>CAWCVD010000001.1:0-666025 GCA_963798925.1 uncultured Acidobacteriaceae bacterium
GCCAACGCCTCCCGGCCCTACAACACCCCCAACCCAACCTTCACCGGAACCTTGACCGGCGCGGTCAACGGCGACACCTTCACCGAGAGCTTCGCGACCACCGCGACGATCGCCTCGGTCGCCGGCACCTACCCGATCACGCCAAGCGCAACGGGCACGAACCTCGCCAACTACACCGTCAGCGCCACGAACGGCACCCTCACCATCACCCCGGCCTCAACCAGCTCCACCATCACCTGGACCCCCGCTGCCCTCACCTACGGGACAGGCCTCGGCGCTGCCCAGTTGAACGCCACTTCCACCATCGCCGGCACCTTCACCTACACCCCAGCCGCCGGAACCATCCTGCCCGCAGGCGCCCAGACCCTCTCGGCCACCTTCACCCCAACCGATACCGCCGACTACGCCCCCCAGACCGTCACCGCCACCCTCACGGTCAATAAGGCCACCCTCACCCTGACCGCGGCCAACGCCTCCCGGCCCTACAACACCCCCAACCCAACCTTCACCGGAACCTTCACCGGCGCGGTCAACGGCGACACCTTCACCGAGAGCTTCGCGACCACCGCGACGATCGCCTCGGTCGCCGGCACCTACCCCATCACCCCAAGCGCAACGGGCACGAACCTCGCCAACTACACCGTCAGCGCCACGAACGGCACCCTCACCATCACCCCGGCCTCAACCAGCTCCACCATCACCTGGACCCCCGCTGCCCTCACCTACGGGACAGGCCTCGGCGCTGCCCAGTTGAACGCCACTTCCACCATCGCCGGCACCTTCACCTACACCCCGGTCGCGGGAACCATCCTGCCCGCAGGCGCCCAGACCCTCTCGGCCACCTTCACCCCAACCGATACCGCCGACTACGCCCCCCAGACCGTCACCGCCACCCTCACGGTCAATAAGGCCACCCTCACCCTGACCGCGGCCAACGCCTCCCGGCCCTACAACACCCCCAACCCAACCTTCACCGGAACCTTGAGCGGCGCGGTCAACGGCGACACCTTCACCGAGAGCTTCGCGACCACCGCGACGATCGCCTCGGTCGCCGGCACCTACCCCATCACCCCAAGCGCAACGGGCACGAACCTCGCCAACTACACCGTCAGCGCCACGAACGGCACCCTCACCATCACCCCGGCCTCAACCAGCTCCACCATCACCTGGACCCCCGCTGTCCTCACCTACGGAACAGGCCTCGGCGCTGCCCAGTTGAACGCCACTTCCACCATCGCCGGCACCTTCACCTACACGCCAGTCGCGGGAACCATCCTGCCCGCAGGCGCCCAGACCCTCTCCGCCACCTTCACCCCAACCGATACCGCCGACTACGCCCCCCAGACCGTCACCGCCACCCTCACGGTCAATAAGGCCACCCTCACCCTGACCGCGGCCAACGCCTCCCGGCCCTACAACACCCCCAACCCAACCTTCACCGGAACCTTGACCGGCGCGGTCAACGGCGACACCTTCACCGAGAGCTTCGCGACCACCGCGACGATCGCCTCGGTCGCCGGCACCTACCCCATCACCCCAAGCGCAACGGGCACGAACCTCGCCAACTACACCGTCAGCGCCACGAACGGCACCCTCACCATCACCCCGGCCTCAACCAGCTCCACCATCACCTGGACCCCCGCTGCCCTCACCTACGGGACAGGCCTCGGCGCTGCCCAGTTGAACGCCACTTCCACCATCGCCGGAACCTTCACCTACACCCCAGCCCTCGGTGCGATCCTGCCCGCAGGCGCCCAGACCCTCTCCGCCACCTTCACCCCAACCGATACCGCCGACTACGCCCCCCAGACCGTCACCGCCACCCTCACGGTCAATAAGGCCACCCTCACCCTGACCGCGGCCAACGCCTCCCGGCCCTACAACACCCCCAACCCAACCTTCACCGGAACCTTGACCGGCGCGGTCAACGGCGACACCTTCACCGAGAGCTTCGCGACCACCGCGACGATCGCCTCGGTCGCCGGCACCTACCCCATCACCCCAAGCGCAACGGGCACGAACCTCGCCAACTACACCGTCAGCGCCACGAACGGCACCCTCACCATCACCCCGGCCTCAACCAGCTCCACCATCACCTGGACCCCCGCTGCGCTCACCTACGGGACAGGCCTCGGCGCTGCCCAGTTGAACGCCACTTCCACCATCGCCGGCACCTTCACCTACACCCCAGCCCTCGGTGCCATCCTGCCCGCAGGCGCCCAGACCCTCTCCGCCACCTTCACCCCAACCGATACCGCCGACTACGCCCCCCAGACCGTCACCGCCACCCTCACGGTCAATAAGGCCACCCTCACCCTGACCGCGGCCAACGCCTCCCGGCCCTACAACACCCCCAACCCAACCTTCACCGGAACCTTGACCGGCGCGGTCAACGGCGACACCTTCACCGAGAGCTTCGCGACCACCGCGACGATCGCCTCGGTCGCCGGCACCTACCCCATCACGCCCACGCGCAACGGGCACGAACCTCGCCAACTACACCGTCAGCGCCACGAACGGCACCCTCACCATCACCCCGGCCTCAACCAGCTCCACCATCACCTGGACCCCCGCTGCCCTCACCTACGGGACAGGCCTCGGCGCTGCCCAGTTGAACGCCACTTCCACCATCGCCGGAACCTTCACCTACACCCCAGCCCCGGTGCCATCCTGCCCGCAGGCGCCCAGACCCTCTCGGCCACCTTCACCCCAACCGATACCGCCGACTACGCCCCCCAGACCGTCACCGCCACCCTCACGGTCAATAAGGCCACCCTCACCCTGACCGCGGCCAACGCCTCCCGGCCCTACAACACCCCCAACCCAACCTTCACCGGAACCTTGAGTGGCGCGGTCAACGGCGACACCTTCACCGAGAGCTTCGCGACCACCGCGACGATCGCCTCGGTCGCCGGCACCTACCCCATCACCCCAAGCGCAACGGGAACGAACCTCGCCAACTACACCGTCAGCGCCACGAACGGCACCCTCACCATCACCCCGGCCTCAACCAGCTCCACCATCACCTGGACCCCCGCTGCCCTCACCTACGGGACAGGCCTCGGCGCTGCCCAGTTGAACGCCACTTCCACCATCGCCGGCACCTTCACCTACACGCCAGCCCCGGTGCGATCCTGCCCGCAGGCGCCCAGACCCTCTCCGCCACCTTCACCCCAACCGATACCGCCGACTACGCCCCCCAGACCGTCACCGCCACCCTCACGGTCAATAAGGCCACCCTCACCCTGACCGCGGCCAACGCCTCCCGGCCCTACAACACCCCCAACCCAACCTTCACCGGAACCTTGAGCGGCGCGGTCAACGGCGACACCTTCACCGAGAGCTTCGCGACCACCGCGACGATCGCCTCGGTCGCCGGCACCTACCCCATCACCCCAAGCGCAACGGGCACGAACCTCGCCAACTACACCGTCAGCGCCACGAACGGCACCCTCACCATCACCCCGGCCTCAACCAGCTCCACCATCACCTGGACCCCCGCTGCCCTCACCTACGGAACAGGCCTCGGCGCTGCCCAGTTGAACGCCACTTCCACCATCGCCGGCACCTTCACCTACACGCCAGCCCTCGGTGCGATCCTGCCCGCAGGCGCCCAGACCCTCTCGGCCACCTTCACCCCAACCGATACCGCCGACTACGCCCCCCAGACCGTCACCGCCACCCTCACGGTCAATAAGGCCACCCTCACCCTGACCGCGGCCAACGCCTCCCGGCCCTACAACACCCCCAACCCAACCTTCACCGGAACCTTGAGTGGCGCGGTCAACGGCGACACCTTCACCGAGAGCTTCGCGACCACCGCGACGATCGCCTCGGTCGCCGGCACCTACCCCATCACCCCAAGCGCAACGGGCACGAACCTCGCCAACTACACCGTCAGCGCCACGAACGGCACCCTCACCATCACCCCGGCCTCAACCAGCTCCACCATCACCTGGACCCCCGCTGCCCTCACCTACGGAACAGGCCTCGGCGCTGCCCAGTTGAACGCCACTTCCACCATCGCCGGAACCTTCACCTACACGCCAGCCCTCGGTGCGATCCTGCCCGCAGGCGCCCAGACCCTCTCCGCCACCTTCACCCCAACCGATACCGCCGACTACGCCCCCCAGACCGTCACCGCCACCCTCACGGTCAATAAGGCCACCCTCACCCTGACCGCGGCCAACGCCTCCCGGCCCTACAACACCCCCAACCCAACCTTCACCGGAACCTTGAGCGGCGCGGTCAACGGCGACACCTTCACCGAGAGCTTCGCGACCACCGCGACGATCGCCTCGGTCGCCGGCACCTACCCCATCACCCCAAGCGCAACGGGCACGAACCTCGCCAACTACACCGTCAGCGCCACGAACGGCACCCTCACCATCACCCCGGCCTCAACCAGCTCCACCATCACCTGGACCCCCGCTGCGCTCACCTACGGAACAGGCCTCGGCGCTGCCCAGTTGAACGCCACTTCCACCATCGCCGGAACCTTCACCTACACGCCAGCCCTCGGTGCGATCCTGCCCGCAGGCGCCCAGACCCTCTCCGCCACCTTCACCCCAACCGATACCGCCGACTACCCCCCCAGACCGTCACCGCCACCCTCACGGTCAATAAGGCCACCCTCACCCTGACCGCGGCCAACGCCTCCCGGCCCTACAACACCCCCAACCCAACCTTCACCGGAACCTTGAGTGGCGCGGTCAACGGCGACACCTTCACCGAGAGCTTCGCGACCACCGCGACGATCGCCTCGGTCGCCGGCACCTACCCCATCACGCCAAGCGCAACGGGAACGAACCTCGCCAACTACACCGTCAGCGCCACGCAACGGCACCCTCACCATCACCCCGGCCTCAACCAGCTCCACCATCACCTGGACCCCCGCTGCCCTCACCTACGGGACAGGCCTCGGCGCTGCCCAGTTGAACGCCACTTCCACCATCGCCGGCACCTTCACCTACACGCCAGCCCTCGGTGCGATCCTGCCCGCAGGCGCCCAGACCCTCTCCGCCACCTTCACCCCAACCGATACCGCCGACTACTCCCCCCAGACCGTCACCGCCACCCTCACGGTCAATAAGGCCACCCTCACCCTGACCGCGGCCAACGCCTCCCGGCCCTACAACACCCCCAACCCAACCTTCACCGGAACCTTCACCGGCGCGGTCAACGGCGACACCTTCACCGAGAGCTTCGCGACCACCGCGACGATCGCCTCGGTCGCCGGCACCTACCCCATCACCCCAAGCGCAACGGGCACGAACCTCGCCAACTACACCGTCAGCGCCACGCAACGGCACCCTCACCATCACCCCGGCCTCAACCAGCTCCACCATCACCTGGACCCCCGCTTCGCTCACCTACGGAACCGGCCTCGGCGCTGCCCAGTTGAACGCCACTTCCACCATCGCCGGAACCTTCACCTACACGCCAGCCCTCGGTGCGATCCTGCCCGCAGGCGCCCAGACCCTCTCCGCCACCTTCACCCCAACCGATACCGCCGACTACCCCCCCAGACCGTCACCGCCACCCTCACGGTCAATAAGGCCACCCTCACCCTGACCGCGGCCAACGCCTCCCGGCCCTACAACACCCCCAACCCAACCTTCACCGGAACCTTCACCGGCGCGGTCAACGGCGACACCTTCACCGAGAGCTTCGCCACCACCGCGACGATCGCCTCGGTCGCCGGCACCTACCCCATCACCCCAAGCGCAACGGGCACGAACCTCGCCAACTACACCGTCAGCGCCAGCAACGGCACCCTCACCATCACCCCGGCCTCAACCAGCTCCACCATCACCTGGACCCCCGCTTCGCTCACCTACGGAACAGGCCTCGGCGCTGCCCAGTTGAACGCCACTTCCACCATCGCCGGAACCTTCACCTACACGCCAGCCCTCGGTGCGATCCTGCCCGCAGGCGCCCAGACCCTCTCCGCCACCTTCACCCCAACCGATACCGCCGACTACGCCCCCCAGACCGTCACCGCCACCCTCACGGTCAATAAGGCCACCCTCACCCTGACCGCGGCCAACGCCTCCCGGCCCTACAACACCCCCAACCCAACCTTCACCGGAACCTTCACCGGCGCGGTCAACGGCGACACCTTCACCGAGAGCTTCGCCACCACCGCGACGATCGCCTCGGTCGCCGGCACCTACCCCATCACGCCAAGCGCAACGGGAACGAACCTCGCCAACTACACCGTCAGCGCCAGCAACGGCACCCTCACCATCACCCCGGCCTCAACCAGCTCCACCATCACCTGGACCCCCGCTTCGCTCACCTACGGGACAGGCCTCGGCGCTGCCCAGTTGAACGCCACTTCCACCATCGCCGGCACCTTCACCTACACGCCAGCCCTCGGTGCGATCCTGCCCGCAGGCGCCCAGACCCTCTCCGCCACCTTCACCCCAACCGATACCGCCGACTACTCGCCCCAGACCGTCACCGCCACCCTCACGGTCAATAAGGCCACCCTCACCCTGACCGCGGCCAACGCCTCCCGGCCCTACAACACCCCCAACCCAACCTTCACCGGAACCTTGAGTGGCGCGGTCAACGGCGACACCTTCACCGAGAGCTTCGCCACCACCGCGACGATCGCCTCGGTCGCCGGCACCTACCCCATCACCCCAAGCGCAACGGGCACGAACCTCGCCAACTACACCGTCAGCGCCACGAACGGCACCCTCACCATCACCCCGGCCTCAACCAGCTCCACCATCACCTGGACCCCCGCTTCGCTCACCTACGGGACAGGCCTCGGCGCTGCCCAGTTGAACGCCACTTCCACCATCGCCGGCACCTTCACCTACACGCCAGCCCCGGTGCGATCCTGCCCGCAGGCGCCCAGACCCTCTCCGCCACCTTCACCCCAACCGATACCGCCGACTACTCGCCCCAGACCGTCACCGCCACCCTCACGGTCAATAAGGCCACCCTCACCCTGACCGCGGCCAACGCCTCCCGGCCCTACAACACCCCCAACCCAACCTTCACCGGAACCTTGACCGGCGCGGTCAACGGCGACACCTTCACCGAGAGCTTCGCGACCACCGCGACGATCGCCTCGGTCGCCGGCACCTACCCGATCACGCCAAGCGCAACGGGCACGAACCTCGCCAACTACACCGTCAGCGCCAGAACGGCACCCTCACCATCACCCCGGCCTCAACCAGCTCCACCATCACCTGGACCCCCGCTCGCTCACCTACGGGACAGGCCTCGGCGCTGCCCAGTTGAACGCCACTTCCACCATCGCCGGAACCTTCACCTACACGCCAGTCTCGGTGACGATCCTGCCCGCAGGCGCCCAGACCCTCTCCGCCACCTTCACCCCAACCGATACCGCCGACTACGCCCCCCAGACCGTCACCGCCACCCTCACGGTCAATAAGGCCACCCTCACCCTGACCGCGGCCAACGCCTCCCGGCCCTACAACACCCCCAACCCAACCTTCACCGGAACCTTCACCGGCGCGGTCAACGGCGACACCTTCACCGAGAGCTTCGCGACCACCGCGACGATCGCCTCGGTCGCCGGCACCTACCCCATCACCCCAAGCGCAACGGGCACGAACCTCGCCAACTACACCGTCAGCGCCAGAACGGCACCCTCACCATCACCCCGGCCTCAACCAGCTCCACCATCACCTGGACCCCCGCTTCGCTCACCTACGGGACAGGCCTCGGCGCTGCCCAGTTGAACGCCACTTCCACCATCGCCGGCACCTTCACCTACACGCCGGTGGCAGGTACCATCCTGCCCGCAGGCGCCCAGACCCTCTCCGCCACCTTCACCCCAACCGATACCGCCGACTACAGCACGGCGGTGAAGACAGTACAAGTTACTGTGAACCAGGCGGCACCAGTGATTACTTGGGCGCCACCCGCAAGCATCACTTACGGAACGGCACTCTCCAATCTTCAGCTCAATGCCACCGCATCGGTCCCGGGTACCTTCGTCTATAGCCCAGCCGCAGGCACAATTCCTGCTGCGGGCACCGACACCCTCTCGGTCACCTTTACGCCTACCGACACAAGCAACTACACCACTGCCACTCAGACTGTTCAGATCTCGGTTTCGCAGGGTACACCCGTCATCACCTGGGCTCCGCCGGCCAGCATCACCTATGGAACGGCGCTCTCCGGCACCCAGCTCAATGCAACAGCTTCGGTCCCCGGCACCTTCGTCTATAACCCGGCCGCAGGCACGATCCCAACCGCGGGCACTGACACCCTCTCCGTTACCTTCACTCCGACAGACACCACAAACTATAAGAACGCCACGGCTACCATACAACTGACCGTCAATCAGGCTGCGCCCGTCATCACATGGGCTCCGCCGGCCGCTATCACGTACGGCACAGCACTCTCCGGTACCCAACTCAATGCAACGGCCTCGGTCCCTGGCACCTTCGTCTATAGCCCAGCCGCAGGCACGGTCCCAGCCGCAGGCACCGACACTCTCTCGGTCACCTTCACTCCCTCCGACACCACGAACTACAAGAATGCAACTGCTACTGTACAGCTCACAGTTAATCAGGCTACACCCGTCATCACATGGGCTCCGCCAGCGGCCATCACCTACGGCACGGCGCTCTCTGGTACTCAGCTTGACGCGACGGCATCGGTCCCAGGCACCTTCGTTTACACCCCAGCCATAGGCACAATCCCAGCCGCAGGTACCGACACTCTCTCCGTCACCTTCACACCCACCGACACCACGAACTATAAGAGCGCAACCGCTACCGTGCAGCTGACCGTCACTCAGGCTGCGCCCGTCATCACCTGGGCTCCGCCAGCGGGTATCACCTACGGTACGGCGCTCTCCGGTACCCAGCTCGACGCAACGGCTTCGGTTCCTGGTAGCTTCGTCTATAGCCCAGCCGCAGGCACGATCCCAGCCGCAGGGACCGACACCCTCTCCGTCACCTTCACTCCCACCGACACCACGAACTACAAGAACGCAACCGCTACCGTACAGCTGACCGTCAATCAGGCTGCGCCCGTCATCACCTGGGCTCCGCCGGCGGCTATCACCTACGGCACAGCACTCTCCGGCACCCAGCTCAATGCAACAGCATCGGTCCCCGGCACCTTCGTCTACACCCCAGCCGCAGGCACGGTTCCGGCCGCGGGGACCGACACTCTCTCCGTGACCTTCACCCCAACCGACACCACGAACTATAAGAACGCATCCGCTACCGTACAGATCACAGTCAGTCAGGCTACGCCCGTCATCACCTGGGCCCCGCCGGCGGGCATCACCTACGGCACGGCGCTCTCCGGCGTCCAGCTCGACGCAACAGCCTCGGTCCCCGGCACCTTCGTCTACACCCCGGCCGCAGGCACGATCCCGGCCGCGGGTACCGACACTCTCTCCGTCACCTTCACACCAACTGACTCGAGCAACTACACAACAGCCACCAAGACCGTGCAGATCTCGGTCAGCCAGGCCACGCCAATCATTACGTGGGCTAACCCGGGCAGCATCACTTATGGAACTGCTCTATCCAACACCCAACTTAACGCAACTGCATCCGTTCCTGGTTTGTTTGTTTACTTGCCGGCGGCAGGCAACGTTCTGGCTGCGGGAAATCACGTTCTCTCAGTTACGTTCACTCCCACCGACTCAGCGAATTATGTGTCCGCGACAGCCACCGTACAGTTGACCGTCAACCAGGCCACCCCCATCGTCACCTGGACTCCTCCAGCGGGCATCACCTATGGCACCGCACTCTCCGGTACGCAGCTTGATGCGACAGCTTCCGTTCCCGGAACCTTCGTCTATAGCCCCGCCGCCGGCTCAATCCCACCCGCGGGCACCGACACTCTCTCGGTCACCTTCACCCCAACTGACACCACGAACTACACCTCCACTACGGCAAGCGTTCAACTTGCCGTCGCACAAGCAACACCGGTCATCACGTGGGCTCCTCCTGCGAACATCACCTACGGCACCGCCCTCTCCAGCACTCAACTCGATGCCACAGCCTCGGTCTCAGGCACCTTCATCTATAGCCCGGCCGCGGGCACGATCCCAACCGCGGGTACCGACACTCTCTCCGTTACCTTCACCCCGACGGATACGAGTAACTACAAGACCACCAGCGCAACGGTGCAACTGACCGTCAACCAGGCTGCTCCCGTCATCACCTGGACCGCACCCGCGACCATCACCTACGGCACCGCACTCTCCGGTACACAGCTTGATGCGACGGCTTCCGTTCCCGGAACCTTCGTCTATAGCCCAGCCGCAGGCACAATTCCTGCTGC
Organism: uncultured Acidobacteriaceae bacterium; assembly: GCA_963798925.1. Taxonomy (GTDB): domain Bacteria; phylum Acidobacteriota; class Terriglobia; order Terriglobales; family Acidobacteriaceae; genus Edaphobacter. The sequence continues at coordinate 10,297 of CAWCVD010000001.1, forward strand.
GGGCACCGACACCCTCTCGGTCACCTTCACCCCAACCGACACCACCGACTACAAGAACGCCACGGCGACCGTTCAAATCACGGTCAACCAGGCAACACCGGTCATCACCTGGGCGCCTCCTGCCGGCATCACCTACGGCACGGCACTCTCTGGTGCGCAACTCAACGCCACCAGTTCTGTCCCAGGATCTCTGATCTACACACCTGCAGCTGGAGCAATCCTGCCGGCCGGTACCGACACCCTCACCGTCACCTTCACCCCAACCGACACGAGCAACTACACGACAGCCACCAAGACCGTGCAGATCTCGGTCAGCCAGGCCACGCCGATCATCACCTGGCCCACGCCTGCAGGCATCGTCTACGGTACTGCCCTCAACGGCACGCAACTCGATGCAACCGTTCCGGTCGCTGGTTCGTTCACCTATAGCCCCACTTTTGGCAGCGTTCCTCCGGCAGGCACCGATACTCTTTCGGTCACCTTTACTCCAACCGACACCAGCGACTACACAACAGCAACCAAGACCGTGCAGATCGCAGTCAGCCAGGCCAACCCTGTCATCAGCTGGCCTGCACCATCAAGCATCGTCTACGGCACTCCTCTGTCGGCCATCCAGCTTGATGCCACCACATCTGTCCCCGGCTCGTTCGTTTACACTCCTGCAGCCGGCGCCGTTCTCATGGTTGGCTCCAACCAGATCTTGTCCGCCACTTTCACTCCGACTGACACCTCCGACTACACCAGCGCGACCAAGACTGTAATGATCAACGTTACACAAGCAGTACTAACGGTAGAGGCCAACAACTCCACCCGCCTCTATGGCACGCCGAATCCCACCTTCACCGGCAGCGTAACCGGCATGCAGAACGGTGACACCTTCACCGAAACCTTTGCCACCACTGCCGCCACACTGTCTACTGTTGGCCAGTACCCGATCGTCCCGGCAGTCAGCGGAACGGACCTCGGAGACTACACTCAGGTTGTCCAGAACGGCACCCTATCCATTACGAAGGCACCGACCGGCACAACGACAACGCTGAGCGCAACTACCATTCCTTACGGCTTGAATGTGACGCTCACCGCCACCGTCGCTTCGACAACCACAGGCACTCCAACAGGAACCGTCAACTTCTTCGATAACGGCACTCCACTGGGAACCGTGACCCTGACGAACGGCGTCGCCACCTACTCTTCCACCACGCTTCCGGTAGGCACCAACGTCATCACCGCGGTCTACAGCGGCGACGTCAACTTCACAACGAGCTCCGCATCCGGATCAACCGGCTCGACCACAGTGCTCATCACGCCGCTGGACTTCTCGATTCAGCTGACCAGCACGGGCACGGTCGAAGGAACTTATGGCAGCACTCGTCAGTTCACCTTCCACGTCGCTCCGATCGGAGGATCCTACCCCGGCGTCGTTCAGCTTCAGGCGAGCCCCTCTGGTCCAATCCTGGCAACCTACACGTTCAACCCGTCGACTATCGGCAAGAATGCCGGTCCGATGGACATCACCCTGACGGTCGCAACACGGAAGCTCGCCTCCGCCGACTCGCCGAAGGATTGGGCGGCAAGAATCTCTCCCGTCGCGCTTGGGCTATTCCTGCTCCCGCTGCTCGGTCTGCGTTACTCCCGTCGCTCGCAGAAGAAGCTTACCCGCCTCATTACCTTCTCCGCTTTGCTTCTGCTGTCTCTCGGAGCCATTGGCACCATGACCGGTTGCGGCAACGGATACTTCGACCACAACTATCCGATCACTATCACCGCGACAAGCAACGGCATTCAGCACACCGTGAACGTCGACTACCACATTGACCAGTCTCCACAGTAGAAACCAGGACATTCAAGAAAGACGATGGGCATGACGAACCACTTTACCTTAAGAAAACTCGCAGATGGTCCACTGAGCTTCCTGGCTATACCGGGAGCACTCCTGCTCATCTGCCTCAGCACCACTCGCCTCGACGCACAAGCCATCCCTACTGCATCCAGTGCTGGCGATCTGCAGATCGGCGCCATGTTCAACCTCGCAGACACCGACTACCGTCCGCAGAAATTCAAGGGCTACGGCTTCTACACAACATTTGATTTCAGGTATCACGTGGGCATCGAAGGAGAGTTTCATCAGCTCAACGATCCCGATTCATCCGATGGCGTCTACGAGCGCACCTATGAGATCGGTCCCCGCTACGTGCTGCGTCACGGCCGGTACAATCCCTACGCGAAGCTCATGTACGGCCGCGGAATCTTCAACTATCCGAACATGATTGATGCTGTCAGTGGGAAACTGACCCCTACAGCAAATCTCGCCTACAACCTCGGAGCAATTGGAGTCGGATTGGACTACCGCATTGTTCCCGGCCTCAATGCGAGGGTCGAGTACGAATACCAGCAATGGTTCAGTTTTCCACCGAACGGTCTAACCCCTCAGATCTTCAGCATCGGAGCGGCCTACCGCTTCCACTAAACAGCACCCCCTCCCGTCAAAAGTGTGCAAAGTCTTTCAAACAGAGACTTTAGGCTCGGACCTTCGCATCCCGTTTCTAGCCGAGGTCTGGTCTTCGGCTGACCTCCGGACCGGTCTGAGGGATTGCTTTGTCAAGCTCAAGAATTCATCTCTCTCATGTCCGGGCGTTAGGGAACTCGCGTTAGCGACTTGATCTTCTCGGCAAACTCCGGCCACTCCGTACACAGCTCTTCACGCACTCCGGACTCGTAGTCCTCAAACTCGAATCCGGGACTGACCGTGCATCCCAGCAACGACCAGTCCCCACCATTCACTAGCCGAGCCCCCTGCCACACGCCCCGCTCCACCACAACCTGCGGTCTCTGGCCTCGCATCAGATCGTCTCCGATGACAACTACGACACCTTCCCCGCCCTCCTTCAACTGCAACATCTCCACCGCGTCTCCAGCATAAAAATGAAAGACCTCATCGGACTGCAGTCGATGCATCTCGCTGAAGGTCTCCGCTTCTAGCAGGTAATAGATCGCAGTCCCGGTCCTGCGCTCTCCGGCATACCGTCCGTCCTTGAACGCCTCAGCACGCACGAACTCCGGAGCCTCATAAGTGCGCACGTACCAACCACCCTCACGCGGGTGCGGCCGCAGCCCAAGCAATTTCTTCACATCCTCGGCATTCATCCAATGACCTCACACGGTATGCTGTACAAACTCCATTCATTTTAGTTTTCCAGAAGTTTCAAGCCGAACAGGAGCCTGTCCTGATGTCCATCCGCACCCGTCTCGAGCGTTACTTCGGCTTCGCTGCCCACGCCACCAGCTGGCGGACCGAGATTCTTGCTGGCCTCACCACTTTCATCACGATGGCCTACATCATCTTCGTCAATCCAGGCATCCTCTCCGAGACGGGTATGCCTCTTGCCGCTGTCACGGCCGCCACCTGCCTCTGTGCAGCCTTCGGCAGCATTCTGATGGGAGCGCTCGCCAACTATCCACTCGCGCTCGCCCCAGGCATGGGCCTCAACGCCTACTTCACCTACACCGTCGTCAAAGGCATGGGCGTCCCGTGGCAGACCGCGCTCGGCGCCGTCTTCCTCTCGGGCGTCATCTTTCTCGCACTGACCTTCTCCGGAATTCGCCAGCGTCTCGTCGGCGCTATCCCACATCAACTCCATGCCGCGGTTGGCGGAGGCATCGGCCTCTTCATCGCCTTCATCGGATTTCGCAATGCCGGCATCATCATCTCGAGCCCCACGACTACTGTCACGCTCGGCAACCTGCACTCTCCGCCTACCATTCTGGCGATCGTCGGGCTTCTGCTCATTGCAATCCTGCAGGTCCTCCGCATCCGGGCCTCAATGCTGATCGGAGTTCTCACGATCACCTTTCTCGGCGTCCTTTGCCATCAGGTCCACTGGCAACCTGCTCCCTACAACCTCACCGCGATCAAAGCCACGGCCTTCCACCTCGACATCCGGGGCGCTCTGAGTCGCGGCGCCTTCGAGATCATCTTCGTCTTCCTCTTCGTGGACCTCTTCGACAACATTGGGACGCTCGTCGCCGTCACCCAGCGAGCAGGCCTGATCGCCGAAGACCACACCATCCCTCGCCTTAACCGGATCTTCTTCGCCGACGCGACTTCTACCATCCTCGGCTCGCTCACCGGCACCAGCACTGTGACCAGCTACATCGAATCCTCCGCCGGAGTCGCGGCCGGCGGACGCACTGGCGTCACCGCCATTGTCACGGGAATTCTCTTCTTTCTTGCCCTCTTCATCACACCCGTCGTAGGAGCGATCCCCAGCTTCGCCACCGCGCCAGCACTCATCCTTGTCGGCTCCCTGATGGCTGCCGGCCTCGCGCGCATTGAGTGGGACGACCCCCAAATCGGCATCCCAGCCTTTCTAACCGTGGCCACCATCCCTCTCAGCTGGTCCATCGCCGACGGCCTCAGCTTTGGCCTTACCAGCTATGCGCTCATCCAGCTCCTTACCGGCCGCGCCCGCCATACCTTCCGGAGAGACTGGATGCTCTATCTCCTGGCTACCCTCTTTCTGCTCCGCTTCATCTATATCGTCCGCAAGTAATTGGCAAAAATCACTAAATTTGAACCAGTTCAAAAAAATGCTTGACTCGTCCGATGACGGGGGAGCAAAATTTGACCATGTTCAAAAATGTACTGCCCACAAGCAAAGGCGAACAAACGCAGCGACACATCTTCGACTGTGCCCTGGAGCTTTTCCGTGAGAAAGGCTTCGACGCAACCACGATGCAGGATATCGCCGAGCGCGCCGAAGTGGCGAAGAGCGCAGCCTACTACTACTTCCCGAGCAAGGAGGCGATCATTCAAGCTTACTACGAGGTCGTTCAGACCGAGCAGGAACGCATCTGCACGGAGGTCTTCACCAACAGTAAGGATCTGAAGACGCGGTTAGCCACCGCGATGCATTCCAAGTTCGATCTCGCGGCAAGTGATCGCAAGCTCCTTGGCGTTGTCTTTCGATACACCGGCGAACCCGACCATCCGTTGTCCTGCCTTGGCCGTGGGACCACCGAGATTCGCCGACGGGCCACTGACGTCTTCAGACAAGCCATCGTCCTGGAGCGGATGCCGAAGGACCTTGAACAGCTACTGCCACTTGCGCTGTGGGCTCTACAGATGGGCCTGCTCGTCTTATTCCTATACGACAATTCGGCGAAACAAAAACGGACCCGAAACATGGCGGACGGAGCGCTCGACTTGACGTTGAAGCTGCTCTCCCTGGCGAAGCTTCCTGTGCTGAAGCCGATTCGAACCCGCGTGCTCGTGCTGTTGCGCGACGCTGACCTCTTACCGGGCAATTGAGTTCTCCATCAGGCGAACGCTGAAAGGAACCTATGACCAACGATGACGATAGTCCGAAGACGATTGAGCCCGCACAGTGGCGAGCGGTCGCTGTGGTCGCCGCCTTCACCGTCGCGGCGACTCTCTACCGCGTGCTAATCGACAAGCACCTGGGCCACAGCGCAGCGATGTTTCTTGGCATTCCGGCAGTCCTCGCCATTCTGCTGGCGCTGACACCCAAGGCGCAAACGGCCACGGGAGGCATCCTCAAAGGAATTACGCTGGCGCTCCTCATCGTTGCTCCGCTGCTTGGGGAAGGATATCTCTGCATTCTGATCGCCTCGCCCCTGTTCTACATCGTCGGAATTCTGGTCGGCCTTGTCGTCGACTGGCACCGTGAGAAGCGAAACGTAACTCTCACCTGCATAGCTCTGGTTCTTCTCCCAATGTGCCTCGAGGGGGTGGTGCCGCAGCTTACCGTAAATCGTAACCAGACAGTAGAAGTCACGAGAATCGTCGCGGCGTCGACAGACGAGGTGGAGAAGTCGCTATCGTTGAGCCCCCGAATCGTTACAACACTACCCGGATATCTGAGAATTGGTTTCCCGAGGCCGCTCGAGGCACATGGAGAGGGGTTGTCAATCGGCGCAAGCAGAACGATTCACTTCGCCGGCGCAGAAGGCGATCCTCCAGGGGATCTGATCATGCGCGTGACTGAGCGTAGCTCCGGTCATCTTCTCTTCCAGACGTTAAGCGATAGCAGCAAACTCACCCAGTGGATCAAGTGGGACAGTTCCGAGGTGGATTGGAAGCCCATCGACGCAACCCACACGGCAGTCACGTGGAAGCTTCATTTCGAGAGGCAGCTTGATCCAGCCTGGTACTTCGTCCCCTGGGAAAGAGCCGCCGTCCATGAAGCGGCAAGATATTTGATTGAGGCGAATGCGACACCGGCGAGAGGGGCCCAATGAGTTTGCTAAACTCACTCTCCGCAGGTGTGTTGATTTATTTCGGGGCGCTCTACCTTCCGTTGGCAGCGGTCGTCGTCGCGTGGACGCTGCGTGGCCGGCGTCCGCGCCAGTTTGTGGCTTGCTTACTGAGCCTCTTGTGGGTCATGACCTCTTTGCTCGCGCTGCAACGGCTGAACCTGCGTGCCGGATGGTGGACCTTCTACGATTCCGGTCGATTGTCCGGCATCCCGCTCAATCTCTATGCAGGCTGGGTGCTGCTTTGGGGAGCGTTTCCCCCAATTGCGTTTCCGCGGCTGGCGATCTGCTGGTGTTGGACTGTCATGATCGCAGTCGATCTTGTGTTGATGCCGTTGTGCAGGAGTGCGATCAATCTCGGTCCGCTATGGATTGTCGGAGAACTCGTCGGCGCTTCGTTCGTTCTCCTTCCTGCTCTATACCTGGCAAGGTGGACACTTGAAGGTTCGCACCTGCGCCTGAGAGCGGCGATGCAGATCATGCTCGCCGGAATGTTCTTTCTGTTTTTTGTGCCCGAAGTTGTCTTCGCGCTACGACCCGGAAGAGGCTGGGAGCCTCTGTTGCAGATGGCTGGATGGCGCAGACAACTCGGGCTACAAATCCTGCTGCTGATGGCAATCCCCGGAGTAAGCGCTGTTATGGAGTTTGCCCAGCGCGGTCTGGGAACGCCGATTCCGCACGACCCTCCGAAGAAACTCGTGACCAGCGGCATCTATCGCTATTGCGCCAATCCGATGCAGCTTTCCTGCGGATTCGTCATGCTCTTATGGGCCGCCTTACTGAGCAATCGATGGCTCGCCCTGGGAGCAGCAGTGTCGGTTGCCTACAGTGCCGGAATCGCAGAGTGGGACGAACGACAAGACCTCGCACGGCGTTTCGGTGACTCCTGGCGAAACTACCGTGCCGCCGTACACAGCTGGCGGCCACGATGGAGGCCTTACCACGATGGTCCAATCGCTCGGCTTTACCTCGCGCAAACATGTGGACCATGCAGCGAGATTAGGACATGGTTGGAATCAAAGAACCTGCACGGTGCAACAATCATCGATGCGGAGACGCTGCCACGAGGATCCATACGGCGAATGCGCTACGACCCGAACGATGGCAGCCCCTGCGTCGACGGTGTGCGCGCATTCGGAAGGGCGCTGGAGCACCTTAACCTGGGCTGGGCACTGTGCGGGGCAACACTCAGACTGCCGGGAGTATGGCAGAGCGTTCAGCTGGTGATGGATGCCAGTGGTTTAGGTCCGCGCCTGGTCGGAGAGGGATCGCGACCAGGCGCGGGATGAGAAGTTCTTACTTGATCAAACTCGGCGCTGCCGGACCGGCAACCGCCGGGCTCGTTGCTCCTGTGCTCACGCCATCCAGGCTCGCCTGGTAGGTGATGATCTTTTTCAGCGTCTCGTACGGAACCCCGGTCAGCGGCAACATATGTCCATTTACCGCAAGCATCGGCGTCTGCTCGACTCCTGCGTCCTGCGCGAGTTTGATCGACGCATCCACCAGAGCCTTGGTCGCCGGAGTCGCGGCACAGGCGTCGATGGCTGCCGGATCCAAGCCAGCCTTGGTCACGGCATTCTTCAGCGTCTCGTCGCCGTTCTCTGTTGTCAGAGCATCCTGCGTTTCAAACACCGCCGCCGAATAGGCAAAGAATGCGTCGTTCTTCTGTTTCTGAACGCAGTATCCGTAGGCCGCCGCTTTGAACGCAAAAGGATGCAAATCGACGATGGGAAAGCTTTGATAAACCAGGCGAGCGTTGGGGAAGTCCTTCACGAGCTGGTCCATCGTCCCCTGCGCCTCCTTGCAATGCGGACACTGCATGTCGGCAAACTCAACCAGCAAGAACTCCTTGCCAGTCGCGCCACGCGTTGCGCCATCGGCACGATCCTGCAGCATCTTGCGCGTATCCGCAAACGGTGTCGCGCCAAACGGAATCACCGAGTCGCCCGCGATGGCATGCTTTCCATCGGGAGATACGATGAAAGCTGTCGGCTGCACCTTGGAGCCGGGCGTCTTGTCCGAAACAAAGACGACTACCTTACTCATGTTTGGAGCGGTGGTCTTCTGGATCGCCTCAACTCGCCAGATGCGGTTAGGGTCATATCCCCAAAGCGACTTCAAAAACGCATTCACGGTGTCCACGCTGGGTGAATCCGCCGTGAAGTACTTCGGATTGATCGGAGGAAACGGATCGGCCGCAGGTGTCTCGCCCATGTTGTGCAACTGCAATGGCGCACCAGGTTGCTGGGCAGCTGCAGGTGGCTTGGGCGTGGCGGCTGCTGGTGCTGGAGTTGCTTGAGTGGCCTGAGGCGCCGTTCCTGTTGCGGTCTGCGCTGTCGCAAGGCCAGTAACGTTGAAAATGGTCGTCAATACTACTAACATCAAACGTGAAATCTTCAATGAATCCATCCCTCCGCCGCCGCTTGTTCGCGTGCAGCACTCTTATTACACCTGAACCTTGACTGCAATGGGAAATCGTCGTCCCATTCCGAACGATTTTTTTGTTACCTTCAGCACCGGCGCCGCCTGTTGCCGCTTATATTCGCTCCGTTCCACGAGTTGTAAAACAGATCGGACCAACCCAACGTCAACCCCTTGGTCCTCGGCAATCTGCTCGGCGGAACAATACCGCTCAACATAGGCTTCAAGAATCGGGTCCAGCACCTCATACGGCGGCAGCGAATCTGTATCTCGTTGCTCCGGCCTCAGTTCTGCTGAGGGCGGTTTCTCGATCGTCGCCGTAGGAATTACTTCCTTCACGCGGTTCACATAGCGGCTTAGTCCATACACCCGCGTCTTCATCACATCCCCGATCACGGCCAACGCGCCGACCATGTCGCCGTAGAGCGTGCAGTAACCCGTCGCCATCTCGCTCTTGTTTCCGGTCGTCAAAACCAGGGCGCCAAATTTGTTCGAGAGCGCCATCAACAGGGTCCCGCGAATCCGTGGCTGCAGGTTCTCTTCCGCCAACCCAAACGAGGTCCCGGCAAACAGCGGCTGCAATACAAGCTGGAACTTCGCGAACACATCGTGGATGGGCAACAGCTCAAACCGGATCCCGAGGTTTCTGGCAAGCTTGCGCGCATCTTGGATTGAACCCAGCGAGGAGTACTCCGTCGGCATTCCGACTCCGACAACGTTCTCTGCCCCCAGCGCTTCGACTGCTATCGCAGCCACCAGGGCCGAATCAATTCCTCCGCTCAAACCGACCAGTGCCTTGCTGAATCCGCACTTCCTCACATAATCCCGAGTTCCCAGCACCAGCGCATTCCATAACTCCGCAACCCCATCTAGTGCTGCCTTTACAGGAAGAGTTTCCTCCTCCTGCGTGTCAAACACGACTAAATCTTCGGCAAAAGAGACCGCGCGTGCGGCAACCTCGCCATCGGGACGAATCACAACCGACGACCCATCGAAGACCAGGCTGTCATTGCCGCCAACCTGATTCACCATCACGACGTACGCTTTGTGCCGCACCGCAATCGCCGCCAGCATGCTCTGCCGAACCTGAGGCTTGCCTTGCCAATAGGGCGAAGCAGAGATATTCACAATGATCCGTGGCTGCTGGGCAAAATCCCTTTGCCGAGACTCCCACTGAGACATCAGTCCCTCAACTGGATCAACCGGATACATCTGCCGTCGCCAGAAACCCTTATCGTTCCAGGCGTCTTCGCAGATCGTAATAGCCACCGGTTGGCCCTCAACGCACGTCAGCTTCTGCTCAGTTCCGGGTTCGAAATATCTCTGTTCGTCAAATACGTCGTAGAACGGCAAAAGCATCTTCTGCTGAACGAAGCGCACCCTGCCCCCATCCATCAGGACTGCCACATTCCTTACCTGCTTGCCCACCGGAGAGACCGCCCTCATCACCGAACCACACAAGATCGACGGCCGTGCCCGGCCGCCTGTCCACCCCGCAACTTCCGTTATCGCCTGTTCGGCCCGAGCGATAAACGAAGCCTTCTCCAAAAGATCAGCAGGGGGATACCCGCAGATTGCAAGCTCTGGAAACACCACAAGCTCGGCGCCCATCTCCCCGGCGTGGGATGCGTATTCAATTATTTTTCGGGTGTTTCCGGCGAAGTCCCCTACCGTCGGGTTGATCTGAGCGAGCGCTATCTTCACGCTGTTAAGTCTACCGCTTAGGAGCCTGTCCCGCTCAACACCACGCCCACCGTCCGCGCCAGAATCCTCAAATCCATCAGCAGGTTCCAGTTCTCAACGTAAGCTGTATCCAAAGAGATGTAGCTGTCGAACGAAGGATCCTGCCGGGCCTCGACCTGCCAAAGTCCTGTAATCCCAGGCAGCACATCAAGGCGGCGCAGATGCGCCAGATCATAGCGCTCCACCTCAGACGCCATCGGCGGACGGGGGCCAACCAGGCTCATATCCCCCTTCAGAACGTTGTAGAACTGTGGAAGTTCGTCGAGCGAGTACTTCCGCAATACCTTTCCGACTTTCGTAATCCGCGGATCGTTGGCTATCTTGAACAAAACGCCATCTCGTTCATTCATATGTTCGAGATCCGCTTTCATCTTGTCAGCGTCGCGGACCATAGTCCGGAACTTATAGCATGGAAAAGCCCTGCCCTTACGACCGATTCTCTTCGCCTTATAAAAGACGGGTCCTTGCGAGTCCATCCGCACCGCGACTGCGATCGCAGCCATCACCGGCAACCCAGCGACCAGCGCAATCGATGAAACTGTAATATCCAGCACGCGCTTTACAAGGATTCCGCCGATTGGGAAGTCTCTCCGGTGTAATGGGATCGTAGGAAACTGACCGATGTACTCCACGCGCGCATTCCATGCCAGGCCGTCGTAGAGATCCGGCACAACCCGCACGTCAATGCCGGCCACACGTGCTTCCTCGACCATGCTGATTACGAGATGCTTATCTGCCGGCACAGAGAAAAAGATCTCGTCCACGAACAACGACCTCGCGAGCGAGAGGCAATTCCGCGCATCGCCGATCACATCTGCGCCGCCGGACTCCGCCTCGCGCTCACTCAGCGCCACAAAGCCCTTGAAGCAGTAACCCAGATGCTGAAGCGACTCAATATGGTTACGCAACGCATGTCCCACCCGGCCCGCGCCGACGATCAACACATTTCTCGTCTCAACACCGGCCCGGAACCGTCGATAGACCATGCCACGCCATAACCCGCGCCGCAGACAAAGCAGACCGGTCGTAAAGACGACCATCAAAGCAACCACCACCCGCGAGATCGCTTCGCCATTGGACAGATAAAGCGTGCCGCAAAGAAGCAATCCGGATGTCAGCGACGCCTGGACCGTCATCCTCTGTTCATGAAGCCCGCTGCGATGCTGGATCGGCCCGTAAAGTCCATACGACCGCGTGAAGAAAACCAGGCACAAACTGAACCAGGCAACATAAAAAGGCAAAAGGTTTGGAGACGAGTGGATTAGATGAGGCAGAACATTGAGGGTCGAAACCTCTGGCGGCGTCATTACACGGAACCGCAACGCCAGCATCACTGCAATGACCACCGTCAAGATGTCGATCGATGCCCAGATGGAACTTGTTATCGAGGGCCTGCGGAACAAACCGGCGCCGGCCACAGAGGCACGCCGTCTACTGCCGGTATTTTTTCTTGACACTAAGACCTGTTGCAGATAGTCCGGTGTCGCCATAGCGAACGCCTTTCAACTCAATATGCCTGGGGCCTGAATATCGGTAGGATGCCTGAATCTTGCTTCAGGACACTTCCTGACCAAAAAATTTTGCAAAATACAACAGTTCAGCCACGACTCGCATTGCAGAGTATTGCGCCAAATCCCGTTTGGTCACGGGTGCATTCGGAGAAAGTTAACCGGTACTATTTGCAGCATACGTTGGGGCAGCGGAGCTTGGCAATACGGCAAATCATTTCTTCCCATGGGGTCATAAACCTTTTATGTACACCTTCTTGGGGATGGTCGTGGCCTTTGGCTCCGTGTTTGCTCACGCGGGAGTTACAAGTTCATCCAACTGTAAAAATTCCTGCAAAATTGGGTCGTCGCTACGCTCCATCTCTTCCATCGTTCCGAAAAAGATCGCCTTTCCCGCGTTCAAAAAAACTACCCGGTCGGCCAGCTTTTTCGCCAGCCGCATGTCGTGGGTCACAACAATGCTCGTTAGATGCAACTGCTGCTTCAGCCGTTCGATCAGACTGCCCAGCAAATGCGCCATCAGCGGATCCACCATCGTCGTCGGCTCGTCGTATAACACCGCCTCTGGCTGAGCAGCCAGCGCCCGCGCTATTGCAACGGAACGCTTCATTCCCGTCGACAGGTCAGATGGCAAAAGGTTCTCCATCCCAGCCACCCCCACCATCTCCAGCAATCCCTTGACCACCTGCAGGATCTGGTCCTCGGCCATCTCCCCACGTTCCCGCATCGGAAACGCTACATTCTCCCCCACGCTGATCGAGTCAAAGAGAGCCCCATTCTGGAAGACCATCGTTACCTTCCGCCGGATCGCCTGCAACTCCTTTTCGCTGAACCAGCAGATGTCCTCTCCCGCAACCTTGATTACTCCTTTGTCAGGCTTCAGAAAACCAAGCAGCATCTGCAACGACACCGACTTTCCCACTCCGCTTCGCCCCAGAATGCAAAGCGTCTCCCCCGGCAGAACATAAAAACTCACATCCTCCAACACTACAAAGTCACCGAACGACTTATAGACATGCTCAAACGAGATATATGGACCAGGCTTGTTTTTAATATCCGGCACGGCCTCAGCCGCAGCCTCATTCTGCTGCGCCGCCTGCTCCATGAACTCCCCAACCGTCGGCGCCACATCTGCCGAAACCTCCGCAGTGAGGGGCTCGTTCTCAGCGCTGGACTGGTCGTCCGAGACATGCTCTGCGCCGTCCGTCGCCTGCACCACATCCCTCTTGTCCCGCTTTGCCGGATCAGTCTTCTGCGGCTCAGTTCCGTCTTCCAGTTCAGCCATAAGTCTGTGCCCTCACCTGCAGCTATTCTCCCACTATCGCCCTAGAGGCAAGTAGATCGGAGCATTTTCAAGTATCCAATGCATCGAGATGTTTCTCCGCCTCCGCAAATTCCTCCGGCGTATTCAAGTTCGCAAACCAGAGATGTTTCGCCGCCTGCTGAGCCTCCGTCGTCGCCAACCAGGCCTCTTGCCGGGGGCCAAACAAATTGGGTGTCGCCGAAAAGGTCGCCTGATCGTTCCATGCCAAATTGCGAAATGCCAACCCGAGCTCTACGCCCTGTTTCGCCGCTAAATCCCTGCCTGCCTGCTCCAGTACCGGATACAGCTTAAATGCCCTTCGTTCTACGGAGCTCGTTACAAATGGGATGACGTCCCGATGAACCATCGCAAACGTAGGCTGTGGCACACCATCCACTGTGAACATCGCCACTCTCGCTCCCCTCTTCTCTGCCGTGAGCGCTTGACGGACCCAGTTGTGCAAAAATGCCGAAGGCAAGAACGGCATATCCACCGGCAGGAACAGATTCCAGTCAAAGACAGAGTGAGTAAGCGCTGCCTCTATCCCGCCCAGCGGCCCACAGTCAGGATGCAGGTCCGGCACAATCGGAGCGTAGGCCGCAAAATCGGGATTGGCCCCCAGCACACGCACATCCACGCAGACACGCTGCAGCTTCTTTACCGCATGACCTAAAAGAGGGGTTCCCGCCAATTCAATCAACGCCTTGTCGCGGCCCATGCGCGAGCTCTTGCCGCCAGCCAACACGTAGCCGCCTACCTCAGCAGGCACGGGCGCAACCATCAAGCGCCCACGCCACTCAGAAACCGCACAATCGACTCAATGCCCCGATGAAAATTCGCCAGATGAAACTTCTCGTTCGGCGCGTGAAGATTGTCGTCCGGCAGCCCAAACCCCATCATCACCGTCGGAATCTTTAGCTCCCGCACAAAATCCCCCACAATCGGAATGGACCCGCCCCCACGCACAAACACGGTCTCCTTTCCGAACACCGTAAACATCGCCTCTGTCGCAGTCTTCACAAACTTGTTATCCGTGCTCACCACAATCGGATCGCCCGAATGGATCAACCGAACCTCCAGCACAATCCCCTTCGGCGTCAATGACTCCACATACGCCTTGTACTTCGCAAAGCTCTCGGCCGGCGTCATATCCGGGACCAGCCGCATGCTCACCTTGGCCACAGCCTTCGCTGGAATCACTGTCTTTGCGCCCGCGCCAATAAAACCACCCGGCATTCCATGCACATCAAGCGTCGGCCGCGCCCACGTCCGCTCCAACACACTGAATCCCGGTTCACCCGTCAGCGAGACACTCCCAACCTCCGTCTCGCGGTAGTGTTCCTCATCAAACGGCAGAGCCTTCCACGCCTTCAACTCCGCATCCGTGGGTTTTTGCACTTTTTCATAAAACCCCGGAATCAAAATCTTCCCACTCTCATCCTTCAACCTGGCAATCACCTGCGTTAGCGCCACAAATGGATTCGGCGCAGCCCCGCCATACATCCCCGAGTGCAGGTCCGTCCGCGCGCCACGAGCCTCAATCTCCGTATAGATCATCCCGCGCAGCCCGACACAAAGCGTCGGCAGCTCCGGCGCAAACATCTCCGTATCCGAGACCAGCGCAACATCAGCCTTCAGTTGGTCCCCATGCTCCCGCACAAACGCCGCGATCCCTTCGCCGCCAACCTCTTCTTCACCTTCAACAATCACCCTCACATTCACCGGCAGCTTCCCACCGCCCGCTGTCATCAGCGACTCCAAAGCCTTCACGTGCATCCACATCTGTCCCTTGTCATCGACAGCCCCGCGCGCATACAGATTCCCATTTCGCTCCGTGGGCTCAAACGGAGGCGACTTCCACTCATCCAGCGGCTCGGCAGGCTGCACATCGTAGTGCCCATAACAAAGCACGGTGGGGGCGGGCTTCCCATCCGCCGCGGGCGTCGCATGGAGCCAGTCCGCATAAACCAGCGGATGCCCGCCCGGATGCTTCTCCGTGACCGTCTCGATCAAGCGCACATTCTCCATTCCAATCCGCTTCAACTCCGCCGCGACAAACTCGGCCGCCCGTCGCACGTCCCCGGCATGTTCCGGCAGAGTCGAAATCGAAGGAATCCTTAGCAGCGCCTTCAACTCCTCAACAAACCGTCCTTTATTCCCCTGAGCAAACTCAACCGCCGCCGCTATCGTCTTCGTCGTCACTCGCCACTCTCCAAAAAATTCTTCCGCAGGGCGCAACCTGTCTCCCGCACGAACCACAAGTATATGAACTTCCTCCGCCAAAAACCCAGCCCCTCCAACGCGAAGGCTCGCGTCGGGCTCTATAGCTGTCGCATCAAGGCCCAGGAAAGAGTAAATTTATCTGGCCAAAAAGGAGCGATCCATGACAACCTCCCTGCAAGACGGCACCATGGTCGACAAGATCGCGCAGTTTGACCTTCCACAAGAGATGGCCGACGCCGAACACAAAAAACCCTGGCCCTCCGGCATCCACGCCAAAACCCTCT
The DNA here is from genome assembly GCA_963798925.1 of uncultured Acidobacteriaceae bacterium. GTDB lineage: Bacteria > Acidobacteriota > Terriglobia > Terriglobales > Acidobacteriaceae > Edaphobacter. Next base: position 26,052 of record CAWCVD010000001.1, read on the forward strand.
TCAAAAAACACGACCTCCGCGTCGTCCTTATCTCCATGCAGAACGCTGCGCACATGAAAGAGCATCACGCCGACGGCACACTCTCCATCCAGGTTCTGAAGGGCCGCGTCAGGGTGTCGGTCAACGGCAAGTCGCACGATCTCCCCGCCGGTACCCTCTTTACTCTCGGCCACTCCATCCGGCACGACGTAGTCGCCTTAACCGACTCAGCCTTCCTTCTGACCATCTCCTGGCCCAACGACGAGGAACTCGCCGCAATGAAACACAGGGGCTACGGCTCGTAGCACCGACACAACATGGAGGTGCCTCAACCGTGACTATCCAGCTCAAGCGTGTCTACGAAGCACCTTCTAAAACCGACGGCACCCGCATCCTCGTCGACCGCCTCTGGCCACGAGGCCTCACGAAAGAGAAGGCCCATGTCGATCTGTGGTTGAAAGAGGTTGCCCCAAGCAACGGTCTCCGCAAATGGTTCGCTCATGATCCCGACAAATGGCGGGAGTTTCGGACCCGCTACATGGCCGAGCTGAAACACAACCCCACGCAATTTGCTCTTCTCAAACAAGCCGTAGTCCGCGGTCCCGCCACGCTGCTCTACGGTGCAAAGGATACCGAACACAACGAAGCTGTCGTCCTGCATGAGCTTCTGAGCCGCTAACAACCCGCCGCGACAAGAGACTCAATTCGCCGGAACGACTTTCTCAGCCGTCACGGGCTCACCCGCCATAAACTTCGCAATATTCTCGTTCAAAAACTTCGCATCCGCCGGATCGGCCGCCGCGCCCGCCGGATGTCCCCACAACGAGGGAATCGGCAGCAGCGACACCGTATGCATAAACTGTGCTTCATACCGCGCATCGCCCACAGGAAAGTACTGGTCCGTCATCGAGGGCATGTAAAGAAATGGCACCTTGATCGATCCCAGCGCCTTCTTCTCATCGCCACCAAACCCAGGCGTCGTCCCGACATCATGCTTCTCCCACGTCCGCATCTGCAGAATCAGATTGTTCGCATCCGCGCCCGGAATAAACCTCGTCCGAAACCGATTCACCACGTCCTCAAACGTGGTTCCAGGCTTCGCATTCGTCCGCCACAGCTCATCCCTCCACCACTGCGGCGAATACAACCAGGCCGCCCACACCATCCCAAACGCATTGATCCCCGTCTGCGGCTCCTCAGTGTAGTCGCCGCCTTTGAACTTCTCGTCGGCCGTAATCGCCGCGATCTCGCCCTCCAGCCGCACAATCCCATGCCCATACGTCTTCGCCGTACCCGAAGTCGCGACGGCGCGGTCCATAAAATCCGGGTAGCTCACCGCCCACTGAAACGCCTGCTGCGCCCCCATCGAGAACCCAACCACCGCCTTCAGATGCGTCACATGCAGCTCTTCGGTCAGCAGCCTGTGGACCGCCTCCACATTGTCGCGGATCGTCATCACCGGAAACCGCGGCCCATGGAATGGTTCCGGCGTATTGCTGGGCGATGACGAGCTTCCATTTCCAAACAACTCCGTCGTCACCAAAAACAACTTGGCGGGATCGAGCGCCTTGTCCGGCCCCATCAGCCACTCATATCCGTTCAGCTTCGCCATATAGTGCGACGGCAGCAAAACCGCATTGTCCCGCGCGGCATCCAGATGCCCATACGTCCCATACACGACATGCGCTTCAGGCAGCACTACTCCGCTCTCTGTCTTGAAGTTCTTAATCACGAACTCGTGCCGCACCGGAGCCTCCAGGCCCCAGGCCGCTGAAAAACTCGCAGACGAACCCGCCAGTAGCAGCAAACAAATCTGTTTTCTCATGGTGCAGAGATCTTACTATTCAGACTTTTCCTGAGTCTCTCGCCGCTTATTCTTCTTTCATTAATTCTTATCTTCATGGCGCTCGCGTCACTCTCCGGCGCACAATCACTCTATGGACGCCACGAAACAAAAGACCGGACAGACCTGGAACACCAAGGCTTACGCCATCAACGGCCGCTTCGTCGCCAACCTCGCCTCGGGTGTCGTTGCGCTCCTCAACCCCCAACCCGGCGAAGAGATCCTCGATCTAGGCTGCGGCGACGGAGCACTCACCGAAGAACTCGCCGCGACCGGAGCCATCGTCGTCGGCGTCGACTCATCACCCACCATGCTCGCCGCTGCCCGCAAACGCAACCTCCATGTTGAGCATCACGACGCCACAGCGCTCCCATACCACCATCAGTTCGACGCCGTCTTCTCCAACGCCGCCCTTCACTGGATCACCGGCAGCTCCGGCCAACAAGCTATGCTCGCGGGAGTCCACCGCGCCCTTCGCCCTGGCGGCCGTTTTGTCGCCGAGATGGGCGGACACGGCAACATCGCCGCCATTCGCACTGCGCTCCAGGCCACCTTCGCGCCCTTCCATATCGACGCCGAATCCGCAGCAGCCAGCTTCTACCCCTCGCCCGACATCTACCGCCGTCTCCTCGAAACCTCCGGCTTCACTATCCAATCCATTGATCTGATCCCACGCCCCACGCCCCTGCCCAACGGCATGGAGTCCTGGCTCAACACCTTCCGCAACGGAGTCCTCGACCAGCTCAATCCGGTCGACCGAGCACAAGCCATCGCAAACACAATCGCCCTGCTCGAACCCACCCTCCGCGACGCCGACGGCGACTGGACCGCCGACTATGTCCGCCTCCGTTTCCACGCCACCGCAAACAACGAAACGCCTTCCCGCAGCCAGCCAACTAATCTCTAACTAGTTTCCCCGAGATTCGCTAAACACCGCTCCAGCGTCTTATTCAACGCTCCCACCGCGCTGTCCGGAATCCCCTCCCAAAGCCTTCTCTCAATCACTAGAGCCAACTTCTCGCCCGCCTCCAATAACTTCACCCCACTGGCAGTCAGCTTCGCAATCAAAATCCGGTCATTCACCGTATCCTTCGTCCGGACAATCCACCCGCCGTCCTCCAGGCTTTTGAGCAACGCCTGCGCCGACTGCGGCGTTACATGACAAACCCGCGCCAGTTGCGCTCCCGAGGCGACCGGCTCGTTCCGAATTGCTTTCAGCACAGCCCACTGCGCCGCTGTCACACCCTCCGGACGCAGCAAATAATCCATCTGCCCGCGAAAATGCACAAGTATGCGCTTCATCATCTGCGCAGCGCGGCGTCTGTCCGCCTGTTGATCTTTTCCGTTCCTGGCCCGAGCGGTCATATCAGTCTCCTGATATCATATCAGGAGACTGATATGGCAACCGCAACCATGGCCGCTCCAGCAGTTCCCGCCGTCTGGAAGCCCCACCACAACCCGTGGGCGGTCGCTCTCACCGTCACTCTCGCCACCTTTATGGAGGTCCTCGACACCTCCATCGCCAACGTTGCCCTGCCCCACATCGCCGGAACCCTCGGTGCCAGCCAGGAAGAGGCCACCTGGGTCCTTACCAGCTACCTCGTCTCCTCGGCCATCGTGCTGCCCATCTCCGGGTGGCTCTCCGACCGCTTCGGACGCAAGCGCTTCTACATGACTTGCGTCGCCCTCTTCACCCTCTGCTCGATCCTCTGCGGCATTGCAAACACCCTCCCGCTGCTCATCATCGCCCGCATCCTTCAAGGCGCAGGCGGCGGAGGCCTCGCCCCCAGCGAGCAAGCCATCCTTGCCGATACCTTTCCCGTCGAAAAACGCGGCCAGGCGTTCGCCGTCTACGGCATGGCCGTCGTCATCGCACCCGCCATCGGCCCCACCCTCGGGGGCTGGATCACCGACAACTTCAACTGGCACTGGATCTTCTTCATCAACATCCCGGTCGGCATCCTCTCACTCTGGCTCTCCAACCGCATGGTCGAAGACCCTCCACATCTCAAGCGCCGTCGCGAACAAGCGAAGCACCTCAAAGTCGACTTCATGGGTCTCGGCCTCATCTCCCTGGGCGTCGGCTGCCTCGAGTTCACCCTCGACAAGGGCCAGGAAAAGGACTGGTTCGGCGATCCCATGATCCGCACCTTCGCCATCCTCGCCGCCGCGACCCTCATCTTCTTCGCCTGGTGGGAGTGGCGCCACCCAGACCCCATCGTCGACCTGAAACTTCTCAAGAATCGCAACTTCGGCACCGCCGTCTTTCTTCAACTCATCCTCGGCATGGTGCTCTTCGGCTCAACCGTTCTCATTCCCCAATATCTCCAGGTCCTTCTCGGCTACACGGCCGAACGCGCAGGCATGGTCTTGTCTCCAGCCGGCTTCGTCATGATGATCATGATGGCCGTCGCCGGGCGCTCTCTGGGCAAATTCGACCCGCGCCTCATGGTCTGCCTCGGCTACATCGCCACTGCAGCCGGCATCTACAACCTCACCCGCCTCGACCTGAACACCGCCTTCGGAACCGTCACTCTCTGGCGAATGCTCCAGGTCGTCGGTCTGCCGTTCATCTTCATCCCCATCAGCACGCTGAACTACGTCGGCGTCCCCACCAACAAGATGAACCAGATCTCTTCGCTCTCCAACTTCGCCCGCAACCTCGGCGGCAGTGCCGGCACCGCGCTCCTCACAACCTATCTCGCCCGCAGCGCCCAGGTCCATCAGGCAAACCTCGCCACCCACTCCGTTCCGGGCAGCGTTCCCTATCGTCTCTACATGGATCAGATGAAGGAACTCCTCATCTCCCGCGGCATGTCCGCCGCACAGGCATCGCAGATGGCCGTCGGCCAGGCCTACCAGCAGATGCTCCGACAGGCCTCAATGCTCAGCTACAAAAACGCCTTCTTCATCCTCTCCATCGTCATCCTCTGCCTGTCACCGCTGCCATTCATCATGCGGCTCCCCAACAAAGCCGCCAGACCTGACCCTGAAGCCCTCGGCGGCCACTAGACTTCGCTCAAGGCTGCATCATCTCGTGCGCCCGCTCAAACGCGACCGGAGTCACCGACACGGCGCCCTCAAACGGTCTCGCCAGATCTGCAATCGATGCCAACGTAACCGCAACGACAAACGTCAACGCCAGCACCTGGCAATAATGAAGCCACTGATTGTCATTCCCCAGCAGGCATGCCGACCCAACCGTCGCCCCTGCGCCCGCCAGCAACAGAAGCCACAACATTGCCGGCAACCGCGTCTGCAACTCCTGCTCTCTGAGGTTCCGTCTCTCCGCAAGCTCGCCGAGGGCGCTCGTTAGGTGGTCGACACTACCGCCCCCGCCGCTGCCGTCAGCCTTGATCTTTGTTAACAACTTCCACATATCGCCAACCACCAGCTCACTCGCGTGGCTGTCCTGCTGGACCTGCATCGCCGGCCACTCCTGATTCATCGCCACCTCCGCATACTTCAAACCAAGCGCATGAAACGTCTCACGCTCCGGAGAAGGCAACCCGGCCGCAATGCGCGATACCGTCAGCAGCGACGTCGCTTCAAGGTTCGCGTTGATCTCAGCCGCCCGAAAATCATTCCATACCGTATAGAGCATGAACCCGAGAATCACCCCATACGTCGTACCAAGAATCCCCAGCTGCCACCCCGTGACGTCATTGACCAGCTTGCGATGAGAGATGGGCCACACTCGATTCAACACCGCCACCATCACAACCGAAACCAGCAGTGCAGCGACGATCAAAGTGCCGCTTTCCGCATAACTCAACATAGGTTGTCCTCCCGGTCCGAAAGCTAGCCGATGGTCAGACTACATCAGCGTCAACATGCCTGATCGCCAACTTCCAACCTATCGCATGGAACTCATCTCATCTCCTTTGCGTAGACGCTCGTAGACAGCAAGGGAGGCATCTCGGTTGGCTGTACGCTCTCTTCTTCACGGCGGTACCCACGCTTGAACTCCCGGCCCGGACCGCGGCCATGATTCAATGAAGGAGCCAGCCACCATACCCGCAACATCTCCGCCAAAACCTATGACGACAAGACCACTCACGCTGAAGAAAAAGATCGTCCGCTACCTGAAGAAACACCTCATACCCAGGGGCTACGCCTCACGCCATCTCTTCGAAGAGCTGCTTGTCGAGGCCGGTCGCAGTCTCTCCCTCGACGAACTACTCGTAACCTCACCTGCCAAAATCTCCGCTGCCCTGCACCTTTCCTCCTTCAATATTTTTCTTCGCAAAGACTCTAGCTACATCCTTCAGGGTGCCCCTGCCAACATCCCCATCGGTACGTTCTTCCGTGCCAGCGGCGCCACCGTCTACCGCGTGAAGCGCGAGCGAAGACCCTCCCCTTTCCGGCAGGAGAACCCCGACGCATGGCAGCTTCTCGCCACCCCTCAGGAGATCGCGACCCTCACAGCCCTCGGAGCCCAACTCCTGGTCCCCCTCGAAGGCCGCACCGGTCTCGTAGGCTTCGCAACCCTCTCGAAAGCCGAAGGCAAACACTTTCTTCGCCACGAGCTGCGCTTTCTTCGCGAGCTCGGCAATCAGATGGGTCGCGGGCTCGAATCAGCAATGTTCGTCCAATCCCTCAGCGAAGAGGCCGTCAACCGCTCGAAACTGACACGCGAACTTGAACTGGCCCGCGAGGTCCAGGAGCGTCTTCTTCCCCAGGCCATCCCCTCCGTTCCCGGCATCGACACCGCGGCCAGCTACAAAAGCGCAGAACAGGTCGGCGGCGACTACTACGACATCTTCGTCACCAATGCAGGCCTCCTCTGCTGCGTCGTCGCAGACGTCAGCGGCAAAGGCGTCTCCTCGGCACTGCTCATGGCCACTCTGCGCGCCTCCCTTCGCAGTCTGATGATCCATCACCGCGGAGCCTCCGCTACCGAAGTCATGCAGCACCTCAACCGTCTGCTCTACGACGCCTCGTCCTCAAGTCGCTATGCCACTCTCTTCTTGCTTATTTACGATCCCACCGCCCGAACCCTCACCTATGTCAACGCCGGCCACAACCCACCTTTGCTTCTGCGCGACAATCAGGTCACCAAACTCGAATGCGGAGGCCCTGTCCTCGGCCTTCTTCAACACTCGACCTACGAACAGCAGACCATCCCCTTCCAGGTCCGCGACACCCTCACCGCTTATACCGACGGAATCACCGAATCCATCAATCCCCGCGGTATCGAATGGGGAGAACAGGGTCTACTCGACACCATCCTCCAACAGAACTACCCAACGGCAGCGGCCACCGTCCTGGGTACCCTCTCCAATCTCCAGAGCTTCACCGCCAGCACCCCACCCGTCGACGATATGACCCTCCTGGTTCTTCGCAGGACCGACTGATGACCCTCCGGAATTACACTGGCCAATGCAGAGGAATCCATTCATGTCTCGTCATGCACTATTCACTCTCATCTTCCTGACCACAACCGCAGCGCTCAGCCAATCCCCTGCCACCCCCGACGCTCCGTCCCAAACCAGCGTCGCTCAAGACGCTCCTCTCAACCCCGCGCTCCCGACCCTCTTCATCGTCGGCGACTCGACCGCGCGCAACCAGGCCGACCTCGGCTGGGGCGACCACTTCGCGCACTACTTCGACACCAACAAAATCAACATTGCCAACCGCGCCCGCGCCGGACGCTCCAGCCGCAGCTACTACAACGAAGGCCTCTGGGGTAACGTACTCGCCGAGATGAAACGCGGCGACTACGTCCTCATCCAGATGGGCCATAACGATGGCGGCACCAGCAATCCCGCCACCGACACAAAGGCTCGGGCCAGCGTCAAGGGCATCGGGGAAGAGACCGTCGAATTCCCTCTGCCAAAACCGTTCACTACCGGCCCCCTCGCCGGTCAGACAACCGAAACCATCCACACCTACGGCTGGTACATCCGTAAATACATCGCCGACGCACGCGCCAAAGGCGCAACGCCCATCCTCCTCACCGTCACCATCCGCAACATCTGGGCGAATGATGCGGACGGCACGCTCCATATCGAACGCGACATGGGCTTCCGCGACTATGAATACAAGCTGGGTGCCGAACAAGGCGTCCCAGTCGTCGACATGGCCAGCGTCGAAGCCGACCGCCTCGAAGCCCTCGGCCCCGAAGAAACCGCACTACTCTTTCCCGTCGACCACACCCACACCAGCGCCGAAGGCGCCGAGCGCAACGCCGAATCCGTGGTCATCGCCCTTCGCAATGCCAATTCGCGGCTCGTCTCCTACCTCAAGCCGCAGTAAAATCCATTTCTTGCAAACCTTCAGGCCCAGTTAATCCTCTATTCGTTAAGATCACGCCAATGAAGAACCTTCTAACCAGTGCACTCCTGCTGCTCGCAGCCTCCTTGCCCACCATCGCCCAAACCAACTGGCAAGTAACAAACACCTTCCACGTGGGCGGCGATGGCGGATGGGACTATCTCACAGTCGATTCCGCGACTCATCGCCTCTTCGTCCCCCGCGGCACCCACACTATGGTCATCGATGCCCAATCCGGCAAGACTCTCGGCGACATTCCGGGCCAGAAGACCGCCCACGGTGTCGCCATCGTTCCCGAGGCAGGACGCGGCTTCATCACCGATGGCGGCGGAGACGGCGCAATCTTCATCTTCGATCTCAAAACCTACGCCACCCTTGGCAAGATCGCCGCCCAACCCGATGCCGACGGCATCATCTACGATCCCGCCATCGGCCGCGTCCTCGCCGTCTCAGGAGACGGTGGAGTGCTCATGTCCTTCAAGCCCGACATCGATCCCGTCCATGGAAAGATCGACCCACCCATCGCGCTGGGCGGAAAGCCGGAGTTCCTCGCCTCCGATGGCAATGGAAAGATCTACATCAATCTCGAGGACAAAGATCAGGTAGCCGTCGTCGATTTCAAAGCCGGCAAAGTCATCGCCCACTGGCCCGTAGCACCCGGAGGCTCCCCTGTCGGCATGTCCATCGACACCAAAACCCAGCGGCTCTTCATCGGTTGCCGCAAACCCCAGAAACTCATCGTCATGAGTGCCGACAACGGAAAAGTTCTCTCCGACCTCCCCATCGGCGCGGGCGTCGATGCCACCAAAGTCGGCAACGATCGGGCCTTTGCCAGTTGCCGCGACGGTTCCCTCGCCGTGGCCGGCGAAACCTCTCCCGGAAAATTCGAGGTTGTCCAAACCGTCAAGACACCCACGGGTGCAAGGACCATGGGAATCGATCCCGCAACCCAAACCATCTACCTTCCCACGGCCGAGTTCGAAACAGGACACATCTGGCCGGCCGGCAGCCAAACCCGGCACCTTCATGATCGTCGTAGTGTCTTCGCACGCCACGCCGTAGCCCGTAGCCCTCGCATATCGCAAGATATGCTCGCCTAAGCATTTGATTGCTAAGAACTGTCATCCTGAGCGGAGCCTCTCGCGGTCCCATCGCGAGAGGCGCAGTCAAAAACCTGCGGTTTCATCGAAGCGCCACTGATTCTTTTCCTATTATCGGTTCCCTATAGCCCTGGGAAGTAGATTGCTACGAAGTGCCTCCGGTCCGCCATTTGTCCGCATACCATTTACACTAGTATTTGGGACAAATTACGCCCCGAAGGACACTTGTTTTGTTGAACAAAGCTATAGCGAAAGTCTTTGGCACCAGCAACGAGCGCGCCGTCAAGCGCCTGATGCCCACCGTCCTCCAGATTAATAACCTGGAGCCTGCTGTCCAGGTCCTCTCCGACGACCAGCTCCGCGGCAAGACCGCCGAATTTCGCGAGCGCATTGAAGCCGCTCGCTCCAAATTCGACCTCACCGACCGCTCCGAGGAAAACCTCGACGCCATCCAGGCCGCCGAAAAGGCCATCCTCGACGAGATCCTCCCCGAGGCCTTCGCCGTAGTCCGCGAGGCAGGCAAGCGCGCCGTCGGCATGCGTCACTTCGACGTCCAGCTCATCGGCGGCATGGTCCTCCACTCCGGCAAGATCGCCGAAATGAAGACCGGCGAAGGCAAAACCCTTGTCGCCACTCTTCCCTGCTATCTCAACGCACTCGCCGGCCATGGCGTTCACGTCGTCACCGTCAACGACTACCTCGCCAAGCGCGACGCCGAATGGATGGGCAAGATCTACGGCTTCCTCGGCCTCTCCGTCGGAGTCATCGTCCACGACCTTGACGATCAGCAACGACGCGACGCTTACAACTCCGACATCACCTACGGCACCAACAATGAGTTCGGCTTCGACTATCTCCGCGACAACATGAAGTTCGAGCTCAAAGATCAGGTCCAGCGCGGTCACTTCTACTGCATCGTCGACGAGGTCGACTCCATCCTCATCGACGAGGCCCGCACCCCGCTCATCATCTCCGGCCCCACCGATCAGACCACCGACAAATACGCCCGCGTCAACGTAATCATCCCCAAACTCGAGCGAGGCGAGCTTATCGAGACCCTCGAGACCAAAACCTGGAGCGGCGACTTCGTCGTCGATGAGAAAGCCCGCGCCATTACCGTCACGGACGAGGGCTGGGAGAAGATCGAAGGCCTGCTCGGAATCGGCAACATCGCCGACCCCGAAAACTGGGACCTCAAGCATCACGTCGAGACCGCCATCAAGGCCCACACCCTCTACCGACGCGACGACGAGTATGTCGTCAAAGACGGCGAGGTAATCATCGTCGACGAGTTCACCGGTCGCCTCATGCCCGGCCGCCGTTGGGCCGACGGCCTCCACCAGGCAGTCGAAGCAAAAGAAGGCGTCGCCATCCGTAAGGAAGATCAGACGCTCGCCACCATTACCTTTCAGAACTACTTCCGCATGTACAAAAAACTCAGCGGAATGACCGGTACCGCCGAAACCGAAGCCGCCGAGTTCGACAAGATCTACAAGCTCGACATCGTCGTCATCCCCACCAACCGCAAGATGCTTCGCATCGAGTTCTCCGACGTCGTCTATCGCACAGCGAAGGAAAAATACTTCGCCGTAGCCGACGAAATCGCAAAACTCCACGCCGAAAAACAGCCCGTTCTCGTAGGCACCACGAGCATCGAAAAATCAGAGCTGCTCAGTGAGATCCTCAAGCGTAAAGGCATCCGCCACGTCGTTCTCAACGCCAAGTTCCACGAGAAGGAAGCAGAGATCGTCGCTCAGGCCGGCCGTATCGGCATGGTCACGATCGCCACCAACATGGCTGGCCGTGGCACCGACATCCTCCTCGGCGGCAACTCCGACTTCATGGCCCGCCAGGACCTGGTCCGAAAGCAACAGGCTCGCGCCGTCTCCGCCGCCGAGGGAGCCATCTCACCCGTCGCCGGCCCAGGCATGGTCCGCTTCTACTACACCGGGCAGGAGTTCGAAACAACCCAGGCCGCCTGGGACGCAGCCACCGCCGCCCACGAGACCGCCGCCAAAGACGAACACGAAAAGGTAATCTCCGCAGGCGGCCTACACATCCTCGGCACGGAGCGCCACGAGTCCCGTCGCGTTGACAATCAGCTCCGCGGCCGCGCCGGACGCCAGGGCGACCCCGGCTCCTCGCGTTTCTTCCTCTCCCTCGAAGACGATCTCATGCGCATCTTCGCACGCGAGTGGATGTCCACTCTCTTCCAGAAACTCGGTATGGAAGAAGGCGTCCCCATCGAATCGCGCATGATCAGCAACCGCATCGAGAAGGCCCAGCAAGCCGTCGAATCGCAGAACTTCGAGTCCCGCAAACACGTCCTCGAGTACGACGACGTGATGAACAAGCAGCGCGAAGCCGTCTACGGCCTACGCCGTCAGCTTATGGAGGGAGTCGACCAGAAGCAGCTCATCACCGACGACTACCTCTCCACCATCCTCTCCAGCGTTCTCGACGAGCACGCCCCCGAGAAGGTCCACGCCGACGAGTGGAAGCTCGAGCCGCTCTTCTCGCAACTCTACGATCTCTTCGGCATTCACCTGGAGAAAGAGATCGACGCGCGCAATCTCAACCGCCACGAGCTGGGCGAGGCCATCTTCGAGAATCTCCGCGCCCGCTACGACGTCAAAGAACAGATCCTCGGCGCACCGCAGATGCGTTATCACGAGCGCATCGTCATGCTCAGCGTCCTCGACGGTCTCTGGAAAGACCACCTCCTTGCCATGGACCACCTCAAGGAAGGCATCGGCCTCCGCGGCTACGCGCAACAAGATCCGCTGGTCGCCTACAAGCGCGAATCCTTCGAGATGTTTGAGGGCATGATGCTTCGCTTCCAGGAAGACACCGCCCGCCACCTCTTCCGCATGCAGATCATCGGCCCCGACGGCACCCCCATCGAATCCGCCGAGCAGCTTGCCAACGCCCAGGCCCACTCCGCTGCCCTTCAATCCCAGCAGCAACTCCCGCCGGCCGCGCTCCCGTCAAGTTCCCCGGCACAGGGCGCGGCGCAGCCACCCCGTCAACCCGCCCCCGTATCCAATCGCGCGCCCTCCACCACAATCGACGCCCTAGAGCGCGAGTTCCAGAAGAAAAAGCAGCGCGAACTTGAACAAGCCCGATCCGTCAGCTCCGCAACAGCCGACACCAACGGAAACGCCCCTCGCCGAACCGGCGAAAAGGTCGGACGCAATGACCCCTGCCCATGCGGCTCCGGCAAGAAATACAAAAAATGCCACGGCGCCGACGCCTAGAAAAGCGCGTTAGCTAGTTGGCTTGTTACCTGAATTGGTCGACCTGACCGCTGGCTCCGCTAACAAGCTGACCGGCTAACCGCTGCCTCTCTACTTCTCCAGATCATCCAGCAACAGCTTCGCCTTCGTCGCCAGCGTCTTCGCCCCTTCGGCGTCTCCCGACTTCAACGCGTCCTGAGCATCCTTCCAGAAGTTCTTCACCTTACTTACCTGCGCCTTCTCTTCCTCAGCCTTCTGCGGCGACAGCGCATTCAATCGCTTCTCAATCGAAGCAATCAATTCCTCCGCCTCCTGCTTCGTCTGCGGATTCGTCTCCCCGCCCGCGGTCAGCGAGCCGACCGCCGTAGCCTCCGGAGGTGGCGGCGGAGTCACAGCCGCCAACTGTACCGGCTCAGGCGGAGGGGTTGCCTTTGGCTTCTTCCGCTCCCGCTTGGGCTTTGCATTCGACGCAACCGGCACCGGCGGCAACTTGACCTGCGGAGTCTCAACCATCGGCAGATTGTCCGGCTCAGGAATCTCCTCGAGCGTCACCTGTGCCGTTACGGGAGGCAAAGGCGCAACCTGCGTCTTATGCCGGCACCCTCCAAGCAAGGCAGCCAATCCAAAGCAAAGCATCGCAATTGCTAACCTGCGCATAATGTGGCCCTGTTCGTTCAAACTCGTTCCTCGATCTCTTTGGGTACCGCAACAGCAACTACCTTTCGTCCTTCTAATCCAGCTCCAACTGCAATCGGCAACCGGAACGTAAACACCGTCCCACGTTCGGGCGAGTTGGGATCTGCATTCGTGCGCACATCCATCGCTCCGCCATGCAACTGCAGAATCCTATATGTCATGGCCAGGCCAATTCCGCTGCCCTTCGCCTTTGTCGTGAAGTACAACTCGAAGATACGCGGTAATAGGTGCGCCGGTATACCCTCTCCTTCGTCGATAACTTCCACAACTGCAAATTGTTGCTCACGCCGCATCGTCACCCGCAGTTCGCCCCCTCCGGGCATGGCCTGCATCCCATTCAGTAGAAGGTTCAACACCGCCTGCTGCATCAGCTCCGCATCAGCCCGCACCATCAGGGCCTCGTGCGGAGCCTCCACCGACACATTCACCCCGTTCTCCTCCATCTCAACCGCCGTCAGCTCCATCACCACCCCGATAACCTGCCGCAGATCATGCTCCCGCAGGTGCAGCTCCATCGGCCGCGAAAAGTCCGCCAGCGTCTGCACCACCCGGTCCAGCCGCTGCATCTCGCCCGCCAGAATATCGACATGTCGTTGCGCCCCGTTGAACGCCTCCAATCCCCCCGGGACCAACTTCCCTCGCAGCAGCTCCAGGTGCACCACCATTGCGTTGATCGGGTTCTTCACCTCGTGCCCCACTCCCGACGTCAGCCTTCCAATCGCCGCCAGCCGCCGCGAGACCTCAAGCTCATGCCCCAGTTGCGCCGCCGAATCCACATCCCTCAGCGTCACCAGCGTCCCCATATTCCCGCCGCCCAACCCATCATCGATCCGGTCCAGAGAAATTTGTACCTGCCGGCCATCCTCCAGCGTCACTCCCAACGCGCTTACAGGCCTCTCCTCGGCGAACGCCTCAAGAACCGCTGCTCCCAGCGCGCTTCCTGGCTCAAAGATCTCCTCCAGCCGCTTCCCAACCATATCTTCGTGCCCCAGCTCCCCCATCCCCGGAAGGAAATACGCCACCGCGTCCGACACCATCACCGAACGCCGGTCTGCTGTAAACAACAGCACCCCGTCTCGCAGCGTATCCAGCATCTGGTTCAGATTCGCCTGCAGCGCCGTGTACCCGGCCTCCTGGGTCCTCATCTGTTCGCCCAACCGGTCGATTGTCTTCGTCACCCGGACCACCGTATCGGTCGCGCCTCCCGCTGCCAGCATTGACGACGAATCCTCGCTCCCCGCCGGGCGCCCTGCCCGTGTCAGGTTCTCCAATCGCGCACTGATTGCCTCCAGCGGCCGTAACGCGAGATTCGCCAGCAGGCCCGCCGCCAACATAGCACCCACCGCAGCAAACAAAGCAAATAGGAGAGCTGCTCGCAGCCACGGTTCATACGCATTCTTCAAAAACGTCGACTGCACTCCCATATGCACCACCAGAAAAGGAGCACCGTTTCGGTCAAGCGCCTGCGAAACATCCACCACCCGCGGCTTCCCAAACACAACGCCCATCTGGCGGACCACGTTGTTGTTATTCAGACTCGCCAGCGTAAACCGGAACGGAGCCGGCTGGTTCACCGCGTCCGGATCCGTACTCACCAGCGTCATCCCGGCCGCATCCGTCACGCTCACATCCTGCACAGTAGGCGAGTAGCGCACAATCGAATTCATCAACGGCTGCAGCGCCGGCGCGCTCCTCAGCGCATCCACCACCGCCGCGTGCAGCGCCTCATCGCTCCGGTCCGAAGGAGGGTTCGCCAGCAGCCCTTCTTCCACCGCCTGTCGAGTCGTCAGAAAGACCTCGCGCACCAGCACATCATTCGCAGCCGCCGTCTGCTCGATCCTCTGACGCATCAATTCGCTGACAAACAGAGCCGACAGTATCAGCACGATTGCAAACGTCAACCCCGTCGCCGACACTACCAACTTGGTCTTCAGCCGCATCTCTACTCCGTCGTAGCAGCCGCGTTCGAGTATTCCTTCAACTTGTTCTGCAGCGTCTTCGAACTGATCCCCAGGATCTCCGCGGCCTTCGTCTTATTATTGTGCGTCGCCGTCAGCGTCTTCAAAATCAGCTGCCGCTCCGCCTCATCCACCGTCGTACCCACCTCAACCCGAACGGTCTTCGACTCATCAACCTCTCGCTGCGGCTCCTGCGGTTGCTTCCACATCCGCATGCCATCACCGGCCGGCCGCGTCGGCTGCGGAGCAAATCCAGGCTCCCCAAAATGCGGCGGCAGATGCTCTTCTCCCAGCATCCCCGATCCTGCAAGAATCACTGCGCGCTCAATTGTATTCCGCAACTCCCGCACATTCCCCGGCCACTTATACGTCTCCAGCCGGTTCATCAGCGAGTCCTTCAACCCCGCCACCGTGCAGTGGTGCCGCTCGTTCATATCGTCGATCATCTTCTCCGCAATCGTCGATACATCCATCAGGTGATCCCGCAGCGCAGGCATCTGAATATTGAAGACGTTCAGCCGATAATAAAGATCCCCGCGCAGCTCTCCATTCGCCACTGCCTTCTCGGGATCCTTATTCGTCGCCGCCACCACCCTCACATCCACCGGCGTCTCAATTTTGCTTCCCAGCCGGCGCAGCCTGCGGTCCTCCAGCACACGCAGCAGCTTAGCCTGCGTCGCCATCGGCATCTCGCCAATCTCATCCAGCAGCAGCGTCCCTTCTTCTGCCAGCTCAAAACATCCGGCCCGTCGTTCCAGCGCCCCCGTAAACGCGCCCTTCTCATGTCCGAAGATCTCGCTCTCAATCAGCGTCTCCGGAATCGCCGCGCAGTTCACAGCCACAAACGGTTTCAACCGCCGCGCACTCAAATCATGCAGCGCCCTCGCGACCAGCTCCTTCCCGGTCCCGCTCTCGCCCGTCACCAGCACACTCACATTCGAAGGCGCCACCCGCTCAATCAGCGTATAAACATCTTTCATCTGCGGCGACGATCCCACCAGTTCGCCAAGCACACCGGTATCCCGCAGCTGCCTCCGCGTCGCTTCAAGCTCAACATCAGCCTCGCGCTGCCTGCTCGCGTTGTGCAGAATCGTCTTCAGCCGGATCGGATCGACCGGCTTCGGAATATAGTCATACGCGCCCATCCGCATCGCTTCTACGGCACTCTCGATGGACCCCTGCGCCGTCAGCATCACCACAGCGATCCGCTGCGGCAGCTCCCCAATCCGGTGCAGCAGTTCCATTCCGTCCATCCGCGGCATCTTCAGGTCGGTAACGATAATCGCCGGGGCCCACGAAATCGCCTTCTCCAGCCCTTCCAGCCCATCCGCAGCGGACTCCGCCCGATAACCCCAGCTCTCGATCAGCTCCGTCAAGCCGGTCCGTGCATGAACCTCATCTTCAACAATCAGAACCTTCTCCAACACATTCTCCAAGACAGTCACCGTTTCCTATTCGCTCAAGTTCAATGTGCCTAATAAGATGCAAGCCGATCAATCCCCGCCATCTCAGCAGTCCCCGGGGCGCGCTCCTCAAGAATCAGCATCTTCGTTATTAAAAGGATATCCTTGATTTCATGCTAGACCCGGAAATCTCCGCTCAGGCCTTTGCTCAACAGCGTCAACAACCTGATGCCCCCCTCCTGTTGGACGTTCGTGAGCCATGGGAGTATCAGACCGCCAGCCTTCCAAACTCAATCCTCATGCCCATGGGCGAAGTCCCCTCCCGCGCCCATGCCGAACTCGACCCCGACGCCCCCATCGTCGTCCTGTGCCACCATGGAGCCCGTTCCCTCAGCGTCGCTATGTGGTTACGGGAGCAGGGTTTCACTCATGCCCAATCCCTCGCCGGGGGCATCGACGCCTGGTCCCGTTCCATCGACCCGGAAGTCCCACGTTACTAGAATGGCTGTCAAAATCAGCGGAGGACCTTCTCTCCGAAGCCGCAAACCATCTGTTTCCGCTCACTCTCGAGTCCCTGGCCGCTAATTACCTGGCCCCTAAGCCTGATCCAAGCCGCAAAACCGTGTCCTGCCAACAATTTCAATCTCCCATCGAACCATTGGCGTAAACCTGGCATCTCACATCTCAGCTCGCTTTATAGTTTAACCTGCGTTTTACTCTGTGGTTAATGTAGTACTTTCTGCCTTAGCGATCCCTGGGGGTCTGTACTGTGAGTGTTGGTCATGTCCGACCCGCCGATGTGTCCCTTGGAACGCTTCAGGCGCACCCCGCACTCCATCACAATACCCATTCTGTCCACTTCTACGAAGAAGATTCTTTTCTCATCCACACACTTGCTGAGTTAATTGGAACAGCGCTCGTCGCTGGCGATGTTCCCGTCGTCGTGGCTACCCCGGAACATCGCAACGGGCTTGCGAACAGCCTCAGGGCTCGAGGCATCGACCTCGATCTCGCAGCCAAGCATGGCCGCTATTACTCCTTCGACGCAGCCGAGACCCTGCCTGTCTTCATGGTCAACGGCACTCCCGATCCAGCACTCTTCAACGCCTTCATGGACTCCTTCCTCGGGTCGGTGGAATCTACGCTCAAAGGCGGATCGCAGCGCCTGGTCATCTTCGGAGAGATGGTCGCCCTCCTCTGGTCAGAAGGAAACTTCGATGCAGCACTGAAACTCGAACGACTTTGGAACGATCTCGCGCGCACTCACTCCTTCCATCTCCACTGCGCCTATCCCATGAAGGGCTTCGATCGCGTAGAACACGCCCAGGCCTTCCATCAACTGTGCGCCGAACACTCCCACATTATCCCGACAGAGAATTACACCGCACTCTCGAGCGAAGAGGATCGCCTCCGCACCATCTCGATGCTCCAGCAGCGGGCCTGCGCCGCCGAATCGGAAGCATCCGGCCGCCGGCGCGCCGAAGAGGCCCTTCGCCACTCCGAAAAACTCGCCGCGACAGGACGTCTCGCCGCCAGCATCGCGCATGAGATCAATAATCCGCTCGAGACCATCTCCAACGCCATCTATCTCGCCCGCTCCTCCTCTCGCGAGGACATCGCCAAGTACCTCAAGATCGCTGACGAAGAGCTCGCCCGAGTTGCGCAGATCACCAAACACACCCTCGGCTTCTACCGCGAGAGCGCAACGCCCGGCATCGTCAGCCTCTCAGCCGTTCTCGACGAGCTTCTCCTCCTCTACAGTCGCAAGATCGAGACCAAGGGCCTCGCCCTTAGAAGGCAATACCGTGGCGAACTCGAAGTCTGGGGTCTCGAAGGAGAGCTCCGCCAGGTCTTCGCCAACCAGATCGCCAACGCCATCTACGCCACGCCCAGGAACGGCGCGCTCACCATAAGAATCCGGGCCTCCGCGTCCGTGGGCAGGAACCAGCGCGCCGGCACCGTAGTAACTCTGGCCGACACCGGCTCCGGAATCCCCCATGAATCCGTCGCCAAAATCTTCGACCCCTTCTTCACTACCAAGCAGGACGTCGGCAACGGACTCGGACTGTGGATCACCCAGGGAATCGTCACTCGCCACGGGGGCACCATCCGCGTCAGAAGCAGCGTCCCGTCCCGGCGCCAGCGGCACCGTCTTCTCCACTTTTCTTCCTCACCGCAACGGTGACACCCCAACCATCTCCTAGTCCGCCAAGCTAAAATCTAATCCAAACCCACATGAGTCCTCCATTGAGTTCCCGATCCCTACTGGCACTCTTTCTGCTCCTCGGCCCCTTGAGCTCCGTCGCTCAGCAAAAATCCACTCCGCTGCCACCGAACTACAAGACCAACCTCGAAAACGCCACTTTCAAGATCATCCGCGTCTACTACGGTCCGTACGAAAAGGTCCCCTTACACGACCACCCCGACACGCCCACCGTCTACGTCTACCTCAACAACTCCGGGCCCGTCCGCATCACCCACGAAGAAAAAGACGGCGCCCAGTCCTCCCTGGTCCGGCCGCCGACCAAAACCGGAGCTTTCCGCGTCAGCCCCGGCCAGCTCGAGCGCCATTCCATCGAAAACCTAAGCGACCTCCCCTCCGACTTCCTCCGCGTCGAACTTCTCAACCTCCGCCTCGGCGACCACGCCCTCGAATTCCGCGGCCCCGCCCCCACAGACCTCACCCACAATCTCGCCGCCACCGAATTCTCCTCTCCTCGCCTCTCCATCGCTCGAGCCATCTGCGTCGACAAGACCCCATGCTCCACTCCAGCCTCACCCTCTGCGTCAGTCGTCATCGCCCTCTCGGGCACAATCGTGACCGTCAACGGCCAAAAAACAACGCTAGCCCTGGGTGACGCTCTCGCCATCCCGCACGATCAATCCTTCCAAATCTCTTCCGCAGGAAACGACCCTGCCCACATCCTTCTGGTCGCAGTTCATCCCTAAAAATAAATTTGAAAAAAGAGGAAAATCCTTAGCCCCCAAAAAAGGTGCACCGGAGAACCACGTTTTTGCACTCAACCACCACAAACTCACCACAAAAAACCACCCAAAAGCCCTGTGGAAAACGCCAAACCCCCAGCAAAAACGCCCCTTCCACCACGCAGAAAAAAAACTGCAAAATCACTTAGCCCGAGGATGGGTCTCGTCGTAAACCTTCTGCACCTGCCCCACAGTCAACTGCGTATACCGCTGAGTAGTCGACAACCGCTCATGCCCCAGCATCTCCTGAATCGCCCGTAAATCCGCACCCTCCTCCAACATATGCGTCCCAAACGCATGCCGCAGCGTATGCGGATGCACATCCGCCGCCAACCCGCGGCTCAAAGCAATCGCCTTCACAATTCGCCCCACACTCCGCGTAGTCAACCGGCAATCCCCACGCATCCGCAGATTCATCACCAACGGCCCGTCATGAACCAAAACCCCGCGCCCAGCCGCCAAAAGCTTCTCCTCACGCAAAGGCAGATAACTGCGTAACGCAGCCGCGGCCTCATCTCCAAGCGGAACCAGCCGCTCCTTCCTTCCCTTGCCACGCACCAACACCGCATCATCACGCCACTTCACGCTCCCCAAATCCAAACCCACCAACTCCGAGTTACGAATCCCGCACCCATACAACAGCTCAAAGATCACGCGATCGCGCTCCGGCCAAGCCGCTGCATCGTGCTTCTCCTTCGCAACCGCGCCCTCGTTCTCAAGCGAATTCAAAACGCGGTTCACCTCTTCAACACTAGGCACGCGCGGCAGATGCTTCGGCAGCTTCGGCGTACTCACCAGCAGGGCCGGATTCTGCTTCACTTTGCCTTCCTTCGCCAACCACTTGAACCAGCTCCGTATCGCCGCCAGCGCCCGCGCTGCGCTTGCCTTCGTCAACCCCCGCTCATACAACACACCCAGATAAGCCCGTATCTGCAGGTGCTCCACCTTCCCTACGCGAGCATCCTTTCCCAACGTCTCCCTTAGGTAAGCGGCAAAGTTGCGCACTTCGCGCGTATAAGCCCGCACTGTATGCTCCGACGCGCCCCGCTCATTCGCGAGCATCGCCAGAAAACTTTCCGCCAGTCCCTTAATGTCGCCAGCCATCAAAGCCCTCAACTCACCTGGAAAAACTCGCCCCTGTCAGCCTTTATCTCTTCGATCACTGTTACGCCGTAACCCGCCGCTTCCCTCGCGGATGGTGCTCCCGATGCACTCTCTTCAAATGTCCAAGCGCCACATGCGTATAAACCTGCGTCGTCGCAATATCCGCATGCCCCAAGAGTGTCTGCACACTCCTCAAATCCGCGCCATGCTCCACCATATGTGTCGCGCAACTGTGCCGCAGCATATGCGGACTAGCCTTGCTACCTGAAGCCGTAGCCCCGCGCACCATCTCCCACACCCACTGCCGCGTCAGCATCTTTCCGCGCACACTCAAAAACAAAGTTCGCGCCACTGCATTCCCGGAACGCACCAACTCGGGACGTCCCATCGCGAGATAATGCTCCAGAGCATCAATCGCCGACCGCCCCATCGGAACAATCCTTTCCTTATCGCCCTTCCCTCGCACCTGCGCCAGTCCCTGATCCAGCCGAACATCTTCCACCCGCAACGACACAATCTCAGCCACGCGCAGCCCGCCTCCATACAGCAGCTCCAGAATCGCGTGGTCCCGCAGCGCCAGACCATCCGCATCGGGAGCCCGCGCTGCCGCACCGGTTCGCTCCAACATCTCCGTAATCTCGCCCTCAGCCAACGACTTCGGCAACACCTTCCAACTCGCCGGCGTCTCAATATTCACGGTCGGATCATGTGCGATCCGTTTGTCCATCAGCAGCCACCGGTAAAACCCGCGCAAACAACTCAGCTTTCGCGCAATCGACCGCGACTCCACCGCATGGCCCCGGAGCCCCTCCATGAATCCGCGCACGTCGTCCTGGGTCGCTCCCACCAGCAACCCATCTCTTCCTTCGACATGCTCGGAAAATTGTTCTAAGTCCCTCTGGTAAGCCTCACAGCTCGCCGGCCTCAGCCCCTTCTCTACCCGCAGATACGCGACAAACTCCCGCACTACCCGAGCGTTCCCATTTACCTGGCCCTTTTCCTGCATAGAAGTCGATTATCCCGCCCCACAACCCCCGACGCATCCTCGACTGACACAATGTACCCACCTGGTCAGCACCAAGGGAATCACCGCTGATCCTTACCCCCTCAGCAAGCGAACGAAAGAATTCCATCAGATCAAAAATGTGCCAGGTCGAAGCTAGTCCACACTCCCCACGGCGCCATCGGAAGCAACTATCGTCTTCGGAATAAAGTAGCTCTTATCCCAGAGCGCTCGGTAGAACTCTCCGGTAAGCTCAGCCGCCTTCGGTCCAAACGTCGGCCGGCCGCCCTCAAGAAAGAACACAGTAACGATTCGCCCATTCGGAGTATCCGCATACGACCCGAACCACCCGAACCGCGTTCCATTATTCGAACACGTGCCCGTCTTGCCCATCACCGGAAACTGGCTGAAGTTGGCTCGCAACGAGCGTGCGGTACCATACTGCACCGCGCCTTCCATCCCCACCGAGATCTCCGGAATCAAAGGAGCAATATCCAGCGTCCGTTTCACCTTCGGCTCAAACGCAGCCACATCGATTGAACTCTCAGGATGCTGCAAATAATAGAGCGTTCCCCCGTTCGCAATTGCCGCAACCAAAGCTCCCAACTGCAGCGGGGTCATCGAGACGCTCTCTCCAAACGAACACATCCTCCCAACACCACCCAGCGACGCCGGCAACTCCTCATCCGGATACGTTCCCAACTGCTCTCCCGAGATGTGATACCCCGCCAACTCGCCGAGGCCAAACTCATTCGCGTAATGCTTCACCCGCTCGAAACCCAACTCCCGCCCCAGCGTCTCAAAATAAAGATTGTTCGAGTGAGCCAGAGCATCAGTCATTGTCATGTGAAAATGTCCGCCCAGGTTCACCGGAGTATCTTTGCGAACAATTCCTTCTTCGAGCGCCGCCAGCGCCACCGTCAGCTTGATCGTCGAACACGGCTCCGCTCCACGCGACAGTGCCAGCTTCTGGTTCACCATCGCCAGAATCCGTCCAGTAGAAGGGTCGATCGCGATCGCCGTTCCATTCATATTTCCCAGCGCCTCGATCGCTGCCTCGCGAACCACTGGATCTTCACCTTCGGTAATATCACCCAGCGTCAGGTTGTCAGCATAGGAGCTGGCTGAAAAATGCTCGTGATACCGTGTGCGCCGCACTGCCAGCGTAGGACGCGCCCCATGCGAACTTCCATGCGAGCCTACCTTGGCGGTTGTCGCGACGTGCGTCGTATGAGACTTCGCGTGCGCCGTCGACTTCGTCGCGATACGAGCAGTCCCGGCAGAGTGTGGCTTAACTTTGCCGGTCGTAGTTGTCGTCCCGCTCGCACCCGCTCCAGCACAGAACACAACGCCGAAGAGGATTGCCCCAGAAATCTTTAATAATCCCGACACAGGCGATCCCTCTAGTGGTATTGAATGCAATCGAGATGCCATCAGCACCAAAATTCGACTTCTAATTATCTATTTTAATATCAAAAAGGGGGAAATGACCGTCCCACTTTCGTGGAGAGGTCCCCCAACATCAATTAATCGTTCAGTTTCCACGCCGAAGAAAGGCTGGAATGTCTAATTCGTCCGTTTCAACACAAGCAGCAGCCGGAGGCGCCGAACCGCCGTAAGACGGGCCCCATGCAGGGGTCTCCACTGCAGAATCCTCTTCCGTAATGTGGAAAAACTCTTCCCTTTGGACGTGCGCGGATGCGGAAACGTGAGTCGGCTGCTCCTTTTCAAAGATCGCCTCCGCCCGGGACCCCGACTGGAAAAAGTCGTCGTCAAACACCGATGCCTTCACTGGAATCAACTCCGGCGCGTTACCGTTTCCTGCACTTACAGACTTCTCCCTACGCTCGCTAACCGGCGCACTCGCCGGCTCAGCCTCTGCCTCGCTCGCAAACCGCGGACTCGGTCTCGGCGCAACACGCGGCTGAATCGGCACATCGTGACGAACCGTCGGCAACGTCGCCTCCGCTAACATCCGCTCTCGGCGCTGCGGCATCTCCTGCTGCTTGAAACCCGTTGCAATCACGGTGATCTTCACCTCATCACCCATCGTCTCGTCCTGCACCGCGCCGAAGATAATATTCGCATCCTCGTGCGCCGCGTTCTGAATGATGGTCGAAGCCTCGTTCACCTCGCTCAGCTTCAGGCTGCTCGAGCCCGTAATGTTGATCAAAATTCCGCGCGCCCCGTCGATTGCTCCCGCCTCCAGCAGCGGCGAAGCCATCGCCGCCATTGCGGCCTCGACAGCACGATTCGCGCCTGTCCGCATCGCCGTCCCCATCACCGCGTAGCCCATCCCCGCCATCGTCGTCTTCACATCGGCAAAGTCGCGATTGATAACACCAGGAATCGTAATGATGTCCGAGATACCCTGCACTCCCTGCCGCAGAACATCATCGGCAATCCGGAAGCTCTCAAAGAATCCCGCGTCCTTCGCAACCGCGAGCAGCTTCTCATTCGGAATCACAATCACCGTATCGACCGATTCCAGCAGCTCCTGCATCCCGCGCTCGGCCTGCATCATCCGCCGTTTGCCTTCGAACGCAAAGGGCCGCGTCACCACTGCCACCGTCAGCGCTCCCATCTCACTTGCGAGACTCGCAATCACGGGAGCAGCACCGGTCCCGGTCCCACCGCCCAGTCCCGCAGTCACAAACACCATATCCGCGCCTTCAAGCGCCTCGATAATCTTTTCCGAATCCTCGAGCGCCGCCCTGCGCCCCACATCCGGATTCGCTCCCGCTCCCAACCCATTTGTCAGCTTCACTCCGAGCTGCAGCTTCACCGGCGCATTCGATATCTGCAGCGCCTGCACATCCGTATTCGCCGCAATAAACTCCACGCCAGCCACATTCGCCGCAATCATGCGGTTTACTGCGTTGTTTCCACCACCACCCACGCCGATCACTTTGATCCGCGCTCCTTCCGGAATCTCATCGTGATAGTGGATTCGAAGATCATCATTCGGCAGATTTGGCATGGCAGCAGTTACTCCTTGAAGTTGTTTAATTCTCCCACCGAAGCGCTCTCCGCAAGACCCTCGTTTTCCACGCCCCGTACCATCGTTGGTTCAATTCTGCTCCGCCGTCACTGAACCAGCGTCTTTCACACCCTTCGCTTTATCGATGCCAAGCAGCTGCCGCATGCCAACCCTGGCCCCGCAGCAATGCAAGCGAGCGAACAAACTGATAAACAACCAATCACGCGTCTGCAGTTTTGACAGTTTTCGGGGGCATGCAACAGATACGGTGCTCGGCGGGCTGGCTGGTAACCGCGGTACGCGGCGACGAGGCCAACGCCAAAGGCCGAACCGTCGTCAGCATGAAAGACGACTGGACCAAAATCGTCGCCTTCCAATAAAGCCGTGGCCAGTCGGCACCAGAATCCGCAAGAGACTCTGAGCCACTCAAAAATTCCTCATCTACGTGCTTCGAAAAGAGGCGCTTGAGGCTAAAATCCTCGAGCGCCCTCCAATTCAAGCTCGCGCAACCAGAGCCGCCAGCCGGTCCAGGCTTTGGCTCCAGCCCTGAGTCAACCCTGAGAGATACCGGGGAGCCTCCGGCGCGGTACTCGTCATCTCAGCAACCAATGAGATCTCCGTTCCGCCATCAGCTTTCGCAAACGTGACCTTATTCAGTACCTCAAACCTCGACGCACCTTCATCGTCGAGCGAAGCTGTCACAAACACTAGCCGGTGCGGCCGATCAATCTCTGCAAACCGTCCAGTCATCGGACACACCTCACCGTCTGGCGAACGCATATCAATCCGAAGCGCTCCGCCCACACGTGCATCCACCATGCACACAGGATTCGTAAATCCCTTCGGCCCGCACCATTCAGCCAGTTGACTCCCATCCGTCCATGCGCGAAACACAGCCTCCGGGGGCGCCGAAATTCTGCGCGTCAAACTCACTTCTAATAGCCCATCTTCTACAACGCTTCTACCCATCTCATCTCTCCTTCAACTCGCGCAGGTAATCGGCCAATTTGTCGAAGCTGCTGTTCCATCCACGCATGTGGCCATCGCGGTCACCCGTAGTTACGAAAAACGCCTGGCAAAAGTTCATCGTCGTCTTTCCATCATGCTCTTCCAGAGTGATCGTAATCACGGTCTCAACATTGAACGAAAGACCGACGTTGGAGTCCCACTTAAACGTGTAGACCAAGCGCTCTGGTTCGACCACCTCACGATTTTCGCCGCCCTGCCATAGGTCAAACTTCCGCACAACGCCGTCGCCAACATCGAATCCATCCGTATGCAGGCGAAGCCGCCACTTTCCGCCCGGCCGTGCGTCGTTTTCAACATCTCTGGCCTCGAACTGGCGCGGGCCGCTCCAATGCTTCATGTGCTCCGGGTCGGTCATCACCTTCCACACCAGCTCCCGAGGCGCATCAAACACACGCGTGATACGAAGCTCATGTTGCGCTACCGCTGTAGCAGATACCGTTGCTGCGCTCATCTCATTCCTCCTTATCGGTTCGCCGCGAGGCAAGCGGGACAGGTAATCCCCAAGCCTCTCAGAGTCTGTTGTCCGCCTTCAATCGACCTGTATTCGCGCACATTCCGGTCACGCGCCCAGCGCTGTTTCGCTCACTTCAGTTCTTTCTTCTGCCACGCTTCTTCTCACTCGCTTGTAACTCCTGCAGGTACTCGTCCAATCGATCGAAGCTCGCCTCCCAGAACCGGCGATACTCGTCCAACCAATCCGCGGCCTGTTTCAGCGGCTCCGCCTTCAACTTGCAAGGCCGCCACTGCGCCTCGCGACCCCGCGCAATCAGGCCAGCCTTCTCGAGCACTTTGAGATGCCTTGAAATCGCGGGCATGCTCATCTCAAAAGGCGCTGCCAGTTCCGTCACCGAAGTCTCACCAAGCGCCAGCCTCGCAAGAATCGCTCGTCGAGTCGGATCCGCCAACGCGGAAAACGTCGAACTAATCTGGTCGTGCATGATGTATTCAACCTCTTGGTTAAATAACCATATTGTTAAATACTGAATTTGTAAAGTCCAAAAGTCAATTTACAATTTTTTTTCTTTATCGCTAGTCTCTATCACCTCGGACACCGCGCCAGCGGACAGCCGCGACGGAGAAGAGCTCTCCCGCATCACGCGCGAAGAACTGACTCCGCTCAACTACCAATGCCACCAGGGCGGATGGATCAAGCCACTCTGCCTGACCCTAAAAACTTCCAGCAAAGATCGCCTTCAACTTCGCCCGCAGCCCCTGCTCTTCGCTCGCACGCCGCACCTGCGTCCGATGCGTATACAGCAGCATCCCAATCGCTACCGAGAACTCCGGCGTAGCCAGCTCAGCCGGCATCCGCGACAAAGGCACCGGATATCCCACACGTGCTGGTACGCGAAGCAAACTCTCTGCATTATCGAGCAGTCCCGCCATCTGAGCGCCTCCGCCAGTCAGCACGCACCCCGCCCCCAGCGCCTCCAGCACCCCGCCGTTCCGCAGATTATCCCGCAGCATCGTAAACAACTCACGCGCCCGGGGCTCCAGAATCTCTGCCAGAAACCGCTGCCGCACCATCCGCGCGGGCTGCCCGCCCGAGATCGCGAGATTCCCTCCCACCTCAATCTCATTCAACTGCGGCACTGCCGTCACCACGCAATGCCCATAGATCTTCTTCAGATACTCCGCTTCCTCCACGGTCACGTGCAGTCCCACTGCAAGATCATTTGTGAAATGATCTCCGCCAATAGGCAGCACGGCCGTATGCGCGATCGACCCCTCAAAAAACACAGCAAGCTCGGTCGTGCTTGAGCCGATATCAGCCATGCACACGCCAAGCTCGCGCTCATCCGCACTCAACACCGCCTCGGCCGCGGCAATTCCTTCGTAAACGGTGTCCGTCACCTCGAGCCCCGCCCGATTCGCGCACGTAATCACGCTCTGCGCCACGCCGCCCGAGCACGTCGACAGATGCAGGTTAACCTCCAGCTTATTCCCCACCATCCCCACCGGATCATGAATCCCCGGCTGATCATCAAGAATGAACTCCTGAGGCAACAGGTGTAGCACCTCGCGGTCCGGAGCCAGCGCCACACTCCGCGCCCGATCCACCGCCGCCTTCACCTCTTCCCGCGTAATCTCCCGCATCCGGCTGCCCATGCTGATGCCGCCTCGCGAGTTCACTCCGCGAACATGCGTCCCACCAATCCCAACCACTGCCGTCTCAATTCCTGCCTTCGCCGACCGCTCCGCCGTCAACGCCGCGCGATTGATCGCCTCCGCTGCCGGCCCCAGCTCGGCAATCAAACCCTTGCGCATACCGAGCGATGGTTCCACACCATGCCCGCGATAACGCAGCACACCGTCCTGCAACTCCGCAACCAGCACACAACTCTTAGTGCTGCCCGCGTCCAGCACGGTAATCAGATTGTCCTGCTTCTGATTCATGGATGAACCACCTGAGTTGGATGAGGCTGCGCTCCCGGAGCCGGCGCTCCCGAACCGGACGTCTTTGTCGCGTTCGAAGGATGCTTAACCCCGGCAACCGGCTTCTTCGCCTTAGGCGGACTCTTCTTCTTCGACGGAACATCAAAAGCAACCTCGCTCTTAGCAACCACATGCGTCGGAGCCTTCGCCGCAGGCTTCGCAGTCACAATTGTCGTTTTGGATTTGTGCTCAACAAGAACGACCGTCGCCGTCGCATTGTGTGACGCTGGAACCGCCGTCTTGGCACTCGGCTTCTCCAAGGGCTTCGTTGCCGACTTCACCGCAGTCTCGCTGATCTTCGCCGCAGCGGTATCCGGCACATTGCGATCGACCGTGGCAGCAGGAGCCGCAGCGGAACCCGCCGCACCACTCGCGCCCGTCTCCAGCACCACCTGCCGTTCATAACGCATATCCACCGCAGACAGCTTCGGATACGTCGTCCGCCACTCCGCGAGATGCTCCTTGAACTTCTTATAGCGATCTAGAAAATCCTCATCGCCAAAATGCACCAGAATCTCCGTCGAGTGGTCCGGGATCAGCGCCTTCACATCCTCCGGATTCGAAAGATCGACCTCGCTCAGCTCCTGGGATATCTTCTCCCCTGACTCATTCTTCCCTGCTCCATCCAGCTCCGACGTAAACCGCTCAAAGATCCTCATTCGCGCGCTCCGTGTCGATAGCGGATCCCCGGCCGAAATCCCCGTCACCACTGGAAACGAGTAGTGATCCGACACTTTCGCGTCCACCGGCATATCCAGCAACACGCCGTTCGTGTCCACCAGCCCGATGTGGCTACCTTGCCGCACAAAGGCCACGGGTGTTCTCTCCTGAATCAAGATCCGCATCCGGTTCGGCAGCAGCCGCATCACGGTTGCGTGAGCCACCCACGGCACCCTCTCCAACTCCAATCGCCGCTGCTCCAGCGAAACCGTAAAAATATTCCGCTCCACATCCCCGCCAAAGATACCCAGAAGCTGCGCCCGCGTCACATGCGTATTTCCTTCGAACTCCAGCGACGAAGACGATGGAATCACAAACCGCTCATCGTGCAACAGGGAATCTCTCGCCATCAGAAACGCCGCACCCGCCACTCCTAGAAAAACCAGCAACCCGCATCCCGCAAAGATCCTTCCCCACTTCGTCTTCGGCAGCCCGCCGAACCGAACCCGAATACCCGTCTTTCGTCGGCCCGCTGTCGGATCGTCATCCTCATACGCGTCCGCAAAATCCTCGCTCAGATCGCGCCTTAGACTGCGATCCTGCGAAACCGTTCCTCGCCGCCGCTCCTTCGTCTCCGAAACAGAACTCTCCTCAGGCGCCTCAAGCACCGCTGTCCCGCGCTTCGAAACTACATCGCTATATCGCAAGCCCGAGCAAGGCCGCGAGAATCGCCACATCGAGAATAACCTGCCCCACCCAGTCTCCGCCTCAACTTCTTCCGCACGTACCCTTTCAGGAACTCACCCGTTCTTCCCAAGCGCTTCCAGCAGCGCCGGCGAAACGTGCCACACGCTTCCCGCACCCAGCGTCAGAATCACATCCCCAGCCTTCGCTCGATCCGCCAGAAGCTTTACCGCCTCAGCCGCCGACGGCGCATACCTTACCTCGCCGCCATGAGCTTCTCGAATCGCCTTCACTAGAGCCCGCGCATCCACACCGGCAATCGGTTCCTCGCTCGCGGCATAGATATCCAGCACCTCAACAGAGTCCGCATCCGCAAACGCGCTCGCAAACTCCGCCATCAAATCCCGGGTCCGTGAAAACCTGTGCGGCTGGAACAACACATGCACCTTCGCGTACCCACAGTCCCGAGCCGCCTGCAGTGTCGCCGCAATTTCCGTTGGATGATGCCCATAATCATCCACCACCGTCACCCCGCGAACGGTACCTTTCACCTGAAAACGCCGGTCGACTCCACGAAAACTCTCCAGGCCCGCAGCAATCTGTTCTGGAGCCACTCCCAACTGCACCCCAACCGCCACCGCCGCCGTAGCGTTCAAAACATTGTGACGTCCTGGAACATGCAACCGGAACCTTCCCAGTACCAGCCCCTTGTAATACACCTCAAAACACGAGTGACAATCTTTATCCTTCGGGACAATCTCCACACGAAAGTCCGCATCCGCACTCTCCCCGTACGTGTAAACCCGCCGCCGCACCCGCTCCAGCACACCACGCAGCAAGGCGTTGTCCGCGCAGGCCATAGTCGCCCCGTAAAACGGCAGCCGGTCCATAAACTCGACGAACGCCCCCTCCACGTCTTCCATGTCCCGATAGCAATCCATGTGCTCGCGATCGAGATTCGTCACCACAGCCAGCACCGGTGACAGCTTCAGAAAACTCCGGTCACTCTCATCCGCCTCTGCCACCAGGTACTGCGAGCTCCCCAGCCTCGCATTCGACCCCATCGCATCCACTCGCCCGCCGACCACCACCGTAGGGTCGAGCCCGCCGCCACCAAGCACCGCCGCAACCATCGAAGTTGTCGTCGTCTTCCCGTGCATTCCCGCCACTGCGATCCCATACTTCAGCCGCATCAACTCCGCCAGCATCTCCGCCCGCTGAATCACCGGAATCTTCCGTTCCCTCGCCTCCGCCACCTCAGGATTATTCTTCGCCACCGCCGAGCTCGTCACCACCACATCGCTCGCCGCCGCATTCAACGCTGCGTGACCCTCAAAGATCCGCGCTCCCATCCCCGCGAGCCGGTCCGTTACCGCACTTCGCTTCAGGTCCGAACCCGAAACCGTATATCCCATCGTCAGCAGGATCTCCGCGATCCCGCTCATCCCAATTCCGCCGATCCCGATAAAGTGAATCCGCTGCGACGGCGCAAACAAAAAATGCCCAGGCACAAACATATCCTCACTCTACCAGCGGCCTACGGGAATTCGTCGATCCAGCATCTCATTCCGTGATATATAAAACGTCATGCCCACCATCCTCGCCCGCACGGCCGCCTTCAGCGCCGCTGCTCTCCTCACCATCCCTGCTGCGACCGCGCAACAACCCACGCAGACCCTCCTCGCTACCCCCACCACCGTAGCCTGGGGCTTCTACTCCGCACGGGCCAAACCCGTTCTAACGGTCAAATCCGGCGACACGGTCAAGATCCAAACCCTCTCCACCTGCGGCCCTCGCGCCCGCCTCGAAGCCCTCGGCGTGACTCCCGCCGACATCCCCATCTACGTCGACGACATCTACACAAAAGTCGCGGCAGCCGACAAAGGCCCCGGCGGGCACATCCTTACCGGCCCCGTCGCCATCGAAGAAGCCGAACCCGGGGACGTCCTCGAACTCCGCATCCTGAAGATCGACATCGACGTTCCATGGTCCTGCAACTCCTTTGGCGTCGGCCGCGGCTTCCTCCCAAACGACTTTCCCTACAGCCACTCCCGCCTAGTCCCTCTCGACCGCGAAAAGATGATCGGTCACTTCGCACCCGGTATCGACATCCCTCTCCATCCCTTCTTCGGCAGCATCGGCATCGCCCCGCCCGAATCAGCCGGTCGTTACAACTCCGCCCCGCCCTGGATGCACGGTGGCAACATGGACAACAAGGAGCTCGTCGCCGGAACCACCGTCTATTATCCCGTCAACGCCAAAGGCGCTCTCTTTGAGGCCGGTGACGGTCACGCCAACCAGGGCAACGGCGAGGTCGACATCACCGCTCTCGAAACCCAGCTCACCGGAACCTTCCAATTCATCGTGCATAAAGGCAGCCTCGACGATCCTCACCGCCTCCTCTGGCCGCGCGCCGAAACCCCCACCCAATACATCACCATGGGCTTCGACGAAGACCTCAAGATCGCCACTGAGATGGCCATTCGCAACATGATCACCTTCCTCTCCGAGCAGCTTCCCGGCACCCATCTCACCCGCGACGATGCCTACTCCCTCATCTCCGTAGCCTGCGACGTCGACATCACCCAGCTCGTCGACACCAAGAGCGGAGTCCACGTTATGTGTCCCAAAGTCCTCTTCACCGTCCCGGCTGGCTCTCACTAGGTAACCCATATCGCCTTTGCCCTGGTCTTTCTAGTCGTCCACCCCCACCCTCCCCTTATCTAAGAGGAAGCACGGAGGAAGCACGCCTTATCCCTTCCGTTGTCCCGGCCTTTCGTTGGTCGGAAAACGCCTCCCACAAGCCCCCTGTTTTCATACTGCCCCGCCAGCCCGAAAACACCCTTGCTTTCCTGCAACAAAAGGTAAAAACTCGTGTCTAATCAACTGAGCACTGACCCGGGCAACACCATACGGGCCGCGACTCGTCCTCGCTCTCCGCGAACTCCGGCGATCGATGCTGTAACCGGAAAAAACGAAGGCTGAGCAGGAAGGGAAAGTCCATGACGTTCCGTCTCAACAAATCGGTTGGCGCAACAACCCTTGCTGGCCTTCTTCTCTCCACGGCTCTCTCAACCGCAGCTTTCGCGCAAGCCCCAGCCGGCGACCCCTACGGTCCCGCCGGTCCTCCGCCTGACATGCAGCAACAGGGCGATCAACAGAACCAGTACGGACAGCAGGGCTACGCACAGGATCCAAACCAGCAGCAGGGCCCAACGGCCCAGCAGCAGGCTGCCGCAACCATCACCAACGTTCAGCAGGCGCCTCCCGCGATTCCCGACTACGACCAGCCCGCAGCTCCCGGTGACGGTTACATCTGGACCCCCGGCTACTGGGCCTGGAACGGCATCGGCTACGAGTGGGTCAACGGCACCTGGGTTGCGCCTCCTTACGGTGGCGCTCTCTGGACCCCCGGCTACTGGGGCTATGGTTATGGCGGCTATTCTTGGTATCCCGGCTACTGGGGACCCTTCGTCGGCTACTACGGCGGCATCAACTACGGCTTCGGCTTCTTCGGCGTTGGCTTCTACGGTGGTTACTGGTACGGGGGCCACTTCTGGTACAACCGCGCGTACTGCAATATCGGCCACGGCTACGGCTTCCACACCTACACTCACGCCTATTCCGGCTATACCGCGCATGCGGGAGGCAACAGCTTCGTTCACACCAACTCGGTCGCCAACGGGCATAGCGTAACCTCGGCAGCCGGCTTCCGCGGCTCCAGCATCAACGGCCGTAGCGTCAGCACCCCTCAGAGCGCGGTCCGCTCCAACTACACCGCCTCTGCCAACGGAGCCCGCTCCTACACTCCGTCCAGCAACTACGCAGGCGGCGCACGTAGCTACGCTCAACCCAGCCAAAACTACGGCGCAACCCGCAGCTATGCTTCGCCCGGCCAGAGCTACGGCGCCGGAGCACGTAGCTACTCCGCTCCCTCCGGCGGCTATCACGGCGGCGGCATGCCCGCCGGCGGCGGTGGCTTCCACGGCGGCGGTGGTGGCGGCGGCTCACATGGTGGCGGCGGTCATCGCTGACACCCGCAGGTACAAACAGCAAAGGGCTGAGAGATTCTTCTCAGCCCTTTGTTCATTAAGTTCCGCCACCGTCAACGACGCAAAGAATCCATGTTTTTGCGCGACTGAAAACCGAATAACTAGCTCACTGAAACTGATCGAAATTGCCGTTACTTGAGCCTTTGGAGGTAAGCCATTTATTATGAATAATTTACCGGAAGCAACTGTCGAAATCATTGAAAAGAGCAATTAGCTCTAGACAGGGGGGAGGGGGCGGTACCCACCCAGTCCAGCTGCCATCTCTCCAATCCTGCGCAACGCCCCAGGCTTCCCCATAGCCCGAGCAGCGCCGCTCATCTCTCTCAACCGCTCACCGTCAGTCAGCAATCCGACCAGCCGATCCAGAAGAACATCGGGCGTCAACTCGGCTTGCAGCAGCATCTCTGCAGCTCCGCCCCGAACCACCAGCTCCGCATTCCTTCGCTGATGGTCATCTGCAGCCGTCGGCAGCGGCACAAGCAACGAGGGCTTTCCAGCGGCGGCCAGCTCGGCCACCGTGCTGCCAGCCCGGGCTAGGACCAGATCAGCCGCGGCATACTCCTTCGGCATATCGGTAAGAAACGCACTCACCATAACCCGCAGCGAATCTACCCCGGTGTGAGTGTAAGCATCTTTCGTCGCAACCAAGGCCCTTTCGCCCGTCTGATGCACGATCGTCAACCCCGGCACCCGTTCCAGCAACCTTGTCGCGATGCCTGGCAGCGTCTCATTGAAGATCTTCGCTCCATTGCTTCCCGCCGTAATCAGCAATCGCGGTGTCGGCTCCAACGACCTGTCCGGCACGGCGAAGATCTCATCTCTTACCGGCACACCAGTCACGCTCGCATTGCGAAAGTACTTCGCCGTCTCGGAAAAGTTGACCGCAGCGGCGCTGACATACTTGCCTACCAGCCGATTCGTCATGCCGGGCACGGCATTTGGCTCATACGCCAGCGTAGGCACACGCAAAAGGATCGCCGCGATCATCGCAGGCCCCGATGCATATCCGCCAACCCCAACCACCACGTCCGGTTTGAAACTTCGGACCAACCCAATGCATTGCATTACGCCAAGCGGCAGATCAAACATCGTCCGCGCCCGCGTTGCCAGGCTGACATTCTTCAGTTGCCCGGATCGCACGAGCTCCAGAGGAAACCCTGCTTCCGGCACCAGCCGCGTCTCGAGCCCGCGAGCCGTCCCTACAAACCGCACCTGAGCCCCATAACGGTCTCGCAACTCCCGCGCAATCGCCAGCGCCGGAATCACATGCCCGCCAGTCCCACCACCGGCAATCAAAATCCGCAAACGCTGACCAGCTGACTCGCTAACTAGCTCGTTCGCCACTAATCGATCTCGCGCGTGATATTGAGCAGCACACCCATACCCGCGAGCGTAATAAAAATCGAAGTTCCCCCCGAAGAGATGAACGGCAGCGGAATCCCCTTCGTCGGAAGCAGCGCTAACACCACACTCATATTGAAGAACGCCTGAATCAGAATCGCCGATGTCAACCCAAACGCAAGAAACCGCGCGAACGGATCCGTCGATAAAAACGCCGCACGAAACCCGCGATACCCCAGCGCCACAAACAGCCCCAGAACCAGCAGCGCACCGATCAACCCAAGTTCTTCACAGATATTCGCGAAGATGAAGTCCGTCTGAACTTCTGGCAGGTAGAACAGCTTCTGCCGCCCCTCCATCAATCCCAGCCCGCGAATTCCGCCGGTCCCAACCGCAATCAGAGACTGCAGGATATGAAACCCCGCTCCCTTCGGATCCGCCTCAGGATTGATGAAAGCCAGCATCCGAGCCCGTCGAAACGCCACATGAAACAGCATGAAGTACAAAACCGGAGAAGCCAGCGCAGCGCCAATCGCAAAGTACCGCGCCCGCGCCCCCGCCAGGTACAGCATCAATCCGGTCACCGCCATGCAAACCAGCCCGGTACCCAGATCCGGCTCCTTCAAAATCAAGGCAGTAAATGCCAGGGGAACAGCAACTGCCCGCAGAATCGTGCCCTTCCAGTCGTCCATCTGGTGAATGCGCGTCTGTAAAAAGTAAGCCAGAAACAACACCAGTACCGGCTTCGCCAGCTCAGAGGGTTGAAACGTAAACAGGTCGCCAAATCGCACCCAGCGATGCGTCGCATGCGACCCCGGCATCGCAAAGACGCCAATCAGCAGCAGCATCGTCACCGCAACCGCAGGAAACACGACCCTCGGATTGTTGTAGACCCTATAGTCCACCTGCATCAGCACAACCATTGCCAGCAGCCCAAGCACGGCCCAGATCGCCTGCTTCATCACGTAGGGATAAGGAGAACCCAGCGTAGACTGCGCCATCACCGCCGAAGCCGAAAATACTGTCACCAGCCCAAACAACACAAGCAACAGCACCACTCCGAAGAGCCACTTGTCCACTCCAACTCTCTTCGCCATGCCGTCACTTCCCTGCCGTGTCTCTAATCAAGATCAATCACCGACTGCCGGAAGACCCGGCCGCGATGCTCATAGTTCTCAAACTGGTCGAAGCTCGAGCAGGCCGGCGACAACAACACCACATCGCCAGGCGCCGCAGCCTTCGCCGCCTCAACGACAGCTCTACCGATCGTCTGCGCTGAAACCATCTTCACGACTCCGTGCAGTTGACGCTCAATCTTTTCCGCAGCCGAACCAACCGTATAAACAACCTTCACCCGTTTCTTCAACAGATCAGCCATCGTGCCGTAGTCCGAATCCTTGTCCTTGCCACCCAGGATCAAGTGAATTCCTCCCGGAAACGAAGCAACAGCCTTCAACGCCGCATCCACATTCGTCGCCTTCGAGTCGTTGTAGAACTCCACCTCGTTCCACTTCCTCACCAGCTCCAACCGATGCTCCACCGCCCGGAACGCCGCCACCGAAGCCCGCACGCTCTCTGCCGGAATCTTCGCCAGCCGCGCCGCACAAACCGCAGCCAGAACATTTTCGACATTATGCGCACCCTTCAGCGGAATCTCCGCAACCGGCATCACCGGCTCGGTCACTCCGCCCTCCTTCTCCACCCAGACAATCACTCCACTCCGAACAAACGCACCGCGCCGAACCGCCTTC
This sequence comes from uncultured Acidobacteriaceae bacterium, assembly GCA_963798925.1. Lineage (GTDB taxonomy): Bacteria > Acidobacteriota > Terriglobia > Terriglobales > Acidobacteriaceae > Edaphobacter. Next base: position 62,568 of record CAWCVD010000001.1, read on the forward strand.
GTCCCGCTGAACCAGAACACCTCACTCTTCGCCCGTGCCGCACCCATCTGCGTCACGCGATCGTCCCCATTCAACACCAGGAAGTCGTCTGCGTCCTGCCGCCCAAAGATCCGTTCCTTCGCCGCCACATAGCTCTCAAAGCTCCCATGTCGATCAAGATGGTCCGGCGTAACGTTCAGGATCAGCGCAATCCACGGATGAAACTCCTCCACCGTCTCCAACTGGAAGCTGGACACCTCCAGCACATTCACCGTCTCCTTCGTGCTCTTCGCCACCAGGTCAATCACCGGCAACCCGATGTTTCCGCCAATCAGCGTTGGCAAACCAGCATCGGCGAAGATCTTCCCCACCAGCGTCGTAGTCGTCGTCTTCCCATTTGACCCCGTAATCGCAACCACCCGCCCCTTCAGATACCGGCTCGCCAGCTCCAGCTCCCCAATTACAGGCAGCCCGAACGCGATAACCTGCTTCACCTCAGGCGTATCCATCGGCACACCAGGAGAGATCACAATCAGGTCCTGCCGTCGGAACGTCAACAGCCCATGCCCACCCGACTCGACCATAATCCCCGCCTCAAGCAACGCCGGGATCTCCTTCGCCAGCGCCACCGCGCTCCGCGTATCACTCACCGTCACCCGAGCCCCCTGCGCGCGCAGAAACATAGCCGCAGACAGCCCCGACTTGCCCAGCCCCACCACCAGCACCCGCTTGTTCTTCAAATCCATCATTCATCCACACTCTCACCGCAGCTTCAGCGTCGTCAACGCAAACAGCGCAAACACCAGCGCCAGAATCCAGAACCGCGCAATCACCTTCGACTCCGACCACCCCATCAATTCGAAGTGATGGTGTAACGGAGCCATCTTGAAGATGCGCTTCCCATTGCGCAACTTGTAGCTACCCACCTGCAGCATCACGCTGACCGCCTCAAGAATAAACACGCCGCCAATAAACGGTAGCAACAATTCCTGTTTAATCACTACCGCGACCGTTCCAATCGCCCCACCCAGCGCAAGGCTCCCCACATCCCCCATGAAGATCTCAGCCGGATGCGCGTTGTACCAAAGAAACCCAATACTCGCCCCAACCATCGATCCGCAAAACACCGTCAACTCGCTCACCATCGGCATTCGCTGCAGCTCAAGATAGTCGCTGAAGATACTATGCCCACTCACATACGTCAGCACCGTAAGCGCACCCGCAGCGATGATCGTGCAACCTATCGCCAGCCCGTCCAACCCATCGGTTAGATTCACCGCATTGCTCGCACCGGAGATCACGATCATGACGAAGACGACGAACGGCAAAAACACCAGCCAGTGCATGTGCGGAATGTGCCCCATCCACTCCCATACCAGATCCGGCCGGAACCGCTTCGCAAACGGCACCATGAGCCTCGTGGAATATTCACCCCGAGCCTCCATCAACACCAGCGTAACGGCCACCGCACCGCTCACAAAAAACTGCAATCCCAGCTTCGCTCGCGCTGTCAGCCCCAGGTTCCGCCGATGCACCACCTTGATGTAGTCATCCGCAAATCCAATCGCTCCGAAAGCCAGTGTAGACAACATCACCAGCCAAACATAAGGATTGGATAGATCAGCCCAAAGCAGTGTCGGAACCAGAATCGAGATGCAGATCAGCACTCCGCCCATCGTCGGCGTCCCACTCTTCTTCTGGTGCGTCTGTGGACCCTCCTCCCGGATGTATTGCCCGATCTGAAACTCACGCAGGCGATCAATCACGTACGGCCCTATAAGCAAGCCGATCAGCAGCGCCGTCAAACTCGCAAACACCGTGCGAAACGTCAGGTAGCGAAAGATGCGAAACAGTCGAAAATAGGGAAACAGCTTCTGATACAGCAGCCAGTAGAGCAATGGGTCCGCCTTTTTACCTGCAACTCCCATCCGGCTTCCAGTTGCAAGTCACGGCTATCTTTAACAGCCTCCCACGCCGCCTCCTGCGCTTTATCTCACCAGGGAACCAATAGCATGAACCAACCCGAATCCCACCCTCGGACCGAGACCAACGTCAAAGCCCGTTCTCCAGAGCAAAGCAAAGGGCGTCTCCAGCCATTGCAAGCTCAAACGCCAGATGAGCGTCGATATCTGAGTCCTTCGCCTGCCGCAGCAGCTCCACCGTAACAGGGAGAAGATCTTTCCCCTTGTCTCGATCCCGCTGTTCAAGCTCCTCCAACCGGCGGAACGTCTCTCCAACCACCTTTGCGAGCCACTCCGGCGTAGGCGAAACCACCTTCTGGCGATGTTTTCGTCGTGCTGAATAAAGACCAGCCATTGCCAGATGCTCTACGGCCCTCAACACCCCAATCGCACGCAGCACAACCTTATCTTTGGCTTCCTCTTCCATTGCCCTGCGATAGAGCTTGACTCCCCGCTCCAATAGCTGCCGCAAATCCCTTCCCGTCCCCTTCTCCATCAGAGACATCACCACCGAAGCCCGCTGCATATGATGAAAAGCCGTCATCTGCCCGTGATCAGCCGCATAGACCACTCTCTGTGTCGCGGCCGCAACCGATTTCCTCGGATGCTTCGTGGCCGTATGCGTTTTGGCATTCTTAGCGGTCTTTTTGGCATGTTTGGAGCCCCTTGCCTTAGCGATGGCCCCATCTTTGCTCGATATCTCTCTTTTGCCGCGACGAACAATCTCGCTTGCCATGGTAAGGACGCCTCCCTGCAAAATATTTTACTGAGACTCCGCCGCAATTACCGTCAAGGCCTTCTCCAGCCGCACGCCTCTGGAAGCCTTCAATAACACTACGTCTCCAGCGCGAACATTCGCAACCAGCCACTCTCCTGCCTCTTCAGGGCTGGCGACGAATAGCCCCTCCGCGCCCGCCCTCTCTGCCGCAACCACCATCGTCCCGGCAACACCTCGCACCCCAAGAACAAAATCTACCCCATGCTCGGCCATCCGCAACCCACAATCAGCATGCAGCTTCTCCGCCTCGGGTCCAAGTTCTAGCATCTCACCCGCAACCACAATATGCCGTTCTGCCGCTATCGCCATCAGTGCATCCACCATTGCATTCAAAGCTATCGGATTCGAGTTATAGCAATCGTTAATCAGCGTCGCGCCACGCCACTCCAGCACCTCTCCACGCTTATCCCCCGCACGCATCTCACTCACCGCCGCGGCACACTCATCGAGACCCATCCCGCTTCGCAAACCCGTCGCAATCGCAGCCAGCGCATTAGGAACGTTGTGCCTTCCTAGCATCCTCAGCTGCACACTCGCTCGCTTTCCGCCCGCCTCCACCGAAAACACCACGCCCTCAGCACCTAACTCTGCCACATGCACAGCGCGCACATCGGCGCCTTCGCTTACGCCATAAAAACATGCGCGCGAGCCAAGCCCCCTCCCGAATTCCGCGACATAGGGATCATCGAAGTTCAAAATCGCCAAACCATCCTTCGGCAGCGCCTCGATCAACTCATACTTCGCACGCGCAATTCCGGCGATCCCGTCCGGAAAAAACTCCAGATGCACCGGTCCGATGTTCGACACCACGGCCCAGTCCGGCTCAGCAATGCTCGCAAGTGCAGCAATCTCCCCCGCATGATTCATGCCCATCTCGATTACGGCAACCTCATGCTCACGCTCCAGCTTTAGTAGTTGCAGAGGCAGCCCAAATGCATTGTTCAGATTTCCCACAGACTTCAACACCTTGTATTTCACCCCTAGAACATGCGCCACGGCCTCTTTCGTCGTCGTCTTTCCGGCCGACCCCGTCACTCCAATTACCCGCCCGCCCCACTCCCGCCGCACCGCATGGGCAAGTTGCTGCAGCCCCCGCAGCACACAATCGTCGCAGTCGGCCACCCGCAACAATCGACTCTCATCCATCTCCGCAGGCGCTACCCACCGATTGCTGACAACCGCTGCAACTGCTCCATTCGCTAGGGCCGTCTCCACAAAGTCATGCCCATCCAATCGCTCTCCGCGCACCGCAAAAAACAACTCGCCCGCCCCAATCGTCCGCGAGTCGATCCCATACCCCACGGCCTCCGCCAGGGTATCGAACTCACCATCTGCATGAATCCAATCCGCGACCTGCCCCAATGTCAGCTTCACGCAATCTCCTTCAGAACTCGCCCCGCCACGGCCACATCATCAAACGGCACCGTCCCATCCCTGAGTATTTGCACTTTTTCATGTCCCTTGCCCGCGATCAAAACAATGTCCCCGGCGCGGGCTGCACGGATCGCAATTTCAATCGCCGCCGCACGATCTTCCTCAATAACGCACTTTGTCCCGGTCTCCCGCACTCCAGCCAAAGCCTCCTCAATAATTGCCATGGGCTCTTCACCCCGAGGATTGTCGCTCGTGACCACCACCAGATCACTTCCCCCACCCGCCACCCGTCCCATCTTCGGGCGCTTCGTTCGATCTCGATCTCCACCACACCCGAACAAAGTAACCACTCGCCCGCCGCGTGCGTCCGCTAGTTCTCGTGCCAGTACAATTAGATTCCGCAAAGCATCGTCCGTATGCGCATAGTCGACAACCACCGTCACACCGTTCGTCGAAGGAACCACCTCGAACCGTCCCGGCACCTGCGCTCCCGAAGCAGCGCCGACAGTGACCTGCTCCAGCGTCAATCCACGTGCCAACGCCGCACACGATGCAGCAAGCAGATTGTAGACATTCACCCGCCCGGTAAGCCGAGATCGCACTGGAGCATCTCCCTCCGGTGTCTTGAAGACAAATCGCGTCGACCCAGCCTCATACCGAATCTCCTCCGCACGATACTCCGCGCGCGCCGACAAACCGTACGCCTTACTCCGCGTCTCCCGCACCCCAAGCAACAGCCGGCCACCATACTCATCATCCGCATTGATCACGGCCACCCGAGGCGGAGGCGCCCCAATCCCCTCAAACAACCTTACCTTCGCCGCAAAATACTCCTCCATCGTCCCGTGATAGTCCAGATGGTCCTGCGTCAGATTTGTAAACATCGCCACATCCACAGGCAGCCCCCACACACGCTCCTGTTCCAGCGCATGCGACGACATCTCCATCACAGCCTCAGTCGCCCCCGCCTTCACCCCATCCGCAAAAACCCTCAGTGTATCCGAGGCCTCTGGCGTCGTATGCGCCGACTCCCTCACCTCGTCCCCAACATGCGTCTCAATCGTCCCGAGCAGGACACACATCCTTCCCACACTCCGCAGCATTGACTCCAATAGAAACGCTGTTGTCGTCTTCCCATTCGTTCCCGTCACCGCGCTCAATGCGAGCGTGCGCTCCGGATGCCCAAATAGATTCGCAGAAACTCCAGCAAGAACCGGCCTTCCCTTCGCAACCAAATAAAAAGGCGCCTGCGAATATTCTGTGCGCCGATCCCAAACCTCTCGCGAATCCGTGATGATCGCCCTAGCGCCGCGATCGATCGCAGCCCCTATATAACGATTCCCATCGGTCGTCTCTCCGCGCATCGCAATAAAGACATCCCCCGGGCACACCTGCCGCGAATCATATTGAATGCCGGTCACATCCACCGCGGAGCGAGTACTCTCGACCGTCTCAACATCGCGCAATGCCTCATCAATCAACATGAACGGATTCTATTCGACTGCAGCCGGATCTCGACGCCACGCAGCATCACCGCGAAAACCGCACCACAATTTCGGTTCCCGCCGGAACCATCGTCCCTGCCGCAGGCGCCTGCTCGCGAGCCAACCCACTCCCCACCGCCTGTACCCGCAGGCCCACCGCATCCGCCCCCTCCACTACAGTTCGCAGCGCAGCACCGTCAAACGAAGGCACAGGTACCCGAAGCCCTGCATTCACCACAACTGCACGCTTGTCTCTTATGTCACCAACAGGTGCAGCCTTCGGCAACGAAGCCGTCGCACCACCGTCTGCACCATCAGCCTCCCCAGCCTTAGACTCATTCGGAGCTCGCGCCCCCGCAGCCACCTTTGCCGACAGCTTGTCCAGTAATCCCGGCGGCTTGTCGTTAGCCCTCGATGCGACCACCGCAGATTTCTCATTCTCATCACCAGCGGACGTTGCTTTCGGCGTACTCCGTAATGGATCATCCGCCGGCAGACTGTTGACATCGTCAAACATCGCATTCAGATCCGCCGTGTTCTCTGAAGGGGCATCGTCAGCCGTCTCTCGTTGCGCGACCATCTCTTTCTTCGACTTCAACGGCTGATCGTGCGGAACGCCCAGATACTCCAACACCTGCTGAGCCACAGTCGCGAACACCGGCGCGCTCACCGCGCCTCCATACTTGCTGGCGCCCACCGTTGGTGTATCGATCACCACGGCAACCGAAATCGCTGGACTGCTCACCGGAGCAAAGCCCGCAAAACTCGCCACCAGTTTCGTATGTGAATAGGTATGGGTCGCAACGTCGATCTTCTGAGCCGTTCCCGTCTTCCCCCCTGAGCTGTAGCCATTCAAAGCAGCCTCTTTGCCCGTTCCCTCCACCACAATTCCCTGCATCATCATCCGCATCTTGGCCGAAGTCATCTCAGAGATGACCCGATGAGCCCCATCCGGCAGAGTCGACGGCAACTGATTCGCAGGCCGGAACGCCGCCGGCATCAATCGTGCATCGCCCTTCATCTCATCAGTCGACTGCAGCAGAATGTGCGGCGGCATATACACTCCGCCATTCGCAATTGCGCTCACCATAGTCACAAGTTGTACCGGAGTAACGCCAATCTCCTGTCCAATCGCCATGGACAGAATGCTTGTCGCGTCCCATTTCTTTGGACTGCGCAGCAGCCCACGCGTCTCGCTCGGCAGTTCAATGCCGGATCTGTCGCCAAATCCGAAACCCCGCATGTAGTCGTAAAATCTCTGGTTTCCTAGCTTCAACGCCATCTTTGCCGCACCTACGTCGCTCGAGTGCTCCAGGGCATACTGCACTGTAACGCGCCCAAAGTGGTCGCTTTTGTCGTCATGCAGCGTTCGGCCGTACATGGTCATCGCGCCATCCTGACAATCAACGATGTCCGTCGGCTGAACCCCGGCCGCATCGAGCGCCGCCGAATACGTCACCAGCTTGAACGTCGACCCCGGCTCATACACGTCGCTCACCGCAAGGTTCGTCAGCACATCGGCATCCATATGCCGTGAGTCATTAGGATTGAACCGCGGCGACACCGCCAGCGCCAGAACCTGTCCGGTATGCGGGTCCTGCACCACTACCGTTCCATGCGACGCCTTGACCTTGTCTACCTGAGCGTCCAGCGCCCGCTCAGCCATGTATTGGATATTGGCGTCGATCGACAGCACCAGATTTTCGCCGGCCATCGGCTGGCTCTCTTCACTCCCGAACGCGTGCCGCTTCGCATCCACATCGGCCGACATATGCCCAGGCTCTCCGTGCATGTCCTCGTCAAACTTTTGCTCCAATCCACCTAACCCCGTATCGTCCGTGCCCACGTATCCCAGCACCTGCGCCGCGAGATCGTTATTCGGATAGAACCGCTTAAACTCCTTCTGAAAATAGATGCCCTTCAGATTGAGTTCACGCACCCGCTCCGCTGTATTTGCGTCAACCCTTCGCGCGACCCATGCAAAGTTCCGCGAGGCACTGAACCGCGCCAGCATCTGCTGCTTGGAGGTAAAGTTGTCACGAGGATCGGCGTGGACGATCTCAGCCAGGATCTCCGCCGCGCTCGCGCGATTCTCCCCCAACTCAGAAGGAACTGCAAAGACGCTGTCCACCTGGACCGTCACCGCAAGCTCCCGCAGGTTGCGGTCATACATCATTCCGCGCCGAGGAGCTACCTCAAAGGCTCTCTGCTGCTGCGATGCCGCATGCTTCACGAAATCGGCGTGCCGCACTACCTGCAGCCATGCTAGCCGGCATGCGATTATCCCGGTCCAAAGACAGAAAAAAAGCGCCACGTACGCAAACCGGATCCTCCGTATCGGAGCGGTCAACGTCTGCCTTGGCGCCTTGTCCATTCCCATTCCTGCTTCTTCGTTTTAACTGGATTGATCTGCTACTGAACCATCTGCATCCCTGGAGTCTTTGCCTCTGCAAGCACAGCAGCATTCGGATCTCCGCCCTCGGGTCGCACCACTTGTCCCGGCTGAGGCTCGTTCAGTCCCAACTGCCTCGCCACACGATCGATCCGGCCTGGATCCGTCAGCTGCGCCTCCGACAGACGAAGCTGCCGATTTTCCTCCCGCAGCTGTTCCACCTGTTGCTTCTGCGCCTCGACGTGATAGCCAACCTCGATCGCTGAAAAATGCTGCCAAACATACACCATCACCAGTAAAAACAAGACGCTCATCACAGCCGTGAAGCTGCGCATTTCACGACGTCGCTCCGGATCGTCCGCCTTCACAATGCGGCTGTTGTCGATGTGCTTCGTAAAGAACACCTCAGGCGTCGGCCCACGCCGAGCCCGTCGCTGCGCCTCGTACAGCGCGCGATTGCGGGCCGCCGGCGACTCTGCACGGCCTTGCCGCTCCGCCCGTGAGCCCATCATCTCCATCTGTTGTCCTGCTATCGCAGAAGCTGCCATCGCACACCTCACATCTCTTGCAACTCAAGGCGTCCGCCTGAGCAAAATCTTTTCTCTCCCCAAAGTGCGAACCGGGCCGGGATCGCTAATGGAGGAGGGATTGGTATTGCAGAGTTGTCTTTCGCCTGAAAGAAGGTGGGACAACCCCGGCCCGATCACTTGTGTCCTCTCTGCTAATTGCTTCAACTGCCCGCAACACTCGAGAGGCGAATCTAAATTTGTCCTGCGCGTCTTGGTACCTTGCCTCTACAGCTTCTCCGCCGCTCGCATCTTTGCGCTTCGCGACCGCGGATTCCTCATCTGTTCTTGCTCACTAGCCACAACCGGCTTCTTCGTCAAAACCTCAAACTTTTTCTCCCGGCCCCACTCACGAAACGCATCCTTCACCAGCCGGTCCTCCAACGAGTGGAAGCTGATCAGCACCAGCCTTCCTCCCGGCTTCAACAGAGACCCCGCGCTTTTCAGCAGCGATTGAATCTCTCCCAGCTCGTTATTCACTCGAATCCGAAGTGCCTGAAAGGTACGTGTCGCCGGATGAATCTTGTCGCCTTTCATTGATGGGGCCGCGGCCGATACGATTTGAGCCAATTCTGCTGTAGTCGTAATCGGCCGGGCCCTAACAATGGCTCTGGCGATTCTCCGCGACCTCCTTTCCTCTCCGAATTCGTAAATCAGGTCGGCGAGTTCGTTTTCGTCTTCCTGATTTACCACTTGCTCGGCCGTCTCTCCCTCGCGCGTATTCATGCGCATATCAAGGGGTCCATCCGACCGAAAACTAAATCCTCTGTGCGCCTCGTCCAGCTGCAGGCTGCTCACGCCAAAGTCCGCGAGCAATCCATCCAGGCTTCCTGGCTCAATCGAACTCAAAGCCTCTGAAAACGCCTTCGGCTCAAACACTATCTCCGGCATCTCGCTCCCAAGCTCAGCTTTAACTTCCTCCAGCCGGACCTTTGCCGCAGCCATCGCCTCGGGGTCGCGGTCAAAAGCAATAAGCCTGCCTTCGCCGCCCAGCCTCTTCGCAATCTCCGAAGAGTGCCCCGCGAGTCCAAGCGTCGCATCACAGATCACGCCGCCCAGCCGCACATTCAAGTACTCCAAAACCTCTTCTAAAAGAACCGGCACATGCCGCGGAACGTTCATCTCACCGCCTCTGCGCTGCCCCTGGGGGCCAACTGCAACTTCTAACTTCCAACCTTCGTCTTCTCCGCGAACGCCGTCAGGTCCGCATCCGTCAGCTCAACCGCACCACTTGCCTTCTTCATCTCGGCGTCGAACAGCTCAGAATTCACAACCTCGAGCAGCGTCTGCGAGCCCAATACATTCACGTCGCCCGTCACCTTCGCCAGCTCCCGCAGCTTCTGCGGAATCAATACCCGGCCCTGCGCATCCATCTCAGCCATCTGGCCGTAAAAGTTCGTTACGTCCTGAAACTTCTTCCTCACTGGATCCATCGGCGACATCTTTGCCAGAGAGGCCTCAATCTGCTCCCACTCCTTCAGCGGGTAAACCTGCGCCCGCTTCCCATCCATGCTCGTGATATAGAACTGGGGCCCATACAACTCATCCACCCTGCGTTTGAACTCGGCAGGGAGTTTAAGCCTGCCCTTTTCATCAACGCGGGTTGGGTGATTTCCCCGAAACATATCTTCCTCGATACCTCTGCGACCCAACCTTGGTGCAAAATCAACTCAGCGTCGTAGAATTTGTTCATTGGAAGCTCGCTTTAGTTCCACTCCGCTCCAAAATCTTCCACTTCGCTCCACCAGCATCGCCGAGTGGCCCCACCCTGTAAAGAGTTATTTCGAGCCAAACTCTGGAATTCCCATATTGAATTGTGGAAAACTCAGCGCCTTGCGGAATCTAGCCAGATACCCACAAGATGTAGTGTTAGCTCCCGTGGTTCACACCTGCAGAGCCACTTGCAGAGGCAAAAATGATCTGGTAAGCGAAATAAAAGCGAAAATCTACCCAGATCCCAGCAGTCTCTTTCGCCGCAACAGCCACACAAGGTACCAGAGCACCGCAAGATTTATCAGCAGCAGGCTGAACCGGAACCAATCAGGTCGCCGGAACAGTTCATATAGCTCCCACGGCAAAAATGAGATCGTCAATATCAGCGTCAGGTACTCCGCCCACACCTTCTCCAGCAACAACCCCACTCCCTCTGTCAGCGCCAGAGCCGAATAAGCAAACGTCGCCACACTGATCTGCCGCAACCGGTGAGCATCGATCAGGTCCACCTTATCCAGCAGCAGCGAGACGAACCTGCTCTCAGGATCGAAGTTGAATCTCAAAGCAAGACGCGTCACCTCATCTTCAAGATCCTTATGTAGCAGGTGGAGCGCACCCACTCCGATACAAAAAAAGAAAATCGCCTTCGCCAGCTTGAACAGTCCGATCAGCAGAAGTCCGCGATCATGCGAGTGACTGTGCCCAGATCCAGCTTCTTCATCCTGCATCGCCCTATTGCTGTTACTCAATTCCTTTGACATGTGCCCTGACCTTCAGTTGACGGTGAGCCAGTCGAAATGTCAACGGCACCCTCCCGGCACGTCATCTTCAGCGCATCGACAAGTCATTAGTGGAATTGTGCTTGCGTAAATACCAGCTGCGGCAACGACGCTGCAGAAAAAAACTCGCACATCGAACCAATAGATCCAATCCACTCTCTTCACGGGACCGTAGATGCATATGAGTGCCCTGAAGACAGGGTGGAGTTTTAGAAATCAGAACAATAAAGGACAACGACAATGAAGAAGACATTCCTCGCCACTCTGGCCGCGACCGCTCTGGCCATCTCCTCATTCAGCGCCCACGCCCAGAAAGATCCAACCGTCGGCGGCGCCGAGATGTACCCCACCAAGACCATCGTCGAGAACGCAGTCAACTCGCCGATCCACAAAACCCTCGTCGCAGCCGTCAAAGCTGGCGGTCTCGTCGATACCCTCAACAGCACTGGCCCCTTCACAGTCTTCGCGCCAACCGATGACGCCTTCGCCAAGCTGCCCCCGGGCACCGTCGAAACACTCGTCAAACCGGAAAACAAAAAGACCCTCGAAAATATCCTCACTTATCACGTCGTAGCCGGCAAGATCAGCTCCAAAGAGCTTGCGAAGATGATTAAGGCAGGCGGCGGAAAAGCCACTCTCAAAACCGTCCAGGGCGAAGACCTCACCGCGACCATGTCCGGCGGCAAGATCATGCTCACCGACGCCAAGGGAGGCATGGCCACCATCACCACAGTCGACGTCTTCCAGTCCAACGGCGTCATCGACGTCATCGACACCGTTCTCATGCCCAGCTAACTATCGTTGCCTCACCAAGTCAGGGGTGTCTCACCAAGAGGCACCTCTTTGTTACCCTTCCCTTCTAAGTAACCCAACAGGTTACATAATCAAATGTGATCAAAGGTAACCTATCCCATCTTCAAAAAAGAAAAGGCCGCGTCAGCGGCCTTTCCCCATCGCAACGCAATCCCTAGTGCTTAGCGAGCACATGATCCATCATCTTGCTCAGATAAGGCCGTACCCTCTCGAGCGCCGCCTCCGCCGTCAGCCCATACTTCTCGCGGAGCGCCTCAACCTTACCGTGCTCGATAAACGCATCAGGCCACCCCACTCGCACCACAGGCACCTGCAGGTCGAGCTCATTCAGCGTCTCCATCACTGCCGAACCAAACCCAGCCGCCAGCACATGGTCCTCCAACGTCACCACCAGCCCACACTTGCCGCCGAACTCCGCAACACATTCGCGGTCCACAGGCTTCGCAAATCGTGGATTGATCACTGCCGCTGAAAACCCTTCGTCCCTCAGCATATCTGCGAGCCTCTGCGCCTCCGGCAACATCGCGCCCAGCCCGAAGATTGCAATGTCAGTTCCCTTCCTCACAACCTCAGCCTTGCCGATCTCCAACGCCATCGGCCGTTTCTTCACAGCAACCCCCGGACCCGTTCCTCGCGGATAACGAATCGCGCTCGGCCCCTCATGCAGCATCGCCGTATACATCATGTCGGCAAGCTCATCCTCATCCTTGGGAACCATGTGCACCAGGTTAGGCACACCCCGCAGATAGCTGATGTCAAACAGCCCATGATGCGTCGGCCCATCGTCCCCGCTCAAACCGCCGCGATCCATGCAAAACACGACCGGCAGATTCTGCAGGCACACATCATGCACCACCTGGTCGAACGCTCGTTGCAAAAACGTAGAGTAGATCGCGCAAAAAGGCTTATATCCCTTCGTCGCCATCCCTGCGGCGAAGATCACCGCATGCTCCTCCGCAATCCCCACATCAAAGTACCGTTTCGGATGATGCGGCCGGAACAGATCCAGCGCAGTTCCATTCGGCATGGCAGCCGTGATTGCGACTATCTTGTCGTTCGCGTTCGCCAGCTTCGTCAGCGACTCGGCAAAGATCTCTGAGTAAGTCTTCTGCCGTGCCGACTTCGTCTCACCCGTCTCTGCGTCATACGGCCCCAGACCATGAAACTTCTTCGTCTTCTCGATTGCCGGTTGAAATCCTCTGCCCTTCTGCGTAATTGCATGCAGCACAACCGGCCGGTTCTGCGTCTTTAGGAACTTAAATGTCTCAATCAGCAACGGCAGATTATGTCCATCAATCGGCCCGAAGTAGTTCAGCCCGAACTCCTCAAACAGCATGCCCGGCCCAATCAATCCTTTCGCTGCCTCTTCCGCTTTGCGCGCCAAATGGGCTACCGTCTTGCCGCCAAATCGCTCAACTAGCTCCGCAGCCTTGCCATGCAAACTCGAGATCGTCGGATTCGTCACGATCTTGTGGAAGTACTCCGCAATTGCACCGACATTTTTATCGATAGACCAGGCATTGTCGTTTAACACCACGATCATCCGCTTCGTCTGCATCGCAATGTTGTTCAATGCCTCAAACGAAATCCCGTTCGTAAACGCCGCGTCTCCCGCCAGCGCGACAATGTGTTCTTTACCCCCTGACATATCCCGCGCCACAGCCATCCCTAGTGCCGCGCTCAACGCCGTTCCAGCATGCCCCGCACCATAGCTGTCGTGCTCGCTCTCCGTACGCAGCATAAAGCCGTTCAACCCACCCGGCTGCCGAATCGTATCGAAGAGCTTCTCTCGCCCTGTCAGCAGCTTATGCACATAAGCCTGGTGGCTCACATCGAACACAAAGCTGTCCTTCGGCGTATCGAAGACGTAATGCATCGCAATCGTCAGCTCCACCACACCCAGGTTCGGCCCGATATGGCCGCCGGTCTTCGAGACTCCGACAATCAACCGCTCACGAATCTCCTCTGCAAGCTGCGTTAGCTCCGGTATCGTTAGCCTCTTGACATCCGTGGGAGAATTAATCGTCTCAAGAATGGTGCTCATCCAATCCCGTTCTGCAGGCTCCAGCCTGCCCTAAGAAGCCCTATGTTCACTCAAATCAATGAACAGGCCCAGCCATTAAGTATATCAACCCGAAACGCCCCTCTGAGTTGCTCTTGTCCTGTGTTGTCTTAGACGATTCGCCGCGCCGTTAGCTTACGCTCACAAACTTCCTGCAACCCTTGCCGCTGCATAAGATATCCTTCACCCACATGAATCCCGCTGTGGCCACCACCAATCTCACCCGCCGTTTCGGAGAGTTCACCGCTGTTCAGGACGTCAATCTCAGCGTCGCACCCGGTCAGTTCTTCGGCTTTCTCGGTCCCAACGGCGCCGGCAAATCCACCACAATCAAGATGCTCACCGGGCTGCTCGCTCCCACCTCCGGCAGCATCCAGATCCTCGGCCTCGACGCCGTCTCTCACCCCATCGAAGTCAAGCGACAGATCGGAGTCGTCCCTGAAGGCCTCGCTCTCTTCGGCCGCCTCACTGCGTCCGAGTACCTGCGCTTCGTCGGCCGCATGTACGGCCTCGACGCCGCTACCACTGCAGCCCGTACCACCGAGCTCCTCGAGTTCATGAACCTCGCCAACGAAACAAAGAAACTCATCACCGACTTCTCTCACGGTATGCAGAAGAAACTAGCCCTCGCTGCCGCCGTCATCCACGGCCCCCGCATCCTCTTCCTCGACGAGCCATTCGAAGGCGTCGACGCTATCGCCTCCGGAACCCTCAAATCCATGCTTCAGGGCATGATCGCTCGCGGAGCCACCATCTTCCTCACCTCCCACGTCCTCGAAATCGTCGAGCGCCTCTGTTCTCACATCGCCATCATCGACCGCGGCCACCTCATCGCCAATGGCTCCCTCGAAGAGCTCCGCGCAGGCGTTCAAGCCCGTAGCCCCGACAGCAACGGAACCGCCAACACCCAAACCCTCACCCTCGAACAAATCTTTCTCAGCATCGTCGGCAACGAGCCCGGCGCGCAACAACACGAACAGGAGCTCTCATGGCTCGGCTGACTCTGTTGCCCAGCAATGAGGAGTTAGCCATCGCCGCTTGCAGCACTTGCCTTTGCCTGACTGAATCACTGAAAAACTGACTAACTGAAAACTGATCGCCACAGCCTTCGCTTTTGTTTTTGTTCTCACGCCTCCGGAGCCACGGCAGGGCTTCAGCCCCAGGGGTATGCTCTTCTGTCCACAACGCTAAGGACAACATGGACCCGCTCCTCAATCAAAGCTCTGATTTCGTCCCGGCTCTGGTGAATCACTCTCGCTGGACACCCGCCCAAAGCCGCGCCCAATTCGCCGCCCTCGCTCGTCTCCGCTGGAACATCTTCCGCAACTCCTTCCGCCGAAGAGGGGGCGCAGGCGAACTCGCCGCTCGCATCATCTTTCTTCCGATCATCGGTTTCTTCGCCTTCGGTCCCATCCTCGGCGCAGGCTTCGCGGCCCATCTCTTCGTCTCCGATGGCCGCATCTTCATGCTCGCCCTTCTTACCTGGGCCCTCTTCGGACTATGGCTGCTCGTCCTGCTCAACATCTCCCCCCCAGGTCTCAGCTTTGACATCAACGCTATCCTTCGCTTCCCTCTCAGCTTCCCTCGCTATCTCACCGCGCGCATCTTCTTCGGCCTGCTCAGCGCCTCGACGGTCATCGGAACCCTCTCCCTCGCCTCTGCAGCCATCGGCATCGGCATCGCCCAACCGTCGCTTGCCTTCTGGTCCACAGTCCTTCTCGCAACCTTCGCTCTCTGCAACATTTTTTTCACCCGGATGATGCTCGTTTGGGTGGACCGCTGGCTGTCCACACGGCGCGCGCGCGAAGTTCTTACTGCCCTCATTCTCTTCGGTTCTCTTGGCTTCCAATACCTCAACCTCAACTTCAACCCCGGCCTGCGTGGAGGGCATCATCGCGCCTCCAGTCATCTTCCTCTTCTCCGCAGCGTCTTCCACCACATTCAACCCATCGCCGCATATCTTCCACCGGGCCTCATCGCCTCCTCCATCGTCAACTTCAGTCAGGGTCATCTCCTCGCAGCCGCTGGATCCCTTCTTGGCCTCATCGCCTTCACGGCTCTCTTCTTCAGCATCTACGCCTGGCGCATGCACCGCGAGTTCCTCGGTGAAAATCTAAGCGAAGTCACCAAACAGAGTCAGCCATCCGCTCGCCGCACGACACCCACCGCGGTGCAACGGCCATCGCTTCCACTCGCAACAGCACAGGCGGCCTCACCCACACACACCTTAGTCTTCAACAACACCGTCGTCGCCTGCCTCCAGAAGGAGTTCATCTACCTCCGCCGCAATCTCAACCAGCTCTACGGATTCATCGCCCCACTGTTCATGGTCTTCCTCTTCGCCACCCGCTTCTCTGCCTCCGGCAGCTACGGAGACCTCGCTTTCCCCGCCGCCGTCGCCTACTCCACCCTCGGCATCTCGACTCTCTCCTACAACGCCCTGGGCATGGACACCTCGGGCGTTCAGTTCTACTTCCTGAGTCCCACTCGGCTCCGCGACGTCTTTCTCGCCAAAAACCTCCTGACCTTCCTCCTCGCTCTCGCCGAGTTGGTCCTCATCTTCGGAGTCATCGTCGCCGTCACTCACTTCCCATCGTTCGTCATCGTTATTGCCACCATCGCATGGCTTCTCTTCGCGACCTTCCTCAATGCTGCCATCGGAAACCTCCGCTCCATCCTCGCCCCGCGCAGGGTCGACCTCATGAAGGCCAGCCGCAAACAAATCTCCCAACTCAGCGCTCTGCTCGCACTTGCCATCATCGCCGGCTGCACAGCCATCGGCGGAGCCATCCTCTTTCTCTGCAATTATCTCCACCGCCCCTGGCTCATGATCCCCATCTTCTTCACCCTCGCGATCATCGCCTTCGTCGTCTATCTGCAGGTCCTCAACCGCCTCGACGCCCTCGCCCAGACCCACCGCGAAACCCTCACCGAGGAGCTCTGCAAAGCCTAAACCGTTTAGACTGGACAGCACCTTCTTTGTTCCTCGGGCCCAGGGCTCAAACAGAATTGTCTTGAGACAGTTCACCTGGCTACGAACGGCGTGCATGGTCCGGAACGGCTGTCTTTACCATACGAGTACGCTGCGAATCACTAGCCAAAGAGGAACCGTCATGAAAATCCGAGCCGCAATCCTGAGCTGCTACCTGCTGTTCGCCCTACCCCTCTTCGCGCGAGAAAGCACGGATGTTCTTGTCATGAGAAACGGCGATCATCTCACAGGCACGATCAAAGCTTTGTATGGAGGTGTGCTCTACTTCAGCCTCCCTTACGTCATCGATACCCTCTCAGTCGATTGGACGAAGGTCGCCCGCCTTGAGAGCAACCAGCTGTTTATCGTGAAGACAGACGACGGCTCGGTCTACGACGGGACCCTTAGCAGCATCGAAAGTGCCGCCGGCCGCCCCATCGAAATTCGGGTAACCGAACCCATGGAGACACCCACCGGGACAACAGCCGAGCCAAACCGCGGGGCAAGTGCGAAAACCTCCGAGCCAAACCGCGGAACAACCGCGACACCCACCGAGCCAAACCGTGGGACCGCTGGGAAAACTGTCTCACTCGACAGCAAACGAATCACCGGCGTCACTCAGACCTCAGAAAAGTTCTTTCAGCGATTCACCGGGGGTCTGGGCGGTGGATCCATTTACTCAAAGGGAAACGAATCATTCCAGTACAGCCTCAGTGGATTGGTCGCGTATCCCAGGGAACGTTGGGGCGCCCAGCTCGGAGTGAGTTCCAACCTGTCCGCCAACAGCGGTACGTCAACATCCACTCGCAATCAACTTACCTTCCAGGGATTCCATCTCTTGCCTAAAGTAAACTACTTCGCCGGTGGCTTCGATGGCTTCCTTCAAAGCGCCGAACAGGGCATCTCACGTCAGAATACTCTCGGGGGCGGCATCGGTTATTACCTGGTAAACAACAACCACGCCGTCGTCTCCGTGCTGGGTGGCGTCGCCTGGCAGAGCACAAACTACACTCCAACAGTCTCCGCCATCGCCTCGCAAAACCTCACAACAGCTTTGATCGACGCAAATGCAAAGCTCTTCAAGTTCAATAAAACCAATCTCGATTTTAATGCCATTCTGCTTCCGGCTCTCTCCGACCCTGGTCGCATCTATACTGCCGTAACCACGTCCTATTACATCAAGATCACCGGCAACCTTTCCTGGAACCTCACGTTCTACGGCAACTGGGATAACAAGCCTCCAGCCAACCTCCCCGGCAGCGACTACGGAACCACCACGGGACTAAGTTGGACATTTGGCAGCAGCCTTCGAACCTCACCCAACACCATGCAATAGAAAAGCACTTGTATCAAGAGTAAGACGGAGAACAGCTCCGTCAGTCGCCTATGAACGTCGTGATCATCGCTTTCATTGTGGACGTGCAGATCCTAAGCCGCCTCGACGCCCAAACCCACTCCGAAACTCTCACTGAGGAGCTCCGCAAAGCCTTACCGCCTTACCGGCACGGACGTCCTACTTGACAAAGGCCCTCGAAGAACCCTCCCCTTCCGGCCAATTGCACCTTCGCAACACGAAGTCCGGAAGTCAGAAAGCTGGAAGTCCAAACCTAAAGTCTCTCGTTCGAGGACTTTGCACACAAAAGAGGGGGAGGGGCACCCGGCGCCTGTATTCAGAAAGCCAGCCCCCATTCATCTGCGCTAAACTGACACCCTCCGAACAATCGACGTCTTTAGTATTCAAAAGGGGATAGAAGAAAATGCTGCTTCGAAGACGCAGTACCGCACTCCTGCTCGCACTCTCTCTCGGAACAACCCTGATCTCCATCCCCGCACTCGCACAGAACACTACCGAACAGCCCGACAAGTACCAGTGGCTCGAGGACGTCAACGGCGACCGCTCCATGGCCTGGGTCAATGCCGAGAATGCACGCTCCGCCAAGGTCCTCCAGGCTGATCCTCACTTCGACACCCTCGCCGAGACAGCACTCAAAGTTCTCGAGTCCCCAACCCGCCTGCCCAACCCGAACTTCCGCGTCGGCGCCGTCTACAACACCTGGCAGGACGCACAACACGTCCGCGGCATCCTCCGCCGCACCGCGCTCGATAGCTATTTGACAGACTCCCCCGACTGGCACACCGTCATCGACTACGACGCCCTCGCCCAGAAGGACAACGAGAAGTGGGTCGCCCACGGCCTCAACTGTCTCTATCCCGGCGACAGCCTCTGCCTCGTCGTCCTCTCCGCCGGCGGTGAAGACGCCGACACCCTCCGCGAGTTCGACCTACGCACCGGTAAGTTCGTCGAAGGCGGCTTCGTCCTCCCTCATTCCAAGCAAAACGTCACCTGGGTCGACAAAGACACCCTCCTCGTCGCCCGCAACTGGGGACCAGACACGATGACCCAGTCCGGCTACCCCTTCGTCGTCAAGCTCTGGAAGCGCGGCACTCCGCTCGATCAGGCAAAAGAGGTCTACCGTGGCACCCCCTCCGACGTAAGCGCCGGCCCCGAAGCCATCCACGACAGCCAGGGCCACACTGCCATTCTGTTCTACCGCGGAGTCGACTTCTTCAATCGCGAGATCTCCCTCTACACCCCCGAAGGCTCAAAAAAAATCTCGATCCCGGGTAAATCCGACATCCACGGCATGCTCGACGGCCAGATCATCCTCGAACTTAACGACGATTGGAAGCCCGAAGGTCTCTCAACCACCTTCAAGCAGGGCTCCTTCGTAGCTCTCGATCTCGAAGCCGTCAAAAAAGATCCCGTCCATCTCAAGCCAACAGCCATCTTCACACCCACCGCCGAAGAGTTCGGGCAGGAAGCAGCCGTCACAAAGAATCACCTCATCCTCACCACGCTGGACCACGTTCAGGGCCGTGCTTACGTCTATACTCGCAGCCCCAAGAACGTCTGGACGTCGAAGAAACTCGACATCCCCGATAACCTCAGCGTCACCATCGAGAGCGTTAACACCTCGGACGATCACTTCTTCCTCGAAACCACCGGCTTCCTCACTCCTTCGGCTCTCCTCCTCGGTGATGCAGCCACAGCATCACTGAAACAAGCCAAGACCTTGCCCCCGCAGTTCGACGCCTCCAACCTTGTCGTCGAACAGCTTCAGGCCACCTCCTCCGACGGAACCAAGGTCCCCTACTTCATCGTCCACCGCAGGGACATCAAGTACGACGGCAACAACCCAACCCTGATGGGCGCCTACGGTGGATTCCAGGTCTCCGAGACACCACGCTACTCCGGCATCGTCGGCAAGCTATGGCTCGAGCGCGGCGGCATCTACGTCCTCGCGAACATCCGTGGCGGCGGTGAGTTCGGCCCTGCATGGCACGAGGCCGGCCTCAAAACCCACCGCCAGCGCATCTACGACGACTTCGCCTCCGTCGCCCAGGACATGATCAAGCGCAAGATCACCTCACCCCGCCGTCTCGGCATCGTCGGAGGCTCCAATGGCGGGCTGCTGATGGGCGTGGAATTCACCCAGCACCCCGACTTCTGGAACGCCGTCGTTATCCAGGTACCCCTCCTCGATATGCTCCGCTTCGAGCACATCGCGGCTGGAGCCTCGTGGGTTGGTGAGTACGGCTCCGTCTCCAACCCCGATGAGCGCAAGTTCCTCGCCTCCATCTCACCCTATAACCAGCTAAAACCGGATGTGACCTATCCCGAGCCCCTCATCTTCACAACCACCAAAGATGACCGGGTAGGCCCCGTCCACGCTCGAAAATTCGCCGCCAAGATGGAGGAGTTCCACAAGCCCTTCTACTACGATGAGATCGTCGAAGGCGGCCATGCCGCCGGCGCCAACCTCAAAGAACAGGCAAAGACCTGGGCAGAGCAGTACACCTACCTGACGCGCAAGCTGATGGATTGATCCGGCAAATGACGCGAACCAAGAAAATCGAAGCCGCCTCTTTGATG
This sequence comes from uncultured Acidobacteriaceae bacterium, assembly GCA_963798925.1. Lineage (GTDB taxonomy): Bacteria > Acidobacteriota > Terriglobia > Terriglobales > Acidobacteriaceae > Edaphobacter. The sequence goes on from CAWCVD010000001.1 coordinate 83,374, forward strand.
AGGCGGTTTCGATCTTAAGACCGTCATTACAGACGGACTCTTCAGACTTTAGAATCGAGATTTTCGACATGGAGACGCTAGTTGAATATCCAGCCTCAAAGAAACAACCGCAAAGATGATTTGCCAATTGTGAGGGTCCCAGGTTGGGAGCAATACCGGTGGCTGCTCCACGGCTTCAGTACGCGAGCCGGTGGAGTCTCTTCCGTATATGGGCAAAACGACCTGAATCTAGGTTGGACGAAGGAGGACGACCAATCTAACGTCGCTGAAAACCGCCGACGGTTCCTCGAAGCGGTCGATGGCGAGAATCGCGGCCACACGCTCGTTGGCATTCGCCAGATTCATTCGGGGATCGTCAGGATCATCAGAGAGAGCGATGGTGCGCTCAACGGCCGGCTTCAAACTCCGGAAGGCAAGGCGGTTCTGGAAGGAGATGGTTTGATAAGCAATCTACCTACAGTCATGTTGGGCGTTGGAACCGCGGATTGCGTCCCCGTTCTGTTAGTCGATACCGAGAAAAGGGTGGTTGCAGCGCTTCACGCGGGCTGGAGAGGAACTGTTGCGCGGATCGCACAGTCTGGGGTGGCGGCCATGGCGAAGGAGTTCGGAGCTCGACCGGAGAACATGGTCGCCGCAATCGGGCCGAGCATAGGCGCCTGTTGTTACACCGTCGGCGAGGAGGTTCGGGATACCTTCCGGAAGTTCCAATATGCGGACAAGTTATTCAGTTCAAAGGATGATGATATCCGGCTCAATCTCTGGGAGGCCAATCGGCGACAACTAATGGATGCTGGAATCGCTCCCGAGCAAATTACTGTGCTTGGGGAGTGTACGGCTTGCTCCCGCGATGGAAATGGACAGTTGCGATTCTTCTCGCATCGGGGAGAAAAAGGCGTCGCGGGACGGATGTTGAGCATTATTGGAATTAAGTCTGCCGATTTTAGATAGTTTCGTTCAATCCTGGTGCTCTCAAGAGGGTTTAGCATCTAAAATAGGGCGAATTGGCCCGAAATCGGTGCTAAACCCATTTGGTTTCAATAAGATTTGCATCCTTACGCGCGTATCTGTAAGATACCCCGATTGTAGACATAACAATGAATGTAACTAGCGTAGCCCCACAATACCTGCGATCCCGTATCGGCAAAATCTGTGTTGCCATCATCGGTTCCACTGCTGCCGAAATGCTTGAAAAAGCTAATGCTGTAGTCAAAGAGACGACTTTCCTCGAGTTTCGTCTCGACTACCTCGACAAGCCTCTCCTTGCTCTGCCGAAACTTAAGCACTTCTTCACCGACAACACTGCGGCGACAGGTATCGCCACCTGTCGCCGCACAGCTAATGGAGGAAAATTCTCCGGCACTGTCGCTGCTGAGCTAGAGATTCTCTCCAAAGCCGCGGCGGCCGGTTTTCACATCGTCGATGTCGAACTCGAGTCCGCCGAAGCCATGAAGAAGGGCGAACTGCAGAAGCTTCGTGAAACCGGTGTGGCTCTGATCATCAGTCACCACGACTTCTCTGCGACCAAGGATCTCGAAGGCATCTACAAGCGCATCGTGCCGTTCCAGCCTGACTTCATCAAGATCGTGCCCACGGCAAAGTCGCTTGTCGACAACGTCACTCTCATGCGCTTCATTGAGCGTATGGAGGACCACTCGAACATCATCGGCATCTGCATGGGAGACGCGGGTATCATCTCTCGCGTGCTCGGCCTTCGGGCGGGCAGCGCCTTCACCTTCGCCGCAGCTACCGTAGGCGAAGAGACGGGCCCCGGCCAGATCGCCGCGCGAACACTGATTGAAACCTATCGCATCGATCAGGTGGACGCGGCTACGAAGGTTTATGGTGTGGCTGGCAACCCCATCCGGAGTTCGCTCTCTCCCATCATGATGAACACGGCTTTTCGCCGTGAAACGGTCAATGCGGTTTATCTTGCGCTGCAGGCGAACAAGCTCAGCGATCTGCTGAAGCTGGTGCAGGAGATTCCCATTCAGGGGCTTAGCGTGACGATGCCGCTGAAGCAGGAGATCATGGCACACCTGGAGAAGACTGATCCACTCTCGGCCAAGATCGGGGCCTGCAACACGGTTTTGCGCGCGCAGGATGGCAAGCTCTATGGCTTCAATACGGACGTTGCGGGCATCACGGGGCCGCTTGAAAAGCGGATGTCGTTGCGTGGCGCGAAGGTGCTTGTGCTTGGTGCTGGCGGGGCCGCGCGGGCCGCGGTGTTTGGGCTTCGCGACAAGGGTGCTGAGGTCTTTATTCTCAATCGGACTGCGGAGACGGCGCAGAAGCTGGCTCGACAGGCCGGTGCGAAGACGATCAAGAAGGACGCGGTTGCTAAGACGACTTTTGACGTGATCCTCAATGCCACGCCGGTTGGAATGGCGGGGATTAAGGCTCCGCAACTGCTTGAAGCTAAGGAGCTTAATACGAAGCTGGTCTTCGATCTGGTGTACAACCCATTGGAGACGCCGCTGCTTCGGCTGGCTCGGCAGAAGAACATTCCGATCGTTACTGGGATTGAGATGTTTGTGCAACAGGGAGCGCGGCAGTTTGAGATCTTTACCGGGAAGCCAGCGCCTGAAGAGGAGATGTTACGCGTTGTGATTCATGCACTTAGACAGCAGGCTGAGGTGACACCGCCGGAGGCTCCCGCGCCTGTCGCCAAGGCGCCTGCTGCGAAGGCTCCGCTGCCGGCTGCTAAGGCCAAGAAGGCGCCTGCTACGAAGGCTAAGAAGGCTTCCTAGACGGTCATCTTTTGCAAAAAAATAAGACCCTGGCGCTGGCCGGGGTTTTGTTGTTTTTGCTGGTGTTTTTGAGGGGGTTGGGCAAAAGGGTGTAGTGCAGAACGTGGTTTTTTGATGGTTAGAACTTGGTGTTTGGTGTCAATTTCGTGGTTCTTCGCTGCTCGTTTTTCGGCGGCGAAGATTTTCCTCTGTTTTGAACTTTATTTTTCCACAGGGAGTGTTATGGCGGCTGCGGAGACAGGTGGTCGATTTCGTTTGGTGAACGTTGTCGCGTCTTCGAGCAAAATGCTGGCAGTCTTCCCCTTCGACGTCGCTCAGGGTCAGAATGACGACTTTGTTGTTCACGACGGCTTTGTTTGTTCGTGACGACTTGGTTTGTAGCGACGACTTTGTTTGTTTGAAAAGGTCTAGGTGCTCTTGCCTTCGGCGGAGGCGATCTTTTCTTCGGCCTGGCGCTTCATGGCGTTGGCTTCGTCGTACTTGTTGCCGTCGTCGCCGGCCTGCTCCCAGAGCTTCTCGCCCTCCTGGAGCTCCTGCTGGGCTTCAGCGCGGTCGATCTCGTTGGGATGGAGAGCTGTTTCGGCGAGGATGGTCACGCGCTCGGGAAGGACTTCGACGAATCCCCAGGCTACAAAGAACTTCTGGTCGCCGGACTGCCACCGTGGAGGCGGACTTCGCCTGCGCCTAACTCTGCGAGCAGCGGGGCGGCTCCGTAGAGGGCTTCGATGTAGCCCGACATGGCCGGCAGTTCGACTGCGTCCGCCGTCGCATCCAGCAGGATGCGATCCGGGGTGACGAGGCGGACGGTGAGGAGGCCGGATTGTGTTGTGTCTGCCATGAGTACCTCAGGGGCTAAAGCCCCCTTCTTGCCTTGTTCCTTGCGGCACGGCTGAAGCCGTGCCCTTAACAAAACGCTATACCGTTTGCTTTAGCTTCTCTGCGGCGGCGATGACGTCTTCGATTCCGCCTTTGAGGTAGAAGGCCTGTTCGGGGATGTCGTCGTGTTTGCCTTCGATGATCTCTTTGAAGCTGCGGACTGTGTCGGCCACCTTGACGTAGGCTCCGGGGATGCCAGTGAAGATCTCGGCTACGTGGAAGGGTTGCGAGAGGAAGCGCTGGACCTTGCGGGCGCGCGCTACGGTGATCTTGTCCTCTTCCGAGAGCTCGTCGATTCCTAGGATGGCGATGATGTCCTGGAGATCTTTATAGCGCTGCAGGATCTTCTTCACACCCTGGGCTACGTCGTAGTGCTCCTGGCCGACGACGCGCGGAGCTAGAATGCGCGAGGTCGAAGCGAGCGGGTCGACTGCCGGATAGATGCCGAGTTCGGACAGCGGACGCGAGAGCACGGTGGTTGCGTCGAGGTGAGCGAACGTCGTGGCTGGTGCCGGGTCGGTGAGGTCGTCGGCGGGGACGTAGACGGCCTGCACGGAGGTGATGGAGCCCTTCTTGGTGGAGGTGATGCGCTCCTGCAGCTCGCCCATTTCTGTGGCGAGGTTCGGCTGATAACCTACGGCGGACGGCATACGGCCGAGCAGGGTTGAGACCTCGGAGCCGGCCTGGGTGAAGCGGAAGATGTTGTCGATGAAGAGCAGCGTGTCGGCGCCTTCTTCGTCGCGGAAGTGCTCGGCGACGGTGAGGCCGGTGAGAGCAACGCGGAGGCGTGCCCCTGGCGGCTCGGTCATCTGTCCGTAGACGAGCGTGGCTTTGCTCTTCGGCAGGTCTTTCAGGTCGATGACGCCGGACTCCTGGAACTCCATCCAGAGGTCGTTGCCCTCGCGAGTGCGCTCGCCTACGCCGGCGAAGACGGAGAAGCCGCCGTGCTGGCTGGCGACGTTGTTGATGAGCTCCTGGATGATGACGGTCTTGCCGACGCCGGCGCCGCCGAAGAGTCCGATCTTGCCGCCCTTCAAGAAGGGCTGGATGAGATCGATGACCTTGATGCCGGTCTCGAACATCTCTTCGCTGGTGGACTGCTCGTCGAAGGCGGGGGCCTGGCGGTGGATGGGCAGATGTACCTTGGCGTTGACGGGGCCGAGCTCGTCTACGGGTTGACCGAGGACATTGAGCACGCGACCGAGGGTCTCGCGGCCTACGGGAACGCTGATGCCTGCGCCGGTGTCGATGGCCTTCATGCCGCGGACGAGGCCTTCGGTGGCGACCATGGCGATGCAGCGCACGCGGCCTTCGCCGAGGTGCTGCTGGACCTCGACGACGACGTCGAGCGGGGTCGGGACGTTGAAGCCTTCGCTGACGATGCGAATGGCCTGGAAGATGGGGGGCATCTTCGACTCTTCGAACTGAATGTCAACGGCCGGGCCGCTGATGGAGATTACTTTTCCGATGTTTTCTGCCATAACTCTCTCTGTTGTTACCTACAAATCTTTGCGGTTCGGGGAGAGCGCATACCCCAGGGGCTAAAGCCCCGATTCTTACTGTGCCCCGAGATTGCCAAGGCCGAAGCTTTGGCTCACCTAGAAGCAACGCAAAAAACGAAATGCGGGGATCCTTCACTTCGTTCAGGATGACGGCTTCAAAAAAACATTAATTACAACAATCAAAACCTTCGTTCGAAACTATAAGGCGGCTGCTCCGCTAACGATTTCAATAATTTCCTTGGTGATGGCGGCCTGGCGCACACGGTTCATGGTGAGCGAGAGGGCGTCGATCATGTCTCCTGCGTTGTTGGTTGCAGAATCCATTGCGGTCATGCGGGCTGCGTGCTCGGCTGCGACGGATTCGAGCATGGCATGAAAGATTTGTGTGGTGATGTACTTGGGCATCAGGTGGCGGAAGAGGCGCTCGGGCGACTGATCGAAGATGTAGTCGACGTCTGCGGTGCCGAACTTCTTGGCTTCCGATTCGATGACCGACTCCTCGGGGACCTGGAGGCTGATGCCAGCGGTCCTGGCAGCGGTACCGGCTGCTTCAATCTGCTCCTCGGTCATCTCCTCTGCCACGGTGATCTCGTGCGAACCGAGCTTGCGGATGGGAAGAAGCTTTTCGACGACGACGCGTTGCGCGATGACGGATTTGAACTCGTTGTAGACGAGGTAGACGGAGTCGATCTCGGCGCGGGTGTAGCGATCGATGATGTCACGGGCCATCTCGCTAACGTCGTCGATGTCGATCTTGAGCAGGATTCCAGGGTGGTCGCCGGTGGTCTCGATTGGCTGGGCGCGGTGGCGGATGACCTCAAAGTGCGTAGCGAGATCGTTGTCGTAGTGCTCTTCGCGCTTCTCGTAGACGGCGGCAGGGTAGCGCTTGCGGAAGGTGTCGCGCGCTTTGCGGCCGACGGGCTCTACGTCGACGTTCTGGCCCAGAGCCCGGCGGGCATTGATGAAGTTCTGCGCGGCCTTGACGATGTTGGAGTTGAAGGCGCCTGCGAAGCCCTTGTCGCCGGCAACGACTATGACGAGAACGTTTTTCTCTTCGCGCTCGACCAGGAGCGGATGCATGACTTCGCAGGAGTCGCCCATGCGGCGGACAAGCGATTCGAGTACGTTCGAGATCATCTGCGCGTACGGACGGGCTAGCATGGCCCGCTCCTGCGCGCGACGCAGCTTGGCGGCCGAGACCATCTTCATGGCCTTGGTGATCTGCCGCGTGTTTTTGACACTGCGGATGCGTCGCCGGAGATCGAGTACGTTTGCCATATCTTGTCTAGCTCTTAGCTGTTAGCTCTTAGCTGTTGGCTCCTGCTTGTTCTTGTCTGCACGGTCGGCGAGGAAGTTTGCCTTGTAATCCTTGATCGCGTCGGTGAGGCGCTTCTTGATGTCGTCGTCGATCGCCTTTTTCGTTGCGATGTCTTTTAGGACCGAGTCTGAGGATTCGAGGTAGGGGTAGAGGCCGTCCTCGAAGGCGCGGAGGTCCTTGACTTCGACGTCGTCGAGCAGGCCGTTGACGCCTGCGAAGAGGATCGCGACCTGCTTCTCTGCGGTGAGGGGCTGGAACTGAGGCTGCTTGAGCAGCTCGGTGAGGCGTTGGCCACGGTTCAGCTGACGCTGGGTGACGGGATCGAGGTCGGAGCCGAACTGCGAGAAGGCGGCTAGTTCGCGGTATTGGGCGAGGTCAAGCTTCAACGTGGAGCCTACCTGCTTGGTCGCCTTGATGGCTGCGGAGAAACCGACGCGTGAGACGGAGAGGCCGACGTTGACGGCGGGACGGACGCCCGAGTTGAAGAGATCGGTCTCGAGGAAGATCTGGCCGTCGGTGATCGAGATGACGTTCGTCGGAATGTAGGCGGAGACGTCGCCGGCCTGGGTCTCGATGATGGGCAGCGCGGTGAGCGAGCCGCCGCCGAGCTTGTCGGAGAGCTTCGAGGAGCGCTCGAGCAGACGCGAGTGGAGATAGAAGACGTCGCCGGGATAGGCTTCGCGGCCTGGTGGACGGCGGAGCAGCAGCGAGATCTCGCGGTAGGAGGCGGCGTGCTTGGATAGGTCGTCGTAGATGATGAGCGCGTGCTTGCCGGAGTCGCGGAAGTACTCGCCCATGGCGGTAGCGGCGAAGGGCGCGAGATACTGCATGGGCGCGGGCTCGGATGCAGTAGCGGCGACCACGATGGTGTAGGCCATCGCGCCGTGCTCTTCGAGCGTCTGCACAACCTGCGCGACCGAGCTGCGTTTCTGCCCGATGGCGCAGTAGATGCAGATGAGGTTGTTTTTCGCGGAGTTGATGATGGTGTCGAGCGCGATGGCGGTCTTGCCGGTCTGGCGGTCGCCGATGAGGAGCTCGCGCTGGCCGCGGCCGATGGGGATCATGGTGTCGATGGCTTTGATGCCGGTGGCCATGGGCTCGCGGACGGACTGACGATCGATGACGCCGGGGGCGAGGCGCTCGACGGGGAGAAACTTGTCGGTGTTGATAGGGCCCTTGTCGTCGATGGGCTGACCGAGTGCATTGACGACACGGCCGATGAGGGCTTCGCCGACAGGCACAGACATGATCTTGCCGGTGCGCTTGACGGTGTCGCCTTCGCTGATTTCAGTGTAGTCGCCTAGGAGGACGGCGCCGACCTGGTCTTCGTCGAGGTTCATGGCGAGACCGGCCACGCCGTGGGGAAATTCGATGAGTTCGCCGGCCATGACCTTGTCGAGGCCATGGACGCGCGCGATTCCGTCGCCGAGGGAGATGACGGTGCCGACTTCGTCGACCTGGATGCGCTGTTCGAAGTTTTCAATCTGCTGGCGAAGCAGTTCGGTTATCTCGTCCGCCTTGATCTGTGCCATGTCTTCCTTCTACCTGATTCGATTCAATTCTGAATAAACTTGCGCTCGGGTTCAGCGAAGAATCTTACGCATTCACGAGCTTCTGCTTCAACTGCTGGAGCTGGGCTCGTATGGAGCCGTCGTAGACCGTCGATCCGATGCGGACGACGGCACCTCCGAGCAGGGTGGGATCTTGATGATATGTCGCGCGAACGCGGCCACCGGCGAGCTTCGCGACCTGGGATTCGAGCTCGACGCGGTCCTGGTCGTTGAGAGGATGGGCGCTGGTGATCTCGGCCTCGGCCATGTGGGACTGCTCGTCGGCAACGGAGCGGTACTCGTCGAGGATCTCGCTAAGCTCGTGCAGGCGCTGGTGGTCCATGATGACAGCGATGAAGTTGCGGACCTGACGGAACATGCCGATACGGCCGGCGATGGCGTCGAGGACCTTGAGCTTCTGGTCGGCCGGGATGGACGGGTTCATGAGGACCTCGCGCAGCTCGCGGCTGCCGGCGAGGGTGGCGCTGAAGTCGCTGAGCTGCTGCTGAGCGGCTGCGGTGTCGAGATGCGACGAGGCAGCGACGGAGGCGAACGCGTGGGCGTAACGAAGGGAGACGACAGACATTAGTTGTGTCCTTCCTTCGAGTCGTCTCCCATGAGCCGGCGCGCGAAGTTCTGGACAAGGAGGCGGTCGGTCTCGGCGGAGACGACCAGCTTGCGCGCGGCCTGATCGATGGCGAGCTCGGCGGCGTACTGCTGGATCTGGCGCTGCGCGAGGGAGGTTGCGGCGGCGATCTCCTGCTCGGCTGCGGCGAGGATCTTTTGTTTGTCCTCTTCGACGCTGGCCCTGATGCGCTGCTCGTCGTGCGCGGAGTCCTTCTCGGCCTGGGCGCGCATGGCGGCGATCTCCTGATCGAGCTTGCTGAGGCGCTCTTCGACGACGCTTAACCGGGCACTGGCCTCCTCGGTTGCTGTGCGCGCGTCGACGAGATCCTTCTGGATGGATGTGTTGCGTTGGCGAAAGGTCTTGGGGAGGGTCTTCAGCAGAAACCAGCCGACGAGGACGGCGAGAACGAGGAAGTTCGCGACGGTGAAGGCCGTGGCTGCCTGTTCTGGGTTGAGGCCGATCATGGCTCCGAGCTTGCGGACCGAGGGCGAGTGGAGATAGGCGTCGTTCTCGTCGGTTTCGTGCTTGTTGGCCTCGGGAGAGTTGGCCTCGGGCGAGGAGCGGCTGCTGTCACCGGAGTTGGTTGGGGGCTCCTGGGCGATGGCGCGAGTGATCGGCGCAACGAGCACGGTGGCGATGGTCAGGCCGAGTAGAAGGCGCTTGAGTTTGTTCACTTGGCGGCCTCCGTTGCGGGAACTCCCGCTGGAAGAACTGCCTTGAGGACGCGTGAGCTGAGGTCGTCGCTCATTGCTGCGATTTTGAGGCGGGCGTCGTGGGCGCTCTGATCGATCTCCTGACGGGCTCCGCGGACACGCTCCTGGGTATGCTGTCGGACCTGCGCGAGGGCGGCTTCGCGCTCGGAGTTCCATTGCTTCAATTTCTGGTCGCGAGCCTGGAAGATGGCTGCCTTTGCGGCGCGGAGCTTCTCTTCGTAAGCTGCGGTCTCGGACTCTGCTTTGGTGATGGCTCCCCGGGCCTGTTCGACGGCTCCGGAGGTGCGGGCACGGCGTTCGGCCAGCACTCGGTCGAGGGGCCGGCGAACCAGGAAACCGTAGGCTGCGACCAACAAAATAAACAGGATCATCGTCGGCACAGCGCCGAGCACAAGTCCACCGAGTTGATTCAGTATCTGGTCCATGAAGGGGTCGGCCTTGGCCGCTTGGCAGTCCTGTCAGCCGTCTCGCACAGCTATATCGTGTTGCCGCAGGTGCTGGTGAAGACGGTCAAAAGAGAGTACGAGGTACAACTAGTTTTAGCAAAGCGTTTACAGGGGTGTCAACCAACGAGGTATCGATAATCGGCCAGAGATGGCGATCTTCGCACGAGGATTTTGCGGCTTAATTTTGGCGGTTACAAGGCGCAATTGCCTTTGACTTTCGCTGAAAAAGGGCTAAACTGTTGAATACTACCTGGACCCTACTATCTGGGTCACATAGGTCGCGTGACTGGGGACACCACCTCCGCTCCCCTTCAGGCGGCCTATGCTAGTTAAGGGCGGGTTTCTGGAATGGGACCCTGCGGATTGGCAATTCCCTGACATGGTGCGAAACTTGTGGAAACTGTATGCCTACTTGCGGTTCGTCGCCTGGGATGCAGGTTAAGCGCGACGGGCCGAGAGCTCGCTGATCGCGGCTATCGCCGTGAGATCGAATATGACTCCTGAACTCTGGCAGCGCCTGAAGCCGTTGTTCCATGCTGCTCTGCAGGAGGAGCCGGAGAGCCGTGCCGCATTCATAGAAGCTGCGTGCGGCGGTGACCGGGAGTTGGAGGACCACCTCAAGCAGCTTCTGGAGGCCGAGCAGCGAGACAAAGGTTCGCTGGACGCCCCACTTGCCGATGTCAAGGATTTCCTGGATAAGGCGGGTCGCTTGCAGCGAGACGAGGTTGGGTTTGGCAGCCGGCGCATCGTCCGGCCAATGATCGGCCAAACCATCTCTCATTACCGAATCGTTGAATTGCTGGGTGGCGGCGGCATGGGGGTTGTCTACAAGGCCGAGGATTCGTCGCTCGGGCGGTTTGTCGCACTCAAATTTCTTCCCGACGGTCTCGCCCAGGTTCCGCAGGCTCTGGAACGTTTTCGGAGAGAGGCGCGGGCGGCGTCGGCTCTCAACCATCCGCATATTTGCACAATCCACGAGATTGGCGAGCAGGACGGCCAGGTCTTCATTGCCATGGAACTCATGGAAGGCGCCACGCTGAAGCATCACATGACCGGAAGGCCGCTCCCGCTGGAAGAGGTGCTTGAATGGGGGATTGAGATTGGGGACGCGCTCGGTGCCGCCCACTCCAAAGGAATTGTTCACCGGGACATCAAGCCTGCGAATATCTTTGTGACGAAGCGCGGGCACATCAAGATTCTGGATTTCGGGCTGGTGAAGCAGTTACCTGCAGGCGGCGTCGTCAGTTCGGTGATGCCCACAGTCAGTCACAGAGAGCACCTCACTGAACCAGGCAGTGCGATGGGCACCATTCCTTACATGTCACCGGAACAGGTGCGCGGCGAGGATATGGATGCCCGCACGGATCTGTTCTCTTTCGGAGTTGTGCTCTACGAGATGGTGACCGGAGTGCTTCCGTTCCGCGGTGATACTGCCGTCGTGGTTGGAGAAGCAATTTTGAATCGCGTGCAGGTCGCGCCAGTGCGGCTGAATCCCGACGTGCCTCCGAGGCTCGAGGAGATCATCAATAAAGCGCTGGAGAAGGATCGGAAGCTGCGATACCAAAGCGCTGCCGACTTGCAAACGGACCTGCAGCGCTTGGTGCGAGACAGCAGCCGAAGCCACTGGGACGCGTTGTCGTCAAGGCAGGAGCAGGAAAGCGCAAGAGAGCTACCGACTGTAAAACCAAGGTCGTGGAAAGCCTACTACTATGTTGCGGCTGCTGTTCTTGTTTTGACGATTGTGGCTGCATTTCTTTTCCGACGCTCGACACGTGGCGGTGTACCGGCCAGCAAAGAGTGGGAGCAGCTGACCTTCTTTACGGACTCGGCGGTGTATCCCACTTTATCTTCGGACGGACGAATGCTGGCTTTCATTCGAGGAGACGATTCCTTCATCACAGGTGGAGACGTCTACGTAAAGTTGTTGCCCGGGGGCGAGCCCGTCCAGCTGACCCACGATTCGATCCCGAAGCTGGCTCCGTCATTTTCTCCGGATAATTCGCGTATCGCCTATGGTCACGGCGCCCAGTGGGACACCTGGGAGGTACCTGTTCTCGGTGGCGAACCTCGCATGTTGCTGCCCAATGCTTCCTCGCTAACCTGGATTGAAGGCGGAAAGCGCCTGCTCTTCTCTGAGATTAAAGAAGGGCTGCATATGGCCGTAGTGACCACGGATGAGGGCCGGGGAAATAGCCGGGACGTCTACGTGCCCGCCGGCAAACGCAGCATGGCCCATCATTCCTTCCTTTCTCCGGACGGCAGGTGGGTGCTCATTGTTGAAATGGACAGCCGAAGCGAAATTATTCCCTGCCGGATCGTTCCATTCGAGGGCTCGAATGAAATTAGAGTTGTAGGCCCTCCCGATGGGGCGTGTCTCTTGGGCGCATGGTCGCCTGATGGGAAATGGGTTTATCTCACAGCCAAGACGGATACCTTTCACATCTGGCGGCAGCGCTTTCCAGATGGAAAACCAGAACAATTCACATTTGGCCCAACGTCTCAGGAAGGAATAGCGATGGCGCCTGACGGCAAATCGCTCATTACTTCTGTCGGGTCGCAGGACCGCTCTGTGTGGCTGCACGATAAGGACGGAGAACACCCGATCTCCTCGGAAGGGAACACTTCCTTGCCGAGGTTTTCTTCTGACGGACAAAGTCTCTATTTCCTCAAGACCATCGGGCAAACGAGTGGGGACGAGTTGTGGATCAAAGACCTGAATAGCGGGAAAGAGCAGAAGATTTTGACGGAATATCCGATGCAGGAATATTCCGCAGGGCGAGACGTAAAACAGGCATACTCCGTATCGCGAGACGGGAAAGAAGTTGCATTTTCCATGAAAGATCGAAGCGGCCACACAAATTTGTGGATCGCTCCCACCAGCCGTCGGTCGCCCCCGGTGCGCATCTCCTCTGCGGCTGTCGAAGATGTTCCCTTTTTTCTGCCGGACGGCGACCTGATCTTTCGCGCAATCGAAGGCGGCTCGAGCTATATCTATCGCATGAAGCCCGATGGCACCGGCCGACGCAAGATCACCTCGGAACGCATTCTGGATATCGCTTCAGTGTCACCGGACGGCCGCTGGGTTGCTGCAGGGTCGCCCAACTCCGACGAAGAATACCCGGCCAGCATGAAGGCGTTTCCTGTCGATGGCGGCGCACCGGTGCCGATTTGCCTCGGCTATTGCACCTTAAGTTGGGATACAGGTGGAAGATATGCTTACCTGTCCTTCTTGCCATATGGTTCAGGCAGTTATGCACTTCCGGTGATACAGGACGTCGGACTTCCAAAGTTGCCAGCCGGAGGCGCGCGCAATGAGGATTTCATCAATCAGAAAACAGATATTGCCATCCCGCAGTCTGTGCAATCAGCCGTAAGCCCATCCGTTTACGCCTACACACGCGAGACTACCCGCCGCAATCTCTATCGCATCCAGATACCTTAAAACTCTTGCGCTTGCTGTGGTCGTAAACTCCGTCCTTAACACCCGGAGCAGAATGCGGACCAAGAGTTTTTCAGTCTCTTTCGCGAAACCTTCGATAGCGGCTGAGCAGCGAGGACGGTCCTCGCGCTGTAAGGTACGCGAGGTTTCCTTCGAAGCGCTTGCCGTTCACAATCGCTCCGGCTTCGAGCGCTGCGAGGACCGCGCCTTCGGACTGCGGCAGGCGGAACTGCATCTCGATTATTGGATCGACGACCAGAGCGGCGTCGATTGCGGCGAGCAACTTGTCGAGCCCTAGTTTTTTCAGGCCCGAGACTGCGACGCTTCCCGGCGCGCCGAGGATTGTGCGCTCACTCTCCGGCACGAGATCGATTTTGTTGAGCACTTCGATCACCGGTTTCTTCGAGACATCCAGTTCGGCCAGCACGTTCAGGACCTGGGTCTTCTGTTCATCGACCATGGGGCTGGATGCGTCGCGCACATGGAGCAGGAGTTCGGCCCGCTCGACCTCCTCGAGGGTTGCTCGGAAGCTGGTGACGAGCGTGTGTGGAAGGTTGCGGATAAATCCGACGGTGTCCGAGAGCAGGATTTTTCTGCGCGAAGGGAGCTGCAGTTGGCGAAGTTTGGGATCGAGGGTGGCGAACATGCGCGACGACTCGAGCACGCCCGCCTCGGTGAGTGCATTGAAGAGCGTGCTCTTACCCGCGTTGGTGTATCCGACGAGCGCGACGACCGGCACGGGAACGGCCTCGCGACGTTGGCGTTGTTGACGACGGATTCGCCGCACGGACTCCAACTGCTCTTTGACGTGATCGATGCGGAGGTTGATCTTGCGGCGATCGGTCTCGAGTTGCGTTTCGCCGGGTCCACGGGTGCCGATACCGCCGCCAAGCTGAGACATGGCTTTGCCTCGCCCGGCCAGCCTTGGGAGCTGATACTCCAGCTGCGCGAGTTCCACTTGCAATTGACCTTCGCGAGTGCGCGCGTGGCGGGCGAAGATATCGAGGATGAGTTGTGTTCGGTCGATGACACGGCAGGGCAGTCGCGCGTCGAGGTTGCGCAGTTGCGACGGCGACAGGTCGTGGTCGAAGAGGACGAGATCGGCTCCGGTCGATGCAATCACACCCTCGATCTCATCGAGTTTGCCGCCTCCAACGAGAGTGGCGGGATCGGGCCTTGGGCGCCGCTGCACGAGTGTCGCGGCGACCTCGGCACCTGCGCTGCGCGCGAGTTCTTCGAACTCGGCTAACGACGCGTCGAAGTCGAGATCGGCCGACGGCTTCGCCTCGGCCGGAGAATCCGCGCCGACTCGCTGGCGTGCGGTCGCAGACGCTACCGCCGCTGCGGTTCGGGCAAGGCGCACCTCCGCGCTCAGCTTACGGCGCTCGGCAGTGAACTCGACGGCAACCAGAACGGCGCGCTCGGGGTGAGGCTTTCCGAAGCGAGACGCTCCTGCGGAAGACGCGTGTGCGGCAGAGCGCACCACTGCCTCCTGTGCTGCGACCAGACTTCGCCTCACCGTCTTCTGCTTCGCACCTTCTGTTGTCAATGGCTAACGGCCTTGCGTCCCGTTTGCCTCTTGCACGGAGGTGACGGGGGCTGAGCTTACGGCCGCCCGAATCTCCGGCTTGGCATCAAGCCGCACATCTCCGTGCGTGCCTGCCCGTCCACTCACCACGGTCGAGATTGCATGCTTGAAGATGAGTTGCTCCTGGCTGTTGTTCTCTAACAGCACGGAGTATTTGTCGAACGACCGAATCTTTCCTGTCAGCTTGACGCCGCTGACGAGATAGATTGTGATCGGACTCTTGTCTTTTCGCACTGTATTGAGAAAAGTGTCCTGAATGTTCTGTGCCGGCTTTGATTCCATGGTGCCGATCTCCTTTGATCAAGCTAGATTCGTTACCGTGCCATGAGGTTCCGTTGCGAGCCATCAGCCCCGGAATTAAGCTCGGCGAAGTTGATCGCCGAGTCTGGAGCCAAGAATGTGACAACGATACGAGCATCTTCGGCATTTATCAACCTCGCCGGACACAAACCGTGCCATAGAAGCCGCATCGAGCCGATTCCAGGCCTGTTAGACGACTGAAAAGCGGGAATGGGAGTCTGCATTCGGTCCTAATCGCGATGTACCATCAACGATGTGCAGACAGGCAGCCCCCAACCCGTTCAGATGCTTGATTTTTCCCGTCAGTTTTCCAGCATCCGGCAGGAGTTGCTTGACGCCATCGAGGAAGTCTGCACCTCGCAGCGATTCATCCTCGGCCCGCAGGTCGAGAGCTTTGAACGCGCCGCGGCCACGGCCTGTGCTGTGCCTCATGCGATTGGATGTGCGAGTGGAACCGATGCGATCTGGCTTGCGCTTGCCGCAGCGAATGTCGGGCCAGGCGATGCCGTCGTCACAACGCCGTTCAGTTTCTTCGCCAGTGTGAGCGCGATCCTCCGATGTGGGGCGCAGCCGCTTCTCGCTGACATAGACCAGACCACCTTCAACCTCTCGGCCGCGTCTGTTCAAGAGGTTCTTCGGTCGTCGGCCGGGAATAAGGTGAAGGCGATTTTGCCGGTTCATCTCTATGGGCAGTGTGCTGCCTGGGACGACTTTACTGCGCTCAAAGATCGTTATGGGACGCTGCTGATTGAAGATGCCGCGCAGGCTTTTGGCGCGACGTGGAACGGGGTGCCTTCCGGCGCATTGGGCGATGCCGCCGCCTTCAGCTTTTACCCGACAAAGAATCTGAGTGCGATGGGCGATGCGGGTCTCGTGACGACAGCGTCAGCTGCGATTGACGATCATGCTCGCGTGCTGCGTGCGCATGGGATGCGGCGACGCTACTATCACGATGAGATCGGCTGGAACTCGCGGCTCGACAGTATCCAGGCGGCGATTCTCGAGGTAAAGCTGCGGTATCTGCCGGAGTGGAATCGGCAGCGACGCGAGCACGCTGCGCGCTATGACGAACTCTTCGGCGCGGCGAAGCTGGTCGGCTCGAATGTGAAGGAGGGTGTCGTGCTTCCCTTCACCGATCCGCGTGCCGGGAATGTGTTTCATCAGTATGTGATTCGCGCGCCTCGTCGCGATGAACTTCGGCAGTACCTCACGGATCGCAAGATCGGCAGCGAGATCTACTACCCGCTTCCGTTGCATTTGCAGACGAGCCTGGCGAGCCTCGGCTACAAACAAGGGGACTTCCCTGTGAGTGAAGCGGCTGCTGACGAAGTTCTGGCGCTGCCGATGTATGCGGAGTTGCGCGAGGACGAACAGCAGATTGTTGTGGATGCGATCGCCAGCTTCTACGCCTGATCGCGACCCCGAAGCCGACCGCGGATTTCGCGGATAAAAGCGGATCAAGACAACAACACAATCTGACGTCGGATGTGTTGTATCTCGACCTGAATTGGCTGGGCCTAGTGCTTCTTCTTCGGCTTGACGTCTTTTTTCTTCTCGGCTGGGGTCGGACGGGCTTCGCCTCCGGACGGCGTTCCTGGCGCGATCACACGGCGAACGAGATTGCCTTCTAGCCGGTAGGTTTTCAGGATCGTTCTCGACGGAACGATTGCGCCGGTGACGGGACTGGGGATTACGGGGCCTGCATCGTCGGCGAGTACGCGATAGCTGAACGTAGGTGCGGGCGTCGTTGCCGCTGGAGATTTTCCGTAGGGATCGGGCTCCGTCTTGATTGTGACGGGAAGGTAGCCCTCGATGTTTTTGTCGCGAAAGCCTGTTTCGTAGCGGTGCTTCTTGACACTCCAGGTGAAGACGCGCACCTGGTCGAAGTCATAAGGCAAACCGGCTTTGTACGCGCTCATCACCGTGACGTAGATAGGAATGTTCTTGTCTTCCTGCTCGGCTTCGGGATCGTAGACCTTCGTGAGGACGTAGGCTCCGACGATCCTCTGGCCTTCGGCGTAGCGCGTAATCGCATCGGGCGCGTCGACGTCCATCATGCGGCTGTAGAGCCATCCTGTGTCGCCCTTCGAGTCGCGAACCAGCCACCAATCTTCCATCGCAGGCGGAGGTGGCGCTTCGGGCGCGGCTGGTCGCGCTTTGGCGCCTGGGTTGGCCGGAGCAGATGGCTTGGTGAGAGGCTTCGTTCCGGGGGGCAAGGGCTTCGGCAGGGTTGCTCGCTCGAGCAGCGTCAGCTTTTCGCCTTCGGCGAGCCGGTAGAACTTCTCCGTATCGCGACCGGGCTTGACGTGCATGTACACTTCGTCGCGCACGACGCCCGAGGCGATCGCCGGGTTCGCTTTGTGTTGTTGCTTCAAGGTGTCGAACTGGTCGAAGACCTCCTGCGTGGCAATTGCCTTGTCGTCGATCCAGCCTTGCTCGCCCTTGTCGGTCTGGACGCGTGTGTAGCGCCTGCCATGTTCGAGCACCTGGAGTTTGTCGCCGTTGGCCACCGTCGCAGTTCGGTTGGAGACGGCGGCCACGCGGTCGCGGAGATAGGTTTGCTTTGCAGTGACATAAACGTACTGCGCCTCAGGCTTTGGCCTAAGCCTGGAGCAGCCGCTGAGTCCGATTGCCGCATACAGGAACAAGAGGACGGGGGCTGCCAGCCGCAACATTCGTCGTGAATCGATTTGTCGAGAGGACGAAAAGATAACTGAAGGACTCCCCAGCACAATACAGACCGCTACTTCCATACTAAAGGCGATGGGCAGAAATTCTTGAAACAGGCCCGTCAATTCAACGCGCCCTAATCTTAATGAGCACTAATCAAGGGAGTATCGGCTAGTGCGTCGCGGCAATGGCGATGGCCCCGGCGGGATCGACGCCCGTTGCGATGCTGGTCGCGGGGTCGAGCTTGCCGGGTATGGTGATATCGAAGCTGTACATCGTAAGATCGGGGTCGCCGTTGACCGCTGAAGCCAGCAAGTACTTCCCTGTCTTGTCGATTGCGAGGGATTGGACCACTAACCCGCTCGCATAAGGCGAGTCCTTCAAGGGGGTGAGTGACAACCCCGTGGTGGCCGTGGCAGGCACAATTGTGTAGCCGGAGATGGTTCCATCCGAGCGGTTGGCAGCGTACACATAGGTGCCGGTTGGGTCGAGCACGACGGAGAACGTGCCTGTGCCTGCCGCAAACGGTGTCCCCGGGACAGGAGTCAGTGCGCCGCCTGAACCAATACCGAAGACCGCGACGCCTCCGTTGGTACCACTACGAGCGACATAGAGATAGGTCGTGGTCGGGTTGATGGCCAATCCGTAGTCGCCGGTCGATGCGTTGCCGGTTGCGAGGTATTGGCTGCTGGCTGCAATCCCGGTCGCCGTATTGAAGGTAAAGGCAACATCGCCGCCTGTTCCCAGGGCGGCAAAGATCAGCGTGCCGTCCGCCGAGATGCGAACGTCGCTTGGCTGCCAGGTTCCCGACTGGATCGCGTAGGTTGCTGGAGCGTTCACTGAGGTCAGGCCGCCAGTTGTTGAATTGATCTGAAAGATATCGAGCTGCTGGGTGGTGCCGTCGAGCACGATCAGCCACTGTCCGTCGGGTGAGATTGTCATCGCCTGGGCGTTGACGCCAGCAGGCTGCGAACCGGTGGTGGGTGTAGTCAGCGCTCCGTTGTTGTTGATGAAATAGACGAAGACGCCAGTGGCCGATCCGACATAGAGCAAAGTGTCGGCTGGGTTCACCACCATTGAGATTGGTTTGTATCCTGCGGCCAACGGAGAGCCTGACACAGCCGTCAGGGTTGCGGTGCCGATGATGAATCCGCCGATGGAACTCGCCGCCTGATTGGCCACGTAGACCTGGTTGCCGGTTGTGCCTCCGTTGTTGCCGCCCCCTCCATTATTGATTGGAGGAAAGAAGCCCGAGCAGCCTGTGAAGGTCGGTAGCACCGCGGCGACTGCGATCGCCACCCATCGTTGTACGCTTCCTCGCCCCTTCAACCTCACTCTTCGTTCCTCTCCTTGCGGCTGTGTGTTATTAAGACTACTTCAATCGGCCTTCTTCTATAATCTGCGCAAATGCATCTATCGAAACTCCTGCGCCCTGTGCGCGCTACCACCCTTGCAGGCACTCTCCTTGTTATCTTTTCGGCACATGGGCAGGAAGCCCACTCATTCGACGCAGCTGCCACACAAAGGGCAACACTCGAACACGAAGTTCACGCAGATTTGAACTTCCTGGCCGATGATGAACTGCACGGTCGCGGCTCGGCCACGCGCGATGAGCACATCGCTGCACTGTTTGTCGCCGCACAGTTCCAGTCTCTGGGTCTCGAGCCCGGAGGCGATAACGGAACCTTCGTACAGAAGACCGCGCTGCCTGACCCATTGCCTGCGAGAGTCCAGCAGCGCCTCTCGAAGTTTCAGAATGTACCGCGCAAGGAGACGTGGAATGCGATTGGCATCCTGCGTGGCAGCTCACAACCCGATGAGGTCATTTTGCTCACCGCGCATCTCGATCACCTCGGTGTGAGCGCGGTGACCGACGGCGACACAATTTACAACGGCGCAGACGACGATGCCTCCGGGACGACCGCGGTGCTCGCGTTGGCCCACATCCTCGCTACTGGCCCACGCCCGAAGCGCACGATCGTCTTCGCCTGCTTCGGCTCGGAGGAACTTGGAGGCTTCGGCAACCGTGCCTTTCTCGCGCATCCTCCGGTTCCACTCAAAAGCATCATCGCAAATCTTGAATTTGAGATGATTGGGCGGCCTGATTCTGCTGTTCCCGCAGGAACGCTCTGGCTCACGGGCTTCGAGCGCTCGGACCTCGGCCCCGAACTGGCAAAGCATGGTGCGCACCTGGTCAACGATCCGCATCCCACGCAGAACTTCTTCCGGCGCTCGGATAACTACGCGTTGGCCCAGCAGGGTATCGTCGCTCACACGGTCTCCAGCTTCGGACTGCACAAGGACTACCACCAGCCGAGCGACGAGATCAGCACGATCGACTTCAACCACATGACCAACGCGATTGAGTCGATGGTTGGCCCTATCCGCTGGCTGGCTAATTCCGGTTGGAAACCTACCTGGAATCCCGGCGGGAGACCTGAAGCTACACCACAAAGATAGCGCGACCGCGATCTTTGGACTAAGCCGCGGTCTTCATTGAAGCCAGCATGGGCAGAGCTGCCGGCGAACATGCCTGAAAGTTCGCATGATCGTCCTGGATAACGCGATAGGCAAACTCCCACCCGTGGTTCTTGAATATCTCCTCCAGCGCCGAGGAGTTCTTCTCGTAGTTATGCAGCTCGCCGACGATATAGACCGCACGGTGCTCCTTCGGCACGAAGGATCGCAGAACTTCAATCTCCATACCTTCGATATCGAGTTTGATGAGAATGCGTTTGGCCTGCGAACTCCCGATTGCATCTTCGAGGGTGAAGACTGGAACGTCGACCACGCTGTCGTATGGCTTGTCCGGCTCAAAGCTGCTGTCGATCGCCTCGCGGCAATAGAAAGGAATGGACCTGCGATATCCGCCCATGCAGCCCGCCAGCATCTTTGCCTGCACGTGATTAAGCTCGAGATGTCTCGTGATCTGTTCGAGGTTTCTCGGCAAAGGCTCACAGATCACAAGCTCCGCCGGGGAACCGCTTACCGCGGCGGTGCCCGCTGCGGCTCGCAGGGTAAACAGGCCGATGTTGCCGCCGGCGTCGATGATGAGATCCGGGCAAAAACCTAGATCGAGGTCGTAGTTGTCGCGCACGCTCAGCTCGAAGACGCTCTGCAGGTCGCTCTGCAGGTCCGAGAGGCGAATGAAGCAGTGCACTTCGCGACCGTAACAACGGTAGCGGATTTGCACCTGACCATCGGTGGCAAACGGATGTAATAGCGCCATACACAGCGGCCGCAGCTTTGGCCGCGAGGAGGACGCCGCGACAAGCAGCAACTTGTAACTACTCGGAAGAGAACCCATTCTAAGAATGCTGCCGACGTTCTCAAAAGCCATGTGCACCACCGGGGAGAGGTGAGTCCTGTTTGGGTAGAGAATAGCCGATCGCGTGGCTAAGAACAATCATTGGCCTTGATTGCTCTTCGATTTTCGCGGCTCACTCTCGTTGCTCTTAAGGTTTTAGTTGGGCCGCTCGCGGTCGTTCTTTCCAAATCGAGCGTCCAAAGGCTTCCTGCCAGCGAACCCTTCTTCTTCGGTGTGCCAATGGGCAATCGCCGGCTCGCCCAGTTTCCAGCACAGCAGCACCGTCTTGCCGTCGATTAGCGAGGGAAAGTCGAGCAGCCCTTGCTCGAGGTCCTTGACCTGCACGCCAATCTCGTCGATCTCAGCCAGAGTACCCTTGGTCTCCTGCACCGCTTTGTCATGCTCGGCGCGACGGCGCGCGGCAGTCACCACGTCCACATGCATCCCGCCAGAGAGAAAGATCTGCTGGCTAAGCTCATGCATCTCGTTCTCAAGCTCTGCGGCCCGCGATCCTGCCTCCTGTGCTCTGACTAAGAGCGCCTCTACCACCGGCAACAACGTCTGTGCTTCGTTCAGCGTAAAAGTCTTGCTCAAGCCTTGATCTCCAGCATGCGATCGAGCGCGACGCGCGCCCACTGCTTCACATCATCCTCCACTTTAATGCGATTGACCACACGTCCTTCGACCAGGTTTTCCAGAGCCCACGCCAGGTGTTGCGGCGAGATGCGATACATCGTCGTGCACAGGCAGCCGGCGTCGTCGAGCGTCATGACGCGCTTGCCCAAGGGAGCAAAGCGCTTCGTCATCCGGTTCACCAGATGGATCTCGGTACCAACGGCAAAGCTCGAGCCCGCGGGAGCTTTTTCGATCACCTCGATGATCCTCTCGGTCGAGCCGATGGCATCCGCCTTCTGGCAGACCTCCCAGCGGCATTCGGGGTGCACGATCACCTGCATCTCCGGATAATCGCGGCGGACGCGATCGACGTGCTCGGGAAGAAACCGCTGATGCACCGAGCAGTGCCCTTTCCACAGAATGACTTTTGCGGCTTTCAGCCGTTCGGGGCTCACGCCTCCGTTGATCTGATACGGATCCCACACCACCATCTCGCTGCGTTCAATTCCCATCGCAAAGGCGGTGTTGCGTCCCAGGTGTTGATCGGGCAGGAACAAGATCTTTTCAGCCCGCGCAAACGCCCACTCAAAGGCCTTCCTCGCGTTCGACGAGGTGCAGACCAGCCCGCCGTGCCTGCCGCAGAAACCCTTGATCGCTGCCGCCGAGTTCATATAGGTCAAAGGAATCAATCCACCGGAAGCCGCAGCCGTCACGCCGGCTCGAACCAGCGAATCCCAACAGTCCTCTACCTGACCGATCTCGGCCATGTCGGCCATTGAGCAACCGGCGTTCAGGTCGGGCAGAATTACCTGCTGCCAGGGCCGTCCCAGCACGTCGGCGGTCTCCGCCATAAAGTGCACACCGCAGAAGATCATGTACTTCGCATTGGTTTCAGAGGCGATCTTAGAAAGTTTGTAGCTGTCGCCGGTAAAGTCAGCGAACCGGA
Source organism: uncultured Acidobacteriaceae bacterium (assembly GCA_963798925.1). Lineage (GTDB taxonomy): Bacteria > Acidobacteriota > Terriglobia > Terriglobales > Acidobacteriaceae > Edaphobacter. The sequence goes on from CAWCVD010000001.1 coordinate 106,019, forward strand.
TGACCTCATCGCGCTGGTAGTGATGTCCCAGCAGAACCACGTCGGTTCCCAACGTGGCGCGTGCCGCAGCGATGCGGTCGTCCATGGTGTGATCCGGCTGGGCAAGGTAGTTATCTAATGAACACGCCGCGGCGCTCGTCTCCGCGTCATTCTGCGCAACGGCCGCAGCCGAAGCGATCTCTAATAGTCCGTTCAAGGTACTCCGCCTTCAGTCTCTCGAGGCCGACTGGCGCCGGCGATGGCCTGCACTGTCGTGGCGCCTCAGAGACGGGGATGTTGAAAGCATGCACTGCCTAAGTTGCAGCAGATTCGCTGTGTTGACCCTTCCAGGTCTTCACCCAATCCGCGGGGATGTTGCAACTCCTGTCGAACCGGCGGCTGCGTCAGCCGTCCGTATTGATTATTGGACGCAAGGCGCATCCGAATGATGCGTTTTTTGTCCGTACATCAAGTTGCCCTACATTAAAAATTTTACACGAGCAGCCGAACGAGCATCTATTTGTTCCGCCACCACGTAAGCCGTATCATGGGACTGAGTTATGCCTAGCTTCCAGGACAGCGCCATCCTCATCTTCCTCGCCCTTCTGCTCTTCGGGCCGAAGAAGCTGCCCGAACTCGCGCGCCAGCTGGGCAAGCTAATGGCCGAGTTCCGCCGCGCCTCCAACGAGTTCCGCATGCAGATGGAAGAGGAGCTCCGCATCGCCGACCAGGAGGAGCAGCGCAAGAAGATCGCTGCCATGGAGGCCGCTGCGCCTGTCACGCCCGCCATCACGGACAGCTCTGAAAACACCATCGCTCCGCCAACTGAGGAGTTCCTGGTAGGCCACCCGCACGAGCAGCCCCAGGGTGTCGACTCATCGCCTGTTGAATTATCGACGGTTCAATCATCGATGGCCGAATCATCGTCTTCCGAGCCTACGATTGCGCCGCTGCCGATTGCCACCTCCGGCGACCTTAATCTCATGCCCCCGCCCACTGGACTTCCCGTCAGCAATTCGACGCTCGCTCCCATGCTCGATTCCATCCCTCACGATCCGGACCCAGAAACGGCCGCAGTCGAAGCCGCACCCGCCGAGGCCACGCAGCGTGGCTGATTTCGACCCAATCGACAAGGCGCGGAAAGCAGTAGCCGAACGAGCCGAACTCCCGGGCATGAGCCTGATGGAGCATCTCACCGAGCTTCGCAAGCGCCTCATCCACTCCTGCTACTACCTCATTGGCGGATTCGGCATCGCCTACGCCTTCCACGTGCGGCTCTACAACTACATCATGGCGCCATATACCGCGCTTGGGCTGGGCGGGCTCAGCATTCTTCACCCGACGGACGCGCTCAACCTGTACCTGAAGACATCGTTCGTTCTCGGCGCGATCTTCGCGAGCCCATTTATCCTGTACCAGATCTGGCTCTTCATCGCTCCCGGCATGTATTCGCACGAGAAGCGTTACGTCGTGCCCTTCATGTCGGCAACGGTCGTTCTTTTTCTCGCCGGCGCATGGTTCGGCTACTACTACGTCCTTCCCAAAGCGATGGTGGTCCTCATCCTAGAGTTCGGGAAGCAGTTTCACCCCATCATCACGACGGAGGACTACACCAGCTTCTTCCTCGCCGTGATCCTCGGCCTTGGCGTCACCTTTGAGCTGCCGATCCTCATCTTCTTTCTTTCCCTCTTCGGCATCGTCGACAGCAAATTTCTCCTCAAGCACATTCGCTACGCCATTCTCGCGATCTTTCTCATCGCTGCCATCATCTGCCCCACGCCTGACCCCATCGGCATGTGCCTGTTTGCCACGCCGATGCTGGTTCTCTATATGATCGGCGTGGGCGTGGCTTATATAGTCCATCCATCCCGGCGCAAAGCCAGAGAGGCCAAAAAGGCCGCATGATCCTCCAACGCATTTGTTTCACGATCCGCGAAGCCAGACGTCATTTGGGATTGCTCCTCCTGTTACCGGCTCTCGTTTTGTCTGCCTCGGGCACACAGGCACAACACGGTGTCGCAGCTTCCTCCCACTTTGACGGCCAGGCTGCCTATAACCTGACAGCCCAACTCCTCAAGGTCGCCCCCAAGCGCTACAACGGCTCCCCGGGTCATGCCAAAGCCGAGGAGTTCATCAAGCAGCACTTCACCGCCGAAGCGGCCAAAGGCGACTTCGAGACCGACACCTTCACGGCAAGCACGCCCGCCGGCTTGCAGACGATGCATAACTACATCGTCAAATACCCAGGCAAGAAGGACGGCATCATCGTCCTCGCCAGCCACTACGAGACGAACTACCCGTTGCGCGACATCGAGTTCTACGGAGCCAACGACGGCGCGGCCACCTCGGCCCTGCTGATTGAGATCGGCAGTGTTCTGCGCGCTCATCCGCCGGAGGGTTACTCCGTCTGGCTCGTCTTTGATGACGGCGAGGAGGCCGTCAAGGAGTGGAGCGCCTCAGACTCGCTTTATGGCACGCGCCATCTCGCCGCCAAATGGAGCAACGACGGAACCCTGCAAAGGATCAAGGCATTCCTCGTCGCCGACATGATTGCGGATAAAGACCTCAACATCGACCGCAGTGACAACTCGACACCGTGGCTGGTCGATATGTTCAAGGTTGCGGCGAAGAACACTGGTCATTCGGCCAACATCTACAAGTTCAGTGAGCCCGAAGAGGATGACCATCTACCCTTTCTTCAGCGCGGTGTGCCTGTGCTCGACGTCATCGACTCTCATTATGGCCCTTCTACCGAGCAGGCCCCGGACGGCTACCACCACACCGCTCAGGACACGCTCGACAAGATCAGCGCCAAGTCGCTCCAGATCTCCGGCGACATCTTCCTTGAGATGATCCGCTTAATCAACCAGCGCCCCTGAAGCCCATCCCGGGCCGTCAGAGGCGCTGCGCTGATTCCAACTCATCGAAGTTCGTCTACCGTGTCACCGATCTTTACTGCGTGCAGGCCTTGCCATGGTCGGCATGAGCGCCCTTGGCCTTTGCGGCGGCCTCGGACATATACGAACCCTCTTTGGTCTTGCCGTAGTAGGTCGTGCCATAGCAGTGGTAGACGTTGCTTGAGGTATTCACCCAGACGAGACCCGGACCTCCGCCTGCAGCCTGAGGCATCGCGGCAGCCTTGGAAGATGGAGACGACTTCGCGGCCGGCGCTGCAGCGGCAGGTGCAGCAGGCGCTGCCGCCGGAGTTGGCGCTGGTTTCGGAGCCGGAGTTGCGGGAGCTGCAGCAGCAGGAGCCGCGGGAGCAGTGGCCGCAGCCGGTGGGGTCGTAGCGTACCAGTCCTTCACACCCTGATGCCCATGACAGGCGCCCTGTTTGCTGGCTCCCGTCCAATAAGTCCCGTCTTTACACTGTCCCGTAGCCCCGGCAGGCGCCTGAGCGGTCGCAACCTGCACCGCCAAAAGTCCGATCGCCACCGCCATCAAACGAATCGATGTCTTCATAAAACTCTCCCAAACAAGATTTTTGGATTGTACGTGGCCCCGTTCAGAGTTCCGTTACGGCCAAATCCTACGCCATCCTGCCTTTCCTGTCATTTCTCCAGGTCTCGAAGCGTTTTCGCGTGGAAAGACCCTCCGATCACCCGAATGAGCCACCGGCTGCAGCCTTTGAGGGATAGCTGTGGATAAATCAACCGACCTACTCTCATCGGTAATGACGGAGAAAAAACATGCAAACACCAGCCTTCCCCGCGCTACAAGCAAGATTCAGAAGCATCACCCATAAAGAGTCGAACCTGAGCTCCTCCAACGGATTCTTCCACAACCATCACATCGGCGAGATCGTTCGCAGCCTCTTCTTCTCCTCCGTTCTCTGGCTGCTGTTGGCGATCGCCCTCTACGGCGTCTACTCCCTCGTCGTCGGTACGATCTAAGCCGCATCGAATCTACCGCTTCTCTGACGGCAACCGGACTCCTCCCCAGTCCTCCCCCGACGCCGTAATCGCAGGTCCGTGCATTCAGCCCCCTCGCGCTGTAGCATCCAAAGGAGATGCCCGGCGCAGCTCCGATCAGCTACTGGATTGGCTTTCACGTCTTCGTCCTCATTCTTCTGGGGATCGAGCTTCTCTACGCGCGTCGCCGTGGCCCCGGTAACACTCACGCAACGTCCGTCGTCGCAACGGCTCTGTGGATCGCCGCAGCGCTGGCTTTCGCGCTCTTCGTCTACCGCACCATGGGCGGCGAGAGCACCACCCAGTACCTTGCCGGCTATGCGATTGAGCAGTCGCTCTCCATCGACAACCTTTTTGTCTTTCTCATCCTCTTTCGCGTCTTTGACATCGCGCCCGACCGCCAGCCCAAAGTCCTCTTCTGGGGAGTTCTGGGCGCCATCGTTCTGCGCGGGGCTTTCATCGTCGCCGGCATCGAGCTCCTTGCCCGCTTTGAATGGATCAGCTATGCCTTCGCCGCCATTCTGCTCGTCGGTGCTATCCGCCTCGTTCTGCCCTCTACGCAGAGATCCGACGCTACGCCACGCTGGATCAAATGGGTCTCTCGCATTCACCCGGTCAGCCTGCGCCAGGACAAGTTCTTCGTCCATGAGGACGACCGCCGAATGGTCACCGTTCTCTTCCTTGCCCTGCTGGCCATCGAAATCACCGACGTTGTCTTTGCGCTCGATTCGATTCCCGCGGTCCTCTCCATCACCCGCCACCCATTTATCGCTTATACCTCAAACATCATGGCGGTTATGGGTTTGCGCTCGCTTTACTTCATCCTTGCCCACCTGCTCAAAAAGCTGCGTTTCCTTCACTACGGCCTCGCGGCGGTCCTCGCCTTCGCCGCCATCAAGATGCTCTCCGCCCACTGGCTCGAGATCGGACCCATCACCTCACTGATCGTCATCCTGGCCGTTCTATCACTCACGGTCCTGCTCTCTCTCGCGCAGAAAACGCCTGCGCAACGTAGCCATTGAGAGCCTTCGGTTATTGCTCATCTCGGGCGATCGAGCGATATACTGGGCCCTCCGATTCCGCCCCATCTTTCAGGAGAGACTCCATGAAGTGGTACAACTACGTCTTCTGCTTTCTCGCCGGTATCTTTCTTATTCATCTTGTCCCGCACGTTCTGAACGGCCTCAGCCTTAAGAATGTCATTGGAGCCACCGTCAGTCTGGTCGGCGGCTGCCTGTTCCTGTGGGCAGGTAAATTCTCCTTCAAGAAGCCTTGGACTATAGTCCTTCTCCTGATAGGTCTCGCGACGCCTCTGGTCATCGCCGCCGTACACCCTCATCACGTCCACTAGCACTCTGCGCGCAGGAAAATTACAGCAGCCGATTCTGCCTGCCTCATCCAACCGATCAATCAAATCCGATATCGGACTAAACTTGTCGTATTTCATTTCCTTGTGTAGAAATGAAATAGATATGTCCCGTTCCCACACTCTGCTGAAGTACCTCCGGCTGATCCATCTTTATATCGGAGTGTTCATCTCCCCGGCGCTGCTGTTCTTCGCCTTCACCGGAGCTCTCCAGACCTTCAGCCTCCACGAGACCACACGTGGCAGCAGCTACAAACCTCCCGCCTGGGCCGTCACCCTCGCGCAGATCCATAAGAAGCAGACGCCCGTCGTTCCTCAGCGCAAAGCTCCTCCGCCCGACCGCCCGGCCGAACGGGCCGCGCCGCAGGAGAAGCAGCAAGCCCCTCAGGAGACACCGCAATCTGCTTCGACGCCTTCTTCGAACTCTCCCTCCCAATCGGCTCCGAGGACTGACGCGCCCGCGTCGAAACCGCACAACGCCCTGCCCCTGAAGATCTTTTTCCTTCTGGTCGCAATCGGGCTCTTCACATCCACGCTCACAGGCCTGTACATGTCCTACAAGTACGTCCGCAGTCGCGGGCTCATCACGGCCATCCTGTTGGCAGGCATCGTCATTCCAATTTTGCTTACGATCATCTAGACGACAAAGGACAGAGCGCCCAGCCGCATCACCGAGTGCCTCGCAACGGTGTCCCGCAGGGGAAAATCGTTCCGATAATGCGCTCCTCGGCTCTCCTCGCGCCCGAGCGCCGATGCCACGATCACGGTAGCGACCGCGTGCAGGTTTCTTGCCTCCAAGCCCCTTCGAAACACCCCTCGCGGCATTGTCAACGTTAGAGCATCGAGACCCCGTTGTACCTCGCGCAGCCCATGCTCATCACGCAACAACCCTGCGTGCTTCCACATCAGCTCGCGCAACTCGCCGATCCACCGCTCCGTCGCCGCTTCAGTCGTTGCGCCGTCAGTGACTGCAGGTTGAACTTCGCCTGTTCCCTGTTCCCCACTCCCTGATCCCTCTTCGGCGACCATCGTGTCCGCCACAAGCGCCCCAAAGACCAATCCCTCCAACAGCGAATTACTCGCCAGCCGGTTCGCTCCATGCACGCCAGTGCAAGCCGTCTCGCCTGCCGCATACAACCCGGGCAGCGAAGTCCTTCCCTGCACATCCGTCTTCACTCCGCCCATCAGATAGTGAGCTGCCGGCCGCACCGGGATCAGGTCCCGTCCGAGTTCGAGATGATACTTCTCGAGAAACGCCGAGATCCCCGGAAACCTCGCCTTCAAGTCATGCGTTACGTGACGCATGTCCAGATACACCGGCCCATCCATTCCCTCGCGCGTAATCGCCCGCGCCACGACATCCCGCGGAGCCAGCTCCAGCAGTGGATGATACCGCTGCATGAACCGCTCGCCCTTCGCATTCACAAGAATCGCGCCCTCGCCCCGCAGAGCCTCGCTCAACAAAAACCGCGGAGCTTCTGGCGCGCTAAACGCGGTGGGATGGAACTGATAGAACTCCATGTCGCTCACGGCCGCCCCTGCACGATACGCCATCGCAATTCCGTCGCCCGTAGCCACTGCCGGGTTCGTCGTATCGCTATAGACCTGCCCCGCCCCCCCGCTCGCCAGCAACACCGCCCGCGCGTACACCGTCTGCAGGCCGCCTTCCCCATCGAGCAATGTAGCTCCAACCACCCGCCCTTCGGCGACGATCAGATCCACGCCAGTCGTCCACTCCATCAGCTCAATCTGCGGAATCTCCCGCGCATGCCGCAACAGCGACACTGCAATCTCGCGTCCGGTAGCATCTCCGTTCGCATGAAGAATTCGCGCCAGGCTATGCGCTCCTTCGCGCGTCCGTAACAGCTCACCCACCTCACCGTTCGCACCCTTTGCATCCCTGTCGAAGTTCGTTCCCCACTCGAGCAGTTCCTCGACACGCTCCGGTCCCTGCTCGACCAGGACAGCCGCGGCCTCGCGGTTCACCAGACCATCGCCCGCCGCCACCGTGTCTTCCAAATGCAGCGCAACATCCTTCTCGCCTCCCATTGCGACGGCAATCCCACCCTGCGCATAAGCCGTATTCGACTCGGCCATCTTCTCCTTGGTGACAACGAGCACCGATCCCGCATCCGCCAACCGAATCGCCGCGCTCAGTCCCGCAATCCCCGCTCCAATCACCAGAAAATCAACTCGATCCATTTCTTAATGCTAACTGAGTTGCCAGTGATCAGTTCTCCGTTCCCAGTGAAGACCGAACAACCTGATCTCGCCACAATTGAGAACTGAGAACAGACAACTGACAGCCATCGATGCGATACCATCGAGACACCGTGACCGTCATCGCCGTCAAAACCCCTTCAGCCAACTACGACGTCATCATCGGCGCAAATCTTCTCAACACACTTCGCTCGCGCCTGAACAAGATCACAAATCCGCGCAAAGACAAGCCCTTCCGCCCATTCGTCATTACATCGCCTGAGATCTGGGCTCTCTGGTCGAAGCCTTTCCTCGCAAGCTTCCCCAAGACCGAAAGCGAATCGCCAACCGTCCTCTTTCTTCCGAGCGGCGAGCGTCACAAGCGCCTCGCCAGCGTCGAATCGCTCGCCGAGCAGCTCTCACACGTCGGCGCAGACCGCGACGCGCTCCTTCTCGCCTTCGGTGGCGGAGTCCTCGGCGACATCACCGGCTTCCTTGCCGCCATCTACATGCGCGGCGTCCGCTACGTGCAGATCCCAACTACCCTCCTCGCGCAGGTGGACTCCTCTATCGGCGGCAAAACCGGCGTCAACCTCGCCACTGGAAAAAATCTCATCGGCAGCTTCCACCACCCGCAGGCCGTCTTCGCCGACACAGACGTACTCGCCACGCTTCCGCCCGCGGAACTTCGCGCCGGTCTCCAGGAGTCCATCAAAGCCGGCGTCATCTACGATGCGAAGCTCTTCCGCTACATGGAGCAGAACGCCGAAGCAATACTCACAGGTGATCCCGCCGCATTGACCCGCGTCGTCGCCGCATCCGTTCGTGTAAAAGCCGACGTCGTCAGCAAAGACGAGCGGGAAACCGGCCTGCGTATGATCCTCAACTTCGGCCACACCATTGGCCACGCAACAGAAGCCGCAACCAATTACAAACAACTCCTTCACGGCGAAGCCGTAGCCTGGGGTATGATCGCCGCACTCAACGTAGCTCGCAATCGCAGAGCCATCGACACAAAACAAGCCGATCGCATCGAAGCCCTGATCCTCCGCTACGGCCCGCTCCCGCGCTTCAAGGCCACAGCACGAAAAACTCGTAGCCCTTACCGCCCGCGACAAGAAAAACCGCAGTGGCACACGATCCTTCGTCATTCCCATGGCCATCGGCAAAACCGAGATCGTCCGCGACGTCACGGATGCCGAACTTCTCGCCGCAACCGAAGCCATGCTGGACTCCGTCGAAACCGTCTAACATGGTTCTGTGACCACAGCGCGCACGCCCGAACATGAACTCTCCACCGGAGCCCGTCCAATCGGCGCCACCGACGAGAGCGCCGCTGCCGCCAAGGTTCAGCGCATGTTTGACACGATCGCCCCCACCTACGATCGCGCCAACCATCTCCTCTCCGCTGGCATCGACCGCTCCTGGTGGACGCGCACCGCCCGTCTCTTCCGGCCGCTCCTTCAATATCCCGAGGCCGTCGCGCTTGACCTCTGCTGTGGCACCGGCGATATGACCATGGCGCTGCTCAAACACCGGCCCAACGCCACTCACACCGCGCCAATCCTCGCCGTCGACTTCTCCCACCAGATGCTGACGCTCGGCCAGAAGAAATTCGCCGGCAAAAACGTCTTCCCCATCGAAGCCGACGCCCTCCACCTGCCTGTCGCCGACGCCTCCGTCGACCTCGTCACCTCTGCCTTCGGCTTTCGCAACCTCGCCAACTACGAAGAAGGCCTCGCCGAGATCCTCCGCGTCCTGCGCCCCGGCGGCCAGCTCGGCATCCTCGAGTGCAACCAGCCCGAAGGCCTCACCGGCGCCATCTACAACATCTACTTCAAATCCATCCTTCCGAAACTGGGCGGTTTCATTACCGGCAACGAGCCCGCATACAGCTACCTCAACTCCTCGGTCGAGCGCTTCCCCCGCCCACCCCGCATGATCGAGCTGCTCCGCAACGCAGGCTTCGCCAACCCTACATGGACGAGCTACACCTTCGGCGTCGTCGGCCTCTACCACGCCGCCAAACCCTGAGCACGGTCGATACTAACTCTTGCCCGATATAAACAAATTTGTTTATATTAGAAGAATCAATGAAGAGCAGCGAGTTCAAGCGATGGCTATCTGACCGGGGAGCCTCGTTCAAGCCAGGAAAGGGTCACACCTCAAGGTCACGCTGAACGGAAGGCACTCTGTTCTTCCGATGCACAACAAGGAGCTCGGCAAGGGCCTGGTCGCTGCAATCAAGAAGCAGCTTGACCTCAAATAGGAGATGAACATGCGATATCCGATCAGAATGCGTCGCGATGGAAAATTCTTCATGGTAACTTTCCCTGACATCCCCGAAGCCATCACCCAGGGCAAGACCGAAGAACACGCTCTCCATGCCGCAAAGGATGCCCTGGAAACAGCGCTGGACTTTTACTTTGACGAAAACCGCATCGTCCCCACTCCTTCTCCGCTCAAGCGCAGACAGAAGTTCATCGAGCTGCCTGTCAGCCTTTCAGCGAAAGTCCTGTTGCTGAACGAAATGTTGCGGCAAGAAGTGCGCCCAGCAGAGCTCGCAAGACGACTGCACACCACCCCGCAGGAGATCAACCGCCTCACAAACCTCAGGCACACATCGAAAATCGACGGGATTGCTGAGGCAATGAAGGCCCTCGGCAAGAACCTCGAGATCAGCGCCGTGACCAACGCTGCAGCCTAATCGCATTGCCTTCGCCGCTGTTTCTCTTCGGCACGCCAACAAAACGTCGCTCACACCTCAAAGCTCCTGTACTATCAGCGCAATCACGCTACTCCGACTTCACCCAACCGATGAGGTGGTATTCAGATGGCAGCGCCCTCAAGCACCGTCCTCGACGAATCCCTCGCCTCATCCGACGCAGCTATCGGCGCATCAGCCATGCGCAAAGCCACACTGCGCCTCATCCCACTCATCGCCCTCGGATACGGCGCCGCGTACATGGATCGCGTCAACATCAGCTTCGCCTCGCTCCAGATGAACCGCGACCTGCACTTCAGCGCCACGACGTACGGTTTCGGCGCAGGCTTGTTCTTCCTTAGCTATGCAGCATGCGAGGTTCCCTCCAACCTTCTGCTCTACCGATTCGGAGCGCGCCGCTGGCTCTCCCGCATCATGATTACCTGGGGCATCCTCGCTATGGCGATGCTCTTTGTCCGGACGCCGCTTCAGTTCTATGTCGCTCGCTTTCTCCTCGGCATGTCCGAGGCCGGCTTCTTTCCCGGAGTCATCTTTTACCTTATGCAGTGGTTCCCACCGGAGCTGCGCGCCCGCGCCATCAGCCGCTTCTACATCTCCCTGCCGCTAAGTTCCGTCTTCATGGGACTCGTCGCCGGCGCACTTCTTAACCTCGATGGACACCTCGGACTTCGTGGCTGGCAGTGGCTCTTCCTCGTCGAAGGACTGCCTGCGGTTCTTCTCGGCATCGCCTTCTTCCTCCTGCTCCCCGACAGTCCCGCCCAAGCCAAATGGCTCACCGAAGACGAGCGCCTCTGGATCGTCCGGCAGGTCAACCGAGCCCCCTCCAGTGCAACCCGTCAGAGCGACTCTATCGGTCGCGGACTTCTCGATCCGCGTGTCTGGCAGCTCGGGATCTTCATGCTCGTCATGCTTGCCAGCCTCTACGCGTACACCTTCATTGCGCCGGACATCGTCCAGCGATCGACGCATCTCAGCACAACAATCGTCGGTTTCACCATCGCCGGTCTGAGTCTCCTCGGTGCATTGGGCATGCTGCTCAATGCCACTCATTCCGACCGCACGCGTGAGAGGTACTGGCACATCATTCCCTGTTGCCTGCTCGTCTCGCTTGGCTTCTTCCTCTGCGGCTTCTCGACTCGGCCCTTGATCGCAGTCCCAGCCCTCGGTCTCGTCATCGTCGCATACAACACCATGCAGGGCCCGCTTTGGTCGTTACCGGGCGCGTTCCTCAAAGGCCGCTCCGCTGCCGCCGGCATTGCTGCAATCAACACGATCGGCATCATCGGTGGTTTTCTTGGTCCCTACTTCATCGGCTTCGCCAAAGATCTCGCCGGCGACTATCAGAGCGGCCTCCGCCTGATGAGCCTTCCTATGCTTGCAGGAGCCGGAATAATGTTCTATCTCCGCCGCGACACCCGCCGCGGCCAACTCACATAACAGATCCCTGTGCGTCCCATCCTCGCACCATGTAGCATGACCCCATGCTTCAAACGGCCACTCCCGAGCAAGCCGCAACCCGGCACCAGGCCAAGCGTTCCGCCGCGCTCTTCTCCGTCTTCGCCGCCCTCGCCGTCACGCTCTTCAAGCTCGTCACCGGCCTCCTCACCGGCTCACTTGGCATGCTCTCCGAGGCCGCGCACTCCGGCATCGATCTCATCGCTGCCGGCATCACCCTCTTCTCCGTCCAGGTCGCTGACCGTCCCGCCGACGACAGCCACTCCTACGGCCATGGCAAGATCGAAAGCCTCTCCGCCGGCATCGAAACCGTCCTCATGCTCGGCTCCTGCATCTGGATCCTCACCGAAGCCATCCGCCGCATCTTCTTCCGCGAGCACCTCTCCCTCAAATTCTCCCTCTGGCCCTTCGTCGCGCTGCTACTCTCCATCGCTGTTGACTTCACGCGCTCGCGCAAACTCCAGCACATCGCCGACGAGACCCGAAGCGAAGCCCTCCAAGCCGACGCCATTCACTTCCGCACCGACATCTGGTCCTCGCTCGCCGTTCTCTTCGGCCTCGCCGCAACCTACGCCGGAGAGCGCTGGCAGATCCCACAGCTTCAGTTAGCCGATCCCATCGCCGCTATCCTCGTCGCCCTCATCATCCTCGACGTCACCTGGAAGCTCGCCCGCCGCACAGTGGACACGCTCACCGACGCAACGCCACCCGAGGTTCGCGCCCAGAACCCCGAACTCATCCGCGAACTCGCTTCCATCGACGGCGTCCTCTCCGTCGATCGCGTCCGCACCCGTCGCTCCGGTCCCAGCTACTTCGCCGACGTCACGCTCGGCATGCCTCGCAATCTCACCTTCCAGCGATCCGAGCAGATCACGACAGCTGCCACCGCCGCCGTCCAGCGCCATCTCCCCGGAGCCGACGTCGTCGTCCACTCCATCCCGATCGCCTCGCTCGCCGAAAGCATTCACGACCGTATCCGTGCCGTCGCCGCCCGCTCCAACCTCGCCATCCACGATGTCAGCGTGCAAGAGTACCACCACCAGCTCCACGTCGAGCAGCACCTCGAAGTCGACGAGACCATGAGCCTCCGCGCCGCGCACGCCCTCGTCACGCAACTCGAATCCGATATCCGCCGCGAGATCCCCGAGATCTCCTCCATCCTCACCCACATCGAAAGTGAGCCCGCCACCATCGAGCGACCCGACTCACTCGAACGCGACCGCCAGCTCGAAGTCCGCCTCCGCCGCGTCGCCCAGAGCTTTCCCGAGATCCTCGACATTCACGAGGTCTTCGTCACACGCGCCCACAACAACGGATCCGACCGCATCCAGGTCAACTGTCACTGCACTCTGCCCGACGATCTCCCCATGTCCCGCGTGCACGAGGTCATCACCGAACTCGAAAACGCCTTTAAACTCGACGCCCCCGAGGTCAGCCGCCTCCTCATCCACCCTGAACCCGCCACCGACAACCGCCGCTAATTCCAAAATGAGAAACCGATGAGGCGATCCCTTCACTCCTTGCTTCGCGCACCGCAGCGATCTTTCAATCCCGCGCCTCCGAACCGACGCCAGTTCCTGCTCGGCGCGGCTGCGACGGCTTTCGTAACCTCCTCCGGCAAACTCGTGGCATCATCGCTCGCTTTCTTCCCGGATCGCGCTGATATACCGTTGACAATCGAATCTGTGGAACTCGTCGAACTCCACGGACGCTATACCGAGGAGGCAGGCGTCAACCGCCAGCAACAGGTGAACCCGCTCGACATCTACGACGATCTCCGCCCTGCACCTTACGCCGACAAACCGTCGGGCAGCCACGAGGTCGTCACCACGGCAATCTACCTTCGCATCAAGACAGCCGGGGGCCCCGAAGGCCTCTACGGCCCAATCGAAAAGAGTGCAGCGGTTGTCGTGAACGACGAGCTTCGTCCCTTCCTCCTCGGCAAAGACGCGCTCGCCCAGGAAAAACTCTGGGATCAGATGTACCGCTCCAATCGCCACTCCCGCGATGGCTTTTTCATGATGGCCATCAGCGCCGTCGACAACACCCTCTGGGACATCCGCGGCAAATACTACAACGTCCCCGTCTATCGCCTGCTCGGTGGTCCCTCGCGCTCCTTCGTCGAAATGTACGCAAGCTGCCTGGGCTTTTCGCTCGAGCCCGAAGCGGTCCGCACCCGCGCTCTCGCAATCAAACACGAAGGCTACCGCTATCAAAAGTGGTTCATGGGCTACGGCCCCGGATCCGGGCCCGAAGGCATGCGCAAAAATGTCGATCTCGTCCGCATCCTCCGCGAGACCCTCGGCGACGACACCGAGCTTATGTTCGACGCCTATAGCGGCTGGACGCAAAACTACGCGCTCGAGTGGGCCCATCAGGTCGAGCAGTACCGCCCCTACTGGATTGAAGAAGCCACCCATCCCGAAAAGATCGACTCCTTCGCCGTCATGCATCGCAGCACTACCATCCCCATCGCCTCCGGCGAGCACTTCTACGGACGCTGGGAGGTCGAGCGCTACCTCGAAGCCGGCGGACTCTCCGTCGTGCAGGCCGATCCCGAATGGTGCGGCGGCATCTCCGAACTCATTCGCATCGGCACCGTCGCCAGCCTCCACGACGTTCCCGTAATCCCGCACGGCCACAGCCTTCGCGCTGCCGTCCATACCATCGCCAGCCAGTCGCCGATGACATTCCCTCTCGGCGAATATCTCATCAACAAAATGCGCCACTACTACCACTTCGAGAGCAATCCGCTCGTCCCCGAAAAAGCGCACATCGCATTGCCCACAGGCCCCGGATTCAATGTCCAGCTCGATCCCGCGAAGATCGAATCACAAATTATTCTCAAAGCCGACTGAACACACTGCTACGGCCGTTCGGCGGGATTCTCGGAAAGCAACCCACTAGAAGTAAGCAGCCGTATGCTCTCCTCGAATCTCGCGGTCAACTCTGCGCCCCCGATCCCGTCATCCACCGGAATGGCCTCACCCACACGTATCTCCAGTCTCCCCGAACGCAGCCATCGCCGCGTCCTGCGCATCTCGCCAAGCCCGATCAGAGCCACAGGCACCACGGGCACAGCCGACTCCTGCGCCAACAGGCCGATTCCAGCCCGGAAGCGCCCCAGCACACCGTCACGGCTGCGCGTTCCCTCCGGAAAAACCATCACCGAGTAGCCTTGATCCATTGCCTCACCCGCATGGGCAAAGCTCCTGCGAAATCCGCGCCGCCGCGGCAAAGGAAACACGTTGAATAGCGCCACCACCAACCAGTACCCTGCCGGGGCAACCAGATCGACCAGCACGTTCCCCTGGTTTCGTCCCCTCCGGAGATCCATCAGCATCTCGCCCGACATCGCAATCGCCATCCGCCGCCGAAGTCTCCACGGCAGCGCATAGAGCACCAGCGCGCCGTCATACGCCGTCACGTGGTTCGCAATCACCAACACCGGCCCCGGCAGTGCAGTCGTCTCGCATCTCACGCGCGGCGCGGCCAGCATCCAGATCAACGGGCGCATCACCAGCTCAACGAACGCAATACGAAACATCCGCACCGGCCAACTCCAAGGCCACCGCGGATAGACCGGCTCCTCCCCAACCTTGCCCGTCGCAACATTGCCCGCCGCAACGTTGTCGGCTTCGATCTGCGATCGCGGCACATCGGCGTCAGTTGCCGCCGCCGATCCGGAAGCATCATCCGCCCTGACCGCAGGCTCCGCCCCAATCTCACTCTTCACCATCACCCGCAGATCGCCAAGCCTCTCCACCGTGGCAATCGCGTCGTCATCGACCTCCACACCCCACCGCTGTTCCAGCATTGACTGCAACTGCACCCGTCCAAGGCTGTCCAGATGCAGATCCTCAGAAAGGCGCAGCCCATCGCCATCTCCCGAAACACGCTCGCCCGTCACCTCCGCGATCATCCCCACCAGCGTGTCCCCGGCCGATGCGGCAGAAGAGCCGCGCTGTCCCGAGACCACTTCGCACGCCCACTCCGCCACCTTTCGGCGCAACAACTTCCCCGTTGAGGTGTACGGAAACTGCATCTCCGGCCACCGCAGCACGCGCCTCATCTGCTGATGCCCCGCCAACCCACGGTTCGCCGATGCAACTGCCGCCTGCAACTCCTCGTCGCTCCCCATAGCCAGCACCACCGCCACAGGCTCCGTCCCGCCGGAAGTGTCACACGGCACCACAACGCATCCCAGCACACCCGGCTGCCTCGTCATCGCCTCTTCAAGATCGCCAGGATGCACATTCATCCCCGCCGCCGTGACGATCACGTCGCCCTTCCTCCCCGCAAACCGCAGCTCGCCAAGCGCATTCTCAACTGCGAGATCGCCCGTCGCCAGCCACTCGCCCTCGCGCGGACGCATCCTCCCGTCCTGCCACGTTGCGCCGGCCAGCATCTCGCCGCGCACCAGAATCTCGCCGTCATCGCTCAGGCGCACCTCACGCCCCGGCAGAGGCTTGCCGATCGTTCCCCGTCCAATGCGGAACGGATGATTCAGCGTCACCAGCGCTGCTGTCTCTGTCATGCCGTATCCCTGAATCAGCGCAAATCCAACCCCGTTCCAGAAACCCTCCAGCTCCGCAGGCAACGACGCGCCCCCTGAGATCACCGCCCAGAACTTCCATCCCAGCGCGCGATGCACTCGTCGAAACTTCCACCAGCGCTTCGAGATCGAAAGCTCCTTCGCCCTCTCCAACTCGTCCGCCAGCCAATCGAAGCGACCCAGCAGATATGTCCTCAGCAATTGCAGCACCCTGGGCACCGCCACTAGCACTGAGATACGTTCGCGCCGGATCAGCTCAACCATTCGTGACGGCTCGAGCTGCTCGGCGAAGTGTACTTCCGCCGCCAGCAGGGCAGGCACCCACAACCCCATGAACTGGCCGAAGACATGACTCAGCGGAAGACTATGCAGAAACCGCAGCGGATGCACCCATCGCTCATACTTCCGGTACTTACCAATCTCGTCTTCGATCGGTTGCAGGCTCACCAGTACATTGCGATGCGTATGGACGATCCCTTTCGGCTCCGACGTCGTGCCTGACGTAAAGACAATCTGAAACGGCGTATCGCTGCGAACCGCTTCGCTAACCGCAAACATCGTCTCCGCAGGCAGATCGACCTTCATCCTCGAGAACAGCATCTGTGGAACATCGCTCCTCAGCTTCTCGAACAGGTCTCTGTCACCAACCATCAGCTTCGGCGAAACATCGTTCACGACCCGGCCTGCAAACTCGCTTGAACCCGCCGCATCCAGAGGAACCGCAATCACTCCACGCAGCAGACACCCGAAGAAGCTCCCAATCCACTCCGCGGAGTTTTCCCCCCATAGCACCACACGGTCACCAGCAACGATGCCCCGCCGCTCAAGCTCCGCGGCAAATCGCCCCGCAAGCTCCCCTAGTTCGCCGTAGGTTGTTCGATAACGCCGGTTGCCGCGATGATCCACGACCGCGGTCTCTCCAGCGTGCCCACGAAACTCCTCAACGAGGCTGGCCAGATGCGGACGCACACCCCGATCATAACCGCCCGAGAACCCGGCGGCAGCGTACACCCACTTCGAAGCTGTATCCTTGATGCTGACCGATGAAGCTGAAAATCCGCCGCATCAACCGCTTCTTCAACATCCTCCTCGGCGCGCTTGCCATGCTCGTCGTCGCGCTGCTCTCCGCCTTCATCACCATGCGCCTCGCCATTCACGGCCGCGAGGTCAAAATCCCTAACCTCACCGGCCTCACGCTCGCCGACGCGAGCAAACAAACCCGCTCCCTCGGCCTCCGCCTCACCCTGGAGAATCGCTTCTACTCTCCCAACATTCCCCCCGGCCACATCCTCGCGCAATACCCCGTCGCCGGCACTACGGTCCGCCGCCAATGGGCCGTTCGCGTCACCGAAAGCCTCGGTGCGCAACAAGTCGCCATCCCCGATCTGCTGGGTCAATCCGAGCGCACCGCCTCCATCAACATTCGCCGCCTCGGCCTTGAACTCGGCGCCGTAGCTCACATCGCCGCACGCGGCGACCCCGGTGTAGTCATCGCGCAGACCCCCAATCCCAACGCACCTGGCGTCGATCGACCCCGCGTCAGTCTCCTCCTCAGCGAACCCGCCGAGACCGAATCACCCGATGCCTTCGTCATGCCCTCACTCACCGGCCTCACCCTCGCTGGAGCCGCCGCGCGCGCTGCTGCCGCCGGCCTGCACATCGTAAGCGCCGAAGACCTCAACCTCGCCGCAACATCTTCAGCCCCGGCCACGACTTCGCCCACAACCGAAGCCACACCAACGCAAAAACCACCCGATGCAGCCGCTGCTCCAGCCGTGGCCGCCGCACAAGCGTCCGCGGTGGGCACGGTCATAGCGCAGTCACCCCCGGCTGGTCACCGCGTCGTAGCAGGCGACCCCGTCCGCATCACCCTCACCAACTAGCCCGCTCAGGCCCGCTCCAATACCACGGCATAAAATCCATCACAACCATGCACTCCCGGCAGCGTCCGCAGAGCCCCCTCGCGCACCGCCGAGCCCAGCTCAACCCCATTCAGCAAAATCCCCTGCTCTCCAAGCTCCGCCACCAAGCCCTCCACCGGAACCCGTCGAACTCCCCGCACACCCTCCACGACGTCTTCGCACTCCTCCAGCTCCAGCGAGCAGGTCGAGTACACCAGCCGTCCACCCGGCGCCAGCCGCTTCAAAGCACCCTTCAAGATCGCCTTCTGCCGCACCGCCTGCCGCGCCAACTCCTCCACTCGCAACCGGTGCCGGATCTCGGGATTCCCCGCCAGCGTTCCCGTCCCCGAACAAGGCACATCGCACAAGATCAGATCGAAGCTGCCCTTGACTGCCTTCGCATCCGTCGCATCTGCCACCGTAAACTCAACCCGTTCCGCATACGCATAACGCCTCAGCCTTGCCTCCATCTGCGCCAGACGCTTCACACTCACATCGCTTGCGACCACCTCCGCGAAGCCCAGCCGCCGCGCCAGAATCAGGGTCTTCCCTCCCGGAGCCGCGCAGCAATCCCACACCCGCTTCGCCCCCGGCATCGCTGCAGCTGCAATCTCCGCCACCAGGCGCGATCCGTCATCCATCTGCGGCAGCCCGCCGCCGGTCTCGGAGAACATGCCACCCTCCGCCGGCTCCTTCTGGTCCGCCTCGCAGATCTTCAACGCCGTCGCGCGCCCATACTCCTTTACCCAGCGTTCCACCATCCACAGCGGATGCCCAAGCCGCTCCGCAAATGCAGCAACCGACTCATGCAACGGAACCGTTCGCTCCGGAAGGCCCACAGCCCGCCCTGAACCTGCTGAAGAATCCCGATTGTCGGACATCGGTTTAGCGGCGATCTTCCGCAAAATCGCATTCACCATCCCCGCCGCGTGCGCCTCACCCGCAGCCTTGCACAACTCGACGCTCTCGCTCAACGCCGCGTGCGCCGGAATCCTATCCATATGCAGCAACTGAAACGCCCCCATTCTTAGCGCAATCGCCACCGGCTCCGCCACCCGCTGATCCGGCCGCTGCAGCAAGCCGCGCACACGAGCATCCAGTGCAATCTGCCATCGCAGCACTCCCAACACCAGCGCCGTCGTCAAATTGCGATCCTCAGGCGACAACGCATCCAGACGCGACGAGTGCAACAACTCATCGCTATGCCCTCTTCCCTCGCCCACCAGCTTCAAAATCTCGAACGCAGCCATCCTCGCAGGCGTTACCCTCGCAACCGCGATCTTCGCCGAAGCAGTAGGTCCCGCAGACGCAGGTCGCTTCCTGACCAGCGCCGTCCTGCTTGCATCCGGCTTCGATCTCTCGTTCATAACCCCAACCGTTCGCCGCTCTTCACCTGATAGCCCCGGAGAAACTCGGCAGCACTCATTCGCCGTTTCCCCTCCATCTGCACCTCAACCAGTTCCACTGCCGACTCTTCGCCAGCACCCGCAAACAGTCGTTCCCACTCCACCATCAGCACTCCCTCAGGCAGAGATCTCCCACTCGCGATGCACAACCGCGGCACAATCAACTTCTTCCCGCGGAGAATCGTATGCGCTCCCGGCCACGGCTGAAAACCTCGCCAGCGGTCATAGATCTGCTGCGCGCTCCTTGAAAAATCCATCCACCCATCCTCCCGCGTCAGAATCGGAGCGAGCGTCGCCAGTGCGTGATCCTGCTTCTGCGGAACAATCTCCCCACACCCAAGCTTCGCCAGCGTCTTCACCATCAACTCCGCGCCCACTGGAGCCAGGCATCCATACACATCCATCGCCGTCTCTTCCTGGCCAATCGGCACCGCCTGCGCCAGCAGCATATCGCCCGTATCGAGCCCCGCGTCCAACCGCATCGTCGTCACGCCTGTCACCGTCTCGCCATTCGCCACCGCCCACTGAATCGGCGCGGCTCCCCGGTACTTCGGTAGCAGCGATCCGTGCAGATTGATATTCCCCAACCGTGGCAACTCCAGCATCCACGCCGGAATAATCCGCCCATACGCAACCACCAGAATCGCATCCGGCCGAATCGCCTCCAGCCGCGCGCGAAACTCCACATTATTCTTAATCTTCTCCGGCTGCTCCACCGGCAAACCCAGCGCCAGAGCCGCCTTTTTCACAGCCGAAGCCTGCACCTCCATCCCACGTCCTGACGCACGGTCAGGCTGCGTCACCACCAGCGCAACCTCATGCCCAGCCCCCACCACTGCCTCCAGCGTAGGCACAGCAAACTCCGGAGTCCCACAAAAAGCCAGCTTCATTGGGTCATCCCCCGAGCAACGCGAGGACCAAAGAAGTTCGCGTCAGCAACAACAACGTATACCCGCCAAGAAGTGGCCGCCCCCCGCGCAGCGGGCCCATGCGGCAGCACACTCACCATTCGCCGTTCTTGATCATCTTCTTGATCCTTCGCACCACTAGGTCGCGCTTCAACCGGCTCAGCCGATCAATAAACAGCACCCCATCCAGATGATCGATCTCATGCTGCAACGCCCGCGCCAGCAACTCCTTACCCTCTACCTCAAACCACTTCCCCGTCACATCCTGAGCCCGCACCTTCACCTTCGCCGCCCGCGAAACCTTCTCGCGAATCTCGGGCAAACTCAGGCACCCTTCTTCCTCAATCTGCTTGCCTTCGCGCTCCACGATCTCCGGATTGATCAGCACAATCCTCTCCTCCGGATTCTTCTTGAAGCTCACATCGATCACCGTAATCCGCTGCGAGATCGCAATCTGCGGAGCCGCCAATCCAATCCCCTGCGCCGCGTACATCGAGTCGAACATCTCCTCAGTCAGCTTCTTCAGCTTCGCGTCAAAGACTGTCACCGTCGCGCCCGGCTTCGACAGCACCGGGTCAGGCCACTTCACCACCTCATGAATCTTGCTCTTCTTCGTCTCTTTTTCCGTCACAGGTCTTCGCTGCCTTCTCGTCAGAATTTCTTCCCAACTCAATACGCCCGAATCTGCTCGCAATACCCATCAAAGTTCCGCTTCATCTCCCTCAGCGAATCGCCGCCGAACTTCTCCACCATCAGCCTCGCCACAGTCAGCGCAACCATCGCCTCCGCCGCCACGCCCGCCGCCGGTACCACACACACATCGCTCCGCTCATAAGCCGCCTTCACTGGCTCCCGCGTAGCAAAACTAACCGAAGCAAGCGGCCGCCGCAGCGTCGAGATCGGCTTCAGATACCCCCTCACCACAACATCCTCACCGTTTGAGATGCCGCCTTCCACTCCCCCGGCGTTATTGTGCTCCCGCGAAAACTTCGTGAAGCCCTCACCCTCGTACGCAATAGCATCATGCACGGCCGACCCCACCGACTCCGCAGCCGTCACCCCTCGCCCAATCTCTACCGCCTTCACCGCCTGCAGACTCATCACCGCCTGCGCCAGCAACCCATCCATCCGCTCGTCCCAGTTCGCATGCGTCCCCACTCCCGGAGGCAGCCCATGCACCACCACCTCAAACACTCCACCCACCGTATCGCCCGTGCGCAACACCGCATCCACCTCAGCCTTCATCGCCGCTTCAGCATCAGCATCCACGCAGTTCAGCAGAACTTCCTCCTTCGCCTGCAGCGCAACAATCTCGTCCCACCCCGCCGCGCGCCCCAGTTCCGCCTTCCCAACTCGAATCACATGACTCGCCACCTCAACCCCCAGCGCTTGCAGCAACAGCTTCGCCAACGCCCCCGCAGCCACCCGAGCCGCGCTCTCCCGAGCACTCGCCCTCTCCAGCACATACCTTGCATCCGGAAAGTCGTACTTTAAACTCCCTGCCAGATCCGCATGTCCCGGCCGAGGCGAAGCCACGGCCTTATGCTTGCTCGCATCGCCTGTCTCAACCGGCAGAATCTCCGTCCAGTTCTTCCAATCGTTATTCGCCAGCACCATGGCAATCGGGGATCCGATCGTCTTCCCATGCCGCACGCCGCTCAGAATATGCGCCGTATCCCGCTCAATCCGCATCCTGCCGCCGCGCCCATACCCCTGCTGCCGCCGCCACAATTCGCGATCGAGGAACTCCTGCTCCACCGTCACACCCGCAGGCATGCCACTGACCGTCGCCACCAGGCTCTCTCCGTGGCTCTCTCCCGCTGTCGAAAATCGCAACATTCCTTACCGAACCCCGCACCAGATCATCACAAACTCAAAGCCGGCAAACCCTGCCAAACCGTCCGCAAACTCTGCCGAAACTCTGATTGTAACAATCACTCCACCGAAGCCCGAACCACCCCGCTACTTCCCATCTTTCTTCGCCTGAATCTTCTCCAGAGCCAGCTTCTCCGCCGTCTCCAAAGCATCCGCCGCCGGCACCTTCACATCCGGTTCCACGCCCGTCCCCTCCCAGTTCGTCTTCGTCACCGGGTCCAGCGACTTCGCAAACGGAACCCCAACCGAAAAATAATCCGCCACCACATGCCCCGACACCGGATGTGCCCCACCCCCCGTAGTCTCCCCGACAATCGTCGCACGCTTCTGCCTCTGCAGATCAAACGCAAACTCCTCCGCACCCGAAAATGTCCGCTTCGAAGTCAGCACAAACACCGGCTGCGTCGGCATCCTCTTTCCAGGCAGATATGACAGCGTCCAGTTCTGCGTCGTCGTATCCTCCTTTCGGTTGTAGATATCGATCAAATGTGTCGGCTTATCGAACAGATAACTCGCGATCATCGTCACCATCGCCGGCTGCCCACCGCCATTCTGCCTCAGGTCGAAGATCAGGGCATCCGTATGCGCCACAAACCCCATCGCCGCCACCACCGTCGGCCCGCAGAATCCCGCATCCATAAACCCATCAAACTTGATATACCCGATGTTGTTCGGCAAAATCTCCACCTTGTCGAACGCACAGTTCTGCCGCTCCATCTGCTCATGAAACCGCGCCTCATCCTCCGGCGTCGGATCCTTCCTCGGAGGCATCTTGAAGGAATTGAAGTTCACCCGCAGATGCTTGTCATGGCTCACCGCCTGCAGGTCCTTGGTCAACTGCGAAGCAAATGTATCGCCATCAGAGATCGCGTTGTAGTCGCCCTTCGTCTCATGCGCCTGCAATGCATCCGCCATCTGTTGCGCCACC
Source organism: uncultured Acidobacteriaceae bacterium (assembly GCA_963798925.1). GTDB lineage: Bacteria > Acidobacteriota > Terriglobia > Terriglobales > Acidobacteriaceae > Edaphobacter. The sequence continues at coordinate 129,227 of CAWCVD010000001.1, forward strand.
GCAAGCTCGATGTAGTACTCCTTCAAAACCTCACTCACGCCATCGATCACCTTCTTCCGCTCCGCGCCATCGATCGTGACGTTCTTCACTACGGCTCCCGGAGGCAATACGGTTATCCCAAAAGTCACCACCGTCGGCGGCTGCCCGTCTTTCACCAGAAGATTCCCCAGCGCCGTCGTCGGCCCACCCTTTTCCTTCACCCGAAACTGGACATGCAGCGGCTCGCTGCTTTCAATCCCGATCAACTCAAACCCGCCCGTCTGGCTGCGGAACCCCATCATCCCATCCACAGTCTCCTTCGAGTCCACCGTCTTCACATAAGCCTCGACCTTAGCCCGGTCCCCGCTATTGAACGCATCCAGCCAGGCCTGCAGCGTATGCCCCGCCGGAGTATCCGGCACCGAGGTCTGCCCCAACCCACACCCAACTCCAAGGCACGCCAAAACCACCCATCGGAAGATCAATCTAGAAGTCATATCGCCTTTGACGTACCGATTCTCAAAATCGTTGAAGGAAAAAACCACGCCTTCGCGAACCTATGCCGCTCGACGCCCCAAATTGTAACAACCTATTCAACCCGGATGACCCGGACGATCACGCTACGACACTTGAGTCATCTTTCTCCCGTTATCATCGTCTGCATGCCACGCCACCTGTGTGGGCTGTTCCTTTTAGTCATGGCAGCAACGCCAGCCTTCCACGCGAAGGCCCAGACTTGCGGCGCCAATGCGCAGAGCCCGATCGCCACAGACCGGCCGCAGATCACAAGTTCAAGCATCGTCGTCCCCTGTGGAAGCCTGCAATTCGAGAACGGGTTTCAGGAGACCAGCAACGGAGGCCAAAACAGCCTTGACCTCCCCGAAACAGCGGTGCGATTCGGAATCGCCAACAAAACCGAGCTTCGTTTTACGGCTCCGGATTATTTTTTCAACGACGACACCGCGTCCGGATTCGCCACCGGCTTAGGCGATTTGAGCCTGGGCTTCAAACAGCAGCTGGGCCCAACACGCGGCGGATTCGATCTCTCCCTCATACCCTCCGTCAGTCTTCCGACAGGAGCGAACGCTATATCGAGTCATGGCTATGATCCAACCATCCAACTCCCCTGGTCGCGCTCGCTCCCAAAAAACTGGACCATGGCAGGAATGTTCTCTGTAATGTGGCCAACCGAGTCCTCACGTCGAAATCTAACCGGCCAATCCAGCGTGTATTTTGACCGGCAGATTACAACACCATGGGACGCGTATGTCGAATACTCCGGCGCCTTCCCTGAACGCGGCGGCCCGCAAAACCTGATCGATTTCGGCACGTCCTACAAACCCACACCGCATCAGCAACTGGACTTTCATTGCAGCTTCGGTCTTTCTGCCGCTACACCCGATCACTCGATCGGCTTCGGCTATTCCGTACGCTTCCAGGTGTTTCGATCCAGGTGAAGATCGCCGCGAACGGTCGAACTACAGGTACCAGGGAATGTTGATCACCATGATGCGCTGATTCCCACGTACAAGAAGAAGCAGCTTCAGCAGCTGGGCCCGTTGGTTGTGCAGCGGAGTCTGCCACCAGTGTTTGACCACAAGCTCCGGAACCAGGACAGCGATCTGACGAGCAGGGTTGTCGTGCTCAACCTTCAGGATGTACTCGACCAGCGGCGTGATGACAAAGCGGTATGGCGAGGAGAGAAGGATAAGCTCGGGAACCGTCTTCCCTGACTCGCGCAACGGCGCGGCGACATTTTGTTGCCACATCTGTTGCACCTCGTCGCAGCACTCCTCCGCGTCGACATGCACAGCTTGAACCTGATCGCTGATCTTCAAAGCGAACCGCAGGCCCTTTTCGGTAATGCGCGTCCAGCGGTCCAGCGGAACGATCACCAGCGGTTGAGCCAGATTGTCGATTCGCATAGGACAATCAATTACGATCTCGGCGCTCACGCGGTTGTAATGGCGTTTGACTGCGCTCATTAGGACGATCAACGCCGGAATAAGGAGAGCCGTGATCCACGCGCCCTCAGTAAACTTCGCAACCAGTACGACCAGCAGCGTGACCCCGGTAGCAAAAGCTCCAACACCGTTGATAATCATGCGTTGCACTGCGCCTTTGCCGCCCAGTCGCTTCCAGTGCACCACCATCCCGGCCTGCGACAGCGTGAAGGCGAGAAAGGCCCCGATGGCAAACAGCGGGATCAGCCGATCCGTTACGCCACCGAAGACGATCAGCAGTACCCCTGTGAAGCCCACCAGCGCAACCACCCCATGCGAGTAAAGCAGCCTGCGCCCGCGAACCTTGAACACGTGCGGTAAATAGTCATGCATCGCGATGGCGCGTGTGAGACGCGGAAAGTCGGCATACGACGTGTTCGCCGAAAGTGCAAGCACCGCGAGGATCGAGCCGATAGTGACATAGTAGAACCAGCCACGGCCCATCACGGCAGCCGTAAGCTGCGAAAGGATGCTCTGGTAGCCGGCCGCGCCCGGGTCGGTGGCGCCGATCGAGTAGGCGCGGCACAGCAACGCAATGCCGGCGAGAAAGACCATCAGCAGAACGATGATGATCGTGAGTGTCCGCTTGGCGTTCTTCTGCGTGGGCTCGCGGAAGGCATTGACGCCGTTCGAGACGGCCTCGACGCCAGTCATAGCGGTGCATCCACTGGCGAAGACCTTGGCCAGAAGCCAAAGTGAGAGCATCGACGCACTGACCGGCAGCCGCGGAGGCGCGACAATCGGCGTCGGGTGGCCTCCGGCCGCAAAAGCCCGCACCCCTCCGACGAGGATCACAACCAGCAGCGTGCCCACGAAGAGGTAAGTGGGAATCAGGAAAGCACTGCCTGTGTCCTTGACCCCGCGCACGTTGATGAGCGTGAGAATCAGCAGGATGACGAGACAAAGCGCCAGCGTATGGGGCTCAAGCCGGGGGAAAGCCGAGACCAGCGCGCCAACACCCGCGGAGATGCCGACCGCCGCATTAAGGATGTAGTCGATCATCAGCGCTGCGGCAGCGAATAAGCCGGCATTCGCGCCGAGATTCTCCGACGCCACCGTATAACTCCCGCCGCCATGGGGATAGGCATCAATCGTCTGCAGGTACGAGACGTAAACGATGGCCAGCAGGCCAATGATCGCAAAGCTGATTGGAACGATATACGGAATGCCCCCGATGCCAAGGGCGATAAGCAACGTCAGAGCCGCCTCAGGACCATAGGCGGCCGAGCTGAGAGCGTCAAGACCGAAGACCGGAATGCCGGCGATTGGGCCGATGTGTTCAGCGCGTTCTTCCGAGGTTGCGAGCGGTTTACCGACGACAAGGTCGAAGAACGACATGCAGTGCTCTTTCGGTCGGCCGCGAGACTAGGGCCAACACCGAACAAAGGCTATCCAAAAAGGCGTAAACAAATCGTAAAGGCGCAGAAACTCTCGTTCCGAGCCACAAAGAGATCCAGGAGGTGAGAGCCCGCCCTATCTCTCACCCGCCCATCACTCCTCGACAAACCGGTAACTCCCATGGCTGTCGTAATCGATCCCGTGCTTCTTCTTCAGTTCCTCGATGTACTTCAGCTGCGAAGTCGTATGCGGCCCCACCCCATCATTCGTATGCAGCAGCATCTCTTCCAGACAACTATCCACACTCATCCGCTTATACTCCGCGAGATCCTTCAAAAGCCCCGCCAGCCGCTTCTCCAACCGCACCGGAACATCCACCCGCTCGATCCTGATCTTCGGCCCAACGTTATAGATGTAGTGTCCAAAGATCAGCTGATATCCATACAGATCCTTCACCACATAATCGCGCATCCCGAACTCACGGTCGCCGATCTCTTCCACCACCTCCACCCCATTCGCCCGATGAAACTCATACAACGTATCCGCATCGCCCACCGTAAAAAACACCGCACCCGCACTGGGAGCAGGCACACCCTCCTTCAAGAAAATCCCCACCTTGCCCAGATTGACACCTGCAAACGTAGCCGGCTCGCCAAACGTAAACCCAAACAGAAACCCAAGCTTCGTCACATAAAAATCAATAGCAGCCGCAAGATCACTGACCGCCAAACTGGTCTGCGTATGCTCGCATTCGATAGATGGTGGAGTCATAAAATTCTCTTTCCCAAAACAAGATTCATTCATGAGCCTCATCCGGCTTCTCGTTGTTGCGTCCGAGCGATGTCCGAAGCGGGTTTGAGGACTTCAATATAATGCGCCGCTATGGCCGATGAAGTAACGCCTTCAAAAAAGGATGCGGTAAATTTATGAAATCCCGTGAAATCCCACGAAATCCATAGATCCGCTCGATTCAACATAAACATGCCAAAAGCTTGTCCTCCCCGCTGCTTCAGCCTAGTATCGTGAGACACACCCAAACAGGAGACCGCATGACCGTAAGGACTCTGCTCTATGCCTTTGTGGCCAACGTCTGCTTCGCTGCCGGTTCCGCAGCGTATGCCCAAACCATGCCGCCGCCCGCGGACATGAAGCTCGCCCATGACATCTACAAGCAGTTCATCGAGATTCAGTCGGGCTACTCCACCGGCTCCACCACTCCGGTCGCCGAGGCTGCGGCCGCACGTCTGAAGGAAGCCGGCTTCCCGGACTCGGACATCTTCCTCGGTGGCGCGTCGCCGAAGAAGTTCAATCTGGTCGCGCGCTATCACGGCACCGGCGCGCAGAAGCCGCTGCTGCTGCTCGCCCACACCGACGTCGTCGAGGCCAAACGCGAGGACTGGAACATGGACCCCTTCGTCTTCAACGAGAAGGATGGCTATTTCTACGGCCGCGGCACCGGCGACGATAAGGCGCAGGCCGCCGTCTGGATCGCCACCCTGATCCGGATGAAGCGCGAGGGCTTCCGGCCGGACCGCGACATCATCGTCGCGCTCACCGCCGACGAGGAGGGCGGCGGTCCGTACAACGGCGTGGACTGGCTTATCCAAAATCACCGCGACCTGATCGACGCCGACTTCGCGCTCAACGAGGGCGGCTGGGGCGAAGAGGAGAACGGGAAGAAGATCTCCAATGACCTGCAGGTGAGCGAGAAGTACGTCATCAATTACACCTTCTCAGTGACCAACAAGGGCGGACACAGCTCGATGCCTGTGCCGGACAATGCCATCTACCATCTGGCAGGTGGGCTCGAGCATCTCGCGGCGTTCGGCTTTCCGCTCAAGACGGACGAGGTGACTGCGGCTTACTTTACCGAGATGGCGAAGATCGAGACAGGGCCGATCGCGGCCGATCTCGCGCAGGTGGCAAAGGGCTCGCAGGCCGCAATGGAGCGCGTCGCCGCTGCGTCGCCGGCGTGGAACTCAACGCTCCGCACTACCTGCGTGGCGACTATGCTCGCCGGCGGTCATGCCCTCAATGCCCTGCCTCAGCTCGCCACCGCGACGGTGAACTGCCGCGTGCTGCCGGAGGACTCGCCAGACTACGTGCTCAGCACGCTGAATAAGGTCGTGGCGGATCCAGAGGTGAAGATCAAACCGGTGAGCGACAGAACCGCGGGCGCGCCACCCTCACCGCTTCGGCCCGATGTGATCAAGGCCGTGAAGGCCGCAAACGAGCGAGCATTTCCCGGCGTGCCGGTGATACCGATCCTCGTGACCGGCGCGACCGACGGCCGCATGTTGCGCCAGGCTGGCATCCCCACCTACGGCGTCCAGGGCTTCTTCTTCGACCGCAACGACATCCGCTTCCACGGACGCGACGAGCGCATGAAGATCGACGCGTTTTACCAGGGGCAGGAGTTCCTCTACGACCTGGTCAAGACCCTTTCGACCTCCGCGAAGTAGGGGTCGTCAAAAGTCCTTTCAAACGCACCTTGCATTAGCCGGTTTTGATGTTGCCGGCTATCCGCAAGCCTTCGCCCTGCTCGTAGAATCGATCCCATGTCCATCAATGTGACCCGGCAAACTCTCGCAGCCGCCCTTTTGTCATTCGCCGCGATCACCCAGGCACAATCGACCCCATCCATCGACCCCACCCTGGCCGCCAAGATTGCAACCATCCCCGCCATCGACAACCACGCCCACCCACTCCTCTCTCCACCCGCCTACGCCACCGACCGCAACTTCGACGCCCTCCCCGTCGACAACATGGAGCCCTCCACCGACCCCGCCGGCATGCGCCCCAATCTCCCCGCGCTCCACGAAGCATGGCAGGCCATCTTCAACTTCAACGGCAATCCGCCTCTCGACGCCACCGGCCTCAAGCAACTCGAAGCCGCCCGCGAAGCCACCCGCCGCGAGCAGGGCGAAGCCTACGCCACCTACATCCTCGACCGCGCCAACATCGGCACCGAACTAGCCAACCGAGTAGCCATGGGCATCGGAGTCCAACCCCCACGCTTCCGCTGGGTGCCCTACATTGACGCGCTCCTCTTCCCGCTCGACAACTCCGGCCTAGCCGTCGCCACGCCCGACCGCAAGCAGTTCTTCCCCCTCGAAGACAAACTCCGCGCAAAATATCTCGAACAAGCCAACCTCAAAACCCTCCCGCCCACACTCGACCAGTACCTAAGCAAGCTAGTCACCCCAATCCTCGAACAGCAAAAATCCCAGGGCGCCGTAGCCGAAAAATTCGAGATCGCCTACCTCCGCTCCTTCGGCTTCGACGACATCCCCCGCCCCGAAGCCGCCCGCATCTACGCGACCCTGCTCCACACCCCGCACCCCAGCGAAGCCCAGTACAAACGCCTCCAGGACTTCCTCTTCCGCTACATCGCCCAGGAATGCGGCCGCCTCAACCTCCCCGTCCACATCCACACCACCGCAGGCGGCGGAGGCTACTTCTCAATCGCCGGTGACAACCCGCTCCTCCTCGAACCCCTCTTCAACGACCCTCGCCTCCGCCACACCAACTTCGTCCTCCTCCACGGTGGCTGGCCCTTCATCCACGAGATCGGCGCTCTCCTCCAAAAACCAAACGTCTACCTCGACCTCTCGCAACAATCCCTCATGATCAGCCCCCGCACCATGTCCGCCTGGCTCCGCGAGTGGCTCGAGCTCTACCCGGAAAAGATCCTCTACGCCACCGACGCCTATCCCTACTCGCAATCCATGGGCTGGGAGGAAGCCGCCTACATAGCCAACCAGAACATCCGCACCAGTCTCGGCATGGCATTAACCGGCATGATGATCGACCACCAAATCACCGAATCTCAAGCCGAAAAACTGGCCCGCATGGTCCTACGCGAAAACGCCGAATCCCTCTACAAGTTCTAACCGCAAATACAACTCCACCATCCACGCAAAGACTGCCCCCAAAACAAAAATTCATCCCCGATAAACAATCTACGAATTATTTCGTTGACAAGTACGAACATTATCGTATACCGTCTCCCACATGGTAACGAAACCCGCAACGCCGAGACCAACCGAAAGCGAGCTCGAACTCCTGGGAATCCTCTGGGAACGCGGCTCCCTCACGGTCCGTGAACTATTTGAAGCGGTCAATGTCGGCAGGCCCGTCGTCTACACAGGAGTCCTCAAACTTCTGCAGATCATGGCAGAGAAGGGCCTGGTCGAACGAGACGAGCGCGAACGAGCCCACCTTTACCGCGCCGCAGTCTCTCAAGCAGACACCGAGAGCCGATTCCTGCGCGAGTTGAGTGAAAAATTCTTTGCCGGCAGCGCAGCCCAGTTAGCCCTGCGCGCCCTGCAGATCGAAAAGGCCAGCGACGAAGAACTCGAGGCCATTCGAAAGTTAATCGAAGAGAAGAGCGTAACCAAATAGCCTCTCGGTTGTCAGATAGGTACTTACGCCGCAGCAACTCGGGAGAAAGGTCGAAAGATGAGCTCAATAGCTTGGTTGTCCCGCGAAGAGATAGTCGCCCTTGGGTGGACTCTGCTGCACTTCTGCTGGCAGGGCATGGCGATCGCGATGGTGTATTCGCTCGTGGATCAGGCAACATCACGCGCAACCTCGAAGGTTCGCTACGCCGTGGCCCTGGCCGCGTTCATGATCATGCCGGCAATCGTCCTCGGCACCTTTGCGCTGGAGCTACGATCAGCTCCGCCCGCCGCGTCGGAAACCGTGCTCACCTTCCAGCCCAGTGAAGGTGCAGCCCAGATCATCTCCGCCCTACGTCCAGGTGCTGCTCCAAAACCAACCCTCCATCAACTGCCCTTGGCCTCGAGCCTCGAGCAATCCACCGATTGGCTGGCCATGCGCGCCGATCGCCTCCTGCCCTGGGTCGATGCACTTTGGTTCGCAGGCGTTCTTCTTCTCGCGATCCGTTCGCTCGGCGGATGGTTCCAGCTCGGGCTCGTCCGGCGGCGTGCGCGCAGAATGGTCCCTCAGGAGGTCGAGCGCGCCTTCCAGCGGTTATGCCAACAGATCCAGGTCGGCCGGCACGTAGTCCTGCGAGCATCCGACGAGGTAATTTCGCCGCTCGCCATGGGCGTCTGGCGCGCAACCGTGATTCTGCCGATGAGCGCAATCCTCCGAATGCCCAGAGAAGAGCTGGAAGCCGTCATCGCGCATGAACTCGGACATATCCGTCGCGCCGACTATATCTGGAACCTGGTGCAGACCGCGGTCGAAAGCGTCCTATTCTTCCATCCTGCCGTCTGGTGGCTCAGCCGAACCGTGCGCGATCGTCGTGAAGTGTGCTGCGACGAGATCGGAGTCGAGTGTTGCGCCGATCCCACCGTCTACGCGCGCGCTCTCCTGCGTCTCGAAGAACAGAGAACCGTCAAGTTACGCCTTGCGATGGCTTTAGGCGGATGCGGAGGAACTCTGTTGGGAAGAGTCAGAAAGATACTCGGAGAAGACATGGCAATGGAGAGCAGAATGACAAGTGGAATCAGTGTGGCGGCAGCAGGAGCCTTGGTGACCGGACTCCTCCTCGGTCCAAAGATCGGCGAAGCCGTTGCGTCTCCCCTTACTTCTGCCCAGCCGGTCATGGCGCACGTCATCGCAAGCCTGCCCGCCGTCGTGGTCTCACAGTTCGACCCCGCCAACACGCGTTTCGTCATTCCTGCTGCCGAAGTAGCGCCGAAAGCTCCTCGCTGTGCACCGGAACACAAGGTCTGCGCCCGCGGTCGTCGCATTCCCGGCGCTGCAAATTCATCGCACTCCTCTCGTCTTATCTCGCGTCGCAGTCAACACAGTGACACCCTCAATGCGCGAGATAGAGTTTCAAGAGTCGACCGGTGTCGGCGCCTCACAGGGCAAGGGCTCCTCGCAAGGAACAGGAGTGGCCTATCTGGATAGCATGCGCGCCGCAGGGTATCCGCTCGATCTCAACAATGATCTGAATTCAGTCTTCGCATTGAAATCGATGGGCGTAACCCCCGAGTATGCAAAGTCGATGGGCGCCACGGGCCTCGGCAAACCGACCGTGCACGAACTGATCACGCTGAAGTCCATGGGCGTAACCCCGGAGTATCTGGCCTCCATGGAACACAGCGGCATCGCCCCCAAAAGCTTTCACGAGTTGGTGACGGAAAAGTCGATGGGCGTAACCCCGGAGTATGCAGCCGAGATGAAGCAGAAGGGATTCGGAGATCTCAGCGTGCATGAGCTAGTCACGATGAAATCCCTGGGCGTAACTCCCGAGTACGCAGCCGAGATGAAGCAGAAGGGATTTGGCGATCTCAGCGTGCACGACTTGGTCACGATGAAATCCCTCGGGGTCACCCCCGAGTATGCAGCCGAGATGAAGCAAAAAGGATTTGGCAATCTCAGCGTGCACGAGTTGGTCAGTATGAAGTCTCTGGGTGTGACCCCCGAATACGCGGCTGAGATGAAGCAAAAAGGATTCGGCGATCTCGGAGTCCATGAGTTAATCTCCCTGAAGGCTCAGGGCATGACTCCGGAGTACGCCGGGTGGTTGAAGCAGAACTTTCCCCAGGCCACTCAGGAACAATTAAGACGAGCCGCAGTCTTCCACCTCGACGACAAATTTCTTGCCGACGCGAAGGCCCACGGATTCGATAACAAGGATCTCGATAAGCTACTGCGGTTGAAGATGACGGGCTTGTTGGATCAATAGCCTTTGATTCTCTCAATCCAACCGACCTGGAAGGACGCGACAATGAGGAAGATTCTTGTTCTCGGTCTAGTGCTTGGCCTCGGCGCCGCTGCGGCGATTGCCGATACCGGAGAGACCTGCTCGATTCGTGCCGGACGCACCGATGGCAAGATGTCTGTCGGTTGGGAACGCGGAGACTGCATCGAAGGACAACACTGCCATCAGGGCGACTCCGACATGCTCTGGAGCAGATGGAGCGGAGTAACGCCGCAAGACCTCGAACGTGAAGGCGCAACCGTTGACGCTCGTATGAAAGCCGAATCCGGTGAGATGCGTTGCGTCGGAACGGTTCACGACGCGGCACTCCGAGGAAACTGGTCCTTCACGCCGGATGCTGCATTTGCAAAACGCATGGAGGCGATGGGATTCGACGACCAGACCCCGGACCGGCTGCAGGGCTACGCCATGCTCGACATCACAACCGCGTGGGTCAAAGAGATGAAGGACGCAGGCGTCACCGAAATGAACTCGCGCAATCTCATGGGCCTCAAAGCCCTCAAGGTCGATCCCGCCTATGTCAAAGCGATGGCCGGCGCAGGCTATCCCGAACTCCGCGCACAAAAGCTGACGAGCATGAAGGCCGTAGGCGTTACGCCGGAAAAAGTTCAGGCGGTTAAAGCAATGGGTTACTCGCCAACCCAGGAAGAACTCATCCAGATAAGCGTCTTCAAAATCGACGCCCCGTTTGTCGAGCGGATGAAAGCACGCGGCTTCCAGAACCTCACTATCGCTCAACTAATCAAAATCAAAGTCTTCAAACTGGACGAATAATCCACCCATAACCTTCGCCCGACCGAAAAAGCCTCTATCTGACTAGCCGGTGAAAGCCGTTGCCTGACTGAACAACTGAGAACTGATTGACCGAAAACTGATCGTAAAAGCATTTGCCGTTACTTCTGCGTCGCTTTGCGTTCGCTCTTGCCTTTGCGTACCTTTGCGTTTGCATCCGCGTTGCCTTTGACTTTGCCTCAAGGTAAAGGGCCTCAGCCCACAGGCATGATCCCTCCCGACCCACCCCAAAAATAAATCTCGAAACCGAGGAAAAATTTCAGACCCCAAAAAACCACCATCGAAGGACCACGTTTTTGCACTTCGCACCACGAAAATGACCACCAAAAACCACCCAAAAACCCTGTGGAAATCGCAAATCCCCCTGTTAAATCGAACCTCCACCACGCCAAAAAAAAATCAATCACCCTTCAAAAACTTCTTCGAATCCAGGAGAGCCCGGTCCATGCTCCTAACCCACTCCGTAACCTCATCCGGACCCTTCCCGACAGCCTCAGCCGCCGCAAACTCATTGCGCAGCGCCTGCATCTTCGCCTCAAGATCGTCCAAAGCACTCAAAAGAATGGCCTCCGGCGTCATCGGCAGCTTCGGCGACCCGAACTCATACTTCCCATGGTGGCTCAAAACCATATGCTCCACCAGCAAAGTCAGCTTCTCAGGAAACGGAGCGATCTCCTTGACCTTCTCCCGCAGCATCCCCTGCGCAATGCTGATATGCCCGACCATCTGCCCCTCTAAACTGTAGGAAAAGCTGGACTTCCACTCCAACTCCCTCACCTTCCCAATGTCATGCAGAATCGCTCCGGTAACAAGCAAATCCCGATCCACCTCCGGATAAAACGGGGCCGCCGCCAAACAAACTCGAACCAGCGTAACCACATGCTCCAACAGCCCACCCAGCCAGGCATGGTGCAACCGCTTAGCTGCAGGAGCCGACTTGAACGCCGGCCCGATCCGTTCATCATCAAGAAAAGAAAAGACTAACCGTTTCAAATCCTCGCTCTTAAAAGCCGAAACATACCCCCGCAACTCCGTCCACATCTCATCCACATCAAACTTCGTCGCAGGCTGAAAGTCCGTCGGATCGATCTCCGAATCCGCCGCTAACCGCAGTTTTTTCAATGTGATCTGGTACTTCCCCTGATACTTCGAGATATCCCCTTGCACCTTGACGTAGCAACCCTCCGAGCAATAAGCAATCGGATCGGCCACATCGTCCCACATCCGCGCTTCCAGAGACCCGGTCTTATCGCTAACAATCAAAGCAAGATACTGCCCGCCCTGCTTCTTCTCACGCACCTGCATCGACGACAAAACAAAGTAGGTCGTAACCGTGCAATTCTCAAATCGCGCCGCATCCTGAACGAAAAACTCTTTCATCTCCAACAGCATACCGCGACAAAGAAAAACGCGAGAGCCGAAGCCCTCGCGTCCTGATAAAACCCAATGCCAACTTACATTTGCGGATTCGGCTGAGGCGGATTCGGTGTCGCTTGCGGAGGTGTGCTGGGTGTCGCCGGAGGCGTATTTGGCGGCACAGTCGTTGAATCCGCAGGCTTCGCCGGAGGAAGGGTACCCTCCTGCGGAGTTGCCCGATCCGGAGCCTTCGACGGAGTCTCATCAGGTTTCGGCGCAGGAGGCTTAGGTGCCTGATTCTGCAACCTTTCCTTGGGAGCGGTCTTGTCCTTGGACTGTTTCTTCTTCTTCTTGTTCGCCGTATCGCCGTTCAGCCCAAGAGGTGCCGCCTGAGCATGTTCCGTAGCCTTCTCCTCCGGAGTCGCAGCAACCGGCCCGGCAATCGTCTTTTCTTTGGCTTTCTTGGTCTTCGTAGCCTTCTTCTCAGCGCTAACCTGCTTGGCACGCGCACTATAGCGAGTCTTTCCTGCCGGCGCAGGCTTCGGATCAAACGGATTTGCCCCCACGTCAGTGCTGGACGAGACACCCTCCGCCGTTGCCATCGCACCTCCCGGAGCCGTAGCCGCCGCCATCGCGCCCGGCGCAGCCGACGCAGAACTCGCTCCCGTGCCGACGTCGGTGCCCGAAGCCGTCTCCTCCGGACCAGCCGGTAGAGAAGTCCTTGGAGCTTGCCCATACCTGATCTTTTCACGCTTTATTTTCTTCGGTTTAGTCGAGCTCGCAACCTTGGACGATGTCGTCGATGCCGTCGCCGGCGCCGCCGAAACCGGAGTTGCTACAGGGGTCGCTGCCTTAGGAGCAGCGGTCGAATACTTCGTCCCCCTGTCAAATCGCTTCTTCTCCTCCACTTTCTTCTTCTTCACCACAGGAGGCGCATACGCTGTAAATACAGGCTTAGTCTGCTTCGGACTCGCTCCTGTGTCGACATACCCCGCTCGGATGTCGATTGCCGCATCTTCACGCAGCTTCGTCAGGTAGGTACGCAAAGCAGGCTGCATTGCCTCCGCATACATGGCCTCCTGAACCTGCTGTTCCACGTCCTTGAGCGGAGCAATCCCAGCCACTTGATGCTCGGTCACCTTCAGGATCACAAACCCCTGCTTGGTGCGAATCGGCGCCGTCCATTCCCCCACTTTCAAATTAAAGGTAGCGTCCTCAAGCACTTGCCCCAAGGCACCCCGCTTGTACATTCCCAGGTCCCCACCTTCGGCAGCCAGAGGGCCACCAGAGTACGTCTTCGCCAACTCATCGAACTTGCCGCCCGCCGTCAACTTCGCTTCGACCTCGGCTGCCTTCGCCTTTGCCTCAGCAACGGCTGCATCGTTCGCATCGGCAGGCGTCGGAATCAGGATCTCACTCAGCCGAATCTGCTCCGGTTGAGCAAAATCCTGCTTGTGGGCCTCGTAATAAGCCTGTTCCTGTGCCTGCGACATCTGCAAGCGTCGGCTAACCTCATCCCGCACTACCATCTGGGTAATCACGTTGTCACGGATGCCCGCTTTAAAGTCCTCAAACGAGACACCCTGCTGGCGTGCTGCAGCCTCCAGATCTTCCATCGTCGCAAGGTGATTAGACTTGCGGATCTCATCGAGCTGCCGGATTACCTCAGCGTCGGCGTTGACACCCAGTTCCTTGCCCCGCGACAACAGCAACTGCTTATCAATCATGTCGCGCAACAGGTTCTTCTGCCGCTCCGCTGCCTCCGCCGGAGTCGCGTTTGCCCGTTGATTTTCGTCGGCAAGAGCCTGCTCTGCGCGCTCCACATCGGACCGGCTGATGATCAGGTCGTTCACATGGACGACCACATCCTCGACCACCGTGGCGCCAGGCGTAATGGGCGGCGTCACCGGCAGGTTGAATTGAGGCTGTGGCGCGTTTGGCGCGCTCAGCGGGCTCTGGTACCTCGGCGCCTGTGCTTGCACCGCTCCCGGCAGCGCTAGCAGGCCCAGCCCGCACACCACCGCAAACTGCGAAATTCTCAAAGTCATCGTCACTCGTATCTGGTCTGCATCCTCGATCGAATCGATCGCCTCACATACCGCCCTGGTTATTGGACTCACCCTAGCTTTCGACGGTATGCGTACCCAATTCTAACTGCCCTTGCGCAAACAAGCGAATCCCTATTTCGATCGGGCTTTAGCTCACCCTCGGATGCTATACTTCGTCCAAGATAGAAGGTCTGTCTATGCGCAGTTCCATGCGCTTTTTACTTCCTTGAGGAACCCAAAGCCTATGGCTCCCCGCACCCGTCGCGCACTCTTCTCCGCATCTCTGTTTCTCGCCACCTGCGCCATTCTCGGCTCGTTGATCAACCAGAAGGTTGCAGCCCAGTCTGCCAGCGATGAATCGACCTTGCGTGACTCGCTTCACTCCTTTACCAACGTCTATTCGCTCGTCGAACAGAACTACGCCGAGCCGATGAACACCGACAAGACCGACAAAGCAATCTACGACGGCGCCATCCCGGGTATGCTCCACGTCCTCGACCCGCACTCCAACTTCTACGACCCCAAAGCTTATGCCCAGATGCGCGAGGACCAGCACGGCAAGTACTACGGCGTCGGCATGACCATCCAGCCCCAGCCCGCGGCCAACGGCAAGACCAAAATCGTCGTCCTCTATCCCTTTGAGGGAACCCCGTCCTACAAGGCCGGCATCAGGCCCGGTGACGAGATCCTTACCGTCGACGGAAAATCCACAGAAGGCATGGACACGTCTGGCGTCGCCTCACTGCTCAAGGGAGCGCGCGGAACTCACGTATCCGTCACCATCGTTCGAGAAGGCGCATCCCGCCCCATCGTCTTCGATCTCGTTCGCGACGAGATCCCGCGTCCCTCCGTCGATCTTGCGTTTCTCATCCGCCCGGGCGTGGGCTACATCCGCGTCAACAGCTTCATTGAGACGACCAGCCACGAAGTAAGTGACGCGCTCGACAACTTCGGGGACATCCACGGCCTCATCCTCGACCTGCGAGGCAATCCCGGCGGCCTGCTCAACGAAGCCGTCGCCACGTCGGACAAGTTTCTCCAGAAGGGTCAGATCGTGGTCTCTCAGCGCGGCCGCGCCTTCCCTGACCAGGTCTATCGCGCCACGCGGGGCGAGGATGGTCCCAAGTTTCCGATCGTCGTGCTCGTCAACCGCGGCACGGCGTCGGCAGCGGAGATCGTCTCCGGCGCTCTGCAGGATCACGACCGCGCTCTCATCGTCGGCGAAACCACGTTCGGCAAGGGCCTGGTCCAGACCGTCTTCAACATGGCCGAAAACACTGGCCTCGCCCTCACCACCTACCACTACTACACGCCGTCCGGTCGCCTCATCCAGCGCAACTACGATCACGTCTCGCTCTATGACTACTACTATGTCCGCGACGACGCCAAAGCCGGTGACAAGTCGAACCTCGAGGTCAAACTCACGGACTCGGGGCGCACCGTCTACGGCGGCGGTGGCATCACTCCTGACGAGAAGATCGACAACTTGAAACAGAACCGCTTCCAGGACAGTCTTCTCATCCACTACGCCTTCTTCAACTTCAGCAAGCACTACCTCGCCACCCACACCATCACCAAGGACTTCGAGGTAGACGACAACATCATTCAGCAATTCAAGGCGTACCTGAAGGACAATCAGATTGAGTACACCGACTCCGACATCGCCGGCGTCAGTGAGTGGGTCAAAGCAAACATTAAACGCGAGCTCTTCATCTCGCAGTTCGGTCAGCGTGAAGGAGCCAAGGTCGCTGCACAGTGGGATCCGCAGATTGCCCGCGCGATCACCTATCTGCCCGAAGCACAAACCCTGGAAGACCACTCAAGGCTGGCCCAAAAGACTACGACTGCAAGCCGCTAGTCTTCGAAACACGCCAGACCCTAGCTTCGAGACACACCCCGACTGGAGTCACACAGAAAAAGGCGCTCAAGCGAAAGCTTGGCGCCTTTTCTGTATCGACTCACAAAAATTCTGGAGCGGGAGACCGGGATCGAACCGGCGACATTCAGCTTGGGAAGCTGACGTTCTGCCACTGAACTACTCCCGCTTCGCCTCTAAATTATACCTCGTGCAAATCAGCTCATCGCCTCGTCGGATCCGTTCATCGATCGCGACCGGTATACCCTATTAATCAAGGCTAACCGAGGTTCAACTGCATCCATGAACGCCCTTCTTCTCTCTGAATACAAGCATCTGAACATCGCAGACCTACCGATCCCAGTCCCTGGACCGCTCGAAGTATTGGTACAGGTCGCAGCCTGTGGCATCTGTGGCAGCGATGTCCACGGCTACGACGGCACCTCAGGCCGTCGCATTCCGCCTCTGGTCATGGGACACGAAGCCGCGGGAACGATCGCTGCCGTCGGATCGCAAGTGAGAGGTTTTGTCATCGGCGATCGAGTGACCTTCGACTCCACAGTCTACTGCGGCGAATGCACCTTCTGCCGCAATGGCGAGATGAATCTCTGCGACAACCGTCAGGTTATCGGGGTCTCTTGCGGAGACTACAGCCGTGCCGGCGCCTTCGCCGAATATGTTGTCGTGCCCGCCCGCATCGTCTACAAGCTTCCCGAAAATCTGGGATTCGCGGAGGCGGCAATGCTGGAAGCCGTCTCGGTAGCCCTTCACGCGGTGGCCGTAACGCAGCTCCACGGCGGAGAGACCGCCTTGGTGATCGGCGCAGGGATGATCGGACTATTAACTCTGCAAGCCGCTCGCGCCGCAGGATGCTCTCGCGTATTCGTCGCGGACATCGACCCAACACGATTGAGATCGGCGTCAGAGCTTGGAGCCGATGAAACGATCCTGGCCTCGGGAGCCGAGCTGACCCAACAGATTCTCGATCTGACTGAAGGACGCGGCGTCGACGTCGTACTGGAAGCAGTCGGCCGCGACCAGACAATCGCCGCCGCGATCGATTGCGTTCGAAAAGGTGGCACCGTAACTCTGATAGGCAACATCTCCTCGCAGGTAAATCTCCCGCTGCAAAAAGTGGTCTCGCGGCAGATTCGACTGCAGGGATCATGTGCGTCCTGCGGGGAGTACCCCCTGGCAATGGAGTTGATCGCTTCAGGAAAGATTCGCGTTGGACCCCTGATTACTGCCGTTGCGCCGCTTCGTGACGGGCCAGCATGGTTCGATCGCCTGCACTCGGGAGAACCAAATCTGATGAAAATCGTGCTCGACCCTAGAATGGGCACCAGGCAAGAGATATGAGCGAAAATCTATTCGACCTCACCGGCCAGGTGGCTCTCGTGACCGGAGCAAGCCGCGGTTTGGGACAGTATTTCGCCCGTGCGTTGGCACGAGCCGGAGCAGACCTGATTTTGACCAGCCGCAAGCAGGCGGATTTGACGCCATTCGTTTCAGAGATCGAAGCGTTGGGCCGCCGAGTGTCGCCGCTTGAGCTGGACGTGCGTGATGAAGGGAGCATCGAGCGAATGGCCGCGGCGGCAGAACAGGCTTGGGGACAAATCCACATTCTGGTCAACAACGCCGGTTGCAACAGACGAAAGCCCGCCCTCGAAGTGACATGGGACGATTGGAATTTTGTCCTCGACACAAATCTGCGCGGAACCTTCTTCGTAGCCCAACAGATAGCGCGCAGCATGGTGAAACACGGATACGGGAGAATCATCAACATCGGATCCGTCACCAGCGTCTTTGGCTACGCCGGCCTTGCACCATATGGAGCCAGTCGCGGTGGTGTTCGCCAACTCACCATGAGCCTCGCAGACGATTGGGGCAAACACGGAATTAACGTCAACTGTCTCGCCCCTGGCTGGTTTCGAACCGAGCAGAACAAGATGCTCTACGAAGACAAGGAGTGGGTCGAATACCTCGTCGATCGAATTCCTCTCAAGCGCGCCGGTCAACCGCACGACCTCGACGGCGCCGTCGTCTTCCTCGCTTCCGAAGCAAGCCGCTACATCACAGGGCAAACCCTTCTAGTCGACGGCGGCATATCAACCGGAGCAATGCGGGCGACAGTCAAGCCACCACTACCTGCCTCGAGCTAATCGGGCAAAATTATGCTTCAACCGGCATCGGCTCGATCCTGCCCAGCAGAAAGATGTAGCCGGCGATCCCAATCAAAAGGTAGATCGCCGATATGCCAAAGGCCCAGGCAAACGATTGGCGAGCAGCAACCAGATAGCCAGTGATAATCGGCGCGCAGATACCCGAAACCTGATTTGAAAAATTGATGATCCCGCCCACTCGCCCAACACTGCTACGAGGCGCGATCAACGAAGGAATCGACCAACCAACTGCAGACGCAGCCGAAAGCCCCCCAATAGAGATGCTGATCCAAATCAGCGCCGCCACAGCACTGTGCGGATGCGCTGCCCCCAAAATGCCTAGCCCGCAAGCAGTTCCGCCGACAAGAACGTTTCTGCGCACAGAGTTCGCGTTCCATCCACGCTGGACGAGCGCATCCACCAACCAGCCACCCACAGCCAGATCTGCGACGGTTGCAATCAACCAAGGCACCCCCGTATAGAGAAAAGAGTGCAGCAGATCGATGTGCAACGCCGAAGAGAGATAGCTAGGCAGCCAGGTCAGCAACAGGTAGAAGACATAGTTGTAGGATCCGAAACCGAGAACCATCCCGATCACCTTGCGCTGTCCCAGCAGATACCCAAGGGATGACCCTCGACCTTCCACTGCCGCAGACGCTGGAATGCCTGCATCGATGTACTCGCGCTCTTCTGCACTAAGTTTCGGGTCGTCCTGCGGATCCCGATAGATTCGCGAAAACAGAAGAAAATACGCAAAGCTGATCACACCGGTAGCCGCGAAACTCCATCGCCATCCGACATGCAGCAGAAGGACGCCTAGCACCGGAACGCCCAACGCTGAAGCAAACTTCGCGGCGCTGTCGAATACCGAAGTAGCAAAGCTACGTTCGTGAGTCGGAAACCAATATCCGATCGCCTTCGCATTCGCCGGAAAAGTGGGCGCCTCGCCCACGCCGAGCAGAAACCGCGCAGCAAAAAATCCGCCGATGCTGGGAGTAATCGCTGCTCCAAACGACGCAACACTCCACAGAAACGTGCCGGTCAGACCGACGCGCCGAATCCCGAACTTGTCCAGTAAAACCCCAATGGGCAACTGGCAAAGCGCATAAGTCCAGTTGTAAGCACCCGACAGATAACCGAAAGTAATCGCCGAGATGCCGAAAGTCTCGTAAAGAGCAGCATGAGAGACCGACAGATTGACGCGGTCAAAATAGTTAACCAGAACGCCGAGCCCAAGGAGCCACGCTATACGCCATCTGCGTCTCGGCACGGGTTTGTCGCGAGATGGATTCACCTGGAAATTGATTGACTACCGCCCCGCCTGTGCCCGCATCGTATATGCGATCGACTCAAGCACTCTCTCCGCTGCCACATTCGCGGGCAGCGGAATCTGCATCTTCGCACTCAAACGGGCCGCAATCTTCTCCGCGACCTCCGCCCTCTTATCCAGATCGAGATCCAGTGCCCGGCTGAAGAACGTGTCGATGACATTCAAATCGGCGGCATCCAGCCGTGCCACTCTATCTGCCGGAAGCAGCCCCCCATTCGGCTCGGGTGCCTTCTCCGCCGGCTGAGGGTAAAGCGAAGCCGTAAACGTCCGGCTGTTGTGGTTCATCAGAGGCTGGGAATCGCTGCGTTCATGGACCACAATCGTTCCCGCCACCAGGTCTCCCAGTCGCTTCTGCTCTTTGTTGCAGAGCATGCTGATCACCCCGGCAAAATAGAATGTAGGTAACCAGTCAACGATCCGCAACAGATTCCGCGCCAAAGCTTCAAACAACGTGATCTGCCTTCCCGAATCCTTGATCACGCGAATCTTGAACAACCGCTTCCCCGGCGTTTGCCCGTTCCAGAACGCCTCGAACAGCGAGTAGTACGCCCACTGCATCAGAAAAAAGAGCAGAAGGCATCCAGCGACCAGCCAGTTCGCCCGCGAATCAGGGATAGAAGCTACGGACGCAACACGTGATGAGCCCAGAATCAGTACATAGGAGAAAATCAGAACTAGCAGTACAAAGGCCTTCAGCACCGAATCGGTCATTACCGCCAAAAATCGGCTGCCAAGCCCCGCAATCGGAAACCGCAGCTCTACCTGTTCCGGCGTTTCGATGTTAAGCTGGTCCGCGTAGCTCTTGGACTCCGCGTAACCTCTCGACTCGTTGACAGACTCGTACATAATCTCCCTATGCTCTCAAATCATTGGATCGCCCAGCGCAAAGAAAGCTGGAGCCGCCTCGAAACCCTCGTCCAGCAGGTCGAGACCTCCGGCCTCAAGAATCTGTCCTCCGCAGAGCTGCGCGAGTTCGGCCTCCTCTACCGTCAGGCTGCCGCCGACCTCTCCGCCGTACGCACCGACGAGGCCTCCCGCACCCTCGAAGCATACCTCAACCGCCTCCTCGGCCGCGCCCACAATTACATCTACTCCGGCGGCAGGCTAAACCTCGCAACCCTCTGGCACTTTCTCTCCAAACGCTACCCGCGAATCTTTCGCCGCCTCTTGCCCTACACCACAGTCGCCCTTGCCATCTTCCTCGCCGGCGCACTCCTTGGAACCCTCCTCACTATCGCGCGGCCTCAGTTCATGCACGCGATGCTTGGTCCTCAGATGGTCGACAAGATCGAGCACCACAAGATGTGGACTGACTCGATCCTCACCGCGAAACCCCAGGCATCGAGCGCCATCATGACCAACAACATCGCCGTCTGCTTCTACACCTACGTGGGCGGCATCGTCGCCGGCATCGGAACCATCCTGCTCATGTTCAACAACGGCATGAACATGGGCGTCGTCACCACCGCGTGCACCCAACACCATATGGCGCTCAGCATTTGGAGCTTCGTCGCTGCCCACGGCGCGCTCGAACTGCCAAGCATCTTCATCTCCGGCGGCGCAGGACTTCGCCTTGCCTCGGGCCTTCTCTTCCCCGGAATGCTCCGCCGCCGCGACGCCCTTGCCCTCGCCGGAAATGAATCCATCCGTCTGCTCTCCGGCACCATCCCTATGCTTGTCATCGCCGGAGTCTTGGAAGCGTTTTTGTCTCCCACCCACGCTCCGCTAACCCTCAAGTTTTCCGTCTCTGCCTTCCTCCTCACAGGCCTCTGCCTCTGGCTCAGCGAAGGGGGACGCGAAAAGCCCACGCCAACCACAACCATCCCAAACTCAGCACTAGCAGAAACCTAGAGCAGCCCCTGCGCCTTCACCTCAAGATATTTGCTGATCGCATTCGCCCCCACCTCTGCCGGTGTCGTCTCCACCACCAACACCCCTTGCTGTCGAAGCTTCGCAATCGTCTCCCGCCGCCGCTCCAGCATCTCCTGAGCCGCTGCCGAAGCGAACATCTCATCCGTATTCTTTGGCTCTCGTGCCGCCAGCGCATCCAGTTCAGGATGCTCAAGCAACACCAGCAGTACTAGATGACGCCGCACCAACTCCGCCAAAGCGCTTACCACCTCCGGCCGCCCAGCGCTCTCCGCAATCTCCGTAATCCAAACCACCAACGCCCGGCGCTTCTGCAAATTCTTCAACCGTGACGCGGCCTGCAGATGGTTCGCCTCCGCCGCCTCGCTCCGCGCCTGCGACAGCAGATTGATCATCGTCCGCAGATGAACCGGCCCATTCCCCGGCAACAATTGCTGCTGCACCCTCCGCCCGTAGCTCAACAAGGCAAACTTATCCCCCGAGCCTCCGATCACCTGCGCCAGCATCACAGCCGCAGTCGTAGCCTGGTCCAGTTGCGTCACACTCATCTGCAGCTTCTCCGCCGCCTCTTGTTCGCTCTCGCCCCGCGCAGCCGACCTGTCCTTGCGCAGCTCAAACGCCGTCCGCGAGAGTCTTCCCGCATCCAGCACAATCCAAACCTGCTGACTCCTCTCCGTGGTGAACTGTCGCGTAATCAACTTCGCGCGTCGCGCCGTCGCAGTCCATGAGATATTCCGCACCTCGTCGCCACGCTGATAATCCCGCAGACTCTCGAACTCCCTCCCAATACCCCGCAGGAGAAGCCGCCGCTTCTGCAACTCGATCTGCCGCGCCCGCATAAGGTAGAAGGCCGCCTTATCACCGCTCTGCTCCGAAGCCGGAAACACACGCACATCCTGCTCCGCGTCGCACACAGCCCAGCGCTCGACCAGCCGCAGCGCGCCGCGGTACCGCAGATAGATCTTTCCCAGCCTCAAGTCTCCGCGCCGCCCCGGATAACACTCCAAAACCACACGAACCGGATCTCGTGGATAAGCAACCACCGTCAGCGTGCGCGGCAACGGCATCAGGGAAGGACTCAGATCATCTGTAACCGAAATCGTAACAATTCCATTTGACTGCTGCAGCACGTCATACTCAATCCCCGTCCGCTCACCCAGCGCAGGAGAGTGCAGAAACCGCCGTGTCACCGTAATCTCGGACGGAGCCGCCAATCCCATCCCATCGACAAGAACCAGCAGAGCAATCAGCCCGTCCCACGCCAGCATCATCCAAATCCGATGCGGATGAAAGAACGCCGGAATCGCCCACAACAGGCCCGCCACCAGCAACAGCAAAGCCCGCGCCGACAATCCAAAGCCCAGTGCGCGACCGACGCGCCCAACATAACGCGCTTGCACCGTAACGGGTGGTGGAATTAGTGTCTGCATTACTTCGGCAACGCCGTCGCGGCAAGAACATCCGCAACCACTCGATCCGTATCGAAGCCTTCAAGCTCTGCCTCTGGGCGCAGCACCAAACGGTGCCGCAACACGGGAACTGCGGCCCGCTTCACATCGTCCGGAATCAGAAAGTCACGCCCATCCCGCGCCGCATACGCCTTCGCCACCACTAGCAAACTGGCGGAGGCGCGCGGTGAAGCCCCCAGAGACACCGTAGGCCACTCGCGAGTCCGTCGCACAATCGCCAGCAGATAATCAATGATCGCCGGCTCCACCTTCACCGCACGAATCTCGCGCCGTGCCGCCGCGAGCAGCGAGAACTCCACCGGCTCAATCGCTATCGAATCCAGGTCCTTCGCCTCAACACTCGCGTGGTGCCGTTCCAGGATGCCGCGTTCATCCGCGAGCGCCGGATACCCAACCTTGATCTTGATCAGAAAACGGTCCAGCTGAGCCTCGGGCAGAGGATAAGTTCCCTCAAACTCCAACGGATTCTGCGTTGCGAACACGGTGAAATAGCTATCCAGCGCATGCGCCTCGCCGTCCATCGTCACCTGCCGCTCTTCCATGCTCTCCAGCAGCGCAGCCTGGGTCCGCGGAGGCATCCGGTTAATCTCGTCCGCAAGCAAAAACTGCGTAAACACCGGGCCCTTATGCAACGAAAACTCATTCGTCTTCGGAGAAAAAACCGTGGTGCCCAAAATATCCGCAGGCATCATATCGGGCGTTCCTTGCACTCTGCGAAAGACCAGCGAAAGAAACCGCGCCAGCGTCTTTACGGCAAGCGTCTTCGCAACCCCGGGTACACCTTCAACCAGCGCATGGCCTCCGCAAAGCAAAGTCAACAGCGCCTGCTCGATCAGCTCTTGCTGTCCTGCAATCACTCGCCCAATCTGCTCTCGTCCGCGTTCAAACAACTGCAACGCCGCCGACACTTGCTCGACGTCTCCACGAATCTCCAATTCACTCACTCAGTCGCTCCCTTCAAAATTGTGCGCCCCGCAACGCCGGAGCGTATAGCCTCTGCCAGATCGCGCTGGTCGCGATCCAGCGCTTTCACCAACTCGAGCGCACTCGTAAGCTTCACCTCGCCGTGCTCTGCCTGGGAGGCCTGAGTCAAATGCTCCCCGAGCGATCGCCATCTCCCTCCGAGCCGCTCTTCCACCGCCTCCACAATCGCCTGCGGAGTAGACCGAAGCACCTCTCGCGGAACTCCGCACTGCTCTTCAAGAAATCGCAGCAAACGCCGCCGTGCACCATCAACCGCCGCCTCTGTCGCGCCGGCCCTTCGGTACAGCTGCCCCATCGACTCCGCAAACTCCACTGGCGAACTCCGCGGCAGCCTCACCGGCAGCCGGATCGGTCCGCTTCGTCTGCCGAAACTCAGCACCAGCAATAACGCCACCACCCCGCACTGCCAGGAGATCTCGCGAATCGGCAGCCCCCTCGTCGTGTCCCATATCGAAGCTTGCTGACCGCGAAAATACTCATCGAACAGCACTCGCCGGTCTGGCCCCCCGACGCTGGCCAGCATCAGTTTCAGGCTCGCATCATCCTTCAGACCGCGATTGCTCATCGGCCTCTCCGAACTCCACCAGATCGCCTCACCCGCGCCATGCCTGTAACTCACAACGACCGCATCCTCTCCGCAAAGCTGCGACACTCGGAATCTCGGCTCCATCGCAGACCAGCGGGCATAATCCCCAAGCGAGACCTTTCCCGCCCCCGCAAGCGCACCTTGTCCCTCCGGCGTCGTAACGCAAAGCCCCTGATAGATCCGGCCCGGCGGTTCCGTCTTCGAGTCGGGAAGAAAATCCGCCCCGTCCCTTCCAGTTGCCAGTACCCGGCCGCCTCGCGACAGAAAATCCGCAATCGTCGCCTTCACATCCTTCGCGTTCTCAGCAGGAAAATTCGATCCAGCCAGAATTAACGTGGCCTTCGTCGCATCCACATCCTTCAAATTCTCAGGCGGTAACTCCCACCGTTCCGCTCCGTACCCCAGCTTGCCAAGCACAAGGTAAGCCGCCTTCGTTCCTGCCGAGCCGCTGTTATACGTCGTCGGCGAAGGATCGGAATCGTCGTTCGCGGGCGCAAACATGCTAAACACAACGATCACTAACACCATCACGCCCAAAATCCAAAGCACAATTCGCCGGTCCAGCGAGGCGGCCATCAGGCGCTCCTCAGCTCATCGAAGAGTGTCTGCGCGTTTGTGTAGTCGCTCTCCGCCGCCGGCCTCAGTCCATACCAGATGCGCTCGAACAATTGCGTCATCCTTCGCAACGCCTGTTGCGTCCCGGAGCCGGGCTCCAACAAAGCCAGATACTCCCGCGGTGTCCGCGCCCGGTTCTGACGCCACAACCTGCGCCCTTCCATCATCACAATCGTCGCCCAGTAGAGACAGTGCACCGCGGCACGCCAATCCTGCCTCGCTGCCTCCAACCGCGCCATCTCCGCCCACTCGTCGGAGTCCTTCTGCCACGCCCCGGCAATGGAAATTCGTTCGATCCGAACCGCCAGGCGCTGTCGCTGCATCGTCCGAAAGACCCAGAGCAACAACCCCGCGGCCGCCAGAGTAATCGAACTCCATTCCATCAGCGGAACCAGCCACGGCGAGCGGCTTCCAAACCGCGATACTCCTTCGAGTGCCTCATCCAGCCACTGCAGAAACCTGCTAATCTGCCGCTGCAGATAAGACTCCTCCGTCACCGTCTGAAATTCCGACCCCGATAGCACCTCGTCAGCCGTCTTCCGCGCCCCCCGAAAACTCGGTTCCGCTCCCGAGGACGTCGCATCCACCAAAGCCGAGTCCTCCCCCAGCCGAGCCGCTGCCTGCCTCAACAAATTCTCCCTGTCAGGCGCCGTGGCACCATGCGCGCTCGTAAGCGCGTCGCGCAACCACGCCCAGCGTGTCTGAAAACCCGCATCAACACGCT
Organism: uncultured Acidobacteriaceae bacterium; assembly: GCA_963798925.1. Lineage (GTDB taxonomy): Bacteria > Acidobacteriota > Terriglobia > Terriglobales > Acidobacteriaceae > Edaphobacter. The sequence goes on from CAWCVD010000001.1 coordinate 155,040, forward strand.
CGTCCTCGCCCACCCTCTTGGCGTCACACTCGGCGGAGTCGTCCTGACAGCTTCGCACCAGAGCCTTCAGGCTCTCGAGATGTTCGCGATACTGCGCAACACTCACCGTGCGAAGCCCTGTAGACTCGGCCGGTGCATCCCCTCGCGCAATTGGGCACGCCCAAATCAACAAAATACCCGCAAGGGCACTTCCGCGCCGACAGTGCATTGCCCTACACCAATTCCGCAGCAGCATCACCTGCCATTGGAGACCCTGGCGACATCTTGCTCATCAAAAACTCAATGTCAAACGCCTCTCTGCGCACCCGCTCATCAAAATAGAAGAGGCAAAGCGCAATCGACGCCACCGGACCGATCAGCGAGCTGCACAAAAAGCCCACCAGCAGCGAGATAATCTGCACGATGATGTGCTCAGCCGAACGCGAATGAAGCAGCAACATGACAAACGGAAACTGCAGCACGCCCGCTACCATGTACAACGCAAACAACAGAAGCAACAACAGAAAGATCCTTGCCTTGCGCCCTGCCACAAGCTGCTTGCTCCGCCTCATCGCTCGTCGAACGCTAAGGTCCTCCATCACCGCCGCAGGGATCGCCAGCGAATTCCGGATATAAGCGATCACTCCATAGGCAACCGCGCCAAACGAAAGAAGAAAGACCAGCGAACCCATCAGTACCATCACCGCGGGATTTCCCTTCCCCAAAAATGGTACGAGAAACACAGGCAAAAAAATCACCCCGAAGACCCATCCTGCACTCCAGCTCTGCCAGATCGCAATCAGGCAATACCGCAGCCAATGCCCCTTCACCGCATCCAGCGCCTTACCCATCGACGTCGGTTCGCCAAGATAAATCGAAGCCACCGCAGACACCGTCGCCGCATGCGTTACGCAGTACACAGCGAAGTAAACAATCACCCCCACAATCGTAAACGCGGTCCCTACAAAAACCGCTCTTGGCGACGTGGCTGGAATCCCCATGAAGTGCTGATAGGCCAGTCTCAGGATCGAGGTCAGCACGTTCACACCTGCCGCCAGCGAAGCCAGCCCCACATACAACCAGAAATTCGACCGGTACAAATAAAAGGTTCGATCCAAAATCTCGCCCGTAGTCAGTGGCCGAAGTTCATGCCGGATAACCGGTTGCGACCCACTGAAAATCTCTCCGGGAGCTGGTTGAATCCCTGAGCGCCCTCCGTCCACCCAGTCATACTCTGCCATCACGCGTTCTCCCAGTACTCAACTGTTTGACCGAGATGGTAGCACACGCATCGAGCGGCCAAACGCCACACAAAGCTCTCGCGAAGTCCGCGAGGCGGCGGCTACTTCTCCGTCCCTTCAGGGCCGCGCGGCATCCATGCCAACTGCTGCCGCCTGCGCCCCCAAAATCTGCCGCGCATGCGTGACCTCGGGAAGGTTGGGATCGGCCACAGGCCACGCCTTCAGAAAAGTTCCATAGCCCGCGCGAGCGCCATTCATATCGCCGGAGAGCTCCTTCACCCGTGCCAGCCCATACAGCCCGAAGCCAGACCCGGGACGTTCCACCAGAGCCGTCTCATAAGCGCTCTTCGCTCCAGCATAATCCTTCACCTGCAGCAGCATCGCCGCCTCAGTCTCTCCGACAGGCCGCACATAAAACGGCGGTTCATGGTAACCAAGGTCTTTTCGGCCTTCGCGGCCGAAGCATAAAGCTTCTTCGCCGCTTCTAGCTTCCCCTGTACCGCCAGCACTCCGGCTCGCAGCTCCAACGACGCAACGCTGAGAGAACTGATCAGCGGCCCCGACCAGCGCATCCGGCATAATCGGAACCATCGGTAACTCATCCTTCTTCTCGTCCTTCGCCGCCTGTGCTGCAGCCTTCGCAACCCCGCCTGCTCCTGCTGCAGACGCCAAAGCCCGGCATCCATGCGAAGGGACGCCGCCTGCGCCTCCGCTATCTCGTTACGCTCCAGCGCTCGCATTCCTGTCGCAAAATCATGAAGCTCCGAAGCCAAAAAGTGCAGATTCGACGTCTTGTCTCCCTCCGCCACCGGGGCCTGGTCGATCAGTCGTCAACACCGAATCCCAATCACCCACGCGAAGCGCCACCGGAAGCCTCTTACTCAACCGCGCCATCTGATCCCGCGCCGACCACACATACAGCGTCGCCGAAATTGCCCGCGCGCGCCCGCCAGTCGATCCGACAGCGCATTCGCCTCCGTAAGCTTGCCCTGCTCCATCAGATTGGCAATCCCATACATCATGTTGTGAACGTAGTTCCAGTCATCATCCACTCCGACATGTTGATCCCGCATATACCGCTCATCAGCGACGGTCGAAGCAGCGAACCAATGCTCAGCCTCCGGATAATTCCCCACACGATAAAAAATGTGACCCGGCATATGAACCATGTGGCCCGACGTAGGCGCAAGACTCGCCAGCACCGTCGCGCTCGGCTATCGCCTTCTCCGGATGATTCCCCGGCTCCATCGCATGAATCCAGTAGTGGTTTGCAGCCGAGTCATTCGGCGCATCCCGTAAAACGCCCTCCAAAATCGAGATCCCCTCCTTCTCACCCGCCTTCGGTTCGCCGGCCTCGTCATATCCATCCTCAACCGCGATCGCAAGAAAGATCCGGCCCTCAATATCCTTCGGATACTTCGCAGCCAGTGTCCGGAGAACAGCGATCTCCGATTTCTTATCGCCCTCCTTCGCATCTGCTGCAGCCTGAGCCGCTTCAATATAGAGCTTCTCCGCCCTTTTGGTATGCTCCTTCAACCGCACAGCTTCGGCGAGTGCTTTCTTCCCATAGACTCCACCCGATCCACGACGAAAACCTTCGACCTTGAAAAGCCCCCACCAGCACATCGCGCAATTGGGATCAACACGAATTCCCTGCTCAAACGCCTTCGCCGACTCATAGTCCCAGAAATCGTGCATCAGGCTCAGCCCCTGATCGAACCAGACCTGAGCCTCTGGCGTAGCGGTAACTGCGATGTGGCTATTCCCAATCCCCTCCATACGAATCGGAACCGGGAGCTGTTCCGGCGCAGGAACCTTCTGCATCCCGTCCATAGCCATCCCGCTCCCCATCTTCATCCCACCCATACAACTCTGCTGCGCAATGGAAACCACGCACGAACCAAGCAGCCCCAAAAGCAGAAGCAAGGCACAACACGACGATCGCAACAGGGGATTCAGAACAGAAGGCACAACTTTCGCATATCTCATGCACAAGACTTTACGCGAACAAAGCCAGAACGGTCGAATAGAATCGCCGCTCGCTTAGGGCGACCGCCGAGACAAAAGAGACCCAAACTAGGACACGAATTACGAAGGGAGAGCCGCGCGGTCCGATTGCTGGATCTCAGAGGTTGTCCTCACCGTCAGCGGCGTTCAGGCTTTGACTTTCCCGAAGCGGTCTCAAACTAGAATGGACGGTGAGTGGCGCACATCTTCGGCAGAACGTTATTATTGTGCTTCTCTAAACACTCCTGCTCGGAAGGGCCAGTCAATAATTTTGTGAATCAAAAGGACAACCCCAATGAAATGCGGGGACGGAGGCCGATTGATGAGCGGAGCGGATTCCAAGCTAAGGTCTAGAGTCGGCGCGTCGTGGATTGTTCTGCCGTTCATTGCAGCTCTATTGGTAGTTGGTTGTTCAAAGCCACCAAGTGGCTCCTCAAACTCTCGTTCCAAAGTCTCGATTGGAATTCAAGTCTCTCCGGCGATGATCTTGCTGATGGTCGCGAAAGAGAAAGGCTTTTTCGAGCAGCAGGGGCTCGACGTGGAACTGAAACAGTTCACTGCTGGCAAGTTCGCACTGCAGGCATTTTTTGGCGGTTCCGTCGACTACGCCGTCTCTGGGGAAGTCCCCGTCTGCCTGGCTGTACTACAAGGAAATCAGGCGCGCGTCGTCGCTCAAGTGGTGGAGCGAACTATTGACGAAGTAAGAATTGTCGCCCGAAACAAAGGTGGTAAGACAATTCCCGCAGATCCGGCAGCCTACTTCAGACAGAATAAGCAACGTCTTGCCACCTCCTTTGGAGGCGGGCCAGAGTTCTTTACGTACAATTTTCTTCAACACTATAAAATCGCCCCGAACCAGGTAGAAATTTTAAGCCAGCGCCCCGAAGATATGCCGGCGTCGTTGGCTTCGAAGAGCGTGGACGCGGTCTCAATCTTTGACCCTTTCGCGTTTATCGCCGAAAGACAGCTCGGTCACGACGCAGTGACCTTCCGCGCTTCCGATCTTTACTCGGAACTGTATGTGCTCGCCGCCCATCCGAAGCAGACAGACCAGGATGGCGCGACCATCACAGCGATACTTCGAGCTTTGCAACAGGCCGAGAGCTTCACAGCCGAACATCCCGAAGAGGCAAAGCAAATTTTGCAAATGTACACTAAGCTGGACTCTGACATCGTCAACGGAATCTGGGGCAACTTTTCCTTCAAAATAGCTTTGACAAAAGATTTGCTCTCGGATTGGAACGCTGAGGCAAAATGGGCAAAGGAAACCGGCAAGGTCACACCCCAGACTCAAGTTCCCGATTTCACCAAATTTGTCGATAGCAGCTTCCTCGAGAAGATTGACCCCGGCTCCGTGAAACTTCAATGAAGGGAATTTGTGCTTGATGGGAAGGCCCGCGCGGACAGCCGTCTCTATCGCTCTGTTCTTCCTGATCTGGGAAGGTTTATCGCGCTCCGGATTTGTAAACCCGACATTATTCCCGCCCCCGACGACAGTTCTTCGCGCCCTAGTTGAAATGGCTAAAAGTGGCGAACTAGTAAGGGATATTCTCGCCAGCCTCTGGCGCGCCATCCTCGGCTTCCTCATCGGAAGCAGCGCGGGAATTGTTCTGGGCCTGCTGACGGGAAGACTGGAGAAATATGACGCATATCTCTCGCCCATCCTGCAGATCTTTAGGCCATTGCCTCCCGTGGCGATTATTCCGCTCATCATCATCTGGCTTGGAATCGGAGAAGTTTCGAAGGTCTTCTCTATCGCGTTCGCCGTCTTTTTCCCGGTCTGGATCAATTCGGATCTCGGAGCACGCAGCGTACCGCACTCGTTTCTCTGGAGCTCGCGCACGCTCGGCTGCCACTATCCGAGCCTGATTTGGCGTGTCATCCTTCCGTCTGCGCTCCCGTTTATTGTGGCTGGCCTCCGTGTTGGAATCTCCCTGGCTTTCGTTATGGTCTACGTCTCTGAGCTGTCCGGAGCATCGGCAGGAGTTGGTTATCAGATATCGGTCTCATATCTTGCGTATCGTGTTGACCGCATGATCGCGGCATTAGCGGTACTGGGGTTTCTGGGGCTGGCGAGCGATCTTGTTTTGGCCAAATCACTGCAAATCGCCTTCCCCTGGCTTAAATTGGACACTTCGACATGATGAACGAGCCGGAAATCGAACTGCGAAACCTGCGCGTTTGTTACGGAGGCCGAGAGGTCATTCATGACATAAACCTCCGGGTTGAAAAAGGGGAGTTCGTCGCAATTGTCGGAAAGTCCGGCTGCGGCAAGTCAACCTTGCTCAACGCCCTTGCCGGTTTTATCGACAAAGAGGGTGACGTACTCTTACCTGCAAATTTTGGGATGATCTTCCAGAACTATGCTGTCTTCCCTTGGCTGACAGTAAAAGGTAATATTCTTTTCGGAATCGATCGGGAACAGAATGCGGGCGATAAGATCGCTAGACTCCAGCTTTTGCTGAAGATGACAGATCTTACGACCGAGGCCAGGAAGTACCCAGCGGAACTATCTGGTGGACAGGTTCAACGTGTAGCTCTTGCTCGCGCCCTTGCACGCAATCCCGCGGTCTTGCTGATGGATGAACCGTTCGGCGCGCTCGACGTCTACACACGAGAGAAGATGCAAGCGTGGCTGTTGGAGGTTTGGGAGATAGAAAAGCAGGCGATTGTTTTTGTTACGCACAGTATCGACGAAGCGATTTTTTTATCAGATCGGGTTGTCGTCCTGGGCGATGGAAGCATCCTCGGCGCCTTTAGAGTTCCCTTTGGACGTCCGCGAGCAAAGGCTTTACAGTTTGAGGTCCCCTTCATTGAACTTAAGAAGCAGATAATGGATCTTCTGGAAGGGAGTTAAGCAAATGACTCTTTCAAAAGCACAGCGCTTGGTAGAACGGGCGGATGTAGGGGATTATGTTGGAAAGCGACGCGAGTCGCGAATGGTGTTCATCCACGAAGGAGCCTTCTGGATGGGCTCCTCGAGCGGCAGTCAGGCGGAGGCCCCGGGGCATCTCGTAGAACTGGCTGATTTCTGGCTTGATCAAACCCCCGTAACAAATCGCGCTTACTCGGACTTCATCGAAGGCTCCGGCTACAGGACCGAAGCAGAGCTGGCTGGATCGGCTTGGGGAGTTCACGATGGCAGATACCAGAACGTTGCAGAGTTGAGTTGGAGAACCTATTCCACGCCTGGACGGGAAGAGCATCCTGTCGTTCTTGTCACTTGGAACGATGCCGTCGCATATTGCGGGTGGGCTGGAGCGAGATTGCCGACTGAAGCCGAATGGGAGAAGGCTGCGCGAGGCGGGCTTGTTTCAACGAAGTATCCTTGGGGCAATGAACTTCCCGACGGTACGCAGTCGAACTTCGCCGCGGTAGCGTCAGAGTTTCCGGGTACGACAAAGACGAGAAATTATCCGCCGAATGGGCTTGATCTCTACGATATGGTCGGAAATGTCTGGCAATGGTGCTCCGACTGGTACGCGGAGTCGTACTATGCGGAGAGTCCCTCGTCAAATCCGACGGGCCCAGCCATTGGAGAGACTCGAGTACGAAGAGGCGGATCGTGGAATGTCATTCAGCCATTTCGCCTGCGATGTGCAAACCGGGGAGCGATGCTCCCCTCGCAAACTGCTACAAACATGGGTTTCCGCTGCGCTCGATCCTGAGGTGTCAGAATGGCTACGTTGCGAAATGCCCGCCTCTCTTTATTAAAGCTCGTCGAGCCCCTTAAGGGACCGATCCCATCGGCGATCCTTGCTGGCTTGGTGATTACCTCTATCGTTGCGGCATCTCTCCTAATCGATGAGGGAGCCCAGAACTCCATATACTTCTCCAAGGTTCAGAATCAATGGAGAGGGCTTGCGGCGTTTCTTGGTGTCTTTATCGGTGGAGGATTCTGCGGCCTCCTCTTCTCTGGCATCGGACAAAGCGGTCTGAAGGAGAGCGCCAGTTGCTTTTGGGTCTCGGTGAAGGACTCTACGATACTCCTTGGAACAGCGGGATGCCTGGCGTTAGCTCTGATTGTGTGGTGGGTCTCGGCCCGATCGAGTTCACCGCTCGATCATAAGCTGTATCTAATTCAGCATGACCCTGGTGGCATCTTCGCGGCCTTCATGGGATTTGTCACCATCGTGGGCTTTGCGTTTACTCTGCACGATCTTCGCGAGATGCGGCGCAGGATTACTACATTTCCCGACCTGATAGACCGCTTGTCGGCGATGCTCAATAAGGTGGATGGAGATGAGGTGGTTCGGGTGCTGGCCTACACTCCCGCGCTTGGGTATATCGCCCTGGAAGACAGCGAGTTCAAGAGCTTCTACGCGACACTTGTGCGCAAAAAAAAATCTAACGGCGAACCGTGTGCCGAAATCATTTGCTTGAATAAGAGGGATTTGAAGGACTGGCATGCTCTATTCATCGGCCGAAGAACGCGAAGAAAGAGATTCGAAAGAGACGATGCTCCCGCGGTAGGTTCGAGTCTTCCCCAAGATCGCGTCGAAGCCGGTATCGTAAGCCGGAAGCTCACTGATGCCGCGACCAAGAAAAGCGAAAACATCATTAGGGATTTTGTAGTCGAAGATGATGATTCGGAAGAGCAGCAGGAGAGAGTCAAGCGCCTTCCGTTTGAGTTTCTGCCGGGGTATTACTTCTTTCTGAGCGCCGATCGGGCGATCATCGTCGCGCCATTGCAACTTCCGTTTCCAAAAGGCGCGCCGAAGAGCACACAGCAGAGCCTGCGTGGGACAGTCCAAATGCTAGGCTTTGAGACGAACGATCGCGCCATCATCAGGGATCTCCGCGATCTCTACGACAACTATAAATCTCTCCCTTCGTCCTATGTGGCGGAGGTTAGGGTGCCGATGCCCGCCACGAAATTGACTGCCTGGTGCCAAAGCCCGGAGCTTTGTAACGGAGCGATGAACGAGTTGATACGACAATTCAATGTCGCGAGTGGTGCGCAAGCTCCTGATATGAACCCTGAAGATCGTACGCGAAATCAGGACTATTCGACGTACTTTAAGAAGGAGCCAAACGCAGAGCTGGAGGTGACCTTCCGCGTCGCTCTGAAAGAGGAGGCCCACGATTAATAGTGCGATAGAAGTCGAAGAAGTACTGGGCCGCCTGCGTGGCGCCATGCAGGTCGATGGTGGCAACGTCGAGCTTGTCTCGATTGAGGGTGACGTTGTCTCAGTGAGGCTGATGGGAACCTGTCTTCACTGCCCTAGCGCCAACCTTACATTGAAACAAGGCATCGAACAGAGCCTCAGAAAAGATCTTCCGTGGATTGAGAAGGTTGTCAGAGTTCCATAGGCACTTATATGTATTTTCCGATGAGACGTGGAAAATAGACTGATTCGGAGCACATATCGAACGACTGTGATCCAAACGACATAAAAGTGCCGTCTCGTCTGCCGTTCAATCCGCAATGATCGAGCTGAGCACAATCGAACTGCGCCAATAAACCGCTTTATTGCTTGCACTTATCATTTTCCTCCCCACGAGATGCCCCCAAAGTTGCCCCCAGGCGAGCCAGTTCTCCTCCTTTTCGAGTTTCCTGGCATGCATGGGTAAAAATAAATCTCGCGCTAACGCGACTAGTGCCTAGCTGGAGGGTCCGTGAGCGGGAACAGAGCCGTTCCTTAACAACATTCGCATCACTTCAAATACTCGGGCGGCCTCGGGGTCCATCTATCCCCCTGCGTGAGTCGTGTTGACGATTCCGTCTTTGCACTCAGCGACGAAATTTCCGTGCTTCGCGCTCTCGATTCGAGCAACACGGATAGCTTCAATGCCAGCGCCAAGTGCCGGTGGACAGACTATCATCGCTTCGGTTTGATCTGGCAGCGGTGTGATGCGCAGAAGCGCTGATTTATTTGACCTGTTTATTTGTTTCCGAACGTCCAACCAAGCCCTGAGCTGGCGCCATAGTCGCTGCCGGAGTACCCTGCCGGAGGGCGAGTATCCCAGTTGCCATAGAACGAGGTGTTCCAGTTGAGATCGCCGAAGAGCTTAACGTAATAGGTGATGTTGGTGTCGTAGTAGAAGCGTCCAGGCTGATTGAGTGCGGGGAGAATCGAGGCGGTGACGTCGAGGTTGGTTTTGTTGAACCGGAACATGCTCATTTTCCCACTAATCAATGCAGCGAGAACTTGTTGCTGCCCGATTTGGGCGGTGCTGGACGGGGAGTATTTCGTATTCTGCCAGGCCAGGCCGCCCAGGAGTGAGATCTTGGCGCGGTTCGTGTTCTTCAAGAAACGTCCGATGCCGCCCCCGATGTTGGTCTGCAGATCGATGTTTTGTTCCGAACTTTGCCGAAAGGTTGCGTTACCTGCGTAGAACCACGTGTTCCAACGCAAGAGATGTTCACCGTCGAAGCTGAGGTCGTTTCGTGTCGTCACGTTTGATCCGCTGCTGGAGGAGAGAGTGGACTGATAGGCTACCCCTGCAACCCAGCGCGGGCGCGGGTATTCGACGGAGGAGTTGAAGTTGTACTGTGCCGCCTGATTGCCCTTTGTGTAGTTGAAGCCTAAGTTGATATCACCATTGAGTCGCTGCAGGAACCGCTCAGCGGTTTGATTAACTTCGACGATCTGAGGTTGCTCGACTACGACGGCGGGCTCGGTCGCACTCGCGATCTCAATCTGCATGGGTCTTTCTCCGGCACGTTCCGTTGTCTTAAGCGTGCCTGTGTACACCATCCCGCTCTCGGTTTTGACAATAAACAACTGTGTGCTTTCCACGTGATTTACTTTGGACCAGTTGACCGAGCTGGTGCTAAGTATGTAGTCAAAGCTGACGTAGAGGGTGCCGGCGGAGAGCCCCTTGATCTCGCCGGTCAGGCGGTCTCCGTTGTTCATCACCAGTATGTCCGATTTGTCTCTTGCGAAGAGGGGAAGCGTGGGAAGTAGCGTGAAGAGAAGGATTGAGGTATGAATCTTCATGGGGTGCCGCTCCTGTATCGACCCTGCATCTTCGAATGCTGCGCGAAGCTCGCCGCAAAGAGAGCGAAACTCTCCCGAGGGAGTTGGAGAGACGATACAACCGGAGCAGGGCGAAAGGGTACTGGGAGAATACCCAGCGGGACGGCGGGACGTGGGTCAGCTTGCAATGCCGTTCAGGCGGAGCGGGTTGCGTCCTGGGCGAGGCGAAGGCCGGAGAACTGCCAGCGGCTAATCGGCTTTGTTTTCTTGGAAATTCGCCCAGGTTCACGCGGGAATGGCTCAATGGCTATGACTTTGTAGGAGCGACCCGATTGAATCCGAAAGCTAAGGACGTAATGACGAGTCGCGTCAGTGATCCGACGGAAAGTGTTTTTGAGATTCCGCAGTCCACCGGTGCCCCCTCTCTGAAGATAACGGGATTCTCAAGCTTCGTTACCACGTGGGCATCAGCATATTGCTTTCTGCCGAGCATCACGGCTCTGAAGTTCATTGCAAACTTGCCAGAACGATGAGCTGTCCGTTGGCGGGTGCAAAGCCTGGAGCCAGAACCTTGGCCATGAGAAGGTTTTGACCATCTTCCTCAGCTACGGCGAAGTGGCAGGTCAGCGGCACGGAAAGATACTGCGGGGTTTGGCGACCCGACCACGGCCAGTGAGTCCGATGTCGAGGATATCGCAGAAGCCATAGTCAAGAAATTGCGCGCTTGCGGAGTGACCCGCCGGTTATTTACCCCAAATCCGAGTTAGGCCCCCTGGCGTATCGGAATTACCTGCGCGCCGCCCTTGAGCTTGTCAAGATAGTCGGCCCACTGTTGCATCATCCTCTTGCGCTCAGGCAAGTGCGCGGTGCGGTTGTAGGCGCGTCCATTGGGATCCCGCACCGCATGGGCTAGCTGGTGCTCGATAAAGTCAGGGCGAACACCCAGCACTTCGTCCAGGATCGTTCGGGCCACGGCTCGGAACCCGTGGCCGGTCATCTCCTCCTTATCGATGCCTGCCCTTCGCATGGCGGCCAGGATTGCGTTATCGCTCATCGGGCGGGAGCTGGTCCGCGCACTGGGAAACACATAGGTCCCCTTCCCGGTGAGCGGGTGCAATTCGTTCAGAATCTCAACCGCCTGCCGCGACAGCGGAACGATGTGCGGCGTCTTGGTCTTGGTGACGACGTACCGCCACTGCTTCTCTTTCAGATCGATGTCTGCCCATTTGGCCGTCCGTAGCTCCCCGGGACGCACAAAGAGCAAGGGCGCTAGGCGCAGAATCCCCCGCGACAGTCTCCGGATCGGTCTTGGCGGCAAAGTGGGACTTCTTCACCCTGGACAGGGCACCGCGAAGATCGGCGGACGGATCTCGGCTAGCCCGCCCCGTGGCGACCGCGTAGCGAAACACCTGTCCGCAGTTGCTGAGCGCACGGTGCGCCGTCTCCCCTGCCCCGCGCGCTTCGACTCGGCGCAACACCGTCAGAATCTCTGGCGCGTGGATGTCCCCAATCGGTCGATTTCCGATCCAAGGGAAGACATCACGCTCCAACCGTCTCATGGTCCTTTCGCTGTGGGTAGCGGCCCCAGTCGTGCCGTACCTGGCAAACCACTCCCGCGCGATGACCTCGAAGCTATTGGACACATCACCGATGCGAGTCTGCTTCTGCGCCTTGCGGTACTCCCCCGGATCGACACCATTGGCGAGGAGCTTGCGGGCCGCCTCCCGGCGCTCCCGAGCATCCTTCAGGCCTATATCCGGGTACACGCCAAGGGCGAGACGCTTTTTTTTCCCGTCGAAGCGATACTTCAGCCGCCACCATTTGCTTCCGGTTGGCGATACTTCAAGGTAGAGTCCTCGCTCGTCGGAGAGCTTGCGTGTTTTGCCGGTAGGCTTGGCGTTCCTTACGATCACGTCGGTCAGGGGCATTGTGGGGGCCATCTCCATTGCCAGAAGGTCCAGATGCCCCCGTTATTGCCCCCGCATGCCCCCAGATGTCAATGGATGTTGCTGGTCCCGCCCGGACTGAAAACAAGGAAAAAGCCAGCTTTTCCACTGGCTTTAGGACTTTCTGGGATGTTGTTGAGTATTGTTTTGGTGGAGCTGAGCGGGATCGAACCGCTGACCTCCTCGTTGCGAACGAGGCGCTCTCCCAGCTGAGCTACAGCCCCCCACCATTTAGCATCGCGCACCGCAATCGCGGGCCCAAGGCAGCAGGACAACATCATTGAGTGTACCAGCAATCCCCCGCCCACTCCAAGCCGCAGCCTGACGCAAACTCCGTCAAAACTTAGCCCTCGAACCCCACGCTCACTCGCCCCGTCACCGCAGTCCCCGCAGCCAGCGGTTTCTCCACCACGTGCCACACCTCACCTGCGCCATCCCTCACCACACCAAGCACCGGAACCACCAGCCTCGTCCCGCTCCGCGCAACCGCCTCCAAAACCCCAACATCGCCAACAGCAAACTCAGTCCGGTCCAAAGCCATCTGCCACCGCTGCCTGCCTCCATCACGAGACTCCTCACGGATATCCGTCACCACGCCGAAAAACTCACCCACTCGCCCGTCACCTCCGTCCCCAAGAGTCCGTATACAGCTCTCAAATCCGAGAACTATAATCCAAGCGTCACGAGGAGGACCTATGCTCCCTCGCCTTCTAATTCTTTCACTCTTTCTCCCCGCATGCGTCGCGCCAGCCGCCGCACAGTCCTCACCCGACAAAACGCCCGCGTCTTCCCGGTTGCCGTCCAGCCCGTCCCCACAAAACTACCTCACCCTACAACATGAGCCTCCCTTCCTGGCCCAGGCTCAATCTCTTAACACACAAAACAATCAACTCCAGCAACCCCTTCACTCCGAGAACTTCAGCCTGTCACCCAAAACACCGGCCGCCGTCCCCGCCTTAAGGCTAGCCTCACCAGTCCCGCAGGCATCAGGCAACAAGCCAGCGACGCTCGCGCAAAATACCCAGCAGTGCTACGCCCTCCGAACCTATCGCTTCAGCCAGGAAGACCCGAGATCCGACTCCACCAAATTCGCCGACTACACCGTCTGCCAGTCCGGCGCCGAATTCCACATGAAGACTGCGGTTCAGGAAGTGAACTCCCGATAGCCATCCGGCTGCCACGCAGCGACATTTCTTCCTCAAGCAGCATCGCGTGCGAATCTTCCCGAGTACACTAGTCGCACCCATGCTCAACCGCCGCCGCTTCCTCCTTACCTCTGCCGCCGCCGCTGCGGCATCGCCTGTCGTCACCGCCGCCGCACAATCCGCACGCGCAGAGAGAGTCCAACCCGAGAATCTCCCCCCAGCTATCGCGGCCCTCACCAGCCGTCGCAACGAGGCCGTCCCTATCACCCTCACCGAACGCGAGCGGCGCCTCGATCGCGCCCGCGCCCTCATGCACCAGAACAAGATCGACGCCATCGTCATCGCCACTGGCACCTCGCTCAACTACTTCACCGGCCTCCGCTGGGGTCAGTCCGAGCGCTTCTTCGCCTGGACCCTCCCCGCCAAAGGCGCACCCTTCATCGTCTGCCCCGTCTTCGAAGAGGGCCGCGTTCGCGAGCGCATGGAAGCCAAACCAGCCACACTCCCCTCCGCCGAAACCACCCGCGTCTACACCTGGAACGAAGACGAAGACCCCTACAAACTCCTTGCCAAGGCCCTCAAGGAATCCGGCATCGCCACCGGCCGCATCGGAATCGAGGAGCGCACGCAATTCGTCTTCGCCGACGGCATCACCCACGCCAGCCCCACCCTCACCGCCACCAGTGCAACCCCCATCACCTACGGCTGCCGCGCCATCAAATCCCCCGCAGAACTAGCCCTCATGCAGTTGGCCAACAACATCACGTGGTCGGTGTACAAAGCCTGCTACGAATCCACGCAACCCGGCATGACCAACCGCCAGTTCTCCCAACTCATCGACGCCGCCTACTCTCGCTGCGGCGTCACCGGCGATGCAAGCTGTCAGGTGGGCGAGTACTCCGCACTTCCCCACGGCTCACTGCAACCCCAAACCATCCGCGAAGGCGAGATCATCCTCATCGACGACGGCTGCACCGTCGAAGGCTACCAATCCGACATCTCCCGCACCTTCGTCCTCGGCGACGCCAACTCACCCAAACTCGACAAAGCCCGCAAAGTCTTCGACATCGTCCATCAAGCCCAGTCCGCCGCGCTCGCCGCAGCTCACCCCGGAGTGCAGTGCCAGGCCATCGACACCGCAGCCCGCAACATCATCACCGCCGCCGGCTACGGCCCCGACTACAAATACTTCACCCACCGCCTCGGCCACGGTATCGGCATGGACGGCCACGAGTGGCCCTATCTCGTCCGTGGCAACACCACCCCGCTCGCCCCCGGCATGTGCTTCTCCGACGAACCCGGCATCTACATCACCGGCGAGTTCGGCGTGCGCCTCGAAGACGACTGGCACGTCACCGAAGACGGCGGCAAAATGTTCACCCCCAAAGCCCCTCGCTCGAACACCCCTTCGCCACCGCCTGAGCGATAATGATCCGGGCAGAAACTCGGCTTCCACGCGTTCCCTGTCTGCAGCCCGCGCCACATCAGGAGTCCCCACCGAAATGATTAGCCTCACCCGCCGCATCCTTCCCGTCCTTCTCTGCGTCTTCGCAATCTCAACCGCCGCCCTGGCGCAGGATACCGGCATCTCCATCCCCAACATGGACCCCGCCGTCCGTCCCGGCGACAACTTCTACCTCTACGCCAACGGCGGCTATATCGCTCGCACCACCCTCCCGCCGGACCGCGCGGCCCTCGGCGTCTTCAACACACTCGTCGACCTGAGCTTCAAACAAGTCGCGAGCATCATCAGTGACGCCGCCCAATCCAACGCCCCCGCCGGCTCCAACGAGCGCAAGATCGCCGACCTCTATCACTCCTACATGGACGAGGCCGCCATCGAATCCCACGGCATGGCCGCCCTCAAGCCTCATCTGGCCGAGATCGCCGCCATCCACACCCAGCGCGAACTCGCCCAGGCCCTCGGCCTCACCCTCCGCGCCGACGTCGACGCCCTCAACTTCACCAACTTCCATACCTCGAACATCTTCGGCCTCTGGGTCGCGCCCAGCTTCAACGACCCCGACCACTACGCTCCCTATCTCCTCCAGGGCGGCGGCGAGCTCCCCGATCGCGACTACTACCTCGAAGACTCCGACAGCATGAAGAGCATCCGCGCGAAGTACCAGACCCATATCGCAGCCATGCTCCGTCTCGCCGGCCTATCCGATTCCGACACTCGCGCTGCCCGCATCCTCGCCCTCGAAACCGCCATCGCCAAAGTGCAAATCTCGCTCGCCGACGACGAAGACATTCACAAAGCAAACAACCCCTGGCACCCAGCCGACTTCACCGCTAAAGCCCCCGGCCTCGACTGGCCCGAATTCCTCCGCGCCGCCGGCCTGGAGAAACAGCAAACCTTCATCGTCTGGCAGCCCACCGCCTTCACCGGCGAATCCGCTCTCGTAGCCTCCCAGCCCATCGACGCCTGGAAAGACCTCCTCGCCTACCACCTCATCGAGGACCACGCCACCGGCATCTCCAAAGCCCTCGCCGACGAGCGCTTCGCCTTCTTCGCCACCACCCTTAACGGAACTCCTCAGCCACGCCCACGCGACATCCGCGCAGACTCCTTCGTCTCTGCCACCCTCGGCGACCCTGTCGGCCAGATCTACGCCAAACGCTTCTTCTCTCCCGAAGCCAAGGCCCAGGTCGAATCCATGGTCGCCAACCTCCTCGCAGCCTTCCGTGTCCGCCTCGAAAACATCACCTGGATGGCCCCCGCCACTAAAAAAGAAGCCATCACGAAACTCAGCACACTCAAAGTCAGCGTCGGCTATCCCGATCACTTCCGCAGCTACTCCGCCCTTGCCATCTCGCCCGATAACCTCTTCGCCAACTTCTGGAACGCCAGCCTCTTCGAATACCACTACTCCCTAAGCCGCATCGGCCAACCTACCGACCGCGGCGAGTGGTGCATGGAGCCCCAGACCGTCAACGCCGTGAATCTCCCCCTCAACAACGGCCTCAACTTCCCCGCAGCCATCCTGCAACCGCCCTTCTTCGATCCCAAAGCCCCCGCCGCTCACAACTACGGAGCCATTGGCACCATCATCGGCCACGAGATCAGCCACACCTTCGACTCCGAAGGAGCAGCATTCGACTCGCAGGGCCGCGTCCGCAACTGGTGGACCCCCGAAGACCTCCAGCACTTCGAAACCGTCACCGCCGCTCTCGCCGCGCAGTACGACGCCTACGAACCCTTCCCCGGAGTCCACGTCAAAGGCAAGCAGGTCCTCGGCGAAAGCATCGCCGACGTAGCCGGCCTCGCCGCTGCCTTCGACGCCTTCCACGCCTCACTCAAGGGCAACGGAGCCCCCGCAGTCGACAAATTCACCGGCGACCAGCAGTTCTTCATCGCCTTCGCGCAAAACTGGGCCTCCGTCACCCGCGACGCAGCCCTGCGTCAACAAGTCCTCACCGACCCGCACCCACCCGGACAATACCGAGCCCTAACCGTCCGCAACGAAGACGGCTGGTACACCGCCTTCGACATCCAACCCACCGACAAACTCTATCTCGCGCCTAAAGACCGGGTACGCATCTGGTAAACCCGAAGAAGCACGCACTGACAGTACCGCTATTTCCCATCGGGCTTCTTCGGAATCGCAGTAACGGTCGCCTTCTTCTCCAAAACCGGCGGTCTGCCATCAATCGCACCCTGCTCATTGCTATCCGGGTCAAGCGGAACGCGCCCCTGTTGCATATCGACGCCGGTGTAATTACGAGTTGGCTCAAACGCAACCGGAAGTTTCTCATCAGGCATAGCAGCCTCCTTCGCACTGTTCATCGCAGGGCCCGACGACAACCAGCAGTGCGAAGCAGTCTATACCTCGCTTACCTGACCCGTCGCGTTGGCCAGGTTTACTCGTGCCGGATCGCCTCCATAGGCTCAATCCACGCCGCCCGCAGCGCAGGAATCAACGAAGCCGCACTCGCAATCCCCACTACCGCCGCAACCGATCCCACCATCACCCACGGATCCCGCGACGACGTACTGTAAAGAAAACTAGCCAGCGCCCGCGAAGCCAGCACCGCCGCAACCAAGCCCACCCCCGAACCCACCACCGCAACCCACGAGTTCTCCCGAAACACCATCCTCACCACCTGCGCCCGCCGCGCCCCCAGCGCCATCCGAATCCCGATCTCACTCGTCCTCCGAGCCGTCGCATACGCCAGCGTCCCATACAGCCCAATCCCCGTCACCAGCAGCGCGCACGCCGCAAAGAACACCGACAGCAACGCCATCACCCGCTCCGAACTGATCGACTCATCCAGCACCCGGTCCATCGTCGTCATCACCGGGGCCGGAATATCCGGCGCAAGTTGCGTCGCGATCGATCGCGCCGCTCCAGCCAGCGGTCCAACCTGCCCATTCACTCGGGCAATGACCGTGTAGACCGGCTTCCCTTCCATGAACGCCATAAACGGCTCATACACCGTCGGCGGAGCAGGCGACCGCAGGTCTTCGTACTTCGCATCCCCCACCACGCCGACAATCTCACGCGAATCCTTCTCGTGCACAAGAGTCCGGCCCACCGGATTCTCCCCGCCGAAGAACAGCTTCGCCGCCGTCTGGTTCAGAATCGCCTTCGATCCGGTCGCCTTCGTGTCATTCCAGCCAAACTCACGCCCATTCAAAAGTGGAATCCGCATCGTCTCAAAATAAGCCGGCCCCACCGCGTTCACATGCGCATCAATCTTATTGCTCCCGGGAACCATATACTCCCAATCCCACCCCATATCGGTCAGCGGCGTCATACGCGCATAGCTCACGCGAGCCACTCCCGGCTGGCGGCTCAACGACTCGCCAAACTGCCTATATAACAGCGTCAGCTGATCCCCATCCAGCGACTGCTTGTCCGTCTTCAGAACCACGTTCACCAATCCCTTCGGATCAAACCCCGCGCCCGAGCGGTAAAGCCGTATCAGGCTTGTCGACAACAAGCCGGCACCTACCGCCAACATCAACGCAAGCGCAACCTCTGCCGCCAGCATCGCCTGCGGCAGAATCCTCCGTCGCTCATGCGCCCGTGTTGCATGCTGACCCTCCTTGATGTGGTCATGCAGATTCCGCGAAGTCGCCTGCAGCGCCGGCACCAGGCCGATCAACAGCGCCGCCGTTACTGCGGCCAAAGCAGCAAACGCAAACACTCGCAGATCCAGCGAGGTATCCAGATGCACCGCACGAGATCCTCCACCCATCAGCATCGTCGCCAGTGCCCTGCTTACAAAGGGCGCCACCGCCAGCCCAATCGCCGTACCCATCACCGCGATCAACAAGCTTTCGATCAAAAGCTGTTGAATCAACCGCACTCGCGTCGCTCCCATCGCAAGCCGCGTCGCCAACTCCCGCTCCCGTGCCGCGCCCCGCGCCATCAACAGACTCGCCAGGTTCAGGCACGCCAGTAGCAAAACCCCGCCGCACATCGAAAACACCGCGATCAGTGGCTTACGGAAGGTAAATCTCAGATAGCTGAACCCCTTCGAACCCGGCTCCGCGGTGAAATGGAAGTGCTTCTTCTCCGCCCGCGCTATCCAGGCCGGATCAGCATCGGTCTCATTCACAATCGGCATCGAGACAGGCAACAACGCCGCGTTCGCCTGCTCCACCGTAACTTCCGGCTTCATCCGCGCCATCACCGTCAACCACCACCCATGGATGCCTGCAACCGTCATATTGCGCGCACCCTCGAAGATCGGCTCAGCCGAAAGCGGAACAAAGATCTCCGGTTGTTGCGTAGGGCTCGCTCCTATAAACGACTTAGGCATCACCCCCACTACAGTAACCAATGCATTATCGATCTGCAGCTTTCGCCCGACAACATCCGGAGCGCCATCGAACCAGCTCCGCCAGAATCGCTCGCTGATGACAACTCCCATCCCCGCCGGATTTCCACCCGTAACATCATCCTCCGGCGTCAGCGTGCGCCCTAGCTCTGCCGGAGTCGCCAGCCCCCGAAAGTACTGTCCGCTTACATACTCGCCAACAACGGTCTCATTGTTCGAGCTGCCCCGCACCTGCAACGGCTCAAGGGTGAAAGCAAAAACATCGGAGAACGCCTCATGCCTCTTCTCAAGGCCCCGAAAAAGTGGCGCAGGAAAACTGTACTGCGTCCGTGGGCCTTGCTGGTCGATCCCAAGAACCGCCAATTGCTCAGCATGAGGCACCGGCAACGGCCGCAGCAGCAATCCATTGATCAAAGAGAAGATCGCAGTGTTCGCACCCACGCCCAGCACCAGCGTCAGCAACGCCACCACCGTAAATCCCGGTGACTTCATCAGCAACCGCAAAGAAAACCGAAGATCCCGCAGTAGATTCTCCAGCGTCCTGAACTGCCATAACTCCCGCAGCCGCTCATGCCAACGCGTGGGATTGCCAAACCTCTGCCTCGTCGCCCCATCCACCGCCATCGCGGGCACCCCCTCGCGCAACAGCTTCTCCCGCAGCATCGCCTGATGAAACTCCAGCTCCTCTGCCATCTCGCGATCCATCCGCCGCTTTCGGAACAACGCCTTCAACCGAAGCCAGAACTCATGCGAACTCGCCATCGCAATCTCCCCCAGATTCTCGAATCACGAAGCCTGCATCACAAACGCCACCGCCGCCGATAACCGCGCCCACCGCGACGATTCACTCTCAAGCCGCCTGCGCCCCTCAGCCGTCAACTGATAGAACTTCGCCCTGCGATTGTTCTCTGAAGCACCCCACTTCGCACTCAAAAGCCCCCGGAGCTCAAGCCGGTGCAGCGCCGGATACAGCGCACCCTCTTCCACCTTCAACACCTGCTGCGAAGTCTGTTCAATCCACTCGGCAACGCCATACCCATGCATCGCCCCACGTATCAGCGCCTTCAGGATCAGCATCTCCATCGTGCCCTGAATCAACTGGCCAGCCTCAGTCTTGTCTTCCCTAATCATATTAGGGGAAACAATAGATCGAGACCCCGCCGTTTGTCAATCTTCAGGAGAGATCGATCTAGTCCTAACGGGCCTGATCGCTCCTCGTCTTTCTGAATATCCGGAAGTAGGCCCAGGTTCCAAAGAACGAGCCAACACATCCGCTCAGCAGATGGAGAACTTCATGGATATAGTGCGCCTGGAAAAGTTCATGCAGCGTATCGTGGATCATCTTGACCTCTTGTATGCGCCATCATACTTCCACGTACAAGAGCGCCGAAGGCCCCATCTACAGTCTCGATCCTCAATCCAACAATTAGTGCTGTGGCACCACAAGCACCTCAACCCCACTAGCCGAATCCGCGCTCCGATACACCGTCTCCGTCGCCTTCACAAACTGCTCCGGCTTGGCAAAGGGTATATCCACAAACGTCTGCGGATTCCGGTCCACCAGCGGAAACCACGAGCTCTGCACCTGCACCATAATCCGGTGCCCCGTCCGGAACGTATGATTGATATCCGGCATCTCGCCGTTCACCTCAACCATCTTCCCCGGCGGCAGAGCCGTAGGTTTCTCCCAGCTATCCCGGAACTTCGCCCGCATCGGCTCGCCCCGCACCAGCTGCTCATACCCACCCATCAATATCGGGGCAGCCCCCAGAATCCTCTTCCCCACCGCATCCGTTGGCGGATTCGGAAAGTCCTCCGGATAAACATCAATCAGCTTCACCACAAAGTCCGAGTCGGTCCCCGACGAAGCTACCTTCAGCCTCGGCCGCACCGGCCCCGCCAACGTCACATCCTCCGTCAACGGATCCGTCTCATACACCAGAACATCCGGCCGTCGCGTGGCAAACCGCTGGTCGTCATCCATATACCGCTGCGGAACCGTATCCGTCGTGAAGTTCACAAACGGCACCGGGTGCGCCGGATCGCTCACATACTCATCCCCGCCGGCCTTCTCCGCCGGCGGATCAAAGCTCAGCTTCCCGCCCGCGCGAAAATAAAGCGTCTTCTTAGTCGCCGACTTTGGAGGCCACGCGTCATACCGCTTCCAAACATTGCTGCCCGTCTCAAACACGTAAGCCTTCGGCAGCGGCGCCCCATTCCGGCCCTTCAGGTAGTACTCAAAGAATGGAAACTGAATCTGCGACCGGAAAAACACACCCGTCTTCGACCCGAAATTCACATCACCCAGCTTGTCCCCATCCCAGATCGACCATCCGCCATGCGTCCACGGCCCTACCACCAGCGTATTCACCGCTCCCGGGTTGAACTCATCGATCGCATGAAACGTCTTGAACGGACCCGACAAGTCCTCCGCATCAAACCACCCGCCCACCGTCATCACCGCCGTATGAATGTTCTTCATATGCCGCGAAAGATCACGTTTCTTCCAATAATCGTCGTAGGTCGTGTGCACCAGCTGATCATGAAATAGAAAGTTCGACCCATCGAACCCCTTGTCCAGATTCTCCGTCGGCCCAGCCTGCAGATAAAACCTGTAGCTATCCGGCGTGCCAAAATCATGCGGCGTCCTCGGCGTCGGCAACGTCGGATTCTTCTGCGGCAGAAAGCTCACATAAAACCCATAATTCGCCGACAGCATAAACGCCCCGCCATGATACCCATCGTCGTTGAAGAACAGATCCGTCATAGGAGCCTGCGGACTCGCCGCCTTGATCGCCGGATGCGAGTCGATAATGCTCGCCGATGTATAGAACCCCGGATAACTAATCCCCGCAATCCCCACCTTGCCGTTATTGTTCTCCACATGCTTCAACAGAAACTCCACCGTGTCGTACATGTCGCTCGATTCATCCACATGCGCCTTATTCGACTTCTTATCGTCGATATGCGGATTCATCTCCTGAAACACACCTTCACTCTCGTACCGCCCCCGCGCATCCCCACAAACAAAGATGTACCCGGACTCCAGCAACTCCTGACTAGGCCCCAACCGCGCCGGCATCTTGTCCTCGCCATACGGCCCACAGCTATACGGCGTCCGCGTCATCAAAAACGGATAAGGCCCCGCATCCTTGAACGCCCCGGCCAACGGCGTATAAACCGACACAAACAGCTTCACTCCATCCCGCATCGGAATCCGGTACTCATACTTTGCATAATGCGTCTTGATGAACTCCTCTTCGTTAGGCCCCGGAGCCTGCGCCCACATCCCACAAACACTTGCCACAAACGCACACACCACCACCAGCCCAAGCCGAATCTTCATGGAGTCCCTCAAAGACAAATTTGCAGTAAAGGAAGTCTACCCGACCCAGTCATCCGACTTTGAAGTTTTTGAAGGAGCAACATCAAACCCATCCAGTTCTAAGTCAGATCATCCGTATCAAACGGATTTACCTTCCGCCCCAGCGCCGACACATCCCGCCGCTCTCCCACCAGCGTCTTCACCACCACATCAATCTCGTCCTCAACATCCGCCGTAGCTGTCATCGCCCCAACCGACTCCGGAATCCCCAGGCTCTCGAGCAGCACCGTAGCATGCGCCACCGCCACGCCATCCTGATTCAAACCCTCCGGCGTCTTCGCCTTGATCCCCACCTCACCCGGCTTCACTCCCAGTAGCTTCGCCACACTCTCCCGTAGCTCACCGGCAATCGGAACAATCTTCGGCTTCGCCAGAACCAGCACCGTATCGATATTCACAATCTTGTATCCCGCCGTCGCCACCTCTTCCAGCGCGGTCTTCAAAAAGACACTCGAAGCCGCACCCTTCCACCGCGGATCGCTCGGCGGGAAAAAAGTCCCGATATCCCCAGCGCTCACCGCGCCCAGCAAAGCATCCGTAATCGCATGCAACAACACATCCCCGTCCGAGTGCCCCGCCAGCCCCTCAGGATGTTCAATCGCAAGCCCGCCAATCACCAGCGGCACACCCGCCGTGAACGCATGCGAATCATATCCATACCCAATCCTCATTCCCATACGTTTATCTTCCCACGCCGAACAGTCTTTCCACCACGCGGCCCTATGCTCGTCCCAGGTAAAACTCCGCCAGCTCAATATCCCCCGGCTGAGTAATCTTAAAATTCCTAGCCGACCCCGCCACCACCGCGACCTCCACCCCCGCCCGTTCCAGCAGACTAGCCTCATCCGTGCCCGAGAACTCATCCTCCTCCGCCTCCACAAACGCCCGCCGCAGCAATCCAAATCTCGCTCCCTGCGGAGTCTGTGCCTGCACAATCCTCTCCCGCGGAATCGTCGCCGTCACAATCGCCCCATCCGCCGTCCGTTCCACCTGTTTGATCGTATCCACCGCCGGCAGCCCCACAATCGCCGCCCCATGTTTTATCACCGCGTCGATCGTTCGTTCGATCGTCGCCGAATCGATCAGCGGCCTCACCGCATCATGCACCAGCACCACATCATCGTCATCGCAATCCAACGCCGCCAGCGCATTCCCCACCGATTGCTGCCTATGATCCCCACCTTCCACCATATGCACCCGCGGCCCGAGATTATGCTCCTCCATCTGTGCCTCCACCCGCTCTCGCTCCTGGGCCCGCACCGCAACGCACACCGCATCCACCCGCGGCACCTCAAGAAACGCCCGCACTGACCGCACCAGCACCGGCACCCCGCCGATCTCCAAAAACTGCTTCGGCGCCGCCGTCGACGCCCCGCCCGCGGCCATCCGCGTACCCATCCCCGCTGCCGGAAGAATCACAAACACTCGCATAACCTGCGAAGTATACAAGATACGCGCGCTATCTCACCCAGCTTGCTCGTCCTCCAACCTCAGAATCATCTCATTCGTCGGTTCAAATCCGTTGCGCTCGTACAACGGCTTACCAAACTTCGAAGCGTGCAGCGAAACCACTCTGATCCCACGCCGACGCGCCTCGTCCACTGCATTCTTCAGCAATTCGTACGCGAGCCCTCGCCCACGAAACCCCGGCTCGACGTAAAAATTCAGCAAGTAGGCGCGCGCTGGCTCTGCATCCATCCAGTGCGGTGGAAAATCCATCATCCACATCCCCGCCCCGGCCACCGCGCGGCCCTCCTCTTCGACAATCCATCCCACATAACTCCCATCACTCAACCTCGGCCGCACCCACACGACGAAGTTGTCCACCATCTCCTGCAACTTTGCCTCTTCCGCCTGCCCTGCATCCACAAACATGCTGCGCCGGTGCCGCGCAATCAACTCCGCATCCGCAACTGTCGCTAACCTTGTCTCGAACATCGAGTCAGTATATAAACTGTAGAAACTCACGCCGGGCCAAAATCCATCGCCGCTAGCTCACAATCAAAATTAGGAACCTTTCGTTACCTCGGATACATCCTAAGAGTCATTGTGTGTCCCTGCTTCGGGGAGCACGCTGATGAGCCGAGGGAATTTGCATGAAAGATCGGCATCGGAAACTAGCAAGATTGGTTTTCATTTTGACCGCGATGGTTCTCGCGGCCCCAAAATCTGCACACAGCCAGGAAGCGTCCCTCCGTGTGGCGCATCCCGCTTTAACGGCTCCCGCCGGCCCGAACGTCATCATTATCGGATTCGTTGGCGGCTTCGTCAGCCGTAACGACACCAAGCACCCCGAGGTACAGTTCGCCGCCTATCTTCGCGACCGCTACCCCTCCATCCACGCCGACATCTATGGAAATCACCACGGACGAAAGGCCCTGCGTCAGGTCGAACATCTCCTCGACACCAACAATGACGGCGTCCTCTCCTCTCTCGAGAAAGAGCAGGCGACAGTGATCATCTACGGCCACAGTTGGGGCGCCACCGAGACAGTCGAATTCGCCCGCGAGCTGGGACGTCTCGGCATTCCCGTAGCACTCACCATCCAAGTCGACACGATTGGCAAGCCAGGCCACCAGGTCTCTGCGATCTCTCCAAACGTTGCAACCGCCATCAACTTCTATCAGACAAGAGGCCCGCTTCACGGGCAGCCCGAGATCACCGCAGCCGATCCCGTCCGCACCAGGATCCTCGGCAACATTCGTATGACCTACGAAGACCGCCCTATCAACTGCGACAACTACAGCTGGTACTCGCGCACCCTCAACAAACCTCATCACGAGATCGAGAATGACTTCCGCGTCTGGGACCAGCTTGCCTCGCTGATCGATTCAGATCTCCCCGGCACCGCATCGATCGCCCAGCCTCCATCACCCTCCGAGTCGCCCTTCTTCCAATACCTCCGCCACGGCATCCAGGCACCGGCACAGGAGACAACCCTCCTTGCAGCCGCAAGCGAAGAGCAAGAAAACTGATAATGCCTCCGGGCGAGAAACCGCATCCAGAGTTGGCGTACAAGCCATCTCCGACCAACTAACATAGAGGCAATGCCTCCCGCGCTGCCCTTCTCTCGCGAACACATCCAACCCGGCGACCGCCTCTGTGTCGCCATCTCCGGCGGAGCCGACTCCGTAGCTCTCCTCCTCACCCTCCACACCGCCAACACCACCTCCCGCGACGCGCTAGGCGTAGGCCTCAGCGCAGTCCACATCAACCATCATCTCCGCGGCGAAGAATCCGACGCCGACCAGCGCTTCGTCGAAGACCTCTGCATCTCCCTCGACATCCCTCTCCATCTCCATCAAGCCGACGTCCCCCAACGCATCGCCCAAACCCGCGCCGAAGGCGACCCCGAGACCATCGAAGAGGCCGCCCGCAACACCCGCTATGACTTCTTCACAACCCTCCTCAGCTCCGGTCACGCCGACGCCATCCTCACCGCCCACACCCTCGACGACCAAGCCGAAACCGTCCTCATGAAACTCCTTCGCGGCGCGTGGACCGAAGGCCTCAGCGCCATCCACCCCATCCTCGCCCAGCAAAAAGGAAAGATCCTCCGCCCATTTCTCCAAACCCGCCGAGCCGAGATCGAATCTTTCCTCAAATCCATCAACCAACCCTGGCGCGAAGACTCCACCAACGCTGACACCGCCTTCACCCGCAACAAAATCCGCCACGAGTTCCTGCCCCAGCTCCGCGCCTACAACCCCAATCTCGACCAGACCCTCGCCAACCTCGCCGAGCTGGCCCGCGAAGAAGAGTCTCGCTGGCAAACGGAACTAGCCCGCATCCTGCCCCAGCTCCTCCTTCCCGGCAAACCCGTCCGCGGCGGAGGCCGTGCCGTCAGCACCGCCCCCAGCGACGCCTCCATCTCCATCGAACTCGATCGCCTCCGAGCCCTCGACCCCGCACTCCGTCGCCGCGTCCTCCGCGCCGCCGCCCGCCAGCTCGGAGCCCGCCTCAGCTTCGACGAGACCTCACGCCTCCTCGCCCTCTGCGGATTCCGCTCCGACCCCACCGTCGCCGCCCGCACCGGCTCCGCCCTGCACCTATCCAACCGTCTCCGAGCCCAACGCTCACCCCGCGAACTCCGCCTCTTTCTGGCCCAATAGCCCAAAAGTAACCTTTCCCAAGCCGGTTCCGCCCGGAGGCATTTCCACCCAAATCCGATCCTTTTGATCAGCCTTTATCCCTCTTATCACCGTTACGCCTTGAACCAGGATCGCCCCAAAATCCGCCCGTCATCCCCCGTCCCTCTAAAGTCACAGCGAGATTCCCCTTTTAGCACCCGAATCCTCAAGCCTGAGAGTAGAATCTAATTACCTGACTGAGGCAGGCCTGTTGTTGGGGACTGAGCAAGCCCATCCACATCAGAACCTTTCCTCGCTGGTTATCGTCTAACTGTTGTAGGCGTCCGTCGTCTCTTGCGCCGGAAGCCGGGTCTGGCAAGCACTAGTGGGGTTCTTCGAGTAGCCCCAGACCGGAAAATGAGGAAACACGCTTTGAACTCGACCGTCAAACAAATTCTGATCTGGGTCTTCATGATTACCTGCCTCGTCTTCCTTTGGCAGGTCGTCGTCAAAACAACGGGAGGCACTCAGGAGAAAAAGATTAGTCTCACCACCCTCCTCAACGACGCCGATCAGGGCAAAATCAAGGATGTCAACGTCAACGGAGCCGACGTCACCGGACACTACCGCGATGACCCCAAGACCCAGTTCGAGACCACCATCCCCGGCAACTATCCGGACCTCTACAACACCCTGCGCAGCCACGGCGTCGAGATCAACATCAAGGATCCAAGCTCCAATCAGTGGCTGAACATCCTCATCTCCATCGCTCCCTTCGCTCTGCTCTTCGGTCTCTGGTTCTTCCTCCTCCGCCAGATGCAGTCCGGCGGCAACAAGGCCATGAGCTTCGGCAAATCCCGCGCTCGCCTGCTCTCCATGCAGCAGAAGAAGATCACCTTCAAGGATGTCGCCGGCGTTGACGAAGCCAAGGAAGAACTGAAAGAGATCATCGAGTTCCTCCGCGAGGCCCAGAAGTTCCAGCGCCTCGGCGGCCGCATCCCCAAGGGCGTCCTCCTCGTCGGACCTCCGGGAACGGGCAAGACCCTCTTGGCCCGCGCAGTCGCCGGCGAAGCCAACGTTCCCTTCTTCTCGATATCCGGCTCTGACTTCGTCGAGATGTTCGTAGGCGTCGGCGCATCCCGCGTCCGCGACCTCTTCGAACAGGGCAAGAAGAACGCTCCCTGCATCATCTTCATCGACGAAATCGACGCAGTGGGCCGTCACCGTGGCGCAGGTCTCGGCGGCGGACACGACGAGCGCGAGCAGACTCTCAACCAGCTTCTCGTCGAGATGGACGGCTTCGAGTCCAACGACGGCGTCATCCTCGTCGCCGCGACCAATCGCCCCGACGTCCTCGACCCTGCGCTCCTTCGCCCAGGCCGCTTCGATCGTCGCGTCATCGTCGATCGTCCCGACATCCGTGGCCGCGAGGAAGTCCTCAAAGTCCACTCCAAGAAGGTCCCCATGGCCGAAGACGTGAACCTCAACGTCCTCGCTCGTGGAACCCCGGGCTTCTCCGGTGCCGACTTGGCCAACATGGTCAACGAGGCCGCCCTCACCGCCGCCCGCTACAACCGCAAGTCGGTCCACATGTTCGACTTCGAAGTAGCCAAGGACAAGGTCATGATGGGCGCCGAGCGCAAGTCGATGCTCCTCACCGACGAAGAGAAGAAGGTCACCGCCTATCACGAGGCCGGTCACACCCTCGTCTCCGCGCTCCGCGAGCACTCTGACCCGCTCCACAAGGTCACCATCATCCCCCGCGGCATGGCCCTCGGTGTCACCGTCTACCTCCCCGAGGAAGACCAGCACACCGTCACCAAGGAATACCTCGAAACGCGCCTCGCCACCCTCATGGGCGGACGCTGCGCCGAAGAGATCTTCCTCGGCAAGATGACCACCGGCGCAGGTAACGACATCGAGCGCATCACCGAGCTGGCCCGCAAGATGGTCTGCGAGTTCGGCATGAGCCCCCTCGGTCCGATGACCTTCGGCAAAAAGGAAGAGCAGATCTTCCTCGGCCGCGAGATCGCACAGCACCGCGACTTCTCCGAGGACACCGCCAAGCAGATCGACGTCGAAGTTCGCGCCTTCGTCGACGCTGCCTACAAGTCGGCCTACAGTCTGCTCGACTCCAACCACGACATCATGCACCGCATGGCCGTCGCCCTGCTCGAGCGTGAAACCCTCGACGCCGCCGAGATCAAGCTGATCATCGAGGGTAAAGAACTCCCGCCGATCAAATCAGCTCTCGCCGCAGTCGACCCAGGCTCAGGCGAAGGCCAGAAGATCCTCAAACCAGAGGGAGGCCGTAAACCCGGCTTCAACGAAGGCCAACCCTCCCCCGCATAAATCTTCAACCCAGCATCAAAGGAAAAGGCAGCCCGCGTGGCTGTCTTTTCCTTTTGCCTCTCCTTGTTGTCATTCTGAGCGAAGCGAAGAACCCCCGCATTTGCATTTGCTTTTGTAGTTGCTGTGGTTTTTGTCACGCCGCCATATCAAACAACTAAGACCCAGCATCATTGTTGTTACCAACCTAATTCATCCACAAAACCCGACCTCAACGAGCTTCTCTTCGGGCAGCAGCACCCCTCCCATTCACCTTCTTCACTCCGGTCGCACTCTTCTTCCCAATAGCCTCGTTACCAACCGCAGTCGTCGCCTTCTGCGCCTCATCCTGCTTCCCTCGATCCTCGCCATCGATCTTGCCATCAATGTCACGAACCGAGAGCCCGCCGCCAGGCGCATCCATCTTCGCCTGGACCACATGCAGCCCATACGAAGACTCCCAAGGTCCACGCATATCTGTATCACCCTCATCGCCATCGCCCGTCGATCCGTTGAAGTACTCATCCACAATCCCCGGCGTAGGCTGCAACATTCCAATCGAGAACATCGGTTTTTCCAGACTCTCCAACGCCGCTTGAAACGCCTTCATGTGTGTAATCTCTCGCGTCATCAGGAATTGCAATGTATCGATCGTCCCAGGATCGTCTGTATGGTCAATCAATCTCTCATACACGATCTTCGCTCGCGCCTCCGCAGCGATGTTGCTCCGAAGGTCCACATCAAGCTCGCCGGTAATCTTCAGGTAAGTGGAAGTCCAGGGGTTGCCCATCGAATCGAACAGGGCCACGCCTCCGCCTCCCGCAATCGTTACTAGTGGATCAGCCTCCGCCGCCTCGCGATTGGTCTTCAGCGGCTTCAGATGCATCCGAATCAGCGCCCCTACAATCTCAAGATGGCTCAACTCTTCCGTCCCGATATCCAGCAGCAGATCTCTCCGTCCCAGATCGTCCACACAGTTCCAGCCCTGGATCGTGTATTGCAGAGCAGCCGCTAACTCGCCGTTTGCACCTCCAAACTGTTCGAGCAGCATATTCCCAAATCGAACGTCCGGCTCTCCAATATTGACGGTGTACATCATCTTCTTCACATGGTGATACATAGGAAGTCCTCAACTTCAAAATTTTCGTTCTTCCGTTCTGCTTACCTCCTGTTCGATGCAAACCAGGCTCTCACGCGGCAGGCGTGAGCTTCCACAATGGTGATGCCATCAACGTCCGCATTCCTTCAACGCAGCCATCTGCCAACATTCGAACAATCCGATCAACAGTCCCGTATAACTCTTCCATGCTCACCCGCCCCTCCATCCTCCTTCGCCTCGAAGAAGTCCTCCTCCTCACCCTCACCCTTTACGCCTATCACCATCTCCACGCGAGCTGGCTCCTCTTCGCCGTCCTCTTCCTCGCCCCAGACCTCTTCATGCTGGGCTATCTCATCAACCCACGCGTCGGCTCAGCAACCTACAACCTGGCCCACACCCTGACCATCCCCCTCGCCCTCCTGCTCACCGGCTACATCCAGCACTGGAACCTCACCACCGAACTGGCCCTGATCTGGATTGCCCACATCGCCCTCGACCGCCTCCTCGGCTACGGCCTCAAATACCCCACCTTCTTCAAGGACACCCACCTCCAACACATCCCCTCCCGAAGCAACGTCACCGCATGAACAAAAAATCCACAGAAATATTTTCAAAAAGAGGAAATTTCTAATCACCCAAAAACCCACCACGCTAACGACCACGATTAAGCACGCACAACCACACTTTAACCACGCAAATACCATCACCTGCACCCCACTTTTTGCCAAAACCCCCTGTAAAAACACACCCTCACCACACCAGAAATTTTTTTCGGGCAAACACACCGGTGCGACAATAAAACAGCCGCATGCGCCTTCTCACCCTTGCTCTCGCCCTCACATTAACCGGCTGCGGCTACCATCAAGCCGGCCCCGCCACCCATATCCCCCCCAACGTCCACACCTTAGCCGTCCCCATCTTCGCCACCAACGCGCAGGCCTACCACACCGAGATGGCCTTCACCCGAGCTACCATCCGCGAACTCAACACCCGCACCAAATACCACATCATCAACAACGACAACCCCGACGCCGACGCTACCCTCCACGGCACCATCCTCACCCAAACCGTCACCCCCCTAACCTACGACGCCACTACCGGCCAAACCTCAAGCTACCTGGTCATCATCACCGCGAAGGTCATCCTCACCGCCCACGATGGCAGTGTCCTCTACCGCAACGACTCCATCCTCTACCGCGAGCAATACCAATCCACGCAAGACCTTAGCAACTTCATTCAAGAGGACAGTTACGCTGTCCACCGCGTAGCCCGGGAGTTCGCCCAGGCCATCGTCAGCGACATGCTCGAATCCTTCTAGCCACAGCCTGTTCCAACTCCCAGATGCGCATCACCACAATCCTCTGCTCTTGCATTCTGCGGTCCCCACCCCACAACACAGTTGGCGAAATCCCCCGCACACGTCATAGTAGATCTATGCCCTCATCACGAGAGCAGCGCCTCATGTCCAGCATTCGCAACACTTCCAACCTTCGCAGCTTCGCCTCCGTCAACCGCTTCATCGACGAGATCGACTCGCCCACGACCCTCCGTCCCGGCTACGTTCTCCTCGGCGACGAGGTCTTCCTCTACGACTGCTGCCGCAAAGCCATCCTTGCCTCACTCGCCCCCGAAGACACTCGCGACTTCTGCCTCCACGACCTCGACCTAGCCGACACCAGCATCTTCGAGATCCTCGATCGCGCCCAGACCCCCTCCCTCATGGCGCCCTTCCAGGTCTTCTTCGTTCGCAACGTGAAGACCCTCTACGGCCGCGGCAGCAAGAAAGAAGAATTCGCGGCTATCGACGCCTACTTCCGTTCTCCCAACCCGCATGCCCTCATCCTATTCGTCGCCGACCACCTCCGCATCCCTACCGACCTCCGCAAGATGGACTACC
The DNA here is from genome assembly GCA_963798925.1 of uncultured Acidobacteriaceae bacterium. Classification (GTDB taxonomy): domain Bacteria; phylum Acidobacteriota; class Terriglobia; order Terriglobales; family Acidobacteriaceae; genus Edaphobacter. The sequence continues at coordinate 186,850 of CAWCVD010000001.1, forward strand.
AGGACAAAGACCGTTACGAACGTATCCGCGAGACCCTCGGCGACTGGTGCGGATTCGTCGAACTGGCCCGCGTCGAGGAGAACGATGCCATCAAATGGGTCACCGCCACCGCCGAATCCCGCAACATCCGCTTCGACCCCGACGCCGCCCGCGAGCTAGTCGATTCCCTCGGCGCCGACATGATGCTCATCGCCAGCGAGTTCGAAAAACTCCTCCTCTACGTCTCCGCCCCATCCGCTCCCTCTAACGTTGTCATCCTGAGCGAAGGCGAAGCCGAGTCGAAGGACCTGCGGATGCTCTCTTCTCCGCCGGCAACTGCAGCGGCCTTCGTCCGCAACCGGGTCACCCTCGGCGACGTAGAAACCATGGTCCTCGCCGCCAAACAGCGCAGTCTCTACGAGCTCACCGAGGCCATAAGCTCCAAAGATCGCCCCCGCGCCCTCGCGCTCCTCCACGGCCTCCTGAACGCCTCTGACGGCGGCGAAGATGCGGCCATCGGCCATCTCTACATGCTCGCGCGAACCTTCCGCCAGATGCTCATCATCTCCGAAAAAAACGTGCGCGACCCCCGCGCCATCTGGCAAGTCCTCTGGCAGGGCTTCCGTATGCCTCCGTTCGCCGCCGAAGATCTCATCAAACAAGCCCGCCGCTACAAATCCCGCCGCGAACTCACCCGCGCCATTCGCCTCGTAGCCCGCGCCGATCTCGAACTCCGCAGCAGCCCCGCCAACAAACTCCTCGTCCTCGAGCGCCTCATCCTGGACCTCTCCACCGAACCCAAACCCACCACCTTCGAACCCTCCCACCAATTCGCCATGGAACTATAAGCTCATGCCTCAGAAGCCGGGTGCTCCACATCTCGATTCTGAGATGTGAGCGCCGGCCGAAGGCGACCTCACTCTGAAATCCTCCGAGCCTATTCCGTGATCACGCGATCCGCCCACTCAATCAGCGACACAAATATCGTCGGGTTACCAAATTTCGCCGCATAATTACTCAGATCCGCCTCCGTTACCCCTCTGGCCCGGGAGCACGCGCCACAGGCATAAATCTGGACATGTTTCGCGACGAGTTTATCCAGCGTCTCACCCACGGGCGGCCATCCAACTGGCGTTACCGCGTTGGCCAGTGTCTTTCGCATAAGCGCAACCGCCTCCCCCAACAGGAAGATCTGAACCTCATGTCCAGCCTCCGTGAGCGCCAAGCCATGCAGGAACGGAAACGCCGCCTTGGTCGGATCGTCCGATCCCCACGCGCTCTTCATCATGATCTTGAGTGGCTTACGCGTACCCTGTCCCACGAGAGAACCATCACCAAAAGCAAATGGCACCGCAGCCAACCGCGCAAATCGTGACAAAAAGAGTCGCCGTAGCATGAGTTTCTCCTTAGGGGACGAATCATACGCTGGGTGGCGGCCCCAACATGCATTTCGGATCTCTGGCTATCGTCCAGGAATGCCATTTCGCCTTGCAGATTGCTGCTCTAGGGAACCATTTGTCTCCAGAATGTAAAGATTTCTTCAAGAACAATCTCATCGGGCAACGCCCACTCTGAGCTGGCATCCCACAGCATGGAACCGGCCGAAGTCATTCCACCGTCTCCCCATCCCTTCTCGCCGGGCTAGCCGCCGGACGAATCCGTGACCTTAGGAGCCTCAAAATGCCGAACATCCGCTCCATCTCCCCTCTCGCGAAGACTGCATGCACTCTTGCTCTCTGTTTCGCTCCCGCATGCGCACTCGCCGACTCTTACACGCAAACCAACCTGGTCTCGAATGTACCCGGACTGGCCAAGACAACCGACCCTAATCTCATCAACCCTTGGGGCGTCTCCTTCGCCGCCACCTCGCCCTTCTGGACCTCCAATCAGGGGAGCGGGACCGCCACCCTCTTCGACGGCGCCGGCAACATCAACCCCCTAGTCGTTAGTATTCCAGGCGTCACCACCGGGCCAAGCGGGCCCACCGGTCAGGTCTTCAACACCTTCACCACAGGATTCACCCTGCCCAAAGGCGGATCAGCCAGCTTCATCTTCGATACCCTGAATGGCACCATCGTCGCCTGGAACAACCCTGGAGGCACTGTCGGCCAAGTCGTGGCAACGACCCCAGGGGCTATCTACACCGGACTCGCTCAAGCCTCCAACGGCACATCCACCTTCCTCTACGCGGCGAACTCGGCTCCCGGCGGAGGAATTCAATGTCTTCGACTCGACTTGGGCGCCAACCACTCTCTCAGGCACGTTCACCGACCCGAATCTCCCCGCAGGCCTCGTTCCCTTCAACGTCCAGACCCTCAACGGAAACCTCTACGTCACCTATGCCACCCTCGGACCCGGCGGTGTTCCTTCGTCCGGCGGTGTCGTCGACGAGTACGACGCGAACGGCAACTTCATCAAACGTATCGCCTCTGGAGGATCTCTCTTCGCGCCATGGGGAATCGTCTTCGCTCCCTCAGGGTTCGGCGAGTTCAGCAATGATCTCCTCGTCGGCAACTTCGGCAACGGCGAGATCCTTGCCTACAATCCCACTACCGACGCATTCCTCGGCACCCTCGACGGAACAAACGGCCAGCCACTCGTGAATGATGCCTTGTGGGCGCTCGAAACCCGCACCGGAGGAGCGAACGTGAACACCAGCGCGGTCTACTTCACCGCCGGTATCAACGACGAGCAAGGCGGTCTCTTCGGAGAGATCACCGAAACCCCGGAACCAACCACAATCTTCGGCACGGCAACCGGCCTCATAGCTCTCGCGCTCGCGAAGCTTCGGAGCAAAATGGTTCGCAACTCGTAGCCGCTTTATCGACTCAAAAGCGCCGGCACCGGCAGAGACGCTCCTCTGACGGTGCCGTTGTTTTGTCGTGATCGTCGTCGCTTCGCTTCTAAAAACTAAACCGGCTCCGTACCAGCTGGCCCCTTCGCTCGACGAAGAAAGTCATCGAGAGATAAGCGCCTACCCACGACCCCGCAGCCGCAAAACACACATACACCCAGTTCTTCGTATAACTGATCACTGCAAAGGCCGACAGAAGATACCAGACGCTGCTCCACGTCGCAGCTGGAACCCGGCGCCGCGACGACACCGCCGCATTGAACATCACATACACCGCGTCCGTCCCAGCCGTAGACAACACCACTCCCAGTGCGAGCAGCAAATCAAAATGTGGCATACACAACCTCCCGTAAAACCTCGCTCAATCGGGGCCCACAGTTTTTTCTTCAAATTCCTGAGCAAAATCGCTTGTCAAGCCCCAAACTGGTCTATCTATCGATCCCTCAATAAGATACGTTGGGCATTTTTTAGTTACAATCAACCCGATATGCTGGATATCGATAGAAATAAATCAGGTTTTTTCTGCATTCCCAGAAGCTCTTGCTCGGAGGGATGCGCTTAACCCGCTTGTTTGGAATATTTTGCATGCAACTCCTTTGTTTCAAAAATTTTGGCGGCAATCCGTGCGACCAACCCATAGAAACAAAAGACTTACCGCAAAAATAGCCTCAAGAAGGACGGGGAAGGGGAACACAGAAGCGCGAGAGGTGGGGCCCTGATTTCAGAGGCAAGATTCAGGAAAAAACCGGGCCACGTCGATCATGGGCATCTAAACCAGCCAACGGAGCGACCATCTGATGCAGGACAGCCATGAAGCTCTCCCCTGGAAGCAGATCACACTCTTCCTTCTCACCCTCGGCGTCCTGATCCTCTGCGCCCTCCTTCTGCAACCCTTCTTCTCCGCAATCGTCGCGGCCATCGTCCTCGCCGTCGTCACCCAACGTCCTTATGACTGGCTCGCCTCAAAGATAAAAAATCGCTCCCTCTGCGCCGCAGTCGCGCTTGTCCTCATCATCCTCGCCATCGTCATTCCTACCTTCCTGCTCGCGCAAGAGCTCGGCCAGCAAGCTTACGCAACCATCAACGCCTTCCGCGCCGGCGCGCATCAGGAGAAGATCTCCAGCTACATTGCCAATCGTCCTGCACTCGCCTCTCGCATCGAGGCCTTCACCAGCTCTCTCGATCTAAACAACCTCGCCCGCAGTGCCGCCACCTACGTCGGGGGAAACCTCGCCGGTTTTCTCGGCAACTCCGTCCGCATGATCACGCAGATCGTCGTCATGCTCTTCATCCTCTTCTTCCTCTATCGCGACCGTGCGCTCGCACTGGCCTCCCTGCGCTCGACCATCCCTCTTCGCGACGACGAGACCGATGAACTCCTCCAGCGCATCGACGACACGATCCTCGCGACAGCGCTCGGCCGTCTCACCATCGCCGCCGTTCAGGGCGTTCTCGCAGGCCTGGCCTTCTGGGTACTGGGCGTTCCCGGCGTCATCCTCTGGGCATTTACCCTGACCGCCTGCGCCATGATCCCCGCCTTCGGCTCCTTCCTCGTCTGGGGACCGGTCGCTCTCTACCTCGGCCTCACCGGCCACTGGGGCAAAGCGGCCCTTCTCGCGCTGTGGGGAGGCTTAATCGTCAGCACCATCGACAACATCCTCTACCCCATCCTCGTCGGCTCGCACCTGCGCGCCCACACCACCATCATCCTGCTCTCAGTCCTCGGTGGCATCGCCCTCTTTGGCCCCATCGGCATCGTCCTCGGCCCGATCCTCTTCACCATCGCCACCGATCTGCTGGAGATCTGGCACAGCCGGACGGGGAATACTCTGCCGGGAGCATAATCCGCACTGACTCAAGGTCGACCGACAGATCCCGGGGAGCCAAGGATATGAATGGTATGAAGCCATGTTTCAGCCAGGGAGGGCCAATGTGAGATGGGAAGATCCGTCGGACGGAGGCCAAATCCATGGCCGCCTTGCGTAAACAAATGCAACTCGGCTGGAATCTTCGCGTCTTTGAGTGCTTGAAAGTAGACCAGGGAACTTTCGACGCGGGCGGTGTAGTCGTTCTCAGCCTGAAGCAAAAAAGTCGGCGGAACCTGCGGCGTCGGTTGAAGCGACGGGTTGACCTTTCCATCAGAGCCGGCGGTCCAACCTGGATAGATGATCATCTGAAAGTTGGGCCGCGCATCGATCGCGGAAGGAGGAACGCTTTTACCCTGGAAGTCTGGATGAGTACTGAGAATCGCGGCAAGATGCGCTCCGGCGGAGAAGCCAATAACGCCGACGCGGTTGGGATCGATCTTCCACTCCGATGCGTGAACGCGCGTAAGACGCATAGCCTGTTGCGCGTCTTCAAGGTCTTCGACATTTTCAGGGTAGTGTCCGTCCTCTGGAACCCGGTACTTCACGAGCACGCACGTTATGCCGAGCGAATTGAGCCAATCGCAAACCTCTGTGCCCTCGATACTGATCGCGAGGCGGACGTAGCTGCCTCCGGGAAAAACCAGCGCGGCTGCGCCAGTGTTCTTCGCAGGATCGGGCGAATAGACGGTGAGGTTGGGCTTGCTGACGTTGGTGACGCGAGTAGTGGCTTTACCTGAGACGATGCGGTTCGCATCCGTGGTGGGGTCAATCTCAGGACCCACGACCTTCGACGGTTCCGGGTTGCCGGCAGGCCAGAGAAGGAGGGTGTTCTGCTGGGCAAGAGTTGGAACAGAAAGAAGAAGCGCAGTAAAAAAGGCAGCCAGTCGCATGACGGCATAGTAGAGCAAATATGCAAAACAGATAAGCGGCTATTTAATATCGCGCCAGTTTTTGCCTATCCCCACCTCGGCAACAATGGGAATTGAGAACTCAGCAACATGCTCCATCTCATGCTTAACGAGGCTCTGCAGTTCTACAGACTCCTCTGGAACCACGTCGAAAAGCAGCTCGTCATGAACTTGGAGCGTCATCTGCGATTTGAGCTTGCGGTCGCGGATAAGCTGATCGATCTTCAACATCGCAAGCTTAATAAGATCTGCTGCGGTTCCCTGCAGCGGAGTGTTGATCGCAGTGCGCTCCGCAAAACCGCGCATGTTGGGGTTGCGCGACTGGATATCCGGAATGGGTCGAACGCGGCCAAAATACGTCCTGACCGCTTGATCGCGACGGACCGTCTCAAGCGTCTCCTCGATGAAGCGCTGGACCCCCTTGTAGCGTTCAAAGTACGTCTCGATGTACTGCTTCGCCGTCTTCTGGTCGATGCCAAGTTGTGCTGCCAATCCAAACGGGCTGATCCCGTAGACAATACCGAAGTTGACTGCCTTCGCTCGCGCGCGGGTCTCTTTGTCCATCGTCGCGGCATCGACACCGAATACCTCGCTCGCTGTAAGGGTGTGGATGTCCTTGCCCGTACGATACGCGTCGAGCAGCAATGGATCCTGCGAGAAGTGCGCCATCAATCGGAGCTCGATCTGTGAGTAGTCGGCAGACATGAGCACATTGCCGGGAGCAGGGATAAATGCTGCGCGTATCTCGCGACCAATAGCCGTCCGGACGGGAATGTTCTGCAAGTTGGGATTGGTAGAAGAAAGGCGACCGGTCGCAGTTCCCACCTGATTGAATGTTGTATGAACGCGGCCTTCCACATCGGTGAGTTGAGGAAGCGAGTCGAGGTAAGTGGACTTGAGCTTCGCAAGCTGACGATACTCGAGAACCAGGGCGGGAACAGTGTGGTGCTCGGCGAGCTCTTCCAGCACATCCTGGGCCGTGGAGACAACCTTGCCCTTACCGTACTTCATCGGCTTGGGGAGAAGCATCTTGTTGAAGAGGACATCGCCGAGCTGCTTGGGAGAGTTGATGTTGAAACGGTTTCCCGAATCGGAGTAAATGCGTTCGGCGAGATTGTCGATGTCAACAGCGAGGCGGGTGGACATCTCGCGGAGAAAGTCGGGGTCGATGCGGACGCCGGCCTGCTCCATGCGGTGAAGGACAGAGACGAGTGGGAGATCGATGCTGTCGTAGACGCTGCGCAAGGGAGAAGCGTGTTGGAGGTTGGGAGTAGAAGGCGTATCGATGCCCTGCGCCCTGTTCCCTGTCCTCTTCTGGTCGGCGAAGAGCATTTCGGCTGTGACTGCGCCGCCGAGGGATGGGTCGTCCGGAAGGATGTTGTGTTTTACCGGAGCATATTCGGCGACCTGTCGGCCGAGTGTGGCGGCGAGGCGAACGATGGCGGCCGCGGCTTCGGGCAGACGGTTGGGATCGGAGGGATTATCTTTGGTCGGATGATGGATAAGAGCGCGGCTCGTGCTGCGTGCGGCGATATCAGGAAGAGTATGCGAGCCGTGAGTCGGATTGATGAGGTAGCTCAGGAGCATGACGTCGTCGCGAATGCCGTTGAGCGGGACATCATGCGGCTCGAGTGCACGTAGGACGGCCTTGAGATCGTGAAGGTCTTTGGGGAGCGAGCGGTCCGCAAGAGCTTCTTTGACGCCAGCCTGATCAAGTGACACTTCGATGGCGAGGGAGTCGGCGACGGCAAGACCAAGGCGGCAGGCTGGGTCCTGTGAGGGAGCCAAAAGTTGGGAGTGGGGAGCAAGCGCCGCCTCTGTGGCTGGTTGTCCGAAGAGCGACATGTTTTCTGCTGGCGGTGGCTCGGGTTCAAGTGCTTCATCGGATGGTTCGGCGGCGATCTCTTCGGCGATAGCGCGGCCGTCTTCGAAGATGGCGATGGCAATGCCTCGGGGCTGGTTGGTGTCGGGATTGAGGGCTCGGGCGTCTTTGAGGAGCTGGGTGATCTCTTTTGCGGTGGGCTTGACGTTGAGGTCGATGACGATGTTGTCTGCGGCGGGGGCGAGGTCTTTGAGAAGGGTGGTGAACTCGAGCTCGGAGAAGAGCGCTCGGCAGGCTGCGAGGTCGGGCGGTTGCGTGCGCATCGCGTCGAGCGAGTATTCGATCGGGACGTTGGTGTGAATGGTTACAAGTTCTTTGGACAGGAGGATATTGTCACGGTTGTTGGCGAGAGATTCGCGGTAGGTCTTGCGCTTGATGGAGTCAGGTGAAGCAGTGGCGGCGTCAATGGTAGCCTCGACGGAGCCGAACTGCTGGATCAACTCGACGGAACCTTTGTCACCGATGCCGGGCGCGCCTGGGATGTTGTCGATGGAATCGCCACGAAGGGCCATGACGTCGATAACACGCTGGGGCGGGACGCCGAGGGTGGCTTCGACGCCGGCGGGGTCAAGGATGAGGTTGTCCTTAGTTGGATTGAGGATGCTTACGTCTTTGTTGACGAGCTGCATCATGTCCTTATCGGAGGAGACGACGTAGACGTGATGGCCAAGTGCGGCGAGCTTGCAGGAGAGGGTGCCAATGACGTCGTCAGCTTCAAAGCCCTCGTAGTAGAGAATAGGAATGCGGAAGGCCTCGAGAGCGCGACGGATGTAGGGCTGCTGTTGAATGAGGTCGGGCGGAGTTTCGGTTCTGTTGGCTTTGTAGCCGCCGTACTCGGTGGCCTCAAACTGCTGGGTTTTGATATTGAATTTTTTGACGTCTTTGAGCTGCGCGGCCATCTCGTTGCGGTGGACGGGGGCTCCTACGTCGTAGACAGCTGCGAGGTACTCTGGCTGAAAGTCCTTGCGCAGCTTGTTGATCATGTTGACGAAGACATAAGTGGCCGCGGTCGGGATTCCCGTTCGCGTGGACATCGGTCGGGAACGTTGCATGGCGTGGTAAGCGCGGAAGATGAAGGCCATGCTGTCGAGGAGGTAAATCGGCGGCTTTGCTCCGGAGGTTGGGGACGAATCGGATTTTTCTTTCATTGGTGTTTTGATGGTAGCGCGTGGCGGCAAGTGCCAGGCCGGAGTCTGGGCTAGAGGAGAAGCATGCAATCTCCATAACTGAAGAAACGATAATTTTCCGCGACTGCGTGTTGATAGGCGGCTAGTACGAGGTTCTTTCCCGCGAAGGCGCTGACGAGCATTAGGAGCGTGGATTGTGGAAGGTGAAAATTGGTGAGAAGACCGCTCACTATTTGGAATTTGTGATGGATGCTTAGGAATACATGGGTTTCCCCTGAATGTGGCTTCAAAGGTTCTCCGTGAGCAATATGGGCACAGTGTTCGAGCGTTCTAGTCGTGGTCGTGCCGACTGCAATGATGCGATTTCCAGCTTTTAGCGCGGAGTTGATGGCGTTGGCAGTGGGGGCAGGAAGCGTGTAGTGCTCCGTGTGGAGACGAATGTCTTCCACTTTTTCTACGCGGACAGGCTGAAAGGTGCCGAGGCCTACATGAAGGGTAATTGTTTCGATCTGTATCCCTTTTTGTTTCAGTTGGTTAAGGATTTCGGGCGTGAAGTGAAGACCGGCGGTGGGAGCGGCGGCGCTGCCGGGTTTTTGGGAAAAGACTGTTTGGTAGCGGTCGCGATCTTCCAGGTTGTCGTCGCGATGGATGTACGGTGGGAGCGGGATGTGGCCTATTTTGTTTAGGATAGCGTGAAAGTCGAGGGTTGGCGAGAAGCGAAGAGTGCGTTCGCCGAATTCGCCTGCGGTCAGTATCTCCGCTTCCAACAAGGGTTTAGGATCGTCCGGCGAGTGAAATAAGAGGCGTTCTCCTGGCTGAATTTTGCGGCTGGGGCGGACTAATGCCGACCAATCGTTCTGTGCAAGTTGTTGCGTTAGAAGGACTTCAATGAGGGATGTCGGGTTGGGGGAATTTTGTTGGGTGTGGATGCCGGCGCGGGTGGCGTAGAGGCGGGCGGGAATGACGCGGCTGTCGTTGAGGATCAGTAAGTCGTTTGGTTTTAGTAAGTTGGGTAAATTGCTGAAAAAATTATCCTGGAAGGTCTGGTTGGTGCGGTCGACTACGAGCATGCGGCTCGAACCGCGGATTTCCGGAGGTTTTTGAGCGATCAGCTCTTCCGGGAGATCGAAATTGAATTCGGATACGAGCATTTCGTGGTGATTTTTGTGGTGAAAATGATGGTAATTACGTGGTGATTGATGTCATTTGCGTGGTTCTTAGTGCACGTAATTTGAGCTCTAAAAATTTTCCTTCTTTTTGAACTATTTTTGGGGGTTGTTCCCAGTTTGGGCAAGCGCCATCGAGCGGTCGAGGGCAGCCTGGACGGAGGGCAGGTCGGGGGTCACCGGGGAGGTCCAGGCAACGGTGACTCGGGAGAAAGGTTTGGGGATCAGGAAGCGATCCCACGAGCGGAGCTCCCAGGCGCGGTGGGGATGAAGGTAACAAGTGCGGACGGGAGCGCCGACGAGCTGCGCGAGGTGAGCTACTCCGGGTTTCGCGACCATGGAGGGGCCGCGAGGACCATCGGCGGTGATGGCACAGTAGTGGCCGTCGAGGTAGGCGCGCTGCAGATTTCGAAGGCCTGGGGCTCCGTCTCGTGAGCTGGAGCCGCGCACGGCTCGAAAGCCGAGCAGCTTTGCGGTGCGGGTGAAGAGCTCGCCGTCAAAGCTGCGGCTGATGAGGAGGGTCAGGCCGTAGTTGCGGAAGGGCCAGACGCCGAGAAGAAGGCAGCGATGCCAGAACGCGTAGACGGCTGGAGGAGGAACATCGAAGCCGACGGAGGCACCGGCCTCGCAGATGTGCTCGTAGCGAAGGGTGGCTCCCAGGGCTAGCGCAACGATAGTGGCAAGACGAGGCCCGATCGCCAGGAGGACGCGCTGCTTGAAGGTGTAGGTGGAGGCCACCGATTTAGTTTACAGTTCCCCGTTCTCCGTTCTCCGTTGCCAGCAGAGTAGTAAGAGCTGAGAACTATGCGCTGGAGCTATGCTCAGAGTTGATGCTGGGCTTTCCTATTCATGCGACGGCTGTCTTTGCGGCGCTGCTGACGCTTCTGCCGTTTTTGTTCGCGGCGTTCTGGCCAAGTTGCGTTGAGGCCGCGGGCCGTCTCTCTTTTGCGGTTCGCATTGGGCTGCCTGCATTGCTTTGTGTTCCGTATGCCATGGTCGCGGCCTCTTATGGCCAGTTTCAATGGAGATGGTTCGCGGTTTATCTGCTTTTGCCAGTGTTGATGAGTTGGCTGCTTTACCGCGCGAGCGTTATTGATCCGGCGCAACGTGGGGAGTGGCGCGACTATCTTGTGCTTGTTGTTCTGGGTCTTGCTGTCGACCTGCGCTGGTTTGAGCCGGCGTGGCCGCAACGTCTCGCCGTATTCAACAAGATGTTGCTGCTGGATGCGGGCATCTATGGCTTTTTTGCGATTCGCAGGCTGGAAGGCGCCGGTTTCGATCTGCGTCTTAGCCTAGCTGATCTATGGATTGGCCTGAGGGAGCTTGTGTTCTATGCTCCCGTTGCAATTGCATTGGGACTTTGGCTCGGCTTTCTGCACTTTCACGCAAAGCTTCCCTCTGCGGCGCGTGGCGCGTTGGGGTGGTTGTTTACGTTCTTCTTTATCGCAGTCCCCGAGGAGCTTTTTTTTCGCGGATGGATGCAGAACCTGCTGGAACGGAGGATTGGACGCCGTTGGGCGTTGTTGACGACTGCAGTGCTGTTTGGGCTCTCTCACTTCAACAAGCGCGCGGTGCAGTTTAACTGGCGATACGTGGTGCTCGCTGCCCTCGCGGGAGTCTTTTACGGACGTGCCTGGCGTCAGGAGCGCCGGGTGGGAGCATCGGCGATTACCCATGCTTCCGTCGATACGCTTTGGTCGCTCTGGTTGCGGTGATTGGAGTGGTCTTGAGGAGCGGACGGATGGCGATCGCGCCAGCTTGGGTGATACCTGAGGTAGCCGAGACCGACGCGCATGTGATGTTGGAGCGAGTTCGGCACCGTGATGGCAACACATAAGCCCATGATTCCGTGGGCGAGGCCGAGAGCGTAGATGTTGCGGTAGCGGAGGAAGAGCACGCACGAGATGAGTCCCCAGACCAGGGTGATGGGCGTGAGCACAGGATTGGGCAGGTGAGCGAGGGAGAAGATAACCGCGGAGATGATGACTGGCACGACTTTGCCGGGGACCAGCCGCAGCAGACGAAGGAGGAAGTAGCTCTGCAGGAGAAACTGCTGCATCAGGGCCCATATGACGTAGGCCCAGCCGTGCAATGGCAGCGGGAGGGGTCCGTGCAGGCGATGCAGGGTGTGAGTCCACGAGGCAATCAGGATCGCAAGACAGGAGAGCAGGAGAGCGGCTCCGACGATCCAGAGGGACTGGAGGAGTCCCTTGCGGCCGAGGCCGAGCCCGGTCCATCCTTCACGGCTAGCCAATGAAGTGGCGATAATCCAGGCAAAGGCGAGCCAGTAGAGAACCCTCTGGGTGGGATTTGTGGTCCATACAGTGGCAATTATCAGGGTGTAGCCAATGGCTAGTTCGAGCAGGTCCCGCTGGGCGGATCTTGTCTGATTCGTCATGATGGATCCGGTCGTTGATGACACTCCAGCCACGGAAAGAGCCCCCGCTCTATCAGAGTACTTTCTACAGTCGATGTCTACCATCGGAGCCCATTTGCGGGCGGGTATCCGAATGGTCCAGCGCCCTTTACGATCTTTTGATATCGAATGTGCTCTGCTTAACGGCATTCATGTGAGGTGGATTATGCGGTTCTGGACTCGACTTCTTGTTCTCTTCTTTTTTCTTGTTTCGACGTCGGGCGGAGTTGTGGTGCTGGCCCAGACCACGGCTGCCGCTATGACTCGCGACGAAGAACAAGACCTGCGTAAGCAGGTACAAGAGCTGGCGCTTCGGGTGAGTGCGCTGGAGGACGAGCTGCATCGGCAACGAGCCGGCGCGACGGTGGAGTCGGCTTCCCTGAAACCGGCGGCACTGATTCTGCCAGCGGTAGATGTTCGGAGCAGTGTGGAGAGCGTCTCGAGCAGCGGTGTGGCCGAGGCGGCACCGGTTGCCGAGGCGAGTATGCAGGCTACGACGGGGCAGAATGCGCCCGTGGCCGCAGCTTTGCCGACGATGTTGCCTGGAGGGGCCACGCTGAACTACATGTTCGATGGATACTACGAGTACGACTTCAATCATCCGATCGGGCGGATTCAATACCTGCGGGCCTACGACGTTCTGAGCAATGCGTTCAGCATCAATCAAGCGGATGTCGTGTTCGATCTGGATCCGAATGTTGCTGAGGGGCGAAGGTATGGTGTGCGGCTCGACCTGCAGTTCGGGCAGGCGACTGATACTTTGCAGGGTAATCCGTCAAACGAGGTGAGGCCGGATATCTACAGAAATATCTTTCAAGCCTATGGAACATATGTTTTCCCCTTGGGCAAGGGACTGACCGTAGACTTCGGCAAGTGGGCCAGTTCGCTGGGGATCGAGGGGAACTACACGAAGGACCAGGTGAACTATTCGCGATCGTTCTTCTTCGACTATTTGCCCTTTTACCATATGGGTGTTCGCGCCAGTTATAAGGTGAACGATAAGCTTGCCGCGAACTACTGGATCGTGAATGGGACTGACCAGACGGAGCCGACTAACTCGTATAAGGACGAGTTGTTTGGATTTACTGCTCAACCTACAAAAAACATTACGTGGAATATGAATTACTACGTTGGACAGGACCATCCCGATGTGGCGCCTGCAACGAATTGCACTGTGCCATTGCAACCTGGCCTATGTGTGCAGGAGATCAATCCTGCTCCTGACGGGAAGGCGCATATCTTCGACAGTTATGTGACGTGGAATGCTTCGCCGAAGCTGACTCTTTCGGCGGAGGGCGACTATGTGATCTCGCGAGAGTGGGCTAATGCGGCGCCAGGAGAGTCTTCGGCGCCGTCGCTAGTGGATGGTGGAGCGGCTTATGCGCGATATCAGTTCAATCCCAAGATGGCATTGGGCGGGCGATTTGAATACTTTAACGACCGCAATGGACTGTACAGCGGAACGGACCAGGCGCTGAAAGAATTTACTGGGACCTACGATTACAAGCTCGGTGAGGGCTTGTTGGCACGATTGGAGTACAGGAGGGACTGGAGCAATGTGCCGTTCTTCCTGACGAATACACCGGGGGTGTTGTCGAAGAGCCAGCCTACGCTGACGGTGGGGATGGTTTGGTGGTACGGGGCGAAGCAAGGGGCTTGGTAGTCGGAGGTTTAATCTGGAATTTATTGTTGCGTGGAAACCCACGTCCGAAAATCCGAACCCTTCGGCAAGCTCAGGGCAGGCTGTGGGGCACCCGGATGCGAATACCCCAATATTTGTGGGTTTAGCTGTATTTGAGCCAACGGAGGATTTCGGGAAGGTTGGGTTTTTTTCCGTACATCAGGATGCCTACGCGGTAGATTCGGCTGGCGACCCAGAGAACTGCGTAGATGGTCACGATGAGGATGAGGATGCTAAGTGCGATCAGATAGATAGGCGGCTGATGCACTACGATGCGGGTGTACATGATGAGGGGCGAGGTAAATGGAAAGTAGGACAGTACCTGCGCAACTGCGCCGTCAGGGTCCGTGATGACGCGGAAGATGACTACGGAGCATGCGATGAGCGGCAGCATGAGAAAGATGTTCATCTGCTGCAGCTCCTGTTCGGAGTTCGTCATGGCTCCCAGTGCGGCGGCGACGCTTGAGTAGAGCACAAAACCCAGCAGGAAGAAGACGATGAAGAAAGCGAACTGCGAGGCCGACGGGAGCAACTGAATGCCGCTTCCGATGATCTGCATCTTGGCTGCGCTAAGTGCGACGATAATCCAGATGCCGACCTGCGTGATGCCTATTGCACCCACGCCGATGACCTTGCCCGCCATCATCTCGCCCGGCCTGACGGTTGCAAGAAGGACTTCGAAGACGCGGGAGGTCTTTTCTTCAATGACCGAGCGCGCGACGTTCATGCCGTAAAAGAGAATGATGAAGTACATAAGAAAAAAGAGACCATAGGCGCTTGCAACGGCGGCTCCTGAACTTTTCTTTTCGGCGTTCGGAGCACTCTCGAGCGTGACTGGCTTGAGAAGATTGTCAATTTCGGTCGCACCCATTCCGGAGCTTGTGAGTTTTTCGCGTGTCAGTGCGCCGCGAATTGCGTCTGAGACTCGGCCCTGGGTGACGATGTCGGCCTTCGCTTTCGGATCCCATTCAAACGATCCGCGCGGCGCGGCACTCGATGGCGGAGTAACCCACAGATAGCCGCCGAGGTCGCTGGTCTTCTGCTTCATGTCAGCATCGAGGGTTTCGCGAATGCCGGGCTGTTCCGGCGAATAGAGGTCGACTGTGGTCTTTCGAGTGCCGCCGGAGAGTTCGGCCTTGAGGTCGTCGGCGAACTGCTTGTCATCGGTAACGACAGCGATGTGGTTTGAGCCGAGACTACTATTGGCGAGGCCCGCGCCAACGAGGAGCCCTCCCATGAGCAATGGGATGAGGATGGTCATGATGAGGAAGCTTTTTGCGCGGACGCGCTCGAGGTACTCCCGCCTTGCGATGAGCCAGATGTTACGCATCTGCTTTGCCTCCTACGGCTTCGATAAAGATCTCTTCGAGGGTTGGCTCCATGACTTCGAAGCGATTGATGCGGGTGCCGTTCTGCACTGCGGCGGCGAGGATTTGCTGGGCGGCTGATTCGTCGCGCAGCTTGATCTCAGCCTGGCCGGAATAGTTCTTGAATTCGGCGATGCCAGGATGCTGGAGGAAACTGCTGTCGCCTTCGAAGGTGACCTGGACGCGGTTGCGGGGGTAGCGACCTTTTACCTCACGCATGCCGCCGGAGAGAACGAGGTTGCCGCGATCAATGAGAGCGATGGCGTCGCAGATCTTTTCTACCTGATCCATTCGGTGGGTGGAGAAGAGTACGGATTTGCCTTGCTTGCGGAGGTCGACGAGGGTGTCCATGAGGAGGACCGCGTTGACGGGATCGAGGCCGCTGAAGGGCTCATCCATGATGATGAGTTCGGGCTCGTGGAGGAGCGTGGCGATGAACTGAATCTTCTGCTGCATGCCCTTTGAGAGCTCCTCGGTCTTCTTGGGGATGGCTTCGGTGATCTCCATGCGTTCGCACCAGACGTGCGCGCGCTTGGTGGCGGTGGTGGCGTCGAGACCGTGGAGCTCGCCGAGGAAGATGAGCTGGTCCATGACCTTCATCTTTTTGTAGAGGCCGCGCTCTTCGGGGAGGTAGCCGACGCGTTGGAGATGCTCGCGACGGAAGGGTTGGCCGAAGAGGCTGACGGAACCGGAGTCGGGTAGCGTCATGCCGATCATCATGCGGATGGAGGAGGTCTTGCCGGAGCCGTTGGGACCGAGAAGGCCGAACATGCTGCCTGGTTCGATGGAGAAGCTGAGGTCTGCGACCGCGACTTTGGTGTCGTAGGCCTTGCGGACATGTTGCAGTTCTACGATGGGCATAGGTTCTCGTAAATGGAAGAGTTGACGTAAGTTTAGCAGGGCTAAATCGCAGAGCGTCGGAACGGTGAGAGATGCGAGGCGGAAAACTGCGATTTCGATGTTGATAGCATCGATCTGTGCTGGAACTTTCTACACCAATGAAGTTTGTGAAGCGCGTTGGGGAACGCGTTGCCGCAGAGTTGGCCAAACGTGGCGTCGAGACGGTGGAGGACCTGCTGTATCATCTGCCGTTTCGCTATGAAGACCGGTTGAATCCGGTGCCGATAAGCGCGCTGCAGGCAGGGACGATGGCGTCGGTGATTGGCGAGGTGCGGGGCTCATTGTTGCTGCAGACGCGACACATGCCGCTGTTCGAGATGACTGTGGGGCAGGGGTTGAACACGGTGAAGGCGATGTGGTTCCGTGGGGGATATCTGCGGGATAGATTTCGCGTGGGACAGATGGTTGCGCTGTACGGAAAGTTGGAACCTTCGCGGTCGAGCGCGGGGAAGTTCAAGATGATTCAGCCGCAGTTTGAGATTCTGCCGGCTCATGGCGATTCGGATGCTGAGTTTTCGATGCTTGAGGTGGGGCGGATTGTGCCTGTGTATGAGTCGCTCGGAGGGACGACGGCCTGGGGGGCGAAGCTGGGGTCTAAGTGGCTTCGACGAGTGATCTGGACTTTGTTTGAGGAGTTGGAGAAGCAACGCGCGGGCGCGTCGGCGGGGGAGCAGGGTGAAGGGATTGTCGAGGAGACCTTGCCTGAAGCACTCCGGAAGAGACTCGGGTTTCCTGATCGGCTGGGGGCTTTGAAGGCTGTGCATTTTCCTGAGGCGGGGACGCCGTTGACGGAGTTGATGAGTGCTTCGACTCCGGCGCACCGTCGGCTGATCTTTGAAGAGCTGTTTTATCTAGAGCTGGGATTGGAGCTGAAGAGGAAGCGGCTGCGAGAGAGGGAGGGAACTTCTTTTGCAACGAATGTGAAGGTGCGGGAGGCGATCAAGCAGATTCTTCCCTTCCATCCAACGGCGGCGCAGAAGCGAGTGCTGGGGGAGATCGCGGGGGATATGCGCAGGCCGCAACCGATGAGGCGGCTTCTGCAGGGAGATGTGGGGTCAGGAAAGACGATCGTCGCCATGCAGGCGGCGCTGGTGGCGATTGAGAATGGTTATCAGGCGGCGTTGATGGCTCCGACGGAGATTCTGGCGACGCAGCACTATATCTCCGCGCGGAAGTTGTTGGGGGATGTGCTTTCTCCGCACACGGGGCGGCCGTACCGTATCACGTTGCTGACGGGATCGCTCGATGAGGCGTCGAAGCGCGAGGCGCGTGGGAGGATTTTTCGCGGGGAGACGGATCTTGCGATCGGGACTCATGCGCTGATTGAGGATAAGGTCGATTTTAACAACCTGGGCCTGGTGATTGTCGATGAGCAGCACCGATTTGGGGTTCAGCAGCGGTTTCGCCTGATGAAGAAGCCTGGGGCACTTGATCCGGATGTGCTCGTGATGACTGCCACGCCGATTCCACGAACGCTGGCGCTGACGATGTATGGGGATCTCGATGCGAGTGTGATTGACGAGTTGCCGCCTGGGCGGTCACCAATTGTGACGCGACGAACGACCGAGGAGCGCGCCGAGGACGTTTGGGGATTTGTCAGGAAGCAGGTAGAAGCCGGACGGCAGGCTTACATTGTTTACCCGGTAATTGAAGGGGCGAAGGACGATCAGCCTGAGCTGGACTTTCCGCAGGATGAGGAGATGGAGGATTTGAATGCTGCGGAGAGGAAGAAAAATGGGGGTCCTTCGACTAAGCTGCGCTCCGCTCAGGATGACACTTTCGGAAGGGGCTCGAAGAAGGCTAAGGCTGCCTCCGGTTTCAAGGCCGCTTTTGGTTTCAAGGCTACTTCTGGTTTGAGGGCTAAGAGTAAAGCGACCAAGACGGAGAAGTTGTTTGAGCCGAAGAAGGTGCTTCGGGCGGCGACGGATATGTATGAGGAGCTGCGAGTGGGTCCACTTGCCGGGTTGCGGCTGGGGTTGCTGCACGGAAGACTAAGTGCAGACGACAAGGAGGTCACGATGCGGCGATTCCAACGCGGAGATATTGATGTATTGATTGCGACGACGGTGATTGAGGTTGGCGTGGACGTGCCGAATGCTTCTGTGATGGTAGTTGAACATGCGGAACGGTTCGGGTTAGCGCAGATGCACCAGCTACGGGGGCGTGTGGGGCGCGGTGCTGCAAAGAGCTACTGCATTCTGATGACGGGTGGGAGGGTGAGCGAACAGGCTGAGGCTCGTTTGGATGCGATGGTTCGAACGCAGAACGGTTTTGAGTTGGCGGAGTTAGATTTGGAGCAGCGAGGACCCGGCGAGTTTTTTGGCACGCGCCAGGCGGGACTGCCTGAGTTTCGCGTTGCCAACCTGGTTCGTGACCGCGCAGTGCTGGAGCTGGCGAAGGCGGAAGCGACCCGGTTTGCCGAGTCGCCTGATCCGGCGATTTCGCGTGAAGAGAGAGAGGACGTATGGGCGAGGCTAAAGCTGCAATGGCAGCGCAAGTATGGTTTGGTCGAGGCCTAAAGGCTGGCTCGCTTAGCTGGCTGTGGCGTGAACAAAGGCGGCCGTGTCTTCTGGTCGCGATGCGGCGGGGTTAGTAGCTTTTTTGGGGCCACGCTTGCGCGCAACAAGGACACGGATCCGTTCGATCATCTCTGCAGGAGAACTTGCTCCCTTGGGCAAAAAGACATCTGCATAAAGGGCGCGATCGAAGGCATTGACGGTGCCGGAGACGATCATGGCAGGTAGTCCGGGATGTATTTGTTTGGCGCGGCGAACGAGTTCGTTGCCATCCATCTGCGGCATCAGAAGGTCACAGAGGATCAGATCGAGCGACCCGGGAACTGATCGCTCGAGGACTTCAATCGCCTCCTGCGCATTATGTACTCCAATGATGCGGTAACCACGAGTTTCGAGGAGAAATGTGCGGACAGAGAGAACCTGTTCGTTGTCGTCTACGCAGAGAATCGTCTTTTTAGGGCGCAATGCAATCTCACTTCTGCCGGAAGCCACATTGTTGTGGTTCGCGGCCGATAGGCCAGCTCGATGTGCCCGCTGGTTTGCAGGTACACCGGTCTGGTGGCGTTCAAAACTGCCCCGTGGTCCGGCTGAATCAGCCCTTCGGCGCGCAATGGGCCGTCTGTTCCAGGCAAGCGGCAGACGCAAAGAGCAAGGCTCTCCTGTCTGCTCCACTTGGGATCAGCGCCATCTGTCCGGCAAACGACACTGCCGAACCGCGGGGTGCGAGAGAGGCCGTATGCCTGCGCAGGTTGCCATGCGTCCCTGAGGCGCAAGATTCTACGCTGCGAATACAGTGAAGGCTCAATGCCAAAAAGCGGGCATTAGCCTCAGTGCGTGTGCAGGCAGCAAGGTGCGCTCGGGAAGTCGCGACTGCGAGGCAGTCAAGCTTCTCTCAACTCAAATTGTCAGAAGTACAGGCGAAAGCAATTTCATCTCGAACGACGCTGCACGTTGCATGCAGTGTCGTCGTCAACGCTTTTCAACAGTACGAACGGTTGGCTGGCTTGGCAACAGCGAAGTTAGAGCGAAGATGAACAATATTAGAGCTTGCGCATCCACCGCTCAGTGGCAACGGGGCGAATTCATTGGAGATTCACGATCGACTGCTGTTGAAATCGCGTGCATCACGGCAGGAAAAAGCGTCCGCTTGCAACAGGAATTGTGCGACCGCCGACGAACACATTGGTCACGTTGCCGTGCTCGATAGCAGCGCTGACATAAATGCGGCTTGGTCGTGATATCTCGACTCCCTGTTCGATGACGATCGATTGACCGCTTTCTGCTGCACCATGACGTACGAGGTAGGCGATAGCAGAGCCGGAGGCAGAGCCCGTTGCTGGGTCTTCGCCGGTATCGAACTGCATGCGAGCATGCCAGTCAGCTTCTGAGTTCGCTTGACAGCGAGTGAGGCAGTAGAAGAATTTCGCGCCGATGCGGTCGAGATACTGCCGAGCGGAATGGGGCGGGATTCGCAGCCGGGCGGCAACGTCCATTGACCGAAGAGGCACGATGCAGAAGGACATTCCTGTCGAAACGACCTGCGCGGGCAACTCGGGATCGAGATCATCCGCTGAGAGGTTGAGAGCTGAGGCCAGCGCCTCGCGGTCTTCCTTGCTATTCCGTATCTCACCAAAGGTTGGATCGTTCTGTTTCATAGTCCCAAAGACGCCCTGTTCGCCTGGCTGTGATGGTTTGAAGCGGACAGGAATGGGGCCGACTCCGAGGTCGAGTGTGATCTGCTCTGCGCCGCGCAGAACCGAATGATTCCAGTAGAGCCAGCTGGCAGTGCCTAACGTGGGATGACCGGCGAAGGGCACCTCTTGGGTCGTGAGGAAGATGCGGACTTGCACACCGCGGTCTTGTTCGATCTCCGGGGCGCGAGGAAGGATGAAGGTGGTCTCGCTGAGGTTGGTCTCGCGGGCGATGGCTTGCATCTCTTCGGTAGAGAGGCCGCGGCCATCGCAGAAGACTGCCAGGGCATTACCTTCCAGAGGATTTTCAGCGAAGACATCGACCTGAGCGAAGTCGTAGGCGCAATGGGCGGTGTCCGGTGCTGTGGCCAAAGTTGCAGGCGTAGTGGTGGCAGTGGTGGCGACATTGGTTGACATAGCGACTCCCGGGACGTATCGTTTGGACAGACCGCAATGGGGCAAACCTTCCTCATGCTAGCTCTTAGCTGGCACGCGGTACAAAGATTAGCTATGAAGACGATGACACACGCGACGACCCCGCTTTGCTGCTGCTGTTGCTGTAGCCGGGCGCGGGTGTGTGGATGAGCTAACCGAAGCAGATATCTTCGAACAGCGCACAACCCACCCAGAGCCGATGAGCCGGGTGGGCTTTTTGTTTGGTTAAGCCAGCCAGTTCAACAAAAACAATCGTGGGGCAAGACCCCCGAGAAGGTGAAATCGATTATGTCGCTACGCATCAATGATGTTGCTCCTGACTTTACTGCCGAGACGACGCATGGGACGATCCGGTTCCACGAATGGATTGGCGATAACTGGGCTGTGCTTTTCTCGCATCCGAAGGACTTTACGCCGGTCTGTACTACCGAGTTGGGAGCTGTTGCCGGCCTCGAGGC
Organism: uncultured Acidobacteriaceae bacterium; assembly: GCA_963798925.1. GTDB lineage: Bacteria > Acidobacteriota > Terriglobia > Terriglobales > Acidobacteriaceae > Edaphobacter. The sequence goes on from CAWCVD010000001.1 coordinate 208,098, forward strand.
TGACTTTGCGAAACGTGGAGCCAAGGTCATCGGGCTCAGTGTCGATCCGGTTGAAAACCATGGCAAGTGGGCCAAAGATATTCAGGAGGTTACGGGATCGACCGTCAACTATCCGATCATTGGCGATACGGAATTGAAGATAGCGAAGCTCTACGACATGCTGGCGAGCGAAGCGGGCGATAGCTGTGAGGGGCGCACTCCTGCGGATAACGCTCCGGTGCGAACGGTGTTTGTGATTGGTCCAGATAAGAAGATCAAGCTCACGCTCGCCTATCCGATGACAACCGGACGGAACTTCGACGAGATCATCCGGGTGCTGGACTCAATGCAACTCACAGCCAAGCACAAGGTAGCGACACCGGCGAACTGGAAGCAAGGTGAGGATGTGATCATCACTGGCGCAGTTTCCAACGACGATGCGGCGAAGATCTTCCCTGGGTATAAGACTGTGAAACCGTATCTCCGTACGACGACCCAACCCCAGTAGAGCGAGTTCGGTTCGGGAGAATCTTTTGAGGCCCGCCGTGTGATTCTGATGCGCGGCGGATATGAGCACCGGTGGCGAAGTGGCTAACGCGCTGGTCTGCAAAACCAGTATTCATGGGTTCAACTCCCATCCGGTGCTCCAATATTTTTCAATGCGAAATCCAATTTTTTGACCCGGGATTAGTATGTGGACTCGAACTCCCGCCCCGACATCATAGTGCGAGAGTGCACCAGCCTTGCGCTGGGTCCCGTGCTGATTGCAGTTTAGCGCTTTACCCCTCCGCCGTGGCATTGGTCTGTCAACAATCCCGCTAGTCTCATACGAATTCGTGACCGATAGCTTACCGACCCTGAAGGCGATAGCATAATTGCCAAGGCGTGGCCGGCAACATCAGCTTGCGGCTTTCCAGCCGATTAGTTCGTCCATGGAATACGTAGGCTGCAGTCGGCCTCCACCTTGAATATTTGCAGAGGCTCCTATGGCAAAGCACCCTAGCAACCCCGAAATAGAAGCTCCTTCCGAAGTTGACTCCGAATCGTATCCTGATTCAGCTTCCGTGGCGCCAGCTACCGAGGCCCCTGCCAATCTGGTAAGCCGCCGTTCCTTCCTGTCGCGTCTTGGAGCCGCCGGCCTCGCTGCCACGGCACCCCCGGTCTTCGCTACAACATCTGCGCCGGCAGCCCCGGTAGCCGACGCGATAGAGGGAACCCACGCCGAAGGGAACGTAGCCGTGACTCTCAAGGTGAACGGGAAGTCCTACCCTCTGCGGCTCGATCCCCGCACTACTCTCCTCGACTGCCTCCGCGAAAATCTTACCTTGGCCGGTACCAAGAAAGGCTGCGACCACGGTCAGTGCGGAGCATGCACCGTCCACGTTAATGGCCGCCGCGTCAACTCCTGCCTCTCCTTCGCCGTCATGCATTCGAACGACGAGATCACGACCATCGAAGGGATCGGCCAACCCGGTCACCTTCACCCCATGCAGGCGGCGTTCATCGAGCATGACGGCTATCAATGCGGCTACTGCACCTCCGGCCAGATTATGTCGGCGGTCGCGGTTCTCAAGGAGAACGTCGGCCCCACTGACGGCGACGTCAAGCAGGCGATGTACGGCAACATCTGCCGATGTGGCGCCTACTCCAACATTATTGCGGCCGTCCAACAGGTTCGCCGCTCCTAAGCTTCACAGCAGGGACCTACCGGGAGTTGAACGATGGAAAGCTTCACCTTCACCCAACCCACCACCGTCGATCAGGCTGTTCAAGCCGCAGCGAAGTCCTCCACCGCCCAACAGGGTGCGCAGGTTCGCTTCGTTGCCGGCGGGACCACACTTATCGATCTGATGAAGCTCAACGTCGAGCGGCCTCGCGAGGTCGTCGACATTAACGGTCTCCCCCTCGATCACATCGAGCCTAGCCCAACAGGTGGCTTGGTCATCGGAGCGCTTGCCCGCAACTCCGATGTCGCCCATCATCCCACGGTTCTGCGCGACTACCCGGTCCTGTCGCAGGCTCTGCTCTCTGGCGCTTCGCCGCAGCTCCGCAACATGGCTACCACTGGCGGCAATCTCCTCCAACGCACCCGTTGTGTCTACTTCCGCGATACGGTCCATGCCTGTAACAAGCGGGAACCGGGGACAGGCTGTTCGGCGATTGACGGCCACAATCGAATGCTTGCGGTCCTCGGCACGAGTAAGGATTGCATCGCCTCCAACCCTTCCGATCAGAACGTTGCCCTCACCGCTCTCGAAGCCGCTATCCAGATTGAGGGACCCAAGGGCAAGCGTAGCGTCCCTATCCATGACTTTTATCTCGTTCCCGGGTCGACGCCTGATCGCGAGAATGTTCTCGAGCCCGGTGAGATCATCACCAGCGTTACGCTCCCGCCGCCAGTGGCAGGTGCGAACTCAATCTATCTCAAGCTTCGCGACCGGGCGGCGTACGAGTTTGCTCTCGCATCTGCCGCCGTCGTTATGAAGGTGTCTGGCGGGAAGATCCAATACATCCGGGTCGCGTTGGGAGGCGTCGGCACGAAGCCGTGGCGCTCGTTCGAAGCCGAAAGGGCCCTCGAAGGGCACGCTCCCGAACGCGCCGCCTTCGTTAAGGCCGCAGAGGCCGCTTTGAAGGACGCGCGCCCCGCCAGCGAAAACGCCTTCAAAGTTGAGCTGTCTCGACGCTGCATCGTTCGCGCTCTGACCATGTCTACCAAATCCGCCTAAGCAGAAGTTCGCACGATCGCAGGAGAACCGCAATGCTATTCAGTGAATTCCTCGAGTTCATCCAGGCCGACAAAGCGGGCCCCAATGGCCACATCGCTGCCTCTACGGCCGAGCCCACCGCCGTTATCGGCGCCTCGCTTTCGCGCGTCGATGGACCCCTCAAGACTACCGGCTCCGCCCGCTACGCTTCCGATTACAACTTCCCAAGGATGGTCTATGCGGTTCCGGTTGGTGCAAGCGTCGCTTCTGGCAAGATCCTAGCGATCGACACCTCCGTCGCCGAAAAGATGCCGGGCGTCCTCACCATCCTTCATCACGGCAACTTCGACCCTGTCTTCCGCAACGCCTCGGGCGGCCGCAACAGCGAGCAGCGCCCACCCTTTGAAGACGAGACTGTCTATTACTGGGGCCAGTACGTCGCGCTGGCGGTGGCCGAGACCTTCGCACAGGCACAGGCTGCGGCGGCCGCCGTCAAGGTCTCTTACGCCCCTGACAAATTCAATGTATCCACCGACCTCAGCGACCCCATGCCAGCTATCGGCGCACCCGGCGGCCCAAGAGTCCTCAGTCACCGAGGCGATCCCGAAGGTGTCTTCGCGACGGCTCCGGTCCAGATCGACTACACGTACACCACCCCCGTCGAGACCCACAACCCGATGGAGATGCACGCTACGGTCGCGGTCTACGATGGCAAAAAGTTCACGCTTTACGAGAGTTCCCAGGGAGTCATGAACCACCTCAACGTCATGGCGCAGGTTCTCGGCGTCCCGAAGGAAAACGTAGAAGTGATCTCGCTTTTCATCGGCTCCGGTTTCGGCGGAAAGCTATTTCCCTGGCCTCACTCTGCCCTCGCCGCGGTCGCGGCTCGGCGGCTCAACCGGCCAGTCAAGCTCACGCTCTCGCGCAAGATGATGTTCGCCAATGTCGGCCATCGTCCCCGCACCCAGCAGCGGATACGCCTCGGCGCAAGCCCTGATGGCAAGCTCCTTTCGCTGAGTCAGGACTACCGCAACCATACTTCGATTAATGACGACATTCGCGAAAACTGCGGCGAGGCCACACCATTCCTCTACAGCACCGCAAACCTGCAGGTCTCTTCCGCTCTCGTCCGCCGCAACATCGGCACTCCTACGCCGATGCGCGGACCCGGAGCTGTTCCGGGCCTCTTCGCGCTCGAGTCAGCCATGGATGAGCTCGCGATCAAGCTCCAAAAAGACCCCGTGCAACTCCGCCTTTCGCTCGACACCCTCATTGACGAAGAGAAAAACAAGCCTTTCTCCTCCCGCCATCTCAAGGAGTGTCTCGAAGTTGGCTCCAAGAAGTTCGGCTGGGAGAAGCGGACGCCTGCTGTAGGGTCCATGCGCAAGGGTGATCTCATTTTGGGCTGGGGCGTCGCTGCCGCCTCCTGGTCCGCCGGACGCGGTGTTTCGGAGGCCTCCGTCAGCCTCTGCGCCGATGGCTCCGCTCGCGTCAGTTCCGGCAGCCAGGATCCTGGTACCGGAACTTACACCGTCATCGCCCAAATCGTGAGCGACAAGACCGGCATCCCAGTCTCCCGGATCCAATCCGTCCTTGGCAGTAGTTCCCTTCCGCCTGGGCCTACGTCCGGAGGCTCAACCGCCACCGCCACCATCATTCCCTCTGTGGCCGAGGCTGCCGTTAACGCTGTCAAGGTTGTCCTTGCTACCGCCGCTTCCGCCAAGGGCTCACCCTTCTTAGGCAAGCAGGCCGCCGCGCTCACTATGTCTTCCGGCTGCGTTCACCTCAAAGGTCAGTCGCCCGAGTCCGGCGTTCCGTTTCAGCAGATTCTCAAGCTCGGCAATCTTGCCAGCGCGAATGGAGAAGGCAAAACGGGCGGCTACGGGTCGGATACCGATGGCAAGAACTACTCGAGCCATTCTTTCGGGACGCAGTTCGTTGAGGTTGAGTGGGATCCAGGCATCTGCCATCTCCGCGTCAGTCGTGTCGTCAGCGTCGTCGACGCGGGCCGCATCATCAACGCCAAAACCGCACGCAACCAGATGGCCGGAGCTATCGTGATGGGGATCGGTATGGGCCTGTTCGAGACTACGACCTTACGACCCACGCAATGGCCATCCCATCAATGACAACTTCGCCGACTATGTTGTTCCCACTTCGGCCGACCATCCAGAAATCGACGTTACCTTTCTCGACATCCCCGACCCTATGATCGGAGAGTACGGCGCCCGTGGTATCGGCGAGATTGGCCTCGCTGGTATCGCGCCGGCAATCACGGCAGCTGTCTATCACGCGACCGGAGTTCGGGTTCGCGATCTGCCGGTCCGCATCGAAGATCTCATCTCAGCTAAAGTCAACGTCTAGGCTCAGTCATGTTGATCACCGAAACCGTCGGCTTTCCTTCAACCTCGCACAAATATCCTCTGCTTCAACAAAATAAATGACTTATATAAGATCTTGGGCAAATCGCCCATAACAGCCTCCGCGGAAGACGAGCCTTTTACCACTGAGACTGTTTCCTTCTTAGAAGGTCTAACAAAAGCGCTTCCTCGCAGAGGATCGCCCTCGAATTCCTTAAGCCTCTGCGGAATTCGGCGCAGGAAGTCCGCTTAAATACAGGCGTTTAGGGCTATACTGACCACCTACACACACGAGGAAGTATGGCAACGAGACGACAGGAAGACCCCCCGGGGGAGCCGTCATCGCCGTGGGTGCCAGAAGCAGGGCAGGATCTTGCCTCGAGCTTGTACGTGGAGTTGCATCGGTTAGCAGCAGGCAAAATGCGTTTCGAACGTGGGAACCACACGCTGCAACCGACTGCCCTGGTGAATGAAGCTTACCTGCGACTCGGTAACTGCTCTGATTCGATGTGGCAGGATCGGACCCGTGTGTTGGGTCTGGCGGCCAATGTGATGCGGCACATTCTGGTGGATCATGCTCGGGCCCATAACGCGGGAAAACGCGGAGACAGGCACCTTCAAGTAACGCTGGTCGAGGAAATGGTCGGGGGCACCAGCAGTTCAACAGCGGATGTGTTAGCGGTCGATGAAGCGCTCTGCCGCCTGGCCGAGTTTGATCCAAGGCAGGCGAAGATTCTTGAGATGCACTTTTTTGGAGGCCTGACATTCGAAGAGATTGCTCTGCAACTTGATGTATCGACAAGAACGGTGAAACGCGACTGGACGATGGCTCGTGCGTGGCTGCGCCAGGAACTATCGCCCTGAATCCAATATGACTCCTGAGCTCTGGCAACGTCTGAAACCGCTGTTCCATGCTGCCCTGGAGGAGGGCTCAGAGAATCGTGCGGCATTTGTTGATGCTGCTTGCGGCGGCGACCGCGAACTCAAATTACACCTCAAACAGCTTCTCGACGCCGAACAGCAAGATACCGGATCGCTCGACGCACCACTTGCTCATTTGAACGGCTTCTTGAAGGACGGGGAGGCTCGCTTTCAGCCAGGTGAGCTTGTCATTGGGCGTTTCCGCATCATTCGCCCAATCGGCAAAGGCGGGATGGGCGAGGTGTATGAAGCGGAAGACCTGCAACTTGGGACCATCGCCCTCAAAACAATTCGCAACGGCATTGCGACTTCCTCTGACGCATTCGAACGATTCCGCCAAGAGGTACAACTTGCAAGGAGGGTGAGCGGCTCTCAGGTCTGCCGCATTCATGAGCTTTATCTGCTTCCCGCTTCGGGCAATTACAAGGCAACGGCCTTCCTGACCATGGAGTACCTGGATGGAATCACTCTCTACGAAAAGGTGCGCAGGGATGGCCCGATGCCGTGGAAGGAGGCGTTGAGCATCACGCTTGAGATCTGCGAAGGTCTCCGATTGATCCACGAGAACGGCATTATTCACCGCGACCTGAAGACCAGCAACATTATGTTGTGCAAGCAGGGCGATGGGACTCGGATCGTATTGATGGATTTTGGCCTCGCACGCGATTTTAGTGCGGACACGGCAAAGAGTGGCAGTTCATCGTCTACGGGCAGATCGGGAAGGACACTTCCGCAAATTATCATGGGTACGCCGGAGTATATGGCCCCGGAACAGTTCGAGGGGAAACCGGTCTCTCCAGCCACGGACATCTATGCACTCGGCGTCATCCTGTATGAACTCGTCACAGGCCTGCACCCTTATGCTGCAGACACACCCGTTGCCGCAGCGATTCGTCGCGCCAAGCATCCACTACCGCCATCTTCGCTCCGGCCCAGAGTTCCGGGGCAGTGTGATCGCATCATCGAGCGTTGCCTGGAATATGACCCCGAGAAGCGATTTCAATCCACAAAAGAGGTTGCGAAAGCTCTGCGGGCGGGGCCTGCGAATCTCGAGAATCTGAAACAAGACCGGCCTTGGGTGCTCTGGTTTGCTGCTGCCCTGGTGCTGGGGCTGGTGGCCGGAAGTGCCATCTTCTTCTGGCAGTCGCGCCAATACTATCGCCCGAGTGCAGAGGCACTTCGTTGGTACGACACCGGTCTGGCGGCTCTTCGTGAAGGAAACAACATTAAAGCCACCCGATCCCTTCAGGAGGCGATTGCACGGGACAATCACTTTGTGATGGCACATGCACGATTGGCCGAGGCCTGGGCCAACCTGGACTTCGACGGCAATGCCCAACACGAATTCCTCCTCGCCACACCGGGGGGCCGACACCTGGAACCGCTCGATCGCATGTATCTAGACGCTATCCACGCAACGGTCACGAAAGACTACCCCACCGAAATTACAACCTACCGCCAGATACTGAATCGTCTTCCTCCAAATCAGAAGTCGTCAGGGTATGTCGATCTTGGTATGGCCTATGAGCGCTCCGGAGATCCGACTCATGCGCTTGAAAATTACACCCAGGCTGCTTCTCTGAACAGCGACAATCCAGCGCCGTTTATGCACACCGCGATCCTCCAAAGCCGCCAACATCACGTCTCCGAAGCGAATCGGGCCTTCGATCGCGCGCAGGCGCTCCTGTCGATGGAGATGAATCAGGAAGGCCTCGCCGAACTGTATTACTCTCGAGGCCTTGCGGCAAACGACAATGGCAATCCGGTCGAAGCAAAGCAATTTTTGGATCGCTCCAAGAATGAAGCCATAGAAATTGGAAGCGTCCAATTGCAGATTCGAGACCTCACACAGATGAGCAGCATTACTTATGGATCTGATCCTGTTCGTGCTGCCGAATTCGCGAGACAAGCAGTGGACCTGGCGCGTGACAACCGGCTTGACGCCTGGGCTGCTGACGGATTGGTGCGTTTGGCAGGTGCACAATTGCATCAGGGAAAGCTTCTGGAGGCAGAGGACTCGGTTCGGAACGCACTGGAACTGGCCCGACAAACTCAACAGCTTCGAGTCGAAGCGGCGGCAAATCTTACGCTGGCGAGCTTGATGAATCAGAAGAATCTTCCGGACCAGGTGTTAGGCCCAGCGCAGTCGGCGCTAGACTTCTACCAGAAAAATGGCTATTTCAGGTCTGCCGGCAGTGCCTCGTTACTGATCATTCGCACTAAGCGTGACAAAGGTCAGTACAAGGAGGCTTTAGAATCCGCCAATGCATTTCTCACCCTGTCGAGCAAGTCGGGAATTGTACCTCTCATGATGCTGGCTGAGGAGGTTATCGGAACCGTGCTTGTCGCCATGGAGAGATATCCGGATGCTCTTTCCCACTTTGAGAAGGCAAAATCGCTGGCCGACAACCCGACCACCAAGATGTATCAAGAGGTCAATAGCGCGGACGCTCTTTGGAGACTAGGCCGCTATTCCGACTCAGATGCCCTGCTTCAGGGAACCCCGCCCAATGATGTGCTCGGTGCGACGATGAGTGAAATTCGAACGGAGTCGCTTCTGAGCCGCGCGCAATACAAGGAAGCTCTTTCGTATGTCGAAACAACGGTAGCCCGGTATCCCAAAATGTCATCCGCAGGGCGACAGGAAATAGCTTGGGATCGGGCGATTGCTCAGTCTCATCTCAAAATGGCAAATCAAGCGCTTGCTGCAACGGAGGAGCTCAAGCGGCAGCAACCAGACAACCCGGCACAAGCGGCTCAACGCCAGATGGAGATTGCAGAGATCGACCTCAACGCGGGTCTTGCCCAGCAAGCCCACGATGAGGCAGCAAAAGCTGCAGCTTACTTCGCCGGCACAGGGCAGTTGGACTCCGAACTGAGAAGTGTCTGTCTCGTTGACGCAGCTTCAGAAACCCTTAGGGATTCCACTGAACCCGATCTGAACTCAAAGAAAACCGTTGACATAGTTGCGCAAATACAACAAACTTGGAGTCCTCAGTTTTCTCAGACCTATCTTTCCCGGCCCGATATTCGACGCTGCTTGCAAAGATTCCACACCAGGAACTCTTCCGTGGAGGTCAAATGAACTTGAGCAAACGCTCTCTTGTTTTTGTAACAGCATCGATTCTGGCAACCACTTTAATGATTGGGTGCAACAGCCAGCAACCCACTCAAAATCCGCCGCCGGTTACTACTGCTCCCCCTCCACCTCCACCGCCTCCGCCGGCTCCATGCGCCAGCGGCCTCAAATTCAAGGCCAGATGCTTCGGCTTTCCTGCCGACACCCCTATTACCGTCGCAGGTTCAAGTGTCGATCTGCTCGTTCCGGGGACAGCCAGTGCCCCGAGCCTTCCGAAATTCAAACTAACGGCGAATAACGCGGGCCAGTTGCAATTTGATGGAGTCGGCGGGTTTCCTCCATCAAGTACTCTGAACGGCTGGATCATACGCATCTCAAACCGTGACCCAAGTACTCACGAAAGACTCGGCCTTATAAAGATTTGTTCCGACAAAAATTGCACGGGTAATCCTCCTCTGGACCCCGGAAACAAGGTCTACTTTACCCTCCGAGGTAACGTTTCAATCGATACAATTCCAATCCCCGGCCCACCGGCCTATACGGAATTCGTCATTCACGACAATGACTGTAACGGAACAACCACATGCGATTCCCTCGTTAAGGTCAGACTGAAGTCGGGTAGTGCGCCGGATATGGTCGGTGCATGCTCAACCAATGGAACAGCCGGCGTCTGCGGAATCGCGATCGGGACGCCATAGGCGCGTGCATCGGAGGTTCCAATGGAATTGAGTAAGCAGACCGTTTATGGCGGTGGACTTCTCCTTCTTCTATTAGGGGGTGGCTTCGCGTCCTTGTTGAAGACCCTTCAGTTAAAGACCCCTCAAAAAAAGATCATTTTCGTCCCGGCAGACACGCCAATAACCGTCGCGGGCGGAAGTATCGTTGCCAAGACTTCCGATAGTCATGGATGGACCCCTATCAACAGCAGCGGAACGATCATAGGATACCAATCCGCCAGCTCGTCCAATTTATACGCATTCCTCATCGTCGAATATGGCAACGCCACGTCGACTCCGTTGACGCGTCCTTGGCAGGCCCATTTTACATTCCGTGAAAAAGGAAAGCCCGAACCGGATGGTACGGATGATAAGAGAGGAATGATTCTCTGCTCTGACTTCGATTCGGCGAAAGCAAAATGCGTCGACCCAGGTGGCAAACAGGACGGCCAGAATAATTTGTATGTCGTTTCGATGGATCCTCAGGATTCAATCGTTCCCGCATGGGTGGATGACACCGCGGGCACAGCACCGTCCAGGGTAGAATTTCAGGCTGCCGCCGGCTGTTCGCATTGCAATCACATAACGAACGTGATCATTAAGTATGAGAAGGGGCATCAGTCTAAAACCGCCTGCACAAATAGCCAGTGCATGCTCTACACATACAACAATGCGAGCGGTATGCCATGACGCCCTGATCGGATAATTGCTAAGAAAAACAGCGCCCTGCCGGTCTCGACCCGTTGTCGGAAATCCCGAAAAATAAATCGCAAAACCGAGGAAAATTTTCGCTTCTCAAAATGTGGTGTCTTAGCACCACGATAATTCCCAGATTCACCACAAATCAACCATCAAAAAACCACGTTCAAGCACCACGTTTTCCCAAAACCCCCTGCAAAAACAACAAAACACCAGCCAAATTAAAAACTTCCGCATGGCACACCCCGCGCGGAACCTTCGATTAATCTTTCAACGCGTGTCACCATTTTCCTTCGTTCTCCGCTTTGTCTGGTGAAGGCAGTTATGAACGCTGTCCTCCAGAAGGAGATCGAGTCATGAAAAACACACGGCTTGCTTCCATTCTCAATTCCAGTCTCCTCGCTTGCGCGCTGACGATCGGTTCGCTTGCGTCGACACAATCCGCTTCAGCTCAAAGCACGGGTTTGGCTGAAGTAAATATCCCTTTTGCCTTCCAGACAGCGAATCAAACGTTGCCCGCTGGCATGTATCGAATCGATCGTGAATCGGACTCTATGGTTCGGTTGCAAGGGCCCGGCCGGGCAAACGGGTTTGTCCTGATGTACTCTGCGATGAAAACTCATGCTTCTGAGCACGGAAGCATCGTCTTCGATCGCTCTGGCGACAAATATTTCTTGCGGCAGATTTGGACCGCCGGATCCACTGACGGCCTCGAATGTCCGAAGAGCCGCGCCGAGAAAGAGAGCCTGCAGGCAAACAACAAGCAAGCTCCCAGTTTAACCGAGCTGGCATTCAACTCGGTGCCTCAACACTGACTTGGAGCAGCTGGCCGAGCGCGAACTCGGTCAGCTGCTTTGCTTCTTGGCAACAGGTCCCACGGGAGAGATCTATAAAAATTCGCAATCCGCATTTCGAAAGTAAAAGTCTTCTCCTACAAGCGCTCTGTTAGAATCGCTGCCACTGGAATAAAGATGATGGAAGTTTGCGTCGAAGACGGTTCAAAGGTCGAGATAAGCGCGGGAAAGGTTCGTGAACAACTTGATCTTCTGATCGAAGACCATGCGTTTCGATCAAGCAGGCGATCTGTCGCTTTTCTTCGATATGTCGTTGAACAGACGTTGAATGGCTCCGCCGACCAACTTAAGGAGCGAACCATCGGCGTTGAGGTCTTCGAGCGGGAACCTTCGTATGACACGAACCTTGACCATGTTGTCCGCACTGCGGCGACGGAACTCCGCAAAAGGCTGGCAATTTATTATGGCGAAGAGAAGCACCGATCAGAACTTCGAATAGGTCTCGTACCCGGATCTTATATACCTCGATTCACGGTTCCAGCGTTCACAAAGACGGGGTCTGGTGAGCCTCCTATCGCAGTGGACGGATCTGTTTTTCCTGCCCCAGTTCTGAGCCCGAGCGTCGATCGAAATCTGGAATTGCGGGCTAGTGCGCCCGTTGTTACGAGGGATAGCAAGCCGCGAAGATTGAGACCAGCAGTGGCTTTCTCGTTGGCCTCGATTCTCCTGATCTCCGCCATCTTCGGGTATTTCTGGCTGCGTCGGGACACCACACAGGACTTGTTCTGGAGACCGGTGCTGGAGACGCCGGGGTCGGTTCTGCTTGCCGTTGGAGATGTTCCGAATGGGCCTCCGGTCGCGCTAGGGACAGGAGCAGATGGAGATTTTCCGACTCCAATTCTTAGCTCAACCAGGTCGCCTACGGTACCCTTCGCCGATGCCGTGACAATTGCTCGAGTTGTAGGGACGTTGGAGGCGAGCGGGAAAAAGGTGGTAATTCGGCGGGAAAGTGCAAGTTCTTTTTCCGATCTGAGGGAAGGCCCGGTCGTTCTAATCGGCGCCTTCAATAATGAATGGAGCCTTCGCCTAACGCGCTCCTTGCGTTATAGTCTGGCGTTAGATCCAGAGAAGCACCTTGTCTACATCAAAGATGTCAAAAATCCTTCTTCTCGAAGCTGGAGTTGGAGAACCGACCAGTCAACCGATCATAGGGTAGGGGCAGGAAGCCCGACTTTTAGGGACTATGCGCTGATTTCGCGCATACGCAATTCGGAAACGGGACATGTGGTCGTCGTGATCGGCGGACTTTATACCTACGGGACGCAGGCCGCTGGCGAGTTTCTGACGGACCCTCAGTTGATTCAGTCGATCGCTAAGGTGGCCAAACCCGGATCGGTTTACCAAAACCTGCAGATCGTGTTGGAGACGACAGTTACGGATGAGACGCCGGGACCACCAAAGGTCGTGGCCGTGTCCGTGGAGTAATTTTCTTACGCCTGGCCTTGGTGACCGACGCCGTTCGGCAGACCTTACTTATGTGTTGAGAATAAATGGGTTGACTCTGATCCTGACCGTCAGGGACGGTATCTGTCTATCCCGCTGTCATCATGCGTCTGTACAAACCTGCTCGACCTCGGACTTGCCCAACCATGCGTCATGAATAGAGGAAGACAGTTTGGTTTGGCGGCCCCACACATATGAAAACCCATAGCGGCGAATATATCTGCCCGTCGTACCCCATCGCGGAAACTCTTAAGGAGACCATCGTGAATTCTTTTCTCAGGCAAGTTCGCGGCATTATTGTGGCGTGCGTAACTCTTTTCTGTGTCACCCAGATCGCTTCAGCCCAAGGATTAGGAGCAATTTCAGGTACCGTCGTTGATTCTTCCGGCGCCTCTGTTCCGTCCGCGAGTGTCGTTTTAACGCAAGTGAAGACCGGTGAGACGGTCACCGTGGAGACCCGTCCCAATGGCCTCTATGTCTTTCCCTCGATCGCTCCAGCCGACTACAAGCTAGATATCACCGCTCAGGGATTCAAGAAGTATGAGCAAGGGGGAGTTACTCTTCTCGCTGACCAAAGCCTCACGCTCAACGTGACCCTGCAGGTTGGGTCGGAGCAAGTCACCGTGAACGTGGAGGCCGGTGCGCCGCAAGTGAACACGACGACCGGCACGCTTTCCCAAGTTATCGGGCAGCAACAGGTAAACGAACTCCCGCTGAACGGCCGAAACGCGGCTTCCCTAACAACGCTGGTGGCGGGCGTTGTGATCGCGCCGAATGCTCAGGCTGACCAGGGCGCCACAAAGACGTTTCCAGTCGCTGTGACCATAACTGCCAACGGGACGCGTGTGGGGCAGACGAATTATCTCCTAGATGGTGGCAACAACGTCGACGAATACACCAATGTGAATGCGCCTTTCCCCATGCCGGACGCGGTGCAGGAGTTCAGCGTACAGACGAGCAACTATAGCGCCGAGTACGGCCAAAACGCCGGCGGCGTGGTCAACATCATTACCAAGAGCGGTGGCAACCAATTTCACGGCGATCTGTTTGAGTATCTCCGCAATCGTGTCTTCAATGCGGCGAACTACTTCAGCTATGTCAATGGGGTTAAGACGGTCGACCCGCTCAAGAGAAACCAGTTCGGCGGAACAGTCGGCGGACCAGTTATGATCCCCGGTCTCTTCCATACGAAGCATTCCTTCTTCTTCGTCGGATACCAGAAGACGATCGTTCACACGGCCTCGACGAGCGCCACAGCCTCAGTTCTGCCGACAACCGCACAGTTGGCGGGTAACTACAACTTTACCTCGAGTGCAGTTCCTGGATCCGCCGCCTTCAATGCCGCCTGCATTGCGAATCCGCTCCTCGCTACAAGCTCAGCAAATGCTGGGCAATGCTACCCGTATGTCTCCAACGGCGGAACATCGTATACCGCGAAGATCCCTACGACCTCCTACAACTCTGCGTCTCTAGCCTTGTTGAAGTACCTGCCTACGGGGGATGCGAACGGAAGCTACACCTACGTGAAGCCTAGCTTCACGGATTACGGGGAACTCACGGCCCGGTTCGATCAGGACCTTGGAGCAAAAGATAAACTGACGGTTCGCTACTTCAATGACAACTATCATCTAAACGGAGTGCTCAACCTGACGGATCTTCTGACCTACTCCGACCAGGCGGACATTAAGTATTACAACTCGCTGATCTCAGAGACCCATACCTTCAATAGCCGCATCCTGAATAACTTGGACCTTACGTACCAGATTGAGAACTCGAGTCGCGGACCGCTTCCCGGGAGCATCAGCGTGGCCGACCTCGGAGTCAATATCTGGCAGCCCGCGTTCAAGCAGATCAACCAGATTGCGGTGACCGGTTTTTTCACGGTGGGTGACAATCCCCAAGCCACCTTCCGTCGCACAAACTACACGCTTGGCGACGATTTGCATGTCCTCATCGGCCCGCACAGTCTAACCTTCGGCTTTCACGGCGAAGACGCAAAGGTGGATGTCAATAACCTCTTCCAACAACCGGGTCTATTTACTTTCAACGCAAATATTACGAACAATGCGATCGCCAGCTTCCTGTTGGGTTATGTTCAGAACTTCAGCCAAGCCTCCGGGCAGTTCCTGAATCTGCGCGGTCACTTCTACGGCTTCTACGGTCAGGACAGCTGGAAGATGACGAGGCGCTTCACTCTCGCGTACGGCCTGCGTTACGAACCGTTCCTTCCCTGGAAGGAAATCGCAGGCCGCATGGGCAGTTTCTTCCCATCAGCTTATGCGGCCGGAACTCATTCCACGCTCTACCCACTGGCGCCTGCCGGCCTGCTGTTCGCAGGCGATCCGGGCTTCAATCCGAACGGTGTACCGAACATCTATTCCCACTTCATGCCGCGGATTGGATTTGCCTGGGATGTCTTTGGTACAGGCAAAACGAGTCTGCGCGGTGGTGGGGGCACTTTCTACGACAGCCGCATGAGTAGCGTTTTCTACAATATCTACTCGAATACGTCACCGTTTATCACGAACGTAAATATCAACTCAGCGCTGGGCGGTCCTTCCATCAACTTCACCAACCCCTACCCGAGCTTTGGAACTCCCAATCCATTTCCAGCGCCACAGCCGCCTCCGAACACATCGCCGATTCCGCCCCAGGCATTCCTTACGTATGATCCTTTCCACTCTTTCAAGACGCCGATCACTTATTCCTGGAATCTCACACTGGAACAGCAAATGACCAGCACTCTTCTGATGCGGCTTGCCTACGTAGCATCGCATAGCAGCCACCAGTGGACACCGGTGGAGATCAACCCAGTCCTGAACGCGGACGCTGCGCCTCCCGCCAATCTCGCTAACCGTCGACTCTACAACGGCTCCAACCTGTACAACGGCAGCACGTGTATCAGCAATAATTGCTATTCTCAGCCCATCACGGAGGCCAACATGGGCGCCAACGGAAGCTACAATTCGTTGCAAGCCTCAGTTGAGCAGCGGGTTCGGTCGGGACTTACTCTGTTGGCCAATTACACGTGGTCTAAGGCAATCGACAACACCCCGTACAACCAGTCCTCCACGGCGATTGCCTCCGGCAACTCTTACGTTCTGCCGATCTACGAGCCCAATTTTAAGCGACTAGATCATGGCCCATCTGATTTCGATCACAGGAACGTAGCTTCTATTTCGTACGTCTACATGATCCCGAGTGTGAAGGACGCACCGGCTGGGGTCCGTTTTTTGATTAACGGCTGGCAGACTTCGGGTCTCATCCAGAGACGCAGCGGCGATCCCCTGACAATTGTTTCTAATTCGAACAACGCCTCTGGCTCCGGTCAGAACCGCGACCGTGCGGTTCTGGTGGGCAATCCGTATGGTGGAAATGCCTGCGGCACCACTTCTCCCTGCAAGTCCTATCTGAACCCAGCGAGCTTCCAGAACAACGCGGCGGGGACATACGGCTCTATTACGAAAGGTTCCTTTGTCGGTCCCGGCTACATCGACTGGGACATGGGCCTGACTCGCAACTTCAACATAAAGGAAAAGGCCGATCTCCAATTTCGCGTGGAATATTTCAATATCTTCAACCACACCAACTTTGGCGACCCTGGTACGACAAATAACTCATCGATCGGACGCATTACTGGCACCACTCCTCAAAACAGCTCCGTCGCGAACGATCCTCGAATCGCTCAGTTTTCACTCAAACTTCTCTTCTAATACGACAAAGCTGCAAAGATGCGCTGTCGCAGACTTCGTGTTCCAAATCTAGCTGCCAGTGTGCACGCTCTTGTCTGAGGAGCTACGTTGGTCAATAAACATGCGACCTGAATTACCGAAAGGATGATCCTTCAACGATGTTGACGCGTCGCAGATTTGTAGCCAGCGGGGTGGTGACAGAGAGCGACCGATCAAGCCGTCCTCTGGCCTCTGCTCTCCTCGTCAGTTATTCGCATCGAGTGTGGGATGCTTCGAATACCCCCGAGGAGATGCCGGTACCCACTGTGGAAGACGATTCGTCAAGAGCTCAAGCCCTTGCCTCGATCAGGGGCAGGGCATTCGAGGTTAAGAAGAAAGTAATAATCCTCGTGTTGTTTTTCTCGGCGCTGCCCGTGCTCTCCCAAGCACGTCATACGCAGGATGCATACCTCGATCCCAGTCTGCCGCCGGCGCAACGAGTCGACGACCTCGTCCGCCGCATGACCCTTTCCGAGAAGGTCTCGCAGATGCAAAACAGGGCACCCGCCATTCCACGTCTTCATATTGCCGAGTACGACTGGTGGAATGAAGGCCTTCACGGCGTCGCCCGTTCAGGCTATGCCACCGTTTTTCCGCAGGCGATTGGGCTGGCGGCGACCTGGGACACGTCGCTTATCTACCGTGTCGCCGATACAATTTCCACTGAAGCGCGTGCCAAATACAACGAGGCGCAACGCGACGAAAATCGTTCTATTTATTACGGACTCACCCTCTGGTCGCCAAACATCAACATTGTTCGCGATCCTCGGTGGGGCCGTGGCCAGGAGACTTACGGTGAGGACCCCTTTCTCACTGGGAAGATCGGCGCCACGTTTGTCCGCGGGTTGCAAGGGACAGATCCGAAATACCTCAAGGTCGTAGCGACGGCCAAACACTATGCCGTTCACAGCGGACCCGAATCCGAGCGTCACACTTTCGATGTGACCATCTCTCCACATGATCTGGAAGATACATATCTACCTGCCTTTCGTGAACTGGTGGTTAACGCAAAGGTAGACAGCGTCATGTGTGCGTATAACGCTGTAGATGGCTCTCCGGCATGTGCCAGTCAGATGCTGTTGCAGCAAAGATTGAGGAATGATTGGCTCTTTAATGGATTTGTCGTCTCTGACTGCGCGGCGATCACAGATGTTGCAGTCGGCCACAAGTTTGCACAGGACTTGGCACATGGCGCCGCGCTGTCTTTGAAGGCCGGTACTGACTTGAGTTGCGGAAAGGAATATGCCACGCTCGTTGACGCCGTTCGTGAGGGGTTTATCAGCGAAGCTGACATTGATGCGGCGGTAAAGCGGCTATTTATCGCGCGCTTTCGCCTGGGAATGTTCGACCCTCCTGAAGACGTACTTTACAACGAAATTCCGAGCTCGGAGATCGATTCAACTGCGCACTCGGAGCTATCCCTTGAGGCAGCGCGCGCGTCGATGGTGCTACTCAAAAATGATCATGGTGCACTCCCTCTTAGCCGATCACTGCAAACGATCGCAGTCATTGGCCCAAACGCGGACGCTTTGTCGTCTCTGGAGGGTAATTACAACGCAATTGCATCTCATCCCGTTGTTCCACTGACAGCGTTTGAGCAGCGCTTTCCGGGTCACATCCGATATGCCCAGGGATCTTCCTATGTCGATGGTCTTCCGGTGCCAGTCCCGGAAACCGCTCTTTCTCCGAGCGAGGGCAGCACGATCCAACATGGTCTAAGGGCTGAGTACTTCAATGGCACTGATCTGAGCAGCAAGCCTGTGCTAGAGCGAGTCGATCGTCATATTGACTTCGATTGGAATGCCGCGTCACCTGTTGCAGGTGTTTCAGGAAAGCGTTTTTCCGTCCGGTGGACCGGATTTATTGCGGTTCCTGCGGCCGACAGGTTTGACTTCGGTTTCTCTTTGGCACATTGCAGTACCTGCGACGACTCCGAAACGATCAGGGTGTGGCTCGATGGAAAGCTGGTTGAAGATTTCGTTCATGCTCCGAGCCATGGACGGCGGGCGCCTACAACACGTTTCAAATTGGTATTCAACGACATCAAAGAGCATGCGATTCGGATCGAATATAAGCATGACGCCCCGCACTTTGGCGCCGGTCTCACATTTAACTGGAATCCGCCTGCAGCCGCTTTGCGCGAAGAGGCCGTTGCTGCTGCCGCTAAGACCGATGCTATTGTGGTGTTTCTTGGTCTAAGCCCTGAAGTTGAAGGCGAAGAGATGCCCGTTCATCTGCAAGGATTTGATGGCGGTGATCGCAGTAGCATCGAACTTCCGGCGGTCCAGCAACAGCTCGTCGACGCCCTAGCTGAGCTAGGCAAACCACTTATTCTCGTTCTGATGAACGGCGGGGCTATAGCTTTGCGAGACGCGGGACAAAAGGCCGACGCGGTCCTTGAGGCTTGGTATCCGGGACAAAATGGGGGGACTGCCATCGTTGAAACGCTCCTGGGAGACAGCAATCCCTCAGGCCGTTTGCCAATCACCTTTTACGCGAGCACCAGTCAACTTCCACCTTTCGCAGATTATTCGATGCGAGGTCGCACCTACCGATACTTTGCGGGCAAGCCGCTCTATTCTTTTGGGTATGGCCTCAGCTACACCCATTTCCAATACTTAACCGCCAAACTTTCAACAGAGGAGTTACAGGCCGGCGATTCTCTGATTGTCAGAACCGAAGCAAAGAATGTTGGCGATCGCGATGGCGACGAAGTTGTGGAATTTTATCTTTTATCGAAGGCCAAATTGGAGATACCACTGCAGACTCTGGTAGGTTTTCAGAGAGTTTCCCTTCGGAAGGGAGAAACGAAAACAATCGAGATAGTCGTCGATGCGCGATCTCTTAGTATTGTTGACGCGGATGGTCACAGAAGTTTGCAACCGGGCGAATATGAACTGTATGTGGGTGGCAGTCTTCCGTCTCGCAATTCTGGACTCTTTCTGCCTTTCAGTATCAAGGGATCCAAGTCTCTCGGCCCTTGATGGCAATGGGCTCTCCGCGGCACGCCTAACAGCTTCAATTCGCCCAAGCACTATTGATTATCGAGCGAGGGCGGTGGCGGCGGAGCAGTCGACGACGGGGTGGGCTTACCTGTAACTGTATTCGGCTCCATTAGCTCGACTCGCGTTTCGTCAGGATCGTAGATATTGACCTGGCGTTTCTGGTTCACTCCAGTAGCGACCTTAAGATCTTTGCCATAGGTCTTGAACGCAGGTCGAGCCTTAAGAATTGCAACTGACTCCGCAACATCGGGCACCTCAAGCGAGATGTGATTTTTGGTGCCGAATTTATCGGGCGGCTTACGGTAGAGCATGAACTCTACGTAGTCGCTTCCATCAGGAACACGCATATTAATCCAGCTCAACTCCTTTGGATCGGCTCCGCCACGCCATGTCTCCTGAAAGCCCAGAATCCTGCCGTAGAAATCCATTGCCTTCTCGCTATTCCCCACGAGGAACCCCAAGTGATAGATTTTGGCAGAGATGCGCGTATCAGGCTCGAACTTACCCGCGGCCTTCGCTTCAAGTCCATCGGGAAGACTCTGGACAAATTCGACCAGCATTCCATCGGGATCCTTAATCTCAAAGGCGTAGTCTCCTGTGCGTGTCTTCCCGCCATTCCCGGGTTTCACCTCGAAGCCTTTTGAAAGCAGGTATGTGCGCATCGCTTCGATATCATCCACCGTGAAACATAGATGACTCATCATGTTGGGTGGATGAGTCGGCGGCTCATTGAAGAGTTCGATGTGTTGATGGTCGTTGATCTTAATGAACGCGATGCGAATTTCGTCGCTGTCTTTCTTGGTAAGCGAGTATTCCTCATCGAACCCGAGGAAGTCATGCCAAAACGCGATGGCGCTGGGAAGATCGGAGACAAATAATCCGACATGCGAAATGCCGGTGATCTTAGGACGCACTGGCTTCGAGTCTTGCGCGAAGAGCGGAGGGCAAAGCAACATAATCGCGAAACCAACCACGAACGAGATTCGACGACGCTTTGTGGGCATTGAAAATTGCCTCGCTGAAAAGGTACATGAACAAATATCTTGCGAACTAACTATCGAAGACGATAGCGATCTCGGCCCATTAGATATTGCTGTAGGGGACTGCTCAGAGTCGACTTGAGCGGTCGGAGGCCAGTTGGCCGTTTACGAGAAACGATACCTGTTTTCTCTGAAGCGGGGTCGAAAGAACCATGCTCGTCGTGGGACTCCCGAACGGCAATAGCTTCTCAATCAGATCTTCCAGTTGTGCAACAGATGGAAGCATGACCTTCAGGAGAAACGCGTCGCCGCCGGTGATGTGATGGCACTCTTGAACAGCATCGAGCGAGGGAAGAAATTTCAAGAACGATCTGTACCTATTTCCGTCGCAGGTAAGACGCACAAATGCGGTGATTGAAAGCCCGAGCGCTTGAAGATTGAGATCTGCCCGATAACCTTGAATCAGTTCCAGGCTCTCCAAGCGCCGCACGCGCTCTGCCGTGGCAGATGGAGAGAGCTTAATTCGGCGGCCAAGCTCTGCGAGCGACAGGCGCGCATCCGCACTAAGTTGATGCAGAATTTTTCGGTCTACTTGATCTGTTCCCTTATGTTGAAGCATCTCCGAACCCCTTCCAAACCAAGAATAGCCCATTAAGTGGATAGCGCTGTTTGAATTGATTTTTATAGTGCTTTTCTGCAGAGAATAGGGTTTTTGATAGAGGGATCAGCTGAAATCTATCATGCTTTCCGTTGAATCGCTATTCCAGTTTGCCGGTAAGTTGCGTAGCCTAAGGTCCATGATTTGTTTGGATGGTTCCTCTCTCACTGTCGAAGACGTCGTTGCCGTATCTGAAGAGGGTGAAGTGGTCGAGATCGCGCCGGGCGCTATCCTGCGCATGGAAGCCTCACGCCACTTAGTGGAAACGGCAATTGGTGGTAGCGATGCAGTCTATGCTCTCAACACCGGTGTGGGGCTTCTTGCCAACATTCGCCTCAGCAACAGCGAGATCGAAGCGATGCAGGTTAATCTGATTCGATCCCATTGTTGCGGTGTTGGTTCCCCCCTTCCGACTTCCATAGTCCGCGGGATGATGCTAATCCGAGCGAATGTTTTGGCGAAAGGACATTCCGGAATACGTCCGATCGTTGCCGAACGCATCTGCGAATTGATTAATCGTCACATCACACCCGTCATTCCGTCACGTGGCAGCGTCGGCGCTAGCGGCGATCTCGCACCGTTGGCTCACATGGCGCTTGTTCTGATCGGGGAGGGATACGCTGAGTATCAAGGCAATGTGCTTCCCGGTGCGGTTTGCCTCGAGCGCGCAGGACTGAAGCCACTAAAGCTTCTCGGCAAAGAAGGGATTTCTTTGCTCAATGGAACGCAGGCGATGCTTTCGATCGGCTGCCTGCAATTGAAAGAGGCGGAGAATCTTTTTTATTCTGCGCAAACAGCCGCAGCATTGAGCATCGAAGCCCTGCGTGGGATTGCGATAGCCTTCGATGCTCGTTTGCATTCTGTGCGCCCGCATCCTGGTCAGGTCAAGAGCGCCAGCCACTTGGCTGATCTTCTCAAGGGAAGCGCGATTCCGCGAGATCGGGGTAACGGCAGCCGTATTCAGGACGCATATTGCCTGCGTTGCATTCCGCAGGTCCATGGCGCCGTCTGGGACACTCTCGCTTTCGCACGAGGGGTGTTCGAGATTGAGCTCAACAGTGCCACTGACAACCCGCTGGTCTTTGAAGACGCTATCCTCTCGGGTGGGAACTTCCACGGAGCTCCCCTGGCCTTAGCTCTCGACTATCTTTCGATTGCACTTTGCCAACTCGCTGGTATCTCGGAGCGGCGCACAGAGCGCCTTCTCAACCCCAGTCTGAACGAGGGTCTTCCGGCGTTCCTCGCTTCCAAGCCAGGTCTCGAGTCAGGCCTGATGATGGCGCAGGTGACAGCCGCGGCACTGGTTGCAGAGATGCGAGTCCTCGCGAGTCCAGCTTCAACGGGCTCGATTCCAACCAGCGGCAACCAAGAGGATTTTGTCAGCATGGGCATGACTTCGGCTCTCAAGTTTGAGCAAGCGACGAAGTTTGCGAGGATGGTTATCGCGATCGAATTGCTGGCGGCCACTCGAGCTCTGGATCTTCGCGGCGACAGGAGCACCGCTGCCCTGGAAGGAGTGAGGACCCGCTTTCGGGCGCATGTTCCCTCATGGCGAGAGGACGCTGTTTTGTCAGTGTGGATGGAAGACGCGTCAACCTTCTTGGTGGAAGCCACTCTGGGAGAAGATCGAAGGAACGCCGAGCTCGAGGAGGCTCTTCGATGAGTGAAGCTTATTCCCAAATCAGGGCTCCGCGCGGAGGCACGCGAACTGCAAAAGGATGGATCCAAGAAGCAGCCAAGCGCATGCTGATGAACAATCTTGATCCTGAAGTTGCCGAGAAACCGGAAGAACTGATTGTGTACGGCGGACGAGGTAAGGCTGCGCGCAACTGGGAGTGTTATCACAAGATTGTCGAGACGCTCGAACGTCTTGGAAATGAGCAGACGCTCCTCGTGCAATCGGGCAAGGCAGTGGGAGTTCTCAACACTCACCGACTGGCACCCAGAGTTTTGATAGCGAACTCTAATCTCGTTCCGCGGTGGGCTACCTGGGAGGAGTTCGACAAGCTGGATGCAGCCGGACTGACGATGTACGGTCAGATGACCGCAGGTTCCTGGATCTATATAGGCACCCAGGGGATTTTGCAGGGAACATACGAGACATTTCGCGGTGCGGCGAAGAAGTATTTTAACGACACGCTCGCTGGCACGATCACTGTCACGGCTGGCCTCGGGGGGATGGGCGGTGCACAACCGCTCGCTATCAAGCTGGCGGGTGGGGTGAGCATTTGTATCGAAGTGGACCCGCAACGAATCCAACGCCGTCTCCAGACCCGCTATCTTGATACAGCCACCAACTCTCTGGACGAGGCGATTGAGTGGGCTCACGCCGCCAAGCGACAGCGTAAGGCGATTTCGATTGGGCTGACAGGCAACGTTGCTGAGATTCTGCCTGCGATGGTGAAGCGATCCTTTACTCCTGACCTGGTGACGGACCAGACCAGCTCTCACGATCCGATGTGGGGATATTTGCCCCCTTCTCGTCCCGATGAGGATCTTAATGCTCTACGTTCCAAGCAGCCGGAGGCTTACATCGGACGCGTTCGGGCTTCGATCGCCGAACATGTGCGAGCAATTCTTGAGATGCAGCGCCGCGGCGCGATTGCGTTTGACTACGGTAACAATCTGCGTGCCCAGGCAAAACTTGCCGGCGTAAATGATGCTTTTTCCTATCCAGGGTTCGTACCGGCTTTCATTCGCGATTCGTTTTGTGAGGGTCGTGGTCCATTTCGCTGGGTTGCATTGTCGGGAGATCCTGCAGATATCGCCAAAACGGACCAAGCGATTCTCGAACTCTTCCCGGAGGACCAGCGATTGCAGGAATGGCTTACATTCGCCGGCAAAGAGGTTGCGTTTCAAGGACTCCCTGCACGCATCTGCTGGCTCGGCTATCGAGAACGCGATCGGGCGGGACTTCTTTTCAATGAAATGGTGCGTGACGGTCGACTCAGCGCGCCCATCGTGATTGGGAGGGACCATTTAGACGCTGGGTCCGTTGCAAGCCCCTACCGCGAAACAGAAGCCATGCTCGATGGTTCGGATGCCGTCTCCGATTGGGCGTTGCTAAACTTTGCGACAGGTGTTGCTAGTGGAGCTGCCTGGATGAGCTTTCATCATGGAGGTGGGGTGGGTATGGGATACAGCCAGCACGCGGGTCTGGTAGCGGTCGCGGACGGCAGCGACGAGGCTGAGGAGCGTCTGCGGATGTGTCTGACCAATGATCCGGCCATGGGGGTAATTCGGCATGCCGATGCCGGGTACGAACTGGCCAAGGCTACAGCAGAGAAGCGCGGACTTGATATGCCGAGCCTCCGATGAACGCAGATACGCTTCTTGTTGGTATCTCGCAGCTGGTAACTGGGGAGGGCGGTGGGCCGAAGCACGGCCTGGCGATGCGCGAGCTGAGGATTGTGGAGTCCGCGGCAGTCGGGATCGCTGACGGAACAGTGGTCTGGATTGGGAAAGAGTCCGAATGGAGAGGCAGTGCTGAGGCCGTCGTTAGCGCAGATGGCAGCGCTGTTGTTCCGGGGCTGGTCGATCCGCACACTCACGCTGTATGGGCTGGAGATCGGCTCGCCGACTTCGAGGCGCGAACTTCGGGTCGCAGCTATGAGGAGATTCTCGCCGGAGGAGCAGGCATTCGGAGCACGATTCGTGCTACGGCTGTGGCCTCGAAGGACGAGCTCGTTTCGTTGGCTCTGCCAAGAATCAATTCCCTGCTCCAATCGGGGGCGACGACCATCGAGGTTAAGTCCGGCTACGGATTTACACCCGCCGCGGAGTTGGCGATGCTGGAGGCAATCCAATGCCTTTCGAAGACTGTGTCTGCGCGCATTGTTCCGACGCTTCTCATTCACATTCCGCCCGTGCTCGCTGCCGACCGCTCGATGTACCTGTCGCAGGTGCTTGAGGAGCTGATTCCGGAGGTTGGGAGGCGCAAGTTGGCTGCGGCAGTCGATATCTTCGTTGAGAAGGAAGCTTGGCAGGTCGGTGAAGCGGAGAACGTCTTCGATCAAGCGAAGCGATACGGTCTTGCCGTCAAGTTGCATAGCGATCAGTTCCATTCGATCGGCGGTGTAGAGCTTGGCGTGCGCGTTGGCGCATTGAGTGTTGATCATCTCGAAGCGTCCGGCCCACAGCAAATTGCGGCGATCGCAGCTAGTTCTACGATCGCGACGATTCTTCCTGGCGTTTCGCTTCATTTAGGGATACCTTGTGCTCCGGGACGTAAGCTCATTGACGCTGGAGCTGCTGTGGCGGTCGGAACGGATCTTAATCCGGTTCAAGTCCCCTATTTTCAACATCGGCGGCGCTTGCTTTGGCGGTTCGGATGAATGGGACTACCCCCGGGGAGGCGTTGGTAGCCGGTACGGTGAATGCGGCTTGTGCTTTGGGACTGAGGGATGTCGGACGGCTCGAGGTTGGCTGTGCTGCGGATCTGCTTGTGCTTCAGGGTAGCGACTGGCGGGAGCTTGTGTACACCCTGGGGTCGAATCCTGTGAAGGAAGTCTGGATTGCAGGGAGGCGCGTGCACGGATGAATACCCTCTATCGGCCGGAGCTGCTGTATTCGAATGGGAAGTTTGTCGAGAGCGGAGGGGTTCTCGTTAGCGAGCAGGGCCGGTTTCTTGCTAGTCCTCCTACTTCTCGAAAGATTGAAGCTTCCACGACGCGAGTCGTCGATTTGCCGGGAAAGGCTCTGCTTCCGGGTTTCGTCAACGTTCATTCACACTCGTTTCAGCGGCTCATTCGTGGTAAATCGGAGTCGCGAGTAGTTAGCGGGAGAGACTTCTGGTCGTGGCGCGGAACGATGTATCACGCTGCCAGCCAGCTTGATCCGCAGGAGGTGTATGACGTTGCGCGGATGGCGTTTCTGGAGATGGTGCTGGCCGGCACCACGACGGTGGGTGAGTTTCATTACCTGCACAATGCTCCTGATGGGCGGCCGTATGAAGATCCGAATCTGCTGAGCAAGCAGGTGATCGCGGCGGCGCGGTCTGTTGGTATTCGGATTGTTCTGCTGCGTAGTGCGTATTTGCGGTCGGGCTATGAGCTGCCTCGTGATCCTGGACAGACTCGTTTTTTCGAATCTGCCGCAGCTTTTCTCGAGAATATGGATGCGCTGGTTCGCGAGTTTTCGGCGGATCCTTCGGAGGTGCGGTTTGGAGTTGCGCCGCACAGCATTCGCGCGGTGTCGCTTGGTGAGTTGAAGGAGATCGCGGCCTGGTGCCGGGAGCGTCGACTTCCGCTCCATATGCATGTTGCCGAGCAGGTTGCAGAAAACTCTGCTTGTTTGCGCGAGTATGGAGCTACTCCGGTCGCGCTGTTACATCGGGAGGGCATCCTTGGCCCCGACTTTACGGCGGTTCACGCGATCCACGTCCGAGAGGATGAGATTGCGATGCTGGCTGAGACCGCCTCGACGATCTGTTCCTGCCCCACGACGGAGCGCAACCTTGGCGACGGGATTCTCGCAGCCGACAAGGTGATGGCGGCGAGGATTCCAATTGCGCTCGGATCGGACAGCCAGACGCAGATCGATCCTCTCGAAGATGCGCGCGAGTTGGACTACCATCTGCGGCTCGCGCAACAGGAGCGCGCCATCCTGGATCCGATGGGCGGGACTACGCTGGCTGCACGGCTCTTCGATTGTGCGACGGTAAACGGAGCGCAAGCGCTCCAGTTGCCGGCTGGATCGCTTGGGGGCGGATTTGCCGATTTTGTCACCGTGGATCGGAGTGATCTTTCGATCGCAGGGCACTCTGGTGAGGATCTGCTGCCGATCCTTTTGTTTTCGCTGAACCGTTCTGCCGTTCGCGATGTGGTGGTGAATGGAAGATTTGTGGTTCGCGATGGGAGGCATGAACTCCAGGATGAGATCGTGTCGCGGTACACAGAGGTTCACCGGAAGGTCTGGTCGGCTCGCTGAATTGCCCGGGCTACCCCTCCCCCTCATAGGTCGGTTGGTTAGTTTTCAGTCAGGCAAAGGCGAAATGCGGCGTTCTTCCCCTTCGATAAGCTCAGGGTAAGAATGACAACTTTTTGACTCGGTTGTTACGATAACTGAGGTTAGGGCAACAACAAGGGGAGGAAATAACAAGGAAAACCCAGCAATTACAACGGCGACCACAAAATGCTTGTGTGCATTTTGTGGTTTTTTTGATGGTTCCTGGTGCAAATCGCTGGTTTATTTGTGGGCGATCGCGTAGCTGACTGTGATGGTGGTGTCTACGTCAGTGGGGACGTTGTTGACGAGGTAGGGTTTGTAGCGCCATTGCTCGACAGCGTTGATCGCGCTCTCATGAAAGATTTTTAGGCCGCTGATGGGCTCGACCTGTTTCACTTCGCCTGTCTTGGAGATTATGGCGTGGAGGGTGACTTCTCCTTGGATGTGCGCCGTTTTCGCTACAGGGGGGTAGACGGGGGCGGGAGACGAGATCAGGTTCGCAAACATGACGCCGGGGGGAACTTTGAGGGGGCCGGTTTTGACGGGCTTCGGCTTTTCGACGGGGGGTGTGGTTTTATCGGGCGCCGGAGGAGTTTTGGCCGTGGCGGCGGGAGCTGGGTTGGTGGGAGCTGTTTCGGCGGGCTTAGCGGCAGCGGTGGCTCCAGCGTGCGCGTTGTCGAGGCCGGTTTTGGCTTCGGCACTCTGCGGGTCGAGGTTGACGGCCTGCTGGAAGTACGCTGCAGCTAGATCGTATTGCTTGTTCGCCAGGGCGTCATTGCCCATGCCTACGAGTTTCGTGACATTGGCCTTTGTGTCCTGTGCTTCTGCGGCGGGAGGTGTTGGCTGCGTGACCGCAGTTGCCTGTTCCGGACCCTTGATCCGATTCATGAGCATGCGATAGCCGAAGAAGAGACCAACCGCGAGGAGGAGAACGACTGCGAGGGCCACGACGATGATGATGCCGGCACTGCTCTTCTTTTGGGTTGCGGGGGCAACGGGTTGCTGGCCCGAAACGGGAGCGAACTGGGGTGGAACGGTTGGCGGTGGGGGGATGGCTACTGAGGGTGAGGAATCCGCAGTTGTGAACGGTTGCGGGATTGAGGATTGTGTGGGTGAGGGGTGAGCAACAGGGACGAACGGCACCTGACCGATTGAAGATTGCGGTGGAGGCGCTGCTGCCACTGAGCCTGTCTGAGATGCGGGTTGGGGTGGCAGCATGACTGCGTTGGCAATGTTGATGGGTGCGGTGACCGCATCCTGCGTAGAGGGGTGATGGGTTGCTGCATACCATGCGTCCGGATCGCGCATGGCGTTGAGCATCTCGCTTGCGCTCTGGAAGCGGTCTTTCGGCTCTTTCTGGAGGGCCTTGAGGACGAGGGCGGAGATGGCTGCGGGAATCTGAACAGGAAACGAGTCGGGCGGGGCCGGCATGGTGTGGACCTGCTGGACGAGCATGCCCATGGGGGTGTCGGACTGGAAGGGGTGAGCTCCGGTGAGCATCTCGTAGAAGACGAGGCCGAGGGAGTAGAGGTCGGCGCGGCCGTCGATCGTGCTCTCGAGGTGTCCGCTGGCTTGCTCGGGAGACATGTACTCCGGTGTGCCGATGATGAGGTCGGTCTGGGTCAGGACGGAGGTCATGCCGGCGATTGAGGTATCGATCTTGGCGATGCCGAAGTCGAGGACCTTGACGAGGCCTTCTCCGCCGCTGCCGCGGAGCAGGAGGATGTTGGAGGGCTTGATGTCGCGATGGACGATGCCGAGGGTGTGGGCGGCGCTGAGAGCGGAGGCGGCCTGACTGATGATGTTGATGCAGCGCTCGACGGGCCAAGGGCCACCGTGCTGTTTGCGGACTTCGTAGAGCGAGCTGCCTTCGACGTACTCCATGACGATGAAGGGACGTTGGTCCTCGGTGTAGTCGAAGTCGTCGATCCGGACGGCGTTGGGGTGTTTTAGCTGCCGCGCGATGATGGCCTCGTTGCGGAAGCGCTTGACGAAGCCGGGTTCCTGCATGAATTTGCTGTGGACGACCTTGACGGCGGCGAGCTCCTGAAAGGCTTTGTGGCGGACCTTGTAGACGGTGGCCATTCCTCCGGCGCCGAGTTCGCAGAGCACCTCGTATTTTCCGCGGAGGACGGTGCCGGGGACGATCTCGTGGGTTTCGGAGGTGAGGGCGGCCTGGTCGCGGGGACAGGTCTGGTAGTCGTCGGGATAGGTGTTCCGGCAGGTGGGGCAGAGTTTCATGGCTGAGTTTTGAATTAGCTGGAGTTTAGCCGATACCGGAGCAGCGATTGAGACTTAAATGCTGGCCTCGGTCGCAAAAATGATACGTTACGCTTGTTCCGTCTTGATTTGCAAGGAGTTTGCTGGTCAAGATAGGCACGAACAAATGCAACTACAAATGCGGGATCCTCCCCTTCGACAAGCTCAGGGCCAGGATGACGATGTCTTAGTGCTCACCGGTCCTAAAGCGATCGGCTAGCTTAGTTGTGACCTTTGTTGCGTAGCGCTTTGGCGAGACCTTTTTTGGCGAGGGCGTTGGAGGGGTCCTGATTTAGGACAGTGGTGTATTCCCTGATCGCCTTGTCGTAGTTGCCGTTGCCAGTGTCCCTGTCGGCGCTATCGATGAGGAGCTGGATTTCAGCGGGATCAAACGTGACGGCGCGGTTTCCGCGAGGCGGCTTTGGCTCCTCGGGCGTGGATTCCTTCGCTGCGTGAGCATGCGTCAGGTCAGCCGGTTTGGCTGGAGGCGGAGTGGGTTTGGCAGCGGTCTCCGGTTGGGGAGCCGGGACCGGCGCGGGGTTGACCGGCGCGGGTACTGGTGGGGGGACGACGGTCTTTTCGGTGCCCGATGGAGGTTGTGGCTGAGGTTGCGCGGGGCGAGGGGAAGATTTGAAGAGTGGGATGAAGATGAGAGCCGAGGCAAGAACGACGACGGACGAGACTCCGATGATGGCCCAGCGAGGGTTGATTTTGAGGGAACCTGGAAGTTGGGCGGAGGCGTCGAACGAGTTTGTGGCTGAAAAGGGGGATTGACGTGCCGGCGTCGAGGCTTCCCAATGGAGAGTAGGCTCGGCGGCGCGAGGATGCGGAGGAAGAGGAGCAGGGGCGCTGACGGTCAACGGTTCGTCGACGAAGCCCTCCATGTGGATGGGCGGCAGGAGCTGGAGGATGGTTTGTTGAGGAGTGTCGCCATTGGCGGCGATGAGATCGGAGCTGGGGGTTTTGAATTGGAGACCGGGGATGGTTTGTGCAGCGTCGCAGATGGAGCCGATGAAGAGAACCTCTTCGGACTGATTTTGACGAAGGGTGTCGATGGAAGCGCGGAGGTTGGCGTCGTCCTCGATCTCGGGTTCGCTGCCGCTGGTGAGCGTGAAGCAGACGTAGAGAGGGCCATTAATGGAGGCACAGGAGAAGCCGCGAACGAGACGCTGGAGACGACGTGCGGCGCTGACCGCCTGCAGAGTGTCGCCGAACCATGCGGACATGGATGTGGAGGAGGAGGTGCGAAATTCGCCGCCAGCCGCCGTGAGCATGTCGCCGACCATGGCGAGAGCGGAGGGCAGGACGTTGATCTCGCCGGAGCGCGCAGAGGAGACATCGGAGGGTGGAGTGTCTGTCCATAGCTCGACCTGCAACAGGGTTCTGAGAGAGTCGGAGACGGAGGCTTCTCTGCCCTTCTTCGCTGAGGTCGGTTTGATCGGCTTCATGATTGCGACGTGTCTCCGGACACATTGTGCCAGCAAGAGGCTCCGGCGACTAGAGGCATTCTGTAATTTCTTTGATTGCTTGCCAATGTGCCTTCCGTTACCTGCAGCATACAGAAATTCGGAGTTTAGGTGTACCAATTGGGGTAGCAGCAGCGATAAATTTTTGGCTTTCAATTGCAGCGCAAGGATAGAATGACCGCACACAATTCTCAATGTGGCGGGTGGTTTTTCTGAGGAATTTCATGTCTCGAGTCCTGTCTGGTTGTGTCAGTTTGCGGAATGGTTTTTGGTGTCCGCGCCTTGTAGTTTGGTTGATGTTTTCGCTCTTTGCCGTGCGTGGCGGGGTGGCGAAAGAGATTCCCGTCACCGGGATTCTGGTGTACGGAAGCAGCGGCAACCTAGCTTATGTGCAGGTTACGGACTTTCTGATCAATGGCAAGACGGAGCTGCGCGCGTGCAAAGCGGGCGAAGCGATCAGCAAGTCGGGATACAAGAACCTGGTAAAGATCAACCTGACGACGGTAAAGAGCCTGGAGCGGCTGCCGGATGGTTCGCTGGTGGCTGCGGTAGGGGACGCTGCGGCGAGTTGCGTGGTGCCGGGTAACTACAAGTTTGATAAAGACGCGCCGATGAACCCGGCTGATCTGGCGGAGCACTCGACGTTCGCGGGGCAAGTGACGGGTTCTTCGCCTGCAGGACAGACGACGCTGCCGCCGTTTGCGCCTGGGGTGAAGATGGTGTTCGGCAGCGCGACGGACACGGAGCTAGCGGAGTATGTGCTGGCGGATCGGGCGCAGACTATCGGCTCGTGGCAAACGTACCTGACGAAGGATTCGGGCGGAGCGCACGCAGCGCAGGCGAGAGCGAGCCTGCTGGTGCTGCTGGTGAACGATGGCAATGCGAAGCTGGATTTGTATCGGAAGTCGAAGGCCTCGGCTGCGCCCGCATATACCGACCTGAAGGATGCACGCGAACGCGCTGACCAGGCGTTAGAACTAGAGGCGAGCAACGAGACAGCCGCGAAGTTGCGCACCGATGTGCGAGCGGAGTTGAAGACGCTTTGCGACACGGCTTCGGCGAAGTTGAAAGTGTTTCAGGATGCAGTGCAGGCGAAGACGCATGGGTATCCGCTGCTGGTGAGCGCGAAGGACCTGTCGGACCACGTGACGATGATCGATAGCAAGTACCAGCCGGGTGTGACGGTGGCGACGGCGGTGGGAGCTGAGACGCGGGCTCTGGATGCGACGATTCAGTCGGCAAACTCGCAGGTGGCTACGCGGCAGTTTGACGCCGCGTATGTCACGATCGGGAAATACCTGTCGTTCAGCGAGGAAGACCCTCGGCTGAAGCAGATTGAGGATGCGGTCTATAAGTATCACCTGGATAAAGGAGATGCGGAGATAAGCGCTGGCAACTGGGCAGATGCCGTGGCCGATTTGAAGAAGGCGACGGAGGTTTCGCCTTCGAGCGAGGCCACAGATGAGCTGAAAAAGGCTGAGGCCGGGTTGTATTCGACACAAAATAAGGAGGCAGCGGACAAGGCGCTGGCTATCAGCAAAGCGCGCACGGATGAGAAGGACACGATCGGCGCGTATGAGGCGCTAGCGGACCTGAATGAGGCTCAGCGTGCGCTGGTGAAGGAGCAGATGGGTGCGCTGCAGGACGCTTACGTGGTTAGCGCGACGAAGCGAGCGAAAGAACTTCAGGTGTCGCATACGCCGATTCGCGGCAGAGCGGATGAAGATGGTGTGCGGATGGCGTACGACTATCTTCAGCGGGCGAGCAAGCTGAGTGACAGCCCGGAGATCGGGTTGAAGCTTGAGGTGATGGCGCAGACGATCAGCGCCTACTACATCGAGATGGCGAAGAAGTATTTGAATAAGCCACTGTCGTCGGGCGTGGGGCTAGGGTGGTCGTATTTGAATGAGGCTTTGCAGTACGAACCGAATTCGGACGCTGTTCGCGACCTGATGACGACGAATACGGCGGCGTATCAGATGCGGGCGAGGCTGTCGATCGGGGTTCTGTTTCGTGACCAGACGTCTCGACGGGACAGCGCGGGGTTTGCCGATCAGTTGCAACAGGCGTTCGCGACAGGGCTGGAGACATCCGGGCTGCCGGTGAAGGTGATTCTGCCGGGCGGGGCGCGTTCATTGGAGCCGAACTTTCAGTTTGTGGGGGAGATTCTGCAGCACCGTCCGATTCGGACGGTGAAGAAGGAGACGCTGCAGTCGCAGTATCGGAGTGGATCGCATGAGATCCCGAATGATGCGTGGAATAAGGCGGATCAGGATTTCGAGGCGGCGAACCTGAATTTGCAGAAGGCGCAGAGCTCGCTGACGGCAGCCCAGGTGAAGAACAACAAGAAACAGGCCCAGGAGGCGAACAAGGAGCTGATGGCGGCCCAGGACGCAGTGCAGACGGCGCGGGCGAAGATGAATGCTATTCCGAAGACGATTACCGACAACGTCGTGAGTCCGTACAACTACACTCAGACGACGCTGGAGTTGACGAATATTGTGGAGCTGTCGTTCCGGATTCTTGATTCGACGGGGAGTACGCTGGGTGAGCCGATCCGGGTGATCAAGGGCGACCAGCCGAAGCATTTTGTGATCCTGGAGAACCTTAAGCCCGATGATACGACGGGGCTGAAGGAGAGAGACGCGGAGCCTGATGAGACGCAGTTGATGACCGATGTTGAGATCGAGGCTCGGGACACGATGGTTAAGGCGGCGCGTGACAAGGTGCAGGAGCTCCCACAAAAGATCCTAGCCCAGGCACGAGCGAAGACTGTCGCCAATGACTTAGATGACGCGGGCGAGCTGTATGTACTGTATCTGAACTGCACACCCGCGGCGCCGACGACGACTGAGCGCAGCGAGGCTGCTCATTTCCTGGCCACAAATTTCAATATTCGCAATACTCTCAACCTTCGCGCTTCAGCCCAATAACGAGAACAAGTACGGCGGGACCTGCAGAGATGGCAAATCCTACTTTTATCGGCAAATACGAGATCCTGGCAACGGTTGGCCGGGGCGGTATGGGTGTGGTGTATCGCGCCCAGGACCCTCGTATGGGGCGGCAGGTCGCGATCAAGACGGTAACTGAGGGTTTGAGCAACGACGCGGGGATGTTGCAGAGGTTCTACCGTGAGGCGGAGAAGATGGGGATGCTCAAGCATCCCAACATCATTACCGTTTACGATCTGGGCGAGCAGGACGGATTTCCGTACATCGTTATGGAGTTTGTGGAAGGCGATCCGCTAGACCGGCTGATCCAGTCGGAGCAGCAGATGCCTCTAATCTTCAAGCTCCGGATTATCGAGCAGGTGTGCAGCGCGCTGGGATATGCGCACCACAACGATGTTGTGCATCGGGATGTTAAACCGGCCAATGTGATTGTGCGTCCTGACGGGCTAACCAAGCTGCTGGATTTTGGAATTGCACGACAGGACAGCAGCAGCGTAGACCACACGCTGACCGCGACCGGGGGCGTGATTGGAACGGTGCCGTATATGGCGCCGGAGCGGTTGAAGGGATCGCCTTTTGACGGCCGGTCCGATATCTTTGCCGCCGGAGTGCTGCTGTACCAGGTGCTTACGGGACGGTTGCCGTTTCCCGGCGGAGAACTGGCGCTCGTGAGCCAGTTATTGAATGAGAAGCATCCGCCACTGAGCGATTATCTGCAGGACTACCCTTCCGGGCTTGACCTGATCCTTGAACGCGCGCTCGAGAAGGAGCCGGATGACCGATACCAGACGGCGGAAGAGATGGCGGCGGATCTCTACGCTATCACGGAGACGCTGAAGAAGGATTACACCGAACAGCTCATGTCGGAGGCGGACAGGTTCTCGACTGAAACGAACTTTGTGGCCGCACGGGATTCTCTGGTTCAGCTGTTGAAGATGGACCATCAGCACACGCAGGCGCGTAGGCTGCTGGTGGAGGTCAATCAACACCTGACTCGCAAAGCGAGGGCCGACCAGGCGCACGTGAAGCGAATACAGGCTGAAGATGCGCTGCGGGAGCGGAACTACGATCAGGCGATCCGTCTGTTGGAAGAGGCGGCGAAGATGGTTCCTGAGGACGCCGGCATTGCGCGGGAGTTAGAAGCGGCGCGGGTGAAGAAGCAGACGAGCGATCAGATTCTGGGCTACCTGCGGCAGGCTGATGCGGCTAAGCGCAGCGGCGATTTTATCGGTGCGCAGGCGATTGTCGAAAAGGCAATCAACCTCGACGCCAACAATTCGCGTCTTCGGGCTGCCTATAACGCGCTGGTTCGGCAGGCCGATGAGGCAGGACAGCAGCTGAAGGTGAAGGCGCTGGTGGAGGCTGCGAAGGATTCGCTGAGGCAGCGGAATTATCTGGCGGTGTTGAACCTGGTGGAGCAAGCGGAGCAAATCGACCCTGCGAATCTTGAATTGCAGAGCCTGATTAGCGCTGCGAATGAAGGATTGTTTCAGGAGGATCGGCGGAGACTGCTGGATGAGATCGAAGGCCACCTCTCCGCCATGATCACGTATGACGATGTGAGGCGCGTGGCGCAGATGGTCCGGGGAGCGCTGGATAAGTCACCGACCGATGCGACGCTGCTTCGCTACCAGGCGCAGATCGACCGTCGTCTGCGTGAGTATGAGGCGAAACAACTGATCGATGAGACGGTAAGACAGTGCCGGGCGACGATGGACAAGTCTCCGATGGAGGCGCTGGAGGTGGTGACGAAGGCGCTGCAGCAGCTACCGGGAGATGAGCGGCTGACGACGCTGGAGGAGGCGATTCAGGACCGCGTTGCTCAGCGCACGGCAGCGGAGACCAGAAACGCAATTCTCTTACAGGCCAAGGAGGCCTTGAAGCAGCGGAGATATTCGGAGGCGGTGACGATCCTGGATCAGTGCCAGGGATCTCTTCGCACGAACGAGATTAGCGAACTGCTGGATTTTGCTCGCGAAGAAGCGCAGCGTGACCAGAAGCAGCAGTTTCTTGGGCGGATCTATGCCGAAGCGCAGGCTTTGCAGAGGGATGAGCGGTACGAGGAGATGGTGGCTCTGCTTGCCCCTGCGTTGGAGTCCAGCGACGATGCGCGGCTGCGGGGGATGCTGGAACAGGCCCAGAGCGTTCTGGAACAACGCAGGACCGAGCATGCTGCGGCGATTGAGCTGCTGAAGCCGTTTTCGAATGGAGAGTATCACGAGCAGGTGATCGCATTGATCCAGGAGTTGCCGAGCCGCCCTGCCAACTCGACCGAGATACAGACGATGCGGGTGGCGTCGGAGGAGGCGTGGAGACAGGAGTGGATCCAGTTGGAGCAGCTGGGGCGGGCTTACGCGGCTCTTGCCTCGGGTGAGGTGGATAATGCGCCTGAGCTGAAGGAGGCTAAGAATTCGGCGGCTCTGCAGGCAATGAACAGAGCATTTGCCAACCGGAGATTGGCGGCGGTGGATCAGATTCTTTCGAGCCAGATTCAGGGTGTGCGTGCGGCCAAGGCGGCGGGGACCGCGATGCCTCGGCCTGAGGCGTTTGCCGCCAACAAGAATCTGTTGCCGTTCGCGAGCGAAAGCGTAAGGGTGGAGTGGAGTGTGCTGACCGATCCTTACCTTGGCGAGAAGAGGTCAGCGAAGCTACTGGGGCGAATTGGGAAGCGGAGCAACTGAGCCTGGGGAAGGCGCAAGATTCACGGGGATGGTTGTGAGTTCGCCTTGATCGTGCTTGAGAATAAGCATGGTTTCGCGGTCCTCGGCTTCGATGAGCCATTGATGTACGGGACCGAAGAAGATCTTTGCTTCGTCGGGTACGGCGGTGGGCAGGAAGTCGCGAAGGACGCGTGGGTCGTAGAACCGGAAGTACACCTGTTCCCCTCCCTGCAGCTGGATCATGAGGAACTTTCGGAAGTGGTGGCGGATCTCTTCAAAGGAAGCGTGACTGGTGAGGTAACTGGCCCAGCCTTTGCCCCAGCCGAGAACGAGCAGCGCTTTGGTGAAAGGTGAATCGACTGGAAGTTTGACGAGGTAGGGCGCCCAGTTTGCGAGGTCGGTGGCGGACTGACCTTCGTAGAGGCACTGTTTTTCCTCGTGTGCGAGAGCGAGGAGCGAGGGGATGGTCTGGTCGCAGGCGGCGTCGAGAAGACAGTAGAGGGGCGCGGTTAGCTTTGCGAAATGAGAGAGGACTGCCGAAGTTCGGTTTGCGGTCGCTGGGGGTGGCGGGGGTATGGGTCGGCGTTCCGGCTCGACCAGGATACGCATGGTGATTGAGCCGGCGGTGATGACGTCTCCGGGCCGCAGGTTGGACTGCGTGATGCGCTGACCGTTGACGAAGGTGCCGTTGGTGCTGTTGTGGTCGGTCAGGACGACGCCGCCGGAGGTCACTTGGAACGCGCAGTGTGTGCCGGAGAGAAAGTTGTCTTCTGGAAAGGAGACGGACGCGGACGGGTTGCGTCCGATGGTGAGCGCGTCGGCTTCCAGCGGATATTTCGATCCGGATCGGGGGCCTGCGACGATTTCTAGGTGAAACTTCATCGGGTTTTCATCAGCCGCACTGTTGAACGAAGGGAGCGCCGGTTTGAGCAGCGGAAGCAAGCGCGCCAGCCTGACCGGAGACGCCGATGAGGACGGTCGGCGCTCCTACGACTATGACGCCGCCGTGAGCGGTCTGGTCACCCATGCGAGCGGCCGGAAGACCTCCGATAAGCACAGTGAAGGCGCCCATGACGATTATATCGGGCGGGCCGACGCAGACAAGCATGTCGGTGACGCGGGCTGCGGGGAGGAACTCGATGAGGACGGTGGGCTCGCCAGGCGCAACGATGGGGCCTCCAACGTGCGGGACGATTCCCGTCACCATGGGGCAGACGTGCATGTCGGTTAGTCGGGCGGCTGGGGGCATCGGATTACCTCAGAGTTTATCGTCCCTTCGAAATTCAATCCCTGGTTTCGTTGAATACGCGTTTGGATTACGTCAAGCGTTGCATTATCCTCCGGTGCCGGGTGGGGAGGGTGCTGGTACTGGGGCGTTCGCTGCTGTGGGAACTGCGGCGCCGAGGGGTGGAGTAAGGGAGGGCAACGGAGATGCGAGCGTTGCTGGCGCGGATGGGCTTGCTGGGCTGGTCGCGCAGGGTAGAGAGACTTGCTGGTTGAGCGTTGGATTGAGCTGGCCAGCGGTTGCGGCGGCTGCGGGCTGGCCTCCCGGGATGGAAGGTGGGGATGGCGGGGTGGGCGCCGTCACTACGGTTGCGGATGGAACAGCTACGGAGGTCAACGGTGGAGAGAGGTGTGGGAGGGATGGTCCCAGAGGGCTTAGGCCGAGGGGATCGGAAGTATTGATGGGGTTGTTTTTGGCGTAACGGTAGAAGTTGAGCTCGGCGAGGAAACCGAGGGGGTCGCGGCTGAGAAAGCGGCCCAGTTCGGGGGAGTAGTAGCGGAAGCGGTTGTAGTGGAGGCCGGTCTCTTCGTCGAGGTACTGGCCAGGGGCTCTGAGAGGATTGCGAAAGGTGCTGTGGGCGATGCGGGCGGCGCCGAAGCTTGCGTAGTCGGCGAGCCATGCTGTGGAACCGTCGGGCGCAGAGACCATGCGCGGAGTACCGAGGTGATCGCAGTGGTAGCTGTAGACCTGGCCGTCGACGCGAACGGCGAGCGGCCTGTAGGTGCCGGGATAGTAGAGGTAGTCGTAGCGGATTGCGGTTTGGGCGGTGGTGATGATCTCGGCGATGAGCTGTTCGCCGGCCCATTGGAATTCGACAGTATAGTTTTCGCGTTGCTTTCGGATGCGGCGGCCGAAGCCATCGTAGGTGTATGTAGTGACGACGCCGGAGGGTGATTCGGCCTGGGTCATGAGGTTGCCGGCGTTCCAGGTGAAACGCCAGAGGCCGGTCGCGGTGTCCATGCGGATGAGATTGCCGCGGCGATCGTAGTCGTAGAGGCTGTGGCCGAGGGAGAGGATCTGGTTGGCGGCGTCGAAGGTTGCGGTTTTGCCATTGATGGTAACGGGGTTCGAGGCTCCGTCGTAGCTGAAGCTCTCGCTGGCGCTGTAGCCCTGAGAGTCGGCGGCGAGCAGCTGGCCTTCTGGGTCGTAACGGAAGTCGCGGTAGCCGAAGGCGCTGTCGCGAGTACTGACGACGCGGTCTTCGGCGTCATAGACGAAGCCGAGGGAGAAGATGGCGTTGCCCTTGCGGGAGACGGCGATGTTCTCAGGCTGGCCGAGATTGTTGAGGACGCTGAGAGTGTTGAGACTGTTGGGCGAGGTGAGGGCGTTCCCCCGGTCATTGGGTGCGTATTGGATGGTATGCTCGCCGAGGTTCCAGTCGCGGACGAGAGTGAGGCGCGAGTCGGCGTCCCACTCGTACTCGATCTTTTCTCCGCTTGGGCAGGTCATGGTGATGAGACGACCGGCTTTGTCATACTCGTAGAGGATTTTTGTGTCGCCGCTCTGCTCGGATTCAGGAAAGCCGAAACCGTTCCAGGCGAAACGGCTGATATGAGGGGATTCCGAATCGTCCT
Organism: uncultured Acidobacteriaceae bacterium; assembly: GCA_963798925.1. Taxonomy (GTDB): domain Bacteria; phylum Acidobacteriota; class Terriglobia; order Terriglobales; family Acidobacteriaceae; genus Edaphobacter. Next base: position 247,369 of record CAWCVD010000001.1, read on the forward strand.
TCGCGTGGGAGGCTTCGACGATGCGGTTCTGGTCGTCGTACTTGTAATTAATTTGATCGCCGTCGCTGTACTTAAGCTCGACGGGGTGGCCTTTGTCGTCGGGCTGGAGCTCGATAGCGGTTTCTTCTGTAGCAATTCTGGTTACAAAACCTTTTTTGCTGTAGACGTAGGATTCTGAGGTTCCGTTGGCGAAGATGGCGGCGTCGGGGCGGCTCCAGATGCTGTAGAGGAACGAGATTTTGTTGCTGTTGCCGTCGGTGAGGAAGGTGAGGCGGTGATTGTCGTCGTACTCGCAGAGATTGCGGAGTCCGAGACGGTTGGTTGTGGCTGAGGGTACACCCCACGGGGCGTAGTCGACGGCTGTAAACGTGCCGTCGGGAAAGCTGGCGGCGACTACTCTTCGGTAGTCGTTGTAGTGAAGCTGCAGGCGAAGGCTTCCGTTGCTGGAGATTGTGTTGAGTTGACCGGCAGGCGTGTAGGTGAGGCTCAGCTCGTGACCGGCGGGATTCCTCAGGATGGCCACCCTTCCATCGGGATAGTTTGCGATCTGCCAGAGACGTCCGAGAGGGCTGGCGACGGCAGCGATGAATCCGTGGTCGTCGAAACCAAAACGTGTCTGGTTACCGAGAGCGTCGGAGGAGATGACATATTGTTTCTGATTGCTCCAAAAGGCGCGCGCAGTAGTATCCGCGTAGGTGGCGATGAGGCCGTCACCGATCTTTTTTCTACGAATCGCGGCAAGTTGTTCCTGTCTCAGTTGAAACATCTCGATGTTGTCCGTGGCCCTGAATTGTGCGGCTTATCTGCGGCAGGCTCTACATTTTGGTGCCCTTGGTTCCGTCGTCGGCCTGATCGGGCTTCTGGGGTGAGGCAGGATCTGTTGTCTGAACGGGTGTGCCTGATCCAGCCGCGCCACCACTGTTGATGAGGACCAGGGTTCCGGAGATGGCAACACCGGCGGGCCCAATATTGATGAAGCCGCCGGCTGCAGTGAGGGTAAGCTCGAGGCCGGACTCGATGACGACGTTCATGCCGCCTTTGATGTAGACGGTTTGTCCGGAGTCGACGCCATAGCTCATTCCAACCTTATGGTTGTGATTCATGCCGATATCTACGGATAAGCTGGAGCCTATTTTTTCGGTGCGGTTTGCCCCGATACTTATCTCTTCGTTGCCGCCGATCTTCTCTGTGCGATTGCCGCCGACATCGAGCTCGGCGTTACTGCCGATCTGCTCAAGCTGCGAGCTGCCGACTATGAGCGAATCCTTTCCGCCGATGGTCACTCGAAGATCGTTCTCGATAGTGTGGTCCATGTCCTTTTCGGCGTGGAGGTAGATCTGCTCCTGCCCCTTCTTGTCTTCGAAGCGGAGCTCGTTGGAGGTGGATGCGGAGCCTCCGAGACTGCTGCGAGTGACGATACCGGTGCGGGTTTTGTTTTCTGCGAGGGGGTATTTCGGCATGTTGGTTCCGTTGTAGACGGAGCCTATTACGATCGGGTTGTCGGGATCGCCATTGATGAACTGGACGACAACTTCGTCGTTGGCTCTCGGCCAGAAGAAGGTTCCAAAGCCGTTGCTTGCCCAGGGTTGGGCGACGCGCAGCCAGGTGCTGTCGACTTGATTCGGCTTGCGGTCGCGGTCCCAGAAGAACTGGACGCAGACGCGACCATATTTGTCGACTTGAATCTCCTCACCCTGGGCTGCGACGACGATGGCTGTTTGGGGACCGTAGATGCGCGGGCGCGGTGTGACGGCGGGCGGACGGTAGAGAGTATCACTGGTGATGGCGGAGAAGCGATTGGTGTAGTTGGCGCCCGCGGTCGCCTGAGAGCGATAGGGTGGAACCTGATCGGCGACATGCGAGACTTCGGTGAGAAGATAGGTGCGATTCCAGGCTGCACGAGGATGGTCGGTTACGTCGAAGGTGTAACCGGAACAGAAGGTGCGGGCGGTGGACGCGCCGCGATAGATCTCCGATCCTGCGTCGCTGGCTCCTTTTTTGGCTGTGAGGAAGCCGGTTGCGTGATTGGGGGTGGTAAGCACTTTGCCAGTGTCCTTGACGTATCCGTCCTCGCCGCCGGGATAGGTGTAGACCTCGAATGCGTTCTTGCCGTAGGGACTGGCGCTTGCCTGGGGACTGATCTGGTGAGCTTTGAAGGTGCGGAAGTCGTAGTCCCAGATTGTGTGCTGGCCCGGAACCATACTCGCGGTCGCACTGAGATCGTAGAGGATTGAGGTGTAGTTTTCTTCGCGATCGCTGGTTATCGGATAGTACTTAGCCTTATGGGCGAGAGGGCAGTCGGTGTAAGGAGATCGACTGTTTCCGAAGATTACCTTGTTGTCGCCGTCAGTGTGCTCGAACCAGTAGAAGATGCCGTGCTGCTCCATGATGCGAGAGATGAAGACGAAGTCCGACTCAGAGTATTGGGTGCAGTAGTCAAGCTGCTGGAGGGTTCCTTCCGTCTTGTCCGCAAGGCTGAGTCCGTAAGGCGAGATTACTTTCTTGACGATGTCCATGACTGATTGGTGTTGGAAGACGCGGCAGTTGGAGCTCAGCCGTAACTGCCAGAGGCTCGGAACGATTTGCATGCGGTAGAAGTCGAACTCTTTGTCGCCGGAGGTAAGCTCAAACGACGCGACGATGCCGTTGATGTAGCGCGTGCCCTGAACCTCGAGAAGGGCTATTTCCACGGTGACCTTGGTGCCGATGATGTTTTTTGGATCGATCTCTGTGCCGGCTACGGCGAGCAGATCCACCTGAAAGTCGTAGAGGGTTGATATCTTCTCCCATCCCCGCAGAGCTTCGATGAGGAGCACATCTTCGCCCAGGGAGCTCGAGAACTTCATCAATCGTCCGGTTTGTTTGTAGCTTGCCATGCTCACGCTGCCAGGTTTTTCGGTCGTTATGATTCGCGGTGTTGGGTTACTGCTAAGAAAGCGAGCGCTTCTAAGCGATTGGTGTAGCCTCCTGCCAGTTGTAGGTCATCGAACCATCCTTAACGGAGATGTCGACACGGTCGGTTGTGACACCTTCTGCCATGCGGCTGAGAATCTGGCGGGACATCTCGGGCAGCATCGTGTTGGAAAGGATGTTGTCGACGTTTCGGGCGCCGCTCTCGACCTCGGTGCAGCGGCTGGCCACTTCGTTGAGCAGAAGGTCGTCGTAGGTGAGTGTTACTTTGTGAGTTTCGGCGAGCCTGCGCTGGATCTTGTCGAGCTTGAGACGGATGATCTGCTTGAGGGCTTCATCCCTGACGGGGAAGAAGGGCACGATCATCAGACGGCCGAGGAAGGCGGGCTTGAAGATCTTGTTCAGCTCCGGCTTGATCGCGGTGAGCAGACCGTTGGCGTCGGGCATTGTCTCGGGATCGGCGCAGAGCTTGGCCAGCGTGTCGGTAGCGGCGTTGCTGGTGAGGATGATGATGGTGTTGCGGAAGTTGATCTCGCGACCTTCTCCGTCTTCCATTCTTCCTTTGTCGAAGACCTGGAAGAAGAGCTCGAGAACATCAGGATGTGCTTTTTCGACTTCATCGAGCAGGACGACGGAGTAAGGGCGACGGCGCACGGCTTCGGTGAGAACGCCGCCTTCGCCGTAGCCGACGTAACCGGGAGGCGAGCCTTTGAGCGTGGAGACGGTGTGGGCTTCCTGAAACTCTGACATGTTGATGGTGATCATGTTGCGTTCGCCACCGTAGAGTAGCTCGGAGAGGGCGATGGCGGTCTCGGTTTTGCCGACGCCGCTGGGGCCGACGAGGAGGAAGACACCGACGGGTTTGACGGGGTCGTCCATGTTGGCGCGTGAGGTGACAATACGTTGCGCGATTGCGGAGAGCGCGTGGTCCTGACCGATGACACGTTTTTTGAGATGCTCGTCGAGAGTGAGGACGGTTGAGATCTCATCCTTCATCATTCTGCCGAGAGGAATGCCGGTCCAGTTTGAGATGACCTCGCCGACGATTTGCGCATCGACGGAGACGCGCATGAGTCCGCGCTCGCCCTGGAGCACCGAGAGTTCGGATTCGAGCTTGGCGAGCTTCGCCCGGGTTTCGGTCTGAGCCGATTTGTCTGCCGCTCCGTTGGCTGAGGCAGACTTTTCGAGCTCTTCCTGCAGATCGCGAATGGAGGCGACGAGGATTTTTTCTTTTTCCCAACGCTCCTGAAGGAGGGTGAGTTCTTTCTTTGCTTCGGCGATGGCGGTGTCGAGCTCCGTGATGCGCTCGGCGTGATTGGCTCCGATGGATGCCTCGCGTTCCAGGATGCGTTTCTGGACTTCGAGGCTATCGATGCGGCGGAGGGTGTCCTCGAGCGCGGGAGGGGTTGAGTTCTGGCCGAGGGAGAGACGCGCGCAGGCTGTGTCGAGAACGCTGACAGCTTTGTCTGGTAGTTGACGACCCGCGATGTAGCGGTGCGAGAGCCTGACGGTGGCGGAGACGGCCTCGTCGAGGATGCGGAGGTTGTGATGCTTTTCGAGCGAGGCGACGATTCCGCGGAGCATGATACAGGCAACGTCTTCGGTTGGCTCTTCGACTTTGACGACCTGAAAGCGGCGGGCGAGGGCGGGATCTTTTTCGAAGTATTTTTTGTATTCGGACCAAGTGGTGGCGGCGATGGTTCGCAGTTCGCCTCGCGCGAGCGCGGGCTTGAGGAGGTTGGCTGCGTCGTTCTGGCCTTCGGTTCCGCCGGCACCGATCATGGTGTGGGCTTCGTCGATGAAGAGGATGATCTTTTCGGTGGAGGATTTGACCTCGTTGATGAGGCCCTTGAGGCGATTTTCAAACTCACCCTTGACGCTGGCTCCAGCCTGAAGGAGCGCGAGGTCGAGGCTGTGGACGTGAACTCCCTGAAGTGCCGGCGGGACGTCGCCGAGAGCAACGCGGTTGGCGAAGCCTTCGACCACCGCGGTTTTGCCGACACCGGCTTCGCCGGTGAGGATGGGATTGTTCTGACGGCGGCGCATGAGGATGTCGATCATCTGGCGGACCTCGTGATCGCGGCCGAGGACCGGATCAATCTTTCCGGCTTTGGCGTTAGCGGTGAGGTTGACGGTGTACTGATCGAGGTGAGGGGTCTTGCCTTTGGCGGCGGCTGCACCGTCTGAGCGACTGTCGCCGTCGCCTGAGGATGAGGATGAGCCGGTCAGTAGCGGCGTATCTACTTCGCGCGATTTGGCGACAATGTCGTAGAAGTCGGCGCGAAGACCCTCGGGCTGGATCTTTTGCAGATCGCGGCTGATGTCCTTTGCGATACGTGCGAGCTCATCATTGGCGAGGAAGGCGAGAATTGTGAAGCCGGTACGAACGTTGCCTGCGTCGAAGTCGATACTGGCAATTGTCCAGGCTTCGGCCAGCATTTTGACGAGCGAAGGGCTGAAGGCGGGCGAGCGTGCATTGCCGGATTTGAAGTTGTCGAGGGCACGCTGCAAGTCGGCGGTGAGGCGCGATTTGTCGATGCTGTAGTGCCTGAGAATCGCGGCGACGTCGTTGTCGCTGCTGTCGAGGGCTTTGAGCAAATAGTGTTCGATCTCGATATCGTAGTGAGCGCGCGAGACGCAGAGTCCGGCGGCGGCCTCGAGTGTCTGTCTGGTTGTGTCGTTCAGTTTGCCGATCAGCGATTTCAAATTGATGCTCATCTGTCACCCGCCATCTTGTTTTGATTTACCAGAATGCCTACTGAATCAGATAGGTTGCGTCGCCGGGATCGCGATGCAACGGCTTCGTTTTCAGCCAGCTTACGAGGCCCAGACGAGGTCTTTGGTCACTGCGATCGCCGAGCTGACAGCCAGGCGCCTCGTCGCGATTGAGAATCAGCTTAACCTCCGTCTCGTAACTTCCGTTGGAAAAAAATCTGAGCCATGCAGTGAGGTCGTGGTGGCCCCGGTTTCCGGGAAGAAAGTCGAGGTACCTTTCGAAGCTCAGGGGGCCGAGAGCGACACCGATGCGGCCATGGTGGTCCCATACCTCTTCGCCGATGACGACACCGACCCCAAGCCGCTCGCTTGCCCGGACGGTGCCGGAGAGATGCGTGCGGTTTTCCGAAGGAATGGTACGCCATGTTCCGGCAAACTGCTCGATTGCGACCGGGACGGCAAAGTAATCTTCGAGCAGGCGCTTGAGCGAGCCGGCGGAACGGGTGTGACGCCCAAGGAGGCCGACATAGTTGAGGCAGGCTGTGTCGGGGACGCCGACGCGGCCGCTCAGTCCTTCTGTTCCGAGGCCGAGAAGGTCAAGTAGACGAGGAGAGAGAGCGTCGGAGCGGTCCTTTTCATAGCCGATGAAGAAACGGTACTTCTCCCAGCCGCGGTAGAAGAGGGAGATGAGGCGATGGTTGAAGATATCGAAGAAGTCTGCCATCGCGAGATCTTTTTCGCGGGTGCGGGCCAGAATGAGCTCTGCGTAGATGACCGGCAGCGGGGAGACCGAGGCGCAGAGTCCCATGAATTGCACTGTCATCTTCAACTGTCCCGAAGGCATGCGCTCGATGTCGTAGAGCTGGCTGGGAGGGAAGCTGAGCGAGGTCATGGCGGAGAAGCGTAACGCTTCGCCGCTGGGGGCCACAAAGTAGCCTACGGGCTCGCGGCCTTTTTCCATGCGCTGCAGCATGCGGACAGCCTGGAAGAACTCGACGCGAAAGGGCTCTTCGTCGAGGAGCTTGCGGAACATCCGGAACTGAGCTTCGTCGGTTTCTAGAGCAATACTTGATTGCCCGCTCTCGGTGGCCATGCGGCAAGCGCCTCCTTTCGCTGATTTGTCCTGGCGGTGAGCTGGGAGAAGCTGTTCATGGAAGCGTAGCCAGCGAGAAAGCGGTCAATGACGGCTGCGAAGAGGTAAGCTCCGCCGCCGGCGAACTGCTGCTCGTCGAGCTCGATCTCGACGCTGGTTCCACGCGCGGGAACGAGACCGTAATCCGATTCGACGAGGGCGAAGTGCGGCGATGACCTCATTTTGAGGATCGCTCCGATCTGATTTTCGAGGTGGGCGGAGTCGGTGAAGTTGTGCAGGCGCAGGATCTCCTGCAAGGCTACTCGGCCTTCCTCGGTGAGCGAAAGATAGTTGAGAGAGAGCTGCGAGAGAAGCCTCCAGACCTGACCTTTGCCGTGAGGCGGATCGTAGCTGGGAGTGGGGCGGCGCAGCGATGTCAGTTTGCGGGCCGCTGCATTGCCTACTGCCTCGAAATCTCCGTCCGCGGCGCCGAAGGTAAAGCGCGAGGGAAGATCAAAGTTAGTACACTCGCAGCGCACGGTCAGCACGTCCGCCTCTGGATCTTTGATCTGGCCGGTGAGATCGACGACAGAGATGGTCATCGTTGAAGGTTCTCGCTCGCCGAGTTCGTTGAGATGGCGCGTCGCGGTCCAGAAAGCGATGTCGGTCTGCTCCCGCATCTGGTGGCGGTAGGTGTGGACGGGTTCGAGCGTCACTGACTGGCGCAGCTTCGGATTGGCGGCAATGACCTCTTCGATGCTGAAGATCTCCATCATGGCGCTGTGACGGCTATCGGGCACGATGGTGTAGGCGTGGCGCGCCTGATCGAGGAGGATAGGCTCGGCGGTCTGGTGAAAGAGATTGATGACGGGAGTGCAGCTCAGGCGAAATGTGCGCGCGTTCACGCCTAGTTCGAGCACCTGCTGGCGCTCCGGACGTTCGAAGCGAGAGAAGAGAAAGACGATCTCCGCGTCTCTGCCGAAGCCCGCTTCCGCCAGCGGCTCGAGGCCGCTGAGGTCGAAGAAGAGGAACTTCTCCGGAAGGGCAAAGTACTCCTGGAGGAGCCGGTGTCCATCCATGGAGCGGCGTTCATAGGGCAGCACGTTTTCTTCGGAGCCGAAGCCGACCATGCGCAACTGGTCGCGGGAGAGCGAGATCACTCGGGTACGATCCGCCGGGTCGCGGAGTTGGATTTCGATGCAATGTGCCGCAATCATCTCGTATAGCGGATAGACGACGCTCGGATCGCCGGAGAGATGAAAGCGAAGACGTGAAAGCGGCAGTCCCTGAAAGACCACGTCCTGCAAACAACGCAGATGCAGCCGAGCTGCGGCGACCGCCTGAACAGCGCCGGTTGAGCGCACTGGGATTTGCAATCGCTCGGGCTGCCGCCACTCTGCTTCGACTACGCTGAAAGGCCAGAGTTCGACGTCGTACGCGGTGCGGTACTGACAGGCCAGCCCGTCGACGGTAGCTTTGGAGACGAGCGCCGTACTGCGGGGGACGACGATGCTGGCGGATTTGTTGCCCTGGAGCGGGTCAGGAAGACACTCGACCACGGTCATGGAGGGTAGCGGCCGCAGGTATCCGGGATGAACGATGTTGAGCAATGACTCGACGATCTCGGGGAAGTCGTCATCGATGCGGCGATGGACGCGAGCCGCCATGAAGGCGAAGCCCTCGAGCAGACGCTCGACGTGCGGATCGGGAGAACCCTCCTCATCGAGCATCAGACGGCCGGCGACGCGAGGGTACTTGCGCGCAAACTCGCCGCCCATCTGACGAAGATAGGTAAGTTCGCGCTCGTAGTACTCGAGTAGCTCTTCTCGCATGCGCTACTTTACCTCGTACTCGCCACTGGAGAGCTCGAGAACGGTGTCGAAGGAGATATCCTCGGGCACGTTGTCGAACTGAATGCGGCCTTCGATGTGGAAACGAACGTGGCGGTTTGCCGTGTCGTTGCGAACGAGAAAGACCCTTGGGGACTGGATGCGCGGCTCGAATTCGCGGAGCGACTGCAGGATAGCAAGCGATAGAGCGTTTTCATCACGTCCGGAGGAGCCGGTGAAGGCGTTGATATCGGTGAGGCCGTAGTGGATAACCGAAGCGGACGCTTTCGAGTAACTCTCTATGTGATCAATAGGCGGACGACGTGTGTTGAGCAGCCACTCGACGTCGCGCTTCAGCGAATCCCTGTACATGCGCATGGAGTTGGATCGCGTCGTCGGCCAGTCGTCGACATCGATCAGACGGTCGAGGAGGGATTGCGTCACGAGATTTTCTGCCTTCTTCGCCATCCCCTTCACTCTCCAAAACTATTCTCGCCGAGTCACCGTCCGGAGGTTATCGCAGCCTGCGGATCGAGCCGGCATAATCGCGCAAAGATGGCTTCGCGATCATCAGCAGAGTTCTTTCTGCGATCGAGACAGCGTAGCAACAGACTGAGCGGATGGGCGAGCATGGCCCCGCTCTCCCATGTCTCAAGGCCGCGCCTCTCGATCTCGTGAGAGATATCCATGAGCACGGGGTACGCAATCGCATCCTGATTGGCCGTCAAACAGAGTTGTGCAACCTGCACCCTGCGTTGAAAGCGCATCCGGCCGCTGGGCTGCAGCTCCGAATCGCGAACGAGCAGGGAGATGGCTTCGCGAGCCTTTCCACTCTTGAGTAGAGCCATGGCTGTGTCGTAGATCTCGGGCGTCTGCTCTTCAACTTCGAGAGAATGCATAGAAACTTCGACGACATTCGCTTCCTCTACCGAAGCCGTGACGGTCTCGACGACTGGGGTGGGCGCGGGTGGAAGAATCTCGGCATCGATCCACTGCTGCGTTTCCAGATTTGCCGCGGGTGTGTCGTCATCCAGAGTCCAACGCCGCAGTTCGGGAACATCCAACAAGAGAGCGCGAACGGTGCCAACAACAGAAATAGTGATGGCGCTGTAGCCTGCTCCCTGAGCGGCCCGCCAGATGTAGCGCTGCAGATCGAGCCAGGCGCGGGCGCTTTTATCGCCAAGAGACTGGAGAGAGAGGCGCAGCAACTCGTCCCAACTGGCTTCGTTGGCCAGCCGCCGAAAGGTTTGTCTTGTTTCGGTCGGCGGTGCGACGGCGAAGTCGAAGGCTGGAGAGGATCCCTGGCGGCGAGTCTCTCCGAGGCGCAGGCCGGCGCATACGAGATAGGGCACGGGAGAAGAAGTGTCGGCTGCGCGAAGGAACTCGGCACAAGCGATGATCATGGAATACGCTTCATCGGGAGTTGTGGGAGCGCCGAGGGATGTTCTGGGTCGCGGGGCTTGAGCTGGGGCGGAGCTCTGGGACGAATCGGCCACAGCTACCTCGACTGGCTCCTGGAAGTACTCAGGTTGCTGTACATGGTCGGGTTCGTTAATGCGCTTTTCGTTGAGAAGAGCGGTGAAGAGAACTTTTTCCTCTTCGAGGGCGGAGCGAAGCTTGCCCAGGTTGGGGTAGTCGTTGCCGTATTTCTCCTCGTGAAACCGCTCGATCTCATCGAGTTGAGTGAGGGCGTCGGCAAGGATTGCTTCGGTAGTGGTGTAGAAGTCTTTTGGAGTTGCGGCGAAGTTCTTGTCGAAGTCCTCAGCGGTGACTTTACCGCGTTGAATTGCGTCATTCCGCGCAGCCAGCTTTTCGCTGGTGGAGGCGTCGGCCTCATAGCCGAGAATGCGCGATTCGCGATAATCCAACACGTTCAAGCCCGATTTGGTGACGGGCGCGTTTCTGAGCGCGAGATACATACGGGCGGCGTAGGCCTCCATCGCACCGACGCGCCTGCCCATATCTCCGTCCTCTTCGATGGAGGGATAAAACGTGGGCCAGAAGTCTTCCTGAATCTTCTTCAGGAATGTCAAAGTGGGGATAAGGATGGGAAATCCTTCGCGCTTGAAGTGCGACTCGGCCAACCAGGAGGCGAGACGGAGATCCTTGGTGCGTTTGGCGATGGCCTCACTTGCCAGCTTGATTACGGCTGGGTGGTCGGCTTTTTTTTGTGCACGAGACCAGTCACCGGCAGGCATGACATCGTCGTCCTCGGCTCTGGCTTCTTTAATTTGATCGAAGATCTTGTCATAGTACAGATCGGTGCCGGAGGGGTTTTCGCCCGGGACTGGTTCCAGCAGATCCTCACGCAGGGGCATGCTGAGACTCCTTGGCCGCTGGGTCCCACTGGATGCTGCGGAGCTCCAGTATTGGAATCTCCTCTCCATCGATCAGCATGAGCTTTTGCCCGTAGAGCACCTCGTCGACGGCGTCCTCGGGTTCGGCGGCCTCCCAGACCGTGGTGCGTCCAAGGTTGACCGACTCATCGGAGTGCTTTGAAGACAAGGGAGCGAGAACGGGAATCAGAACCTCGCCGAGATCTTGTAGGCGAAAGGCAGGGCTGGTTTCGACACGGGCGCGCGCCCAGATGAGATCGCGGAGGGTTTCAGGTTTTTCGATCTCGAGATGCCTCATATAGTGCAAGGGAATCCAAGTATAGCTTCCTGCGATGAAGACCTCGAGGTTGGTCCCGATGCGGGGATCGGCGTCGCGAAGATCGGCAAAGGGCTGGCCGTTCCAGGTGCCGGTGGCAGGGATGGCGGTCTCATCGACATGGGGAAGATCGCGCTTCAAGAACATGTCATGCCTTGTTCTTTCGGCGTGCAGGGCGCTGCGATACAAGAGTGTGCCCGCCAAGGCCTGGTTGTTGGTGTCAGCCAGAACGTTCAGCTGTTTTTCTGCACGGTCATACTCTCCGGCAAAGCAGAGCAGTTCGAAGAGGAAAGTACGGCGCTTGATGTCGAGAGGATTTGCCCTCAATTCGTCACCAAGCGCCTTGATTGCCGCCCGAAGCTCCCCTGACCGGTACAGTTCGAGAGGAGTCATGAAGCCTTAGGAAAGTTTGTTCTCTTTGGTGTTGTAGGTGACAGCGCCCGTGCTGGCCAGGTTGCCCTGGTCGTTCTGGACGGAGTAGTCAATCTTGATCTCGTTATAGGTGAACGACACGGACTCAGTCGGAATCTCAGAGGAGGCACTTTCCTGGAGACTGGTAACGAAGAGCTCCTTGAAATCGACTTTGAGGAATGGCTTGCCGGCTCCGCCAGATTTGACCGCAGTCATTGTCCCGGTCGCGATGTGGGTTCCCGCACAGATCGACTTGAAGAACTTAGGAGACGCCTTATCCACCGTTTTCATGATAGTGAAATCGCCCAGGCTAACTTTGCCCGCGCCGGAGCCACCGGTACCGGCCACGGACGAGACGTTTGCCGCTCCCCAGCTCCAGGACATGATCTGAATCTCGTTTTTGTGGTTGGAATCGGCAGATTCGCCATCTATGCCATCAAGTTTAAGAAGTAATCTACAGCCATAAATTCTCCTTTGTCCTGTCAGGTTGATCGCAGCAACATATGTACCAGGGAGCCCGATGACTATCTTCCAGCAGGCGCGGGCAGATCCGCGACTAACCGGAGCGATACGGTCAACTCATCCAACTGGAAGTGGGGCCTGAGGAAAGCAACCGCTCTTAGAGCGCCTGCATTCCCCGGAACTTCCATGACTTCAATGCGCGCATCACGCAAGGGCTTTGAGGCCTTTGCGGCCGCGGACGCATTGTCGTCAGCGACAACATAGTTTGTCACCCACTGATTCAGGTAGGCTTCGGCTTGCGTGCGGCTCATCGTGCTGCCGAGCTTGTCGCGCATGATGGCCTTCAGGTAATGTGCGAACCGCGCCATTGCCAGGACGTAGGGAAGCTGGGACGAGAGCTTAGAGTTGGCATTCGCCTCCGGCTTGTCGTACACCTTTGGCTTGTTTACGGTCTGAACGCTGAAGAACGCGGCGTAATCCGTGCCTTTGCAGTGAACAAGGGGAACGAAGCCCTGATCGGCAAGTTCCTTCTCGCGACGGTCGGTGACTGAGACTTCAGTGGGGCACTTCAGCGCAATATCGCCTTCGTCAGTGCGGAAGTTATGGGCCGTCAGGCCCTCCACCAAGCCTCCGTTTTCGACCCCGCGAATGGAAGCGCACCAGCCGAATTTGGCGAAGGAGTTGGTGAGGCGAGCGGCAAGCCCAAAGGCAGCGTTGCCCCAGAGATACTTGGAATGGTCTCTTCCGTCGACGCCCTCCTCGTAGTTGAACGCCTCGATCTGCTTGGTGTCGTGCCCATAGGGCTGACGCATAAGGATATGAGGCAGGGTGAGCGCAACGTAGCGGGAGTCATCGGATTGACGGAAAGACTTCCACTTGGCGTATTCGGTGCTGTCGAAGATCTTGGACATGTCCCTGGGCGCGCCGAGCTGCGTGAAGTCGCCCAGATTCAGGAGTTCCGGTGAGGCAGCGGAGAGGAATGGAGCATGGGCAGCGGATGCCACCTGTCCAACCTTTTCGAGCAACTCGATGTCTTCCGGGCCCCGGCCAAACTCGTAATCGCCGACCAAGGCGGCAAAGGGCGCACCGCCGTAAACGCCAAACTCTTCTTCGTACACTTTCTTGAAGAGAGCGCTCTGGTCAAACTCGGGTGCGCGCTGCAGGTCGCGCAGCAGATCCTTCTTGGAGACATTGAGTATCTTGATCTTGAGCTGGTCGTCGGTTTCGCTCTGATCAAGTAGATACTTGATGCCGCGCCAGGTTGCTTCCAACTTCTGGAAGGCCGGATGATGAATGACCTCGTTGAGTTGAAGAGAGATCAACCGGTCGATCTGTGCGAGCCGGGCGCTGATGGTCGCTTCCGCATCCTTGGTCAGCGTCATCTGACCATCGAGCACCTGATTGACGAACTCTTTTACGAGGTCTTTGCCACGCTGCAAGGAGCTGGCATCGCGGCTAAAGCGTCCCTGGGCCACGATTTGATCGAGCAGCGAAACCTCTTCGGCGGCTCCCTTTGCGGGTGCAGCCGCGGCTGCTTGCTTTGGGCTAGCCATTGTTCTCCTCCTTGCTCTCTGACTTGACTTCAGCCTGCAGCCGGTTGCGATCTTCGGTGCTGGAGACGGCGTCAAAGAGCATCTGATCGAGCTTGTCGTTGCCCTGCAAGGTGCCGCGCAGATCGGATAGCCGGGTGCGCAGATCGAGTAAATCCTTGAGCGGCTTGACTTGTTTGGCGACGTTCTCGGGCGAGAAGTCGTCGAAGCTTTCGAAGTGCAGGTCGACCTTAACTTGTCCCGCATTGGGGTCGTCGCTGAGTTTGTTCTCGACTGAGTAGGCGAGGTGCGGAGCCATGCCCTTCAAAACGCTATCGAAGTTGTCGGGGGTGATTTCAACGAATTTCCGCTCCTTCAGGGCAGCGAGCGGGGTCTCGGGTTGGCCTGTCAGATCACCCAGTACGCCCATGACAAAAGGCAGCTCTTTCATCTCAATTGCGTTGCCTACTTCAACGTCATAGGTGATGTGGACGCGCGGTGACCTTACACGGTCTAACTTGTGCTGTGTACTCTCTCTAGCCATAATGTACCTGCTTATCTATCGCGTATCGGTGCACCTAAATTGATCACAGACCAAGCCACAAGTCAAGAATTGGATACTCCGATCCTTTGCGACAACTTCGACCGCGGAAGATACCGGCCGACGCGATTGATTTGCCCGTGTGTTTTGCGCGGCCAGAGACAAGCAGATTGAAAAAGTTGTCGCCATCGTGAATAGTGGAGAGCAAAGCGGGGTCTAACCAAGTGCGACAACTTCAGCCGGTCATCTGGTCCAAAGGCACCTTTCTGTCGCCACAACACCTTCAGGCGCAGGAGCGGTTCGTCGAAGACACGGTCCGGTTCTATCTCGACTCGCTGGCATCGAAGTCATGGGGATTTCTCTCGCTTCAGTTCGACGCGAAGGCGCTGACAGAGGGAAATCTTGCGGTGATGCAGGCCTCGGGTGTCTTTCCGGATGCGCTGCCGGTGGATATCCCCGCGTCGGACGCGCCGCCGCCGTCTCGCAGACTGGAGGAGTGCTTTCGCGATGGACGGCAGACATGCATGTTCTATCTCGCCATTCCTGAATATCTTCCGGGCGGTATGAATGTTTCGTTACAGCGCGGGAGGGTGAGCACGCGATATCTTGCCCATCTGCAGATGATGCGCGACGAAAATAGCGGCAGCGGCGAAAAGCCCGTGCAAGTCGCGCGCAAGAATTTGCAACTTCTGGCTGAGGGCGAGAATCTTGAAGGCTCCGTACTGCTTCCCTGCGCGCGCGTGATCAAGACTGAGACCGGCATGTACCAACTCGACCCGGCTTATATTCCTTCGCTGGTTGACTGCCACGGCAGCAACGCGCTGACAGGCATCTTGCGAGGCATGGTCGAACTGCTGGTGACGCGCAGCAGCCAACTGGCCGGGGGGCGACGGCAGAAAAACCAGTCGCTGGCCGACTTTACCGCGTCCGATGTTGCAAACTTCTGGCTGCTCTATGCGATTAACACGCATCTGCCTGGTCTGCGTCATTATCTTGAGGCTGGAACGGTGCAGCCGGAGGTGCTCTTCCGCGACCTGTCGGACTTTGCCGGTGCGCTGACCTCTTTTTCAAACGAGATCGACCCGAGAGATCTTCCGGCGTACAACCATGAGGATCTGGGCGCCTGCTTTGGCGAACTGGACCGGATGATTCGGTTGATGCTCGAGACGGTGGTGCCGAATAACTTTGTTGCGCTGCCGCTGAAGCTAATGCGCGACACCATCTATGCCACCTCGATCGACAAGGACTCGTACTTCGATGGGACTCGCTTCTACCTTGCGGTCTCGGCGGATGTGCGTGATGCCGATCTGATCGACAGGGTGCCCAGGCTGCTCAAGGCGGGTTCGGCAGGACACGTGGAGGCGCTGGTACGGCAGGCACTTCCAGGACTGCGGCTAAGGTATGCTGAGACTCCTCCACGTGCCATCCCGGTCAAGTTGCGCCACCACTACTTCATCCTGGAGCAGGAAGGGACGGAGTGGGAGGCGATCCAGCGGGCGCGGAACTTCGCCGTTCATGCCCCGTCGGAGCTGCTGAACCCTGCGATGGAGCTGATCATCCTTCTGCCTGCTGCGCGTGAGGGTTAGCGCTTCAAAAGGAAGATAACGGCCACCAGAACGACCACCAACAGGAAGATAATCCCGATCAAGATCAGAGGCAGAAGAGGCTGCGCCTTGGGCGCGGGTGCCGCAGCCAATGGCTGTGGTTCGGGCGGCATCCACTGGGCGGGATTGAGATTCGGAACTGCCGGCTTGAAAGGTTGTGCCGGCGGGGCCATTCCTCCGTGACCGAGATTGAGCGGAGGGAGAACGTTGGGATGAGGAAACTGCGGGGCTTGGGAAGGAAACCCAGGCATCTGCGGCTGTGCCGGAGGAGGAAGTGGTGGAGCAGCCGCCGGTTTTGCTGCTTCGACCGGCCGTTCGCCTTGCTTTAGGGCTTGCTCCCGCAGTGATGAGGCTTGGATGATGCGAGTGAAGTCGCTGGAGCCGCCAGGGGACGGAGCTGGATCGGGAACTGAGCTGCGGCCTGGAGCGGCGAAGTTCGTTGCAGTGGGCTGGCTGAGATTTGGCGGGATGGACGCGGATTGCATTCGCTCAACCGGGGTCGTCAGGGGCTGGCGGTCGCCGTAGAGGGACGTGAAGGCATCCGGTCGCGGGGCTGGTGATGGAGCGGGTGGCTCTTGCGCGGGACCAGATGGGTCAAGAGTTCTCAGCAATTGAGTGAGATTGCTTGCTTCGGAGCGTTGGGGTTCGGCTGTGAACGGAGTGGGCGTTAGGGGAGAAGCAAGTCCGCTCTGCGCTCGGGGCACATGACCCCAGGTCTGCGGAGGAGGGCTCCCTGCATCCGGCTTCGCAGCGCTGTCGGCTGTACGAAACATCTGAGTAAAGCTCTCTGCCGGATGGGGTTCGGGAGCGTTTGGCACTGCCGCCATGCTGGATTGTGGCAGAGACGAAGCGGGCCTTGGCGGCTCGGAGTTCTCGGCGGGATCGATAGCGCGAAACAACTCCGTAAAGCTAGCGCCTGAGTGAGCTGCGGGGGCTTTTGGAGAGACGGTGGGCAGCGGATTCGCCTGAGGGGGCTGGATAGAAGGTGGAACGTTGGGAGCACCCGAGCCGACTGATTGAAAGAGCTGCGTGAAACTGCCGGGTGATTGTTCCAGCGGAGACGCGGGCATGACAGGGGGTGGTGACGCAGGCGCTGGGGTGGAGGCTTTGGCCTGGTCGGTTGCCTGAAAGAACTGTGTAAAACCACCACTCGTCGCTGGCCCGCCCGGTGCAGTCGCGGCCTGGTTTGGCTTGACCGGTGGGTTCGAGATCGAATTGCCGTGGGCTTCAGGCGCGACGGCTTGAAACAGCTGGGTGAAATTGCCCGCTGCGCTGGGTGCCTCCGAGGGCTGTGCGGGAGCTTTCTCGGTTACTGGTGGATGTTGATTGATGGCTCGCGAGTCGAGTGCCTGGAAAATCTGGGTGAACGTGCCGGGAGATTGGGGATCGAGAGACTTGGGATCGGGAGACCTGGGGGGCTCCGACGGCCGTATTCCTGCTGCATCTGGAGTTCGGGCGACGACAGGGGCGAGTGGATTGGAGGGTTGGGGGTCGAGAGCCTGGAAGAGTTGGGTTAATGAACCTGCGGGCGCGTCGGCCTTGGTTTCCGGTGCCGGTGTCTGCGGGACGGGTGTTGGGCGAAACGCTGCGACAGACGCCGCCGGGATCGCTGATGTTGCGGCCGTCTCAGGCTCGGGCTGAGGTGGCTTTGGGAAGGTCTCGGCGTGCGGGCCAGACATCTGCCCGGCAATCGGCTCGATTCGCTCAGGGGCCACCGAAACTTCGCCAGCAGCCGGCGGTGTTGCCCGATCATCGTCGAGGGCACGGAGAAGGCGCGTAAACGAGGCCGCTGAAGACGATGGAGTCTGTGAGGGTGCGGGGTTTGTCTGAACCGGAGGAGGGGACGAAGGAGTCGAGGTGTTCGAAGGCGCGGGTGGTTTCTCGCTGAGGGCACGGAGCAGCTGAGTGAATCCTGCGCTCGGAGGAGACTGGACGAAAGTCGGTTCTAGATCGGACTTTGCAACTGGCAGTTCGCTCTTTGCAAATGCCGATGGAGGTAGTTCCGCGGCACGAACCTTCTCGTCCGCGGCGAGCGACCGAAGGGTGCTCAGGATGGAAGCACTGCCCTCGGCTGCTCCGCTACCGGGTGGCGGAAAGACGACTTCGTGAACGACGGGCATTCCCGGGGGTGGAGATGGGCTAGCGGCAGATGATGCTTCGGGAGGCGCGGGAAGAGACGCGGAAGGAACGGGCGGAGCCACAGGGGCGGGCCCAGGGACGGCCGCAAACATGCTGGTCGCGCTGACTTTGCTGCCGTCCTCGGAGGAGAGTGTCTTGTCGTCAGACCCGGGAGAGCCGTCTGCTGTCGGATCGTGTGCCATCACTTTATCTCCTGCGCAGGCAATCGGTTGTGAGCGGCCTGCACGTCAGAGTGGAGCCGCATCACTAGCTTGACAGTCATCAGTAATATTCCTACTATACCGCTACAGTCAAAGAGATTTGTTTGCACTGAGACGTGTTTGATTTTCCTGCATTCGCAGATTTCTCTTCCGTCTCTTACGGCGGTGCGGCGATAGTCCTCATGCAGGTTTTCAGTAGGATTTAAACCGCGTAACGGGAGACCGTGCGCCTCACTTAGGTTTGCATCTGACAGGTTGCGTCCTATGAAGTTTCTGTCTCGTGTGGTCTGGTCGGAGGGGATGCACCTTGGCCCGCACCACTTCCAGACGCAAAGCCGATATTTTGAAGATTCGCTGTGGTTTCTCAGCGCCAATCTCCGGCGAAATCCGTGGGGACTGTTGAGCCTCTCCCTGGATGACGACGCCGTGCGTAATGGACTGGCGGTTTTGCGACACGCGTCCGGCGTCTTTCCTGATGGTTTGATCTTCGACATTCCGGAGAGTGATCCAGCGCCGCCTCCGGTTAATCTCGCCGATCTGTTTAGTCCGACCGATAGTGAGATCATCCTGTCGCTGGCGGTGCCGATCCGAAGGGATCGGGGCTTGGACTGCGATCTTGCCGGGGGTACCGAGACACGGTATAGCGCTGTGGAGCGCTCGTTGCGAGACGAAACCATCTGTCAAGACGAGTACACGGTTGCATTTGGCCGCAAGAACCTCGAGCTTCGCTCGCAGGCTCAGCTAACCCCTGACACGACGTCGTTTCCGATTGCGAGGATTCAGCGCGATGGCAAAGGCGGTTTCATCTCCGACCCGGATTTCATTCCGCCGTGCCTGCGAATCAGCGCGAATGAGAGCCTGCTGCTTCTGCTGAAACGACTTGTTGAGTCGATCGACGAGAAGGTCAAGACCGTGGGACGAGGAAGACGATCAGGGGGCCAGTTTAAGGTAGGCACGTCAGCGATGGACGTCTCCAATCACTGGTTTTTGCATGCGCTGTGCTCTGCCCTGCCGACCCTGCGCCACCATCTCTCGGTCAAGCGCAGCCATCCGGAAGAGGTTTATCGCGATCTGGCGCGGCTCTCCGGCGCGCTGTGCACCTTCGCTCTGGAATCGAATCCGGACGACATTCCGAAGTACAACCATCTTGATCTTTCGCTGGTCTTCTGCGCGTTGGACAAACATATACGGCGGCATCTTGAGATTGTGGTTCCGTCCAACACGGTTACGCTCGAGTTTCAGAAGACGGAGACGTACATTTACACGGCTCCGGTTAATGATGAACGCTGCTTTCGGAGGTCTCGATGGATCCTGGGCGTGCGCTCGAATGTTGGAGATTCGACGATCCTCAGGATGGTGCCCCAGATCGTCAAACTCTGCTCGGCTGAGGGCGTAGGCAAGCTGGTGCAACGGGCGCTTCCTGGGTTGGAGTTGACCTACCTGCAGGTTCCACCGTCGGCAATTTCCGCGCAGGCAGATATGCATTACTTCGCGATCAACGCAGCGGGGGCGTGTTGGCAACATATTTTGCAGACCAGGCAGGTCGGCATCTATATTCCGGGGGACATCGGCAACGCGGATTTTGAACTTACCATCATCACGGAGCCTAACGCATGACGACTCCTCCGGCGATTCCGCAAACTCGAACGAATAATCTGGCGCTCGCGTTTCAGGATGTCATCACCGTAATCCTGCGGATGCGCTACAGGGTTCAACGCATCTCAGATGCGGCCGGGTTTCGCGCGAGCATTCGCAAGATGATCTCCTCTGCTGTGCAGGAAGTCCGGGCGATGGGGTATACCGATAAGACCTCGGAGATGGCTCTGTACGCGATCATCGGCTTTCTCGATGAGAGTGTGCTGAACTCGCAGGATCCCGCGTTCTCGGATTGGGCGCGTCGGCCGCTGCAGGAAGAGATGTTCGGTGGGCACTTTGCCGGTGAGTACTTCTTCCGGCACGTCGACGATTTGTTGAACCGTCCGGAGTCGCCTGAGGTCGCCGATGCGCTTGAGTTGCATGCACTCTGTCTGCTGCTCGGCTATCGAGGCAAGTTTGCATTCGGGAACGCGGGAGAGATTCACGCTATTCTCTCGCGCATCCGCGACAAGATTGCGCGCATTCGTGGGCCTCTTGCGCTTGCGAGCGTAACGGCAGCGCCGCCGGTGAAGACCGCGGTCATCCGAGATGCGTGGGTGACCAGACTGGCGATTGCTGCGCTCCTTGTGGCACTTCTGACTCTCGTTGCGTTCTTCGGCTATTGGGCAGTTTTGGGTTCGGGCATTACAAAAATCGATGTAGCCTCAGTCCTTGTTCCATCGATGAACAACGAATTGCAAGAGAGGGTCCAGGGACTATGAAGAGGTTCTGGATCTGCGCGCTGATCTTTCTCGTCTACGTCGCCGTCGTGATCGGGGCTGGGTTCCTGCTTCACTTTGAAGGCGCGAAACTCGTCTTGTTCTGCGTTGTCCTGGCGCTTCTCGGCGCCATCGCACTGGCAATCGTTCTTTGGTACTTGAACAGCATCACGCCGAAGACCGAGCCGCTTGAGGCTGCCAACCTAGCCGATAGCGGAAATCTGGACGCACTGATTCGCGATGCCAATCAGAAGCTCAAGCAATCGGGACGCGGGAGCGCGAAATCGCTTGCCCAGATGCCAGTTATCTATATTATTGGCGACGAAAATGCGGCGAAGACACAGACGGTTCTTCAGTCCGGCCTCGATGCGGAGTTAATCGCAGGCCAGATCTATCGAGATCAAAACCTTGTCCCGACGCAACTGGTGAACATCTGGTACACCGGCTCTGCCGCGTTTGTGGAGGCTGGTGGAAAGCTGCTGCGTGACTCTGCACTATGGCAGAGGCTGGTCAGGCTTACTCAGCCGGGAAAGATTGGCACGGCGTTTTCCAAAACGGCATTGCAGCCTACTCGCGCTGTGATTCTTTGTGTCAGTGTGGAGCGCATTATGGCTCCGAACACCAGCGAACAGATTCGTGCGCTGGCGCAGAGAATGAACGAGCGGTTGCGACAGCTCTCCCAAACACTCGGTATCTCTCTGCCGGTTTACGTGTTGTTCACCAAACTCGATACGATTACTCCGTTTGCGGACTATGCCAGCAACCTGACAGACGACGAAGTAAAGGCGCCCCTCGGATCCCTGCTCGCGCGGCTGGACGTGGGTGCGGGTCTTTACGCGGAGCGGGCCACAACACTTGTGGGAAACCGTTTTGATGAGGTCGCTTTTTCCCTCGCAGAGTTCCGGCTCGCCGTGCTCTCGCGCGGCGGCCAACCCGAGGCGCTCGCCCGTTCGTATGAGTTTCCGCGAGATCTTCGCAAGCTCCGTGCCGGCATCGTTGACTTCATGGTTGAGGCGGCCCGGCCGAGTCAGCTTGGCGTGAATCCCTATCTGCGGGGATTCTTCTTCACAGGCATGCGGGCTCGCATCGTCGAAGACGTCGTGCAGGTTCAACCGCAGGCGCCTCAGGTGCAACACATAGAAGCTGGAGCGACCCAGGTCTTTTCGCTGTCTGCCCTTCAGCAGGCAGCGGCGCCGATGCAGCCTGTCGGTGGCGGCTCGCGAAAGATCGCCCAGTGGGTCTTCCTTCCACACCTTCTCTCCAGGTTGGTGCTGGGCGACAAGACCGCATTGGAGAGCAGCCGCGCCAGCACGAAGGTCAGCGGAGTCAAGCGAGTCTTGTGGGCCGGGCTGGGTGCACTAATCTTCGCCTACCTCATCTTATTGACCATCTCTTTCTTCAATAACAAGAGTCTTGAAGACCGAATCACGGCAGCGGCTCAGCGACCGATATCGAGATTGCCGGAGGGCGGCATTGCCTCGCCTACCGACCTGCAGAACCTTGACCAGCTTCGCGAGTCGCTCGTTCAACTTAACGGCTACCATAACAACGGCGCTCCTCTCATGTATCGCTGGGGACTGTACAAAGGCGACGCGCTCTATGCAGCAACGTGCCATGCCTACGGACAGCGGTTCCGGAGTCTCTTACTAGCCCCAACGCAGGCAAACATCATTGCCAAGCTGACCGCTGTGCAGTCACCCCCGCCGCCAGAGGCCGACTACAACTCGACTTACCGGCCACTGCGCGCGTATCTCACGACGACGACCAATCCGGAAAAGAGCACAAGTGATTTTCTGCCTGCTGCGCTGAAGGATGAGTGGCAGGGCTCACGCACTCTTCAGCCAGAGGTTGCGCGCCTGGCTCAGAATCAGTTTGAGGTCTACGCATCGTTGCTAGCTGAACCGCAGTCCTGCGTGACATCCCTGGGCGGCCCAGCCGATATGCCCACAGTTGAGCACGCGCGAGAGTACCTGAGCCGGTTCGGTGGCTTCCAGCACGTGTATCAGAGCATGCTGTCGGCTGCTAATCACAAGTTTCCGTCCATCCGCTTCAACGAAAAGTTTCCGGGCTCGGCGCGATTCATCGTGGATTCCTATGAGGTCCAGGGAGCCTACACCAAGGCTGGCTTTGCCTTCATGCAGGATGCCATCAAGCATCCAGATCCATACTTCAGCGGCGAGGAGTGGGTGCTTGGTCCGCAAAGCAGCACGACCGTCGACCGCGCCACTCTGCCTTCTCAATTACAAAACCACTACTCCATGGACTTCCTTCAGACATGGCGCACGTTTATGACCAAGGCCGTCTTCATGGGGTATCAAAACATGCAAGACGCGGCGGCGAAGCTGACCGTTCTGGATGGAAACTCTTCGCCGTTGCTGGAGCTGTTTTCGGTTGTGTCGCTTAATACCGCCGTTGGGGTGCCGCAGTACTCGGATCCATTCCAGGCGCCTCAGGCTGTTGTACCACCCACGAATGGGGAGAACAAGTACATTGCACTCTCGAACCAAGCTTATGTTCAGGCGCTTCAGGGAGTGGAACAAGCGATCAAGAATGTGAGCCTCAATCCGGTGAACGCCAACGATCCGACTGCTGCGATGCCGATCATCCAGGCCGCCGGATCTGCCGACCAGGCAGCCGAAGCTCTGCGAGGAACGTTCACTCCCGACAGCCAGGGGCATATGGACGCGGTGAGCTTCGCTCTGCTCGAAGCCCCAATCAAATCTGCGAATGCCCTGGCTGCAAGGGCACCGGCGGCAGCCGCTGGCGGAGGGGCAAGGGCCTTTTGCGCGCAGATTGCTCCCGTTATGGCGAAGTTCCCATTCAATCCGCAGGCGACTATGGATGCCGCTCCAGAGGAGGTTGCTCAGATCTTCCAGCCGCAACAGGGAGCGCTTTCTCAGTTCTACAACAACACGCTACGTCAACTAATTGTGCAGCAAGGGACACAGTACGTGCCGGCACCGGGTTCGACCGTCAGCATCAGTCCAGCCTTTCTGAACTTCTTCAATGCTGCCGAGAAGCTATCGTCTTCGCTTTACCCTACCGGCGGAAACCAGCCGATGTTGAACTTTTCGCTGACGCAGATCAAGACGCCGGGAGTACCGGACGCTGTACTCAACATCGACGGGCAGCAGATTACCGCAGGTGGCCAAACGGCTCACTTCGTGTGGACTTCGCAGCCTTCGAGCAGAATCACGCTTACTTCCGAGGCAAACAGCGCTCCGGTGATGACGGGATCATGGTCGGTCTTCCATCTGGCGTATTCGGCCACGCATCCCGCACCGAACCGGCTGGAATTCAGTTTTCAGTTCAACGGCAAGACGAACCAGGTTGTTCACTTCGACTCCAGCGGCCCGGCCGCTGACCTTCTCAACCCTTCCTTCATGACCCGGCTTCACTGTGTTTCAACTGTTGCGCATTGAGAATATAGTGCAAGAAAAGGCTTTTGTTCCAAGCGTAGCGGTCGCTTCAGGAAAAGCTTGTATCCAATCCAAACTCGTGGCCGAACTGCAGCACGGTTTTTGGGGAGCAAAGAGTGTCTCTTAAAGTTTCGGTTGCCGCACTGAGCGATGTCGGTTGCGTTCGAAAGAACAATGAAGATGCGTATGGATACGATTCGGCGCGGAATCTGTTTGTAGTTTGCGATGGCGTCGGCGGCATGAACAGCGGCGAGATCGCCAGCGATCTCGCGATCTCTACGGTGCTGAATTCTTTTGCCGCGTCGGAGGGCGAAGACGCTCCCATTGAATTGCGGCTCAACCAGGCAATCGTGGCTGCAAATTTTGCGGTTCGGCAGGCGGCCGAACACCTGGAACATAAGGGAATGAGTACGACGCTCGTCGCTGCGGTGGTTGACCAGCAAAAGCTGCTGGTTGGCAACGTTGGCGACAGTCGCGTGTACATGATCCAGAACGGTCACTGCATGCAACTCACGGTAGACCATTCTTATCTGAACGAGCTCATCCGAAGCGGTGCAATTTCCGTGGAAGATGCGGGGAAGGTTGACCTGAGGGGCATGGGTTCGATGATTACGCGCGCCATCGGCGCAGCGCAGATGGTCGAGGCCGATTTCTTTTCGGTGAGTTTGCAGGACGGAGACATGGTTCTGCTCGCCAGCGACGGGCTTTCACGCTACATCACCCAAACGGATATTGGGCTAGGCGTATCAAGCGACAACCTCTCGCTGTCGTGCGAGAGGTTGGTCGCGACAGCCAAGGAACGCGGGGGAGCCGATAACATCACGTGCATGCTGTTGCACCTCTCTGCTGCGGTTTAGCGGTCTACTGGAAGCATGATCGTGACTAATGCTCCTGCATTGGCGCCGTTGGATATCTGGATGGATCCTCCCGCGCGTTCGCAGATGGCCTTGCAGATAGAAAGGCCCAGGCCTGTGCCTCCGCTCTTTCGGCTACGGGAGAGATCTCCTCGATAGAAGGGTTCGAACAGATGCGGGCAGTCCTCATTGCCGATACCTTCTCCTTCATCCTGCACCGTAAGGTTGACTTTACTGTCTATCACAGTCATTGCGACGCGCACAGTCGAGTGCGGGGGGCTGTGTTGCAGCGCATTCAAGAGAACATTGGAACAAAGCAGGAGCGCATCGCGCCTATCGACGGGAACCTGAGCTCCATAGACAATCTGCACCCTCATGTCGATCTCTTTCAAGTCTGCGAACGACTTGCTTTGATGCACGACTTCTTCGACGACGTCGTGCAACGAACAGGACAGGAGGCCAGCCACCCGTTTGTCGCTATCAGGCGGCTGTTCGAGACGTGCAAGAGTAAGCATCTTCTGCACGGTCATTTCGAGCCGAGTGAAGTCATCGAGACTGAGCATCAGGCCGCGGTAGTACTCTTCCGCCGTGCGCTTACGCATCGATAGAAGCTGGAGCGATGATTTGACGATCGCCACATCGGTCTTCAGTTCGTGTGCGGCATCGCTGGAGAAGCGCCTCTGCTGCTCGAAGGAACGCTGGAGCCTGGCCAGGGCAGCCTCTAAAGCGTTGGCAAGTGGCCGGAGTTCTTCAGTTCTTTTTGCGCTTGCGGGAGCCTCAAACTGCCAGGCCTTTGTAGTAATACGCTCGGCTTGTTGAGCCAACTCATGAAGAGGCGAGAGGCCTCGCCTCAAAAGCCATACCATCCCCAATGCCGTAATTCCGATCAGGACGGCGGTGGCAATGGCAAAGAAGCGAATTGCCTCGAGTACTTCGTGCCAGACATGATCTACCGGCATTCCATAGATGATTGTGATCGTACGTCGGATGCCCCCGCCAGACTCGCCAGAATCAAGGATCCGAATACCGTGTCGAATAACAAAACGATAGTTGCGCCCATGCGCCTGAATATTCTGGAAAGCCGATTTGCTCCCGGCGGGCCGAGTTATCTGCTCTGGCACATAACCTACTGATCCGATGATTTTGCCGCGCTCATCTTCGACGCGAAGGGCAGCGTCTTTTGCAAGTTGAATGCCCTGCAAGTCCAGCAGCATATCTCCCGCTCCGTTGTCGGTGTTGCGAATCGCCCCCATGATCGAGTCGGCTGTGCCACGAAGGGATGCGTCGAAAGCCTTCAGTTGTGTATGCCGTTCGTTGACGGTGATGGCGCCAACAAGTGCCAGGGCAGAGAAGATTTCCAACACGACAACCGTGAGGGTAAGACGGCGCGTGATTGATACTGATTTCATTCGGCAGCGCGTCTCTCTTCGCAGAGCCGATATCCACGATGGCGCAGGGTCTCAATCAATGGCTCGGATCCATCGATATTCAACTTCCTTCGCAGATTCGACACATGAGCTTCAATCACATTCGAATGATGGTCCCAATCGAAATCGTAAAGATGTTCCAAAAGCTCCTGTTTCGATACGAAGATGCGAGGACGATGGATCAGATATTCGAGAATCCGATACTCAGTGGGTGATAAATTCAGTTGACGTCCACGCCGGCTCACGGTCTGCTGTACAGTATTCAGTTCTACATCTGAGACCGTGAGTACGGGGGTCGATACGCCCTTCGCGCGGCGAATAAGAGCTTTCACTCTGGCCAGGAACTCTCCCAGATCGAAAGGCTTGCTCAAATAGTCATCGGCGCCCGCGTTCAACAGTTCCACAATCGATTCTTTTCCCTCTTGAGCTGTGAGGATGAGAACGGGAGTGTGCAGACGTTGACGACGCAGATCGCGAAGAATATTTTGGCCGCTCTTGCCCGGTAGCATCAGGTCAAGCACGATCGCGTCATACACGTCCTGCTCTGCGAGGTGCGACCCTGTTTCGCCATCGTCCGCATGATCTACTGCGAGTCCAGCCTCGCGTAAAGCTCCAACGATGTTTTCAGCTAGTCTTCGCTCGTCTTCAATGAGGAGTACACGCATCTGCGACTCACAATAAGATTTTGACTCCATTGTCTCAGGATTTGCTTAAGCAAGACTGAAAGCGCATTCTTGTTGCGCCGCCCAATAGCCCAAATGCCGGCTTGGATCAGAAGAACCTTAATCTTCGATTAAGGTGGACGGACTATTGTGGCGTTTCAGGAGTAATCATGAAAAAAAGCGCGTTATTGCTTATCACCGTGGCCATAAGCATCGTTGGTGTCGGGTTTGCCCAAGAAAGTAAGTTGATAGGCCCTTATAAGGTCTTGCAGACGGCGAAAGTGGGTGGAGACGGCGGGTTTGACTATGTCTATGCCGATGACGCCGGGCGCAAGTTGTACGTGCCTCGTCTTGGGCCTCAAGGAAAGATCACTGTCTTCGATCTGGACACTCTGAAGCCGATAGGTGAGATCGCCAACGCGAGTGCACACGGAGCCACAGTTGATTCGAAGTCGCAGCATGGATTTGGGAGCAGCAAGCCGGTCGTGATGTGGGATGCGAAGACGCTGGCTACGATCAAGACGATTGAAGTGCAAGGAAGTCCAGATGGGATTTTGGGAGATTCCTCCAATGGCCGGGTTTACGTGTTCAGTCACGGAGCGCCGAACGTGACAGTATTCGATGCAAGGGACGGAACTATCGTGGGGACGATCGACCTGGGCGGTGCGCCAGAACAGGCGGTCTCGGACGGCAAAGGCCACCTGTTTGTCGATCTGGAGGACAGGGGTAGCATTGCAGTGGTAGATGCGAAGGCGCTGAAGGTGACGGCAACATACGACCTGCAGGGAAAGGGCGGGACTTGCGCAGGACTGGCAATGGATGTGAAGAATAACATCCTGTTCGCAGCGTGCCGGAGTCCGCAGGCAATGGTGATATTGAACGCAGGCGATGGCAAGATTCTCGAGACTTTGCCCATTGGGAATGGATCGGATGGCGCAGTCTTTAACCCAAAGACAATGGAGGCGTTCAGCTCGCAGGGTGATGGAACGCTGACGATTGTGAAGGAAAACAGCCCGACGAGTTTCGTTGTCGAACAGACTTTGCAGACCATGACACGTGCAAAGACGTTGACACTGGACAGTGAGACGAACCGTATTTTCTTGATCGCGGCGGAGTTTACGCCGGCTCCTGCGCCAGCGCCCGGAGGGCGTCCGGGGCGGGGACAGATGGTGCCGGATTCGTTTTCAATTCTGGTTGTCGGCAAGTAGCCGTTGGAGATTTGGAGATTCTTACGAAGACCCGAACGGAGCGGTTGTCTCCATTCGTGACATGACCAAAGTTCCCATCGTCTTTACGTCCCACGAGGGGAGGGCGAGGGTCCTCACCTATAAAGTGAAATAGAATTCGGAAATGATTCAAGACTATGCACGGTATGATCGCGGCCCAATCCGCCACATACGCGTTCTATTTCGTCACCGAAAACCAATCAATCTGGTTACTAACTTGATCTTGACAGGCTTTATCTCTCGCAAACTCTATCTGCTGGTCGTTTTCGTTTGCTGGAGCAGCTTGATGACGAGTGCCCAATCCGCTGCACCATCGCCAGTGGTTTCCATCACTCTCGATGAGGCAATTCGACGCGCGCAGGAAGTGGAGACAACCTATGGCACAGCAGTGGCCGATTCCGGCGTTGCGAATGCTCAGCGCGGAATTGCACGCTCCGCTCTGCTCCCCGGTATCGTGTATCACAACCAGTTCCTCTACACGCAGGGACAATCCATTCCTCTTGATCAGACAGCTTCAAGCGGTCAATCGACCTCTCCGGTCCGCTTTATCGCGAACAATGCAATTCATGAATACACTAGCCAGGGAATTGTCACTGAGACGATCAGTGGTACGGCCTTGGCGGACTATCGCCGTGTGGATGCTGAGGCAGCGGCGGCTCGAGCTCGTCTCGAAGTCTCACGCCGCGGCCTGGTGGCGACTGTTGTTATCAGCTACTACGGGCTCCTGACGGCTGATGCCAAAGTCGCGGTTGCGAATCGCGCATTCGCGGAAGCGAACAACTTTGGAACTATTAGCCGGCAGCGCGAGGCAGGCGGAGAGGTGGCTCATGCGGATACCGTCAGGGCAGATCTTCAACGGCAACAGCGGCAACGCGAGCTGAATGACGCGGTTCTATCTGCGGACAAGGCGCGTGTTGATCTAGGAGTTCTATTGTTCCCCGACCCTACAACACCTTACACTCTAGCAACTACCGTTGATCAAATGCCTCCCTTGCCGACCAGGGCGGAGATCGATGCAACGGCAAAATCAAACAATCCGGATGTGCGAGCTGCGTTTGAGGCGTTGCGGTCTGCTGATTTTGAAGTAGCATCCGCGCGCTTCGCCTATGTGCCAGATCTTAGTCTCAATTACACGTACGGAATTGACGCACCTCAATTCGCGATTCATGCGCCTGATGGGGCTCGTAATCTCGGCTATTCTGCGTCTGCAACTCTGGACATTCCGGTCTGGGATTGGTTTGCGACTCGTGACCGGGTCAAGCAAAGCACAATTCGACGCACTCAAGCGAAAGCTGAACTGACGATTACGCAGCGCCGACTTCTCGCCTCTCTCGATGAACTCTATAAAGAGGCATCAGCCTCGCAGGCACAGATGACACTGTTAGATCTAAGTGTCCAGACCGCAACCGAGTCGTTGCGCCTAACCAATCTTCGTTATGCTGCTGGAGAAGGAACCGTCCTCGAAGTGGTTGATGCTCAAAATTCGCTCGTCAGTGCCGAATCCAGCCGCGCCGAAGGTGCCGCCCGTTATTTTGTCGCTCTTGCCAACCTGCAAACCCTCACAGGAAATATGCCTTGATGCAGAGACCCAATCAAATTCCAGCTGTCTTCAACCATAAGCGAACGCTCGTTGCGTTACTGTTCTTTGGCGCGGTTCTCTCCGGCTGCAAAAAGGCAGATGAGGCGCCCTCGCCCGAAGTTTCAGTTCAGGCTGAAAGGGTTGAACGAAAGCCGTTGACCGAGTACATATCAGGAGAGACGATTCTCGTTCCGCAGGCGCAGGCAGCAATTGTGCCGAAGATCTCAGCGCCAATCAAGAAGTTTTTTGTTCAGCGAGGAGTTCACGTCAAGCAAGGCGAGCTACTCGCAGTCCTCGAGAACGCCGATCTGGAAGCCGCGGTTCGCGATAGCCGGGGCGTACTGAAACAGGCTGATGCGAACTATGCTACTACGACAAAAGCAGGAGTTATTGAGGACTTGCAGAAGGCGCAGCTTGATCTTGCGCAGGCAAAGGCAAACCTCGATCTGCAACAGAGTATCGTTGACTCTCGTAAGAATCTTCTTCAGCAGGGCGCAATACCGCGTCGTGACTTCGATACAGCGAACGCAGCCTTGGTGCAGGCGAAGGCGGCGTATGACATCGCAAACCAGCACCTGAACTCACTTAAATCGGTAAGCCAGAGCGCCACCATCAACAATGCAGAGGGAGCGCTTGATTCTGCGAAGGGAAAATACGAAGCGGCCCAAGCAGGCTTGAGCTATTCCGAGATACGTTCTCCGATTGATGGTGTCGTGACAGACAGACCGCTCTTTGCCGGTGAGATGGCAAACACAGGTCAGGCTGTCGTGACTGTCATGGATACATCGGTTTTGTTGGCCAAGGTCCATCTTTCTCAGGAGCAGACCGCGAATCTCAAGGTTGGTGGGGACGCCACGCTCACCTCCAGAGGACAGGAGGAAACTGCTCGCGGCAAGATCAGCCTTATTAGTCCGGCGTTGGATCCGGGCTCGACAACTCTTGAAGTCTGGGTAGCTGTCCCCAATAAGGCGGCCAAATATAAGGCGGGCACACCTGTCCATGTCTCTCTTGCCGCCCATACTCTCACAGACGTAGTTACAGTGCCGAATGAAGCGCTAATAACGACAAAATCCGGCAAATCGGCGGTCATGGTTGTTGGTGTCGATAATGTAGCCCACCAGAAAAATGTGCAGACCGGCATCACCGATGGGCATGACACACAGATTCTCAGCGGCGTACAACCCGGCGATCAGGTTGTGACCAGGGGCGCCTACGGCATGGATGACGGAACAAAGGTCAAAATAACAGCGGCGGGAGCGGAGGATGATGCCTCTGGCGATGGGAAGACCGACAAGCCGTCGGCGGCAGGGAAGGATGAAAAGTGATGCGGGATTTTGCTGGAACGCCGCACGAGTCCGACGGCTTCTGGATCACTCGCCATGCCACGACCATTCTCTTCTGCATCATCCTGCTGAGTTTGGCTGGAATCTACCTCGCGGGCAAGATTCCGATCTCTGTGTTTCCTGACACGAACTTCCCGCGCGTCGTCATTGGGGTCGATAACGGAGTCATGCCGGTCGAGCAGATGCAGATCACCATCACGAAGCCCATCGAAGAGGCCGTCAATTCAGTGCCTGGTCTCCAGACCGTACGCTCGAATACTAGCCGTGGATCCGCCGAGGTCAGCCTCTTCTTCGACTGGAACGTCGACATGTTTCGCACCTTGCAGCTCGTCGATGCCGCCCTCTCCAAAGTTCGCCAGACATTACCTGCTTCCGCCGTCGTGACCACAAACCGCCTGACCTTCGCGACTTTTCCAATCCTGGGCTACAGCCTCACCTCCGACTCGGTTCCGCTCCCACGACTGTGGGAGATCGCAACATACGATCTCAAACCGTCTCTCAATCGGCTCGATGGCGTGAGCACTGTCACTGTACAAGGCGAGCAGATTCCCAACTACGAAGTCACTCCGGACCCCGGCAAATTGGTTGCAACCGGCATCACCATCACTGACATTCTCAACGCCATTCAGCTGACCAATCTGGTCGATTCTCCCGGGCTTTATCAAACCCAGCACGAACTTGTCCTTGGTCTCATCGGCGCACAAGTGCACGACGCGAACCAGCTCTCTCAGATCATCGTAAAGAATTCGCCAACCGGTGTACCGCTGCGCATCGCCGACGTCGCGACAGTCAGCCAATCGATCGAACCCTCCTACACCATGGTTCGCGCTGACGGAAAGCCAGCTGTCCTACTCAACATCGCCCGCCAGCCATCAAGCAATACGGTGCGGGTCGCAGACGAGGTCGCCACCGAAGTCGAAAATCTGAGAGCAATCTTGCCAGGCGGGGTAACAATCAAGCCTTACTATGACCAGTCCGAGCTGGTTCGCGACAGCATTCGCAGTGTTCGTGATGCAATCCTAATCGGCCTCATTCTGGCGACAGTCATCATCATCGTGTTCCTTCGCGACTGGAGGTCGTCTCTCGTCGCTGGCCTCGTAATTCCAACAACAATCTTCATCACCTTCGTCTTCCTTTATTCTTTAGGCGAAAGCTTCAACCTCATGACGCTCGGCGGTCTCGCCGCCGCAGTAGGCCTCGTCATCGACGACGCAATTGTGGTCGTCGAAAATATCGTTCTGCATCGACAGGCCGGTGAGGGAAGAATCGATGCGATTCGCAAGGCACTCAAAGAGATATCGACGCCGCTGGTCGGGTCAACCATCACCCCGATCGTTGTCTTTCTTCCTCTCATCTCAGTTACTGGCGTTACCGGCAGCTTTTTTCGTGCGCTCGCTATAACGATGACCATCGCCTTGCTGACTTCGCTGCTCCTGGCTCTCACATGGACACCCGCTCTCAGTGCACTGCTCCTTCGCGGACCGAAGGACGCCAGTCACGGCGAAGAAGCTGCATCCCCGGAAACACATGAACCGCGCGGCATCATGCTTCGGATTCTTAACTCCCATGAAAAATGGTTGCGGCGATCGCTTGAAAGGCCTGTCGCTCTCTTCGTTGTCTGTGGTTTCCTCGCAATCGGGATCTACGCAGGTTACACAGCGCTCGGCTCTGACCTTCTGCCGGAGATGGATGAAGGCGGTTTCATTCTCGACTACATCATGCCCGCAGGCAGTTCTTTGACTGAGACTGACCGTGTTCTGCGACACGTCGAACACATGCTTCAAGAGACCCCCGAAGTGGAAAGCACCTCTCGCCGAACCGGCCTGCAGATGGGCCTGGCTGCGGTCACCGAGGCAAACACCGGCGACATCACCGTAAAACTCAAGACTAAGCGGAACCGTGGCATCGATGAGGTCATCGCGGACCTCCGCGCACAGATCAAATCCAGCGAACCGCAGTTGGATGTTGAGTTCACGCAGGTCCTGCAGGACATGATCGGCGATCTCTCCAACGCTCCAGAGCCAATTCAGATTAAACTCTTCAATCCCAGCCCCGAAGTGCTAGACGATGTCGCCACCAGGGTCGCGGACACGATCAAGAAGCAGAAGGGTGTCGTCGATGTGCTAGACGGACTCGAAAATACCGTGAGCGGTCCCGCGACCAGCTTCCAGATCGATCCGGCCACTGCGTCACGTCTCGGCTTCACAACCGAAGAACTCTCCACCGACACCTCAGCAATCATCGAAGGAATGCCAGCCACTGTTCCGCTCATCGCCGACGGTCACGCCTATAACATTCGTGTCCGGCTTCCGCAGTCAAATCGCTCGTCCCTTAGCGCTATTGAGGACACAGTCTTCGCCAGCTCTACGGGCCATCTCTCGTCGCTTCGGTCCCTGGCCACAGTGGAGCAGCTGCCAGGCCAACAGGAGATTCGCCGTGAAAATCTTCAGCGTGACGTAGTCGTGACCGGACGTCTGGAGGGTTCCGATCTCGGCACTTCTGTCAAACGGATACAAACCGAAGTCAAAGGACTCCATCTGCCCAAAACGGTTCGTGTCAGCTACGGAGGCACCTACGAAGAGCAGCAGAAGTCCTTCGCGGACCTTACGCGAGTCCTGCTGTTCGCTCTCGTCCTCGTCTTTGCCGTCTTATTGGCCGAGTTTCGCAACCTGTCTGCTCCCTTTGCGATCCTCGTCTCTTCTGTATTGTCCTCTGCTGGAGTCATCGCTGCCCTGCTGCTCACCGGAACAACCTTCAGCGTGGCGTCCTTCATGGGACTCATTATGGTCATTGGTATTGTGGCGAAGAACGGCATCCTTTTGCTGGATGCCGAGGCACGATTCCGCGCCAGCGGCATGTCTCTGGAGGATGCAATGTTGAACGCGGGGCGGCGCAGGCTGCGTCCGATCCTGATGACAGCGCTCGCCGCAATTACTGGTATGCTGCCGTTGGCGTTTGCATGGGGAGCTGGTTCGCAGATGCTCCAGCCTCTGGCTATCTCGGTCATCGGAGGCCTGTTGATCTCGATGATTTTGTCGCTTCTCGTCACCCCGGTAGTGTTCTTCCACCTCACTCGAATCAAGCATCAACCTGAGGCTGAGTGGTCGAAATCTTGAGGAGATCCAGACTCCTTGTCGCGCTCCACACGAGGTGCTTTCTGAACCGCAACTAATCGACTTAAACGGAAGATCATACTTCGGAGCTCTTCCGGCTTTGAGCGTGGTAGCCTTGGTTCGCTTGCGGAGATTGCTCGGCGTGAAAGCTTACGGGCCAAATTTGCGCACAACGAGGAAAAAGCTGAGGCATAGCTGTCCGCGATGACGAAGCGACTTATAACCATCTTTAGCCTTTTGGCGATAGCCTCCGCTCCCGCGATGGCACAGCAATCTTCACAGCCGTTCCGAGATCCCGCTCTGCCGATCGAGAAGCGGATCGATAACCTGCTTTCGCTCATGACGCTCGATGAAAAGATCGATTGTCTGGGAACGAGGACCGGGGTACCGCGTCTCGGCGTCCCAAACTTCGGCAGCTCGGAAGGAATCCACGGTGTCGTTCAACGAGGCGGTGGAAGGCCCGAACGCGCTGCCATCACCACCACGCAATTCCCGCAGCCTCCAGGCATGGGAGAGTCGTGGGACCCTGAACTGGTACGTCAGGCTGGCGGTGTCGAGGGATACGAGGCGCGGTTTATCACGCAGACAGAAAAGTACAATCGCCAGATGCTGATGCTGTGGGGACCGCAGGCGGACCTTGCACGAGACCCGCGCTGGGGCCGGAGCGAAGAGGTCTATGGTGAAGATCCGTTCTTCAACGGAACAATGGTTGTGGCTTTTACCAAGGGGTTGCAGGGGGACGATCCCAGGTATTGGCAGTCGGCGGCGCTGCTCAAGCACTTTCTCGCGAACAGTAATGAGATGTTCCGCACGAGCTCCACTTCGAACTTCGATGAGCGCCTTTTCTGGGAGTACTACTCGGTTCCGTTTCGTATGGGTTTTCTAGATGGTGGGGCCAAGGGAGTGATGGCTTCCTATAACGCTTGGAACGGAACGCCAATGGCGATCAATCCAATTCTGAAGAGCATCGTCCAGAAACAGTGGGGCGTTGATGTGCTCTCGAGCGATGGCGGGGCGGTAAAGCTGCTTGTGACCTCTCACAAGCGTTTTGCGAATCAGCAAGAAGCAGTGGTGGAATGCCTGAAAGCAGGGATCAATCAATTTCTGGACACATATATCGATGAGACCAAGGCGGCCGTTAAAGATGGATCGGTGACAGAAGCGGAGATTGACGAGCTGTTGCGTCCGAAGTTCCGCGTCACGATAAGGCTGGGGCTGTTGGATCCCCCGGAGATGGTTCCTTATTCGAAGATCAAAGACTCGCCGGAGCCATGGAACACGGAGAAGGACAAAGCCGTCTCGGAGAGGATGGCTTTGGAATCTCTGGTTCTGCTGAAGAATGCCGACGGTTTTCTGCCGCTGAAGAGAGATTCAATCAAGTCGATCGCCGTTATTGGACCGCTTGCCGACTCAGTGCACTGGGACTGGTACGGCGGCACGCCTCCCTATGCGATTACACCGCTCGATGGAATCAGGAATGAGGTCGGTCCAGGCATCAAGGTTAACTATGCTGCCGATGAGATCGGCAATGCCGCAGTGCATGCGGCTCAGTCGTCCGATGTAGCGGTTGTTGTGGTTGGCAACGATCCTACGTGCGGTCCGGACATGGCGCACGATTGGCACAACTCCTCCGACGGAGGAGGTACTTTGCCGTGTACGGTGCCGAGCGATGGGAGGGAAGGGCGGGACCGCGAGGTCATTACGCTGGCGCAGGAGCAGTTAATCAAGCAGGTGTATGCGGTTAATCCGAAGACCGTTGTGATTGTGGTCTCGAGCTTCCCGTTTGCGATCAACTGGACGCAATCGAACGTTCCGGCGATTCTGCACATGGCACATTCGTCGCAGGACGAGGGCACTGCGCTGGCCAAGGTGCTCTTCGGTAACTACAACCCGGGTGGTCGTCTGGTGACAACGTGGCCGAAGTCAGTCGATCAGCTGCCCGCAATGATGGACTACGACATTCGCCACGGTCGTACGTACATGTACTTCAAGGGAGAGCCGCTCTACCCATTTGGCTATGGCTTGAGCTATACCACCTTCACCTATGCCAACCTGAAATCAAGTTCATCGGAGCTGGCGAACGATGGCACTATCACGGTTAGCGTGGACGTGACGAACACGGGGAACCGGACCGGAGATGAAGTGGTACAGCTCTACGTGAAACACCTCAAGTCCAAAGTGGAGCGACCCGTAGAGGAACTCAAGGGATTTCAGCGAGTGACCCTGAACCCGAACGAGACGAAGACTGTTCGGATTCCACTGAAGGCGTCAACGCTAGCCTTTTGGGATGAGAAGGTGGGGCAGTTCAAGGTTGAAACGGAGCCCGTAAAGCTCATGATCGGAAGCTCTTCGAAGGACATCAAACTAGCCACTACTGTGAACATCCGATAGCTTGTGTCGTGCCTGGTTCATAAGGCAGGACACGAATGAGAGCAGCCATCATGGAGGTGATCCACCGAAAGGTGGGAGGAGAAGTCAGCCATCTGCACGATGACAGACTCCCCGCGGGTCATTACGATCGTCAGGTCCCGATAGCTCCGTGTGTGCAGTGCGCGGCCGCAATGGCGTGCGTGACGCCAAGTATGAGAACAATCGGAAGACGACAGAGCTGTTCCACCAATGGAGTGGAGAGCAGAGGAAGACTTTTAGGAGACAGTGTGAAACGCTCATGGTTGCTGGCTATTCTCTGTTCTTTCTCTCTTGCAACAAGCCTCACGGCCCAGACGAACTATGTTGTGCTGAGCGGAGTCATCATGGACCCTCAGCACCTGGCGATACCAAACGCGAACGTGACGCTCACATCGGTAACGACAGCGGAACAACGGAAGGTGACGGCGAACGCCCATGGAGAATATGAGATAGGAGCGTTGTTACCGGGGGCCTATCTGTTGGTGGCCGAAGGCAAAGGTTTTGCGGTGGCCCAGCGATCGCTGCAACTAGAAGTCGGCCAGCACGTCACGCTGGATGTGTCGCTGAAGGTCGGGCCTAATACCGAGACGGTGACGGCCGTCTCTGCGGCCGAGTTGTTGAAGACGGCCGACGCGAGCGTTAGCGGAGTTGTGGATCAGAGATCGGTGGGACAACTCCCACTCAACGGACGAATGCTTGTTGATTTGATGTTGACTGTGCCCGGCGCACATGTCAGTCACGGGGCGCAGACAGGGGACATGAATCCGTTGTACTGGCGGCCGGGACAGCGGTCGGCGATCAGCGTGGGTGGAAATCGGCCAAATGCGAACTACTTTCTGCTGGATGGCGCGACGAATACGGACCCTACTTTTAATACTCAGAACTTCAGCGCGTCGCCCGACGCGGTGCAGGAGTTCCAGGTGCAAGTGGGAAGCTACTCAGCAGAGATGGGTGGCGCGGGCGGCGGCCAGGTGAACATCATTACTCGGTCAGGAGGGAGCCGACTGCATGGAACCGTCTATGAGTTCTTGCGCAATGGCGCCATGGATGCCCACTCGTTCAACGAAATGGGCGGAACAAACCACTTGGTGCAGAACAACTTTGGCACGTCGCTTGGGGGGCCATTAATCGGAAAACACACGTTCTTCTTCGTGAACTATGAAGGGCTGAGGCATGTGCAGGCGGACAGCATGACCGATACGGTGCCCACATCGGACGAGGTCAATGGCGACTTCAGCATGAGTGGGGTGACGATCTACGACCCAAACACGACCGTGACCAACCCGAGCTACAACTCGAACCTGCCGGTCAGTGCGCAGAACCCGCAGTTCACGCGGCAACCGTTTCCTGACAACAAGATTCCCCTGGACAGGATGAACTCGGTAGCGGTAACGATGCTGAAGCAATATACCCCGCAGCCCAACCTCATGATGGGAATGGGAATGGGCATGACAATGATGGGTGTGCCGACGGTCGTGGGCGCAGGTAATGACTCCAACAACTATCTCGATGTGAGAAACGAGATCCACTACACGGACCAGGGATCGGTACGAATCGATCAGCAATTCAATGCCAATAATACGGCTTTCGCGCGGTATAGCGCGGGCGGCGAGAATGGATTCATGCCGGAAAACTTGCCCGGCTTCGGCTATTTGCACGACAATCTGGCGCAGCAAGGCATTGGTTCCTACAGCCATATCTTCACGCCCTCGCTGTTGAATGTGGCGACTGTGGCGGTGTCGCGGCTGAGCATGGACCATACGACAGAAAGCGCGAACAAGAACGACATTACGGGGTCGCTGGGAATCACCGGAGTGGGATTTGGGGGTCCGGAGGCATGGGGCGCGCCGTACTTCAATGTGCAGGGATACTCGCCGATTGGCGATAGCTACGCAGCCACGCCGATGCATGCATGGGACACCCTCGTCGAGGGTCGCGATACTCTAAGTTGGCTGATTGGGCGTCACAGCTTGAAATTTGGCGGGGTATACCAGCGGTTTATCTGGCCGATGTGGGGATTCTTCCAGAATCGCGGCTACTACCAGTTTACGAATGGATTTACGACGGACATTGGAGCCAACGACGGAACAGGTTCGGCGCTGGCGAGTTTTCTGCTGGGACTACCTGCGGTAAGGCAGCGACAGGCAGGGGTGCCACAGATGAACCTGCGGCAGTGGTACGCCGACGGCTACGCGCAGGATACGTTCCACCTGGCGAGGAACACGACGATCGACTATGGAGTGCGATATGAGTACATGAGCGCCCTCGTCGATATCACATATACGAACAGCAATCTGACCTTCGCATCCAACGGCACCCCGAGTGTCTTTATCGGCGGACAGAACGGGATGCCGAAGGGTCTGATGTATCCGAGCAAGACGGACTTCGCACCACGGTTTGGCATCTCGCAGAACGTTCCGAGCAGAGGCCTCGTGCTTCATGCTGCGTATGGAATGTTCTTTACGCCCGTCGACATGAATACCTGGTGTAACCAGAGACACAATGTGCCGTATGTATTTCCGGAGACGAATCAGAGCGATAACTTCACCCCATCAATCAAAACGTTTAACTTCGCCCCTGCAGTGCTGGGGACCACGGTAGTGAGCTTCACCGGCATGCAAATGAGGCCGGCTCCCCAGTACATCCAACAGTGGAGTGCAGGGCTGGAACAAAGCCTGGGCAGAAACACGGTGATGGAGATCGGCTACCTTGGTTCGGGCGGCTTCCATCTGCAGCGTGCTCATCTGATCAATAACGCGCAGCCAGGGCCGGGCTTGATTCAACCACGGCGACCGTTCACGAAGATCAGCTTCGTTCCGAATACGGTTCTGCCGCCAAATATTCAGGTCGTGAGTACGACGTTTGGAGTGAGCACGATCAATCTGCTGGAAAATTCAGCACAGAGCTGGTACGACGCAGGATATGTGTCAGTGCGGCGCAGAGCGAGTCAAGGACTGAGTTTTCTCGCGAACTACACATGGTCGAAGAGCCTGTCGAACGCACCGGACTTCCGGTCGCCGATGTTCGAGGCGGCGATTCCGCAAAATAATAACGACCTGAACGCGGAGAAGGGCCCAGCGTGCGATGTGCGAAACCGATTAGCGGTCAGTGCGGTTTACGACGTGCCGGCGTGGGGTCGTAGCTCTGTAACTCGTGCGGTAACCAGAAACTGGCAGACGGCGGCAATCTTTCAGGTACAGAGTGGTTTTCCGCTGACCATCTCCGTATTCGGCGATACGGCGAACGCAGGTACAGCACTGGGCGAAAATCCGGTGCGGGCAAATATCACCGGCCAGCCCGTGTTTGGAGCGGGAACGCGGAACTCGACGACGTGGTTCAACCCTGCCGCGTTCACGGCTCCGCCAGCGTATGCCTTTGGGAATGTTGGGAGAAACTCCGTTGTGGGTCCCGGGATGGAGACGCTGGATATGAGCGTGTTGCGAGGCTTTGCGCTTTCCGAACGTCTACGCCTGGATATGCGCGGTGAGTTTTTCAATACACTGAACCACACAAATCTGGGTACTCCGAATCGGTTTGTAAACACCGCCGGCTTCGGTTCAATCACCGAAGTGACAACTCCGGGAAGAGAGATTCAGGTCAGTGCGCGGCTCTCCTTCTAGAGCTTAAGTGCATGACTGGTGCTGCTGCCGCTATACTGAAGCTGCCGATGCGCCGCCTTACTGGTATTATCGCGATTCTTCTCTTGCTCACCGCAGCCGCGCCAGTCATGGCGTGCCTGACCAATTTGGCCATGAGCCATGAGGAGAGTGCTTGCTGTCGGGCGATGCATGGGCAGTGCGGACACATGGAAAGGATGGGTTGCTGCCGGACTGAGGTTCGGACGGATGAGAGCCCGCAGATTGCGGCTACTTCCCCGGCAACTGATGTCCAGTGGGTTTGCGTGGCATACCTTCCGGCTCTGTCTGCTCCAGTCCATTTTGTAGCCTCTCGAGTCTGGCTGATGCCGGATGAGCACTCCCCGCCTGGTCTTCTGAGTGCGAAGAACACTGTTCTAAGAATCTGATTCGCTCCGCAATCCAATGACCTGCGCACGCCTTCGTGTGCCTGAGACTCATTTGGTTTGATAGGAGCTTTATGAAATATCTAATGGTTTTGACGTGTGCCATCGTTGCGACGAGCACAGCGTTTGCCGCTGACCATGGCCCCCTCTTCAGCTATGCGACTCCGGTAAATTCGGAGCGTGAACTGAGCTTCGATACGGGTATCTTTGGCCGCAACGGTTCCCAAGGAACGCAACTCTCGACGGGGTCCGGGTTCGGCTATGGCGTTACTCCACATCTCACTTTGAATGCATTCCTTCCAGCCTCGTTTGGCAGTGGAAATCTGCCGGAGAGCCGCATGATGAGCGGGAGCGAATGGTCTGCCGGAGCATCGTGGCTGTTTCTCCACTCGGTTACGAGCGTCGGCAAGAGGATCGAATCTACGGCTTCCCTCGGCTTGGTGATTCCTGGCCCTCAACAGGAGTCTGGGGTGCTTGGCAGCCTGCACCGGGCACCTGGAGTTGCTGGCACACTCGTTACCGGTCTGGCCTCTCGTAGTCAATACGTTTGGGTCGGCGGCGGCTATTCCCGCTTTGCAGTGGCATCAAACGACAGGCGGCCGGACACACTCTCATGGAGTGCCCTTTATGGTTACCGCCCATCCCGTCTTCGTCGCGGATACGATCAGTGGGACTATCGCGGCTTTGCCGAGTTGACCGGAGAGCATACGGGTGGGGTGGTCATTGGCGGCCAGACCCTTCCCAATAGCAGCACCACGACCGTCTGGCTTGGCCCGTCTGTGCTGGCGATTTACAAGAACATTGCTATCGAAGGCGGCGTGCAAGGGCCGTTATTCCGTGATGTGTCCGAATCCATCTATGGCCGCGAACGTGTTCGCTTCGCGATCAATCTCAGCTATCTCAAATACTCCTCCCATACCAGCTCCCACTGAAAGGACCGACCGTGAAAAAGATCTTCGTTGTAGGATTTCTCGCTCTCTCTTCTATCGCTGCTCATGCTGAATACGAGCAGGTCAATCTAACTGTTTTCGGAATGGACTGCGCCCCGT
The DNA here is from genome assembly GCA_963798925.1 of uncultured Acidobacteriaceae bacterium. Lineage (GTDB taxonomy): Bacteria > Acidobacteriota > Terriglobia > Terriglobales > Acidobacteriaceae > Edaphobacter. The sequence goes on from CAWCVD010000001.1 coordinate 288,889, forward strand.
GCGCCCATGCCATCCACGTTTCGATGAAGGGGATTCAAGGGGTGAGCCTGGTAGATGTTGACCTGAATACCGGTCTCGTTTCTATCAAGCTCTCACCGCGAAATAGTGCGACCATGCGCCAGTTTAATGAAGCTGTCGAAAAGAATGGCTTTACGCACAAGGATGCAACTGTAGTCGTGCGTGGGGAGTTGTCAGGATCGGCGCAAGCCCCCTTCCTCGACGTCACGGGGACAAACGATCGGTACGCACTAATCCCGCTAACGGGTGGGGAGGACATCACTGAATTGCTGGGCAAAACAGTCGTCGTCGATGGGGGACTCCCACAGTCTGGCAAAGGGAAGATCCCAGATACACTGCGCTACAAATCCGTGACGGAGGCGAAATGACAATGACTGGCAACTCACAAGTGCCGACGCTGCGTGCGAAACGAGCCGCACTGCTCAACTACTTTTCTCTCTTCAGTTCGTTTAGCACTCTCATCTGCTGCGCCCTGCCTTCGGTGTTGGTCCTTCTGGGAATGGGGACCACGGTGGCTTCGCTGCTGTCGGCTGCGCCTTGGCTGGTCAGTTTATCCAGACACAAGATCTGGACATTTAGCATTGCAGGCACGCTGATTACGATGAGCTTTGTGATGACCTACCTAATTGCTCCTCGTTTACGCCATGGAGAAGCGTGCGAAGCAGACGACCCCACAGCTTGCGGTGAGGTTAGTAAGATTAGCAGGGTCATCCTTTGGGGGTCAGCCATCATCTGGTCGTGCGGTTTCATCGTCGCATATTTGTTGGGACCGGTTCTTGAGCAAATGGATCGATAAAAAATGAGCCAATGCTCCGAAAGCCTTGACGTCTTTGCGTCAGCTATCCCAGAAACGAATGATCGAAATGATAAGTAATGGAAAAGCCCATAGCCCGCTGATCGTGCCGAAAGTTGCGTTTACGATTCTCAGCTGTTGAGAACGAAGTCGTCTAAGCCTCCGACGATGCGATCAATTGAGAGAAAAGTTCTTTTGTCATCTTGGTGCCGGGAGGGGGGGTCGAACCCCCACGACCTTGCGATCGGCGGATTTTGAGTCCGCTGCGTCTGCCAGTTCCGCCATCCCGGCGCACTCTAACCCCTCGAAACATAAGGATTAGGTTAGGCTGTATTGCGCTCGCGTACAACTCCCGGCCCCGCCGGCGTCATGTCTGTGCCAGTTGCTGTACTCTGCGCAAAGTCAGTATCGCACAGCCGCTGAGGTGCCTCCAACTGCGAGCCAGTAGCGAAGCCTTGGCTGGATTGTACGATGCTCACCTGGCTCTGCGACCGTCCTAATGTCTGTCTTCGTAACCATAGGCTCACTCGTGCGACAGTCTACCTGGTCCCATCGATTGGCCACAGCCACGCAGCACCGCGAACGCCGCTCGAATCCCCATATCTAGCCGGGACAATGGGCGTCAGCATTTCACCTCCAAAGACATACGCCGGAAGCTTTTTGGGGACCTCCTGATAGATATGCTCTAACTTCGACACCCCTCCGCCGATCACAATTACATCCGGGTCCAAAATGTTGACCACCTGAGCCAACCCGCGTGCAAGACGATCTTCGAACCGCTCTATGGCACCGATTGCCAATGGGTCTCCGTCGCTGAACTCCGAAACGATCTCGCGTGTGGTCTTAATTTCACCCGTCGCATTTTTATAGTCCAGCGCGATTCCCGTCCCTGAAACCCACATCTCCATACAGCCATGTTTGCCGCAATAGCAGAGCGGCCCCGGATACTCTTCGGGTCTCGGCCACGGCAACGGATTGTGTCCCCATTCTCCTGCAACTCCGTTTGGCCCGTCGTGAACGCGCGCCCTAAGTGCGACACCGCCGCCGCACCCTGTGCCCAGGATGACTCCGAACACAACACGGTGTCCTGCAGCCGCACCGTCGGTGGCCTCGGAGACAGCCAGACAATTCGCATCGTTGGCGACACGCACCTCCCGGTCAAGCGCTCGGGACAGGTCCCGGTCGAGCGTACGGCCGTTCAGCCAGGTCGAGTTCGAGTTTTTTACCAGGCCGGTAATTCTTGAAACGCTGCCAGGAATCCCAGCTCCCACGGTGCCTGAAAGTCCTGTCTCCCGCTCCAGTCGGCGAACCAGCTCTGTCATCGCCTGAATGGTGGCCTCGTAGTCGTCTCGCGGCGTGTCGATACGGTGGCGCGCCAATTCCACGCCCTCGTTGTCGATGGCTAGCGCCTCAATTTTTGTTCCGCCCAGGTCAATTCCAATGCGCATCTTGTCCCTTACTCGCTTGCCGTTTCCTTAAAATTGCCTCGCTTGAGTGTAAGGCAAACCCTTCGCGTTCTACATGGTAGTCGCAGATCACCGCAATAGGGATGGCGACGTCGTCGGCTCGGACGGACCAACGGACTGGGCCTGGCGCTCCAGTATTTGCCTGTCAATGCCGAAAAGTGAGGGGTTATGCCTTCAAACCAGAGCCGCAAGACCGACCGAGCCTCGACTATTGCACTTTCCCTGAAGGCCGCAAACGCCGCAGTTCACTCGTGCAAGCAATGGCATTCAATGCCGCAAGCTTCAGGTTGTCCGCCGCGAGCCAGAGCCAGAAGCGCCTCCCGTTGCCCCCCGCACCGGAGTCTTTTCTGACACTCACCATGATGTCCTCTTGCCCCGCAGCGCTCAGGTTGCTCGGCGGGTCCGACTCTCCCGCCACAAGATCAATATGGTCGCCGGCAAGCGCCACTTCGACCTCTCCTACACTAGCGTCATCGCGGAGGTCGACCAGCACCGACGCAACATATCCGTGGAAGACCGGTGCCTGCACAAGCTGCAAAGCCAACCGCGGCAACTGTCCGCTCGACAATCCTGCATAATGGCGGCGGATGCGTCCTTCGGTCTCTCCGAGCTTCACCTTCGCCGCCTCACCCAGCTGTGGCAACAGATTGAATGCCACTTGGGCGTCGTACTGATCCTGAGGCAAACTCTGAAACGACAGAAGGTTCACCGTCTGCTGATGCAGTTCATCCATTGCGCCCCTGCCGTACTCCGAGGCAGGCTCCATTACAGTCGCCGCAAGGTCCGATATCTCCAGCTTCGTCTGCAATTTTGCCGCAACCAGAGCAAGCATCACTGCGACAGGATGTGCCGGAACCACCGCCGATGTTCTCAGATCAGGCAATCCAGGCTGTACCTTTTCCGCGAGCACCTCGGCCACCCAGGGTGCGCGCACCGGGACATCTCTCTCTCCCTCGAGCGCATACGTGAGATCCACAATGCTCGCGCCCGCGCGGCGTGCACCCTCCCAGTATCCCCTTGTAACTTTAGGTTCACCCGCGAAGAAGACAAAATCCATGCGCTCGAAAGAAGATGCTTCGAGCCTTTGGATAAATGAGACCTCATCCGCGGCCGCCGTCACCTGGCCCGCGGCTTCCTCAATGTCCAGCAAGACAAAATCTGACTCCGCTAACTGAGACGACGCCAGCTCCTCGCTCAATTCTTTCCCTTCAAGCGAAGACGCCCCGACGATCCCGATTCGATACTCTGTGTTCGTCATGGTTTCCTGAAACTCGTCTGTAATTTAGGCACGAGAGTGCCAGATTTCTATCGAAGCCCGGGGCCCGTTACTGCTGACTGGCGACAGTGGAATGCCGTCGCTCTCGACCCCACGAATAGGCCAGCCGCGCCACAACGCCCGAAACCAGATAGGCCATGGCAATGATGATGAGCATGTACTGGTGATACAGCACAATAAGCGCACCAACTACCCCGATCACCGTGAACAAGCGGAACGGATGACGTGCCCCCACGGTAATTTCCTTTGCGCTCCAGAAACGCCAGTTGCTGACCATCAAATAGCTTGTAAATAAGAGCAGGCAGAGCCACACCACCGCGATCCACGGATTATCGATCGGAGACCCTCTCTGGAAATGGATCACCGAACTGATCACGCCCGCGCCAGCCGGTATCGGCATCCCGACAAAATACTTCTTACCCGGGCGTCCTGGATTGCGCGGCTGTGGATTGACGCTGATGTTAAACCGCGCCAGACGGCTTGCTCCGCAGATGAGAAAGATGAAGCAGACGAAGATCCCGATATGCATCAGCTGTTCGCGAAGCTGCGGATGTTCCATCGCCGGCAGCATGCGGAACCCCCACATGTAAGCGAGGAGGCTAGGCGCCAGTCCAAAGGTGATCACATCGGCCAGCGAATCCAACTCCTTGCCGAAGTCGCTCGCCGTATTTGTCATTCGCGCGATCATGCCATCGAGCCCGTCGAACAAGACGGCGATGCCCAATGCCAGCGCTGCGCGGTCAAAGTAACTTTGATCTGAGGCTGATCCCTGGATGCTCTGCGTAATCGCATAGTATCCGGCTGCCATATTGCCCGCCGTAAACAAAGATGGCAAAACGTACATCCCGCGCTTTGGCCGGCGTCTCACCTTGTCGCCTGTGCTGATATGTGCCTCATCTGCCATCAGGCCACCACTGCCATCTCGGCGCTTTTACTCTGCACGAGAGCCTCTGGGAGGACAGCCAGCACAGTCGAGCCGCCCTTGACGCGCGAGCCCGTCTTCACCTTCAGATTCGCCTCCGCCGGAATCAGCACATCCACCCGCGAGCCAAACTTGATCAGGCCGATTCGTTGTCCGCGCTCAACCCGATCGCCCACCTTCACGTTGCACACGATGCGCCGTGCCAGCAGTCCCGCAATCTGCTTGAAACTAACGTCATACCCGCCGGCATCGACTGTGACCAACGTCTGTTCGTTGTTCAAAACCGACTCAGGCTTCATCGCATTCATAAACTGGCCTTTGCGAAATTCGCATACCTTCACAATCCCCCCGACCGGCGAGCGGTTCACATGCACGTCGAAGACATTCAGAAAGATGCTCAGCCGCAGCCGGCTGCCGCTAACTGTTTCGATCCACTCTGCGTCCGTCACCACTCCGTCGCCGGGAGAGACGATCTGGCCAGGTCCCTGCGGAATCGTCCGATTGGGATCACGAAAAAACCACAAGAAGAACGCTGCCAACACAATGGGCAACGCCAACAGCCAGTCCGGCATGTTCATAAACCAGAGCGCCACTGCCACCGCTCCGAGCCCTAAGGCATAGAAGAATCCGTCTCGCACCATAAGTACTCGATTATAAGGCCACGCACACTTCACCCAGAGCCCGGCATTGGCCCGTCACCCACCCTCAGACTGCTGGAAAGAAGCTAAGACGCTCCCAGCCGCCGAAGACGTTCCATCTCATCCTTGAGACTTAATTTCAGCTTCTTAAGCCTCACTTCTTCCATCTGTTCCGCGTCCGTTGGAAACTGCTTTGAACGCAGAGTATCCAGCCTGCGTTCGTATAGGCTGTGTTCCTGCACAAGTTGTTGAAGGGAAGGAAGAGAAGCAGTCTTGGGAAGCTCCGTGAACTTTGCAGTTTGCACGAGTGGCGTACCTCCAGAACAAACAACATCTCACCAACTGCGAAACGCTATCACACACCGAGTGGCAGCGGCAATGTGGATTAATTGTTTTTGTCTAACTTCAAACGCATCAGCAGGGCGTCCTCAACCGGCTCCTGGTAATACCCCCTGCGACGCCCGGCAACGACAAAACCCAGTCCGGCGTAGAGGGCAATGGCCCCTTTGCTGCCTTCTCTTACCTCCAACTCGACGACAGATGCCCCTTCGCGCCCGCACCAAGCTGCAACCGCTCTGCACAAAGCAGTTCCGCCTCCGGCTCGTTGCGCGTCAGACCTGACAGCGAGACTCTCGAGTTCGCCCACAGTCTCTCCTCCTGCTCTGATTGCCTTTCCGACAGCAAAACCGACTATGCTGCCGTCACGCTCCACAACCAGCAAACAGCGCTTCAAAGCTGTATCTGGTTTACGATCCGCGGCTAGCATACCGGCGTACACGCTCTCTGCCCAATGCGGAGCTTGCGGAGTATCTCGTTCGAGGGCGACCACAGAGGCCAAATCCTGCTCCCTGCCCTCTCTGATTTCGAGCCTTGCAAGGCTCATCCCCCGACTCCGATTGCTGGTTTGGCGAATATCTCGGCATCGGTCCGTCTGAGATAGTTCGCATCGAAGGTTGCCACATCGTCAAAGTCCTGACGTTCAATCCGATCCACCGCAAAGGGAAGGGCGGCAGCGGCGGAAGGCTCATCCACCAACTGCAACTCGAGCTCTGCTAACGCCTCCCTCACCCTCTCTTCGCACACGACGGCAATGCTGCCCTGAGTCGCGGCGACTACTTCCCTCTTCGACAACAACGCCTCCCGCACACACCGATGCCCGACATAGTCTCCGTAGTAAAACTCCCCGCGTCCAGCATCGAGGACCGCATGCGCGGATCCTCCACCGCCATCGACTGAGGCAGCGAGCAACGCCAGCCGCGAGATCGCGATGAGCGGCACTCCACCTGCCTCGCTCAACCCCTTCGCCGCGCTTACACCCACCCGCACGCCGGTAAAGGATCCCGGCCCGTGCACCACGGCAATTGCTGCCAGATCACTGAGTTTCCACGCGTTATGCTCGAGTAACCGCCGTATCACAGGAATCAACTGCTCCGACGATGTCCTTCCGGGCAAAACCGCCGTCGCGATGACCGGCTCGGCAAGCGCCTTGTCTGCTAACGTAACGCTCCCCTCGGTCGCTGCCGTATTGATCAGCAGAATCCGCATCACTCCACGGCCTCAGGAGCGGCAGCATCACCGACAATCTCGAGCAACACCCCTCCAGTGCTCGCCGGATGCACAAAAAAATACCGATGGCCGCCGGAGCCTACACGCACTGCATCGCTCGCCAGCTTGACTCCCTGTACTTTCAGCCGCGCAAACAAGGCATCGATCTCATCCATATGGACGGCCACATGGTGCAGGCCTTCCCCTCGTTTCGCCAGGAACCTCCCGATGGTCGAATCCTCCTGGGTGGGTTCGAGTAATTCAATACGGCTCTCTCCCAGCGGCAACATGACAGTCTTGACTCTCTCGTGCTCCACGGTCTCTTCGTGGCTCACCGTCAGTCCAAGCGCCTCATAGAACCCCCGCGCTGCCGCAATGCTCTTCACGGCGACGCCGAGATGATCGAGCCGTAGTCCCTCATTCGTAGCCTCGGCTACAAATTCACGGCGTTCGACCCTCGTGCTCGCACACCGCCGGATGGCCTCCATCAACTCTCGAACGCCTTCACCCGTCGTAGCCACGGTTCGCACGATCGGAGGTACCCATCCGCTATGTTGCGGCGTCAGAGCCTGCATCGCGACGATCTCCTGCTCTACCAGCTCCGCGCCCCTTCGATCACTCTTATTGACGACGAAGATGTCAGCCACCTCCATCACACCGGCCTTCAAACTCTGCACCTCGTCCCCCATGCCCGGAACAAGCACCACTACCGTCACGTCGGCCAGTTTGACGACCTCGACCTCGTCCTGCCCAACTCCCACCGTCTCAATCAGAATCGTCTGTCGTCCCGCCGCTTCCATCACCGTGCAGACATCCGCCGCAGTTCGAGCCACGCCACCCATCGCACCACGTGAGGCCATACTGCGGATATAAACCCCGTCGTCTCCCGCAAAACCCTGCATGCGAATCCTGTCTCCAAGCAAGGCTCCACCCGTATACGGGCTCGACGGATCCACGGCCACTACCCCCACACTTTGACCGTCCCCACGTAAAAAGCGGGCCATCTGGTCAACTAAAGTGCTCTTTCCCGCTCCAGGCGGCCCGGTCACACCGATACGCAACGCGGCACCCGTCGACTCTGCCGGCTCGCGGCAGGCCGCTACCAATCCAGAGGCCAGCGGCGACCCATTCTCAACCAAGGAAACCGCCCGCGCCAGAGCGCGCACTTCCCCATCTCGCAACCGAGCCATAAGCCGCTCGATCTCGGTGCTATCCGTATTCGAATCACCACTCACGTCAGCGATGATACCGCGCCCCTCAGAGCGCACTCCCGGGCGGGCCTTTCAGGTCAACCGAAACTCTAGTCTGAAACATCAACGGCATCGAGAACTTATGACCCATCCCGGTGCAACTCGACGAAGAGTCACAATCACCATCCGAATGCCACAAATAGCCACGCAACAACCACGTTATGACCACGAATTTGCGCCTAGAATATCGAGTTTCCCCGCTCCCAAACCCTGAAGAAACTCAGGTAAAACCAGGAGATTCACCCCATCACCCGAAGAACAACCACAATTCACCACAAAAACCAAAGAGTTGCTTTATCCACAGCGAGATGGTCGGTCCTCTGCTATTGACTCCTGTCTCTCTAGCAAGAACACGAGCCTGATTGATAATTGCTCCTCGACCGTCTGTTCGTCGCTATTTCACCGTCGCTGGGTCCCATCCATCGGTCCCGGCCAGATACGCCTTCGTCTCGTACTTCCTCGCCTCTTCCAGCGTCAGCTGCTTCGAATAGGGCTCGCGCGCCTTGGGGTTTGCTCCGGGTCCAGTCGAATTGAACTCGGCATAGGTCGCGGTTGGCAGGCGAGGTTGCGGTGCGCCCTTCCAATCCGACCATCCGGCAGCCAAAATTGGCGCCTCGATATCCGTATTCAGAAAAATCACCGTGGAATAGTCCCGCCAGGGTCGTCCAAGGTAGACGTCGCCCGCCCCTTTGTCGGCAGTGATCTTGCAATGGTTGAAGACATACCCGGCATCCTGCCCGGGGCGCGTGTTGCTCTGCGCGGTGAGATACCCTCCAGGCTCATGCGCAATGCTGCGGATCTCGCAGTTGTCAAAGACCGCCTTCGCATCTCCAAAGATGAAATCCACATGCCCCTCAATGTAGCAGTCGGAATAGTACTGCCGCCCGGTCTTGCAGTCGCTTTCGTCATTCATGCAACCCATGCTCGAGGCGTAGAGCGTGTCCTGAGCGCCAAGCAGCCTGACGTGCCGCAGCACAGCTCGGTCCGCCCGCACGGATAGAGCAACCGCCTGCGACGGCACATCACTCGTCTTGCTGTAGTCGTTTGCGATCGTCATATTGCTTGCGAAAAAATCGTTCCCGGTGACAAACAATGTCGCTGAACACCTCGTTCCACACGTGGAAGCTGCACTGTTCCCGTAGACCAACACAACCTTTGCCCAGTCATCGCCTTCTCCACGGAACTGGATTCTCGGCTTGTCCACATGCACAACCTCGCGATACGTCCCCGGCTGAATCCTGACTATGGCCCCTGTATCGGGAGCGGCATTAACGGCAGCCTGGATGGTAGAGAAATCGGCTCCCGAACTCGCCACTGTAATGGTCTTTGGTTCCTGCGCCTGCGATAGGGCGGAGCACGCCGCAACCATGACCACCAACACGAAATTCGACTTCATCGGTTTCTCTCCCCTGGAGTCCAAGGAATCATCTTCTTGACACAAGTGGTCCAACAAAGACTATCCTCAACCTGTTTCCACTCTGATTAGGCTAATAACCCGGCAACTGGTCAGACCAACATTTTAGCGGGAGTGTTCTTCTTAATGCCGATTCAAGCCACCAGCCTTCCCAACCCCGCCTTCACTACTACCGCTCCGGAAAAATCCAACGTTCGATGGTTTGTATGTTTCCTCCTCTTTCTTGCGACGACCATCAACTATATGGACCGCTCGGTCTTCTCGCTCATCGAGCCGCTGCTCCACTTGCCGTTTATGGGCTGGATTCCCGGCCTCGATCACGCCCATCAAGCCGCGTATGACATCAACTATGGACGCGTCCTAATCGCTTTTCAGATCGCTTACGGCGTCGGCTTCCTCTTTGCGGGCCGAATCATCGACAAGGTTGGCACCAAGACCGGCTATGCTCTGGCGATTCTTGTCTGGGGATGTGCCTCGATCAGTACCTCGCTGGTCGGGAGCGTCATCGGCTTCTGCATCTGCCGCGCCCTCCTCGGCCTCGGTGAGTCCGGCAACTTCCCTGCTGCTATCAAAGCCACGACCGAGTGGTTTCCGTCCGACGAACGAGCTCTTGCCACAGGGCTTTTCAACTCCGGCTCCAACGCATCGGCGTTCATCGCACCTCTGCTCATCGCCGCTGTCACGCTCCGCTTCGGCTGGCATGCGGCCTTTATCTGTACAGGATCGATGGGCGTGCTCTGGCTCGTCATCTGGCTTCTCTTTCCATACAACAAGCTGCGCCGCGGGCTCACGCAAACCCAGATCAACCTGGCCCCTATCACTCAGGGCCGTCCCATCTACTCAACGCTGCTGGAACATCGTGGTTTTTGGGCTTTCTTTCTTGGCAAGGGACTGACCGACCCTATCTGGTGGTTCTATCTCTTCTACCTTCCTAAGTTTCTCAACGATAACTACGGTCTCGATCTGAACCATGTCAAATATCCGCTCATCGTGATCTACACTGCGGCCAGCTTTGGTTCTATCGCTGGCGGCTGGCTCTCTGGCTTTCTGATGAAACGCGGTTACACCGTTAATGCAGGACGTAAGTTCGCTATGCTCGTGTGCGCAATCTGCGTGTTGCCTATCATGTTTGTCCCCCACATGCATACGCTGTTTCCTGAGAACGCATGGCCGGCCATAGGGCTTTTTTGCCTGGCCACCGCGGCGCATCAGGGCTGGTCCGCCAACCTGTTTTCGACACCGACTGATATGTTTCCTTCCACAAGCGTCAGCACCGTGGTCGGTCTTGGCGGAGCGGCTGGAGCGGCCGGTGGTGCGATGTTTACCTGGATCGTCTCTCACTACTTCTCGTTGCATCCGCTGTTGATCTTCACTCTCGCCGCGTTTGCCTACGTCATTTCGCTGCTGATCTTCCAATTACTGGTGCCTAGACTCGGCGTAACGCAGACGACCTAGCGGTGCGTTCGTGCATCTAAAAACGGATCGTACAGAGATTTGTTCTGAGTTCGCTTGATCGGACGCCGCGCACTTATCAGGAACCGTCGATTCGCTTAACTATCGTTCTTCCCCGTGTTACTCTTCTCAAACTTAGGCCAAGGAGCTTCATTCAGAGTGAAAAAAGAGGTTAAAGAGCATCACGACGAGGTGACGGGCCACAGCCAGCTCACGATGCAGGTCGTCGAGCATGTACGCTCTCTTATTAGCAGTGGCGAGGTACATCCTGGCGATCGTCTGCCCCCGGAACGTGAGCTTGCGCGCAAACTGAAGATCAGCCGCTCGAGCCTGCGTGCGGGCATTGGATTTCTCTCTGCGATGGGCGTGCTGAAGAGCCGCCATGGGGCGGGTACGTTTGTCTCTTCGGGGCCGCCAGCGCTTGATTCCAGCTCGCTTTCGGTGCTTGGGGCGCTGCATGGGTTTCTGCCGTGGCAGATGTTTGAGGCGCGGCTGGTGCTTGAATCGAACGTTGCTGCGCTGGCTGCGGAGCGCGCAACGGACGAACATATTGCTGAGCTAGCTGAAGAGGTTGCGGAGATGTATGCCGCGCTGACGGATCCGCAGGAGTATTTGATTCACGACGTGCGGTTTCACCGGACGATCGCGCGGGCTTCGGGAAATCCAATCCTTGGCGCGCTTATGGAGACGATTACGGCGAATCTGTATGAATACCGCAGCAAAACCGTAGTCAATGCAGTGGATTTGAAGGAGTCGGCTGAGATGCACCGGGAGATCTACCGGGCGATTCGCTCGCATAATCCTGCGCAGGCGCGAGTTGCGATGGAGCAGCATCTGAATCTGGCCCGGATAGCGCAGGCTTCGGAGGCTGAGGCGGCTACGGCTGCCGCGGCGCAGATTCCGGCGGTCTCTGAGGCTGAAGAGGCGCCTGTGGAACCGCCTACTTCTTCCAGTTAATCTTTTGTTGGAGCGTTTTTTTTCTATCGCTGGTGGGAGTGGCGTGTTTACTGGTGGTTTGGCGATTTCCACAGGGTAAAAACGTGGTTTTTGTGTGGTTCTAAGTGCATTTTTGTGGTCTTAAACGTGGTTCTTAGTGCCACGTTTTCGGCCTCTAAGAATTTTCCTCCTTTTTCGACTTTATTTTTGGATTGTCCTGGGTCATCCCTCTTCGGGATGGGCTCCTAACTGCAAAGACTATTTTCGATCAGTTTTCAGTTCATGAGTTTTTCAGTTCTTCAGTTTTCAGGCTTCCTGTCGCTGTGGGGTGCCCTGCTAAACTTGGCTTTGGAACATGTCCACGCCAAAGTTTTATCTCACTACCCCGATCTATTACGTCAACGCGCGTCCGCACATCGGGCATGCGTATACGACTATTGCGGCTGACGTGATTGCCCGGCGGCACCGGTTGCTGGGGGATGACACGTTTTTTCTGACTGGCACCGATGAGCATGGGCAGAAGGTGGAGCGGTCTGCGGCTGCGGCTGGGGTTTCGCCGCAGGTGTTTGCGGACCAGGTTTCGGCTAGTTTTAAGGCGCTCTGGGATCGGATGGGGATTACTTATGACGACTACATCCGGACGACTGAGCCTCGGCATACGCAGGCTGCGCAGAAGCTGTTTCAGTTTCTATGCGACCGCGATGCGATTTACCTGAGTACGTATACAGGACAGTACTCAGTGGGCGAGGAGATGTTTGTCGATGGGCCTCCTGGGACGATTGGGCCGGATGGAAAGCCTACCGAGACGGTTACGGAGGAGAACTACTTCTTCCGGCTTTCGAATTATCAGGAGAAGCTCATCGATCTCATTGAGAGCGGTGAGTTGGAGATTCAGCCCGAGGTTCGCAGGAACGAGGTTTTGAGCTTTGTTCGTGGCAATGTGGCTGAGGGTGGGGAGACGAAGCAGTCGAAGCTCGGCAATCCGTATGTTGCCGGGGCGTTGAAGGATCTTTCGATCTCGCGGACGAGTTTTAAGTGGGGGATTCCGGTTCCGGGGAATGAGAAACACGTCATTTATGTATGGCTGGATGCGCTGGCCAACTACATGACGGCGATTGGGTATGGGTCGGCTGATCCGGCGGAGCAGGAGAAGTTCAAAAGGTACTGGCCTGCCGATCTTCATCTGGTCGGCAAGGAGATTATTCGGTTTCACTGTGTGTACTGGCCGGCGTTTTTGCTTGCGGCGGGATTGCCTCTTCCGAAGGCCATTACAGCGCATGGATGGTTGTTGTTTGAAGACTCGAAGATGTCGAAGTCGCGGGGAAATATTGTTCGCACGGAGACGATCCTGGAGGCGTTTGGCAGGTTGAAGCCGAAGCCGGTGGATGGTCCGGGCGCGGTTTTGGGCGATGAGTACTGGAGGCATCAGCAGGATCTCTTTGCCTCGGACGTGATTCGCTACTTTCTTCTGCGCGAGATTCCATTCGGGCAGGATGGGAGTTTCAGCTTCGATGCGCTGGTGCAGCGGTATAACAGCGACCTCGCGAATGGATACGGAAATCTGGTTAGCCGGACGCTCAATCTGATCGCGCAGTCCAGCGGAGGGATCGTCGAAGACTGCCTGGAGGCGAACTCGCTCGTCTTCTACATGCCGGAGAAGAAGGAGACGCACAATCATCCGGCGAATGAGGAGTTGCTCTCGGCCTCTGAGGGTCAGATGATCGGTTGGAATTTGACCGAGATTGTTGGGACCGTCAGCAAGAAGATGGAGCAGAACGCTTTTTCGGAGGCGCTGGCGGCGGTTGCGTCCGGAATTGCGCTGGTGGACCGGTTTATTACGTCGCGCAAGCCCTGGGCCGCGACGGAGTCGGAGATCTCGCAGCAGGGACGTCGGTCGACGCTATATGTGGCTGCGGAGTCAATTCGAATCATTACCGCATTGCTTTATCCGTTTCTTCCATATGCCACCGGGAAGGTTTGGGCTCAGCTTGGGCTGGGCGACATTGAACAGGCGGCGAAGAAGGGCGAACTGAAAGATCTGGAGTGGGGTGGACTGAGACCCGGCATCCAACTAGGGGAGCTATCGGCGGTGTTTCCGCGGGCACCAAAGGAACTGATTCAAGTTATGACTGATATGGAAAACACGACGAACGCTGCGGCTAAGCCTGAACCTTCGAAGTTGATTGATGAGAAGACGTCGAATGCGGCGCCTGTGCCGGAGAGTTCGAGCGATCCGGGAGCGCCTCCTCGGACAAGCTCGATGGCGGTCGAGAATCCTGGTGCGCATGTGGGGGCTTCGGCGGCGGAGACGCCCGAGTTGGCTAAGCCGCCTGCTTCGCATACGGAGGCTCCAGCCTCGCTGGCGTTCGCCACATCGGCCGCTGCTTCGAGCGTTCCCGATACGCCGCAGATTGCGATTGATGATTTTGTGAAGGTCGACCTGCGGGTAGCGAAGATTGTGGTGGCCGAGCGGATTCCGAAGGCGGACAAGCTGTTGCGGCTTGAGGTGGATCTGGGGTATGAGACGCGTCAGATACTTTCCGGCATTGCAGAGTGGTACACGCCTGAGGAGCTGATTGGTCGGCGGATCGTGGTGATTGCGAATCTGGCTCCGCGGAAGATGCGCGGGCTGGAGTCGCATGGAATGCTGCTGGCTGCCTCCGCGGGCGAAGACGGCAGACCTGTCCTAGCCACCTTTGGGGAGGACATCGCACTGGGTTCACGCTTAAAATAAAGCAGCGAGCCTGGAGCGATGAGCTTAGGGGGCAAGATTCAGTGCTCCGGGCTCACCGAGCCACGCCGAAGAAGGATTGCCGGTGTGGCTGCTCTGCCCAAGCCACGCGAGCGGGATCGACTTGACGTCTGTCTGCGTTTGGCGCATCCTTGTCTCCATAAATTCGACGAAGGGAATCCCTCGATGCGTAAAGCTCTCTTCATTCGTGCTCTTTTTACTTCTGCCTTTGTTCTTCCTTTCGCAGCCCACGCCGACGCGATCGACGATTTCGTCCTCACCGGCAATGGCACAACCATCACCTTCTCCCTTCCTGCCTCGCCTCCCGGAAATACGAGCACTTGTCCAACGAACATCATTGAAGCCTGCCTTCCTGGGTCCGAGACAGACTTCAGCGTCTCCACGCTGGTCACCACCAACGGCGGTATCCCCGTCGAGGAGAGCATCACGTTCCCGACGATCCTCTTCGATCCAGGCCTGGTAATTGGCGCCACAACTTACAGAGGCAGCCAGCAGCTCTTCACTCCCGATGCTGCCAATCCGACCTTCCTGCTGGGAACGTTCGAAGTCAGTACAGTGAACCCGGCTGGTCCTCCGCTATTCCTTGACTACAGCCTCACTATCTCTCCAGAAGGCCCAACTGTCCCCACCCCCGAGCCCTCCAGTCTGATTCTGCTCGCCACTGGCGCACTCGGCCTGATTGGTCGTGCTATCAAGGGTCGCTGAGTATCTCCGGGGCATGTGATCTTGTTGTCACCCGCCTCGAGTAGCGCCGGGGGCTGCCTGCCGCGCGGGTGAGAACGGGAAACGATATTGGCTACGTTTGGGGAAGAGATCGTTCTGGGGTCGCGGCTGAAGTAACGGATTCGTCGGTGATGCCGAGTCGAAGGAGGGCGCGCTTCTGCGCCTCTCGCAGAAACTCAAGGTTTTCGTGGACCGCTGCATCGTCCTGGCAGTAGGGCTGCGGCGCATTGACGAAGGTGACGTCAATGACTCCGTTGGGTCTTCGTTTGGCCCATTGGAAGACGACACGAGCGCCGACCCTTTCGGCGAGCTGAAGCACGAAGGGATAGAGTTTTCCGCCGATCTGCGCATCGGCGAGACAGACGACGGAGACGCCCTTCTGGAGGGACCGGCGGGCCCACCCTAGGGCATAGCGGTCCGCGGGGATTGCGGTGAAGCGCTTACCAAGTCCAGCGACTAGTATCTGGCCGTCGACGATCCGACCGGGATCGGCAACAATGATTCCGTTGGGGGGGTATCCGCGCTCGAGGTATGGCCGGAGGGGAAACTCGGCTAAAGGCTCGTGGATCCAACAGTAGATGGTGCCGATATCGGGGTCGGCGGCCTCGATGACGTCGGCGCCGGTGAGGGTCCATGGAATGGGATATGGCCCGACTGTTGTGAGCTCCCAGAGCCAGTGGTCGAGCATGATCTCTTCAGTCGCTCGGCCGTTCCCGCCGAGCATTTCGACGAGCCTTCCCTGGAGGCTACAAGCGAGTAGTGCCGCGCGATACCAATAGCGTGCGGGGACCAACCACGTAACAAGGCGAACCTGTCTTCTGAGAGGAAGCAAAGCCGCTAAGCGACCGAGAGGTGTGCTCAAGACGAAATGGACCTTTTCCCGTTCGACAAGCCCCGCCAACAGGTTTGGATGATGCGATGCTGAGATATTGGTCTGCACCGATCTGTGGCCGCATCATCGTGCCAAAAAGAGAGACATCACAACATGCACTGCAGGTCCGGCAGGCGCAACGGATTGTCATCTACGTAGAATCTAGTGAACCAGTGGTGCCAAGCATAGAGCAGACAAGCGGGACAATCCAGAAGAAAGCCAAGATTACACAAGGGTACCTTCGTAATTTGGAATCTTTAGAGTTACACGCAATTCGATGCAGATATTGCGTTACGGGATTTTAGCTGCTCTCTGTTTCCTTGCGGTTAACTCTCTTTGCTTTGCACGCCTACGGCGACGACGAAGTAGCTGGCGGTGGTGCTACCGATGTTTTTGAGACCGTGCATAATGTTGGAGGCGGTGAAGACGACTCCGCCGGGGCCGACGGGCTCGGGCTTGCCGTCGTTGATGAACTCAAGGTTTCCCTCGCGAATGAGTAGGAACTCGGAGTGGCTGTGTTTGTGGGGCGGGTGGGGCATCTTGCCGGCGGGGAGGGTGGTTTCGTGGACCTCGACGAACTCGCCGGTGGGCAGGGTTCCGGAGAGGACCTGGCGACCGGTGCCTCCGTTGGCGTTCTGGTGGACCGGGAGCTGGTCGTAGCTGAAGACGACGGATTTGGAGAGTTTGCCATCGGGGCCGGCGGCCGGGCCTGCCTGGGCTTCGGCCATGACGCTGCTCATCGCGGCGAAGGCGGAGAGGGCGGTGATGAGTTCACGACGATTGAGATTGTTCATGGGGGAATCTTACCTACGTGGGGAGCTTCATGGTATTTTTTTGGCTTGATTGTGGCTCGGATAAGAAGGCATACCCCAGGGACTGAAGCTTCTTTTCTTTTTTCCGGAGAGCTGAGAGGCCCAAGGCTAAAGAAGGTGCTGAGGGAGTCTCGGCGAAGGCAAGAAAGAGTACCTCAGCGGCTGAAGCCGCGCGGCGAATGATGCATTTGTGGCACGGCTGAAGCCGTGCCCTTAAACAAAACGGATTTTTCTACAGCCTCCTCCAGGCCGACACGCCTATTCCGATCGCAGGTCTAGCGCTTTGTGTCTCCGCCGATTTGCAGGACGAAGTATTTGGCGGGTGTGGTGCCGACGTTGGTGAGCCTGTGGAATGTGCCCGGAGTGACGTAGACTACGTCGCCGGGGCCAGCTTTCTCCTGCTTGCCATCGTGCTCGAAGAGCATGTCGCCCTGCTGGATCATGATGAGCTCGGAGTGCTGGACGGGATGGAGGGCGACGGGCGCTGCTCCTGGCGGCTGTGTGGACTCGTGCATGCCGACGGACTCGCCTGTGGTGAGGGTGAAGGGCGGGATGCCGCGGCTCTCGGTGCCGTTGGAGGATTTGCGAGCGGGCATCTGGTCGAAGGCGAAGACCTTCGACGGCGACGGCGCGGGTGTGGCGGCGGGAGGGGCAGATGGAGTTGGGGCTTGCGATGTTGGGGCTTGCGACCGGGACAATGCGGGACGATTGCCGCCAAAAGGAAGAGGCCAGCACGGATGGGCCGCGTTTTGTCTCTCATGTCTCATGTTAGCGCCGATTTTTTGGGGCGATGCGTTAATCTGAAGAGAAGATGCCGCTAATCGATACGCACGCACACCTTGATTTCTATACGGACGACCGCGACGAGGTGCTTCGGCGCGCGTATGCGGCTGGGGTTGATACGATTCTGGCGATTGGGATCGGCGAAGGACCTGCGACGATGCACCAGGCGCTGGAGATTGCCGCGACGACCGCGGGGCCGGGGTTGCCGACGGTTTATGCGAGCGTGGGGATTCATCCGCAGGAGGCGGCGGGAGCCACTCTGGAGGCGCTGGAGAAGCTGGCGGGGCTGGCGGCGCAGGAGCGGTGCGTTGCGGTGGGGGAGATCGGGCTTGATTATTATCACCTTGAGAATCCGGTGGCTGCGGTGCAGAAGGAGACCTTCGTCGCGCAAATGCGGATTGCGACGGCGGCGAGGAAGCCGATTGTGATTCATTGCAGGACGAGTGAGCTGGCGACTCCGCAGGCGAAGGAAAAGTTTGGCGCGGCGGATGCGTGGGCGGATGTGCTGGAGCTAATTGCGGAACACTGGACGCCGACGGGGCTGGGCGGGATTATGCATTGCTTTTCGGGGGGCGTGGAGGAGGCAGAGCGGGCGCTGGCGGCGGGGTTTTATCTGTCGTTTGCGGGGAATGTGACCTACCCGAAGGCGCAGGGGATTCGGGATGCGGCGGTGCTGGCGCCATCACACCGGATTCTGGTGGAGACGGATGCTCCGTTTCTGGCGCCGATTCCGATGCGGGGGCAGAGGAATGAGCCGGCGTTGGTTACGTATACCGCGGCAGCCGTGGCGGAGCTTCGCGGCATCTCAGTGGATGAGCTTGCTGAGTTGACATCGGCGAACTTTCACCGGCTTTTTCCTGCGGCTGGGTTAAGCGATGGACAGGGCCGGGGACGACTGCACCGGGACGGGGCATAATAGAGAACGACGGAACTTCCGAGAAGGAAACACTTATATGGCATCCGATAACAGTTTCGATGTGGTCAGCAAAGTAGAGATTCAAGAAGTGAAGAACGCAATCGACCAGGCCTCGAAAGAGGTGCATGCGCGGTTCGATTTGAAGGATTCGAAGTCGAAGATCGAGCTTGAGGGCACGGACGCGATTCAGCTGGCGAGCCAGGATGAGTACAAGCTGAAAGCCGTGACGGAGATCCTTTCGCAGAAGCTGGTGAAGCGCGGAGTTTCGCTGAAGAACCTGGAGTACGAGAAGATTGAGCCGGCTGCGAACTCGAGCGTGCGGCAGAAGATCAAGCTGAAACAGGGGATTGCGGGCGAGAGCGCGAAGAAGATTGTGGCCAAGGTGAAGGACTCGAAGATCAAGGTGCAGGCGAGTATTCAGGGGGACACGGTGCGTATCAGCGGGAAGGATAAGGACTCGCTGCAGCAGGTGATCGCGCTCTTGCGGGGCGGCGATTTTGGCGTGGATCTGCAGTTTGTGAACTTCCGGTCGAACTGAGCGGGCGGCGGCCGGGTTTTGGGTGCATAAATCTTCGTTGCAGTTTTTGAATCAAGTTTCTTGAGCTAAATCCACATCCTGATACTCTTAACGTCGAGTGAGCACACTCTCCATCGCGACCGCAGCTGAAGTCTTCGATCTCTTGCGCGAGGATCTAGCCGCTATTGAACAGGAGTTCGCGCGGCAGTCGGCCTCGGAAGTTGAGGTGATTACCGACATCGCGCGGTACCTGATTGCGGGGGGCGGGAAACGGATTCGGCCGCTGCTGCTGCTGCTGTCGGCCAAGGCTCTGGGTTGCACGAGCGCAAGCCGGATTCGCCTGGGCGCGGTGGTCGAGATGCTGCATACGGCGACGCTGGTTCATGACGACATCATCGATGAGGCGGATACGCGGCGGGGACGGCCATCGTCGAATACTACGTGGGGGAACTCGAAGTGCGTGCTGGCGGGTGACTGGCTTTATATGCAGGCGTTCAGCGCGGCGCTGGAGGAGCGGAATTTTCATGTTCTGGAACTACTGATCTCGCTGACGCAGCAGATGGTTGAGGGGGAGCTGCTGCAGATGCAGAAGCTGGGCCACCTGATCAACGAAGAGGAGTACTTCGACCTGATCTTCCGGAAGACGGCTTGCCTGTTCAAGGTGTCGATGCAGCTTGGGGCGGCGGTGACGCCTGGGCATGGGTTTGGGGACCCGGATGAGCTTGAGGCTCAACTTGGCGAATATGGGCGGAATCTGGGGTTGGCGTTTCAAATTGTCGACGATGTGCTGGATTTGACGGCGGCGGAGGATGTGCTGGGTAAACCTGTCGCGAGCGATCTGCGCGAGGGGAAGGCCACGCTGGCAGTGATTCATGCGCTGGAGCGCGGGACGGGCGCTGATCGGGAGGCGATTCGGACAGTGCTGGCGGACAGGAGCTTCGACCGGATCTCGCATCCGCAGATTCTGGAGATTCTGCATCGGCATGGGTCGATCGACTATGCGATGGATACGGCGTGCGCCTATGCTGAGGCTGCGCGGATGACGATCGCAGAGCTGCCGAGTTCGGATGCGAAGCGGGCGTTGCTTTGGGTGCCGGGGTTTGTTACTACTCGTGACCGATAGGGTGCGGGTTTATTCGTCCATAGTGCGGTTGACGTAGCCTTCGGAGCCGGTGTCGGAGACTACTTTGCCGGGATTTCCTAACACTACTGACTTTGGGGGGACGTCGAAGTTGACGTAGGCTCCGGGGGCGATGAGGGCTTCGCGGCCGATGGTCACTTTGCCTACGATGACGGCGTTGGCTCCGACCCAGACACGGTCTTCGAGGGTTGGTGCGCCCAGGCGCTTGCCGCGGCTGGCTGCGCCGATGGTGACGCCCTGGTTGATGTTGACGTTGGCTCCCAGGATTGCTTGCGGGCTGATGACTACGCCGCCGAAATGGCCCAGGTAGAAGCCGCGGCCGATGCGGGTGGAGGCGTCGATTTCGAACCCGTAGCGAAAACGGTAGTGATTGAGGAGGATTCGGTTGTAGAGGTATCCGAAGATGCCGAAGGAACGTTTTTTGGCGCTGTAGTGGGCGACCTTGCGGAGGTAGTAGATGAAGCGGAATCCGGGGTCGTGGAGGTAGGCCGAAAGGAAGGAACGTCTGTCTGTTTTCCCACGGTAGCGATAGAGATCTGCCTTGAGGGTTTGCGACAGCGTGGAGTCCAATTCGTTGGCTTCCTTTCCTTGCCGATGTAGCTAAGGTACTGCGAAGAGTGCGGACGCAACGGTAAAAGCTGATGTGGGTCTCAAAGGGGGTACGACGGGGGCTACTCTTTCCCTTCCGAAGCATCACCGGTAGTTGGGGCATCGAAGTCGACTGCCTTCATGTTGCCCCTTCCGCGGTCCACCAGGATCTGAATTTTACCTTCGGCGGCTTCCAGCTCTTTTTTGCAGGCGTTCGAGAGCTTGAGGCCTTCCTCAAACAAGCGCACGGACTCTTCGAGCGAGAGGTCACCCTCTTCCAGTCGCTCGACTACCGATTCCAGTGCTTTCAACTGCTCCTCAAAGCTGGGCATTGTGCGACCTCAACTATCCTCTCTCAGGCCGAGAACATCGGCCGCTACGCCATATCGTCCGAAGGGCGCGCTGACCTGAACACCCTGCACCATGGGTTTGGCCTCGGCGAGCATCTCCCTAGCTATCTTCACGCCCTCGACACGGCCTTCTTCGGGGGTGGTGACTGACGCCATCCGCGCCATGATGTCGTCGGGCATGCTGACGCGGAGATCGTTCTTCATGAACTCGGCGTTGCGGAGGCTGGTGAGGGGCCAGATGCCGGCGATGACTGGGATACGGAAGCTTTCGATCCTGCGCAGGAACTCCTCGAGCACGCGCAGATCGAAGACCGGTTGCGTGATGGCGTACTCGGCACCGGCTTCCACCTTAAAGGCGAAGCGGCGGACCTCCTGGTCCATGTCCTGCACGCCTGGGTTGGCTGCGACGGCGATGGTGAAGCCTGTGGAGGCTCCGATGGAGTTGCTGCCGATGTCGAGCCCGTAGTTGAGATTGTGGACGACGTTGACGAGACCGATGGCGTCGACATCGAAGACCGCGGTGGCGTTCGGATAGTTTCCGAGCTTGGGCGGATCGCCGGTGAGGCAGAGGATGTTCTTGAGGCCGATCGACGAGGCGCCTAACAGGTCGCTCTGGATGCTGAGCACATTACGGTCGCGGCAGGTGTAGTGGAGGATGGTCTCGATGCCGACGTGCTGCTGGACCTGAACGCAGAGGCTCTGGGCGCTCATGCGCGCGCTGGCGCGCGGTGAGTCGGGAATGTTGATCGCATCGACGCCGAGGCGGTGGAGCATCGCTGCACCGTCGATCTCTTTGGTGCAGTCGATTCCCTTGGGCGGGACGATCTCGACCATGGTGACAAACTCGCCCGCTGCTACCATCGCGCCTATCTTCGATCTTTGGCAGAGCAGCGGCGGCTCGACTCTTGGCGCGGTTTTGGCAGTGGCGTTGCCGGAGGCGGCGGCTTCCATCACGCGAGCGCCACCCTCCATGGCGTCCATCGCACGCAGCGAACTCTTCATGGCCCGCGTGTAGCTGGGAGTGGTGCCGCAACACCCGCCGACGAGGCTCGCGCCTGCCTTGACCAGCTTGCGAGTGAAGCTGGCCATGTACTCCGGCGAGGTGAGGTAGATGGTGCGGCCTTCGACGGCGCGCGGAATGCCGGCGTTCGGCATCGCAGCGAGCGGTTTGGTGGTGACGGGACGCATCCGCTCGATGACGCTGAGCACGGTTGCCGGGCCGGCGCTGCAGTTGCAGCCAACGGCATCGGCGCCCCACTCCGTGAGCTTGATCGCCGCGGTCTCGGCGGATGAGCCGTCGAGGCAGTTGCCCTCTTCATCGACGGTCATCATGACGACGACCGGAACACCGGGAGCGATGTCTTTGGCAGCAAGGATTGCCTGTTCGGCCTCGGCCAGCGAGGTCATGGTCTCGATGACGAGGAGGTCCACCCCAACACCGGGCCCACCTTCGGCGAGCGCACGAATCTGTTCGACGAAGGCAGCGCGAGCCTCATCGAGGCCCACCTTTCCGAGGGGTTCTAGCCTGACGCCGAGCGGTCCGATGGCGCCTGCGACGAAGGCCTCGGCGGCCTGCTTGTCGCGAATCTGATTGGCGCAATCGCGCGCCAGCCGCACTCCGGCGAGGTTGATCTCGCGAACCTTGTCCTTGAGGCCATGGGTCTCGAGGCGAAAAGCGTTCGCGCCGAAGGTGTTGGTCTCGATAACCTCGGCGCCTGCCTGTAGATACTCGGCGTGGATCTCGCGAATGAGTTCCGGCTGCGAGAGGTTAAGCTCGTCGTAGCAGCGGTTGATGAAGACACCGCGCGAGTAGAGCATTGTGCCCATTGCACCATCGCAGAGCACGGTCCCGCCGGCGAACAACCTGCCGGCTGCGGCATATCCCGCACCAGAACCGTTCTTTGCAATGTCGAACCCATCTGCCATGATCGTCTCCACCTGTTTCTTTCATCCTAAGCTACCGAGCACATGCGCTCCAAACCCTGTGGGCACAACGGCCTGATTCCATGGGGGTCCCGGCTCGTCTGATGAGGTTTCCTTGTTATACTCAGCATAGAGCGGCGCCTAACAAACACGCCGGTGCGCTCGGGTTGGAGTTGGTTACCGTTGACGAATCGAAGTTTCTTTGTACAGTCCCTTCGCGCCCAGATACTCTGCGGCGTCCTGATCGCTGCCGCCACGCTGGGACTGACCGCGTGCGGACCCTATTACTACAAGTTTCCGGTGTTTACGTTCGCCAACCGGCCCGTCCCGCCGAGCCAGCTCGCGAATCGCGTGATGATCGGGGTCACGACCAACGGAGGCGGCGCGGGCAGCCTGCAGATCGTCGATGCGCTCCGCGACATCCGGAGCAACGTCCAGAACACGCGGACGTCGTTCTCGATCGCCGGTTATGCGTCGGGCTTCCCGAACATGATCCTCAGTTTTCCAGCTGAGATCACGGGCTACGTCTACTCGAACGCGCAGGGCGACATCCAGATCATCAACTACGGCAAGGAATCGACGACCGGTTCAGCAGGCAGCTTCCCGGCGAAGTCGACCGGTTTGGCTGTTCCGCCGACCTTTACGCATGTCTACTCCGCCGAAGAGAGCATTGGACAGCTCGGCATCGTGGACAATACGACGGGTAGAAGTTACGGGCTGGTCCTGCCGAACGTCTTCCAGGTGGTCGTGAACACGGGCGACACGGTGGTCTTAGCGATGGTTCGCAACTCGAACACGGTTTACCGGGTGATCAAGCTGAACGACAATCAGTTCCCCACGTCGACTGCCGCGATCTCTGCGATCGGCGCTGCCGACTGTGAGCCGCTGAACGTTCCGGTCTATTGCGTGGTTCCGTTGAACACCGGGACGGCAGTGAACCCGTTCGACCGGCCTACGGGAGCGTACTTCTCGCTCGATGGAACCTCGGTTTATGTGTTCAACTGCGGCGCGGAGTGCGGAGGAACTGCATCCAGCGTGACGTATCTGCAGCAGGGCGCTCTTCAGGTGAACAGCTACGCCCAGTACACAACGCCCGCTTTGCAGAATCCAAACTCTTATCTGAGGACGGTTCCTGTTCCAGGGGGGGTGACAGCCGCGGTGTCGAATGGAACGACGCTGTACGTGTCCGGACAGCAGCTTCAGCCCGACGGTTTCTTCGCGGGCAATCTGTCGACGATCAGCCTGGCGACGAATACGGTGACGGGGATTTACTCGATCTCCGACGGGAACCACTCGAAGATGCTGTTCGCTGACGACAATACGCTGTGGATCGGCTCGCAGTTCTGCGCGACAGGTGAGCGTGCGCATCAAGCCTCTTTGGGCGTCACAACGCAGGCTGCAAACTACAACTGTCTGACGCGGTTCGACATGGGAGCGCTTACCGCGTCGATCGTCCCGTTTGTTACGCAGGGTTCGGCGACGGCTGTGGTTCCGTATCCAAATGGCAACCAGAACCAGTACTACTACGGCGACCTGACGGGCCTGTGCTGGGTACAGAACCTGCACAAAGTCTATACGGCGTACGGTGGACAGGTTCACCTCTTCAATACATCCGATGGTTCCGAGATTAACAACGTCAACGTGATCGTTCAGGGAACAGCGCTTGATGTTGCGTATATGGATGCGGTTACGGACGCGGATAACTAGTTGCTGGTTGTTAGTTGTGGTTGTTAGTTGGAGAGCCCAAACCTTTCCTCCATGATCGATATTCTTGCTATTGCTGCGCATCGCGACGACGTTGAACAGACTTGTGGGGGTACGCTGCTGGCGATGCATGCTCGCGGCTGGCGTACGGGCATACTCGACCTGACACAGGGTGAATCGGGCACTCGGGGCACGGCAGCGGACCGCGCTGCGGAGGCTGAGGCCGCGGCTCGGATTCTAGATGTGGAGCATCGCGAGGCGCTCGACCTGCCCGATGGCAATGTTCAGAATACGTATGAGAATCGGCTGAAGGTGGCTGCCGTGCTGCGGCGGCTGCGGCCGCGGGTGGTGATATTGCCGTACTGGCAGGGACGGCATCCGGACCACTACACAACGGCGACGCTGGGCTATGAGGCGTGTTTTGTCAGCGGGCTGGCTAAGCTTTCTACCGGCGGCGAAGCGGGCGCACCGCACCGGCCGTTCAAGATCCTGTACGCGAGTCTGTATGCGGATGTGCGGCCTAGCTTCGTTGTGGACATTACGCCGTTCATTGAGCAGCGGCTGCAGTCTCTGCTGGCGTATCGCTCGCAGTATGCCTCGCAGGCGCAGGGCAACACGTTGTTTGTGCCGGAGGAGGAGATTCGGGAGCGGACCTTCGCGGAGGCGCGGCACTATGGGTTGCTGGCGGGCGTGCGGTACGCCGAGCCGTTTGTTCAAAAAGAGATCGGGCTGGTTGAGGACGTGATGCTGCTTCCCGTGCAGTCGATTTAGCGGCGGATCGGCGCTGGCTATGCGCTTACGTGAAGGTGGAGGCGGTCCTTCACGAAGCTCACTAGTTCCTCGGTCACATAGGCAGGCGGGTGCATCGCGAGAACAGGCTTGCCTTCGAGTAGCTTGAGGGAGATTCCCTTCCATTCCGGGTGTTTGAGGTCGCCCTCGGGTACGAGAACTGCGTCTGCGCGGTCGAGAAAATACTTTGCTGATTCTTTGAAGTCCACTGTCGCGGGGTCGAGAACGCTCAGATAGAGATCGGGCCGGAGAAAACGCAGGATGCTGTTGGATTCGAGGATGACATTCTCGGCTCTGGCGATTTCTTTGCGGATTCTCGGCATCGCTTCGGCCAGGTCTCCGGTTCGCGTTCTCACCCAGAAGGAGTGTGCTGCTCCGGCGGAGAGATAGCGGCCTGAGTCAGTGGTGCTGTCGCCGCCGGGGCGCTCTTGAGTGATGGCGATGGTGTGCTCGGCGGTCTCGCAGTCGCACGGTTCGCCGTTGGCGGAGCACATTCCGTGGCCAAATTGAGTGATCTTGAAGGCGGTCCAGTGCATCTCGGGCAGCGCGGCGATGAGGCCGGCGACTACGCTGGTCTTGCCGATGTTTCTTGTGTGGCCGCCGATGACTACGATTGCCATGATTTGCTTGCTCGACCTGCTTTAGGGGAACTTTACGCGAACGGCGTAAGAGGGCGCAAAGGGAGTAGGGAGTAGGGAGCAGGGAGGAGGGAGGAGGGAGGAGGATCAAAAGGACCGACCCGATAAGAGCGATGAGTTTTTTGTCTTTTTTGATCACTGTTATGCGTTGTTTTTGCGATTCATCTTCGCTTGAGGCGTGCCAGGTCTCGCAAATACTCTTTGAGTGGGCGGGCCGGGCGGCCCCAGAAGACTTCCCCTGGGCCGCGCATTTTTTTGCCGCTCAGGACTCCGGCCCCTCCGCCGAGGATGACGCCTGCGCCTACGGTTGCGTGCTCGCCGATGCCGACCTGGCCGCCTAGGATTGCCCCATCTTCGACTACGCTCGATCCGGAGATTCCTGTCTGGGCTGCGATGACGACGTGCTTGCCGATGGCGCAGTTGTGGCCGATGTGGACCAGGTTGTCGATCTTCGTGCCGCGGCCTATACGGGTTTCGCCTAGGGCACCGCGGTCGATGGTGCTGTTGGCGCCGATTTCGACGTCGTCTTCGACGATCAGGCGGCCTTGCTGGGGGAAGAGAAGGTACTCGCCGGTCTCGCGGCTGCGCGCGTAGCCGAAGCCGGTTGAGCCGAGCACCGCGCCGGCCTGGACGACGACACGATCGCCCAGAGTGGTTCCTGTGTGGACCACCACGCGGGCCATTAGATTGCAGCCGCTTCCGACCTCGACACCATCCTCCAGCACGGCCCCTGGTCCAATCCTGGTGCCTACGCCTATCTTTACGTCTTTGCCGACGACAGCGGAGGGATGGACGCCGGCTTCGAAGCTGCGGCCCTTCAGGCGTTGTCCGACGACGGCGAACGCGTACCTCGCGTCTCCGACCCAGAGTACGCGGGGATCGAGCGGGAGCTCGGCGTCTTCGAGGGTCCGGTTCGCGAGGATCGTCCCCGCCTTTGACTGGAGCGCGCTGGTGAGCGTGTCCTTGTCGGTTGCAAATACGACGGAACTGGCTTGGGCGGCCTCGATGTTCGAGACTTCGGTGATGTCGACGTCCAGCAGAGGCGCGCTGACTCCGATCCAGTCGGCTACTTTGCTCATCTTCGCCATCAGTAGATCCCCGTCTCGCCCGCAGGCCGAGTCTTCCAGCGTCGGTGCACCCAAAGCCACTGCTCCGGATAACGGCGGACGTAGGACTCAATCGCCGCGGTGAACGTAGCTGTGTTCACGACGGCATCCTGCTCGGAGTCTTCAGTATGGACTACGGGAAGCTCCTTTCCAAAGTGGAGGACATACCTGCGCTCGCTCTCTTCCCAAAGCAGAAAGCCTGGGAGTACGGCCGATCCTGTCTTTGCGGCGATTCGGGCCATTCCGGAGGCGGTGCAGGCTTCGACGCCGAAGAACGGCACGAAGACTCCCTGGGGCGGCGTCATGTTGGTGTCCATCAGAATGCCGACCGTCTCGCCGGCGCGCATCGACGCGATCAATCCGCGGGCGAAGTCGTCCTTGTGGACCACGCGGTTTCCGTGCAGGCAGCGAATCTGGTTGACGAAGGCATCGACCAGCGGATTGTCCAGTCTCCGGATCACCATTCCCATCGGCATCCCCATCAGGGAGTGGTAGAAGCTGGAGAGCTCCCAGGCTCCGAGGTGACCGGTGAGCACGAGGACACCCTTGCCCCGATCGCGCGCTGTGAGGTAGTTTTCCAGGCCCTCGTAGCGGATGAAGCGGCTTGCCGATTCGGGCGTGTAGGTCGGCATCTTACAGAACTCGGCGAGGAGTAGGCCAAGGTTGCGATACTCCAGGCGCAGGGTTCTTTCGCGTTCCGCAGGAGTCATCTCCGGAAATGCCAGCTGAAGATTGCGAAGCCCCACGCGCCGAAGCCGTCCCAAAGTGCGATATGCCACAGCGGCGATGGCTCGCCCGATTCCACGTGCGACTCGCCGGGGAAGAATCCGCATGAGTTGAACGAAGGTCCAGACAACGGCAAACTCCACGGTTTCGCGGACGCTGACCTGATCGGGCGGCGACGTTTTCTGATCAACTTCGTTCAAGTCTTTAGTTTACTGGCTTTGCGACGCAAAAAGCAGAAGGGGCGGCTGCCTGCCACCCCTTCTGCCGACCCCTTCGGTCTGGAATTACTGGGATTACTCGTTCTTCGCAACCACAAAGTACTTCGCTACGGTGCGGACAAACGGAAGTCCTTCGGGAGTGGTTGCTTGGTTGCCACTGAGGATCGTGTCGTAGGGAACGTTGGTCCCATAGATGGTTGCGGTTCCATCCTGATTCTGCGAGAGCACGGTGCCATCCAGATCGATACCGGCGAATAGACCTTTGGAACGCGAGTAGCTGAGGAATTCCGCGTTCATTTTCCAGTCGGTGCCCGCCTGAGCGTTGCGTCCCACTGGGCCGGCCGATGCAGCAGCGTCTGCGCCGAGCTTGACCTTATTCTTCAGCATGGCCTGAAGACCCTGCTTGTTCATCGCGATGAGGACGAGGTCAGTGGCTTGGCCGCCAGCCTGAAAACCAAAGCTGCCCCCAGTTAGCTGTACGCAGACCGGCGCGCTCCATTTACCGCTGGGAGTGCGGCAGGTTGCAACGCCTTGCCCATACTGGGCGCCTACAACAAATGCACCCTTTTTGAAGCTAGGAATTACTACGACGCAGGACGCGCCGCGGAGAATGCCGCCTGGGATCGATTTATCGGGGGTCGACATAATCTCTTCAATCACCTGGCTTGATGCGGTCAACCGATCCGCAACTTTAGCCTTATCTTCCGCCGTCTGGGCATGGGCCGAGAGGCAGGCCGCGGAAAGCGCCACCCCACAAAGAATCGCTGAAAGTTTGTTAATCATTTTTCTGTTATACCTTTCTGAGTAAAAATCAAAAATTCGCATGGAACTGGGAGTAAACGCGCCTATTTCCAACAATATATGAGATGGGTGGAAGGGGCGGGAGGTTGCACAAGACCTGTCAAAAGAACTAGCTCACCTTACAGTGAGTTGCTAAAAATCAGCAAGTTTAAAAAAAATGGGGGTTGTAGAGATAGGGTCGGGATTCCCCGACGCTCTCTCTACAACCCCTCTCCCAGGTCTGTGTTGCTAAGTAATAATCTGCCTGACATTACCAATGGTCACAACGGTACGAAGGTAGGTAGACCTTTGAGCGCAACGTGTTAACTGACATGTTAACGGGTTAGGTTCACTTGATTTT
Source organism: uncultured Acidobacteriaceae bacterium (assembly GCA_963798925.1). Classification (GTDB taxonomy): domain Bacteria; phylum Acidobacteriota; class Terriglobia; order Terriglobales; family Acidobacteriaceae; genus Edaphobacter. The sequence continues at coordinate 318,297 of CAWCVD010000001.1, forward strand.
TGCACTCTTCGCCTCTTCGTCGTGCCGAAATGTCACTCCGGCAGGAGCTTGCGATTCATCGCCTGGACCGAGAGAGCGATGCGGTTCTTTACGCCGACTTTGCGCATCAGCGTTCCGACGTGTTTCTTCACGGTGGCAAGGTCGATGCCCAACTCGGCGGCGATGACGCGGTTTGGATGTCCTTCGACCAGCAGCTTCAGCACCTGGGCTTCCCGCTTCGTGAACTTCGGATCAGTGAGGGTGTCGGCGCGCCTGTCTTCGGCTGACGACAGGTCGACGAGATTGGCGAGCACCTTTCGCGGTGCCCACGCCGAGCCGTCCTGGACGATCTCGATCGCGAGGCGGACTTCGGCCGCTTTGGCGGTATGGGCCAGATAGCCCTTGGCGCCGGCCCCAATGATGCGCTGGATGTACTCGTGGTCTTCTTCCAGCCCAAGCACGATTAGCCGCAGGTGCGGACGCGTACGGCGAAAGGCGGCGAGTAGCTCGAAGATATGGTCCGTGCAGGCCGAATCGATCAGGATCAGCGAGACGCCCGAGGCATCGAGCGCTCCGGGAACCGACAGGGGAACAATCTCGACTACGCCGCCCTCGATGCCACCGGCAAATATCTCCTGCAGTCCGAGGACTCGCAGGGGGTCTGTGGCGACCAAGCCCAACTTCAGGGGTGCCTGTGACTTTTGGTCTTTCATCGCCTGTGCAGCCTCTCTACTCAGCGTCGTACAATCTGCAGGCCACCTTCCGCGTTTTTTTGGGGATCGCCACCCCTTGCCGGACTAAAGCTTCGGCAAAACGATTCCTTGCTGCTTCTGATATTTTCCTTTGCGGTCCGCGTAGCTGACCTCGCACATCTCGTCGGACTGAAAGAACAGAATCTGGCATAGCCCTTCATTGGCGTAGATGCGAGCGGGGAGCGGCGTGGTATTCGAGATTTCGAGGGTCACAAACCCCTCCCACTCCGGCTCAAACGGCGTCACATTGACGATAATGCCGCAGCGGGCATAGGTCGACTTGCCTACGCAGATTGTGAGCACGTCGCGGGGAATCTTGAAGTATTCGATGGACCGGGCCAGGGCAAAGGAGTTGGGTGGGACAATTACGCTGTCAGCCACAACCGTTACAAACGACCGCTCATCAAAGGCTTTAGGGTCGATAATAGCGCTATTGACGTTGGTAAAGATCTTGAACTCGTCGGAGACCCTGAGGTCGTAGCCATAGGAGGAGAGTCCATAGGAGATAACGCCCTCCCGGACCTGTTTTTCGCTGAACGGGGAAATCATGCCGTGCTCGATCGCCTGACGGCGAATCCAACGGTCGCTTTTAATCGCCACTCTGCTCTCTTTTCTGTTCGTTTTGCAATTCGGGCCGCTAATTTGGGCAGAAGGGTGTAAATTTAAGGCGACCGGAATCCGCGTTACCCTTGCCTCATTAGATTCTTCATCTTACGGCAGTGATCTATCGTTGACAATCTCGTTACGACTTTCTACCATCACGTTACTAAAAAACCGGTCAGTATTGTTTTCAAAAAAATTACAGCCCAAGGACGGCGGCCCAGATGATTAAGCAGGATCTTATACAAAGGGTTGTTGAGCGTACCGGACTGCCACGAACCAAAGCGGAGTCTGCTGTGGACGCGATCTTCGATAGCATGAAGCAGACCCTCATCGCGGGCGACCGCATCGAGTTACGCGGCTTCGGCGTCTTTACCGTCAAACCACGGAAAACCGGCATTGGCCGCAATCCCAGAACAGGTGCTGAAGTTACGATTGCCCCTGGCAAGGCAGTTCGCTTCAAGCCGGGCAAAGAGCTTCATCTGTTGGACTAGCTCCGGTTAGCTACCGGACTGGGCTTGCTCTATGGCGCCCTTAGCCGCTCACATCAAATGCACTGCGTCTACGTCAACCACGAGGTTGCGTCGCGCGATGCCCTGCGAGTCTGCGTGGGCAAGCATCGCCCGCAGAGTAGCGCCCAAGGCTTGCCGCTTCTCCGCCTTCAGAACAAAGTGGTAACGATAGATGCGCTTGAGCCGAACGATGGGAGCTGCCGCCGGCCCGAGCACACGCACCTTGTCGAGCCGCGTCTGCTGGAACCAGTTTCCCAGCGCTCCAGCCCACGCCGTAGCTTCCTCCAGCTTTTCACTTTGAATCACCACATTGGCGAGGACCGCGAACGGTGGATAGTGCATCCACCGGCGGTATTGCATCTCCTTGGCGACGAAGCCCGGATAGTCGTGCTTCGCTGCGAACTGAATGGCGTAGTGATCGGGATGGTAGGTCTGCACTAAAACCTTGCCCGGGAGATCGCCTCTGCCGGCGCGCCCTGAGACCTGCGTCAGAAGCTGGAAGACTCGCTCTGCGGCACGAAAGTCGGGAAGCCCAAGTTGAAAGTCCGCGCCTACGACACCCACCAGCGTCACGCCGTGGATGTCATGCCCTTTGGCAATCATCTGCGTGCCCACCAGGAGATTAATCTCGCCCGAGTGCAGGCGCGCCAGCAGGCGCTCCATGTCGCTGCGCCCGCGAACCGTGTCGCGATCCATTCTTCCGATGCGTGCGGCGGGAAAAAGCTCCTGCAGCCGCTCCTCGCCCTGCTGCGAACCAGCGCCGAGAAAATAAAGATGCTCGCTCTGGCACTTCGGACAGATGTTTGGCACGTTGCGCCGAGAACCGCAGTAGTGGCACTCGAGGCGTTGTCCTGGCTGTGCGATCGAGTCGTTTTCGCTGACGCGTTTGTGATACGTCATCGAGATTGAGCAGTTTTCGCACTCGATCTTCTCCCCGCAGCTCCGGCACATCACGACGGTCGAGTAGCCGCGGCGGTTCAGAAGCAGAATCACCTGCTCTCCGCGATCAAGCGTGACCTGGGTCAGCTCGATCAGGCGTCGCGAAAAGATGTGCTCCTGGCCTGTCTCGCGAAACTCGGTGCGCATGTCGACCAGCTCGACCTCCGGCAGCGGACGTTGCATCACGCGTTCCCGCAGTTCGAGCCGGACGTAGCGTCCCTTCTCCGCGTTTGCCCAACTCTCGAGAGACGGCGTGGCCGATCCCAGCACGACGACAGCGTCATTCAGCTTCGCCCTCATTACCGCAACGTCGCGGCCGTGATAGCGCGGTGTCTCCTCCTGTTTGTAGCTGGAGTCGTGCTCCTCATCGACGATGATCAGGCCGAGGTTGGCGAGTGGAGCAAAGACGGCAGAGCGTGTTCCCACGACGATGCGGGCTTCGCCTCGACGAATCCTATGCCACTGCTCGGCGCGTTCGTCGGGCGTCAGCTGGGAGTGCAGCATCGCCACCTCACCTGCAAAGGCTGCATACATCTGCGCGGCCATTGCAGGCGTCAACCCGATCTCCGGTACCAGCAGCAATGCTGATTTGCCTGTGTCCAAGGCTCGTTGCATCGCCGCGAAGTAGACCGTCGTCTTGCCTGATCCGGTGATTCCATAGAGCAGATGGGGTTTGAAGCTTCCCTTCTCCATCGCAGCATCGATCGTTCCGAGCGCTTCCCGCTGCGCCTCGTTCAGGTCGTGTTCGTGGGCGTGTTTCTTTCCATGAGTGCTGACTCCGCCGAGATGAAACTGTTCCGCGACCTCCTCGATGGCCACGAGCCCGCGCTTCACCAAGGTTCCCAGCGACGACGATGGCACACCGATGCCGCGCAGCTTCTCCTGCAGGTCTCGGACGCGCATGCGGCCGCCAACAGCCGCCAGTTCAGCCAGAATCGCCGACTGGTTTTCGTTCAGCTTCGGAAGTCGCGCGTCTTCGACCAGCACGGCGACCTTCTCCAGACGACGCGCATCGCGCTCCTCCGCGACAGCTTCGCGCAGGAGCCACTTTTTTCTGACCATGCCCTCAATCAACGCTTTATTTGCGCTTGTGGCCGACCGCAGCGCGGAAAGCGTCGCCTGCTCGCCGCCCTCCAGGTAATTGAGTACGGCATATTCGCGGTTCTGCTCCTCTGGCGTCAGCTTCGACCGTCGCGACGATCCTTTTGTCGCTCCCTCGTAGAGGACCTTGCGGCCAGGTTCGGCGATGCGGTAAAAGAAATGCCTCTTGACCTCGGCCGCGAGCGGCAACATGCCACGGAGGACCTCGCCGAGGGGCGCTACATAATATTGCGCGATCCACCTGGCCAATTCCATTAGCTCGTCCGGCAGCACTGCCGTGTCATCCAGCACCTGCTGAACCGGCTTGATCTCAAAGTCCTCAGCGGGCGCATCCTCGTGCACCTTGACCACGACACCCATCAGCTTCTGGCCGCTGAACGGCACCAGCACGCGCGCGCCCACCACGGGGACCACTCCATTTACCGCATAGGTAAATGTCTGGTCCAGAGGTACCGGCAACGCAACGTCGCAGAACAAGGGCATCCCATCAGTTTAGCGATTGCGACAAAACCGCGTTGCGGGTCGTGATTTTCCGGCAGATCGTGATCGAAGGTGCATGGGAACAAGATTGAGAGACCTTGATAGAGTGCTGATAGGAGTTCGCCATCGAAGCCAACACTCATCGCGCGGCGTGGAAGACACTACTGGCCTTCGCAATCATCTATTTTGTGTGGGGGTCGACATTTCTCGCCATTCGCGTGGGCGTGCATGAAGTTCCGCCGTTCCTCTTCGCGGCAATGCGGTTTCTGGTTGCGGGCGTGCTGCTCTACGGCTGGATGATGGCCCGTGGCGAGCGCTCGCCGAGTAGACGCGAGTGGATGTCCGTCCTGCTTCTCGCTCTTCTGATCTTCGTGATCGACTACGGATTGTTGTTCTGGGCGGAGCAGCATGTACCGTCCGGCATTGCCGCTGTCATGATGGCCACCATCCCCGTCTTCATGGCGCTGTCCGAGATCATCTTCCTCCGAACGCAACGGCTTACTGTACGCCTTGCCGTGGCGCTTCTGATCGGGATCTGTGGAGTCGCTGTCCTGATGAGCCGTTCGCTTAATCTGGGCGGAGCACCGATTGACCGGGCAGGTGCGATTGCGCTGATCGTTGGCTCGATCAGTTGGTCCGTAGCGTCAATCTTGACGCGCAAACTGCCTCTGCCATCGTCTAAAGCCATGAGTTCTGGAGCCCAGATGCTCGCAGGCGGAGTCTTGCTTACTCTCATTGCAATTGCAATGGGAGAGCTTCGCAGCTTTCATCCAGGATCTGTCTCGCGCGCGGCGTGGCTGTCGTTGGTCTACCTGATCGTCGCTGGATCGATCATCGGGTTTACCGCCTATGTGTGGTTGATCCATCATGAATCCCCGACCAAAGTTGGAACCTATGCGTATGTGAATCCGGTTGTGGCTGTGTTGATTGGATATTTCTTCGGCAGCGAAGCCCTTGGCGCGCGAACCATCCTGGGAACGCTGTTTGTTCTGATCAGCGTGGTGACGATCACGACTACTCGAGCGAAGAAACCTGTGGCCACATTGGCGGTCGAAGATGCGGCATAGTTCCGAGTAGAGCGTCGGTACTGCGCTGGCGTCCTCCGAGATCTCGCGCTATCCTTCTCCCACCATGAAGAAGAAAACCGCGCCATTCCTCCTCATCCTTCTTCTCTGCGCTGGCTGCGAGCCGCATCCAAGCCCCGCGCCTGAGCCTACGCCACGTCCACACGCGGCGGCGGCGGCTCTTACGTACTCTGACGCGCAACCCTTTGACTACTATCTCCTCAACCTGTCGTGGTCTCCCGAGTTCTGCTACTCGCACCGCAATGCTCCTGAGTGCGCGCAGCGATCAACCTTTGTCCTGCATGGCCTCTGGCCCCAGAACACGAACGGGACTTACCCGCAGAACTGTTCCAGCACTCGCGGCCCTGCGAATCCATCGCAGTACGCCGATATCTACCCGGACTCCGGCCTTCTCCAGCACGAGTGGCGCACTCATGGAACCTGTTCGGGCCTCGACGCAGACACCTTCTTCGACGCCGCGCGCACAGCCTTTCGCTCCATCACGATTCCGCCCACGCTGACTCGGCTCACCAGGCAGATCTCACTGCCGCCAGGAGATATCCTCGGCCTCTTTACTGCGGCGAACCCAACCATCCCGAACGCCAGTCTCGCTCTGAGCTGCGGGAACAACTTCCTGACAGCGATCGAGGTCTGCCTCGACAAGCAACTGCACCCTATCACCTGCGGCCCCATCCGCTCCTGTCGTGCCAATTCCGTTCGAATCCCGCCGCCGTAGACCTATCCCTTTGTTGGAGCTTTGAGACCCATCTCTTTCATCACCATCTGGAGATCTTTCCAGGCCTCTGCCTTCATCCCTGGATCGCGCAGAAGATATGCAGGATGATAGGTCACCGCTAGCTTTGCTCCGCGGCACCGGTGCCATCTGCCTCGCAGTCCACTCAGCGATTGCTTTACCCCGAGCAGGTAGGTTGCGGCCGTCGAGCCGAGCGCAACGATCACCTCCGGCTGCACCACATCGATCTGCTGCAGCAGAAACTGATCGCAGGTATTGGCCTCCACCGGTTCGGGCGTGCGATTGTTCGGTGGCCTGCACTTCACAATATTGGTGATGTAGACTTGCTCGCGCTTGACGCCCATCGCAGCAATCATGTTGTTCAGGAGCTGTCCGGCCTTGCCGACAAACGGGAGGCCCTGGATGTCCTCGTCGGCACCCGGTCCCTCGCCGACGAACATCAGCCGCGCATTTGCGTCGCCATCGCCGAAGACGATCTTCCGTCTCCCCGCATAGGCCAGCGGGCATCGGGTGCAGTCGCCAATCTCTTCTTGAATCACAACGAGCGCGTCCGCTTTGTGCGCAGGCGCCACGCGGCTCTCAGGCAACGGGGCGAGATCATCAAAACTTACCAGCTTCGCAATCGGAGGCTCCAGAAAAACAGGCCGGGTCGAAGGAGGCAAAGGTAGAGCCGCCTTCAACTCTTCAATCGCCGGGCTCGCAATCGGCTGCTGCTCGACTGAAATATCACGAGCAACCTGAGATGCATCGGCTACAACTTCAGCAGCCGACGGTTCGCCAAGACGGTAAAAGTCGTGAACGCCCAGGTCGCGCAGATATTCCACATAAGCCCGCAGCTGTTGTTCGGGTTCTACTGCCATGGCCCTATGGTATCGCTACTCAGTGCAGTGGAATATCCAGCACCTGCTCCACCACCCGTTCCGGCAGAACAAATTTTACGTGGCCCTGTTTGATCTCATCCTGTGCGACGCGGCAAGCCTTCATCGACTTGGCCACGATCAGCGGGGATGCGCCCGACTGCAACTGCCGCGCGCGTCGTGCCGCACCTTTCACCAGGCTGTACTTGTTGTGGAATGCACTTTCACCGGTCATGCGATACCCCCATAGTGTGAAGTTATATCTCAGGTGAGCGAATTGCTCTACACAATTCGCAGTGGATAAGTGGGTTCTTATCTCTCAAACGTATTTAAAGCCGCTTTCAGTTTCGGCGAGGCGGAGTCAGTCCTGCAACTGGAGGCGGTTGACTGGACACCGTCTCTCACGCCGCGTTCGTACAGGACAATGGCCCGCAACTCCATAACCGCCTGATCGAGAACATCGTTGACCAGAGCATACTTGTAGTCGACCATCTGCTTCAACTCGTGTCGCGCCTCCGCAAGCCTCTTCTGAATCACAGACTCCGAGGTGACGTGCTCAGCCTCGCTTCGGTTTCTGAGCCGCATCTCTAGCACCTGGGGACTGGGCGGCAGGATGAAGATGGAGACAGCCTGGGGCATCTTGGTCATAACCTGCACTGCGCCTTGCACATCAATGTCCAGCAGCAGGTCTTTGCCCGCGTCCTTGGCGTGTCCCAGGGCCGAGAGAGCTGTGCCATAGTAGTTTCCGAAGACCTCGGCCCACTCCAGAAAATCTCCTGCCGCGATCATCCGCTCAAACTCCGCGCGAGTCGTGAAGTGGTACTCGCGCCCGTCTTCCTCAGACCCTCGCGGCGGTCGCGTGGTATACGAGATGGAAAAATCCAACCCCTCCACCAAGGTTCGCAGCTGGCTCACCAGAGTCGACTTTCCCGATCCCGAAGGCGCGGAAATGATAAAGAGTATGCCTGCCATGCGCCTCAATCACCTGCCAATTTCATTGTTTGTGCCAGTGTAACAACCCGTATCTGCTACTCCAGATTTTGAACCTGCTCGCGAGACCGCTCGATCTCTGCTTTCATCTCGAGGCCGAGCTCGGTAATCCGCAGGCTGTTTTCCCCCGACGCGCCACTGGTCTTCGATAGCATCGTGTTCGCCTCACGGTTCAGCTCCTGCAGCAGAAAGTCGAGGCGCTTGCCCAGTTCTCCGCCTTCGTCGAGCATCGCCACGAAGCGATCCACATGCGTTCGCAGGCGCACGATCTCTTCCTCGACGTCACTCTTCTCGGCCAGCACGGCAGCCTCGGTCAGTAACCTCTCCTCGCTCACCGGCGTGCCTTGGGTTAACTCAAACAGCCGACTCCGCAGCCGTTCGAACTGCGCCTCGCGGACGCCATTCCTCAACTCAGCCATCTCGTCGGCTGATTTTCTCAGTCGCAACATCGAGGCTCGAAGCTCCGCTGCCAGCGAAGCACCTTCCTCTGCGCGTCCCACGTTCAGCTTCTCCACGAGCGGCCCGATCAATTCGAGAACGGCCGCATCCAATCCTGCGAGGTCCGCCGACGCTCCGCTGCTCTCCGCCGTCATCATGCCGGAGATCCGCAGCATTGCGTTCAGATCTGGCTCATATGCTAGGCCGTTCGCCTCGGAGGCCTCGCGGTAAGCCTGCATATAAGCGTTCAACAGCCCCGTATTCAACTGAATCTCCGCCGTGGCGCGACGTTCGAGCTGCAGGGTCACTTCGACATGTCCGCGCCGCAGGCGCTCCTTCAACATCCTCCGAATCTGCACATCCAGGCCATCGCAGTACGACGGCAATCGAAGATTCAGATCCAGAAAACGATGGTTTACACTCTTCATCGCGAGCGTAAAACTGAAATTGTCTTTGACAGAGCCGCGCAGACTGGCATATCCAGTCATCGAATAGACTTCGCTCACGCAATCCCCTCCAGATTCGCCGTCAACGTAACGGCACCGTCACCACCAAGCACTGTGCTCTCTCCACTGAACTGCATCTTGTATAGCCTCTGATACGTTCCTGAATGCTGCATCAGCTCGTCGTGCGTGCCGATCTCGGTAATCTGCCCGCCTTCGATCACTGCAATCCGCGTCGCCCGCCGCACTGTCGAAAGCCGGTGGGCAATCACAAAAACCGTCCGCCCCTGCATCAGATTGGCCAGCGCCGCCTGCACATATAACTCGCTCTCCATATCAAGCGCCGAGGTTGCTTCATCGAGGATCAGGATCGGCGCGTTTTTCAAAATCGCCCGCGCAATCGCCAGCCGCTGCCGCTCGCCCCCACTCAGCCGAAGTCCCTTCTCGCCGATCTTCGTGTCATACCCTTCCGGCATATTCAGGATGAAGTCGTGAGCCAGCGCCATTCGCGCGGCCTCCTCGACCTTGCTGATCGGAACATCGGGCTGGCCGTACGCAATGTTGTTGCGCACCGTATCGTTGAACAAGACCGTCTCCTGCGTTACCTTACCGATCTGCTCGCGCAATGAGGCGATCGTTACGTCTCGGAGGTCGTGGCCGTCAATCAGAATCCTTCCTTCGTTGACATCGAAGAATCGCGGGATGAGATTCACCAGCGAAGACTTGCCTGCGCCGCTCGGACCAACCAGCGCGATGACTTCTCCGGCTTTCACGGTCAGATTGATGTCATGCAGGACCTGCTTAGTCTCTCCTTCACTCTCATAAGCAAAGCCCACATGATCGAACTGAATCTCGTCCCTGAACCCTTTCAGCACAAACGCGCGCTTCTTCTCCTGCACATCGTCGGTCGCGTCCATGAACTTGAAGATTTCATCGCTCGCGCCGATCGCCTGCTGAAAGCTGTTGTAGAAAGCGGCAAACTTTCGCACAGGGTCGTACAGGGTAAACACCGCAATCAGAAACGTAATGAACGATCCTGCGGTCATCTGCTTTTGCTGAATGCTCCAGCGACCCAGCAGCAGCAACAGGGCAATCGCCATCGACGCAATCAGGTCCATCAGAGGCGAACTGATCGCCTGCACCTTGACCGACTTCAGATTCGCATCGAACAGCTTTCGCGCAGCGCGGCGAAAGCGGTTCATCTCCCACATTTCCATCCCGAAGGCCTTCACGATGCGATTCCCTGTAATGGTCTCGTGAAGAATGTTCTGAATCTCCGCCAGCTTATCCTGCCCCTTGCGCGTCGTCTGCCGAACTCTTCGCCCAATGCGTCGGGCGGACAGCACCACCACCGGCAAAAACAGCAGCAGCACCCAGGCAAGTTTGCCGCCGACGATAACCACCGCTACGGCCGTAAAGATCAACGTGAAAAACTGTTGCAAAAAATCGCTCAACACGCTCGACATCGCAAACTGAACCTTTTCGATGTCATTGATCAGGGTCGATAGCAGGGTCCCTGTCGTATGTTTTTGAAAGAAGCCCACTGACCGTCGCAACACAGCGTTGTAAAGATCGTTCCGCAGATCGGTGATCATGCCGAATCCGGCACGGTTCACCAGATAAGTGCCGGCATAGTCGCAAATCGATTTTAGGAACGCCGATCCGACCAGCGCCACAGCCACGACCGTCCACGCGTTGTGGAAGTAGCTGGGCAGAAACCGCTGCAGGTTGATTACGTAATCTGTGTGTGGAATGCGAAAGACCAGGACCAGCCCCGGCGGCGCATCGGGGCTCAACACATTGTCGAAGATCGGCTTCACCAGCAGGATGCGGAACGCAGCCATTGCACCCACAACGGCCATCAGCACAACTGACGCCAGCGAGTACAGGACATATGGCCGGACATAGAGCAACAATCGCCAGATGCGCTTCAAGCCGTCAGTCTCCCGATCGTTCTTCTCGTTCCACGCATTTCACCATTCTAGTGCGCGCCGCCCTTTTGAAGTCAGATCACACGCGCGCCCGCTACTTCGGCATATCCCGGTGCGAAGACTTCACGCGGTAGCCTTCGCGCTCGAGCCGCTTCCGCATCTCTTCCGCAATGAAGACTGAGCGGTGCTGGCCGCCAGTGCACCCAAAGGCCACCGTCAAATAGCTCTTCCCCTCTTTGATGTAGTGAGGCAGAAGAAACTTCAGCATGTCGGTTGCCTTGTCCAGAAACTCCTTCGTCTGCGGGAACCCCAGGACGTACTTCGCTACTTTCGGATCCTTCCCGGTCAGCTTGCGGAACTCCGGGACAAAATGTGGATTCGGCAAGAACCGCACATCGAAGACCAGGTCCGCCTCGGTTGGCACGCCGTTCTTGAATCCGAAGCTGTTCGAGGAGATCATGAGGCTCTGGTCTCTCTCCTCGCGTTCAAACTGCGTGTTAATCCGCGCTCGCAGATCGTGCACATTGAACTTGGTCGTATCCAGGACGATGTCCGCGACGTTGCGGATCGGGTCCAGCCGCTTCCGCTCCGCCCGGATTGATTTCACCACCGTATCCCCGCGCCCCATCGGATGGGGCCGCCGCGTCTCGGAGAAGCGGCGAATCAGCGCCTCATCACTCGCCTCCAGAAACAAGACGCGGGTTGGCAGCACCTTGCGGACATCCTTCAGGATCGTAGGGAACTCATCCAGCCGCATTCCCTCGCGCACGTCGACGACCAGGGCCGCTCGCTGGATCTCCGCCGACTGCCGAACCAGATCCGCAAATCGCGGTACCAGCTCGAGAGGCAGGTTATCAACAGAGTAATAACCGAGGTCTTCGAAAGCCTTCAGGGCAGAGAGCTTTCCGGACCCCGAAAGTCCGGTCAAAATAACCAGTTCACTCCGATGCTCCGAACCCGGCTGTGTTCTTTTCTTCGCTTTGCGCTTCTTGCCGTCTGTCTTCCTGGATCGCTTGCTGATCTTCTTGCTCGACATGCTGGAAATCCTACCACCCCGGCCTAGGGAACCTCGATCAACTCCATCTTTCCATCTCGCTTGCGATGCAGCACCATCGCCTGGCCGCCATGGTCGCGGAAGACAAATACATCACGGTCGCGAAACGCAGCCTCCTTCACGGCTTCCTCCAGCGACATCGGCCGCAGAGCAATCCCGTCGGTGGAGCGGACGACATGCGGCTCCGGCAGGGGCGAGTGAGATGGAAACGAATGAACGAGCATAGGCACTGCCTTGCGACCGGCGCTGCTCTTCGACGCAATCTTCACCGGAACGCTTGGCTTCCTCGCCCCCGCGGCGGACTCCGTCTTTCCGGCCTTCACGTCTGCCTTGGGATGCCGCTTTATTGTCCCGAACTTCTTCTTCTGTCGAATAGCCTGCGATTCGATCTTCTCCAGCGCATCGCGCAGCGCGATCTCCAACTCCGTTGCCTCGCAGCGCGCTACCAGCTTGTAGTGCTTCGTCTGCACCGTCACATCGGCGATCTGCCGGTATTTGTCCGTGGAGAGAATCACGTGCGCGTTGCCGGAATTACCCACGATCTTCGCAATCCGAGCGAGCCCCGCTTCCGCGTTCAGTTTCAATTTCTTTGTAATGGTGGTTTGTCTGCCGGTGTATTCCACGTCCATCTGCTCACCTCGTCCCTGCGATCTGACAGGATCTTCGCAGACGATTAGCGTACACGACGCTGGTGCGTACTTGGAATCTGCATATCTTCCCTATACTTAGCGACCGTTCTTCGGGTGACCTGGATCCCCTGCCGCTGCAGCTCGGCCGCCAGCTGATCGTCCGTCAGCGGCTTCCGTTCATCCTCTTCTTCAATCAGCTTCTTCACCTTGCGCTTCAACAGCACCAGAGGCAGATCGCCGCCCTCGGGCCCATTCACGCCCTCAGAGAAGAAGAAGCGGAGCTCAAACACACCCTGCGACGTATGCACATACTTGTTCGCCACCGCACGGCTCACCGTAGAAGGATGGACCCCAATCTCCTCGGCGACCTCTTTGATCATCATCGGCTTCAGTGCATTGACGCCGTGCTCCAGGAACTCCTGCTGACGCCGCACGATCACCTCGCACGTCCGCACAATGGTGTTCTTTCTCTGTTCGATGTTCCGAAGGAGCTGGATCGCCGACTTGTACCGTTCCTTCACATACTCCTTGACTTCCTTCTCCGTCGCCTTCTGCTGCAACATTCTGCGATAGCCCTGGTTCAATCGCAGCGTAGGCATATCCTCTTCGTTCATCACCACGATGTACACGTCGTCGCGCTTCACGAACGCAACGTCTGGCTCAATCAGGCGCGTTTCACTGTTGTTGTAGCGCTGCCCCGGCCTCGGGTCCAGCGTCCGGATAAACTCCACTGCCGCGGAGACCTCTTCGGCAGAACGACCACAGCTCCGTGTCAGCTCGCGCATATCTTTCTTCTGCAGCAGCGCCAGGCAATTCGTCACGATGTGTGTTGCAATGCCGAAGATATCCGCTCGCTCCGAGGTTTCGTGAGTTCCATTCGAATCGACCGCGGCGTGGACTTTCTCACCGGCCTCTCCGTTTGCGGCCGAGGAGTCTGAAGCCAGCATCTGCCGGCGTCGGAGCACAATCGCCGCCTCGCCCTGCTGTGCGCAGATCTGAATCAGAAGGCATTCCCGGAGGTCGCGCGCTCCTACGCCAACCGGATCGAGAAAATTAACCAGCGACCTTGCCTGGCGGACAGCGGCCATCAGCATCGCAAGTTCATCGCCCGCTGCAGCGGCTATCTCGAGCGCCTCATCTTCGATCGCGCCTGCACAATTCTGGTGCGCCTCGGGTGGCTCCATTTCTGTCAGCTGGATCGTCTTTCCCTTTGGAAAAGGGATCGGCTCAGGGCGTCCGGGCATAGCAGGCTGCAACATCAGCTCCACCAGCTCCTCATCGGTCGCCGTCAGGTAGCCGTCTTCATTCAGATTGCCCACCACGAGCTCCGTCGCTGCGCGAACCTCGGGGCTCAGCGTCAACGAGCCAAGTTGCCACGCCAGATGATCGCTCAGCGTACTTGGCTGTGAGAGAAAGTTTTCAAACGAAGGCTTGTCGAACTCTTCAAAATTCGAAGATGTACGAAACCCTGGATCAAGGTAATCCTGAAAATAACTTCCGAAGTCGATCTCGTCGAACGGGTCCTTCTCCACCCTCTCGCTTTCGGCTGCCACCTCTTCGGCCGAACGCTCCCGGTCCCCTTCGATTCCCGCCCGCTCCTCCAGCGAGACTGCGGACTCCTCCAATTCCTCCAGGACCGGATTCTCCACCATCTCGGTGTTGATCATCTCTTTCAGCTCGAGCTTGTTCAGCGCCAGCACGCTGACCATCTGCACCAATCCCGGCGTCAGCACCTGGCGTTGTGAGACCTTCAAGTTCAGCTTTGGTTGCAGCAGCACGTTATCCCCTACTTATCCCTTCGCCCTTCTTTTGTGTAGATGCAGTGTTTGGCTCTTGTCTTGCTTACGATTGCTATTGTGCAATCATCTGCACACAGAACACCATTTTTTGGCTTGGCCACAGTCTACACGCCTGGACCCTGTTCTGGCTGTAAGTCTAACCGTACCAATGACTGAGCGAACTGCACCGATAGCAACGTAGCCTTACAACGGAAGTTGCACATTCATACCCTTAATCCATGGAGAAGTTTTCTCCCAAATAGATCCGGCGGACATCGGGATTGCGCCCCAGCTCTCCCGGAGTCCCCGTAGCAAATATTTTGCCCTCGGTAATGATGTACGCACGGTCAGTTACGGACAGCGTCTCCCGCACGTTATGGTCCGTTATCAGCACGCCAATTCCGCTCCTTTTCAGCCCAAAGATAATCTCCTGCAGGTCAAGCACGGCAATCGGGTCGATCCCCGAAAATGGTTCGTCCAGCAGAATGAATGCTGGCTCGATCGCCAGGCATCGCGCAATCTCCACGCGCCTGCGTTCTCCGCCGCTCAAGGCGTAGCCACGCGTCTTGCGAACGTGTCCCAGGTTCAGTTGTTCAATCAGCCGCTCGGTGCGCGTTCGCCGGTTCTCCCAGCTCAACTGCTGAGCCTCCAGCACGGCCAGGATATTGTCCTGCACGGTCAGCTTCCGAAACACCGAGGGTTCCTGCGGCAGATAGCTGATTCCATAACTCCGCGCCCGCAGATACATTGGCAGCCGGCTGATATCGTGGCCATCCGCCAGCACTCGCCCCGAATCCGGCCGCACCAGCCCTACGATCATGTAGAAACTCGTGGTCTTTCCCGCTCCATTCGGCCCCAGCAGCCCCACCACCTCGCCCTGCTCAATCTGCAGGTTGACTCCCTTCACCACCTGGCGGCCGCCGTACGACTTTGCGATCTCCTCTGTCGATAACGTCTTCATTGCCTGTTCTTCACCCGCGTCTCCGTGCGTACCTTTTGCCCCGCGCCGTTCACTCCTCCATTAGAAACTACGACGCTATCGTCGCCCGAACGGAATCGCAGGGACGTACCCGTGACGGTCCCCCGCTGATCATCGATTACCTTCGGCAAAACCGTTGCTGTCCCCGTCAAGACATACGTTGCATCGCTTGCCGTATACGCCAGTTGCTCGCCAGTCGCGCGCCGGCCCGGCTCCTCCATCTCAATGCGTCCCGTAACGACCATCCGCTCCACGCTGCCCCCCATGAACCCATCCGTGGCAGCAGAGGACGTCGCCGGCTTCGTCTCTTCCGCTGCCAAAACCTTTCCTGCGACACTCTTGTGCCCCGACTGCAAATAAACCACAGCCTGCTGAGCCTGCATTTTGCCATCTGCTGTCTCTATATCAACTCCGCCGGTAAACTCCGCCTTCCGCGCCTCGTCGGAGTAGGTCAGGTCCCGGCTCGCCACTCGAATGACTCCTGCCTTGTCTGCGCTCGCGAGCCCCCCAGCTGGACGCGACGACTTTGCTTGAACCGCCGTCGTGTCCGATGCCTTGGCGTCGCTCCGCACCAGCACCGTATGCACCGCCATGGGCGCTCCCTGGCCCTCGCCATGGGCCAATAACCGCTTCTGCTTCTGCTCGAACTGAATCACGGGCGCCTCGACCTGCGAAGCTCCCTGCCACAATCTCGCCGGCCGGCCGGCGACTCCATGAAACGTCGCGATCTGCGAACCTCGCTTCAGCTCCGCCCGCGCTGCCAGTACATGCACCGGCTCCTGATTGCTTCCGGCTTGCCCGTAACTCGCCTTGACCGAGCCATCTGCCGTCGCATCGCCGCTCTGCTGCTCCGTGACCACCCGATCGGCCCACAACACGCTCGTTCCGTCGCTCACCTGCACATTCCCGGTAAGCGTCGTCCGCTCTAAGGTCCGATCCGACGCCCCATCGTAGACAGCCCGTTCCGCCGTCGCGCGCTGCTCAGCCGGCGCAACCGTGTCCCCAGGCTTCTTCGCCGGCACCTGCGTGATCACAACATGTCCCTGCAAGGTCGCATCGGCAATCTCGTCCCCACCCTGACCACCCAACTCTTCCTTCTTTGCGGACTGCCCTCGGCTCGCTGCGCCTCCTACCGTCGGTGGTGCGGGCCTGAAGTCGGCGACCAGCGAATCCCCCGAACTCGTATCAACCTTCCCCGCCGCATCCATTTTGCGCAAGGCCGTGTGACCGTCCCCATGCACCTCGGCGATGTGGTCGACACTCCCAATCCGCACAAAACGCGCAGTCAACACGTCTCCGGAGAACGAACTACTCGTTATCCCGCCCTTTGCAGCTGCACTCGTTACCTTCAACCGCGCATCGCCCGTCGCCTTCGCGTCGCGCAGCAGCGACCTTCCCGCGGAATCTGTAGCCAGCGCCAACTCCAGTACACCTGCGTTCAGATCCCGCTCGTTCCAGAGTTCGCCGGCCGCGTCCGAGGCCCGCACACGCTCATGCATGTGAACAGGGCCGGTCATCGTCACGTGCTCAGGATGTCCTTTCTCGAAGGCCACGGTTCCCTCAGACGCCTCTCCCTGCGCCTTGCGCAGCGGCTCATCGGATCCATACCTCACCCCACCCGTCATCTTCGCAAAAACCGGCTGGTTCTCCGGGTTCAGCGTCATCTCGCCCCTCGGAGCCGTCACGCTTCCCCCTGCTCCATTCGTCAGCGTCACGTCGCCGTCGCCCTCCGCCCGTTCAGCCGATCCATCCTTCCTGAGATGCACCACGACGTGTTGCGCCTGAGCCGTCTGGCCCTCGCCGGTGTTCTCTGGCACCGAAACATACTTTGCCTGTGTCAACGCCATCGTCTGACCGGGTCGATCCAGCACCGCATGCGTCGCCGTCAAGACCACCGGCCGGTCGTGCTGCAGCCCATTCACTCGGACCGCGGAGTGCAGCACCACAACACCCGTATCCGCGCTGTAGTCTGCCCCGACAGCATGGCCGGTCATCCCATTCGATTCAAACTCAATCTCCTTGTCCGTCGCCGCAACGCCCAGCTTCTGCAGAAAGACGAGACCGCTCGTCGTCACATGGATCAGGCGCTCATCCTTGTTCTCGTGCTCGCCGGCAATTCCCTCCCCGGCCTTCGACCCATGCAGATCCTTTCCCGCCGCGTAGTCCATCTTCGCCTTCGCATCTGCGGCCTCCGGCGCCTGCAGATCGATGTGCACCTCGCCTTCAGCGCGCACGACCCCCGCAGCCTGGTCATACTCAAACTCACTACCGTAGATCCTGTCGGCCCGGTCCTGCTTCCGCCCATACAGCACGATCCCCACATCGTGCAGCGTCATCTTGCCGTCCGCACGTTCCACCGCCTTCGCCGCATGAATCGTATAGACGGTTCTTCCTTCAACCGACTGCGAATAGGTGACGTTATTGGTCTCCCTGCGGACATCCACTCCCAGCTTCGCCGGCAGATTCGCCAGAAACCGGTGCGCCCGGTGGTGCGCGTATCCCAGAAACGAGGCCACCACCAGCACCAGCAGGCCCGCACCCACCAGCAACCAAATCCGCAGCCGCTCTACCGAAACGTTCATCCTTCTCTATCTTCTCACCCAAAGGGGCAATGAACCGCCGCCCCACGCCAAAACAGGTTCTGCCGCCAAACCGAGCTTCTCAGCGTAGTTCGGGTTCGCAACGCGTAGCGGCGGTCTAAACTAACCCTATGGCCGATCAGCTCTACCTTAGTCTCTGGTTCCCTAACTTCCGCCTGGAGGCGCTGCCCGCCACAATGGTATCGGTAATGCGACAGTTCGCGCTCATCAGCAAGGAACCGCGTGTCGCTTCTGCCACCACCTACCCAATCAGCTTCAACGAAGCGCCCAGCTATCAGCGCACTTACGTCCTCGATGACCGGTCCGAAGAGACTACGGACGCACTCATCGAAAACGCAGTGGCAGAGGCCACCGAACAGCTCCACGACGACACCGCCTACGAGTTCGAGATGCGCTGGAAACTGTGGACCCCAGACACGAGCGCCAATCAGGTAACGGAATCCGCCGCACTCGACACCATCTGGAAACCCCAGCCCTCCACGGTCCGTTTCCTCGGCTTCGGCCCCGAGTTCGACGACGCGACCTTCGAACAGAACGGCCACATCCGCGTCGACTTCGGCCTCGACACGCCCTGGCTAGCCGAAACACTCGAAGACGAGGAGCTCGATGCCGAAGCCACCAAACGTATTCAGCAGAACGTCGAGATGCTCCTGGCCTTCATCCTCTCCGTCGAAAAAAACTCAGGCATCAGCAGCCGCCTTCTCTGGACCGAGTCCGGCGAACCCCTCGCCCAGAAGCTCATCGACCGCCTCCAACGCGTCAACTAGCTACTGCTTTTTTCCCCTGCAACAAAGCGGCGTTCTTCCGTTCCGCCCTACGCAGCCGGACCTCACGAACCGCCACGAGAATCAGCCCTGTGAATGTCAGCAACAGCATTCCATAGGCACGCAGCCCATGAAGCTGTGGGATGTCTTGATACAGCAGCGCTAAACCTACAAAGACAAACACTACATGCGCGCAAAACACCTGCAGCGAAGCCTTCCCCAGCGTCAAAAACGGTTCGATGGCAACCAGTCGCACCAGATAACGCCGCAGCCAGTGACAGATGACAAGAAACGCCGCAAGGTTTAACACGCGCAGCGGCCCGATCTGCCACTTGTCAAGCGACAGCTTGAACGAATCCTGCGTTAGATACGGTCCCAGCCATCCATGCCGAACCGCGATAAAGAAGAGACAGATGACGCCGCATGATGCAATCACCTCTTTCGGCAAACGCCGCAACGGTACGTCGCCCTGCGCCGACTTCGCCCCCAGCCACAACCCTGCGATCCATACGCCCTGCCATGCAAACAGGTTGAACGCCCCCGTCTCCTGCAGCGGAATCGGCAGATGTGTCGCATGCACCACGACATTGTGCAGAAGCGCTCTAAGCCCCAACTGCGCGCCCAGCCACACCGCCCCACTCACCGCGAGAATCCGCCTCCAGCCAAAGCGAATCGCTGCCGTCAGGATCATCGGCGTGAGGAAAAGAAACAGCACATACATCGGCAGAATATCCAGCAGCGGCGGGCAGTAGATCAGCAGCACCGATCCGGCAATCGCAACCACGGGGTGCGCCAGGTAAAAATTCAGCAGGTTATACAGAGCCGGACGATGCGTCGTCGCCGCTACCGCCGCAGCCACGGTAAACGCGAACGCCAGCAGCAGCAGGTGGTAGCCATAGATCTTCAGTGTTCGCCGCCACAGCTTCACGCGCAGGCCGGATGAGTCCTCCTGCGCCTCCTTCAGATAGACCCGGCTCACTAGCAGAGCCGACATAAAGACAAACCCTTCAGCCGAAGACACAAACCCGATCGGCTGGTTCACATAGTCGCTGAACCTCGTCGGCATGTGTGTCAGCGTCATCCACACCAGGAACAGCCCGCGCAGCGCGTCGAGCTCCGGCATTCTGTTCGGGTTGGAGTAGCTCAGCCTCACGGGTCGAAAGCCTCGGCGGAATCCGCAGATCAGCAGATCAACAGATGCAGGCATCCGTTTCCCATAAGACGCAACTACGGGCCAATGCGCCTCGCTACACGGACCTATTCTAGATCAGCGAAAGTAGCGGAAGCCTTTACGGAAATTTACGAAAACGATTACGCCATTCTTATGGGCAACCTGCTGAAATACTCTTCGGCGGCAAAATAGCGTCGCCAGGAGACAGTTTCATGAACACGTTTCGCACCCGCAGGCCCCTTCTCGTCAATGCCACCCAATGCATCAACTCTACCGTCATCCTCACTGACTCGGGACAGCGGAAAGCCTATCCCGGCGACTGGATTATCGAAGGTGAGAATCACGAGCGCTACATCGTCGACAACACCTTCTTCCAGCGCACCTTCGCCCCTATCCCTTGGGAATCTTCCCACGAGGGTCGCCATTACGGAAGCTAGCCGTCCGCTCGGCCTCGAACCTGCACCTCAACCCAAACCCTACTGCTCCAGCTTCTCGGAGCCAGGAAAAGCGTAGTGCCTTATGGCATTGTCCCTCGTACAAGAACCTCCGGCCTCCTCATTCTCGTCTTCACTCGCAACTTCCCTCGTCAAAACGGAAAACGCGCTCACAACATCCCTCCACACGCGGAGAGCGTGGCTACAGGACGCCCGCCATATCCATCAGCTGGTCAACAGCTTCTCCTCCGACGGTACCCTGCTCCGCCGCTCCTATACGGAGATCTGCACCAACATCCGCACCTTCACCATCGTCGAAACCGCCGCCCATCAATTCATCGGCTGCGCCGCACTCCATATCTACGGTCAGCACCTCGCGGAGATCCGCTCCATCGTCGTCGACCCTGAAGCCAAAGGGCGTGGAGCAGGCGGCCTTCTTGTGCGCGCTCTTCTTCATGAAGCCGAGGCCCGCGACATCAAGTGCGTCTGTCTCTTCACACGCATTCCCGCTTTCTTCGAACACTTTCACTTCGGTGTCGCCGACCGTCATGCCTTGCCCGACAAGGTGGCGAAGGATTGCATTCGTTGTGCCCGGCGCAACGCATGCGACGAAATCGCGATGGTGCTCGGTGAGCTCCCGGAGCCCTACGCTCTGCCCGCCGATCGCTTCGTTCAGCCTCGGCATCATGCCGGACTTGTGCAACTCCAGCTCCGGCCTTCACCGACAAGTATCTAAGTCATGGCCCGAAGGTCGTATTTCCGAGCAGGTTACATGCCAGATACCATCCGATACGTATTCCTTGCAGATGGTGACTTTCGTCACCGATGATGTCTGCCAGGAGACAGCAGAGCGACTCGCATAGGACCCGTTACAAAGCGAACTCTGACTCATCTCTCTCGCAGCCGCGCTGCGAGAGTCACACGGGGAAAGAAAAAAGATGGAATATACACAGCAGAACGATCAGGTTGCAATGTACCAATCGAACTTTCGTGCCGAAGACGGCCCTGCCAATGGTGACAAGATTGAGCTCTACGAAGGCGTCGTGATCCCCCTCGCTACCTTGGGCGCGGTCCTTCTCTTCGTAGCCGGGGCAATAGTCCTCACCCACTAAGTCACAGTCAACAAACCGTTGTCTGTTTCATCAGCAACACAATGCGGAAGCCAACCAGCTTCCGCGTTTGTCTTGCGCGTTAAACTTGTCAGGGCTAACCTCTGGCGGCAGCTCTAACCAGCCGTCACGATCTCCGAAAAATCCGCGATCCCGGAAAAATCTCCAAGCACCCTCTCCAACATCGCAAGCCGGTTCGCGCGAACCTTCTCATCGGGCGTCATCACCATCACAGAATCGAAGAATGCATCCACCTGTGGCCGCAGTGTGGCGATCTCTTCCAACGCAGCTCGGTAGTTCCTCTCTTCGCGCAGCCCCTTCACCTTCTTCGCCAACTTTTCCGATCGCTCCGCCAATGCCTTCTCCGTACTCTCCGTCAACAGAGCAGCATCAACACTCGAAGCCGCCGCAATTCCCTTCTCTTCTGCCTGCGAAAGAATATTCTTCATCCGCTTGAACGCCGCCGAAACCGCCGCAAAATCATCCGAGCCGCGCACCGCCGTCAGAGCCTCCGCGCGCGACACCGCATCGCGCACGTCATTCGCACCGGCGGCAAGCACTGCCTTGACGACGTCATAAGCCTGCCCCTTCGCCTCGCGCAGATAGAACTCCAGGCGCTCCGCAAAGAACACCTCTATGCGGAGCCGCAGGGTCTCGCTCGCCGAAGCCGCATCTGCAATATCGCCCAGCGTCAGCGGTAGCGGAGTCGCCGTCTCCGCCAGAATCTTCACGACTCCGTTTGCAGCGCGTCGAAGCGCGAAAGGGTCTTTCGATCCAGTCGGCTCGAGCCCAAGACCAAACATCCCCGCAATGGTGTCCGCCTTATCTGCAATGGCGAGCAACGCCCCTTCCGTTGTTCGCGGAACGGAATCTTCCATCGACTCCGGCTTGTACTGATCGTAGATCGCGTCGGAGACCGAGGGCAGAAACCCTTGCGCACGCGCATAAAGGCCACCCACCACGCCCTGCAGCTCAGTGAACTCCTTCACCAACTCAGTGGTCAGGTCCGTCTTCGCCAGACTCGCCGCTTCATCGAGTGCGACTCCATCAACAGAGACGCCGCGTGTCGCAGCAAGCTCTGCAAGTTTTGAAGCCAGCTTCCTTACTCGTTCGGCCTTCTTGGCATAGCTTCCCAATTCCTTTTGAAACGTCACACTCTCGAGCAGCTTCACCCGCTCCGCTAGCGGCGCACGCTGGTCGAACTCCCAGAAGAACCGTGCATCGTTGAACCGCGCGCGCAACACGGTCTCATTGCCGTGCCGAATCACCGCCATCCCCGCCGCGTCGGTCTCGGTATTCAACACCGTAAGAAAATGCGGAGCCAGCTTGCCGTGTTTATCCTCAACAGCGAAGTAGCTCTGATGATCCCGCATCACCGTCACCAAAACCTCCTCCGGCAGCGCGAGAAACTCCGGTTCAAACCCACCCAGCAGCACCGAAGGCCACTCCGTCAGATGCGTCAGCTTATCGACGAGGCCGTGATCCTCGCGCCAGCGCGCACCCTCAACGTCACGTGTCACCTTATCCAGGGCCTTGCGAATCCTCTCTCGCCGTGCCTCCACATCCGCGATCACAAACCCACTGAGCAGTGCATCCTCATACTCACCCGGCGAACTCAGCGCAATCGGCTCATCCCCAAACAACACCCGATGACCCAACGTCACCGCACCCGCCGTCTTCCCGCCAAACTCAACCGGCACCACCCCGCTGCCTAGCAGAGCCACCATCCACCGGACAGGCCGCACAAACCGCTCCGGCTTTCCCGGCCGCCAATACATATTCTTCGCCCAATAAATCCCCGCAAGCTCCTTCGGCAACTCCGCCGCAATCACCTCAGCAGCACTGCGACCAGTCTTCACCACCGTCGCCGCCAGATACTCTCCCTTGGCATTCGTCACTGTCTTCAGCGCAGCAACATCCACTCCGGCCTTCTTCGCAAACGCCAAAGCCGCAGGAGTGGCCACGCCGTCCTTGTAAGCCACTTTCACCGACGGCCCCACCAGTTCCTCAGCCACATCTTGCTGTTGATGAGCAACATCCGCAACCCAGACCGCCAGCCGTCGCGGAGTCGCAAAGCTCTTCGTCACCACACCCGATTGCACAAGCCGCTCACGCTCCAGCATCTTTACCACGCGCTGCTCAAGCTCCGCCTGTGCGCCCGCAATCATCCGCGCCGGAACCTCCTCCAACCCAATCTCAAACAAAAACTCCGCCATATCCGTCCTGACTCTCGTAAATTCGCTAACTCGCGCCTAGCTGACCAATTGACCAGCTAATTCGCTGACTCGCTGCTGTTCCGCATAAGCCTTCGCCACACCAACCACCAGCGTGCGAATCCGCGCCATCACACCCACCCGCTCCGTCACACTAATCGCGCCGCGCGCATCCAGCAGATTAAAAACATGCGAACACTTCAGCGCCAGCTCATACGCTCCTAGCACTGGAAACCGCTTCAAGGTCAGCGGATCCATCTTGTCAAAGCCCTTCGCCTTCTCAAGCAGCGCGAGACACTCCGCCTCATACAAATTCAAGTGTTCCCATAGCTTCGAAACATCCGCATAATCAAAGCTATACGCCGAAAACTGTTCCTCTTCGGCCAGCCGCATCTCCCCATACGTCACTTCGCGGCCCGTTTCCGGCTCCACGGCCCAGACCACGTCATAGATCGATCTCTTATCCTGGAGAAACTGCGCCATCCGCTCCAGCCCATACGTAATCTCACCCGAGATCGGGTCAAGATCCATCCCGCCGCACTGTTGGAAGTACGTGAACTGCGTAATCTCCTGCCCATCCATCATCACCTGCCATCCGACACCCCACGCGCCGCCCACCGGCCACTCCCAGTTATCTTCTTCAAACTTAATGTCGTGCTCCTTCAAATCGATACCGATCGCCACCAGCGACTCAAGATAAATCTCCTGAATCCGTTCCGGCGGCGGCTTCAGAATCACCTGGAACTGGGTATGCCGGAAGAGCCGGTTAGGATTCTCCCCATACCGTCCATCCGCCGGTCTGCGCGAGGGCTGCGCGTACGCAATCCTCACTGGCTTTGGTCCCAGCACACGCAAAAACGTATCCGGAGACATCGTCCCCGCACCCACCTCAACGTCATACGGCTGTTGCAGCACGCATCCGCGGTCCGCCCAGAACCGCTGCAGCGTAAACAACAACTCCTGAAACGTCAGCGCCCGCTTCTCGCCGACCGTAGAAACCAATCCACTCATATCTCTCTTCTCGATAACTGGCAATTCATTGATTCTAACCGCTGGGCGCAGCTCGGCCCTCTGCCGCCGCCCGCGCCTTCACTGCGGATTCGTCAGGATCTGGCGTTTTCCCTGTTCAGGCGCTTCTTTAGGCCCCGAACTCACCGTCGTCGGATCAGCCACCACCTTAGGATCGGGCAGCGGCACCGAAATCCCTGCCGACCGAACAAAATAGGCCCAGCCCTTGGCGATCTTGACCTCCATCCCGTGCTCCCCGGACGTTGCGTTCGACGGTCGCGGAAACTCGACGATGTACCTCTCCCGCAATGTCTTCGTAAAGGTCTTCAAGGACTCCATCACCGATCGAGTGGTTATCGGCATCACCATGCCCCCGGTCAGTTCACACAACGAATGGAAGGGGTCCTCCGAGCCTGAGATCAAAACCGAATGGCCGACATCGCGCGCATACCCTGGAACCTCGCTCATCCCGAAGATCGCGACTCCGTTCCCCTGCGCGGCGCTCCTCACCGCGTTCCACGTGTGTTTGCTGCCTTGGTCGTGTCCGTCCGACACCACCAGCATCACTCTCCGCCCCGGAAGGTTCTCCATCTCCAACGTCGCATATCCTAAAGAATCCCAAAGGTGAATCGACTGCTTGCAACTCTTCATGTGCTTCGTCTGTTTTCGCGTCGTCCATGGTTGCAGCGCCACATCGACCCCGACCTTCAACTTCTTCTGATCCGCTGCAACGTCGTTTAAGGAACGGATCAGAGAACAGTCAAGGACATAGATCGAGACATGATCCTTCGGGTGCAGCGAGAGCGGCGCAAGGCTCGCTATCGCATCTGCCATCTTTGGCATCAGGCTCTCCGAATCTCCACTTGCGTCCAGCACAATCGAGAGCGAGATCGGATCGTCACCCTGCTGCCGAACATGGGTCGCCCGAAACAACGGTCCATCATCGATGCTGATCGAAAATCTGCTCTCAGCAATCGGCTTCCCGAGCGGCTCCCGATTCGGCCCCAACACCAGCGTGGGTACCTGGAGAAGGTTCGTATACACATGCAACGTGGGGATCGCGAAGTCCGGCGGTCCTTGTCCATTCTGGGCAGGCAGCGCGACTCCACTCAAAACCGTCGCCAAACCCGCAGCGGTGCACAACCCGATCCCCCTCATTCGAAACAACCGGGAAACCGCTCCGCAACCGCTGATCGAAGCCATGACGAAAGTATGCCTGAACTCGCCGGTCCAGGTCACGACCCGTATTTGAAACTCTTCTCTCGGCATTCACATCTAACGAACGCCTCGAAGATTTACCCTTTCAGAGCAATCCTCCATCTTCAACGCAGGAGACGATCGACCCATGAAAACCACTGGCAACACCCTCCTCATCACTGGCGGCGGCTCCGGCATCGGACGCGGCCTCGCAGAGTCCTTCCACAAGCTCGGCAATAAAGTCATCATCGCCGGCCGCCGCCAGCAGGTCCTCGACGAGACCACCGCCGCCAATCCCGGCATAGCCTCCGCCCCGCTCAACATCGAAGACCCCGCAGCCATACGCGCCTTCGCCCAGAAGCTCGCAGCCGACTTCCCTGCCCTCAACGTCGTCATCCACAACGCCGGCATCATGCGCCCCGAAGACTTTCTCAACAAACCTGACGCAGGCGACGCCGAGGCGATCGTCACCACCAACGTTCTCGGCCCCATCCGTCTCACCGCAGCGCTGCTCCCACACCTCCAGAAACAGCCTCACGCCACCATCATGACCGTCTCCTCCGGCCTCGCATTCCTGCCACTGGCCCTTACCCCCACCTACTGCGCTACCAAGGCCGCCATCCACTCGTGGAGCGAATCCCTCCGCTACCAGCTCCGATCCACAAACATCGAAGTCGTCGAACTCGCCCCTCCCTACGTCCAGACCGAGCTCATGGGAAGCCAGCAGGCCGCCGACCCACGCGCCATGCCGCTCAAGGACTACCTCGCCGAGGTCATCGACATTATCAAAACCCAACCCAACGCCACCGAGATCCTCGTCGACCGTGTCAAACCCCTCCGCTTTGCCGCGGCCGAGGGCAGCGAAAAATACAACGCCTTCTTCAAGCAGTTCAACGACGCCATGATGGCTCCCCACTAAGATCTCGTGTCACGCGGCTGACATTCTCACTTTTTCAAGAGTGTCAGCGGAATAGCATCACCCATCGCCTTATAACCAGCCGGGCCGGGATGCAGCCCATCCCCGGAGTCATACGCCGGCAACATCAGATTAGGATGCGCCGGGTCCCGCATCAGCGCATCGAAGTCCAGCACGTTGTCGAAGTGCCCCGACTCGCGAATCCACGCATTGATCGCCTGCCGGTCCGCCTCGCTCTCCGGCCCCGGATGGTAGTACTTCGAGCCGCCATATGGCAGAATCGTCGCACCGATCACCCGAATTCCATGCGCATGCGCCCGCGCAATCATCTGCTGGTAAGCCCCTTCAATCTGTTTCACCAGTGCTGCATGCGCTTCAGCCGGCGCATCATGGTCTCGGGTCAAAGTCCCCAGGTCATTCACGCCCTCAAGCACAATCACCACCCGCACCGCCGTCTGCGCCACGACATCGCGGTCGAACCGCGCCAGCGCGTTCGGCCCCAGCCCATCCAACAGCAACCGGTTTCCCCCGATCCCCTGGTTCACAACCCCCAACCCGCGAGTCGACTTATCCCCCTGCATCCGCGCCGCCAGAACATCGGGCCAGCGATCGTTCGCGTTCGTCGTCGCTCCATGCCCATCCGTAATCGAGTCCCCCAGCACCACCACCGCCGCCGATTTACCCGCCCCCACCACATCCACACCGGAGATCTGGTACCAGTGCTCCACCGTCTTCGCATCCGGAAGACTGGCAGCCGAAACCAAATCCCCATGCGCAACATACGAAGTAGCCCGCGAACCCGGATGCCCCGTCTCACCCACCGGCGGCTCTTCGTAGTGAATCGAGATCACCATACTCGACAGCGCTGCCGCTGAAAACGTAACCGCATCCGATACATATTCTGCCCCGGCCGGAATCATCACATCCGCCGCCCCATGGAACATCACCGCAGTATCGCTTCCAACATCAATCGCCGACCCACCCGCCGGCCCCGGTCGCGCTACATGCACCGCCATCAGATGCAACGGCTGTGTCCCAAACGCATTCGACAATCGCACCCGCAGTTGGTTCCCGCCAACGGACAAATGCACCACCTGCCGCAATGTCGCATCCCGCATCAACTCCGGATCCAGCAGATTCGCCGTCTCCGGTGTCTGCTGCGAAGCCGCCCACGACCCCACCCATTGCTTTCTCTCATTCGTACCCTGACCCCAAACGGCCTCAGTCGCCAGCAGACAAGCCACAATCACAGACAGCGTTAGTCGTCGAGAACCCGTTGACATTGTGCCTCCATTTATTTTGCAACCCAAACAAAATGTTGCGGCATCAGCCTACCATCCGAACCTGGATAAAGCACAATCGAGAACTAAAATCCCACCCAGCTGCTAAGCCCGCCCCAAAGCCCGCGCACTCACCAATCTCCGCTCCAGATGCCTCTCCAGCATCTCCACCGCAAACCGGCGCAGATCGGCCCCCCGCGTCTTCGGCCAATCCTCCTCCGCGAGCCCCTTCACTGTCCCGCGAAAGATCCTCTGCGCATCCCTCACCGACTCGGCCGACAACGCCACGCTCCCCGCGCGGCAGTCATCTCCGCAAGTCACCCCATCGCTCGTCGCCGAATACCACACCGTCCCTCCCCGCAGATCGAGCCCACACACGACACAGTGCCCCAACTCTGGCATCCATCCCATCAACCTGCACATCCACAGCGCAAAATACGTCACCGGCATCCACACCCTTCCCACCTGCATCTCGTCGAGCACCGCCACCACCAGCCGAAACACCGCATCTTCCACCGCGCCCTCCGGCAGCGCCTCCTCCACCACCTCTGCCACAAACTGCAGGGCCGCCGTCCGCGCATAGTCCACCGGCCGGCTCAGCGGCGAGCTCAGAATCTCAAACGCATCCAGCCTCACCAGCTCCTGCTTCGGCTCTCTCTCCGCATACGAGGCCCGGACATGTGTCATCGGCTCCAGCGCCCCTCCAAACCGCCGCCGCGACCGCATCGCATGCCGCGCCACTCCCTTCACTCGCCCCTGCTCTCGCGTAAACAGGCTCACCAGCAGGTCTGCCTCATGGAAGGGCCATACCCGCAACACAATCGCCTCTCCAACCCGCTGAATCATAGCTTACCGGCCAAACTGTCGCAGATGATGGTTCGCATGCAGATATCCCCAGCGGAGCCAGTCCTTCGCCGTCATCGGTCCGAACATGGGGTGCGACGGCGCGCAACTAACGCCGCTTGCCAGCGCCTCGATCTTCTCAATCGTCTGACGGACCAGCACGTCAAAATCCGCCTCCGAACTCTCCCGTATCGCCCGTTTCAACTCAGGAGTCGTCTGAATATTTCTTGGCCATGGAAGCCCCGACCGCAGCGCAACCCACTTCATCACCACCGGCGGCAACCCCTTTTGCGGCCCAACCGTTCGCTCTTCCAAAGCCACCTCGTAGGCACAGCGCAGATGCCGCACCATCTGCTTCGCCGTCATCTTCCCCCAGCGCCCCCTGTCGTCGACCCTAACCTGCCGCAATCTGTCTCGGATCTCCGCCCGATCCTCCACCGACGCCAGACTCTTCATTCAACGCTCTCCCTAAAAGCAAAATCGCGCAGCCCTCAGGCCGCGCGATCAGAAAGTCTAGGCAATCTCAACAGAACTACCGCCCAAAGTGCGAGGCGTTCTTCGTCTGATACTCCGCCCACTTCTCCGGCAGATCATCACCGGCATAGATCGCCGAAACCGGACACACCGGCACGCACGCGCCGCAGTCAATACACTCCACCGGATCGATGAACAACTGATCCGCCTCGCCATGCCCTGCTTCGTCCTTCTTCGGGTGAATACAATCCACCGGACACGCATCCACGCAAGCCGAATCCTTCGTCCCGATGCACGGTTCCGCAATCACATATGCCATCTCGAAAAACCTCCCTTACCTCAGTCCAAGTTCAAATCGCCGCTTATTCCTCAGCCTGATTTCCGATTCTAGCAGCACAACCGCTCCTCTCTGCAAATCAAAGATTCAGGGAGTGAAACAGCTGGAAATCCTCCCCACATCGAACCATTAGAATGTCGTCATGGAGATCAAACGCATCGGCTCCCAGCCCTCAGGCAAAGGTCCGGCAGACTGGTTTACCGGCACCGTACGCATCGACCCCCTCTTTCAAGCGCCCGACCCAGCCCTGGTTGCCGGTGCCAGCGTCACCTTTGAGCCGGGAGCCCGTACCGCCTGGCATACCCATCCCCTCGGACAGACGTTAATCGTCACCGCAGGCTGCGGATGGGCCCAGCGCGAAGGCGGCACGATCGAAGAAGTCCACCCCGGAGATGTGGTCTGGTTTACGCCAGGAGAGAAGCATTGGCACGGGGCTACTCCGACCACAGGAATGACTCACATCGCCATCCAGGAACGGTTAGACGGCAAGGTCGTGGATTGGATGGAGCATGTCACTGACGAACAATACAAGCGGTGAATCCGATTCAAAACTGACCCACGATCCGAATCTTTACACCAGACCAGATCAGACCGCATTCCACTCCTGCCTCTGTTCGCGAACCCGGTTTGCGAGATCCACAGGAAAGATCCGTTCAAGCGAAAGCTCAATCTCCTCCACCGTCCACCAGCGCATCTCCCGCATCATCGCGATCTCCTCCGGCGTCATGCCAATCAACGTCGGCTCATCCCGCCCGCACCGCGCCCGAAACAGAAAATCCACATTGTCCTGCATCTCCCCTTGATGCCAAAACTGGTTCGCATCGCGATAAACCAGACGCTCCACTGTCACCTCAATCCCCAACTCCTCGCGCAACTCACGCACCGCAGCTGCAGACTCAGTCTCACCCTCTTCAATCTCACCACCCGGCAAAGCCCAGAAGACAAACTCCCCATCCGGCCGCATCGCCACAAACCGAATCAACAACACCTCGCCGGATTCATCGAACAACATGACCCGTGCTGTGCGCCTCTTGCGCACCTTACTTCGCCGCCCGCCTAGCCGCAAACTCGGCCGGACTCAAAATCGGCTCGATCTCTCGCCCCGCGAACATCTCCGTAAACAGATGCACCATCTCCCCACCGATCAGCCCATTGGTAGCCAGAACCTCCCGGCTATCCAGCGTAAATTTGCCACCATCAAAGTGCGTCACCGTCCCGCCAGCCTCCTCCACCAGCAGCACTCCCGCCGATGTATCCCAGGGATTCAAATTGAACTCCCAGAATCCATCCAGCCGCCCACTGGCCACATATGCCAGGTCCAATCCCGCGCTCCCCGCTCGCCTCACCCCATGCGACCGTAGCGTAATCTCCTGATAAAAATAAATGTTCGGGTTGTCGTGCCGCTTCTTGCTTGGAAATCCCGTCCCCGTCAGCGACTCCTGCAGCGTAGCCGTCTTGGACACATGAATTCGCAGCCCATTCAGCCACGCGCCTTTGCCCTTCTCCGTCGAAAACATCTCATCACGCAGCGGATCGTAGACCACCCCGGCGATCAACTCCCCATCCGCATCCGCCGCCAATTCCTTCACCCTCCGCTCCAGCCCCAGAATCACGCAGAACGCCGGAAACCCATGCGCGAAGTTCGTAGTCCCATCCAGCGGATCGACATACCACCGGTACTCGCTCTCGAGCGCACTGCGAGTCCCCTCCTCGCCATAAACCCCATGCCCAGGAAACGCCTTCTTCAACTCCGCAACAATCAACTTCTCGCTCGCGCGGTCAGCCTCGGTGACCAGATCCACGTCGCCCTTGTACTCGGTAGCCACTCCCTTCGCATAGAAATCCCGCAGCAGCGCACCAGCCCGACGCGCAATCCCCTCCGCCACACCTGCAAATTCAAACTCCATAGCCATCCGGCACACCTCAACATCAAATCAGGGCCAACAACCCCCGATCACAAGTACATCACACCCCGGCATCGCATCATCCACCCAGGATCCGAACCGGCGCCATCCTTGCAAATTTTTACTAGGCCTTTGATCGGCGTTTTCAGCGCCGATCCGCGGTCGTCATCTCCGGCTCATCGAGCGTCTGCGTAATATCCACTCCGATAGCGAAGCTCATAGCTTCCCCGCAGCGCCTCATCCGTCATCCGAACCTCAATCTTCCGGTACGAGTCATCCAGCCCACGCCTCGGCGCATAGTAGCCCAGCAGATACTGTGTCCTCAGGTCATCCGACACATGCTTGAACGCCGGCTCCAGGTCCTTCGGATCCACCACGTAGTAATACTTCCCGCCCGTGTCGTTCGCCATCTGAATCAGCGCGTGCTCTCCCGCAACATTCCTTCCCGCATCCGCGTAGATCGGAACAATAATCAGCGCGTAAATCAACGCTCCCGCGCGCTGCGCCTGCTCCAGCGCCTGCGTGTACTTCGATCCCTTCACCGTATCGCCGCCATCGGTGATCATTACCACCACCCTGCGCCGGCCATCCGCAGCCGACGTCTCCCCCAGCCGTTGCGACGCCAGATAAACCGCGTCATAAACCGCGGTTGCCTCGCCCCGCTGCACATTGTTAATGCCGTTCTCGATCTGTTTCTTCTGGTTCGTAAACGGAACCACCTCCCGCACCACATCCGAGAACTCCATCAGGTCCAGCTCATCCTGCTGCCTTAACAGAGCCTCCACAAAGTGCTTCGCCGCCTCCTTCTCCAGCCGCTCATTCGTCAACACGCTCTCGCTCGTATCGATCGCCAGCACAATCGACAGCGGCGTCGTCGTCTCACGCTCAAAGATCCTGATCTCCTGCGGCTTCCCATCTTCGAGAATCTGAAAATCCTCCCGCCTCAACCCACCCACAGGAGAGCCCTTCGCGTCCGCCACATTCAACGCCACGTTGACCAACCGGGTCTCCACCTTAATCGTCGGAAATCCACCCTGCGGCTCCTTCGAATCCTTCGGAGCCTGCGCATCCGGAGCAGGAGGAGGAGGCCGTCGTTCAATCGGAGCCTGCGAAAACCCCCATCCCGGCACCAGAACCAATCCCACCAGAGCCCAAGCCGAGAGTCTCACCGAATCCCTCCCGGCACATCCTCAACCACATCACCATCGGACTCGCTAACAAGCTGACCAGCCGACCCGCTGACCAGCTGATCCGGAAACGGCTCTCCATCCGCCCAGATCGCCCCATCCACAAACTGCTCCTTCTTCCAGATGGGCACCGTCTTCTTCAACGTATCGATCAACCACCTGCACGCATCAAACGCCGCCCCGCGATGCGCCGAAGCCACCACCACCAGCACACTCGTCTCTCCGACATTCAAACGCCCCAGCCGATGCACCAGTGCGACATCGCGCACACCAAACTTCGTCACCGCCTCAGCCGCCAACCCGCGCATCTGCTCCAGTGCCATCTCCCGGTAAGCCTCATAGTCGAGATACAGCGTCTTCCGTCCCCGCGTGTTATCGCGCACAATTCCGTCGAAGACACAAACCGCACCATCCGGCCCCGCCTTCATCTCGGCCGCAATTTCATCCGCCGGAATCACCGAATCTACAATCTCAACCCGCATCGTCGTCCCTTACCTCTTACCCGATACGCTGCCTCGTGCGTTTTCGTTAGAGGACGTTTGCGAAACCCTTCGCGACCTTTGCGTTCCGCCTCTGTCTTTTCAAAGACCAAACCAACCCCCACTCACCGGAGGCAGTAAAGCCACTTCATCTCCATCCTTCAAAACCAAATCAACCCGCGCATACTCCTGGTTCACCGCCACAGCAATCGACTCCCAGGCAAACCCAGGCAACCGCTCTCTGTAGACGTTCAAAACATCTGCAACGATAGCCTTATCTGCGATTTCAAGGAACTCCCCGTCCCCCAGCCCATCACGCAACACCCCAAAAGGAAGCACCCGTACACGCATCCCAACAGCATATCCGACCAGGCCCCGAAGATTGACTTCCCGCATAAAACCCACTACCGTCACCTTCAAGCGCGAAGGGCGCATCCAGTCCGCGGAAAGGGCCGTGCCCACCTCAGTATCACCAAATCCGACGAACCTTCTTTCAGCCTGACTCATGCGGACGTCCAGGCAGCAACCGAAAGGAGCTTCGTATGTTTGAAAAGCAGCTACCCGGCCGCCCCAACCTCGAACAATACAAAAAACAAGCCAAGGAACTCCTCCACGCGCACCGCGCCGCCGAGCCCGAAGCCCTCGAACGCATCCGCCACCGCCACCCCACACTTCACAAGCTCTCCCTCGCTGAGATCCCCTCCGCAAACTTCACCCTCGCCGACGCACAGTACATCCTCGCCCGCGAACACAGCTTCGACAGCTGGCCAAAATTCGCCGCCTTCATCGAAACCCAGCGCCTCATCCGCACCCTCGCCGACCTACCCGACCCCGTCTCCACCTTCATCGAGGCGGCCTGCGTCTCTCGCCACTCTGGCCACTCCACCGGAACCCTCGAACAGGCCCAACTCATCCTCCAACGCTACCCCGAAGTAGCCACCGCCAACATCTACACTGCAGCCATCCTCGCCGACGAACCCACCGCCAAAAAACTCCTGACCCAAAACCCAAGACTCGCGACCGCCACCGGAGGCCCCCACAACTGGGACGCCCTCACCCACCTCTGCTTCTCCCGCTATCTCCGTCTCGATCCCGCCCGCTCTGAAGCCTTCGTCAACACCGCTCGCACCCTCCTCGACGCTGGAGCCAACGCCCAGACCGGCTGGTACGAGATGATCGACCACCCCAACCCACGCCCCATCATAGAAAGCACGCTCTACGGAGCCGCCGGCATCGCCAAACACCCCGAGCTCACGCGCCTCCTCCTCGAGCGCGGAGCCGACCCCAACGACGAAGAAACCCCATACCACCTCCCCGAAACTCACAACAACGAAGTCATGAAGATCGTCGTCGAGAGCGGCAAACTCAACGAAGACAGTCTAACCACCCTCCTCCTCCGCAAAGCCGACTGGCATGACCTTGAAGGCATCCGCTACCTCCTCGCCCACGGAGCCAACCCCAACCACACCGGACACTGGAAGAACACCGCGTTCCAGCACGCGGTCCTGCGCGATAACAGCCTCGAAATCATCCGGCTCTTTCTCGACCACGGAGCCGACCCCACCCTCGAAAACCGCGAAGGCAGATCCGCAATTCACATGGCCACGCGCCGAGGCAGAGGCGACGTCCTGGACCTCTTCGTGCAGCGCGGATTCACTCGCTCCCTCGTAGAACCCATCTTCTACGTCGAAGACACGGACGATCCTTTCATCGCTGCCTGCGCCCGGAACGACCAAGCCGCACTCCAGAACATGACCATCAAAAACGTGCACCTCTTCCCCGAAGCCGGAACCGTTCTCGCCCAGTTCGCCGGCAACGGCAACACTGAAGGCGTCCGCAATCTCCTCGACCTGGGAATCGACCCCGCGTCGCTCAACCAAACTGGCGACCTCTACTTCGACATCACCGAAAACAGCACCGCCCTTCATGCCGCCGCCTGGCGAGCCCACCCCGAAACCGTAAAACTCCTCATCGCTCGGGGAACCCCCATCAACGCCCTCGACGCCAAAGGCCGCACCGCCCTTCAACTCGCCATCAAAGCCGCCGTCGACTCCTTCTGGACCTACCGCCGCACCACCGAATCCATCCAGGCTCTACTCGAAGCCGGAGCCACCACCACCAACATCGAACCTTCCCACCGGCTACGACGAAGCCGACACCCTGCTTCCGCCAATACTCCACCGACACAAAACCGTAGCGAGCACCACCCGCACCCACAATAGGAGAAATCTCAGGCCTTAATAGACCGGAGGCAATCCGATCCGTCGGATGAGCGATCGGTAGCGCTCATCGCCATGGAGAAAATCGTACGCCGGGTCGTTCTGGATCCAGAGTAGCTCCGGGTCATGAGTGTTGATAGCCCTCCTCGAGAAGGGCCAGCGTCTCCTCGCGGCGGCCGAGTTGAGCTTCATACTTGGCACTCTCGAGGGGTGAAACATATTTCTTTTCGGAGAGCTTCTTATAATAATCCAGCTGACCAAGGACCACGGCCTTGTAACCGCCCCGCTCAAACTTGTGCCGAACACCTGCGGCCGAACTCTCCAAGCCTTGAAGCAGAAGCAACTTTTCCAACTCCTGCGCGGCCTCCTTGTCCGCACCTTTGCGGCGGTAGGCCTCCCAGAGTATCCAATGCAATGTGACATCCTCTGGGCGAGTTTCAAGTCGTAAGCGCGCTTCATTGATCGCAGCTTCGTATTGGCGTGCCCAGATGTAGGTAAGCCCCATACCGAAGGGCCGTTCAAACGGATCCAGTTCCATCGCCTTCTTCTCTGCTTCAATCGCTTCTTCATTGCGACCGAATGCGGAAAGCATCTTCGAGCGGAAGTGATAGGCCTCGGCCAAGTTGGGATCAAGTTCAATTGCGCGGGAGATCTCCTGTTCTCCCCGAGCCCAATCCCAATTGAAGAACATTGCTGCTCCCAGCGAGAGGTGCGCCCACGGAAAAGAGTCGTCGAGTTCAACCGCCTTGGTGGCGGTTTCCACTTCCTTCGCGATGGCATCTTTGGGGTAAAGTTCGCCGCCGGCGCCTTGACCGTAGTAGGTCGAAAGACCTGCCCAGCCGGGGGCATAGTCCGGTTGTAGCTCCGTCGCTTGCCTGAAGTATTTGGCAGCTTCCTCGTTCTTACCCGCGAACCAAAGATATCGTCCGCGCAGATAGGCGTCGTGGGCTTCGGGGCTAACATAACGCTGCGGCGCTACTTCTACAGCACTATTAAGCCTCTTCGCGATCGTCTGTGCAGCCTCCCTTGGCAGCGAAACCACGTCATTCGCGTCTCGATCATAGCTCTCGGCCCACACGTGGGTATCGCTGGGAGCCTGGATCAGCTGGATCGTCATATGCACTTTGTCGCCAGTGCGTTCCACGGAACCTTCGAGGATTCCGTCGACGCCAAGCTCACGCGCAATCTCAGGCAACGGACGATGTGCTCCCTTGTACTGCATCACCGACGTCCGCGAAACAACCCGCAACGTTGAATTCTTCGCCAGCATCGTAGTCAACTCATCCGTCATACCATCGGCAAAGTAATCCTGGCCCCGGTCACCTGACAGATTGTCCAGCGGCAACACCGCCAGCGAGCTGATCTTCCGCATGGCTGCGCGGTTCAACGCACGATCTCTCAAACCACGCGCACCCAGGCTGATCCCCACTGCGAGAAAGGCTGCAACAGCCGCCGCCACCAGCCAATACCGCAATCGTGACCTGCGCGAAACCTCGTCCGCTAGCGCGATCGCCGCATCGGCTGGTCTCGCAGCCGCAGCGTCCGGAACAACATCGGCAGGAGAAGAAACCGACCGCGTCTCCACCGGTCCTGGCCCATCGGCTCTTGTCGACCGCATCTGACTCGCTTCAGCCGATGAGGAATGAACCTCAACAATCGGCGCGGCAAATCGATAACCCTTACCTGTCACCGTCTGCACAAACCGGGACTGCACCGGATCATCGTTCAGCACCTCGCGGATCTTGCGAACCGCCGTATTGATCCCGTGCTCCGTATCGACGAAGACCTCTCTGCCCCAAAGGCGCTCGGCGATCTCCGCCCTGGTAACGAGATTGCCGTTCCTTGTCGCCAACAGAACAAGCAACTCCATCGGCTTTCGTTCCAGCTTCACGGCCCGCCCCGCGCGGTACAGTTCAAAGCGGTCGCAATCCAGCTTGAAGTCGTCGAACTCGAAGACGGTCGCGGCTACCAAAGCGCACCTCTGCGCCCGAAGTATATCAGCCACCCATATGGTGTCGGCTCGATCCCTATTTATCTCAATGACTTACCGCTTCACCTCTTCTTCACCCCGGCTTTACCTCCTCTGCATTGCGCCAACCGAAACGGTGGCGTTATCTCGAGAACACCCTGGCGACGCAGCCGGGCAAGGAGAAATGAAATGAAGAGCACATTCAGATCGTTGACGGCCATTCTCGGTGTGGCCGCACTCACTCTGTTCTTGGTTCCCGCTTCTAATGCTGCCTGCGGAGGCCCCAGCCGGCCCGCAGCGTCTCACATCAGCTGGAGTCCTGAACTGCTAAGCGCACAACCCCAGGGAGCTCACTTCGTCATGGCGAGCGATCTGCTCGATCTCATCGATCCGATAGTCGGCATGTGGCACGTCAAGTTTGTGGTTGTAGGGAACAACAGTACCGCACCCAATGGCACCGAATTCGATGCCGGATACTCCGTCTGGCACGGCGACGGTACCGAAATCATGAACTCAGGCGGCCGTCCGC
This sequence comes from uncultured Acidobacteriaceae bacterium, assembly GCA_963798925.1. Taxonomy (GTDB): domain Bacteria; phylum Acidobacteriota; class Terriglobia; order Terriglobales; family Acidobacteriaceae; genus Edaphobacter. Next base: position 356,210 of record CAWCVD010000001.1, read on the forward strand.
CACAGAGTGGCGACTTCTGCCTCGGCGTGTGGCAGAAGGTGAACGATCATGCCTACAAACTTAATCACTTTGCCGCAGGCTGGGACATGACCGGATCGAATTTTATTGGACCGGCGCAGATTCAGGAACAGATAACGCTCGACCGTACCGGGAACTCGTTTAGCGGGACCTTTACCGTAGACCAGTACGTCGAAACCAACGGAATCCTAAATCCGACTCCTGTAGCTCACTTCCAGGGAAACATCACCGGAACGCGCATCACCGTAAATACACCCGCACAAAGCGTCTTCTAAGTTCCTTTGTTGTTAGCGGTGCACAAGCCTTCACTTCGAACCTAATTCCGTTCTGGGGTGAAGGCGCATCCACCGCTGTTTGAGTCGACCAGTCTCCCTGTGGAACAAATCACTTCAATCAAACTAGAGGAGGACGTATGAGCAATCCATGTCTTCACTTCCTGATTGCGATGGGTAGCGTTGAAAACGCAATCCGATCCGTCGAGTCAACGCGCGAAAGCCCCGCACAGCAAAAGACCTTGAAGGCACTCCAGGAACAGTTGGAAGCCTTGGCAATGCAATACGAAGCATGCACGAGAGGCCCTAAGTGATCTCCAGGGAAATTATTAGCGACTGATGAAAGCCGCCGCTTCATCGGCAACGAAGGCTCGATCCAACTTGGGTCGAGGGCGCACCAGCCAATAGAAAGCGACGAAGTGCGTGATCATCAGCAAAGGCACGTACAGGATCGGGATAGCATACATAGAGCCCAACTCCCCAGCCATCGCCGGAAGACCGATCCGGATAGCGTGGTAATAGTCGAGGATAATATCGCCCACCCCCACTAGATTGAAGGCAACAACGAAGAACCAAAAGAGTGGGCGAAACCTTACCGTGAGAAGCGCAAGTATCGCCAGCACTCCAGTCGCAAAGTCGCCATAGGCTGCGAAGGTAGCGAAACCAGAAGGCAAATGAGGGCCCACGACGCCCGGAAGAAGAAAGACCAGCCCGAAGAAGCGGAAGCTATGCAGAGTGGCGATGGCACGGTACGCTTCGAACCGCTCCATCGACCTGAGTCTGGGCAGAATGTACACGCCGAAGCAAAGCAGCCACGCGACATAACCTAAGGCGAGATGGATTTGGAAGAGAATCTCTGGTCTCATTGGGCCTCCTTTCCGAATAGGATTATAGATATCATCCTATGGATTCAAAATTTCTCCGAATGCCACGAGAAGGATGGCCCGCACCGTGAGATGATCGCCAGCATCCTATAATGAGCCATGCGATACCGGCCCGGGCACAAAGGCGAAATCCATCAGAAGATCGTGAAGGACGCCTCGCGACGCGTTCGCGCCGAAGGCATTACCGGCACCGCAGTTTCATCCGTCATGCGAGACGCCGGCCTGACCCACGGAGGCTTTTACAAACACTTCGGAAGCAAGGACGAGCTACTCACGGAGTCCATGAGCGAGGCCTTCCGGGAAATTGGCGACCGCCTCGCTCAAGCCGCTGAAAAGTCCCAACCCGGAACGGCGTGGAAGGCGATCGTGAAGACCTACCTAAGCCCGGAACACTGCGATCACGCCGAGTGCGGGTGCCCGATAGCGGCACTTGCGCCCGAGTTGGCGCGGGCCGACAAGGCGATGAAGACCCCGATCCGTGGAGAGTTGATCAAATACAAGAATCGAATGCTCCCGCTGATGCCGGGTCGACGGGCTGTCGACAGAGAGCGCGCATTCTTTGCAATCTTTTCAACGATGATCGGGGCAATTGCAATCGCCCGAATACTGCCGGATCAAGCCGCAAGAGCGAGAGTGCTCGCGAGCGCACGAGACTTCCTATTGCACAGCTTCTGAAGGCGTGAGATTGAGTACCGGGTCGTGACGCTGATCGAATTCCGCCCCCGGACGCCCTTAGCCTTTAGCGGTCCAACGGGCCACTGTACAATTCCGGCATGATTCGTCAGATCGTGCCGCTGTTCTTCACCACGGATATCGCCAAAACGCTCGCCTATTACCAGGACAAGCTTGGCTTCGAGTGTCTGGGAACGTGGCTGCATCCTCCGGTATATGCCATCGTAGAGCGCGATCAGCACGCGATTCACTTTCGTTGCGCCGAGCCGCCCACGGCCAATCCGGACAAATATGCGGACGAACTGCTCGATGCCTATCTCTCCGTCGAAGATGCAGACGCGCTCTATGCTGAGTACACAGGCAAGGGGTTGGAGTTCGTGCGGGAACTTGCCAACATGCCATGGCACGCGAGAGAGTTCGTAGTGAAGGATTGCGATGGCCGCTTGCTGGCTTTCGGTTCGAACTTATAGTCTCTCAAACTCTCGATTTTGGGCCCGCCTCGCCTGGGAACCACGCAGAGAAGCTCCCGTTCAATATTCTTAGGCCCTCGTTCTTCAGCGCATGCCAGGAGCGAACATATGCTACGCATAGATGAATCAATGAAAATGTCGCTGCTTTTGTTTGCAGGGATAGCCTTGTGCCAATCGGCGTCGGTGCCTGCCACCATGACGGTTGTGCCCGAAGAGGCGCGGTGCTGCGCCACAGACACGCCAGCCACTCCTACTCCGGTCGCGCGAGTGCGCTTGAGTTGGGAAGACTTCGTGAAGGGGCCGGACGGTGCGAAGCGGCTCGCGAGCCTGGAGAAAGGTATCGCGAAAATGAAGTCCTTGGATGCCCAGCGCGGCTCGACCGACCCGCAGAAGCAGCTCGACTACAAGCGGAGTTGGGAGTACTGGGCCAATATCCACGGATACTACGGCACAGGACCCAATTCCAGCGGGAACGTCGAGGCGATGAAGCGAAAATATCCAGCCGCGGCTGCGAGTTGGAACGGTATTCCGGACCAGACTCCGCCCTCCGATGGCGTGGCGCCCAAAGTCTGGGGTACATGTGTGCATTCCGACCCTCCCACGGTCGATGCCGATGGCAATCAGATCTACCATGAAAGCCCGTTCTGGGGCTGGCATCGGATCTACCTGTATTACTTTGAAAGAGTGCTGCGTTGGGCGTCGGGTGACGACACTCTCAACCTTCCTTACTGGGATTACACGAACCCGACTTACGCAGTACTGCCGGCTCAGTTCCAGACCACCAGCGCGGTCCTCTACGCCGACAAGCGAAGCGTAAAGATCAACCACGGCGGTAAAATCTCGAGCACGAATGTGGACGATGCGTTAAGCAGTCGGTCTTCACTGACGCCGAGGGGAGTGTGGAATGGGGAGTGCACGGCACCATTCACTGCGCGGTCGGCGGAGGCTGCCCGGTCGCACTCATGGGAGACGTGCCGGTGGCCGGCAACGATCCCATCTTCTACATGCACCATGCCAACATCGATCGCTTATGGGCCTGCTGGGACCATCTGCATAGCGCCTCGACGGCGACTGGGGCGGGAGACAACACCTCCTATTCGTTCCCGGACGAGACCGGAACCCTGCAGACGCGGAAGGTGAGCGAGTTCCTCTCAACCGACGCCAATGGATACGTGTACGAAAATGTGGCGAACTGTTTGAGGAAGCCTGCCGCACACGTAGTGCATACGGCGGCAGTGAAGCCGCAGACGCAAAAGTCAGAAAATCCAAACCAGAGCGTTCCGCTCGTCGTGGGTTCGGCCGCAGGAGTAAAGCTCACCGAGCCAAGAACCACCGTCGACATCGCGGTGCCGCGGCAGATGTTGACCGCCCTCGCCAAACCCACTGGGCCGATCACAACGCGGCTTGTGCTGCGCGATATTACGGCGCAGGTAGCTCCGGGAGCCATGGTGGATGTATTTGTTGAGGCGAAAGGAAAGCCGAACCAGCGGAAGTACGTCGGGACGATCAATTGGTTTGGAGCGTTCGGGCACCATCACGAAGGGCCGTCAGTACAGGCTCGGAGCTTCGATATTACGGACCAGCTGAAGACTCTCGGCGTTACGGCAGACGGAATTACGGTGACGATGGAAGCGACAACCGGAGTAACCGCGCCTCCCCCTTCTGGCATAGCGCCGCGGACCGCCACATCACAGCCGACTGGGGCGATCAATCCGGACTCCCACTTGACGATAGGATTAGTGGAGATTCGCCAGGTGCCGATCAAACAGTAGAGCGAATCGCCCGCGCATCACGTCGGAGACCTGGTCACGACCTCAGCGCTTTGCATCGATGCGCCGTTTGCGAAATTGATTCGGGGTAGCCGGTTTGCTAAAGTCGTCGTCATGTCCGAGCCTTCCACCGAGCACATACGCGAACTGCTCGACTCCCTTTATCGCGTGGATTCGGGACGGATCCTGGCAACTCTGATCCGCCTGCTCGGTGATTTTGATCTTGCCGAGGAGGCGATGCACGAAGCCTTCGCGGTCGCGCTGAGCCTCTGGTCGAATACTGGAGTACCCGATAACCCGCGACCGTGGTTGATTTCAACAGCCCGATTCAAAGCCATCGATACTCTCCGTCGACGGGCACGATTTGACGCGTCTCAAGACGAGCTCGCGCGATATCTCGAAGCGGAATGGAGTTCGGCGGAAAGCTCCAAGGATGAGGACAGCATCGAGGATGATCGGCTGCGACTGATCTTTACCTGCTGTCATCCATCTCTACCGCCGGAGGCGCATGTTGCGCTCAGCTTGCGCGAGGTCTGCGGGCTGACGACCGAGGAGATTGCGAAGGCCTTCCTAATAACTCCGCGCACGCTGGCCCAGCGCATCGTACGCGCAAAGGCAAAGATCCGAGACACCCCGATCCGATACGAGGTGCCATCGCCGCAGGAACTGCCCGAGCGACTGGACGCGGTCCTTCAGGTCATCTACCTCGTCTTCAACGAGGGTTATTCGGCTGCGGCAGGAGCGGAGGTAACGCGCGCCGAGCTGACCGGAGAGGCGATTCGACTAGCCCGATTGCTCAGCCAACTTCTGCCGGAGCCGGAAGTCATCGGGCTGCTCTCCCTGATGTTGCTGCAGGAGTCCCATCGCGCCGCGAGAACATCGCCGGCCGGAGAGCTGATCTTGCTGGAGAATCAAGACCGCTCCCTCTGGAACCGAGAGCAGATCGACGAGGGAGTAGCTTTGGTCGAAAGAGCCCTGACGTCCCGCCGCTTCGGCTCTTACACCCTGCAGGCTGCGATTGCGGCCGTTCATGCAGAAGCGGAATCGGCCGCTGTGACCGACTGGCGCCAGATCGTCGCGCTTTACAACCAACTGGTAAAAATTCAACCTTCACCAGTCGTTCACCTCAATCGTGCCGTAGCAATTGCAATGCGCGACGGTCCAGGGGTCGGTCTGGAGCATATCGACGCGGTGCTGGCACATGGCGAACTGGCAAATTATTACCTGGCGCATTCAGCGCGTGCGGATATGTGCCGCAGGCTAGGGAGGACAGCTGAGGCTCGGTCCTCTTATGAAAAAGCTCTTGCGCTGACCCGACAGGAACCAGAGCGGAAATTCCTTGAAGGGCGGCTTCGGCAATTGACCTAAAACAAATTGGAGCAGCTGTCGATTTTCGGTCTCCCAAACGACTATCTGATAACAGAACGATGAGCCACGGCTCTATGAGTCACAAAAAATAAGGAGCGATTCATGAAATACATCTGTTTGGGATATATTCAGCCGGGCAAGTTTGAAAACATGTCTGAGAGCGAGCGCAACACCATGCTGGACGAGTGTTTTAGCTACGACGACGAGCTGCAGAAGAACGGACAATTCGCGGCCGGCGAAGCTCTTCAGCCCCCCAACACGGCGATGACTCTGTATTGGAAGAACGGAAAGGTTGCCGTCACAGACGGTCCGTACTCGGAGACGAAGGAGCAATTGGGTGGAATCCTGGTGCTTGAAGCGCGAGATCTGAATCACGCAATTCAGCTCATCTCCCAACATCCTGGAGTGAAGTATGGACCATTTGAGATACGTCCAGCTGCGGATTTGAACGAGATGGTCAGGCAGAGCGAGCAGCGACGGCGAAAGGACATCCCGCGATGAAGCCAGCCAAACCCGTAGTCTTTGAGGAGAGAGCAGGACACATGCCAAAAGTTCGTGTCGCAGGATTTAGCGTTTCGTTGGACGGTTTTAGCGCAGGGATAGAGCAGAGCCTCAACGATCCGCTGGGAAAGCGCGGTCCAGAGATCTTTCAGTGGTTCTTCCATACCAGGTCATTCTGCGCCATGCACGGACAGGAAGGCGGAACTATCGACGTAGACGACGTGTTCGCACATCGAGCCATGGATAACTTCGGCGCCTTCATCCTTGGCCGCAATATGTTTGGTCCGGTCCGCGGCCCATGGCAGGACAACTCCTGGAAGGGATGGTGGGGTCCAAATCCGCCATACCATGCGCCGACCTTCGTTCTTACGCACTACGAGCGTGAGCCGCTAGTGATGGAAGGTGGAACAACCTTCTACTTTGTCACCGGCGGAATCGAAGAGGCGCTAAGACTTGCCAAACATGCAGCGGGTGACAAGGACGTCAAGATCGGAGGTGGTGTCTCCACTGTGCGGCAGTATCTGCAGGCCGGGCTGATCGACTCTCTCCAGTTTGCACTTGCACCTGTTGCCCTCGGCCAAGGTGAAGCACTGCTTACTGGTATTGACCTGCCCGCCCTCGGATTTTCCGTGACGGAGCACAAGGCCACCGAGCACGCGACGCATGTCGTGCTCACGAGAAGTTAGGAGCCTCGCCAATCTAGCCACCACTACAGATCCCGCCCTAACTACTCGGCTCGCAGCGCTTCGACGGGATCGACCGCAGCCGTGCGGCGTGCCGGCAGGTAGCTTGCCAGTGCGGCCGCAGCAACCAGGGCAACCGGTACCGCTGTGAACGTGATCGGATCGAGCGGACTGATGCCGAACAACAGCGTTCGCATGAGGCGCATGAGTGCGGCTGCCGCGCCAAGGCCAACCGCCGTACCAACGCCGGTAAGCACCAACGCTGAGCGGACGAACATCCACAGCAGCTCGCTCTTGTTCGCGCCCAACGCCATCCGTATGCCGATCTCGCGCGTGCGCTGCGAGACCGCATACGAGATCACTCCGTAGATGCCGAGGACGCCGAGAGCGAGCGCCATTGTTCCGGCAATCGCCAGCATGACGAGCGTAAATGAGGTGCGCGCCATGGATTCGCTATAGATATCCTGCATGGTGCTAATTGCCGCAACCGGCAGATTCGAATTCACCGACCAGACGGCGCGCTGCATCTCATTGATGAAGGTCTGCGTTCCGGCCCGGCTGCTCCTCAAGGCGAAGTAGGCGGTGCGCCTTGCATCGACAGGCCCGGGTCCATAAAGATCGGGCATCATCGAAGGCCAATACACGGTTGCGGGCGAGCTCTGATTGACACCGTTCTCGCGTACGTCCTGGACCACCCCGACAACTTCATGCCACGGCATGCTCGGAAATTCGCGGAAGCGCTTGCCGATCGCCGCGCTGGGCGATCCCCAAAGTTCGCGGGCCAGGCCCTCAGACACGATACTCACCGGTCTCAGACTGTAAATGTCCGACCACGCAAAATCGTGCCCTGCAACAAATCTTGTACCGGCGGTATGGAAATAACCCGGCGAGACGAAGTTGAACAGGCGCAAAGGAGGTTCTTCGCCTTCATAGTTTTTTCCTTCCAGGTAGATCCCATCCCAGGCCGGTTCGGCTCCACTCATGGGAACGGAAACGGCGAATCCCGCGGAGGAGACCCCAGGAATGGCGGCCAGTTTGTCTTGGATGCTGTTTTGAATCCGCGTGACTGTCTGCGGATCGCGAACCAGCGACTGCGGAATCGAAATCCGCATCACCTGCAACGACGCGGGATCGGAGAAGCCCGGATCGACGTTGCGCATCGCATGGAAGGTACGGATCATCAGGACTGCGCTGATGAGCAGCACCAGGGCCATAGCTACCTGCGCCACGACCAGAAGGTTGCGGCCGCGCTGCCGCTCGCGGCTCATGCTTGCCGTTCGCATGGCGCCGATCAGCGGCACGGCCTGCCGCGAAGGAGCGTAACGCAGCATAGGAATCGAGCCAAAGAGCAGCCCGGAGAGCACCGAGAGAATCAGGGTGAATGCGAGCGACTGGCCGTCAAGCGAGATCTCGCTCAGACGCGGCAGATTCTCCGGTCCAATCGCTGTCAACAAGCGCAATCCTGCATAAGCAACTCCCACGCCGACCGCACCTCCCAGCATGCCAAGCGTCACGCTCTCCAACAGCAGCTCGCGGGCGATCCGCCATCGTCCCGCCCCAAGCGCCGAGCGGACAGCAAGCTCCTGCTGGCGCCCATCGGCACGTACCAGCAGCAGGTTGGCCACGTTCGTGCACGCGATCAGCATCACTATGCCGATCGTCGCCATCACCACCCACAGCACGTTGCCGACACTGCCGACCACCTGCTCCTTCAAAGGCTGAAACGCCGGTGTGATCTTCCAGGTGTCGTAAAAGTGCGGATCGGTGCCTGGACCGTTCGTCCACGAGTCCATCCAGACGTTCAGCAGACGCGACACATCGGCATCGGCCTGAGAGATCGTAACGCCCGGTCGGAGCCGCGCGATCCCACGGTACGCAAAGCCGGCCAGCGACTGCTTCACCGGATCGAAGGCCAGCGGCTCCAGTAGATCGAAGTCGTAACTGACCACCTTGAATCCACGCGGCATCACACCGGCGATCTCATGCGGTGTCAGAGTCGACGCTAATCATGCGGCCAACCACACCCGGGTCGCCGCCAAACCGCCGTTGCCAGTATCCGTAACTGAGCATCACTCGCTGTGCTCCGTGCGGGTTCTGGTCCGCCGCAGTCAGCCATTGCCCGGCAGCGGCAGGCACACTCAACGTCTGGAGTACGCCATCCGTAATCAATGCCGTATTAACCTGCTCCGGCTGCGCGATTCCCGTGATGCTTGCAGTCCCAGGCAGCCACACGCCCATCGATTGGAAGCTTCTGTTATGCGCGGCGAAGGTAAGATACATCGAGGCCGACATGCGAAGTTCGTCCCGGAAGTCAGTCAGCCCTGGCGCACCGGGGGCGTTCAGACGCATCGCAACCAGTTGCTGCGGCTCAGGGTACGGCAGCGGCCGGATCAGCACACTATTGAGCACACTGAACACCGCCGTATTCGCCCCGATGCCAATGGCCAGCGTGAGCACCACTGTGATCGCGAATCCCGGCGACCGCCTCAGCCGGCGGCATACATGCTTCAGATCCACCAGCAGCGATTCGAGTCTCTGCCATTGCCACACTTCCCTGCTCCGCTCACGGAGCAGTGTCACATTGCCGAAGTCGCGACGCGCAGTTCGCTCGGCCTCATCGCGTGGCATGCCCTCTTCAACCAGTTCATCGATTCGCTCGTCGAGGTGTTCCTGGATGGAGACAGAGATGTCGTCATACCGGCGATCTCTGAAGAAGAAGCGACTGAATCGTGACAATCCACACCTCCTACGCCTTGGCAGCGGCAAGCACACGGCTAAAGCCCGCAAACATCCTCTCGAAACTGACGACTTCGCTTTCGAGACGACGAATGCCCGCAGGAGTGAGCCGATAAATCCGCGTTGGTCTACCTTTGGCTGAGATCCCAGTCTTCGATTCCAGCCAGCCTTCTTTCAGCATTCGCTGCAGTGCCGGATAGAGCGAGCCCTCTTCCACCTGGAGCAGGTTGTCGGAGACCTGCTTGATGTGCTTCACCAGCGCATAGCCATGCATGGGTTTCAATCGCAGTGATTGGAGAATCATGATCTCCAGTGCACCGGGAAAAAGGTCGCGATGTTCAGGATTCTTAGCCATGCCGGGAATTATAGGATCAAAATACCTATTTTGCAAATAGGTATACACGGACAAGCTCGAAGGCGGAATTTTGCCCTTAGAATGACCAGAAATCCCCAACAACAGATACGGCCCGCCAACGCGCTACACAAGCGTTAAAGCTATCGTCTCGATTGCGGAACGCGGCCGAGCCGTGGGTCATGGCTCAGGATCAAATCACATGCATCTACCGCCTCCCTCTCGAAATTCGCACTGTCACTAGGAATGAGAAGCCAATGACTGATCTTGTTTCTCAGCAATTGAATGGAACGAATCGATGGGAAGTCACGACGGAGACTTGCATCGGCAGGATCAATCCCCTCCGCAAGAACGAGCCAGACACCGTTGTCCTTCGGAGACTTGATGTGATTTCGCAACATCAAGACAAGTCGGTCGCCGACATACACCGCGTACCCGGAGAACATCCGGCGCACCTCGGGACTTAGGGGAGCAAGCGCTTCCAGAACAAACGCGTGCGGAATTTTCAGTTTTGGCTTGGGAATCCGCGGCATCGCGATTAAGGATGCATCACCCTCGTCGCGGTTGGCAACGTCTCGCCAGTGAAGTTCCTACTCCGTATCAGTCGCAGCCTCTCGTCTTTGTGCCCAACGGTTGGCCCGGCTGGACAGACAAGGGGACCTCGAAGGTTCCCATGTGTCCGGAGGCGGGATCGTAGACGCCGAGGCGGAGGAAGACTGGACAGGACGGGATGTCGAGAGTCTGGTGGAACTGTAGGCCGCTCTGTCCGGACTGAAGGTACTGCGCGCGAGTGAGTGCAAAGGAGCGGGTGAGGACGTTGCCGGTGAGTGCTTTGCCGTCGGTGCTCCACGCAGTGGCTGCGATGACGATCTCGCCATGACGTTCGCCGCTGGGTAGCGGGCTGAGATCGAGGGAGCGCGGGCCAATGGCGTAGTCGATGTCATAGCGCGTGAGCGGGCCTTTGAGGGGAGGCTTGTGCGGGGGTAATGGAATCGAGGCCGGCTGCGGGTCGGCAGGCACGACACGGGCTTCAAAGACGATCTGCGTCGCAGCGGGAACGCCGCGATTCATCGCGGCAGCGAAGACGAGGCGCTGCCCGCTCGAGCCCCGCTCCTCGCGGGCCGGACCGTCGTCCGCGTAGTACGATCTCCGATAGTAGAGCTGAGCTTTGGTCGGGACGGCGTTTGCGGCAAGGCGGATTTCGATGTGGCGGAGGCGACCGTCGAATTTATGGTTGGTGGGGGTATAGGAAAGGGTATAGAAGTTGGATCCGTCGCTGACCGCATTGGCCATGCCCTCCTTGAAGCCGTTGTCGTCGTACACAGCCCGGCCGCCGGTCTCTTTGGCGAGAACATCCATAGTGCCGTGCTCGGCAACCCGCTGCGCGAAAAGCATGGCAGTGTCCTGCGAGGGATCGTGGGCGGCGACGCCATTGATGACGCGGGCATAGTCTCCTTGCTGCTCGGCCCCGAACATGTTTGCAAGCAGGACACCGCGGGCGTCCACTGGATACACAGCGACGCGAGCAGCTACAAGCAGATCGATGGCGGAGCGAAGGACGTCGTTGGCGTCGCGGATGGGAACGGCCTGGCCATGGTTGTCGCTGTGGGCGGGATTGCGCTCGGTGGCGAAGAACTGGAGCGGGAAGGAGCCGGAAAACCAGACGAGATTCTTGCGTCCGGGGATGCCCGCCAGATACCGCGCTAGTTGCTCCATGGCCTCGACAGTGAGAACGATACGTCGGTTGGTTTCGTTGGCGTCGCTCTTGTTGACGAAGTTGCTATAGCTGTCGACGAGCAGAGGACTGGCACCGGCTTCGGCCATCCAGTCGACCGCGTTGCGCTCATCGGCAACCTGGCTTTTGGGGATGGTCATCGCCGAGGCCGTCGCCGCCTCTTTCCTGTCGAGCGCCGCGAGCAGCAGAGTGACATCGTCGGTGAATCCCTGGAGCAGGCGCAGCTGAGCGCCGAGTGTGAACACGGCGATACGCCGGCCGGTCGGAAGTTCTTTCAAGTACCGGATCATCTCACGGCGGACAAAGAGCTGATCCGCAGACTCGGTGTTCAGTCCGTCGAGCAGCAGCACAGTCACCGAATCCGCCACCTGGGTGACGGGGAGATTCGTGTAGGTGTCGGGCGGGAGCGAGGGCACGCGTGGAGAGGTGACCGGAGCGGCATTGTCGGCGGCACCATGGGGCTCGAAGGAGTTAAGGGTTTGCGGATGGCCGTCTTCAAGCACGGTGAAGTCGTCGCGGGTGAGGCCGCGGACCGGCTGGTCGTGCGCGCGCACAACGACATCGACGGTGACTAGGCGGGTGGTAACGGTGATGTGAGGAACCGTCGCGGGCGCAGGATGATCGGCTGGGTTCTGGGCTGCCGCGAGAGCTGTCGCCAGAAGGTAAGGAATGGGCAGGCTGTGCCGAATGAGCCGATTCATAACGTCAAATTTAAGATACGCCCACGTCTGGATATGTTCGACACCGAGGAGCGTAGAGAGAAAGCAAAGGGAGATGTTCAAGCTGCTGGGAGCAAGTTCGTCCTGCGGCAAAGAGCCAATCCGCCTGTTTCTTCTACCTACCCAAACAACTCCATCTCACCTGGATACCAAACCCTCTCACCCTCCACCCTCGCAAAACCCGTCATCGCATGCGGCCGCCGCGAACTCCGCCCATCTGCCTCGACAAAAATATCCTCCACCTCCCCACCCCGAGCCAGCACCGCATCCCCAATCAGCGATCGGTGACACCTCCAGGGCACCGCCTCGGCACACATCACCACCGCCGAATCGAAGTCCGCCAGCGCCATCAGCCATCCGATCTCCTGCGCAAAGTGGTCCGTCTGCATATAGTCCGCATACCCGCGAAAGCTCTCCTCCCGCCAGCCCGTATTCACGCTGTCCGCCGTCGCCTCCCGTCGTCCGCCCAACCCCTCCCGCCACAACGCCCGAATCCCCGCCTCCCGCAAAGAAGCAAACAACCTATCTTGCCCAAACTGCGGATGCCGCCTCGATCCCGGAAACCGTCGCACATCCACCAGCGTCGTCACGCGGTTATCCCGCAAAGCCCGCAGAAACGGCTCCCACGCCAACGTCGAGTGCCCAATCGTCATCATCGGTGCTCAACCTCGCAAAACCAATTCTACAAACGACCGCGGCCCGCAGCTCTTCAGTCCTCGGGCATCATCCTTGATGTTTGGTATCATTGCCAACCAAAGCAAGCATCTCCACAAAGGCGATCATCTCCTTGGAACTTGAAGGCCTCTCCGAAAAGTTCGCAGGATTGGGAGAAAAAACCATTGTCTGGACAACGATCTTTGGCGTTACTTTATGTCTGGCCGCGATCGAATTGCTTGATCAGTTTCTAAAAGGATCGGAACTCCTCGGCAAACTCATCCATGCAGGGATCTACGTCCAGAATAACCAGCCCGAACCGCGCCTCTGGTTCGTCATTCTGCTCGGATTTCTTTCAGTTGCTGTCGTCACGCTCACAGTTCTTCTGATCCATGCCAAGCTGAATCGAAAAACCGAGAAGGCCCTGCAACAATCCTACGACTCCATTGAAAAATCGCACCACCGCGCCCAGGCGTGCATCACCGGCATGATGGACGCCGCCTCTCATATCAGAGCCCAGCAAGCGCCCGATGCCAGCCACGTCATCAAAACATTTGAGAGAGTGCGGCTCGTCTACCGTATCTCGAAAGATTTCTCCGCTGAAATTCTCCGCGAATATACGATTCGCGCAGCCGACCAGCCCTTGAACTTCTGGCAGATCGTCATCACCCCATCCGGTTATGCCAAACCGATGGAGTATCTCAACGACATTAACTTCCGCATCCGCGACATCACCACACCCGGCAGCCCGATCCCGGTCACCTACCTTCAGACAGAAAATCAGCCTCTCCAAAAAAGTGTCTGCGTCTATTTTCTTCCCCAACTAGAGCCACAACAGCGGCGAACCCTCCAGATTTATTGCAAGTGGCCGGGATACTTCCTCGAAATCAAAAATAAAACGAGAGAAATGCTCGAGTACAGCTGCAACTCCGCAGATACGACCCAAAGCGTACGTATCGAAATCTACCTCGAAGACGGAAGTGGAGGCACGCTAAGTTGCGAGGTTCTGAACAGACTGCACAAGCACACCATGAACCCCGCGGAAGACCCCGATACGGCCTGGAAAGGATATGTCTACGAAGCCACAAATCTGGCTGCTGGAACCCATGAACACCAAATCATCGCGCAATGGAATCCTGTCTAGCCTGTGAGATCGACATCTTCGCGACGCCAACTTCACTCGGCCTCATCACTCACCAAAAATAAAGTTCAAATCCGAGGAAAATCCTTAGCCGCCAAAAACATGCACCTACCCGCCACGTTAGAACCACAAAATGACACTAACAACCATACAAAGACCACGCTTTTACCCTGTGGAAATCGAAAAAACCCCTGCAAAAACGCCTTTCCCACCACAAACAAAAAAAATGCGGCCCGGCAAAACCCGAACCGCATTCTGAACTTCAAAATCAAATCACCTTACGCATTAGCGTGGATGACCTCTTCCCGAACAACCTCATCCAGTACCTTCTCACGATGCGTCTTAGGCAGCGCCACAGCCAGCACATCTTCAATCCGGCTGGCGTAGTGCAGCGTCACGCCCTCCGTCTGGTCCGGCGATAAGTCCTCATCCACCTGCTGCTTACAGTCCGTCGGCAGAATCACATCCCGCACGCCGGCCCGCTTCGCCGCAAGGAACTTCTCCTTGATTCCGCCCACCGGCAGCACATTGCCGCTCAGCGTAATCTCGCCCGTCATCGCCGTCAGCGGATGCACCGGAGTATTCGTCAACAAGCTCACCAGCGCAGTCGCCATCGTCACGCCTGCCGATGGACCATCCTTCGGAATCGCTCCAGCAGGCACGTGAATATGCAGGTCCGACTCCTTCAAAAAGTCCTCATCGATCCCGAACGACGCGGCATTCGAGCGCACCCAGGTCAACGCAGCCTGCATGCTCTCCTTCATCACATCGCCGATCTGCCCGGTGATCGTGAAACCGCCCTTGCCCTTCATCCTGTTCGCTTCGATGAACAAAACATCGCCGCCGGCAGGAGTCCACGCAAGCCCGACAGCCACGCCGGCGCGCTTCGTACGCTCTGCAATCTCCGTATCCACTCGCACCTTGATACCACCAAGGAACTCGTGAACCACCGCCGGAGTAATCACAACCTTATCGCTCTGCCCTTCGGCAATCCTGCGCGCAACCTTACGGCACACGGTCCCAATCTGCTGCTCCAGTTTGCGAACGCCCGCCTCTCGCGTGTAATGCCGTGCAATCAGATGCACGCTGTCTCTCGGAAACTCGATCTTATCGTCGTCGATTCCGTTCTCTTTTATCTGCCGGGGAATAAGGTACCTGATCGCAATATTCACCTTCTCTTCTTCCGTATAACCCGTCAGTTCAATGATCTCCATACGATCAAGCAGCGGCCCAGGAATTGTGTCCAGCTGGTTTGCTGTGCAGATAAACAGAACTTTACTCAGATCGAACGGTTGATCCAGATAGTTGTCGCGGAACGTATTGTTCTGCTCCGGATCGAGCGTCTCGAGCAACGCACTCGCCGGATCACCGCGGAAATCGCGCCCCAGCTTATCGATCTCATCCAGCATGAACACCGGGTCCTTCACCTCGACCCGCTTCAGGTGCTGAATGATCTGCCCAGGCAGCGCACCGATATAGGTCCGCCGATGCCCACGAATCTCCGCCTCATCATGCATACCGCCCAGCGAGATGCGCGAGAACTTGCGCCCCAGAGCCTTCGCAATCGAGCGTCCAAGCGAGGTCTTACCCACGCCCGGAGGCCCGACGAAGCAAAGAATCGGCCCCTTCATATCCGGTTTCAAACGCCGCACCGAAAGGTAGTCCAGGATCCGATCCTTCACCTTCTTCAAGCCGTAGTGGTCCTCATCGAGAATCCCCTTCGCCTTCAGAATGTCTACCTCTCCCGAAGAGGTCTTCGACCAGGGCAACACGGCCAGCCACTCCACATAGTTCCGCGTCAGCGAGTAGTCCGCCGCAGCAGGATTCATCCGGCTCAGACGCCCCAGTTCCTTAAGCGCGTCCTTCTTCACTTCCTCCGGCATCCCGGCGGTCTCAATCTTCTCTTTTAGCTCAGCGATGTCCTTCTGCGTATCATCAACGTCGCCCAGTTCCTTCTGAATCGCCTTCAACTGCTCACGCAGGTAATAGTCCCGCTGCGATGACTGCACCGAATCCTGCACCTCGGTCTGGATCTTGTTGCGCAGCTGCTGCACCTCAAGCTCTTTCGCCAGGTGCTTGTTGATCCGTTCCAGTCGTGCGGAAACATCAGGAGTCTCCAGCAGCTCCTGCTTGTCAGTCGTAGTCAAAAACGGCAGCGAAGAAGCGATAAAATCTGCCAGCCGCCCCGGCTCATCGATATTGATCGCAATCGTCTGCAGGTCATCCGACAATGTCGGCGAAGACGTGACAATCTGCTGGAACTGGCTCAGCACGTTCCGCTGTAGCGCCTCGGCCTCGGGCGACTGCTTGGGCTCCACGTCAGGAATCGCCTCATACTCCGCCGTCATGAACGGTGTCAGCTGAGTAAATTCCCCAAGATGCACCCGCTCATTCCCCTCGGTAAACACAAAGAGGCTCTGGTTAGGCATCTTCACAACTTTATGCACCGTCGCGCGCGTGCCAACGGCGTACAGATCCGCCGACTGCGGCGCATCCTGCCGCGCATCCCGCTGCGCCACCACCAGAATCGTCTTCTCCTCGCCCAGCGACTGAATCAGCTGGATCGAGCTCTCCCGCCCCACCGTCAGGGGCAGCACCGCATGCGGAAACAAAACGGTATCCCGCACCGGCAGCACTGGAGCCGGACGTCTCCCTGACTCCTCGGTGCCTGATCCTTCCCCCGTCTTCGCTGCTGTCGGCTGAATTACACTTACGAAATCACTTGGCATTGAGTGTACCTCTATCAGATTATCCACTATTCGATGCTGCAAGTCTTAGTATGGTCGCAAATCCATGGTCTTCCAACCCTTAGCCCCTTGATGATTTCTTAGTCATCGGCCATAACCCCTTTTCCATCAATCCCAGACATCGGACCTGACATCCCCAGCCCTCCAAGGACCGGCAGCTAGTGCCCAAAATATTCTTCTTGGCCCGACCACCTGCAGGGCTACACTGGCCCCGCCATGAAACGACCCATTGGACTCATTCTTTCCGCGATTGTGCTCAGCCTGGCTGCGCTCTTTCTTCTGGTAACGACCGCCCTGATGGCCTTCGTCGGTCTCTTCGCCGGAAAACAGACGACCGTTCCCGCTGCGCCCCATTTTGTGATGTACTTCATGGTCGCATCCAGCGTCTTCTATGGCGTCCTCGCTGTTTGGGCGATTCTGACCGTAATCGGAATCCTACGCCTCCGCTCGTGGGCCCGCTACTCCATCCTGATCATTGGCGGTGGCCTTGCAGCCCTTGGCATTCTAAGCGCGCTTGGCACTCTTATGGGCCGTTTGATGCTCCCAACCCTACAGGCGCAGCAGCCGGCGGCTGACCCTCACATCATGGCGATCGTCTTCCTGTTCATGGGCGCAGTCGATCTACTCGTCTCCGCCGTCGGCATCTGGTGGCTTGTGTACTTCAACCTGCGCTCCGTCCGCGAGCTCTTCGCCAACCCAAACCAACTCCTGCCCGTCTCTGCCGGCGCAACTGGCCGCTTCAGCCAAACCCCCACAGCCATCAAAATCATAGCTGCCTTCTTCCTGCTCTCTTCCGTCTGCTGTCTCCTGGGGGTGTTCCTGCCATTCCCAGCCTTCTTACTAGGATTCATCCTGCCTCTTTCGGCAACCCACATCCTTTATCTATGCTTTGCTGCCGTCAGTGGTTGGATGGGTTACGGTCTCCTGCACCTCAAGGAGTCGGCCCGCCTCACGACTATCGCCTTCCAAATCTTCGGCTGCATCAATATCGGACTCGCACTCCTGCCCTGGTATCAGGCGCAACTCCGTCTCTACATGACGCAGATCTTTTCCTCAATGCCCACGATTCCTGGCCAACCCCAGATGTTTCTCACCTATACCAGGACGTTGATCACCCTCTCATTCCTCTGGTGCCTCCTCATCTACGGAATCGTCTTCTGGCTACTCCACCGCCACCGGGCGGCATTCAAGACACGCACCCCACCGTCATCAACAATGCTCGCAGCCTAAGCGGCGCGGTATAGCCCCAGAACCTTCACCATCCGGCAATCCTCCCGCAGCGCAGCCAGAGCCGCATCTGCCCTCTCCGCAGTGTCGAACCGCACATCGACATAGAACACGTATTCCCAGGGACTGCCCGGCACAGGCCGCGATTCAATCTTGGTCAGATTCACTCCCGCCTCAGCGAGCCGCTGTAGCGCAGCCACCAGCGTCCCGGGCCGATGCTCAACCGCAAAAGCCAGGCTCATCTTATTCACGTCGGCAACACCCTCTGCAGGCGGCGCATCCTGCCGGCGCAGCAGATGAAACCGCGTATAGTTCTCCGCGTGGTCCTCAACACCCACCACCAGCACCTCAGCCCCGTACACCTTCGCGGCAAGCTCTGGCGCAATTCCCGCAGCATCCCTCAATCCCGCCGTCATTAGGTGTTTCACGCTTCCTGCCGTGTCGTAGAACGGCACAACCTCCAACTCAGGATGCGCAGCCAGAAATCTCCGGCACTGCGATAGCGCCACCGGATGCGACATCACCCTCCGCACGTCGCCGAACCTCACGCCGGGCATCGCAATCACATTGTGCCGGATCCGCAGCAGACTCTCGCCGTCAATCCGGACCGGCAACTCCAGAAGCAGGTCATAATGTTCCGCGACCGATCCATGCAGGCTGTTCTCGATCGGCAGCACCGCACCGTCAACCTCGCCCGCAACCACCTTCGCCAGCACCTGCGCCGACAGCGTGCATGCGATGATCTCCAGACCATTCTGGTTGCCCAGCATCGCAACCGTCGCCATATGGCTGTTAGATCCCAACTCCCCCTGAATTGCCACCTTCAATTCAAATACCTCCTTATTCGCCGAGATAGCCTTCAATTTTATTCTCGCTGGCAACCTCCTCTGCGTACCCGGCACCTTACCACAAGTAGCGGCCAGTACTGCATATCATTGCGAACCGGGGGCAACAAACGCCGGCAATCGTTTAGGAGAACGAAAAATGCTTTGGACAATCACCATCATCCTTTTCATCCTCTGGGTCGTAGGTCTCGTCAGCAGTTACACCATGGGCGGATGGATTCACATTCTTCTCGTCCTCGCCATCATCGTACTCATCTTTAATCTCATGTCCGGCAGGCGAGCACTTTAGCTCTGGTTTCAGGCAGCAACGGCCCTCCCCGGCTTCACTAAACACAAGGAGCACCACAATGAACAAGGAAAACATCGAAGGAAAATACGATCAGGTTGCAGGCAAGATCAAGCAAAGCGTAGGCGAGGCGGTCGGAAATCAAAAGCTCGCCAATGCGGGCGCCGCTGAGCAGATCAAAGGCGTTGCGAAAGAGACCTGGGGCAAAGCCAAAGACACAGCTGGTGTTGTCCAGGACGATAAGGTAGCAAGAGCGGAAGAAAAGAAGCAGGATCTGAAGGTTCGCGCCGAGGAATCAGCTCACAACCTCCGCGAAAAGGTCACCACCACTGCACAAAACATCAAGAATTCAGTCAGCGAAAAGCTCGACGACATCAAGCGCGAGCACCGCGGCTGACCACGCACGAAGAGATACCCTCCCAAAGCCCGCCTTCAACCGGCGGGTTTCTTTTTATCTCCTAATCACCACGTCAGCCGCGACAAATCCAAAGAAGACCACCGAGATTACGCCGTTCAAGGTAAAGAACGCAGCGTTCATTCGTCGAAGATCCGTCGGCGAGATGATCGAGTGCTCATACAACAACAGAATCGCCACCGCCAACACCCCAAGCATCGCCAGCTTTCCCAATCCGAACAGCACCACCAGCCAGCAGAGCAGCAGCAGCATCCCCACGTGCATTCCCCTTGCGATCCAGAAGGCAGCCTGAACCCCAAACGCCTGTGGCACACTGTTCAATCCCGCCCTGCGATCATGCTCGAAGTCCTGGCACGCATACAGCACATCGAATCCGCCTACCCATAGCAGAACCGCGCCTGTCAACACCACAATCCGCCAGTCAAGCGATCCCCGCACCGCAATCCACGCCGCCGAGGGCGCAATCCCCAACGCTAATCCGAGCACAAGGTGCGACCATCGCGTCACCCGCTTCATGTAGCTGTACACCAGCACCACAGCCAGCGCGACCGGGGCCAGCTCCAGTGTCAACCGGTTCAGCATCGCAGCTCCCAAAACAAACGCCGCCACCGAAACCACCACAAATCCTGCGACAAATCCGCTGCTCAGTATCCCCGCAGGCAGAGCTCGCATCGCTGTCCGGGGATTCGCGGCATCCAGCCTTGCGTCCGCCAGACGGTTGAACGCCATTGCGGCCGACCGCGCCGCCACCATGCACACCACAATCCACCCCAGCACTCGCAGCGTCGGCCATCCGCCCGCCGCCAATACCGCACCCGTCAACGCAAACGGCAGGGCAAACACCGAGTGCTCCCACTTGATCATCTCAAGCGTGACCGTCGTACTCTTCCAGAGCGATGTCATCTCTCCATCGTAAAGGAATCTCAAACTCACGAAATCACTCTATTTGTCTGACTTCTCCGGCGGCCCACTCGCCACCTGCAGGTTGTTGATCACTTTGAAGACGCCAGGAACACCATTCGCCTTCAAATTCGCTACATCCTTGTCCGCCTGGCTATCCACCACGCCCGACAACGTCACGTTTCCGTTCACCACCGTGATCCGAATCGGCTTCGCAGGATCGATCGCATACTTATTCAACTGCGGAAACCCATAGATCGCCCGCGCCTCCGCCAAGCGAATCCGATCATCCATCGGCGAAACGGGAGCAACCTCAATATTGTCGATCACGTCCTTCACTCCCGGATAATTCTCCACCAGGCTAAGCGCTGAGTCTTTATCCGCTGGTCCATAAGCCGTCCCACCCAGCGTCACTGCGCCATTCTGCACACCGATCGTGAACGCATTGAACGCGTTCGTCGAATACCCGATGCGGTCGTAGGCCAACTTCTCCGACAGCTTATTTCGCAAAGTCATATCATCGACCGACGGACCAGCCACTTGAATCTGGTTTTCCACTCCCTTCACGCCCTTCCGGTGATGAGCTTTGTTATCCGCATCCAGCTTCGCGCTGTAGAGATCCACCGTTCCGGTTAAAGTCACCACGCCATTCTGCACCGAAGTCTTCACTTCTTTGAATCGCTTATTGTCCAGCGCCTTCATCACGTCGGCCTGAATCTGCCCATCATTCGCCTGCGCCGTTGCCCTCGCTGTCCCACCAAGCAGGAGCATCCCAACCAACCCCGCCAGGGCCATGTGTCTTGTACGTATCTTCTCCCTCATCGTTCCTCCTCAAATGATTGGCCGATCCAACCATCGCCTGACCAGTCCCAAATTATCTCTGGTTCGATGCAATCTGACGTCGCGAAGCGGCCTAGCGGTACCGTCTTCGCAGCTTATACACGATGCTGAAAACGCCCGACTCGTCACGCGTCACCACAATCGAATTATCGTGGTTGAGGTCATACTGCACCTGAATCAGCTGCTGCGCCGACGTGTTCACATTGGTCGCAAACGTCGCCGTCACCTGCCGCGACAGCTGTTGCTGCACCGTAATCCTCGCTGAAGATTGGCCAAGCGTTCCCACAAACGCTGGGTCGATCTTCACGCTTCCAACCCCAAACAGCTTCTCCACCCGATTGCTCACGGTCGCATTCAGAGCGCCGCCCAGCAGCGCGCTCGTCGTCGGATCGGTTCCCTGCTGCACCTGCCGTTCCTGGTAAAGCTGCGCCTCCTCCTGCGTCCGCCCCAACGCCAATAGGGCAAACACATCTGTCTCACTCAGCGGAGGCTCCGATCGGTATGTCGGCTTTAGGTTCGTCGCGGTCCCATGCAGTCCAACCGTGATGTCGTAGTTCTCCACCTGCGCCGTCGCATCCAGATCGATGATCGGATCGATCCGCACGGGGTTCGTAAAGTAAATCTCACCGCGTTGTAGCTGATACTTCTGTCCCGCAAACGTCGCGCTTCCATCGGTAATCTCGATCCGTCCAAGTACCGATGGCACCGCCGCCGTCCCTCGAATCGTCAAATCCACCGATCCCGCCAGCTTCGCGTACGAGTTCTGAAAATCCAGTTGCGGCGCGCTTGTCACCCGCACATCCAGCCTGATCTTGTTCGCAGGCGAGTTAGGATCTGGCGGTGCGCTCACTCCGCCCGGTGTTCCGAACGCGGCAAAGTCCACGTCCTGTCCAATCCCAAAACGCGTCATCAAAATCGTTCCGCTCAACGTCGAGCTCTCCAATCCTCCCTGCAACTTCAGATTCGCATTCGCCGTCGCGCTCAACCCATACAGCCGCACCCGCACGACATCTCCCGTCGCGGTCAGGTCAGCATAGACACCATTTCGATAACGAATCGAGCCGCCGATCTTCAGCGTGCCTCCGCCCGACGTCGCAGTCAGGCTCTGAACATCGAGCCGGTCACCATTAAAGACCAGGGTCCCATTGACATTGCTCAACCCGTTCGGCACCCCGTCCATCGCAATGTTGACCTTGTCGAACTGCACCTTGCCCGCCAGGTCAGGTTTACTCACGAAACCACCCGCCGTTACGGTGAACTCAAGCTTTCCGGTCGAGATAACGTCCGCGTCGAACGTGCGCAGCAGCGTCATGCTTACGCTTCCAGTCGCCTGCACATCTAGCTTGCCGCCCCTCCGATCCGTCGACCCCATCACCTGCGCCGTCCCGCTCGCACGCATATCCGTGTCCGGCCCCGTGATATGAACCTGTTCCAGCGTCGCCACGCCATTGCGCAACCCCACCCGCAACGGCTCCGCGGCCCTCAACTCGATCCCTTGCAGCTTCACGTCTACCTGGCTGAACTGCGCCTCTCCGCTCAGCTCCTTCGGAGTCTTCAGGGGACCGCTGACCGTCGCCGCGCCATTAATCTGTGACTCCGCCTTCATTCCCCCTGGCCCAAACATCGCAATCGGCTTGCCGATATCCAGTCCAGCAAGTGTCAGCTTCGCCTCTAGCGGATAATCCCCCGCCAAACCCACCTGCCCTGTCGCATCCACCTTCGCGCTCACTAGCGTCGAGTTCACCGTGAAGTAGAGTATCGACCCACTGCTATGCGCATCCACCACCGCCTCGCCGATACCCTGTCCCTCATACGTCGCGTTCACAATCCTCAGATTCGCCTTGAGCCCCGGCTCCGTTACCGTCCCATTCGCATCCGCAACCACGCTGACAACACCATCCAGGTCCGCATTTCCCTTCTTCACCGTCTCAAACTTCGACAGCAAAATATCGTGCCCTTCCAGATGAGCGTGAAGATGCTCGCTTCCGTAGTCATACCCGCTATTGCCTGCGATCTGAATCCCATGCGCCTTCAACACAACGTTGCTCGCCTGAATCTCCTTACCCTGAACCGTCATCTCCGCCACAACAGACTCGTACGGCTCGTCATAAGCCACGCCATTCATCAGCGAAACATGCCCGCTCCCGCTCAACGTCCTCAACACGCCCGTCGCGTGGGCACTCAGCGCGATCGTCCCCGTCACCGGTATCTTCCCTTGTTGCCCTGCAATCTGGAGCACATCGACGACCTCCGCGTTCGATAGCTGCACCTTCGCATCCAGCGCCATGCCGTCGTCCCACACATACGTCACCACTCCACGCGGCGTCACCACCTTCCGCGGCAAAAGGTCTCCTTCGATATTCAAGACGGCTGTTCCTCGCTTAATCGTCGAACTCGCCACCACCACGCCCGAGTTCGGTGAATACTCAGCATCCGCTACCACCGAATCGATCAGTACGTCCGTCGTCCCAAGCGCGAACTCCGCATTTTCCGCCTGCATATGGCCCTTCACATCCAGGTTCGCAATCCGTCCCTTCGCCGTCCCGTTGAACTGCAGCGCGCCATGCAGCACCACAGGAATCGCAGCCGTGCCCCGCTTCCCGTTGCCCTCCAGATCCAGCGTCGTCAACAGCTGGTTGAACTCCGACAAATCCCGCACCGACAGATCAACTCGCAAATCCGTCAGCGGATCCCCCACATTCACACCCAGAATTCCCGAAGCCTCCAGATTCGTCTCCGGCATCTGCAGGGCAACCGTCTGAATCCGTACCGTCTCGTCTCGTCCCGTGTAGTGCGCCAGTGCCTTGCCCCTGATCGGAACATCATTCAGCGCACCAGCCCTCTTCACACCCGTCGGAGCAAACGCTAAGTCACCGTCCACCTCCACGGTATCGGCAATATTCTTGACCGCCCCGCCCCACTCCACCTTCACCGGACCGCTCACCGCCGTATCGAATCCCAGGTCGCCGTAATGTTCCGGCGCCGTCACATCCATAATCGTTCGCAGCGGGATCCTGTCGAGCGTCGCCGTCAAATACGCATGCGCTACCTGCACCGGAGGCACCTTCACCGCCTTTTCCGGAATCGGCTCCTTCGCCCCGATCACCTTCGCCGTCGTATTCGTCGTGCTCACCGCAGCCTTCGTCGTCGCCGAAGTTGCCGCTACATCCGTCGGCGGAGCCTCACCCAGCCAGTTCGCAATTCTCAAGTCTCCGGCCGCGCTTCCCCCACCCGGCAAGTAACCGGTAAGCGCCGTCAGCAGCAGCTCTGTCGGCGTCACATGCAGATTCGCGCTTCCATCCACATCATGAAGCCGCACATACTCATTCCGGTACGAAGCTCTCCGAATCTTCGCCGACCCCACCAGCAAATAACCCGCGACGCAATCCGGATCTGGAGGCAAAGGCCGTGGTGGCTTTGTCGTCTCCTGTGGATGGCTCCGCCGCCAGAACGGCGGATGCTTCTGTGCCACAGCCGGCGACGTCGTGCAGTTATGCCCCTTCAAATCCAAATCGATCGTCCCGGCATTCAGCCCATCCACATCCGCCAAGACCGAGAGCTGTTTCAATTCAACCGATCCCTTCACCGTCATCTGCCACTCTGGCTTGGCAAAGTTCTTAATCCCCGCCGTCCCTGACAACTTCGAGCTCTTCCCGCTCGTAAACTCAAACTCCTTCAACTCCGCAGCGTCCCGCCCCAGCTCGCCGGCCAGGTGCAACACAGACTGCGCCTCCACCTGCTTCGAAATCTTCGTCCGCAAATCCTTCAAATCCGCGGTCATACCATAGCGATCAGTCGAAGAAACGTAATGCACCTCAGCACCCAGGTCCCGTGCCGCCATATCAAACGGAATCGCACGATCATTGAACAGCGCAACCCCATTCGAAATTGTTACCTCCTCTGCCTTCAGGTCCAATAGCGTATCGGCCAGCGAAGTCTTGCTCGTGTTCGGATGCTTCGGCTCAGGTTGATTCGTCTTCCCGTCCTTATCCACAATCAAATGAAACTGTGGATGCTCCACACCCAGGTAATTCAGCTGCACATGCGACATCAGTCCCGTCCCTGTCACGTGCGAAAAGAAATTAAACAGCGTCACCCGAAGCTCAACCTTATCCACCGACAGATACGGAGCCTCGCCCGGCCCCTCCAACCCATGAATCACCAGCCCATCGGCCTCAATCGCCAGATGACGCAGGTCGAAGCGCATTCTTGCAAGCTCCACTCGCCCGCCCGTGGCATTCTCCAGAACCTTCACCACCTCCGCACCAACGCGCCGGTTGAAGTCGTCCGTCGTCGAATACCACGCGAACGTCCCAACCAGCACCATCACCAGAATCACGAACCCGATCAAGCACCACGCCACCCCGCGCCCCATCCGCGTCGCCAGCGATCGCTTCACCTTCGCAATCTCTCCGCCCACCTTCTCGCCGATCTTCTCCTTCAGATGCTCGGCCTTCTCCGTCAATTTCTTGTCCAGATCGCTCAAGGGGTCACCTCCCCAGGCGTCATAATCCGCACGCTTCCCTGCGCCCGCAGTGACTTCAGCCAATCCTCCAGCAACGCGCTCACCTGCTGCTGCAGCAGCACCTCCTCAATGCGTCGCTTGATCGACTCCAGAGGCGGAGGCGTCACATTCCGTTTCGCATACTCCGGAAGCATCGTCTTCTCGTAGTAGTCCTTGATCTCTTCGTCTTTGATTCGGACGCCGTTCCGGAATCGCACCTGAATGAACTTCAGTAATTCCATCCGCTTCCGCCATCGCGAGCGAAACTCCCCCTCGGTAAATCCGTGATGGGCCAGATACTCGTTCCATCCCCCATCTGTCTCGCAGCGGTATTGCACGCACTCTGGAATGTCCTTCCGCAGCGTCACCAGCTGCGCATCCAGCTCCTTGTCCGTAACTGAGTCCTCAGGCTCCACCGCCGCCTGTTGCAGAATCAACGCCCGATCCACCAATCGCTCAATAATCTTCGCTCGCGTGGACTCCGCGATCGTCCGGTATGGCTGCACCTCTTCAAACCGCCGCTCTTCGTCCACGTCGCTTTCAAGAAGGACGTCGCCATTCACCACCGCTACCAGGCGGTCCAAAACCACTCCCTGACCGGAGGCCGGAACCGCAACGCCACTAACCGGCGTCTGCGTCGTCTGGGCCCCCGTCTGCCCCAAGCCTCGACCCGCCATCAGCACAGAGATCGCCGCGAACGCACCCGCGCTCATCAGCCACCGTCCCGTTCTCTGTGCCGTCAGCCCCATCAGAAAGCCTCCCCGATGCTGAAGAAGAAGTTGAAGTGCGCCGCGTGGCCTTCATGCGGAGGGTTGTTGTAGAAGTCATAAATCACCGGGTACACCGGAGGATTCAGGTTATAGCTGAAGTCCACACGAATCGGGCCCACCGGCGTCCTGTACCGTGCGCCCAATCCGACATCGTGAGAAAAATAGTTGAAGTTGCACGTCCCAATGCTCCCCGAAACATTCGAGCACGTCGCCCGATCCGGTTGGTTGAACCGCAGAAAGCTAGGAAACATCTGCGAAGCCAGCTGGAACACGTTCCCCATATCATGAAACAGCACAAAGTTCAGGCTGCTGCCTACCAGCGGCAACGTCGGCGGAGGCATACGAAACTCCAGCGTATTTACAAATACCGCCGTCCCGCCCACGGGATATCCCGTCTGCAAGTCCCGCGGACCGGCTCCGTTGATCGGAAATCCACGTAGCGAGTTTGCGCCGCCGGCATACAACCGCTCCGGCAGTGGCACCGCAACGCAACTTGGGTTTGTATTCAGCAGATCGTTACCTTCTGCATCCGGATTCAGACAGGCGTCACTCCCCGCATTCGGATTCGGGCCCGATGATTGCTCAAAGCCAATGCGAGTGCTGCGCGCAATCACATACTTCAGTTTGCCGAACTGGTAGTAAGTCGCGTTCGTCCCATCGATCTTCCAGAAATCCGTCTGCGACCCGAACTTCGACGAAGCCACAAATGTCTGCAAAGTCGTGTACTGTCCCTTCACCGCATCCAGGGGTCCAGGCGAACGCGTGTCATGAAACCACGTCAACCCCGGCCCGCCTACGCGCACCGGTTGCGAGAGTAGAGGAATCAGATCCGCCGAAACCTGCAAGCTGTTCGGATCCACAGCGACCCGTCTATAAAGAAAATCGTAGATAAAAGTATCCCGCCGTCTCCACCGCTGGGTAAGGCGAAAATCCCCCTGAAGCGTCGACGACGCAAACGTCGTAATGTCCTGAATATTCGAGTACCCGCCAGAAACCGACGCTGCCACATTCTTGCTGCCGTAAAAATGCGGATTCTGGAACGTCAGAATCGCCACCTGCTCCAGCAATCCATACGAAGAGTGCAGAGTCAGCGAGTTGTCCGTCCCGTTTAGGTTGATCCGCGACACATCCAGCGAGACCCGCGGGCTCACTCCCGCCTTCCCCTCCTGCGTAAGCTGGTTGCACGGGTTGAGCATCAACTGGATGCACGATGCCTCCGAGATCGTGCCCGACTTCGGCGTTCCCGTCTGTGCCTCAAAGCCGAACCCATACGTCACGTTCCACCGCTTACCCTCCGTCAACTGCAGCAGCACATTCTTCTGTGGAGCGTCCCCCTCAGGATTCTGCAC
This sequence comes from uncultured Acidobacteriaceae bacterium, assembly GCA_963798925.1. Lineage (GTDB taxonomy): Bacteria > Acidobacteriota > Terriglobia > Terriglobales > Acidobacteriaceae > Edaphobacter. Next base: position 384,067 of record CAWCVD010000001.1, read on the forward strand.
CGCCGCCACCACTTCATTGAACAGCGCAATGTTGTACAAATTCCGCTGCGTCTGCAGCAGCGCCGTCTGGTCCAGCGGATCCCCCGCATGCACCAGAATCTGTGACTGCACTGTCTTGGGCTTTGTCTTCACAACACCCGACAACAGAACCTTGTCCACAAATACCTGTTGCCCCTCCGTTACATTCAGCGACACGTCCGTCTTATCCGAGCCGGCGGTCACCTTCGATTGCTGAATCTCCACCCTCACCTGGTCGAACCCGTTGCTCAGGTAATACTGCAGCACCGTATCGCGGTCGCCCGACAACGTCACCAGCGAAAACGGCTGCCCCGGCTGCGAGTTCATCAACTTCCTCACATCCTGCATCCGGTTCCCATCCACGCCGTTCAAAGCCACCGTTCCGAACTTCTGCTGCGGTCCCTCCACAATCGTGTAGGTCACCGCAATCTCACCCTCCTTCACCGGCTTTCCTTCACTGGACGTAATAACGTCCTTCACATCCGTCGTAACGGTCGCCTGATCGAATCCGTTCGCGCGGTACAGTGCCTGAATCGCCGACACATCCGCCGAAACCAACGCAGGACTGTAACGCCCGCTCCGTTGGTACGCATTTGCCTTCTGCACCTTCATCCGCTCTCGCAGCAGGTCGTCCGAGAAGTACTTATTCCCCTTCAAGTCCACCGCCACGACCTTATGCTTCGCTCCACGATCGACCGTAAACACCACACTCTCCGCAGTCGCCCCCGATCCCACCACCCGTACAGCGACCTTCGAATCGAAGTATCCCTGTTGCAGCTCATAATCTCGAATATTAAAGACTCCTTCGTTCAGCAGGTCGTTATCGATCGTCCCCTCCTGAAAGATCGGAACCAGCAGATGCAGCCGGCTCTTCGAAATCTTCGCTCCCTCCACCGCAACCTTAACCTCCGGCCCTTGATTCACCTGAAACTCGTAATCCACCTGCTTCCGCGACGGAGCATACGTCTGCTTCTGCAGCGTCACCGTCGCCTCCAGGCGATCCTTCTTCTGATACAGCTTCCGCAGCCGATCCATGGCATTGCTCGCCGTGTCCCGCGTAACCCTGTTGCCCTCCTTCAGCTTCGACTTCTTCCGAAACTCCTCGAGCGTCAACCCGGCGTCGTTTCCCGTCAGCGTGATCTGCCCCACGCGAGCCTGCGGTCCAATCCCCACCGTATAAGTCACATTCACCTGAGCGTCCGCCACTTCGGTCTCCGAGCTCGCCTTCACCGTCGACTCGTAAAAACCCTGTTCCTCCAGAATCTCCTTGATCCCCTGCGTCCCCGCTGCAATCTGCGACTCATCGAACGCCGCCCCCGCCGAAAGCTTCGTCGCAAACTCCAGCAGCGAAGCCAGCCTGTCATTCTTCAGCCCATTAATCGTCACCCGCCCCACGTAGTACTGCGCAGTCCCGGCAAAGATCAGTGTCACCACATCTCCCTGCCGTACTCCTCGCACCGAAATATCCCTGTAGCGCCCACTCGCAAACAGCCGCCGCAAACTCGCCCTCACCTGCTCCGGATCGAGCGGCGTTCCCACCTTCTGCGCCAGCTCCTTCGGCAGCACAGCCGTCGCATCGAACGTCACCCCCTCAAACTCAATCTTCTCGACTCGCAGTCCCTTCCAGTCCCACACCGAGGTCGTCAGCCCCGGAGCATCCGCCACCGGACTCTGCGCCACCGAAGCGGTCGGCGCCGTCTGCGCCTCAGCCCCCAACATCCCCACCCCAAGCCACACGCACGCCACGGCACGCCACCACCGCAACCTCACCGATCTCTGCGCGCGACCTCGTTGCACCTGACCCAAACAACCACCCATTTTTCCCGTCTGCCGTTGATCTCTGCCGTAATAAAGGAGCCCTGGATATCCCGCACAAGGAGCAGCCCAGCAACGCTCATCCAAACTCCGCGTTCTGTCCGGCAGACCGCATGACTCTGGGATGCCAAAAAACCGGCGCCAGCCAGCTGGTTCCACCTGCATCCGTCCCTTCCCTATACTACGAAAGAGCACGCCTTTTGGCAGAATCACCTCCCATCATGTCCAAGCATCTCATCGCATCCACCGAAGAGCGGTCCACCAGCACCCAGACCATAACCCCCGCCCAGCCTCTACCCACCCCCAATTCCATCCCAGACGTGATCCCAAACCCGATTCCGGATCACGAGCGTTACTCCCGGCAGATCCTCTTCCCTGGCATCGGAGCCGCTGGCCAATCCCTCCTCGCCTCCGCCCATGTAGCCATCGTAGGCGTCGGAGCCACCGGAGCAGCCACCGCATCCCTCCTCGCCCGCGCCGGCATCGGCACTCTCACCCTCATCGATCGCGACTTCGTCGAACCCTCCAACCTCCAGCGCCAGGTCCTCTTCGATGAGGCCGATGCCCGCGAATCCCTCCCCAAGGCCGAAGCCGCCCGCCGCAAAATCTCCCTCTTCAACTCCACCATCACCGTCCACTCCCACATAACCGATCTAGTCCCCGCCAACATCCACGAACTCCTCGCCCCCGCGCACCTCATCCTCGACGCCACCGACAACTTCGAGACCCGTTACCTCATCAACGACTACGCCGTCCAGCAGTCAAAGCCCTGGATCTACGCCGCAGCCATAGGCGCCTACGCCGCCACAATGAACATCCGCACCCAACCAACAACCAACAACAAGCAACCAGCAACCATTTCCACTGCCTGCCTGGCCTGCATCTTCCCCAAAGCCCCCACCGGCCCCGTCGAAACCTGCGATACCGCTGGCATCCTGGCCACCGCCGTCAACTTGGCCGCCTCTATCCAAACCACCGAAGCCCTCAAGCTCCTCACCAACCAGCCTCACCTCCTCCGCCGCACCTTCCTCAGCCACGATCTCTGGACCAACGAGCGCAGCGAAATCAATACCAGCACTCCCAACCCAAACTGCACCGTCTGCGGCCAGCGCATCTTCATCCACCTGGCCGGCGAAGGCCGCCCTCATATCACCCTCTGCGGACGCAACTCCGTCCAGATCCACGAGCACCACCGCCCAGTCGACTTCGCCGCCATGCGCGACCGCCTCCAACCCCATGGCACCGTCCGTTTCAACGACCTCCTCCTTCGCTTCGAACGCCCCCCACACACCATCACTCTCTTCCCCGACGGCCGCGCCCTAATCCAGGGCACCACCGACATCGCCCTCGCCCGCTCCCTGTACGCCCGCTTCATCGGCTCCTAACTATCTGATAAATCAACCCTCAGAGCCTGTCATTCCAAGGTTCCTTACAACCCCACAGCCTTGAAATCCATCCAACCCCCAAATGCATAAGAACTCCCCCCTACGTTTGCGGTAGGCTTACAGCAAGCGAAACTAACGGTGAACGACACATGTCCGGAGTCTAGCTATGGACGTCCAAGGCCTACAAATGACCCAAAACAACACTCCCCCCGGAGTCTTCAAGCGCAATCCGCCCATCGTCGGTGAAGCAGAAGCGATCGAAGCAGCCAAAAACGGAGACGCAGAGGCCTTTTCCAAGCTCTACGCCCTCCACAAACGCCGTGTCTACACCCTCTGCCTGCGCATGCTCGGCAACGTCTCCGAAGCCGAAGACATGACCCAGGAGGCCTTTCTCCATCTCTTCCGCAAGATCGGCAGCTTCCGCGGTGAGTCCGCCTTTTCCACATGGCTTCATAGACTTACGGTAAATTTAGTACTGATGCATCTGCGAAAAAAAGGCCTCAATCTTGTCTCCCTCGAAGAAACCATCAGCCCCTCGGAAGAAGACGCGCCAAAGCGCGACTTCGGCAGCCGCGACCTTCAGCTCACCGGCTCGGTCGACCGCGTAGCCCTCGAGCGCGCCGTCGCCTCACTCCCCCCGGGCTACCGCATGGTCTTCGTCCTCCACGACGTCGAAGGCTTCGAGCACAACGAGATCGCGACGATGCTCGATTGCTCCACCGGCAACAGCAAGTCGCAACTCCACAAGGCCCGCCTCAAGCTCCGCGAGCTCCTGCGCAACCCCACACCATCGGTTGCCGACAACGCCAGAGAGGTTGCGGTATGACCCGGAAGCTTCCCGACTTCGACACCATGACCCCCGCCGACTTCGAAGAGTATCTGCCCGAGCTCTTCGCCAACGGCGACGGCCACGTCAGCACCGACCCGCGCTTCCAGACCTTCCTCAAGAAGAACCCTGTCTGCGCTGCGCTGGTCCGCGACCTCGAAACCATCGCCGAACACGCAAAAAGCCTCCTCGAACCCTCGTATGAACCCAGTCAGGCAGTCTGGGACGGAATCGCAAAGAAACTTAAGAAAGAAAACTAACCCAACCGACCAACCTCAAAGCCAGCGCCCCACCGAACCGAACCTCAAAGGGCGTCATCGTGAGCCCTCTCAAGTCGTCAACGTGACCCAGAGCTTGTCGAAGGGGAAGGATCCTTTCGCTTTTTGCTCATGCAGTTGCTAAGTGTAGAAAGAGTGCGCCGAACCCAACAAGCATCTTGCATCCAGCCCTGAATCACGTGTATTTTTGAACCAGCATGACGAGCGCATTCCGATTTACGTGCTTTACCTTCTCCTATTGGCGCAACCCAGCGGCCAGTGGAGTCCTCGTATGCATCTCTGAAATCACCTAAACAACTTCAGAGTCTTCGAACTTCCCGAGCCGCGACCCCAAAAGGTTGCGGTTTTTCATTTTCGGTACCATCAAGGAGAGGCCATGACGTCCACCCAGCCCGAAGCCCAAACCGAGAACATGCCCAACCCAGAGCCCGGCCCAACCCTGACGCCTGCCCCAATCCCTGCCCACCTCCGCCGCCTCGTCCTCACCGGCTTCATGGGAGCAGGCAAGTCCACCATCGGCCGCCTCCTCGCGGCGCGTCTCTCCTGGCAATTCCTCGACCTCGACGCTCACCTCGAAGCCCGCACGGGAGCCACCATCCCTCAGCTGTTCGAGCGCCACGGCGAGGCCCACTTTCGCCGCCTCGAATCCACGGCCCTCGCTTCAGCCCTCGGCCACGACAACACTGTCCTCGCACTCGGTGGCGGAACCCCGGAAGAGCTCACCAACCGCCTCCTCCTCGAACAAACTCCCGCCACCATCACCATCTTCCTCGACGCTCCGTTCCCCACCCTCTTCGATCGCTGCATGCTGCAGGACATCGCCCGCCCGGTTCTCGCCGATCCCGCCACGGCCCAGCAACGCTTCCAGAAGCGCCATCCCCTCTACCGCCGTCTCGCCAACCTCACCATCGATACTGCCGATCTCACAGCCGGCCAGACCATCGACGCACTCCTGGTCGGATTGACGCAAATTGGGTCTTTCAAACCGTAAAGCTGGCCCGGACGGAACTAGGCATCGGCCGAGTGAGGACAGGTTTTGAGCGATTCGCAATCGGCGTTGACTTGGTGGAGCGACTGCTTCGCCGGGCCCTTACGGTTGAGCAGGTAAAGACCGAAGATGACGATGGCGACACCGATATAGGCCGGGGCGCCAATGTGTTCGTGCGCGATGGACCCCCAAAAGAGTCCCCAGATTGGCATGAGGTACGTGACGGAAACAACCCGCGTCGAAGAGATGCGATCCAGAAGGCTGTAGTAGAGCAGGTAAGCCACGCCACTGCCGACGATGCCGAGAGCAACATTGGCGAGGATCGAGCTGGTCTGGATGTGGATGGGACCCGGGCCCAGCAACGCGACAGGAAGGATCATGAGGCCGGCGAGACTGAGTTGGGTGGTCGCAAGGCCGATAGGATCGAGGCCCACGAGCTTAGCTTTGGCGATGACCGTGGCGATCGCATATCCCGCGCTCGCCATAGCGATAAAGAGAACGCCAATGGCATACGAACGAACGGAGCCGGCAGCAACCGAGTCAGCTCCATGAGAGTAGACCACCAGCATCACGCCGAAGAACCCTAGTAATACGCCAGGAATGGTACGGCCCTCAGATCTCTGCTTCATGAAGCTGAGACTTAGCAGCAGCGTCCAGATGGGGGTGGTGGCGTTAAGGAGCGCGGCGATGCTGCTTGGTACCGTCCGCTCGCCGATCGCGAAGAAGACGAAGGGAATCGCATTATTAAAGAAGGCGACCAGAAGCAACCATACGATCAGGCGACGCGGTGGCAAGGTCCGACGTTTGGCCAGCAGCACGATCCACAGGAAAGCAGCGCCAAAGCTGACGCGGATGAGCGCGACCCAAAGGGGAGGGAAGCTCTGGACGGCAATGCTGATGAGCAGGAACGAGGCTCCCCAGATAGCCGAGAGCAGCAGCAGTTCAAGAGTGTCACGGAGTTTCATGAAAGCCCCCTTTGGGTGAAGTCATGATTCAGCGTTACATCTGCTAGGCATCGCGTCCAACGATTTGTTTTGATGAATCGGATCGAAAAATGCGATAGTAAAGCCATGCTCGATCTACGAGAGTTGAAGACATTTCGGAGCGTGGCCGCGGAGAAGAGTTTTACGCGCGCCGCCAACCTGCTTCACTATGCGCAATCGAGTGTGACCGCACAGATCCACGGTTTGGAAGAGGAGCTCGGGGTGCCACTATTCGACCGGATGGGCCGAACGGTGGAATTAACGTTGGCCGGGCGGCAGTTGCTGACATACGCAAATAGGCTATTGGACATGGCTGACGAGGCCAAGCGCGCAGTGCAGAACGACGGACAGCCGGCGGGTACGCTGACCGTCGCTGCGCCCGAAACGCTGCTTGCGTATCGCCTGCCTGAATTGCTGAAGCGATTTCAGTCGCAGTATCGAGCCATTCATCTCTCGCTGATAGCGAGCGAGAGCTGTGCGATTGGAACGGGCGGGACCATCCTCGCTCCCAACGTCGATATTGCTTTTACGCTGGACGTACCTCTCCGAGACAGCCATCTTACTGTGGAGTGCCTTCGACGGGAGCCAGTGTTGCTGACCGTCTCGCCTCAACATCCCTTGGCAGGAAAGAAGAAGGTGACCGCAGAGACGATCGGACAGCATCAGATGCTGCTGACGGATCGTGCATGCAGCTATCGCGGTCTGTTCGAGCGCACCTTGGTGGGGGAAGGTGTGCCGTTGGGAGCGTCGCTCGAGTTCCTGAGCGTGGCGGCAATCAAGCAATGCGCCCTGGCGACGATGGGCATTGCGCTGCTCCCGGAGGTGGTGGTTGCGACCGAACTCAAACGCGGAACGCTGGTGACCGTGGATTGGCCGAAAAAGCCGCTACTGGTTTACACGCAGATGTTCCGCCATCACGACAAGTGGATGTCACCGGTGATGTGTGCTTTCTGGAATCTGACGTCCTCTTTGCTGCAGGCCGAGGCAGGAAAGAAAAGAGCCTGACTCAAACCCTGCACTACACACCGGGGCACCAAAGGAGCACACTACCTGCATCCAACACTCGGCACCCAGGAGAATCCAGCTGACCAGTCCCTCGACCGACGACTTCACCCCGTACGAACAGCGGTCCCGCGCCAGCGGACGCGGATACATTCTCTTCGCCATCGGCGTTCTCCTCCTCCTCCTCCTCGCCTGGACGCTCCAGAAAGAGCTGCTCATTCTCTACGTCAGCGCTCTCTTCGCCGTGGTCCTCATGCCGGCCGTCACACGCATCACCAAACTCAACATCCGCGGCTACCGCCCGTCCCGCCCTGTCGCCATCATTCTGCTCATCGTTACCGTCGCGTTGATCGTTGCCTTCTTCTTCACCACCGGCCTTCCTCCAGTCCTGCGCGACCTGCGCAACTTCTCGGACGAACTTCCCGCCCGCATCCCCGGATTCATCGTCAAATTCAAAAAAATCCCCTTCGCCGACAGGTTCGGCATTGAGTCCATCGTCCAGCGTGCAGAAGGCGCCTTCACCAGCACCGCCAGTTATCTCTTCACCTCGCTTCCCCTCTGGCTCTCTCACCTCTTCGACATCGGCACCGCGGCCTTCCTCTGCATCTACTTCATGCTTGAAGGCGAGCACGCCTACGACTTCTTTCTCTCGCTCTTCCCTGCCTCGAAGCGCCAGCGCCTCAACAGCACCCTCAGGAGAGCGGAAAACAAAATCAGCAAATGGCTCCTCGGTCAGGGCACTCTCATGCTCATCCTCGGAGTCTCCAGCACCATCGTCTTCGGCGTCCTCCACGTCCGCTACTTTGTCCTCCTCGGCTTTCTCATGGGCCTCTTCAACATCATCCCCATCGCCGGCGGAGCCATCACCATCGCCCTCGCCGCGCTAGTCGCCGCACTCGACTCCTGGACCAAAATGGCAGGCGTCATCATCTTCTACATCATCTACGTCAACGTCGAAAGCGCGATCCTCACTCCGCGCATCATGCGCTCCAGCGTCAATCTCATGGGCCTCACCGTTCTCGTAGCCCTCCTTCTCGGCACTGCCCTCGCCGGGGTCGTAGGAGCCCTCGTCTCCGTCCCCACCGCAGCCCTCATCACCGTTCTCCTCGAGGAGTACGCAGTTCGCAAAGACTGACCCCGAATTCCGCCAAGCCAGACCCTCCGCGGCCACCTATCGTCCCGCAGGTCAGCGCTTACGTAAAACCTCCAGGCCCACATTCTTATTGAACTTTGATTCATTTTAAACTTCCTGAAATTAGCCGACTCTTGCTATCCTCTTTCAAGTGTCCGACCTCAAATTCGCTCAACCCGTCCGACGCAATCTGCTGGTGCCCGTTCTTCTGGCATTCCTCATTCTCGGCATTATCCTCGCGCTGGTTCTCCGGTTCACTCCCCGCAAGACCGCCGACCTCACCATCAGACGAACCCTCGTCGTCCCCACACACACCGTCTTCAAGTCGGAGACTATCGTCGTCGCCAACCAGCACGCCGAAGACGACCTCTACGTCCTCACCACCCTCCGCATCGACGACCGTCTCCACCTCCCGCTCTTCCTCAAAGACTTCACCGCCACTCTCACCAGTGCCGACGGCGAACAGATCACCACCAGCGCCGTCGAAAAGCAGGACCTCGACAACGTCTACACCTCCTTCCCCGAGCTAAAGGCCCTCGCCACCGAGCCTCTCCTTCGCGACACCATGATCAGTCCCGGCCAATCTGCCGAAGGCATGATCCTCCTCCACTTCCCTGTCACTAAAGACGTCTGGGACAAGCGCCGCACCGCCGTCCTCAACATCGACCTCTACCATCAGGGCACACAGGAGATCCTCATCGGCCGTGAGAGCGAAACCTCCACCGCCGCTGCGAAGAAATAAACCGCACCAACCCTCTAAACTGGCTGCATGACCCGCCGCCGCTTCATCGCCGACACCTGGACCGACTCGACAGCCTCCCTCACCGGCGATCAGGCCGCTCACCTCGCTCGAGTCCTCCGCGCCACTCCAGGCCAGATCTACGACATCGTCGCCAACGGTTTCCTCCACCGCGCCGAGATCACCGCCGTCACAGAAAACACCGTCGACTTCCTCCTCCACGAAGAGCTCCAGTCCGACGCCGCCCTCCCGCTCCATCTCCTCCTCGCCGTCTTCAAGTTCGACCACATGGAGTGGGCCATCGAAAAATCCACTGAACTAGGCATCGCCCGCATCACCCCCATCCTCGCTCGCCGAACCGAAAAACACCTCGCCCAATCCGCTCTCAAGCGAGCAGAACGCTGGCGCCGCATCGCCCTCGAAGCCGCAAAACAATCCCGCCGCACCGACATCCCCGACATCGCCGACCCCATCGCCCTGAAACCAGCCCTCGAACATGAGAAATCCCCCACCCGCATCCTCCTAAGCGAGACCGAGCAGCAAACCACCCTAACCGCAGCCCTCGTAGCCTCACAAAAAGCAGCAGCCTCCGAAGCCACAGGTCAGGACTACGCAATCGCGATAGGCCCCGAAGGCGGCTGGGCCCCTGAAGAGATCTCCCTCTTCACCCAACACAACTGGCAACCTGTAACCCTCGGCCCTCGCATCCTCCGCGCCGAAACCGCCGCTATAGCCGCCATCGCCATAGCCGCCGCGCATCTCCCATAACGTCTTCATCCAAAGAAGCAACCCAGAACACCCGCCACCCACTCCACCTAAAAATGCAAAGCAGCCGGCCAGGTTTACCCCAGCCGGCTGCCTTTATTCAACGTGGAGAAACCGAGTTCAAAGCCAACTCAACCGTACTGGGAGCCTGATCGTTCTTCGCAAGCTTCATGCTCGCCTTTTCGGCGCGGCCCTTCGGGCATTCAGAACCTGTGTTATTGCCCGCAGTCCATACCTGACGCAGATAGTAAGTGTCCCCGTAACGCTCGAAAACCACGGACCCGTGATTCGGAGCCTTGTTCTGGATCACATCATGGGTCAGGACAAAACTACTACCCTTGGAATCGGCTCCTTTCAACTCAATAAGATAGGCCGATTCACGTTCAATCCGATAAGTTCCGGCAGGCAATGTCTGCATTGCGGTATGGAATGCGAAAGGAATAGTTACCTGGGCAACCGTATCTGAACTCTGGGCTGAAGCAGGTTGTGTCGACACCAGCGAACCAATCGACAGTGCGCAGGCGATAAGGCTCGAACTAAGAATGGAATTAAGTCGTGTGTTTTTCATGACTGATCTCCTTCTGAAGAACGGTGTCTAAAACCGCCTTCACTCTCTAAAGCGGAGACCACAATAAATTAGTGACAAAAATCCCAAAAATTCTTCTCCAGGACACCTAATCCGGCCACCCACCACACCCGCCGCCCAAATCGATATACTGGTGCGCCGACTCAATCGCGTAAAGTTAAGACTCCACCGGCGCACCTATCTCCTTCTGGGGTAATTGAATGAATCGTAGACCCGGCCTCGCATCAGGACTCCTGCTAATTGCCCTTCTTCTCTTCCCCGGTTTCTCGCCACTCTTCGCGGCCCAGGCCGCGCCACCAGCTCAGCAAACCGCGCCCCCACCACCTCCAACTCCACAGCAGTTGGATCAGCTCCTCGCGCCCGTCGCTCTCTATCCCGACCAGCTCCTCGCGCAGATCACAACCGCCTCCACTAACCCGCAGGAAATTCTCGACGTCACCAACTGGCTCGCTCAGAACCCCAGCCTCACCGGCGCCGCTCTCACTGACGCCGCACAAAAACAAGGCTTTGACCCGGCCTTCCTCGCCCTCGTCGCCTTCCCCACAGTCCTTCAGATGATGGCGGACCACATCGACGACTACGCCGCCATCGGCCAGGCGATGACCGCCAACCAGGCCGAGGTCGCCGCTTCCATCCAGCGCCTCCGCAGCCAGGCCTATGCCTCAGGAGCCCTCCGCTCCAACCAGCAGCAAAAGGTTGAAGTTCAGCAGGTCTCCAATCAACCCGTCTACGTCATTCAGCCAGCTCAGCCGCAGGTCGTCTACGTCCCGCAATACAACCCCACCGTCGTCTACGTCGCGCCCTCCACCAGCACCGTCGTCGCAACCTCGCTCATCACCTTCGGAGTAGGCATCGGCATCGGATTCCTGATCGCCAACAACCACCCCTGGGGATGGGGCGGCTGGGGATGGGGTTGGGGTCACGGCGTCTACTACAATCGCGGCCCATGGGGAGGAGTCTGGGTCGGCGGCTATCGTCCGCCCAGCATCTGGTATCATCCCCGACCACCCTACTACGCCGGCTATCCCGGATACGGCGGCAACTGGCACTATCACCCGCCAAACTACCGTCCACCCTACCCCGTGCACCGGCCGGTCTACCGCCCACCCTCGCACTATCCGGGCAACCCAGGCTACCGCCCCCCGGCCCATGGCCAACCCGGCTATCGCCCGCCATCGACCCAACCCGTCAGGCCCGGCCAACCCGGCTACCGCCCACCAAGCGGCAACCATCCACCGAACGGCACTAAGCCCACGCCCGGTCAGCCGGGCACTCGACCACCGAACGGCAATCATCCACCGAACGGCACTAAGCCCACGCCCGGTCAGCCGGGCACGCGCCCACCGAACGACAATCATCCGCCGAACGGCACTAAGCCCACGCCCGGTCAGCCAGGCACGCGCCCGCCAAACGGCAATCGGCCGCCCGGCCAGCCAAGCACTCAGCCGGCCCGGCCCGCACCCTCAACCAAGCCGGCGCCACAGAACCGGCCTCAAACCCAACCAAAGCCGGCCCCTCAATCCCGTCCTTCAAACTCCAGCGGTCAACAAGGCCACGCCAAACCCGCCCCACAAGCCCGGCCAGCCCCCAACAAAGGCTCTGGACAGGGCCAGCCACACGGAGGTGGCCCTCCCAAGCTGCAATAACCGTCGCTCAGCCGCGCGTCGCAGCCACAAAACGTCGCACTCTCTGGTGTCGTCATTCTGAGCGGAGCGAAGAATCCCCGCATTTGATTTTGTCGTTGCCGTTGCGTTTGCCGTTGCATCTAGGTAACTCAAGGCTTCAGCCTTGGGATACTCAACACAAAACCACAAAAAAAGGTGGCTTCAGCCCCTGGGTCTGCCTTCCAGTTTGAACACACTCACTCAAGCGGCCATCCTGGTCCTGGCTCTTTTTAGTTGGATAATCGGCCCCGCTATTCTCATCTGGGGCTGGACGCGTTGGACGAAAACCCCAAAGTCGAAAACCGTCTCTTCATTTTTTTCATTAGCGGGCTTCATCCTCGCCACATGCTCTGCCCTCTTGGCTATCGCGTCCGTGACTCATGCTCACATTCTCCCCAACGGCTTTCCGTTCTACGATCCGTTACTACTCAGAATCTATAGATGGGGCGCATTGCTCTCAATAGCTGGATTCTGTCTCGGCATCGGCGGAGTGGGGCAGAAGAATTCATTGCGCTGGCACTCCCCAATCAGCGCACTCGGGATGCTCATATTCTGGCTGCTGGCAGCAGAAGGCGAATGACCTTCTCCGATGCCACACCAAAACAAAAGCGCCCGAGCTAAAGCCCAGGCACTCTCAACCAACAACTAACAACCAATAACGAACAACCTACTTAGTCCCCGCAGCAGGCCGAGTCCCCACCTTACGAATAGCAGCATCGACAATTGCATAAAGCAACTGGCCGTGATCGGTTTGAGCCTTGGCCTTGATGTATTCGCCGGTCCGCTGGCCAGCTTCTGCAGTGTCCGGCAAAGTAAGCCCGCGCCTCTGCGCCGAGATCTCAGCGAGCTGCTGAATGATGTCGAAGAACGTAGTCTCGTTCCTCCCCGCAAGCTGCCAGCAATCGGAAACCGTGCAGGTAAGAATCTGGTCTGTAGTCCAGTTGTGCGGAGCGGCGGAATCGGCCGACGGTGTAACAGTGACCGGAGACTTCGGCTGCTGCGCAGTCGCGACCAAAGTAGTAGTGGCGAGAGTAAGACCGAGGGCAATTGCATTCAACAAGCGCATAGTCGTTCCTTTTCTTTCTGGGAGATTTTTAAAATTAGCGGGGATGATAGTAGTTGTTATTGTTGCGGTTGTTCTGCGCTGCCTGGCCGACAACCGCGCCAATCCCAGCCCCCGCCGCTCCGCCGATGATCGTGCCCTTCAGCCCGCCACCAAACACCGCGCCAAGCGCCGCACCGCCCGCAGCGCCAATCAGCGCGCCTTTGCCCGGACCGATGCCTCCCTGTTTAGGTTGCTGATAGGATCTGTGGTCGTTGTGGTAGGGACGGTCGTGGCTGCCGTAGTAATTGCCGCCTTGCGCGCCCTGACGCATGCCGTTGTAGTAGGCGCTGTCGTTATGGTGCTGCGCAAAGGTGGGGACCGTTGTAGTCGCGAAGAGAACCAGGAGAGATGTAATAAGGAACGAATTCCTGAACTTGCTCATCTCCAGTCAGATGCCGATTGATAGATGAGGGATTGATCCCCAACACAAATAGCCTTGAAGCTAAAGCTCTACTTCCAAATAATCCTTCGACAAAACCGACCGCTCAGGCAACCAAATCTGCCCGCGCTCCGATTGAAAAACCAGATGGTAGGCTTTACCCACCGTAAGAAGGCCACACCGTTCAGTCGAAAAGGAATGTGCAATGTTCCAGATGATCTTTTTAGTTCTCGCGTTGATAGCCGCTTCGATCCACCTCGCACTCTCACCTCAAAGCAGGAGCAGCAAAGCAGCGATCGCCAAAACCTATCTCCTCCACCTGCTCTTCATCTACGTCGGGCTGATGGGCCTGCTGACTGCCTATGCCCATGTCTTTCGTCCGATTGAAACCTCGGCCTCCATCGGCTGGTCCACAAGCCCATACGAATACGAAGTCGGCATGGCCGATCTAACGGTCGGGCTATTGGGAGTTCTCTGTGCATGGTTTCGCGGAAACTTCTGGCTGGCAACAGCGATTGCCAATGCCGTCTGGTTACTGGGCGACGCGATAGGCCACATCCAGCAAATCACCCTCAACAACAATCACGCCGCCAACAACTCCGGCGTCTTCCTCATCGTCGAAATCATCGCCCCAACACTGATTCTTTTCCTCGCGATGTATAACCACAACGCAACTCGCCGGGACCTTGCCATCTGACCTGGAACTTCCAGGCGAGTCGGGCCGATAAAACTCACTCGCCGATCTTACAAATACTCCGCGATCGCAGCCTAGATCGCCTTATCCAGCTCGAACGATTCCGTATAAGCCTCCACCGGATACCCCTTAGCCTTCCAGGCCGCAAGCCCGCCCTTCAGTATCTTCACCCGAGTAAAATTCAGCGCACGCGCCTTCCCCAGAACCATCGTGCAGGTCTCGTCATCGCCGCCGGTGCAATAGATCACCGAGTTCTGGTCGCGAGAAAACGAAGCTGTCTGTTCCGCAATGTCCTTCGGCGGAATTCTCGTCGCTCCCGGAATGATCTCCGGATACGCCAGAAAATCCAGCGGCTGGCGAACGTCATACAGCAGAACATGGTTCGCACTCAGCATCTCGTACAACGCCTCAGGCTCAATGCTCTTCAACGCAATCTCACGCTTCGCACGCACACGTCTCACCAGCACGAATCCCGCAACCAAAACACAAAACCCTATCCCAAAGATCGCCGCGACTCCCATGCCTCGACCTCCACTATCAAATTTAGATGCATCCACGCCGAGAGGAATGCCGTCAGGCACAAAACAAAAGTGCCCAAGCCAAAGCCCAGGCACTCTCAAAAACGCTGACGAGCTAACAAGACAACCAGCTATCTAACCAACAACTAACAACCAACAGCTAACTAAACATCTCCTTCACCTTCTCAAATAACCCACGCGACTGCGGCGTATTCTCCACTACCATCGTCTCGCTCAGTTGTCGCAACAACTCCTTCTGCGTCTTGCTTAGCTTCGAAGGAGTTCTCACCTGAATCTCCACAATCAGATCGCCCTTCCCATGCGAGTTTAGATGCGGGACACCTTTGCCCTTCAGCTTGAAAGTCTTCCCGCTCTGCGTCCCCTCCGGAACCTTGATCGACGCCGGACCCTCCAGCGTCTCAAGCTCCAGCTCCGTCCCCAGCGCAGCCTGCGGGAAGCTGATCGGCATCACGCAATGCAGATCGTCGCCATCGCGCTCAAAGAACTTGTGCGCCTTCACCTCGAGCACCACATACAGATCGCCCGCAGGCCCGGCAAACTTCCCGGCCTCACCCTCGCCCGAGTAGCGAATCCGAGTCTCCTGCTCCACACCCGCCGGCACCTTCACCAGAATCGTGTGCTCCAGTTGCACCCGCGTCTCGCCCCGGCACGTCGTGCAAGGATCGACAATCAGCGTCCCCGTCCCATTGCAAACCGAGCAGGTACGCGCCACTGAAAAGAACCCTTGCTGAAACCTCTGCTGTCCACGACCGCCGCACTGCGTACAAGTCACCGGAGCCTTGCCCCTCGCTGCGCCGGTCCCCTTGCAGTCCGTGCACGTCTCCATCCGGCGAATCTTGATCTCGCGTTCAACGCCGAACACCGCCTCTTCAAACTCCAGCGTCATGTTGTATTGCAGGTCGCGGCCGCGCTGTACCCGTGAAGCCCGGCGCCCACCGGCGCCGCCCATGTTGAACATCTCGCCAAACAAATCGCCGAAGATGTCTCCCAGGTCGACATTCCCACTGAAGCCGCCGCCCGCAAACGGATTTCCCCCGCCGCCGCCATTCTGGAAAGCCGCATGCCCATACCGGTCATAAGCGGCGCGCTTCTCCGCATCGCTCAAAACCGAGTAGGCCTCGCTGCACTCCTTGAACTTCTCCTCGGCCTCCGCATCCCCCGGATTCCGGTCCGGGTGATACTGCATCGCCAACCGGCGATAAGCCGTCTTCAACTCCGAATCGCTGGCATCCCGAGAGACACTCAATACCTCGTAGTAATCAACCTTTGTCACGTTTGCCGTCGCCATATCCCCTGAATCTCTCTCTACCCTATTACCAAATCAAACAAACTCTGTTAGTCAATTCCACTAACGTACAAATCTCGTCATTCTGAGCGGAGCGAAGAACCCCGCATTTGTCGTTGCCTGTTCTTAATCCGTATCATCCGTGCAGATCCGCGGTCGCCCATTGCCTCACTCCGAAACCTGCCCCGGATTCACCGCAATCCTCACCAGCGCCGGCCGCAACAGCTTATCCCGGATCTTGTACCCCCGCCGAATCTCCTCAAGCACCTGATGATCAGGGAACTCACTCGTTTCGATGCTCCCCAAAGCCTCATGGATTCGAGGGTCGAACTGCGCCCCAACCGACTCGACCGCACTAACGTTCAAGCCCTTCAGCGCATCCTCCATCTGCTTCAAGATCAGCTCAACGCCCGCGCGAAGCTGCTCCTTCGTCCCATCCGCCTTCAGCGCCAGCTGAAAGTTATCCATCACGCTCAGAAACGGCTCAACCGTATTCGAGATCGCATAATCCCGCGAATCAGCCCGTTCCTTGATCTCACGCTTCCGCGCATTGTCGAACTCAGCCTGCAGCCTCGCCAGCCGGTCCACCAACTGGTCGCGCTCGCCCTTCACCTGCTCCAGTTCCGCATGCGTGGGGTTGGTCTCGACAATCGCCTCACGGCCCGGATCAACCTCCTGGCCGCCCACTACCTCCGGATCGAGGATCTCCCGTCCAGTCATCTCGTCCTGCATGATTCTTCTGCTCCTCATAAGGTTTCCTCTTCTATTGTCGACCATCCCGGCCCATCGCGCGAGTCACCCTCAGCCACGCATCGCTTGAAAACCGAAGAACCGAAAAACTGGTCCACTGAAAACTGATCGCAAATCGTCTGCGCTCTTGATGTGAGTCCCAATTGGGCGACGATGGTTCAGCACACCCAAAAATAAAGTTGAAAAAGGAGGAAAATTTTAACCGCAGAAAAAAGTGCCTCCAAAAACCACGCTAAAACCACAAAAATGACACTAACAACCACGAAAAAGCCACGCTCTTACTCTGTGGAAATCCTCAAATCCCCTGTAAAGACGCCCACACCACCATCAGAAAAAATAATCTACTCCCGCGGCTCCAGCATCCGGTCAAACACTCGCGCAATGTAGCTCACCGCGTTCATTGTGTTCTCGTAATGCATCCGCTTCGGCCCGATAACCCCAACCGTTCCATGACTTTCCCCGCCCATCCTTGCCGGCGCCGCAATCAAAACCAGTCCCGCCATCTCCGGAGCCTGCGCCTCCAGATCAAACACCACCCTCACACTCTCCTGACGCGCATCGATATAAGCATTCAGCAACTCCACCAACCGCTGCTTCGCCTCAAGCGCCGTCAACATCTCCCGCAATCGCTCCCTATCCTCTTGACTCCCAACGAGATTCGCCACGCCATCCACATAAACCGCCTGCATCGGAGCATCCGGCACCGCCTTCATCCAAAGCTGCTCCACGGCATCCAACACCTGCTGATACTCACTCCGCTCCCGCTCCACTCTCCGCGCAATCTCCGCCCGCACCCGCTCCAGGCTCCACCCGCGAAAGTGTTCATTCAGAAAATTTCCGGCAACCTCTAACTCCCTCAAACTCAAGTCTTTATCGAGCGCGAGCACTCGATCCCGAACCATCCCGCTCCGCGTAACGACCACCGCCAAAACCCTCGCCGGAGCCAGCCGCGAAAAATGCACATGCTCCAACATGTCCCCATCCCCCGCAGCAGCAATCGCCACTCCTACGCCGCTCGACAACGTAGCCAGAACATGCGATGTCCGTTCCAGCACCGCCTGCGTTCCCGCAATTCCTTGAAAACTAAGATCAATCTGCGACCGCGACAGCGCCGACAACCGAGCCGCATCGATTCTAGGATTGGCTCCACCGCTCAACTGCTCCACATACATCCTGAAAGCCCGCGCCGTAGGCACCCTTCCGGCCGAGGTATGCGGTTGCTCCAGCAACCCTTCGTCAGCCAGCTCCGCCATCTCGTTCCGCACCGTAGCTGAACTAAGGCCAACCCCTTCAGCCATTTGCAGGCGAGCAATTGTCCCCGAGCCCACCGGTTCGCCCGTCTCAATATAACTCTCAATAATGGCCGTCAGAATGGCCCTTTGTCGCGCCGTAACCCGTTCCGCGTCAGCCATTCGCCCCTCCACATCTTAACTCTACGCCAGCCGTCAAGCCCGCCTAAGAGATCTCCAGCACATCCTCACTCTTCGCCGCAATCTCCTTTGCCTTCTTCGCGACCTTCTTCGCAATCTCGTAAAAACCGTTTGCCATCAACGAATCTGGCCCCGCAAGCGACACAGGCAGCCCCTTGTCCCCGTTCTCGCGGATCTTAGGATCAAGATCCACAGCACCCAGAAACTCCAATCCAAACTGAGCCGCCGTCCGCTCCGTCCCACCCGCACCAAACACGTCGATCACCTCGCCATTCGGAAGCGTCATCTGCGACATATTCTCAACCAAACCAATCACTTCCACCTTCACCTGATGAAACATCTCCAGCGCCTTCCGCGCATCCTGCAACGCCACTCCAGACCCCGTCGAAACCACAACCGCCCCAGTCAAAGGCACCGTCTGCACCAAAGAAATCACCACATCACCCGTTCCCGGAGGAAGATCCACAATCAGAAAATCCAGCTCTCCCCACTCCACCTGCTGAAGAAACTGCCGGATGATCTGATGCAGCATAGGCCCGCGCATCACCATCGGCTTGTCCCCCGGCGAGATCAATCCCACCGAAATAAACTTCACCCCATGCGCCAGAATCGGTTCAATCCGGTTCTCCCCAACAATATTCGGCTGCCGCGAAACTCCCATCATCATTGGCACATTCGGCCCATAAATGTCCGCGTCAATCAACCCAACCTTATACCCAAGTTTCCCGAGCGCAACCGCCAGGTTCACTGCAATAGTTGTCTTTCCCACCCCACCCTTACCACTTCCAATTGCCACCACGCATGCCACTCCCGGCAACGGTTGCGGCCCCGGCGGCGCCCCTGCTCCCATATGTCCCATATCTTGATCTCCCCTTTTACCCTCTTGTCATTCCGCAGCGCAGTTGCTTGTCTTCGTTCACGCCACAAATATCAAACGTGCCAACCCGCACCAAGCGCTGCCCGAATCTCTTTCTTCCGCTGCGTCTCGCCTGCCCTCATCTCGCGCCTCCGCCCGGCATCGTCAAACCGTCTCTTCTGATGCTCAGTCTCTGGCACCGCCTGCGGAACAGCCAACTTATTCCCCTCGCGATCCACCGCAACAAATGTCAGATACGCCGAAGACACATGCCGCAGCCGCTGCTCTCGCACATCTTCAACCATCACCCGCACCCCGACCTCCATTGAGGTCCTGAACGCCCTGTTCACACTCGCCTTCAAAATCAACAACTCTCCCAGGCGTACTGGAGCGACAAAATCCAAATGATCCATGCTCGCCGTAACCGTAAATGCTCGTGCATGCCGGCTCGCTGCCATTGCCGCAACCAGGTCAATGTACTGCATCAATCTGCCGCCAAACAGATTCCCGATCGCATTCGTATCCGCCGGCAAAACAATTTCGCTCCGTTCTGACTGCGACTCCGAAACCTTCCGTTCCATATCTTGCTCGTTCATACTTCAAGTCTAAATCGGCCAGTCCCAACACGCGCAGTCATACGCTCTCACTTGCTACCATCAACTCATGGACAAGATCGCCGCCCTCTCCGAAATCCTGCAAGCCGACCCGACCAACGCCTTCGCCCGCTACGGCCTGGCCATGGAGCACACCGCCCAGGGCAACACCGACGTCGCGCTCACCGAGTTCACCACCCTCATTCACCACAACCCCGACTACGTTCCCGCCTACCAGATGTCTGCCCAAACCCTCGCCAAGCTCGGTCGCACGAACGAAGCGATCACACGCCTGACAGAGGGCCTCAACGCCGCCCAACGCACCAGCAACGTCCATGCCGCCAGCGAAATGCAAGCCCTCCTCGACGACCTCCATGCATAACTGATCCGCGAAAATCTTCTTTCGCGCTCAACTAGCATCACCACCCGAGCGCGTTTGAACCCTCATCCCCTGCCGAACATCTATACTTGAACGATGGCGACCACCCCCCCGGCAACTCTCGGCGCCCTACGCGCCAGCGAATTCACCTCCGCCCGCCTTGCCCGCAGCGTCAAAGACGAGCTCCGCGAAAACCTGATCGCCAAACTCCGCGGCTCAGCAAAGACGAAAACTCCATTGTTCCCCGGCATAGTCGGCTATGACGATACTGTCGTCCCGCAGATCGTCAACGCCGTCCTCTCGCGTCACAACTTCATCCTCCTCGGCCTCCGCGGTCAAGCTAAATCCCGCATCCTCCGCGCCCTCACCACACTCCTCGACCCGCATTGCCCCTACATCGCGGGCTCCGAGGTCCGAGACAACCCCTACAACCCAATCTCGCAGTTCGGTCGCAACCAGATCGCGAAGTTCGGCGACGAAACCCCGATTGCCTGGCTCACTCCCGACGACCGCTTCGTAGAAAAACTAGCCACCCCTGACGTAACCGTAGCCGACCTCGTAGGCGACATCGACCCCATCAAAGCTGCCCGCAGCAATCAAGACCTCGGCTCCGAGCTCACCATGCACTACGGCCTGCTCCCCCGCGCCAACCGCGGCATCTTCGCCATCAACGAGCTACCCGACCTCGCCGGAAAGATTCAGGTGGCCCTCTTCAACATCATGCAGGAGGGCGACGTCCAGATTAAGGGCTATCCCGTCCGCCTCCCCCTCGACGTCGCCATCGTCTTCTCCGCCAACCCCGAGGACTACACAGCTCGCGGGAAAATCGTCACCCCACTGAAGGATCGCATCGGCAGCGAAATCCGCACCCACTACCCCGAAGACATCGAAGAGGGCATCGTCATCACCGCGCAGGAAGCGTGGTCTGCGCGGCCATCCTCGAAGATCGAAGTCCCCCACTACATCCGCCAGATCGTTGAGCAGATCGCCTTCTCCGCTCGCGAAGACAAGAAGGTCGACAAGCGTAGCGGCGTCTCGCAGCGCCTGCCGATCAGCACGATGGAACTCGTCATTTCGAACGCCGAACGACGTGCTCTCCTCCACGGTGAGGCTCTGGTTGTACCGAGGGTCGGCGACATTTACACTGCCCTCCCTGGAATCAGTGGCAAAATCGAGCTCGAATACGAAGGCGAAATGCGGGGCGCAGACATCGTCATCCGCGACATCATCCGTGCGAGCGTAGCCAATGTCTTCGATCAGTACTTCGCCGATACCAACACGCAGCAGATCGAGCAGTGGTTCAACCTCGGCGGTACCGTCCAACTCAACGATGCACAGTCCTCCAACACCTCCAACGAAGAGCTCAAGCAAATCCAAGGCCTCTTTGAAAAACTCTCTCCACTTGAAATCAACGCTAAATCCGAACCCGAGCTTGCTGTGAGCGCTGCCGAGTTTCTCCTCGAGGGTATGTACGCCCACAAACGCATCAGCCGCGCCGAAGAGCGCATCTTCTCCGCCGCCGAAAAGAAATCCCGCAACGACGAAGCCAGCCGATACGCCGAAAAGTTGCGGGAGCGCGAGATAGAACGCGAAGAAGGCATCCGCAACCGCACCCGCCGCGGCTTCAACTAATTCCGTTCAGATGGAGGCAGTCAAACTGCATGGTAACCAGGGTCTCAGTGTGGAGCATCACCGCCATATTCACCGTCTTGTCCGCCACGACGCGAGCAGAACACGTCTCCAATCCCAACGCTTCCTATATCGACGTGCAGCAACGCCACCGGCAGCTGGCCACCAACAAGGATCCGCGCACAGCGAAAGGTGTCGCCGCCCTTGGCTCCTGTGTCGCGATGCCGGCGATTCCGGCCCCCATCGGACACATGATCATCCCGCCGCATTACATCAGCGGCGGCCACGGGCCGATCAACCCCGCGGAGGCTCCTGCCACTCGACCCTACAACGAATTTGAGCGTCGGGTCACAGCCGGCATGAATCAGTGGCTCGTCACGTCAAGCAAAGAAGAAGCCGGATGCGCGCAGCAGCAGATTGATACATGGGCACAGGCCGGAGCGCTGCTCGACTACGACCCTAAAGAGAGCTCTCAGGCGTGGTTTCAGGTCGAGTGGACTCTTAGTTCCATCGCTATCAGCGAGTCCGTATTGGTCAACGAGACATCCCTCGATCAGGCGCTGGTCAAGCGCGACATCAAGTGGATGAATAAAGTAGCCCACCGAACTGTCGAGTTCGACAAGGGCGGCAAGCAAACCAACAATCATCACTACTGGCGCGGACTCGCTGCCGTCGCAACCGGCGTCATCTCGTCCGACGACGATCTCTTCAGCTGGGGCATCGGTGTCTACAAACAGGGTATCAACGAGCTCGACCCGAGCGGCGCTCTTCCGCAGGAGATGGCGCGACACGAGCGTGCCATCCACTATCAGTCCTTCGCTCTGCAACCACTCACTCCGCTAGCCTCATTCGCAGAACGTCAACACGTCCCCCTTTATCAATACAGCTCGCCCTCCGGCCGCACCGTTCATGATGCCGTCAACTTCCTCGGCGCAGCCCTCGCCAACCCCGAGATCATCAAGGCGTACACACCCGACACGCAACTCGTCGAGGGCAAAGGATCGGACTTCTTCGCCTTCGCAGAGTTCTACTCACACTACGCCGGTCCCACACCGATTCCAGCCACTATTCTTCAAGGCCTTGAGCAACCGACCTTTGCGACGCGCATAGGCGGCAGCACTACCGTGGTCGACGGCTATGTGCCCCCATCCACCCGCGAGAACAAGTAAAGTCGATGCGCGACATACGGCTCCCCACCAGACTCCTCTTGGCCGCTCTCGCCGTTATTCTCGCGCCTCTTTCCGTCGTCGCCCAGAAGAATTCTCCACCAGCTCACATCCCCGTCTCCGAACTCAACGACATCGCAACCATCCTCGCCCACGACGAGGGTTGGCCTCTCGGCGATCCCGACTACACGCTCGATCCAATGAAGCCCGACGTCGACGACGGCTTCGACTCCATCGGAGTCTACAAGAAAGCCCATCTTGTCCGCATGTACTCCATCGACCGCAGCACCGGCCAGATCGTCGACTTCATGCGTGGCTGTCAAGTCTTTCGCTTTAAGGACCTGGAAAGCTTCGAGCTACGCATTCGCAGCAAAACAGGCGCCACTGCCCTCACAGACGTTCAGCTCGCCAGCAAAACAGGTTGCCCCAAACTAACCATCGTCAACACACGCTCGATTCACTAAATACTCCGCTAAATGCACCTCAGAGTCGCGAATAGCCGCCAAACCATCTAATCTGGAGTGGTCACCGGCAGGAGAACCCATGAAGCGCGTCCGCTACACAAAATTCACCGGCGATCTCTCTTCCAGCTTCGGTCTCGAAGACCTCATGCAGGCCCTCTCTGACTTCCTCCTCGACTCTGGCTTCTACGACCCCTTCTCCCGCTTCCAGGAGTTCAACGGTGAACAGACCATCGAGAACCTGCGCGATGCTATCCGGCAGGCTCTTGAATCCGGCGAACTCTTCGACGAAGAGGCCCAGGAAAAATTCGAGCAGCTCGAAGCGCAACAAGTAGAAGAACTCATCGACAAGATCATCGAGAAGATGCAGGAGGAGAACTTCATCAACGCCGAACAGCCGGAGCAAGGACAGGGCCAGCAAGGCGACGGCAATGCAGACGCGCGCTTCGAAGTCACCGATAAAGGCATGGACTTCCTTGGTTATAAGGCCCTCCGCGAGCTCCTCGGGCCTCTCGGCAAGTCCAACTTCGGCCGCCACGACACCCGCCACGAGGCTGCCGGCGTCGAGGTCAACGGCTCCTCCAAGCTCTACGAGTTTGGCGACACTCTCAACCTGGACCTCACGGCCACACTCTCCTCCGTTTTCGCGAGAGAGGGCATCGCCTCCGCGGTCGCCGGCGAAGAAAACCTCCCTCTCAATATCAAGTACTCAGATCTCCACGTCCACCAGTCCGACTACCAATCCTCCTGCGCGACAGTAGTCCTGCTCGACTGCTCCCATTCCATGATTCTCTACGGCGAAGACCGATTCACCCCGGCCAAACGCGTTGCCATCGCCCTATCCCATCTCATCCGAACTCAGTTCCCCGGCGACACCCTCAACCTCGTCCTCTTCCACGACACCGCCGAAGAGATTCCCGTCTCTCAGCTATCACGCGTCAAGGTCGGCCCCCACTACACCAACACACGAGAAGGCCTGCGCCTCGCCCAGCGCATCCTCGCCAAGCAAAACAAAGACATGAAACAGATCGTCATGATCACCGACGGCAAGCCCAGCGCTCTCACCCTCCCGGACGGCCGCATCTACAAGAACGCCTTCGGCCTCGATCCTCTCGTCATCGAAGAGACCCTAGAAGAGGTCGCCCGCTGTAAGCGCTCGAACATCATGATCAACACCTTTATGCTCGCCAACGACTTCACCCTCATGCAATTCGTACAAAAAGTCTCTGCCATGTGCCGCGGCAAAGCCTACTTCACCACCCCACAGACTCTCGGCAACTACCTCCTCATGGACTTCATGTCCCGTCGCATGAAAACCATCCACTAAAATCGAGCGGATCATCGAACACAGCGCTCAGCGTCGATGCAGACGATCCACTGAAATTGAGCGAGCCCTGAACACCGCATCCAATAGCGGCTCAGGCAGCTGGCAGGTCTCGCCTCTCTTCCTCGATCTTCTCCGGCTGTGCCAAAAATCGCATACGCGGAAATACCTCAGGATAGTTGTCTCGCACGAAGGCCATCATCTGCTCGCGAACAATGCAGCGAAGATCGAAGTTATCGCTTGAGTTGCTCGAACTAACTAGGCACCGTATCTCCATCGTATGTTCCCGCAGGTCGGTTACCTGCAACGCACATACGTTGCGATCCCATTGTTTCGAACCAGTCACAATCTGCTGCAGTTGCTTGCGCAAAGGCTCTACCGGCACGCTGTAGTCGAGATAAAGAAACGCCGTCCCCAGCAGGTCCGAAGACGACCGCGTCCAGTTCTGAAAACTGTTGTCGATAAAGTAGCTCAGGGGAACAACTAGTCGCCGAAGGTCCCAGATCTTTACCACAACGTAAGACGAGGTTATCTCCTCAATCCGCCCCCATTCGCCCTGAACCACCACCACATCGTCGATTCGTATCGGCTCCGTCAAAGCAATCTGCATTCCAGCTAGAAAATTCGAAGCTGTTGACTTCGCCGCGGTCGCCAACACTAGCGTCGCCAATCCAGCGGAAGCCAGAAGCCCTGTCCCAGCCTGCCACAACCTTTGATCGTGAAACGTATAGAGCGCGAGGCCTGCTGTAATCAAAAAAATAAACATGAGGATCACGCGACGGAAGAGCTGAAACTGCGTGTGAATCCGCCGTGCTCGCACATTATCTGCAACCTTAAGATCAAAGCGCCGCAGAAATATGTTCTGGATCACATACACCATTCCTGCCGCAAACCATCCCAGAGAAACCACCATCGTGATGGCCAGGATCTCTCGCACATTGTGATGAAAGGACTCAGATACCGGCAGCCAAGGCTGCACTAAGAAAAGACAAGTAACGACAAAGATCGCTCGAGCAGGCTTGCCCAGATGTTCATGCAGCCCAAGCCCGAATCTGTGCGGCCGGTCCCTTTGTTTGCGCTTCAAAATATGAAACACAATCCAATGAATCCCGTTCGAAAAGACCAACGCCGCACAGAACAGAAAAAGAGGCAGAAACCAACCATGCCAGATGTGGAGTAATCTCACAGTTTTGTCTCCTTCGTTTCGGCCCACGTATAGGATGGGTCTTTAGGCAATCTGTGTTGGCTCCCTGCTCCACAGTACAAGGCCGGCTTTACACACGCGGAACCTAGAACTCTAAGGCTTCTGCCCCGAAAGTTGCTTCTCTGTTTTCTGATGGAGATCCAGTCCAAACTTAGGCGCAGACTTCGTCCCACTGACCTTCACTGGAATCTCCGCCCCCGCCCCATCCTTCTTGAAGAAAGGATCTACCGGCTTCAGCACCAGCGATTTCCACTTCGAAGCCACCATCTGCGACAACTTCGCGTTCGTCTTCACATTACCCGCAAACTCGAATTTATCTCCATCCAGCGAATACTCTCCCACCAGCGTCACGGTCGCTCCCGGCAAACTGTAGTCCAGCTTGCTGAACTTCAGCTGTTCACCTGCCTTCACAAACTGACCCACCATCTGCGAGTGGACATCCGGCGCACCCGGCTTGGCTTCCCTAGGGTCACCCTGCGCCCGCAGACTCAGCATGTCCACTTTGTCCTCAACCTCCGGGTTGGTGAAGTGAATCTGCTGCAACGTAAATCTGCTCTGTAGTCCCAACTTCTTTGTTACGCTCTCGGTTCCAGGCGGAATATGCAGCTTAGCCTTCATCGTCAGCCCGCCGGTCATCACGACAGGCGTCGTCTTTACCGCCAACTGCAGAAAATCCTGTATCCTCCCGGCCGGCACGCTCACGTCCAAGTCGATGATGTGTCCCTTCCCTTTCACGTTGATCACCGCGCCCCTGCAGCTAAACTCAGACCCACCCAAATGCGCCTCCACTGGCTGCAGGTACGTGTCTCCATTCGTGCCATCTACAATCGCGTGAAACTTCGTGTGCAGTGGGATGGCATGATTCGCCGTATCGAGCGAAAAGTCCGGCGTCTCCGTTGTCCCATCCACCACAATATTGTCGAGCTGCCCCGTAAACTCTCCCACCGATGACAGTATCCCGCCAATCCCCTTGATCGTGTCCAGATCCGCATGGTCAAACGTGTACCGGCCCGTCACCGTCGAATCGCCCGGACTATCGTTATTCCACGGCCCAAACGTCCCCTTCGCGTGAATATCACCCTTGGGAATCGCGTTCACAAGCGTCGCATCATAGTCCCAAGGCTTAGTCGGTCCAACTTCCCGCATCACAATGTGACTCAGTTCGTAGTCTTGCGGATCCTTATCCGGCTTCGACGTTCCTATCACCAGCTTCGAATCATCAAATACGATCTCATCCACTACGATCTGAATCTTGCCAATACGTCGCTGCCCTTTTGGCGCCTTCGCCCGCATCTCTTTTGGCGGAATCTGGATCGCCATGCCACTCACATACGCAGTTCCGACATGCATCGGCTTTGCAAACAATCCAGCCCAGTCTGCATGAAACGAAAAGTGCTTCAACGTAATCAGCGGTTCCGTCGCCCCCGCCGCCACAACCTCGTCCTCAGGAAATATACGCAATCCACTGCCGGCAACCTGAAAACCCTTCACCAGCGAAACGTCAAGCGCATCGAGCTCAACACGGCTATTGAAGCGTGCACTCAACGTGTCAATCACACGCCCCTTCAAAATCGGCGCTGCTCGATGCACCATCACCTCGCCGATAACTCCAAGCACCACAATCGCAACCAGGACACAGGCGAAGATCCATGTCCACACACTGCGCCGCTTTGAAGTTCCCGGCCGCTCTGCCCGTTCCTCTTGTTCAGCTAAATCTCTCACTGCTACTTGGATGCGAAAGCAACGACGCTCGTTTCCCTATCTCCCCGGCAAACCCTCCACCCCCCGTCCATCGTGATAGACCGCATATATCTTTTGCGTATTGCGAATATCCGTCAGAGGGTTGCCATCCACCACAAGCAAGTCAGCGCGCTTCCCGACGGCGATCGTGCCGCGGTCAGGCGAGTGCAACAGCTTTGCATTCTCGCCCGTAGCCGCCGTGATCGCCTGCAACGGCGTCAAGCCAGCCCGAACCATCAACTCCAGTTCGTGATGCTCCGCGAAGCCTGGGATGCGCCCCGGCAACGCCCCCGAGTCCGTGCCAAACCCAACATTAACGCCGGCATCGAACAGCCTCTTCAAATTCTGCTGCCCAATCGCAAAATCCTTCCTGTGCTGCGCCGTCTGAGGGTCATGGTTGACCGTGTCCGCATATCCCGGCGCATCGAACTTCCCCATCAGCTTCGATCCCGCCGCCTCTCGAAAGAACGCAGACCGCATAAACGCAGGTCGTTCCGCATAGACAAAAAACGACTCATCCACCGTAAACGTCGGCACATACCAAACCTTGTGCTGTTTCATCGCCTGAACAAACTCATCGTCCACGACCTGGTCTCGCACCGAGTGCGCGAGCACATCCACCCCGTCGGCCACCAGTTGCTTTGCATCATCCAGCGCATACTCATGCGCCGCCACCCGGAGATGCGTCTTGTGCGCCTCCTCGATCACGGCCTCGTACATTGCCGGACTCATCTCCGGCGCCGTACCATGCTGCTTATCCACCCATATCTTCACGATATCCGCTTGATGCGTAGCCAACTCATCAACATCGCGCTGCGCCTCATCAATCGAAGCGGGCCGATAAATCTGATCGGCAGCCGCGGGCAATCCTGGAGCGCCACCCGGCACACCGATCCCACGGCCCGCCGTGAAGATCGTCGCCCCTCCTAGTCGTCCCGCCCTTTGTTCATCTCTCAACTCATACACCAGGTCGCGATTCACTCCGAGTGAAAGAATCGTTGTCACACCATACCGTTCAAACTGCTTCAGTTGAGCCGTAACATTCTCCCGCGTATACGCCGTCGCAGAAGACTCCGCATTGTCAATCATCAATCCAAGATGGGAGTGAGCACTGATCAACCCGGGCATCACTGTCTTGCCCGCCAGTTCCCTTAGCACTGCGCCTTTGGGCACAGCCATCTCCGCTCCACCAATCGCCGCGATCCGCCCATCGCGCAGCAACAGCGAAACATGCTCTCGTGGCGCGCCCCCCGTTCCATCGATGAGCCGCGCATCTCGCAACACTACAGCCGACTGCGCCCTCACAAACGTGGAAGCCCCCACGACCCAACCCAGCGCAATCAAACCCAAACGCAACCTCATGGAGCACCCTCCTACTCCATAAGATGCACCAAATCGCTTGAATCTGATAGCCGATATCTGGTACCCAATCTAAAAAGACAATTCGCTAATCCACCGCATAAAGATTCCCATCCGCGCTCCCAAAATAAACTACGTTCCCCGACACAACTGGCGAAGAAAGTATCATCCCCACGGTGTGCAGCTTCCCGATCCCGGCAACGATATCGTCATAAAAATTCGCGGCAAACACTCCCTGGTAGTCCGGCGACCCATCAGACTTCGACAGCGCAGCCAGATTCTTACGCGACCCCTCCGTCTGGAACTCCCACATCTGCTTGCGCGCCATTAAATCAATCGCAACCAGCTTCCCATCCTGCCCTGCCACATACAACGTCGAACCTGCGATCGACGGCGAAGCAAAGATCGGCCAGTGATATTGAATCGAATAAATCGACTCTCCCGTCTTCGCATCCAACGCATGCAACAACGCTGTATCCGAAGTAGCCATATACACCTTGCCATTCTGCACAACAGGCGAAGTGATCACCCACGAGCCTTTATTCGGAAACATCCAGATCTGCTTTCCCGTAGCCGCATCCAGTGCATAAAACTTCGAGTCACGGCACCCAAAATAAACCATCCCATTCACCACCGTAGCCGAGGATTGGATCCCCACCTGGTTATGAATCGACGGATCGTCACCCGTCTTAAACCGCCATACCTCTGCGCCCGTCCCTGCATTCAGCGCATAGAAATACGTATCCCAGCTCCCCACATACAGCCTGTCCTCCACAATCGCCGGGGAGGCATGCACCACGTCCCCGTATGGAACTTCCACCTCTCTGCGCCGCTGACCGCATCGAGCGCGTACACATTCCCATCGCCACTGCCAAAGTAAACCACGCCCTTCCACACCGCAGGCGACGAAAGATACAAATCAAACGGATCAGGCATAGTCTCTCCTGCCGGCAGCGTCCCATGGATATTTTTCCCCGCATACCGCCACTCGCCCGCATTCTTGAACTCCACCTCACATTGCCCGTCGCCGCATCTACCGCGTAGAAGTTACCGTCATAGCTGCCAAAATAGACCACCCCATCGACAACCGCTGGAGACGAAGTAATCCTCGCCGCCGTAGCGAACTTCCACTTCAGGACACCACTCGCTTCGTCAATCGCATACAAACGCCCATCATTGCTCCCCACATAGACCACACCGCCTGCCAACGCTGGCGACGAGATCACCTCGCCTCCCGTCTGAAACTTCCACTTCACCCCATGAAGCTTCAGAACACCCGCCGCTGCATAAACACCCGAATGGGCAAGATCACCCCGAAACATCGATGAGTCCTGCCCAATCGCAGCTCCGCAAGAAGCAACCAGACTCAACCCAAACCACGCCATCCGTTCAGTTAACATGTCTCTCCTCGCTAACAACGTGGAGAGATTCTAGGCACACCCCACACCGCAAGCGAGAAGAAAGTGACGAAGCCCACCTTATTCGGGACGAACAATCACTGGCACTCTACCGAGCGCAATCCCGCCGCTCGCGCCAAAGCCTATACAGTCCCCACGCCGCTACCGAAGAGTTATCGACGATCGTCCCATCCACAATCATTCTCTCGAACTCCCCAACACTCACCCGCCGCACCACAAGGTCGCTCTCCTCTGCATCCGGAGCGGGCTCTCCCAACGTCAGCCCCTCCGCGAGAAAGACATGGTGCTTCTGGTTCATCACCCCATACGCAATCTGCAGTGTCGATAGAAGCGTCATCCTCTCCACCGTCAGCCCCGTCTCTTCCTTCAACTCCCCGCGCGCCATCTCCTCCGGCACCACCTCCGCCGTCTCCCACCCACCCTGCGGCAGCTCCCAGTGCCGCCCACCGACCGTATACCGAAACTGCTCGATCAGATACAAGAACTCCCCCTCCGCAGTCACTTCCAGCGGAATAATGATCGACGCTGGATCCTTATCGACCACCCCATAGATCCCGCGCACCCCATTTGCGCGTTCGATCACATCCTCACGAACGCTTGTCCACGGATTACGGTAAACTTCGCGGCTGCTGATCGTCTTGATAGTCACAACTACTCCGGGACTGAAAACTCCAGATGCGAAGGATACTTTTCCGACCCATAGATCGTCTGCGTCGCCGCCTTGTACGCACCCGCTGGAGCAGTCATGATATTCGGTACAAACGTCTGTGGATTCCGGTCATACAACGGAAACCAGCTCGACTGCACCTCCACCATAATCTTGTGCCCCTTCAAAAACGTATGGTCCGCGCCGTGCAGACTCCACTTGAACTCCGTCACCTTTCCCGGCGTCAACGCCTCCGGCTTCTCGAAGCTCTTCACATAGCGCCCACGAAAAATCTCATCCACAATCATCAGCTGATACCCGGACATCGACGCAGGCGCATCGTCCGGATAGACATCGATCAACTTCACCACCCAGTCCGCATCCGAACCTGTCGTCGCTGCAAAGATATCGGCCATCACATCGCCCGTCACCGTAACGTCATGGTCTAACACTGGCGTCTCAAAGTTAGCCAGATCCTTCCGCGAACTCACAAACCGCTGATCCTCCACCAGCCACGTCCGCCATTTCGACCCGTCGCCATACGTCGGCTGAATCGGCCTGTTCCGGTAAGGTATGGGATTCGCAGGATCAGCTGTATACGCGCCCGCAACTCCGCCCTCCTTCGGCGCGGTGAAACTCAACCCCTCGTCTTTCGTCAGATAAAGCTTCTCTTCACGAAATCCGGCCTTCGGAGGCCACACATCGTATCGCTCCCATTGATTCACGCCCGTACGAAAGCTCGCCGTATTCTTCAACTCGAAATCACCGTGACTCTTCAAATATTTCTCAAAGAATGGCGCCTCAATCGTCTTCCGATACTGCTCCCCCGCGTCCAGTCCAAAGTTGATCGCGCCAAGGCTCAGAGTGCGCCTGTTCCACCCACCATGATTCCACGGCCCAAGCACCAGGAAAACATCGTGATCCTTATCATGTGGCTCAAGAGCAGCGTATTCGGCCTGCGTTCCCCACATATCTTCCTGGTCCCACCATCCCCCTACCTCCAGCGTCGGAACCTCCACCTTCGTCAGGTGCCTCTCCACCGCCATCTCTTGCCAGAACTTCGTATACGCAGGCTGTGTCAGAAATATCTTCGCCGTCGGCAGATTCTCCATCTTCGCTGCCTGCGCCGCTCCGGCAAAATTCACATTGCGGAGAAAGAAGTCATACATGTCTTCCTTGCTCTGAACCCGCACGTCCGTCTTCTGTCCCTCCAGTTGCTGAACATAATCAAATCCATACGTCTCGCGAAACGCCCCGTTATGAAAAAAATCATCCCCCAGCCAGGTATCCGTCATTGGCGCCTGCGGCGAGATCGCCTTTACCGCCGAATGCGCATCAATCCCCGCCATCATCGCCAGAAACCCCGGATACGAAACTCCGAACACGCCCACCTTCCCGCTGTTATTCGGAACATTCTTCAACAGCCAGTCGACCGTGTCTCGGGTGTCCGTCGTCTCGTCCACATCGTTCTTCGTCGTATGCGCGACAATCGGCCGATTCATCACAAACTGCCCTTCCGACTGATATCGCCCGCGAATATCGCAGTACACGAAGATGTATCCACTCGCCGCTAGCTCCGGCTTGCTCATGTTCACGTTCTTCGAGTTGCTGCTGTCCGTGCCATACGGCGTCCGCTCCATCAAAAACGGAAGCGGCAGGCCCGCACTCTCCGACCCCACCGGCCGCAGAATCACTACATGCAGCTTCACCCCATCACGCATAGGCACCATCGCCTCGCTCCGCGTGTACTCCTTCGATTCAGCCTTCTGTGGTGCCTCCTGCGCTCTCACCGCGACAACCGAAGTCAACAGGCCAAAAGCAAGAGCTACCCTCGAGCGGCGAAGAACCTTCATGGATCGCATACCTCGTAAGTGAAATCGAAATTTGTAACGGAACTTCCTTAACCCAGCGCGACAGGCTCCGGCGGAATCGGAGTCGCCTCGCACTTCCATCCCTCTCTCCCATGAGTCCCATCACAAAACGGCCGCTTCGAGGACATCCCGCAGCGGCAAAGCGAAATCGCCGGCTTCCCCGTCAAGTCCCACTCGTTTCCGTTAACATCCACCAGGGCAATCGGTCCTTCAACACGAAACGGTCCATTCGGACGAACCGTAATCTTCACCGTCGGAGCCGCAGCCGGTTCTGCCGGCACAACATTCATTACCTCGTCAGACATAAAACTCCCTCGAGCCTTCGCGTACCTAAGATCTCTTTAGATAAAGTCAGAATAGCAAACGTCGATCGCCTCAGCGTGGCCACGGACCATCCACTTCGATCTCATCCACGTAACACCAGCCCCAGCTCTCCCCGGGTTCGATCGATCGCATAATCGGATGCTTCGTCGCGTGAAAGTGCTTCGTCGCATGTTTATTCGGAGAAGAGTCACAGCACCCCACATGCCCGCACTCCATGCACATCCGCAGATGCACCCATGTGCCACCGATCTTCAAACAATCTTCACAGCCCTTTGCCGACGGCTTCACCTTATGTATATGGTCTAGATGCGTACACTGCATGGCAGTCACCTTCCTCGCATCTGATTCTATCCCTCATCCCTCCAGAGCGTGGGTGTCCCATGTCCGGCCCCTCGGACTTGGGGCCTTCAAATCAACACAACCGGACAGCACTCACCACTAGTCCCCCAACCCCTCCGTGATCCCATACTCTTTCAGCTTCCGGTAAAGCGTTGTCTTCCCGATTCCCAGCAGCTTCGCTGCCATCAACTTATCCCCCTTCAGCTGCCGGATCGTCCCCAGAATCGCCTGTTTCTCCATCTCCGCGATCGATACGATCTCATC
Source organism: uncultured Acidobacteriaceae bacterium (assembly GCA_963798925.1). Taxonomy (GTDB): domain Bacteria; phylum Acidobacteriota; class Terriglobia; order Terriglobales; family Acidobacteriaceae; genus Edaphobacter. Next base: position 418,003 of record CAWCVD010000001.1, read on the forward strand.
GCTCTCCGCACCCGCTGCCCGTCCTCGACCGGATTCTTCTTCGTCTAAGCGAACCCTCGACCCCTGCTGCAGCCGGAAGTTCTGCAACTGCGTCGGTAGATCACCCATATGCAGCAACGGCCCCGACGACAGCGCACACGCTCGCTCGATCGCATTCTCCAGCTCCCGCACATTCCCCGGCCAGTCGTACTCCGATATCAACCGCAACGTCGAGTCGGAGATGACCCTGACCACTCCGGTCTCCTTCTCATTTCGTGCCAGAAAGTGCAAAGCCAACGGAGCAATATCCTCCCGCCTTTGCCTCAGAGGCGGAATCCGCAGGTTCACCACATTCAGCCGAAAGTAAAGGTCCTTGCGAAACCGACCCTGCTCCACCATCGCCCACAGATCGCGATTGGTCGCCGCCAGCACCCGTGCCGAAATCGGCTTCGACACCGTCGATCCCACCGGACGAATCTCCTTTTCCTGCAGCGCTCGCAACAGCTTCGCCTGCAAATCTAGCGGCAGCTCTCCAACCTCATCCAGAAACACCGTCCCACCATCAGCCGAGACCAACACCCCCTGCCTGTTACTCTCAGCGCCCGCGAACGCACCCCTCACATGCCCGAATAGTTCACTCTCAATTAGCGTGGCGACCAGCGACCCGCAATCCACTGTCACAAACGGCTTCGTGGCATTCGGTCCATTGAAGTGAATCGACCGCGCCACCAATTCCTTGCCCGTCCCGCTCTCCCCCAGAATCAGAACCGGATGCGCGGAATACGCCACCTTCGAGAGAATCCGGTACAACTTCTCCATCTCCGGCGAACGCCCGACAATCCCGCCCATCCCCTTCTGCGTTCTCAATCTCTCCCGCAGCTGCCGGCTCTCCACATCCAGCGCAAGCTGATGTGCCGTCCGTTCCAGCACCATCGTCAGCTCCTCCAGAGTGAACGGCTTGGTCAAATAGTCCCCGGCTCCAATCCTCATCGCCTCGACCGCCGACGCCACCGTCGCGAATGCTGTCATCACGATCACAGCAGTATCCGGATGTAACGTCTTCACTTCTTCCAGCAGCGGCAATCCACCTCCACCCGGCAGCTTGAGGTCCAGCAACATCACATCGACACGCTGATGCTTCAGAATCCCCCGCGCCGCAGTCGCACTCTCCGCTCCCAACACCACGGCAAAGCCCATTTCGAGAGCAATCTGGCAGCACGCCCTCTGCACAGTTTCATCATCATCAACGATCAACAGGTGCAACAACCCAATGCGCTCTGCTGCGTCTTTATTCAGCTTGCCTCGCGTCGTTCGTGCGACACTCGCCGACGACACACCTCCCAAAACGCCCGATGGGACATCCAGCGACGTCAAAGAATCATGACTCCCCTGGGTGCCCTCACACCGCTGTTGCAGCACTCCAACCTCGTCGCCATTCATCACCCCTGAACCATCCATCCTTAACACGCTATCCATCCAGCCTCTCCTTGGAACACCTTCTTCGCTTCCAGCTCCAACATTCTTGCCTCACCTCGCCGCGCCTCCGCCTCTGGCAGCTTCACCGCATTCCACTCTGCAGAGACACTCGTCCCCACATCCGGCTGGCTCTCAACCTGCAGGCACCCGCCCGACATCGCCACCAGCTCCCGCACAACGCGAAAGCCCAGTCCCCGCCCGTTGCCGCTCGAGGTCCCGTCCCCCTGCATCAGCCGCTTCAGCGCCGCTTGATCCATCCCGCACCCTCGGTCACGCACCGTCAACAGCACGCGGCTCCTGACCTCGCCACCCTCCGTCTCCGACCGCTCCACCACGCCTTTGACATCAATACAGATTGCCCCCACCCAGGGCGTCGCCTCGGCCGCATTCTTCACCAGGTTGGTAACAATCCGTTCCACGGCCTCCACCGGCACACCCACCGGTTGAAAAGCTCCTATTCCGTACGAGACCTCGATCGTCCGCCCAGCCACCCGGCTCAACAGTCCCAGGCAACGGTCCACCACATTGGGAAGGACCGACACCTCCTCCTGCATCTTGATCGGAAGCCCCGCCCGTGAATGATTGACGAGCCGGTTAATCATCGCCCAGCTGCGATCGCTCAGCATCCGCAGCTCGTTGGCATACTCGCGATGTTCTTCGTTGAGTACGCCCGGCATCGCCAGCAGATCGGAATACAGACTCAGCGCACCCAGCAGATTCCCCGCATCGTGAGCCAGCCCCGCACCCTCAGCAACCCCAACAATCGCAGTGGACGCATCGTCTCCTGCGCCATCCGCGCAGCGCACCATAGGCGTCGTCGCCCGAATGAGACTCATCTCGCGCGTTACATGTCGAAGCGCCGCAAACTTCCCTGAATAGATTCCTGACTCTGAGGCAGTACTGCTCTGCGTTGCCTGCATTCCCTACTTCCGCCAATCCCTGCTCAACGTTTCATGACAGCAGATGCACTTACATAATCACGTCAAGTGCCAAACTGGTACTCCCTTGCTAAGTGCCAGCTCATCAATCTATCCGGCATCCGTTCCGAACACCGCATCTCGTCCAATCAATTCCCAATATAGAACTACACCTCCGCCGAAGCCGTACAAAAAAATCTTCAGACAATGCTTTCTCTATAACTGTTTTCCCATTCTGGAACAATCCACATTGCGAACTCGCCGCAGCTCAGCCGCGTCACGTCACCCAATCGAAGTTCATAAGAAGAATCTCAGAACTATAATCTCGGAATGTCCGCCACCACTCAACCCACGCAACTCTTCCGCCCCGACCATCGCGCAGCCGACGCCCTCCGCACCATCCGCATCACCCCTCACTACGTCGCCATGGCCGAGGGCTCCGTTCTTATCGAATCCGGCAACACTCGCGTTCTCTGCAATGCCACCATCGATCAAGGCGTCCCGGGCTGGCTCCGCAACTCAGGTCGCGGCTGGGTCACAGCAGAATACGGCATGCTTCCCCGCGCCACGCTCACGCGCACGCCGCGCGAGGCAGAGCGCGGCAAGATCGGCGGTCGCACCCACGAGATCCAACGCCTCATCGGCCGCAGCCTCCGCTCCGTAGTCGACATGAAAGCCCTCGGCGAGCGCACCATCATTCTCGACTGCGACGTCCTCCAGGCCGACGGTGGAACCCGCACCGCCGCCATCACCGGAGCCTGCGTTGCCCTGGCCCTCGCGCTCAACAAACTTGTAGCCGCCGGAACCCTCAAAACCTCACCCTTAAAGCAGATGGTTGCCGCCACGAGTGTAGGCATCGTCGACGGCAACATCCTTCTCGACCTCTGCTACGAAGAAGACTCCCGGGCCGCAGTCGATATGAATGTCGTCATGCTGGCCTCGGGCGGTCTCGTCGAAACCCAGGCCACCGCTGAGCACAACTCCTACACCCGCACCCAGCTGGGCCAGATGCTCGACTACGCCGAAAAAGGCATTCGCGAACTCCTAGCGGCGCAGCAAACTACGCTCAACCCTGCCTGAGAATTGGGCGCGAAACGGAACATGTCTCGGTTGCCAAGGCCAAAATCGAAGAGAAATATCGCGCTGAATTTTTTTCGCGAAAAACCTCAGCAAACTCGCTTGTCAAGTCCCAAACTGACCTAACCTGATGAAATCAAGCAAGATCGAGTTGGCATTTTAGTTTGGTCCAATTCGTTATACTGAATATAGAGTCGAAAAAGCGTGATCGTCAGTCATGCGTTTTCGAAGCAAAGGCCATAACTCTTTTCGCTGGACGAATTTAGCTATAAGCCCTTTGCAATGACGAATTTGCCGCCGGTAGATCTCCGTAACCTACTGGAAATAAAGGAAATTAGCACAAACACAGGGGAGGGGGTACCCCCCCGCAAAATAGCGCATCGCAGGAGATACGAACCAATGGAAAAACTGACACCAGGAAAACTCGCCGGCCTCAAAGCGGTCTCTGACCATCGCGGCGTCATCGCCGCCGCTGCCATGGACCAGCGCGGATCCCTTCAGAAGTCCCTCGCCAAAGAGCGCGGAGCCGCTGCTGATGCCCATGACCTCGAGGTCTTCAAGACCCTGGTCACCTCCGTCCTCACCAAACATGCCTCCGCCATCCTCCTGGATCCCGAGTACGGCCTGCCCGCCTCCAAGCATCGCAATGGCAAGGGTCTCCTCCTCGCGTACGAGAAGACCGGCTACGACGCCACCACCCCCGGCCGCCTTCCCGACCTCCTCGATGTCTGGAGCGTCCGCCGCCTCAAGGAAGCCGGCGCAGACTGCATCAAAATCCTCCTCTACTACACCCCCTTCGAGAAAACTCCTGTCAACGACCTCAAGCACGCCTGGATCGAGCGCATCGGCGACGAGTGCGTCGCCCACGACATCCCGTTCTTCCTCGAGTTCGTCGGCTACGACACCGACGGCGGCGATGAAAAGTCCCTCGCCTACGCCCTCAAGAAGCCCGAGATCGTCTCCGGCTCTATGGCCGAGTTCGGCAAGGCCCGCTACAACGTCGACGTGCTCAAGGTCGAGGTCCCCGTCGAGATGGCCTTCGTCGAAGGCACCCGCGCCTTCAAGGGCGAAAAGGCTTACACCCGCAAGGAGGCCCTCCAGCACTTCCGCGACGCCGCCACCATGACCCACAAGCCCTTCATCTATCTCTCGGCCGGCGTCTCCAACCCCGTCTTCATCGAAACCCTCGAGCTCGCCGTCGAATCCGGCACCAGCTTCAACGGCGTCCTCTGCGGCCGCGCCACCTGGAAGGACGGCATCGCCATCTACGCCAAGCAAGGCGCCAAGGCCTTCGAGGACTGGCTCAACACCACCGGCGTAGAAAACATCAACAACGTCAACCAAGCCCTAAAGGGTGCCCACTCCTGGCACGAAAAAGTCCAGACCCACTAATACCGGCCCACGGATTACAGAAGAGGCGCTGCATTCGTCGCAGCGCCTCTTTCTTTTAAGCCACACCCAGAGGTTCACCAGTGCAACACCCGTGCATCGTCGCACAGGATCTTTGAAAACACACTCCATACATGAACAACTCTTCATGTTCGCTTAAGGCACGTGATCGATAATTTGGTCATGGTCTTGAGAAGCCCTCGTCTCTGTCGTCCGGCGGTCGTTACCGCTGGTCGCGCAGCGCAAAGCATCACCCTCCACGCAGGAACTCCGGGCGGCATCGACGAGCGCTCGGTTGAATTCTGCGTCTAACCCACAAGGGCCACGGCTCTTCTCATGTCTTCATAAGGTTGAACCCCTGGAATTGTTCTCAATGATCTGCAAATCGGCGCTGGCCATCACCCTCTCGCTCTTTCCCTGCGTAGCTCTATGCCAGACCGAAGGCGGCACTCTTCCCGGCGGGACGCCGCTCGCAGTGCGCATCGACGACCACCTTCCCCTGCGTAACGGACAGCCAGTTCGCGCTCAACTGATCTACCCCATCTACGACAATGACAAACTCCTTCTCCCCAAGGACACTGTCGTCACCGGCAGCGTCGTCGAGCTTCGCAACGATCGCTCTCGCCGCATCCGCGCCGGCATGGGAGGCGATTTCACACCCTTTCACAAGCCCGTCGTCCGCTTCATCAGCATCGTTCTCACCGACGGGACCTCCATCCCCTTCGCCTCCGACGATGCCATCGAGGGCGCCCCCATCTTTCGCGCCGTCGCGACGCCGCCCGCCAAGGGAGGGTTCCTCCGCCGTCAGTTCGATGGTCTCCTCACCGTCGTCCGCAGCGATGTCGCCATCATCACCGGTCCCGAGAAGACTGACCGGTTCGTTCAGTTCATCTACACCCAGATTCCATACCACCCACAGCGCATCGATAAGGGCACAGCCTGGACGATCGAGACCTCGCACTCCGTTGAGATTCCGGCGGAGCCAGCGCCGCCAGCACTGGCCGTAGTGCCCCCGCCGAAGCGCCACTTCTGGGAAGAGCCCCTTCCCCCAGCCGATCCGGAAAAAACGGATAATGGCAGTTGGATTGTCCAGGCCAATCTCGACGAACCGATCAGCTCTGAGACCTCCAAGACCGGTCAGACGATCAAGGCCACTGTCGCCGAACCTGTTTTCAATTCCGACCACACCATCGCCATTCCCCAGGGCTCCACACTTATCGGCGCAGTCACCCGTGCCAAACCCGCTCGCAAGTTCGGCCGCACCGGCGTTCTCACCTTCAGCTTTGGCCAGCTTCAGGTTCCCCACGAAGAAACCCGGATCGTCGAGACTCGGCTTACGGGGGCCGACTCACCCCGCGACATCGCTCTCAACTCCGAGGGCCAGGCCAAATCCAAACCGCAGGACAAGATCAGCCTGCCCATCCTCCTCGCCATCATGGCCAGCCGCCCTCTCGATCAGGACGAGGGAAAAATCGGCGGCGGCGGTAACATGCTCGGCAAAAATGCCGTAGGCGGAGCCGCCGGCCTGGGCCTCGTCGGCACCCTGATCAGTCTCACCGGAATCTCACCTAACGCCGCGGCCGGCATCGGCTACTACGGCACAGCCCGTGCCGTTTATTACCGTTGGATCGCTAAAGGCCAGAAGATCGATTTCTCCAAAAACACCCGGATCGTCGTCGAAACTACCCCGCGCAAATCCGCCCCCATGAAGTCTGACAAACTGCCGTGACTTGTCAGCCCTACTCCCACTCAATAGTCCCCGGCGGCTTGGACGTAATGTCATACACCACACGGTTAATTCCGCGGACCTCGCTTACAATCCGGCTGGAAATCGTCCTTAGCACTTCATACGGCAGCGCAGCCCAATCCGCAGTCATGCCATCCTCGCTCTCAACCGCACGAATCGCGCAGGTATTCGCATAAGTCCGCTGGTCGCCCATCACCCCAACCGACTTCACCGGCAACAGCACAGCAAAGCTCTGCCAAACCTTTCGATATAAGCCAGCCTTCTTGATCTCCTCCACCACAATCGCATCGGCCTCCTGCAGAATAGCCACGCGCTCCGCCGTCACCTCACCCAGGATCCTCACCGCCAACCCCGGCCCAGGGAACGGCTGCCGCTCAATGATCTCCTCAGGCATCCCAAGATCCCGCCCTATCCGGCGAACCTCATCCTTGAACAAGTCCCGCAACGGCTCAATCAGCTTCAACTTCATATCCGCAGGCAATCCACCTACATTGTGGTGACTCTTGATCGTATGCGAAGGGCCATGCACACTCGAAGACTCAATTACATCCGGATACAGCGTCCCCTGCACCAACCAGGCAATCTCAGCACCTGCCGACTTCTCCGCCTTAAAAATCTTCGCCGCCTCATCATCAAACACCGCAATAAACTCGTTCCCAATCACCTTCCGCTTCGTCTCCGGATCAGTCACGCCCGCGAGCTTCCCGAGAAACCTCTGCGAAGCATCCACCGCAACCACATTCAGCCCAAGCTCCTCGCGCATCGTAGCTTGAACCTTCGCAAACTCATCCTTTCGCAACACGCCATTGTTCACGAAGATGCAAGTCAACCGGTCCCCAATCGCCCGCGCCACCAGCATTGCGGCAACCGACGAATCCACGCCTCCACTAAGCCCGCAGATCGCATGTCCACTTCCAACCTGCGCCCGTACGCGTTCAACCGTCGACTGGATAAAGTGCTCAGGAGTCCAATCCTGCTTCGCGCCACAGATATCCAGGCAGAAGTTCTTCAGCAGCTCCATCCCTTGCCGAGTATGTGCGACCTCGGGATGAAACTGGACCGCCCAAATTCTCCGCGCCTCGTCTGCAATCCCCGCAACAGCATTGGCTGTCTTCGCGGTCAGCTCAAATCCCGGCGGAAGCGTCTCTGCATTGTCACCGTGCGACATCCATACATCCAGCGACGCAGGCAGCCCACGAAACAGCGGTGTCTCGGCAACAAGAGTCACCTCGGCGTGTCCGTACTCGCGAGCTGGAGCAGCCACTACTTTTCCACCCAAATGATGCACGATGAACTGCAATCCGTAACAGATCCCCAGCACGGGCAAACCCATCGCCAGCACCGAAGCATCCGCCGCCGGAGCATCCGCGTCATATACCGAACACGGTCCACCAGAAAGGATTACGCCCGCCGGCTTAAGGGCCCTCACCTGCTCAAGCGGAGCGGTGCACGGCAGCACCACAGAAAACACATTAAACTCACGAATACGCCGCGCAATCAGCTGCGTGTATTGCGACCCAAAATCCAGAATAACGATCGTCGAGGTGTCCACTCACTCAGTGTAAACGCGGCGAGGCGCCCAAATCCTTCCGCCGCGCCGGTTCATTAGTTGCGCAGGCGCTTAGCTAGGATCCTTGTGCCGGGTGGTTTGCACACCTGTAACTACGCCAATTCCCAGCATGATCACCGCGGTCGCGACAATGTAGTGCGTGGGAATATGCATCAGGTGGGCGAGATAAGCCACACCCGCAATCAGAATCAAATAGCCAATCGCATAAATCGCAAAAGACATAGCAAGTCTCCCAACCAAATGAAGGTCCCAAACATGTGAGATGCAGAATTTGCAACCCAAAGGCTAATTAATCTTCTCCACCCTTATACGCTCGCCAAAGCTGAAGATAAGCCACCTGCCGCGCGACATGAAAAAAATCGGAGGCAAGAAAATAAAGCACGGTCACTCCCACGCACCACCACGTCAGGAACTCCGGCGTTGTCACACTCTCAAATGGAAGCGGAGTCGCCGAAAATACCAACGCCAACACAATCAAAGCGATCTTCACAATACCCATCACAAGATTGATCTCAACCAGCTTCGATTTCAGTGGCCCAAGCCGAAATGCCGCCGCCAGACTCCCGATTGCGCCCAAGCCACGCAGCATCGCCAGCAATGGAGCCACCGATACGGCCCAGCTTACGATCGCCCACAGCGTAAACAGGCCCAAGGTCGCCACGATAACCAGCGCGAAGTACGCAACCAGATTGGGATCTTCACCCACCGCGACCGGTCCCGCCACGGTCCACGCCGCAACCCGCACCATGCACCAGAACCACACCCCAAAGCTCACGGCCAGCGCCAGCACCCGCACAGTCTGCAGCGCGACCAGAGTCCCCACTCTCTTGTGCAGCCGTTCATCGGCGCGCTGCAACATGAGTGTTCGCCCGACAGCCGACATGACCACCCAAACCGCAACCATCACCGGCGCGAGCCACAGCGTCAAATGCGATACGGGTGGGAGCAGCACATCCATCGCCTTCGATACTATCTCCGCCGATCCCATCGGATCAAATACCGTCATGCGTCGCAGCGACACAACATCCACCGGATTTTCACGCAGAATCTTCGACCCTTCGTACCACAAGACGAACGAGACCGGAATTCCGTAACTCCAGCGCCACAGCACCTCCAACGCTGTCAGCGAAGGTCGTCGCCAGCATGCCGAAAGAGTATGCACAAACGATTGCGTCCCACGCACGGTTCCAAAAGCAATCACCATTCCATCCTGCTGCAACCGCTTCTCAGGCAAAGTTCCCACTACTTCACCACAAGATTCACTAGCTTGCCGGGCACCACTATCACTTTCACCACCGTCTTTCCCTCAATCCGGGACTTCACCTTCTCGTCAGCCAAAGCCGCAGCCTTCATCGCAGCCTCGTCACTCCCGGCTGGAACCTTCACCACATTCACCAGCTTGCCGTTCACCTGCACCGGGATCTCAACTTCATCCTCGCGCACAAGCTCCGCATTTGCCATCGGCCACTGAGTTCGAAACACAACACCTTTACCGCCAATCTGCTCCCACATCTCGGCTGCAAAAAATGGAGCAAACGGAGCAAGCAGCAGAATCAAGCCACGAAAGACTTCGGCAATCGTCTCGGGAGCAACCTCTCCGGCGTCCATTGCCGCCTCGTGAGCCAAAATCTCGTTCACCAGAATCATGATCGACGAGATCGAGGTATTGAAGTGCCAGCGCCCGTCAAAATCCTGAGTGATCTTCGCGATCGTTTGATGCAACTTCCGCAACAACGCTTGCCCCTGGGGCGTCGCCACGGCCGGCGAACCACCTTGATTCAAACTTGTAACCGCGGAAAACTTCGTCGCCAGGCGATACACCTTTCCAAGAAACCGGCTGATCCCCGCAACCCCTTCCTCCTGCCAATCCAAATCCCGATCAGGCGGAGCTGCAAACAGCGCATACATCCTCGTCGCATCCGCTCCGTACCGGGCAATCATCTCGTCAGGCGACACAACATTGCCTTTCGACTTCGACATCTTAGCGCCGTCCTTGATCACCATCCCCTGCGTAAACAGCCGCTCCGCGGGCTCGTCGTTCTTCACCAACCCCAGGTCGCGCATCACCTTGGTCCAGAATCGCGAGTAGATCAAGTGCAGAATTGCATGCTCAACCCCGCCGATGTACTGATCAATCGGAAACCAATAATTCGCCTTATCCGAATCAAAGGGAGCGTTTGCATTCTTCGCATCGGTATACCGGTAGAAGTACCAGCTCGAGTCGACGAACGTATCCATCGTGTCCGTCTCTCGCCGAGCCTTTCCTCCGCACTTCGGGCACTTCGCATTCACAAAGTCGGCAACGCGCCCTAGTGGAGACCCATTCGTCTGTGTAATGTCGATCTGCTCCGGCAACAATATCGGCAACTCGCTCTCCGCCACAGGGATGGGCTCGCCCGGCGAGCAATGATCGCAATAGACCATCGGAATCGGCGTTCCCCAATACCGCTGCCGACTCACCCCCCAGTCCTTCAAGCGATAAGTGACAGTTGGAGTCCCAAATCCGTTTTCCTTGGCAAACGCAGCCATCTTTTCCTGCGCCACCACACAACTCAGACCGGTCCACTCGCCTGAATCGACAACCACCCCATCTTCCTCAGCGGTATAGGGCAGAGCTGGCTCCTCCCCTCTTGCACCTGCAAGAGCAATCACACGTCGCATCGGTAGTCCATATTTCTGCGCAAACTCAAAATCCCGCTCATCATGCGCCGGCACGCTCATAATCGCGCCCGTCCCATAGTCCGCAAGAATGTAGTTAGCCACCCAGATCGGCACCCGCTCGCCATTGAACGGAATCACAGCAAACCGCCCCGTCGCTACGCCATGCTTCTCAATCGCGCCCAGCGCATCGCTCTCCCGAGCCTTCTGCTGTTCCGCCAACAGATCTTCGATCTTCGTCCGCAGCGCGCCGTCCCCCAGCGCAAATGCCTTCGACACAGCATGCTCCGGCGCCAACTGTACTGACGTCGCGCCAAAGATCGTATCCACCCGTGTTGTAAACACCGTAATCTTCTCGGACGAGCCGTCGACCGCAAAGTCGACATGCGCTCCCTCGCTCCGCCCGATCCAGTTGCGCTGCATCGTGCGAACCTTCTCCGGCCAGCCTTCCAACTGGTCAAGCCCCTCAAGCAATTCATCGGCATACTTCGTGATCCGTAGAAACCACTGGGTCAAATCCCGCAATTCAACCACGGTATCTTCATGACGCCAGCATCGGCCCCCAATCACCTGCTCATTTGCAAGCACCGTCTGGCAGTCCGGACACCAGTTCACCTTGCTCTTTTTCCGGAAGGCCAGCCCCCTCTCGAACATCTTCAAAAAGAACCACTGGTTCCACCGGTAATAATCCGGAAAACAGGTCGTCACCTCATTCGACCAATCAAACGCCATACCCATCCGTCGGAACTGCTGCTTCATCGCAGCGATGTTCCTCAGAGTCCACTCCCGCGGAGGCACACCGTTCTTCAGCGCAGCGTTCTCCGCCGGCAGCCCAAACGCATCCCACCCCATCGGGTGCAGCACGTTATAACCGCGCATCCACATATGGCGCGCCAGCGCATCGCCAATCGAATAGTTCCGCACATGCCCCATGTGCAACTGTCCGCTCGGATACGGCAACATCTCCAGGCAGTAGTACTTCGGCTTTCCTGAATCGTGACCCTCTGCAGCGTACAGCGAGGCATCGGCATCCCACCGCGCCTGCCACTTGGGTTCGATCTCCGCCGGACTGTACCGCTCCAGCTTCTCGCTCTCGTTCTTTACAATCTCTGACATATCTTCATTGTAAAGAACCCAGCTTCAAACCGTAGCACCCCGCTAAAGAAGCGGCGGCATGGTCCATCGACACCCGAAAGAAACCCAATCTAATTACGTCTCGCCACGATCCGATCGACCATCATCCAAAAATCTAAATCGTACGAACGGCTCATTCCGAATAACCGCCTTAACGATAGGCAACAGGTCACGTGCAGCGTCGGCTTTCACAACGAATCCCGCTCCGATCTTCAAGGCCTCTCGCATCACCTCAGGAGAATGGTACGAGCTTAGGAACAAAACCTTCGTGCGCGGAGAAACTCGGCGAATCTGCCGTGCAGCGTCCAGGCCATTCATCTTCGGGAGCTGAACATCCAGCAAAACAAGATCCGGCAGCAACTCTCCGCTCTTCTCGACGGCGTCCAAACCGTCCACGCATTCGCCGACAACTTCCAGATCTGGATCTTCCGCAAGAATCGAGCCTACAGAACGCCTCCACTGTGCAAAATCATCAACAACTAAAATACGAGTTCGTGCCAATTACCTGAAGCCTCCGCTAGTTTACCGTTCAAGTCGAACCCATCGCAGGCGACACTGAACCGATCACTTATAAGGATGCTCTTTGGAACTTAATCCATCGTTGCTCTCGCGCAATCTTCCTCGGGGGGGTTACGGGCCGAACGATGTGCAAGACTCGATTCGCGCTCCGGGCCAAGGCCTCGGGCGAACGAATCACGATCTTTCCTCGACTTTTCGCAAGTAGCCCCTTCCTTTGCCACTCGCTCAATAGCCGGCTGACGGTAAATATCGAGACGTTTGCCTCATTCGCTAACTCCTCATTCCTTACGCTGAGTGCTATCCCATCAGCAACTCTCTCCCCCATTCCCTTCGCCAGATTATTCAACACTCGCGCAACTCTTTGACTCGCCGTGTGGTAAGTCGCTGCAAGATGAAGATCTCGGAGGGCCTCCACATAGTCCGAAGCGATCAGCAGCGCATTTTCCACCAGCTTGGGATACTGCTCGACGAGGGGTAGAATCGCACTCCGGTTCCATACCAGTGCAAGGCTGTCCGTTACCGTCTCAGTACTCACCAGATACTCCGACTGTTTCGACAACAGCGCTCTTCCGCCAGAGGTGTCCCCAGCCGGGATCCAAAGAAGAACGACCTTCTCTCCCTTGCGAGTCGTGGTAAAAGTACGTGCTAGCCCTTCGATCAGCAAAAATAGTTTGTCCGCAGAATGGCCTTCGTTTGCGATGAGGGAATGAGTCGGAAATCGTGCCAGTGACGCCGCGCCCAGCACTACTGCGAGATCACACGCGGACAACCCCGCCAGAAATCTCGGCGCGAGTTCGCTCACCCGGGCGGCAATCTCAGAGGCTGTCATCACCCGTCTTACAATTGACTCGGTCCTCATCTTTCCGCCTGTCCTTGTCTTTCAAGGGCCCACTAGCTCGATAACGCGCAGTATCATGCACCAAAAAGCAAAGCGCCCAATAGGACAGGCTCTCGGTCACCGCCAGCGCCGCGGAAGTGCTGCCAGACTAACAAGCCAGCACAAAAGAAACAATTCTGGCCTGCCACACCATAGTTCTCCTGGTCAAACCCTCACCCCGCAGACAGCGCCCTCAACACCCCAACATTCCTCGCCTCATCCCCCGGAGCATCCACCGGCGTCTCCGCAATAAACGCCGCATTCCCAAATCTCTCGTCATGCAACAGCCGTCGAAACGCCTCCGAACCAATCATCCCCTCGCCGATATGCTCATGCCGATCCAGCTTCGACCCTATCGCCGCCTTCGCATCATTACAGTGCCACACTTTCACCGCGTCGAACCCCACCGTGTCCCCGACCACCATCATCGTCTCCACATACCCATCCGACGACACAATGTCATACCCCGCCACGTGCACATGACACGTATCCAGACACACTCCTACCGGCGCACAAGCCTTCAACCGTTCCACCAGTTCCGCCACCTGTTCCAGCTTCCCACCCAGCGAAAATTCTGCCCCAGCCGTATTCTCGATCAGAATCCTGAAATCCCTGCCCTGCCACGCAACCCCATCGATCGCCTTCTCGATTGACTCCGCCGCCAACCGCAATCCCTCGTCCCGTGTCAGTCCTTTCCAACTCCCGGGATGCAGTACCAGATATTCCGCCCCCAGAGCCAGCGCCCGCTCCACCTCTCCCCGAAACGCGCTCACCGAATTCGCCCGAACGCTCTCAGTTTGGCTGCAAAGATTGATCAGATAGCTCGCATGAATCGCCACCGGCCCCACATTGTGCTTCTCCCGCAACTCCTTCATCTTCGTGGCATCCGCGGCCTTTACCGGCCCCGCCTTCCACATACGCGGACTCGCCGAAAAAATCTGGAACGTGTTCGCCCCTGCCGCAACCGCCCGATCGACCGCCGTCCAAACCCCGCCCGCCGTACCCACATGCACGCCAATTCGCTTCTTCGCTGCATTTGCCATCTCTCAAGCCTAACCCACAAGGTGGTATGCTGAGGCCCATCGTCACAGCCTGCTCTGAGAGGACATCCATGCCCGCTCCGCAAAACCTAAAGAACCACACGCGTTGGTACCCGCTCTTTCATTTCTTCCTGCTGCCCATGCTTTTGCTCAATATCATCCTCTCCATCTACGTCACCATCCACCATTGGCCCGTCCACTGGTGTCTTGGCCTCTGGTGGATCGCCATGGCCTTGGTCTTCTTCGTCATGGCCGGTGTCGCTCGCGGCGGCGCCATCAAGGTGCAGGACCGCGTCATCCGCCTCGAAGAGCGTCTCCGCCTAGCCGCTCTCCTGCCCGCCGAAGACCGAGCGCACATCGACGAGCTAACCGTTCAGCAGCTCATCGCCCTCCGTTTCGCCTCCGACGACGAGCTTCCCGCGCTCGTCCGCAAAACCCTCACCCAAAACCTCGAACCCAAAGCTATCAAGCAAAGCATCGTCAACTGGCGTGGCGACTACTACCGCGTCTAGTCATTTGCCCAGAAGAAAGGAAGTGGAGACACAATGGCACTCTCTTCCATCTTCAAGGAAGTAGATTGTCCTAGTAAACATCCCGCTGATATCGCTTCTGCTTTTTCATCGCGGCCAGATACTCCGCCGCATGATCCAGCGTCCCATGCGAACCCTTCGCAATTACGTCCAGCAGTGCAATCTCGACGTCCTTGGCCATTCGCGTCGCATCCCCGCAGACATAAAAATAAGCGCCGCGCTCGAGCCACGCATACAAATCGGCAGCCCGCTCCTGCATTCTGTCCTGTACGTACACCTTCCGGGCCTGGTCGCGAGAGAACGCCGTATCCAGCCGCGTCAGAACTTCGTCCTTATGCATTGCTAAAAACTGATCGCGATACAAATAATCCAACTTCTCCCGCTGCTCGCCGAAGAATAGCCAGTTGTCCCCTGACTGTCTTGTGGCTTGCCGCTCCTCCAAAAATGCGCGGAACGGCGCAATTCCCGTTCCCGGTCCAATCATGATCACCGGCGCGGACGTGTCCTCGGGCATCCGAAAATTCACGTTCGAGTGCAGAAAGATCGGCATCGTCGTTCCCACATCCGCACGTTCGCCCAATTGACCACTTGCAACACCTTGCCTGTTCCGTCCATGTGACTCATACCGGACCACACGCACCGTCGTCTGTGCATTATCCGGATGCTGCTTCTGGCTCGAAGCAATCGAATACAACCTTGGCACTAACCTCTGCAGTACATGGAACAGTTCCTGCGGCTCCTTCACCACGCCCGGAAAATCCATCAGCAAATCGATAAACTCGCGCCCCCAGCAGTACTCCTCTGCCCGTGCCTTATTCTCCGGCCCCGTCAGCGCCTTCAGCCCCCCCGAATTGATCGCTCCCTCGGGAGCCAGCCTCGCGTACTGCTTCACAGTTCCGCGCATGAGCTTCCCGATGCTCAGCCGCGTTCGCAGAGCCTCTTCCAAAGTGATCTCGACCTTATAGTGATCCAGCACCCGGTCATCGCCACGGAATCCAAGCGCGGCCAGAACCTCCTCCACCGCCTCCACTCGATTCTCCGGAAGAATCCCCACTGAATCCCCGGGCGTATAACTCATTCCTTCATCCAGAGTCAGCTCAATATGCCGCGTCTCCTTCTCCGACCCCTCGGCCGTCAACAGTTCGTTCACTCGAACGGTCGAATAAAACGGATTGTTTCGCGTATACCCCGACGAATGGCCCGCAGGACCCTTGGTATCCTGCCCTTCAACCTGAATCATGAGTCCATGTTAGAACGCCCGTCGTCAAAAAGCATCAGCAGAGACACAAACACCACCGAAAGATCCAACAAAAGACGTAGATACTCTCAACAGCATCCCTGACTGCAGCACGAAGCAACGTCACTCGTTGTTTACAGAAAACAGGGCCGCACCCATACTGGTAGCCATCGGGACTCATCAGCGAGGTCAACATCGAAGATTTTGTCACCACTCCACACAACTCTGATCAGCCAGGTAATTCTCACTCTGGCCATTCGATGGAGTCAGCTTCCCCGGGACCCGTGCTGACCGAAGAACCCGCATTCATGCCACCAGACCAGCATCCAAAGCCATCGAAGCGAAAGCGAAACCCGCTCACCCTGATCATTGCTGGCGTTCTTCTAGTTGTCCTCGCAATTCTCTTCAAACAGGCTCCGCAACTCACCGCGCCGTGGCTACAAAGTTACGATCCGGTTCACTCGTGGTTCTTCTCCGCCGCACTCGCCGCATCCCCTCTCATCGTCCTTCTCATCGCGATGGCCGGCCTCCGCATCAAGGGACATATCGCCGCAATTTTGGGCCTGGCCACCGCACTCATCATCGCGCTCCTCATCTTCCACATGCCCGTTCGGCAGGCCTTTCTCGCAACCGGCTACGGAGCAGCCTACGGTCTCTTTCCGATCTGCTGGATCGTCTTCCCTGTGCTCTTCATGTACCAGCTCGTCACACGCACAGGCCGTTTCACGCTGCTGCAGGAGTGTCTTCTCGGCGTCACCAGCGACAGCCGCCTCCAACTGGTCCTCATCGCCTTTTGCTTCGGTGCGTTTTTCGAAGGAGCCGCGGGCTTCGGAACTCCCGTCGCCGTCTGCGGAACCCTCCTCATAGGTCTCGGATTTGCTCCGCTTGAAGCAGCCAGCCTCGCCTTGCTCGCCAACACCGCGCCGGTTGCCTTCGGAGCTCTCGGTATCCCTATCATCGCCCTGCATGGCGTCACCGGTCTCGATACTGTCCTCCTCGGTCGCGTCACTGCTCGAATTATCGCGCCCTTCTGCTTCATCGTTCCCTTCTGGCTCATCTGGGCCTTCGCTGGCTTCAGCGCAATGATCGAGGTTTGGCCTGCCCTTCTTGTCGCTGGCGGATCCTACGGCATCACACTCATCCTCATCGCCACCTTCCACGGACCCTGGCTGGTCGATGTCATTTCAGCTTCCGTCAGCATCCTCGCGCTTATTCTCTTCTTCCGAGTCTGGAAACCGCGTCGCACCCTCAACGTCGCTCTTAACCAAATCCCCGATCACGCCCGTCCCCCTCTTGCTCCCGGCGTTCTCATGCGTGCCACGCTTCCGTGGATTATCTTTGTGACCTGCATCATCCTCTGGGGTATTCCAAGCTTCTCCAACTGGCTCGACACCTTCAGTACCTTTCCCATCCACATCAGCGGTCTCGATCATCTCGTAATGCGCACGCCCCCGGCCGTTCCCAAACCCGAAGCAGAAGCAGCAGTCTTCAACTTCAATCTGCTTTCCGCCACGGGGACAGGAATCTTCGTCGCCACGGTTCTCGCAGGCTTCTCCATGAAGCTCAGCGTGCGTGATCTCCTGAAAGCCTTCCTGGGGACGGTCGTCATCATTCGGTACACGCTCATTACCGTCGCGGCTCTCATGGCGCTCGGCTACATCGCACGCTACTCCGGCATGGACGGCACCCTCGGCCTCGCCTTCGCCCGCACTGGCATCTTCTATCCCTTCTTCGGAACACTCATCGGTTGGATCGGCACTGCTTCCACCGGCTCCGACACATCCTCAAACGTGCTCTTCGGAAGCCTGCAGAGACTCACTGCCCAACAGCTCAACCTCTCGCCGTATCTAATGAGTGCGGCCAACTCCGCCGGCGGAGTCATGGGCAAGATGGTCGCTCCGCAAAGCATCGTCGTCGCCACCACTGCCACCGAAACCTACGGCAGCGAAGGAAACATCCTGCGCCGCGTCTTCCTGCACAGCGTCGCCCTGGCATGTCTCGTCGGTCTCTTTGTCTCGCTTCTCGCCTACTGGCCCCCACTCACACGATTCGTCCTCCACTAGGCCCTAAGGCGCAAATAGAATCCGCAGATCGCGGAGATTGTTTCCCGTCGGCCCGGTCAAAATCACGTCTCCCAACCTCGCCAGCAGCCAATAGGAATCGAACGCCGCAAGTGCATCCGGCACCCCATATCCACCAGCGGAAGCCCGAGCCGCAGTCGAACCATCCACCACCCCACCTGCAGCCGGACTATTCCCATCGATCCCGTCGCTGCCCGCGCTCAGAACCGTAACCTCGCTCCCCGCAATCGACTCACTGCATAACAGCGCAAAGTGCTGATTCCTCCCACCCCTCCCCACGGACCCCGCCGGTACCTGTACCGTCACCTCGCCGGCCGACAACAAGCAAATCCGAGCCCTCCACTGCCGCAACACCCGCAAACGCTCCAGCAGATACCCAGCCGCCTGTTCCGCGCTCCAGTCATCGCAACGATTGTCGATCTCCACATGCCATCCCAACTCCCTCGCGCGCGCAGCAGCCGCCTCCTCCATCGAAACGCTGTCCAGCAGTACGCTCCAACGCGATCGTGCAAAGATTCCATCACCTGTCTTCGGTGTCTCCGAAAGCAACCGGTTAGCGAGCATGACAGAAATCACATCCGGAACCATCGCACCGAGACCATACTCGTCCGCAATCCGGTAGACATCCTCCACCGTGCTTCGGTCCGGCATCGTCGGCCCTGACGAAAGCGCATCCAACTCCCCCTCCGGCACATCGGAAACGAAGATCGTCATCTGTTCCGCTGGCGCGGCAGCCTCTGCAAGTCTCCCGCCCTTCACAGCAGACAGATGCTTCCTCACCACATTGATCGCCGCAATCGGAGCCCCACTCTCCACCAGCGCCTTATGTGTCGCCGCCACCTCCTCGAGCGAAACTCCAGGCACAAGAGACTCTTCCACCATCGCCGAGCCGCCGCCACTCACAAGAAAAACCACCAGATCATTCTCCGTCAACGACCGCAGCGTCTCCAAAATATCGCCTGCCGCCGCCACGGAAGCCTCATTCGGCGTAGGATGCCCGCCACAGTACTCCCTGAATGAACCTGGCAGCCCACCAACCTCTACAGGCGAAACAACCACTCCTTCAAATCGCTCTGCCTCGTCTCCGACCAGCCGAAGAAAACTGACGGCCATCGTCCCGCCGGCCTTGCCAAGCGCAATCAGCACGCGACGGCGGTATCGATCCAGCTCGTACTGATGACGATCGATACGCAACACACCACCCGCGCCCTGCACACTCCGCTCCATCGCCGCTTCAATCCGCGAAGCACGCAAAGCATACCGAAAGATATCGAGCGCGTCCTCCCGGGCACGGTTCATGGCTCCTCTAGTCTCAAACTCGCCTCACGGCGCAGCAACGGTCATCACACGCAACTCCGGCGAAACGATCAACCTCGCCTCCGTCTTCGCCTGCACCTCCGCCGCGTCCAGTCCCTCCGCAACCTCGGTCAGCAAAAGCCCCTCCGGAACAACATGAATCCAGCAAAGCTCCGTCACAATATCGTGCACAACGCCCTGTCCTGTCAGAGGCAGAGTACACTTCTTCAAAATCCGCGAGGCTCCTTCCCTCGTCTGGTGCTCCATCGCGACAATCACTCGCCGCGCGCCCGCCACCAGGTCCATCGCACCGCCCATCCCCTTCACCATTTTGCCCGGAATCGTCCAGTTCGCGAGATCGCCACGCTCATCCACCTGCATCGCACCCAGAATGCTCATATCCATATGGCCGCCGCGAATCATCGCAAACGACTCCTCGCTCCCAAAAAATGAGCACCCCGGAATCTCCGTCACCGTCTGCTTTCCTGCGTTGATCAGATCGGGATCCTCCTGCGCGGCAGTCGGTGGCCCACCCACGCCGAGCATCCCATTCTCAGACTGAAACATCACGTCGATTCCCGCCGGAATATATCCCGCAATCATCGTCGGCAGTCCAATCCCAAGGTTCACATAAAACCCATCCTTGAACTCCCGTGCAATCCGGCGTGCAATCCGCTCCTTCCCCGTCAAAGCGCACCTCCCGCCTGGATAAACTTCGACTCAATCGGCTTCAGATACCTCTCTCCGATCAGAATCCGGTTCACATAAATCCCGGGAGTCACAATATGGTCCGGATCAAGCTCTCCCGGCTCAACCAGCTCTTCGACCTCCGCGATCGTCAGGTCCGCCGCCGTCGCCATCGCCGGATTGAAGTTCCTCGCCGTCTTCCGATACACCAGATTCCCCAGCCGGTCCCCCTTCCACGCTTTGATCAAAGCAACATCCGCGTGAAGCGCCTGTTCCAGAACGTAAGTTCGTTCGCCGATCTTCCGCGTCTCTTTGCCCTCCGCCACGACAGTACCAAGCCCTGTCGGCACATAGAACGCCGGAATCCCCGCACCACCCGCGCGAATTCGCTCGGCCAGCGTCCCCTGCGGAATCAGCGTCAAATCAAGCTCGCCCTTCAACACAAGCTGCTCCAGCCGCCGATTCTCACCAACATAACTTCCAACATGCGATGCGATCATCCCCGCCTCAAGCATCAGCCCCATGCCAAAGCCGTCCACACCCATGTTGTTGCTGATCGTATGCAACCCCGTGGTCTTGCGCCGAACCAGCGCAGCAATCAGATTCTCCGGAATCCCGCAGAGCCCAAACCCGCCCAGCATGATCGTCGAGCCGGATTTGATATCCGCAACCGCATCATCCGCAGAGGAGACAACTTTATTCATAGCGCAATTCGCTGCGCGCCAAAGCATTCATGACGCGCAGTCCCGACCTGATCTCTTACTTTTGTGTTGAGAATGCGAAAATGGTCGTGCTGTGCCGCGCTTCACCAGGCTTCAACAAAGTCGACGGAAAGCTCGGATGATTCGGCGAATCCGGAAAGTGCTGCGTCTCAAGGCACAATCCCGAATTCTTCGCATGCCCTTCACCCGGCGGTTTACCATACTTCGTCCCATCCAGAAAATTGCCCGAATAGAACTGAACACCCGGCTCCGTCGTCGTCACGGTCAGCACGCGACCGCTCTTCGGATCGTAGACCCGCGCCGCAGTCTTCATCTCTCCATTCGCGCCCCGAAGCACCCAGTTATGGTCATATCCGCCCGCAATCTTCAACTGCGCGTTGTTATCGTGAATCCGATCCCCAATCGTCGTCAGCTTGCGAAAATCAAAGGGCGTACCATCCACCGAAGCAAGCTCGCCCGTAGGAATCAACCCCGAATCCACCGGCGTGTACTTATCCGCCGGAATCAGCAACTCCTCATTCAGGATCGTGTTCTTCGCAGGGTCAGCCGAGAGGTTGAAGTAAGCATGGTTTGTCAGGTTCACCACCGTAGGCTTGTCCGTCGAAACGTTATAGTCAATCCGCAACGCCTGGTGCTGCACCGTATACCGAACATGCGCAGTCAACGTTCCCGGATACCCCTGGTCGCCGTCTTTGCTCACCAGCGTCATCTCCACGCCATCGGCGACTTCCCGCGCCTGCCATACCAGTTTGTCGAACCCCACCGTCCCGCCATGCAGAGAGTTCGCATTGTTATTCACTGGAACCTGGTACTGCTTCCCATTAATCGAAAACTTACCCAGCGCGATGCGGTTTCCATAACGCCCGACAATCGCACCGAAATACGTACTTTTATCCGCAAGATACGCATCCAGGTTGTTATAGCCAAGGACCACGTTCTCCGTAATCCCATCGCGATCCGCTGTCTTGATCGACACAATTCGCGCGCCATACGTCATAATCGACGCTTCAATGCCCTCACCCTTCAACGTGTACAGGTCGATTACCGTTCCGTCAGGCATCTTTCCCAACGAGGTCTTCGACACGATTCCATGTGCACCCATCGCAGTCACCATGCTAAGCAGAATAACCTTTAGCCATCTCATCGTTATATTTCCTTATCTGTTTCGCTTGCCTGTCCCGTTGCCCGCTTACCGGCAGCCATTTTCGTTACCGAATTTCTTCCGTTACTTCGGCTCCGCCAATATACGTGAATCCCCGCCAATCTATAAAACGGCGGTAAGATGGACCTCAACAAAATTGCGATAAGGACGATTAATGCCCAAAAAGCTGGGAACACTACCCCTCCTCTTGTTCGCTCTTTGCTTTTTCACCTCAGTTATTGCTGCCTACGCCCAATCTAATACCCACTGGGTAGGAACCTGGGCGACATCCCCCATGGCCGCAAAAAATGAGTCAGCAAAATTCGGAGCCCCCGGAACCGATGGCTCCACAATCCGTGAAATCGTCCACATCTCCATCGGCGGTCCCTCCATCCGCGTCATCCTTACCAATGAATTTGGAATCGACCCGCTAACCATCGGCGCCGCGCAAATCGCACTCAGTTCCGGTGGCAACGCCATCGCCGCCGACAGCTCTGCTCCTCTCAGCTTCTCCGGAAGACCCTCCATCATCATTCCACCCGGCGCCTTGGTCGTCAGTGACCCCGTCGCCTTCAAAGTCGCTCCCGCGTCCAATCTTGCGATCAGCCTCTTTCTCCCGGACCAGCCCGTCAACCAACTAACCTTCCATCCCTTCGCCGACCAAACCAACTACCTCGTCGCTGGAAACGCCGTCAACGCCCCCTCACTCGACACCCCAACCACCTTCTTCACCTGGGACTTCCTCAAGGGCATCGACGTCTCTGCCGACGAAAAGGCCGCCTCCATCGTCACCTTCGGCGACAGCATCACCGACGGCGCCCACAGCACTCGCGACGCGAATGCCCGCTGGCCCGACGTCCTGGCACGACGCCTTCAGGCCGACAAGAAAACCGCGAATCTCGGCATCCTCAATCAAGGCATAGGCGGCAACCGCATCCTCCACGACACTACCGGCCCATCCGCCCTCGCCCGTTTCGACCGCGACGTTCTCGCCCAGGCTGGCGTCAAGTACCTCATCATCATGGAAAGCATCAACGACATCGGCCATGCAACCGATCCCGCCAGACCCTACGACGTCGTCACCGCCGACGACCTCATCGCCGGCCTCAGCCAGCTCGCCACTCGCGCCCACACCCATGGCATAAAAGTCTTCGGCGCGACTCTCACGCCCTTCGTCGGCGCAAAATATCAATCCCCTGCCGGCGAGGAGATGCGCCAGACCATCAACAAGTGGATCCGCACCACCGACCAGTTCGATGGCGTCATCGACTTCGACAAGGTCACCACCGACCCCACCCATCCCGGCATGTTCCTCATCCTCGACGACTCCGGCGACCATCTCCACCCCGGCGACGCCGGCTACAAAGCCATGGGCGAATCAATCGACCTAAAACTCTTCACCAAATGATCCGACTGAAGCGCCCACCAAAGATTCACCACAAAGGCGGGTGCCCTATAGGCTGCCCTGGAGCTCGCCGAAGGATCCGATTCTGGGATATGGGTCATCCCAGACGCGAATCCCTCACCCAACCGAAACTTTCTCTCGCTCCCACGGCTGCAGCACCTTCACCGAAGCCATCCCAGCAGCCGTAGCCGCCTGGATCCCCATCTCCGTATCCTCAAAGACCAGACAATCCTCCGGCTTCACTCCAAGCCTCTCCGCCGCAATCAAAAACGGCTCCGGATCCGGCTTACTCTTCGTATAGTCCCCCGCACAAACCAGCGTCTCGAACCGATCCAGAATTCCAAGCGTCTCCAGCGATCCGTCACCGAATCTCGCGTGCTCCCCGAAACCACCGCAAACGGAATCTTTCCATGGCTCATATGGATATGCTCCAGCACCTCCGGCACCGCCTTCAGTTCCGGCAGAATGCTGTAATACATGCCCTCCTTGCGCCTTGCAATCTCACCTGCTGGCATCGAGAGGCCCTCCCGCACGTTCAGCGCCGCAATAATCTCAGCGACTGGCATTCCACCCCATGCATAAAACAACTCTTCGTCAAACTGGCATCCCCACTCCGCTAGCACGGTCTTCCACGCCACATAGTGCAGCGGCATCGAATCCACAATCGTTCCGTCGCAATCAAACAGATAAGCCTTAAACGGCCCATCCGGCAACTTCAACTTCATCGCATCTCCTTCCACCCAAATCACAAGCGGCAAGCCGCCGAGTCGTTCCTGCCCTCAGCCGCCTGCCGCTCGCAATCGAATCCCTACTTCAGTTCAAATCCAGCAAAGAAGTATCCAATCTCAAACGCCGCCGTATCCTCAGCATCCGAGCCATGAATCGCATTCTCGCCAATCGATGCAGCAAACTTCTTGCGAATCGTCCCTGCGTCCGCCTTCGCGGGATCGGTCGCGCCCATCAAAGTGCGCAGATCGGCAATTGCGTTGTCCTTCTCGAGAACCATCGGAAAAATCGGCCCGCTCGACATAAACTCCGTCAGCTCGCCAAAAAACGGCCGCGCGGCATGAACGTAGTAGAACCCTTCAGCCTGCGCCTTCGAAATTGACATCTGTTTGATCGAAACAATCTTAAACCCTGCCTTTTCAATCTCGGCAAGGATGGCCCCGGCATAGCCCTTCTTAACCGCGTCCGGCTTAATAATGCTGAATGTGCGCTGTGACAACTTATTTCTCCTGGGTAAGTCTCTATTACTTAGTGTAGAACAAGGCCAGCAGCCCGCGTCGCCTCAGAGGGCTGGTAGTCAACCTCCCAGGGAGCAACAACGATGTTGCGAAAGACGTCGTGGATCTGGTTCGTAGGCTTCGCAGCGTGGCTGGCCGATGCCCTCCTCAGCCTGCGCCTTCACAACGTCATGCACGCCCGGCTCGCCCTGATGGTCGCCATCGTCTTCTTCACCGCCGGCCTCTTCTACCGCCGCCAAACCTAAGAACACTCTTCTGCCATTTTTCGTGATCCGTATCGCAAACTCTTGTCATTCCGCAGCGCAGCGGAGGAATCTGCTTTTCCTCCACAACCATTCGTTTATCTCGACTGGGAGCGAAACATAGCATTACCGTCCATCGTGAAGGGAAGAAACCCCCGCCTTTCGCTTCTGTCTTTGCGGTCGGATTCGCCGCCGCGGAATCGCCGCAGCCTGCCGTTCACTCCCGCCAAGAGCGGCCAACCGTCGAGCAGCCTCTCGCTGAATCAGTGCTGTTAATGCCTCTCGAACCAACAGCCATGAGAAAACTCGCCTCCCTCACCATGGCATCATCCAACCCCAACACAGCCTGCATACCGCTCCTCCCCGCTTTCTAATACTTCCAGCTCGTCAAATCCGCCCCAGCCGGAGCCGTCTTCTGCTATCCGCTCCATAATCTGCGGCAGATACATCGTGTTGTAATGCAGCCTCGAATACGCATTCGGCAGCGTCGGATCCCCATTCCAGCAATGCTCCGCCCGAGGCCCATACTTCACCTCGCCCTCATACGGAACCCCATGCCCCGGCGTCCCCGTCGTCTTCAAAAAATCCTCCATCAAATAAACCGCATCATTCAAAAAGTAAGTATCGGCCTCCCCCACATACAAATGAATCTTCCCCTGCAGCTTCGGCCCCAGCGTCACCCAGTCCCGTTGCAGCTTCGCATCGAGATCGTAGTGCTCCTTCCAATACTCAGCGACCTTATGATCGATCACTCCCGTCTCCTTATCGAAGATCGGCTGCGGATACCCATCCGTCCCCTCCGGCGAATACACCGCCTGCCAGATATCGAACTGGTCCCCCGACCGCCCGTGATCCCCCAGCGCCGCCTCATACGCCGATGTTGTCCCGCATCGAGATCAGCGTCTGCCCCAGATAATCCCGCATCGCCGGCTGCTCCACCCGCTTGTTCGCGCCCTGGATATAAAACATGTTGTCGTCCTTATACAAATCCCGCGTCATATACGCATGAAAGTCCACCGGATCCGGACAAGCCACAAACGCCCCGTTGTAGTGCTCCGGATAAAAAATCTGCACCGCCAGCGACTCCCACCCGCCCGTCGACCCGCCATACATAAACCGCGCCCAACCCTGCCCAATCCCGCGAAACTGCTTCTCCACCGCCGGAATCAACTCCGTCTCAATCGCATCCCCATAAGGCCCCAGGTTCGCCGAGTTCACCGCATACGAATCGTCATAGTAAGGATTCGCATGCTGAATCTTCATCACCAGCACCCGCGGAAAATTCGGGCTGATCCACTGCTGATACTCCTTGTAAGCCTCCTCCTGCTGAATCCGGTTGTACCCCGCAAGATGAAACCGCTCCGAATAATTCGGCTTCAGATTCGGATCAGGCGGAGTCGTCCGAAAATCATCAAACCCCGTCACAAAGTGGTCATGAAAGATCATCAGCGGAAACCGCGCCTGCGGATGCTCATCAAACCCCTCCGGCACCAGCACCACCGCACTCAAAAACATCGGCCGTCCCCAGAACTTCGTCAGCAGCGCACTCTGAATCCGGATATGCCGCACATATTTTGTATCCGCTTCAGGCACAATTGGCGGAATCACCTGATCGATCGAAATCGCAATCGCCGCCCCACCCGGCCCGACATGCACCTTCACGCGGCTTGCTGTAAAGATTCCCCGGCGCAAGATTCCAATGCTTCCCCTCACCCCGATCCGGCGACAGCTTGATCGTCTTCCCATCCGCACGATGAAACGTCTCATACACATCCAGCACCGCCTGCACCGTATAGTCCCCAGCCGGCACCTCGCTCAGCTTACGCACCGGATATCCCGCCGCCGAATCGTCCACCACCACGCTCTGTCCCGGCTTCACCCATCCACCGTCACGCCAAACACCATCTGGCTCTTCGGCGTATCGTCGATCTGCATCCGCGGCTCTTCCGACGGATCATTCGACAACAGAAACAACAGCCGCCCATCCAGCGCCTTCGCCGACCGCGCCGCAGGAAACGAAACCGAAACAGCCTGAACACCCGTCTGAGCATTCGACGACACACCAGCCACAGGCGGCCAGCGCGAACAACAACACAAATCTACGCATGCTCGGAAGTATACAAACGCCCGCCGCTGCCCAGCCTGCGTCCAACCCTTGGTATCATCCTCCCAACCCTTTCTATCCGAGTACGCATGCACCTCCAAGACCTTGCCAATCTCCGTGGAGAAAAAGAATGAATGCATCCCGCTGCCTGTTCAACTGCCTTAAGCTCGCCGCTCTTTTCACCAGCCTCGCCCTCGCCTCCATCGCCAACGCCGCCGACAATCTCCCCGCGGCCAAGCCCCTGAAAGTCCCCGAACTCAAGTACGAAAAGTTCACCCTGCCCAACGGCCTCGTCGTCCTCACGCACGAAGACCACCGCCTGCCCCTCGTCGCCGTCGACCTCTGGTACCACGTCGGCCCGCTCAACGAGCGTCCCGGCCGCACCGGCTTCGCCCACCTCTTCGAGCACATGATGTTCGAAGGCTCCGAGCACGTCGGCGAAAAAGCCCACTTCAAATACCTCGAAGGCGCCGGCGCAACCGACATCAACGGCACCACCGACTTCGACCGCACCAACTACTTCGAAACCGTCCCCAGCAACCAGCTCGAGCTCGCCCTCTGGCTCGAAAGCGACCGCATGGGCTTCCTCCTCGAAGGCCTCGACCGCGTCAAGCTCACCAACCAGCGCGACGTCGTCCGCAACGAGCGCCGCCAGGGCGAAGGCACTCCCTACGACCTCGCCGATGAGCAGGTCTACCACATGCTCTTCCCCCAGCAGCATCCCTACTACGCCTCCGTCATCGGCTCCCACGCCGACATCGAAGCCGCCCGCATCAACGACATCCGCGACTTCCACCAGCACTTCTACACCCCCAACAACGCCAGCATCGCCATCGCCGGCGACTTCAACCCCGCCCAACTCAAGGCGCTCCTCACCAAATACTTCGGCCCCATCCCCCAAGGCCCCACGGTCGAGCCCGTCACCGTCAAAACGCCACCCATCACCGCCCAGAAGCGCGCCACCGTAACCGACACCGTCCAACTCTCCGCGTCTCTCCGTCGCATGGCTGACCCCCCCGTCTTCACCCCAGGCGACGCCGAAGCCGATCTCCTCGTCCACATCCTCGGCGGCGGCAAAGCCAGCCGTCTCTACCGCAAGCTCGTCTACGAGCAGCAGGTCGCCCAAACCGTCAACTGCACTCTCAACCCCTCAAGCTCGGCTCCGTCGCCGACTGCGACATCACCGCCAAACCCGAACGTCACTCTCGAAACCCTCGAAGCCGCTCTCTGGAAAGAAGTAGCCAGCCTGCAATCCGACGGCCCCACCCAGGCCGAACTCGACCGCGCCCGCACCGTCGACGTCACCGATAAGATCATCGGCCTCCAGCGCCTCGGCGGCTTCGGCGGCGTCGCCGACACCCTCGATCGCTACAACCAGTTCCTCGACGACCCCGGCTATCTCCCCAAAGACATCGCCCGCTACCAGGCCGCAACCATCGGCTCCGTCAAGCAGGTCGCCACCAAGTATCTCGGCAAAGACCAGAGCGTCGTCGTCAACTGCGTCCCCGGCAAAAAAGTAGTCGACGACGTCCCCCGCAGCCCCGACAACACCGACGCCGACGCCAAACTCACCCCTCCCTACACTCCGCAGTTTGAAGAGCAGCAGAACTGGCGCAAGACCGCACCCGCCGCCCGGCCCCGCCATCGCCTTCAACCTTCCCGTCCCCAAAACCTTCACCCTGCAAAAACGGCCTGCAGGTCTACATGCTCGAAGACCACGCCCTTCCCGTCTTCACCGCAGGCGTCGTCAGTCCGCGCCGGCAGCGAAAACGACACACCCGCCAAAGCTGGCCTCGCCGGCTTCACCGCCCGCCTCCTCACCGAAGGCACCACCCAGCGCTCCGCCACCGTCCTCGCCGACGACGCCGAACAGATCGGCACCAACCTCACCTCCGCCGCCGGCGTAGACCAGGCCAACGCCAGCCTCAGCGCCCTCAGCAACAACACCGAGGCAGGCCTCGACCTCCTCTCCGACGTCGTCGAGCATCCCGCCTTCGCCGCCGAAGAAGTCGAGCGCATCCGCAAGCAGCGCCTCGTCGCCATCCTCCAGGAGGGCGACCAGCCCGTCGCCTCCATGCTTCGCGTAGGCTTCCGCACCCTCTACGGCGACCACCCCTACGGCTTCCGCCCCATCGGCACCACCGACGGCATCAAGTCCATCACCCGCGACGACATCACCGGCTTCTGGCAGGCCCACTACGGCCCCAAAGACGCCGCGCTCGTCTTCGCCGGCGACATCAACGAAACCGAGGCCAAACGTCTCGCCGAAAAATACTTCGCCGCCTGGTCCGGAACGGCATCCACCGCCGCCTCCCTCCCGCCCGCGCCCAACCCGCCCAGCCTGAAGATCGTCATCGTCGACAAGCCCGGCGCCCCCCAGACCGCTCTCTACGCCATCGGCTTCGGCGTCCCCCGCACCACGCCCGACTATCCCGCCGTCCTCATCATGAACAATGTGCTCGGCGGCCTCTTCGCCAGCCGCATCAACATGAACCTCCGCGAAGAGCACGGCTACACCTACGGCGCAGGCTCCGGCTTCTTCTTCAACCGCACCGGAGGCCCCTTCTACAGCGGAGCCCAGGTCCGCACCGACGTCACCGCCCCCGCCGCCAAACAACTCATGCTCGAGCTCAACCGCATCCGCACCGAGCCACCCACCGCAACCGAACTCAAGCTCGCCAAGGACTCGCTCGCTCCACTCCCTCCCCGGCGACTTCGAAACCACCCAGGCCTCCGTCGGCGGGCTGCGGCAGATCTTCATCTACGGCCTCCCCCTCGACTACTACGCCAAACTACCCGGCCGCTTCGAAGCCGTCACCCCCGCAGAAGTAGCCAAGGCCGCCCAGTCCGACGTCCATCCCGACCAACTCGTCCTGATGGCCGTAGGCGACCGCGCCAAAATCGAACCCGGCCTGAAAGAACTCAACCTCGGCCCAATCGAATACCGCGACACCTCCGGCAACCCCGTCAAATAACCACTCGACGAACACACGCAAACAAAAGGCCGGAGAGCAATCACTCTCCGGCCTGTTCTTTCTATACCCCAATCCGTCATTCCGAAGAAGCGCATAGCGCGAGTCGAGAATCCCTGTATTTTGCTGAAGCTTGCCGACGCCAGGGATCAGCTTCCGGCTAAGCCTTCCCCAGCACCCTAGCCATAGCCTCGCCAATCTCCGCCGGCGACTTCACCACCGTAATCCCCGCCTCCGACATAGCCTTCATCTTCTCCGCAGCCGTACCCTCACCACCAGAGATAATCGCCCCCGCATGCCCCATCCGTCGTCCCGGAGGAGCCGTCTGCCCAGCAATAAACCCAACCACCGGCTTCTTCACATGCTCCTTGATGTACTTCGCCGCAGCCTCTTCCGCCGACCCGCCGATCTCACCAATCATGATGATCGCCTCAGTCTCCGGATCCTCATTCAGCAGCTTCAGCGCATCGATATGAGTCGTCCCAATAATCGGATCGCCACCAATCCCAATCGCCGTCGACTGCCCAATCCCACGCGTCGTCAACTGATACACCGCCTCATACGTCAGCGTCCCCGACTTCGAAACAATCCCCACCGAGCCTTCCTTATGAATCCGCCCCGGCATAATCCCAACCTTAGCCTTACCCGGCGAAATCACCCCAGGACAATTCGGCCCAATCAGCCGCGACTTCGACCTCTTCACAAAATCCCACATCTTCACCATGTCGAGCACCGGAATCCCCTCAGTAATACAAATCACCAAAGGAACCTCCGCAGCCGCAGCCTCCAGAATCCCATCCGCAGCAGCCGGCGGCGGCACAAAGATCACCGAAACATTCGCCCCCGTCTCCTTCACCGCCTCTTCGACAGTGTTGAACACCGGCCAACCCTCATGCGTAGTCCCACCCTTACCCGGCGTAACCCCACCCACAACCTTCGTCCCATACTCCGCGCAGGCCTTCGCATGAAAAGTCCCCTCACGCCCCGTAATCCCCTGCACAATCAGCCGAGTATTCTTATCAACCAAAACCGCCATTACTCTCCTCACCTTCGTCGCCTGCAAGCTCCCCGTACAGCAAGGCGCTTCGGTACCCGAGGCTTCAGCCTCGGGCCTCTGGGACTCCGATAACTGGCTTTAGCCCCTGGGTATGCCTTCCATCCGTTCCCGCTAGCCGCCAGCCCTTAACCGCCAAATCCGCCGCCCTTCATCGTGCGCCCACTTCAAACTTCAACCCGATTCCTTCAGAATCTTCCGCCCCTCTTCAACATTCGTGCCTTCAAGCCGCAAAATAATCGGCAGCTTCACATTCAACTTCTTCGCCGCCGCCACAACCGCAGTCGCCAGCACATCCACCCGCAAAATCCCGCCAAAAATATTAATGAAGATCGCCTTCACATTCGGATCGCTCAACAAAATCCCAAACGCATTCTCAATCTGCTCCTGATTCGCCCCACCACCCACATCCAGGAAGTTCGCCGCCGACCCACCCGCATACTGAATGATGTCCATCGTCGCCATCGCCAACCCGGCGCCATTCACCATGCACGCAATCGTGCCATCCAGCTTGATGTAGTTCAGCGCAAACTTCGAAGCCTCCACCTCCAGCGGATCTTCCTCCGACAAATCCCGCAGCTCCTTCAAATCCTTATGCCGGAACATCGCGTTGTCATCGAAATTGATCTTGCAATCCAGCGCCAGCAGCTTGTCATCCTTCGTCGTAATAAACGGATTGATCTCCATCAGCGTCGAATCCGTCTCAACAAACGCCTTATACAACCCCGTCATAAACTTCACAGCGTCATTGATCTGCGTAGGCTTCAACCCCAGCTTGAACGCCAGCTTCCGCGCCTGATACGGCGCAAACCCCACCGCCGGATCGATGTACTCCTTGTAGATCAGCTCCGGCGTACTTATGCGCGACCTCTTCAATCTCCATCCCGCCCGCCTGCGAAGCCATAAACACCACCTTCGCCGAAGCCCGGTCCAGCACCAACCCCAGATAAAGCTCGCGCTCAATCGCCGATCCCTCTTCAATCAGCAGCCGCTGCACCTTCTGCCCGGCAGGCCCGGTCTGATGCGTCACCAGCTGCATCCCCAGAATCGCCTTCGCCGCCGCATCCGCCTCTTCGAGCGACTTCGCCAGCTTCACCCCGCCGCCCTTGCCGCGCCCGCCCGCATGAATCTGCGCCTTCACCACGACGACCTTGTTCCCCGCGCCAAACAAGCTCTTCGAAGCCGTATCCGCCTCTTCGAGCGTCGTCGCCATCTCGCCGCCCGGAACCGGCACGCCATACTTCCGCAGAATCTCTTTTGCCTGATACTCGTGAATTTTCATAGGTATTGTTCGCGAACCGCCCGCTCAAGAAGTGTAGCGGACGCAAACAACCCCTCGCAATGCGAAACACGAACAACCGTGCGCTTATCGCCCACCCAGAACAAATCGCAAACGACCGGGCTTTATGAAGAAGAAACTCGTCTGCCCGAGCGCCGGCTGTCGTGAAGCATGTAAAGTGCTCCAATCGCAATCGCCGCCAACGCAATCAAAGCAGCTATCGCAGCAGTCTCACTTCCCATCACGTTCCACTCCGGCAGCAGCCGCGCCGAACTCGAACGCCAGACATACCGCAGAAACCATGCCCCCGCCAACACAACATAAACGACACTCAAGAACCGCATCACCACCAACGGACGTGTCGCGCGCTCGAGCGCAATCTCCTTCTTTCGCGCCTCAGCACAGCGCCAGATCATCCCAGCCGCCGACCCGTCCTCCACACGCAGACTCGCAGCCGTCGCCAACACCACCTGCGCCGCTGCCGCAGTCTCGGCACACACACCGCACCGCGCAATATGTTCCTTCAACTCCGAAGAAACCAAGCCTGTCAGAAGCGCCTTCACCGTATCCGACTCTCGCTCGCACCTCATCCTCATACCGTTTCCTTCACTGGCGCCAGAAGCCCAGCCGCCTTTCGTCGTGCGCGAAACAGCAACATCCGCACGCTGATCGCCCGAAGGCCCATCGCCGACCCGATCTCAGCATGGTTCATCCCCTCCACATACGCAAGCCAAAGCAGCTCTCGCTCCCTTGCCTTCAAAGCCCGCATCGCCGCCCGCACGTCCATCTGCGCATCGACATCGACAACAAAAACATCGTCCGCAACCTCACCCCAAGGCGCATCCTCTCCCCTGCGCCAGCGGTCCCGCAAAAGATTCGTCGCAATCCGGAACAAGTATCTCCGCGTCTCGTTCTCGACCATCGGCTTCGGCCGACGCACAAGGAATCGGCAGTAAGTCTCCTGCAATACATCGTCCGCAACCTCTCGCCGTCCAGTCACCCCCAGGAGATACGCCAGCAGCGGCCGCGAGGTCGCGTCATACAGCACCTGAAACTCCTGCTCGTTCATCGCAGCCGCTTCCTCGTCCGCTACCTCCGGCAGCCCTGCGATCGAAACAATCTCATCCATAACAACCCGCACCAATCAGGCATTCGATCCACGTTGCAGCAGCCCCATCGAACGGGAGAGAAAATAACTCGCAGCCGCGGCGATGCAGAAGCCGACCCCGAGAGAAAGCGTCATCCCTCCAAACACAGTGAACTCCTGCTCCGGAGCGACACCGGCACCGTGCAAAACCAGCATCCCAATGCCAAAGACACTCAAGACGATCCCCCATTGAAGGCCGCCAAGAATACGACGAAACGGCATCGCCGGTTCCCTTTGTTCCACCTGCAGCGACTCCAGAAACCGCCTTCCCGCTTCAGTCTCCGAGTACGCCAGCAGCGTCTGGCTGGAATCAACCTTATCCAGCAACCTCATCTGCACCGCCGATTGCGTCTTCGCCAGCAGGTAACGCCGAATCGAAGAGAAGATCACCCACGCAATCCATCCCAGCATCGCGCACACAAAGAAAGGAATCAAAACATCCTCTTTCATACACCCTCTTTCCTTAAAACCTGTTCGTCTTCACCCCATACAACGCACCGCAGACCAAACGGTTAACACCCCCAACCACGAAATCAATCAGAATCTCGTCTCCTTCAAAAAAAGACGCCCGCCCCACTAAGTTCGGAATTTAAACAAATTGTTCTAAGATTCCCCCGATGCCCAAACACACCTACACCCGCCGCCAGATGCTCCAGCTCTCCGCCACTGCGGCAACCGCATTCAGCTCTGGCCTCACCTTCGCAGCCGAGGCCACACAGGCCCAATCCGCCTCCCAAAACAACCTCTACGCCCAACTCCTCCAAACCTGGTGCGACGGTCTCCTCACCCACCAGTCCACCAACCCGACCCCGCCCTCCGCGGAGCCCTCCTCTGCCCCGCCTGCGCCATCATCCACGGCCGCTGCGGCGACGCCGTCTACCCACTCCTTCGCGTAGCCCACACCACCGGCAAGGCAAAGTACCTCGAAGCCGCCCTCCTCGTCCACGAGTGGTCCGAGCAACAAGTCAGCCGCGCCGACGGCAGTTGGATCAACGACGTCACCCTCAGCTCCTGGAAGGCATCACCGTCTTCCACGCCATCGCCCTCGCCGAAGCCCTCCACCACCACGGCGTCATCCTCGACACCGCCACCCGCCAACGCTGGACCGACCGCCTCGCCCGCGCCGCAAAGTTCCTCGACACCTTCATCACCATCGAAACCGGCAACATCAACTACCCCGTCACCTCCTCGCACTGCTTCGCCATCTGCGCCCAGGTCCTCAACGAACCCCACTACCTCGACCGCGCCCGCCAGCTAGCCCACGCATCCATGGACTACTTCACCGCCAACAATCTCCTCTTCGGCGAAGGCCACCCGCAAACCGCCATCACCGCCAAGCACTGCCGCCCCGTCGACCTCGGCTACAACGTAGAAGAATCCCTGCCCGCACTAGCCCAATACGCTCTCCTCGCCAACGACCAGCCCGTCCTGGAAAAAACCATCGCCGCCCTGCGCAGCCCACATGGAGTTCATGCTCCCCGACGGCGCCTGGGACAACTCCTGGGGCTCCCGCAACTACAAGTGGACCTGGTGGGGAAGCCGCACCAGCGACGGCTGCCATCCCGCCTACATCCTCCTCGCCGACCACGAACCCAAGTTCCTCGAAGCTGCCCACCGCAACCTCGAACTCATGTCCGCCTGCACCCACAACAATCTCCTCTACGGCGGCCCCACTACTTCGCAGCACGGCGACCAGCCCTGCATCCACCACACCTTCACCCACGCCAAATCCCTCGCCACCGTACTCGACAGCAACGTCCCCACCAGCACGCCCAACCCCGCCTCACCCTCCCCCGCGACGAACCCTACAACATCAAATCCTTTCCCGAGATCGCCACTCACCTCGCCTCCATCGGCCCATGGCGAGCCACCGTCACCGGCTACGACTTCGAATACATCGAGCGCGTCCAGTCCGGCGGAGGAGGCGCATCCGGCGGAGGCCACGCCTCAGGCGGCGCACTCTCCCTCCTCTATCACCAAACCCTCGGCCCCATCCTCACCGCCAGCATGACCGAGTACCAGATGATCGAAATCTCCAATCAAC
Organism: uncultured Acidobacteriaceae bacterium; assembly: GCA_963798925.1. GTDB lineage: Bacteria > Acidobacteriota > Terriglobia > Terriglobales > Acidobacteriaceae > Edaphobacter. The sequence continues at coordinate 453,571 of CAWCVD010000001.1, forward strand.
AAGCCTTTCTCGACAAGCCCCACATGCCCCTCACCCCGCGCATCGAACTCGCCGGCAAACAAACCTACACCAGCCTCAGCGACTTCGAAGCCACCATCACCGCCCTCCTCCAGCAGGTAGGCGCAGCCCAGGAGATCACCTTCGAAACAAAAGGCCGCCTCCTGACCGCCTCCCACAAACCACCTCCCGACAGGCGAGGCCCGCTACCACCTCATCTACAGCCTCACCCAATCCGCCGTCGAGATCCGCGCCACCGCCGAAGCCCCCTCCCAAACCCCACTCCAATTCATCCTCCCCGTCATCTCCCGATCCAACGAACCAATCGATCAACCCGATCCCAAAACAATCCCATCAAAAAACCAAACGGCATCCTCACGCATCCGCACCACCGCCACACAAGGCTTCGAACCCATCCCCAAAGAGCGCACCTTCAACCTGGTCCCCGGCTTCGAAGCCATCCCACTCATCATCCCCATGCAACCCGGTAAAGAAATCCAGATCAACCTCGAAGCCTCGCAATAATGAAATTGTCATCCTGAGCGGAGCCTCACCCAGTCCCATCGCGAGAGGCGCAGTCGAAGAGCCCGTCGACGGAACCTCTGGTTTGCCAGTAGTGCCCCACCAATTCTTCGCCAGGTCGCCTCAAATCCATGCGGCATGGCGCACTCTCACAAAAATATTTCCATAAAATGACGCCCCGCCCTGTCCTTCCATCCCACGCTGCTGCCACAATTGCACCGGAGGGCCAACGTCATGAAGCTTCCACCACACACGGGTCTACTCCCTCTCGCCGTCTTCTTCCTTCTCGGCTCAACAGGCTGCGGCACCGGAACGACTCCAATTGCCGCGCCTAAAACATCACCCGCCCTCCGCGGAAACGTCCATGGAGGCCAGCAACCGATCGCCGACGCTCAGGTCTATCTCTTCGCCGCAGGCAACGCCGGATACGGCTCTCCCTCTCGCTCCATGCTCGCCGCTCCCGGCTTCGTCACCACCGACGCCGCCGGCAACTTCACCATCACCGGCGCCTACACCTGCCAACCCGGCGACCTCGTCTATCTCCTCGCCCTCGGTGGAAACGCCGGCGCTGGCCCCAACTCAAGCATCGCTCTCATCACCGCTCCGGGGTCCTGCGCCACCCTCCAAACCAACGCCGCCTCGACCTTCCTCAACATCGACGAAGTCACCACTGTCGTCTCCATCTACGCGCTCGCCCCATTCATCTCGAGCCCGCAAAGCATCGGAGCCCCCACCACCGACGCAACCGGCCTCGCCAACGCCTTCGCGCTCATCGCAAACACCGTAAACCTCGCCACAGGCATCGCCAACACCACCACTCCCACCGCCAGCGGAACCATCCCCCAATCCGCCATCAACTCTCTCGCTAACTCCATCGCTTCCTGTATCAACTCCAACGGCTCCTTCACCACCTGCTCCACTCTCTTCGCTGCCTCGACCTTCGGCTCTTCCACTCCCGCAGAAACCTTCACCGCAACTCTCAACATCGCCCGCCATCCACTCAACAACGTAGCCACCATCTTTGCCTTGGCAAACGCCCAATCCCCGTTCCAGCCCTCACTCTCCTCCGCCCCACCCAACTGGAGCCTCCCCGTCATCTACCCAGGCGACGTTCTCACCTACTACAACAACGCCGAGCGCACCGGCCTCCAGCCCAACGAAACCATCCTTAACCCAACTACCGTCTCCAGCGGCAAATTTAGCCTCCTCCGCAGCTTCTCGGTCGACGGCTACCTCTACGCCCAGCCTCTCTACGTCAACCAATTCACCCTGCCCGACGGCACAACCCACAACATCGTCTTCGCCTCCACCTCCCACGCCAGCGTCTACGCCTTCGACGCCGACGGCAACAACCCCGCCCAAGGCTATCTCTGGCACACCCAGCTGGTCGCCGCTAATGAGCAGCCCGTCGCTACCACCGACTACTTCAACTGCGGCAATCCCTCACCCGAAGCCGGCATCATCGGCACCCCGGTCATCGACCGCAACACCGGCACACTCTACGTCGTCTCCAAAACCAAACTCACCACCGGCAACAGCACCACCTACTACCAGCGACTCCACGCCCTCAACCTCGCCAACGGAACCGAGCGCTTCAACGGCCCCACTCTCATCGCCGCCAACGTCCCAGGCACCGGCGACGGCTCACAGACCGTCACCTTCGACACCCTCCACCAAAACGAGCGCGCCGCTCTCCTCCTCGACAACGGCACCGTCTGGATCGCCTGGGCCTCTCACTGCGACATCGGCCCCTACCACGGCTGGCTCCTCGGCTATAACGCCTCCAACATCACCCAGCAAACCGCCGTCTTCAACAACACGCCCAACGGTTCCGAGGGCGGCATCTGGATGGGCATCGGCGGTCCCTCCTCCGACTCCCGCGGAAACATCTTCTTCGTCGGCGGCAACGGCACCTTCGATGCAAACACTAGCGGCCTCGACGTAGCCAACGCAGCCGTCCGTGTCGTCACCCCCAACTCACCTTCCACCACCACCCTCGTCACCTCCGACTACTACGCCCCCAGCAATCAGATGTTTCTCAGCGACAACGATCTCGACACCGGCACCGCCAGCCTCCTCCTCTTTCATGACCCAGCCTCTGCCGTCGCCTCAAACCTCGCCGTCATGACCGACAAGACCGGCCGCATCTACCTCCTCAACCAATCCAACCTCGGCCACTACGACACCGGCGACAACGGCCCTGAAAACAAAAACGGCGACCTCCAGGACTTCGCCCTCGGCGACCCGCTCTTCAATAACTTCGCCTGGCTCCCAAGCCCATCAGGAGGCACTCTCTATGTGGGAGTCGACGGCCTGGCCCTCGCCGCCTACGCATACACTCCCGGCAACTCCACTACCGCCGGCAGCCTCAACATGACCCCAACCTCGCAAACCACCGTCACCTTCGTCAACAACGGAGGAGTCGGAGGAACCGCACCCGTCCTTTCCGCCAACGGCACCGGCAATCCCATCATCTGGACCCTCGACCGAAGCACTGGCCACGCCATCCTCTACGCCTTCGACGCCAACAATCTCGCTACCCTCCTCTACAGCAGCGCCAAGGCCCCAGGCGGACAAGACGCCGGCCCACCCCCCGTAAAATTCTCCTCGCCAATCATCGCCAACGGCAAAGTCATCGTAGGAGGCATCAACGCCATCGCCATCTATGGCCTCAAACCCTAGCCGACTTCCTTTTAGCTGCATCCTTCAGCAAACGATGGAGGATCTACTTCTGCCCCTGATTTTTTTGCGCCTCCCCTGAAACCTTCTATTCCCAGCCAATAAAAAAACTCGCACTTAGTCGGATTCTGATATAGTCAGATTCCGACCATGAAGTTATCCACAACGAAAACCCCACCCCTCTCTCCTCCCATACTCCACATCCTGCTGGCGCTCGCTGCAGAAGACCTCCACGGATACGGCATCCTTCAGGAGATCGCGCGCCAATCCGAGGGCCACTATCAGATCGGCCCCGGCACTCTCTACGACAACCTGAAACGCCTCATGGACCAGAACCTCGTCATCGACACCCCGAAGTCTGCTCTCTCCAGCGACGAAGACCGTCGCATTTACCGCCTCACTCCGCAAGGCCGCGCCATTCTCTCCGCCGAAATCGACCGCCTTCAGAACGTCGTCCGCGAAGGCCGGTCCCTGGTTCGCCAACCGAGGCCAAGACGAACATGAAAACCCTCTCCCGTTGCATCTATCGCGCCCTCCTCCGTCTTCACCCTCACTCCTTCCGCGCCAACTTCGCCGAGGAGATGCTCTGGATCTTCGACGAGCACTCCCGCAAAAACAGAACCCTTCCTCTGTTCCTCGACGCCCTCCGGTCCCTCGCCCTCCAGCACGTCATCGCTCACAGCAATCGAGACCAGCCATCCTCCCCTCTCTACCGCGAGATTGACTCCGCCATCCCTCTCCGCCGGTTCGGGCACGCTGGCCTCATCGTCCTTCCCGTCCTCGCCGGTCTTGCTCTCCTCCTGAGCCCCTGGGCACCGCAACCAAAGATGTCCTCGCCCTTCTCAACAAACCACAGTCCCTATCACGCACACACCCACTGGCTCCTGACGCAAATTCAAACCGTCTCCGCTCTCAACCGCCCTGGAACATAAGCCCCGCTCAGGAGACCGCAGAATGAAACACGCAACGTCTAAGCTCGCCGGCATCCTCGGAGCCGTCCTCTGCACCATCACCTTCCTCCACGCGCAGGGCATCGCCGACCACTGGCAGGCAACCTTCGGCCAGGGAGACCATAAACTCCGGATCATCCTCATCATCGAAAAAGCCGACAGCGCCACTCTCAAAGCCAGTGTCTACAGCATCGATCAGACTCCCCAACCAATGGCCGCCAACACCATCTCCTTCAACGACGGCACCCTCACCTTCACCATCGACGCCGTCCACGCCTCCTATGAAGGCAAACTCGATCCCTCCGGCAACACCATCACCGGCACATTCACCCAGGGCAAGCCAACCCCACTCACCTTCGAGCGCGCCACTCCCGCAACCGCCTGGCAAATCGATCCCTCACCCCACAAAGTCCAGTTCATCCCCGTAGACACCGACGTCAAGCTCGAAGTCCTCGACTGGGGAGGCACCGGCCGTCCGCTCATCCTCCTCACCGGCCTCGGCGACAACGCCCACGTCTGGGACAAATTCGCGCCCAAACTCACCCCCAACTATCACGTCTACGGAGTCACCCGCCGCGGCTTCGGCGCCTCCTCCGCCCCCACGCCCAACTCCACCAACTACAAGGCCGACCGCCTCGGCGACGACGTCCTCGCCGTCATCGACGCCCTCCACATCACACGCCCCATCCTCGCCGGACACTCAATCGCAGGCCAGGAGCTAAGTTCCATCGGCACCCGTCACCCCGAAAAAGTCGCCGCACTCATCTATCTCGACGCCGGATATCCCTACGCCCTCTACGACAAGACTCACGGCGCGCTCCTCATCGATGCCGTCGAAGTCCGTGATCAGATCAATCAATTCTTCTCCGATATATCCCCCAAGGACCAACAGCAGCTCATCGGCGATCTCCTCGCAAATCTCCAGCAGCTCCAAAAAAGTCTCCAACTGCAGCAGCAGGACATGCAAGCAGTCCCACCGCCACCTTCAACTGGCCATCCTCCCGCTCCCGCATTCTTCGCCATCCGCCAAGGCGTCCAGCGCTACAACACCATCCAGGGAGCTCCCGTCCTCGCCATCTTCGCTGACCCCCACGACCTCGGCAACGCGATGAAGGACAAACCCGAAGTGCGCGCTGCCATGGAGGCCATCGACCTGCGCAACGTCGAAGGCCAGGCCAAAGCCTTCGAGACCCAGGTCCCCAACGCCAAAGTCGTTCGCATCCCATACGCCAACCACTACGTCTTCCGCTCCAACGAGGCAGACGTCCTCCGCGAGATGAACGCCTTCATCGCCACACTCCCCAACTAAGGCGCAGGCGAAAAGTCTCTCAGCTCCTCCACTGCCTTCGCATCCATCTGCACCAGCATCGCCACCACCAGATCCACGGCCTCATCAAAATCCTGGCGGTTCACAATCCCGTTGTGCGAATGCGTATACCGCACCGGCACGACTAAATTAATCGTCGGCGCGCCACCATCCATCGTCTGCATCTCCGCCGAATCATCCCCATACCCCTGCACCAGATCCGTCTGCAACGGCAAACCCTTCGCCTGCGCCGTCTTCCGCGTAAACGCCACCATCTTCCGGTTCGCGATCGTGCTCGAGTCGTACAAGAACATCCCTGGCCCCGCACCCAGCTTCACCTGCGTCTCCTCAGGCCTCGCACCGGGCATGTCCCCGGTAATTCCGCCCTCGATCGCAATCCCGATATCCGGCTTCACCACATTCACCGCCGCCCTTGCCCCGCGCAGCCCAACCTCTTCCTGAGTCGTCGCCACATAAAACAGCTGATTCGCGTGCGGCATCGAAGCCGTCCGTCGCATCGCCTCCAGCAACACCGCGCACCCAATCCGGTCATCCCACGCCTTGCCCAGATAGTTCTTCGTCCCATTCATCACCATGAAAGGCGAATCAGGCACCACCGGATCTCCCGGCTCAACGCCCAGCGCTGCAACCTCCGCCGCACTCTTCGCGCCGACATCCAGAAACACCGACTCCCGCGGAAACACCCGCGTCCGTTCCTCCGGAGTAATCACATGAATATCGCGAATCCCCGTCACCGCATGAACCGGCCCCTTCGAACCAAGAATCACCCACCGCTGATCCACCAGAGCCTGATCCAGCCACCCGCCCAGCATCTGCATCGACAAAAACCCCGTAGGCGTCACCCTCCGAACCATCCCGCCCAACTCATCCATATGCGCATCGATCATGATGCGCGGCCCACTCTTGCCCTGCTGCGCAATCACCGACCCCGTTCCGTCATACTTCAATGGCTCCGTCGCCAGCGGCTTCATCTCGCCCACCATGATCGCCCGCACCGGCTCCTCCGCCCCCGGAGGCCCAGCCGCATTCGACAACTTCTCCAGCAACCCAACCACGCGATCGCTGCTCTGTCCCATCGCCATCTGCGTGCCCAATCCCACGCAGCAAACCATCAACCCACTCCGTACCCATCCCATCAATGTCCGCATACGCGGAATATATCACCCGTTCGATGCGCTCCATTTCACCGCCTTCAACCCCCACACAAAATGCCAATCCAAGAGATACGGTGAAAATCACCCACCGCCGCTCGCTGGCCCGGCGCACCACGCGCGTACGCGAACTGTGCCGCGGCCCCTCACTGGCCCGAATCACGGCCGCCTTCCAGAAGATCAACTCGCGTCCGAATCCCCTTAGGGACCAAACCCGACGGACGCGTAGCAACCGCAACAGAACGCATCGCCCCCACGCTCTCTCTCCGTTCGCTCTTCTTCGGCGTCAGCAAAACGTACGGAACAACCTTATCCGAGAACTGCGCCCTCAACCTCTCTGCCGAAAACGGTGGCGCATGATCCCCCACGATAAGAAAAACCGTAGGACGAGCCGTCGCTCGCAGCCCGATCTCACTCACCGACCGGTGAACGTTGAACACCAGCTGGTACCACGAGCACATCGCCGGCTCCTCGCGCGCAACCGGCACATCCGAACACGGCGGTGCATCTTCCACATGGTTCGGAATCGGTACCGGCAGATGCGAGTTCAGCGTCACCCAATAAACGAACTGCGGCGAATCGGAACCCCTCGCCAATCGATCGCCAATCCACTCAGCAGCAGCCGCATCGCATATCCCGGGAAACGCCCCGGGGCACACAGGCAGTCTCTCGCCCTGCAGACGATCGCGAAACCACGTCTCGTCAAATCCAATCCTCCCGTACCACTCACCTCGGCCAAACATTCGCGCAGTGAAGCCATGCACGGCCGTGTTGTGATAGCCCATCGCCTTCATCTTCACCGGCAGACAGCTCTTCAACTCACTCCGAGTCGCCGTCAACAGACCAAATCCAATCCCGCTCCCGCAAAGCTCGCGCCCCTCGCCCGCCACGGTTGGCCCATAAAACGGAACCGTACCCCGCTCCACGGTGTACTTTGCAGCGAGATTCCCGCTCGCATACGGCCGAACCAATGACTCCTCAACGTCCGCAGCCAGCGGCCTGCCCCACGACTCCACCAGAATCAAAACTACATTCGGCAATGCCGCACTCGTCCCCGCCGTCTCCGCAAACCTCTCGAACTCCGCCATCTTCGCCGACGCCGCCACCACACGATCGTTCGCTCCAGCGGTGACCTGGTATCGCACAATATGGCTATGCACCGGCGGCATCACCAGAAAGTGGCTGCCCATCCGGGTCAGACACACTGTCCCCAACTGACGGTCCTGCCGCAACGCCAGAAGATGTCCCGTCGCAGCATCGATCGCGACGCCGACCAGCAAAAACACCCCAAGGATCGAAGCGGCATACCGGCGCTCGCTCCCCAGAATGCCGCTCTTCGCGGCCAGAGCCGCCATCATACAAACCATCGCAATGCAGATTGAGACCGCTGCAATGTTCCAATGATGAGAAGACGCAAACTCGTGCACCGATCCGGCACTGCCGAGCATCTCAGGAATGCCCAGCATGTACGTCGAGGCGATTCCGTTCAACAGGTCCACCAGAATTGCGATAACCAACAATCCCACCGTCAGCCAGCGGCGTACAAACAACGACAGTATTCCAATCAGCACAAACTCATCGTTGAACGGCCCCTTTAATCGCAGCCCCAGCGAATAGCTCGCCAGCCAGAACGGAATATTCGCGATAACAAGATAGAAAAGTACAACAAAGTAAGATCGAGTCTTCATAGGGGCCAGCAACAACGAATTGCAAGATCACTGTGCCCACCCTATCGTCTGCAAGCCCGGGGTCGAGCAGAAGAATGCGATCAATTTCTGTCTCAGTTCCAAAACAGAACAGACACTCCCTCGCAGACCACCTGCTACGCTTAAATCAATGTCCCTCCAGCCTCACCTCAGCCGAATCATCGAACGCCACGAGACTCTCTCCCGAGCCGAAGCCTCCGAGCTCCTTCACACCATCCTCCGCGGTGAAGCCTCCGACCTCGACATCGCCGCCCTCCTCAGCTCGCTCGCAACCCGCGGCGAAGACCCCGCCGAGATCGCCGGCTTCGTCGACACCATGCGAGCCGCCGCCACGCCTATCCCGCTCACCGATGCAGAGCGAAACACCCTGACCGACACCTGCGGCACTGGGGCCGATTCCAGCGGAACCTTCAACATCTCCACCGCTGCCGCCCTCGTCGCCGCAGCCGCCGGAGCCACCGTCGCCAAACACGGCAATCGCCGTGTTACCAGCCAATGCGGCTCGGCCGACGTCCTCGAAGCACTCGGCATCCCCGTCGATCTCTCGCCACCCGACGGAGCCGCCGCTCTCCGCAAACATCGCTTCGCCTTCTTCCACGCACCCTCGCTCCATCCAGCCATGAAGACCGTGATGCCTGTTCGCCGAGCCCTCGGCATCCGCACCATCTTTCATCTCGTCGGCCCGCTGTCGAACCCCGCCGGAGCCTCCGCCCAGATCGTAGGCGTCTACGCCCCTCACCTCGTCCCCAAAGTCGCCGCCGCCATGGCCCTCCTCAACACCCGACACGCCTTCGTCGTCCACGGCGAGACCGGCGAAGGCGCCAACGACCACCCCAAAGGAGCCACAGGCAGTGGAGGAATGGATGAGTTCTCCATCTCCGGTCCCAGCCACTTCGCCGAAGTCCGAAACGGCGTCATCACGCTCGGCACCGTCACGCCCGAAGAAGTCGGCCTCCGCCGCGCTCCCATCGAAACCCTTCAAGGCGGCGACGCCCGCACCAACGCCCAAATCCTCACCGCCATCTTCTCCGGCAGACCCGGCCCCCGCCGCGACATCATCCTCCTCAACGCTGCCGCCGTCCTCATCACCGCCAACCTCGCCTCCGACCTTCCCACCGGCATCATCCTCGCCGCCAAAACCATTGACTCCGGAGCCGTCGCCGCACTAATTACCGACCTCTCCAACCCGAAGTTCTAAGTTCTCAGTTGTTGGTTCTCCGTTCCGCGTCTTTCCTGACAACTGAGAACCAACAACTGACAACTCTTCCACGGAACCCCGGCAGATCCGCACGCGTACAATCTCTCAGCACTCAGGAGAAATCCCGAAAATGTCCACCTACCCACCCCCAGCCTCATCTCTCAACCCCGCCCTGGTCACCACGGCCTTCGAAATCCCAGGCCACCGAATCGTCCGCAACATCGGCATCGTCCGCGGTATCGTCGTCCGCTCGCGCAACCTCTTCGGCACCATCGGCGCCGGCCTGCAAACCCTCGTCGGCGGCGACATTACCCTCTTCACCGAACTCTGCGAGAAAACCCGCCAGGACTCATACGCCATGATGACCCTGCACGCTGCTCAGCTCGGCGCGAATGCCGTCATCGCCTTCAGGTACGACGCAAACGAACTCATGAAGGGCGTCACCGAAGTCCTCGCCTACGGCACCGCCGTCGTCGTCGAACCCCTCTAACCCAACGAAAGTTGCTAGTTGTTGGTTGTCAGTTGCTAGTTGTCAGCAAAGGACACTCGAAAGATCGCACTCCGGTCTCCGTACACTCACCGCCAATCGAGAGCCAAGAGCTAACCAGCAACTAACAACCGCTCCTACCCTCGAGCCTCAAACACCATATTGAACGGTGTCTCGGCAGCCTTCCTGAAATGCCCAAACCCGCCCTCCCGAGCCACCTTCTCAAGCCTCGTCGGCCCTGCCTGCGCGCCCAAACCCATCCCAACCTCCTGAGCCAGCGAGCAAGGCACGCAGATCGTCGCCGAAGCCGAATAAAAAATCCTTCCCACAGGATTATGATTCGCCGCTGCATCATCATGCGCAAACGGCTCAACCACCATCCACGTCCCATCCTTCGCCAGTGTCGACCGCACATGCTTCGCCGCGCCCACCGGATCACCCATGTCATGCAGGCAATCGAAAAACGCAACCAGATCGTAATCCTTCCCCGGAAAACCCTTCGCCGGAGCCACCTCAAACGTCACGCGATCAGCAACGCCCGCAGCCTTCGCCTTCTCCCGAGCCTTCTCCACCGACGGCACATGATAATCAAACCCAAAGAACTTCGAATTCGGATACGACTTCGCCATCAGCAGCGTCGACGCCCCATGCCCGCATCCAATATCCGCCACGCGAGCCCCGGCCTTCAGCTTCGCCTCCACACCCTCCAGCGCCGGAATCCAGCTCGACACCAGATTCGCTAAATAAGTCGGCCGGAAAAATCTCTCCGTCCCGTCAAACAGCCCCTTCTCATGCTCGTGCCAACCCATCCCTTTGCCCGTCCGATAAATCTCCGTCAGCTTCTCCTCATCCTTCATCAGCGAAGCCAGCAGATGATAAAACCCCGGCAGATGCACCGGCGTATCATCCAGCGCCAGCACCAGCGCCTGCTCCGGAGTCATGAAGTACGTTCCCTCCTTCGCGTCATACTCCACCAGCTTCCCCGCCGCATTCGCATTCAGCCACTCGCGGACATACCTCTCCGCCGTGCCTGTCTTCTTCGCCAGCGCTGTCGGAGTCACCGGCGTCCCATCTCCCATCGCTCGGTACAACCCCAGCTTGTCGCCGATCAGAATCAGCGGAGCCTGCAGCGCCGCCCCCATATCCTGCACAGCGCGTCCCAGCAGCGCGTTCAACGCATCCGGATCCACCGCACGCGTCTGCGGTGTCACTTGCCCTTGAGTAGCCATAACCATTCTCCTCGGAAAAGAATTAACAACAGGGCCTACGTTCATTTCTTGCGGCGTTGGATCGTCGTTAGGATCGACGTAGTTAAACTGCAAAGGAGACATGCCGTGGACCTGAACCACAACCTCTCCGCTCGCCATCGCGTAGTGATGCATATCAGGATCGAGATAAGCGAAACTGCCGGCCGGAAAAGCAATCATCTTCATCTGCTCAAAGCTATCTCCCATCCCAACCTTGAAAGTCCCGGAGAGGACAGTAACGTTTTCCCGTAGAGGATGCCAATGGGGCGCAATGCGGTACCCATCAGGCATCTTCAAGCGCACGGTGTAATCCCCGCTGGAGGCGCCAGGATTGCCCTCGAGCACTGCGAGTTGCGCTCCTGCGTTCAAAAATGCAGGTGCCGTGCCGTACGGAATCGAATCCGGCGTAAATGTATGTTTTTCAGAAGAGCTGGTCTGAGAACCAATCGCAAAGGCCAACCCTACACCACACGACAATCCGGCCACTGTGAGTAGGAAATATGCATTCCCTTTCATCGCTCTGCCTCCGTCGTTGGGTCTTGCATCTCCCCAACAATCAAATACACTCCGGGGCCACAACGACGTCTACCGATTGTGCTTTGAGCAGGATTAAGAGCAGGCGCACGAGCCGGCACAATATGTCGCGCAGATCTCCGGGGCCCTTGAACTGGCCACGAGAATACGCCCCGCCCTCCCCACCGTCAACAACACGACAGACGACAGACGACCCAATCGCGACAGTTGCGGAGTATCCTGTGCTAAATCAACCACCATGAATCCCCTCGAGACCTTTCGTAAATTCGTTAACGCAATCAACGATCACAATGTCAAAGAGATCCGGACCCTCATGACCGACGACCACCTCTTCGCCGACTCGCTTGGTCACACCATCCAAGGAGCCGCCGTGATGGAACAAGGATGGAAGGGCTACTTCTCCATGTGCCCCGATTACTCAATACGCATCAATGATCTCGCAGCTCAATCGGACATAGTATTAGCCGCAGGAGAAGCCGGGGGCACCATCGACGGCCAGCCGTGGTGCACACCCGCCGCCTGGAAGGCCGTAATTCGCGACCAGAAAATAGCCGAATGGCGAGTCTTCGCCGACAACAAACCCGTATACGACATTCTCGCCAAACGCCAATGAAAACAAACTGCCAGCGCATCAGTTACGTTAGAGCCCAGTTAGGTGCACCTTCGAATCAATCGATTTGAGCTTCGAAGCATCGTCAAATTCGAAAGTAAACCCAAGCGACTCACGCACTAGAAATCCGCTTCCCTTAAGGTATGGAGCATTTGCCAGAATCGCTTGCGACGAAGGGTCGAAACTAAATTTCATTCCCTCTCTGATCAGGAAACCTTGAACGAAAGCGCGGTCGCTTCCCAGCGGAACTTGATTCCGAACATCTCGATCCAGTTCCTGTGCCGTCACTTGGTGAAAATCTCTGACCGCACCGTTCCACGTCGCGGCACGGCGTGCGCTTCTTTCCAAGAGAACATATGCGAGTCCAACACAGAACGCGAGGCAACCGATTGTGACGACTGTCCTTAGCACCCATCGGCTCATGGCTCATTCTTCTCCTGTTCGCATATGTCTTCCTCTACGTGTGGCGAGCTTCACGCGCAAACCCTCCGATCCCACGTAGCCCGAGCCAAAGCTCACTTCGGTGTAGGCCCATCCTCCTGCTCCACCTCTTTCCCCTCACCCGGAAACGGCCAGCTCCGATTCAGCGGCTGCATCTCTTCCCTCACCGCCTTAGGCACATGACTCACCTTCAGATTCTCAAACACATGCACCCCCAGCTTGCCTGCGCTAGCCAGATCGAGATCCCCGTCATGATCAAAATCCGCCGCCACAAACTGCGTACCCGCGCTCGCCGTCCCATTCACCGATAGCGCAATCCGCGTAAACACCGGATCCGCCGCCGCATCCGAAATCTGCATCGCACCCGCACCAGCCGTCCCTGAAGCCTGATTCCCCTTCGCCGCAGCCAACTGCGCCGTCGTCGGCAGCCTGTACGCATAAACCACCACCGGATCATACGATCCCGGATCGTTCCCCGAGTGCCCTCGATACCGCTTCCCTGTAATCAGCTCCGGAACCCCATCGCCATCAATATCCACCATCGCCAGCGCATGCGACTGCGAAAACGACTCATCAATCGTGTGCCGAATCCACTTCGGAGCCGCGGCCGTCCCCGCCTGCTCCAGCCAATACAACCCATACCCATGACCCTGCCCATAGATCACGTCCATCTTCCCGTCGCGGTTCACGTCATAACCCACAATCGGAAAACCCGCATCCCCCAGATCCCAATCCCCATGCCACTTCCACTTGTCGTTATTCGCATCGATCTGCTCAAACCATCCATGCGTCGTCAGCACATCCGCCTTGCCATCGCCATTGATATCCGCGATCCCAATCCCGTGCCCATCCTCCTGCTTCCCACCCAGATGATGCACCCGCGGCTTATCTCCACTGAAGTCAACCCACAACACGCCCGACCGGTTATAGTGCGCCAACGCCAGATCCGGCTTCCCATCCCCATTGATATCGGCAAACGCCCCACCCTCCGTGTCATAACTGTCCGTAATCTTCTCCGCCTTCCACATCGTCCCAGCCTTCGTCGCCTCCACCCCAGGGTTCCGATACCACCACAGTCCATTCGAGATCCATCCCGTAGTCACCAGGTCAGGCAGCCCATCATGGTCAACATCCACCACCCACTCCCCGCAATCCGAGACAAACTCCGCATGTATCCCCACCGTCCGAAACTGATGCTGCTTCCACTCACCACCCTGCGCCCCCGGATTCTCATACCAGTAAGCCCCGCTCAACAGATCGACAAACCCATCGCCATTCATGTCGATCATCGAGAGCCCCTCCGCATGGTCCGTCCCCAGCCGATGCGTCAGAAACGCAACCCGCGGAGCCCCACCCGGCCCATTCCCCGGATGCTGCATCCGGACCTCCGTCGCATGCGCCGGATCCTGCGCCTTCACCACCCCACAAGCAACAAAAAAAACACCAGCCACAGCCACAAAACCCGTCACCAAAATCTTCATCCCAGCTCCTAAAGAACTCACACCACCTTCATCGCCACAGGGTCCCAACGCACAACACTCCCGCGTTCCACGCTAAGGTTGCTCAGCAGAGCCGCACCCGCCGCACGAAATCCAAACGAAGCATCCTCAACCACCGGCTGACGGCTCCGCACCGCATCGAAGAAGTTGTGAAAGTGGTCATAGCTGTCCGAGTACCCATTCGGCGCCGAGAACTTCTCCACACTCTGCGGCAAAGGCCCCGTAGGATGCATCACCGGATACTTCTTCCGATACTGCTCCAGAAACTCCCGCTGCGTCGCATCCGCAAACGTCGAGATCGTATACCCCGGCTCAGCCGCCATCGGACTCCGCGTAACCGTCACCGTATTCCCCGCAATCTCCATCTGCCCCTCAGATCCCGTAAACAGAAACCCTTCGCTCTCCTCTCCACCATCAACAAAATTCACCCGCAAACTCAGATTGAACCCCTCTGGATAATCAAACAGCGCGAGCAGCACGTCGTACACATCGCGGCCATCCTTCCAGTACCTCAACCCACCCGTCGCCATCGCCCGCGTCGGCCCCTTCGACCCAGTAATGAAGTGCGTCCCACTGAACAGATGCACAAATAAATCGCCCGCAACCCCCGATCCATAGTCCTTCCACTTCCGCCACTGAAAGAACCGCTCCCCATTGAACGGAATCTTCGGCGCCGTCCCCAAAAACCGCGGCCAGTCGCACGTCTCCGTCGAAGCGTCCGGTGGAACCGTGTAATTCCACGCACCGATATACGAGTTCCTGTCCCATCGCGCCGTCACCAGGTTCAACTTCCCGATCACCCCTGAAGCCAGCAGCTCCTTCGCCTTCGCATACACAATCGAGCTCACCCTCTGGCTCCCAACCTGAAGAATCCGATTCGTCGCCCGCACCGTCTCGATAATCTCCGGCCCATCGGAATACAAGTGAATCATCGGCTTCTCAAGATAAACATCCTTGCCAGCCTTCATCGCATCCACCGCCGCCTGCTTGTGCCAGTGGTCCGGTGTGGCAATCAGCACCGCATCCACATCGCTGCGCGCAAGAATCTCCCGATAATCCCGCGTCGTGAACACATCCGCGCCCCACAGCTCCTTCGCGTGCGCCAGCCGTCCGTCATAACAGTCCGCAACCGCCACCAGCTTCACGCCGGGAACCGTCAACGCCGTCCGAGTATCCCCCTGCCCCTGAATCCCCGCACCGATCAGCGCCAGATGAATCGCATCATTCGCCGATCGCGGCTGCGCCCCTGCCGCCTGCGCCGTCAGCGCATGCAAACGAGTCCCCGCCGCGGCAATCGTCGCCGTCTTCACAGCCGATCCAAGAAAACTTCTGCGATTGATCATGTCGTCTAACCCTCGAGCACCAAAATAGACCAAAAAAATGCGAACGCCCTAACAAGCTTTCAAAGCCTCACAGAACTATACTCACTTCAACCTCCAATTCAACGTCGCGAGACAGCGCGGCCCAAGTCAACGCCCGATACCTGAACCCTGATACCCTGTTCCCCGAACCTGTTCCCTGATCCCTGATCCCTCAAAAGGAGCCCCACATGGCACGAGTCACCGGCATTGGCGGCGTCTTCCTCCGCGCGCGAGACCCCAAATCCCTCAACGCCTGGTACTCCCAGCACCTTGGCATCCAGCTATCCGACTACGGCGGAGCCACCTTCCTCTGGACAGACGAAGTCCCACCAACCACCGGCCAGACGATCTGGTCCACCTTCCCCGAGGACACCAAATACTTCGGTCCCGGCAACGAAAAAGGTCAGCAGCAGTTCATGATCAACTACCGGGTCGACGACCTCGACCAGCTCCTCATCCAGCTAGCCGCCGCCAACATCCCCATCGACCCCCACCGCGAAGACGCCGACTACGGCCGCTTCGCCTGGATCACCGACCCCGAAGGCAACCGCATCGAACTCTGGCAACCGCTCGCTAATTGACATTCGCAGCATCCTTGTCATTCCGCAGCGAAGCGAAGGAATCTGCTGTTGTCGTTGCCGTTGCATTTGCCTGACTGAAAAACCGATCAACTGTTTAACTGAAAACTGATCGCCATTTGCTTTGCCGATGCTTTGCAGTTGCCGTCGCAATCGCCACCGCATTTGCCAAGTCACCACATACACGAAGCGAGCCGTGGTCTCGTGCCGATTCAGCAACGAGCGCCACGGCCCATCAGCTCAACCCTACTTCCACTCCCATACCTTCGAGGTCGTACTACCCGACGCATCCACTTCGTATTCAAACGCTCCGCACGCACCGTTCAGCCGCGCAAGCTTCTGCGAAGCCGTCCGGAAGAACAGCATGCCGCGATAGCTGACCGAGCCGCCCGGCCCGAATCTGCCAACGCCCGTACCCGTCCAAGTGATGGCCTCGCCATCCGCCGTCATCTCCATTCCCTGGCCGTCGCCATGGATCGTGCCATCCGCACTGACGATCGATGTATAAGTGCCCATCCCTGTAACGGCGACTCCCAATATCTGGCCGCTGTCCTCGAACGACACCTCTGCGGTTGGGGGATCAACGGATAGTACCCGTCTCACCAGTCTCTTACCTTTCGTTTCGCTGATCAGTTCTCCAAGCATAAATACACCTTTTCTTTCGTACTGTTGTGAATTGACATCCCTGGGGTGGCAAATTGTACGCCCAAACCCCAAGCGCAGTCCGAACTGATCGCGACCAGCTACCGCGCACCGATTTGCACATTTGCAAAGCCCTGCGCGCACGTAACCGAAGGCCAACACCCACCCTAACCGCCGTCGTCCAACCAACCGTCGCCACCTACCCAACCGTCGCCATCTACCCAACTGTCGCCATCTACCCAACCGTCGCCACTCACCCAACCGTCGCCACTCACCCTAAACCGTCGTCATTCTGAGCAGAGAGAACCGCATTTCGTCTTTGTCTTTGCCTTGTCTTTGCTTTTGCTTTTGCCTTTGTTTTTGCTTTTGCTTTTGCTTTTGCTTTTGCTTTTGCTTTTGCTTTTGCTTTTGCTTTTGCGGCTACCTTCCCTCGTCAGTACAATCCTCGCGTGAGGTGATTCATGCCTTCAGCGCAAGTGCAGCATCTCCGTAGCCGGTTAGCTCTCCTCGTAGTCTCAATCGTTCTTGCAACGAGCTGTCGCATGATTCAAGCGCAGGATGAAACCACCGTAGTCGAGCCCGACGGAGGCGCTCAGGAAACCCTCCAAAGCCTCTTCGTTCCGCTCCTCGCGCATGCACCCTTCAGCCTGACCCTCGAAACCGAATGGGTTCGCCCGATGAACAATGGTGGAACCTTCACCCTCGTCAACAAGCGGCCCATCAAGCGCGACAGCATCGGCCGAATCTACGAAGAGCGTTGGCTGCTGGCTCCGAAGGGAAGCAACGCCCCGTCTCGCATGAACTGGATTCAAATCGGAGATCCCATCGCTCACACCCTCTATCAATGCAACGTATTTAAGCATGTCTGCGAGCTACTCACATTGAAAGACACCGCCAGAATCCACTATCAACCCAGCCTCTTTCAATCCGGCCCGCTGCCAGACGGTAAAGGTACTCGCACTCATGAAGATCTCGGACCGCAATTCTTCGCCGGTCTTCCAGTCCACGGCTATCGAGACACCACCAACTTGAATCCCGGAGTTCTAGGAAACGACCTTCCCATGTCCATAGTGCGCGAATTCAGCTACTCATCCGAACTCGGCATCAATCTCAGATCGATCGTCGACAATCCCCAGGTTGGTCGACAGACCTTCATCGTAACGGAGATCAGTACCGTCGAACCCGATCCTGCCTTCTTCCAACCACCCCAGGGCTACCAGATAGTCGATCACCGCAAGTCTGCTCCGCCAGTCAACTAAGACAGGTTTTGCTCAGCATCCCAACGAGCACCCAATACACTAAGCACCAAGTCAGGAGCGCCGATGACCCCTGAAGCCGCATCCACCCCCAACGTCCAGCAAGCCGTCCCTTTCTTCATGGTCTCGAACATGGAAGCCTCTCTCCGCTTCTACGTCGACGGCCTCGGCTACAAGCGCACCAAACAATGGATCGTAGACAACAAGATCCGCTGGTGCTGGCTCGAACTCGAAGGAGCATCCCACATGCTTCAGGAGTACAGCCCCGGGAAAGTCCCCTCTAACAAACGAGGCGAAGGGGTCTCCATCTGCTTCCAATGCAAAGACGCCCTTACCATCTACCACAACGCCCTCGCCAAAGGCCTCAAACCCCAGCGTCCCTTCGTCGGCAACAACATGTGGGTCACCATCCTCACCGACCCCGACGGCTACAAACTCGACTTCGAAAGCCCCACCGGCGTCCCCGAAGAGACCGAGTACACCGAAGGCATGGAGTTATCCACAACCGCCTGAAAAATAAATCTCAAAAAAGAGGAAAAATCTCAGCGCCAGAAATGCGTGCGTCTCAGAACCACGAATTTGCACTCAACAACCACGTTCTAACCATCAAAAAGCCACCTTCTGCACTCCATTTTTCGCAAAACCCCCAGCAAAAACATCACTCCACCACGCCAAAAAAATTAACACCCAAAAATCCACCACAAACCCCATTACCATCTCCCAATGACAACACCCACCCCCGGTCGCATCGAAGTCATCACCGGCCCCATGTTCTCCGGCAAATCAGAAGAGCTCATTCGCCGCCTCAAACGAGCCCGCATCGCCCGCCAGCGAGTCGCCTGCTTCAAGCCAGACATCGACCTCCGCTACCACCGCACCGCCATCGCCAGCCACAGCTCGCAAACCCATGATGCCGCAGTAGTTACCCCCACTTCCGACAGCCTCAAAGTCGAGCTCTTCGAGTCCGGCCGCGTCCACGAAGTCGACGTCATCGGCCTAGACGAAGCCCAGTTCTTCGACTCCGGCATCACCCACCTCGCCATGGAGTTAGTCCACCTGGGCAAGCGCGTGATTTTAGCTGGTTTAGACACCACCTTCGCCAACGAGCCCTTCGGCCCGGTCCCCGTCCTCATGGCACTCGCCGACGAGGTCACTAAACTCTCCGCCGTCTGCATGGTCTGCGGAGCCCCCGCCATCCACACTCAGCGCCTCGGCCAGTCCCAGGAGCTAGTCGTCGTCGGAGCAGCCGGCCTCTACGAAGCCCGCTGCCGCACGCACTTCGAGCCCTTCACCGACGAGCACCACTCCGAGCAGCTAGAGCTTCTCTCGACCCAAAAATAAACGCCGAGCAACGCGAGGCCCAGAGTTTTTCGTCACGCCGAAACACGGTATACCCGTCACGAAGTGGCCGCCCGCCGCGCAGGCGGCCCGTCCAGCAGGACCTAGTGCTTTGACACCATATCCATCACATCCTTGCGCAACGCCAGCGAGCTACCGATACGCGCATAGTACATATGCCCGCCCGGATACTCATGCACCTGCACCCGCGTCGGATCGCCCATAGTCGGTATCTGACTCACCGTCAGTACCGAGCCCATAAACGGGCACGAAAGATCAGCCCATCCGTGCGCAATCACCACGCGAAGCTTCGGATCCGTCGCCACAGCCACGCGCAAATCCGTCGCCGAAGCGCTTCCAGCAAACGCACCATTCCGTGATGTCCGGTCCCACGCACGAGCCACTTCACTCGACAGCGCGTTGTATCGCGCATCCGTCTTCCAACCCACGGTCTGCGTCACGAAGTTCACCATCGCCGTCGTCGTCGGCGCAATAATACTCAACAGAATCGGGTCATTCGTCTCCTGGGTCGGGTTATACGGGAACGGATCGTACGCCGTCACGTTCGGGTCGTACCGGCTCCCCAGTTTGCCCGTCTCGCGAAACTCCTCGCGCAGAAAAGCCTGTGTCTCCAGCCGCCCGCCCGACTCCTTCACAAACTTCGGATCGAGCCCCGTCAACTCCGTCACTTTGGCCACCAGCCGCGGAGTCGCCGCCGGATCGCTATTTCCCGCCATCAAATCCTGAACATACTGCCCGCGCGTGTAGTCGATCACGGCCTGCATATTCTCCTGTGTCAGCTTGCCCTGGCGCTCATAGTTCGCAGCAACGATCGATGGCAACGTCAGCATCCACGGAACCGGCGACACATCCGGCGATCCGCCCTGCGGCGACAACGCCGGCGATACCAGCACCAGCCCATTCATCGCCACCCCGATCTCCGACTGCAGATAAGCCGTAAGCCTCGGCCCCCTGTACCCTCCATAGCTCTCGCCTACCAGATACTTTCGTGAGAGCAGTCGGCCATTTTTCACTAGCCAGTCGTAGACGCACTTCGAAAGATATTCAATATCTTGATCCGGCCCATAGAACTGCTTCTTCGCCTCATCCATCGGCACCAGCGACCGCGAAAACCCCGTGCCGATGGGGTCGATGAAGACAAGATCCGTAAAGTCCAGCCAGGTGCCTGGATTATCAGTCATCGTCGCCGGATCCGATGGGCTCTGCCCCTCCGCGCCAAACGCCACCTTCTTCGGCCCAATCGCGCCCAGATTCAGATAAACGGACGCCGCACCCGGCCCGCCGTTGAACGCAAACGTCACCGGCCTGTCCTTACCCTCCACCGTGTACGCCGTGAAAACCACCTCACCGCTCAACGCGCCTTTGCCGTCGCGCACCGGCAGAGTCCCAACCATCACCGTATAGTGCAGCGTTTTGCCCTCAAGTTGCATGGTCTGCTCCGCATGCGCATCTGCGGGTAGCGGAGGTTCCGCCACTGGCATCCCAGGCGTCGCGGCCGGCTTGTTTTCCGTAGCTGCAGCCGAGGGCTTCGCTTCAGGAGCAGCGCCTGGCGCTGCCTGAGCCGCCTCCGGAGGCGCACCCCGCCTGCCCTGCTGAGCCAGCGCACAGGGAGCGGTTGTTGCAACAACGCCAAAAAGGCACAGGAAGGCACAGATCTTCATCAAAGAAATAGGTTGGGTTGAAATCATCCCCAGATTTTACATACATATCCTCCTTTGCCGCGCAACCCGAACAAATCTTTCTGTATTCTCACAAGCAGAAGTCGATTGGAGATTCCAGCTCATGCGTAACGTCCTCGCTGCCCTCACCGTGTGCCTACTTGCCATTCCAGTCCTCGCTGCCCCCAAAGGCGCTATAGTCGTCTCCCTCAAGACCAGCACCGGCCAGGACGCAGGAACAGCCACCTTCACTCCCGCCAGAGGTGACAAGGTTGAGATCAAGATCAAACTCAAAAACCTGCCCCCCGGCCCACACGCGGTCCACATCCACGAACACGCTATCTGCGACGCTCCCGACTTCAAAACCGCCGGCGGCCACTTCAATCCCGCGGGCAAGCAGCACGGCACCATGAACCCCATGGGCCACCACAACGGCGACCTGCCCCAGAACATCACCATCGGCGAGGACCGCACCGGTGAGGCCACCTTCAAGGTTGACTATCTCTCCCTCAACCCCACTGCGCCCAACTCACTCTTCGCAGGCGGCGGTACCTCCATCATGGTCCACGAAAAGGCCGACGACATGAAGACCGACCCGACCGGCAACGCCGGCAACCGCATAGCCTGCGGCGTAATTACCGCACCCACCCCCTAAAAGTCGCACGTTTTCATCAGCCATTGAACTAAGCAGAACGCCCATGCGTACAAGAAATCATGGGCGTTCTGCACATAGCGTTACCGATTTCGGCCAGGGCCAGACTCTTCAGCTCCCAGTCGTCGACCCGGCGACTGACGCGGCCCTTTCCTGAGCATCACTCCTGGCCCAGCCCGGAGCCCCAGATCCTCCAACAAATCAATCCAGTGCCCGGTTCACGCGGTACACTGCCACTACCGGTCAAACCGATTGAGGCAACGTTGGAGCGCACCCCAGAACAGGAAGCAGTAAATGAAGCACTCGCCAAACTGGTGCGCCAGTGCATGGCCGGCGACTCTCAGGCTTGGCAGCAGCTCGTCGTCTCTCAACACCGGCGAATCTATGCCATCTGCTACCGCTTCACCGGCTCCGGATCCGACGCAGAAGACCTCACCCAGGAGGTCTTCCTCAAGCTCTATAAGAATCTGGCCAGCTTCGACATGCAAAAGGGTAGCTTCCAGACCTGGATCACCACCCTGGCCCGCAACCTCCTCGTCGATCACTTCCGCCGAACCCGCCTCGACCGAGCAAGTGACTCCCTAGACGCCACGTTCGACGGCGAAGAGGACGGCCCCACCATGGGAGACCGACTCGCCGACCCCCGACCCTCGCAGGAGACACACGTCGCCGGCCTCGAACTCAAAGTCCGTGTCCAGAGCGCGCTCAAACAACTCTCCCCTGAGCTCCGAGAAGCTGTTATTCTTCGCGATCTCGAGGATATGGATTACAAAGAGATATCCCAGGTTCTCAGAATTCCCGAAGGCACGGTAAAAAGCCGTATCAGCCGTGGCCGGGGGGAACTCGCAAGGCTTCTCAAACGTATAGAAACTTAGGTGACATAGTGCTAGAGAGAGAGGTGGTTTGACGTGGCAGACTTCAATCAATTCGGCAGCAGGACGCCCAGTATGGGCAGCGACCCGCAGCACTGCGCACAGTGTGAAGCAATGCTCGCCGACGCGCTCGACGGCACCCTCTCTGCCGCTCACCGAGCCACCTTCGATCTGCATATGGCCGGTTGCCCCAGTTGCGCCACCATGTTAGCCGACGCCCAGCGCGGAGCCGCCTGGATGGAAATGCTTAAAGCTCCTCGGCCCGAGCCGCCTACTGCACTGCTGGAGCGCATCATAGCCCAGACCAGCGGGCTGGCAGCCGGCCAGGCTGCCACCGCCAGCAGGCCACCCATCATCCTCGGAAGCACCGACCGTCTCCGCACCCAAAGTCATATCCCGGGTCGTCCCACGCTCGTTCCGGCCCAAGTCCAGCCGGTCTTTGCCGCAAACGTTCTTCCCTTCCGCGTCCGCATCAAGCATGGCTTCCGCTCCCTCGGCCACACCATGTTGCAACCGCGACTTGCGATGACCGCAGCCATGGCCTTCTTCTCCATCGCCCTAACTCTCAACCTCACCGGCGTTCGCCTCAACGACCTTCGTGCCAGCGACTTCAAGCCCTCCAGCATCATCCGTACCGCCTCCCAGGCCAAGACCCGCGTCGTCCAGTACACCGACAATCTTCGCGTCGTCTACGAACTCGAATCTCGCGTCCGCGATCTGCAGCAGCGCTCTTCGGACGATAACGGCTCCAGCACCACCCCGGCCCCCCAGAAAGACCCCTCCTCTGGTCAGCAACCCGGCGATTCCAACAAACCGGGCAACCAGAAGCAGGATCAGAAGCAGCCCAAGCCCAACCCCGGTTCCAGCCGCCGCGAAACCCCTTCCGCAGGCCTCCAGCTGGTCGACCTGGTTCCTCCTCAGGCCCTTCCCCCCTTCGCCTCAAAGCCTTTTGTTGTCTTTATTCCCAGCGTCAAGCATGAAGGGGGATTGGTATGAACTGCGCAAACCATCCTGATCGAGAACGTACTGCATTTTGCCAGAACTGCGGCAAACCACTTTGCCAAGAGTGCACCCGCATTGTCGGCTCTGCTGTCTTCTGTGAACCTTGCCTCGCCGAAAGGCTTGCCGGCGCCACTCCCCCTGTTGCCGGCTCCTACGCCTACACCGGAACCGATGCCGGCGCGAATTACGCGGCCCCAGGCCCCATTCCGCCGTTGTCTACCCCGCTCCCGGGAGAGCCCAACCCCGGCCTCGCCGCTCTGCTCGGCTTCATCCCAGGCGTCGGAGCCATGTACAATGGCCAATACGCCAAAGGCATCGTTCACCTCATCGTCTTCGCCATTCTCGTCTCGCTCGCAGATGAGCACGGCATCTTCGGGATCTTCATCGCCGGTTGGGTCTGCTATCAAGTGATCGACGCTCACCACACCGCCCGCGCCCGCCGCGACGGTACCCCCCTCCCCAATCCCTTCGGCCTCAACGATCTTGGCGAGCGCCTCGGCTTCGGCAAAGCGTGGCCTAACTCCCCAGCCGCTGGCACCGCGGTTCCCCCAACCGACGCCTCCGGCTCAACCCCTCCAATCGCCGGTACTTACCCTCCCCCCACTCCCAACTACCCGCCGCAACCCAACGCCGCTTGGAGCACCCCATCATGGGATAGCTACGCCCAGCCTACCCCTGCGATGCCTCCCTACGGGTCTCCCGCCTATCCACTCGATCCCAATCTTGCGCCTTTGCCGCGTAACCGTTTCCCCGCCGGCGCCATCTGGCTCATCGGCCTCGGCTGTCTCTTCCTGATAGGCAATGCAGGCCTGTTCCACTCGTTTCCCATCCATCGGCTCGTTCCGTTTCTCCTGATCGGCTTCGGAGTCTGGATCTTTGTCCGCAAGATGACCGACACCGGCAGCGGACTCGCTGATGACGGCACTCCCGGCTACCAGTTCCGGCTCTTTCGCGCCCTCCGAGGCTCAGTTTGGATCGTTCTCGTCGGCGTCCTCTTCCTGCTCGACACCTTCGGCATCCTCTCCTGGGGTCGTAGCTGGCCTGTCATCATCATCGTCGCCGGTCTGATGGCCATCTTCCAGCGCGCCTCATACAGTGCAGCCATGGCGGCTACCTATCCCTACCCCGCGCCACCGGTTTCACCCCCACCGCCTGATCCAGGCACCTCTATCGTCCCCTCCACTCAGCACGATCAGGAAGGGAGATAAAGCCCATGGCAAACTATCCTCCACCCTATCCCCCTCCTGGTGCGCCCGGCGGGCCGCCCTACGGAAACGACTGGAAATATCAGCGTCGCGTGCTCAAAGAACAGGCCCGCGCCCAACGCGACATGTTGCGCGCCCAGCGTGACGCCTACCGCTACCAGGCTCGCGGGATGCGCCGCAGCTCAATCCTTGGACCGCTGGTGCTCATCGCAATCGGCATCATCTTCCTCCTCATCCAGACCGGCCATCTGCAGAGCTATCGCTTTTGGGAATGGTATGGCCGCTTCTGGCCCATCCTCCTCGTCGGTGCCGGCATCATCATGCTCCTCGAATGGGGCTACGACCAGTACGTCCAATCCGACTCCACCCAACCTCAGTATCGCCGCCGCGTCGGAGGTGGAGTCTTCACTTTGCTCCTTCTTCTCGCTCTCACCGGCCTCGTCTTCAGTGGGGTACGCCAGGGCGCACACAGCAGGATGCTGGACGGCCTCAACATCAACCAGGACAACTGGGACGAGTTCCTCGGCGACAAGCATGAGAGCGATCAGACCTTAGCCCAAGCCTTTCCCACCGGTGGCAACCTCAACGTCGACAATCCTCGCGGCGATGTCACCATCTCCGGAACAAGCGATGACAATCAAATTCACATCGCCGTCCACAAAGAGGTCTACACCCGCTCTGACTCAGAAGCCGACAGCAAGGCGCAACGGCTCAGTCCCAATCTGAACGTCAACGGAAACAACGTCATCGTCTCCCTTCCAGCCATGGAGGGCACCCGCGCCGACCTCGTCATCACGGTCCCGGCAACCGCCTCGCCTACTGTCACGGCCAACCACGGCGATGTCAAAATCAATTCCATCAAAAGTACGGTTACGGTCACGGCCAACCACGGCGATATCGAACTTAGCGCCATCACCGGTCCCATCACCGCTCGTATCAATAACGGCAACAATGACATCTCCGCCCACAGCGTCACTGGCGCGCTCACGATCGAGGGTCGCGCTCACGACACCACACTTTCTGACCTCAGCGGTCCCGTCACCGTCCGCGGCGAATTCTTCGGCGACACCCACCTCGAGCACATCCGTGGCCCCATCAAATTCCACACCAGCCGCACCGACTTCCAACTAGGACGCCTCGACGGCGAGGTCGAAATCGGCAGTAACGCCGAATTGACCGCCAGCAACGCTGTCGGCCCCGTCACCCTCACCACCTACAGCCGGAACATCACGCTCGACCGCATCGCCGGCGACGTCTTCGTTACCAACCGCAACGGTTCGGTCGACGTCACCAGCGCCCCCCCGCTCTCCAACGTCACAGTCGAAAACCGCAACGGCTCGGTCGCCCTCACCGTTCCTGAGCAATCCAACTTCGCCTATCAGTTCGACGCTGCCAATGGCGACATTCAAAGCGACTTCTCCCAGATCCAGATCCCTGACGGCGGCTTACAGAAGAAAACAATCAGCGGCACCGTCGGCAACGGTGGCCCACTGCTCCGCGTCACCACCACGCAAGGCGACGTCTCGCTGAAGAAGGGCAGCGTGCTCCCATTGCCTCCAACGCCGCCCACGCCGCCGAAGCTCACCGCCCTCCCACCTGACGCCCGCGAGTCAATCAAGGAGGCAGATAAGGCCGCAAAAGAAGCTACCGCCGAAGCCAAAGCAGCCGCCAGGGAAGCCGCAGCCGAAGCCAAAAAAGCCGCGAAAGAAGCTCAGCAGCAGAGCAAACCTCCTGATCAGTAATCGCGCTCGTGGCTAAACGGCAACACGCCTGCCCAATCCCTCAGGTGCAGTCCGCTTCGCTCCTGCGAGAGCCAGCACCAGGCACAGTGCAATCAAGATCTCCGCAATCACCGGCCCGCTGAAGAAATACCGGTAGGAGACAATTGCGAGGCCCAGGTACCCGCAGAGAAACGTTCCAAGCACCGGCCTCAGCCGCAACGCATCCGTCTTCGCGAGCGATCCTAACTGCCAGAAGACCACACCCTCCATCGTCAGAAGAACGCTGACAGCAAGACCCATTCCCATGTGGAAGTCCCAGTAGCTTCGCGTCACTCCCATCGCCACAAACTCATTCGTCTTCATCGCGGTCGCTGCCACCTGCTGTGCACCGGGCCCGACCCCGCCAAACACGCCTCCTACAGTGTGCAGCAGAGCATGAATCAGCGTCAGCACCGAAGCAATCCTCAAAGACCATACCGGCCTCATCCCTGCACCTCACGATCCGCCGCCTTGGCAAACTCAGTCAGTGTGCTGGTCCAGGCATCCGGGCTGTCCAGCATCATGCGCAGGCGCTCGTAACCCTCGCCAAGCCGCTCAATCCCGCTGTGTTCCAACTCCACCAGCGTCGCCGAATTCCCTTCCCTCGTAAACCGGATCGCCACATCGCTCGCCTTCGCGAGATCAGGATCAAACTTCCAATCGGGCCCCAGATGCCACGAGAACGTCACCAGCCGTGGCGGGTCCCACGCTCTCACTTGTCCCCAGTCACACTCGTTCCCTGCCGCATCGCGTTCATACCACCGCCCGCCAACCCGCGGCTCCACAAAAATCGACTGAAACGGATTCGCCCCAATGTGATGCGCCGGCGGCCACCACATCTCCATCTGTTCAACAAACACCGAGAAAGCCCGCTCAATTGGCACGCGAACCCGAATGCTTTTTCGGACGACGGCTGCCTCTATTGTCTTTGTCATGCCTCTCTCCCTTCGTTTTCGACTCCACCGAACTCTGAAACGCCCCCAGCGCCGTCTCCCACACCTGATCGAAGTGCGCGCGCAGACGAGCCACGCCCTTCGGATCCAGTTGATACATCCTTCTCGTCCCGGCCTTGCGATCGGTCACCAGCCCGGCATCCTTCAGCACCCGCAGATGCTGCGACACCGCAGGACGGCTCACCGGTAGCATTCCCGCCAGTTCGTTTACCGCCATCGGCCCATTCGCCAGCCTCTGGAAGATGGCCATCCGCGTCCCATCACCTAAAGCATCCAGCCCGGCCTGTAGGTAAGCATCCACTAACCGTAAGTTATCACTTACCTATGCATATGTGTCAACGAAAATCTTCAGCCCCTTTCAGAATGAACCGTTGTCCCTGATAAATCAGGACCATCCGCCTCGACGTATAGTGATAAAAAAGCTTGACGCCTAAAAAAGGGAGAAATGAATGGGACACCGTCTCACCCTGACCGCACGCATTCTGGTCACAATCTGCCTCCTGTTTCTTGCGCATGAAGCGTCCGCGCAGCCAGCCTTGCCCTCCACATTCAAATCCCAGATGGTCCACAGCCCGGCCGGTGCCGACATCTTCGTCCGCTCTGCCGGCACGGGCCCGGTCGTCGTCCTCATCCACGGCTACGCCGAAACGAGCGACTCCTGGTCTCCCCTCGCCACCGAACTCGTCAAGAACTACACCGTCGTCGTACCCGACCTCCGCGGCATCGGCAGCTCCTCCCGCCCGGCCACCGGCTACGACAAAAAGACCCAGGCAGCCGACATCCGCGCTGTCATCACCACCCTCGGTTTTGACCGCGCCTTCATCGTCTCGCACGACATCGGCATCATGGTCGCTTACGCCTACGCCTCACTCTACCCAGACAAAGTCGAACGCCTCGTCGTCATGGACGCGCCGCTGCCCGGCATCGCCCCGTGGGAGGACCTCATCAAAGATCACCGTCTCTGGCACTTCTCCTTCTGGGGCCCGGACGAAGACCGCCTGGTCCAGGGCCGCGAGCGCATCTATCTCGACCGCATCTGGAATGACTTCAGCGCCAGCCCCAGCCAACCCGATGAGGCCACACGCAAGTTCTACGCCGCGCAGTACGCCAAACCGGGAGCCATGCACGCCGGCTTCGCCCACTTCAAAGCCTTCTCGCAAGACGCCGAAGACAACAAAGTCTTCCAGCGTACAAAACTCACCATGCCGGTTCTGGCCGTAGGCGCAGAAAAATCCTTCGGACCCACGGAGGGTGTCGTCATGCGCAACGTCGCTACCAACGTGCGCGAAGCGGTGGTGCCAAATGCCGGTCACTGGCTCATGGAAGAGAGCCCCGTCTACACCGTAGCCCTCATCCGCGACTACCTCAAAGACCCCACAGCCGCCACACCAGCGGCAAACCCACCTTCAAGCCTCCGAGCCACTCCCGGGGAATTATAAAAAAACAACCTTCGCGTACCATCTCCACAGAGACTCATCATGCAAAGCGAAGCCGCTGCACCTCTAGCCATGACCTCCCAGGAATTCCGGGCCCTGGGCCATCAACTCGTCGACCGCATCGCTACCCTCCTCGACTCGCTCCCGAATCGCCCCGTCACCACCGCGGAAACTCCCGCCCAAATCCGCGAGGCGCTTAACTCCAGCCGAACCCTCCCCCAACAGGGCACCGAAGCATCCGCGCTACTCGATCAAGCCGCCAATCTCCTCTTTGAGCACTCTCTCTTCAACGGCCATCCACGCTTCTGGGGATACATCACCTCCTCCCCTGCGCCCATCGGCATCCTCGGCGAGATGCTCGCCGCCGCCACAAACCCAAACGTCGGAGCCTGGCTCCTCTCCCCAATGGCCAGCGAGATCGAAGCCCAAACAATCCGCTGGATCGCCGAGATGGTCCACTACCCCATCGACTGCGGCGGCCTCTTCGTCAGCGGCGGCAATATGGCCAACCTCGTCTGCTTCTACGCCGCCCGTCAGGCAAAGGGCGGCGCCAACATCCGCACAGCAGGCACAAACGGCGCCCGTCTCCGCGTCTATTGCTCCAAAGAGACGCACACCTGGATCCAGAAGGCCGCCGACATGTCAGGCATCGGCACCGATGCTATCCGTTGGATCCCAACCAACGCACTACTCGAGATCGACACCGAAGCCCTCAAAGAGCAAATCCGCAGCGACATCGAAGCCGGCGACCAGCCATTCCTCGTCATCGGCACAGCCGGCTCCGTCAGTACCGGAGCAATCGACCCCATCCCCGAACTCGCCGCCATCTCCCGTGAGTTCAACCTCTGGTTCCACGTCGACGGAGCCTATGGAGCCCTCGCCGCCGCTCTGCCCGACGCACCCGAATCCCTCACGGCCCTCCGCGAAGCGGACTCCCTCGCCGTCGACCCGCACAAATGGCTCTACGCTCCCCTCGAAGCCGGCTGCGCCCTCGTACGCAATCAAGAAGACCTCCGCAATGCCTTCGCATACCACCCTCCCTACTATCACTTCGACACTGAAGCCATCAATTACTTCGACCTCGGCCCGCAGAACTCACGCGGCTTCCGAGCTCTCAAGGTCTGGCTCGCGCTCCAACATGTCGGCCGCGAGGGCTACACCCAGATGCTCTCCAAAGACATCCGCCTCGCACGCCAGCTCTTCCTGCAAATCCCCCGCTACCCCGCGCTCCAGCCCTTTACCCACTCCCTCAGCATCACCACATTCCGCTTCGTTCCCACCGACCTCGATCCCACCGATCAAAATGCAGCGCCCTATCTCGACGACATTAATCGCGAACTCCTCACCCAATTGCAAAACAGCGGCGAAGCTTACCTCTCCAACGCAGTAGTCAACGGAAGATTCGCTCTCCGCGCCTGCATCGTCAACTTCCGCACCACCCAGTCCGACATCGAAGCTCTCTTGCCAATCGTCGTTCGCATCGGCGAAAGCCTCGACCGCACCTCACGCCCTCCAACCCTCCGTCCCGCGCACAAATCGTAGCCGCCAACACCCGTCAGTTCGTTGCCGGATGCAGGACGAGCTTCTGCACGCGCCAGTTCAGCAACTCCGCAACATACAACACGTTCTCTGACGGGCATGCAATCTCGTGAATCCATCCGAACTCCTTCAGCTGTTTGCCCGACTCGCCAAACACTCCCAGCACCTTCCCATCCAGGCTCAACTTGTAGATTCGCCCCGGAAACGCATCCGACGCGTACATCACCTGATTCGGTCCCGGCGTAATGCAAATCGCCCAGGGAGAGCCGGCCGCCTGCGCGCCCTTGGCATCTGCAGCCGGTTTGGCTCCGATCGCAGGAGCGGCGCTCGCATAGTCGAAAGGCACATCGATCGTAATCTGCCGCAGAGACTTTCCATCGCCGTCAAAAACCTGAATGCGTCGATTCCCGCGGTCCGCCACATAGATATTTCCCTGCGTATCCGCAGCGATGCTGTGCGGCGTATTGAACTGCCCAGGCAAGTCCCCGGGTTCGCCAAAAGACTTCAACCATTTGCCATTCTTATCCACCTTCGCGACACGCGAATTAATATAGCCATCGCTGATGTAGGTATTCCCTGCGGCATCCCAGGTCACATCCGTCACCTGCCGGAACATCCCGTCAACAGGGGGCAGCGGTGGCCGCACATGCTTCACCGGTCCGGTGCTCTCGTCCGAAGCCTCCTGCTTGCGCCCAAGCACCATCATCACGCGCCCCGCAGGATTGAACTTGATCACCATGTCCGACCCTTTATCCGTTACCCAGATGTTGTCCTCCCTGTCCACCTTCACGGCGTGCGCGTACGACCATGCGTACAGGTTGTGTCCGATCTCGCGAAGATAAGTGCCATCCGCACCAAACTCTAAAAGCTGCGCAGCACTCGCTCCATACGCCGGCCCCGTCGAATTACCACGGGTGAATACAAAGACATGCCCCTTCGAATTCACCGCCACGCCCGCCGTCTCACCTAGATAAATATCCGATGGAAGCTTCAGAAAATCTGGAACGGAGTCAAAAGGAATCTCAG
The DNA here is from genome assembly GCA_963798925.1 of uncultured Acidobacteriaceae bacterium. Taxonomy (GTDB): domain Bacteria; phylum Acidobacteriota; class Terriglobia; order Terriglobales; family Acidobacteriaceae; genus Edaphobacter. The sequence goes on from CAWCVD010000001.1 coordinate 485,218, forward strand.
GCACAGCCTGACCCTGAGCTAGTCGAGCCAACAAGATCGCAGCACATACCGTGAGCGCAAGATCAAAACGTTTCACAAAAACCTCCTGTGGTACTTCGGCGTTGTTATCTTTGAAAGTAGTAACAGAAAATCAGAAAAAACAGGCAGCCGGATCATATCAGGCTGCGGTTTTGCTTCCGTCGGCGGAGCAGTCTGCACACATCCCGTTCACCCGTTAGCACATTCTCTGTACACCGCCAAAGAATCCGACAATAATGGACTGCTACGCAGATGCCCGCTCACATCTTCCGAGCGCGAGCCAAATCAATCACCTTGGTATATTGAATATCTCAGCCACGCCACTCTTCGTCGCATCTTCAACCCGTCGTCAGGAGAAACCCCTTTGCGCCGCCGCTCCTTCATCGCCACCCTTCCTCTCGCCGCTGCCGGTTCCATGACATCCCTTACCTCTTCCAACCCCTTCAGCCAAACCGACGGAGCCACGCCCAAGGAACTCCCCAAGTTCCAGCTGGCAGGCGCCGAAACCTTCGATCGCCCCGACGTCCATGCCGGCGACCGCATCGCCGGAGCCAGCTTCGCCTCCCGCTCCGCCGCCATGGGCTGCAGCGGAGCCGCCGGCACCGCGCACCCGCTCGCCACCCTTACCGCTATCGAGATCCTAAAAAAGGGCGGCTCCGCCATCGACGCTGCCGTCGCCACCAACGCCGTCCTCGGCTTCGTCGAACCCACCTCCTGCGGCCTCGGCGGCGACTGCTACGCGATGATCTGGGACCCCAAGCTCAAGAAAGTCGTCAGCCTCGCCGGCTCCGGCCCCTCCCCCAAAGCCCTCACCCTCGACATCGCCCGCTCCCGCGCAAAAAACGGCGTTCTCCCCGCCTATGGAGCCATCTCCATCTCCGTCCCCGGAGCTCTCGACGCCTGGTGGACACTCCACCAGCGCTACGGCAAGCTCAAGTGGGCCGAGCTCTTCGAACCCGCCATCCACTACTGCGAGACCGGTTCGCCCACGCCTCAAATCATCGGCCACTACATCAGACTCGGCCTCGCCAACTTCACCAGGCCCGGCTCCGGAGTCGAAGAGACCGCCAACGCCCTCCACACCTTTGCCCCCAACGGCAAAGCCCCCATCGAAGGCGACGTCCGCCGCAACCCCGACCTCGCCCGCACCTATCGCCTCATCGCCGAAGGCGGCCGCGACGCCTACTACGACGGCCCCATCGCAAAAACCATCGAAGCCTACTTCAAGCGCGTCGGCGGATGGATGACCGTAGAAGACCTCCGTGCCCAGCACGCCGAGTGGGACGACCCCATCGTCACCAACTACCGCGGGGTCGACGTCTACGCCATGGCCGCCAACACCCAGGGCCTCGCCACCCTCCAGCTTCTCAACATCGCAGAAAACTTCGATCTTCGCGAGATGGGCTTCCAGTCCGCCGAATCCCTCCACGTCCAGATCGAAGCCAAGCGCCTCGCCTACGAAGACCGCGCTCGCTACTACGCCGACCCGCACTTCTCCAAGGTCCCCGTGGAGTGGCTCAACTCCAAAGAGTACGCAAAGGAACGGGCCAAACAAATCAAGCTCGACTCCATCCTCACGCCCATCCATCCCGGCCAGGCCCCCAGCCACGGCGACACCACCTACTTCACCGTCGCCGACAAAGACGGCATCATGATCTCCCAAATCCAGTCCAACTTCCGCGGCCTCGGCTCCGGTCTCGTCGCCGACGGACTCGGCTTCATGTTCCAGGACCGCGGCGAGCTCTTCTCCCTCCAGGATGGCCACCCCAACATCTACGCCCCGGGCAAGCGTCCCTTCCAGACGATCATCCCCGGCTTCGCCACCAAAGACGGCCAACCATGGATGTCCTTCGGCGTCATGGGCGGCGACATGCAGCCGCAAGGCCAGGCGCAAATCATCATCAACCGCGTCGACTACGGCCTCGACATCCAGGCCGCCGGTGACAGCCCCCGCTGGCACCACGAAGGCAGCTCACAATCCATGGGCGAAGACCCCGCCAGCCTGGGTCCCAAAGGAATCCTGCGCTTAGAATCCGGCATCCCCGAAGCCACCCGCAAAGCCCTCATCGCCCTGGGCTGGCCCATTGGCCCCTCCGACGGAGGCTTCGGCCGCTACGAATGCATCGAACACCGCATGGATGGCACTGACCGCTTCTACTCCGCTGCCAGCGAAATGCGAGCCGACGGCTGCGCCTTAGCCTATTAGCGCGACCTGAGTTAGGCCGCGGCGAGGCCAGCCGAGAAACTTACGGTCACGGATGGGACAGTCTCGCTCGGTGGTAGCCGCTCTATGGTGAGCACGGTAATGTCATCTTCCTGGCCGAAGGCGCGAGCTGCATCGACGATCGACTCTGCATCGGGCAGACTTGCCAAGAGCGCAGTCAGCCTGCCGAACCCATAGAGTTCTCCCTTTCCAGAACGAGCTTCGAGCACGCCGTCCGTGTGCAGCGTCAGACGATCGCCGTAGTTGAGCGTAAAGTCCTGATCTCTGTATTCGGCTTCGGGGTCGATGCCTAGCGGAAGTGACGGACCAAGAGTCATTTCGTTCTGGTTGAGAAACGGCGGCAGGTGACCGGCGTTGGCAAAGATGCAACGACCCACGCGGTCGATCCTGAACGCGAGCGCCGTGGTAAAGCCGCCCTGCATTCGTCCGACTAAGCGGCGGTTGAGTCCCGCAAGGATGCTCGCAGGATCGCCGTGGTACTCGACAAGTGTGCGTACCGTCCCGACAATCAGAGCGACGTTCATCGCCGCCTCCAGACCTTTGCCGCTGACGTCCCCGAGGATAACCAGCATCCCGCCATCCTGCATCGGAACGATCTGGAAGAAGTCTCCTCCGACCTCCTGTGCGGGGCGGTAGACGCTGGCAATGGCGTAGCCTGAAACCTCGGAAAGCGCCTCCGGGATAAGTACGTGTTGGAGTTCGCGCACCGATTTCAGCTCCTGCTTAATCGCGTTCCGCCTATGCCTGTCGCGTGCGGCATAACGTAGAAGCGCATAAGCCACGGCTACCACAAATAATGTGTCGAGTATCTGGAGAACGGTGATGCCCGCGTGTGCCACATAAAACAGAGGCGTGCTGAGCCAGGTTGTTAGTGTCCAGTGAGTGAAACGAACCCCCTGGCGACTTGAAAGCCTCAGGATCTCCATCAGATTATCGAGAAAGGCGATGATCGCAACCAGCTTGAGTTCAGGGTTGACCCTGCGCTTGATTCCTTCGTACGCCAGAACAAAGCCGAACATGCGGCAGAGCATAATGACAAGCGATAAGAAAGCGTCAGTCCACTGCGTCGCATCTCTGGCTTCTGCCCAACGCAGCATCAGTAGGCCGTCTGCGCAAGCCGCGCCTAACTGGATTCCAATGATCCACCATGTCCAGCGGCGAAGGCGAGGGTTGTCCTGCAGATCGAAGAGGTAGAGCAGAAGCAAAAGCGCCGCGCAGTTGTGAGTGGAAAAAATGACCTGCAATACGCTGTTGACCTCCGCGTGCGAGAAGGCCCAGTTAATACTCGGCATCGTAGTAAGGAATTGGGCCACTCGCCCCATGGTCCAAACGCCGAACCAGAGAAACACCCACTGGTCACGATCGCGGACCCAGGCGAACAGCGCCACCATTCCCATTAACGCAAACGCGATGTTAACGGTTCGGAAGTAGAGGTTTCGACGCATGGATACGAAGTCTTCAGAGCCTATCCGCTGGTCAATGCTGACCGCATCCCCAAGCAGCGGTGCTCCCCTCAGTCCGCCGAGTGTGCTGTAGTCGAATGACGCGAGCCTCGCCTTCCAGACACGAATGGCCAGCACGCCGTCTGTCATACCGGTTGAAGAGACTGGAAAGGCGAAAGACTGACGATGCGGAAAATACCAGACCGCATGTGGTTGCAGTGTGCCTTGGCTGCCGATCTCCACGCCGTTCCAATAGAGATCGTATTCGTCCTCTACCGCCGGCATCAAAATCGCGAGCTTCAGGTTGGCGACTTGCGACGGTGTAATGGCGAGGTGGCGCCGGTACCAGGCAAATCCACTGTACGACGGATGGCTCTGCGCTCCCCAGCTAGTGTCAGCCTGGATATGTTCCCATTGCGAGTCGTCATAGGAGGGCGAGGCCCAATGCATGTCATCGCCGAGATGAAACTGCCATTCGCCATCGATCGGCACCGTTCCCCTGCCTATATCCTCGATAGCCAACGCGGACACAGATTGGGCGTCCACTCCTACGGCTGGCTGCGACGTTCCAACAATGGGAAAGGCCACGAACAACAGCAGCGCGAACAAAATACTCAGGCGGCGCATAAGCGAAGTTTAACAACAACTGCACACCTGGGACACTAGTACTACTACAAGTGACTGGCGGACCATAAATAAGTTGAAACCCATACTCTGGGTTCCCCATTCATGCAGCCGCATCGCCTTCGGGTGAAGCTCAAACTACTTTCGGGAGCAGATCCTATAGAAGAATTTCGATCACTTGATCCGTAAAATTACAACATGGACATGTCGGGAATGAGGTTTCAGCGAGTACCCTCGCGAACCTGCGATCCCTGAGATGCTTTCGTGCAAGCGGCGGCAGCCTTCAGGAAGCTATCGGTGGAGTAGAAAGGTAACTTGCGCTTGCGCGGTCGTGCCAGGGGTGCCCTGTGCCAACAATGATTGATGAAGCAACATGAGCAGACAGCAAGGCCCCAGAATCGGAGCGAACAAGCGACAACATTCACTTTCCCATCTTGTGATCTGTGCTCACCCCCGCGAGATTACTAACGAAGGCGAGTAGCCAGGTAGCCCACATACTTCAGACAAAAAAAGGGGGGAGGGGCTACCCTCCCCGGCCAGGTCTTTCGCCCACTTGTGAACGGCCGACCACTTCCTTTGTGTTCCAATACTGGAGCGAACGAACAGGTCAGAACGATCGGCCATTCCTTCATCTTCATATCAGTTCGAGCCTTATTTGCTCTTCTTCCCAGGATTTCGAGGCTGCCCCTTCACCACCGTCTCGTCGATCACGGTTGATTCTTCGGTGAAAGTGGCGCCCTCAGGAACGATGTAAATCTTGGCACCCTTCGTCTTTACCGTTCCCGACCGCGCCTCGATACGTGAAGCGTCAATTCCCGCTCCTCCTTCTCCCGATGTGAGATAGTACTTCACATTTACCGCACGCTGGCCGGCCAGTTGGGTCATCTTGACAGTCTCGGTTTCGTCGGTATATCCAACCACAACAACTTTGCCGTTGGGTTGGCGCTGGACCTGAAGAGCTACTTCGTCCAGAACCGCCTTGCACTCATTGTCCACACGGCCCGGTTTGTTGGACATATTGAACTTGCACTCTCCGGCCGAAATGACTTCTGGCGGAGCAGCCACAACCGGGAAAGCCTCAACCGTGACCATTGCGGAACAAGTTGTGCTTAGGCCACGAGCATCAACTACATTTGCCGTTGCCGTGATAGTGGAACCCGCATTGGCGTTCGAGGTCGTCTCCGATGCACTACTCCCGGTTCCGGTAATGCTGCCCGTCGAGGTCGTATAGGAGTAGGTCAAAGGACTGTTATCTGGACTCTGGGCAGCAACCGTCACTGTGAACCCATCACCCGGCTTGATTGTCTGTGGACTGGCTGAACAAGTTGCTGTCGGGGGACGCGGTTGCCTTACCGTGAACGAAGCTGAACAGCTTGCGACGTTGTTCTTCTTTTCCTTCGCGTCAGTGGCCGTTGCAGAAACCGTATAGTTCCCCGGAGCGAGGCCAGTAGTATCAACATTCCCTGTCGTACCAGTACCCGCCACCTTTCCGCCGCTGGCGCTCCAGCTATAAGTAACCGTGTGCTTCGGATTGAAGTTCGCGGTAGTGATATTCGCGGTCACCGGATCGCCAGACCATATCTCGGTTGGAGACGCAGAGCAGGTCGCAGTCGGTGGGATCGGAGGCTTGCCGCCAAAAGTAAGAACAATTCCGCCCAGATAGCGCCAGCTCTGTTGGTTGGCGGTCAGGACGTTGCTGAAGTTCGTATACAAGTAGTCCACCTCAAAGGGACGGAGGGAAAGGCGTCGGTTCACAGCAATATCAAGACCCAAGCCAGCTGCTCCCGCGAATGCGTTATTGGAAGGGGCCGCACTGATTCCCGTGAACGTCAGGTTATTGTAGGCATTCTTGTAGACGTTGCTGTGCGCGCCGCCAGCCAGTCCTTCTATGAATGGACGGAACTTACCTTTTGTAATACCGATTTCGGGCCCGATCATGTATGTAAACAGATTTCCCGAAACACTGGCCGATCCACCTGCCGGGAGAAAGGGATTGCCCGCCGGAATTATCACCAGTCTCGTCGCGCTGCCATAACCTTGAAATTCAGCCTTCAATCCGACCAGGTGGCTGAAGTTATAAACAAGTCCGCCGCCGCCGCCTTCCAGATCGTAATGTTGCCCAAAGAAGAAGTTCCCGTTGCGGCTTTCGAAGTCGATGGCCTGAAAGTGATTGTAGGAGTAGTCGATTGGGACCTCCCATTTGGGATGTTCCTGAGACCATGCTGACAACCCACACAGCATGACATCCACAGCAAAGATAAGTGCAGTTCTGAGTTTCATTCAATCCCTCCGTAACTCCGAGTAATCCGCAATCTCGATCTCCTGGTTCGGGCTCCCTAAGGCCCCGGGATGCATCAGTCTCTATGCTCGGGGAGACTCGCAAGAGTCTCCCTGGCGTTTCTGCTTCATGGGTTGGCGAAAACCGCCTGATTACTGGTCGCGGTGTTTCCGTTGATAATGCCCACGGCACTAATGTTCGTCGACCCCCCTGGTCCTGTGTTGGTGGCTAAACCGGTAAGACTCACTACGGCAATCGTTGGCAGCGAAGAATTCCAGGTCACTTGATTGGTGAGGATCTGCGTTGTCGAATCGCTGAAGGTCCCAGTGGCCACGTATTGCTGGGTGCCACCGAGAACAACGTGCACATTGCCAGTCGGTGCGATCGCAAGTGTCTTAAGGGTTGCGTTGGTCACGGTTAGGCTTGACAGCGAGCCTTGGCCGCCGAATACCGCTCCGATAACGGCTGTCCCTGGAGCGTTGCCCGTTGCCCATCCCGATGACCCGAGCGAATCGGAAATTGTCGCGACCGGCCCCGTCCCCGAGACCGCTGGCGGCGAGATCGCAAACCACGTGGCAGACGTCGAGATATCCTGAGTGGTCCCATCCGCGAGAGTCGCCGTCGCGACAAACTGCGACGCGGTCCCTTGTGCCACGTTGAGAATAGATGGATTAACTATCGGAACAACTGATCCGACCCCAATTGACTTTAGGGCTTCGACAGTGATATTTGCGTTCGCGGTGATCGTGCCGAACTTAGCCGTCACCACTGCCGATCCGGCTGCGACCCCTGTCACGAGTCCGGTTTGATCAACAGTCGCGATAGAACCGCTGCCTGTAACGCTCCACGCCACGGCCAGATTGATGGTCTGCTTTGACCCATCGCTAAACGTGCCAACCGCACTAATCGGAAGAGTCGAGCCAGTCGCAACTCCAACTGCAGTCGCTCCAGTCTGCGGTGCCGGGGTGAGCGCGATGGACGTTAGCGAGGCCGCAGTTACGACCAGCGGAGCCTTTCCTGTCGTGCCGCCAAAAGAAGCCTGTATCTGCGTCGTGCCTGCAGCCACGGCAGTGACTACTCCATTCGGAGTGGTATTGGAGACGGTTGCTGTCGCGGGGGTGGTGCTGGTCCAGTTCGCTTCTAGGGTAATGTCTTGTTGCGTGTTATCGCTGAACACCCCCCGGGCCGCGAAGGGCTGACGAGTAAGAGGAGCGATGGTCAGACCGCTGCCCTGACCTACCGGATAGACCTCGATGCCCGCTATGCTTGCGTTGGTCACGACCAGTGAAGACGGGCCAGAAACTATTCCGGTCGCCGGATCCGTTGCGGTAATCGTCGCTGTTCCGGCAGCGACGCTGGTCGCGCGTCCCGTGCTGTTGATCGTTGCGAACGTCGCAGGAGTTGAAGCCCATGTGACGCTACTTGTTATGCTATTCGGTAGGCTGCGCTCTCCGCCGTCGCTGTAGATACCATAAGCCACGTATTGGTGCCCCGTTCCGTTGGCTATCCTGGTAGTTGCTAAGGAGGTGCGGCTGCCTGGGATGACGGAAGTGGCGTCGGTAACGACAACCGCAACCAAGGCAGGCGCCGTGACGGTAAACGTTCCAGTACCGGTGACTGTCCCGGCGGCGGGACCAGTGAAGGTCGCCGTAATGGTGGAAGTGCCTTGGCTGTAGCTTTGTGCGAGGCCGGCTGAGTTGATCGTGCTGACCGGCGCCGTCGACGAAGTCCACGTCACGAGACTGCTAATATCCTTCGTGCTGCCATTGCTGAAGGTTCCCAGAGCAGTGAATTGTTGGGTTCGTCCCGCCGCGACGGATGAAGTCCCCGGGTTTACCGCGATGGCTGTGAGATAGGGAAAAACCGCATCACTGCATCCCACGAGCTCACCTAGAGTTGCAAGCACTGCGACTAATAAGAGTTTCTTCAAGGAACACCTCGCGAGAAAATGATTTTTGTCGCAACTTCAGCCCGAAGGCTCACAATGAATCATCGCGACGAATCGAATTACAAGAGGGGCCGCGCCTACTCACCCAGAGGAGGCGGCCGCACACGGACTTTACGTTTCGTTCACAGGTAGAACCGGTCCGAGCGCGCTAAGGGGAGTACCAGAAGCAGGTCAGCGCTGATCCAAACTGGCCTTGCTCCGGTTTCGTGGTGAATCTCTTGGAACCGCGTCCACGAAAGCAATGAAACTTGAACCCTGGTCCAGAAACCGTTCCTGGGAGTTAGTTAGCAATTGAGCGACATCGTAGCCTCCGCGCCGCTGTTTTGCAGGACACGCGGGAGTCGTTCTGACCCTTGCATTGGATTTAGATTAGAGACCGAACCCACTTCCCGCTACTAGGAAAAGTCCTAGCCTTGGGTACGAAATTTATGCAGTCTCATCGCACGAGTTGGCCATCGCGCAAGCCGAACCTATCCCTCGGCGCCAGTCTCGACCCTTCCATGAGAAGGCGCCCTTCAGGACAATCGATGTTGTACGATGGCGATCATGTTAAAGATTGGCGTCGCACTCCTCTCACTCTTGACACTTCCCGCTCTAGCCCAAACCACCATCAAAGACTCACTTGTAAAGCACTGGAAAACCTCGGGCGACTTCACCATCGCGGTCGCCAAACTGATGCCGGCAGCCGACTACGGCTACAAGCCCGTTCCCGACGAACTAAGCTTTGGTCAAGTCCTCATCCAGGTCGGGCGCGCGAATCTCGGTGCCTGCGCAGTCGCCAGCGCCTCCAAGCGGCCCGATGTCTCTCCCGCGCTCATTGAGGAAGAAAACGGGAAGCAAGCGCCGGACAAAGACGCCGTCGTCCAATTCCTCTCCAGTTCCTTCGACTTCTGCAATCAGGCAGCCGCCGGCATGACCCCTGAAAAACTCGATGCTATCGTCGGCTCCCCGAACCGCAAGATGACCGGCTTCGAATGGTTATGGGCCTACTTCACCCACACCGCACATCATCGCGGACAACTCGAAGTCTATCTACGCCTCAAAGGCATCAAGCCGCCCGAGTACGTCTTCTAACCATCGTCGCCGGAAATGAAAAATGTCCGGGAGATGAATCATCTCCCGGACATCGCGCCAAACTCAGCGCATCCCTTCGATCCGTCATTTAGCCATCGTATCCGTGCTGTAGTAGTCCGATCGCCCACTGCCATCGGTAAAGTGCGTGAACGACTCGAGAATGAGGTTCTTCCCCTGAAGATGGCCGGTGAGGATGACCTGAGAAAAAGAGAACTTGTACTGTGCGCTAAAAGCGACAGCCGGACTGGAGCTGACGTTGGCCGCATAAGCCAGGCCCGCGACATTTCCCCAGTTACAGGGGGTCGGACTACAAGCCCCAAAAGCGTCTACTTTGATCCCACTGCCGGCCGCCGTGATCACAACCTTGACGATGTCCCGTGTCGCCGTGTTGACGTTATTCCATGTTCCGGCAAGCGGAGCCGCGGTGACGGCCGCCGCTGTCGCGGCACTCTCCACCATCTGTGAAGGTGTCATGTATTCGTGCTTGGTGCTAACGGAGGGTGTCATAATGATTCTCCTTTGTGCTCTCATGAAGAGAGACCAAGGAATACTACTCGCACTGCTCCAGAACAATACAAACGGGTCGGCCCTTCGGTCGACCCATTTGTACTTCACCCTTTGTAATCAATGCGACAGACGGTCGCGCCTCCGAGAGGGGATACCACCACTTTGTACGCGAGACTCACAATTCTGCTCTCTCTGGTTCGTGGCGCGTCGACCGGCGGCCTCGAAATCACCCGGACAAGAATCAGGCTCGTCCAGCTCTGGCCCCTTGAGCCGATCTAGAGAGTAAAAAGGAAGTTTGGCCGACCACTTCCCTATGCTCCAATACTGGAGCGAACAGGTCAAAACGATCGGCCATTCCTTCATCTTCATATCAGTTCCACGAAGCTGCCTCAAATGTGTGTAGTGCAACGGAGGTGCGAATGGACAACCGCAAATGGAAGATAGGAATGCGCTTCCCGGCCGTCCCATTGGGGACGCCACTATGGTTCCGGCCTTATCGCGGGACATAGCGCCCTCGAATTGGATTAGATTAGAGACACCAACCCACCACAACCATTGGAAGAACTGCTAGCTTTACCAAACAATTATTTCTAGTCGGATGGGTAGCCCCATCTAAATCAATCAGGAACAGAAGATTCGCGGTAACTTCCCATCAACCGGGAGATGAGAACTGCAAGGTAAAGAACGCCAAGAATCGCTTCCATCACAGAGATGGATCGGGCTTGGGCCGCCACCGGCGTGATGCCCGCAGCGCCGAGCGAGGTCAGCGTACCAAAACTGTAGTAAACCAAATCGAACCGATTCGGCACAGCATGAATATTCGCTTTAGGGTCAAGGTAAAAGGAAGTCGGATGAATGTCCACCAGCATTCCATATAGGCTGGCAAAGGTGAACCCAATCAGCAGGTAGATGCATAAAGCACCGTAGATGGTTTCGGTCGTTACCCTACCGCGAAGAAAGACTTTGCGAAAGATGACCACAATGACGAAGGCTTCGAATAAGAAGTTAAGAATAGTAGTGACGACGGAGAAAGCACTTGCGTCTCCCTCCGAGGTCAGGAAGTGATGGATTGCAGATGGAATGGCAAGCACCAGCGCGAACAAGAGAACTCCACGCCGAAAGCTAACGGCGTACACGCTTAGCAATACGGCGGCATAGCCGAACGTGCGAAAAAGATAGTACCCTGCGCCACCCGCCCTTTGCTCAAACGGATAAAGAATCAGATCTCCTAAAAGAAAAAGGAACAGCAGGAAGAACCGCGGCCCAGCGGGTCCGAAGTACCGGTTCAGTCTCGATGAAATCTGGAGGGTATCCTGCATAGTAGGCATGGTTGGACGAATCTTACATTAGTGACATCGTTCGTCGCTCGATAACGAGCGAGTGAGTTAGACTTTTACGGCGTGATCAGACTCTGCTACAGTTTTTTGCAATGCACCCGCCTGCTATTCCACAGAATCTCAAACGAAAGATGCTGAAAAATGCGTTGCGCGAAAATGAGGCGCGCGATGCCGCGTTTCGCCGCATCATTCGTTCCGTCCCCACGGGAAAAGTATCGACCTACGGCAAAGTCGCCGCAGCAGCAGGCTATCCCCTCTACCATCGAGCTGTAGCACGACTGCTGCGCAGGGATATGCTTCTACCCTGGCAGCGCATCGTCGGTGCAGCCGGTGAGATAAAACTAAGAGGCGAAGCTGCAGTAGAGCAACGCCTTCGCCTCACGATGGAGGGCGTAAAGTTTCGAGGCAAGCACATCAACATGGAAGTCTACGAGCACACGCTCCGCAGTTGGGAAACGCTCAAATAGCGTGATCACGGCTTCGTAAAACGTATGCCGCCGTAAATACCGAGCGTTCTACCTCTCCAGCCGAAGCAAATACGCCTTCGTATCAAGTCCACCTGCAAAACCCGTAAGCTTTCCCGACGAACCAATCACGCGATGACAAGGCACGATGATGGACAGCGGATTCCTTCCATTCGCCGCGCCGACAGCTCGCGTCGCCCGAGGATTTCCTAGCTGTCTCGCAAGTTGTCCATAACTTCTTGTCTCTCCAAACGGTATGCCAAGCAACGCCTCCCAGACATCTCTCTGAAAACGAGTTCCTCTCATATCCAACGCGACAGAGAAAGCCTTTCGCTTCCCGGCAAAGTATTCCCCCAACTGACGTTCCGTCTCAACAAGAATAGCCTGTCGCTCAATCGCAACCATATCACCCAGGCGCACACGACCGAGTCTGTCATCGTTCCAAAGTATAGCCACCAGGCCCATATCACTTGCAACCAGTTTCAGCGCTCCCACCGGCGATACCATCATCTTGTATGCAAGAGTCACAATCTTGTCCTTCCGGTCTATAACTCGCTGGCAGCGGTTTTCGACAGGGTCGATGATTTCGGATGTTGAATCAGGCAACTGAGCCGCCTGCACCGTCTTGCTGTTGCTGCGCCATCTGTTGCTGCCGGGTCGGAGGCGGCGGCTGCTCAGGCAGCTTGGTCGCCTTCTCCACAAGAGTCGACCAGTCTTCCGGGACCGGCAACTCCTGGTCGAAGGACGGATCTCCCAGATTCGGCGTTACCCGCACTGCCACAGTCAGCTCGCTCGCAGCCCGGCCACGAAAGATGCCGTGCGTCGGCGGAACGTCCCCGTAATCTCTGCCAATCGCGGTGCGAATATGTCGATCGCCCGCAACCAGCCAATTCGTCGGATCAAATCCTACCCAACCAAAAGGAGGAACAAACGCCTCGATCCAGGCGTGTGTGGCCGAACTGACCGAACGCGTATGATCGCTCTCGCCATGCAGATGATCGCTCTCACCATGAAATAGATAGCCACTCACATACCTGCAGGGAATTCGAAGCTTCGACCGGACCAACGCGATCATAATATGCGCGAAGTCCTGACACACTCCAGCTTTGGTCCCGAGCGCAAGATCAATCGGAGAGTCAACCTGGGTCGATTTCGGCTTGTAGTCAAAATATTCGTAGATCTGCTCGTTCAGTCTATGCAAAACCTGTAGCGGATCGTCCTTACGGCGCACATCAAGCTCTTCAGCGAGTGCGTCCAGAGCGGGCGTCGGCTCGGTAAACTCACTCGGCAGTAACATCTCCCAGTAGTCGCCCTGCTCAACCGTCGAGTCCAAATCCAACCACGCGTCCGGTGTCAGCGATTCGGGAATCCGCATCGCCGGCTGTACTTCAACCAGTGACTCGGCGACAATCACCAGCTGCCCATGCATCCCCGGAATATCGAAGTGGTGTACGTGATTCGCAAGGTGATCGCGATAGCTGAAGACTCTGCATCTCGGACTTACAGAAAGATGAAACATAAGGCAGCGCTGGCTGTTATCGCTCCGCGGATGCATTCGCGTCTCCATCACGCTCTCGCTGATCTCATTGCTGTACAAAAACTTCGTCAGATGGCGAATCGAATAGTACATCTTGTCCTCATGCGGCTACCCGGCTAACGCGGCCTGAATGGAGTAGTCAACATACAGCTCGTAAATCGTGTCGTGAATAGCGCGGCACTGCGACTGGATCCCTCGCAGGTACCCAACCACATCCTCGCGCAGGATCTCCTCCGCGCTGCTGTAACTCAGCGAAGCCTGCAGCCTTCTGCTAAGGCGTCGCAGCGCTTCTGCCCGGTTTTTGCCGCTGTCTCCCCGAATCTTTTCAAGCGCACCCTGCACACTGTCGATCGAAAACCTCACCGAATGCGGAAACTCCTCATCCAACAGAAGAAACTCAAAGATATGTTCCGGCGTCAGGTCCGCCGTATACACCTTGCAATACGCCTCAAACGCCGTCGCCGACCGCAACAATCCCATCCAATCCAGATACTCATTTCCCTCGCCGATCCGTTCCGGATGCTCCCACAGATCCGCTTGATAAGCCTCAAGCAACAACGCCGTCGCAGAAGCTCGCTCGATATACCGGCCCACTTGAATAAACTGCCAGCCTTCGCCGTGGTTCATCGTCGAGTCGGTTACACCTTGAAACTGATGCACCGCCTCCATCACCGACTGCAAAAACTCGCTGGGCCGATTGAGTCCCGCCTCTCGTGCCTCCGTCTGCTTGTCCATATGCAGTTCCGGCCGCGTAACCTGCAGATACAGGCTGTTCAGCCGGTGCCACTGTTCCGTAGAAATCTGCTCTCTCACATGCCTCGAGTTCTCTCGCGCCGCAATAATGCACGAAAGGATAGACGCCTTGTTCGTCGTGTCGAACGTCAACGCCTCCGTCAGCGCATACGGATCGCCCGTCCACTCGATATCCCGTGGCCCGCCCAGAGCCTGCAACACCCTCTGCCAACGTCGTTCTGCGCTGGCCGCGTTCTCATCCAGCATCAGGTTCAGGTTCACATCCAGCAACCGCGTCGTATGCTCTGCGCGCTCAAGGTAGCGGCTCATCCAGTACAAACTATCGGCTACACGTGACAGCATCGGCTCCCCCTTCACTGGCTTAGCACCCACGTATCCTTGCTGCCGCCTCCCTGCGACGAGTTCACTACCAGCGATCCGCGGTTCAGCGCAACGCGGGTCAGTCCGCCCGGCACAATCGTCACCTTATCTCCAAAAAGGACATAAGGCCGTAGATCCACATGCCGCGGTTCCAGCTCATTCCCAATCAGGCAAGGTGCTCGCGAGAACGAAATCGTCGGCTGCGCGATGTAGTTCCGCGGATCAGCCTCAATCTTCCGCGCGAACTCCTCTCGCTGAGCCTCCGTCGATTGCGGACCGATCAGCATCCCGTATCCGCCGCTCTCTCCCACCGCCTTCACGACCAACTTATCCAGATTCGCAAGCACATGCTGCCGCTCCTTAGGCCTCGTCGGAAGATAGGTCTCCACGTTCTTCAGAACCGGTTCTTCGCTCAGGTAGTACCTGATGATGTCGGGAACGTACGCATACAGCGCCTTGTCATCGGCCACACCGGTGCCAAACGCATTCGCCAGCGTTACATTCCCCGCACGATACGCATTGAACAATCCCGCAACGCCAAGAATCGAATCACCACGGAACGCCAGCGGATCGATAAAATCGTCATCCACCCGGCGATAGATCACATCAACGCGGCGAAGTCCATTCGTCGTCCGCATATACACAACATTGTCATGCGTAACCAGGTCGCGGCCTTCGACCAGCTCAATCCCCATCTGTCGGGCGAGATAGGCATGCTCGTAATACGCAGAGTTGAAGACCCCTGGCGAAAGCAGCACAATATTTGGCTCCGGCCGTCCCTCGGGAGCAAGCGATCGAAGCGCGCCCAGCAGCAACTGAGTGTATTGTTCGATCGGCCGTACGTTGTAACTGCGAAACAATTCTGGAAAGATCCGTTTCATCACCCTGCGGTTCGTCAGCATGTAGCTGACACCGCTCGGCACGCGGAGATTATCCTCCAGCACGACAAACTCGCCGTTCTCCATCCGTATCAGGTCAGTGCCGCACACTGCGATGTAAACATTCCGCGGAACCTGCAATCCTGACATCTGCCTGCGATAGTGTTTGCAGCTGTAAACCATCTCTCGCGGAACAACTCCGTCCGCAAGGATTCGCCCTTCGTTATAGATGTCCTTCAAAAATAAATTCAACGCTGTAATCCGTTGCGCCAAACCAAGTTCCACCGTCGCCCATTCCGCAGCGGTGACGATTCGCGGAACCAGATCATACGGAAAAATCTTCTCCGTGCCTTCTTCCTGCCCGTAAACCGTAAACGTAATGCCTTGATTCAGAAAGCTCAGGTCGGCAGCCTGCTTCCGTCGCTGCAGCTCCTCCTTTGGCAGTGAAGTGAAGTGCTCCAGCAACTGGCGACAGTGCGGATGGAGTTCTCCATTGCCTAAAAACATCTCGTCATAGGCATGATCCAGCAGATAGTTTTGTAGTGCGGGATGCTCGAGCTGGGAAGACCTGGCTGTATGCATTGGGAACCTTGAGTATAGCGGTACAACCGAATGTCCCCAAATCCATTCTCAGGCCCCTCTTCTGGCGTCGCTGATTTTAAAAGCTTTACGGCGCGTTCCAGGAGATATCTTTTCCAAATACCTCATATCACCCCAAACGACGACCCGAGAAACGTAGGCGCCCTCCCTTCCTGGTTCGGCGAGCACGTCAGCAACGCAACATACCTCCCCGGAGCAGCATATCCACTCTTCGTATGCAGATCCCACGGCACACGGTTTCCTCCCGCCTGCACATTGTGCGACTGCGCTTGAAAGACCGGCGTTCCTCGCGCAACGTTCCCACTCCATATCTGCAACGTCACCGTCGAATCAAAATACAACGTGATGGCAAAGTGTCCTCCAGTAGGACGCTGCGCCGGGTCCGTCACAAAACGCGCCTGTTCGGCCAGCATCTCAATCTGCGTCTTGTCCACATCACCCCCCTGGTGAACCGCTACAGCCATGCTCGGAACCGTACTTCGCGTCGGATGCATCACCGCCCGCACAACATGCTTCTTCTCGCCACTGCCGCCCAGCCGCGGAGTCGCCGCCGAGTTCGACTTGTTCGGCTCCGTCCCCCACTCCTTCGACTGCCACACCGTCATCCCGTCACTCTGCAGCACCTGCAACTGGCAAGTCGTATACCCCGACGTGTTCGCCCCCGCAACCAGCGGCAGCTCCGCATCTAGCTCCACGCCCGGAAACTCCAACTCCACCGGAGCAAACTCCTCACTCCACGCGTATCTCCCGAATCCCACAGAGATCGCCCCATCGATCAACAACGTTCGACGCGAAATCATAGCTATATCCTCGGAAAGAAGTATTCAAGCAACACACCCAGGGTCCGGTCTACAACCTTGAACGCAAGAAACAAAACAAAGCCCAACAGAATCAGAGCCACGCCACGCTGCGCATACGGTAGATCCATCACCTCGCCCACCAGCGTAGGCAACAACTCCCTCTCATCCTGCTGCATCGAGGAGACCTGCACCATCCCTCGCACACGCAACCGCGGCGCATCCATCTTCTCCGCGCCACCGGTTATCGAAATCTCATCGATCGCCCCCGAAATCGCATCCATCGTCAGGTCCGTCTTATGGTCGCCAATCACGCCCGTCGCGCTTCGCTCTTCAATGCGCAAATCAGGATTCACGCAGCCCTTCAAAACCAACTGCACCGTCCCAACCTCACCCTCCGACAGTTCGGTCCTGCTCTGCCCCGCAATCCCGCGCTGAAACAGTGGCACTCCCTCCATATCAGGCCGAAACCAAACCCTAACCGCCACTCCCGGAACCCTCGAGTCCAAACTCACCATCGCCCCCGGAACCGCGCCCTTCACCGAAGCCTCAAGACTCTCCACCGTCCTCTTAGGCAACCTCGGCGATGCAATTCCGCTGACACCATAGCGGTTTCCCTTGAGGGCACTCATGGCGCTCACCAACACCGTCTGCACCTCCGCCCCCTCGGCCGACTCCACCCTCACCCAAGGCCTCGCGTCCGCAGACCCCAAGCTCGAAATCAATCCGCCCCGACCAACCTGCAGCTCCGCCCGCCCCAACCCTCCACTCGGCGTCACATCCAGGCGCGACGGCGTCTGATTCACATCAGCGTTCCTCTCCAGCTTGAACCTCTGTCCCTTCAACTCCCCCAGAGAACTTCCGTCCACAACGAGCGTCACGCTCTCCACATTCCCAATAGTCGCATCGAACCCATCCGCCATTACCTCTTGCACCTCGCCGCCGCCCGCATGCAGCTTCAGCGGCAGCTCAATCGGAGCGACAAAGCCGCCACACACCGCATCGAATCGCACCGGCTTCGCGCGTGGCTTGTTCAATCGCAGCAGCAGAAACAACACCGCGACCACTGCAAGCAACGCCAGCGTTGATCGCCACAGCGCGTTCTTCTGGTCCCTCGTCAGCGGCGCCATTGTGCTTCTCGTGCCGCAGATAGTATGGAACCCTACCCTAGCTGCGAAGACTCTTCTTCTCGGCAAGCCATTCTAATCGGCGCGCGGCCCACAATCCAAACCGACGCCACCCAAACTCTCACGTCCCCAACAAGCTAGCGTGCCCAACCCTCGCGCGGGCTCAACCTCCGGGCGAAGGCACCACTCCAAGCTGCTGCAACATTCCCAAACTATCCATCAGCATCCGGCTATTACTCATCTTCCCACCGGCCAACTGATCGATCACTACTCCTTTCACGCTCACACTTCTACCCGTAGCCGGCACTCCAAGAAACTCGCCACGATGCGTGCCCGTCCACGTAAACCGAGTGACCACTCTGTCCCCCTCCGCCACCATCTCCTCCACCACCCAATGAATGTCCGGAAACGCCGTCCGCATCATGGCCAAAACCGCTTTCAAACCCTCCCGCCCCTGACGCTGACCGGGTAAAGGATCCAGCTCTACAAAATCCTCCTCCACGAGATCAGTCGCCCGATCCATCCGGTTCTGGTTGATCACCTCATCGAGAAACTTCCGAACGACCGCCTTATTGTTCTCCGTCGTGTTCATGCCGCCCTCTCACAACACACCCTTCAAGGTCTCTGCCTACAAACCGGAAGCATACGCCCACGCAAGCTTCCCTGAAGACCTTCAGTTCGAGATCACAAACGATTTCAGATTGGAGCCCTGATAGTAGAACTGCCTCGCCGAGGAGGCAATCTTCTCGTAAATGAACGAGTCTCGTGAGATCGACGCTTTTGACCCGTCTACTCCAGCGTAGTGGCCTGGACCAAGTTTCCAAACGACGGACGGGCTGGTGACCTGCACAGGCGACACAGCTACCTCAGTCACCGGCTGACCTTTCTTCATCGCGACCAGCAGAACCTGTTCCAGAAATCTCTTGTCGCCATCCTCTTGGATCAGGGCCACGATATAGGATGAGTCGGCTTTGGGAAAGAAGTTTCCGACTGCCACACCAGGACATTGTCCTTGATGCGCGTTCTTCCAAAGCTTCCAGTCATCCATCGGAACGTCCCCTGGCTGCACAATCTTCCAGCCGCCCTGCTCAACAGTAGATTGCAGCGACATGGGCAAACCACTCAGGCAGTCCTGTGCCCATAGGCAACTAGCGGCTGACAAAAAGACGACGGTGAGAACGAAGAACACTGATTTGACGAGACCCACCCGGTTAACTTCCATTCGTCATTTATACGCAAATTCTTGACCGTTTTAGATCTTAGATACACGTTTAGATCTTAGATACACGCGCTGTTTACTTCTTCGGTTTGTAGATGTAGTTCGCAAACGCATATCCCCAGGGCACAGCGACGATGGGCAAGATCACCCATAAGAACGCAGAAGTCGTCCCTTCTGCCGGCGAACCCGCCAGCGTGCCGTTGGACCAGAGCGGATAGGCTACAACGATGAGCCACAGGACTTTGTAGAAGACCTCCAGCAGGATAATCGGCAGCATCTTCAAAGGACGAATAATTCCCAAGCCCGCCAACGTTGCGAAGGCTGTCCACACGCACCAGGCCACAGCATCCATCGGCTCCCATGATCCATGGTGGGTGAGGATGTGTGTCCAGGTATCCTTGCCCAGAACGAAGAACATCAGGATATAGAGCAGACGCAAAAGGTAGATATTGATCGGGCGGACGCCGTCATATCTTTCGGCTCGTTGAAAGATGGCTCTAGGGCTGAAGGTCATGGAATGTCCTCGGCCCATACTAGCCCGCCCTTGCTCATGTAGTTTCCAAAACCGTGTTTTGTGAGAACTATCAAGCCAGGTTCGGATCATTAGCGTCAGGACGGTTCATCACATTCCCTTGCGGGGATAGACGGCCAGCTTGCCTTATCATTCAAGGGCGGCAAGAGAGGTACTTGCAACCAGCTTATGACGCCTTTGGTTCGTCCGCCTGCTCCGAGAAGTCGCGGCATCATCGGAAACTTCCCATTAGGAAGCAGGGACCCGCTCGGACTGTACACGCAGTGGGCTCGCCGATATGGTGACATCTTTTACTACCGCGCTTTTTCCCGCCACCTCTATTTCCTTAACAACCCCGACTTTGCCAAATACGTTCTTGTTACCAACTACCAGGGTTTCATCAAAGGGGAGGCTATCCGATTGAATCGCCGAATCTTTGGAAACTGCCTTTTGACCAACGAAGGCGATTCCTGGTTGCAGCACCGGCGCCTCACCCAACCAGCCTTTCACCGGGACAAAATCGAGCTCTACGGCAACACGATGGTGGCGTACACCGAGCGGATGATGGCGACCTGGCACGATGGCGAAGCGCGTGACATTCATCATGTCCGTCAGCATCTCGCGCCGAGAGCGGGGTTTGCGGGGCCGCCAAGGTATGCAGATTGCCGTGAATATCTATCCGGGACCACACGGGTTCCCGCGGGACGGTCGACAACCCAGAACTCCGTCAGGTTAGTAAGCTGGGTCTCGTCGACTTCGTCGGTCATCCTCAGCCGGTACAGGCCGTCCTGTTCCCGGAGTAATCCCAGCTCCGAAAAGTCGTCTTTTTCCAAGCCTCGGCTGATGGCTCCGCCGTACGGTTCGGCGCCAAATACATATTGTTGTGCCGTCCCACGAGTAAACGAAGGGGCAGGATTGTTTTGTCGCTGCAATGACGCCCGCTACTATCGCCACGATGCCCACTGCAATGAGTGCGACTAGGCCAATCGTTCGGCTTGTGATATTTCCTTTCCCTCTACCCAGAGCCGTTGAACCTGATCCCGAGGAACTTCGTAGGGGTCTTATTGACGGTGGCGGACAGCTTCCCGTTATTAATTGACGCTCCTGGCGGTCGAATGAGAAGTCCTCACCCTTTATCGTCGTGACTCCAACCACGGCGTTTACATTGGATCCGGCGAAACGGTTCTGCTCGAATCACCTCGTTTCGTCGACTTCTAGCCGAAAGATTCGAGTCCTCGATCAGAACCTGAAACCCCTGCAGGAGATCGAAACCGAATCCGACGGGACGACGACAAGAACCATAACCTTTACTCACTACGGCATCCATTTCGAGGGAGTAACCACCGATCGCGAGTCTGCGATCTTCTCAAAAGACACCGGCGCCGGGCACGAGTATCGGAAGTGTCTCTTGCATACTGGCATCCCCTCACACAAACCTCGGAATGCTCATCCACAAAACGGTCAGCCGTGAGAAAGCGGCTTGAGGATTGCGGACCATACCAAGTCCCTAAGGGATATGAAGCCTATTCGGACGCGGGCACCCCTTCAGCCGATGGCTCCCGCTGGGTGTCTTCACAGCTGAAGAGGAGAACGGGCTTTGCCACTCGTGCCATTCGCATGGAGAGTTCATCGTCTACAACACGCAATCGGAAGCGCGCACTATTCCACAGAAAGTTCTCTGAAGGGCGCCTCGCTCTGACGCCCAACGGCAAGCACGCAGCAGTTCATGAAAACGCGCTCGAGATCCTCAGAGTCCCATAGCTGGGGGTCTGTGGAGCAACGTAGCCTCTGCTCCTTTTGTCAGATCCCATCTCTTCACCGCCTCACTAAGAAATACGGGTAATTTCGTTCCTTGAACACCTGATTCAGATAGGCCCCCTTCGAGTCGGCGGCCAAAAAAGCTGCATACTCTTCGCTCGACACATCGAAGTACTGGTACACATCGCCGCTCTCACGAAATTCAATCTCAAGCTCACGCTTAGCAGCGTCATACCCAATCGAAGTAATGCTCGACGACTCCACCCAAACCAGGCGCATCTTCCTGAGACGACAACTTCCAGCCCAAAGAACATAAGGGGCGCTGCCCATTCCTCTCCACGCCAACTACCCGGAATCCCAAAAGAGGTCTGCAGCTAACAATCAGTGAGAAATCATGACTTTTGCACCTACCACCACGCAAATGACCACGTTTTTCTCGCCGCAACCGGCCGCAGACTCCAAAGAACTTGCTTTTTCCACAACCAATTGGTCAGCCCTCTGCTATTGAATTTCCGCGCCCCAGAAGAAGGGGGATTAATCCTTAGGCTAAAAGTCGACAAACGAGCAATAAAGAAAAAGCCCCATCCTTGAAAGGATGGGGCTTCGAAAATATGCCGGCGATCACCTAATCTCCCACACACTTACGCGTGCAGTACCATCGGCCCAACGAGGCTTAACTTCCGTGTTCGGGATGGGAACGGGTGTGACCCTCGTAGTAAACTCACCGGCAAACTTGAGAAATCTCGCTCGCGCGATCTTCCACAACTGAATAGATTGAGTAGACGTATCCACATTAGAATCAGGTATATGACCTGACCTGTTAGGTATAACTACAGGGCTTGTATTGAATGACTCCAGAACAGTGGACTCGTAGTTCTTCCTACGATATCAACCTGCGCAGAGTAAATTCTATGGACAAGCCGAACGGGCGATTAGTACTGGTAAGCTACACGCATTACTGCGCTTCAACCTCCAGCCTATCAACCTGGTGGTCTTCCAGGGCCCTTCATTTCCCTTTTGGGTTGGGAGATCTCATCTTAGAGCGTGCTTCCCGCTTATATGCATTCAGCGGTTATCACAACCGAACTTCGCTACCCAGCCGTGCCTTTGGCAAGACAACTGGAACACAAGAGGTTCGTCCATCCCGGTCCTCTCGTACTAAGGACAGCCCTCTTCAAATCTCCTACGCCCACAGCAGATAGAGACCGAACTGTCTCGCGACGTTCTGAACCCAGCTCACGTACCACTTTTAATCGGCGAACAGCCGAACCCTTGGAACCTTCTACAGCTCCAGGATGTGATGAGCCGACATCGAGGTGCCAAACCATTGCGTCGATATGAACTCTTGGCAATGATCAGCCTGTTATCCCCGGCGTACCTTTTATCCGTTGAGCGATGGCCCTTCCATACAGAACCACCGGATCACTAAGGCCTGCTTTCGCATCTGCTCGACTTGTAGGTCTCGCAGTTAACCACACTTATGCCTTTGCACTCGACGGTCGATTTCCAAACGACCTGAGTGTAGCTTCGCGCGCCTCCGTTACAATTTAGGAGGCGACCGCCCCAGTCAAACTACCCGTCTTACTATGTCCCTCTCCCGGATCACGGGAGGAGGTTAGAATCACAACAATCGCAGGGTGGTATCTCACCGTTGGCTCCACCGAACCCAAAAGTCCGGTATCAAAGCCTCCCACCTATCCTGCGCAGCAATTGCCGTAACTCACAGTAAAAGTATAGTAAAGGTGCACGGGGTCTTTTCGTCTAGCTGCGGGTAACCGGCATCTTCACCGGTACTACAAGTTCGCCGAGCAACTCGTTAAGACAGTCGAACGATCGTTACTCCATTCGTGCAGGTCGGAACTTACCCGACAAGGAATTTCGCTACCTTAGGACCGTTATAGTTACGGCCGCCGTTCACTGGGGCTTCAATTCAAAGCTTCGCCTTGCGGCTAACCTCTCCTTTTAACCTTCCAGCACCGGGCAGGAGTCAGCCCCTATACGTCGTTTTAGACTTTGCAGAGACCTGTGTTTTTGTTAAACAGTCGCCGTTCGCGTTTCACTGCGGCCCCTCTGGGCTTGCACCCTGAAGGGCGACCCTTCTCCCGAAGTTACGGGTCTAATTTGCCGAGTTCCTTAACAAGCTTTCACTCGAGCGCCTTTGGATATTCTCCTCGTCTACCTGTGTCGGTTTGTGGTACGGTTCCCAATCTCTCTCCTTAGAGGTTTTTCTTGGCAGCATGAAATCGGCAGCTTTCAGCCATTCGGCTTACTGCTTTGCGCCTCACTGTTAAGTCTCTCCGGATTTGCCTAGAGAAACCAGCTTACGCGCATCGAGCCCCATAGCCATAGGAGGCCCTGCTTATCCTTCTGCGTCACCCCATCGTGATAACGAAAAACTGGGAGGTCCGGAATATTAACCGGATGTCCATCGCTTACGCCTCTCGGCCTCAGCTTAGGGACCGCCTAACCCTGAGCGGATTAACCTTCCTCAGGAAACCTTAGACTTTCGGCGGGAAGGGTTCTCACCTTCCTTATCGCTACTTATGCCGGCAGGGTCTCTTCTGTAATGTCCACGTATCTTCCCAGTTACGCTTCATCCACGACAGAATGCTCTCCTACCACGCACACTTACGTGTGCATCCGCTGCTTCGGTATACAGTTTTAGCCCCGTTGTATTGTCGGCACCGGACCGCTTGACCAGTGAGCTATTACGCTTTCTTTAAAGGATGGCTGCTTCTAAGCCAACCTCCTGGCTGTCTGAGCGTTCCGACTTCCTTTCCCACTTAACTGTAATTTTGGGACCTTAGCAGGCGGTCTGGACTGTTTTCCTCTCGACTGTGAAGCTTAGCCCCCACAGTCTGACTGCCGGGCTGGTTGTAATTGGCATTCGAAGTTTGATTGGATTCAGTAAGCCGGAAAGCCCCCTAGTCCATCCATGTCTCTACCACCAATCCAAATCACCCGACGCTAGCCCTAAAGCTATTTCGGAGAGAACGAGCTATAACGAAATTTGATTAGCCTTTCACCCCTACCCTCAGCTCATCCGAGCTTTTTTCAACAAACACCGGTTCGGTCCTCCAGTGGGTGTTACCCCACCTTCAACCTGGCCAAGGGTAGATCATCTCGCTTCGCGTCTATTCCTGCCAACTTATCGCCCTATTCAGACTCGCTTTCGCTGCGGCTCGCTCACGCTTAACCTTGCTGACAAGAATAACTAGCCGGCTCATTATGCAATAGGCACGCGGTCAGACATTCCCTTACGGGCATAGTCCTCCCACTGCTTGTAGGCACACGGTTTCAGGTACTTTTCACTCCCCTCAATGGGGTGCTTTTCGCCTTTCCCTCACGGTACTGGTTCACTATCGGTCAGAAACGAGTATTTAGCCTTACGGGATGGTCCCCGTGGATTCAAGCAGGGTTTCTCGTGCCCCGCCTTACTCAGGTACCTGCTTCGAGTCTGGATCGCTTTCGTCTACGGGTCTGTCACCCTCTTTGGATCTCCTTTCCAGAAGATTCGACTAGCAACCAGATTGGTAACTCTACTTTTGCAGGCCCTACAACCCCCGATACACCTTAATGCAACGGGTTTGGGCTGTTCCGATTTCGCTCGCCACTACTATCGGAATCGAGGTTTCTTTCTCCTCCTGGAGGTACTGAGATGGTTCACTTCCCTCCGTTCGCCTGTTCTCACCTATGAATTCAGTGAGACATACATACGGTTCGCGTATGTGGGTTTCCCCATTCGGAAATCTCCGGATCAACGCCTGTGTGCGGCTCCCCGAAGCTTATCGCAGCTTGCCACGTCCTTCATCGCCTGTTTCTGCCAAGGCATCCACCGTGCGCCCTTAGTAGCTTGACCATAGAATTTACTCGCACGCAGCAGAGCGACAACCTCCGCAACATAGAGTCATCTACGTTTGATATAGTCCACGCCTGTGTTCTACAACCTTCATCTCGACGTGCGAGAATCAGGCCGGTAACACGAAAATTATTCTAAAGACACTCAATACTGATTGACAGCTTTCTCCGGAAACTACCCGAAGACATGCTGCTCAGCCTTGTAGTTATATTTTACCCAATCTATTCAGTTGTCAAAAATCGTTGAGCGATTCGCATTACTGCGTAACCACTTCGCGCCCTAAGGCGGCTCGAGCATTCCTGCCCAAGGTTCAACCTCCGCGACGCGGAGACTCAACCTCAAGCAGACATCGCTTGTCTTACATGTCGAAGATGCCAATCAAGAAAAATGGTGGAGCTGAACGGGATCGAACCGTTGACCCCCTGCTTGCAAAGCAGGTGCTCTCCCAACTGAGCTACAGCCCCTTTAATGATCGATCTTACTCGATCGTCGGGATAATGGTGGGCCTGGGTAGATTCGAACTACCGACCTCACCCTTATCAGGGGTGCGCTCTAACCAACTGAGCTACAGGCCCGAAATAGCGGCTTCTAGCTCTTAGCCTCTAGCACTAGCTAAAAGCTAACGGCTAGAAGCTACTAGCTGGTTTTCTCGAAAGGTTTCGAGGACACAGTTGAACGTGCATAGCAGCTACGCCGCTATTGACCATCGGTGTTGATCTAAGGTCTAGAGGACCAATAACGAAAAAGAGAAGGTTTAGTTCAGGCTCATCCATGGTCACCGAAGCGCACATGGATGGTACTTGGCAACATCACTATCAAGCTCAATCCGAAGACTGCCTGCAATCGCAGGATGCTGAAGTGTGCCAAGACGTTCTCTCTTAGAAAGGAGGTGATCCAGCCGCAGGTTCTCCTACGGCTACCTTGTTACGACTTCACCCCAATCATGAATTACACCTTGGGCGGCTGCTCCCTTGCGGTTAGCGCACCGACTTCTAGTGCAACCCACTTTCGTGATGTGACGGGCGGTGTGTACAAGGCCCGGGAACGTATTCACCGTGGCATGCTGATCCACGATTACTAGCGATTCCAGCTTCATGGAGTCGAGTTGCAGACTCCAATCCGAACTGAGGCCGGCTTTTTCCGATTAGCTCCCCCTCGCGGGTTTGCAGCGGTTTGTACCGGCCATTGTAGCACGTGTGTAGCCCTGGACATAAAGGCCATGAGGACTTGACGTCATCCCCACCTTCCTCCCCGTTATCCGAGGCGGTTTCGTCAGAGTGCTCAACTAAATGGTAGCAACTGAAGATAAGGGTTGCGCTCGTTGCGGGACTTAACCCAACATCTCACGACACGAGCTGACGACAGCCATGCAGCACCTATATAGCGGTCTATTGCTAGACGCCGACGTTTCTGCCGGATTCCACTACATTTCGAGCCCAGGTAAGGTTCTTCGCGTTGCGTCGAATTAAACCACATGCTCCACCGCTTGTGCGGGCCCCCGTCAATTCCTTTGAGTTTCAGCCTTGCGACCGTACTCCCCAGGCGGATTGCTTATCGCGTTAGCTTCGGCACGGCAGGATTGGGTACCTGCCACACCAAGCAATCATCGTTTAGGGCTAGGACTACCAGGGTATCTAATCCTGTTTGCTCCCCTAGCTTTCGTGCATCAGCGTCAGTTATGGTCCAGTGAGCCGCTTTCGCCACAGGTGTTCCTTCCGATATCTACGCATTTCACCGCTACACCGGAAATTCCACTCACCTCTCCCATACTCAAGCCCGGCAGTTTCTTATGCAGGCTTCGGGTTGAGCCCGAAGATTTCACATAAGACTTGCCAAACCGCCTACGCACCCTTTACGCCCAATAAATCCGAACAACGCTTGCCCCCCTCGTATTACCGCGGCTGCTGGCACGAAGTTAGCCGGGGCTTCTTCTATGGGTACCGTCATAATCTTCCCCATCGAAAGGAGTTTACATACCAAGATATTTCATCCTCCACGCGGCGTTGCTGCGTCAGGGTTTCCCCCATTGCGCAAAATTCCCCACTGCTGCCTCCCGTAGGAGTCTGGACCGTGTTTCAGTTCCAGTGTGTCCGTGCGCCCTCTCAGGCCGGATACCGATCATCGTCTTGGTGGGCCATTACCCCGCCAACTAACTAATCGGCCGCGAACTCCTCTCCAAGCGCATTGCTGCTTTGACTCGTAAGTGTTATGCGGTATTAGCTAAGATTTCTCTCAGTTATTCCCCACTCGGAGGTAGATAATTCACGTGTTACTCACCCGTGCGCCACTTTACTCATGGATTGCTCCACTTTCTCGTGCGACTTGCATGTGTTAGGCACGCCGCCAGCGTTGATTCTGAGCCAGGATCAAACTCTCGTTTAATCTTGGTTTGCTCGCCATCCAACGACAGGGGTCGGGATGGATCGAGCGCCTTCGCTCGCTCGAAAGGAGCGAAGGATGTAACTAGTGAGAATGACTAAACCAAATTTCGTATCATCTCACGACTGGCACGTTCAACTATGTTGTCAAAGATCCGAACTGCATCCACCTAAGCGGGCAGCTTTGGATCAAGGACGAAATCGGCATAAGCCAGATTTGTGTCCTCGAACTTGGGGCGCTGTTGTCGTCTGTTTTTGCTGCCTACTCAGATCTCTCGGCCTACTTTTTTCAAAGCCAAACTTCAGCCTGTCGAAGATCACATCAGCAACTATTGACGTTTTAGCGAACTTTTCAAGGTTATCAACTTCAACCCCGCTTGTCAAATTATTCTGACCCCATGCTGGATTTTTCTCTCAACCGAAGCTCGAACCGACACACATTCGCACAGCGCAAAAAATCTCAAAACATCGTGACGCTCGAAGAGGAGCGCGGAGCACTTAGCTCCTGGGTGAAACTCAAATCGATTGCAGTGGCTTGGGTTTGGATTGCTGGTCGGCCCTTAAGCTCTCAACCGCGATCAAACGCTTGGACTGCGCTCCGTCATCCCTTTATTTCTGCCCTATTACTGCCAAGGCCAAGGTGAGAAGCAGTGTTTCTTTGCAACTCACTAAGAATATCGTGCTTTCCACTTCCGTGCAAGTCACATATCTTTGCGACTCCTTGAGGGTATCAGGGGGTATCTCTCCATGCAACCCCCCGGCCTGTTGATAACTGGCGATTCCTGTCAAAAACACGCCGGAAATCTGACAGGTTAGAATCGTTTCCACTATGGAAGCGGACGAAGTTCAGGAAT
The DNA here is from genome assembly GCA_963798925.1 of uncultured Acidobacteriaceae bacterium. Classification (GTDB taxonomy): domain Bacteria; phylum Acidobacteriota; class Terriglobia; order Terriglobales; family Acidobacteriaceae; genus Edaphobacter. Next base: position 513,765 of record CAWCVD010000001.1, read on the forward strand.
TTGCTAATCAGATGAAAGAATCCGGTGAAGGCGGGGGCGAGTCCCTTCGAAGCATCTCGCTCGGAATCTCCATCCTTGCCGTTTTAGTCGCGATGGTGACGGTTCTTGGCCATCGGAGCCACACCGAAGCTGTGCTGATGCAGTCACGCGCCGGGGATCAGTGGAACGAGTACCAGGCCAAGAAGATCCGGATGGACAACCTCTCCGTTGACGTCGATCTGCTCGCCTTGCAGCCCAGTAACGACCCCGCTGCCGTAGCCGCTAAGACCAAGGAATATCAAGAACATATCGAAAAATGGAAGAAGGACTTGGCTGAGGAACAGGAAAAAGCTCGCGAATTTGAGCTGGAGGTGACGAAAGCAGAGCACAAGGCGGCCCATTACGATCTAGGCGAAGCGCTTCTGCAGATCTCAGTGGTCCTATGCTCGATTACGCTGTTCACCCGGAACCGTGCTTATTTTCTCCTTGGTTTGGCGATTGGAGTAGCAGGCATCGTGTTTGCATTCACCTCGTTCTTCATCTCCTAAGATCCAGACTCCTGAGCTCCCCTCCTGTGACACGATCTGCCGCGCTTGACAAACCAACAGCCCAAAGCACATCTCTTGCCCAGTTTCTTTGGGTATTGCCGACGGGCTGATTTCCTGTTTCTGCAGTCCAAAGTCCAGAGCTAAACATAATTGTTAGAGGATTTTGCGTAATATTCCTAGGGTAGGGGCCACCTGCTTAAATCCCTGATTTAGGAAGGCCCTTGGTCTAGTTGGCGTGTGAGTTGAGAAGACGCGCCAAAGCATAAGCTGCCGCTGCGGCGGCTCCTCCTATAAGGACGGTCTGAAGTGCACTTCGGACTGAGCCGGTCCCGACGAGTCTCCCTTTGAGGGCGCCGAAGATAGCGAGGGCAATCAGGGTGATGACGATCGAGAGTTTGAGCGCAGTGAGGTTGTTGTCGACTAGCATGTAGGGCAGCAGAGGAATGAGCCCGCCGGCAATGTAGGACGACGCGATGGTGAGAGCAGAGCGATGAGCGCGATTAGCCGCAGGCTCTTCGAGGCCCAGTTCAAAGCGCATCATGAAATCGACCCATGCGGCGGGATTTCGCTTGAGCGCATTGAGAACAGGGGCTGCGCTCGTGCGATCGACCTCGTACTGCTCGAAGATCTCGTAGATCTCTTCCTCCTCGTCGTGGGTGCGCTCGACGATCTCGTGTTCTTCGCGGATTTTTTCCGAGGCGTAGTGCTCGGCATCGCCGCGCGCAGCGAGATAACCACCGAGGCCCATCGCAATAGAGCCGGCCGCGATCTCGGCAAGACCGGCGAGGACAACGATCCGAGAGGAGGCCACCGCTCCGGAGAGACCCGCAGCCAGAGCAAACGGGACAGTGAGTCCATCGGAGAGGCCGATGACGATATCGCGGACGGTCGCGCTGGACTCAAAGTGCCCCTCAATGTGAGGACCGTGGGTATGCTGTGCGTCGGCTACATTCTGCATGCGCGTAGTGTATTGCAGACGGCGTCCCAGGTCTCTGGGTTTAGTGGATTCAGGCCGGAGACAGCCGTACTTTCGAACGGGCCGTCTCGAAGTTTTAATTGGCAGAAAGAGTCTTTCACGTAAAGGACACGTCTGTATGAGCACGGGGATGCGCCACCGGAAACGCGCAAAAGGAACGGTTCACGATGAGACGGCAATCGATACAGAGGTCGGCTATGAAGCTGGCTGTGGCGGCGGCTTTCGTGGCGCTGCCGGTAATGGGATTTGCTCAAGATGCGCAGGACGGCCCACGCCAGGGCATGATGGCCGGCGGTCGGATGGTGCGCGGGACGGTGACCGCGGCGGCCGCGGACAAACTCACAGTGAAGACCGACGAGGGCGAGACGTACCAGGTAGTTCTCTCGGCGAACACGCGTCTAACCAAGGACCGTCAGCCAGTGAAAGTAGCAGACATCAAAGTGGGTGATGGCGTTGGCGCCATGGGAGTGCTGGACCAGGAGACGAAGACCGTGCATGCGTTGTTTGTGGGTGTCATCGATGCCGAACAGGTTAAGAAGGTCCGCGAGAATATGGGAAAGACGTACATCACTGGCAAGGTTACAGCGATCGATATGGATGGTCTGAAGATCACCGTGATGCGGCCAGACAACGTAAGCCAGGTAATTGGAGTGGACGAGAATACTTCGTTCAAGCGTGGTGGACGCGGTATGGCTGCGCTTGCGAGCGGCGCAGGAGTGGTGGATGCGGGACCTAGTGGGGGACGACCGAGCGGCACCGGCGCAGGAAACGGCCAAGGGATGGGAAGTGGCAGTAGCAGCGAAAGTATTACGCTTGCAGATGTAAAGGTGGGAGACTCGATTGCAGGACGAGGCGCTGTGAAGAATGGCGTGTTTTTACCAACGGAGTTGGGGGTAGTAGATCCGGGGGTGATGAGGCAGCGACGCAAGGGCGCGGAAGGCGGTACCGCAGGATCGACTGCCGGCAGCACGACGCCCCCGGCTAGCCCAACAGCACCAAAGGCCCCTGCGACCCCAACAACCCCTCAGTAGCGCAGTTATCTCGTGGTTGAGTGAGGCAAGATAAGGTGCATGAATCGATTCGATGGATAGCGATGAGCCTGGTACTCGCCGGGACCGTCTGGGGACAGACTCCATCTGGAGAGGTGCCATCAGCGACGGCGGCGGTTGCGGGTGCCCAGACGTCGGCGCCTGTAGTCGCTGAGCAAAGCGGCGGGACGATTACCGGGACGGTGAAGGCGGGAGCAATACCCCTGCCAGGAGTTGGGGTAACAGCGACAAATACGCTGACAGGGAAAAAATATGCAACGACGACCGATGTGAACGGGTCGTTTGCGATGCTGATTCCCCGGAACGGGCGTTACGTAGTGAAGGCTGAGCTGGCAGCGTTCGCGACGGAGACCAAAGAGATTCTGATCAACGCGGCAAGCGAAAACGGCGGCGAGCCCACACACGTAGCGGATTTTGGATTGCAGCTGGCTTCGCGGGTGCAGGAGCAGGAGGCACGGCAGACGGCGGCGGCGACGAACGCAGGGCTCGCGCGTGGAGTGCAGTCGCTGAATGTCACGGGAGATGGGATGGAGGCCGCGGACGCGAGTGCCAACACTGGTTCAGATAACGCAGGAGCGCAGATGCCTTCGCTGGGCGCATTGGGCGGAGGCGGGGACGCTGCGACGACAGACTCGGTAACGGTGTCCGGCGCGGTGGGATCGACGAATGGCCTGGCCAATTACAGCGAAGATGACATACGCCAACGGATTCAGGACGCAGTCACGCAGGCGCAGCGCCAGGGCGGAGCTGTCGGCGATATGGCAAATCAGGTCGCCGGAATGCTGACCGGAATGATGGGGCCAGGAGGATTTGGAGGCCCAGGTGCCGGTGGAGGATTCGGCGGCGGTGGTGGTGGTGGACGAGGTGGCGGTGGTGGAGGGGGAGGTGGTGGACGCGGCTCGTTTCGCGGGTTCAACCCTACCCAGCCGCATGGTGCTGTGTTTTATCAAGGCGGAAACGGCGCGTTGAATGCCGCTCCCTTCTCAGTTGCCGCGGCGTTGGGAGAGCCAGGCGCGCAGGTAGTAAAGCCCGCTTCGATGCAGAACCAGTTTGGCGTGAGCTTTACCGGATCTCCGTATATTCCGGGACTGATCAAGCCAAGCACAAAACAGTTCATCTTTTTCAACTTAACGGGGCGGCGTAATCTCAATCCGTTGGTCTACAACGGGACGGTTCCTACGCTCGCGGAGCGGGCGGGAGATTTTTCGGCTTTAGGACAGACACTGTATGACCCGAAGACGGGCTTGCCGATTCCTGGCAACAATCTGAAGAATGCGCAGACCCCGATCTCGCCACAGGCTTTAGCGCTACTGAACTTTTATCCGGCACCGAACGTGCCGAATGCCGGGCCTTTGAACAACTACCAGACAGTGACCAATGCCGGGCAGAACGGGACGCAGGCCTCACTGCGGTACGTAAGGAATTTCGGACAAAGCAACACGTTCGGTCGCGGCGGAGGAGGCGGCGGGCGACGTCAAGCTGCGAATGCTCCGAAGACGCTTCGTCAGAATATCAATTTCAACGGGAGCTATTCGCACATAGCAAGTGACAACAGAAACATCTTTCTTCCTCTGGGCGGGAAGACCTCGAGCGACGGCTACGGCATCACAGCAGGCTACACAATCGGCTACGGACGCTTAACGAATAATGCGTCGCTGAACTGGAACCGCTCGCACGCAACGACGGAGAACTACTTCACAAATGGAGCGAGCAATCCGGCGGTCGATGCGGGAGTTCCCGTGGGCAACTCGACCGTTCAGTCCAACCCGTTTTATTACGGCGTGCCGTCTCTCTCGTTTGGCGGGTCGACGGCGTTTACAGGGCTGACGAACACGTCGCCGAACGACACGATCAATCAAACGAGCTCGTTCAGCGACTTTGTCAGCTATAGCCACAAGCGACACAATATGCGATTCGGCCTGGATTTCCGGCGAGTGCATGCGGATTCAATTGGTGGGGCCCAGGCGAATCTACTGGGCGCGGCGCCCAGCACTCCGCTGGGTCAGTTCAGCTTTACCGGATATGCGACGGGAAACCCTGCCGCGGAGAGTTGCGTACCTTTAGCAACGGTGATCTGTCAGCCTGTGGGCGGCTCGTCGTTTGCGGACTTTCTGCTGGGGATGCCACAGCAGGCGGCAGTGCAGGCGGGGTTGAGCAAAATCTACCTGCGTGCCAATGTCTTTGACTGGTATGCGCAGGATGATTGGCGAGCACTGCCAAATCTGACGCTAAACTTTGGGTTGCGATATGAGTATTTTTCGCCGTACGTCGAGAAAGATAATCGGCTGGTGAATCTGGATCACAACGCAAACTTCACGGAGGTGGAGACAGTTCTGCCGGACCAAACTGGAGCCTACAGCGGCCAATTTCCGCGATCCTTGGTGAATCCAGACCGTATCATGTATTCGCCGCGATTTGGGTTTGCGTACCGGCCAAAGCCGAAGTTCTTCAAGGATACGGTGATTCGCGGGGGCTACGGTATCAACTACAACACGGGGCAGTATGCGACGATTGCCCGTCAGTTGGCGAACCAGCAGCCGTTCGCGGTGACGCAGACGAACCTTGCGGGGCAGCAGGGATGTGGAACGCTCGAGCAGTTCACGTTGGCTGGCGCGTACAACTGTTCGAATGCGGCTGTGCAAAGCAACTTCAGCGCGAACCTGAACTACCGGCTCGGGCATGTCCAGGTCTGGGATCTCGACATTCAAAAGACGCTGCCTATGGGGATCGTCGCCAACATCGGCTACGACGGCTCAAATGGCGGAACTCTGGACCTGGTCGAGGCGCCAAACCGGACCGCCACAGGCGTGTTGAACTCGGGGGCGCAGCCCTTCGCGTATGAGAACTCGATTGGCTACTCGCGGTTTGAAGCGCTGAGAGTGAACGTGCGGAAGAGGATGCAGAAGGGCATATCGCTGCAAGGGACCTATCAGTATGGGCACTCAATCGACAATTCCTCTTCAATTGGCGGGGCGGCGCAGTCCGTGGCGCAGAATCCTAACGACCTGAATGCAGAAGAGGGCAACAGCACGTTCGACATTCGCCAAAAGGTGACTGGAAACTGGGTTTTTGAGCTGCCGTTTGGGCCGAATCGAGCGCTTTTATCGCGCGGAGGATTCTGGTCGAAGGCACTCGATGGATTTTCGGTCTCGGGAGACTTCACGTTTGCCACGGGGACTTACTACACGCCGAACTATCAGTTGACGGTCGCGGAGGCGAATTCGGGCTCGAGCGTTTCGTTGCGGCCGAACCGGAATTTTGCGGTGCCCATTACCGGGGCGAAAAAGATAAACGAATGGTTTAACCCGGCGGCGTTTACGGCTCCTCCGGTGGGCCAATACGGGAATGCGTCGCGGAACTCAATTGAAGGGCCTGGGACTGAAGTGGTAGATGTTGCGCTCTCGCGGACAGTGGCACTTGGAGAGACGCGATCTTTTGAGGCACGCGTGATGGCGTCGAATGCTTTGAATATCGTTCAGTTCTCGGGGATCGACACGAGGCTGAACTCACCGACGTTCGGCCAGGTGACGGGTGCGGCTGCGATGCGGACACTCACAGTGCTTGCTCGGTACAGGTTTTAAACTGCGGGTTGTGAGCGATGAGGTTTGAGGAACGGATGATGCGGCGATTGATGGCGGCGATTCTGATTGGAATGATGACGGGGCCGTCGAGCTTTGCCCAGCAGGAACAGCCGGCTGGCACCTTCACATTAAAAGTCCAGAGCGAGATCGTGCTGACGAACGTCGTAGTGCGCGATAAGAAGACAGGCGAAGTGGTGAAAGGGCTGAAGGCAAGCGACTTTACGATTTTAGAAAACGGGAAGCCGCAGACAATTGCTAGTTTTGACTACCAGAACGTGGATGAAGCAGCGGTGTTGCGTGAAAAATCAACCGTGACAGGAAAGGCTTCGATTGCGGATCTGGTGAACAATGATTTTGCGGCGAATCCGGGGCAGCTTAAGGATCATCGGTTGATTGTGATGTTCTTCGACCTGAGCAGTATGCAACCGGAGGATACCGAACGTGCGGTGGAGGCCGCGCAAGACTACATCAACAAGAAGATGCAGCCTGCGGATTTAGTTGCGCTGGTGAGCCTGGATACTTCACTAAGCATGGATCAGGATTTTACGGCAGATAAAGCTGCGCTGCTGAAGGGCGTGGGCAAGTACAACGGTACGGAGGGAACGGGATTCGCCAATGGCAATGAAGGCGGCGATTCGTCGGGGACGGCAGACGATGCTTCGAGTTATACGGCGGATGACAGCGAGTATAACGCGCTGAATACGGATCGGGAGTTGTATGCAATTCGTACGATCGCGAAGTCGCTGGAGAGGGTGGATCAGCGGAAGAGCCTGCTGTATTTCAGTGGTGGGTTGACGCGACAAGGCATTGAAAATCAGGCGAGCATGCGCGCTGCGACAAATGAGGCAATGCGAGCGAATATGGCGATCTACAGCGTAGATTCGCGTGGTCTGGAGGCTCTGCCTCCGGTTGGGAATGCGTCCACGGGGAGCCTGCGAGGAACAGCGGCATATAGCGGTGCTTCGATGCAAAGCAATCTAAATTCGAACTTCGCTTCGCAGGAGACTCTGGCGACGCTCTCCAGCGACACGGGCGGGAAGGCCTTCTTCGATTCAAATGATTTTGCTCCGGCGTTCCAGCAGATTCAGCATGACACTGAGGCGTACTACATTGTGGGATTCCACTCCACAAACACGGCGCGCGATGGGAGCTACCGGCACCTTACGGTGAAGTTGAACCGGAGCGACGTGAAGCTGGATTACCGGCAGGGGTACTTCGCTCCTGCGGACTTCCAGCATCAGAAGACGGAGGATCGTGAACAGGCGTTGATGGACCAGATACGAAGCGATCTGCCGGCGACCGACGTTGCGATTTATCTGCAGGCTTTATACTTCCGGCTGGACGACAACAAGTTCTTCATTCCGATCTCGCTGATTGTGCCGGGTTCGCAGATTCACACCATCAAGAACGGTGACCGGGATAAAGCGAACATCGATGTGATGGGGCAGGTAAAGAATGCTCAGGGGATTATTGTCGGCAACGTTCGCGATAACGTGAAACTCGCGGTTGACGCTGCACAGCAAGTGCAACGGAAGAATATTCAGTATTCGACCGGATTCACGCTGGCTCCCGGCAAGTACCACCTGAAGTTTGTGGTTCGCGAAAACCAGACGGGCGCGATGGGCAGCTTCGAGACGGATCTGCAGGTTCCGGATCTAAGAAAGATCCCTTTGAAGCTGAGTTCGATCGTGCTGGCAAGCCAGCGAGTGACGAGTACTGCAAAGAAGACGGTGAATCCGTTGGTTCGGGATGGGATGGAGTGGATTCCGAATGTGCCGCATGTGTTTCGGCAGGACCAGCATCTCTATTTTCTGTACGAGGTTTACGACCCGGCAAAGGAGAAAGGCGCCCCGGAACCGGCAAGTTCGCCTGGACTTACGCGACGTGAGGGAGGTCCGGTGCGGGTGCTGACCAGCATCGAATTCCTGAGCGGGGGAGTGAAGGTGTATGAGACCCCTCTGGTTGAAGCCAAGGCGATCAATACTCTTGAACGAGGGGCAGTGGCTTTTCAGTTTGACGTGCCTCTGACGCAGTTGAAGCCGGGCGCGTATGTGTGCCAAGTAAACGTGATCGACGACGCTGGCGGGAGCTTTAGCTTTCCTAGAATGGCAATGATAGTGCAACCGGCGGCCGCTCCGACAGCTCCCACAGCGGTTGGAAATACTGCGTCAGTCTCTCCCTAAGTCGAACTATTGACAGCGGCTGAACCGGAGAGGATGATTGTGGATTATCTCGTGAGGTTCGCCCATGGGTACAACACTTCGATCCTCTCCCCTTATTCTTCTCTTCGGTCTGCTGAGTGTTCCATCCCTCTCACCTGCTGAGTTCCCTGCCGCTATGCAGCAGAACCAGCCCTCGGACGCTGCTCTTCGTGAGCTACGGCATGAAGATCCGCAATGGCAGTTGGTGAAGCCGCATCTTCCTGATCCTGCGACGGCGACCGAACAACAATTGGAGACAGTCGGCGATGTTTTGCGTGCGCGGCGCTTCCCCGAGGATGCATTGGATTATTACATCTATGCGTTGCGGCGCGGTGGAGGTAACGAAGTCACGCTGATGAACAAGCTCGGCGTGACCCAACTGGATCTGCGGCACACTGCAGCAGCACGCGCTTACTTTGAACGTGCCGTCAAATTAAAGAAGAAAGACGCCGTGGCGTGGAACAACCTCGGCGCGGTGGAATATATCGATGGCAGGTTTGCAACCGCTGTCTCCGACTACTCGAAGGCCATCAAGCTGAACAAGACATCGGCTACGTATCATTCCAACCTGGCAACCGCCTATTTCGAGGAGAAAAATTACAGAGGCGCGCGGGAACAGTTCAAGATCGCCTTGCAACTCGATCCGGACATGGCCCATCACGACAGCTCCGGCGGGCTTACCGCTCATCTGTTGTCTCCCGAGGATCATGCGCGCTATTGCTTCGAGATGGCGCGATTGTACGCTGATCTGGGCGATGAGAGCGATATGTTCCACTACCTTACGATGGCCAGTGAGGCTGGCTTCGATGTGATGGACGAGATGCGTTCTGATGGCGCGATGGCGCGCTATCGCAAGGATCCGCGAGTGATTCTACTCGTGAAGAACGCGCAGGCTCTCCGAAGCGGGCGCGCCCCCGTTGACAGTGCAACGAGTAAGGTTCCTGTACTGCCCCCCATCCAGCCTAACTAATCAGTTAATTTGTAAGGACAATGACGACAGTCGGAGTTGCAGCAGTAGCCGCGCCTCAGGTGGTAGGCGGCGGTGAAGACTAGGTACGGACCTTCGTAGTAGAAATCCTCTGGGCTAAGCTCTTCGCTTGAGGTCTCTTTCTGCTTTTCTTTGGGTGAATTGCCTTCGTGATTGGGCGGAATCGTCATGAGGTTTGTCCCAGAAAAACCGGACCAAAAGAACTGGAGAGACTGAGGGGTGTGGAATCGGCCAGCAGTGCAGGGAGCACAGGCGCAGGCAGATCTTGAGTTGGAACGGCTTCGGATTCGATGTAGAGAGTGCCGTTACGGTATCGGAGTTGTTTGCCTGGAACGGCGGGGATACGGTCGCCCGGAATGACAATGCCGACAAGATTCATGGGATCCGCACCAGAGACAGGGATTAAGGCGGAGCAGTCGCGGGCGCGGGCTGCACGGAGGGATTCCATGGCTTCAGGAAGGGAGTACTGTTCCCCCGCAAAGCCGGAGACGAAGCGCCCTCCGCGAATTTCGCCACGAGCTTCGAGACGGCGAAGGATGTTAAGTAGGTCGCGCCATCTAGGGGCGTTGGATTCGCGCGTAAGCACGTCGCGGAAGAGGACGCCGTAGCGAGCGAGGAGTTGGCGGGCGAAGGATTCGATAGCGACGTCGGTGCTGCGGGCTTGTTCGATTGCGGTTGAAGCGGCGTGCAGTTCCTCTGAGAGCAGCGACCAGCGGCCGGCCGAGTTGCGGGTGGGACGTTTGCCAGGGTTTTCGGTAGTGGTGGGTTTGCGGTGCGGATCCATGCAGGCGCGGAGTTGGTCGAAGCCGTCGGCTGCGGCGAGGCCGGCGGTGGCTAGCTCCCAGAGGGCGTGCTGGGTCTGTTGGCGGGTGAGGTTGGCGATGCGCTGGACGTCGTTGGCGAAGCATGCGCCCCGCTGCTGGAGGAGGGTACGGAGTTGGAGGGCGTGTGGACTTAGGGCGAGGGCGAGTTTCTGTTCTTCAACGCACTGCTGGGCAAGGGCGTGGGGGAGCCAGTCGGCGGTATCGCGGATGTAAAAGGTGATGGGGGCGCCGTTAGTTGGAATGACTCGTCGCGGCGCGGCTCCGTCGCCGAATGACCAGGCTGGGTGGGGGGATATGCGGCCCCAGCCTACGGCTCCCGAAAGACAGAGGGCATCGAGCCAGCGTGGGTCGTAATTGGCGACGCGTGCCGGGAGGAGGGTGCGCTCCCACTCGATCGCGGAGGCCTCGAAGCCTTCAAGCTGACGGAGAGCTTCGAAGACGCCTTCTTCGCCGGAGAGCTGGGTTTGCGGGGCGACGTGCTGCCATTGGAGGAGCCAGCGCATGTAGACGGCTGGGGTAACGGGTTCGACCTGTCTGCGGAGAGTGGCGACGGTGCGGCGGTGGATGCGCTGGAGGATGCGGCGTTCGCACCACTCGATTTCGTGGAGTTCTTCTGTGGCCGGAGATTCGAAGGCGCCTCGCATGAGTAGGCCCTGCATCTCCATGGTCAGGAAGGCCTGGTGGATGGAGGCGGGATCGAGATGGAGAGTGTCGGCGAGGCTGTTGGCGGTGGTGGGTCCGAGGATTTGTAACCATCCCTGAACTACTTTTTGTATGGATTCTTCTTTTGTAACCGTATCGGGTGCTTGGAGAGATGGAACAGAGACGGGCGAAATACAGGGGTCCTTCGCTTCGCTCAGGATGGCGACGGCAGAAAGGGTGCCGGCTACGGTAGGAGGATAAAGAGCGGCGATGTGGGAGAAGCGTTCGGTGGCAACCCAGTACGAGGTTCCGGCGAGGTCAAGGGTTTGGGCGCGGCCCCTTTTTATGAGGCGTTCGTAGAAGTCGGGCCAATGGCTGGCCTCTTCCCTGTCGATGAAGTGGAGCGGGAGAGCAATTAGGGAGTGGAGCAGGTCATGGAGCTCGTTTTCGTCGCGGAGGTCGGGCCAGATCTCTTTGCGAATGGCGGCAATGGCCGCGGGGTCGATTTTGCCGGGTTCGTCGGGGACTGAGCGGCCCAATGAGGTGGCGCGGGCGCGACGCTCTTCGAGGCCGGCTTCGTCGAGGTAGGCGTAGGGGTTGGCGTTGAGGAGTTCGTGGGCGAAGACAGAGGGAGTGGGGGTGTCGACGGCAAGGCAGCGGATGGAGCCGTCCTTGATTCCGCGGAGGAGTTCGATGAGGCCGTCGAGATCCATCGCTTCCTGTAAAACGTCCTGCATGACCTCATTAACGAGGGGATGGTCGGGAATCTGGATATCGCCAACGATTGTCTCGAAACACGCGGCTGCTTGGGGGAAAACCGATGCCATGAGATCTTCAGATCGGGTGCGCTGAATCTGTGGGGCGATCCGCTTTCCTTTGGAAAAGCGCAGAAGTTGGAGACTACGGCCGGCGGCCCAACGCCAACGGTTTTTGAAGATGGGCGATGCGATGGAGGCTTGTTCGAGGAGTTCTTTCGCGGTGTGTTCGGTGAGGAATTGGAAGACGTCGGAGAGGGGGAAGCTGTGCTGCTCGGCGAGGGAGATGTTGATGCCGTTATCAGTAGCGGCGGCTTGCAACTCGAAGTTGAAGCCGCGACAAAAGCGTTTACGGAGGGCGAGGCCAAAGGCTTTGTTGATGCGGCCGCCGAAGGGAGCGTGAAGGATGAGTTGCATGCCGCCGCCGTCGTCGAAAAAACGCTCTGCGATGATGGTGGTTTTGGAGGGGACGGCCCCGAGGGCGGCACGGCCGGTGACGATATAGGCGATGAGTTGCTGGGCACCGCTGGCGCAGACGCCACAGCTTTCCATGAGCCATGCTGTTGCGACGGCTACTTCGGGTTGCGCGGGAGAAATGTACCCCGGGGTGACGTTGGGTGTGAGCGCGGAGACCTGTTCGCGAAGTTCGCCGACACCGTCGGAGAGGATAGCCGTGCGTTGCGGGGCTTCGCCTTCCCAGAAGGGTAGCGTGGGTGGGGCGCCGTGGGCGTCTTCGACGAGGACGCGACCGGTGGCTTCGATGCGCTGGATGCGCCAGCTGGAGGTGCCGAGGAGGATGACGTCACCGGGCGAGGAGTCGACGGCGAAGTGTTCGTCGAGTGTGGCGATCTGCACGCCTTCGGGCTGGAGGATGACGCTGTAGAGGTTGGTGTCGGGGATGGCGCCGCCGTTGGAGATAGCAATCATGCGGGCGCCGCGGCGTGGATGAAGAACGCCATGGACGCCGTCGCGGAGGAGGTAGGAGCCGTAACGGCCGCGGGTGGATTCGATGCCTTCGGTGAGGAGCGTGAGGATGTCGTCGAATTGGGTTCGTGTGAGGTTGCGGTAGGGATAGGCGCGGCGCAGGGTGTTGTAGAGGGCGTCTTCTTCCCATGGCTCGGCTCCGCAGGCGGCGACGATCTGCTGCATGAGGACGTCGACAGGCTGCGGGGGAATTTGTAACTGATCGAGTTCGCCGCCGCGCATCTTGCGGACGAGGGCGGCTTGCTCCATGAGGTCGTCGCGAGTGGTGGCGAAGAAACGGCCTTTGGGGATGGCTCCGCGCCAGTGGCCGGCGCGGCCGACGCGTTGCATAGCGACGGCGACGGCTCGGGTCGTGCTGATTTGGCAGACGAGGTCGATATCGCCGATGTCTATTCCGAGCTCCAGGGACGCTGTCGCTATGAGAATTTTGATTTCGCCGTTTTTGAGGCGTTGTTCGGCGTCGAGACGGAGGATGCGGGAGAGGGAGCCGTGGTGCGCGGCGACGTGTTCGGGGCCGATGCGGCCGGCGAGTTCGAAGGCAATCTTTTCGACCAGACGTCGAGTGTTGACGAAGACGAGCGTGGAGCGGTGGTTTTGCGCGTGAGCGGCCAGTTTGTCGAAGATCTCCGACCACATGCCGGTGTTGGTGACGGAGCTGAGTTCGTCGCTGGGAACTTCGATAGCGATGTCGAGTTCGCGTCGCTGGCCTACCTGGATGATGGTCGCGGGTTTGCGTTCTGGATGGACACCGGTGAGGAAACTGGCTACGAGTTCGATGGGGTTTTGTGTAGCGGAGAGGCCGATTCTTTGCGGTGGTGTGGCGAGGCCCGTGAGGATTTGGCCGGGGCTGAGACGGTTTTCGCCGGTGACGAGGGCGTCGAGGCGCTCGAGCGAGAGCGCGAGATGGGAGCCGCGTTTGTCATCGGCTACGGCGTGAATTTCGTCGACGATAATTGTGCGGATGCGGCGGAGGTGCTCACGCGATTTGCCAGCCGTGAGGAGGATGTAGAGGGACTCGGGGGTGGTGACGAGGATGTGCGGCGGGTTGCGGAGCATGGCGGCACGCTCTTTGGGGAGGGTGTCGCCGGTGCGGACGCCGGTGCGGATCTCGGGTGAGAGGTAGCCACGCTCCATGGCTAACTGCTGGATCTCAGCCAGGGGGGCGTCGAGATTTTTCTGGACGTCGTTCGAGAGGGCCTTGAGCGGGCTGACGTAGACGACTTGCGTGCAAGGAGCGAGTTGGCCGGAGAGTGCAGCGCGAAGGAGTTGGTCGATGCAGACTAGAAACGCGGCGAGGGTTTTGCCGGAGCCGGTGGGGGCGGAGATGAGGGTGGCATCGCCGGCGAGGATGCTGGGCCAGCCGTGGGTCTGCGGCTCGGTTGGGCTGCCGAACTTGGTGAGGAACCACTCGGCTGTGACGGGGTGGGCCCAGGCGAGCGATTCGGGAATTTCAAGCGGCATGCGCTGATTGTAGCGCGCTTTTTGTTCGTTGTTTGTTCGCTTGCGTTTGCTCACTATCCATCAGCTAGATGGCTCGTCTAGCGCGGGGCAAATTTGGCTGCAGACTTGTTGACGCTAACTCGTTGATCACATATTGCCGGTACCTACGTCGGAAGCGGCGGCCACGTTACTGGATTCGTCAAGGTATTGTTCGATTACTTTTTCGAGGGTGCCCTGGGCGGTGAGGATGAAGTCGATAGCATCGCGGCCGGCACCGAAGCCTCCAGGGTTTGGGGTGACGTAGTGAGCCATGGACTTGACCTCTTTGCGGGCGTTGGCCGTGGCGATGGCTAGGCCGCACTGCCGCATGACGGGTAGGTCGATGATATCGTCGCCGACGTAACAGAGCTGGTCGAGCGTCGCGCCGCTCTTCGCGAGGATGTCGTTGATGGCGTCCATCTTGTGGGATTGGCCCTGGTAGACGAACTCCAGTTTGAGGTCGTGGGCGCGAATGGCGACGGTGCGGGAGTTGCGCTTGGTGATGATGCCGATGCGGAGGCCGCCCAGACGACCAAGAGAGATGCCGAGGCCGTCGTGCGCGGCGAAACCTTTAGCCTCGATGCCCTTACCTTCAGAGTCGGGAATGACGAAGATCTGGCCGTCGGTGAGGACGCCATCTACGTCGAAGATGAGGATTTTGATGTTTTTGGCGCGGAATTCAGCGGTCATTCCACGATGATAACTTGCTTGCTAATGTATACGGGCGTGCCGTCAAACATGGCACGCCCGGTGTATTGAAGGAATTTCAGATTAGTGGTGCCAGTGACCCTCAACCCAGACATACCCTCCACCCCTGGAATCCCAGTGGCCAGGTACCCAGCGGGCATGAGCGTACGGGGGTTGGACATAGTATCCGGGGACCCAGACGTACCGGTGACCGTCCCATCGGTGATAACCGTCATGCCAGGCCCAGCCGGGGTGCTCGTGTGGGGGTGGGGGGGCGACTTCGACTGGATGCGGTGGGGGAGGGCCAATCCGGACGACAACCTGGGCTTGTGCGATGCCCGCAACAAGTAAAATCGCGCAGGCGGCAGTTGGGAGGAATTTCTTCATCGTGCATCTCCTTTGTATGCTGGCTGGTGCCAGATGCTTCTGAACCTTAAGACACCTTCCCGCGGCGACAAGTTGTTACGCAGAGCCGAGATTTCAATTAGCTAACTAGTTGCCTGGTTGAGAGTTATTTTTTCATCGCGTAGGGGAACTCGAGGACAAGGCCTGCGATTGGCAGGACCACGTTGACCAGGTGTGACTTTTTGTCGCGCTCGAAGTAGACCCGGCCCTGCGCGGCTTGGTTTGGCGGGATCGAGGTCGCTGTGAGGTTTTGCTCGGTGGCGGCCTTGTCGGCGGCTTCCTGTAAGGCCTGTTGTTTTTCTTCTGAGAGCGGGGCCGATTCTACGGCTTGGGGGGTGGGGGCTGTTGGGGAGGGGACGTGGGGGTCGGCGGGCGCTGGCGGCATGGGTGACGGTGGGAGGACAAGGTTGGCCGGCGGGACGTAGAGGAGGACCTTTGGCTTGGGTGTGACGACCTCTACGCGGAAGTCATCGGGGGTCATTGGGAGAGGCATGTCAGTGTGGTTAACGATGCTGACGTCAGCGCGAGTGTAGATCCCTTCGTGGGAGACGGCGACCATGACCGTGAAGCGTGGCGTGGTGATTACCTTATAGTGACGGCCATAGAGTGTTTTGGACTCGCAGGCGGCGCCCGAGTCACAGAGGATGACGTTATCGGGCTGGATGTTCTTCTCAACGTTCTTGGGCACGTTTGCAGCGACCCCAAAGGGCGTAGAACCGATAATGGCTGCGACGGACAGCTTGCGAAGGATGGTTATCATAGTACCTCCTGCGACCAGCAGTGACTGGTAACGTAACAGTTACCGAAGAGGTACAGAATTACCCGATAGTTGTATGCGCCGGGGGTGGGTGTGGAACGGCAAAAGAGCGGCAGATCTCGACGAGCCGGCGGGTGGAGGATCTCCAGTTGAGCCGATTCCGGTATTCGAGAAAGGCTCCGAGCGCCAGCGCCTCGTAGTCGGCTGGATGGCGGAGCCGAGCGCGAATCTCCTCCGCAAAATCGGCGGCGTGGGCGGAGAGCGGAAGGCAGACTCCATTGACTCCGTCCTTGATATAGTCGCGGACTCCGCCTGTGTCGTGAGTCAGAGTGGGTAAGCCGAAGGAGCTGGCTTCGCAGAAGACGATCGCTGACGCTTCGGCTTTCGTCGGAAGAAGAAAGAAGTCGGCTTCCTGATAGAGGCTGGTTAGTCGTGCGGTTCCCTGCTCTGTTGACTTATCGATGAAGCCCAGGGCTTCAACGAAGCCCGGCGAGTTTGCCGGAGGTGTCGCACCGACCATCCGAAGGGTGGTATTGATGCCGGATTCGTTGAGATTTCGGGCGACTTCGATGGCCATATCTCCGCCCTTGCGGACCCAGTCGGCTCCTATGAATAGGAGCTTGCAGCTGTTTGGCCTGGACTCTCTCTTTTTGCGAGCCTCGAGAGCAATGTCTTCCGGAGTCGAGTTGGATTGAAGGCTTGATCCGAAGGGAAGGACGTGGATTTTTTGGGGGTCGGTGAGGGTGGCGGCAGTGTTGGCGGCCCAGCGGGAGGAGTAGATTGCTGCGGCGCAGCGTTGGAGAGCAGTGAATTCCTGGCGTTTGCCGGTTTCGATGGCGGAGGAAGGGACAGTGTCGAAGACACCATTGTAGTAGCCGATCATGGAGTGGAGGACGGCATCGGTCCAGATGACGATGGGCTGCGGGCAGCGAAGGAAGGTGACTGGAATAGAGCTGGTGGAGAAGACGACGTCCACTGGATCGATGCGAAGGCGGCGTTCGATCTGTCTGGCGAAGGATCTGAGGAGAAGCCGGGAGCGATCGGGCATGAAGCTTCGATGGCGGAGCGTGGCGAATAGCTTTGCAGGCGTTAATGCGAATCGCATGCGGCGGTCGAGCGGACTGAAGAGCTGGACCTCAACATTGGGGTTGCTTTGGAGGTGGGTGAGGATGTGAAAGGGAGTTCCCGACCAGGTGTTGATATCGGATGCGTCTTCGATACAGACGAAACCGAAGCGCAGCTTTCCGTTTCTGAAATTCAAGATGCGTGCTTTCTCCGGCACGGGCTCGATGGTACTCGGCGAAGATCGAGGATCCAAGAGCTGGTGGTGTTTTTTTGGCTAAAAGATGTAGGGCTGCAGGCGAACGCATTGGCGTTCGCCTGCAGCCCTGCTTGTGGCTGATCGGGTTTCGGCAAGACTAGACCGTGAGGCCTCGGGCAGCCTTGCTATGGATGATTGGGTTAGGCGGGCTGGATGTTTGCGGCCTGCTTGCCCTTTGGACCCGTGGTGATATCGAAGGTAACTCGCTGGCCTTCCTGCAGAGATTTGAAACCGCTAGCATTGATTGCGGTGTAGTGCGCGAAGAGGTCTTCCCCACCATCCTCGGGGGTGATGAAGCCAAAGCCTTTCGCGTCGTTGAACCATTTCACTGTACCTGTTGCCATATTGCTTCCTACTTTCGTCGGGCGATTTCGCCGTTATGTAAGGGTAGCAGGATGTGAGCGAATTGCAATCAATAAGGTTATAGGTATTTGTTATCGGGGGTGGACTCCTGCTCCTGCGTTTCTGTGGAGGTTCGGGTTTCGGGGTCGGGTGCGCGGGATTTCTGCGGCTGGCACGTTGACAACCTCGTTTCCCGCATAGTCAGGTCGCGTCCTGAGCGGGTGCGGGTGACAGAGGAGGCGTAGGGCTCGACGGTAATGGATATCGCGTTAATGGAGGCGAGTTGGAGGGCGTAGAGAAAGACTGCGGCCCGTTTGGGATCGATGCGGTTGCGACCGAGGGCGGCAATGAGCAGCGAGATTGACGGTGCTTAGTGGATTTCCGTGGTCGATTTGTGGTGGTTAAATGCAAAAAGCTGCCTCAGCGATTTGCCGGAGCAGCCCTGTTTCGATTCTTGTTTAATTGTGGCGGATTGGAGCTAACTAAATGCCACTTGGATGTTGTTGATTGAAGATGATTTAGGTCAAATTGGGCTTGATATGCGATTTTTGGGCAAAAATGAAGAAAGAATGTTTTGGGGACTTCTATCTTCCACAAAAGAAAGGTGGACGCAACTCAGCAAAAATGAGAGTGTTCTAACTAACTTGGTTTACTAAATTCTAACTAAGTTCGGGAGAGGTTGTACCAAGATGTCACGGCAGGCTCATTTGAGGGCAGCACAACACCATATTGAAGCGGCGAGCGGACATCTTGCAGCCGCGAGCAAACATGAAAGAGGGGAGCACGAGGAAGCCGAGAGGGTTTCGGCAAAGGCCAGGATGTTGTCCAAGATTGCAGACAGCAAATCTGTGGAGGCTTATGGCGAGTCAAGGAAGGTCGCGGTAAAGCGGAAGCGGGCCTGAAACAAGATTGGCATCTCGAGGGCGATGAGAGGTTCAGAAGGCTCAGGCCGGCGGAGCATAGATGCCTTCTTCGCAGCATTTTTTGCCAATCCTCAACTTCGGATTTCTCGTCCGCTATATCGTTTCGCCGCCGGTCATGCTTAGCCCACCTTCTTGATCGGCGGTGGATTCCATTTACCAGTCAAGGCGTCGCTTTCCGGTGAGTAGAGCCGCATGGTCAGATTGAACGGTGCCTTCGGTGCGGGAAGCCAGTTCGCCTCTTTGTCCTTGCCTGGGCTGTCACTCTGGAAGTAGAGGTCCAGCGAGCCATCCTGGTTGTAGGCGAAGGGCATCCAGCCACTGACGGCAAAGCGATTGAGCACATTTGCAACCTGGAAGCCATCCGAGTCGTAGAGCGTGATGGACCAGAATGCACGGACCGGTGGAGTGGCGCCCTTCTCGAAGTGAACCGTGTACTTGTTCAACCCGTCGAGGGGCTTGCCCTCTGAGTCGCCGAGGTTCAGGGGATAGATGGCGTCCTCTGGCAGGTTCGCCCCCAACCCCAACTGCGTGACGATGGCGCGCTTCAGATAGTAGTTCCCATATACGCCCATCGTGTCGGTATTCATTGACCAGTAGTTGTTGACCCTTGCCAAGGTCGGTACCTTCCATTTCATGAGTTGGAGGGCGTCTGCGGGTGCTCCCTCGAGCCCTTCTCGCACCGCCGGGTCGAGTTTGGAGATGTCAAAGCTCTTTCCCGGCTCGATGCCGATCCCTCTCATCTGGGCGATGATCGGCTGATCCGTAATGTGAGGAGGGTTGACTTTGAGCAACTCAGCTGCATAAGCAAAATAAGCTCCAGCAGACATACTATTCACCTGCACCATAGGTGGCGTCTTCATATCGACGGTTGGGTCTATCTTCACCGTTACCGGAGCGGGTGGTTTGCCCCAGCCTGAAAGTGGTGTGACGGTATATCCCGCCTGAACCTTATGTACAGCCTCGTAGTCCGCCGGTCCGTCTGTTCTGGTGCGGCCAATGATCCAGATATACGAAGTCGGCGCGGAGATTTGCGCAAAGCCATCGGGACCCTTCCCGTTCCAGCCGGGCGGTGTGACAAGGAAGTCTGCCGCTTCGGTACCGGTCGTCCGCCAACCGGGAGATGCGAAGACGTCGGTCCACATGTCGAGCATCGGCAGGAGATAAAATCGGCCGGCAGTGTCAGGCGCAGAAACGACGAGCGGCCCGCTGGTGAGATCGAGCCACGCGATGGAATAGAGCGTATCGAAGTTTGAACGCACTACCCCTTTGAAATCCGCGGGCGGATAGGCCGGCACATTCACGAACATATTCATCGGGCCTTTGCCAAACTCTTTCCCGGGTTCGATGTTCGTGAAAAACTTGCGGCTTACATCCATGGTGATGAGTGAGTAGAAATACACATACGCGTCCACCGCAATGGCGCGTGCCTGATCCGCGGTCAAAGAGGAACTTTCCTGTACCAGCGTTTCCATAATGAGCTCCTATAATTTTCTTGGCCGCCGATGCGTCGTAGCCGGTTAACTATGGCCGTGATCCTGAGAGGAGCATCGCGGGAAACCACCCAAAATTACGCGAAGAGTACCTTCTCTTCAAGAAACATGAAACTCCCAAAACTGCTAGGCGTGTGGAACTCACGATAGTTATTTAGGCTTAGTTAAGAAGGGTTCTGCAGGTCCATTGCGCTGAGTTATGGGCGTCAGTATAGTGGCGGCTTTGATGGAGTCAGTAGTTTCTGTCGATTCATTTGCGTTGCTGTGCTGTTATTTCACTTGAGGTAAGGAAAAATCATGATCCTTAAGCGTTCTCTGTTCTTGTCGATGGTGTTGGCTTGTTTGGTTGTTGCGCCGAATTCGCTGGTTGCTCAGGCGAGTGAGGAGGCGAGCGGGCGGTGGAGTGCACAGCAAGCGAATGACTGGTATTCGAAGCAACCGTGGCTGGTCGGCGCAAACTTTATTCCTTCAGACGCGATCAATGAGTTGGAGATGTTTCAGGCGGAGACGTTTAATCCGAAGCTGATCGATAAAGAGCTCGGAATGGCGGAGGGCATCGGGATGAATACGATGCGAGTGTTTCTGCAGGACCAGCTGTGGCAGCAGGATTCTAAGGGGTTTGTTGAGCGGCTGAATATTTTTTTAGACATTGCGGCGAAGCATCATATTCGGCCGTTGCTGGTTTTGTTCGATTCGTGCTGGGAGACGAATCCACACCTGGGGCCGCAACATCCGCCGATCCCGGGAGTGCACAATTCGGGATGGGTGCAGAGTCCGGGAAAGGCTCGGCTGATGGACAGGAGCGTGGAGCCGCAGCTGGAGGCTTATGTGAAGGGCGTGGTTGGGGCGTTTGCAAGGGACGAGCGCGTGCTGGGGTGGGATGTCTGGAACGAGCCGGATAACCGCGGCGGCGATGTGGTAAAGGATGAGGCGGCGAAGGTGGCGCGAGTGAATGAGTTGCTACCGAAGGCGTTTCGGTGGGCGCGGGAGATGCATCCGGTGCAGCCGCTGACGAGTGGAGTGTGGACGGGCAACTGGAGCGATCCTGCGAAGGAGAGCGCGACGACGACGATTCAACTGGCGGAGTCGGATGTGATTACATTTCACAACTACGGATGGCCGGAGGAGTTTGAAGCGCGGATCCTGGAGCTGAAGCCGCTGGGAAGGCCGGTGATCTGCACGGAATATATGGCGCGCGGGAGCGGGAGTACCTTCGATGGCAGCCTGCCGGTGGCGAAGAAGTACAACGTTGCTGCGATTAACTGGGGACTGGTAGCCGGCAAGACGCAGACGTACTATCCATGGGATTCGTGGGAAAGGCCGTATGTGCTGATGCAGCCGACGATCTGGTTTCACGAGGTGTTCAAGCAGGATGACACACCTTATCGGCAGCGTGAGGTAGAACTGATTCGAGAGCTTACGGGAGGGGGGAAGGCTACTGCCGCAAGCGCAGTCGCCCCGTAAGCTCAGGTTCCGGAGATTCCTTTGTTCTGGAGTATCCGGACGACGACACGGCGGTTCTCGGCCTGCCCTTCGGCGGTTTTGTCGGAATCTACCTGATCCGATGTGCCCATTGCTCCGGGGGCGAGCATGTTGGTTAGGGGGATTCCGCCTTGCTGCTCGAGGATGGCAGTGACTGCGCTGGCGCGTTCGCTGCTGAGTTTCTGGTTCAACGCTGCGCTGCCAACTGCAGAGGCATAGCCCTGGACCTGGAGAATATAGGCGGTGATGCCTTTGGCTTGCTGGGCCAACTTCACCAACGCGGCCTGATACTGAGGATCAACGGTGATCTTGCCGTTGGCGAAGTAGACAGTCGTCTCGCCAAGGATGTTGTACTCGCCGAGTTCGCCGAAGCGTTTATTATCTGCCGCGATCGCGGCTTTGTTGGCGGCGATCTTCTGCTGCTCGGCGGTGAGCTGGGCTTGCTGGGCCTGTAGCGCGGCTTGTTGGGCTGCGACTTGAGCTTCGGTGTGCTGGATCTGCGCGGTGTTGGCTGCTACTTTCTGCTCGGTGGGCTGCAGGCCGGCTTGTGCGTCCATGGCGGTCTTAAGATCGGAACCCTTAAATTTAACACTGTCAGCGACGAACTGATTCTGCGCGTTGAGGTTTCCGCTGACCTCAACTGGAAGGCCGGGAATGAGAGCGGTCATGGGCATCTGTTTCGTGCGACCGTGGAAGACGCCTTCGACCTCGCCGACTTCGGTGCTGTCAGTGAGAAGAACGGTGGTGTCTGGAGAGCCGACGATCTGGAGAGACATGGTTGCGCCACTTCTGCCGTCGATGACTCCCTGGATTTTTGTGTCTTGAGCGATGGCGATCTGAGTGTTGAAGATAAAGGCTGCTGTTGATAGAACGATAAGCATGGTGAATCTGATTGCGATGCGTTTTTTCATGATCTTCCCTCATGAAGCTGCTTCGGGGACCTTACGCAAGCGTAGGCTGCGATCGTGAGAAGCGACACTAGCAAATGTCTCAGGAACGGAGGAAAAGTTTAGAAGAGGAAAAGCGAGGCCCGTCTAGTCGCGACCTTCCGTCGGGATGTTTTGCCATGGAGTGACGCGGGGTATCCATCGGGGGACGTGAGCGCAGTAGGTTTCGTATTCGGCGCCAAAGGTGCGGCGGAGCGTAGGCTCTTCGTAGAGAAAGACGAACAGGGCGGCAGCGAACCAGGGAATGATGGCGTAGACGAGAAGATGCCCGTTGCCGAAGAGGAGAGCCTGACCGAGAATTAATGCTGTGACCGCGACGTACATCGGGTTTCGGACGTAGCGATACGAGCCATGGACGACGAGGTGACGAGTGGGAAAGACAGGTGCAGGTGTGCCGACGCCCTGAAAGGCGAAGCGTGCGAAGGCTTCGAGCACAACTGCGGCGCCGGCGATGATGAGCACGACGCCGATGGTGCGAAAGGGTGCGAATCCGAGGAATGGAAGATGAAGGGTCCAGTGGGATATCCACCAAGGGATGAGCCCTGCGACGGTGCCAGGGGCGAGGACTAGAAAAGCAACGGTTCCGAAGACGGCGAGGATCCGCCGGGTTTGGTTTTTCGGGTTAGGCGCTTTCCTCGGGTGCTGCATTGGGTTAGTTTAGTTTCGACAGGCTCTTCTGATGGAGAGCTTACCGGAGATGTCCATGCTGCTAAGTCTGGCGACGCGATTTGTGGGGAACGTCTATATTGTCCGGTGCACGGGCCGGGTGATTCTCGGAGAAGAAGTGAAGGCGCTGGAGAACGCGCTGGATGCGGCTGCACGGGAGTTTACACGGTTTGTGGTCGATCTGGGTGAGGTCTCGCGGTTGGACAGCATTGCGATGGGGCTGCTGGTGCGGCACGCCGAACGAATGAACAAGCTTGGTGGCGGAATGCGGTTGGCGGCGGCGCCGGCGTTTGTCACGAATCTGCTGCATATGACAAGGCTTTCGAATTTGCTGCCGAGTTATGCGACGGAGGAAGAAGCGATTGTGTCTTTTCTAAAGGAGCGGCCGGCGCAGGGGCCAGGTGAGCGGAACGGGCCGCGAGTGCTGGTGGTGGATGAGTCTCCGGACCTGTGCGTGTTCGTGAGGACGGTGCTTGCGCGGCATGGATTCGATGTGAGGTCGACGACCTCGCTGCGCGATGCGAAGATTTTGCTGAATACGAATGGCGCGGAGTACATCCTGGTGGGGCCGGGGACTCCGCAGATGCCGGCCGATACGGTTGTGCGGTCGCTGACAGCGCTGGTGCCAGGGGCAAAGGCGATGGCGCTCGCTGCGGACTTTAAGATTCAGGATGCAGAGGAGGCGACGTTTGCCCTGCTGCAGATGTTCAGGGTGAGTGGGAGTTCTTGAGAGCGAATCTGATGAGGAGTGAAATGAGCAGCGGCTCTGAGAGGAGATCTCAGAGCCGCTGGTTTTTGGGTTGGGTTGAGTTGAGTTGAGTTGCGTTTGGTTGCGGTTAGAAGCTGGCGCGCACACCCATTTGGATCGAACGCGGGCTGTTGCCCTGAGAGTTGACGACGCCGAAACTGTTGGGCGACGCAAGGCTGAAGGATGGGTTGGCAAATACGTTGTGGTTGAGGATATTGGTTAGAATTCCAGAGAATTCCAGACTCGTGCTCTCCCAGATCTTGACGTTCTTGCGGATGCTCATGTCGAGATTCCAGTACGGCAGGCCTGAGATTGGACCGTTGCCTGCGTCGCTGTTGTCGAGGCCGAGAATATTCGGACGAACCTGGCCATAGACCGCAACCGGATTCGAGAACATGTTGATCGCGGCGGGACCGCTTGCGTTGGTTGTATTGACTGCTGCGGTGGCCTTACCGACCGAGATGCCGTTCGGATCCGTTCCTCCGACGACACCACGATGGGTGTGGTAACCACCGGTATAGGGTGTGTTGAAGATGCACTGCTCTGTTGTTGTGAAGTTCAGGTCGTCGGCGCCGCCGTACGCCTGAGCTCCAGAGTTCGTGGTGCAGACGAGCGGTTGACCGGTACCCGCCGTGAAGATCGGCGAGAACGTCCAACCACCTGCCACGCGTCCGAGCAAGGTGGATTGATTCTTGTACCACGGCGTCTGATAAACGAGGAAGGTGTTGAAGATGATCTTCTGGTTGAAGGTTTGAACGCCATAGCTCTTCTTCAGATCAAAGGCGTCATTTGCGGTATAGGAGCTGGTCGCCTGTGCTTCCGCACCGGTACCCATTGCTTTGCTCCACGTGAAGTTCTCCTGTAAGGTCAGGCCACGGAAGTCGCTGGCCTTGAAGGAGACGAATCCACCATTGTAGTTGCCGTAGCCAGTCGATCCGGTCAGCCCGACGCCGCTGCCGAGCTGCCCGTTCGCACCCTGAACCTGACCTGGAATGGCCGTGCCCATCATGCTGCGGGAGAAGTTGAAGCCTCCGTTATCGAGATCGGACCAGAGGTTGAAGACCTGCTGATTCCCGATATGGCTGGCTTCTTTGTGAATGACTGCGGTGGTGCAGTTGGCATAGCCGGTGCAATAGCTTGTACCTGCGAGAGCCGTCTCAAAGAAGGCCTGTGGAGTGACCGAAGGATAGACCGGCGTCTTCGCGGTTGCGGTGGCGGTAGTCGCGTTGCACAGGCCAGCCGAGTTTACGCAGCCGAATGCAGTTTCGAGTGCCAGATAGGCGCTGGCAAACGATTGACCACCCAGACTCATCATGTAAGGCACGGTGTTGATGTTGAGTGGCTGAAACTCGTTGTGGATGAGGCGGCCGATGTAGCCGACCTCGACCAACATCTTGCGGTTGAGCTGACGCTGAATCGTGAGGTTGAAGGAGTCAGCGTTGTTCGGCCGGACGGTGGGATCAAGCGTCGCGGCTGTGGCGGACGCCGCGCCGTTATAGCCCGGGTAAAGTGGCTGAGGCAATGTTTGAGAAGCCAGGGCCAGCGGAGCAGAGGTGCCATCGGGTCCAATACGGAAAGCGTTGCTGTCGGTCGGACTTGAAGAACCGCAGGTCCCGTTGGAGAGCGCCGTACGGCACTGCACCGCCTGAATGAGACCGGGACCGAGAAGTGGAGTCAGCACGAGGCCGACACCGTTGAGACGGCCATAGACGCGACCGTAGCCTCCGCGGATGACGGTGGCATCTTCTCCGAAGATGCGTCCCATGACGCTGTCATGCGAGAAGTGCGGATTCCACGCAGCCGAGATGCGTGGGCTGAAGGAGCCGTAGAAGGGATTATAAGGATATTTGAGACCGTTGCCGACGTTACCAACCAGAGCAAAGCCGACCTGCGGATTGTAGACCTGCCCATTGAGGGCCGCAGATTTACGCTGTGCGAGATAGTCGAGTGTCTTGATCGGCTCGTCACTGGCGTCAACCAGAGCCACCTGCTTGCCGGTCTTCTCGACCGGAGGCATCTCGAGCGCCCAGCCGAGACCGTAGTTCACTGTGAGGCTTGGCCTGAGGTGCCAGGTATCGCTGAAGTAGACGTTGTAGAACGGAATCGTTGCCTGATCCTGCGCCGGAGTCAGAGGTGCGTTGAGCGTCAAGCTGGGGCCGGAGCGAGTATAGGCAGTTTGCGAATCGGTAACAATACCCAACACGGCATCGATGATACGTGCGTTAGTGGTGCTGCTGGTGGGCACGCCTGCAGCAGCGAGACCGGGAAGGCTGACGAGACCGCCGCCGCTCGAGTCGCCGAGCTGGTAGGTGGTAGTGAAGTTGATGCCGCCGCCGTTGTCGGTGCGCTGGTGGTAGTTGAAGTTGTGCTGATACTGACCGCCAAACTGAATTACGTGGCTTCCCCTTAGTTTGGTGAGGTCATCGCGCAGGAAGTGGTCATGACCATCCCAGAAGCGGGTCCGGATGTCCTGGGTGTCGACGTTGTATGGGGACAGCACCCGGGTCGGGAATTCGCCGAAGGGCTCGAGCGCGCCGCCCAACCCGGAAAGTTGAGCAGGGGCGTTTGCATCATTCCAGGACCAGACGTTGCGAAGGTAGCTGTAGTGGAAGTCATTGGTTAGTGTCGAGCTGATGTTGGTGGTGAGACCAGCTACGAAGTACCACGGGTCCTGAGGACGATTGGCCAGCGCTACCGGGCTTCCAAGTTTGCCAGCGAGAACTCCACCGATATCAACCTGGTTGGTAGTGGCCTTGGTGATTTTGTAGTAACGGTAGCTGCTGTTGAAGTGCCACTTCGACCCGAAATCATGGTCAAGACGGGCCACGCCAAAGTCGCTGTTTTGAGCGATGAGAACGTTAGCCTTGTACCCGATAGTGTTGACGCCGTCGCATTCAGCACCGGAGATGGTGGCGCAAGATGTGTCGTTACCGATCGGCTCCTGCGTGTTCCACATGTTCGCTACAGTTGGTGAGATGCCGATGCCGCGTGGGTCTGACTGTTTCAAGTTGTATTGCGTTGGAACGCCGGCTGAGTTGTTGAATGTGACAATACCCGCCCTCATGTTGGCGGAGGGAACCGAACGCTCATACGTTGCCGAGTTAGGGAAGCGGAAGCCCTCGTAGTTCGCGAAGAAGTAAGTCTTCCCGCCCAGCATGCTCGGCAGGATCGGTCCTCCGGCTGCGGCGCCAAAGCGGTTGTAGTGATTGCTTGGTTTAGGGCTGCCGTTAGGAAGCGATAACGTTGGCAGACGATTATTCCATGTATTTGCACCGATGTTGCTGTCAAGGTAGTACTCGTAGACGGTTCCATGCCAGTGGTTTGTGCCGCGCTTGGTGACAACCTGCGCCTGGAAGCCAGAGGAGTTGTTGAAGTCGGCGGTCTGCCCGGCGGTGGCGACCTTAAATTCTTCGATACTGTCCTGAGGCATGGGCATAACCCCTGAAGAGCCCGCGCCGATCGCGGTCATGCCGGTTGTATTACCGCCGAAGGCACCGGTGTAGTTCAACATGCTGCCGTCCATGTCGCTGGAGTTGTTGCCTCCATCGAGTTGGAAGACGGCCTGGTCGGTGACGGTGCCGGCGACGCTGCCACCGGGGGTGACGCCGGGTTGAAGCGTGGCGAAGGTGCTGACGTCGCGCGCGACGGATGGGAGTGAGTTGATCTCCTGCGGATTGACTGTGTCGCCAATGGTCGCGTTCATGGTTTGCAGATCGGAGGCCGAGGCCTGGACTTCGATAACAGTTGTGTTGGAACCGACAACCATCGCAAAATTTGCAGTGGTCTGGCTGCCGACGCTCACGACTGCTCCCGTAATCTCATCGATCGAGAAGCCGGATTTGGAGGATGAGATGTTGTAGGTAGCTGGCGTGACGTTCACAAGGACGTACTGGCCATCTTTATTGGTTGTCGTCGTGCGCTTGATGCCGGTGGTGGTGTCGGTCAAGGTGATGAGCGCTTCTGGAACGACAGCGCCGGTTTGGTCGGTTACGACGCCTGTTACAGTGCCGGTGCTGGTGGCTTGCGCAATGGCATGAGTTCCGCTGTAAGGCAGGAACGCTAGAAGAAGAGCTGAAACTACTATTAAGACTGGCCGCCAAAGGGTAAATTGCTTCATGTAAATCCCCTATTTCCTGCTCGTAATTCTTATGCATAAGAATTCGAGTCTGTTAGAGAGTGGAAACTTCGATAGAAAGGTACTGCGACTTGGAACCGCAAAGACTCCTGACTGGACCTCCACTTTGGAACAAGGATCTCCCGCTGCCTCCAGACTGCTGGAAGAGAGAAGAAACGGTGTGAAGGAACGAACGGTGAATCGACTTCTAAGTTGCAGATACTACGACTAAATACCAAGGCCTTTTTATTGCCACCCCAACTGACCTTGCAGCAGGCGGAATATGCGGCGACTTGTAGCATGAACAACTTAACTGCCTAAGACAAAACTATCTGTTCAGCCGAAATCTATTGATTTTCGGCACTGATTTGATGGGGCATCGTTTAGTGTGTTTCAAATTACCACAATATTAATTTCTGGCAAGAATTTTTTATATATCAGGATTTCGAGGCGGTTGGAGATGTTACGAGTGTTTTCTCGATCGATGGGCTAAGTTACGGCGGGGCAATAGAACCGGGGTTGTCGCCCGGTCTCTTATGAGTGATCGAGGGCTCAGTGGCTGCGGGGTTGTGACGAGTCGGCGTGTTGTTGTCGGGTCTAGCTTGCCTGCGATTGCCAGTGCTCGGTTGCTAGAACTGCGTGCCATCTTCGTTGATTTAGTGGACGGCGCAGATCTCTTGTCGAAAGTGAGCATATGCAAAAGTGTTGATGGCAAAGGGGCCATCGTGATGTCTCACTTGCCGACTGCGACAAATGGCGTGCAGGCGGTGTTGCTTTCATCCCTTTCGGGTGAAACGTAAAACGGCTCTGAGAGAAGATCTCTCAGAGCCGCTGGCTTTTGGGTTGAGGTTGAGTTGCGTTGGTTTGACGGTTAGAAGCTAGCGCGCACACCCACCTGAATCTGGCGTGGGTTGTTGCCCTGGGTCTTGGTGGTGCCCCAGTTCGAGGTGCTCTGGAGGCTCATGCTCGGTTGGGAGAAATCAAGATGATTCATTACGTTGGAGAAGACTCCCGTGAACTCCATGCTCACCTTTTCATAGACAACGAGCCTCTTCTTGACGCTCAAGTCCAGGTTCAGGTATCCCAGACCGCTGATCCGACCGCCACCGCCGCTACGGCTGTCGAGGCCGAGGAGCAGAGGACGAACGCTGTCATAGACCGCAACAGGATTTGTGAAGAAGTTTACGTTGCCCTTTGTAGTGGTTCCAACTGCAATCCCATTAGGATCGGTGCCTCCCGTGATACCACGATAGGTCTGAGGACGACCGAGCGAGGGAGGGGCTGTGAAGACGCAGTTCTCATTGGCGTCAGTAAAGGTGGCGCCATCTTCACCACCGAAGTTCTGACCGCTGTTGTTGGTGACGCACTGGAGTGGCTGACCTGTACCCGCCGTCAAGACCGGAGACAGCGTCCAGCCGCCCGCGAGCCGGCCGATGATTCCATTCTGCGCGCTATAGTACGGAATCTGATACACGATGAAGGTGTTGAAGATGGCCTTTTGATCGAAGCTCTGACGGCCGTACTGTTCACGAAGATTGAAGCTATCCACGGCTGTAATCGAACTGGTTGACTGGTTATAAGCATTCAGGCCCAGAGCTTTGCTGATGGTGAGGTTCTCCTGCAAGGTCACCCCGTGGAAGTTGCTCGTCTTGAAGGAGACGTAACCCCCGTGATAGTTGCTGTAACCATTCGGTGTGCCGATGCTCAAACCAGTAACAACCTGGCCGGCACCGCCGTAAGTTGCATTGGAGGTGGGTGTACCCATCAAGCTGCGAGCGAAGTTGAATCCATTTGTACCGGTGTTGTTGTCAAGCGCTTGCCAGATAGTGAATACATTCTGGGCACGGAAGTTGGTACCCTGCTTCGCAATAACTGCAGCCGTGCAGTTCGCGTATGTGTTGCAATACCCGGTGCCCGCGAGTGCAGCTTCGAAGAAGGGTTGAGCGGGCACGTTTGTCGGGTTAGCGCTCTTGGCGCAAAGACTGGCTGAGGTCGCGCAGCCGTAGGCACCTTCGATCGCCAGATAGGCTGACGCGAAGCTCTGACCACCGAGGCTCATCATGTAGGGAATTACGTTGGGGTTCTCCATGATGTACTCGTGATGGACAAGACGGCCGATGTAGCCGACTTCGATCATCATCTTGTTGTTGATCTGCCGCTGGATGGAAAGGTTGAAGGTATCAACGTCGTTGGGACGCATGGTTGGGTCAACGGGCGAGGCGATCGATACGCCGGGACCGTCAAAACCGGGATGATAGGGCTGTGCCAGTTTCGCGGGCAGGGCAGCGTTGGTCAACACCGGCGCCAAGCCGTCCAGACCTGCGCTTGTTGCGCCGAAACGATAGGCCGTAGTTTCGTTAAAGTTGGTTTGGGTGCAGGTGCCACTGCCGGGAGTTGGGTTGGCGGTGCTGCTGGCGGTGTTCTGCGCGTATTTGCACTGCGTCGCGAGGATCAGGCCAGGACTGAGAAGGGGATTGAGGACCTGCACGTCGCCGTTGATACGACCGTAGATTCGACCATATCCACCGCGAATGACGGTTGCCCCAGTCCCGAAGATCTTAGTCAAGCTCGGGCTCTGGAATGTTGGATTCCACGCAAAGGAAAGGCGCGGGCTGAACGCAGCGTAGTAGGGATCGTAGGGATACTTGCGTCCCCCCGGGCCAACATTCTTTATAAGAGCGAAACCAATCTCCGGGTTGTAAACCTGTCCCGCCAGCGCTGCGTTTTTACGGTTATTGAGATAGTTCTGTACCTGAATCGCATTGCCGCTTGCATCAGTAAACATGACTTGGTTGCCATCACGCTCCGAGGGAGGCATCTCAAGCGCCCAGCTGATGCCGTAGTTGAGAGTAAGACTCGGCTTCAAGTGCCAGGTGTCGGTGGCGTAGATGTTGTAGTAGGGAATGGTGGTATTAGCGCCGATCGGTGAGAGCGGCGGGTTCAGCGTAAGGTTACCACCTGAATTGGTATAGGTGTTGGCAACCTGGGTTGCAGTCACGAGCCCGTAATAGGTATCCGCAAGGCGGCGATACGGTCCAGTGGTTGCCAGACCGCCTATTCCTGAAGACGAGTAAGTGATGTTACCGCCGGTTGTATCGCCACCAATCTGATAGGTGGGGGTGAAGTTGATGCTGGCTCCATTATCGGTGCGCTGGTGGAAGTTGAAGTTGTGCTGGTACTGACCCCCGAACTGGAAGAGGTGATTGCCCGCCAGTTTGGTCAGGTTATCGCTGAAGAAGTTATCCTTGCCGTCCCAGATACGAGTACGGATGTTCTGTGCGTTTACGTTGTACGGGGAAAGTACGATTGTGGAACTCTCGCCGAGGGGTTCAATCGCGCCCGCAGCTCCCGAAACCTGAGCCGGAGCGTTCGCGCCCTTCCACTGCCAGAAGTTACGCAGGTAGCTGTAGTGGAAATCGTTGGTGAGGGAAGTGGATATGTTGGTGGTGACACCGAAAACTAAAAACCACGGGTCTTGCGGCCGAGGTGTCAAGGCCTTGGGGACACCGAGCTTATCGCCCGGAAGGACACCGCCGATATCGACCTGGTTGGAGGTAAGGTTGGTAAGGTTGTAATAGCGGTAGCTCCCCATAGCGTGCCACTTCGAGCCAAAGTCATGGTCGATGCGGGTGGCAAGGAAGTCGCTCTTCTGCGGGGTCAGCACATTGGCTTTGTAGCCGATGACGTTGACGCTATCGCAGATCGCGCCGGAGAGTGCACCGCAGCTTTTGTCGAATGTGCCCACAACGCCGGGTGCCGATCCATTGTCCCCGACCGGTGCAACGGGCAATTGCGTTGCGTAGACATTCGCAAGTGTCGCGTTCATGCCAATCCCTCGGGGATCAGCAGCCTTCATCTGAGCCTTGCTGTACGTATTTGAGCCAAAGGTCATCTGGCCCAATGTCAGAAATTCATACGACGGAACGGCGCGCTCCAGAGTAGCGGCGAGCGGGTAACGGAAGCCTTCATAGTTGGCGAAAAAGTAAGTCTTGCCACCCCACATTCTGGGCAGAATGGGTCCGCCGGCGGCGGCGCCGAAACGGCTGTAGTGGTAGCTCGCCTTTGGCGTATAGGCGGTCGGGAAGTTGTTCTGCCAGAGGTTCGCGCCGATGTTGCTATCGAGGTAGTACTCGTACACAGTGCCATGCCATTTTTCATGACCGCGTTTGGTGACGATCTGCGACTGCGATCCCGAAGAGTTGTTGAAGTCGGCCGTCTGACCTGTGGTCGATACCTTGAACTCTTCAACGCTGTCCTGTGGCATCGGGACTACGCCACCGGCACCGAGCGCGCCGGCAAAGAAGCCGCCGATGCTCGAGTTGACGTTACTGCTGGTGTAGACGCCCTGAGTGCCGTCCATATCGGCTGTGTTGCTGCCACCATCGAGTTGAAACGTCGCCTGATCCACGGTTGTGCCGGCGACGTTGCCGCCAGGAGTGACGCCCGGTTGCATCGTCGTAAAGGTAGCCACGTCGCGACCGATAGCAGGAAGTGACTCAACCATGGCTGCGTCGACAGTCGTGCCGGTGCCGGCATTCATCGTCTGGAGGTCGGAGGCACTCGCCGTTACTTCGACGACGGTAGCCTCGGAGCCGACGATAATCTTGAAGTTAGCCGTCGTCTGGGTGCCGACGCTCACCACGATGCCCTGGATTTCATCTTTTGAAAATCCAGTCTTGGCGGACGAGATGTTGTACGTCGCCGGCTGAACGTTGACGAGGACGTACTGGCCTTCACTGTTGGTGACGGTCGTGAGCCGGGTACCGGTGGTAGTGTCGACCAGGGTGATGGCGACGCCTGGAACGACGGCGCCGGTCGGGTCAGTCACGGTTCCAGTTACCGTGCCGGTATTAGTGCCTTGCGCGAAGGCACGAGTTCCGCCGTAGGGCAGAAACGCTAGAAGAAGAGCTGTGAAGACTACGAGTACTGGCCGCCAAAGTGTACGTCGATTCATATAAATCCCCCATATTGCTCGTAATTCTCATGTCTGGGAATTCGAGTCTGTTAGAGAGTGGAACTTAGATGGAGAGCTACCGTTGCTGCGAACCGCAAAGGCAGCTGGCTAAGACATCATTTTGGAATAAGGATTTCCCGCTGCTTTCAGGCTGCTGAAAGAGAGAAGAAATCGATAGGAACAGAAAACGAGCTGCGAATTAACTCTCGAAGCTGCAAAGACTGCGACTGGTTACCAGGCCTTCGTTTTGCCACGCCAACTGACTAGCATTCCAGTCAGAGACCAACGAGGAGAGATACGCGGCGACTTAGAGCATTAACAACTCAGCTGCTAAGAAAAAACTACTGCGCTTACCGAAATCATTAGATTTCAGCCCTGTTTTTGGGATGTCGTGGTTTCTTGTGGTTTCAAAATACCACATAATTAACTTCTGGCAAGAACTTTTTAAAAATCTTGTATATCAGGAAGTTGAAAGGTGCTCGAGAAGTTGTGAGTCTTTCTCGATCGATGCGCCGAGTCACGGTGACGAAATTGAGCCAAGGTTTGTCGCGGTTTTTGTAAGTGGTTGCGACCACTCCACTTGGCAGCGGGCGTGGTGATGATGCTTCTAAGGAGTTGGGGTCGGCTCTAACTTGCCTGCGATTGCCAGCGCTCGGTTTGATAGAACCGCGTACCGTCTTCGTTGATGTAGTCGACGTCGCAGGTCTCTTTGTCGAAGGTGAGCATGGCAAAGGTGCTGATGGCGACGGGGCCGGCATCGATGGCGCACTTGTTGACTGCGACAAATGGCGTGCAGGCAGTGTTCGTTTCATCCTTCTCGGGTGAGACCTCTTCCTGCGGATGATGCGGGATGGAACCGTTGCCGATGAGGCGAGCCTTGAAGTCAGTTTTGGTGTCGTCGTAGATGGTGCATCGGTGTTCGTGACCGAAGAACCAGGCGAAGATCGCGTTGGAGTTCGTCGCTTCCTGGAGCAGGTGGTACTCGTAGTTCAGTGGCCCAGCAGCTTCGAACTCGGGCAGATGCGCGGACAGCGGCTGGTTGTGGCTGAGGAAGATATTTTTCTTTCCAGGATTGGACTTGATGCTGTCGATGAGCCAGTCCCATTGCGGCTTCATGTTCGCGTCGATATCTCCCCCACTGATGCTGAAGGGAACGTAAGCGGTGTCGAGACCCTGTATCTGCCACCAGTTGTTCGACAGCGTGAAGTAGCTTGCCTCCTGGCCGAGTCCATCGAGCACCGTCGTGAAGTAGTAGCGGCCGAGAGAGTACATCTCGTGATTGCCGTTGAGTGCGAAGCTTCGTCCCGTTGCAGGATTTCCCTGGGCATCGCGCAGCGGCCAGTTTTTGAGGAAAGTCTGGCACTCGGCTGCTGAGCCGGAGTAATAGATGTCGCCAAGATGCATGACGATGTCAGCGCCTCGGGCGATGGCGAGGTCGCCGAGTTTTTTCGCGTGTTCGTTATCGGCTCCCCAATCGGCGAGCAGAGCAACCTTGCAGA
Organism: uncultured Acidobacteriaceae bacterium; assembly: GCA_963798925.1. GTDB lineage: Bacteria > Acidobacteriota > Terriglobia > Terriglobales > Acidobacteriaceae > Edaphobacter. Next base: position 548,106 of record CAWCVD010000001.1, read on the forward strand.
CGTCGGGGAGTTGGATCAGACTTTTGGCGGCGGTGGCTATCTTGAACCTTGCCTTGGGCTTGAAATGTTCGAGGATGCCGTCGATTCCGGTAGGAATCCAGACGATGGGATTTCCCTGGCCGAACGCTTGAAGTTCGGGGAGGACGTTGTCTGCGGGTTGCTGGCTTAGGTTGTTGGTTGCGAGATGAGTCTGAGTGATTCCAGTGAGCGCGTCGCGCGAGTGATAGGTGTGCCCGTCGGGATCGGATTCGTTTTTTGCGAAGGCAATGGATTGCTGAAGTTCCAGGACGGCCTGCTGACGCTTCTTCTCGACGGGAAGGCCGGCGAGAATCGAGTCGGTGCCGGCTCCGGTTTTGGCATCAAGGGCTTGGAGAGTTGGAGGGTCGCTCGACTGGAGGCTGTGGAGGGTCTTTTGCATGTCACCGATGACAGGATCTCTTTTTGAGAAGAAGAACATGCGAGCAGACCTCCTGCGCAGCGTCGATTAAAGTTATCAGGGTACGTCCGTTCATATGTACGCTCACACATTTTAGATCCAATGCTCTGGCCTGTATGCTTGAGACGCGTTTGTGCTTGATTCTTTTGAGGAGTGTTGCTTGATGCGAGTTTTGGCGGCGTTTGCGTTTTGCTGTGTAGTCTGTTCCCTTCCCTCGGCCGGTCAGGTGACGGTTGCGGCTAAGCCGCCGATGGGCTGGAACAGTTGGAACCACTTTGCTGGACATGTGACAGATGCCGATGTGCGATCGGCGGCTGACTCGCTGATGAGCACCGGTATGCGCGATGCAGGCTATGTGTACGTGAACGTCGACGACACGTGGCAGGGAAAACGCGATGGGCAGGGAGTGCTGCATACGAACGAAAAGTTTCCGGATATGAAGGCGCTGGGAGATTACATCCACTCGAAGGGACTTAAGTTTGGGATTTATTCTTCGCCGGGAGCAAAAACCTGCGCAGGGTATGAGGGCAGTCTGGGACATGAGGCGCAGGATGCGAAGACATATGCCGAGTGGGGCGTGGATTATTTGAAGTACGATCTGTGCTCGTTCCAGGACAACATGCATCAGGTGGAGAAAGAACATCCGGATGATCCGAGTGCAGCAAATAATCTGATGATCGCGGCTTACAAGAAGATGGGCGATGCGCTGAAGGCGACGGGCCGGCCGATTGTTTATAGCCTTTGCCAGTACGGCGTAGACCAGCCGTGGAAGTGGGGGCCCGGTTTAGGCGCAAATGCGTGGCGGACGACGGACGACATCGATGACTCGTATGGGCGGATGATCGCGATTGGGTTCAGTCAGGCGGGCCTGTCGAAGTACGCGGGACCGGGGCACTGGAACGATCCGGACATGCTGGAGATTGGGAACGGCAAGATGACGGAGAACGAATATAAGACGCACATGAGCCTTTGGGTGCTGCTGGCTTCGCCGCTGCTGGCCGGAAATGATCTGACGAAGATGTCAGAGGCGGATAAAAATATTCTGATGAACAAGGAAGCGATTGCAATCGATCAGGACGAGTTGGGGAGGCAGGGGGATCGTTTATATCAGAGCGGGGATCTGGATGTCTGGACGAAGCCGCTGAGTGGTGGACGAGTGGCAGTGGGGCTGTTCAATCGGAGTTGGAGCACGAGGGATGTGTCTGTCGATTTGGGTGAGATCGGATTTAAGAGTGGCGCGAGCGTGCGAGATGTCTGGAATGGAAAGGATCTGGGGCGGCAATCCGGGGTTTTTACTTCGAGGATTCCCAAGCATGGAGTGACTCTGATTGTTGTGAGTAAGTAGCGCTCGTGTTATTTGTGCTACTTGCTCTGCAGGTCCCGCACAATAAGTGTGCAAAGACTTCGCAAATGAATCGAGTTAAGATTGGAATTCGGTCGTGTTTGGCGCTCTCGCGGGGAAACGCAAGCCCGGCCGATCGCCGGCTGGTTGATTTTGACGAGTGGGTTTATCAAGGTGCGGGTGAGTTCGGTTCACTACCAGATATTGCCTGCGCCTGGCGTGTAGGAACTGGCTGCGACCGAGTTGGCGATGACAGTGTCTGCCTGAACGACTCCGCTGAACGTTGTCATCGCGGCGTTGACGATGACGGACGATGCGTTGATCTCGATCTGCGGAGTGGATAGGACAATCCTCGCTGCGGCAGTGATCGAGATACCCGTGGCGTCGAGGCGGATGGTATTTCCGTTAGCGTCTTCTATAAGCACAGATGCGGCGGATTGCTGGAGGGTGATCCGCTGGCCTGAGGTGGTTTCGATGACGAGTTGCTCGCCGCCCTTGGCGATGGTGTGGCGGCAGCATGGAAGCGGGGCGCGTGTGCTCATGAGCGTCGGTTCTCCTTGGTGAGAACAGTATTCGCGGGATAGGGATCGGTCAACGAAGATGGCTTTGAGGTTCCGGGTTCGACCTTCGCTCGAATGCCCAGTCCATCGTCCACGCGCCGGAGTTCCTTGTGTGCTTCAAGAGTGTCCGGGTCCCCAAGTATTGATAAGTAGGGGACCCGCCCTGAAAGTGTGATTGCGCAAAGCCCCTCCCCCGAATCGACAATAGAGCGGTAGAGCCAGGGGGGTGATCATGTCGCGGGTAACGATTAAGACGGGCCTTATTGATCCGGACGGTCGCGAAGAAGAACTTATTGAGTATCTCTGCGATTACCCGAACTGCCCCAATATTGCTACCAGGATCGTTGGCTGCAGGGAGCTCGGCCTGATGGCCTCGGTTTGCGAAGTGCACACATCCGAAGCACACGCATCCAAGACGCGGGCTTAGCGGATCTCCTCTTAAACAGCCCTTCCGAGTCATTGAGCCGATGAGGCTACGTGAAGATGGGTGCTCACGTTCCAGTCTCTGCGTCACGCGCCCCTTGACACTGTTTAAGGGTCTCGCGTAGATTTGCCGCGTCTTTCGTATGTGAGGAACCATTGATGATGGACCCCTGAACGACTCGTTACGCCATTCTGCGAGATTTCGTCCATCGCCATCAAGCCTTCTATAAGCCCCTAAAGAATCTAACGGCCGCCGTGTTACGCCAGGTGACATTTGAGTACAGCTAAAACTGTTCCAGCAATGCGATCGATGCACGGGCTGGGTGTCTTTTGCGCGATCGCTGCCTCAACGTGGTTGGGCGGCGCGGAAGCTCCGACAAAGTTGGTAAACACTGGCTTTTCTCCGGTCGTTATCTCGCTGTGCATGATTGTTGGCGTCTTTTTCGCACGGTGGACGGTACCTACGCTTCTAAAAGGCACATCGTTTGTGATGTACGACCTGAAGCAAAAGCCCCATCTGATGATTTGGGCGGTACTCGCTGGGGGCATCTGGGCTGTGGCGAATACGTTAACGATTGTTGCTGTACGCGACGTCGGGTTGGCGATCGCCTTTCCCCTGTGGAACATTAACTCGCTGGTGGGGTTGTTTTGGGGATGGTTGTTGTTTGGAGAGTTGCGTGGTGCCGGCGCCAAAACATGGATAAGTGTTTTAGGGGGAGCGATCGCCATCATGGTTGGAGCCGTCGCACTGTCCTTTGCTTCAGCAGGTTCGGGCGTTATCTCCGCGCATCGTGTCTTCTCGGGTGTGGGCGCTGCGCTCGGTGCGGGACTGCTCCTGGGCACAATGTATATCCCCTATCGAAAGGCGTATCTTTCGGGCCTCAATCCGCTTTCCTTCGTCACAATTTTCACGCTTGGCGAACTGGCGATCATAGTGACCATGGCGTTTACACTCCACGACGGAGGCAGTTCGACGCTGGTCCAATTGAAGGAGATCAAGTCTTCCACCCTATGGCTCTTCCTGGGAGGCTTCTGCTGGGTCATTGGTGATCTCTTTCAGCAATACGGCACCAAATATATAGGCATCAGCCGAGCGATCCCACTCTCAAACACGAATCAGCTCTGGGGGCTGGTCTGGGGTGCTCTCGTGTTCGGAGAGTTTATTCACTTCAGCCGATCCACCCAGGTCGTTATCTTTTCCGCATCGGCGTTAATGATTCTGGGTGCGCTTGCAATCAGTACAGCTGCTGCGCCTCCTGGTGAACGCGCCTCGTGCATTCGAACTATCACTCGGGAGTGCACGCGGTACAACATGGACCTGGACGAAACGATAGCGGCGCAGAGTGGTGAGGAGCCAGAGTCCAGCTATGGCCATAAACGACGTTGGTGGGATTATGTGATTCTTGCCGGCGCTCTCGCGGTCTTTGCCCGGTTTGCTGCTTACGCCAGGCGACCTCCACTGGCCATTAACTATGGCTTTGGAATGATGCTGGTCGGAGTGATGCTGCTCTTTCTAGTGGCTGGCGGATGGGCTTTGTGGAAGTACACACGATTTGCATAACACATCTTCCGCCGCCCACAATACCTCTGTGGTCATGCGCACTGCCTCCCGGATGCCTTAGGGAACTGTGGTCAACACCTTATCAGGGTTGCATGCGTGATCGGGCGTCGCGCAGGTGTCCGGTCGCAGCCTCGTGAGTGCCGGCTAGCGCGAGGCCGAAGCGTGGCATGTTGGCGTAGATGGACTCGTACTTACCGGCAGCAACCTGATAGGTTTCGTGCCAGATGCCGACGGTGCCGTCGTCGCCAACGCTCTGGTTGAAGGCCTTCCACGCGGGGAGATGGGCGGCGTTCCGCGACTGGGCGTAGTCGACGAGGTGCTCGAAGCTGCGCCAGTACTGGACCATCATCACGCCGGGCCAGTAGATGGACGATTGGGCGCCGAGGAACCCGAGTTCGGGATTGGCGTAGAGCTCCTTGAGCATAGGAGGCATCGCTTTGGCGACGGGGATCCACTTGCCGAAGGCGAGCAGGCGGTTGATGCGAAAGCCGATGATAAAGACGACAAAAGGGCCTTCGATGCGGGCGGTGTAACGGCCTGGATGGATGGTTGGCATATGGGTGGAAGTCTACAGCCTGATTCGATGATGTTTAGGAGTGTTTCGGCGCACGATAGAAGGCGATTCAGGGCCAACCGCTACGTTTGCGTTTTGGCCAGCTGTCTCAGCCAACTTCCTTTGGGTAATGTGTCTCTCACTATTCTGATTCGCAAAGTGGCGTCGTGGCCGGGGATCAATAGATCGACACAGGAGAAGGATTATGCCACTTAGGGATGTTTTGTTGGATGAGTTGCGCGATATGTACAGCGCGGAGAATCAGTTGGTGAAGGCTCTGCCTAAGCTTGCCAAGGGCGCGAAAGATGCCAAGCTCAAAGAACTTTTTTCCAGGCATCTGGAGGAAACCAAGGGACAGGTGGAACGTTTGAAGCAGGTCTTCGTGCATCTGGAGGAGAAGCCGACCGGAGAGCATTGCAATGGAATGGAGGGCATCGTCGAGGAAGGCGCAGATGCGCTGGAGAAGGACGAAGAAGGTGCGTCGTTCGATTGCGGTCTGATCGGTGCGGCTCTGCGGACGGAGCACTATGAGATCGCAGGTTATCAAGCGACGATCTCCATGGCGAAGACTCTGGGGATGCAGGACGTCGTCGATCTGTTGACCAGGAATCTGAACGAAGAGCTAGCCGCGGCGGCGAAGATTACCGACGCCGCAGGGCCGATTCTTACGCAGAGCTCCGAAGAACCAGAGCAGAAGAAGAAGCCGAAGTCTGCCAAGGAGAAGTACTCAGCGCAGAAGAGTCGCGAAGACGAGAAGGCGGCTGCCGCCGGTTTGAGGAAGCGCGCTTCTTGATTTAGAGTCAACGTCTTCAGCAGAGGCCCCGCGATTGCGGGGTCTTCTGTTTTGATTTCCCGCGAGATCGGGGAGACATAGGGAACGGTGCTTGATGGCAGTTGAGGAAACATTTGTGGGTTTGGGGCTTCGTTTGATAAGGCTTCAGGAGACCGTCCACGCACTGCGCCTCACGATTGTTGAGGATCGGCCTGTGGATGGCGACTCTGTCATCGTTGACGCGATTGGGGATGAGGCGGAGGAGGTGCTGGGTCACATTCAAGAGGCACGGTCTGGAGTGGAGGCGGCAGTGAAGGGGCTTCGATCTGCGCCCGATCTTGACGCCACACGACGGGCTCTGGTGTTGTGCCAAAAGCAGATGCAAACGATCGAGAGAAGGTATGCCGACATGGTCTCCTTCGACGGAGTGCAGAGACTGCTCGGCTTGCGCGCGCGCGGCGCGGAGTGGGCTGCGTGGGCAAGCGCCGCCAAACGTGCATTGGAAGATTGCCGCTCGCCGATGAGCGATGTCAGCGAAGCTCTTGCGGTGTGTTGGCAGGAGTTGACGGAGTTGTTAGTGTGGTTGGCGAGAGAGTCGAAGAGAGGGATTAGCCCGCCTTAGCGCGATGAAATCGCAAGAGGGTCGGGCACCCCAGTTTAATTTCGGGCCAACCGGCCCACCCTCCGTTAGTTTTGTGGGCTGGATGGAGGTGGAGCCGTGTCGTCGTGATGGCCGTGGTGGAAGATTTTGCCGACGCCGCGACCTGTGCCCTTGGCGATTTTGCCTGTGCCCTTAGCGGCACCGACGCCGACGTCCTTGCCGGCGACGCCCGCGCCTTTGCCGACGTTTTCCGCCGCTCCGACGGGGTGAAGGGTAACGAGATCGCCGGCGCCTTTGCCGACGCCCTCGGCTGCCGCTCCGGTTCCCTTGGCGGTACCCTTGCCGATGTCGCCGGCCCCGCTGCCGACATCACCACCCGGACTGCGGGGTTGCGGCTGGGTTGTGGTCTGCGTTTGGGTGGGTGCTTGGGGTGAGGCGGGTGGGTTCTGGGGGTTCTGGGCCGAGACGTTCTGGCTGCAGATGGCAAAGCCTAGGGTGAAGAGCGCGATAAACGGTATGCGAAATCTCTGGCGCACGGGGTGGGCCCTCCCTCGTCATTAGATGCACCGGCGAGAGGTTGGTAGCGTGGTATCGTTCGGCACATCCACCAGTGGTTCACCGAGGTTTCTGGACCTGGGGCACCCGGTAAACCGCGACGAATGGGGCACCCGATGTGCGGTGTAGACTCTGGGTTGATCGAACAGCGAGACTTGACGAGTCGTACACTCCGATTCCGCTAAGGCATTTAGCTTCTTATCAATTGGAGGCTCAAGATGAACGATCAACAAAAGAAGGATCAGGATTCCGGAGTGCGCGATCAAGAGATCCGTGCGGCACTGGATCAGCATTGGGCAGCGTCCGATGCCAACGATTTTGAGACGGAGCACCGCATCTATCTCGAGGACGCGGTGCTGGAATATCCGCAGTCAGGGGAGCGAACCCGCGGTCGATCCAACATTCAGAACCAGCGCGCCAGTCAGCCGAGCAATAAGCGGTTTTCTATCCGACGCATCATTGGCAGCGGTGATCTTTGGATCACCGAATTCATCCTGACATACGACAGTAAGCCGTCCTACACCGTGAGCATCATGGAGTTCAAGGGCGACAAGGTTGCGCGCGAGACACAGTACTTTGCGGATCCATTCCAGGCTCCCGCATTCCGCGCTCAATGGGTCGAACGGATGGACACATAATATCGAGGCACGAGAACTCGCGATGGAGGGGCAAGAGATGGATTGGAAACGGTTGATCCAGTTTGCGCTGCTGGGTAACAGTAATTTGGAACAATATGCCATCCTGCTGGTGCGCGTTTCGATCGGCCTGTTCTTCGCCATCTCCGGGGCAAACAAATTGTTTGTTGCCGGCGGCACGAAACCTGTTTACGAGACGCTCGTCCAAGCCAAAGTCCCGTTTCCGCACCAGATGGCTTATTTCGTGTCGGGTGTCGAATTCGTTGCCGGATCTTTGATAACCGTGGGTTTTTTTTCGAGCCCGGCCAGCGTGGCTTTATTGATCGATATGATTGTCGCCACTCTGACCAGCGCCATTTCCACCATCCCTAAAGGACTTTCGCCTCTTAGCTGGCTCGACGATCTACTCTACCTTCCGGAAGTCCTGTACGTGCTCTTCTTTATCTGGCTGATCTGCTCTGGTCCGGGAAGGTTCAGTGTCGATTACTGGCTCGCCGGCAAGTTACTGAGGTGATCGATCGACGAGGTCGCTTGACAGTGATCCGTCTGTTCTTTTTCAAAATGAATTCTAGGGTTTGCTAATGGTAAGGACCGGTGGCGCTGCGGTAGCGCCTGACTCCACCAGGGTGAACAACATCATCAGAAAACTGAGACCCCGCTTGGCAGCTAAATCACGGTCATCGATCCAGAACCATTGGTTGCGATATCGAACGGACGCGAACGCCTCATTCGCCGGTGGTTTTTCGGATGATGATCGCACTCGGACTTTGAAGGTGCCCTTTATCTCTGTCGGCGATGTTTGCTCATCTATCTTGGATGCGCGTCCTTCCGTAATATCGGAATCCGGAACCTCCACGCCTGCCGTAGCTTCCATAAGAATTTCCAGCATGGAACGTGTCAACATGGCGATCTCCTTGTCATCTTGCGGCAGGGCGCCAAAACTGATCTTGAATTCCTTCGCGTCGGGGCTGAGCCGCAGCAGCTCTCGCGCAGTCCGAGCTGCTTCCAGGGAAGTTTTGTCCGCCGTGGCAGCACGAAAAAATGTCACGATCCCTGTTCCTTTGCCCCCACGATCCTCCACATCCAATCCAAAAGCGTCCGCCGACTGGAGCTCCTGCAGCAGGCCGATGACACGGTAAAACTCAGGATCCCCCGGATGCTTGAGCGCATTTGTCGTTGTTGTGGCATGAAGCCCATTAATCGACCTGACTGTGACTCGAAAAATATCTGAAATCGGCCAACCAGCTTCAACCAACTCCCAAAGATCGATAGGACTAATAGGTTGCAACAAGCTCTTGGTGAATTTTTCACCGCTCATGGGGTTGTAAGTGACGGTTGGACTCTCCGCCCACCGCCCGCTGACCCCCAGCGATGCGTTTGGGCCAGCTCCCAAGCCGGAGCCAGCGATCGTGCCTGAGCCTTCAAGAGTGTACTGGGCGATGACCTGCTGCACGTCCAGAAAAAATGGTGGATCAAGGTATCGGAGCCGCACCATATTCAGAAGCATCTGCTCCTTCCACGAGCGTTCGATGGCACTGGAAAAGTCGAAGCGATCATGAGCAACCATCTTCGGTCCCATTCGAAGACAACCGCCGGATCCCAGCGAGATGGGAATCATCAGGAAGAAAGGAAGGAGGCGTGATCGTCGCCCATCGTGGCTGGACTTGCAAGGCATCTCTGTCTTCTCTGACCGGCAAAGCAGATGCCAGAACTTCCCACGTCGGCGAACGAAACGGAACGCGGCCGACGAAATGGCGGAACCGTGGCGTGAAATCCAATCGTGTGTTCCGATCAGTGTCACTCGGTCCTCCACGTATCTCGTTTGTGGGCTTGATTGCCCTCCTGTAGGACGTACGCGACAGACCTGCGATTGTTCGGCAAACGCAAATACGGCGCAGGAACCTTCAGCGTCTCTTGTAAAGGGACAAACCGAGGAAAACAACTAGTGAAATCCCTCAGTCGCAACAAGACGTAGAGCTGGAAATCGTTGACGTTTATGCAGTAAGAGCACAATGAGGCTATAGCCTCATTCGGTTTTCTATCATCGAAAATCGTGCAGATATCTCAAAACGCTACGCATCGCTCCGAAAATTGAGGAAGAGTGTAGCTGCGCCAGAAGGCACGCCGGCAGAGGATGAGTCGTGGTATCGTTCGGCGCAGCCACAGTTCTACAGTTGAAGCAGGATTGAAGGCATTCGAGAGAGGGAGCGATATGAAGAAGGGTTATTGGGTGGTGGCGTACCGGAAGGTCGGTGACGAGGCGATGATGAACAACTACGTGACGCTGGCTGGAGAGGCACTGAAGAAATTTGGGGCGAGGCTGTTGGTGTCGCCAAAGAGCGCGGTCACGGCTCACGAGGCTGGGCTGCAGCAGATGACGGTCATAGTTGAGTTCGATAGCTACGAGATCGCTCTGGCGGCCTATGAGAGTGCAGACTACAAGAAGGCGTTGGCTGCGCTTGGTCCGGCTGTGGAGAGGGACTTTCGGATTGCCGAGGGGGTTTAGCCGCTCATTCTCAACTGGAGCGAAGACGGTTCGAACTGAAGCTCGAGTGGCCCACTCATGCGATGAAACTGCGTGAATGGGCCACTCGGCACTTGCTTCCGACTAATGATTGAGCGGCTGTCCCTGTTCCGCTTTAAGCGGTGCTTACCTTGCCGTGGCACGCACCACGCGTTGGTTGCGTTTTTGAACTGGACGAAAATCATCGCCGAGAATAGTCCGAAACGCTTCGAACTGTTCTGGCGATAATTCAGCCCACTGCTTCAAGACAAGCCATTTCACGTTTTCGGAGCACGGCGGTGTAGTAAGGGAGCCCGCATACGTGTAATACCGTGAGGTATCCGTGAAAGCGTCGCCGAGACCGAGTCTGTTGATCGTTACCGGTGCGGATGTGGTCAGTTTCGGTAATCCGACGGCGATCAACTGCTGCAGGAACAGGTTTGGCCTGCCGATCTTATACAACATTCCAATGACCGCATTGTTACCGTTTGCATCGGTAAATACCGCGTGAAGCTCCATCACGCCATGATTTCCTTCTACGGTATGTTCGGACAGCGTGTGGAAGTGAAACTGGGAGAGAGTGTAGGTGTCGCCATCGAGCCTCAGCGTTCCCCCAAACTTCGGTGTGGCCATGATCGTATGACCGTTGTTGATCAGAGTAAATGGCATATCACTCAAGAGGAGGTTCAGAGAGTCGAGTCGCGGGTCTTCGATCACAGCGTCGATATCGATAGGAGACTGGTGTCCCGTAGGCGATGCGGCACAAGCCGAAAAGTCCTCTTCCAGAGTCGACCAATATCCTGGGCCTGTATCCCCGTTGTAGGTGAATTCCTCCTGCGCGGTCGAAGGGATACAACTGACGATCCACATCGCAAAGGCAGCTATTAACAGCCTGGTCGTATGCTTCATCTTCGATTTCCTTTCGGAGTACGGGGGACCCGCTGCGGGTGGTGGTCCGCGATCGAAATGACTACGGACCCAGGTCCGGTCTGAATCGCTATTGCTCGATAAGTAGCGATGGATGATATCGATCTTCTTCAGGACTGCCTGGAAGATGTATCGAGGTCGCTGATTATACTGCCGGAATTTTACAGTTGTTTGCCGCATTACATTACGTGTTGGTGTTGCTCAAAATGAATTAACAACCTTCTGTTATCAGAGCGTGATGGCTCACGAGGCTGGGTTCGAGCAGATGACAATCGTGGTTGAGTTCGATAGTTACGAGATCGCTTTGGCGGCTGTACTTGGCCCACCCGCCAGGTTAACGCCATTGTGTCGTGCTTAAGGCACGGCTTCAGCCGTGCCGCAAGAGTCTCCCCTTGCAACGCCGCTCTAGCCGCTGAGGCCGCTCGCCCCCAACCGGAGCAAGAACGGTTCGAGCTTCGCTCGAAGGCTCTCCTTAGCGCGATGAGACTGCGCGAACATGGGGCGCCCAAGTCTTAGACCTGGGTCACCCGCCCCTCCCTGCGTCTCGCAGCGAGGGAGAGGATGCCACAGGCTCCGGTGAGGAGCAGGATGAGCGTGGATGGCTCGGGGGTGGTAGCGGCCTCGGGGGTGACTTCGAGAGAGTAATTAATTGGCATGTCAGTGGTGATGGAATAGGCGGTCAGGCCGAAGTCGCCGGTGGAGATAAGGCCAGTCAAGTCGCCGGCTGGCGGTGGGTAATCGGAGCCACGATATGGAGAGAGGAGAAGGGGACCGTAGAGGTTGACACCGAAGGCGTAGCCTAGGGAGGGCTCCAGGGAAAAGAGGTTGAGCAAAAGAGAATCGGGAAAATCAGCAATGCCGGTGAAAAAACTGAGGTCGACGGAGTAGCCGCTGACGCCGTTGAAGGATGCTGACGTGCGGGTTCCGACAGTGACGAGATGAAGGGTGTCTTGGAAGAAGGGATGCTCGGGGAGAGTGAAGGTGACAACGCCGGGAGGGCCGGTGAGCGTGAAGTCGAGAAGCGTATCAGCGCAGGCGGCGAGGGGAAGAATGAAGGTAGAAACAAGGAGGGCGAGGATGAAGAGAGATTTTCTCATCGAGTGATTCCCTTCGTTCAAATTGTGGAATGAGCATGCGCCCGTTCGGATGAGGAGTCAAGGGGTGAAGGATCCGAAAGGTTCTCGTTGGCGCGAATGCCCACCTGAGCGCAATGAGACTGCGCGAAGATGGGGCACCCAGGTTTTAGATCTGGGCCACCCGCCACGGAAGAGCTCAGTTTTGCTTAAGGGCACGGCTTTAGCCGTGCCGCTTGGAATCGGTAATGAGTGCGGCTTTAGCCGCTGAGGCCGCCCGCTCTCAACTGGAACGAAGACGATTCGAGTTTCGCTCCAATGCCCGACAGAACACGATGAGACCGCGCGAAAAATGGGGGCACCCAAGTTGCCACCGTCCTTCCAATGTTGTTCAGTATGAATGCCCTGGGCATTCATGGATCTTTCTGTATCCTGAATGTAATCAGTCAAATGTAGGTCTTGGAGAGTTCGATTGGCTGGACATCTCGTCGCGACGGTTTTTCATCGATTTCATGAGCACAGGTCGAACTTCGCCGGCGCTTCTTGGCTGCGTGCAAATCGACCGCAACGAAATAGAGGACTACGTAGTCAAATTAAGAGGTGGATGTGAATTCGGAACCGCCCAATTAGTGCGCGAGCTTCTCGCCGCAGAGCTAGCTGACTATTTTGGCATATCACATCCGGTGCAATTCTTTGTTCAGCTTGATGCCGAAATGGTTGAGGCAATGGCAATGCAAGTACCCGATAACGCTGAATTGTGCAGACGGAGTATAGGGTTGAATTTTGCTACCAAGCTCTTGATCGGGTTGGGGACTTGGCCAGTCGATCGCATTCCAAGTGCGAGCCAGTTTGAGCCAGCATGCGAAATATTCGCATTTGATGTGTTGATCGATAATCCGGACCGTAAGTTCAATAACCCAAACCTAGGTACGGTGGGTGATCAACTATTTATTTACGACCATGAACTTGCATTTGCATCTACCTTCAATATTTTTCCGCGTCACGAACCTTGGAGGGTCGCTGACGAGCAGAGTTGGACTCAACATGTATTCTTTAATCAGCTTCGCCGAAAGAAACTCGCCTTAGAGTCCTTCGCCGAAAGGCTTTCGGCGCTCCCAGAAGACTTCTTTAACAATATTAGCGGTTCGATACCCACTGACTGGGATCAAAGCCACCTAGCTGCCATCGGCGAACGCATGACTCTCATTTCCGATCATTCATACGAATTTATTGACGAGTTGCAGAGGAGGTTAGCGTGAAAACTTCGTACTCTTTCAGCGTTCTTCGATTTATTTACGACGCAGTAACTCTCGAATTCGTTAACGTCGGAATTGTGGTTTATTCGCCCACGACGAAGCAGCTCCAGGCTAAATGCACGAATCACTATAGTCGTATTTCGGGTCTGTTCGAATATTTCGATGGTCTTCGCTTTCGCCAGACGCTCCGATATATCCAAGATGCAATTAATGAAGTTGCGCTTCAAATGCCTTCCAGTCTGCAATTCAACCCTCCGTCTGCGCTGCCCGAGATTCTTAATTCAGTGCTTCCAATCGATGACAGTTCATTTCAGTTTGTCTCCGGGGGGGCAGGAACGACGAACGACTTCGCTGCTTTGGTTGATCAACTGTTTATTAGATATGTGGAACACTACGGAGCCTCGAAGAAAATCGCTCAACGTAATGATGAAGATGTCTGGCGCAGCTTCCGTCCTTCGCTCGATCGGAAAAACGTAACCGCTCATTTGGTTCCAAAACTAATTACGTCCACGGATTACGAATATGAGTTCGCCCATTCTTGGAAGAATGGAACTTGGAATGTCTTTGAGCCGGTCTCCTTTGATCTGATAGACAGCAATGCAATGCTTGACAAGGCGAATCGGTGGATAGGAAGAGCCATAAGTCTGGGTGACAGCACTGAACTGTTCAAGCCATATTTTCTATTGGGAGCTCCCTCGGATTCACGATTGGAGGATGCGTTCAAAAAGGCGGAAAATCTTCTTCATAAAATTCCAATTCCGCACGAGTTTGTACGAGAGTCTGAGGCCGAGGAATTTGCAAAGGAATTGGCCGATGAGATGGAACGTCACGGCTGACCGCAAAAGTTACAAAAGCCCCTCAATTGGAGGGGCTTTTGGTATGGGTGGGGATGGAGTCTAACGCCGCAACCTAGCTGCAGCCGCTAGTACTCCCACAACTCATGCATCGGTAGCAGGATCCGCTGCGGGTCATGATAGCTCCGCAGGTAGCGCAAGACGGCGAGTCGCGCAGGTCGACGATGTCCTTCATGGCGTCGGCAGCGTGGTAGATGCCACGATCCTCTAACGACAAAGGACTGGAGCCCAGAGACGAGGGACTCGTTTCGAGGCCGCTCCGGGCCGTGAGGTCCGGCGCGATGCCTTGCTGGGGTGGAGTGGTGTAGTGGTAGTGCTCAACGTCGCTAAATCCAGGCCCCTCTGCTTCGCTGGGTGATGACAACAACGAAGACTGGGCAGCCTCCACAGAGGCGCTGAGCGAGGGGACGATCGTGCTATTTGGCGACAGGACGTGGCCTTCAACCGGAACCGAGGGTTGCGGCGCGAGGCTCGCGAACAGGTTGAGTTGGTGGCCCGAGAGGAAGCGGATCTGGATCCAGCGGAAGATGTAATCCATGATCGACTTCGCGTAGCCGATCTGCTCATTGCCGGTCCAGCCCGAGGGCTCAAAGCGCGTGTGGGCGAACTTCTCGCAAAGAACGCGAAGCGGCACGCCATGCTGCAGCGCGAGTGAGACTGCAGTCGCGAACGAGTCCATCAAACCCGAGACAGTGGAGCCTTCCTTGGCCATTCGGATGAAGATCTCGCCCGGCTGGCCGTTGGGGTAGAGCCCGACGGTGATGTAGCCCTCATGTCCGGCCAGGCCGAACTTGTGCGTGACCGAGGCACGCTCCGCAGGGAGACGATGACGGACGGCGCGCGGCGGAGCCTGGGCGTCGACGGAGTCAGAGTTCTGCGTGGCAGCTTCGAGGATTGCCTTGAGCTGAAGCTCGAGCGCGGAGACGCGAGTGTGAGCGGCGTCGATGCTGGCTTGAGCAGCGGCCAGAGTCGCGGCTTTGGCGGCAGCCACAGCCTCTTCGATCTCGATGGTGCCGGCGGCCACAGGAGCAACCGCAGCCATGGCTTTGGTTCCCTTCTTGTCGGCATCGGTCTGCGCATTGACGTTCAGAGGCTGCGTGCCCTTGGAGTTGTCGCGGTAAATAGCGACAGCCTTGAGGCCCTGACGCCAGCTCTCCATGTAAGCCTCGGCGATGTCGTCGACGGAGCAGTCCTGCGGGAGGTTGACGGTCTTCGAGATCGCCCCCGAAAGAAACGGCTGCGTCGCCCCCATCATCTTGATGTGGCCAAGATAGTGGATGCTGCGCGTGCCCTTGGCGGGCTTGAAGGAGCAGTCAAACACCGCGAGGTGCTCAGGCTTGATCGCAGGTGCGCCCTCGATGGTGCCGGTGGCGTCGATGTAGCTGACGATGGCGTTGACCTCCGACTCGGAGTAGCCGAGCTTGATGAGCGCCGACGGCACGGTGTTGTTGACGATCTTGATCATGCCGCCGCCGACGAGCTTCTTGTACTTCACGAGCGCAAGATCGGGCTCGATGCCGGTAGTGTCGCAATCCATCATGAAACCGATCGTGCCGGTAGGAGCCAAGACGGTGACCTGGGAGTTGCGGTAGCCGTGACGTTCGCCGTGCGCAAGAGCTCCATCCCAAGCCTGGCGAGACGCATCGATGAGCTGATCGAGCTGCGGAACAACAAAGGGCTCAACCGAACTCTTCGACTTACCAATGTTGTTGACCTCAGCGCGGTGCATGCGAACAACGTCGAGGAAGGGCTCGCGGTTCACATAGAACCCAGGGCAGGCTCCGCCGGCGATGTGCGCCTGCTGTGTCAACGGAGTAGCTGCTCCAAGCGCAGGGCAGGACTCGGCGATGCGCGAAGACTGCCAGTAAGCATCGCCGCAAAGAATTGAAGTAAGCGTAGCGGCGAAGTCGCGGCCAGCGTCGGAGTCATACGGCAGACCAAACGCCATTAGCAGCGCTCCAAGATTCGCATAGCCAAGGCCGAGCGGGCGATAGTCGTGCGAGTTCTTCGCGATCATCTCAGTCGGGTAACCGGCAGCGTCGACGATGATCTCCATCGCAGTAGTAACAACGCCGATGGCATGACGGTAAGCAGGAATATCGAACTGGCCTCCCGGAGTGAGGAACTTCAGGAGATTGAAAGAAGCAAGGTTGCAGGCGGAGTCATCGAGGAACATGTACTCCGAGCAGGGATTGCTGGCGTTGATACGGGCAGTGTTCTTGCTCGTGTGCCAGCGATTGATGGTGGAGTCGAACTGCATGCCCGGGTCACCGCACTGCCAGGTGGCTTCGGCGATCGTGTGCATCAGATCTCGGGCGCGGTATTCCTTGACGGGCTTCTTGTCTTTGACAGTACGGGTGGAGAACGTGCCGTCGGTTTCGACGCCGCGCATGAACTCGTCCGTAACGCGCACAGAGTTGTTCGCGTTCTGGAAGAAGATCGAGGTGTAAGCCTCGGAGTCCGGCCCCGAGCCATCGTACCCAGCCTGAACCAGATGCCAGGCCTTCTCTTCTTCCTTCACCTTGCACTGGATGAAGTCTTCGATATCCGGATGGTCGACGTTGAGGATGACCATCTTCGCGGCGCGGCGAGTCTTGCCGCCGGACTTGATGACACCCGCAAAGGCATCAAAGCCGCGCATGAAGCTGAGCGGACCCGAAGCGGTGCCGCCACCAGAGAGTGTCTCCATGGACCCACGGATATTCGACAGGTTCGAGCCAGCGCCCGAGCCCCACTTGAAGAGCATGCCCTCGGTCTTGGCCAGCGTCAGGATCGAATCGAGCGAGTCCTGAACGGAATTAATGAAGCAGGCCGAGCACTGGGGCTTGCGATAGCCGGTGACGGAGAACTCAACCGCGCAGGAGTGCGAGTTCCAATGCCAGTTCTGCGCGTCGGAGTTGGGCTCCAACCGGTCGCAGCCGACGTTGAACCAGACCGGCGAGTTGAACGCAACCTTCTGATTCAAAAGCAGGTGCGCGAGCTCGGCGTAGAACGTCTCAGCGTCCTGCGGCGTGGCGAAGTAGCCGCCGGCGATGCCCCAGTCGCGGATGGATTCAGCCACGCGGGTGATCAGCGCGCGGACACCAGACTCACGCTCGTCAGTCCCGTTGAGGCCGTGCAGGTACTTGGAGGCGACGATGTTGGTCGCGGTCATGGACCAGTCGGCGGGGACCTCGACGTTCTTCTGCTCGAAGATAATCTTGCCCTTGAAGTCCTGGATGACGGCGTCGCGAAGCTCCCACGTGATCTCGTCGTAGGGGGAGATGCCAGGACGGGTAAAGTGCCGGTTGAAGGTAAGGCCGGGCGCGCGGGAGGTGAATGGTGGCGCGGTCTGGAAGTCGGTAGTGGGCTGGCCCTGTGTCTGATTGGGGATGCTCGCCATGGGGTGAAACTCCTTCTAATTAGATGAAAATCTATAACTTTTGGCTCACGGCGTTCAGTGAGTCTTGAGGCCCGATTTCTGAGGCAACTTCTCGGCTAAAAGCGCTGACAGATTGGGCCGCGCCCGGGGAGGCATCGGCGAATGTGTCACAAACTGAAAAACTGAGGTCAGGTCCTGGTCATGCTCCGCTAGCTTTGGTTAGCAAGATTGAGCAAGGTGGAGCATGGTTGCATTCGTGAAACTAACGCCCTCTGTGGGGTCTGTCAAGCGGAAAGCACAACATGTTGTGTTGCTCGCGCGAATACCCGTATTAACGCGCGGTAAATGGCCTAAAGGGGCGAAAAATGGGGGTTTTCGCTGTGGATTTTCGCCAAAAGGCGCGAAATTGGTGGGGTTTACTGGTCAGTAATAGGGCATTGTTTGAGGGTAGGCGCAGTGAGGGTGAAGGGCAAGGCCCAGGAGTGGTGCAGATTCGTGTGGACGGGGGTGGAAATGTGGGAAATAGGGCCCCGAAATAGGGATAGAGGAGCGAGAAAGAATCTGATATACCCCTAGGAGATTATGCGAACGACCTTGCTGAGCTTTTGCTTTCTGTCCTTGTTTTTCGCCGGTGCCCTGGGCCAAAGTACTACAACCACAGTTCCTATTACGCCGCCAGGCGGTTCAGCGGCCACGACTGATAAGTCAGCCGCGACTGCCGACTACTCCGCTGAACCATTCGTCGTTGAACATCTCGACGCCGTTTACAAGATGGCCGCTGACGGAACTGGTACCAAAGTGACGACGGCTGTTCTCCGGGTCCAGTCGGAGGCTTCGGTCAAGCAGCTCGGCGTTCTCTCCATTCCCTACTCCGCTGGAACACAGCATCTTGAAATTGTCTACGCCCGCATCAGGCGTCCCAATGGAACTGTAGTTGAGACTCCGCCCAGCCAGGTGATAGACATGCCCGCTCCGGTGACGCAGGAGGCTCCGTTTTACAGCGATCTGAAGCAGATGCAGCTTCCGATTCGCAATCTGAGGGTTGGCGACACGTTGGAGTGGCAGGCGAAGGTCCTGATGAACAAACCGGAGGCTGCCGGCCAGTTCTGGGGCCAGGAGAGCTTCACGGATGATGGCGTGGTGTTGTCGCAGACGATCGAGCTTCGCGTTCCGAAAGATCTGTATGTCAATGTGTGGAGCAAGAAGGAAAAGCCGGTCGAGTCCGTGGAGGGCCCCGACAAAGTCTACCGGTGGACTTGGTCGCAGAAGAAGCCAACAGTAGGCAAAGAGGCGGACGCGGAAAAAGAGCTGAAGAAGAAACAAGTATGGACTGCGGAACAGGAACTGGATGCAAAGCAGGGAAAGCTGCCCTCGGTAGCGTGGACGACCTTCAAGAATTGGGAGGCCGTCGGTGCGTGGTACCAGGGGCTCGAGAGCGATCGCATTGTGCCGGATGCCGCGGTCAAAGCGAAGGCCGCAGAACTTACAGCGGGAAAGGCTACCGAGGAAGAGAAAGTCCAGGCCGTCTATGGCTATGTAGCGACCCAGATTCGGTATATCGGGGTGGCGTTTGGAATAGGGCGGTATCAGCCGCATCATGCCGGGGAGGTGCTCGAGAACCAGTACGGAGATTGCAAGGATAAACACACGCTGCTCGCCGCCATGCTGACCGCGTCGGGGCTTCATCCGGATGCGGTGCTGATAGGAGCAGGAGTGCGATTCAACGAGGCGGTGCCTTCGCCATCCTCCTTCAACCATCTGATTACGACAGTCTCCGTAGACGGTCAGCCCGTCTGGCTCGATTCGACCGAAGAGGTGGCTCCCTATCGGGCACTGAGCTATGTCATTCGGGACAGGAAGGCGCTGGTGGTGCCCGATGCAGGTGTGGCGAAGATTGAGACCACTCCTGCTGATCTTCCGTTTCCATCGTTTGAGAAGTTAAACTCGGTCGGTACGCTCGATAAGGAAGGAACGACCAATTCGCACCTCACATGGACGTTTCGCGGAGATACGGAGTTGATCATGCGGTCCGCGTTCCGTCAGATCTCTCCCGGGCAGTATGGCGATTTGGTGCAAAGAATATCCCAGGGCATGGGATGGGTTGGCACGACCAGCAATCCGGACGTAAGCAAGCCGGAAGACACAGCCCAGGCCATGACCGTTAGCTACGACTACAAACGTGAGAAGACCGGTGACTGGGGCAATCTGAAAATTCTGGCGCAGATCGGCCCAGCCGAACTACCACAGATTGACGAGAAAGAGCCACCGGTGCAAGCGGTCGAGTTGGGAGTTCCGCGGCTAATGACCTCAAACTCGGCAATGAAACTGCCGGTGGGATGGGGCGCGGTTCTACCGGATCCAATCCACACGAAATCGGTCTACGCAACGTTCGACGAAACCTACCGTTTCGAAAAGGGCACGCTCTTTGCCGAGAGACGGGTCGAGATATTGAAAGAGACCGTGCCATTAGCGGAGTGGAAGAGCTACAAGGAGTGGATTGATAAATCGGATCTAACAGATGAACGTTGGGTGCAACTGGTTACAGATGGCAATAAAGCTTCCACAAGCACCGGCGTCACGCGGAAGCCCAGTAATGCCGAAGCCGCAAAACTGATTCAGTCTGCCTATACCGAGATCGAATCTCAAGACATCAATAAAGCCAAAGCGGATTTGGATCGAGCGAAGGAGTTGAATCCGGACGAGCCCTCGCTGTGGGAGACCTACGGGTACTATCACTATCAACTTGGCGCAATGACGAGCGCTATCCAGGATTACAACAGAGAGCTGGCGAGCCATCCCGAGCGCATTTCGGTGTATGCCAATCTGGTGAGTGCCGAGGGTATGGCTAATCAAAAGAAAGAGCTGAAAGAAACCCTGGTCGAATGGGCAGCAGCAGATACAAGAGACCCGCGCCCCTCATTAGGGCTCGCGCAACTTCTCCTTCAGGATGGCGACAACGCTGAAGCTGTAACCGCTGCCGAGGCTGGGATCGCCCACCTCCCCGAAGAAGGAAAGAAAAACGAGAGAGTCCTGATGATCCTGGGAGAAGCGCAGATAAGGTCAGGGATGAAGGAGAAAGGGCACGACACCCTGATGGCTGTCATGAAGGACACGAAGGATCCAATGGTCATGAACGACATGGCGTACGAGCTGGCAGACGCTGGACAGGAGCTCACCGAAGACGAAGCGGTCATCACGAAAAGCAATTGAGATGATGACGGATGAGACCAAGACCTGGACTCTTGACGAGAGTTCGATGAAGTTTGCCGCGAGGAGCCGTCAGTTGTTCGCGGTCTGGGACACATTGGGGTGGATTCTCTATCGCGAAGGCAAGTTGGACGATGCCGCGAGTTATCTGAAGGCCGCCTGGGTCAATACTCAATCGGATACGGTAGCAGAACATGTAGGAGAGCTGGAGGCTTCGCGGGGCAGGAAAAACGAAGCGTTGACTACCTATCGACTGGGGATAGCGGCATCACAGCCAGGACCAGAACGGAAAAAGCTGCAAGCGCGCGCTGACGAGTTGCAAAAATCAGGGGCAAAATCATCTGTGAACGATGCACCGAAAAAACTTCAGGACGATCGAAAGATATCGCTTGGTGCAGCCAACGGCTTGAACGGCGTCGCGGAATACCAGTTGTTGATGAATGACGGAAAAATCGTTGGCGCAAGAAAGAGTGGAGAGAAGGAGCTCGCTAGCGGCGAAGAGCGATTAAAAGGCGCGAAACTTGAGGGGTTCTGGCCCACAGAATCCGATGCGAAGCTTGTGCGGATCGGAATGTTGAACTGCCACGCCAATGTCTGCGAGTTGGTACTGCTGCCTTGAGCGATTTGCTCCAGGGGGCATCGAGCCCACCGAGACCTGTTGCCCTCTCTTCCTGGAATTTAGCGCCTTCTCACCCTGAACCCTCCCCCCGGCCGGTCCAGACGATCGATGGTGTATTTCGTTAGATCGAGGTCCGGAATCGTCAAGGTGGTCTGGAGACGCCGGACGACGGAATAAGGGGTGGCGATGATAGGAGTGCCGGGGCAGATGAAACTGGAACGCCGCATATCCACGGGCTGATTCGAGAAGAGAAGCGGTTTGACCTTGACGGGGTCGAGGCCAATCTCTGCGGGGCTAGGATCGATGCTGCCAATCCACACATTGCCTGACGTTCCTGAACTGGAGGAGGACGACGCTTGAGTGCACGGCCCCTCGGTCCAGTAGGTACTGACAGAGACCAGCCCGGGTTCAGCCAGAGCAAAGCGGCATTCGGGATATGTGCCGAAGGCGTCGGAGACGGAACACATTCCACCAGCCGTAGAAAAGCTCTGATCCCCGGCCTGATTGGTAACCGTTGCGCCGGCGCGAAGCTCAACGAGGGCGAAGTTCAAGGTGACGGTGACCGGCGTCGCCTTGACGCTGCCCAGAAATCTCTCATCAATCGGAACATCGATAAACGACTGTGTCGTGTCGGGTCGATAGTAACTGGAGACGTTTTGCCATTTCGATCTCCAGCGCAGTCCCGTGGGCGCCTCAATAGAGACTTGAACGGCCTGGTTACGTATTAGAAAGCCTGAAGAGACGCCAGAAACGATAACCGGGAGATAGAGATCAACCCGCGATCTCTCATGCGAAGGATTCACGTTACTCTGACGGTCGGGTTGGGGATCGAAGGTGAGTTGGACAGGTGGTTGCTCGCTGGCAGCAAGTGGCGGATAAAGATGGTGAACCACCCTTTGAATCGGCCATGCCGCGCTGCAGGCGATGACGAGGAACGGCAGACCAAGAAGCAGCCAGCGTGAACGCCACGTGTGGCGTGTCGCATATTGCAGAACGATGACCACAACGAAGGTGAAAAAGTAAAGGGCAAAAGCTAGCTTGCCTGCATAAGGGTTTTCGAAACCAAACTGATCAGGCGGTGAGACGAACGCGAGCATCCACAGGATAAGCGCGAGATAGACGACAGCACCCAGCACGGTAACGACGAGCCGGGAAAAATTTGACGTGACAGTGGCGATAGCAACGATGGGAAGAATAAGAACGCCTGTGATCAGGATGAGGTTGTACAAGAGCCCTGGAAGATAGGCGAAGGGGTGGAAGCCTGCCGCTGCAAGAAGCACTACCTGAGCGACGAAGATCGGAAGGTAGAGAAACGCGAGCACGAAGAGGGCTTTCGCCGCCAGGAGTTTCTTCCATTGATAAGGTCGCGTGATCCAGAACTGGCCTTCCCCGACCAGAGATTCGTCGAAGATGAGCCGCGCGGCGAGCACCCACCAGCCAACCGGCACAAGCGCGGTGACAAGAGATGCAACGATCGGCAAATAGGGGCTGCCACTGACGCTGAAATTAGACTCTCCTCCAAAAGAGAGGCGGACGAAAGCCACGGTTAGAGCGAGCGAGACCAGTATCTCTGGCCAGAGGTGGCGGACGTCCTTCTTGAAGATGTGCAGAATCTGGCTCATGCTTCCCTCCCCTTCTGGCTGGATGAGTGCGTGGATGAGCTTTTGGCGATGGCAAGAAAGATGGATCGAAGCGTCATAGGCGTGAGGGTGATATCGCGGGCGTTCGGAAAAGCCTGCGCGAGCTCCGCAGCCGCTGCTCCGTTCGCGGCCTCGGTGTGGGTAAAGCGGATCACAGTGCCGATGGCCTGAGGCTGGAGCCACGTCGACGGAACGATCGCAGGAAGTGGCTCAGGCTGGTTAAGCGTAATTTCAACCTCGCGAAAGCGGTCGCCGAGGACAGACATCTCTTCGGAAAACAAAAGGCGGCCGTTGTTGATATAGCCGACGTGGGTAGCGAAGGACTCAATCTCGGCCAGATCGTGAGAGGAGAGGAGAATCGTGCACTCGGGCGCGCGCTCGAGTAGCCCTTCAATGAGTTCGTCGCGCACCAGAGGATCGAGGCCGGAGAACGGCTCGTCCAGCACGATAAGCGCAGGCCGGTAAGCAAGCACGCTCGCCAGGGCGACCTTCATCTTCATACCGCGGGAGAGATGCTTGAGCTTGCGATCAATCGGAAGATCGAACTGCCGCAGAAGATGCTTTTCGAGAGCAGAGTCCCACGTTGGATAAAAGGGACGAAGATAGTCGAGGAAGTAGCGCACGGTCATCCACTCCGGCAGCTCCTGGTTTTCCGAGACATATCCGATGCGTGTAAACACCTCCCCGGCGAGATTGCCAGAAGGATGCCCGAGAACCTGGGCAGCGCCGGTCGTGGGCCGCAGAATGTTCATCAGCAGCTTGATGATCGTGGTCTTCCCCGCGCCATTGGGGCCGACGAGAGCGTAAATAGCCTGCTTCGGGATAGTGAGGTCGAGGCCCCTGAGAGCATCCGTGCGACCGTAGCGGCGAGAGAGGTTCTGGGTTTGAATAACGGGCGTCATCTGCGCTTTCGGCCTCCAGGTTCGGGAGTCGTAGTGTCCTTGTCTTGATCGAGCCCAGGAGTGAGCCGGTCCCAATGCTGGGCGATGCTGTCGAGTATGTCGTCGCGGCCGATCCCGAGACGCTTCGCTTCAACGACAAGCTGCTCAACCTCAGGACCAAGAAGTTGCGTACGCTCTTTGCGCGTGGAGTCAGGCGGCGCGGCGACAACATTCCCGATGCCAGGACGTGTCTCAAGCAATCCGTCGCTGACGAGCTGCGCGACGATCTTATGCGCGGTATTGGGATTGATCTTCAACTCGCGGCTAAGAGTGCGCACGGAGGGAAAAGCGTCGCCAGGGAGCAGTTGTCCCGAGATCATCGCCTTCTGCGCGGCATACACGACCTGCTCAAAGAGCGGGATCCCAGGCCGGAAATGAACGCTGAAGGGAATCACAGCTGTACTATTACACATAGTACGCCAACAACGAAAGAACTATTTTCATGGAGGGTGCATGGGGGGTGTCCACATCAGACTGAGCTACCACAGATAGGTGGATGGGTAGCCCACATCGAATCGCCCCACCACAGACGGGTGGACGGGTGGCCCACGTCTGACCGTCTCACCACAGACGGGTGCCCATCTTCGGCGCGGTCTCATCGCGCCTAAGGTGGGCCATCGTGCGAAGCACGATCCGTCTTCTTGTCAGAGCCGCGATATCCGGACCGGACCGGGCTCCTCCAGAAGATAGTGACGATAACTAGACCAGCGCCAATCCTCAGGTCCTTCCACAAGACCTCGGGTGACCGGATTGCGGTGCATGTACTTCAGCTTTTCGACTCGCTTGTTATGGGTGAACACATTGAAGTCGTAATAACGGGTCTGCCAGAACGGACGCCGCGTGAGGCGTTTTGAGACCGAGAGCTTGAGGGACTGAAGCGCTTTGGAAAGCGGAATCTCGTGGTCTTCCGGTTCACTGACGAGGAGGTGAACATGCTCCGGCATGACGACGTAGCCGAGGACCTCGAAGTTGTACCGCCTCCGGGTTTGTTCGAGAGAGTCGAGGAAGATGTCTCTTGAGGATGGGGTGTTGAGGTAGGGTTCACGACGGTAGCAGCTGAAGGTGACGAAGTGGTCGTCACCTTCGTGGTGATATCGCTTGAGACCGAGCGGCATGGGTGAGTCTAGAGTATCGGCATTTTCGCTGCCGCAAAAATAACCCACCTTAGTGACGATGAAGCCGTCACGAAGATGGGGCACCCGTCGATAGTAGTTCGGTCAAATATGAGCTACCGTCCGCATAGCCGGGTGCCCCATCTTCGGCGCAGTCTCATCGCGCCTAAGGTGGGCCATCGTGCGAAGCACGATCCTGTCGCCTCAGACGTTCAATTCGGACGGAAGCGGATCCGTCGTAACGGCGGCAGCGACAAGTCGAAGGGTGACCTGCTTGTCGGTTCCCCAGATCTGGGCCAGCCGTCCCCACCACAAACGGGTGACGGGTGGCCCACATCTGACCGTCTCACCACAGACGGGTGCCCCATCTTCGGCGCGGTCTCATCGCGACTAAGGTGGGCCATCGTGCGAAGCACGATCCGTCTTCTTGTCAGAGCCGGGCAGCCCCAAAATGAACCTGCCCTGCCCCTTCCCATTCACAAGACGCTCCGGTCCCGACAGGGTTCGTTTAGACGGTTGCGACCGTTGAGGCGGCCGCGACTCACTCTGAGGGCCGAACAAATCGCCAAACAAATTCCCTAACGAATCCCAGCCTCGTCCGTACAACTCTTATGCAATCACTACGACTCGTTACCCTCCTGTTGTCTCTCTCAGTGGTCAGTCTAGGTCAGGTAAAGCTGCCGGATACCCCGGCCGCGCGGCAAATGGACGCATGGCTCCAGACATTTAACACTGGAGATCGCGCCGCCTTTCTCGCATTCCTCGAAAAGAACTATCCCACTCGCGCCAAAAATATCGACCAGGACATGAACTTCCGCAAAACAACCGGAGGATTCGACCTGAAGAAGATCGAGGACGCCTCCGCTCCAACGAAGGTGGTTGCGCTGGTCCAGGAACACGGCTCAGACCAGTTCGCGCGCCTGACGATGGAGGTTGCAGTTGCCGACCCCTATGCAATAACCCGGATGGGCCTGCAGGCGATTCCACGGCCAGCGGATTTTCCATTGCCGCACCTGAGCCAGAGCGAGCTCGTCACTGCCCTGAAGGCGAAGCTCCAGCGCGATTCAGCCTCAGGAACCTTCTCTGGTGACGTCCTCCTCGCAAGCAAGGGCAAACCCGTCTTCTCCGAGGCCTATGGGCTCGCGGATCGCGAGCACAAGACTCCAAACACGCTGGACACGCGTTTCCGCATCGGGTCGATGAACAAGATGTTCACCGCGGTTGCCACCCTTCAACTGGTACAGGACGGTAAGCTGCACCTCGACGACCCTCTCGGGAAGTATCTGCCCGACTATCCGAACAAGGATGTCGCAGCCAAGGTGACCATCCAGCATCTGCTCACCCACACCGGAGGCACAGGCGATTTCTTCGGACCCGAATTTGACGCGCACCGGCTGGAGCTCAAGACTTCAGACGACTACGTGAAGCTCTATGGAAATCGCCCACTGAAATTTGAACCTGGCAGCAAGTTTGAATACAGCAACTACGGATTCCTGCTCCTAGGCCTGATCGTCGAAAAGGCGAGTGGGCAAAGTTACTACGACTACGTTCGCGACCACATCTATAAAGTAGCCGGGATGACCTCAACCGGTTCGGAACCCGAGGACACGCCCGTTGCAAATCGAAGCACGGGCTACACAGGCATGGGCGCAAAAGATGACGGCACACGTCCCAACACCGACACCCTTCCCTATCGCGGCACCTCAGCGGGCGGAGGGTACTCGACCGTCGAGGATCTGCTGCACTTCGCCGACGCACTCGAAGGAAACAAGCTGCTCAATCCGCACTACACCGAGATGCTAACCACCGGAAAGCCGGGAACTCCCGACAACACGTACGCATTCGGATTCGAGGATCGCAAGTTCAACGGCGTCCGCTGCTTCGGCCACGGAGGCGGAGCTCCCGGAATGAATGGAATGCTGCAAATCTGCCCCGGCCCCGGTTATGTGATCGCGGTTCTCTCCAATCTCGACCCACCCGCAGCCAGCCGAGTCTCCGACTTTGTCCTGAACCGTCTACCCGAGCAAAAATAAATCCAGAAAAGAGGAAAATTTTCGGAACCGGAAAATGTGCACTCAAGAACCACACTTATGACCACGAAAGTGCACTAACAACCATCCAAAAACCACGTTTTTACACTGTGAAAATCGCAAAACCCCCTGTAAAAACGCCACTCCCACCACAAAAAATTACTGCAACAGCGGGGCAGTGACGGTCGCGCGGGAGCCGAGAGTCCGGACCAAATCGGGAACATCGTAATGAAGAAGGACTCCGGGAAGAATATCTTCGGGGGCGCCCACAGGCAGAGGGACTTCGAGGAGGCTCCTGTAGCTTTCGAGCGCATGATCGACAGTGATGTGCTTGATTCGCGGGTCAAGCACGGCAGCATGGAGCAGAACGAGCCCAAGATGGCCGCTAGCTTGAGCGCTGATCTGGTTGGCATCGACGGTGGTGCCGCCAGAGGTGAAGTTGACAGCCGCGATAACGTCGTCAACTCGCAGACCCAGAAGGGTTTTACCGACCAGTTCAGCACGAAGAGTCGTGAGGTAAAACGGGCCAAGGACAGAGCCTTTGCTCTCTTCAACACCAGGCGGACTGGGACGCGGAGCGACCACGAGCACCGCGGTCCCGGCATCAGCCATAGCGCGATATCTCTTGATCTCTTCGACGCGTGAAGGTTCAAGAGCCGGGTCAAGAGAGTCTTTAAGGACTATAAGGACAGGGTGTTTGCCATCGGCGGGACGGTAGAACTCCGCCTGGATGTTGATTCCAGGGGCAGTGGCAAGTGTGAAGCGGTGGCGGACATGGACGTCGCCCTCAGGTGGCGAAACAAGTGGCGGAGATTGGGTATTGACTGGTGCCGGATCGCCCGGTTTTACGCTAGCGTGCGTGACTTCGCGGATGGTTTGCTGGAGCTGGGACTCAGTGAGGGGCTTTAGCTTGGGAAATGTTGCGTACCGTTTGAGGGTCAGGGTCTGAACAGTCTCGCTCTTGGGATAGCTGGTAGAGACCTGGCCCGTCGGAGTGACTTGCAGAGCATCTTTGGGCAGGCTGGCCGGTAGCGCAAAGGGGCTGGTGCCGGGCGCGGGAGGAGGTGGAAGGATCGGCGCGGCATCGGAGTGAGCGAGATTGGTGAGAAAGAATGAAACGATCTGTCCGGTGATGGGACCAAGGTTGCCGTGACGGCCGATGCCGGTGATCCACTGGAGAGCGGCGGAGGACGGGATGGCGTTAGAGGTGTCGGGGTTAAGAGTGGGGCCGGTAGGGATGCCTGGTTTTGGATTGCCGGTTGGTGTGCCTGCGGATGCCGCGTCGAAAAGAGCATAGAAGCGGCGAGCTTCAGTGGCTGTGGCGAGGGCTCCGGCGTAGGGGAACATGTCCTGAGCGGTGGAGATGATGGCGTAAGGGCGCGGGGCAGCGACTTCGACCCAGTCGGGGAAGTCCAGACCGCTGGCGATGAAGTTGGGGATGGATTGCTCAGCGTCCTGCGGCCCGAGCGATGGAAGGAGGGTGTCGAAGCTCGTGAGGTAGCAGGCGACAGCGATGGCATGGACGCGGGGATCGACGGCGCCGAGCAGAGCAGTCATGGTGCCTCCGCCGGAGCAGCCGAAGGCACCGATGCGGTTGGGGTCGACTTCAGGGCGCGATAGCAAGTAGTCGACGGCGCGGACGCTGTCCCACACCACGATGCGGGCGGGGGCGTCGCCGATGAGTGTGGGTTGGAGGCCGGCCTCGCCATGTTCGCCGGTGGAGGCTTTCAGGAGTGTCTTGGTGGCATCGGCGGGATCGGGATATTGGAGGCGTTCGCCCTGGCCGATGGGGTCGTAAGAGAGGACGGCAAAGCCGTTGCGGGCGAAGGTACTGGAGAAGCCGTAGTCGGTGGCTTTGCCGGTGAAACCATGGCCAGGAGAGACGACGATGGCTGGGAGTTTTTCTTGGGCAACGCCGGGTTTTGCGTCGGGGAGGTAAAGGAGTGCGGTGACGGGGAAGTTGGGCTGGGATTCGAAGAGGATTTTCTCGATGCGGAAGCCGTCGGCTTGCGTCGTGCCGAGGACTTTGGCGTTGAGGGGAGTTTTTTCGGGGAGGCTCCCAATGAGGGTGAGGATTTTCTTGCTGACGTCACGTTGGCGCGCCTCGGCCTGAGCGCGGGTCGTGACGGACGCAACGGTTGCACGGCGGCCAGCGGTTTCTTTGGCGGCGATGTCGTCGAGGTATTGCGTGAGTTGTGTGCGGCCGATGTTGGAAGGACTGTTGGGGTCAGGCCGGGGGGAAGCGGGGGTTGGCGCTTGTGCGGCAGCCAGATTGGCTACAACGCAGGCGCTGGCGACAACTCCCATGAACTTTCGCATCGTCTTGCCTTGATACACCGTGGAAAGGGGCGGGTCAAGATGTGGTCATAGCGGTTTCTTGCTACGGAACTTGCGTGTAGTGTGATGCGTAGAGTTGCAGGAACAAGAGACATTCAGTGGAGACGCGGATGGACGGGATTGTTTCGGCAGAGAATCGAGTTGCGGGGGGACGTGTCTTGCGGACAGATACGTGGCTGGTGGTGGGGATCGCGCTAATGGTTGCGGCGATTCATCTACTGACGAATGGACGGTATGGATTTCATCGCGATGAGCTGCAGTTTTTGAGTGATGCGCGACATCTGGATTGGGGGTTTGTTGCATATCCGCCGTTTACGCCGTTTGTGGAGCGGGTTGGGCTGGAGATGTTTGGGGTTTCGATGGTGGGGTTGCGGCTCTTCTCGGTGATTGCGCAGGCGTTTGCGATTGTGGTGACGGCGTGGATGGCGAAGGAGCTTGGAGGTGGGCGGCTGGCTCAAGTTACGTCGGCGTTGATGGTGGCGACTTCGGGATTGCCGGTCTTTGAGGGGACTGAGTTTCAGTATTCGACGTTCGATTATCTGTGGTGGGTGATGATTGCCTGTTTTGTGATTCGGCTGTTGAAGACAGAGAATCCGCGATGGTGGCTGGGGATTGGGACGGCTATCGGAATGGGTTTGATGACGAAGTATACGATCTGCTTTTTCATCGCAGGCATTTTGGGCGGGATGCTGTTGAGCGGGGCGCGGCGATACTTTTTGAGTACGTGGTTTTGGGCCGGAGTGGGGTTGGCTTTGATGATTTTTCTGCCGAACTTTGTGTGGCAGGTGCGACATGGGTTTATTTCGATCCATTTTCTGCAGCACATTCATGTGCGGGATGTGGGGGAGGGTCGGGCGGATGGATTCTGGCGGGATCAGTTTCTGATCTGCGCAAATCTGTTTGCGGCGCCGGTTTGGATTGCGGGGCTGATTGGGTTTTTGCGTGATCGGCGGTATCGGATGCTGGGATGGATGTACTTGATTCCTCTGGCGCTGTTTGTTGTCGGGAAGGGGCGTGGGTATTACGTTGCTGCGGCTTATCCGATGCTGTTTGCGATGGGTGCGGTGGTGGGAGAGCAGTGGGTGGCTAAGCTGAAGCGGGGTTGGCGGTTGACAGTTGAGGGATTGTTTTTTGCCGGGGTCGCGGCATGGGGCGTGCTGGCGTATTGCATCTTGGTGCCGCTGGCTTCGAGTGGGCCGCTGCGAGAGTTCGCGATGAAGAACAATGGCGATCTGCGTGAGGAGATCGGGTGGGATGAGATGGTGAAGACGGTTGCGGGGATTCGCGATTCCCTTCCCGCTGAACAACGGGACCATGTTGGCGTGCTGGTGGGGAACTATGGGGAGGCGGGAGCTGTGGAGATTCTGGGGCAGGCGTATGGGCTGCCAATGCCGATCAGCATGACTAACTCGGCCTGGCTGCGCGGATATCCTACGCCGCAGCCTACTACGCTGATTGTGCTTGGGTTTTCGCAGGCTGGGGCGGAGAAGAAGTTTACTTCGTGCCGGTTGGCGGGGCATAACGGCAACTCCGAGGGCATCAAGAATGAGGAGAGCACTTATCACCCGGATATCTTTGTGTGCGGACCGCCTCGGGTGCCCTGGCCGGAGTTCTGGATGGATGATCGTCGGTTTGGTTGATCTGTTTTTTTTGGTTTGTGGTGGGAGTGGCGTTTTTACAGGGGATATTGCGATTTCCACAGCGTGAAACCGTGGTTTTTTGCTGGTTGTTAGTGCACTTTCGTGGTCATTTTCGTGGTTCTTGGCTGCACATTTTTGGGCTCTGAAAATTTTCCTCCTTTTCCGGATTTATTTTTTGGTTTGACCGATAGTCACGGGGGTCTAAAGAGCTCGGGTGCGGGTTAGGCGCTGGCGGAGTTGGGCGGTGGCTTCGCGGTGGCAGAGGAGGCAGAGGGTGCGGAGATTGTCGAGGTCGCATTGGCCTCCGCCTTCGGCTACGGGCCGGATGTGGTCGGCATCCCACAGGCTTCGACGTGACGTGATGGACTTCATGCCGTAGAGGTGGAGGCCAGCTTTGCGGGCTGGGCCTCGGGCTCGCTTGAGGGCGTTCCAGGCGGCGATGGTGTCGATGTGGCAGACGGCGCAGATGCCGCGGTCGCGAGCGAAGACCTGGTCGCGGAGGTAGCCGGGATCGGTGCGGAGACGCCACTGGTGGACGCAGTAGTCGCTGCAGAAGGTGCGGCGTCGTTTGGCGAGGATTTCGAGTTCGCACCAGCGGCAGAGGGGCAGGCTGTTGGGGCCGCGGGGTAGGGACGCTCGTGTGGCGTGGCCACCCGGTAGAGTGCGAGGGACGATCATGCATTTTCAGGATAGGGCCAGCGAATTGGCTGGAATTGATCTGGGAATTGGTCTGGGAGTGATGAGATAGGTTCCTGTTGGCTATGATCAAAGAGGAAGTGGAGGGTTGCGATGTCGAGGACACAATCGACGATGGTCGCGCTGGGGAGTGTGGCTCCGGCGTTTGAGCTGATGGATGTGGTGAGCGGGAAGGCTGTGGGGCGGGATGATGTGTTCGCTGTGGTGTCGGATGATGCCCGGGCGGATGGGGCAGACTGCTCGACCACCAGATGCCATGGGTTGCTGGTGATGTTTCTTTGTGTGCATTGTCCTTATGTGAAGCACGTTGAGGAGGAACTGGCGCGGATTGGACGGGATTATCAGGGAAGGATTGCGATGGTGGCAATCTCGTCGAATGATGTGGAGGCTTATCCGCAGGATTCGCCAGACGAGATGAAGAAGCAGGCGGAGCGGCTAGGATTCCAGTTCCCTTATCTGTATGACGAGACGCAGGAGGTGGCTCGGGCCTATGACGCGGCCTGTACGCCGGACTTTTTTCTGTTCGATGGGCAGATGACTCTGGTTTATCGCGGGCAATTGGACGACAGCAGGCCGCGGCGCGGAGATTTTGGTAATGACATTCCGGTGACTGGCAAGGATCTGCGGGCTGCGATGGATGAGGTTATCGCGGGAAAGCGGCCGGATCCGAATCAGCGTTTTGCAGTTGGCTGCAATATCAAGTGGAAGGAATAGTTGGTTCGATAACTGGAGTTTCGAAGAGAACCGATGCGAGGAGAGTGTGTGGATACGGTACTCGAGGAGTTGAAGTCCAGGGTCCGGCGATTTCGGAACGGAGTTTTATCCGAAATACGAGGCGACTTATCTGCAGGCTGTGAGTGAGCCTCAGACGCCGGAAGCCCTTTTCATAACATGTGCGGATTCTCGGGTCGACCCGGAGACGATTACGTCGTCGTTGACGGGCGATCTGTTTGTGACCCGCAATGTTGGCAACCTCGTGCCTGCCTATGGCGAGATGATGGGTGGTGTGAGCGCAGTGATTGAATATGCGGTTACTGCGTTGAAGGTTAAGCATGTGGTGGTATGCGGGCACTCGGACTGTGGAGCGATGAAGGGATTGCTGAATCCGGAGAGCCTCGCGGCGATGCCGACGGTGAAGAGCTGGCTGAAGAATGCGCATGCTGCTCTGAGTGTGGCGGAGTCGCTCGCGGACCCTGACGAGAAGCCAGGTACGCTGTTGCGCCGTTTGACGGAGGAAAATGTGTTGTTGCAGATGCAGCATCTGCGGACGCATCCTTCGGTGGCCGGCGCGATGGCTCGCGAGGAGTTGACGATCTCGGGATGGGTGTATGAGATCGGGACGGGCGAGGTGAGGATCTCGGAGGATGGTGGACGGGAGTTTCGGCCGGTGGCGACCGAGGGCGAGGCATGATCGTTCCGCGCGCGCGCCAGCTGATGACGATGCTGACGTACGTGGGCAGCCCTCTGCTGATTCTGGTGTTGTACGACCTTGCGGTGGTGGTGGCTTACAAGATGATGCATTGGGAGTGGTTGGCGCTGCCACATATTCCTTTGTCGCTGTTTGGGTCGGCGATTGGAATTATTGTGGCGTTCCGGAACCAGTCGGCGTATGCGCGGTGGTGGGAGGCGAGGACGCTGTGGGGCGCAGTGGTGAATAACTCACGGAGCTTGGCGCGGCAGGTAACGACGGTAATGAGTCCGTTGAACGAGGCGGAGGCTGGGGAGTTGAAGGAGTATCAGAGGCGGCTGGTGTACCACACAGATTGCGTATGTGATTGCGCTGCGGCAACACCTGAGTGGGCTGGAGCCGTGGGAGGAGTTGTGCCGCTGCTGAACGAAGAGGAGTTGAACGAGCTGCGGGATCAGAAAAATGTTCCGCTGGCGATACAGCAGCAGATGAGTGCGCTGCTGCGGCATTGTCAGGTGCGGGGATGGATCGATATTGCGCACTGGCGGGCACTGGATGAGCAATCTGGATGAACTGGTGAATGCGCAGGGCGGAGCAGAACGGATCAAGAACACGCCGATGCCGAAGCAGTACGATTATTTTCCGCAGCTGTTTGTGCAGATCTACTGCCTGGTGCTGCCGCTGGCGCTGGTGATGAACATGGGGTGGTATACGCCGCTGGGATCGACAATGGTGGGGTTTATCTTCCTTGCGCTGGACAAGATTGGGCGGGATCTTGAGGATCCGTTTGAAAACACGATTTATGATGTGCCGCTGACTTCGATTACACGAACGATTGAGGTGAATTTGCGGCAGATGCTGGGGGAGACAGTATTGCCGCCGGCGGAGAAGCCGGTGCGTGGGGTGCTTTGGTAGGTTTTGGTGCGGATTAGAACCACTTAAATTTGCGGAGAGCGTAGAGGAGGATTGCGGTGGCGACGATGGTGATGCCGCCCACCCATTCGGCGCCATGGGGTGAGTCCTGAAAGGGAAGGCCTTTGAGGTTCATGCCATAGATGCCTGAGATGGCGAGGGCAGGGATGGCGATGGTGCCGAGGACGGTAAGGACTTTCATAACCTCGTTGGTGCGGTTGGCGACCGACGAGAGGTAGATGTCGAGGGTGTTGTTGAGAAGGTCGCGCTGGGTTTCGACCGAGTCGAGGAGGCGAGCGACGTGGTCGTAGGTGTCGCGGACGAAGGGTTGCTGGTCGTTGTCGATGATCGTGTTCGGATCGCGCTGGAGGTGAAGGGAGGCGTCGCGAGTGTTGACAAGGACGCGGCGGAGATCGATGAGCTCTCGTTTGATGGCGAAGGTCGACTGCAGAATTTCGGGTGAGGGGTTGTCGAAGACCTGATCTTCGAGCTGGTCGATGCGGTCGTCGAAGTGGTCGATGGCCGGAAAGTAGAGATCGACGATGGTGTCAAGGATGAGGTAGAGAAGCTTGGCGGGGTGCTCGTCGTCGCCGTCGCGACGGGCACGGTCGAGGGCTTGCTGGCTGGTAGGGCAGGTGGGGACGGAGATGGTGATGAGGAAGTCTTTGCCGGCGAAGATGTCGATGGGTGAGAATGCGGGCATCTGCTCGCCGGGATTGTCTGGGTCGGCAACGAGGTGGACTGGCTTGAAGACGGCGAAGGTGTAGTGAGGCGCGGTGTCGACCTTGACGCTCTCGTCTTCGGTGCGGGCGTCTTCGATGTGTAGGGGATGGAGGTTGTATTGCCTGGCTAGCTCGTCGAGTTTGGGGTCGTTGGCGTCGTTGAGTTGGTACCAGGGCATGCGGGCTCCTGTGGTTTGCTCAAGGTTGCGAGTCGGGGGCTCTGTCGTTGTTGGATGCAGTTTCGGCTGACTCGTCGTCGATCCATCGAAGATCGCAGCTGTTGCAGTGCCAGGACTCGGAGCCGCGCGGCAGGGGGAGCGAGAACAGGTAGAGGGAGGCTAGAGCCGCTTTGCGCCCCTGTCGTTCCCAGGAGATATCGGTCGACGTGCAGCGTGGACAGCGGGGCTGCATGAATCCCGGCTGATCGGGGATGGAGATTTCGTTTGGGATTGGTTGCGAGAGGAGATCTGTGGCCGCTTCGACGTCGGCGACGCCGACCTGGAGGCGAATGCCGCCGATGAAGTTGGAGACTTGCCAGTCGAGCCGGACGAGATTTTCGTCTTTGAGGAAGCAGAAGATGCCGGCGGATTCGACGACGGCTCGGGCTACCAGGGCTTCAGAGAGATCGCGGTAACGCCGGATTGTGATGAGTTCGCGGTATTGGGGTGAGTCGTCGGTGGGCGGTGGAGGCTCGACGAATGCGAGATCGCGGGCGGCAAACTCGGCGGCCAGAGCTGAGCGCGCCTCGGGAACGAGGGAGTGCCAATCTGCGAGGAGCTCTTGCAGCTCCAGCTCTGACATTGGGCGGTATATGTCGGCGAAGGTTGGATCGGGGTCGTGATGGAAGAAGTTCGCCACGCGTGGCGATGGTAGCAGAACGGCTTTGCCCCCTCTGCAGCGGTGAGCGCGGACTCGCGGTTGCGTCCATCGTGCTGCCGGGATCGTCTATGATTCAGAAAACCCACCCAGATTCTGGAAAGAGAGACCTCGCCTGATGCCCAGCCGATGCCGTGTAAGACTTTTTGTATCTCTGTTGGCGAGTATGTGTCTGCATACGGTCTCAACGCCGGCGCAAACTGCTGCTTACGATCCGCGATTGACGTTTGCGCCGCTGACGCTGCCTGAGCCGGTGAATGCGTACCGGTCGAGCAATGGCGCGCCGGGACCGAGCTACTGGCAGAATGAGGCCGATTATGAGTTGCATGCCACGCTCGATACGGCGGCGAAGCAGTTGAGCACGACGGAGATTATTACTTATACGAACAATAGCCCGGATGTGCTGCCGAGTCTGTGGGTGCAGGTCGAGCAGAACATTTACAAGAAGGATTCGCGGTCGCGGATTGCGAGCGGGGGCGGACGTCGCGGGCGGAGGGCCGCTGCAGATGCTCCTCCGGCGACTCCTGAGGTCACCACAACCGATGGGTATGTGTTCGACTCTGTGGAGATTGAGCAGGGGAAGCAGACGGCTAAGGCGGAGTATCTGGTCAGCGATACGCGGATGCAGATTCGGCTGGCTACGCCGCTGGCCGGGCATGGCGGCCAGTTGAAGATTCACATCAAGTATCACTATCAGATTCCCGGCACGTGGGGCGGCCGGACTTCGTGGGGCGCGACCAAGAGTGGTGAGATTTATGACATGGCGCAGTGGTATCCGCGGATGTGTGTGTATGACGATCTGCGTGGATGGGACACGCTGCCTTACATCGGGAGTGAGTTTTATCTGGAGTATGGGCACTTTGATTATTTTGTAACGGTGCCTTCGGCGATGATCGTTGCGGGTTCGGGTGAGCTGGTGAATCCGAAGGAGGTGCTGACGGCGAGGGAGATTGCGCGGCTGGAGCAGGCACGGAACAGCGACAAGACGGTTTATATTCGAACGCTTGCCGAGGTGAGCGATCCTGCGAGCAGACCGAAGCAGGATGGAGTACTGACGTGGCATTTCCATATGGACCGTACGCGGGACGTGGTGTGGAGTGCTTCGCCGGCGTTTGTGTGGGACGCGGCGAAGATCAATCTGCCGGACGGGAAGAAGAGTCTGGCGATGAGCGTGTATCCGCCGGAGAGCGTGGGGCCGGATGCGTGGGACAAGTCGACCGAGTTTACAAAGGACACGATTGAGCGGTTTTCGAAGCATTGGTATCCGTATCCCTGGCCGGCGGCGGTGAGTATTGCGGGTTTCTCGAGTGGGATGGAGTATCCGGGCGTGGTGTTCGACGGGGTGACGGACAAGAGTCCGTTCTTTTTCTGGCTGACGGCGCATGAGTTCGGGCATTCGTGGTTCCCGATGATTGTGGGCTCGAATGAGCGGCGGCATGCGTTTATGGATGAGGGCTTCAATACGTTTATCGATATTGAAGAGTCGGCGGAGTATCTGGGCGGGAAGTATGGGCCGAAGAGGGATTCGGAGTACTCGGCTGGCGGAGAGCCGCCGGATACGATTTTGAAGGTGCTGGATAATGCGGACGCGGGAACGCTGATGATGCCGGCGGATAGCTATCCGGGGCAGATTGGACATCCGGTCAGCTACTTCAAGGGAGCTTATGGGATGGTGCTGTTGCGCGAGCAGATCTTAGGGCCCGAGCGGTTTGATTGGGCGTTCCGGAAGTACATCAAGGACTGGGCGTTCAAACATCCATCGGCTTCGGATTTCTTTCGCGCGATGGAGAGCGAAGGCGGCGAGGATTTGAGCTGGTTCTGGCGTGGGTGGTATTTGAACAACTGGAAGTACGACGTTGCCGTCGACAAGATTGAAGGGTCGGTGGTGACGATCTCGAACAAAGGGCAGTTGGTGCTGCCTACGCCGGTTGAGGTGCGGTTCAAAGATGGCACGAAGACACGGGTGACGCTGCCGGTCGAGACGTGGCTGTCGAAGGGAGTCTATACGTGGACGCTCGAGAATAAGACTCCGATTGCTGAGGTCGTGGTGGATCCGGATCATATGCTGCCGGATGATGACCGGAGCAATAACGACAAGAAGGTCGAGTAGCAGCGGCGGCTCGACTAGCCTTTGCCGTCTTCGATGTGAGTGATCTCGCCGTCGCGCATGTGGAGGATGCGGTCGGCGATCTGGGCGGCCTCTGGGTTGTGGGTGATCATGAGGACGGTCTGGTTGAGCTCGCGGCTGGATTTTTGGAGCATCTGAAGGACGGCGTCGGAGTTTTTGGTGTCGAGGTTTCCGGTGGGCTCGTCGGCGAGGACGATGGCGGGCCGGTTGATGAGGGCGCGGGCGATGGCGACACGCTGCTGCTCGCCTCCGGAGAGTTCGTTGGGGCGGTGTTCGAGACGGCCCTGGATGCCTAGCATCTCGGTGAGGTGGTCGAGAAGGGGCTTGTCGAGTTCTCGTTTTGTTGGATCGGCCGAGGTTGGCGATGTCGTGGGAGATCTCGATGTTGCCCATGGCAGAGAGCGTGGGAAGCAGGTTGAAGCGCTGGAAGATGAAGCCGATCTTGGCGCGGCGCATTTTTGTGCGTTCAGCGTCGCTAAGTTTGGCGAAGTCAACGCCGTCGATGAGGACAGAGCCGGTGGTCGCGTTGGTGAGGCCGCCGAGGATATAGAAGAGGGTGGATTTGCCAGAGCCGGAGGGGCCGACGATGGCGACGAACTCGCCGGGATCGACAGAAAAGCTGACGCTGCGGAGGGCTGGGACCTCAAGTTTGCCGGAGCGGTAGGTTTTGCCGAGGTTGGTGGCGAGGATGATGGGGGATGGGGCGGAGTTGGGGTTCGGCGAGGACGGCAACGTGGAAGAATGAGAGGACATCGACGCAAAGCGCGGGTCGGAATTGGGTGGCAGCGTGGAAGAATGAGGGGACATGTAGTGTCTCAAGTCTATCGTGAATGGGGTGGGAATGAAGGCGACGGAGCTGTTGTTGCTGGGGTTGGTGGGGTGGACTGGGATTGGTGTGGTGGGAGTGGGGGTGTCGCTGTGGCGTGGGGAACGGCAGAGGGCTCTGCGAGGGATTTCGTGGCTGGTTGGGGTTTGGGTCGTTTATTTGTGTGTGCTGGTAGCGGTTTCGCTGGTGCAACGGCAGAGAGTTGTGGCGATTGGGGAGCCGCGGTGCTTTGACGAGATGTGCTTTACGGTGACTGGGGTGGAGGAGGTGCCGGGATTTTTGGTTCGGGATGGGCGGCGGCTGGTGCGGGTGTCGGTTCGGGTTACGAATCGTGGGCGGAAGGCGCAGAGCGAAGGGTTGATGCTGGGGTATCTGGTGGATTCGGAGGGGCGAATCTGGGAGGCGTCGCCGGGAGTGAATGGGGTTGGGTTGACGGCGAAGGTGTCGGGGGGCGATTCGGTGGTGAGTCAGCCGGTTTTTAAGGTGGCGGCGGATGCTAAGGGGTTAGGTTTGGTGTTGACACATGGGAGATGGCAGCCAGGGGCGCTGGTGATCGGGGATTCGGATAGCTGGTTGCATAAGAAGACGGTGGTTGCGTTGGGGAGGTAGTTCGGGGATTGGGTTTGGACTCAGGCCGGGAGTTTGCTGAAGATGGAGTGGAGGGTCGCGTCTTCGAGGAAGCTGATCTCGAGGCGAATGGCGACGATTTGGCCGAGGTCGGCAGGGGCAGAGAGATTCTTGCGGCAGGTGCAGAGGTGCGTGAGAGCGAGATGGCCGACGCGGGTGAGCTCGAGTCCGGAGGCGAGGACGGAGGCGTAGAGATCGACGACGGCGCGGAGTTGGATTTCGATGTGGAACTCGATGGTTGAGGGCGAGAGTGTCTTGCGGTCGAGGATCCATCCGCCACAGTCGGCGAAGGCGGAGGCGAGCGTGGGGAGGAGGCCGTGCCGTTCTTCGTAGCTGAAGCTCTGAATGTCGAGCGATTGCATGGGGTGGGCCTGGGGTCGGGGTTTGCCATTTAGATTGTTCATCGGAGGATGGGGGCGGAGCGTGAGTGACGCGAGCCGGTACTGTGGTCATGTGACGGAGGAGATATGCGTATTGCTGGAAGAGTGGTTTCTTGTTTTGCCTGAGTGCGTGTGCCTGAGGTAAATCGATGGGATTGCGAGGTTTGGCATGGTGCTGGGACTAGGGACGGATTTGGCTG
Source organism: uncultured Acidobacteriaceae bacterium (assembly GCA_963798925.1). Classification (GTDB taxonomy): domain Bacteria; phylum Acidobacteriota; class Terriglobia; order Terriglobales; family Acidobacteriaceae; genus Edaphobacter. Next base: position 587,819 of record CAWCVD010000001.1, read on the forward strand.
AGATCAAACGGATGCAGCAGAGCATTGACCGGTTCGGCGAGCGGTTTCTGGATCGGGTCTTTACGGCTGGGGAGATCGAATACTGCATGCGGAAGAAGAAGAACTCGGCGGAGAGCTTTGCTGCGCGGTTTGCGGCAAAGGAGGCCGGGGCGAAGGCTTTGGGTACGGGGATCAGCCGCGGGGTGAGTTGGAAGGAGTTTGAAGTGCGGCGAGAGGCGAGCGGACGGCCGACGCTGCATCTGAGTGGACGGGCGCAGGAGTTGGCAGAGGCGATGGGAGTCAAGACGAGTGCAATTGAGTCTGACGCACAGCCGGGAGCTGGGCCATGGCGGTGGTGATAACCGAGGATTGAGTGACGTCGGTGCAGGTTTGAAACCACAGAACGGGATTCGCGCATCTATTGAAGGCAAAGCACTTTCGGCAGATCGAGATTGTGATTGGTTTTGTGGCGGAGGTGGTTGGGGGGTAATGTATCCTCTCAATTACCAGTATCCCGCTTTGAGATGGACGAGCGGCGGATGAGACGCCGTGTAGCGGGATCGTTGTGGAATCAGGATTCTAAAGGAGAGCTATGCCCAGCCAACAGGAGGTCCGATGGTCGCAGTTGAAGGTGGGCGTGATCGTGCTGGTCTCGACCGTGATTCTGGTGACGTTGCTTTTCCTGATGACGAGCTCAGTCTGGTCTGGGGATTCTGTCGCATAAGTTGACGGTTTACACCTATTTGAGAATTCGGCTGGGTTGAAGACGGGTGCGGCGGTGAATCTGGAGGGGGTAACGATCGGGACGGTGAAGACGGTGACGATCGACAATTCGCCGGAGCATAAGCTGACGCCGGTAAAGGTCGTCATGAAGTTGGACGATAAGTATGGGTCCAGCCTGAAGAAGGATTCGAAGGCTTCGCTGTCGACGGTTGGAGTGCTGGGCGATACGGTGGTGGACATCAACAGCCAGTTTGCGGTGGGGCCTCGGTTGCAGGACGGCGATGTGCTGAAGACGCTGGAGACGCCGAGCCTGACGGACGTGGTGAAGGCCAGCCAGGGGACGATTGAGAGCCTGAATGTGATTCTGGCGAAGGTGAATGTGATCGTCGACAACTTGCAGTCGGGTAAGGGGACGATCGGTCAGTTGATCAATAATCCGGATCTCTACAACAAAGCCAACAGGACGATCGATGAGTTGACGACCCTGGAAAAGAACATGAATGCCGGGCGGGGGTCGATCGGCAAGCTGATGACTGACGATTCCTTATACAACCGCTGAACGACACGGCAGCCAAGCTCCAGACCATCGCGAATCAATATAGATAGCGGCAAGGGAACGGCGGGGATGCTGCTAAAGGACGATTCCCTATACAAGAACCTGAACTCAACCCTAACGCATGCGAACTCGATCATGGCGGACGCGGATGCGGGCAAGGGCGGACTGGGATTGATGTTGAAGGATCCGAAGTTCCGGCAGGATCTGAGCAACACGCTGACGCAGGTGAATGAGCTGGTGTCAGGAATCAATGAGGGGCGGGGTACGCTGGGCAAGCTGGCGACCGACGATTCGGTTTACACCAACCTCAACAAACTGCTGACGGCAAGCACGGACCTGGTGACGACGATTCGGAGCGATCCGAAGAAGTATCTGACGATCCATCTGAAGATTTTCTAGCGCCGGAAAAAGAAGTTGAAGTGGGTTCCGGCTTTTGAAGCTGGAACCTACTTTTTGCGTTGGCCGATGCACGAAACTTTGTGATACGTTGTTTCGTCTTCGTAATATCTCAAATATCTCCACGTTTCGGGTGAGGGTTTGGCCACTCACCTTTCAGGAAAAATTTACCAAAGTTTAGTTGAGGAGAGCCGTGATGTTGAAGTCGTCTTGTTGGTTTTCTGTTGTTGTCCGCAGGGATTTGCCTGGGGCAGTCGTTTGTCGAAGGGATATGGCGCCTGGACCGACGATCGAGCCGAAGAAGCCGATTATCTTTGATCTTTCCGCGATCGATAAGACGGCGGATCCTTGCGTCGACTTCTATCAGTACGCCTGCGGGAACTGGTTGAAGAAGAATCCGATTCCGGCGGACCAGTCGCGCTGGGGACGATTCAATGAATTGGCGGAGCGGAACAACTATCTGCTTTACCAGGAGCTGAAGGCTGCGGCCGATGCTCCGAAGACGCCGCTGCAGAAGAAATATGGCGACTACTTTGCCGCGTGCATGAACGAGGATCTGGCGGACAAGCTGGGCGCAAGCCGGTGGAGCCGGTGATGAAGACGATTGCCTCGCTCGAGGATAAGAAGCAGCTGTCGGCGATGGTGGCCGAGCTGCAGAGCAACTATGCGGTCGGGCACGTTCTATCAGCTGGGCGTGCAGCAGGACCAGAAGGATTCGAGCCAGCAGATTGTGAATACGGCGACAGGGCGGCCTCACGCTGCCTGACCGCTCGTACTATATCGACGACAGTCCGCGAAGCCAGAAGCTGCGGGATCAGTATGTCGAGCATGTGACGAAGATGTTTGTGCTGCTGGGCGATTCGCCGGACAAGGCGGCAGAAGAGGCCAAGAGCGTGATGTCGATCGAGACGGCGCTGGCCAAGGGAGCGATCGACCGCGTGGAGCTGCGCGATCCGGCGAAGCGATATCACATCATGACGCTGGCGGAGTTGCAGGCGCTGTCTCCGGACTATAACTGGGATGCTTATCTGAAGGGGATCAAGATTGGCGAGTTCAAGACGCTGAACGTGGCGACGCCGACCTACTTCACGGCGATGAATGCAGAGATCGATTCGGCGAGCGCTGGATTCGATCAAGAGCTATCTGCGGTGGCATGCGCTGCGGTCTAGCCGCGCCTGCGCTGTCGAAGCCGTTCGTCGATGAGAACTTCAACTTCTTCTCAGGCGACTTTGCAGGGCCAGAAGGAGCAGACACCGCGGTGGAAGCGGTGCACGCGGGCGACAGACCAGGCGCTGGGCGAGGCTGTGGGCCAGGACTGGGTGAAGCAGAACTTCCCGCCGGACGCGAAGGCCAACATGGACAAGCTGGTGGCGGCGCTTGAGAGGGCGCTGGGCGAGGACATCCAGCAACTACCGTGGATGAGCGATGCGACGAAGGTGGAGGCGAAGGCGAAGCTGGATGCGATCCGGAATAAGATCGGCTATCCGGAGAACTGGCGCGACTATAGCGCACTTGTGGTGAAGCGCGACGATCCGCTGGGCAACATCGAGCGCAGCGCCGAGTTTGAGCGGCGGCGCAACTACGACAAGCTGGGCAAGCCGGTCGACGAGAAGGAGTGGGCGATGACTCCGCCGACGGTGAACGCGTATTACAACCCGCCGAATAACGACATCAACTTCCCTGCCGGAATTCTGCAGCCGCCGTTCTTCGATAACAGCATGGATCCGGCGGTGAACTTCGGCGGAATCGGCGTGGTGATCGGCCACGAGATGACGCATGGGTTCGACGACCAGGGATCGAAGTACGATCCGAAGGGCAATGTGAAACAGTGGTTCACAGCGGAGGACCTTGCGAAGTTCAAGGAGCGGACGGAATGCGAGGCGAAGGAGTATGACGGCTTCAAGGTGGCTGAGGGACAGAACCTGAACGGGCAGCTGACGCTGGGCGAGAATACGGCGGACAATGGCGGTATTCGGATTGCATTCCAGGCTTTGCAGGAGGTTCTGGCAAAAGGGCGGGCCGAACGCGGAGCCCGGTTATGTGAACGGAGAGAAGGATGGCTACACTCCGGCGCAGCGATTCTTCATCACCTTCGGACAGGTGTGGTGCCAGAACCAGACGGAGCAGAACGCGCGAGTGCTTGCGAAGACCGATCCGCACAGCACGGGCGAGTGGCGTACGAAGGGGACGGTGCAGAACTTCGAAGAGTTCGGCAAGGCATTTAGCTGTAAGGTGGGGCAGCCGATGATGCCGGCGAACGCTTGCCGCGTCTGGTAGTGCAGGAGCCAAAACAGACTCAAGGCCCGGGCATTCTTGCCTGGGCCTTGTTTTTTTGCGGGCCCCGGGCCGGGTGACCATCGGTTGGAGACGGTGTCTAAAGGAATTAGATTGCCCGGAATGCACAGAGCAGGTGGCACAAAGTCGCGACAGCTTCTACAATAAGCAGAGGAATCGTACCCTACAGAATTGCTCGCAGCAGAAGGTGGACGAAAACGTCCACGGCGAGGATTAAGGAAGCGCATGAAGTTGAGCAGGATTGGCCGGGTTTCAATGGCCTTGGTAGTATCCGTAGCGATGGGTCTGGGCATGACGGCGTGCGGTGGCGGCACGATCGGGTTCATGTGGGTCTTGGGAACGCAGTACAACCAGATCGCCGCCTTCAAGATCGATGACTTCACGGGAAATCTGACCACGCCTCCGGGATCGCCGTTCAGCTCCGGTGGTTCGAACCCGGTTGCGCTTGTGGTGAAGCCGGGCGGCCGATACCTGTACGTCATCAACAAGGGTGGCGGCGCGACGTCGAGTGCATCCGGCTCGTTGCCCTGCGGGACGGGTGGCGGCATTACCGAGTTTGCGATAGGCGGACAGGGCGTCCTGACCTTTCAGCAGAGCTTTCAGAGTCAGGGTTGCGACTCCGGTGTGGGCTACCCACGACAGTACAGGCAGCTTCCTGTACGTCTTAGACCAGGTATGCGCCGAGGCGCAGTCTGCCAGCGGTATCGGAGAATCGACGTCCGACGTCCTGCTATGGGGACATCACGGTGTTCTCGGTTGACCCGGACACGGGGCGGCTGTCGCTGGTGCTAAACCAGCAGATCAAGGATCCCAATACGGGATTGCAGTTCACTTACTTCCCTGTCGGCGCACTGCCGAAGATGATGGCGATGTCCGGTACTTGCCTTTTCACGCTCGAATTCTGACGCGAATCAGACGGTGTTCCCCTACATCGCGGGCGCCAGCGGACAGTTGACGCTGACGACGAACTCGACGATCAACTCGGGCGCCGTAAGGGCGACATCGATCATTGCGGGTGGACGGCGGTTTATATTACGGATGCAGGTCCCGCTAACTCCAACACCCCGGGGCAGATCCTGCCATACACGGTGGCGGGGTCGACATGCTCACTGAACACGATCACGGGTGGCCCTACGGCGAATCTTTCGCCGGCTTCGAATCCGGTCTACACCTTGGTCGACAGCAAGAACACTTATCTGTATGTGGCGAATCAGTCATCGACCAACTCGACGACTCCGAATAGCTCGATTTCGGCGTTCAAGATTCTGTCGAACGGGACGTTGCAGGAGATTCCGGACCCACCGAACAATCCTTATCCCATTGGAGGGGGACCGGTGTGCATGGTGGAGGATCCGTCGAACCAATATATTGTACACGTCGAACGGGGACGGCACGGTGTCGGGTAAGGTTTTGTTTGCCCCTCCGGTCAACTGTCGAATTTGACTCGAGGGTCGCAATTTACGGCAGTAGGACAGGCTACATGCCTTGCAGTAAGCGGAAACGTAGACTAGCTAGCAAGACGCAGCTAGAGAACCAAGATACAGGATGTCGTTACGAGTCCTGAGCATCGTGACAGCAGGAGCGGGCGGAAACGATTTGCCCCGGAGTCAGGCAAGCATGAAGTGGAATAAGTTAGGCCGCGGAACATTGGCCTCGGTATTGTCTTTGGCGTTGGTGAGCGTAACGGCGTGCAGCCGCGACTATGTACTGGCGTATGTGTACGTGACGACGGCGAAACCGCTGACCACTTCTTCGAAGCATGGTGGCATTAGCGCCTATGCCGTGGATTACCAGATCGGGTCGTTGACGCCGCTGGCGGATTCGCCAGTTGAGGCGGGGACAAACCCGGTGACATTGGTGGCTTCGCCGAACGGGTTGAATCTGTATGTCGTGAACCACGACGACTCGACCGTGGGCGTGTATTCGATTGGCACGGACGGGAAGATTTATCTTCAGAGCACCGTACAATGTGACGGGAAGCAATGCGACCTCGATTGCCATTGATAATGCGGGCAAGTTTCTGTACGTTACCTTCCAATACCAGGTGGGGCCGGGTGGACAGCAGCTCTATTCGCCAGCTTCGCCCGGGCCGGGTGGGGTGACGATTTTCCCGATCACTGCGACGGATGGCTCCTTGGGGGCTCCTCCGACTCAGAAGGTCGGCAATAATCCGGTTGGGGTCGTGGTGAGCCGGCCGACACCTGGGGCACGACGGTGTTCGTGTATGTTATGGATCAGGAGACTCCGACTCCTCCCGTGGCTACTGTGCTCGGATTTCAGCAGAACTCATCGACCGGAGCGCTGACACCGACGCCTGGCACAGTGATTACGACTGATCGACCGGCAAGACTGTGGCGACCGGCTACGGAGCGGGAACGACGCCGAGCGCGATTGTCGAGGATCCTTCCGCGCGGTTTGTGTATATCACGGACGAGGCCACCAACCAGATGTATGGCTACGTGGTTTCGAACACCGGCGCCCTGGTAGCGATGACCAACAGGCCGTTCGCCACAGGGATTTTGCCGGTGGGACTTACGATCGATCCGCGCGGCCAGTTTCTGTACGTAGCAAACTATACTTCCGGCACGGTAGGGGCCTATGCAATCAACACCGCTTCGGGAACGCCGGTTGGATCTGTAGGTTCGGCGTCGACGAGCGTGGATACGGGGCCTCAATGCGTGACCGTCGATCCGGCATTGGGAATTTATGTCTATACGGCAAATAATCTGGCTGAGCACGGTTTCGGCACTGCAGCTGGATCCGCATAATGGCGGATTGAAACAGGTGCAGAACACCCCGTTCCCCTCCAATGGATTGCCGACATGCGCGGTTTCGGTGGCGAATGGATCGCACCCGACGCAGATTATCGTCGAGTAGTCGAACGTTCAGGTCTGGTTGTTCCAAGAGAGCCCCGCGATTGCGGGGCTTTCTGTTCGTGGGAGTAACACCATCCTTTTCCGGAGAATTGAGCGCGGGGTGGTCAATCGGATCAGCTGGGCGAGAACGGGCTTCGCGGCCGCCCATGCGATACTTAACTCTGACATGTACAAGAGAATCCTCCTTAAGATCTCTGGAGAAGCTCTGGCCGCCGGTAAGGGTTTCGGCATCGATGCCGTTTTCATTCACAAAATTGCCGCCGAAATAGCCGCCGTTCACGCCCTTGGGTGCGAGATCGCCATCGTCGTCGGCGGAGGCAACTTCTTTCGTGGCGTCGCCCAGCAGGCCATCGACATGGATCGGGTTGCCGCCGACCACATGGGCATGCTGTCCACCGTCATCAACGCGATCGCGCTCCAGGACGCGATTGAAAAGCTCGGACTTTATTGCCGGGTGATGTCGGCGATCGAGATGCACGAGGTGGCCGAACCCTACATCCGCCGCCGGGCGATGCGTCACCTCGAAAAGGGGCGCATCGTCATCTTTGCCGCCGGCACCGGCAACCCATTCTTCTCGACCGATACCGCTGCCAGTCTGCGCGCCATGGAGATCAAGGCGGACATTCTCCTCAAAGCTACGTCTGTGGACGGCATCTACACGGCGGACCCGAAAATTGACGACAAAGCCACCAAATTCGAGCAGATCACCTACACCGACATCCTGCGCCTGAATCTGCGCGTGATGGACACCACTGCCGTCTCCCTGTGCAAAGACAACAACATGCCGATGATGGTCTTCAGCATGCGCGAACCTGGCAATATCGTCCGGGTAGTCAGCGGCGAGAAGATCGGTTCCCTCGTGACCGCCTGAGCAACGGACTTTTCTCGCGGGGCGACGCAGCAAATATGCGTCCTCGAAGAGAATCCCCGCGTCTTCTTCCTTGAGGTTGCGTTAGATAGAACGGGACCCCGCATCTAAACGGCAGGACAAGATTAGTGCATGCCAGCATTGTTGAGGTAGAGCCAAAACCCGAAGTCGAGAAAACGATGCCCGCAGCTGAGCCAAGGTTTGCCCGCAAGCCACCACTGCCGGCGTTGACGGGAATTCGGACCCTTTTGGCGATCTTCATCATTCTGTTTCACTTCACGCCGCCTCACCTGGGTCTGCTCTATCCCTTCATCGATAACGGTTACATTTTTGTTGGCGTTTTCTTCCTCATCTCCGGGTACGTGCTGACCTATAACTACGCCGACCGTGGCAAGGCTCTGTCGAAGCGCGAGTTCTGGCTTGCCCGCTTCTCTCGGCTCTATCCCGTGTATCTCTTCGTTCTTCTTATCTCTCTTCGCATGCTGCAGGATGAGTGGCAGGCGCGCCCGCATGGTGAGTTCTGGCGGGGAATTCTCCTTACGCCGTTGGTCCTGCAGGGCTGGAGCCCCTCGGTCGCCACCTTCTGGAACACGGTTGCATGGACTCTCACAAGTGAGTGCGTGCTCTATCTTGCGTTTCCGTGGCTCATTCGTCTGCCCTGGCCAAAGAAGCCGTTTCAGCTCGTCCTATTGCTTGTCACTCTTTGGGCTGTCGGCCTTGTCCCTCACTTGCTTTATCTTTACCTGAACCCGGACCACATCGTCGGAGCCGTCGATCGTTATAGTTCGACCCAGTTCCTTCGCTTCCTGAAGTACACGCCTCTTCCGTACGTCTGCACGTTTCTGAGCGGGGTGACGCTCGGAAAACTACAGCATGCCCTAGTTCTGACGCCGCGGCAACGATTCGCTCTGTCGGCGGCGAGTCTCGGCGTCATCGCGATTTTCTTTTACACGCTGGTTCATCGCACTCCCTACCTGCTAATGCATGGCGGGGTGATGACCCCGGTCTTCGCTGCTCTTGTGCTTGGCCTCAGTGGTCCTCATCCGATCTCCGCTGTCTTCTCCTGGCGGCCTCTGTTGCTGATTGGCGAGAGCAGTTACTGTCTCTACCTTCTCCACTTCAATGTCTTTCAGCTGATCCACACGTACAGAGTGCCGGAGCGGCTTCACCTCGCCGCATTGGATCCTTGGCTTTCGTACGTGATTCTGATCCTGCTGGCACTGGCGGTCTTCCGTTACGTCGAGACGCCTGCACGCAAAGCCATCCTCCGGCGTTTCTCTCATAAGAATCGACCACTCGCCACGGCCGCCTGAACTGATTCCCTATGTAGCGACAAATTTTCGAGTCGACGCGCGACCTCGTAGGACCCTTTGCTTTAGCGTTCTTTATTGCGCCTACCCTCCATTTGGTCGCTATGGAAAGAGAGATCGGTACCCCCTGCCTACTCGATATTGCGCAAAGTCTTCGAACTATGTGGTTTAGGTCTGGACTTGGCCCGGGAAGGTCAGCTGGTCAGTTTGAATCGATGAGTGCGCCTGCACGATGGTTTTGTCAAGATAGCGGGAAGTGGATGGAGCCGGGAGCGAAGCGTTCAGAACGGGGAAAGTGGCGTGGTGTCGACGTGCGGATTAAAGCGTCGATCAGGTGATTCTCCACAGTTCATATTTGTCATCTGGACTGTCGCCAAATCCCCAGAGCCAGAAACCCTCCAAATTGGTGTAGAGGCCCATTCCAGCTCCCATGGTTCTTCCAAACCGATACTTGTGGGTTACCTCGCCGACCAATGTACGATGCGGGAAAAGGGCCAGCGGACTGTCTTCTAACTCGAACCGGCCCACCACCAGCAGGTCCCCCGGCTTTGGTTGAGGGCCGCCCGGGAATGTGAGCTTTGCCCCAGCCAGAGGCGCGTACCAATAAGCCGAGTACTGGGCGCCGAACCATACTCTTTCGCCCGCTGCAACGTGCGGCTGAATCAAACGAAACATGGCATCCCGGCCAAATTCCGCATACTCCGCGTCCGAACGAAGGATCAGAAGAGAATAGCCGGTGCTGACAACGATCAATGCAACGGCCGCGGCCCGGGCTACCCTGAACGAAAAACCTTCCATCAGCCGGAAGCAGAGGAAAATGATGGCGGGCAGGCAGGGAACCAGATACTTCATCGGAAGTTGAATGTAGTAGACAATAGGGAGAGGAATCAGAATCCAGAGCAGGAGGAAGAAAGCAGTATGATCGCGCTTTCGCCACGCTTCGAAAAGCAGGTCGGCCAGCAGGCCGAACCCGACAATCGCGAAGGACGAGACAAGCGGATGTGCATGACTCCAAAAAAACAAGGCGACCGCCAACCCAGTAAAGATGATCTACGATCAGCGGCCGTCCGTTCTTCAAACGGTTCGCAATCCAGCAGACGGCCAGGGGTAGAGGAAAGACGAAGTACATCAGATAGGCAACGAAGATTGTTTCGTATGTACTGTGTTCCCGTGAAACGGGATGGGGGACTATCGGCCAGATTATGCTCACGGGTAGCGGCGATGATTGCCAAGAGTAAAACAGAGCCTGCGACAACCGGTGTCCAAAGCCACAATTTCCGCCGGATCTGCGACACAAACTCCCTGGGTTGGATGCTATCGAGCAGAAAAAATGCCGCGAGAGGGAGAAGAAGCACGAGGTGTGGGCGCGCATAGGCTGCGAGGGCCAACGCGATGGCGGCCGCCACGCCCTGGCTAGCCTTCTGTTCGGCCTTCCAGGCTGCGAGGCGTTCTATTGCCACCAACGCGAGGGCTGTCGCGAGAATATCGGGCATCGCGGTGCTGGCCAGGGGGAGAAAAGGAGCGGTGGCCACCAAAAGCAGAGCGCCTGTGATTGCGTGAGCCCGATCCCATCCGAAGCGAAAGACCAGCGAAGTCATCGCCAACACTGCAATCCAGACGAGCGCCAGTTGCGTGAGGTGTGCCATCCACTCGTGAGCGCCGCCCAGAACCGTCGGCACGAGTACATAACCTTGCCCTTCTTCTCCAAACAGGGCGTTTCCGGGCTCAAGGCAGTTAACAGAGAAGGTTCCAGCAAATACCAAAATCCATCGGATGCATCGGGTGCTTGACGATCTGCTGCGCCATGGTGAGAAACCACGGATCGTCATTGATGAAAGCCTTGTTCAGAAATGGGAGAAGGCACACGGTGGCGAGAAGTAACGCAGGCCACGCGCAAGCCAGCACAGCCATTGCCGAGATCGTCTGGGATGCGTGGCGATCCGTCGTCATGTTCTCCGGCTCGGGAGTGAATGACCCCTCACCGGACACATTCCATAATCAGATGTGTGTATGGAATACGTAAGAGATCGTGGCGGACGCTTGGTCTGATATTGCTGAATACCTGAGACGCAATTCGCACGTACTCCCTCTCGCTCCTGACGTATTCTCCCCGGTCTCTTGATAACAACCACCGCGCGGTAGAGGACTGACCGTCGGCGTACACGCCATCGAAGGTAACCAGCTTGCCACCCGGTTTTAGAGCATCATGCGCGATTTGAAATAACTGCTGCGCTTCTGCATCGTCGAGGTGGTGCACAATCCCAATCGCCAGCACAACGTCAAACCTCTGCTCTTTGGCGAGTGAGAATTGGCTAACTCGTTCGCAGACAAAGTGTGCCTTTGGAAAACGCTTCTTTGCCAGTTCGATGTACTTGGGACTTAGATCGAATCCCAAATACTCGGACGGTGGCAGGTAACGCACGAGGGTCCCAGGTCCGCACCCGATCTCAAGAATTCGGGCGCCAACTGCTGGCCGAACATATTGGTTCACCAAAACGTTTGCCCAGGCAGGTCCGCCGACAATGTTCCACCACAACTGGTAGGCGGCCGGAATGGCCAAAACAGAGCGAATGTATTGAATCATTTGCCTCTCGGACTCTGAGTTCACTATTCCCTGGGAAAAACTCAATGTCGATTTCCCAATTTATCACGATCGAGCAACTCGGCGGTTATGCCGCAGCGCTGTGCGGTCGCGACGCGCCATCGCTGATGGTGATCTATTTTTTGACAGCGACGCACAGACAACTGCCTCCAAACAAGCAGCGCTTACCAGCGCGCAGGCGGCGCAGTTCGAGGTCGAGCATGCGATCCATCATCCAGGCCGCAGGGCCACGCGGCACGTGCTGCGAGCGAGCAATCTCGCGATTTTCCACGTTACGCATGCCAAGCCGCGTCGGTAACGTCCGGCTAAGAAAGACCAAAGGCGGAAGCGGAGTAAAGATGTAGGAGGAAAATTCGATCCGGAAGTGGTTGTCGGCAAGAACGCGATGCAGCCGAGGGATTGTATAGCGGCGAAAATGACCCGCCTCGCGGTCTTCGGAAGAATAAAGGAATTGGTAGGCGGGTACGGTGAGAAACAAGCGCCCGGATGGCTCTAGAAGCGAATGGATGAGCTTCAGGGCAACAGCTTCATCCTCGATATGTTCCAGCACATCGAAAAGTCCAACTGAAGCTGCGCACCCGGGAGGCATGTTCAAATCCTCAAGCCGCCCACAAACAACCGGCTCTACCCCGCGAGCACGGGCCGCCAAAGCTCCATCGACACCTGGCTCGATCAGAATGCAGTCAATACCTGCAGCGATAAGAGCCCGTGCAACATAACCATTGCCGCCGCCAACATCAAAAAACGTCCCGTCGCGATGAAAGCGGCGTACGAACTCCACAATCACGCGATTGCGGTGCCGGAACCAGAACGAATGATCCTCGACCGCAAGACAAGCAACGTTTCCGTGGGCCGGATATGACACTTGAGTTCCGTCTTGCCTCGCGAACCAAAGCCCGGGCTGACGTTGCTCCAGGAATGGGGCCAGCGCTGCGAGATCAAGCCGCATGACTATTTGGAGCTCCAATTCTTGTAGAAATCGAGCACCGACAAGGCGACTTCAGTTACATCTCGATCGCTCAAATCATAGTACATTGGCAGCCGGAGCAAACGGCTGCTCGTATCATCCGTTACCGGGAGATTCGGCTGTGATAAGCCGAGAGATTTGGCGAAGGGCGAGGAATGCAACGGCACATAATGAAAGACTGCAAGAATACCTGCCTTGCGGAGGTGTGCGATCAGCGCTTCTCGCTCGTCCTGGTTTGCGGCCAAGAGATAGAACATATGGTGATTCGAGGTGCAGTGTTCCGGAATGAAAGGGATGCGAATCCGGCCGTTCTCGACAAGAGGCGCGAGCAGACTTGCGTAGCGGTTGAAGATCTCGCCTCGACGGGCTGTGATCTTCTCCATGTTCTCCAGCTGGCCATGCAGGAAAGCCGCCAGCATGTCGGACAGAATGTAGGAAGAGCCGATGTCGACCCACGTATATTTGTCTACCTGCCCGCGCAAAAATTGGCTGCGGTTGGTGCCCTTCTCGCGCAGGATCTCGGCCCGCTTCTCCAAATCCGGATAGTTGACCGGCAGCGCGCCCCCCTCGCCACACGAGAAGTTCTTGGTCTCATGAAAACTATAGCAACCCATGTGGCCTATCGTGCCAAGCCATTGGTCCTTGTATTTGGCGAAGACGCCCTGCGCCGCATCCTCGACGACCAGCAAGTTATGGCGCCGCGCGATCGCCATTATCTCGTCCATCTCACAGCCAACACCGGCGTAATGAACAGGAAAGATCGCCCGCGTGCGTGGCGTGATCGGCGGCTTCAATAAGCCGCTCGTCAATATTCAGTGTGTCCCGTCGAATATCGACGAAAATCGGTTTGGCTCCTCGTAAAACGATCGCATTAGCTGTGGAGACGAAGGTAAAGGAAGGGACGATCACTTCATCGCCTGAATCGAGTTTGCATAGTAACGCCGCCATCTCAAGCGCTGCAGTGCAGGAAGTGGTAAGCAGAATGCGCCGCGCGTCGAACCGGTCCTCCATCAATTTCTGCGCCCGTCGGGTGAACGGCCCATCACCACTGGCATGTCCGCCAGAGATCGCCTGACCGACATAGATAAGCTCTGAGCCAACGATGCACGGTTTGTTAAATGGAATGTGGATGTTGTCATTGTATTGAGCTCACTGGAAGGATTATGCCTCGTGAAAAGCAGAGTGTAAAGCGCAGCGTTGAGCACAGCAAGACGGATGACGGCATAGCGGACGATTTGCTCGCGGATCATGGCGCAGGTGACCTCAGTGCCCCGAATGGACACCAGTGGAGGGTGATGCTGGGTGCGGGGAAGCGAAAGCCCAAGGAAACATAAAGGTTGTGCACCGCAACATTGTGGGACGAGATGCTGGTGGAAACCTCCTCCACCCCTTCGCGGTGATGGAAAGCGAGCATCGCCTGCCAGACGCGCCGCCCAAGCCCGTGGCCGCCCAGCCCTGGAGCCAGCCCGATCAAGGACCAAAATCGGCTTACGGGGGTTGGTTTCTCAATCACAAAGAAGGCGATGATACGGCCTTCCATCAAACATTTCAAAACGCTCTGATTCGGGTTCCTGAAGGCGTTTTCGACCCACATTCCATAGCGGCGGTTGCCAATCTCGGGGCCAATCTGCGGATCAACGTGGAGCCGGCCGGTTGTAAATATCTGTTCTGCAAATCCAGATATTTCTCTACAATCCTCCGGGAGGGCCTGGCAGATGGTGACCTCCGTATCGTCCGAAAACCTGCTAAGCCCGACCAGGATCGGGCGGTAGTTCAACTCGATGAACCGAAAGCCCTGTCTTTCCAGAAAGCCACATTCGGTCAACTGATCTTGGGTCAGGCGGCAGCTAACCAACTTGGTATGGTTCTGCATGCACCAATTTCGAAAGCTCTCAAATGCCGGTGCCGCCTCCTTCTCTGCCCGCACATGAATCGATGCGATTGCGGCCGTATTACCTTCGAAAATCGGCTCATCCCAAGGCGTCAAATGGTAAGTAATACTCAACGCTGTGCTTTCTGATCGTTGCTCTACGATAGTCAAACAAATCTGTTCTCCCGAGCAGGCTGCGAAACCGTTTCTGCGACAGTTGCGTCGGACTCGGACAAAGCGGCGATCTCTCCGATGACGTAGGGCGGGCGGTCCATGCTGCGGAAGTGGATGCGGGCGAGATATTCGCCGAAGATCCCGAGAGCGAAGAGTTGCACGCCAGAGAAAATAGCAACCACAGAAGCAAGGAAAGTGAATCCCGGCACTGCGGCACCGTGGATCAAATAGTTGGCCAAGACCCACACCAATATTGAAAAACCAAATGCGAAGGATACAAAGCCAACAATGCTGGCGATATGCAGCGGCAGAGCGCTAAAGCCAGTCATGAGGTTGAACGCGTGGCGGATCAGTTTACCTGTGCTGTATCCCGATACGCCTGCAGCGCGCGGCGCATGGCGAACCTTGATGACGGTAAAGCGCGTGGTTGTCCAGGTGAGAAGCACGTCGATCGACACAGAGGGACTGCGGTACTCCCGAAATCCCTCGCGCAGGCGAGTACGGAAAACCCGAAAGGCGCTCACGTTACGGGCGGTCTCAGCGCCCATGGTGCTGGCGAGTGCCGTTTTTGTCATGCGCGAGGCGAGATCGCGAAGAAATCCATGCTGTTCCTCTTGCGGCGCGCCGTAGACGACATCGTACTCAGGCTTTAGCCCCGCCAGCATTGGTGCGATCTCGCTGACCGGATGCTGCAGATCGTCGTCCATTGTGAGGATGATCTCGTGCTTTGCCGCCAGGATGCCGCAGAGCAGCGCATTGTGCTGTCCGTAATTTCGGCTCATCCTAATTCCGCGCACGCGGTGGTCTGAGCGGGCTAAGTCGGCAATAATCGCCCAGGAACCATCGCCGCCCCCATCTTCGACAAAGATGATCTCAAAAACCGACGTTAGCTCCGACATCGCATCGGAAAGCTGTCGGTATAAATCGGGCAGTGTCTGCTCTGCACGATATACAGGAATGACAGCGGAAACCGTAAACATTAATAACTGGTCCTAATCTCGTACGCCAAAATGCACGCAAGCGATAGCGATGAATTGTGATAATTGCGAAAGCCAACCACGGCTTCGATGTCGGTCACCTTCGCATAGTAATCGATACGAGTATAGTATGCCCTCAGCGGTTCACCCTGCGGGCGGACGGACATGATGTGCCGTTGACGTGGCTGTGGACAGGCGGCGAATCTGTGAATTTGTATTGAGACCAGAGGATCTCCGAAGATACTCGTCAGAGGCCTAACTACATCGTCTATAGGATTGAGCGCTATGACGCGAATTGAGTAGTCGAGACGCGAACGGAGACAACCGGTTGGTCGGGCAAACACCAAAGCCCGGGCTGTTGGCCCGGGCTTGATATTTGATAAGCAGCAAGGTTAGGCCGAGGTCTCTTCGGCTCCTGCGGCTTTGGTCTGGGCGACTGTCCAGTCGGCGGCGCCTACTTTGAAGCGGGCGAAGCGGCGGACGCTGATGTTTTCGCCGAGTTTGGCGACCTTCGAGGCGATGAGCTGGCCGATGGTCTGCGAAGACTCCTTGATGAAGGGCTGGTCGAGGAGGCAGAACTCTTCGTAGAACTTGGAGAGCTTGCCCTCGAGCATCTTTTCGATGATGTTGGCCGGCTTGCCGGTCGCTGCGGCCTGAGCGCGGTAGACTTCCTTCTCGCGCTCGAGGTCGGCGGCAGTGACGTCTTCGCGGCCGACAAAGCGCGGGTCGACGGCGGCGATATGCATGGCGATGTCTTTGAGCAGCTCCTGGAAGTCATCGGTGCGGGCGACGAAGTCGGACTCGCAGTTGAGCTCGAGGAGGACGCCGATTTTGCCGCCGGCGTGGATGTAGGTGCCCACCGCGCCCTCGTTTGTGGTGCGGGATGCCTTCTTGGCGGCCGAGGCCATGCCGCGCTTGCGGAGGACGACGAAGGCGTCTTCCATGTCGCCTTTGGCTTCCTGGAGGGCCTTGAGGCAGTCACCCATGGGGGCGCCTGACTTTTCGCGGAGTTCCTTGACGAGTTTTGCGTCGATCTTTACAGCGGTTTCGCTCATGATGATTCCAATCCTTCTATTGATGATGCAGCGTGGGTGTTAATAGGTCGTTGACGCAGAAAGAGCGTGGCGCCGAATTCGCTTTCGCGGGCCGCCACGCTCCACTGAATGGTATTCGTGGCTTTCTTAGACGGCGGCCTGGGCTGAGATCGACTCGGGCTCGGCATCGGGCTCGGAGGCGGCAGCAGGAGCTTTGCGGATGTTTCCGCCCAGGACGGCCTCGAGATCGACAGTCTCGTCTTCTTCGGGCGCGGCTTCGACTGGCTCGGCTGCGGCATGGATCTCGCCGGGCTCGTACTCGCCGTCTTCGCCCAGGTAGGACGAGGAGATCTCGGTCGGAGTGACGTCGGCTACCTCGGTGGCAAAGGCCTTGTCGGAGACCATCTGGACGCCTTCGTAGGCCGAGTCGGCGATCTTCGTGGTGAAGAGGCGAATGGCGCGGAGGGCATCGTCGTTGCCGGGGATGACATAGTCGACGACTGTGGGATCACAGTTGGTGTCGACGACAGCGACGACCGGGATGCCGAGCTTGCGGGCTTCGGCGACGGCGATGGCTTCGTTGTTGGAGTCAACGACGAAGATGGCGTCGGGAAGGCGCTTCATGCTCTTGATGCCGGCAAGGTTGGTCGACAGGTGCTTGCGCTCGCGCTCGAGCTTGATGACTTCCTTCTTGGTGAGGAGCTCGTAGCGGCCGTCGGTGGACATGTCGTCGAGTTCCTGAAGGCGCTTGACCGACTTCTGGACCGTGATCCAGTTGGTGAGCAGACCACCGAGCCAGCGGCTGTTGATGTAAGGCATGCCGGCGCGCGTGGCTTCCTCGGCGATGGCGTCCTGCGCCTGGCGCTTGGTGCCGACGAAGAGGATGAGCTTACCGGTGGAGGTGAGGTCGGTCACGAACTTGGACGCTTCCTTGAACATCTTCAGCGTCTTCTGCAGGTCGATGATGTAAATGCCGTTGCGCTCGCCGAAGATGTATTCCTTCATCTTGGGATTCCAGCGCTTGGTCTGATGCCCGAAGTGAACGCCAGCTTCGAGCAGTTCTTTCATAGTGATGTTTGCCAATGTAGCTCCTTAGTTGAGGCAGCCGAGTGTGAGCATCAGTGCCTGGATTGATCCCTCGTAAGGGAGATTTGACTCCTGACCTCAGGCGGTGAACTGCGTGAGGGTGACGCGATGGGTGCCGGAGAACATATCCGGCACCCATTCAAACTGTGTGGGCCTGGTCCTCGAAGAGAAGAAAAGCAACAGCAAAGAACTTTGCTGAGAGGCTTTTCTATCGCTTGGAGAACTGGAAGCGTGCACGAGCACCCTTCTGGCCGTACTTCTTGCGCTCTTTACCACGCGAGTCGCGGGTAACGAGGCCTTGTGCCTTGAGCGCCTTGCGGAGCTCGGGGTTGAATTCCATCAGTGCACGAGCGATGCCAAGCTTGACGGCGTCGGCCTGGCCCATGACGCCTCCGCCCTTGACGGTGGTGATGACGTCGAAGGTCTCGCCGATGTCAGCGATGCCGAGGGAGACCTTCGCCGCAGCGCGTTGCTGCGCGGTGACGAAGTAGGTCTCGAACTCTTTGCGATTGACGGTGAACTTGCCGCTGCCGGGACGCAGGAAGACCCGTGCGATCGAGCTCTTGCGACGGCCGGTTCCGTAGTACTGAATCAGATCTGCCATGATGCTCCTTGAACTTGTACCTCTGGGGCGAAGCCCCAAAACTTTGTGTTCCCTACGACAGGCCCGAAAGCCATGTCGTTCAAGCAAAACTTAGCCAGCGAGTTCGAGCGGCTGGGGCTGCTGTGCGATGTGTGGGTGCTTGTCGCCCTTGTAAACCTTGAGCTTGGTGGCCATCTGGCGACCGAGTTTGGACTTGGGGAGCATGCCCTTGACGGCCTGCTCGACGATGGCCTCGGGACGACGGGCTAGGAGCTTGATGAAGGACTCTTCGCGGAGGCCGCCGGGGAAGCCGGTGTAGCGGCGATAGAGCTTCTGATCGGCCTTGAGGCCGGTAAGCACGATCTTTTCGGCGTTGACGATGACGACGTGATCGCCCATATCAATGTAGGGGGTGTAGAGCGGGTTGAGCTTGCCGGCAAGGATGGAGGCGGCCTGCGTGGCGAGTCGGCCAAGCGTTTTGCCGCTGGCGTCGAGCACAAACCACTTGCGCTTAATGTCTTTACCGCTCGGGACAGTCGTGGGCATTCGGGTTACTCCTTGTTTCTGCCGTCTTCCATATTCGGCGTGTTCCAGGAAGAAAATGGTGCCGATTGGTGATGCGTGAACAACTGAAAAAAGCAAACGAACGATTGCTCCAGGACAGGGCGGCGTGGCGAAGGAAGAGGCAAATTTTCCTCTTCACAACACGCGGAGAGATACCGCTTGAACTGGACTACGCACAGACCTATGGGATGGGTGCTTCAGGGGCGGCTATGGTGAAAGCTGCTCCCCAGTGAATCCATCACGGACGTCCCGGATGTCTGAGTTGCCTGTGAACGTGGGGACACAGACGTGCAGACGCGAGACTGCGCGAGATTCAAGGATAGACGACCTTCAGGCCGGAAGTCAATGAAGATCCGCCTCCCAGGGGAGTTTTGAGGGGCTCAGATACATGAAACGATGGAGTTTGGGATGCGCCTGAGTGCCGTCGGTTTTCTATTTGTGTTGGTGGCTGGGTTAGCCCGGACCCGGAATTCGTTGCTGGCAGGGTCTTGCAAGCGGACGTGACGTGGGCAGGTAAGGCTTTGTTTTTGAAGGGCTTCTAACTTGTGACGCACGTGCTCAAACGGGCCGTTTCCCAGCTCAAACTGCTGCGTGGAGTGTTGTCGTCCTTGTGGGGGAGTTTGTTGCGCGGATAGTCTTTGAACGCATCGCAGGGGCAGCTGAACAGGATGCTGAGGGTGTCCAACCAGACCTCACAATTGGCGGATTAGTGGTTGCGGGTTGAGGTGTGGGTTCGGCGTTCAGTCGAGCTGCGGGGGCGGCGCGGTTGGCCGGCTGAGGGTGGTGCGAAGCAGACGGGGCGGGTTTGATTTGCGGCGGTGCGGGATGGGTTGGCTGGGAGTGGGAGGGTCGAGGCGGTAGAGGATGAGGAGGTTGCGCTCGGGATCGTCGAAGGCGGGAAATGCCGCGATGCGCTGGAGATGGTACATGGGGGCGAGGGCGTCCATCTTGTCGTCTTCGACTTGGTTCCAGGCGACGTACCAGCCCGGATGATAGGCCTGGACGCGGACGGCGAGATCGGTGGTGCCGAAGTCGTCGCAGATGGAGGGCAGACCGGTCATGAGGGAGAGCTGAGAACCGCTGATGGAGAGCAGGAGCGGGTTGTGGGCGGCATCGGCGGAGACGATCTGGCGGATCTGAGCGGCGGCGCTGGTGAAGGCGTAGTCGGGATTGCGGACGTAGCGCAGGGTCTGGCGGGCGTCGGAGATGGTGAGAAAGGCGAGGACGGCGGCGACGGAGAGGGCGGCTAGACGCTGGAAGGAGAGTTGGGCGAAGGTGCGGGATTGCGAGTTGGAGGTCCAAAGCATAGAGAAGACGGTGGGGACGAGCAGCGTGAGCGGGACCGCAAGAACCAAGTAGTAACGGGGCTGGAGGTTGTTGTGGTAGGCGAGAAAAGCGGCATAGCCGGCGACCCAGAGGAGGAGCGACGGTATGAGCGGGTTGCGAAGACGACGGGGGCCAATTAAGAAGACGGAGACGATTGCGAGAAGCGCCAGTGGATAAAGGATGTTGCCGATCCAAAGGCCATCGGCGAGGGTGTTGGCGAGGACAGAGAGGAGGTTAGACGGGGTGATGCCGGTGTAGGAGTTCGCGTTGAACAGATAACGATAGTCGAGGAGAAAGTGGGGGCGGACGGCGAAGACGTAATAGCTGAGCCAGACAGTGGCAGCAAGGATGGAGGGAAGGAGAGTGAGACGCAGAAAGGGGCGGAGACGATGTTCTGCGCGCGACCAGAGAAGCCACCCGATTGCGGGAAGGAGAAAGATGGCGGTTGTCTTGGTGAGAACCATGAGAGGGACGAGCAGACCGAGGGCGACGAGAGGAAGGATCCGGAAGATGCGCGCGCAGGGTGAGGAAGCCCGCAGTTCCCTGCTCTGGCAACGCCACAAAGGACGCGGCGAGGAGACTGAGGAGAGCGAATAGGATCAGAAGCGGCTCAAGGATCGCCATGCGGGTGAAGACGTAACAGAAGGGGCTTACGGCGAGCAGGAGTACGGCGACGGCAGGGGCGAGAGAGGTTTCGTTCTTTTCTCCGTTGGAAAGGATCTGCCAGCGGCGGAGCAGGAAGTAGGACGCGATGAGGATCAGACCGAAGATCGCTACGGTGAGGGCACGGGCGGCAGGGAGGTTGACTCCGGTGAAGCGAAAGAGGGCGGCTTCGAGAAAAGGCCAGACTGGGAGTGCGGCGGCAGGGTTGAAGTCTCCGGGAACTTGCCAGTGACCTAGCTGGTAGTGGCGGATCGCGCCGTCGCCGTACCAGCCCTCGTCGGTGTACTTGGCCCAGTCCATCCAGGGGGAGTGGTTGGGGAAGTCGGCGTTGAGATGGACTGCGTGGAGAGCGAAAAAGATAGCGGCGGCGGCGAGGAAAGCAGCTTCCAGGAGCTTGAAAACATGGGGCGAAATGGGGCGAGACGAGCTCATGGAGTCGTACAGATTAAACGCAAGTCTATGGCAAGAGTTCCAGAGTATTACAGAAATATGACTGGCCCGCTTTTATTTTCGGGCGAGGGCAGGCGCTGATGCTTTTTCTTTGCCCGGGATGGGGCAGATTGGACTACTCGTACGCGAGAGCGTCGATTGGATCTTTGCCGGCGGCTTTGAGGGCTGGGTAAAGGGCTCCGAGGATAGCGCCGAAGAAGGCGATGAGGACGGCCTTCCAGACGTAAGGAACGTTAATGACGAAGTCCAGGGTGGGAAAGCGAGCTTCGAGAGCTGCACTGAGGAGAAAGCTGGCGGCGATACCCAGGACGATGCCGGCCAGAGCCAGGACGCTGGTCTCGCGGAGGACGATGCCGACGATGTAGGAGCGTGAGGCACCCATAGATTTGAGGATTCCGATCTCGCGGGTGCGCTCCATAACTGCGGTGTACATGGACTGGAAGATGACGAGGAAGCCGATGACGACGGCGATGCCGATGACGACCTCGAGGCCGATGTTGAAGCCTGGAAGGCGATCGGGCGAGATGGAGGAGAGGTACTCCTCGGCGGTTTTAACTTCGTAGGTGCTCATGCCGGGAGTAGCGAGGACAGCCTTGCGTACATCGTCCTCATATTTGGGTGGGTCCTCGGTGCGGAGGTAGAACATAGTGGCTTTACCCTCGGTGCCGGTGAGCGCTCCCATTGTGGTGATCGGCACGAACTTGCGGCCACCTTTGCCGTGCTCGACTATGCCGCAGATCCGAAAGTTGTGTTTGAGGATCTCGATGGAGTCTCCTACCTTTTTGCCAGCCGCGGCGTAGTCGTCGAGAATGACGTCGTCTGGGCCTTGAAAGGGAGTGCCGGAGAGGAAAGTGAACGGTAGGAGATCGTTGAAACTCTTGAAGTCGATGCCATAGATGGTGTCGAGCGAGCCAGTGATCTGGACGTTGACTGGGGCGGAGACGACAACGTGGGGGATCTTGGCGAGGATATCGGCGACCTTGATGGAGGCTCCGGCGGGGCTCATGCCGATGAGGTTGCTGGCGGTGTTGGGGCGCACGAACATATCCATACCGATGCCGTTCTGACGGGTCTTGAAGCCGTTGAGCTTGCCCATCAGGATGGCAGTGATGGAGAGGATCATGATGACCTCGATGGCGATGGCGAGGCAGCTGATAAGCGAACGCAGGGGACGGTGGACGAGATTGCCGACGACAAGTTTGTTCATGCTGTTAACAGTGTATGGGAGTGGACAGCGTCCGGCTTTGCGGGGGAGCTTCGTTTCCTGCTCTCGCTTATTTTCCAGTCGCCTGAGTGGCTGCTTTGCAGGCTTCAAGATGAGACGATGGGACCAGAAGATGGTGGGAGTCGACTGAACTTACATTTCGGAAGTCAAAGGAGTCGCAGGTCTTCCAGTCTTCGAGCGAGTAGTATTTGCTCAATCCATCGAGGTCACCTGGATCGAGAAAGATGAAGTCGGGCTTGTCCAGGATGCAAGTCGTCATTCGGGTGCGGGGATCGAGACGCGCTTTATCTCTTCCATTGACGAGGTTGCCCAGATCGCAGATATCGGCGCGGGAGAAATATCCGATGTAGCCGATGTCGAAAGCGATTCCGCGCTTGCCCTGGAAGATCTCGAGGTGGTCGTCTTCAAACTGTCTCGCGAGTCGGGCACGGTCTGCGAGGACCGGATACATTGCCTTGACCTCGAGCGGTAAAGCGAGGAGGAGAAAGACAATGAAGGAGTAGACTGCCCAGTCTTTCTGGAGTTTCCACTGTCGATCCGGAGAGACGCGGCCGAGGAGGAGGATATTCCAGAGGATAGAGAAGACGAAGGTCCATGCGAAGTAACGATTCCCCTGAATGAGTTGGCCGCGCAGAACGGCTACAGTGAACAGGATTGGAAAGATGGAGTTGGCGAGCACCGTAGCAACTATGGGGGACCGAATACGCATCGCGAGGATAAAGGTGAGAATCCAGAAGAAGAACAGTCCGGCGCCAAAGATGGGTGCACCCGCGAGCACTTTCAGCGTTGAGACAACGGCGTCATGCAGGTCGGGAATGCCAGTGGATTTTGCCAGGGCAGTGTCTGGGAGCAGAAAGTGCATTTGAACACGGATGAAGACAAGGGCAAGAATTCCGCCACAGAGAAGATGACCGTTGCGAAGGAGAAGCTTAGAAACGCCGGGCGAGTTGACAGGGTTGAAGGATTTCGCCGCGATCATCATGAGGAAGGCCATGACGCAGAGCAACATCAGCTCGATTCGGAGTAGAACGGCCAGGAATCCTACAGCCATGTAGGCAAGATAGCGCGCGAGGGTGATGGAAGTGCGCGACGATTCGTTGAAGGCGATCCAGCAGATGAGCGCCACGAAGGCGATGGCGATTCCCGTCTCCATGCCGTCATCGAGCCAACGGACGGCAGACGGCGAGACAAAGATGAAGATCATGAGAAGACCTAACAGCCGCGCGAGGTTCGATCGAGCCGGCACGAAGCGAAGGAAGAGGAACACGAGGCCGACAAAGAGCACGAGGTGGGCACAAGTTGAGACAAGGCGTGGGAGGTTAGGCGAGTGGGAAAGGATGCTCAGGAAGGCGAGCAAACCGACGTAGAGGAGGCTGGAGGCGCCGTAGTTGGAATGGACTCCATCGTAGGTGATGTGATGAGTTCGCAGCAGATTGTCCGCGTATCGAAGATGGATGAAGGCGTCGTCCTGCATTCCGGGCCAGGAGAGGACGGCCCAGAAGATGAGCCATACGGCAAAGATTGGGATGCAAAAACGATACAGTGTGCTGATTAGTTTGCTGGAGAGGGGGCTCACCCAGCAATTCTAGAGCATCAGCCAGTCGCTTATGGAATCATGGGGTCAAGCTTTGCGTAGGGGCAGGCCGCAGTCTGTTGGGAATGCTTTGGATGCGTATTCCACGGCGCAGGATGATGCCTTCGGGGCCGACGAACAAGGTTCCTATAACGGGCATGACATAGGCACCCACGACCGCGGTGAAAACAATTCCGAATGTGGTGTAGGCGTACGTATAGATGACGCCGCCTAGGCCACCTTCGGGCGCCAGGTGGGAGTAGACCAGGGCTACTAGAAGACCCCAAGGGGTCCGACGCAGATCGCCGCAGAGCGAGTCAAAGAGAGTAAATAGGATGATCCAGAGAACAGGCGCGATGAGAAAAACTCCGACAAATCCCATATAGGAGTAGGCGGAGGCGGCCGCTGAGAAAGAGACTCCGGTCGTGCTGTCCTCATCGCCAAGAACACCTACCTCATGGGCCAGGGAATTCCCCCCAGCGTACTGTGGCTTGTCCTTCCAAATGAAGTGAGGAACGAGATTCTCAAATGCATAGATAACAGGGCCCCAACCTTCGAATCCGTTAGTCCGCTTGTAAACCATGAGAGCGTCGTCCAACTTAATCGCCTGCAGACGGTCGAAGAATCCTTGCGGGGAGTTGAAGTAGCCTTGTGCCTGTGCTTCCTGCGCGTCTGCCTCACTTTGTAGATATTCCTCCCGGACGGTGCCCAGATCCGAGAGCAGGGAGACCATAACGGTGAAATTGCTGGAAAGGGTCTCCTCGCGAAAGTTGCGGCCGTACTGCGCATAGGGAACCAGATAGTGAAAGATGAAGAAGGTGGCGAAGATTCCGACCCCGATCTGCGTCCTCGATACCCTGTAACGCTGGGAGGCAGCAGCCAGGAGCCAGCACAACAACGGGGAGATAATGCCTTGCTTGGAAAAGCTGAAGATGCCCTGGCCGCAGGAAAATGCGATGCAGATTAGTACCGGGAGGTTGACGCTGCGGGTACCGCCCGAGCGGCGAATAGTATGGATCGTCCCCAAAATGATGGCAAGAGGAAAGAACTGGTTAATTTGGGTAATGGCGGCGAGAATCGTGCCGTTTCCGCCGGAGTTGGGGAAAAGAATGCCCGCAAAAAAGAGAAGGAAGCCAGTGACCATACAGCCTACCGTGGCGGTCTGCATGTTCGAGTCGGTGACCGTGTTCCTCAGGAAGGCACGTTTTGCCGTCATGCGACGGCTAATGATGACCGCAACGCACATGGAACAGATACAGCCGAGGTAAACGGTTATACCGAGTATTGGATCTTGGAGATTTGAGTCGGCAGGCTCACCCAGAACCGCTTTCCAGCATAGGCCAATGATCAGGGTAAGGGTCGCAAAAAAGAAGACGTATGATCCTGTGGGTCTGGTAAAACCGCCAGCGAAGTTGAAGGCCAACACCGATACGATGATGTAGAAGAGGCAACAGAGCGAGAAGAGTCCGTTCGTCCCCTGAAGGAGTTGAACACCGCAAAGAGTACCGGCGAACCAGAAGGTTGGGCCAAGCGGAATGCGTTCGGGAAAAGGTAGGCGCATTCGGTCTCACTTCTCAAGTGAATTGCTACATATAGGATAGCAAACACGTAACTCGAATCCTAAGTGTAAACGTGGTAGGAAAAATGCAAGTCTTCTCATAGCCGAAAGTGCCACCGGCGAGCAACGGTTGGGCGGATCCTTTGCGTTGTTTCTGCGACTCGATACGAACGGCGCGTGTGCCCGGGCGGGGGGTTTCGAGTGAAACGATGCGCTCCTAACTAGTCTGGTTCGAGAGATAACACGAATGGGTATGACCCGAAAGTGGCTTTGACTTTGACAAAAGGACCAATCTATTCTGCGATGAGCCGTCGGCGGTATGAACGATGGGCGGCCGACTTGTCCATGGGTTGAACGAAGCGAATGGAACGATTCTGCGACGAATTGCGACGGGAGCGTGAACGACGCAAGATCTCGATTGAGAAGATCTGCGAAGAGACGAAGGTCTCGTCGCGCCATTTGCATGCGCTTGAGGCGGGAGAGTACGAGTCGCTGCCGGGTGGGATATTCCGAAAAGGCATTATGCGGAGTTATTTGACGGCTCTTAGGCTGGACGAAGCGTCATGGATTGAGCGGTTTGAGGCTAGTCTTCGCGAGAGTGGAAGTACCGAAACCGTCGACGACTGGGCGGAGTTTGCTGAAAATGTACGTAGAAACAGGGTGGGCGCCGGCAGCAAGACAGATTTTCGCTGGATGGGTGTGGGGGTAATGGCGGTGTCGATCGCGGCGCTGGGCTGGAGCGTGTGGAAGTTCGCTCTGCATGGACGACTGTTCTAGCGAATCAAGAACCGTTTGGCGCACACGGTGGCCTGCAGCTTGTTTAGGTGTGGGATTTTCCCTGATTCTGACAGTGCTACTGCGGGCGGGCGTGTAGACAGGATCTAACACCGGCAGATACTTTGGAATCATGTCTGCAAGGAAAATTGTTATAAGTGGGGCGGCGGGCCTTGTGGGGCAGAATCTTATCCCTCTTCTGAAGCAACGCAATCTCGGGGAGATTGTCGCCCTGGACAAACATCCTACGAACACCAGGACTCTCCGGCAGCTTCATCCTGAGATCCGGGTCGTCGAGGCGGATCTCGCCGAATCCGGGTCCTGGCAGAATGAACTCAGTGGCTGCACCCATCTTGTGATTGGCCATGCCCAGATCGGCGGCCTGGACTCGCAGGAGTTTGTTCGCAATAACATCCAGGCCACTGAGCGTCTTTTGGAGGCTGCTCTTAGCCACAAAGTTCCGTATGCCGTCAGTATCTCGTCTTCGGTCGTCAACTCGATGGCGGTGGATGACTACACCGAAACCAAGAAGGCGCAGGAGGCTCTTACGGCTGGATCCGGAATCAAACAAGTCGTTTTGCGGCCGACGTTGATGTTCGGCTGGTTTGACCGGAAACACGTGGGCTGGCTTGCCCGCTTCATGCAGAAAGTTCCGGTGTTTCCTATCCCAGGGGACGGCCGCTATCTTCGGCAGCCTTTGTATGCCGGCGACTTCTCCTCGGTCATTGCCTCGGCCGTTGAAAAAGAGATAACGGACGCCTACAACATCACGGGCCAAGAGAGAATCGACTATATCGACCTGATCCTGGCAGTGAAGAAGGCTACAGGCGCGAAGGCTCGAATCCAAAAGGTTCCCTACAAGTTTTTTGGGGCGATGCTCAGGGTCAATGCCCTCCTAGATAAGAATCCTGCGTTTACGATCAAGCAGCTCGAGGCATTGGTGACCCCTGATGTCTTTGAGGTCATCGATTGGCCGAATATCTTCGGCGTGCGTGCGACACCACTGGAAGAAGCCCTGCAGACGACCTTTCGCGATCCTGTTTACTCAAAGGTCGCTCTTGAATTCTGACGTAAGAGCGGACGTCTAGAAATCAGGGAAATGGCCCTCGACTGATATCTTGGAACTGTCAACTAAAATAGCCTTTACGTTCGACGAGGTGTCTCATCGCTAAAGTCGTCGTTATTGGATCAGGGGCCATGGGACTAGCGGCGGCGTTTGAAGCCGTTACAGCAGGACACAGCGTTGAGTTGCTGGAGGCCGCCCCCGAGCCCGGTGGGATGGCTGCACACTTTGATCTTGCCGGGCTATCGATCGAGCGTTTTTACCACTTTGTCTGCAAGGCTGATAAGCCGACGATGGAGTTGATGGATAAGCTTGGCATTCGTGAGCAGTTGCGGTGGCGTGCCACGTCGATGGGAATTTTTACCCGAGGAAAACTTCATGACTGGGGTACGCCAGTTGCTTTGCTTAAACTTTAAGGAGATCAGTCTCCTTTCGCGGTTGCGGTATGGCCTTTTCGCTTTTGTGTCGGTCCGGCGTGATCGATGGGACGCCATCGAGACGGAGTCGGCACGATCCTGGATCACGCGGTGGTGCGGCACGGAAGTCTACGACCGGCTTTGGAAACCGCTCTTTGAACTGAAGTTCTATCAGTACGCAAACAACGTCTCAGCTGCGTGGATATGGACCCGAATTAAACGGATCGGGCGTTCGCGCAAGTCGATGATGCAGGAAGAGCTTGGCTATATCGAGGGGGGAAGCCAGACCCTGGTGGATACGCTGTGCTCCGCGATTGTCGAACGCGGCGGCCGAATTCGGACTGGGTGCGCGGCGCAACGGATACTGGTCGAAGACGGCCGTGTGACCGGAGTCGCTACACCAGAGGGAGTAACGCTGGCCGACGCGGTAATCTGCACGGTGCCGACGCCGCTGGTCTCGGCCATGGTGCCGGACTTGCCAGCGGATTGGCGTGCGCGATACGAATCGATTATCAATATGGGTGTCTGCTGTCTGGTTTACAAGCTGAGGCGATCAATCAGCCCACACTTCTGGGTGAATGTAAGCGAACCGGACATGGCCGTTCCGGGCATCATTGAATTTTCGAATCTGAGACCGGTTGGTGGCGAGGCGGTTGTCTACGTGCCCTATTACATGCCGAACGACAATATCAAGATGACATGGACAGACAGGCAACTTCTGGATGAGGCGTTTGGATATTTGCAGCGGATCAATCCGAAGTTGACGAGAGAGGACGTGATCGCCGAGCACGTCGCGCGGCTCAGATACGCGCAGCCGGTTTGTGAGCCTGGATTTGCAGCGAAGATTCCTCCAATCCAGACTCCAATTCAAGGCCTGCAGATTGCGGATACGTGCTTTTATTATCCGGAGGACCGAGGGATCTCGGAGAGTGTGCGAGTGGGTCGTGAGATGGCAGCACGAGTTCCTTCGCTGTGACGAAGCGCGGGCCCACGGGAGAAATTCGACGATGACGACGCAGAAAAGGACTAGGGTTCCAACGAGGTTCTTTGTCCTGTTTGCACTTTGCGGGGCGGTGGTTCTATTCGGATTCTTTCTGACGCCTTATTTCACAGCACGCCCAGGGCACGATCAGACGTCTTACCTCTTTGAAGCCGGGCGTGTCCTTTCCGGAATTGAGCCATACGGTTCGCGACTAACCGAGGTCAGCCCCCCCCCAATTATCTGGTTTTCCGCGATCCCCGTTCTTTTGGCACGCTGGATTCATGGATCTCCAATATTGTTTCTCAGGTTGCTGGTTGTCGCAATAAGCTTCGGCAGCGTTGCATGGTGCGTCAAGATATTGCGCCGCGGGACTGCAATGACCAATCCCTTCTCTATTGGTCTTCTCGCATGCGCGATTCTGGCGATCGAATTCTGCATAGGTCCATACAACTTCTGCCAACGAGAGAATCTCCTCGTCATCCTGTTGCTTCCTTATGTTCTGGCGGTCGCGAGCGGCGTGGCTTACCGTCTTTCTCTTGTTGAACGATGTGGTCTTGGTGTCGCAGCAGGTCTCGCGATTTGGTTCAAGCCGCAGGACACTCTTATCCTCGTCGGACTCGAGTTGTTTCTCGCTATCCGTGCTCGCGGTCTTCGTAGGATTCTCTCGCCGGAATTTCTTGGCCGTTACATTGGCGAGTCTTTCAGTTCTCATCCGATTGGTGGCGCCTCTGTACTGGACGGTGATGGTTCCGCTTCTTGTCGAGACTTATTGGGCACTTGGGACCATGAAGACAAGTGCGCTGGCGCTGCACCGGTTCACATGCTACCAAGTACTCGAATTGGTGGTCCGGTGTGCTGTTTCTTCCGTTCGGCGTTCTTTCGCGATTCTGGGACGTCGTGGCCTGCTTGTTTGCAGTTCGCAGGGTTTTTGGCTTTCGCGGTCCAACACACAGACTGGTGGTATCACGCTTATCCCCATGAGGCGCTTTACCTGCTCGCTGTGGCGTACTTTGCTGGTGGATCTGCTCATCCTTTCTTCAGAGACATTTGTCCGATCCGCAGTGTTGAGGCGCACATCATTGCCGCGTCGGCATGCGTGGTGGCGGTGCTTAGCTTCATCGCTCTCGTCCCTAGGCATCGGTCGCACGAGGGACTCATCCACCAGATATGCGCTTGACGAATATCTTGCCCAATATGAGCCTTCGACGACCGTGTCTGTCTTTTCAACCAGGGAAGAGCTCATGGCATTCGTATATAATCGCAGACTGAACTGGGGAAGCCGATTTGCACATCTGTGGATGATGCCTGCGATCATTCAGAACGAGTTGGGCCGAATGGGCCTTCGGCTACCCTTCAAGCGGCTTCCTCCGGAGACCTTGGAAAGCTTGCAGGCTGCAAGCACCGGAATCTGCTGAAGATCTAAATTATTGGCGGCCTTCTGTTGTTGTCGTTGAGCAATGTGACTTGAACATCCGTGCAAGGGACTAGAGGGCAAAGAGTTCGATATGCTTTCGTGGTTTCTGCGGAGCCCTGAGTTCGCGGCAGAGTGGTCGCATTATCAACGGGAGACGGAAGTCGATAATTTTGTGGTCTACAAGCGCGTACAGTAGACGGGCTATAGACAGCAATTGAGACTCCCGTTCAATGCAGGATTCCGCTGTTGAAGAGCCGATCGGAGCAGGTGGGTGTTGGGCTTTGCGGGGCTGCGAGATGAGCGGGTAGAATGAAGGAATGCAATCCTGTCTGAGTCCGAGCGGCTGGACAGGTACTCTCTGACTCTGTGGAGGAGTTTGTTTTGGCTAAACGCGACCGTTTTTTGTTTACGAGTGAGTCCGTCACCGAAGGTCATCCGGATAAGATTGCCGACCAGATCTCCGATGCGATTCTTGATGCCTGCCTGGCGCAGGACCCCTACAGCCGTGTGGCGTGCGAGACGCTGACCTGCACCGGTCTGGTGGTGATTGCAGGCGAGATTACAACAAAGGCCTACGTGGATTTCCAGAGCCTGGTGCGCGGAACGGTCGCGGCGATCGGCTACGACAACGCGCTATACGGGTTCGACTCGAATACGTGCGCTGTAATCTCGACGATCAACAAGCAGTCTGGCGATATTGCAATGGGCGTGGATACGGGCGGTGCTGGCGACCAGGGAATGATGTTCGGGTATGCGACGAACGAGACTCCGGAACTGATGCCGATGCCGATTTCGCTGGCGCACAAGCTGGCGCATAAGCTGAGCGAAGTCCGCAAGAATGGGCTGATGTCGTACCTGCGACCTGACGGCAAGAGCCAGGTGACGGTGGAGTACGACTCGAACAATAAGCCGATGCGCGTGGATGCGGTGGTGATTTCGACCCAGCACGCGGAGACATCGGCAACGAAGAGTTGCGCGCGGACATCTTGAAGCACGTGATCCAGGCAGTGATTCCGGCGAAGTTGCTGGATGAGGACACCAAGTACCACATCAATCCGACGGGGCGGTTCGTCATCGGCGGGCCCATGGGCGATACGGGCCTGACCGGGCGCAAGATCATCGTCGACACGTATGGCGGCATGGGCCGTCACGGCGGCGGAGCGTTCAGCGGCAAGGACCCAACGAAGGTCGACCGTTCGGCGGCGTACATGGCGCGATACATCGCGAAGAACATTGTTGCGGCCGGGCTGGCGGATCGCTGCGAGGTGCAGCTTGCCTACGCGATCGGCGTGGCTGAGCCGGTCAGCGTGCTGGTCGATACGTTCGGCACGGGTACGGTGGAGGAGACAAGCTGGAAGAGCTGGTGCGGGCGAACTTCTCGTTGACGCCGAAGGGAATCATCGAAAGCCTCGATCTGCGGCGGCCGATTTACAAGGCGACGGCAGCGTACGGGCACTTCGGGCGTGAGGGCGAAAGCTTTACGTGGGAGGAGACGGACAAGGCTGCGACGTTGGCAGAGCAGGCCGGAGTTAAGCAGGCAGCTACCAGGTAGTTCGTCAGGAGTAATTTAGAAAGATGGGCGGGCCTTCGGGCCTGCCTTTTCTTTTAGTTCGTGGTTTTTGGGGAGGATGGAGTTAGACTGCTGGCACTCGCTTAATTGCATCTCATGGAGTAGCAACCCCTGTAACGAAGAGGGTTTTGATGCTTATTAAGAACGAATACGATATTCAATTTCATCTTCAAATGCCGACTCCGACGGTGGCGATGCTGCATCTGCATCCGTCGCTGGAGCCGCAGGTGCGAAGCGGTAATGTGTTAAAGGTTGAACATATAGACCGTGATACGAAGACTGACGTTACGACCTCGGAGTTTCATGATGTGTTTGGAAACCGCTGCACGCGGTTCGGCTCCGGCCGGAGCGATGCGGTTGAGCGGGTCGAGCATCGTCGAGATCGAAGAGTTGGCCGATCCGATCAATGCATATGCGCAGCAGGCTCCCGTGGAGGAGCTGCCCTCGGACGTGCTGCAGTTCTTGCTGCCCAGCCGATACTGCGAGGTTGACCTGTTTGGGCCAATCGCGCACGATTTGTTTGGATGGATGACGCCAGGATGGACAAGGGCTTCGGCGATTCGCGACTGGGTGCATGAGAAGGTGGCGTTCAACTATAAAGCGGCACGGCCCACGAAGACAGCTATGGATGTCTTTATGGAGCGGGTTGGCGTGTGCCGGGATTATCAACACCTGGCGATCGCGTTGTCGCGCTGCCAGAATATTCCGGCACGGTATGTGACGGGGTGTCTGGGGGACATTCGCTCGCCTTACAGTGGGGCTGGAGATTTCAGCGCGTGGTACGAAGTGTTTCTCGATGGGCGATGGATGACGATGGATGCTCGCCATAACGCACCTCGGATTGGACGGGTGTTGATGGCTACGGGGCGGGATGCTGCCGATGTCGCGATTACGACCTCATTTGGAAATGCGATCCTGACGAATTTCTATGTCGATAGCTTTGAGGTGCTGGAGGAT
Organism: uncultured Acidobacteriaceae bacterium; assembly: GCA_963798925.1. Lineage (GTDB taxonomy): Bacteria > Acidobacteriota > Terriglobia > Terriglobales > Acidobacteriaceae > Edaphobacter. The sequence goes on from CAWCVD010000001.1 coordinate 620,650, forward strand.
GGGACGAGGGTGGCGCCGCTGCCGGGGATTGTGATGGGGGAGCAGGTAGTGACTGCGGTGAATGGTGCTTCGGCAATGGCCGGTCAGGGTTTGGCTGAGTAGAAGGTGTAGGTGGCCGTGTAAGGAATGCGGGCGGTGGCGTTGAGGTGCTGGGCGTCGCATCCGGTGGTTGGGGCAACGCCGCTGGTGGTGTCGGAGCGGCGGATGAATTCTACTTTGGTCATGATGCCAGAGCCTGAGACGCTGGCTGCTTTGAGAAGAAGCCAGGGGATCGCGGTCGGCGCTGGCGCGGGGCTCTTTTGGAGGAGCTCACCTTTGACGGCACTGCCGTCTTTCGATTTCCAGATAGGCCCGGCTCCGTGGGTGCCTACGCTGTCGCCGGAGGCGTCAATCAGCGTGGCTTCGGGGGCTTGAAAGACCCATTGTGGGCCTGTGGCGGATTGTTGGCAGGTGTAGATCTGCGCGCCTTTGCCGGTAACTGTGAGGATTGGCTGTTGCGGCGGCGGCGGGACTGTTGGATCTGGCGTGGGATTTTGCGCGATTGCGTTTGCCGCAAGGGTGAGAGCGCCGGCGAGGAGGAACGGAAGATGGATTCGCTGATTCATCGGGCACAGTCTACACCTCTCAGGTTTTGTGAGTTTGAATGAACAAACCGGAGTGTGCGGATTTGGGACTGGTGGGAGGATACTGGAATGGCGATGACTAGTGCAGTGAAAACGGATGCAAGCGCGATGGTAGTTCCGAGCTATTTTGCCGGGAAACAATGGCGACAGGTACTGGAGCGGGACAGTCGGGCTGATGGGCAGTTTGTGTATGCGGTGAAGTCAACCAAGATTTACTGCAAGCCAAGCTGCGCGAGCAGGCGGCCTACCCGAAAGCAGGTGAGCTTCTTCCCTTCTCCGGCACATGCTGAAGCCGCGGGGTACAGAGCGTGCAAGCGTTGCGAGCCGGAGCGGACCGAGCCGAGGGCTGATCCACAGGCCGGAGCGATTGCTGCGGTGACAGAGTATTTGAAGGAGCATGCTGAGGAGCGAACGCGGCTAGCTGATGTCGCGAAAGCGACTGGTGTTGGAAGGCTGACGATTCTGCGTGGATTTAAGCGGGTGCTTGGCGTGAGCCCGGGGCAATATGCGAAGCAGGCGCGGCTGGAGAGGTTCAAGGACAAGGTGCGGGAGCCAAAAAAGGGGAAGGCTCCGGTTACAGATGCGATCTATGAGGCAGGGTTCGGGTCGAGCAGCAGGCTGTATGAGAAGAGTTCGTCTGCACTGGGGATGAAGCCTCGTGTAATGCGAGAGGGCGGCGCGGGACTGCTGATTCGTTATACGACTACGGCTAGCCCGCTGGGCCGGATGCTGGTGGCGACGACGGATGCTGGGATCTGTTCGATCGCGTTTGGCAAGGACGATAAGGAACTGATCGCAGGGTTGAGGGAGAAATTTTCAAAGGCGGAGTTGGTCGCGGCGAAGGGAAATACGGGCTGGCTCGCCGATGCGGTAGCGTTTGTGGCGAGTCAGATGGGCGAGCATCCGCTGGCGGCTACGTTTCCGATCGATGTGCGAGCGACCGCGTTTCAACAGCGGGTGTGGAAGGCGTTGCAAGCGATTCCTCGGGGAGAGACACGGAGTTATTCAGAACTGGCGATTCAGTTAGGCGTGCCGAAGGCTTCGCGTGCGGTGGGTGCAGCGATTGGGTCAAATCCGGTGGCCATAGTGGTGCCTTGTCATCGTGTGATTGGGAAGGATGGCTCGCTAGCGGGTTATCGGTGGGGTGTGGAGCGAAAACGGAGACTGCTGGAGGCTGAGAAAAGCTGACGTGTTGATCGCCTAAACAGTTAGAGTAGGGCGATGGCAGAGACGGTCGGCAGAATGACGATAGACGGTCGCGCACTGTATGCGAAGATCACGTGGCGACTGATCCCTTATATGTTTCTGCTGTATATCGTGGCGTACATGGACCGCGTGAATGTAGGGTTTGCTGCGATGGATATGCAGCGGGACCTGCATTTCAGCAATACGGTATATGGGACGGGCGCTGGAATATTTTTTCTTGGGTATGCGCTGTGCGATCTGCCGAGCAGTCTGATTCTGCGACGAGTGGGGACACGGATTTGGATCGCTCGCATCATGATTTCGTGGGGATTGGTCTCAGCGTGCATGGTGTGGGTATCGTCGCCTGGGTCGTTTTATCTTTTGCGGTTTCTGTTAGGTGTGGCTGAAGCCGGGTTTGTTCCGGGGATGTTGCTTTACCTGACGTTTTGGTTTCCGTCTCATGAGCGAGCGCGTGCAGTGGCCAAATTCATGACGGCGACTTCGCTGGCTGGAGTGGTTGGTGCGCCGCTTTCGAGCGCGTTGCTGCGCCTGGATGGCATGGGCGGGTTGAGTGGGTGGCAATGGCTGTTTCTGTTTGAGGGTGTGCCAACGGTCCTATTGGGGTTCTCGGTTCTGTTTGTGTTGAGGGATGGGCCGGGGAAGGCTGAGTGGCTGACAACAGATGAGAGGGCCTGGCTCAAGGGCGAATTGAAGCGTGACCAGGAGTTGTATGGCGCGGCGGAACATCACAATCTGCTCGACGCCTTCAGGCTGCCTGCGGTGTGGTTGCTGGCCGGGGTGTACGTCATCATTCAGATTGGGGTGTATATCGTCAATCTTTGGATGCCTCTGATTTTGAGTGGGTTAACGCGTAATGGAAGCAGCGATTCGAGCCTGATTGCACGGTACGCAACGGTGCCTTATCTCCTGGCGGCGATCTGCACCGTGGTTGTGGGATGGAGTTCAGACCGCTCGAACGAGAGGCGAGGACATCTTGCATTTTGTATGGCGTTGGCGGCTGTGGGTTTTGTGTGGGCGGCGCGTGCGCACAACATTTCGATGGCGTTGTGCGCGATGTCGGTTGTGGCGATTGGATTGTGGAGCACCATGGGTCCTTTCTGGGCGCTGATGACGCGCATGGTTGGGGGTGCGGCGGCGGCCGGCGGGGTCGCGGTGATTACGATGTTAGGAGCCGTCGGAGGATTTGCAGGCCCGTATGTGACTGGGAGGTTGAGGGATTCCACCCAGAGCTTTGCAGGTGGACTGTATCTGGTTGGCGGGTTGGCGCTGATCGCTGCGATGTTGAGCGTCGCGGCGCGACATCCGGCGCATTTGAATAACTCGTGAAGATGTTTGCACGGTGATAAGGTATCGGCTCGATGTAGTTGAAAACGGCCCCTTTAGCCAAGGAGATTAGGACACATAACACCGAAAATGCCCGCCAAACTGTTATTCTGGAAGGGATCGTAACGAATTCGAGATTAAGTGAGGTGCATTGATGGCAACAGCGACAGTGGATAAGGCTGCGGTCCAACCGAAGGCGACGGACTACAAGGTAGCGGATATTTCTCTGGCCGATTTTGGACGTAAAGAGATTGATATCGCCGAACAGGAGATGCCGGGGTTGATGTCGATCCGCAACAAGTATGCGGCAGGCAAGCCTCTGGCGGGCGTTCGCGTGACGGGATCGCTGCATATGACGATCCAGACCGCTGTGCTGATTGAGACGATGGTTGCGTTGGGCGCGAGTGTGCGCTGGGCGAGCTGCAATATCTTCTCGACGCAGGACCATGCGGCGGCAGCAATTGCTGCGGCGGATGTGCCGGTGTTTGCATGGAAGGGCGAATCGCTCGAGGAATACTGGTGGTGCACGAACCAGGCACTGAGTTTTCCGGGCGGTAAGGGTCCCCAGCTGGTAATCGACGACGGGGGCGATGTGACGCTGCTGATCCACAAGGGCGTCGAGCTCGAGAAGGGCGACAAGTGGGTTAATTCGCCGTCGGGTTCGCATGAGGAGTCAGTGATCAAGGATCTGTTGAAGCAGGTTCACGCCGAGACTCCGACGCGATGGCAGGACGTGGCCAAGGAATGGCGCGGTGTCTCGGAGGAGACGACGACAGGCGTCCACCGGCTGTATCAGATGCTGGAAAAGGGCCAGTTGCTGGTTCCGGCGATCAATGTGAACGACTCTGTGACGAAGTCGAAGTTCGACAATCTCTACGGTTGCCGCGAGTCGCTTGTGGACGGGATCAAGCGTGCGACGGATGTAATGGTTGCGGGCAAGATCGCCGTGGTTTGCGGGTATGGCGATGTGGGCAAAGGCTCGGCGGCTTCGCTGCGCGGAATGGGTGCGCGGGTGATTGTGACCGAGATCGATCCGATTAATGCGCTGCAGGCTGCGATGGAAGGCTACGAGGTTACGACCCTGGAGGAGACGCTGGGACGTGGCGATATCTACGTGACCTGCACGGGGAACGTGGACATTATTACGGTTGAGCACATGAAGCTGATGAAGGACCAGGCGATCGTGTGCAACATCGGCCACTTCGACAACGAGATCCAGATGGAGCCGCTGAACGCTTTGAAGGGCGTGAAGAAGCTGAACATCAAGCCGCAGGTGGACAAGTACACGTTCGAGAGCGGCAACAGCATCTTTGTTCTGGCTGAGGGACGGCTGGTAAACCTGGGTTGCGCGACGGGGCATCCGAGCTTTGTGATGTCCAATAGCTTTGCGAACCAGACGCTGGCACAGCTTGATCTGTGGAAGAACAAGGACACGTACAAAGTCGGGATTTATATCCTGCCGAAGAAGCTGGACGAAGAGGTTGCGCGACTGCACCTGGAGAAGATCGGCGTGAAGTTGACGACGCTCTCGAAGAAGCAGGCGGATTACCTCGGCGTTGCTGTGGATGGACCTTACAAGGCTGACCATTACCGGTACTAGTTATCCCTTGGCAAAGAGGAAAGCCCCGGATATCCGGGGCTTTCTCTTTTGGGCGTCGTTCAGTTGGTTGTCCCGAAAGGAATTGTTCTACGGCTATCGAAGGCTATGGTGCGAATTCCATCGAGTGATGCCGAGGATATTCCATTTGTCAGATGGGGTTTCTCGAGAAAGTTCGGGTGAATTAGTTTTGTTGCGCGGCCGGATCGAAATCATCTGCGGCGATTATGCGGAGACCCTGCGACGCCGGCACGGGCTGGTCAATGAGGACAATGGTGCGCGCGGACCCGTTGGTATAGGAGACCTGAGGGCCGGTGTAGGAAGGAATTGTTGTTTGCGATGGAATAGTGCCGGCTGGGAGCGCGGCCAAACTATAAACACCCACGGGAACGTTGATGTACCCGGTATTGATTCCGAAGGCAATGTCAGCGAAGGCGGGCGTAACTCCGCTGGCTCTTTGACCGGGCGGAAGAAGATACAGGTCGATCGCTCCGGCACGCGTCGCCTGATGGATGAAGCGAAGGGCGATTTGCCCGGGGGGAGCGGGGCGATTCTGATCGATCAGGGTGAGCTGCTGGGGGTTGGTGATGGAGTTGCAGAGCAGGATGGTGTATTGGGTGGCGGCTGCGAAAGAGGCCTTGGCGGTGGAGAGCGTCTGCCTACTGCCGGCGGTGTCGGCGTGGATGGTATAGAGGCCAGGCGTGAGCGGGATGTACGAGGTAACGGCTCCGAAATCGAGGTTGAATGCGAGGGCGTTCGAATCTTGATAGAGGTCGAGGCGGGGAGCGTCAGGCGTGGCATGGATGATGCGAACCTGCGCCTTGGGAGCGGAGCTTACGATGGCCTGACAGCCGGTGAGGGTTGCAAAGACTATCGCCGCAGCAACCAGACGGAGCGGGAGATGGGCGAGTTGGAGCGTCTTCGCAGGCATGGAGAGGCCGACTCGAGAGGTCTGTCGAACTGACAGTTCAACTGCATTCAGACTACCCGATATTTTGGAGGTACGACGAAGTGGAATTGAGAGTGCCAATGGCTAATTTGGGGGAGGGCGTTAGGACTACTTGGACGCTTATGGGCGGCGCTATGGCTGAGCGTAGTAGCCCGTGCGGGTGCGCGCTGTCAGCCCAGGCTTGTCGATCTTCAGCTCGATGGCGTGATACTGATCTGGTTGTTCCGCCGTAGCCCCCTGAAAGGAAAGGACGTAGAAAGCGCTCGCGTCGTCCACGCAGCTCTGAAGCTGGTTGGCGATGTCGTTGCCATTGACGAGAACCCTGCCTCCGGTTTGGGTAGCGAGAACCTGCAGCGAGAGATCAGGAGGAGAGACGCTCTTCGCGCTCGGAACTCCCTTCACAAAGCTTTGGTATGCGAATTTGTCTGAAGGTCCGTTCGCGCTCCCAGGCGCGCCGAATCCTCCACTCGAGCCGCCTGGGTCGATGTCGTATAGGGTGATGCGGCCCACTGCAATGCATAGGAAGTCGCAACCACGCTGGCAAAGAGACCTTGCTTATTTTGGGGGCTCATATTCACTTCAGCTCCGACAAGCAGGGGCCAACCGGGAGTGAACCAGATCACCATCTTTCTGCCAGGTTTCCTTGCGTTCGCCGTAATCAACGAATTGAGATTCCCGACGGACAAGACGAAACGCTCCGACGCACCCGAGGCTCCTGCCGACGCGTGCGTCGAGCGCAGGCCAATTCCTTCATTGGCTTCCAAATTTGCGCTTATGGCATTCCCGTCCAATGTAGGCGCTTCCTCAGACTTCAGACCTGAATTGGAGAAGACGACAATAGAGGTAGGGTAGGCAAGCTTACCGCCATTCTGACGAAGAAATTTCTGAATCTGCAGCCGCTCGTTCGAAACCGCATCGAAGGAAGCGTTAACGGTATCGATAACCAGAATTACCTCAACCGGTGGATCCGCCTTGGCTGCAGGCTCGTTCACCGCGTCAAAAGACAGAATTTTCTGAGGAGCCTTGTTGTCCAGAACGGTGAAGTCCTGTTGCAGCAAGCCTGTTTGCGGCTTGCCGGATTTATTCGCCACAACCACATCGAGAATAATTTCTCGATTTGTGCCCTCGGAACTGCGGGGCGTGGCTTGCGATGAGGTGCTGGGTGGGAGAGGCCATAGAGGGGGAGGGTTGCTGGCCGAACAACGGAATCGATATGTTTACGAGGAGAATGCAGAGCCCGTGAAATACCTTCATGCCGAATTGACCCGCTTTCAGTCGGATACGTTTGACGCTTCTGACATAGTCCCGCCAATCAAATCCCTGGAATCAGCGGCGCTTCGTTTATTGAGACCGACGAACTATCTAAATGAAGATAAATCTTTATAAACTCTTCTTGATGGGCTATCAATGGTTTCTTGATCCGGTATCCTCGGGGCGTGGTGCAGCGAACCGCATGGCTCCACTGATAGAAGGGGAGCGGGAATGGGGCCTTATCTGGCAGCCCGTCTTGAACGTGTAGAGATTCCCCGAGGTTATTTCTTGGGATGGCTGGCTATGATCTTGTCCTTGATCTTGTCGTAGGTTGCCTGGGGAAGAATGCCGCGGGTTACAAGCTGGTTCTTGGCTGTGTAAGGACGGCCGTCGATGATGCGCTTCGAGTAAGCGTCGCCGATGCCTGGGAAGGCTTTGAGCTGATCGGCGGTGGCAGTATTGATGTCGAGCGGAGCTCCGGAGGGTGCGGCAGTGGCTGCTGGCGGTTTTGGCGTGGTTTGAGCAACGCTGAGGATGGGAGCGAGTGCGACCAGAAGGGCGACAGCTAATAGTTTGCGGCGAAGATTGGTCATCATAGGTTCTCCTTGTCATGGATACGGTACTGCCGAAGAGTACGAGAGCAAGCGAGACGCGTCAACGAGAAGATCCGAAACGTTTGCGCGGTGTGAAATTTGCAGATCACAGCGCGCAGGTTGACTTCCGAACGCTCGAAAGTTACTCTGAAGTGGAGATGAACGAGCTACACCATCACGGGCACCACCATCATCACGCGGAGAGCGTGTTGGCGGCTGTGTCCAGTGTAGCGAAGTAAAGAACGCTTACTCAGGATTTCGAAAGGCCCGCTAACGCGCATATCGCGAGCGGGCTTTTTCTTGCGTAAGACGATCCCCAGGAGAGACGAGAATGATCGACATGGTGAAGATTGATTTTGCAAAGATGGATGGCTTGGTTCCGGGCGTCGTTCAGGACGCGAAGACGGGCGAGATGCTAATGCTTGGTTTCTTGAATGAAGTCAGTTATGCGAAGACGCTTGAGACTGGATTTGTCACGTTCTGGAGCAGAACGCGGAGCAAACTGTGGATGAAGGGCGAAACGAGCGGCAATCGGCTGCGTGTGATTGAGGCTTCGACAGATTGCGACAACGATGCGTTGTTGTTCAAGGTTGAAGTTGAGGGTGATGGGCTGGTGTGCCACGAGGGCACGGTGAGTTGTTTTACAAAGAACATTGCGATGGAGGGGAAGTGAGCGAGACGAAATTCAGTACAACGGGGAGATTGAAACTCGGGATTCCGAAGGGTAGTCTGCAGGATGCGACGATTGCCTTGTTCGAGCGCGCAGGCTGGCGGATATTTGCGAACGGGCGCAGCTACTTTCCGTCCATCGACGATGCTGAGATTGAGTGCATGCTGGTGCGGGCGCAGGAGATGGCACGCTATGTCGAACATGGGGCCCTTGATGCAGGTTTGACCGGGAATGACTGGGTCCTCGAAAACCAGACGGACGTGCAATACGTCACGAGCCTTACTTACTCCAAGCAGAGCAGGCAGAAGGTGAAATGGGTGCTTGCAGTGCCAGAGGATTCGCCGTTCCAAAAGCCCGAGGACCTGGCGGGAAAGATCATTGCTACGGAGCTCGTCGAATTTACGAAGCGCTATTTTGCTGGAAAAAATATTCCTGTAACGGTTGAGTTCAGCTGGGGTGCAACCGAGGTGAAACCGCCGACACTGGCGGACGCCATTGTGGAAGTAACCGAGACGGGATCATCGCTGCGGGCAAACAGATTGCGGATCATCGAGACGCTGATGGAGAGCGAGACGCAGCTGATCGCAAATAAGACTGCATATCAAGACAAGTGGAAGCGGGAGAAGATCGACAACATCTCGCTAATGCTGAATGCAGCGATCGCGGCACAAGGGCGTGTCGGTCTGATGCTGAATGCACGAAAGGCGGACCTGAAAGAGGTCGCTAGCGTCCTGCCAGCTCTGAACTCGCCTACGGTATCCCAACTGAGCGATCCGGAATGGGTTGCGCTGAATACAATCCTCGATGAAGCATTGGTTCGTGAGGTAATTCCGAGATTGAAAGCGGCAGGTGCCACGGGAATTGTGGAGTATCCGTTGAGCAAGGTTGTGCTGTAGGACACCGAATTTTGGCGACGCCCTTCGGGTGGCTGCCTGTGAGTTGCGGAGCTGATTTGATGAGGCTGGTAAGGACATTCGGTCGAAGCGCGAAGGCTGCAGCGGCGTTGATCGAGACGCTGGAGCAGCGTGGCGCCGTGAATGCCGAACGCGTAGAGCCGGTGGTGCGGCGCATTCTTGCGGATGTGCGCAGAGGGGGGGATAAAGCGTTACGGAAATATGCACGGCGGTTTGATGGACTGACAAAAAATCAGGCGCTTCTTGTTCAGCCTGAGGAGTTGAAGGCCGCTTGGGAGACAACAGCACCGGAACTCCAAGCAGCGATGATGGTGGCTCGAGCGAATATTCTCACGTTTGCGGAGGCTCAACTCCCTCGAAGCTGGACCCATTCGCCCGTTGCTGGCTTGAAGACGGGACAGATTGTGCGATCGCTCGGCAGTGTCGGTTGCTATGTGCCGGGTGGACGGTATCCGCTTCCTTCGACGCTGCTGATGACTGTGACCCCCGCGCAGGTAGCCGGAGTAGAACGGATTATTGTCTGTTCACCGAAGCCGGCGAAAGAGACGTTGGCTGCAGCGTGGCTCGCTGGAGTAACGGAGTTCTATAGGGTCGGCGGCGCGCAGGCGATTGCTGCAATAGCGTATGGAACGGACGCGATTAGACGCGTCGACAAGATTGTGGGGCCGGGAAATCTCTATGTGACTGCAGCCAAGGTGCTGGCCTCGCGAGAGTGCGGGATTGATATGCCGGCAGGACCAACGGAGATCGTAGTGACCACCGAGACGGGAAACGCGGCTGGTATTGCGGCAGACCTGGTGGCGCAGGCAGAGCATGATCCTGAGGCGCTTGCGGTTTTGATTACGAGCAGCGCGGATCTGGCCCGGAAGGTTGCGGCTGAGATCAAGCTACAGGCGATGGGTAATGCGATTGCAAAACAGTCATTGGCTGCGTCCGGTTGCATATTTGTAACTGCTACGGTTCGCGAAGCTCAGGAGTTGACGAACCGTTTGGCTCCGGAGCACCTGACGGTCGATTCGGCTGACGACTTGAAGTGGGTACGAAATGCGGGCTCGGTGTTTGTTGGGAGGTATTCGCCACAGTCGATGGGAGACTACGTCTCGGGTCCGAATCATGTCTTGCCCACGGGACGGTTTGGGCGGATTCGTGGAGGGCTGAGTGTCATGGATTTTGTGAAGGTGATTACGGTGCAGGAGTACACACGGCGTGGGCTAAACGAGTTGGGTCCACACGCAATTGCACTCGCTGAGGCCGAAGGTTTGACGGGACACGCGGCTAGCGTGCGAATGAGGATGAATGATTGTGATTGATAACACTGCGACATCGAGGATCGTGAAGCCGCGCAAAGCAGTGTTGGAGATGCCGGAGTATCATCCGCCGCTTGCGGGCCGCACTGCGTTGCGCCTGGACTTCAACGAGAACACGTTCGGACCTTCGCCACGCGTGATCGAAAGACTGCGGAGCATAACAGCGGAGGGGCTGACAAAGTATCCTGAGCGGGAGCCAGTAGAACAAATCGTCGCGAAGTATTTTGGGCTGCAAAAGGAGGAGATTTTGCTGACCAATGGTGTGGATGAGGCGATTCACTTGATGGCTTCTACATTTCTCGACACAGATAACGAGGCTCTGATAGCGACCCCGTCGTTTTTCATGTATGACGTGAACATCCAAATGATGACACCGCGACTGCGGAAGGTGCAGGCGGACGCGTCTATGGAGTTCCCCTTTGAACGATTCATGGCTGCGCTCACTGATCGAACGAAGGTGATCATTGTGGCTTCGCCGAACAATCCTACCGGCGCGGTCGTGAGCAGGGAGCACCTGCTAACCATTGCTGCAGCGGCTCCGCATGCTGTGCTCATGGTGGATGAGGCTTATTATCACTTTGATGGGGCGACCGTGATGGGCGATCTGGCGACGGTGCCTAACCTGATTGTGGCCAGGACGTTTTCAAAGGCATATGGATTGGCAAATCTTCGGATTGGAATGCTGGCCGGGAATGCTGAGCTGTTGAAGTATGTGCGGAAGGTTAGTTCGCCATACAACGTGAATGGAGTCGCGCTGGACTGCCTGCCTGTGGCACTTGCCGACGATGAGTACGTTACGTGGTATTCGGAGCAGGTGCGGGCGGGGCGCAAGCGAATGATGAATGGGCTGCGCGAGCTAGGAGTTCCCTTCTTTCCGAGCCATGCCAACTTTGTGCTCATGAAGATTGGGCCGAAGCACAAGGACCTTGTCCAGGCGATGCGAGAGCATGGCGTGCTACTGCGAGACCGATCCGCCGATCCCGGCTGCGAGGGCTTTGTGCGCATCACTATCGGCTTGGAAGAACATGTGACGCTGGGCCTGGCAGCACTAAAGCTTTGCCTCGACGAGATTGGTTGGGAGAGACAACAGGTTAGTGAGCCGGTGAGCGGCCACGCTGACGAGGATGACAGGGAGTTCGAATAATGGCTAAGAGCGTGAGAACAGCCACGATCAAGCGGAATACGACGGAGACGCAGATTGCGCTGAAGCTTAACATCGATGGACAGGGTGTCTACAGCGTGTCGACCGGGATTCGGTTCTTCGACCATATGCTGGAGTTGTTCACGCGGCATGGTGGATTCGACCTGACTCTGAAGTGCACTGGGGATTTGGATATCGACCAACATCATACGGTCGAGGATGTGGGAATCGCGCTTGGCGAGGCGTTCGGTAAGGCGCTGGGGGATAAGAAGGGCATCATGCGCGCCGGTTATTTTGTGATGCCCATGGATGAGACGCTGGCTGTTGCAGCGGTAGATTTGAGCGGGCGCGTTGCCTATGTCGTCGACGACAAGGTAAAGGTGCGTTTGGTCGGAGATTTTCAGAGTGAGTTGCTCGCTGACTTCTTCGATGGATTCGCTCGCGGGGCGAAAGCGAATGTACATGTGAAGACAATGTATGGGCGCTCGAATCATCACAAGATCGAGGCGATCTTTAAGGCGTTTGCACGGGCTTTGCGCGGCGCTTGTTCACGGGACGATCGGATGCGGGAGATCTTGCCGAGTACGAAGGGTCTACTTTGATCGCTGTCATCGATTACAAGGCGGGAAACCTGACCAGTGTCGTGAAGGCGTTGGGTTATTTGGACGCGAAGACGTTGGTTACCCAAGACCCTGCGATAGTTCAGGAAGCATCGAAGGTGGTCCTGCCTGGCGTAGGCCACTTCCAGGCCACACAGTTATTGAGCGATCTTGGGCTTACGGATGCTGTGCGCGAGAGCATCGCAAAGGGCACTTGGTTTCTGGGAATTTGTGTTGGGTTGCAGTGGCTGTTTGAGGGGTCGACTGAGGCACCGGCGGTTGTGGGACTGGGGCACTTTGCGGGGATGTGTGATCGCTTCCCTGCTGTGTTTGATGAGGCGGAGTTGAAGTCCCCGCATGTTGGGTGGAATTCGCTGGAGGGGGTGAGGGGGGATTCGAGGCTGCTGCGCGGGGTGAAGGATGGCGTGTTTGTGTACTACACGCACTCGTGGCGAGCCCCCGTTGTGGAGGCGACTGCGGCGGTCACTGAGTATGGGGGGCTGTTTACGGCAGTGGTGGAGCGTGAGAATGTGATGGGGGTGCAATTTCACCCTGAGAAGTCGAGTGTAGTGGGACTTCAGGTACTGAGGAACTTCGTGGAGCTATAGCTATGCCGTTCATGTACGAGCTGAAGGTTGCTGCCAGTGAGCCGTCGTATACGTTTGTCCAGCAGCTTGTTTCGGTTGGGTCGTTGGTGGGAACGGGCGAGGCGGTTTGTACGGTGACGGATGGGGCGATGGAGTTCCATGTGCCAGCACCCAGGCAGGGGCTGCTGGTGGAGTGGTTTGTGGAACATGGGGCGGTGATTGAGGATGGGGATTCGTTGGCCAGGATTGTGTGCGAGGGGACTGAGGTTGAGGTTCCGGCGGTCGCGCCCGCGAGGTTGGGATAGATGCTGACCAAAAGGGTGATTGCGTGCCTGGATGTGCGTGATGGACGCGTGGTGAAGGGTGTGCAGTTCGTGGATATCGTGGACGCGGGCGATCCGGCGGAGCTGGCGCATCGTCATGCTGCGGCGGGCGCGGATGAGATCGTGCTCCTGGATATTACGGCGACGCATGAGGGGCGCGGAACGCTGCTCGATACGGTGAAGCGGACAGCGACGGAGCTGTTTGTGCCGTTTACGGTTGGAGGCGGGATTCGCAGTGCAGAGGATGCTGCGGCAGTGTTCGATGCTGGGGCGGACAAGGTGAGCATCAACTCGGCTGCGATCGCACGGCCGGAGCTGATTGGGGAGATTGGCGGGAGCTTTGGGGCGCAGGCGGTGATTGTGGCCGTGGATGCTCGACGCGTGGCTGGTGCTTCTGTGGAAGAGGCTGAGGTGTTTGTGAGTGGCGGGCGGAAGCCTACTGGACAACGAGTTTTGGAGTGGGTTCGCGAGGCCGAGGAGCGTGGTGCTGGGGAGATTCTGTTGACCTCGATGGATACGGATGGGACTCGCGGCGGGTTCGATTGTGAGTTGACTGCGATGGTGAGCGAGGCGGTGCAGATTCCGGTGATTGCTTCAGGTGGTGCTGGGACCGCTGGACATTTTGCGGACGTGTTTCGGGCTGGTAAGGCGGATGCAGCGCTTGCGGCTAGTATCTTTCACTTCGAAGTGACGGATTCGCGGGAATTGAAGCGGGAGTTGCAGCGGGCAGGTGTGAGTGTAAGGCTGCCATGCTAACTCTACCTTCGTTTCTCACACCACTCGAAAGCGCCGTTATCACGGCGATGCTTGAGAATAGCGAATCTGGTGAAGTTTTAAGGACCCAAATCACCCTTGGTCGACTCGAATCACGCGAGCACAATGGCTATGGCTTTTTTACGACCTTCTCAATTCCGGATGAAGCGTCACTCTGTTCTTTGATTGACGAACGTCTTCTTGCTGGTGCAATGGTTGGTGGTGAACCATGCGGATTCATACTTTGGATCAAGAACGGCAAAGTCGATTTTTTTGAGGGCTATCCCCTCAGCGGTGATGCTTGGCCAAGCAGCGAATCCTTTGATCAATTAGTCGTTCATCCTAAGTAGCCCAATTCATGCGTCAATTACTCCGGAGTAGACGGCCATTCCTGCGACTGCGTCGACTCCCATGGCGTCGAGGGCTTCTATTTCGCTTTGGTGTTTGATGCCTCCGGCTACGATTAATCGTTTTGCGGTGCAGGCTCGGAGGATGGCGGCTACGTTGATGGGAAAGCCCTGCATGGTGCCTTCGGTGTCGACGTGGGTGTAGAGGAAGGCGGCGCAGGAGTCTTCGAGCCACGTGATGGCTTCTTCGGGAGTGAGATCGACTGAGTCCTTCCAGCCTTTGACGGCGACCTTGCCGGCTTTGGTGTCGACGCTGAGGACGAGAGCCTCTTCGCCTAGGTTGCGTTTCAGTTCTTCGGCGAACTCGAGGCGGATGATTTTGTGGCGGCGGAGTTCGCCGGCATCGGCTGCGCCGAAGAGGCTGGAGCCGTAGATGACTCGTTTGGCTCCGACTTCGAGGAGAATTTTGCCGTCTTCGGCGGTTTTGAGACCGCCTCCTACTTGGCAGGGGAGGCGTTTGCAGATCATCTCAATCAGGGGGCGGTTGTCGCCCTGGCGCATGGCAGCGTCGAGGTCGATCAACTGGACGACGGAATACTTTGAGAAGCGCTCGATCCAATATTCGAAGTCGTCGAAGGCTAGCTTGAGTTTTTCGCCTTGTACCAGTTGGACGATTCGGCCGCCCATTAGATCGATTGAAGGTATTAGCATTCGTTGTCTTTCTCTATTCTCCGTGGTACTACGAGCGAAATACAGGGGTCCTTCACTTCGTTCAGGATGACGATTCAAAGAGCAATCGGCTGCTAACTGAAGCCGAGGACTGGGTGGGGGACGTAGGGGTCTTCGAGTGCGGCGATCTCTTCGGGAGACAATTTCACGGAGAGTGCTGCTACGGCGTCGGTGAGGTGATTGGGTTTGGTGGCACCGACGATGGGTGAGGTGATGACTGGTTTGCTCAGCATCCAGGCGAGGGCCAGAGTTGCCATGGGAGTGGCGCGTTTTTCGGCAAGTTCGCCGAGGCGGCCGACTACTTTTTTGTCGGCGTCTTCGGTCTTGGTGTAGATGGCTTTGGAGAACTGGTCGGTTTCGGAGCGCTTGGTGGTTTCTGACTGCCAGGGGCGTGTCAGGCGGCCTCGGGCTAACGGGCTCCAGGGGATAACACCGATGCCTTCGGACTTGCAGAGGCCCATCATCTCGCGCTCTTCTTCGCGATAGAGGAGGTTGTAGTGGTTCTGCATTGAGACGAAGCGGGTCCAGCGGTAGAGATCGGCTACGTAGAGGGCCTTGGCGAACTGCCAGGCGTACATGGAAGAGGCTCCAATGTAGCGGACCTTACCGGCCTTGATGACGTCGTGGAGGGCTTCCATGGTCTCTTCGATGGGGGTCTCGTAGTCCCAGCGATGGATCTGGTAGAGGTCAACGTAGTCGGTTTGGAGTCGCTTGAGGCTCTGATCAAGTTCGAAGAAGATTTCTTTGCGAGAGAGGCCTTTGCCGTTGGGGCCGTCTCGCATGACTCCGTTGAGTTTGGTGGCGATGACGGTGTCCTCGCGTTTGGCGTTGGCTTTGAGGAAGCGACCGAGGAACTCTTCGCTGGAACCGGTGGAGTAGACGTTGGCGGTGTCGAAGAAGTTGATGCCGAGATCTAGAGCCTGCTTGAAGAAAGGCTGGCTATCGGCTTCATTGAGTGCCCAGGGGTGGCTGCCCGGACGGAGCGGCCCCGGGGGCGCGACGCCGTAAGTCATGCACCCGAGACAGAGGCGGGAAACTTTCAGACCGGTCTTTCCAAGATTTACGTAGTCCATTGCGGTTCCTTTTTTGTGGTTCCCCCTCCCCTTTTGAGAGGGTATTATGGGCGTAAAATACTCGTTTTCAATACTCTGTAGCTTAACTGACGGCAAAATATTGATTACAAAATGGTTGCTCGTAAAGTACTTGTTTTCAGCAGGTTAGCCTTTTCCTAAGTCTTAGTTCTCTTCCTATTTTAAGTATAGAGGATTCGAAGGGGTATTTTGCCATTCGGATGTTGTTGGTTTCGAATGGCTTAGGTAGTCTTCGGGCTTGACATAGGTTTTTCGGGCGGAATTTCCAAAAGAAAAATACCGACAACGACAAAGGCAATTAAATCAGTCGCTTTCGCAGAGCGGTAGCGCCATGGCGTGATTCCTCCGGTCTGTACCCTCTTCCCTTCAACTTCCGACGCGCCAAGGGATTCTTAGAGTGTCGATTTGCTCTCCGTTGCGGATGCGTTTTAACTGACGGCTGAGTTGGGCGGCGGGATCGTCTGGGTCGCCGTCTTCTTCCTCATCATCGGCTTCGGATTGGCGTTGTTCGAGGGCGTGGTGGAGGTCGGGTTGGGCGAGGGTTTGGAGGGATAGGATCGCGAGGCTAAGGGCGGCGGAGGGGTAGAAGGCTCGCCGGCCTTTGTTGGCTCTGTTTTTTCGTCTCCATTGGGCTCGTTGGAGCAGGATTACAGCAATGAAAACGCAGATGCCGGCGTGAAAGGCTCCGAGAAGGATCAGGTCGATGTCCATGGTCGTCCCTTTGTGGGTGATGGATCGCAGGCGTGGATCGCCGCGCCAGTAAAGGCGGCGGTGATGCTTCTGATTGCGGCGGGATCAGGCTTGCGAAGGAGGGGGACGCTGGAAGAGCGTGGTTGTTACGTGGCGGGTAAGTGCAAAACCACGGTCGTTACGTGGTGGGTAAGTGTACGTTTCGTCGATGAGGGCGACGAAGAGGAAGATCGGGACGAGGAGGTAGAGGGGGGCGAAGTGGTGATCGGCTGAGTGCGGGATTAGAAGGAGCACAACGGCCAAGGTGGCTGCGAGAAGTGCGAGAGCCTTCCATCCGCGAATTGTTGGAGTGCAGGTCATCGGGGTTACCGCTGGGTCATCACTGGATTGAGTGTATCGCGCTGGATTCGGAGACAATGCGGTTCGCGGGCGATTCGAACGGGGCGTCGCATGCCAGGATGGGTGAAGCTTTGGCGCCTCAGTTCACATCCAAATCACATTGCGATGAACGATTCGGTCTTAGATTTCAAGAGCGACGGTTTGCTCGACAATCCAATTTGGAGTTCGCTTGCCACCCGTCATGCCCATCTCGCGATAGGGGCGCGTGTCGGGCATGGTCTGGCTCGTCGCTATCCTGCCGATATAGGTCCTCTATCCGCCGTTCAGGAGCTAACTTCCGCAGCATTCGCAGATCTCGCCGCCATTGTGCCGAAGAGCGATGTCGCTGTTCTCTTTCTTGAAAACTCAGTTGAGGTTCCTGCGGGCTGGCAGCTGCTTCGCGATGGAACGCTTGTTCAGATGGTCTGTCCTACCGTTCCAGATCAGCCATCTCTCGCCGACGCGATTTTACCGATGTCGTCTGCAGATTTTCCCGAAATGCTGACGCTGGCGAGCCTCACAGAGCCTGGGCCATTCCGCGGCAATACAGCCAACCTCGGGGGGTTCGTGGGAATTCGCGTCGATGGCCGCCTCGCTGCGATGGCCGGCCAACGACTTGCCCCCACCGGCTTCGCGGAGGTGAGCGCAGTCTGCACACACCCAGACTTCCGCGGCCGCGGCTATGCTCAGGCGCTTGTCGCGGCAGTCACGCGCAACATTCACTCCGAAGGGCGCACGCCGTTCCTGACCTCGTTTGAGGCCAACACGGCAGCTATCCGCATCTATCAACAAGTGGGCTTTGTCCATCGTCGCACTTTCCAACTGGCAGTCCTCAAGCCCCCATCACCTAGCCATGAGCCGTTATGAAGGACATAAACCATCGGGCTCATTTGGGGATCTGATGAGATCTAACGAGGTTTATCGATAGTCTTCCGGGTGAATTTCCATTGAGGCAGGTGGGAATGTCTCCGGCTTAGATCCGAGCAAGGTGTTGGGTGTATCTCCCATCGTTAGTTCCAACGTGCCACCTTGAGTGAGATCAGAGTGGCGAAACCAGACGTGGTCGATCGGCTTTCCATTCAGCATGATCTTCTGCACATACTTATTCTGCTTCGAGGCATTATGTGCGGTGATCACAAAGTCTTTCCCGTTTTGTAGATGAATCGTCGTCTTTTCGAATACGGGACTGGCGATATCGTAGGTCGGTATCGTTGGGGTGACAGGGTAAAAGCCCATCATCGAAAAGACGACGAAGGCACTCATTCCGCCACCATCTTCGTCGCCTGGAATTCCTTGAAGAGTGTCCGTAAAAAATGCATCGAGCAGCATACGAACTCGTTCCTGTGTCTTCCACGGAGCTCCAAGCCGATTGTAGATGTAGGGGATCGCGAAGCTAGGCTCGTTGCCCATGGAGAACTGCCCGACCATCGAAGTGGAGTCAGGAAATTTGGCCTGGAACTCGTACTTCGATCGCCCAAGCGGTTCGCGAAAGAGCTGATCGAGGTTAGCTTTCGCTTTCTGGGTGCCGCCCATCAAGCGAATCAGTCCGGAGTAGTCATGGGCGACGTCCCAGGTGTAGGTATAGGCGTTGTTTTCGTCGTAGTAGTCGCGTCCTCCCATGCCGCCGTCGAATTTCGGATCTAACGGCTCGATCCACTTGCCGGCGTCATCTTTGGGCCACATCAACGCCTTGTCCGCGCGAAAGAGATTTCGGTAGTTCTCCGCACGCTTCAGAAATAGCTTTTCATCGGCCGGTTTGTTCAACTCGCGCGCGAGCTGCGCAATCGACCAGTCGTCGAAGCTATTACCAAGCGTGACCGGCACTGGCTGGCGCTTCTCGAACGGATGAACCTGCGGAAAGGTCTCTTTTTCACCGGGCCTCAGCGCTGGCATATACCCGTGTTCGGTGTAAAAGTCATCGAGCGGCGTTTTGGGTCCGAGGCGCCAGGGCAGAAGCGTACTATCGAGCGACCGTGCGCGAATGCCTTCGTACGCAATCGGAAGATCGAAGTTGCGGACACCCTTGAACCACGCATCCGCAAACCAAGGGGCTGAATGATTGCCATTCATGCAGGCATATGGGCCGGTGAGAATCGCAAATGTAGGCATGATGCCGCTCTGTTGATACATGCGCACGTAGGATTGCAGTTTGTCCGACTCCATCTCCGGGTTGAGTAAGGTTTGCAGCGGCTCGAGTGCGCGGAAGGTGTCCCATAGCCAGTTGTCAACATAGAAGGGACGGCTGTCGGTGTGAACCTTGTGGTCGAAGGCGCTGTAATACTGCCCGTCTTCCGTGATGTTGATCATTCGCTCGGAGCTGCGATACAAAGCCGTATAAAAAACCTTGCGTTGAGCGTCCGTGCCACCCTCAATCGTGATGCGCCCTAACGTCTCATTCCAGCGTGACTTTGCTGCTGTCTGAATCGCTTCGAAACCAGCCGAAGGAATCTCATGCTGAAGGTTCTTTTTGGCCTGCGCGACGCTGATAAACGAGATGCCGTATCGAAACTCGAGCGTCTGCACTTTTGCTGAAATTGAGAGACGCTGTTTGTCGCCGCTACTGGAAGACGTCGAGGTCACCGGCGTGCTGAACTCGCCGTAGACATAGGCCTTCATGTCACTGAATCGCTCCTCTCCCTCGACGATATTGCCTTCGAGTAGTTCCAGGGTTCCTGCGATTCGATTGGCGAGCGCGAGGCTGGCATTGCCACTTGGAAATGTGAATCGAAAATAACCGCAGCGCTCGCTGGCGGTAAACTCCGTGACTATTCCCGAAGTTCGAAAGCGGGCCGAGTAGAAGTACGGCGTAGTAGTCTCCTGATCATAGGCTGCAGGATCTCTGTCTCCCGGCATGATGCTGAAGAGCTCGCTGATGCGGTGGGAGCTGATCGTAAGTGGAAAGGAATGAATTTCGTCGTCGAGCGCGTCGGCGCGAAGAGGGTACATCCTGACCATGCTGTTCGGTAGATAGACGGCAGGACGTGTAGGGACAAGAAGAATTCCAACGTTTCCAATCGTCGGATCGACATACTCTACCTGTGCGCGCACCTGCACCACTGCGGCGAGGAAAACAAGTAGTCGAGCGATCTTGAAGATGCGTTTGCGAGACAGAACTTGTCTTACGGCGATCGACCGTGCCACGGGAAACCTCATGAGGACTGAAGCCAGATCATCATACCGTCCTGTTACGTGAAGGCAGAACCGCTCCTAAATGACGCTCCATCGCCATTTCTGCCGATTTACTTGTAGTTCTGCTAATGGTGCCGGGTGGGTTGCGGCGGTTATTCTCGGGAGGGTTTAGAACTCATTGCTTCGATTGGTTGACTGTTTTCGAAACGAAGCTGCCAGAGAAAGAATCTCGTGGAGGCCTTTTGAGTCCAATCCCCACATTGGGCCGGTTGACTTGCGTAGTCTGGCTTGCGCTCTTGGCGCTTGTTGGGACGTCCTTCGCGCAGGAGACGACTCCTGCTGCGAGCCAGCCGGGAACGCCTGCGGTGAACACGCAACTTCCAGTCAACTGGCTTTATGGCGCGTACGTGCCGAAGGACGTGCCGCTGGTTGCTCTGAATGGGCGGGAGCGATTCAAACTTTACATTCGCCAGACGTATACGACTCCTGGAATTTATATCAAGACCGGATTCTTTGCGATGCACGATCAGGTGAGGGACACGCCGCCTGAGTGGGGAGATGATTTTTCGGGCTTTGCCAAACGTGTGGGCTCGAATCAGGCGACCAACATTATTCAGAACTCCTTCACGTCGCTCGGCCAAGCGGCGGTTGGGTGGGAGCCGCGGTATGATCGTTGCCGGTGCACAGGAGGGTGGCGACGCTTTGGCCATGCCTTCGTCAGAAACTTCATCACCTACGACAGCAGCGAACAGTCGAGGCGGCCGAATATTATGCCGTTTGCCGCGGCATTCGGTGCGGGAGCGATCGGGGCAACGTGGAACCCGGGGAATCCCAAGGCTACGGTCAAGGGGTATCAGAGCGTCATCACGCAGGCCTGGGTGGGAGTTCTTACAAACAGCATCGGAGAATTTGCACCTGACGTAATGAAGAAACTCAAGAAGCAGAAGGACAAAGACTGATCTTGAGGTCTCGTTCTGCTAGACTCTTGACCTGCCTATGAATGCCTGAATTTGAGTTGCGTTGCAGTTGCGCTTCGCCGTTGCCGGCTGAGGTGCGTCTCTTTTTGCTGCATCCACCCTGTTCAGGAGATCCCGATGTCAATTTTGTTGTTGCGTGACGATATCGTTACGCCTCGTCTTACGTTGATTGCTATTACGCCTGAGATGCTGCTGTCGGAGAAGAACCGCGACGGCAGACTCGGCGAACTTATTCAATGTGTGATTCCGGCGAATTGGCCCCACAAAGACTGGGAGCCGCATGTGTTCGATTTTTTGTTGAAGCAGCTTGCGGAGCATCCGGAAGAGATCGGGTGGCCCCGCTATGTGAGCTTCGCCCCTCCGGGAGAGCGGCGCACTTTGATTGGCACTGTTGGAGCGGGCACGAAGGCTGGCCGCCAGGCCGAGTGCGAGATAGGGTGGGGGATTTTGCCGTCCTATGAGGGGCGGGGGTTTGCGACGGAGGCAGCGAGAGCTCTCATTGATTATCTTCGCGGCGATGAGCGGATTGAGAGTCTGATCGCTCATACTTTTCCTTCGATCCCGGGGTCGATCCGGGTGATGGAGAAGTGCGGGATGGTTTTTGATGGGGAGGGCGAGGAAGCGGGGACGATTCGGTACCGGCTGAAGCTGAGGGGCTAGTTGTCAGTATTGGCGTCGGCCATCGCGTAGTAGCCTTTGCGGGCCTGGACCTTCTGGTCCTTGCCGCAGGTGATGTTGAGGGTACGGAAGGTGCCGTCGTTGACCTTGGGGTTGGTGGAGGTGTAGCTGGCGAGGTATTGCGTGCGGAGCTCGTCCTGGATCTGGTCGAAGGCCTCCTGGAGCTTTTTGCCGTTGTTACCTACGTTGATGACACGGCCTCCGGTATCTTTGGCGAGGCGCTCCATGGCTGCAGCGCCGGTATCGGCCAGATTGATGCCGAAGCCGCCGCCCGAGTAGAAGCCGCGATCGGCAATGAGGATGACGTACACGATGGCGTTGGCCTTCTGGGCGGCCTCTGTGGCCGTTTTAAGGTTCTCCTGAGAACCCTGGTCGCCGCCGTCGGTGAGAAGGACGAGGATCTTGCGGCCAGCTTCCTGGCGCAGCTTGTCGTGGGCCGCTAGATAGACGGCGTCGAAGAGAAGAGTGCCGCGAGGTGTTCCGTTGCCGGTGATGGAGCCCGTTCCCGCGCCGGTGTTGATGACGGCGGAGTCGATGGAGCGCTTAATCTCGCGCGGGCTGTTGGTGTAGTCGGAGAGGAGCGTGACGTTGATGTCAAAGGAGATGAGGAAGGCCTCGTCTTTGGGGGTGAGGACGTCTTTGAGGAACTCGGCTCCGGACTGCTGTTCGAGCGGGAGGACGTTCATCTGACTGCCGCTGGTGTCCAGCAGGATGCCGATGGTCAGAGGGAGATTTTTTTCCTGGGTGAAGTTCTTGGTCTTCTGCAGGATCTTGTCCTCGTAGATGCCGCAGTCGTCCTTGTGGAGGTTGGTGATGTAGCCTTCCTTGTCTCGGACGGAGAAGTAGACGTTGACAAGGTTGACGTTGACTTTGAGGGTCTGGACATCGCCGATGTCGACGGGCTGAGGCTCGGCTTTGCTGGCTGGGGGCGGGCCGCCGGGTGAGGGTGCCTCCTGCGCATGGAGGACGGGAGCGAGACCGAGGGCGAGAACGGTAAGGATAGCCAGGCGAAGGGGGTGCATACTGCTTTAGACGATATACCGGGAGACGAGTTTGCGTAAAAATATGGATATTGGGCCCGATCTGAAACACAACGACAGGAAGGGGTGGCGCGTCCAAAGGAGATGGGCAAGTTTGGTGTAAGTGTATGGCGGCAGCGCTGGTGCGCTGGTAGTCTGTTATCTGGTAAAGCTGCGGCTTTGACTGCGGCTGCACGGTATTGGGGGATTTAGCGTGGCAGGTAAGAGCGTTTTGGCAGGAGTTTTGGCGTGCTTGATGGCTGGTCAGCCGGGATGGGGGCTGAGTGGGCAGAGTCCGGCACAGCAGCCGACGCTGCCGGATGGGCCGAAGCCGCAGGCAATTCCGGATGCTCCGAAACCGCAGACGCTTGGACCGGTAGTTCCGGGTAAGGGAACGACACTGCAATCAAATGGAGAGAGTTCGACGGGGGGAAGTTCGACGTCGGACGATGAGGCTACGCCGAATAAGCAGGCTCAGTCGACGGCGCAAAAGCCAGACGACGATGGACCGCCGCCGGATACGAGTGGACCGACGTATCTGATCCATGTGCAGACGAACTTTGTCGAGATTCCTTTCACGGTGAAGGACAGCAAAGGCGCTGAGGTGGCGGGTCTGACGTGGCGCGATGTCCGCGTGTATGAGAACAACCTGCGGCAGCAGTTGGCCTGGTTTACAGTCGATCCGTTTCCGCTGTCGGTGGCACTGGTGATTGACCAGAGCATGACCCAGGACAACATGACGAAGGTGAACAACTCGCTGGAGGCGCTGCAGGGCGCGTTTACCCCCAACGATGAGGTCGCGGTGTTTACGTACAACAACGGACCAAAGCAGGTGACGAATTTTTCGGCGGGTCCGAGCGCGCTGGTGGCCGAGGGTTTGCGACGGTCGAAGACGAGCGGGCGCGAGCCAATGATGTATAGCTCGGGGCCGTTGTCACAGAACACCAACATCAATGGCGGGGCGGATCAGTATACGAATCCCCTGGTCAATTCGTCGCATGGGACCAGCCAGCTGAATATGCCGAACGTTCCGAAGGAAGTCCATACGCTGAACGACGCGATTCTGATGGCGGCGACGGCGTTGTCGAAGACTGCACCGGGGCGGCGGCGGATTGTCTACGTGATCAGCAATGGAAACGAGTATGGGAGCACGGCGAAGTTCTCCGAGGTGGTGAAGTATCTGAACACGAATCAGATTGCTGTGTTCGGCACGCTGGTGGGGGATTCCGCCCTGTGGGGGATAGGGTTCCTGGACCGGATGCACCTACCGCTGATGATGAGGGACAATATTCTGCCGGCATATATGCATGCGACGGGCGGGAACTTCATGAGCGAGTACAGGCAGGGCGGCATTGAGACGAGTTTTGCCAAGATCGCCGAAGAGGTTCGGACGCAGTATACGGTGGGGTACTACACGCATGAGCCGTTCATCGATGGGAAGTACCGGCAGATCGAGGTGAAGGTGTTGCGGCCGAACCTGACGGTGATTGCGAAGAAGGGCTACTATCCGACGGCGGAGAATACGAAGCCACCGGCGGTTACACAAGCTCCGAAGTAGACCTGCGGTGGCCGGAGGCCGGAACGGAATTCGATGGAGATGTTGTTGCACGGAAATGCGCTGCTGGCGCTGGCTGCGGCAGTGCTATGGGGTGGTGGGGATTTTTCCGGCGGCATGAGCGTGAAGCGCGCAGGCGGGACCATGGGCGCTGCGCTGCGAGTGATCCTACTGAGCCATGCGGTGAGTTTGGCGATCCTGCTGGCGATTGCATGGATGCGGGGAGATGCGTTTCCTCATGGTGCGCCGCTGGTGTGGGGCATGGTGGCTGGAGTGACGGCGGGGATTGCGCTGGCTTGCTTTTATGTTGCGCTGTCGCGTGGGGCGATGGGGGCTTCGGCTGCGCTGAGCGGGTTGCTGGCGGCGGCGATTCCAGCGGCAGTGTCGGCTTGGGAGGAGGGATCGCCGGGATCGCTGCGTTTGGTGGGATTTCTGGTGGCAGGGGCGGCGATCTGGTTGATCGCGGCGGGGCCGAATCCTGAGGCTACGCCTGCGGATCGGGGGACGGTGTGGATGGCAGTGGCGGGCGGGGTGGGGTTTGGGGTCTATTTTGTCGCGCTGAAGTTTGCAGGAAGCGCAGGGGTGGTCTGGCCGTTGGCCACGGCGAGGATGGGAAGCCTGACGGTGTGCTCGTTGCTGGTACTTGGAATGTCTGTGGGGACGACTGGCTCGAGGGTTCGGCTGACACGGCTGGTTGTGGGGTGGGCTCTGCTGGCGGTTCTACTGGATACCTCGGGAAATCTGCTGTTTCTTATGGCGACGCGCGCGGGACGGCTGGATGTGGCGGCGGTGCTGGCTTCGCTTTATCCGGCCTCAACGATTCTGCTCGCGGCGTGGACGCTGCATGAAAGGCCAACGCGGCGGCAGGCGATGGGGATGGCTGTGGCCGTTGCGGCCGTAGTGATGATTACGGTTTGAGGCTTATGGTGAGAAGAACGCCAAGAACAGACAACAGCAAGTACAAGACAAAGACAAAGCTATTGCGATCAGTCTTCAGTCGGCCAGTTGATCAGTTCTTCAGTCAGCAAAGCAATAACGAAGCAGAATTGTGGCTCAGAGCCTGATCTTGGAGACGTCGACGGTGGGAGCGGGGAATTTGAGCTTGAGGCTCTGCAGGAGATCCACGATGATCGAGGAGATCGCGATGTTGCGGTACCACTTGTGGTCGGCGGGGATGACGAACCAGGGAGCTTGCTTGCGGCTGGTGGAGGAGAGGATGTCGTTGTAGGCGTCGATGTACTGCGGCCAGAACTTTCGCTCCTTGAGATCGGCGTCGGAGAGCTTCCATTGCTTTGCCTTGTCATCGAGGCGCGACTTGAGGCGGCGGGTCTGCTCGGCGTGCGAGATGTGGAGATAGAACTTGAGGATGAGGACGTCGTTGTCGGTGAGGAAACTCTCGAACTCGTTAATATCTTCGATGCGACGACGAACCGTATCAGACGAGATGAGGTTGTGGACACGAGGAGAGAGGACGTCTTCGTAGTGGGAGCGGTTGAAGATGCCGATCATGCCGCGGGGCGGGACCTGGGCGTGAACGCGCCAGAGGAAGTCGTGACGGGCTTCGATGGGCGTTGGGACCTTAAACGCGGCTACGTCGCAGCCCTGGGGGTTGACGCCGGAGAAGATGTGGCTGATGGTGCCGTCCTTGCCTGCGGTGTCCATGCCCTGGAGCACGATGAGGAGGGCTTTGGATTGGCTCGCGTAGAAGACGTCCTGTAGTTCGGCTAGGTGTCCGCGATGTTGGGCGAGGACCGCTTTTGCAGCGGTCTCGGATTTGAAGTCGCCTGTACTGGAGGTGGAGATCCTGGCGAGTTTGACCCTGGCGTGCGGCTTGATGAGATGAGGCGACTTAATCTTCATGCGGCGGGGCTCGTCAGGTCGAGGCTGGAGTGTGCAGGTGGTTCGGCGGGTGGGTGCGGCCTACTTTGCTGATTCCTCAGGCTTGGGGGTGACCGCGTGGGAGGAGTCTCCAGGCTTGTTGATGTCGTCGGAGACGCCTTTGAGGCCGTCCTTGAACCCTCTGTAGCCTTCGCCGAGGCCTTTGCCGAGCTCAGGCAGCTTCTTGCCACCGAAAAAAAGAACGACCACGATTCCAAGGATCAGAAGGTGACCTGGTGTAAATAGTTCGCCCATAATGTTTCTCCCTGCAGCCACGCGATGCACTGGGCGGCTGCCACCCACTATTGTCGCACAAGGCCGTCTGTAAGAGATACGGCTGTTTGGACGAGGCAGATGTGGGCTGAACGTTATATCTTTGTTAGTGAAGGAAATTGCTGAAACAGGTTCTGGAAGAGGCCGGATGCAGCGCTGAGGCCGGATGCTGGAATAGACGTGGAGACGGATGTTGCGATTGAAGACGATTGGCAGGGCAGGAAGAACCATTGCGCGAGCGAAAGGCAATTGCGCGGTGGCAACAGTTTTTGTAGTGGGCTTGCTGATAACGGGTGCAGGGCAGCTGCTGGCTCAGGGAACGGTGGCGGCACCGGCGACGCAGACCCCAATCCCGATTGCGGGGTCAAAGATTGCGCTGGCGGCTCCGGTGACGTACGACAACAAGTACGAGCTATTCGCCGGATTCAACTTTCAGAACTTTCAGGCGGGACAGGATCTGCCGAAGAGAATGAACCTGGGCGGAGGCGAGCTGACGTTCACCTACTGGCTGCCGGGGAGCGGGTGGGTCAAGAACCTGGGAGTGGCGGCGGACTATCGCTTTGACGCGGGAACCACACCGGTGTTTCCAAATGGCGGAACAACTTCGTATTCGCCAACCAATAATGCGACGGGAATCAACAACCGGCCGCTGGTCTGGCTGAACACGGGGATGCTGGGCGCCCAATACCGCGGGCCGAAGAACCAGTATGTTGCGGTCGAACTATCACGGATATTTTGGCGTGTCGCATGGCACGTTCGATAAGAGCTTCAGGAATATCAATTCGAATGTGGATCCTTTCTCGTCGACAGGACTGTATACGAACCGTACAAAGCCGATGGCGGCGCTGGGCGGCAGCATCGACTTCAACGTGCGAAAGAGTCTGGCGATTCGGTTCTCGCCGGACCTGATCCTGTCACACTTCGGGACGGGAACTTCGACGTTTGTCGGAGTTTCGGGTGGAATCATCTACCGGATGGGGAAGAACAACAAGTAATTCAACCGCGGATTGACACGGATGCCACGGATTGAAAGGCGATTTCAGGCCTTTGATCCGTGGCTTCTTTGTTTTGATCCGGGGTTGATTTGACTTTTTGCTTACCAGGAGTTGCCTTGCTGCAGGAACTCGGGTGAGACGGGGTTCTCGTAGACGGAGTAGTCGCGGGTGACGACGGTGAGGCCGTTGGTGGAGACGAAGTAGTTTTTCTTGTCCTCGTTGGGGTCGTAGCCGATGACGGTGCCGTCGGGAATGTGGACGTCGCGGTCGATGATGGCGTGGCGGATGCGGCAGTGGCGGCCGATGTTGACGTGGGAGAAGACGATGCTGGAGTCGACGTCGGCGTAGGAGTTGACGCGGACGTCCTGCGAGAGGACGGAGTTGCGGATGACGGAGCCGGAGACGATGGAGCCGGCGCAGACGATGGAGTTGATGGCCATGCCGGTGCGGCCGGGCTCGCCGAAGACGAACTTGGCGGGCGGGTACTGGTAGGGGCGGGTGCGCATGGGCCAGGACTTGTCGTAGAGGTTGAAGATGGGGGTGACGCCGGCGACGTCCATGTTGGCCTCGTAGTAGGCCTCGAGGGTGCCGACGTCGCGCCAGTAGAGGGCCTTCTGCTTGTTCTCGTCGACGAAGTTGTAGGCGTGCATCTTGAAGCGGCCGAGGATGTTGGGCAGGATGTCGTGGCCGAAGTCGTGCTTGGAGTCGGGATCTTCGGCGTCCTTCATCAGCTCGGGGAGGAGGACGTCGGTGTTGAAGATGTAGATGCCCATGGAGACGTCGACCATGTCGGGGTTGAAGGGCGAGCGGAGCTTGGTCTCTTTGGGCTTCTCTTCGAAGCCGGTGACCTCGCCGTTGCGGGCGACCTCGACGACACCGAAGGCGGAGACCTCGACGGGGCGATGGGGAGCGTGGCGAGGGTGACGTCGGCGCCGGAGTCGACATGCTGCTCGAGCATGCGGGCGTAGTTCATCTTGTAGATGTGGTCGCCGGAGAGGATGAGGACGTGCTTGGGCTCTTCCGCGCCAATGGAGTAGATGTTCTGGTAGACGGCGTCGGCCGTGCCCTGGTACCAGGATTTGGAGACGCGCTGCATGGGTGGCAGGATCTCGATGAACTCGCCGAGCTCATTGGCGACGACCGGGCCCCAGCCCTCGCGGATATGGCGGTTGAGCGAGAGCGCCTTGTACTGGGTGAGGATGTAGACGTGGCGGAGATCCGAGTTGATGCAGTTGGAGAGAGTGATGTCGATGATGCGGTACTGACCGGCGAAGGGAACGGCTGGCTTGGCCCGGTCGCGGGTAAGGGGGAAGAGCCGTTCGCCGGCCCCCCAGCAAGCAAGACACCTAAGCGTATCTCTCATATCAAATCACTCCGGCGCAGATCGGCAGATCACTGAACCATCTCCATCAGATGCACAAGATACTCGGGTGCAACAGGGAAACGCGAGTCTACCACGCTGGGATATGACGTTCGTAACGCCGGAGTGTGAAGAGAGCAAGAAATGAGGCCCGGCAGAGGGCTGCGCGGGCCTGGTGGAACGCTTGCAAATCGGTCTCAGGCGTCGGCGCTATCCGCAGACCCCGGGAGTTCGCAGAGTCGGGAGTCTCTTCGGACAGGCTGATGCGTAGGGATTTGAGGAAGGTCAGATCGTGACTGTTGAATGGGCCGTCAGCATTTTCCGCTGGTTCGGTCGACCTCCGCGGGATCGACCTCGACCTCATTGAGCCCAATGGTTGCCTCGAGCATGAGGAGGACGTCAAAGCCCTGTTCGCGGATGTTTTTCACGACTCCGGCGATGTCTTCCGACTCAGAGACCGACTCGTGGATTGCTTCGCCAAGTTTCTGGATAAGGTTCTTTACCTTCTGATTCAATGCCACCTCCGGCTGCCCTATGGTTCGAATCCCACCACGCATCGGGTATTCCCGGCGAAGGTGCCCGGCGGGAACGGCATTGCGGGTACTGCGGTCGTACCTAGTTACTATTAAGAGAATACGCTTGGGTCCGCGCGGGCTGCAACGAATTTCGCTTCTCTCTCAAACGAGGTGAGTTAGACGGTCTCGACGAGGGTGTGATGGTCGGCCCAGGCCTCCTCTAACCGGTGAGCGAGCAGCTCAACGTTGGGGGTGCGACGGGAGTTCCAGGTGAGAAAACCGAGCGCCGCAGCGCAGAATCCAGCTGAGCATCCAGAGAAGGTTTTTCATGGTAGGGCCTCATGCTTCGGTTCATTTCCGTGTTCGAGCCGTGCGATCTTTCGTTCGATGCATGGGAGGCCCAGAGGGTCGCTGGGGAAGGCGAGCGAGCGTGATGGAACTGAGGAGGGTTCTCGCGGGGCTCGAGTAAGTCCTACCGGTGGCAACGTCTCTCCTTCTCGCGAATCTCTGGTAAGCGGATACACTGAACGCTATGGATTCGGTTCGGTTTGGGCGTGTGCTGGGGATCGGGACGCGGTTGGCCGCCAAGACGATGGCGCAGGCGGTCGATGCAGCGACGGCTCCGAATCCTGGTGCGGGGGAGAAAGCAGCCCCGACAGCCGCTTCGGATGGAGGATGTGGGCGTCGTGGGAGTCCTGAGGGCTCGGGTGCGCGGCAACAGGTTGCGCGGACTGCAGCGCAGGTGGTGCAAACAGGGCAGGGACTGAAGGAGGGTGGGAAGCGGTTTAACGAGGCCTGTGGGGAAGGTTAAGAAGGCTTTCAGGCACGCTTTGGCTTGAGCTGACTGGGGTGTTTTTTGGGATCTTTGCGTTGTCGGCAGGGATTGCGGTGTGGAAGATGCGTGCGGCGTTGCATGAGACGGCGGCGAATCATGATATGCATTCGCGCTTGATGGCGGAGTGCTCATGGCGGTGGTGTTTGGGTACTTCTGCGTAAGCAGTTTTGTGAAGGCGACCCGCCGGACGCGGGGGCGCTAGGCGGGGTACGAGCGGGTACACTTGAGCGGCATGTCTGAGCGAGATGAAGACGAGTTCCGGAATTCCAGTCAAGGTTGTTTACGAGGCAGCCGATGCTGTCACGGCAGATGCTGTGGCTTCGGTGGGTGAGCCGGGGCAGTATCCGTTTACACGCGGGATTCAGCCGACGATGTACCGCGGACGGCTGTGGACGATGCGACAGTATGCCGGAATGGGAGATGCGGAGGAGTCGAACAAACGCTATCGATTTCTACTTGCCCATGGAACGAAAGGACTGAGTGTGGCGTTCGATCTGCCGACGCAGATCGGGTACGACTCGGACTCGCCTCTGGCGCTGGGGGAGGTGGGAAAGGTTGGGGTGGCGATTGATTCGATCGAGGATATGGAGCGGCTGTTCGATGGGATTCGTCTGGATACGATTTCGACGTCGATGACGATCAATGCGACGGCTTCGATTCTGCTGGCGCTGTATGTTGCAGTGGCGAAGCGGCAGTGTGCCGAAGTGCGGAAGCTGAATGGGACGATTCAGAACGATATTTTGAAGGAGTACATTGCGCGGGGCACGTATATCTATCCGGTGACTCAGGCAATGCGGTTAGTGACGGACATCTTTGCGTGGGCGGCCGCCGAGGTGCCGGAGTGGAATACGATCTCGATCTCGGGTTACCACATGCGCGAGGCTGGATGTACGGCGGTGGAGGAGGTTGCGTTCACGCTGGCGAATGGAATGACGTACGTGCAGGCCGCGATTGACGCGGGTTTGGACGTGGACGCGTTTGCGCCTCGGCTGAGTTTTTTCTTCAATGCGCATAACAATCTGCTGGAAGAGGTGGCGAAATTTCGCGCGGCGCGAAGGATGTGGGCGCGGATTATGCGGGAGCACTTTGGCGCGAAACAGGAACGGAGTTGGATGCTGCGGTTTCATACGCAGACGGCGGGGTCTACGTTGACCGCGCAGCAGCCGGAGAACAATATTGTGCGAACGACGCTGCAGGCGCTTGCGGCGGTGCTGGGCGGGACGCAGAGCCTGCATACGAATGGTTTCGACGAGGCGCTGGCGCTGCCGACGGAGAGCGCGGCGAGGATTGCGCTCAGGACGCAGCAGATTCTGGCGCACGAGAGTGGGGTGGCGCAGACGGTGGATCCGCTGGCAGGGTCGTTTTATGTGGAGTCGCTGACGAACGAGATTGAAAGACGCGCGGATGAGTACATGGCGACGATTGCCGCGTGCGATAAGAGCGGGAAGTACGGCATGTTGCGGGCAATTGAGCAGGGTTATGTGCAGCGGGAGATTCAGAATGCGGCTTACGAGTATCAGCGGGCCGTGGATGCGAAGGAGGCCGTAGTTGTGGGGGTGAACGAGTTCACTGGAGAGGATGCGGCTGTGCCGATTCAGCGGATCGATGAGGCTCTGGAGGGGCGGCAGGTCGAGAGGGTGCGGGCATTGCGGGCGAGGCGGGATGCGGGCGTTCACGCTGCGGCCTTGCGAGGTGTGGAAGATGCGGCTCGGAGTGGGCAGAATCTGATGCCGCGGATTCTTGGGGCAGTGGAGAGCTATGCAACGGTGGGGGAGATTGCGAATGTGATGCGGACAGTCTTTGGGGAGTACCGGGAGACGGTGACGGTTTAAGCCGCTTGGTGTTTTGCCCGAAACATTCTCCCTTCTGTCTGCGTCTGCACGTTTAGCGAAGTGAGAGCTTCGCTTGAATGGTTTTTTCAGGGGGATGGTATGAAGATCACCTTGTTTCGATGGACTGCCCGCCTTGGTTTGGTTGTTTTGACGTGTGGGCTTGCAGCGACTGCCCAGCAGACTGCGCCTGCGTCGTTTGCGCCCGTTCCGCAGCAACTTCTCGATGCGAAGACGGTGTTTATCTCGAACGCCGGCGCAGATGGCGGGCTATTTCCGCATCCTTTCAGCGGCGATTCCGACCGGGCGTACAACCTGTTTTATGGCAACGTTGTGAGCTGGGGACGGTATCAGGTGGTTGCTTCGCCGGCAGAGGCGGACCTGGTGTTTGAGTTGCGACTGATGGCTCCGAATGGGCCTGCAAATGCGGACAAGCAGAAGGGCGCATCGGACCCGTTGCCGATGCTACGGCTGGTGATCTATGACCGGCCGACGCACTATGTGCTGTGGGCGCTTACAGAGTCGATTGCACCGGCGGCGTTGCAAAAGACGCACGATCACAACTTCGATGAGGCTGTGGGGTCGGTTGTCCTCGATGCGGGAAGGCTGACGAAGTCTTTGCCGAACGGCATGCATTGATGGCGTGAAAAACATCGATTCGCGCGGGTGGTGGATGCGGCGTCGGGGTGCTATCGTTTTAGGGCGGAAACAATCACACAGACGATAAAGGACGCGGCTTTTATGGCAGAGACGATGGCACCACTTCGCAAGACGGCGTTGAACGCGGTACACCGGGCGGCTAAGGCCAAGATGGTCGATTTCGGCGGGTGGGACATGCCGGTGGACTGCTGCGGATTGATTGCGGAGCACATGGCGGTACGAACCGCAGTGGGGCTGTTTGATGTCTCGCACATGGGAGATATTCAGCTGCGCGGGCCCGGGTCGCTGGCGGCGGTGCAACGGCTTTCGATGAACGACGCTTCGAAGCTGCAGGTTGGCCAGGCGCATTATTCGGCGATGCTTTATCCGAACGGGACGTTTGTGGATGACGTGATCGTGCACAAGCTCTCGGACAACGACTATCTGATTGTGATCAACGCGGGAACGCGCGAGAAGGATGTTCAGTGGGTGCGGCAGACAGTTGGCTACATGCCCGGAGTGCATGTGAACGACTTCAGCGACTACTACACGCAACTGGCGATCCAGGGGCCGCGCGCAGCGGAGACGCTGCAGAAGCTGACTCCGGTGGATCTGACCCCGATCAAGAACTACTGGTTTACGTGGGGGCAGGTCTGCGGGCTGCACAACGTGATGATCGCGCGCACCGGGTATACAGGCGAGGATGGGTTCGAGATCTACATCCCGAGCGATGAGGCGACAAGCGCGCGGGTCTGGCAGGAGGTGCTCGATGCCGGGGCGGAGTTTGGGATTCTACCCTGCGGCCTGGGAGCGCGGAATACGCTGCGGCTGGAGGCGGCGATGGCATTGTACGGGCACGAGATCTCCGACACGATCAATGTGTTCGAGGCTGGGCTGGGGCGGTATGCGAAGCTCGACAAAGGCGATTTCGTTGGCCGCGATGCTTTGGTAAAGATCCAGGAAGAGGGAGGGCCGAAGCGGAAGCTGGTCGGCCTGGAGATGGTTGAGCGTGGGATTGGGAGGGATGGGTATCCGGTATTCGCACTGGATGGGAAGCGCCTGGGCGAGATTACTAGCGGGTCCCCCTCGCCTTTCTTGAAGAAGAATATTGCGCTGGCTTATGTCCCGATAGCGAATAGCACGGTGGATACGGAGGTTGCAGTGGAGATTCGCGGGCAGATGGTGAAGGCGAAGATTGTACCGCTGCCGTTTTACAAGAGAGCGAAGAAGTCCACCTAGCCGTTGCCTCTACAATGGAAGTACAACCAATTTCTGGAGACTGAATATGGCTTATCCGGCGAACTATCGCTATACGAAGGAACACGAGTGGATTCAGATTGACGGAGGCGTTGGAACCGTCGGGATTACGGACTACGCGCAGAACTCGCTGGGCGATATTGTGTTCGTCGACCTGCCGAAGGTGGGAGATTCGATTGAAGCTGGCAAGTCCTTCGGCTCGGTTGAGTCAGTGAAGGCTGTCTCGGATCTGTTTGCGCCGGTTTCGGGCAAGGTGACGGCGGTAAACGAAGAGTTGAAGGACGCGCCGGAAAAGATCAATTCGGACGCGAACACAACCTGGATGCTGAAGGTGCAGTTGAGCGACGCGAAGCAGGCAAACGCGTTGCTGACAGCAGCGGACTACGAAAAATTCATCAGCGAAGAGACCGGACACTAAACGATGCGTTATTTGCCGAAGTCCCCTGCGGACCGCAAGGAGATGCTCGCCGATATTGGCGTAGCGTCCATTGATAATTTGTTTGAGACGATTCCTGCTGAGTACCGGCTGACACGCGATCTGAAGGTTCCGCGGCAGCACGGCGAGCAGGAGGTGATTGAGCGCTTCAAGGCGTTTGCCGAGAAGAATGCCACAGGCTATGCGAGCTTTCTGGGCGCGGGGGCGTACCGACACTATCGCCCGGTGATGATCGACACGGTTGTGTCGCGCGGCGAGTTTCTGACGAGCTACACGCCGTATCAGCCTGAAATCGCGCAGGGCACCCTGCAGGCGCTGTTCGAGTTCCAGACGATGATCTGCGAGCTCACAGGCATGGAGATTGCCAACGCGTCGATGTACGACGGGTCAACGGGCGTCGCCGAGGCCGTCATGATGGCAGTGCGCGTGACGGGACGCAACGGCGCGGTGGTAACCAAGACCGTGCATCCGGAGTATCGCGAGGTGCTGGCGACGTATGCGCTGCATCAGGAGATTCCGGTGACGCTGGTGGAGTACACCGACAGCGGCCGCGTGGATTTGGCCACGCTGGATGCGTCGATTACCGACGATACGGCTTGTGTGCTGATTCAGTCGCCGAATTTCTTCGGGACGATTGAGGATGTAGCCGCGATCGCCGAGCTTGCGCACAAAAAAGGTGCGCTGCTGATTGTTGCGATCGCCGAGGCGGTTTCTTTGGGGATTGTGAAGCCTCCGAAAGAGGCCGACATTGTAGCGATGGAGGCGCAGGCCTTTGGCGTGCCAGTGGGTTACGGCGGCCCGTACTGCGGCGTGATCGCGAGCAAAGAGAAGTTTCTGCGCCAGATGCCTGGACGATTGGCCGGCGAGACGAAGGATATGAGCGGCAAACGTGGATTTGTGCTGACGCTGTCGACACGGGAGCAGCATATCCGACGTGAGAAGGCGACCTCGAATATCTGCACGAATCAGTCGCTGGTCGCCCTGATGGTGACGGTGTTTTTGACGGTGTACGGCAAGGGCTTGAAGGAGCTTGGCGAGCAGAATCTCGCAAAAGCCCACTACGCTGCTCAGACTCTTGGCAAGAGCGGCAAAGTCTTGTTTGGCGGGGCTCCGCGGTTCAACGAGTTTGTGCTGGATCTGGGTAAAGACGCCGAGAAGGTGAATGCTTCCCTGCTCGAGAAGAAGATTATCGGCGGACTGCCGCTAGCGAAGTGGTATCCAGAGCTGGGTGCAGGGGCGAGTCTGTGGTGCGCGACTGAACTGAATACGAAGGTGCAGATTGATGCGGCTGCAACGGCGATTGCAGGCAAGGTTTAGCCATGGATGTGTCGGCTGTCATCGGCGAAGAGTTGAAGGCGGTAGAGTTCGTCGAGGACTTTTTGCAACTCCGGTTCGATGGTCCGTTCTTTACGCTGTATGAGTGGCCACATGTTTTGTTGACAGATTTTTCGGTGGCCTATGGTGAACCGGAATACCGAAACGCTCTGTGTGCTCAGATCGGCGAAAAGGTTGTGCAGGCTTCGCTCGAAGAGGGTGACGCGCTAACGATTGAGTTTGAGAACGGCACCGTGTTTGGGTTGTCGTTGCGGGAAGAAGATTTGGATGCTCCGGAGGCTGGGAGTTATTCGGAGACTGGCGAAGCGAGTGATGCGCAGGAGTTTTAGAGATGACAGACAAGAAGTTTGTAGGAACGCCGAAAAAGGCAACGACGCACGTTAATCAAAACGAAGATTTGATCTTCGAGAAGTCGTCTCCTGGGAAGAAGGCTTATCGTCTGAGTGAGCTGGATGTGCCCGCGGTGGATGCCGCTTCCCTTCTTGGCGGTGCGGTGCGCACGGATCTGGGAGTAATGCCGGAGCTGTCGGAGATTGAGATTGTGCGGCACTTCACGCGGCTTTCGACATGGAACTATGCAATCGATCTGGGGATGTTTCCGCTGGGCAGCTGCACGATGAAGTACAACGGACGCGTGAATGAGCTTGTGGCGCGACTGGAAGGAATTGCCGAGGCGCACCCTTATCAGCCAGAGTCGTTGTCGCAGGGCGTGCTCGAGATCATGAAGGTGCTGAGCGATTGCCTGATCGACATTTGCGGAATGGATGCGATTACGCTCCAGCCGGCGGCGGGCGCACATGGAGAGTTCACCGGAATTTTGCTGGCTCGCGCCTACCACGAGAGCCTCGGCAATGCTCGGAAGAAGATCCTGATTCCGGATTCGGCGCACGGTACAAACCCCGCGACTGCGGCTGTCGTCGGCTACGAGGTTCAGAACCTGAAATCGAACGAGAAGGGCATGGTAGACTTGGCGGAGCTCGAGAAGCTGGTGGACGCAGATACCGCCGCGCTGATGCTGACGAATCCTTCGACGATCGGCGTGTTTGAGAGCGACATCCACAAGATTGCCGACATCCTGCATGCAAAGGGCGCGCTCCTTTACATGGATGGTGCCAACATGAACGCGCTGGTGGGCAAGACCAGGCCTGGAGACTTCGGCGTCGATGTGATGCACCTGAATCTGCACAAGACATTTTCTACTCCACATGGCGGCGGTGGTCCGGGGTCGGGCCCCGTGGCCTGCAAGAAGATTCTGGAGCCGTTTTTGCCGACGCCCGTGGTTGTGACGAAGGGCGATGGGATACTGGGTCTGGAGTACAAGCGCGCGCAGAGCGTGGGTCGCGTGCGGATGTTCTATGGGAACTTTGGGATGTTTGTGCGGGCGCTGGCTTACATTCTTGCCAATGGGCCCGATGGTCTGCGGCAGACGACCGAGGACGCAGTACTGAATGCGAATTACATCCGGGCAAAGCTGCAAGACACCTTCGAGCTGCCGTATAAAACTCAGTCGCTGCATGAGGTTGTGTTCTCCGACAAGCGCCAGGCAAAGAATGGCGTGAAGACCGGCGATATGGGCAAGCGGCTGATCGACTATGGATTCCACGCGTATACGGTCTCATTTCCGCTGGTTGTGCAGGGCGCGATGATGATTGAACCGACGGAGAGTGAGAGCCGCGAGGAGCTGGACCTGCTGATCGATTCGCTCAAACAGATCGCTCGCGAGGCAGAGGAAAATCCTGAGTTGGTGCAGACGGCTCCGCATACCACGCGGGTACAGCGGCTGGATGAGACAACAGCGGCAAGAAAGCCCATTCTGCGGTGGAAGGCACCTGCTGCGGCGACGCCGGTCACAGTCGATTCAGCGGCGAAGGAGTGGTAGGGCCGTGTCCATCTTTTATGACATGCAAGATGAGTTGGAGAAGCACGAGTTCATGATGGGCGAGGCGCGCGGGCGCCTGGCGGTAACGCTGGATGTGTTAACGGATGCGCTGATTCTCGTCGGACAACACGGCGTCTACTGCACGAGCGCACGGAACCCGAAGGTTCCGGCGCTTGATCTGCAGGCTGTGCTGGCAAATATCACCGGAGCGAAAGAACTCGTGGCTTCAGTGATGGAGAAGCTGCGGCTGGAGAAGGAAGCCGCCGAGTAGCTTACTGCGCCTTGACGGTGACGTACTGGTCGACCATGCCCCACTTCACGTGAAGTTCGGTGGTGTCGCCTTTAGTATTTTCGAAAGAGATGGACATGTTCTCCTGCGAAGACGCGACTGGCTTGCTGGTCATGGGCGTGCGGCCGAGGTCATTTCCCTCGGGGTAAGGGATGCCCCACTCGCCGGTCTTCTTGCTGACGATGAAGAGCCACTGCTTCGCACTGGGCAAGGTGAAGAGCGTATACGTGCCGGCGGGCACCACGAGGGTGCCGATCTTGAGATTGGTTTCGGCAATCAGGGTGGTGGCGGGGTTAGCTCCAGTGCGCCAGACCTCGCCGTAGGGGACGATGTCAGAACCGATGGTTCGTCCTTTGAGGCGGGGCGAATTGTACTTGATGGAGACGGCCTTGCCGTTGAGGGTAACGTTAGCGGTGGCGGGTGGGCTAGCCAGCGGCTGCTGTGCCAGGCTTGCGGTGGCGAGAAGGGTACAACAGGCGGCGGTTGCCAGGGAGCGGAGGAACATGAGCGAGTCTCTCTTTCAAGGTGAGATGGTTTGGAAATTCGATGGTGCGGCGTCGCTTGCTGGTTGGACGTCCGTCTTGATGCTCAGGCGAGCGGCGCGGGCTGTCAACTGGCGGCGAATCTGCTAGGCTTAAGGAAAGCGCCCGTAGCTCAGCTGGATAGAGCGGCAGCCTCCGAAGCTGTAGGTCAGAAGTTCGAATCTTCTCGGGCGCACCAAACTTTATTGGGATGAAACACGCACAAGACTTTGAAAGCGTGTGAGGGGATTGCGGTGGAGGCAGTCTCAATCAAACTCCTCTCTGCGACTAATTCCCGTTAACAGGGAAAAATCCAGGCAATTTTCGTACCCTTAGGACCAGTGATGGTGGGTTTCTCCAGTGTTTACGCGCCAATTAGCCCAATTCTGTTCTCGACGAGTCCAAAAGAACAGGGATTTTTTTGACCGTATCAGGGAATTTTCTGGCATCGAACAAGGAATTTGAATCGCAACAGGGATTCGAATTTGAAGTCCTATAGGCGTTACATGAGCCCTGTTTTTCGGCAGCTTCCTGAGCCACTTGTCCGAGATGCCCACTATACAGACAAGTGGCTCCTGCTCGTAAATGAGTGGATTGGCGATTTATCGCTCTTTGAGATCCACCCTCAATTGGAACGGTCAGAATGGGTTCGTAAGCGCTCGGCGGATTTGCTCATTGTAGGTGCGGCCCGATTGCAGGCGTTGTCCCGACCTGAGCTCTATCACATACTGACCGTGCGCAATCGACCACAGTTGCGCAATGCGTTGCACGTTTACGATGTACGACCGATGAATGCGTAAGAAACGGCCAGAATCGAGCACAGCGCCGATCGTATTCATCGGCACATGCAGAAGGTGGGTTGCCGGACCCATATGCAGGCGGACGTAATTCTGGAACGCTTCGATCCAATCCACCTCATCCACTGGCACAAAGATCGTGCGCTCTCCGGACCTGATAGCGAACCGCTCGAGCTTACGTGGCGGCTTGGCGACGGCATCCAGCATCGCCAGCACTTGTCGTGTACTCTCCTGTTGCGGCACGTCTCGCAGCCTGCATATGGCTCGGTTGAACGCCAGTGCAAAGCGTTCCTCCGTGACCGGCTTGAGCAGATAGTCGATTGCGGCGATCTCGAACGCCCGAATCGCGTACTGGTCATGCGCAGTTACGAAAATTACTGGCGGCATGAGTTCTGCCCCGATGGTGTTGACGACCGCAAAGCCGTCGGTGCGCGGCATCTGCACATCGAGCAGCGCCAGGTCCGGCTTTTGCTCGCGAATACAGGCGATTGCCTCTCTTCCGTTTCGCGCCTCCAGGACGGTTTCGACCTGTGACTGACGGCCGAGCAGTCGTTTCAACCCATCGCGAGCGAGTGGCTCGTCATCCACGACGAGAACTCTCAATCGCATAGTCCCTCCTCGGATTGGACCGCCCGAAGGGGCAATGTGATCGTGACGCGTACGCCTCGGCCTCCTGCTTGTTCCACGTGTAGACGCGCGCGATCGCCATACAGTCGCGC
This sequence comes from uncultured Acidobacteriaceae bacterium, assembly GCA_963798925.1. GTDB lineage: Bacteria > Acidobacteriota > Terriglobia > Terriglobales > Acidobacteriaceae > Edaphobacter. Next base: position 660,636 of record CAWCVD010000001.1, read on the forward strand.
CAAGCGGGCTCTGGTATTCGTCAGCCCAATACCAGAGTGACCCGGCCTGGGTGACACCAGTCCTGGCCCATCGTCCGACACGATGAGCGTGAGTGAGTCGTCCGCGCTAGTGGCGCCCACTTCGATCGTCACCTTTCCCTCACTCTGACAGAGGCCATGGCGAACGGCGTTCTCGACGATCGGCTGAAGCACCATATGCGGTACAAGAACATCCGACAGAGCGGGTGGCGAGGCAATAAGCACCCGGAGCCGGTCTTCGAACCTGACCTGCTCAATCGAGAGATACAGCCGCAGGAATTCCAGTTCACGCCACAACGGTATTTCCTGCGCCTCGACGTCTTCGAGCGTTAGACGAAGGAGATCGCCGAGTCCTGCGACCATGGCTTCGGCTTGCGCGGTTTTCTGTTGTTGGATCAAGACAATGATTGCGCCGAGCGTATTGAAGAGAAAGTGTGGCTGCAACTGCATCTTGAGAGCGCCGAGTTGCGCCGTGGCGAGTTGCTTCGCGAGTTCAGAAGCCTGCACGCTTAGCTCAAATGCCTCCCGTTCGCGAATCTTCGCGTTCTTCTGCGACCGGTACACAGCTTGGAGCGCGATCACGGCCCAATACCGGATGACGCCTCCCTGAATGCCGAATGACAGAAACAGCTTGATGCCCGCGACAAGTGGAGGCGGGACGGCCGCCGGGAAAACACCGAGCAGCAGCAGCACAGGGACTTCGAGCGTCGACGCCAGGATCGAGAAGACCGCGCTGAAACCGAGATGGTATCCAGCATTGGCGACTCGGCTCTCAACAGGCCATCGGTTACCGAGCCAAAGGACAGCCGGTGTGAGCACGGCACAGACATACACACCCACCATCCAGCCGACGAACACGTACTTCCAGGCCACCGCTTGGCCTCGGTAGAGCCGTGGCACCGAGTCCTGGGTGATGTAGAAAAGCCCCACGATAGTCCAGGCCAGCCAGAGGCCAGCGATCAGCCGGATCTGCTTTCGCACTTGAGGCGATATCACCGCTTCATTCTGCCACGCGCAACCATGAACGGGCCAGCGTTGACGAAGCGGCATGTCGTGCTTGTCGCGAGGATCAACCGCGTTCGTCGGGTCTTCAGTCCAGTTCGACATCTCCGCGAGACAGTTCGTCAAAAATCCGTGTCGCTCTGCTAGCCCACCTCGCTAGATTGAGCGCATGAGGAAGACAACAACCGATCTCGAAAGGACGATAACGATGATTCGATCAACCAGGTGGATCGCTCTAGTGTTGCCGGCGATATTTGTGTTTGCGTGTGCGGCCGGGGCGCAAACGGGCGCCCAGGCCATAAGCCAGGCGCCAGGTATTCTTCCCAGCGGTCTTGGTGACGCTATCGATCGCGATGTCGCGAAAATTCGTGAAGCGACGGCAAAGTTTCAGACGAGCAAGGCAGCCGAAGCCGCCGGGTATAAGCTTGCAACCGGTTGCGTCCAACATCAACCGGCGGGCGCCATGGGCTATCACTTTAACAACGAAGCACTCTTTGACGCGACACTCGACGTCGAACATCCGGAAGTACTGGTTTACGAGAAGAGACCGGACGGCACCTTCCAGCTGAATGGGGTTGAATTCTACGTGCCCGCATCCGCGTGGACCTCCGCTGAGCCCCCGCGCATTATGGGGCAAGCTCTCCAGACGGCACCTGGCTTGGGGTTCTGGTTTCTCCACGTCTGGGTATGGAAGCGAAGTCCCAGCGGTCTTTTTTCAGTTTGGAACCCAGACGTCAAGTGCGGCGCTGACGCAGCAACTATGAATCACTAGATCGCCAAGTGCGGAGTCTGATCCCCAATTGAATGCCCAGAAACTCCCGACACGCTAGTTCCTGCTTGCTGGAACGTAGATTCGTCTCGGCAAGTCCCCGGGCGGCCGCAACAGATCGCGAGGCAAGATCAGGTCAATATGATCGTCCGAGCTTTCGCCTCGGGGTCGTCGGCCATTCGACACTCATTGTCCCAAACCATCGTTCTGTTGGTTTCAGGATCTGTCGGCTGCCATTTGAGGCCGCGTATGCTCGGGTCTCCGGTTGCTGCAAAAGAGGCCCAGGACGCCGCCATATTCTTTGCCAGTACCTGCGCTTCGGGCGTATTGCCGGTGCCTTGTTCGCAACGCTTCGTATTATCGAAGCAGAATTGGAGATCGGCCGTATGCCACGCGCCAGGCAGGCCATCGAAAATCGGAGTTTGCCAGGTGAAGTAGTAAGTGAAGGCTGGCGCTGCATAGAGTTGATGCTTCAATTTGGCCATCTTTACTACGTTGTTGCGCATGCCGAGGCCGTTCAATCCCGGGCTGCCGCTGCACATGTATGACAAGGTTTGGATCGCCTTTTTTGGATAGGCGCTTTTCAAAGTCGCGATAATTGAGGATGCCTTATCTTCGCCATACGCCTTCGAGAGACTTGCGTGCCACTCTTCCTCAGTCGGCCTGGAGGACATGCGATTGCCTTCTTCCGACACCGAGCCGATTAGTATCGGCACGTTCTTCGATATCTCCGGCGCGGCTTCGAAGAAAGAACGCATATTGATCACCTTGCCGTCCACGCATGGCGACCAACCCACACGTGGCGTTCCAGGGGCTCCGGGGCCCATCATGGGCGGTCCTGCTGGATTGATCTTGGCAGCGGCCGCATTGCCGGCCGCCAACAGCTTGACCCACTCCATCTTCTGTAAGGACCCGATGTCATTCGGAGCCAGCCCTAGATCCTTCATGAGTTGGCGAGCAAGCTCTCTCTGTTGCTCCTTGCTGGGGATGTTGCCACCTCCACCCGATTGTGCTGCTGCGCGATGAAAGAGGTTCGTTGCGGAAGGCATACCCATAAGTGTCGTCACTTTCGATCCGCCGCCCGATTGGCCATAAATCATGACCCGATCCGGATCGCCACCAAAGTTCTCAATGTTGTCTTTAACCCAACGCAATGCCACTACGAGATCAGTCATGCCCACGTTCGCGGAGTCTTCGTAAGCTGATCCGCCAATCTCCGACGCATCGAGAAAACCGAGGACGTTAAGCCGGTGGTTGACCGAAACCTGCACCACATCATGATGGCGCGCCATCTGAGCCCCTTCATGCGAGGGCAGCTCGTAAGAAGATCCGAAACTGTATCCTCCGCCGTGAATGTAAAACATCACCGGGCGCTTGCCGCTCAGGCTCGATGTCCAGATATTCAGCTTGAGCATGTCTTCGCTTTGCCAGCCGTCGTCCCAATCCTGGATGAAAGTCTGCTCAATGCTGGTCCAGGGGTGCAGGGTCTGAGGGCAGTTTGCTCCATAGACCAGAGCCGGATATTCGTCTGTCCACGGTTCAGGCGGTTTAGCCGGCAGCCAGCGATTCTCTCCGGCAGTGGTGCGACCATAAGGAACTCCCTTGAATGTGAGAACGCCGCCATCGAGAAATCCACGCACTTTGCCATACTGTGTCTTCGCTATGGCAGAGCGTGGCGTCGAGCAGTTGCCGGGTTCCTGATGGGCTGCAGTCTTGATGCTGTCAGAAGCAAGTGCAGACCTACTCGCAGCAACGCTGATTCCCGCTGTTGCAGAAAGAAAGAGCGCCTCTCGGCGGGTGAGAATCGTGCGGTCGGCAGATTTCGACATTACTTGTTCCTTTCTTGCACTCGGTTTGTGGCTGTGTTCCATGAACGGGTTGAACGTGAGCGCCTGCTCTCTCTCTCTCTCTCTTGCGCGCGCGCTACTCTGGCAACGCGTACTGGCCGTCAATGTGGAAGTGACCACTCACGTTAGGCGCAGCTGTGTCCGGCTGGCCACCACCGATGCTTAGCGTGTAGTCACCCTGAGCAATGATCGGATTGCCATTCTCCGTCACCATGACCAGATCACGTGGCTTCAATTCAAAATGAACCGTTTGGTTTGCGCCGGGGTCCAGATGCACGCGTTGAAATCCACGAAGAGCGATCCGAGGCGCTCCTTTTTCTGGAGGAAATCTGAGATAGAGTTGCACAACTTCGTCTCCGGGAAGCTTGCCGGCGTTGGTCACCGTGACATCAGCGCTGACTGCTTGTCCCGCCTTGAAAGACTGAGCCGAAATGCTCAATTGGCTGTAATCAAATTTCGTATAGCTGAGTCCGAAACCGAAGGGATAAAGCGGCTTGCCTTCAAAGTATCGATATGTCCGGTTTGCCATTCCGTAATCTTCGAAGTTCGGCAACTGGTCCACGCCTGTATAAAAAGTGATCGGCAATCTGCCTGCAGGGTTGTTTTTCCCACTCAGAGTCTCAGCTACCGCCGCTCCACCTTCTTCGCCTGGATACCACGCTTCAAGAATGGCATTGGCGTGTTGGTTGATCCAATTGATAGACAACGCGCTTCCATTCAGGAGAACGACGGCGAAAGGTTTACCTGTTGCAGCCACAGCTTCGACCAGGTCTTCTTCCGGACGGGGGAGATCGATGCTGGTTCGGTCTCCGCCCAGAAACCCTGGTTCACTGACTGGCATCTCTTCTCCCTCAAGCTGACTGGTGATCCCAACGACAGCCACGACAGCGTCGGCGTTCTTCGCCGCGGCAATTGCTTCGGGCAAGACCCCGTTCTGAACTTTAGCCCAGATAAGTTCGGCATGAACCTTTCCATTTTGTGTGCCATAGTTAATTTCGATCGCAGCCTTACGGCCTCTCTCCAGATGAACACGTCCGACTACCGGCACGATCTCGCGGCCGCCTCCGTACGTCATCGCGACTTGCTTGCCGTCGACCGTCAGTCTCGCAAAACCCTGGGAACGGACACCGAGAAGGAAGTCGCCCGTCTCAGTGGGCGTAAGGAATCCCGTCCATTGCGCACCGAAGATCTTCCTTCCTGCGACTTCCTTCGGTAGGTCTTTCTCGGTCAGCATGACGTTCGGCTCTATCCGGCTAACTAACGGCTTCTTTTTCTCCTCTCGACTCGGCCTCCCCTCGCTGTATTCCGCATTCAGGCCAGCGTGTCCCTCTGCAGTAGTAAGCAGCGCATCCGGTACGGGCGTTCCCTCCGCACGGAGGAACTGTGTGCCAGGCACAAATGAGATATTCGCGTTGGGGAACTCGGCGTGAAGTCCATCGAGAATCGAAACGATTTTTGTGGGCTGGCCGGCATAATTTCCGATCAGCGGCCTCGTCTGATCGGCGAGCGGGCCTAAAACAGCGATTTTCCGGATCTGAGGACTCAATGGAAGTAGTCCATCATTCTTGAGAAGCACGATGGACTCATTTGCCAGTTTGCGTGCTTCCGCGCGATGCTCCGCGCTGTCTAGCTCCTTTTCATCGATCTTTGCGTAGGGCACCATCTCGGGAGGATCAAACATGCCAAGCTTGATGCGCGCGGTGAACAGCCGAATCAGGGCCGTATCGAGAACGCTCTCAGGCAGATATCCTCGC
>CAWCVD010000002.1:0-34223 GCA_963798925.1 uncultured Acidobacteriaceae bacterium
GAACTCGTAAGCCCTCAAAAACCTTAGATAAGATAAACCCACAGCTGCGAGGTCTTATGTCTACCGTTCCAATCGCAACGCCTCAATATGACGCCAAAACTGTCCCCTGGTACGTCTGGTTTGGAGCTCTTGCCGTCACCTCCTCCTCCATAGGAGGCGCGTGGGACGTGTCCTGGCATCGTTCCATCGGCCGTGACACCTTCTGGACCCCGGCTCATCTGGCCATTCAAGCCTGCGGCGTTATCGCAGCCGTCATCTGCGGCTACCTGATGTTGATGACCATGTTCGGCACACTCCCAAAAGCTGAAAGAAGCGTCCGTCAACGTCCTCGGCTTTCGCGCTCCCCTCGGCGCCTTCATCGCAGCCTGGGGCGGCATCGCCATGATCACCTCGGCGCCCTTCGATAACTGGTGGCACGCCGCCTATGGGCTCGACGTCAAGATCATCAGCCCCCCGCATACCCTCCTGATCCTTGGCATTCGCTGTGTAGCCGTCGGTATTCTCTTCCTGATCCTGGCTGCCATGAATCGCGCTTCGAACGATCACACTGCGGCAGGAGAACGGACGCACAAAAATCTTCAGCGTCTCTTCCTCTACGTCGGCGGTCTCATCGTCTCCGGCCAGATGTTCTTCCTGATCGAGAAGACCTGGGACGTTCAACTCCACTCTGCGAGCGCCTACATCGCCATGGGAATCGGCATTCCGCTCGTCCTAGCCATCCTCTCCCAGGCCTCGCGCTACAAATGGGCCGCGACTACCGGTGCCGCCGTCTACATGCTCTTCGCGATCGGCGAAATCCTCATCCTTCCACTCTTTCCGGCCCAGCCGAAGCTCGGGCCTGTCTTCAATCCCGTCACCCACTTCGTTCCGGCAAAGTTTCCAATCCTCCTCTTCGTGCCCGCGCTCGCACTCGATCTTCTCTGGCAGAAGACCCGATCCTGGAAGTTCTGGAAGGTTGCGCTCGTCTCCGGCTTCCTCTTCATCGCCGTTCTCACCATCGTCGAGTGGCCGTTTGCCAACTTCCTTCTCTCGAAGGCTTCGGAGAATCGCTTCTTCGGCACAATCTACTTCGACTACAACTCCCGGCCCAACGGTTATGATCGCCGGCTTAATTTCTTCGAGCCTGACAGCGGCATAACTCTCTACTGGGGATTGTTACGCGCAGCAATCTACGCCTCCATCAGCACATGGATCGGCCTGAGCTTCGGACGCTGGATGCGGAGCGTGCAACGGTGAAGCTTTCCTGTTCGACTCTCCGCTGCATCCTGGTTTTGCTGGTCTCCACTCCGATCGCTCCTCAGGCAGCGCACGCTCACGTGGGCAGCAAGGACATCTTCGAGCAGGTCCAGTCCGGCCGATACGAACTCTACGTCAGCATCCGCATGCCAACCGTGATTCCCGGAGTGGCGACCCTTGAGGTCCGCTCAAGCGGAGCCAACGTCACCAGCATTCACATCACCCCCTTGCCGCTCACGGGCGAAGCCTCGAAGCACCCTCCCACCTCTGATCCGATGACCCGCTCAACCACCGACCCGGCCTTCTTCACCGGAAGCCTATGGATGATGGCTGCTGGCTCCTGGGAGGTGCGCTTCGAGATCGCGGGCGAGGGCGGCGAGAAGACAACGTCGGTTCCCGTTCCAGCAGTCCCGCTCTCGACCCTGAAGATGCAGCGTGGACTAGGTATCACACTCGGAATTCTTGGCCTCTTTCTGGTTGTGAGCATGGCCGGCATCGTCGCAGCCGCCGTCCGAGATGCCCGCCTCGAACCAGGCGCAATTCCGTCGCCCAATCGCAGGCGTCGAGCAATTCTGGCGACTTTGGGAAGCCTTGCCTTCATGGGAGTGCTGATTTGGGGAGGAGCGAAGTGGTGGAATGTCGAAGCCGCAAGCTATTCCCTCGATGTCTACCAGCCTCTGAACGTTGATGCGGTGCTGTCAGGCAACGTCCTCGATCTTCACGTGCAGGCCTTCCATCCCGACAGCGAGCGTCGAGCCCGCTCGAACAACGATTTTCTGCCCGACCACGGTCACCTTATGCATCTCTACGCCATCCGGGAGCCGGAGATGGACGCAGCCTATCACCTGCACCCCGTCCTCGCCGGCGTTGGAGACTTCCGTATCGCGCTTCCCGCCATGCCGGCCGGGGATTACACCCTGTATGGTGATGTCGTGCATGCCAGCGGCTTTCCCGAGACGCTTGTCTCGAGGATCACCATTCCGGTAACCATGTCCGGAGGCGAACTTGGCCCCGAGGATGCGTCCGCTCATCCGCAACCACTGAGTGCAGGTCAACTCGGTAACTCCTATAAGCTTCCCGATGGCTACGTGATGGTGTGGGACCGCCCCGCAGCCCTCACAGCAAATACGGCCTACACGTTCCGATTCCACCTGCTCGATGCTAATGGGAATGCGGCGACCGACATGCAACCCTATCTCGGGATGGCGGGACATGCCGCCTTCGTCAAGACCGATGGCACGGTCTTCGCGCACACGCATCCCGACGGCTCAGCGGCCATGGCTGCGCTGATGCTCGCCAACGGGGACAATTCCAGCAATAGCAGCGCTGATGCGATGCCAAACATGGATATGACCATGCCGATGGACATGGACCATCCCGGCGCACCTATCTCCAATACTGTCGAATTTCCTTATGGGTTTCCCTCGACAGGCCAATACCGGATCTTCGTGCAGATGAAGCACGGCACGACGGTGGAAACAGGAGCCTTTGACGCGTCCGTCGAATAGAGAAGACATGGCAGATGTCTCGGAGCGCCGCTCTCGATTCTCTAGTACCCCCCACACTCCCCAATATTTCGCAAAGTCTTCATTGCATTGAACTTAAGTCAGGACTCGAAGCGCAAATTATTGATTATAAACAACTTGATCTGTAAAGTATTCCATTCATTTGGTTTATATCTGCTTGAAGGCAGGGGGAAGTGCCGGCCTTAATCTTTGAGGACTTCCCTGCGGCGACATTAAGTCAAGCAAAGGATCTCGTGAGGGATAAAGTCCGAATGGAGGCGAGCCACTTGCAGGGCAAACAACATGGGCTCCGCAGCTTTCACATGCGGAGCCCATGTCGGTTGCAGGGCAGTTAGAAACTAAAGCGGCCGCTGAACTGAACGGTGCGTGTGGGATTGGCGTTGTTGCCGAGGGCAAAGCTGGTGATGTATCCGAATGTTCCGCCGCCAACGGTTACGTTGGGATTGCTGACGAGCTCGGCGTGGTTAAGCAGATTGAACGCTTCGACCCTAATCAGGAACTCGCTTTCACGCCACGCCCTGAAGCTGCGAGTGACGCTTGCGTTTACGTTGGTAACGCCCGGTCCGCGGAATTCGTTGCGGCGGGTGTTGCCAAAGTTTGGCGAGACCATACAAGAGGGCACCGAGCAATTTACGTAACCAGGCGCGCCGGGGTTGGTGTATTGGGGCTCGACGGGGTTGGCGAAGGATGTGGGATCGAACCAGGGGTTGCCGCCAGAGATAGCGGTGTTGCCTGGCGTGCGATTGTGGCCGCCAAGCTGATGGTACGGAGCGACGAGCTGGGCATACTCCGTTGAGCCAGGCGCGTTGATAGCTGAGGACGACGGGCTCACTGTGAACGGCGCTCCGCTGATGTGGCTAACCTGTCCTGTCAACTGAAAGCCACCAAAGATCGCGCCGGCGACGCCGTGGGTTAGCCACATCTGGTTGGCGCCGAATGGCAGTTGGTAGATTGCGAAGACCTGGAGGTTGTGGGTGCGGTCGTAGCCGGACTGGGCCCGGTTAGAGTTGAAGTAGGCGGGATAGGCATAGGCAGGGCCGGTGGAACCCGAACCGGCACCATTATCTGCATCGTCAAATGCATGCGACCAGGTATAGTTCACGCCGTACTGATACCCACGACCTGCATTGCGCGTCAACTGCGCCTGCAGGGCGTTGTAGTTTGCGCTGAAGATTGGCTCGTTCATGGTGATGCCGCCGGTGTTATAGCAGACATATCCGGTGAGGGCCGTGCAATGCTGCTGGTTGATGATCTGGTTGGCGTTGAACGAGCAGGCTCCAGTGAGGCCGGAGGACGGATTGTACTGGCCATTAGGCATGCAAGTGGTGGCGCCGCTGGGCAACGGAGCCGCATTGAGCGTGATATCGGAGAACTGTTTAACCGCGTGGGTCCCGACGTAACCCACGTTGGCGACGTAGCTGCGGCCGAAATCGTGCTGAATAAACAGGTTCCAGCTTTCGATGTAGCCGCGATGAATGTTTGAAGGGGTGGTATTGGTTCCAATGGTTACGGGAAGCGAGGTAAAGCCATTGGTAATGGTTGGAGGAACTGCGAGGGGGATGCCCGCCGTCAGGGTAATGGGATTCCCGTTTGGGTCTAATGACACCGTTCCCGCTCCTGTTCCGACATAGGCCTGAGCGATTTCACTTGGGTACTGATCGCGCAGGAAGCGATAACTTTCAGGATCTGTGGTGATGCCGGCGCCGACGCGAATGACCGTCATCGGGTCCACGCGATAGGCCAGACCGAACCGCGGAGTGAACTGCCCCCATCCAACATTGATTCCCGCGTTCCTGGGATTGCCGCCCACACCGCCGACTTCGATGTTGGCTGTCTGAGGCAGGGTGGGATCGAGGCGAAAGACGCCGTGCTTGTCAGTGTAGGGCGCAGGATATTGCTCGTACCGGATGCCGTAGTTAATTGTGAGCTTGGGAGTCGCGGACCATGTGTCCTGCGCATAACCGGCGAGTTCGGTCCAGCGCAAGGAGTTCGGGTTGTACAACTGTTCGTTCTTGGCTACGGCTATGCCCGTGCCAAAATTGGGGAGGCCCAGAAGCATGTCAGCGAGCGCGTTGTAGGCGGTGACGGTACTGGTGTTGCTCGTCATGCTTCCCTGGAACATAAAGCCTCCGCGCGGGTTACTGACGCCAGAACCGACGGATGGCTGAAAGTGGTTGAGGTCGAAGTGGTACCAGGTGCCGCCATACTTCATAGCGTGCCTGCCCTTGGTCCAGCTGAAGTTGATGTCGGAGGTGAACTGGTTGTCGCGGAACAGGAACGGGTTTGCACCGGACGCATTGCCAAGGGTGGAAAAGCCGGTGAACGCAAAGATCGGCTGGCCCTCATAGAGAGACCCTACTCCGTTGGTGCCGGGGATGCCGAGCTGGTTCAGACCAAAGTCACCGTATGCAAGATCGATGAGAGATTGCGCACCTGTGACCTGACGGGTGTAACCAAAGTCCCAGTCGACAACCATACTGGAGGTGATGACATGGCTGACACCAAGTCCAACATTCTGGATGCGGCCGGAGGCCTGACCGGGCTGTCCACCGTCGACGGCGGCGCCCCCAGCACCTCCAGTGCCCGCGGAGTTCCCGAATATTTGTGGATCGGCAAGGGTGTACGGCTCAATGCTGTATCGTCCGAAGATGTTCGTCTTGTCGGTCGGATTATAGGTAATCTTCGCGTCGTTTGTGATCCTGGTATAGCCGATGGTGCCGACACCCGTGTAATCGTTGGCCAACTGATTCGTGATCTGCGAGGCGCTCGGCGTTCCGACCACGGCCGCGAAGGGCTGAAGATAAGACAGCATCTTCACGGCAGGAGCCGACTGACGCGAGACGGGGATGCAGTTGCACCCGTATTCCGATAGGAAGGTGGGACGCGCGCCGATCGCACGGTAGGGCCCTACGCCGCCCGGCTGGGGATCATAGAGAGTAGTCACGGAAGTTGCCGCCGAAAAGTCGCCACCGAGCATTGCGGTCGTCGGTACAGTTGCCTGCGGAGTGGCCAAGCTACGGCGGGATGTGCGCTCAAAGCCATCAAAGAAGAACAACTTGTTCCCGCCATGATAGATCTTTGGAATATAGACGGGGCCGCCGAAGTTGGCTCCAAACTCATTGAAGACGTTTTTGGGAACCGACCCGGTAGGATTTATGGCGGAGACCAGGGATGCCTGGGTTGCCGTGTAGGCCCGGGCATTGATGGCCGCGTCCTGGTAGTACTCCCACGCACTACCGTGGTAGTGACTTGTACCACCCTTCATCGTGATGGCGATTGAGGCGCCGCCAGCTACGCCTTGGTCTGCATTGAAGGAGTTTGTAACCACGTTGACGCTCTGGATCGAGTCCGCGGGAGGCAGATACGCGAGCAGGTAGGGCAGCCAGCCGTAGTCATTCACTGCGCCATCGATGCGTGTGGTGTTGGTGTTGTAGCTAACGCCGTTAAAATTGACCGACATGGCGCGCGCCGGGTTGCCGCCGATTGAGTTCTGCTCCTGGACAGCCGCTGCGCCGGGGATCAGGGTGTAGAGAGACTGAAAGTTACGACCCTGCGACCCGGTAATTGGAACTTGGGAGATCTGCTCCTGCGTAATCTCGTGGTTTACCTCGGCAGAGTCCGTCTCGAGCATGGGTGCCGCTGTGTCTACCGTCACATTGGTCGTAACAGTCGACGCTGGGAGCGTAGCATCAACGCGGGACTCGCGGGTGACCTCAATCGGGACGTTCTTCTCCAAGAATGCCGCGAACGAGCTGGATGCCTTGATAGACACTGTATAAGACCCAGGCGCAAGGTTTACGACGCGGTACTCGCCAGAAGAGTTAGTCGTTGTAGTGCGGGTTTCCTGGGTGGCCTGATTCGTTACCACGACCGTGGCACTAGGGATCATTGCGCCAGCCTGGTCCTGGACATTTCCAGTGATGGAACCATAAATTACCTGCGCACTGGCGTTAGGCGCAAGGATAAGACTCAAGCATAATGCGATTCCAAAAACAACCTTAAGAGCCGTTGTATTTACCTTGGGGCGAACCAAGTTGCCGATCTGCGTCATAGCACTCCTCCAGTTCTACAAATCTTTGGCCTGCGTCATTTGGTGTTCGCCATTTAGCGTTATCGCGATGCCGTGGGCCTGAGCGGTTCCGCTTTGAGGCGTATTTTCTAGGCGTCGCGAACTTTATACGGATCAAAATAAAACTGTCAAGGGAAGAATTTGGAAGTTGCCAGACGTTCGAGCTCGCTCGGTCCACCGCACTGGCATGTTACAAAAAGTCACAGATGTCGTCTTCAAATCTATGAAAATCGAGGAAAATGCGAATCTCTGTGACTCCTCCTGCCAAATCCAAGGAATAATTGGGCGTTAGTTCATTGGCCCAAAGCTGAATTAGCTCGTAGTTCCTAATTGTTCGGGAGGAAAACTAACCCCAAGTGGAAGAGTAGAGCTCCTTCACACAATTTGTACAGGAATCTAAGTTGATTCATTCGAAAAGTTTGCAGGCCTCACGCATGAGCCGCTTGTCGTCGCAAACGGTTCCCACAGCATGCTGCAGCTTTAGAGGAGGAGATGGTGGGATTGTGCTGACGCTGCCGCGTCTACTCAGTGACCCGATAAGGGAGGCTAAATCGTCCGATCTGCAGGATCGATTGATCTTGAGGGGGCCACAGGCGAAACGACTCGACGCGGGTTCCCTGGGACATGCGGCGGGCTGTAGCGGTGCCTCGCGGTGTTCCCGTCGCTGCATCGTAGAACTTGACGGCGAGACCATCGTCCGCGCGCTGCCAGCCAAAGACATATGCGCCGGGAAGAAATGCAACATCGGCGATCGTGATTGGTGACTGGACCAGAAGGTAGTGTGAATACTTGCCATCGGCGGAGTAACCGGCGGTGATAAGAACAACTCCTGCGATGACCTGGCCGTGCGCATTGACTATGCCGGAGGCAGTACGCATCTCGGTTTCGATACGCTCTTTTTCGACGGGAGCACGAGCGGGGAGCACGGCAGTAAGCTCCTCCATCGTTGCCGAACGCCAGGCAGGCTTGGTCTGCGCAGGAAGTGAAGGAGCGGCGAGGATCGGAAGAAGGAGGACAAGGAGAAGCTTCACGAAAGGAACCCTCTTTATTTGAGATGAACGAGACCGCGCTGAATAGCTACGGTAGCAGCGTTGGTTCTGTCGCTGACGCCAAGCTTACTGAGCAGGTTGTTGACGTGGGTCTTAACTGTCGCCTCGGAGATGGAGAGATCGGACGCGATCTCCTTGTTGGCGCGGCCGGCGACTATACGCTCGAGAACGTCAAGCTCACGGACAGTAAGATCCTGCGTCGCCATGCGATCGGCGAGCTTTTCGGCGATCGCGGGTGAAATGCTGGTCTTGCCGGCGTGGACAGCGCGAATCGTACTGAGTAGATCGTCGACCGTCATTCCTTTGAGCAGATAGGCCTTAGCCCCTGCCTGAAGCGAGCGAAAGATATCTTCGTCACCGTCGAAGGTTGTCAAAACGATAAATCGCGCTGTGGGGTTCTCCGCGCGAATTTTCGTGATAGCCGCCACCCCTCCGAGCTTAGGAAGCTGCAGGTCCATCAGCGTAATGTCGGGCCGTAGCCGACGGTGGAGTTCGACGGCTTCGACACCATCGCTCGCCTCGCCAACGATTTCGATCTCAGGCATGACCTTGAGGAGAGCGACGAGCCCCTGGCGGACGACATGGTGGTCGTCGACGACCAAGGTCCGGATTGGATCTGTCATCCTACGTTCCTTTCAATTCGGTAGCGGTACGCGAAGCGTGATCTTTGTGCCGCCCTGCGGAGGGCTTTCGATGTTTAGCGCTCCGGCGATCTGTTCGGCACGTTCCCGCATTCCCTGAAGCCCGAAATGTCCTCTCGATCGCAGAGTCACTTCGGTCAACTGGAATCCAATGCCGTTGTCAACAATCGTTAGCATGAGCTCATTTGGATGATAGCGCAGATCGACCGTCACACGAGTTGCGTGGGAGTGTCGGACGACGTTACTCAGCGCCTCCTGGGCTATGCGTAACACTTCGTTTTCGAGAGCAGGCGCAAGAGTCCGATAGGTACCGCTGATGTTTGCCTCGGCTTTCAGGGATTCGGTCACGCTTTGTTCCACAAGACGGGTTAGCCGGACGGGCAATGTCGCCTCTGCACCGGTTGCCCGCAGGTCCCATATGCTTCGGCGAGCGTCGGCGAGGCCCTCTTTGACGAGATCTCGCGTGCGATCGACCTGTTGCCGCGCTTCGGTTACCTGCGCTTGGGCGAGAAGGTGAGCGGTTAGTTCGAGCTGCACGGAGACGCCGGCGAACCCCTGGGCCAGCGTGTCGTGAATCTCTCTGGCGATGCGGTTGCGCTCGGCTAATATCGCGTCGAACTGCGAGCGAATGGCGCGAACACGCAGCCGGTAGATTGCAGCGATGATGCCGATCAACAGCAGGATAGCGAGCGCGAAAAACCATGGCGTCCGATAGAACGGCGGCTTGATGACGAAGGCGATTGCTGCACCGGTATCGCTCCAGAAACCGTCTTCGTTGGCGGCTTGAACGCGAAAACGATAGCGCCCGGGAGGGAGGTTGGTGTAGTACGCATTGCGACGCGAGCCGGCTTGCGTCCATTGCTTGTCGAATCCGTTGAGGAAGTAGCGATAGCGCACTCTTGAAGGGGACGCGTAGCAGAGTGCAGCATATTCGAAGGCATATCGCACGTGGCCCGGCGGAATGGATATCTCGGCTCCTTGGTCCTTCCATTCGACATCGTCCACCGTAAAGTGTTCGATGACGACAGGCGGCGAAGTTTGGTTTTCGCGAAGATCAGCCGGGTTGACGATGGCAACGCCTTTGCGCGTTGCGAACCAGAGATTCCCATCGGCCATGCGCCACGCGCCCGGGTGGCCGCCAGAGGAAGTCTCCTCCGTGGGCATTCCATCGGAGGAGCCATAGGTGGTCAGTCGAGGGTTACACGTTGACGCGTCTCCGCACGCGAGCAACTCAGACGCGAGGACGCGCACTATGCCTCGGCTCGAGGCCAGCCAAAGATACCCCTGCGAATCCTCGACGATCGCATCGATCTCGCGAGGAAGATCGAGGGCACGGACTGGAATGAAGCTCGTTCCGGAGGAGCGACTAAGGCCATCGCCTTTTGTTCCTACCCAAAGTATGTGGTTCGCATCTTCGAGCATGGATGTGATGACGTCACCCGAGAGCCCCTCAGATCTGGTGAAGAGAGTCAGCTTCCCATCACGAATTCGCCCAAGGCCATCCAGCGTACCGACCCAGAGATCGTTGGAACTCGACCGCAGGATGGCTCCGACCAGCTCACTCTTGAAGCCATCCTCCCGAGATAAGACGGTAAAGCGACTGTCTTTCCAGTGGGCGAGCCCGCGCCTTGTCCCAATCCACAGAGATCCATCGGTGTCTGAAAAGAGTGAGCGGATCAAATCGTCGGGCAATCCGTCCGCAGAAGAGTAAGACGTAATCTTCCGCCCTTGCAGATGGCTGAGGCCATCCGGCGTGCCGATCCACAACGACCCATCGCGAGCCGGAGCAAGAGTGAGGACCACGTCACTTAGAAGCCCGTCCTTGATGGAAAGTTCGCTGGTGTTGCCGTGCTCGTTGCGAAAGAGACCTTCGCCTTTGCTGCCCAGCCAAGCGGAGCCGTCACTGGTTTGGGTGATTGCAGTAATGGGATAGCCCGAAAGCGAAGCGATTGCATGGAACTTCTGAGGCCGCAGAATCTGCAGCCCGGCAGTATCGGTGCCCACCCAGAGATCATGTTCCCGATCCTCGAAGAGTGCGAGGATTGAGGCAGCTCCGATGAGAGGTTGCATCTCAAGTCGAGTCTCGCCGGCTTCTGTTGACGGCGGCAACATAACAAGGCCGCGATCCGTGCCGACCCAAAGATTGCTGCGCGAGTCCTCGAGGAATGACTGCACTCGTGTTCCGGGCAACTCGCGACCGGTGTGCCAGCTACGAAGCACGTTGTGAGTCCACAACAGAAGAGCGGTGCGCGTTCGTATCCATGGCGAGCCGTCTTTCAGGGAGCCCAGTGCCTCGATTTGCTCCGCCGGAAGTGATGGCAGTGACAGGGGGAGTAGATGACCGGCACTGTATGAAAGGACTCCGTCTGCGGTGGCCACCAACACGCGGTTCTCTGGTCCGGAGCCCAGTGCGGACGCGGAAGCAGCTAGTAATGTGAATCTTTGCCCGTCATATTTTTCAAGCCCTCCGCCAGTGAGGACGAGCAGAGAACCATCCTCTGCTGGCGTTAGCGACAGAATTGAGGATGACAGCAAGCCCTCGGCCGTTGTGTAACGGTGGAATGTACCTCCAGCGTATCGCAGAAGACCATCGGCGGTACCGATCCAGAGGGTGCCGCTGCGATCCTGGGCGAGACAGCACGCATCGTTGCTACTAAAGGCGTCGTTGTTCTCCCGATTGAACGCGGCAAATTGCGTGCCGTTGAAACGGGCGACGCCACCTTCGGTTGCGATCCAGAGGTATCCGTCCCTGGTTTGAAGGACCTGATGCACGCTATTCTGCGGAAGACCATTCTCTGTCGTCCAGGCCTGATGCCCGAAGGTTGGGGACATTGTCGGCGCGGTCGGCTTTCTGTGCGATTGGGCCGGAGCGGCTGCGCATTGACCTGCAATCCCGTAGAGCCCCGAGAGAAGAGCGGAGGAGATCAGGCAACGGCGGAGTCGTGGAAGATTCATTCGTGTGTGCTTCTGCATGTTAGGGCATTCCGCCGCCCATCGCGAATGGACAGAAGCGACAGATTGATTCCCGCGTACTGTTGCATTGTGGTTTCCTTCTACCGACAGGTGGAAAACCAGGGCAAACCAGCGCCGCAACGCCATGCTCTCCACTCCAGCGCGAGCTAAGAAGCAAAGCCGCAAGCGCGCGGAACCAGCAGTCCTAAACCGCACTAAGGCGTGAGTTACGGGGAGTATTCGGAAGTATATGCCGCTGGTTCTGCTCCACTTCAACGACTAGTGGAGACGGCATTAGCTTCGAGTTGAATTGGACCTACCATTAACATCCCGAGGACGGAAATCGTTACTGGCCAATGCGGGATGCCTAAGGCGTAGGTTTGGTGGATTTGTTGAGCCTAAGTCTCCCGTTTTGCCTTTCCGTGCCCACCCTACAACCGCAGGCAGTTACGCATGTGGACTGACCTATTTCGTCGGCCTATAGAGGTATCTGGTGCAATCCCCCGAATTTTAACGATTGACAGAGGTACCTAAGTTTCCATAACTTGTCCGACCAAGCATAAAGAGTGGTCCATCCAAGGACCCAAAGTTGCCCACATGGATGGCAGATTCGCCGTGAGTGTCTCGCCAATTCGGAGACAGACTTTGGGCGATCGGAAGATTTGGAATATCGAAGTTGTCGAAATTTAATTGTCTTAAATAATCGGAGGTCCTATGCAAACACCTACCTCGAACTACTCAGGAATGGCGAACCGCTGGTTGGTCATTATTCTCTGTGTCGCGATTCTATCGTTTTGCGCGACGGGATACGCCCAGCTCGCCGGAACCGGAAGTATCCAAGGCTCCATCACCGATTCGACGGGTGCATTCATTGGAAATGCTACCGTCACGGTTACAGACGTAGCGACTCTAGTCAAGCACACCTCAGTGACGGGCACGAGCGGCCTCTTCAGCTTCCCGAACCTCGCTATCGGGACTTACGTCCTTGACGTCGCTTCTCCAGGCTTCGAGCATTACAGCCAATCGAACATTGTTCTTGAGGTTGGCAGCAGCATCGCAATCAATGTTGGAATGACCGTAGGACGGACGGACCAGAAGGTTGAGGTTCAGGCTAGTGGTCTGGCCTTACAGACGGAAGACGCCACCTTCAAACAGACGATTGACCAGCAGACGGTCACCGAAATGCCGATCAATGGCCGACAGATGACGAGTCTGATTACGTTGTCAGGGGGTTCGACAACCGCTCCCGCGGGCGATTTTACCGGCAGCAAATACTCTTACGCGGCCATCTCAGTCTCAATCGCCGGAGGCGGAGGCAATACGACGATGTGGCGACTAGATGGTGGCGACAACAACGATTACATGGCCAACGCCAACCTTCCTTTTCCCTTCCCCGATGCAGTGAACCAGTTCAGCGTGGAATCGACGGTGCTGGGTGCATCGGACGGTCAGCATACTGGCGGTCTGGTCAACGTCGTCACACGCTCGGGAACCAACACCTATCACGGCTCAGCCTTTGAGTTCATTCGCAATAACTACATCGATGCCACCAACTTCTTCTCGACATGCACTCCGGTTGCTCCTGCCACCACATGCACCGCGAAGGACACGTTGCACCAGAACCAGTTCGGTGGCACCTTCGGTGGTCGCATTCTCCGGGACAGGCTATTTGCCTTTGCCGGATACCAGCGACTTCAAAATGCCCAATCTCAAGCCGCAACACAGGCCCATGTGCCTACTGCCGCGAATCTGCTGGGCGATTTCTCGGTCACCGATGGACCAAGCTGCTCGGCCACTGCGAGTCAACTGCGCGACCCTATAACAGGTGCAACTCTGGTGGGCAATAAATACCCGAGCCAGCCGACATACAATCCGCAATCGCTCGCGCTTCTGAAATACCTGCCCACACCCATCCCGTCGGTAGATACGTTGGGATGCGGGCTTATCTCTTATGCCATCCCCCTTGCTCAGTCAGATAACCAGTTTGTCACCCGCGTCGATTGGACCCTCAACGCAAAAAACAATTTGTTCGCCCGGTACTTTATCGACGGCTTTCAACAGCCAGCCTACTATTATCCGACCAATATCCTCGTTACCACGCAGTCCGGAAATATAGAGCGGGTGCAGAGCTTCACACTTGGGTGGGCCTTTACGATCAGTTCCACAACAGTGAACTCAGCCCATGCGACCGTACTGCGGCGCGTCAACAACCGCGGATACGCCTCTAACGACATCAACGCAAATACCATCGGCGTCAACGTCTTTCAGGGCGTTCCCAACGGCCTGTACCTGGCCACCGGCAAATTCACGATGGGGGGCGGAACGAACTCGGTCTCTCACTTCAATGACAACACGCTCGCCATTGATGATGACGTAACGATGATCCGAGGCAAGCATCAGTTCCTCTTCGGTGGTGAGTGGGTGCAGAATCAACTCAACATCGGCAACGCCTACGAACAAAATGGTGTGTTCACCTTCGCCAGCAGTTTCAGCGCTTATGGACCGTCCGGACAGCGAGCCTCCGGTGCCCCGTCGGAGCCGGGAGACCAGTCCCTGGACTTCCTGATGGGAACCATGAGCGCCTTCCAACAGAGCAAGCAACAGCAGAACGCGCTGCGTGGCCCGGTTCCGAGCATCTACGCTCAGGACACCTTCCGCGCCACCAAACAACTGACCATAACGGGTGGCTTGCGCTGGTCTCCAAATTTCATGCCTGTGGATGTCTTCAACCGCGGAGTCGTCTTCAACATGGCGAATTTCTTGGCCAACAAAGCCAGTTCGGTCTACCCAAATGCGCCCGCCGGAGCGACGTTCTACGGAGACCCAGGCGTTACGAGACAGTTCACAAAGAATTCGCCGTGGCAGTTCGCTCCTAACGTTGGGTTCTCGTACGATCCATACGGGACAGGCAAAACGGTCGTGCGCGCCGGTGGCTCATTGGGCTATGACCAAGTCAACTTCTTTACGGCGCAACGGAACCAGCAGAACCCGCCGTATGCGACCGCAATCAGTCAGCAACAGGTATCCGCAACGTCTCCTATAAGTTTCTCGAGCCCGTGGTCCGTTGGCGCGATCACAACCAATCCTTTCCCCCAGCCGCAGATCCCTACGCCAGCTACAGCGCAGTTCTTCCCGCAATCGCAGTATATTGTGCTGCCCACCCAATACCACCCGTCCTACATGATGCAGTGGACTGCTAGCGTCCAACAGGAGTTTGGCCGCGGATGGCAGTTCCAGCTCCAGTACATTGGGAATAAGACGCTGCACGCACCTATCGGATTGCCGCTCAGCCCGGCGACATTCATCCCGGGCGTGTGGGGGGCCAATGGCACGGGCTGCGCGGGTATTGTTACGACAGGTCCAGCGGCAGTGAAGCCAGGTGCCGCCGGAACGGCGTGTTCGACGACCTCAAATCAGACGTCGCGTTTTTCACTCACAATCGCGAATCCCAATCAAGGCAATCAGTATCTCGGCGGCGGCGGCGGCACGGTCCTCATTGCTGACTCCGCTTTCGCCAACTACAACGGCCTGGTTGCAACCATCCAGCATCGTCTTTCTTCCACCTTCAGCCTTCTAGCCAACTACACCTGGTCGAAGTGCCTCAACATTGAGGACTCGCAGGGCGATCTCGCGGGCACGACAGTGGAAAATCCAAGCAACCCGAGAATGGATTACGCTCCATGCGGTTCGGATTATCGGCATGTCGAAAACGTCGTCATTGTTGCGAAGAGCCAGTTCGCACTTCCACGCGTCGAGGCCCTTCTGCTCAACAACTGGGAGTTCGCTCCACTGGTTCACATCATAAGCGGAGCTCCCTTTACCGTGACATCGGGGCAGGACAACTCCCTGACTGACGTTGGCAATGATCGCCCGAACCTGGTCAGCGGAGTTCCCGTATATATCCACATTCCCCTCCGATCCGGCAGCGGCGCGGCGAACCGTGGATATCTGAATCCGGCGGCCTTCTCCCAGATTCCCACTACGGCATTTGGAACATACGGAAATCTCGGCAGAAACACCTTCCGCGGACTTCCGGCTTACCAGGTGGATGCGCAAGTCTCCCGTATATTCCCAATCTACGAAAGACTGAACATGACGCTTCGGCTGGAGGCATTCAATTTGCTAAACCACCCGAACTTCAGCACTCCGTCCGCAGGTCTTACGTCATCGACGTTTGGCCAGATCTCATCCATTAGCAATGCTGCAAGAGTCTTCCAGGGAAGTTTGAAATTCACCTTCTAAACTGCTGTAACCGACGTCAAAGGCCCTCCTTTACTGGAGGGCCTTTGACTTTTAAGGAGTTTTTCGCATTCAGCATCCAGGCTTAGATTGCCTGGTTCAGGAGATTTCAGGGTTCGATTCGCCCGCACCCATCAGCACCAGTGAGCGTTGAGCGAAAGGCGAATAGACCAGTAGGGCCGTGCACGAGAGTGCCAGTCCGAAGTTGATGTGGTGCAGAAGCAGGAATGGCGACAGCGCCCACAGTAAATCGAATGGCAGCAAGAAGGGCCAGATCCTGAGAATTTTTTCACGCACCCGAGGAGCATGGAAGAGCACAGCGGACAGCAGAAAGGCACGCACGGGAATCAGCAGCCCAGCCGTTACGATCAAGACCGTGGTTATCTCCGCTGCCTTCGGTAGCGCAGAGAAGAGATCTTCAATCTCCGCGAGATTCGCCAGCGCTCCGACATAGAAGCCCACGTACATGAGTTGAAACAGCACGAAGAGCGTCTGCACTACACGGTGTGGAGTCCTCGGGAGCTCGGGCGGGGACGCCAGGAATCGACTGCTAAGCTTGCCCTCTGGCTCAGACTGAACTGCCGTCTGCTCCTCGGCTATAGAAAGCTGGTCGGCCATATAGGGCGGTTCGGTTACCTGGGGCAGAGGCTCGGTCTCTGGCATCTCTCCATCGTCTGCGATTCGTTGAACAGGAGCCACGAACCGATAGCCGCGGCGGGCGAGGGTTTCGATGAATCGTGGATTCCGGCTGCCGTGTCGCCCAGAGCCTCGCGGATGCGATTCACGGCTGAGTTCACGCCATGCTCGTAGTCGACGAAGGTTCCGTCGGGCCAGAGGTCCTGCGAGATTTCCTCTCGCGTCAAGAGTTCGCCAGGCCGCTCCAGAAGCATCAAGAGGACCTGGAAGGGCTGGATGTTCAGCTTAATGCGGATACCCTGTTTGCGAAGCTCTCCCGTTGCGGCGTCGGCTTCAAACACTCCGAAGCGATAGCGCCGTGCCTTGGCCGTGGATCCGTCATGCTTTCGAGGTCAGTGTATCCGATCCTGAGGTTGATTCGAAGATCTTTCGCGGAATGGACAACTTCGCACAACTCTAACAGATGCAGTCATTTGCACGGTGAGAAACAATCTTCACCACGTGAGGCCCGCATCCATTGCCTCCTAGGCCGCGGACACGGCAGACTGCGGTACATGAGCCGACATGCGAATCACGAATCTCCGAAGACTTTGGATTGTGTGCGGGCTGTCGATCTGGTGGATCGCGCCCAGCCGTATCGTAGGAGAACCCACGCCTGCGGCAGTTGCGGCTTTCAACTCTTACGTGAGCGCCGCTGAGACACGTCTGGCCAGCAGCACCGGTCGCAGGACACCTTCCTCCCACTCATGGCGTTGTCTGTGCAGAATGCACAGCGGTCTGCGCCGAGGAGAGTTGATCATCGAGCAGCTCACACCTGCCGCGGGCGCCGAGTTTGCCCGGCGCACTGCTGCACCATTGGCGCGGCACAGCGTTTATTGCCGGCGCCAAAGCTGCGGATTTTGAGCGACTGCTGAGGGACTTCAACTGCCTACCCTCAACATTTCTCTCCGCAGGTGTTCAGGCGAGAGTTCTCGACACGACAGGACGACCATCTTCAGGCATCGATGCGGGTTCGCCAGAAACACGTGATCACCGTGGTGATGGATACGACCTACGACGTCACCTTCGGACGGCTTGATGCACAGCACGGATACAGCACTCGCGAAGCACCCGAATCTCCGAGATCGACTCGCCCGGAACAGGTACGGAGCGCGCGCTGAGTTCCAGCGAGGAGCACGGGTTTCTCTGGCGGCTGAATACCTATTGGAGCTACGAGGAGCGGGACGGCGGGCTCTACATCCAGATCGAGTCGGTCTCGCTCACGCGGTCCATTCCAATATGGCCTCGGCTGGGCGGTTCGTCCCTTCGTGGAGAGCGTTCCGCGCGAATCGCTGGAGTTCACTCTGCGCTCCGCGCGCAACGCAATTCAGCGAAAACAGTTTGATCAAGGCACGAAACAAGAAGGGGAAGGACAAGACGATGAATACGAAAACTGCTGCAGCGAAGATGCGCAGCATTTTGCACCGGCTCGCCGGGTCAACCAGTCGCTGACGGCTTCCGTGCGAAAAGCGCGCTCTGCAATGGATGGCGGAGCGCGCGCCAGGATGGCTTACGTCGGACCAGCTCACCCTGCTCGGCCTGAGCGCGCAGATTGGCGCGGGCATCTGTTATGCGCTGTCGCGCTATAACCGCTACGCCCTTCTGTGGTGATTCTTGTGCCTGGTGCTCAACTGGCTGGGAGACAGCCTGGATGGGACGCTGGCGCGAGTGCGTCGGCAGCAGCGTCCGCGCTTACGGCTTCTATGTCGATCACATGGTGGACATCTTCGGGTCAGTCGCGCTGATGTGCGGACTCGGCTACTCCGGGCTTCTGCATTGGCAGACGGCGATGGCGATGCTGGTAGCGTTTCTCGTGCTGTCGAGCGAAAGCTATCTGGCGACTTACACTTTGTCATGTTTTCAGCTTTCCCAGGGAATCTTCGGGCCAACGGAGATTCGTATTCTGCTGATCGCCGGCAACCTGGCGCTGCTGCGCAGCCCGTACTCGACTATCTTCGGCCACACGATGCTGCTGTTTGACGTGGGCGGAACGATCGCGGCGGTCAGTATGTTTGCCACGGCGATTGTAGTTACGATCCGCCACACAACGGAGCTCTATCGTGAGGAGCCGCTGCCGTGAATACCTTTATTCGCTGGTGGAGGTTCAATCTCGTGGGGGCCATGGGGATGGTCCTGCAACTCGTCGCGCTGGCCCTGATCAATAGAAGGATAGGCGGGCACTATCTTTATGCCTCGGCGGCAGCTATCGAGCTCGCTCTATTGCATAATTTTACTTGGCATCTTCATTACACATGGCACGACCGGCGCCACGACTCTTCGTTCTCTCTCAACTGTTGCGGTTTCATCTGTCCAATGGGATGGTTTCGATGCTCGGAAACCTTGTGCTGATGCGCGTTCTGGTAGATAAAGCGCGCTTTCCGGTGCTCGCTTCGAACGCGGTCGCAATCTTGTGCTGCTCGGTTCTGAACTTTTGCCTGGGAGATCTCTGGGCGTTCGCTCATAACGCACGGTCCACTTGATCGCTTGCACGACAGGATTCGAACTTCAATGATCAAGATTGCAGATTTGCAAATCAGCTCCAATCCCATCCTTCGCAGTGTGAGCCGGTAGTGAAATAGTGGGCCTGAGGTCCAAGACAGGCGCCAGCTTCGAAAGATCTCACTGCGTCGGCGCAGTGTGACCGATGAACTTGTCAGCCCACTGAATGAAATACTTCATGTTCGGCGCATCGGTGTGGCCGCCATCATGTTGTCGCCACGCGAGCTCACCGGCCAGGTGACCCTCATTTACAGGGGGCATTTTCGCCGTGTGATAGTCCCCGTCGACATCGAGGCCTTTAGCGCCGAGCAGTGTAAAGACCCGGCTTGCGTCCACGGTCGACATGAAGCTTCCCTCATGATCGAGCCAGTGAGCATCGCCCTTTTCAGGAATCCCGTAGCTGATGAAGGTGAGGCGAGGCGCGCAGAGAGCAATCAATTCGTTGGAATCCACTGGAATATCTCCGGGCGTCTTGCTGCCAAAGGCGGCCTCTGATGCGCCGTATTTTATGAAGTTTCCCGCCATCCAGTGATATTCGCCTCCGGTGAGGCTTTCGACTGCTTC
Organism: uncultured Acidobacteriaceae bacterium; assembly: GCA_963798925.1. Lineage (GTDB taxonomy): Bacteria > Acidobacteriota > Terriglobia > Terriglobales > Acidobacteriaceae > Edaphobacter. Next base: position 19,451 of record CAWCVD010000002.1, read on the forward strand.
TCCATAGTTGCGGCGCAAAAGCGTTGTACCGCCTTTGCCGGATGAACCGACAAGGACCATTGCGAAGCGCTGATCGAAAGCCATCGTGACGAGGGCAGCTTTGCCATATCGCGAAACACCTTCGATGCCGACATGTTTCGCGTCAACCGAAGGGTCGGTTGCGAGGTAATCCAAAGCACGTCCGCGCCCCAGCCCCAAGCCCGCAATGCGCCCCAGTCTTCTGGCTTCCGTGGCTGGCCTTTGTTGACAAGACCGATAATGCCGCGAGTAATTCCAGCACCATCGTCAGCCTGCACGCTTGCCGGATCGAGAAGCGCGAATCCCCAGCCGGCTGCGATAAGCTGCCAGGTGTTGGGCGGATCGCCATCCGCATTCAGTTGCGGAGGCTGGAACGGCGTTGGCCTGACTGGCTCCCATGCCGGGTGTTTGGCAAGAACATCGTTCAGCGACGGATCCTGCTGCACGAGAACCGCCTTCCATGCCGCATTGATGCGGTCCAGATCTTCCCCCGAAGGTTCATTAGGCGCAGGAAAACCGGCACGGCCAAACATGATGAGGATGGGGACTGGTCCCGTGGCGTTTGCCGGTGTAACGAGGGTCATGTGAATCTTGACGCTGATGGCAGGATAAGCCGAGTTGTCGACTTGCCCGACAAGGTCCTTTGCGATGACACGATTAAATCCAATCATCTCGTGGTCGACCGCGGTGACGCTCCACGTCACTTTCGGAACATCAGTGGGAATGCGGCCATAGACATACTTTTCGTACATATCGACGATCTCAGGACGACGCTTCTCCCACCACATCTGCGGAGTAGTGACCTTCTGGCCATCGTTCAGCGTGAGCGGGTCTGGAAGATTGGGATATGGATTCGCTTTCGACTCATCGTAGTTGGCGTGATTGGGAGCTTTTTCATTGCCGCTCGGACCCGGACGCAGCGACTTGATGCCGAGTTGGTCCATCATGTTCTGGTGGTCCTGATCGGCAGTGAAAGTGACTGGCGGCGGAGGCGAAGCCGAATTCTGACTAAATGCCGCTTGCTGGCCGGCGATCACAAACCCGAGGCAAAGCAGACCGAGACGAGACCTGGAAGAAAACCGCACGTGTCCTCCTATTTGCTGAAACCTGCGACATTCCGAAATCAGATTATTTCAGGCCCATACTAAATCCAGAACCACAATTCGTGTTAGCCGTCGCCTTTGATATGGTGATCAACTCTGGCCACGCAGCCCGGAGTCGGCGCACTGTTATCCTGCATGTCTGTCGCGAAGGAGGTCGTAGTGAAGGTTGTGTTGCCATTCGCCGTGCTGTCTTTTGGGTTTGCTGCCTCGCTGTCGCTCATGAGCGGCCAAAGCATGCCGGCGATTCGGATACAGGGCGCAGCCCAACAGCTCATCGTCCATGGCAAACCCTTCCTCGTTCTGGGCGGCGAACTCGGCAATTCTTCTGCCGGGACTGCGGCACAGGCGGACGTCATCTTGCCGAAGCTGGCGCGAATGCATTTCAACACCGTGTTAATGCCAGTTGCCTGGAATGAGATCGAACCAGAGGAGGGGCGCTTCGATTTTTCCATCCCAGATCACTGGATCGACGCTGCGCGACAACAACAGCTCCACCTCGTTTTCCTTTGGTTCGGGAGCTGGAAAAATGCTTTTTCGGAATACGCTCCGGAATGGGTGCTCTCCGACACGAAGCGTTTTCCCCGCGCCGTTTCCGCCGAGGGCCTGCCACTCGAGATTCTGTCTCCTCTAGGCGAGGAAACAGTCCGCTCCGACAGTCGCGCCTTTGCGGCGCTGATGCGGCACCTGCGCGAGCGCGACGCAGACCAGCAGACGGTGCTGATGGTGCAGGTGGAGAATGAAGTGGGTTACCTGGGAGTCGGCGGTCGGGACCGTTCGGACGCCGCCAACCAAGTGTTTCAGGGGCAAGTGCCGAAGGAGTTGAGGGAGTATCTCAAGACGCACTCCCCGCAGATCTCGCCAGAGCTTGCTGCTCATTTCAACGCTACTGGTGGCACATGGAAGCAAACGTTCGGCGAGGCGGCAGATGAAGTCTTCATGGCCTGGGAATATGGGTTGTTTGTGAATCAGGTTGCGAAGGCTGGCAAAACCGGGTACTCGCTTCCAACATATATGAATGCGCAATTACCCGCGGAGTTCGAGCAGGCGGGGGAATATCCAAGTGGCGGACCGCATCCTTACTTTCAGGCGATCTATCGAGCGGCTGCGCCGTCGATTGACTTCTATTCGCCGGACATCTACTGGCCGAACTTCGGATACTGGGTGGACCGCTATAAGGTGGCTGGCAATCCGGTGTTCGTTCCAGAAGCACGCCTCGACGCAGCTCCCTGGAATGCCCTGTACACCTACGGCGAAGCGCGCGGATTCGGATTTTCTCCTTTCGATGTCGATTCGATCTCGGGCGATGGATCACGGCCTTCCAAGGGTGTGGGAATCGCAGACCTCTACGCCGAGTTGAGCAGTCTTAGCGAGCAAACTCTGCGGGCGCAGGAGACGGGAAAGATCCGCGGTCTAGTGCTGCACGAAAACAGCCCCAGACCCTCGCAAACTGTTTCGCTGGGAGGGTTCCTGTTTCGCGGGACGCTATCCCGCTCCTGGCCGGCGAAGCAACTGCTTGCTTCCGATGGTGGCATGATGGTTATCGAGAGTGGGCCAAACGAGTTCTTAGTTATCGGCAGTGGTCTGACGGTTACGTTCCTGCGTGATCCTGACGTCGATAAACAGATCGCCGGGATTGCAAGTATCGAGCAGGTGTCGGATGCAGATGGCAGATGGGTGACCGAGCGTCGGCTCAACGGCGACCAAAGCGATCAGGGCCGTGAGCTTTTGATGGACGCGCATGAATTTCGGATCTATAAGGTAAGGCTCTTCACCTACTCTGCACACTGATTGCTTCGACGGTTAAGAGGTAGCCCTCTCCGGTACAACCAACCCCGAAATCATTCTGCCCGCGATTAAATCTGTGCGGACGATTTATCAGAACCCAATCACCACAATCAGGCGGACACAGTTGCCATTGCCGTTGCGGTTGCAGGACTCGATATTGTGCGGTGCGGTCCCCGCTGAAATACGAGTGCGGCAGCACCACGGAGACGAGCAATCTCGCCTTCATGGGTCGGCCGGATCAAAGGCGCACTACCGGCCAGAGTGAGGTCAGTCGCCTCCTTCTCGATCACCGGCCCAAAACGATGCCATGCGGAGGTGAGATCGCCTGCAATCAAAATCGTGCTGGGAGAAACGCTGGCGATGATCATCCGCAATCCGCGACCAATCCACATAGCCTGCTTGGCCAGGGCCTGCGCGGCGGCTGAATCGCCTTCTTCGGCCAAATTGAGCAGTTCTTGAAAGGAAACCACCGGGGCCTTGGGACGTAGCTCGCGGTAATAACGCTGGGCAGCCCGGCTTGAACTGAAAACTTCCCAGCATCCATTCTTTCCACATCCGCAGCGGGGGCCATTGGGATCAAGGGGAATATGGCCGAACTCCCCTGCCATTCCGTTGTGTCCGAGGACCAGCTGACCGTTGGTGAGAACACAGGTTCCCACGCCTTCGGCGACGGCAACGAGCACCGCATCCCGAACCCCGTCCATGCGCCCGAAGGTCAGCTCCGCCCGCAGGCACGCTGTAGCATCATTTTCCATAGTTACGGGCAGTCCCATCTCGATCTCGACCATCTTCTTGATATCAAACTCTGGCCATTTGAGATTGGGAGCAAAGATCAGGCGCTGCGTTGCCGGGTTAACTCTTCCGGGCACACTCAACCCAATGCCCTCAATCGATTTTCTGGGCGTGGTTCGTTGCATCCGCTGCATACAGTCGATGATCAGCCGCATGGAGTCTGCGGGATCCGAGGTGAGCGGTGCCAGCGAACGCGAAAGCAGCCGCCCATTTAGGTCTACTAAAGCGACGCTGGCCTGCTTTGGATGAATGTCGACCGCGATCGCGACCAGATCTCCATTAATCCAACCATCGTTGGTCTGCGCCCTCGCGGGAGCGAGCCCATTGCGCCCTCGCGCACCCAATTCTCACCTATGAGCTGTTCCACGATTTGCGAGATTGTGCTTCTTCCAAGGCCCGATCGCCGCGCCAGGTCGGCGCGCGAAATGGGCTGGCTGGCTCGAATTAACTCGAGGACGATCCCCCGGTTGATGATCCGCGCCGTCTCGCTTGAGGCGAGTTGCATTTCAGCCAGATCGATGCGTTGTATCCCGTGCCTGGCGCGACCCAATTTTCTACAACCTCCCTGCTAGGAAAACGTTGACCACTCTGAACCATGATGACGACCGAGGTACATGCCGGAAATAACGAAGCATATCATCAGGTGCGGATTTCACGAACAGAGGAAACGTCAACCTTCATCAGTTTGTTTTTATAGGAAATTTGTTCTTATAGGAAATTTGTTTTTATCAAGGACGAATTATAAACGGATTTCTTTTCAGCCGGACGCCACTAACTTTAGCAGATGGAACGACTATCGATAAGTTCGATCCCCGATATAGCAACAGAAAGGAAAGCATCGAGGTTCAAGCTGAAACCTGAGCCCATAAACATAGGACTTCCATTTTCGGCCTCGATTCAGGCGAAAAGTCGGAGGATTTCAAGCTGGAGTTTTTTTTCATCCCAAAGTTGGAGTTTTTTCTTGACATGTCTTAAAGCGTGTCTCTATAGTTTCGGTCGCTAACAAAATCATGAGCCTTGGTGACTAAAAGGACACATTAGTTCCCCACGGCGGCTCGTTTGTCGGCGGAAATCTTCGGAGGCAAAAAATGAACGGCACACTTGGTCTTACTAGGCGAGGACTAGAACTACACCTGCAAGAACTCTGGAAAAGAGGCCGGTGGATTCTTCCTCTGATTGTGGTCGCGTTGTTACTTCTGTCCGTGCCCATGACCCACGCACAAACCACCGCCCAGTTGACTGGAATCGTCCAGGATCCATCGGGTGCTGTGATTCCCGGAGCTACTGTAACGTTGACCGATCAAGCGAACGGTACGACGCGCGTAGTACAAACGAATCGCGCGGGACTGTTTGCGTTTCCCTCGTTGGTGCCGGACAGCTACACGGTGAAGGTCAGCGCAAAGAGCTTTTCTCCAAAAGAGATTACCGGAATCGTGCTACACGCCGGAGACACGATTGCAGTCCCTGCGATTTCGCTGGTAGTTGGCTCTGAGTCGGCGACCGTCACAGTCGAAGCCACCAGCGCAATGATCCCGACGGAAGACGGAGCGCGCCTCAATGTCCTGTCTTCCAAAGACATCGAAAATCTTGCTCTTGTGGGCCGCGATACCACAGAACTACTCAAGGTGTTGCCCGGTGCGACGACCATGTCCTCGGGCCTCACCAATAATTCTCCGGCCTACAGCGATCTCAATACCGGCGTACAGCAGAGTGCGGTCGGCAATGGCATCAACATCAATGGTGCAGTCAATCGCGGCGGCACAGCATTGCTCTCCGACGGAGCCAACGTCATCGATCCCGGCAATATGGCATCGTCGGTTTCAATCATCAACCCGGAGATGACCGCGGAGGTTAGCGTGCAGGCGTCGAACTTCGGGGCGGACACGCCGTTTGGCCCGGTAGTTGTGAGCACCATCAGTAAATCGGGCGGCAATCAGTATCACGGCGAAGCCTACTTCATCGCTCGCAACAACGTCCTGAACGCAAACGACTGGCAGCACAACCATGCGGGAGTCCCCCAGGGACCTCAGTCTTATTACTATCCTGGAGGTAACTTCGGCGGCCCAGTGCCGAAAACCAACCAGAAACTGTTCTTCTGGGGCGGTTACGAACGGTGGCTGCAAAACCAGGGAAATGCCAATGTACTCACAGCCTATATTCCCTCTCCGGAGATGATGGCCGGCAACTTTACCACTGATAACGCAGATAACAACACCCTTTGCCCGAACGGGTTTTATGGTGCGCCAAATGGCACCTATCCGCAGGGTGGGTGGTGCAACGATCTTTCCGGCACCAACTTCCCGGACGGCACGGGCATTCCTAGCGAGACCTCAGCCCAGGCGGTCATCCCGAACTCCGGCAACAGGATTCCTTCGCAATTTATCGATCCGGGCGCAGCGGCTCTCGCCAAAATCTGGCCAAAGGCCAATGCCAACCCCGCAACATCTATCGGTCACGTCAACTACTATCAGCCCATCCCGAACATCAATAACGGCTGGATCTATCGCTTCCGAATCGACTATCAACTGGGACCGAATACGAAGATCTACGGGTCCTACCAGCAGGCATGGGACGCCCAGCTTGCTCAGGGCAATGGCGCTCACCTCTACTGGACGCCGGGCAACGCCATCCCCTACCCAGGCGGCGGCGAGTCCGAAGCGTTCCGCGGCAAAGCCCTGGCAGGGCACTTCGTCCACAACTTCAACGCCTCAACCACCAACGACTTCATGGCAGCATGGACCTTCGGCGACTTTCCGTTTGTCCAGCCCGACCCTTCGGCAGCCTACCGGAGCACGCTGGGCTACACCTACGGCAAGGTCTTTCAGACAGCCTCACTCAATATCCCTGCCTACGGCGGCGCGAACTATGCCTTCCCGGATTTCTCACAGGCTTCTATCTTCGATAACCCTCCGGGCCAGTATGCAGTCCGCAAGGAAGCTCCCCAGTTCAATGACACGCTGACCAAGGTCTGGGGCGCTCACACCGTGAAGATGGGCGCATACACGCAGAACACCGATAACTATCAGAGCACCTTCAGCACGTACCAGGATGGCAACCTCACAATCGCCTCAGGGTCGGCTCCAAATCTCTTTTCAGGCAACCAGCTCGGCTCGGGTAATCGCGTCGGCAACTTCACGATGGGCATATTGTCGGGCTACAGTGAAAACAACTCGTCGCCCATTGCCGATACTGCCTACCAGGCAACCGCGTTTTTTGTGTCGGATACCTGGAAAGCGACCAGACGCCTGACCCTGACGTTTGGCGCACGCGTGGAGCACATCGGTCACTGGTATGACCGTCAACACATAGGTATGGCTGTCTTTTACCCTCAGCGAGTATTGCCTGACTTCAACAGCGGCAAGTACGCCCCGGGATATTACTGGCATGCCATCGATGCGGGCGTTCCTCTTAGTGGTCAGCCGAACCGTTTTGCCTACTTCGATCCACGGTTGGGCGTCGCCTACGACTTATTTGGGACCGGTAACACCGTGGTTCGTGGCGGATGGGGCGCCTATCGCTTCGTTACCCAGGTCAATGACGTCTCCCCACCGCTCGTAACCGCGCAGCACGTTCTGGGTTACAACTCGCCGGGCGGAAAGACAATAATGCTTTCGCAACTCGGCAATTTGGCCTATTCACCTTGCAAGTCTCCTGCTTTGACTCCGGCTCAGTGCGTGAGCGGAGGTCAGGCGGGCTTCGATCCCGGCGACTACGGCCAGCCACTCACCTTCGCCTACAACTTTACGATCGACCAGAGGGTCAAGTGGAACACCATACTCGATGTTGCCTACGTCGGAAGCAGCACCAGCCAGCTCTCTGATGATAGTGAAGGCATCGAAGGCAGCAACTTCGCCGCACTTGCCGACCAGAATAAAACCCCGATCGGATCCTTCTTCAAACCCGATCCGGTCACAGGCGTACTCTCCACCAACCCGGAAAACCTGGGAAACAATCCTAACGGAACGGGATCCACTCCAACCGGAAACGTAGCGGCGGACTATCACCCCTACGGCTACGCATACGGTACCGCTGCCGCCGCTATGATTCAAAGCTCCGCTTACACCAACTACAACGCACTGCAGGTTGCCTGGATCAAGACCACCGGCAAACTCGGCTTCAACCTTAACGGTACCTGGTCGAAGACACTGGGAACTGCCTTGCAGACGAATCCGTTCGATGTCAGGTTGAACTATGGCCCGACCTCGACCGACAGGCCGTTCGTCTTCAACGCCAGTTACTACTACAACACCGGAAAGCTCAGTACCTCCCAGGCGTTTGTTAACCAGGCGCTGGGAGGATGGACAATCTCAGGAATCTCAACATGGCAGGCTGGCGGATACATTCCCGCAGCGCTTGGGAATGGCGTGCCAAACTTCAGTCTTGGTCTGGCGTACACAGGTCTGCCTGCAAATGCGAAGGCCCAGGGCATCGGCAACGGTATCGGTAGTGCTACTTACTTCGGCACCGATGCTGCCCTCCCGATTCTGCCTGTGCTGACCTGCAACCCAACCTCCGGTCTCGGCCACTACCAGCGCCTCAACGGGAACTGTTTCAACGCGCCCGCAGTTGGGACGCAGGGCGGGCAAAACTATCCCTACATGAGCGCCGGGGCCTATTTCGATAACGATCTGGCGATCTATCGTTCCTTCCGTATCCATGAGAACCAGCAAATCCAGTTCCGGGCCAGCGCCTTTAACTGGCTGAATCACCCAATACCGGGTTTCAGTGGAGCGGGAGGCGGTAGTCCTCTTGGGATAGCTTATAACGTCGACTACAACTCTAAAAACATCACGAAAAACTACAACACCAACACCTTCGGCATTCAGGACAGCAAGACGGGTGCTCCCTTCCAGCGCATCATTACACTCAGTGTGAAGTATTTCTTCTAGTACTCCTCCATTAAAACGGAAGGTGGACGAATCGTTCACCTTCCGTTTTCTTTTTGAAAGGCCTGTCAAGAAGTCCGGGACCTAAAAACCCAGCAGAGTTCTCAGCTTGACAAAAACCTCTTCGATGAAAGCGGTCTCTTTTCACCCTTCAGCTCATCCGCCAACCACAAGTCCAAGCCTAAAGTCTCTCTTTCGAAGACTTTGCGCGATTTTGACGGGGATGGGGGGATGCGCCACACCAGTCAAAAGCGTAACCTAGTATTCGCTGCCCTCAACGGCTATCTCGTCGCTTCCTGGCTTCATCATGTCCATTCGATCCGAACTCCGTGCCACATTCCTTGCGTTCACATTGATTTCCGCTCTGGCCCTTCCCGCACAGACTGGAAATAATGGAGCCGTCGGCAACGGGTCATTGCGGCAACACTACAACGATGCCCAGAAGTTGCAACAGACGGGCAAACTAGGCGAGGCAGCAGAGCAATATCGCGCGTTTCTCGCAGAGGCACTTGGCGAACTGGCGATTGGGTACGGCGTGGTGCGGGACTATGAACAGGCGTCTCCATTATTCGATGAAGCCCTGGCCCTGGAACCCGACTCCCCTTCCCTGCTTCTCGATTACGCACGAACGGCATTGACGCTGGGCGATCTTTCCCATGCAAAGACGCTGGCGACGGAGTACATACGGAAGTTCCCGGGCGATCGTGAGAAGCTCGCTCAGGCTCATCAGGTGCTTGGACGCACGCTTCTGAAACAGAATCGGGACCAGGAAGCAAGGAAAGAGCTGGAAGCAGCCGTATCGTTGGATCCAACTTTCCCCAATGGTTATGACTTGGCCGTGGCCTGTCTCGATCTGAACGACGAGAAGTGCGCCGTGCAGATTTTCAACGAGATGGAGAAATCGTTTGGGGATACTGCCGAGATCCACATGGCCTTCGGCCGCGCATATGGCGACTCGGATTTCCAGCCCCGGGCCATAACCGAATTCAGGAGAGCGATTCAGGAAAACCCGCGCTTGCCGGGCGCGCACTATTTGCTTGCTGCAGTCCTGCTGGCGACGGGCGACGACCAAAACCATGTGGAAGGCGCGGAAACGGAGTTGAAGAAGGAATTGGTCATCTCTCCGAATGATTCCATGACCTATGCGGCGCTCGGTAAGATCGCGGCAAATCGCCATGACTACTCTGAGGCAGAGACGTATCTGAAAAAAGCGATCCTACTCGGGTCCCAGAGCCCTGACGCCTATCTGTATCTGGGGCAGATGTATTTTGCTATGAACCGTTACGCTGAGGCAGAGACTGCTCTTCGCCAATGTATTCAACTCACGACGGATGTTTCGCAGAATCGATATCAGGTTCAGAAGGCACATTTTCTTCTGGGCAGAATCCTAATGCAAAAAGGTCAGCAGGATGCGGCGCATGCGGAGATGACTATCTCACGTGAACTGGCCAACAAGACGCTGGAGCAGGACAAAAGCAAGCTGACTGGACTGACGGATACATCGGAATCTGGTGATGTTCAAGCACCCTCGGCAGGATCTGGAACGACGCCTTCCGTCATTGCTGCTAAAGCGGATCCACTGACGCTGCGGATGGTCGAATCAATGAAGGAGCAGATCATGCTCCCGGTGGCCGACAGCTATAACAATCTCGGTGCCATCGCAGCAACGAACAACGACTATTTGGACGCCGTCAAGTATTTCGAGCGTTCTGCCATGTGGAATCCCTCGCTCGAGGGTCTGGACTATAACTGGGGACGGGCAGCGTTTGCTGGATCGCAATTTGCCGATGCTATTATGCCCCTATCCCGCTATGTGAGATCGCATCCAGATGATATTGGCGCCCGCTCCGTTCTCGCCATCAGCCAGTTCATGACCGGGAACTATCACGGTTCCATTGAGGCGCTGGAGCCCGCGATCGGAAAGGTTGACCTTGCTCCACAAGCTGAATACGTCTACGCAGAGTCGATGGTGAGGACCGGGCAAATCGCCGCTGGCGTAGAGCGCCTGAAAGCGCTGGAGAAGGCGCATCCGGAAATTCCCGATGTGCATCGCGCCCTCGGAGAAGCGTTGGGTCAGCAGGGAGAGAAGCAACGGGCCGTTGAAGAACTTCACACCGCTGTCCAGCTCAGTCCACAAGATGCTGACTCGCATTACGATCTCGGCAAGATGGAGCTCGAAAGCGGGAATACTGCGGCAGCGATTCCGGAACTCGAGGCAGCGGTACGGCTGTTGCCGAAGAGCGAGAAATTCCATGAGGAGCTTGCAGATGCATACACGGCAGCGCATCGGCCGGCAGACGCACAGAAAGAGATGGAAACCTGCAGCCTCCTCAAGGCGCGTGTACAGAGCACCACTTCATCTCACCAGGCCACCGTTCCCGAGCAATAAGTCTAAGCAATAAAGGCTCACGCGAAAGGCGCGAGGCTCGCCGTTTACTTCATCGATTGATCTGCGGAAAGAACAAATAGCTGAGGATCGCCACGCGATAAAGTTCGAGTGGCTCACGGCCGAAGCTCCACCTCAGGCGACGGATGGCCTTTTTTCCCTCGGTCAGTTCGATCAGGCGATCGACCGAAGGGCAGCCTTGTGCGGTCACCTCTTCAAATTGTCCGTTACGCAGATTGCGACAGAGGTACTTGTGTTGAGCGTAGGGTGCGTCCACATCGGTTCCATCAACCTCGGGGTAGACATGTCCATTGGACATGAGGATGTCCAGCCAGCCGTCGTTGTCCATATCGAAGAAACGAACACCCAACCGGGGGAACGAGTATTGACGCCGAACCCAGAGAGATAGGTGTGATCGTGGAAGTTCCCACAGCCAAGATTGACGTAGGCGAATCGGTGTTGCCTGCAAAGTTCGTCTTTACGATATCGAAACGGCCGTCGCGATTGAAATCGTCAGTGGATGCGCCCGCCACCCTGCCGCGATGCCGGCCTCGATGGCAGCATCTTGAACGTCCCGTCTTTTTGATTCCGATAGACAGTGGCCGAGGTGGAATACAGGACCAGCGAGCGTGCCCGGAGGAATTGCATCTGAGCGTGATCGTGGATGGGGACGAATCGCTAGTGCGTTGCAGGGGAAGCCTGCGCAAAGTGAACGTACTCACGACCAACGTAGAGCCGATATCCAGCGCCGTCCGGCGCCGGTAAGACCTGCAGAGGCGTCGGGTGGCGGAGGTCCGCGTCCCTGGCAGACCGGACGGAGAAAAGGTCGTGGCCGCCGATGTCCATGACCACGAAGGTATCGCCAGCGATAAAACCGCAGCCATACGCCCCCGCCTGAAGCCGACGTCCCCCGATATCGATGGCCGTCTCGGTGATCAGGTAAGCCTGATATCTCTCCTGCACAGAGCTTGAGTAGCCGGCGGTGTCCACCAGCGTAACGAGGAAAAGAGAATCTTTCGTGAATTGAACGCCGCCCGAGTTCCTGGCCTGGATTGGCGCAGTTTGGCCTTGAAAGAAAACCGTGCTGGGAAGAGACTTCGCTGCTTCTGGAGCAGTCAATACCTTTACTTCAGCCATGGCGGACGCACCGGTCTTGTCCAAGGGCGCCGTTTGCGGTGCTGCGTACAAGGCGGATACGACAATGGCGAGAAGCACTATGGAACGTAGTGACCGACGAATCATGAAGACCCCTTAGATCGCATCGTACTTTGCCTACAGGGAACATCGCAACATTTAGAGTGGTGACAAGGGATGGATTGTCGATCACCTTTGGTTGCCTCCGATTGAAGTCGCGGTGCCACATGCCTTGCCGTTGCCAGAGGCGCGCACTGCGCAGATGAAGGTGCTAGCGGAGACCGTGACGTCCCAATCATTGAAACTCGAGTTGGTGGCCGACGCGGGATCGATCGTCGAGCTTAAGCTTCGTCGCAATACCCCTAGACTCAAAGTTCGCTTGGAGGGTGCGAGCGTTGCGTCTGAACGAACTGCTCCCAATTTGGATTCGTTGATCGTGGAATTCCCGTCGGGTATCGGGTACCAGCAGCGGACAGTTATTGTGGCGTGGTAGTGCTCTTCGCTTCAGGGTGGCTTATTCTTTGCTGGGGGGCGTCGTGGCCTTGTGCACGTTGGTGAGCAGGTCGTTCATCTGGAGGTAAACACCGTTGGTCCAGCCAAAACCGACGACATTGCTTTTGTAACCTGTGGCGACTTCTATGTTCGAGGAGCCGCTGACTACGTTGTACTTTTCGCGGATGGTGCCATCATGCTCGAAGTTCTGGCGGATCGTCTGCGAGAATTCAGCCGCCAATCGGGCTGCGTCACCGGTAAAGCCATATTGGTCAAGGCCCTTTATTGCAAGCCAATTCGTCGGAGCCCAGCCGAATGGGAGATCCCACTGAGTGCCGGAGTCGTAATCGCTCATGGCGAGCCCGCCAGCGTGTTCGAAGAGCGAAACGTGGTGGTCGAGTGCCGATGCTTGCTGTGGACTGACGAGATTTGCCCAAAGCGGATAAAAGGTCGTGATGTAGTTGTAGGTCGACTGTCGGTGCGTGGTGTAGTTGTAGTCGTAGAACATATGGGCGGCGGGGTTCCAAAGGTATTTATTAATTGCGTTACGTCTCGCGGCGGCGCGGTGGTTCCACTGAGCAGTTTCTGCTGTGCGGCCGAGTAGGGTGGCGAAGTGTGCCATGTCCCGCTCGTATTTATAGAGAAGGCTGTTGAGACATACGGGCGCGTAATGGTTCGTCGATCCGCTGAAGGGACCGAAGCGGAAGCTGGGGTCGAAGCCGGACTCGCGCATGGCTCGATCACCGCGGTAGAAGTCACTGCTGAGACGATGTCCCCCGACATGGGCGTTGGCGCAGACTTTTGATGTTGCGATGTCGCAACTGGTCTTTACCAGAAGGGCGGCCTCGGCCGGAGTTGGGTTGTCAGGTGCATCGACGAGGTAGTCTGTGTGGATTTCGGGGTGGGAGAGCAGCCAGCGGATGACATCGGGATAGTAGTTGCTGTCGTCGGCCATTTCGGGGACCGGGCCTGCCCCAATGTCGTCATAGCGGGCGAGGCCAGTATCTCCGGCAAGATGCGGCGGCGCGGACCAGAGATCGTAATCGCGCTGTGCATACTTGTATGCCTCTGCCAGCCAGGCCTTTGAAAGCCATTTGCCCGTTTGGTGTTCGTAGACTTCGCGGATCATTGAAGTAAGAAATGGAGGTTGTGAACGTGTGAAGTAATAGGTGCGGTTTGCGTTGAGGATTGCCCCGTAGTTCTCGATCTCGAAGAAGAAGTTTTCGATCATGTCGCGGGCAAGGTCTGTGCGCTTGTCTTCTACCAAGCCGAGAATAATGAAGTAGCTGTCCCAGCCGTACATCTCGTTGAAGCGGCCTCCTGGTACAACGTAGGGGTTGGGAAGATAGAGGAGACCTTCGTGTGGGATTTCAGCTACCCGAACGTCCCCCATGTGGATAATCTTGCGAGGCAGGTTACGTACTTCAATTTTGCACTGCTTCTGAACTGCCGCAACAGCGGAGGGGACAGCCATGTCTGCGGGCAGGTAAAGAACGGGCGTTGTGGTGACCTTTGGATCGACAAGTGATTTGCAGTCGGTCATCGAACGAGAAAGGCTATTCCAGCCGCTGTCAATGTACCTAAGTATCTTTGCATTGTCAGTTGTGTCAGGTCCGGACGGTTGAGGGTGTACTGCGCCCGCAAAGAGAAGGACGACAACGGCCAGGTTTGCATGTGTGCGTGAGGTGCACTTCATTGAGTACCCCCGGGCGAATTTTAGCGGTCGGTATTACGTCAGGATTTGACCGAAGGGAAAAGATCCAGCGCTATTGTTTGACCAGCACTTTCAAATAATTCCCAGTTTGCGCTGTAGCCGTTCTAGCGAAATGCTTTTCGTGTCCGAGTAGATAAACAAGACCACAAAAAAATTGCAGTCATCATGGACGATGCGAAGAAAGCGAAAGGAATGCCGCCAGAGGACCTTCCAAGGATAGGAAAGATTGGCGAGATAAGAGCGTTGATAATCCAATGATAGGAAGACCCCTATGGTGTGAAAGAGTTGCCCATTTGCGCAAAAAGCGGAACGCCTCTTAACTCTCGAATTTACGCTAAGACATAGGGGGAGAGAGAACAGTCCTCGGCCTGAAGATCGACTTGCCCGTGTAACTACGCATATTCAATGATTTAGATGGTGGGCACAGCAGGATTCGAACCTACGACTTCCACCGTGTGAAGGT
>CAWCVD010000003.1:0-74275 GCA_963798925.1 uncultured Acidobacteriaceae bacterium
CTCCAAACCCCTGCGATATTCGTTCACGGCACTCGGGACGGATTTGGCTCGATCGACGAAATGGTAGCGGCGCTAAAACTCATCCCGGCGCGGACTGAACTGGTTCCGGTCCCTGCGGCGGGTCACGAACTGATGACGATTTCTTAGGAATCGTGATGAGGTGTCGCGGACAGTGGTTGAGGTGTTCCGGTTATTCACATACGGCGTGGCTGCTTGACTGGATCTTCTAGTCGGCTCCATGTCGGCCGCTAAGTTCAGACAAGCGCCTTCTCCAATTATTTGTCGTGATCAGTCAGCTAAGCATTGAATCTTGCAGTGCGTTTCGGCGCGGATAGAGTACGTATATCAGACCCAAATATCGTTTGCGGACGTTCGCTCGGAGAGGTGTCCGTCACCGGTGTTAACAACTCCACGAGGTTCGATGAGCATGAGCTTTACCTCCTCAGCGGCATACGGCTTATGCTCGATAGCTTTTGGAACCACATACATTTCGCCGGGACCAAGGTGGACAGCTCCGTCACGGAAGTCAATGCGGAGCTGGCCTTCGAGGACAAGGAACGCTTCATCGGTGTGGGCGTGGGCGTGCCACACGAAATCACCCTGAATCTTAACGAGCTTGAATTGGTAGTCGTTCAGTTCGGCGATGACCCTGGGAGACCACTGGCCCTCAATAAGGGAGAGCTTCTTCTGGAAATTGATTGGTGTGCGCGTCATGGATGTTTATCCCTCTTCTTGAATTGGACTGCCGATAGCCATGGGCGAATACGAAAAAAAATTTCAAATAAACATCCATCGACAGTCTGATCATGAGCATCTCTCAAGATTTCTTTGCTCTGACTGTGGCCGGCGGTTTTGTTAGAACGCGAGGTAAGACCATGCTCATCATTGCCACTAATATAGTGACTCGGCGGTAAGTGCGCTTACTAAGATGGGAGAACCCGTTTCTGCGAACTTCCAGCCTGCCGATCTCACAATCAAGAATTATTCGGCCCAGAGATGTGGTCAAGCGAATCTGTCTAACGTGCTCGCGGAACCTGCGCTCGCGTCCCAATCGGTTTCGTTGCGGCTCCGGTGAAGACAGGGTATATGAGATGCATCGCGGTTGTCAGGTAACCCTCGGTATCGAGCTCAGGTTCCCATGCCTGCTGCAGAATAAATCCCTGCAAGAGTGCGAGCAACACGCGTGAGAACGCATCGGTGTCCAGGCTTCTGGCAGTTGTCCTGCCCGCTGAGCTGCCCGAAGCGAATCGTGAGATGTCGCGCTGCCGGATCCCGCGCTCTACGATTTTTCTGATGCGTTTATCTCGAAGAGATTCGGCCCAGATCTGGATGGTTACTTTTCGCCGTTCCCTTTCCTTCGGGTCCTGCAGCACTTGAAAAACGTGCGGGCCAGATGTTGCAGACCCTCGGAAACATCGCCCGACGCGAGCAACTCAGCCAGCAACGCTGATTCGCGGTTGTGTCTTTGTTCGGCAATGGCCGCGACGATGTCGGTTTTCCCGCGAAAATAGCAGTAGACCGCTCCGGGGCTCGACTTCAATTCCCGGATAATGTCCTCCATTGAGGTGCGGTGAAAACCTTGCCGCGCAAAGCATCGAGTGGCCACATCCAGAATGTGAAGCCGGCGAGCTTGCCTTTTCTCTTCGCTGATCTTCGGCATCGTCTATGCTCCGGCGCGAATCATACTCGCAACCCTGTACAACTCGGAACCGCTCTCAATGCGGCCGTTCGCGGCGCAATAATGCCGGGCGGCTTCAGCGGTGGAGACATCGCTCTGGAGCAGGAAACCATGCTGCGAAAGGGTCTCCGCCAATGTAGCCGGATCGAAACCAAAGATGAAGGGTTCACCGCTGCGTCTTGACCCAGGACTTCCAGCGACGGGCGCCCCGGAACATCACTGAGCCATCAAGCGCCCCTTTGTGCACATAAGTGAGAATCAGTCGGCTGTCGGGAGCAAGCAGGCGAGCCAGAACAGCAAGATTCGCGTACACCGCCGGTTCAGAGAGGTAGCTCACAACGCCCTCCCAAAGCACCACTGCCGGGGTCTTCCCGTCAAAGCCTGCTTCGTTCAACTTAAATTCCAGATTGTCTTTCTCGAAATCGACCTCCACGAAATGCACATTCTCCGGCGGGCGTCCGAGCTGGGCTTCAGCCTTTCGCGTTTTGCTCTTTGGGTGGCGGGATGGTCGACCTCGAAGGTTCGCATGCCCTCGTTTCCTCCAGACGGTAAGCCCGGCTGTCAAACCGGCGCCGAGCAATACCAACTGCTGAGCGCCAGCACGAATGGCCTCGCGAACCAGATCGTCGATCAGTCGCGTTCGCACCACGCCTGAGCTTCGTGTGTATGGCCATCCAAAGTCCAGAAACGCGGGCACAAGTTTGCCGATAACAGATATCGGGCAATTGCAGCGAGCGACTTTGAGCGTTCCTGAAAGCAAGGAATGGCGTACGGGTCTTCAAAGAGACGGCGGCCCGGTGGTTCGGCGGTCTCCACCGCGCGAAAGAGGGCCATGTATTCGGCAGTTCGGCTTGGTTGATGGCTCAGCATACTAAAACAGAATATATATTCTGTTTTTTATTTGAACAAGCGACCATACGGTGAACGGGGCCAGGAGTTTGGCACGGTTGCTCCATTTCGAAAACGCCGAATGCATTTTTTGTGTGGTGGACCCCAGGAACGCTTTCCCGTGCGAGTCCCGGGTCGCCTCGCTTCCTCGATATCCACAAAAACAGCATGATTTGGGGGAGGGTAACTTATAGGGCTGCCCGACTCAAGGTCAGCTCATTTCTGCTTCCATCCACTTGAAACTTCAATCCGCGAAACCTGCAATGGGTGAAAGGTAGATACGCGGAAGGGCCCCTTCGAGAAACGGGAGCAATGCCCTACCCGTGCGGTCTGATGCCGCTGTTCCTATTTCGCGGAGGCCGAGAGAGCATCTCGCGGCTGGCGTGGCAACGACTTTACCCCAATCTGCAAGCGTTCCTCAACGCAACGTTCATCCGTGAGGTTGGAGACGCAGGGAGCGGACGACAGGCCCTAAGCCCCCTCGCCCAGGGGAGGTCCGCTTGAACTAACGTCTGGTGATCTTCTCGCACAGATCGAGCGCGGTCTGGATCGACAACGACCTGTACCTCGAACCGGATGGCGCCGGCTGCTCCAAATAATTTCGGAACATAACGCCAAATGGCCCTTTTTAGCACTTTTTGGGAGGTAGTTTGGGAGGGGTAACTGATTGATTCTAAATGGCTCCTGAGGTAGGACTCGAACCTACAACCCTTCGGTTAACAGCCGAATGCTCTGCCATTGAGCTACTCAGGAGTGTTCGGAACGCGAGAGAACTCACGCGCTGCACTCTTATTTTTATAACAAATACGGATGAGGGGGTCAAAGACCACTGTATCTAAAGCATTTAAATGGGGCGCGACCTACGAATCCGGAGCAGAGCTTTCGAGAGCAAGTTTTCGATCTTCTTCTCCACCTTTGGCTGCGGTTTCGGTGGAGTGTATGTGCCTAAGGATAAAGGAGAACTGCAATATTGTACGCGGTGAAGGCAGAGTTGCGGGAGGTCATGCATGCCCCGACGACGGCCTGATGATATTTTCCTGAGCTGAGGCGCGTTTTGAGTTGGCTCGGGATGTCGTTGAGGCTGGACGAGGTGTAGCGCATGATGAACCAGGGCTGGCGTGAGCCCGCGTAGCCGGTATTCATGGTGCAGGTTTGGCGGGCATCCTCTGTGGTTTCTGCGACTTTCATGCCAGATTTCTCAAGGACGCCGGCGACTGTCCGTTCCTGCTGGTTGAGCGAGAGGGTTTGGACGGTGCTGGCAAAATCTTCGACGGCGTAGAGCTCGTTGTTGCGGGTGACAATCGCGATCCCGATGGAATCGACGTTTGGATCCAATAAGTTAGCGCGATGACCGGGCGAGTGCATCCAGAGATCGTGGATGATGACGGAGGTGGGGGCTTCGCCTACGTTTTCTGTGATGAGGCTGAAGTGTGCTCCGGCGTTTGCTCCGCGCTCTGCGAGGTCAGGTTCGCCATTGAATTGATGAGAGATACCCGCGTGGATGGCCATTTCACGGGCGTGAGCTGCGGAGGCTTCCCTGAGAATCGGATCCAGGTGGACGGGCGGAAGTCCTTGACCGGCGCGGGCCTGGTTGGCGGCGGCTAGGAGATATTGCTCGGCCACGGTGAGGTTGTTCTCCGCTCCGAAGCTGCGCTGGGCGTGGACAACGGGGGTTGCCACGAGCATCGCGAGGGCGAGGGCGGCGAGCGGTTTCGTCAATGAAATCAGTGGGTTCATGTCGAGCTTCGGGGAGGGCCGCATGGAGCTGATTCTAGGTTTGAGGTACAGGATGAGGTAATACAACTTTCCGGGCAGCTACGGGATGTTCTTCTGTCGGGCTCTCCTTCTTTATCGTCAGAACACCGCGTTAGATGTAAGGATTTCCTGAAAGTTTGTAAAAAAAGTTTCGGACTGGCAAAACAGGCGATTTTACAGGGGGGGTTGGCAATTTTTGCCTGTTTTTTGATGGTAAAAACATGGTGAAGTTGTGGTGTCTGGTGTCAATTAGCTGGTTCTTAGTGTCACTTTGCGAGCCGCTAAAAATTTGCCACTTTTTTACTTTATTTTTTGCGGCGGCTTGTCTGGCTCGGGTTACTTACGGCGAAAGATACTTGAGCGCCTCCCGCATCGGCGTGCTCGAGGCGTGAATCAGTCCGCTAAATGGTGTATTCATTTCTGCGATCAGAAAGAATCCTCCTGCAACTGCTGAGGCACATATGGCGAGGCTGACTATAACTATTCCATTACGGGGAGCTAGGAGTCCGAAACTAATAAAGATGATGGTTGCCCAGGCGATTTCGACCACCATGAGAGGCACTGAGGTGGAGCTCCTGATTCTCGCGACACTCTTCCAACGCATCTCCCCCAAGTCGACCGCCATACTGAGGGCCATTGTTTTTGCTGAAGTTTGCAATTGATCCTTTGGGGATAGCGCTTCGATCTTTTCGTAGACATCTTCTTGTTCGGTTCCGGGAACCCAGGTGGACGTTTGCGATTGCTCACTCGGCCAAACCTTATTGAGTAACCTGATAACAGTCTGCCGCAAAGCTTCGCGTGCATCGTGGGTCTCAGGTCCGTAGTGGGCCAGGACTCGATCCAGCATGACGACCTTGGCTGCCATGACCGTCACGTCCTGTTCCTGTACGTCGAAGGCGGTCTTTCCCGAGGATAGCTGCAGGCTGAGAAGAAGAGCGAACATCGAGGTCAGCACGCCGACGACTATCTGGACATTCGCTCTGGTTAGAGTCTTGAGCCGATCGTCAACGGGAAATGGGTCGAAACGTATCCCGACTATTGCGCCTCCGAAGAGCAACACGAAGACGACAATACTGATTTGAACCGAGAACAACATGCTCACCACCTCTCCGAGCTGCGAGAGATTGTCCGGCTATTCTCAGACAGCAAGTCCGCGGTAACTTTGGGTGATAGCAATGAACTGGAACAAAGCATCAGCTATATATAGCTGGATCGGAGGTTCCAGCGACACTATCAATAGTGCCAGTCTGCCCAACTAAAATTCATCCCGACCGGCAATTCTGATTTGGAAGCAAGATCATGATTCGTCGAATCTTATCTAGGATTTGAGATCGGGGAGGCGGTCACGGTAGCGGAGCATGAGGGCAAGGAGTCCGCGTGCCTCCCAGTAGCGAGGGATGTAACGTTTGGGCTCGGAGAAGGAGCGGATAAGCCAGCCGAGATAGAACTTGTCGGCCCAGACGGGAATGCTGACCTGGTCTCCTGAGAGGAAGGCGATGGCGGCGCCGATGCAGTGGATGGCGGGGCGGTAGTCGAGGTTGCGCTTGAGATAGAGACCGAGACGCTCCTGCGTGCCTCCGCCGACGGTAATGATGATGTGCTCCGGGCGCAGGCGCTTGAGCCGCTCGAGCAGCGGCGGATCGGCGAGAGGGCCACTGGGGTACATCGGGGCGAGGTAGACGTAGTCTTCGGGGACGGTGATTCCCTGCTCTTCGAGCCATGCGAGATTGCGCTGGGCGCTGATGGGACTGGCCATTATCCAGAGGGTGTTGCCGGGCTGGCGGACGTCGGGCTGGAGGATAAGCTCGCGAATGTATTCGAGGCCTGAGAGGCGCTTGATGGGCCGGGATTGCAGGCGGTTCCAGATTAGAACCATGAAGGCGGAGTCGGTGATGGCGAGGTCGGCGTTGAGGATGGAGTCTCGGTAGTCGGGATTACGGTCGAGGTCTTTGAGAGTCGGTGCGGAGGGAACGACGAGGAGGCCGCCGCGGCGCATGATCTCGATCGCATCTTTGGCGGATCCGTCGAAGAAGTCGACGCCAAGGATGCGGTGGGTGTCGGGCGGAGTCTGGGAAGGAGGCTCTTGGATCATGCTGTGGTTATTTTTTCATAGTGGCGATTGAATAGCAGCTATGGAGTCCTTATTCCTCTGCTGTCAGGAGCCCAGGGATTGGTGCTCCCTGAAGGCTGACAAAGGGCGCTGGTTCGCAGCAGGCTTTGCTTAGTCTGGCGAGATCAGCTTGCATCTCACGATCGTTTACGAAGGAGGACAGCGCGGCATCGAGGATGGCTGCGGCCCCGGGATTCGCCAGACGCTCCATGCGATAGTGCATCCACTTCCCTTCTCGCCGTGCACTGACGATACCTGCGTTGCGCAGATAGGCGAGATGGCGCGATATCTTCGGTTGACTCTGCTTCAGGATCTCCACGAAGTAGCAGACGCATACCTCCCGGCCATTCATCAGATTGAGCAATCTGAGTCGTGTGCGGTCGGCCAAAGCGGCAAACAGGCGAGGAAAGTCGAAGGAGTTGGCGGAGCGGCCCATATCGTCTTAATATACGCCTTGACAGATATGTCCGGAGACTTATATATTTGCTTTGACGTATATGAGGGGTAAGTTCAATGAGCTCTGGCACCCAGGTAAGAGAGGAAGTACAGCGGAAATATGGCGGCGCCGCTCGCGCGGTTTCAGAGTCAGATGATTTTCAAGCATGCTGCGATCCTGGCCTTCGCTGCTGCGACCCGATCACTACGAATCTCTACAGCAGCAGCGAAAAGGGACTCATGCCTGACAAGGCCATGCTTGCCTCGCTGGGATGCGGCAATCCGACTGCGCTGATTGAGTTGAAGGCGGGTGATGTGGTGCTCGATCTCGGCTCGGGCGGCGGCATTGATGTACTGCTCTCTGCCCGGCGCGTGGGTGCAACGGGCAAGGCTTATGGACTGGATATGACGGACGAGATGCTTGCGCTGGCCCGCGAGAATCAGCGGCAGGCAGGCGTAGAGAACGTTGAATTCCTGAAGGGCGAGATCGAGAAGATTCCTTTGCCTGACAACTCGGTGGACGTGGTGATCTCGAACTGCGTGATCAATCTTTCGGCGGACAAGGGCCAGGTTCTGCGCGAGGCCTTTCGCGTTTTGAAACCGGGCGGACGGTTTGCGGTCTCCGATGTAGTCGTTCGCGGAACCGTTCCGACGATGGTGCGGCAGAGCGTGTTGCTTTGGGTTGGATGCATCGCGGGTGCGCTGGAAGAGCAGGATTATCGTGCGAAGCTGATTGCCGCAGGCTTCGATGAGGTAAGCATTGAGCCCACGAGGATCTACAACATCGAAGATGCACGGCATTTCCTGAGCGAGGCTGGGATTGATGTGGATGCCATAGCTTCCGATGTTGAAGGCAAGTTTGCGAGCGCTTTCCTTCGGGGCACGAAACCGAACCGTGCGTGCTGCGAACCCGGTTGCTGCGATTCCGACGTGGAAGGCTGAAAGGGTGACGCCGTGGCGACTCATTACAACGTGTTGTTTCTGTGCACAGGAAATTCAGCGCGCTCCATTATGGCGGAGGCGATTCTGAATCATAAAGGCAAAGGAATGTTTACGGCTTACAGCGCTGGTAGCCATCCGTCGGGTACGCCGCGTCCTGAGGCGCTGAGGCAGATTGAGTCCGCGGAGATATCGACTGCTGGTTTGCGCAGCAAGTCGTGGGATGAGTTCGCGGCGCCTGGTGCGCCTCATCTGGATTTCGTGTTTACGGTGTGCGATAACGCGGCGAAGGAGGTGTGCCCGTACTGGCCAGGGCAGCCTATGACCGCTCATTGGGGAATTCCGGATCCCGCAGCAGTGAAGGGGACGCCGGAGGAGATCGGCCGCGCGTTCCGGGATGCATTTATTGTGCTTGATCGTAGGATCGGATTGTTTCTTGCGCTTCCTTTGGCGACGCTGCAACAACTTTCCATACAGAAGGAGATCGAGAGGATTGGCCAGTCATGAAGCCAAGCCTTTCGCGGCGCGCCGTTGCAGAGTTTGCGGGGACGATGTTGCTATTTTTTTTGATCTCTAGTGTTTTCGATTCCATTGCCGTGCTTTGGAGTGGTCTTCTGGCTGCATTGAGCGCGAAGGCCCGGCGCCCTTCTCTTTAGCATTTTGGATATTTCGTTGTCGCTTCTCTGTTGCGTTTGCTATGACCGTCAATGGAATCAGTTCAGAATCGTTCGAACTTCTCTGCTCTCGCCGCCGTGAGAAGAACTCCAAAAGATGATTTGGAAAACAAAGGAGGCTGAAAAGCGCTCCTCTGAAGACAAGACGCCTGGCGATGATGCCTGAGCGGGCGAAGGTATTGCGCGGATGCGACAATGCCTTCGATGCGGCATCGAGTAGTGAACTGAAGCACTCTTGCAGAATTCCTGGCGCTCGCGGGTTTGAGCCCACTGTGATACAAGATGGAGCACAAGGTGAGAGGAGGGTCTATGCCAGAGGTGTTAGAGCAGACATCGGCGACTTTGGCGGTCGAGGCAATGGAGATACTAGCTCGCTGCGGGAGAATTTTTACTGACTCTGCGGAGAGAGAGGCAATTTATTTCTCCGATGATGCTGTGCCTAAGGCCCTGACACTGGTTAGCGGAATCGCGAGACGAGCCGCGGCGTATGGGGAGGCGGCCCGGGTCAAATATCTTCTCCACATCATCGAGCATGGCCCTGCGTTGTGCAGCGAGGTGGTGCAACAGGTTGAACGACGTACTCCGCCGGTGTTGAAGGGAAGCGACCTTCCAATGGCGTGGATGGAGAAAGAAGGAATATGAGCCATGTCAGACGCTCTTGGTTCTACTCCCGCGAGCCCGCGAGCCGCCTATATTGACGGCCTGAAGTGGATTATTGGACTATCAACGGCCGCCATCGCGGGCGTGTTTCTCCACCTTCAGGAGCTTGGCCGATTACCTCAATGTCCACGGATTGTGGTCGCCGTTGCGGTGGGGCTGTTCTTCATCAGTATCTTTTCCGGCGTGAACTACCTCGTCTGGCTGACGACGGTGGATGTCGACAAGGAGCGCAATAAGGAGATCGACATGGAGCTCACGGACACGACTTTGGGTGAGCCTCAGAAAGACCTGCTCAAGACGGAGAAGGAAAAGCGTCTGAAGCGGATCAATAAGTCGAAGAAGGTAAACCCGTACTGGCATAAGGGCCATCTGATCGCTTTCAGTATCGCTGCCCTTTTGTCTGCGGTCATTCTCTGTTTCGCGGTGTTGAAAGCTGCGAGCCCTGTCGAGAAAAAGGACGATGCCAATAAGGGGGGAGTGAACAAAGAGCCCGAAAAAGGCGTCCCGGCCGATTTCGCGCGATACGACATCGTCTACTCGGCTACGCATAAGTATGGCTCGGGGGTGGAGGCGCACACATTCCTTCTCGATCGCCGGACGGGTGATTTGTGGCAGATGATCTGCCAGCCCAAGGGCACGGTGGCTTTTAGCCGGGTGAAGAAGATCGACTAGCCACCGGATGTAGAACCCGACATAGGCTGTGATCCCCCCGGCGATCTCCCTGTTATCAGATTGTTTGTATTGCAAACAATCTATCTACTGACGCCAAAAAACCGGCATTCCTACAAAAAAACGCACGAGACTGTTGACAGTGATACTGCAGATCGCTTAGTTTCCAGACGCTTTAGTAAATCAATTATTTCCCGATGGAGTATTTGACCCATCGCGGCTGCAGAGTTCCATCCGTTGACGGTTCTGTAGGAGGGAAAGATTATGTTTTGCTTCAGGATTAAATCCGATCCATCCCCATATCTTGCTGGAAAGAAAATCGTTTCTCTTTCCTGCGCGCTCTCGCTTCTTCTCTTCCTTTGCGCTGGATTTCTGGGTGCGCAGACGGTGGCTACGTATAGCTTCGAAGACGGAACGGCCGATGGGTGGAGTTCTTTCAACGGCGCAACTACGCCGACAGCGACGAACGCGATCGCAGAGGCCGGCTCGTTCAGCCTGTTGACGACGACCGGGTCGACCGGACAGGGTGGACCTTCGATTTTGATGACCAGCACGCTTTTGGCGGGGGCGAAGTACACGATCACCGGGTTTGTGCAGCTTACACCTGGGGAGAGCGCGACAAACGCCAACTTCACGATCAAGCGCAGCGATCCGAGCTGCTCGGGCGGCACGTGCTTCGACACGATCGGCGCCTTCCAGGTGGCTGTGACGAGTTCGGGCTGGGCGCAGATCGGCGGGACGTACACGGTTCCGGTGACGGAGACCGGGTTGACTCTTTACGCACAACTGGTGGGAGCAACAACCGCGCAGTCGTTTTATCTGGATAACGTTGTGATTACCGAGACGGCACCGCCGCCGGGGGGAGCACCAATTGCGACCTATAACTTCGTCGATGGCGGGCTGGATGGCTGGGCGCCGTTCGGGTCCCCGACGCTGACCAATGCTGCGCCACCTGTGCTGGATCCGAATAGCAATGCGCGTGCGCTGCTTACGACGAACCGGACAGCGACGTTCATGGGACCGAGCCTGAATCTGCTGAGCGTGCCCAATGTGGTGGCGGGCGCGACTTACCAGGTGAGCGCGTATGTGCTGCTTGCCGCACCGGACAGCAGCAATCCGACGGTGACGATGTCGACGAAGACGGCGGATTGCGCGACGACGGGGGCGTTCGGCAATATTGCGACCTCGGGGCCGCTCTCGAGTACGGCTTGGACGAAGGTGCAAGGGACTTTCAGCTTCAGCAATCTGCCGGGGCCTCCCACGAGCCTGACGCTTTATTTCCAGTCGAACAGCGCGACGGACTCGTTCTACATCAGCGATGTCGTGATCGGCGAGCTTTCGCCGGCACCGCCGAATGCGAGCCAGCAGGACAATACCGGGATTACGTCGACGTTTGAGGATGGCGGACTGGATGGATGGAGTTCGCGTTCGGGCAGCTCCACGCTGACCAACACGACTGCAGCCGCACACGGTGGGACGCATAGCCTGCTGACCACGGGGCGCACTGCCAACTTCGATGGGCCGCAGATCAATGTGAGCAACAAGATGTATCCCGGCTCGCAGTACAACATCAGTGCTTGGGTGATGCTGACGCCGGCGGATGGCTCGAACCACATTATTAATATGAGCCTGCAGACAACGCTCGGAGGAATTACGAGCTTCCCGAGCATCACTCCATTCCCGGGGATTACTGTGCCTGCAGATGGAGCCTGGCACCAGATCAGCGTCAACGGGTACAACATGGCGAATAGTTACGATTCTGGGGCGGCATCTTTGTATCTGCAGACTGTTCCTTCGTCTGGGACCGATCTTGTGTCGTTCTATACCGACGATTTTCAGTTGAGCTATGTTGCGCCACCGGCGATTCAGACCGATATTCCTTCGATCTACAAGAGTCTTGCCGCGTTCTTCCCTGTGGGCGCGGAGATTGATACGACCGATCTCTCCGGTCCGCATGCGCAGTTGCTGGGGATGCATTTCAACAGCATCGTTTCAGGGAATGACATGAAGTGGAGTTCAGTGGAGGGCAGCAAAGGCAACTTCACCTACAGCAACGCTGATAGCGAAGTCGGGCTCGCGGTGTGCAATGGCATGAAGATTCGCGGACATAACCTGGTTTGGGCGACGGGGGCGCAGACTCCTGCGTACGCTACGGGCGATGGGACGAATTCGCCGGCGAATCAGGCTGTGGTGACGGCGAATATTCAGGAGCATATTCAGAACGAGGTGCAGCACTTCGGCACGAGTGTGTATGTGTGGGATGTGGTGAACGAACCGCTCGATCCTTCGCAACCGGACTGCCTCGCTCATGGTCCTTTCTATAACGTGTTGGGCAAGAGCTACATCGATGTAGCACTGCAGGCGGCGAGACAGTATGCGCCGGCTGGGACGAAGTTATTTATCAATGACTACAGCACGACCGATCCGAACAAGCTGGCGTGTCTGGTGCAGGTGGTTGGCGACCTGCGTAGCCGGGGAATTCCGCTCGACGGCGTTGGGCATGAGATGCATAACGCAATCAACTTCCCGCCGACGGAGACGATGGTAACGGCGATCGATACCATGGCCGAGAAATTTCCGGGGATCGAGCAGCAGATTACCGAGCTGGACATGAGCGTCTATAACGGAGGCGATACAACGTCGAATTATGGCAACAACATTCCTCCGGCGGTGCTGGCGGAACAGGGCTGGCTGTACGCGCAGTACTTTGAGGCGTTCCGGCAGTTGAGAGGAAAGCTGAGCGCGGTTACGTTCTGGGGCATGGCTGACGACGATACGTGGCTCGACGGCTTCCCTGTTGCCCGGACGGACTATCCGCTGCCGTTCAATATGGGATTGCAGGCCAAACCGGCTTACTGGGGAATTGTGGACCCGAAACAGTTGCCCGGCTTCGGGTTGAGGTTCGCCGCTTCCACGACGGAAGATGGGCACGATACCGGTACTGTGACGATTACCGCGACTAACGGAAACGTGGGGCCGGCTTATACAACGCAGATCACCGGCTTCAAGCTGACGCAGCTCTTTGGGCCGCGGTGCAGCCCAAAGATTACGGCGACAGGAGGTTTCCCGATCGCGCTTGGCGATATCGCGACGAGCGGCACTGCCAGCACTACCTTTAGCGTCAGCCTCGCTGGCTGCAATCCGAATTCGTTCTTCCTTTTGAGTGTGCCGTGGAGCTCGGCTGTTTACCATACCGGAACGTTCGAGACGTTCGTGGAATTCAAGAGAGAAAGAGTGAGAGAAAGAGGATGGTAGCTGGACGCGAGCTATCTCTGACAAAGAACAACGATGGAGTTCAGGCGGTCGAGACGGCACGTCTCGACCGCCGACTTCATTTCTTTTCGGGGACGAGGCTGTATGAGAGATCAGTTATATCGTGCTCGATCAGAAGCGGCGTGGTTAGAGATTCGTAGCTGGTTATTGTCTTGTCATTCTGCGTATCGACCGCTTCTTCGATCTCGAGCAGGTAAGAACCTTGGAGAACGTAGTTGAAGAAGAAGGTGCCGTCGGGCTGAATCGAACTGTCTCGCAATATAGACTTGTCATCGGGATCGAGCAGGCGAACGCGGCCCTCCGTAATGGGATGGCCGTCGGTCTTTGCGACGACAAAACCGTGGAGCGAGTGCAGGCCGCTGGTCGGGATCACAATATCGATGCCGGAACGATCTTCGCCTTCGTGAAGTTCAATGGGAGCCGCGTCGCGGAGACGAAATTTGTCTCCGTTATAGATACGAAGGGCGTTGTTATTGGTGACTCTATAGGTAACGGATGGATTGCCGGTGATGGTATCGGAGGCACTGACGACCTCGGGGAGCATGATCTCAATGCAGTAGATGCCTTCGGGTAGACCAAGCTCAGTGAAGTGACCGCGACTGTCGGTGTGCGTTCCCAGTCCCAATGGTGCCATTACCGGATCGCCTGAGTGGTTCAGGTATGGTTTCCACCTGCCGGATCCATCTTTGCGGTAGAGATGCAGTCGCAGGATTGAGGCTGGGCCGCCATCGTCGAATCGAACGGTTCCTGAGAGAGACGCGCCGGCGGCTGAGATTTAAGACAGACGTGGTTGTGAGACCGGCGGTCACGGTAATCCTGGGCAGGACGGCGTCGATCGCTTTGGCTCGCTGGGCGGGGTCGTCTGAGAATTCGTTTATGGCCAAGTCGTAGGGTAGAAAGTAGCCGGTTTGGCGAGCGAGGATGTAGTAATCGCCGGGAAGGACGCCGGTGATCTGGAAGGCACCGTCGAGATCAGTGGATGCGGCGTAATTGCGGGGCTTCGATTTCGCGCTGCCGGAGCCGCTTGCCCTTGGCTGAGGAGCTATCTCCAGGGTGACGCTGGCAAATCGGCAGGGAGTATGCGTGTCGGCGCAGTAGACGTGTCCGGTAACGGCGCCGGTTGGAGGAGGCGTTGTCTGAGCAGCCGCGGTGCCGTATGCAGCCAGTGCCGCGATAAGGAGAGATGGCAGACGGTGGCCCATGGCACTGCGATTCTATCGAAAAAGAGCGGATTCCACCGGATGCGATGTGGAGTTGCGATGATCAAAATTTCATCGGTGCGGCTGTTCTCGGTGAAATAGACTGGAGCGATTGCGAAGGGAGTCTTGCTGATGCAGCTGAATGCGTATCTGAACTATGGCGGGAACTGCGAAGAGGCGTTTCGCTTCTACGAGAAGAACCTGGGCGCCAAGATCAATATGATGATGCGGTATGCGGATCAGCCCGATCCGAAGAATGTTCCGCCCGGGCTGGAGAAGTATGTTCTGTATGCGAATATGTCGATCGGCCAAACGGAGCTGATGGGCAGCGATGTGCCGCCAGAGCGGTTTCAGCCGATGCGAAGTGTTTATCTTTCGCTTGGCGTCGACAGCGATGCAGAAGCGGAGCGCGCCTATGCGCTGCTGAAAGAGGGTGGCGAGGTATTTATGCCGATGGCGGAGACGTTCTTTGCGTTTCGGTTTGGAATGCTGCGGGATAAGTTTGGGACGTCGTGGATGATTCTGCATCCGAGGCCGATGCCAGGCGCATAGACGCCGGCGACTGCATGTAGGATTTGGGTGTGGAGATTACTGAGGCGAGTACCGCAGGACCGGGACGATCGTTCGCCGTCGCGACTGAGTTGATAAGGAGACAGCCGCTGGCTGCGCTGGGTGTGGCGCTGCTGGCGGTGTTTGTGGTGTGCGCGGTGTTTGCGCCCTGGCTGGCGCCGCAGGATCCGGCGCAGTTGGATCTGCCGGGGAGGTTGATGGGGCCATCGTGGTCTCACTGGTTTGGAACCGATGAGCTGGGAAGGGACATTCTCTCGCGGACTTTGTATGGCGCGAGGATCTCGCTGATTGTCGCGGTGAGTGTGGTGGGATTGTCGCTGGCGGTGGGGCTGGTGGCCGGCGGGCTGGCAGGATTCTATGGCGGGTGGACGGATACGGTGGTCAATGTTTACGTGACGAATGCGTTTATGGCGCTGCCGGGGATTCTGCTGGCGATTGCGTTTGTCGCGTTTATGGGGCCGGGGCTCGGGAATGTGATCCTGGCGCTGGCGATCTCGGGGTGGGTGGGGTATGCGCGGTTGGTACGCGGGCAGGTGATGGCGGTGAAGGAGCGGGAGTTTGTGGAGGCGGCGAGGGCGCTGGGCGCCTCGGATTTGCGGATCATGACGCGGCATGTGCTGCCGAATATTCTGCAGCCGCTGATTGTTCAGGCGGCGATTGGGATGGCGGGCGCGGTGCTGGCTGAGGCTACGCTGAGTTTTTTGGGGCTAGGAGTGCCGCCACCGACGGCCAGCTGGGGGTCGATGCTGAATGATGCGCGATCACATCTGTTCGATTCGCCGCATCTAGTGGTGTTTCCGGCTGCGGCAGTGATGCTTTGTGTGCTGTCGTTCAATTTTATTGGGGATGCTCTGCGGGATTGGATGGATCCGCGGACTCGGATGTCGGCGGGGTTGTAAGGCGTTACAGTGATCAAAGGGATAAAGGCTGATACCAGGGATTTTTAGATGTGATTTAGCGTTTGCCCGTCCGTGATGACTCTTCAATTGGATTTTGGGAGGTTGAAGCGTAGGGCCGTGAGTTCGGGCGAGACGGAGGCTACTTTGGTGTCCATGTAGTCGAGCGCGCGCAGGGTGGAGCGAATATGCGATTCGTTGATGGGGTGGCCGGGGCCTTTGCGGTAGACGAGCCAGATGGGGATGGAGCGGGCGAGTTGCTTTTGCGCATTGCGCAGGGTGGTGGCCAGGGATTCGGGTGTCTCGACGATGGAGATGATTAGGTCGGGGTCTTCCGCGCGGACTTGTGCGGCGGAGCTGAGTGCTGAAAAGAGTGCGCGGTCGGATACGGGGCCGATGGTTCGTACGACTTTGCCTGTGATTCCCAGTTTGTCGGCTAGAGAGGGTGGCGGAGTTTTGATTTTCTTGGCCCAGCTCTCGGCGGCTTTCGCTCCGAGATGGAGTTGCATCGGGCGCTTGTCGAGGTTGAAGCAGAGGTTGTCTGATTCGACTCTGACCTTCGTGAGCGAGTGGAGCGGGGCGGTCATGCGGATGTCTCCGCGCAGGATGAGTTCGTGCGTTTCGAGGAGCGCCTTCACTTTGGCGGTGGTTCCATTGAAGGTGCAATCGCAGGTTGCTTCGCGTCCCATCGCGATCCTCCGTCTAACGACGATTTGGAATTATGGCAACTTAGAGAGAAAGTCATTCATCTCTCGAATGACGTCGGCTTCGTTTGAGTTGAAGACATAGTGGTCCGCGTTTGGCATACGGACGACGTGCGCGGTTGGCACTCCGGCTGCAAAGGCGTCTACCTGCGCTGTACAGCGTGCACGATCATCGGCGATCATCGCGGCTTTGGCGTCTGGGTTGGCGAAGGAACCTCGGTCGAAGTTGTGAGGACACGCAGCGATGGCGAGTACGGGAACGTTAATCTTTGTGTATTTTTGTTGGCCGAATTTGATTGCTAAACCAATTGGCGGGGGTGGCGGCGGGTATGGAGGCTTTTCCATCGCGAGCTCCTTCTGCAGTTCCTGCAGATCTTTCAGATATTGAGCGGCACTGGCCACCATGTCATCGACAAGCTGCGGCTCTAACACTGCTCCCGCCTCGATTGCATTGATCTGCTTCCGCACGTCCAGCATGTCGAAGGTCCACTCGTTATTGGCATGGTTGTAGAAAGCGTATGGGAATGCGGCATCAAGATAGATCAAGGCGACTACTCTTTCAGGATGACGGCTACCGATGGAGCTTAGCTCTTCGCCTGCGATCGAGTGTCCGACCAGGATGGGGCGATCCAGCTTAAGTGCGTCGACGACGGCGAGCACAT
Source organism: uncultured Acidobacteriaceae bacterium (assembly GCA_963798925.1). GTDB lineage: Bacteria > Acidobacteriota > Terriglobia > Terriglobales > Acidobacteriaceae > Edaphobacter. Next base: position 17,113 of record CAWCVD010000003.1, read on the forward strand.
CGTCACCGAGACGGTCGGCGGTGTAGTTGCTGACAACTGGGGCGGGCTTGCTGGAGTTTCCGAAGCCTCGACGTGTAATGCCGTAGACGTGATAGTTCGTGGCAAATTTTGGAGCTAACCTGTCGAAGACGTGCGCCGTATTTCCGAGGCCTGATAGAAAAACCATCGGCCTGCCGGTGCCGCCCCAATCGAGCACCTCGAGCTTGACGTCTTTGTCGACGGAGACAAACTGCTCGGTGTGGGGAGAGGAATCGGGCTTGTCCTGCGCTTGGAGCATGCCTGCGGATACCACGATAAGAGCGAGCAAGCGCAACACCAGATTCTTCACGAGATATCTCCTCAGAATTGGCCCTGTTCCGATCAGAGCATGCGTTTCTGAAAGCATACATTCATTCCGGCTTGGCCCATGCGGTGGATGGGGTATGCTTGGCGTTGGAGTAGAGAGGCAATTTCATGCGTAAGAGTATCGTGTCACCTTCGGCTGCGGCTGCACCTTCGCTTCCTGATCTGTGGCGTGAGCTGGACCGGATCGCTCGGGTGGAGATCAGCTCCGAAGATGAGCAGTTTCCGATTGAAAATGCGCTGGGGAAGAAAGAGACGACGGGATGGAGGGCTTCTGTGCCGGGGCCGCAGTTGATCCGGCTTCACTTCGATGAGCCGACGAACATCAAACGTGTGCGGCTGCATTTTGTCGAGAAGACGGCGGAACGCGCGCAGGAGTTTGCGGTGTTTGCCGGCTCGGGCACGGAGCTGAAAGAGCTGGTGCGTCAGCAGTGGACCTTCTCGCCGAATGGTTCGACCGAGGAGATCGAGGACTATACGGTGAACCTGAGCGGAGTCAGGATGCTGGAGCTTCGGATTGATCCGGATCGAAGCCATGATCCGAAGCAGAGCCGCGAGTATGCTTCCCTGATGAGTCTGAAGCTCGCGTAACCGCTATGTTGATCGGAGTGATCTCGGATACGCATGGGTTGTTGCGGCCGGAGGCGTTGGTGGCGCTGCGTGGGGTGGAGCATATTCTGCACGCAGGGGACGTAGGGGATATTGCTGTGCTGGAGGGCCTGCGAAGGATCGCTCCGGTGACAGCGATTCGCGGGAATGTGGATGTTTCGGGCGCTTGTGCGGAGTTGCCTGCGACCGATGTGGTGGAGTTGGGTGGGAAGCTGTTTTATCTGGTGCACTCGGTACATGATCTGGATATCGATCCGGTAGCGGCGGGAGTGGCGATGGTCGTGAGCGGGCACTCGCACAAGGCTTCGGTTTCGGTGCGGAAGGATGTTGTGTTTTTCAATCCAGGGAGTGCAGGGCCGCGACGGTTTTCGCTGCCGGTGACGGTGGGGTTTGTGACGGTGGAGGATGGGGTGGAGGCTAGTGTGATGGAGTTGCCGGTGGAGTAGAAGGCATAACCAGGGCTAGACGCCACGTTGATGCGAGAGAGATACAAAGGCAAATGGCGATCAGTTTTCAGCGAAACAGTTGTTGGTTTTTCAGTCAGGCAAATGCAATAGGCAGGCGACACTGTTCTTGCGACGGCAAGCTATTCCAAAAGCAAATGCGGGGATCCTTCGCTCCGCTCAGGATGACGACCTCTATATGGTAGCGACGAATCGTACCTTGGGGAGGAATGGTACGGTCTGAGGAATTCCTCAGAATCAGTTGTCGAAACGGACGGTGTTGAGGATGGATTGCATGCGTTTGCGGACGTCGTCTAGTTCGTGGTCAGTAATGTCGCGCACACCGCTGACGTCGCCACCGCAGAAGCTGTTGATGACCGCATCGAAGCGGTAGCAGGCATCTCCATGCTCGGTGGTGTAGATTTCGTCGCGGGATTCCGTGCAGATTCCGCCGTGCTCGTCGTAGCCGTGGGTGAACGGAACGCCGGCGACCTGAGTGGTGGTGACGCTGTGCGGAGCGCGGGCGATGGCCTGGGCGGCGCACTGGTTGGCGCTGACGTTTGGAATGACGGAGTAGTAGAAGAGCGCTCCGCTGAAGGTGGAGGTGGGGTGGGGGTTGAAGCTGATAGTGGCCACGGCGCGCATCTGGGCGGTGTGGGCGGCGTTGCGGGCGTCGAGCCGGAAGGTGCTGACGTCGCCATCCTTGCGGTCGACGTTCCAGGCGGGAGGAATGGTGAAGGAGACGCCGTAGCGGGAGTCGTGAAAGGGACGTGCGGGCGGGGTGGTCGGCTCAGGGGCGGGCGGCTTGGGTTTGAGGAAGGCTGGGACCTGTTCGGGTTGGCCGGGAATGGGTTTGGAGCTCGCGTGATTGCTGGGGCCGGCTGAGTTGTCCTGAGCGCGGGCGTGGCCTGAGAGTGAGGCCGAGAGAGCGACCAGCACGGCAACTGTGGAGCGGGACCAAGGTCGAATGAGTCTCATAACGTTCCTTCTCTTCTGGCACTACACACCGCGAATACGCGGGTTGGCTACAGTGTAGGCGATATCGGTGAGGAGATTCACTCCCACGTAAGTTAACCCGACAGCCAGTAAACAACCCTGCACCAACGCATAGTCGCGATTGGAGATAGCCGAAATAGTCAGTCGACCGATACCAGGCCAGCTAAAGATGGTTTCGGTCACAATTGCTCCTGCAAGCAGGCTGCCAAACTGGAGGCCAATGACGGTCAAAACAGGAATTAAGGCGTTGCGCAGGGCATGGCGGTAGACGACCTGATTTTCGGTGAGGCCTTTGGCCCGGGCGGTGCGGATGTAGTCCTGGCTGAGCTCTTCAAGCATGGCGGTTCGGACCATGCGGGTCAAAATGGCGGCCAGACCGAGGCCGAGGGTGACGGCTGGCAGGATCAGGTGCAGCAAGAAGCTGGTGAGGGTGCCGGTGCCTGCTCCTGAGACCGGAAGCCAGCCGAGGTAGATGGAAAAGAGAAGGATGAGGATGGGGCCGAGGGCAAAGTTGGGGAAAGAGAGGCCGACGAGGGACACTACGCCCAGGGTGCGATCCTGCCAGCGGCTGCGGTGGAGAGCCGACCAGACGCCAGCGGGGATGGAGAGGCCGATGCCGATGAGGAGGGCAGCCAGCGTCAGGGCCAGGGTAAAGGGATAGCGCTGAAGGACGAGGTGGGTGACGGAGTCGTGGAGGCGGAGGGATTGGCCGAGGTCGGCATGGAGGACGCCGTGCCAGTAATGGGCGTACTGCTGGCCGAGGGGGGCGTCGAGGCCGTAGGAGTGACGGAGGGCGGAGATGTCGGCAGCGGTGGCTCCTTCGCCGAGCATCTGGACGATAGGGTCGCCCGGGACGAGATGGATGAGGAGAAAGACCAGGGAGACGACGACCCAAAGGACGGGGAGGGTGAGGAGGATGCGGCGGAGGGGCTTGGGCAGTTGGATCATCTGCTGAGTTCTCCGGCGACAGCTGTCGAGAGGGCGAAGCGAATTGGAGGGACCTGGCTTGGTGAAAGGCGACGTCCGAAGATCCGGACGTGGGGCACTCGGAGTTGTGGCAGACGGGTCATTGCGTTGTTTCCATGTTGGCTGACGGAGATGATCGCGTGGCAATGTCTTCAACGATCACGCGGTTGATGCGGTGGCCGGCCATCTCGACCACCCTGAAGCGGCGTCCTTCGTAGTCGACTGTCTCGCCGACGGCGGGTATGTGTCCTAGTTGTGCGAGGAGGAAGCCGGCGAGGGTCTCGACGCCTGCTTCGCGCGGGAAGGTCCAGTGGAGCTGGTTGCCGAGGTCGCGCAGCGGCGTGCTGCCGTCGAGGGTCATGGCTCCGGTGGTGCTGAGGAGAGGCGAGCGGCTGATGTCGAACTCGTCCTCGAGCTCGCCGACAACCTGTTCGAGGATGTCTTCGGCGGTGACGAGGCCGACAGTGGAACCGAACTCGTCGACGACGATGGCGATGTGGCGGCGGCGCTCCTGAAACTCCTGGAGGAGATCGATGGCGAGCTTTGTCTCGGGCACGACGGTGATCTCGCGCATGACCTCGCGGAGGGTTAGACCGGACTCGCCTTTGGCACCCATCGAAAGCGCGACAGTGCGAAAGTGCATGAGGCGGGAGATATCTTTGGAGTAGACGATGCCGATGATGTACTCGGGCCCTGTGGCGGGGTCGTAGACAGGGACGCGGGAGTGCTGCTCCTCGACGATGCGCGCGGAGGCCTGTTGGAGCGGGAGATCGGCTGGGAGGGAAAAAATCTTCCCGCGGGGCGTCATGATCTCCCGGACGGTGACGTGGTTGAGCTCGATGGCGCGATGAATGATCTCTTCCTGGAAAACAGGCAGCAGACCCATGCGGCGGGTGGCTGTGGCGATAAGTTTAATTCTTCGGGCGAGTGAACTGCGCCTTCGCCGCGCAACGGTGCACGGAAGAGACTGAGGACGATAGACGCGGAGGAGTTGAGCAGACGCACGATGGGGCGGGTGATGCGGATGAAGACGTCCATGGGCCCGGCGACGGCGAGGGCGATGCGCTCGGCGCGCTGGAGGGCGAGGGATTTGGGGACGAGTTCGCCGAGAAGGACTTCAAAGTAGGTGATGATCGCGAAGGCGAGAATGACTGCAATGGTGTGGGCGTAGAGGACGGCGAGGACGGGCAGCGTATGGAGCCAGGCGGACTCGAGGTTGAGGATGATCTCGGCGATGGCGGGCTCGCCGACCCAGCCAAGGGCGAGGCCCGCGACGGTAACGCCGAGCTGGACGGCGGGAAGGAACTCATCGATGGAGTGCTTGAGCTTGAGAGCGGTGCGGGCGCCGGGGCGGCCGAGGGCGATGAGCTGCTGGATTCGCGTCTCGCGGACGCTGACGAGGGCGAACTCCGCGGCCACGAAGAAGCTTGTGGCCAGGATGAAGAAGGCCACGATGATTATGCGGAAGAGCATCCACTCGAGCATTCATGCCAGTGTAATGGTTGGGCCTTTGGAATGATTTGCGGGGGCGTAGTTCCCGAAACGATCGTTTCCGGGAGCTATCGGTTCGCTCGCCGTCCACTCTCTCGTTCTGATCGCGAAATAACTACTACTATCACCAGTATCTTGCGACGAGTTTCGGAGCTAGACTCGGGGCCTAGAAAGTTCGATGTGCGCTCAACGCATCGCTCATTAGCGAATCGAGCCGAGCCTCGATGTTCTTACCGGATGGAGAGAAAATGATCAGGACTTTCATGAAACAGCTGTTATCGATGGTGTTAGTTCCGCTGCTTGTATTCGCCGCAGTACCGCTTGAAGCTGCGGGCCAGGAACCAGCACCCGCGGCCACCGGCTACTCGGGACAAGGTGCGCCGATGTCTGCGGAGGAGTTGCAACAGCTGGCTGCGCCGATCGCGCTATACCCGGATGCCCTGGTCGCCCAGATTCTGGGAGCTGCGACATTTCCGGACCAGGTTGCGGCCGCCAGCGGCTGGCTGCAAGCGAATCAGAACCTCACCGGCCAGTCCCTGACGCAGGGTGTCGATGCACAGACGTGGGACCCCAGTGTGAAGGCTCTCACGCAGTTTCCTACGGTCCTCGACAACCTGGCGAAGAACTTGAGTTGGACCTCTGCGTTGGGTGAGGCGTACCACACTCAACCTGCCGATCTGATGACGGCGGTACAGTTCTTGCGCGCTAAAGCACAGGCTGCAGGCAATCTGAAATCAGGCTCGCAGATTACGGTCGTCCAGCAGTCGCCGCAGGTGATTGTGATACAGCCCACCAATCCGCAGGTTGTGTATGTGCCGACATACAACCCCACGGTTGTCTACGGCACTCCTTATGTGACGCCTGGGTACAGCACCGCGGCGGTGGTGACGACCGCCGTGCTTGCCTTCGGGGTTGGAATCGCAATCGGCGCGGCGATGAGCAACAGCTGGGGATACAGCTACTGGAACTGCAACTGGCACGGCGGCACGGTGGTCTACAGGAGTACCGGCTACTACGGAAACAGCGCGTGGCATGGCGGCTACTATGGCAGCACTGCATCCGCCTACGGACCTTACGGCAGTGCGCACGCTTCCGCCGGCTACAACCCATCCACTGGCACCTATGCTCGTGGCGCGTCAGCCTCAAACGCCTATGGTTCGCAGGCTGTCGGCCAGGCGTACAACCCGAACACCGGAGCCTATGCCGCAACGCATCAAGCCTCGAACGCCTACGGGAGCTATGGAAGCTCGGTCTACTCCAAGAATGGAAACACCGCGTACACCCAGCATCAGACCACGGCGAATGGGACGGTTGCCTCGGCGCAGACTTCGGCAGGAGGCTCAGCCGTTGCCGCGTCCGGCAAGTATGGCAACAGCGGCGGCGTGGCCCAAACGGCGAACGGCAACAAGTATGCGGCTGCAAACGGAAACGTCTACAAGAACACCGGCAGCGGTTGGAACCAGACGCAGGGGACGCCTAAATCCACCTCAAACTACTCGGGAGCCAACTCTGCTGCCGCTCACGGGTACGGGGGACAGGAGAGGAGTTCGTCGGCATGGGGCGGTGGAGGAGGCAGTGGCGGTGGCTGGCAATCCAGGGCGGAGAGCGCTCGAGGCTCAGCAAGCCGCGGTGGCGGAGGTGGTTGGGGTGGTCGCAGGTAGGCTGCGATGGATTGCAACGAAGTCAGATTCAGCGAGGGGAATTGGTAAAGAGTTTACGGTCGAAGTTTTTGGAGGATGTGATGTCGCTCGAACACCGCAGAATTGCGTTTACGATCCGGATGCTGCTTCTGGCGCTGGTTCTTCCGCTCGCCGCTTGCAAAAAAGCCGATAAACCTTCGATCAACGCGTTTGCTTCTCCGGACGACGCGGGAAATGCGCTGCTGACAGTGGCAAAGTCAGGCGATCAAAACGCGATGATGGAACTCTTCGGTCCGGGTTCGAAGGAGATCATCCTCTCAGGCGATCCTGTCCAGGACAAGAATGCCGCGAATGCCTTTGTGACAGGGTATGGAGTAATGCATCGCTGGCGCAAGATGCCGGATGGCTCCCAGATCCTTCTCGTCGGGGCCGACAATTTTCCTTTCCCAATTCCGCTAAGGACGAATGATGGCGGGCAGTGGTTCTTCGATACCGCTGCGGGAAGAGACGAGGTTCTCAACCGCCGTATTGGCAGGAATGAGTTGGCGATCATCGAGGTTTGCGGGGCGGTGGCGGACGCTCAGGCCGAGTACTTCGCCAAGCCTCACGATGGCCAGACTACGAAACAATTCGCCGCGAAGTTCATCAGTGATCCGGGCCGGCAGAACGGCTTGTACTGGAAGTCGCCGGATGGACAACCACAGAGCCCGCTCGGGCCGCTGGCGGCGTTCGCAACGGCCGAAGGATATACCCAAAAGCCGGAGGGGCACACGGCATTCCACGGCTACTATTTCAAAATGTTGAAGGGGCAAACCGATAAAACGCCGGGCGGTGCGAAGGACTACGTGGTCAATGGCAAAATGACAGGCGGATTCGCGTTTGTTGCCTATCCCGCGGAGTATGGCAACTCTGGAGTGATGACCTTCATAATGAATCAGGATGGCGTGCTGCTCCAGAGGGATCTGGGAAAGACCACCACAGAGAGGGCAACTGCGATGAATGCGTTCGATCCCGATTCCAGCTGGACCATCGTGGAGGAGTAAGAAGGTGCGGTTTTGGCCTCACTTGATTCGCCTATTTGCAGGCGGAGTTATTGGCTTCGGCCAGAGTGAGAAAGGTGATGCTGGCGGCTGGGAGGATTAGATCGCCCTTCCCTGTCGTTAGACCGGTGAGCGCAGGAACGTCGCCATTCGCGGAGAGCATCAGATCCCTGCCGTTGAGTTGAACGGTGTGGCCCATCAGGTCCGTCGACGTGAGAGTGTAGCGAGTGGATTTTTCCGGAACGTTCAGCTTCTGCGTGTCTGTCCGGCTGAGGTTGATCGCGAGCAGAGTCACTCCACCGGGGTGGCTCTTCATGCACTGAGCATAGAGATGAACAGAGTTCCCCGGCGCGGGACCGGCATCGAGAACTGCCGTTCCCATGGTGTTGTGCCAAAGCAGAGCAGCCCAGTAGTTCGGACGCGGAATGAGGGTCTTCTCGTCGATAAGGCCGTAGTCGCTGGCGGCGAGCGTGTTGTGCAGTACGACCTGCACGTTGCTGCGAGCCAGGCGTCCGAGTTGATCGAGATAGCGGAAGCTGTCCAGGTACGTCGAAGCCCAGCGATCGCCTCCGCAGGCGGTCTGCCCGGTCTCCGTAACCCACATGGGTTTGCCGGGAGCGTAAGTGTCGCGGAGACCGGCATAGAACTGCTCCACCGTGCTAGTACGCGTAAGCCAGTCCTCGGTGAGTGCTGCATCCGGAGTTGTGTTGTGACTGGCTCCGTTTAGTGCGCGACATCTCTGGGAAAGAGCGCCATAGAAGTGGTAGGAGAATGCATCCACGGCGTTGGGTCCCATGGAGTCGAGCATCTCCTTTGACGGAACGAGCTTGAGCGGAACGAGGTCGATGCCTTCGCCAATGGAGCCCGGGCCAAGAAGGATGGCCTTGGGCTCAGCCTTGCGAAAGAAAGACCGAAAGACCGCAAAGTCACGGCCGTAAGCGGCCGCATCATAGCCCTCTGGAACGCCCGCCGCGCTGGTGATTGTGGGCTCGTTCATGAACTCGGCGGCGGCGATGGATCCACCGATGGACTGCGTGTATTCGAGGAACTTCTTTGCCTCGACAGGTGCCCACGTTCCGGATGCATCGCGAGTGCCACCGCTGGTGGAAAAGGAAGTCACGATCTCGGCGTCGACGGCTTTCGCGAAGTTGATGACACCCTTCCATTGTGCGCGGGTGAGGACGCCATTGAAGCCTTCTGGAGGAGTCGCCGGTGCAGGTGCATCGGAGTCCTGGAAATAGACCGTGTTGGCCCAGCTTCCAGAGACGCGAATGTATGCGGGACCAAGAGCAGCGGCAAGCTTGCGTAGGCGCGGATTCGAAAGGTCGATTGGTGTTCGCTGCTCAAAAAGAGTAGCAGCCATCTCTGCTGGAGTTGTGGGTTTGGGCTCCGCCGCGGAGTTGCTGCTGTATGGCTTCCAGAAGCGGCCACCGATGATCTCGACCATCTCAACGTTGTAGGACTGAAAGCGCGGGTCGACGGTGGCGACCTTAGCTATGGTTGAGGGATTCTGCTGGGCGGCGAGAGAAACGGTGGCGGCGAGGACGAACGCGGCGGAGATTTTCATGGCAGATCAATCTAACACTCGCAAGCGGAATATTTTATTCTAGGCGATATGAAAACCGAGACGCGCAACGATACGGGCGTGAGTACCCCTGCCGAAAGGGATTTGTCACGACTATCTATCCGCCACCTTACGGCCGGCGATGCAAAAGCGGCTGCTGAGTTGAGCAGCCAACTTGGCTATGCCAGTTCGCCCGACGAGCTTTGCGAGCGCATCGAGGAGACTTCGCGCTCTACGGATAGAGTTGCGTTTGCCGCTGTTCTCGACGGGCAGGTCGTGGGCTGGATCGATGCCGCGACGGAGCGCCATCTGCAATCGTGTGTCTGCGCGGTGATCGGCGGACTGGTCGTTCGGGAGGATACGCGGGGGTTGGGGGTGGGCAGGCGTCTCTGTGTAGCAGTTGAAGAGTGGGCGCGAAGCAGATCGATCCCTGTTGTCCGCGTTCGGTCGCAGATCAAGCGGGAAGACGCGCACCGTTTTTATCTTCGTGACGGCTACGAGAAGGTGAAGACCTCTCTGGTCTTTGAGAAACGGGTGATTTGATTCTGTCTGGAGTCTTCAGGCGGGAAGCCGTTTGAGCATCGCGTTGGCGCTGCGAAACCATGGGCGCTCGCGACGGCGCTGGTACGCGAGCATGCTGGGCTTCTTGTCGAGAACCTTCTGGGCCCATTCGCGGGCTTCGGCGTTGCGTCCCTCGGCTGCCAGGAGATTGGCGAAGTTGAGGTAGGTCTCAGAAGAGGTCGAGGCCGCTGTTACTTTGCGGAAGAGGGCTTCGGCCCGTTCTTTTTGTCCGGTCTGCGCGTACGCGTGGGCTAACAGTCCGGGTGCACGATAAAAGTCGTGGTCCGGATCTTCTGTGACCGTGCGTTCGAGGTCGGGCAGGGCCGCAGCGGCGTCGCCCAAGAGAATGGCGCAAACTCCACGGTGATAGAACGGATCGATGGTGTTGGCTCGGGCTGCGATGGCTTTGTCGTAAGCGGAGCGGGCGAGCGGAAGCTTGTTCTCCTCCATGTATAGATCGCCCAGTTCTTCGTAGTTTCCCGTGGAAGGATTGTCGCGGATGGCGATTCCAAGTTGGCCGATGCGCTTCCGGCGCGAGAAGCCTTTGAAGGACTGGCCTACGAGGCCGATATCGGGAATTGCTTCGACGAGGAGGTAGATCAGCGCGCCGACGGGGCCGAGAAAAAGGATGATGTAAATCCAGTAAGTATCTGGCCTGCGCCGGATGAAGTGGACGACCGCAAGTCCCTGGAGCAACAGACCCCAAGGGTAGAACAGGTGGCTCAGAAGGCCCATGGGTATTCGTCCCGATCGTTAATTTGCATCTGGAATCGATAGAAACATAACACACCGTGAGAAGACAAAACGGTTCAACCACTTCCCTGATCTCGCCACATTTTCGCCTCAAGTGGTGTTGATAAGGCTAGTCCCTACTTCGCAGAGAAGAAAAAGTCGATTTTCTGTGCTAAATCGCACAGAAAGCGTCACTTGGAAATACCATGCTTAACTGTTCAACGCAGCAATGGCCAGTTTGGCGATGAGAGGTTCCGCAAATTGGATTTCTGAGGTACAAAGTACTTCAAGAGACTGCCATCCGCCTTCCTGCCTTGCCGGAGATTTCACGTGGCTCCAAAGACTGATGTTTCGTTCGATGCCTCCGTCTTCCTGGCCGAGTCCGGTCTGGGAAAGACCGTTGTTCGTTTTCGCAAGGGTTCGAGGATCTTTTCCCAGGGCGATAGCGGTTCCAACATCTTCTATATTCAGAATGGCAAAGCGAGACTGACTGTAATCTCCCACGTGGGCAAGCAGGCTACGCTGGCGATCCTGAACGCCGGCGACTTTGTCGGGCAGGAGTGTCTCCCCGCCGGTCACAAACTCCACATAGCCTCGGCCACGGCGCTGACAGACTGTGTCCTCTTACGGATCGGCCGGACCGAGATGATTCGCGTGCTGCACGATGAGCAGAAGATGTCCGAGTTCTTTGTTGCCTATCTTCTCGAGCGCACCAGCCGCATTCAGGACGACCTGATCGATCAGCTCTTCAACTCCACCGAGAAGCGTCTTGCACGGGCTCTCCTGAACATGGCGAATTTCGGTAAAATCGCCGACCCCGAGCCAAATATTCCAAAGATCAGCCAGGAAGCTCTGGCCTCCATCATCGGCTGCACGCGGTCTCGGGTAAACCTTTTTATGAACCGTTTCCGCGACGCCGGGTATATCGAGTACAACGGCCAGATCAAGGTAAACCAGTCTCTGCTGAATGTTCTGCTCGATGAGACCGATCTCTCTGTTCACGAGGAGATGGGTGGGACAAAGCCGGTGAAGCCGAAGAGGATATCCTCCAAGGTCGCGAAGGCAGAAAGTAATTCAGACCGGCTTCCCTAAACGAAACGCGGGGCCGGGATCACGGGGCAGTTCTGGAGTGATCGGAAGCCGATGGTTTAGGGAGGTCCCGTAACAGATCGGCTCGGAGAAAGAGCCGTCGCATCGACAGCAACGCGTGATCGCAGGTGTGTTTGCTGTCAAACCTCAGCAATTCGCTCTCAGTGTTTGCGCTTGCAATCGTCGCAAAACAACTTAGACAGATGGAATCGTAGGACCCATTTCTATTGCGCCTGTGCGGATAAAACGCGATCAGTTTATCTGCCATAAGCACCTCGTGCGGGGAGAGTCTTCAATGTACGGGAGTTACGGTCCAAAACTGTTCCATGCAGCACAGTCCTGGATTAAACCCAACTCCTCGCGCCTGCCAGCTTCGCGAACGATGAGGTCAGGTCTCCGCGAAACGAGAGCAGGCCCTCACTTGCAGAAGCAGCAACATCCCCGTTGTCGCAACTCAGCGGCCTGAAAAAATAACGGCCCGGAGGTTTAAGAGCCGCCGGGCCGTTCGATATCGCTGGTTATTGCTTATGCCAGAACTTTGAGCACAGACTTGTCGATGGTGTCCTTGGGGACAAAGCCGACGATCTGTTCGGCCACTTTGCCATCCTTGAAGAGGAGAAGAGCCGGGATGCCGCGAATGCCGTACCGCATCGGCGTGGCTGTGTTGGAGTCAACATCCATCTTCATGACCTTGAGTTTGCCGTAATACTGATTGGCAACCTCATCGACGACCGGGGCCAGGGCGCGACAGGGACCGCACCAGGCGGCCCAAAAATCTACGAGTACGGGCTCGGCCGACTGTAGAACATCTTTTTCAAAGTTGGAATCGTTTACTTCAGTGACGTGCAGACCTGCTGCCATTTAACTTCCTCCAGATTGCCCTACGCCTTTATTTTCCACCCATGTGGTTGTAGCGCAGTCTACAGAATAATAGATGCTCGAGGAAGCCTAGAGTTTCAAGACGAAAGTTGTAGCCAAAAGCAAACGCCCGGACCTCTATTGAAAGAGGTCAACGGGCGGCGTAGCAGCCCTCCCCAGAACTGCCCACGAGTGCTAAGGTACGAACAATTCTTGATGGCGTAAAGCAATCTTAGGTAATCTGGGCGAAAGTTACTCAGTTACTACTTGTGCAATACCACGATATGTTAATGATACCTAAAGGCTTATGCCTGAACAACCCCTCCCGAGATAGTGGTGTGAACCACCTCCAAGGTCGGATCACTCGTAGCTTGACGGATGTGATCGTCGAGTTTAAGAGGGGATGGATCTGCGACTATCAACAACACTCCGGGGCCGGCGCCGCTGAGCGCGACACCCAAAACTTCAGGCAGTTTCGCAAGAGGTAAGAGTAAAGGCAACAAAGTACAGGCCTTAGCACGATAGGGCTGGTGAAGGCGGTCGCGCATGGCCGTACGCAACAGATCGGGGCGATTTTGCGCGAAGGCAGCGACAAGGAGAGCAGTGGACTGAATGTTGGCGACGGCGTCTTCGCGAGAATAGTGCGCCGGAAGCAGTGCTCGTGCTTTTTTTGTAGAAAGGCTGGCTGTGGGCAGCGCGAGAAGAAGATTCCACTTGAGGTCGTGGCCGAATGTCGCGGTGACGAGTCCTTCGTCTGTGATCGCAGAAGCGGTCATCCCGCCCAGGTAGCATGCTGTGACGTTGTCGGGATGCCCCTCACGGCGACAGGCCTCCTCCAGAATCTGTTGGTCTGTCCACGCCAGACTACCGAAGTGATTGGCCATAAGGATTCCCACCAGAAGCGCGGCGGCCGAGGAGCCGCAGCCCATGCCCAGAGGAATCTCATTGTGGAGCTTGAGATGGACATGAGGAGCGAGGATGCCGGCGTTGGCCAGGACGTCCATATAGGTGGTGAGAATCAGGTTGTCTTCGAGCCGCGCACACTCTTCGGCGTTGCGGCCAGTCGCGGCGATGTGGAACTCCTCGGCGGGAGTTGCGTCGATGGTGAGATAAAGCGCCATGGCAAGGCCGAGGGTGTCGAAGCCTGGGCCGAGATTGGCCGAGGTAGCGGGAAGCCGGACGTGGAACGGCCTGTTTTGACTGAAGTTCGTCATGCGGGCTGCGGCTGGTTGATGTGCGATTCGAGTGTGCGCAGGACTACGTCGGTGTCGGCCTCGAGCACGATAGGCGGCTTGCGCAGCGCTGCGTGACGAGCCTGGTCGGCGGGGGTGAGCTGGGCCTTCTCGGCGTCGGTGAAGAGCTCGTTGCGGTGGTAGTCGATGGTGTACTGCGAGTCTTTGAGCGTGTGGCCGGTGAGGATCAGGACGGCGCGCTCCTCCGGCGTGATCTTGCCTAGCGCGATAAGTTTTCTGAGGCCGGCCAGCGTGACGGCCGAAGCGGGTTCGCAGCCGATTCCCTCAGCCCCGATCTCAGCCTTGGCGAGGGCGATCTCCTGCTCGGACACCTGCTCGCACCAGCCCCCGAGGTCGTCGATGACCGCAGCGGCCTTGCGCCAGGAGGCCGGGTTACCGATGCGAATCGCGGTGGCGCGGGTCTCCGCGGTGACGGGCTTCATTACGCGGTTTGCGTCGGTGAACCAGCGATACAGAGGATTGGCTCCCTCTGCCTGGATCACGCTGATCTTCGGCGTGCGCGGAATGAGTCCGAGTTGCAGCATCTCGGAGAAGCCTTTGCCCAGCGCGGCGGAGTTCGCGAGGTTGCCGCCAGGAACGACGATGTGTTCGGGAACCTGCCAGTCCATCTGCTCGACGATCTCGAAGGCGGGCGTCTTCTGGCCTTCGAGACGATAAGGATTGACCGAATTAAGGAGATAGATGGGAAAGCGCCTTACCAGGTCGGACAGGATCTGAACGCAGCCGTCGAAGTCAGTCTTCAGCTGGATGGTCAGGGCGCCGTAGTCCATCGACTGCGAGAGCTTGCCCCAGGCGATCTTGCCCTCAGGGATGAAGACGATGCTGCGCAGTCCGGCGCGCGCCGCATACGCAGCCATCGCCGCAGAGGTGTTGCCGGTGGAAGCGCACGCGACCCACTCGAAGCCGCGCTCGGCAGCGACAGAGAGTGCAGCCGTCATGCCGGTGTCTTTGAAGGACGCGGTGGGATTCATGCCCTGATGCTTGGCTAAGAGCCAGTTGATGCCTGCGGACTTGGCGCAGCGCGGCAGCTCATAGAGTGGTGTATTGCCCTCGCGGAGGGTGGCAACGTGATCGAGATTGTCGACGATAGGAAGCAGGTCACGGAAGCGCCAGACGCCGGATTGGTCGATGGGCATGGTGGACGTGCGGCGCTCCTGCCAGAGCCAGCGGAGGGCGCTGGGGTTTGGCAGAAGGCTCTGTGGACCGGCGGCATGAGTAGCGGAAGTGGCGGACGACCATGGGTAGACGACCTCGTAGAGGCCGTTGCACTGCGGGCAGCGAAAGTTGCTGCTCACGCCCTCCTTCGTGATGACGGCGGCGCATTCCGTGCATCTAAGTTGATGTGTTGCTACGTTCATGGTCTTCTCTAGCCTATCGTAAAGCGCAGGGTGCGTCTGCCGCACTGGTGTGCCTGGCAATGCTGGGTGTTTCATGCGCAGGCGCGCAGCAGAAAGAGCTGCGGGTCGCGGCGGCGGCTGATCTGCAGCCGGTGATGCCGGTCTTGTCGCAGGCCTATGAGCACGCGACCGGAGTGAAACTGGTCGTCAGCTTCGGGTCATCGTCGACGCTGGCGGCGCAGATTCTCGATGGCGCGCCGATGGATATCTTTCTGGGGGCGGATTTCACTTACCCGGAGAAGGTTGTGACCGCAGGGCTGGCAGACGGGACAGCTCCAACAGCGTATGCCAAGGGAACACTGGTGCTCTGGGCGCGGAAGGACTCCGGATTGCTGCCGCTAAGCATCGAGCGGCTGACCGATCCGCGGGTGAAGACGATAGCGATTGCGAATGAGCTGCATGCTCCGTACGGACGTGCGGCGGCCGAGGCGTTGCGGAAGATGAAGATGTACGACGAGGTGTCTCCGCACTTTGTGGTGGGCGAGAATATCGCGCAGACGGCGCAGTTTGTCGAGTCAGGGAACGCGCAGTTGGGGCTGATCTCGTTGACGACCGCGAACACAGAACACTTTCGGCAGATTGGCGACTATGTGCTGGTGCCGGCCTCGCAGTATCCGGAAATTCGGCAGTGCGCGGTGGTAATGAAGAACTCTGACCGCAAGGCAGACGCACGTGCTTTTCTGGATTGGCTGCTCTCGCCTGCGGTGCAGGAGAACTGGGCCAAGGTGGGACTCGCTCCGGTGAAGTGAACGTATTTGTACGGCTCGAATCGTAGAAGGGTTGGCGAGTGTCATAGACTGACGCTGTATGGATTTTGTGGCGCTCTGGTTGACGTTGCGGCTGGCTGTGGGAACGACGGCGATTCTGCTGGTAATTGCGTTGCCGCTGGCGTGGTGGATCGCCTCGGGGCGCGGAGCTGGGCGCGCAATAGTGCAGGCGGTGGTGGCGTTGCCGCTTGTGTTGCCGCCTACGGTGCTGGGGTTTTATCTGCTGGTCGCTCTGGGCCCGTTAAGCGCCCCGGGACGGTTGCTGATACGAATCGTGGGCCATCCGCTGGCGTTCAGCTTTGCCGGGCTGTTGGTAGGGTCGGTGATCTACAGTCTGCCGTTTGCGGTGCAGCCGCTGGTGGCGGGGTTTGCGGCTGTCGACCATGGATATGTCGAGGCCGCTGCGGGATTGGGAGCCTCACCGTGGAAGACGTTTTGGAGAGTCGTGCTGCCGCTGGCCCGAGGTTCGCTGCTGACGAGCGCGGTGCTCACGTTTACCCACACCGTCGGAGAGTTCGGCGTTGTGTTGATGCTTGGCGGAAATATTCCCGGCGCGACGCAGACGCTTTCGATCGCCCTGTACGACCGCGTGCAGGAGTTCAACTATGCGTCAGCTAATCGGACGGCCCTGGTGCTGGTTGCGGTCTCGCTTGCGGCGTTGCTGGTGATCTATTCAAGACGCGGCGAGAGGTTGCGAGGCGAGCTTGTCTGAGGGAAGGCCGCATCTCGAGGTGCAGTTTCGCCATCGCGTCGGCGTGCTCGCGCTGGATGTGGCGTTTGCGCTGAGTGAGCCGTGGAGTGTGCTCTTTGGACCTTCTGGCAGCGGAAAGACAACGGTCTTGAGGACGGTTGCGGGCTTCGTGCGGCCGCAGGAGGGTCGACTCGTCTTGAGTCTTCCGGAACGAGAGTTCGTGATGACCGACACGACTCGGAAGATTTGCTTGATGCCGCACGAGCGTATGGTGCGTACGGCGGGCCAGGGCGCTCCGTTATTCCCACACCTGACGGTTCGGCAGAATCTCGCGTTTGGGGCAGGCGGGCGGAGCGACGGTGTAAGGACAGCGGCTATCGTCGAGGAGTCTATCGAGAGGTTTCGGCTGCAGGAGTTGGCCGAAAAACTTCCTTCGACGCTCTCCGGCGGCGAGCGTCATCGGGTTGCGATAGGGCGGGCTGCGGCGGCAGCAATGAGCGCGGAAGAGGGATGCCTGTTGCTGCTCGACGAACCGTTTGCAGGATTGGACGTGGCCCTGCGAGATGAACTGATTGAAGAGCTGCGCGGCTGGCTTACGTCGACGCGGACGCCGGTGCTCTCAGTCACGCATGATGTGGGCGAGGCGTTTCAACTCGGGGCTGAGGTCATCAAGATTACGGATGGGCGCGTTGTGCAGCAGGGGCCGGTTGCCGAGGTTTTAGTGCAAGAGCGAGCGCGATTGCTCGAACAGCTCAATGCTGCGACGGAAAACCGAGCATAACCGGCTCCTGTTCGAGCTGGACGCCGAACTTGGCCTGAACTCCGTCTCTCACTGCATCGCGCAAAGCAATCAGTTCGGCGGCGGTTGCGTTGCCGAGGTTGACGAGCGCGAGCGTGTGGCGAGAGGAGATCGCCGCGCGGCCCATTGCAAAACCTTTATGGAAACCTGCTTGTTCGACTAGCCAGGCGGCAGCCAACTTCACCATGCCCTCTCCGGCTCGATATTGCGGCACGTCCTCTGCCTTGACTCCCCCGGCCAGCGCGATCTGCGCCACTATTGCGGAGGGGACAACGGGATTTTTGAAAAAGGACCCGGCGCTTTGGCCAACGGGGCCGCCCTGTCTCGCAAGCATCCCCTTCTGCTCACGAATTGACCTCACGGCGTCGTAGACCTGGCGGAGCGATGGCTGCTCTCCTCGCTCAATCTGCGGGGCGAAGTGGCGTTTGACATCGGCATAGCGAAGGGCGGGTTCTCCGCCGGGACGGAGCTTGTAGGTGACGGACGTGACGATGTAGCGGCCCCGCGCGTCCGCGTTGAAGAGACTGCGACGATAGCCGAAGTTGCAGGCCTCGTGGTTAAGATCAACGTACTTTCCCGCCTCGAGATCGTAGGCGCGAACCTTGACGATCGTCTCAGCGACCTCTTGGCCGTAGGCGCCGACGTTCTGGACCGGAGTGCCACCCACATCGCCGGGAATCCCTGCGAGACACTCGATTCCGGCGTATCCACGATCGACGGCGTAGAGCACGACGTCGTCCCAGTTCTCGCCAGCGCCCACGGCGAACAGGACGCTGTTCCCTTCCCTGTGCTCGTGCTTTGGAACCTGAACCTCGACACGCATCACGATGCCATCAAAGCCCTCATCACTTACGAGCAGATTGCTTCCCCCGCCGAGGACAAAGAGGGGAAGCTTGCGTTCAGCGGCGAGACGGGCGCCCTCGGCGATCTCGGTCTCGCTGGTGGCCTGGAGGAAGAACCGCGCAGGGCCGCCGATGCCAAATGTCGTGTAAGGGGCAAGTGGAACAGATTCCTGAAGCTTCATCGGGGGATGCGGCACGGGTTGAGAGTACAACATCGCTATCCCGTTATGAAAAAACGCCGCGGTCTGCCGTTGACAGGCCTGATAGACTTAAAAGGAAGAGACAGGCTTGGCGGGGCTGGCGGCCGGATCGCACTTGAGGGAAGAGGAGCGCACCGAAGTCCAGACTTAAGCCACCTGTTTTGAAGACTTTGCACACTTTTCCCAGGGTGGGAGGGGTGGCGAATCAGAAGCAACATCCATAGAATCATAACCGGAGCGGCCTTTACCCGCGACCGAACAGGGAGATGGAAATGTATCCAGAGATTATGGTAATTCCGATGCGTGAAGAGCTGACGCGCGCTGGCATAGCGGAGGCTCGGACAGGAGCCGACGTGGACGCGGCGCTGGCGCAGCCGGGAACGACGATGGTGGTGGTGAACTCCATCTGTGGTTGTGCGGCGGGCAAGATGCGGCCAGGGGTTCGGCTGGCGATGCAGCATTCGGCGAAGCCTGACCACTCCGTCACAGTGTTTGCCGGACAGGACCGCGAAGCCACCGAGAAGGCGCGAAGCTACTTTGGCGGACATCCCCCCACGTCACCCGCAATTGCGATCCTGCGTGACGGCCAGTTGGTGTACCTGATGCAGCGCTCGGCGATCGAGACCTCGACCGCGCCGGCGATCGCCCAGGAGCTTCAACGCGCGTTCGACACCTACTGCGCCCCGACGACTGCTTAGTCGGTAGCGAATATTAGAAGACCCAAGCCGGAGATTCGCCCGCGACGGTAGCGGGCCTCCGGTTTTTCTTCGTTTAAGGGCTCATCTAACGGCCCGTTTTGCCGATGGAGAGAGCAGCCATGCCAATCTCCTCGCATTCCGCCTCATGCCTTGCGATTTCTCAAACTTTTGCGGCCGAGATGGACCAGATCGAGCTTGCGGGGAGCAGTCCAGGGATCGAGCGGCTGCGAATGCAGGTGCAGCGTATTGCACCGCACTTTCGCTCGGTTCTGCTGAGCGGCGAAGCAGGGACGGGCAAGGAATCAGTAGCAAGAGCGCTTCATGCGATGGGGCGTCCGAGTGTGGGTGTGGATAGTCCCCTGGTGGTATGCCACGCCGCAGACCTTGAACACATCCTTGCGGGTTGCGTGGCTGTCGAAGGCATGGATGCGACTGGGGGCCGCGGGAACGAGTTGGTGCGACGGACATTGTTCCTCGACCGCCTCAGCGACGTGTGTTTGGAGATACAGGACCGGATGTTGCGGGCACTGGATGGGCATGGGCGCGCGCAAGGTGAGTTCAGAGCCTCGTGGGAGATCCATGTGCGGATCATCGCTTCGACGACCGAGGATTTGAAGGCAATGGCTTCGGCTGGACGCTTTCGCCCGGAACTCTACCGCAGGCTGGCCACGGTAGAGATTGCTGTACCTCGACTGCGCGAGCGAATGGAGGATCTGCGAGTGGTGGCGGAGGGTTTTGTGCGGCGGTTCGCGTCGCGCTGCGGACGGGACGTTCCTGAGATTGCCGATGAGGCGATGGCGCGGATGCGCCTGTATCACTGGCCGGGAAACCTGTGCGAGTTGGAGAGCGTGCTACAAACCGCGGTATTTGCATGCAAGGGCCCAAGGATCGAAGCGCGCCATCTGCCCACCCTTGCGGAACCGAGCAATCCATCGCCTTCGACCAGGCGTGGCGGCAGTGTCCGACTGCAGGATGTGGTGGAGCGGCACGTGTTGCAGGTGCTAAAGGATTGCAGCGGAAACAAACTGCGCGCTGCGGAGATGCTGGGGATCAGCCGTTCGACTCTTTACCGGATGCTGGATGCAGGAACTGCTTCGGTCAACTGGCAGTGAGGATTCGCGAAGTGAGTTTGCGCCGGTTCGGTGCTTCGTCGCAGGAGCAACTTCGCTGCTTCGTCACGGTAAACTGACGTCTGGAGTCTGGCACACATATGACGGGATCGTGGTTACGGTGGTTTTGCAGTTTCGCGTTGGTTGGATGTTTGGGCATGGCAACGCCGATGGTTCAGGCGCAGGCGGGGACACCGCAGACAGCATCGGTAGATGCGAGGAGCAAGGCTCTCTCGAGCCTGCTGGCGGAGATATGGCAGAACCGGCTGAAGCACTCGCCGGAGTTCGCGTCGACGATTGGAGACAAGCGGTACAACGACCAGCTGACCGACTATTCGCCCAGGGAGGTGAATGCCGAACTTCAGCGAGGGCTGGAGTATATCCAGCGGCTGGGAGCCATCGACACGACCGGGTTGAGCGAACAGGAGAAGTTGTCCTCGGAGCTGATGCTGCGCTCGCTGATCGAAGCGCAAGAGGCGGCGAAGTTCAAGGAGTGGGAGATGCCGGTCAACCCCGTCTACGGGTTTCAGCTCAGCATGCCTAACCTGGTGGGCCAGCTCTCGTTCGATACGGTGAAGGACTACGACGACTACATTGAGCGTCTGAAGAAGTTGCCTGCAGCGTTCTCGCAGATCATGACGAATATGCAACTGGGCGAGGACGAGGGGCGGATGCCGCCGAAGGCGTCGCTCGAAAAAGCGTTGGCGCAGACGCAGGATATAGGAAACCAGAAGGCAGAGGAGAGCGTGTTTGCTCAACCGCTGAAGAAGTTCCCGAGGGCGATTTCGGCGGCGGACCAGAAGCGCATCGCAACGGATTTGATTGCGGCGATCCAGACGCAAGTGCTTCCGTCCTATCAACGGTTCGCGAAGTTCATGAGCGTGCAGTATGTGCCGAAGGGGAGGGCCGATCCCGGCGTGTGGGCGATGCCCGGGGGCGATGCTTACTATGCGTTTCTGATACGACAGATGACGACGCTGGACAAGACGCCTGCGCAGATTCACCAGATCGGGCTAGACGAGGTGAAGCGGGACGAGGCCGCAATGCTCGAGATCGTGCATCAGCTTGGTTTTGCAGACCTGAAGAGCTTCCGCACGGCGTTGGCGACGAATCCGAAGGAGCATCCGCAGTCAAAGGAAGCTCTAATCGACGCCTATAAGGGCTATATCGCGCAGATGGAACCGCGGCTGCCGGAGCTCTTCGGCCGATTGCCGAAGGAACGGCTGGAGGTGGTTGCGATGCCCGCGTTCGCCGAGAAGGAGTCGCCGATGGCGTATTACTACGAGGGCACAGCGGGTGGGAGCCGTCCTGGGCGCGTCGATGTGAACCTGTACAACTTCTCCGAACGCTCGCTGGCGACGGTCGAGAGTGTCTCGTATCACGAAGGGGTGCCGGGACATCATCTGCAGATCTCGATTGCCCAGGAGTTGACCGGGCTGCCGGAGTTTCGCAAGTATCAGCAATATACTGCGTTCGCTGAGGGATGGGCCTTGTACAGCGAGCGACTCGGCAAAGAGATTGGGTTCTACAAAGATCCCTACAGCGACTACGGACGCCTGGAGAACGATATGTGGCGATCAATTCGGCTGGTGGTGGATACGGGCGTTCACTCGAAGCACTGGACGCGGCAACAGATGGTCGACTACTTCCACGAGCACTCTGCGCTGGATGAGACGAATATTCAGTCCGAGGTTGATCGTTACATTGCCTGGCCTGCGCAGGCGCTTGGGTACAAGATGGGACAACTGAAGATACTCGAGCTGCGCGACCGGGCGAAGGCGGCGTTGGGGGCGAAGTTTGATTTGAAGGCGTTTCACGACGAGGTGCTCGACTCGGGCGCGCTGCCGCTGGATGTCCTGGAAAAACGCGCCGACGCGTGGATCGCGGCGCAGAAGCCGTAGTCTGATAGCCTGTGGGGATGAACGATAGCTTTGAGATTCCGGTCCAGGCGGCAGCTCCGGCGATGCCTGGGCTTCGTGTGGCTGTGTTGGGCGCGGGCAAGATGGGTGGCATCCTGCTGCAGGCCTTTTTGAAGAACAACCTGCTGGGGGCGGAGCAGATATTTGCCACGGTGCAGCACCCTGAACGGGCGCAGGCGCTTTCGGCGCAGTTTGGCGTCGAGGTGACGACGGACAATCTGGCGGCGGCACGGCAAGCGGATGTGATTCTGCTCGGTGTCAAGCCGACTCAGGTGCCAGCGCTGATCGAGGAGATCAAGCCAGCGCTAACCCCCAAGAAGATGGTTCTTTCGTTTGCCGCATCGGTGAAGACGCAGTCGATTGAAGAGGCTACGGGGTGTGACCTGGCTGTGATTCGCGCCATGCCAAACACTCCGGCGATGCTGGCGGCGGGGATTACGGCGCTCTGTGCCGGGCGGTTTGTTTCAGCAGAACAGATGGCAGTCGCCCAGAAGATCTTTCAGACAGTCGGTAAGACGGTCGTCGTCGATGAGAAGCACATGGATGCGGTGACTGGACTGTCGGGATCGGGGCCGGCGTTTCTGTACATCATTATCGAGGCGCTGGCGGAGGCAGGGGTCAACGTGGGGCTGCCACGCGATGTGGCGACGTTGCTGGCCGCGCAGACGACGCTGGGTTCGGCGCGCATGGTGCTCGAGACGGGGTACCATCCGGCGCTGCTAAAGGACGCGGTGACGACACCGGCGGGATGCACGGTGGACGGTATTCTGGAGCTCGAAGAAGGTGGCCTGCGGGTGACGTTGATCAAGGCGGTGAAGAGGGCAACGCAACGGGCGAAGGAGCTGGCTCACGGTTAGTCTGGCTTAGCCAGGAGTTTGTCTCGCGTCCGAATCGCCTAGAATGAAGACATGGCGACGACCGCAGCGGAAGACCGGAGTCTGACGGACGCGGTGACGACGCGCAGGGTGGAGCGATTCGCCTGGGCTGTCGTTGCGTATAACGTGCTTGTCATCCTCTGGGGTACGCTGGTGAGAGCGACGGGATCGGGCGCCGGCTGCGGCAACCATTGGCCGCTTTGTAACGGACAGGTGATCCCGCTGTCGCCGAGTCTGCACACCGTTATCGAATTTACACACCGGATGATGACGGGCGGATCGATCTTTGTCGTGTTTGGCCTGCTAGTTTGGACCTTCCTAACGACCCGGAAGGGTCAGGCTGCGCGCGCGTTTGCGATGGCGTCCACGGTTTTGCTTGCGAATGAAGCGTTTCTGGGAGCTTTGCTGGTCAAGCTGGGATATGTGACGGGCAATCAATCAATGGGCCGGGTTGTGCTGCTATCGATTCATCTGACGAATACGCTGCTCCTGCTGGCGGCTCTCACCGCGACCGCCTTGATGTTGGCCACGAAACAGAGATTCGACGAGCTATCGGTGCGTGGCGCGAAAAAAGTCTGGGCTATTTCGGGGTTAGCGGCAACGCTGGTCGTCGGAGTGAGCGGATCACTGGCCGCGCTGGGGGATACGCTGTTCCCCGCTTCGTCGTTGCGGACGGCATTTGCCCAGGACTTTGCCACCGGGGCACCGTGGATCCTCCGTTTGCGCGGAGTACACCCGGTGAGCGCTATCGTTGCCGCGATATTCGTCATTTGGCTGACCGCCCAAGCCAGACGCGCAGGTGTCGGTCGACTGGCAGGAGTCGTTCTTGGTTTGCTCGGCTTTCAGTTCGTTTTGGGCCTGGCGGATGTTCTCTTGTTGGCTCCTGTCTGGATGCAGATTCTTCATCTGCTCGGAGCGGATCTCTACTGGGTTGCGCTCGTGGCTCTCGCCGCAACGCTGGTGTGGCCGAGCGATGCCATGCGGCTCCCAACCGAAGAGCAGTAAGGCTCATTGCGGCGTTGGCTTGCCCGCAATTTTGTCGCCGGCCTTCTTCGTTCCGTTTGCGGTATCCTGTGCGGCCACCTTGGTGCCGTGTCCCACATCTTTCCCAACGGTTTTGGTGCCGCTAACAGTCTTGTCCGTCGCAGTCTTCGTTCCGGTTGCCGTTTTATCGTATGCAGTCTTCGTGCCGTTGGCGGTCTTATTGTAGGCCTTTGTCGTGCCGGTAGAGACGGCATGCCCGGTATCCTTCGCGGCATTTTTTGTATCGGTCCCGGCCGCCTTGATGTCCTGCTTAGGCCCATCTTGCGCGAGGGTTACGCCACTCGACGAAACAACAGTAAGTAGAGAGGCGAGAAAGATTACTCCTGGTTTGCGAAACTGCATGGTCACGACTCCTTTGCGGGCTGAATCCATCCCTGTTGAATAGAGTCGCGCCAGCGAAGAAGCGTTGTAAGCAGGCGCCAGAATGCCGGACATCGGATAAATTAGATGCGACTGCAGTCACGAATCCCTGAACCATCGTCCACTACGCTTTTGTTATTGTCATGTTAGAAAGTCATTGTTGTATAGTTGCAACGTTCGGTAGTGCGGGGTTAGACCCTTTGGCGAGCCACTTCCGAGTACTGAGGACACTGCATTTTTTGTGGTGCCGAAGATAGATTCGAACGAGAGGGAGTAGACGCGCGCTTCGCATAGGAGTACCGTCGGAGAACGTTTACTCAAGGTTGATCGATGCAGGCCATTGCGGCGCTTCTGTTGATGAATGAGCAGCTCACGAAATTGGCACCGGTGGACGTTCTCATCCTGGTGCTCTACTTCGCCTTAGTGGTGTTTATCGGTTTTTACGCGAAGGGCAGGGCGAACACGAGCGAGGACTTCTTCCTGGCCGGGCGCGAGATGACGGCGTGGATTGCGGGGCTTAGCTTCGTTTCGGCGAACCTCGGATCGCTGGAGCTAATGGGATGGGCCGGAGCGGCCTATCAGTATGGAATCCTGGCAACTCATTGGTACTGGATCGGAGCGATTCCAGCGATGCTGTTTCTGGGCATTGTGATGATGCCCTTTTACTACATCTCAAAGACGCACTCGGTACCGGGGTATCTGCATCTGCGATTCGGCGAGGCTGCACGAGGGCTGTCGGCGATTTCTTTTGGGCTGATGACCATCCTGATGAGCGGTGTGAATATGTTTGCCATGGCCGTCGTGATGCAGACGGTGCTGGGCTGGAATATCACCTTCTCGATCTGGGTCGGTGCGGCGACAGTGGCACTGTATGTGATGCTGGGCGGACTTCGGTCGGCGATCATCAACGAGGTGCTGCAGTTCGTGCTGATCTGGGCAGGCGCCGCGATGATTCCGATTCTGGGGCTGATTGAAGCAGGCGGATGGACCAACCTGAAGGCCCAGATCGCGACGAATATCGGCAGAAGCGACTACACCCATCTTTGGAGCACAGTCGGCCATTTCAGCGACAATCCGATGGGCGTGCACTGGACCGGAATCGTCTTTGGGCTGGGATTTGTCATCAGCTTCGGATACTGGACGACGGACTTTCTGGTGGTGCAGCGCGTGTTGAGCGCGCACAATCTGCGGGCCGCAAAGATGGCTCCGGTAATTGGCTCTGCGTTCAAGATGGCAGTGCCGTTCATCGTCATCCTCCCGGGATTGTTGGCGCTTGCGGTCTTGAAGAACCCCGATGGCAGCATCATGCATCTGGTACCGGAAGGCACTGCGATGGCGGGGCAGCACACGTACAACGAGGTGCTTCCGCTGATGTTGATCCGCTACTGCGGGCCGGGTTTGCTCGGGCTCGGAATCACCGCTCTGGTTGCAGGATTCATGAGCGGCATGGCAGGTAACGTAAGCGCATTTTCGACCGTGTGGACCTACGACATCTACGGCGCGTTCATGAACAAGAAGGCCAGCGACAAACACTACGTCGCGATGGGCCGCTGGTCGACCGTGATCGGAATGCTTGCGTCGATCGGCACAGCGTACCTGGTCATGCACGCCGCCAGCATCATGGACTATGTGCAGGCCCTTTTCAGCTTCTTCATCGCACCGCTGTTCGGCACAGTGATTCTCGGCATGCTCTGGAAACGGGCAACGCACTGG
This sequence comes from uncultured Acidobacteriaceae bacterium, assembly GCA_963798925.1. Classification (GTDB taxonomy): domain Bacteria; phylum Acidobacteriota; class Terriglobia; order Terriglobales; family Acidobacteriaceae; genus Edaphobacter. The sequence continues at coordinate 43,111 of CAWCVD010000003.1, forward strand.
GGAGGATTCCTTGGGCTGCTCGCCGGAACAGCGTCTTCCATCGGAATGTTTGTATGGGTGTACCGCACTCCCTCAGCCCTGCGCTACATTGCGATGAGCCCGGATGCCAAGCCAATGGCGGAGAACCTGTATCGCGGGCTGTGGAGCTGGATCATCTGCGTTGTCGTTACCGTCGTGGTTAGCCTGATGACGAAGCCGGTACCGGAGGAGCAACTCTCCGGATTGGTTTACGGCGTGACACCGATTCCGCATGACGGCGCAGTGACCATCTGGCAGAAGCCGATCTTCTGGGCGATCGTTGTCATCGTTGTTTTCTTTATTTTGAATCTGATCTTCTGGTAAGAGGTGGGTGTGATGGATCAACGCGAGCGCGAGATCGAAGCGAACGAACTGTCGATCTGGTTTTTCTGCGGCATTCTGATGTTGGCTTATGGCCTGGTGCTGGTGGTTACGGGAATTCTCGAATACCATAACCCACCGCCCAATGAGGTGCTGCTGCCCTGGCTGGAGTCACTGCATCCCACGTTGTGGTGGGGTTGGCTTCTAACCGCACTGGGCGCGTTTTATTCCGTCCGGTTTCGTCCGGGCAGAAGCTAAAGAATTATCAAAGGCACGCTGTCGGCGAGACACGCGCGCGCGACTTTAACGCCAGGATTTGGGCCTTCAATGCAGGAGAGCAATATGTCGAAACAAATGACGATGGGTGTAATTGTGGGCAACCGTGGATTCTTCCCCAGCCACCTGGCCACGAGCGGACGGCTGGAGATGATTGCAGCGCTCGAGGCTGCTGGGATCAAGCCGGTTGTGCTTTCGCCGGAGGAGACGGCGCACGGCGCGGTCGAGACGTACGAAGATGCAAAGAAGTGCGCGGAGTTGTTCAAGAAGCACGCAGCGCAGATCGACGGCATCATCATTACGTTGCCGAACTTCGGCGAGGAGCGCGGGCTGGCCGATGCGTTGCGGCTCGCCAACCTGCAGGTGCCGGTACTGATTCAAGCTACTCCTGACCACGCTGGCAAGATGACGATTGCATTTCGCCGTGACAGCTTCTGCGGGAAGATGTCCATCTGCAACAATCTGAAGCAGTATGGAATTCCCTACTCGCTGACGCGCCTGCACACGGAGGCCCCAGACTCAACCGAGTTTAAGGCTGACCTGGAGTGGTTCTCTGGGGTGTGCCGCGTTGTGCGCGGGCTGAAGAACGTGCGCTTTGGCGCGATCGGGGCACGGCCTACGGCATTCAACACCGTCCGCTACTCCGAGAAGCTGCTGGAGCGGTCAGGTATTACGGTTGAGACGCTCGACCTGAGCGAGGTGATGGGACGCATCGGCCGCATGAAGGACAACGACGACGCGGCGCAGGCTAAGCTCGCAGCGATCAAAAAGTACATCCCGGTTGGCGAAACGCCTGAGGGTGCGCTGCTGAAGATGGCGAAGCTCGGCACTGTCATCGATCAATGGATGAAGGCGAGCGAACTGACGGTGAGCGCGGTGCAATGCTGGACCTCGATGGAGGAGTTCCTCGGTGTCGTTCCCTGCACCGTAATGAGCATGATGAGCGAGAGCCTGATTCCTTCGGCCTGCGAGGTCGATATCCTTGGCACACTCAGTATGTATGCGCTGACGCTTGCAAGCGAGACTCCGAGCGCGCTGCTCGACTGGAACAACAACTACGGCGACAACCCTGACAAGGCGGTCTGCTTCCACTGCTCGAACCTGCCGAAGCACTTCTTCAAGGAAGGCGTGAAGATGGATTTTCAGCAGATCATCGCCGGGACTGTCGGCAAGGAAAACACGCACGGAACGCTGGATGGCACGGTGAAGGCAGGCGCGATGAGCTTTGCGCGATTCTCTACGGACGATTTTGCTGGTCAGATCACGGGCTATGTCGGCGAGGGCGCATTCACCGACGATCCGCTGCACACCTTCGGTGGGGCTGGCGTGGTTGAGATTCCGAAGATGCAGGAGTTGTTGCGCTACATCTGTGAGAACGGATTCGAACACCACGTTGCCGCAAACTTCTCAACCACCGCAGCGCCTGTTCACGAAGCCGCGGCCAAATATCTCCGCTGGAAGATGCACTGGCACCGATAGTGGAACCGTGGCGCTCAGTCCGGCTTGCGGAGTTGCTGATTTTTGATCAGTAACTCCGCGACTAATCGCTGCAGACGAGAGTTCTCGAGTTCGAGTTCCGCGAGACGGTCATTGCAATTAGCAGAAGGTCGATAGTGAATTGAAGGAGACGCCCCTTTGTAGCCGCCAGTTTCAGCGTCTTCTCCAGTATTGATGGCGTTAGTATCGAACTTGTTCATACCTGGGGCTCCACGGATGACGCGAATGGAGCGCGGCCACAGCGCATTCCCTGACGAAACTTCTCGCGCTCTTCAGGTGTCATCTTCTCCCAGCGATCTTTCATACGCTGCTTCCAGCGATCGCGGCCTCCGCTGCCGTGGCGATGGAAGCCGCCAAAGAGAATCTTGCTCAGCAGAAGCAGGCCAAGTGCCTGCCAGAAGGTGATTGTGTGCCATCCAAAGATCGGTGGAATCAGGGCGTTCCACAGGCTTTCGACAACGAAGCCGAAGACCGCTGCTCCGATGATGACAAAGATTGCGATTTTTATTCCTCTAAGTACGCCATGACGCATGGGTAACTCCTTAATTCTTTCCAAAACTTTCGTAGATCGTCTGCAAACTCTGTCGCAGATGCAGTACGGCATAACGCTTTCGTGAGAGCAGCGTGTTCACGCCAAGCCCGGTTTCGGCAGAGATGTCTTTGAAGCTTTGGCCCATCAACTCATGCGCGATAAAAACCTCGCGCTGGGCCTCAGGTAGCTCTTCGAGCGCTTCGTCCAAAGCCTCAAGGAGCACATTCCTCGCGTAAGCCGCATCAGGACCGGCGTCCTCTGAGGGGAGCAGGTCTTCGAGCGTGTCACCGTCTTCTTCGGCCGACGCTGGACTGTTGAGCGAACTGGGCCTCTTTCTGCGGAAGAGATCGATCATCCGGTTCCGAGCCACGCGGAAGAGCCATGCAGTTACGTGTTCTATGGGCTTCATGAGGCGATAGGCTTCGAGGAGTTCGTAGAAAACGTCCTGAAGGATGTCCTCGGCTTCGCTGGTATCGGTAACGTGCTTGCGAATAAAGCTGCGAAGTCTGGGCTGGTCCCTCTCCAGCACCTCGGAGATGATTTGGTCCTGCTCGGTAATTGTCCAGCCACCAGGGATTTCGTTCATCTACAGGTGTAGACGAAGGACCGGCAAAGATATTTTATGCAGCGGACAATTTTGTTCTGCACGGGAATGGAAGGCGAAGATCAACGTCATCTCGAAGGATAAACATTTGCTAGTTATCCGTAATCTTGATGATAGGATGCCTGAAAGCCTTCATTTACAGGAGTTCTACCACCATGCGAAGAGCCGTCGCCTGTTTTACGCTACTTGCAAGTACCGCTTATGCCGTCAACACGGGAGACGTCTCGCTCCGCGGCTACACTTCGGAGCACGCGGCTACCGAGGTGCAGTGGGAGCAGAAGTTTCGCGAGGTGCCAGATGCTTCGCGCGTTCGTGCAAACATGCAGCGGATGGCGGCCAGGCCGCACCACGTGGGTTCTCCGTACGACAAGGACAATGCCGAGTGGCTCGTTGCACAGCTGAAATCCTATGGCCTCGATGCAAAGATCGAGCAGTTTGAAGCGCTGTTTCCGACACCCAAGTCGCGCAAACTGGAGTTGCTTGGTCCGGAGAAGTTCGAAGCGACGCTAGATGAGCCAGTGGTGAAGGGGGATCCGACTTCCGATCAAAAGAAAGAACAGCTTCCCACCTATAACGCTTACTCCCGTGACGGCGATGTTACGGCTCCGCTTGTCTACGTGAACTATGGCGCACCGGCGGACTACGAAGAGCTAGCCGCTATGGGCGTTTCCGTGAAGGGAGCGATCGTAATCGCCCGCTACGGGCAGACCTGGCGCGGCATCAAGCCGAAGGTCGCTGCCGAGCACGGCGCGGTAGGCTGTATCATCTACTCCGATCCCCGCGATGACGGATATTTTCGCGGGGATACCTATCCGGATGGACCGATGCGGCCGCCGGAAGGTGCGCAACGCGGCAGTGTAATGGACATGCCGGTGTATCCGGGAGATCCACAGACTCCCGGCGTCGGCGCAGTTGCCGGCACGAAACTGATTCCGCTCGATCAGGTGCAGACCATCACCAAGATTCCTGTGCTACCGATCTCCTATGCAGATGCGACGCCTTTTCTGAAGGCGCTACGCGGTGAGCTTGTACCGGAGAGCTGGCGCGGCGGCCTGCCCTTCGCGTACAAGGTTGGTCCGAGCGTCGCAACGGCGCATCTTGCCGTCAGCTTCAATTGGGATCGCAAGCCGCTCTATGATGTCATCGCGACGATTCCTGGTTCGACTCTTCCTGATCAGTGGGTGATCCGCGGCAATCACCACGACGCGTGGGTGAACGGTGCTGGAGATCCTCTCTCAGGAGCAAGTGCAGAACTTGAGGAGGCGCGTGGGCTGGGAGAGCTTCTGAAACAGGGATGGAAGCCTCAACGAACCATCATCTACTGCTTCTGGGATGGCGAGGAACCAGCGCTGCTGGGCTCGACCGAGTGGGTAGAGGCGCACGCGCCGGAGCTCACCGCTCATGCCGTTGCGTATTTCAACTCCGATGGCAACGGCCGCGGATATTTCCGCGCAGAAGGCTCGAGCGAGTTGGAGAACTTCGTCAACAGTGTCGTCAAAGACATCGACGATCCCGAGACGAAGATGCCAGTGTGGAAGCGGCAGCGCCTGGTTTCGATCTCGCGAGCGACGCCAGAGGCACGAACGGAGCTGCGCAATCGTCCTGACATCCGTATGGAGGCTCTCGGTTCCGGCTCTGACTACACGGCCTTCATTCACCATCTCGGAATCGCCAGCATTAACCTTGGCTACGGCGGCGAGGACCAGGGCGGTGGACAGTACCACTCGGTCTACGACGACTTCTACTGGTACACGCACTTTCAGGACACGGACTTCGTCTACGGTCGCGCACTTGCTCAGACCGCGGGCACGATGATGATGCGCCTAGCGGACGCTGATGTGATTCCCTTCCAGTTTGGCGACCTGGCCGACACGATCCGCACCTACGTCACCGGCGTCAAAAGGCTGACCGACACGATGCGAGCGGAGATCAAAGAGCGCAACACCGAGATCGCCGACGGAGTGTACAAGGCCCTGGAGGACCCGAAGAAAAAGCGGGTCGCGCCTGAGGTGGAAGCCCTTCCTCCGTATCTGAACTTCGCTCCACTGGATCAGGCAATGGACGATCTCACGACGGCGGCTGCGGATTATGACAAGGCGTTTACGGCGAATGCGCAGAAGGTCCCGCCCGCTCTGAATCTGCAGCTGATTCAGAGCGAACGTGTCTTTCTCGACCCAGCTGGCCTGCCAAACCGTCCTTGGTTTGAGAACATGATGTATGCACCAGGCTTTTACACTGGCTACGGAGTAAAGACGTTGCCGGCGGCCCGGGAGACGATCGAGCAGAAGCAATGGAAGGACGCGGATGCGCAAATCGCGCGGACTGCAGCAGCCATCGAACGCGAAGCCACAATGCTTAAAGGAGCAACCGGGACGCTGAATGGGAAGTAGCTTGGGGATGTAACTCAATGCTCGTTTCGGTGCATAGTGAGATTTTCGCTGGCTGTTCATATTCGTGGGTCGAGGGAGTGCGATAAGCTTTCTTCGACCCCATATGACTGCCGCTAAGCAAGCTAAGGGAAGATCGGCTGGTTTAAAGAAGACAACGGTCAAGGCCGTTGAGAATCTGTTCTTCAGCCGCGATGAATCGTGGATGCGCTTCAACCAGCGAGTGCTGGAGGAGGCTCAGGATGAGACGAATCCGCTGCTCGAGCGGGTAAAGTTTCTGGCGATTACGGCAAGCAATCTGGATGAGTTTGTCGAGATCCGCGTCGCGGGCTTTTTGCAGCGGATTGAAGAAGGCTACGACCTCGCCCAGCCTCCCGATGAGGGTGGACTGACGCCGCGACAGAGATTGGACGGGCTGATGGAGCGGATCCACAGCTTCGTCGAGGCACAGTACCGATGTTTGAACGAGCAGTTGCTTCCCGCATTGCAGGCAAACAAGATCCGCGTGCTGCGGTGGAGCGAGCTAAGCGAAGAGGCGCGCGCGCAGGCGCTTGAGTTCTACAACTCCGAGGTCGATCCGCTCCTGACTCCGGTGACGATCGATCCCTCGCATCCATTTCCGCGTGTGCTGAACAAAGCGCTCTGCCTCGGACTACTGTTGCGGCACAAGCGGCGCGGGCTAAAGACGGCGACCTCGCTCGGTGTGGTGACGGTTCCGCGTGCTCTGCCTCGCCTGGTGCCGCTTGTCGGCGCGGCAGGTTATTCCGACTTCATTCTGCTGCATGAGCTGGTCGAATCGCAGGTGGAACGGATGTTTCGAGGATATGAAGTGTTGTCGCGCTCGGCGTTCCGGGTAACGCGCAACAGCAACCTCTACATGCAGGAGGAAGAGTCACGTTCCGTACTGGAGAGTGTGCGCACTGAACTCCATAACCGGCGCAAGGGGGATGCGGTCCGTTTGGAGATCGAGAGCTCGGCTACCGAAGAGGTAGTGGAGCGGCTGCGGACCAACTTCGAGCTGGAACCATGGCAAGTCTTTCGCACGGATGGACCGGTGAACCTTTCGCGACTAATGAACCTCTACTCGGAGGTGAAGGAACCGAAGCTGAAGTATCCGGCGTTCGTCGCGAACGACTTCAGGCTGAGCGCGAAGTCCGCCGATATCTTCGACGAGTTGCGCAAACACGACGTGATGCTGCACCATCCGTTCGACTCGTACAAAACGGTAGAGGATTTTATTGAGGCCGCAGCGAAGGATCCTGGCGTGATCTCGATGAAACAGACGTTGTACCGGACCAGCAAGGATTCGCCGATCTTCACGGCCCTGATTGAGGCGGGACAGAGCAAGGAGGTCACCGTCGTCGTCGAATTGATGGCCAGATTCGATGAGGATTCGAATATCCGTTGGGCACGGGAGCTCGAAGACGCAGGGGTCGGTGTCTTTCACGGCATCTTTGGGCTGAAGACCCATTGCAAACTGGCGCTGCTGGTAAGACGCGATCCTGATGGCGTGGTGCGGCGCTACGCACATCTGGGAACGGGAAACTACAACCCGGTCACGGCGCGGTTCTACACAGATATTAGTCTGCTCACCTCGAAGCCGGAGATGACCAGCGCTGTGCAGAAGGTATTCAACTATCTGACGGCGGAGACCGAGTCCGACTCGTATGCCCCGCTGCTGGTTGCACCTCTAAACTTGGCCGATCGGCTGGTCGCGCTGATCGACCGTGAGGCTGCGCATGCGAAGGCGGGAAGACCCGCGGCGATTATTGCGAAGATGAATGGCCTAATTGATCGCCGTACCGTAGAGGCGCTATACGGAGCGTCTCAGGCAGGCGTCGAGATCGACCTGATCGTTCGCGGAATGTGTTCGCTGCGGCCCGGAGTCAAGGGCTGGAGCGAGCAAATTCGCGTCAGGAGCGTCGTGGGCCGGTTTCTCGAGCATAGCCGAATCTTCTGCTTTACTAACGGCGGCAAAGAAGAGATGTACTGCGGAAGTGCCGACTGGATGCCGCGCAATCTTGTGGAACGCTGCGAAGTACTATTTCCCGTGGCACAACCCGACCTGCATAAACGACTGCGCGAAGAGATCCTCGCCGCCTACCTCGCGGACAACACCAAGGCGAGGCTGTTGCAGCCTGATGGCGAATACGTTCGTGCCCCAAAGGTGGGTGCGCAGTTCAGCGCGCAAGATTATTTGATCCGGCTGGCAGAGGGCGACGAAGAGAAGGTCCCCGAACCACCGAAGCCCTAATCAGATATCTACTTCTACTGGACGGTGAGGTTGATGGTCGCGGTTTGGATCGTGGAACCTCCCGTTGCCGTCACCGTGACGGCGTAGGAACCGGTCGTGATGTTGCCACTGCTGGCAATCTTCGTGTCGATCCCTCCGCTACCGCAGCCGCTGAGGATACCGAGCGTGGAGAGCGCGAACAACAGGGTGAGAAGACTCCAGTGGCGGCGACCACGGGGGATGAGGAAACACAGAAGGCCGGCAACTGCGATGGCGATCCGCCGTGAAACACCCGGATTGCGGCGGGTGCTGGAAGAGCGCGTCTCGGAGTTGTTCACGGCGGCGGAATCGCGCGAGAGCCCTAAAGACGAAGTGATGGTTAGAACGGTCGTCTGCGAGGTCGAGCCGTTAGGAACGACGGAAGACGGACTGAAGAGACAGGACGCACCGGAGGGCAGGCCGCCGGTGCAGGCGAAGGTGATCGTGGAGAGGAAGCCTCCGGATGGGGTGGCGGTAAGCGTAACCGGGTTCGACACCTTGCCGAGGACCGCAGTAGTGGAGGCCGCCGAAGGCGTAAGAGTGAACGACCCAACGGAATTAACAATAGTCAGGTTGACGGGAGTGGATTCGGCGGCCTGATGGTCGCTATCGCCAGAGTAGAAGAGGCGAACGATATGTGACCCAGATTGGAGTGTGCCGGTGAGAAGCGTTAGGCTCACCGTCGCGCTGGTGACGAGGACAGGCGACCCGTAAAGATTGCCGTCGAGCATGAGCTGTGCTGTGCCCATAGGAATCGGAACCGCCGGCGTGATGGCGGCGGCGATGACAACCGGCGTTCCCTGAGCCGCGGTGGAAGGAGTGAGCGTGACACTCGTCGTAGTGGGAAGCGCAGCGCTGCCGAGCGTGAAGGAAGCAGGCGCCGAGGCTGAAGACTTGTAGTTAGGATCGCCGGAGTAAACCGCTGTAATGAGATGTGTGCCTGGAGCAATCGTGAGATTGTAGTTCGTTGCGCTGGCGGTTGCGGAGGCCAGCGTTACGGATGGCCCGGCAGGCTGGCCATCGCTCAAGAAGGTGATGGAGCCGGTAGGCAACGGGCTGTGAGGCGAAACGGATGCCATAAAGCTAAACGCGGAGCCCTCAGCTCCCGCAGCGGAGGAGAGAGTGAGAGTGGTCGCGCTTGCAGTCTGGGTTGCGCCGGTGACTGTAACCGTCGTGGCAGTGGATGTAGAGGCCGCATAGTTTGCATCACCACCGTAGCTGACCGTTATCGAGTTGCTGCCGATGATAAGTTGGCTCGCGGGAAGCGTAAAGGCAACTGTGCCCGAGTCCGTCGAATACGCCGGATAGACTTGCTGATTCAGATTTGCTGTTCCAACGACCGTGCCGCCGGAGTAGAAGGTAACGGAGCCACTCGGAGCCAAAGCACCGAAGCCCTGCTGGCCGCCGCTGCCATAGCCACGAGCGGCCACCTGGACCGTCATGACAAGCGTCCCAGCCGCCGAAAGAACAGGCAGGTTGACCTGCAGCGTACTCGCAGTCTGTGCCTTCGTAATGTTGACGACGAATGTTGACGAGGTGCTCGGGTTGAAGCTTGAATCGCCCGCGTAGGTCGCCGAGATGACATGACTACCCGGACTGAGGTTGCGGGTCTGGTCTTCTGTATTCGAGGTCGAGTTCAACCGGAAGATTCCGCCGTCAAGAGCAGTTCCCGAGTCGCTAAGCGTGACGTTGCCGGTAGCGTTTCCCTGCCCGGAGACGCCAGCCACGTTGGCGCGAATCAGAAGGTATCCTCCGTAGGCCAACGACGCTCCATTGCCGATGCTCGCCGTGGTTCCGGAAGATGGAGTGTAAAGCGACGCCCCAAGAGTAGTTACACTCAACTCGGGACTGACGGTGAGCGTAACCGAGTTCGAGTCGCTCGGGGCGAAGGTACCGTCGCCGGCGTAGTGGGCCTGAACCGAGTAGGCGCCTCCCGGAAAATTGCCGAGCGAGCCTGTGTAGCTGCCGTTCTGCAGCGTGCCGTTCTGGACCGAGCCGTTGGCCGCAAGAGCATTGATGGAGACGATGCCGGTCGGAGTTCCACTTACAGAACTGACTTTGACCACAGCTGACACCTGGCTGCCATGGGTGATGCTAGCCGGTGAGAGCGTAAGAGTGGTTGCGCTGGCGACGAAGTTCGCATTCGACCAGTTGTCGACAAGGTTTGCCGCGTTCACACTGCCAAGCCCGGTTGCCAGGTCGTAGCCGGCCGTGCTGCCGTAGCCAGAGAGCACACCGTAATGGTCCGTCGATGTGGATACTGTGCAGTTGGCTGTGCCTTTGATGCACGGCATGGCGACCGTATCCGTCGTGAGGTCGTTGAAGACGCAGCCAGCTGCGGGAGTTCCACTGATGGAACTGCATGCCGTGCCGGCCTTGCTCTGCTGGCCCGCGAGGTTGTAGAGCACATAGTTGGCATTCCCCTGGCGGCTGCCGGTCTTCTGGTTAACCAGCGAAACGATGCCAGCCATGGTTGGCGTGGAAACGGAAGTACCCCCGTAGCCGGCGAAGTCATATGTGGGAGCGTTGAGGCTGCAGGGCTGGCCATCGATATCGATGCTCTGCTGGCAGACGATGTAGAAGGCGCCGAAGAAACCCGCACTGGCGAACAGCGAGACATCGGGAACGTCGCGCGCGTTGTCGGCGGGAACGCCGGTGCCTGTCTGCCAGGAGGGTTTGGCGTAACCTCCCTTGCAACTCGAGGACGACGATCCGTTGGACTGGATACAGGCGCTGGCTCCTCCCCCTCCGCCGACGACCGACAGAAGTCCGAAGCTGGCGGCGGTTCCGCTATTGCATACCTGCTCGGGGGTCTGGCCGGCGAAACTCCCCGACGCAGCCAAGACAGAGTTGGTGCAGCTCTGGTTCCACGGAGTCTCCGGAATGTACCCGATCGCCGAAGCTCCCGTCGTGGAGTTGTTCGTGGTGGTCCAGAAGCCCGCGCCCCCGTGAGGCATGTAAAAGTCAGTGCCTCCCACGGAAATGTTGTAGGGCGTGCTGCTGAGTCCGTTGACAGCAACACCATAGCTTGCACCCTGCATTCCGGCGGCGTCGCAGCCGGCAGCTCCAGAATCGCCGGAGGCGACGAGGACCGTCATCCCCTGCGCCGCCGCCTGCTGCCAAAGAGACTTATAGAACGCGTTGCCTGTGGTGCCAAGGAAGAGCTCGCACTGTCCATAGCTGTAGCTCATTACTGGAGCAAGATTGTTATCCACGATATAGATGGCCGACAGATCGGTGCCTTGGGTCACCTCTGTGCTCTGCGAGACAACATAGTCGATCGTCGCGCCGCGGGCGACGGCCCCTGACCATTGCGTGTCGATATCAGCCTCGCCCTCATCGCTGGTAACGCCGGGGTTAGGACCGTTATAGATGATGTTCAGATACTGGGTTCCGGTTGGCGTGGAGGTGTTGCCGAGGGGAAGGTTGAAGAGCTTGCGAAAGTTGACGAAGTCCGCCGGATTGATGTCAGTCTGACCGACGATGGCAATCGTCTGCCCTGTGCCGTCGATCGGTGTGGAGGCGTTCCACAGCGGAAGAACGTTGTAGATCGTAGCGAAGTCGTAAGGTGTGACCCCGTAGGTTATCTCACCGCCCTGATTGATCGTAAAACCGGGCTGGGCGGCTGCCTCGGCCTGCAGCGATAATCGGCTGGTCCGGTTGGTCGCGGTATCGTGGCGAAAGCTCCCGACCCTATGGCTCGCCGCTCGGCGAGGGAAGTTATTAAGCGAAGCGATGCCGGCAACGACGGGCGACAAGGCAGCCGGGATGGAAGGATCGATGGCGTTGGCGTAGTGTTGCTCCCCACCCACGGCGTAGCGGTGTATCGCTGTACGGAAGGCGCCGCGAACCATGCCCGCCGTGCCATCGAATTGAATAAAGGTGCGCGCTGCGTTCACCTTGATCCCGCTGAAGCCATGACCGGAGAGCCATGTCGTCACGGCCGAGAGATCGCGGTCCGTAGGGCCGAACTTTGCACCAAAGCTCTCAGGCGTGAGCCACTGATGATAGGTCGACGAACTCTTGTCCTGTTGCTGGTCGATTAGTTGCTGTAGCACGGACTCCTGCTCCGCGCTGCGTTGAAGGACCAAAACGATCCTGTGCAACGGAGCTGCGTCATCCAGTGCGCCACGGTCGAACTCCGGCCGGGCAAGCGGATGAATGTTCCCCGTCAGAGTAGTGGGATGGCCGTCGTCCACAGCTTGCAGCACCCGGGAACGAGGAGCAGGCACCCCCGATTGCGCGAACGCCGGAGCAGAAACGGCGAGGGGAGGAACAACGGTCGTCGCAGCGAGCGCCAGCAGCGCTCTGGAGAACCAAGGCATTTGATCAGTCCTGCTGCTGAGAGGGGAGGCTCAAGCATTCTTAGCAGGCAAATTGGAACAGGTGCAGCTTGACTACCAAATCAAAGCCCTTGAATTTCAAGGACTTAACTTTTGCCACAAGGCTTACTGTGCAATCTTTTGCGTAGTAATGGAGTCGATTCTTTCGTGAGGGAGCGCAGTCGTCAAGACAAATGCACGAAAAGGTCACAGCACTTTGGTAATCCTTTCGGAAAAAGGAAAAGGGCCGCGCCACTAGGCCCGGCCCTGACTTACTCAACTGATTATGGGACGGTTACAGTCACCTGCGTACTGTGAACCAAGGAACCCGAAACTGCCGTTATCGTGAAGGTGTAAGTACCTGCAGTGGCGTTCGTGGTCGATCCACCACCTCCGCCCCCACCGCCACCCCCACCGCCGCCGCCTGTAGTCGAGCTGCTTGATCCGCAACCCACAGCAGCTAGAGCTGCGACTGAGAGCAGCAGGGCGAGAAGAGTTCCCCAACTGCGCCGCCGTGGGAAGGTCAGCAGAAGAACGCACGCCAGCGTCGCTCCGGAGCCTGCGGCGTACCACGGTGCCTTCCCCGACGGATGCGTTCCCGAATTAGGCATGAGTCCCGGCTTTACCAATTGCGCACTGGTTTGCGAGGCCTGAACGACGAACGAGGTCGTCACAGCACCTGAGGCGATGTTTACGGACGTAGGCGTAAAGGTTGTCGTCGCCGTCATGCCGTCGTTGTTGGTTGCCGTCATATTGACGGTACCGGTGAATCCAGCGGCCGGCGTAATCGTCAAGGTGACGCCGCTGGCGGTCGCGCCCGGCTGGACCGTCACTGAGGTTGCCGTACCAGTGCACGGCGTGAGCGCAAAGTCCTTGCCCGACACGACATCAACCGAGGCTATCGAGCCGTTCGGATAGTAATTCTTGTTCGTCACAGGCCCAAGCAACGTTCCCTTCGAACCGGCATAGTTGCCGTCGCCCGAGTACACGGCACTAATGACATGTCCACCGGAGGATATCCCCGACAAGCTAAGGGTGTACGTTGCAGAGCCGCCGGACAGCGTAGCGACGGCGCCGGTCACAGCGACGTTATCAACCAGTATCTGCACAGTGCCTGTAGGCGACGTTCCCGAGACCGAGCCACTCACCGAAATGTTGAGAGGAAGAGTGCCGCTGACGCCGCAGATTGCGCTGCTGGTTGTCAGTGCAACGGTCGAAACACCACAGTTACCTGTTGTGGACGAATTCGGAGCCTGGTTGCAGCCTCCTGTCGTCGCCACGCTGGAAGTGGGAGTTACCGTACTCCAGCCGTTCACGAGCTTGCTGACGTCGAAGCTGCCGATTCCCGTTGCCTGGTCGTAACCCGTCCCTGCGTTGAAGCCAATGGAACCGCCACTGGGACAGTTCAGTGTCCCCTGCGTGCACGGCACGGAGTTGTTCCCTGTCAAGATGTCGTGAAAGACGCTGGTGTAGGTTGGGCCGTTCAGGAAGCCGTAGAGCACGGGCCCGACATTGCCTAGACCCACGCTGGATGACGTGCCCAGCTTCTGTTCTACAAGGGCGAGGATACCGGCAAAGCTTGGCGCAACGAAGGAGGTCCCTCCAAAAACGCTAGTCTGGCCGGTGCTGCTGAGAAATCCGTTCGAGCAGGCCCCTTCGCCCTCCGAAGCGTTCTGGCTGCAGACCAGGTAGCCATCATGCATGGCAGCCGCATTCAGCGAGAGATCGGGAAGATCGCGAGAAGAGTCATTGGGAACGCCGGTCCCGGTCTGCCACGCAGGTTTGGCGAAGAAGGCGCTCGCCCCACCGCCGCCAGCGCCACCCGCCGTAAGTCCCCCAGACGCCGTCGTCTCATTCCAGGGTTGCTCAGGAATATAGGAGAGCACCGAACTTCCGTTGCTTGCATTGCTGCTGCTCCAGTAGGTGGCCGGCGCACTCACATCGCCGCTGAACATCGTGCCCCCGGCGGCCGTGACATACGGAGAACTCGCCGGAAAGTCTGCATTGAGTCCCTCAGTGGAAATCCCCACGACATCACAGTCGGTTGAACCCGCATCGCCTGCGGCCGACATCACCGTCTGACCCTGGGCGTTGGCCTGTGCGAGCAGCAAATTGTCGCTCGCCAAGACCGACGTGCCCCACGAACTCTCGCACAGACCGTAGCTGATAGTAAGGATCGGGGCGACCTTGTTGTCGATCGCGTAGGTCAGCGAGTTGAAGACATCCGTACTGTAGACATAGAGAATAGTTGCGCCCTGAGCAGCGGCCCCCGACCACTCCACGTCGATCTGCGCCTCGTCGATGTCCGATGAGCTAACCCCCGGATCTTGACTCGTTGGAATAAGCTTAAGAGTGGGAGCGTTTGCAGGCAGTCCGGCGGCGGTGCGAAACTGCGCGACCTGCGCTGGAATGATATCGGTCTGCCCCATCACCGCGACGGTGATCCCGGCGCCAGTTATCCCCGCCGTCGTCAGCGGTGCAACGTCGTAGATTGTGTACCAGTCTGCCGGCGCTAGGAAATGGCATGGGCTAGTAGTATTTGGGCAATTCGTCTGTGTATTGAGCGGCTGTGTCGAATCGACGGTGACGCTGCGCGCCCGAGAGTGAGGTTTCAGCTTAAAGTCGTTCAAGCCAATCACGGCGCCGACCACCCCTGCAATCCCGGAAGGCAGCGTCGGATCGGTCAGGTTGGTTATATGCTGCTCTCCCTTGTACGACACCGTATGAATCGAAGTACCGAACGCTTGCTGCGCCTGTGCCACTGTGCCGTTGAACGTAATAAACGTGGAGCTGCGCGCAACACTGGTAATCGCAAAGCCCTGGCTGGTCAACCACGCCGAGACCTTTGCGAGATCGCTGCTGCTCAGCCCAAATCGCGCGCCAAACTGCTCCGGCGTAAGCCACTGGTGATAGCTCGGCGAACTCGGATTGAGTTGCGCCGCCAGAACCTGGTTCAAATCAGCCTGCTGAGCGTCCGTCATGCTGAACCGCAGGGACAGCGACTCGAGTTTGCGGTCGCCCGATGCAAGCCCCAGATCCACGGAGTTTCTCGCATGGCCACCCACCGTACCCGGCAGAGCCACCCGGCTGTTGCCATTCACGGCGCCTGCGATGCGATTCTGCACCGCAGCCTGTGCGTTCGGAATCATTGTCGTGAAAAAAGTGGCGACGGAAAAAAGAAGCGAAGAGACAATACGGCTGCTCATGGATAGTTTCTACCTTACTACCTGAAATTACGTGTTGTTAGTCCCGGGAGTCCACTGAGTCCGCAAGGCTGCCTGCTCCAACCCTGCTGAAATCGGTATTCCCCATGCTTAGACAGACGATAAATGGAAATGTTGCGTTTACATGTGTAAAGAGATTGTTTGGCAATGGAACAAGCTCATTTCGGGAAATAGACCAGTACACTTCACCCCCAACGACAAAATAAAGACCTTACGGTGACAAACCCCGAACGCACGCATCGGAAACTGACCCACTCGCCCAGCCATGAATCAAAAATTCTTCAGTAGACCTGGTTCAACGAGAGTCGTTCAAAACTAAAGGCTATACTTGCCTGCCTGAAGAACATGCTGCGCTACCTGACGCCGCAAGCCGATCGTATCGGCCGGATCATGCTTGGCCAGCCGCCGCAGAATCGTAAGCTGAGTCCGCAGCATGTCTCCCTCCGCGACCGCTGCCATCACCTTTCTCGCCGCCAACTCAATCGTGGACATCGCCTTATCCGCATAGACCCGCGCCATGGCCACCGGAACCTGAGCGGCCTCGCTGCCTTGCGCGGCCGCAATCTTCTCCGCCCGCAGAATCCCAGACTCCATTGCAAACACCTCAATAATCATGTCGGAGATCGCGCCCATCACCTCCTGCTCGTCGGCAATCTGCTGCATGTACCGCTGAGTCGCCGCTCCGGCCGCGAACAACGTCAGCTTCTTCGCATTGGCAAGCAGGTTGTACTCGTCGGCCAGCGGTCCCTCGCGCTCCACCTTCTCGCTCGGCCCGGACATCACCTCATCCATCAATTTCTTGATCGCAGGCATCAGCGGCAGTTTGCCGCTCATCGCCGACTTCATCAGCCATCCCGTAATAATCAACCGATTGATCTCGTTCGTCCCTTCGAAGATCCGGTTAATACGAGCATCGCGGTACGCCCGCTCCGCCGGAAACTCCTCAACATACCCATATCCCGCGAAGATCTGCAACACCTCATCCACCACCATATCGACCATCTCGCTCGCCCAGACTTTCACGATGGAACACTCGACGGCATAGTCTTCAATCCGCTTCTGAATCTCTTTCGTATCGTTCTTGTCAACGCCAGCCAGCGCCCGGTCGATCATCCCCACCGTGCGATAACACACGGCTCCGCCGACAAAGACTCCGATAGCGCAGTTCGCAATCTTCTCCTGAATCAGTCCAAACTCCGAGATCGACTTGCCAAACGCTTTACGCTCCATCGCATAACGAACACCGTTGTTCAGCGCCATCCGTGCCCCGCCGATCGCCGCGTTCCCCAGTTTGTATCGGCCCACATTCAAAATGTTGAACGCAATATGATGCCCCTTGCCGACCTCGCCGAGCAGATTTTCCGCGGGAATCACGCAGTCCGTCAGAATAAGAGGACAGGTCGAACTTCCGCGAATCCCAAGCTTGTGCTCCTCCTTGCCTACTGAAAATCCCGGCGTGCCGCGCTCAATCAGGAATGCGGTCAGCTTCTCCTTGCCCGCATCCGGGCCATCAGGAATCGCACATTTAGCAAAGACCGTAAACAGGTCAGCGAACCCAGCGTTCGAGATCCACATCTTCTCGCCGTTCAACGTATACGTCTTCCCATCGGCCGAGAGCACCGCCTTCGTCTTGGCATTCACCGCATCCGACCCACTCGTCGACTCCGACAGTGCATAAGCCGAGATAATCTCGCCAGAAGCAATCTTCGGCAGATACCTCTTCTTCTGCTCCGGCGTGCCGTACCACACCAGCGGCAGCGTCCCAATCCCCACATGCGCCGAAAAACTCACTGAAAAGCTCGCCTGCTTCGAGATGTTCTCTGCGACGATCGCCGAGGTCGCCTTATCCAACTCGAGACCGCCGTACTCCTCGGGAATATCGATCGCCGTCAGCCCCATCTCTGCCGCTTCCTGAATCAGCATCTTCGTAACGCCGAAGTCTTTCGCCTCGATCTGCTCCGATCTGGGAACAATCTCATTCAAAGCAAAGTTTGCCGTGGTCTCCGCAATTTGCTTCTGCTCGTCGGTGAAGTCCTCAGGAAAAAAGCAATCCGCAGGCGTGGGATCGCTAATGAGAAAACTTCCACCAGGAATAATCTTCTGGTCGGTAACGGGTGCGGTCATGGTTGCCATGGTATTGCTCCTTCAAAGCCAATGCACTTTTAATTCAATTCCGGAACCACTCGATCGGGCTCCGAAGCTTTCCATCGAACGACAAACTGTTTGCCCTTCCAACGATCCATTTGGCTTTTGTCGGGACTGGATCTTGGCACGCCTTCCACCCTTATCCATCGTCTTTGATCCGAACCGTTCGCGTTGTAGTGTGCCAATATCTCGATTTGATAAAGCATCGCACCGCCATACTTACCGTTGGCTTTGGAAACAACAACAGGCCTGACATCTTCAATCGTCGCTGTGGCGCTTTTCCAGGAACTTTCCATCTCTTCCTGACGCCTGTGCTGAAGAAACAAGATTGTGACAACAAAAACAACGATCAACGTAAACATCCCGCCGATACTCCAGAGTGCCTTTCGATCGCTCCGGCTTTTTGGAAATATCTTTGCTGCAGCTTCTCTGTCGGGCATGGAATAGTGACGCATCAATCAATTCACACTCTCAAAAATTCCCGCAGCCCCCATCCCTCCACCCACACACATCGTTACCATCCCATACTTCGCCTTCCGCCGAGCCATCTCCCGCAGAATCGTCGCTGTCAGTTTCGCTCCAGTACACCCCAGCGGATGCCCCAGAGCAATAGCGCCTCCGTTTACATTCAACTTCGCCGGATCGATCCCCAGCACCTTGATCACCGCAAGAGACTGCGCCGCAAAAGCCTCATTCAGCTCAATCACACCAATCTGATCGAGTGTCAGTCCTGCCAGCTTCAACACCTTCGGAATCGCATAGATCGGCCCAATCCCCATCTCTTCCGGATCGCACCCTGCATAAGCAAACGCAACAAACCGAGCCATCGGCTTAACCCCTAACTGCGCCGCACGCTCCGCTGACATCACCACAGCAGCAGCCGCCCCATCCGAAGTCTGCGACGAGTTCCCCGCGGTGACCGTCCCAGTCGCATGAAACACCGGCTTCAGCTTCGCCAGCGCCTCCAGCGAAGTATCCGCACGCGGCCCTTCGTCCTGCTTGAACGTCGACTCCACCGGCTTTGCCTTTCCCTTTCCATTCGGCGTCGTATTCGTAACCGTGACAGGAACAATCTCATCTTCAAACTTCCCAGCCGCAATCGCCGCCAGCGCCTTCTGATGGCTCGCCAGCGAAAACTGATCCATCTCCTCACGCGAAATCCCATAGTGCTTCGCCACCCGCTCTGCCGTCAGCCCCATCGACATATACGACCCCGGGTAGTTGTCCACCAGCCACGGATTGACCGAGATCTTATTCCCGCCAAACGGCACACACGACATACTCTCGGTCCCGCCAGCCACAATCACATCCGCCGACCCGCCACGAATCCTGTCCGCCGCCAGCGCAATCGACTGCAGCCCTGAAGCGCAGTACCGATTGATCGTCATCGCCGAAGTCGTAATCGGCAACCCCGCCCGAAAGCTCGCCACCCGCGCAACATTCATGCCCTGCTCCGCCTCCGGCATCGCGCAGCCGATGATCACATCCTCAATCTCCGACTTATCCAACTGCGGAACCCGATCGAGCGCCCCATTAATCGCAACCGCCGCCAGATCATCCGGCCGAGTCGTCCTCAACGTCCCCCGCGGAGCCTTGCCCACCGCCGTCCGTACCGCCGATGCAATAATCACGTCCTTCATAACCCAACTCCTTGCTTTGGTCGCAGCCGTCAACTCCCATTCACCTTTGCTAACGGCTAATGGCTAAGGGCTGTCTTTCAATTCCTCAACGGCTTACCCGTCCTCAACGTAAACGCAATCCGTTCCTGCGTCTTCTTCTCCCCGCACAAACTCAAGAACGCCTCGCGTTCCAGATCCAACAGATACTGCTCGCTCACCAGCGCACCCGGCGTGACCTTCCCGCCACACAACGCATACGCAACCCAGTTCGCCACCTTGACATCATGGTCGGAGATGAACTGCCCCTCCCTCATCGTCCACACCGCGAGTTTCAGCGTCGCCAGCACGCTCTCGCCCGGAGCAGGAATATCCGCACGCCGAGCAGGAGCACTATATCCAGCATCTGCCAGCGCACGAGCCTTCAACTTCGCATCCGTCAGCAGGCGCTCACGATTCATCGTCACGTTATCCGAAGGCCGCAGAAACCCAAGCCCACGAGCCTCCACAGCACTCGTCGAAACCTTCGCCATCGCAATCGTCTCGAAGTTCTTCTTCAGCGCCTCAAAGATCTCCACACCCTCACCACGAGCATCCGGACGAATACTCGACCCAGCCTCTACGGCCCGAATCGTCATCTCCTTGCATCCGCCGCCGCCGGGAATCAGCCCAACCCCAGTCTCAACCAATCCCATATACAACTCCGCATGAGGTTGCCGCGCCGCCGCATGCAGCGAGATCTCCGTCCCACCGCCAAGACACATCCCATAAGGCGCAACCACCACTGGCCGTGGACAGAACTTGATCGCCTGCGTCATATTCTGGAACGCCTTCACAGCCATCTCCACCTCGTCCCAGTCCTCTTCCTGCACGGCAAGCAGAAGCTGCATCAGGTTCGCACCCACCGAAAAGTTCACCGAGTCGCCGGTAATCACAAACGCCTCGAAATTCTCGACAATCTCGCTCGAAGACTTCAGCGTCTGCGTAATCAGGCTCACAATATCGCCGCCCAGAGCATTCATCTTCGAGTGCAGCTCAATCGCCGCCACTCCATTGCCCAAATCGACCACCGAAGCCCCGGGATTCTTCTTCACTACTCCCCGCGCCTTCTTGATCACCGCGAGGGAAGTCACACCCTCAGCAGTCAAAACAGGCTTGTACTCCCCCACAACCGGATCGAAGTACAACCGCCCCGACGTCACCGAAGCATCGTCCCTGTACCAAGTGGGATTTGCCTCACCATGCGCATCCCCATAGGCCAGCAGCTTTTCTACATTCGCCGAAACCCGAGCGCCGGCAGCGCGCATCTTCTCCGTAGTCGCGCGCACCCCAGCAGCATCGAACATCTCAAACGGCCCCAGCTCCCAGTTGTACCCCGCTTTCATCGCCTGATCGATCTCAACCAAGTTGTCCGCAATCTCCGGCACGCGATTCGCGCTGTACGTAAAAAGCTCCGTCAGAAAAGGCCAGTAGAACGCCGCAGCCTTGTCCTTCGTCGCATCGCCGTGGAGCAGCTGCGCAATCCGCGCATGGGTCGACTCCACATTCTTGGCCATCTCGATCGCCGGAATCTTCGGCCGCATACTTGGCTTGTAGTCCAACGTCTGCCAGTCGAGCACATGCCGCAGGTCTCGTCCCTCCGTGTCCTTGCCCTCTTTCTTATAGAACCCCTGCTTCGTCTTATCGCCGAGCAATTTCCGCTCAATCATCGTCTGGATGAAAGGCGCCAGCCCAACATCCGAGCGCTCATCGCCAATCTTCCCAGCTTGAGCAGCAAAGTTCTTCGCCACAAACGCCATCACATCCACGCCCACCAGGTCCCCCAGCCGGAACGTCCCTGTCTTCGGCCAGCCAAGCGCCGAGCCTGTCAGCGTATCGACCTCTTCAATCGTCAGCCCCTGCGCCTGCATCAGCCGGATCGCATTGCTCATCGAAAACGTCCCGATGCGGTTCGCAATAAAATTCGGCGTGTCGTGCGCATGCACAATCGCCTTCCCTAAGCGGATATCGCAGAAGTGCTCTACCGCAGCCATATCCGCAGGGTCCGAATCTGGCGTCGCAATCACCTCAAGCAGCCGCATATACCGCGGCGGATTGAAGAAATGCGTCCCGAACCAGTGTCGCCGCAGCTCCAAAGGCATCCCGTCGACGATCTCGTGAATCGGCAGGCCGCTTGTATTGCTGGTCACAATCGAATCGACGCGCCGATGCTTCTGTACGTTATCCAGCAACGCGCGTTTGATCTCCAGATTCTCAGCGACCACCTCAATAATCCAGTCGCAGTCGGTGATCAGCGCAAGGTCGTCATCGAAGTTTCCGATCGTAATCAGCCGGGCGCTCTCAGGCGAATAGAACGCAGCGGGCTTCGACTTCTTCAGCCCGTCAAGCGCACCAAGCACGATCTTGTTGCGCTCCTGCTTCGCAGCATTCGCATCCGTGCCCGGCGGAACGATGTCGAGCAAAACCACGGGAAGGCCGGCGTTCGTCATATGGGCGGCAATGCGCGAGCCCATCGTACCGGCCCCAAGGACAGCCACTTTATTGATCTGCCTATGTTTGGACGAGAATGCAGACGTGGAACTGGGAGGCATGAGGCAGGACTCCAGGGCGATTTACCCGAACGTTGCGAAGCATACTGAATGGCCATTCAGTCCGTCAAGTGAACCCTCGGTCAATTCTTTAACTCCTTCATTCTACAACCGTAACCTTTCCCGCCGTTCACAGCTGAGTATGATGGCCAGAGCGAAACTTGTACGAACTAAGGCGGCTCTCCTAAGGGATGCAAATGACGACACGGCGTGACTTCCTGACCCGGAGCCTCGGAACGGCTGGCTACCTTATCGTAAAGCCCGCCTTTGCCGCGAA
Source organism: uncultured Acidobacteriaceae bacterium (assembly GCA_963798925.1). Taxonomy (GTDB): domain Bacteria; phylum Acidobacteriota; class Terriglobia; order Terriglobales; family Acidobacteriaceae; genus Edaphobacter. The sequence goes on from CAWCVD010000003.1 coordinate 65,190, forward strand.
AGCTCCAAGCACCTACGACCTCGTCGCCGCCACCGACCGCACCCGCATCCTTGCCGCCGCGGACCGCTACCTCTCCGAGCAGCCCATCACCGTCACCGCCTCACACAGCGACCGAAGCAAAGGCGGTCTGCACGATTACTTCTCCGAGGGTGACTACTGGTGGCCCGACCCGACGAATCCCAATGGCCCCTACATCCGTCGCGACGGCTTCACCAATCCCGCCAACTTCGACGACCACCGAAAAGCCATGGTGCGCCTCAGCCTCATCGTGCCCGCACTCGCCGCCGCGTGGGATCTTACCGGCGACAAAAAATACGCCAACCACGCAAGCAAGCACCTACGCGCGTGGTTCGTCGATCCCGCTACAAGGATGAACCCGAACCTCGAGTATGCCCAGGCCATCTTCAATCTCAACAACGGCCGCGGAATCGGCATCATCGACACGCTACACCTCGTCGAGCCCGCACGGGCGGCGACGATCCTCGCTAACGCGGGCGCACTCGAAGGCGTCGCCGAAATCAAAGCCTGGTTCACCCAATATCTCGACTGGATGAACACCTCAAAAAACGGCCAGGAAGAACGAGACGCAAAAAACAACCATGGAAGCTGTTGGGTGATGCAGGCGGCAGAGTTTGCACGCTTCACCGGCAACACCGAGGTTATGACCTGGTGCCGTGAACGCTTCAGGAACACACTCATACCCGATCAGGTAGCCCCGAATGGCAGCCTGCCGCTGGAGCTTGCGCGCACTAAACCTTACAGCTACTGCCTCTTCGATCTTGATGTAATGAGCACGATCTGTCAGACTCTTTCGACCACGAGCGACAACCTGTGGACCTTTACAACTTCGGACGGACGCGGCATGCGCAAGCTCGTCGCCTTTCTCTACCCGTTCATCAAGCGCAAGAACGCGTGGCCTTACAAACACGACGTTGAACACTGGGACGACTTCCCCAATCGCCAGCCGAGTCTGCTCTTTGCCGGCGTCGCCTATCAACAAAAAGACTACGTCGCCCTATGGAAGACGCTGAATCCTGATCCCGCTGTGCCTGAGGTCATCCGGAACTTTCCCGTCCGCCAGCCATTACTGTGGATGGTGAAGACCATAGACGGTAAAAAAGCTAGTGATGTGCCAGCCGGTGCATCTCCGAACCCGCCAGAAGAAACCCTCCCACTCCGTAGACATAACTGGCCGATGGCTTGAACTTCCCGGGCTGCCCATCGATCGGCTGAATCGAACCCAAGCGCCCATCCGCATAAACATGTGTCAGCATTCCCTTCCACGACTTCTCCACTACCGGCAGATAAGTATTGCGGTCCAGAATCTTCTCGTTGATCCCGTAAGCAATCCCATACGTAAAGAAAGCAGACCCTGACACCTCTGGTAGATCGTACGCATCAGGATCGAGCAGTCCCGATCGCCACAATCCGTCAGCACTCTGTATCGAAGCGATCTCCGCGGCCATCTCCTTGAACTGCGCGATGTACTTCGGCCGTGAAGGGTAATCTTTCGGCATGATGCTCAACACATTCACCAACGCCCCCATCACCCAGCCATTGCCGCGCGACCAGAAGATCGGCTTGCCGTTCGCCTGTTTCTGGGTGAAGTACCGGCTATCGCGAAAATAGAGGTGATAGTCCTTGTTATAAAGACTCTCCGAGGTCAGCCACCACTCATGGTCCATATAGTCGAGATATTTTTTGTCATGTGTGATCTCGTACATCCGCAACAGCACCGGCGGCGACATAAACAGAGCATCGCACCACCACCACAGCAGCTTGTCGGGGTCATCTTGGCGAACGATAAGTTTGTCCAGAATCGTCTTCGTATCCGCCATCCGTACCGGCTGCTTATCCTGAAAATAGAGATCCAGGTAAGACTGCCCCATGGCCTGATCATCCGCATGAGGGAAGCGGTTATTCAGCAGCATCCATTCCGACCGCTCCGAAAAATGCAGCACCGCATCGCGATACTTCTGATCTCCCGTAGTTTTGGAAGCCGCGAGCAGGCCGTCATACAACGCAGCAAACGTCCACTGCCTATTGAAGTTCTGCTCGGCAACACCAACCTGCCAGTCCGCAACCTTCTTCATCACCGCATCAATATCTTTCGTCTTCAGCTCAGCCGAAAGTCCCGTCGCCAATGGCCCCGGATCATCTGGTGCATCGCCCACATGCTCCCTCTCCACGGAAGCAGCCGGCGCCGCGGGAGCAGTCTGCGCAAAAGACATCCTGCATGCAGCGGTGGCAACCACGCTGAGAACTGCAATGTAAAAAATCACACGGACGCGAAGAGAGAGACGATTAAACATTTTCATATTTTCCATTTGACTAAACCAGGCTTCCATTCATCACCAGAGCGACCGCGCTGCGCAGCCGTGCGGTATTTCCCTCAAACGAGGGACGCAGCTTCGGCTCCTTGGAGATTGCATTCAGCTTCAACTCCGCCTCGACGATCGGCCCGAACATGTACCACGCCGAAGTGATATCGCCCACAATCACGATCTCGCTCGGAGCCAGCGCCGAGGCAATCATTCGCAGCCCCCGGCCCAGCGACGCCGACATCTTCTCCAACGCCTTCACTGCGTGCGCATCATCGGCCTGGGCCATCTTCACCAGCGCGGCAAACGTTGGCGGCGCCTGCGCTCCACTCAATTCCTCGTAGTAGCGAAGCCCGGCACGATTCGAACTCAGCGTCTCCCAGCACCCACGTCCGCCGCACCCGCAACGTGGCCCATCGGCCTCCATCTGCACATGACCGAACTCGCCCGCCATTCCATTCGCGCCGCGTAGCAGCTGCCCATTCGCAAAGATCCCCGTGCCAATTCCCTCCGATACGTTCACCACCACCAGATCGTGCACCCCGTCACTGTCACCAAACCACACCTCAGACAGTGCGCAGGCATTCGCAACGTTATCCATCTCCACATGCAGTCCGGTAGCACGTTGAATCTTGGCCTTGATACTCGAGACCGGCCAGTTCAAATTAGGCGCGAAGATCAACTTCTCAAGCCGAGGATCCGCACGGCCAGGGAGGCTGATCCCGATTCCGTCGAACGATTTGTCGCTATGCGCATCCATCAGTTTGCGAATCGCGTTGATGATGGTCTGAATCGCCTTGTTCGGATCGGCAGGCAGCGACACCACGTTCTGTGCGACGATCTTGCCTCCCAGGTCGGTTACCGCAACCGTCGTTTGCGCAGGGTGAATATCCAGCGCAATCACCGCGCGCTGATGATTCAGCTCAAGAAAGGTCGGCCTGCGCCCACGCGGCGGTCTGCCCGTCGAACCTTCAAGAATCCACCGCTCCTTGATCAGGTCTTCGACGATCAGAGATACAGTGCTCCGCTGCAACCCAGACACACGCGCTAGATCTGCGCGCGACAGAGGCTGTCGTGTCCGCACTAGATTGAAGACAAGGTTTCGGTTAATCTGCCGCGGCGTCTTGTTCGAAGCGCTCTGCCTGCGAGTAAACGTAAACCGGGATGATTGAGCAGTAGGCATAATTTGTTTTCGGCCTTAAATAAAACTTAGCTCGCGATCTACCTCTTAGTGAATTGCCTTATTCAAACGTTTAAACCCGATTTCGCCTTACCTGTGTATCACGTTTTAGCAACGAATCTTTATACCACTGTGTCCCGTATTTTGTAGATACTGTGAATTATTGTTGTCAAATAACATTTGCGCCGGTAGAACTGCTCGTTCAACCCGAACTAATTGAGGAGTAGCTCCAAAGTGTATTCCCGAAGACGGTTTTTGCAGACCAGCGCGGCCGCTGTCTCGCTTTTGCCCTCCGCACCGCAACGCGCCTCTCTCTTAAACCTGCCTTCTTCAACGTCTCTTAGCCGTAGTGACTCGGGAGCAAACCAAGCTCGCGGGTAAAACAGAATCGAGCCCATCTCACACGAATCGGCAACATCATCCGTCTTATACAGAATGCATATTCGCGCTCCAGCTCTGGAGACAGGCTCCGCGCTTCGGTATAGTTGATTTCTCGATGGAAAGTTTCTCGGAGGGCCTTGGTGAAGGGAAAAAGTAGAGTAGCGGCAGCCGTTCTTTGTGCGCTTGTCTTTGTTTGGTCGGCAAACGCGCAGGACCTCGCCAGCTTCGAAAAACGCACCACCGTCAAAGTCCTCCCCAACGGTCTCACTCTCATCGTCTGCGAGCGTCCTGAGGCCCCCGTCTTCAGCTTCTACACCCTCGTCGATGCCGGCTCAGCCGACGACCCCCAAGGCGCCAGCGGCCTCGCCCACATGTTCGAGCACATGGCCTTCAAAGGCACCACCGAGATCGGCACCACCGACTATCCCGGAGAAAAAATCGCTCTCGCCAAAGTTGAAGTCGCCTACGCGGCCTATGACGCCGAATACCGCAAGCGCGTCGGCCAAAGCCCGGAAAAACTCGCCCAACTCCTCAAAGTCTTCCAAGACGCGCAGGCGGAAGCCCAGAAATATGTCATCCCCAACGAATTCTCCGCCATCGCCGAAGAGAACGGTGCAGTCGGCATCAACGCTTCCACCGGCGAAGACTCCACCCAATACTTCTGGAGCATGCCCTCGAACCGCCTCGAGCTCTGGGCCTATCTCGAGAGCCAGCGCATCGGCCAGCCGGTCGAGCGCGAGTTCTACAAGGAGCGCAACGTCGTCCAGGAGGAGCGCCGAATGCGAGTCGACTCTGACCCCGTCGGCCGCATGATCGAGCAGTTCCTCGCCACCGCCTACGTCGCCCATCCCTACCGGCGCCCCAACGTTGGTTGGGAGAGCGAGATCAGCCAGGTCTCTGCCACTGAAGCCACCGACTTCCACAAGAAATACTACGTGCCTTCAAACATCGTCGTCGCCGTCGTCGGCGACGTCAAAGCGTCGGAGGCTATGCCCATCCTCGAGCGCTACTTTGCGCCCATCCCCCCGGGCCCCAAGCCCGAGCCGATGACGACCGTAGAACCTCCACAAGTCGCAGAGAAATTCGTGACCATCCGCGAAGCCACACAGCCGTTCTACATCGAGGGGTACCATCGCCCCGACTACCGCGACCCTGACGACTCCGTCTACGACGCCATCGCCGACATCTTCTCGAACGGCCGCACCGCCCGCCTCTACCGCAGCCTCGTCCGCGACCAGTCGATCGCCGCTGAAGCTCAGGGCTTCAGCGGATTTCCCGGTTACAAATACCCAGGACTCTTCGCCGTCTACGCCGTTCCCTTGCCCGGCCACACACCCGACGAGATGCGCGCCTCCATTCACAAGGAGCTCGACCGCCTCAAGAACGAAGACGTCTCCGATGAAGAGCTCCAGCGCTTCAAGACTCGCGCCCGCGCCGACCTCCTCCGCGGCCTGGGCAATAACGAGGGCCTTGCCCATCAACTCGCCGAATACCAGACACGCTTTGGCGACTGGCGTCAGTTATTTCGCCAGCTAAACAAGATCGATGCCGTCAACAAAGCTGACATACGCCGCGTCTCTAACCAAATCTTCACCGACAGCAACCGCACCAGCGCCCGCATCGAGTTCGTTCCAGCCCAAAGACCAGCTCCGGGGAGCGCCATGCTCTCAGAACCTGCCACGCAGAACGCAGGAGGTGCGCGATGAACACGCTCTCGACCATGCGCCGCGCGCTCCCTCTGCTTCCCGTTCTTCTCGCAACGACCCTTACCGCACAGAACGGATCCACCGCACCGCAATCCGCAACAACACCAGCCGCGCAACAAGCCGAACCCTGGAAACAGATCCCCATCCCTCTGCTTCACGCGTTCAAACCCCAGCAGCCGAAGCGCATCGAGCTCGCGAATGGCCTCACCATCTTCCTCCAGGAAGACCACGAGCTCCCCTTCATCAACGGCAGTATCCTCATCCGCGGCGGCAGCCGCGATGAGCCGCCTGCCAAAATCGGCTTGGTCTCCCTCTACGGCGAAACCTGGCGCACAAGCGGCACTCCAACCATCGATGGCGATAAGCTCGACGATCAACTCGAAGCCAAAGCCGCCTCCATCGAAACCGCGGGCGGCACCGCCTCCGCGTCCATCACCTGGTCCAGCCTCAAAGGCGACTTCGACACCGTCTTCGCCGACACCATCGATCTCCTGCTCCACCCAAACTTCAAAGCCGACAAACTCAAACTCGCCAAAGGCCAGTTGGAAACAGGCATCGCCCGCCGCAACGACGACGCCGCGGGAATCGCCTACCGCGAAGCGATCAAGCTCGCCTACGGCGCCCAGAATCCGTACGCGCGTCAACCCGAATACGCTACCGTCGAGTCCATCACCCTCGATGACCTCAAGGCCTGGCACGAAAAGACCGTCGTCGCCAACAACATAATCGTCGCGGTCTCCGGCGACTTCGACAGCGCCGCCATGGAAGCCAACCTCCGTGCTGCCTTCGAGCCCCTGCCGCGTGGCCAGCGCTTCGAATCCTTCAAAGCCTCCTTCACCGATCCCAAATCCACTGTCAACTTCATCAACAAGTCCGACGTGAACCAATCCAACGTCCTCATCATTGGTCTCGGCACCGAACGCAGCAACCCCGATTACTACGCTCTCTCCGTCATGAACGAGATCTTCTCCGGCGGCTTCGGCTCACGCGTCGTCCAGAACGTTCGCACCAAACTCGGTCTCGCCTACAGCGTCGAAGGTAGCTTCACCGCCAGCTACGATCACCCTGGAATCTTCTACGTAGCTGCCGCCACCAAGAGCGCCTCAACGGTAGCCGCCACAAAGGCCATGCTCGAGGAGATCAACCGCCTCAAGACGGACCCGCCCACCGCCGCCGAGCTCGCCAAAGCAAAAGACCAGCTCCTCAACTCCTTCATCTTCCACTACGACTCGCCCGACAAAACCCTCAACGAACAGGTTGTCCTCGCCTTCTACGGCTACCCCTCCGATTTCCTCGAGAAATACAGATCCGGCATCGAAAAGGTCACCGCCGCCGACGTCTCCCGCGTAGCCAATAAATACATCGACGCCTCTAAACTGGCCATCCTCGTCGTCGGTAACCAGTCCGAGATCGCACCCAAGATCGACACTCTTGGTAAGGTCACGACCCTCGACATCACAATCCCACCCCCGCCACACGGCAAACCCGCCGAACAGTAAGACCGTGCATCACCTCGTTCAGTTAGACTCCCTTCATACGGAGATCTATGCATCGTCATCTGTTTGCCACAGCCCTCGTCGCGGCCTCGCTGCCACTCGCCGCCCAAACCACTCTGCCTCCCACTGTCATCGCGGCTCAATCAGCTGTCAGCGCTAGCTCCATCCGCGCCTACGACAAGTACCTCTCCGACGATCTCCTCGAAGGCCGCTATCCCGGCCAACGCGGCGGCCAGCTCGCCGCAAAGTTCATCGCCACGCAGTTCGAAAGCTACGGCCTCAAACCCGGCGGCGACAACGGCACCTACTTCCAGCAGGTAGACTTCACCAGCGTCAAGGCCGATCCCGTCAAAACCACCTTCACCGTCATCCCCAAATCCGGCGCACCCATCAAGCTCAAATTCGCCGATGACTTCGTCGTCTTCAACGAGAAGCTCACCCCCTCTGTCGTCCTCAATGCGCCAATCGTCTGGGTCGGCTACGGCATCACCGCGCCCGAGTTTCACTGGGACGACTACGCCAACATCGACGTCAAAGGCAAAGTCATCCTCTGTCTCGTCAACGACCCACCCTCCGACGATCCCGCCTTCTTCGGCGGCAAGGCTCTCACCTACTACGGCCGCTGGACCTACAAGTTCGAGCAGGCCGCACGCAAAGGAGCTATCGGCGCGCTCATCATCCACCGCACTGACCTCGCCGCTTACGGCTGGGACGTAGTCCGCAACTCCAACATCTCCGAAAAGACCTTCCTCGCCCACAATGAAAATCCCGGCCTCGAAGCCGCCAGTTGGATCCAGCTCGACGTAGCCAAACAAATCTTCGCCGCCAGCGGCACCGACTTCGACACCGAGTTCGCCGCCGCCGGCAAACCCGGCTTCAAATCCCGCGAACTTCCCGTCAAGCTCGACGCCACCGTCATCAGCACCGTCCGCAGCTTCCAATCCCCGAACGTCATCGGAATCCTCCCGGGCAGCAACGCAAAGCTGGCGAAGGATCAGGCCTGCGCTGGAATTTGCTAGGACCCGATCAAGCAGTGATCTACACCGCCCACTACGATCACCTCGGCATCAAGACCGACGCCAAGCCCGGCGAAGACAACATCTTCAACGGCGCCGGCGACAACGGCACCGGCACCGCAATGATCATGGAGATGGCTCGCGCCTTCACCACCGCGAAAGTCCAGCCGCCCCACTCCATCATCTTCGCCGCCGTCACCGCTGAAGAGCAGGGGCTGCTCGGCTCGGCCTATCTCGCCCAGCATCCTCCTGTCCCCATCGGCCAGCTCAATCTCGACCTCAACTTCGACGAAATCCTTCCCTTCGGCCAGGGCGATCACCTCAACGCCGGAGGAGCCCGACGCACCACCTTCTACCCAACCGTCGAAGCCGTTGCCAAACAGTTCAACTACCAGCTACCCGAGCTGCGACCCGACACCGCAGGTGGCTACTACCGCTCCGATCACTTCTCCTTCGCCCACGCCGGCGTACCTGCCTTCTCTCTAGGCCAGGGAGGCACCTATAAAGGACACGACGAAGCCTGGTCTCGCGCCCAATCCATGTCCTACGGCAAAAACGACTACCACAACGTCTCCGACAACTTCCACGAGGACTGGGACTTTACCGGCAACGCCACTCTCTGCCGTCTAGGCATCGAGCTAGGATGGCTCTCCGTCACCCAACCACCCATCGAATGGAACCCAGGCGACGAATTCGAAGCCACCCGCAAAGCCGCTCGCTAGCAACTAGGAACATCCCCAAATGTTCGGGTGCCCCATCCTTCGCGCTTTTGCGAAGGGTGGGAAGTAACCCGTCCGGCCCAGCACCTGTTCGGTTCCTAGTTGGTCGCCCAATATCGAAACGCCTCTCTCCTAAATCTCTCTCATGTAACTCCCCGTCCACGTAGTCACAGTCCGGGCTATAACTACTCGCAAGCTACTTACTCAACGAAATCAGCGGCGCTCGTAGCCACGGCAAACCTCACCCCAGCCATCGAAGCCGACTAC
>CAWCVD010000004.1:0-39345 GCA_963798925.1 uncultured Acidobacteriaceae bacterium
GAGCCCAACGAGCTACCGGGCTGCTCCACCCCGCTCTATGAATATATCGTTATTCGAGGGCAAGGTCAATCAGTCAGTCCGTTCGGCGGGAGGGGATCTGAGCGGAACTTTTTTCAAAAAAACGAGTCTCTAACAATAGTATGTATGCGTGGCGAAATTGTGCGCAGCGTAGAGGATAGCGGAGGAAGATATGGTTCACAGCAATGCTCTTTCCGGGTTTTCAGCATCGTCAATTTTGACTGCGGGTCTGCTTCTTGTCGGCGGTACCGTCGTGGCCCAGACCAAGGCAGCCACGATGCCGGATGCTCAGATTGAAGCCAATGTGTTGAAAGCGCTGGCTGGTGCTCCCCAGCTGGCGGATCAGTCGATCACGTCGACCACGGTTTACGGCACGGTGACGCTAAACGGAATGGTGCGGGATGAGCCGTCGAGAGACCTGGCTGAGCATCTGGCAGCCAACGCCGCGGGGGTCCAGAAGGTGGTGGATCAGTTGACGATCGCGGTGCCTGGTGCGGGCGAGATGGTGATTCGCGGCAGACGACGGGAACGAATCCGAACCTGCAATCCGACGGCACGATCGCCGCGCCTCAGGGGCAGGCTGCACCGCCTCAGAGTGGTGCTCCTGCGCAACAGGGACAGTATGCTCCACCTCCGCCAGCCAATCCTTATCCTCCGCAATCCGGGCAATATCCGCCTCCGCAGGCGGGACAGTATCCTCCACAGGCAGGTCAGTATCCGCCGGCTTATGGGCTGCCGTATCGGCCTTATCCTCCGCAGTACCCGCAGCAGCCCTATGTTGCGCAAAGGAGGGGATGCGGTTATTGTTCCGGCGGGTTCGAACCTGCGAGTTCGAATCAATCAGGGCATGAGCAGTAAGAACACGGTTCCTGGCAGTACATTTGATGGGGTAGTTTTGAACGATGTATTTGCGGGCAATTTCATTGCAATTCCACGTGGCGCTTCGTTCCAGGGAAATGTTGTGGATGCGCATACTGCCGGGCAGTTGGGCGGTAAAGGCGAGCTGAAGCTGCAGTTGACGAGCGTCTCGTTTGGCGGCATGGTTTACCCCGTCTCGACTGACTTCTGGTGGCACCAAGGTATTGATAAGACAGCAAATACGGTAGGAAACACAGTTGGTTTGGCCAGCGTGGGCGCTTTGATCGGCGCGGTTGCGGGCGGTGGCGTCGGTGCTGCGATTGGTGCTGGAGTTGGCGGCGTTGCCGGGCTGGGTGTGTCCTCGGCTTCGGGCAGAGGCGAGGCTTCGCTTCCGCCGGAGGCGATTGTGACCTTCCATCTCACTCACCCGACGGATGTTACGACGGTCTCGCAGGCGGAGTTGAACCGGCTTTGGTCGTCTGTTCCTCAGCCACAGATGCAGCGGCGCTATCCGCCGCCACCTCCGCCCTACCCTTATCCTTACTACGGACCGGGTTACTACTATCCGCGGTAGTCGTTGCACACAATTTTTCCGAGACGCCCGTTGAACCTTTTTTTGAGGTTTTACGGGCGTTTTTTCGTGGGGGTCCGGAGAAATTGTGTTTTTTTGATAGTCCTTTGATGGTTAGTTCGTGGTGGAAGTGTGGTGGATGATGTCGATTTGACGTCACTACACCGGGCACCTGAAATTTTCCTCTTTTCGCAGATTTATTTTCAGGATGGCTGCCCGGGTATCAACTTGCAGCGGCAGATTCCAGTTAACATCCGTTAGACAATACCAAGTAATGGATCGAGGAGCATGATGGAACACATGCTTGAGGACACCGTATCGCTTTTGGCTCGCATGCCGACTGCTCTTGATGCGCTTTTGCGCGATCTGCCCGAGACGTGGACGAGGCGCAACGAGGGTTCGGATACCTGGAGCGTCTTCGATGTTGTCGGCCATCTGACTTATGGGGAGCGGGCGGACTGGATGGCGCGGGCGAAGATGGTGCTCGAGTTCGGCGAGACGCGGACGTTTGAGCCCTTTGATCGTCTGGGACAGGTGCGGGAGAGTGAAGGGAAGTCGCTGGGGCAATTGCTCGATGAGTTCGCCCGACTGCGCTCTGCGAATTTGGATGAGTTGCGCCGGTTGAATCTGAGCGGAGAGGATCTTGCGTTGCGTGGGCGGCATCCTTCGTTCGGCGCCGTCACGTTGTCTGAGCTGCTGTCGACCTGGGCGGTTCATGACCTGACTCATCTGCACCAGATCTCGAGGATCATGGCGTATCAGAGCCGAGAGATGGTCGGTCCGTGGGTGAAATATCTGGGCGTGTTGCATTGCGACGGCCACAGTTCTCCTGCCTGACACCTCGCACGCTGGTTCCGCGCAACACATCTATATCGCATATTTTCGGAAAACTTGCACCTAAGTTGCAGCTAGAGTTGCCGAGCTTTTGCTAGCCACGATTTTTGGCATGAGTCAAAAGGTTCATAGAATTCGGCAGGCTCAGTTGCATATAAAGGAGGCAATCACTTGTCAAAGAAACTCTTGCTTGCATCTGTACTGGCAATCACCTCAATCGGTATGTCCCAGACACCACCCACCGCTCCTGACACGGGTGTGAAACACTACCGCCTTACGTTTGTCGTGAGTATGGGACAGAACGACGCGACAGAGCAGAGCTTCACGCTTGACGTCCCCGTTTCAACCGGTAGGAGTGGTGTCGCAAAACTTGGTATGGTGTCTGGAAGCAACGGAGATGCCCAATCGCTCGTGCAGCAACTTTTGGAGTGCAGCGATGTGCATGCATCGGCGACGGGATTGCACATGGATATCGCAATGCGATTTGATCGGGAAGCACCGGCCATATCGGGCGTAGTCTCAGCGAGACATCAACATGGAGAGTTTCAGCGGAAAATAGATTTGGAGTTAGGCAAACCGACTGTTGTGACAAACGAAATGCATGTGACACCCCTCGGCGACACAGATCCTGCGGTTGCCGCAGCAGTTGCTCAACCCGCACCAAAGATCACCGTAACGGCCGTTGTGATCTGATAGCTCCGAGGCCCAACGGGGCGTCACTTTTTCCGCGACCATAATTGGCTATCACGAATGAAATTGATGGTGGACGGGTCCGCAGCGGGAGGAAGGAGCGTGAGAACCGTAGAGCCATCGATCGCTTGCTGCATGTTCAGGAAGCGGTAGCGAACCACGTGATTGCGACCGCGAAAGGTCACGACCGCGCCGCCCAGCTCCACGACACCACCATCCGCGTCACTGGCGGACTGGTTGTTGATCACGCCGGACATCCGGTAAGTGAAGGTCCCGTTTGCAGCGATGTGGTAACCTGCGCCGGCGAAGCTATTTGATGTGCCTTGATAGGCTCCAGTCGAGCCGTTATAAAAGTTGATGCTGTTGGCCAGCCCGCTTTGCCAGTCGCCTGCCAGGTCGGCAAGAGTGAGATTTGTTTTTATCGGTGCAGCCTTCATCGGAGCCAGGCGAACACTACCAATCACCGCGTTGGCCAGGTATTCCAGACTGTTGAGCACCATACCGTCGTTGCTGATTGCCGCTACCGGGATGAAGCTCTTGCCCGCCTCCAGGACGTAAAGCCGGGTGTATGTGTGTCGGTTGAGACTGGAGGCATCGGCCCGTTTCCCTGGATAGCCTACCGTGTGGGTGATGTCGTAGAACGGCAGCAATGGGTAACCCTGGTAGTCGGTCCCCACCAGGACAATGCGCTTCCAGGCGGCCCGCAAGTCCGTGGAAGCATCGCCGCTGGTGGCCATCGGCGTGTACACGGCTATAAGCCAGAAATTCTGGCCTGACTTCATGACCATGCCACCAAAATCCGCACCGTGCTGATAGTTCCAGCCATCGGGAACTGCAAAAGAGACGTCTCCCACAGTCTGAACTTGTGCATTGAGCGTCACGGCGAGAATGCAGAAGGCAAGGAGTGAAACGCGACGTTGCATAGAGGCCTCTCAATTCCAGCCGACCAGCGCAGAAATTGGAATATGCCGAACGTGATCAGTCTGACTCGTAGAACCGCAAATGAAACTGCGGATATCGTGCTCTGAAATCTGGCTGAAGCCAAGATTTCATCGCCATCGAAGGACGGTTGGTCTGCCCTTTATGAGTGCCGAGAATTCAACGTGGTTGACGGTGTTTTTCGGCTCGTCAACATCCATGTCCACAGGTGGCGAGGAGCGTAATCTTGCGGGTCCGGCCCTATGCGCTTTATCCACAATGGGTTCAAGGCTATTTGCTGATACTGCGCTTTATCTTTGCCATCCTCTGTCCAGTTAATATGTTCGCCTGACTAAGACGGCTTACTGCTTACAGGTCTATACTTGCCGGCACCGGGACCCCCAAAAAAATCGAAGCTAAGTTTCAGGTTGAGAGGAGCACTCATGCCAGATGAAGTGAAACCCAAACTCGACGCATTTACGACTAAGGTCGTAGGCGATCCGGCGAAACCGCAGGATACTTTCCTGATCCAGGGTTTTGTAGGAACGTCGTCGGAAGACAAACATACACGCATTTACACGGACGCTACTCTGGAGAAGTACATCGATGTCCCGAACAAGGACATCGTTCACTCTGAGCCCTTACCGAAGGATCAGTCTCCACTTGGCGGCTCGTATCTCTGGGTCAAGAAGAGCGCTGAGGTTGTGAGTGCGGCGGCCGGCGGCGAACGCAGGAAAGCGAAGTTCCTGGAGGGCCCGATTGCAGCCCAGGCTGCAGCGGCCGGCGGTTTTGGAGCCGTTCCGCATGGTGGCGGCACGCAGCTCTTGGTGTGCCATCCCTCTCTCATCGTGCAGACGTGTCCGACGGCGTCCTGCCCCTCAGTGCACTGTCCGTTCACCATTCACAGTCACGTCTGTCCGCCTGTGACTGTGTTGACGCACTGCTACCCGAGCATTATTATTCGTTGTCCCGTCATCACCGAGGTTTGCCCGGTACACACGGTTGTTTGCCCAGTGCAAACTGCTGCGGTGTGCCCGGTACAAACTCTCGCGTGTCCGGTACAGTCGATCGCGTGTGGCATCGGCCCCGGGCCCGTCCAGCAGCAAGCGATGGCGGTGCATCAACCACCGGTTCATGTATTGCCAACGAGGACAGCGGAGTGCCATCTGCCTACGCCGAGTCCGCTCCACTGCCCGACTCCGTGGCAGAGGTGCAACAGCGTCAATCTCTCTTGCGGCGGCGGCGGAGGAGGCACTCAATCTCCTCTGTTCTGTCCGAGCTGGTTCGGCTGGCCGGAAGGTCCTTGCTAAGTTGAGCGTTCGTTAGAACTGTCCCACCGGCTGGGCGACCACCGGTGGGACAGATTTTCTCAGGGACATTAAACTTAGCCACTGATGCTTCTTACCGCAAACAACCTGGCGTACTACTTGTTCGAGCGTGGGCTGCTGTCGGCGCGAGAGGTCGTCGATGGCGACTATATGGTGGTAGAGGCGACGCGCCGCAATCGAAATTTCAAAGTTATCAAACAGGATCGCTCGGGACTTTTTCTCAAGCAGGTTCAGAGACGCGATGCCGAATCCTTTTCGGCAGTTCAGGTTGAGGCTTATTGTTATCGTCTGACGAATCAGGACGAGACCTTCTCCGCGTTGCGTGAGATTGTGCCGCGATTTCACCTGTGGGACGAGCGGCGTGCTGTGCTGATTACGGAGTTGCTGCCCGGCTCCGAAGCGCTCTCGGATTACCAGTTACGTACGCGCAATTTTCCGGCGGAGGTAGCGACTGAGCTTGGGCGCGCCTTCGGCCAGTACCACAGGGAGGTGCGCGCCTCGAATCCAACCGCTCCTATGCAGACGATGCCTGCTGGCAGCGGCGCCAGTCCAGTATTTCCGGGACGAGTTCCATGGATTCTGACTTTGCATAACGCTGCGCCCAATATGCTTCAGGAAGCGAGCGGAGGCAATTATCAACTGTTGAACCTGCTGAAGACCTACCCTGAGTTTGGCAGGACGCTGGATGAGCTGGCAGGCAGTTGGAAGCAGGAGACGCTGATCCACGGGGATATCAAGTGGGACAACTGCGTTCTGGTTCCTTCTGGCAAAGGAGAGAACAACGGCCACGACGGGATGCAATTGAAGCTGGTGGATTGGGAGCTGGCGGATTGGGGCGATCCCTGTTGGGACGTGGCGGCAATCTTCAGCGCGTTTGTGGGTTTCTGGGTTCAGATGCTGCCGCTCGGTCCGGGCGAGGACGTTGCCGAGGCGATCCGGCGCACCGAGTTTCCTATTGAGAAGATGCAGCCGTTGATTCAGAGTTTCTGGAGAGCGTACAAACAAGAGATGGAGATGAGCGCAACGGCGGCGAGCGAGGTTTTGCGGCGATCGGTGTTGATGTGCGGAGCGCGAACGATCCAAAGCGCGTATGAGGCTGCGCAAAAGTCGCCGCAATTGAATGCGACCTGCCTGTATCTGCTGCAGGCCAGCATGAATATTCTGACGCAGCCTGATGAGGCGGCGAGCGAACTCCTGGGGTTGACCATCCATGAAGCCTGACCTTGAAGAAGCGCTTCGCCAGGTAATTCGCGCGGTTGAGTTTCAGTCGACGAATCAGTTCACGTTTGCCGAAAGGAGCTCCGCTGAGTGGGCAGGGAATGTGCCGGCTCCGTTCCATCCGCTTTCGCGGTTCACTCCTGCGATGAGCCCGGTGGTGGCGACGCTGCAGAATGTTCTATACGGCAACTGTTATGTGAAGCCGTTCGATGGCTCGATCAGCGACGTTGTTCTCGATATGACGAGTGGCGCGGCGGACGAGTGGGTGGATAGTTTGTCGGCGGCGAATAGTTCGAAGGAGCGATGGGAGGAGGGTTGGCGTGTGCAGAGCTTTCTGCCTACCGGACAGATCTACGCCGAGAGACCAGGTGCGAATCGCGCTTTCTGGCCGGGGGAGTTCCTTACTCGCGGGTCGCCGGGGATGGCGCCGCAGCCGGGTACGCCAATCGCGGTGTTGCTTCCTCGCGAGGCACGCCATCTGCAGCCGGGCTTCTACTTTGTCTTTGGAGAGACGGTGGGAGAGCAGCATGATGAGTTCGCGAACGTTCGCTATTACTGGAATCTGCAGCAGGAAGGCGCAGCGGAGGTGGTGCGGCTGCTCACCACTGTTCTGAACAAGTATCAGGTGCCGTTTAAATTGAAGGTGGTGAATCATCCGCGGCTGCTGGGCAGGAGCGACGCTTCGGTTTTGTATGTTGGGCGGCGCTACTATCGCATTGCCGCGGAGATTGCGTTTGAGGTTCATGAGGCGGTCGGCCAGTCGCTGAATGACGCGGTTCCGCTGTTCACGCAGAGGCTCAGGAGAGGGTTGGCGTTTGCCGAGGATCCTGGACCACATGAGAGTTTCGGTATGGCTCGCTGCAGACTGCTGGCTGAAGGCTTGTCGGTAGCGTTTCAAGAAGGGATCTCCGGAGTTGATGATCGGTTGGAGCGGATCGATCGGCACTTCACGCAGTCAGGGATCACGCTGGAGCATCCGCATTTGAACACTGCGACGGCAGACCCCTACGAGTTTCCCGCATGAGTGAATTTTTTGAGACCGCGCAGTCGATTGGAGCACGGCTTTGCCGCGACGCTATCTGGTCGGGCGATCGCTGCAACTGGGTTGGAGCTTCGATGGAGGCTCTTCAGACCTGGACTGTGGTGCAGAAGTCGTTCGGTCCGGACCTTTACGCGGGCACTGGCGGGATCGGCATTCTGCTTGCGGAGCTGGCCGCGTTCAATCACGAACGGATCTTTCGCAGGACCGCGGAGGGTGCGGCAGCCCATGCGTTTGCGCACGCGGAGGCGCTTCCTCCGTTCGTCCGGTTGGCTTTTTACAGCGGACAGGTGGGAGTTGGGTATTCGTTGATACGGATCGGCGAACGTCTCGGCGCCGAGGAGTGGGTGAGCCGTGGCCTGAAGCTGCTGGATGCGGCGGCGACTGCTGATGTTCTCGAGCAGGGAACTGACGTGATCAGCGGCGTGGCGGGCACTATCCCGGTGCTGCTGATGATGCATGAGAGGTATGGGCGGGCTGCGTTTGTTGATCTGGCGATACGTTGTGCTGAGAAGCTGGAGAAGAGTGCGAATCGAAGCGACGATGGGTATTCGTGGAATACGATCGGCGCGCCAAGGCAGGAGCAGCGCGATTTGACTGGGTTTTCGCATGGCACGGCGGGAATTGGGTGGGCGATGCTCGAGCTTGGATATGCGACTGGTGATAAACGCTTTCGCGCGATTGCGGATGAGGCGTTTCGTTATGAGCGGCATTGGTTCAGCTCGGAGAAGGGGAACTGGCCTGATTTTCGCAGCGGGCCATCGTCGAATGGCAGCGCACCCGAACCGGGCTACAGCGTGGGTTGGTGCCATGGCGCGCCGGGGATTGGGCTTTCGCGATTGCGGGCGTTTGAATTGACGAGCGCGGGAGAGTTTGCGGCGGAGGCTCGGGTGGCCGCGGCGACTACGATGCGATATTTCGAGTCGCCGCAGACGTATCAGTCGAGCTACTCGTTGTGCCACGGTGCGGCGGGGAACGCTGATTTTCTGCTGGAGGCTTCGGTGGTGCTGGGTGAGCGTGAGTATCGCGAGTGCGCGGAACGGGCTGCGCGACAGGGGATTGCCTGGTTCGAATCGGCGCGCGCGCCCTGGCCTTGTGGGGTGCTCGGAGGAGGCGAGACGCCGAATCTGCTGCTGGGTACGGCGGGGATTGCGCTTTTTTACCTTCGTCTTGAGGATCCGGGCCAGGTGAAGACTGTGTTGATGGTGGGTCCTCGGCCGGGCGGCTCTGTTGCTTCTTCAACTGTTTAATTTGGCTAGAACGTTCTCGGTGGTGTCGGTCTCGGCTATTCGGGGGAAGACTTTTTCGACTGCGTACGCGTGTACGGCGGTGTCGCGGTCCGTCATGGCGTCGGTGACGAGGACGACGTTGTAGCCGAGATCGTAGGCGCTGCGCGCGGTGGCTTCGACTCCGCTGCCGGTCGCGATGCCGGTGATGACGACCTGCGTTACACCACGACTGCGGAGATAGTCGTCGAGATCAGTGCCGAGGAAGGCGCCGATTCGTTGCTTGGTGACGAGGTGATCGTCGGGTTGCTGCTTGAGTTCGGGGACCAGGTCGGTCCAGTCGGGAGGGAAGGAGAATGTGGGAGCTCCGGCGTCGGTGCGGCCGGGGGCTCGGCCGGAGACGTTGACCAGGACGACTGGAAAGCCTCGCTTCCGGAAGGCCTGGGCAAGTTGGGCTGAGCGGCGGACGATCTCTTCGGCCGGGTGCGGCAAGGGGACGGCGACGATTCCTTTTTGCAGGTCGATGATGATTAGGGCGGGGGTGGCGTCGAGCTTTGTGAGAGGCACGGCGGGTCCTTTCGGTCGATGGTGCGTTGTCTGTCGGCTTCTTGCGGATCGCTATTCGGAGTGCTTCTTTGCGAAATTGATGCTCAACATGATGCTCATGGCCGCGATGCCTAAGAAGAAGGTGACGAGGGCTGAGGTGTCGCCAGTTGAGATTCTTCCGGCACGGAACAGGAAATAACCGACGACTAAATTGACCAGCGCCCAGACGATATTTACGGTTGCCGAGGACAATCCCTTTCCGGGAGGGTGAGAGAAAGGTGAGGGGAAGCGGTTGCCGGAGATGCCTTGCACGAAGTGAGGGACGACGTTAGCGAGAAAGGCTCCGGCGAAGAAGGAAGCGATGTAGTCGTACCAGTTCATGGTGAGGTCCTTTCGGGTTGATTGCCTGGAGGGTCATGCTGCTGGCTCGTGCTCGTCGGAGATCAGGTCCGGGTTGCGCGTGGGTATGAGGCCCATCTGCTGGTAGATCGGCTGGATGATGGCGTTGACTTTGGGTAGATCGAGCGTGAAACCGAGGGAACCGGCGATGCAGAACGCGCCGGTGACGATGACGGTGTGGGGCGCTCCGATGCGGTGAGCGAGAGTGCCGGCGAGGAGGCTACCGAAGGGAGCGGCGCCGAAGAAGGCCATCGTGTAATAACCCATGACGCGGGCTCGCTTATCTTCGGGCACGAGGGATTGGATGATCGTGTTGCTGGCGGAGGCTCCCTGCATGAGGCCGAAGCCGGCGAAGACCATCAGGGTGAGCGAGAGCCAGAGGGTGTGCGACAGGCCGAAGAGGATCAGTGCGGCACCGAGTATCGCGGAGGCGACCTGAAGCATGCGGGTTAGGCCGACTACCGTTTTGCGGACGGCGAGGGATAGGGCCGAGATGAGCGCGCCGATGCCGGAGGCTCCGGTGAGCCAGCCGAGGGTATGGGCGCCGCCGTGGAGGACTTCGCCGGCGAAGACTGGCATGAGAACCGCGTAGGGGAATCCCATGAGACTGATGAGGGCGAAGAGCAGAAGGATGGTGCGGATGGGGCGAAAGGTATGGACGTAATCCCAGCCTTCGCGAATCTGTTCGAGCATGCTGGAGTTCGTGCGACGGAGTTCGAGTGGCGTGACGTGCATCAGCAGGAGGGATGCGATTACTGCGAGGTAGCTGAGGCCGTCGATGAAGAAGCACCAGCCTTCGCCGACGGCGGCGATTATCAGACCGGCGATGGCTGGTCCGATGAGCCGTGCGCCGTTTGCCATAGAGGAGTTGATGGCGATGGCGTTGCTTAGATCATTGCGGTCGTCGACCATCTGGACCAGGAAGGACTGGCGGCCGGGCATGTCGAAGGCGTTGATCAGGCCTTGAAGCGCGGTGAGAGCGATGATCTCCCATAGATTGATGACGTGCGCGAGAGTGAGCGCGGCGAGAGCGAGTGATTGGATGGCTGCGGCGGCCTGGGTGGCTACGAGGAGCCTGCGGCGGTTGAGGCGCTCGACCCAGACGGCGGCAAATGGCCCTATGAGAAACGCGATGATGTAACCGGCGAAGCTGACGACTCCAAGGAGGAGAGCCGAGTGGGTGAGGCGATAGACCAGCCAGCTTGTGGCAAGGCGGGTCATCCAGGTGCCGATCATGGAGATGGTCTGACCGCAGAAGAAGAGCCTGAAGTTGCGGTGGCGCAGGGCTCGCCACGCATGCGACATGCTCATTTGCGAGAGTGGGCTGGTTGCTGCCTTGTTCACAGGCCCGCCATGCGCTTGATGATCCCGGCGGCTTCGAAGAGGGTTTCCTGATCCTGCTTGTCGAGGTGGGAGATCGCCTGGGCTAGCCATGTTCGTTTGGTCTCTTTGATGCTCTTTCGGACGGCGATGCCTTTGGGGGTCAGTTCGATATTCTTTTGGCGGCCGTCAGTGGGGTGCGGTTTGCGTTCGATCAGTCCCATCTTCTCGAGCGCCGCGACGGTGGTTCCCATTGATTGGGGTTTGACGCTCTCGGCACGGGCCAGATCGGCGGTCGTTGCGGGGCCTTCGTTGTCTAGGCGTGCGATGACGGCAGACTCGGCCAGAGAAAGCTCATGGGATGCGGCGGCCGCACGCACCCGGCGTACCAGGAGTCCGATGGCCTGGGCGAATTCAGTCACATCGACTTCGAGGGGCTTTCGCGGCATAGCGGCTGGATCATTTATACGATATAAACAGCTAAACTTGCAAGTTTAACTGTTGAAAATTAAATACTAAGAACAGGAAAGAGATAGGGCCACACTTGTCCGTTGCTTTCAAAGCACCTTATTGTGGGGCTTTTGGGACAGATTCGACCTCGAATAGAGAGGTCTTTGAAGCCGCGCTCTTTCAAGACGGAATACGCCAAACTGCTACGCAGGACCTTGAGAGTGACAATCTGGAGTTGTGTCACAGTAACGACGATGCGGGAGTTGGATCTGGGAGTTGACTGACTGTCGGACTCCCGTTGCGGGATGAATTCTTCACGCCACTGATTTATACTTGTAGCTTGCCCTGCAACCGGCGTGGCGCGAGTCCTGGGACTCCCCGCAAGGTGCGCAAATCCCGGGCACGCGCCTGCTTTCCGTAAGGGAGGCGGCCCACGCAAAGTGAAGGTTTCAACCAAGCATGATTCGTCTTCTGCAGCAAGACTCCCGCCTGATGAAGTGGATATTTGCGGTCATTATTGGCTTCGCCGCCGTAACGATGGTGATTACCCTTGTTCCGGGCATCTTTGACAACGCTTCGGCCAACGATGCGAGCGTATATGCGACGGTGCGTCAGCCAGGCTACTTTGGCCGGATCTTTGGGGAGAGCACCCAGATCAAGACGACTGAGGTCAACCAGATCGCCTCGCGTCAGTTGCAGCAGCAGCGTCTTCCTGAGTCGCTGCTGCCTTATCTGCTGCCGCGAGCCGGGCAGATCCTGGTGCAGCGCGCGATCCTGAAGCATGAGGCCGACCGGATGAATCTGCAGGTGAGCGATGAGGACCTGCGCCGCGAATTGCGGACCGGGCCATTTGCTCAGTATCTCTTTCCGAATGGGAACTACATCGGCGACGACGCTTATATCGACTTTGTGCAGCGCGCCTTTGGCAACCAGCTGAGCCGCTCCGAGTTTGAGTCTCAGGTGAAGAGCGACATGGAGTTGAACCGGCTGCAGGCGCTGATTACAGGCGGCGTTACGGTTTCGGACAAGGCTGTGCGCGATGCCTACAAGACCGACGGGACCAAGGTGAAGTTCGACTACGTCGTGATCACGGCGGATGACGTGCGCAAGGGTATAACCCGACGGACGCGGATCTGGCGGCATTCTTCAAGACGAACGCTGCGCGGTATGCGTCGGCGGTACCGGAGACGCGCAAGATTCAGTATGCCTCGTTTGATACATCGAATCTTCCGGGCGGGAAGCCGCAGATCTCCGATGCCGATCTGCAGGCCTACTACAACGCGCACAAGGACCAGTACGCGGTGAAGGAGCAGGTGAAGACGCGGCACATCCTGATCTCGGTGCCGGCCGGCGCGGATGCCAAGACTGACGCTGCGGCGAAGGCGAAGGCAGAGGAGCTGTTGAAGCAGATCAAGGCGGGAGGGAGCTTTGCGGATCTGGCGGGCAAGAACTCCGACGACCCGGGAAGCAAGACGCAGGGCGGTGAGTTGCCGATGTATCCAACGAGCGGACTGGACCCGGCGTATGCCAAGGCAGCGATGGCGCTGAATCCGGGACAGACTTCGGATCTGGTGCGGTCGCAGTTCGGATATCACATCATCCAGACGGAACAGAAGGAGCCTGCGCACACGAAGTCGCTGGCTGAGGTGAAGCCGGAGATCGTTCCGATTCTTGAGCAAGAGCGGGCTGGAGCGGCGGAGCAGACGTTTGCCTCTTCGCTGGCGGCGGATGCGAAGAAGGTTGGTCTGGAGAAGGCTGCTGCAGCGAAGGGGCTGCATGTGGTGACGACGGATTACGTTGCGAAGGACGGGGTGATTCCCGGGTTGGCTGACGGTTCGCCTTTGCTGACGCAGGCCTTTGCGGTGGTGAAGGGAGCTGATCCGGCAGCGGTCTCGACTGGCGAGGGATTTGCGGTGTTTCAGGTGACGGATGTGAAGCCGGCGCATGCACCGGACTTTGCGACGTACAAGGCGCATATTCTCGAGGACTATCGCGAGCAGCAGGTTCCACAGTTGATGAATGCGCAGCTGAATAAGCTCGACGACCGCGCGAAGGTGCTGAACGACTTGAAGAAGGCCGCGGCCGAGATGAATCTTTCGGTGAAGACGAGCGACCTGGTAGGCAAGAGTGGTCAGGTGCCGGATGTTGGGTCGATGGCTGGTCCGGCTTCGGTCGCCTTCACGCTGGCCAAAGGCACTGTCTCCGGGCCGATCAATACAGGGCGCTCGGGAGTTGTGCTGAGCGTGGTGGATAAGCAAGAGCCTACGGCGGAGGATATCGCTAAGAACTTCGATGCTACCCGGGAGGGGCTGCTTAACCAGCAGCGCGAGGAGATCTTCCGGGTGTACATCGGCGAGCTGACGCAGAAGTACGAAAAGGGCGGTGCGGTTCGGTACTCGAAGAAGCAGCCGGAGCCGGGGCAGACCCCGTTTGGGAATTAGTTTGTTAGGTGGTTGCCTAGTCAGCTAGTTAGCGCGTTTTGCAAAAGGTGCCTCGGGGGATGGACTCCTCCGAGGTATTTTTGCGATTGAATGAGATTCAGGGTCGTTTCTTATTTGGTTGGGTGGTGACGAGAGTGTGTTCGTCTTTGTAGACGATCTTGCCGTCGAGGATGGTCATCTCGCACTTGATGTCTTTGAGTTTTTCGGGTGGGACCGTATAGAGATTGCTGTCCCAGATGGCGATGTCGGCGCGCTTACCAGGTTCCAGCGTGCCGACCTTGTCTTCGAGGAAGAGCAGAGGCGCGGCCCACGCGGTGTAGGAGCGCAGGGCTGTGTGAATGTCGACTACCTCGGACATTCCAAAGGGGTGGGTGCCGGCCATGGTTTCGCGCTCGACCGAAGCCCATAGGCCGTAACGTGCAGCGAGGGGAGTGACGTAGTAGTCGGACCCTCCGCCCCAGCGGACGCCGTTGTCGAGGTAGGTTTTGAGGGGCATGGTGCGGGGGAGGCGTTCCGGACCGAGGCTGTTGGAGATTGTCTTGCCGATGAACCAGAGAAAGCCCGGCTGCACTTCGGGGTAACCGGCGTCGTACTGCTTCTGCAAGGTCGCCATGGTTGCGACGGCGTGGGGCGTGGGGAGATAGGCGTGAATGATAGTGTGACGGAGGCCCGGGTGGGAGTCTCTTTGAGGACGAGAGCGTAGGTGTCGACGACCCAGTCGATGGCGCGGTCGCCGATGGCGTGGGTTCCTACGGTCACACCGGCCTGGTGGAAGAGGCGCACCATCTGGCGGTAGACCTCGGGGTCCATGTTGGGATAGCCGAAGTTGCCTTTGTCGATCTCGGTGGAGTTTTTATGCCATGGCTCGTAAACCCATGCTGTACGGGCAGCGGTGCTGCCGTCCATGAAGATCTTTGCGCCACAAGCGACGAGTCTTCCGTCGCCGAGGGACTGGGGCGGACGTGGATTCTTCTGGATCTCTGTGAGCGCGGCCTTGGCGGTTTCGGGCGTGTTGTCGGCGCGCCAGAGCATGCAAACTCGCTCGTCCAACTTTCCTTCGGATAGCAACTCCTTATAGGCAGTCCATGTGTAGGGGCTGCCGATGTCCTTGATGGAAGTCATTCCTTCCCGATGCAGGTCGTCGATGCTTTTGAGAATGCCTTGCTTGCGATGGTCAATGGAAGGTAAAGGGATGAGAGCTAACATGGCGACGTTGGCCTGCTCTTTCAAAACGCCGGTGACGGCTCCAGAGGAATCGCGGTCGATGGTGCCTGCGGGTGGGTCTTTGGATTCGGCGGTGATGTGGGCGAGTCGCAGGGCGTAGCTGTTGACTGCAGAGTAGTGTCCGGTTATGTTCTGCAGCCAGACGGGGTTGTTGGGAGAGATTTTGTCGAGGTCGGAGGCGTAGACGTAACGATTTTCGGCAAGCTTGCCCTCATCCCAGCCAGAGCCGAGGATCCATTCGCCGGGTTTGGTGATTGCGACCCTGGCCTCGACGCGGCGGACGATTTCGGCAACACTTGTGGCGTCGGTCAGCTCAATGTTGTAGAGCTCGTCGACGCCTCCATCCTGATAGTGACCGTGGGTGTCGATGAGTCCAGGGGTGGCGGTTCTGCCGTGGAGATCGAGTACCTGCGTGTTCGCGTCCGTGAGTGCGAGGATTTGCTGTTTTGAGCCTATTGCGATGATCTTGCCGGCACGGATGGCGAGCGCTTCGGCGATCGAGTCTTTGGGGTCGACGGTGAGGATGGTTCCGTTGATGAGGACGGTGTCGGCCTTTGTTGGCGGGGACGTCGATGGGGTTTGGCTGAGGCAGGATGGTGAAAGAGCGAACGGTAAGACAGCGAGGGACAGCAGTGCCTTGGAGGGCAGACTTATCTTGGCCACACGAACCCCTGTTTTTAGTTGTGGTTTACAGTGCGGCGATGGTATCACACGAGATTGACCGCGACGACGTATGATTTGGGCATCCTAGGTTGAAGAGGTGAGGGGATCGATGAGTGGGGAAGCCAGCAATCAGGAGCGTTTGTCGGGGATTTTGTTGCATGTGACGTCGTTGCCTTCGTATGGTGGTGTGGGTGATTTTGGTCCGGCTGCTTATGCGTTTGTGGATTTTCTGGCCGCGGCGAAGCAGAGGTTGTGGCAGGTGCTTCCTCTTAGCCCGACAGGCTATGGAAGCTCGCCGTATTCGGCGTTGTCTGCGTTTGCAGGCAATCCGCTGCTGATCAGCCTTGAGCTGCTGGTGCGCGATGGGTGGATCGCGGCTGATCGGATCAAGGGATTGCCGGGGCACGACGGGCCGGCGGACTTCGAGGCGGCGCACCGGCTTAAGCTGCCGCTGATCGAGGAGGCGGCGGCGAACTTTCTCGACCATGCGCCTGAGGAGAGGCGTGCACGGTTCCAGAAGTTCTGCAAGGACAACATCTCGTGGCTGCCTGACTACGCGATGTTCAATGTGCTGCGGCGAATCTACAAGTATGCGAGCTGGAATGAGTGGCCGGTTGAGTACGCTCGCCGCCAGCACGACATGATGACCAGAGCGATGAACGAGCATGGTCGCAAGCTGGCGATTGAAGAGGTGATTCAGTTCTTCTTCAATGAGCAGTGGTGCGCCTTGCGAGGTTATTGCAAAGAGCACAAGATTCGCATTCTTGGTGACGTTGCGATCTTTGTGAATATGGACAGCGCGGATGTGTGGACGCATCCTGAGTTGTTCGAGCTGGATGAGAAGCTGCAGCCGCTGCGCGTCTCTGGTGTGCCGCCGGATTATTTTTCACCGACGGGACAGCGCTGGGGCAATCCGCTGTACAAGTGGGGCATGATGAAGGACCGCGGGTTTGACTGGTGGGTGGCGCGGATTCGACGGGCGCTGGCGTTGTACGATGTGATTCGCCTGGATCACTTTCGTGGGTTTGAGGCTTACTGGTCGATTCCGGCGGATCAGCCGACGGCGATTAACGGAGTGTGGGTGAAGGCTCCGGGGCATGAGCTGTTTCAGCGGCTGAAGGATGTCTTCGGCAACCTGCCGTTCGTCGCGGAGGATCTGGGGCTGATTACGCCGGAGGTTGATGAGCTGCGCGAGCACTTTGGCATGCCGGGGATGCGGATCTTGCAGTTTGGATTCTCGGATCGCGGCTCGCATCTGTATCTGCCGCATCGTTACGTTCCGAATACCGTGGCGTACACGGGAACGCATGACAACAATACGACGTTGGGATGGTGGCGGGAGGGTGCAACTCCGGAAGAGCGCGCTCATGCGCAGACCTATCTGCAGGAGATTAAGCATGAAGGAGATATCGTTTGGGCGATGATTCGCGCGGCGGCGCGGTCGGTCGCGAATCTGTGCGTGTTTCCGATGCAGGATGTGTTGCACCTGGGCAGTGAAGGAAGGATGAATACGCCGTCGGCGGAGGCGGGCAACTGGACTTGGCGGTACGGGTTGCATGCGGTGCATCCCGATTTCGCAAAGAACCTTGCCGCGTTAATGGAGATGACGGATCGTGATGGGTACGAGAAGCCGGTGGACGGGATCGAGGCGGGGAAACCGGTGGAAGAGGCGTCGAAACGGGCAGAGGTGGGCGTGAACGTTTAGACTAGAGAGGAAGCATTAATTCTTCAACATCTTCACTTTTCAGGAGCAACACGACATGCCTCTCTCTGGCGAAGCCATCCGCACCATGAACTACGTTGACGATATCTCGGTAACACTGCGCAGGATTCTCGCGGTGCTGCCGTCGTTGACGGACGACGAACGCCAGCGCGTGTCAGATCACATTAAGGGCGCTGAGCCTAGCTACGAGTCTGTGATCGCGGCCGTGGCGAGCAAGAAGTGAGCGATGCGGCTCGAACCGCAGCCGGGTTCGAGATTCGCAGGGTAGCGGTGATTGGGGCGGGGCGGGCAGGGCGGAGCTTCGCTCTGGCGTGTGCCGGGGCAGGCTTCGACGTCGTGCTTGAGGATGTTATGCCGGCCAATCTGCGCAGGGCCGAAGAGGACTACGCCGACCTGACTCTGCGCGGGACGGCTGGTCATCTGGAACTGGCGACGACGGTCGAAGACGCTGTCCGCGAGGCGGATGTCGCAGTCGATTTTGTGCCGGATGAGCTGGAGTCGAAGCTGGAGATTTTCAGCATGATCGATAGGATGGCCCCTCCCAAGACGATTCTATGCACGCCGAGCAACGCGCTGAGCATTACCGATCTGGCATCATGCGTTTACCGCCCGGACCGGTGCGTGGCTGTTCGTGGGGACCTGGTTCGAGGCGGCGCAGATGGGGGGTTGCGAGTGCTGTATCCGGCGGCGGCTGCGGAGTCGACCCTTGCCGCGGTGGAGGGCTTTCTGCGCAGACTTGGGATTGAGGCGGGGCAGGAGCCTGACCCGGATGGGCCATCGTTGACAAAGAACGTTCTGGAGTAGGATTGCTGCAGATTTCAGGGATGAACGGCAGCCTGGAAAGAAGTCATATCCTCTTAGTAACAAAAGGGAACTGTTTGGTTCGGAATTGCGTAAACGAACTAAGCGAGGTTCCCGTCCAATGGTTGTCATGCGCGCACTGATGAACATCTTCGCTCAGGTATTTCGTTCGATTGGAGCCAACAAGCTTCGCTCGTTCCTGACGATGTTCGGCATCGCGTGGGGCGTGGCGTCGTTGCTGCTTCTGATTGGGCTTGGCGAGGGGTTTCGTTCGGGCCAGCGCAGGGGATTCGCTGAGCTCGGCACTGACGTCATCATGATGTGGGGCGGCACGATACCTGTATCGCCGGAACAGCATGTTGGAATGCATCCGTATAAGTTGACGGTGTCCGATGCGGAGGCGATTCGCACCGGCGCGTCTGATGTGCGAAGCGTTACTTCGTT
Organism: uncultured Acidobacteriaceae bacterium; assembly: GCA_963798925.1. GTDB lineage: Bacteria > Acidobacteriota > Terriglobia > Terriglobales > Acidobacteriaceae > Edaphobacter. Next base: position 18,712 of record CAWCVD010000004.1, read on the forward strand.
TATCCAGCGCAGCGACTTGAAGCAGGTAAGTGAGTTTTCGAGCGCGGGCGGCCAGGTAATGGGCGTCGAACTGAACTATCCGGATATTCGCAATCTTCCGATCGCGCAGGGCAGATACCTGAACCAGGACGATATGACGCAGCGGGCGCAGGTGGTGGTGCTCGGACAGAAGATGGAGAAGCTGCTGTTTTCGGGGCACCCGTCGCTGGGCGCGTTCATCACGCTGAATGGTTACCGCTTTCAAGTGATCGGCGTGGCGAAGAAGATCGGGCGCGGCAACAACGATGGCGACAACCAGCGCATCTACATCCCCCTGACGACGATGCAGCAGCTCTTCCCGATTACGGGGGACAATGTTCCGCTGGATGCGATTACTTCGATTCAATATCAGCCGCGGACCGAGGACCTCAATGAGACGGCGAAGGCAGAGGTCCATCGCATTATCGCGGCTCGGCACGGCTTCGATCTTCATGCGAAAGAAGCGTTTGAGGAGTGGGATACCATCCGGTCGAATCGCATGGTGGGAATGATCTTTACCGCGATGGATGTCTTTCTCGGCGGAGTGGGAATTGTTACGCTGACGCTGGGCGCAGTGGGAATCATCAACATCATGCTGGTGACAGTGACCGAGAGGACCAAGGAGATCGGGTTGCGGAAGGCTCTTGGAGCGACCAATCGCAGCATCCTGTTCCAGTTCTTTCTTGAGGGGCTGACGCTGACGGGGTTAAGCGGACTGATCGGGATTCTGGGTGCTGCGGTGTTGATGGGTGCGCTGGGATCGATGGTTGGAGACAATGATATGGGCTTCGATCCGCCGCGGCTTGTGCCGTGGTCAGCGGCGATGGCGATGGGAACGCTCACGTTGTGCGGAATCATTGCCGGGCTATATCCAGCGCGACAGGCGGCGATGTTGCAGCCGGTCGAAGCGCTGCGGAAGGAGTAGGGCCGATGCTGAAAGACATCTTCGCGCAGGCAGTAGAGGCGATGAAGCACAATCAACGCCGCACGATGATCACCGTCGTCGGGATGGCGTGGGGGATTGCGACTGTGGTGCTTCTGCTAGCCTACGGCGCGGGGTTTGGGCAGGCGTTTGAGAACATCTTTGCGCAGTGGGGCACTAATATGATCGGGGTCTTTCCCGGACGCACCAGTGAGCAGGCAGGCGGCGAGAAGGCCGGCGTGAAGGTGCGGCTGACGATGGATGATGTGGAGCGTATTCAGGAGACAGTGCCGGGGATTCTGCGGGTGGCGCCAACCGTGGATAAGCAGGTGCCGGTGCAGAATGACCTGCACACCTTCACCTGGGATGTCACGGGAATCACTCCGGAGCTGCAGTCGATCCAAAAGATGGAGCTGGCCGAGGGCCGTCCCATAACGCAGGCGGACGTACAACAACGGGCGCACGTTGCGGTCATCGGGTCGGAGGCGAAGACGAAGCTCTTCTCGGGCCTGTATGCCATCGGCGAGAAGATTCGGTTGAATGGCGTGAGTTTTGAGATTGTCGGCGTGCTGACGCCGAAGATGCAGGAGGGTGACGACAACGATATCAACCGCGGCGTGAATGTTCCGTTTACGACGATGGGCGATATCAAGGACACGAAGTACCTCGACGGTATCTGGATGGATTACAAAGGCGACCCGAAGGTGGTGGAACAGGCGCTGCGCAAGACGTTGGCGACAGCGCACAACTATCGTCCGTCCGACAGGCGCGCAGTTTTCGTCGCCAATATCATGGAGCAGCTGACGCAGTTCCGCATCATCTCGCTTGGACTGCAAGTGCTGCTGCTGTTTATCGGCGCGCTGACGCTTGGCATTGCGGGGATCGGCCTGATGAACATTATGCTGGTCAGCGTTCAGCAGAGAACCCGGGAGATCGGTGTCGAGAAGGCCCTGGGGGCGCGAAAACGGCATATTCTGCTGCAGTTTCTGGCAGAGGCCTTGGTGATCTCAGGGGTGGGTGGTGCGGGTGGCATCGTGCTGGCGTACACGGTTGCCAAGGTTATCGGCAAGATTACCTTTTACAGTGCGCTTGCTACGAACGCAGACGCGGGAGATATTCACCTGATCATCTCACCGAACATCGTGGTGGTCGCGACGGTGATTTTGGTGATTGTGGGGACGGTCAGCGGCATGATTCCCGCGATCAAAGCGGCGCAGCTCGATCCGATCGAGGCGTTGCGGTACGAGTAAGCCGGCTAGTTGTGGACTGCAGGCTTATAGACGACGGCGATGACTATGCCAACAAGAACCCACTGCACAAAATATGCAATCGATTGCTGTATGGTCAGCTTGAGACCGATGTTCAGGTTGACGTAGTTGTGCACGACGAAGGAGCCGATGGCGAAGACGCCAATCAGCGCTCCGAACCGTGCGCCTTCGGCGACACCGGAGCCGTCGGAGCAGAGCATGGCGTAGAGTATTGCGATGGCAAGCAACGCGATGAACATGGCGAACATTCCGAAGGGCATCACGCTCTTAATCCCTTCCCGCGAACGGTAGACCGCTGGATACTTGGCGAACTCAGTTCTTAACCATGGAAGAGCGCCAAAGAGGATACCCCCGTAGACGAAATAAGCGACGAACGCGCAGACGGACGCGAGCAGAATGCGTGTGTAGTTCATGGCCAATGGTTATACAGACCGGCTGACGACAGGACAATACCGTAGGAACGATTTTGCCGAGCCAGTTTCGTCCCGAGCGGCGCAGACACCACGCTAACTTAGTTGTCGTTCCGCTGACACTTGTAGGGGGTCTGCATTGAGGCGCGGGCTTCGTTGATGGCGCCCTGAGTGTTGTCGTTGCTCTGGACAGCGAGGCGATACTCGTTGACGGCACGGTCGCGCTGGCCAGTGCAGTCGAAGATGCGGGCCAGCTCGATGTGGCTCCAGACCTCGACCCACTTGGGGTCCCCGTCGCCACGCAGGGCGTCGCGGAAGGAGTTTGCGGCGGACTGGTAGTTGCGTTGCATGAAGAAGACCTCGCCGATGCGGTAGGCCGCGAGCGAGCTGTTCTTGTTGGCATCGAGCGCCTTCTGGTACTCGACCAGCGCGGCGGTGAGGTCTCCTTGCGCGACCAGTTGCTGGCCGCGAAGCACGGCGACGCGCACAGCCAAGTCAGGGGTGCTCTTCAGCAGCCAGTTATCTGGATCGATGCTGATGCGGCGAGGTCGGCCGAAGGTTTCGACTGTATAGTGCGAGTCGTTGCCAGCGACGTCGACGCGGCGTATCTCGGTTTTACCGTCGGTTTCGATGCGCAGCTCGACCGGCATGCGGAAGAGGTCAAGGTCCTGATCGATGCCGCCGATGGTACGGAAGCCTTTGTTGTCGCCGAGGCGGAAGACAGAGTATTTGTTGGTGAAGGCCGGTGCGCCAGTTCCGTCGAGCCACTGGGCGAAGAAAGCCGTAAGATCGAGGTTGGACTGGCCCTGTGCGATCGTCTCTACAGTCGAGGTGCGGATGGACTTGTCCGTGTATTGCGTCAGCAGCGTGCGCAGGAACTTGTTGAAGACCTCGTTGCCCATCTCCCAGCGGAGCATATGGAAGACCATCGCACCTTTTTCGAGCGTCATTGACTGGAACTGCGGAGAGAAGGGATCGAGGCGGCCGATGGTGGTCAGCGGTTCAGTGTCGTAGGCCAAGGCGCCCGCGGAGATGTCAGTGATGGCAGCTTCGAAGGCATTCTTGCCGGCCGAGTCTTCGATATACAAGAGTTCGGAGTAGCGGGACATGCCGTTTGTTATCCACGCGTCGTTCATGGTTGCGGGCGAGATCTGGCTGCCCCACCACTGGTGCGCGAGTGTGTTGGAGAGCAGGCGCTGCTCGTTGCGCGCGGTAAGGCGATTTCCGGCGATAGCGGCGATCTCGGGAGCCCAGGCGGCGGAGACGGCGTCGTCGGGCAGCTCGACCAAGTTGATTCGATTCGATTCAGGCTGGCCAAAGATTCCGGACATGTAGAGATATTGCCGTTCGGCCGTGCTGGCGAAGTCGTGAGCGGCCTCCTTGCGCTTTTCGGTTACGAAGACGCGCATGTTGCCGGCGGTGATGGGATCGAGGAACTTGCCGGCGATGATCGTCCCAGGGAAACCGGGCTTCGCCCACTTGAAGGTGAACTCGGTACGGTTGCCGGGAAGGCTCTTGGCTGCCGCGACGCCGCTTCCACTGCCGACGACGCGCTCGTCGCCGGGGACGCGGATGTGCATCTCGGCGGTGAAGCGGTTGATGAAGAGGCCGGTCATGGGAAACCAGCGGCCCGGATAGAGAAGAATGCTGATGGGGTCTTCAATTGAGGCGAGTTTGATACCTTCGACCGGGCTGGTGTCGGCTCCCTTGAGTGTGCCGGAGTATTCGATATGCCAGGTGGTGGTCGTGCCTTTGGGCAGGGGATTGACCAGGGTGAAGCGGACGGTGTTGTTGTTCGACAGGCGCTCGGATTCGAGTGGCTTGCCCTGAGCGTCGGTGGCTTTGGTGATCTGAAGGCCGTTGTTCAGCTCGAAGGTTGGGTTGGCAAGCTCTTCGAGGGCGGTGAAGGTCACGTCGGCGGTCGCGGTGAGGCGGTTTACGGAGGGATCGAGGTCCGCGTTGATCACATAACCGGTGACCTGCATCTGGACGCGGACGGGCGCGGCCCAGGTGACGACCGTCAGGAGGAACAGAGGAAGGATCACAACCGGGATTCGGAGAAGACGGGAAGGGGACATGCAGCTAAAGTTCCTCAAAACATCATGGTACAACCCACAACCCTATTAGACGCTTGCATCGTGATTTGGGCCACTGTGGGACTGGTTTTCCGACAAAAGTGCGACAACTGCGTCGCAAACCTGTTGGATGGAGTTAAGGCCCTGGGGCGGCTGGAGGGTGTGGCGTACTTCGGCTAAGTCGGCGATCATCTGATCACGTTCAGGGCCGTCGGATAGCAGGGGGCGGAGAGTGGAGGCCACGTTGGAAGCGGTGAATTGGTCTTGAAGGAGCTCTGGGACTACGCGGTGGCCAGCGATCAGGTTCACCATGGCAATGGGCAGGTTGCCGCTGAGATCCGGTTGTTTGGGATTCCAGATCTCAGGCGGGTAGCGGACGAGGCGCTTGGCCAGGCGGAAGGTGAGCGGGGAGACTCGGTAGACGACGACGAAGGGATTGCCGATGACGGCTGCCTGTACTGTTGCCGTGCCGCTGGCTACGACACTGGCGCGAGCGTGGTAGAGGGCTTCGCGGGCGTCTGGGACCAGAGTGATGCGCGGAGGGTTTGGTTGTGCCAGATAGTTGTCTCCAAGCTCATAGCAAATGTGACGCAGCTGCTCTTCCGTAATGGTTTGCGCTACCGGCAGAAGAAATTCATATTGATCCCCAAGCTCGTATGCCGTTTTAACCATCAATGGCAAATTGCTGAAGATTTCTCCCATACGGCTTCCGGGAAGCAGAGCGATCCAAGTTTTCTTTGGGTCGAGGTTGTACCTTATTTCTCGCTTCTCGTTCGGCTTCGCCCAATCCCAGAGTGGGGTAGGATCAGGAAAATTGACGATTCCGCAGCTATAGTGCCAATGATCCTGTGAGATAGCGGTGGCTGCGACGGCATAGTCTTCGCGGGAGATGGTTGGCAGGGGCAGTTCGGCGAGCGGGTGGCCGACGAATCTGGCATCGACTCCGCGGGCGCGATAGAAACGCTCCTCGAAGGGGAAGATGACCATCATGCGACTGACGCGCTGGTGGACCCAGCGGAGGCGACTGCGCTTCCAGGCCCAGAGTTGCGGGCTGACGAAGTAGATGACCGGGATTGAAAGCTTTTTTAGCTCGCGGGCGAGACGGAAGTTGACGTCGGGGAAGTCGATGAGGATGGCGGCGTTCGGGCGGCGTTCTTTGATCGAGGAGACCAGGCGGCGGTACGAGGTGTAGACGCGTGGGGCGTGACGGATGACCTCGGTGATCCCCATGTGGGCGACGTCTTCGGCGCGGATGATGCGATCCAGGCCAGCGTCTGCCATCTCGCGTCCGCCGAGGCCAAAGAAGGTCGCTCCCGGGTGGCGGGTGCGCAGTTCGGCGATGAGTTGAGCGCCGTAGTGGTCGCCGCTGGCCTCGCCGGCCGAGAGGAAGATGCGCGGATTGGACAGCGTACCGATGTATTCAGTGTAGATTTTCTGAAGGGAGTTGTATGGCACAAAGTGCAGCGAAGAGATTCCGGGCGGTACTGGAACCTCTGCCGGGTGGGCTCGGCTGGGTAGTGGCGTGGATTCCGTTCGACGTCGAGGCGGCGTGGAAGAAGCTGGTCAGGCTTCGGGTAAAGGTGAAGGTGGGCGGCGAGGTCTTTCGCACGTCACTGTTTCCGGGCGCGCAGCGCGAGGGCCACTTTGTCCTGGTGAACAAGAAGATGCAGAAGGCAGCGGGGGCGAAGGTTGGGGCGATGGTGGACTTTACGATCGCTCCTGATCTCGAGGAGCGCACGCCACAGCTACCCGCCGAGTTGGCAAGACTGCTGAAGGCCGAAAAACGGCTGGCGAAGTGGTACGAAGGACTGAGCGAGTCGATGAGGTGGGAGATTGCCAAGTGGATCAATGGTGTGAAGGGCGCGGAGGCTCGCGGGCGGCGCGCGGAACAGATAGCCGAGCGGCTGATGCTTACGATGGAGGGTGAGAAGGAGCTGCCTCCGGTGATTGAGGTCGCGTTTCGAGCGTCTCCGGCGGCGCGCAAGGGGTGGGAGAAAATGACGCCGGTGCAGCGGCGCTCGAACCTGATGGCGGTCTTCTATTATCAGAGTCCGGAGGCCCGTGAAAAGCGTGTGAAGAAGGTTGTGGAGGATTGCTTGAAGGTGGGGAAGAGATGAGACAGGGGGTTCTTTCTTTTTTGCTGACTGTGATCAGTCGGTTGCTGTTGCGCCGCGACCGTCAGAACGGAACGATGGAACGTATGCTCCGCGCCTTTCCGTTCGCCGATCAGCGGATGGTCATCGCGAGCGGCAGCAGAAGGCTTTCGGCGGTCTATGTCTCGGCGGGCGAACTGTCTCCGGCGATTCTGATCTGTCACGGTGTCGGCGAACTGGTCGAATACTGGGGCGGGGTTCAGCGCCTATTGAAGGAGATGGGTGTCTCTTCTCTGGCGTTCAACTACTCGGGCTACGGTGAGAGCTCCGGCTCCTTTGTCAGCGCGGCACATTGCGAGGAGGACACGATCGCGGCCTTCGACGAACTGGCAGGGCGGGGCCATCGATCGATCGTAATGCTCGGATTCTCTCTTGGCACCGCGGTGTCGAGCGCTGTCGCCGCGCGCCTCGAGGTGGATGGGGTGATTCTCTGCGAGGGATTCTCAAGCCTGCGCGAGGCCGGGACTACGATGGGGTTTCCGCTGTGGATGGCACGCGCGGTGCCCGATTCGTGGCAGACGATCCGTCGCGTTGGCGAGCTTGAGATCCCTGTGCTCGTCGTTCACAGTGACAAGGACGATCTGTTTCCGCTGGCGATGGCAAGACGCGTGGCCGAGGCATGCTCGCGCGGCGAGCTGATGGTGGTCAACGGCCTGTCCCACAATGCGCCGATCTTCATGCCAACTGCGGGCTATTGGCGGCCGATTGGGGAATGGGCAAAAGAACGATATTCCGAGGCTCTTTCAGGAGTTACGGCTTCGGGAGTAGCGGCAGGGGATCGCACGGTCAGTCCGCGCTGAGCGGTTCGAGCGGCGTGGAGGCATCGCTTCCCGTACCAGTCTCCTGATCCTTGTACTGAAGTTCGTAGAGCTTCCAGTAGAGTCCGCGTTGCGTTAGGAGCTGCTGGTGCGTGCCCTTCTCTCGAAGCTGGCCTTTGTGCATGACGAGAATGGTGTCGGCGCGCTGGATCGTCGAAAGGCGATGCGCGATCAGGATCGACGTGCGACCGGTGATCATGCGCGAAAGGGCGAGGCGTACGCGAAGTTCGGTGTCGGTGTCGACGGACGAGGTAGCTTCGTCGAGGACGAGGATGCCAGGGTCGTGAGCCAGGGCGCGAGCGAAGCTGATGAGCTGTTTCTGACCGGTGGAGAGCGTGGCACCGCGCTCGCGCACGGGCTCGGCAAACTTGAGCGGTAGTGTTCGGATGAAGTCGCCGATATTGACCTCGTCGCACGCGCGTTCAAGGCGGTCATCCGTGATCCATGTTGAACCGAGGCGGATATTGTCGGAGATCGTTCCGCTGAAGAGGAACGGGTCCTGCAGGACGACGCCGAAGCGCTGACGAAGCTTTTTCAGGTTCTGCTCGCGCACGTCCACGCCATCGACCAGAATGCTGCCGCGCTGGATGTCGTAGAAGCGCATCATCAGGCTGGTGATCGTGGTTTTGCCTGCGCCGGTGTGGCCGACGATCGCCGCGGTCTCATCCGGTTCGATCACGAAGCTGACGCCGCGGAGGATCCATTCAATGTCGGCGAAGGTGCGAAGGTCTTCGTCGGCCGCTATGGCGATGCGCGCCAGCTGCGCCTCGTCGAGCCTCTGGTAGGTGAACCAGACATTTCGAAACTCGACGCGGCCGGAGTTGTCTCCCGCTACAGGGTGTGGAGGCGAGACGATGGTCGGTTCGGTGTCGAGCAGCTTGAAGACGCGCTCGCTGGCCGCCATCGCAGCCTGCAGGATGTTGTACTTGTCGCTGAGGTCCTGAATCGGGCGGAAGAAGCGCTGCGCGTATTGGATGAAGGCGATGAGGATGCCAAGTGTGACGCCGCCAAAGACGGAGTGGCGAAGACCATTCGGAAAACCGACGTTGCGCATCACCGCGTCGCCGCCAAACCAGATGACGAGCGCTATCGCGGTGGAGCTGAGGAACTCAACGATGGGGTAGTAGAGTGCGTAGGCAAAGATCGCGTCTGACCACGCCTTCTTGTTCTCGGCGTTTACGGCGGAGTAGTCGTTGAAGGCGCGGCGTTCGCGGTTGAAGAGCTGTACGACCGACATGCCTGAGACGTATTCCTGGGTGAAGGTATTGATGCGTGCCGTCGCGTGACGCTGGCGCCGGTAGCTGTCGCGCACGTGGCGGCGGAAGATACGTGTGACGTAGAGGATCGCCGGGATAACGGAAATGGCGAGCAGAGCCAGCGGCCAGCTCATCCGCATCATGATGATGACGATGAAGGTGAGGACAAAGATGTCCTCGAATATGGCAAGCACGCCCGAGGTGAACATCTCGTTGAGGGCATCGACGTCGGAGGTGACGCGCGTCACGAGCCTGCCGACAGGATTGTGGTCGAAGAAGGCGGGCGACATGCGCTGCAAGTGCCGGAAGATCTGACTGCGCAGGTCGAACATGATCTTCTGGCCAGTCCACTGCATGGTGTAGGTCTGGAGGAACTCAAGCAAATAGGTGACGAGCAGGGCGCCGAGATAGAGCAGGCCGATCTGCGTGATGCCGTTCATCGGCTGGGGGCTCAGATGGCGGGCGAGCCAGGAGAGATTGGCCGGAGGGGTGTCCGACATATACGTATCGACGGCCACTTTGACCAAGTAGGGTCCCATCACGTCACTGCCGGCCTTGAAGATGATGGAGAGTGCCGAGAGAATGACCTGTAGCTTGTACGGGCGAAGATACGTCAGCAGACGGCGGATCAGGTGCCGGTCGTAGACTTTGAGGGCTACGTCGTCGTCCTGTCCTGGTTTCTTTGCGGGATCGGACTTCGAGTCTTTCGGTTTCCGTTCGTCTGCCATTCGTTTTCCCATTTTAGATGGTTGCGGCAGCTATGGGATTCCGATTGTCACCATGCTAAGGGGTTATATTCACAAAGGTGGCGCCGAGTACCTGGCCCTGGTTGCTCGGCTGGGCAAAGACGACCAGGCGCATCGTATCGGGCTTGGCGTCGGCGGGCGCCTTCAGGCTGAAGGAGACAGGACCGGAGCCGAGCTGTTTCAGGCTTCCGACGCGCTCCAGGCTTCGTACGACTCCGGCGTGTTGAAGTTTTTTCCCGCCGTTTTCCCCGCCGCGAACCTCAGTTACGTCCGTCGGATCGACCAGCGCGGCGAAGAGGTCTCCCTGTGGTCTGGTCGCCGTCGGCTCTGTCAGGGAGACGGACGCCGAGACCTTCCGCCCATCAACTTTCGGCGGTGATAGCGTCAATTTGAGCTTAGGGCTCTGCGATGCGTGCTGAATGGCCCGGACCGCGTGGCTTGCGTCGTTTCCTACGAACTGTTCCGTCCCGTCGACGACCATCTGCGGGGTGTAGTTACTGGGCGCCTTCAGGCGCTCGGTGTACTGGCTTTGGCGGTCGGTGTACTGGGAAGAGGAAAAACGGTCGTGCCAGCCTTGTCCGTCCCAGTAATCGACATGCTCGCCCAGGACGATGACCTCTACACCTTCGATAGGCTGGTCACGGTCGAGCTTTGCCAGGAGGGCATCGGCAGGAGGGCAGCTTGAGCAGCCTTCGGAGGTAAACAGCTCCACCAACACAGGCATTTTGCCTGCCTGTGTAGTCTGCGCTGCGAGCGGCAAGGTTGCTGCAACGAGGTTGACTGCGAGTGCGGTGGCGAAGGAACGAATGCGGGACATAACCTGACCTCTAGGTGGATTAGAGTCGCAATCTTCGTTTAAGTTACACCGTGATCATGGTCTCTGGCATGGACAACACTGTCTCCCATGAAACAATTGGATGGAGGATCTCTGTACAAATGGTTGGGCCTGTCGGTGTATACATCTCGGTTCCGTTCTGCAAGGCGAAGTGCACCTTCTGCAACTTTGCCTCCGGAGTCTTCGGCGAAGAACGCATGCAGGCCTATGTCGATCGCCTTTGCCGTGAGATACGCGGTGCGCAGGCAGCGACAACCGGAAGGGGCGCATTGCTGCCACGAACGGCGGATACAGTCTACTTTGGCGGTGGGACGCCGAGCTTGTTGTCCGCGCAACAATTCCGGCAGATCTTCGAGCATGTTCGCGGTGAGTTTGATCTTGCCCCCGACGCGGAGATTACTTTGGAGTGTGCGCCTGGGCAGCTTGCGGATGAGACGCTGGATGAGTTGCTGCGGCAGAGGATGAATCGCATCAGCTTCGGCGTGCAATCGTTTGTGGATCGAGAGAGCGCAGCTGTCGGGCGGCTACATACGGAGCGAGAGTGCGAGATGGAGTTTGCGCGCGTGCGGACGGCTGGCATTCGCGAGATCAATGTTGATCTCATCGCCGGGCTTCCACATCAGACGGCACAGAGCTGGGAGTATTCGGTGGGTCGGGCTGTCGCAAGCGAGGCTCCCCATGTCAGCGTCTATCTCTTTGAGATCGACGACGAGTCGAGACTCGGCCGAGAGGTGCTCGAACAGGGAACCCGCTATGGGGCGGTTGCTGTTCCAAGCGAAGATCAAGCGGCAGAGTTCTATCAGTACGCGTGCACAACGCTGGAGGCGGCGGGCGTGCACCAGTATGAGATCTCCAACTTCTCGCGACCTGGTCATCGTTCGCGCCATAACCTCAGATACTGGCTGCGCCAACCGTACATTGGCTTTGGCCTGGACGCACACTCGATGCTGTCGGCGCGAGCGAACGTCGTCAGATTCGCCAACACCGACGATCTGGACGGGTATCTTGGCTCCGACGGCAAAGACGCTTCGTTTCCTCTACTCAAATCGCAGCCGGCTATCAGCACGGCTGAGACTGACGTTATCGGTCGCGAGCAGGCTTTCGAGGAGTCGCTCTTTCTTGGATTGCGGTTGAATGAGGGCGTCGATCTCGACCGGCTGCGCGACCAGTTTGGAGAGGTGATGCTGCAGGATGCAATGCCTGCGCTGCTTGAGGTTCGCGATGCGGGGCTGCTTGAGCTGACTTCCAACTGCGTCCGACTTACGTCGCAGGGGCGACTGGCTTCGAACGAGGTCTTCAGCCGTTTGTTGATACCTGCTGCTGCGTAGAAAATAGAAACGCACCTACAAAATGGAGAGAACCGATACCATGATCGATCTGCGCAGCGACACCGTGACTCGTCCAACCCCTGCCATGCGCGAGGCGATGGCCTCCGCCGAGGTTGGCGACGATGTCTACAGCGAAGACCCCACGATCAACCGCCTGGAGCGAGAGGCTGCCGAGGTCTTTGGACGCGAGGCTTCGATCTTTGTCCCGACGGGCACGATGGGAAACCAGATCGCGATTCGGTTGCATACACAGCACGGTCAGGAGGTCATCTGCGAGGCAAAATCGCATGTGCTCGACTGGGAGATGGCCATGATGGCTGCATTCTCAGGCTGCCTCGCGAGAACGGTCGCGGCAGAGCGAGGCATTCTGACCTGGAATCTGATCAAGCCCGCCATCGGCGCGAAGATCTACTATCGTGCTCAGACCGCGCTGGTTTGCATCGAGAACACGCACAACATGGCCGGCGGAACCGTGACGCCTCTGCCTGTGCTCGAAGAGATATGGGCTGGGGCGAGGGAGGCTGGACTGCCCGTTCATCTCGACGGCGCTCGCGTCTTCAACGCGGCCACTGCACTCGGCATCAGCGTGGCCAAGCTGACCAGCGGTTTCGATACGGTGATGTTCTGTCTGTCAAAGGGCCTCGGAGCGCCGGTTGGCTCGATGCTTGTCGGCAGCCAAAAAGCCATCGACCAGGCGCGCATCCATCGCAAGGCGCTGGGCGGAGGCATGCGGCAGGCGGGTGTTCTTGCGGCGGCTGGCCTGATTGCTCTGCATGAGATGCCGAAGCGTCTCGCTGAAGACCACGCTAACGCGCGTCTGCTGGCCGAAGCCGTCGCAGCGCAACCCAAAGCTGCGGAGATTGATCTCGAAGCAGTCCAGACAAACATAGTCATCTTCAGGCTGCGGGGCAGGGAAGAGAATGGCGGAGGCGATGCCGCGGCGTTCACTGCCGTATTGAAACGGAAGGGTGTTTTGGTTAGTTCCATCGGCCCGCACGCGGTCCGATTCGTCACCCACTACGATGTCGACCGCGCTGCGTGTGAGAAGGCAGCTGCCCTCGTCTTCGAGCAGTTGCGGGCGCTGACGGCCTAGTCGCCACCGGCGCTGATCGTTGGATTCGTCGCGAGAAAAACGTCAACGACCGTGCCATGGGAGACTTCGCTGGTGTCGCTTTCGAGCGAGATCGTGCCGCCGTGCTTATTGACGATGCCGCGGCTGACCCAGAGTCCCAGGCCGGTTCCGCGTTCTCCCTTCGTCGTAAAGAACGGCTGGAAGAGGTGGGTTCGAATCTCCTCGGCGATGCCTGTACCGTTGTCCGCGATGGTCACAATGGCCCCGGCCTGCATCTTGTTGCCCGTCGCGTCCACCCCAGACGGCTGTGGCGTGATGCTCACGGTGATTTTGCCTCCCGGACTCGCGGCCTCCGCCGCGTTGGCAATGAGGTTCGTGAAGACCTGCCGCAACTCGGCAGGGAACGCCGCAACCGATATCGCGTTAGGCATATCGGTCGCGATGGTCACTTCCAGTCCGCTCAGCCGCCGTTCTAGAAGCAGAAGAATCTCCTGCAGCATCTCCCTGAGGTCAACCTGGACGGGCGCTTTGGATTCGCGATAGAGACCGAGCATCGCCCGGCTGATCTGCGTGACGCGGGCCAGCTCCTGCTCGGCGATATCCATAAACTGGCTTGACTCTTCCTTCGACGCGCCGTTGCGCATGAGATAGAGCAGGTTGGAGACCGAATCGAGCGGATTATGGATCTCGTGTGCGATCGTCGCTGCCAGACGGCCGGTGACGGCGAGCTTCTCATTGGCAATGAGGGCTTCCTGGGTCTTGCGCTCCATGGTGATGTCGCGAAAGACCAGAACGATGCCCATCAGCTCGCCCTTCTGATTGCGAATCGGCGCGCCGCTGTCCGCTACGTTCAGCTCGGTACCATCTTTGCGGATCAGCAGCGTGTGATTGGCCATGCCGACGATGCGGTTGAGCCGTTTGACCTTGGCGACGGGAGTCTCCACCGGTTCGCGAGCTGCCTCATTGACGATGTGGAAGACCTTTTCAAGCTGCTGCCCGCTGGCTTCAGACTGCGTCCAGCCGGTCAGCTCCATCGCCACGGGGTTCATCATCTCAACTCGCCCCTCGGCGTCGCAGGCGATCACGCCATCGCCGATTGAGTCCAGAGTCGTGCGCAATCTTTGCTCGGACTGGAACAACTCCTCGGCGCGGCGGCCCAGGATCTCCAGCGAGTTTCTGTAGGCGGCCGAGACCGAGTGCAGGCGGTTACGCGTGAACAGGCCGATCAGGACGCCCATACCCAGAGCCAGAAAGAGTAGAGCCAATAACAGGGTGTGCACCTGCTGATGCCAGAGCGCAATTCGCCGCGCGCGATTGTTCTCGGCCTTTTGGATGATGTCGTTCAGGTCGTGCCGGACCGCGTCCATCAAGACCTTTCCGTGCAGGTTCAGGTCGACGTCGTTGACCTTGCCGCCACCGCGGATCTGGCCGATGACCGGCATGGCGAAGCCGTCCCGCCATGTCTTATGCTCCTCGCGCAGGTCGATCAGGTCGTTCTTCTGATCGATGTCGGCACCTGCCATGTTGTCGAGGTTTTGGATCTCCTGCTGAACATGCGATTCCGCATCAAGGAAGGGCTGCAGAAATCGGGGGTCGCTGGTCGTCTCGTAGCCGCGGAGGCCGGACTCCTCGTCGACGACCAGCTTGGCGATCTGGGTCGCCTGGGAGATGCGGGCGTCGGACTCCTGGATGAGATTGACGGTTGCGTTAGCATTCCGAATCTGCAGGTACAGCGCCCCGGCAACCACCAGCAACGCCACCACAGGTAAAAGAAAGACCTGCCGCAGAATGTTATTGAACTGACTTAGATTCAAGGTCCTGCCTTATATTCGCCTACGGATGGGATGCGTTGACTACGTGAAGCAGGCTGTTCAACTTTTCAAGCAGAACAGGCGCTCCTTCTCCCTTCGTCATATACAGGTCGACCAGGCACGTCACCTCACCCGGCAGGCCGATGTACGCAGACAACAAAAGGATGGGAACCTGCGGTTTCGTCTGTCGCATCCGAAACGCGACCTCGCCGCCGTGCATTCCGGGCATGGAGTAGTCGAGCACCACGGCCTCGACCGGTTCGGCAGCGAAGAGCTCCAGACCAAGCAGTCCGTCGGGCGCCGTCAAGACTCGGTACCCCGCACGCTCCAGCAGAATCTTTCGAATCTGGAGGCCGACGAGCTCGTCGTCGACGCAAAGTATGAGATTAGAGTCCCGTTTCATTCAGTTCGGTCAGATCGCAATCGCTAAAATGCCTCTCAAGTATACGTTGATCTTGGTTCCGGGTCTGCATTCACGATTCATCGTACGTTCGCAATTTCCGTTATCTCTTGCGATAACCTGACGTTAATGAAATCGTGAGTTCGATCGAGGTCTTTAAATTTGAGTCAGACGATCTTTGTTTTAGAAGATGATGTGGATATCTCCCGGCTGGTGCAGTATCACCTGGAAAGCGCTGGCTTTACCGTTCGCTCCTATCTGGCGATCAATCAGATACTTCCCGATGCCGAACGCCAGCCGCCTGCGCTATTTCTGCTCGACATCATGGTTCCCGGCGGCGACGGTCTCGACCTCTGCCGCAGGCTTCGCCAGAACCCCACTCTCAGCATCGTTCCTATTATCTTCCTTACCGCCCGCGCAGCGGAAAACGACCGCGTTCACGGACTTGAAATGGGCGCCGACGACTACATCACAAAGCCGTTCGCAACCCGCGAGCTGGTGGCCCGCGTCAAGGCTGTCCTGCGCCGGTTCGAGCGCCCGAGCTCACCCTCCGTCGTCAAATTCGAGAACGTTGAGATCGACGCCGGTGCCATGCAGCTCCGCGTGAACGGTGAGCTGGTTACCACTACGGCCACCGAGTTTCGTCTTCTCGACTATCTGGCTCGTCATCCGGGCAGGGTCTTTAGCCGCGATCACTTGCTGGACGCGGTGTGGGGCGATGCCCGCTTCGTTACTCCCCGATCCGTGGACGTCTATGTCAGGCGCATTCGTGAAAAGATCGAGGTCGACGCCGAGACACCGCGCTTTCTGAAGACCATGCGCGGCGCCGGGTATCGCTTCGAGATTCCCAAGGCCGTACTGGCCTAGCGCAGGGGCAACTCGTGACGCGTGGTCTCTTCTTTTCGTTTTTCGTTCGCATAACGATCGCCTTGGCCTTCGTCGCCGTAATGCGGATATGGTTCAATCCGCCAGGCTGGGTCTTCGATGTGGCGATCATTATCGGCTGGGCGGCCATCAACGCCTTCCTGCTGGCGCGTTCCGTGCGACAGAACATCGTGCGTCTCGAACAGTCCACGTCGGCGATTCCAGAGCGCCACGTCGGCGTTATTGATCCCACCTATAGCGACTTTGACGGTCTGGCCCGCGCCATCTCGCTGGCCTCCGACCACGTCGAGCGCGCGCTCAACGAAACCTCCGAGAGCCGCCGCGAGCTCGAAGCCATGATCGACAGCATGCAGAACGCCATCGTTGCCGTCGATTCGGCCGGCCGCATTCGATGGAGCAATCAGCGCATGCAGCGGCTGATCCCCGACACTGCCTCCGGCAGCGCCGTGCGCATCGGCCATTCCCTGGTCCAGACCATCCGCGATCCCAGTGTCCTCGAGTGCGTCCGCATCGCGCTCGAGCAACGCATCGTCAGTGAAGGCCGCTCGACCTCGCTGCTCCCCGGCCGGATCTTTGAGGTGACAGTCTCGCCGATGCCGGGCGGCGCAGTTGTCGTTCTGCACGACATCACACGGATCGAGCAGGTGGAGCGCACCCAGCGCGACTTCGTTGCCAATGTCTCGCACGAACTACGCACTCCGCTGACCTCCATCAGCGGCTACGTCGAAACGCTGCTCGACCACGAAGCTTCGTTGAGCCCGGAGGCGCGGGAGTTCCTCTCAACCATCCTCAAGAACGCAACCCGTATGAATCGCCTGACCGAGGACCTCCTCGTGATGGCCCGCGTCGAATCATCCGAACAGGAGCTGCACCCGATGCCGGTTCCTGCCGATGTGCTCGTGCGGGAAGCCGTCCAGGCGATGAGCGGCCTGGTCCACGATACCGAGGCTGTCCTCCAGATCGGCGAGATCACCACCGCCGAGGTTGTCGCCGACACCGATGCGATCCTCCAGGTGCTTAGCAACCTCATCGAAAATGGGATCAAGTACGGCAAGGGCCGCAACGAGCCGAACTGCCGTGTCATCATTGCTGCGCGCGAGATCTCCGAACCAATTGAGGCAGTCGAGTTCAGCGTGCGCGATTTTGGTCCGGGAATTGCCTCCGAACATCTGAACCGCATCTTCGAGCGATTCTACCGGGTCGACAAAGCCCGCTCCCGCGAATCCGGGGGGACCGGGTTGGGACTCGCGATCGCGCAACACATGGTCCAGACACACGGCGGATCGATTCGGGCTGAAAGCGAGCTCAACGTCGGGAGCACGTTTATATTTACGCTGCCAAAGGCTTTAACTCCCGCATCTCCTACGGAATAATGCCGTTTTCACCCCCGTGTAACCTCTCCGTAACAATTCGCCCTCAAACTCAATAGGTGATCCATTGATTTGTCTATCGATGTATTTTCCGAGGGGGAAGAGTGAATTTGAAAGTTATTGCAACAGGCGTTCTCGCGCTCGTTACGGTGGGGGCCGGTGCCCAGAACATCAGCGGAGCCGGAGCCACCTTTCCAAATCCCATCTACTCGAAGTGGTTTAGCGAGTACAGCCAGCTCCATCCGAATGTGAAGATTAACTACCAGCCCATCGGCTCCGGAGGCGGTATTCGCCAGGTGACCGAAGGCACGGTTGATTTTGGCGCCAGTGACGTCACCATGACTGATCAGCAGATCGCTGCCGCCAAGGTGAAGGTAATTGCCCTTCCTACGGTCCTCGGCGCAGTCGTTCCGGTCTATAACCTCCCTGGGGTGAGCAGGGACCTGAACTTCTCCGGTGACGTGATCGCCGATATCTACCTCGGCAAGATCAGCAACTGGAACGACGCTCGAATCGCGAAGGACAATCCGGGCGTCAGCCTGCCGAACCACCAGATTCTGCCCGTATATCGTTCGGACGGCAGCGGTACGTCGTTTATCTTCACTGATTTTCTATCGAAGGTGTCGCCAGCCTGGAACTCCGGGCCCGGAAGAGGGGCCGCGGTCAACTGGCCCGCCGGGATCGGCCAGAAGGGCAACGAAGGCATCGCCGGCATGGTTCGCCAGTCTCCTTTTTCATTTGGTTATGTCGAACTGATCTACGCTGTGCAAAACAAGATGTCCTACGGTCTGGTGAAGAACTCAGCCGGTAAGTTCCTCAAGGCGAGTACCGACGGCGTCACCGCAGCCGCAGCTGGCGCAGCGAAGAATATGCCACCGGACTACCGCATCTCCATCACGAATGCTCCGGGTGCCGATGCCTATCCGATCTCCAGCTTTACCTGGCTGCTGATCCCAACTCACTCGAACGATACAGCTAAGACCAAGGCTCTGGTCGATTTCCTCGGCTGGATGTTGGATCACGGCGAGGCGGAGGCTGCTGGCCTGACCTATGCTCCGCTTCCGAAGACTGTGCAGGACATGGTTCGCAAGAGCATCGCGACCATCAAGTAAGCTGGAATCTCCGCGCGAATCTCCGCATTTGTGGTTCGCGCGGCGCTTTTGTATTCATCAGTTCACGAGATAGTGTCTCCGCAAGAGACGCATCAAACAGGAAATAAGATTGTGTCCTCTACTCGTATGACCGACGAACTAGACTCCAGGTCGTCCCAGCCAGCGCCGCCAAGCCTGGCCGCTGCAACAACGGCTATGGCAGAGCCCGCGTCCCCTGGCACGTCGCCGTCGCTCGTTCGCGAGTTTCTGAACAATCGGGGAAGCGGAAGGCTCGCCGACGCCAGCTTCGCTGCCGTAATGTTGCTTTGCGCGCTAAGTATCTTCGGCATCGTTATTTTCATCCTCGGCATTTTGGTCATACATTCCAGGCTTAGCCTGGCCGCGTTCGGCTGGAAATTCTTCACGCGTCAGGCATGGGATCCGGTCTCCGGCGACTTTGGCGCGCTTCCCTTCATCTACGGCACTCTTGCCACCTCATTCCTGGCCCTCTGCATGGCGGTTCCGCTGGCCCTGGGAGTTGCAATCTTCCTGACCGAGCTTTGCCCCCGTCCCCTGCGCGCTCCCATCTCGTTCCTCACCGAGTTGCTGGCCGCAATTCCCAGCGTCGTTTACGGCCTTTGGGCCGTCTTCGTCCTGGTTCCACTCATGCGCGATGTCCTTGGGCCACTGCTTACTAAGTATCTTGGCTGGACGGGTCTCTTTGGCGGCACAAACTTCGGCGTCGGTCTACTCACGGCGAGCATGATCCTGGCCATCATGGTGCTCCCCATCATCTCTTCGCTCACCCGTGACATTATGACGGCTGTGCCCAACAGCCAGCGCGAAGCCGTCCTCGCGCTCGGCGCCACGCGCTGGGTGGTTACCCGAATCGGCGTCCTGCGGAACTCGCGCATTGGCATCGTCGGTGCCATCCTGCTCGGTCTCGGCCGCGCTCTCGGCGAGACGATGGCCGTCACGATGGTCATTGGCAATCACCCCAGCATCGCCAAGAGCCTGTTCGCCCCCGCCAATACCCTTGCCAGCGTCATCGCAGGGGAGTTTTCCGAGGCTACCAGCGACCTCTACCTTAGCGCGCTCATCGAGATCGGGCTCGCGCTCTTCCTGGTTACCATTGTGGTCAACGCCATTGCCCGCCTGATGGTCTGGGCCGTCACTCGCAACGCCCCGGCACGGGTGCACTGATATGGCTACGCAACCCATTAGCAATCCGCGCCGGCCGACGGACTTCTCGACGAGGTCCATGCGCATTATGAATGCGCGCCGTAATGTGACCAACTACTTCATCAGCTTCCTTTCGATTCTTGCGACGGTCCTGGTGATCCTGCCCCTGATCGCGATCCTCTTTTATCTCTGTCTACAAGGGCGCAAGTTCCCTGAACCTTGCGTTCTTTACGCATATTCCCGCTCCTGTCGGTCAAGAGGGTGGCGGCATGGCAAACGCGATCGTCGGTTCAGGTATCATTCTGGTTCTTGCGAGCCTGATGGGGATTCCCATCGGCATTGCCGCGGGCGTCTACTGGGGAGAGTTTGGCCGGGGTAAAGCGCTTGGCACTGTCATTCGCTTTACCGCGGACGTGCTCAACGGAGTCCCTTCGATTGTGATGGGCATCTCGATCTATTCCCTGATCGTCGTGCGGCAAAAGCATTTCTCCGCGCTCGCCGGCGGTGTTGCTCTCGCCATTATGATGGTGCCCACGATTACCAGGACGACCGAGGAGATGTTGGCGCTGGTTCCGCATGCCATTCGCGAGGCTGCTCTCGGCCTCGGTGTCCCCAAATGGCGCACCGCTCTCTCCGTCAGCCTTCGCACAGCCTCGCCTGGCATCATCACAGGATGTATGCTGGCTTTTGCCCGCGTCGCCGGCGAGACAGCGCCGCTTCTCTTCACAGCGCTCGGGAATCAGTTCTGGAGCCTCAAGCTGAACGAGCCCATCGCCGCTCTCCCGCTGCAGATCTATGTTTACGCGATCTCTCCGTACGATGAGTGGCACCGCCTCGCCTGGGCCGGCTCCCTGGTACTTATAGTTTTGATTATGGTGTCCGTCACGCTTGTTCGTATCTTTGCCAACCGCGGCGCGCTCAAAGGGGGAAGCTAGTGGGAGTCGGCATCTTAGTTGAGGACCTGAACGCGTGGTATGGCACAACCCACACCCTG
>CAWCVD010000005.1:0-249051 GCA_963798925.1 uncultured Acidobacteriaceae bacterium
TGACGTGCCTGGACGACATGCCTGTCGTGCCGTAAGGGATCGATAAAGAGGAAAGTCGTGGCAGTTGTCCATAGTCACTAGACCCGAGTGATTAGTATTGTGACATCGTCGCGCTTACGACAAAAGTCTCGATAGAGAACTCCGCGATTAAAGCTGGATGACGCCAGCAAGACCCGGATATTGTTCGAAACTCCACCGGGTGGCCAAACCATCGGAATGCATGATGAGCGAGGAATTCTCCTCCCACGGATAGGAAAAATGTTGGATTTTGCCGACTGTATGCCCCAGTGTTCCATTCATCGAAACCAAGCTCCGAGTTTTCCCGTCTTGGAGTATCGAACCGGCGACATTTCCCACACCAGCATAGTTTAGAACTCCTTTATCATGCTCAATTTCCGCGATTGAAACAGCGGCTCCTCGGGTCTTGGCAAGGGCGCCGTGCAGATTGGTAAGAATGCGAGTCGGGGTGAGGTGACAGGATTCTTCAAACACCCGAATAGCTTCCCGCGCCGCCTCTGCTGCAGACGGACCATGGCCCAGACCATCAGCCACAATATAAATGCTTCGCCCCGTGCTGTGGACTACACTCCAAGCGTCACCGCACGCCGTCTCTCCCGTCATTGCCAATGAGACTGCTCCTATGGAATAGGCCGTTGCCGCCGATTCTGCAGAAGGAGACTCGGCTAGTACTCGCGCAAAAACGGCCGCCCCCTTCCCAGGAGAGGAATATATCTGAAGAATGGCAGCAAGACGGGACATCGCTCCAAGTCCTTGGCCAGGAGTGCCCGCTGTCGAATATCCATCTTCTAAAGAACGTCCGATGTCAGCAATACCTTGGCCACTATCGAGCGCCAACACATCAATGCCGGAATCCCCCTTGAACTGCCAAGGAGATAGAACTATCTCACCTCGGACAGCATGCGCAGCGATATTACCAGCTCCTCCGTTACGATAATTGCAAGCTGGCCTTGTCTTAACTCGCTGAACCCCATTGCACTTGCCATTGCAGTAGCCTGCCGACGCGCATGACCTGTATGGCTCGAATCAGCCGAGTTCACAGGAAGGACAATACCGGTTTTTCGTATTACTTCCATCGTGTCACTATGACGGTGGTGCCCTCACCCGGAGTGGTATGGATTTCAAAATCATTCATTAGCCGTTTGCTTCCACCGAGTCCGAGGCCCATACCTTGTTTCGATGTAAATCCGTCAGAAAGGGCGAGCTTTACATCCGCAATTCCGGGGCCTTTGTCCGAAAAAGTGAGCCGGATGCCTTTGCGGATTCCATCGACCGTCTCCGCGATCTCAAGTGCGCCACCACCACCGTGTTCAAGAGTATTGCGACCCAATTCACTGGCGGCCGTGACAATCTTGGTCTGATCCACAAGACTAATTTCAGGTTGGTTGCCCAGACACGGACCCTCTGCCTCACGAAAACCACATCCGAGGAATCTCTGATAGGGAGCTCTTCAGATTTATTCACTATCCCCGTCATATCCCTCACTGCTTTCGTAGGCCATCGTCGTCTGCTGCAAGTACTGCATCCCTGACTCAACGTTGAGCGCGGTACGGATACCCGGCAGCGACATCCCCAGTTCAACTAGAGTGATCGCAACAGCTGGTTGCATACCCACAACGACAGTCTGTGCATCCAGCACCTGGGCCATGGAAGCGATATTGGCAAGGGTTCTTCCAATAAAGGAATCGACAATTTCGAGCGAAGAGATATCGATGAGAACACCTTTCGCTCCTACATCAGCGATCTTTGCGGTTAGATCGTCCTGAAGTGTCAGCGCAAGCTTGTCATGCATATCGACTTGAATGGTCACTAAAAGGAAGTTTCCCATCCGTAAAATCGGGATTCGTTCCATTACAGCTCCCTCGACGATGCAGGTGTTGGGCCGCTGCCTTTCGCAAGTCGTGTTACCACACGACCGCTTCGTTCGAGGGCTAGCTTGAATGCATCGGCCATTTTCGCCTTCGTAATTACATCCTGAAGATTAATTCCCAGATGGACAATTGTCTGCGCAATCTGCGGGCGAATTCCGCTCAGAATGCACTCCGCACCCATCAGGCGCGCCGCAGTAATCGTCTTGAGCAAATGTTGGGCGACGAGTGTGTCTACAGTCGGTACCCCTGTGATGTCGATAATCGCAAAACGGGAGTTCGTCTGCACGATCGCTTGCAGCAGGGACTCCATGACAACCTGTGTGCGCGCACTGTCCAGCGTACCAATCAATGGAAGGGCGACAATGCCATCCCACAGAGTGACCACAGGAGTCGACAACTCCAGCATCTCCTCCTGTTGCCGGGCAATAACTTGATCGCGACCATGAATGTAGCTGTCCGTTGTGTGCAGTGCGAGCTTATCCACAAAATCATCCACTGCCGTAATCTCGGCGTACAGTTGGTCTGCGTTATTTCCTTTTTGTTGACGGATTAGCGTAAAGAGAGGCGTTTTTAAAGAAAGCACGAACAACGCCGTTTCAGAGGGAGTAAAACCTTGAACCGCACGTGAGGCGGACAGGTTGGCCAATAAATCTTTCAAGGGTTGCCACTCAGATGCACCAAAGTCCTCAAGGGAGGTGCTTGCGGGCACCGCGCCGAGCGTTGAAAGGACTTCTGATGATTGCGACTTCAGCTCGCGCTCGTCGATCAAATCGCGTCTACGAAGATTGGCCTTGACTCCCTTTAGCCACTCTTCCAGAAGAGCTTCTTGGCTCTTCCGCACTATATCCAGTACATCTGCCATTCTCATGCTCCCAAAAGTTCTTGCGTCAAACTAAATTGTAAGTTTAGCGCTCTGATTCTACAGGAAGTTATTTGGTATCGTTCGCGCTGGCTAGAAGGCGAGTCCTCCGACCCGCGCTACGACCAACTCCTATCAAAGCTAAGGCGGCAAGCATTGAAGTTCCGACCTCAATGATTCAAGGTGGGCCCTGACCCATCCATCGAATCGGAGGGATTAGAGCGATATTTAGGCTCATCACGGACGGATCGTGATCGCGGAGATTGGGTCATTTTTCACACCGCGAGGCGCCCTCAGCAGTTGCAAAAGCTGTCTCCCGTTGGTTACAGAAGTAGAGTTTATTTTGGGAGGCCTTAAATTAGCGATGGTAAGTGCTTTGATCTAGCCATCTTGCCGGTCGGTGAGGTAAAAAGGTAGCGTCAGCGGCAGCCCTTGTTATTCATACGGAGATTCGGCAAGGGCTCAAAACCGTAAAGTGCAACCTTCTCCCGCATAAAATCTTCCAGTTTGTATCACCCGCCGCCTCACCGCTTCGGGGACCCCACTTAACCCAAAGCCTAGTCGTCGCGACAAGACTAACGAGTGTCAGCGAAGCGCGATGATGAGAAAGATTATGTTAGATACCGGACATAGTGGGCGATTTGTGCATCATACTTCTTGAACTGGTCCGTGGGGCAAGCCCTTCTTTAAAACGCTTCAGCGGCGTTCTCTCCAAGTTCAAGGAAGAGAACAATGTAACTTCAACCATTCAAGTCCGGTCACCGTCGGTCGAAGTTCTTCGTAGAGCTGATGAATTAGCGCTGGCGGGGCGACTTGCTCTGGAGCTCATGCATGAGATTAATAACCCTCTCGATGCCTTAGGCAATCTGGCATATCTTGCACGGGAGGAATCGGGTAACTCTGAACGTCTCTGCACTTACCTCGTTCAAATCGAAGAGCAAGTAACCACTCTTCGGCAAATCGTCAACCAAACACTTGGTCTGGCAAGATCGTCCCCATTTCGGAAAAATGAGAAACTTGGAAACCTGGCGGAAGCGGCCCTTCGCATCCATCGCAAAGCCATAGTCGGCAAGCAAATTCATCTCGTTCCTAAATTCCGGAAGATCTTGTAGCGGAGGTCCGCGCCGGAGAAATACTGCAGGTGATTTCTAATTTGATTGCAAACGCACTCGACGCGATGCCAGAAGAGGGCACTTTACGTCTGCGAGTAAGGAAAGACTCATCCGCTATCCATATCCTCATCGCAGATAACGGTCACGGCATACAAAACGAGCACACGGAGCTTATCTTCGAACCTTTTTTTACGACAAAGCAGGATCGAGGAACGGGACTGGGTCTCCATATCTCAAAGAAGATCGTCGAGGGACATCGCGGCAAGATTCGCATGCGGAGTAGTATCCGAGAGGGCAAAAGCGGCACCACGTTTAGGGTGTCCCTGCCAACTCACTAAAAATCCATATTTGCCGACGAGATCGTCGTTTCCTGCATTTTCAAAATGAGGTGTTTGCCACTACCAGAATCTAGAATTGGGAACACTCGTCAGCGATGGAGAGAATGGAATCGTTTGCATCGCGATCGGCACCGTTTGGAACATGGGGATGTCGGTAAAGGTTTGCTAAAAGGTCCCTTGCGATCTTGTAGCAATCACATGCTGCCGATTCAAGATTTTCTCGATTAAAAATCTTCACCCGCCCACGCGAATATTCAATCAGATTGGCACGTTGAAGAGAACCTGCGATCAGGGTTACCGTCGTGCGCCGGGCTCCAACATCGTCGCAAGAAATTCCTGGGTGAAGTTCAAAATGTCCGACTGAGTTCGGTCCTGCGCCATGAGTAACCAGCGAGCTAGCCGCTCTTCCGCTTCGTGAAGTCGATTGCAGCCCGCGATCTGATTGACCGTCAAGGCCTGCTCTTGAACAAACTCCAGAAGACGGTCTCTTATCTCTTCCGAGGTCCGATATAAGTGCCTGAGCTGGGAAAGAGGGATTTGCAGACCGTTGCCTTCTAGTTGCATGAAGGCGCTAGTCGAGACTTTTCCTGGCCCCAATAGAAAGATGCCGCCGACCGCACCCTCATTCCCAATGACACTCACTTCTGCTGTTTCGCCGTCCTCCATGGTCGCCACGACGGAAACCATTCCTGCAGTAATGAAGTAAGCGTAACTTGGCGTCTCCTCAGCGCGATAGAGGATGGTCCTTAACGGTAATTCGACGGGAACCGAGTGGGCGAGCAATTGATCGCGACTTCGAGACGTCAGCGAAGAAAGGAGGCGATTCTGGGTGTAAGGAAGCATGACCGGACCTTTGCTTGAGTTCGCAAGGGTCTAGGAACCGATCACGTCTCTCAATAGAAGCCGGCTTACCGAAGAACACCAGATACCAACACCATACGCTCTTTGATGTTGGCACTATGTCCAGTAGACAACATAGCGGCGATGCATGACAGTTTGATAACGATTAGGTTTGCAATAGTCATCCGATACGCGGAAACGCGGGATCACTTCAGCGCCTCTACGATAACGCTCCAGTGTTGAGCCACCAGATGGGCTCGAACACGTCTCTTATGCTGGAAAGCCTAATCTAGTTCCCGCGCAGGTAGAGCTCAACTCTGTCGGTAGTCCAAGTTGCGAGGCCGCTACCGAAGAAATCCTGGTCTTCAGTCCAAATTGGACAATCGAGCAGCAGGGAAGTGGCGACGATCGGCCAGTCGTTCGCATCGCGGGAGGAGATACGAACGCTGGCGAGTTCTTTGTAGGACTCATACAAACTAATGTCGACCGTCTCCACCAGCTCGGAGAGTGCTTCAAGCAGCTGAAGGCCCGCAGTCGGATCAAACTTGCGCCGAACCGCCAAATTGGGGATGTACTTCCGCGCATCATCAAAGCAGATGTCGGGTGCATAGAAAGAGACTTTGCTTTCGTAGGTTTCAAGGAGAGAGCGCACCCGAATCCCAAAAACTCCACGCAAAAGGATATTGGCGTCCAGAACCAGGCGTTTTCGTACTTCTATTTCTTGTTCAGTCGCCATTTCTTGAAGTCCTCGATGGCTTCGTCTTCAGAGATACCTTCGCTGGCCAAGACCTCCTGCCAACGCGAAGTAGCCTCTTTCAAGGCCGAACGATCAATTTCACTACGCCTACGACGTGCCGGAATGTAATAGCCAACCGTATCGCCGTGTCGGGTGATGGCAACCGGCGCCTCAGACTCAAGCAGATAGGTAGCGAGGTTGTCGCGAAACTCCCGGATGCCGATTTTTTGCGTTTCCATAGTGAACTCCTTGCGTACCGTTGCGTACACAAGTGTACCATTTCAGGTGTTGGTAAGAGTCCGAAATCAAATCACCAAAGAGGCTTTCGCGCCTTTCCGTTCTGTCCACGACCAGGTATTCAGAAGCGGTTAGGGACCGCCCCATTTGGCGGCCCCAATGCTCAACAATCATCCGGCGAGATAAGCTCAGACTAAGAGCCGAATGCTCTGCTCCGTGGCCGAAACCTTCGCCGAATTGCGCGCCGAAAAGGCTCCAAATCGTCCTCTCGGCTCCTCTCTACTCCATTGATAACATTGGCTCTCCGGGCCTCACGAATGCTCTGTTAACCGAAGGGTTGTAGGTTCGAGTCCTACCTCAGGAGCCATATTTACCAATCACTTACAAGCTCCCTCCCAAAACACAACCCCACACTAAGCCGTAAAGAACCTTCTTAGGTACCGATGCGAATCGCAGCGTCGAAATCCCTAGGTCGGCGCGTGCTGGTGTGCGTATGTTTATGGAAATAAAAGAAATCTTTGCGGGGCGCTCAGATGACCACTGATGTCGAGCGCCAACCCGTTAGCCGAGCTTCTTTGAGCGTTAGGCCTCAGGCAACAAAGGGAATTTCGGAAATACCTCCTCCACCGCATCGACGAACTCGTCGAACAAGGGAGTAGAGTGCCTCAGGCCGTCGATGAAAGAGGCATTTTCATCGACGTTGTGACAACAAGTCACGAACAACTCATCCCATGTGTTATCTCCAACCGAGCCGACGTCGCTTGGTGACAAATCATGTGCTTTCCGAAATAGGAGGTGGTCTCAATGGGTCGACGCAACACTCAGCTCAAAACCCCATTCAATGAAAACAAAAGCTAAATGCGCTGGCTAGGATTTGATCAGCCGGCGCCTTACCCTGGCTAAGGTTGGCCACATCAGCCAAACCAGATTCGATTCTTCAGGGTAAGCATTTGTGGATCAGCTGATTAAATAGTGTTGCATCGACCGGTTGAGCTGGCAGAGGAACATGGAAAGGTCATACTCTCTGGCCACAGGTATTGATCCTCTCGGATTCGAGTCGCAAAGTGGATTTTTCCGTCTTGGGGGCCAAACCTCATCGAAAAAACGGGCGGAAAACGCCGGCAGCTGCAGCCACTAGGGGATTTCCCAGTGGCACGAGGGTTCGTTGCGGAGCTAAACACAAGCTACCCGCTGTTGGAAGCGAGTCATTGCGAAACGGACGAAGCCAGGATTCGGAGGGGGAGACATGAGGAGACATCGGTCAATCAGAACACTTGCCATTGCATTTGCGTTAGTCGCTATAGCCGCGTCCAACCGAGCGGCTTTGTGCGAGAGTGTCAAGGTGGAAGGACTTATTAAGGCACGAAGCGGCGACACGATGACACTTCAGACTTCGAGTCAATCGGAACTTGTTATTCTGCTGACCGATGCGACTCGAGTGGGGCAGGTGCAGGGAGTATTTAAGGCTCGACGGAAGGATATGTCGATGGCAGCGCTCATTCCGGGTCTCGCCGTCAAGGTGGAGGGCAACTACGACGAAAACCGTAAACTGGTAGCAAGTTCGGTTTCGTTCAAGGGAAACGACCTCGAGCAGGCGGAGTCGATCCAGGCTGGGCTCCACGAGACCAAAGCGCAAACTCAACAAAATCAGGCTGAATTGAAAGCGCAGAACGAAGAATTACAAAAGCAGCAGGCACAATTGACCGAACAGCAACAGAAGATCGCTGCCAACAAGGCTGCAATCGATGCTGCGATTGCGCGCTTCGGGCAGTTAGATGACTACTACATCTTCGACGAACTGACACTGTACTTTGCCAACGGCAAGACGAACGTCGATCCAAAATACAATCCACAGTTGATAGCTTTAGCACAAAAGGCGGCTAATATCGAGGGATACCTGGTTCAGGTCGAAGGCTACGCTTCCTCGGTGGGTAGCGCTTCCGTCAATCAGAAACTCAGCCAGGACCGTGCCGCCAATGTCACTGCGATCCTGCTTCAGCAGGGTCATGTTTCGCTTACTCGAATGTTGGCTCCCGGCGCAATGGGCGAAAGTAATCAAGTGGGAAACAATAAGACAGCAGAAGGGCAAGCAGAGAATAGACGCGTGGTGGTTCGCGTGCTGCAAAACAAGGGCGTCGCGGGTAATATTTCGGGCGAATAGGCTATCGAAACCGTACAGCGAGTCTTGACTTAGTCATGCCGAGGGATTGGCCCGACTATGCGCCGGAGAGGGAAGGATTAGACCGTGACTTAGTGCAAACAAAACTAGATCAGCATTGTTTCTTAGATTGAACGATCCCATGATGTGGTGTTTGTGAAACTCCACGGTTTTTTCACTGAGGCTCAGGAGCGCAGCGATCTCTTTCATCGGCCTACCCTCGCCAAACAATTGGACGATGTCCCTTTGTCTGGGTGTAAGGTCTTTTGAGAACTGCCTTGCTCTTGCCTTTGCTTCTGCCCAATCTTCAGACCTCATCCTCCTGGGTGCTATATAGGAGTGGCCGCGCATTACTTCGTCGATCGCTTTGAGCAACTCTGACCCAGCCGAATGCTTAAGGACAAACGCGACGGGACCTAGTTCAAGAGCCGCAGCTGCAAGGTGTGGGTCATCCTGCATCGTCAAGAAAATGAACTTTACCTTTGGGGTGATCTGCTTGATCCTCCGAGCTGCGTCAATCCCATTGAGCACAGGCATTCCCACATCGACGATGATAATGTCGGGCTTAAGTCTTATAGCTTCATCCAGCAGGGCGCGGCCGTCCGGGACTTGTCCGATTACTTCGAAGCTCTTTTCCAAATAGAAACGCAAAGCATCGGAAAAGATCGCGTGATCGTCCGCTAACAACAGACGCGGGCGGGGATGATCTGTGTGAACTGTGTCCATAAATGTGCGACCTTTCCCTTCGTCTCAAAGGTTGACGTTAAAAGAATTGTCGAATCACGATTATTACGAGTTCAGTCACAAACCAGGAAATTGCCGCCGAGGGCCACTACTGCAGCGAAAACCAATTTGCTCAGTTGATAACAATTATCAACTCGCGATAAGAGGCGTGACAATTGGCAAAAGTAACAGAAGTTACACTGCGAGCATACACAGTAAGCGGCCCTAGTTACTAAGACAGGTTGGCTGCCAATTGTATGGGGATCGTTGCTTCAACTGTTGTTCCCCTCCCTGGCTGAGAATGAACAATAAGATGTCCGCCGGCCAGGCGCGCGCGTTCCGTCATGCTTCTCATACCCAGACCTGGTTTACAGTCTCCTCTCGCATCGAATCCCTTACCCTCGTCATGAATGGTGGCGACTATGTTGTTTTCCATTCTCCATAAGTGCACGTCGGCTTTTACAGCACCGCTATGTTTTTTCAGATTCTGAAGCGCTTCCTGAACAATACGGAACAAACACAGGGCAGTATCTGGATGGATACCCTTTGGAATGTCTTCGGACGAAAATCTAATCTCGATCCCATGCCGATCGCTGAATTCTTTGCATAAAGCGCCAATTCCAGAGACAAGTCCCAAATTTTCAAGAGTCGCGGAGTGCAGCCTATGGGAGACAGTGTGAATGTCTGCTCCAATCTCGCTGGCTGAATTGAGAAGTTTGTGGAGTTGTTGTTTGGCACTTCCCGGAAAATCTGGTAATGCTTCCTCCGCGTTTTCCAAGCCGAGTGCCAGAAGTGCCAGGCGTTGACTGAAGTCGTCGTGGAGCTCGGCAGCCAACCGGCTTCGCTCCTTCTCCTGCGAGCCGATCAATAATCCACTAAGTTGAATTTGAGCGTCTCTTGCGGTTCTCAGTTGTTTCCTGCTGAAGTGCAGATAGATTGCAGCAGCGGCGAGGCCGAGAATGATAAATAGCGCCCCGATCCAATACCACTTTGTGCGCTCCCATGCCGATACCTCCCGGAATAGAATGGTGCTGCCAGGCGGGAGGTTCTTTTCCTTGAAACCCCAGCGGCGCATTGCGCGCCAATCGAACATGTAGACGTTGTCGTTCCTTACGATTGGGATGTTTTGTGGCTCCTCGCCATTGAGAGCCCTTACAGTCATTGCCGCTGCAAGCCTGCCATCTGCCGCCCAGCTAATCAGATACCCGCCGACAGTCCCCCTGCCGAAATCCACGTCATCAATGACGTAGATCGGTGCGTTTGCTGCGCCGACAACCAGTGGAACAGACTGCGCCGAGTCAATAAAGTGAGTTCCCGCTATGTCCTCAGTGATTGAAGTGTGATAGACGATACTGTCCTTGGGCAGGTGTCTCAGCCTCTCGAGCAGCGAGGGCATCGTGAGTTCCGTCAGATACGTAAACTCAAGCATTGATTCGTATTTTCGAAACGACTCCCTGGCGACGCTTTCCCAATCGCGGTCAAAAGTGCCCACTCCGCCAATCACGAAGACATGCTTTATACCAGGTTGTAATTTCAATGCTGCGAGTAGCGTCTTCTCGGGTTGAGTTACTCCAAATACGCCCGTAACGTGGGAGTCGAGCTTGAAGTGCCCCAGCATTTCCACCGTCGTTCCGCAAAAAACAATCGGCGTGTTCGGGAATGAGCTCTCATGAGCCTCAAGCATGTACCTGAGCGAAGCAGGCCCAACTGTGACAATCACATCCGGTTTGCGATTCGAATATTTTTGAGCGTACCAATCTCGGATGCGACGCTGAGAGGCGTCGTCTGGAAACAATGTCGATTCAATGTTTTCGCTATACAACTCAATATGATAAGGAGAAGTTTCGAGGACAGTAACAATGGCCTGATCGAGCAGCGCAATGCCGGGCGAAGCGGCAGGGGCAAAGTCATTAACAACGAGGACTCGACGTGCGGGCTTTTGTCCGTGGGTAGCTGTCGTTTGCGCAAGTAAGTCGATGATCACCGCAAACAGGAGCAAGCAGTGCCATAAGGTTCCGGAGTGAGACTGACCGGATCTGGGTTCGCAGATGGTTCTGTGCGACGTGATCACAGACTCCTCCAAGGCGCTCACGTTCCAGCAGCTTCTGCAAACGAATCAACAAACAAGCGGTCGGACCAGTATAAATTCCGAGCGCCCTGATTCTAGTTGAGGGAGATACGCTATAGAATATGAGATAAGTTTATAGGTCTAAAGGTTGCCGTCACTCTTCAAGTAGCCATTCGAGAAGCATGGTGGGAATGGACCCATTGATGGCATAACAGGCAGATTCCAGGGCTCGTTGAATTGTTTCCTGGAGGCCGCTATGAACGACCGTTTGCGACAGACGCTCCGCCACTTCGGTGTATTGTGACCTCTACTGTTAGCAGTCATTGTGTGGGCGTGCCCCGACCTCTTCTTAGCCAGACAACTGCGACGGGAGCATTGACTGGTGAGGTTCTGGGCCTGTCAGGTGCAGTAATCCCGGAGGTGGCTCTTCGCGTTTCCAACGAGGAAACGAATACAGTCCTTTCCGCAACGTCCGATGATCTTGGACGGTTCAGTTTTCTGCTTTCTAGCCACGGCAATTATCGGTTGGATGTAAGCAAGGCGGATTTTCGGGCTATCACCCTCTCCGGTTAGGTGATTTCTGTCACTGAAACACTTAGAGTTGACCCACGCTTACAACTCGCGACACAGTTGCAGAGCACAGAGGTCCTGTCACAGCCGATGATGATTCAGATGGAGATGTCTGCTCTTGGTAGTAGCGAACGAGACTACTTTGAGCGAGTTACCAATGGTCACCAGAGACTTTACTCAGATCGCGGGGCTTTCCCCGGGAGAAGTCGGGAATTGTCAGCAAGAACCTAGTCCTTCATAGACATTTACGTGGGCACAAATGGTGAGACGTAGGTCCGCCCTTCAAGTGCGGCGTCTATGGCAGGAATCAGATGCGTTTTCATACGTGATTTGAGGACGTATCCCGATGCGCCTTCGGCGATGCACGCTCTCAGGAACTCCTCTTCTGAATGAACAGTTAAGAAAACTACCTTGGCCGAAGAGCCTGACTTGCGCAATCGAATGACAGCATCTATTCCACTCATAACAGGCATAGTGATGTCAGTCACGATTACGTCTGGGCGAAGCCGTAGTGCCTCAGACACCAGCATTGCGCCGCCAGTCACGATTCCAACGACGTCGAAATGTGGTTTCAAGAGAGTGGATGCGGCTTCGAGAAGCGGAGGGTGATCATCGGCCAATAGGATTCTAGGTTTCATCGCTATAGGTTCCAAAAGTTGAATCCCGCACAGACATGCCCCAAAAGCAGAAACTAAAACAATATCGCTGGCGATACAACTAGGGACTTTCCTAGATTGATCCGTTGTTATTAGAGGCCTAGGGATTTCCCTAGTTAGGGAATCTCCTAGTTGTAGTGATTGGGCTTCGAGGCATACAAGACTCTCAACTCCAGCAATTGGTAGCGACATCTTTGCGAGACGGTTCAACGGAGGCTGAGGTCTATGAGACGCGATCTTCGAGTCACTCGAAAAACCATTGCTTTCCTCGTGATACTTACTCTTTCGTTCGTTTGGAGTGAGCCTGTCATTGCTCAGTTGCAAGAATCACCTTCATCCCCAGATCAGCAGAGCTCAGGAAGTTCAACAGCTCAGAGTGAAGCTCCAGCAATTGGAGCAGATGATGGATGAGGTGAAGGGGAAGCTCAATGAAATTGAAGGCCAGCCGGCTGCGCCAGCTCAAGCTAGCGAAGGTGGGCCGAACAGTACGCTTGTGAGTGCAGTCACCTACTTTGGCGATTACCCCACGACCTACGCGTCCGGATCGCTGGCTGGTGCGCCACCGGTTGGGAAGAAGCAAGCTGACCAGAAGAAGCCAGGATCCGAAAGCACAATGGATATCTATGGGTTTGCGATGACGGATTCGGGTTATAACTTCGGGACGATAGATCCGAATTGGTTTGATGTAGTGCGGCCCACGAAGTTGCCGGCATTCGCGAACGAGTTTGGACCAAACGGGCAGACTTTCTGGAGTGTTCGGCAGACCAGGTTCGGCGTGAAGACCTCGACCCCGACATCACTGGGCGATCTGAAGACGATCTTTGAGTTTGAGCTTTTCGGGACTGGTGTGGATGCAGGGCAGACCACGTTCCGTCTGCGCCATGCGTGGGGCGAAGTGGGCCACTTCGGTGCGGGGCAGACATGGAGCCCGTT
Source organism: uncultured Acidobacteriaceae bacterium (assembly GCA_963798925.1). Taxonomy (GTDB): domain Bacteria; phylum Acidobacteriota; class Terriglobia; order Terriglobales; family Acidobacteriaceae; genus Edaphobacter. The sequence continues at coordinate 13,120 of CAWCVD010000005.1, forward strand.
CATGGATATCGGTGTCTTCCCGAACTCGATTGAATACTGGGGCCCGAACGGCATGGCGTTCTTTCGAAATGTGCAGGTTCGGTGGACGCCTATCATGACGGACAGGAACATATTCATGATTGCTGCCGAGCGTCCTGGAGCCAGCGCGGACCAGGGAGTTTACAGCGGCCGCATTGAACTGTCGAATATTACACCCCAGTTCATTCTTCCTGATCTCTCCATGCAAGGCCACTTCAATCGAAAGTGGGGATATTTTCAGATTGCGAGCATGTTCCGGAGGATTGCGTGGGTGGACAACAATGCGAACGCCGAACCTCAATTTCAGCGGTTCAGCGTTTGGCTGGGGTATTAATGCGAGTTCGAACCTCAAGTTTGGAGAGAACACGACGGGCAAAGCTCAGTCTGGTCTATGGCCACGGCATTCAGAACTACATGAACGACGCACCGATCGACATCGGCGTCCAGAATAACTTTTCGAATCCTGTAACCCCGATCAAGGGCGTTCCTCTGCCGGTTCTTGGCGCGGTTGCGTTTGTTGATCACACCTGGAATCCAAAGTTCAGCAGCACGATTGGAGGATCGATGGTGAATATCTGGAACTCCGATGCTGAGTCGGCGAGCGATTTTCACCAGGGATATTACGCGCTTACGAACCTGCTGTACTACCCAATCAAAAACGTGATGGCGGGCGGCGAATTTCAGTTCGGACGACGCGTGAATTTCCGCAATGGCTATAACTACAACGATTTTCGAGTGCAGTTTTCCTTCAAGTACAACTACGGCAAAACGTTTGCTTTCTGAGGGCGGAACCGCCACGCGGCTCGGCTTCCGGCCCGCAAGATATCGAGTAACTGAGAGGGTAAGGAGATCCACTATGAACGCACGTCGAATCTCAATTCTGGTGTTGATGGCAGCTGCGCTTGCTCCTGAATACTTTTGCCCGATCCCAGTCATAGCTCAAAGCAGCACTAACGTTAGCCCGGTTGCTCCGCGAAGAGCGCAGGTTGAGGCAGTTGTCAAAGAAGCCTACGAGAAATTCAAGAACGACACGAACGGAAAGAATGCGCATCCCGCGTGTGACAGAAACGTGTGCAACCTAACATGAGGCCGTCATGAAAATACTCTATTTATCGCTAATGCTACCGATGCTAGCACTGGCTCCGCAGAGGACAGCCGTATCCCCTCCTGGAACTCCTGCTGGCGGAACCTCCTCGCCCGGTATTCTGTCGGACGGCACTTTGTATGTGTCGGGCCAAACGGGAGAGGACGCAAAGACTCATCAAATCCCCGCAAACTTTGAAGACGAGATGAAGAATTGTCTCTCCAATGTGAAGCTCGTTCTGCAGGCGAATGGGATGGACTTCAAAAATGCAGTTGCGGTCCAGGTTTATCTCACCGACTTGACCCTCTTCCCGCGCATGAATGCCGTCTACATAACCTTCTTTCCCGAGCCCAGACCTGCGCGGACTACTGTCGGAATATCCAAGCTCACTGCTCCCGGAGCGCACATCGAGATCACTGTTACCGCACACAAGTGACGAGACACGGTTGCGGGATTAGTTAGGAAGGAATCAGCAACCGTCGAACAGGGATACTATTCTGTCGGTGGCGGAGTTATCGAATGGCAGCGTTATTTTGTGCTTCTCCGGTACCTCTTTGTTCGCGTGCCTCTTGGAGCCCGCGAGTTCGTCGTCTGCTCTACACCAGCTCGAGACTGGACCTAGGAGAATTCCTAGTTGGCCCAAATCAGATCCAAGCCTAATGTAAATTGCGCACGGTGTGCCACGCACAACCTGCTCTTCATCCCCGGTCGAGCAGCCATTGTTCGGACGAGCCAGGGGACGCACCATATCTAGGTAGAAAGTGAGAGGTCCATTATGTCTAAATATGAAAATAAGATATCTGCCGACAAGCTCGGCTCGATCGAGCAACCTGCAAACCCGTTCAGGATGATCCGTTGGACCTTCGGACCAGTTAAAGCCGGTGGTTATTCCCCACGGAGTGGATCGTCGCACCTTTCTGATGCGCAGCGCTGTGGTCGGCGCTGCGGCGGTGATGACCGGGCGCTCTGTGTCCGCCGTGGCCGCCCAGGTGAAGCCGTTGCCACCAGGTGCAGAGCCGAAGGGGGTGGCGGGAGGGCCAGGTAATGTGGAGCTTTCTCCCAGCTTGAACGTCGTCAAGGAACAAAAAGGCCCCGTGATGACGACGTTGGACGAGTTCTACAAGGTTGGGCCGGGGCCATCGAGTTCTCACACAATCGGTCCGATGCGCATTACCTACGATTTCTACCAGCGATGCACTAAGCTGCCGGCGGACCAACTCGCCAAGGCGACCGCGCTCAAGGTTAATTTGTTCGGCAGCCTCAGCGCCACAGGCAAGGGACACGGCACAGAGCGAGCTTCCCTCGCGGGGTTGATCGGAAAGGAACCGGCAACCGTCGATCCCGCATTTCTCGACGGCTTGCGCGACAATCCCGACCAGTCTTTCCCAGTCAAGCTCGGTGCAACGACTGTGAATGTGTCGCTCAAAGACGTTGTATTCGATGCCGTCAAAGGTAACTTCCCTCACCCAAACACAATGACGTGCAAGCTCATGGCTGGGAGCACCGTGCTGCTTGAGCAGGAATACTACTCAGTAGGCGGCGGATTCATCGAGTGGAAAGGGTACACGCCTCCGAAGAAGAATCCGCCAAAGTATCCGTTTTCGACAATGAAGGAGCTACGCCAGCATGCGGATCAAAACAAGCTGACGATTGCACAAGTGATTCTCGCCAATGAGATGGCGATACCGGGGAGAAGTGAGGAGGAGGTCTATGCCTTCGTCGACAAAATCACCAACGCGATGGTCGCCACTGTGAAGTCAGGACTTGCCGCACCGGAAGATAGTGTGTTGCCCGGTCCCATCAAGCTGAACAGCAAAGCGGCAACAGTCTACAAACGCGCCATGGATGATCAATACCAGACGGAACGCATAATTGGCATGGTTTCGGCATACGCTCTGGCGGGCTCTGAAGAGAACGGGCGGGGCCACCTTGTTATCACAGCGCCGACAGGCGGCTCCGCCGGAGTCATGCCGGCAGTGGTCTATGCTCTGGGCGAAGGCGGTCGCAAACTTCCACCAGAGAAGATTCGACAGGGCATGCTTGCTGCTGCAGCAATTGGTTACCTGTGCAAGCACAATGCAACGCTGTCTGCTGCCGAGGGTGGTTGCCAGGCGGAAATCGGTGTGGCATCGGCAATGGCGGCGGCATTGGCCGCAACTGCACACGACTCGGAATCCCGAGTCGTCGAGAACGCCGCGGAGTCCGCACTGGAGCATCACCTGGGAATGACCTGCGATCCGGTGGCCGGATTTGTTCAGGTTCCGTGCATCGAGCGATGCGCATTCGGCGCGATCAAAGCATGGACCGCTTATGTAATCGCCACCAATGAGATCGCCAGCCGGCATCGGGTCGATCTGGACGCCACGATCGCCGCGATGGCTCAGACCGCCAAGGACATGAACAGTAAGTACAAGGAAACCAGTGAAGCCGGGCTAGCCTTTCCGTAACGCTCTGCTGATCGGGCCTGACTATGGAACTCGACATTACCCAAGCGTTCCCGACGTATATCGGTCGTGTGCGGCTGCCTGATACTGAAGTCATGAATCAGGGGCTGCGATCCCTGATTCTGGTAGAGGAATCGGAGTATCCAAGCCTTGGCCGAAGCAACATCGGGGGTTGGCACTCGCGCCCTGATTTCCTTCATCGCGCAGACGCCAATGTAGAGGCGTTGAGTTCATGGATTACATGGGCACTGCGCCGAATGATCTGCACAACGACGGGCCGGGATGACTTCGCTGGGACAGCATCCATCTCGGCCTGGGCAGCGATCTGTCGCGCCGGCGCATACCATGCACCCCATTCGCACCCGGACAGCGCGTGGTCAGGAGTCTATTACGTTGACAGCGGGACTGAGAATCGGGATCAGCCGCTCAGCGGGGTTCTGGAATTCCTCGATCCGCGTGCCGGAGCGGAGGCTGTAAGTGCACCGGGAGACCCGTATGGGGAGCCGTTTCGAGTTCGAGCGCAATCTGGCTTGCTGGTGATGTTCCCTAGTTGGCTATACCACTGGGTTCACCCTTACGCAGGAGAAACACCCCGCATTGCCATTTCCTTCAACGCGACTATTGGAGCGCACGCCGTCGACGAAGCCGGCATTGACGAAGAAAGGGCCGCCCCGGTCGCAACCGATATTACTCACCAATTCCCCGGCTAACGTCATCGGCTGGGCAGCAACAGTGGAGGACCTGAACAGCCATGCGGACAAAGTGTGAATCCCGTGTCTTCTCAGCAGCACTCATGGTGGGTTTAGCGGCTGTCGCATACTGCCAGTCACCGGATGTTGAGTCTGGTAATCTGGCGAGCGAAGTCACGGCACTCAAGACCGACAACATTGCTCTACGAGAGCAGCTCAATAAAGTTGAGGAGCAGCAGAAGATGCTGCTTGAGGTAGTCAACGATCTAAGGCAGCGGTTGGGCTCGCCTGCGACTCCGATAGCGGGAGCTGCGTCTTCTCCGTCGCAACAGAACTTTGCTGCCGCACGGGAGCTTGCAAGGTCGGTCAGCGATATCGCCGTTCCGCGCGCCCAAGCCGCGCAGCCGCAATCCGTTTCCGCACTACAGGCGATTGAGAATCGCTATCGAGATGGAATCATAATCGGGGAAGCTCCCGAAGGCGCTGAGGTGCCTTTCCTGCTGAGGCTCCAGGGCATTACCCAAGTGCGATATATCAACACTATTTCTAGCCAAGATACTTTCACTGACCATCTGGGCGTTACCTACCCTGTTGATAAGCGCAACGACATTACGGTAAATCGTTCAATGATGGTCTTCGGCGGCTACATCTTCAGCAAGAGGGCGCCATATAGCTTCACCATCTGGACATCCGCCGGGGCCGCGTCGATCATCGTAGCCGGCAACATTGGCTGGCAATTCAGCAAGGCTTTCACGCTAACCGGAGGTTACTTTGGCGTTCCGGGCAGCCGATCACTGGTTGGCACGTTTCCATTTTTCACGGCAAATGATAGGACCATGGCTGACAACTTCTTCCGCCCCGGGTTCACTCAGGGCGTTGTGATGAACGGACAACCCGTGAAGGGACTGAATTACCTGGCGATGGTCGGCAACGGTCTCAATACCCTGAGTATCGCGGCAAACAAGATCGATACGAATCTGCTGGTTTCCGGCAGCGCCTGGTGGGAGCCGCTAGGAGACTACGGGCCCCCCGGTAGATCACGCAACATGTACGATGATTATTTCTCCTCCAGGAAAGTTCGCATTCGACTAGGTACCTCGTTTACAAGGTCGCGGGAGAATCGTTTTTCAGATCTCGACCAATCCAGTCCCGAGAACACCTCAATATACAATTCCGACGGCGTGAAGGCCTTCGCGACCGGAGCGTTTGCGCCGGGCGTAACACTCCAGGATGCCACGTATAAGATGTCGGCAATTGACTACGGCCTCAAATGGAACGGGCTTGCGGTCAACGGGCAATACTACTTTCGCTGGCTAAATGATTTCGTAGCCGACGGACCGCTTCCGCTCGCATCCACATTTGACCACGGCAACGAGCTCTCGGTGAGTTACTTTGTCAAGCCGAAAAAATTGATGCCGTATGTCCGCGCATCATGGGTGCGCGGGCAGTTCCGCGACCCTTATGAGTATGGGGCCGGACTAAGGTGGTATTACCTTCCCACCGAGCGGCTGTGGCTCAACGCAGAGCTGGTCCACATCACCGGAGGAGCTCCTTATAGCGGGGCCTTTACTCCCTATAGTTCGGGGATCACGAATTGGGTGCCGATGATACAGGCGTACATCGCTTTTTGACGATCATCAGTTTCTGACTGCCACACGCGTCGAGGCGTTGAGGTCAGCACGGGGATTATTGCGGAGCGAATGGAAGTTGGCGCGGGTGGGTTCTCGATTTCTCTCGCGGAGGTTGGGCTGGTCGTTATCATCCACAATGACATGGATGTTCCGTTCCCGAAACAAGGTGCGGCTCCGGCGTATCTGGACCAGATGAAAGCTCTTTTGAAGCGGCACCCGAACACGACGATTATCTGGGCGCACACGGGCGTGGGACGTGTGGTTCGACCGATAAAGGATCATGCGGCCAACCTTGCAGTAATTCTCAGCGATCCCACGATGAAGAATGTTTATTTCGATATCTCATGGGATGAGGTTGCCAAGTATGTTATCTCCAGCCCTGACGCGACGAAGATCACGGCGGAGTTAATTAATCGCTTTCCGGATCGGTTTCTGTTCGGTACTGACGAAGTGGCTCCCAGAAGCCAAGACAGCTACTTGAAGGTGTTTTACCAGTATGACCCTTTATGGAAACTTCTTACGCCCGAGGCAAGCGAGAAGGTGCGTAAAGGGAACTTCGCGCGTCTTTTCGATGGGGCACGGCCGAGAGTGAGAGCCTGGGAGGCGGCTCACAAAACACCGTCTCAGACGACTTCCGAGAGCGAGGCGCACATTAGCATCCAGTAAGAGTTACTTATCAGTTGCCGGGTCAGAAGGAGATGGTTTAGGGTTCTGCCAGTGAGGCGCGAGCGGTACTGACCCGCCTTGATGGCGTGGCTCTTGATTCAGAGATCCTCTTCGTGATGGGTAAGTAAGTGGCCTCCAGCTCTTGTTGTTGTTTGTCGTTGTTGTTGTTATTGTCCTGAGCACCAGGTATCCATACGTTGTCAGGCGCTGCAATTTCGGAGTTGGATTGTTCCGTCCAGATCTTGATCCGTTGTAGTGTGCCTTTTTTCTTTGGCTCCCCCAAAAAGACCAGATAGTACTGGTTGTTGAGGTTTTTCTGAAGCCGATCGAGGTAGGGTTTGAAGCTAACCGCGTTCGAGGTGCCGAGGGAGTAGCATTCGCCTCCGGTTTCGTCCGCGATCTTGGAGAGACCTCCTAGGCCTAGGTCTAGATCCCATGAACTTCTTGCCGCTCTGCCAACTCCTGGCGAGTAGATGCTGCTGACGATAACGTTGTAACGTTGGCTGATTTCGCTCGCGGAGTCGGCGTCGACGCTGATGGTTGGCATACTGTGATAGACGGTTGGTCCCGCTGTTCCTCTTACTCCAAATCTTGGGCCAAGTTGCGAGGCTGTAGGTGTTTCGCCATGAAGGCGGTCGATACCGTCAGTGATCATGAGCACTTCGCGACGGATATTCTGTTTGGGCCAGCCCTTTACGAGGCTTATCAGAGACAGGTAGGGGCTATCCATAGTGGAGAGGCTCCCTCGCGGAAGGCGGATCGCATTGACCGCGGCTTCGTGGTCCGTGGTGAATTGTTGAACAACATTGACCCCGGCATTGGCCATGTAGCCTATAGCGATGGCCGCAGTTGGCGGCTGCGCCTTTACAAATTCCTTAAGATCAGTCAGATTATTTCCAACGGCCTGGATATTCAGAGTCTCATCGATCAAAATCATCAATTGAAGTCCAGCGGCCTGGTCACGTGCAGGGATCAATTGTGTCACTGTGTACATGGTCTTACCTTGCTTTACCTTGACGTCGTCCTTCATGAGCCGAGGTAGTTCGTTATTATCCTGTACAGCCATGTCGGTGATGACGACGTGAACCATGGCACCGCGTGGAGCGCTATCGGGTTGCGCCTGTGAGTATCCAGGAACTGACACCGATATCAAAAGAGTGCCAAGCAGTAAAGGCATCTTCGTGTAGTTGTTCATTCGACCCTCCAACAATGCGGAATTAGAATTCTTCGGCGTCGTAGCCCTGTTGGGAGGGTCGAGTCTCACGGTCGCAAGACTCTGAATCAATTCCCCCGCGCGCTTGGGATTCGCGAGTGGAATGTGCGGTGCCGATGTAGGTGTCCGGATTGCATTGAGGACAGCTATTTGCGTCTTCGATACCTACTAATGCGAGCTTAGAATTCGTATCTCTCAACATAAGCCACCAGAGATTGTAGCCAGGTCTCAATTGCCAAATAGCGGAAATGCCCTGCGTAACTCGCACTCACTGCTCGTTAACGGGATGCCAGGATAAGTCGGGGTTAAAGCGCTCCATCTTTTTGAATTGCTCAAGTGTGTCGGGCCCGAAATCCTTTTCGTAGACAACACCGTCGTAACTGACCATGAAGGTTTTTACTCCGGTGACGCGGTATTGGGCGGGAGCGGCGACGAGGGCGAAACCTCCGATCATCACGCCTTCGATTACGTAATCGAGTTTTCCAAGGGGCGCGGCGGGACCTTGTCCTTTTAGGACTTTGTAAAAGTACCCGTGATACGGCAGCTCTCCGGGGGTGTAACCCTGTGCGATGGCCTTAGCGATCTGTTCGCCGATTGGGCCCTCCCAAGTGTCATTGTTGTTCAGCCAGGTGAGTCCGTCCTGTTTGCCGGGCGTGCTGATGATACGCTGCGCGTATTGGTTGACGTTATAGAGCTGGCGACTTCGAAGAGCGTATTCATCCTGGGATTCGACGAAGCCGTGGCAAATCTGAATGGCGTCTAGTTCATTGGAGCCGATGCGGCGATAAAGGAGTTCCTGCTCGCCGGCCTTGGCGTCGAAGGACCATTTGCCATTGACTTTGACGATGGGTACCGCAAAGGGCCAGTTCTCGTCGCCGACGTTGATAAAGGCTCGCGTGCCAGTTTTTGGATCTACGACGACATTTGTCTTTTCTTTGGCCTCGGCCGCGAAACCCAAGGCTCTTTGCCGGTCTTGGGCGGTTTCTCCCGTGAATACGACCTTCTTGCCGTTGGGGCCAAAGATCTTTGCGAGTGCGGCTTCGTCAAATGTGCCGGCAGCAGCGATGAGGGCGTCTGCGGCTTGCTGTGGGGTAGCGAACGTTTCGCCTTCAACGTGGGGAGGAGCCGAGGTGGCGGCAGGAGTCTGTGCCGGTGGAACTTGCGTGCCAGTGGAGGCTTGATGTGCGCCGAAGAGAACCTGGGTAGAGAGACACGCCCAAGTGACGATGATCGCAATCCAAAGAAGTTCGAAAAGTTTTTTCCTCGCGGATCGTGAGTTCATTTTATGCTCCTCATGGTTTCTCTTTAGCGACGTCGGCCTCCGCCACCGCCACGACCACCACCGCCGCCACGGCCGCCGCCGCCGAAGCTAGAGGACCCGCGGCTACTGGCAGATCGTGCCGAGGAACCGTTGTAGCCTCCCCGGGAACCTGATCCGAAGGCGCTCCGGTCGCCGCCGCCGGAGGGACGGGAGACATCGCGGCTTCCCACCCGGTCGGGGCCGCCGCCACCACCGCGATTGCTGCCGCCTAAGCCGCCGCCTGTGTTCATGCGGTTACTGGCGCTGGCTCCGCCGCGATTACTCGGAAGACTTCCTCCCTGGCGTCCGATCTGGTTTCTTGCACCGGCCTGCCGGTTGGCGAGAGAGTCGCCGCGAGCTGCGCCGCCAAATCGATCGGCGGTTGCGCGGTCTCCGTAGGGTGTACCGCCACGATGTGCAGGATTGTGCTGCCAGTTGCCTCCGGCTCCGCCAGCAGGTAGTTGTGACGGACGGTTGGCCCCACCTGCGCCGCCTACCCCACCGGGACTGCCAACTCCACCCACTCCACCCGGCTTCCCGGCACCACCCACGCCACCCACTCCACCCACTCCACCTGGCTTCCCGGCACCTCCGACGCCTCCCACTCCACCTGCACCCCCAACACCACCCACTCCGCCCACGCCACCGACACCACCCACTCCGCCTACGCCACCCACTCCACCTACGCCACCTACGCCACCGACACCTCCGACTCCACCACCAATATTGGCGCGATTGAAGCTATTGTTGATGTTGACATTGACGCTGCCACCACCCCAGCCACAACCCCAACCCCAGCCGCCGCTCCAAAACGCACCCATCATGATGCCGATGCCAAAAGAGATCGCCAAGCCGGCTGCGTAGTATCCAGGCGGCGGATAGTAAATGGGTGGGTAGGGGTAAATGGGCGGCCCATATACCACGACAGGATCGTAGGAAGGCACATATACGACTTGCGGATTCGACTGTTGAATAACGATTGTGCTCTTGCTTTCGATCACCTGAGTGTCGACCTTCTGCTGCTCGGTCGTCTTTAAATTGCCTTTGTCCTGAGCCTTCTTGCGCATCCTCTGGACGGCGTCCATAACGTCCTTTTGTTGTGCCAGGAACGCATTGCCGAGGTCTGTCGTCCATTGAATGTCATCTGCAAGGCGCTTCACCAAATCGGGTAAACCAGCCATAGCCTGGATGCTTGGGTCCCAGGGCTCCTTAGCCACGGCATCAGCGAGTGCTTTGTCCTTCAACGTAGGGTGTTTTGCAAGCCACTGCTGAAGTTGGATAAGTTCCAGCGGATAAGTGGACGCAGCAAGGGTCTGGGCGAGCAACGGGTCCGGATAGAGCGCGATTGGTGCGACGAGAGAGTCGAGTTCGTCGGCGGGAATTTTGGTCGTCGGCCCTTGTGTTGGAGAACTCTGAGGAGCGGTTGTTTGGCTTCCGCCGGTATAGGTAACACCCGCCAAGGTGTCACCTGGAATAAGAACGATCACGCAGATTAAGCTCAGCAGACGCTGAAGAATTCCACGAACTGTTTCTGGCTTCGGATTCATCGCCGGCTTCCTTCCCTCGTTATTTCAGGTGTCCGAAATCCCTCGAGTCTCCCTGGCATTCATTCCGCATAGAAGATGATTTTGCGCCGATGCCCATTTCATTCCACGTGAGGGAGAATTCTGCGTCGTCATGGAAAGTACCTCACGACCGGCGTGACAAGAAACTAGGAAAACCCCTAATGCTTGAACCGCTTTCGGTTTCTTCGACGAAAGGAATTACAACCCTCAGCTACTAGGGAAACGCCTATTGCCCCCAATGAGGTTTGATTGAATCGCGAGCGCAATTTCTCTTCCCGTCGAGGTGCAACGAGGGAAATCCCTTACCTGGCCCCGACGAGTTGATATGGGGATTTCCCTAGTTTCATCGCAGTCGGCGCTCAGTGTAGGTTCTCGTCAATCGATCTCGGTGCTTCTTGGAGGGGAAAAAATGGCTACAAAGGTAACCGCATCCGCAAAAGAGCCAGACTGGACCAAACCCGCGGCGATGGCGATCCCTAAAGAGGGATATTTCAAATTACAGAATGGCAGGTACGGACCGGTCTATCCAAAATCACCTGCCTGCTATGGCTTTACGATCATCGCGAAGGTCAAGCCCGGACGCGAGGAAGTCATCCGCGAATACGGCAAGACCCTCGAGAAAACGATCGCAGGGTTGCCGAACGCTCTTGAGGTGCTGAAGCTTCACTATCTGCGATGGGTTTTGTTCGACATCGGAAAAGATACCTATTTCATGTACCAGGGAATATTCGACACAGATTTCGATAAGTACACGGAGGATGCAGTATCGCTGTTCTCCAGCTACGGTCTCAACACTACCTTTGAGAATCTCGAGGGGTTTCCCGAGGATTGGAAAACAAATGCACCTGCATTCGTTCAGTTCGTTCGTGAACATCAGCGGCCGAGTTTTCTTGAATACGGAGAGTACCCCTATGTCTCCGCAGACGAGATCAAGAAGGCATTGAAGCTCAAAGCAGCGTTTTCAAGCATGCTCGATCTGATGCAGTAGCTGAGATCGTGTTTTCTTCGCCATGAAAGCACTTGAGGAGCCGCAATGCTCGAACTCGAGGACATTCAACATTTTTTGATTTCGCGGCCTGCCGCGTTGGCCGCGAGGTACGAATTCCTCGCGTTTCGCCGGCCGGGGGCGGGAGGTGAATGGCTAAAGGGAATTCTGGATAAAGTTGGAACGGCAAAGGCGCTCGCTTCAGGAAACCCGGGAACGAGGTGGGTGACGATAGGGTTCACGTGGAAGGGCCTACGAGCGCTCGGCGTTAATCGCGCTGCGCTCGCGACCTTCCCCGAAGAGTTCCGCCAAGGCATGGCAGCGCGTGCTGAGATTCTCGGCACAACCGGAGTCAACCACCCGGAGAACTGGGTGGGGGGGCTGGCGAGTGAGGAACTTCATGCCATCGTGATTCTGTTCGCGCGCGATGTTGCAGAACGCGAGCGATGCAGGCAGGAGCATCGGGAGTATCTCCTGCAGTGCGATGGGGTGAAGGTCCTCTCTTCGCTGGATATGGAAGCGATTCCTCCATACACCTATGCTCACGAACATTTTGGGTATAGAGACCGGCTCACGCAGCCGGTGATCGACGGATTGGGCGAGGAGCCAACTCCAGGCTCTGGCCCTGCGATTAAAGCAGGAGAGTTTTTTCTGGGCTATCCGGATGAAAATGGACCGCCAGCGGGCTTGCCTGAGCCAGAGGTTCTCTCGCGGAACGGCAGCTACGTTGCGTATCTCCGGATCGAAGAGCACGTTGGTGCATTTCGTGATTTTTTGCGCCAACAAGGCGACACGCCCGAACAACAGGAGTGGGTTGCTGCCAAGCTGATGGGCCGTTGGCGTAGTGGTGCCCCATTGGTTCTGTCTCCTGACAAAGATGACCCGGAGCTAGGTGGAGACATGCAACGCACCAACGATTTCAACTACGGGAAGATGGACCCCCACGGTTATGGCTGTCCGCTTGGGTCGCATATTCGCCGCATGAACCCGCGAGATACCGCAGCCAACATGCAACGGAGAAAGATGATTCGGCGTGGAGGGACTTACGGCCCGCCGCTACCCCAGGACAAGTCCGACGACGGAATCGAACGAGGTATCGCGGCGTTCGTCGGTTGTGCGAGCCTAGTTCGCCAATTTGAGTTCGCGATGAACGTCTGGGCGAACGACACCAATTTTCATGAGCTAGGCAACGAGCGCGACCCGTTTGTCGGCACGCAGGACGGCACCTTCGATATGACCATTCCCAAGCGGCCCATTCGAAAGAAGATTGTCGGGCTTCCGGCGTTTACCACGATTCGCGGAGGTGCCTACTTTTTTCTACCCGGCATCAAGGCATTGCGATATCTGACGGCGCTCCCATGACGGCGCGGAAGAAAGGAAACTGAGATGAGCGAATCAGCAGTCGGACCACGAACCTATAACCAGACGAATATCCCGAGAAAGTACGCTCCGGGAAAACGGCGGTTCAGCATCTACTGGACCTGGAGCTACCCGTGGGAAGCCAATCGCGACGTTACGGAGATGGACAATCGGTTCTCAACCATCACTGAAGTTCGCCGGGTGGCTTGGCCGAATTACGAGAGTCAGGAGTTCTCCGAGAAAATGTTCCTTCAGGGAATTGCGGGAACTCTTGAGCTCTTTCACTTGTCCACGCTGAAGTTTCAGCGGCTTGTCGGCGAGACGACGGACCAGCCGGTCGCCATCTACCAAAGGATAGATCAGGCCGGCCAGCGATTGCCCATCGACGAGCGCATCCTTCAAGACACCGACACCCTGATGGTTTTTGGCCTCGATCACATGGTCACGGAGCAGCAAGCATCTCCCGATGAAATCGACGCGGTTCAACGATTTCTCACACGTGAAGGGACGTGTCTGATTCTTGGCCCACATCACGATGTTGGCGTTTCCTCTGACCGAAAGGAACGGGCGATGGAGTATGCGCACCATGGCGATCCGTTGGTGCCACGGCAACAGCGTTTCGGACGGTACACGCTCTCGATGATGAAGGGGTTAGGCGTGCCTGTTCAGAATCAGTATGGTCTGCGGCCGGCAACCGTCAAGGGCACGAATCAGATTGCTCCATTAACCACCTTTCGAGATCTCGACTCACGCGGGTGGCTTTCCGGAGTTACAACCTTCAATTTTCATCCCCATCTTCCCCACTATGCCTTGACCACGGACGACGCCAAGTCCATTCGTGTTTTGTCGAAGCAGTCTATTGATATGTCCCGGCCGCATCCTTTCACGGTGGCAGGGAACACAGAGTTCAATAACTTTCTGTGGATGCCGCCAAACGGACTGCGCGCCGGAGACATTCTTCTCGCCGACTCAACGATATTCACAACTCTCTTCGGTGGTGTCGAGTCGCTGGAAAATTTCTGGAGAAATCTTGCGATGACTCCGCTCTCAATGATGGCCCATGCTTAGCGGCCAATCTCGAGGCCGAATCGAGTTCCAACGCAAAGAATCAGCCGTCAGCATGTCCAACGCAAAGCGCGGTAAATCTCTAAGAGAACAAGGTGCTTATTTTCTCGCAGATTCGCATGATCCCGATTGGCTTGGTTGTCGGGGTCTTCGCGATCGCTGCGCCAGGTAAGGCGCAGGTTAGAGGTGTCTACCCCCCTGGGATGACCGCTACCAACTCAGGCGTCACTCCTGAGGCAGGGTTCACCTATTCGAACCTTTTCCTCTTTTATTCGCGCAGCGAGTTGAAGGACGCCAACGGCGCGGTCACTGCTACCGGGCAGAACTCTGTGATCATGGACATGAACAGTTTCATTTGGGTCGGCAATAACAAGATTCAAGCGCTTGGAGGTGCAATCTACTCCTGCGTCGCCACCCTTCCAATTGCCAACAATTCATTGACCTCCGATGCGGATGGGCCCATCAGCGGTGGAGGCGGATTTGCAGACTCATACTATCAACCCGTCATCCTGGGTTGGAGCGCGGAACACGCAGACCTTCGCGTGCACTACGGATTTCTTGCACCACTGAAAGATTTGACCCCACCTCGAATAACAACGTGGGTTCGGGCCACTGGACTAACGCTATCTTTCGAAATGTATGAATTCCATACTGTGCAGAAGGGGACAGATATCCATCCAGGTGAGACCCTTGACTTGGACTATTCCGTGACGCAGGTCTTTCCACTCAGCAAGGATTTGCGGTTGCAAATCGGCCTGGTGGGATACGAACAATTGCAGACGACGGATAAGACCGGCCCAACGATTACGCCAGCCGAGGGAGCCGCACAGGTACCGGGTCAATTCTCTTGGTTTCGCTTCCAACATGTCTCTGCCGGCTCGCAAAGTGAGCTTGGGGTTCAAGTATTTTCACGAGTTCTCAAACAGGGCGACGTTTCAGGGAAACTCTGTGCAGATTTCGGGGGGCGTGTCTTTCTGAAGGTTAAAGGGCCTTACTGATTAGTTACTTCAACCACTAGGATTTCCAAGCTAAGTGGAAGGTGCGATTGAAGCAGAGTATTCCACTAGAAGGAGAAACATTAATGGCAACGTCCCCGGAGTAGTCGGGCAGGAGGCCTCGAGATGGAGCCGATGGAAGGATCTGCGAAGCCGCATTCACGTTGGTTGACTTGTAAGCAATTCCCCCAAAGAAAAATTCACCCTCACCGAGCAATACTTCATCGCCAATGGCTACTATGGCATCGCGGGTGCGACCTCCGGCTTGCCGCTGGCCAGTGTGAAGACCTGATCCATCACAGCGATGACCGGAGAATTCTTCCTCAGATTGAATCGACCGCTTGTCAGATAGGTGACCGCGATGCCCACCATGACATAAGGCTGAAGGATCGCAATGGGAACCACGTACCCCTTCGTCTTCACAAGCGACTCGAGTACGCCTCGGGGCATATGACTTCGAGGCGTGTCGCCCGGCACTTGCGGAATAACGAACTTCCTGAATTCAAGCGATTCATGATGATGCGCGTAACCCGCGAGTGCCTTGGCAATCTGTTTGGGCGTCGTTATTGCCACATCTGCGGTAATACTCCGGTGTACCGCTCCCGGAAAATAGAAATTGAGAACACTACCTGAAAAGTCGGCGCAGTTCTTGGTAAAAAGATTGAAGTGGCTTTCGTTCCCATGGCTGTTGAATTCGGCGATCAGATTGTCATCTTGCTCTTCATCCGTCTCCACCTCGAAACTGTAAATCTTCCGCGTGTACGCCACGCCCAACAATTGAGGCCACACCTTCTTCCTATCATTCCCCTGCGTAGTAGAAGTTAGATCTCCCAGATGAGCCTCGGCATATTCATCCCGCATCCTCGCGATGTCAGCCTTCGCGGCCCACTCGGGAATTTCCTCCACTCGTTCCACGGCGTAGAGATACGGCAGCAACGGTATGGCAATCCAATCAAGTCTTCTAATACCTGAATAGCGGCTGATCACCACTCCCGTCTCGTCTGGCCCACACCGGCGCAACAAAGTCGGCGATTCGGCGCACACGCGATTAAGATAAATTGCCGAATGACCCGTTGGATTGACAGTACCGAACAATCCGTATGGCTCCTCAACCAAAAGCGCGACGTTGCCGTGCGCGCTTCTCGTAGCGGCCAAAGCCACCACCAACCACATTGCAAAACCCAGATTGCAACGCTTCATATCGCTCACTCCCAGCGTAACCGCCGAGTGTTACGAGGAAAAAATTCGACACCATGGAGGTTGCTAACGCCCCAGGGCGCGCCAAAGCTACCGGCCGATACGTGAGGCCCTTTCCGCAGCTACACAAATCTTTATGCAGAATGATTGGTGAAAACAATGAGGGAAATCCCTAAGCATGGGCGGGGGGAGCACCCACACCAGCGATCCCGAGTTGCCCCTGCGTTACTCAATGATCCTTCAGTTAACGAAGCAAATGCGTGCAGTGAGCGCAGATCATAGCGCTCGCTACTGAGGGAAATGAGGAAGTTTCACATTTCAGCGATTCCTGTCTCTTTATCCCAGCCTCGATTGATTTACCTTTCACGATCCTGAGGTCGCACGTCTGCAAATTCTTGCCTACACGCTTGCGATCAGGCTGGGTTATCAATGTCGACCGACCAGGTTTAGGCCGTCGCCGCGGAGTGAATTCCAAGGCCGAATCTCTGAGGCGAGCACACAGGCGCAGCTGGTTCCCAACATTTTTTTTTGATTTTTAGGTAGTTTTCCCATTGCTAATTTAGTCCAGTTGTCTATACAGTAGGTTCACCTAACATCCGAGCCGTAACTGGAACACAGAGGCAAACGGGCATTCCACCTCATTTTCGGTGCGAGCCAGAGACAAAATTGATTGAAAGCAAGTCAGGTCGAGAATTACATGGAGGTTCACATGAGAGTACGCATCGTGCTTTGCAGTTTTCTCGCCATTCTAGTAAGTTGTTCTGTCGCCCTTGGGCAGGACATCAGCGCTAAAATCACCGGCACCGTAACCGACGCTTCGGGGGCCGTCATCTCTGGTGCGACCGTAACCGCTCGCGACACCTCCCGAGGCACCGCGTATCCAACGCAGACCAACTCCGCTGGCGTCTACTATCTGTCGCCACTGCCCATTGGTGATTACACACTGACGGTAAAGGCCTCCGGTTTCTCCACGGCCCAGCACCCGTCCTTCTCTCTGGCCATGGACCAGACGGCCCGCGTCGACATTGCGATGACCGTGGGCCAGGCCTCGCAGACGGTCGAGGTCTCAAGCGCCCCACCCCTGTTGCAGACCGATCAGACCTTCATGAGCACAACGCTCGATGCCAGGGCGAACGTAACCTTGCCCCTCGCCACTCGAAACTATAACCAGCTGACACTGCTCTCGCCCGGCGCCGTTAGCCTTAACCCCGGCGCCTTCACCGGCGCGCAGGCAAGTTTTCAGGTTGGGCGTCCCTATATCAATGGCAACCGCGAGCAGGTCAACAACTACATTCTCGATGGCATGGACAACAACCAGATCGACAACAACGACGTGGCCTTTGCCCCTAGTGTCGATGCCATCCAGGAGTTCAATCTCATCTCGCAGAACGCTCCTGCCTCCTACGGCAACTATCTGGGAGGTATCATCAGCGTCACCCTCAAGTCGGGAACCAATCAGTTCCACGGAGACGCTTTTGAGTTCATTCGCAACGACGCCTTCAACGCAAATCGATGGCAGAACGGGCTCACGAAGGGGCAACCCTATATTCCAGGTGTAAACAATCCAGATGGAACGGGCCTCAAGCCAATTCTGCGCTGGAATGAATTTGGCGCTTCAGTTGGGGGTCCTATCATCAAGGACAAGCTCTTCTTCTTCGCCGACTATCAGGGGTCTCGTTTTGACCAGCCGGCGACCTCAACGCCGTACACGGTATTCACCACTGCAGAGCGGCAGGGCAACTTTGCGAGCGTCTGCTCGGCCGGGTTCAACACCTCCGGAATCTGTAAGAATCTTGCGCAGCAACTCTACAACCCATACTCTTCTTCAACACCGGCCGGTCGCACACCGTTCCTGAATAACCAGATCAATATTCCTTTTAGCTCTGCCGCTTCGAAGATCCTGAACTCGACTCTTTATCCCGGGCCTATCAACAATCTCGTGCAGGGCAATCAGGTCAATGTGGTGCATTCTTACACCAACAGCGATCAGGGTGACCTCAAGGTCGATTGGGTTGCGAGTCAGAAAGATCACGTCTACGCTCGTTACTCCCAGCAGCACCTCACCAATCCCACCACCAACAGCCAGTTGCTGACCGGAAACTCCGACAATGAGTTCCCCCTTTACAACGGAGTGTTGGACTACACCCACACGTTTAGCCCCTCCCTGCTCAACTCCGCACGTATCGGAACCAGCTACTTCCCAGTAACCGAAGGCTATACCAACCCGACTGGACAGAATCTACCTACGACCTTCGGCATCGCTGGAGCGGCGGCCAACCAGACGTTTCTTCCATTGGAGACCTTCTCTGGTCCCAGCTACGGCCCGCAGCTTGGAAATAACAATCTGGTATCACAGTTCCACGACACCGTCATTCAGGCCGAAGATACCGTGACGATGATTCATGGCAAGCACACAGTCAACGTCGGATTCGAGTTCTATAACTACCGCACGAACGTCCTTTATGTCGGCAATTCCGGACTTGCTGGCCAGTTCATCTACAACGGCTCCTTCACCGGCAATCCATCAGTCGGAAGTTCGACCGCTGGCACAACTCCCCTCGGCTGGTCCGAAGCCGACTTCCTCCTGGGTCTACCTGAGAACGTTGGTCTGGGCTCTGGAGGCGGTCGCAGTCTGCGCAACAGCCTGTACTCTGCGTTCGTTCAGGACGACTGGCACCTTCGCTCCAACCTGACGCTTAATCTGGGCCTTCGCTACGAGGTTGTCACCCCACGGGCGGAAGCTCACAACCAGGCGACCAACTACGGCCTCTACACCGGCACTGTTGAGATCGCAGGGATGAACGGCAACTCCCAGGCACTCTACAACCAATACAACGGCCCTACCAACTTCCAGCCCCGTATTGGTTTTTCCTGGCAGCCGGAGATGATCAAGGCCACGGTCGTTCGTGGCGCCTACGGTATCTCGAACTTTACTGAAAGCACCGGCACCGGCAATCTTCTCATTCAGAATCCTCCCTTCGCGATTCCGCTCAACGTCACCTACGCCGGCGGCACGCAGGCCCTCCCAACCACAACACTCGATCAGGGCTTCTCCAGCTTCCCCACTTCGGGTTGCACGGTCGAAACTGCCATCGCACAGTCGCCGCTCTGTTTCTCGGGAGCGGGTATCCACGCCTTCAATCCCAACGAAATCCGCCCCGCGGTCTCGCAGCAATACAACCTCACTGTGCAGCATCAGTTCGGCAACTCGTCTACCTTCCAGATCAGCTACGTCGGTCAGGTGACAGACCATCTGATGACGATTGCCCTGATCAATCAGAAGGTTCTTCAGGCAAACGGCAGCATCGCCGCCAGTCCGTACCTCAACCCGACTCTACAGTCGTTGATCGGCCAAGCCCGTCTCACCGCATCCACCGGTTATTCCAACTACAACGCGCTTCAAACCAGCTTCCAGAGGCGACTCAGCCACGGTCTCGAGTTCCAGGCCAATTACACCTGGGCCAAGTGCATGGGCAACTCCTCCGGCTTCTATGCGCAGTATGGAGACACCAATGCCAGCCTCACACAGGCGGGCAACAACCATTTCTTCTTTCAGAACACCTACAACCCAGCGGCCGACTACGGCCGATGCGATCAGAACATAACGAACTCCTTCAACGGATTCATCACCTATGACCTTCCATTCGGTCGTGGCCGCACCTTCGGATCGAACATGAATCGGGCGGCTGATCTGATCGCGGGCGGCTGGCAGGTCAACTCGATCATGCAATTCCACGATGGCTTCCCCATCACTGCCGAGGCCAACGACAACTCCGGAACGACCTCTGGCTTTCCCAGAGCTAACTGCAGTGGCCCACCGGTCGAAACCCCCAAGAAGGCATCGACTCTCGCTGGGAATCCCGGCTACCAATGGTTCAACCCATCGTCTGTCTCGCAACCCACCAGCGGCTTTGGCAACTGCCAGGTCGGTAGCTTCACCGGTCCTGGTCTGCAAGCGATCGATTTCAGTGTCTCCAAGAGCTTCGCTATCGTCGAGCACCAGAGCCTGCAATTCCGGGCTGAGGCCATCAACGTCCTGAACCATCCCATCCTGGTGGCTCCCAACTCCGCAATCGGGCAAACCTTCGGCCTCGTCAACAACGCACAGGGAGAGCGTCAGCTTCAATTCGCATTGAAGTACATGTTCTGACGCTTTGACCTGAATTGCCAACGAAGCAAGGGGCAGGCTGGCCACAGGCCAGCTGCCCCTTCGCACTTTAATGTCATTGCTATTGTCGTCGATGTTGCTGTAAGTGCCAGCGGCAATGGTTGAGAATCTTCGCCGCAATCGATTTTGAGCTGCTTGTTCCGAATAGATACTTACCCTTTTTGGAGGGCCTCGTCCTCATTCCTGAACTGCGTTCACCAGGGAGGCGAGTGGGTCAACAAAGGTGAATCGCACAATACCTGCAGGCTTTCTGGCCGCCTCGATCTCAGCCAACTTGTTCATCTTCCACCCCACCGGCGCCTTCGTTCCCGACGAAAGGAAGCTGATAGCCTCGAGTCCCGTTGTCCCGAGCTCGGGCAGTTGCTGGGCGCGAACCTCCACCTCGGCGAGCAGCGGCGATCGCTTCATCTGCCGTTTAACTGCAGGGACAGACGCAGTCATAGCTTCGAACCAACGGCTAAGAGCATCGCGATCCGCAGTATCGGTCTTCGGTTCATTCAGGAAGTTGCGCGCGAGCCGTTCGATCTCGTAGCGCGAGGGAGGATCAGGACGGACTGCATCGACGAAACGGTCAAGAACAGTGAGCTGTGAGGTTTTCTGCTGATCGTATCGCTCGTGGAAGCTCACGGGCTCCAGCACAGAGGCGAAGACACGAAGTTCATCGATATGCTCTGTTCCAGCAAGCTCACGCAGACCGGCATCTTCCTGACTGAGGTGACGGAGACCCAGCGCCTCAAGCTGCACGGAGACGACATCCAGACGCCTGTACATGTCATCCACATCGGTGACCTTCTCCGGAGACCAGAAACGTTCGGCGATCGCCGCTGTTCGTGGCCAGACCCGAGAGTCGATCGTGCGCGCATAAACATGCTCGCCAAACATGCAGATTTCGCCGCCGAGGACAAGCTTGCGCTGCTCCGGAGTCAGCGGAGCACTCGAAGGTAAGGGGTCTGTAAGGTAGTATTCACCCGCGGGCTTCATCGCGTCGAGGTAATACCCTGCGGAGAGCACCCCCTGATAACCCTGCTCCGCGCCTTTCACAAGCGAAGCCTCGCCTCGCCAGGACTGAATGACGACGTCCTTGGGAAGTGCAGGGTTGAGGATCTCGTCCCAGCCGACCACATGCTTGTGAAGTCCGGTGAGGATCTTGAGCACTCGCTGGTTGAAGTAAGCCTGCAGTGCTTCAGAGTCCTTAAGCTGGTGCTCACGCATGAAGGCCTGGATTCTCGGACTCGTCTTCCATTCGGGAGATACGGTCTCATCGCCGCCGACGTGCACGTAGGGATCGGGGAAGAGACCTGCCATCTCGCCGAGGAAGCGCTGGAGGAACTGGTAAGTCTCCTCGCGGGTCGGGTCAAGGGCGAAGTCGGAGACGCCGAACTCGCGGCGAATCGACTCGGGGGCGCGGTCGCTGGCAAGCTCCGGGTAGGCGATGAGCCAAGCGGTGCTGTGGCCCGGCATCTCAAACTCGGGCACAACCCGAATGCCGCGTTCGCGAGCATAGCGGACAATCTCGGCGGCGTCCTGCTGGGTGTAGAAGAGGCCATCAGACCCCATGGTGGTGAGCTTTGGGAAGAGCTTGCTCTCGATGCGGAAGCCCTGGTCCTCGGTAAGGTGCCAGTGTAAGACGTTGAGCTTGACTGCGGCCATTCCGTCGAGCGTGCGTTTGAGCACATCCACCGGTTCGAAGTGGCGCCCGCAGTCGATCATTAGGCCCCGCCAAGGGAAGCGTGGCGAATCGCGGATGGAGACGGCCGGCAGCTCGTATTCGCTGCCCGAGGGTTGCACCAGTTGCACAAGCGTCTGCA
Organism: uncultured Acidobacteriaceae bacterium; assembly: GCA_963798925.1. Taxonomy (GTDB): domain Bacteria; phylum Acidobacteriota; class Terriglobia; order Terriglobales; family Acidobacteriaceae; genus Edaphobacter. Next base: position 35,307 of record CAWCVD010000005.1, read on the forward strand.
GGCCGCGCATAGCTCCGACAACGGTTGCGGCCTCGAGGCGAACTCCCGTGGGCGTGACCGAAAGCGCATATGACTCGTCCTCGTCGACAGATTGAATCTCTTCGCCTGCACCTCGTACCGCGATCATCAACTCGCTGCCAGCTCCCCCTGAGGCGGACTGTTCAGCGAACGAAACTCCCGTCTTCTGCCTCAGCTGCTGGATAGCCCCGCCAATCGCAGCATCGAGCCGAGAGTTATGAAAAGCTGTTGTGCTCGCCGAAAACTGCGGCGTCAGCAGGAAGCGACCTGAAGCGGCGACCACACTGGCGGGCTGCGGCATCAGGTTGTTGGCGAAGGCGGCGCCGGACGGTGTCGTTTGGCCGAATGAGACGGAAGGGATCAAAACGGCAATTGCTGTAGGCACGAGAAATCCAGCCCAGGGGCTCATCTTCATATTGCTCCTTCTTTTACAGTTAGGCTTTGAGGGCTGCGCGAAAACAAGTTAGGCCCCACCAGGACGAGCATGCTTCCGCGTGAACTCCGAAAGGACAAAATGAATTGACGAGTCCAAATAGCGTCTACTTATCAATGGACGATCATACTCGCGCTTTCGCGATTTGGAACAGATCGGCCCAGGCGATAGGCACTTCAGGTAGCGCGTCTCCCGCAGCGTCAGCCCCCGGCTGGTCGGGCGTAGCGGATTAGGCGACATGGTCTAATCCATTGATAGGGAGTGCCTATCATATGGAATTAAGACACCTTCGTTATTTCGCAGCGGTTGTCCAATGGAAGGGGTATCGGGAGGCTTCTCGGCACCTATACATTACCCAGCCTTCGATCAGCGAGGCCGTATCCGATCTTGAAAGTGAGCTCGGTATCAAACTTTTCACGAGGGACGGCCGCGTGGCTCGGCTTACTCCTGAAGGGAAGGTCTTCCATGAAGAAACAATTAAGACGCTCGCGCAGGCAGAGCGATCCATTGCAACTGCCCAGCGTGCTGCTAAGGGAGAAATAGGCAGGCTTGGAATCGGCTTCATAGGATTTGCTACCTACCCGTTTCTCTCCGACTTCCTGCGCAAATACAAGGCGCGTCATCCGGGGGTCGCGCTGCGTCTTGAAGAGAATGTGCCTAGCGGGCAAGACCTTGCGTTCGATCGCGAAGAGATCGACATAGGCTTCACGCGTCCACCTTCCGCTGATCGCAGTTCGTCCTATGAGTCGCGCCTGCTCTTCCGCGAACCGCTGGTCGTGGCGCTTCCCAAGACCCGCAAGGTCAAAGCAAAGCGCATTCGCATTGCGGATCTCGCAGGTGAGCGCATCGTCACCTTTCAACGTGCAAGCTCTCCGGAGGTCTACGATACGATTATCCGCGCCTGTAATGACAACGGCTTCTCGCCCCGCATGCACAATGAGCTGAACAATATGCACTCAGTGCTTTCCACCGTCGAAGCCGGCGAAGGAGTGGCCATCGTTTCCGCATCGGCCCGCAACCTGCGCGCGGACAACGTTTCCTTCTTCCGCCTCCAGCCCGACGACGTCCGCATCGACTTTGTCGCCACATGGCGCAAGAAGGAACCTTCGGTCGCCCTTAAATTGTTCCTCGAACTGCTCGATGAAGAACTGCCCGCGATTCGACAAAAGACGCGTTACACTTAGACCAAGATGATAGGAAAGGCCAATCATATGATTGGAATATACGACGAATCACTATCGCCCATCGTGAATCTCTTATGGTGTAGTCGCAACCATAAGGAGGCTGACAATGGGAACCAAACAGAAAACAGTCATCGTAACAGGAGCATCGCAAGGCATTGGGGCAGGTGTGGTCCAGGCGTTCCTCAACCGCGGCTACAACGTCGTAGCCAACTCACGTAACATCACGAAGTCCGGTGCATTTACCGAGTCCGGCAAGCTCGTTATGGTGGACGGCAATATCGGTGAAAGCGCCGTAGCCGCCAAGGTCATAGAAACAGCGATTAGCAAGTTTGGATCGATCGACGCGCTGGTGAACAACGCAGGCATCTTCTTCGCTAAAGCCTTCACCGACTACACGGCCGAGGACTTCAAGGCGCTTTCAACCACAAACCTCGAAGGTTTCCTCTACGTGACCCAGGGGGCCGTAAAGCAGATGCTTGCGCAAAAATCCGGTGGCAGTGTCGTCGGCATCACCAGCTCCCTTGTTGTGAACCCAATCGCCGGCGTCTCCGTTTCCGTGCCGATGATCACCAAGGGCGGTCTTGAAGCGGTTACCCGGAGCCTGGCGAGCGAGTATGCGAAGGAACACATCCGTTTCAACACTGTCGCTCCTGGTGCCGTGGATACTCCCCTTCACAAGAACAATCCTAAAGATTTTCTCAAGTCGCTCTCACCGATGAGTACGATCTCAGACGTGAACGACATTGTGGATGCAGTTGTCTATCTCACAGAGGCCCGTCATGTCACGGGGGAGGTACTGCACGTGGACGGTGGTGCACACTCAGGCAAATGGTGAGCCCAAAGAGTCCGAAGCCGGCGAGCGCGGAGCGCCGGCTTGCGGAGCTCTCCATTCACCTCGCGCCCCCGCCCATACCCTTCGGCGCTTATGTTGAAAGTGTCCAAACTGGCAACCTGCTTTATCTCAGCGGCGTTCTGCCGGCCATCGGGCATGAACCGAAGTTCATAGGCCGGCTGGGCAGAGAGTACAACGTTGAACAGGGACACGAAGCCGCGCGCATCGCGGCTCTGAATGTACTCTCCGCTGCCAGAAACCACCTGGGCTCGCTCGATAAGGTGACCAAGGTTGTCAGGCTGGTGGCGTACCTCGCAACCGAAGGGAACTTCTTAGCGCAGCCGGAAGTAGCTGACGCTGCCTCGGAGCTGTTGCGCGATGTCTTTGGAGAAGACAAATTGCCGGTCCGGATGGTTCTTGGCGTTGCGAGCCTTCCACTCGGGGTGCCGGTCGTGCTGGAGGTCCTTTTCGAAGTTGAAGCCTGAGGAGGCGAGAGCACTGCCTCTTCTTTTTCGTGCGAAGGTGCGTGATGACGAAAGCTTGGAATCAAACCCGCGTTTCAGAGGTTCTTGGGATCGAGTATCCGATCATCCAGGGACCGCTCGGCGGTCTTTCATCGCAGAGACTTACCGCCGCTGTATCGAACTTTGGAGGACTCGGATCATTCGGCGCGCACGGTCTTGAACCAAACGCGATTGAAGATGTGATCGCCGAGATTCGTTCGCTCACGGCGAAGCCATTTGCGATGAACTTATGGGTTTCGATGGAAGATGCGGGAGCCCGCACATCGGACGCTGCAGCATTCCGTCGTGCTCTGTCGCATCTCTCGCCACACATCGAGGCACTCGGCGGCACACAACCGGAATTTGCACAGTACAAGCCGATCCGGTTTGAGAATCAGGCGCGCGTGCTTCTCGACGCTAACGTGCCGGCCTTCTCATTTATCTACGGTATTCCACCGAAAGAAATACTAGACGAGGCAAGGAAGAAAGGAATCGTTACGCTCGGAACGGCTACCACGCCGGACGAAGCCATTGCTCTGGATCAGGCCGGGGTCGAAGTGGTCGTTGCATCGGGCTTTGAGGCGGGAGGGCATCGCGGGTCCTTTTTGAGATCGGCGCAAGACTCGTTGACAGGAACCTTCTCACTTGTGCCGCAGACTGTAGACGCTGTAAAGGTTCCGGTCGTGGCCGCCGGCGGAATAGCCGACGCTCGCGGCATTGCCGCGTCTTTTGCACTTGGAGCGGAAGCCGTACAAATGGGCACGGTCTTTCTCGCCTGCGAGGAGTCTGGCGTACACCCGCTGCATCGTGAGACCATTCTCAGCGGGAGTGCCGGACAGACGGCACTGACTCAGGGCTTTACAGGCAGACTCGCGCGAGGCATAGACAATGAATTACTCCAAATGCTGAATAAGCCCGGCACAGAAATACTGCGATATCCACTGCAGAGGGTCCTTATGCGTAGCTTGGCACTCCCCGCGCAAAAAGCTGGCAGATCTGACCTGCTCGCGCTCTGGGCCGGACAGAGTGCCAACCTGGCACATTGTCGAGGAGTTCTGGAACTCTTGCAGTCTCTGGTGGAAGGCGCGGCGGAACGGCTGAATCGAATCTGATGGGTGCTTTCGCCGTTGCCCATTGAGCTTAGATCCGTAACGTAAAGTTGACTTGTAGTGGGGACGAGGTTGGCTGTCTGGGAGAGAGACGATTGGATCGATACGCAGTGCCCTTCGAGCGGGCAGGAGGCATGCGGCGGCCGAGTCAAAGAGGAATGGATGGAGGCGTCGCGCAGACTGGCCAATCCGTCTATTCTCTACACATGGACAAAGACGCTTTGAAGAAACTCAAAAAAGAATTCGAGAAGAAGTCTAAAGAAGTCTTGAAGGACATAGACGCTCTGGCCAAACATCAGAAAAACGGCGACACGGATAATGCCGAATTGACCAGGAGGCGTATCCGAAAGGGCGCAGCCGACGCAACGGCTCTCCTGCGTCAAGTTGGGACTCTCTTGCCATCTACCTCGAATGCGCGGAATTCTACACCTTCGAGGTGAGTAGTCTTAGCAGCCTGGACAGCTTGCCAACGTGGTCCGCCGATCCTGGGCCGCCAACTCTTCCATCCATCCGAAGGCTGTGGGCGCGTGCCTAAGCCGCAGAGTTTATGGAGCGAATGGAGAAAGCAATTGCGTAGATTCCTTCTGATGTTACTGATGACCAGAGCAGCCGTCGCGCAGACCAGCGGTGTGAATCTAACTCCTTCAATTTCGCAACAGGTTGTACAGCCTGCGGGTACGGGGTTAAGCATCAACATCCTGAACAACGATTTCATTGCAGGACAGCCATTTAACAGTCTGACAACCATCGCCGCCGCCTTCGCTGCCGCGGGCAACTCGGGAACAGTTATCATCCCGAAGACAAATTCAGAAGCTGGGACTTTCAGCAACCCGAACAATATCTCGTATATGGATTGGCGCATGGGCAGGATCGGGACGCCCACCCATAACCTGAGCTTTGCGGGAAACAACCTCTTCTTCTTCAATGCAGACAACAGCCCGCTGACTGCGGATGCCTGCTGCGGCGGGGAGCGCCCCGCGGGTGTCGGCAATGCCGCACCGATGGTTCACGTTCACCTCTACGAGCTTGGCAACGCCAATGCTCTGCCTGCCTACTTTATGAGCGAGTGGGCGGCGGGCGCGACCGGCTATCAGATCGGCTATGATCTCGCCACCGTGGCAGACAGTGGCTCGATGCCGCAACAGGTTTCGGGTGTAGTTATTACAGCCGACAATTCGGGCTGGATTATTGGCTCTTGCACTCTGACCGCTGGGATTGATACTTGCACGACAACTACCACGATTCACCCGAACATCGTTGCTGCCCTTCCAGGAACAGGCGTTTATGTTAGTGGCAACACGATTGCGAATACAGGAATAGCGACGGGCGTAGTCACTGCGGCGACGGCGAACTCGATCACTTTCCGCAACGCGAACCAGTCAGCCTCGGGCGGCCCGATCAGTGGGGGAATTATTGCGCCGAATCATCAGGCATGGGGTTCTGAGCTTAATATCTTCAACAACAACCACGACCCCGGCGCCACAACCCCAACAAGCGGGCAGAACGTCTATCCATTCCACGGCATCACCAGCACGAGCACTGGCAACTTCCCAGTGTCGGAGGGCTTCTATGCTGGGGGAAATCAATACGCCGGGTTTCGTTCGGATAGTTCGACCACAGGCGACTTCATCGCGGGTACACCCCTTGCCGGTGGGCCTTCGGTCGGGACAGTCGGATTCATTGCTCGCCCCACGCGGGTTGCAACCTCTCGCGCTAATTACAGTAGCAAAGCGCTTCAAATGACCGATTCTCTTTGGGGTGGTACCAGCTACTCTGAAAGCTCAAGCTTGTTCTATCGCAAGCCGGTTTCAAACGGTAGGGCCGCGACTTCGGTGACGGAGCTTGACACCCCAACGACCAACTTTCAGTGGTCTGACGGTGGCCAAGCACTTTTTCCATCTGGATCTGCGGCTCTGCCTACATACTCGTTTGCTGCAGATGCTACGAGCGGCGTCTACCGCAATGCGGATGGCACAGTGCGGTACGCTGCAGGAGGTCAGGATATAGCCTCATTCGGTGGGGGCGGGGCGACGCTCTACAAGGATTTACTGGCAACCACGGGCGTTGGTGCTGCGGCTGGTATGGAGCATCACCGATACACAACCACCTGCACTACTTCAGCAACTCCGCTTAGTCCCTGCACCACCAGCGCTCTTGCATGGACCGTCCCCTCGATTGATACAAACTACACGCTTGTATGCACGCTCGAGAGGCCGACGGGCCTGCCGGTGATTTCTTCGGTAACGAAGGGCACGTCCTCTTTTACGTTGACGATCGTAAACCTCTCGGCCGCTGCTGCCACCGCAACCGCTGACTGTATCAGGATGCACGACTGATGCCCAAAAGACGTTTGCTGGGATTTATGTCGCGGCGACCTAGACCGCCGATTTTCTGTCGCGGTGCCGCTGCTATTCGGGAAGCTTCATCTCACCTTTCACGGTGAAGGTTTTGGTTAACACTGGCACACCGGAATCGGGCTGACCGCCACCGACTGAAACGGTGTACTTTCCTTCTGCGATGATCGGGTCTCCTTTCTCGGTAACCATGCTCAGGTCGCGCGGGCGCAATTCAAAGCGAACCTTTTGAGATGCGCCTGCATCAAGGTGAATGCGCTGGAAGCCCCGCAGCGCCCGCAGCGGCGATCCGGGGACGCCGGGGAAGCTCAAGTAGAGCTGGGCCACCTCGTCGCCGGTTTTCTGACCGGTGTTGGTGACCATCACCTCAAAGGTGACCGGGCTTCCAGCTGACACTGCGTTGTCCGGACCATTGAGACCGCTGTAGGAAAAGGTGGAGTAGCTGAGGCCGTAGCCGAAAGGATAGAGGGGCTTGCCCTGGAAGTAGCGGTAGGTGCGGCCCTTCATCGCATAATCCTCAAAAGGAGGCAGCTGGCTGACGTCCTTGTAGAAGGTGATGGGTAGGCGGCCAGCGGGATTGTTTTTGCCAGACAGGGTTTGGGCGACTGAGGTTCCACCTTCTTCGCCGGGATAGAACGCGTCGAGGATGGCGTTAGCGTGGTCCTTGGCCCAGTTGACGCCGAGGGCGCTCCCGTTCGTGAGGACGACCACCAGCGGCTTGCCGGCAGTGGCGACGGCCTCGAGCAATTCCTCTTCAGGTTTGGGCAGGTCGAGGCTGGTGCGATCACCGCCCTTGAAACCCTCCTCGCTGACCTGCATTTCTTCGCCTTCCAACTCACTGGTGATGCCAACGACGGCAACAACTACGTCCGCGGCCTTGGCTGCTTCGATGGCTGCAGGCTGCGGTTTGAGATCCACCTTCGACCAAACCAGCTTCGCCGCGGCCGCCTCGTTTTCTCCGGGCGAGTACTCCACACGCAGAGCAGCCGGCTTGCCCGCCTCAAGGTGGACGCGGCCCAGCTTGGCTTGTTCGGCATTCCCGCCGTAAGCGGAGGTGACATTCTTGCCGTCAAGCTGCATTCGGAAGAATCCATTTGCCATCAGTCCCAGGTTGTAGTCCCCGGTTTGCTGGGCCGTCAGCATACCCTCCCAGCGGATACTGAGCGGGTGAACGCTTGCGGCTTCCGCGGGCAGTGCATTCGCGGCCGCGTCCAACGCGGGCTCTACGCGCTGTGCCACGGGCTTTGTCGCGACAGGGTTGTTCAGGTTTGACATGTCAAGCTTGGAGTAGCTCGCTTGGATGCCGGGCTTGCCGTCAACTGTGAGCGCGGATGACGGAACTGGCTCGGCGTCATGGCCGAGGAACTGGGTGCCAGCGACGTAGTTAATCGCGGCTTCAGGGAACTCGGCGCGAAGGCCTTCGAGGATGGAAACAGTGTGGGATGGGATACCGTTGTAGTTCCCAAGGAGGACCTTGGTCTGATCAGCGAGCGGGCCGACGACTGCAATCTTGATGTGGGAGCTCTTCAACGGGAGGACGCCGTCATTCTTCAGCAGGACCATGGACTCATTGGCAATCTTCCGAGCCATGTCGCGGTGCTCGGCCGAGTCGAGAAGGCGCTCGTCAATCTTGGAGTACGGGACCATCTCCGGCGGGTCAAACATGCCGAGCTTCATCCTCGCAGTGAACAGGCGCGTGACCGCTACGTCGATATCGCTCTCTTTGAGCAAGCCCTGTTTCACGGCGTCGAGGTAGGGCTTGTAGTCGTGATCGTCATTGACCTTGAAGGTAAAGTCGACGCACTCGTTGTCCATGCCGCGCTGCAGGCTGATGGCCGAGGCCTCAGGCTGGGAGGGCTTAAAGTTGTGGCCGTGGAAGATGTCGATTACGGCGCCGCAGTCGGAGACAACGTAGCCTTGGAAGCCCCATTTGCCACGTAGCTGATCCTGAAGGAGGAACTCGTTCGCGCAGGCTGGTTCGCCGTTGATGCTGTTGTAGGCGCACATAACGGAGTCTGCCTTGGCCTCGGTAACGGTGGCGCGGAACGCGGGCAGATAGGTATCGAGTTCGTCGTGCTTGCTGACGGTGACGTTAGCCGTGTGGCGCGTGGATTCTGGACCTGAATGCACTGCGAAGTGTTTGGGCGTAGAGATGACGCGATAGTATCTGGGGTCGTCACCCTGCATGCCGGTGACGAAGGCTACGCCCATGCGCGCCGTCAGAAATGGGTCTTCGCCATAAGTCTCTTGGCCACGACCCCACCGGGGATCGCGGAAAATGTTGATGTTCGGCGCCCAGAAGTCGAGTCCCTCGAAGATGTTGCTGTGACCAGCGCGGACGGCCTGCACATGTTTGATGCGGCCCTCGGTGCCGATGACGATGGCCATCTGGTGGATGGCCGGCGTGTCAAAAGTGGCGCCCAGTCCGATGGGCTCAGGAAACTCGGTGGTGCCATTGCGGGCGACACCATGCAGAGACTCGCTCCACCAGTCATAGGCGGGGACATTCAGCCGGGGAATGGCGCGGGCCTGATTGACGAGTTGCGTTGCCTTCTCTTCCAAGGTCATGTGATTGACCAGGTCAGTCGCACGCTGCTCGGCGGTCAGACTGATATTCAGGTAGGCAGGCCTTTGTGCATCCTGCGCACCAGCCATCCAAACTCCTGCAGCACAGGTCATCATCGCCGAAAACATCCGCAATCCAATTTTCTTCATCGAATTCCTCGTGGAACCTCCGATTGGCAAGCTACCAACGTTATTGCGATCTGCATGGCAATGTCAAAGAGCCATCGAAAACCACTAAGGCCTGCCCTTCACTTCAGCAACTCTTCGATATGCCCCTCAAAGTTATCCTTATCCACAATCCCCGTATGCGCCACTGCGACATTCCCACTCTTATCGATCAGAAACGTAACCGGAATGGTCTTGAACCCAAACTGAGGCCCCAGGTCATCGCTCCCTAGCACCACCGTGTAATCCATCTGCTTCTGCTGCATGTAGGGCTGCACCACCTTCAGTCCCTCTTTGTCCATCGCGACTCCAATTACAACCAGTCCCTTGTCCTTGTACTTCTTCTCAAACTCCAGGTACCACGGAATCTCAGACTGGCACGCTGGACACCAGGTCGCCCAGAAGTCGAGCAGGACCACCTTGCCTTTGTACTCAGAGAGAGTCACCGGCCGCCCCTGCGTGTCATTCAAAGTAAAGTCAGGTGCCGTCTTCCGCTGCTCCGCAGGAATCAGGTTATCCGGCACCCCCTTCACCGGCACCTGGATCACCCTCACCGGCGTACTCTGCGCCGGAACAACTCTCCCCGACGCCATCAGTACACATGCCGCCATCCCCAGCATTCGTCCCCGTCCCAAAACTTCAGTCAACCGCATATCCGCTCCTTAGAAGAAGTAGTCAATCACTATCAAATGCCAACCCAAAAATCTCACCTTACACCGTCCGCTTCACACGTACGAAGTCAGGGCCGCTCGAAGTACTCCCTTATTATGATGCTCAAATCGCGGAGTCACTCAAAAATTGAGGTAGATGGGATTGCTGACTATCAGAAGAGAGCCACCTGTAGATCGAGCATTCACCCTAAACCAATGTCTTTTGCCATCGCTGACATAGTCAAACCTTCGAGTCTCGTCTGGCTTACTTGATGTCGATTTGTCCAATAAAAAAGTGCGTTGTCCGTCTTGAATGATCTCTGGAAACGCGCCTTGGAGTGCGATCATCTTGACACTGAAGTGCACCTGATGACCAGCAGGAGCGTTGATCGAGTCTCCCATCGACGCAGTGCTCTGGTCTGTCTTCGCTTCGAACTCTACGATACGATCCTTTGTACCCTCTACATCGATGAAGACATGTCCTTCCCGAATCGCATCGAGAATCGCGTGTTCGGATAGTACTTGAGCGTAGATGACGGTTGTGGGCCGACCCACCGCCGATCTGGCGTCGGACGGGAGATCTGCATCATGATTGTCACTACCACCAAGTCCCGTAAGGCGGAATCCCTTGTTCAGCTGCTCCTGCCAGAAGGACATACCGGAGCCTGGACCGTCCAGCAAGTCGCCGTTGATGACTTCGATCGCGGTCACCCTACTAAAGTCTGTGTTCGAAGCAGTCCAGCCGCATCCCATGCAGCGCTCTCCGGAAGGTAATCCTGGATGATTGATTGAGAGGATTCCGTGTAAGTTCTGGACTTGCCTGAGTAGTTGATTGATGTCCGGAACATACGAACTGGTCAGGCGAAAATCGATGAACTCTGTTGTTCCATAGACATTGGCGTGCCCCTGAAAGGTTGTGATCTCGCGAGCAGGTATGAGCAACAAATTGTCGAAGTATGGCTGCAGTTCGCGCATGGCGTCGAAGTGGGAGATCGTGTTGTGATCGCTGATCGCAATAAAATCAAGACCTCTTCGATCCGCGCTTTCCACCGTTTTGTAGAGTGGACAAGGAACCCTTCGACCCGACCGGCTTAGACATGAGCCGTCGCTGTGCGCATCATGCATGTGCAGATCTCCGCGATACCATGCAGGTTCGGTGCGAAGGGGTGCGTGGCTGAAGGTAGAGACCACTGGCCCGTCGGTAGCGCGCGCGAAGTAAATGTTAGCGGTGTATTCAGAGTGCACGCCCTCCCTGATATTAGGAATACCCAGGATCACCTTCCATCTTCCCGGACGAATAGGGCCTGCAAGATAGGATGGCGTGGCATCAGTCTCTGAAAGAGTAAATGAAGCTTTGTTGCCGCCGCTCCATCCACGAAAACGTTCGCCATCAAACAGCCCCAGGTCGATGGTAGTGCGTTTGTCTCTCTCCGTATAAGACGATTCGATAGTTACACGAGTGACACCTTCCGGAACCTCGAAGGGAAGCTCGATATAGGTCTGAGCATCAGCATATGTAACCGTTCTGTGCAGAACAACGCTGGGGGGACCTACCTGAGCCTGTAAGGCATCGGAGTATAGGGAAATTAAGACCCCAAAAATGATAGCGACAGTTGCGGATTGAGGCATCGACTTCAGACGCCATTGAAAAGCAGATACAGAGGGTCGATATTTCATACATATCCTTGGCGTGTCTTCTCATCTGGAGACACGGATAGTTTTTGTTGAGCTGCGGGAGGCTAAAGAAACTTAGGACGCTGGTTGTTTATAGCGCAGCGGAAGGAGCCCATCACCTCCTAGCGGGGATTAGGTTGCCGATTCAATCGGAAACTCGATAACGCACGCCCAAGAGATGGGATCGGACCAGGAGCGCAGCCTAACAGGAAAAACTTCCGGATCTTCCACGCCATATTCCTTCGCTCAAGCCACGCCATTTTGGAATGTAGTCAACTAGCAAAACTAATAGCGAATCTTCAAAGGAATGCCTGCAATAACCATTACCGTTCACGTTGCCAACGAATCGAAAACTAACCTCGTCACATTGACACCGCGCGAGGTCACTGAGTATAAATCGAGTCTCACCGTGATTGCATCGACTTGACCGCACCTCAGGAGATCTATCGTGAGAGAACAACGGCCGGCAGCACGCATCCTGATCGCCGACGATCACCAGCTTATCGCTGACGCATGCAAGAATCTTTTGGAACCAGAGTTCTCCGTGGTCGGAATTGTGACAGACGGGCGTCTTCTGGCAGATGCAGTAGCCGAATTGAAGCCCGACATTGTCCTTCTCGATATCTATATGCCGCGCTGGAACGGGCTCGATGCCGGCGAGCAAGTCAAGAAGAAAAATCGCAGAACAAAAATAGTGTTTCTTACGATGACATCGGCTGCAGACATAGCGGCTGAGGCGTTTCGTCGAGGCGCCTCCGGTTATGTCCTCAAGCAGTCCGCCGGAACCGAACTCTTGGTGGCGCTCAGAAAGGTCAATCGAGGAGAATCCTATCTCTCACCGCTCGTTGAAAAGGACCAAGTGACATTCCTGCTCAACCATCGAGAGCCCTTCCGCGAAGAGAAGCGGATTACCCCGCGACAGAGTGAAATCCTACAGCTACTCGCCGAAGGCCTGTCCATGAAGCAAATAGCGGACGTAATTGACGTTAGGCCGGGTACGGTCGCATTTCACAAATATCGAATGATGGCGACGCTTAACATCAACACCAATGCCGAGCTGCTCGGATATGCGCTCAAGCATCAAATGATCGGCTTCTAGCTTTCTATCTGTCTGTTCACTCGCGGTAAGACTCCCGTCTTGCTGCAGGGCTGGCAGTGTCTACTCCATTCGTAGTCCACGCGCCGAATCCGGCAGCCAAAAACTGTGGCCGCCTGGTGCTGCAGGCGTCGGCAAATTTGGGATTACCACCTAATACATTTGATAGTTACGGTAGCAATTGGAAGCCTGAATAATAAGGAGGTCAGCCCGACCAGTCAGGAGTGAGGTTGCAATTGTGGAATTCGCCGCCGACGCTAAGTTCTTCCGAAACGCGACGCAAATAGAAAAGGTGCCCATGATAGCTCGAGCCGTGCGATCAATGCTTTTCGTTTGTGTCCTGTCATCCGGCCTTGCTCATACTCAGGAAGCCCCCAAGCCGGACCAAACCCACCATCCAAAACTTGGCCTGGTCCTCGAAGGAGGAGGTGCGTTAGGGCTTGCTCATATCGGAGTCATAACTTGGTTAGAGGAGCATCGAATTCCCGTCAGTTATGTCACAGGAACCAGCATGGGTGGACTGGTCGGGGGAATCTACGCAACCGGCCGGTCGCCCGCCGAGGTCAGAGAACTCATCAATGGAATCGATTGGGACCAGGTGCTGAGCGGAGTGACGCCATTTCGAGACCTGTCCTATCGGCGCAAACAAGACGCTCACGACTTCCCAGGACAACTTGAATTTGGTTTGCGTAATGGGCTGCAGTTTCCCTCTGGATTCAACACAGGTCAGGGAGTAAATCTGGTTCTCGATCGTGTTGCACTTCCTTACTCCGAAATTCGCAGCTTCAACGATCTCCCGATTCCATTTGCCTGCGTGGCCACTGATCTTGTCTCCGGCAAACGCCATGTCTTCCGCGATGGCTCCCTTTCACTGGCCATGAGGGCAACGATGTCGTTACCGGGAATCTTTACTCCCGTCCGATCTGGAAATCACCTCTACGCAGATGGCTTCCTGCTCGACAATCTCCCTATAGACGTCGGCAAAGAGATGGGATCTGAAGTGACACTTGGAATTCATCTGGAGACGGCGCCAATGGATCCAAAGACGAACCTGTCAAGCTTCGGTGTGCTGGGTCAATCCATCGAGGTCATGTCCGCTGTGAACGAACTCCGTTCAATGGAGCAGGCGGACATACTTGTGACGGTTCCGCTTCTGAAATATACCTCTCTCGATTACAACAAAGCGGATGCCATCATCAAATCGGGATATGACGCGATCGCCGCCAAAGCCTCTGTATTGTCCGCGTTTTCCGTGAGCGAGGCCGAATGGGAAGAATATATCGCACAGCGAAATTCTCGGCGAAAGACAGTACCAATACCAAAGTTTGTCGAAGTTACCGGCACTTCGCCTGAGTTGGCAAAGGCGATGGAGAAGCAGATGGCCTCACTTGTGGGAGAGCCCGTCGACACAAAGAAAATCGGCGAGGACATGATGACCATCGTTGGCATGGGCCGATTCTCGACCGCTACTTATTCGATGGTGGAGAAGAACGGCGAACAGGGTCTGCAAGTTCAGGCTGAGCAGAAGTCATACGCACCTCCCCTCGTGCGTCCCCTTATAGTGATTGACGGTGCGGAATATAACAACGTCCTCTTCAGTCTCGGAGCAAGAATCACATTTATGGATGTCGGGAGCTATCGGTCGGAGTTGCGCAACGACATAATTGTCGGGTCGCAATATGAACTCGCAAGCGAGTATTACCATCCGCTTACAACGACCAGCAACTGGTTCGTTGCGCCTAGACTGGGAGTCAACAGCCAGCAATTTAATATCTACTCCGGGAACACCTTGCAGGCCAGTTATCGGATACGTCAGGCACTGGGCGGCCTCGATACCGGATATGGATTTGGAAGAACAGGCGAGTTTCGGATAGGTTACGAAGGCGGCTATGAAAAAGCCTCTCCAGAGATCGGCAACGTACCACAACTCCCGACGACTTCGGGAGCGACCGGCGATGTCAGGATCCAATACCAGTTGAATACGCTCGACGATCCCGTCATTCCTCGCTCTGGCGTCAGCCTGCTGATGTATACAAAGGGGTTGAACACGAATCCCGCCGCCCCAGGTCCCTTTCCCCTGACTGAGATACAGTCCGAAGCCTTCTTCCGCTTGAATGCCCCATCGTCTATCTATGTGGCCGCGTTCGGCGGCAGTAGCTACGGTTTCAAAACCGGAATTCCGGAATTCTCCCTTGGTGGTTCGCGGCAGTTGGTTGCGTGGAACACAAACGAATTGCTTACTAACCAATATTTCTTGGGGCAGGCGGGCTACATTCGGGAGTTGGCGAAGCTGCCGCCGTTCTTGGGTAGTTCGCTTAACTTTCTCGGGATATTGGAGTTGGGAAAGACATACAAGCTTCCGAACTCCCCCTCGCCACCGAATCTGCCAATGGACGCTGCAGCAGGACTCCTCGTAAACACGATATTTGGTCCCGTTTTAGTCGCCGGTACAGTCGGTGACTATGGCCATGCACGGTTCTATTTCCAAGTTGGGCGGGTCTTCTAAAAGTTTGCGACATCGCACAGAAAGCGCACGAAATTCGCTGTTCGGGTGGTGCTCACGGACGATTTTGCTCGGAATGTCGAAAGCCAAAGGACGCATGGAGCGGACGCTCGCGATGACGGTTCAAGGCCTCATTCTGGGCTCCGCCTTTTTCTTTTCCCTGCCTCTCTTTGCCCAGGGAAATAGCGACGTCCTCGTAATGAAAAATGGCGATCGCTTTACGTGCGAGATAAAGGGACTAAGTGCCGGAGTCCTTTCTGTCAAGCTAAGCTACGTGGACGGCACAATCTCGGTGCAGTGGTCGCAGGTAGCTCACCTGGAAAGTAATCGGTTGTTCCTTGTGCAAACGGAGAGGGGCTTAGTCTACACAGGAAAGTTATCCACCACAGGAGCTTCGGACGATCCCCCAATAAAAATTGAGATTGCAGAACCCCCCGCGAGAGAAGTGGAAATCGCCCAGCGACAGATCATTAAGCTGAGCCCAACCTCCGAGGGGTTTTGGCATCGATTCGATGGGGCCGTCAACACCGGATTCCTTTATTCAAAAGGCAATGAGTCAGTCCAATACAACCTGAGTTCCCAGGTCGCGTATACCAGAGAGCGCTGGTCGAGTCGCGTCAACTATAACTCCTCATTCGCGTCGAATAGCGGCTCTAGTATCACTACCCGAAACCAGACCGATCTAAGTACAATGAGGCTCTTGCGCTGGAACAATTGGTTTTACGCTGGCGCCGCGTCTTTCCTGCAAAGTTCGGTGCAGGACATCAGCTTGCAAACGACGTTAGGCGGAGGAATTGGGCGTTATATAAAAAATACGAATCGAGCGAGCATATCCGTGCTCGGAGGCTTTGGCTGGCAGAATGTCGGCTATGGACCAAACGCGGTTGATCAGGGCGCACAAAATACCGCAGTTGCCTTTGTTTCTTCTGATGTCAAATTCTTTAAATTCAAGAAGACGAATCTCGATATCTCGGCCTCAGTCGTTCCGGCAATCTCAGAACCTGGGCGTGTCCACTTCAATACGAACGCGACTTACTATATCAAGCTCTTTAGCGATCTCTCGTGGAACTTCTCATTTTACGGAAGCTGGGATAATCGCCCTCCTGCAACGCTCAAAGGCAGCGACTACGGCACCAGCTCAGGGCTTAGCTGGACCTTTGGCAATCGATAACGCCCGTTGGCTATCTAAGATCGCTAATTCACAATTACCAACATTCGATCAGCAAAGCGGCATCCTCATGCATGTGGATCTGTGAGCGAACCATTCGGCCAATCGAATGTGTCATTAGGTAATCGTTTTCTGACAGGTGCCTGTTAGTTCTGCTAGTAGCCTGATGAGCGACACGTCACTATGCTCAAGTGACAACAACAAATTTGTTGGCATCCTGAACCTCTGAAAGATGAAGGGATTGTTATGGATAAGGGTATGTTTCCGCATTTCTCTGCATCGCCCAGGGTGCCGAGCCGAAGATACTGGCAATTTGTATTGCGGGGGGCTGTCACGTTCGCGCTCCTTTGCTTACCCGCATGTACAAGCCTTTACGGTCAGGACAAAAATTCGGATCCCGAAGCGTATAAGCTGAGGATCGATGGACAGTTCTGGTACGCAGATCCGAATGCTTCTATCGCGGGATCCAGTGCCCAGGTCCCAATCTCCTTCGACAAGACCATCGGTTTTGAAAGCTATTCGAGCTTCAATGCAGGATTGGACTGGCACTTCAAAAGGAAGCATCATCTCTTATTCCGAGTATCACCGAACCAGACAACGCGGACCGCGGTCCTCCAACAGACCATTACATTTAGAGATCAAACTTTTCTAGCGGGCTCGTCGGTAACAGGGGAATTGAGGAATTACTCGTTCGCTCCCGGCTATCGATATGACATCATTCATCGCCCCCGTGGGCATCTCGGAATCCTTGTTCAAATTGATCTCATAGACTTCAAGGCCAGCATCACCGGTACCGTCCTGCAGCCTGGTCAAAACACCGTGGCAACTGCGTCCGGGACTCTCTTCACACCGCTACCGGTTGGTGGTCCGGACGGTCGATGGTATTTCGCCAATAATCGCGTGTATATAGATGGAAATCTAAAGGGGATGTACTTCTTTGGGTATGGAAACTTCGTCTCCACCGCAGGAAGAGTTGGAGTGGTCCTCACCCGCCATATCGACTTCGTCGGAGGTTATGAGTTGGGCAGCCACCTCGCGATCCATGGGACAAGCAGCCGCCTGGACATTCGTCAAACGCAGCGTGGTCCGACAGCCGGCCTTGTCTTCAACTTCTAAGTAGATAAGGAGCGAGTCCTTTAATAGATCCGAATATGAGTTACCTCATAAGTGGTCAGCTATTGGGTCGACGGCAACGACCCGGAGGCGAAACGGCCTCCGCTGAAGACAACCTCAATCGCCTGGGTAAGATCCTCGATTACCCGTGATTTAAAGACATATCCAGAGGCCCCGATATCAAAGGCCGCACTCACGAAATCGATGTCTTCGTGCACTGTCAGAAAAATAATCTTGACTCTGTAACCGCGAGCTCTTAGACATTTCGCTACTTCGAAACCCGTCAAATCCCCCAGAGATATATCCAAAATTGCGATGTCTGGGCTAAGCAGGCCAATCTCTTCCAAAACGGAAGCCCCGCTGGAAAGCGCTGCCACAACCCTATATTCCGCCTGTAGCATTTCTACGACGTTAGCAAGCAAAGCCGGATTGTCGTCTGCTAACAAAAGCGTCGGCGGGGTGGCAAATTGTGTATCCATCAGATGAAATCCTTTATCCCTACGCCTCGCGAATCTCAAAGATACTTGCACTTCAAAAAACTAACCACTAGCAAAACTAGGTGCTCTGAAAAAGTCGATTAGCCCCTGAAACAGCCTCCTCAAACGTGTTAGTGGAAGGAGAATTGCTCTCAACTTTTTGCCCGACCGACAAATTCCTTTGTTGTGGCTAAGAAGAGAGCGCGCGACGCTACGATTTTTGCTAGTTGAAACGCACCAGTCTACAGCAGATTATTTACTCAGCATGTCTCGCCAAATGCCGTCGAGGATTGGCGAACACAGCGTGCCGATGATCTCCAATGGAGGGCAGCTTGATGAGTGAGGCGCTCGAAAAGAAGATTCTGTCTGGAGTTCTGTGTGTCCTTCTCGTCATCATTTCAACACCCATCGACGCCCGTGCAGCCATGGCCTTTCAGTCGCAGGAGGCAGCTCCCGCGTCAGATTATTCGGGCCAAGGAGCGCCTTTGACAGCTGCTGAACTACAGGCTCTCGTGGCGCCCATCGCGCTCTATCCGGACGCATTGGTGGCCCAGATCCTCAGCGGTGCAACCTTCCCGGACCAGGTTGCCATTGCCGACAACTGGCTCCAAACGAACAAGGCTCTCACTGGAACCGCCCTCACGCAGGCCGTCGATAAACAAACTTGGGATCCCAGCATAAAAGCACTAACGGAGTTCCCATCAGTCTTGAACAAGATGGCACAAAGCCTGGCCTGGACCTCGTCGCTCGGGGAGGCCTATCACAACCAGCAAGCCGACGTCATGACCGCCGTGCAAACACTACGCGCACAAGCAAAGAAGGCGGGCAATCTCAAGTCAGGCGCACAGATTACCGTCGTTCAGCAGTCGCCGCAGACCATCGTTATCCAGCCCACAAACCCGCAGATCGTCTATGTTCCGGAATACAACCCAACTATTGTGTACGGCTATCCATACGTAACTCCCGGATACAGTGCCGGAGCGGTGATCGCCACAGGAGTCCTCGCCTTCGGCGCCGGATTGGCTGTCGGAGCAATGATGAGCGATGGTTGGGGATACAGCTCCTGGAATTGCGACTGGCATGGGGGCGCAGTCTATTATCACGGCGGAGCCTATTACGGTAACAGCGCCTGGCATGGGGGCTATTACGGCGGCGGATATTACAACAACGGCTATCACAACAACAACTACAACAACTACAACCACAGCAATTACAACAACAGCGGACATAACAACTACAACTCTGGAAACCGCACGAATG
Organism: uncultured Acidobacteriaceae bacterium; assembly: GCA_963798925.1. Classification (GTDB taxonomy): domain Bacteria; phylum Acidobacteriota; class Terriglobia; order Terriglobales; family Acidobacteriaceae; genus Edaphobacter. Next base: position 54,410 of record CAWCVD010000005.1, read on the forward strand.
TAAGCGGCAATACCGTCAACGTGAATAACGTGAATCGATCCAACTCAAGTTCTTTAGCCCAGGGCGACAAATCAGGCGGCTGGGACAGCGCCTCATCCTCCCACGGCTGGGGACAAAGCGGAAGCAGCCGGGGGGCATCAGCGTTTGGTGGATCGTCTGGCGGTGGTTGGCAATCGCGTACCTCGAGCGCACGCGGCTGGGGTAGTAGTGGTGGCGGAGGGGGCTGGGGAGGGCGCAGCTCCGGTGGCGGCTTCGGCGGGGGAAGTTTCGGTGGTTTTGGCGGCGGTGGTTTCCGCGGCGGTGGAGGACGGAGATAAATTTCGCCCTTGCCGTAACAAGTATTCGACTACAAGGGGTCCTGACAGTACGCGCTGGAACGATCCCGTAAAGGCAATTAGCAATGCGTTACAGGAGAACGGTTATGTTGAAGGCAGCGCCAGATCGCAGAATCGGTACTTTCCACCTCTGGACAGTGGCAGGTGTCTTTGCGGTGTTCCTTCCAATCGTCGCTTGCAACACAGCGAAAGCGCCTGCGCCTTCAGAAGCCGGCCCTAGGACATTCGCTACACCCGAAGACGCCGGGGCAGCGCTACTCTCCGCAACGAAAGCGGGTGACAACACTGCGTTGCTCGCAATCTTCGGGCCTGGTGCGTCGGGACTTATTCTCTCCGGTGATGCCGCCCAGGACAAGGCGACGCTCGAACAATTTACAACCGCGTATCAGACCATGGTTCGCTGGCGCAAGCAGACCGATGGCGCTGAAGTTCTCATGGTGGGTGCGGAAAACTACTCTTTCCCGATTCCGCTCAAGAAGAACAGTGAAGGGCAGTGGTTCTTCGATACAACAACCGGCAAGGCCGAGATACAGGCGCGGCGAATTGGGGCCAATGAACTGGCGGCGATCGACGTGATGTCCGCGATGGCGGATGCCCAGGCTCAATATCTGTCTCAACGTCACGAAGGCGTAAAGCAGTACGCACAAAAGTTCATCAGCGACGAAGGAACGCAAAACGGACTCTACTGGAAATCAGCGGAAGGACAGCCGATGAGCCCGCTCGGTCCGGGGGTAGCGTTTGCCGCTACGGAAGGATTCGCTCCGCAACCGGGCAAGCAGCAGCCATTTCATGGTTATTTCTATCGCGTCCTTACCAAACAAGGCGCAGACGCCAAGGGAGGTGCGAAAGATTACATCGTCAATGGCAAGATGACAGGTGGCTTCGCTTTCATCGCTTACCCGGAGAAGTACGGCGACACGGGCATAGCGACATTCATCATCGACCAAAACGGTATCGCCTACGATAAAGACCTCGGGAACAACACTACCCAGGAGGCGATGGCAATGACTGAATTCAATCCTGACAAAACCTGGACTACGGTTCCCGATTAAACCTGCGCAGACAGGACGCGGCGAAACAAATCAGCAAAGACTCCACAACATTGTCTGTCTTACTTCGCCTGCAATTCGATCACCTGAATCGCATACGGAGGAACAGTGTGCTCGAACCGCTGTCCCGCATTTTTCAGCGTCGTTTGGACCGGCACGATCCTAGTTGGAGCCGTGATCGCGTTCGTCTGCGCCTGAGTGGCCCCTGACAACGTCACGAGCGTACCCGTACTCGCAACGTTGCTCACTCCCGTCATCTCAACCACAACCGGCTGCGCAACAGACGACGCATTGACGAGCTTGAGGTACACCGCCCCTTTCGCAGGATCGCGTGTAACCGAGTAGAAAAACCGCTCCGCATCGCCACTGGCAGTGGAGGCAGGCACCTCGGTTCCAAGATACTTTCCGAACATCGCCTGCGCATAGTAACCAGGCGATCCGTAACTGGAGAGAGCGTCATACCCGATCAGATCTGACTCCCATTGCATCCCACCCGGGTTTACATTGACGAACAGCGGTGCGTACGAGGCCATGACAATCAGGTCGCTGTTCCGCTCCATTCCCGTCATCCATGCTGCATCGCCAAGCGCCGCCCCCATATTCGTCGTAGGCGAGCCCTCACGAGTCGCCCACTCTCCGACAAATATCTTCGGACCGTTCCTGTCGACAGTGTCATAGTGCTTTACATCTGCAAAAAACTCATCCGCGCGCTTGTAGTAATGATCGTCAAGAACATCCGGCTTCATTCGCTTCAATGGAGCGGTTGCTATCAGTTGGAGCTGTGGATACTTCGCTTTGATCGCCTTGTAAAACTGCGCATACCGGGCGTCATAGCTTCCCGAGCGATCGAACCAGTCTTCGTTGCCGATCTCGACATACTTCACCGCAAACGGCGCCGGATGTCCCAGCTTCGCCCGCACCGCGCCCCAATGCGTCGACGTATCACCGGTCGCGAATTCGATCTCCTCCAGCGCATCCTGGACGAAGGGCGTCAGCTCAGGGCCTGGGTGAATGTGGTCGCCCTTCAGCGAATACCCCGCGTAAACCGCCAGGACAGTATCAATCTTTAAGTCTTCGCTCCATTCCAGGAACTCCAGCAGACCCATCCCATCCGACGACTGATAGTTCCACGGGCTGCGGTGAGTCGGCCGGTCGACGAGCGGGCCAATCGTATTCTTCCAGTCGAATCTCTCGTCGATCTGATCGCCTTCAAGATAGTTTCCGCCCGGCAGCCGGAGAAACTTTGGATGCATCGCTGCCATCATCTCCATCAGGTCAGATCGATTTCCATTCTCGCGGTCCTTGTATGTGGGTGGAAACAGAGAAACCAGATCGATCCAGACCTTACCCGCATGTCCAACCGTAAGCAGCAGGTGGTTTTCCGAAGAGGTCTCGATCTTTCCTGTCGTCAAAGTGAAGTTGTACTGCTTCCAATCGGTCGAAAGCCCAGCGACAGTACCACTCGCCACCGATTTGCCTGTGTTGTCGTTGATCAGGTCAACAGCAACACCTCCGACGTCAGCGGAAGCGGCCTTTGCGTAAAAAGATCCTTTGTACTTTGTATTTGCCCGCAAGGCCATTCCCCAATAGCCTTCGTTCCTGACTCCCGCGCGGTTTGTCGCATCGGCCTTGGTAACGTCGATCAGGAGGCTGTGTTGCAACGCCGCGCTCGGCCCCTCCGTCTGGTCGATGCTCATAGATGCCACAGAATTGCCCAGATGCTCAATGTTCCAGTGCGCGATTCCACCGAAGCCGTGGTCCTGAAACGTCCGGTTACGCACCATCTCCGCGTAGAGCCCGCCATCATACGAGTAATTGATCTCCTCCGTCATTAATCCGTAGAGCGTCGGACTCACCGCGTGCAGTGGCTTGTCCACCTGAATATTGAGTGTGACTGGCGTCTGTGCGGCGCAGAGGGCTCCAGCCAGAAACATCGCTGTTACCGGCATTGCCAGCTTCAGGACCCTCGCTGAACTCTTCCCAAAGACATATCTCACAGGCATCGAGGCTACCGTCATCATGAACCCTCCGTCGCTAATTATCGGATCTTGTGAAAACGCTTACTCAAAGAAACCGGGTGCTGCCAAATCAGATCTCTCGTGTCACATGGCAAAACACTCATGCGAACTATAACAGGCTTTCTGTACCTTTGAACAAAGTCAGAACGAGGCGCCTTTCCCTTCGACCAGAGTGACGATCTGATCGACTTTGCCGATGGTGAACTTCTCCTTCGCGCCGCTGGGCCAGTGCACTTCGACCGTATCTACGGTCGTCGCGTCACCAAGTCCGAAGTGGAGACGAGGATCATGCGTCGATACGTAGCTTCCCCCAGAGACAACGTCGCCCCGTTGCCGCATCCCTCCGGCAGTAACAAAGACCTTCGCTCCAACCGCATCTCGTGGGCTCTTTGGACCGCCCACTAGCTTCATTTCGACCCAGTGGTGAGTATCCGCCGAGACATTCCGCAACAGTGCAGGATGACCGTCGAGCACATTGATCACGACGTCCAGCTTGCCGTCATTAAACAAATCACCGACCGCCACTCCACGCCCAACGTAAACAGTCGCCAAAGCCGTCCCTTCGACTGCTGGCATCAGATCGAACTTCTTGCCCTCGACATTGCGGAAGAGCAAAGGACGTTGCGCAAAGGTCGTTCCCCAATTCGTATGATCTGCGTTTGGATATACATGGCCATTTGCGACAAAGATGTCCTTCCAGCCGTCGTTATCGAAGTCGAGAAACGCGTCGCCCCATCCGAGAAAAGGGATGGTCGGCTCAGCGATTCCCATGGGATAACTGACATCCGTAAAATTTGCGTCGCCATCGTTTCGGTAAAGCGGATTGTAGTCATCCGAAAATGTCGTATTGAGCAAGTCGACAAGACCATTGTTCCGATAGTCGCCGTACGCAATGCCCATCGATGCCGTCTCCCGGCCGCTCTCGTTGAGCGCATAGCCGGAGGCATAACTGACATCTTCAAACGTCCCGTCGCCTTTATTCAGATAGAGATAGTTCGGCGTCGAATCGTCCGCTACCAACAGATCCAATTTGCCGTCATCATTGATGTCGATAAACAGGGAAGCCAGACCGTAGTAAGCGTTCTTGTCACTGACGCCAGCCTTTTCACTTACATCGGTAAAGGTTCCGTCGCCGTTATTGTGAAACAAGTGGTCAGGTTCGCCCTTCAATCCACGCGGCCCGCACATCACCTCTTCGCCGCGGAACTGGCACACCGTTGATCCCTGGCTGTTCGACGCGGTCTGGTTCGCCATATCATAGTGAACATAGCCGGGGACAAACAGATCAAGACGCCCGTCACCGTCGTAGTCTCCCCACGTCGCGCCGGTCGACCAGTTCCCCAAAATTACTCCCGCCTTCTCCGCGACGTCGGTGAATGTGCCGTCGTGATTGTTGTGATACAGACGATTCTTGCCGAAGTTACTCACATAAATATCGGGCCAGCCGTCGTTGTCGTAATCGGCGATTGCAACACCCACTCCCCATCGCTCATTCGTCACGCCCGCCTTTGCCGCCACATCAGTAAAGGTGCCGTCGTGATTGTTATGAAAGAGCGCTGCCTTGGGGGCCGGAGCCTTCCCGCTTAAAGCATCCGCCGTGGAACCGTTCACAAGATAGATATCGAGCCAACCGTCGTTGTCATAGTCCAGCAAGCCGACACCCGACCCGTTCGTCTCAATGATGAAGTGCTTTTCGGGTGTGCCCATCGTGTGTTTCCAGGTCGTCAGGCCAGCCTTTTGCGCGATGTCCTGAAAGATCACAGGACCAGACTTAACGAATCCTCCAGCCGTAATTGGTCTGTGTTCATTGTCCAGCACCGGCGCGTGTGGTTGACCCGTGTTCACACTTCCCACCTGGCTCTGCGGCTCGCTCGAGGCCGGCTTTTGCGATTGTGCCGACGGGATCCCAGTCGTGCTTTGAGACATCAAGCCGGACGGGAAAACCGAAACGGTGATGCAAATAACGAAAGCTCCAGAGAGACGACGTAGCAACGATCGAGATATCCGGTGATAGGAAACAAGCATGAATGGATCTTTCGGAGGACTCTTGAACTTCACAAAGCGACTGAATATCCGAGTCTGCACTTGCTGAACATGCAAGCCACGGTCATCACAGATTTAACCACACAAATCACAGGCGCGGTAGACGCGCGAATGCGACATGCTCAGGAACGCGCAGCGGCGGCAATATCTCTCAGCTCCGGAAGCAGCATACCTAGCAGGGACCGCCCCTGCCTCGCGCTGGCCCAGTGCGAAATAGGCCCTGCGGTACAACTCGTACAGCTTGTCGTACACGGCCGAAGCAGCTGGTCGAGGCATCGTCGAGCGATAAGGAAGGCAAACGGCCTTTTGTGCCTCTTCAATCGTCTCGAATGCGCCGGAAGCGACAAAAGCAAAAATTCCGGAGCCAAGGCTGGTAGGTGTGCCGTCGGGAACCAGCACCGGTTTACCCAGAACGTCGGCGTAAATCTGATTCAACACAGGGTTATTCTGCGGAATACCACCGGCATTAATAACCCTTTCGACGGGGACACCGTACTCCGCCATCCGTTCCAGAATGATGCGCGTGTGAAACGCAGTCCCTTCCATCGCCGCGTACAGCTCATCCTTCGCAGTGTGCAACAGATTCCACCCAAACGTAACTCCGCCAAGATTCGGATTGACAAGCACCGTGCGGTCGCCGTTGTCCCAACTCAGCCGAAGCAGCCCCGTCTGTCCCGCGCGATACTCCTCCAACCCCTTCGCGAGCTCGTGCACCTTCACACCCGCACGCCGCGCAATCGCTTCAAAGATGTCGCCGGTCGCTGACAGGCCCGCTTCAATTCCGGTGTAGTCCGGATGAACGCTGCCCGGCACAACACCGCAGACGCCGGGCACTAGCGCCGTCTTCTTCGCCATGGCGATAATGCAGGTCGAGGTCCCCACCACGTTGACTACATCTCCCTCTCGGCAACCCGCGCCAATCGCATCCCAGTGGGCGTCAAAAGCACCAACAGGAATCGGAATGCCCGCCCCCAACCCCAGCTCAGAAGCCCACTGCGCAGACAAGGTACCGGCAACGTGGTTCGAAGCCAGATACTCGCCGCCAATCTTCTCTCGAATCCCATCGAAGAGAGGATCAACCTTGGACAAAAAAGACTGCGGGGGAAGGCCGCCCCACTTCGGATTCCACATCCACTTATGACCCATCGCACAGATGCTGCGCTTCACCTTCGCCGGATCAGAAACCCCCGTCAGCGTCGCCGCAACCATATCGCAATGTTCGAGTGCCGTCGCGAACCGCTCCCGCTTATCCGGATTGTGCCGCAGCCAGTGCAGCAGCTTAGCGAATCCCCATTCATGCGAATACACATCTCCGCACCAGTGGATAGCCTCCAGATTCTCGGCCAATGCGATCTCGGTGATCTGACGAGCCTCCTCGTGAGCCCGGTGATCGCACCAGAGATAGTAATCGTCCAGCGGCTGCATCGCCGCATCAACCGGAATCACGCTCGAGCCCGTCGTATCCAGGGCAATGGCCGCCACATCCTTACCATCGATCCCGCTCTCGATCAGGACCTGACGCATCGCTCTGACCAATGCCTGCATATGGTCGGCGTGCGCCTGCGTGGCGTAATCCGGATCGTCCCTCTTACGCTTCAACGGATACTCAGCCGAGGACGTCCCCAGACGTCCTCTCTCGCTGTCCACCAACGTTACGCGTGCGCTGAGCGTTCCAAAGTCAACTCCTGCAACAATCGCCACAATCTACTCCTTCACTACACCATAGCCGCATTGGGGGGAAGAAAACCCTCTCCGGGAAATCGTTTACTCGCTCCATTTCTACACCCAGCGACTCGCTTGTCAAACGTGACACGCGCAGCTGGCGCATCTCCAACTACTACATCGCCGTCGGAGGCGGCAAGTATCCGAACTCTCGATCATGAGGACAAGCGTCAGGAGACGTAGGCTCTTCCAACCCCCGATCAAATGGCCCGCATCTACAATTCCTCTCGAATTCCATTAGCGAAGCAACGCCAATGCTACGCGCCCGCGTCTTCGAGCTATCGACCACGCTTGGATACTGCCTTGCGCGCAACAGCAGCAGTCGACTCCCGAATCATCAGTTCAGGCTCAAACATCACCGTATCCGGATACGGTTCCTTCGGATTCTGAATGCGCTTCAACAGCAATTGTGCCGCCATCTCTCCCATGCGTCGCAGCGGCTGACGAATCGTCGTCAGGCTCGGCGTATGGAACGCTGCGCTCGAGATGTCATCGAAGCCGACCACCGAAATATCCTGAGGGCAACGCAGTCCCGCATCAACAATCGCGCGAATTGCGCCAATGGCAGCGATATCGTTGAAGCAGAAGATGGCCGTGAAGTCGCGCCTTTGTGCAAGCAGATCGCGAACAACAGGATAGCCAAGCTCTGGAGACCACGAATTGGCGCGAATGTGAACACACAGCTCCGGACGCATCCGGATCCCAATCTGTTCCGCAAGCAGGCGAATGCTCTCCCAGCGAGCCTCCGAATCGAGCGCGTGGCGCTGTCCCTTCATGAACGCGATGTCTCTGTGCCCCAGATCATAGAGATGCTGCAGCGCCAGCTTGGCCGAGTGGTCGTGATCGAGCATCACGTTCGTTACGCCGCGCATCTTCTTGTGTCCCGAGATCGAAACCACAGGCACATCGACCATCTCATTGAGCTGTGTGTTCACAAGGATGAAGCCATCGACCGCACGTTCGGTCAGTAATCGCGGATAACCATCGATCAGGTCGGCTTTTCCCTGGTGACTCACCACGAAGTGCAGATACCCCGCCTGCAACAGATGCTCTTCCAGTCCATTCATCACCATCGTGAAGTAGCCTTCACTGAACTCCGGAACGACGACCCCTATCGTGAAGCTTTGGCGCGTTCGCAGAGACCTGGCAAGATAGTTCGGCTTGAAGTTGAACTTCCTCGCCCCTTCCAGCACTCGTTCCCTGGTCTTGAGCGGTATGCTCTTCGCTCCCGGTGCATCGTTAACGACGATAGAGACCGTCGCCGGAGAAAGGCTCAGATACTCCGCCAGCATCTTCAGGCTGATCGGTCGCCCCTCACGTCGCGGGACCTTGGGCTTCATAGTGGATTAGTTCTATCACTCCGCACCTCCGCTGACTATCCTGCGCTCTTGACGCCACTCATCGTGACTTGCCTTTGAATAGCGCAACATTCTCCGCCCGATAGGTGAGAACCACAGATTTAGTTCGCAGATAAGCAAAGGCAACTAAATCGAGACACTAAAGGAAATCTCGCACTGTACAGTCGAACGACGACCAGCTAGAGTGCTTCTCTATGAGAAAATCCGCAGAGTGGAAAACCGAGCGTTGAACGCGTTGGCCCGTGTCACGCAAGCTGCAGTCCTGAGCCTCTTGTTGTCTGCCGCCGCCGCAAAAGCGCAGCAGCTTAATCTGACTCGCGGCGAAGCAACGGTCCTGGTCGAACCCTACGCCCCCAACATCGTCCGTGTCAGCCTGAGCCTTCGTCGCGATGATGCCCTTGCCGCGCCCGGATACGGCATCACCGCCAAACCACAGCCCGCAGGCTGGAAGTAGAAAAAGAAGAATCCGGCGATATCCTTCGACTCGTCCCGCATGGTCGTCACGGTCTCTCCCGAGGGCGGCAAGTGGGTGCCAACTGGCACGCAGGCCGACATCGCGAAATTCTTCAACGGCTCTACTCCCGGCGTCGGCCTCTCAATCAGAACCCCGCAAGGCGCCTCGTTGCTGCAGATGCATGGCTGGCAGATGTCGGTGCCCAATCACAAGGACGGCAACGCCGACATCCTCTACGATCGCCGCCCCACCGACCCGCCCTTCTTCCAGGTAGGCGCCACCTTCGCCTCTCCGCCGGACGAGCATTACTACGGCCTCGGGCAAAATCAGGAAGGCTATCTCGATCGTCGCGGCCACGTCGTCCGTTGTGCTCACGACTACAACGCCCCCTCTGGCCAAAGCGTCTGCGTTCCCTTTGTCGTGACCAACAAAGGCTACGGCATCGTCTGGGACAATCCCTCTGCCACCACCGTTGCCTTCGGCTTCAACGACTCCGTGCGATGGACCTCGGACGTCGGCCAGCGCGTCTCGTTCTTCGTCATCGCGGGCAAGACCTACGATGAGATCTACTCCGGCTACCGTCTTCTCACCGGCGACACCCCGATGCTCCCGAAGTCCGCGTACGGATACATCCAGTGCAAGCAGCGATACACCAGCCAGGCCGAACTGATGGCCGTCGCCAAAGGCTATCGCGACCGCCACTACCCCATCGACGATCTCGTCATCGACTGGTTTCACTACACGAAGATGGGCGAGATGGACATGGATCCCGCCAAGTGGCCGGATCCAGTGGCCATGAACAAGCAGCTTCACGCAGATGAACTTCCACACAATGATCAGCGTCTGGCCGCGCTTCATCCCCGAGGATCGCTACTACGCCACGCGTCCTGAAGAATGGCTGGTTCGAGAAGCTCGCCGACGGCACTCCCACAAACGGTCTCCCCTACGACCGCGCCGGCTCCGACATCGACACCACTAACCCCGACGCCGCAAAGTGGTACTGGGGCATCGTCAAGGAAAACTACGTCAGCAAAGGCTTCGACGCCTTCTGGGCCGACGAGACCGAACCCGATCTCCCGCCAAACGGAAGCTACTTCCACATCGGTCCCGGCACGCAGTTCTTCAACGTCTATCCTCTCTTCCACACCGCGGCGTTTTACAACGGCTTTCGCAAGGACCTCGCAGACCCGCGCGCTCATCCTCGCTCGCGACTCCTATCTCGGCGCACAGCACAACGGCGCCATCTTCTGGTCCTCCGACATCAGCGGCAACTGGGACACGCTGAAGCGTCAGATCCCCACCGGAATCAACTTCGTCGCCTCAGGCATGCCCTACTGGAGCACCGATATCGGCGGCTGGCAGTATCTCCCCGCGCACCACAAGCCCGATCGACCACCTCTGCTCGATCCCTCCGACGCACGCGAGAACATCGGCCACTACGATGACTATCCTGAGCTGTACGTCCGTTGGTTCGAGTACGGCGCGTTTCAACCAAACTTCCGCAGTCACGGCAGCCGCCCGCAAAACGAGGTCTGGTCCTACGGCAAACAGGCCGAACCGATCCTCGCAAAGTATCTTCGCCTTCGCTACCAGCTCATGCCGTACCTCTACTCACTGGCCCACATGACCCACGAGACCGGAGCTCCATTCATGCGCGGCCTCTTCATGGACTTCGGCAACGATCCCCAAGGTCGCCGAACATCGGCGACGAATACATGTTCGGGCCCGCGCTGCTCGTCGCCCCGGTAACCGAGCAGGGCAGCACTTCACGCGAGGTCTACCTGCCCGCAGGCGCCGACTGGTACAACTTCTGGACGAACGAACGCGTCCATGGAGGCCAGACCATCACCGTCGATGCCCCCATCGACATCATTCCGCTCTTCGTTCGCGCAGGCTCCATCCTTGCCGCTCGGAGAGCCTGTTGAGAGCACCAACGAGAAGCAGAAGAATCGCCACGTCTGCGCGTCTATCCAGGTGCGGACGCTGACTTCGACCTCTACAACGACGATGGCACCACCTATAACTACGAAAAAGGTCAGTCCGCAGTTGACTCACCTTCACTGGTCCGAAGCCTCAGGAAAGATCTCCCGCTCAGGCGCGCAGCTCCCTGTCGTATCCGAGTCCAATCTGATAGAAGTAATCGGCCGCAAGCCGTAAAAGATCGAATTGCGCAGAACCCATCCTCGATAGACCAGCCAAACAGGCCGGTTTGTTCGACGACGTCCTAAGCCGCGTTCCGCAAAAGATCCATAGCCCGCGAACGCAACAATGCCTTCTTCTCGCACAGAGTCAAGGCATGCTCCTGCGGTCCATTCAACGCAACGATGCCCAGCCGCTCGCTGGTCTGATCGTTCCAGATCAACCAGCGCTCCAGTTCGGCACGATCCGGCCGATGGTCCGCACGATAAGGCTGAAAGGTCTCAACAACAGACTGAACGGCATTCGTCAACTCATCCGTGAAGGCGCTGATCTCATCTTGGTGGCTCATGGGGAGGCCTCCTGAACTTAAAGGTTAAGCGCAATGGCCAGCCTGCGCAATCATTTTTGATCGAGAAATGTACCAGTACTGTCACTTCTACTAGAGGCGAACTTCCTTGCGGAAAACATCGTCGCTTCATATTGTTCCAATCGCAAAACAAATCTGCTGCTTCCGAACGTCCTGCCGATAAAGAGCAAAAGAGGGAAGAAGGTCACGGTGTAAATCCCGTAACTCCTTCAACCAAAAACTCATCCTCCAAAGGACGAATCTGCAAATGAAGTCGCGAATACACTCACTGGGAACAGTCATCTTCGCCTTGGCTCTCACGGGTAATCAAGTGTTCTCGCAGGATTCGGACCGGCGAGCAGTCGATATAAAGAACTCCTCCGCAGACCCTTGGCTTCAGTCAGTCGACTCTCTCATCGAAACCGGTGGCGACCCCTTCGACACCGTCTCTGCTCCTGTCGCCTTTGTCAAACCCAACCCTCCCGCCATCTCCAACTCACTCTTTCGCCCATTCTCTCGGCTGGGTATAGCCTCGCGTGCGGGATTTGCCGGCGTAGGGTTCGACCTGGCAACGCCTCTCGCAAGACGGTTCAATCTCCGCGCCGGCTCCGACTTCTTCGGCTACTCCGACACCTTCCAGGAGCAGGGAGCGAACGTCGCGATCAACCTGCACATGCAGACCGCGCACAGCTCTCTGGATTGGTTTCCCTTCAACGGCGGCTTCCGTCTGAGTCCGCAGATCGTCTTCGCCAACAACAACCGCGTTCAGGCAATCGCGCTCATTCCATCCGGAAGCAACATAACCCTCAACGGGCAAAACTACGTCAGCAGCCTCTCCGATCCTCTTCACGGGGTCGGCCTCATCCACTTTCGCAAAGTCTCGCCCAGCATCACCTTCGGCTTCGGAAATCTCATCCCACGCAAAGGAAGCCGCTTCAGCGTGCCCATCGAGGCCGGCTTCTACTACACCGGCCAGCCCGGACTTAAGGTCAGCTTCAGCGGCAGTGCCTGCGATCCCACCCAGGCGCCCGCAATCGGCTGCCAATCCGTCACCCAGGACGCCAGCTTTCAGCAGAATCTCGATGCCTTCATCGCCCGCAACAATCACAACCTTAGCTACGCCTCGTTCTTTCCCATCTTTTCCATAGGCTTTGGCTATGCGTTCTAGGCCGTTCCCCCAAGTCTGGCCTTACGGCAGTTTCCTTAATTTTCCTTAAGGATGCTGGTTTAATCCACCGGTCAACCTGTACCATTGGCGCGCGGCAACAGAGGTTGGACCTCATGCATCGTAATTCCACCTCCTGCCGCCTTCCTCGTTGACACGAGGCCGGAAACATCATCGGATCAGGGAGAGAGAACCATGGGAGCACAGGGCAGCGATCGCAGGGAGTTTCTCAAGTTGGGCGCAACCGCGCTCGCGTCATCCGCCGTTACATGGACCGCCAAAAGCTACGCTGCCATTCCCGGCGCCAACGACAGAGTTAAGGTGGGCATCGTCGGCTGCGGCGATCGCATGAAGCAGGGCGATCTCCCTGCCTTCCAAAGAGCGCCAAAGAAATGAACTTCGAGCTGGTCGCCGTCTCCGACATCTGGAAGCTCGCCGCGCGAGGAAGGCGCAGCCTACGTCGAGAAGTTCTGCGGAAGCAAGATCCGTCGTCCCGGTGCGCAACAACGACGAACTCTACGCCCGCAAGGACATCGACGCCGTCCTCATCGCCACCGCCGACTTCCAGCACGCGCGCCACGGCATCGAAGCCGTCAAGGCCGGCCGCGACGCCTACGTCGAAAAGCCCACCGCGCACCGCATGGAGGACGCCCGCGACTTCCGTGCAAGCCGTCGAAAGCTCCAGGCAGATCGTCGCCGTCGGCACCCAGCGCCGCTCCACGCCCGCCTATCATCAAGGCCGCCGAATACATCCAGTCCGGCAAGTTCGGCGACATCGTCATGGTCGAGATGAGCTGGAACGTCAACCAGCCCGGCCGCTGGCGCCGCCCCGACGTCGTGCCTCTGCTCAAAGAAGAGGACACCGACTGGAAGCGCTATCTGCCTCGGCGTCATCAAGGACAAGTTCGACGCGCGCAAGTATCTTGAGTTCCGCCTCTTCTGGCCCTACTCCTCCGGCATTCCCGACCAGTGGCTCGTCCACCAGATCGACACCGTCCACTGGTTCACCGGCCTGCCCGCACCCGCGCTCGCGTCGTCGCCAACGGCGGCATCTATCTCTGGAAGGACGGCCGCACCAACTGGGACACCATGACCGCCGTCTTCGACTACGGCCCGCTCGACGACCTCACCAAGGGCTTCCAGGTCCAGTACACCTCGCGCTTCACCAACTCCGCCGGCGGCGTCAAGGAGCTCTACTACTCCAACGGCGGCATGATCGACATGGACAAGCAGACCGTCACGCCCACCGGCGGCCTCACCGCAAAGATGCGCCGCCGAGATGAAGATGCAAGCCAACCTGCTGCCCAGCTTCTCCCTGATGGAGAAGGCCGAGAAGGTCTCCACCGACGCCGACACCGGCCATGGCGATCCGCAGACAGCGCCAACATGCGCAACTGGATGGAGTGCGTGCGCTCGCGCAAGACGCCGAACGCCAGCATCGACGCCGGCTACAGCCACTCCATCGCGCTGTGCATGAACGTGGCCGCGATCCAGACCGGCCAGAAGGTCACCTTCGACGAGAAGACCCAGCAGGTGATGGTCGGAGGCAAGCCCTATGACGCAGGTAGACGCTTCTGCTGCTTGGGCCTCCTCATCACGGGCATGTTCGATCACGAATCTGCGCAAGCGCCGCGCAGACAAAGGCGTCACGGTCACCACCAACGAAGCCGCCCACCGCGTCGACATCACCGTCGACGGCCAGCCCTTCACCTCCTACCTCTGGGGCACCAACCAGCGCAAGCCGGTCCTCTATCCGCTCATCTCGCCCGACGGCATCACCCTCACCCGCGGCTATCCCCTCTGACTCCCGGCGAACGCACCGACCATCCCCACCACACCGGCCTCTGGTTCAACTACGCCAACGTCAACAACATCGACTACTGGAACAACTCCGACGCCATCAAGCCCGAGCGACCGCGCGCAAATACGGCTCCATCGACCACGACCGCATCGTCTCCACCAAAGCGGCCCCACCTCCGGCGAACTCGTCACCGAATCCACCTGGTATCCACCTCCGACGTCCCGTCATCGGCAGCAACCAGCAGCCACCGTCCTCCACCAGACCACCCGCTACGTCTTCTCGAACTCACCATCGACGGCAAGCCCGCCCGCGCCATCGACATGACCGTCACCCTCAAGGCGCTCGCACCCCGTCGTCTTCCACGACGACAAGGACGGCATGCTCGGCATCCGCGTCGCCCACTTCCTCGAGTCGCGCCACCGCAAAAGGCCGAGGACCTCCGCGACGCCAACGGCATCGCCAACTCCGGTCAAAGCCGCCGCCACCGCCGGCGCCACCGGCGTCTACCGCACCAGCGAAGGCAAGACCGGCGACGACGCCTGGGGCACGCGCGGCACGCTGGTGCGCACTCTCCGGCACCACCCCGACGGCAACACCGAAACCATCGCCGTCCTCGACCACCCCGGAAACCCCAACTACCCAACCTACTGGCACGCCCGCGACTACGGCCTCTTTGCCGTCAATCCGCTCGGCCGCAGCATCTTCGACACAAAACAACCCGCCTTCAACTTCACCATCGACAAAGATCAAACAGCAACCTTCCGTTACCGCATCATCCTCTCTTCGCACTCCGCAACCCCCGATGAGATGAACAAAGAAGCGGACACGTTCGCAGCCGAACTCAAGTAGCCCAAAAACGAAAAACCAGCAACGCGCAACAATTCCAAATTCAATAACACTGCACAGCCGACGACCACCCCATCCGTCACTCAACTGCAGCCGGTCACTCATTGTCTCGGCTTAGTCCCAGGAAACCCAGCCTTCCTCCCCGATATAGATAACCAAAGAAGAGAAGGGCAACTCTCCGAATAACCGGAGATTGCCCCCGCTCGTTCGTCTCCACTGCCGAGAATTCGTCACACGATCCATCCCTCTCTTCCTCTTCCCGTCCCGCACAGCCCATCTCGTCACGCTCATCCGCCTCTCGTCACATACCTGTTCCTCCATTCCAATCTCGGATACACGGTTGCACTGCACCCACACAGAGGCCAGTGACAAATTGCCGCAGTGCATGCCACGGGAGCCGGTCAATCAACCTCGTCTGCCGTAGCAGCAGACAAAGAGGCAAAGCGTGAGTGCAGTAATAAAACCGCAACCGGCTTCTATAAAACCGCACTGGCTTCCCATACTCTCGACGGAGTTCCGTCCGACCCCAAGGAGAAAAGAATGAACTTCAAGCGCATCCTCCTCAGCGCCGCGCTTCTGTTCCTCATCATTGCCATCACCCTCCCAGTCGTCGCGCAGACAAGCAAAGGAATCGTCGCCGGCATTGTGCGCGACAAGACCGGCGCTGTAGTCTCCGGAGCCAAAATCACTCTCACCTCGCAGGAGACAAGTGAATCGCGCGCAGCCGCCGCCGATGAGCGTGGTGCCTATCGCGTCGATGCCGTAAACTCCGGCCATTACACCGTCACCGTCACGGCAGGGGGCTTCGAAACAGCGAACACCCGCGATCTCAACGTGCTCCCTTCCATCGTCACAACGTACGATCCCGTCCTCACCGTAGGCGAAGTCTCCCAGGCAGTCACCGTCGAAGCGAGCACCAACAGCATCAATACCGAAAATGGCCAGCTCTCAAGCACCGTCGGCACCGCCGAGCTCGCTAGGATTCCCGTCTTCACGCTGAACCCGATCGAACTCCTCCAAACCGTCCCCGGCGTCCAAATCGTCGATCAGAACCTCGGGTTTGGAGGCGTCGGTGGCAACTTCGAGCAGATCGAAGTCAACGGAGCGCGCCCACGCAGCAACAACTTCATGATGGATGGCCAGGACATCAACGACATCGGCATCGGCGGGCAAGCCTTCAACATTCAAATCCCCGACGCCTACCAAAGCGTCATTGCGCTCACCAACTCCTCATCGGCAGAGTACGGTCGCTCCGGCGGTGCCGTCGTCAATCTCATCACCAAAGCCGGAACCAACCAGTTCCACGGCGACCTCTGGGAGCTCTACACCGGATCCGGCCTCGACTCGCTCGACGGCATCACTCGCCAGGGCAAGCCGTATTCCTACAATCCCAAGGCGCGCTATGACGAGCACCAGTTCGGCTTTACCGTCGGCGGACCCATCTGGAAGAACAAGCTCTACGGCTTCGGCGCTCTGCAATTCGCACGCTTCTACGGAAACTCGCAGCCAGGCTCCTTCGAATTCCCTGACGCTGCAGGCTACGCGCAACTGACCGCGATCGGCGGCCCGCAGGTCGCGCTTCTCGACAGTTATCTCTCAGGCGGAGCCTATCTGAACGAGTACACGAATGTCGGCGCGGCCAACGCTTACAAAATCAGCCCGCGCCCCGGCTGCTCCGCAGGATGTTCCATTACCACCTCTCTCTTCGAGCGTCCTCCTGTCCCGCAGCAGGAGCCCGAAACCCAATGGCTCTACCGCATCGACTTCATCCCCCGGTCGAAAGACACTTTCACCGTTCGCTACCTGCACGATCGTGCCAACTTCGATCCCGATCTCGCCCTCAACACCTCCGGTCTGCCCGGCTTCGACGGCGAGGTCGGTGGGCCCGCTGAAGTCGGCCTGGGGACCTGGACCCACATTTTCACAACGAATCTGCTCAACGAATTTCGAGCCTCCGAGACCCGCGTCAACTTCCTCTTCCAGGCAACCCCGGAGACTGTCGCCAATCCTCTCTCCAAGAACTACAACATCACCTTCAGTGGACAAGGATTCGGAGGTTCCACCACCCCGCTCGGCATCTCCCAGAACATCCCCCAGGGAGACAACGAGGAGCTCTATCAATTTCAGGACACCGTCAGCTGGGCCCATGGCCGTCACACCATTCGCGCTGGCGCTGACGTAGGTCGTCAAATCGAAACCGATGTCGTCGCCCAAAACGCTCTAGGCGGCCTCACCTTTGCCGCAGGAGGAGCTCTCTCCCCACTCGACAACTTCCTCGACAACTACCTCGGCTCCTCCGGTCAGGCAACCAAGACCTTCGGTCCAACCCGCATCGATCCTCACTCCTGGAAGAGCGCCTTCTTCATCCAGGACGACGTCAAACTGTTACCCGATCTCACCATCAACGTCGGCGTGCGCTACGACTACCTCACGCCACCGGAAAACTCCCTTCAATATCCAGCCATCGACCTCAACAATCCCTTCGCGCCCATTAACACAGTCATCCGCGTCAAAAGCGACACCAACAACATCGCGCCGCGCTTCGGCTTCGCTTGGAATCCCCACGCAGGCTTCCTCCGCGACGGTAAGACCGTCTTTCACGGTGGCCTGGGACTCTTCTACGACACTGACTTCACCAACATCGCCACCAACGGCGCGCCAATCTTCCCCGAACGCACCCACAGGTCTGCTCACCTCAACCACAGGTCGAGGCCTCCCCAACGCCACCTCGCTGCTTTCAACAATCACTCCGGTCTTGAGTCCGATGTCCTCTGTCCAGAGTGTTGCCAGCAATCTCGCCAATCCCTTCACCTGGCAGTGGAACTTCGGCGTCGAACGCCAGTTGCCAGCCCAGGTCAAGCTCACCGTCAACTACGTCGGCAACCACGGCGGCCAGCTCTACGCCAACCAGCAGCTCAACTACTTCATCAATGGATCGCGCATCAACGCAGCCCGTAACGCCATCAACATCCGGGCCAACCGCGCCGACTCTTCGTACAACAGCCTTCAGACCGAGGTCTCCCGCCAGTTCTCTCGGGGTCTGTTCTTCCGTGTCGCCTACACCTATGGCAAAGACCTCGACGACGCCTCGGATGTCTTTGGCACCTTCGCCGTACCCACCTCCTACTCCGCCAATCTCTCCGGTAACGGCCTCGGGCAAGACTGGGGGCCCTCCGTATGGGATCACCGCCAATACGTCTCCTTCAGCTACGCCTGGTCGCCGGCAGGATTCCACTCCAGCGGTGGGGCCACTGACTTTCTCCTCAGTGCCTTCACGCGTCACTTCACCATCTCCGGTACTACCCAGTTGCAGTCCGGCTATCACAGCACCTTTAACATCGCCGGTCTCGACACAAACGGCGATGGCAGCAACGTCAACGACCGTCCATTAGTGGGCAATCCGAGTAAGCCTATCGACACAGCAGCCTTTGATGGATCGTACGTCGGAGGAACTCCAGGCGCCTATTACGACGCCGTCACCGGCAATCCCACCACCGCCGACAACGTGCATTGGCTCATACCCAACGGACCACAGTTCACCACCCTCGAAGTAGGCCGCAACAGCTTCGTCAACCCAAACTCGCAGTTCTGGAACATCGCCGCCGAAAAGGACGTGCCAACATCATGGCTGCACTTCGACCGCGGCATGTTCGTCTTCCGCGTTGAGGCGCAAAACTTCACCAACCGCAACAACGTTGGTCCCCTCGACATTAACCTCCTCAATATCGGCACCAGCAGCTACCTCAACAGACAAAATGCGGTCGAACCAACCTTCCGCCACCTTCTGCTCTGGGCAAAGTTCAGATTCTAGAAGGTGGTCCTCTCACATTCCGCCAGGGCCGGAGATTCCTTATCCGGCCTTCTTTTTAATCGTGAAGTTTGTGACGAACGGCGGATTGCTTCGGCCAATCGCAAACAAGCAACGTTTAGGCCCCGAATTTCCGGGACGGCCTCTCCTAAATCGCAGAACTGGCTCGATCACGCTTACGTAACAGCTCCCGTCTAGCGAACAACGCTGGCGTTCCTTTCGTCGCCGGCAAAGTTACAAATGGGCCCGCGCTGAGATCAGGGAGGCAATTATGATTCGTAATGCGTGGACGATCTACCGCTGTGGAGTTGTTCTTCTGCTTGCACCGGCGTTTTGGACTCCGATAACCGCTTGTGCTGATTCCGACACTGCAAATGACGTGAAGCAAGTACGCAAGCTCGCCGAGCACGGCTCCGTTAGCGACGAGTTCACCCTTGCCGGCGATTACTTCACCGGTCGTGGAGTCCCCCAGGACTCCACTATGGCCGCCTACTGGTATGAGAGAGCAGCAGGCCACGGAAACCCCGCGGCACAGAACCAGATCGGCTACTTCTATCAGGTTGGAATCGGCGTACCCGTAGATCCCAAACGGGCTCTCCACTGGTATCAGCTAGCGTCAGCCTCCGGCTTTGTCAAAGCCAAGGTCAATATGGCGGTCGTCTATCTCCACGGAATAGGCGTTCCAAAGAACGAAGAGCTCGCCGCACAGTTGTTGACCCAGGCCTATCAGGCAGGCAATGGCACCGCCGCCACCTATCTAGGCATCCTCTACTTCTTTGGCATTGGCGTCCCCCAGGACAAAGCCGCCGCCGAGAGATGGTTTGAGTCCGCCCTGAAGCTACACGATCCCGCTGCCGCCTTCGATCTTGGGTCGATGTATTCGGTCGAGCCGGACCATCCTCACGATCTACCCAAAGCGCTCGCATTGCTCCGTCGGGCAGCCGACGCCGGATTTGTCCAGGCGATGCATTCACTTGGACTTCTATTGGTCAACCACCCCGAACTGGAGCCAAACGCCCCGCAGGAAGCGCGCGTTTTTCTCGAACAAGCCGCAAACGCGGGATGCTGGAAATCCTCCGCAACTCTCGGAATCCTCGCACGCAATGGCTGGAACATGTCGCCCGACCCCAAAGAGGCTTATCTTCAATTCCGCATCGCTGTCTTGCAAGGCGGAGCGCCGGCGAACCAGTTTCTCAAACTGGACATCGAGCGCCTCGAAGCAAAGTTGGAGTCTCAGGAGCGTAGAACCGCAGAGTCTGCCGCGAAGACATGGTATGAGCATCACCCTCTTACGTTGGCCTTCGTCTATAAGGAAGGCACACAAAAGTCAGCCTTTCCGATCGCCGCAATCGCGGTTGCCCCGGAAGGGTCGTTCGCAGGTCAACTCATTCCTCTAGGTAGCTCCTGATTGCATCAAATGCACCAAAGGCAACATTGAAAGGGCTTGACCACTGAACCTTATTCCAACGATCAAAAACCGCGCTGTTCCCACCTTCCTGCACCCTGTCGCCTTCGTGGGGGCGTTTACTGTACTGGGGCTGCTCTTCGCGCTGCAGGACTGGGTGAGCCTGCGCTCGTGGAACTCCCATATTCTCATCACCTTTCAGCTTCTGGTCTCAGCCTGGTGCGTCCACTACTTTCTCCTCGGTTGCATCTGCTGGCTGCTCTGGTGCAAGTTCGGGCAGTACGTCCAGAGAGCGAACCTCCTATCGATGATCGCGATTGTGCTGCCATTGAGCCTGGCAGTCGCCGTCGTCGAGGAAATGATATGGGTCGCAATCTTTCCCCAACTCCCGCTAGGCATGCCGCGAATGACCTTCTGGCACCGCCTCATCTTTCAGCTGGATGGAGAACTGGTTGATAGTCTGGTTCTCTTTTGGGCCGTCTTCTTTCTCCTCCGCGGCCTCGGATACTACCAGCTCTATCGGGAAACAGAGTACGCAGCTGTCCAATTGGAGACACAATTCGCCAACGCGCAGCTCCGAGCTCTGCGTATGCAACTCAATCCGCACTTTCTTTTCAATACTATGAACAGCATCTCAAGCCTGATGCAGACAGACATCGCCGCCGCCGACAAAATGCTGGAACAACTCAGCAGTCTTTTGCGTATCACCCTCGAACGTGGGGAGGTCCAATTAATCCCCCTCAGCGACGAAATGGAATTTATCGAAATGTATCTGGCAATGCAGGACCGCAGATTTACGGGCCGTATACGCCAGGATCTTCATGTCGATTCGGACCTGCACGATGCGCTCATTCCTGCAATGCTCCTGCAGCCGGTCATCGAAAATGCCTACACCCACGGGCTCTCCAGGCTCGACCGGGACGGCGTTATCGCGGTCGATGTACGTCGTCAAAACGCAACTCTAATGATCAGCATAACCAACAGTGGTCAGGGCCTGCATCCCTCGTCCCGCAACGGTGGACGCCAGGGTGTCGGCCTCACCAATGTCAAAGACCGCCTGCGTCTGCACTACGGGAGCGACCAGGCTTTCAAAATCGAGGAGCTCGCACAAGGTAACGTCCGGGTGACATTAGCGCTTCCCCTGCAGTTCTCGGAGCGTCCAACTGGAAAACTCAAGGGATATGGTGTGTGATGATTCAGACTGTTCTTGCAGATGATGAGGTTCTCGCTCGACAAAAGCTGCGCCAGCTTCTTCGCGACGAGCCGGGAATCGAAGTTGTAGGGGAGGGAATGACAGGGGCCGAAACCATCGATCTGGTGCGCGCCGCCAAACCCCAGCTGCTCTTTCTCGATATTCAAATGCCGGGCATGGACGGCTTCGATATCGCAACCGAGCTCTGTTCCAGCAAGCTCACCCCCGCGCCGCAAATAATCTTCACCACCGCGCACGATCAGTATGCCCTCCGCGCCTTCGAAATCCATGCAGTCGACTATCTCCTCAAACCCTTCACCCGTGAACGCCTGTCCTCCGCGGTCGAGCGCGCCCGCAAAGAGATCCTTCTCGCCGCTCAACCCGTCGCCAACGACACCGCCGCTCCCAACGGCCACCGCTACACTAACCGCATCGTCTTCAAATCCCGCGGAAGAATCGTCTTCCTCCCCGTCACCGACATACGTTCCATCAGCGCCGAGGAGAACTACGTCCGCATCAGCACACAGAACGAGACGCATCTCCTACGCGAGACTATGGCCCGGCTCGAAGAGAAGCTCGACCCCGACATGTTCCTCCGTGTGCACCGTTCCTCCATCGTCAATCTCCAGCACGTCAAAGAAGTCCGCACCGAAGCCGACGGCGACTATGCCGTCGTCCTGATGAACGGAGAAAAGCTCACAATGAGCCGCGGCTATCGCTCCCGCATCAACGGGTGGCTAACGCACAGCTGACCAAAATACAAAATTCTTCATCAAAGCCACCCACGCCGAAGCCCACGAGCGTGAAACTTCGGAGCCACACCGCACTTTTCCGCAACTCACCCCTGCCCCTTGCGCCTTCGCCACATCCTTTCAAAATGTGGACACCATCCCTCGCCATTTTCACAAACCCATAGACATCGTCCGCAAGCTGGGCGAGCTGCACACCCATAATCGTCGTCGCCAAAAACTAATCCCTCCCGGAGCATCCATCCATCCCCGGCAACATCTCTTGGTCACATTAATTGAACCTAACCCTGCCTTCGGAGACCAGAATGCTTATCTCTCCAGTAAGGGGGAAGCCCATGAGCAACTTGCAACCGAATCTTTCAACCACCCAAGCCAGAGTCGCGATAATCCCAAACCCGCTTCCGACCCTGCTCCCAAACCAAAAGGAGTCGGACATCCGCCTCTCCCTGCGCATTCAGGCCGATCGCGCCCGCGTCTTCTATGCTCTCAGCATTCCCGAGTACATCGAAGCTTGGCTCCGTTGCCCTCCCGAAGACAAAATGCGATCTGTCTTCCATTCCGTAGACGAAGACGCCTTCCGTATTGATCTCTACCGCGCGCAAACCCTCCAGGGAAGCATTCACAGCAACTGCAGCGTCCCCGAAGATAACCGGATTCGCTACGCCTGGAACACAAAATCGGCTCTTGGCCTCACTGAAACCGCAGTCGACGTCAAGCTTCTCTCTGCCTCGGGCGCGTGCATGCTCACCCTTACCCACGGCGGCTTTCGGGACAAATCTGAAAGCGCCTGGCATCGCGAACTGTGGCAACAGTCCCTCGCGACTCTCTCCAGGCTCATGGAAAAATAGTCGCGATCCTCGACACTCCCGCCCACTACGCAGAATCCTGCCTACCAGCTCCCCAATCCGGGGGAACTTCCCATTCCGGCATTGACTAGGGTAAAACTTATCTGTAACTTACGCGATATTCCCAGGTTCGTGTCGATACAGTTTTGCGTTTTGAACGGCCCCGCCCTCCCCGCGCGATGATCGTCTCCCAACGTGGTGGAGTGAACTCCGAAGGTGCTCCTCAAAGGAGCCGGCCCACGGCAGTTGCCGTGAAACACACTCAATTCAGGAGCGATCATGAACTCCAATCCCATTGGCATTACATTTGCCGAGATGATGTCCGGGGGCTTTGCCCTCGGCGAAACCGACACCGCCACCGGCGCCGCCAAAGGTGCCAACGACATCCTCGTCATGCACGGCGTCATCACGATCGATGACATCGACCGCTTCATCGCAGACCCGCAGCATCTCGGCAGACTCGACGTCGTCATGGACTGGCCCACCTTCGGCACCGGACTCCCCGCACCCGGTGGAGTCTTCAACCTCTTCTCCCCCACCAACGATCCCGCGCTCAAACTCATGGTCTACGAGTGGGGCCTGCAGCACCAGGGCAAGGACTACTACTTCGCGGGTCAGAAAAATGTTCAGGTTCATCCCGTCCTCGAAATCTGGAACGACACCACCACGCTCCACACCCAGCTCCATCAAGGCAAAGACAAAACCGGTCCCATCGTGGGCGCCGGCATCATCTCTCTAAGCTTTCCAGAACTCCTCAAGATGGGTACTCAATTCAAGCCACTCAATGCGCCATCGCCCGAAGCTGGCCTCGCCGCTGTGACCAAGTTCGGAAAATTCTTCATGGGCGAACTCTGGGACACCTACATCAAGAGAGTGGGAGCCTGACATGCCCTACGACGTCATCATCATCGGAAGCGGCTTCGGCGGAGCCATCACCGGCTGTCGTCTCGCCGAAGCCGGCTACAAAGTCCTCATCCTCGAGCGCGGCCGCCGCTGGGACAAGACCAACTATCCTCGTCGCCCTGAAGACAAATGGATCTGGAACAGCGACAATCCCGAGAAGGAAAACGGCTGGATGGAACTACACGCCTTCCGCCACATGGCCGTCGCGCAAGGCGCAGCCGTCGGTGGAGGCTCGCTCATCTACGCCAACATCTCCTGCGAAGCTCCCACCTCCGCATTCGCTCAGGGCTGGCCCGCAGAGATCACCTACGCCGAAGTCAAGCCCTTCTACGATCAGGTAGCAAAGTTCATGAACGTCCAGCCTGTCCCCGACAATCAGTGGACGCAGCGCATGCGCCTCATGCAGCAGGGAGCCAACGCCATCGGGGCAGGGGATCGATTCAAGAAACTCGAGCTAGCCGTTACCTTTGACCCCGACTGGAACTACGATCTCCCCAACTGCCACGACCCCTCGCAAAGCAAGCAATTCATCAACGCTCAGGGAGTCAATCAAGGACACTGCATCCACCTCGGCAACTGCGACATCGGATGCGAAGTCGACGCCCGCAACACCCTCGACCGCAACTACATCCCGTGGGCAGAAAAACACGGAGCGCAAGTCCGTGAACTCTGTCTCGTCACCAACATCGAGCCCATCCCCACCGGCTACCGCGTCGACTTCGACAACATCGCCACCGGCCAACGTGTGCCCGGCAACGAAACCGCCCGCATCGTCATCGTTGCCGCAAGCTCCCTCGGCTCAACCGAGCTCCTCCTACGCTGTCGCGATCTCACCAAAACCCTCCCCAACCTCAGCCCATTCCTCGGCCACGACTGGAGCAGCAACGGCGACTTCCTCACCCCCGCCTTCTACCATGGCCGCGACGTCCTCCCCAGCACCGGTCCCACCATCACCTGCGCCATCGACTTCCTCGACCGGAGCCAATCAGGCGAATCCTTCTGGATCGAAGATGGCGGCTTCCCCAATCTCATCCGCGACTACTTCAACGCAGTCAAATCCGGATCGGACGCCGGCGGCCTCTGGGGACGAATGATCGTCGGAGCCTTCGGTCATCTCCTTCGCAACGACGACTCTCAAGCCTTCCGCAACGTCATGCCCTGGTTCGCGCAGGGAGTCGATGCTGCCAACGGCGTTCTCTCCCTCGATCGCAATCCGTTCACAGGCAAATCCTCCCTCTCACTCGACTGGGAGATCGACAAATCAAAGCGCCTCGTCGATACCATCGTCTCCATGCACAAGCATCTCTCGGCCGCGACCGGCGGCGACCCCGTCGTTCCGCCCACATGGACCCTCCTCAGCTACCTCGTCACGCCTCATCCGCTCGGTGGCTGCTGCATGGGCACCTCCGCTGCCGATGGCGTCGTCAACCATGCAGGAGAAGTCTTCGGCTACAAAAACCTCTACGTCGCCGACGCAGCTATCATTCCCGAAGCCCTCGGCGTCAATCCATCACGCACCATCGGCGCCCTCGCCGAAAGAGTTGCGAAGATCATCCGGGACGAGGCCAGATGACTCCTCCGCTGCAGCCCGACTTCAAAAGTTTCCTCATCTCTCCCCCTGTCCGCGCCGCGATGGACGCACAACCAGCCGACGCACCAAAGCCCATCCCCGTCATCATCACCTTCGTCGAAGCGAAGGACGGACTCGATCAAGGTATCGCCCGCGCAAAATCCGAGGTCAAAGCCTTCCTCGAAAGCCGTGGCTACACGGTAAGAGCGAGCGACTTCTACATCTTCGCCAGCCTCCGCCCCGCCGATATCCGCGATCTAGCCAATCAACGAACCTGGGTGCACCGCATTTGGAAAGACGAAACCACCTACACCCACCTCCTCGACTCCACCACGACCATCAAAGCCAGCGCTGGCTGGCGCTCCTTCGACGCACGCGGAAAAGACATCTGCTGGGCGGTCCTCGACACGGGCATCCGCTCCGATCATCCGCACTTTCAAGGCATCCTCCGCTCCGACCTCGCAAAAAACTGTTCCAACTCGATGACTCTCGAAGACCGCAACGGCCACGGCTCACATGTAGCCGGAATCATCGCCGGCTCTTCGAAACCAAAGGCAGACGGCTCACCCTACAAAGCAGCAACGTTCATCGAAGAGCAGGATGAAGCCGAGATCGTCACCCTCGACGGCTGCCCGTCCGGCGTAGCGCCGCTGACGACCCTCATCAACATCAAGGTTCTCGACGACAACGGCACCGGCTCCGCATCCAACGCCATCCTCGGTCTCGAATACGCCCGCAAGCTCAACGCCAACAGCCGCAAGATTGTCGTCGACGGAGTCAACATGAGCCTCGGCTACCCCTTCGATCCCAAGTGGTACGGCTGCGGCCACAGCCCGCTCTGCGACGAGGTGGAGCGAGCCATCGACTCAGGCCTTATCGTCGTCATCTCCTGCGGCAACTCCGGCTATGGCAGCACCAAACTCGACACCGGTGAAGAGGTCCCCACCTGGATCTCCCTCTCCATCACCGATCCCGCGAACGCGAAAGACGCCATCGCTGTAGGCTCCGTGCACAAATCGCAGCCGCATACCTACGGAGTCTCTTATTTCTCCTCCAAAGGCCCAACCGGCGACGGTCGCCACAAACCCGACATCGTCGCTCCCGGCGAAAAAGTCATCTCCTGCTCCATTCGCCTAGATCAGGGTTACGAGTACGAAGAGCGAAGCGGAACCAGCATGGCCGCCCCCCACGTCTCCGGAGCCATCGCTGCCTTTCTCTCCGTTCATCCCGAGTATCGAGGCGACCCCGCCTCCGTGAAAGACATCTTTCTCAAGAATGCAATCGATCTCGGCCGAAACATTGACTTCCAGGGAAGCGGCCTCGTCGATCTCATGCGCGCCATCATGTCCGTCTGACCTTCGATCCCTCTTTCTTTAAGGAGCAGTCGTGCCGACCATCAAACCAGTTCGCGACCCCGATCTCTCCCTCTGGCAGTCCGCCGTCGACGAAGTCGTCGCAAAAAGCACCTCATCCTCCCACACTCAGTCAATCGGCGAAACCCCAGTCATTCAGCGGCCGGACACGAGCGACCCGATGGTGCAGGGCGCAGCAATCGACGCCGAAGCCGTCGAGGCAGGCACTCCTCTGTCACCTCCAGCCGTCGCTGGCCCGTTAGCCGCGGAGGGTGTCGGCTCTCTCATCCAGTACTGTTCCACCGTTGCCCGCCAAATTGCGATGGCGAAGCTCAGTGGCGACACAGCCAAGGCAGCAGCCCTCTCTCTGCAATTTGCGAAGTATCAGCAATGCGACGCACGTTGGGTCGAAGTCGAGGAAAAATACGCGGAGTTCCAGGCCGCCGTCAAGCTCGCCAATGCCAAGGTCCCTTACATCGTCTACAACTCCATCGACGACTTCGTTATCGACGGCAAGCTCCCCGCCAATGCAACCGTAGCCATTGTTGGAGACTGGGGCACAGGCACCGACGAAGCAAAACAAGTGATGGTTCAGATCGCTCGCAAGCAGCCCGATGTCGTCATCCATCTCGGCGACATCTATTACTCCTGCACCGACTTCGAGGTTCAGAACTACTTCCTGCAAATCTGGAAACAGTACTTCGACCCCAACAAGATTCCAAGCTTCACCCTCTCAGGAAATCACGACATGTACAGCGGCGGCGCGCCCTACTACGCTCTGCTCAAACAGCTAAATCAACCCGCAAGCTACTGCTGTCTCCGAAACGACAACTGGCAGTTTGTCATGATCGATACCGGCCTCAACGATCGCACCCCCAGCGGCTCAATCCCTACCTTCCTCGCCGACACCGAGGTTGCATGGGTCAAGCAGCGAGTCGCCACAGCAGGCACCCGCAAATCCGTTCTTCTCTCTCACCACCAGCTCTTCACCCGTTATTCCAGCATCGTCTCTCCGGTGCCCGATGGACAAACCGCTCTTGCCATCAATCCCAAACTGCAGGCTCAGCTCGGCGACATCTTGCCGAACTTCGCAGTCTGGCTCTGCGGACACGAACACGATCTGGTCATCTACGAGAAGCAGCAAGGCATCCTCATGCGCTGCGTCGGCAACGGCGCAGTCCCGGTCCTGTCCAGCGAGCCGCCAGCGGTCCAGCACCCTGAAATCGCCGCTGACGACAGCATTCGCCCCGTTCCCAACGGCCCGTTCCTTACCCACGGCTACGCCATCATGAAACTCAACGGAGCCAGCGCCACAATCAGCTACTACCTCGACAACGACGAGAACAATCCCGTAAAAGTCGAAAGCTTCTAGGTCCCATGTCTAATTGTTGGATGTTCTCATTCAGAGCGGCAAATAGGACTGCATTTGCTCTTTGCCACGACACCAAAGAACCTAACCTCGCCGTCGCCTGACTGAAAAACTGAACATCTGGTCAACTGAAAACTGATCGCGAACGCCTTTGGTTTTTGGCACCTCCAACGACGGCTGATCCAAATCAGCCCCTCCAAAGCCTCAAATTTTGCTATTCTTTACGCTCCTGAGCCACACGCGATAGCCCGGCCCCGTATTTGACGGAGATATCTATGGGCGTCTCCACGCAAAACCTCCCTCCAACGCGCACACCTTGGCACGAAGAGGTCGTTCCCTTTATCGCGAAGGACGGCTTCGCCTGCAACCTCATCCACGTCCAGGGCCCCACCCCGCCCACCAAAGGCCCGGTGATCCTCGTGCATGGGGCGGGCGTACGTGCCAACCTCTTCCGCGCACCCGTCGAAACCAACATCGTCGACTACCTCATCGAGCGCGGCTACGACGTCTGGCTCGAAAACTGGCGCGCCAGTATCGATCTCGCCTTCAATCGCTGGACCCTCGATAAGGCCGCCGTCTACGACCATCCTGTAGCCGTCGAAACCGTCGCCAGCCGCACCGGAGCTAGCTCCGTCAAAGCCGTCATCCACTGCCAGGGCTCCACCAGCTTCATGATGTCCGCTGTCGCCGGTCTCGTCCCCAAAGTCAACGTCATCGTCAGCAACGCCGTCTCCCTCCACACCGTCATCCCTGCGTGGTCGCAGTTCAAGATGCGCGCCTCCGTCCCGTTCCTTCGCCCCATGACGCAATACCTCGATCCCCAATGGGGCATCCAGGCCCCCACGCTGCTGTCCAAGGTCATCACAGAAATCGTCCGCCTCACTCATCATGAATGCAACAACATCGTCTGCAAGATGGTCAGCTTCACCTATGGCGCAGGATTCCCCGCACTCTGGTCGCACGCCAATCTCAATCCTGAAACTCACGCGTGGCTCCGGCAGGAGTTTGCCAAAGTCCCAATCTCCTTCTTCGCCCAGATGATCCAATGCGTCCGCAACGGCCATCTCGTTCCCGTCGACAACCTCAAAGAGCTCCCGTCCGATCTCCTTCGCAACCCCCCGCAGACCGACGCGCGCTTCGCCTTCTTCGCCGGTGTGAACAACCTCTGTTTTCTCCCTGAAAGCCAGCAGCGCACTTACGACTGGTTCAATCAGCACGCAGCCAACCGCCACTCCCTGCATATGCTGCCAAACTACGGCCATCTCGACGTCTTCATGGGCAAGGACGCCAGCCGCGACACCTTCCCCGCAATCTACGAGGAACTCGAGAAAACCTAGAAACGGAAACCTAGAAACAGGAGCGTCGAATGTCCATTCCGAAGCGCGTCTTGCAGCAATCCGGACGATACTCCCTCGTCGACGCCATCCCCTTCCAACTCCCCGTAGCCTGCCACAAAACCCCCGTTCTCATGGCCGTCTTCCCCATCAACGCCGACAAAGCCGAAGCCCTCATGCCCGGCAATGAACTCCACGCCCTCCGTCTCTGGAGCAAGGGCCTCCTTGTCATCACAGTCGTCAACTACCAGATCACCAACATCGGCAAATACATCGAGTACAGCATCGCCATCGCCTGTACTCACGGAGCCAAACGCGCCCCGCGTCTGCTCCCCGCACTCTTCTTCTCGCACTACGACACGGGCCAATACGTCTTCGACCTTCCCGTCTCCACCGAAGTCTCCGTCAAAGGCGGCAAAGGCATCTGGGGAATGCCCAAACACCAGGCCAACCTCGACTTCCAGATCACCGACACCAAAGTCAGCGCCCAATACGATCTCGATGGCGAGTTCGGCATGCTCGTCGAAATCGACAAGCCCAACCCCTGGTTTCCCATCTCCACCGGAGCCGCCAACTTCTGCGAATTCCGCGGCCTCCTCATGAAATCCTCCGTCTACTTCCACGGCAAGGCCGGCTTCTCGCTCTTCAAGAAAGGCTCTGCCCGCCTCTGCATCGGCAACCTAGACCGCCTCCAGCCCCTCAAGCAACTCGACATCGGCAAAGATCCCATCCTCACCGCCTTCATCCCCGAAGCCGAAGGCATCCTCGACGATCACTTCGAAAGCTGGTTCCTCAGCTACGCCCAACCGCCAACCACGCCGCCGCCAGGCTTCGAGACCGTAGTCGACCTCGGCCAGCGCCAGCAATGGCTCCAACCCCCCACAGCCAAACCCTCCCCAGGAGACTGCCTGTGAAGTTCTGGATCCTGCGAATCATCTACGCTTTTCTCTTCCTCTGCGTCTCCATGTACTTCGGCACAGGCTGGTCGCTCTGGCTCTTCTCCTTCCCCGTCACGCCCCAGCTCACCCCCGCGAACTACTATCTTCAATTCGTGCCGCAAGTCACTGCCGCAACCGCATTCTTCACCCAGATGACCAAAGCCATGATCGCCGCCAATCTCGTCATGATCATCTTCGAGTTCCGCACCAGACTCCGCTGGGTTCCCATCATTGTCTTCGCCGCACTCATCGGAGCGACCGTCCTCACCGTCAAGCTCATCCTGCCCTTGAACGCAATCATGGCGCAGGGCATCACCACGCAGGCCCAGCTAAACGACATCCTCGGTCGATGGATGATGTTGAACAAGTGGAGGGTAATACTTTGGACGATTCAGTGGGTCGCCATGATGGCTTACTTCCTGGTGGCATGGAGTCCGCAGTACCGAACTCCCAGCCCCAAAAATTAGCCTACTGGCTAATTCTCCTCATCTCCGCAACCACCGTCATCAGCGGCCTGGTTCAGCTCGCGTGGCCCCAGTTCGTCCTCGGGCTCGTCGGCGCCGATCGCAACCCCACCTCCGAGCAGCTCTTCTCCACCATCGGCTTGTTCATGGCGCTCTTCGGCGGAATGCTACTCCAAGCTATGCGCAGCCCCTCCACCCAAAGCGTCGCCATCTTCTGGTCCGCCCTGCAAAAGTTCGGAGCCTGCGCCGCCGTCATCATCGGCGTCGAGCGCCAGGTATTCTCCGTTCTCGCCCTGGCCATCGCAGCCTTCGACGGACTCAGCGGCTGCCTCATCTTCTGGTACTGGCTTCAATCCAGGCCGCAATCGAGGCCCCAACCGAGGGACTGACACATGGAACTCATCACAAAATTCTTCTTCTACCTCTACATCATCACCCTCATCGTCGTCGGCTTCTGCGGCCTCTTCGTCGCTCCATGGGAGTTGCGTCTCGTCTTTCACGTTGACCTCAACTCCATGTCCGCCATCGACGCCGCGACCCTCTCAAGCCAGTACAGATTCCTGAAAGGCCTCGAACTCGGCTGCGGATGCTTCTCTTGGCACTGGCGTCATCAGATCTTCATCGCACAACCGTTCCGCAATAGCTTCCTGATCATCGTCTGGGCCGGGGTATTCGGTCGCATCTGCTCCTTGTTCGTCGAGCACAGACCCCACACTCTCTTCCTTATCTTCCTCATCCTCGAAGCAATCACCGGAGTGCTCATGCTCCTACTCAAAACCGGCGAACAAAATGGCTGACCAGTCTCTCGACGCAACCTTCCCCGGATACACCGGCCCACGCCGCTCTCTAATCCTCGCCGGCGGCGGAATGCGCGTCGCCTACCAGGCCGGAGTCCTCAAAGCTCTCTCCGAACTCGGCCTTACCTTCGCCCACGGAGACGGCACCTCCGGCGGCACCATGAACCTCGCCATGCTCCTCTCCGGCCTCACTCCCGATCAGATGTGCGATCGCTGGCGCACCCTCGAGGTCGAGCGTTTCGGCGCGCCCATGCCCATCGAAGACTACCTCCGCGCCTGGGACATGATGGGAATGGCAAGCTCCGACGGCATCCGCAACTACGTCTTTCCCCACCTCGGCATCGACATCCCCGCCATCAACCGATCCACCGGCATGGCCGGAACCTTCAACGTCTGCAACTTCAGCCGCAAAACCTCCGAAGTCATCACGGGCCGGCAACTCACCATGGATCTCCTCGTCGCCGGAATCTCCCTACCCATCTTCATGCCCGCCGTCCAGATCAACGGCGACTGGTACACCGACTCCGTCTGGATCAAAGACGCCAACCTCCTCACTGCCGTCGATCGCGGCGCCGAAGAGCTCTGGATCGTCTGGTGCATCGGCAACACCCCGCGCTACCTCCCTGGAGCCTTCAATCAGTACGTTCACATGATCGAGATGGCTGGCGACGGCCGCCTCAACATCGAATTCGAGCAGATCCAGCAACTCAACCAGCAAGCCGCAAACCAAAACCCTTCGTCATCCGCAAAACCGATCAAAGCCCACCTCATCAAACCCCGCTACCCGTTGCCGCTAGATCCCGATTTCTTCGTCGGCAGAATCACCGCCTCCACTCTCATCGAGATGGGCTACGCCGACACCTACCGCTACATCGAAACCGAGATGAAACCCCAGGGCGTCCCGCTCACCTGGGAAGCCACACAGATGATTCCCCCGGCGCTAGGCGTCACCTTCAGCAAAACCCTCGAAGGCCCACTCACGCTGAACCCAGGCGGAACCCTCGCCCTCAACCTCACCACCCGCATCATGGACATCGACACCTTCCTCTCCGGCGACCCAACCGTAGTCGAGATCACCGGCAACCTCGCCCATCCCGCCTTCGGCCCCTGCACCCCGCTAATCGAAGCCAAACTCCAACCCGCCACCCCAGCCAACACCTTCTACCTCAACTGCCGCTTCCTCCACGACGGCTCCCAATACCTCCTGCAGGGAACCATCCCGCGCGCCACCGGCATTCAAGCTCTACCCGGTAGCCTTCCGTAGCCTCCCGTTCACCATCGATCGAATCACCACCCCCGGGGCCGCAACACCCACCAACTCCGAACGGGTAGCTAACGGAACTCTAAGACAAGGCCTCATGGCCCGCCTCAAAACCCTCCGAACCCTCCATGCCACCAACTCCCAATCCCTGAAACAGAGCTTGAACGCCCTCTGGAAGTTCTTCCGCTTCTCCCTCCGCTAATCCCCGCCCAAGCCGTTGCAGTCGTCGTTTCTTGAGCGCCATCCATCTCAAACGTCGTCATCCTGAGCGGAGCGAAGGATCCCTGTATTTGTCTTTGTACTTGCTTTTGCATTTGCCGTTGTGTGTGTCGTCATCCTTCTGCCCAGTTATCCTTGGCTAGGAACTGAAAACATCATGGAACCGCCGCCCCGGCACGTGCGTACAACCGATACAAGCCCCGGGAACCCGAGGAAAATACATGCCGATGCGTAACAAGGGGGAGCATGAACGCCGATATACGACTCGCCTTACGACAGTTGCGAAAAGCGCCTGGATTCGCCCTGACCGCCGTACTCACACTGGCACTCGCCATTGGCGCCAATGCAATCGTCTTTAGCGTACTGAATGCGTTGATCATCCGACCGCTCAACGTGCCGCATCCCGAGACGTTGTTCATGCTGGAACGCGCTTACGGGTCAGACACATCTCCATCGGAGTCATATCCGGATTATCGCGACCTGCGTGACAGGAACCGCAGCTTCGACTCGCTGGTCCTATACAACATCATGGGCGGCGTTGGGCTCGACACCGGGCACGGAAATCCCTCTGTAGTCTGGCCCTATACCGTAAGCGGCAATTACTTCGATGCCCTCGGCATTCAGCCCTATCTTGGCCGATTTATCCATGCTTCCGAAGAACATGGGATGAATAGCGTGCCCGAGATCGTTCTGAGCTATGCCCTCTGGCACAGCCAGTTTAATGCTGATCCTGCTGCAGTCGGTCGGACTGTGCAGATCAACAAGCATCCCTACACCATCATCGGCGTTGCTCGGCCGGACTTCCGTGGCACCGAACTTTTTTTCGCGCCCGATCTGTGGGTTCCCATCGTCGATTCGCCCCAAATCAATGATTGGAGTTCGCTCGAGGAGCGTGGCAACCATAGCGCCTGGGCGATAGGACACCTCAAACCCGGAGTAACGCCGGCCGCAGCCACTTCGGACTTGAACACCATTGCAAATTCGCTGGCGAAGACCTATCCCAAATCCGATGATGGACTGAAATTCTCTTTGTCCCGCCCCGGACTCGCCGGAAATACCCTCGGCCGACCAACGCGCGCTTTCATGTTCGGGCTCATGCTCCTCGCAGGTCTTATCCTGCTTGCCGCATGCGCCAATCTTGGTAGCCTGTTCGCCGCACGGGCGGCGGATCGCTCGCGCGAAATCGCAGTCCGTATGGCTCTCGGATCGCGCCGTCAGCTGATCTTTCGCCAGCTCCTCACTGAAGCCGTTTTGGTCTCTCTGGCTGGAGGCATTTGTGGCATGGCAGGAGCCGTGGCCATCCTCCGTGCCCTCAGCACATGGCGGCCGATTCCGAATATCCCGATCAATGTGCCGGTCAATCCGGACCTGAAGACCTTCGCTCTGGCCTTCCTGCTGGCCATCTTCAGTGGGATGTTCTTCGGCTTGGTCCCTGTACGCCAGATTCTCCGTTCCGATCCCTGGCAGATCATTCGCTCCGGGACCACAAGCGTCGGCGGCACACGCCGCTTCACTCTGCGCGACGTACTTCTAAGCCTGCAAATCGCCATTTGCGCTGTTCTGGTCACCGCTTCGCTCGTGGCCGTGCGCGGCCTGGCTCGTTCGCTGCAAAGCAACTACGGTGTTCAGCCTAAGAACGTGATGCTCGTAAAGACCGATCTGAAGATGGCTGGATATGAGGCCGACCAGCGCGTACTGATGCAGAAACGGATGCTCGATGCTGCCGCAGCGATCCCGGGCGTCACGGCCGTGGGACTTGCCGATCGGCTTCCGCTCAGTATCGGTGGAGGGGATTCCAACGTATACACCGACGCCACCACCGATTTCCGTCCTACAAATGCTGCAGCCGATGCCCAGAACTTCAGTGTCTCACCCGACTACTTCAATGCTGCCGGAACGGTACTTCTGGCTGGCCGCTCCTTCACCATGCACGATGAAGACAAAGCTCCTATCGTGGCCGTCGTGAATCGCGAATTCGCCCGTAAGGTCCTCGGATCCGTCGACAAGGCTGTAGGCAGCCATTTCAAGTTCTGGGGCGGCAATCGGGCGGAAGTTATAGGAGTGGTCGAAGACGGTAAATACCAGACCCTTACCGAAGACCCCAAGCCCGCCATGTTCTTTTCCTTCCTCCAGCACCCTTCCAGCGACACTTGGCTCATAGTTCGGTCGCAACGTGACCCGCAAGAGATCGCCGCAGCACTGCAACGCTCGATGCGCAACCTCGATCCAGCGCTGCCGCTCAACATCATAACTTGGAACAGCGAGTTGGATTCCGCCCTCTTCGCCGCTCGCGTGGCCACCGTTTCTCTCGGCGTGCTCGGCTTGCTCGGCGCGATGCTTGCCATTACCGGCATCTTCGGCATGGCCGCCTATACCGTCAGCAAACGCCTCCGTGAACTCGGTATCCGCATCGCCCTTGGGGCCGGTCAACGCAAGGTGCTCGGCGCAGCGCTCGGGCGGACCTTCCGGCTGCTCGCCATTGGATCGATAGCTGGCATGATCCTCGGCGTCCTGGCAACCCGTGTCCTTTCGTCTATCGTGTATCAGGCCACGCCCAAAGACCCCGTCATCCTCGGCAGTGTCATTCTTACTATGCTCGGCGTAGGCGTCGTTGCCGCCTTGGTACCTGCTCGACGTGCTCTCGCCGTTGATCCGATGATTCTGCTCCGCGATGAATGAATTGAAGCGAACAACTCACAGTCCGGGACGAATGTCTGGAGCCATGGCGCGCTCATCAAAGTTCGAGGGAGCGTGGATTGAATTGCGTCAAGTCTGACGGTTTTTTTGACGACAAATTTTCGAGAGATAGCCATAATGGCTTATGGAATTCGTCTCTCTGAATACGAGGCACCCTGATAACCGGCGGATGTCTCTTAAGAAGATGGGCTCGGTAGTGCTGCATGTTCTTCTCCTTGCGGCTTTCACATACCAATTTCGCGGTGTCGCCAAAGTTCGTCGCGACGCCCCCGCCGCCCGCATGTTGAAGGCCTACGCTCCTGGTCGCACGGCTGCGGTGCAACCGCCGAAGCCAAAGATCGTGCCGCCTAAGGACCCGCCGAAGCTTGCGATGAAGGAGCCTGAGCCGCCCCCGCCCACCAACAGCGGCGATCCGTCGGGCGAGGCCGACGTGACGGTTGCCATGGCGAACTTCTACCCTCCGCCCAAGCCTGATCTTTCGGTCCTTCCGCATGGCACGCGCGGCGATGTCGTCATCGACATTGTGATCGACGAAGACGGCAAGGTTGTGGACACTCACGTCGATCAAGGCCTTGGCCACGGAGTGGACGAGGCGGTGATGGCGATCGTCCAGACCTGGACCTTCACGCCCGCGACCAAGGCTGGCAAGCCGGTGGCGAGCGAGCAGCAACTTCTCTTCCACTTCGAACGCGCTTAGCAGGAATTGGGAGCGCGTAGTTTACATTGGTAAGAAAATTCCCTTTCCCTGGAGAGATGATGCGCGTAGTTCGTGCTTGGGTACTGGTGTCGATCGTAGCGGTGTCGATGTTGTCAGCAATGGGGCTCGCGAGCGCTCAGACTCCGGCAGCGAAGCCTGCGACTGCCAAACCGGCCCCAGCTAAACCGGCGGCGGCAACGGCGCCAGCTGCGACGGACGAGGAAGGCAATCCTGTTGCACTTTCGCCGCTTTCAACGGCGGCTCCGAGCAAGGCGGGCCTGGAATTGAAGGCGATCCACCAGGCGGATACGAAGTGGCGGGAGTCGCAGCGAGGCGCACAGCCGCTGCGCTTGATCGGCAGAGTACAGCCATCGATGCTGCGATCGGTCGATCCGGCCACCCAGCAGAAGACTCTCGAGCATTTTCAGAGCGTGAAGGAGCAGGTCGACAAACTCGATCAGGCCGCGATGAGCGAATCGGAGCGCATGAACCTGCAAATCTATCGCTACCAGATCGAGACGCAAATCGACTCGCAGAAGTTCAAGGAGTGGGAGAAGCCAGTGAACTCGCTTGAAACGTTCTGGTCGGGCGTTCAAGGAACAGGGCAGCGAGGCTTTCGGACGGAACAGGACTACTTAAACTATCTCACCTGGTTGACCGATATTCCGCGGTTTTACGACGAGAACATCACCAACATGCGGGCTGGCCTCGCGCGCGGATTCACGCCGCCCAAAATAACCTTGACCGGGCGCGATCAGACCATCGCACCGATCGCGAATGCGAAGTCCGCCGACATGACGCCGTTCTGGAAGCCGTTTACCAAAATGCCGTCGACTATCAACACAGCCGAGCAGGCGAGGCTGCGCGCTGAGGCAAAGAAGACCATCGAGACACAGGTGATTCCGGCATATAAACCTCTGCTGGCATTCTGGAACGACGAGTACTACCCGCACACTCAGACGTCGATTGCGGCGGAGTCACTGCCCGATGGGAAGGCCTACTACAAGGCGCAGATCAAGCGTTACACGACACTCGATATGACGGCCGAGGAGATTCACGCCTTTGGACTGGCCGAAGTGGCGAAGATCCACCAGGAGATGCTGGATACGATGGCTGAGGCGAAGTTCGAGGGCGATTTTCCTGCGTTCCTGAAGTTTATGCGGACGGACCCCCAGTTCTACCCCAAGACCGAGGACGAACTGCTGGGGAAGGTCTCCTACATGATGAAGGAGTTTGACGACAAGGCAGACCGCTACTTCGGCTATATGCCGCGGGGCCGGTTCGGGATCCATCCCATTCCGGTTGAGATGGCGCCGTATCAGCCTGCAGGGTTCGGCGGCCCGGGCGGATTCATGATCAACCTGTACGACCTGCCGTCGCGGCCGCTCTACGGGATGCCCGCGCTTACCCTGCATGAGGCAGCGCCCGGGCACTCCTGGGCTGGTTTAATTGCGCGGGAGCATCTGGATCCGGATGGCTTCCGTGGGGGAGGCTCGGCCTTTGGCGAGGGATGGGCGCTCTACTGTGAGCGGCTGGGCACCGAAATGGACATGTATCACACCCCCTATGAGAAGTTCGGGATGTTGAGCTTCCAGTCGTGGCGGGCGTCGCGCCTGGTCGTCGATACAGGCATGCATGCGATGGGCTGGACGCGCGAGCAGGCGCAGCAGTATCTGCGCGACAATACGGTGCTCAGTGAGCACGACATCGAAGAAGAGATCGATCGATATATCTCGTGGCCCGGGCAGGCGCTGAGCTACTACCTCGGGATGACCGAGATCATGAAGGAGCGCAAGCACGCCCAGGAGGTGCTGGGGCCGAAGTTCAATCTCCGTGCCTTCCATGATGCGATTCTGGCAACGGGCGGTGTTCCCCTCCCGGTGCTCGACGAATACCTCGAGGCTTGGATCAAGGGCGGAGGCATCGGCCCCTATCCAGAGATGGAGAAGTAGGCCTACCGGTTCACGAGAACGCGGATTTCGTGAGCAAAGCAGATGCTTTCGGTTCCGAACTTCCTATCCGAATGTTTATCAACTAACCCTTCAAAAATCGGCCAAACTCTCATGTCAAGCCCCAAAATCATCAAAAGTCGCACAACAAAATCCATAACTAATCAAAAATCAATCACCTGCAAGCCAAAAATAAATTCGGCAAAACTGGCATTTTAGTTTCACTCAATTCGATAGAATTAAAAGTAGATAGTAAAAAGAAAACAACAACGCCCGGCCAAAAGCCGGGCCTTCGCTTTTAACGAGCCAACCAGCAACAAGCTAACCAGCTAACAACCCAACCACCCAACTAGCTAAACCAGTCCAGACTTAACTCCTTTGCTCCGAAGACTTTGCCGAAAATGAGTACCCCGAGGGGGAGCTATCCGCGGAAACGATAAACAACTAACAACTAACAACCAGCAACCAAGGGAACTAATGAACGAGCCCAAACAATACCAATGCCGCCACATCTTCACCGACGGCCGCCGCTGCGGCAGCCCATGCCTGCGCGGAGAAGACCTCTGTTACTACCACCACACCACCCGCAAACCAGTCGCCGACGCAAAGACCCGCAAGACCCGCCGCTCCACCTTCGACCTCCCGCTCCCCGAAGACCAATCCGCCATCCAGCTCTCCATCGGCCAGGTCCTCCAGCGAATCGCCGCCAACGAAATCGACCCCAGAAGAGCCGGCCTTCTCCTCTACGGCCTTCAGATCGCCAGCCTCAACCTCCCCAAACCAACCACCACTCGAAACACACAATACAGACAGCAAACCACACCCCAAACCGTAGAAGAGATCACCCTCCACCCCGAACTAGGCACTCTCGCCCCACAATCCGAGATCACCCAACCCGCCGAACGCAAAAGCGCCGTCACCCTCCTCATGGAGGAGATGCAGTTAGAGGGAGACGACGAAGACAAATGGCCCGATCCCCCGCAGCCCGAAACCAAACCAGCAATCCTCCCCAACCTCCAGGCCACCGAAGAAGAAGGCCTCTCATCCGTGCCTATCTGCGCTATGCCTTCTTCGATACCGAAGGACATTTGCATCTTCCCGCTCGATAGTCGACAATCTCGGCTACCCGGTCGGACCAATTCTCCGCGTCGCGAACCAAGAGGTCCCCACCGGCCGTCGAATCTGATTCACCCCCAGGTGGGACTCTATGCGTCGCTCCAAAATGCTCTTCGCACTCAGCCTTCTGGCCATCACGATCCCGGCCGCAGCCCAGGCCCCAGCCCATTCCCCAGCCCAGTCCAAAGAACCCGGCCTGCTCTTCTATCTCTCCGGAGACCATGGCTTCAACGCCGACTACGCAGCCGGCGGAAACCCCACTCCCAACTTCCTCAAGGACGTCAAAATCCTTCCCGATGGCGCCAGGGGCTCCTATCTGCAGTGCGGCAACAACCAGCTCCTCTCCTACTGGGCGCCAGGCAACATCTACTCGCAACGCGGAACCCTCTCCTTCTACTGGCGCTCGCGCGACCCGGTCGACGCAACTGAGTTTCCCATCTTCCGCGTCGGCTACGGTGATCACTCCAGCTGGGACATGGTCTGGCTACGCATCGACTACAACGGCCACGGCTTCGACGCCTTCGTCACCGACATCAACCTCGGACGAACCCGCGTCTCCTACACCATGCCGGACTTTCCCAAACCCAACGAGTGGGTGCATCTGGCCCTCGCCTGGGACGAGACCTCCGGCATCCGCTTCTACGTCAATGGCAAACTCGCCGGCGAAAAAGCAGCGACCGGAATGTTCGACGCGGCGCTCGATCAGTTCGGCCCGCACTCACGCATCATCGCCCCAACCGGCGTCGAGAGCTCCTACAACTACGACCGCGGTGGTGACATCGACGAGCTGCGCATCTACGACCGCATGCTCTCCGACGGCAACATCGCCTCGCTGGCCAAGGACGAGACGCCGCAGTCGATCCCACCGCTGCAGCGCGACCTCGCTCAACCGGACTGGCAGAAGGAGTGGTGGTTTCACTACGGCTGGAACCGCGCAAACGACATACCGGCACCCTTACCCGCCGAAGACACAACCGTCCGCAAGGTCGAGATTCACGACGCCTACGATCTCAAGCGATGGTGGTGGAAGGGAACTGACGGAATCCGCGAGACGACATGGCCCGGCGTCTACAACCGCTCCACACTCGTCGGACGCTTCGACTACTTCCAGCTTCCCGACTGGGACTGCTACGCCCTCTCCGGCAAGTCCGTCACCTTCTACATGCCCGACGAGCCATGGAACCACCTCGAGATTCAGGGAGGAGCATGGGGCAACGTCTCCCTCCTGACCCCCGGCCAGGGCAAGCCCGGCGCAGTCGCCGATCCAGACCAGCACGACACCTCGCCGCAACTCGCAAAAACACTCTTTGAAAGACCCGAGGGCCAGGAACGCACGACTCACGATTTCACCGAGGCCGTCACCGGCGAAAAAGTTCGCTTCACCAACGTCAAGCAGGAGTGGCCCATCGGCGAGTTCTCCGCCTACTACGTTCACCCCGGCAAAGAGCCCGAAGGCATCGCCATCCTCCGCTACAGCGTCACGAGCAGAGGCGCCCTCGACAACCCGTCGCTCACGCCTCTAGTCGACTTCATCCACGGCCGCTTCTCCGCCGACGAACGCTCCACGATGGTCGCGATGCCCGCAGTGTCGACGGGCGGTGGACGCACCTCCATCGGCC
This sequence comes from uncultured Acidobacteriaceae bacterium, assembly GCA_963798925.1. Taxonomy (GTDB): domain Bacteria; phylum Acidobacteriota; class Terriglobia; order Terriglobales; family Acidobacteriaceae; genus Edaphobacter. The sequence goes on from CAWCVD010000005.1 coordinate 95,970, forward strand.
GCGGCAGAGAAACCTCAGAGTCGACCACCAAACAACCCCTGCCCATCGTGCACATCCTCATTCCCGCCGACTTCCGCGCCCTCCAGGCCGACGAAGGCCACGGCACCTCCTACAGCTGGGAGAACATGCACGCCGGACTCGACGGCATCGCCATCGATCTCCCTGCCCTAGACCTCAAACCAACCCATGGCGCCTACATCCCGATCAACATCCAGATCAAAGACCCCGTATGGCCCATGCGCAACATGCTCGACTTCAGTTTTTCGATCAAACCTGGCGAGCCGCACACACTCTGGCTAGACACACGCGACCGCATCTTGCCAAACGGAAAGAGCCTCTTCCTCACCATCGCCTCAGCCAGCGCCGAATTCGGCCCATCATCGCTCGAAGGCATGCATCTTCGGCTGATCTTCAAGCCATGGAAAGACGCGCTACCTGAACACGTGAGCGATCGCCTGACACAAGTGCGAGACAACTACGCAAACCTCGTAGAAGAGTCCGTGAACTCACGGAAGCTGAACATCTTCAACCGCTTTGATGCCGACATCACAGACCTTCTCCGCGTCGATCCGGAAAACGACCTCGGCCGCAAGTACTGGAATGAGATGAACCACGAGCAGATAAAGCCGCCGTTCACGCCACCGAATGCTCCCGCAGGCGTTCCTGAGTGGGCTTTCCTGCAGACGACAGACTTGGGATACCTCGACCGGCTGATCAACTGGTATATCGACAATCGGCAAATATCCGACGGCGAGTTTGGCGGGGGACTGTCGGACGACAGCGACTTCCTCAACTGGTGGCCGGGTCTCGCATTCATGGGCGCCGACCACACCAAACTGCAGTACTCGCTGTTGCACACACTGGACACGATGTACGTGACCAATATGTTCACCAACGGCCTCGCCACGGCCCAGTATGACGAACTGCACAGCTACGAGGATGGCATCAACGTGCTTGGACAGGCGATGATGATCGACTTCGGTAGCCCAAAACAGATCGAACGCGCAATGGAGACCTCGCGTCGCCTCGAATGGCTTACGGGCGTCAACGTAGCTGGGCAGCGGCAGGTACGCTCGTCGTACTTCAGCGGCACGAAGATGGCAGAGAGTGGCGTTTGGGGCTGGGGAAAAGGCCGTTCTTACATGGTCTTCCATCCGGCGCTGCAGTTGGTGCTCTACAACGGGATGCCGCAGACAAGGAAGATGGTGACTGAGATCGCTGACGGTTTTCTTGCGCATCGACATCTCGATGCAGACGGCAAGTACGGAATGCATTATGCAGTGAACTTCCACACCAACGAGGATCTTTCGGACGGAAATACCCCGTGGTTCATCTTGTGGGCTGCCTATCGCTGGACCGGCGACAAGAAGTATCTTCTTCCGTTCGGTGATAATCCGCCCGACTCACTCCGACTGATCAACTCGGATGCTCTCGACGTGCTGAACGTGCGTGACACCTGGGGCAAGCAGTTGCTGCAGACGGCCGCTCCAGATCGGCGCAACGATTCCGGTACAGCGAGTGAGACGAACCTGCATCTCGCGTGGCAACTCACCGGAGATACGAAGAATCTCGACAAGCTTTATGCGTCGCAGATCGAGACTGCGGTGAATCGGCGAGTTCATCAACACGGAAGGCAGTCTTTGGATCGATCGAATTTATTTTAATAACGGCGAGTTGCAGCGGGCGCGGCTGGGTGGCGTGGCTCTAATGCGCAACTACATCTATCCGGGCAACGTGGTGAGTTGGAAGTTCGATGCGCCGGCGACGGGGGAGAGTGTCGGCATTCTTGTGCCCGAAGGGACGCCGGATCACATCAAGATCGTCGCGTACAACCTCGATCCGGTTCCTGTGAAGGCAAAGATGACCGGATGGGAGGTTGATCCGGGGAAGTGGGAGATTACGCAGGGAATCCAGGCTTCCGAGGGTGTTCCTCCGAGCGATTTGAGCACGCGGACGGAGGAGTTTCAGCGGAGTAGCGACCTGGAAATTTCATTTCCTCCACATGTCACGACTGTGATTGAGTTGAAGCTGGTTGCGAAGGGGGTGCCGTACTGGTCGCGGCCCGATCTTGGGATTGGGAAGGAGGATGTCACGGTGGAGGGGAATCGCGTGAAGGTAGTCGTCCATAGCCTTGGGGCGGTGGATGCGCCTGCTTCGAAGGTTGTGCTGCGGGATAAAGCCGGCAAGATGCTGGCGAGTGCCACGGTGCCTTCGATCAAAGCTCCGCTTGATCTCTTTCCGAAGACTGCTTCGGTTTCGCTTACGTTGCCTGCGGGGGCGGATTGGAAGGGAGGAAGCGTCACGGTCGAGTCCCACGGCAGGCTTCCGGAGATTACGCAGATGAATAACCGCGTGCAGTTCTGAGCCTGCTCATTTTTTCTTTTGCTGGGCGAGGTGGGCTGCACGGACCTCGGTGGCGGTGAAGATGGAGAGGAAGGGGACGCCGGGGATGATGGCTTCTATGGCGGCGCGGCCACCCTGCTCACGGTCGACCAGGCAAAGGACGCAGGCGACGGTCATGCCGGCCTCGCGTGTGGTCTCGATTGCCGTGATGGTGGAGCCGCCAGTGGTGCAGACGTCGTCGACGATGACGACCTGGGCGCCGGGTTTGAGGAAGCCTTCGATTCTGCGACCGGTGCCATGGTTTTTTTCGGCTTTGCGGACGAGGAAGCCGTGGATGAGGGTGGGTGGGGGCTCGTCGTGGGCGGCTTTTTCGTCGAGATCGAGTTCGCGTGAGAGTTCGAGGATCTCGTGGTGGTCGGCGAGAGCCCAGGCGCTGGCGCTCGCGGTATTTGAGACGAGGGGGTCGGCCCCCATGGTGAGTCCACCTACCGCTTCGGCGTCGGGGGCGTGCTGGCGGATGAGGTCATAGAGGACGAGGCCAGATAGGCGGCCGCCTTCCGCGTGAAGGGTGGTGGTGCGGCAGTCTATGTAGTAGTCGGATTTTTTTCCGCTGGCCAGAGTAAAGTCACCGAGCCGGAAGGAGAGGGTGGCGATAAGGTCTAGGAGGGCGGCGCGGTGGTCGTGTTTTGGGTGCGACATGGTTTGGGCTCGGTCTTTGATTGTACTTGGCACCCCCCCCGGGGGTGCTTTTTGAGGCAAAGTCCTCAAAACAAGTGATTTAGATTTGGACCTGAGGTCCAAAGTCTTGTGTTTCGGATCTTTGAGATGCAAAGTCTTGCATCTGCGCAAGTTATGGCTCAAATGAGGAGACCCCGACCCTCTGGGGTCTCTTTTTCATTACTAATACCATTATAGTGGTTGGAGTGTAACTAAAATGCCACGCGGATGGGTGTAAATATACTTGACACACCACGGCTATTCAGATACAGTTAGTTCATGGCAAATCAAGACATTCCGAACAGCCTCATCGAAGTTATTCGCTATTTCTCGGATGTTGATGTATGCATTGAGTTTGTAGCCTCTTTACGGTGGATGAATGGCGTGGGTTGCCCTCATTGTGAGAGTCAGAATGTCGGCTTCTTGAAAACTCGCCGTATCTGGAAGTGCCGCCAATGCCGAAAACAATTCAGCGTAAAGACTGGAACCATCTTTGAAGAGTCTCCCATCGCCCTTGATAAGTGGCTTATGGCGATCTGGCTGGTAGTGAACTGCAAGAACGGAATCAGCAGCTATGAGATTCATCGCGATCTGAAAATTACTCAGAAGACCGCATGGTTCATGCTGCATCGCATCCGCCTCGCCCTCAAGAACGGCTCATGGGAGAAGATGGGAGGCTCTGACGGTGGTGCATGTGAGATTGACGAAACCTTCGTGGGCGGAAAGCTGGCAAATATGCACAAGAGCCGCGCCAAGGCTCTAAAGATGGGCATGAAGGGCCAGCCAGCGAATGCGTACCACACGCGCCATGCAAACAAGACTGCTGTCTTTGGAGTCTTTGACCGTGAGTCACGTCAGGTACGTGCCAAGGTGGTCCCGAACGTCAAGCGTGAGACTTTGCAGAATGAAATTCTGAAGAGCATTCACCACGGCGCTACCGTCTACAGCGATCAGGCAGTCGCATACGACAAGCTAAAAGAGAACTACATCCATGAGACTGTGAATCATGTAAACGCCTACGTCGAAGGCAACGTGCACACCAACTGCCTTGAGAACTTCTGGAGTTTGATGAAGCGGAATCTCGCCGGAACCTATGTTGCGGTTGAGCCGTTCCACCTTGACGCGTATCTCGACGAACAGATGTTCCGCTTCAACAATCGCGGCACACGCGACAATCCGCTAAACGACGGTGATCGTTTCATGCTGGCTGTATCGCAAATTTCCGGCAAGCGCCTTACATATGCAGAATTGACGGGCAAGGAGGCGAGGAAAGATTCTAAGAACCGCCGAAAGAAGAACGGATTTTGGATGAAGCGGCAGAACCGAGGGAAGCGCCCTTAGGTAGCCGCTTTCCGTTTTTCTTTTGAACCTCGATACGACCCTGCAGCTCGGCTTTAGACACCTTTAGGATGTCGCTGACGGCGGTGGCGAATCTCGCGAATTCGGGAGTTTCAGGCGGTCTCTTCATTGCTCACGCGAAAAAAGATATGGAAAAGTGTTTTTAGGAATCGGCCGACCTATGAAATTTAGGCTTAGGGGCAAGTTTATAGGGGTTGCAATAATTAGGTACCCGGTTTTCCACGGTTTACTCCCTGGACCTATACCTGAAGCAACCTGAAACCTGATAGACTAGAAGAATAGCGGCCGACTCCTATCAAAGATTCCGACCGCTACGAGTTGTTATAGGAGTATTCGCCATGACAAGAGCCATGACGCGCTGAGGAGCGCGTACACCAAGGGGTGATGCCTGTATACGCACACCCCATCCTCATTTCCGATCATATCAGATTTGTTTGGAAGGACTAGTTATATGAATGATTCAGTAAGGGCACATCTATGCGCGACAATGGGGCATATTGCGCGCAAGCGAAATTCATTAGTAATGGATCTGCATGAGATTGACCAGCTTCTGCGATCTCTTCAGAAGGAATTGGACTCTCTTCCGAGTACAGCACAACTCGAACTGCCTGTCGAAAAGCCGCATGGGGTGTTCGCTGATATTTCAGTCCGTTGGGCGGTGTTTCTATTTCTTACTGAATACGCGAACGGACCCGAGACTTTGGGGGTCATCGCGGATGCACTGCGAGCGGGCGGGAGTCCTTCGAAAGCTCAGAGCTTCAATTCAAACGTTAGCGCGGTCTTAAGCCAAATGGCCAATAAGGGAGAAGTGGAAAAGAACGGAGATCGCTTCGAGCTTACGGCCAAGGGCAAGGCAGTTTGGCATGGAATCAGCCAAAGCGAAAAGTTCGTTAGCCGAAACTTGGCGGCGAAAGAAAATAAGGAGGGCATCGCATAGACATAAAAGCGATCGCTTGGTTTTATATGGCAAATGACTTCAAGTCAGCTCTCGCAACCGCTCTGGGAATAGAAGCACCAGCAGAACCGTGCCCGATTCAACGCGCTTATAACAACTACCTGCAGCTTATGTGTCCAAGTTGTGTTGAGACGCCGTTACCCGAAACGGTTTCTTTTCTCCCCGAGAACTTCGGCCACTTAGTAAAACTTCAAACTCGTCTACCTGGGGCGACGGATTGGATTAACGCTAAGTGGTCGGTTGTTGGGAACCACCTCGAAAACGGAACGTTCTCGGATGTGGGATACCGGTGCGACCCACGGCGAGTGGCTGCTCTGGCAGGTGTTCGGCATCTTTTGAGTCGGCCTCACCGAATCCATCCCAACCGCCGCCACGGCGACCGCAAACCCGGAAATATACGGGGGAAATATGTATATGTTCGAGACCATCGGAAAAATGAATTGTGGGTAGCGTTCACGCTGGAAGATACAGTTATTGGGAAAACCATTGTTACGTCATCGTTTTACACAAGTCCTCAGTGGTTGGAAGACTGCGTGGAGATGCCAGCGTTATACGAGAGAAAATCGGCTCGCGAGAAATAGAAAAGGCCACCCTAAGGTGACCTTTCTACGCCCATTACTCTGGGTCCGGAGCAGGGCCGGAGACTAGTCTCCGGCGGATGAATCTTCTCTATTATCCTCCTATATGTCGGTTTGTCAAGAATTTCCCTTAAAATCATTGACTTACACCGTCATTTAATTGTAGGTCTAGCCAAAAATAAACCTTCCTTGCCAAGTATCCCAATTATACATAACAATAAAAAGGGCTATGGTGTTTCAAGTATGTTTATACCCGCGGATGTTGTTGATGTCCAATGACTTAGGTGGTTTTTGGACTTGACAAGCGTTTTTGCTGATGTTTTTGGGCCGTTTCCATTAAAAAAAGAGCACACTCTGCATTTTTACAGGCGAGAGAGCCGACCATGACGATTCAGGTCACCTGATCTTTCTGGAGAAGCCAGTCGAGCTGGCTTCCGTCATACTTGCTTTCTGCCAATAGCAAGCAGGTCTCGTCTCTGAAATCACAATGCGAGAAATCGGACAAAGCCCTTCCATACAAGATAGTTAACCATATCCAATGGTGAGAGGGCCGTTGAAGCACTTGTGATTTGAAGGAGAGAACGATGCTCGACCACATGATTCTGACTGTCAGCAATATCGAACGTTCGTTGGCGTTCTATGAGGCGGCCTTGAAGCCTCTTGATATCAAGTTCTTCCTACCCTACAAGGGAGAAGGCGATCATCCTGATCTGTGGGGATTTGGTGATGGAAAGAGGGCGTTCTTCTGGATCAAACAAGGGAAGCCTGATCCAGCGTCCATCCACTGGGGGTTCGTGGCCGAAAACAATGGAAAGGTCGATGAATTCTATAGGGCGGCAATGTCCGCTGGCGCCAAGGACAATATTTCACCGCGGGCACGAGTGGAATACTATTCGGGATACTACGCCGCTGATGTATTGGACCCGGACGGGTATTCGTTCGAAGTCGTCCATAAAAGTTAGTAATGGAACTTCACATCGCCAAGGTATTTAAAGCCGACAACAATGGTTGCCTACAGTAACCCATAGAGCAGGTATGACTTTAACGGGCATACCCCACTGCTGCCATGCGGGAGGCCAAATTTTTGAAGGCCTCGTCGCTCACGGGATTCACTCCGCTTGCTGAGATCCAGCGGTTGTAGAAGTTGAAGAGAGCGCAAGCAGAGATGGCGTAGAAGATCGAGGCATCGTCCCAGCCGGCTGCGTTGAGTTGTTGCGTGTCGGCTGCGGTGATCGACGCGGGGGCCAGGGTTACTTTGCGGACGAATCGCAAAAGCTCCTTCTCTTTGTCTTCGAGGTCAGAGGCATCCAGATCGCGGATCACACTCCATACGAGCGCTTCGTCGCGCAGCAGCTTCGAGGCTACGGCGGCGTGGGCTTTCATGCAGAACTCACATTGATTGAGCGCCGATGTGTAGGCTGCGATGAGTTCTCGGAGGCCGGCGCTGATGGGACACTCCTTGTGCATGAGAGTGTGCGAAAGGGCGGCGAGGTGATGGGCGGCTTCGGGATCGAAGGCGAGAAGATGCCAGATCTGCCAATAGTCAGCCCCGGAGGCTTTCGCATTTTCGATGAGGTCACGGTAGACGCTGGGCTTGGGGTTGACTTCGACTCCGCGAAGAAATATGGGTGCCTGTTCAGTTTTCAACGTGTTCATGGGTTCTTCCTTGCGTGGACCACGTTGGGACCGAGATCGAGGAGGTTTTGGGACGGCAGTCCGAAGGCGTTGGCGACGCGGTTGAAACAGGCGAATAGCGCGGCGATGTGGACTGCCTCCGCGATCTCCTGTTGGTCCCATCCGACGTTTTTCATGAGGTCGATGTCTTCTGGGGATATTTTGTGAGATTCGATCGTGACTTTACGAACGAAGTCGAGCATGCGACGTTCCTTGAGACTGAGCGGCGGAAACTCCAGGTTCGCGTTGTAGAGTGCCTGCAATAATTCGTCGCTGCCACCTTGTATTCGCAACGCGGAGGCGTGGCTGTCGAGGCAGTAGGGGCATGCGTTGAGCGCCGAAATGTACGTTGCGATCATCTCCTTGACCTTGCGGCTGAGGTGGCTTTCGGTGAAGAGCAGAGTGCAGGCCAGGGCAAGCATCTGCTCCAGCAGCGGCGGATGGGTCGCGAAGCATTTCAGGATTCCGGGGACATGCTCCCGGCCGAAACGGGTGCGGTAGTCGGCGTATGCTTCGGCTACTGCGCCGGTTGCTGCATCTTCCTCCACGATGGGTATTGTGGTAGCGATTGGGGTCATTGGTCTGGTTTGCCTGCTACGAGCCTAATCTTCGAATGCGGGAATTAGAAGGTTAGACGTGCTGCGAGTTGAAACGCCCTGGGACCGCCAGAGCCGAAGAACCCTCCTGCGGTCGTGACTGCGGAGTAGAAGTTTGACTGTACTGTTTGCGCGGGTTGACCGTTTTGTGCCGGTTGAAATGGGCCGATGGAGATGCTGCGTCCGGGGTAGTTGTTGTTGCTGGTCCCTCGGATGTTTGTCTCATTGAAGATATTGAACGCTTCTCCGATGAGGTTGAGAGCGATTCCTTCCTTGAATTTGAATTGTTTCTGCAAGCGAAAGTCGAGAGAACTGAATGGACTGAAGAAGTTGATGTTGGCCGGGACGTGTTGAAGGAGGCCTCCGGCGAGGCACGGAAACGCAGCCGGGCACACGGGAAGAGCGTTCCATTTGTCGATCATTGCGTTCAGCTGATTGCTGTTTTTGATCTCACGACCGAGGGAGTTGCGCGAGATGAGGGGAAGGCGTGACCCGCTCGCTCCATTGATAGCCGTGCCGGGAAGGAATGTATCGGCAGGCACACCCGATCCGAAGGTATAGATCGGCGCAAAGGAGATTTGCCATGGAAATTGCACTTCGCCGTAGAGGGTTATCCGGTTCAGCTCATCAGTGACGGCGTATCCCTTTTCCAGTTGAGGCTGATTGATTCCTTCAACGAGATTCACTTGTTCATTGGCATTGTTGTTGGTGAGCTGGTCGTCGTCGGAGTAGTCCAGCGTCTTCGATAGCGTGTAGCTAATGTTGTATTGATAGCCGATTTTGCCCAGATGGGACTGGCGATGCTGGAGACTGAAGATCAGGCCGTCGTACCAGGACTTCGCCCTGGACTCGAGTAGGGTGATGTTGTCAGAGATTCCGTTGAGTGGGTCGGTTAAGCTGCAGGGTACGTTGTTTCCAGGGCACACTACGTTTGGCGACGGTGAATTGGTGCTGCGAAGCAGGTGGCCGTTCAACTGCCGATTTGCGAAGACGTAAAGGCCGTCGGCTGACATGACCCAACTGCTGCCAAATTGCTGCTGAAGGCCAAGAGAAAATTGCTGAACAAGCGGATGGTGAGAGTCGGGGCCCATCCCTATCATCCCCACTCCACCGACCTGATGGGGCCCGCTGAATGGCGCTGCAAGGCTTGGACTGCCTGTGCCGAAGCTTGCCTGGGGAGCGAAACAGGCGTTGAGACTGGGCGGCCCCGGCACAAACGGGGAGACGCAGTACGATCCGGCGTATTGAGTGACGGTCAAGGCGCGATCGTTCTGCACGAGTTCTTCGGCGCCACTTTCAAGAATGATGCGGTCGTAATAGATACCATAGCCGCCGCGAACAACCGTCTTCCCGGTGCCAAACGGATCATAGGCGAAGCCGATGCGAGGACTGAAGTCCTTTTTGTCGGGAGATTTTTTGAGGTCGATAACATTCGCCATCCAGGTGCAAGGGACCGTCGGTACAGTGGTCAGGTTCGGGCACGGGTCGTGAGCGCTGGAGGTGCCGGTGAGGTTCGAGTCGTACTCCCAGCGCAGGCCAAGGTTGAGAGTCAACTTGGGCAGGACGCGCCAGTCGTCCTGGGCATAGAAGGCAAGGTAGCTGTTGAAGACTGTCGGGATCGGAACCGGAGTGACAGGCGCGCTGCTCTTAATTCCAACTGCCTCGGGAATATCAAGATCGTTGATTTTGCCGTCTCCATTCAAATCGGCAAAGCCGAAGTCGGTGGTCAGAATTACTGTGCCGGTGCCGAAGACGTTGATCTCGCCATGTGCGGTGTAGTGCTGAAATTCGCCGCCAAACCTGAGGGCGTGTTTTCCCAAAGCCCAGGAGTAGGCGTCGCCGAACTGATACCGATTCAGATAGGTGGCCTGAGGGAGGTTGAAGTTTGCTCCGTCTGCGAGGTCTGGAAAGATGAGTTCGTTGGTCAGGTTCAACGGTGGATTCGTTGTGGGCGCATTGGGTGAATAGGGCGGAATGTTGTTGTAGAAGTTGTCGTAGTGGAAGGCAAAGTTGTTGACGCGGGTCGGAGAGAGGACTGTTGTGAGGCCAGCGACTACCGAGTTGAACCGGTTGAGCGAGTTCTGACGTTCTGCTGCGGTGAAGGAGGGGGTGGTCTGGGAGGGCGTGGCTTCCCCCGTGTCCGTGGAATGGTTGAAGGAATAACGCACCATGAGGCTGTTCTTTGAGCCGAGTTGCTGGTCGTATCGCGTTGACCAGAGCGCTTCTCGAAGTGGGGAAGGGGCGGAGGTGTTTTGAATCTGAGAGGTAGTGAAGTTGCGCGTGCCGGTTTGGAGCGCGGCATTCTGGTCGCGGTATTCGAAGCCTGTGAAGAACCAGGCCTTGTCCTTTCGGATTGGACCACCGAGTGTGGCGCCGTACTGTTCTCTGTCGAATGGCGGCGTGGGTAGGGAGCGGTCGAACGTCGCTGGGAGGGCCTGCAGGTTGCGATTGCGTTCGTAGAAGAAGAGCGAGCCATGATATTGGTTCGTTCCGGTCTTGGTGACGATATTGACGATGCTGTTGCCGGAACGCCCGACCTCGGCTGTGAACCTTGCAGTTGCTATCTGGAACTCCTGGATGGAGTCTTCGGGGAAGTTTGCGAGCGTGCCACCAACCACTTCGTCGTTGTTGTCTCCGCCGTCGACGGTAATATTGCCGCCCCTTCCGAAGCCGCCTGCTGAGCTCACTTCGAGCGTGTTTGTCTTTGTGGGGTCGAAGGTCGGCGCCGGGCGATTACCCGGTACGAGATACGCGAGCTCGAGGAAGTTTCTGCCGTTGAGGGGAATACTCGAAATCGTCTGCGATGTGATTTGGCCCTGGATCATGGACTGCGTAAGATCGACCGTCTGGTTAACCCCGGCGACGTTCAGCGTCTCTTTCGTGCCTGCGGGATGCAGCCCCACGTCAACCGTCTCTGTCTTACCTGCTGCGAGGATCAGGCCGTGGGTCTCCGTCGCGGCGAAGGTTGGACTCTCGACCCGCAGGTCGTACGTTCCAACTTCGAGGGAAGGAAATACATACAAACCTTCGGTGTTTGTCTGTGTCTCGCGCGAGGTGCCCTGAGCCAGATTCGTGACAGTCACATGCGCCCCGGCAACCCTGAGGCCTTGAGGATCCGTAACTCTGCCGTTGAGTGTGCTGCTGGGAAGTTGGCCGTAAACCAGGGTGGTCGCCAATATACAAACAATTACTGCAAGAACCTTACGCATCGTGTTACTCCAATACTCAGACAGATCTACGAGGATGCACTCCAAGGTGCGCGCCATCAGACGTTTCGCCGCGGAATTTTGTGGTCGGATTACAACGATGCAACACTACCGACGCGACTCGACATTGTCGTGGCCCAGTCGAATGAGTTGTGTCTCGATCTTAGGATTGATTTATGTCGCCAGACTCATCGCGTTCTTCGGCGGAGAAGAACCCGAAGGACGCAAAAGGAATGGTCTGATTGGGTCGGTCAGGAGCCGCTTTTTGGATGGGCTTTCGGAGGTCCTGGACTTTAGTGTGTCATGCGTTCGAGGTGGCGGTAGCCGCCGGTGGCGATGAAGGCAAAGACGAAGATGGTGCCGTTGTAGCTGACGTGGATGAGGGTGGAGGCCAGGACCGAGCGGAGGCGGATGCGGACGTAACTGAGGACCAGGGAGACACAGAAGAGGAGGAGAAGGACCGGCCAGGTGAAGGCGGTTTGAAAGCCGTGGATGAGGGCGAAGAGGATGCTGGTGAGGACGGCGGAGAAGACGAGCGAGGCTCGGGTGAGTTTGTTGTTGGAGCGCCAAGTCTCGTGGGCGGCGGGTGTGCGGGGGAGCGAGAGCCAATCGTAGGCGATAGCGAAGCCGGGAAGAAGGAAGCCGCGGAAGACGATCTCTTCGAAGAGTGGAGCGAGCAGCGTGCCGAAGATGGTGACGAACCAGACGTCGGAGGCTGTTCGGAAGAAGTCGTCCATCGGGATCTCTTTGGGGAGTGGGATGAGCGAGGAGATTGCCTGGAAGGAGAGGGACAGGATGAGGCCGATGGGGATGAGGCGGAGGGCGTTGCGACGGGCGGCGTCAGGATTGAGTTGGAGGCCCTCGGCGAAGGGGCGCTTCCATAGGAGGGGGAAGATGAGCCAGGCGACGGCGAGCGTGGCGAGGTAGGTGAGCGCCTGGGAGCCGAGGGCGAGCTTCGGATTGATGGGAATCTGTTTGTTAACTAACTGAGGATGGCTAAGGCCGACGGCGGCGAGTTGGAAGACCCGGAAGAAGAGAAAGGCGATGGCGAGAAAGAGCGCGGCGTGGCCGAGGTGTGGGATACGCACCGGGGGATCAGGGGGTGGAGTGCCTTCGGCGTGGGGGAAGAACAGGGTCTGATCTTCGGGACTGATGGGCGGGTGGAAGACCGGTACGGTAACGGCAGGTTCTTCTGAAGCGAAGGGACGGACTGCGGGGGACGAGTTGGGGGTTAGGTCGTTCATGTGTCGTTGTGTCAATGGGTGACAGCTCTGGAGACACTGTTTCAGACTGATTTGTTGCTTGTCTTGCTTATTGTGGACTTCTTTTTCGGTTTTGGCGCGGTTCTTTCTTCAGGCTTCCTGGTGCTGGCTTTGGCGATGCCGGTCTTCTTTTCGGGGGCGACGAATTTGGCCCTGGGTTTCTTGACGGCGTCGGGCGCGGCGGTGATGGTGGCAGGTTGCGGGCCGGCGTGGCTGGCTCCGTTGCGACTGGCGAAGGCGGGGGAGTGGGTGTTGTAGTAGCGGGCGAGGAAGTTGCCGGTGTAGGAGGCGGCGACGGTGGCGATCTGTTCGGGCGTGCCGTGGGCGACAATACGGCCACCGCCTTCGCCGCCTTCGGGACCCATGTCGAGGACATAGTCGGCGTTGCGGATGATGTCGAGATTGTGCTCGATGATGACGACGGTGTTGCCGAGGTCGGCGAGGCGGTGGAGGACCTCGAGGAGCTTGCGGACGTCGTCGAAGTGGAGGCCGGTGGTGGGCTCGTCGAGGAGGTAGAGGGTGCGGCCGGTCTGGCGTTTCGAGAGTTCGCGGGCGAGCTTCATGCGCTGAGCTTCGCCGCCGGAGAGTGTGGTGGCGGATTGGCCGAGGTGGATGTAGCCGAGGCCGACGTCGACGAGGGTCTGCAGCTTCTGATTGACGGCGGGGATGTCCTTGAGGATGGGAACGGCTTCGGCGATGGGGAGGTCGAGGATGTCGGCGATGGAGTAGCCGTTGAATTTGACAGAGAGCGTCTCCTGATTGTAACGGCGACCATTACATACTTCGCAGAGGACGTAGACGTCGGGGAGGAAGTTCATCTCGATGCGGCGCTGGCCTTCGCCCTGGCATGCCTCGCAACGGCCGCCCTGGACGTTGAAGGAGAAGCGGCCGGGTTTGTAGCCGCGCTCGCGCGATTCGGGGAGCATGGCGAAGAGATCCCGGATCGCCGTGAAGACTCCTGTGTAGGTGGCGGGATTCGAGCGGGGGGTTCGGCCGATGGGGGATTGGTCGATCTGGATGACTTTGTCGAGCTGGTCGATGCCGATGATGCGTCCGTGCTGACCGGGCTCTTCACGGGAGCCGTAGAGCTCTTTCGCGAGGGCGCGATAGAGGATGTCGTTGACGAGGGTGCTCTTGCCGCTGCCGCTTACTCCAGTGATGACGGTGATGACGCCGAGGGGGAAGTGGACGGTGAGGTTCTTGAGGTTGTGGGAGTGCGCGTCTTCGACGGTGACCCAGTTGTGGGTGAGCTCGCGGGGTTTGGGGCGGGCGAGGATCTCGATTTTGCCGGCGAGGTACTGGCCTGTAATGGAGGCCGGGTTGTCCATCACTTGTTGCGGGGTGCCGTCGGCGATGAGGTAGCCGCCGTTTTTTCCGGCGCCGGGACCGAGGTCGAGGACGTAGTCGGCTTTGCGGATGGTGTCTTCGTCGTGCTCGACGACGAGGACGGTGTTCCCAAGGTCGCGGAGGTTTTCGAGGGCGTTGATGAGGCGCTGGTTGTCGCGCTGGTGGAGGCCGATGGAGGGCTCGTCGAGGACGTAGAGAACGCCGCGGAGTTTGGAGCCGATTTGCGTGGCGAGACGGATGCGCTGGCCTTCGCCGCCGGAGAGCGTGGCGGCAGAGCGGTCGAGGGCGAGGTAGCCGAGGCCCACGGCGTTGAGGAACTCGAGGCGTTCGATGATCTCGCGCTGGAGGCGGTCGGCGATGAGGCGTTCGCGACCGGTGAAGCTCATGCTCTTTGCTGCTTCGAGTGCGCGTTCTAATGGCAGCGCGGTGAAGTCGGCGATGGATGCGTCGTTGACAGTGACGGCGAGGGATTCGGGACGGAGGCGGCGGCCTTTGCAGACGGGGCAGAGGCTGGCGGACATGTACTGCATCATGTAGTCGCGGTAGCCCTCGGATTTGGTGTCGTCGAGGTTGGCGCGGAGGTAGTTGAAGATGCCGTGGAAGCCGGTTCGTGCGGCTTCGGTGCGGGGCGGGCCGTAGAGGAAGAGATTCTGGTGCTCGGTGGAGAGGTCTTCGAAGGGGCGCTTGATGTCGATCTTGTATTTTTCCGCGGCGAGCTTGATGAGGCGGAGGAGGTAGGCTGAACCGGAGCCGGGTCCCATGGCTCCATCGAGGAGCGGCTTGGACCAGTCGGTGATGGTCTTCGCGGGATCGAAGTCGTAAATGCTGCCGAGGCCGTGGCAGTTGGGGCAGGCACCGTAGTTGGAGTTGAAGGAGAAGCTGCGGGGCTCGAGGCGGGGGACGTTGATGCCGCAGTCGGGGCAGGCCATGGAACTGCTGTAGAGGGTCTCTTCCTGCTCGCGGGTGTCGGGGTTCTGAAGGCCGATCAGGACGAGGCCATTGGCCATTTGGAGGGCCTTGAGGACGGAGGTCTCGAGGCGGCGGGTGTCGTACTTTGGTTGTTGGGTGTTAGGTGTTGGTTGCTGGTTGGCTGTTGAGTGGTCCGGGGCAAGCGGCTTGAGGATGATGCGGTCGACTACGGCTTCGATAGTGTGGTTCTTGCGTTTTTCGAGGCGCATTCCTTCGGTGAGCTCGACCATCTCGCCGTCGATGCGGGCACGAAAGCCCTGCTGGTCGAGGGATTCGAGCTCTTCGCGGAACTCGCCTTTGCGGCCGCGGACGATGGGAGCGTAGACGGTGATGCGCTCGCCGGGGGAGAGGGCGGCGATGCGCTCGACGATTTGCTCGGCGGATTGGCGGGTGATGGGGCGTCCGCAATTGGGGCAGTGGGGTTGGCCGACGGAGGCGTAGAGGAGGCGAAGATAGTCGTATATCTCGGTGATGGTGCCGACGGTGGAGCGAGGACTGCGGGAGGTGGTTTTCTGCTCGATTGAGATGGCGGGGCTCAAACCGTCGATGGCGTCGACGTCGGGACGCTCCATTTGATCTAAGAACTGCCTTGCATAGGCTGACAAGGTTTCGACGTAACGGCGCTGGCCCTCGGCGTAGATGGTGTCGAAGGCGAGAGAGGACTTACCGGAGCCGGAGAGGCCGGTGACTACGGTGAGGGTGTTGCGCGGAATGCTGACGTCCACGTTGCGGAGGTTGTGTTGACGCGCGCCGCGGACGGTGATGTGTGTGATGCCCATGCTAGGTGTCTGGCGATGTTCGGCCAAGCCTCTAGAATACGGCATTTGGGCGGAAGAGAGATACAGCTGGTCAATGCGGGCGATTTTGACGGAGCAACCTAATGACGCGAAGTATGTATCCGAAGGAGCAATAGAGGTACACGTTCGGGTCATTGTAATAGCTGAAGGATTTGCAACAATAGCAACTGCCTAGCAGGATTGCCGCCAGCGGTGGTGAATGACAGGCGGAATCGATGATTTTCAGGAGCGGATGTGACTTCGATCGTGTTGGTTTGTGCAGTTTTGGCTTCCCTGGCTGTGGGTGTGCTGGTGGCTTACGGTATTTGTATCGGGATGTTCCGGTTGTTCCGGATGCATGCGCGGCAGGTGGCCCTGGGAAATCGGGCGCGGCAGGTTGTGGCACCGGCGCAGGCGGCTAAGAGCTAGATTTTATTAGAGTTTTATTGAAGCTCCAAAGGGGTGGGCCTGACGGCTGCCCCTATTTTTGCGCAAAATGGCGCTACTGGGGTTGGGTGGTCGGGGGTGTCTGGGGTGTCTGTTGCTGCTGACGCATGCGCTGTAGCTGCTCGTAGATCTGCTGGGGCGTTTTGACTCCGTTGGGGGAGTCTGGCTGCGCAGGATTGGCGGGGGATGTGCCGTCTGGAGCAGCCGAGTTGACCGTAGGATTGACGGGCGTCGATGCGGGGGGCGGCTGCGGTTGTTCAGGCTGGGGCGGCTCGGGCCTTTCCGCCCTTTCCGGTCTGTCATCGATGCGCTGGGCGTTTGGATTGGGAGGGGAGGGGCCACCCATGCGGGGGGTGAGGATGAGCTCCGGGTTGGCCTCGCCCTCGCGATGTACTAGGATCATGTTGCTTCCGGTGCCGTCGAGCAACTCGCCGAGGACCTGCGACAGTTGGGCTGGACCGTATTTGCCGAAGACACGCTCGTCCGCGACTCCGCCGGTGATCTTCATTCCGGTGTTGCTGGCGATCTGGCGCAGGATCTGATTAAGGCTGGAGTTGTCGGCGGAGATGGAGAGTGTTCCATCGGCGTAGGTGACCTGGGCGCGTTGGGGTGGGCGTTGTTGCGGAGTGAGGGGAACCTGGGGGACTTCGGGAGCCGTTGGCGGCGTGGCCGGGAGGGTGGATTGGGCCTGAGCTGCTGCTGCACCCTGCGATCTTTGCTGCGCCTGCGCGAGCGGTGACATCGCGATGGCGATCCCGACGATGGTGGCGAGCCGACTTGGCGCAGAGCGATGCATGTGCCTCTTTAGGACGAGCCGGCGGGACGGAAGTGATCGACTCCGCCGGTGCATCTCTTGGGCAAGTCTACCGCGACCGAGGTGGAGGAAGGGGATTTTCACTGGGTGACAAGTACGGTTCGACTTTTTTCGTGAAATAAAGGGGCGTGAAAGAGTCTTGTGTGGCGGCAAAAATTCTCTTAGTGGGCAGGTACGTGACTCGATATCGGCGTTAGGTGACGTACCTTCAAGAGGAAGGGTGCAACTGCACGGCAAGTGTGTTTGTACTAGACTGGCAGTGGTTCGTCGGGCATCTAACGGACTGATGGCAGGCGCGATGAAGAGAATCGGGATCGGGTTGCTGGCGGCGGGGTTGCTGGTGGCTGTAGCTTCGGCCGAGGTGTGCACGACGCAATCGCAGATGACGGCGGCTGACCGGGACGCGCTGGCCGGCGTAGCGCGCGGTCTAGCGGCGAAGGTGCAGGCTAACGATGTAAGCGGCCTCCAGGGGGCGACGGCCTCCGAGTACGCGAAGGACTTTACCGGCATCGGCGCGGTGGTGGGAAATACTTCGGCTAAGGTGAAGGGTGGTACGCCGGTCGTCGAACAGGTGTACCTGCTGGACGCGACTGAGTTGAAACGCGGGGCGGACGGATCGGTGCCCGAGTCACAGTTCTTCTGCTCCCTGAACAAGACGGTGTTGGAGGCGGATTTTGTGATCTCCGGACTGGCTCCGGGGCGCTACGGATTTGTCATTGTGGATGTTCCTGATGGTAGTTCTCCGTGGCGGCTGTCCTTTCTGTTGCATCAGGACCAGGGACGGTGGGCGATGGCGGGTTTTTACCCCAAGCCACTGTCTGCGGCCGGACATAACGGACTTTGGTATTGGACCCAGGCCCGTACAATGACGGCGCAGAAGGAGCGCTGGAATGCGTGGCTCTATTATCAGCAGGCGGAGAGCCTGCTTATTCCGGTGAACTTCCTCCAGAGTACGCATCTTGAGAAGCTGAAGGCGGAGGCGAGTGCTGCTGCGCCGCCGGCGTTGTCGGAGGGCGTGAGTGCGGAGGCTCCGTTGGTGGTGAAGGGGCCGGATGGAGTGGAGTATCACTTCACCGCACTGGGAGTGGATGATTCGCTGGAGAAGGACAAGATCGACATCATGGCGCATCTGAAGGTGGATCAGATCGGTGATCCAGCGACAGCGCGCAAACGGAACTCGGATGCGATGACTGCGTTGCTGACTGCGTATCCGGAGATGAGGAAGCCATTCCATGGAGTGTGGATGATAGCGGAGGTTCCAGGACAGAATCCGTTTGCGACGGAACAGGCGATGAGCGAGATTCATTAGCCGTGCGCGATTTTTTCGTGTTGGATATGAGGTGTTTGAACGGGGGATGCTATCTTGAGATTCGTTCCCCGGCAGGCCAAGGCATTTGACAGACGATTGAACTGTTTCCCAGGGCAGAATTGGCTCTATTTTGACCGAGAAGAAAGAAAATGATGAATAAAGCTAAAAAGTCACTGACCCAGGCGATCGAGGAGCGAAGGGCGACTCCGAGTTTTGACGGGGTACCGATTCCTGCCGAGGACTTGAGACAGATTCTTGAGGCGGGGTTGCATGCACCGAGCGGATACAACATGCAGCCATGGCGATTTGTGCTGGTGCAATCGGCGGAGCAGAAGAGAAGGCTGCGGGCGGCGAGTTACAACCAAGGCAAGGTGGAAGAGGCGTCGGCAGTCGTTGTGGCGTGCGGGGATGCGGATGGTTGGCGCAAGGATCTCGACTTGATGTTGGAGTTGGGACGTAAGGGCGGGATGCCGGAGAGCTATGCGGCTCAGGCGAGGAGCAGTGTTCCGAATTACCTTTCGAGTTTCAGCACTGGACAGATGCAGGCGTGGCTGAACAAGCAGGTGATGCTGGCGTTGACGCACATGATGCTGATGGCCGAGGTGATGGGATACGATACTGCGCCGATGGAAGGGTTCGAGCAGGACAAGGTGCACGAGGTTTTGCGCCTGCCGTTGAGCTATTGGGTGGTGGCGCTGCTGGCGATTGGACATGCTAAGGGTACGGATAAGTTTTATGGCGGGCGGTTCGAGATGTCTCATACCGTGTTTGGAGAAGAGTACGGCAAGCCGCTAAAGCTATAGCGTGGAGACGAGTGGGCTATGAAGTTTGCGCGGCGCGTTGTGGCTGCTCTGGTATTGGTCGTGGTCGCGGCTGGGTTGGTTTTTTACCGGTATCCGCTTTGGGTGGCGGACCAGGAGACGCGATTTCATCTTTGGCGCGAGGGCGTCAAGAGCGACTACATCGACGCGGGGGGCTACAGACTTCATTATTTCGAGGCGTCGCCTGCGGGTGGCGGAGGAACACCGCTGGTGCTGGTGCACGGGTTGGGCGCGCGGGGGGAGGACTGGGGCGCGATGATTCCGGCGCTTGCTGCGCACGGGTTTCATGTTTATGCGCCGGATCTGCTGGGGTATGGGCGCTCGCCGAAGCCGGATGTGGATTACTCGATTTCGCTGGAGGAGCAGACGGTCGTTCAGTTTATGCAGGCGGTGCATGTGCCGTGGGCCGATGTGGGTGGATGGTCGATGGGCGGGTGGATTGCGATGAAGCTGGCGCTGGATCATCCGGAGATGGTGGACAGGCTTGCGATCTACGACAGCGCGGGGACCTATTTTCCGGCGACGTGGGGACAGGATCTGTTTACTCCGAAGGATGTGGCCGGGGTGCGGGAGTTGATGGGGATGCTCTCTCCGAAGCCGCGGGCGCTGCCGGGGTTTGTGGCTGAGGCTGCGCTGCGGAAGCTGCAAGGGAACGCATGGGTGTTGAGTCGGAGTATGTCGTCGATGATCAGTGGGCGAGAGCTGCTGGATTTCAGGCTGCACGCGATCTCGGAGCCGATGCTGATTGTGTGGGGCGCGCAGGATACGTTGATTCCGCTGTCAGTGGGAGAGAGGATTCATGAGAGCGTGCCTCAGTCAGTGTTGAATGTTGTTGAAGGGTGTGGGCACCTGGCTCCGTTGGAGTGCGCCGCGCCAGTGGTTGAGAGCACGGTGGATTTCTTGCGCTCGGAGCCCCCGATGCGGGGCGGCGAGAAGACTTTTCCGTACGTGGCAGCCAAGAATTAGTCGCGCTGCCACTGATAGGCGTTGGGTTGCGGCAGGCCGATGTGGGCGAGGACGCGGTGGACGAAGTTGAGGGCCATCTCCTGGGTGGTTTGCGGGTGGTTGTAGAGCGTGGGGATGCAGGGGAAGATGACGGCTCCGGCGTCGGAGGCCAGCTGCATGTTGCGCAGATGAATGCGGTTGAAGGGAGTCTCGCGAACGCAGAGGATGAGCGGGCGCTGCTCTTTGAGGCACACATCTGCGGCGCGGTGGATGAGGTTTTCGGCGAAGCCGTTAGCGATGGAGGCCAGGGTGCCCATAGAGCAGGGGAGGATGATCATGGCGCTGGCGGGGTAGCTGCCGCTCGCGATGTTGGCTCCGACATCGGAGGCGAGGTGATGGTGGACCTTGGGGGATGGAGTTCCGAGGAGTTTTCCGGGGAGGTCGTTGCGACCGCTGAGGTGCAGTTCTTCGGCGAGGACGCGCAGGGCGTTTTCGCTGACGACGAGGTTGATTTTTGCGACGCGATCGTCGGAGGCGACGGCTCGGAGGAGTTCCGTGGCATAGATGGAGCCGCTGGCTCCGGTGATGGCGAGGGTTAGATTGCGGGTTTGCGCGGGTTCGGGCACTGAACGATTATCTCTCGTCGATGGGTCTTGACTGTACTGAGCCTTCGTCGCCTTGTGTTCGCTACTTTTCTTTTTCGAGTTCGACGACCATGACCTCCATGGGCTTGTCGCCGGCGTTGACGTCGGAGTGGAGGGTGTTTGGGGGCATGGCGGGGAGCCAGTAGGCTTTGCCGGTCTCCCAGTGGTGGGGTTCGATGGCGCCGGAGGGATCGACTATGTTCATGGTGCCGCCGGTGAGGGCGATGATGACTCGGGGATGATCGTGGTGGTGCATTGCGAGCGGCTGGTTCGGGAGGACGACCGTCTTCCAGACTTTGACGGCCTCGTTTTCGAATTGAGGGGTTCGTTGTGTTTGCGCGGTCTTGTTTTCGACCTGCGAGATGACTGCTGAGGTGCTGAGCACGGCAACGACGAACGCTGCGGCTCTGATGAGGGGTTTCATGGAGACTCCTTTTGGCGTGAGTGTAGCACCCCCTCTCCCCCCGGAATAAGTCCTAAAGTCTTCGAAGGAGAGACTTTAGGTTTGGACTTCGGGGTTGGCTAGACGGACTTGGGCGTTCGACGGCAGGGCGGGTTTGGGATACCCTCCTGTTTTTGCGGGGGGGTTCTGTCAAGTTTTTTGGAGGGGTTTGCCGATCTCCCAGTGGTGACCGAAGGGGTCGAGGACTCGGCCTATTCGCCAGGCGTGCTCGGTTCTGATGGGGCAGACGACGGTGGCTCCGGCAGCGATGGCGCGGTCGAAGGCGGCGTCGGGATCTTCGATGGTGAGGATCATGCGGACGGTGCCGCCGTTGAGGGTCTCGGGGCTGAAGTTTGCGTGCTCGGGGGATTCGTCGGCGACCCAGAAGCTGTAACCGTTGATTGTGAGGTTGGAGACTACGGCGCCGGTGGGGTCTTCGTGGCGGAAGATCTCTTCGGCTGCGAAGGCGGATTTGTAGAAGGCGACGGCTTTGGCTCCGTTGCGGACGGAGAGGAATGGGGCGATGGTGGTGGGGATCATGGAGACTCCTTTCACGCGGGCTAAGATATTTTACGGTTTGGAGAGAAAACGGTTCGCGCGTGGCGCGAATGCCCACATCTCAGAATCGAGATATGGGGCACTCGATTTTGTGGCTCAATTTAGATGTGGGCCACCCGCGTGAGGTGACTCCAGGCTAATACAACGGTTTGCTCAGTTGTAGCAGACCTCAAGAGGATCGGAGTCTTCGCCAGATGGATAGTTGGCCGAAGGTCTGGACAGGCTTATATTTTTCCCGGATGTAATTGTCCAGCAGGACGACGCCCGAGCTTCTGGAACTGTCGTTCGGCTCATGAACCCGGTCGAATTCGGAGTCCAGTACGAGGTAGGGCGGCGTCGTGAATTCCAGGTCGCCGATCATTTGTTTCTGGATGTCGGCCCGATTCTGCAGATCAGGGTCGAAATGGGACCACCTGGTTGCAGGCAGTCGCGCAGCTGCAAAGTAAAGCAAGTTGTCGTTGGCGAAGATTCTGTCGTGCTTTCGCAGTCCTACGTATAGTTTGTCATTCGGACGAGTGTGCGCATCGATGAACTCCGCGGCCTGAATATCCTTGTCATCGGGAAGAAAACAAAGGCCACGGGTGGCAGGGGATGCAGTGTTGCACCAGACCTTGGTCAGGGGCCGGGCCGTGCCCCGAAAGAACGACCAGAGCTCCTGAGAGATGGATGAGCGATATTCCTGGAGACTTTGTAGTTCTCTCAGAGTGGAGCAGGCTGGAGATAGCAGAGATAAGAAGGCCAGAGAAGAGATGACTATTCGAAGAGCAGGTCGAAAGCTGAATCTCCGCTGAAAGAGGATGGCGACTAAGAGCAGCGAAGGGATCGTCGCGAGATAGATGTGCGTGGGACTGATTCGGACGAGGCCCTTGAGATACATGGCAGAGGAGAGCAGAGCAAAGCCGAAGAGAAAACCGTTGAGCCTCCTGCCCCGTTCATGAGACGCGAGCGTATGTAGGCTTCTCATTCCGGGGACGACTACGTCCAGAGAAAAGAAAAGGGAGATGAAGATGATCGGGATGGGGACGTAGATGGCAAAATCGTCCAACGAATCGGGCCCGATGATCGGGAAGGGAAGATTGCGAGCGCGGTGATAATACGTGCTCGGATAGATGATGATGTCATGGAGAAGAGGATGAATTGACGAGAGAGACAGGAAATAGAACAGAGGAGGAAGAACGATAGCCGCGAAGCCCACCATATATGGCCAGAAGGCAGCGGCAAAGGCGAAAAGTTTTCTGTCCTGGAGCCGTGTCCGGATCGCAGCCGCGATGATTATTGTGTGAATTCCGAACAACGCGATGCCGGTATCGTAACGAAACAACGATCCAGCGGCCGCGATTGCGCCGATGATAAACATGCGCCGTCTGGAGAACGGGTTTGTGAATATCGGGATGAGCAGCGATGTACTTATGAGATTGATTAGACCTACTGCAAAGAGCGCGTTCCCCGGGATTTCAGAGATCAATCCGATGAGCCAGAGCAGCGTGGCAGTTGCAGTGAAGCCGGCAATTGATTTTCTCACGTACTGCAGTGCGATCGTATATACCGTCGCGATTGTGAGGGCTCTTAGAAAGAGATCGAAGAGCCGCTCGACCAGGATAGATTGTCCAAAGAGCCTGAAGAGACCGGCGAGGATATAGAACTGAGCCGGTCCATAGATTGCATAGAAGTCGCGATGAGGTAGCTGGCCCGCGGCCACGCGCATCGCAGCGGTCAGCACGAGGCCTTCATCGTAGATGTTGGGACGTAAGGTCATGGCCATAAACAAAATGGCGTAGCTGACCAGGCAGATCAGTATGAATTTCGCGGTCTTTCGGGTGAGGGGTGTTTTTGCTGAAGCAAACAAGAGCGAATAGTGCTGACTTGTCACAGTTTGCATTAATGGACCCTTGGACTGAATTGGCCTAACAAACTATCTCTGAATCTATCTTCCGAACTTCTGGCGGCCTTGCATTAGGCTCATCACGCGCTACTGTGTTTTGATGCCGTCACCGGCGCCCGTGGACTGCAGGATTACGGATTGTGGCGCGGCAATTAGCAGTAAAGTCGCAGCAAAGTCAAACGCGAACGCAGGTGCTTTGACAAGCTCAGGACAGGCTCTTTGACTCGCGCTCTGCGTATCTCTCAGGATGAAAAGATTTTGGGTGGGTCGGAGAAAAAAGAAGAGTGCCTCAGGCTGTTGTGCTGGCTGAGGCGCCAGGACGCGCCGTGTGCACGCGCCTATCCACAAGGAGGTCACACGCAACGCCAAGGAGCGTCACCGAATCCACACAAACATAGTCAGATGTGGGCCGGCCGTCCTGTCTTTTGAGAGTGGACGCGAAACTCGCGTCGATGAATCATGAATTGGGGAGTGTGCTATGCTCTGTCGCATCTGGCCGACCAAAGGAAATCCCTCATTAAGGATGGATGAACCATGAAGCGCAAAAGCAAACTCACGATTGCGAGAGCCACGGCAGTGTTCGCCCTTCTCGGCGCTGCGGCCGTTCACCCGCAGGAAAAGTACTCGCTGAAATCGCCGGGTGGAATTGCGTTCTCGGACTTCAGGGGATATGAGGACTGGGCCGTGGTCTCTTCGGCCCGGACTGACGAAGTGCTCAAGGTGATCGTCGCCAATCCGATCATGATCAAGGCGTTCAAGGAAGGTTTTCCGGGCAACGGCAAGCCCTTCCCAGATGGTTCCAAGATCGCGAAGCTTCAGTGGAAGCCAAAGAAGAGTACGGAGGCTCCTTTCGTTGTGGATGTGCCAGACATCTTTAAGCAGGCCTTCGTTATGGAAAAGGACAGCAAGAGATTTTCGAAAGACGACGGCGGATGGGGATACGCGGTGTTCAACTACGAAGCCGCCTCGGACAAGTTCACGGCGGACTCCAGCCCGGTAAACTGCGGGACCAAATGCCATGTGGCCGTGAAGGCTAAGGACTATATCTTCCACCCGTACCAGAAGCGTTGAACCGCTCCTGCCCCGGAAATGCCCCACTCATGCGGTGAGACTGCACCCGCGGTATCGGCGCTATTCATGTATGGGCAACCCGCCGTGTTAGAGTATCTCGACTTCTTCAGGGCTCTTATGTGCACTTCCTCCCCTTGGCCTGAGGTAAGCATTAGGAGGCTCTGATGGCTTCAGCCAGTCAGTCTGTGGTTGTGCGCCCGGTTTCTCGGATTCTCGGCCGAGGCGGGTTGGTTGATCGCTACTTCTACTTGTTTGTTTCGCTGGTTGTGGCAGGAATTGTGGTGGTGGGTTTCAGCCAGACGGCCGACCGGAATCTGTTTCATGCTGTCCCGCCGAGGCCAGTGCTCTTGTGGATTCACGGCGCGGCATTTTCCGGGTGGGTGGTTTTCTTTATCCTGCAATCGGCGCTGGTGCGCGTGCGGAAGGTGAGTGTGCACCGGACGCTGGGATGGTTTGGGGCTGCTCTCGGGGCCGTGATGGTCACGCTGGGGGCGGTGATTGCCGTGGTGATGGGTCGGTTCGATGCGTTGCAACTTCATCAGCCCGACCCCGCATTCCTCAGCGTGCCGTTTTTCGACATTACGTCATTCGGCACGCTGCTTGGACTGGCGATCGTATGGCGCGGCAAGCCGGAGATGCATCGGCGCTTCCTGGTGCTGGCCACGTGCTGCCTGCTCAGTGCACCTTTCGGCCGCTTCGATTATCTGTTCGATCATGCTCTCTTCTATGTTTGTGTGGATTCGGTGATGCTGCTTGGTGTGGCGCGTGATCTCCTTGTGGATCGGCGTGTGCACAAGGTTTATTTGTATGGGATCCCGGCGGTGATGATTGGACAGAGCGTGGCGATCTATCTCTGGCGCGGCGCGCCTGGGTGGTGGCTCTCGACTTGCAAAGAGATTCTTGGGATTTGAGCGCCAGTTCCTAAGCAAGGCGGTTCGCGCTTTGCGCGAATGCCCACTCATGCGATAAGACTGCATGAATGGGGCACCCGCAGTATCGGCTCTATTTCACGTGTGGGCCACCCGCCCAAATAAGCAGCTGTTGCCGCCTACCAGTAGCACCCGCGGTACCCATACCAGTATCCTGGGTATCGCGCTCGCCAGTAGGGATCGTACGGAGTGTATGACCCATATGGATACGGGTAAGCTCCGTAATCGTAGGGATGGTATCTGTAACCGCACCAGCAGCGGCGACTCAACAAGAGAACGATTAGAATCAGGCAGAGCATGATGACCCTCGCGTCCGGCGCGTAATCAGCAGCGTCCGCATAAGAATACGCCCGTAGACGCGCCCCGGTTCCCAAAAATCGCAATCGAATGAACATCTGGTATTCGCGTCCGGTCTTCTTCGTCGAGAGTGTAGAGACGGGCGGCCCAGACGCGTTAATTGAGGCAGGGTCTGCGGTGGGAACAACTGAAGGTGATGAAGTGGTCGTCGCCTTCTATTGATATCGTTTAAGCCTTAGCGGCATGGGGTGACATTTGGGTATCGGGTTCGCGCTTTCGCGCGAATGCCCATTTATGCGATGAGACTGCATGAATGGGGCACCCGCGGTATCGGCGCTATTTCATGTATGGGCCACCCGCCCACGGTGAGATGGCCGTCGTGGTCGGTCTTGTCATAGGCATGGACGCTCGTGACTACCTGGAAGAGTAATGCCTGGCAAGGGTATTGTGGAAGCGGTCCGCGCCTTCGCGCGAATGCCCACATCTCAGAACCGAGATATGGGGCACCCGACTTTGTGGCTCAATTTAGATCTGGGCCACCCGTCCTCTCCCACGAAGGCGATGCCATTGTCCTGTTTGCGTTGCCAGGCGAGCAGCGGGTCCGCGTCGATGCTTATTCGGATGTGGTCGAATCCAAGATGGTGGATGAGGCGTATGTCGTCGTCGGTCGTGAAGGTGCGCAGGCGTTGGACGGAGTAGTCGCCTGATTGCGCGAACCAGTCGCTGGTGTTGATGCCGTGGCGGAGATGCTGGGCGCGTTGAAAGGCGAGGTCGTCCGTTTGCTGGGCGTGTGTGGGGGAGGGTGTCAGTAGGGCTGGGAACAGGATGGCTGCCAGCAAACGGTGAGAGATGAGCATGCGTCATTCTCCTGCAAGCCTAGGGCATCAGACAAAGTATCGTAGCGCACGACCTCGGGAAGATGGTTCGCGCTTTGCGCGAATGCCCACTCATGCGATGAGACTGCATGAATGGGGCACCGGGGGTATCGGCACTATTTCATGCATGGGCCACCCGCCAACTGGATTCGAACAGAGACGTCCAACCCGATTCGCGAGAGTCTGCTTTACGTCGTTTGTGAAATCATCACGCACGGATTGCGATTTCCAGAAGTCTCATCAATAAAGAGGCCAGAGCTAAATATTCGTGAGCTCTTTCAGAACTGTCAAAAAGACGATTATCGTGTGCCTTTGAATTACGTAGGCCCACGATACCTTTGAAAAGCAACATAATTCCCTTCTGTTCGTCTCTCTCAGACTCTGTCTGTAATGTGTTGAACGCCAGAATTGGAGCTTGGCCTTCAGACCCAAAGGCCCTGTTCATCAACCGATCCCCGTCCAATTCAGGAATGCCTGCCCTAATCTTAACTTCGTGAATTACGCGAATGTAGGCTTCGAGAGCAGCAGACTTGTGGTGTCCGTCTCGTAGCAAATCTCCAGAAACGGCTTCAATTGCTGAATGGAACCTATACTTGTCGATTTCGGTTGCATTTGCTGGTGCTAAAACGTCATCGAGTTGCTCAGCGTACGCTTTTAGTAGAGCAATTTTTCGATCTATCGAAATCTGGTGGGCTCTCTGCAACGACGCCGAATTTCCCATCTGTACTGAACCGCCATGAGCATTCAGAAACTCGACAGTTCGACGATCAGATTGACCGTTCGGTTTTCCGAACGTACGGTCCAATATGGTTTCCGTTGTGGAGATCCACGCAAGTTTCGCAGAGGAACTGTAGTGAACAATTCGAAGTTCTTCGCCTCGCTCAATTTGTCGACGAATCAACTCAATTGCTTTTCCGGGTTCGAGACTCGGAGACACAGTTTCTGCACGTTCGTTTCGGGTGGCCATGATGAAATAGCCTACCTTTAACCTGATCTATATGAGCATTTTATCTGCCGAATTTTTGGCGACCTTGCATTTGGCTCATCATGCGCTGCTGGGCTTTGATGCCTCCGCCTGAGCCCATGGACTTGAACATCTTGCGCATCTGGGCGTATTGGCGGAGGAGGTTGTTGACGTCCTGCACTGTGGTGCCTGAGCCTCTTGCAATGCGTTTGCGGCGGTTGCCGTTGATGATCTCGTGGTCGGCGCGTTCTTTGGCGGTCATCGAGTTGATGATGGATTCGACTCGGGTGAACTGGCCTTCGTCTACGTTTTCTACTGCTTGTTGCATGCCGGCGAAGGGACCTACTGAGGGCAACATTTTCAGGATCGATTTCATGCTGCCCATCTTCTTGATCTGGCGGAGCTGGTCGCGGAAGTCTTCGAGGGTGAAGCCGTCGCCGGAGAGGGCTTTTTTGGCGAACTGCTCGGCTTTGCCGCGGTCGAGGCGCTCTTCGGCGCGCTCGAGGAGGGTGGCGATGTCGCCGTGGCCCATGATGCGGGAGACGATGCGGTCGGGGTGGAAGGGCTCGAAGGCGTCTGGCTTTTCGCCGGTGCCCAGGAACTTGATGGGCGCTCCGGTTACGTGGCGGATGGAGAGGGCTGCGCCGCCGCGGGCGTCGCCGTCCATCTTGGTGAGGATGGAGCCGGTGATGGTGAGGAGATCGTTGAAGGCCTTGGCGGAGTTGACGGCGTCCTGGCCGGTCATGGCGTCGGCGACGAAGAGGATCTCGGAGGGGTTGAGGAGTTTTTTGAGCTGCGCCATCTCGTCCATAAGAGAGGCATCGATCTGGTTGCGGCCGGCGGTGTCGACGATGAGCATGTCGCAGCCGTAGTTGGCGGCTTCTCGTTTGGCTTCTTTGGCGAGGCGTAGGACGTCGGAGGTTGTCGGTTGCTGGTTGCTGGTTGTTAGTTGTCCTTCGTAGATTTGGGCGTTGATGGATGTTGCTACGATTTTGAGTTGCTCGCGCGCGGCGGGGCGGTAGACGTCGACTGAGACGAGCATGGGACGGTGGCCGGCTTTTTTTAGCCACTGGGCCAGCTTGCCGCTGGTGGTGGTTTTGCCGGAGCCCTGGAGGCCGGCCATGAGGATGACGCTTGGGGGCTGAGAACTTTTCTGGAAGCGGGCGGTGTCGCGGCCGAGGACGTTGATGAGCTCGTCGTGGACGATTTTGACGATTTGCTCGGAGGGGCTGAGGGCGGTGGCGACCTTTTCGCCGATGGCGCGGGCGCGGATGTGCTCGACGAGGTCGTTGACGACGGTGAGGTTGACGTCGGACTCGAGGAGGGCGAGGCGGATCTCGCGGAGGGCGTCGGAGATGTTCTCGTCGGAGATGGTGCCCTGGCCGCGGAGGGTCTTGAAGGAACGCTGGAGTTTGTCGCTTAGGTTTTCAAACATGCTGGGTTAAGTTTAGCAGCGGGCTAGCTGGTTGGCTTGTTGACCGGTTGACTTGTTAGCCTGTCAGGAGTTTGGTGGCGGTTGGCGTTTAGGGCTGGTGTGGCTTGGGTTTCTCATGAAGTGCTTGGCTTGGGCTGCTGAATCGCGTAGAAGGGAACCATGAAGATTTTGACGGCGGAGGAGATGGGCGCAGCGGACCGGAGGACGGAGGCGGAGTTTGGGGTTCCGCTTGAGTCACTGATGGAGCGGGCGGGGCGCGCTGTGGCGGAGTTTTGTGTGCGGGAGTTTGCTGCGGTGCGGGTGGTGGCTGTGTTGTGTGGGCGAGGGAATAACGGAGGCGATGGCCTGGTCGCGGCGCGGGTTCTGGAGCAGGCGGGAGTGATGGTGCGCGTGGTGTTGCTGGGGGGTATGGAGGAGCTGAAGGGCGAGGCTGCGGGGGCTTTGGGGAGGCTTCGGCATGAGGCTCCTGCGGTGATGATTGATGAGGTGGTGGATGACGCGGGTTTGCAGGACTGTGCGACGGCGCTTCGGGACGCGGGGTTGTTGATCGATGCGGTGACGGGGACTGGGTTCAAGCCTCCCCTGCGTGGGATTGCGGTTTTGCTGCGAGAGATGGTGGAGCGGCTGGATGTGCCGGTGGTGGCGGTGGATCTGCCGACGGGGTGGGATGCGAATTCGATGGAGCAGACGGCTGCGGGGTCGTTTCGCGCGGATGCGGTGGTGACGTTTACCGCTCCGAAGCTGGCACATGTGTTTGGGCATCTGACGCGGAATGACAAGAAGGGTGGGACGTTCGGACCGGTGGTGGTGGCGGGGATCGGATCGCCGGAAGAGGCGGTGGTTTCGGCTAGTGGGTTCACGTGGACGGGTTCTTCGAAGGCGCTGGCTGAGAAGGCGCGGGATGTGAACTCGAATAAGGGCAAGTTTGGGCATGTGCTGGTGGTGGGAGGGAGCTATGGGAAGGCGGGAGCTCCGGCGATGGCTTCGCTGGCTTGTCTGCGGACGGGCGCGGGGTTGGTGACGGCTGCAGTGCCGACGAGTATTGCCGATACTGTTGCCGCGATCACGCCGGAGCTGATGATGGCTCCGCTGGCAGAGGGGAGCAAGGGAGCCGTGTCTTTCAAGAGCCTCGATGGAGTGAAGCTGGACACGTTGATGACAAAGATTACAGTGCTTGCGGTGGGGCCGGGGTTGTCGACTGAGGGCGATGCGCCGGCGTTTGCGCGGCACATGGTGGAGAAGACGACGGTGCCGGCGGTGATTGATGCGGATGCATTGAATGCGTTTGAGGGGAAGGCTAATCTGCTGAAGGGAAAGGGCAGAGTGATGGTGTTGACGCCGCACCCGGGTGAGATGGCGAGGTTGGCGGGGTTGACGGTGAAGGAGGTCGAGGCGGATCGGGTGGGGCTTGCGCGGCGGTTTGCGACAGAGCACAACGTGACCCTGGTTTTGAAAGGGTGGCGGACGCTGGTGGCGCATCCGGATGGATCGATTGCGGTGAATACGAGCGGGAATCCGGCGATGGCGAAGGGCGGGAGCGGGGATATTTTGACGGGGATCGTGGCAGGGATGCTTGCGCAGTATCCGGGCGACGTGAAGCGCGCGGTCGAGACGGCGGTTTACCTGCATGGGCTCGCCGCGGACTTTGCTGCAACCGCGATGGATGAGCATACTGTACTTGCAACCGATACGGTTACACATCTGACGGACGCGTTCCGGTACAGGGTGACGGATGAGGATGGTTTGACGTGGATCTGCGGACTGCGGAGATGATGGAGAAGCGGTTCAAGACACGGAGCGAGGCGGGGACTTTGGCGATGGGGGAGAGGGTGGCGGAGATGTTGCTGCCGGCTCCGAGGTTGATTGTGCTGCGTGGGAATTTAGGGGCGGGAAAGACGACGCTGGTGAAAGGTATTGCAGCGGCGCTGGGAGCGGCTGAGGCCGCGGAGGTGACGAGTCCCACGTTTACGCTGGTGCATGAGTATGTGGGGCCGAAGGTGCGGTTGTTTCACCTTGATCTTTACCGGTTGGAGACGGAGCGGGAGTTGTTGACGCTGGGGTTGGAGGAGATGGCGGAGGCATGCGGATGCGCTGGTGCTGGTGGAGTGGGGCGAGAAGTTTCCCAGTGTGGTGGCGCGGGCTGATGGTGAGATCGCGATTGAGCATGCGGGTGGGGATGAACGGATGTTTCTGGTGCGCTTGAAGTAATGCTAGCTGGGTTGTTTGCCACGACCGACGTAGCGGTAGATGGCGCACTGCTCGTCGCCGGTTGAGCCGTACTCTTTTTGCTGAACGACGGCTTCAAGGTCGGCTGCGCGGTCTTCGGGGGACATGAGTATCTGGCCTAAGAAGAGGCGCAGGAATGCGGGGTGCTGGTCAAGGATGTCGCGGCACTCGGCGTTGACGTAGATGAGGTCGAAGGCGCCGGGGCGGCGGGCGAATTGAGCTTCGATGCGGCGAAGGAGGTGCTTGAAGACGGGCGCTTCGAAGGGGTGGTAGAGAAAGGCGAGAGTGGGTGTGTGGGGGAGATCGAAGGCGAGAGCGTCCTGCTGATGGAGGACGATGGGAGCGATTGGCGGCGCGGTGGGGTCGGCGGCGTGGGCGGATTGCCAGATATCGACGTTGCGCTGGGCGATGTCGGCCATGTCGGGATTGAGTTCGACGCCTATGACTTTGTGGAAGGGAGACTCGCTGGCGACGAGCATGGCGCGGCCTTTGCCGGCGCCGATGTCGAGGAAGGTGTAGTTGTGGATGGGGTGGGGTGGGATTGTCTCGCGCCAGTGGTCGATGAGGGCGCGGAGGATGCTGGGGGCTACGCCGTAGTAGGCGGTGACGAAGGCGTCGTTGGGGTGGCCGGTGATGAGGTTGCCGGCGGGGATTAGGCCGCTGGTGTCGACGTTGTGGACCTGGTCGAAGGGATGGATGGGGGTTGCAGTGAGCTTGAGGAGATCCTGGGGGCGTTTGGGCATGGCTAGCGGATCTGGACGAGGTTGGGGTTGCCGTCGAGGCCGAGGGTGCGGCGGCCTTGAGGGGTGATCTGTTGCGGAGTCCATGTCGGTTGATCGAGGAGGGTGATTTCGGTGTGGCTTACGGTCTCGAGGCCTGCGAGGCGGTTGGCGATTTGGGCGCGGAGCTGGGCTTCGGCGGCCTCGGTTGCGTGGGTGGGGGTGATTTGGATTTCGACGATGTGTTTTCGGGGGACGCCTGGGATGTTGGAGCCGGGGGCTTCAGGATCGGCGGCGATGCGAATGGAGCGGATGAGGCCGAGGTCGACTATGTTGCAGGGGAGTTCGGGGTCGTAGCAGTCGCGGAGGGCTCGGAAAACTTCGGCTTCGGTGAGCATCTCTACCTCAAGACGTAACAGTGATCAAAAAGATAAAGGCTGATAGGAGTGATTTGATCGGTGGGTGTTTTTAGTTTTTGCGTTCGACGAGGTATTTGGCCAGGGATTTTAGTGGAGTGGCGGCGGTGCCGAACGGTTCCAGGGCGGCGAAGGCGTCGGCGATGAGTTCTTCGGCGTCGCTGAGGGATTTCTCGATGCCAAAGACGGCGGGCCAGGTGGCTTTGATGGTGGCGGTGTCCTTGCCTGCAGTCTTGCCTAGCTCTTCGGAGCTTTGGGTCATGTCGAGTACGTCGTCGACGATCTGGAAGGCTAGGCCAGCTTTTTCGCCGAAGGTGCGGAGTCGGGAGATGGTGTCGGCGGTCGCTTCGTGGTGCTCTTTGAGGGCTGCTTGAAGAGAGTCGAAGCGGGCTTTTGCGGCTGCGGAGGCTTCGTGGCTTCTGCGACCGGGGTTTCCGGCCAGACCCATGGAGCCGCGCATCTGCCGGACGCCGAAGAGGCCTCCGGAGACGATGCTGGTGGTGATGAGGGCTCCGGTTTTGGCGCGATGGATGGATTCGACGAGCTCGGCGGTTGGTGGTTTGCCCTCGGATTCGATGTCGACGACCTGGCCGCCGATCATTCCGGGAGGAAGCGAGGTGTTGAGATCGCCGACGCGGCCTACGCCGGTGCCGACGGCGAGCGAGATCTCGCGGAGGATGGCGACGGTGGTGGTGGGTGGGGTGGGGAGTTGGGCGATGGTCTGGAAGGCAAGAGTCTGGAGGGCGTCGCCGGCGAGGATGGCGGTGGCTTCGCCGAAGACGACGTGGCAGGTGGGATGGCCGCGGCGAAGGTCGTCGTTGTCGAGGGCGGGGAGGTCGTCGTGGATGAGGGAGTAGGTGTGGATCATCTCGAGTGCGGCGCCGAGGTCGGCTGCGCCTTCGGGGATTTTTCCGTTGCCTGCGACCATGCGGGCGGCTTCCATGCAGAGGATGGGACGGAGACGCTTGCCGCCGGCGAAGACGGAGTGGCGCATGGCTCGGTGGATGGAGTGAGGGAGGGTGTCGGGTGAGGGCAGAAGACGTTCGAGGGCTGCGTCGGTGAGCTGCGCGCCGGAGTGGAGCAGGGTTTTTACTGTGGATTCCATCTGGTGTTGATGATAAATGCAGGGCGGTTGTTGGTTGCTAGTTGTTGGTTGTCAGCAGGAGCTTGGTGATTGTGGCGAGTGAGAGGAGGGTGATGATAATGCCGATGGTTTGGTCGGCGGAGCTAGTGTAGGTGATGTCGATGATGGAGAGTCCCGCGGGGATGGGGATGGCGATGAGGCCGTCGGGGCGTTTGGCCCTGGTCGTGATTGGCGAGCCATTTCTAGTGATATGCCATGCAGGATAATCACGCAGATTGACGATGAGGTAAGCGGGTGAGGGCTGTGTGACCTCGAAATGAGTGGGGGCTGGGCCTGGTTTTGTATTTGCGTTGCCGCTGTTCTCTGTGCGCTGATTGATTGGGGTAGTTGCCGATGCGTTGTCTTCTGGGTTTGGTGCGAGCCAGTAGGGTGGGTTGTTGTGGGCGAGCGCGTCGTTGTCGGCTGTGGTGGGGGTGTATTCGTCGGTGGGGTCGGTGCCCTCGTTGGAGTGGAAGAGGGCCAGGCGGGCTTTGACCGTGTCTTCAGGGTCGCAGGTTTGGTGGAAGGTTTGGTAGGCGGGGTAGGTCAGGGTTGTTGCGATGAGGAGGGTGAGGATTGCTGTTTTGGTTGGGTTGATTCTCAGTGGGGTTAGTGCGATCGCTACTGCGAGGGCCAGGACTGAGGCGAGGATTGCCAGTAGGCGCCAGGGGAATTGGAGGAAGGCTAGTTCGGGGGCGTGGGTCCAGATGAATGATGTGATGGGGGTTTGGAGGAGGGTGATGGCTATGGTGAGGATGGTGAGTGGGAGAAAAGGGCTTCGGCTGGGTGACGTTCGTTGATCCCACCCTTCGCGATACGACTGCGAAGGATGGGGCACCCGAGCTTTTTTTGCCTCGCGGAGGATTGTCAGGACGATTGCTGTAGCAGCGATGAGGGTGACTGCGATGAGGGAAGCGGCGTGGAGGACCTTGTCGTGATCGAGGTCGCCGGTTTGGTGGAAGAGGAAATTGTCCTGGATTCGGTAGAAGGGAATGATCGCCATGGCGATCTGGACGAAGCGGCGTTCGTAGGCGGCGGGGATGATGTAGAAGGCGGCTATGCCCAGGCCGAGGATGGTTCCGGTGATGGTGTTTGCGGCTATATGGAGCCGGGTTTGGGATGGGGCGGTGGCGGGATTGAGATGGGCAGGAGCGGATCGTGCTTCGCACGATGGCCCACTCATGCGATGAGACTGCATGAATGGGGCACCCGAATTTGCGCCGGGAATAAAGACTCGGATGAGGGTGAGGAGAGCTAATGCGTAGCAGGACATGACGGCGGCGGGGGCGTTGGTTAGCCAGAGGAGAGCCACTGGGATTGCTATGCGGGGAATCGAGATTTCCTTTTGCAGGATTGCGTGGAGTAGCAGAGGAATCCAAGCGGCGGCGAGGAGTTCGGAGTAGGCTGTGCGCTCGTAGGCGGTGAAGAGCATGTATGGGTTGACGGTGTAGAGAACTGCGGCGAGTGTGGCGGCGGCGGGGGTTGTGAAGTCGCGGGCCAGGTAGTGGAGGCTGAGGCCAGCGGCGGTGAGAGCTAGCCATGTGTAGAGGATTGGGGTCCATGACCAGGGAAAGAGGAGGCCGAGGATGGAGCCGATGATCCAGGAGATGGGCGGGTAGAAGACGAAGCGGGGTTCGCCGGCGTTGTAGGCGGGGGTGTAGGCCCAGTGTGGATGGAGGTTGCCATGGGTGAATTGGTGCGCGGCTTCGAACCAGTTGAGGAGGTGGAAGTCGAAGTCGTGGCCGCAGGAGCAACGGTGGATCAGGAGAGGAAGGATGGCGATGAACGCGGCTACGGGGATGAGGATGTAGGGTAGCCGTGCTCGTTGCATGGAGTGAGTATCGCAGATGGGTGCGTTGAGGCTAGGTGACGCCTCGCTTGTCTGGCGATTTGGTTAGAGGATGGGTTTGGCCATCTCGTATTCGATGATGGCGGGATCGTGGGGGTAGGGTTCGGTGCGGCCGGTTTTGGTGAAGCCGAGGCGCTGGTAGAAGGGGATGGCGGCGAGGTTGTTGCTGGTGACCATGAGCTGAAAGGTGTGGGCTCCGGTGTGGCGAGCCCACGATTCGATGGCGTCGACGAGGAGGCGGCCGGTGCCGGTGCGGCGGTGGGTGGGGGCGACCCACATGGACATGAGCTCGGCGTGTTGTGGGTTTTGCTGGTTGAGGAAAGAGACGGCGATGCCGCAGTAGTCGTTGTTGTCGAGAGCGAGGTAGCCGATGGCGCGAGGGGTGCAAAGATTGGCGGTGCGTTGCTGCCATTCGGCGTCGGAGAAGTTGGATTCGCGGGCGAAGGTGCTGCCGAAGGCGGAGGGTGTGTCCTGGAGGGCGCGGAGGCGGACTGCTTTGTAGGCCGAGGCCAGAGGTGGAGTGATCTGGTGGAGAACGACCATGATGCAAGTTTATCAAGCGATGATTAGTGGGCTCCGGCGGGGGCTTTGCCTGGTTTTACTTTTTTGAAGAGCCATACGATGCCTACGCAGAAGAAGCAAAGGAGAGAGAGCCAGCGGAAGACGTCGACGAAGGCCCAATTGGCGGCCTGGCGGCCAAGTTGCTGGTACATCGTCGCCTGGGCGGGGGAGAGTGAGTTGGGAGTGCCGAAGGGGCCGCTCCCTGCGCCACTGCCACCAAAGTAGCCCTGAAGAGCGCGGAGCTGCTCCTGAAACTGCTGGCTGGTGATGGGGACGGAGTTGATGATCTCGTTCTGATGGACAGCGGAGCGGCGGGTGAGGAGAGTTTGAGCGATGGAGATGCCGATCGAGCCTCCGACGTTGCGCATGAGATTGAAGAGTCCGCTGGCGTTGCCGATTTGTTTGTTGTCGAGGGTGCCGTAGGCAGCGGTGCTAATGGGGACGAAGACGAAGCTGAGTCCGAAGCCGGTGATGAGGATGGGCAGGAGGAGGGTTGTGGGAGAGAGATCGAGCGTGACGTTGCCGAAGTAAAGCGTGGTAAGCCCGAAGGTGAAGAAGCCGAAGGTGAGGAGCCAGCGCGGATCTACTTTGTTGGACAGGTAGCCGATGATGGGCATGCCGCAGATGGCTCCGACGCCTCGAGGAGCGACGACGAGGCCGGCTGTGAAGGCGGTGTAGCCGAGCAGCTCCTGATAGAAGAGCGGGAGGACGGTGACGGTGGAGTAGATGCCGATGCCGAACATGAAGATGAGAGCGCAGCCGATGAGGAAGTTGCGGTCTTTTAAGACTTTGAGATCGACGATGGTGTCTCTGTCGCGCCAGCAGTGCCAGCAGAAATAGATGAAGGAAACGACAAGGAAGACTGAGGCCCAGCGAATCCAGGTCGCTCCGAACCAGTCGTCTTCCTGGCCCTTGTCGAGGATGACCTGGAGGCAGCCGGTCCAGATGATGAGGGCGGCGAAACCGTAGCGGTCCAGCGGGGCGACTTTGGCTTTGCTGATATAGGGCGGATCGAAGATGAAGCGGTTGATCATGAAGAGAGCGAGGATGCCGATGGGGATGTTGATGTAGAAGGCATAACGCCAGGAGT
Organism: uncultured Acidobacteriaceae bacterium; assembly: GCA_963798925.1. GTDB lineage: Bacteria > Acidobacteriota > Terriglobia > Terriglobales > Acidobacteriaceae > Edaphobacter. The sequence continues at coordinate 133,169 of CAWCVD010000005.1, forward strand.
AGGTGTCGGTGAGCCAGCCGCCGAGGGTTGGGCCGAGGACGGGGGCGACGACGACTCCGAAGGCGAAGACGGCCATGGCGGCTCCGCGTTTGGCTGGGGGGAAGGATTCGAGGAGGATGGCTTGGGAGAGGGGCTGGAGGGCTCCGCCGCCGGCGCCTTGAATGACGCGGGCGAGGAGCATGATGGGGAGGGTGGGGGCTGCTCCGCAAGCGAAGCTGGCCGCGGTGAAGATGGCGACGCAGGACATGAGGAAGCGCTTGCGGCCGAATTTAAGGGAGAACCAGTTGCTTGCCGGAAGGACGATGGCGTTGGCGACGAGGTAGCTGGTGAGGACCCAAGTGGCTTCGTCGGTGGAGGCGGAGAGGGATCCGGCGATGTAGGGGAGTGCGACGGAGGCGATTGCGGTGTCGAGCACCTCCATGAAGGTGGCGAGCATGACCGAGGCTGCGATGAGCCACGGGTTGACGCCGCGGGCAGCTTCAGCGGATTGATCTGGAGGTGCGACTGCGGCTGAGGCCATAGAGACTGAGGAGATTCCTTCTGATGGGAGTGATTGTCTCCTATGTGAGCCGAAAAAGGGGGTTGGGGATGCTTTTGGGGAGAGATATTGGCCCCGAGCAGGCACGAAAAGCGGCAGCCCTGGTTTGGGCTGCCGCTGGTTGGAGGTTAGAGGTTAGCTGGGTTCCCCGACGGGAGCGTCGCAGCTAGGAGTGGTTACGGCTGTTCGGGACAACTACCTGGGACACCGGGTGGACGGAGCCATATTGGAGCCGTCGGGCTGATGGAGGGTGGTGAAGGGACGGGATCTGGCTTGCGTCCAGGCTTGGCGGGAGCTGGGAGGATTGGAATGCTGCTCCGGAGGTGCCGGGGTCGGCGGCTATCTGGGAGTCGTGGGTGCGGACTGAGGCATCGGCGGAGTTGCAACCAGAGAGTAGACCGGCGATGAGGCCGGCGAGTCCAAGTGAGGCTACCTTAAGGAGGCGACGACGGGTGCGGGCGGCGGGGAAGAAGGACATGAGCTGAGCTCCAAGGTGTTGCGTGGGTACTCATGATGCGTTCGTACCCTAGAAACGAGGCAAGATTACCGGGGGGCATCAGGAGCGGCAATGACACCTTCGGGGCAGGGTTGCGTGAGGGGTTTGGCGGGTGATTTGCGTCGGTGTTATTGATAATAAAGAGGTTGTTTGGCATCGCGCTTGCGTTGTGGATTTCTTGACTGGATGGGTGCTTAGGTGTTGGGGGAGCGTGTAAGGTGATGATTTTTTTACGAATCCTCGTGGCGTGGGAGAGCATCAGAATACTTGACAGTAAGTGACTCAAGGTGAGATTCTCTTGAGCGGGTCAAGACAAATGCTTAGGGGCCGTGTGCTCCGGAATGAGGTTAGGGATGGCGAAGATTATTGGAATCGATCTGGGAACCACGAACTCGTGCGTTGCGGTGATGGAAGGCGGCGAGCCGAAGGTGATTCCGAACGAAGAGGGCGGGCGAACGACTCCGTCTGTGGTGGCGTTTACGAAGAGCGGCGAGCGGCTGGTTGGGCAGGTGGCCAAGCGGCAGGCGATTACGAACCCGGAGAACACGATCTATTCGATCAAGCGGTTTATGGGTCGCCGGTACAACGAAGTCAACGATGAGATGAAGATGGTGCCGTACAAGGTGGTGCAGCAGGGCGATCACATTGCCGTCGTTGCGCAGGGGAAGGACTATACCCCGCCTGAGATCTCGGCGATGATTCTGCAGAAGCTGAAGAAGGCTGCGGAGGATTATTTAGGGACTTCGGTGACCGAGGCTGTGATTACGGTTCCCGCGTACTTCAACGATGCCCAGCGGCAGGCGACAAAAGACGCCGGCAAGATCGCCGGGCTGGATGTGAAGCGCATTGTGAACGAGCCGACGGCAGCTGCGCTTGCGTATGGTCTCGACAAGAAGAAGGACGAGACGATTGCAGTGTACGACTTCGGCGGCGGCACGTTCGACATCTCGATTCTTGAAGTTGGCGAAGGCGTGATTGAGGTGAAGTCGACCAACGGCGATACGCACCTTGGCGGCGACAACCTGGACCAGAGGATTGTGGACTGGCTGATCTCGGAGTTCAAGAGCGAGAGCGGGCTTGACCTAACCTCGAAGGGCAACGAGATGGCGCTGCAGCGGCTGAAGGATGCTGCGGAGCGCGCGAAGATCGAGTTGTCGACGGCGCAGGAGACGGAGATCAATCTTCCGTTTATCACTGCGGATGCGAGCGGACCGAAGCACCTGGTTCGCAAGCTGACTCGCTCGAAGCTTGAGAGCCTCGTGGATGATCTGCTGCAGAAGTCGGTTGGACCGTGCAAGCAGGCGATGAAGGATGCGGGCGTCGATGCTGCGAAGATCGACGAGGTTGTGCTGGTTGGCGGACAGACTCGTATGCCGGCAATCCAGGAGCTGGTGAAGAAGCTGTTCGGCAAGGAGCCGCATAAGGGTGTGAACCCGGATGAGGTGGTTGCGATCGGCGCGGCGGTTCAGGCTGGCGTGTTGGCCGGCGATGTCAAGGACCTGCTGCTGTTGGATGTAACTCCGCTGACGTTGTCAATTGAGACGATGGGCGGAGTGGCGACACCGATGATCAACCGGAACACGACGATTCCAACGAAGAAGACGGAGACGTTCTCGACGGCGGCTGACTCGCAGACTGAGGTTGAGGTGCATGTGCTGCAGGGCGAACGGCCGATGGCGGCGCAGAACCGTACGCTGGGCAAGTTCAAGCTCGCTGGAATTCCTCCTGCTCCGCGTGGCGTGCCGCAGATTGAGGTGACGTTCGATATCGACGCGAACGGCATTCTGAATGTGACGGCGAAGGACAACGCTACAGGCAAGGATCAGAAGATCACGATTACGAGTTCTTCGGGTCTGAGCAAGGAAGAGGTTGAGCGGATGGCGAAGGATGCCGAGGCTCATGCGGCCGAGGACAAGGAGCAGCGCGACACGATTGAAGCTCGCAACGGGCTTGACTCGATGGTTTACAACGTCGAGAAGATGCTGAAGGACGCGGGCGACAAGGTTGCGGCTTCTGATAAGACCGAGGTTGAGACCGCGTTGGCGGATGCGAAGTCGACGCTGGCGGGTACACCGAGTGCGAGTGAGCTGAATTCTTCGCGCGAGCGTCTAACGTCAGTGAGCCACAAACTCGCCGAGGCGATGTACAAGGCGACTGCGGCTTCGGCGACAGCGGATGGCGCGACGGCTTCGGCTGGAACCCAGGAAGAGCCGAAGAAGGATGAAGGCGTAATTGATGCAGAGTATGTTGATGTGGACGAAAAGAAGTAAAGAACCGAATCGTCAAGTTCAACGTATTAAAAAGTGAGGGGCGTTCCTGATTGGGTGCCCCTCATTTTTATAAGTTCGGTTTGGGTTGAATGAGTGTAGAGTGCGACTTATCAGCCGGAAAGGTGTTGAAGTGAATAGCAGTGATGGGACCGATAGATACGCAGACGTGCTTTGGCTGGAGAACCTGGAACTCAATCGATTGCTTGGAGGTAAGGCGATGACCGAGACAATGTGGAGATGCGACCAGGTACGCGCAGGACAGCTCTATAACAGGATGATGTTCGATACGCGAGAAGAGGCCGAGCGGTTTGTGCAGCGGATGCAGCAGATGGAGCCGGATCAGGTGTTTTCAATAGAGGCGATTGAGGCGCGGCAGGTCTGGAACTAAGTTTTCCAGTTGGGAATTGATTTGATTTTTGCAGAATGGTGGCGACGGCGAGTCCGTCGCCATTGTTTTCTTTTGGGAGGGAGACGCAATGCCGGAGGGGAATGAGATTCATCGGTGGGCGGAGCGGCATTTTGCTGCTTTTGGGGGCAAGCCTGTGCGCGTGGATGGGCCGCAGGGGCGGTTTACGGATTCGGCTGTGATCGATGGGCGGCGGCTTGAGCGAGTGATGGCTGTGGGGAAGCACCTGGGGTACGACTTTGGGAAGGACAGGATTTTGCATGTGCATCTGGGGTTGCAGGGGGATTTTACGGAAGGCTCGGGGCCGCTGCCGGCAGTCCGCGGAGCTTTGCGATTGCGGATGTGGAATGCGGCGAAGGTGAAGCTGCCTGCGGGAGCGGATGCGAGCAAACCGCATCGATGGTATTCGGAGGATGATGGGTCGGATAACCTTGCGCCGGAGAAGGTTGCGTGGGTTGAGCTGCGCGGGCCGATGGATTGCTCGATCTATTCGCAGGCGATGTGGGAGACGCTGCTGGAGCGGCTGGGGCCCGATCCGCTGAATGGCGATGGGCCGGAGAGGTTTGTTGCGAAGGTAAGGAAGAGCAGGAAGACGATTGGTGAGTTACTGATGGACCAGTCGGTGGCGGCCGGGGTGGGGAATATCTTTCGGGCGGAGCTGTTGTACCGGGCGAGGCTGAATCCCTTTACGCCGGGGAACGAGGTAGAGGAGAAGACGCTACGGTCGATATGGAAGGATGCAGGTGTTTTGATGAAGGCGGCGATGGTCGACCGGAGGATTGTGACTACGAGACCGAAGGATCGGCCGCATAAGAAGGGGCAGGCGCTGAAGGAAGAGGCGCATTACGTGTACCGAAGGCAGGGGAGACCATGCTTTGTTTGTGGGACTAAGATTCTGACTGAAGTGATGGCGGGTCGGAATCTGTTCTGGTGTCCGGTGTGTCAGGCGGCAGCTTAGATGTTGATATTTAGATCACGATTCGAGGTGCGGAAGAGCCGCGCCGGTTGCAGAATGGAAGAAGACTATGGCGACACAGACGAAGGACTACTACAGCACATTAGGTGTGAAGAAGACGGCGACGGCGGATGAGATCCGCAAGGCGTTCAGGAAGGCTGCGCGCAAGTATCACCCGGATGTGAATCCTGGGGACAAGAAGGCTGAGGAGAAGTTCAAGGAGATCTCCGAGGCGAACGATGTTTTGAGCGACGAGAAGAAGCGGAAGATTTACGATCAGCTTGGGTTTTACTCGGACAATATCGATCCGGCTGCGGCGGAGGCGGCTGCTCGTGGCGGGTATGGCGGCGGCGGTTTTGGCGGTGGTGGTGGGCGACGCCCGTCTGGGCAGGGAGCGCAGGAGGTTCCGTTCGACTTTGGCGGATTCGATTTTTCTGACTTTCAGGAGAGTGGCGGTGCGCGGCAGGGATCGGGTGGAGGCTTTAGCGGGAGCTTCAAGGACATCTTCGGCGGAATGTTCAATGGCGAGAGGCGGGCGACGCGTGGGCCGCAGGCCGGGACGGATCTTGAGTACCAGGTGAGCGTGGATTTCTGGACTGCTGTGCGAGGCGGTGTGGCTCGGTTGGAGATTCAGCGGCAGGAGATCTGTCCGACGTGCAAGGGCAAGTCGACTACCGGGGGGAGTGTGGAGTGTCCGGAGTGCCATGGGTCGGGGCAGGTGACGCAGATGGGCGGGCGGATGAAGTTCAATATTCAGTGTCCTCGCTGCGGCGGTTCGGGAAAGGTGCAGAATACGTGCCCCACGTGCGATGGCGAGGGCGTGGTGGTGAAGACGGAGCCGCTGGAGTTCCGGATCAAGGCAGGGACTCGGGATGGGCAGAGGATCCGGCTGGCGGGGAAGGGCAATGCGGGGACGAATGGCGGAGCTGCAGGAGATTTGTATCTGATCATCAAAGCGGGAACGCATCCGATCTTTATGCGGACGGGCGATGACATTTATGTAACTGTTCCGGTTACGATGACGGAGGCGGCCTTGGGAGCGAAGATCGATGTGCCGACGATCGATACGCATCGGGATGGGTCGCACGAGGGCGGAGGGCGGACGCAGTTGAAGATTCCGCCGGGGACGCAGACAGGGCAGAAGCTGCGGCTGCGGGAGAAGGGTGTGCCAAGCGCTGCGCATGAGGGTAAGCGCGGGGACCAGATTGTCGAGGTGAAGGTCGTGGTACCGAAGGTGCAGGATGAGCGGAGCAAAGAGATTTTGCGGGAGCTGGCGAAGCTGAATCCTGAGGAGCCGCGGGAGGGATTGTTTGGGGCGATTTAGTAGAGGATCTGAGGCCTAATCGGGCTGCACCGTGTCGGGGATGATGAGGTTGTCTTCGGTGGCGCCTGGAGATTTGTCATTGGAGTAGGTTGCGATCTTGAGGGTGAAGCCGACGTCTACCTGGTCTGCGGTGGAGGGTGGGGGCAGGAGGAGATGGTTGGCGACGCTCGCTAGATATTGGGTGGCGCCTGGAGCTACGCCTGCGAAACGTGCGGCCAGCCAGGCTTGCGGAGTGATGGTGATCTCGGCGCGGCCGGCGTCGACGGCATCGTAGATTTTGTTTGCGGCGTAGCGGGCGGAGGCGGTAAGGATGGGAGTTCGGGCGGCGAGGGTGAACCAGCGCTGCTCTTTTTTTGTCTGGCCGGTGAACTCGGCGTGGGCTTCGCCACCGGTGCGCATGAGGCCGGGGCAGACGGTGGTGACGCGGACGCCTTTGTGGCGCAGTTCCGCGTGGAGGCCTTGGGAGAAGCCGACTAGGGCGAACTTACTGGCGATGTAGGGGAGCATGTGAGGCACGGCGAACTTGCCGCCGATGCTGGCGATGTTAACGATGGCGGCATCTTCGCCGGTGGGGTCGCGGCTGAGCAGATGAGGGAGCGCGGCGTGGATGGTGTGGAGTGCTGCGAAGAAGTTGGTGGCCATGGCTCGGCGATAGGCTGCGATGGGTTGGTTTTCGACGGGGCCGATCTCGATGATGCCGGCGTTGTTGACGAGAATGTCGATGCGGCCGAAGTGACCGATGGCGTGGTCGACGAGCATGGTGGCCTGGGCGGCATCAGTGACGTCGGCCGGGATAAGGAGGACCTGGTCGGTCGAATCGATAGCTCCGCGCTCGAGGAGAGTGTGACGGGCGCTGATAAGCTCATGGACGCTGCGCCCGGCGAGGATGAGTTTGGCTCCGGCGCGCGCATAGCGTTCGGCGAGGGCGAGGCCGAGGCCGCGAGAGCCTCCGGTGATGAGGACGACCTGTCCTGGCCGACGTCTGGGAGGACGCGAGACGAGCGCATAGGCGGTAGCCGCGGCGGTGATGCCGGTAAGAAGCTGCGCCGTGCGGAGTGCGGCTTTTGAGGTTTTCATAGGCTGTGGGTGAGATGCTGGTTCGAGGATAGCCGAGATTGATTGACGTGCGTAGGTAAGAAAGAGCTAGACTTTCGATAAAAGTATCGGGCGGCGAGGATAGAGCGATGGCGACAAAGCGGAAGAGCAAGGGCGCGTACATGATTTCGTCGGTGGCGGAGATGTACGCGATCCATCCGCAGACGCTGCGGCTGTATGAGCGGGAGGGATTGCTGCGGCCGTCGCGGAGTGAAGGGAATACTCGGCTTTATACGGACGAGGACCTGGAGCGGCTGGAGTTTATTTTGAACCTGGCGCGGGATCTGGGAGTGAATATTGCGGGGATCGCGATTGTGTTGCAGATGCGGGAGCGGATGGAGGAGATGAACCGGCAGATGCAAGGGTTTGTGGATTACGTGCGAACGGAGATGCTGACGCGGCAGCAGCAGCAGACGCCGGGGACGGGATTGGTGCCGATGCGGCGGCCGATGGTGGTTCCGACGGTAAAGGTTGTCTCGGTGAAGACGACGAGGAAGAAGTAGGTGTGGGTGGGAGCGAAAACGCGCTGGAAGTTGGCTTAGGGAAGCGAGTTGGCGACGCAACGGAAGCCGATGTTGCGGTGCTGCAGACCATCGAGCGGAGTTTCGCGGTTGGGGACGCGGAGATCGCGGGCGATGTTGTAGAAGGAGCCGCCTTTCATGATGCGGCGTTTCGGGTCGCAGGTGCAGACGTCCTGGACCCACTCCCAAACATTGCCGAGCATGTCGAAGAGGGCGTAGGCATTGGGTTGTTTCAGGGCTACATCGTGCGTGGTGTCGCCGCTGTTCCCGTCGTACCAGGAGATTTTGTCGAGCGGGCCGTAGCGCGGGGACTGGATTCGGCCAAGCGCGGCGTATTCCCATTCTGATTCGGTAGGGAGGCGCATGTCTACGCGTTTGCAGTAGTTTGTGGCTGAATACCAGTCGATTTGTTCGGCTGGTCTTTGGGGGCCTTTGTAGCGGCTGGGATTGGAGTTCATGATGCTCTGGTATGCCGCCTGGGTGACCTCGGTTTGTCCTATCCAGAAGCCCCTTTCTACGACGATTTTCTGGCGGGAGCGTTCCCAGCCGATGCACTCTTTGTCGTTGGGCTGGCAGCCGGTGAGGTAGGAGCCGGGAGGTATCCAGACGTAGGTGAGCTTGTCTCGGGGATTGATCTTTGACCGGACGGCTGTGGGAGGTGCGGCGGTGAGGAAGGCAGAGAAAAAAATGGTGAAGGGCCAAAGAAGAAGGTGAATGGGGGATGCGTTGAGGACTCTGAATGAGCTTCGCAAGGTGACTTCTCTTAAAGATGGATTATCTCACCGGTTACGAACAGCGGTTGCGGCTGCGATAAACTGTACAACGCGGATCTATTTCGATCGTTCCGTGCAAGGGTGAGATGAGTTTGCTGCTTCAGGTCTTGTTTTGGGTTGCGATGGCGGGGTCGATCACGTCGACGATCTACTGCCTGATGGTGATCGCGGCTGCGGTGCGCTTCGGGTTGCGGAAGCGGCGCGAGGACAGGGTGGCGGCGACGTTTTTGCCTGCGTTGAGCGTGTTGAAGCCGCTTCATGGGTCGGAAGAAGGGCTTGAGCGGAACATTGAGTCGTTCTTTGAACAGGATTATCCCGAGTTTGAGCTTCTGTTCTGCGCTCGGCATGAGACGGACCAAGGGCTGCAACTGGCGCAGAGAGTTGGGGCGCGGTATCCGCATGTGGATGCGCGCTATGTGACCTGCGGCGAGCCCACGCCGAGCTTTCATAATGCGAAGGTGTACTCGCTGGCGAAGATGGATTCGGTGGCGAAGCATCCGCTGTTTATTACGAGCGATGCGGATGTGCGGGTGAAGAAGGATTATCTGTTGCGAATGGCTCAGAACTTGAAGGACCCGCGGATTGGACTGGCTTCCTGCGTATACCTGGGGACGACGGACCGGGGAGCCAAGGCGGGCTTCTCGTCGCAGCTGGATGCGGTGGGCAAGAGCGTGGAGATGACCTCGGGCGTGCTGGTGGCGGACATGCTGGAGGGGACGAAGTTTGCGCTGGGCGCATCGATGGCGGTGCGGAAGGAGTCGTTTCAGGCAGCGGGTGGATTTGAAGAGCTGGGTCAGTTCTATGCGGATGATTTTGTATTAGGGAATCGGCTGGCGGCGCAGGGGATTGGAGTGAGGATGGCGACGCATGTGATCCGGCTCATGGTACAGGACACTCCGTTCGGATTGTCGTTCCGAAATCAGCTGCGATGGATGCAGAGCACGAGGCGGTCGCGTCCGCTGGGGCATCTGGGTTCTGGTCTGACGTTTGCGGTGCCGTTTGGACTGTTAGGGTTGTTGTGGGGGCTGGCGAGCGGGCATGCGCTGCTGGGGTTGGTGTGGCTGGCGGCGATGGTCTTGAACAGGTGGCTGCAGGCAGGGACGATCCTGCTGGTGATGGGAGATGAGGATTGGCTGAGGGGTATGTTGTTGTATCCATTGCGGGATTTGCTTGGGAGCGTGCTTTGGGTTGGGAGTTACGGAGGGGACAAATTTTATTATCGAGGGAAGACCTACCGACTGAAACATGGCGGGCGCGTGGAGGAGCCGCAGTAAGTTGCATCTGAATTAATCGGAACTTGTCGGGCGAAAAGACGTCAAAGAAGTCAGACCTGAAGGATCTGATCGCAGTTCACGAATTCGACGTTGCCGGCAGGGAGCGCTGGTAACCACACGGACCTGCCACGCGATGGCAGTCAGTTGGAGGCGGTTGATGTCCGCAGTGCATTGGGGACTTTTGTTAGTCGGGCTCTTTGGCCTGCTTACGTCGAGTATTTATCTCGGGATGGTGCTGGCAGGTGCGTTGCGGTTTCGACGTGCGGCGGCGCTGGAGGAGTCACGGCTGATGGGGCGGCCTGAGTTTCTGCCGGCGATCAGCCTGTTCAAGCCTTTGCATGGAGATGAGACCGGGCTTGAGGCTAATCTGAGGACTTTTTTTGAGCAGGACTACCTGCAGCATGCTGCGGGTGCCGGGATTGCGGCGAGCGTGGATGGCGTGTCGCGGGTGGAGATACTGTTTTGCGCGCGGAGCGAGTCGGATGAGGGACTGGAGATTGCAAGGCGTTTGGCGGCTGAGTATCCGGAGGTTTCGGCTAAGTTTGTGACGAGCGGATTGCCGTGGGCCGCGAACGCGAAGGTGTGTTCGCTGGCCGCGATGGCGAAGGTGGCGACGCATGATCTTTGGGCGATCAGCGATAGCGATGTGCGAGTGACACCGGATTATCTGCGGCGGATTGTGCTGCCGTTTTCTGAGGAAGGGGTTGGGTGCGCGACTTGCCTGTACAGGGGCGTAGCGGTCAAGGGTGGGCTGTGGTCGCAGCTTGAGGCGGTGGGGATGACGATCGAGATGAGCTCAGGGATTTGCGCGGACAGCCTGGTGGAGCCGGTGGAGTTTGCGCTGGGGCCGACGATGGTGACGCGGCGTGAACGAGTGGAGGAGATGGGCGGGTTCGAGAGCATTGCTGAGTACTGCGCCGATGACTTTGTGCTGGGGAATTGGATTGCGAAGAATGGGCACAAGGTCGTGCTGAGCGGGCACGCGATCGACCATATCGTGTTGCAGGCGGATTTTGTGGATTCGATGAAGCACCAGGTGCGGTGGATGAAGAGCACGCGCTTCTCGCGGCCGAAGGGACACTTTGGAACAGGTTTAACGTTTGGGGTGCCGTTTGGCCTAATGGCGTGGGCGGGTGCGTTGATGCTGGGGATGCCTTTGCTGGGGTGGTGCGCGCTGGTGGGGAGCGTGGTGGGAAGAGTACTGCAGGCGTTCGTGGTGGGGCGATATGTGGTGCGGGAACAGCGGATCTGGTCAGCGATGGCTTTGTTTCCGATGCGGGATTTGATTGGTGCGGTGATCTGGGCGCTGAGCTATTGGAGCAACAGGATTCAGTGGCGGGGCGAGGTCTATGAGCTGGTGGATGGAGGGCAGATGCGCCGAGCTTTTGAGAGTCGCGCTCCTTTGGCGACTAACCAACTGGCTTCGGATCGCGAACGGCGAAGTGCGGTTTAGTTGTTCTGGTTGATGAGGACGGTTTTGCCGCCGGCGGTCGCGAGAGTGTGGACGGGAGCGTAGGGTGCGAGGTCCTTTGTGCGGGTCGTGGGGTTATAGGTGAAGAGGAAGATGCGACGCGGGCCGGACCAGAGTTGCCGGAGGGAGTCTTCCGTCTCGGAGATGGGTGGGGCATCGGGCCAGAAACTGCCGAACCAGAGGCCGTTTTCGCGGCCATTGATCAGATGGACTTGCTGGCCGGTGTAGAAGATGAGGGTTGAGCCGGAGGTGAGCTCACCGTCGATGACGATGAGGTCGTTTGGGCGGGGCTGATCGCGTTGAGCCTGATTGATGGCTTCGGCAAGACCTTTGGAGCCGAGGATGGGATAGAAGCGGACGAGGCCTTCGTGTGCCGCTAGCAGGATGACGGTCATGAAGGCGGCGAGGGTGAGGTTTGCGGCGTAGGTGCGTTTTGAGCGGCGCAGGAGATAGCTGCCGAGGCCGATGCCGAGCATTCCGATGGCGGTGGCGGCGAGAGGGCCGCGGAAGAAGCCCATAGCGGCTCCGGTGAGGTCGGCGACGTGGCTGAGGGAGAGATTGTAGGCTTCGGTGCTTCCGGCCATGGCAAGGAGGGAGACGATGTCGGATCCGGGAGGCGGGTGTGGGGCGGTGAAGGCGTAGTATCCGCAGACGATAGCGATGACGGTGGTGAGGGGGACTAGCGCGTAGAGGTGCCAGATTCGGATGACGCGATTGATGGCGGGCGATTGTTCGGCTTGAGCGAGGATGGCACCGATCATGAGGGCGAGAGCAGGGATGGCGGGGAGGCTGTAGTACTCCTGGCGGTTGGAAAGGGTGAAAAAGCTGAGGATGAGTAGAGCCCAGAGGATCAGGGAGAATGTGGCTTGATGCTCTTGTGCGGTAGAGTTTGCGCGGTTTCGAAGGGTGCGGATCTGTTGGGTGATTGCAGTGGGGAGGAAGATGGCCCAGGGCATGATCCAGAGGATGAGATAGAGCCAGAAGAGCCAGACGGGGGTTAGGCCGTAGTCGTGGGGGATGCGTTTGGAGAGGAAGCGGGCGATGTGCTCGTTGTAGAGATAGAACCAGGCCCAGCCTGCTTTGACGGGAAGACCGAAGCCGGCAGGCATGGTGATGGGTGGGTTACGGAGGGCAGCAAGGATATGCCATGGGGCTGCGATGGCTAAGAAGACGGCGGTGCTTGCCAGGAGGTGAAGTTTGAAGAGGAGATGGAGTTGTTTTGTGATTGCGAGGTAGAGGAAGACGAAGCCGATCGGGAAGACGAGACCGATTAGGCCTTTGGTGAGGACGTTCAAGGCCATGACGCCCGCGAAGGCCAGGCAGGGGAGAAGAGGGGATTTCGTCGGCTGTCCGGAGGAGAGCGGATCGCGTTCGCGATTGCCCACCTTAGCGACGACAAGACTGTCGCGAAGATGGGGCACCCGGCTTTTTTCTGCTTCCGGGATGCGCTCCAGGGCGATGAGGAAGAGGTGGACGGCGAGGGTCATCCAAAGGGCGAGGAGGATGTCGGGGATGTAGAAGCGAGTGTAGAGGTAGGGGCCGATGCTGGTGGCTATTGTCAGGGCGGCGTAGAAGGCGGCGCGGTCGGGGTTGGTGGGGGAGATTGCTTTGAAGAGGCGGAGGCCCAGCGCGTAGGTGGCGAGGAGCAGTGCAAGGACCACTATGGCTAGAGGGAGACGGGCGGCCCAGTCGTGGATGCCGAAGATGTGCATGGAGGCGGCGGCCATCCAGTAGAGGAGAGGCGGCTTGTCGAAGAAGCGGATGCCGTTGATATACGGTGTGACGTAGTCGTGGCGCTGAAGCATCTCGCGCGCGATCTGGATGTAGATGGAGTCGACGTCGTCGAGGAGGCCGGGGCTGAAGAGGCCGCCGATCTGGAGGATGAGCCAGGCGAGGACGAGGATGGCGATGGAGTTTGGGCTCCATTGGCGTGGGGCGGGTTGGTTGTCAGTTCTCAGGTGTCAATTCTCAGTTTTGGGGTTGTTTGAGCGGGCGGTCGGTGTAGAGGACTTTGCCGGAGCTTTCTTTGAGAAGGATTTTGTTGTTGTCTAGGAGTTGGTCGACTTCGTCGTGCTTTTCGATGGGGACGAAGAGGATTTTACGTTCTCCTTTGCCCCAGACGTTGAGGAGATCCTGGGCGGTGAGGAAGATGGTTGGGGCGTCGGGGAAGGTGCTGCCGAAGAGCATGGAGGTGGAGCGGCCTTCAACGAGAAGGACGTCTCGATGGAGGTAGAAGGGGATGGATGAGCCGTAGGCCTGGTCTCCGTAGAGGAGAACCTGGTTGTCGGGAGAGATTTCGCCGGTGGCTTCGAGTTGCTCGATGGTGTCGGCGAAGGATTTTGAGGAGAGCATGGGGGCGAAGCGGGCGAAGGCGATGTGAGCTGCGATGAGGAAGGTGGCGGAGGTGAGGGCGATGGTTGCGGTAGAAGCTAGATGACGCTGTTTTGTACGGAGTGCCCAGGCTGCGGCCGGGCCGATGAGGAACGCGAGGGCCGCGAGCGTGGCGGGGAGTCGGAGCGCGGCGAAGCTGGGGCCGGTGAGATCGAAGAGGCTCGCCATGGAGAGGGTGTAGTTGCTGACGTTGCGATGGGCGAGGAGATCGCCGATGTCTGGGACGAAGGCGATGTGGCGTGAGGTCCATAGGCCGTAGGCGAGGGTGAGGGCTATGGCTACGCCGAGGATGGTGAAGGTGGCGTGCGCGAAGGTGATCCAGAGGCGAGAGGATTTGTCCTGGGAGTAGGTGGCTTCGGTTTGGGTTAGGGATGCAGCGATGAGGATGAGGAGGGGGAGATAGGCGGGGAAGGTGTAGTACTCCTGATTGGTGGAGAGGGAGAAGAAGATCAGGACGAGGCTGGCAAAGAGCGTGAGGAGGAGAGTGGTTTGTTCGGTGAAGGTGGAGGTGAGGAGGAGTGGCGTGCCATCAGGGGAGTTGGACTGGCGGCGTACGAGTTCGTTGACGATCAGGATGAGGATAGCGATGAAGACGGTGAAGAGGTAAGGGATGTGGACGGTGTCGCGTAAAAGGACGCCGACGATGACGACGGCGAAGGGCTGCCAATAGGAGAGACGGCTGGCGATGGGGTTGGCGGTGTTGAAACGACCAAAGCTGGTGGCAGCTTGACGGAATAGGACTCCGCAGAAGAGCGACCACGGGAAGAGCCATACGAGGTGGAGGCTCCAGTAGAGATAGGTGGGGAGTTTGTTGTAGTCCTTTGGGTAGCGTTTGCCGAGGAAGCGGAGGAAGTGTTCGTTGATGAAGTAAAACCAGAAGAAGCCGTGGCCGTTCATCCCTCCGGTGTTGCGGAGGCCGGCGAGAATGTGCCAGGGGGCGGCGATGGCCAGGAAGAGTAAGGCGCCTGTTAATGGCTTCAGGCGACGCCAGTTTTTGTACTCACCGGCTAACGCTAGGTAGACGATTGCGGTGCCGAAGAAGAAGACGAGGGCTACGAGTCCTTTGGTTAAGACGGCCAGGGCTAGCGCTGTCCACATCAGGTAAGCGTATGTGGTGGGGGAGAGAGTGCTGGGAGAGATTTGGTCTGGTTCGGGCGAAATGCGGGGGTTCTTCGCTTCGCTCAGAATGACAACTTGTTTTTTTTGGGATGATTTATTGCGATCTTCCTCGAGCGATTGCAGGAGGCAGTAGAGGGCGGTGCAGAGGAAGAGGGAGAGCAGGACTTCGGGGATGAAGTAGCGGGTGAAGAGGAAGACTCCGGCGGAGGTTAGGGTGGCGAGGCCGGTGTAGAAGCCGGTGCGAGGGTTGAAGGATTGCGTGGCCCAATGGAAGCCGAGGAGGGCTAGTAGGAGGACTCCGATGGCTTGCGGGAGGTGGGCGGCGAAGGTGTTGAAGCCGAAGATGCGGAAGCTAAGGGCTACGAGCCAATAGGGGAGCGGGGCTTTCTCGAGGTAGCGGATGCCGCCGACGTGGAGGGTGACGAGATCGCCGGTGAGAGCCATATGGCGGGCGGCGTTGGCGTGGGTGGCGTCGGCGTCGTCGAGCAGTGGGGGACTGAACAGAGCAGCGAAGAAGATGATGAGCCAGAGAGCGATGAGGATGACCAGTGCGGCGGAGCGGCGGGGCGTTCCGGGCTCAAGTGCTGGCGGGGAATCGATGCGAATTTCGGGGAGGGTTGGGTTGATCATGAGGTCGTTGATGCTCTTTCAGGATAAATGGCTTATGCGGTCGAACCGCGTTGGATGAGAAGGATTCGCAGTTTGCAGAGTGGAGCGATGTAAGCTGCTGGAGGCGGGATTTTTCTCGCTTGAGGTGATGCCAGGACGATGCCTACGTTTGCGGCGGTTGATATTGGATCAAATTCGTGCCGTTTGAAGATTGCTTCGGTGCAGGCGCACCGACTGAAGACGCTGCACGAGGATCGCGAGGTGACGCGGCTGGGCGAGAGCGTGTTTCAGACGGGGGTGATCTCGCCTGAGGCGATGGCAGCGACTATTCGCGCGCTGAAGCGATTTCATAAAGCGGTACAGCTGCATGTGGTGGACAAGGTTCGCGTGGTGGCGACGAGCGCTATGCGGGATGCGCGGAATGCGGCGGCGTTTACGGAGTGGGTGAAGTCGACGACGGGATGGGGCGTGGAGGTGATCTCGGGTCTGGAAGAGGGAAGGCTAATTCATTTGGGTGTTGTGACGCACGAGGTGGGTGCGAGAGGACGATGTCTGCTGATCGATCTTGGGGGTGGGAGCTGCGAGGTGACGCTCTCGGATGGCGGGCGAATCAAGACGATGGTGACGATGCCTTTGGGAGCAGTGCGGCTGCAAGAGGAGTTTCTGAGGAGCGATCCTCCCGCGAAGGAAGACGTCGCGCGGCTGAAGCAGTTTATCGACCGTGAACTGCGGAGGGCAGAGAGAAAGCTGGGAATTCCGCGTGTTGGGCTGGTGATTGCGACGTCGGGGACGGCTGCGGCGCTGGCGGAGGCGAGCGGACATGTACGTAGGGGCAGGTCAGGGAAGAAGTCGCTGGCGAAGAAGCGGGTGGAGCGCGTGGGAGAGATGACCGCGGACACTCCGGATGTGAGGAAGCTGGCGGACCGGCTGGCGAAGTTGAACAACGCGCAACGCGAGGCGGTGCCCGGGATTGGGCCGCGACGGTCGGAGATTATTGTGGGTGGCGCGCTGGTGTATGCGAGCCTGATGGAACGATTGGGGCTGAAGGCATTTCGCTACTCGCCGCTGGGGCTGCGAGATGGAGTTCTGGCGCAGATGCTGGGCGAGGTGGATCTGCGGACGTCGGTTCACCAGAAGATGGAGAGCGAGCGGTGGGCGGGTGTGCTAGAGGTCTGCGAGCGATACAACATTGAACAACGCAAGGCCGAGCCGGTGCGGCAGCACGTGGTGGAGCTGTTCGACGCGTTGGCGAGAGTGCATGAGCTGCCGGAGGAGTACAGGTTATGGCTTGAGGCGGCGGCGATGATGCAGGATGTCGGGAAGTTTATGAACCACCAGGGGCACTACCGGCATACTCAGTACATCATCGCGAACTCGGAGATCTTTGGGTTTTCGCCGGAGCAGCGAATGATTGTGAGCGCGATTGCGCGGTATATGGGGAAGAGCCGTCCGGAGCCGATGGATAGGCCGATGCGGTGGATTGCGGTGGAGGAGCATGCGCATGTGACGCGAGCGGTGGTGCTGCTGCGGTTGGCGCTGGCGCTTAATCAGGACAGGGCGAGCGCGGTGGTGCAGATGAAGGTCCACGTCTATCCGAAGCGTGTGCTGCTGGAGCTGGTGCCGGGGCGCGGGGGCGCGGAGCTGGAAGCGTGGTCGCTGCGAAAAGAGGCGGCTTACTTCCGGGAGGTCTTTCGGCGCGAGCTCTTTGTCGAGGTGGCGTAGAGAGCTCGGACTGTTCGCGGATCGATGAGGGACTGGAGGGTAGCGGGGCCGCGGGTGAGGACTACTCGGGCGAGCGAACCTTTGCGGAGGCGGACCTTTGCTTCGGGGCCGGAGGCGGGGACGAGAAGCGCACCGAGAAAGCTGGAGAGATTGGGATTGTGGCCGACGACGAGCAGATTTTCGCTGGTGGGATGCTCGCGGAGGAGTTTCTGGAATTCTTTGAAGTCGGCTTCGGGCGCTAGTGCTGTCGATTGGAGGATGCGCGCTTCGTAGCCGGTCTCGGTGCCGACGAGCGAGGCGGTTTGGAGGCAGCGTTTGAGTGGGCTGGAGACGATGAGGTCGAATTGAATGTCTAGCTCGTTGAGGACGTGAGCGAGCTGCAGGCATTGCTTTTTGCCTTCTTTGTCGAGAGGGCGCTTGAAGTCGAGCTGGGGATTGGTGCGGCGGAGGCCAGCGCTCGCGTGGCGAAGGATATATAAATTCATAGTCTATTCATATATTAGCGTGGACTTGTTGCCGGGGTGTGTTTTGGCCGTGAAGGGATGGTGATTTGCGGGTTTAATCCGATGGTTTGGAGGGATCGTGGTGGAAGACGCCGGGGTCTGGTTCGTCGAGCGACGGGGGAGCGGGTTCGGGGTTGGCGATGGGTTCGGGAGTGCGTGGGTGGAGCTCCGGAGTGAGGTTGAGGCGGGTTGGAACGGGAGCGATTGGGTTGGCTGTGGGGCTGACTACGTTTGCGACGGGAAGGGTCGGCTGGAGAGATGGGAGACGAGGGGGTTTTGCAGGGCGAGCGAGGTCTCGGCTCCGCGTTGCCAGAAGCGCGTGAAGAGCATGAGGAAGAGACCGAGCTGGGCGAGGAGGAATGTGGGCCAGACTCGGGGTTGGGCAAGCATGTGCATTGCGATACGGGCGGTGAGGATGACGGCGGAGGCTCCGAGGAGCGTGAGGAATAGGAAGACCGGCCAGGCCTGGGAGAAGTGGGTGCGGAGGGTTCGCCAGGCGGGAGACAGGGCGCGGCGAATGCGGCGGTCCGGTTTTGGTTGGCTGCCGAAGATGGCCGGGCGCGGGTGGAGGCCGAGCTGGACAGTGTAGACCTCGACGAGATCGAAGTAGAGACGGAGGATGGAGGCTACGAGGAAGATGATTATGTAACCGGCGAGGGTACATAAGAAGGCGGTGCGTCCGATGACGTGGTCGTCGATGTAGTTGGACCATTTGCTCTGGAAGAAGAAGAGAGGGCCGAGGATGAGCATGCAGGCGAGGAAGGCGAGGAGGGTGATGCGAGCAAATCGCCAGAAGTGCAGCAGGCCCTGATGGAAGAGACTGCTGAGGCGTGCGGGGGTGCTGGTTAGGTAACAGAATATGGTTCCGGGCACGAGGAGGAAGTAAAGGACGAGATAGAGAGGGACTGAGCCGTGGCTAACGGCAGTGTTGGTGTTCTGAACCGGGCCTTCGTGGAGATGGAGGAAGATTTCGCTGATGATGCCGAGGTCGAAGCCGTTGGAGAGACGCTGGGCGGCGAGGGAGTGGTCGAGGAGCGAGGCTAGCTGGCGGTTGACGCTGATGGAGAAGAGAAAAGCCAAGGTGAGATTGAGGACGTAGGTCCAGAGAAACGCGGGGAGACGGCGGAGGGTCAGGGACAGGCCGTGAAGGAAGATGCTGCGGCGTTCAACCATGATGCTTGGACCTCTGGTGTGGTGCTGGATTTCGGCGATGGCGAGTGCAGAACCGGCTGGTACTTTACACGATCCAGCTGAAGAGTTGCGCTGCGAACTGATTGAAGCTGAGCCAGAGATTGCTGAGTTTGCGCGTGGGTGTTGGATTGTAGGCGGTGGTGAAGCTGTTGTTGAAGAAGTTGGAATCGAGAAGGATGAGATGGTCGGGGTCGATTTCGACGGAGATGACTTTGGCGTTGCGGGTGTAGGTGAATTTTGTCCAGCGGTCGATGCCGTTCCAGCGCTCGCGGAGGCGGGTGCCGTCGTTGAAGGCGATCTCGACGGTGACGGGTAGGATGAAGTCGCCTTTGCGGCGGATATAGACAGTGGAGAGGTACTGGATTTGCTTTTTGTCTTTGGGCTCGGGCAGCCACCACTGGACGAGATCGGAGGAGAAGCCGTCGACGGTGTAGTCGAGGAGCTCGGTTCCGTAGACGGCTTGATTGAAAAAGGGGCGGAGGCTGGAGTTGGTAGCGGGGGCAGTGGAGTAGTTGGCGTCTCCGGTGAGGGTTGGCGGTGGTGGGGAGGGGAAGGCCGTTGTTGGGTAGGGAACCGGGGTGTTGGGGTCGTTGGCGATGGTGAGGGGTGAGGGGTTGGGTGGATTGGTGGTGGCGATGGCCTTGCCGCGAGCGATGGCGACCTGTTCGATGGTGCGGAGAAAATCCTCGGTGGTGGGATGGGTGAAGCGGTACCGCTGGAAGTAGGTGCGGATGGCCTCGTCCATTGTGTCGCGGCCGATTAGGCCTTCAAGGGTACCGAGGAGGGTGGAGGACTTGCCGTAGGTAATGCCGCCGTAGGAGAGTGAATCGCGAAATTTGAAGGCCCAGCGGGTCACCGGGTCGTAGTCGGGTTTGTCGAGATATTCGAAGCGCTGAAGTTCGGCGTCGCTGGCGTTGGCGTAAGAACGGTTGAAGAGAGAGTTGTTAGGGCCGAAGACCGCTGCGAGGGTTCCGACTTCCGTGTAGGAGTTGATGCCTTCATCGAGCCAGGCGTCTTCGAACTCGTTGGTCGCGACCATGCCGTACCAGTATTGATGGCCGAACTCGTGCACGGCGGTGAGCTCGGTGAGGTAGGTAGGGTCGTACCAAGAGGTGTCACCAGTGATGAGGGTGGGGTATTCCATGCCGCCGATCTCGGAGCCGGGTTCGGGGTCGATGACGGTGATTATCTTGTAGGGATAGGGACCGTACAGGTGGTCGAAGTGGGCCATGGTTCTCTGGATGACGTCAAGGTAGCGTCGGCCGGCCTTGGGGTGGACGGCGAGCGCGAGGACGTGAACTTTGACGGGACCGAGGGAGGAGAGATAGATGCCATCGGTGACGGTGAAGTTGGGGCTGGCAGCGAAGGCGAAGTCGCCGACGTCTTCGGCATAGAAGCTGAGGGTCTTTTCTCCGTTGGGAGCACCGTTGGTGATTTCGCCGGTGGGAACGCCTGTGGCTCCGACGACGAAACGGCGAGGAAGTGTGAGGGTGACGTTGAAGGTGGCGAAGTCGGAGAAGAACTCCGTGAGGGCGTGGTACTGGTGGCAGTTCCAGGCTCCGTGCCAGAAGACTCCGGGTTTGGGGTACCACTGGCCGCCCATGATGAAGTCGCGCTTGTAGCCGTTGCGGGCGACCGAGAGCGGGAACTGGTCGTGGAAGGCGAGGTGGAGGGTGATGGAGTCGTTTGGGGCGAGGGGGTGCGAGAGCGTGAGTTCGGCTACGGTGTGGTCTTGTGCGTTGCCGTCGTCGGGTGCGATGAAGTGCATCGCTGAGGTGAGGTCGCCGTAGGATTCGGCATCGATGTGCGAGATGTTGATGCTTCCGAGTTTTTCGGTTGGGTATTCGTTGTCACCTTCGGAGTCGCGGACGCCACCGCCGAAGTGGGTTTCACGGGTGAAGGTGGATTCGGGACGGAAGGCGTTGAGGTAGAGATGAAATGGGATGGTGGCGAGGGCCTGGCCGGTGAGGTTTTTGTAGGTGATGGTCTCGGTGGCATCGAGGGATTTGTTGTCGGTGTTGAGGGTGGCGTCGATGGTGTAGGCGACGACACGGGTGGAGAGTGGCTGGCCGCCGGGGGAGTTGGTGGCGATGCTGGTTTGCGCGTGTGCAGCGAGGCAGGCGAGGACGGCGATGGCGGCGAGAGGTCGAGAGCGCATAGGTTTGTTGATGCTTCGGATTGGATGAGGGAACAGTTTATAGGGTGGGCTGGTATTGCCAGAGTTCTGTGGTAAGGATGCCAGCCAGGCTGTGATTGTAGGCAATTCGGATTAGTCCGGCTTGCGTGAGCGGTGTGGCATGGTCGGGGAGGTGGGCGGTGCGGAGGCCGGTGAGGATGCGGAAGGCGAAATAGAGGCTTCGGATGAGGATTCTTGCGGGGAGTTGCAGAGGACCCGCGGGGATGCGGAAGTCGGAGATGAGCCAGAGTGCGCCGGGGCGGAGGTTTTTTGCAATTCGGCTGACGAGGGTGTTGAGTTGGGGTTGGTTGAGGCAGTCGAGGAAGAAGTGAGAGACGATGAGGTCGTAAGGATCCTCGAATGTTAGCGATGTTTCGAGGGGGAAGGAGAGTGCGTTGGTGTGGTGGGTGCGGAGCCGTGTTTTCGAGTTGGGGGATGCGGATTCGCAGCGCCGGCGAAGGAGTTGAAGCATGGTGGCGCTCGTGTCGACGGCGTCGGCGTGGAGTTGTGGGTTGCGGGCGAGAAGTTCGGCGAGAAAGCGGCCGTCTCCGTCTCCCAGAACTAGTGCTCGACGAGAATCGGAGAGCTGCGGGAGATAGTAGCTGCGGCAGTTTTGGAGTGTGGGGCCGAGGGTAAGGTATTCGAGGAAGCGGTAGGGACGAGCGATGAGGTTGAAGTTCGGTTGGGGTGGGCTCATCGGCGAAGCAAGGGTAGCAAAAGGAGAGGGGTGGTTAGGGCGAGGTCGGCGGCGGCACGGAGGGTGATTCGGGAGATCGTGAGGCGGCGGAGGTGGAGAAAGAGAAGGAGCGTTGCTGCTCCAGCGATGGCGCTGGGAATCGCGCGCGGAGCCTGACGGTCGAAGAGGGCGAGTAGTGTTGCTGCGAGGAGGAGAAGGGTGGTGAGCAACGGAAGATTGCGAAGGGCGAGTTGGGTGATGGGATGTGCGGGAGGGTTGGTGCGGGAGTCTTCGTGCTCCCATGCGTAGATGAAGAGGCAGTTGAGGCTGCAGAGCGCGGCGAAGAGAAGTGCGGAGGGTAGTAGAGGGAGGCGAAGGTCGCGGTGGCGGGCGACGGTAGGGATGAAGGTGGCTGCGGCGAAGCAGAGACCGACTGCGATCTCCTTTGGCATGCGGTGAGCGAGTATCTGTTGGGCCGACGTGCTGCGTGCGTGGATGAGGATGAAGTATCCAACGACGAGTGCGCCGAGAACGAGGTAGAGATGGATAGCTTCGGTGTCGAGGCGAGGAAGGAGGATGGCGAGTGCGATGGAGGCGAAGACGATACCGGTAAGGAAGGCTGGGCGATGACGATGGTGGAAGTAGTGACGGGCTTCGAGATCTTTGTAGCTGGCTGGATCGGTGTCGAGGAGGCTGGCGTCCATTAGACGGTCGGCGGCGTAAAGCACCCAGACCGTGACTGCCATGGCGAGAGTGGAGGTGTAGGGAAGGTGAATATGGTTTGAGGCGGCGATGAACCATGTCCAGAGAACGGCGACGGTGGGGGCATCGAGGGAGAGGAGATGCCAGAGAGTGAGGGGAGTCGTGGCATGCGCGATTGCTTTACGGCGCGGCTGGGTTGGGATTGCTGTGGCCACTTCTCTTAGTTTAGCGGTTTCGTTGGTTTGCCTATTGCGGGCTCGCTACTTAGGAAAAAACCCAATTTGCGATCAGTTTTCAGTTTGCAAGGTTTTCAGTTCTTCAGTTTTTGAGAACTGATCATTCGATGTGAGACGTATCAGAGGCCGAGCGCGGAGAGGCCGGGGTGGTCGTCGGGGCGGCGGCCGAGGGGCCAGTGGAATTTGCGATCGGATTCTTTGATGGGGAGGTCGTTGATGCAGGCGTAGCGGTGGTGCATGATGCCGTTTTCATCGAACTCCCAGTTCTCGTTTCCGTAGGAGCGATACCAATTGCGGGAGTCGTCGTGGCACTCGTAGGCGAAGCGGACGGCGATGCGGGCTCCGTCGAAGGCCCAAAGCTCTTTGATGAGGCGGTAGTCGAGTTCGCGGCGCCATTTTCTGGTGAGGAATGCGATGATCTCTTCGCGGCCGTTGACGAACTCGGCGCGGTTTCGCCATTTGCTGTTGATGGTGTAGCCGAGAGAGACCTTTTCGGGATCTCGGGAGTTCCAGTTGTCTTCGGCTTTGCGGACTTTGGCTGCAGCGGTTTCGCGGGTGAAGGGTGGGACCAGGCTCGGTAGCGGTTGCGTGCTCATATTGCATCACCTCGTTTTCGCGGATATTGTTCCACGTGACTGTGACGGTTGGATGCCTGCGATTGTTTTATTCGTCGTGTGCGTGGTCTGCCTGGGAGTTTTTGCCGGACCAGATGATTTGTGAGGTCCAGGGTTGTGGGGGCTGAGTCCAGAAGGGATCGCTTGAGGCGAGTCCCAGGGGCAGGAATGCTGCTGAACAGAGATAGAGGCTGCCGGTGGAGATGTAGGTTTCGCCGAGGCCCGGTTGATGACCGGCGAGGCCGATCTGGAGCCAGCCTTCGGGGGAGAATGTTCCGGCGGGCTCGAGGGTGCGGCGGATGACGGCGGAGAGAGCGCTGCGAACCTGGGGCGGTGTGAGGTCTTCGGGAAGGATGTTGCGTCGGGCCGCGTCGGCGAGAAGATGGAAGGCTCCGCAGCGGTAGGTGATGGAGCGGCCGATTGCGGGATAGGAGCCGTCGGGAGCGATGAGCCGCTCCTGAATGACGGTGTAGCGTTGGGCTCGCTGATGGATGGGGGAGCGCATGGAGGACCAGGCGGGGGATTGATCGCCGACGGTGTCCATGAGCTGGAGGAGGTAGGGTTGGATGACGAAGCTGTTGTAGAAGTCGAAGTGGAAGTGGGGCCCGTCGCCGTAGACGCTGTCGCCGAGGTACCAGCTTTGAAGCTCGCGGAGGGCGTAGTCGACGCGCATGCGATCCCAGGGCTGGTGGAGGGTCATGAGAAGCGCTTCGTTCATGGCGGCGAAGAGGAGCCAGTTATTGAAGGGCGGCTGTACCTGGCGTTGGGTGACGAGAGCTTCGGCGAGGCGATGCTGTGTTGTGGGGTTGAGTTTGTTGAGGAGTTGCGTCGGCGCGCGTAGGAGAGCTAGAGCCAAGAAGGAGGAGTCGACGAGAGTCTGGGAGGATTCGCCGAAAGGCATGTGGTCGGGTGCGGAGGGATCGAGTGCAGAGGTGATGCCGGTGAGGGCGTAGTCGCGATATCGGGTGCGGAGTGCCGTTTCGTGCGGATCTTCGGTTGGGGAGGGTTCGAGTTCGAGCCAGGGGGCGAGGCCGGAGAGAAGGCGGCCGAGGGCCTCGAGGTAAGTGCCGACGGCACGGGCTTGCGCCTGGCCTGGAGCGGCTTCGACTGGCATAGTGCGGCGGAGGGTGCCTGCTTTGAGTGCTTTCAGGACAGGTTCGGAGATGAGTTCGATCTGATGGAGCCAGAGGGCGCGGTCCTGTTGGGCTGTGAGGGTGCTGGAGGCTGCCGGGGTTTGAGGTTCGGCCGGCAAGGCAGCGGAGGCACCTGCGGCGAGGCTTCCGAGGAGGAAGTTGCGGCGAGTGGTTGCCTGTTCTTCTTTGCGGTTCGACATGCGTCTCCGGTTTTGCGTCGAGTTAACTTACACCACTATCGCAGGATGACGGGCGGCTGTGACAGAGTTTGCTTTGGTGGACTACAATCTTCGGCGCTGTGAAGTATTGATCTACAAAGTCTACGAGTTTTGTGAGGGAGCGAAGTTATGGCGACGATGAGTGCGGTTCAACCGGGTAGTTATGGATTTCCTGTCAACCTGAAGAAGCGGTATGACAACTTTATTGGCGGGGAGTGGGTGGCACCCCTGTCGGGGCAGTATTTTGAAAATGTGACGCCGGTGACGGGGCAAGTAATCTGCGAGATCGCGCGGTCGAATGCGGCGGATGTGGACCGGGCGCTGGATGCGGCTCATGCAGCGAAGAAGATGTGGGGGAAGACTTCGACGACAGAGCGAGGGCGGATTCTGGAGAAGATTGCACAGCGGATCGAAGACAACCTGGAGATGCTCGCGACGGTGGAGACGTGGGACAATGGCAAGCCGATTCGCGAGACGATGGCGGCGGATATGCCCCTGGCGATCGACCACTTCCGTTATTTTGCAGGTGTGATTCGGGCGCAGGAGGGATCGATCTGCGAGATTGATTCCAACACGATTGCGTACCACTACCATGAGCCGCTGGGTGTGGTGGGGCAGATTATTCCATGGAACTTTCCGATCCTGATGGCGACGTGGAAGCTGGCGCCGGCGCTGGCTGCGGGCAATTGTGTGGTGCTGAAGCCTGCGGAGCAGACGCCGATGTCGATTCTGGTGCTTATGGAGTTGATTCAGGATTTGCTGCCACCGGGCGTGCTGAACATTGTGAATGGTTTTGGGCTTGAGGCGGGCAAGCCCCTGGCTTCGAGCTCGAGGGTTGCGAAGATTGCGTTTACAGGGGAGACGACGACGGGGCGTTTGATTATGCAGTATGCCTCGCAGAATCTAATTCCGGTGACGCTGGAGCTGGGCGGCAAATCGCCGAACATCTTCTTCCAGGATGTAGCTGCGGCGGATGACGCGTTCTTCGACAAGGCTCTGGAAGGGTTCACGATGTTTGCGCTGAACCAGGGCGAGGTTTGTACTTGTCCGTCGCGCGCTCTGATTCAGGACACGTTGTATGACCAGTTCATGGAGAAGGCGCTGAAGCGAGTGAAGGCGATCAAGCAGGGTAATCCGCTGGATAAGACGACGATGATCGGGGCACAGGCCTCGTCGGAGCAGATGGAGAAGATTCTGTCGTACTTCGACATCGGCAAGCAGGAGGGCGCGGAGATTCTGATCGGCGGCCGGCGTGCAATGCAGAGCGGCGATCTTGCCGAGGGCTACTATATCGAGCCGACCGTGTTCAAGGGCAAGAACAAGATGAGGATCTTCCAGGAGGAGATCTTCGGGCCGGTGGTCTCGGTGACGACATTCCATGACGAGGATGAGGCGCTGGAACTGGCGAACGACACGCTGTACGGGCTTGGCGCGGGCATCTGGACGCGGGATTTGAATCGCGCGTATCACTTTGGGCGAGCGATTCAGGCCGGTCGCGTGTGGACGAACTGCTACCACCTTTATCCGGCACACGCTGCGTTTGGCGGATATAAACAGTCGGGCGTTGGGCGCGAGAATCACAAGATGATGCTGGACCATTATCAGCAGACGAAGAATCAGCTAGTGAGCTATAGTCCGAGCGCGCTTGGATTCTTCTAGGTTGCATGGAGACGCGATGGTTGCTGTTCCGGAACAGGTGTTGACGACTCCTGCTGCTGAGGAGTTGATGAGCAGGCTTGAGAAGAAACATGGGGAGCTAATGTTTCACCAGTCGGGAGGCTGCTGCGACGGCAGCTCCCCTATGTGTTATCCGCGGGGGGATTTTTTCGTTGGCGATAGCGATGTGCTGATGGCGACGCTGGGCGGGACTCCGTTTTATATGAGCAAGAGCCAGTTCGAGTATTGGAAGCATACGCAACTGATTCTGGATGTGGTGCCTGGGCGTGGTGGGATGTTCTCGCTCGAGAATGGCGAGGGTGTGCGGTTTCTGATCCGGTCAAGGGTGTTTACGGATGAGGAGATTGGGGCGCTGCGGGCTGCTGGGAGGATCTGAAAAGACTCACCGCGGATCTTCACGGAGGGCGCAGATCTAAAGCTCAACGAAAGATACAGTGAGCGTTTTTTCGGTGTCTACTTTTTTGCGGCCAGGCACTTGGCCATAATGGCGCCGTGGAGGCGTTCGCGCAGCTCGGTCGAGACCTCGTAGATCTGGTTGTCTTTATAGACTGCGATGGTCTGGCGGGTGGTGTCGAGGACGACGCGGCAGTGCTGGCATCCTGCGGTGTGGGTGCGGATCTCGTCGAGCAGACGGGGGCTGAGCTGATCGTCGAAGTAGTCGGAGAGATGGGTTAACAGATCCGTGCAGTTCATGCAGGCTGGCCCTCCTGCTTTTTCCTGAAGTACCGGCCGAGACGTTCGCGCAGTTGAAGGCGCGCACGCAAGAGCCTCGATTTGACGGCAGGGACGCTCAAGCCGAGTGCCTCCGCGGTTTCTTCGGTTGAGAGATTTTCGACGTCGCGCAGGGTGAAGACGCTGCGAAAGCCAGGCGGGAGACCCTGAATCGTGCGGCGCAGAATGTCGGCGAGCTCGGCCTGGTTGTACTCCTGTTCAGGGTTGGGGCGCCACTCGGCGAAGTCACGAGGAATAGAGCCCTCTTCTGTGTGAACGTCCTCGTCCATGGAGACGGTTTTGCTGGTCTTCCGCTTGCGGAGACGCATGAGGCTCTCATTGACGGCGATGCGGACGAGCCAGGTCGAAAACTTGGAGTTTCCCTGGAACTGGTCCAGCTTCTCGTAAGCCTTGAGGAATGCGTCCTGCGTAATGTCTTCAGCGTCTTCACGGTTTTGAGTAATATGCTGGGCTACCCGGAAGATCTGGCGTTCGTACTGCCTGACAAGCTGCTCGAAGGCTGCTGTGTCCCCCGCCTTTGCGCGTTCAACGAGCGCTACGTCGGGGTGGATCTCTTCCGTCGCTGGGGATTGGATGGCAGGCATGAGGAAAAGGTTCGGAAAACGCACACCGGAGACGCCGCTTAGAGTTGTTCGCGGCGAAACCACTGTCTTCTCAGTGTAAATGGCGCGGGCGCGGAGAGCAAAGGCCTGGGGAGGGAGGATTGTGATGCGGGGGCGGGTGGTTTTGGGGGATGGCCGGGATCGCCGGGGTGCGCTCGTGGACGAACGCATTGCCCCGGCGTGTCTGGCAACCTGGTTAGCGGACGAACTTGCGGCGGAGTGCGCCGGCTACGCCGATGAGACCGGTTCCGAGTAGAGCGAACGTGCTGGGCTCCGGAGTTGCGGCTGGGTCGACGTTGGTGAAGACGAAGGTATCGTCGTTGTAGTCCCAGTCAGACTGCCCATTCGGAAGGTCTTCCATGCCGACATAGGTGCCGACGATGGTGCCGTAGGAGCCGATGGTGCCATTGAAAGGGGTGATGTAGGCGTGGTTGTCGCCATCCGGGCTGACGGCGGTGTTTGAGGAGAAGATGTCGCCGGAGAACGAGGTGTTGTAGAGGTCGAAGTAGAGAACATCGCCGTTTTTCAGCGAGGGACTGGTGAAGGTGACCATAGAACCAGGGGTGCTGGACGCTTGATTGTTGAAGACTCCCTGGGGCGATAGGAAGGCGCTCTGAGTCGCGTCGTAGACGGAGATGGTGTCGGTGTCGGCGGCGCTTACGGAGTAGAAGTAGGCATCGATGCCGGCACCGTTGGCGCCTGTGTAGGTGACGGGGGTCGAAGTTGTGATTGGATGACCTACGTTCGAGTAAGCCGTAAAGGAGTCAGCCAAGAGAGTGGTGGAACCTGCGGCAAGAAGTGAAACAAGGGCGGCGAGAACCGGGAGACGCATTGAGTAGCTCCTGAGAGAAGTCGATCTGGCAAGTCTTGCAAGAGTAGGTTGCAATCTTGCAGCCAAAGCTGAAAATACGCATTTTGATGCAGATTTCGTCTTATGTTCGCCAAAATAGTGAAAATATTTGCACAGGACGCGCATTGGATTGCCATTTCTTTTCCATTTCCGGGATGGAAGGTCCGCCTTTGCCGGGAAGATGGGTAAAAGTTACGGATCGCCGTGTTTCGAAAGAGGTGCCTTCCGTGTTGCGTGGCGTGTACCTCCAGTGGTTCTCGGTGGAATGCGGCTGACGAGGCCTATCGACGCAGCTTAGAGTGGATGTGTGGGCTGGAAGAGAAAACAGAGTGTATTGAAGGTCCCGACGAGGTTTCGGGGACCAGCGGTGGCGGGTGCCTTGCTGGCCGTTGTGGTCGTCTTGCCGTCGAGCCCAGGGATGGCGCGGAGTCCGCAGAGTAACACCGGAACGAGCCAAACAAAGAAGCCGGCAAACCAGAGCAAGTCTGGTACGGCGGCGAAGAAGAGCAGCGGCAAGAGTTCCTCTTCGGGAAAGACGACGAAGAGTACCACGACGAGCAAGAGCACCACGACGAGCAAGAGTCATCACCCGACGACTATTTCACGACGGCCGACGGCCCAGACGATCCGACTGACGAGTGCGTTCAAGGCTTCGGAGCAGCTTCGGCCGATGGCGCAACAGCTGGCGTTGACGCGATCGGCGGCGGCGTACAGCGGAGTGGAAAACTATGCCCGGGCGCATCCCGGGGAGGGTGCGGCGGCAGCATATCTGGCGTTGGGGCATGCGTACATGCTCGACCACCGTTACGCCGATGCGGCGGCGACTTTTCGCCGGGCGAATGAAAGCGGAGAGGCGCTGGACGACTATGCGGACTACCTGGGTGCGCAGGCGTCGATGCAGGCAGGGCATGCGACGGATGCGTATGCGTTGCTCGATCGGTTTGCGGAGAGGCATCCGGAGAGCATCTTCAATGCGAATGCTCCGGTGTTGCTGGCGAATGCTTATCTGCAGCAGGAGGATGCGCAAGGAGCGCTGCGCGTGCTGACTCCGCTGGCGGATTCGCCGCAGGCGTCGCACGCGGACTTTCGCTATGCACTGGGCAGGGCGTACCAGATGACCGGCGATACGACTCACGCGGCGGCGGTGTATCGGAGCCTTTATGTGAGCCTGCCATTAAGCATGGAGGCGGCGCAGGCGTGGACGCAATTGAAGGCGATGAACATGCCGCCGAGCGCTGCAGAGCGCAAGACTCACGCGGATCAATTGTTCATCGCGAAGCGTTATGCGGAGGCGGGTGAGGAGTATCACGCGATCGCCCGGGACGGCGCCGGGCTTAGCGCGGAAGACCACAACGCGCTGCTGATTTATGCTGCGGCGTGTGATATGCGGATGAAACATCTCAGCCGGCGTGAGGTGGAGAAGCTGCCGGTGACGACGGACGACAGCGCGGCGTTGAAGATGTATCTGCAGGCCGAGGTTCTCCGCAACGAACACGATGAGACTGCGCATGACGCAGTGATTGCGGAGATGGTTCAGCGTTTTCCCAGCAGCAGGTGGCTGGAGGAGGCGCTGTACTCGGGCGGCAATATGTACCTGCTGAAGCATGATGCGAAGCAGGCGACGTATCACTACTCTCTGCTGGTGAAGATGTTTCCGAACAGCACGTATGCGTCGTCGGCGCACTGGCGGGCTGCGTGGATGAACTACCGGCTTCGCAACTATGCCGAGGCGGCGCGGCTGATGGATGAGCAGATTCAGGGATATTCGGCGGGGATCGAGGTTCCGAGCGCGCTTTATTGGCGGGGGCGCATCTATGAGGAGCAGGAGCACGACTTCGCGCAGGCGGTGAACTACTATCGCGCGCTGTCAGCCTCCTATATCAACTATTACTATGCGATGCTGGCACGACAGAGGCTGAGTGTGCTGAAGGGACAGGCAGGGACGGCGGCTCCGGCTGCGGTTCTTAGCTCTGTGCCTAAGCCGACGGTTCCTTTTTTGACGGGGGAGTTGCCGGAGAACGAGCCTCATCTGATCAAAGCGCGGCTATTGGCGAATGCTGCGTTGAATGAATATATTGGGCCGGAGGTTCAGGCAAGTCCTACTTCGAATGAGTGGGGTGCGCTGGCGCAGGCGGAGATTTATAACTCCTATGGGGAGACGACGCGGGCGCTGCAGGCGATGAAACATAGCGGGATTTCGTTTTTTGCTCTGCCATTGGACCAGGTGCCGACGGTTTATTGGAAGGTGCTGTTCCCACAGCCATACTGGAGCGATCTGGTTACGAACTCGCAGAAGAACGGGCTTGATCCTTACCTGGTGGCTTCGTTGATCCGACAGGAGTCGGAGTTCAATGCCGGGGTGGTGAGCCATGCGAATGCGTGGGGTCTAATGCAGTTGTTGCCTTCGGTGGGCAAGTCGATGGCGAAGAAGGATGGCGTGAAGGGATTCAGCACCAATTCGCTGCTGAACCCGACGATCAATCTGGAGCTGGGCACGACGAACCTGCGGCTGGTGCTGGACAGATTTGGCGGGCAGGTGGAGTATGCGCTGGCTGCGTACAACGCGGGAGATGTTCCGGTGCGACAGTGGATGGCGGCAGGGAATTATAAAGATATTGCGGAATATGTCGAGTCAATTCCTTACAGCGAGACGCGGGACTACGTGCAGGCGATTCTGCGAAACCGGGAGATCTATCGGAGCCTTTACGGAACACCGTAAGAGGGAACCAAGGTGGCATCTTTTTTTGTGAAAGTGGGATTGACAGGGGCGGAAAATCCATTATTCTTTGCACCAGAAGTAGTGCACTCCCTTAGTGAGCGCCAACTCTTCGAGGAGGTCTCTTCCACAGCCTAAAGGCAGCAACCGGTGAAACAACCTGGTTTGAAACGAAGACAACCGTTTGGAATGAAGAGGCGAGCATGGTGGCAGAGTTGAATCTTCTGGATGTGTGGATCCCGGAGCAGATGCAGCCGGGTACGTTGTTTCTGCTGGAGCAGGCAGGTGAGCTGGGGAAGGCGGATAACCCGTTCTGGGCGGTGCTGGCGTGTCCGTCGTGCGGCTCGCTGGGACTGATTACGAAGCAGCAGTGCGCGGGGCTGGAGGCGATGATCTGCGGGTCGGATACATGCTCGGCGGAGTATTTTCTTGACGATCAGATAATCCGGTATCGCCTGGCGAGTTGAGTGGATAGGACGATCCTGAGAGTGCGCGTCTGATGTACCATCAGACATGGCATTAACTACGTCAAAGATGACGCGAAAGCAACGCCAATCGAGATTGGCGGATCTATGCGCGTATCTTTGGACTGCTGGGAACAGATAAAGATTTAGTTTCAGCGAATCAGAAGTACGAGTGAACAGACCGCCTAAGATGGCGGTCTTTTTATTGCTTAAAACAAACCTTGGAGGATGGAAGAGCATGCGAACCTTTGTTGCTTTTAATTCTGAGGAGGAGATTGGCGTGATCGGGCGTGGTCTGATTGACCGGACGCTGCCGAAGACGGTGTGGACCCATGCGGCTCACTTTGCGGCGACGCTGTGGCTGCTTCGATGTCGACCTGAGATTGATTTGCCTCGGGCGATGCCAGGGTATATCCGGAGTTACAACGAAGCTACAGGTGGGGCGAATACGGATTCAAGCGGTTATCACGAGACAATCACGCAGGCATCGATACGTGCAGCGCGTGCTTTTCTCGCGGAGAGGCCGGCAGAGCCTCTGTTTGCGACGTGCAACGCGTTGATGCGGTCTTCGTTGGGCGAGCCAGATTGGCTGCTCGAGTACTGGACTCGTCCACGGCTGTTTTCGGTGGAGGCGCGGCGTATTTGGGTGGAACCGGATCTGCGGGAGCTGCCGTTTTGAACAAGAAGAATGTGGAGTTAACCCGGGAGGTTTCTGCGTTCCGGAGGGGGCGGGGTCTTCGGCCCTCGAACCCGTGATCTTTTCTACATGGGGCTTCGCCCCATGCTGGTATGGGGCGCGCCCTTGGCGCTTTCGAGCGATCGCTCCTGCTACGGCTCTAGCACCGGTTATTCGTGGCGCAGAGCTTCGACGGGGTCCATGCGGGAGGCGCGGATGGCGGGGAGGAGACCAGAGACGATGCCGACCGCCGCAAGGATCGCGAATGAAACCAGCATGATGGTGGGTGACGCGCGCAGGAGGATGTCGCCCTCGTGGTTTGCGGTCTTGTACATCTCGGAGTAAAGGGGCATCGGCGGGATGAGGTAAGCGACGAGGACGGCGACGATCATCCCGACGATGCCCGCGAGGAAGGTGAGGGTGAGGCTTTCGAGGAGAAATTGCTTGAGGATGTCTCGGGGGCGCGCTCCGAGAGCTTTGAGGAGGCCGATCTCGCGGGTTCTTTCGGTTACGGAGACGAGCATGATGTTCATGACGCCTACGCCGCCTACGCCAAGGGTCATGGCCCCGATGATTCCCAGCAGGAGGTCGAGCGCGACGCTGAACTGCATGATGTCGGCGGAGTCGGCGACGGTGTCCCAGCTGGGGACGGCTTTGTCGTCTTTGGGGTCGAAGTGGTGGCGGCTGGCGAGGACTGCGCGGACCGCCTGGAGAGCTTTTAGGTGGAGTTCGGGCGCGCTGGGCTGGAAGACGATGCTGTCGGGGTCGCGTTGGTCGCGGAGCAGACGCATCATGTCGAAGGGGACGAAGGCGTTTTCGGTGTCGGGCCCGTTGTTGGAGGAGTCTTGAATCTTGTTTTTGAGGACGCCGATGACCTGGAAGACGTGCCCTTCGATCTCGACGGATTCGCCGACGGGAGGGTAGCCGTTGAAGAGCTTCTGCGCGGCGTGAGGGCCGAAGATGACGACCTGACGATGGTCGGTAAAGTCGCTGGGTTCGAAGTAGCGTCCCTGATCGATGTCCAGGCGGCGCATGCCTCCGTAGGGAAATTCGATGGCCTTGCTTTGAATGTTGACGACTTTGGAGCCGTACTTGAAGCTGAAGCCGTCGTCGGTTTCGGAGCTGACGGCTTTAAGGAAGGGAACTTCGTCGCGTACAGCTTCGGTGTCACCGTCGCGGAATTTGATGCGCTTGCCGGACCGCTCACCGCCAGCCTGCATGCTGGTCTGGCCGGCCCAAACCATGATGACATTGTCGCCGAGTCCAAGAAAGCCGTTGAGGACACCCTCACCGAGGCTTTTGCCGTAGCTGAGGAGAAGAACGACGGTGACGAGTCCCCAGACGATCCCGAGCATAGTGAGGCCAGAGCGGAGGCGATTACGAAGGAGCGAGTCGATGCTTTGACGGACAATCTCGATGAGGTTCATGGGCTACTCCGCTCTGAGACATTCCATGGGGCTGAGATTGGCGGCGCGAAGCGCAGGGTAGATGCCTGCGAACACTGTAATGGCGGTGAGCGTCGTGAGCGAAGCAGCGATGGCGATGGGCGAGATGACGGGGTGTGGGATGAAGTCGGGAAGGGGAACGAGCTGCATTAGAAGACACACTCCCACGCCGAGCGTAAGACCTACGGTGCCACTGACGAGCGTGATGATGGCGGATTCGACGAGAAACTGGCGCCTGATGTCGACAGCGGTTGCGCCGAGAGCTTTACGGACGCCGATCTCGCGGGTGCGCTCGGTAACGGCTACGAGCATGATGTTCATGACACCGATGCCGCCGAGAGCCAGGGTGAGGAGGGCGACAGCTCCGAAGAAGAGTGTCATGACGCTGAAGATACGCTCCGTGAATTTAGATCCCTGAAGAGTATCCCAGATCCAGAGGGCTTCTTTGTCGTCGGGGTCGTAGTGGTGCCGCTCGGCAATGATGCGTTTGACTTGGTCGACCGCTTTTTCGTGCAGGTCGGGCGATACCGGTTCGATGACGATGTTATTGACGAAGCCACGAACGATTCCGGGCCGTTCGGGGGGAGGAAAGTCGCGGGCCATTGCGGAGTAGGTGGTGAAGAGCTGGGTGTTATCGGGGCCGCTGCCGTAGCTGCCGTTCTGTTTCTTCTTTTCAAGGACGCCGATGACGGTGTACTGGTAGCCGTTGACCATGAGGGGCTGGCCGATGACATCTTTTCCGGGGAAGAGCTGGCGGTTGGCTTCGTAGCCGAGAATGATGACACGGGCTCCGTCGGCTTCATCCTGTTCGGTCATGAGGCGTCCCTGGTCGACCGCAAGGGAGCGAAAGCGCTGATACTGCGGCCAGACGCCGCGCACGGCACGGCTCGCGGAGTTCCACCGGCTGACCTCGGAGACGGTTCGGCGGAGTTCGGGACTGACGGTTTTGACGAGCGTAGCCTGCTGCTGGATGGCGATGGCGTCGTCAACGGTGAGGCGGATGTCACGGCCGGCGGCGTATCCTCCGGCCTGGGCTCCTGTTTTTCCGCCGAAGAAGATGGCGATATCGGTGCCGATGCTGCGTAGGCGCTGTTTTTGATCGACATTGAACCCAATGCCGAGACCTACCAACAGAATGACCGAGGTGATACCCCACACGATCCCGAACATCGTCAGAAAGCTGCGAAGCTTCGTTTCCCAGAGCGCGGAGAGCGTTTGCTTGAGAATCTCGTGGAACGGCATGAGCGAAACTGACCCCAGAGTGAAAGATGCGGCTGCCCCTAGAGTACGTGGAATCAGGCGCAATTGTTCCTTGATAGAGGATGTCCTCCAGGTGGGTTCAGCGATGCGTTAGCATAGAGCAGGCGAGAAGGATCGACTCGTCAAAGCCCGGATGGTGAAATCGGCAGACACAGCGGACTTAAAATCCGCAGACCCTTATCAGGTCGTGGGGGTTCAAGTCCCCCTCCGGGCACCAAAATATCCAATGAAATAAAACAAATACCCGTATTTAGGCCTCTCTTTAGGGAGAGGCTCTTTCATGTCAAGAACGCTTTGGTGCCGGTTCTGGTGCCGATTTGTTCCTGACTTGTTATTGTTTCAGGAAGATCAATCCCATGCCGAGCAGCGAGCACCCTCCTGAGTTCCCAGATCTGCATCGTCTATCGAGTGGATTTCTCGCCCTCCTGCATCAGAGCATCTTGAGACTGTTTGAGGCAGCTACGTATTAGTGCAAGTAATGGATTTTGACCCAAATCCAGGTGGTCCCTTGCGAGGAAAGCAATGGCCTCTCGACGTGAGCTAATCAAAGCCGGAGCATCATGAAAGCAACTCGGCAAAATAGGGGTTCAGTAGACGGTTATCCGGGTCATATTGTTTGCGGGTCGCCTCTAGCACCTGGAGCTTGTTTCCGTACGCTTTTTTTAGAATGGCCGAAGTGAGTTGCGGCGTCTGGTTGAGTAAAGGCTTGCCATTCCGATCGCTGCAGAATTGGTTGTACGCATTCAGAAAATCAAACCAACCAGGATTTGCGGTGGAGACAGGATCAATTGTCATGACCGGTCCGTCATAGGAATACGAGAGCAGCGTTTTCTGGTCTTGTGCGATTCTGTACCCCACGTAGAGCAGATTCGAGCGATAGCCCTTTTGCGAATAATAGTCCTTACAGAATTTGAAAAAGTCAGTCAGTACGGTAGGGTATTCCTCTTCAGGAAATGCGAAGAGACTGAACGTGTAACGGCTGTCATCAGAGACAGGAGGGTATTGGATGATCTGGTCGCAAGGAATCGTGTAGTCGCTCGAGACGATGTTCTCCAACTGAAAACGCCATGTGGCATTGAAGGCGTCGATGATCCCGTAGCGTACGGTTAGGTCTGAGATGTTCTGTGTGATGTCGTGGCCTAACCTGGGGCCGACAGTACCCCAGATGTGATTCCGGAACGGCCATGCAGTGCGGTTAGGCTTGCCTGTCGCTCCAGGATTGTATTTGCGAAATTCGACGGTGATCTTGTTATCGAAGGGAAAGATGTAAAACATCATTGAATATGGCAACTGCTTCAGCTGGGGAAGTGCTGCGATGAAATCTTCCAGACTGAAAGTTGTGTGGTGCACGTGCATCGGCGTCAATGGTTTGATCTTGTAAGTAACCTCATAGACAACGCCGAACAGGCCATAGCTCGACCGTACCTTCTGCATCAAGTCCGGCTGAGCCTCTTCAGTAACTTCCAGCAACTGGCCATTCGGTAGAACCATCTTTACGCCGATGATGTACGAACCAACCTGGCCGAATTCTCCGGGAAACGATGCATCCTTCGTGCCGGCGATAGCGGCGCTTCCTGCGGAGAGGCTGCCGATCTCAGTGTTTACGTAAAACTGCAGGTTCTTCGCTTCCAGTATCTTCGCCATATCAATGTGCACGGCATCTGCCTGGACTGTCAGCGAGTCGGTCCCAATATTGAGAATCTGATTCATCTTCATCCGCACCAGCGTTCCGCCGTCGGCCACACCACACGGAGCGGTCGAATGGTTGGAACCGACTACACGCACCGGAGAAGGATAGATCTCCTTGTCGCGCAGAATTGCAATGATGTCATCGACGGAAGTCGCATCGACCACCGCGCTGGGATGGGAGACAATGTTGCCAAACCAGTTCGTTACCGTATTTGTCGCCATAGGCAACCCTTTCGGATGAAAGATGGGCCCGTGGAATCAATTTTGACAAAGGTTCGGGAAGTAGCTCCAGAGCGAGCGTTACAAAAAAATGCAAATGGCCCAGGGTCGGCGTTCACCATGTCACTTGAGAACACCTTCGCCTATTCGCGGAACGCTACAACCCGTCTCGATCAAAGTCAAGCCCGTCCTAGACCCGATCTGTTAGCATGACGACCATTCCGAAAGACCAGCGATCCGGCCCCATTGAAATCTGTGGAGCGTTCGATGACTCGCCAAAAGCTTTTGTCCATTTTGTTTTCCGTTGTCTCAGTCGCGATTCTGCCTAAAGGGGCGGACCACGCTGCGGGGGCGCAGAACAACTACAGCCCAACATGCCCCAGCGGAAGATCGAGCTGTTATCAATCCGGTTATGCCGAACTCACTCCGTCGCAGCAGCATGGTCGCGACACATGGTACTTCTGGACGGGCGGCGATCTCGACACGGACGGAAAGACGGTGGTGGGCGATCAGGCGCTCTGGCGCATTCTCGCCATAGAGTCTCATGGCACATTTGATCTGCTCCAGGCCGTTGACTCCCGCTATCGCGGCCAGCGCTTCAAGCTCTTTGGTGTTATCAGCGATCCCGACTGCACCAAGGCCATGCATCCCGATCAATACGGCTTGTGGCTCGACGACTGCTCAAGCCCGGATGTTCCGAAGATTCCCGATGTTCCCGGCGAGCCGACCGGTGTGATGGGGCTGAGAAAATTTCGCAATCCGAAATTTGATCGGACCACATGGGATTTGAAGAAATATCTGCTGGATCCCGCAAGCATGGAACCTCCCTATCTGATCGGGATGGCCTGCGGCTTCTGTCATGTTGGCTTTAATCCGCTGCATCCGCCTGCCGACCCTGAAAATCCGCAATGGCAGAATCTCTATCCAGGTATAGGCAACCAGTATTTTCGTGAGCAGCTTTTTAATACGGCAAAGTATCCGCAATCGCGTAATCTCAAGCCCAACGATTTCCGCTGGCAGGTTGCGAATTCGCAGCCTCCGGGAACCTCCGAAACATCTCAGGTTGCGACCGACCACATCAACAATCCGAATGTGATTAATAACATCGCCAATCTCAATGATCGGCCAAAACACCGCGACCGGACTGCCGACGGAGTCGAACGCGATGTGTATCACATCCTCAAAGATGGCGCGGACTCGATCGGTTCAGCTTGCCTTGATGATCCGGCGGCGAAGCCAGGCGTGAATGACACTGCATGCGCAGGTCTGCGGGTCTACATCAACATTGGCGTCTGCGCCTCCATCTGGACGACCTTGCAAGATCCGGTTTATGGCCTCAAGCGTCCGCAATCGCCCTTTGATCCGAAAAAGGCCCGGCAAGAAGATCATGCGTGCAATACCGGTTGGACTGTCACCGAAGGCAGAACCGATGGCCTGGAGGCATTTCTCCGAACGCTCGTTCCGCTACATCTGGCGGATGCGGACGGCGGGGCAGCCTACGTGCCAACTGACCAGCAAAAGCTCTCGCGTGGTAAGACTGTCTTTGCTGAGAACTGCGCTCGCTGCCACTCAAGTAAACAGCCGCCGCAGGATTACGAGGGTGACCAGATCGCGTGGTTTCAGAAGGCAGTTATGCAGGATGATTTTTTGACGGACAACTTTCTCTCTAACGACGCGCGCTATCCAGTTTCAGAACTGGGCACCAACAGCGAACGCGCCATGGCCAGCAACGCAATCGAAGGCCACATCTGGCAGGAATTTTCGTCCGACACCTACAAGCAGTTGCCAACTGTGCATGTCACCGACCTTGTTAATCCCCTGGCACCAAGCCTCAGATTGATGCCCTTCGATGCAACGGGAGGCCGCGGATACTATCGGACGCCGACTCTGGCAAATGTGTGGGCGACCGCTCCGTTCCTGCATAACAATTCCGTCGGAGTATTCAACAACGATCCGTCCGTTGCTGGTCGCATGGCTGCGTATCAGGATGCTATGGAGAAACTGCTTTGGCCTGAACGCCGCCCTGGAATAAAGACCATACGGAGAACCACTCAGGCCAGCACATTCAAGTATGAAGAAGGCGGGAGCGTCTGCATCGCGCATGACACACCCATCGATCTGATAGCTAATGTCGATGTGGTGACGCCGGAGAACTTCCGCAAGGACAACTACTGGACGCGCCTCTTCTGCCACATCACGGGAACAGGAGCGCTCAACGCACTCTTTTTGCCGTTGGACAATGCACCCGATTTTGTTCAGGACCGCGGTCATATTTACGGCTCAAAACTGAGCGATGATGATAAGCGAGCACTTATTGAATATTTGAAAACGTTTTGACCGTGATTTATCCGGTGTTAGAGCTGTAGGCGGAAAGTGGATTTGTCGCCCAGCCCTTCTCATCGAATATGCGCTCAAATCGCATATCCCTGTCGACTCCCCCGTCTGAAAGCATCTGAAGAACTGGAATTGCGATCATCCCAACCTTGGCAGTCTCTGCCAGGCGCGAAAACTGCCGTGCAAAAGATCCACTTCCTCAAGAGATTCCTTTACGCCATCGTAATAAAACCTAGCTACTCTTACCCTGAAGTTCATCGGCCAAATCTCATAGAAATAGACTTGATGGAAACCTCACTGACTTCAATTAGTGGTAGCTTTGGCTTCGCGCAATGTTGAGCAGACGTAGTCTTCTTCGGAAGGGCCTCTATACGGCTGCGGGAGCTACGCTCGGCAAAGGGTTACCGGCTCTTGGGCAGGCGATGGCCTCACCAGTTCCAGTACGTAGCGGAGTCAAACTAGCTCGCTACGTCGATCCCCTCCCCATTCCTCCTGTAATCCGTAGTACGGGCAAGTCCAGTGAGATCGTTGAAATCGAAATGCTCCAATTCCGGCAAAAGGTGCATCGGGATCTCCCCGCTACCACGGTATGGGGGTACAACGGCTCGTGGCCTGGGCCCACAATCGAGGCGCAGAGCGGCCAGGCACTCAATATTGCTTGGGGTAGCAAACTTCCCGCTACGCATCTTCTTCCGATCGATCACTCAATCCATGGCGCAGAATCGACGCTTCCCCTGGTCCGCAACGTCGCGCATCTTCATGGAGCTTGTGCGATGCCGGATGACGACGGTTATCCTGAGGCATGGTTTACGGCACATGGCGAGCGCGGCCCCAGGTTCAACCCGCGCCCTTCTTTCTACCCGAATTGCCAACCCTCAACCACGCTCTGGTACCACGACCACGCCCTTGGCATCACAAGGCTCAACGTCTATGCTGGGCTCGCTGGTCTTTATCTCCTCCGTGACGAGGCTGAGAAAGCGCTGAACCTCCCTCAAGGCGAGTTCGAGATACCGCTCATGCTGCAAGACCGTCTCTTTCACCGCGATGGCTCGCTTTACTATCCCACGGTCGTCAATGGACCTAAAGAACATCCTGTCTGGATTCAGGAGTTTTACGGTGACCTGAATTGTGTCAACGGTAAAGTCACGCCATTCCTCGAGGTCGAGCCAAGAAAATACCGCTTTCGTATCCTCAACGCTGCCAATTCTCGCTTTTACCACTTGCGCATCTTCAACTCCGACGCCACTGGAGAGGTCACAAGCCAATCGTTTGAAGGCCCGTCCTTCCATCAGATCGGCACCGACGGAGGCTTTCTCCCTGACCCATTGGAACTGCGCTACCTACTTATCGCGCCCGGCGAACGTTTCGACGTCGTCATCGACTTTTCCGGCTATGAGAACAAATTCTTCTCGCTCATCAACGACGCTCCCGCCCCGTACACCATGGGTGGCCAGTTCGTCGCGGAGGACGTGATGCTCTTCAAAGTATCCAAGATGCTTTCCGGAAAAGACACCAGCACTTTGCCGCATACGCTCCTGCCCTTTGAGCCGCTTAACCCCACATACGCCACTCGAGAGCGTCTGCTTTTGGTATCAGAAAAAGAACGCCCCTCCGACGGCTACGTCATTACTGGCCTCCTCGGTAATGCACGTTGGCACGAACCCATTACCGAAGACCCCAAGGCCGGCAGTACTGAGATCTGGTCCTTCGTCAACATCACTGGCGATGTCCATCCGTTGCATGTTCACCTTGTGCGGTTTCAGGTGTTGAATCGTCAGGCGTTCGATGTCCCAACATACCAACAGACCGGCAAGCTCGTTTTTACCGGCAGGCCCATGGCCCCAGAAAGCAATGAACGTCCCGCGCATAAGGACACGGTCAAGTCGTACCCCGGATATGTCACCCGTATTATTCTGCGTTTTGATCTGCCGCACGGGGCACCTGTTACCCCAGGCGATGAACTCGTTTACGTCTGGCATTGCCATATTCTCGAGCACGAAGATAACGAGATGATGAGGCCTTACAAGGTTGTTGTGTAATTGTCTCTCAACAATTTCTGATGGCTAGCTGTTCTATGCAAATGCGTTTCCTTGCACGTTGCTATTGTTACAAAACATTTTCTTCCGACGAAGAACGGCGAATAACGTAATCGTAATTATTAATCATTTCATTATTGCGTTACACATTGAAGGTGCGATTGCCTCTAGGGTTGTCCCACTGAGGATGAACTCCCCAACGGCTGACGCCGGCCCCTCAGTTTTCTGGAGGTATCACCTTGAAACGTACTGTCAACGCCCCTAACGGGACATTGAAGTGTGGCGCAATGATGATGATTGCGCTGCAAGTGTTTGCGGGACTGTCACAATCCGCCTACGCCCAAACCGCAGCGGTACCGGCAACAACAACTCCAATTAAGCACGTCATTGTCATCATCGGCGAAAATCGTACCTTTGACCACGTCTACGCTACCTACACCCCGAAGGAAGGTGAGAGCGTCTCCAATCTGCTCTCAAAGGGAATCGTCAAGGCCAACGGTAAACCAGGCCCCAACTATTCCCTATCTGCTCAGTTCTCAGCCCTGGATAACACCGCCTCCGGTGGAACCTTTTCCAACAGCCCTCAGTCCAAGAGCATCTATAGCACCCTTCCTCCAGCTCTGGCCGGCGGCCCTCAAGCGCCCACCGTCGCAGGCCCTCCTCCCTTTACCACTCTGAAGATTGCGAAGCTTGCCGATACCGGTCTTGCTGCCGGGTACGACCAGTTTTTGCTCACCGGTGCCACTGGAATCCCTGCCGGCCAGCTCGACACCCGCATTACAAATGCAAACAACCTGCGTGAAGGCGTGTTCCAACTAAGCGGTCCCAAGATGCCGTACGACGCTTACACCAACAGTCCAGTACACCGCTTCTTTCAAATGTGGCAACAGACCGATTGCAACGTTGACTATGCCACCAAGGACAACCCTAGCGGCTGCCTAAATGATCTCTTTCCCTGGGTCGAAACGACTGTCGGTACGGGAAGCAACGGTGCGCCGCAGCCAAGCAACTTTAGCGACACCACCACAGCCGAAGGGTCGACTGCCATGGGCTTCTATAACATGGCGCAAGGTGACGCATCTTATTTCAAAGAGCTGGCGGATAAATACACCATCAACGACAACTTTCACCAGTCCGTGATGGGCGGTACCGGCGCCAATCACATTATGTTCGGTTTTGGCGACTCCATCTTCTACACCAACTCCAACGGCGGGGCTGCCGTTCCTCCCGTCAATCAGATTGAAAATCCTAACCCACAGGCTTCCACGAACAACTTCTACGACCAGGACGGCTACAGCGGCGGCAGCTACGTCAATTGCGGCGACATCAGCCAGCCCGGCGTTCCTGCTGTGACGAACTACCTTCAGTCTCTCAAACGGCCGGTTAACCCGAACTGCGTCAAGGGAAACTACTATCTGGTAAACAACTACAATCCGGGTTATAACGGCGACGGCACCCTCACCTCGCAGCTGTCTCCTTTTACTATCCCTCCCACCAGCCAGAAGAGCATCGGCGACGATCTCGTGGCCCACAACGTGCCGTTCAAGTACTATGGCGAAAACTGGGATCTCTACGTTACTGATCCCACCGAATCGAACAGCTTCGACGAGTATTGCAACATCTGCAATCCCTTCCAATACCAGACCCAGTTCATGGGTACTCAGGCTGCCCGTCAGACTTATATCGGCGACACCACGGAGCTCTATGAAGCTATCGACACCGGCAACCTGCCTCCGGTCTCCATCGTAAAACCCAGTGGCATGAACGACGGCCATCCGGCGTCATCCAAGCTCGACCTCTTTGAAGGCTTCGTCAAGAAGATCGTCGATCAGGTCAAGGCTAATCCGACACTTTGGGATGACACTGCGATCTTTATCACCTTCGACGAGGGCGGTGGCTACTATGACTCGGGTTACATCCAGCCGGTCGACTTCTTCGGCGATGGCACCCGTATTCCCTTGATCATCGTTTCGAAGTACTCCAAGGGGGGGCACGTCTCCCATGAGTACGGCGATCACGTTTCGCTGATCAAGTTCATCGAAAAGAACTGGAGTTTGCCGCCTGTCAGCACCCGCAGCCGCGACAACCTGCCGAACCCAATTCAGAAGGAAGTCAATCCGTATGTTCCGACCAACAGCCCAGCCATTGGCGATCTTACGGATGAATTCCAATTCCCGTCCAACTAGATAAATTCGATGACGCACTTCGGCGACCAGAGCCTGCTGGTCGTCGGAGTGCATTTTGAGAAGGTGCCATTCATCCCATGAAGAAGAATTCGAACATGACCTCAATCAAACCAACAGTAAATCATTTAGCGTCCCCATCCCTCCTTCTCGCTTTGATAATGATCACCTTTGCAACGGAGCTGCATCCTGCTACGCCGACGTCACCACCCTTTCATGTGAAGAGCCAATGGAATGTGGGAGGCAAAGGCGGATGGGGCTTTTTGTGCCTCGACACATCGACTCATCAGCTCTACATTCCGCGCACGGACCACGTGATGGTCGTCGATACTGTGACTGGCATGGTCTCCGGAGAAGTCGAAGGTCTGACGAATGTACGTGACATCGTTCTCGACGACTCCGGCAAGTACGGGTACGTAACTGATGTCACCGATGGAACAGCCGGTTTTGTCCGTGTCTTCGACCGTTCCACGTTCAAGATCGTCACCTCAGTTCCTACCGGCCTCATTCCGTACTCCATCGTCTTTGATCCAACGACGAAGTCGATCTTCGTCTTCAACTCACGTGGGCGCAGTGCCACCATCATCAACGGCACGACCAACCAAGTTACGGCCACGATTCCTCTCAGCGGAAGACCAAGCTCTGCAGTAACAGACGGAAAAGGCAGTGTCTTCGTTGCGCTTCCCGCACTCGGCCAGATCGCTCGCATCGACAGCGCTACCAAGCAAGTTACAGCGTCATGGCAGCTTACGCCTTGCACCGGCCCGGCTGGACTCGCAATTGATAGCGCTCGCCATGAACTCTTCACTGTATGCGAGAACCATGAGGTGGTCGCCGTCAATTCGGACACAGGTCATGTGACCCCAATTGGCGATGCTCCGGCCAACTCCGGTGACATCAACTTTAACTCGAAGCGCAACATGCTTTTCCTTGCGGACGCCTCCGGAACGCTCACGATCTTTCACCGTGACTCGCTCGGAAAATATTCGACGCTCCAAAAGCTAAAAACCCAACCTGGGGCCAGAACAATGGCCGTTAGTCAGCAAGACGACAGAGCTTACCTCGTCACCTCTA
Organism: uncultured Acidobacteriaceae bacterium; assembly: GCA_963798925.1. Lineage (GTDB taxonomy): Bacteria > Acidobacteriota > Terriglobia > Terriglobales > Acidobacteriaceae > Edaphobacter. The sequence goes on from CAWCVD010000005.1 coordinate 177,539, forward strand.
AATTTGGCCAAAACGCGGGCGCAGTCTCCGAGGAACTGCAGTTCCGCCCAACTCCAGTCCCGGGTACCTTCTCGGTCATCGTGGTGGGGCGGTAACATCCCTTGAACCTCATCTATGGCATGGCTCGCAAATACTGCGTGCCTGTCATCTCCTCTCAATAGGGAGGTTTATTTACCTGCGGATACAGGAAGTGCCTTTTCGCGGGTGTGCTCCGGTTCAGTGTGCTTGAGAGTGTCGTAAAGCGGCTGGACTGGGCTTATTTGCGGGTTTTCTTCGACGGTCGAAATAGCCAGAATTCGGATCTTGTCGTTGTCCGGTAGGGTTATGGATCGTTCGTTGTCGTTCAGATCGATGGAATAAGCGAAGAGGTAGCCATATTGGTATGGCTCGTTCAGCCCATCGGCGGTGTGACGGTGCGAGGCATACCAGACAAGCTCAGCCGGTTTCACGTAACCCGCGTTGAGGCCGACGTAGTCCTCAGGATAGCGAGGTGATGGAGCCCGACGCTCGCGTTCCTGCAAATCCGGAGCTGGCCATACCGCGTGGTTTGCCGAGATGTTCCAGTCGCGTTCTGGTTGTTGAGGCTTCCAAATACGAGTGTCCCACTGGCCGATAAAGCCGCTCCAGTCCTGAATCTTCAGGCTGACGGACCGCTTGCCCACACGAAATGCTCCCGTTTGGTCGCCTTCGGTCGCTGCAGCCAGGATATAGACGCGGTTGTGGTGGCCAGCAGGAAGTTCGATCGTTTGTCCACGAGTAATGACTGCGTTAGGGACGCCGGTCTTTGCGGCCGCGAGGTCAAACTGGACGTCGTGATAGTTGATCTGTGCGGGAAGCATCTCCGCCGGCATCGCTTCTCCTTTGCCATCGAAGCCGCCACCCACGGTCTTCGTATCATCATTGGTCGCAACGGCGAGATCGTAGTGCAGGGTTACAGGTTGCGAGTGGATTGCGTCGATCTTCGCAGTTGAAGGAGCGAGGCGCACAGCGAAGGTCCGGGGCTGGTACGGCGTAAACGAGGCGATGAGTGATCCGTCGTTGAGGTTTGCCGAGCCGATTGGCTGTTCCTGAGCATTGACCTCTCGCGCCGCGGTGAGAGGAGCAGCGAATGAGACGCGCACGTCGGAAGCTGGTTTGCCGTCAAGTTCCACCATGCGAACGATGATCTCGTCGCTGGCCTCGGCTTTTTTGAGGGCGAGGACGCGGATGCGTGAGTTGCTCAGGTGGAGGAGCGAGAACTCTTTGCCAAGTGCACCGGCGTGCTTCGTTGTCTCGAACGCGACGGGCGGATCGTTGAGCCGATAAGCCTGCCAATCTGTCTGGGCGCTGCGCCAGTCACCGGCGTGTCCAGCCACACCAAAGACGAACTCGTGATGCCCCCAGTCCTGGTTGGCCTGGTCTGTGTAATTCTGCGGACGGCCATTGCTCGCGGGCTGCATGCCAGGCGAACGCAGAAGTGTGAGGCGAATTGTGTTGTCATTGCGCTTGTCGGAGCCGTTCTTGAAGTCGGTGAGAATAGTGGTTCCGAAGCTTCCGCTCTTGTCCGTTAGATCGATCCAGCGATGGGAGGCGACCTCGAACTGGCGCTCCGTCGCGTTCGGCCGTTTGATTGTTCCGATGTCCCAGTTGTACGTTGCGTCTTCGTTCGATGCGCTGAGAGGGAAGGTTGCCTTCAAGTTGGCTGAGAGCGTCTTCCAGTCAATCACGTTGGCGACTTCGACGCGATTGCCTGCATCGCCCGCCGCGAGGCTGATGGTCTGGACGAACCTGGAGCCTTCGGTTTCGCGGGCGATCTCGATAGAGACGCGAGCGGGACCATTCTCCTTGATGCGCACCTTGGCGGGACCTGAGGCAAATGCGCGTGGTGCAGCCTGCTCGTCTTCAAACTCCATGTTCCACGCTGGGTAGACTTTGGGAACGTCATTGGAGATGGCAAGACGAATCGGAGCGGCCAGCAGTTCCTTTTTTAACGATTTGTCGTAGATGCTTGCGACATCACCATTCTGATCGAGGTGCAGGCGATAATGATCATTCTCAAGCGATGAGTCTGTGACTTTCAAGGTAGTGTGGGTGTTCGACGCTTCGGCGGGGAGGACGCTGTAGACTGCATAACCTACAGAAGGGAGTTTAGCCAGAAAGAGAACCTTGCCGTCCGCGATCTGCGCGGGCACTTCTTTTCCTTCTGGATCGGTGACGCGCACAGCTTTGGGAGCTCCTTGTGGAAAGGTTACGTTGGCTTCAATGAGGTCTTCGCGCGCGATGTTGAGCGGGTTGAAGACCACAATTGGGGTGCCCTTGACATCAGTATTGAGGCCGGAAGCAATCGCTTCCGTGGCGCTGGTCAGGATCCCGGCGAACTGATTTGACACTATTACGTCGTCATTCCAAGCGAATTCATAGGCACGGGGAGTTGCCGTTCCCGCGCCGGTGTCGTGGAAGTGGCCGGCGAGTTCCAGCATCCAAGCGTCGTTGAGGCGTTGCTGCGGATATGGACGCGCACCGAGCCATTCGGCTGCGATCGAGGATTTCTCCGCCTCGTCTGCGAGGAGCTCGTTCTTGAGGATCCAACGCTTGTGATAGGCCTGAGACGTTAGTGATCCTGCGGAGTGATTGATTAGTTCGAGGTCGCCCTTGTACTCCGGCATGCGCGCGGCCATTGCGGGTGTGATGTCGTTGAACATCTGGTCCGCCGCGGACTCGATGACGTGCACAGGGCCCTCGCCTACTTTTACAGGCGGACCGCTCGCCTGCGCAGTGGGTGTTTCGCCCATCGCAAATGGGGCTCGCGGAGGCGCTGGCAGCGTGGTCTCGCTGTTTGTGACGATGGCCTCGAGAAGTTTAACAGTCGACTCCTGCGTTGCACCGCCGATGTCGCCTGTTCCGACGTAGTGATAGTCGGCAAAGACGCCTGTGGCATTACCGTTGATATCGATGCGCTTGACCCAGTCCTGCTCCGCCGCGCGTGGACGGGCGAGGGCGAGTTGCTGTTGAGGTGTGAGCCGCGCTCTCTCTTCGCTCGTAAGCTGCGGCGCGGATGCCGGTGGTGGCTCGGTAGGTGTTTTGCTGAGGTCAGTGTAGACGTTGCTGCCATAGCCACCGGGGTTCAGGGCTGCAATCACAACGCTTCCGTCAGGGCCTATCCACCTACCAACGTTGAAGGGGATGCCTTCCGGGGTCTGTTCTGGCGAACCTGGTCCACCAATCTTCGGGGCAGGCTGCCACTGTGCGTTGAGCTTCTGAGTGGAGAATCCCTTTACGCCAGCGTGAGCCAGGATGCTCGGCAATGATGCGGGAAAACCAAAGCAGTCGGGCAACATATATTCGTTGCTGGCCTTGCCGAAGTCTTTACGGAAATAGTCATTGCCATACAGTATCTGGCGAAAGATTCCTTCGGCACTGGGTAGATTAACATCGCCTTCTTCAATGGAGGATCCGGCGGGAAACCAGCGACCGGCAGCGGCGTACTGCTGCATTCGGGCGTAGTCGGCAGGGAAGTACTCCTTCATCAAACGGTAACGATTGGCGCCCGTCCAGTTGAAGACATAGTGCGGATACTTATCGAAGTAGTCGAAGTTGACGCGCATCGTCTTCAGCAGATATTCACTGATGGTCTGGGGAAACTCCCAGCGCCACTGCGTGTCGAGGTGAGCGTAGGGAACCACGTATAAGGTTGGAGTCTTGGTGATATCCGGGGCCCTCATCGTCTGGCCATGCGCGGAGAGGAGAGACGTAAATGCCAGCAGCACGGGCGAGATCCAATTCGTGCGAAACTTACGACCGGATTTTTGCTTGAGCAGAGACATGAGCGAAGAGCCCGTTGATTGCATTGTCGAATTTTCCATTACCCCGCATACCGGAGCCGGTTGTGAAGCATCTAGTTGTAGACAAGAACTCCGCTCCGTGATGGAGCGGAGTTCTCAATGACCTTAGCGGTTTTAGAACAGGAACTTCAGACCAACCTGCAGGTTCCGCGGATTGGTCGTGGACTTCTGGGTGACTTGTCCTAATGTTCCCGCATTCGCGGTAAAGTTGCAGGCCGCCCGACTGACCGACCTGTGCCCAGTTGGGATGATTGATGAAGTTGTAGGCATCTGTGGTGAACTCAAACCCTGTTCTCTCGTTGATGGGGAACTTCTTTTTGAGATTGAGATTCCAGTTCTGGTAGCCGGGACCATAGATGCTGTCGCGAACACCCTTTTGCAGATTGAAAGTTCCAGCCGTCGGCTGGGTGTAGATGGTCGAGCCATCCGCGTTGGTTGTAGAGAAGTAGTGGTTGGCGCTCTGCCCGGGATATCCAGAAAACTGCTTCTGGATCTTCGGAGTTCCATTCACCACCCAGAACTGGCCTTCGGTGCCGCAACCGAAGCTGCCGACTTCGCCGACGCCAGCGTATTCATTGCCGGTTCCGACGCCGCAAGGCGCACCGGTCTGGAACTGGGCAACGCCGCTGAGCTGCCAGCCGCCGATGAGCTTTCCTGTGAGCGTGTTCTGGTTGCGGAAGAACGGCAGGGAGTAAAGGTAGTTAACGACGAACATGTGGCGAGCGTCGTACTCCGAGGGGCCCCATAGGTTGGTTGTGTTGTAGGTGTCGGGGACGATATCACGATAGTTCGAGCTGTCATCCATGCTCTTCGACCACGTATAGCTGACGCCGAAGCTAAAGTTATTGGTATAGCGACGGTTCCAACTGACCTGCATTGAGTTGTACTTGGCACCGCCGTTGCTCTGCTCCTGCTGGATGGCGGCAAAGCCGAGATACGGACGGAGATAATTCGCGTTCTTGCCAGGGTTCGCTTGTATCGCTCCGGCTGCGGGTTGATTGATATCGAGCACGCGCCAGTTGTAATAACCACGACCGCCCACGTACGCGAGGGTAAAGGTCGAGTTAAGGGAAGTTCACGCTGGAAAGAGACATTCCAGTTCCATCGGACCGGGGATTTCAGGTTCTTGGCGAGTGAAGTGACTGTTATTGGAGGGGCCACCGTCGGGTTCAACGCTACGCCGGGGTTATCCACCATGGAGGCGAAGCTGCCTGCCACAGCCGCCACAGTAGCGAACGGCTGGAACGGAGAATTGCCGCCCGGGAAGATGTTGTCGAGAAGACCCATGCGGGAAGCGAACTCACCTGCGCCTGCGCGAAATACGGTCTTCGGGTCGACCTGGTAGGCAACTCCCAAGCGCGGCTGAACGTTGGTCGCGATGTTCACGTAGCCCTTGTTGAGGTTGGGAGCAAACAGAGCTGTGCAAGGACCGCCAGCGCAGGCAGTCGAGTTTGGCTCGGATCCGAGCACTCCATGAGCTGCGGCTGAGCTTGGGAAGCTGCTGAAGCCCGGGATCACGACGCCGTTGTAGGGATTTCCGGTGCCAAGCGTTACGTTGCCAGTGGCCGGATTAATGACCGGAACCTTGGTCTTGTCATACGAAGCCGGATCGAAGTAGGCGGCATTGCCCCACGCCGGTTTATAGGGAGTGAGTGTCGTGATGCGAATACCGTAATCGAGGTGCAGTTTTGGTGTTAGTGTCCACGAGTCCTGGATGAACTCTTCGTACATCTGCCCTGTCCAAACGGTATATGCCTTCGGTCCAATCTCGGTATAGCTATCGGCCAAACCAAGAGCCAGATTCGCGATACCCGCCCCGGTGGAACCTCCCAGACCAGTGCGCGTATCGGTGAAGATGAAGGAGCCGTTTTGGTTGTTGGCGCCGCCGGGAACCGTCGATACGTTGATCTGATCGTTATCGTTTTCGCCTTGATAGTTGAAATAGACTCCGGCTTTGACTGTGTGCCTTCCCCAGACCTTTGTTACGCTATCCGTGATGGTGTAGATCGGGCCTTGAGAGTGCGAAGGATAAGGACCACCGGCGAGACCGTAGAAGTTCGGCACTGTGACAGTGGGGATCTTCTGTGGTGCGGCCTTAGCTCCCGGAATGATGTAGGGAAAGTTGATACCCAGGGTGCCCCGGTTGAAGCCGGCCAGTGCGGTGTTGACCGGGATATACACGCGGTCGATACTCACTGTGCCACGCAGTTCGTTGATGAGGGTTGGAGAGATTGTCCACGTCCATGCGAGGACGTTGGTCTGGTTAGGACGATTGAAGTATTTGCCGGTAAGGCCCGATCCTTGATCGAAAGGCTGGTATTCAAAGTAGGTTGCGTCCTGACGGCGGAACTCAAATCGGTGGTTCGCGGTCAACAGGAAGTCAACGTTGATGATTTCCTTACGTTGGTTGATGGGGTGTGCTGCCTGTCCTATCCAGTTTTGCGTGCCCGACAGGTAGCCGGGAGTAGGCGCGGGATAAGCATTGAGGATCGCCAAGCCGTTAGGACTCAAATGTCCGGCAGCGCCCGTTGGAATCACATTGTTGGGATACGGGACGCAGTTTGCTGGTTTCGTTACGTCGGGGCAAGTCGTCGGATCGTAGATCTTGGTGGCGCCCGTCGAATCCCCCTTGTACCACGGGTTTGGACTCAGTAACTCACTGAAATCACCCTGCCGCATCCGTAAAGTTGGCACAGCTTGTGTCTGGGTGTCGGTAAACCGGTACCGGATCCATTCTTCATTTAAAAACCAGAAGAGCTTCTGCCGAAGAGGATCCATCGCGTGAACGCCTGGAATCCATACTGGACCACCGACAGCGAAGCCGAAATTGTTGTACCGGAAGGGTGATGCAAATTGTGTAGTCGGGCTTTGGTTGCGCGTCCATGTGTTCGCGTTCATCGCAGAGTTTCTCAGATACTCGTACGCAGAGCCGTGAAAATCATGGCCTCCGCTCTTGGTGACAAGCCGCACCTGACCGCCCGCCGCGCTGCCGTACTCAGCCTGATAGTCGGCCGTAAGGATCTGCATCTCTGCGGTTGCGTCGACACTCGCGACACCGATGATCGCTCCGCTACCGCGCGTGCGAACTGCGGGAGCGCCATCGAAAGTCACCAATGTGTCCTGAGTCCGCGCTCCGTTGATTTGGAAGGGTACTCCGCCACCGACAGCAAAGTTGAAGTCGCCGAGTGTCGAGCCGCTGCGAAGGCCTGGAGAGAGCGAACCCATGTATAAGGGATTGCGTCCATTGAGTTGCTGATCGCTGATCTGTTGTCCGGTCACCTGGTTCTGTACTGATCCCGATTCGGTTTGGAGGATGGAGGCCGTTGCGGTCACTTCGACGGTCTCGGTCGTCGCGCCGATAGACAGGTCAGCGTCAAGCGAGAGCGTTGTGCTTGCGTCTAGCTTGTTGTGCGTGCTGGTGAACTTCTTGAAATTTTTCGCCTCGGTGGTCATGGTGTAGGTTCCCGGGCGGAGATTCGTAATCGTGTAATGACCCTGCGAATCAGAGGTGGCCACGTGCGCTGCGCCGGTGCTCTCGTCAGTGACGGTTACCAGAGCTGCCGGCACTACAGCCCCGGACTGATCTTTGATGAATCCGCTGATTGTGCCCACGTCCGATTGAGCTAGGACTCGGACAGGTAAGAAAGCTGCGATCGATAGCATTGCACAAAGGCACCAGATATTGACTCGTATGGTTTTCCGCATGGCGACTCCTTTTGAAAAGACAATGACGTGGAACATATCGTTGAGCTGCGTTCTCTTTGAGGATGCACACTAGTGTATGTTTATGATTGCGCTATCACACCGCCATCTATTTACGCGCTTCAGTATTGCTCTGTCAACATGAAATTTGGATAAATTTCACGGGAATATACGATGTTTGATATGTTGGGGAGGTGATAGCCATCCCATAATAGCGTCCAAAGGACACGTGCGAAGAACACCTGCCCCAAAACGGGCCACCTTGGAAGATGTTGCGCGCGCAGCTGGCGTTGGAGCCATGACGGTCTCCCGTACCATCAATGGTCATCCGTATGTCTCCGAGAAAACAGCCAAGAGAGTTCGTGCAGCAATCCGTCAGTTAGGCTATCGGCCGAATCACGCTGCCAGAATGCTTACCGGCCAATTATCTCGATCGATCGGACTCATAGTTCCCGACCTTGCCGATCCCTTCTTCTCAGTTGTGAGTCATGCGGTACAGGAAACTGCTCGCGAGAGCGGATATCTCGTGTGGCTGGCCGCGTCCAACGACGATCCAGCGATCGAAGCAGCGCAGGTCGAGCAGATGATGCATCATCCGGTCGATGGCATCTTATTAGTCCCTGCAGACAGCAAGCATAAATATCTGAAGACGGTAACTGAAGGCGCAACTCCTGTCGTCACGATCGATCGGCCTATCGAGGTAGCAACGTCAGATTCGGTAGGCGTCGAGAACAGGGCGGGGGCGCGAATGGCTGTTGAGCACTTGATTCGCCATGGGTATAAACGAATTGTTTGCGTAGCCACCAACATGCATCTGCTTACGATAAGAGAACGGCTTATTGGCTATGAAGAGTCCATGCGGGAGGCTAAGCTGCCTCGGCCGAAGGTAATTCGATTGGCGAGCCAAAGTGATGTGAAGCCCGCTTTGAAAGAGCTGCTTGAATCGCGCGCCTGGCCCGATGCTTTCTTTTCTGCGAATAATGCTGCAACGATCTGGGTGATTGAAGCACTCCGTGAGTTGAAGATCGAGATCGGCAGAGATGTGGCTCTGGTGGGTTTCGACGATGTCGACTACTATTCTCTGATTACTCCTCCTGTGACGACGATTCGCCAGCCTGCTCCCGAACTGGGACAAATGTCAGCGCGATTGTTGCTGCAGCGGATAAAAGGGGAGTTCACTGCTTCTAGTGTGAGAACTGTTTTGCCTGTAACGCTCGTTGTTCGTGAGTCCTGCGGCTGCAAACGGAAAGAATAGAAGGGTTCGGCTGTTCGCGCTAAGTCAGAAAATACTCAAATTCCAAAAGTATAAGTCCATCTTGTTTTGAAACAATCTCCCCAAACCGCAATGGCATACTCGTCTGCAAAAACGGAACGAGGCCTGATACCGCAACTCCATTGCCATCACAAGATCTGAGCGAGTGACTTTAGCGGTCCTGAGAGAAATGGAATGGCGTATGGGTCTTCAAAGAGACGGCGGCTCGGACGTTCAGCGGTTTCCACCGCGCGAAAGAGAGCCATGTCTTCCGGCGGTGCGGCTTGGTTGATGATTGCGCAATATAAAACAGAATAGTGACTCTGTTTTTCTTGGCAAGTTTGCCCTGAGTGCCATTATGAGAGGACGCGCAAGGATATTCAGGGAACCCCTTTGACGACGAACCTTTCACCTTAGGGCAAAGCGGATGCGACGCCGGTGGTATTACACTTTTGCAATACGCGCTACATCGCTAGTCTAGGTTTTCAATGATCAGCGCGCATGCACGGATCAGCACATGCACGCTAAAGGACCCAATGGCATCTGTCTTGCGAACTTTGCTCAGCGACGAACGGGGCAGCACCAGAGCGAAGGTAGTTGCCATCTACGGCATATTGCTGGTGTTCAATCTGGCCGCGTGGCTATGGGCGCTCGTTGCGTTTCACCGGTATCCGGTGCTTTTGGGGACTGCGTTTCTTGCTTACAGTCTTGGACTACGACACGCCGTAGACGCTGACCATATCGCCGCAATCGACAACGTTACGCGCAAGTTGATGCAGCAGGGCAAAAGGCCCGTTGTCGTCGGGTTCATGTTCTCACTTGGGCATTCCACGGTGGTGGTGGCTGGCTCGATCGCAATTGCTGCAACCGCGCTAGCATTGCACCATCGCTTCGATGCTGTCAAAGCGATGGGCGGCGTTATCGGAACCTTGGTGTCGACCCTCTTCTTGTTTGGAATTGCGGTTGTTAATCTTATCGTCCTTCGCTCGATTTATCAGGCGTTCCGACGAGTCCGATGCGGAGAACCCTATGTTGAAGAGGATTTTGACCTGCTGCTCGGTAGTCGTGGCTTTCTTTCTCGTCTGTTCCGGCCGGTTTTCAAGATGATCCGAACTAGTTGGCATATGTACCCGCTGGGCATCTTATTCGGGCTTGGATTTGATACGGCCACAGAGATCGGTCTGCTGGGCATCTCTGCTGCGGAGGCTTCCAAAGGTCTGTCTCTGTGGTCGATTCTCGTATTTCCGGCGCTCTTCGCCGCCGGTATGTCGCTGATTGATACGACCGACAATATTCTCATGTTGGGAGCGTATGGCTGGGCCTTTGTGAAACCCGTTCGCAAGCTTTACTACAACATGACAATCACTTTGGTCTCGGTGGTGGTGGCCTTCGCGGTAGGGGGGATAGAAGCGCTCGGGCTATTAGCCGGACAGTTTCATCTAAAGGGATCATTTTGGGAATTGGTCAAGAGACTTAACGATAACTTCGGTACACTCGGCTATTTCATCGTCGGGCTTTTTGCCTTAAGTTGGATTGTGTCCATCGCGATCTATAAATGGCGGGGTTTTGACAACCTCGAAGTCAACGCCTAAGGCGCCGCGAGTCGCATAATTCGAGCCGTTAGGTGCAATGACAATTAACCCGTTCGGGGTACGCGCCGCTCGACAGGTCAACAGAAGGACGATGAACGGGACTGATCCCGATGGATCACTTCGGCTTAAAGAAGCGCGCCCGCAATCCTCAGCTCCGTGCACATTTTGTGTACTGGATGTACAGTTTAAGATTAGAGAGTTTGATTGATTGCCAGCAGAGATGATTTTTTGTCCCAGCTTCTTGGTGGACAGGGCAGACCCAATTCGGAAGGAGCAGGTTTGGCAGAGGCAGCTTATTTACGCAGCAGTGGCCACTTGCAGCAATCTCCCTCGATTCCGGCCGGTAAGCCGAAGTCTCGCGGGCGGCATCGGAGTCTTGAGGCTGAAGCGTCGATCCTAAAGGCAGCGCTTTATCTGCTGGAGCGCAGGCCACTTCGCCAGGTCACTACGGATGCGATCGCCCAGCGTGCCGGCGTGAGCAAAGCGACAATCTATAAATGGTGGCCAAATAAGAGCATGGTGGCACTCGATGCGTACCTGGGAGGTATGACGGAGCGGGTTGTAATGCCGGATACTGGATCGGCAGAGACAGATTTCACGGTGCAATTGAAGTCAGTGACTGCATTCTACAAGTCTCCGCTTGGAAGGTTGTTTGGCCAGTTCATCGCGGAGGGTCAGAGCGACCCCGGATTTCTGGCGCTGTTCCGGGAGCGCTTTTTGTACGCAAGACGCGATGCTGCGCGCGCGATGTGGCGACGTGGCGTTGATCGCGGCGAAATGCGAAAGGAGATCGACGGGGAGATCGTACTCGACCTGATTTACGGGCCGATGGTCTTTCGCCTACTTGCGGGACATGGCTCACTTAACGATCGCGAGTCGGAGGCGATGATCGAGGCGGTTTTCGGCGGTCTGAGGCAGCCCGGCTATGGACACCCCAGCAGGAATAGAAAACGGAAGAGTGGAAAAACGAGCGCGCCCGTGGAAGATCTTTGAGTCCCTGGAGGGTTTAACTCCGTCTAATACTGAACGATAGGTCTAGTAACAAACATTAGAAAAAATGCGCAGAATGGATGATGTTTAAGGCTCAACATTTTCCGGCTAGAGTTCAGTTAATGCCCGGCTGTCCCGAAGAGAGTATGCACCAAAGGAGTTTCGATGTGGATCGTCCGTCTCGCTCTTAGGAGACCCTACACTTTCGTTGTGTTGTCCCTCCTGCTCTTCATTGTGGGGCCTGTGGTCATGCTGCGGACGCCTGTTGATATCTTTCCGAATATCGACATCCCAGTCGTATCCGTTATTTGGAACTATGCGGGCATGTCCCCGCAGCAGTTGAGCGACCGGATCGTATTGCCCTACGAGCGCAGTCTCACCACGACGGTCAATGACATCGAACACTCCGAGTCGCAGACGCTAAACGGCGTTGCAGTGATAAAAATATTCTTCCGCCCAACCGTTAACATCTCGCAGGCAGTGGCGCAGGTCACGGCGATCTCGCAGACGGCGCTTCGCCAGTATCCTCAAGGAACGACGCCTCCGCTGGTTATTCAGTACAGTGCCTCCAGCGTGCCGGTGCTGCAGCTTGGACTCTCCGGCGATGGCCTTACCGAGCAGCAGTTGAACGACTTTGGGCAGAACTTTGTGCGTACTCAGCTCGCGACAGTGCAGGGCGCCTCACTGGCGTTTCCGTACGGCGGGAAGCAGCGCCAGGTGCAGGTTGATATCAATACACAGAAACTGCAGGCATATGGGCTTTCTGCGTCGGATGTCGTTAACGCCGTGAATGCGCAGAACATCATTCTTCCGGCTGGCGATGTGAAGATGGGCCACATTGATTACCCGGTGGAGACCAACAGCACGCCTACCTCTATTGCGGCGCTGAACAATTTGCCGATCAAGACCGTCAACGGAGCTACGATCTACATTCGCGATATCGGCAATGTTAGGGACGGATTTCCGCCGCAGACCAACATAGTGCGGGTGGACGGACAGCGGTCTTCGCTATTGAGTATTCAAAAAACCGGGAACTCTTCGACGCTGGACATTATTGCCAATGTTCGTGCGCAGTTGCCATCGATTCTGGCCCAGTTGCCTCCGGCATTGCGGATTACGCCGATTGCGGACCAGTCGATCTTTGTGCGCTCGGCCATCAGCGGCGTGGTACGCGAGGCAATCATTGCCGCTTGCCTGACGGCGGCTATGATTCTTATCTTTCTTGGAAGCTGGCGTTCAACACTTATCATCGCGGTGTCGATCCCTCTGTCCATCATCTGCTCGCTACTAATGTTGGCCGCTCTTGGCGAGACTATCAATATCATGACCCTCGGCGGTCTTGCGCTGGCGGTGGGTATCCTAGTCGACGATGCAACAGTGGAGATCGAAAATATTAACCGCAACCTGGAAGAGGGTAAAGACGTTGAAGACGCTATTCTGACGGGCGCCGCACAGATCGCGATTCCGGCTTTTGTTTCGACTCTCTCCATTTGCATCGTATTTGTGCCGATGTTCTTTCTCGGCGGCGTCGCGCGGTATCTGTTCGTTCCATTGGCTGAGGCGGTCGTCTTTGCGATGCTCGCATCTTACTTTCTCTCGCGAACCATCGTGCCTACGATGGCAAAATATCTGCTGAAGGGGCATGAGCATGACCGTGTAGACCAAGCGAAGACTAGCCGGAACCCATTCATTCGCTTCCAGATCACCTTCGAGCACTACTTTGAGAAACTACGCAACTGGTATTACGGCGTGCTTGGGTTCTGCATGGAGTACCGATTGATATTTTTGGTAGCGATCGTCGCATTCTGGGTTGGATCGATTGCTCTCCTCTATCCGTGGCTTGGGCAGGACTTCTTCCCGTCGGTGGATGGAGGCCAGTTTAAGCTTCATGTGAGGGCGCATACGGGCACGCGCATAGAAGATACGGCTCGGATATGCGATCAGATAGAGGACCTGATCCGTCAGGAGATACCGGCGGGGGAGATGGGAACGATCATCGACAATATCGGCGTTCCGTACTCCGGCCTCAATCTTTCGTACTCGAACTCAGCGACGGTTGGTACCGCTGATGCAGATATTCTGGTAACCCTGGCCGAGAAACACCGGCCGACAGACGAATACACCCACAATCTGCGCGACAAGCTTACGCAGCAGTTCCCGGGTACGGAGTTCTACTATTTGCCAACGGACATGGTGAGCCAGATTCTGAACTTCGGCTTGCCGGCGCAGATCGATGTGCAGGTGGTCGGTAATGCGATTGATCAGGATCATGAGCTGGCGGAACACATGATGCAGCAGATTAGCCGTATTCCAGGCACGACCGATCTGCGAATTCAGCAACCCTTCAATCTGCCGAACTGGACGATCAATGTCGACCGTACACGGGCACAGCAGGTCGGCTACAGTCAGCACGACGTGGCCAGTGATGTGCTCACTAGTTTGAGCGGTAGCTTTCAGACGTCGCCGACTTTCTATCTCAATCCGCAGAACCATGTGAGCTACAACATTGCAGTGCAGACGCCGCAGTACAATGTTCAGAACCTGCAGCAGCTTCAGAATTTCCCGATCGCCACTAACGGTTCGGGTCAGCAGCCACAGATTCTCGGCAATATTGCGTCGATCGATCGCGGAACGGAGCAGGGCACTGTCAGCCACTACAATGCACGGTCGGTGATCGACATCTACGGTTCGGTCGAAGGCGCCGACCTGGCGACCGTTGCAGGCAGCATCGACCGCGTTGTGAAAGACAATCAGAGCAAGCTGCCACGTGGGACGGAGCTCTTTGTGCGCGGGCAGATCCAGACGATGCACACTTCCTTTGTCGGGCTTGTCTCGGGGCTGCTATTTTCGATTATTTTGGTCTACGCTCTGATTGTCGTGAACTTCCAAAGCTGGCTGGACCCGTTCATCATCATTGCCGCGCTGCCGGGCGCTCTGGCTGGGATCGTGTGGCTGCTGTTCCTCACCGGAACGCATATCAGCGTTCCCGCGCTTACGGGCGCGATTATGTGCGTGGGTGTGGCCACAGCGAACTCGATCCTGGTAGTCAGCTTCGCAAAGGAGCAGATGGAAGCCGGGCTGAATGCTGCAGATGCGGCGCTCTCGGCTGGTTTTACGCGCTTCCGCCCGGTCATTATGACGGCGTTGGCGATGATGATCGGCATGGTGCCGATGGCTTTGGGGTTGGGCGACGGCGGCGAGCAGAACGCGCCACTGGGTCGTGCCGTTATCGGAGGTCTCTTACTGGCGACCTTCGGTACGCTTACCTTTGTTCCGGTTTTCTTTTCTTTTATGCACCGCAACGATCCGCCGCGCGCAGACTCTTGGACGGACATTTAGGTTGAGATCATACAGGGATAACCAGAGGCCGAAAGATTCCACGAACGGCGCGTCTATGCGCATGGAGACAAGGCGATGAATGCCGAAGAACAATCGAAACAGTCCGCGGTCCACGTACCGGAGCTATTGAAGCATGAGCCGCCGCCTAAGGTGTCGCGTAGGTCCGTTCTGACGCCGGTTGTCATCGTCTTTGTTGTAACGGTCGTCCTCGCTATCGTCGGAATCGTTCGGCGCCAGCACGCGAGTACAGTGCTCGCGAAGTATACAGATACAGTCGCGTCCCCTACCGTGACCGTGGAGCAGCCGGTGTTGCAACAAAGCGCACAGGAGATCGTGCTGCCAGGTAACATGCAGGCATTTACCCTTGCACCGATTTACGCTCGGACGACTGGATATGTGAAGGCCTGGTACCGCGACATCGGCTCGCATGTGAGCCAGGGCGAGTTACTTGCAGTAATCGAGACGCCGGAACTGGATCAGCAATTGGCACAGGCAAAAGCGGACCTGGCAACGGCTCAGAGCAACGCAGCGCTGGCGAAGACGACCGCCGAGCGCTACCAGGATTTGATTGGGAATAACGCAGTCTCGCAACAGGACACGGACAACGCAGTCACGCAATTGAAAGCTACGACGACACAGGTGAACTCCGCAACTGCGAATGTGCGCCGGTTAGAGGAGCTCCAGTCGTTCGAGCGCGTTGTAGCGCCCTTCGACGGCGTAATCACGGCGCGCAATATCGATATCGGGCAACTGATCTCCGCTAACGGAAGCACAACGACTGCCGGCGCAGGCACGATCGTTGGAAACAGGGAGATCTTCGACATCTCTGCAATTAACACGTTGCGTGTGTTCGTCAATGTGCCGCAGATTTATGCGCCCGATACAAGGAACGGCGTCGTCGCGACTCTGACATTGCCCCAGTATCCCGGTCGCAGGTTTGAAGGCAAGTTGGTGCGAACCTCGAACGCCGTCGATCCCGCGACGCGCACGCTGCTCGCTGAGATAGACGTGAAGAATCCATCGGGCGAACTTCTGCCGGGAAGCTATACGGAGGTCCATCTGCATACTTCGAGCTCGGCACCTGCGTTGATGGTTCCAGTAAGCGCACTGATTCTGGAGCCGGATGGGTTGAGAGTTGGAACCGTCGATGCGAACCACATCGCGCATCTAATTCGGGTATCGCCCGGCCGCGATTTCGGCACGACGGTTGAGATACTGGCCGGACTGCAGCCAGGGCAAAGCGTTATTGCCAATCCGCCGGATTCATTGACTGACGGAGAGAAGGTGCGCGTTGTCACTCCAAAGCAGGCGGGAGAAAAACAATGAATGCGGGCGGCCGTTCAACGGCAGGGGTGCTGTTTGGGGTGCTGGCGCTGGGGGGATGCAAAGTCGGCCCAAATTATAGAGCGCCGACGATGCCTGCGCCGCCTGCCTACAGCGACAGCGGCCACAATGGAAACTGGTCGACAGCCACTCCAGCCGATAGCGCGAACCGCGGAGATTGGTGGGCCATCTATCAGGATGCGCAACTGGATGGCCTGGAGCAACGCTGTGCGGCGGCGAACCAGAATATCGCGGCGGCCCTGCACGCCTACGAACAGGCGCACGATTTGGTGCGAGAGAACAAGTCATCGCTGTACCCCACAGTCTCGATTGGTACCGCGGCAAGCCGAAATCGCATATCCGAAACGAAGCCGCTGCACACGCCGGGCTTGGGAACAAGCTATTGGGATTTCCTGATTCCGCTGAACATCTCCTGGGAGCCGGATTTGTGGGGAGGCATTCGCCGACAGATTGAATCGAGCACTGCTACCGCACAAGCTACAGCCGCCGATCTTGCCAACACGCGCCTGAGTCTGCAAGGGACCCTGGCTGTCACCTACTTTCAACTGCGTGGTCTTGACCTTCAGGCACAACTTCTCCGATCGACGCTCGACTCTTACCAACAGTCACTGCAGCTTACGCAGTACCGGCTGAAGGGCGGTCTGGCCTCGGAGAGCGATGTAGAACAGGCGCTCACCCTGCTTGAGCAAACGCGTGCCCAGTTGATCGATCTTGGCGTGCAACGCGCAATATTTGAGCATGCGATTGCGGTACTCATCGGGGAACCTGCCTCGAACTTCTATATCGTGGAAAAGCCGTTGGTTGGCGATCCGCCTAGCGTACCCACCGGAATTCCGTCGGAGCTCCTCCAGCGGCGACCAGATATCGCGGGCGCGGAGCGGCGAGTCGCCTCGGCGAACGCGCTGATCGGCGTCGCGAAATCCGCATACTATCCCAGCATCGTGCTGGGGGCGGGTGGCGGTGTAGAAAGCGATGTGATCAGTCAACTTTTTAACGCGAGCAGCGCTACATGGAACGCCGGGCTGGCGGCAAACGAGACTCTATTCGACGCTGGTCGCCGGAAAGCGCAGGTCGACTTTGCACTGGCTCAGCGCGAGCAGGCCACGGCGCTCTATCGGCAACAAGTGCTTTCCGCGTTTCGCGATGTGGAGGACCAGCTGTCTGCGTTGCGCGTGCTGGAAGAGGAAGCGACCGTGACGGGCCGTGCGGTCACTGCGGCGAAACGCAGCACGGAGCTTTCCACGCTTAGATACAAGCGCGGACTGGCTCCCTACCTTGAAGTGCTGACGAACCAGACTCTCGAATTATCCAATGAGCGTACGGCCGCGTCGCTGGTAACGCAACGCATCGTGGCAAGTGCTCAGCTTCAGATGGCGTTAGGCGGAGGATGGAATTCAACCCAACTTCCGAGTAACTAGCTGAAGATTGCTAACGGACGCGTCCGGATATTCCCACTGCTCCGCATCTCACTCGGAGCTAACGGACAGCTTCCGTGCAGATCGGCCCGATGCCGGTGATGTTGGGCAGGAGGTTGTCCGGGAGGATGTGCCGCTGCTGGAGGTAATCGAGGCTGTTGTAGGAGAGCCAAACCTTGCCGTCACCGTCCTCCCAGATGAGTGCTTTGAGGGGCAGGTCGATGGCGACGGTTGGCGAGGCGAACATCAAGGGCGTACCCGCTTTCGCATTGCCAAAGATGAGCAGTTTTGTCGGGTGCATCTCCAAACCTACTTTTGCGGCGTCTCCGCTGTGGTCGATCCGGGCCAAGATGGTCAATCCTTTGGTTTGGACGATGGTCTCGAGCCGCGCCAAGGTCTCCGGGACGGTGCGAGGACTGCTCAGGTGAATCATTCCGTTGTCTGGTAGATCAGGCATCGCCTCTCCTTTTCGTTTTGTACAGTCTCCGCTGGCGTATTTCAGTCATCGTCCAACCAGTCGTGAGAGTGTTTTTCGACCGCGATGCGTACGAGCTGGCTTCTTGAGCGTACTCCTGTGCGCGCGAAGAGCTGCTGCAGCGTTGCCTTGACGGAGCCCTCTGAAATGCTGAGTTGCTGACCAATCTCCTTATTACTAAGACCTTCGAAGACGAAGCGAAGCACCTTGTGTTCTCTTGGGCTAAGTGAATCTTCGCGTGCCTTATCGCTATCACGGCGTGTGCGGGACAGAAGGGACTTCATCAGAGCGGGATCGACCCATATCTCACCCATCATGACCCGCCGAATCGCTTGGATCAATTCAGCCAGCGGACTGTTCTTCAGAAAAATTCCAGAGGCTCCCTTGTCTAGGACGTGAAGGATGCTCGAGTTGCTCATACCGCCAGTGACCATCAAAACGCGTCCGTCGAAACCGCTTCTTCTGGCCTCCGGGAGCAATTGGGTTCCTGGTTGCTCCCCGAGGTCGTAGTCAAGCATGACAAGGTCGATCTTGTCTTTGCCAATGATTTTCACTGCTTCGTCGACCGAAGCGCAGGTTTCAACGACCCTGCAGTTCGCCTCGGATTCGAGGAGCCGGCTGAGGCTTTCGCGAAACAGAGTGTGGTCATCGACGATCAAGACTCGCGTCTGCTGATTCATAAATGAATGAGTCCTCTTTGCCCAGCGCTAGCAATTCTACGACGAAGCAGGCACCGCTGGCGGTGGGTTCGAAACGGAGATCGCCTTGAAATGAGCGCATGAAGGCCCGGGACAGGTAGAGACCGAGGCCGGTGGATTCAGCTCGCTGCTGAAAGGGTTTGAAGAGATCTTCGGGGTTCTTAACACCCGACCCGCTGTCGAGAAACCGCATCAAAACCTGCTGGCCGCGTGACTCAACCGAGATGCGTAGTGTTTTTTGCGGTTGCTGCCGCATTGCGCGCTCGCTGTTCTTGATGAGGTTGAGAAATACCTGCATCAGGCTAGTCCGCTCAGCAAGAACTTCAGGGATGTGATCAAGGGCTGAGATTGTCAGTTGAATGCCGCTCTCGTCCATGGTGGGCTCCACGACGATTCTAAATTCCTCAAGCAGGGAAGGAAGATCGATGCTTGTTGCCTGGTCTGAATTCCGGCTCAGATCCATTGCCGCAATTTTTTCGAGTGATTGAATCAGTGTGCCAAAAGCCTCAAAGTCCTTGGTGTTTTCAAAGGACGAGTTGCGGCTCATATTTTGATGGACGACGGAGATTGCAGCGCAGACATTTCTAATCTCGTGCGAGACGGCGGCTACGAGGATTCGGGAGCCTGCAAGTAGCTGGTGGAGGCTCGACTCCTCGCGAGTTCTAAAATCTTCGGAGATGTCTACTACCATAGCGGCCAGACGCGGACCGACGCTGGTTTGGTAGGTTGAAAACCATATGTCGGCAAGAAACACCTCGCCGTCCTGACGAGTTCCGTGGCACTGCATTACCGTTCGAAAAGTGCGACTTGACTGGCCTGCTGAGGGGAGGTTCAGAAGAGAAGGGAAGTACCTGTGAATGGATGTTCCGGGGAGGTTGTCGGGAGGCACTGCAAACAGTTTGTGGGCTGCTTGATTGGCGAGAAGGATGCGACCTCCCGCATCCGCGGTAAAGATCGCCGCAGGACTGCTCTCGATAAGGACCTTCAACTGTTCTTCTGCATCCTGTCGAGCGGCAACCTCTTTCTCGATACGCTGTAGGTTGTCACCCGAGACGCGCCGGTTGCGGACGACTCCATAAACAAAGAGGCCAAAGCCACAGAAGGCCGCAAAGGTGAGAATGTCGCGGGGTATGCCGACAGAGGGTGTCCACCGGAGACTATTGAAGGCTTCGCTGAGTGCGGTGCAGAGACCGGCGGCCAGACAAATCTGCCATCGGCTGACCACTCTGCCGACCAGAAGCATCGGCAGGAGATACAAAAAGCCCAATGGAATCGCGGCATCGATACGCCAGTCCGCAATCGCAATGATGACGACCAACAGAATCGACCACAGCAGCAGCGACTTAACGTTGTCCTTAAAATAGGCGCGAGAACATAGGTGCTCCGAATACGTGGCGCGAACCATAGGCCCAAGAGGCACTCGGAATTTGACATAGTTCAAGCCATGCAAGGGATGGATCTTTACGTGTATTTTATGCGTCTTCGCGCGGATTTATTCGTATCCTTAGGATGTGAATAGTGACCTGAAAGACAACTGTGGCTAGCCAAAAGATAGGCGCATGCATGGTTCGCAGACGGTAGACTGCAAATACGACTGCTTCGTCATCATTTGGAAGATGCTTCTGTCATGATTCTGTCTGGGAGCGATCGCCGGTGGGGTTGTGCCAGAACAAGCTGTACCAAGAGGCCCGGTAACAGCGAAGGGATACGAATTTACGTGATGAGTTCAATCGGTTTCAGTCGCAATGCGACGATACTATTTTGCTTCTGCACTTATCTGTTGGCAGGGTGCAACGGTAAACCTTCGGATACGAAGAGCGAAGCTCCTCCCGTGGCGGTGGTCCAAAGCGATACTGAAGTGAATCTGGTGCAAGTTGACCATCCGGAGAGGTTCCCGTTGTTTACGGCAACTGCCCACGAAGGAGTGTCCACGATTCAGGTAACCGGAACTGTCAATCCTGACATCTCCCGCACGGTACCCGTCATTTCCATTGCCTCAGGCCGCGTCGTTGACGTCCATGCCCGTATCGGTGACTACGTCAAAAAAGGCCAGCTTTTGATGGATGTACAAAGCAATGATGTGTCGGCCGCATTTGGACAATATCTAAAGGCTGTCAACGACGATCATCTGGCCAAGAGCCAACTCGATCGAGCCAAAATCCTCTATGACAAAGGCGCGATATCGACCAGCCAGGTTGAGATCGCGCAGAATGCCGAGGATGATGCTAAGGCCGCTCTCTCTGCAGCAGACGAACAGTTGCGAGTGCTAGGTGTCGATAAAGACCATCCCGCCGGGACTGTGAAGGTCTATGCTCCGGCGTCCGGCTACATCATCGCGCAGAATGTAACTGCCGCGGGCGCGGCGGGCGTTACGTATGCGGGTTCTCCCAATGCATTTATGATCGCTGACCTATCTCATGTCTGGATCATTTGCGATGTCTATGAGAACGATCTTCCTATGGTGCATCTTGGCCAGCGAGCGGACATTCGCCTTGCAGCCTATCCCAACCGTGCCCTCACGGGCGTAATCAGCGACATCGGAGCGGTTCTTGATCCTCAGATCCGCACGGCGAAGGTTCGCATTCAGGTTGACAACCCTGACACGCTGATGCGTTTAGGGATGTTTGCTACTGCCACGATTCTCGGTAAAACTCATCAGACACGTGTTCAGGTGCCCACCACTGCTGTACTCCACCTGCATGACCGCGACTGGGTGTACGTACCCGCTGGCGAGGGTAAGTTCCGCCGAGTGTCTGTGCACGGCGGTGCCACCTTGCCGAACAACATGCAGGAGATTCTCTCCGGCATCGACGTGGGTCAGCAGGTCGTTTCGAACGTGCTGGCGCTGCAGAATACGGCGGACCAGTAATGATTCGAGGTGCCGTCGATTTTGCGCTGAACAACCGTTGGCTGGTTCTGGGTCTTGCCGTCATGCTTTTCGGCTGGGGAATTGTGTCCTTTCATAACCTTCCGGTCGAGGCCTATCCCGACGTCGCGAACAATTACGTCCAGGTGATCACGCAGTGGCCGGGCCGTGCGGCCGAAGAGGTCGAGCAGCAGGTCACCACGCCGATTGAGATTCAGATGGCCGGTATTCCGCATATGACACATCTGCGGTCAACCTCGCTGGCTGGGCTGTCGAGCGTGACCATGATCTTCGACGATGATTCGGTCAATAAGGACAATCGAGATCAGGTCTTTCAGCGACTCGGACAAGTGACTCTACCCGCGGGCCTGCAGCCGCAGATGGGTACCGACTGGAGTCCTGTAGGCCAGATCTATTGGTATACGCTTCGTTCGACCAATCCCGCATACGACAGCATGGAACTCAAGTCGCTTCAGGACTGGAAACTCGAAAAGGAATTCAAGTCGGTTCCGGGAGTCGTCGACGTTTCGAGCTTTGGCGGTGAGACCCGGGAATATCAGGTTCGCGTCGATCCAGACAAACTCGTCGCCTACGGTCTCAGCATTGGACAGGTTGAGCAGCAACTCGCCAACAACAACACCAACGCGGGCGGAAGCTTTATTGAGCAGGGCGAGCAGCAGGTAAATGTACGCGAGGTTGGGCTTTACAGAAACGTTAAGGACATCGAGGAGACAGTTCTCAAGACGCAGTCTGGGACAGCATTGCACGTCAAGGATATTGCCACAGTCGTTCAGGGCCCTAAGATACGCCTTGGCCAGATCGGTAAGGCGTGCCGCTTCGGCGCCACTCCGCTTGTAGAAGGGGGAGATTCGTTCGGTGCGACTGACCCATGTGTGAACCGGGCGGACAAGCCCGGCAGCAAGGCGGCCATTCACCATGAAGATGGGAGGCTGATTGACAACGGTGACGTGGTGGAAGGCATCGTCCTCATGCAGAAGGGCGATAACTCTGACGCCACCTTGGAGGGGATCCATAAAAAGGTCGAAGAGCTGAACAATCATGTTCTTCCGCCCGGAGTGAAGATTGTTCCGTTCCTGGACCGCAGCGAACTGCTTCACTACACGACCCACACGGTGCTCCACAATCTGACAGAGGGCATCCTGCTGGTCATCGTAATACTGTTTCTCTTTCTTGGTAACGCTCGGGGTGCGATCATAGTCGCCCTCACGATGCCCTTTGCGCTGCTCTTCGCCGCAATCTGTCTGAATTTACGCAATATTCCTGCTAACCTTTTGTCGCTCGGGGCGTTGGATTTCGGCATGGTGGTTGACGGCTCGGTGGTGGTCGTGGAGAACATCGTCCGCCATCTCAGCCACGGTCGCAAGGAAAGCGTCACTCCGGCGCAGCAGATCCGCGAGGCCACGCATGAGGTGCAGCGGCCGGTCTTCTACGCACGCGCCATGATCATTACCGCGTATCTGCCCATATTTACCTTGCAGTCGGTAGAAGGTCGTCTGTTTAAGCCGATGGCGTGGATGGTGACCTTTGCTCTGCTTGGCGCGCTTATCTTCTCTCTATTACTCGCTCCTGTGCTATCGAGCCTACTCTTCCCGAGGGGTGCCAGCGAGTGGCAGAACCCTGTGATGACGTGGCTCGTCAGCCGTTATCGCAGCTCCGTCAAGTGGGCTATCGAACATCGCTACGTTACCGCTGCTCTTGCGGGAGTGGCGTTGTTCTCGGCTGGCTTTCTTGTCTTCAGCGGGGTGATCGGCTCCGAGTTTCTTCCGCATCTCGACGAAGGTTCCATTTGGGCTCGCGGCACCCTTGCTCCATCGACCGGACCCACAGAGAGTCTCCGCATCATGAACGAAGCGCGGCTCAAGCTCGCCGCCTTCCCGGAGGTTTACAAGGTCGTCAGCCAGACCGGACGTCCTGACGACGGCACTGACACGACCGGTTTTTTCAACACAGAATATTTCGTCGATCTCAAGCCGAAGGATGAATGGCGACCTGTTTTCAAGGAGAGTAAAGAAGAGCTTATCGCGGCCATGGATCGCGAACTTGAAAAGACGCCGGGCGTGCTCTGGAACTTCTCCCAACCCATCTCTGACAACGTCGAAGAGGCGGTTAGTGGCGTCAAGGGTGAGCTTGCGGTCAAGATCTATGGTGACGATCTGAGGACTCTGGAAGAAAAGGGTAACGCGATTGTTTCTGTGATGAGCAAAATCCAGGGTGTACAGGATCTGGGGCTGTTCCGTGTTATCGGCCAGCCAAATCTCAATTACTCAGTCGATCGCGAAGCTGCCGCACGCTATGGCATCAACGTTGCCGACGTCCAGGACGCCATCCAAACCGCGGTCGGCGGCAACGCGATCACCCAGGTCTTGCAGGGTGAGGCTCGCTACGACGTGGTGGTTCGTTACCCAGCACGGTTCCGCAGCACACAGGAAGCCATCGACAACATTCGGCTTCTGGCACCGTCGGGCGAGCGAGTCTCGGTTGCCCAGCTTACGACGATCAAGACCGAAGACGGTGCAGAAGAGGTCTACCGCGAGGGCGGTCAACGCTATGTTGCCATCAAGTACAGCGTGCGCGACCGCGATCTCGGAAGTACGGTCGAAGAGGCGATTCGAAAGGTAAACGAACAGGTGAAGTTGCCAGCTGGTTACAAGATCGACTGGGCCGGAGAATACGAGAGTCAAAAACGTTCTTCGCGGCGGCTCATGCTTGTGCTTCCCATTACGATTCTCATCATCTTCGTGATTCTTTATTCCATGTTCCACTCGGGCAAGTGGGCACTGCTTATTCTCGCCAATGTCTCGATGGCACCGCTCGGTGGCCTCGTCGCTCTTTTCGTCACCGGCACACACTTCTCTGTCTCGTCAGGGGTCGGCTTCCTTGCCCTCTTCGGCGTTTCTGTTCAGGTTGGCGTCATCATGCTTGAATACATTAACCAGATGCGGGTCCGCGGTCACTCGATCGAGGAGGCTGCTATCGAAGGCGCTGTGCTCCGCCTCCGTCCAATCATGATGACGATGCTGGTTGCTACGCTTGGGCTGCTTCCCGCCGCTACATCGCACGGGATTGGCTCTGATTCGCAACGTCCTTTCGCCATTGTCATCGTCGGCGGCCTCATTGGAGCCCTTCTGATTAGCATCTTTCTGTTGCCCACCATGTACGTCTGGGTTGCGAGACCGAATGACGTGCTTCCAGCACCAGAGACGGAGTTCGAGAACTGATGCAGTACACGCGCGCAGGCCGGCACTCGATCGCTTCTGTGGAAGCGGCAAGAGGTTCCATGACGAGAAGAGGACGCAGCCTCATGTTTGCAGGGATCTGCACTCTGCTGCTTCCATACAGCGGCTATGGACAAAATCAGCCAGCTACGCCGCCTTACGTGCCGATTACGATGCAACAGGCAGTGGAGCTTGCGCGAGTCAAGAATCCCACGCTGCTTTCGGCTCAGCAGAACCTGCTCTCCGTCAAAGCGCAGGAGATCCAGGCCGGCGTCAGACAGAATCCGAATCTGGTCGTCACTGGTTCGAACGTCACGCTGGATGAACAATCGGCTAATCCTTACTACTACAGCGTCGGAGTTTCGCGACTTTTTGAACGCGGCGATAAGCGGCGGTGGCGTCTGGATACTGCCCGTTCGACCACGGCGCAAACAGATGCTCAGTATCATGCCCAGGAGCAGCAGACCATCCTTGCAGTGCGGCAGGCGTTTACTAGCTTTGTTATTGCCAAGGCGGCGAAGAAACTCGCCGACGATAACCTCAGCGACTTCAAGCACGAACTTGATATTGGGCGCGAGCGCCTGAACGCAGGAGATTTGGCGAAGTTAGATTTCGAACGTCTCGATCTGCAACTTGCGCAGTTCGAGACCGACGAATCCAACGCAATTACCAACGCACAGCAGGCTAGCTTGCAGCTCCAGGTGTTGTTGGGGTACGACAAGGCGCGCAAGGATTTTGATGTCGTGGGCGACGTCGTTCCTCCTGTTGTTTCCGGCACGATGGAGGAGCTAGAGCAGAAGGCTCTTACTGCGCGACCTGACTATCATGCGGCGCATCTCGGCGTAGCAGTCGCCGACGCAAACGTGAAGCTCGCTTACGCTAACGGGACCGCTGATCCAACGCTTGAAGCTGATTACGACCGCAATGGCCCAGACAACTCTGCGGCCTTTAGTCTCAGCATTCCTTTGCGCCTCTTCGATCGCAATCAGGGCAATAAAGAAACGAGCAAATATGTGGCTCAGGCAGCCCGCTTCACCGAGCTTGCAACCCGTAACCAGGTTATCGCCGATGTCGATGAGGCCTGGGTCCGGTACGCCAATGCGAAGACGCTGTCCGATCGTTATAACGGCCACTATCTGGACGAGGCAAAGGATGTGCTCGATATCTCCAGGTTCAGCTATGTGCATGGTGCGTTGGCTCTGATTGACTATCTCGACGCGCTGCGCGAATCGCGTTCGGTGACCTCTGATACGTTGAATGCCTATTCTCAGACGTGGATGGCGATCCATCAACTCAGCTTGGCCGCAGCGACTGAAGTCGTGCCCTAAAACGCAACTCTTCCGGCAGTCAGGTTGGGGAGTAGGAATTGACGGGCATGGGCTGCTCAATATGAATGCAGACCTCAGCTCCTACGTTCGATGAGGACCGGATGAATTCAGGCAGCGACTTTGAACGGCTGGCCTTGATCGAGAGATCATGCTTAAGGGTAATTGATAGTTAGAAGAAGACCGTCGCTGCGAACTGCAATTTTCGGCCGTTAGTAGAGGTGTTGCTGATGTTGCCGGACACATTGCGAATATTTCCTAAGTTGACGGCCGAGGCACGGGGGTCTTCACAGCCGGCAAGGTCGTTCTTGCGATCAGCGTGTCTGCATCAACGTGCGTAAGGTCGCGTTGGATGCGCGCGGCGATGTTTATCTCGCAGTCAATGGCAACAACGTTATCTGGTTCGAACATGTGACGACCGCTTACATGCGTGTCGTCGGCTGGGCTCGGGACCCAGAAGAAAGTCGGCATTGGGGAGGGAGTAGGTGTAAATGGCCAGATCGGTCAGGAAGACGTTGTCGAGAGTTACTCCGACTCGGTACTCCTTCGCCTAACCATTGAAGGAGATCTTGCCGTCAGCTGAGACCCGCACGTTTGTGCAGTGTGATGTCGCCCGTAGCGGGCGGCGAGTTACCCTATACCATGCCGGCCGCTGTATATCCGGTGTCCAACGTATTGGATTGGGAGAGTCGCGGACACAGACATCGTCGCAGATGACATCATGGACGAGCGCACCGCGAGAACCGTTCGACTTGATCCGGATTCGTTGTCGGGACCGTCGAGTGAGAGGTCGAAGACGCGGATTTTGCTGACGCCTCCGTTCGTCTCGCTTCCGATCGACATACCGTGGCCCTAGTAACAGGGCGATTTTTCATGTAATGCGGCGTCGCGGGTGGCGGTTCGGAAGATATTCAGATTCAACGGGTTCCGACAAGTAGCTGAAGTTATTAACCAATTTTACTTCTCCGAATCGAAATGCGCTAGAAGCCGGGCGGTTTTTCTCCCGTGACGTTGAAGTGTTGCTCGAGGGCGACGCCGGCGCTGGCGATGGTGCCTTCGTCGAAGAGGCGGCCGATGAGCGTGATTCCGTGAGGGACTCGGCGAGGTGGGTTGAATTTTGGCAGAGGCTTGTTGGGGTCGGGGGCCCAGTCGCTGCGGGCCTCGGAGACCTCGACGAAGCCAGCGCGAAGGGTGAGGGAGGGGTGGCCGGTGAAGTTGGTGATGGTCAGCATCTCGTCGCGCAGCGAGGGGACGAGGAGGAGATCGACCTGGTTCATGATGCGTTCCATCTCGAGGGCGACCATGCGACGTAGGCGGTCGACCTGGACGAAGTCAACGGCGGAGAGGAAGTAGGACTGGCGGAAGGTGTTGGGCCACGCGTCGGCGACCTGGGCTTTGAGCATGTCGAGCTGATGGTTGAGTACGATTTGCTCGAAGGCGGCGGTGCCTTCGGCGAAGAGGATGAGGTCGAGGTTGTCGTAGGGCCAGTCGGGGAGGGAGACTTCGACTGGTGTCATGCCGAGTTTGGAGATGGCGGCGAGGGCGGCGCGGTCGACGTCGGTGGCGGGCGCTTCTTTCATCCAGCTGGGGAAGTAGCCAACCTTCAGGCCGGTGACCGGAGCTGAGGCGTTGAAGGCTAGTTTGCTGGGTACGGAGGAGAGGTCTTTGCCGTCGGGTCCAGTGATGACGTTGAGGACGAGCATGGTGTCTTCGACGCTGCGGGCCATGGGGCCGAGCTTGTCGAGGGACCAGCAGAGTGTCATGGCTCCAGTGCGGGGGACGCGACCGTAGGTGGGGCGAAGGCCGGTCACGCCGCAGCGCATGGACGGGGAAACGATGCTGCCTCCGGTTTCAGAGCCGATGGCAAAGGCGACGAAGCCGGCGGCAGTGGCGGCTCCGGGACCCGCGCTGCTGCCGGAGGAACCCTCTTCCAGGAGCCACGGGTTCATTGTCTGGCCGCCGAACCAGATGTCGTTGAGGGCGAGGGCACCGAGGCTTAGTTTCGCCACGAGGACTGCTCCGGCAGCATTTAGGCGTTCGGTGACTGTGGCGTCGGTAGTGGGGACACGGTGTTGGAACGGCTCGGCGCCCCAGGTGGTGGGGATGTTGGCGGTGTCAAGGAGGTCTTTTGCGCCCCATGGGATGCCATGGAGTGGTCCGCGATAGTGGCCGGTCGCGATTTCGGTGTCGGCTTGTTTCGCTTGGGCGAGCGCGTGGTCATTGGTGAGGGTAATGATGCAGTTGATTTTGGGATTCAGCTGGTTGATGCGTTTCAAGTAGATGTTGGTGAGGCGCTCGCTGGTAAGTTTGCGGGCTTCGATCCAGCGGGAGAGATGATGGACGGGGGCGAAGGCGATGGCTTCGTCGGAGTCGGGGAATGGAGCGTCGAATTTTGTGCGAATGAACTCGTTTTTCGATGGTCCGGGGTTCATCCCGGGCATCGTGCAGTCCCAGCGAGAGTAGGGTGCGACGGTGTCGGTGATGACGACCTTGCGCGGGCCGACACGCCGCTCGCAGAGCGGGGCCATCGCGGAGCGCCAGTTGCCGGCGGCTTGCGCGCGTTCTTTTTCGGTGAGCGGAAACTGAACGAGTTTTTCGGCTTCGGCGAAGGTGGCGGCGCTGACTTCGGGTCCGACGGCAGGCGCGGTGCCAAAGGCGGGCGGTGCTCCGGGGGTGGTCGGTGTGGCAGGGTTCTGAGCTAGCGTTGGTGCGGCGGCGGAGGCGAGCAGGGTGAGCGTGCTTTGGGTGAGAAATTCTCGACGCGATTTCGACATTGGTTCCTCTGCAGCCGATTGTAAAGGGAGGATGAGGAGGATTTGTCAGGTAGATGCCAAGAGATATTGGCGTGGAGGTTATTGTGCGAGAGCTACGTAGGGCCACCCATTGCTCCAGTCGATGGCGGAGAGTTGCATCGAGGGTTTGCCGGTCGTTGCATCGTAAGCATGGAAGACGATCAGATCTTTGGCATGTGGGTCGAGAAGGATGCTTTCGCCGCCGGGGCCGAGCCAGCGAGTGTTCGCGGCCAGAACCTCTGTGCCTCCCCCGTCGCTTAAGCGCTTGCCTGTTTCGTCGAGATAGGGCCCGGTGATTGATTTCGAGCGGCCGACCATCGTGCGATAGGTACTTCTAAGGCCACGGCAGCAGAGATCCCAGGAGGTGAACAGATAGAAGTATTGACCGTGGCGCACAATGAAAGGTGCTTCGATCGCCTGCCAGTTCGCGGGCAGGTTGGGTGGCGGAGGCTCGGCAATCTCAGGTTTCGCGCGGCGTGCAAGGGAGTAAAGAGTTGTGTCTTTCTTCGATAACATTCCGGAGTCGTCGAGGCGCCACATCTTGATGCCATCCCAGAAACTACCGAAGGCGAGCCATGCGCCGCCTTTTTCATCGAGAATCAGATTGGGATCGATGGCGTTGTAGTTGTCGCTGGCCTTGGATTCGAAGACCAGGCCTTTGTCGACCCACCTGAAATCGTTGCTTGCGGGGTCGAGGGTTTTGTTGGTGGCAAGAGCGATGCCCGAGGTGTTCTTGCCAAAGAGGGAGTAAGCATAGTAGAGACGGTATTCGTGATTGACGTAGGAAATGTCTGGAGCCCAGAGGTCTCGCGTGCCGGGGCTGCGCTGGCGGATCCAATCGGGTATGGCATCGAAGACGTGACCACAGAGCGTCCAATGTTCGAGGTTCTGGGAGCAGCGCACCGCGAATTGCCCGCCGTCGGGAGCTTTGCCGGTGGCGAAGACATACCACGTGCTGCCTTCTTTGATGATGGATGGATCATGGGTTCCAGCAACGTCACCGGAGAGTGCGTAGGTCCCCGGACTCTGCGCGGGAGAGTCGACTGCGGTCGTCAGCGAAAGAAGGAGCGCAAGAGTTAGTTTCGCTCGTTGGACCATGGCTGCTCCCTTCTACTCGCCTCTCTGGAGGACCAAGTATCGCATGGACCGTTCTCCTGCGGAGCCTTCGCGTATCTTCATTATTTGGCTCGTCTATTTCGGAGGGGAGCCGTCGTCCCCCGCGGCAAGCCGGTTGATTCCCGCACGATGAGGTCAGTTCGGATGTCGTACTCTCGCCGGGGAACTGGGTTCTCCGGCTGCTCCACGTGAGCGCGGAGTGCCATGACGGCTGTGCGTGCCAGTTCGAAGCGTGACATCTGCACCGTTGTCAAAGGGGGAATTGTTACTTCGGCGATGTGAATGTCGTCGAAGCCGATGACAGAGAAGTCGTCGGGTACTCGCAAGCCGGCGCGGTACAGCTTATGCAGGACACCGATGGCGGTCATGTCGTTTGAGCACATGACTGCTGTGGGCCTCCTCTTTTCGGCGAGTAAGCGCTCCATGCAGGTGATCCCGCCCTCCATGGTATGGTTGCCTTCGACGATCCATGCCGGATCTGGGGTGATGCCGCACTCGTCGAGAGCCGCGGCGAAGGCGGCGCGGCGCGATTGCGCGGAGTGGATTGTCATCGGACCACTGATAAAGGAGATATCCCGATGACCCAGCGCGGCAAGATGTTGCACGCCCTGCCGGATGCCGTGTTGGTAGTCGACCTTGAGGACGCTGATACCCGTCCGCTTGGGACCGACGTCGATGAAGACTAGCGGCACCCTACGATTCGCGAGTTGATCAAGCAGAGGTTCTTCAATTCCGAAGGTCATGACGGCAACGCCTTCAACCTTGCGCTCGAGCATGCGGCGAATGCAGTGCGACATTCGTTTGGGGTCGTAGTTGGTAGAGCTGACGAGAATTTCGTAACCGTGTTCGACCGCTATATCTTCAAAGCCCTGGATGAGTTCGGGGAAGAATGGGTTGGTGATCTCAGAGACGATGAGGCCAAATAGGCGGCTGCGTCCCGACACAAGAGCGCGGGCTTGCGTGTTCGGAAAGTAGTCGAGCTCGTCGATCACCTCCCAAACTCGCTTGGCCATCTCGGGGTTTACCGTCGGGACATTGTTCATCACGCGGGAGACGGTCGCGATCGAAACATTAGCGGCGCGAGCAATTGTGCGGATATCCATAGGCTCCGGCGGCTTGCTGCTCTGTTTCGCGGGTTGTACTCTCTTGCCGGCCATGAATCAACGTTGCCCCTTGTATCCCAGGCGCATCTCCAGAATAGCCTAGTCAGGAGCCAAACAATCCCGCAGTGGCGTTGTTCCGAGGGACGAGTACTACTTGGTTGCGTAACTGGAGGTGATGCCCTGAAGCATTACAGGGCCTTTGAGAGCTTCCTTTTGCTTCGTTACCATGGCGGCTACGTCGGCGAGCAACTGCTTGTTATCGAAGACGATCCCGTCTTTGATTGTGTATTTTATTCCGCCAACGCGCTCAACTTTGCCCGTCTCATCGTTAAGCTTCATCCAGCCGGTTGGATAAAGTACTTTAAGGTTCGCGAGAGGATTCTGGTCGACGATGATCATATCTGCTCGTTTGCCTGGCCGAATGATCCCGAAGTCGACGCCGGTTTGTTTGGGACTCTGCAACTCTTCGGCGCCGTACAACGTTGCAGAGCGAATGATCTCGAGAGGCGTGAAACCGGCTTCGCGCAACAGCTCCAGCTCCTGAATGTATGCGAATCCATACGTCTGGTATATGAAGCCTGCATCCGTTCCTGTCGTTACGTGGCCGCCGGCGTTCTTGAAGTCCTCGAGAAAATCCTCCCAGACGCGGTAGTACATTTTGTAGGCGTACTCGTCTTCCGAGGTCCAGTTGTACCAGAACGATCCGTGATTTTCGCGGTTGGGCTGATAGTACTGCATTAGCGAGGGGAGAGTGTATTTGTCGTGCCACTCGAAGGTGTAGGCGCGTTCGAGATCTCGTCCCGCAGAGTAGATGGTCATGGTTGGATTTAGTACAGTACCGCCCTTGACCCACTCAGCAATGAGTGCGTTCCATTGTTCGCTTCCGCGGGGATAGATCTTGTTCCAGTTTCTGGCTACTTGCCCGAAACGCATCTGTTCATCGTTGTAGTTCTGGTCGGTCGGATAGTCTTGCACGGTTGTGTCCTTTAACAGGGACTCGAAGAGTCCATAGCTGTGTGTGACCGTACGCAGCCCCATTCGCGTCGCGTCTCTTGCGTTGAGACGGGATTCGCTCTCCTGTCCGAGATGAGCAAGCGAGCCAAGCTTGTATTTCTTCGCTTCATCGAGGATCGCGCCAACTACCTCCGGATCGCCGCCGAAGAATTTGACACCATCGGCGCCTTTTCCTGCGATGAATCGCACCCATTCACGTCCGAGCTCTGGTGTCAGGACCGCCTGAGGCTTCCAGCCGTCTCCGGTGAACGCCGGTTGGTAGATATAAATATGAGGTGCGGTGATCTCATTCTTCTCGCTGCGTTCGCGCTCGCGAAGCGCCCAGTCGAGCGGGCCTGCGGGAACGCCACGGACGGTGGTTACTCCGCTGGCGAGCCAAAGCTTGTTGACGTACTCGGCGTCAGGTGCCTTCTTTGCATCGCCATAGTGGACGTGAGTGTCCACAAAGCCTGGCATGAGATACATACCAGTGCCGTCGATCTCGCGAGTACCCTTTGCAGGACGGCTTTTTTCGGGGATGGGGACGTGTGGCACTCCGACAGAGACGACATCGACAATCCTGTTGCGCTCGACGACGACATCCATGGGACCAGCCGGCGCCGCTCCTGTACCGTCGATGACTGTGATACCGCGAATTACCAGGCGATCATAGGGACCGGCGCCATCCTTCGGCGTGCGATTGGGTGCCGGAGTAGGTCCTCCCTGGGCCAGAATCTCTCCCGTTGCGGTGAGAATGAGTGCGACGTATGTAATGAAAAGTGGTCGAATTGTCTTCCGAAGCATCTCTTTTTTAGCCTCCGAATGGGCTGAATGAATGGAATAGCAAAAGCCGCTATGTTGCAAGGACTTTCTCTGTGTGCAATTCTGGCTAAGCTACTGGATCGCTGGAGTGAATGGAAGCGCATGAAACTGCTTCGTGTTGGGAATGCCGGAGAAGAACGGCCAGCGATGGTTGACGCAGATGGTATGTTGCGCGACTTGTCCGGACTTGTTAGCGATATTGCGGGGACGGCGCTCCTGCCCGCGTCGATTGAGAGGTTGCGAAGGGTTGATCCAAAGACCCTGCCGCGAGTGGCCGGCACGCCGCGTATAGGGGCGTGCGTTGGCCGCGTGGGAAAGTTCATTTGTATTGGTTTGAACTATTCCGACCACGCGGCGGAGTCGGGCATGGCGGTTCCCGTGGAACCGGTCGTTTTCATGAAGGCGACATCTTCCATTAGTGGCCCGTACGACGACGTGATCATCCCACGGGGCAGCGAGAAGACCGATTGGGAAGTGGAACTCGGTGTGATTATCGGCAAGGAGGCGCGCTATGTGACGGTGGATGATGCGTTGTCGCATGTCGCTGGTTACTGCGTGGTAAACGACCTGTCGGAACGCGCTTTCCAGTTGGAGGGAACCGGCCAATGGGTGAAGGGAAAGAGCGCGGATACGTTTGGCCCCATCGGGCCCTGGCTTGTGACGACGGAGGATGTGCCCGATCCGCAGCTGCTCAGGTTATGGCTTGAGGTAGACGGCCACAGGTACCAGGAGGGCTCGACCGCGACGATGGTCTTCGGCGTCGCTCATTTGGTTAGCTATCTCAGCGGGTTCATGAGTCTGCAGCCTGGCGACATTATCTCGACAGGCACGCCTCCGGGTGTCGGTTTGGGACAGAAACCCTCGGTGTATCTGAAGCCGGGCAATGTAATCCGGCTTGGAATTGATGGGTTAGGTGAGCAGCGACAGACGCTCGTTTCTTGCTCGTTTCGCTAACGACCCTTGTTGTCATGTTCTTGCTTTTGATACAGCGATGAAGATCTGAAGGCTCCTGGGAAGCATAAAATTCATTTTGCAGTGTTAGAATTCTTCGCAATTCTTCCTATAAAGTCGTTTAGCCTCGCCGAGGTGACCGTATTTCAGACCTTTCTTTACTTGCTGCGGCGCACACTTTGTCTCGCATCGCGAGTAACCGGTCTCTGCAGTCCCCGACGAGCATCTTCGAGCCAGCGGCTACTCCTGCTCGTTCGGAGTTCGAACTCTCGATACTGATATTGTCGGTCACCCTGACTATCTTTCTGATTGTCGCGGGACTGCTGACGTATGTTTTGATCCGATATCGGCAACGGAGACAGGATCCAGAGAGAGAGCCTGCCCAGATTTACGGCAGCAATCAAATCGAGCTCTCGTGGACCGTGATTCCCATCTTAATTGTTGTGATGCTCTTCCTTTCGACGACGCGCGTGATTCTCGAAACCGAAGCGGCACCGAAACCGGAGGGCGCGCTCGATGTGACTGTGATAGGTCATCAGTTTTGGTGGGAGTACCGATACCCCAAGCTCGGGGTTGTGACGGCTAATGAGTTGCACGTTCCTGTCAGCGATCCCGCCAAGCCCACGCCAACCTATCTTGGACTTGGGTCTGCTGACGTATCGCACAGCTTCTGGGTACCTCGCCTGGCGGGTAAGACAGATCTGATTCCAAACCGGCTCAATACGATGTGGATCGATCCGCAGGCGCCGGGGCTCTACCTGGGACAGTGTGCTCAGTACTGCGGAACGCAACACGCGAAGATGCTGTTGCGCGTTTATGCGCAATCACCCGCGGATTTTGCTGAGTGGATTAAGCAGCAGCAGAGGCCTGTGGCGCACGATCTTTCCGGTAATTCCGAGGCCGCGGAAGGGGAGAGGGTCTTCATGCACAATGCGTGTATCAACTGTCACGCGATTGCAGGAACTGTTGCGACAGGGCGCTTCGGACCGGATCTGACGCATCTGGCAAGCCGGGACACGATCGGCGCCGGACCGATTCAGAACACGTCCCAAAACCTTCGACAGTGGATTGCTGATCCGAATTCGATGAAGCCCGGCGTACTGATGCCTTCGATGCACTTGGACGATCACGACTTGGACGTCATCACGGCTTTCCTCACAACGCTTCACTAACGCTTGCAGCCTATACCGCCGCGATGGAAAGAAGCGCAGCATGACGAATGGACACGCGGTACTAGAAGCCATCGATCAGACGCTCGAGGTGAAGGGACGGCCTCCGCTCGACAGAGTGTACGAGTGGGTGTCAACGGTCGATCACAAGAAGATCGGGTTGATGTATATCGCGTATGCTCTCGTTTTTATGGTCATCGCAGGTCTTCAGGCAGTGCTCATGCGGATTCAGCTTGCGGTGCCGAACAATCATTTTGTCTCCCCTCAGGTCTTCAATCGGCTGTTTACGATGCATGGGACTACGATGGTGTTCTTCGTGGGCATGCCAATCCTTTTTGGTTTTGGAAACTATCTTGTCCCCCTGATGATTGGTGCACGGGACATGGCATTTCCGCGGCTCAATGCGTTCAGCTTCTGGGTATCTGCGTTTGGTGGTTTGCTCCTCTATTTCAGTTATCTGGGCGGTGCTGGACTCTATGGTGCTGGCTCCGCGCCTGATGTCGGCTGGTTCGCTTACGCGCCTCTGACTGCAAAGGCCTTCTCGCCGGGACACAGCACGGACTACTGGACATTGGCCATTTTGCTAAGCGGCATTGGAACCACCGGAACTGCCTTGAATATTGTGACGACCACAATCTGTATGCGCTGCAAGGGAATGAAGATGTCGCGTCTGCCTCTATTCGTCTGGCTGATGTTGGTAACGAGCGGTCTTGTGTTCCTTGCGGTGAGTCCGCTGACGGCCGCGCAGATTATGTTGACACTCGATCGTTATCTGGGCGCGCACTTCTTTGATACCCAGGCCGGCGGCTCGGCTGTGCTGTGGATGCATTTCTTCTGGATCTTCGGCCACCCGGAGGTATACATCCTTGTGCTCCCCGCGTTCGGCTTCGTCAACGAGATCATTCCGGTCTTTTCGCGAAAGGCTATCTTTGGCTATCCGGCAATGGTGGCTGCCTCAGTCGGAATTGGATTTATCAGCCTTAGCGTGTGGGCGCATCACATGTTTACAGTAGGGCTAGGTCCAGCGGGTAATACCTTCTTTGTCTTTGCCACCATGGTGATCTCGGTGCCCACAGGGATCAAAATCTTCAACTGGCTGGCGACATTGTGGGGAGGGAAGATCATTTTCAGGGTTCCGATGATGTTTTGCGTCGCCTTTCTGTTCCAATTTCTCATTGCGGGATTGACTGGAATCATGCTGTCGTCGGCGCCATTTAATTGGCAGCTTAGCGCCTCTTATTTTGTCGTGGCGCACTTTCACTATGTGCTTGTTGGGGCCATTCTGACCTCGCTGTTCGGTGCCTTTTATTACTGGTACCCAAAGGCAAC
The DNA here is from genome assembly GCA_963798925.1 of uncultured Acidobacteriaceae bacterium. Lineage (GTDB taxonomy): Bacteria > Acidobacteriota > Terriglobia > Terriglobales > Acidobacteriaceae > Edaphobacter. The sequence continues at coordinate 213,869 of CAWCVD010000005.1, forward strand.
AGGCCGAATGATGAGCGAGACCCTTGGAAAATGGCACTTCTGGCTGTTCATCATCGGATTTCACCTCACCTTCGACTTCATGCATGTTCCGGGGCTGTTAGGTATGCCGCGCCGGATTTATACGTACGAAGCCGCACGTGGGTGGGAGTGGTGGAACCTAATCGTCGGTATCGGTGCGGCGTTTCAAGTCGCAGGCGTTCTTTGCTTTGTATGGAATCTGCTGCGCTCGTACTACCACGGCGAGATAGCAGGGAATGACCCATGGGATGCGTGGACGTTGGAGTGGGCCGCGCCATCTCCGCCGCCCGCCTACAATTTTGCCGTAGAGCCGACCGTCTTCAGCCGGCGGCCGTTGTGGGACCTCAAACATCCTGAAGATCAGGACGAAAACTACGAATGATGCAGACTGCCAGTACGATTCCTGTTGCCGCGCCGGCTAAATCGCCATGGGTTCTTCCACATCGCGGCATCGTTGGGATGGCGTGCCTGATCATCGCCGAGTCTGCGATCTTCCTCATCTTTGTCGTCGCATATATTTATTACATTGGCAAGAGCCTGAGCGGGCCGATGCCTTCGCAGGTGCTGGAGTTGCCAATATTGGGCACCGTTTGCCTGCTCTCGAGCAGTTTCACCATTCACTTCGCGGTGGGCACTTTGCGGAAAGCTAACCTTCGTGGCTGCACGATAGGCATGGCGGTCACCGTTCTACTGGGAGCTATCTTTCTGATGGCGACTGCCCGGGAGTGGTATCACCTGATCCATGATTATGGGCTGACGATTCGCACTAACTTATTTGGGACAACGTTTTATTCCCTAGTTGGACTGCACGCGACCCACGTCGCCATCGGCCTCACAATGTTGACGATCGCGCTTGCGCTGCTCTTGAGCGGACGCTTGCGGCAGACTCATGCAGATCGACTGGAAGTCTTGTCGCTCTATTGGCACTTTGTCGATGGTGTGTGGGTTGTCGTGTTTCTTGTGGTCTACGTGCTCGGACGTTAAGTTTCCCGTACGGATATTGGAAAGGAAGGAAAATCGAATGGAAAAATTGGCCACTCACGACCAAGGTCCGATGGACGATTACACCCGGCCCACGGACACCGTTCAACTTCCTGCGCCGACACCGTGGCCGATGATATTCGCGTTTGGGATCGCCCTTATGGTTGGAGGCATGGTGACCCACTGGGCGATCAGTTTGCTTGGATTGACAATGGCGATGCCGGCGATGGTTGGATGGTTCTTTGAGGTGCTCCCAGGCGAGCACCATGTCAATGTCTCTGTGCATGCCGATGTGGTCGAAATAAAGAGCACGCGCGAGACACAGGCACGTCTGCCCCTTGACGAGCGCCATCGCAAACTGCTGCCTCTTGAAACGTTCAGCGTGATGGCCGGGGTGAAAGGCGGCATCGCCGGCGGGGTAGCAATGATTGTGCCTGCTGCTATCTTCGGCCTTATTCGCTATCACAGCGTCTGGTATGCGGCGAATCTTCTCGCTGCGGGCGGCTTTGTGAGTTGGGCAGAGGAAAGCAACGAATTTCTCGCGCAGTTTCACCTGAAAGGATTGCTGGCCGCTTCCGCGATCCATGGGCTGACTTCGGTTTTGATCGGCCTACTCTATGGAGCGATGCTTCCAATGTTTCCACGTAAACCAATCCTGACAGCAGGCTTTGTCGCGCCGTTTTTATGGACGGGAATCTTGTATTCGGCGATCGGCGTGATCAGCCCAATTCTGGATGAGCGAATCAGTTGGCGATGGTTTATCGTCTCGCAGATAGCCTTTGGTCTTGTTGCGGGATTCGTCGTCAATCTTCAAGTCAAGGTCCGGACGCCTCAGTTTCGCGCGCTCCCGTTCTCCATCCGCGCTGGACTCCACACATTGGAAGACGGCGAGGACAAAGCCCCATGAACTTCACCTGGCTTCGATCTGCCTCATGCGGCGCCTTGGTATTGTCGGCGGGAGCTTTCTTATTGACTGCCTGCAGCCGAATTGCGGGGCGACCCGGACCCGGGCCGGAGGTGTTGCGACCGGACGAGGTGCTCGATTTTTCTACGCTCTACAGAAGCAACTGCTCCGCATGCCATGGGAAGAACGGCAGGAACGGAGCCGCGATCTCGTTGGCGAATCCGGTGTATGTCGCGATTGCCGGAGAAGACAATCTCCACGCGACCGTCGCGCACGGGGTAAAAGGCAAGCTGATGCCCGCCTTCGCCAAGAGTTCCGGCGGGATGTTGACCGATCGCCAGATCGATGTGCTCGTTCACGGCATGATGCGGGAATGGAGCAAACCAAATCTTCTTGCAGATCAAAACGCTCCGCCTTATGCAGTCAGACTTTCAGGTGATGTTGCCCAAGGGCAGCAGGCTTTTGAGGAATTCTGTGCGCGATGCCATGGTGCAGGGGGTGAAGGCTCCTGGAGCGATGGAAAGAACGGAGCAGAGAAGATTGGTTCCGTTGTCGATGGATCGTATCTCGCGCTCATAAGCGATCAAGCGCTGCGCAGCATTGTCATTGCCGGTCTCCCGGATAAGGGAATGCCGGACTGGCGCACTGACGCGAGGCGGCCGTTGACCGATCAACAGACCACCGATATTGTCGCGTGGCTAGCATCCAAACGCACTGCGGATCCAGGGCAACCTTACCCCACACAACCATGAATCGATTTGATACAACAGACCGATAGATTGAGGAGCAGCCGCGATGAACTCGATCGAACAAGATCCGCCGGACGAACAGATCATGCGAAGCGAAGCGGAGAGCGTTCGGAGTGCAAAACACTCCCGTCGCACATTTCTCTTCAAGCTGTCTCTGCTCGTGAACGGAGCGGTCGGTGCGGTTCTTGGTGTTCCGATCTTTGGCTATCTTCTGGGGCCTGCCGTGAAGAAAGGCGCGGGCGACAACTCCTGGATTACGCTTGGGCCGCTGAGCGATTTTCCTGAGGGTGAGACGCGGCTGATGAACTATCGCAATCCGATGACGACTCCGTGGGATGGCGAAACAGGGGACATCCCGTGCTGGGTACGACGTGTTTCCGGTACGACGTTCCAGGTTTTCGCGATTAACTGCGCTCATCTAGGCTGCCCTGTGCGTTGGTTCGCCCAATCGAAGCTCTTCCTGTGCCCCTGCCATGGGGGAGCCTATTATGCTGACGGTTCGCGGGCCTCCGGGCCGCCCGAGCGTGGGTTGTTTGAGTACGAGCACAAGGTTGTTGGAACTGCGCTGATGATTAGCGCAGGCCGAATGCCGACGTTGGCCAATCAGGCCACCGTCGATTCGCCATTGACACAGCTTGTGGGAAGCGGCTCTGCACAGCGGCTATCGGCGTTGGAGCGATCGAAACCGAGGTGCGGATCATGCCAGGGTTGAGACAAAAGTGCATCGAACTCTACGAGTGGTTCGAACAGCGCCTCGGCCTGGAACAACCCATCCTCGACGCCGCCGAACATGAGGTTCCAGAGAACACCTCGAGCTGGTGGTATGTCTTTGGCAGCGCGGCGACGGTGCTTCTCGTCTTGCAGGTGATGACGGGTATTCTTCTTGCGCTTGTCTATACGCCTTCAGCAAGCAATGCGTGGAACAGCCTGCAGTTTCTCGATCACAGCGTGAAGTTGGGGTGGTTTCTGCGCGCGATGCATGGCTGGGGGTCAGATTTTATGATTGCCATCGTGCTAATCCACATGGCGCAGGTCTTTTTGTTTGGCGCATATAAGTTTCCGCGCGAGTTGACTTGGATCATTGGCGTCTTCCTGCTTCTGTTGACACTTGGCATGGCATTCACCGGGCAGGTGCTTCGCTTCGATCAAGACGCCTATTGGGGGCTAGGAATTGGTGCCTCCATTTTGAGCCGCGTGCCAGTCATGGGCAGTCAGCTAGTAGATTTGATGCTTGGCGGCCCAATCATTGCGGGACCCACCCTAACGCGTTTCTTTGCGCTGCACGTATTCGTCATCCCAGGAATGCTGCTGTCGATGGTCGGTTTGCATCTCTGGATGGTTTTGCGGCTTGGCATCAACGACTGGCCGATGCCCGGGCGAATTGTGCGAAAGAGCACCTATGTCCGCGAGTATCACGAACTCACAAAGAGGACCGGGATTCCGTTCGTCCCTGACGCGGCATGGAAGGACGCCATCTTCGCGGCGGCGATCATGCTTGCTGTGATCGCCTGCGCGCTCATCTTTGGACCGTTTGGTCCCACTGGGCAGCCGGATCCGACGATTATTGAAACCGTGCCCAAACCAGATTTCGCCTTTCTCTGGATCTACGCGGTTCTTGCTTATCTTCCGCCAAGCATGGAGACGCCAGCACTCTTCATTGCGCCTATTCTGGCTATCGGAGCGATGCTGCTTCTTCCGCTGATTGCGAGTGAGGGCGAGAAGCATTGGTCGCGCCGTCCGGTAGCGGTGCTGATGCTGGCCATCATCGCCGTTACGCTCGGCATCTTTACGCGTCTTGGCACGTATACGCCATGGAGTCCCATCATGGATGCATGGACGAGAGATCCAATTCCTCCGTCTTACCTCCATGGCCGCACGCCACTAGAGAGGCAGGGAGCCATCATCTTGCAAGATAAGCAGTGTCGCAACTGCCATTCCATCGGCGGATCGGGCGGCCTGCGCGGGCCTGCGTTGGATTCAATTGCAGCGCGCATGACAGAGGATCAGATCATACGCCAGGTGCTGCAAGGTGGAGGAAATATGCCCGCGTATGGAAACTCACTCAGTCCTTCGGAGACGACCGCGCTGGTGCGCTTCCTGACGACGCTACGGGGCAATGATCTGACCCCCGCGATCGACGCATCGAGACGCCTGATTCTCTCTAGCGGAACCCCGGTGGTGCAGTCTGGAGATCGCTAGCGGTCGAATTTACTTTGATCTCATGCCTCCCGCGTATCGAACCATCTTCGTCGAGTGGACGCCACCGATTGTTCTGACGGGCACATTGGTCATCGTTGCCCTGATCTACACGCGGGGATGGCTCGCCATTCGCAAGACGCGGCCAAGTCAATTTCCACCGCTACGGTTAGTGTCATTCGTAGTCGGCCTTGCTGTTATCTGGCTTGCGATCGCATCCCCGCTCGATGGCTTTGCCGATGTGTTGTTAAGCGCGCATATGGTGGAGCATCTGCTTCTGATGTCATTTGCACCCCCGCTTCTTTTGCTTGCGTACCCTGTGGTTCCGCTACTGCGCGGGGTGCCACGCGCAATCACGGTTCCTATGCTTGGTCCGCTGTTCCGCGCTGGAGTCCTTCGGCGACTAGGCCACACACTCACGTCGCCTACGGTAGCTTGGCTCGCGATGAATCTGGCCTTTCTGAGTTGGCATGTTCCCGTTGCATATGATTTTGCTCTGGAGCATGAGCGCTGGCATGAGTTCGAGCACCTGTGTTTTCTCGGGACATCGATTCTGTTCTGGTGGCCGGTCATACGCCCGTGGCCCGCACAAAAGAATCAGAGGGGATGGCTGCTCCTGGTGTACTTGGTGATGGCGGACTTGGTGAATACGGTACTGTCGGCGTTTCTCGCCTTTTGCGACCGGCCGGTCTATCCCTACTACCTAAGAGAGCCGAATCCTCTCCACTTCTCGCCTCTGTCCGACCAGAGAACCGGTGCAGTTGCGATGTGGGTTATCGGCTCGCTGGTTTTTCTGGTTCCGGCTCTAGTTATCACTGTTAGACTCCTTCACAGTGAGCACCGAGATCGAATCTAACGGTTAGGGATCAGTTTTACGCGAATCCCATGTCACTGTGGATTCTTGCTCAGCCGTCTGTAGTAGTCAGCGACTGAATCCTGATATCCAGCAGGAACCGAGGAAGGCTTGCCAGCGCGAGCATCCGTTGAAGGGCCTTCACGTTGGAGTTGGAGTTCGATTCGATCGAGAGAACTGAGCATCTCGCGATGCATCTGCTCGACCATAGCGGGATTGCCAAGGAAACGGTTGGGATCGAGTTGCTGCATCTGGCGGGAGAGTTCCTGGACAGCCTTTGCTGCCTCCGGATCGTCATGGACCATTTGACGGAGATGGTTGAGTTCGCGCATTCCCTGCTCGAACGCGCGCTCGGTGTCAGCGGGATTGCCTGAAGCGTCAGTGGGAACAGCTCGTTGGTGGCCTTGGCCGTAGCGGTTGTTGCCGGTATTGATGTTGCCCCAGACGACGTCGTCTGCGCCACCTCCGCTGTAGCGTGTATCGCCGCTTTGGCCGGAGCGCACTTCACTTTGACCATCGCGCGCGCCTGCGCGATTCGATGCTTGCTCGCCTAAGCCGCTGGCTTGCTGGCGGCTTAACGCATTCGTGCTCGCGGGCTGGCCGTCTCGTCCGGTTTGATGCGGATTGTCTGGTTGCTGGCTCGCGCGACCCGATTGGCCTTGTTGATTGCCGCTCTGAGGAGACTGATTGCTCTGGTTCAGCTTTCCGTTGCGGCCGTTCTGACTATTCTGACCATTTTGATTTTGCTGTTGTACGTTACTTGAGGAAGCCATTGCTTCAAGCTGGCTGCGGAGGCGCTGGACCTGATCGAGCGCGGCAGCGTCGTCTCCTGGCGATTTGTCGCGCTGGCCGGGTTTTCCCTGGCCCGTTTCGTGCTGCGCCTGGCGGAGTTGCTGATCGAGTTTCTGGAGGCCTTGGGCGATCTCGTTCTCCATGCCGTTTGAGTTGGGGTTGATCCCGCTACGGAGCCAGTCGGCTGTTCTCTGCACGTGATTGTCGAGATCGGACTGATCCATTTCAGTAAGGGCATCGCGCAACTTTTGCGAGACTTCAGGTTGGGTAGGGGCCATCTGACGTGCTGCGTCGCGCAATTTCTTCTGAAGATTCGAGAGATCGTTGGAGAGCTGTTGCCGCTCGGCAGCGAGCTGGTCGCGCTCGCGAAGCTTTTGCATCATGCTGTCGCGATCGAGGCTGCCGGAATCGTCCTGTTGGCTAGCGAGCTTGTTGATGCGGTCAGCCTGGGCGCGTTCCTGTTGAGTGAGACGGTCGGCTTCGTGCGAAAGAGAGCCTAACTTACCGGAGGCGAGCTGCTGCTGTGTGGCTCCCAAGAGATTTGTCGCCTCGCGGAGCCTTTCGGCAGCTTGCCGCGCTGCGTCGGTATTTTGCTGCGGACTGCCGTTGCGCTTCATGGCTTCATCTGCTTGGCGCAGACGGCTTAGGGCCTGCTGGATTCGTTGCTCTGAAGACTGCCCGGCTGACTGCGATGCAGACTGGTTGTTGCGTGTCTGCTGTTGCGAGGATTGGGAACCGCCTTTGGACGATTCACTTCTCTGCTGTGAACCGAATTGTCCAGACGACGCCATGTTTGAGGATTGAAGTCCATCCTGTTGCTGTCCTTTTTGCTGTTGGCCGCCTTGCTGCTGGTTCTGACCGTTCTGTGCTAGTTGCTGCTCCATTTGCCTCTGAAGCTGCTCGGCTTCACGGCGAAGCATCTCCTGCTGCCAGCGTTCCTGGAAGCTTTGCTGCGGGTTGTGCTGCTGATTGGCCAACTCCTCCTGACGTTTTGCGAGAGCATCGAGTTTAGCGAGCGTGTCTTCTACAGTCTTCTCGTGTTGCTCTGCGGGAGTTGCGGTCTGCGCTGTCTCGTACTGATTCTTTTCCGTGTCCAATTCAAGGTCGAAGAGGCTCGCAAGATCGCGTCCCGCGCTGTTGGTACCTCCCCCACCCCCGCCTCCCTGCTGACCGAAGGCAACCTGAATCTGGCGAAAAGTGGATTCGGCATGCAGGAGCGCTTGCAACGCCTTCTGCTCCAGCTGAATCGCATCCTTCCATTGCATCTCTTTGAGCTTCTCAGCCGATGGAGCCATTGCCCCGGCCGCGGTCTGCATATCCCTTTCGAAGCCGGTGAACTCCTCGTTTGCCTCCGCGAGATCTCGGCTCTGCATGCGGGTGGAGAGAGCCATGACCTGATCGCGTAGCTTCTGTTGGGCATCGGAGAGAAACTGACCGGCTACGAGCGAATCCTTCACAGTCGCAGCCTTGTCGTTCTGTTGTTTCCATGTAGCGCCGATCAGTTCTTTCTCGCGTCTGGAAATGTCGGTCTGGTTGTTTTGTCCGCCGCCACTGCCTTCTCCGCCAGCGCTCTGCTGCGACTGGGAAAACTCACGCTCGAACGGGTCGGCCTGGATGAAGTTGATTTCCGTGCGTGCCTCCGAGTGACCATCCTTCGCGGTTGCGTAAAGACTGACGAGATCACCGGGTACGAGTTTAAAGTCTTCGAGGCGAAGAGTGTAAGAGCCATTAGCGGTTTTCTCTCCCGGAGCCTTAAGGAGATTCACATCGCGGTCAGGGCCACCGTTGACTGAGTAGTGTAGGTGAAAATCATTCAGGCCGAACTGATCTGAGGCTTTAACGCCAACCGTTACCTCCTCAATGGGGCTGGCGCGATAGTCGCCGCCAGGACGATTGATGGCTACCTCGGGGGGCATTGCTTTTTCGGTGGCGATGAAATAGTCCTCTGACAGCCTTACGGGCTGGCCTTGATCAGTGGCCGCTATGTGGTAAGCACCGTCCTTTTCCATGTGGATGGTGCCCTGATATGTGTTACCTGTTTTACCGCTTAAACGAACGGGCTGACCGCTATCGAGCGTCAACTGACCATCCTTCAGCGGATGATCCATCTCCACTTCGATGGCCGCCTCAGTGCCTTCGATGGCACGCAGGTCTCCAGAGTGTTCTTCAGTCGCCGGCTTCATTCCGGTCCACTTGGGATATTGATAGGTAACGCGGATACGCTTTACCGTGGGAAGATCGACGACCCGCACTTTATAGTGTGGCGAAACGAGTGGGCCGGCCGCCACGTAATATTCGACGTTTTCCGGAAGGCCCGCGAAGACGAACTGATAAGCCGCAGTGCCGCCCGCGTCCGATTGTGCCTGCATGGTGACTGGTTCCCAAGTGACAGTGCTTTCGTAGTGCGCGAATAGCTGCACTTTTTCTGGCCGCATGCCTTTGACCTGGGCGGTGATGAGCTGGTCGTTGTTGCGACGCACGGCTACGTCGCCCGGCACCACCTTGATGGAATACAAAGGAGCTGAGTTGTTTTTTTGCCCGGTCCACAGCAACGATGCGCCGTAGCCGAGATAGCCTGGGCCAACGGCTATCGTCCAGACGAGCACCCCGATACAGGCAAATCCGGCGCCGGCGAGCGCCAAGAGACGGTTGTCTGGAACCAGCGAGGATGGGGCCACGTTCAGGGCGCGAGACATAGTATCTGCCGCGAGGAGTTCGAGAAATGGATCTCTGCTGTTGCGGTCGCGTTCGTGAAAAGTCGTCAGGCGCTGCTGGAACTCCGGATGCGTTGTTTCCACTTCGCGTACTACATGCGCTTTCGTCAGGCGCACAATCGGTAGCGCGATGCCAAAGGTCGCGGCTGCGGCGAGTGCGACAAGGAGTGCCAGTCGCGCTCCTGCAACTCCGTGCGCGGGAAAGGCACAGTGATTCAGCAGAAGAACCAATGTGACTGTGACGATGAGAGCGGTGCCGGCGAAGATCGCTGCGCCACGCAGCCACGCTCCCGCGCGTAAGCGCCGCTGCAATCGCACGATATAGGAGTTGAGCTCGTCCCGTCTGCTCATGCTTCCTCCCGTTGCGTACCCATGTAGCCGCTGGCAACCACTGATTCAGTGACAGCAACCGCCAGTGCGAACAGCATAACGTACCACCACAGGCTGACGCGGCGATATTTGAGGTCCTCCGCAGCCAGCGTTGATGTTTGGACGGGTTCGCCGGCGTTTCCGCTCCATAGCTGCTGGATATCTACGGGCATTGGTTGCAGGTCGGATTCGCGACGATCGGGGTTAACTCCAATGACTGCATCGCGCCCATTGGCGAACCTCACTTGATAGAAGCCGACGCGACGAAGCTGAAAGGTTTGCACGGTGCGGGCCTCGCTGAGCGAGAGCGGCCTATGCCCTGTCGGGTCGATCACTTCGACGTTCGCAATTGCGCCAACTGGTTCGGCGGTCGAGCGGAGTTCGACGAAGGAGTCGACGAGCTGCGAACCAGTGAGTCGCTCCTGATGCGAAAGGTAGCGTGCCGTCTTATCGACAAATGCCACAAATATTGGGTGCAGGGGAAGGTCATTCGTCAGGTTCTCAAACCCGGAGGTAAAGAGCAGAATGTGCCCCTCGCCCACTTGTCTATCAAGCAGCAGCGGCGTGTCGTCATTGAGCCGGGCAATCACGCGTGCTTGCATTGGGTCCACTGTTGCGGCGTAGAAGAATTTTGTCTCTGCCCAGCCGCCGTTTTCGCGTGCGGGTTGGTCCTGTTCAAGCGCAGGATGCGTGAAATCCACTTGGCTGACGGTTGCTGCACCCACGGTTAGGGCGTAATCGCGGACATCCTTGACATCAGCTCCCCAAAGCGGAATGCGGACGCGTCGCCCAACATTTGTACCCAGCGTGACGAGGACGCTGCCTCCCTTCGCGATGTATTGCGTAAGTGCGTGCTCGAAGATAGAGGGTAGTGCGGCTGCGTCGGAGAGCACGACGAAGGCGTATTTGGATGGATCTAGTTCAGTGATTTGTTCCGGGATGACGGATTGCAACGCGAAGGAGGCTTGCCCGGTCGCGGCAAGAGCAGCTCCGAAGTACAGCGCCGACCGGGTGTCGTTTGAAGCGTGGACGAAGAGCACGCGTTCGGGGTCAGAGCGGCGAATGACGAAGATGATCGCATCGTCGGCAGGGAAGCCGTCGCCGCCTTCGATTCGGACTTCGCATCGATTAAATCCATAGCCTACGTCGACGGGGGCAAATTCTGCAGTGGCCCGGCCGTCGGCTGGCACGGTCACCTTACGTGTTGCGATTGTCTTGCCGCCGACGGCTAGTGATACCGTCTTTTCAGCTCGCGGAGTGCCGAAGCCCGCGATCACGGCCTGGACTCGCGACGTCTTGGGGTCTTTGGGGTCGGAGAGTTCGGTGGGCGCGGTCACGCGTTCGATCGTCCAGTTCGGCAGCGCTGTTCCTTTCGCAATGGAGTGAAGCAGGAGCTTGGTGTTGGGCGGGAAGACCATGTCAGCGAAGTTCGAAGGCATGGCTGTGCGCTGCATGTCGCTGAAAAGATGCAGGTCGATTGGCGTCTTTACGGTTTCGGTCATGGCGCGGATGCTTCGTCCCAGGTCGCCGAAGTTGGCGTGTCCGTCTCCTGGCTGAATGCTTTCAAGAGCGGCGCGCAATTGCGCCTTGTCAGTGATGGGCTGGGTAAGAATCTCGAGCTGTCCTCCGAGCGCGACAACCTGTGCCTTCTGAGGGCCGGGTTTTGCGGCCAGGACTGTAAGGGCCTGCTGCTTTGCATCAGCGAACCTGGTGCCGGCACGCATGCTGAAGGAGTTGTCGAGCACGATGAGAAGTAAACGACCGTTCACATCGGTCGTGGGCTTTCGCACGAAGGGATCTGCGAAGGCAAGGGCGACGAGCAACACCAAAGCAGAGCGCAGAGCGAAGAGCAGGAGATAACGCAGACGCTTATGTCGGGTGGAACTTTGAATGCCGCGTTCGAAGAACATCAAAGAGCTGACTGGTCTGGGTATTGTCACGTGCTTTCGCAGCAGATGGACGAAGACTGGAATGCCCAGCGTTGCAAGACCTCCCAAGAACCATGGAGCCAGAAAGCCCATCAATTCCCCCCCTGTCGTAGCGAAAGATACTCGCGGAGCGCTGCATCGAGAGGTTGATTTGTAACAAGCAAATGGTAGTCCATGCCGGCTGCACGCATGCGTGAACGGAGTTGTTCGATGTGCGCATGCATCTTCGCGCGATAGGTCGTCTTTGTATATTCGGGGATAACTTCTATTTCCTTGCCGGTTTCGAGATCGATCAGGATGGACGGGCCTTTCATCTCCGGGCAGATCTCCTGAGGATCGAGAATATGGAATAGCACCACGTCATTGCCATGGAAGCGGAGCGGCTCAATCGTGCGGACGATGGTTTCGGGATCTTCATAAAAGTCCGAGATGACGATTGCAATGCCGCGCCTGTGGAGGAGCGCTTGAAAGTGCTCGAGGGGACGGCCAAAATCAGTCCGTGCTCGCGGCTCTGCATTTTCGAGCCCGGCGAAGAGCCGCGAGAGTTGGCCCTGGCGGCGTGACGGCCTAATGTACTCCCGAACTTCATCGTCGAAGACAATTAGCCCGGCGGCGTCTCGTTGGTTGTGAATCACGAGATAAAGAATGGAAGCGGCGACGAACCGTGCATAGTCCATCTTTGACGGAGGACCCGAGGTGTAACGCATCGAGTTGCTCGCATCCAGTAGAACTGTGACCTGGCTGTTGGTCTCGCCGCGATAGCGCTTGAGATAACAGCGCTCTGTGCGAGCGAAGAGGTTCCAGTCGACGTGGCGGAGATCGTCGCCTGGAACGTAGGCGCGGTACTCGGCGAACTCCTGGCTGAAGCCGAAGTCCGGCGAACGATGGAGGCCGGCGACAAAACCATCGACTACCGTCTTCGCAAGCAGATCCAATGAGGAGATACCGGCTAAAACTGCGGGATCGAGGAAGCGTTGCATCAGTTTTCCTTCGGTCGCGGTACGTGACCTATGAGACGGTTGAGGATCTCGTCTGCGTCGATTCTTTCGGACTCGGCATGGAAGTTGAGGAGAAGGCGGTGGCGTAGAACGGGCACGACCAAGGCGGTGATATCGTCGTAGGTGACGTGATATCGTTTGCGCGAGAGTGCGCGGGCCTTGGCGGCAAGAACAATGAACTGGGCGGCTCGAACACTACCTCCGTAATTCACATATTTCTTGATGAAATCGGGTGCGGTGGCGCTGGTGTGCCTTGTCGCGCGAACGAGACTAACCACATAGCGGGCTAGGGATTCGGCAATCGGCACCATTCTAACGACCTGCTGGAAATCGAGCAGTTCCTCGGCGGAGGTAACCGGCTCAACCTCTGCAACCCGTGTTGTTGTGGTGAGGTCCACGACCTTCAGTTCGTCTTCGGCGCTGAGATAGCCCAATGTAGCGTTGAAGAGGAAGCGGTCTAGTTGAGCCTCAGGAAGTGGGTAGGTGCCTTCGAGCTCGATGGGGTTCTGTGTAGCCAGGACGAAGAACGGTGCCGGCAGCATGTAGATATGGCCGCGTACTGTGCAAGAGCGTTCCTGCATGGCTTCGAGCAGGGCGGCCTGCGTTTTGGGCGGCGTTCGGTTGATTTCGTCAGCCAGCAGGATATTGCCGAAGATCGGGCCTTCTACGAAGGTCCATTTGCGATGGCCAGTCTGTAGATCTTCCTCGATGATGTCGGTTCCGGTGATGTCGGAGGGCATCAGATCCGGAGTGAATTGAATTCTACGGAATTCAAGACCTAGCGCTTCGGCGATGGTGCGGACCATCAGTGTCTTTGCTGTGCCGGGAAGCCCGGTGAGCAGACAATGTCCGCCTACAAATAGTGCGAGGAGCACCTGGTCAAGGACTTCGTCCTGGCCCACGATCACCTCGCGCACCTGTCTGATAATGGCTTCGTGCACGGCGTGGAAACGTTCGACGCGTTGCTGGAGTTGCGCTGCATCCGGATTCAAGTCGGCAAAGGTAGCCATTCGTTTTCCATCCTCGTCGATTTATTTTTCTGGTATCTGGTTCAACTCCAACAACAGTTTTTGCGCTGGGCGGTAGCCGGGCGCAGCCTCGAGGGCCGCAAGGACACTTTCCTGCGCCTTGTCCTTCTTTCCTGCGGCGAGATAGGCCTGGGCAAGATGAAATTGCGATCCGGCCATGTCCAGTGGTTTAGACGCTACAACTGCGCCATATTCCCGGATGGCACCATCGTATTGTTTCTGCGCGTACAAGAGATCGCCGAGCCTGCGATGCAGTTCCTCATCCTTAACAGGGTAGATATAGTTGATACGTTCGAGCGTGGCGGCCGCTTCGGCTGGTCGTCCCGCAGCTTCCTCGAGAGTGGCGAGGCGCTTCAGCATACCGGGGTCCTGGCCTCCTTCGTGTTCGTACGCGGTCAGGACTGCGGCTTCCGTCTTTGCGTCTCCCTTGGCTCTGTTGGCGTCGGCCATAAGTTCGTAGACGCTCGCGTCATTGGCGTATTCGGGATACATCGCATTGGTTGCAGGTCCTTCGGCCAGGATGGTGTCGTATCTCTTTTGCTGTGAAGCTGCGACGAGCGCCTTCAGCTTCTCGCGCCACTCGTCGAAATGCGCGGCTTCGGCGCCGTATTTATTGTCGAGCCATGCGAAGAATTGTCTATCGAACTGTTCCGGCGACAGTTCGAGATCATTGCGCACAACCTGCGGGGTTTTCTGTAACTGCGCATAAGATCGAATCATTGTCAGAAGTTTTTCTTCGCCCCACTTCTCTTTGATGAAATCGCAGATGCTGCCTGCCTGAAAGTAGGAGACGATGACTTGCGACGGGTATTCGGGATAGACGAAGCCGCGGTCCAGATCGGAGATGGGCAGGAGTTTTTTGTCACGAATCGCGACCAGAACGTCGGGCGTGACACGATCGCTCCATTCTGTTGAATGTTCGCCCTCCTCGTGCACAGCCAATCCCTCGGTAAACCAGCGTGGAACGCGATGGTTGGTGGCCGTAAGGACGTAGACGTGGCTCATCTCATGCCACAGGGTCGAACCCCAGTTGAAGTCGCCAGGTTTGTGCGCGGACGGGCTATCCATGGCGACGACTTGGCCGAAGGTCACGCCGAGCGCGCCTAACCCAGGCATCCCCGTGGTGCGAACCGCGAAGTCTTCGTGGTTCGGGTAAACCTCTACCTGCACTGGGCCTGAGAGCTTCATACGGTACTTTTTGTCGTAGGTGGCGATGATTGTGTGTAGTTCGGTTTGTATGTAAGGGCGCAAGAGGGCGGCTTCTGACTCATTGAGTTTCACGATGGTGGTATCGTCGCGGAAGGTCTCGAAGTTCTTATAGCTGTCGAGCAGGCGCAGGCTGTTGACGGTTGCGGCGTCACGATAGTCGTTGTTGTAGCTCAACTCCAGTTCTTTGAGTGGCTCGTCTTCCTTGCCGAGTCGCATGAGATCGATGCCGAGGGACGAATGGGCCTGCCAGAGTCGCGGATTGGCCTCGACCGCCTTCCGGTAGTAGGTCACGGCATCTTCATAGCGATAGTGGGTTTCAAGCTGGCGTGCTACGCGTGCATAGGCTTCACCGTAACCGGGATTGATCGCTTTGATCTTGGTGAACCATGGATCGGGAGAACGGTCGACGATGAGCTCAATCGCTGCGTGGATTGCCATTGCATCCATCGCGTCGTCTTCGAGTGCGATTGCCTTGTCGGCTTCCGCGACTGCAAGATCTGTATCGTCGTTCTGGAGGGCGAGGTCGGCCATTAGCTCGTGGGCTTCCGGAAGCTTGGGATTGAGCTCGATGGCTTTGGCTGTGTAAGTGGGAGCTTTGCCGTCGAAGGCATCCGCGGAGACGATTGCGAGGCCGAGATAAGCTTGCGCGTTCGATGGTTCTTTTGTTAGAGCCTCGTGGAAGAGATCGATAGCTTCGGCATTGTTGAAGCGCTCGTGGAGGAGGAGGCCCCAGCGGACTTTGTAGAGGGGCTTGCTGTTGGCCGGTTGCGTTGCTAGACGGAACTGCGCATTTGCCTGGTCCCACTGTTCGAGGCCCCAGAAGCCCTCAGCTTGCGCGTAGGCATCTGCGTTGTGGGTCAGGTGATCGAAGCACGTCTGCGCTTCGGAGGCGTGTCCGTGTTTGCGGAGAGACCAGCATTCGATGGGCGTAGCGGCATACCCAACGGACGCAGACGCGCAGAGGAGCGACAACGCAAGAGACGGGGCTATATGTTTCATTGATCCAACTTTTGTTGCACTTTTGCGAGTTCGAGCAGGGCAGCGGTCAGTTGCTGCTTGTAGTCGGAAGGATCCATTGCGGCTTTCTGATATTTCAATGTGTCAATCTTCTGTTCCAACTCCTCCTTCTCTGCGAGTAGCGCGCGCTTGGCTGGATCTTTTGCGGCTTCTTTGCTTGTGCCGAGAAGCACAAGATTGAAGTTCGACATGAGAACCCCCTGGCCGCCGGATGCATCGCGAATGGGTTCGCCGTGGCCAATGTCGTCGAAGACGGCGTGTTCCGTCGCGAGACGTTTTTGCGAATCATAGAAGGCAGCCGTCTTCTTCGTGGCGTAGACGAAAGCCTCCATTGCGCTGATTGAGTCGCTTTTGTCAGTGTCGGAGTCAGGGTCTTGAAGAGACTCAACCCAATACCGCGCAAAGACGGTCGCGTTCTTTTCCGTACCCGACTTTGTTGCTGCAATGACCGCGCGGCCCGGCCGCTCGAGGGATTGAATCGCGCCTCCGCTGGCACTGGTAGTGTCGACAATAACCTGACGTCGCGTTGGGACGCGATCGCATATTGCAGCGAGCTCGCTTGCTGTGATGTCAGGCCCCACGAGGTTGAACTTGTACTCGACGCCATCGAACGAACCGTGGCCGATGAGAACGAGGACAAAATCATCCTCAGGTTTGGCGACGCGCGCCACTTCGCCGACTGCTTCCTTTAGATTAGTAGCCGTGGATTGCGCTCCGGTTAAAGGTGAAGACTTGAGAGGCGTTCGTAGCAGCTTTGAATATCTTGTCCAGATCCATCGCCGCGGCGGTGAAGCGTTGATCGTAGTCGGGTTCTCCGCCAAGTCCCGCAACGGTGACATAGAAGACTGCGGCGCGCAATGGAACTGCAAACGTAATCGCGGTTAGCAGAACCTTCGTGAGAGCTGCCTTCATACGACGCCCCATTTGCGGCGAAGGAGCCACTCGGCAATTGGAAGGCCTAGCAAGAGGAGGAACACAACAGGCATATCCCAGAGTTCCTTCGAACTGCGGACGGAGATGCCTGCCTCAGAGTAAGAGATGTCTCGAGGAAGATCTTTCAGGTCGGATGCTTGCCAGTAGCGACCGCCTGTCTGTTCGGCGAGCTGTTTCAGCAAAGGTTGGTTCTGTTCGGTGTGAAAGTTTTCGGCGACGCCGTCTTCGCGCTGAAATGTTAGAACGTCGCGACCCAGCTCCTGCGGCTGGGGACTGGACGTGTCCGCTATGACTTCGGCAAGGTAAGTGCCGGGTTTTTCCGCAGTCCAATCCATCTGATACAAGCCCGGGGTGTCGCGCGACGGAGTGAGATCGACTACGACGTTCGTGTTCTCGGGCCCGACGATGTGTGCGGCTACGTGCGCATCGGCAGAAGGCTGAAACTGTCGGTCTCGGACCTGTGCTGCAAGTTGGAAATGTCCTTCGTCCATCTTCGTTCGCGCGGGCATGGATGCGGTTACGGGCCCCCGTGAGTCTGCTACGAGCCAGCGAAGTAGCTGCCGCCAGAAGAGATCGTGGGACGGATCATTCAAAGCTTCACTCATCTGCCATCGCCATGTGCCGCCTGTCGCCAGGATTGCGGTGCGGCCATGACCGTAGTTCTGCGTGATAAGCATCGGCAACCTTCGCCGCCCGACCTTCATCTCGGCAAGTACGGTTGCGCCAGGTTTTGGCGATCCGGCGTCCTGATAGTCGGCAAGATAGGTCAGCTTCTTCCAGCGTTCTGCATTTTTCGCCGGGTCATCGAGCAGACGCGTAATTGTGGAGTCGACGCCCTGAGAGGTCAACTCTACGGTCGCAGAGCTCCGATGGAAACTGTTGCGGAGGACAGGGAGGAAGGTTGGCAACAACTCGCTAAGCGTCGAGGCGCCCCAGCCGCCATCGCTTAAAGAAGAGTGTCCACCGAGAAAGAGGATACCTCCGCCACGTCGGTCGACGTATTCCCGCAGCAATTCCTGTTGCAGAGGAGTGAAATAGTCGGCATCGACAGAGCCGATGATGATACCGGCGTAACCGAAGAGATTTTCCGGGCGTACAGGAAAACCGTCCGCTAGCTCAGCTGGATCGCTGATTCCCTGACGGTAGATCTTATTTTCGCTGGTGCGAAGCATGGAGACGAGTTGTATCGAAGGGTCGTCGTCTTCGGCCCGGCGGATGAATTTGAATTCCCATCGCGGCTCGCCTTCGACGTAGAGAATGCGCCGTTTCGATGCGCTTACCAAAAGAGGGTAAGTTAGCGCATTGTTGTTGAGGTTCTCCTCTCCGGCGAGCGGCTCGACCGCGAATTTTAGACTCTTTGCTCCCGCCGCTCCCGCGGAGAAGAAGACAGGTTCAGTCTGAAGTGTTCCGTTCGGTGCAAGAGTTATCTCTCGCGCGGCGATGGTTTTCTCTTCATCGCCAACGGCGAGGATAGCTTTTTGTCCGGCGTAACCATGCTGGGTGAGGCTGACGGTTGCAGTGAGGCGTGCATCGGCGACGGAACTCGCCGTAAGACTGACGTCTTCTATCTCGACGTCATGCGTCTGCTCCGGATTCCCGAATCCGATTGTGTGAACCGGCAGCCGGCGGTTTCGAAGCGCCTGAAGAGCATCGAGGCTTATTCTCGAGCCGCCGATCCCGGTAGAGTTCTGGCCGCCATCGGTGAGGAGCAGGATTCCTCCGATGGGAAGGTCAGACGTCTCTGTAGCGAGTTGTTTGAGTCCCTGACTAATGTGGGTTGCCGCTTCGGTGGGTTCAATCTGCTTCAATCCGTCCACCTGCCTAACTTCACTCCCGAGTCGATAGAGGCGTGTCTGGAATCGCTTCTGCAATCCGGAGAGAACTCCGCCCTGCAACACGGCTATTGCGGCGGACTCACGCGTTTTGCCGTCACTGTCGGCTATGGCCATGCTGCGGGAGTTATCGACGACAACCGCGATGATGTTCTGTTGGGAGTTAAGGGCGGAGACGGACATCGCAGGCTGCCACAGAAGAAAAAGGATGAGTGCCACCAATGCGGACTGCAATCCCCACACCACCCAGGCTCGCCAGCTCTGCAGCTTTGGCGCAGCGTCGCGGAGTCTCCGATGCACCAACACAGCGAGACCACCTGCGAACGCGAGGATCAGTAGAGGCAACAACCACCGGGACCACGACGAAAGCATCACGAGGTGTCCCTTGGTGAAGACCGGACGCGGATATTTGAAGAGAAACTGGAACATTCGCTATGCCCTGAGTGAGATTCAAACGAATTGATTGCAGCTCTTGAAGATGGCGGATTAGTGGGTCATACCATAGAGTATGTAGTCGAGCCCGACACGAAATGCCATTGAGGCGAAGGGTTCAGGGTAGTTCGGATCGTCTGCCCATTCCCATGCGTCGCCGAGATGCATGTTGTGGCAGATAGCGACCATAATGCGGCCCTTGTCGTCACGAATGGCACGCCACTTTGGTTGATAGCCGTCCTTCTCGTAGGTTCGCCCGGTGCGGATCCACTGCTCGCCGGGAATCTGCATCTTGTCGTCGACGTCGTAGAGGGTGTGGAATATCTCGTCTCCACTCTGGAGGTCTTCGACGGGGCGATCGGGCAGGACCTGGCGCATGCCGTTCATAAAGTTCTCCCAGTCCTCAGTGCCGTGAAAGTCGTCAACCATAAGGAAGCCACCCTTGAGAAGATATTCGCGGAGACGCTTGGCTTGTTCATCAGTAAAGGTCCACATCTGCACCTGGACGGCGTAGATCCAGGGGTAGTTGAATATCTCGTCATTGTCGAGCGTTACGACTTGCTCGGTGGGGCGGCCATCGATGCGAGTGAGGCGGTGCATAGCGATGAGAAACTGACGATCGGCCTTTGGATAATCTCGGGACCAGGCAAAGCGGCCCCAGTACCCTCGACGACCGTAACCGCCAAGACCTTCCATGTTGGGTGTGTAGGCAAGGCGCGACCAGTAAAACTCTGCTTTTACATTGGTCGGCGAATCATCATTGCCAAAGCCGAAGTCGGCAACCCGCTGATAGGCGCGCAGAGCCACGCAGCAGCCGGCGACCAGGACGGACACTAGAGCGACCTGCGATAACTTCATCCGAACCTCCACGGAAGGGAGCTGTGCGGCGAGAGCGCCAGAATTCCTGCCGCGCTGTCTAATATAGACGGAGCGGACCCATGGCTTGTTGCACTCCGATGCTCTTGTCGGACCGCTTTCAGCGTGAGACGATGCAGGGACGGCTCTAAGTGCGGAGATGCAGGCCCATGAAACGTCGCGACTTACTCAAGCTCGGCAGTATGGCTCTTGCGCAGGCCGGAACCGCGCATCTGTCGCTGTTGGGTCAAAAAGCTGCTCCGTTCGCCTCCACACCCACAAACGGCAATGCGGACTACACTCTTCGCATTGCCCCGGTAACGGTCGAGCTCGATCGCTCCCATATCCTCTCCACCATTGGCTATAACGGTACGGCGCCCGGGCCGGTACTCCGCATGCGGGAGGGGAAACAGGTCGCGGTCGACGTAATCAACGACACCGACACTCCGGAGATGGTGCACTGGCACGGCATGCTCATACCGGCCGAGGTGGATGGCACCGAGGAAGAAGGCTCGCCCTTTGTGCCGCCAAACGGCCGGCGTCGTTTTCAACTGACTCCGGGCCCCTCCGGAAGTCGCTGGTATCACTCTCATGCAATGGCTATGGATAACCTGCACAGAGGGTCTTACACCGGACAGTTTGGCTTCGTTTACATAGACAGCGGCAGCGATCCCGGACAATATGATCAGGAACTTTTCCTCGCCCTCCGTGATTGGGAGCCCTTCTTCACTTCTACCATGGAAGATGATGACGACGACACTCACGACGGCCCCCTGCTAGAGAAGCCCTCAACACTGAACACGGATCCCGACGGCCTCGAGGTGGGGTCAACGACGTACTCCATCAACGATAAGGCGCTCGGTTCGGGCGATCCGATCCGCGTTCGTCAGGGTCAGCGTCTATTGATCCACTTCCTGAACGCCAGCGCCATCGAGAACCGCCGTATAGCTCTTGCCGGCCATAAGATGAAGGTGATCGCACTCGATGGCAACCCAGTACCTGCGCCGCAGACGCTCGATTCGATCTTTCTCGGTGCCGGCGAGCGCATCGACGTTATCGTTGAGATGAACCGCCCCGGCGTTTGGATCCTCGGTTCGACCGAAAAGATGGTCCGCGAGTCAGGCCTGGGTGTCGTCGTCGAATATGCCGGCCAGCACCACCAGCCCCAATGGACCGACCCACCCAAAGCGCCCTGGGATTACACCGTTTTTGGTACAACGACCTCGAACTCTCCCGCTCCGCAACAGACCATCGAAATGATCTTCGAGAAGATCCCCCGCGGCATGGGTAAATTTAACTCATGGCTCATTAACGGCAAGCCGTACCCGCACGACCGCGAGTTTGTCCTGCAGCAGGGAACTCGCTATCGCCTCATTATGCGCAACCGAACCGACGACGCTCACCCAATGCACCTTCACCGGCACCAATGGGAACTAGCTGAGATCAACGGCAAGAAAACCGCCGGCATCCTGAAAGATACGGTCGTTGTCCCTTACTACGGACGCGCAATCGTGGACTTCACCACGAACCAGCCCGGACTCTCACTCTTTCATTGCCACATTCAGCAACACATGGACTACGGCTTCAAAGCGCTCTTTCGTATTAATCCAGCTTAAGCCGCCAAGGGATAGCGGACATACCGGGGAGCAAGATTCGACAAGACCGAGTCTCGGGCGACGCGAAAAACTGCTAGTCATGCAGACTCCCATGGATGCTCAGGCGAGCCAGAAGAGGCGAAGCTTTGCGGAAGTCGCCCTCGTGCGTAGCTCTTATATGGGCAAACCCTCAGCTCTCCTCTTGGATGTTCGCGGACTCGCTCTCTTCGCAATGTCGCCCCGCCAAGGGACGCTAAATTTGGGGTGCAGACCAGCCAGGTTTGCCGATTCTGGCATTCGAGGACACGCTGCCGTTAGTAAGTGACCGTACAGCTGATCTCAAGAATGAAAACTGACATTCCAGGTCATTCATGGATCTAATGGAGGTCTTCGGATGGAGGTAGCTGGTATCCCGTGTCCTTGGGCCGAATCTGTCAATGAAACGTTCCGAACAAATCGCAGATCCGATTCGTATGTAGATATGTACGCTGTTGCAAAACTTATGATAGGTAAACAATGGAAAAAATACACAAGTCTGAGTGGTCGCGATACTACCATCTTGATGGGCTCGGCTCGACCGGCGCTCTGCACGGACATTTTGTAACGCATCGTTATCCACGTCACGTGCACGACTATTTTGTCGTCGGTCTAGTCGAAACAGGTGCAGAATACTGCTTTTACCGGGGTAAAACACGGGTAATATCTGCTGGTCAAACGTTCGTGATCAATCCCGACGAGCCTCACACCGGAGAGGCTGCTGCACCCGAAGGTTACGTTTGTCGCAATCTCTATTTTGATGGCGCTATTCTAGCGCGAATCTTCGATGATTTCGACAGGAGAGCCAAAGTATCTTTCTTCACGGACGCAGTGCTAAACGACCCCTCGCTGACCTCGCTCCTATCCCGCTTCCACCGGTGCCTCATCGCGAGTGCTTCTAAGATTGAGCGACAATCGTATCTATTCGAGTCGCTGGCATATCTCACCGCGCGACATGCTGATTCCCAAATTACTGGCAGACGCATTGGCAGGGAACGCCTGGCGGTAAAGAAGGCCCGCGAGTACATTGAGACTCACTTTAATAATGATGTGTCTTTGACGGACCTTGCATCCGTCGCGTCTCTCAGCCCCTATTACTTTGCACGGGTGTTTGAGAGTGAAATAGGGGTGCCCCCGCATGCTTATCTTGAAGGAGTGCGTATAAGACGAGCCCGAGAGCGGCTCGCTAAGGGCGCATCCATTGTCTCCACCGCCTTGTCTGTTGGGTATGCAGATCAGAGCCACCTAACACGTCGCTTCAAGCGATACGTTGGGGTAACACCTGGACAATACATCCGAGGCAACAAGATTCGTCAAGACGGAGAGTCTGCGGACGCGCAAGCTCCCATCCATGTGGAGTCGGCGCGACAAGTCGGAGCCTACTGAGATTGCCGTCCTAAAGGGCCAATTCGAGGCGACGCTTTGACCACGGAAGTACCACAGCGTGCGAAGCCACGGACCGTCAAGTCCTCGAACGGTGTGCTAAGCGAGATCCGCCGCGGTGCAATCCGGATAGCCCGCCTCTGATTGGGGTTGTTCCGTTTGGGCTAGTCTCGGGTGCTCAGGCAGGGCAGAACGGACTAAGTCCTGTCGAGGTCGCGCTCATGTGTGGTCTCAACTTCGCCGGTCGGTCCGAATTTGTAGCGATTTAGCTTTGGCGCGGGCGGCGTTGTAATACTGATCGAACTCACGGAGCCGAATCCCAGTCAGATCGCCAGGTGCCTGTCTCCGTGGAGGTCCATGATCATCGCAGAGCTGATCCCAATACTTTCCAGGGCCGGCTTGAACGCTGGCACCCAATCAAAGGCCATCTCTTTCAATCGGAGTACAGCAAAGTAGTTGAAATGAGGAGCGGCTGACCGTGGCTATATAGGCGAATCCAAAGCAAAAACCCCACGCTACGGTGGGGTTTTTCGGGGTCCTAATCCCCTAAATGGTTGCGGGGGTAGGATTTGAACCTACGACCTTTGGGTTATGAGCCCAACGAGCTACCGGGCTGCTCCACCCCGCTCTATGAATATATCGTTATTCGAGGGCAAGGTCAATCAGTCAGTCCGTTCGGCGGGAGGGGATCTGAGCGGAACTTTTTTCAAAAAAACGAGTCTCTAACAATAGTATGTATGCGTGGCGAAATTGTGCGCAGCGTAGAGGATAGCGGAGGAAGATATGGTTCACAGCAATGCTCTTTCCGGGTTTTCAGCATCGTCAATTTTGACTGCGGGTCTGCTTCTTGTCGGCGGTACCGTCGTGGCCCAGACCAAGGCAGCCACGATGCCGGATGCTCAGATTGAAGCCAATGTGTTGAAAGCGCTGGCTGGTGCTCCCCAGCTGGCGGATCAGTCGATCACGTCGACCACGGTTTACGGCACGGTGACGCTAAACGGAATGGTGCGGGATGAGCCGTCGAGAGACCTGGCTGAGCATCTGGCAGCCAACGCCGCGGGGGTCCAGAAGGTGGTGGATCAGTTGACGATCGCGGTGCCTGGTGCGGCTAATGGCGATTCGCAGACGACGGGAACGAATCCGAACCTGCAATCCGACGGCACGATCGCCGCGCCTCAGGGGCAGGCTGCACCGCCTCAGAGTGGTGCTCCTGCGCAACAGGGACAGTATGCTCCACCTCCGCCAGCCAATCCTTATCCTCCGCAATCCGGGCAATATCCGCCTCTGCAGGCGGGACAGTATCCTCCACAGGCAGGTCAGTATCCGCCGGCTTATGGGCCGCCGTATCGGCCTTATCCTCCGCAGTACCCGCAGCAGCCCTATGTTGCGCAAAGGGGAGGGGATGCGGTTATTGTTCCGGCGGGTTCGAACCTGCGAGTTCGAATCAATCAGGGCATGAGCAGTAAGAACACGGTTCCTGGCAGTACATTTGATGGGGTAGTTTTGAACGATGTATTTGCGGGCAATTTCATTGCAATTCCACGTGGCGCTTCGTTCCAGGGAAATGTTGTGGATGCGCATACTGCCGGGCAGTTGGGCGGTAAAGGCGAGCTGAAGCTGCAGTTGACGAGCGTCTCGTTTGGCGGCATGGTTTACCCCGTCTCGACTGACTTCTGGTGGCACCAAGGTATTGATAAGACAGCAAATACGGTAGGAAACACAGTTGGTTTGGCCAGCGTGGGCGCTTTGATCGGCGCGGTTGCGGGCGGTGGCGTCGGTGCTGCGATTGGTGCTGGAGTTGGCGGCGTTGCCGGGCTGGGTGTGTCCTCGGCTTCGGGCAGAGGCGAGGCTTCGCTTCCACCGGAGGCGATTGTGACCTTCCATCTCACTCACCCGACGGATGTTACGACGGTCTCGCAGGCGGAGTTGAACCGGCTTTGGTCGTCTGTTCCTCAGCCACAGATGCAGCGGCGCTATCCGCCGCCACCTCCGCCCTACCCTTATCCTTACTACGGACCGGGTTACTACTATCCGCGGTAGTCGTTGCACACAATTTTTCCGAGACGCCCGTTGAACCTTTTTTTGAGGTTTTACGGGCGTTTTTTCGTGGGGGTCGGAGAAATTGTGTTTTTTTGATGGTCCTTTGATGGTTAGTTCGTGGTGGAAGTGTGGTGGATGATGTCGATTTGACGTCACTACACTGGGCACCTGAAATTTTCCTCTTTTCGCAGATTTATTTTCAGGATGGCTGCCCGGATATCAACTTGCAGCGGCAGATTCTCAGTTAACATCCGTTAGACAATACCAAGTAATGGATCGAGGAGCATGATGGAACACATGCTTGAGGACACCGTATCGCTTCTGGCTCGCATGCCGACTGCTCTTGATGCGCTTTTGCGCGATCTGCCCGAGACGTGGACGAGGCGCAACGAGGGTTCGGATACCTGGAGCGTCTTCGATGTTGTCGGCCATCTGACTTATGGGGAGCGGGCGGACTGGATGGCGCGGGCGAAGATGGTGCTCGAGTTCGGCGAGACGCGGACGTTTGAGCCCTTTGATCGTCTGGGACAGGTGCGGGAGAGTGAAGGGAAGTCGCTGGGGCAATTGCTCGATGAGTTCGCCCGACTGCGCTCTGCGAATTTGGATGAGTTGCGCCGGTTGAATCTGAGCGGAGAGGATCTTGCGTTGCGTGGGCGGCATCCTTCGTTCGGCGCCGTCACGTTGTCTGAGCTGCTGTCGACCTGGGCGGTTCATGACCTGACTCATCTGCACCAGATCTCGAGGATCATGGCGTATCAGAGCCGAGAGATGGTCGGTCCGTGGGTGAAATATCTGGGCGTGTTGCATTGCGACGGCCACAGTTCTCCTGCCTGACACCTCGCACGCTGGTTCCGCGCAACACATCTATATCGCATATTTTCGGAAAACTTGCACCTAAGTTGCAGCTAGAGTTGCCGAGCTTTTGCTAGCCACGATTTTTGGCATGAGTCAAAAGGTTCATAGAATTCGGCAGGCTCAGTTGCATATAAAGGAGGCAATCACTTGTCAAAGAAACTCTTGCTTGCATCTGTACTGGCAATCACCTCAATCGGTATGTCCCAGACACCACCCACCGCTCCTGACACGGGTGTGAAACACTACCGCCTTACGTTTGTCGTGAGTATGGACAGAACGACGCGACAGAGCAGAGCTTCACGCTTGACGTCCCCGTTTCAACCGGTAGGAGTGGTGTCGCAAAACTTGGTATGGTGTCTGGAAGCAACGGAGATGCCCAATCGCTCGTGCAGCAACTTTTGGAGTGCAGCGATGTGCATGCATCGGCGACGGGATTGCACATGGATATCGCAATGCGATTTGATCGGGAAGCACCGGCCATATCGGGCGTAGTCTCAGCGAGACATCAACATGGAGAGTTTCAGCGGAAAATAGATTTGGAGTTAGGCAAACCGACTGTTGTGACAAACGAAATGCATGTGACACCCCTCGGCGACACAGATCCTGCGGTTGCCGCAGCAGTTGCTCAACCCGCACCAAAGATCACCGTAACGGCCGTTGTGATCTGATAGCTCCGAGGCCCAACGGGGCGTCACTTTTTCCGCGACCATAATTGGCTATCACGAATGAAATTGATGGTGGACGGGTCCGCAGCGGGAGGAAGGAGCGTGAGAACCGTAGAGCCATCGATCGCTTGCTGCATGTTCAGGAAGCGGTAGCGAACCACGTGATTGCGACCGCGAAAGGTCACGACCGCGCCGCCCAGCTCCACGACACCACCATCCGCGTCACTGGCGGACTGGTTGTTGATCACGCCGGACATCCGGTAAGTGAAGGTCCCGTTTGCAGCGATGTGGTAACCTGCGCCGGCGAAGCTATTTGATGTGCCTTGATAGGCTCCAGTCGAGCCGTTATAAAAGTTGATGCTGTTGGCCAGCCCGCTTTGCCAGTCGCCTGCCAGGTCGGCAAGAGTGAGATTTGTTTTTATCGGTGCAGCCTTCATCGGAGCCAGGCGAACGCTACCAATCACCGCGTTGGCCAGGTATTCCAGACTGTTGAGCACCATACCGTCGTTGCTGATTGCCGCTACCGGGATGAAGCTCTTGCCCGCCTCCAGGACGTAAAGCCGGGTGTATGTGTGTCGGTTGAGACTGGAGGCATCGGCCCGTTTCCCTGGATAGCCTACCGTGTGGGTGATGTCGTAGAACGGCAGCAATGGGTAACCCTGGTAGTCGGTCCCCACCAGGACAATGCGCTTCCAGGCGGCCCGCAAGTCCGTGGAAGCATCGCCGCTGGTGGCCATCGGCGTGTACACGGCTATAAGCCAGAAATTCTGGCCTGACTTCATGACCATGCCACCAAAATCCGCACCGTGCTGATAGTTCCAGCCATCGGGAACTGCAAAAGAGACGTCTCCCACAGTCTGAACTTGTGCATTGAGCGTCACGGCGAGAATGCAGAAGGCAAGGAGTGAAACGCGACGTTGCATAGAGGCCTCTCAATTCCAGCCGACCAGCGCAGAAATTGGAATATGCCGAACGTGATCAGTCTGACTCGTAGAACCGCAAATGAAACTGCGGATATTGTGCTCTGAAATCTGGCTGAAGCCAAGATTTCATCGCCATCGAAGGACGGTTGGTCTGCCCTTTATGAGTGCCGAGAATTCAACGTGGTTGACGGTGTTTTTCGGCTCGTCAACATCCATGTCCACAGGTGGCGAGGAGCGTAATCTTGCGGGTCCGGCCCTATGCGCTTTATCCACAATGGGTTCAAGGCTATTTGCTGATACTGCGCTTTATCTTTGCCATCCTCTGTCCAGTTAATATGTTCGCCTGACTAAGACGGCTTACTGCTTACAGGTCTATACTTGCCGGCACCGGGACCCCCAAAAAAATCGAAGCTAAGTTTCAGGTTGAGAGGAGCACTCATGCCAGATGAAGTGAAACCCAAACTCGACGCATTTACGACTAAGGTCGTAGGCGATCCGGCGAAACCGCAGGATACTTTCCTGATCCAGGGTTTTGTAGGAACATCGTCGGAAGACAAACATACACGCATTTACACGGACGCTACTCTGGAGAAGTACATCGATGTCCCGAACAAGGACATCGTTCACTCTGAGCCCTTACCGAAGGATCAGTCTCCACTTGGCGGCTCGTATCTCTGGGTCAAGAAGAGCGCTGAGGTTGTGAGTGCGGCGGCCGGCGGCGAACGCAGGAAAGCGAAGTTCCTGGAGGGCCCGATTGCAGCCCAGGCTGCAGCGGCCGGCGGTTTTGGAGCCGTTCCGCATGGTGGCGGCACGCAGCTCTTGGTGTGCCATCCCTCTCTCATCGTGCAGACGTGTCCGACGGCGTCCTGCCCCTCAGTGCACTGTCCGTTCACCATTCACAGTCACGTCTGTCCGCCTGTGACTGTGTTGACGCACTGCTACCCGAGCATTATTATTCGTTGTCCCGTCATCACCGAGGTTTGCCCGGTACACACGGTTGTTTGCCCAGTGCAAACTGCTGCGGTGTGCCCGGTACAAACTCTCGCGTGTCCGGTACAGTCGATCGCGTGTGGCATCGGCCCCGGGCCCGTCCAGCAGCAAGCGATGGCGGTGCATCAACCACCGGTTCATGTATTGCCAACAAGGACAGCGGAGTGCCATCTGCCTACGCCGAGTCCGCTCCACTGCCCGACTCCGTGGCAGAGGTGCAACAGCGTCAATCTCTCTTGCGGCGGCGGCGGAGGAGGCACTCAATCTCCTCTGTTCTGTCCGAGCTGGTTCGGCTGGCCGGAAGGTCCTTGCTAAGTTGAGCGTTCGTTAGAACTGTCCCACCGGCTGGGCGACCACCGGTGGGACAGATTTTCTCAGGGATATTAAATTAGCCACTGATGCTTCTTACCGCAAACAACCTGGCGTACTACTTGTTCGAGCGTGGGCTGCTGTCGGCGCGAGAGGTCGTCGATGGCGACTATATGGTGGTAGAGGCGACGCGCCGCAATCGAAATTTCAAAGTTATCAAACAGGATCGCTCGGGACTTTTTCTCAAGCAGGTTCAGAGACGCGATGCCGAATCCTTTTCGGCAGTTCAGGTTGAGGCTTATTGTTATCGTCTGACGAATCAGGACGAGACCTTCTCCGCGTTGCGTGAGATTGTGCCGCGATTTCACCTGTGGGACGAGCGGCGTGCTGTGCTGATTACGGAGTTGCTGCCCGGCTCCGAAGCGCTCTCGGATTACCAGTTACGTACGCGCAATTTTCCGGCGGAGGTAGCGACTGAGCTTGGGCGCGCCTTCGGCCAGTACCACAGGGAGGTGCGCGCCTCGAATCCAACCGCTCCTATGCAGACGATGCCTGCTGGCAGCGGCGCCAGTCCAGTATTTCCGGGACGAGTTCCATGGATTCTGACTTTGCATAACGCTGCGCCCAATATGCTTCAGGAAGCGAGCGGAGGCAATTATCAACTGTTGAACCTGCTGAAGACCTACCCTGAGTTTGGCAGGACGCTGGATGAGCTGGCAGGCAGTTGGAAGCAGGAGACGCTGATCCACGGGGATATCAAGTGGGACAACTGCGTTCTGGTTCCTTCTGGCAAAGGAGAGAACAACGGCCACGACGGGATGCAATTGAAGCTGGTGGATTGGGAGCTGGCGGATTGGGGCGATCCCTGTTGGGACGTGGCGGCAATCTTCAGCGCGTTTGTGGGTTTCTGGGTTCAGATGCTGCCGCTCGGTCCGGGCGAGGACGTTGCCGAGGCGATCCGGCGCACCGAGTTTCCTATTGAGAAGATGCAGCCGTTGATTCAGAGTTTCTGGAGAGCGTACAAACAAGAGATGGAGATGAGCGCAACGGCGGCGAGCGAGGTTTTGCGGCGATCGGTGTTGATGTGCGGAGCGCGAACGATCCAAAGCGCGTATGAGGCTGCGCAAAAGTCGCCGCAATTGAATGCGACCTGCCTGTATCTGCTGCAGGCCAGCATGAATATTCTGACGCAGCCTGATGAGGCGGCGAGCGAACTCCTGGGGTTGACCATCCATGAAGCCTGACCTTGAAGAAGCGCTTCGCCAGGTAATTCGCGCGGTTGAGTTTCAGTCGACGAATCAGTTCACGTTTGCCGAAAGGAGCTCCGCTGAGTGGGCAGGGAATGTGCCGGCTCCGTTCCATCCGCTTTCGCGGTTCACTCCTGCGATGAGCCCGGTGGTGGCGACGCTGCAGAATGTTCTATACGGCAACTGTTATGTGAAGCCGTTCGATGGCTCGATCAGCGACGTTGTTCTCGATATGACGAGTGGCGCGGCGGACGAGTGGGTGGATAGTTTGTCGGCGGCGAATAGTTCGAAGGAGCGATGGGAGGAGGGTTGGCGTGTGCAGAGCTTTCTGCCTACCGGACAGATCTACGCCGAGAGACCAGGTGCGAATCGCGCTTTCTGGCCGGGGGAGTTCCTTACTCGCGGGTCGCCGGGGATGGCGCCGCAGCCGGGTACGCCAATCGCGGTGTTGCTTCCTCGCGAGGCACGCCATCTGCAGCCGGGCTTCTACTTTGTCTTTGAAGAGCGGTGGGAGAGCAGCATGATGAGTTCGCGAACGTTCGCTATTACTGGAATCTGCAGCTGGAAGGCGCAGCGGAGGTGGTGCGGCTGCTCACCACTGTTCTGAACAAGTATCAGGTGCCGTTTGAATTGAAGGTGGTGAATCATCCGCGGCTGCTGGGCAGGAGCGACGCTTCGGTTTTGTATGTTGGGCGGCGCTACTATCGCATTGCCGCGGAGATTGCGTTTGAGGTTCATGAGGCGGTCGGCCAGTCGCTGAATGACGCGGTTCCGCTGTTCACGCAGAGGCTCAGGAGAGGGTTGGCGTTTGCCGAGGATCCTGGACCACATGAGAGTTCGGTATGGCTCGCTGCAGACTGCTGGCTGAAGGCTTGTCGGTAGCGTTTCAAGAAGGGATCTCCGGAGTTGATGATCGGTTGGAGCGGATCGATCGGCACTTCACGCAGTCAGGGATACGCTGGAGCATCCGCATTTGAACACTGCGACGGCAGACCCTTACGAGTTTCCCGCATGAGTGAATTTTTTGAGACCGCGCAGTCGATTGGAGCACGGCTTTGCCGCGACGCTATCTGGTCGGGCGATCGCTGCAACTGGGTTGGAGCTTCGATGGAGGCTCTTCAGACCTGGACTGTGGTGCAGAAGTAGTTCAGTCCGGACCTTTACGCGGGCACTGGCGGGATCGGCATTCTGCTTGCGGAGCTGGCCGCGTTCAATCACGAACGGATCTTTCGCAGGACCGCGGAGGGTGCGGCGACCCATGCGTTTGCGCACGCGGAGGCGCTTCCTCCGTTCGTCCGGTTGGCTTTTTACAGCGGACAGGTGGGAGTTGGGTATTCGTTGATACGGATCGGCGAACGTCTCGGCGCCGAGGAGTGGGTGAGCCGTGGCCTGAAGCTGCTCGGATGCGGCGGCGACTGCTGATGTTCTCGAGCAGGGAACTGACGTGATCAGCGGCGTGGCGGGCGCTATCCCGGTGCTGCTGATGATGCATGAGAGGTATGGGCGGGCTGCGTTTGTTGATCTGGCGATACGTTGTGCTGAGAAGCTGGAGAAGAGTGCGAATCGAAGCGACGATGGGTATTCGTGGAATACGATCGGCGCGCCAAGGCAGGAGCAGCGCAATTTGACTGGGTTTTCGCATGGCACGGCGGGAATTGGGTGGGCGATGCTCGAGCTTGGATATGCGACTGGTGATAAACGCTTTCGCGCGATTGCGGATGAGGCGTTTCGTTATGAGCGGCATTGGTTCAGCTCGGAGAAGGGGAACTGGCCTGATTTTCGCAGCGGGCCGGTCGCCGAATGGCAGCGCACCCGAACCGGGCTACAGCGTGGGTTGGTGCCATGGCGCGCCGGAGATGGGCTTTCGCGATTGCGGGCGTTTGAATTGACGAGCGCGGGAGAGTTTCCGGCGAAGGGAGGTTTGGGTACGAATTTGAGTGCGATATTTCGAGTCGCCGCAGACGTATCAGTCGAGCTACTCGTTGTGCCACGGTGCGGCGGGGAACGCTGAGTTTTCTGCTGGAGGCTTCGGTGGTGCTGGGTGAGCGTGAGTATCGCGAGTGCGCGGAACGGGCTGCGCGACAGGGGATTGCCTGGTTCGAATCGGCGCGCGCGCCCTGGCCTTGTGGGGTGCTCGGAGGAGGCGAGACGCCGGAATCTGCTGCTGGGTACGGCGGGGATTGCGCTTTTTTACCTTCGTCTTGAGGATCCGGGCCAGGTGAAGACTGTGTTGATGGTGGGTCCTCGGCCGGGCGGCTCCGTTGCTTCTTCAACTGTTTAATTTGGCTAGAACGTTCTCGGTGGTGTCGGTCTCGGCTATTCGGGGGAAGACTTTTTCGACTGCGTACGCATGTACGGCGGGGTCGCGATCCGTCATGGCGTCGGTGACGAGGACTACGTTGTAGCCGAGATCGTGGGCGTTGCGCGCGGTGCTTCGACTCCGCTGCCGGTGGCGATGCCGGTGATGACAACCTGAGTTACGCCACGAGTGCGGAGATATTGGTGGAGCGCGGTGCCGGGGAAGGCGCCGACTCATTGTTTGGTGACCAGGTGTCGTCGGGTTGCTGGTTGAGTTCGGGGACAGGTCGGTCCAGTCGGGCGGGAGGCGAATAGGGGGGCTCCTGCGTCGAGTCGCCGGGGGCTCGGCCGAAGACGTTGACCAGGACGACAGGGAGGCTGCGTTTGCGGAAGGTTTCGGCGAGTTGGGCTGAGCGGCGGACGATGACGTCGGCCGGGTGCGCGCAAGGGGAAGGAGACGATTCCTATTTGCAGGTCGATGATGATTAGGGCGGGGATGGCATCGAGTTTTGTGATGGGCGGCTTATCCTTTCGGTCGATGGTGCGTGTCTGTCGGCTTCTTTGCGGTTAGCTATTCGGAGTGCTTCGTTGCGAAGTTGATGCTGAGCATGATGCTGATGGCCGCGATGCCTGAGAAGAAGATGACGAGAGCTGTGGTATCGCCGGTTGGATTTTTCCGGAGCGGAACAGGAAATAACCGACGATGAAATTGAAGAGCGCCCAGACGACATTGACGGTTGGCGAGGACAATCCTTTTCCGGGAGGTTGGAGAGGGCGGGGAAGCGGTCGCCGGAGACGCCTTACACGAAGTGAGGGACGGCGTTGGCGAGAAACTCCGGCGAAGAAGGACGCGATGTAGTCGTGCCAGTTCATCGGTGAGTTCCTTTCGGGTTGATTGCCTGGAGGGTCTGTTGCTGGTTCGTGCTCGTCGGGGATCAGGTCCGGGTTGCGCGTGGGGATGAGGCCCATTTGCTGGTAGATCGGGCGGATGACGGCGTTGACTTTGGGTAGCTCGAGCGTGAACCACAGCGACCGGCGATGCAGCACGCGCCGGTGACGATGACGGTGTGGGGCGCTCCGATGCGGTGGGCGAGCGTGCCGGCGAAGAGGCTGCCGAAGGGAGCCGCGCCGAAGAAGGCCATCGTGTAATAACTCATGGCGCGGGCGCGTTTGTCTTCGGGCACCAGCGACTGGATGATCGTGTTGCTGGCGGAGGCGCCCTGCATCAGGCCGAAGCCGACGAAGACCATCAGGACGAGCGACAGCCACAAGATGTGCGACAGGCCGAAGAGGATCAGGGCGACTCCGAGGATCGCGGAGGCGATCTGAAGCATGCGTGTGAGGCCGACGACCGACTTGCGCATGGCGAGGGAGAGGGCGGAGATGAGCGCGCCGACGCCGGAGGCTGCCGGTGAGCCAGCCGAGCGTCGGCGCCGCCGTGCAGACCTGGCCGGCGAAGATGGGCAGGAGCACGGAGTAGGGGTAGCCCATGAGGCTGATCAGCGCGAAGAGCAGCAGGATGGTGCGGATGGGGCGAAAGGTGCTGACATAGTCCCAGCCTTCGCGCATCTGTTCGAGCATGCTGGCGTTGCTGCGGCGGAGTTCGAGTGGCCTGATGCGCATCAGCAGCAGAGAAGCGATCACCGCGAGGTAGCTGATGCCGTCGATGAGGAAGCACCAGCCTTCGCCGACGGCCGCGATGACGAGGCCGGCGATGGCGGGGCCGATGAGCCGCGCGCCGTTGGCCATCGAGGAGTTGATGGCGATGGCGTTGCCGAGGTCGTTGCGGTCGTCGACCATCTGGACGAGGAAGGACTGGCGGCCGGGCATGTCGAACGCGTTGATCAGGCCTTGCAAGGCGGTGAGGGCGATGATCTCCCATAGAGTGATGACGTGCGCCAGGGTGAGCGCGGCGAGAGCGAGCGACTGGACGGCGGCGGCGGCTTGCGTGGATACGAGAAGCTTGCGGCGATCGAGGCGCTCGACCCAGACGCCGGCGAACGGGCCGAGGAGGAACGAGATGATCTGTCCGGCGAAGCTGACGACGCCAAGCAGAAGCGCCGAGTGGGTGAGGCGATAGACGAGCCAGCTTGTGGCGAGGCGCGTCATCCAGGTGCCGATCACGGAGATGCTCTGGCCGAAGAAGAAGAGCTTGAAGTTGCGGTGGCGCAGAGCTCGCCAGGCATGCGACATGCTCATTTCCGATGCGTGGGCTGTTTGCTGGCTTTGTTCACAGGTTCACCATGCGCTTGATGATCTCGCCGGCTTCAAAGAGGGTTTCCTGTTCTTGCTTGCTGAGCTGGGACATCGCCTGGGCTCCTTCCACGTTTGGTTTGGTCCTTTCGGTGCTCTTTCGGAGGGCGATGCCTTTGGGGGTGAGTTCGATATTCTTTTGGCGGCCGTCAGTGGGATGCGGTTTCCGTTCGACGATGCCCATCTTCTCCAATGCCGCGACGGTGGCTCCCATTGATTGGGGTTTCATGCTCTCGGCGCGTGCCAAATCGGCGGTGGTTGCGGGGCCGTCAATGTCTAGTCGTGTCATGACGGCAGCTTCGGCCAGAGAAAGTTCATGGGATGCGGCGGCCGCACGCACCCGGCGTACCAGGAGTCCGATGGCCTGGGCGAATTCAGTCACATCGACTTCGAGGGGCTTTCGCGGCATAGCGGCTGGATCATTTATACGATATAAACAGCTAAACTTGCAAGTTTAACTGTTGAAAATTAAATATTAAGAACAGGAAAGAGATGGGGCCACGCTTGTACCCGTGCTTTCAAAGCACCTGATTGTGGGGCTTTTGGGCACAGATTCGACCTCGAATAGAGAGGTCTTTGAAGCCGCGCTCTTTCAAGACGGAATTGCCAAACTGCTACGCAGGACCTTGAGAGTGGCAATCTGGAGTTGTGTCACAGTAACGACGATGCGGGAGTTGGATCTGGGAGTTGACTGACTGTCGGACTCCCGTTGCGGGATGAGAGTCTTCACGCCACTGATTTATACTTGTAGCTTGCCCTGCAACCGGCGTGGCGCGAGTCC
>CAWCVD010000006.1:0-143140 GCA_963798925.1 uncultured Acidobacteriaceae bacterium
TCGGGGGATTGCACCAGATACCTCTATAGGCCGACGAAATAGGTCATCCACATGCGTAACTGCCTGCGGTTATAGGGTGGGCACGGAAAGGCAAAACGGGAGACTTAGGCTCAACAAATCCACCAAACCTACGCCTTAGGCATCCCGCATTGGCCAGTAACGATTTCCGTCCTCGGGATGTTAATGGTAGGTCCAATTCAACTCGAAGCTAATGCCGTCTCCAGTAGTCGTTGAAGTGGAGCAGAACCAGCGGCATATACTTCCGAATACTCCCCGTAACTCACGCCTTAGTGCGGTTTAGGACTGCTGGTTCCGCGCGCTTGCGGCTTTGCTTCTAGCTCGCGCTGGAGTGGAGAGCATGGCGTTGCGGCGCTGGTTTGCCCTGGTTTTCCACCTGTCGGTAGAAGGAAACCACAATGCAACAGTACGCGGGAATCAATCTGTCGCTTCTGTCCATTCGCGATGGGCGGCGGAATGCCCTAACATGCAGAAGCACACACGAATGAATCTTCCACGACTCCGCCGTTGCCTGATCTCCTCCGCTCTTCTCTCGGGGCTCTACGGGATTGCAGGTCAATGCGCAGCCGCTCCGGCCCAATCGCACAGAAAGCCGACCGCGCCGACAATGTCCCCAACCTTCGGGCATCAGGCCTGGACGACAGAGAATGGTCTTCCGCAGAATAGCGTGCATCAGGTCCTTCAAACCAGGGACGGATACCTCTGGATCGCAACCGAAGGTGGCGTCGCCCGTTTCAACGGCACGCAATTTGCCGCGTTCAATCGGGAGAACAACGACGCCTTTAGTAGCAACGATGCGTGCTGTCTCGCCCAGGATCGCAGCGGCACCCTCTGGATCGGTACCGCCGATGGTCTTCTGCGATACGCTGGAGGTACATTCCACCGTTACACAACGGCCGAGGGCTTGCTGTCATCCTCAATTCTGTCGCTAACGCCAGCAGAGGATGGTTCTCTGCTCGTCCTCACTGGCGGAGGGCTTAAAAATATGACGGCAAAGATTCACATTACTAGCTGCTTCCGCGTCCGCACTGGGCTCCGGACCAGAGAACCGCGTGTTGGTGGCCACCGCAGACGGAGTCCTTTCATACAGTGCCGGTCATCTACTCCCCCTGTCACTGCCATCACTTCCGGCGGAGCAAATCGAGGCACTGGGCTCCCTGAAAGACGGCTCGCCATGGATACGAACGCGCACCGCTCTTCTGTTGTGGACTCACAACGTGCTTCGTTGCTGGCACACCGGTCGCGAGTTGCCCGGAACACGAGTGCAGTCATTCCTCGAGGACTCGCGCAGCAATCTTTGGGTCGGCACGGACGCGGCCTTGTTATGTTGCCGCCGTCAACAGAAGCCGGCGAGACTCGACTTGAGATGCAACCTCTCATCGGAGCTGCCTCAATCCTCGCACTCTTCGAGGATCGGGAACATGATCTCTGGGTGGGCACCGATACTGCCGGGCTGCAGATTCTGCGGCCTCAGAAGTTCCATGCAATCGCTTCGCTTTCGGGCTATCCCATTACTGCAATCACCCAAACCAGTGACGGCTCCGCTTGGCTGGGCAGCAAAGGCGAAGGTCTCTTTCGCAACGAGCACGGCAACACCAGCGAACTTTCCATCAAGGACGGCTCTAAGTGACGTGGTCCTCACTCTTGCTCCGGCTCGCGATGGGTCGTTGTGGATCGGCACGCCGGATGGCCTCAGCCATCTGCAAGGGCGGAAGATTACGTCTTACTCTTCTGCGGACGGATTGCCCGACGATTTGATCCGCTCACTCTTTTCAGACACCGATGGATCTCTGTGGATTGGGACAAGGCGCGGGCTCGCCCACTGGAAAGACAGTCGCTTTACCGTCTTATCTCGGGAGGATGGCTTCAAGAGTGAGCTGGTCGGAGCCATCCTGCGGTCGAGTTCCAACGATCTCTGGGTCGGTACGCTGGATGGCCTTGGGCGAATTCGTGATGGGAAGCTGACTCTCTTCACCAGATCTGAGGGGCTCTCGGGTGACGTCATCACATCCATGCTCGAAGATGCGAACCACATACTTTGGGTAGGAACAAAAGGCGATGGCCTTAGTCGCTCCTCCGGAACGAGCTTCATTTCAGTCCGTGCCCTCGATCTTCCTCGCGAATCGATGCGATCGTCGAGGATTCGCAGGGGTATCTTTGGCTGGCCTCGAGCCGAGGCATAGTGCGCGTCCTCGCGTCTGAGTTGCTCCCGTGCGGAGACGCGTCAACGTGTAACCCTCGACTGACCACCTATGGCTCCTCCGATGGAATGCCCACGGAGGAGACCCTCTGGCGGCCACCCGGGCGCGTGGCGCATGGCCGATGGGAATCTCTGGTTCGCAACGCGCAAAGGCGTTGCCATCGTCAACCCGGCTGATCTTCGCGAAAACCAAACTTCGCCGCCTGTCGTCATCGAACACTTTACGGTGACGATGTCAAATGGAAGGACCAAGGAGCCGAGATATCCATTCCGCCGGGCCACGTGCGATATGCCTTCGAATATGCTGCACTCTGCTACGCGTCCCCTTCAAGAGTGCGCTATCGCTACTTCCTCAACGGATTCGACAAGCAATGGACGCAAGCCGGCTCGCGTCGCAATGCGTACTACACCAACCTCCCTCCCGGGCGCTATCGTTTTCGCGTTCAAGCCGCCAACGAAGACGGTTTCTGGAGCGATACGGGTGCAGCAATCGCCTTCGTCATCAAGCCGCCGTTCTATCGGACGCCATGGTTTTTCGCGCTCGCTATCCTGCTGTTGATCGGCATCATCGCTGCAATCTACCGGCTGCGTGTTCGCGCCATTCGCTCGCAGTTCGACGCGATATTAGCCGAGCGCAACCGCATCGCCAGAGAGATTCACGACACGCTGGCCCAGGGGTTCGCTGGCGTCTCCGTGCAGCTCGAACTAACCGCTCACCTTCTCGCCCAAGCGCAGGTAACCGAAGCGCGGCAACAGGTCGATCGCACGCGAGATCTCGTCAAAGAGGGCCTCGCCGACGCTCGCCGAAGCATATGGGACCTGCGGGCAACCGGTGCAGAGGCGACATTGCCCGTCCGGCTAACCCGTCTTGTGGAACAAAGCGTGACCGAATCCCTGAAAGCCGAGGCAAACATCAGCGGTACCTATCGGACTCTTGCGCCTGCTCTCGAAAACGAAGTGTTACGCATAGCCCAGGAGGCGCTGAGTAACGTCGTCCGACACTCCCACGCAACTCGTGTGACGGTCGATCTGCGCTATCATCCAAATGAGCTCATGCTAACGATTGTTGACAACGGCATTGGATTCCAGTTGACCGAAGTGACTCTGCGATCGAGAGGACATTTCGGGCTTCAGGGAATGCGGGAACGTGCCGAACAGATCGCCGGAGCGCTAAACATCGAAAGCCCTCCGCAGGGCGGCACAAAGATCACGCTTCGCGTACCGCTACCGAATTGAAAGGAACGTAGGATGACAGATCCAATCCGGACCTTGGTCGTCGACGACCACCATGTCGTCCGCCAGGGGCTCGTCGCTCTCCTCAAGGTCATGCCTGAGATCGAAATCGTTGGCGAGGCGAGCGATGGTGTCGAAGCCGTCGAACTCCACCGTCGGCTACGGCCCGACATTACGCTGATGGACCTGCAGCTTCCTAAGCTCGGAGGGGTGGCGGCTATCACGAAAATTCGCGCGGAGAACCCCACAGCGCGATTTATCGTTTTGACAACCTTCGACGGTGACGAAGATATCTTTCGCTCGCTTCAGGCAGGGGCTAAGGCCTATCTGCTCAAAGGAATGACGGTCGACGATCTACTCAGTACGATTCGCGCTGTCCACGCCGGCAAGACCAGCATTTCACCCGCGATCGCCGAAAAGCTCGCCGATCGCATGGCGACGCAGGATCTTACTGTCCGTGAGCTTGACGTTCTCGAGCGTATAGTCGCCGGCCGCGCCAACAAGGAGATCGCGTCCGATCTCTCCATCTCCGAGGCGACAGTTAAGACCCACGTCAACAACCTGCTCAGTAAGCTTGGCGTCAGCGACAGAACCAACGCTGCTACCGTAGCTATTCAGCGCGGTCTCGTTCATCTCAAATAAAGAGGGTTCCTTTCGTGAAGCTTCTCCTTGTCCTCCTTCTTCCGATCCTCGCCGCTCCTTCACTTCCTGCGCAGACCAAGCCTGCCTGGCGTTCGGCAACGATGGAGGAGCTTACTGCCGTGCTCCCCGCTCGTGCTCCCGTCGAAAAAGAGCGTATCGAAACCGAGATGCGTACTGCCTCCGGCATAGTCAATGCGCACGGCCAGGTCATCGCAGGAGTTGTTCTTATCACCGCCGGTTACTCCGCCGATGGCAAGTATTCACACTACCTTCTGGTCCAGTCACCAATCACGATCGCCGATGTTGCATTTCTTCCCGGCGCATATGTCTTTGGCTGGCAGCGCGCGGACGATGGTCTCGCCGTCAAGTTCTACGATGCAGCGACGGGAACACCGCGAGGCACCGCTACAGCCCGCCGCATGTCCCAGGGAACCCGCGTCGAGTCGTTTCGCCTGTGGCCCCCTCAAGATCAATCGATCCTGCAGATCGGACGATTTAGCCTCCCTTATCGGGTCACTGAGTAGACGCGGCAGCGTCAGCACAATCCCACCATCTCCTCCTCTAAAGCTGCAGCATGCTGTGGGAACCGTTTGCGACGACAAGCGGCTCATGCGTGAGGCCTGCAAACTTTTCGAATGAATCAACTTAGATTCCTGTACAAATTGTGTGAAGGAGCTCTACTCTTCCACTTGGGGTTAGTTTTCCTCCCGAACAATTAGGAACTACGAGCTAATTCAGCTTTGGGCCAATGAACTAACGCCCAATTATTCCTTGGATTTGGCAGGAGGAGTCACAGAGATTCGCATTTTCCTCGATTTTCATAGATTTGAAGACGACATCTGTGACTTTTTGTAACATGCCAGTGCGGTGGACCGAGCGAGCTCGAACGTCTGGCAACTTCCAAATTCTTCCCTTGACAGTTTTATTTTGATCCGTATAAAGTTCGCGACGCCTAGAAAATACGCCTCAAAGCGGAACCGCTCAGGCCCACGGCATCGCGATAACGCTAAATGGCGAACACCAAATGACGCAGGCCAAAGATTTGTAGAACTGGAGGAGTGCTATGACGCAGATCGGCAACTTGGTTCGCCCCAAGGTAAATACAACGGCTCTTAAGGTTGTTTTTGGAATCGCATTATGCTTGAGTCTTATCCTTGCGCCTAACGCCAGTGCGCAGGTAATTTATGGTTCCATCACTGGAAATGTCCAGGACCAGGCTGGCGCAATGATCCCTAGTGCCACGGTCGTGGTAACGAATCAGGCCACCCAGGAAACCCGCACTACAACGACTAACTCTTCTGGCGAGTACCGCGTCGTAAACCTTGCGCCTGGGTCTTATACAGTGTCTATCAAGGCATCCAGCTCGTTCGCGGCATTCTTGGAGAAGAACGTCCCGATTGAGGTCACCCGCGAGTCCCGCGTTGATGCTACGCTCCCAGCGTCGACTGTTACGACCAATGTGACGGTAGACACAGCGGCACCCATGCTCGAGACGGACTCTGCCGAGGTAAACCACGAGATTACGCAGGAGCAGATCTCCCAAGTTCCAATTACCGGGTCGCAGGGTCGTAACTTTCAGTCTCTCTACACCCTGATCCCCGGCGCAGCGGCTGTCCAGGAGCAGAACTCAATCGGCGGCAACCCGGCGCGCGCCATGTCGGTCAATTTTAACGGCGTTAGCTACAACACCAACACCACACGCATCGATGGCGCAGTGAATGACTACGGCTGGCTGCCCTACCTGCTCGCGTATCTGCCTCCCGCGGACTCGATCCAGAGCGTCAACGTGGTTACAAACTCCTTCAATGCAGACCAAGGCGTAGCTGGCGGCGCCTCAATCGCCATCACGATGAAGGGTGGTACAAGTCACTACCACGGTAGTGCGTGGGAGTACTACCAGGACGCGGCCATCAATGCCCGGGCCTA
The DNA here is from genome assembly GCA_963798925.1 of uncultured Acidobacteriaceae bacterium. Classification (GTDB taxonomy): domain Bacteria; phylum Acidobacteriota; class Terriglobia; order Terriglobales; family Acidobacteriaceae; genus Edaphobacter. The sequence continues at coordinate 6,020 of CAWCVD010000006.1, forward strand.
CACGGCAACCCAGGCATCCCTGGTCTCCGCCATAAATCCTACCGGGTCGGTTCCCAAAAACGTCTTCAATGAGTTTGGAGCCAACTTCGGCGGCCCCGTCTATATTCCAAAGATCTATCATGGCGGGAACAAGTTGTTCTTCTTTGATGGCTTTGAGCGCACATCCCGCCGTAGCTTGGCCACTCCGCAGGCAACTGTACCGACGACCGCAATGCTCGGTGGCGACTTTTCGGCGGCAACTTCCGTGACTACTCTCTATGATCCCCAGCCGGGCGGCGTAGGGCCCTACCGTGCGATCGGCGCGCGTCCCACCTTCCTATCGGAATACGGGTGCAACTGCATCCCCGTCTCGCGTCAGTCGGCTCCTGCCGTGAAGATGCTGTCTTATCTTCAGCCCTTCGCGGCCGTGGTCGGAACGCCGAGCGCCTCGCAGATCACGAATCAGTTGGCCAACGATTACACGGGTGTCGGCACCATCGGCTATACCAGGATCACAAACGACGCGAAGATTACCTATAATCCGACCGACAAGACGAACATCTTCGGACGATACAGCATTGAGCCGTACACCCTTGCCGATCCACAAATATTCGGGAACTCCGCGGGCACTGGAGGTGCTGGGGGCGCCGCCGTCGACGGTGGACAGCCCGGTCAGGCCTCCGGCCGCATCCAGAATGTTGGACTTGGTGTCAGCCATGTCATCACCTCCAGTATGGTTGTCGACTGGGACTTTGGTTACACCCGTCAGGTCACAGGTGCGCAATCTCTCATCGATCTTGCATACGGTGACTTTGGTCTGAACCAGCTCGGCATCCCCGGCACCAACGGAGTAGGGTCTCTCTATGAGGGCCAGCCGATCTTTGCGTTCACCGGCTTTTCCACCCTTGGCAATGCGTCCGGTGCAAACCCGTTCCTGTTCCGCGACAACCAGTTCACCTCCGACATCAACTTCAGCTGGACCAAGGGCAGGCACGCTATGAAGTATGGCGGCACCTGGTACCACTTCGACCTCAACCACTTTCAGCCATCCGTCGGTTCTGGCGTCAGTAACCCGCGCGGAGGCTTTATGTTCCAGGGAAGCATGACGAGCAACACCAGTACCGTCACCGCCTACAACGCGCTCGCTGACATGCTTCTGGGCCTCCCCAATTTTGGCACGGGCATAGCCGTAGCCAAGAACGAACAGTTGTACAACCCGAACTCCTTGCGCTGGACCGAACTCGCCGGTTATGCGCAGGACACATGGTCCGCGACTCCCAAGCTCACAATTAACTACGGCATCCGGTACGAGCAATATCCTGCGCCCTACACTGACAAGCACGGCGTCTTTCGCCTCGATCCCACCCTGCCTCAGACAGCCAACATCGAAGTCGGCGGTGTGGGCGGCAATCCCAGGAACGCGGGAATCAATGTTGGATGGGGGCAGTTCACTCCGCGGTTCGGTCTGGCCTATCGCGTGGACCCGATGACGGTCATTCGCGTCGGCGCCGGCATCACCACAGATCCTGAGAGTTATCGCTTCCTGCGCGATCAGTACCCAAGTGAAATCGCTCAGGCCTATGTCGGAACAGGAGCGGGAACGGTGTCATTAGACCCAAACGGGAATCCCATTACCCTGACGGCGGGCATCCCCCTCGCAGTTCCTCCAACCATTACCAATGGCTTTACCTCGCTTCCCGTAACCATTGGAACCAATACCACCCCTTCAAACATTCATCGCGGCTACATCGAAAGCTGGAACCTGTTTATTCAGCACGATTTCGGCCGCAACTACGTCGCCAACGTGGGTTACGTCGGGACCCACGCGGTTAAACAGTTCTCCGATATCACGCTCAATGCGGCTCCGTTGCCCAGCGGCGCCACCACTTGCATGCCTAATGGCCAGTACAATCCGTCCTCCGGCCTCACTGGAGCCTGCTCGTTCAACGCCAACCAGATCATCAACCAGCAGCATTGCACGGCCCTCACCGGATATGTCTGCTATAACACCGGCGGCATCACCATGAACGAGCCAATCTTCAGCGCAAACTACAACGCCCTGCAGGCGCAGTTGACGCGCAATGCAGGTCGTGGGTATCAGTACGGCGTGAACTATACCTGGTCGCATGCATTTGACGATGCAGATAATGGTGCCGGTTCGGGTTCCACCGGCCCTGCCTATGCCTATCCCGCCTACTTCAACTCTAACCGGGCCCAGTCCGGCTACGACCGCACCCACAACCTCCAGGTCTTCGCAATCTACCAACTGCCATTCGGCGCCAACCAGATGTGGCTAACCCACGGCGTCGCCGGCGCGATCTTTGGTGGCTTTCAGTTGACAGGACAGGTTAGCCACATCAGCGGAGCGCCGTTCACAGTGAGCCCGTCGTCCTCAGCTATCAACGCGCCTGGCTCAACGGAGTATGCCCAGCTCGTCGCTCCGTACCATCAGCTTGGTGGCCACAATCGCACGCCAGGCAACACCGCTATCTCTGGCGGCAACCCCTGGTTCGATCCCACATCCTTCGCCAACCCCGTCGAGCCCCAATACACCAACCCCGGCGCGCCTGGTTACGTAAATTGCTCGGTGCCCTCTTGTATGGTCTCGCCAAACTTTGGCAACACCCGCCGCAACGAATTCCGCGGACCGGGCGTTACCAACGTAAACGCAAGCGTCACTCGCAGCTTCAGGGCGTGGCGTGAAAGCGAGTTCCTGATTAGGGTCGAAGCGTTCAATCTGCTTAACCACGCCGAGCTCGTCAGCAATCCCAACGTAACCGTTGGCGGCGGAACATTCGGATACATCACCAGCTTTGCCCTCGGCAACAACGCCAATCCCACACGCACCGTTCAGTTCAGCGGCCGCTTTAGTTTCTAACTGCCCTGCAACCGACATGGGCTCCGCATGTGAAAGCTGCGGAGCCCATGTTGTTTGCCTTGCAAGTGGCTCGCCTCCGTTCGGACTTTGTCAGTCACGAGATCCTTTGCTTGACTTAATGTCGCCGCAGGGAACTCCTTAAAGATTAACGCCGGCGCTTTCCCCTGCCTTCAATAAGATATAAACCAAATGAATGGAATACTGTACAGATCAAGTTGTTTATAATCAATAATTTGCGCTTCGAGTCCTGACTTAAGTTCAATGCAATGAAGACTTTGCGAAATATTGGGGAGTGTGGGGGTACTAGAGAATCGAGAGCAGCGCTCCCGAGACATCTACCATGTCTTCTCTATTCGACGGACGCGTCAAAGGCCCCTGTCTCAACCGTCGCACCGTGCTTCATCTGCACGAAGATCCGGTATCGGCCTGTCGAGGGAAACCCATAAGGAAATTCGACAGTATTAGAGATAGTTGCGCCGGGATGATCCATCTCCATCGGCATGGTCATATCCATGTTTGGCATCGCATCAGCGCTACCATTGCTGGAATTGTCCCCGTTGGCGAGCATCAGCGCAGCCATGGCCGCTGAGCCGTCGGGATGCGTGTGCGCGAAGACCGTGCCATCGGTCTTGACGAAGGCGGCATGTCCCGCCATCCCGAGATAGGGTTGCATGTCGGTCGCCGCATTCCCATTAGCATCGAGCAGGTGGAATCGGAACGTGTAGGCCGTATTTGCTGTGAGGGCTGCGGGGCGGTCCCACACCATCACGTAGCCATCGGGAAGCTTATAGGAGTTACCGAGTTGACCTGCACTCAGTGGTTGCGGATGAGCGGACGCATCCTCGGGGCCAAGTTCGCCTCCGGACATGGTTACCGGAATGGTGATCCTCGAGACAAGCGTCTCGGGAAAGCCGCTGGCATGCACGACATCACCATACAGGGTGTAATCCCCGGCCGGCATGGCGGGAAGCGCGATACGGAAGTCTCCAACGCCGGCGAGGACGGGGTGCAGGTGATAGGCTGCGTCCATCTCCGGCTCCCGGATGGCGTAGAGATGCATAAGGTGACCGTGGTCGGGCAGAAAATCGTTGTTCGAGCGGGCTCGACGCTCGCTGTCGGGATGGAAGGCCTGCACGTGAAGATCGAGGACGTTGCCTGACAGCACCGCATCAACGTTCAGAGGCTGGTAGACATCGAGGGAATAGCTTGCGGCTTCGACATTCCACCACTTCGCTCCTCCCCAAATCAGCACTCCCATGAAGGCAAGGCTTCCCAAAGTCGCCAGAATTGCTCGACGCCTGCGATTGGGCGACGGAATTGCGCCTGGTTCGAGGCGGGCATCGCGGACGGCGGCTGCGACGATGCCGGCCATGCTCACAACCAGAAAGAGGCCAAGAATTCCGAGTGTGATACCTAGTCCACGCTGCATCTTCAGGGTCGAGAGCGGGACTGCTGGAACGGGAACCGACGTTGTCTTCTCGCCGCCCTCGCCCGCGATCTCGAAGCGCACCTCCCAGGAGCCAGCAGCCATCATCCATAGGCTTCCGGTGAAGAAGGCCGGGTCGGTGGTTGAGCGGGTCATCGGATCAGAGGTGGGAGGGTGCTTCGAGGCTTCGCCCGTGAGCGGCAAGGGGGTGATGTGAATGCTGGTGACGTTGGCTCCGCTTGAGCGGACCTCAAGGGTCGCCACTCCGGGAATCACGGTTGGCATGCGGATGGTGACGTAGAGTTGGTATGGGCCGGACTGGACCTGCTCGAAGATGTCCTTGCTGCCGACGTGAGCGTGCGCTGCCTGAGGAGCGATGAGAATGGAGACCAGCAAAACCAGGATGCAGCGGAGAGTCGAACAGGAAAGCTTCACCGTTGCACGCTCCGCATCCAGCGTCCGAAGCTCAGGCCGATCCATGTGCTGATGGAGGCGTAGATTGCTGCGCGTAACAATCCCCAGTAGAGAGTTATGCCGCTGTCAGGCTCGAAGAACTGGCGCAGGCGATCATAACCGTTGGGCCGGGAGTTGTAGTCGAAGTAGATTGTGCCGAAGAAGCGATTCTCCGAAGCCTTCGAGAGAAGGAAGTTGGCAAACGGCCACTCGACGATGGTGAGAACGGCAATGAAGAGGAAGCCGGAGACGAGCGCAACCTTCCAGAACTTCCAGGATCGGGTCTTCTGCCAGAGAAGATCGAGTGCGAGCGCGGGCACGAAGAGGAGGATTGGAAACTTTGCCGGAACGAAGTGGGTGACGGGATTGAAGACAGGCCCGAGCTTCGGCTGGGCCGGAAAGAGTGGAAGGATGAGGATTTCGCCGATCGCGAAGAGCATGTAGACGGCGGCACCGGTAGTCGCGGCCCATTTGTAGCGCGAGGCCTGGGAGAGGATGGCTAGGACGAGCGGAATGCCGATTCCCATGGCGATGTAGGCGCTCGCAGAGTGGAGTTGAACGTCCCAGGTCTTCTCGATCAGGAAGAACATCTGGCCGGAGACGATGAGACCGCCGACGTAGAGGAAGAGACGCTGAAGATTTTTGTGCGTCCGTTCTCCTGCCGCAGTGTGATCGTTCGAAGCGCGATTCATGGCAGCCAGGATCAGGAAGAGAATACCGACGGCTACACAGCGAATGCCAAGGATCAGGAGGGTATGCGGGGGGCTGATGATCTTGACGTCGAGCCCATAGGCGGCGTGCCACCAGTTATCGAAGGGCGCCGAGGTGATCATGGCGATGCCGCCCCAGGCTGCGATGAAGGCGCCAAGGGGAGCGCGAAAGCCGAGGACGTTGACGGACGCTTCTTTCAGCTTTTGGGAGTTGCCGAACATGGTCATCAACATCAGGTAGCCGCAGATGACGGCTGCGATAACGCCGCAGGCTTGAATGGCCAGATGAGCCGGGGTCCAGAAGGTGTCACGGCCGATGGAACGATGCCAGGACACGTCCCACGCGCCTCCTATGGAGGAGGAGGTGACGGCAAGAGCTCCAAACCAGACGTACCAGGGGACAGTTTTGGCGTCATATTGAGGCGTTGCGATTGGAACGGTAGACATAAGACCTCGCAGCTGTGGGTTTATCTTATCTAAGGTTTTTGAGGGCTTACGAGTTCCGAAAAGCCCGCTCCCTTATCTTAATATAATTAGCTTTATATTCAGTAGTTTGCGGGGATAGATTGAGGGAAATAATGTACTAGACCGAAATATCGGACTGGGTTAGGCCATGAATCTTGGAATCCCACGGACTTTACTCCAAGTGATTTCAGCCACTGGATGTTGTGGGTAGAGTGAGCGAAATGCGGGGATCCTTCACTTCGTTCCAAGATGACGACGATCCTAGTGGCTGGTGAGGTTAGTGGGCGGCGGTGGATTTGCCTGCGGGTTTGAAGCCTTTTGTGAAGAGGACGAGCGGAGCGGCAATCAGGGTGACGATGCCGATGATGTGGAAACAGTCCATAAAGGCGAGAAGTTGGGTCTGGGCGTGGAGCTGCTCGTAGACGCGAGCATAGGCGCCGTTGACGGCGTCGGAGGGGGAAAACCCGTGGGACTGAAGGTAGGCTGCGGTCTGGTGAATGTTTTGCTGAAAGGCCGGTGAGGACGCAGCGATGTTGCCGCCCACGCGAGACTGATGGAAGTTCTGGCGGCGCTCAGACATGGTGGTGATGAAGGCGATGCCGAAGCTGCCACCCCAGTTGCGGAAGAAGTTGGTGAGGGAAGAGGCGCGGTTGTTCTGATCCGGGCTGAGCTGCGAGTAGGCGATGACCGAGAGAGGCACGAAGAAGAAGGCGTAGCCGAGACCTTGCAGGGCGCGGGCCCAGGCGTAGTGGCCGTAGTTGGTGTCGAGGTTGAAATGGCTGTAGTGAAGGAAGGAGATTCCGACGACCATGACAGCTCCGAATAGCAGGAGGCGAGGTTTGACGACGCCGCGCTGGACGAGCTGCGCGCCTACGGGAGCGAGGAAGGTGATGACGAGCGCTCCTGGCCCGAGGACTAGACCGGCATCGATCGCGCGGTAGCCATAGAGGGATTGAAGCAGTTGCGGGATCATGGTGGTTGAGGCGAAGAGGCCGAAGCCGAAGACGAAATAGAAGATATTGGCGATGGCGAAGTTGCGGACCTTGAGCATGTGGAAGTCGATGACGGGGTCGGGGTGGCGGAGTTCCCAGAAGACGGCTGTCGCGAGGCAGCCGACGCCGATGACGAACATCCAGACGATGAAGGGTGAACCGAACCAGTCGTCGATCTGGCCACGGTCGAGGAGGACTTCGAGGGCAGCGGAGCCGAGACCGATGAGGGCGATGCCGATGCCGTCGACGGAGAGCTTGCCGTTTTTGCGAACGGACTTGCGTTCTTCCGCATAAGACTCGGGGTCGTGGACGAAGCGGTTGGTGAGGAAGAGGGAGAGGATGCCGATGGGAATGTTGATGAGGAAGACCCAGCGCCAGTTGTAATTGTCAGTGATCCACCCGCCGAGGACGGGGCCGATGGCCGGCGCGGTGACGATGGCGACCGTGTAGAGGGCGAAGGCTGAGGCTCGTTTGGCGGGAGGGAAGGTGTCGACGAGGATGGCTTGTTCGACTGGCGCGAGACCGCCGCCTCCGACTCCCTGGAGTACTCGAGCGAGGAGCATGATGCCGAGCGAAGGAGCGATGCCACAGAAGAACGAGGTGATGGTGAAGAGTGCGACGCAGGCCATGTAGTAATTTTTGCGGCCGAAGACGCGGGAGAGCCACGCGGACATGGGGAGGACGACGGCGTTGGCGACGAGGTATGTGGTGAGGATCCAGGTGACCTCGTCGTAGGAACGGCCGAGACCTCCCGCGATGTAGGGCAGAGAGACGTTGGCGATGGAGGTGTCGAGCAGCTCCATGAATGTCGCGAGGGTTACGGTGAGAGCGACGATCCAAGGGTTGATGAAGGGGCGCGCTTTTTGCTTCGATGCGCGCTTTGGTTGCGGATCCGGGTTGCGAGAAGGCCCGACGGGGACTGGCGTCGAGTCGATTTCGAGCACAGCTGTATCGGGCTCGGGCGTCAGGACTGCCTGGCTTGCCAAAGATGGCCTCGCTTTCGGTTTGTTTACTGATCGTTGCCGAAGGAGACTGCCACTGGTTTATATATGACGGTCGTCCTTTATCCACAAATAGGATGTGTGGAGGGAGGGGCGGGTTTCAGAAGTTTTATTGTTTTGAAGAAAGTTTTTCAGGCTTCGCTGGAACGCGAGGGATGCTTGAAGCTGCGGTTCTTCGATACGGACGCGAGGCGGCGATTGGAGCGCATCTTTGCACGACTGTGTTCCCGTTCGCTCTCACGTATTGCGGCCGCTGCGGCTGCGAGGATTTCGTTGGAGAGTTTAGGATCGTCGACGGCGCGGGAGACGATAAGCGCGCCAACGAGAGCGGAGTACGCAGCGATGGCTCTTTTGCGGCGAAGGCGGCTGGAACTTCCCTGAACGATACGGGAGAGGTAGTCGAGGAAAGGTTTGAGCTCTCCGGTGAAGGCCTGACGAACGGCTGGTCCCTGACGGGCGATCTCTGAGCCGAGCGCAGCCATGGCGCATCCGCGGCCGGGGTTGTCGCGATGTTTCGGAGTGAGGTAGGTTGCGGCTAGTGCGTCGAGGGGATCGCCGGCTGCATGGTCGACGACGTTCATCCAGTTCTGACGCATCCTTGAGACGGCGCGTGCGCAGGCCTGAGCGACGAGGTCTTCCTTCGACTTGAAATGGCCGTAGAAGCCTCCGTGGGTAAGGCCCGCGCCCTCCATCAGATCAGCGACTCCGACACCGTCGATTCCGCGTTCGCGAAACAGCATGGTTGCGACATCGAGGATTCGCTCGCGGTTTTCGGCGGCTTGGACACGGCTGACTTTCATTGGGACGGCCCTCTGAGGGAGCGCATTTTATGCCGATTCATTTTATGACGAACGTCATGATTCGAGGAGGAACTATTTGCAGGAAAAATGATGATGATGGTGGATCGTTTTATGCGATAGATTAGAGATAATTTCTCAAATCACTCATTTTTCGAGCTTCGTCCGTGCGGTGAGTCTGAGGTGTATCCGGCAGAGGCGCGAGCAATTTTTCTTTTCATGACACTCGGCGGTTGCCGAAGTTTTCGCAGTGAAATTTAATCGTGAGGTGTTTTCCATGGGGATCTCCCGCCGCAACTTTCTTATGCGTGTAGGGCAGGTTGGTGGGTATAGCGCAGCGTTCGCCACGATGCAGTCGCTTGGACTGATGCCGATGAAGGGCGAGCAGGTGACGCCGATTCAGGCGGCGGCTGGTTCGGGCAAGGGCGTGAAGGTAGTGGTGCTGGGTGGCGGGATTGGTGGGCTCGTCTCTGCTTATGAGCTGAAGAAGCTTGGATATGAGGTGACGCTGCTGGAGGCGCGAGAGCGGCCTGGCGGGAGGAATTGGTCGGGGCGCAATGGGACAACGGTGAAGTTTGTCGATGGAACCACGCAGACGATTCAGTGGGAGGAGGGGAACTACCAGAACCTCGGACCGGCGCGGCTGCCGAGCACTCACTGGACGATGCTGGGGTATTGTCGTGAGCTCGGAGTGCCGCTCGAGGTGGAGGTGAATACTTCGCGGTCGACGTTGCTGCAGAGCGATACAGCGAATGGCGGTAAACCGGTGGTGCAGCGTCAGGCGATTAATGACACGCGGGGACACGTGTCGGAGCTGCTGTCTAAGTGTATTGCGAATGGTGCGCTCGACGCCGAGTTGAGCGCGGAAGACCGCGAACGAATGAAGACGTTCCTGAAGATCTACGGGCCTCTGGATGAGAAGAGTGGGTACGTGGGTTCGGAGAGAGCTGGTTATAAGACCCCGCCGGGCGCGGGGATGCAGGTTGGTGTGGACGATACGCCATTGGACATGCGGGTTTTGCTGGATGAGAACTTCTGGGGCGATTTGTTTGTGGAGGAGGCGTGGGACTGGCAGGCGACGATGATGCAGCCGGTGGGCGGCATGGACCGGATACCATATGCGTTTGCGAAGGCGCTGGGACCGGTGGTGCAGTACAGCTCGCCAGTTACTGAAATTCGAAAGACGGCGACTGGAGTTCGCGTGTCGTATACGCAGGGCGGGGCGACGAAGCAGATCGAGGCTTCCTACTGCATTATGGCGATGCCGTTTCCCATGCTGAAGAAGATTCCGAATGACTTGTCGGCGCCGTTCAAGAAAGTGGTTGACGACAGCACGATGGGCAGCGCGTACAAGATTGCGTGGGAGAGCCGAAGATTCTGGGAGCAGGACTACAACATCTATGGGGGACTGTCGTATCTGATGCAAGGGCCGAGCCCGGTGTGGTATCCGTCGTCGCGGCTGATGCATCCGACGGGGATTGTGGTGTCGGGGTACACGGACGAGTTGGGGACTGGGCTGGACAAGCTGACGCTGGAGGAGAAGTTTGCGGCCTCGAGGGCCTCGGTGGAGAAGATACATCCTGGCCATGGTAAAGAGCTGCAAAATCCTGTGTTTTGCGGGTGGCTCCATGTGCCGTGGAATGAGGGCTCGTGGATTCGGAGCTATGGAGGAGGCCAGAATGGGTATGACGTGATTATTCAGGCGGATGGGCCGATCTATTTTGCGGGTGATACGGCGAGCCACATTGTTGGCTGGCAGGAGGGTGCGGCGTTGAGCGCACGTCGTGCAGTGGGGATGATTGCGGATAAGGTAAAGTCGGCGAAGTTGTCAGGTATTGCGAATGGTGTCGTGCAGGCTTAGGGATTCTTGAGGAAGAGGAGAAGACGATGAAGTTGACGCAGTCGATGTTCGCGGTTTTGGTGATGGGTGTTGCATGTGCAATGCAGGCCCAGGTCGTGGTGAAACATTTACAGGATGATAAGTCTCCGATTGCGAGCGGGGTGTGGGCTGGAGACACGCTTTATTTGAGCGGGCAATTGGCTTCGCCGGTTACGCCTGCCGATCCGGCGAAGGGGACGGCCGCGGTCTACGGGGATACCAAGGCACAGGCTTTCAGCGCGTTGACCAAGATCCAGGGGCTGCTGAAGGCGCAGGGGCTCGATATGAAGGATGTGGTGAAGATGACCGTGTTTCTTGCCGGCGATCCGGCGAATGGAGGCAAGCTGGATTTTCCGGGTCTGCAGGCTTCCTATACGCAGTTTTTTGGGACGAAGGATCAGCCGAACAAACCGGCAAGAAGTGCAGTGCAAGTGGCTGCGCTGGCGGCTCCTTGGGCGCTGATCGAGATTGAAGTGATTGCGGTGAAAGAAAAGTAAATTATCGGGGTTTCGGATCGGCGGCTCGCGCGTGGGAGGGCCGCCTCCCTATCTTTCGACTCGATACGTGTGATAGAAAAGTCATTCGTGGACTGACCACTTTCTGCAACGGATGAGTGGCGAGTCGTACGTTTGCGACGCCTCCGAAGGAGTCGCTCTGGAGAACTGAGATGGCAGAAGGAAGTTGCGATATCGGATTGATTGGGCTGGCGGTGATGGGCCAGAATCTTGTGCTCAACATGAACGACCATGGATATAAGGTTGCGGTGTTTAACCGCACCACTTCCAAGGTGGATGAGTTTCTTGCCGATGAGGCGAAGGGGACTCAGGTGGTGGGAACGCACTCCGCCAAGGAACTGTGTGCGGCACTGAAGTTGCCGCGGCGCGTGATGTTGATGGTAAAGGCGGGCGAGGTTGTCGATCAGACGATTGAACATGTGCTGCCGTATCTGGAAAAGGGCGACATTCTGATTGACGGCGGAAACTCGCTGTTCACGGATACCAACCGCCGGACGAAGGAGCTTGCGGATAAGGGGATCCTTTTTATCGGTACGGGTGTTTCAGGTGGCGAAGAGGGCGCGCGGTTCGGTCCGTCGATTATGCCAGGGGGAAATCCAGCAGCGTGGTCCCATGTTAAGGAGATCTTTCAAGCGATTGCGGCGAAGGTGGAGGGTGGCGTTCCCTGTTGCGACTGGGTGGGTGAAGACGGGGCGGGGCACTACGTGAAGATGGTGCACAACGGGATCGAGTATGGGGATATTCAGCTGATCTGCGAGGCGTACCAGTTGCTGAAGGATGGGCTGGGATTTACTGCGGACGAACTTCACGAAGTATTCGCCGAGTGGAATAAGGGTGAGTTGGATAGTTACCTGATCGAAATAACGGCGGCGATCTTCGCGAAGAAGGACGACGATGGAAAGCCGATGGTGGATAAGATTCTCGATACAGCAGGACAGAAGGGGACAGGGAAGTGGACTGCCATTTCTGCGCTCGATCTGGGGATGCCGCTAACGCTGATTGGCGAGAGCGTGTTTGCGCGGTGCCTGTCTGCGTTGAAGGATGAGCGTGTGGACGCATCGAAGGTGTTGCAGGGCCCGAAGAAGGTGTTGACGGTTGCAGACAAGAAGCAGTTTATTGAGGACGTTCGGCGGGCATTATATTGCTCGAAGATGATCAGCTATGCACAGGGATACATGTTGCTGCGGGCAGTGGAGAAGGAGATGAAGTGGAATCTGAATATGGGTGGGATTGCACTGATGTGGCGTGGTGGGTGCATTATTCGGAGCGTGTTCCTGGGAGATATCAAGAAGGCGTTCGATAAGAATCCGAAGTTGGAGAATCTATTGATGGATGATTTCTTTTCGGGCGCGCTGAGCAAATACCAGGCGTCGTGGCGGAAGGCGATCATTCACGCGATCGAGATTGGAGTGCCGATGCCGGCGTTTTCTACGGCGCTGGCGTTTTATGACGGGTACCGGTGTGAGCGGCTTCCGGCAAATTTGCTGCAGGCGCAGCGGGACTTCTTTGGAGCGCATACGTATGAGCGGGTCGATAAACCGCGAGGTGAGTTCTTCCACACCAACTGGACAGGACGCGGCGGAAAGGTATCTTCTTCAACCTACAACGTTTAGTTTTTGTCGCATAAAGGAAAGAGCCAGAGACCGAGGCCTCCTGGCTCTTTTGCATTTGCGCTTGTGACTTAGCGTGCATCAGCATTCCGGAAAGAACTTACCTCAGGTGCGTCCATGCGTCATAGGTGAAGATGCCAATGATGCAAGCTGTCATGACGGCTGCAGCGACGCCAAAGATGCGAACAAACGGCTGGAGTTTGTTGACTTTGCGAATGATCTCACTTTGGAGTTGTTTTTCGTTAGAGACGGCATCGCTAAGAAAGAGCTGATCTTCTTCATATCGGGTCAGCTGCCCTTTGTAGGCGAGCAGACCGAGAAAGACGGCTGCGATCGCTGCCCAGACGATGAGCAGAACGGGTATGGCGTCCATGAGGGTATTCATAGCGTTCCTCCGCCCTGCGACAGGGCCGATATTTTTGGAAGGTCAGGTACGTGATCGGGCCATGAATCGCTCCGAAGGCAATGACCCTTCCGGCGCAATCATACGCCATCCGATAGACGGTAAAACAGACCTTTTTCAAGGGGGAGTGCAGCTTATAACCGACGCAAAACTCAGTGCGTAGAGACCCAATGGATAGCGAAAAACGCGAGTCCGGCGACTCCGGTGACTACGAGAACAAGGAGAGTCACGATGAACCAGGCGGCTCGATTGGCGTTTTGGGGCGAGGGTTGGGTGATTCCCATTGTATTGATGAAAGCGCTCGAGATGAGGCGGATCAGGTTCACGTTTGTTTGATGTTGAAACGAACCAATAGTAGCAGGGATCGATGTGGGCTAGCGTCTCGTTCGACGATTGCATCTTGAGGGATGGCGCGCACATCTATTGATTGAGGGCTTGCCGGAGCGGTGGTAGGCGCATACACTTAAAGCTGTCTGAAAGAGACGAGGAGATTTGCCGATGTCTACTGCTGCTGTTACCCCCGAGGTTGTTGTTGGCGCGCCTGCTTCGACTACGCCTGTAACCCTTACACCGAATGCGATTGCCAAGGTGAGGGAGATTATGGCGACCCAGACCCCGGTTCCAGCGGGGTTGCGTATTGGCGTCGTTGGCGGTGGATGCTCGGGTTTTCAGTACTCGATGTCGTTCGAGAACCAGGCCGGGATGATGGATAAGGTCTATAAGTTTGAGGATCTAAAGGTGTTTGTGGACGCTACATCGGCGATGTACCTGCAGAACTGCACGGTCGATTACGTGGAGACGCTGGAGGCGGCTGGGTTCAAGTTTGAGAATGCTGCGGTGAAGTCAACCTGCGGTTGCGGATCGAGCTTTAGCGTTTAGATTTTTTGGATTTGTGCACGAAAAAAAAGTCCCGGCTTCTGCCGGGGCTTTTCTTATGCATTTTACGGGCGTTTTTTGAGGGGGTTCGGGAGAAACGAGTGTTTCTCTTGATGGTTTTTGGTGGTGAGTTTGTGGTGAATTGATGTCATTTTCGTGGTTCTTAGCGCCAGGTTTTCAATTGCTAAGAATTTGCCAGTTTTGGTGGATTTTTTTTGAATTACTTTGGTTAGAGCAGATTATATTGCTTATATGCAATGTATCATTTTCCGTAAGGTAACTTATGCTTTATAACCGCATTGCGGTGCTGCGTTCCGAGAGAGCTTTAAGCCGGCAGGCTCTGGCTCGTGAGGTAGGGGTGAATCCGCAGACAATCGGGTTCCTGGAGCGCGGGGATTACACACCTTCGCTGGAGCTGGCATTTAAGATCAGCGGGTTTTTCAAGTTGCCGGTGGAGGCGGTGTTTTCGCCTGATCCGTTTCGCCCTCTGAGCGAGCAGGTTTACGAGATGCAGAAGCGGGAGGTCTAGCGATGTTGGGGTCGAGTGAGTAGGGCTTCACTCGATGCCCACATCTCAGAATCGAGATGTGGGGCACCGGCAATAGATTCTGTGAGATTTTCGACGAATTCGCTCCCGGCTCAGATAATGTTTGAAGTGATTCCGCCTCACCACGCTGTCGAAATGAGCGAGTTATTCGGAACGTAAGGCTTCTACCGCGTTCACTCTTGCGGCACGCGCCGCAGGCACAGCTGAAGCAATTACGGCCGCACCCAGAATGACCACAGCGGAGCCGACAAACGCAAGTGTGCCCGGCTGATGAATATCCGTTACGTATTTGGCGATTACGCGTGAGAGCGCAAAGCCCACCACCACACCCGTGCCCACTCCGATGCCGGCCATCGCTACGCCCTCTACGAGAACAATGGCGAGAATGTTGCGCGGCAGAGCGCCCAGGGCCATGCGGATTCCGAACTCGCGCGTCCGCCAGCTCACAGAGAAAGCAAGAACGCCCGCCACGCCTACCACGGAGATTAAGAGCGCCACGGCGGCGAATCCACCAAACACAATCGCGTTGAGGCGGTCCGGCGTCAGCACCTCCGCGCGAACGTCTTCTAGCGTGCTGGCCTTTTCCACGGGCTGGTCTGCTGACAGCTCGCGAATGGTTTGTGTGATGGCGGGAACCAGCGCGTAAGCATCCTGATGTGCGCGTACGAACAGGCGGCCGGTCCATCCTTGCTCTTGTTCGATCGGCTCATAGATCGTCATGGCCGGTGAGGGGATGATATTTTCATCGTCGAAGTCGGGTACCACAGCAATGATTCGCCTTGGCTCGGGACTGATCCCGACAAACTTTATGACCCCATCCGTCCACCACAGCTTACGGTTGACCGCGTCCTGCCCCGGGTAGAGCATCTTGGCAAGGCTCTGACTGATGATTACTACGCGCTCGGAACCGTCCTTGTCGGCGTCGTTGAAGTCGCGGCCCTCCCGAAGCGGCACACCGAACGTATCGAAGAATCCGGGCGACACTACCCGGAACTTGGCCCGAAAATCCTGACCGTCCGTACGTCTGGCGCCTTGCGCGGCAAATTGAAAGCTGATACTCAGGCCCCGATCGTCACGCCACGGAGTGCCAAAACCTGAAGACACATGCTCCACTCCAGGCAGCGCGCTGACGCGGCGTTGCACCTCGCGATAGAACTCATCCACCTGCTGGGGTGTCTTCCCATATGACATCAGCGGAAGATTCACTGCCAGAACGTTGGCCGAATCAAACGGCGGCCGCGTCTGCTCCAGCACAAACAGAGTCTTCATCAGCACACATGCTCCGGCAAGCAGCAGGAATGAGGCTGCGATCTGCGTAACAGCAAAGATGCGGAGACGCCGGCTGCTGCCTCCGGCCACACGCGTTCCCCGGCCGGTAAGGCCGCCTTGCGGCGCGTTTGCCGAGGGAAGCCGCGGAATGAATGCCAGGAAGACGGACGCGATCAACGCCAGCCCAATCCCGAACCACACCATACTGAAATCGAGCGTGAGTTCCTCGGCGCGCACTGAGAAGCGCGATGCATAACGACCCAGCACGGCCACCATGGGTATGGCGAGGGCCACTGCCGCCACTGCCCCGCTCCCGCATAGCACGAGGCTCTCAGCCAACAGAGAACGGCGCAGCACTGTAGTGCTTGCACCCAGCGCCGAGCGTATCGCCAGCTCCGGTTCGCGGCGCACCGTTCGCGCCAGCACCAGATTGGCAACGTTCGAACTCGCAATCACGAAAAGGAGGGCCGCAGCCGCGAACAGTATCCACAAGATCGTATTGGCGCGCGAATTGATCTGCTCGTGCATGCGCGTTACGTCGATTTTGAAATGGTCGTCCGGCTTATACACTTCCGGGTGTGCCGCTACCATGGCGCCGTAGACGCTCCGCAGCTCCGCCCGCGCATTGTCGACACTGGCGCCAGGAGCCAGCCGCCCGAAGACTTCCGTCATGCGGTGCTCGCGCCCCGTCACCATGGTGGCGGAAAGATGGTGCGGGCTCGTGACGATATTGGCGATGATCTCTGTTGCCACCGGATAAGGCACGGATGGTTCCAGAACACCAACCACGGTCGCGGGGCGCGCGCCGGTGGGGCCCTCCAGCCGCACTGTCTTTCCGATCACGCTGGGATCGGAGTGCAGCGATGTCCTCCAGAAGTGATAGGTCAGCACGACAGCTCCGGCGGCATTCGGACCGTCATCGGATGGAGTCAGCAGGCGTCCAAGCACGGGGCGCAGGCCCATCACCTCGAAGTAGTGTCCGTCCACCACGCCTGCGGGAATCTCACGTGGCGTGCCCAGACCCACGACCGTAAAATCTATCTCTGAAAATGTGCCTAGTTCCGTAATTGACTTCAGTTTGCTGCCAATGTCCTGAATCTCGGGGACCGAAAACGCTGCGTTATCCTGGCCAATGCCGGGGGCGCTCTGGCGCAGGTAAAGCAACCGATCTTCGTCGCGATTCGCCAGCGGACGCAGCAGCACGGCGCGTACTACGCTGAAGATTGCGGCATTGGCTCCGATACCCAACGCCAGCGTAAGGGCGACTGTAATCCACAGCGCAGGAACTCGCGCCAGGGAACGCACGGCAATTCTCAAATCGCGAAAGAACGACATCTCGGACCTCCGTTCAGGCGGTTTCCTATGATCGTATACAAACCGAGTCCCCGTCGAAATTGCGTCATAACTGCTCTTTTATCCCTGTAAGGTCTTCGGGCGGGCGGTTTGCCTTGCGTTCACTATGTTGTCGAACGGCAGGACCGGAAATCGACAAATGATCCAAGAAAATTGTCTCTTCCGCCGTTCAGGCTAGCAAATGGGCAGTTCTCTCTCAAGTGTCCCTGGATCGTCCGGAGCCGCTATCTATGGACCGGTGGGCGTCTCTGCTCGCGACGGATCGAACCGGCCGGGGGAGGAGATCGGTCGAGCTTCGCTCGATGCCCACATCTCAGAATCGAGATGTGGGGCACCCGGCATCTGGGGTTGTGGATCGAGCTGTTTTTTTTTATTTTTTTGGGGTCTTTGGAAGTTTCGTGAGGTCGAGGACGAAGTCGAGGAAGGCGCGGAGTTTTGCGGGTGGAAGGTGACGGGAGGGGTATAGGGCGTAAAGAGGAAACCTCTCGTCGGGCCATTCGGGGAAGAGGTCGATGAGATCGCCGCGGTCGAGTTGGTCTTGTACGGCCAGCGCCAGGAGCTGGGCGATGCCGGCGCCGGCGAGGCAGCTACCGACCAGGGTGCGGGCGTCAGTAAGCAGGAGACGACCTGTGGTCTTCACGGGGAGGGTCTTGTTGGCGCGATGAAACTCCCAGTCGAACGGCTGGCCTGTCATTGGATTGCGGAACTGAAGGCAATGGTGGCTGGAGAGGTCCGCTGGCTTTGCTGGTCTGCCGTGCTTTTTCAGATAGGACGGGGCGGCGACGGTGACGACGCGGGTTTCTAGCAGCTTGCGAGCGACGAGTGGTGAGGAGGAGGATGGCTCGATGAAGCGGATGGCAAGATCGAAGCCTTCACCGGCCAAGTCGCCTAGTTCGGTGCGCGTTAGAAGTTCGAGGGAGATCTCAGGGTAGCGATCGAGGAAACGGTCCAAGTGAGGGGCCAGGAGTAGGCTCGAGAAGAGCGGATCCATGTTGACGCGCAGGCGGCCGCGGACGATGGTGGAGGAGCCGGAGGCGATGGTGACGGCTTCGCCGATGCCGGAGAGCAGCGGGCTTATCTCTTCGTAGAGGCGGCGGCCCTCGGCGGTGAGGGCAAGAGAGCGTGTGGTCCGGTCCAGGAGACGGACGCCGACCCGGGACTCGAGGCGGGCGATGGCCCGGCTGACGGCGGGTTGGGTGACACCGAGGGCCGTGGCGGCGCGGACGAAGCTGCCGGCTTCGACGACGCCGGCGAACACGCTGATGCCATGGAGAAGACGATCGTCGAGGCTAATGTGAGGACGATGAGAGGTGGTCATTCATTCGTGTTTCTGGGTAATGAGTATACGTATATTTATTTATGAGTTGCATGAATAGTGGGAACATCCTATCTGCGGAACTGATTTTGGACTACGAATTCTGGACTGCGAGGAGATAACAATGTTTGCGATTACTGGTGTGACTGGGAATGTTGGCGGGGAGGTGGCACGGAGTCTGCTGGGCGCGAAACGGCCGGTCCGGGCTGTGGTGCGGGATGCGCGGAAGGGCGCGGAGTGGGCGGGGTTTGGGTGCGAGGTTTCGATTGCCGATATTGGCGACGTAGCGGCGCTAGCGGCTGCGTTCGAAGGAGCGGAGGGCGTGTTTGCTCTGGTGCCGCCTAGCTTCGATCCGCAGCCGGGGTTTCCGGAGGCGCAGCGGACGGCCGAGACGCTGAAGGCGGCGATTGAGATGGCGCATCCCGAGAGGGTGGTTTATCTGTCAACGATTGGCGCGCAGGTGACGAGGACGAATCTGCTGTCGCAGCACACGATGATTGAAGGCGTGTTGCGGGAGATGGCGATTCCGATTACGTTTCTGCGGCCGGGTTGGTTTATGGAGAACGCGAGCTGGGACGTGGGCGCGGCGAAGGAGGGTTTGGTGCGGAGTTTTCTTGAGCCGCTGGATAAGCCGGTGCCGATGGTTTCGACGATGGATATTGGGCGCGTAGCGGCGGGGCTGATTCAGGAGACGTGGAGCGGGGCGCGGGTGGTTGAGCTTGAGGGTCCGCGGCGTGTGACGCCGAATGAGCTGGGAGCAGCGTTTGCGAAGGTGCTGGGGCATGGGGTGCGGATGGTGGAGGTTCCGCGCGAGACCTGGGAGGCACTGTTCCGGTCGCAGGGGATGAAGAATCCTGAGCCGCGAGTGCAGATGCTGGATGGATTCAATGAAGGGTGGATCGAGTTTGAGAACCGGGGCACGGTTTTGAAGGGGCGCGTTGAGTTGGAGACTGCTGTGAAGGCTTTGGTGGAGCGCGCCGAACGGTGAGGAGCTCCGGTTGAGGCGATGCATGATACTGCGTCCTTTGGGGGATGCGCGGAGAATTCGGCGGACGAATTTTATCGGCAGAACGTCTAAGATGGACGGAGTTACTTTCTGCGGATCGGCGGATTTTTCTTAGCGTATGACTGAGTTTGTGATCAAGCTGGCGGATGAGCGTGGACGGGTGATGGAACAGAGCCACGCGGCGGCGACGGCGGATGAGCTAAGGTCGCGGTTCACGCAGGCGGGGTATTACGTCTACTCGGTGAAGGCGAAGAGCGTGCTTGGAACGGGGACGAAGAAGGTCAAGCTGGAGACGTTCCTGATCTTCAACCAGCAGTTTTTGACTTTGATCAAGGCGGGCTTGCCGATTCTTGGGTCGCTGGAGCTGCTGGCGCGGCGGCAGAAGCTTCCGCACTTCCGCGCGCAGCTTGAGGATGTGGCGGCGCGAGTGAAGACGGGCGAGTCGATCTCGCAGGCGTTTGAGGCGCAGGGTGGGTTTCCGCTTGTGTATACGACGACGCTGCTGGCAGGCGAGCGGTCGGGCAACCTGGAAGAGGTGCTGCAGCGGTTTTTGGACTTTCAGCGGGTGTCGCTGACGTTTCGCAAGAAGCTGAAGGCGAGTTTGATCTATCCGGCGTTGTTGGTAGTGATGGTGATCGGGCTGTTTATCTTTCTGATCACATTTGTGGTGCCACGGTTTGCGCAGCTGTATGACCAGTTGGGGACGAAGCTGCCGGCGCTGACTACGTTTCTGCTGGATCTGGGGCGGAACGCGCAGCACTACGGAATTTATGTGGCGGTGGTGGCGGGGATCATTGGATTTTTGCTTTATCGATGGGCGAAGACGGATGCGGGTGCGAATTTCATCGACAAGATTCGGATCGGCCTGCCGATCTTCGGGCCGGTGTGGTTGAAGTATCAGGTGGGTTTGTTTTCGCGGACACTGTCGACGTTGCTGACGGGCGGGCTGCCGCTGGTGCCGTCGCTGGAGACGGCGGCGCGGTCGATCGATTCGCGACAGATCGCGGGCGCGGTGTTCAATTCGGTCGAGACGGTGCGGGAAGGGAAGGGTCTGTCGGCCAGCTTGCAGCAGACGAAGGTGTTTCCGGAGCTGGCGATTGAGATGATCGAAGTGGGCGAGTCGACGGGCGCGCTGCCGCAGATGCTGAACTCGGTTGCTGAGTTCTTTGAAGAGGATGTGCAGACGAACCTCACGGCGGCGATGAGTCTGATAGAGCCGATGATTCTGATTGTGATGGGTGTGGTGGTGGTGACGATTCTGATTGCGCTGTATCTGCCGATCTTTAGCTTGAGTGCGGGTGGGGTGCAGGGGCAGTAGCGGGAACAGAGCCGGCATTGCTTGCGTATGCAGTACGGTATGACCTCGCGAGGAAGTGCGTATGGCTGCTACGGTTCCAGCGCAACGACGCGGAAAAGACATAAAGGAAGGTCGTTATCCCGGCTGGCTGAAGACGGGTTTTTGGATCTGCGTGGTGATTGCAGTTGCTGTGGTGTTGCGCCGAGTGGTGGCGCTTGTGCATCCAGCGCAGGGTGGTGGTTCGCCGATGGCTGGGCTTGACGCGGTGTTTGCGTCTCACACGGTTTTGACGCTGGCGCATATTCTTCCCGCGACGGCGTTTGTTCTGGTGACTCCGTTTGTTCTGTCTCGGCGGTCCGGGGTTTGGGCGGAGCGGTGGTTCTTTCCACTGGGAGTTGTGGTGGGAGTTACCGCGTATGCCATGAGTGTTTATTCGGTCGGAGGCTGGATCGAGCGATCGGCCGTTCTGTTTTTCAATAGCCTCTTTCTGTTTTCATTGGCACGGGCCTATGGGTCGATGCGACGGGGTGAGGCAGTTGAGAAGATGCGATGGATGTTGCGGGCAGTGGGGATTCTTTTGGGGATCGCAACGACTCGGCCGGTGATGGGCGTGTTTTTTGCCACGAGCCGTTTGACGCATCTTGAGCCGAAGCAGTTCTTCGGCATTGCGTTCTGGATCGGTTTTTCAATCAATACGATTGCTATCGAACTCTGGCTGCGCAGTATCAGTTTTCTAAGGCGATGCTGCTGACAATGCGTTTGGCGGCTAAGGAGAGCATGAGCCGCGAGACGCCGCTGAGGATCATGCTGATGCCCACAAGGGTGCCGACGACCCAGATTGAGCTGGCCGGCCACGCTCGCCAGATCATGACGGCGAGGATCAGGGTGATGATGCCGTCGATGAGCAGCCATGTAGCGCCGTGGCGGGGACGGATCTGGAAGAATTGGATGACTTCGACGACGCCCTCGAAGAAGAGATAGTACGCGAGAACGAGGGTAAGGATGAGGAGACCGTCGACGGGGTGCATAAGCAGGATGCCGCCGGTGACGAGATAGACGGCGCCGACGAGGATCTCCCAGATACGGCCGCCGGTGGTATGGGTTTTGAAGGCGAAGATGAAGTGGGTGATTCCACTGAAGATCATCGCCCAGGCGAAGATGATCGTGATGCCGACGCCGGAGAGCATCGGAATAAGCATTGCGAAGAGGCCCGCCAAAATCAGCAGGAAGCTAAGGGCGATCGACCAGCCGATGGCTTTGGGCGCAAGAGCGGAGAAGGGAATGGGCGCTGTGCTCATGTTGTGCTGGGGCTAGAGGACATGCTTGAGGGCGCGTTTTGCGGCGAGGGAGAGCATGAGGCGAGAGAATCCGCTGAAGAGCATACTGATGCCGACGAGCGTGCCGATCACCCAGACAGAGCTGCTCGGCCAGGAACGCCAGATCATGATGGCAAGGATGATGGTGATGATGGCGTCGAAGAGCAACCAGCCGGCGCCGTGGCGTGGGCGGATCTGGAAGTACTGGATGATCTCAAAGATGCCTTCGAAGAAGAGGTACCAGGCAAGGAAGAGCGTGAGGGTGAGGAGTCCGGCGAGCGGGTGCATGATGAGGTAGAAGCCGGCGACGAGATAGACGATGGCGAGAAGGACCTCCCAGATGACTCCGCCGGTGGTGTGGGTTTTGAAGGCGAAGACGAGGTGGGCAAAACCGCTGACGATCAGGAGCCAGCCGAAGATGAGAGTGAGGGCCAAGCCTGATATGGACGGGATCAAAATGGCGAACAACCCCGCCAGGATGAGCAGAACGCTGAGAGCGATGGACCAGTTGATGGCTTTGGGGGCCAGATTGGCTAGGGTCGAAGGGGCTGAGCTCATGGGTCCTCCAGAAGTCGTAGATGCTGGGGCCGATAGATGGGGGGAGAATAGCACAATTGGGCGTTAAAATGGTTGAAGCGGACGTTGAAGAACGGCTTGACTAAATCAAGTAGACAGGAGTCGCCCTAATATCTGGAACCAAGCTAAACCTAGCATTTACGAGGCGTACCAAATAACAGGTGGGCGCAATGTGGTTGATTTCGATACCATCCTCGGAAATTGATCTTTGGCGGGTGGTTCATTCCAAGGAGAGCTGATCGCCTCTTTCCCCGCTACGAACCAATGTTCCGCGTCTCCCTGCGAGGATTTGCTGAGCGACGGTCGTGCGATGACGCTCTAATAGCTTGAAATTTGCCTTTGGATAGATGGCGTTGAATGGTTGCTGCCGCCGGAACCCATGGATGAGCGCGACAACTGCGACAATGAGAAGTGCGAGCGCCAAACCAAGTTCGATAAATGGTTCCAGAAATGGAGTAAGCAAGCTTACCAATGGCCAGCGTGCCATTTGGACCAAAATCAAGTCCGCTGAGCTGATAAAGGCGGACTACATGAGGGCAGATTTTGAAGTCGGCCCTCAAGCGGGCAAACCGGCCGTAAGAGGTTGCTGCAGTCCCGGAATCTTAACCGAAAACATAGGCAGTACAACTATTTGTTAGGGTTACGGAAGAGCGTTAGGGGAGTCTTAGAGATATGGCAATGGCACCGTTGGCGATACCGATCGAACAGGGCGCGGGTGAGGTGGAGCGGGCGCAGCTTTTGGCGCAGCGCTACCATGCGGATTTTGTTGACCTGAAGAACTTTAAGATCTCGCATGAACTCTTCAAGAGTGTGCCCGTGGACATGATGTTCCGGTACAACTTCGTTCCGCTGGAGCAGATGGAGGGGCGGCTGGCGATTGCGGTCAGCGACCCTTCAAAGCTGATGGTGCTGGACGAGATCTCAGGGCTGCTGGGGCAGCGGCTGGTGACGCGGGTGGCGACACTGAGCCAGATCTCGGAGCTGTTGAAGAAGACAGAGCAGTCGCAACGCGTTCTGGATGAGGCCAGTGAGGGACTTGCGTTCGACGTGCTGCATGGCGATGAGAACCAGGACTCGAATATTTCGATTGAGCGGCTGACGAGCGAGGATGATATCTCGCCGATTATCCGACTGGTGGATACGACGATCTTTACGGCGCTTGAGCGGCGGGCTTCGGATATTCACCTTGAGACGTTTGATGATTGCCTGCTGGTGAAATACAGAATCGACGGTGTGCTGCAGCAGGCGATGGCTCCCATTGCACGGGAGCACCACCAGACGATTCTTTCGCGCATCAAGGTTATGAGCGAGTTGGACATTGCGGAGCGGCGCGTGCCGCAGGACGGCCGGTTTCGCGTTCGGTACAAGGGGCGGCTGATCGACTTTCGTGTGTCGATCATGCCTACGGTGCATGGCGAGAATGCTGTGCTTCGTGTGCTGGATAAAGAGTCGATGTCGGAGAAGTTCAAGCAGCTGAGTCTGGATGTGGTGGGGTTTGCGGAGAAGGATCTGACGCGGTTCCGGCGGTATATCAAAGAGCCGTATGGGATGGTGCTGGTGACGGGGCCGACCGGTTCGGGTAAGACGACGACCCTGTATGCGGCGCTGAATGAGATCAAGAGCGAAGAAGACAAGATCATCACGATTGAGGACCCAGTCGAGTATCAGATTCGTGGGATTACGCAGATTCCGGTGAATGAGAAGAAGGGGCTGACGTTTGCGCGCGGATTGCGGTCGATTCTGCGCCATGACCCGGATAAGATTCTGGTCGGCGAGATCCGGGATGCGGAGACCGCGCAGATTGCGATCAACTCGGCGCTGACGGGGCACCTTGTGTTTACAACGGTGCACGCGAATAACGTAGTCGACGTGCTCGGGCGCTTTTTGAATATGGGCGTTGAGCCGTACAACTTCGTCTCGGCGCTGAACTGCATTCTGGCGCAGCGGCTTGTGCGGCAGGTGTGTGAGTTCTGCGTTCGGGATGTGCACTACTCGGACAGGGAGTTGCTGGCGAGCGGGCTGGATCTGGCGGAGTGGCGAGGGTTTAACTTCCGCGAGGGGCCGGGCTGCATGGAGTGCGCGGGAACCGGTTATCGCGGGCGTTCAGCGATTCATGAGCTGTTGGAGCTGGACG
This sequence comes from uncultured Acidobacteriaceae bacterium, assembly GCA_963798925.1. Taxonomy (GTDB): domain Bacteria; phylum Acidobacteriota; class Terriglobia; order Terriglobales; family Acidobacteriaceae; genus Edaphobacter. The sequence continues at coordinate 30,817 of CAWCVD010000006.1, forward strand.
ATGAGATTCGCGAGATGCTGCTGGCGAAGAAGCCGGGAAGCGAGATTCGCAAGAAGGCAAGAGATAAGGGCATGGCGTTTCTTCGCGACTCGGCGCTGGATAGGGTGCGGGCCGGGATTACCACGCTCCGAGAGATCAACAAGGTGACGTTTATTGAGACGGGTCGATAGCACCAATAGTGGTAGTGGCAATCGACAGAGCAGGGTAGTCTAAGAAGGAATGGAAATCTTACCCAAGACATTAGGGACGCGGCCGCGTCTGGCAGTTGAGGTCCGAGCGGAGAGCGTAGTGGCTGCGCGGGCGGAGGATGCGACTGCCGTGCTGACGGCCGTAGCGCGCGCCGATGTGCCAGAAGGGGCTATCGTGCCGAGTTTGAAGCCCGGCAACATCGCGGACAGGGGAGCGGTGACGGCTGCGTTGCGGAAGGTGCTGGATAACGTCGCGGGTAGCGGGCGGGAGAGGCTGCGCGATGTGACCGTGGTGGTTCCTGATTCGGCGGTGCGGGTGTTGTTTGTGGACTTCGATCAGTTGCCTTCGAAGGCTGCGGAGGCGTTGCCGGTGGTGCGATTCCGGTTGAAGAAGCTGCTGCCGTTCGACGCGGATGATGCGATGGTGAGCTACCAGGTGATGTCGACCGAGAAGAACGCGGTGAAGCTGCTGGCAGTGGCGATGCCCAAGGCGGTTCTGGACGAGTATGAGGCCGTGGTGCTGGCCGCCGGGTATCTGCCGGGAGCCGTGCTGCCGAGTACGCTGGCTGCGCTGGCCGGGCTGGAAGAGATTTCGGCTCCGGTGCTGATGGTGAACGCGGGGTTGGGCGGAGTGACGACGGCGATTGTGCAGGGAGAGACGCTACTGCTGCACCGGTCTTTTGATTTGAGCGTGGACGCGAATGCGCCGGCGGAGGGGACGGAGGTGCTGCCGTTGGTGGACCGCGAGAGCTCGGCGCAGGAGTGGGCGCAGCAGGAGCCGCTGGGGCCGGGGGGATGGGACAGGTTTGATGCTGAGGCTGCGATGCAGACCTCGGTTGTGGAGACGGCCGTGGCTCGGGAGTCGGTATTGAACTCGCGTAGCCGCGAGGTGGCGCAGGCGGTGAGCGTGGCGGCGGCTTACTTTGAGGATTCGCTGCAACGTTCGCCGGATCAGTTACTGGTGGCGGGAACGCTGGGCGCTGAGACGCTGGCAGCGATGATGGATGAGAGCGGCGTGCAGGGTTTGCAGGTGCGCGAGATGGTAGATGCAGGAATGCTGGGACTCGGGGCGTCGACGGCGAGGGTGCCGCGCAACTGGCTGGCCGGCGTTCGGGGAGCGCTGAGGAACTGATGCGGATCTCTGTCAATCTTGCGAATCGGCCGTTTGTTGAGTTGCGACCACTGTTTGCGCGGCTGAGGCTGGCGATGGCTCTGCTGACTTTGCTTGCGGTGGGGATGGGTCTGTGGCTGCACTCCCTGAATGCGAAGGCGAGCGTCGCGCGAGCCAAGATGAACGACCTGAAGGCGAAGACGGAGCAGTACCAGCATGAGCGGCAGGTGAATGAGGCGAGGATGCACCAGCCGCAGAATATGGCGGTGCTGGAGCGGTCGCAGTTTTTGAATGCTGTGTTCGCGCGGAAGAGTTTCAGTTGGACCGCGGTGCTGATGGATCTGGAGAGAGTGTTGCCGACCGGCGTGCAGGTGACGAGCATCGAGCCGTCGATTACGAAGGAAGGCGATGTGAATATCAGGCTGAGAGTCAGCGGCGACCGGGAGCGTGCGGTGCAGTTGATTCGCAATCTGGAGACGTCGCAGCGGTTCCTGTCGCCGAGGCTGGCGTCGGAGCAGGCGCAGACGCAGGAGGGTAATCGCAATGCGATTGCGTCGCAGGTGGCGGCTCCGGGAGCGGTGCAGTTTGAGATTTTGAGCGGGTACAATCCGCTGCCGAAGCCAGTGAAGGAGACTGCTACGGCTAAGGATGGAGATGCAGGCGCTCCGAAGGCCGGGCCGGCGAAGAAGGCGGATGTTCGCAGGGGTCCGACGGCTCCTAAGGGTGGCGTGGTAAAGGCTCCGATGCAGAAGGGAGCGCCGCGATGACGACAGTGGTCGAAAAGAAACGAGCGGCGGTCGCGGCAAGGGAGTGGGCGGAGAAGGCGCGGAAGCTGGGGACTTTGCTGAACCTGCACATTGCGGGCGTTGCGGTGCTTGGGGTGGTGTGTGCGTATCTGCTGGTGCAGATTGGGCTGACCTGGCGTGTGGCTAACAGCGATAACGCGCAGGCACTCGCGGACCAGACGGTGGCGATGAAGACGGCGGAGATTGCAAGAGCGCCGCTCGAGGGTCTGGACGCCAAGCTGGCACAGGCGACGAAGGATGCGGATAAGTTTTCGAAGCAGCGGTTGCCGTTTGCTTACTCCGAGTTTCTGGCGGAGCTGGGCGCGCAGGCGAAGAAGCAAGGTGTGAAGCTGACACGCGCGCAGTATGGGGAGTCTCCGGAGATGGATGGGACGCCTGGCGCTCTGACTGAAGTTCGCGTGGATGCGGGATTGAATGGGGACTACCGTTCGCTGGCTCTGTTTATCAATGGGCTGGAGCGGGACAAGATGTTTTTCCTCATTCGCGCGGTGACGTTGACGGGTCAGCAGAGTGGTACGGTGGGGTTGCGGTTGGGACTGACGACGTACCTGCGGGCTCCGTTGGGTGCGGAGACTACCGACAAGATTGTGGCCGGAGACGCGGCGAAGACAGACATAGATGGGGCGAATGCTCCGGCTGATGTGCCGGCGCCTGGTACTAAGGGAGGCCGGCGATGATACGGCTGACTCCGGACCAATGGAAGAAGGGTGGCATCATTGCCGCATTTGTGCTGGTGATGGGTGGCATTTTGTATTACGAACTGCGGGACCCAAGCGCTCCCCCACCTACTCCGCCGGTGGTCACGACGACCCCGGCGAAGACGACGACTGCGGTCAAGGCGGGCGCGTCGCCTTCGGGCAATGTGGCGAAGAGTTTGGGGACGACCTCCGCGCAGCTTGATCCGACGCTGCGAATGGAGGCGATGCTGGTAACGGAGTCGCTGGTGTATTCGGGGACTGGGCGAAATATCTTTTCGGCGAGTTCGGTGCCGATAGAGCCTCCGAAACCGATTGCTTCCGCGCGGCCGAAGCCCGGGCCTCCGCCGCCTCCGCCACCACCGCAGGGACCGCCGCCACCGCCTCCAATTGAGCTGAAGTTCTTTGGCACGGCTACGCAGCCGGGTGGGAAGAAACAGGCGTTTCTGCTGCATGGCGACGACGTGTATCTCGCATCGGATGGCGATATCGTGCAGCGAAAGTATAGAGTGATCTCAGTTGGGGCCAACTCCATTCTGGTGGAGGATATGGCGAACAACAACCGGCAGACGCTGCCGTTGCTGGCGCGGTAAGGCGGTTTGGATGAGTTGCTTCGAACCAAGACGTGATACGGATCGGCCGCAAGGTGAGCAGGGTTTCATGCTCGTGGGGCTGATTGTTGCGATTTTTCTTATCCTGCTGGTGTTGAGTGTGGCCGCTCCCAAGGTGGCGCAGGATCTGCGCCGCGAGCGCGAGGTGGAGGCGGTGCACCGCGGAGACCAGTATGTGCGGGCGCTCCGGTTGTACTACCGGAAGACGCATACCTATCCCGGTTCGATTGAGCAGTTGGAAAAGACGAACAACGTCCGGTTCTTGCGGCAGCGGTATGTCGATCCGATTACAGGGAAGGATGACTGGCGGCTGATCCATGTGGGTGAGGCGAAGACGACGGTGAAGGGATTTTTCGGTCAGCCGCTGGCTGGGCTCACGGCTGGTTTGGGTTCGGCGGCGGGGATGGCTTCTCCGGGGATTGGTCAGAACAGCTCGGGGCCTGGTGCATCGTCGCCCGGAGGTACGGGATCGTCGTTTGGATTCTCGTCTTCTTCTCCGACGAGTGGCGGGTTGGGTGGGTCGAGTATGCCTACGCTGGGTGGGAGTTCTTCCAGCGGACCGGGCGCGACGAGTGGGACGAACGGGCCGGCGACGTTGGGCGGATCGACGGATAGCTCGTCTGGTGCTCAGGGCCAGGGGCAGCAGAATACGTTGGGTTCGGCGGCGGGGATTGCGAGTCAGTCGCCGACGGGTATGCCTAATGGTGGAGCGCCGTTTGTCGGGGTGGGGATTCCGAAGGAAGGTGACTCGATCACGGTGCTGAACGAGCAGACGACGTACAACACGTGGGAGTTTCTGTACGATCCGCGGATTGAGCAGTTGTATGCGAAGGGTGCGCTGTTCGGTGGGTCGTCGAATCTGGGGTCGGCTTCGGGGAACAGCTCCGGGTTTGGAAATACGCCCGGATCGGGGAATACTCCGGGGACTGGGTTCGGGAATACGCCTGGGATTGGAAATAGCCCGGGGACTACTTCGCCTACGAGTCCGACTACTCCTCCGCAACAGCCGCAGTGACGTTTCAACCGCGGATCTTCGCTCCTCGCGGATAAGAACCGGATTAACAGCGATTTATTTTTTGGCGGGTGTCGTCTCCAGGGCTTGCGTGATGGTGCGAAGGCGGCCTATACGTCCGTGAGAGCCTACGACGAAGGGGAGCGAGAGGGCGTTCCAGTTTTTGTCGGCGTCGGGTGGGTCTTGCGGGCTGGGTGTTAGGGGTGTCCAGTTTTTTCCGTCGTCGCGGGAGATGTCGGTTCCGTTGGGGCCAACTGTGATCCAGAGTTTTTGGGTGGGGTCGTAGGCTACGGAGGAGCGGTAGCCGTGGGGTGGGGTTTCGGCGGGCGTAATACCGTTTGAAGAAGAATACGCTGCAATTTCCTTCGTGGAGTTTGGGTGCTGATAGTCGCCTCCGACGATGACTATCGTTTGTCCAATTTGATTTGGAGGTCCCCATGGACGAGCGGCGATTGAAAATGCCCCAGCCGAGGGGCTGTTCGTCAGGGGCAATTTAGACGTTCCCCACCGGCGTTGACCGGGACCATAGACCTCTTTGGCACCGGGAAGTACTTTTGCGTCTCGTTCAAAGCCTGTGTCCTCGGGATATACGCTGAACTCAACAATGCGAGCCGCAGTCGACCCTCCGGTGACGAACTCCCGTTCGATCATTCGGTTAATAATGAGCGATGAGTTGCTCGCCGCAAAGATTGCTTCCCCTGTTTGAGCTTCGGGGGCTTGCTTAATCTGTCGTTCCCAGTGTTCCCCTCTGTCAAAAGTGAGAAAGATCACAAAATGCCCATCAACGGGATCCCCAAGCAGCATTCCGAAATCCTTGTCACTTGGAAAGCGGTTTGGATCGATGAATTTGATGGCATCCCAGAAGCCGTCTTTGTCGGGGTTGGTGAAGAGGAGTTTCCAGGTTTGGCAGCCGTCGGTGGTTTTGTAGAGGCGCGATTGGTCTCCGGTGCCGGAGGACATGACGATGGCGGTGTTTTCGTCGAAGGCCTGGATGCCGCGGAAGTCGAGTTTTTCGGCTCCGGGTGGGATGGTGCAGGTCTGCCAGAGGTAGCCGCCGTCTTCGGTGCGGAGGACGGTGCCGTTGGTGCCGCTGGCCCAGGCGACTCCGCCGCCGACGTTGTGGATGCCTCGGAGACTAGCGGTGGTGTGGGAGTCTTCGATGTCGAACTGGGCGTGGGCCTGCGCGCAGAGGACGGTAACGGCGAGGAAGATGTGGGACGGTCGCATCTGGTGATTAGTGTATGACGGGATCTGCAAGGTGGGGTGCTTTGGAGGGCTCCGAACATCCAAAGGAGTGCAAGATAATGAGAACTCGCTGAGGATCCTTTATTCCTGCGACTGAGCGGGTGCGGGTTCCTCTCCCTGTTGCGGTTTGGTGGGGGCGTTCTTTCCGTGTTCGGGATCGTAGTCGTGCTTGGCCATCCACTTTTTATATTCGGCGACCGGTTCGGAGGTCATTTTGTCGTTGTGGCGCAGGTAGGCGAAGTCTTTGACGTCCGTTTTGAAGTTGCAGGTGAAGAAAGCGTTCGTCTTGCCGAAGACGGGAAGGAGAACGACGAGTTCTTGGCCGGGCTTCTTCCATCTTGCGGGATAGGTGTCGTAGCCGAAGGAAGCCTTGAGCTTTTCTGAGCAGTCGAAGGTAAAGTCGACGCCGCGGGCTTCGCCGTTTTCGAAGATATTGGCGCGGCCTTCGCCCTTGGCCTCTTCGGCGTAGCGATTGTGGTAGAAGGTGGTCTCGTTACGGCCGAAGACGTGGATGCGCAGAGGATAGTCGGCGGGGTTTTTGCTTTCGGCGTGGAGAACGATGGGAGTGAGAAGGCAGAGGGAGAGCAGTTTTGCAGCGCGGATCATCGGAGGCTCCTGATAGCGGAAATCTTATCGGAGGCGTGCGTTCAAGACAAAGAAAATTCGTCGCGATAGCGCATAAGAACCCAACAGGGCCGCCAAGGTCTATTCGTCGCGGATGACGGTAAGTGGGTCGATATGAGTGGCGCGGAGCGCTGGGATGAGGCTTGCTGCGAACGCGACGACGACAAGCAGCCCGGTAACGGCGACGAAGGTGAGAGTGTCGCGTGCGCCTACACCGTAGACCATGCTCGTGACAAAGCGGCTGAGCGAGTAGGCCACGGCGAGACCGATTGCGATTCCGAGCGCCGTCGGTTTGATGGCTTGCGCGACGACAAACTGTAGGACGTCGGCTCGGGTTGCTCCGAAGGCGATGCGGAGGCCGATGTCCTTCATGCCGCGTTTGACCGAATAGGCAAGAACGCTGTAGATGCCGACCGTGGAGAGGACGAGAGCGAGCATGCCGAAGATGGAGAGTAGCTGCATGTTCGCGCTGTTCTGAGAGAGGGTTTCATCGACGAACTCTTCCAGGGTGAGGACGTTGTCGACGGGGACGTCTTTGTTGACCTGATGGACTGCGTCTGTGATGGCGGCGGCGAGGGTGCGTGGAGCGACCGTAGTGCGAACGGCGAGGGCGAGAGACATCGACCTCCAGGACTCCTGCGCCGGGGCCGTGACCTGAGCGGCGGGCCAGTAGAGGCTGGCGATGCCGGTGGTGTTGTTGAGGCCGGCCTGCTTGACGTCACCGACGATTCCAATGACCTGACGATCTTTGTCCCCGAAGAAGGAGAGCTTGAGGTGGTGGCCGATGGCGTCGCCGTTGGGCCAGAACTGTTTTGCCATGGACTGGCTGATGACGACGACAGGTGCGGAGGCGGCTCGATCGTCTTCGGTGATGACGCGGCCCTGAAGCAGCGGAATGCGCATGGCGTTGAAGTAGCCGGAGGTTACGACGCGGACGGAGACCTCGGGCTGTTCGGACAAGGCGACGACGGGATGACCTTCGACGGCGACCGGTTGGTTGGAGCCGCCGTTGAGGGGCAGATCGTCGATCGCTCCGGCGGATTCGACCCCGGGGAGGGCACGAACGCGGTTGAGCACCTGATTGAAGAACTGCGATTCCTCGGTGGCGTTGGCGAAGAGTTTTTTATTGACCTTGACGTTCATCGTGAGGACGTTGTGCTGGTCGAAGCCGGGGTCGATGGTCTGGAGCTTCCAGAGGCTGCGAATCATGAGTCCCGCTCCGATCAGCAAAACCAAAGACAACGCGACTTCGATGACGACCAGAGCGGAGCGGGTTGCGCTGCTTCCGCTGGTGGCATCGGTGCGTCCGAGGCCTTGCTTGAGGGCGTCGCTTACATCGTTTTTGGTCATGCTAAGGGCGGGCAGCAAGCCTGAGAGGATGCCGGTGATGATGGAGAGACCAAAAGTGAATGTCAGTACGGGTGCGCTGAGCCCGACGTCACCGAACTGGGGTAGCTGGCCGGCGAAGAGCTTGAGGAGAAGCTGAATTCCGAAGTGGGCGGCGATGAGGCCGAGGGCTCCTCCGAGCAGAGAGATGAAGACCGACTCTCCGAGAAGCTGCTGGATGAGACGTGGGCGGCGCGCGCCCATCGCGGTACGGATGGCGATCTCCTTGCGACGCGAGAAGGTGCGCGCGAGGAGAAGGTTGGCGACGTTGGCGCAGGCGATAAGAAGGATGAAGCCGACGGCGCCGAGCATCAGGAGCAGTGCCGGACGGATATCACCGACGGTCTCATCACGGAGAGGATGAAGGACGGCGCCCCATCCTTTGTCGTCGGCGGGATAGGCCTGTTCGAGGCGCTGCGAGATGGTGTTCATCTCGGCCTGGGCTTGTTCGATGGTGACTCCGGGTTTGAGGCGGCCGACGGCGAGGTAGTTATGATTGTTGCGAACCGCTGCTGCGGCGGGGGTGAGGCCCACCGGAACCCACATACGGGCAAAGCCTGGCTTGTTCATCGCCGGGCCCATGACGCCGACGATGGTGTAGGGCTCACCGTCGAGGTTGATGGCTTTGCCGACGGCTGCGGGATCGCCGGCGTAGTGAGTCTGCCAGAACTTGTAGGTAAGGATGACCTCGTGGTTCTGGCCTGGGTTGTTTTCGTCCGGACGGAAGACGCGGCCGTGGATGGGTTCGACTCCGAGGGCAGAGAAGAAGTCTGTGCTGACGGGACTGGCGGTGATGGATTCGGGTTTGCCTGCGCCGGTGATGTCAAAGCTTGTTCCGGTGTAGAGGGCCATCTTGTCGAAGAGGCGGGCTTGCTTCTGCCAGTCGAGGAAGTTGGCGGGGGAGATGGAGAAGGTCGACATTCCGGGAAAACTGGACTGAGGAGGGGTGTGCCAGATCTGCACGATGCGGTCGGCGTCGCGGTAGGGAAGAGGCTCGATAAGTATTTTATTGACGATGCTGAAGATGGCAGTGTTGGCGCCGATGCCGAGCGCCATGATGATGGCTGCCATGAGAGCAAAGCCGGGATTTTTTCTCAGGAGACGGAACGCGAATTGAACGTCTTGCAGGAGTGCTGACATGCCGCTACCTCCAACCTGCGAAGGAGAAAGCAATTTGACCGCCATGATACGTGGCGAAAGGCCACGGCTTATCAGCGTCTTCGGCGGGAGGGGAGGGAACATGGTGTCCGTTGATGAGAATGGCCGTCCGCTTTTGAACAGCGCGGTGAGGTGGCTTCCTTTGAGAGCCGGACGGGCGAATGCCCCAGACATCGCGATGGATCGGCGATGCATGGGGCATTGGGATGTGGAAGGATCCGGGGGTTGGCTTACGGTCTTGGAGCGGAAGGGTTGGTTTGCCACAGGCCGAGTGGTGCGCCGGTGGGGTCGATGATGATGCTGAACCACCCCATGTGGGGGACCTCCTGAGTGTCTCGCATGATCTTGGCGCCGAGGCTCGCAGCTTTTTTGGTCGCGGCGTTGATGTCGTCGACGAGGACGTATGGGAGCCAGGCGGAGGGTGCGCCGGGAACGGGGTGCTGCATCATGCCGCCGCCGGGGCCACCTTCGGCTTTGAAGGTGGAATAGATCATCCCGCCACCCATGTCAGTGTCGGAGATCTTCCAGCTGAAGAGGGAAGAGTAAAAGGTCTTGGCTTTGGCGACGTCGGTGGAGGCGAGCTCGACGTGGCAGAAGGGGTTATCCATAGCGTGAATCCTTTCGGTTGTGGATTGAGCTTGCGGGGCCGGTTTCTGGAACGCCCGGAGATTCTACTCTCCCGGGATGAACGTACGTGACTGCGGACGGCACCGTAATTGAGTTTCCTTTGAGATGCAATAAACGCATCTTCGCGGTTGCCTGAGTCGCGCCTAACAACTTCTGATAGGGTGTTTGAGAGGAATCCTGGCTACCGGCACTATGACGAAGCGCGAAGCGAAACGGTACTATCCGACGCCTGCCCTGGAGAAGGGTCTCGACATTCTAGAACTGTTCGCCAGCACACCGGAGGGGCTGACGGTGAGCGAGGCGGCCCGCAGGCTGAACCGTACCGTCTCGGAGATCTTCAGGATGATCCTTTGCCTGGAGCAGCGAGGGTATCTGGCACAGTCTCCGAACAAGGAGCGGTATCATCTGACTCTTCGCCTGTTTCGGCTGGCGCAGGAGCATCCGCCGACCAAGCGTCTGGTGACGGAGGCGCTGCCGATAATGCACTGGCTGGCGCATGAGCTCCGGCAATCGTGCCATCTAGGGGTCATCGACGGCGGGCATGTGGTGATTGTCGCGCAGGTAGATTCACCTGAGTCGACGGGGTTCTATGTGAAGATGGGCTCGAAGGTGGACCTGATGCATGCGGCGACAGGCCACGTGATTCTGGCTCACCAGAACGAGGATGCGCGGGAGCGGGCGATCGACGAGTGGCGGTCGGAGACCAAGAAACGGAAGCCTGCGGATCTCGATGAACATCTTGCGAAGATCAAGGCCCGTGGCCACGAGCGACGCGCGAGCTATGAGGTCGCCGGCGTGGTGAACATAAGCTTTCCGGTGCTGAATGTGCAGGGGCAGGCGATTGCGGGGTTGACGGTACCGTTTGTGCGGCGGATCGAAGACAAGATCAGCGTGGCGGGGGTGGTCGACTCGCTGCGCGAGGCCAGCAGAAAGATGTCGGAGGCGATGGGCGCGACGCCTCTGGCGAAGCCCAGCGTGGTCGCACGATCGGGTCCCATTCGGAAGAAGAAGTCGCGCGTGGTGGGCTCGGCAGCCGAGGCGCCGGAACAACCTGTGGCTGTTTAATCACCGGCACGGATTTGGGTTGTATGACTTGAATGCCTGAATGCCGCAGGTTCATACTGACATTCGGGAGATGCGGTAAGCGAGGGCCCGCGTTCTTTTAGGGTAAGGTGCAATCAGGCTTCGTAGTCGCATGCGAGAACCAAGTTTTCATTGACAAACATAGGCTTTCGGGAATAGAAATATGGTTGGAATTGCCGAGGATGAATCGCCGACAGCGAGCTGGGAGCGATCTGACAGTAGTCGCTTCGAGAGGAAACTTCGGATGCCAGAGAGAGGACGTTGACGCCAAGTGGGTGAGACTGTCATTACAAATGTGCGTGTCACCGACCTCCGGTTTCCGACCTCGCTGCACGATATTGGCTCCGACGCTGTCAATAAAGATCCGGACTACTCGGCTGCTTATTGCATCCTTGAGACGAACACGGGGCTGACGGGTTACGGCCTGACGTTTACGCTGGGACGGGGGACCGACCTGTGCGTTACGGCTCTCGAGTACCTTGCACGGTACGCCAAGGGAAGGACACTGGCATCGCTGACGAGCGACATGGCTGCGTTCGGCCGGCAGTTGACCGATGACAGCCAGTTCCGATGGCTGGGACCGGAGAAGGGTGTGATTCACCTTGCAGCCGGCGCTTTGATCAACGCGGTGTGGGACCTGTATGCGCGTTCGGAGAGGAAGCCGCTGTGGCGACTGCTATGCGACCTCGACACCGAGCAAATTCTCTCCTCGATCGAGTTTCGTTACATTGACGACGTGTTGCCGCGGGAGGAGGCTCGCGCGATTCTTGAGCAGGGGCGTGTGGGCAGGCAGGAGCGCATCGACCTGCTGCTGCGCGGGGGCTATCCGGCGTACACGACCTCGGTTGGATGGTTCGGCTTCAGCGATGAGAAGATTCGGCATCTGTGCCGGAGGGCGCTGGCCGAGGGGTGGTCTCAGTTCAAACTGAAGGTTGGCGGGAATCCGAAGGACGATCTCAGGCGCGGACGGCTGATACGTGAAGAGATTGGGTGGGACATGAAGCTGATGGTCGATGCGAACCAGAAGTGGAGCGTCGATGAGGCGATCGCGCGCACGAGGGAACTGGCGGAGTTGCAGCCCTGGTGGATGGAGGAGCCGACCAGTCCGGACGATATTCTGGGCCATGCGCGGATTCGGGCTGCGGTTGCGCCGACTCGCATCGCTACTGGCGAGCATGTTCAGAATCGCATCATCTTCAAACAGCTGTTTCAGGCAGCCGCGATCGATGTGTGCCAGATCGACAGTTGCCGCGTGGCCGGCGTGAACGAGAATCTGGCGATTATGCTGATGGCGGCGAAGTTCAATGTTCCGGTATGCCCGCATGCGGGCGGAGTGGGTCTGTGCGAATATGTGCAGCATCTTTCGGCGTTCGACTATGTCGCCGTCTCGCGAACGATGGAGGACCGCGTGATCGAGTATGTCGATCATCTGCACGAACACTTCGTTGATCCCGTGAAGATACGGCAGGGAAGATATCTGATGCCGTCGAAGCCGGGATACAGCATTGAGATTCGCGAAGACACGCTGGAACGTTATTGTTTTCCGGACGGCGAGGTGTGGAACGCTAATGCTGCGGTGGAGGCTGGCGCGCGCGAGAATGGGCGTTGAGTCCGCGGCGCGCGCCAGGGAGTAAAGGTCGACCGCGTGTTCTTTTCAGAAGGCGTTCACTTGGTCAACCCTGCGGCCGGCGGGGTCTCCACGGGCGGTACGAGCGACGGCCAGTGATCCCGGACGGCGAAGATGCGGAAGACGAAAGCAACCCCGACTGAGATCAGGGTTACGGGAAAGAAGTCGTTGCTATTCTTCATGGTCACCGCGATCAGGGTGTAGACAGTGCTCGCGAGGAGCGCTGTCGTGACGAGTTGCTCTGACGGCCTGACAATCTCCGGCGTGACCCCGGAGAACAGATCGATGAAGACGCCGCCCGCAGTGGTGGCGATGAGCCCGACCAGTATCGCGCCAAAGATCCCAAGACCATGCTCAATCGCCTTATGCGCACCGAGGATCGCAAACCAGGGCAACGAGAAAGACTTTAAATAGGCGAGCGTCCTTTTGCGGAACTGCTCCTCCTTTGACTCGAGAAACTGATAAATCGCCAGCCCCAGCAAGCCCATCGCAAGGCATACGAAAAGAAAGGCGGGGTCCTTGATTGGCGAGGGGATTTCATTAAGTAGCAAATCGCGTGATACACCACCACCAATACCGCCGAAGAAGGCCATGATCAACAGCCCCGCGACAGTGTAGCCGCGGTTGTGCGATGGATTGCGGGCAACAAGAGCCCCATTCAATGCGTTGATGCCCGCGGAGAATAAGTCGACGTTAGGAAAGCTCGGCAGGGTCATCTCTGGTTCCTCCTCAAAGCGAACACCGCTGATGCCACGTGGCGTTCCGAGACCATTTCGTGACTTGAAGAAATATTTCTTGCTAATGCAGTTACAGAAGAGCTGCTCATATTACCTACCTTCGCTAACGATGGATCACTTCTGGTCAAAACGGACCGTGGCGCAACAGGACGCCGTAAAACGTCATCGCTCCAATCAAGATGACAAAGATCGCTACCACGAAGGAGATTGACCACATATGTCGCGGCTCGGAAGCTCGCATGGTTTTCATGAAATCCCAGTGCTGCCAAGTGGCGGCGACTAATGCCAGAGTGCCTAGAGCAATAAGGGTCAGTCCCAGGTTGCGAGGCGCTTGAGGGCGCCGAATGTTGCCGGCGGCTATTTCCTCAGGCAGGTATTGGAAGAACTTGTAGATGGTGAAACCAAATCCGATCATCGAAAGGGACGTTCGGATCCAGGCCATCAGAGATCTTTCTGCTGCCATGTTCGTGCGCTGGGTGGCGAGATCGGTCCGGTGTTCGGCAAGAATCGTTCCCTTGTCTTCCTCAATCTCCATGTGACCATTCCTTCATTAGCGTCTTGCCTGGGAACTCGAATCCAGCGGCCGTTCCTATCTTCGGGTGGAAGTGCGGAATCATCAGTGCGCAACCATACGCAGTTCCACCGGAGAGGAACAATGTGAGCCCTTCTGACTGAATCATCTGCGGCTACTCTTTTGCAATCAACTAGCAAAAGTGGTAGCGCCGCACGCACTCTTTATTAGCTGCGACTCAGGCCACGGTTATAGATGAGCCTATAGTTTGGGGAGAGCCAGAATGACAGACGCAGAAACGCGCTAGGCCCAATCCTCGGTTAGGTCAATGCAGTATGTAAGACAGTAAAAATTACGAACCGATCATCTGATGTTTGAGCGCATACCCGAGCAGCTCGGCGTTGGTGCTGATGTTGAGTGTCTCCATCATTCGATACTTGTGAAACGCGACGGTGCCCGGTTTCACGTCGATCACATCGGCTATCTGCTTCATAGACAAGCCTTCGGCAAGCAGTTGTAGGATCTCACTTTGTCTACGTGTGATCCGCTTTTCTTCCATATAAGGCTCTCGCTTGTTCAGAAGGAACGTCACTGTCTCCTTCGCAACAAGTGGTGAAAGATACGACTCTCCTCGATTGACCTTACGAACCGCCAATAACAGCTCAGTGCCAGCCGATTGCTTGAGAACGTAGCCTGATGCACCTCGACGGAACGCTTCTGCAGCTACATCCGCAGCCAGCGTCATCGTGAGGAACACGAGTTTAATCATGGGATGCTTTTTCTTAACTAGTTCGCCAGCATCGAGTCCATTCAAGCGTGGCATGTAGATATCGAGAAGTATGATGTCCGGCTTGAGTGCTGCCACCGCATCAGCCAGATGGCGACCGTCGGAGACAGTGCCGACCACTAGGAACTCCGGTTCCAGGAGCGTCTTGCATGCATCGGCCATAAGTTGGTGATCATCGGCGATCAGAATTCGCGCTGCTGGTCGTTGTTCTCTCACGGTTAGACCTCCTGAGATGCCCCTCGGGCTGGCCGAGCTGGTGGCCGTGGTGGTGAGCTTTGATTTATACCGGGCGACTCGCACAGTGTCAATCTGTCAAAACTTGTAAGTCGTGAAGACGCCTTGAGATCGCACTTGGTATGACCACATCAAAAGGCTCCGAATCAACGATCGAATTTCGATCACCGTTGGACTCACACAGCTATTACTTTTCCCAGTGGATGAGGAGGCAAGGGGTCAATATAGTCGTTAAGCGCCGAGATTGGTTTGAAGCTTGCGTAAATCGAGTGCTCTTTAATATGTCGCAGATATTAGAAAATTTTTTCATCGGACAACTTATGAATTTGCGATGCGCGGGATTCATCAGCTAGTGCGTAATCTTTCGCTTCAGTCGCTCCAATATCCTCGGACAAAATGAAGCAGGCAGAAGTGAAGACTTATGGATGCTAAAACGAATCCCCCTCCTGCTCCTGCTGACATTTCCCTCGTGCGTGGCGGCGCGTTCTATCGAGCCGAAAAACTAGCAAGGCTCATCCACCCAGACCGATGGAACCTGGTTCGTCGCATTGTCGCGTTGATCACCATTGGCTGGTTGCCCTTGCTTGTGATTACTGCGCTTTGGAACCCTGGCGGCGTCCACTCCTTCTTCATGGATTACCGCGTTCATTCCCGGCTGCTAGTTGCCGTTCCCGCATTGTTGGTGGGAGAGATGATCATGGATCTCCGCTTCCGCCAGATGTTCAACTATATCCGTCATGCGAACCTGCTGAACGCTCCAGACCTGGCGTATATGGATGATGTAGTGGCCATGTTAGTGCGACTGCGCAACGCGTTTCTTCCAGAGATTATCGTTCTGGTGTTGATCATCGTTCGCATTGCTTCGTCATACCGAGGCTTAGTCGATACGACCCCATGGATGGGCCGGGAAGCCGGGGCTGGCTTTCACTTCACCCTGGCCGGCTGGTATGCAGTTCTGGTAACCGCACCAATCTGGGACTTCCTTTTGGGCCTGGCGCTCTGGAGGTGGTTGCTGTGGACATACTTCGCGTTTCAGCTATCGAGGCGAGATCTGCAGCTAACAGCAACGCATCCCGACCAGCGCGGAGGGCTTGGCTTTCTAGGTGTCTCTGTATCGGCCTTCGCACCTACCGCCTTCGCTCTCACTAGCGTGATCGCAGCAACCCTCCGCCACAACATAGCGCGACATGGAGCCCACCTCAAGGATTTCAGGTTGGATGGGATCGTTCTGGCACTCCTTGTTGCGCTGGTAGCGCTCGGCCCCTTGCTCTTTTTTGTGCCGGGTCTCATCACACTACGGCGCAGAGGAGTCTTGGAATATGGCGTTCTCGGCCAGTTGCAAAGTACCGAATTCGAAGAGAAATGGATCCGGCGTCGTGCCGGTCGAGAGGGCGAATTCTTTTTGGCGCCCGAGATCAACGCTCTTACCGGTTTTGGCAACAAGTTCGAGAAGATTGAACAGTTGCAGCCATTCCCTGCAGACTTACCCTCTCTCTACGGGCTCGCAGCTTCGGTGGCGATTCCAGCATTGTTCGTCGTACTTGCCGAGATTCCCTTCGTCGTCGTCTTAAAGGACTTGATGAAAGCTGTGCATTGACAAGTGATTGTCACATAGCTTGGATCACAGATCAGCTCGTTTGAGCGGACAGAGTGCACGCGCACTTCTCGGTTGCAGCTTGCTGAACTCTGGATCAAGCAATTTGCGGCTTGAGGCAAGACCAGACACATTAATCTCGCCCTCCTTCCAAGTTACAACCGGAAGAATCTTCGCAAAACTCCCGCCCCTAATCGAAACCTGATTGTGCGACAAAACGTGCTAACCGGGCGCGCAGCAAGGGATCGCAGGCTCTCTTGCATTCTTTATATCGAGGAACTAGCAAAAGTGGCAGTTATGTCAGTTGGGTCGCGATGTCAGACTAGCCCTTGTAATCAGCAATGCGCACTTTTGGTTCCACTGTATGTCCAAAATTACAGCCTGGGCCCGCTTGTAGATTTGCGTTCTGAGATGCTCCGATGAGGAAGGCCGCATATGCACAGACAACAACTCCGCTTCGCAGGCTCGGTTCTTACTCTGTTCTTTTTGACTTGTGCTTTGGCCTTGCACGGCCAGCAGAAGCCGCAGTGGTTGCCTGGCCAGGTCGGGCTCAACGCGGGGATCGTACCCGCTCCCGGATTCAGCTACGTCAACATCACTGTTAACTATCATTCCAACGCATTCAATGGTCCGAGTGGTAGTGCCATTCCCGTCACGGGTAACTATGACGTCTGGGCAGTTGAAAACATGTTCTATGGCGTACTCGATCCGAAGATTCTGGGTGGAAACATCTTGTTCGATATGGGGATCATACCCGCGAGCGGATCTCTCGCGGCGGACCTCGCCACCCAAAATCCGGGCATCCCCAATCTCAGCGCGGTCGGGGGTGGGAGTGGGCTCTCGGATCTCTGGGTCGAGCCCTTCGGCTCTGGGTTGGCACTTGAAGCGGGCGGACATCCAGGTGGGTGAAGCAATGGTTCTTCCCACGGGGCGTTACACTCCCGGAGCCTCCAACAACGTCGGAACCGGTTATTTCGGCAACCATCTGATCGACGGGATAACCTACTACATCACCAAGAACAAGGGGACGAGCGCGAACCTCTTCACCGACTGGGAGGTTCACGGATCGCGCGCGGGCACCAGCAACACAGAAAAGACGCCAGGGCAGGCATTCTCTATGGAGTGGGGACTCGGGCAAATTCTCCCGCTGAAAAAGAACTTCAGCCAGCTACTACAGATTGGCCTCATCGGATACGACCAGTGGCAAATAACCGCAAATGGCGGCACCGTCCCCATTGGATCGACAAACTTGACGATCCCGGCCAGCACCCTTCCTTATTACTCGGTACACGCCATCGGTGGACAGGGCTCGTATATTCTCCCGATGAAGAATCTAACCTTCTACGTCAAAGGCGAGCACGAGTACACCGCTTACTCTCACTTTGTAGGAACCACCATTGTGTTCGGCGGAGTGTGGACCTTGCGAATTCCAAAGCCGCCACCTCCCAAACCCTGACGGACATAGATCAAGATGATGGGAAAGGAGAGTGTGGGATTGCTGCAAAACGCGCAATTTATTCAGCTCACTCTGAGAGAATTCAGCGCGACCGAATTCAATATTGACCGTGATTGAAATAGCTTCTTTCGCAACGCGATTTTTCGCTGAGTGAAGGGAGTTCGTAAATGGAAATCCAGAGAGCATCCTTCATGCTCGCCGAGACGACCTTCAGCATGATCCATCTTTCCGGCTACAACCGGCAAACGCAGTGAACTTATAAAGGAAGGAATCAAACATGGCAAAGCAACCGAATATCCTGATTCTCTGGGGCGATGACATTGGCATTTGGAACATCAGCCACTTCAGCAACGGCATGATGGGTTACCGAACACCGAACATCGACCGCGTCGCAAAAGAAGGCGTCACCTTCACCGACTACTATGGCCAGCAGAGTTGTACCGCCGGCCGCGCCGCCTTCATCTGCGGCCAGAACCCGCTCCGCACAGGCCTGACCAAGGTCGGCATGCCCGGGGCCACCGTCGGACTTCAAGCTGAAGATCCAACCATCGCCGAGATGCTCAAGCCACTCGGCTATGCCACCGGGCAGTTCGGCAAGAACCACCTCGGCGACCGCAATGAATATCTGCCAACAGTTCACGGATTCGACGAGTTCTTTGGCAATCTCTATCACCTGAACGCCGAAGAAGAGCCGGAACTTCCTGACTATCCCAAGGACCCGGCATTCTTGGCAAAGTTCGGACCCAGAGGCGTTCTTCACTGCCTCGCGACTGACAAAGATGATCCAACGGTCGACCCGCGATGGGGCCGCGTAGGCAAGCAGACGATTAAAGACACCGGGCCTCTTACCAAGAAGCGTATGGAAACCGTCGATGAGGAGATCACGGCAGGTGCTATCGATTGGATGGAGAAGCAGGTCAAAGCTGACAAGCCATTCTTCCTCTGGTACAACTCTACGGCCATGCACTTCAGAACTCATCTTGCCGATAAGAACCGTGGAAAGAGCGGCCAGGACGACTATAGCGATCGGATGGTCACTCACGACGAGCAGATCGGCGAAATACTGGATAAGGTCGACCAGTTGGGTATCGCCGATAACACCATCGTCATGTACTCCACCGACAACGGCCCGGAGAACGATACGTGGCCGGATGGCGCCAACACACCGTTCCGCGGCCAGAAAGACACCAACTGGGAAGGTGCATGGCGCGTTCCAGCGTTCCTTCGCTGGCCGGGCAAGATCCCTGCAGGTTCGGTGCTGAACGGCATCGTCTCCCACCAGGACATGTTGCCCACGCTGGTGGCTGCTGCGGGCGATCCGGATATAAGCAAGAAGCTCCTTGACGGCTACAAGGCTGGGGATAAGACTTTCAATGTCTGTATCGACGGCTTCAACGTGCTGCCCTACATCACAGGTCAGGTGAAGGAGAGCCCAAGAACCCACTTCTTCTACGTCAGCGATGACGGCGGAGTGATGGCGATTCGGCATGGCGACTACAAGATGACATTCGAACTTCAGGAGTCATTTTCAACTGCCGTGTGGGCGGATCCTTTCAAAAAGCTGCGGCTTCCGCATATATTCAACCTTCGTCGCGATCCATTTGAGCGCGCCGACTTCAACTCCAACGTCTACTGGGATTGGGTCATCAATCATGCCCCAATGCTCTATCTGGCTCAGGAAGTCGTGGCGGCACAGGTCCAGAACTTCGTCAAGTTCCCGCCGCGTCAGAAGGCAGCCTCATTCAACTTGGATTCCGTGATGGCATCGTTGGGGCCGGCAGAGGCCGCATACGCCGCACAGAAGGCAAAAGCCCAAGCAGCAGCTGCAGCTAAGCAACCTGTTGGGGCCAAATAACAGAAACCTGCGAAGGGGAGGTCGAGAAGACCTCCCTTTCGATAGGAACTCGCAATAAAAATGAGTAGACACGCAGTGCAGGTTGACAGGTACTGGCAGACAGCGATCTGCCGCTGAAGTCCAGGAATGCGGCACACTTGCGATGAGCCAACTAGCAGAACTACCTTCGCCATTACTCGATATCACAGACGAGGTCCGAAGTTTCTACGACCGGTATCCCTATCCTCGCCCGGTCGATAGCCTTGAACAATACAGCCGCCTCTGGGAAGATCCGCTACGACGCCGAGCGGATCATCATCTCTTCTGGCCAGATCGCCCGTATAGCGAAGACCACTCCATTCTGATCGCCGGCTGCGGCACCTCTCAGGCAGCAAAGCATGCTTTGCGTTGGCCGAAAGCTCAAGTCACCGGCATCGATCTAAGCGCAACAAGCGTGCGCTGCACCGAGGAGCTCAAGCGCAAATACAACCTGAATAATCTTCAGGTCCGCCAACTTCCCATAGAGCAAGCAGGCGAATTAGGAACGACCTTCGATCAGATTGTCTGTACCGGAGTTCTTCATCACCTTCCGGATCCCGATGCGGGGCTCGCAGCTCTCCATGACGTGCTGAAGCCGGATGCTGCAATGCATCTGATGGTTTACGCGCCCTATGGACGAACCGGCATCTATATGTTGCAGGAGTTTTGCCGGCGCATCGGTATCTCCGCCACCGACGAGGGAATCCGCGATCTCATTACGGCGCTCAAAGCATTGCCGCCCGGCCATCCGCTCGGTCACATCCTGCGCGAGGCGCCAGACTTCCAACAGGAGGCCGCGCTCGCCGATGCGCTTCTTCATCCTCAGGACCGCGCGTACTCTGTTCCGCAGTTATTCGACTTTATCGACAGAGGGCAACTGACCTTTGGGCGTTGGGTAAAGCAAGCGCCGTACGTTCCGCATTGCGGTGCTATGGCACAGGTCCCCCAATCGTCGCGAATGTCAAAGCTGCCTTTAGAAGAGCAGTACGCCGCCGTCGAGCTGTTTCGCGGCACGATGGTTCGCCATAGCGTCATTCTCTACCGGAACGATCGACCCGGCGGTACTCATCCCGTCAGTTTCGCCGGGGACGAATGGTTGCGTTATATACCCATCCGGATGTCCGATACCGTCTGTGTTCAGGGACGGCTGCCTACAGGCCCCGCAACAGTTCTGATCAACCGCAACCATACCTACACGGATATCTTCATGACGATCGATCCAACAGACAAACGTCTATACGAAGCTATCGATGGGAGCAGCACGATCGGCGACATTCTAAGTCGAGAACAATGTCAGCAGGAAACAGCACGTACCTTCTTTGAACGTCTATGGTGGCACGATCAGGTGGTCTTCGACTCAACTCAAAGTCTCTCGTCGACATCCTGATTCACAGAACTACTTTGATTTTTTCAGAACAAGAGATCTATGGACAGTGGCATACCTATTCGGATCATAGATCTCACCGCGCAGGTTCTCGAGTTTGTCGGTGTTGCAGTAATCGGTATCGGTTTTGTCTATGCGGGATTCAGAGCGCTCGCACACTACAGGCAGGGAAGGACAGATCCCTATGAGCGCCTGAAGATCTCGATTGGAAAGGCGTTGCAACTTGGGCTCGAGTTTCTTGTCGCCGCGGACATCATCAGCACGGTAACCGTCGAGCCCACCAGAGAAAAAATCGTATCCCTCGGCTTGCTGGTCATCGTACGAACACTCTTGAGTTGGTCAATAGCAGTAGAAATCGAAGGCTGCTGGCCATGGCAGGTTGCAGCAAAGAGAAAGGACTAAACCCATGGAGATCTTGAGCAGATTTTTCGGAAGTTTCTTGCCCAGGTTAGATGGTCCGCTTCATTTCCGATTCATTATGCAGCCGACCATGGCAATCATTCTCGCCGTCATTGATGGAATCAAAGATGCAAAGCTGGGAAGAGCTCCATATTTCTGGGACATGGTCAAGAACCCAGAGCGGCGAAAAGAACTATTCATCCTTGGTTTGAAGCGGCTCGGTAAGGTCTTGATCCTGGCCGTCATTCTCGACGTCATCTATCAGATAAAGGTCTATCACTGGTTTTACCCCGGTGAGACGATTGCCGTTGCGATTCTCCTGGCGATCATCCCGTACCTTCTTGTGCGCGGACCAGTCAATCGCATCTTCTCCTGGCGGAAACAAAGAGAGACGCAAGATCTTCAGATAAAAGGCCGCAGCTGACTGATATGCCAATCGACATCGGCCTCTCTCGCAAATCCTGATCACTATGACTCTTCGATTCTTTTGCCTGTCTTTAGTTTTCCTGGCAGTGTCCAGCGGAGTCGCGAGCGCGCAAGAAGACGAATTGTTGCCGGAATTGGATGTGTATCTCAAACTGAATGCGGACGTACGGCTCAGATTGCAGGCGTCCGATACGAGAGACGGTGGGGATCCAACTCAGCTGACAATAGGTCCCTACGTGGAACTGTATTTGAAACCTCTCATTCAATTGAAAGAGGTGGCAAAGTTCGATCTGGACGACTCCAAGTCGCGACCCCTCATATTTTCTGCCGGATACAACTACGTCGCCGCGCCCGACTCTCCTTCGACAAATCGAATGGTGCTGATGGTGACGTCTCGCTTTCCCGCAACGAAACCAAAACTGCTCTTCACTGACAGAAACCGCTCCGATCTCAATTGGAGCAACGGAGATTTCAACTGGCGCTATCGCAACAAACTGGAAGTTGAAAGACCGCTAACGATTCACTCATATCATCCTTCGCCCTACTCGAGCGTGGAGGTGTACTACGAAAGTCAGTACAAAAAGTGGAGCACAACCGAAATTGAAGTAGGCTGCCTATTTCCGATTCGAAAGCGCTTTGAGCTGGAAACTTACTATGAGCACCAAAACAATACCGGCAAAAAGCCGAACCGCCAGATCGATGCGCTAGGGTTGACATTGAATATTTATTTGTCGACGAAATAGAAGATGACGGAGGCTTCACCAAGTCCCGCAGCTGGCGACTCAAACGCCAACCTGAAGTTGGATTAGGATTTCTTGGGGTCCCTCAGATAAGTAAATGGCGGAGAGTGAGGGATTCGAACCCCCGATAGCCTTGCGACTATGTCTGATTTCGAGTCAGGTGCATTCAACCGGGCTCTGCCAACTCTCCGCGCTCTTCTATTTTATCTCAGGACCTCCCGTTTCGCCTCATTCCCAGCTGCAGAAGACATTGCCGATTTATCCTTGGAACAACCGGCGCGCAGAGCCTCGGTTGCCGTGGGGTGAAGTATCTTGGGCACTGCCGAATGGACTGTCGATCTTGAGCTTTGGCTGCGTGAGCAGGCCGTCGCAGCGGGCTTTGACTCAGTCGGCATAGCGCCGGTTGAAATAGAAGACTCCCGCGAAGCTGCAAATGCCATCGATGCCGAACGCTTCGCCGCCTGGGTTGCAGCAGGCCGCGCGGGCGAGATGGACTACCTCAAGCGCCGCGACGAAAACGGCGTGCTCCTCCGCAGCGGAGTCCAAGTGGCGATTCCGTGGGCTCGCTCCGTGATCGTGTGCGCGCTCAACTACAACGCCGCAGCGCCACGCTCAATCGACTGTGCGCCACCGGCAACGGGTTGGATCGCCCGCTATGCGTGGAGCGGCCGCATCGCAGAACCGAACGCCGCAGAAACCCCGGAGGCCGCGCGAAATCCGGAAACAAGCGTAACAACAAAAGAGGAAGCCGAGAGAACGAGCGAACTCATCCCCACCGACTATCACGATCAACTTCTAGCGCGCCTGCGCCAGGTGGAAGCAATTGTGCAACAGCGCTTCGGCTGCGAGACGCGCTGTTACGTTGACACCGGCCCCATCGTCGAGCGCGCGGTTGCCGCGAAGGCGGGTGTCGGCTGGATCGGGAAAAATACCTGCATCATTAATCAGGATCTCGGCTCGTGGCTTCTGCTCGCCGTCATCGTCACCTCCATCCCTGTCGCGCGCGGCGTTGAGTTCAAGATCGCCGCAGACCGTTGCGGCACGTGCACCCGCTGCATCGACGCCTGCCCCACCGATGCTCTCGTCGCACCGCACCAGATGGACGCATCGCGCTGCATCGCCTATCTGACGATCGAGAAGAAGGGAACAATCCCCGAGGAACTGCGCGAGCCCATGGGGCGTCACGTCTTCGGCTGCGACATCTGCCAGGACGTCTGCCCGTGGAACCGTCGTGCCGCGATCTCCGTCAACGAGGGCATGCTGGCGCGTCCGCAGTTAGTCAATCCGTCCCTCGAGTGGCTCGGCGGCATGGATGCAGCGGAGTTCAAGCGGTGGTTCAAGGGCTCTCCGGTCGAGCGGACCCGCCGCAAGCGCCTGCAGCGGAACGTCGCGATTGCCATGGGCAACAGCGGAGAACAGCAATTTGCCGCTCAACTTGAGGACTGGGCCGCAGCAGACGACCCGGTGCTGGCCGAGGCAGCACAATGGGCGATCAACCGGCTTCACGGAAGCTGAGAAGCCCACACATCTTCGAAGTCCTCCGCAAAACCTCTTCTCTTGGAATACCCCGTTTGGGGAGTAGCGGACCGCTCTGTGCCAGTCATAATGACTTCAGAGGATCCTCCCCATGGATCAGGCATTGGTAGAAGTATTCGAGCAGGCTCGCAAAGTGGTCGCGGACGCAGACCGCAAAATCGCAGAAGAAGAAGAACGGCGCAGAGAAAGCGAGCGGGAAGGCCTGCTGCGGCAACTCGGCGCACGTATCGAGGAAGCCTTCGACTTCACCAGCAAGGAAAAGCTGGAGTTGGAACCGCGTCTCGATGTTCAGGAAGGCGTGGGAGTCGTCGAGTTTGTCGTCAGAAGCCTGCGAGCCATCTTTCTGCTCCTGCCAGGGGAAGGCAACATATGGACGCTTCAGGTGATCGAAAACGGACACGACCCGCAGGTGCTCAACGAGTTTCACGGTGGAACGAAGACCGAGCAGGCATCCCGCCGTCTGGCAGCCGCACGCATCGTGACCGCGGTCGGCAACTGGGTTCAAAACGTCAAGGGACCGCAGGTTGTTCCGACCACGAAGATACCGCCGAGACGCCAGGACCGTGACGAGCCGAGACGGCAAGACCGTGAAGAGCCGAGGCCCGAGCCAACATACGGGACCATGGGCAAATTCCTCGGGTATTAAGCAGTGGGCAAATTCCTCGAGTATTAGAGGATCACCTCCGCCGCGGTACCAACCCCGCTTAGCGCAACCAATTGCGGTAAGCCCTCCCTTTTCAAGCTGAGATACGAAGAAAGCGGGCCGCGATCGTCAACGTACAGCCAGGCTATTTCGCTCCAGCCTGAGACGTGCCCGGCTCTGCTAGCATCGGAGTAAGCCGCAGCCAACCTCTTACGCCGTGGCGATCTCCGCTATGTCCCTTATTGTTCCCGATCAAACCGAAGAGCCGAAACCGGACGAGCGCAAGCCCGATGAGCCGAAGCTGCCGCCGACTCCAATGGAGGACATAAGCCCTGCCGTTCGCGACCATGGTTTCGGCGCCGATATCGTCGCACTCGCACGCTACATGACGCGCACAGAGGTCCACACCTACGCCTTCAGTGTCGCCGCAAACTCGATTCTTTCGCTCTTTCCCTTTATCGTGCTGCTGCTCACCATCAGCCGGAACGTCTTTCATTCGCGCGAGATGGAGACGGTGGCCGGCGACATGATGAAGAATCTTCTGCCGGTCGGCCAGGACTTTGTCATACGCAACATGCAGTTGCTCACTCACCCGCACAAAGGGACGCAGATCTTCTCCGTGGTCATGCTTCTCATCACGTCGACAGGCGTGTTTCTGCCTCTGGAGGTTGCACTGAACGGCGTGTGGGGAGTCCGGCAGAACCGCAGTTACCTCCACAATCAGGCAATTTCGCTTGGACTGGCGCTGGCTGTGGGCGTTCTGGCGATGGTCGCAGTCGCTTCCTCTGCCAGCCAGCAGACGATTCTCTCGTGGATCTTCGTTGGCCACACCGATAACGTCGTCTTTCGGTTTATTTCCTTCGGTTTTTTGCGAATTTGTGCCGGACTAGCGAGTATTTTGATCTTCTTTCTCATCTACTGGATATTGCCGTACCGGAAGATTCCGCCGCGAGCGGTGATCCCGACCGCCATCGTGGTTGGTCTCCTGTGGCAGCTGGCGAAGATGCTCTATATCCGGGCGCTCCCATGGCTGGATTTTCAGTCGGTATACGGGCCATTTTACATTTCGGTAGGGTTAATGATGTGGGCGTTTCTCTCCGGCCTTTTGTTGCTGGCCGGAGCGCATTTCTCGGCAACACGCTATACCCTGATGCTGGCACGGCAGGCGGAGGCGGAGGAGGCGGCGAAAGATGCAAAATCCGAGTAGCCAGGCGACGCCGCAAGCCCATTGGAGGCTATGGGGACGTTTGCCGACAGGGCTAGCCGGGGCAGCCTTCTGGCTCGGAATCTGGTTCTGCGCCCTCTTTCTTCGGAGTTGGATTCCAGGAGGCTTCGGCACTTTTCTCGGCCTCCTCCAAATCTTTGTCGGTATCGCTCTGGTCTGCGTTGCGGTTCCCCTCCTGTGGCGACTCGTACGCAAGTACATGCTCTGGAGCCTGCGCAACAAGCTGGCGTTAACTTACCTGCTCATCGGCCTCACCCCTGTGGTCCTGCTCGTCACGCTGGCAGGCATCTTTGGCTATGTCGCTGCCGGGCAGTTCGCGATCCACCTTGCCGACTCGCGGCTGCTCGCCGAACTGAGTCAGATGAGCGGAGAGACAGAGCGGCGCGCCGATCTGATCTCGCCATTCGTTGAAAAGCAGATGTCCGGTCGTGCCGAGGCCCGCGGCGTTGTGGCCGATGCGCTCCGTGAGACGGAGCGGTCGACGAATCTGGAGCCTTCCCGGATGAGACTGCGTCGCGAGACCCAGGCATTTCTCGATGGTGCTCCGGTCGGCCCGGCAGTTCCACAGGCCGGCTTTAACGGCCGCGTCAAAACTCCCTGGGGTCTACCGCCCTGGGCGACCGAGTTGTCTGGCGGGCACTTCTCTGGACTGATTCTCGACGGGCCCGATCTTTACCTGGTCGCCGTCCACCAGCAACGATGGAACGACGGCAGGATGTTCAGCCTGATGACCAGCCTGCCGGTCGATAGTGCCGTCCTGACGATGATCGCGGACGGACTGGGCCAGGCCAGTCTTCTGCCGGAGCCTGCCGGGAACAACTCGGATGCCGCTGGATTGCGATCGCCCGGAATTGGAGGCGATGCAGCGCTTCCCGCTCCTCAGCGGAGCCCGGAGTCCACCGCGGCCACCTCGAAACCGGCCGATGCGCAGACCTCCCGGTCGCAACCAGCTCAGAAGAGCGGGACCGTCACCCTTGGCGCCGGCGGCAGATCGTGGATCGTGGGAGGAACTGAACCCCCGGGCGTCAACGTCGCGGACCTGCCCGTGCGTTTTACCTCCACCGAGCCGATGATCAACTGGGAGACGGGGCTGCGAGACAACGTCCTGATCGCAGTCCAGTCACGGCCCTCAACGCTCTACAACCAGCTCTTCGGTGCGTCGCTCGGCGGAATCATCACCAGCGTGTTGCGTATCGCTCTCGTCCTGCTCTGTCTGCTCTTTGCGATCCTCGGCATACTGGCCGTCTGGATGGCGCTGCGGTTGAGCAAGACCATCACGTCATCGGTCACCGATCTTTACAAGGCGACGCAACACATCGATCGCGGCGATCTCAACTATCGCATCGGCGTCACCCGCAGCGATCAACTTGCCGAACTGAGCCAATCGTTCAACACCATGGCAGGATCGCTGAAACGGCTGCTCGAAGAGCAAAAGGAGAAGGAGCGGCTGCAGAACGAGATCTCCATCGCCCAGGAGGTTCAGGCCAATCTGTTTCCGCTGCAGGATCATGGCATTGCCAGTCTTGATCTGCATGGTGTCTGCCGTCCGGCACGCTCAGTCAGCGGAGACTACTACGACTTCCTTGTCTTCCACGAGGAGGCGCACGATGGCATGGCCAGCCGCAGGGAGACCGGAGTAGGCATCGCCATCGGCGACATCAGCGGAAAAGGCATCTCAGCAGCTTTGTTAATGGCGACGCTGCACTCAGCCGTGCGCGCCTACCGCTTTGCCAGCGAGGAGCTCGTCTATAGCGAGTCGTCGGTGGCCGGGCTCATGGCCAGCCGCGAGGGACGCGGTGGAGAGGGTGATGAACTCTTTCAATCGCCGGGCCGCATTCTTTCTCTGCTCAACAGGCATCTCTACCGCAGCACCCAACCTGAAAAATACGCAACGCTGTTCCTGGCTCACTACAATGCAGCCTCGGCGAAGTTGACCTACTCCAACGCAGGCCAGCTTCCTCCGCTCGTCCTCGGGCGCGATGGCACTATCCGCAGACTCGATCAGGGCGGAACGGTCGTCGGCCTCATGGATGGCATGCGTTACGACGAGGACAGCTTCCACCTGCAGCCCGGAGACATTCTCGTTGCCTACTCCGACGGAGTGACCGAACCGGAGAACGACTTCGGCGAGTTTGGCGAGGAGCGCCTCATGGAGGTCGTGAGCCGCTACCGCGACCAGCCCCTCCACATCATCTCCAACCAGGTTCTGCTCGCTCTCGATGCCTGGATAGGAGCCGAAGAACAGCCCGACGACATCACCCTGGTTCTGGCGCGCCAGGGCTGAGGCAAGCCCAACCGTCTGTGGAAAAATAAGGTTCAAAAAAGAGGAAAATTCTTAGCGCCTGAATTAAAGTCGCCGAAAAACCACGTTTTTGCACTACCAACCACGTTTGTGACCACAACTCACCACACAAAAACGCGCGTTTTCTCGGCCACCCCCCTCAAAAACCCCCGCAAAATCGGCGAAAATCCCCAGTCGGCCATCGGAATATTTTTTTGCCAACTAAGGCTTCTTCTCAATCGCCTTAACCGCAATCGAGTTCGGAGAGATCCCCGCCGGAAGAATCGTAAACAAAGCCGGCCGCCCCTGGCTGCTCTCAGTCCGTATCACCGCAACATCCCCTGAATGAGCGTCTGCCGCCAATAACAGATGCTCATCCTTCGAAAACGCCAGCGCATCCGGCGCCGAACCCGCGCGAACGCTCCACGTAAGTCTCCCATCATCAATGCTATACAACGCAATCGAGTCCGCCCCAAAGTTCGCGACCCACAGCCTGCCATTGTCGCGACTCACAATTCCGCGAACAGGTTTGTTTCCAATCGCATACGTCCCACCAACCTCGTTTGTCCACGTCGAGATCTCGGAGATGCTGTCCGAGTCGTAGTTTGAAACGAAAATCTCACCGCCATCAGGCTTCATCGCCAGATGAACAGGCGTCTTCCCCACATCAAGCAAAGCCAGCATATGGTCGGTCATCATCGCAGGATTCTGCGTCGCGGCCCACGATCCAGCCGCCGCCGCAAGCCCGATCGCAATTACCTGATGGCCTCCGGAACATGCGACGAAGACCTTCGAAGAATCCGGAAGAATCGCAGCATCCGAAGCCCCTGGGCAGCCCGGAAATGCCGCACGAAGACGAGGCGACGGCCTCTGATTTGGCCGCGCCGTTATAAGGGATAACCCCAAAGATGGAGACGCTTCCGCTACCTCGATTCGTGACGACCAAACTGCGTCCATCAGGCGAGATACGGGCCAGACTGGGTTGTTCGCCCGTGCCGGCAACGGCGATCTCCCGGCGACGATCGAGGTCGAGAACACTGACGGAGTTGGAGCCGAAGTTGGTGACGTAGGCGCGATGGCCCGTGGGGTCGACTGAGAGGAACGTCGGCAGTCGATGCACAGGGATGGTGGCTGCAACGCGATTGGTCTCCGCATCAATAACCGAGACTGTGCCGGACTGCGTGTTGACGACGTAGACCTCGTTACGAACGGGATTGGCGGCCAGATGGGTGGGATTGGTCCCAACCTGAAGCGTATGATCCTGCCGCAGATAGACGAGATCGAGCACCGAGACGGTGTTGGATCCGCCGTTGCTGACGTAGGCGAACTCGCGGTAGCCGTCTGGAACGTCGGGAAAGCTGCTCCGCCGGCAGCCCGAGGTGCCTAGAACGAGCGCACAAACGGCCACTAAGAGGGATTGGACAAGAGATCGGAGGGGCGTTGGCACTGTTCGGAGTCTATCGAGGGGTTGGGAGAGCAGCAAGCTAAAGATACCGCTGAGAATTTAAAGTTTTTACCGAAACTTTTTTCCGGAACTCTGTGTCTATGTCATCGACGTGGAACGTTGACCCCTTCGGATCTATCGCGTCATTTGCACTTTATTCTCGGACAACGAAG
Source organism: uncultured Acidobacteriaceae bacterium (assembly GCA_963798925.1). GTDB lineage: Bacteria > Acidobacteriota > Terriglobia > Terriglobales > Acidobacteriaceae > Edaphobacter. The sequence continues at coordinate 60,433 of CAWCVD010000006.1, forward strand.
TCGCGATTCTGCGACTTCGTTGATTTTTTTAATGGCGACGGATTCTGGTGAGTGACCAGTTGCGGAGGATCCAACCGAAGTAGCTCCCCTGAATGACAAGAACGAGAGCGTAGACAAAGAGTAGATGCCTGTGGCCCATGGTGGTGGTGTCAAAAAACGATTGCCAGGTCATTGCGGGATCTCCAGAGAGGCTTCGATAGCGAGAAGGGCAGCCTCCTGTTCGGCGATTTGACGCCGTCGTTCCAAAGCGAAACGGACGAAAAGGATAAAGACACCCCAGATTGCCCAGCCAGCGAGGTTCCAGAGGAATGCCGGAAGCATGGATTTATCCATACCGGAGTTTGGACCACCGCCGAAGACAGGCGCGGGATGCTGCGTGCGCCACCAGCGGATAGACATGTAAACAATGGGGACGTCGACGGCTGCGAAGACTGAGAGGACGGCAGCGAGAGTCTGGCTCTGGCCGGTGGCAGAGAAACTGCGCAGCATGAGGTAACTGACATAGAGGAGCCAGAGCAGAAGCATGCTGGTGAGCCGAGCATCCCAAGTCCACCAAATCCCCCAGGCGACGCGTCCCCAGAGCATCCCGGTCAGGAGAGTGATGCTGGCGTAGACAACTGCAACCTCTGCGGAGGCAAGAGCAAAGGCATCGGCGGTGAGGGCCTTCAGCGGGTCGCGAGTGCGCCAGAAGAGATAGAGAAGAGAGGCGGCAAAGTTGAGATAGGGGAAGACCAAACTCAACATGGCGATGGGAACGTGGTAATAGAAGATTCGCCCGACATCGCCTTGCGCAGCGTCGGTGGGAGTGAGGAAGATGGCTTGGCGGAAGCCGACAACGAGGACGGCTACGGCGATTCCAAACCAGAGCCAGGCGACGCTGCGGAGACTGGGGGTGCGCTGCTCCATTGATCTAGTTTATCGCGAATGCGGCTATTCGGCGTTGAGGACGGTTTCGAAGAGCAGGATGCACACGGTGGTGAAGATGATGTCGTAACCGGCCAACTGCTTGATCCAGGTACTAATCTGGATGGAGTCGAGATCGTTGGTGAGAATGCCTGTGGTTCCTTGAACCATCGCGAGCAGCGCCGGGAGCGAGATGGGTAGCAGCAGGAGAGGAAGAAGCAGTTCGCGGTTACGGGCGCGCAACCCCAGGGCGGCGAAGAACGTGCCATTGACGACAATCGCCCAGGTACCGAGCGGAAGGATAAAGGCCAGCAGCCAAACGTTGCCGAGCACGTGAAGGTTGAAGAAGACGATGAAGACCGGCGCGAGAACTGCTTCGACGGCGAGGACGAACAGCATGTTCGCGATGGCTTTGGCGAGGAACAGGGCAGAGGCTGGGGATGGGGCCATGCGCTGCGCTTCTAGAACCTGATTGCGCAACTCGCGAGCCCAGGACTGATTGAGCGCGGTCATGGAGGCGAAGAGAAGAGCGACCCAGAGGATGCCGCCTGCAATCTGCCGGGTCGTTGTCGGATAGCTGGTGGGGTCGAATGCAAGGCCGAAGACGACGACGACCAGAAGCGCGAAGAAGAGCATTCCGTTGATGGCGTCGCGAGAGCGCCACTCCAGGCGCAGGTCTTTGCGGAGATGGTCGAGGACGTGGTGGAGGTAGTTCACGCGAGCCCCTTTGTGAGGTCGGCGAGCGTGGCTTCCGAGGCGCGGAGATAGTCGGCAGGCGAGAGGATGAGTTGAAGGCCGCGCTGGCCGGCGGAGACTGAGATGACGTCGAAGAGCTCGATGGTCTCGTCGGCAAAGGCCGGAAAGGGCTTTTTTGCGCCGAAGACGGTGACGCCTCCACGGACGTATCCGGTGAGAGGCTCGACGTCTTTGAGAGAGGCAAGTTCGATTTTCTTTATACCTGCCGCATGCGCCAGCTTTTTGAGGTCGAGCTCGGCGTCTCCGGGGATGACGGCGAAGAGGTAATCGCCCCCGTTCGTGTGGGTCAGAAGGGTTTTGAAGACCTGCTCGGGAGGCAGGCCGATTTTGTGGGCTACGGAAACGGCGGTGAGGTCATCAGGATCGACCTCGTAGGGGCGAAGTTCGTATTGGATGCCAAGAGAGTCGAGGAGGCGGGCCGCGTTGGTTTTGGCTGGTTGCGGGATCTTCACCTGATCGCCTCGGGCTTAACCACGGGATCAAGAACCTGACCGTTGCGCATGGTTAGGGTGGCGTCGGCGAGGGGGCTGGCGAGTGCCGCCTGATGGGTCGTGATGAGGATCGTGCGTTGACTACCGCCTGGGACAGGCCAGGTGCGAAAGTCAGCGAGGAGCTCGACCATGTGGTGGGCGGAGGCGGCATCGAGGTTGGAAAAGGGCTCGTCGAGGAGGAGTATCTCGGGATCTCCCTGGAGGACGCGGGCAAGAGAGGTGCGCTGGCGCATGCCTTGGGAGTATTGCCCGACGGGACGATTCAGCGTGGGGTCGAGGCCGACGGCGCGAAGGGCCATCTCAGGATTGCCAACGCATGCGCAGCCACCGTCGCGGTGCAGCGAGGCGAAGTAGTTGAGGTTCTCGATTGCGGTGAGCTCGTCGTAGAGCATGGGCGAGTGGCTCATGTAGGCCATTCGGCGGCGCTGCACGTGCGGAGATTCATTGAAGACAGTCACCGAACCGCGGGTGGGCTTGATGAGGCCGGCGATCACGCGGAGGAGCGTGGATTTGCCGGCACCGTTTTCGCCGAGGATGACGGTGCAGGAGCCGGCGTCGAAGGTTGTGGAGACGTTTCGAAGTGCGGCGAAGCTACCGTAGATCTTGGAGACGGAATCGAGCTGGATTGCGGTGGCGGCCGCGGCACTGCGGGTTGTGTTTGTGGTCTGCATTTCTGATTCTGGAGCGATCCCGGCGCCCTCATGCGAGTATATGGCTAGCGGCTGCCTCATTGCAGCGCGACGCTATTTGAGGAGACCTACTTTGAAACTGTTCGCCGTTCTGTGTGCCGGACTTATTGGCTCGACTCTCCATGCTCAACAGGCGCCAGCGCTCGATGCGTCTTCGCGACAGCTGGCTCACGAAGTCTTCAAGCAACTGATTGAGATCAACACGACGGACTCGGTGGGGAGCACGACGATTGCGGCCGAGGCGATGAGGAAGCGACTGCTGGACGCAGGATTTCCGGCAGAGGACGTGGTGGTATTGGGGCCGAATAATCGCAAAGGCAATATGGTGGCGCGTTATCGCGGCAGGGCAGGGAGCGGGAAGAGGCCGATACTTATCATCGGGCATATTGATGTCGTGGAGGCAAAGCGCGAGGACTGGACGAGCGATCCCTTTGTATTTACGGAGAAGGATGGGTACTTCTACGGTCGTGGGACGCAGGATATGAAGGAGTCGGACGCCGCTTCAGTAGCGGCGTTTATTCGGCTGAAAAGGGAGGGATTTGTGCCGGATCGCGATGTGATTCTGGCGCTGACGGCAGACGAAGAGGGCGGCAAGTCGAATGGTGTGGATTGGCTGCTTAAGAACCACCGCGAGCTGTTGGACGCGGAGTTTGTGCTGAATGCTGATGCGGGCGGATTGAATACTGAGAAAGGGAAACCAGTCAATCTTGGCGTCGAAGCGACTGAGAAGTTATATGCGGATTTCCAGTTGATGGCGACGAATCCTGGGGGCCACAGTTCGCTTCCGAAAAAAGATAACGCGATCTATCATCTGGCGAATGCGCTGGGGCGGCTAGGGGAGTACCAGTTTCCGTTCGAGTTGAATGCAGTGACGCGGGGATATTTCGAGGTGATGGCGAAGATCGAGATGGGGCAGGTGGCCAGTGATATGCAGGGAGTATTAAAGACGCCTGCAGATGCGGGCGCTGTGGCCCGCCTTTCGGAGAATCCGCTATACAACTCGACGATGCGAACGACGTGTGTGGCCACGATGGTGCAGGCAGGGCATGCGCGGAACGCTTTGCCACAACGGGCCGACGCGAATGTGAACTGCAGGATTCTGCCGGGGCATACTCCCGCCGAGGTTCGGGCGGAGTTGACGAAGGTGTTTGCGGATCCGAAAGTCGAGGTGAAGTTGGTGAGTGATGCGGGAGCGTTGAGCGACCGGGGTGAGAACGAGGTTTCGGTTCCACCTCCGCCTTTGAATCAGGAGGTCTTTGGGGCTCTGCGATCTGTTGTTGGCCAGATGTGGCCTGGGTTGCCGATTGTGCCGGAGATGGAGACCGGGGCTTCGGATAGCAAAATTACGATGGCAGCGGGGATGCCGAGTTACGGATTTTCGGGGATGGGGATCGATGAAGACGATGTGCGCGCCCATGGCAGGGACGAGCGGATTGGCGTCGAGTCGTTCTATACCGGCGTGGAGTTTAATATCTCTATCTGAAGGCGTTGACTGGGAAGTAGCTAGTGGGTGGCGGTGGCGGGTAGTGCTGCTGCCGCAGTGGTGCTGGCTGATGCGGCGGGGGCGTATTTGGAGGCGCACTTGGCCTGGAGTTCCGTGGCGTGGAAGACACCATCGTGGCCGTAGGTGCCTACCGCGAGGGCCTGGGCGTCGTCCTTGAAGGTGTCGGGTGGGGGCTCTGAGCCCTGATAGACGACGGTGAGTTTGCGGCCCTGCTCGAGGAGATCGAAGGTGGCGTTTGCTCCGGCGCGATGGATGCTGCCGGGAGCTACGTTTCCAGCGACGCGAAGGTGACGGACGTAGGCCTTGTCGCCCATGCCCTGGAGCTCGCCGATAGTGACGTAGTAGCTCTTGTTGTCGCGACCGCCGGTGAAGGCGAGATAGGCTACTGTCGCCAAAATAATTGCCGAGGCGACGATGATCTTGATCGGATTCTTTCTGGTTTCGTTTGGCATGATACTCCGTCCTCTCCAGTTTACTTCCAACCGAGGACGGGTACCCCCCTCACCCCGTCAGTTTTGGGCAAAGTCTTCAAGAAATTAGACTTAGGTCTGGACTTCGAGTGTTCCGCAGTGCGTTCGGCCGTGCGAGTCTGCTGAGCGAGATCGACTTGCGCTCGATTCTGACGGGGCCTCTTGTCAAGTCCACGCGTGTTTTATTTTAAGTTGAGTGGGTCGATTCATTTTGAGTTCTGAACCGCGATATACGACGGTGTTGTCTGCTTGTTGTTCAACGCCACCAATTCCATGGGCGGGTCTGACCCAGACGATGTTGAAGGTGATTTCGTCCGGCATGCCGACGTAGGTTCCGGTGCGGGCGCCTATGGTCAGTGTTCCGGCGGAGTCGGACCATGTGATGGGAATGGTCGCGTGCTGACCTTTTTCGTAGTTGTAGTTGTCGCCTTCGTCCTGATAGAGGGTGAAGCTGCCGTTGGCGCCGGTGTAGATGCGCAGTTCGATGGGGCCGTTGACCTTTTCGTTGGCATATTGCTCCGGCGGCCCCAGAGGTAGGATCGAACCGGCGCGCACGTAGAGTGGAATTCGATCGAGAGGCGCTGCCGCCTGCACGTGTGCCCCGCCTTGAATCTTCTCTCCGCTCCAGAAGTCGTACCAGGTTGTGTCCTTTGGTAGATAGACGCGACGTTCTGTTGCTTTTGCCTCGGTGACGGGGCTGACTAGAATAGCTGGTCCGAACATGAACTGGTCGCCGACGTTCCAGGTGAGTGGATCGTCTTTGAAGTCCATGACGAGAGGCCGCTGGATGGTGTAGTCGTCGCTTGAGACTTTCCAGGCCAGGGAGTAGATGTAGGGCATCATGCGATAGCGAAGGTTGTCGTAAGCGATGAGCGAGGGTTCGACGTCGGGGTAGCTCCACATTTCGTTGTGGGGACGGTGGCCGTGCGTGCGGAAGATGGGGCAGAAGACGCCGAACTGAAACCAGCGGAGGTAGAGCTCCTGATAGGCGGGATCGGTTGGCTGGCCTGGGTAGGTTGGCCAGTACCCTCCGATGTCCGTCGTCCAATACGGCATGCCGGAGATGGCGTAGTTGAGGCCGCCGGCGATTTGATGGGTGAGTCCCCAGAAGCTGCTGAAGACATCGCCGGACCAAACGGTGGCGCCTACTCGCTGTTGGCCGAGAAAGGCAGAGCGCGTGAGGAGGAAGGTGCGCTTCTGGTCCGTCGTCTTGCGCCAATTACGTTGAATTCCTTCGTTGTGCAGGAGCGGATAGATGTTGGTGTACATAGCTCCGTTGCCGATGGCGATTTTTTTGCTGCGAAGGATGGCGTCTCCAACGTGTGGCCAGTATTCTTCGGGCTCTGCGGAATCGAGCCAAAAGGAGTCCCAGCCCTGGGCGAAGAGTTTGCCGGGCAGGCTGTTCCAGTAGATGTCCTGCGCCTTGGGGTTTGAGGCGTCGTAGACGTGGGCGCTGGGGATGAGGAGACCTTCGCTGTCGAGCTTTTTGTAGGTGTCGGCGGCGGGGTCGATGAGGCCCCAGGTGGAGATCATGGTGTGGACATGTTCGTCGTGAAGTTTTTTCAGGTCGGCGGGGACGTCGTGGTAGTTGTCGTTGAAGATGGGGTCGCCCTCATGCTTCCACCAGAACCAGTCCTGCACCATGACGTCCATAGGGATGTGTTCGGCGCGGTAGCGGTTGGCGATGGAGATGATCTCGTCGAGCGAGGTATAGCGGTCCTTGGATTGGATGAAGCCGTAGGCCCAGCGGGGAAGCATGGGCGCGTGGCCGGTGAGGTTGCGGTATTGATGAATGATGTCGTCCATCTGGGGGCCGTAGAGGATGAAGTAATCGACGCCGTCGCCGGCCATGGAGTCGAAGGAGAGCTCGAGTGGGAAGCGGTTGTCGACGTAGGTGAAGGCTGCGGTGTTCCAGATGATGCCGTAGCCTTTGGTGGAGACGAGAAATGGGATGGCGATGTCGGTGTTGTTCTGACCTAATTCGACGGTGGAACCGCGATAGTTGAACATGCCGCTCTGATGCTGGCCGAGGCCGTAAAGGGCTTCGGAGAAGTCGGGGGCGAAGCGGTCGACGACGTGATAAGTGGGGTCGCCGTTGATGGTGACTGGGTCGTAGGTGCGAGGGACGCTGTCCCGCTCATGGGCAAGGGGCTTGCCGTCGGAGGTGGTGAAGGTGAGATTGCCGCGTGAGAGGGAGATGGAGGCGGTGAGGGTGGCGGTTTTTAGGGTGGCGAGTTTTTCGTCCTGACTGAATTGGAAGGGTGCTCCTTTGCAGGATTGGTCTGGGGGAAGGAGCCAGGGTTGCGGGTGATTGAAGGTGGCCTCGTCCGGGCGGGTGGCTACATCGGTGGTGACGTGGAGGATCGAGTCGGAACAGACGATCAGATGAAGCCTCTCGTTGCCTATGGCAGCGATGAAGCCTTGCGGGGATTGAGTGACGTGGACGGGGGGTTGCGTAGGGATGGATTGGCCGGGAATTTGTCTGGGCGCGAAGGAAGCGGCGGTGAGGCTGAGGGTCAGGGAGATGCAGATGCGCGTGCGACGAAAAAAAGGACTGCAGATCGTCATATGGTAATTATGTTCTTTCCTGAGTCGCTAGAACTGCCCGGTTCGGTTGTGCGAACCATATTACTTCTGCTGTGGTGCAGGAGGATCTAAAGTTGAACGGCGAAGACCTCGGTGTGAGATCTTCGCCGTTTAGTTTCGGGGTTGTAGGGGCCTAGACGGTGGCGTGGGAGCGGCTTCTGGTTTCTGCGGTGGTGTTGACGCTGTCGAAGATGGTGGTAAGGGTTTCGTCGGCGGTTTTTTCCTCGTCGAGGATGCTTTCGAGTGCATCGGCGGCTTCGGTTTCGCCCAGTAACTCGGCCCAGTTGCGGAGGGTTCCGTAGACGGCCATCTCGTGGTGCTCGACCTGCTGGGCGGAGGCGATGAGGGTGATGTCGCGAATGCTTTCGTCGCCGGCGTCCTTGATGTTGTCTTCGGCCTCGCTTATGAGGGAGCCGATGACTTTACAGGTCGAGGGCGAGGTTTCGCCGGTGGCCTGTTGGAGGATGCGTTCGACCTCGGCGACGTGGCCGCGGGTCTCTTCGAGGTGGTTGCGGAATGCCGTGGCGAGTTGGGAGTCGGTGGATTTCTCGATCATGGTGGGAAGGGCTTTGGTGATCTTCTGCTCCATGTCGAGGGCCTTCCGGAGGTTGGCGATGTAGAGGGTACGAAGGTCTTCGATGTTTTCGGAAAAGAGCTTCATGAGGATGGTTCTCCTTTTGAGACGCGGTCTCTCGTAGGCGGGAGATGCGCCGGGTGGTGTTGCATGGATGTGGGTGAGAGCGGCGAACGTTCCAGCCGGAGTGCTCACGGGTCGTTCTGCGTTCTGGTGGATAGGATGCCAGGCCGATGGGATGGTTGGCTGTGGATTACTGCCTGACGCCGGATTGATTGTTGGCGTTGGCACGTTCCGAGCCAGATGGTCTGGGCAACGATTTACGGCATTTGAGGAGAGCTTGTGCGGAGCATTTTTGCTGTCCATGCTGCACCAGGCAGATCGCAGGTTGAGAGGGCTTTCAGCTCCTTTTCCATGTCGTATTCGACGCGGCGGATTGAGGGCTTGTTTTCTTCAAGTAGCAGATACGATGCGCGAGGATCGCCGTCGTAGGGGAGGCCGACGCTTCCCGTGTTGATGAGGAGTTTCACGGCTCCGGACATGCTGTGAATCGATGGACGATGAGTGTGCCCGAAGACGACGATTGGCTGGCCCAGGGAGGCGTATGTGGCGTCAAGGTCTTTGTCTGTCGCTTCGGGTGAGGGTGCTCGCCAGCAACTTTGAGGGGTGGCGTGGACGAGTGCGAAGGTCTTTTGCGTCTGGACGCGGGGTAGTTCGCGGAGCCATGCCAGTCTTTCGTCTCCGAGGATGGAGCGGGTTGCGGATGCTATCTGGCGAATGGTTTCCCAGAGAGCGGCTGGGGCGGAGGATTGGCTGGCGAAATTCTCCAGCGATTCTGGTTCGACGAGCATTTCGTCGGTGTTTCCCATGACTCCTTGCCAGCCCAGGGCGCGGATTTGGTCGATGATTTCCGTGGGACTGGATCCGTTGTCGGCTAAGTCTCCTCCATGCAGGACGAGGTCGGGTGAGACTTGTTTGATGTCTGCGAGGACTGCTTCGAAGGCGGTGAGATTTCCGTGAATGTCGGAGAGGATGGCGACGCGCATCGTGGATGTTCCTGCTGGATCGTTTGGGGTGCCTGAAAGCAAAAGCAAAAGCAGGTGCGATCGGTTTTCAGTTAACCAGTTGTCAGTTATTCAGTCTGAGAAAGACAAAGACAAAGGCTATGGCGATCAGTTTTCACTTAACCGGTCCTCAGTTATTCGGTCAGGCGAAGGCGATTTCTTAGGGTTCACATGGCTGGAACGATAATGCCGCTTTGCCTTCGAAAGACAGCACGTTGCGGTGTACGTGGGTGAGTGCGTTTGCATCGTATACTTACTCGATAATACGGTTATCCAAAGTAGGGGGCATTATGAGCGGAAATGGAAACGGCGCAGCTTCGAATGGTAGCGGCAACGGGTCGCACTCGCACGGCAACGACTACAAGGTGCCGACGGGGCGCGCGGAGTGGATTGTGAAGCGGAAGGCTGAGGCGGAGCGGACGGGCGACTGGAATATGTCGCAGATGCACTTTGCTCGCAAGGGAATGATTACTGAGGAGATGGCGTTTGTCGCGCAGCGGGAGAAGTTGGCGCCGGAGCTCGTGCGGAGCGAGGTTGCGAAGGGAACGATGATTATTCCCGCGAACATCAACCATCCTGAGCTGGAGCCGATGGCGATTGGGGTGGAGTCGCTGTGCAAGATCAATGCGAATATCGGGAACTCGGCGATTGTGTCGAATGTGGATGAAGAGCTGAGGAAGCTGCATACTGCAGTGCATTTTGGCGCGGATACGGTGATGGACCTGTCGACGGGCGGGGATATTCCGATGATTCGGGAGCAGATTTTGCGGCACTCGCCGGTGCCGATTGGGACCGTGCCGTTGTATGAGGCACTGAGCCGGGTGAAGCGGGTTGAGGATTTGAATATCGATCTCTACCTTGAGGTGATTGAGGAGCAGGCGCGGCAGGGTGTGGATTACTTTACGATCCATGCGGGTGTGCTGATTCAGTATGTGCCGATGGTGGCGAAGCGGATTACGGGAATTGTGAGCCGTGGCGGAGCGATTATGGCGCAGTGGATGACGGCGAACCATAAGCAGAACTTTTTGTATGAGAATTTTGATCGCATCACGAAGGTGATGGCGAAGTATGACGTCAGCTACTCGCTGGGTGATGGCCTGAGGCCGGGTTGCGTGGCGGATGCGAGCGATGAAGCACAGTTTGCGGAGCTGAAGACGCTGGGTGAGCTGACGCGGCAGGCCTGGAAGAGCGATGTGCAGGTGATGATTGAGGGTCCGGGGCATGTGCCGATGGACAAGATCAAGGAGCAGGTGGATAAGGAAGTGGAGCTGTGCGATGGGGCTCCGTTCTATGTGCTGGGGCCTCTGGTGACGGATATCGCTCCCGGGTATGACCATATTACGAGTGCGATTGGCGCGGCGATGATTGGGTGGCATGGTGCAGCGATGCTTTGCTATGTGACTCCGAAGGAGCACCTGGGATTGCCGAATGAGAAGGACGTAAAGGACGGGATTATCGCGTACAAGATTGCGGCGCACGCGGCGGATATTGCGCGGCACAGGCCTGGAGCGAGGGACAGGGATGATGCGATCTCGCATGCGCGGTACACGTTTGACTGGGATAAGCAGTTTGCGCTGTCGCTTGATCCGGATACGGCTCGCGGGATGCACGATGAGACGCTGCCGGATGATTACTACAAGGAAGCGGCGTTCTGCAGTATGTGCGGGCCGAAGTTCTGCAGCATGAACTGGTCGAGCAAGGTGGATGAGTTCAACGCGCGGGAGCATGGACTGGTGAAGCCGGATTTGACGCAGATTGTTACGGAGCAGATGGCTTTGCGGAGTTAGCCGGTAGCTGGTTTTGGCTCAGGGTTTTTGCTTGTAGACGCGACGAAGGCCGCATCCGGGAGATGCGGCCTTCGGTCTTTCAGCAGAGCTCTTTCTCTCTGCCGACTCGGAGTGGAGGCTACGAGTCTGGTTTGCGGAGCGATGGGGCTGCTCATGCAAGATGGATCTAGAGGATGTCTTTTTCTTCTTTTTCGCTGCGCATGGCGAGGAGTGCAGGAGCGATGATCATAGCGAGAAATACCAATGCAAGGACAAGATCGTGAACCATTGGGGGAGTCTCCTTTTTGGCGGTTTCAGCCGTCTTCGAGTAATCATGTGCCGGGTTACTAAAAGGAGACATCCCACTTAGGGGTGGGCGGATAACACTAAAGTGTCATTTTGGATCCATGTCACAGGAAGGAAAAGGGTTGTTGCGCAGTGGCGCCGTTTGTCACATATTCCGTGGTCGGGTACAGCCCACAAACTGCGAGTTGGCCGTGGCGTGGAGCGCTGCCTTCAAGACATCTCTTCAGGATGGGTTACTTTGCAGCGGATTCGAGGATGGCGGCGGAGTGGTTGAGCGCTTCGGTGAGGGGGGTGAGCTGGGTTTGGGCTCGGGTGGCGTCGGCAGCTTCGATTGCCTCGTTGACTCCGGGGATGACGACGGCGGCATAGCCGGTGAACTCGCCCGGGGCGTAGATAGTGTGACGGTACCAGGGACGTTTGGGCAGGCCTGCCTGGTTTAGGAGCGCTTCTTCGGCTTCGCGGAGGGATTGGTTGAGGGCTGTTGGATCTGTGGGTGGGGTGTTTTGCGCGGCGCGGATCGCAGTGCCGGCGGCAGTGAAGCGTTTGGCGGCGGCCATGGCGGCGGTGAAGTCGAGGGTTAGCTTTTGTTCGGTTGCGCGCTTTTGGGCGGCTTCGATGTAGCTGACGATTTCTTTGCCGTAGAGCTCATAGTCGTATGGGAGGACGTCGGTCGAGGCCATGTGGAGGATCTCGAGGCCGAGGACGCGGGCCTGCTGTTGCTCGTAGGCGAAGGTGGGGTCGGCAAATCTGGTGAACCAGGTGTAGTCGTCGAAGGTGGAGTGGTAGACGCCGTAGGGACCGTCGGAGCCGATGTCGGTTGAGGGGATGCCGAGGTGCTGGATGAAGGGGGTGTAGTCGGAGCCTGAGCCGAGAGTGCCGATGCGGACTTCGGTATCGAATCCGGGGTGCGGGCGACGTCGGTTCGCGTTGTTGGTTTGTTGGGCCTTCCACTGGTCGTAGACGGTGCCGCCTTTGGGGCTGGGGACCTCCTGTGTGATCTCGCGGACGAATTGCTTTAGGGAGGGGACGGCGGCGGCGGTGAAGTCGGGCCCACTGACGGCGACGTCGGTGTTGAAGTAGGCGACGGCGTGGCTGAGGATTTTTTCATTCTGCTCGGCCCACTCGGTGGAACCCATGAGGCCTTCTTCTTCGGCGTCCCAACTGCCTAGGACGATGGTTCGCTGGGGGCGCCAGCCTTGTTTGAGGAGATCGCCTAGGCCGTGAACGGTTTCGAGGAGGGCGGCGGTGCCGGAGTTGGGATCGACTGCTCCGTAGACCCAGGCGTCGCGGTGGTTGCCGGCTACGACCCAGTCGTCTTTTTGGGTTGGGCTTGCGCCGGGGATGGTGCCGATGACGTCCCAGATGGTGCGGAGGGCGATGTCCTGCTCGAGGTGCATGTGGACGGTGACGCGTGGGGCGCTGGGGTCTTTGGCGCTGGCTCCCAGGTGATAGGTGAAGGGAAGCGCGCCTTGCCAGTCGCGGGGAGACTCGTCGCCGGCGAGGGCTTTGAGGATAGGGGCGGCGTCTTTGTAGGAGAGCGGATTGGTGGGGATGCTGGGCTGGTTGTTCTGGAGCTTGTCGGCGGGGATGCGTTTGGAGTTGGGAAGAGTGAGGGTGGCGGCGATGCCGGGAGTGGTGGGGTCGCCGGGGTAGATGGGAAGGAACTGGATGGAGCCACGCTGGACGGCGGAGTCGGGACGCCAGGGGCCGTGGGGATAGACGTCGCCGCGGAAGTAGCCGTCGTCGGCGGGGTCGGAGTAGATGAGGACGCCTTTGGCTCCGTAGTGCTGGGCGATGTAGGTCTTGATGCCGCGGAAGTTTTCGCCGTAACGGACGATGACGATCTTGTCTTTGACGCTGATGCCGAGTTTGGCGAGCTGCTGGAAGTCGGCGAGGGTGCCGTAGTTGGCGTAGACGACCTCAGCGGTGACGTCACCGGATGGGGAAGAGCCGTTGAAGGCGGGAAGGATGCGGGGATCGTCCTGGAAGGGGTCACCGCCATCCTTTTTGGGGTCGACGTGTTCGGGGGTGGGACCGGACATGAGCTTGTTGCCGGATGCGTCGAAGGCTTCGATGAGGATCTTTACGGGTCTGTTGAGGAGAACTTTGTAGGGGACGATCTCGGTCTGGAGACCGGCGGCTTTGAATTTGTCGGCGACGTATTGAGCGGTCTTGTAGTCTTCAGGGGAGCTGGCCCAATGGGGCTCGGCAGTGAGAGTTTTGAGATGCTCGCCGGCTAGTTTGGGGTCGGGGACGGCCATGAAGGTCTGGTCCCATTTGGCTTGCTGGGTGAAGTCGCGGTAGCCGAAGACCTGGGGTGCGGGGGACTGAGCGGAGGCGATGAAGGCCAGGAGAAAGAGGGAGGAAAAGGAGTGGAGACGAGTCAACGAGTGGCCTCAAGCGATTTGAATGCTGATTGACTCAAGGGTATCGCAGATGGGTGTGTTTGGGAGAAGGGAAGGGCGCGATGTCCGCAGGGAGGTGCTCCGTGCATCGCGCCGGGCACTATTTACACGGGCTGGGTGCAGAACTTGCAGCGAGTGGCGGCGACGGGGATGTCGCTGAGGCACTGTGGGCAGGCCTTAGTGGCGGGAGGCGGAGTCGTGGGATGGAACTTCTTCAGGAGATATTGTGTGGGCAGAACAAGGAAGAAGTAGACCACGGCCGCGATGAGCAGGAAGTTGACGATTGCGGTGAAGAAGTCGCCGTAACGGATCTCGCCACCGTTGATGTGTGCGATCAAATAACCGAAGTTAGGTTTGCCGATGATCGCGCCAAGGAGGGGGTTAATGATTTTTTCGGTCAGCGCTGTGACGATGCCCGTAAATGCGGCGCCGATGATGACGGCGACGGCGAGGTCCATGACGTTGCCACGCAAAATGAAGTCGCGGAATCCCTTGAACATGAGTGAGTCTCCTTGAAGATTTGATCTTGCATGGGGCAAATACATGGAACAGGGTGATGGCTGCTTGTCCCGGTTGCGCGAGTATAACGCAGGCCGGAGGGGCTACGGAGCCTTGGTTTGATGGGGTGAATAGGGGCTGTCGGGAAGCCATTGCGGACGCGTGGGCGCGTTGGCGATGGCCAGGGTCAGGGCCTTGTAGAAGAGGTTGAATCTCTCGGCGGCCTTCCAGTCGATGGGAGTCTGGATGTCGTCCTGTGGCTTGTGATAGCGGCGGGCGTACCAGTCGCGGTAGACGACCTCTTCGGGCGAGCCTTTGTCGTAGCCGAAGACGAAGGAGGCGATCGGGACTCCGATGCGGACGAAGTTGTAGTTGTCGGCGCGGCGGAAGAGGTTTCGCTCGGGTTCGAGATCGGGGCGGATCTCGATCTTGAGTGGTGTTGCGACAGCGCGGACGGTGTCGCCGAGGGTGGAGTCGTTGAGGCCTTCCATGGTGAGGATGTTGAGAGGGAAGATGGGACGGAGTTGATCGAGATTGAGGTCAGCGACGATGTTTTCCTTCGGGACGGTGAGGTGTTGCGTGAACCAAGCGGAGCCTAGGAGACCTTTCTCTTCGCCGGAGAAGATACAGAAGAGAAGAGAGCGAGCGGGTGCCTTCTGCTGGAGGTCTTTGGCTAGTTCGATGAGTAGTGCGACGTAGGCGGCGTCGTCGAGGGTGCCGTTGTAGAGGTTGTCGCCTAGCACGGGAGTGCCGTAGCCGTAGCCGTCGAGGTGCGCGGAGAGGGAGACGTATTCGGGAGCGAGTTTTGGATCGGAGCCTGGGAGGATGCCGATGACATTTGGGGAGGAGATGTCTTTGCTGGTGGAGACGAGTTTGATTCGAGCGGAAAGGTTGAGCGGAAAGGCAGTGAGTGGGGCCCCTTTGCCTCCAGCGGTGACGATTTCGGCAGAATTGTGGCCGGATGCGCTGAAGAGACCGTCAAGGGAGGCGGAGTTGATTCGGATCCCTATGGGGGCGTTGGCGTTCGGTGCTGTTGTTCCGGCGATGGTGACGCTGCGCGCGTAGGCGGCTGGCCAGTGGAAGGGTTCGATGTCGGCGGGGTCGTCGATGGAGAGTATTGCGGCGGCGCCGGCTTGAGTGAGCGTGCGAAGACGGGTGGCGGAGTAGGGCGTGCGATCAGTGGCTGCGACACCGGGTGGGACCCTGTTGAAGAAGACGGCTATCTTGCCCTTGATATCGAGGTCGGCTGGAGGCACGCCGTAGCCGACGAAGACCATCGGGGCTTCGATGAGTGATGGTTGTTCGCGTGGGACTGTGGTGACTTCGGTGGTGAAGTGGAGTATGTCGGATTTGCCTGTGGCGCCGAGAATCTCTACGGAAGATTTGTCTTGGTCCAACGCGATTTGATGCATGGGGACTCGCTGGAAGAAGGTGCCGTCGTCGCCGGCGGGCTTGAGGCCGGCGGATTTGAACTGCTCGGCTACGTATTTTGCGGCGCGCTCGTAGGCTTCGGTGCCGGTGTCGCGGCCCTCCATGGAGTCGTTGGAGAGAGTGACTGTCTGGTTCCACCACGCTGCTGTGGCAGGTGTTGGTTTTTGCGGCGATTGGGCGGGTGAAACTAGCGACAGGGCAATGAGGATCAGGAGCGTGCAAGGCCGGGCGGGAGTGCGCATGTTTTGGAATGTCTCCGGTTGGATGAGGCGATTTTAGAGGGTTTTGGTGGCCTACGCCATGTTGGAGGGCTGATTACTTATCGGGAGGAGGTGATCCAGCCGGCGTAGGGATAGAGGAGGAGGAAGAAAATCATGCAGAGGACCATGAGGTCCATGTAGATGAAGAGCAGGACACCTCCGTGATAGAGGCTCCAGCGGCGTTGCATGCAACGGACCGTGTCGATGGTGCCGGCGAGGGCCACGAGAGCAGGAAGGACGAGGAGCGGAGTGGCGTGGCTGTTGGGAAAGTCCGACAGATAGATGGCGATGGCAAGGCCGACGAGGACGAAAAGGTTACCGCGTAGCAGGGATCGCTTGCGCGGGTTGAGGAGTGAGGGGAGCAACGCAATCCTGATCGACTACAGGATCAATTTTATGCTCTCTGGCTATTGCGGAGCGGTGGAGCTGGGCGTTGGGTTCGCGGCTGGAGGTGTCGATGGAGGCGCTGCGACAGTCGGCGCGGCTGAAGCCGGTGTAGCCGGAGAAGCAGCGACGGGCGGAAGATTTTTGACCTGGGAGGTTGCTATCTCGACGGCTCCAAAACGGTTGCGGGGGATGTCGTGGATGACGATGCGAAAGAAATATTCGCCCTTGATTGGAGCGCTGATCTCCTGATGATATTGAATGCCCTTGGCTACGTTGGTCTTGATCTCCTCGAGGGTGGCGCCGATGTGGAGATCACTGGTGACGCTATTGACGAGCAGGCCTTCAGGATTGAAGACGAAGACGGCGACTTCGAAGTTGGCATGAATTTTGCCGTCGGAGGTGCGAAGAAAGGTGATGCCGGAGGGACTGATGGCGTAGCTGACGCTGTAGCGGCGGAAGGGTCCGTGTGCTTTGTCGACGAGAATGTTGCCGGAAGCGGGAGTGTCTTCAGTCTGCGTGGGCGGGCCGGTGGGTAGCACGGCGACTTTGAAGAGTATCTCGGTAGGCGTGGGCGAGCCACGCATGACGGCGCTGCGGAGGCTTTGTACCGCGGTAGGGGTCGCGCCTGTAACAGCTGCGTCGGTGACGGTGGGCTTCGGAGCCTGACCCTCGAGTTTGGGAGGGCCTTTGTCGGGGTCGTCGGCGTAATAGCCGTGGCGGTAGGCGAGAGTGACTCCCTGGCGGGGGAGTTGGACCTTGATCTTGCGGAACTTTCCGTCGCGATTCTGATTGGTGGGGGTGTAGGTGAGGGTGTAGAAGTTGGAACCGTCGGTGATGGCGGCGGCGACGGCCTGAGCGATGCCGTTGGTGTTGTAGAAGGCGTGGCCGCCAGTGGCGTCGGCCATCTCCTGCATGGTGCCGTGCTCGGAGGCTGTGTCGGAGGCGAATTTGGTGAGGTCCTGGTTCATGCGCGAGGGATTGCGCGTGTAATTGCGGGTGGTGGCGGCGCTGAAGATCTCGGAGTTGAAGAGTCCGCGGGCGTCGATGGGATAGACGGCGACCTGAGAGCGGGCGAGGAGATTGACGGTGTCGCGGAACTCATCTTCGGAGTCGGCCATGACGGCGAATGGGTCAGGGAGTGTGCTGGTGGCGTCGGGGAGAATGCTGATGGGAAAGGAGGCGGAGAACCAGATGAGATTTTTGCGGCCGGGAATGCTGGAGAGATAACGGGCGAGCTGGCTCATAGCGTCGAGTGTGTACTTGGCGCGGAGCTGGAGCTGGAAGGACTGCTGCTGGGCGTCGAACTGGCGCATGTTGGCGACGATGGTGGCGTCCATTCCCGCGTCTTCCATGTCATCGGCCGTGCTGTTCTGGATGCCGCCCCCGCCGACTGAGTCCTGGAGGAGGGGCGAGTTTTTTCCCATGCTGGCGGATGCGACGGCTTTGAGCAGAGCGGGGTCGCTGGTGAAGCCCTGGAGGATAGTGAGTCTGGTGGTGAGGCCAAAGATTGCGATTCGCGTTCCCGGAGGCGTTGCGTTGAGATAGGCGAGAAGTTGCTGGCGAACGAACATCTGGTCTTTGAGCGGAGTGTTCAGGGCATCAAGGAGGAGGAGATTGACGGCTCCGTTGACGGGCTCGGGTGTGAAGTTCGTGAAGAGTCCCGGCGGCATCTTGGGCATTGGGGGAAATTTGGTGGCGTCGGCAGGAGTGAGGGCGGTGTGCTCCTCGAAGTGCTTGATAGCCTGCGGAGAGTTCTCTTCGGTGAGCGTGAAGTCCGACTGTTGAAGGCCGTGAACGGGATTGTGATTTTTATCGGTGACAACGACGTCGACGACTACGAGTTGCGTACCAGCGTGGAGGGTTGGGACTGCGGTCTTCGGCGATTGTTGCGCGGTTGCAGTCTGCGGAGACTGCGCCGGCTGAGAGGGGGTTTGCTGAGGCTGGGGACTTTGGGTGATGGCGGTGGGGGAAAGGCAGAGAAAAGTGCAGACAAGACCCAGGGGGGACTTCAACAAGGACGACATAGTGGCTCCGCGGAACAAGGACTAGTCGAACACAACTTGCGGAGTCTGTCTCGTCTATTTCGTGGCTTCGAGCGCTGCGAATTTTCGCGAGCGGTCAGGCTGTGGTTAGTTCGGCGGTGTCGGCTGGTTGGGTCGCCATTTGGCGGATCGATTCCTGGTAAGGGGCCTTGAGGACGCCGCGTTCCGTGATGATGGCGGTGACATATTTGGCTGGCGTGACGTCGAAGGCGGGGTTTTCGATGGCGACGCCGTGAGGTGTCATCTGTTTGCCGTTGGCGTGAGTGACCTCGGAGGCCGCGCGCTGCTCGATTGGGATGCCGTCGCCGGTCGGAGTCTCGAGGTCGAGGGTTGACCAGGGAGCAGCGACGTAGAAGGGGATGCCGTGCTCTTTGGCCAGGATGGCGACGCCGTAGGTTCCGATCTTGTTGGCGACGTCACCGTTGGCGGCGATGCGGTCAGCACCAACGATGACAGCTTGAATGCGGCCTTTGCTCATGAGGTGTGCCGCCATGTTGTCGCAGAGGACGGTGGTGGGGATGTTGTCCTTCATGAGCTCCCAGGCAGTGAGGCGCGCGCCCTGGAGGAAGGGACGAGTCTCGTCAGCGAAGACGTCGATCTTGTGGCCGCGTTCAATGGCGGCGCGGATGACGCCCAGCGCAGAGCCGTAGCCGCAGGTGGCGAGTGCCCCTGCGTTGCAGTGGGTGAGGACCGTGCCCTCTTTGGGAAGGAGGGATGCGCCGTTGGCACCCATCTGTTTGCAGGCGGCGATGTCCTCGTCGTACATCTGACGGGCGCGGGCGACGACGGCGGCTTTGATCTCGGGTATTGGAGTGTTTTTGGCGGCGAGCGAATTGTAGAGATTGCGGATTTCGTCGATGCCCCAGAAGAGATTGACGGCGGTGGGGCGAGTTTCGGCGAGGGTTTTGGCGATGACGGCGACTTCGGCCGTAAGGTCGGGAATGGTGGTGGCGGCGCTGCGGTCGATGCCGATGGCCATGCCCATCGCGGCGGAGACACCGATGGCAGGGGCGCCGCGGACGATCATGTCGCGGATGACGGTGGCGACCTGCTTGTAGTCGGTCGCGAGAACGTAAATCTCCTCAAGGGGAAGCTTGGTTTGATCGAGGAAGTTAACGCCGGTTGGGAGCCATTCGAGGGTGGGAATCATCTCTCTACTAGTTTAGTCGATGTCGGCCGATCCTGGAGCGATAAGCTGCTAGCGGAGCGATGAAACGCTGGTAGCAACAGATGCAACGAACCAGACGGAGACGAAGGATTCGGAAGAACCAATCTCTGAGAGGGCGGTGGGAGTGGTGGAGGGATTCAGTGAGACAGTTGGGGCAGATCTTTCCATTGGAAAACAAGGGTTACACCTCATCGGGCTTCGATGTATTTCCCAAGTCTAGGATTGGAGCTGTTTGTTTTTAGAGGATGTGCATCATTTGTTTTTGGCCTGGTTCCAAAATGGGAATGAACGGTGAGCTGTGGGTTCTGGCGTCCCCGATGCGTGAGATTCGCGACGCAACTTCAACTACCGCGCGAGTGGTGGTATGGGAGCCGATCGACGATCGGTTTGGCGTGGCTTATCGCGTGACGGTTGTGGGGGTCTCGTTGGATTTAAGGTAGTTGCCGTAGCCGACGACCACGGTTGAACTGACCAGGAGGAAGAGGCCGGTGGCGACAAGAATTTTTGTGCGTCGGCTGGTGCCTCGCCATTCGTGCAGGAAGAGGCCCCAGAGCGTGGCGAAGATGATGATGCTAGCCATGTGAAGGGTCCAGCTGGAGAAGTCGTACTTGCCCATCTTGGTCTGGCCCATGGAGTAGAAGAAGAACTGGAAGTACCAGACGACACCGGCGAGTGCCGCGAAGAAGTAGTTGGCGAGGAGGGTTTTTGGCGCGAGGCGATCGTAGGTCGAAGGGTCGAGGGGATCGAAGTCGACGAGGGTGTCGCCGGAGGCGTGGGTGGCGCGCATGGGGTTGAGGCCTGGTTCGCCGACGAACTGCTTTGCGGAGTGGTTCTTGAGGATGAGAATAGCTGACCAGATGAAGTTGGTAAGAAAGCCTCCCCAGAGGACGACGATGAGGACCGGAAGGTTTTGCCAGAGGTCGAGGCGATGGTCTGCCAGCAGCGCGGTTTTGGCGAGGTTGCCGATGGGTTTGCCGGCATCGAGGCCGAAGGCGAAGAAACTGCTCATGATGCCGGCGAAGATGGCGACGGCGAGTCCTTTTCCGAAGTTGTAGTCGGTTTCTCCGGCTTCGGCTTTCTCTTCGGGCGTGACTTCGCGCTCTTTAGACATGCCGGCGGCTCCGTTGACGGCGACGCCGATGATGCAGACGAGAACGCCGAGCAGGATGATCTGGCCGGAGGTCTGGTGGAGGATGGTGAGGAACTGGCCGTGATAGATGGGAGGGATGATGGTTCCGAACGCTGCACAGAGGCCGAGAGCGATGGCGTATCCGAGGGCGATGCCGAGATAGCGGATGGCGAGGCCGAAGGTGAGGCCACCGGCTCCCCAGAGGATGCCCCACAGGATCGGATAGTAGATGCTGGCCGGATCTTGACCGTAGGCGGTGTGGAGGATTCCGAAGGCGTTGGGGACGAAGATCCATGCGAGTACGACGGGCGCGACGATCCATGCGGCGAAGCCCTGGATGAGCCAATAGATCTCCCACGACCAGCGCTTGATGCCGCGGAAGGGGATGAAATTGGTGGCGGAGGCGAATCCTCCGATCCAGTGAAAGATGACGCCAAGAAACGGATTCGGTCCCACGAGGCCTCGTTCTGATAAAGATAGAAGATCGTTGTTGAAACGCTACCATCGTACCTGACGCGAGTTGCGTTGGGGAAATATACTCTCTATTGAATTTTGTTCTGGAACGAATTATTGCGGAGGTTGGTTTGCGAGTCTCGCTTTTTATCACCTGTTATAACGACACTTTGTTTCCTGAGACTGGCAAGGCCGTGGTGCGTGTGCTGGAGCGGCTGGGGCATACCGTTGAATTTCCTGTGGGACAGACCTGTTGCGGACAGATGCACTACAACACTGGGTACCAGGCTGAGGCGATGCCATTGCTGGAACGGTTCGTCGCTCAGTTCAGGGATGCCGAGGCGGTGGTGGTGCCCTCGTCGTCGTGCGTGGCGATGATGCGGGACCACTATCCGAAGATGGCTTTGGAGATTGGGAAGAAAGAGTTGATTGCGGATGTTGATGAGTTGCTGCCGAAGGTGTTCGAGTTTTCGGAGTTCCTGACGAAGCGGTTAGGGTTGGAAGATGTTGGGGCTTCCTATCCGCATCGCGTGACATACCATGCGAGCTGTCATGGATTGCGGAACCTGGGGCTTGGTGATGGGCCATTGCGACTGCTGAAGGCGGTGAAGGGGATTGATCTGGTCGAGTTGCAGGGGCTAGAGCAGTGTTGCGGATTCGGCGGGACGTTTGCGGTAAAGAACCCGGATGTCTCGGGTGCGATGCTGGCGGACAAGATGGCTGCGGTTCTGGAGACGAAGGCTGAGGCTTGTACGGCTTGCGATAACTCGTGCCTGATGCATATCCAAGGCGGTTTGCACCGGCAGAAGACTGGTGTGAAGACGTTGCATCTGGCGGAGATTCTGGCTGGGGAAGAGGTGTTGCCGTGAGCGTTGGCGGATTGGATCCGAAGACTGCACCGCTGTTTCCGATTGCGGCTAAGGCGGCGATGGGCGATGCTCAGTTGCGGAGGAATGTTCGTCATGCGACGGATGTGATTCAGGCGAAGCGTGCGCTTGTTGTGGGCGAGATGCCGGACTGGCAAGCTCTGCGTGAGGCTGGAAAGCAGATTCGCCAGCACACGATGGAGAATCTGGACTTCTATCTGGAAGAGTTTGAGGCGAACTGCACTCGGGCGGGTGGAGTTGTGCATTGGGCCCGGGATGCGGCGGAGGCGCGGCGGATTATTGTCTCGCTGGTGAACGCTTCGGGGTCGGACGAGGTCATCAAGATCAAGTCGATGACGACGGAGGAGATCCAGTTGAACGCGGCGCTTTCGGCTGCGGGAGTTCAACCGCTTGAGACCGACCTCGCGGAGCTGATTATTCAGCTAGGTCAGGATCGGCCTTCGCATATCGTGGTTCCGGCGTTGCACAAGAACCGGCAGCAGATTCGCGAGATCTTTCGCCAGAAGATGAATCTGCCTGAGCTTGGAGATCAGCCGCACGACCTTGCCGATGCGGCGCGGATGTTTTTGCGCGAGAAGTTTCTGCGAGTGAAGACGGGGGTTAGCGGCGCAAATTTTCTGATCGCGGAGACGGGCGGGGTGTGCATCGTCGAGAGCGAGGGGAATGGCCGGATGTGTTTGACGCTGCCGGAGACGCTGATTACGGTGGCGGGGATTGATAAGGTGATTCCGCGGTATCAGGATCTGGAGGTCCTGCTGCAGCTGTTGCCTCGGTCGGCTACGGGGGAGCGAATGAATCCATACACTTCGGTTTGGACCGGGGTGAATGCTGGCGATGGAACTTCTTTACGTGACGGACCTCGGGTGTTTCATGTGGTGCTGATGGATAATGCGCGGACGGAGATCCTTTCGGATCCTGAGGGAAGGCAAACACTGAACTGCATTCGGTGCGCGGCTTGCCAGAATGTGTGTCCCGTGTACCGGCAAACGGGGGGACATGCGTACGGATCGGTGTATGCGGGGCCTATTGGAGCGATTTTGACGCCGCAGTTGCAGGAGATGCATTATGCGCAGTCGTTGCCTTACGCATCTTCGCTTTGCGGGGCTTGCTACGAGGTGTGTCCGGTGAAGATCGATATTCCGGAGGTGCTGATCCATCTGCGTAACAAGGTAGTGAAGCAAAAGGGGTTGAGCGCCGAGGCGCTGGCGATGCGAACGATGGGCCTGATCTTTCGCAGTGAGCGAAGGTTCCGCGCAGCGCAGAAGGTTGGGCGACTGGCGGAGTCGCCTTTGGCTGGGAAAGACGGTTGGATCGGCTGGCTGCCGGGGCAGTTGGGTGGATGGACGCAGGCGAGGGACCTGCAGGAGATGCCGAAGGAGACGTTTCGTGACTGGTGGGAGAAGCGGGGCAAAAATGGCAGTTGAGCTGGTTAAACATTCTGCTCGTGCGGAGGTGTTGCGAAGGATACGCGCGGCGAATGGAGGCGCGGCTAGCGCTGAGAGCGCTTGGACTGGATGTAACGCCGTGGAGCGACGGTATCGAAGGGAAGGGACGCGGTCGCGAGAGGCGGTGCTGGAGCTACTGGAGGATCGTCTGCGAGACTATGACGCGCGCGTGGTGAGGGTGGCGCACGCTGATGTGGCGGCGAGCGCAGCAGCGATGCTGTCCGAGCGTAAGGTTCAACCTGGCGTTGAGCGAATCGTTGTACCAGTGGGGTTGCCGGCGGAGTGGATGCCGGATGGATTTGAGTTCGTTGTGGATGCCGGATTGACGGCGATTGAGTTGGATCAGGTGGACGGCGTGATGACTGGGGCGACTGTGGCGATTGCGGAGACGGGAACAGTAGTCTTGCAGAATGTGCCGGGGCAGGGACGACGGGCGATTACCCTGGTGCCGGATTATCACCTGTGTGTCGTGCGAGTGCAGGATGTTGTGGCGACGGTTCCTGAGGCAATGGAGCGGCTGCAAGCGACGGCTGGGCTGGCGACTACTTTTGTTTCCGGGCCGTCGGCGACGGCGGATATTGAGATGACGCGGATTAAGGGGGTGCATGGGCCGCGGTTTTTGGATGTCATCCTGGCTGAATGAGGGCGCCGAGAATACCCTTTGACAATTGCGATGGAAAGGTAGATTCTGCTGAATGTTTCAATAGAGAGTATATTTCTAGGTTGTAAGTCTTGATCCAATGAGGTATTAGCGATGACGATCAACGGCGCAGGTGCGGCGGAGCGAGAGGCACAGAAGGTCTGGCGCGCTCTTGATGGCTTCCGGATTGAGCTTCCGTCGTGGGGCTTTGCGAATACCGGCACGCGGTTTGGGAAGTTTGCGCAGGCTGGCGCGGCGACGACGATCGAGGAGAAGTTCAGCGATGCGTCGCAGGTCAATCGGCTGACGGGTGCCAGTCCTTCAGTGGCGCTGCATGTGCTGTGGGATCTGCCGGGGGGGAAGGCGGATGTTCCGGCCATCCAGGAACTGGAGAAGAAGTGCGGGGTGAAGGCGGGGTCAATCAACCCGAACCTGTTCCAGGATGCGGAATATAAGTATGGGTCGATTGCGAACCCTAGTGCGGAGGTTCGCGGGAATGCGCTGGCGCACCTGTTGGATTCGGTCGAGATCGGGAGGGAGCTGGGATCGAAGGATGTTTCTTTGTGGATCGCGGACGGATCAAACTACCCGGGGACGCAAAGTATTCGTAAGCGGATTGGCTATATGGAAGAGGTGCTTGGGGCGACGCATGCGGCGCTCGGGGAAAACCAGCGGATGCTGGTGGAATACAAGCCGTTTGAGCCGGCCTTTTATCACACGGACATTGCAGATTGGGGAATGGCGCTGGAACTTGCGCGTCGCGCGGGTCCGAAAGCGAAGGTGCTGGTGGATACGGGGCATCATTACCAGGGGACGAATATCGAGCAGATTGTGGCGTGGCTGCTGCGGTTGGGAGAGCTTGGTGGATTTCATTTCAACGACCGGAAATATGCTGACGATGATCTAACGCTGGGATCGATCGATCCGTACCAGGTGTTCCGGATCTTCCATGAGATTTTGAGCGTGGCGGAGGAGGAGCGTGCGGGGGTTGCGTTCATGATCGACCAGAGCCACAACCTGAAGGGCAAGATGGAAGCGATGGTGCAGACCGTGATGACGGCGCAGGAGCTGTTTGCGAAGGCGGCGCTGATTGATCAGACACGGCTGGCGGAGTTGCAACAGGAGTGCCGGCTGGTGGAGGCGGAGGAGTGTTTCCGAGGGGCGTTCTGGCAGGATGTTCGGCCGGTGGTGCGGGAGTGGAGAGTCGCTCGCGGGTTGCCGGCGGAGCCTTTGCAGGCGCTGGCCGAGAGTGGGTATGTCGAAAAGATCACGCGGGAGCGCGGGAGCAGGA
This sequence comes from uncultured Acidobacteriaceae bacterium, assembly GCA_963798925.1. GTDB lineage: Bacteria > Acidobacteriota > Terriglobia > Terriglobales > Acidobacteriaceae > Edaphobacter. The sequence continues at coordinate 85,578 of CAWCVD010000006.1, forward strand.
ATGCCAGCAGTGTTTCGACCTATGCTTGACGGTCCCATCTGAGGTACTGCTCGGCCCGTCATTCGTAGCGGAGGGTGACATCGGATCGACTCCGGCGGCGCGGCGGGCAGGAAACCAGGCGGCGATGAGAGTAACGGCCGCGATGATCAGGATCGCGACGATGAGAGTGAGGGGATCGGATGAGCTGAGACCGAAGAGGCCTGACTGGACGGTCCGGCTGGCGGCGAGGGTTGCCGGTACTCCCAGTGCGATTCCGATTGCGAGGAGCAAGAGCGACTCTTTGAGGATCATCCAAAGCACGTTAGCCTTTGGCAGCGCCGAGGGCGATACGGACTCCGATTTCGTTGGTGCGGCGGACTACGTTATAGGTCATGACTCCGTAGAGTCCGATGCAGGCCAAAGACAGGGCAAGCAGGGAGAAGAAGGTGGAGAGTTGTGAGACGAGTCTTTGGATGTCGATGAGATGGTCGACCGTGTCGTGGATGGTGATGGCGTCGAGGATCGCCAGGTTGGGATCGACGTCGATGAGAGCGGAACGGACTTCGCCGGCGATTCTGGCAGGATCGCCGACGGTCAAAATCTGGAGGCAGAAGGCGTAGTGATCGTCGCCGGTGAGCTGGGGGACCGCGAGATAGGACATAGGCTGGGGGTCTTCGGCCGGACTGTTGTATTTTGCGTCGCGGACGATGCCGACGATGCGCCAGGTTCCTATGACTGCGGGGTCGGCTACTGTGAAGGTGTGGCCGATGGCGTCGCCGTTGGGGAAGTAACGGTTGGCGAGGGTCTGGTTGACGACGACTGCCTTGAGCGAGGTGTCGGAATCGGACGCGTCGATGGTGCGGCCGCGGAGGAGAGGGATGCCTAGGGTCTCAAAGTAGCCGGCGGTGACGCGGTTGAGCAGAGTGCTGACGTCTTCGTTCGGTGCGTTGGTACGGCCCGTGATGATGATGGGTGAGCCCCAGGTTCCGCGACCCATTGCGGGCGCTCCGGAGAGCGCGGAGGAGTGAACACCAGGGAGCGCGTCGATGCGGGTGAGGATGCGATCGTAGAGTGCGTTTAGCTGCTCGGGTTTGTAGCCGGCGAATCTCGGGTTGATTCTGACGAGCAGCACGTTGGTGCGGTTGAAGCCGAGGTCCTGGCTGCGGAGATTGTGGAGCGTGCGGAGGAAGAGTCCTGCAATGACGAGCAGGACGAGTGAGAGCGCTACTTGGCCGGTGACGAGCGCACGCGGCAAGAGACGCGAGGCGGGTCCGCCGGCGGAAGCTGCTGTGCGTGTATTTGAGCTTAAGGTGCCGGCTACGCTGATTCGTGAGATACGGAGTGCAGGGGCGATGCCGAAGCATAGTCCGGCGAGAATGCAGATTCCAGAGGTGAAGGCGAGAACGTGCATGTCGGGGGCAGCGGTCAGTGCGGTATGAGCCGAGTTGCCGACGAGGAAGCGGATGAGAAGGCGCGTTCCCCAGAAGGCGAAGAGGAGTCCCAGAACTCCGCCGATGAAGGCGAGGAGAAGCGTTTCGGTGAGGACCTGGCGAAGGAGACGGCTTCGGCTTGATCCGAGAGCAAGCCGGGTGGAGAACTCACGTTCGCGCGAAGCTGCTTTGGCGAGCAGAAAGTTGGCGAGATTGGCGCAGGCGATGAGAAGGACGATGCCAACGATGCCCATGAGGGCTGCGAGAGGCGCCTGATAAGCGGAACGGAGATGAGAGAGACCGGTTTCGCCTGGGAGAAGCGGGACGAACATGTGGCTAATATTTTTGCGGCTCGCCTCGGTGAGCTTTACGCCGGCGCGCTCGGTCATGAATTGCTGCAACTGTGCGGTGACCCAGGATTGCGCCTGCTCGAGACTAATGCCCGGGTTGCGACGGGCCATGAAGTGCAGCCAGAAGAGGCCGCCGGGTTGGAGGAGCGAGGCCTGTTGCATGACCTCGTGCTGCATGGTGAGAGGCAGCCACATGTCTGGTGCCTGTTCGTTGAGGTCGACGCCGTAGAACTTTTCGGGCATGACGCCGACGATGGTGAAGGGTGCGCCGTTGATGGTGAGGGTGCGGCCGATGACGGAGGGATCGGCTGCAAGAGCCTGCTGCCAGTAGCGATGACTGATAACGGCGACGGGACTGCGGCCGGGAGCGTCTGTGTCCGATGGGGCGATAGGCCGGCCGAACTGCGGGTCGGCACCGAGCAGGCTAAAAAATGTTCCTGAGACCAAGTGGGTAATTGCCTGGGTGGCAGGGCCGTTGCCAGTGGAGCCGAGACGCACGCTGACCATGGTGGGGAAGCTGGCGAAGCTAGTGATGCCTTCAAAGAAGGTCTGCCGCTGTTCGAGACGTTGATAGAAGTCGTAGGGAAAGATGTCGATTGGTCCGGGGCCGGAGACGTCCATTGTTCCGCGTCCATCTCCTTTGCCGAACGAGACCAATTGCCGCGGGTCGCGAACGGGGAGTTGTTTGAGAAGGAGGTTGTTGATGAGGGTAAAGATGGCGGTGTTGGCGCCGATGCCGAGCGCGAGCGACAGAATGGCGACCGCGGTGAAGCCTGGGCTCTTCGCCATCATGCGCAGGCTGAAGCGGATGTCGTACCAGATGCTTTCTGCGGTGGACTCCCATGTGGCGGAGCGGACCTTGTGTTTTACGGTCTCGATGCTGCCCATCTCGATGCGGGCGGCGCGCTGGGCTTCTTGAGGATTGAGGCCATTACGAATTTTTTCCTGAGTGGACGCTTGCTCGAAGGCCAGTAGTTCCTCGCTCATCTCCTGACTTCGCTGCTCTTTGCGGAAGAGAGCTTGGATTCCGCTGATGAGATTTTTGAATGTGGCCATGGCCGCTCCTTTCTTTGAGGCGCTCAGGCTTCGAGTATGTTGGTGATGGCGGCGAGCTGGCGACTCCACTGCTGAGTCTCTTCCTTGAGGGCTTTACGGCCGCGGTCAGTGAGGAGGTAGTACTTAGCGCGGCGATTGTTTTCCGTGGCGCGCCACTCGGCCTTGATGCGACCGGTGCGTTCGAGACGGGTGAGCGCAGGGAAGAGGGAGCCGGGATTGACGCGGAAGACTCCTTTGCTGATCTGCTCGATGCGCAGGGCGATGCCGTAACCGTGCATGGACTCGAGGGCGAGGGTCTTGAGGATCAGCATTTCAAGTGTTCCCTGGATAAGTTCGCTGGGTTTGTCGGGCTTGTCAGTCATCGCGGCGTGTTCCTCTGGATGGTCTAGAGGTACATTGTCCTCCACTAGATTGTCAAGAGGACTGTTTTCGGCTGAGATGAGGGCTTGAAAATCGGAGAAAACTGATAGTTCTCTACTGGATTCGGATTTCATTAACGAAACGTGGCCGATTTGCTTCATAATGGAGCGGCTGAGGAGTTCGGCGGGAGACTATGGCGGTTCGCAAAACTACGAAGAGGTTGTATCTGATTCCGGTGCTTTCGAAGGCGCTGGATATTCTTGAGCTGCTACAGGCAGAGAACCAGCCGATGACGCTCGAGGCGATCCACCGGCAGACGAGGATTTCGAAGACTACGGTGTACCGGGTGCTGAAGACTTTTGTGCACCGCGGGTATCTTTCGCAGTCGCCGGATGGCCTGTATCGGCAGGTGACACGGCCGAAGAAGCTGCGGTTCGGTTTTGGCGGGCAGAGTGCAGATATGCCGTTCTCGGTGGAGGTGACGGAGAGCCTAAAGGACGCTGCGGCGTCGGTTGGCGTGGACCTGTTGATTCTGGACAACCACTATGACGCAGCGACGGCGTTGAAGAATGCGGAAGAGTTTGTCCGCAGCAAGGTGGACCTGGTGATCGAGTTTCAGGTGGAACAGGAGGTCGCGCCGATGATTGGTGACAAGATCGCCGGCGCAGGCATTCCTCTGATTGCGATCGACATTCCTCATCCTCACGCGACTTACTTTGGCGTGGATAACTACAGGGTGGGGATCGAAGCGGGCGAGGCATTGGCTGCGCATGCGACGGCGAATTGGGAGGGTAAGGTTGATTGGGTGATCGGGCTCGATCTGCCGGAGGCAGGGCAGTTGGTGCAGAGCCGGATTACCGGCGCGTTCGAAGGCGTGAGGGCTGGGCATCCGGAGTTGCCGGTAGAGGCGTTTGTGCGGATTGATGGGCGTGGGATGCGAGACCGAAGCAAGAAGCTAATCTCGGATTTTCTGCAACGACATCCCAAGGACAAACATATTTTGATTGCTGCGGCGACGGACTCGAGCGGATTGGGAGCTGTGGATGCAGTGCGGGAGCAGAAGCGTGACAGGCATGTGGCCATTGTGGGACAGGATTGCATCGCCGAGGCGATACAGGAGATGCGAAAGGACAAGTCGCCGCTGATCGGCTCGGTTTCGCACGAGACGAGTTCGTATGGGCCAAGTCTGATCCATCTGGGGCTGTCGCTGCTGAAGGGGCAGACTGTGCCGCCGTATAACTACGTGGCTCATAGGATGGTGACGCGGGAATCGTTGCAGTAGGGGTTTGCCGATTGGGCGTGTGCGCCCGGATAGACCAGAGGGGATCGGCAACTATTTCACATTGGAAATAGTTGCCGTATTGGTGTTTTCTGTGGAATGATGGTCGGGGTCAGAATTTGGCCGATACGGCAGAGGTAGACACATGACAGCACAGAGTGGGCTTCGATTTCTTGAAGATCGTTGGGATGATGCGGTTGCAGCGAAGCTGGATGCTCCGGAGTTATTGCGGTACAGGTCGAATCTGCTCGGTTCCGATTTGAGGATCACGAATTTCGGCGGAGGAAATACCAGCTCGAAGCTGGAGCAGATCGACGCGCTGGATGAAAAGAGGAAGCAGATTCTGTGGGTGAAGGGGAGCGGGGGCGACCTGGGGAGTATTAAGCGTGCGGGTTTTGCAACGCTGTATCTGGATAAGCTGCTGGCACTGGAGAGGGCCTATCGCGGAGTGGATCAGGAAGACGAGATGGTGGATATGTATCCGCTGTGTACGTTTGGGAATAATCCAGTTGCTGCTTCTATCGATACGCCGCTGCATGGATTTTTGCCGTTTCCGCACGTGGATCATCTGCATCCGGACTGGGGGATCGCGCTGGCCGCCTCGGCGAACGGGAAGATCAAGATGGAGGAGTTCAATAAAGAGTTTGGGCACAAGCTCGCTTGGCTGCCCTGGCAGAGGCCAGGGTTTGAGTTGGGGATGATGCTGAAGAAGATCGTTGCCGAGACGCCAGGGTGCGACGGCGTGGTGCTGGGTGGGCATGGGCTGTTTACATGGGGGAACACGCAGCGTGAGAGCTATCTGAATACGATTACGATCATCGATCAGTTAGGGCAGTTCATTGAACGGCATGCCGCGGCCGGGTACAAGGTATTTGGTGGCGGACAGGCGAAGGCGCGGGAGGATCGTGCGGAGATTGCCGCGTCGATCATGCCGTATCTGCGTGGCGCGGTGTCACGGAAGCAGCGATGGATCGCGAGTTTTTCGGATTCGCCGCAGGTACTGGCGTTTGTGAACTCGGCTCAGGCAGAGAAATTAGCTCACCTGGGGACGAGTTGTCCCGATCATTTCATTCGGACGAAGATTCGGCCAATGTTCGTCAAATGGAATCCGGCTGGCGAGCCTGCTGAGTTGAAGGAACTGATCGAGACAGCGCTTGAGACCTATCGCGCGGAGTACGCGGAGTACTACAAGAGGCATGCTGTGAAGGATTCGCCTGCAGTGCGCGATGCGAGCCCTACTATAGGGCTGGTACCGGGCGTGGGGATGTTCAGCTTTGGCAAGAACAAGACAGAGTCGCGGATTACCGGCGAGTTTTACATCAATGCGATCGGTGTGATGCAGGGCGCGGGTGCGCTTGGGGCGGGCGTCGACTGTAAGGAGATTCCGCAGGCCGGGCCGGCTGCGTCGGCGGATCAGTTTACGGTGCACGCAAATTATGTCGCGCTGCCGCCGAGCGAGGCGTTTCGGATCGAGTACTGGAAGCTGGAGGAGGCGAAGATTCGCAGGCAGCCTCCGGAAAAGGAGCTTAGCCGGAGGGTTGCGCTGGTTGTCGGTGGAGGTAGTGGGATCGGACGTGAGGTCGCACTGCTGGCGGCGGAGCGTGGCGCGCATGTGATGGTTGCGGATCGCGATGTGAAAGGCGCGGAGGCGGTAGCTGCTGAAACTGCCGCGATCTCCGGTAAGGAAGCTGTTGGCTGGACTAGCATCGATATTCGCGACCGGAAGGCGATCAAGGCTGCGCTTGAGGCAACGATCAAGCAGTTTGGCGGGATCGACATTTTGATCAACACGGCGGCGCTGTTTCCGTCTTCGCCGGATGGTGTGATTAGCGACGCGCAGTGGGCGTTGACTTTGGAGGTCAATGTTACGGCGAACTATCTGCTGACGGATGAAGCCGCGAAGATCTTCGCGGAACAGGGGATTGACGCGAGTGTGGTGCTGACTAGTTCGGCGAATGCGGTTGTCGCTAAACGCGGGAGTGAGGCGTACGACGTGAGCAAGGCGGCATTGAGCCATTTAGTTCGCGAGCTGGCGGTATCGATGGCGCCGAGGGTTCGTGTGAATGGAATTTCGCCGGCGACGGTGGTGAAGGGATCGACGATGTTTCCGCGGGATCGGGTGATTGCGTCCCTGAGGAAGTACAAGCTGCCGTTTGAAGAGAAGATGACGGACGATGAGCTGCGGAATGAGCTGGCCAAGTTCTATGCCACGCGGACGTTGACGCATCAGCCGATCGATCCGAAGGATTGTGCGCAGGCGATCATGTTTTTGGCAGGTCCGCTGGCGCGATGCACGACTGGACACTTGATTCCGGTTGATGGCGGGTTGACAGAGGCGTATCTGCGATGAGGAAGCGGATCCTTGGCATGGCGCTTGTGCCTTTGGATGCGCGGGCTTCGATCGCTGTGGACCTGGGAGCTGAGAGTTGCAGAGTTTCGCTGTTGCGGTGGCTGAGCGGCCGTCCCGAGATCATGCTGGTGCATCGGTTTGCCAACGCGCCACGCGAGGTGGATGGCGGGTTGCATTGGGATCTCGCGATGATCGAGGCCGGGCTCGAGCATGGGATTCGGCAGTGCGCCGAGATTGCGGAGGAAGGCGTTCGCTCGATTGCGGTGGATGGGTGGGCAGTGGACTACGTGCGGATCGATGCGGAGGGGAAAGCGCTGAGTGATCCGTTCTGCTATCGCGATGAACGTACGGTGAAGGCAGAGCGCGCGCTGCATCGCAAGATTAGTCCTGAGAGACTGCGCGAGCTTACGGGAGTGCAGTTGATCCGGATCAATACGCTATATCAACTGTATGCTGATGGGATGCAGGGGCTGCCTGAGGGCAGACAGTGGCAGAATCTGCCGGAATATGTTTTGTCGCGATGGGGTGGGGCTCGGGTGGCCGAACATACGAATGCGACCCATACGCAGATGGTCGAGTTGTATCAACGGCAGTGGTGCAGGGAGATCTTCAGCGCAGCGCATCTTGATCTGGCTGGTGCGCCGAAACTGGTTCCACCAGGAACGGAGGTCGGCAGGCTGAGCGGGCCGCTGGCAGAATTGACTGCCCTGCGCGATACGGTGTTGATTGCGCCGGCATGTCACGACACGGCCTCGGCGATTGCAGGGATTCCGGCGACCGGGAATGATTGGGCTTATATCAGCTCGGGTACGTGGTCGCTGGTGGGAACGCTGCTGGAGCAACCAAGGAACGGCGAGGCAGCTGCCGAGGAGAACTTTACGAATCTTGGCGCAGTTGGCGGCAGGATTTGTTTTCATAAAAATGTGAATGGTATGTGGCTGGTTCGGCAGTGCATTGAGAGATGGGCGGCGGATGGACGGGTGTGGACGGTGCCAGAGCTGGTGACAGGCGCAGAGAAGACCGCGAAGCCGCATGGGCTGCTGGATGTGGATGATCCGGATCTGCTGCTCTCGGGACGGATGCTGGAGCGGATCAATGCGCAGCGGGTACGAAAGGGATTCGAAGTCCTGGATGAGAGACCAGATAATGCTCCTGCTTTTGCCAGCCTGATCTTTCATAGCCTGGCGTCGCGGTATGCGAAGGTTCTGGACCGGGTCGCGTTTCATAGCGGGAAGAAGTTGAAGCGGCTGTTTGTGGTGGGCGGAGCGAGTCAGAATGATTATTTGAACCGGTTGACAAGAGAGGCTACTGGGCTGGAGTTGTTTCGTGGAGCGGCGGAGAGTTCGACTGTGGGGAACCTTGCGGTGCAGCTTGCGGTGCTTGAGGGGAGTCGCGACGCGGTGACCGGCGCTTATGCTGAGCAGGTGTCGCGCTGGGCAGGATTGCTCGGCGAGGCGATGGGGAAAGCAGCAAAGTAAGCGATGAATGCATTGGGTAAGCCTGATTTCTTTCAGATGCTGCTGGGGCGTTGGAGCTTTGCGCGGGAGATCCCGGGGCATGGTTCGATGAACGGAACCGCGGTATTTGAGCCGGCGAGTGAAGGCCGGGCGGAGTATTTCGAATTCGGTGAGTTGGCTTTGAGAAATGGCGAACGGTTTCGAGCTGAGCGGCGCTATGTCTATGAGGTCATGGGTGGGGGCTTCACGGTGTACTTCCATGAGACGGGCGAGATATTTGAGCGTGTCGTGTTTGTCGAGCAGGAGGGTGGAGTGTGGAAGGCAAGTGCGAATCATCTTTGCGAAAAGGATGTGTATGAATCGGAGTACTGCTTCCCCATGGATGGAACTTTTGCTGTGAGACATGCGGTGCGCGGCCCGAAGAAGGATTATCTGATTCGGACCATATATCGCCGCGACTGAATAGGGCTGCAGATGGTACGCTTGCGATGCATGTCTGCCCATCCTTTTGATCTTGTCGCTTCTGCCTCTGCGGAGATGATTCGCGAAGGTTTCCATCCCGATTTCCCCGTTGGCACCGACGCGCAGGTTGCGGAGATTCGCGCGTCGTTGGGCGTTGGAATCGACAAGGACATGCGGGATATGCGTGCGTTGTTGTGGTCTTCGATCGACAACGACACGTCTCGAGACCTCGATCAGATTGAGGTGGCGGAGCGCGTGGATGGTGGCATCCGGGTGAGAGTTGGGATTGCGGATGTCTCGGCTGCGGTGTTGAAGGACACACCGATCGATCGGCATGCTGCAGATCAGACCCAGACGGTGTACACGGCGGTGCGGAATTTTTCGATGCTGCCGACAGAGTTGTCCACCGATATGACTTCGCTGAATGAGAGTGAAGACCGGGCAGCGCATGTGGTCGACTTTGTGGTGGACGCTGAGGGTGGAGTGGGGCAGGCCAGTATCTTCAGGGCTGTGGTGCAGAACAAGGCGCAGCTTGCCTATAGTCATGTGGGACCGTGGCTGGAAGGTAAGGCGGGGCCCGATGCGAAGGTTGCCGCGTCTGCCGATTTGCAGGCCCAACTGCGGTTGCAGGATGAGGCGGCGGTGGCGTTGCGGGCGCAGCGGGTGCGGCAGGGAGCGCTCGAGTTCAGCAGGGCTGAGGCCGATCCGGTGGTGGTTGATGGGAGGGTTGAGTCGATCGGGACGGTGTTTCATAACCGGGCGAGCGACCTGATCGAGGAGTTGATGATTGCGTCGAATGAGACGATGGCGAAGACGCTGCGGGCGGCGAAGCGGTCTTGTCTTCGGAGGGTGGTGAAGTCTCCGGAGCGTTGGGCGCGGATTGTGGAGTTGGTTGGACGGCATGGGACGGTGTTGCCGGCGGAGCCTGATTCGGGCGCGCTCAATGCGTTTTTGCAACAACAGCAGGCGGCGGATGCGGTGCATTATCCGGATCTTTCTTTGGCGATTATTAAGTTGATGGGGCCGGGGGAGTATGTGCTTTCGAAGGGTGATGAGGATGAGCAACAGGGGCACTTTGGGTTGGCGACGCAGGATTATGCTCACTCGACGGCGCCGAACCGGAGGTTTGCGGACCTGGTGACGCAGCGCGTGGTGACGGCATGGCTTGCGGGGGAGGCTGCTCCGTATAGCGATGACGAGTTGGCGGCGATTGCGGCGCATTGCAATGAGCGGGAGTCGGCCGCGCGCAAGGTGGAGCGGGCGATGGTGAAGCGAATTGCGGCTGTTGCGCTGGCAGGGAGCGTAGGAAAGACGTTCCATGGAGTGATAACCGGGGCGAACGATAAGGGGACGTATGTGAGGGTGTTCGATCCTCCGGTTGAGGGGAAGATTGTTAAGGGAGCGAATGGGTTGGATGTCGGAGATACCGTTGATGTGACGTTGGTGCATACCGATCCGCAGCATGCTTTTATTGATTTTGCGCATGGGGCGGGGCAAAAGGTCGACCACGGATCGAACGGATTGCACGGATAGGGCTGGGAGATCATTTGGGTTCGGTTGAATCGGTCATCGTGACTTTGGTGCCGTCGGCCGTGGTGATTGTGTTGTCGCTCATGATCCAGTTTTGTGCGTTGGCAATTGTGCCGGCGGTCTGGGCTTCGATATTGAGGTGGTCTAGTTTGAAGTCGACGAGTGGGGCGTTGGGGTAGGCGGAGACGCTGAAGGCTCGTTTCGCTTCCGCGGCCTTGATGTTCCAGATGTGGACGTCGGAGAAGTGAGGAAGGCCCTGTTCTTCGGGGACGGGTGTTGTGAGAGGGATCCAGTAGGGTGGGACGGTCTTTGGATCGGTGCCTTCGGGTAGTTTGGCGTAGCTATAGGAGGGGTTCCAGTTCATGTTGATGGAGATGGGGGTGGCCACGCCGGTGAAGGTGAGGTCGTGGATGCGAATGTCGGAGGAGTTGCCGCCGCGGATGTGAGCGGATTTGAAGAGGACGCCGTTGGGGACGCCGGATTCGGCGGTGATGTTCCAGGCCTCGATGTTGTGGAAGCCGCCGGACGTCTCGGAGCCGATGGTGATGGCGGCGGCGCCGCGGTGGATGATGGAGTCGTGGATCTTGATGTTGTAGGAGGGGCGGTTGACGCGGAGGCCGTCGGAGTCACGGCCGGCTTTGAGGCAGAGAGCGTCGTCGTTGGCTTCGATGTCGGCGTGGGCGACGTCGATGTCGTGGGAGGAGTCGATGTCGATGCCGTCGGTGGAGGGACCGTGGCCGTCCTCGTTGTTACGGATGATGAGGCCGTCCACAGTCACGTTATGTGAGTACAGGATTTGAACCGTCCAGAAGCCGGATCGTTTGAGGGTGAGGCCACCGCCGTAGTGGATATTGGAGGAGTTCTGGATGAGGGAGAGGCGGACGCGCTTGGCGTCGTAGTCCGCGGCCCAGCGGAGGCCTTTGGGCTGATAGACCTTGAGGACGTCGCGGTAGACCTGCCACCAGACGGCGCCGTTGCCGTCGATGGTGCCTTTGCCGGTGATGGTGATGTCTTGCTGGTCGCGGACGTTGATCATGGCGGCGGGCCAGGTCATCTCGATGCCGGCGATGCGGGTGGGGAGCTCGGGGAAGTCTTTGATGTCCTGGGAGCTGGTGAGGGTGACGCCTTCGGGGATCTCGAAGGTTATGCCGGATTTGAGGAAGAGAGCTCCGGTGAGATAGGTTCCGGGCCTGAAGCTGACGGTGGCTTTCTTTGGAGCTGCGGCGTCGATGGCTTTTTGGATGGCGGCGGTGTTGGAGGTTGTGCTGTCGGCTTTGGCTCCGTAGTCGTTGGCCAAAAATATTTTTTGGACGGCGTGCGCGGAGGTCGCGATGAGGGTGAGGAGGAGAGCGGTGGCGAGCTTTGGGGTGTGTCTGGTGACGGCGATCATGTGTACCTCCCCCCTCCTGGGGTAAAGTGTGCAAAGTCTTCGAAGTAGAGACTTTAGGTTTGGACTTCTTGAGGTTTTAGTGATGCGTTAAATGGTGCAGTCCGGCATGCGCCGGACTGTTTTGTGTATGGGTTAATTTTATCTTGGGGGTCAAGGGGTTGGGTGTGGATTGGAAGTTGGATTGCGCTTTGGGGTAAACGAGATCGGCATGGACAGGAGGGCATACCCCAGGGGCTAAAGCGCCATTTTGTTCTGAGGCGTGAGAGGCCCAAGGCTGAAGCCTTGGGTTACCTAGAAGCAAAGAGTTACCTAGAAGCGTCATTTTGTGTCCTGGGTTACGAGGTGGATGGTGCCGAGGATGCCGGAGGGGATGGGTTGAACTTTGTCGAGGTCCTGCATCTGGAAGCGGTCGCCGTATTTTTCGATGAGGGGTTTGTAGTCGTGCGGAGGGAGAGCAGACCAGGCGTTTAGGGCGGTGTTGTAGACGTGGATCTCGATGTGGTTCTGGCCGGGCTTTAGAAGTTTGGAGACGTCGAGGAGGTAGGGTGGGTGCCAGAGAGAGCCGGCACGGTGGCCGTTGATGAAGACGATGGCTGCTTCGTGGATGGGTGGGTCGTAGTAGGCGTGCATGCCGGGGCCGGTGCGAGTGATGCGTGGGTCGGGTAGGCCGTTGGGGCCCAGGGCGGGATGTTCGCTGGGGGAGTTCGGTGCCCCGGGTAGGGGTCTGCCACCGTCTACTTTGAGAAAAGTTTGCGCTGAGGCGGTGACGGGTGCCAGCGTGAAGTCTCGGGAGTAGACGGCTTCACCTGAGTAGTGCTTCGTGGCGGGGTCGGCGGTCCAGTCGGTGAGGGTGGGTTCTGTCTCCGTCTCCCTGGTCGAGGTGAAGGTGACCTTCCAGTCGTTGGAGATGTCTGCCCCTTCGGGGCAGCAGTCTGTGAAGGGAGTTGCGGTTTTGGAATTTGAGAAGACGAAGACGCGCGATTCGTAGGGAGCGAGAGTTATGGCCTGCGAGATCGGGGTGGCGGGAAAACTCAGTGCAGAGTCTGGGTCCCAGGCTTGGCCATACTTGAAGGAAGTTCCAAAGGTCGCGCTGGCAAGGTAGACCTGCTGGTTGCTGGTGTTAGCGACGAAGTAGATGTCGGCGTCAGGTAGTTTGCGGCGAATGAAACCGATAGAGTTCTCGAGGCTGGGAGGGGTATTGTGGACAGGGGCCGGAACCGTCCTTGATGGCAACACCACACCGTCGCTCATCGTGACCATGAAGGGGCTCGTGGTGTACGAGGTATAAGTACCGGACAGCCACACCGTTTGGCCCACCGCTGTTGCGGGCGCGCCGTTCCGCCACTCCGCCATGCCAAGATCGCTCGGAATCATAATGAACGTGAAGTTCGCGGTCTTGTTTTGCATGGCGTCGTCAGAGACCGCGACCTTCAGGACCCTGGGCGAGGACTCGATCACAAGAGCGGGGATCGTGTCTGATTTGCCCTTGATCGCATCGAACATCTTCGTCGCATCGTCGGGTGAGCCATTCTGAAGAATGTACTCCTTGTCACCAACGGCCATCGTCGCTAAGTCAGGCGTGGTCGTCATCGCTCGGTGCGCGAGATCTGCCGGGTTTGGGCGGGGTCCGGCCGAGAGTTTCAAGTCGGGGTTGCCGACGTTGCCGAGGGCCTTGGTTAGTTCACCGTCGTTGGGGACGAGCATGATGGCTTTGGAGAGCTCAGTGATCTCGGGTGAGGTGTTGCCTTCGGGATCTAGGGTGGGGGTATGGCCTATGGCCACGACTCTGCCGCCTTTTTCGGACCAGGCGACGATTTTCTTGAGGGTTTCGACGGGGATGCGGTCGGTGGGTGGGACGACGAGGATCTGGTGGGTACCGAGGCCCACTTTGTTGATGGCGTCGGCGTCGATGTAGTCGACGTTGTAACCGGCGTTGAGGATGGCGGACATGAGTGCGGGCGTGATGCGGCTTTGCATGGCTCCGGTGACGGTGACGTGTGCGGGAGAGAAGCTGGCCCAGGCGTCGTCGGTGGGGAGGAGAATGGCTACCTGATTGGCTGGTTGGCCCTGACGGAGAAGCCAGCTGATGCGCTGGATGTAACGGGTGACGTCGGGCATGACGGGGTGCCAGGGGTTGTGGTCGTTGAAGACGGCGGCAGCGTAGAGAGACCAGCCGGGTTCGGGGACTTTGTGGTCCGGAGGAGAGTAGGGCCAACCGTGGAAGATGAGTTGGTTTTCGCCCATGATGAAGTCGATGTCGGCTTCGGCCTTCATGTCGAGCGGGGTGGCTCGGAAGACAGGGGAGTGGAGCCAGGTGAAGGTTTCGCCGGAGGTGACGTTGTTGCCGAAGACGTGGTTGGCGGAGGTGGCCCAGCGGAGGGTGGAGAAGGCTCGCCATTGTGGACCTTCTCCTTCTGGAAGTGCGGCGAGGTTCTGGCTGGAGAAGGTAACGGCTGGTTCTCCATAGGTTTGCGAGCGAAATTTCGTGTGATGGGCGATGGCCCAAGAGTTGATCTGGGTCAGGTAGTTTTCGTTGACGAGCTCCGTGAGAGTGACACCCCAGTCGTGGCGGACTTTTTCGGCGGCGGGGGTTCCTCCTGCTACTAGTTCGGGGAGATGAGGGAGGAGATCATAGCCGCGGCGCTTGAGGAACTCGGCGGGGAGCGTGGGTGTCCAGTCAGCTCCGTAGGCTTCAAGGGAGTCGGAGAAGATGGCGTAGGGCGGAGTGGGGCCGAAGGCTTTGAGGAGGGGTTCGCCTACGGTTTTGAGGTGGGTGGCTACGGCTTGGTGGCTAAAGGGATCGAGGACCCAGCCTTCGGCTGAAACTGCGGCTCGCTTGACAACTTGTTTGGTGTGGCTGGCTATGAAGAAGAGGGCGATGCGGGGCTTGTCTGCGGGGGTGATCGCGACGGTTGAGCCATTGAGGTTGAGCGAATCGGCGGAGGCAGGGTTCCAGGTGATTTGTGGCGGGGCGTTGCGACCTGCGACGGTGGGCGTGGCAGGGCCACCACAGACGTTTCCGTAGGCAAAGCCGCAGGGCTTGGATGTGGTGGTGGGAAGGAGATTGACGAGAGAAGCGGAGATGAAGGATTCGCCCTCTTCGAGCGAGGGTGGAATGACGGAGGCGGCGTTGGCGGGGACGGGGACCTCGGCGGTGCGGAGGCGGCCCGCGGCTTCGGCGAGAGTGGTGGCGGGACCACCGTAGGGCCAACCGCTGCCGAGGGTGACGTCGATGCGGAGACCGAGTCGGCGGCCTTCGGCCTGGGCGTAACGGACGTTGTCGAGCATTGCGGGGCCGACGAAGGGTTCGTTGATGAGGTTTTTGGCGGGATCGTTGAGGACCTGGGGATAGACGAAGGCGAGTTCGGCTCCGCCGATGCCGTCGGCTTTCATCTCCTCGAGCTCGCGGAGGATCTCGGATTTTTCCACAGCCGCGCCGAACCACCACCAGCGAACCACGGGCTTGGCTGCGTCGGGTGGATTGTTAAAGTTGGACTTTAGGGATTCGATTGGAGATTGTGCGTAAATGGAGAATGAGACGAGGCCGAGAGAAGCTGCCGCTAAGAGGAGTGCCTGTGGAAATCTTGAGGAAAAGGTGGCCATATTGTGGATTACTCCTGCTTGTGGATCGAACTTGTGTCGACGGTGGGGCCGTCAAGGATTGGAGTGTCGAGTCCAGCCAGAGTTGGGGCGCTGGTTGAGGGAGCGAGATCGAAGACGATGACTTCGTTCTCACCTTGACGGAGCCAGGGGCCGGGGACAAAGAGGGTCTGCTGCGGGCCGATGTTCCAGAAGCGGCCGATGGCGTGGCCGTTTATCCAGAGTGCTCCTTTGGTGAGGGAGCGAACGTCGAGGAAGGTGTCGCCGATGGTAGCGAGGGTGAAGTGGGCTCGGTAGAAGGTGGGAGCGGCATTGGCGAATGGATGGAAAGGAAGCGCTTTTCCATCTTCAGGACCGTACGATCCCTTGGGGACGTCCATGACAGGATAGGAGATGCGCGGCCCAACGTAGATTTGGGGAAGCGTTGTCATGGGGATAGGGTAGACCTGCCAGCCAGTGAGGGGTTGTCCGGCGAGGGTGATGGACTTGGTGATGCCCTTGTTTTCGCCCTTCATGGCTTGCGAGAAGTTGATGCGGGCGGAGTTCTCGACGAGGATGTCGAGACGGGCGGGGCGATTGGTCGCGATGGGCAAGGTGGATTGTTTGTCGCGGCGGTCGAGGGTTCCGATGAGCTGGCCGTCGAGGTATATCTGCGCGTAGTCGTGGAGTTCGTCGAGGACGAGATCGCCGTGAATGTTGGCCGGGAGCTGGTGACGGTAGAGGATGTAGCCGTAGGCCTGGTCGAACTGCTCCATTGGCTTGGGAGTGTCGGAGCGGATGGGCTTGGGAAGATTTTCCCAGAGCGGTGTGGCTTCGGTGAGGGTGATGGTGGGGATGGTGATTACCGGGGGTGGTTCGGGGATGGGTGGGAGGCAGGCTTCGCCGGTTCCGGCGTTACAGGTGGAGTATTTGGCGAAGATCTTTCGGAAGGCGAGGAATTTGGGGGTGGGGTGACCGGCTTCATCGAGTGGAGCACCGTAGTCGTAGCTGGTGACGTCGGAGAAGTAGGTGTTGTTGTTCCAGTTGGCTCCGGACATGAAGCCGAAGCTGGTGCCTCCGTGAAACATGTAGAGGTTGATTCCGTTGCCGCGGTCGAGGATGTAGTTGAGGTCTTCGAGCTGGGCGTCGAGGGGGCGGGTTTGGTGGGGATGGCCCCAGTAGTCGAACCAGCCGGGCCAGTATTCGGAGACGAAGAGGGGTTTGCCGGGTTGGAAGGCGGCGAGCTTGTCCATTTCGGGTTGATGTTGACCGATGCCGAAGTTGACGCCGGTGAAGACGCCGGGGACGCCGCCGGCTGGGAGCTCGTCGCCGCCGTCTACGGTGTCGAGGAGGGAGCTGGTGAATCCGGCGCGGAGGAAGATGTCGCGCATGTGGGTCATGTAGGCGTGGGTGGGGTCGGGTGGGGCGTGAAAGCTGCCGTACTCGTTTTCGACCTGGGTGATGATGATGGGGCCGCCGCGGGAGATCTGGAGCGAAGCGAGTTCGTGGCCGAGGCGGGTGATCCATCGCTCGGCGGGGATCATGAAGGCTGGGTCTTTGGAGCGTAAGGCGGTGGCCATGCGTGGGTCTTTGAGGAGCCAGGCGGGGTAGCCGCCGAAGTCCCACTCGGCGCATGAGTAGGGGCCGGCGCGGAGGATGACGTAGAGGCCTTCTTCCTGGGCGGCGCGGATGAAGGCGGCTACATCGTATTGGCCGGAGAAGTCGAAGTGGTTGGGGGTGGGCTCGTGGACGTTCCAGAAGACATAGGTGGCGATGGTGTTGAGGCCCATGGCGCGAGCCATTTTGAGACGGGCGTGCCAGTACTCACGGGGAATGCGGGCGTAGTGGAGTTCGCCGGAGAGGATTTTGAAGGGCTTGCCGTCGAGGGTGAACTGGTCGCCCTCGATTGTGAAGGTATGGGGTGGGGTCATCTGCTGCTGGCCGAGAGACGGAAGCGAGGCGAGAACGAGGATGGCGAGCAGGACGGAGCGGAGGGTGGGATTCATCGAGGAGAAATTATAGCGGTGGTGATATTGGCGACGGAGCTACGGTAGTTCATTTGGGAGAATGTTTCAAGGGAAGAACGCAGCGGTGTTGGTGCCAGACCATTGGTGCGAGTGAATGGTATAGTCGCTTTCTACTTTTGGATTCGGAAAGGACGGCTAAGCCCATGTGGATTTTCAGATTACGAGCTCTGCTGCTTGCGCTCTGCATGGCGGCGACGGGGTTGGCGGCGCAGTCGTCCGGGGTCGTTGCTGCTCCGCATGCGTCGACGGTGAGCGATGGCCCGTGGTGGAAGCATGCGGTGATTTACGAGATTTATCCGCGGAGTTTTCAGGACTCGAACGGCGATGGCGTGGGGGATTTGAATGGGATCACGGAGCGGCTGGATTATCTGCAGGCGCTTGGGGTGGATGCGATCTGGATCTCGCCGATGTATCCGTCGCCGCAGGTGGATTTTGGGTATGACATCTCGGACTATGAGAGTGTCGATCCGCAGTATGGGACGCTCAAGGACTTCGACCGGCTGGTGGCGGAGGCGGGGAAGCGGAATATTCGCGTGATTCTGGATATGGTGCTGAATCACACGTCGGACAAGCATAAGTGGTTTATCGAGTCGGCGAGCTCGCGGACGAATCCGAAGCGCGACTGGTATGTGTGGAACGATGGGAAGGCGGGAGCGGGTGGGAAGCGGGAGCCTCCGAATAATTGGGTGAGTTTGTTTGGCGGGTCGGCGTGGGAGTATGTGCCGGAGACGCAGTCGTTCTACTATCACAAGTTTTATAAGCAGCAGCCGGATTTGAACTGGCGGAATCCGGAGGTGGAGAAGGCGATGTTCGGCGCGATGCAGTTCTGGCTGAACCGCGGCGTGGCGGGTTATCGGCTGGATGCGATTCCGACTTTGTTCGAAGATCCGCAGCTTCGCGATGAGCCGGTGCTGGCGGGCAAGAATGCGCAAGGGGATCCGAATCTGGAGCACATCTATACGGATAATTTTCCGGAGGTTCATGGAGTGATCCGGCGGATGCGGACGATGGTGGCGAAGTATCCGGGGGACCGGGTGCTGATTGGGGAGACATATCTGCCGAATACGGCGGAGCTGGATAAGTGGTACGGCGGGGAAAAGAAGGATGAGCTGCAGCTTCCGATGGATATGATCGTCGGATTTTCGAACAAGCTGGATGCGAACATGTTTCGGACGCGCCTCTCGGAGGTCGAGACCCAGGTGCATGGATCGCAGCCATTGCTGGTCTTTGATAACCACGACAATATCCGGAGCTGGGAGCGGTACGGGGATGGCGTCCACAATGAGCAGATCGCGAAGTTGATTGCGGCGATGCTGTTCACGTCGAAAGCGACGGCGTTGATGTACTACGGCGAAGAGCTGGGGATGGTGACGACGACTCCGACGCGGGTCGAGGATGTGAAAGACCCGATCGGGAGGACGGGATGGCCGACGGAGAAGGGACGCGATGGGGAGCGGACGCCGATGCAATGGGACGCTTCGAATCCGCAGGCCGGTTTCAGCACGAATGCGAAGACTTGGCTGCCGGTGGCGGCGGATTACAAGACGATCAATGTGCAGACGGAGCTGAAGGAGCCGAACTCGATGTTGAACTGGCACAAGAAGCTGATTGCGATGCGCCGTGAGCTTCCGGCGCTGCGCGATGGCGGTATGGTGATGGTGGATACGACGAATCCAAGCGTGCTTTCTTATGTGCGGACCGCACCGGCCGGTGGCCGTGCGGTGGTAATTTCGCTGAATATGACGGCGCAGCCGCAGACGATTGCGCTGGATCTGACGCCGGCCGGAATCTCGGGAAAGAACGTGCGGACTTTGCTTACGGATCAGGCTTCGTTGCAAGGAGTGACGACGACTGCGATGACGTTGCCTGCGTTTTCGAGCTGGGTGGGTGAGGTGCAGTAGACGTAATTCGCGGATTTGTGGAGGGTCTATCGGAGCGGGTGGAGAGACCCAAAGAGCCCAAGGGTGAAGCCTTTGGTTATGTGGAAGCAAGGCAAAAGACAACGACAAAGGCAAAGGCAAAGGCTTTTCGATCAGTTTTCAGTGAACCAGTTCTGTCAGTTATTCAGTCAACAGCGAGAGGCAAAAGGCCAAGGGAGATGCGTCTGTTCCGACCTTGACCTGCCTATTCTGGTTTGTTGCGAAGACTGGCGAATCGCCGCTGGAGGGTGACGTGTCAATGAAATGACCAGCCTATGGAGGAGGTCGCTCCGAGGTTGTTGGATGGTGCACCTACAACGGGCCGATTGTCGTAGTTATCGTAGAAGCTCATTCTGAAATAAAAGCCCGCCCACGGCAGAGAGATTTGTTCGATTGGTGAAGACGATGCGTCTGGTAAGTGCTGCGCCGAGCGTCGACTGAAGGGCAATCTGCTGCTCTGAGCTGGAGAGAAAGTTGGCGATGGCGCCGCCATACCACTCTGACTTACGCAACTGGCGGAAAAAGGCTGATTTTACGGTGAGCTCGCTAGTGTTTTCTGTCTCCTGTTGAGAGATAAATTGATAGCTCGTATTCAGGGAAGCCTCATATTTCTTCGATTGATAGGCCAAACTGCTCTGCAACGGGAGACCTTGTTGCCCATTTGACTGGGTAAAGCTCAGGCCCAGGTCAATATTCCCGCGCATTTGCTTGAGGATGGTGGTGCCAAGCTGACTGATTTGTATAACCGACTCGTGTGGCAACGTCACGCTGGCGGATTTTGACGATGGTGAGGGTTTTCTCCTTCATGCCCCCAGCCAACTCACCTGCGTAGAGAGTTCCAGTTGGATCGGCAACGATAAACATTTGCGAGCTTTCCAGATGGTCCACTTTGTCCCAGTCGATCACGAAGGAGGAGCACGCGTAGTTGGGTTTAATGCTGAGCTGGCCTTTCTCGAGGGATTGGATCTCGCCGGTAATTTTATCGCCGTTGAGCATGTAGACGATTTCGGTTTTGGTGCGAGACGACGCGAAGGAATCGCTTGAATAGAGTGCACAAGCGACTAGCGGGACTAGCAGACACAGTTTCAGGCACGGGAGTTGTGGATTTGGAGTGCGGATATTCATCGGATTCCCTATCGTGTCGACATTGATTGCTCTCACTTGATGCGAGATCGAGGCTAATCGTGGAACAGGATTTTGCGTTAGAGACGTGGATTGATCTTGCCGGAAGCACGAGAGTTTTGAATTAGAGTCATGAGCCGAGTGTGGTTGCATGCGATTTGGGAGCGCGCCACTCCATATCCCCTCAAAGCATTCGGGCGTCCGATAAGCCAAGGAGCAAGCGGTCATACAGAGATGATTCTTGAGATAGAGCGCGGTAGACCGCCCTGCAAAACGGCGGTCTGCGGACCTGCGGGGAAGCGTAGCTGATTGGAAAAACGCGAAACACTGTCAAAAACGACAGGGCACGAGGACTGCGCTCTTTTTTTGTTCTGTGTTTTGAGCAGTGGCGATTCGTATTGCCAACGCAAGAGCAATTAGATGGGAAATGCTTCAATCACTGCGAATTGAGCGGCGGTTGGGACGACCCTGTTGAGCCGAAAACCGGTGCTGGCCAGCAGCTCGCGATATTCGTCCACCGAGCGCTCGCGTCCTCCAGTCAGGACAAGCATAACGATGTCGATGAATTTGCCATTCGCGGGAACATTTTCGCCGAAGAGCTCCCACTCTGCCAGGAGCAGCACGCCATCGGCCGGAATCGCCTTGCGACAATTGGCGAGAATGATTCGCGCCTGTGCGTCGTCCCAGTCGTGAATGACGCTCTTCATGAGATAGGCTTTGCAGCGTGGCGGGACGTGCTCGAAGAAGTTGCAGGGCTCCATGGTGGTGCGGGCTGCGAGATCGCCGGAGAGGTATCCGTGTTCGCGAGCGCGGGCGAGCACATGCTCCTGATCTGCGAGCACGCCGCGAAGAGTGGGATGTGCGCGGAGAATATGCGAGAGCAGGACGCCGTTGCCGCCACCGACATCCATGAGGCTTCCCCAGGCTGCGAAGTCATATGCTGAGGCGATTGCAGGGCCGACGAGTTGCGACATGTTGGTCATGGCGTCGTCGAAGATGCGGGCTTGTTCGGGATCGCGGCGAAGATGTTCGAAGCCATCGGTGCCGGAGAGCAAGGTTCGCGATGACTCGCCTGTTTTGACGCTGTGCATGATCTGGCCAAAGCTTGGGTAATGGAAGTCGCTCCCCCAGAAGATGAGGAGAGAGCGAACGGAGCCGGGCACGCCAGTTCGCAGGAAGTTCGAGACCTGATTATTCCTGAAGCAACGAGCGTTGTTCTCTTCGAAGATCCCCTGACTCGCCAGCAGGCGCAGGGTGCGGTAGAGCGCATCTTCATTCACCTCCAACTCTCGGGCGACTTCAGCGGCGGAGCGCCAGCTTCCGTCAAGGCTGTCCGCTACGCCCAATTTAGCGGCGACGTACAAAGTCTGATGAAGGATGAGTCCATCTCTCGCACGCAAGAGGATTGGCGGCAGAGGATTCGAAGGGGATTGCTGCGTCATGTATTCTCCTTGGTTCTTGCGAAGCGTGTGATGGGTTGAGCGAACAGAGTTGCAGTCTATGCGGGGTTCACACGCCGGTTTGCACTTCCAGAGGTTTCATCGATTGGGCCGTCTCGGGTTCAACTCCGAAGCGGTATTGCCCAAGGCGGGTAAGCAGGATCAGCGCAAGCACCATTGCCACGCCGAGGACCGCGAGCGGGACGGTATACGAGTGAAAGCGGTCGTACCCGGCTCCCATGAGCAGGACGCCGGCCGATCCTGAGATCATGAATGCGGCAAAGGCAAAGCCATAGGCGGTGCCGAAGGCGTGCAGACCGAAGTATCGGCTGATCATGTAGCCCATGGTCTCGACCTCTGCTCCCATGCCGAGTCCGACAAGAAACGCGGCAGCGAGCGCGAGGTTTCCGCTAATTCCTGAACACAAGATTGCAATGCCCAGGGCGGTTGCACTGTAAAAAAGAATGGCGACACGAGGGGCAAAGAGGCGATCGAGAAGGTATCCGGAGGTGAGCCGGCCGATCATGACAGCGGCGCCGACAAGGGAAGTGGCGATGGCTGCACGCTCCGCGACTATGCCTCTGTCGGTGAATATTGCGGACATATGAAGGACGGCGCCATGTACGCTCGCGCCAGTTAACGAAAAGATGCAGATCAGAATCCAGAAGGTTGGGCTACGCCAGATCTCGCGCCAGCTCAGGCCCTGTTTGTTCTGTGGCGGCAGTGATGAATCCCGAACCGTCTCGTCTCCGTCGGGTTGGAGGCCACGTTGCCTTGGATCGTTTTGTAGCAAGGCAGCTATAACTGGAAGGGGAAGTAGCAGGACGGCGGCGCCGAAGATGGCAAAGGTCATGCGCCAAGCGAAGATGGCGATGAGGCGCTGGGAGAGCATCGGAACCACGATGGAGCCGATTCCAATTCCCATCATCGATAGACCCATTGCCAGTCCCCGATGGCGGTTGAACCAGTGCGAGATCACGACTCCGTAGGGAACCGGCGCGGGACCGCTGGACATTGCGATTCCCAGTACTGCGAAGAAGAGATAAAGCTGCCATAGGTTGCTGCCTACCCACAAGGCAGAACATAAGACCAGGCCGAAGAGGAGGGTGGACACAAGAATCACGCGTTTTGCACCGAAGCGATCGATTAGCACGCCAGTGCCGGGCAGCCATAATGCACCCACCACGTTGAAGAGGGAAAAAGCGAATGAAACCGCCGCACGGTTGGCGTGAAAGTCCACTACCAGCGACTTGAAAAAGACGCTGAAGGAAAAGACGAGGAGCGGAGCACCGAGGAAGAGTCCGAGGGCGCTGACGAAAACAATCAGCCATCCGTAGAAGAGTCGAGGTCGCCTGCTGGTCATTTGAACTCCAACCGCGAGATGGGGAGTATGGCCGCGGACGCACTTGTTGACCAAGCTCACTGCCCTGTCAACGCGGTGCTGTAGAGCACTATACGTGCCTTGCGTTCGGAGTGAAAGAGAAATTCCCGGCTGCGGATTTCCCTTTGTTTGGGACTATCAGTGACTGAGCTGAGAGATCGTGCCTTGAATCTGTCGGGTGGGCTCACCCGCGTACTCAGTGAACTGTTCGAGGCCGATGTGCGCAATGTAGCCGTCTGGGCGAATGAGAATCCGTGGTCCTTTTGTGGTGACGAACTCTGTTGCGTGGCAACCTCGCAGATGTTCGAAGAGCCTGCTGCCGTCGGCGAGCCGGACGTCCGGCATTCGATCTCCGGGATACAGACCTCCGAGCGCTTCGCCCGAGGACAGGGAGCTTGTTCGGTAGTGCAGGGCGAGCTGGTTGGTTGCATCGCCACGTTTGATGGATCGTGTCTGAAGGAGGCGCTTGCTCAAACCAAGCACGGCTGCGGCGATGGGGAGACGCTCGGACTCGTAGGTATCGAGCAGGGAATCAAGTCCGCCGCGCAGAACATGGGCGAGCTTCCAGCCGAGATTGTATGCATCCTGTACGCCAGTGTTGAGACCCTGCCCGCCTGTCGGTGGGTGCACGTGCGCCGCGTCGCCTGCGAGGAAGACGCGTCCGACGCGGTAGCGATCCACCATGCGTACCGCAGGTTGATAGATCGAGCTCCACGCAACTCGACGGATGCGTTGTCCCGTGGTTTTATGGACGGCGCTCTCGATGTCTTCACCAATCGTCTCGGCTTTCGCGGTTAGTTGGAATAACGAAGTGCCAGGCAATGGACAAAGCCCGATGACGCCACTTTTGAGAGAGGGCCAGAGATGCCAGTCGCGGCGATCGAGTCCATCGATCTCGACGTCAGCGACGAACATGGGTTTTTCATCGATTGTCTCGCCTTCTAATTTCAGGTCTAGTGCTTTTCGCACAGTGCTGCGACCTCCGTCACAGCCAACGAGGAAGTCAGCTCGCAGCGTTTCACCAGTGGAGAATGTCGCGTTTACTCCCTCCTGATCCTGCTGGAGCGTTGAGAGTGTTTTTCCGTATTCGACTTTGCCGCCCAGGGCGCGCAATCGCTCGCAGAGGATCGCTTCCGTGCGCGATTGCGGGACCATCCATAGGTTGGGGTAGGGGATGGATTCTGTAGGCGGCTTGGAGGAACCGAGCGAGCCCGCGCGCAGCGAAAAGGGGCCGACGTGAATTCGGAGCTTCGGATAAGGGCCGCCGTCGGCGAGGATCGAGTCAATGACCCCCAGGTCATCAAATATCTCGAGGGTGCGAGGCTGGATGCCTTTGCCCCGCGAGCCATTGCGGGGTGTTTCGGCGGCATCGACTATGCGACACGATATTCCGCGGCGGGCGAGATCGATTGCGAGGGTCAAGCCGGTTGGTCCGGCTCCTATGATGAGGACTGTTTTTTCGTACATGGTACGAATAGATATAGTGGTACAGTGTACGAATGTCAAGAAAAAGATTACAGCTGAGCCGAGAAAAGATTGCCGCCGCCGCACTTGCGATTGCCGATGCGGAGGGGTTTCAGGCGGTATCGATGCGGCGGGTGGCGCAGGAGCTCGAAGTCGGAACGATGAGTCTCTATTACTACGTAAAGACGAAGGACGATCTGATGGCGGTGATGGATGACGCGCTCATGGGCGAAGCTCTTTTACCATCGCTTCCAAAGAGCTGGGGATGGAAGCGCGCGATCACGGAGATCGCCACGCGAACCCACTCCGTCTTCCTCAGGCACCCCTGGGCGCTGGTCTCGATGTTGTCAGCTCCACCTGGTCTGAATGCGATGCGTCATATGGAGCAATGTCTGGAGGCGCTTGCAGAGACGACGATGACCGCGAAACAGAAGCTCACGCTGCTTGCGATGGTCGACGACTTCGTCTTTGGCCACGCTCTTCGCGAAGCAGCCAGCGATACAACAGTCGACATGGAGTTTGCTGCGGCCCAGATGGCTACAGGCGCATTTCCCCGGCTTGCAGAGGTTTTCGGGAGCGGTCGGATTGATGCTGGTAGAGACCGCTTCAAGGGCGGTTTGCGTTTGCTGCTAGAGGGAGACCATGCGTAATTGCTTCGCACACTCTGGATACTAAACTGCAGGTCATTCCCCCGTATGAGAGCCATCCTCAGGTTTGTTAAGTCATTGAGGCAAAAAAATTAGAAATGGTGGAGGCGGCGGGAGTCGAACCCGCGTCCGAAAGAGCTTCCAACAGAGAGCCTTCATGCTTTTTCCGATTCGTTTTTGTCTCGTCATCGACGCTTAGAACGGACGAAGATGCGTCGACGACCAGTCTGATCGGTCTCGTCCGACCCGCGCAGACGGAGCAGGGAAGACCAGCCTACTGTGCGACGATCGGTACGGGCCCGTAGGCGAAGCTCGAGCGATCGGCTACTTAATCAATTAAGCAGCAAGAGCCAGGTTGTTGTTGGCACTTATGGTTTTGTGAGCGATTACGGGTGTCCACACCCCGGCATGCCTCTCTGCCACAAGCAATCCCGTCGAAGCCGTGACGCCCCCATCTGGAGCTGGCACCAACCATGCGTTGGGCACTCAAAGAACTACCTTTATTGTATCTCCTGTGCGTGGTGATTGCTCTATGCGAACGCGATCATTACCGCTCCGATCGCGATCAGGGACGCGCCACCGATCTTAAGAGGAGAGAGGTGTTCGCCGAGGAACAGCCATGCTCCAAGGATGACGAGGACGACGCTGAGCTTATCGATGGGGGCTACGCTGGAGGCAGGTCCAAGCTGCAAGGCGCGGAAGTAACATAGCCACGAGAGGCCGGTACAGACTCCAGACAACACAAGAAAGACCCAACTGCGCCGGCCGATTTGCGAGAGGGCATGATGCTTCTCGAAGCCGATGGCGATCGCCCAGGTAAACACAAGAATCACTGAGGTACGAATCGCCGTTGCCAGGTTAGAGTCGATGCCAGTGACGCCGACCTTGGCGAGAAGTGCGGTTGCGGCGGCAAAGACGGCGGAAAGGATTGCCCAGAAGAGCCAGTTCATGGATGTGAGGATACGCGTTGGGCGCAGCTTGACGGGGTTCTCGTTCAGGCGTAAACAGTTTCAATGTCGAAACTTTTCTGTGTATGGGTTCTTCCGTGTGCTTCTTGTCTGCTGTCTGCGCTGCTTGTCATCGGGCTTATCACCCCGGGGTTGCGAGCCCAGGATCCTTCGAAAGCCGTTCCGATGGAGGGGGCAACGGCCGATGCTGCGAGCCACGTGAAGATTGGGCTAAAGCCTCCTGCCGATCCGAAGCTTCCCACGCTGTTTCTGGTGGGGGACTCGACTGTACGTAACGGCCACGCCGATGGGGCAGGCGGGCAGTGGGGTTGGGGCGAGCCTCTGGTCGATCTGTTTGATACCAGCAAGATCAATGTGGATAACCGGGCGATCGGGGGGCGCAGCAGCCGGTCGTACATTATGGAAGATGAATGGGCGGAGACGCTGGCGTTCGTGAAGCCGGGTGACATTATTCTGTTTCAGTGGGGACACAATGACGATGGACCGCTGGATGATCCTGCGCGGGCGCGGGGCACGCTCCATGGCGTTGGCGAAGAGACGAAGGACGTCGACAATCCGATCCTGAAGATTCATGAGACGGTACATACCTACGGGTGGTATCTGAGGAAGTATGTTGCGGATACGAAGGCCAAAGGTGCGATTCCGATTATTTGTTCTCCGATTCCACGGAAGACCTGGCAGGATGGCAAGATCGTCCGGAACATGGCGAGCTATGGCGGGTGGGCGCGTGAGGTAGCCGAACAGGAGCAAGTCGGTTTTATCGATCTGAACGAAATCATTGCGCGAAAGTATGACGCGATGGGAGAAGAGAAGGTTGAAGCGATGTTTGCGGACCCGCACACGCACACAAGCCGAATTGGGGCGGAGCTCAACGCTGAGAGTGTGGTGGCTGGGCTGAAAGCGCTTCCGCATGACCCGGTGGCCGGATACTTTTCCGCAAAGGGCAAGGCTGTGGCGGCCTATGTGGAATAACTGGTTGGGTGACTTCGAGCTAAAGGGTGGCCTTCACGAGGTCGACTGACTGCCAGTCGCCTCGCTCAATACCAGCGCGAATCTGGGCTGGTGTTTGACCCTTCTTGGTCTGTTCGTAGGCATAGACGGCTTCCTTCATGCAGGTGGTGCAGGTGGCGCCGTGGGTTCCCTCAAAGCAGCTATGGAGACTGTTGTGGCGCAACTCACGGTCACAGTGGCAGTAACAGGGCTGCTGATGCAGAACCGCAGGAATTGCGGCAGCCATCTTATAGGCGGTCACTTGATAGGGATGGGTGAAATAGATTCCCGTCAGCTGGTTGCCGCTAAGGACTGGGGGTAGAGGCTTTACCGGGGCCGATGCATTGTAGGCCGGTATATCGTCCGAAGGGTTCGACCACTGTGCCGAAGCCGCGAGAGTTACCAGTCCTAAAGCTAGGCATCCGAGGAGTTGTTTCATAGGAATATCCTAAATCCTGCGGGGCTGTCGTTGAGATGAGGCTTGAGGGCGCGTCCTTTTTGGCCCATTTTGGGACAAAAAGCAAAAAAAGGCGGCACGAACGGTGAATTGCTCGTGCCGGGAGGCCAGTGACGCAACTTGTATCAGCCGGTTCGATGGTGCAGGCTGAGAAATCTCACGGGCGGGGACTCACGCTCACGTTGAATCAAAATATACCACAATATGGATGGAGAAAAAGCAGAAATATGTTCAATCATAGAAATTAGGCAATTCTAAACTAACCTCGATGAGCGCCAAGAGACCTTATTCTCTTACTAAATTGTTTTATTTCATTGATTTAGCTATCAAATTCGCGGATCTGGGGAGGCGGGTTATTATTTTCCGGAAAACGTAGCGTCGATCCGGTTTGCCATGGCAGTGTCGCGTGCGGTGATCCCTCCGGCGTCGTGAGAGACCAATCCCAGGAGCACGTGGTTGTAACGAATGTCGATGTCGGGGTGGTGTCCGGCGACCTCGGCTAGCGTTGCTACCTGGTTCACGAATGCTATGGCTTCGACAAAGTCCTTGAATGTCCATTCACGTATGAGCTTGCCGCCTTGCAGCTTCCACGCGGGATTGCTTTTCAATGCGTTCTCGATTTCGACGGTACTGAGAGCTTTGGTCATGCGGATTACCTCGCGTCTGCGATCGTAGCTGCGTTATGTGGTGTGCGCAACCGGGTTGCCGGAGATCAATCTGGCGGAGGGAGGCAAGTTGCCGGGATCCGCGCGCAGGCTGGACCAGGTTTGTTCGGGCATGGCGAGGAAGACTTTGACGATCTGTGGGTCGAATTGTGTGCCGGCGCACTGGACTATCTCTTGCGTGGCTTTGGCGAAGGTGGTGCCTTTTCGATAGGGCCGGTCAGACGTCATGGCGTCGAGCGAGTCGGCGATGGCAAAGATGCGGGCGCCGAGGGGGATCTCTTCTCCGCGGAGGCCGCGTGGATAGCCGGTGCCGTCGAAGCGTTCCTGGTGGGCGTAGACGATATCGGCGGCGTCGCGGAGAAAGGGAATCTTGCGGACCATCTCATAGCCGCGCTGGCAGTGCAGCTTCATGATCGTCATCTCTGCTTCGCTGAGCCTGCCTGGCTTGAGGAGGATACTGTCGGGAGTTGCGATCTTGCCGATGTCGTGCAGGAACGCGCCGCGCGCGATGGTGCGCAGCTCTTCGGCCTCGATCCCCATGGCTTGCGCTAGTGCGATGGTGTAGGCGGTGACGCGTTTGGAGTGGCCTACGGTCTCTTCGTCGCGAAGATCGAGCGCGTCGCCCATGGCTTCGAGCGTGATGTCGTAGCTTCGATCGAGATCTTGCATGGTGGAGCGGAGACGCCCTGTTCGCGCGGAGACGATGGACTCGAGGTTTTGGCGATAGATGGCGTTTTGTTTTCTGAGGCGTCCGTGTTCGATTCCGCGGATGACGATGCTTTCTAACTCGCTGTACTGGAATGGTTTGAGGAGATAGTCGATTGCGCCTCGGCGGAAGGCGCTGGTGACGACGTAGAAGTCGCTGACGGCGGAGAAGACGACGACGGGGAGGCCCGGGTGGTCGGCGCCGATCTGATCGAGGAGAGTGAGGCCGTCGGTGCCGGGCATCATGATGTCGGAGAGGACGAGGTCGTAGTCGGGGTCTTGCGAAAGGCGCGCCATTGCTGCTTCTGCGCTGTTTGTTGTGGTTGCGGCGTAGCCGCTTTGCTGGAGCAGGGCCGTGACTACCTCTCTGACGGGCTCTTCGTCGTCGACTACCAGGACTCTTTCCTGCCGCATGATTCTTCTATCGGCGGCGGCGATGATTTTCGTAAATTTTTTTTGAGGCTGGGAAGGCGAGTTTCCGGCGTTTTTGGCGACTTTTTTGAGGGGGGTCGTGCGAAAAGTGATGGTTTTTTGATGGTCGTTTCGTGGTTCTTAGGTGCATTTCATGGGAGATAACGTGGTTCCAGGGTGCATGATTTTGAGCCTTAAGAATTTTCCTTCCTGGAAATATATTTCTTGAGTAATTCCCAAAATGGGAATGGGTGCTGGCGCATGGTGCCATTTGGGTCGAACGGCGAGGGTGAGTTTGGGGTATCGAGATTTTAGCTGCCGCGAAAATGAACCCACCTTAGCGACGATGAAGGCGTCGCGAAGATGGGCACCCTGCGTTGACCCCCAGGCGGCCTGAACTCTTCATCGCCCGAAATAATCACACGATTCTCGAAGATGTCTCTTGTAGGGCATGGATCAAACAGTTTCCTGGTTTAAAGAGAATGGATTGCCAACGGTGCAAATGAGCAGAGTCATGTCGTCGTGCTGTGGTGCGCCGGAGGTGAATTTATCGGCGGTTTCGAGAATGCAGTTGAGGAGTTGCTGTGCCGTAATGGCGCATCCGGGTTCAGCGAGGAGCTTTTGGGCACAGGCAATCATGCGTTCTTCGCCCCATTCATCGTCATTATGGTTCATTGCTTCTGAGATGCCGTCGGTGAAGGCGAGCAGTACGTCGCCTGGGTGCATGGGGATCGTTGCCTGCGCATATTCGGCGTCTGGAAGAAGGCCGACGACGGTGCCCGTGGTTTCGAGCGGGATGGCCTGGTCGCCGCGGAGAATGTAGGGAGGATTGTGGCCTGCGTTGACATAGGTGAGTAGATGGGTGAAGGGGTCGTATTCGGCATAGAAGAAGGTGGCGTAACGATTGGTGGTTGAAGATTCATAGACGAGATTGTTGACATGGCGGATGAGGCTCTTGAGATCGCCGAGCTGGAGACCGGCGATGCTGCGAAGACTGGCGCGCAGGCTCGCCATGAGAAGCGCGGCGGAGATACCTTTGCCGGAGATATCGCCCAGGGCTAGCGCGAGGCACCCGTCGCTGAGCACGAAGAAGTCGTAGTAGTCGCCACCGACGGCATGGGCGGGACGACAGTAGCCAGCTAGATCCACTCCGGCAACTTTGGGATAACTCTGGGGAAAGAGCCGCTCCTGAACCTCGCGCGCGATCTCGATTTCGCGGGAGAAGCGTTCGCGTTGGGTGATTTCGGTCGTCAGGTTCTTGAAGAGTTCGGCGTTTTCGAGGGCAAGACCGGTCTGCGAGCCGATGGTTTGGAGGAGTTGGCGATCGATCTTGGTGTAAGGCTCCTCGGAGCGTTTTGGGCCCAGGGCCATCACACCGGCGAGGCGGTTACGCCCGGGGAGAGGAACCAGAAGTTCGGTGGAGAGATCGGCAAGGGCAGTACGCTCGGCGTCAGTGGCGTCAACGAGCCAGCTGGAGGGATCATCTCGGTAGACGTTGGCGGGGCTCCTGGTGCGACTGAGGGTCGTGATGGTGGTGGAGGCGGAGGGGAGCGAGAATATTTCTGCCGTACTCTGCAGGGGCGGGGCTCCGGTGGCGAATTGCAACCGAAAGGTATCACCGGTGCGAAGGAAGACGGCGATGCGGTCGATGTGGAGAGTATCGCCCAGGCGCTGGGTGATGGTGTTGATGAGAGGAGCGACTTCGGTGAAGTTGCGGGCCTCGTCGGAGAGCTCGGAGAGGAGCTGCTCGGTAGAGTAAGCCTCGCGGAAGAAGCGCTGATCGATTCTTTGCTGCAGGCGTTTGGAAAGTCTGAACCTGAAGGCGAAGAAGATGCCGACTATACCAAAGATGCGAACAACATCGACGTTGCGTTGATGGCCGGGATGACCGACGAGGTCCACCATGGAGAGTGACAGCCAGAGCGCCAGAAGAATTCGAACAATATTGATGGATTGGCGGGCGAGAGCGTAGCGAGTGCCCTGACGGATGAGGATGCGGAGGTCCATGGCCCGCTGGACGACAACAACATAGGCAAGTGAGAGTGGAAAGAGAAGCAGGGTGCCAAACGATGCGATGATGATCCATTGTGAGACGTTCTGGCCGACGTCTGTTTTATAGAAGATCGACCGGATCACCAAGATGGCGAACGGAGTGAGACCAATAGCGGATCCAACGTAAAGGATGCGAAGACGACGGCGGGCGTCTCCAGTTGCCGTGCGTAGTTTAGGACTTAGATTGAGGAAAAAGTAGAGGATGGCACCGGCTTCGGAGACGGCCTCAATTGCGTTAATAGAAGAGAGATATGGGATGAGCCAATGGCCGGCTGCGAAGTTGTAGGAGCGATCGTAGGCGTAGAGGAGGTCAATTGGGAAGAGAACGACTACCGGTACGATAAACAGCCACTTGATCCAAGGATAGCGGATGTCAATTTGCGAGCGCTCCGGGAAGTAGATGCCGAAGGCCATGAGGCAAAGCGGCATTGCTGTCTGCGCCAGCGTTGACCAGAACATCGCTACTGCCAACAACGGACTGTAGAACTGATGGCCCGGGATGAAGAGGGCCTCGAAGTACGCGAGGATTCCAAGGATAAGCCATGCAAACACGTTGCGCGGGCGAGCGAAGACGACATAGAGGCCAGTGAGCAGGCAGAAGAGGGGGAGAAGAAAAAAGATGCTCTTAATGACCCAGGCATAAAGTGAGGCCGAGACAGTACGCTGCGGCCGGAGAACGATGGCAGCAGTTGAGGGCGGCGCCTGCGGTTGTGCGTCGTGGGGATGGAAGGTGACTGTAAGGGGTTGACCCGGCTTACTTTGTCGAACCTGTTCGAGGAGAACTGCACCTCCGGTGAAGGGAAGGCTGTTGATGGTGAGGATGGTGTCTCCCTCGTTGAGACCTGCGGCTTTGGCTTCAGGTAATGCGAGGGTAAGGGTGTTGCCAAGATTGCCGCCGTAAAAGGGCTGGGTAACGCGATCCTGGCCGTGAGCCAGATTCTCGAAGTTGCGAGCCGTCCCCAGATAGACGTGCGTGAAGGCCAGGACGACCACGAGCGCGAGAAGAGCGTACTGGAGGCGGGCGGGTCGCTGCGGCATAAGAAAAGACTGGCTGAATCTTAGCAGCCAGTCCATAGTCTGAAGCGGATTGGCGGCTGTTATTTCCTTGGACCTGGCGATGATCTGATCACTGATCCTGTGTTGGGTATGCTCTTCCTGTCCAGTGCCTCTCTTCTCCACTGCCGCATCGTTAGCCGTTCAAGCGACCAAGCCAACAGCCCCCACCCCAGCCGGCCATCGGGGCCGTCGATAGAGCCAGTAAGCCGATCTTGTGTGAGGGGAGGTGGAAGTACGATCTGACGCGGGCACGCGTCGGCACGCGTCCAGGATGATTCCGAGAGCCTAGCGGGCCTTCTGATGGGGCAGATTCAGAAGTTCCTTCACCAGGGAGCAGAGGCGTTCCAGATCGCCGAGGGCGTCGCGTCCGACGGCTTTTGCTGATTCGCCGTGGTGTCCCTGCGCTGCGAGGTAGAAGATATTGGTGAGGCTCTGGAGGGGATTGTTGATCTTGTGCGCTAGCTTGTTGGCCATGGCGACCTCTGCGACGAGGCCCGCCTGCTTCATGAGGAGCTTCTGCTGGCGGAGCTGACGGACACCGATGGCGGCGAAGTCGGCGAGGATTTCCATGATGCCGAAGTCTCCCTGATCGAAGGCGACTTCGCGGTTGTGCGCCAGGATGTAGATGGTTCCTCGTGTTTCGTCGGTCTGCCAGGGGAACATGAGGCCGTCGGTTACGGGCGGGGCCGTGATTCCGAGGAAGTCAAAGTAGCGTTTGAAGGCTCGGACGTGCTGGGGGCGTCCGCGCTCGAGACAGATGAAGCAGCCGGTGGGATAGCGCGGGAAGACTGCGTTGTACATGTTGGAATACTGGCCGGCGATGGCGACCCAGTGGTAGGAGGCCTCGTCCGTTGGGTTCTCCATCTCGAGGCTAATGGCAGAGCTGTCTGCGCCGCAGAGTTCGACGGCGGTTTCGACCAGGACCTGGAGGATGGTTTCGGGATGCTCGACGAGTGCGTGGGCGATGCGGCGCATGCCCTCGGGAATTACGGTAACGTCTCGTGCGCGTACGGGTCTCTCAGCAAAGGAAGGATCTGACTGGAGATCGGTGATTTCCAGTCCGACATCGGCCGGGGATGGAGCGAAGACGTTGATATCGGCCTCTCAGGATTGCATACTTCTGCTTGCTCAGGCCGGGAGAAACCTGGAAGGGGTGATAATTTGCCGTGTCGCTATATGAAATCCGATGCTCCAAAACGTCAAGGGAATTCGATATTTAGCGGGTTTAGTGGCGGTGTTGGTCCGAAGGGGACTGGCCATTCATTCCGGAGGGATTGGCTCCGACGAAGTGCATCGGACAAATTATCTCCTATACATATAGTTGACAAAATGGGGTTCGCGAGATAATCTCCTATGCTTATAGGAGGACCCGCCGATGCCTAAACCTGCGAAGGTCCTGACTCCTCTAGAGCGACGAATCATGCATGTGCTCTGGCATGATGGCGCGGGGAATGTACAGAAGGTTCTGCAGGGGTTGAAAGGGGAGCCTCAACTTGCCTACACGACCATACAGACCACTTTGAATGTCCTGCAACGTAAGGGAAGAGTGAAGAGGAAGCTGGTTGGGCGCGCATTTGAATACAGTGCCACGGTCTCTCAAGAGGCAGCTGACTCCCACGCTATCAAGGACGTTCTACAAAAAGTGTTTCAGGGGTCAGTGGATGATCTCCTCATCTCTCTGGTACGGAGCAAGCACCTCGACGCGCAAAAGCTTGCTGAATTGCAAGCCAAACTGGAGACCCGGGGATGCCGAGGAGGAAGCGAAATGAGCACGATTCGAGAGCTCGTATTCGATTGGCTGTTCAATGCGTCGGTGCAGATTGGACTCTTTGCTATTTTGGCGGCCGTACTCTCGCCACTCATCGCGAAAGCCAAAGCAAAGTATCAACATTGCTTTTATCTCGCGATATTTGCCCTCTGTCTTGCTGCGCCTGTGTTCAACACCCTCAGGCAAGCCCGTCCGAGTGTGGAGGCAAAGGTATCTCAGCAGCAGTTGATACCGGGGACGGAACACTCTGACCATCACTCGTGGGCATGGAACTGGTATTCCAACGCGCACGAGCCGATTATCCCGGGACCTGGCGCGAAGACTGCGATCCTGGTTATTTGGCAGCTGTTTTTTCTTTATCAGCTGATCCACTTTAGCCGCGGCATCTACCGAGTTCGTCGCCTGCGCAGAGACGCTTTGTTGATCTCTCCGAGCGAAATTGGGATGACTGGCTTAGGGATCGAGCCTCCGCACGGTGTTGTCCTTCTTGAATCGACAGCTATCGACGACCCGGTCACGGTTGGTGTATTTCATCCCGCGATCATTTTGCCCCGCAAAGTGATCCCAGCTCTTGACGAGGGGGATCTCGCGGCGATCCTTGCGCACGAATACGGTCACATTCGCAGGAAAGATTTTCTGGTACACCTTTTGTGTCAATTGATCGCACTGCCTGTGGCCTGGCACCCCGGCATTCAGTACCTGATGTCAAAGATTTCGCAGACGCGTGAGCTTGCCTGCGATGAGTACGCAGCTGCTCGTCTTGGAAAGCGAACAGTGTATGCCCGCACGCTCTTACGCCTGGCGTCATTGTGCTTGCACGGACCTCGCAGCAACGCAATGGGGCTGGGTATTTTCGACGGCGACAACCTGGAGGATCGAATCATGATGCTGACTGAGAAGAGAACTTCGCTATCCAGCGCCGGTCTGATTGG
Source organism: uncultured Acidobacteriaceae bacterium (assembly GCA_963798925.1). Classification (GTDB taxonomy): domain Bacteria; phylum Acidobacteriota; class Terriglobia; order Terriglobales; family Acidobacteriaceae; genus Edaphobacter. The sequence continues at coordinate 120,803 of CAWCVD010000006.1, forward strand.
GCTGGCTTTGGCAATAAGCTTTCTATTTGGCTCGAGCACGGTGCTCGCGCGCGCAGTCAGCCTGCGAGAAGTTTCCGCAACCACCAACACCGCGCAGAAGTTCGCCGGGACCTGGCACTGGATGTTCCATGGACAAAGTTTCTCCACGATGATTCTGGTTCAGAACGGCTCATGGATCATTGGATCTGTTACTCCATCGAGGATTGCGCTGAACGATGCCGGGGAGCTAAGCAAGGCGGACCCATCCGACAACAGCGCGGCGTCACTGATCAGCAAGACAAAGCTGGAGGGTAATGCGCTCCGCGTCACCGTTGGGGGTGGGAAGCAGTCTTTCGAGTTCCTTGTGACCCTGAAAGACGCTAGCCATGCGGAGATACATCCGGTCGGCGCCCCACCAAATATGAAGCCAATACAGGCTGAGAGAGTTAACTAGAAACTATTTGTCGCGATGAAGTGGATGACCGCTCGCGGAAAGATCGAAGGAGTGGTCAGCAGCTTTTGTTGGGGTCTTTCTTTTGCGCTGCTTTTTTGGCGGCAGCCCAGCCGGGTTTGTTGGTTTGACGGGCTCGGCCGAGGGCTAGAGCGCCTTCGGGAACGTCTTCGGTGATGGTGCTGCCCGCGGCGATGTAGGAGTCTGTTGCCGATGGTGATGGGGGCGACCAGGTTGGAGTCGGAGCCTACGAAGACTCCGTCGCCGATGGTGGTGCGGTGTTTGTGGGTGCCGTCGTAGTTGCAGGTGATGGTGCCGGCTCCTATGTTGACGCGCTCGCCGATGATGGCGTCGCCGAGATAGCTGAGGTGGTTGGCCTTGGAGCCCTTGCCGATGGTGGTCTTTTTGGTTTCGACGAAGTTGCCGAGGTGGACTCCTTCGCCGATGCGGCTTTCGGGACGGAGGCGCGTGTAAGGGCCGAGGACGGCGTTGTTGGCGACCTCGGAGTTGTCGAAGATGCAGCCGTTGAGGATGGTGACTCCGTCGCCGATGGTGGTGTTGGTGATGACGGAGTAGGAGCGGATACGGGATTCCGAGCCGATGTGCGTGTTGCCGAGGAGCTGGACGTAGGGCTCGATGACAGTGTCGGGGCCGATGGTGACTTCGGAGTCGATGACGCAGGTTTCGGGGCGGAAGATGGTGACGCCCGAGGCCATGAGGCGACGTGCGTTGGCGAGGCGCATGGCGGCGTCGAGGTGCATCATCTCGGCGATGGTGTTGGCGCCGAGGACCTCGTCGACGGATTCGGCCTGGATGGCGACGACGCGCTTGCCTTCGGCGACGAGCATGGCGGCGACGTCGGTGAGGTAGAACTCGCCGTGGGCGTTGTTGGTGTCGAGGGCGTCGAGGTGGGTGAAGAGGGCGTGGGTTTCGAAGCAGTAGATGCCGGAGTTGATTTCGGGTGTGCTGATTTGATCGGGGGTAAGGGATTTCTGCTCGACGATGGCGGTGACTTCGAGGCCGTTGGATGTGGCGCGGAGGACTCGGCCGTAGCCGGTGGGATCGGCGGGAACGGCGGTGAGGATGGTCATGGCGGCGCGCTCGCGGAGGTGGGTGTCGCGGACGGCTGCGATGGTTTCGGGACGGATGAGGGGGACGTCGCCGGAGAGGACGAGCAGGTTTTTGGGGAGTGGGGCTTCGTTGAGGGTGAAGAAGGCCTTGAGCATCTGCATGGCGTGGCCGGTGCCGCGCTGCTCGGCCTGGAGGACGAAGTGGACGCCGGTGTGTTCGACGGCGGATTTCACGCGGTCGGCTTCGTGGCCGATGATGCAGAAGATCTGGTCGGTTGACACGGCGGTTTTGGCGGCGGCTATGACGTGGAGGAGGAGAGCGCGGCCACCGATCTCGTGAAGGACCTTGGGGCGTCTGCTTTTGAGCCGCGTGCCTTTGCCTGCGGCCATGATGGCGATGGCGAAGTCTGGTCTGGTCATACAGGGATATGGTCTCACGGGTGTGGGGAAGTGGGAGCAATGAGGCCGCATGAATGCGGCATCCTTTTTCGAACGATTATTTCAGGTCTATTCTCGATCCAGATTCTCCAAGGAATCTAAAAAGGGTATCTGCTCTGCACGGATGTATTTTCTGGCGCGCTCGCATGAAAACCACTCTCCTCGATCCACTTCAGGGATCTCGATGCGCTTGCCGGAACGAGGCGGCCACTCAATTTTGCAGGTATTGCTTGTGAGGTTGGCTGGATCGAAGTTGCCGAGAAAGGCCCAGGCGGTCACGATTTTGCCACTTTTCTGCCGGACAGAACCGAGACTTTGGAATGGGCCAATTGCGACAAAGCCCGTCTCCTCGCGAAACTCTCGCTCGGCTGCTGCGAGAGGTTCTTCGCCGATATCGTATTCACCCTTGGGAATGGTCCATGCACCCTTGTCCTTATTGGCCCACATCGGGCCGCCGGGATGGACAAGGAAGACTTCGGTACGCTCGGAGTGCACCCGATACATTAGAAGGCCAGCGCTGCGCTTGGAACTTTTCGTCATTGACTTCAATTCTCCCACCCCGCGGGATGATCCACCTGCACTGCGGTCCCGCTTGCTTGGGTTGGCCTGCTTTACGGGCTCGGTTCGGCGCGCGTGAGTGAAAAGTTATAGGCCACTTGCTATAACGTACGAATGCGCCTACACGACTACGCACCTCGAGCCCCCCACCTGAGATGGCTTCTCGATTCTGATCCGGCGATCCGTTGGCAGGTCATGAGGGACCTCACGGATGAGAGTTCCGATGCGATTGCAGCCGAGCGGTCTCGGGTCGCAACCGAAGGGTGGGGAGCACAGCTTCTCGCCGCACAATCTCCTGGCGGGAAGTGGGGTGGGAGTCCACGTGGGTGGAGAGACGATTTGCCGAAGGACGACCGGGAGTTGCTGATTACGCTGTACAGTCTCGTGGCCTTGATGGAGCTTGGGCTCGATCCAGCCAGCAAGGAAGCTCGCGGGATGATCGACCGCGTCGACGAGCGGCTTGTGTTTAAACGGCTTGGCGACCGGCCGTTTCTTGATGGCGAGACAGAGCCCTGCATCAATGGGAGGATCCTTGGCGTCGGCTCGTATTTCAAAGAGCCGAACGATGCGTTGGCGAGTCAACTTCTGGGCGAGCAGCTCGGAGATGGTGGCTGGAACTGCGATGCGCCTAAGAGCCAGTGCTCTTCTTTCCATACGACCATCTGCGTGCTTGAAGGATTGCTTGAATACGAACGGGCAGGGCGTAAATCGGCGGCCGTTACGAAGGCTCGCAAGAGGGGCGAAGACTATCTGCTTGAGCGCCGCATGTTTCGCTCGCTTCGAACGGGCGAAGTGATCAACAAACGCTGGCTTCGCTTTGCGTTTCCGACGTTTTGGCACTACGACGTCTTGCGCGGGCTGGATTATCTGCGGAGTGCGGGAATCAAACCCGATAGACGGATGAGTGAGGCTGTCGAAACCGTGATTGAGCGCCGCCACCAGAATGGGCGCTGGCCGATGAACTTGCTTCATCCGGAATATATTCCATTGGAGATGGAAATCGATGTTGGCAGGGCAAGCCGGTGGAATACACTGCGTGCTCTCCGGGTTCTGCGCTGGTACAACAGCTTAAATGGGTAGTTTCGATCTTCCACATCGAGCGCGTTAGCGGGAGATCTAGTTGACTGTTCTTATCAGGTATCTGCTTTCCTGCAGATGTCGATTGAGGTTGGCCAGATGGAAGAGATATTGACTGAAACCTGTCGCCATAAGCTTCATGATCTTTGCTCGCTTTCCAACGGCAGCCATGAGATAGCATTCTCTGCCCAAGGTTGAAAAGAACTCGATGTTGTGGCGGTCCTTGTTTTGGTTTTGAAAGAATCCGGCGTAGAGAAGAATGTGCGCGCCGGCTGACTCCATCCATAGAGGGTTCTTGGCGCTGGTGAGCTGCTGCATCATGAGTTCGGCGATCTGGGTGAGGTCGGCGAACTGGCGGAATTCCTGATCGCCCGGGTTGTAATCGGGAGAGAGGGCTTCGACGCGGTCGACGGACTGCAGGCAAAAATGTCCAAGCACGCTGGCAAGATAGACTCCGGTGGAGTCGCGAATCTGGGACCACTGCTCGCTTCCTATTGCATCGTGGAGGTTTGAGACCCAGAAGTTAAGAGCTTGCTCTTCTGTGACACCATACAATTCCTCAAAATAGTGAGTCGATGGCATATCTGTTCCTCCGGCCCGAGGTTTATCCAACAACGTGCGTAATGTTTATCGTGTCTTGTTCGGTGTGGCAATGTTTATTTGCCGGCTGCATCCACCTGGATACGCGTTTCGTCGAGTGAATCGGCCGTTGCTGATAGCATTTGCCCATGCGGGGACGGGAGAATTTCGAAGAGCGTCGCGCCGAGGTTCATAGAAGATTCGATCCGATTCTGCAGTCTGGAGACAATACCCGTCAGGAAAAGATTGATATCCAGAACCAGATGCACGAAGAGCTTCGGAGGATTTCAGAAGATGAAGACCGTGCCACGGATTCCCGTTTGTTCAGCAAGGCAAGGCGACTGGATATAGACCTTCCTCCATTTTCAGAGAGCGTCTTATGGCAAGCCACGGGAAAGGCTCCTATCTTGAGCCCTAAAGGTCGGTTGACGATCCGCAAAGCAATCGATGAAGAGCGGACCAGGCGGCGAGACGTTGCGGCGTGGTGGTGGAAGACCATTATTATTCCCGCTCTTGCGGCAGCGACAGGCCTGATAGGTGCGCTTACCGGATTGTTCGCTATCCTTCACCGCAAATAGCTTGCGTGGCTCGGCTGTGCGAGTCGATGCCCGGAGGTGACGAGGGTCACCGACGATGATACCGGTGGGGGCATTCGTCTTGACTAGTTCGTGCTATTTCAATGTGGTCGGAGCGGTGGTGATCTATATGCCAGCGTCGGGAAGGTGTGTAAAGAGACGCTGATTGCTCTAGTTCGATTGGGGAATGACAACGCTGTTTGGGGCTTTTAGATGCTTCAAGGAACGATCCGGGGAGAGAGGAATCTAATAAGTCACTAGTAGATTTCATAGGTAGAGAGGCAAGGTAACAAGATAGGCACGCTGGCGGACGTCAAAAGTGGCCAAGCTGGGCAAAAGCTAGGAGGCTGAATGGACGACATCACATTTCTGCAACAGTGCGGTATCGAGATCGATCTTCGATGGCTGGTGGAGTTTGTGCACCAGGAGGGGGCAACGGAGACCAACAACTACATGAAGGGTTTGATGAGAATCGCGGATGTGTTGGCCCAGGTTCCGAATCAAGGAACGATTCGAGGATGATGGGCAACTCCCGTACCAGGGTTCTTCTTTTGTAGGCAGCCCTTCGCGGCAAGTTCTTGGGTGGCAAATGAGTCCTTCGTTCTTTGAAGGCATTTTGTCTGGTGAATAGATCGGGCCTTCGGTTCTTGATTGGTTCTCCGGCACTGTTTTGAGTAATGGCCCCCTCTTAAATCCCTTTAAATAGGTTTGGTGCTCTCAGTTGGTGAGAGGTTCTCGCCTTGGGGGTCCTTTTTCTAGGTGTGCGTGGGTGGGTTTGTCTTTCATATTTAGTTGCGTGATGCAAGCAATTATATTACTGTGATCGTTATGAGATCGACAAGGCAGGATGTCGAACAGATGGTGGTGGCGCTGATGACGGTGCTGCACAGCACGGAACGCGCTCGCCGAAAAGGAAATGCCAGCCGTTTCGCTACGCTGGCTGTGATTGCTACGCACCCGGAGAGCAGTCCGAAGGCGATTAGTGAAGAGGTTGGGTTTCATGCCTCGTCGACGACACGGCAGATACAGGCGCTCGAAGCCGATGGCCATGTGAAGGTGACGGCTGATCCGGAGGATGGGCGGTCATGCAAGGTGAAGTTGACGGCGAAAGGGAAGGCCGAACTGGAGCGGCTACAGGAGATTGGGTTGCAGCGGTTTACCTCGTTCGTTGCCAAGTGGGAGGCCGATGAGGTGCGAACGTTGACGACGCTGCTGCGGAAGCTGGAGGAATCGAAGCGCGAGGTCAGCAAGGGCGAGAGGCCCGTTGGCGGAGGCTGGAGGCAACAGAAGTGAGGCTCGCTAGTGTGCCTGTGGGTGCGTTGGGATCTGACGACGATGCGCTCCGGGGTTTGAACATTGAGAGAGATGGCCTTGGGGCAAAGGAGTGATGCGATGAATTCCACTGCAGATACAGCGATGTTGTTGGGAAGACCTTCGATATGGCGACGTGCGGCTCCGGCGCTGATGTTGGTGGTGCTTGCGCCGGTAATTGGTGAAGTTTTGACGGGTGCTACTCGGCTTAGCTTCATCTTCGTTCTGATTCCGGAGATGATGGTGTGGGGTTGCGGGGCGCTACTGATTCGCGAGACGGTTCGGCGCTGGGGCGGCGGCGGAACGAGCATGGTGCTGATGGGGTTGGCACTGGCGGTGGCAGAGGAATGGGTGATTCAGCAGACTTCGTTGTCGCCGTTTGCATGGCCCGGAGCGATGGTCTCTTATGGCCGGCTGTGGGGTGTGAACTGGATCTGGTTCCTGATCATGCTGGGATATGAATGCGTGTGGGTGACGCTCGTTCCGGTGCAGGTGACGGAGTTGCTCTTTCGGGAACGGCGAAGGGAGCGATGGTTGAGTAATGGCGGATTCGTGGCTACGGCGGTTGTTTTTCTCGTGGGGTGTTTCTTCGCCTGGTTTCTATGGACGCATATTGCGCGGCCGAAGACGTTTCATGTGCCGGTGTATCAGCCCCCCGCGGTGCAACTGATTTTCGGAGTGCTGATGATTGCGGCCCTGGTGCTGGCGGCTTATGCGCTGCGAGGGGCGGGCTTGGAGAAGGCGGAGCGATGGACGTTGCCGGTGTGGTCGGCGTGTTTGGCGGCGGTGGTGTTGGGTGTTCCCTGGTTTGGGCTGATGGCGTTTGTGTTTGGCGGGCGGGCTTCGTGGCCGTTCTGGGTTCCGATGATTCTGGGCTGCGTGTGGGGGATGGTGGCTTGGGCGCTGGTTGCTTATTGGACCGGCGCGCGGGGCTGGGACGATCTGCGTCGGTGGGCGCTGGTGTTTGGCGCTACTTTGGCGTCGATGGCTTGTGGGTTTGGCGGTAGCGGGGCCTGGTCGAAGATGGATTTTGTTGGGAAGGTTGTGCTGAATGTGTTGGCTGTGATCGGGTTTTTGTTGCTGGCGCGGCGGCTTCGATGGAGAGATGGCTTTGCGGAATTAGCTTGATTGGTTGGAAAGACGAAGGGCTGGGTTGTCTGGTGTGTGGAAGCTTGTCCGAAGGAAAAGGCGGTCTCGCTTCGCTCGATAACCCACCCTTTTCGATGAAGCCCGAAAAGGATGGGGCACCCGGATTTGTGCGATTCGGGTTCGGTGCTACTCGTAGCGTAGGGCGGTTTGGATGTCTACCTTTGCGGCGCGGCGTGCTGGGATCCAACTGGCCAGTAACGCGATGGCTGCGAGGAAGATCGGCACTGCGGTGAAGGTGACTGCGTCGTGTGGGTGGACTCCGTAGAGAAAGCTACTGGAGAATTTTGCGACTGCCCAGGCGGCGGGCAGGCCGAGTGCGATGGCGATTGATGTGAGGAGCATTCCCTGGCGGAGGATGAGGCGGCGGATGGCCTGGAGTTGCGCGCCGAGGGCGATGCGGATGCCGATCTCGTGCGTGCGGCGGCTGACTGAGTAGCTCATGACGCCGTAGAGTCCGATGGCGGCGAGAGTGAGGCCGATGCAGCCGAAGACGCCGAAGAGTGTTCCGGCGAGGCGCGGGAGGAAGAGCGCTTTGCGGAGATGTTCCTGCATGGTTTCGACGTCGTAGATTGCCATGGTTGCGTCGAGGTCGTGGATTTGCTGGCGGACGGAGTTGGCTATCGTGGTGGAGTCGCCGGCGGTGTGGACGATGAGTTGATAGCCGAGGAAGGAGGGATCGCTGCCGGTGCTTTGTGCGAGGGAGCGGAAGAGAACGTAGCGAGTGTCTTCACCGAGAGTGCGTGACTTGATGTTTTTGACGACGCCGATGATTTGGTAGGTTGCGCCGCCGCCCTTGAGCTGCCGGCCGATGGGATTGGTTTTGCCGAAGGAGTGTTCGGCTAAGGCCTGATTGATGATGGCGGCTTTGGGAGCGTCAGGAGGGCCGGGTGCTTCGTTGGCGAAGTCGCGTCCGGCGATGCGGGGGATGCCCATGGTTTCGAAGTAGCCGGGAGTGGCCATGTAGAGTTCGACGATGGGGTCGGGGCCGGAGTTGGGCTGACCTTCGGCGTGAAGGCCGTCGGCGCGATTGCCTCCAGCGAGAGGAACGCTGTCGGTAGCGGCAACGGAGACTACGCCGGGAAGAGCTGGAGACGCGGTCTCGGAGCTGGGTGAGGAACTGGGTGGTGCGCTCGGGGGTGTAGCCGTGGACGCGGGGATCGACGGACAACATCAACACGTCTCGGGAGCGGAATCCGATGTCAATGCCGGAGGCGCCTTCGAGGCTGCGCAGGAAGAGGCCAGTGGCGCAGAGGAGGACGATCGACATGGCGATCTGGGAGACGACGAGAATATTGCGGAGAGTGATGCGGCGACCGGGACGGACGAGGGCGTCCTCGCCTTTGAGTGCACGGGTGAGGATGGGACGCGAGGCGATCCATGCAGGGACGACTCCGAAGAGCAGGCCGGTACCGACGCTGAGAGCGAAGGTGTAGAGAAGGACTCGCCAATCGACGGTGAGGCTGATGTCGAGCGGGACTGGGCGCGGGGATGCGGAACGCGGAGAGGGCTGAGGTTGCCCAGAGGGAGAGGAGAGTGCCGAGCAGGCCTCCGGCTAGTGAGAGCAGAATGCTTTCGACGAGCATCTGGCGGAGTAGTTGGAGGCGCTTCGCACCGAGGGCAATGCGAACTGCCATCTCGCGCTGGCGGCTGGCGGCTTGTGCGAGGAGGAGATTGGCTACATTGGCGCAGGCTATGCCGAGGACGAGGAGAACGACGACGGAGAGGGCGGCTAGAAAGAGGAGGATGGTGGATTTGTCTCTCGGAGGAAGTGATCCGGCCTGATCGAGCAGGAAGCCGTTGCCTTTGTCGGTGTCGGGATAGGTTTTGGCGAGGCGTTGGGCGAGGGTGGCGAGTTCGGCGGAGGCTTGCGACGGCGCGACTCCGGGAGCTAGACGACCGGCGACGGCTAGCCAGTGGGAGTGGCGGGATTCGCGGCTGGGGATGCTGGTAGCTAGCTGCTCGACGTTGCCGAGGGGAATCCAGAATTGAGGATCGAGGATGAAGTCGAGGCCGCGAAAGCCGGGTGGGGCTACGCCGACCACGGTGTAGGGGTGTCCGGAGAGGGTGATGGGTTTGCCGACGATGGCTGGATCGGAGTTGAAGCGATGGCGCCACACGAGATTGCTGAGGACGATGACGGGGGAGTGTTCTTCGGTGGGTAGAAATCCGCGGCCCAGGACCATGCGGATTTGCGTGACGTCGAAGAAGTTGGCGGTGGTGGATTGGCCCCAGATGCGCTCGGGCTCGCCGGAACCGCCGATGGAGGCGGGGAGGAGCTCGTAGTAAGCGGCGACACCGGAGAAGGAGCGGGTCTGATCGCGCACGTCGTTGTATAGGGGCCAGGAGAAGTTGTTGCAGCACTGTTCGCCGTCGTGGGTGGTGTGGAGCGCCAGGAGAGTGCCGGGGTCGCCGACTGGAGCGGGGCGCAGCACGAAGCGGCTGATCATGGAGAAGATGGTGGAGTTGGCCGCGATGCCAAGTGCGATGGAGACGACGACGGTGAAGACGAATCCTGGGGAGCGGGAGAGCCTCCGAAGGCTGTAGGCGAGGTCTTGACGTAGGACTCCCATGCGCTCCTCCGTTGTTTCCCTTGTGTACGGTGGGGCGTGACGGATTGTTCCGAAGGGGAGCTATTTGTTGTGTTCCGGCTTAGACGGCCTTGCGCTGGAAGGTAGTCTTCTTCGTCCGGGCAAAGGAATCTTTTGCCTTGAACGAGGCAAGGGGCGTTCCGGTTAGCGGCTTTGTGCCGTTCTTTGCTTGATCGGCCTTTTCCCGCGCCGCCTGCAGCTTCTGTGCTTTCCGGCTCAGGCCGCCTATCTTAATGTTGCCTGCTTTTGGAATGAAATCACTCATAGGAAAAACCTATCATGATCGGGAGTTTCCGGTAAGGTGGATGGCGGAGCTGCGCTGTCATTGGAGAGGGTTATCCCGCAGCGGGGGTGCGGGTGGCGGCTGGATGTTCGGTGGGCGGCTATGGGGAATTAGCGGACTCGGGAAAAGCTGGGGACAGAAAAGCGAAGGGGCGATCTCTCTTGCGAGAAACCGCCCCTGCCTTCCGAATTTTCGAAGATCTGGTTCGGCGCCCAGATCACAAGCGATTGTCACTCCGGCTTTGCTTTGGGTCTTGCAGACAGAGTCCGCGCGTCCCTCACTGTTCCGTTATTCCCTTCGCCGTATGAGCTTTCCTGGTTCCATCTGTCGCAGCCAGTTTCCTGGGATGCTTCGCGAATTTTCGTTCCCGGTTCTCCTGAGTTCCGTTGCCGGTTCCCCTGAGCCTCGTTTCCGATTATCGAGAGTTCCGTTGCCGGTTCCCTTGATGGCCTTTGTCCACTCTCTCCTTCTGGAAGATCTCTCTTCCGTTGAAGAGAACAATACTCCGATTTCGCATGATGGGAAGAGGGTATTTACATGGTTTTTTTGTGGAAATTCGCCGGTTTTTGTGGAAATGCGATTCAACCTTTGGTGCGTATGCAGTTAGTGGCTCGCGGCACTGAGGAAATCGTTGGAGTGGCGCGAGTTTTGCGGGGTTGGCTTTGGTTGCAGGGGTGAAATCCTAGGCGTTTTTGCTGAGAGGGATCGCGAGTTCGCATCTTGCTGGACTGGCCGGACATCTAAGGTTTACTCATGTACAACGCGAAAGCATACTCCGCTGCCAGTCCTACATCGCCGCTTGCATCCACTACGATCGCGCGGCGCGATCCAACCGCGAGTGACGTGCAGATTGAGATTCTCTTCTGTGGCATCTGTCATTCCGACCTTCACCAGGCACGTAATGAATGGAGCGGTGTGATGCCCACCGTGTACCCTTGCGTTCCGGGCCACGAGATTGTTGGCCGGGTGACCAAGACGGGTTCGGCCGTGACGAAGTTCAAGGTGGGCGATCTGGCCGCCGTGGGCTGCATGGTGGATTCGGATGGGACTTGTGCTGACTGCAAGGCGGGACTTGAGCAGTTCTGTCCGAACCTTACGCTGACTTACAACTTCCCGGATAAGCACACGGGAGGCGTGACGTACGGCGGCTACTCGGACAGCGTGGTCGTCGATGAGAGGTTCGTGTTGAAGGTTCCTGCGAATCTCGATCTTGCCGGAACAGCTCCACTTCTTTGCGCGGGGATTACTACTTTTTCGCCCCTGCATCACTGGGGGATTGGGAAGGGAAAGAAGGTCGGCATCGTGGGGCTGGGAGGGCTTGGACATATGGGCGTGAAGTTCGCGCATGCTTTGGGTGCTCATGTTGTGCTGTTTACTACGTCGCCTAATAAGAAGGACGATGCGCTGCGTCTGGGTGCGGATGAGGTTGTGATCTCGAAGAATGCGGACGAGATGGCGAAACATGCGGGCAGCTTCGACTTTATCCTCGATGCTGTTTCAGCTGACCACGACATCAATGCTTTGCTTGGTCTGCTTCGCCGTGATGGAAATATGACCTTGGTCGGAGCGCCGGAGAAGCCGCTGTCGGTCGCTGCTTTCAATCTGTTGTTCGGACGTCGCAGCCTCTCGGGTTCTCCGATCGGAGGGACGGTCGAGACTCAGGAGATGCTTGACTTCTGCGGGAAGCACAACATCACCGCTGACGTTGAGGTGATTCCGATCCAGAAGGTGAACGAGGCTTATGAGCGGTTGTTGAAGGCTGATGTGAAGTATCGGTTCGCGATCGATATGGCTTCTTTGAAGGGCTAGTTGCTGGTTGCTAGTTGGCAGTTGCTGGTTGTTGGCTCGTTAGCTTGTTTGCTTGTCGGCGGGTGCGATGTTCAGACGGGTTTGGAGTTGCTTGCGATAGCCTCGGCTTAGGCGCAGGGTCTTTTTGTTTTCGAGTTGGACCTCGTACTCACCATCTTCGTTTACGGCGATGCTGCGGACTTGATTCAGGTTGACTATGGTGGAACGGTGGATGCGGCAGAAGTCGGCCGGGTCCAAGTCCTGCTCTAGTTCGGCTATGCTTCGACGAAGCATGTGGGTTCGCGGACCTACGTGGAGGCAGGCGTAGTAGTCGGCGGCTTCGATCCAATCGATCTCGGAGATTCTGAGGAAGGAGATCTGGCCGGCGTTTTTGATGGCGACGCGGTCGAGTTTTTGCGGGAGGCCCTTGCCGAGTGCGATTTTTTGCTTGGCGCGATTGAGGGCCAGATCGAAGCGAGCGTTGTCGAAGGGTTTGAGGAGGTAGTCGAGGGCTCCTGTCTCGAAGGCGCGAAGAGCGTACTGATCGTAGGCTGTGACGAAGATGACGGCCGGGGGAACGTCCTTGCCGAGGAGTTCGAGCACGTCGAAGCCATCGCGTTCGGGCATCTGCACGTCGAGGAAGAGGAGTTGAGGCTTTGTGCTGCGGATGAGCGCGGGTGCGTCAAGGCCGGAGCCGCATTCGGCGACGATTTCGACGTCTGGGTCGCGGCGGAGGAGAATGGCGAGGTTGCTTCGTGCGAGCGGCTCGTCGTCGACGATGATGGTGGCGATCTTTGCGGGCCGGTCTTGTGGGCGCACGAAACTACTCCTTGAAGGGAACGGAGACGGAGACCTCGACGCCCCCAGGCGCTTGATTCTGCATTCGCAGAGTGAAGTCGTCACCGTAGAGACTTTGCAGGCGGGTGCGCATGTTTGTCATGCCTATGCCGGTGTGCGGTTTTTCGCTGTTCTCGGGCAGGCTGGGACCGTCGTTGTAGACGCTGAGGGTGAGAATGCCGTTTGTGCGTGAGGCGAGAATACGGACGGCTCCTCCGTGGGCGCGTTTTGAGATGCCGTGTTTGATGGCGTTTTCTACCATGGGCTGGAGGATGAGCATGGGCACCTGCGCGGGAAGGAGTTCGCTGGGAACGTTGACGGTGCATTGCAGGCGCTCGACGAATCGGACTTTCTGGATGTCGAGATATTTGCGTGTGAACTCGAGTTCTTCTGCCAGCGGCACCTCTTGCCGGTTGGAGTCGGCGAGGACGCGACGCATGAGGTCGCTGAGCTCAACGATCATGGTGACGGCCGCGTCGTTTCTTTGCTCGCGAACGAGGCCGGCGATGGAGTTGAGGGTGTTGAAGAGAAAGTGAGGCTCGATCTGGCGGCGGAGAGCGCTGAGTTGCGCGGTGACGAGTTGCTCGTTGAGGCGGGCGGTTTCGGTTTGTTGGAAGGCGAGCCGCTCTCGGGAGTCGAGCAGGTGGCTGACGAGGAGGACCGTGGCGTAGAGGACGAAGGTTGAGAGAAGGCCGTTGTAGAACTTGCTGGAGAGGATTTGGAGGAAACGTCCGGGATCAGCGGAGTAGGCCCAGGGGTTCATCAGCTTTTCGAGCGCGGCGCCCCAGGCGGAGAAGATGAAGCCGATGACGAGGCAGGCGGCTAGGTGGCGGAACCATGTTGAGAGGGGTTTCAGTTTGACGGGAGGGTAACGGCGGGCGAGACGAAGAACGAAGGGCGTGGCAAGCGCCCATGGCAACCATTCGATCAACTGAGTGATGAAGAGCCGGACCCAGGCGTGGTGCATGCCTTCGGAGCGCATGACGAAGACGGTTTGTGTCGCATCGAAGAGGCCGACGGCGGTCCAGATGGCTGCGATCCAGAACCATTGCGGCGGCTGCGAGTGGGTGCGGGGTGCGTCCATAGTGAGAATCGTATTCTACGGCTCGAGGAAGACGGCGAAAAATGCAGCGAATCGCCAGCCATGTGCAGGGAACGGTCTGGCGTGGGAGCGAGTGGCGGGCAATACTGAGTGTCATGATCAGCAAAATGATTGTCGGCGCTCTCGGTGCGGTGATTGTGGCTTCTTCGGCGGTTTTACATGTGTTTGAGGCTGCGACACCTCCTGTCGCTGTGCCGGAATATACGAGCGATGGGCAGATGAAGCTGCCGGAGCATTACCGGGAGTGGATCTATCTAAGCACGGGCTTCGACATGAGCTACAACCCTGCCGGGATGGATATGGGCCATCACATGTTCGACAACGTGTTTGTGAATCCTGAGTCGTATAAGGTCTTTGTGGAGACGGGAACCTGGCCCGACAAGACCATGTTTGTGCTGGAGGGCCGTCGCGCGGAAGGCAAAGGATCGATCAATCAGAAGGGGAACTATCAATCGACGGAGATCATGGGGGTCGAGGTGCACGTGAAGGACTCGCGCTTCGCGGGCAATTGGGCGTTCTTCGGTTTTGGTGACAGCAAAACGGCAAAGATGATTCCTACCACGGCGGGTTGCTACAGCTGCCATAGTGAGCATGCGGCGGTGGATACGACGTTCGTTCAGTTTTATCCGACGCTGCTGCCGGTCGCGAAGGTGAAGGGCACCTTGTCTGCCTCCTATCTGAAAGAGACTGCTGCGCCGGCGCACCAGTAGCTTGTCTCTTTGTCGGAGCGCGTCTTTATAGGGGACGGGACCGCAGATCCGAGGCGAGCTGGTGGCCGATGCCTTGAAAATCGCCATTGATCTCTCTCGCGCGGTCGAGAGCGGCCTGCACATGCGGCAGGATGTTTTCTCTGCCGATCTCCTGAACTAATTCTGAACGCAGAATGAGCCGTTCGGGCTGATCTCTGGCTCCGCAGAGAAGAGTTGTTCTTCCGGATTTTCGCAGTTCGCCGACAAACCGCTCGATCGCGTGGACACCGGTGGCATCGAGCGCGGTCATGTTGCGAAGGCGGAGAATCACGACGGGTGCGAATCCGGAGAGGCTCCGGGTGGCGTCAGCGAGTTTTTCCGTTGTCCCGAACAGGAATGGACCGTGGATGCGAAGGATGGTGACGTTTGCGGGAATGTCCTTGTCCTGAAGGATGTGGGCGCGACCGTCTCGGAGATATTCGTGAGTGACCGGGGCCACGGTCGTGGTTTCGGCGACGCGGTAGATGTACAACAGAGCCGCGAGGGTCATACCTACGCCGACCGCTACGGTGAGGTCGGCCAGAACCGTGAGCGAAAACGTGGTGAGCCAGACGGCGATATCTGTCTTTGAGAGGCGAAGGATGGTGGCTATTTCGCGCCATTCTCCCATGTTGTAGGCGACCACGAAGAGCACGGCGGCGAGTGTGGCCAGGGGGACAAATCGAGCCAGCGGCGCGGCGACGAGCAGAATTGCCAACAGGGTGAGCGCGTGAATCATGCCCGAGACAGGTGTCAGCGCTCCGGAGCGAATGTTGGTTGCAGTGCGTGCGATGGCTCCTGTTGCGGGAATGCCGCCGAAGAGTGGAGATGCTATGTTGGCGATGCCTTGGGCGACTAACTCAACATTGGAGTTGTGGTGATCTCCGCTCATACCATCGGCGACGACTGCAGAGAGGAGGCTTTCCACTGCGGCCAAAAGCGCGACTGTGAAGACAGAAGGTAAGAGCGGAAGAATGTGTTCTGCGCGAAGTTGCGGCAGGGTGAAGTGAGGGAAACCTTGCGGAATGCCTCCGAATTTGCTGCCGATGGTCTCGATGGGTAGGTGGAAGAAGGCGGTTCCGGCGGTCGCAAGAAGCAGAGCTACGATGGAGCCGGGGACGCGCCGCGTGAGTCGCGGCCATAGGAGGATGATTGCCAGAGATGTTCCCGCGACAGTGACGGTCTGCCAGTGAATTGTTCCAACGGAGGCGTAGAGAACTTTCATACGACTAAAGAATTCGCTCGGAACAGAGGCAGTTGTGAGACCGAGAAAATCTTTGATCTGAGTGGAGGCGATCAGGAGGGCGATTCCATTGGTGAAGCCTATGGTGACTGGCCGTGGAATGAACTTGACTGCCGAGCCGAGGCCTGTAAAGCCCATGATGAGGAGCAGGACTCCGGCCATGATGGCGACCAGTGATAGTCCCGCGATGCCGAATTTGGCAACGATGCCGCCAACGATGACGACGAATGCTCCGGTGGGGCCGCCGATCTGCGTGCGTGAGCCTCCGAGGGCGGAGATAAGGAAGCCGGCGACGACCGCGGTGTACAGGCCGGCCTGTGGGGGTACTCCTGAGGCGATGGCGAAGGCCATCGCGAGAGGAAGCGCGACGAGGCCAACGGTAATTCCTGCTACGAGATCATGCGTGAAGGAGTTGAAGGTGTAGCCACGAAGACACTCGATGGACCGGGGAAGCCACTTGCCCTGTATGGTCATACGGCTTTCTCGAGGTCGTCGAGCATCTCGAGCGACTCTTTGAGATGAGCGTGAAAATAGCGTCGCATGAGGTGGAGAACTTTCGAGATGAGTGGATCGCGGATGGAGTAGAAGACCTGATTTCCGGCGCGCCTGGTGACGACGAGTTGTTTTGCGCGGAGGACGGCAAGATGCTGCGATATGTTTGCCTGCTCCATATCCAGCTTTTCAATCAGCGCTCCAGCGGAGAGCTCACCTTGGCTCAACAGCTCCATGATGGCGATACGGGTGGGGTGGGCGAGGGCTTGGAAGATGTCGGCTTTGAAGCGGCGTAGGGCATTTTGCATTTGTTGATACCGTAATAGATGAATATGCGATAATTCGAATATAGTTTGCCACGATTCTCTCAATGATGCAAGGTTTCTCCCTGGAAGAGGTTGGTCTCTGGCTCGGATTCAGCCTGTCATTAGCGGTTGACGATGGCTACGCGGAATGGCGGTTTGGTGGCTTCGGCTGGGTCCTGGGTGAAGGTCTCTGAGGTCTTTGCGGGGCCGTAGCCGCGCCAGAGCCAGATGAGCTCGTCGGCAAACTCGGCGGCGCCTTCGGCCTGGGAGTGCGGACCTTTGCCGAAGGTGAACTGGAAGTCGTAGCCCTTGAGCTTGAGGGCGTTGGCCATGCGGATGTTGGCCATGGGCCATGAGCCGTAGTTCGGGTTCTCCTGGTCGTTGCTGCCGTCCTGGATCCAGACGCGGATATTTCGATGGGGTTCGCGGAGAACTTTTTCGGGGTAGTCCTGGCCACCGTCGGGGTTGGCGGGGTCTTCTTTCCACTGGATAGCGGTGAAGGAGCCTATCCAGGAGATGACGCGGGAGAAAGCTTCGGGGTTCTGCCATGCAGCGTTGAAGGAACAGATGCCACCCGAACTCGAACCGGTGATGGCGCGGGAGTAGGCGTCGGTGCGGAGGTTGTATTGTTTGGCGACTTCGGGGATGAGTTCGTTGAGGAGGAAGCGGTCGTAGCGGTCGGAGACGGTGTCGTATTCCGTAGAGCGCATGGAGTCTTTGAGAGTGCGCGACCATTTCTTGCTGTAGGCTTCGACGAAGTTGTAGGTGGGGGTGCCGGGTGAGGCAGAGATATCGCCGGGGTTGGTGAAGACGGCGATGATGACGGGGATTTTTCCGGCGGCGATCAGGTTGTCGAGCACGTTGAGAGCGGGATGGTTGCCATTGCGGTTGAGGTAGCCTTCGCCGTCCTGAAAGACCATCAATGCTGCCGGCTTTTTAGGGTCGTACTGGGCGGGGACGTAGATCCAGTAGTTGCTGATCATGCCGTCGTAGATCTTGCTTTGCAGGGTGAGGCGATCGGAGAGCTTGCCGGTGGGGACGCCCGGTTGTTGGAGGAGATCAGGCGGGAGTGGCGGAGGTGCGGGCGCGGGTCCGGAGTTAGGTCCGCCGGGGCGCTGCGGCGCAGGAGCCGCAGGCTGCTGTGCGGCCAACTGAAACGAAATTGCAAGCAGGGACACGCACAGGAGCGCTTTTCCTGAGGACGCAATAGTGGAGGCGAAGGCTGAGGTGTTCATCGCCCCAATATAGTCTCATGTCCGTGATCCCAATCTTTCCTGCTAATGCAATTTCGCGTATTCCGCTTTGGCCTGTATCAGGATTGGAATGTCAGGGTCCGCTTCGTTCCATAGGGAGAGAAAGTCCTGATATGCCGCTTTGGCTTTGACGGTTTCACCTTGCAACGCGTAGGCGCGAGCGAGGCCGAGATGGGCGAGCGCGGCGATGGGCTGGTTCACAACGAGGCCGCGATGATTGAGAATTTTCTGGAATTCGGTGGCGGCCTGGTTACCCTGACGCGCTGCCAGGTATGCTTCACCACGGACAAAAACTGGATACATGACGCTCCAGTTGAATGGACAGTCGGTCGAGACTCCAAGCTCGTAAGGTTCCGCAATCCTGAGATTCTCGACGGCCTCATTAGCGTTTCCTTTGTTGAGAGCAAGCCTTGCGCGGAGCGTCGGCAGGTAGTTGAACTGCACGATGGTGTCCTCGGGGAACCTCTCGTTCAAATCGCTTGCCAACTCTCTCCCGCGCGCGTCTTGCTTTGAATACGCCAATGCGAGCGCAGCAAAATACAACACATCGCGATTTGAGGAGCGCTTCAATGCCGAAGCGACATTGGATCGCGCTTCGTTCGTGTTGCCGAACCATGCCTCTCGGAGTCCGGACGTGGCCAGGTACATCACGGGCGGGTCCTTCTCTCCTGCTCGTTGGGCGGAATCCATTGCACGGCGCGAGAGGTCGCGAGCGTCCTTGAGGCGCCCAGAATAGGCTGCCGTATCGGCTTGCAGGGCTAGCATCTGGTCTTCCCACCCCGGCAAGCCCGTCACCTTGGCAGCATGTTTCGCCATCTCGGGCGCGTCGTTCTCCAAAAATGCAAGTTCATACATGCCAAGAGAGAGGAGGGGGTAATACAGTTTGCGTTCCTGAGCCAAGGCGTAAGTAGCCTTCGCTTCATCGAAGCGATTCAGGGCCAGGGCGGCGGCGAGGCGTTGAAAATAGGGAACGGGAAACTTTGGATTCAACCGGATTGCTTCGCCAGCTTCTTCAAACGCTTTCTCAATCTCTCCTATGACCGCCAAGACTGCTCCCGCCAGGAAGACGTGCGGCCCATCCGCACGCGGATAGGCTTGTATCCAAAGCCGGCAGGTTTCTATGGCTTTTTCGATGTTTCCGGTAACCGCCTTATGATACGAGGCGGTGATCCAATACTTTTCGGCCTCACTGCTCCGATCGCGCAGCTCGTATGCTTTTCGGCTGTATTCTGCGGCGAGGCCCGATTCAAGAATGTCGTTTTCCACAACGCTCAGATAGGCGTAGGCGACTGCAAAGTTCGGATCAAGTTCGACGGCACGTTTGAAGAACGGAAGCGCATCCGATCCTCTTGTTAGTGCTCTAATGCCGGAACTATAGGCTTTCAGTGCCTCGAGTGACGGCGTTGTGGCCTGTTCCAGAGGTGTGTCAAATTTCTGGACTGTGCTCAGAGATTCGCCAAGCTTGTTCCGAAGGTCAGCCGACATTTTTCCGAGAGCTTCGAGCACATGGTTCTGGTCGTTCGCCTGGGCCTCTGTGCTCGCGAGTGATCTTCCGGTCTCGCAGTTGACCGCTTTGAGGGTGAGAAGGTACTGCGTTCCGATACGGGCAATCGAACCGTCGAGGACTGCGGCGCTAGCGGTCCGCTGGCAGAGTTCCCGCGCGATGGCTGGCGTGAGTTTCGCATCAACTGGCTGGCCCATCTGGCCGAGGGTCTGCTGGATTTGCTGGTCAGAGATGATGCTTAGGAAGGGCGATTGTTCCAATTGCACGGACAGGCCTTGGCGGAGTGTGCCGTCAAAGATCGGGTCGGCGGTGGCGTTTGCGAAGTCCGCGAGGACGATGGTGTCCTTGTCGGTGAGCGCTTGCACCTTGTGCGGGAAAAACAGGCGGCCAGCTGCGGCTAGCCCGATGAATAGGATGGATCCGCCCGCGACGATCCACCAGACAGCCGACTTCGCGGCGGGTTTCGATTCCAGTTGTGTCGCCGGAGAGGCGGGGTGAACAGTATCCGAATCGCGCTTCAGGCGCTGCAAGTCCGTGCGAAGATCAGCGGCATTCTGATAGCGTAGTTTCCGGTCTTTCTCCAGCGTCTTATTGATGATTTCCTCGAGCCTGAGGGGAAGATTGGGATTGAGCCGTATCGGTGGTACCGGAGTACGGTTGAGGATTGCTTCCAGGATCAGGCCCGAGGATTCGGCGCCGAACGGGCGAAATCCTGTAGCCATCTCATAGAGCACTGCGCCAAAGGAAAACAGATCCGTGCGTGCATCCAGCTCTTTGCCGCGGACCTGTTCGGGTGACATGTAGGGGATGGTGCCGATCGCGGCGCCGGATCCAGTAAGCTCTGTCTCGACCGCTGTGGGGATTGCCGACGCATCTTGCACGTTGTCCGCTGGTAGAAGCTTGGCGAGCCCAAAGTCCAAGACCTTGGCGTGCCCTCGCTCCGTGATAAAGATGTTCGCGGGCTTGATGTCCCGGTGAATGATTCCCTTGCTGTGGGCGGCAGCGAGTGCGTCTGAGACTTCGGTCCCCCATTCAAGCATCTCTTCCGTCGGCAGGGACTTACCGGCGAGGTGGTGCTTCAGCGTGGCACCCTCCATGAATTCCATGGCGATAAACACCTGATCGTTTTCTTCGCCAATTTCGTAGATGGTGCAAATGTGCGGGTGGTTCAGTGCGGAGGCCGCACGGGCTTCCCTGCGAAAACGTTCGAGAGCCTTAGGGTCTCGGGCCAGTTCGTCTGGAAGAAATTTGAGCGCGACAAAACGGCCGAGAGAGGTGTCTTCGGCCTTGTAGACGATGCCCATGCCGCCACCGCCGAGCTTTTTGACTATTCGGTAGTGCGAGATGGTTTGGCCGATCATTGGACGATGCGTGGCCTCAGATTGCTTCGATCTTAGGATCGAGGCTTCATCCAGTCAACGAACGGGGAGTCACGAAGGAGGATCAGGGCGCTCATTTGAGAGGGTCGTGGTCAAAGGTTTTTCTCCAGCACAACGAAGTACAGGTCGTCGCGGAGGGGGCGGCCGAAGCGCTCGTCGCCGTAGGGGAATGGGTGGGTTTCGGTGGTGAGGGTGTAGCCTCGGCGCTGGTACCAGGCGATCAGGGTTTCGCGGAGGTTGACTACGGTCATCTCGATGCGGCGGGCGCCGCGTTGTTTGGCGAAGTCTTCTGCGGCGGCTAAGAGGGTGCGGCCCAGATGTTGTTTTTGCAGGCGAGGATCGATGGTGAGGAGACCGAGGTACCAGGTGCCGTCTGGTTTGGGATCGAGGAGGACGGTTCCAACGATGGGGCTGGTTGCGTCTTCGCGGTAGGTGAGCAGGTGGGCGTCGGGCTTGGCGGCGAGGTCTTCGCGGAGAAGGGAGTCGTTGAGGCGCTGACCTTCGATGAAGTTTTCGATGTTCCAACTGGCGGATGGGCCGGTGCCGCGGTATGCGAGGTTCGCCAGGTCGATGATGGCAGGGTAGTCGGCTTCGATGGCTGGGGTGAGGAGCATTGGTACAGATTATCTTGGGGCAAATTTGCTCGTTTTTCGCGAGGGTGCTGGCTCACAATTGAGATGAGGTTTGCCGTGGCTACGAGCGCCGCTGATTTCGTTGAGTAAGTAGCTTGCGAGTAGTTATAGCCCGGACTGTGACTACGTGGACGGGGAGTTACATGAGAGAGATTTAGGAGAGAGGCGTTTCGATATTGGGCGACCAACTAGGAACCGAACAGGTGCTGGGCCGGACGGGTTACTTCCCACCCTTCGCAAAAGCGCGAAGGATGGGGCACCCGAACATTTGGGGATGTTCCTAGTTGCTAGCGAGCGGCTTTGCGGGTGGCTTCGAATTCGTCGCCTGGGTTCCATTCGATGGATGGTTGGGTGACGGAGAGCCATCCTAGCTCGATGCCTAGACGGCAGAGAGTGGCGTTGCCGGTAAAGTCCCAGTCCTCGTGGAAGTTGTCGGAGACGTTGTGGTAGTCGTTTTTGCCGTAGGACATGGATTGGGCGCGAGACCAGGCTTCGTCGTGTCCTTTATAGGTGCCTCCCTGGCCTAGAGAGAAGGCAGGTACGCCGGCGTGGGCGAAGGAGAAGTGATCGGAGCGGTAGTAGCCACCTGCGGTGTCGGGTCGCAGCTCGGGTAGCTGGTAGTTGAACTGTTTGGCAACGGCTTCGACGGTTGGGTAGAAGGTGGTGCGTCGGGCTCCTCCGGCGTTGAGGTGATCGCCCTGGCCGAAGGGAAGGATTTCGTCGAAGTTGAGGTCGAGATTGAGCTGGCCGATGGGGACAGGAGGATGCTGGGCGAGATAGGCCGAGCCGAGCAGCCCCTGCTCTTCAGCGGTGACGGCGGCGAAGATGATGGAGTGGGGCGGCTGGACTTTCGCGGTGGTGAAGGCGCGAGCCATCTCCATGATCATGGCGGTCCCGGTGCCGTTGTCGCCGGCGCCGTTGAAGATGTTGTCTTCGCCCGGCTTGGCGTCGGTTGACGATGCGTTCGGCGGTGGAAGTTGTTGTTGTTCCTGGCGTGCCTGGCTCAGTTCGTATTGC
>CAWCVD010000007.1:0-1457303 GCA_963798925.1 uncultured Acidobacteriaceae bacterium
CGACATGCCTGAGACGTATTCCTGGGTGAAGGTATTGATGCGTGCCGTCGCGTGACGCTGGCGCCGGTAGCTGTCGCGCACGTGGCGGCGGAAGATACGTGTGACGTAGAGGATCGCCGGGATAACGGAAATGGCGAGCAGAGCCAGCGGCCAGCTCATCCGCATCATGATGATGACGATGAAGGTGAGGACAAAGATGTCCTCGATATGCCAAGCACGCCCGAGGTGAACATCTCGTTGAGGGCATCGACGTCGGAGGTGATGCCCGTCACGAGCCTGCCGACAGGATTGTGGTCGAAGAAGGCGGGCGACATGCGCTGCAAGTGCCGGAAGATCTGACTGCGCAGGTCGAACATGATCTTCTGGCCAGTCCACTGCATGGTGTAGGTCTGGAGGAACTCAAGCAAATAGGTGACGAGCAGGGCGCCGAGATAGAGCAGGCCGATCTGCGTGATGCCGTTCATCGGCTGGGGGCTCAGATGGCGGGTGAGCCAGGAGAGATTGGCCGGAGGGGTGTCCGACATATACGTATCGACGGCCACTTTGACCAAGTAGGGTCCCATCACGTCACTGCCGGCCTTGAAGATGATGGAGAGTGCCGAGAGAATGACCTGTAGCTTGTACGGGCGAAGATACGTCAGCAGACGGCGGATCAGGTGCCGGTCGTAGACTTTGAGGGCTACGTCGTCGTCCTGTCCTGGTTTCTTTGCGGGATCGGACTTCAGTCTTTCGGTTTCCGTTCGTCTGCCATTCGTTTTCCCATTTTAGATGGTTGCGGCAGCTATGGGATTCCGATTGTCACCATGCTAAGGGGTTATATTCACAAAGGTGGCGCCGAGTACCTGGCCCTGGTTCTCGGCTGGGCAAAGACGACCAGGCGCTGCGTATCGGGCTTGGCGTCGGCGGGCGCCTTCAGGCTGAAGGAGACAGGACCGGAGCCGAGCTGTTTAGGCTTCCGACGCGCTCCAGGCTTCGTACGACTCCGGCGTGTTGAAGTTTTTTCCCGCCGTTTTCCCCGCCGCGAACCTCAGTTACGTCCGTCGGATCGACCAGCGCGGCGAAGAGGTCTCCCTGTGGTCTGGTCGCCGTCGGCTCTGTCAGGGAGACGGACGCCGAGACCTTCCGCCCATCAACTTTCGGCGGTGATAGCGTCAATTTGAGCTTAGGGCTCTGCGATGCGTGCTGAATGGCCCGGACCGCGTGGCTTGCGTCGTTTCCTACGAACTGTTCCGTCCCGTCGACGACCATCTGCGGGGTGTAGTTACTGGGCGCCTTCAGGCGCTCGGTGTACTGGCTCTGGCGGTCGGTGTACTGGGAAGAGGAAAAACGGTCGTGCCAGCCTTGTCCGTCCCAGTAATCGACATGCTCGCCCAGGACGATGACCTCTACACCTTCGATAGGCTGGTCACGGTCGAGCTTTGCCAGGAGGGCATCGGCAGGAGGGCAGCTTGAGCAGCCTTCGGAGGTAAACAGCTCCACCAACACAGGCATTTTGTCTGCCTGTGTAGTCTGCGCTGCGAGCGGCAAGGTTGCTGCAACGAGGTTGACTGCGAGTGCGGTGGCGAAGGAACGAATGCGGGACATAACCTGACCTCTAGGTGGATTAGAGTCGCAATCTTGTTTAACCTCTACCGTGATCATGGTCTCTGGCATGGACAACACTGTCTCCCATGAAACAATTGGATGGAGGATCTCTTGTACAAATGGTTGGGCCTGTCGGTGTATACATCTCGGTTCCGTTCTGCAAGGCGAGTGCACCTTCTGCAACTTTGCCTCCGGAGTCTTCGGCGAAGAACGCATGCAGGCCTATGTCGATCGCCTTTGCCGTGAGATACGCGGTGCGCAGGCAGCGACAACCGGAAGGGGCGCATTGCTGCCACGAACGGCCGATACAGTCTACTTTGGCGGTGGGACGCCAAGCTGTTGTCCGCGCAACAATTCCGGCAGATCTTCGAGCATGTTCGCGGTGAGTTTGATCTTGCCCCCGACGCGGAGATTACTTTGGAGTGTGCGCCTGGGCAGCTTGCGGATGAGACGCTGGATGAGTTGCTGCGGCAGAGGATGAATCGCATCAGCTTCGGCGTGCAATCGTTTGTGGATCGAGAGAGCGCAGCTGTCGGGCGGCTACATACGGAGCGAGAGTGCGAGATGGAGTTTGCGCGCGTGCGGACGGCTGGCATTCGCGAGATCAATGTTGATCTCATCGCCGGGCTTCCACATCAGACGGCACAGAGCTGGGAGTATTCGGTGGGTCGGGCTGTCGCAAGCGAGGCTCCCCATGTCAGCGTCTATCTCTTTGAGATCGACGACGAGTCGAGACTCGGCCGAGAGGTGCTCGAACAGGGAACCCGCTATGGGGCGGTTGCTGTTCCAAGCGAAGATCAAGCGGCAGAGTTCTATCAGTACGCGTGCACAACGCTGGAGGCGGCGGGCGTGCACCAGTATGAGATCTCCAACTTCTCGCGACCTGGTCATCGTTCGCGCCATAACCTCAGATACTGGCTGCGCCAACCGTACATTGGCTTTGGCCTGGACGCACACTCGATGCTGTCGGCGCGAGCGAACGTCGTCAGATTCGCCAACACCGACGATCTGGACGGGTATCTTGGCTCCGACGGCAAAGACGCTTCGTTTCCTCTACTCAAATCGCAGCCGGCTATCAGCACGGCTGAGACTGACGTTATCGGTCGCGAGCAGGCTTTCGAGGAGTCGCTCTTTCTTGGATTGCGGTTGAATGAGGGCGTCGATCTCGACCGGCTGCGCGACCAGTTTGGAGAGGTGATGCTGCAGGATGCAATGCCTGCGCTGCTTGAGGTTCGCGATGCGGGGCTGCTTGAGCTGACTTCCAACTGCGTCCGACTTACGTCGCAGGGGCGACTGGCTTCGAACGAGGTCTTCAGCCGTTTGTTGATACCTGCTGCTGCGTAGAAAATAGAAACGCACCTACAAAATGGAGAGAACCGATACCATGATCGATCTGCGCAGCGACACCGTGACTCGTCCAACCCCTGCCATGCGCGAGGCGATGGCCTCCGCCGAGGTTGGCGACGATGTCTACAGCGAAGACCCCACGATCAACCGCCTGGAGCGAGAGGCTGCCGAGGTCTTTGGACGCGAGGCTTCGATCTTTGTCCCGACGGGCACGATGGGAAACCAGATCGCGATTCGGTTGCATACACAGCACGGTCAGGAGGTCATCTGCGAGGCAAAATCGCATGTGCTCGACTGGGAGATGGCCATGATGGCTGCATTCTCAGGCTGCCTCGCGAGAACGGTCGCGGCAGAGCGAGGCATTCTGACCTGGAATCTGATCAAGCCCGCCATCGGCGCGAAGATCTACTATCGTGCTCAGACCGCGCTGGTTTGCATCGAGAACACGCACAACATGGCCGGCGGAACCGTGACGCCTCTGCCTGTGCTCGAAGAGATATGGGCTGGGGCGAGGGAGGCTGGACTGCCCGTTCATCTCGACGGCGCTCGCGTCTTCAACGCGGCCACTGCACTCGGCATCAGCGTGGCCAAGCTGACCAGCGGTTTCGATACGGTGATGTTCTGTCTGTCAAAGGGCCTCGGAGCGCCGGTTGGCTCGATGCTTGTCGGCAGCCAAAAAGCCATCGACCAGGCGCGCATCCATCGCAAGGCGCTGGGCGGAGGCATGCGGCAGGCGGGTGTTCTTGCGGCGGCTGGCCTGATTGCTCTGCATGAGATGCCGAAGCGTCTCGCTGAAGACCACGCTAACGCGCGTCTGCTGGCCGAAGCCGTCGCAGCGCAACCCAAAGCTGCGGAGATTGATCTCGAAGCAGTCCAGACAAACATAGTCATCTTCAGGCTGCGGGGCAGGGAAGAGAATGGCGGAGGCGATGCCGCGGCGTTCACTGCCGTATTGAAACGGAAGGGTGTTTTGGTTAGTTCCATCGGCCCGCACGCGGTCCGATTCGTCACCCACTACGATGTCGACCGCGCTGCGTGTGAGAAGGCAGCTGCCCTCGTCTTCGAGCAGTTGCGGGCGCTGACGGCCTAGTCGCCACCGGCGCTGATCGTTGGATTCGTCGCGAGAAAAACGTCAACGACCGTGCCATGGGAGACTTCGCTGGTGTCGCTTTCGAGCGAGATCGTGCCGCCGTGCTTATTGACGATGCCGCGGCTGACCCAGAGTCCCAGGCCGGTTCCGCGTTCTCCCTTCGTCGTAAAGAACGGCTGGAAGAGGTGGGTTCGAATCTCCTCGGCGATGCCTGTACCGTTGTCCGCGATGGTCACAATGGCCCCGGCCTGCATCTTGTTGCCCGTCGCGTCCACCCCAGACGGCTGTGGCGTGATGCTCACGGTGATTTTGCCTCCCGGACTCGCGGCCTCCGCCGCGTTGGCAATGAGGTTCGTGAAGACCTGCCGCAACTCGGCAGGGAACGCCGCAACCGATATCGCGTTAGGCATATCGGTCGCGATGGTCACTTCCAGTCCGCTCAGCCGCCGTTCTAGAAGCAGAAGAATCTCCTGCAGCATCTCCCTGAGGTCAACCTGGACGGGCGCTTTGGATTCGCGATAGAGACCGAGCATCGCCCGGCTGATCTGCGTGACGCGGGCCAGCTCCTGCTCGGCGATATCCATAAACTGGCTTGACTCTTCCTTCGACGCGCCGTTGCGCATGAGATAGAGCAGGTTGGAGACCGAATCGAGCGGATTATGGATCTCGTGTGCGATCGTCGCTGCCAGACGGCCGGTGACGGCGAGCTTCTCATTGGCAATGAGGGCTTCCTGGGTCTTGCGCTCCATGGTGATGTCGCGAAAGACCAGAACGATGCCCATCAGCTCGCCCTTCTGATTGCGAATCGGCGCGCCGCTGTCCGCTACGTTCAGCTCGGTACCATCTTTGCGGATCAGCAGCGTGTGATTGGCCATGCCGACGATGCGGTTGAGCCGTTTGACCTTGGCGACGGGAGTCTCCACCGGTTCGCGAGCTGCCTCATTGACGATGTGGAAGACCTTTTCAAGCTGCTGCCCGCTGGCTTCAGACTGCGTCCAGCCGGTCAGCTCCATCGCCACGGGGTTCATCATCTCAACTCGCCCCTCGGCGTCGCAGGCGATCACGCCATCGCCGATTGAGTCCAGAGTCGTGCGCAATCTTTGCTCGGACTGGAACAACTCCTCGGCGCGGCGGCCCAGGATCTCCAGCGAGTTTCTGTAGGCGGCCGAGACCGAGTGCAGGCGGTTACGCGTGAACAGGCCGATCAGGACGCCCATACCCAGAGCCAGAAAGAGTAGAGCCAATAACAGGGTGTGCACCTGCTGATGCCAGAGCGCAATTCGCCGCGCGCGATTGTTCTCGGCCTTTTGGATGATGTCGTTCAGGTCGTGCCGGACCGCGTCCATCAAGACCTTTCCGTGCAGGTTCAGGTCGACGTCGTTGACCTTGCCGCCACCGCGGATCTGGCCGATGACCGGCATGGCGAAGCCGTCCCGCCATGTCTTATGCTCCTCGCGCAGGTCGATCAGGTCGTTCTTCTGATCGATGTCGGCACCTGCCATGTTGTCGAGGTTTTGGATCTCCTGCTGAACATGCGATTCCGCATCAAGGAAGGGCTGCAGAAATCGGGGGTCGCTGGTCGTCTCGTAGCCGCGGAGGCCGGACTCCTCGTCGACGACCAGCTTGGCGATCTGGGTCGCCTGGGAGATGCGGGCGTCGGACTCCTGGATGAGATTGACGGTTGCGTTAGCATTCCGAATCTGCAGGTACAGCGCCCCGGCAACCACCAGCAACGCCACCACAGGTAAAAGAAAGACCTGCCGCAGAATGTTATTGAACTGACTTAGATTCAAGGTCCTGCCTTATATTCGCCTACGGATGGGATGCGTTGACTACGTGAAGCAGGCTGTTCAACTTTTCAAGCAGAACAGGCGCTCCTTCTCCCTTCGTCATATACAGGTCGACCAGGCACGTCACCTCACCCGGCAGGCCGATGTACGCAGACAACAAAAGGATGGGAACCTGCGGTTTCGTCTGTCGCATCCGAAACGCGACCTCGCCGCCGTGCATTCCGGGCATGGAGTAGTCGAGCACCACGGCCTCGACCGGTTCGGCAGCGAAGAGCTCCAGACCAAGCAGTCCGTCGGGCGCCGTCAAGACTCGGTACCCCGCACGCTCCAGCAGAATCTTTCGAATCTGGAGGCCGACGAGCTCGTCGTCGACGCAAAGTATGAGATTAGAGTCCCGTTTCATTCAGTTCGGTCAGATCGCAATCGCTAAAATGCCTCTCAAGTATACGTTGATCTTGGTTCCGGGTCTGCATTCACGATTCATCGTACGTTCGCAATTTCCGTTATCTCTTGCGATAACCTGACGTTAATGAAATCGTGAGTTCGATCGAGGTCTTTAAATTTGAGTCAGACGATCTTTGTTTTAGAAGATGATGTGGATATCTCCCGGCTGGTGCAGTATCACCTGGAAAGCGCTGGCTTTACCGTTCGCTCCTATCTGGCGATCAATCAGATACTTCCCGATGCCGAACGCCAGCCGCCTGCGCTATTTCTGCTCGACATCATGGTTCCCGGCGGCGACGGTCTCGACCTCTGCCGCAGGCTTCGCCAGAACCCCACTCTCAGCATCGTTCCTATTATCTTCCTTACCGCCCGCGCAGCGGAAAACGACCGCGTTCACGGACTTGAAATGGGCGCCGACGACTACATCACAAAGCCGTTCGCAACCCGCGAGCTGGTGGCCCGCGTCAAGGCTGTCCTGCGCCGGTTCGAGCGCCCGAGCTCACCCTCCGTCGTCAAATTCGAGAACGTTGAGATCGACGCCGGTGCCATGCAGCTCCGCGTGAACGGTGAGCTGGTTACCACTACGGCCACCGAGTTTCGTCTTCTCGACTATCTGGCTCGTCATCCGGGCAGGGTCTTTAGCCGCGATCACTTGCTGGACGCGGTGTGGGGCGATGCCCGCTTCGTTACTCCCCGATCCGTGGACGTCTATGTCAGGCGCATTCGTGAAAAGATCGAGGTCGACGCCGAGACACCGCGCTTTCTGAAGACCATGCGCGGCGCCGGGTATCGCTTCGAGATTCCCAAGGCCGTACTGGCCTAGCGCAGGGGCAACTCGTGACGCGTGGTCTCTTCTTTTCGTTTTTCGTTCGCATAACGATCGCCTTGGCCTTCGTCGCCGTAATGCGGATATGGTTCAATCCGCCAGGCTGGGTCTTCGATGTGGCGATCATTATCGGCTGGGCGGCCATCAACGCCTTCCTGCTGGCGCGTTCCGTGCGACAGAACATCGTGCGTCTCGAACAGTCCACGTCGGCGATTCCAGAGCGCCACGTCGGCGTTATTGATCCCACCTATAGCGACTTTGACGGTCTGGCCCGCGCCATCTCGCTCGCCTCCGACCACGTCGAGCGCGCGCTCAACGAAACCTCCGAGAGCCGCCGCGAGCTCGAAGCCATGATCGACAGCATGCAGAACGCCATCGTTGCCGTCGATTCGGCCGGCCGCATTCGATGGAGCAATCAGCGCATGCAGCGGCTGATCCCCGACACTGCCTCCGGCAGCGCCGTGCGCATCGGCCATTCCCTGGTCCAGACCATCCGCGATCCCAGTGTCCTCGAGTGCGTCCGCATCGCGCTCGAGCAACGCATCGTCAGTGAAGGCCGCTCGACCTCGCTGCTCCCCGGCCGGATCTTTGAGGTGACAGTCTCGCCGATGCCGGGCGGCGCAGTTGTCGTTCTGCACGACATCACACGGATCGAGCAGGTGGAGCGCACCCAGCGCGACTTCGTTGCCAATGTCTCGCACGAACTACGCACTCCGCTGACCTCCATCAGCGGCTACGTCGAAACGCTGCTCGACCACGAAGCTTCGTTGAGCCCGGAGGCGCGGGAGTTCCTCTCAACCATCCTCAAGAACGCAACCCGTATGAATCGCCTGACCGAGGACCTCCTCGTGATGGCCCGCGTCGAATCATCCGAACAGGAGCTGCACCCGATGCCGGTTCCTGCCGATGTGCTCGTGCGGGAAGCCGTCCAGGCGATGAGCGGCCTGGTCCACGATACCGAGGCTGTCCTCCAGATCGGCGAGATCACCACCGCCGAGGTTGTCGCCGACACCGATGCGATCCTCCAGGTGCTTAGCAACCTCATCGAAAATGGGATCAAGTACGGCAAGGGCCGCAACGAGCCGAACTGCCGTGTCATCATTGCTGCGCGCGAGATCTCCGAACCAATTGAGGCAGTCGAGTTCAGCGTGCGCGATTTTGGTCCGGGAATTGCCTCCGAACATCTGAACCGCATCTTCGAGCGATTCTACCGGGTCGACAAAGCCCGCTCCCGCGAATCCGGGGGGACCGGGTTGGGACTCGCGATCGCGCAACACATGGTCCAGACACACGGCGGATCGATTCGGGCTGAAAGCGAGCTCAACGTCGGGAGCACGTTTATATTTACGCTGCCAAAGGCTTTAACTCCCGCATCTCCTACGGAATAATGCCGTTTTCACCCCCGTGTAACCTCTCCGTAACAATTCGCCCTCAAACTCAATAGGTGATCCATTGATTTGTCTATCGATGTATTTTCCGAGGGGGAAGAGTGAATTTGAAAGTTATTGCAACAGGCGTTCTCGCGCTCGTTACGGTGGGGGCCGGTGCCCAGAACATCAGCGGAGCCGGAGCCACCTTTCCAAATCCCATCTACTCGAAGTGGTTTAGCGAGTACAGCCAGCTCCATCCGAATGTGAAGATTAACTACCAGCCCATCGGCTCCGGAGGCGGTATTCGCCAGGTGACCGAAGGCACGGTTGATTTTGGCGCCAGTGACGTCACCATGACTGATCAGCAGATCGCTGCCGCCAAGGTGAAGGTAATTGCCCTTCCTACGGTCCTCGGCGCAGTCGTTCCGGTCTATAACCTCCCTGGGGTGAGCAGGGACCTGAACTTCTCCGGTGACGTGATCGCCGATATCTACCTCGGCAAGATCAGCAACTGGAACGACGCTCGAATCGCGAAGGACAATCCGGGCGTCAGCCTGCCGAACCACCAGATTCTGCCCGTATATCGTTCGGACGGCAGCGGTACGTCGTTTATCTTCACTGATTTTCTATCGAAGGTGTCGCCAGCCTGGAACTCCGGGCCCGGAAGAGGGGCCGCGGTCAACTGGCCCGCCGGGATCGGCCAGAAGGGCAACGAAGGCATCGCCGGCATGGTTCGCCAGTCTCCTTTTTCATTTGGTTATGTCGAACTGATCTACGCTGTGCAAAACAAGATGTCCTACGGTCTGGTGAAGAACTCAGCCGGTAAGTTCCTCAAGGCGAGTACCGACGGCGTCACCGCAGCCGCAGCTGGCGCAGCGAAGAATATGCCACCGGACTACCGCATCTCCATCACGAATGCTCCGGGTGCCGATGCCTATCCGATCTCCAGCTTTACCTGGCTGCTGATCCCAACTCACTCGAACGATACAGCTAAGACCAAGGCTCTGGTCGATTTCCTCGGCTGGATGTTGGATCACGGCGAGGCGGAGGCTGCTGGCCTGACCTATGCTCCGCTTCCGAAGACTGTGCAGGACATGGTTCGCAAGAGCATCGCGACCATCAAGTAAGCTGGAATCTCCGCGCGAATCTCCGCATTTGTGGTTCGCGCGGCGCTTTTGTATTCATCAGTTCACGAGATAGTGTCTCCGCAAGAGACGCATCAAACAGGAAATAAGATTGTGTCCTCCACTCGTATGACCGACGAACTAGACTCCAGGTCGTCCCAGCCAGCGCCGCCAAGCCTAGCCGCTGCAACAACGGCCATGGCAGAGCCCGCGTCCCCTGGCACGTCGCCGTCGCTCGTTCGCGAGTTTCTGAACAATCGGGGAAGCGGAAGGCTCGCCGACGCCAGCTTCGCTGCCGTAATGTTGCTTTGCGCGCTAAGTATCTTCGGCATCGTTATTTTCATCCTCGGCATTTTGGTCATACATTCCAGGCTTAGCCTGGCCGCGTTCGGCTGGAAATTCTTCACGCGTCAGGCATGGGATCCGGTCTCCGGCGACTTTGGCGCGCTTCCCTTCATCTACGGCACTCTTGCCACCTCATTCCTGGCCCTCTGCATGGCGGTTCCGCTGGCCCTGGGAGTTGCAATCTTCCTGACCGAGCTTTGCCCCCGTCCCCTGCGCGCTCCCATCTCGTTCCTCACCGAGTTGCTGGCCGCAATTCCCAGCGTCGTTTACGGCCTTTGGGCCGTCTTCGTCCTGGTTCCACTCATGCGCGATGTCCTTGGGCCACTGCTTACTAAGTATCTTGGCTGGACGGGTCTCTTTGGCGGCACAAACTTCGGCGTCGGTCTACTCACGGCGAGCATGATCCTGGCCATCATGGTGCTCCCCATCATCTCTTCGCTCACCCGTGACATTATG
Source organism: uncultured Acidobacteriaceae bacterium (assembly GCA_963798925.1). Classification (GTDB taxonomy): domain Bacteria; phylum Acidobacteriota; class Terriglobia; order Terriglobales; family Acidobacteriaceae; genus Edaphobacter. The sequence goes on from CAWCVD010000007.1 coordinate 10,377, forward strand.
ACGGCTGTGCCCAACAGCCAGCGCGAAGCCGTCCTCGCGCTCGGCGCCACGCGATGGGAGATGATCCGAATCGGCGTCCTGCGGAACTCGCGCATTGGCATCGTCGGTGCCATCCTGCTCGGTCTCGGCCGCGCTCTCGGCGAGACGATGGCCGTCACGATGGTCATTGGCAATCACCCCAGCATCGCCAAGAGCCTGTTCGCCCCCGCCAATACCCTTGCCAGCGTCATCGCAGGGGAGTTTTCCGAGGCTACCAGCGACCTCTACCTTAGCGCGCTCATCGAGATCGGGCTCGCGCTCTTCCTGGTTACCATTGTGGTCAACGCCATTGCCCGCCTGATGGTCTGGGCCGTCACTCGCAACGCCCCGGCACGGGTGCACTGATATGGCTACGCAACCCATTAGCAATCCGCGCCGGCCGACGGACTTCTCGACGAGGTCCATGCGCATTATGAATGCGCGCCGTAATGTGACCAACTACTTCATCAGCTTCCTTTCGATTCTTGCGACGGTCCTGGTGATCCTGCCCCTGATCGCGATCCTCTTTTATCTCGTCTACAAGGGCGCAAGTTCCCTGAACCTTGCGTTCTTTACGCATATTCCCGCTCCTGTCGGTCAAGAGGGTGGCGGCATGGCAAACGCGATCGTCGGTTCAGGTATCATTCTGGTTCTTGCGAGCCTGATGGGGATTCCCATCGGCATTGCCGCGGGCGTCTACCTCGCAGAGTTTGGCCGGGGTAAAGCGCTTGGCACTGTCATTCGCTTTACCGCGGACGTGCTCAACGGAGTCCCTTCGATTGTGATGGGCATCTCGATCTATTCCCTGATCGTCGTGCGGCAAAAGCATTTCTCCGCGCTCGCCGGCGGTGTTGCTCTCGCCATTATGATGGTGCCCACGATTACCAGGACGACCGAGGAGATGTTGGCGCTGGTTCCGCATGCCATTCGCGAGGCTGCTCTCGGCCTCGGTGTCCCCAAATGGCGCACCGCTCTCTCCGTCAGCCTTCGCACAGCCTCGCCTGGCATCATCACAGGATGTATGCTGGCTTTTGCCCGCGTCGCCGGCGAGACAGCGCCGCTTCTCTTCACAGCGCTCGGGAATCAGTTCTGGAGCCTCAAGCTGAACGAGCCCATCGCCGCTCTCCCGCTGCAGATCTATGTTTACGCGATCTCTCCGTACGATGAGTGGCACCGCCTCGCCTGGGCCGGCTCCCTGGTACTTATAGTTTTGATTATGGTGTCCGTCACGCTTGTTCGTATCTTTGCCAACCGCGGCGCGCTCAAAGGGGGAAGCTAGTGGGAGTCGGCATCTTAGTTGAGGACCTGAACGCGTGGTATGGCACAACCCACACCCTGCAGGACATCAACCTGCACATCCCCGCGAACCACGCGACGGCTCTCATTGGCCCTTCCGGCTGCGGCAAATCGACGTTTGTTCGCTGCCTCAACCGCATGCATGAGACCAACCCGATCGCTCGCGCCACCGGTGTAGTCAAGATGGGAGAGGTTGATATCTACAAGGACGCGTCACCAGTGGTCATCCGCCGGCGCGTCGGCATGGTATTCCAGCGTCCCAACCCGTTCCCCACCATGTCGATCTACGACAACGTCATCAGCGGCCTCAAGCTCAACGGCTTCCGCAACCGCCGCGTTCTCGATGAGACCGTCGAGCGATCGCTTAGGCAGGCTGCGCTATGGGAAGAGGTGAAGGACGATCTGAAGAAAAAATCCGGAGCTTCGCTCTCCGGCGGACAGCAACAGCGCATGTGCATCGCTCGCGCCTTGGCCGTAGACCCCGAAGTCCTCCTTATGGACGAGCCTGCCTCAGCTCTTGACCCCGTTTCCACCTCGAAGATTGAGGACCTCATCTTCCAGCTCAAGAGCCAATACACGATCGTCATCGTGACCCACAACATGCAGCAGGCCGCGCGCGTCGCCGAAAACACCGGCTTCTTCCTAAACGGTAAGATGGTCGAGTTCGACTCGACCCATAAGATCTTCACCAATCCAAAGGACAAGCGAACGGAAGACTACATCACCGGGAGGTTTGGCTGATGCGCGTCAAATTTCACCAAAACCTCGACGACCTCAAAGAGAAGTTGCTCATCATGGCCGGCATGGCCGAACAGGCAATTCAGCGTTCCATCGAGGCCTATCGCACCCGCGATCTCTCCATCTGCGAGCTCGTTTTCCGCGCTGAGCCCTCCATCAATCGCCTCGAGCGCGAGATCGACCAGATGGCCCTCGATCTCCTCGCCATGGAGCAGCCCATGGCCATCGACCTCCGCTTCATCCTGGCGGTTATCCGGATCAACGCCGATCTCGAGCGCGTTGGCGACCAAGCCGTCAACATCGCCGTCCGCGTCCGCGAGATGGGTGCCTTCGCCAACATCGATCTTCCCGTCGATATCCCCAAACTCGCCTCTCTCGCCTCCGCCATGGTGCGCAAGGCGCTTCAGGCCTTCATTGAAGCCGATGCTGAACTCGCAGACTCCGTCCTCCTGCTCGATGACCAGGTCGATGAGATGAACGACGCCGCCTTCTACTCCCTCAGCTCTCTTATCAAGGAGAAGCCTGAACTCACTCCGCAGTCGCTTAACGCGCTGATAATCTCACGCAACCTCGAGCGCGTCGGGGACCACGCCACGAACATCGCCGAGGACGTCATCTTCTGGGTGCGCGGCGCCGACGTCAGGCACCACATGCCCTCTAATTAATCCGCAGTGGTCCCAGGGATCCACCACGCCAGCCGTGCCAGCATCGGGTAGTACAACCCCAGGCGTAACTTGCCGTGGTCCGCGCGGCTCGCCATCATCCTCGCATACGCCTCTAACTGTGCCTCGTACTTCGCGCGCTCTTTAGCCAAAAATGCCTCCACTCCCTCGCGGCCATGCATCGCAGTCTTGTAGTCGATGATCCAAAGACAGTCATCGCCCTTCTCGAGCGGCGTCGCTCCAGCAAAAAACACGCGATCCAGTCGCATGCTGCTGCGCACCTCACTCCACATCGTCAGGGCAAACTCGCTCGTTGCTCCCTTGTGAGACTCCAACACCCACCGCCCCTCAGCGTCCTGGAGCATATTGCTCAGCGCCGTCTTCACTCGCGCCACCAGCCGTTCGACAACGGCGGGAGCGAGTCCATCTCCCCGAAGCACTGTCGCAATCCGCGGTGTCCATCCTGCCACCTCAACAAGCAAACTCTCCGCGCTCATTCCATCTGCAAGGCATTTCGTCAGCATCTCTACAAATGCGTGGACGGCGTTTCCAAACGCGCGTGCCTCGAACGACCCCTCAGGCCGCTCAAATCGCGCGGGTTCACTCGCGTCGCCACCATAGGAAAGTCGGCGAGCTACCGCAAACCGCGCTCCAGGGTCAAAACTCAGCGGCAGCCGAATCAATTTCGCACGCTGCCCGTTTGGCTCCTCCGCCGCCGCAGCGATGTCGAAGCCAGCATCCTCCACAGCATCCTCAGGCTCAAAAGGCAGCGACATCATAAACATCTTCGCCGTATCCTGCTGCGCGGTTGAGGCCATGACAAAGTGCTCTTCTGCCACAGGCCACGCAGTCGCCAGCAAACTTCCATACTCCCGGTCAATCTCCCCACTAGCCTTCGTCTTCGGCGAAGCAAAGAGATGCAGTTCCTCTCGCGCTCGCGTGCACGCCACATACAAGAGCCGTGTTCTCTCGGCTGCGTGTCTCTCTTTGCCGATGCTCCTCAGCCAGGCATTCAACGCCTTCGATCCCTCACCCCGCTCCGCGATCGGCGCGAGCATAATCTGTGCCGCGCCAGCATCGCCCAGATCAATCTCGCTCCAATTCAGCAGCTTTTCCCGATCCACCGGCGGCCTCCGCTCTATGCCAGGCACGATCACCACGTCCCACTCCAGGCCTTTCGCTTTATGGATCGTCATCACATCCACTGCTCCGGCAACCAGCGGACTCTCCGCATACAAGTCATCCAGCCGCCGCTTCAGCAGACTCATATCCATCGAGGCCGCCTGCTCCTCCACCTCATCCAGCAGTCGGAGATACCGCCGGGCATTCGCCATCTCGGCCTCTTTGAGATATGCATCTCCTCCCAGCGATCGCCACACTCGCTCGACTAACTGCGCCGTTGTGGATTCACTCTGCTGCGCACGCGCGCCCTGGAAGACGGTCCACACACGCATCAATCGCGCACAGCTCTCTTCACTCAGCAACTCTCCGCGCTCGCGGATCGCGTCTTCCACGCAGCGTTCGGCCCATGCTGGATCGTCCGCGCCAGCCAGCATATGCAAATCCGCGAGTCCCAATCCGCACCACGGAGCGTGTAGCACTGCAAACCAGGCCACGCGGTCCGCCGGATGCAGCAATGCTCGCGTCAATGCGAACAGGTCCAGCACCTCCTGCCGCTCGCCCAGTGGGTCGATATCCACCGCGCGAATCGGAATCTCACCCTTGGTCTCGTCCTTCAGCTCTGCCACAATATCGCCAAGAACACTTCGGCTTCGCACCAGAATTGCAATCGTCCATGGCTGGCTGCGTCCAAGCGGCAGAGGCACTCGGCGCCACTGCTCGATGACAGCTCTCACCTGCTTTGCCTCTTGCCGCGCCTTTCGCCTTCGCTCCTTCTTCGCGTCTTCTGCCGGATCCAGCAGTTGGGTATGCCACAGCACAGTCCTTGCTCCGGGTCCCGCAGGCCGGACCGCCTGGACCTCGGTGTAAGCAACCTGTTCCGAAGACTCTGGGCCGGTCTCTCGCGAAAACAAGACAGAAAAATCAGCGTTGAACGCGTCCACCAGCTCACGTTGCGAGCGAAAATTAGCCGTCAATCGCAGTGTCCCCAACGGCAGATCCCCCAGCATCTGCGTCTTCATCATTCGAACAAAACGCTCGACCCGCGCCTGGCGGAACAGGTAGATCGATTGCTTGGGGTCGCCCACCAGGAACACCGTTTGGCTCTGCCCATCCCATTCCTGCGTCAGTAACTCGAGCAGCTCATACTGGCTCGTCGACGTGTCCTGCATCTCGTCTACCAGAAGATGCTGCAGTCTCATTCCCAACGCCGCGTTCAACTCATCGACGGCACCCTCCCGGCGCAGCGCAGCGCGCGCTACCAGCCCCAGCTCAGCAAAATCGCACTCCCCACGCCGTGCAAACACCAGCTGCAACTCCACCAAGGCACGGCTCAGCACGCGAAATAACGCCTTCGCCACCTTCCACTGCTCCTCGGGATAGACCGCAGGCGGCAATAGATTGATCCGCTTTATCTCTTCAAGCACTCGGTCGTGTTCGCGCAGCTCGTCCACGAGGTTTCTCAAACGGGTAGCGTGATCCCTCTCCACCTCGAACTTCAGCCAGTTGCTGCGGAAACCGGATCGCCAAATGCCTTTTTCCGTCGTCAGCAGATGGATTAGGGCTTGCCAATGTTCAAGATGTTCGGCGGTCACTCCCGGAGCCTGATGCAGCCCCGCACACATCGCAATCGGCGAAGGCTCGTCCTTGTACCCCTCTGCATGGCCCATCTCACCCGCAAGCGCTGCCAACCCTGCCAGAATGTCCGCCGGCACGCCCTGCGAAAGCCGAGTTAACCCGGCGCATATAGCGTCCTCAAGCGCTCTTTGCAGTTGCGGCAACACAGTGCCGTCAAGAAACTCATCGGTCATCTCCGCGCGTCCCAGCAGGGGCACCAACTCTCCCCACTGATTTCTCAGCGGCAGCATCTCCATCAACAATCGCTCGCATTCGGCAAGGCTTCCGTCGCGATGCAACAGCAGAGTCCGCAGGGCCTCATCCAGCTCCGCATCGCTGCCGCCCAACTGCATCAACGTCTGCCGGGCAGCCTCACGAAACATCGGCCTAGCGTCCTCCACCGGAGTCTGTCGTCCTCCGCCGGACAGCACCGGCAATGACCGCGCGATCTCTCCGCACACCGAATCGATCGTCCGAATCTTCAATCGGCGCGGATGCTCAAGCAGCTTCCATCCGAGCCGTGCATCCCGCTCCAAAACGGCTTGCGCAAGCCGCTGCGTCTCACGTGCAAACTCAGAGTCATCGAGCGAATCGCCGCGAACTGCAGCCTCAAGCTGCTCTCGGACGCGCTCTCGCATCTCCGCGGTTGCCTTCACGGTAAACGTGATCGCCAGCACCTGCTCCGGCAGCTCCACGCTGTCATCGGCAAGTAGCTTCAGATATCGCTGAATCAACAGCCCGGTCTTTCCCGATCCCGCAGGCGCCTCGACGACCCACGACTGTCGAATATCCAGTGCACGCTCGCGTTCCTTCCAATCCGGTGGCCGCGGGCCGCTCGTTTCTGTGCGCGCATTCTGGCCTGAGGGAACAACAAAGAGATCAGCCACGCCCCACCTCGTCGGCAGGCTCTATGTCTTCAGCTTCGTCCTCTTCGAGCGACGCCACGTCCAGCCTGCAAAGCACTCTCTGCCCGCAGTGCTGGCACGTGGCCGGATAGCTCTTCGGCCGCACCTGCGCCTCGCCGGCATAAAACTCCTCTGCCAACGCAACCAGCACCTCTCTCCACCGAGCGACCTGAGCCTCAAGCGTCGCCGCCTCTTTCATCCTGGTCGGCCTGCCAGGCAACACGCCATCCCTCACCGCGTATCCCTTCATTACGCGCCCCTCCCCAGCGCGGACCAGTCCGAACGCAACTCCCTTCAACCGCTCGGCCTCCGACAAAATCGCATACAGAGGGAGCTGCGGTGCGTCCGGTCGCTCCGTCAGCCAATCATTCGGCGTGGCCAAGCCCGTCTTGTAATCGATCAGGATCTCGCCGCCCTCGACCTCGTCGACGCGATCCATCCGCACATTCAACCGCAGCGGCCCGACCTGCACATCGCGGAAATCCTTCTCGCTTGACTTCACCTCAAACGGCAGCCTCCGCTCCATTTCGAGCTCCAGCCACCAGCCCAACAGCCGCCGCAGCCTGCCTCGCTGTACCTGCACATAGGCCGCATCCCAAGCGGTCGAACTCGATCCTTCCGTCTGCTTCAATGCTTCGCTGATACACCACTCCAGCAGGTCATCGCGTTCCTCCACCGTCATGTCGCGGAGCTCACGCTGGGTCTTTACCGCATCCCAGAACCGTTTCAGAACCTCGTGCACCACCGTCCCGCTCTCTCGAGCGTCCATTCCCGGCTCTATCTGGTCAAGCTCCGCCGCCTGTAACCGCGCCTCCGCAAACGCGCGAAACCCGCATGCCGCCTGCAACTCAAGAATCCTTGCTCCGCCGTGTATAACGTCCTCCGGCAAAGCCTGCACCCTTTGAACGTCTTCAATCTCCTCCGTTGCGATGATCTCCCGCGCCGCCTCGTCACGGCCAAGCTCCTCAACGCTGACTCGTTCAAACCCGAGTCCAGTCAGCGCAGGCGAACACCGTTGTTTGCTGTCCTCAGTCACTCTCGCATAGCTGAACACCACGGTACTAGCGCTGACGGCAATCCGTTCGGTCATTCGCCGCGCCTCTTCGCTGTCCCGGGCAACATCCGTTCCCGGCATTCCCAAGTCATTCTGCAGATGCCACGGCACCAGCCCATTGCTCCTTGTCTCCATCGGCCAGCTCAGATCGCCACCGCGCAGAAACCATACCGCGTCAAAGACTCCCCCTGCCGCTTCAAGCGGTCCCATCACCTGCACCGGAGCATCATGAGACTCCGGCGCAAAGGTCGTCTGCCGTGCAATCCTCTCCACGGCCGCAACAGCCTCCACGTATCCAACCTGCACCCCGGCGAAGTCCAGCGTAGCCAGCTCATCGAGTGCGCTCTCCCATTTGCGCCGCGTCTGGAACCTCACGCTGCTCTCGTGCGACCGGGATCCCCATCGGGCAGCCTCCAGCAACTCTCGCATCGCCTCGGCCCACTTGGCATAGGTCCGCAACCCGGTGCTGCGAATGCGATTCTCGATCGCCCTCATCGCGCGCAGAGCTTCCAGCAGTCCCGATAGTCCTCGCCTTCGCCTGGCTCTCTCCACCAGGGTGATCAAAGTATCCAGGTCGATCTCGGGCCGCAACATCCGCGCCTTCCGCAGCTCAAACGCGTCGAACTCCGCGCGCGCTCCACCCTCTTCGCTCGTCATCGCAAAATCGGACGACAGCAGCAACCCGCTCACCCGCTCCAGCGGCAACGCACCTCCGACCCAGCGCAACAGGTTAAGCGCAGTCGCGACCATCGCCATCTCGGTCAACGCAACTCCAAGAGAAAATTCATAAGGCCCATCGTCGCTCCCCGCATGAATATCCTCTAACTCCGGCGCCAGCACCTCGCGAAACACATGGTCGATTTCGCGCCGCTCAGACCCCAGACCCGGCACAATCACTGCCACCCTGGCTTCAGGTCTCTCTTCGAGAAACCGCCGCACCCATCGTGCCGCGACGACTAGCTCCTCGTGTTCATCTCCCGTTTCCACCAGCATTCGGCGGCTTACCTGAACCGCAAGGCGCAACTCCTCAACCGCAACTCCGGCCGACCGCAGAGTCGTCACCAGGCTCTCCTGCGCAGGAGTCATCCGGTCAAATCCCACCAGCACAACACCGCCATCAGGAAGCGCGAGCGATCCGCGCCCAACTTCGCTCGCCAATCTCTCCTCCAGTTGTCCTCGAAGAAGCAATCTCTCGGCTACGCACCTCCGTTCCATTGTGCGGGTCCATCGCTGAAATGCCTGCGTATCCGGACCGCCCGCGGCCCCACGCAGCGGTTTCTGTCCTTCGTAGTTCGAAATCAGCTTCCACGCCTCGGCGGCCGCGTCTGCCAAGGAGTCCACGCTCTGCAAGCTGTCCAGGCCATCACCTGCCTCCAGAATCGACCGCCACACCGCATGCTCCTGCGTCCGGTTCAACAACGACTCTGCCGCATTACCTTCGAGAACCAGCCCACGCCACAGCGCAGTCATCCACGAGTCCCAAGCCAAAACCCGCGGCGGCTCCCAGCTTCTTCGTGCCAAATCACGCTGCCGCCGGTCGAACGCCCGCCCCAAAGCCCGTGCCGCCCGCTGATTGCTGGTCACCACAACCGTGCCCCGCTCCAGTGCCTCAGCAATCTCTACCGGCAGCAACTCCACACCATCCATCTCTCGGTTATACGCTCGCTCTCGTTGGAAAATCAGTCAGTCGCAACTGGAGACTTAGGCGTCAACCAACTCATGGCCAGCAAGCCCGCAGCGGCAGCAACCGGCAGCGCCAAGGCCACCTGTAACGACCCCACCCACGTCGAGACCACTCCCATCATCCACGGCAGCGCCGCCGCACCCAGCCCAGATACGGCCAGTACAATCCCTGCCTGACGCGCAGTTGGCCGCTCCGCCATCAATATGGCCCACGTCGCAGGAAAGAACGGCGCCAGGCTCAATCCCAGCAACACGGCAAACCCCGCAATCGTCGCCGCCGAATGCGCCATCGCCAGCCCTGCCGTAAACACTGCCGCCAGCGCAACTCCCCATCGCTGCGTCGTCCTCTCTCCCACGCGCAACATCACCGCCGAGGCCCCCGCTCGTCCCACAGTCAAGGACAACCAGAGCAGCAGGGTCGTGTACTCGCTCACCACAAGCGTCTTATCGCCATAGCGCAGGGCATACGTCGTAAGCCATCCGCTGATGCAAGTCTCTAACCCGCCATAGAGCACCAGCAGCACCGCAAAATAAACATACACCCGTCTGCTCAAACCGGTTTGCGGCTCCGCCTGCAGATTCGTCGCATCAACATCCTCAGTGTCAGAAGCAATCTGTCGCGTCTGCAGGAGCAGCGCAACTCCGCCCACCCCAAATAGGCCGGCAAAACACTCCAGCAACCCACGCAGCGCAAACCGCGGCAGCAACCACGCCGAAAGCAAAGCCGACAACATCGCACCGAGGCTGAATGAGAAGTTCAGCAACGCCAACGCCGAACCGCGGTGCGCTGTGAACCGCCGTCCCGCCAGAATATTCACCGATGTGATGATCTGGCCAATCCCATACCCGCCAACGAATAACCCCGCACACCCCACGCTCATCGCCGGAGCCATGGCAAACGCACCAAAACCCACGGCCCCCGCCGCCAATCCCACCAGCAGACTTCTCCGAAGTCTCCGCGACACGGTCACTCCGCCCAGAAACGCGCCGCAGAACTTCGCCATCATCAGAAGGCCACTCTGCGAATCCAGCATGTGCCACTGCCGCGCCAGCAGGGGCAGAATTGGGCCCAGCAGCGCCGTCCCCAAACCCGCCAGCAACAACCCAAAGTGCATCAACCCCAAAGACGGAGCCGCCGCTCTTCCACGTTCGACCAATCGAAACCCTCGCATATCCACTGCCATTATCATGGACAGAGGAGTCTACCCGTGTCCCACAAGCCGTTATTTCTCCTCGCAATCCTCGCTCTGTTCATCGGCTGCAAGGAACTCCCTCCAACAACTACTGCACTCCATGCGCCACCGAAGACCTTTACCATTCGCGGCAAGGTAGTCTCCGTGAGCGGCGCCACAGTCAAACTCGATGGGGAAGACGTCCCTGGCTTCATGGAAGCCATGACGATGGACTACAGGCTAAAAAATCCCACCATCGCCGGCGAGCTCCACCCGGGTGACCGCATTACCGCGAAGGTCCTCGCTGAACCAGACGGCGTAAGTTACACCAACATCCAACTCGATGACATCGTCGTCATCGCGCAAGCTCGTCCCGACTACAAGCCCGCCGTCAGCTACCACGTTCCGACGCCAGGCGACACCGTCCCCGACTTCCATCTCCTGAACCAAAGCGACCGCACCATCCATCTTGCCCAGTTCAAAGGCAAGCTCGTTCTGATGACCTTCATCTACACGCGATGCCCTCTCGCCGACTACTGCCCTCGCATGAGTCGCAACTTCGCCGACATCGACAAGGCGCTCTCCACCGACCCCGCGCTCTATCGCGAGACGCATCTCCTCTCCGTCAGCTTCGATCCCACCTATGACACACCGAAGGTCCTTCGCAGCTATGGCGGCGCCTACACCGGCAACTACACCAACGAAAGATTTGAGCATTGGGACTTCGCTGCACCGACAGAGAAAGATCTCCCCACCGTGACCCAGTTCTTCAACGTCGGCGTCACTCCCGGCGACGACAAGACCCTCACGCACTCTCTCTCAACCGTGCTCATCGGTAAGGACGGAAAGATCATCGAGTGGTACCCCACCAACGATTGGAAGCCGGAAGACGTTGTTGTGACTATCAGAAAAAACGCGACTTAGCTGCGGCTGATATTTCCGAGACAACACAGAGATAACTTCGGCCATCACACCTTCGAGTGCAAAACGCACGGAGGTAAAAAATGATTCGCAATCGTGTTGCAGTTCCTGTTCTTGCTTTCACCCTTGCAATACCTGGTCTCGTGTTCGCTCAACCGCTTGCCGCGCCGGCCCCGGCATTCCAGCAGTCGGCGTGGGATACCCCACCAGTCGAGTTTCGTGAGATACAGCGCCAGGGCTTTCACGACGGCATCGAAGGCGCCCGAAAGGACTTCGACAATAAACGTCGTCCCGACGTAAACAACCGCGACGAGTATCGTCATCCACACGTCGCTCCCAGTGCACAGGCTGACTACCGCGATGGTTTCCGCCGCGGCTACGAGGCCGCGATGGATCACCTCATGAACGTGAATGCTGAGCCCCGCAAGTAAAAGCTTCCCCACTCAAGATGCCCGGTCGATGAGGCCGGGCTATTTTTTGCCGCTGAAATCCCCGGGAGCTGCAAGACAAAAAACAGCCCCATTGGCAACGTAAAAAAACCGATGCTGTTCGCCACTTGACCACCCTTCCGGTATCCTGATACTGCATCCCAGCGAGGAAGTCTTCCGTCATGGCGAAACTCACGATTGGCTTCGGCATTCTGCTCATTGTGCTTGGCATCTTCGGCTACGTGGCAACTGGCAGCGCGCATCCCACAGCGCTGATTCCCGTCGGCATCGGTCTTCTCTTCATTCTCTTTGGCTTCATGGCGAACTCCCCCGACCCAAAGAAACGCATGCTCTGGATGCACATCTCAGTCACGGTAGCCCTGCTCGTCTTCCTCGGCATGATTCCAGCCACAATCGACGTCTACCGTCTCGCTCATGGAGTGGCCTTCCCTTATCCCGCTGCCGTCGAAGAGAGGGCCGCCCTCGGACTCTTCTCCCTCATCTACGTGTTGTTTTGCGTACGTTCCTTCATCAACGCCCGGCGCAGCCGTCTCGCGTAAACCGCGCATTGGCTGCATCGATAGGCACCGTAAAATCATCTAAGAGGTCTCGGGCCGCGAAAATCAGGCAGCTCCGGCCACACACCTCAGCCCGTCGCAGGGAATTTCTAATCCCCCCGGCGTAGACTTGGAGCACCATGTCCTCCTCCTCCTTCGGACCTTCCAGATTCGGCGGCGGCATGAAAGCCGCTGATCGCCCATCTCGCGGTGTCGGCAAAGCCGCATCAGCCGACCTCACCGCCGCGCGCCCCAAGCCAAAGCTCGAGAAGGTGCTCCCGGAAGTTTGGAAGCTCATACGGCCACGCCGCTTTCTGCTCGGCGGCAGCTTTTTGCTGATGATCATCAACCGTGCAAGCGGTCTCGTCCTCCCTGCCTCAACACGCTTCCTTATCGACAACGTTATGGGCAAGCACATGCTCAACCAACTCCCGATCATCGTTGGCATCGTGGTTCTTGCCACAATCATTCAGGGCTCTACTTCATTTGTCCTCACTCAGCTTCTATCAAAAGAGGGTCAGCGCCTCATCGCAGAGCTGCGCATGAAGGTCCAGGCTCATATCGGACGCCTGCCCGTCGCCTTTTACGATGAAAACCGCACCGGTACCCTCGTCGCCCGCATCATGACTGACGTCGAAGGCGTCCGTAATCTCATCGGCACCGGCGTCATCGACTTCGTCGGCGGAGCGCTCACCGCAGTCTTCGCTCTTTGCTACCTCATCAAACTGAGCGTCCAGATGACGATGGTTACATTCGTGATCCTCGTCGCATTTGGCCTCGTTCTGCAAAAGGCCTTCAAGACCATCCGGCCCATCTTCCGCGAGCGAGCGAAGATTAACGCCGAGGTCACCGGTCGCCTCACCGAATCGCTCGGTGGAGTTCGCGTCGTCAAGGGCTATCACGCCGAGGCGAGCGAAGCGAACGTCTTCGCAGCCGGCGTCGACCGTCTTCTGCGTAATGTGATCTCGTCGATCACCGCGCAGTCCCTCATGTCGCTTGCGTCCACTGGCATCCTCGGCATCGTCGGCGCACTCATCATGTACCTCGGAGCTCATCAGGTCGTTGCCGGCCACCTCACCACCGGCGCCTACGTCACATACGTCATGTTCCTCGCGTTCATGATCGCCCCTGTTGCCCAGCTCGTTGCCATTGGCACTCAGCTTACTGAGGCGTTGGCCGGTCTCGATCGCACCACAGAGATCCTCTCTGAATCCGAAGAAGACTCCGAACCCGGCCGCACCCAGATCCTCGGTCCAATCAAAGGCGACATCGCCTTCGATACTGTCGGCTTCTCCTACGTGCCCGACAAACCGGTCCTCCACGGCATTAGCTTCGAGTCCAAACCCGGCACCGTCACCGCGTTGGTTGGCTCCTCGGGCTCCGGCAAGTCCACCATCATCTCCCTTATCTGCGCCTTCCACACCGCGACCAGCGGCAAGGTCCTCGTCGACGGCGTCGATCTCGCCACCGTCCGCCTCTCTAGCTATCGCCAGCAGCTCGGCGTCGTCCTCCAGGACACCTTCCTCTTCGACGGAACCATCCGCGAGAACATCCTCTTCAGCCGCCCTGGCGCCACGGTAGAGCAGCTCATGGAAGCATGCCGCATCGCCCGCGTCGATGAATTTGCCGAAAGATTTCCGGAGGCATACGAGACCATCGTCGGCGAACGCGGCGTCAAGCTCTCCGGCGGCCAGCGTCAACGCCTCTCCATAGCTCGTGCCATTCTCGCGGACCCGCGCATCCTGATCCTTGACGAGGCCACCAGTTCACTCGATTCTGAATCCGAAGCCATGATCCAGAACGGTCTCGCCTTTCTCATGCAGGGTCGCACGACCTTCGTCATCGCCCACCGTCTCTCGACCATTCGCCGAGCCGATCAGATCCTCGTCGTCGAGCAGGGCAACATCGTCGAACGCGGCACCCACGAGCAGCTCTACGAGCTCCGCGGCCGCTACTACGACCTCTACACCCGCCAGCACGGCCTGGAAACCAACCTCTTCCTGGCCCCGGGCGAGGGTGACAAGATCGAAGAATCAGAGATCTCCAAGGTCTAGTTAGGCCTTCTTGCTCACCGCAATCTCACCGATGGCACCCACGAACTTATCCAAATCCGGGATGGTTGTGTAAACGTGTGGGGTAACGCGGACACAGCGAATGTTCTCGTAGACAATTCCGACCGTGTGGATCTTGTAGCGATCAAACAGCGTCGTCATCAACTGGTTCGGAGTGACACCATCGACGCTCACACCGCAGATCGCACACGAGAATTTCGGATCCAGAGACGTATGGAGCTTCACTCCAGGAGTGTCCTTTACTCGTGTCGCCCAGTAGTTTTTCAGATAAAAGATGCGCTCCTGTTTGCGTCTGGAGCCGATGGCCTCATGAAAGTTGATCGCCTCGCCAATGCCTTGTTCAATCGGAAAACTCCGTGTGCCGAGCGCTTCAAACTTGCGGATATCGCTGCTGCGAGGATCCCCGTAGCAGGTGAGCGGCCAGATCTTTCCGATCTTGTCGGCCTTAACCCACATCATGCCTGAGCCAATCGGCGCAGACAGGAACTTGTGCAGGCTTGTTCCGAAGTAATCGCAGTGGAGGTCCGGAATCTTGAAGTCCAACAGGCCGAAGGAGTGCGCGCCATCGACGATCACCTCAGCACCATGCGCATGCGCGACATCGGCGATCTGTTGCACAGGCATCAATTGGCCAGTCCAGTTAACCATGTGCGTGATGTGCACCAGTTTCGTGCGTGGAGTAATGGCCTGTTCATAGGCCCTAACAATCGCGTCGACGTTCTCAATCGGGAAGTCGAAGTTGATCTGCTTGTAAACGATGCCGTCGCGTTCCTCCCGCTGGCGATAGGCGTTCATCATATTCGGGTAGTCCTGCTTGGACCCGACGACCTCATCACCCGCCTTCAGCGGTATTCCGTAAATGATGGTGTTCAACGCCTCGGTCGAATTGCGATTAATCGCAATCTCTTCGGCTGACACGCCCGCCAGGTTAGCAAGCTTCTGCCGAAGCGGTTCGCGTCCCTGGTCAAGAATCTGCCACATGAAATACGACGGCCCCTCATTGGTCATCTGGTTATAGCGTTCCACCGCCTGCTGGACAACGATCGGCGCAGGAGAGACGCCCCCGTTATTAAGGTTGATGATCTGAGGACTGACCGAGAACGCCCGCTGAATCACGCTCCAGTAGTCCTCGTTCTGCGCAACCGCTCCGGCATCCAGGTGAGTCACAGCGGCCGACGCAGCATTCCAGTCCGCCGCGTGTGCCTGCCGAAAGAGGCTGTTCGTGGAAAATGCGCCCGCAAGCGCCGTCATCTTGAGGAAGGAGCGACGATCGTTCAGTGACATACAAGCAATCTAGGCCATTGCTGAGGTTTAGGCAAAGACGAAATGAAATATCTTCGCTCCTGCAACGCGCGTCTAAGTCTCTAGCCAATCTCAGAACTCGAATTGAAGGCGAGTCTGGAAGAACTGGGTATTGCCTTTGAGGTCAAATCGATCCAGACGTCCAATGCCATAGGTGCCCACGAGACGCAGGTAGTCCGTCAGGTACCAATTGACCATCGGAGTGAACCGCCAAAACTTGCCGCCCTGTAGTGTGCCGCTGTTTAAGTCGATGTCGGAGAACCGCGCGACCAGCTCTACCGCACCATAACCGCCCGAGAACAGCGGTTTCTTGGGTATGACATCTCTGAAGGCTCCTTGGACGGTGTTGTAAGCGCGCGTCTCTCCGGTGACCAACCATGTTGCAACAAAATCCCCTCCATGGACGACCGGGTTGTGAGTGGATGGGGAAGAGACGGTTAACCCACCAGTACTCGCTGCCCAGCAGCAAGGGCCCTTTGCGGTAATAGGTCTCATATCCTGCCATCTTGGTGTTGGTAGCGGCGAATTTGCCCGTATCCACGAAGTAAGGAGCGGGGAATGCCTCAGGGCGCGAGCGGAACTGAATCTGTCCCTGTTTAGGACTTCCGTTTCTCAGATTCACTCCCAGGTGGAACACCGTACGCTTCTCGTCGGAATGAATCGGAAGCCACACTGCGCGCAGAACTGTCTGATTATGGTACGTAGAGAAGCTTTGGCCCTGAGAAAGCCAGTCGTTGTAGTAACCAAAGTTCCACAGAAAGCTGTGTTTGGGCGTGTATCCGAGCCACTTGAAACCGTCTGCGAGAATCGGGATGGTCGCATCGCTCATCGTAGAGCGTTCCATCGTCCATCCGTCATAACCGACCATCACCTTGTTGAGGGAGAAACCTTCCTTGGAGCGGCCGATGAAGATGTTGCCCCAAAGTTTGGGAACCGCGATCATCAGACCGGTCTGACGCATGTACCAGGCGTGCGTTGGAGCGTCATACATGACCCCGACATTATAGGTAACTTTGCGCGAGAGGCTTGGAAAGCTACCCCCAAAAACGAATCGGAAGTCGCGAAGTCTTTGGGCCGGGAGCATCGCGATCTGCTCTTTGCTCGCAGTATCCTGCGCGTAGGCTGCCGTATCGACCAGAAACCCCATGCCGGCCCTGACGGTGAAGTGCGGGCCGCGGTACTCATTCCACTTAGCCATCTCTCGCGGCGCGTGATCGATATCGTCATCCATTTCACCTGCGTCAACGGTGTCGGCGAGCGAGGGTGAAGGAGACGTTGCGCTTGCAGGAGGAGTTGTTGTCGGCTGCGAACTGAGATTGGTGTTGGGAGTGGTACCACTCGGTTTTTGCGAACCGCCCTGTTGCGGTTGCTGGTTCGTTTCCGGCAATTCCTTGGCAATTGGGGTGTCTTGCCCGAGGCAGGAGGAGTGCCATGCGGGCAAGACTGCAAGGGTGACCAGCGACAGAAGGACCGACTTCAGGTTGACCCTCATGTGGTGATTGCCCCGCGCTTAGTACGTCATAAACAATTGTTGAATGTCTGAGGGGGAACGAGGCTTCAGCAGCGCCAGTGAGAGAAGAATTCGTGACTTCTGCGGATTCAGCTCATCGGATGCGATGAAACCCAACTTATCGTCGTTCAACTCAACGTTTCGCCCAACCAGACCGGTTGTGACGCGACTGCTTCGAACCACCACCACACCCTTCTTTACCGCCCTGGCAGCTGCTTCCACCGCGGCCTGAGTCATGTTTCCGTTGCCAACACCGGCAATTACCATGCCCTTGGCGCCAGTGCTTACGCTGGCATCAATCAGCTCAGGCGACATATCCACATCGGCATAGATAATGTCCACGCGAGGAAGCTTTGTGACTCCGGAGACATTGAACTCGCTCCCGGAGGTGTGCTTCCAGGGCGGAGTGTTGTAGAAGTCGCATTTGCCATATGAGACAACACCCACGAGACCACGAATCGGTGACATGAACGTCTGCACGTCCGTAGTGCTCGTCTTTGTCAGTGAATGCGCGGCGTGGATATGGTCATTCATCACGACCAGAACGCCACGACCCTGCGCCTGAGGATCAGCAGCCACTGCGACCGCGTTATAGAGGTTCAGCGGGCCATCGGCACTCACCGCGGTCGAGGGCCTCATGGAGCCGACGAGCACAACAGGCTTATCTGTCTTCGCAGTCAGGTTCAGGAAGTATGCCGACTCTTCCATCGTGTCAGTGCCGTGGGTGATCACAATACCATCGACATCGCCCGACGTTAGCTCGTTTATTCGGTTGGCAAGCTTCAACAGGATCTCGAACGACATGTCCTGCGAGCCGACATTCGAGATCTGCTCGCCCTTGATATTGGCCAGTTCCTTGATCCCCGGAACTGCATTAATCATCGTGTCGATTCCCACCTGCCCCGAGGTGTATCCAACCTGCGTGCCGGTAGGTGCAGCGCCCGCGATCGTCCCGCCGGTTGCCAGAATCACGATGTTCTTCTTCGCCTGGCTGAAGCCACTCTGGCAGGGAACGAGAATCACAACGACAAGGAACAGGACCCACTGTCTATAGAGATGCTTCATGACCGCTCCTTTTTGACACGCACACTTAGCTTCTTCGTTTTAGGCAGCCCTTTTACTTGTATTTCGATGGATCGAGATTGGTAAGCTTGGCCGGGTCAAGCAGCTCCTTGATCTGCGCCTCAGTGAGAAGGTGTTGCTCACGAATAATTTCGAGAATCCCCTTACCGCTCGAATATGCCTCTTGCGCAAGCTCAGTCGCCTTGTCATAGCCCAGTACCGGATTGAGCGCTGTAACAATACCTACGGTCGTCTCCATGTAATGCGCCAACTGCTTCTCATCCACGACGATGCCATCGACACACCTGGTGCGCATCAGCTTCGACGTATTGAAGAGCAGGTTCTGAGACTCCATCATTGCAACGCCTTCGACCGGCTCATAGGCATTCAACTGAAGTTGGCCACTGTGGGCCGCTAACGTAACCACGAAGTCGTTTCCCATCACGCGGAACGTGACGAGGTTCATGACCTCCGGAACCACCGGATTAACCTTTCCCGGCATGATTGAGGAACCGGGTTGAATTGCTGGCAGGTCGATTTCGTTAAGTCCCGCACGAGGCCCTGACGTCAACAGAATCAAGTCACTCGATATCTTCGAGAGCTTGATAGCCGTACTCTTCAGTGCGGAGGAATAGATAACAAACCCCTGCTGATCCCACGTTGCGGCGATCATATCGGGCGCCGCCACGATCGGCTTGTTGAGTAGCTTCGAAAGATGTTCGGCGAACTTTTCTGGATAGCCCTTTGGAACGTTGATTCCGGTACCGATTGCCGTTGCGCCCATGTTCTCGACGTAAAGCGGCTTCTCTGAATCTTTGAGCCATTGAATCTCGTTCTCAAGCGATGATGCAAAGGCGTAGAACTCCTGGCCTACCGTCATCGGGACCGCATCTTGCAGCTCCGTACGTCCCATCTTGGTGACCATGAGGTATGCTTTGCCTTTCGCGCGGAACGAATCAACCAACAGTTGCAGCTCTTCGACCAGCTTTTCGTTTCGCAGAATGAGCGCGACTTTGATGGCGGTCGGATATGAATCGTTCGTCGACTGCGACATGTTCAGATCGTCGTGCGGCTCGAGAAACTGATATTCACCCTTCTTGTGGCCGCTCAGTTCCAGCCCGATGTTGGCGAGCACCTCATTGGCGTTCATGTTCGTCGAAGTGCCCGCGCCACCCTGATACCAGTCAACCTGGAACTGATCATGGTATTTGCCGGCGATCACTGCATTGCATGCCTTCTCGATCGCGTCCAATCTTTCCTTCTTCATCGCACCAGCGTCGTAGTTAGCTTGCGCCGCCGCAAGCTTAACGTAAGCCCACGCCTCAACGAAGCCCGGATAGTGGTTGATAGGGAGTCCTGAAAGTTGAAAGTTCTCGAGCGCCCTCAACGTCTGTACGCCATAGTAGGCATCAGCAGGAACCTGCTTTTCTCCCAGAAGATCCTTTTCGGTTCGCGTCTGCTGGCACCATAGCGAGTTACTGGTAAGAATCGCAGCAAACGCCAACAGAGCCGCACTTCGTAGCAATTGGGGACAAGACCGACGCATCCGACCTCCTCTGTCGACAACAGTTCGCCGAGCACGCATATCAACAGGAGCGCGTCCGCAAGTGTTATTCGAGGGAAAAAACAGCGCTGCACGTCAGAATGCAGACTAGGGCCGGATCATTCGTGCAGATCCTCGTGTCAACTGTCGTGAAATTAGCATCCGCATACGATCACCTCTACTGGGATTTCCCCTAGGTATATCGAAACGCGCGATCGCGTTAGCTCTCCACGCCGAGTTGCGTCAGCAGAAATGCATAATCAAACGCAATCTCTTTCAGATAGTCATACCTGCCCGATGCCCCACCATGCCCGGCATCCATGTTGATGTGCAGCAGCAGGGGAGAGTCGTTCGTCTTCAACGTCCTCACCTTGGCCACATACTTCGCCGGCTCCCAATACATCACCTGCGAGTCGTTCAGGCTCGTCTTCACCAGCATCGCAGGATACGGGCCCGCCTTCAGGTTGTCGTACGGCGAGTAGGACCGCATATAAGCAAACGCCTCCGCCTCATTTGGATTTCCCCACTCCTCGTACTCCGCCACTGTCAGAGGCAGGGAGGCGTCCAGCATCGTATTCATCACATCGACAAACGGCACATGCGACAGCACCACCCGGAACAGCTCCGGCCGCGCATTCACCACGGCTCCCATCAGCAGTCCACCTGCGCTTCCGCCCTCAATCGCCACTCTGTCCTTCGCCCCATACCCCTTCGCAACCAACTGCTCCGTCGCCTCGATGAAGTCGGAAAAAGTGTTCCTCTTTACCATCATCTTTCCAGCGTCATGCCACGAATCCCCCATCTCGCCGCCGCCCCGAATATGCGCATAAGCAATCACCACTCCGCGGTCCAACAGCGACAACCGAGCCGGGCTGAAGCCAATAGGTAGTGGATATCCATACGACCCATACCCATAGAGATACAGAGGATTCTTCGAGTCACGCTTGAAGCTATCGCGACGATAAACCACCGACACAGGCACCCGCACTCCATCCCGCGCCTCAACCCACACCCGTTCCGATCCGTATCGCGAAGAATCAAATCCTCCAGGCACCTCCTGCTGCTTCAGCAAAGTGGAGGTCCCGTCCTTCACGTCGTATTCGTACACCGAAGCAGGCGAGACCAGCGACTGGTAGCTGTACCGGAATGTCTCCGTGACAAACTCCGGATTAGCGTGCGCACCGGCCGAGTATACCGGCTCGGGAAAACCAATCTCCTTCGAGTCCCCCAACCGTCCATCCGTCCCAATCGCCGTCACAGCCAGCGTCGGCAGCCCAAGCCTCCGCCGCGAGGACACGAAAAACGAAGCAAACAGAGAAAAGTCCTCGAGAGGAGCCTCGGGATCCAGTGGAATTAGCTCCGTCCACGACTCCCGCCCACCGCCGTCCACCGGCACCGTTACGACGCGGAAGTTCTTCCCCGTATCGTTCACCCGAATGTAGAACAATCCGTCCCGATGATCGACAGAGTACTCCTGCTCATCCACCCGCGGAGCAATCACCAGAAACATCCCACCCGGCGTCTCCGCGTCCAGATAGCTGCACTCGCTGGTCGTATGGCTGCCCGACTCCATCAGCAGATACCTCCCATCGCGAGTCTTGCCTACAGCAAGATTGAATCGCTCGTCCCTCTCTTCGAAGATCACCGCATCCTCTGCTACCGGATCGCCCAGCCGATGCCGGAACAGATGATCGTGCCGCTTCGTCACCTCATCCTCGGTCGTATAAAACAAAGTCCGCGAGTCTGCCGCCCATGCTATTGACCCAACCCGTTCGGCCGAATCCACGAGATCCTTCCCAGTCGCAAGGTCACGAATATGCATCGTGTACTGCCGAAAGCCGGTATTGTCCGTCGAGTAGGCGAGCTTCTGCCCATCCGGGCTCACCATCATCGCGCCCACGGCCATAAAAGGCTGCCCCTCCGCGAGCTGGTTTACGTCCAGCACGATCTGCTCCGGCTGCGACTCGTCGAACTTCGCTCCCGTCGCTAATCTGCGGCAATGAATAGGGTACTGGCTGCCTTCGACCGTCCGAACGTAGTAAAACCATCCCCGGTCGCGATAGGGAACAGACACGTCGGTCTCCTTGATGTGCGACAGCATCTCCGCGTACAGCTTCGCCTGCAGCTCCTCCGTCGGAGCCATCACCGAGTGCGTATACGCGTTTTCGGCCTCGAGATAACTCACCAGCTCCGGAGAGGACTTATCCCTCATCCAGCGGTAGTTATCCTCAAGTGTCTGTCCGTGCAAGGTAGTGGGGGTTGGTTCCTGGCGGGCCTGGGGCGGCATTATCGTGGTACTTTGCGTCATGAATCGAAGCTCCAACTGACAGGATACAGTGTCAGACTAGGCTCGGAGGGCAACCATACGGTATGCTCGTACACCAAATTGGTGTATGACCAAAGCGAGCAGCGGTTACTTCGCTAGTTCGCTATAGGAGTCGACCCATGAAGTTCAGTCGCGCAGGCGCAGTTCTTCTCGGCTCAGTCGTCGTATCCTTCCCAGCTCTGCTCTTCGCTCAGTTCGATCCCATCGTAGCTCCGTCATCTTCGGCTCAGCCGAATCGGCAACAGCCTCCGATGTCAGCAACGGCCTCCACTGCAGGACTCAGGCCCCAACGCAGGAGACCTCGGTCAGGTCATGCAGGACAAGATGTTCCTTCGCAAAGCCGCTGAGGAAGGCATCGCGCGAGGTGAAGCTGGGGCAACTGGCCGCGCAGAAGGGAAGCAGCGAGGACGTCAAGGCCTTTGCGCAGAAGATGGTTGACGACCATACCAAGATGAACCTCGAAATGGCGCCAGGTAGCCGACTCCCTGGGAGTCATGTTGCCGAAATCGATGAACAAGGACGATCAGGCCGAATACGACAAACTCAACGCTCTCTCTGGCAACGACTTCGACATGGAGTACCTTTCCTACATGGTCAAGGATCACCACAAAGACCTGCACGAGTTCCGCCTCGAGGCCGCAAGACCCGCCGATCCAACCCTCCACGACGAGGTCGTCAAAGCGCAGGGCATTATTCACGACCACACCGTGATGGTCGACAAACTGGCGCGCGCCAAAGGTATTCCGGTTCCTCCTCACGGCGGCAACAAACCCGCTCCTGCTCCGAGCCTGTAACCTGCTTCGCCGCCCAACCCGCTCAGGCGCGCTTTGCCATCCTCTTTCGCTGCGGCAACTTGCACTTCGAATCCCGTCGATGCTCCCCGCCGGAACTTTGTTAACACATCAAGCGTAGAATCACCATCTGATGACCTATCTCTCGCGATGGTTGGCAGTTGTCTTCCTGATCTTCGCCCCGTCAATCGACTTGACGGCCGAGTCGGTGAGCACTCTTCCCGCGCCCACGGGCTATGTCAACGACTTTGCCGGCGTCCTGTCTCCCTCAACTAAATACAACCTCGAAAGCCTCTGCACCCAGGTTGATCGCCAGGCTCACGCTCAAATCGCCGTCGTTACCATCAAGACCCTCGACAACGACGAGCCCGTCGACGACTTTGCCGTCAAGCTCGAAGAAAAGTGGAAAGTAGGGAAGAAGGGAACCGACCGCGGCGTCCTGATTCTCTTCGTCATGAACCCACGGAAATATCGAATCGAGGTCGGCTACGGCCTGGAAGGCATCCTCAACGACGCCAAGGTAGGCGATATCGGCCGCGCAATGGTGCCCGCCGCCAGCCAGGGTGATTTCAACACCGCCATCACGCTCGGAGTCCAGCGGATCGCAAGCATCATCGCCCAGGACGCGGGCGTCGCGCTCTCGCAACCGCAGCAGCCTGTCCACCAGTATCATCGTCAACAAGCTCCCGTTCAAATCAGTCTCACTGAGATCGTCCTCGGCGGCGGCGTCATCCTGCTCATCCTGTTCTTCCTCGTCAAGACCGGCAACACCGGCCTCATCTTCTTCCTCCTTGGAAACCTGATGGGTGGCGGCGGGGGCGGATCTCGTGGGAGGCGCGGCGGCGGCTGGGGCGATGGTGGTGGTGGGGGCGGCGGATTCGGCGGATTTGGAGGCGGTAGCTCCGGCGGCGGAGGAGCCAGCGGGGACTATTGATAAAACGCAAATGTGAGTAACTAAGGCTGCAAAGAGGGGCGGGCTGCCCGGCTCCAGATGATAAAGTACACCCGAACAGGCCCGCTGCGGACTATCACCCGAAATCAAACGAAGGGAATCAAGAAAAACATGAAAGCTTTATGGATTGTGCTTGGGTTGGTGGCTCTTCTCATTTTCGCGCTTGTTGTCGGCGGCGGAATGTACGTCAGTTCCAAAAATCAAATGGTCGCCAAAGACCAAAACGTAAAGGCAGCCTTCTCCCAGATTGACGTCGACCTGCAGCGTCGCGCCGATCTGATCCCAAATCTGGTCGCGACGGTAAAGGGCTACGCCAACGTCGAAGAGACCGTCCTCAACAACATCGCGCAGGCTCGGTCTGGACTGTTGACCGCACAGACCCCCAACGAAAAGCTGGCTGCAAACGACAGATTGAACGTGGCCTTGCTGCCCCTGATGCGCCTGCAGGAGAACTACCCGCAGTTGAAGAGCAACGATCAGTTCATGCGCCTGCAGGATGAGCTGGCAGGCACAGAAAACAGGATTGCCGTCTCCCGCCGTCGTTACAACGATTCGATCCGGGAGTACAACACCTTCATCCAGCAGTTCCCCAATAGCATCTGGGCGAATTTTGCTGGTTTCCATCCCAAGGACGAGTACTACTCCGCCGATCCCGGGGCCAAACAGGCGCCAAAAGTCGACTTCTCGAAGTAGCTGAAGGAATTGAACATGGCAAAAGGCCGTCGCCAAAGCGACGGCCTTTGTATTGTTTTCAGAAAACAGGTCGAAATCCTCTATTTGGTGAAGGAAGAGATAGCCGTGGCCTCATCATCCTTAACATCGAAGACCGTGTAGAGCTTGGTGATCTGCAGCAGGTCGTGCACCTTCTTGGTCAGATTCAGAAGTTTCAGCTCACCGCCGCTGTTCTTGACCGTTGTAAAGGCACTGACCAACTCGCCGATACCCGAGCTGTCGATGTAGCTGATGTCGCCAAGGTTCAGCAGAATCTTTTTTGGAACCCTTCGCCAGCACATCGCGAACGGCGTCGCGAATCGTTACGCTGCCTTCGCCGAGAGTGATGCGGCCGCTGAGATCCAGAATGGTGATGCCGTCCACTTGGCGAGTTGATACTTTCATGCTCATTTGTCGTCTTCTCCTTAGGCCCCCGAGCCTTAGGTTCCAGGTTGCGCGGGTGTTCTGTGTTTGATCAGTGTAAGTTCAGTGCCGGGATGTAGCTGCCGAAAGTTTACCTCATCCATAAACGCCTTGATCAGAAAGATGCCGCGACCAGAGCCGCGAAGGATGTTTTCCGGTGCCAGAGGGTCGGGAATCTTGTCCGGATCGAGTCCGGGGCCCTGGTCTGCAATCCGGATAATCAGCGAATCGGTCGTCGTCTCAAACGACGCCACTATATGCTTGTTGCTGTCATACGAGTTGCCGTGCAGCACCGCGTTGACTGCTGCCTCCCGCACCGCCATTGCGATGTGCGGAATCGTATCTTCGTCGAAACCGGCCCGTTGGGCTACCTGCTCGGCGGTCATCTCAATCTTGTTGACGCTATCAAGAGACGAATCAAGGGTGAAACTGACACGGCTTGTCGTTGAGTCGGCCAAAGATATCCTTGTCTTACCCGGTCTGCCCCTCATAAGAGGCAGTGATGGCAGTGTGCTTGTGGAACTCTCGAAAGTCAAGGTTGTCGTCTGATCTTTTCGTTTCCCGGTCCATTTTGACCCAAGGGTGATCAGACCGGCTCCCCTATCGGCATCACGCTGGGCTAACATGCGGGGTAACAGGTAAAGTGGGTCGAGGGAGCGCGGCTCGGACCATGACAAAGCACGGCAATCATCACAAGACGAGCGTCTCCGCCCTCATGGGGTCGGCCGTCATCGACGCCCAGGGAGGCACCTTCGGCCATGTGCGCGAGTTTGCTGTCGCCCCCTCCGTCGATGCCGCCCACATTCACGGAATCGTCCTCAAGCTCGCCTCCGCGAAACGCGGCGACCGGCCCCACCTGGTCCCCGTAACCCAGCTGCAACTCACCCCAGCCGGCAGCATGCAGCTCCGCGACATCGCCCGACCCGCGCCCCTGCCCGACGACGAGAGCTTATCTCCTGCTCGAGCGCGACCTGCTCGACCAGCAGATCATCGACGTCCACGGCCACAAGGTCGTCCGCGTCAACGACGTAGAACTCGTCTGGGAAAACTGCAGCGATGACAGCGCAGACGCCGGTCTTCCCCTCTCCCTCCGCATCGCCGAGGTCGAGGTAGGCATGCGAGGAGCGGTTCGCCGCCTCCTCAAAGGCCTTCCTAGGACCTCCGTCGAACAGATCGCCACGCGCTTTGGAGCCAGCGTCATTCCCTGGGACTTCGTTGATCTCATCGACCGCGATCCTTCGCGCCGCGTCCGTCTCAGAATCGAGCAGGACCGCCTCTCCCAGATGCACCCGTCCGACATCGCCGACATCCTCGAGGATCTCGCTCCCGCCGAGCGCCAGGCCCTCTTCGTCTCACTCGACGAAGAGGTTGCCGCCGAAGCCCTTGAAGAGGTCAAGCCCAAGATGCAGCAGTCTCTCATCGAGTCCCTCGACTCCGAAGAGGTCGCCGCCATCGTCGAAGAGATGGATCCCGGCGCTGCCGCCGATCTCCTCTCCGAACTCTCTGACGAGCGCTCCGAGGCCATCCTCGAAGAGATGGACCCCGAGGAGCGTCAGGAGGTCGAAGATCTCCTCGAATTCTCCGGCAACTCCGCCGCCGGCCGCATGACCACCGAGTACATCGCGCTCCCGCGACGGCCATCGTCGATCAGGCCATCAACGCACTCCGCGACTTCGAAGGGGACATCGACACCATCACCGACATCTATCTGCTCGACGACGAGGAGCGGATCGCCGGCCTTATTCCCCTCGTCCAGCTCCTGCTTGCGAAGCGCCGAGGTGCCATTGTCCAGTCTTGCCGCACGGCCACATCGTCACTTGCGACGTCGATGCCAACGGCCGCAAAGTAGCCGAACTCTTCGACAAATACAACCTCCGCTCTCTCCCCGTCGTCGACCACGAAAAACGGCTCGTCGGCGTCGTTCACGCCGAACAGGTCATCGCGCTTCTACGGGCCAGCCACTAAAGTACTTTCTCAAGGAAAAAGCAGTCCCTCCATGAAGATTCTGTACGCCGCAGGCCTTTCCCCCAAGGAATCGTCCCTCTACCGCCTCTGGGCACTCGAGCGGCTCGGTCATCAGGTCATCCCCTTCAACACCTTCGACTATCTGTCGCGCAATCGCCTGGTCCGCAAGGTCACCTTTCGTCTCTCCGCCGGTCCCACCGTCAACCGTCTCAATCGCGAACTCCTCCGCATCGCCGCAGCCGAAAAGCCCGACCTCGTCTGGGCCGACAAGCTCCTCTCCATGCGACCGGCAACTCTCGACCGCCTGCGCGCCATGGGCATCGCCACCGTCAGCTACATGATCGACAACCCCTTCGGCCCTCGTCAGCGACCCCGGCTGGCGGCTCTACATGAAGGACATTCCTCACTACGATCTCCACGTCGTACAGCGCGACAAGAACATCCTCGACTACACCTCCCGCGGCGCCCGCAACGTCATCAAGATCCAGACGGCCTACGAGCCCACCCTGCACTTTCCCCCGCCACCAGGGTGGTCCGACGCAGACCGCAACCGCGAAGTCTCCTTCATCGGCACGCCATATGACGACCGTGCCCAGACCCTCAGCCGCCTCTGGCGCGAGTGCGGCTTCTCCGTCGCAGTCTCCGGCAGCGCCAAGCTCTGGGGCCGTGCCCTCGCAGCCCGATGTCTTCGCAGGCCACGTACCGCGAGGGCGAGCTCTACCGCGAGCAGTATCGCGAAGCCATCTGGCGTTCCAGAATCAACCTCAGCTTCCTCACTCACTCCAATCAGGACGAGTTCGTCCACAAGAGCTTCGAGATCGCCGGCTGCGGCGGTTTCCTCCTCGCCGAGCGCTCCGCAGGTCACCTTCAGCGCTTCAGAGAGGACGAAGAGGCCGTCTTCTTCTCCACCTTCGACGAACTCGCAGCCAAAATCCGCCGTTATCTCCCCGACGAAGCCGCGCGCCAGCGCATCGCCGCCGCAGGCAACCGCGAGCCGCACGCGACGGCTACCACAACGATCGGCAGGTAGGCCTCATCGTTGAGCGCATCCAGTCTCTCCTGTCGGTCGCACCTTCGCGCCAGCATCCAGATCGCAGTTGATAGACTTTCGAAGCCCCTGCCCGCGTCTCTACCATCTCGTCCAATCCGAGCGCGTCCAACTCGCATCCAACCTATAACGCCAAACCCATCGCCATCATGCAAAGATGGTTTAGCCTGATACATGGCGAGCCGACGTGTTCTCCCGACCCAGCGAAAAGGAAACAGGCAATGACGGCCTGGCGCACATGGAGAACCCGGCTGATCCTCTTCTTTGCCGTCCTCGGCCCGGGCTTCATCACCGCCAACGTCGACAACGACGCCGGCGGCATCCTCACCTACTCCCAGGCCGGCGCCCAGTTCGGCTACACGCTCCTCTGGACGATGATCCCCATCACCCTCGCGCTCATCGTCGTGCAGGAGATGTGCGCCCGCATGGGCGTCGTCACCGGCAAGGGCCTCAGCGACCTCATCCGCGAAGAGTTCGGCCTCCGCATGACCTTCGTCATCATGATCCTGCTCGTCATCGTCAACTTCAGCAACGTCGTCGCCGAGTTCTCCGGCATCGCCGGCAGCATGCAGCTCTTCCACGTCACCAAATACATCAGCGTCCCCATCTGCGCCGCTCATCGTCTGGGTGCTCGTCGTCAAGGGCGACTACAAGAGCGTCGAAAAGATCTTCCTCATCGCCAGCGTCTTCTACATCGCCTACATCATCGCAGGCGTACTCAGCCGGCCCGGACTGGCATCTCGCCATGGTCGAAACCGTCAAGCTCCCTCCGCGCGCACGTCTGGTCGCGACAAGGCCTACATCTACATGACCGTCGGCGTCATCGGCACCACCATCACCCCGTGGATGCAGTTCTACCTGCAGTCCTCCATCGTCGAAAAAGGGAGTCAGCGTCCGTCAGTACAAGGCCTCGCGCCTCGACGTCATCGTCGGCTCCATCTTCACCGACATCGTCGCCTGGTTCATCGTCGTCGCCTGCGCCGCCACCCTCTTCACCCACGGCATCCGCAACATCGTCGACCCCTCCGACGCCGCCCAGGCCATGAAGCCCCTCGCCGGCGACTACGCCTTCATCCTCTTCGCCGCCGGCCTCTTCAACGCCTCGCTCTTCGCCGCAGCATCCTGCCGCTCTCCACCGCCTACACCGTCTGCGAGGGCCTCGGCTTCGAGAGCGGCCTCGACAAAGGCTTCAGCGAAGCCAAATTCTTCTACTGGTTCTACAGCCTTCTTCTGTTCGCCGGAGCAGCCGTCGTCCTCATCCCCAACTTCCCGCTGGTCCAATTCAGCATCCTCTCCCAGGTCCTCAACGGCGTCCTCTTACCCCTCGTCCTGGTCTTCATGCTGAAGCTCATCAACAAGCACGAGCTCATGGGCAAGTACACCAACTCCCGCTGGTTCAACATCATCGCCTGGCTCACAGCGATCATCGTCACTGCACTATCGCTCATCTCGTCTGGAACACCGTGCACGGTTAGCCAAACGCCACGATTGTCAACCGGTGAGAATAAAAACTGAAGAACTGAAAAGCCGGACAACTGAAAACTGATCGCAAAAATCTTTAAAGCAGCTTCCCCTCCGAAAATCCCGAATCAACCCCAGATCCGCCGCCAGAAAGTCATACCCCGGCAGCTCCTCAGCGGAGCCCACCGAATATCGTTGAAGATCCGGTTCTCCAGCTCCCCTCAAACTCCCTCACCACAAAAAACTGCAGATCGATAGCCCCGCCATTCCTGTACTTATGCCGAATCCGTGCCACCCGCCGCCCGATCACAGCAGTAATCCCCAACTCCTCATCCAGCTCCCGTGCCAGGGCGACCTCCGAGCTCTCGCCCGGCCTCAATCTTCCCCCCGGGAACTCCCACTTCAGGCTCATCGGTTGATCCGCTTTCCGCTGGCAGATCAGCACCTCGTCCTCCTCACCCTCACCCTCGACGCCTTGCGCAGAATCAGCGCCGCAACCACAAGCCTGACCGGCTTATGTATCCTCGCCTCAGCGTGATCCCCGAGCTTGCGTATCGGTTCTCGCATCTGCCTATAGATTAGACGACGAATCCGCCCAAAAGCTTCTATCCGCTTTACTTAGGCTCAACCGAAGCCGGATAGTAAACCGACCATCCCTCCTGCGCGCTCCGCTCCACCAGTCCAGGTGTCGGATTCACGGGAAATGCCCGCCGCGCAATCTCCAGCATCGCCGCGTCATGCACAGAATTCCCAAACACCGCGTCCGGAGCCATCACGCCGGCCCTCGCTCAGGGCCACGGCCTTGCCCTCATCCGTCGGCACGTCGACCAGAACATCCGTCACCACCCCAACCTTCACCTCGACGCGCGCCGCCAGCACCCGCTCCGCCGGAATCCCAAACCCCCGCACACCCTCTTCAATCACCCAGTCATTGGTCGAGCTCACCGCCCAAACTCCACTCCCTTGCCGCGAAGCTCCTCCACCAGCCGCCGCATCTCCGGGAAGATATTCCGCTCGATCCGGCTCTCAAAAACACCTCCGCCGCCCGCCGAATCTCGTCCTCGCGCAGCCGCTGATACATCTGCACCATCTCCCCGCAGATCGCAACTTCAGACACCTCTCCCCGCAGATAGCCTCGATACCGCCCGTCGATCCAATCGGTCATCTCGCGCGAGACCAGCCCGGTCTCGATCGTCCAGAACATGAAACCAGATCCGGCATCGCCCGACCACAACGTTCCATCGCAATCAAAAACAGCCACTCTGGGCGACAACGCAAGCACCGACTCGTGAAACTCCGACGCGCTCTAATCTATTCTCTGTAACAACCTTAGTCACAAATAACACTCACTTTTCCGCGCACGCAATCGCGCGCCTAAATTTCTTTCTCAGGTCTCACCTTTATCCTACGCGCTAGGCAGCCACTTCATCCCGCTCAGCCTCGCGCCAGACGCCAGCAAATGCGTCCATCAGGAACCGGCTCGTACGCCAGTTAAGCGGAAATTCAAGAAAAACATGTAACATGCTCAAGAAATTCACAACATAAAAACCCACCCTGAAGTTCCACAGATAACAACCCGCCGAAGCCAGATACAGCGTAATAATCCACGCCCAGCTTCGTCGCGAGACCCGGTGCCACTTCAGCAGCTCCGTCTTCGCAAACCAGTTCAGATAGTGGAACAGATAAATGAACGCAAGAAACCGCAGCACTCCCGCCGCGGCCGGATCCGCCAGAATTGTTGCATCTGGATGCAGATTGTGCCCCAGCAGTCTTACCAGCGATCCGTGCAGCGAAGCGAAACCCGCCTCCGCATGAATCCAGTAACTTCCCGGTGTCGGATAGTTCCATCGCGCGGCCACCAGCGCCCACGGCAGCGCCAGCAGAAGCGTCGGATTCAACCACCCAAGCCAAGTCCGCTTCGTCTCCCTCACCAGCCCGCTCACCATAAACAGCACGGTGAACACATACACATGCACGATCGTCGGCAAAATCGTCGCGACAAAAAACACCAGTCCATGCACAAAGAACTTCGCCACATACCCAGCCGCCAGCGCCGACAGCAGCACCCAGGGATTCTTCACCAGCGCCCCAAGCGAGAGCACCATCAGCACCCCAATCGCATACCCTGTAATCCCGCGATGGATATAAAAATCCGCGCACACCCCCACACAGAGCACCGCGGCAACTGCGATATACACGCGCTCCGAAACAGCCCCACCGCCAAAGTAAAAATCCTTCTTCTTCAGCCAGGCAATCTCAGTCAGATAATGCGCCGGCCCAACAAACGCATACACAAAGATAAAAGTCTGCAACGGCGCAACGCTAGCCGCTATCGCGCTCACCACCAGGGCGAGCAAATTGCCCACATGCTGGTCCTTAAGCAGCCGCAATCTCCTCCTTGCGCTCGAAACTAATCAAGAGCCTTCGCAATACGCCGATCTTAGAGCATCCACCGACTGCATCAGCGAGGATTCCTCGCGATCTCACCCACCCGCACCCTGCTAGATAGGAGGCATCCCCTGCACCACCGCCACTCCCGGCTGGCGGAATAAACGCAAAATCCGAATCCTTTACCGGCACATTCTCCTGCAGGTCCGAAAACGCAAACTCCGTCACCGCGCCATCCACCTCTTCCAGCCGCATCCGCTCGATCGCCCCCGCTGCCGTCACCCACAGCGACAGCAACTTCACCCTCTGCGCCATCCCCTTCGGCACCCCCGAGATTCGAAACCCCGAACCCTCCGGCGCAACCGTCAAACCATCCAGCTCCTTCGCCAGCTGCGTATGCCCTAGCAAAAACCGCAACGGCGACCGCAGATCATCCAATTCCTTTGCGGAAACCCGCGTAGCCTGCGCATCCCCGGGCGTATAAAACCAGGCGAACTTCCCATCCAGCACGAACACCTTGCCCACTGGCGCCTCATAAATCCACCGCATCCGTCCCGGCTTCTTCAGCAGCAGCGTTCCTGCTTCTGTCCGGTCCATCCCCATGCCGGAGTACCGTTCCGTATAGTGGGCCCGAAGCGAACTCAGATGGTTGTAATGGTCATCAACCTTGCGGACAATCGCTTCGCCACCCTGCGCCACCGCCAGCAGGGAACACCCCACCAGCAGCACCGGCACAAAGGCCCGCACCCCAACCCGAATCACAAGATTCCGGATCATCATTACTGAATCGGCTGTGTGCAGTTGGTCCCGCCCGCCGGATCGTAGCGAATCGTGTTGTTCTCATCCGTGCAGAACCCGCGATCGCCGGTCCTCCCAATCGAGTTCGGTACAGCGGTGATCTCATACCCGGTATACATATCCTGATTGTTCACCGTCACCTTCGTGCAGTTCGTGATCGCGAAGGTATAGCCCGCCTTCTGCCCGGTAGCCAGGTCCGGCGTCAATCAACTGCGCCGACTGTGCCGTCGGCGCACCCGACTTCGGATCGCCTCCCAGCGCCGCCAGCGAACACGAAAACCCATTCGCCGGGTAAGCCGAGTTGTACTGCAGCTCCGCCTGCCCAATCGTCCGCAGCGACTGCACCGCCGAGGTCTCATTCGCCTGCTTCCTCAGCTTCAAAAGCTGCGGCACCGCCAGCGTCATCAGAATCAGCATCACCGACATCACGATCAGCAGCTCAATCAGCGTAAATCCGTCTTCGTTAGGCAGCTCTGCGCGCAACCGGTCCAATGCATTCATTGTCTTCATCATTCCTCGGGCGAATCTGGTTTCGAACTCCGAACAAAACTCTATCAGCATCGCCCTAGCAGGCCAAATCCCCGCGCTCCACCTTCATCGACCCCAGATTCCCCAGCAGCGTCAACGCCATCGTCTCCGGTCGGAACAGCTCCCGCGCCAGCTCCTGCACATCCGCCGATCGTCACCTGCGTCGATCTCTTCCATAATCTCGTCCACGCCAAAGAATCGCCCGAAGTACATCTGCTGTCGCGCCAGATTCGCCATCCGGCTGCCCGAGCTCTCCAGGCCAATCACCATATTGCTCTTCAACTGGTCCTTCGCCCGCTTCAACTCCACGTCACTGACCGTCTCTTCTTTCAGACGCCGCAACTCCTTCAGCGTAAGCTGCAAAACCTTCTCGGTCTTATCGACTGAGGTTCCCGCATACACGCACAGCGACCCCGTATCGCGGAACGGATTCATCTCCGAGTAGATCGAATAAGCCAGCCCCTGATCCTCGC
The DNA here is from genome assembly GCA_963798925.1 of uncultured Acidobacteriaceae bacterium. GTDB lineage: Bacteria > Acidobacteriota > Terriglobia > Terriglobales > Acidobacteriaceae > Edaphobacter. The sequence goes on from CAWCVD010000007.1 coordinate 43,900, forward strand.
GGATCGTCTGGAACAGCCGCGAACTCATTCCGCCGCCCAGCATCGTATTCAGCAGATAACACCCCATACCGCCGCGGATCATTCACCGGAGGCGCCGGCACTCCCAGACAAAACTGCACCTGCTCCAGCGACTTCTTCCGCTTCAGCGTAATGTGCGGAGTCGCCCTTGGCGCATCCATCATCGGCCCCGCCGTATCCATGCTCACGGCCGCAGCGAGCTGAACTCCCGCTCTACCTGCGCCACAAACGCATCGTGCTCGAGGTTTCCCGCTGCCGAGAAGACCATATTCCGTGGCGTAAACCGTCCCGCATAGAAGTCGAACAGCACCTGCTGATTGAAGCTCGAAACCGTCTTCGCCGTTCCCAGAATCGGCCGCCCCAGCGCATCGCCCTTCCAGAAGTTCTGCGTCCAGACCTCATTCACCAGATAGTCGGGGTTATCCTCATCCATCTTGATCTCTTCGAGGATCACGCCCTTCTCGCGGGTCAGCTCCTCCGGAGTAAACGTCGGATGCAGCACCAGGTCCGCCAGCACCTCAAGCGCTGGCGTCAACATTTTCATCCAGCACCTTGATGTTGAAGCACACCATCTCCTTGCCGGTGAACGCATCCAGATTCCCGCCGATCGTGTCGACCTCGCGCGCAATCTGCTGCGCCGACCGCGAAGTCGTCCCCTTGAACACCATATGTTCCACGAAGTGCGAGATCCCGTTCACCTCGGCGGCCTCGTCACGCGATCCTGCCCAATCCACGCTCCCATCGAACGCTGCGCAGGTGCGGCATACTCTCCGTCAGCACCAGCAGACCGTTCGGCAGGACCGTCTTTCGAATATTGCGTGAGGCATTTCTGGCTACAGGAAGATCTTCAATCAGCGTTACAGGCATGGGCTCCTTCACTCTCCATTGTTTCACAGCAGCAGGGCGGTACGCATCCGCTTCCGCCGGAGTAGACTGAGTTGAAGCACGCTGCATAAGCATCTTAGCCGCTCACAAAACACTGCGACTGTTAAGCATAGGGCAATAAGTTATTATTATGAGTAATTTGCAAGCAGCATCAAAAACCACAGTTGATAGAAAAACCGCTCTTCGGGCTCGTCCTGCCCGAAGCTCACCGTCCTCATGGCCCGCCTCGGCCAGAAGCCTTACCGCGCCACCCAGCTCCACGAAGCCCTTTATCGCCAACGCATCACCTCGCTCGACCAGATCACCACCCTCCCCCAGACCCTCCGCGACACCCTTGCCGCCGAAGGCTACATCATCGGCCTTCCCGAAATCGTCCAGACTGCCCGTTCCGTCGACGGCACCGAGCGCTACCTCATCCGCATGGCCGACGGCGAGACCGTCGAAACCGTCTGGATGCCCGACGGCGACGGAGGCGAGCGTGGCGACGGCATCGCAGGCCGCCGAAGAAGAGGACGAAATGAAGACGACCCTGTCTCACGCACCGGACTCCGAACCCGCCCTCGAGCGCATCGCTATACGCCGCGCCACCATCTGCATCTCCAGCCAGGTAGGCTGCGCCGTCAACTGCCAGTTCTGCCTCACCGCCAAGCTCGGCATCCGCCGCAACCTCACTGCCGGAGAGATCGCCGGCCAGGTCGCTGCTGTCCTCAACCGCCACCAGGTCGAATCGGCAGTTCCGCGGTAACCCCACGCCCGCCCGCATCAACCTCGTCTTCATGGGCATGGGCGAGCCCTTCCTCAACTACGACCAATTCATCGCCGCCGTCCGCCTCTCGTCACACCGATGCGCATTCCCGAGTCGCGAATGACCGTCTGCACCTCCGGCATCCTCCCCGGTCCATCCGTCGACTTCGCCAAAGAGACCGTCCGCCCCAAGCTCGCCCTCAGCCTCAACGCCTCCAACGACACACGTCCGCGAATCCATCATGCCCATCACCCGCAAATGGAACATCGCCGCGCTCCTCGAAGCTCTGCGCACCATCCCCCTCGCGCAACCGCGAGTGGGTCACCTTCGAGTACGTCCTCCTCGGCGGCATCAACGACTCGCTCGCAGCACGCCGACGAGCTCATCGCCCTGGTCAACGGCATGAAGCGCTCAAGATCAATCTCATCGTCTGGAACCCGGCCCCGACATGCCTACCACGAGCCCACGCGCCGAAGACGTCGCTGCCTTCCAGAACTGCTCATCGCCGGCGGAATTCCCACCTACATCCGTCGTCCCCGCGGCCGCGACATCTACGCCGCCTGCGGCCAGCTCAAGCGCACCGTCGAAACCACCCCAGCGCCTCTAATAGAAATAACCTCAGCCGAAGCTCACGCCGGATAAAGCGAAGACGTAACAGTGATCAAATGATAAGAACTGATAAAAGAAGCCACTGAATTCTCCCGGCTTATCCGTTCTTATCAGCCTTTGTCCCTTCGCTCACTGGTACGCAGTTAGCTCTAAGCCGTCACCAACCGCTCCAACCCCAGCGCTAGTACCCGCTCTGCCACACGGTCGTAGTCATGCCGCAGCACATCGCCCTCATGCACGAAGTTCCCCGTCACCGGCTCCACCCCCAGCGCTCGCACGCGATCCAGGTCGGCCTCGATCGGCTCTTGGCCCTCGCGCGCATACTGCTCCAGCCGCTCAGCCGAGATCGGCCCTGTATTGATCAGCGCATAGTCGAAGATCGGCGCCACGCGACCCATCGACATGCTGCAGAATCTTCTCGATATGCTGCGAAGCTGACAACCCCAGCGACTCGTTCGCCTGCGTCATCAGGTTGCACACGAACACCTTCGTCGCCTTCGAAGCAGCCAGCGCCTCCGGAATCCCCCGCACCAGCAGATTCGTAATCAGCGACGTATACAGCGACCCCGGCCCCAGCGTAATCAGGTCCGCATTGGCAATCGCCTCCAGCGTCTCTGGCAGAGGATCGGCTGTCTCCGGCTCCAGCCGCAGCTCGACGATGCTCTGTTTGCTGGCCGTAATATTGGTCTCGCCTCGCACCAGGGAGCCGTCGTCCATCTCGGCCGCCAAGCCTCACATTCACATTCGTCGAGGGAAAAATCTTCCCCCGAGCCGCCAGAATCTGCGACGACATCTGCACCGCCTGCGCAAAATCGCCAGTGATCTGCGTCAGCGCCGCCACAAACAGATTGCCGAAGCTGTGACCCTCCAGGTCACCCTGCTCGAACCGAAACTGAAACAGCTTCGCCAGTAGGTGTTCATCCTCCGACAGCGCCACCATGCAGTTCCGAATATCTCCCGGCGGCAGCATCTGCATGTCCTCCCGCAGCCGCCCCGAAGAACCACCATCATCCGTCACCGTCACGACCGCCGAAAGCTCGCGCACATGGCACCGCAGCGAAGGGCAGGGTAGTGGAGCCGGGGCCTGCGCCACCGTGCGCGCTCCAATCCGGATCCCGCGCCTCCGCTCTGGACGTCGCAACATACCGCTTCAGCCCCCGCAGCAGCGTCGACAGCCCAGTCCCGCCGCCAATTGCCACCACCCGCAGCTCTTTCTCTCTCGATTCGGCCGGATTCGGCGACGACATGCGCAAATTCTCCTACCCAAGCCTAAATGAAGCTCGTTTCAGGCTTGGATGCACATTCCGTGCTAGACCTCCGGATACAGCAGCTCGGTGAATCGCGGATCGTCGGCCATGTCCTGAAAGTCCGAGTCCGACCGCGCCTGAATCCGGTTCCGCGGATTCTGCCGGATCGCCTCCGTCAGGTGCTCCAGGCACTGATGCGAGTCGCCTGTCATACTCGCTAGCACCGCCAGGCCATACAGCGCGTAGTCTGCCTTGTCATTTTCCTTCAGGATCAGCGTGAACTGCTCCCGCGCATCCTCATAATGCCCGTCGTTCAGCAGGGAGACCGCGTAGTCGTAGTGCTCCTCCTGGCTGGCGAAGTTGTTCTTCCCCTTCGCCGTCTGCAGCAGGCACGCATTGCTGTACATCCTCGCACGCTCGCTCAGGTCCCCGGCCCCTGCGGCCAGCATCTTGTCGAATGCGGCATGGGCTTTGTCGTACTTTCCCTCCTGCATCAGCCGCAGCGCAGCCTCGTACTGCGCAACCACCTGCGCCCGTGCGCCATCGTTTGAGGAAACTGTTCCAGCTAAGGTGCGTGGTCCACGTTTTGTTGCAGGTATGCTTGCCGTCTTCGTCTGAGCCATCGTCCGTCCTGTCGCTTGTCCTGTTTGTGAGCTCTCCCATTCTAACGGGAGCAATTCGTTTATCTATTCTCGTCTCGGTTTTATACGCACACTGGGCTTGCCGGTCAACTCCCCGACCCGTCACCCTGCATCCGTCTGCGTCTTTCTCCCATACATCGCCGGGTTCAGATCAGGATCGTTATACATCTTCATCTGCCGATAAAGCTTAAACCGTCGCGTCCCTCGAAGCACCTCCGCCCACAGCGCATCCAGGCACCCAGCCAGATCCGCGCGCTGTTCCTCCAGCAGAGCCAGCCGGCTCCTTATTCCGCAACCGATGGCTCTCCGTCGCGCTCTCCCGTCGCGACTCCTCCCGAGTGTGGAAAATCTTCAACGCCAGAATCGAAAGCCGGTCAATCATCAGCCCCGGCGTCTCCGAGTGCAAAGGCGCAGCCTCCTTCTGCTCCAGCCTCTCGATCAGCCAGACATCCATCTTCTCCACCAGGTCGTTCCGTCTCTGATTCAGCACATCGATCGCCCGCTTCACCGCAGCGATCTCTGCGTCGGTCGCCTCAGAGACGCGTGCCTTGTCCTCCTCGTGCCAAAGCTCGAAGTTCGCGCGGTGTTGCGCCATTACCAGCGCCATCAGTCCATCCGCGCCCAATTCAATTGCCAGCTCACCCTCTGTCTCATGCAGCGCCGCCGTCATCTCGTCCTGCACTCGCACTATCAAAAGAGCATCCAGCATACCCGCTCCGCCCCACTTCCTGACCCATTAGCAGACCCACTTCGCAGATCAGGTTAACACCTCTGCTTGCTCGAACCCGCCAAACCAAGCAGACTAAAGCTACACGATGGCAAGCTCCCCAAAACGGGTCCTCATCTATCGCCTCGGCAGCCTGGGCGATACCTTGGTCGCTCTTCCTGCCTTCCACCTCATCGCCCAGGCCTTTCCCAACGCCGAGCGCCGCCTCCTCACCAACTTTCCTGTCAACGCCAAAGCCCCTCCCGCCGCCGCCATCCTCGAACACACAGACCTCGTCCAAGGCTATTTCCGTTATGCAGTCGGAACCCGCAGCCCGCGAGAGCTCCTCGCTCTCTGGTGGCAACTCATCCGCTGGCGACCCCAGGTACTTGTCTACCTCGGTCCTGCTCGTGGCATCGAGTCCGCTCGCCGCGACCAAAGATTCTTCCGTCTCTGCGGGATCCCTCGACTCATCGGCGTCCCCATCACCGAAGACATGCAGAAATGCCGCTGGCTCGACTCCGAACAGGCCCTCGAACCCGAAGCCGCGCGTCTCGCCCGCAACATCGCCGAACTCGGAGACGCCAACCTCGACGCTCCCGCAAGTTGGAATCTTCATCTCACCGAAGCAGAAGAAACCCGGGCGAAAGACCTCCTTGTACCCGCCGCAAACCACCCCATTCTCGCCGTCAGCGTAGGCACCAAGGTCCAGTCCAAAGACTGGGGCCGCGACAACTGGCGAGCGCTCCTCCACCGTCTCGCCACCCACTACCCAACCCACGCCCTCGCCCTTTGCGGAGTCCCCGAAGAATCTGAAGCCAGCGAGTTCGCCGCCGATGGCTGGCGCGAAATCTCCTCTTCTCCGGTCATCAATCTCTGCGGCCTTCTCACCCCGCGCGAAAGCGCCGCCGCCATCAGTCACGCCCGTCTCTTCATCGGTCACGACAGCGGCCCCATGCACCTCGCCGCCGCCGTCCAAACCCCCTGCGTCGCCATCTTCGCTGCGCGCAACAAGCCCCGAGTCTGGTTCCCGTACGGCAAACAGCATCGCGTCCTCTACCACCAGACCGACTGTTGGGGCTGCGGCCTCGAGACCTGCATCATCGAAAAGAAAAAATGCCTCACTTCCATCACCGTCGATGAGGTGGTCACGCAGGTTCGCGCCGCTCTCGGCTAACCATCGAAGATGCGATGATGGAAGCAGGAGATATCGTTCGCGCATGTTGCCGGAGCTTCATTCCATTCTCAATCTGCTCGAGGGCGGCTTCGGCCAGCTCAGAGTTCTCGTCATCGGCGACATCATGCTCGATCGCTACATCCACGGCGACGTCGAGCGCATCTCGCCCGAGGCGCCGGTCCCCGTCCTCCGCCACGCTCGCCGTTACGAGCGCGCCGGGGGCGCAGCCAACGTCGCCATGAACCTCGCCGGACTCGGATGCCAGACCTTCCTCAGCGGCTTCTGGGGCGCAGACGCCGAGCAATCCGAGCTCGCCGCCATCCTCGACCGCGCCAACATCGACACCACCGGAGTCGTCACCGGCACGCTCCCCACCATCTCCAAGACCCGCATCGTCGGCCGCACCCAGCAACTCCTCCGACTCGACATCGAGAGCCGCGATAGCCCGCCATCCGCCGAAGTCCAGCGCCTCGAAGAACGTGCCACCGGCCTCGTCGCCAAAGTCCACGCCGTCATACTGTCTGACTACGCCAAAGGCGCACTCTCCGCCTCGCTCTGCGAAGCCGTCATCCGCGCCGCGCGCACCGCCGGCGTCCCAATACTCGCCGATCCCAAGACCCCCGACTTCAGCAAATACACCGGCGCAACTACCGTCTGCCCCAACCTCGGCGAGCTCTCCGCCGCCACCGGCGTCCCCGCCCACCACACCGCCGACCTTCTCGCCGCAGGCCAGGCCCTCATCGCCGAGCACGACCTCAAATTCCTCACCGTCACCATGAGCGAGAAGGGAATCAGCCTTCTCCGGCCAGTCTCCGCCGGTAGCAAAGGCATCTTCCACTCACCCGCCCGGGCCCGCGAGGTCTTCGACGTCTCCGGCGCAGGCGACACGGTCATTGCAACCCTGGCCGCAAGCCTTGCCGGCGGCCTCCAAATCGAAACCGCCGTCGAACTAGCCAACCTCGCCGCCGGAATCGTCGTCGGCAAAGTCGGCACCGTCCCCATCGCCCGCCACGAGCTAGTCGCCGCCCTCACGCCCAGCACCAATCTCACCGCCGGCGAAAAAATCCTCGACCTCGACCGCATCAAACTCCGCGTAGCCGAGTGGCGAGCCTCCGGCGAAACCATCGTCTTCACCAACGGCTGCTTCGACCTCCTCCACGTCGGCCACATCACCCTCCTCGAAGACTGTCGCCGCTTCGGCTCCAAGCTCGTCCTCGGCCTCAACACCGACGCCTCCGTCTGCCGCCTTAAGGGCCCCACGCGCCCCATCGTCTCCGAGCGCGAACGCGCCCGCGTCATGGCCGCCCTCGCTGCCGTAGACGCCGTCGTTCTCTTCGAAGAAGACACTCCCATCGAGCTCATCCGCGCCCTCGAACCCGACGTCCTCGTCAAAGGCGGCGACTACACCATCGAAACCGTCGTCGGCCACGAAGACGTCCTCGCACACGGCGGCCGCATAGAGATCGTCCCCACCGTCGAAGGTTTCTCCACCACCAACATCGTCAAAAAACTCACCGCAAACTCCGATCCAGCAAAGGAGGCCACGCAGTGATCATCGTCACCGGCGGTGCAGGCTTCATCGGCAGCAACCTCATCCACCAGCTCAACCGCTCCGGTGAGCGCGACATCCTCCTCGTAGACAGCTTCTCCCTCGCTTCCAACCTTACCGGCCCAAAATTCCCAAATCTCGCCGGAGCCGAATTCGCCGACTACATGGACAAGCGCGAGTTCCGAGCCGCTCTCAGATCCGGCGACTTCGAAAACACAAAAGTCCGCGCCATCCTCCATCAGGGAGCCTGCTCCAACACCCTCGAAGACGACGGCCGCTACATGATGGACAACAACTTCACCTACTCGAAGGAACTCCTCCACTTCGCCCTCGACCGCAAGATCCCGCTCGTCTACGCCTCCACCGCTGCTGTCTACGGAGCCAGCACTTCCTTCACCGAAATCCCGGCCAACGAGCGCCCGCTCAACATCTACGGCTACTCCAAACTCGTCTTCGACAACTACGTCCGTCGCCTCATCCCAGAGATGAAGAGCACCGTCGTCGGCCTCCGCTACTTCAACGTCTACGGCCCGCGCGAGCAACATAAAGGCCGCATGTCGAGCGTCATTCATCACTTCGCCCGTGAGCTCAAAGACACCGGAACCATCCGTATGTTTCAGGGCTCAGGCGGTTATGCCGACGGCGAGCAGCGCCGCGACTTCGTCTTCGCCAACGACCTCTGCCGCATCAACATGTTCTTCGCCTCCCTCCTGCCCGAAGGTCCTCACAAACAAGTCCACGCCGTCGTCAACGCAGGCACAGGCGAAGCTCGCACCTTCAAAGCCGTCGCCGAAGCTCTCATGCAGGTCCACGGCCCAGGCACCATCGAATACATCCCTATGCCCGACGATCTCAAGAGCCGCTACCAGCACTACACCCAGGCCGACATCGCCGGTCTCCGCGCCGCAGGCTACACCGCCCCCTTCGCCTCGCTCGAAGAAGGCATCCAACAAACGTTTGCCGAAGAACCCATCTCCTGATGTAGAGTGCAATAACGAAAGATATAACAGCCATCAAAAAAGACAGAAACTGATAGGAACTGACAAGAGACACATCGTCTCAATCCGCCCTCATCAGCCTTTATCCTTTTTGATCACTGTTACGCCTTTCCCAGTCACGAAGGAGAGGCCGGCATGACGGACCAGCAACGCAAGCCCACCATCCTCTGCATCAGCACCTACGAAAAGGGTCAACCCCTCCTCGAAGAGCTTGCCCGTCTCGGCGTCAACGTCGTCCTCCTCACCGTCGAGAACCTCGAACACGCCGACTGGCCCCGCGCCTCCATCTCTCGCCTCGTCACCATGCCGGAAAACCTCGCCCCGGCACAGATCCTCAACACCGTCAGCTACCTTGCCCGTGAAACCCGCTTCGACCGCATCATCGCTCTCGACGAGTTCGACCTCGAAGTCGCGGCACTCCTCCGCGAACACATGCGTCTTCCCGGCATGGGCGAATCCCTCACCCGCCACTTCCGTGACAAGCTCGCTATGCGCGTCCGCACGCGCCAGTGCGGAGTCGCCGTTCCCGAATTCACCTCCGTCTTCAACTACGACGACATTCGAAGCTTCCTCAGCCGCGTCCCCGGCCCATGGCTGCTCAAGCCCCGAACCAACGCCTCCGCCATCGGCATCCGCAAAATCGAAACCCCCGACGAGATATGGCCCATCCTCGACCAACTCGGCGACCTCCAATCCCACTACCTTCTCGAGCGCTTCATCCCCGGTGACATCTTCCACGTCGAGGGCATCACCTGGAACGCGCGCCCCGTCTTCGGCGCAGCCTACCAATATGGCCAGCCGCCCATGCAAACCATGCATCATGGCGGAGTCTTCACCACCCGCGCGCTCGACAGGGAGTCCGACGACGCGCTTGGCCTCCTTGGCATGAATACCCATGTCCTCGAGTCCCTCGGCCTCGTCTACGGCGTCACCCACACCGAGTTCATCAAGGCCCACTCCAACGGCCGCTTCTACTTCCTCGAGACCGCTGCACGGGTCGGAGGAGCCCACATCGCCGACGTCGTCGAACACGCCTCCGGCGTCAATCCCTGGATCGAATGGGCCCGCATGGAGGTCTGCGCCCTTTTCCACATGGAATACGCCCTGCCCACGCTCAAACAGCGCTATGCCGGAAGCATCATTTCACTCGCGCGTCAGGAGCAGCCCGACACCAGCTCCTACAACGCGCCCGAGGTCGTCCACCGGCTCAACAAACACCACCACGCCGGCCTAATCCTTTGCGCCGACTCAGCCCAACGCATCGAAGAGCTCGTCGGCGAATACAGCAACCGCTTCCTCCAGGACTTTTCAGCCGTCCTCCCCGCACCGGACAAGCCAACCGCATAAGCGCACCCAACGTCAGCGCGCATTCGCGGCATTGCCCGAATCACAAAAGTTGCGGATTGCGCGTCGAAAAACCCAGCCGTAGAAATTGCTTGTTGATTTCGTTCGGATCAATATCCGGTACCTTCGCCGACGCTACTCCGCCGCCCATCGCGGTGTGCTGATCTCCCCGGGCTGGGAACAGATTGTGCAGCGCCTCATGAAAAGCCAGCGCGCCATACTGATGAAGCGGTATAGGCCCGCCCGGAGTGTTGCGGTAAAGCTCCGTCCCCGACGTCGACCCATGCGAATGGCTATGCCCGCCCGCCGCAGGATCGATGTTCGTCTGCGGCCACGTCTGTTTCAGATAAGAGTGGGCAATGTCTTCGACAAAGTGCACCACATAGTTGTCGGACTGAGTGCCTGTTCCCCAAGTCACATTCACGCTGTCTTTTGTGCCGACGAAGGCCAGTCCTAGCTCGCGCGCTATCGTCGCCTGAATCGCGGCTGTTTCAGTACTGGTTGAGTTCCGATGATCCACCAGCTTTACCAGATAAGTCGCCATCTCTCCCTCCAACAACCTCTACTTCACCACCTGCAGCCCCGGCTGCACGATCCTATAGATACTCCCGCCGATCGCTGGGAACTGATACGCCAGCCACGTCAGCACCGGCACGGCGCCGAACGTCGCCAGTCGAACATAAAACTCCCACCCCAGCTCGTTCGCAGTCGTGTCCGTAATCCGGCTAAGAATGGCATTGCGATGCATCTGCGCGAACACCCACACAAACCCCAGGGTCAGGCACGCAAGCAGAATCGTGAAACACCAGTCGATGAACGCATGCGGCTGGAACGGGTAGGAGTTCCACGCAACCAGCGCCAGCACAAACGCCGTCGAGACCAGCAGCATCAGATATCGGATATTGATCAGCACCGCACGGATCAGCGCCACGTAGCGGACGACAATCAACTCCTCGGCAAGCTGAAGCAGGGTAGGTTCCGCCCCCTTCTGGTCTTGAGACTTATCGCCTCCATCCTTGGCGACACTAGTCTCCTCCACGTGGCCGATTCGCTCCTGATCCCAGTGAGGAACCAGGAAGCCGTCAAGCAGCATGCGGCAGAACTCAGAGTACCCCTGCTCGATGTAGTAGATCCCGCAAAGATCCGCAGACTCCTTGGGCAGGTCCCACAGGTGCTCCGAAGGGCACGCGTCTTCCGAATCTTCGGCTCGTTGTAACGCCATCGTGAAGGTCTGGCTCCTCGCCGCGGGTAGTGTAGGTGGCCGGTCAAGTGAGTCCGGTACGGGCGCACCCGCTGCCTTGATGTTCTCCATCAGCACATGCATCCGCGCATTGATGACCTCATATTGCTTCGAGAGTTGCACATACAGGTAGGGCTTTGTCTTCAGCTCCGGATGATGCACGAGCTGGCGAATCGACTCCGTAGAGCGGCTCATGTCGCGCCAGCGGATATGCAACCCCTTCTGGCGGAGCATGCTCATCCAGCTCCCGCCCTTGAACCGTGTAAAGGCAAACCGGATCGGCAGCCGTTCCAGCGGCTCCAGCAATCCTCGACTCAACGCACCCCACACCAGAATGAATCGCAGCCAGCCCGAGAGCGCGACCATGATCAACGGAAAGAACAGAGCCATAATCAGCAGCTCGTAGCGCGTGGGAAAGCCCGGGACAAACAGAGAAGGCAGGAGAAATCGTTCGATGCTGTGGATATGAATAGCAAACGCGCAGAGCGCGAACAGCACAACATAGATGGCAAGCAGCAGAAGATCGATATTTGTCTTGGCCCATCGTGCAACTCTGCAAACGGAGTCTCTCGCATCGGTCGTCAGCTTCGAGCACAACCTGAGCAGCACCTGCCTGGTGATCAGAAGGCACGTCATGTTCTCATAGAGGCAAATATCGGTGGAGCGGCTACAGCTATCCAGAGCCTCTTCTGGCACAAACAGTGGATAGGCGGTGTGGCTCGGCGAATAAGGGACAGGCGCTGACGGCACGGACTCGTGCCGGTTGCGCAGCCTCGCGAGGCGTGGCCGGTGAATCTCAGAGAAACGCAGCCGGGCCGTCTGATAGATCGACCACAGATACCACGCAAAGAGCAGCAGAAGAATCGGCAGCAGGGGACACACGCCGCTCAACGGCCGAAGACACCGATAGCTGAAGTAGAGCCCCACGTAACTGTGGGTGCCACCCAGGTTGTTGCTCGTGCACAAGCCAATCCAGAACAGGATCGTAGTCGTAAGAGCCACGGCGGCCAGCAGATTAAGAACGTGTACTCGGGGCAACGCGGATGATAGCAATAACGCCAGCTCTTGATGATGGTCAACAGTCCGGCCACGCACGCAACCACGATCGTCGCCCACGCCAGCACATGGCCTGCTGTCGCAAGTGGGAAAAACCGCCCAACAAGGATCAGAGGAAACGATGAGACGAAGGCCATCGCGACCAGCACAGAAGTCCCGATATTGAGATGCACAGACCGCCGGTGCGGCAGGTCGTTGTGGTCGATCGCAAGATCGCGAGTGAAGGGAGACCACAAATCCGCCGACCACAGAAAGACGATGTGCGCGACGCACGCAATCAGAATGAAGCCGGTGATTATCCCCCACAACAATGATGGCGAGATCCCCGAGTTCTGGTTGATCGATTCAGGCACATAATTCCAAACGTTTTGCGGCTCGGGCGAATCTTTGCGCGGCCTCGTAGCCTCGGTCGCATCGCAGAGCTTCGGCTTAAAGGATTCGCCCGATCGATCGGACCGAGCGGATCGAGCGATCGTCGGCAGGATGTCCGGAAGATTGCTTCCGCACCAGTTCAGAATCGCCAGAGGATAGTAGCCGTCGGCCCCGATCACTGCTGCCCACATCGGAATCTGCTGGAACTGAACCCTGGGAGTGCTGTTGCTCTGGTGGTGCGGATCCGCAACTGGATAATTGCGGTATCCCGCCAGCGTGGGGGGCTCCCCCGAGTCGCCATTCCAGAACGTGTAACTCGCCGCGTTATAAATCTCCTCCGCCTGAAAGTCCGCATGCAGCCACTGAACGCGATTTCCAAAATCGAGCGACGACAGCAGATAAGGCGAGATCGAGATCGAACCGATATACGACTCGTCCTCAACATCCCGTTCGAACAGCAGATCACCTCCGCTGAGGATCACCAGCCGCGCATCCGGACACGCCCGATGCAGAAACTCCGCCAGAAAGATATCGTCGAGCACATTCGAAGCCGAGATCACAATGAACTGGGTCCGCGCCCGCTGGAGTTGGTGTGCAATCGCCATCAACTGCGCCTCGATCGATAGAGGACTCTGGTTGGTAGAGAAGCGGGGAACTGTATCGTCCGCCGCATAATCCTTTAGCGAAAGATTCAGATAAGGCGTCGGCGGCGCGCTCGGATCAGTCTTCGAAGTCTGGTTAGCCTGCGCATTGCGCAACAGCGAAAGCTCTCGCGGAAAGCGAAGGCTGAGAATTCGTTCCTCTCTAAGATCCTCTCTGATGTCTTTAAGATTTCCGCCGCCGCACTGAGCCGGCAGATCGCGCTTTGTCGTATTGCCGCCAAAAACAGTTCCGGCCTCCGACAGCACAGCCACACGATTCAAGTGGTAGCCAGTCTCCGCGAGCGAACACAGAAACTGATCCTGCTCAAAGGCAATATTCTCTCCGAACGAACGAAAGATGCCATGGTTCCCTGGATCGAGCTCGTGGACAGCGATCTCGGTAGCGGTAACACCCGTGATGGAGACATTAGGATTGCACCTGCTCGGAAAAGAAGCCTCGATTCCCGCATGCAGCGACGATGCCGAGCCGGAGTAGATGGGACCAATGAACGACACCTTCTCGCCTGTCGTCCCACATAATGTCTCGCCGGCGGTCTCTGGACTCGCGGTGCCGTTCTGCAGAGAATTCGCCGTGGCGCCTGCACTGATTAGTTGGTTTGCCGCGGTGCGTCGCTCGATTGCCGCTGCAACACCTCGGCGAGACGCCGGACGAATGAAAAGTGTCGCACCGTACTTGTCTCGCAGTGCCTTCTCATAGGAGATCGCATTCTGCAGTTGGTTGCCGTTGATGCCAAGGGACGGCGTCTCGGCCACCAGAAACAGATAGACGACACGACGATAATTGGCTCGTTCGAAATCTTTGTTTCCTTCGTTTTCCTTCGCGTACCACTCGCCCGCATCTGGGGAGTAGCGGAGGATGATCAACCCTGGCATACGTTCGCGAGCAACATCCGCGCCGGTCGCCTTGCTTGCGTTCGCCGTAGAGTCTCCGCTCGACGACGTGCTGATCTGGCTCCGCCACGGAAGCCAGTAATAACTGCTCAGGTAGTGATTGTCCGCCGCTGCAAGCAGAATCGCGTCGATCGTGCGATCGAAGTCGAGAGCCAGATGGCTGTGAATCGGATCAGGAACCGTAGCGATAATCGTGCTGATCTCCGCTCCATCCGCGCCACTTTGCGGTATGCCCCAATCACCCGACCCGCATCCAGCCTGGTCCCCTCCGGACTTCAACTGCAGCTTCACTCCGTCCTTCTCCGCAATCGTCACGTCAGCCGAAGAAGGAGCCTTCTGGCCGGAACTATCCACCGTCCCCACAGCAGCCCAGTAGTTGCAAGAGGCCTGCCAAGGACCATCGCTCGTGTTCGACTTCGCCGCCGGCGCCTCTGGAGGTTTATTCGAGCCTGTATCCGCGGTCCTCACCGTCCCCCGCGGCTGGAAGAACATCCCGGCCAGCAGCAAGGCTCCGACGGTAGTCGCACCACCTATCCCTTTGTTCATAGCTTCCTGAGGGCAACAGCGTGTGCCGCAGAGAATTTTGCGTACAGGGACCCAATGCTTTTCGTCGTGCAGGGTTGTCCGTTCAGCGGGAACGATCGAGTATTCGCCGTTGATTCAGACTTTTACGAGTGACCGGGGGAATCCGTGCAAGAGACGCAGGTCAAACTCAGTAATCGGGAGGGAAGTAGTATAACTTGCTGGCGGCCCGAAATGGATCGTCCGCCGCCGACGGCAAATGCCACGCCGCAGCCAATCCTCGTAACTCACTGTTTTTGCAGGATTTAATGGTGAGAGCGCTGGGGCTCGAACCCAGGACCAACGCCTTAAAAGGGCGATGCTCTACCAACTGAGCTACGCTCTCAAACCGTACTACCAAGTTAGCACATTCAGACGAGGGAATTCTGCTCCCGAAACCGCCTCCGGCTCGCCCGCAAAACTCACACGGAACATTCCCGAAATCGGCCGCGATGCCACTTCGGATTCTTCGTGATTACCTAGGTTTTATGCGCTGATCCCCCATCTCTTCTGCTCGGTCACACTTAAAGTCGCACACGGTTTCATTGACTTGAAGTAGCCCCCACAGTAGCCTCAGGCTATTGCATGATAACGGGTGCAAGCAGGTCCTTTTGAGCTGGCAGCGAACCGGCGCAGTTCAACAAAAATCAACACCGTAACGCGCACAGGAACTCGAGCTATGGACTCTCGCAACACTCACACGAACGATGACGCTGTTGTAGCGGAGACTCCGGAAGATGTAGCCGTCCTGTACTCCTGGGCGAATCTTCACGGCGCGAAATATCGCGACTTCTCCGCTTCACGCCGCGAATATCGTGCGCAGCTAAGGCATCGCGCCGCCGAACAGGTGCGCGAACAGGCTCTGCTCGCTCAGGCCGAAGCCGAGTCCGCTGCTGCTGCCGCAGAGTCCGCGGCCCGTCATGCAGCCGAGGCCGCCCGCGCCCATCAGGCCGGAGAAGCCGACTCCTCGATGCGTCGCGCTCTTCGCGAGGCGGAAGAAGCCGCGCGCACCGCCGCCGCCGAACGTGTCGAAGCCGCGCGCCGAGCCGAAGCCGCCGCCGTCGCCGAAGCCGCAGCCCGTCGCGAAGAACGCGAGATCGCAGAAGCCCACGCCTCCGCGCAACGCCAGGCCGCACGCTTCGCAGAATCCGAGATGCGCCGCAAAGCCGCAGCGGCAGCAGCCGCCGCGCAGCAGTCGCGGGAGGAGCAGCCTGGCGCAATTCCCGCCGCAAATCCCGATCAGTACATCGTCTCCACGTTGCGCACCCCGTCCTCCACAGCCCCCACGATGGCACCTCCGTCCAATCAGCCATCCGAGTACACCGGCCAGCCGTTGGGCAGCAACGACAGCGATCGTCGCGAATACCGCACTTCGACGCAGCTCGAGCGCCGGCCCTCCGCAAACCATCACGCTGTTCCACGCCGTCCTCAGGGCTATCACCCCGACGATGCATCCGGCGTGCGCCAGATCTATCGCGGCCCCGACCCCGAGTCCTCGCCGATGCGATACACCTCAGGAAGCTCCCCAAGACACTCCCTTCCGCTCGAACGCCGCTCTCTTGCAGCGGCCACCCGGAATTTGAATCCGGCGGCCGACTCTTCCGTCCCCTCACCCCATTCTTCTCCCAACGCTTACGAAAGCAAGGCTCCGTTTATGGGTCAACGCAGCTCCGATCCCCAGGTCCAACCTGCACAACCAGTCCAGCCCGCGCAGCCAGTCCAACCCGCGCCGGCCCCTCGGCCAATTCAAGCCGAACCTGTTACCCCTTCCTATCCCCCCATCGGCAGCCAGTGGCCGCCTCTTTCCACCGACCCTGCCCGCGGCTCCGGTCGCGAAGCCAACCCTAACTTCCCAGGCCTCCGGTCTCCGGCTCCACGGCCAACGCCGTCGCGGATCATCCCCGCCGCTCCCTCAAACCGGCCTGTCTCTCCCTTTTCGCAAGCGCTCGTTCCCTCCGACTCGACTCGCGGCCGCCGCGCTCAGGATGACTTCGACTACCAGCAGTCCCAGGGCTTTGTCGACCGCCGCAATGCTCCCGAGCCTTTGTCAGACCCATCAGTTCTCTCGCCGCAAAGGTCCGTAAATCAGCCCGACCCTGCCGGCCCCGCATGGCTCTACGCGCCGTCCGCGCCGCAGGTCACGCCAAAGCCCATCGTCTCCCAGCCGTCACCTCTTCAATCCTCCGTGGCCGACACCCTCCAGCACTCCCGCGAGCGCGTCGCCGCCCGCTGGTACGCCCTCAAGGGAGTCTTCGATCAGCCCGGTCAGGAGCAGCCCGAACCCGTCCCTGTTCGCCAGAAGGAAACCCGGACCCCCATCCTCGCCGTCTTCTCGCTCGCTGGCGGCGTAGGCAAAACCAGCCTCGTTGCCACCGTCGGACGAGCTCTCTCTTCCATGGGAGAAAAAGTCCTCCTCACCGACACCACCTCCCACGGTCTGCTGCCGTTCTACTTCGGAGCCAGCGAGCTTCGCCAGGGCACCGTTCGCACCTTCTCGCCGCCCAGCGGCAGTACTGACGCACCCATCTACCTCGTCAGTTACGACATCGACCAGAAGGGAAGCGACGAAGCCGCCCAGGAAAAGCTCATCGAAGAGATCATCAACAACAGTCGCGGCACCCATCGCATCCTCCTCGACCTCGCCGTCCACTCCAGTTGGATCATCGATCGCCTCTCGCGCATGAATCCCACGATCCTGATTCCGGTCGCCCCCGACATGAACTCGGTCATCAGCCTGCAGACCATCGAGAAATTCTTCAGCGGAGTCAACGACGGCGACGGTCGCCCCCTGCAGCCCTTCTACGTCCTCAACCAGTTCGACACCTCGCTCCCGCTGCACCTCGATGTCCGCGAGGTCATGCGGCGTCAGCTCGGCGAGCGTCTCCTGCCCTTCGTCATTCGACGCGCCCCAGCCGTCAGCGAAGCCCTCGCCGAAGGCATGACCGTTGTCGACTACGCTCCAGACGCGCCCGTCTCCGAGGACTATCTCAATCTCGCCACCTGGCTCCGCACCGTCGCCGCGCCGGCTACCGCAGGCTTCCGCAACGTCCGGTGGAGTGAGAGATGAACTCCTCAGCTCTCCTGCGCCAGGTCGAGGCAGGTGACGCTCCCCTCTTCCAGTTTCTTCGCTTCCTCCTTCTAGCCGGCGGAATCCTTTTCCTTGCCCTCCTGAGCCTTCTCCCGTTGCCTTGGCCGCAGCAGTTTGTCTTCGGCGGCATCACCGTCGCTCTCGTCCTCTGGCTCGACCGCAGCTCCGGCTCCTACCTGGTCACGCTCACACTTCTGCTCCTCTCAACCTTCTCCACGCTGCGCTACGGTTACTGGAGACTCCACACCACCGACAGATTTCTCATCGGCTCCAAGACCAGCCTCATCGATGCCGCCTTCATCCTGCTCCTGCTCTTCGCCGAAATCTACGCCGCCATCACTCTCTTTCTCTGCTCCTGCAGACTCTCTGGCCGCTCCGCCGCACTCCCGTCGCCTTGCCTGACGATCCTGCCCTCTGGCCCGCTGTCGATCTCCTCATCCCCACCGCCGACGAATCCTTCAGCCAGGTGAGATTCACCGCCCTCGCCGCAAGCAACGTCGACTGGCCCGACGGCAAACTCAACGTCTGGATCCTCGACGACGGCAATCGTCCTGAATTCCGCCGCTTCGCCGAAGAGGCCGGCATCGGCTACATCACCTCTCCCGGCAACCAGGACGGCCGTGCCGGCAGCCTCAACTGCGCCATCAACCGTCTCAGCGCTCCCTACGTCGCCATCTTCGACTGCGATCACGTCCCCACCCGAAGCGTTCTCCAGATCACCCTCGGCTGGTTCCTCCGCGACAGCAAACTCGGCATCCTCCAAACCCCCCACCATCTCGATCCACCCGACCGCAATCCCGACCAGTTCCGCATTAACCCGAGCGAAGGTGGCTTCCTCTCGAGCACAGCGCAGGACGGCAACGATTTCTGGAACGCCACCTTCTTCTGTGGCTCCTGCGCAATCCTCCGTCGCACCGCACTCGATCAGATCGGCGGCATCGCCACCGGAACTCTCACCGAGGGCGCCCACACTTCGCTGCGCATGCAACGCAAAGGTTGGAGCGCCGCCTTCATCAACATTCCCCAGGCCGCCGGTCCCGCCATCGGCTCGCTCAGCGAACACATTGGACGGCGCGTTCGCTGGGCGCGCGGCATGGTTCAAATTCTCCGTCTCGACAATCCACTCTTTGCCCGTGGCCTCTCATGGGCGCAGCGTCTCTGCTGCTTCAACGCCATGACGCACTTCCTTTACGCTCTCCCGCGTCTTGTCTTTCTCACCGCTCCGCTTCTCTGTCTCCTCTTCGGTCGCGTCAACATCCCCGGCTATTGGGCCGCCATCGTCGCCTACGCCCTTCCTCATCTGGTGCTCTCCGGCATCGCCAGCTCGCGCATCCAGGGTCGCCACCGTCTCTCACTTTGGAACGAGATCCACGAGACCGTCCTCGCCCCCTGGATTCTCTTTCCCACGCTCCTTTCGTTCCTCAAGCCCCACGCACCTGAATCCCACGAGAAACCCAGCACCAACGTCATCGATCACAGCTACTTCGACCGCCGCACCGCGCGGCCATTCCTCTTTCTCATCGCAGTCAACGTCCTTGGCATCCTCTTCTCCATCCCCAGGCTCTACCAGTTTCCCGGAGCAACCCGCGCCTTTCCCTTGAATCTTCTCGCGGCGATGCACGATGGCCCCCACACCGGCATCATCGTCCTCAACCTCCTCTGGGCCTGTTACAACCTCGTTATCCTCGGCGTCGCCACCTCCTTCGCATGGGAGAGCCGTCAACGCCGCATAGCCGTTCGCATCGCCATGACCGTACCCGCCAACGTTCACTTCGCCGGTGGATCGGTCCTCCACGGTGTCACCTCCGACCTCTCCACCGGCGGGCTCATGATCCGCGTCGATCAGCCTTTCACCGCTGCAGTCGGAGATTCCATCCAGATCACCCTTCCCGTCCTCGACCACGCCGAAACCCTCCCTGCAACGCTCGTCGACGTCAGCGGCAATATCCTCCGCGCGCAGTTCGATACCCTCACTCTCGACCAGGAAGAGGGCCTCGCCATCGTCCTCTACTCCCGCGCCGACACCTGGCTCGCATGGGCCGAAACCCGCGAGCCCGAAAGCGCGCTCACCATTCTCCTCCGCACCGTCAACCTCGCATTCCACGGCCTCCGTCATGCGTTCAGCGGCTCCGGCAAGCAGGAGGCTCAGCAAAAAGACCGGCGGCCGGGAAAACTCGCCACAAGCATCGTGCCCCTCGTTCTCCTCGCCGCTCTCGTCGCCACACAATCACTCGCCGCCCAGCAGCCATCGCTCGGCAAGCCTTCAGCCGCGCGTGTCGCAGACGTCAAGATCACCCCCGACCCCGCCGCCAATCCCACGGACATCCCCGACCCGACGCAGACCCAGATCCCCGACGATCTCAGCCTGCTCCCCGCGCCCTTTCTCGCCGAAAACACCGACCCGCACCCTACCATCCAAATCGTCTTCCTCACGCCCCCATCCTCCAAGGCCCTTGAAGCCGCCGGCATCGTCTCCTCGTGGTTCGGAATCCTCGCCAACAAACGCCCCGTCCACTTTCCCGTCGTCCTCGGCGCGATCCCCGCAGGCAACGCAGTCATCCTCACCGAAAACCGCGCCAGCCTCCCACACTCTCTCGCGCTGGCCGCCACCTCCGGCACCATCGCTATGCGAACCAACCCGTCCGACCCATCATCCAAGCTTCTCATCCTCGCCGCCGACTCACCCGACGGCGTCCTCGCCGCAGCCAAAACCCTCGCCCTCGAAGCCAATCTCCTCAAAGGATCCACCACCCGCATCTCCTCCATCCCTTTGCCTGACGCGCAGCAGCCCGCAACCAAAACCCGCTGGTTCGCTCGCGAACAGACTCCCGCTCTCCCCAACCTCGAGCTCTTCGCCATCTCCGGATACCCCTTCACCCGCAAGCCCACCCTCGAAGGCGCCGCCATAGTCCTGCCCGACGCTCCCTCCGCCGAAGAGATCGAGCTCTACCTCACCATCATGGGCCGCTTCGGAGCGCAGACAGCCCATCCGAGCCTTGGTGTCTCCGTCACCAATCCCGCAGGGATGACCTCGGACGCAGCCAACGACTATCTCGTCCTCGGCACCGTCGACGATCAACCCGCCGTCAACCGCCTCAACCCATCGCTCCCGGTCAGCATCGACGGCAGCGGCCTGCACATTCAGGACACCCAGGGCTTCTTCGCACCGTTCGATCACGCCTGGTGGAAGGTCCGCAGCCTCGACCGCGTACAGCCCAGCCAGCTCGAGACCGCCGGCGGCCCGCCCGACGCCCTTATCGAAGCTATCCAGTGGCCTCGCCGCTCCAGCCGCTCTGTCGTTCTTATCCTCCTCCACGACAAAGACACCGTCCCCGGCCTCATCTCCGCGCTCTTCAAGTCCTCGCAAGCCTCCGATATATCCCACGACATATCCCAGTCCGTCAGCGTCCTCGACGGCTCGCGCTTTCACTCCTACCGCATCGGCGACGAACTCTATCATCCCGGCTCACCCTCCTGGTCGATCGGCCCGGACATGTTCAGCCCCAACAGGTTCAACTCCAACATGCTTCGCCCGGACATACTCTTCGCCGACTACCCCTGGCTGATGGTCCTCTTCACCTTTGGCGTCGCGTCGTCCCTGGCTCTGCTCCTTCGTTCCATCCTTCGCCGCAAAGCACGAGCCCGCCTCCAGGGCGACGGCTGGGTGATAGCCGACAACCTCTCCCGCTAATCGCTCACTCGCTCACAGCCAACCCACGCAACCCGCAATATTAATCAGGAATCAATCCCCCAACCGGGGTGTTCACGGTTTCCTGAATTCCCTTGAATTAGATTAAGAGGACACGTATAACTTGGCGGTACCCTCCCTCGTCATTCAGGAAAACGATTCATATCGCGGCAAGACGGGAAGTGTATCAAGGGCCCTATGACAGCACGAGCACGACAGCGAACAGAGCAAGCGCGCGAACCTTCCATGTACCCCTTACTCCTGGTTTCTCTTCTCTGCCTCACGATCACGGCGTCCGCCTACAAGTCTGACTCCGTCCCCGACTGGGTGCGCACAGCTGCCCAGCAGAAGCTTCCCGAGTACTCCAACGAAACCAACGCCGTCGTCCTCCTCGACGACATCACCTACACCGTCGCTCCCGACGGCAGCGCCGTCGAGCATCATCGCCACGTCGTCAAAATCCTTCGTCCTCAGGGCAGACGTGACGGCATCGTTGGCGTCCCCTTCGACAAGGACACCAAAATCCTCTCCATGCATGTCTGGAGCATCGGTCCCGACGGACACGAGTACGCAGTCAAAGACAACGAGATGACCGAGCACGGCTACGGTGAAGGAAATCTCTTTGAGGACGACAAGATCCGCGTTGCCGAGGCTCCCGGCCGTGACCCCGGAGGTATCGTCGCCTACGAGTACGAGCAGCGCAGCCATCCCTTCCTCACCGAAAAAACCTGGTTCTTCCAGAGCGGTCTGCCGCGCCTCAACCAGAGCTTCACCCTCGAACTGCCGGCCAACTTCACCTACGGGACCGTCTGGGCACACGCCAAACAAGCTCCCCCCATCGACCTCGAGCACCAGCGCTGGCGATGGGCAATGGACAACACGCCCGCAGTCGACCTGAGGGATGTCTCTCTACGCCCCGCAGCCTTCTCGCTCGACGGCCGCATGACCGTCCACTACGCCGGCCCCGGCATCATCGCGCCAACCGAAGGCACCTGGAAGAGCATCGGCGAGTGGTATCAAAGCATCTCCAAAGACCGTCTCACCGCCTCACCTGAGATCGCCGCCAAAGCCAGCGAACTAGCCGCCGGCAAGACCGACTTCTACGACAAGACCGAGGCCATCGCCGAGTTCGTCCAGAAACAGGTCCGCTACTTCGCCATAGAGATGGGCATCGGCGGTTACCAGCCCCACTACGCCTCCGATATCTTCCGCAACCGCTACGGCGACTGCAAAGACAAGGCCACCCTTCTAACCGCCATGCTCTCGACCGTCGGAATTCACGGCGCTCTCGTCATGGTCGACCATCGTCGCGGTGTCGTCGATCCCGACGCACCCTCGATCGTAGGCGACCACATGATAGCCGCCATCGAGATCCCCAAAGGCTACAGCTCGCCCAAGCTTCGAAGCGTCGTCACCTCCAAAACCGGTCGCCAGTACCTCATCTTCGACCCCACCTGGGAGAAGACAGCCTTTGGCCAGCTCGAGCATAACCTCCAGGGCGGCTACGGCATCCTCATGGAGGGTCCCGACAGCCAGATCCTCCAGTTCCCGGTTCTCGCGCCCGACCTCAACACCATCCGCCGCACCGCCAACTTCCAGCTCCAGCCCGACGGCACCCTCAAGGGCACCGTCACCGAGAAGCGCTTCGGCGACGTCTCCGAAGACAACCGCTATCTCTACACCATGGCCGACGAAAAGCGCCAGACCGAGTATCGCGACCACGTCCTCGGGGAGGACTTCACCAGCTTCACCGTCTCAGACTTCAAAGTGCAGAACGTCGAGGCCCTCAACAAGGATCTGACGACATCCTTCTCCATCTCCGCCGATCGCTTCGGCAAACCCACAGGCCCTCTGCTCATGGTTCGTCCCCGCGTCCTCGGCAGGGAAGATCTCGATGTCAGCCACAAAAAACGTCACGACATCCCCGTCAATCTCGACCAGACCATGCAGACCCAGGACGACTTCACCATCGAGCTCCCAGCCGGCTACGTCGTCGACGAGATACCCGACCCCATCAAGCTCGACCTCGGCTTCGCCTCCTACGAGAGCTCCAGCAGCGTCAAGGACAATGTCCTCCACTACACCCGCACCTACACCGTCCGCGAGGTCACTCTTCCCGCTGACAAATATCCCGATGTCCAGAAGCTCGCCGGCGTCATCGCTGCCGACGAACAGAGAAACGCGGTCCTCAAAAAGCAGTAACAGCACATCATTCCGTACCCAACAAAACGTCGCTCCACCCGCAGCAAAGGAATCCAGCAACCATGAACGTCTCAGGCCGCTCCCTCCGCCTCTGTCTACTCTCTGCCCTCATCTCTCTCGCGCCCGCAGCCCGCGCCGACCAGCAGTGGATCCAGCCCACGCACGAAGAGCTCACCATGACCTCGCAACCCGAGGTCCCCGGCGCCTCAGCCGTCTATCTCAACCGCGAGGACATCACCGACGACAAGCTCCACATGTTCAGCATCTATACCCGGATCAAGGTCCTCACCGAGCGCGGCAAAGAGTATGCCAACGTCGAGCTTCGATATGAACACGTCAGCAACGGTGGCTCCATCAACGTTGAGGACATTCAGGGCAGAACCATCCACCCCGACGGAACCATCATTCCCTTCACTGGAAAGCCATACGACAAGCTCGTTGAAAAGACCCAGGGCGTCAAGTTCATGGCCAAGGTCTTCACTCTGCCCGATGTCGAAGTCGGCAGCATCCTTGAATACCGCTACAAACTGAGGATGGACGACAGGTGGTTTATGGCGCCCCAGTGGTACATTCAGTCCAACCTCTTCACCCGCAAGGCCCACTACTCATGGAGACCAACCGATCATGAGTTGATCACCAACGATGACCGCGGTCAGCTCACCAATGCCATTGCATGGACTCCCATCCTGCCTGCCGGCTCCGAGCTCAAACAATCGCGCCTTCCCCAGACGGAGATCGGACATGAAGGTCAGCTCATCTTTGATCTCAACATGCAAAACGTCGCTCCGGCGCCTGACGAAGACTACATGCCGCCGATTTCAAGCTTCACGTATCGCGTCCTCTTCTACTACAGCCCCTATCGCACAGGCGCGGATTTCTGGAAGAGCGAGATCAAGCACTGGTCTAAGATCAACGACAAGTTCATCGGACCCGGCTCGGTCGTCACTGCGGCGGTCAAAGACATCGTCGTCCCCGCCGACACTCAGGATCAAAAGCTCCGCAAGTTATACGCAGCGGTCATGAAGCTTGAAAACACCAGCTACACCCGCGAGCACTCCAGCGACGAGGAGAAGGCTCAGGGTTTCAAAGAAGTCCACACCACCGACGACATCTGGACTCGCAAACGCGGCAACAACGACCAGATCACCGCGCTCTTCGTTGCCATGGCCCGCGCCGCCGGCATGAAGGCCTATCTCGCCCGCGTCACCAACCGCGATCGCAGCATCTTCCTCTCTGCCTACCCCAACCTCAGCCAGCTCGACGACGATCTCGCCATCGTCAACGTCGACGGCAAGGATCAGTACTTCGATCCCGGAGCCCGCTACTGTCCCTTCCAGCACCTCGCCTGGAAGCACACCATGACGCAAGGCATCCGCCAGACTGACGCAGGCGGCGACTTCGCCGAGGCTCCACCCGAGGGCTACAACTTCTCCCGCGTCCAGCGGGTCGCCGATCTCACGCTCGACCAGCAAGGCGCAATCTCCGGAACCATCCTCATGACCTACATGGGCTCAAACGCCCTCAACTGGCGGGAGCGCTCGCTCACCGGCGACTCCGCCAGCCTCGAGCGTCAGCTCCGCACCAGCGTCGAGCGCCAGATCCCCTCCGGCCTCGAAATCAAACTCGCCTCCATAGAGCAGCTCGAAGACTACGAAAAGCCTCTCATCGTCAAGTTCGACGTCAAGGGAACCCTCGGCTCTTCTACCGGCAAGCGCCTGGTCATCCCCGGCGATATCTTCGAAGCCAGCGCCAAACCAGCCTTCCCTCATGAGAAGCGCGACATCCCCGTCTACTTCAGCTTCGCTCACGTAAACCAGGACGCCGTCAGGGTCAAATTCCCATCCACCTTCGCCGTCGAATCGCTGCCCTCCGCGGATAAATTCACCTTCGACCAGTTCGCCGCCTACAACATGACCTCCGAGCAGGGCACGGGCAGCTTCACTGTCCGCCGCAACTTCACCCTCGGACAAATTATCTTCGTCCCCAAGGAATACCCCGCGCTGCGAACCTTCTACACGAAGTTGGAAACCAAGGACCAGGAATCCGTCGTCCTCACCGCCGCACCCCAGGCAGCAAAGGCAACGCCACCAGGGAACTGACAACCATCGAACCGATGATCGATCCATCCGCACGTCGTTCGCTCCGTATCTTCCTCGTCGGCGTTCTGTTCGCGCTGGCCCCTTCAATCGCCCACGCTCAATGGACGCCACCCACTCCCGAAGAACTCTCGATGACCACACAACCCGAGGTTCCCGGCGCTGCCGCCGTCTATCTCAACCGCGAGGAGACCACCGAAGATCGCCTCCACATCTTCACCATCTACGTCCGCCTCAAAGTCCTCACCGACCTCGGCAAGGACTTCGGCAACGTCGAGCTGCAATACGCCCGCTTCCACAACGACACTGGATTTAGCGGATACTCCATTGAAGACGTCCAGGGAAGAACCATCCATCCCGACGGAACCATCATTCCGTTCACAGGAAAACCTTACGAAAAACTAGTTGAAAGGACCCACAGCACCAAGGTCATGGCCAAGGTCTTCACGATGCCCGACATCACTGTCGGCAGCATCCTCGAGTATCGCTACAAACTGCGCTACGACGAAAATTTCTTCGAGGCCCCTTCCTGGTTCCTTCAGTCCAGGCTCTTTACCCGAAATGCCCACTACACCTGGCTGCCTGTCGATCTCAAATCAATCATGCTCGTCAACGCTCGCGATCAAGCCGCCGACAAGATAGCTTGGTCGAGCTTTCTGCCGCACGGCGCACAGGTCGTGCAGACCCGTACTCTCCAGGGCGAAAAATTAGAGCTCAGCCTTCAGGACATCCGACCCGTCCCGGAGGAAGACTTCATGCCACCCATCCAGAGCTTCACCTACCGCGTTCTCTTCTACTACACTGCCTATCACTCGGCCGACGAGTTCTGGAAGAACGAAGGCAAGTTCTGGGCGAAGAAGCAGGACAAGTTCATCGGCCCTGGTTCTGTCATCGATGCAGCGGTCAAGGACATCGTGACGCCATCCGACACGTCCGACCAGAAGCTTCGCAAGCTCTATGCCGCCGTCATGAAGCTCGAAAACACCCGCTACACTCGCGAACACACCACAGCGGAAGAAAAGGCGCAGGGTCTCAAAGAGGTGCGTACGACAGACGACATTTGGACTCGCAAGCGCGGCAGCGACGATCAGATCACCGCCCTGTTCGTCGCCATGGCCCGCGCAGCCGGCTTCAAAGCCTACATCGGCGCCGTCACCAGCAGGGAACACGACGTCTTCGTCAAGAACTACCTCAACCTGTCGCAGTTGAACGATTTCATAGCCATTGTTAGCGTTGACGGCAAAGATCAACTCTTTGACCCTGGAACGCGATTCTGTCCTTATGGACACCTTGCATGGCAACATACCCTCACAGGAGGCATCCGCCAGACCGCAGATGGGAGCGACTTCTTCGGCACTCCGGCTGAGTCATACGCCTTCTCCCGCACGCTGCGGGCCGCCAGCCTGAACGTAAACCCCGAGGGCGCACTCTCTGGCAAGCTTTCCATGACCTACATGGGTGACCCCGCCATCCGCTGGCGGCATCGTCTTCTCGAAGGAGATTCCGCCAGTCTGGAACGCGAAATCCGCACCAGCGTCGAAAACCTCATGCCCTCCGGCGTCGAGGTAAAGATGACCGGCATCGACAAAGCGGACGACTACGAGCAGCCCTTCGTCGCCAACTTTGAAGTCAAAGGAACGCTAGGTTCTTCGACCGGAAAACGAGTGCTGCTTCCGGGAGACATCTTCGAGGCAAACTCCAAACCTAACTTCTCCCAGGAAAAGCGCGAAAACTCTGTCTATTTTGACTATCCCCATCTCGTCCGCGACGCCGTTCGCATCACCTTCGACCCGAAGTTTTCCATCGAATCTCTTCCCGCATTCGACAAGAACACTTTGGAGAAATCCATCGCCTACAGCCTGTCGAGCGAGTCCACGGCAAACTCCTTCACCATCCACCGAGACTATATTCTCGCGGACATAATCTACAGTGCTGCGCAATACCCGAATCTCCGCTCCTTCTATTCCAAAATCGAAACCAAGGATCATGAGAACGTGGTCCTCACTACAGCCTCGGCCTCTGCCAAACCGGCAGGGAACTGACCTGGCCGCGTCTCACGGCAGCCGGCACACCTTCACCGCGTCATTCGCATACATACAAATAAACGCCGTCGCAGCGCCACGGTCCAGAACCACCCACGAAACCCCCAGCGGTCTCAGCCTCCTCACGCGTTCCTCATCCGGCTCCGCATCCAATCCTGTCTGAGCCGCCTGTCCCTCCAGCCACTCCCCTGCAAGCTCCGGCTTATTCGTCACCACGCCGCCATCCTTCGAGAAGTCCGGCAGCACACTCCGCTCCGCAATCGCGCGAAAGCTCTGCGCATCCTCACCCGGCTTCGTAATGTAGTCCGCATCCAGCGCAAACAGCGCATCCGTAGGCGTATTCCTCCTCACCCAGACAAACGCCTCCTCAAACTGATTTCCGGCCTTGGCAGAAGTCCTCCACACCAACGCATCAGGCAGCTCAAGATGCCTCGAACCCGGATACGTCCTTCGCTCCGAAGCGACGGTCACTCCCGCCAGCAGCGCAAACACCACCACCCACCTCATCGCTCGCTGCCGCAGGACCCACTCACCCAGTGCCGCACCCACCGCCAGTATCATTACCACATACACCACCTGAAAAATACGCAGCGGTTGCATCCTCGCCACCAGATGCATCCTCATCCCGGTCCGCGCAAACAGCAACGCCACTACCACTGCAATCACTCCAGCCGCAGCCGCCATGCGTGCCATCCCCACTGGCGCCGTATCGCCATCTCTCCGTCGCCTCAGCCCAATTGCCACCAGAATCACGACTGGCGCAATCAGCCCCGTCCACTCATACCAATGCCACTCGCTCAAATACCAGTAGCTCCGCGTTAGCACTACCCTCCGGTAGATCTCGCCCTCCGGCGCAGCCGAGAACTGCAGCCCCCACGCAATCGCCACAGCAGCCAAACCCAATCCAACCGTCCCCCAAATCTGCATCATCCGGCTTGAAGACAACGCCGCACCCAACAGCAGAACCGACCCCAGCGCATACGCTCCCATCAACGGATGCATTGCTCCCGCTATCGCCAGCGCCCCGCAGCACAATACAAGCCCGCGTCGCCGCTCCGCCATCTCTCCTTCGCCGCTCTCAAACTGCGGCAGTAGAAACTCCAGCGCGCCCACCAGCGCCAGCAATCCAAACGGAGTCGACACACTCCTCGCCGTCACATACGGATCCATCAGCATCAGCGAAGTCCCGGCAATCGGCAAAGTCATCCACGCCGCCAGTAGAGCTACCGCGCCCCCTCGCGCCTCGCGCGAACCAAAACACCGCGCCGCCAACAACCATCCCGCAAACAGCGTCATCCAGAACGTCGCCAGGTACACCAGCAGCATCACCGCCTCCACGCTCAGCCCCGAAGCGCGCACCAGCCCCGCAACCATCGGCGCAAACACCGAATACTGCAGATGCCCCACCACAAACTCCGCGCCATGTCGATACAGTCCAGGGTCAAGCAGCCGCTTGATCTCCGGCAGATACACCCCTCCATCCTCGGCATAAGGATGGTACCCATGCACCAGTGCGGCCACTACAGTCAGCGGCACCGCCAGCGCAGCCGCGAGTCCTCGCTCCCGCCGGTACTCGGCCCGTCTAAG
This sequence comes from uncultured Acidobacteriaceae bacterium, assembly GCA_963798925.1. Taxonomy (GTDB): domain Bacteria; phylum Acidobacteriota; class Terriglobia; order Terriglobales; family Acidobacteriaceae; genus Edaphobacter. The sequence continues at coordinate 73,304 of CAWCVD010000007.1, forward strand.
CTGTTCCGAACGAATCGGTGTTGCTAACGATGTCGCCAAATACCCTGTGCTCCCCGACGCGAAAGGATGATTGCAACCGGCTACCGCTCTCTATTGTCTTCTACACCAATCTCTGAAAAAGCTAAATCCTGCAACACAGCCGACCGATCGCGCGAGAGAGACAACTTCCTCCAAAAAATTAGACTCCGCCCCAAGCCCATAGGTCTACACTCCGCCAGCCCTCACAGCCAACCAGACGATACAATTAAAACTGCATGTCGCCTCGCCTTTCGAACCCATCGGACTCCCCGGCCTCTCCACTTCGCCGTTCCTCCCGGCCCCGCCGAGTCCCTGCATGAACACAACCGCCGCCACCACAAACCAGCGCAATCTCTTCAAGACCATCCCCGGCCTGCTCATCAGCGCCTTCTTCCTCTGGTATACCTTCCGCGGAATCTCCTTCAACCAGGTCCTCGCTCTTCGCATCGCGCATCCTGCATGGATCCTCGGCGTCGTCGGTTTCACCTTCGCCAGCCATGCCCTTCGGTGCGTTCGCTGGGCTCAGATGATGCCCCGAGGCACGCGCTCCATCCGCGACCACGTTCTCGTCTGCGCCCGAGTCCTCATGACCTCGCTCGCCGCCAACAACATCCTTCCCCTCCGCATCGGCGACATCATGCGCGTCTTCACCTACTCCGACGACCTCAACGCCTCACCCTCCACCATTCTCTCGACCGTCATCGTCGAAAAGCTTCTCGACATCTTCATCCTCGTCCTCCTCTTCGTCTCCACCGTCGGACGCGTCGCCACACCCCGCCTTCGCCTTTTCGCCGAAATCTCCCTCGCCATCTCCGCCGTCGGTCTCATCATTCTTCTCGTCGCCGCCCGCCGGCTCCAGCCATCCATCCAGCGCCTCTTCACCCGCCTGCCTTCCAACCCCAAACTCGTCAAAGTCGAGCACTGGATCAATCTCGCCCTCGACGCCACCGGCCGCCTCGGCGTCGCCGGCTCACTCCTGCTTCTTCTCCAGACCATGTTGATCTGGACCTGTGAGGGCTTGATCTATGTCTCTGCCATCAATCTCCTCGCACTACCGGTTGATCGCATAGGCCCGTGGCTCGCCGTCTCCTTCGCCAACCTCTCCTACCTTATCCCCAGCTCCCCTGGCGCACTCGGCCCATTCGAGCTTGCCGTCAAAACCTCGCTCGTCAACCACGGAGCCTCCGTCTCACAGGCTGCAATCTTCGGCCTGGCCCTTCACGCCTGGATGCTAGTCTCCATCACCTCCGTAGGCGGCATCATCTTCCTCACTCACCGCATTCGCATCCACAACCACAAACCCCTCTACGTCGAAATCGAACAACTACCAACAGAACTCCCGTAGACAAATAACAAAGCCGAGCAAAGCGAGGCCCCTCGAAGCCAACATTACCGGGACAAGGTAGACACACCCCGAAGTGGTCGCCACGGGCGCAGCGGGCCCGTCCGGCAGGACACAAGCCTCTAGTAAACTCAAATCAATCCACCCCGGTGAACCCAAGAGCATGTATCGCACAATTCAGCAGTCCCTATTGGCCCGCATCCAGGCCATCCTGCAGTCCAAATACGACGTCACGCTCACGAACCTCGTCGTCGAGCAGCCCCCATCGATCGCCCTAGGCGAACTCGCTCTCCCCGTAGCCTTCGAGCTCGCCAAGCGCCTCCGCAAAGCCCCCCGCGCCATCGCCGCCGAACTCGCCGCCGAGCTCTCCACCCAACTCCCCGAAGGCGTCTCCAGCGTCGAAGTCGCAGGCGCAGGCTACCTTAACATCCGTCTCGACCGCGCCGCCACCCTCCGCCGCATCGCCGCCGACCAGCACGCCAACATCGGCGGTCCCGGCTTCCGCCTCGTCGAGCACACCAGCATTAACCCAAACAAAGCCGCCCACATCGGCCATCTCCGCAATGCCATCCTCGGCGACACCTTCCAGCGCCTACTCCGCCCTGACACCTACAAACAAGGCTACGAAGTAGGCGTCCAGAACTACATCGACAACACCGGCGTTCAAGTCGCCGACGTCGTCGTAGGCCTCGTCCATCTCGAAGGCAAAAACCTCTCCAGCACCCGCGAGCTCCTCACCGAACTCCTCGAAACCAACCAGCGCATCGACTTCTACTGCTGGGACCTCTACGCCCGCGTCTCCCAGTGGTACACCGCCGACCCCGATCACATCGCCGCACGCAAACAGATCCGCCTCGACACCCTCCACGCCCTCGAAACCGGAAACAACGAAACCGCCGAGATCGCCGACCTCATCGCCACCGCCGTCCTCCGTCGCCATCTCGAGACCATGCAGCGTCTCAACATCGAGTACGACTTCCTCCCCCGCGAGAGCGAGATCCTCCACCTCCACTTCTGGGACGCAGCCCGCCAGCTCATGATCGAAAAGGGCGTCCTCTACCTCGAAACCGCCGGCAAGAACAAGGACTGCTGGGTCATGCGCCGCGCCGGAACCGAAGCCACAATCGCCCACTACGGAACCGACCCCGACCAACCCGACGAAGACGCCAAAGTCATCGTCCGCTCCAACGGCACCGTCACCTACGTAGGCAAAGACATCGCCTACCACCTCTGGAAGTTCGGTCTACTCCCTGGCAAAGACTTCGGGTACGCCCCCTTCTACCAGTACAGCCACCAACCAACAACCAACAGCCAGCAACCAACAACCCACACCTGCTGGATCTCCACCGAACAAGGCCAAACCCCGCACCCTTTCTTCGGCCACGCCGACCACATCTACAACGTAATCGACTCCCGCCAGAATGACCCCCAAAACAACGTCATCGCCGCACTCCGCGGCATGGGCTACACCGAAGCTGCCGACAACTACACTCACTTCTCCTACGAGATGGTCGCCCTCACCCCCCGCTGCGCCATCGAACTCGGCTACACGATCAGCGAAGAAGACCGCGGCAAAGCCTACATCGAAGTCAGCGGCCGCAAAGGCTTCGGCGTCAAAGCCGACGACCTTATCGATCGCCTCACCGCCGCTGCAAAATCTGAAGTCGACACGCGCCACCCAGACCTAACCGACACCGAGCGCGAAACCATCGCAAAACAGATCGCCGTCGGGGCCCTCCGCTACTTCATGCTCCGCTTCACCCGCAATACCGTCATAGCCTTCGACTTCAAAGACGCCCTGAGCTTCGAAGGCGAGACCGGCCCCTACGTCCAGTACGCGATCGTTCGCGCCGCCAACATCTTCCGCAAAGCCAATACCACCGAAGCCGCCTCGCTGGCAGCAATCGAAGCCATCCCCACCGAAGCCCTCGCCGCCATCCTCAACACCGAAGAGGGAAGCAGCATCTGGGAGACATGGCTCCTCACCTCAAAACTAACCCTCCTCATAGACCAGTGCCTCAACACCGCCGAGCCCGCCTACTTAGCCAAGTACGCCTTCCAGCTAGCCCAGCAATTCAACAACTTCTACCACCGCCACCACATCCTCAACGAAACCGACCCCACCCGCAAAGCACTCTACCTAGCCACAGCCGCTGCAGCCGAGCGCGAAATGACAAGAGCCATAGCTTACTTGGGCATTGAAACCCCGCCCGTCATGTAATGAAAAGGGAGAGCCGCCGCGTCTAAGGCTGCAAAGGCGAAGTCTTCACAGGCACAGGAAGATTCGTAAAAAAATCTATGCGAAGTTCAAGGGACGGGCCTTTGAACTCGGGCGGCAAAGCGGGAAACTGCCCGACACCTGTGATACCGCCCCATGCCGCGCGATCGATATCGACGTTGTGAGAACTCTCATCCAGATGCATCGCCCTGATCCTTCCATCCGGAAGGATAGTCAATCGAATTAACGTTTCGCCTCTTAATGTGCCGTGTGGCCGAGCCTCTTCAGGAATGAGCGAAAGCCACGATCGTTTGATAAGCTGCAAAGCTTGCCGGATATAAGGACCAAAATCGACGCCATTCGTGTCCGAAAGAATTTCCACGCCGTTCCTCACGGATTGGGGAGTAATCGGTGTAGGGGAAAGAGATCCCCCACTCTGCGCTCGAGCACTCGCAGAGCAAAAGAACAACGTAGCGGTAACCAGCGCCATCAACAACTTCTTGATATTAGAAAAACCGTCAATCGTTGAACCGTGCATTCCGCCCCTTCTCTCACGTATCGCGGTCGGTCTTGACCCGGGAATTACAAACTACTTTACACCGACCGCATTGCAATCCCCTCAAACCATTCTCCTCAATCCGGCTTCGAAGTCACACCCAGCGCATCACCCACACTCCGAATCGACTTACCCAGCGCATGCTTCGTCTTCTCATAACTCTTCTGAAGCGCATTCCCCGTAGAATCCCCCGCCAGATCGATCGCTGCAGTCGTATTCTCGCCGCTGTTGGCAATAGCATCCTCCGTCGAAGCACTCACCGCAATCACCCCCTGCGCCGGATGGCGCCCCGCATTGAACCAGGCGATCTCCGTCTCTGGCATAGAATTTAGCCGAGCCACCACTCCCACCGGAAAATTCGTCGCCATCATCTTGCCTTCGAGCGGCCAAGCCTCTGAAGCAATAAACATCGACCCGTTCATCGGCCTCCCCACTTCACCAAGATTCACAATCGGGCCCGCCGCCAACGGAACCATTGCCTCACATCGATCCGCCCCGCACCCACTCTGACATAGCGTCTCATTCAAATAAGAAGCATGCTTGCCCGGCGAGATCCAAACCTTCGCTCCATGGTCCACCGCGTCCAGCGTCGAAGCCCGTGCAATCTGGCTCACATCGCACACTGTCTTCTCATGCGCCGCCGCATACCAGTACAGCGCTCTCCACCGGGCCGTTGCGAGATCGCCACTCGAGCCCCGCACCAGCACCGCCACATGCTCCGTATCCAGCGGATGCCCGTGCCCGCCGCAGTCCCATCTCCACAGGTGATAGAAGTGCAGCTCCACCACCGGCGCATCCGTGCTTGATGACTTCGAAAGAAACGCCTGGCCGTAGATCGTGCCATCCTCGCGTTCCACTGTCGGCTGCACCACCCCCGCCTCAAACAGCGCAGGAACATCCGAGCAGTCATGCTCCCCAACCAGAAACCTCGGCGCGAACTGCATCAGCAACGCCTGCTCCAACTCGTCACTCAATCCATCACGGTCCGAATCGACCGCAGCCGCGTCATCAGCTGGGAGTCCCTGCGCAACCGAAACACCAGGCGCTATCACAAGTACAGCGAAGACCAGGACACCGCATACCCAAAACCAAGCCGAAGTCATTCTCAATAAGATGCGTCCATCCGCTTTGCGTTCAATCCGCTTTTATTCGCGAAATCCGCGGTCGGTTTTCTCTAAGCCGAATACCCTCTTACCCACTCCACAATCGACCGCACCGCGACCCCCGAAGGCCCATAAGCCACCCAAGGCTTCGTCTCCTCATTCCACGCACATCCGGCAATATCCAGGTGCAGCCAGGGAGTTTCCCCCACAAACTCCTTCAAAAACATCGCCCCAGAGATCGCCCCGCCGGCCCGATTCTTTCCCGTATTCATCATGTCCGCAATCTGGCTCTTAATATGATCCTTGTAATCATCGGTGCATGGAAGTCGCCAGAACTTCTCCCCGGCAATCTTCATCGCCGCTTCAAACTTCGCCACCGTCGCATCATCATTCGAGAACAATCCCGCATTGATCATCCCCAGCGCCACCACGCAAGCCCCCGTCAATGTCGCCGCATTCACCAGATGCGTGCACCCCAGCGTCTTCGCATAGAAGAGCCCATCCGCCAGCACCAGTCGCCCCTCCGCATCCGTATTTACCACCTCAATCGTCTTTCCCGACATCGCCGTCACCACATCCCCCGGCTTGAACGCCCCGCCATCCGGCATATTCTCCGCCGAGCACACCACCCCAATCACCTTCACCATCGGCTTCAGCTGCGCAATCGCCCGCATCGCGCCAATCATCGCCCCCGCCCCGGCCATGTCGTACTTCATCTTCTCCATGCCCTCCGCCGGCTTAATCGAGATCCCGCCCGTATCGAACGTAATCCCCTTACCCACCAGCCCCATCACCGGAGCATCCTTCGCCACCTTGCTCATCTGCGGCTCATAAGTCATCACAATCAGCGCCGGCGGCTGCTCCGACCCCTGTGCCACCGCCAGAAACGCTCCCATCCCCAGCTCACGCATCTTCTCGGTCGAATGAACCTCGCACCGCATCCCCATCTCCAGGCACATCGCCGCCGCGCGGCGTCCCAGCTCCGTTGGAGTCAGCACATTTCCCGGCTCATTCACCAGCGACCTCGTAAAATTCTGCGCCGCCGCAATAATCAACCCTTCATCGAACCCCAGCTGAATCTCATCCCGCGTCGATTTCTCTGCCTCATGCACCAGCACCGTCAGCGTCCGCACCGTCCGGTCCTTCCTCTCGCTCCGGTACGTATCCCAATCCGGCTCCGCCACCTCCGCGCCCTCCACCAGCGCCCGCGCCAGCAGCGTGCACGGCAGAGTCTCCAGATGTTCATCGCTCAACGCATGGTCTTCAGGAAACGCAATCGCCACCTCACGCACGTTCAAAGGCTTCGCGGACCGCACTGCCGTTCCGGCCCCCTTCCGCACGTCATCAACCGAGAGGTTCTTCGCCTTCCCCAATCCCACAATCAACAACCGCTCCGCCTTCAAGCCACTTGGAGCATGCAGCAGCAGCGTCTCACCCGGTGTTGCCTTAAACTCACCCGAAGCCAATACCTTCGCCGCCGCGTCCGTCACCGCATCCGAGGTCGTCAGTAGCGCAAGCAAAGGATCGGCGTCTTTGCCGGCCGCAATGTCCACGGCAAACACCGCCAGCATCGGCGATTGAAATCCCGCAGCGTCCAGAAACGCAAGCTTCGTATCCATAGGACTCTATCGTAGCGCGTGCTTACCGTAACTGAGTTTCACAAAACGAGAGTTCTTCCAACAAATTAACGCCGTTGACTTCGCGCCACTGCCGCCTTCGCTTCGTTATCGGCCTCACGTTTCCTCTCCGAGGCCCGTTTGTCCCACTCCTGCTTGCCCTTGGCCAGGGCCAGCTCGCACTTCACCCGCCCATTGCGAAAATAAAGCCGTGTCGGAATCAGCGTAAAACCCTTCTGCCGCGTCAGTGCCTCCAGCTTCCGCACCTCGCTCTTATGCAGCAGAAGCTTGCGCGTGCGCAATGAGTCGTGGTTCATCGCATTCCCATGCGAGAACGGTCCGATGTGCGCGTTCAGCAGAAAGCACTCTCCGTCCTTCAGCAGCCCGTAAGCGTCCTTCAGGTTTGCCTTGCCCTCCCGGATCGACTTCACCTCGGTCCCCCGCAGCGCAACCCCCGCTTCGAACTTGTCCGATAGCGAATAATTATGGCTTGCCGCCCGGTTGAACGCTGCGTCTCTCCTGCCCGCCGCCACCGGGTCGCGCTCCTTCTCCTTCACAGCAGCTTTTGGCTGGTGAGCAACGGTTGGATTGGAGAGCGAACGAGGCATGGAACCTCTTACTTTTAACACGTATGCAACTTTCGTCTCACTTCCGCGACTCACCGGCAATCCTGCGCCGCGTCTAACCCTCAACTTCAGCCGCGAGGCCCACAAAAGGGCATCGTGGCATCTTCTTGAACAGCGAGCCGCAGCAGGCGTCCGCGGATCAAAAGCGCCAACAAAGGACCACCCCTTTCTTCGAGGTCAACCTGCAGCGAATGCTATACTCACCCGAGCGCAACAGCCTGGCAGGCAACGCCCCCACAGGCAGCCTCCTGCCCCAGATCATCTTCCCGGCAGGCACACAGCCCGGCAAACGCCACACTCTTCTAGGCGCAAAGGACGAAAACGCGAGCGGCATGGGTTGCGGTCAAAAATTACTCGGCAAACGTACGGCATCCACCCTTAGGACGTTCCCTCTGCTGCTTCTGGCTCTCCTCGCAGCTTTGGGTTCGCTCCCGGCGCACGCCCAATCGGCCAAGACTTGGGATAAGCGTGGCCAGGCCGCAGAAGCCAAGCAGGACTTCGACGCAGCCTACGAAGCCTATCAGCACGCCCTCGCCCTCAAACCGACCGACCTTCGCTACAAGGAACGCTACGACCATATGCGCTACCAGGCCGCCGTCTCGCACGTCGACCGTGGTCGCGTCCTCCGCCAGAGCGGCGATCTGAACGGCGCCCTCGCTGAGTTCAACAAGGCAATCCAGATCGACCCGAGCAATCAGGCCGCCCGTCAGGAATACGACCAGGTCCAGCAACAGCTCGCCGCCCCACCCACTGCTGACGGGGCTCCCGCCCCCACCGAGCAGATGTCGCGCCAAAATGAGATCCTCTCCAACATCGGCTCCCTCTCCGGACCCGTTGAGCTTAAGCCCCTCTCGAACGACCCCATCCCCGCCATCCACATGGTCGAAGACGTTAAAGTCATCTACCAGGCCATCGGCAAAGCGGCGGGCTTCAACGTCCTCTTCGACCCCGACTACACCTCGAAGCGCATTCCGGTCGATCTCAACAACGTCACCTGGCCCGACGCGCTTCGCATCGTTGGCACCCTCGCCGGTACCTTCTACAAGCCAGTCACCTCCAACACCATCTTCGTCGCCGCCAACACCCGCCAGAAACGCCAGGATCTCGAAGAGCAGGCCGTCCAGACCTTCTACCTCACCAACGCCGCAGGCCAGAACGACGCCAACGAAGTCGTCGTGGCCATCCGCAACCTCCTCGATCCCTCCGTTAAGATCTACCTCGTCCCCAGTCAGAACGCCATCGTCATGCGTGCCACTCCCGACGAACTTCTCTTCGCGCAAAAGGTCTTGAACGATCTCGATCGTGCCCGCCCGGAGGTTGTCGTCGACGTCGCCGTTCTTGAAGTCAGCCGCGACAAGATGCGCAACCTCGGCATCACCTGGCCGCAGTCCATCACCATCACCCCTCAGGCCAATCCAAACACCACCACAACCTCCGGAAGCACGACCACAACCGGCACCACCACCACCACGCCCAATCCTTTCACCCTCAACTCCCTCGCCCACCTCAATGCCAACAACTTCGGCGTCGCCATCACCGGCGGCACCGTTACCGCGCTCCTCAGCGACATTGATACCCGCATCCTGCAGAATCCAAGCATCCGTGCCACCGACGGTCAGCGTGCGCAGCTCAAGATCGGCCAGAAGATTCCTATCGCCACCGGGTCCTATAACGCCGGCGTCTCCACTGGCGTCGCCAGCATCGGCGTCCAGACCCAGTTCACTTATCTAGACGTCGGCGTCAACATCGACATCACGCCTACCGTTCACTACGACCGGGAAGTCACCCTCAAGCTCAAGATAGAAGTACTCTCACAGGCCGGCCAAGTCACCATCTCGGGTGTTACAGAGCCCATCATCGGCCAGCGCTCCACCGATCAGACCATCGAACTCAAAGACGGCGAACCCAGCCTTCTCGCCGGCATCATCACCAAACAGGACACGCTCAACGTCAACGGTACTCCCGGTCTCGGCGAAATCCCCTTCTTCAAATATTTCTTCTCGACCCAGAGCAAGGAGACCCAGAAAGACGAGATCGTCTTTCTCTTGATTCCTCACATCGTTCGCGAATCGGTCCTCTCCAAAATCAACACCCGCGCCATCGACACCGGAACCACGGGGGCCTTTGAGCTCCATCACGACGCTGCCATCACCGACGGCTCGGTGCCCGTCGGCTCCGTAGCCAAACCCCGCCCGACCGGTCCGCCAACCTCTGCCGCCAACGCGGCTTCCGCCATGGTCCAGCAGCTCAGCCAGCAGGCCCAGCCAGCACAGCCGCCCGCCGCCTTCTCTGAGCCCGCAACCGTCGCTCCAGGTACGGCGTCAGGTCCTCCCGTCAGCTTCACCATCGTGCCTCCCGCCCTCAATCAAGCTATTGGCAGCACCTTCCAGGTCGCCGTCATGGTCGGCAACGGCCGCGACATCTTCTCCGTCCCCATGCAGGTGAAGTTCAACCCAGCGGTCCTCCAGCTCGTCAACGTCGACTCGGGAGACTTCCTCCGCCGCGACAACCAGCTAGTCTCCACGTCCCACCGTGACGACGGAGCCGGTCTCGTCGCCATCGCCACCGAGCGCCCACCCAACGCCACCGGTGTCAATGGACAGGGAAGCGTCTGCCTCCTCACCTTCAAAGCTGTCGCCGCCGGCGACTCCGAGCTCACCCTCGTCAAGGTCGGTGCTCGTAACAGTGCTGGCGCAAACCTGCCGGCCGTCGGTTCGCAGGCCGTGGTCCATGTCAAGTGAGCCTCCGTCACACCATCTCGGCTAGAGCCACTCAACTGGGTGCCCGATGGCCTGCCCTGAGCTTGTCGAAAGGTCCCGCTTCTGCGACTTGGGATGGATCACCCACTAACCCCGAATCCGGCCTGACGCTCGTGGAACTGGTCATCTGCGTCGCCATCGTCGCCATTCTTGCTTCCGCCGCTATCCCAATCGCCCGTTTCCAGGTCAAACGAGAGAAGGAGCGCGAGCTCCGCCGCGATCTCTGGGAGATTCGCGCTGCCATAGACGCCTACAAGGACGCAGCCGACAAGGGAGCCATGCAGGTTAAAGCCGACAGCCTCGGTTACCCGCCCGACCTCGAAACCCTCGTCAACGGCGTCGACATTCAGGATAAGAAGGTCAAGTTCCTCCGCCGAATCCCCAAAGACCCCATGACCGGCGACACTGACTGGGGCCTTCGCTCCAACCAGGACGACGCCGACTCAGACTCATTTGGCGGCCAGAACGTCTTCGACATCCATTCCAAGAGCCAGGGAACCGCACTCGACGGCACAAAATACAACACATGGTAACGACCCACCCAATCCGTCCACACAATCATCGCTCCTCCGAGCAGGGCTTCACCCTCCTCGAGCTCATGATCGTCATGGTCGTCATCGGTCTGCTCGCTGCCATCGCCATCCCCTCCTACACCCGTAACATCCGCGCCGCCAACGAGGCCGTTCTCCGCGAAGACCTCTACACCATGCGCCGAGCCATCGACTCCTACACCGTCGACAAGCAAAAAGCCCCCCAGACCCTCGACGACCTCGTCCAGTCCGGCTACCTCAAAATCATGCCGGTCGATCCCATGACCAAGCGTTCCGACACCTGGATGCCCGTCCAGGAGGACACCGTCATGACCCTCGACCAGACTGACAGCGGCATCAACGACGTCCACAGCGGCTCCCAGCTAACCGGCTCCGACGGAACCTCCTACAGCACCTGGTAAAGCAGGGATCAGGGGCCATGGGTCATGGGATCAGCAAAAGCAGGGATTTGGGACGATGTATTAGCGATTGAAACACTGTTAAAGTCCCGCTAACCGCGAATCTCTGAGCCCTAATCCCTGAGCCCTGTGCCCTGCTTCCTAATTCGTCCCCCGCCCCCTATCCTTGGCTCTCAAAAAGGCGCATACTACGTCTAACATCGGTAGAGCTGCGTCCGGGCAGGGAAGCGGCTCCCAAGGAGACTCTTATGCGTACCCCTCAGCGCCTCAGTTTGGTCGCCTTCCTCACGCTCTCCTTCGCTCTCTACGCGCAGACTCCCGCCACCACACCTCCGGCTCAGGACCCCGCTGCGGCGCCCTCTGCAACCAGCACGCAGTCCGACTCGAAGTCCACTCCGGCTGATACCAAGTCCACGCCTGCGACAGCAGCTCCAGCTACCCCGGCTGCCTCTGACGACGACCAGACCCCGCCTCCGCCGAGAAAGAAGATCTCGGCCGATCCAGCCCCTGCCCCTACCCCCGGCCCCACCACCAACGTTAGCGTAGCCGATCCCGGATCAGACAAGACCGCAGCGCCCGCTGACGCCAAGGCCACCAAAAAGCAAATCAAGGAAAACGCCAAACAGCAGCAGCAGGCCAGCGATCAACCCAAGTCCGACGTCCTCCCGTCCCCCGGCGAGGCCCTCGATCCCCACATCAAGCCCGGCAGCGAAGATGACGTCAACGCAGTAGGCACCCGCAACATCGGCGGACGCGGCGCCGGCAACTGGTACTCCACCGACTCCGAGATTCGCATGGGCAAGCAGTACTCCATGGAGATCGAAAAATCCGCCCACCTCGTCACCGACCCCGTCATCGTCGAGTACGTCAATCGCATCGGCCAGAACATCGTCAAGAACTCCGACTGCAAAGTCCCCTTCACCATCAAGGTCATCGACTCCGACGAGATCAACGCTATGGCACTCCCCGGCGGCTTCTTCTACGTCAACTCCGGCCTCATCATGGCCGCCGACGAAGAGGCTGAGCTCGCCGGTGTCATGGCCCACGAGACCGCCCACGTCTGCGCCCACCACGCCGCCCGTGAGATGACCCGCATGAACTACGCGCAGATCGGCTCCATCCCCCTCATCATCTTCACTCAGGGAAGCTGGGCCGGTTACGGTATCTACGAGGCCGCCCAGCTCGCCATCCCCATCACCTTCCTGCAGTTCTCCCGCAGTTTCGAGGCCGAGGCCGACTGGCTGGGCCTCCAATACATGTACAAGGCCGGCTACGATCCTCAGGCCTTCATTCAGTTCTTCGAAAAGATCGACGCCCTCGAAAAGCACAAACCCGGCACCCTCGCCAAGGTCTTCGCTGACCACCCCCAAACCCCTGACCGCATCATGCACTCCGAAGAAGAGATCGCTACCATCATGCCCGCGCGGCCTGACTACATGGTCACCACCTCCGAGTTCGACGACGTCAAAACGCGTCTCGCTCGCCTCGAAAACAAGCGCAAGATCAACGACGGCAAGGGAGGCAACAAGCCCACCCTGCGCCGCGCCTCGAGCGGTACCGGCAATAACGATCCCAACAATCCAAACAACCCGGCCAACAGCACCAGCGACCAACCCACACTGGGCCGCCGCAACTAGTTAGGCCAAAAAACGCATCTTCGAGCATCAAAGAGCCGCGACGAGAACCCTCATCGCGGCTCTCGTTTTATTCCGTCCCTTCCATCACATGCCTGCCCGGAACCATACGATGGTGCAGAATCCTGAGGACCAAAACACCTTCACCGTCCGGACGATAAAACACCACATGCTTCCCCTGCTCCACGCGCCGGCAACCTGGCCGAACGCCGTCACATCGCCGTCCCATCTCTGGCGTCAGCGATATCCGGGAAAAGCAGTCTGTCAGTTCATCGAGATAGCGGATCGCCTGTAAAGCACCCCAAACACCCTTTGTGTAATCGGTAATTGTTTCAGATCAATCTTTGCAAGTCGGGAAAATCTATACTCGGGGAATCAAACGCTCCCGAATCTCCGCGATCACGTCACCTTCAGCAATCCCGCTCTCCTCACCCGCCTGCAAAGCCGCCCTAAGCGCCCGAATCTTAGCCCGATTCTCCAACTCATCCCGCTCCAGTGCTCGCAGCCCCGCCCTCATCACTTCACTAGCATTCGCATAATGCCCTTGCTTAATCATCTTGCTGACGAACTTATCCATCTGCGGCGTCAGATTAATATTCCGAGTAGGCATACATCGCTCCAACTCGATCCTATTTCGCATTGGCAATAGTTGGCAACACTAGATTCACGTCTTTGATCCGCAAAATCCGCGCCACTCCGCGGTCAACCGTCCTCCACCAAACCCGATAAAATATCCTCATGCCCAAAAAGAACAAGCAGCACACCACCGGCTACACCGACGACCACGCCGCCGCCGGTCTCGACACCAAATTCCCCGCAATCGAAACCTGGCGCAACCAGTTCCGCGCCTACGAGATCCTCATCGACGACCCCGAGTTCACCTCCGTCTGCCCCAAGACCGGCCTGCCCGACTTCGGCCGTCTCCTTATCCGTTACATGCCCCGCCAGCAGTGCCTCGAGCTCAAATCCCTCAAGGAATATCTCTTCACCTACCGCAACCTCGGCATCTTCCAGGAGAACATCGTCAATCAGGTCCTCGACGATGTCGTCAAAGCCACCAACCCCATCTGGGCCAAGGTCACCGGCGATTTCCGCCCCCGCGGCGGCATCTCCACCATCGTCGAAGCCTTCTACCCCCGCCCCAAAGACTCCAAAGGCCCCCGCAACGACTGACCCACGCACTAAAAGCCGCAGGCAGAATCTGCGGCTTTTCAGCCTCAACTGATAGGCAACCCACTCCCATCCGTCTTCAGCGTCTGCGTCGAAAACTTCCCCAGATAAGCCGACAGGCTTCCATCGCCCTTCACCACAAACACACATCCATCCTGCCAGATCCCGTCCAAAGGCCGAAACTGCCCCGGCGGATCGCCCTGGTTGCAGTGCACATCATGCACGCCCTTACCCGTCACATATGGAGCTCCAAACGCATACAGCTTCTTCGAGCCTTTCACCAGCGCCACCAGCGCCTCGCCCGCCTCATTGCCCGTCACATTTGTCCACGTCGGCGACAGCGTCTTCTGCAAAATCGGACTCCGCGCATAGTCCACTGCCCCTGAAGTCGCATTCGACTTCAGCGCATGCCACCCATCATTCAGCTTCGACACCGTCGCAAACAAGCTCGCATTCAGCCCATTCAGAATCTGGTACTGAAACAGACCATTCGGCTCATTCACATCCACCGCCGCCTGATACGTCACCCCTGCGGCCTTGATGTTCATGTCCACATGCATCCACTGACCCTGCTCCGTTGTGTAGGTTCCAAACTCACCAATCGCCACACCATAACTAGGAAGCATGATCCCTCCTCAAGCCACCGCACCGCCGATCATACTGCAACCTGCAACGCATCCCAAGTTGGGCGGAAAACCCATTGAGCCCACACTGTTGGCCCGTGCCTTCACTGTGGCTCTGGTACGCCAATACGGGGCATCGTTATTCCTCCAACGAAATGCTCGCCGAACCCAGGTTGTTATCACTCGTGCGGTAAGGAGTGCGGTCGCGTCGCAGGAACAGGCTGAGTCCGGCGGCGAGTAACGTGGTGCATGCCAGGCCGACGATGCAACGCGGCTGATAGGAACCTGCGCGGTCGTAGAAATGTCCCACCACCATGGGGCCGGTTGCACCTCCAATCGCATAAGCGGTCCATGTAAGGCCATAGAGCACGGAGAAATGCTTGCGCCCGAAGTAGCCGGCAAGCAGGTACGGTGCGACGTCCGCTTCGCTTCCGAGTCCGATGCCAAGCAGAGCCGCCCCCACAAGAGCCATAGCCGAGGTGCCCGAGAAGGCAAGGATGAGAGTGCCGCCCGCAGAGAGCAGAAGGATAGCGGTCTGAATTCTCTGCGCCGGGAACCTGTCGATCAGGAAGCCTGTGCACAGTCGGCCAATGATGCCCGCACCACCTCTTACCGACAAGGCAAGGGCAGCGGCCTGGACGGTGACGCCGTGCTCCGTCAGCATGGCCGCGAGATTCGTCACCAGGCCGTTTTCACCGAACGCCGAAAGCATGATGATGATGGCCAGTATCCAAAAGGGTGCCGTGCGCAGTGCCGATCCGACAGTCGCGCCGGACATCTGGCCTTCATCCACTCGCTGCGGCACAGACCTGTTCCGCACGAGAAGAGCGGTAAGCGGTAGGCCCAGTAACGCAATGCCACCGAGCATAAGGTAAGCGTTGCGCCAGCCATGGTGATCGATCACCCACTGCGTCAGAGGAGGGATCAGAATGGACCCCACGCCGCTGCCGGTAAGCAGAAGAGCGAGCGCAAACCCACGCCGCTTATTGAACCACGTGAGAATGGTGCGCGTGTAGGCGAATTGGGCGGTGCCATTCGCAACCAGTCCCAGGACGAAGTAGGTGAGATAGAAGCGCTGGATGCTCGGACCGAGCCTGCTGAGCGAAGCCAGCGCCAGTGCGAAGATCACGATCGAGGGCAGGATGATCCGGCGCGGCGGGAAGCGGTCGAGCAGGACGCCGATCCCGGGAGAGACGACTGCTACGGTGATCGCCGCCAACGCGAATGTGCCGGAGATGGCTTCGCGCTGCCAGCCAAAGGCCGCATGGAGCGGGTTCAGAAACAGGCTGAACGTGTAGGGCACAATGGGAGCGAAGCTCACCATGACGCCGACGAATGCAGCCGCGGCTACGTGCCAGCCGGTATAACGAATGGAGGATTCTTCCTCCACGGGGAAAGTTGCGTAGCTGCTCATAAATTGCCTCGGTAACGACTCCAGAGGGATTGAACTTCGAGACACATGGGCTCACGCAGAAAACATCTGCCGCAGAGGAATGACATAAGCTGAAGTTCAGCCGAATATACGGGCGGCGCAGAGGCCTGTCATCAACCATAAGGATGAGAACAGGTTCCACCTTTCTCCAGGATCGTCGGTCGCGTATGCTTTACCCGCGCACGAAAACAAAGGAGCGTCCATGCCACACATCAAATTGCCTGAAGGGTTGCAGGGTATACGCAGCGCAATGGCCTTCCGTCCCGAGACGGCCAAGCCCCTCAATGAACTTGCCGAGGCTTTGCTGCATGCGCCCAACTCGCTTCCGCAAGGCGATCGCGAATTGATCGCTACTTATGTCTCGCACCTGAACGACTGCTACTTCTGCCAGACCGTTCACGGTTCCATTGCGGCAGCTTGCCTCAACGATGACCACGAGTTGGTGAAGCGCGTAAAGGCCGATTTTTATGCCGCGGACATCTCGGAAAAGCTGAAGACGTTGCTGGTGATCGCGGCAAAGGTGCAGAAGGGCGGCAAGCAGGTGACTGCGGCCGACATAGAAGCTGCCCGAACGCAAGGTGCGACAGATACTGAGATTCACGACACGGTTCTGATTGCAGCAGCCTTCTGCATGTACAACCGATACGTCGATGGACTGGATACATGGCAGCCGCGCGACGAAGAGCTTTATCGGGAACGAGGCAAGAAGACCGCGCGAGAAGGTTACGTCACCATGAGCCGCGAATATCTGCCTGCCCAGACGGCCGGAGTCGGAGCGGACAGTTGAGTTGAGCCCGCAGTTGCATTTACCAGCACTGTTGCAGTTGTCCTTGCTTTTTTTGTTGTCATCCCCGAAAGGGGATCTGCGTTTGTATTTGCCGTTGTTGTTTTTGTCTTTTTGGGTGTCATCCTTCGGGCGGGTGGCCCACACCTGAAATTTGGGTGCCCCATCTTCGCGACGGTTTCATCGTCGCTAAGGTGGGGTATCGCGCGCAGAGCGCGATCCATATTGCTTAAGGGCACGACTTTAGCCATGCTGCAAGAAGGCCGCTGCGAAGCGACTAGTTATGCCGTTGCCTTTCGTCCAGATTTCTCAGGGAAACACCCAAAATCCATAACCTTGGGCAGCATGACCGGCCGCGATCCATCAAACAACGTATTGCTGAAATTTGCACATCGCAAGCTCGCTCAACAAAACGAATAGGCGTGACCTACCATTCGAAGACGCTCTTGGGTCTTCACTTCTCGTTTTCCCAAGTAGACTTCGTTTCGAATGAAATATGGTCCCATGCCCAAGTGTGACCTTTGTAAAGCCGTGCCGTAAAGAAACAGCCGCGAAGCCGCCATCACTCTGCCGAAGACCAGAGCGAACTCCGAAGGACGAAGCGACTGAATATTGCCGTTGCCCTTTGCCCGTATCATCCATGAAATCCAACTTGCTCCCTCAAAAAATCCAGCAAACTCGCATGTCAAGCCCCTCGCGCACAAAAATCGTCACTCAAAAATCGATAAACAATTCGAAATGAATAGCTTGCAAGCCAAAAATAAATCCGCGAAAACTGGCATTTTAGTTTCACTCAATTCGATAGAATTAAAAGTAAATAGAAAAAAGAAAACAAAGGCCCGGCCAAAAGCCGGGCCTTCGCCTTTAAGAGCGCAGTCCAAAGAGGGAAGTCCAGACTCAACTCCTTTCCTCCGAAGACTTTGCACGAAAAACAACCCGGGGGGGAGTCACCCACGGAAACTACCGGCCAACAACCAACAACTAACAACCAGCAACCAGGGAATCCAAATGAACGAGCCAAAACAATACCAATGCCGCCACATCTTCACCGACGGCCGCCGCTGCGGCAGCCCATGCCTGCGCGGAGAAGACCTCTGTTACTACCACCACACCACCCGCAAACCAGTCGCCGACGCAAAGACCCGCAAGACCCGCCGCTCCACCTTCGACCTCCCGCTCCCCGAAGACCAATCCGCCATCCAGCTCTCCATCGGCCAGGTCCTCCAGCGAATCGCCGCCAACGAAATCGACCCCAGAAGAGCCGGCCTCCTCCTCTACGGCCTTCAGATCGCCAGCCTCAACCTCCCCAAACCAACCACCACGCGAAACACACAATATAGACAGCAAACCACACCCCAAACCGTAGAAGAGATCACCCTCCACCCCGAACTAGGCACTCTCGCCCCACAATCCGAGATCACTGAACCCGCCGAACGCAAAAGCGCCGTCACCCTCCTCATGGAGGAGATGCAGTTAGAGGGAGACGACGAAGACAAATGGCCCGATCCCTGGCAGCCCGAAACCAAACCAGCAATCCTCCCCAACCTCCAGGCCACCGAAGAAGAATCCGCATTATCCGCACCAATCCTTGTTAAGCCGTCCTCCACGCCTCAAAACTCACCGCTAACACCCAGGGCCAGTATTGACCCGGCCCACCCATCCCATGTACCGTTCCCTCCAAACCGTCGGCAGCAGCACAGACCATCCGCAACTCCCAGGGCTCTTGCTCACATCCCAAAGATTCTCATCCGAAAGGAACTTCACCATGAAGCGCTTACTGATCCTCTCTGCCGCAGCCGCCATCGCGCTGACCACAACAGCCTGCAACAGCACGCCCGACACTCACGACGCCGACGTCAAGGCAATTCAGAGCGACGAAACCCAATGGAACCAGGACTACGCCGCGAAAGATTCCGCCAGGATCATCGCCCACTACGCCGACGGTGCCATCCTCATGGTCCCCGGCTCTCCCAGCACTCACAGGCAAAGACGCCATCGGGACGGCTCTCACCCAGATGACCGCCGACCCCGCAATGTCGCTCAAGTTTCAGGCCACAAAGACCGATGTAGCCAAGTCCGGAGACCTCGCCTACACCCAGGGCACCTACACTCTGACCTTAACCGACCCAAAGACAAAAAAGATCATCACAGATCACGGCAGCTACGTCACCACCTATCGCAAGCAGGCCGACGGAACCTGGAAGGCAGTCGCCGATATCGCAACCTCGGAAGTGCCGCCTCCCCCACCCGCTCCACCAGCCCACGTAGCAAAATCAAAAGCAGCAAAACCGAAAAAACATAAAAAATAACAAAGGAATAACAGAAGACGAGACGCACTGTTCACGCCAGTGAGGTCATAACCGACTCGTGCCTGCTATCCTGTCCCCAAACATGGCCTCCGCATTCATGCAAAAGCCCAAACACACCAACACCACCTCTGTCGCCGGAGCAACCACCGCTCTCGTCCTCCTCACCGCGCTCAACTTCGTCAACTACATCGACCGCTACATCCTCCCCGGCGTACAGGAGCAGATCAAACAAGAGTTCTTCCTCAGCGACAAACAAATCGGCTCACTCACCTTCTGGTTCATGATCGCCTACATGGGCACCTCGCCCATCACCGGCTGGCTCGGCGACCGCTTTCCGCGCAAGCCCATGATCGTCATCGCCGCCCTCTTCTGGTCCGGCATCAACTTCTTCACCGCGAGCGTCCACTCCTACGACTCGCTCAACATCAGACATGCAGCCCTCGGCGTTGGCGAAGCCAGCTTCGGCATCTTCGCCCCAGCCGTCCTCTCCGACTTCTACCCCGAAGACCAGCGCAACCGCGTCCTCACCATCTTCAACATCGCCCTCTTCGTCGGCGCCGCTCTCGGCTACCTCATCGGCGGCGCGGTGGGCGAGCACTTCGGCTGGCGCAAATCCTTCATCGTCTCCGCGATCCCCGGCACCCTCATCGCGATCCTTATCGCGATTTTTATGAAGGAGCCGGAGCGCGGCGCGAGCCAACACGAAAAAGCCACCTTGGAGAAGGGAACTGTCCTCTCGCTCCTCAAGAACAAGGCGTATCTGTCCTCCATCCTCGGCTACGCTGCCGTTACCTTCTCGCTCGGCGGCATCTCCTGGTGGATGCCCTCGTTCCTCCAGCGCGTAGACGGACGCAGCGAGTCCTCGGCTGCGTACCTCATGGGAGTCATCACTCTCTGCGGTGGCCTCGGAGGCACCATCTTCGGCGGCTTCGTCGCCCAGCGCTGGTCCCGCACCAACTCGAAGGCTCTCTACCTCGTCCCTGCGATCAGCTCCGCTCTGGCCGTGCCGCCCGCGCTCCTCTGCTTCTTCGGCCCACACTCTCTCACGCTCATCGGCCTCGGTCTGGCGGTCTTCTTCATCTCCCTCGGCACAGGCCCAGTCAACGCCGCAACCCTCAACGCCGTCCGCCCCGAGATCCGCGCCACCGCCATGGCCGGCCAGCTCTTCCTCATCCACGCCCTCGGCGACGCCATCAGCCCACCGATCATCGGAGCCGTCAGCGACCGCTCCACCCTCAACATCGGCCTGGGGTCCACCCTCATCACCATGCTCATCGCCAGCGTCATCTTCTTCCTCGGCTCACGCTACGCGCCGCCACTCAAGCACACGCTCGCCCCGGTGACATCATGACGGGATGCCACCCCTCACACCTCACTTTTTCGAAAACGACCGAACCAGTATCACCACGTTCCAGATCTCATCCGGTTTCATACGATCCCCTCCGGAGGCATCTGGCCCTTGCCATTCTTGATGACGTAAAACATCTCTCCATCCGTCATGTCCTTCAACGCCGCCGGATCGGTGTAATCCTTCAGCGTCAGCTTCAAGTCGCCGACAACATCACCCTTACCGTTGCCATTCGCTCCGTGGCACATCGCGCATTCGTATCCGTAGACCTTCTTCGCGTGAGCGAGCGACTCAGGCGTCGGTTTTATCGGGTTCACCATGCGCGCAGCATCGGCAGGAACAGCCGACTGTGGCGCAGCAGCGGTCTCAGGTTGCTGGGGCGAGAGGAAGGCAAAGAGGGCAAAGGCTGCGATCGAAGGCTTCAACATGCGAACCTCCTGTCTTGCAGGAACGAATCCTATGCCCTTGGGAGAAGCGATGGGAAGCACTATCTTTGGAACTAGGATGAGAGTGGTAACCCCACGTTGAACCACACCCTACAATCCGCTTTCACCGTGATCGCCTGGTCCGTTGCCCTCACCTGGCTCTGGAAGGTCATCGCCGCAGCCTTTGGCCTTCCTCGCGTTCCCAATCTTCTGGACCCGCAGCACAACATCTCGCCCGCTGGCTCCCCCTCCATCACCGTCATCGTCCCGGCCCGCAACGAAGCCGCAGACATCGCCGCCACCCTCCGCTCGCTCCTGGCGCAGGACTACCCCAACCTCCAGGTCATCGCCGTCGACGACCGCAGCACCGACCAGACCGGCGTAATCATCGACACCCTCGCCGCCCACCACCCGGACAAACTCCGCGCCCTCCACGTCACCGAACTCCCCCCGGGCTGGCTCGGCAAGACCCATGCCATGGCCATCGCCGCCCATCAGGCCCCCACCGACTACCTCCTCTTCACCGACGCCGACGTCCTCTTCCACCCCACCGCCATCCGCCTCGCTCTAGCCAACGCAGTAACCACCCACGCCGACCACCTAGTCACCATCCCCACCACCCTCATCAAGCGCTGGGACGAGGCCGCCATCCTCGGATTCTTCCAGATCTTCAGCCTCTGGGGAGCCCGCCCCTGGCGCATCGCCAACCCCAAAGCAAAACGCGACGCCATCGGCATCGGCGCCTTCAATCTTCTCCGTCGCGACGCGTACGAGCGGATCGGAGGCTTCGAGTCCCTCCGCATGGAGATCATCGAGGACATAGGCCTCGGCCGCCGCATCAAACGCGCCGGACTCGCGCAACGCATCTGCTTCGGTCGCGGACTCGTCAGCCTCCACTGGGCCTCGGGCGTCAACGGTCTCATCAACGTCATGACCAAAAACCTCTGGGCAGCGTTCCGCTTCTACATCTCGCTCGCGCTGCTCGGCTGTCTCTGGCTCCTCACCTTCTGCGTGGCCCCGGCCATAGGCCTCTTCTTTAGCCGCACCCGAGTCCCCGCCATCGTCACGCTCGTAGCAGTCACCTACGCATACCGTCTACTCAGCCGCCACTCTGGTATCTCCACTTCGAACGCGCTCCTTTTCCCCATCAGCGCACTCGTCTTCGTCTTTGCCCTCCTACGCTCTATGCTCATCACCCTCAAACAAGGCGGCATCATCTGGCGCGGCACATTCTATCTGCTCACCGACCTCCGCAAAAACGCCGCCCCACTCATCTAGCGCTGCATCACTGCACAATATTGCCTAAACTTCGCTGCGGTGTGGCGAGGCCGATTGCGATTGTCTACGCGCGCCTTGCCTCGGCGGGTGTAATAGGCGACGACAATCTTCTTGAACATCGTGGGATCTTCCCGATCGTCCGTGGTGAGTGCGTTCAAAATCGGTAGAAGGGTTTTATTCTCGTAATCGAAACAACCGTGAACACGGCAAATGGTATAGTTTCAAGGCGATATCGGCCTCGGAGTTCCTGTGACACTGCAACCCCCTGCCTTCTCATTCCTCTGCTCTCTTCCTGTCGTCACACCTTCATCGCGAGCCATAACAGTTCGGATCAGGTGTGGACGGGCTGCAACTCTCATCTTCGCAATCACTTTTCTCCTAACCACCACCTCGCAGGCTCAGTCCGGAGAGTGGGCATGGATGAGTGGCGACACATCCTTCGGGCAAGGCGTCTACGGAACTCTGGGAGTCTCTTCTCCCAGCAACGTACCCGGCTATCGCAGTAATTCGACGTCTTGGACTGATAGCAGCGGAAACCTATGGTTCTTCGGAGGCAACGGGGCTCCTAATGGGACAACCGGATCGTCCCTTCATTTCAATGACCTCTGGGAGTTCAGTCCATCCACCAACCAATGGACGTGGATAAGCGGATACGACAATACGGTAGGTGGTGTCTACGGAACACTCGGCGTTCCTGCTGCGGGCAACGTTCCTGGTGCCCGCGAGAACGCGATGGGTTGGGCTGACAGCAGCGGCAATCTTTGGCTGTTTGGAGGGTGGGGTTACGATTCCGCGGAGACTTTTGGAGTCCTCAACGACCTCTGGAAGTTCAATCCCACCACGAATCAGTGGACGTGGATGAGCGGTAGCAGCACAGTGCCGAACGCGAGCGATACCTGCCAGCCCGGTGTCTACGGCACATTAGGAGTCGCTTCTGCCGGTAATGTTCCGGGCGGCCGTCAATATGCCGCCAGTTGGACAGACGCTAATGGAAACTTTTGGCTCTTCGGCGGACCCGGCTGCGACTCCGCTGGTACTCAGGCCCTGCTCAACGATCTATGGAAGTTCAATCCTTCCACAAGCCAGTGGGCCTGGATGGGAGGTAGCAGCAAGGCGCTGTACACATCGTACGGCTCTCCTGGTGTCTACGGCACCCGGGGAGTTGCTTCTGCCGCCAACGTCCCCGGCGGCCGATGGGTCTCTGGAGGTTGGACCGACAGCAGCAGCAACCTCTGGCTCTTTGGCGGGGAGGGCTACGACTCCGTAGGGGCTCGCGGCTACCTCAACGATCTTTGGAAGTTCAATCCCTCCACCAACCAATGGACCTGGATCAGCGGAAGCAGCACGTTGGGAACCAGCAACTGCTATCAGCCCGACGACGAGTGTTCCCAACCAGGCGTCTACGGCACGCTCGGTCAGCCTGCCGCCGGAAATGTTCCCAGCGGTCGACGTGGAGCGGTTGGCGCCATCGACGCCAATGACAACCTCTGGCTCTTCGGGGGCGAGAACAATGCCGGCGGAATTAATGATGAGATGAATGATCTCTGGAAGTTCAACCCGCAGACGAATCAGTGGGCCTGGATGTCTGGCAGCAACACCCTAACCTGCGGTGAGAAGACTAGCAGCGGAAACTGCGCGATCAATGGCGCCCACGGAATCTATGGCACATCGCGCGTCCCTGCTCCGGGCAACGTTCCCGGCAGCCGCGACGGCGAGGTCGGTTGGACCGACAAGAACGGTAACCTGTGGCTCTTTGGCGGAGAGGGATTCGATTCTTCCATCGGAGGCAGCTTCTTACCTCTTAACGACCTATGGGAGTATCAAATCAAACAAAACTCCGCCGTGGCTCTAACCTCCAGCGCGAACCCCGTCTTTGCCCAAAACCCCATCACTTTGACGGCATCCGTCACTGCAACTGGCGCAACGCCCACCGGAACGGTCACGTTTCTCGACGGTACAACCTCCATCGGTACCGGCACCCTGAACTCTTTAGGCAGCGCAACGCTCTCCGTCAGCAACCTGACCGTCGGATCCCACACCATCACGGCCAGCTACGCGGGCGACGCAAATAACTTCGCTGCTGCCAACGCACCTCTGACCGAGGCTGTCGATGACTTCAGCATCGCCGCCGGAGCAACAACCACAGCGACAATCAAATCCGGCGGCTCTGCGACCTACACGTTCACCTTCAATCCCATCGCTCCGGCAACCGCCTTTCCCTCAGCACTCACACTCTCGGCATCTGGTGGCCCTCCCAGTTCAACCTACACTCTTTCGCCGACAACCATTACAAGCGGCGCAGGTCCCACACCCGTCACTCTTACCGTCGCTGCTCCATCGCTCTCAAATTCCACGATCAAGGCGCCCGCGCGATCCGGCCCTCCTCGATCACTTCCGCTTGTCCTAGCAGCCCTCCTGATGCCACTGGCTGCCAGGCTGCGAAGGGCAGGCAAGCGGATCCGCGAAATAGCTCCGCTCTGGTCTTTGCTAGCTATCGGCATCGCTGCGGCACCCGATTTGAGCGGCTGTAGTGGAGGAAGTTCGACGATCTCCCGCCAGCCCCAAACCTACACAATCACAATGACCGGGACCGCCGGCGCGCTCAGCCATTCGACCGTCGTTACGCTCACTGTTAATTAGATCGTTGAAGGGGTCGGTAGTCGAAGGCAAAGGAGCAATTCAGAAGAGCGAAGCGACTCATTCTATTGCCGCTGTAAGCGTAATCATTTATTTTTCGCGATTTCGGCCCAAAAATCGCATGTCAAGTCCGAAAACCACCTAACTCACTCAAACAAAAAGAGATCGAGTTGGCACTTTAGTTTGGTTGCGGTGGCTATAATTAAAACAGTAGAAAAAACGAAGCCCCGATGCTATCCCTATCGGGGCTCACCTGTTTAAGTATCTGGAATCAAGACTTTGCGGAGGGGAGTCTTTGGAATGAATAGTTTACAGCGGGAGTCCGAACCTAAACTCTCTGTTTCGAAGACTTTACGCAAATCTAGGCAGGGTGGGGATAGCGCGCAAAGTCCGAAATCTGATCTAAGCCTCGACCAGCACCTTGCCATATCGCCCCTCGACATACTTATCGAGGATCACCTGAAACTCCTCGACGATCCGGTCACCTTTCAAAGTGGTGAACAGTTGGCCGTCGACATACACCGGGGCCTTCGGCTCCTCAAATGTTCCCGGCAGCGAGATGCCAATATTGGCATGCTTCGACTCACCCGGCCCGTTCACGATGCAGCCCATCACAGCCAACTTCAACTCTTCCACACCCGGATACTGCTTCTTCCACTCCGGCATCGAAGCCACCAGATAGCCCTGAATCCGCTCCGCCAGCTCCTGGAAGTACGTCGAAGTAGTCCGTCCGCAACCAGGACAGCTAGTCACCTGCGGCATAAAGCTGCGAATCCCCAGCGACTGCAGGATCTGCTGACCGCACCGCACCTCTTCGCTCCGGTCACCGCCCGGAGTCGGAGTCAAACTAACCCGTATCGTGTCCCCGATCCCGCCCAACAGCAAAGGAGCAAGACCAGCGGTCGAAGCAACAACGCCCTTCATCCCCATACCGGCCTCGGTCAGCCCAAGATGCAGCGCATAGTCGCAACGCCGCGCCAACTCGGTATAGACATCAATCAAATCGCGAACGCCCGAAACCTTTGCCGACAAAATAATCTGGTCGCGCCGCAGGCCATACCGCTCTGCAGCTGCAGCATTATCCAGCGCCGACACCACCATCGCCTCCATCATCACATCGCGAGCGGGAAGGGGATCAGCCAGCTTCGAATTTTCATCCATCATCTTCGTCAGCAGCGCCTGATCGAGGGAACCCCAGTTCACTCCAATTCGCACCGGCTTCTGATGCTCCGCCGCAACTTCAACCATTGTCCGGAAGTTCTCATCATCCTTGCGCCCGATCGAGCAATTTCCCGGATTGATCCGATACTTCGCCAGCGCTTGCGCCGTTTCCGGATACTTCTTCAGCAACTGATGCCCGTTGTAATGAAAGTCACCAATAATCGGCGTCGACCAGCCCTTCTTCGCCAACTCCTCGACGATATAAGGAACGGCTTTCGCCGCATCGTCATTGTTGACGGTCACACGAACCATCTCCGAACCAGCACGAGCCAGTGCCGCAACCTGCTGCACCGTATTATCGACGTCGGCGGTATCCGTATTTGTCATCGACTGCACAACAACCGGCGCATCCGAACCCACGCGAATCCCACCAATATTAACTGTTACCGCACGTCGACGCTGTATCTCTGGCATAAACTCTCCACCCTCAAGTTTACCATCCGGAACCCCGCAGACCTCGCGATGCACTAGGCAAACGTGGCCCGGTAGCTCAGTTGCATAGAGTAGCGCACTCACGTCCTCTGCTCACAACATCCGTTACACTACCTATGGTGTCCTTCATTCAGTCCTCGCGAACCGATTGTGGAAACCGTTGTAGTCAGATGGCCCGGTAGCTCAGTTGCATAGAGCAGCGCACTCCTAACGCGAAGGTCGCAGGTTGGACTCCTGCCCGGGCCACCACAAATACCCAATAATCTTGACGTCGCTGCCTTCGCATATATGATCGGCTGGGTCTCTAGCGAACTGCTCTTCCGCTGTAAAAATGCAGAGGAGAAGGTCGCTGAGCCCTACGACCAACTTGAACACGCCTGCTCCGGAACACAACAGCAGCATCAGTTCAAAGAGCTGCGCTGCGACTTGAACGGCGTCCACAAGCGCGATCAATGGCCGCAAACTCTAACCTCGAACCAAATGCGGGCCAGGAGGATGTCCCCATTAAATTCCTGGTCTCAGTGCCGGAACCGCTTCCGGAGCGACTGTCACTAACCGCAGCATGACGGGTCCAGGCTCGACCCTGCTGAACTATGGACTGCTAAGCGACGCTGCGCGCACCGTCAATTGGGGCACCTCGGTGGCGGGAACGGGCACCGGAACGGCGTGGTCTCTTAACGTCTACGGGCAGCTTCCGGCAGGTCAAACTGCCTTGCAACCCGGGATCTATTCACACGTCATCACTGCCACGATCACCTTTTGAAAAGTGGGCTCGTCGATCTTGTGGCTTGATGCCTCCTCGTTTCGCTTTGCTCGGCCGTCTCGCCACATTCGATTAGCGTTGTGGTTTACGGCGGCTTTCGTCTAGACTTGGAGCACATCGCCTTCCCGGGCAACCATTTCGTATAACACCGGATTGACGAAGAATCCGATGAAGAGACGAGAGATAAGACCAGCCACGATGACTATGGCGAAGGGTCTTTGAGTATCCGATCCAATGCCGGTAGAAAGAGCCGCGGGCAGCAATCCAAGGCAGGCAACAAGAGCGGTCATCATGATGGGACGAAGCCGCAGTAAGGAAGCTTGCCGTGTGGCCATGCGGATACCCATTCCCTCCTTCCGGAGTTTGTTGATGTAAGAGACGAGAATGACAGCCGTCTCCACGGAAACCCCGAGCAACGCCAGCAGACCTAAGACCGAGGAGACACTGAAGGGAGTGTGAGTGAGCTTTAACGCAACCAGCGCCCCCACCGGTTCTGTCATGATGACTCCCAGCGCAATCGTGACCGGGAATTTGAAGTTTCCGTAGAGCGCAAACAAGATCATGAAGATTAGCACCAAGGCAAGTGGACCGATAAAGAGCATCTGCGATTTAGCCTCGAGAAGCTGGCTGTATTCGCCGCCCCAGGCCGCCCGGTACCCCGGCGGTATTATCACGGCCTTCTTGACTGCTGCCTGACCGTCTCGCACTGCTCGCTCTAAATCGCGCCCTTCGATGCTGTACTGTACGCCGATATAGCGGGAGTTGTTTTCGCGATAGATAAAGGACGCTCCGTTCCCCTGGGTGATTTTGGCCAGTTGGCTGAGTGGGATTTGCTGACCGTCCGGCGTACCGACCAACAGATTTCCTATCTCATGCGCGTTGCTGCGGAACTGCGGTTGCATCCGAACGACAAGATCAAATAGCTTCTCCCCTTGAATGACTTGAGTGACCGCCTGCCCGCCTACCGCGGCCGATATCACAGCTTCCACATCCGAAACGTTGATCCCGTACCGTGCGATCTTGTCGCGATCCACGTCGACAAGGAGACTAGGCTGGCCAAGTTCTCGCACCACCGTAAGATCGGTGAAGCCGGGCACTTTGGAGAGAGTGTTTTTGATCTGTATCGCTTTGTCCTGCAGTACGGTCAAATCGTCACCGTATATTTTGACTGCCAAAGAACTCTTAAGGCCGGTCAGCGCTTCGTCCACAGCATCTTCGGCAGGCTGAGTATAGTTGAAGATGATTCCGGGGAAGGCAGTGAGTTTCTTATTGATTGATTCGATGAGTCGCTTTTTGTCGCTGAGATCGCCGGTCCACGCCTTATCTTTGTATGACTTTAGGCCGACATAGAACTCGCAGTTAAAAAAGCCTGTGGGATCAGTGCCATCGTCTGGGCGTCCCAGTTCAGAACCCACCACAGTGACCTGCGGATAAGACATCAGAATGCTACGTATCTGAGGTGCGATGGTGCTCGCCTCTTCGAAGGAGATGGTATAGGGCATCGTGGCCCGCACCCAAAGCGCACCTTCATCAAGGTGAGGCATGAACTCCCCTCCAATGAAAGGGACCAACACGAGAGTCGCCACGAAGATAAGGGTTGCGATCGCAATGGTCGTCTTGGGCCGATTGAGTGCCCAATCCAGTGGCGCTGCATATTTCCTCTTCATCCATTCGAATGCGCGATTATGCTTCTCACGCACGCCGTTCTTGAACCAGTAGGAAGCCAGCACGGGGATCAGCGTGAGTGTCAGGATGAGCGCGCCGACGAGTGCAAAAGACATTGTCTCGGCCATGGGGTGGAACAACTTCCCCGAGGGCCCGCTTAGTGCGTAAATGGGCAAATACCCGGCGAGGATGACGGCCACCGAATAGAAGATCGGGCGATCTACATCTTTTGCAGCGGCAAGAATAACCGTGTTCAGGGTGTACTGCTGTCCTTCCCGCAGCGCCAGTTCGCGGTAGATATTTTCGATCATCACCACAGCGCCATCGATGACAATGCCGAAGTCAATTGCGCCGATGGAGAGCAGGTTCGCGGCGACGTCGTGCGCGTGGAGCACGATGAAGGCAAACAAAAGGGAGAGCGGAATGGTAACGGCAACGATGACGGCTGCGCGGATGCTGACCAGGAAGAAGATCAGCACGACTAAAACGAGTGCCATGCCGCGGAGCAGGTTAGCCCTTACTGTGTCCGTAGTCAGGTCTACCAGTTCGCTGCGGTCGTAATACGGATGAACCTTAACGTCAGGCGGCAGAATCTGGCGGTTCAGTTCGTCTGTCTTTGCTTGAACTCCTTTGAGTACGTTCTGCGTCTGCTCCCCGCGAAGCATGAGAATGACGCCCTCGACGGCATCGTCATTCTTCTGGAAGCCAAATTCGCCGAGGCGCGGAGCGTGGCCGATGGTCACCTCTCCGATATCACGCACCCGGATGGGCACGCCCTTGTTGGCGCCTACTACGATGTGGCCAATGTCATCTGTGTTCCGTACCAACCCTATCCCGCGAACATAGTAGAACTGTCCACCCTGAGAATAGAACCCGCCGCCGGCATTCGCATTGTTGGCAGTCAGAGCCGTCACGACCTGCGGAATCGTGAGGTGATACCCATAGATGCGCGCCGGGTCAAGCAGTACCTGATACTGCATCACAGTTCCGCCGAACCCTGAGTCGTCCGCTACGCCGTGGACCGAACGATAGGCTCGCTCGATGACCCAGTCTTCAATCGTCTTCAGTTCCTGTGGGCTGCGGTCGGGACTTTCCAGCACATATCGATACACCAGGCCACTGGGACTGAACAACGGTGCCATGCTTGGGGTTACCCCGGTTGGCAGCGTAGCTTGAGCGAGCCGCTCAAAGGCAATTTGCCGCGCAAAGTAATCGCCTGTAGTCTCCTCGAAGGTGAGGATGATATCGGATAGCCCATAGAGCGAGATGGAACGCATCACCACCATGTGCGGGACGCCGTTCATCTGGAGTTCAAGGGGTAGCGTAACCAGCCGTTCGACCTCTTCCGCGGCATGATCCGGCCATTGGGTAATGATTTCGACCTGCGGGGGCGCGAGGTCAGGATAGGCGTCGACGGGCATTCGCTGAAACGATATGATTCCACCGACCGTGATGAAAGCGGTCAGCATCAGTACCAGAAACCTTTGTCGCAGCGCGGCTTGGACTATTCGGTGGATCATTCAGTTGTGAGGCCCGTATCCTTGCCAGTGGTCTTTGTTGCATTCCTGGTACGGTGTTTAAAAACCGCGCGATCCGGCTAGCGCTGCAGCGAATTCGCGAACTGCAAAAACAAGCTACCATTTCCGATGACCCGGTCGCCCGCCTTCAGTCCGCTGGTAATTTCTGTCTGTCCATTCAAGCTTTCCCCGAGCGTCACTGAGCGTCTGCCGAACTGGTTCTGAGAAGCCGCGGCATAAACGAAGGGCTGGTTTTCGCTATCGCGAAGGACGGCAGCGTCCGGGAGCGCAATGGCATTAGGGATTGTACCCGCGTTTACGCTCGCCACCACGTACATATCTTTCTTCAGTTTCTCGGCGGGGTTGTTCGTCTCGATGCGCGCCTGCAGCGTACGTGTGCTCGGATCCAGAGATGCCGCGACATAAGAGATTCGCCCATGGAAGACTTCCGGATAGGTATCCGTTTGAATTGCGACCGAATCTCCTACGCGAACGTAGGGCAAATCCTTCTGATAGACATTGACCAACACCCAGACGGTGCTGATGTCGGAAAGCATGAAACATTGTGTGGTTCCTGGCTGAATGAGTTGTCCCGCAGACACATCCTGCTCGACGACCAGACCGCCAATCGGTGCCCTTACAGGAACTTCGAAAGAAGGCGGGGCTTTTAGAAGTGCATCGGGATCAGTAACTCCCATGACCTTCAATGCGGCCTGTGCCGCTGCCAGATCGCCGCCAGCCTGCACCTCGGCAGATTCCGCTTGCTCCACATTCTGCAGTGCAATCGCGTGATGTTGGTACAGGTCATGCGCCCGGGTGTTGGCCATCTGGGAGAGAGCATACGCATCCTTGGCCTTCAAATAATTTGTGCGCAGCTGCGAATAATCCGGACTCGCCACGTACAACATAGGCTCGCCCTCTCGTACTTTTTGGCCCGGAACGACCACGACCCGGCTGACCGGTCCGCTCACCTGCGTAATGACCGGCGTCGTGCGAAAACTGTTGTAAGCCACTGCCCCCGTCAGCCGGAGTGATCGAATCAGCGTCGTCGGTTGAACTGTCAGCACCTGCACATGCGCCATCTGGTCTTGCGAGACGGCAAACAGTTCCGCATTGTTTGAGTTTGATGCGCCATCCGGTCTGACAGCATTCGATCCTGACCCGTTGCAGCCGGTAAAAACCAGCAGAATTGCCGCTGCGACGGCTAATTGATCTTTACGCACGCTCATGGCAGATTTCTCGTCCCCACTGCTTCCTTCAACTGTTCCAACGCTGTCATATAAGAACCCAATGCCTGGCGATAGGCCAACTGAACGGAACGGTAGCTCCGCTCAGCATCGAGAAAATCCAGGAGACTTGCGGCTCCCCGCTTGTAAGCATACTCGCTGATATCGCGCGAATCCTGCGCCTGCTTGAGGTATCCGGAATTGTAGAGTTGCACTACTTCGTCGTTGCTTCTGACCGCCTCATAGGCATTGGCAACATCGGAAAGAACTGTATCGCTAGCCGATTGCTGCAGCTCCTGAGCCTGCGTGAGGGCATAGCCGGTACGTGCGATCTCTCCTTGATTGCGATTGAAGATCGGCAACGCAAAATTCACGAAGAACGAAGCTGTGCTCTCGCCAGAGACATGGGTATAGTCCGCCGTGCCATTTACATCCACTTTGGCGTTCGCCTTGGCAAGGAGGATTTGGCTTTGCGCGGCGGTTATCCCGAATTTCGCGGCACGAAGGTCGGGACGCAGGTCTAACGCCTTCAGCTGCAAGTCTTCCATGGTGCCCTTGAGCGGTTGGTACGCCAGATCGCCGATCACGTCATAG
Organism: uncultured Acidobacteriaceae bacterium; assembly: GCA_963798925.1. Taxonomy (GTDB): domain Bacteria; phylum Acidobacteriota; class Terriglobia; order Terriglobales; family Acidobacteriaceae; genus Edaphobacter. The sequence continues at coordinate 105,549 of CAWCVD010000007.1, forward strand.
TCGGCCGGAACCGCGTTGTAGCCCAACAACTCCCGCAGGCTTACAAGCGCCTGCACTCTAGCCAGACGGGCAGAAGACACGTCGGTCTGGAATTGCAGAAGTTGCAGTTTGATCTTGAGATAGTCGCCTTCGCCAATATATCCCGCCTTCAATTGTGCATCGCTGATATCGACGGTCTGCTGAAAGCTTTGAAGATCCTGAAGTGCGAACTGAAGAGTTGATTCCGCCAATAAGACGCTAACGAACTGCTGGCCGACGTTGAAAGCCAGAGTTCGTTCGGCGTCGGCGACCTGGGCACCGATGACTGCCGTTTGATCGCGAGCGGCTTCCAAGCGCCGTGGCCGCTTGTGACCACGTTCGAAGAGGTAACCAATCCCAATATCGAACTGCTGAACCTGGTCCAGATTATCCGCCGAAAAATACTGCGGATTGAAGATTGGGACGAACTGAGAATCAGCCCCCAAAGTAGGATTGGGACGAAGATTGGCGGTGATCTCCTGCGCCTGACTCTGAAAAGTCAGAGTTCGAATGGCCTGGAGGGAATGATTGTGAGTAAGCGCCAGATCAATGGCCTGGTCGAGGCTGATATACGTCGTATTTTGTCCAACGCACGTCTCTACCAGCATCAGGAAAAATGTTGCGGCCGAAGCGAATATCCGGGAGTACTTGGAGCGCATAGAGGTCGAGATCAAAGCCCACTGCGGATAGCGCAACGGATCTTGCATGGATGCTCGAATCTAAAGAGCACTACGGCAAGCTCCATTGACAGTATCGGTCTGCGCCTAAGACTACCACTCATTACCCAGCGAGAGGCTTGAAATTCATAGCATCAAGGCTGCTTCATACTTGTGATTCTCTTCCAACAGTTCAGCCAAGAATCGGTTGGCCTCGTTTGCAATTGAGGACGCGCAGAGGGCCGGAAAAGGCAACCGTGCCAGAATGTGCGCCGTTCGCAATTATTCACAAGCTCACCGCACGGCCGGCTCGAACCCCCTCTTGTTGTCTCCGATCGAGAACATCGCTAGCGGTGTGATTTGGCACGTCAACGGAGCGTTGTTTGCGATGCAGCGGCATTTTCTGGAGTGCCTTTAGCGCCTCGTACACGTCATCTTCCCGGGCTTTCGCCGCTTTTCGCGTCCCTTACCGTGCGCACTGTCTTGCTCGCTGATGCACGCGCCGGCAGTGTTGAATACTGTAACCATCAGTAAATATAGAGCTTACAGGTGCATTGGCCTGCAATAATGGGCAAGGTTGGCAGTGAATGTTGTCGCACTCCTAACGCGAAGGTCGCAGATTGGACTTCTGCCCGGGCCACCACAACCACAAATCTTGGGAACCCAGAACTCCTGCCCGGCCCATCAGATTCCGCTCGGAATCCGTGCGGGGGTCGACGGTGGAAACAAGCTGGAACGTGTACCGATTGCAGTAGTGAAGTTGAGGCAGTTCCACAAAACACATGGCTTAGACAACATCGCGACAATTCAGAGGAACTCAACGTGATTGCCGGGAGCATCAAATGAAAGCAGAGCGACCTTTACAAACAAGTGACAACGCAAAAACTGATCTATGACAACCCGAACGGGTAGCGCTCGATATTCTCAACTAGATGAGTGCGGGGCAAACAGTTGTGAGATCTCTTCTAGCGTGGGTGAAGGATGCGTTTGCATTCTCTTTGAAAACTTCCATGATAACCACGCTCCTGCTAAGCGTTTCCGGTTTGAAGTCTGGGGCGCAAAATGCGCCATTGATCTCGGGTGGCGTCGGTTTTCTTACTGCGACTAACGGTGGAGTTACATCCTATCAACCTGTGATCGCGCCAGTGGCCGCGGTCCCGCTTGGCGAGCATCTGCTCGTGGAATCAAGAGCGTATATCAACGACTTTGTTGCTCCTAAAAACGGGAACAGCGGCCCGTACCAGAGCAATTTTTTCGCCGGGCTTCAGTACCTTCAGCTGGACTATATCGCGGCACCTAGGGTTACGATTACGGTTGGAGATTTCCTCACGCCTTTCGGCACGTACAACGAACGTCTGGCGCCGATCTGGATAGCTAACTTTCAGGACGCCCCGTTGATTTCGCCGATTGGAATTGGGGACGGGTCCAGTTTGGGCGGAATGCTGCACGGCGTGGCCTTCTCAAACTCTCAAGTGCAGCTGAACTACGCCGCGTATTTTTCAGCTGAGAGCAATGTTGCGCAGTTTCCCGCGGAACGCGCCGCCGGGGGACAGTTTGCGATGTACATCCCTGGGAAGCGTCTGGAGATTGGCACCTCTTACTCACGGACTCTTCAGGGCCAGCAGGGTAATTCCACCGGATTCGATCTATGGTGGCAACCGTACCGCGTACCTCTTGCGATTCGTTCTGAATATGCTCACGGTCCACACGCTCAGGGGTACTGGGTGGAGTCTGCTTATCGCTTATCGCAATGGAGTGGTCCGGACAGCTGGCTGGGACGTCTCGAGCCGGTGTTCCGCATGCAACAGACTTTTCGTGATAGCCCGGGACCGGGCGATCATCTTCCAGCGGTCAATACACAGCGCGCGGACTTTGGCCTCGACTACCATCTGCCGCACGAGGTCAGAATCAATGCGAGTTATGCGCGCCAGTTCTCCAGCACAGGCGACACGAATATCTGGGAGACAACTCTGACTTATCGCTTTCTCTTTCCAGTCCTCTGGAAGGGCGGCTCCAAATGAAACGCACACCTGCAGTGGCAGTCATACTTTCGGCGGCGCTGCTGAACTGCGCTTTGGCTCAAAGTCCTACTCAGCCGTCTAAGGCCAGTAACACATCCGCCAAGGCGCAGCCGAAGGCTAATACTCAACCTGACATTGGTCAGCGGAAGTTCGACGCGAACTGCAGCCGCTGCCACAGCGCGCCGGAGCAGTTGTCCCCTCGCCTTACCGGCACTGTCGTCCGGCACATGAGAGTCCGTGCGAACCTCAGCGCTCAGGATGAAAGAGATATTCTCCGATTCCTAGCGCCTTAGAGTTCACCGTCCGGCTCCTGGAGCTGGTCTCTCTGCTTACATCATTTTCTGTCTGTCAGTTCTGACAGTTTCCCCGGCTTGCAGCGCGGCGTAATTTACCCATCTAATCAATGTGTTGAGCGACGGTGGCCTTGTTACGGAGGTGGCCTTAATTGTCTTCGTCCGGCACCTCAGGTCTTTTGAAGTTGCAAATGCAGCCGAAGCGCGTCCACGCAGTCGTCCGTTCATTCGGCCGTGGTATTCCCGCGATGAGGTTGCACAGCTGTCACGGATTCCATCAAGAAGACTGCGGTTTACCAAGGGAGGAATGGTGACAGATTCTGCGCGTACAGACCACCCAATGTTTCTTCTTACGGAGGGCGGACCGACCTACCGGATTGAACGATGGGCAGGACTGGTTCGCGAGTATTCGCCGCTGATCGTGCGTCGAGCCTTGTTCTCCATCTTTCTGACGTGGGTTCCTCTGCTTGCTCTCTCTGCCTTGCAAGGTAATGCGATTGGAGCTCGTGTCGCCATACCCTTTCTCCATGACTTTGCAGCCTATTCGCGGTTCCTGTTCGGGTTGCCGTTGTTGTTGGTCGCCGAGTCGGTGCTGGGTCCGCAAATTGCACACGCTGGGTCCCATTTCATTCACTCGGGCCTGGTCCTCGAAGAAGACTATGAGCGCTTCGATCGTGCAGTGGAGAAGGGCTTGCAATGGCGAGACTCCGCCTTCGCGGAGCTCCTCATTCTTATTCTGGCGTATTGCGTGGCGTATGCCACGCTGAATTCTCTGGCAGTTCAGTCTTCTACCTGGTATGTGACCCGCACAGGTACGGCCCATTCCTTGACCATGGCAGGTCGTTGGTTTGCCTTCTTCTGCGTTCCTTTCATTCAATTCATTTTGCTTCGCTGGCTGTGGAGGCTCTTTCTGTGGGGCCAGTTTCTCTGGCGCATGAGCAAGTTGGATCTGCAATTGACACCGACACATCCGGACGAAGCCGGCGGGCTGGGATTTACCGGTGAGGCGCATCGGTTTTTTTCGATTATCCTTTTTGCCTACTCGGTCGGGGCGGTCGGCGTTCTGGCAAACAATATTGTTTACGACAAGGTTCCGCTTGCACATTTTGCACCGTTGATTGGAGCGTATGTCGTTGTAGCCGTCGTTATCTTTCTTCTTCCCTTGTGCGTATTCGCTCCAATCCTTGTGCGAACCAAAAGGATAGGACTCTACAAGTACGGGTCCCTGGCAACGGAATATACGTCCTCGTTCCAGAAAAAATGGATTGAAACGCAGCCTCCGCGCGAAGAGGTATTGCTTGGAAGCAGCGATGTCCAATCGCTGGCCGATCTGGGCAACAGTTTCTCGTTCATCGGAAAGATGGGCATGCTTCCGACGGAGCATGGGACACCAGTCGCCTTGGCCCTGGCGTGTCTGGTTCCAATGGCGCCGCTGCTTCTGACCGTGATGCCGTTGGGAGAACTTCTCAAAACGCTTGTGAAGCTGTTTTTGTAGCTGATGCCTCATACTCCCCCACCCTGCCTTATTTTCGGTAAAGTACTCAGTTTCATAGCTTTACGAACATTGAGATGCGCAAACTATTCCAATGAAAAGACTTATCCTCAAAGTCTTCGTGCTAACTCCTTTTCGATTTCAATCTATAGATTAAGTGTTCCAAGCTGGAGCTAACTAAAATGCCACGCGGATGTCCTTCATAAGGATAGAGTTATCTGGTTTTGGGGCTTGACAAGCGATTTTGCTGAGGGTTTTAGAGTTTTTTTCTTTTCCTTGCCGCGCTACTGTGACGACTATGCTGGTCGGAGATCGAATCCGGATTTCAGCAACGACAAAGCAGGAGCAATGAAATGAAGAGGTTCTGTCTCGTTTCTCTGGCTGCGCTTGCACTGACTGCCTGCAATCAGGCACCGCAGGTTACTCAGACTCACTACGACAGGATTGCCGACCAACCCTATATCGAGGGATACCCGATGAAGGCGGACATCAGCCTTCTGAAACAGGAGCTCCTCTTTGAGCGGGGTGTCCAGGGTTATCTATGGGCGCTTCCTGCGCTGAACATGTACGGCATGAAGGAGGGATCGGAGAAGGTCTTCGGCAAGGGCTACAACGTCCTGCCGATCTTCAAAGAGCGGCTGAACGCGAAGACGCTGATTACCACGCCGAACTCTGACGTGATCTATGCGCTAGGGTATCTCGACCTAAAGGAAGACGGACCGCTGGTCATCGAGGTTCCACCGGGCCTGCAGGGTATCCTGGACGACTTCTGGCAACGGCCGATTCGCTCGGAGGGCCAGATTGAAGGCCGCGACTGGGCCGGCGACGTTGGCCTTCCGGGGCCCGACCATGGCAAGGGCGGCAAGTACCTGGTGCTGCCGCCTGACTACAAAGGACCGATCCCTGTGGGCTACCTTACCTTTCGCTCGGGCACCTATGGGGTGTTTGTGTTCTGGCGTGGCTTCTTCCAAGATCCAAAGGAGTTGACGGAACCCGTGAATGTGATGGAGCAGACGCGCATCTATCCGCTGGGCCAGGAGGCGACTGCGAAGCCGATGGTCTTTCCCGATGCCTCGGCTAAGCCCGCGAACATGCTCTATCCGCAGGATGGAACTGCGTTCGACATGCTCTCGCGCTTTATCGATCATGAATACGTAGACCCGACGGATATGGAGATGCGCGGAGTCCTGGCGGGAATCGGGATCATTCAGGGTAAGTCCTTTGCGCCTGACGCGCAGACGCGGGAGATGCTGGATAAGGCAGCGCGCACGGCGTCGAGGATTGGCCACGCCATCTCGTATCGATCCTCTGCGATGATCCCAAATGGGTTCTATTATCCGAACCGTCACTGGATCAATCCGTTCCCGACGAACGCGACATTCACCACTGATACTTACAATGTGATCGATGCACGCACGGGGTTCTTCACGTTCGCGTACTCCACCAGTCCCGGCATGGCGGTGAACATGGAGAGCGTGGGGGCGAAGTATCCTGCGGCCTACGAGGACGCCGACGGCGACTTCCTTCGCGGCAGCCAGGCTTACGTGCTGCATCTGCCGGCGAATATTCCCGCGGCGATCTTCTGGTCGGTCACAGTTTACGACCCGATCACCGGTTCGGGGCTCGATAACGGGCAGCCGTTTCCTTCGTTGAACACGATGGACAAGCCGATTCAGAACGCAGACGGCTCGACCGACATTTACTTTGGTCCGAAGTCGCCGGGGACGGGGAAGAACTGGATTGCAACGGTTCCTAATAAGGGCTGGTTTACGCTGTTCCGCTTGTATGGGCCGACGAAGACCTTCTTCGACCAGACTTGGAAGCCCGATGACATCAAGAAGGTGAGTTGATCCGCTGAACGCGTTAGCACCGCGCTAGGTAACGGGTGAGGGATTGAATAGAGTGAGGTCGTTGTGGAGGCCCCAACGATCCGCACATGTTTGTTTGCGGCCGCTGGCCACGTCAAGGATGAGCTGGAAGAGTTGGGTGCCGACCTGCTCGATGGTGGTGTCGCCGGTGGCGATGGTGCCGGCATCGAGGTCGATGAGATCGGACCAGCGATCGGCCAGTTCTGTGCGTGACGCTACCTTGATGACGGGAGCCATGGCGAGGCCGTAGGGCGTGCCGCGTCCAGTAGTAAAGACGTGCATGTTCATGGAGGCGGCGAGTTGCAGGGTGCCGCAGATGAAGTCGCTGGCTGGAGTGGCGGCGAAGATCAATCCCTTTCTGGTGACGCGTTCGCCAGGGCCGAAGACGCCGGCGATGGCGCTGGCGCCGGCTTTGGCGGTTGAGCCGAGCGCCTTCTCGACGATGTTGGTGAGGCCGCCCTTTTTATTGCCGGGGGTGGGATTGGCGCTGCGGTCGGCTCCGCCGCGAGCGAGATAGGCGTCGAACCAAGCCATCTCACGGATGAGATCGCGAGCGACCTGTTCGTCGGCGGCGCGGGCGGTGAGGAGATGGATGGCGTCGCGGACCTCGGTGACCTCGGAGAACATGACGGTGGCTCCGGCGCGAACGAGAAGATCTGAGGCGTAGCCGACGGCGGGGTTCGCAGTGACGCCGGAGAAGGCATCGCTGCCACCGCATTGCAGGCCGACGACGAGGTCGGACGCGGGGCGCGTGGTGCGGGTGCGGCGATTGAGCTCGGCGAGGCGTTGCTCGGCGAGCGACATGATGGCGTTGACCATGTCGGAGAAGCTGTGGTGCTGCTCGTCCTGCATGCGAACGACATAAGGCGCGGCGGCGAGGATGGGCAGGGTGCTCGACGGCAGGAGGCGCACGGGCTGGAGCTTTTCGCAGCCGAGGCTGACGACCATGGGCGCGCCGCCGAGGTTGGGGTTGAGGCTGAGATTGCGGAGGGTGCGGATGGGGATTTCGGCTCCAGGTGCGTCGATAGCAACGCCGCAGCCATAGTTGTGAGTGAGCGCGATGACGTCGTCGACGTTGGGATAGCGGGGCAGGATCTCGGCCTTGATGCGCTTGACGGCGAAGTCGACGGTTGCCGCGACGCACTGCACGGTGGTGGTGATACCGAGGATGTTTTTGGTGCCGACGGAGCCGTCGTCGTTGAGGAAGCCCTGGAAGGTGTGGCCTTTGAGCGGAGGCATGGGCTTCGGGGTTTCGGTTGCGAGGGGAAGGGTATCGAGCGGTGGGGCGACCGGAAGACGCATCCGCTCTTCATGCACCCAACTGCCTTGCGGGATGGGGCGTTCGGCGAAACCAATGATGGAGCCGTAACGGAGGATGGGTGCGTTTGCGGGGATGTCGAAGAGCGCAACCTTGTGGGCTTCGGGGATGTCTTCGATGAGGGTGAGGCCGGAGTCGAACTGAGTGCCGGCGGGTAGGCCGCCCTCGTTCACGATGATGGCCACCGTGTCGCGCGGATGCACCTGCACGTAAAGAGGGCGTAGCTTTTTGCCGCTGGGCATGCGATGTTCCTCGTGCAACTGCTTCCAGAAACAGTTTACGAGATCAGGCAGGGGCGTTTGGGGTTGAACTTCCAGCCCGGCACGAGGAACTGCATTGCCTGCGCATCGTCTCTTGCTCCTAGTTCCATCGTGTTGTAGAGCGCGTGGGCGCGGTCGATTTGTTCCATGTCGACTTCGATACCAAGGCCTGGACGGTCGGGGACGCTGAGTTTGCCATCGACGATTTGGAGGGGGGCTTTGGTGAGACGCTGGCCGTCCTGCCAGATCCAATGCGTGTCGATCGCAGTGACTTTGCCTGGCGCTGCTGCCGCGACGTGGGTGAACATCGCGAGCGAGATATCGAAGTGATTGTTGGAGTGCGAACCCCAGGTGAGGCCCCACTCGCGGCAGAGCTGGGCTACGCGGACGGAGCCTTGCATTGTCCAGAAATGTGGGTCAGCGAGGGGGATGTCGATGGCATTGAGCTGGAGTGCGTGCTTGAGCTCGCGCCAGTCCGTGGCGACCATGTTGGTTGCGGTGGGCAGGCCGGTGGCGCGGCGAAATTCGGCCATGATCTCGCGACCGGAGAAGCCGTGCTCGGCTCCGCATGGGTCTTCGGCGTATGCGAGGATATGTCGCTTGTCGGTGCAGAGGGGGATAGCTTCCTCGAGCGACCATGCTCCGTTCGGGTCGAGCGTGATGCGCGCGTCGGGGAAGCGTTCGGCGAGGGCAGTGACGGCTTCCATCTCCTGCGTGCCGGACAGGACTCCGCCTTTGAGTTTGTAGTCGTTGAATCCGTAGCGAGCTGCGCGGCATCTGCAAGGCGAAGGATGGCTTCAGTGGTCAGCGCTTCTTCGTGCCGGAGGCGCAGCCATGCGTCGCCTGCGTCCGACTCGCTGCGGTAGGGGAGGTTCGTCTTTCGGCGATCGCCGATGAAGAACAGATAGCCGAGGACTTCGACGCTGGAACGCTGCTGGCCTTCGCCCAGAAGGGCCGCAACCGGCAGCGAAAGAAATTGGCCGAGCAGGTCAAGCATCGCCGATTCGATCGCTGTGAGTGCATGCACAGTAGTGCGCAGATCGAACGTTTGCTGGCCGCGGCCTTCGCTGTCGCGATCGGCAAATCGCGCTCGCACTGTATTGAGGACGGCGTTATACGCGGCTAATGTCTGTCCGACGACGAGCGGCTGAGACTCTTCAAGCACGCGTCGGATTTTTTCGCCGCCGGGGACTTCTCCTACGTCCGGTGTGGCCCGCGGTATCTGTTAAAAGAACCAGATTGCGTGTGAAGAATGGTGCGTGCGCGCCGCTGAGATTCAGCAACATGCTGTCGTGGCCCGCGACAGGGATCACCCTCATGCTGGTAACTGTTGGCGTTTGCTCGTGCGGAATGGTTTGTGACAGAGCCACTGATATTCTCCGGGCCTAATCTCCGCTTACATCGCTGATGCGCGAGGAGGAGGAAGCTCAAGGCGTTTGATCTCGCCGACAATTACCAGATAGCTGAAGATGGCCATTAGAGCTGTTACGCCGACAAAGATCAGCGCGTCGTTGAATGAGCCGGTCTTCTTGACCAGAATTCCAATTACCGTCGGCGTGGTGATTGTGGAGATGTTACCGAACAGGTTGAAGAGTCCGCCGTTAACTCCAATCAATTCCTTGGGAGACGTGTCGGCGATGACCGTCCAGCCTAGCGCGCCGAAGCCTTTGCCGAAGAACGCCAGCGACATGAAAAACATGACAAGCGCCTGCACATTAGTGTAGTTGCAGGCGATCATCGTGACGGAGAGCAGCATTCCGGCGATGATCGGTGCCTTGCGCGCAAAGGTGAGGGAGCGGCCGTGTCGGAGGAGGTAGTCGGAGCAGACACCACCGAGAATGCCTCCGACGGAACCGCACAGCGCTGGTAGAGCAGCAGCGAAACCAACCTGAAGGATGGTCATGTGCCGGGCCTGCACCAGGTACAACGGAAACCACGTCAGGAAGAATGTCGTCAGTGTGTTGATGCAGAATTGCCCGATGTAGATTCCGACCAGCATCCGCTGGCTGAGCAACCGTTTGACGCCAGCCCATGTGAGCGGATTGCCGCGTGATTTTGAACCCGCCACGCGGTCGACGTTCACCAGGCCGCCGCCTCGCTCAATGAACTCGACCTCCGACGGGGAGATTAGTGGATGGTCGTTCACGTTATAGACCGTCTTTGACCAAACGAACGCAAGTACGAGGCCGAAGAAACCCATGAACCAGAAACAGCTTCTCCACCCGTAGGTATGGGTGAGCCATCCGAATAGCGGCGCGAACATGACTAAGGCGAAATATTGCGAGGCATTGAAGATGGCGGAGGCGCGACCGCGTTCCGCAGTGGGGAACCAGGCTGCGACGATGCGGCCATTGCCAGGAAAGACAGGCGATTGGGCGAGGCCGGACAGTAGGCGCAGACCAAAGATCACGCTGAAGGCCAACGACGGGGCAAGATAGCCGGCAAACCCTATGAGGAATGCGCAGATCGACCAGCACACGATGCTGATGCCGTACACACGCTTCGAGCCGAAGCGGTCGAGCAATCCGCCCGCGGGCAACTGGCCGAACACATAGGCCCAGCCGAAGCCGGAGAGCAGAAGTCCCATCTTTGCCGGGCCCAGTCCAAGAGCTTTCTGCATGACGGCGCCCGCGACTGAGAGGGCAGCCCTGTCACCGTAGCTGAAACAGCTGGCGATGAACAGCATCGTGACGATGAGATAGCGGACGTGAGTCTGTTTGGCTACGGTCATCGATTTTCCGGCCGCCTCATGTCCGATCCGCGATCAGTTTGGTCAAAGCATCCATCTCGCTTTGATCAAGGTCGGTGAGCGGCGTGCGAACCGGGCCGGCCGCCCTGCCGATCGCGCGCATGCCGGCTTTGACGATCGACACTGCATAGCCTTTACGGCGGTTGCGAATGTCGATGTAGGGCAGGACGAAGTCACGCAGCTGTTTGAAGACCTCATCGTGATCACGTCTGCGCACGGCAGCGTAGAAGTCTTGAGCAAACTGGGGAAGAAAGTTGAAGATCGCCGAGGAGTAGGTGGTGACTCCCATCTCGAGGTAGGGAAGAGCAAAGGTCTCGGCTGTTGGCAGCCCGCCGATGTAGGTGAGCCGGTCACCCATGCGCGCATAGATACGGGTCATGAGCTCGATGTCGCCGTATCCGTCCTTGAAGCCGACGAGATTCGGGCAACGCGCGCAGAGGCGCTCCAGCGTTACTTCATTGATGATGGCATTGTCGCGGTTGTAGAAGATGACTCCAAGATTGGTGGAAGCACATACCGCCTCAACATGCGCTACGATACCCGCCGGCTCGGCGTTGAGCAGGTAGGGAGGCAGGAGCAGAATGCCATCGGCTCCAGCGGCTTCCGCGGCCTCGGCGAACTGTTTGGCTATCGCAGTGCCGTATCCGCAGCCAGCAACTACAGGAACGCGATGGTTGGTCTGTTGCACCGCAGCCGAGACGACCGTTGAAAACTCCTGCAGAGTCAGGGAAAAGAACTCACCCGTTCCGCCTGCTGCAAACAGACCGGCGGGCTTGTACTCCAAAAGCCAGTCAAGATGCTCACGATATGGGCCTTCGTCGAAAGCGTAGCTATCGGTGAAATGGGTGACGGGGAATGAGAGCAGCCCCGTACCTATTTTGTTTGCAAACTCTTCATGGGACATCGGAGTCATGGCATTCCTTCAGAGCATGTTGCGCAATGGGCCGTAGAGTCGCGGTTGTTACGCGTGCATCACGGATCAGCCTACCGTGATTAAATTATCATCCTTCGGAATCAGGTCCAGGTGACGCCAATGTACTCATCGAACATACGCCGGCGTCGTGCATTTGATCGCCAGCTGGGAATGACGAAGATTTCTCACTCCTAACACTTAACAGGTAGATGGCGTTAGGATGTTTTGGACGCTTGGATCGACCTGATCACGGGTACATATCAGTCGAAGGTAGAAGGACCGGAGCATTTGACCCGACCTCGCTTCAGCCTTAGCGAGGCGCGCTCGGACGACTCAACCGAATTGTTGGACCAAGGAGAGGGTATGAAGAAGTCAACGGCATCGACGCAGGACCTCGCGCGCAGACAAGAGGCCCCACTGCTTACTCCGACCGACCTGAAAGCGGCGGCAACGAAAGACATCGCAGGAGCCATGAATGCCCTCCTGGCGGACGTGTTCGCGCTTTATGTGAAGACCAAGAACTTCCACTGGCACATGAGCGGGCCGCACTTCCGCGACTATCATTTGCTGCTTGACGAACAGGGCGACCAGCTCTTCGCTATGACCGATCCCATTGCAGAGCGCGTCCGCAAGATAGGCGGCACGACGATCAGGTCCATCGGCCATATCGCCCGTTTGCAACGCATCTCGGACAACGACGCCGAATACGTCGAGCCGGAAGACATGCTCGCCGAGCTGCTTGAAGATAGTAAGACTCTGGCTGCGCGCCTGCGCGAGACACATGGCGTGTGCGATGAGCACAACGATATCGCTACGGCGAGCCTGATCGAAGTTTGGATCGACGAAACCGAACGGCGTACTTGGTTCCTGTTCGAGGCAAGCCGCCGTGGGGACTCTTCTGGACACTAGAGCGACACTCGATCGGCAATGGCCGCAGCGATGATTTGGCAATATGACGAGGATTGGGACGGCTGCATAATATGCGCACTTGGACGCCAAACCACCAAGCGGAAGGTTATGCGTGAGCGTTTGATTAAGAAATACAGATGAGGTCGAGAGGGATATGTGCACAGACGGCAAGGAATCTCTGCGAATCTTCCTCACCCAGCAGCTCAGGGACGTTGAATCGGATATCGAAACGATTAGCAGTTACATATCCTACAACCCTCCCGAAACCTCCGGCGAACTCCTCAAACTGCGAGAGTTGCAGCGAAAGTATCGTGAGATCGCCGCGAGTATTAAGAACGAAATCCTCAAATTGGGATAGTGTGAGATGTTCGGCGAGTAACCAAGGGATTTCCGAACATCCCGGGTCATGCTTCAGGATGAATTAGGGTAACTTTTGGTAGCCATAAACCCATTGATTCTTGGTAGTTTATGGCGGGGACGACGGGGCTCGAACCCGCGACCTCTGCCGTGACAGGGCAGCGCTCTAACCAACTGAGCTACGTCCCCAGGTTGTTTCTCAACAACTTGGATTGAAGTCCAAATAGAATCAAGCGTTTCATAGCTTTCGCCGGTCCCGCTTTGTTCTATCCTATCGCTGCTTTGGCATCAGTTTCAGCCCTTTGGGACCCGACTCGACATCAAACTGGAAACCAAAACTACCAAGGCAACGACAGATAAAAGTCTATCAGATGACACGACAGTTTGGCGCGCCTTTCCAGAATCAGACCGGCATTTTCTATGTAAGCGCGGAGAAGCGAGCCGTGAGAAATTGCAGATACTCTTACAGCCCGGCGCCGGTCTTTGATGAAGCGGCCAGATGCTGCATTCTCAGTCGAACGGCTTGAATATTCGCCTTCGCGGCCTGCTCGTCGAATTCAACCAATGTGCGACCGCAACGTCATCGTGCGTTCTTGTAGATTGCCTCCAGCAATTCTTCATACATTGCCTGGCGCTCCTCAGTTGAGCCGCTGCGGATCGCCGTGGTGGCGCAGTGAGTCAGGTGGTTGCGCATCAGTGCGCGGGCTACAGCTCGCAGCGCCTCCTGGGTCGAAGAGACCTGCGTGAGAATGTCTACGCAGTAACGATCCTCCTCCACCATGCGCTGCAGGCCGCGGACCTGGCCTTCAATGCGGCGCAGCCGCCGGAGATTCGAAGCCTTGATCTCCGGATCGACGCCAGCTGCTTTGCGTCCGGGCAGGTTGGAATCGGTGGGGCAGAGGGGTGCCTTGGCGACACCGTTCCTGGATGTGCTCTTCTTCATGGCAATATCCTTACTCGAGTTTCAGCCGGCGTAATCGCAGACTGTTGGTGACAACGCTGAGCGAGCTCAACGCCATTGCGGCACTTGCGATCACCGGGCTCAAAAGCAGGCCGAAGACCGGATACAGCGCTCCCGCCGCGATTGGAACTCCGATGACGTTGTAGACGAACGCCCAGAAAAGATTCTGTCGCATTACGCGCATGGTGCCTCGCGACAGCGCAATCCCTGTTGCCACTCCATTGAGATCGTTGCGCGTCAGCGTCACGTCGCCGGCCTCCATCGCGATGTCGATGCCGCTGGCCATCGTCATTCCCACATCGGCCTGCGCAAGAGCAGGAGCATCATTAACCCCATCCCCCACCATCGCGACGACCCGATGCTCAGCCTGAAGACGCCTGATCGCGTCAACCTTTCCTGCGGGTAGCACGCCGGCGATCACTTCATCGACACCGGCCTCGCGTGCAATGGCGCGTGCCGTAGGCTTCGTTGTCGCCTGTCAGCATCACCATGCGAAGCCCTTCCGCATGCAGCCGGCGTATGGCTTCGACCGAGGTCGGCTTGATCGTATCGGCAACCGCAACGATGCCGGCCAGTGTGCCATCGATCGCGATCCACAGCGGAGTCGCACCCCGCTCAGCAAGACGCGTCGCCACGCTTAGCAGGGAGTCGATCGCCACGCCGCTGCCTTCCAACAGAGCGGGATTTCCAATCAACACCTTCCTGCCTTCAACAACTCCCGCGACACCCTGACCAGGAAACGATTCAAAATCTTGCACCTGCGGAAGATCTATTCCACGCTCCTTGCTCGCAAGTACCACCGCTTCAGCGAGTGGATGTTCACTCGCGTGTTCGAGTGCAGCGGCAACGCGAAGAAGATCTTTTCCGCTTTACGGTTCACGCTCTCTTGCGGTAGCGGCCAATACAATCTCCTTCACCTGTGGACGGCCCGTAGTGATCGTTCCGGTCTTGTCGAGCGCGATCGTGTCGATCTTCTCCATCCGCTGCAACGCCTCGCCGCCCTTAATAAGGATGCCCAGCGAAGCGCCGCGTCCCGTCGCGACCATGACCGCTGTGGGAACGGCGAGGCCCATCGCGCAGGGACAGGCGATCACCAGCACAGTCACCGCAGCCGCAAAGGCCTGCATGACTCCGGCGTGGGGCGCGAAGATTCGCCATGCGCAAAACGTCACAGCCGCGATTCCAAGCACCACCGGCACAAAGACTGCGCTGATTCGGTCCGCAATTCGCTGGATCGGCGCACGCGACGCCTGCGCCTCGCGCAACAGCCGAACGATCTGACCAAGCGTACTGCCTGCACCAACGCTGCTTGCGCGATATTGCAGCGATCCGCGCTGATTGAGCGTTCCTCCAATTAATCGGTCCTGTGCCGTCTTCTCCACCGGCAACGGCTCACCCGTCAACATGGATTCATCCACGCTGCTTCTTCCGGCGATCACCTTGCCGTCGGTGGGAATACGTTCGCCAGGCCTCACCAGCACGACATCGCCTTGCTTAATCGAGTCCACGGGCACATCGAGATCGTGGCCATCCCGAAGCACAGTCGCGGTCTTCGGCTGCAGCTGCACAAGTTTCCGCATCGCGCTCGTCGTCTGTCCCTTCGCTCTGCTCTCAAGCGCATTCCCGGTCAGCACAAGTCCGACGATCAGGATCGCCGCCTCAAAATAAACGTCGGGAGCGATACCGCGAGCAAGGAAGAATCCGGGCGCGATCGTACTCGCCGCAGAGTAGAGGAACGCCGCGCCGGTGCCAAGCGCCACCAGCGTATTCATGTTGGCCGTCTTATGCAGAAGAGCGGACCATGCCTTGGTATAAAAGCGGCGTCCCGCCCAGCCGAGAATGAACGCCGCAAGAGCAAAGAGAGTCCAACGAATCGCGTCGTCGCTGATCCGGTACATCCACGGCAAGGCTCTGCGCAGCACCGGATCAAGCACGCGCATATTCCAATTCATCAATGGGTCTTTTACGCGCTCCATCCCGCCCCCGCTGCTCATCAACGGCATCGAGAGCAACATCGCGAAGAGTCCGGCAAATACGCTGATCACGGCCTTCAAGCGCAACTGCCTGTACTCCTGCAACCGCTCCGTGTCATCGTCTTCCTGCTGCTCGACGGCGGACAGTTCGCGCGCAGGAATCTCCGCGCCGTAACCGGTGCTGCGTATTGCGTCCACCAGCGCGGAGGCCGAAGTCACGCCCGGATCGAAGGTCACGGTCGCATTGTTGAGCATGAGGTTGACGTTCGCGTCCTGCACTCCAGCCTGTGCAGCAAGTGTGCGTTGTACGAAGGACTGGCACGCCGCGCAGGTCATGCCCGTCACCGGGATAGTGGTGTGCTCGGGCGTGAGGGACGGGGGCAAGGTCGCGTTCGCTCTCCTCTCTTCGATTTTGACCGGACTGTCCATGGCGATTCCGCTCTACCTCTCAAGCCGCGCAGTGAAGCCGATGCGGCTAACGGCCGAGGCGATCTCCTCGGCACTCGCCAGCTCGGGTTGGAATGTCAGCTGCGCAGAACCCACCTCCACGGAGCCCAACTCCACACCCCTGATGCCTTCGAGCGCGTTGGTCACTCTGCGAACGCAGCCTCCACAGTGCATCCCTTCAATCGACAGCGTGAACGCGTTTTGCATGGCCTTTTTACCCCTCCTAGAAGAGCAGATGCTAATACCCCCCAGGGGTATTCATTGATTTTACCTCCAACACGGGTTTGCTGCAGAGCCACACCTTCTCGTTCACACCGCATTGCGCCGCCTGCAGGACTCCCATACACTGGATTGAGACCATTTGGAATTCGCGCGGGCGGTTAGCTCAGCTGGTTAGAGCGCCTGCCTTACAAGCAGGATGTCGGGGGTTCGAGTCCCTCACTGCCCACCAAATCTCTCGCGATTTCGAGCTGCCGACGCTGTCAGTTTTGTGCCATAAATGGGAACGGATTAAGACCGCCGGCGGGGATGGCGTCGACGGCACTGGCAGAAAATACAGCCAAATCCACGTAAGAATCATGATTAAACCCTTGCAAATCGTGAGAATATTGCGCATGCGTCGAATCTGTGCAACTTTCGTGCTATTGCTGATAGCGCCGTTGGCGCAGTTGCGCGCGCAAAAACCACCGATTACACCACCCCGGTTGATCAGTCTGCCTATGCCGAACTGCAAGTCGGGCCAACCCTGTCATGGAAGCCACGGCCACGTGCGCCTGATCATCGATGTTTTGGAGAACGGCAAGGCCGGCGATATCCGCGCCGAATTGGGGGATGCGACCCTGGTGGCTGCTGCGACTGCGGCTGCCCAGCAGGCGGAGTTCGTACCCGGATCGTACTTCGGCAAACCTACCGCCATGGACTATGTCCTGTCCCTGCATTTCTAGCTGGCCGGAGCGATCGTTTTTGATCGTTCGAATTGCCGCAGTCACCGTGCATCCGTTGCCCACGTAACTACATCTTAGTCAGGAAGATCCGGTTAAGGGCAGATTCGCGTTCCTTGATCGGCCTCTTCAACTGCTGGTCGAAATAGAGTTCCGGGCATTGGAGGCTGAAGGCAATTCGTCCTCCGCACGACAAGAATTTGCACAAATCCTTCCTGAAACAATGGTTTCTCTGGCTCGGGAAGCGCATAGCTGGGAGTATCATCAAACCGTGCCCAAATATTCCATCGTCGTTCCGTTCCATAACGAGGAGGAGAACGTCACTACTCTCTACGACAGGCTCAAGGCCGTCATGGAGCAGGTCGGTGAGTCGTTCGAACTCGTCTTTGTCGACGATGGATCCCGCGACCGCACCTATCGTCTTCTGGAAGAGATCGCCGCGGTAGACAGCCGCGTTCTGGTGATCAAACTCCGCCGCAACTTCGGCCAGACCTCGGCCCTCGCCGCCGGATTCGACCACTCCCAGGGCGACAATATTCTCGCCATGGACGGCGATCTTCAGCACGATCCCACCGAGATCCCAACCTTCCTGGCCAAGCTCGAAGAGGGCTACGATGTCGTCAGCGGCTGGCGAGCTCAACGAGCGGACAACTTCTTCCTGCGCCGCATCCCTTCGCGCGTCGCAAATTCACTGATGGCATTGCTGAGCGGAGTCAACATTCACGACTTCGGAACCACCTTCAAGGCCTACCGTCGCGAGGTCATTCAGAACATTCCTCTCTACGGCGAGATGCACCGCTTCATCCCGGCCCTCGCCTCCTGGTACGGCGCCAGCATCTGCGAGGTTCCCATCTCGAATCCCGCGCGCACGGCAGGGAAGTCGCATTACGGTCTCACCCGCACCTTCCGCGTCTTCTTCGATCTTCTGACGATCCGGTTTCTGCTTCGCTACATGACGCGTCCGCTCCACTTCTTCGGCACCCTCGGCGCTTTGAGCGTGGCGGGCGGTGCGGGCCTGGCCGTCTGGCTTCTGATCCTCAAGGTCATGACCGGCCAGCACATCATGTCTCTGCATGGCCCGATCTTTGTTATCGCCGGAATTCTTATCCTTGCCGGCATTCAGATGATGGGCATAGGTCTTTTGGGCGAACTTCAGGTCCGTCACTTCTACACGGCCTCCCACCGCGCACCCTACGCGGTCGATCGCATCATCCGTCTGCGCTCGGAAGAGAGCCTGCTTCAATAACTTCCGTAACTTCCGCTCGAATCAGTTCTGTGGCGACTCCGCGGCCTTGTCAGCCGCGCGCAGCCTTTCCTCGGTCTGCCTGTCGGCCTCCTTGGCCGCGTCTTTGAAGGCGGTAGCGTCCAACTCCTTTAGCCGCTGATCTCCTTCGACCAGAGGATCGCTCAACGCCTCCAGATGCTCGGCAAACCTCTCGATACACGCAGCCTGTTCTGCCGGGCGGGTTCGCCTGCTGACTTCAGCACGCAACATCGATTCGAGCCTCAGCGCTTCATCCAGGTTGTACCCAATAGACCCATAGGACACAAGGTCCCGCAGCATGAAGACGTCTTCGTGCAACCCAATCTCGCTGACGATCAGCCCCTTACTCGCGGTCTCGAAGGATTGCTTCGCGCACTCGTCCGTAATCTCTGCCCGGCCCTTTTCCGCTATTTCACCAGCCGTCGGAACTGCGTGCATGTGCCCCGCGCGCTCCAGCCGCTCCAGAAGCGAACGATCCCCGCTCTTCCTCGCCCGGCACCCTGCAATGAGGAGCACCAGGCATATCGTCCAAACCCCACGACCTGCCGTTCTCCGAATCCACTCTCGATTCGAGTGCTTCAATCGCGTCCTCACCGGTTCATGCACCCTTTGTTCAAATCCACAAAGGATGAACCAGCCTATCATTCCGCGTCAAGGCACGAACATGCAAAATTTATGCGTTGGCATCCCCCCCTTGGGGGACGTCGGGATCTCCATGCCGATCAGTTGCTAGCATCGCTACCGGATTGCTTGGCGAGTTCGCGCCGAAACATCTCCTCACGCTCGGCGACGTAGCTTGCATACCCCTGAGGATCGACAAACGGATTCTCTCCGCCCGCACTCATCCGGGAGTACTTTGCCTCCATGCCGAAATAGGCTCCATGCGCACCCAGAAACACATCGCAGGGCAGCGCCTTCAGTGTCCGAAAGGTCAGTTTATAGTCCTCAGCGATCCCCGGATAGGCGGTATTGTTCACCAGCTTGTAGCCCGGATTCACATTTGGACTCCCGACGATCACGACGTTGTAGGTGCGGCCCTTCTCCTGCACCTTCATCGTCCACGTGGTGCATCCCTTCGTGTGGCCCGGTGTCTTGTGCGCTACCAGCACGACGCCGCCCAGCTTGACCACATCGCCGTCGTGCAGCACACGATCTACCTTCGTCACAGGAAACTGGCTCCCGGCCTCGGCGCCATATTGAAAATCCGTCTTCCCGCCCGACTCTACCAGCGGCACATCGGCGTCCATCACCATGTACTTCGCGCCGGTCAGTTGTTTGATCTCCGCGCTTCCCGCAGCATGATCCCAGTGGCCGTGACTGATCAGCAGAATCTTGACGTCTTTGAAGTGGAACCCCAGGGCCTCCACATTTTTTCTGATCTGCGGAACACTGCTCGGCAGATTGCTGTTGATCAGGATGTGTCCCTGCGGCGTCGTAATCAGATACGAGGCCAGATCGTTGCTGCCGACGTAGTACACATTGCCGACAACGCGAAAGGGCACATGATTCGTAGTCCAGTCAGGGTTGTCCTGCGCAAAGGCGCTCGAGAACAAGGCAAACGTCAGCAAAAGGGAACGAAGTAGCATTAGCAAAGAATAACTCCTTGCCAGTCGTCATAATTGCACAGTCTTGCCGATGAATTGACTCGGTAAATATCCCCTGCAGATCCCTAAACCGCAGCCCCACTCCGAATCACCTGCGCGCCGAACCGTTCCATCTCCTCGGCCTGCGGGCTCGACTGCAGCAGCACCAGATCAACCCCCACGGCGGTAAACTCCTCCATCCGCTCGGCAACCTGCTCCGGAGTCCCCACAAATCCGCTCCGCAACCCACGGTTCGACACCGAATAATCCTTCAGCGACACGGTCGTCTGCAGCTGCGAACCCGTCACCCACTGCTCATAGTTCGCATAGCCCCGCGCCGACTGCTTCACATCCGTGATTCGTTCCACCTCACGAACCGCCTCCGCCTCCGAGTCGCGAACGATGGCATAGCCAGCCACGCCAAATGTCATCGGCCCCAACCCAAGAGCCTCACGCCGCTGCTTCATATCCGCGATCTTCACCCCCACAGCCTCAGGGGAGTCACCGTGCATCAGGTAAGCATCGCACTTGGCCGCGATCAGATTCTTCGCTGCATCCGACTCGCCACCCGCATACAGCGTCGGCCGCGGCTTGCTCGCCGGCTTTGGCGACAGCACATTGTCACGCACGTCGTAGTACGTGCCTTTGTAATTGAACCCCTGCTGCTTCCAGCATCCATCCACAACATCGAGCCACTCCGATGTCCGCGCATAGCGGTCATCGTGCTCGTCAAAGTGAACGCCGTACTTGGTCGCCTCGTCCTTCCACCAGCTCGAGACCACATTCAACGTCAGCCGCCCATGCGACATCACGTCAATCGAAGCGGCCTGCTTCGCCAGCAACGCCGGATTATGAAACGTAGGCCGCACCGCGACCATCAGCTCCAGTCGCTCCGTCACCGCAGCCAGCGCCGCAGTCGTCGACCACGCATCGAGCGAAGGCGCCTCAATCCCCTTGATGTCGTTCAGGTTCAGCTCGGCGATCAGCGTCAGGTCGTAGCCGATCTTCTCCGCCCGCTGCGTCAGGTCGCGAACGTACTCCCAGCTCGCCTCCATCTGCTCATCGTCCACATTGCGCAGCCATCCGCCAAACACCGGCAACCAGAAACCGTATCGCATCTAGCGTCCTACTCCTGCAAGATCCTGCACACCCGCGCGGCGATCGTTGACGATCTTCGCCTCAGCCTCAAGCCAGTCGGCCAGCTTCGCAAATGGATCGAAGCCCACAACCTTCGGCCCATCCGCGACAAAGTTAGAGAGAGCGTTGATGTCGTAGTAGACCCGCCGGCCGTCGCGGTCGTCGACCATAAACTCCACGCCGCCCAGCTCGATTCCAGCCGCCGCCATCAGCCGTTCGACCTCCTCGATTACCTCAGGTGGCGTATCGAACGCCTCAACCGTCAATCCCGTCTTTGGCGCATCAACCGGACAAGCCGCACGGTTCAACTCCACACCCAGCGGCGTCTTGCAGATATCTGCAGGGCAAAGGTCGAAGGTCTCACCCGTAATATGTATCTTAATCGCGTACAAATACCTGCCGTCCAGCACTTCGACCCGAACAATATGCGATCCGCGCGCCGGCACAAATTCCTGCACCAGTCCCGTCGAATCCATCCCCAACATCAGGCCGTTCTCCGTCGCCGAAGCCTCCGCCAAATGCTCCTTCGTGTTGAACTTCACCACACCGCTGCCGCTGCCGCCGATGTTCGGCTTGACCACAACAGGGAAGCGCAGCCCCTCAGCAGCCGAGATCGCCTGCGAAGCCCGGTGAATCACCCGCGCCTTCGGATAACCCAGGCCCAATCCCTCCAGCATCGACAACTGCGTCGCCTTCGACAGCTCGCTCCGAAACGCCGCCACTCCATTCACTACGCGCACGCCGCGGCTCTCAAGGTGCTCGAGAAATCCCATCGTGTAAAAGATCTGGTCGCCATGCCCGCGATTCCACGCCGAGGGGCTCATCTTATTCAGTACCAGGGCGTACTTCTCCTCGGGCTTATCTCCCGGTCCATAGCTGTGCTCAACCGCGTCCAGCTTCACATAATTCGTCCCGCGCCGGTCCAGCTCCGCAAATAGCGGCTTAAACCAGTTCGGCTGCTCATAATAGATCGCGATTGGCAATGGCTGATGGCTCGACATGGGTCTTCCTGCTCCTCTTCCAGCGCTTGAAATGGGTCCATCAATGAAAATCGGAAATCAGAAATCAAAAACAGAAAAAGGGTGGCGGCTGCTCCACCGGTCGCCTCTGATATCTCAATTTTAGATGAAGGAGCAGCCGAAACGCTTCTTGTCCGCCGTTACGGGTCACTTTTTGCAAGAAGATGACATTCATCTGCCCACGACAGCGGCTTGATCCATCCAATCTCGCGCCACGATGTTGTACTCTGGCATCCACGACCATGCAAGCTATCCAGATCCTCACCACAGGCTCCGCCGACGTCCTCGCCCTCCGTGATCTCCCCACCCCAACCCCCGGGGCCGGCGAGGTTCTCATCCGCATCGAAGCCTCCGGCGTCAACTTCATCGACACCTACTTCCGTGAGGGCCGCTACCCCGCCCATCTGCCCTACACGCTGGGGCAGGAGGCCGCCGGCATCGTCGTCGCCACCGCTCCGGATGTCAATTCGGTCAAAGCCGGAGACCGCGTCGCATGGTGCGGCGTTCCCGGAACCTACGCCCAACTGGCCGTCGCTCCTGCCAACCGTCTCGTGCCCATCCCCGAAGGCGTCAACTTCCAGCAGGCCGCGGCGGCGCTCACTCAGGGCCTCACCGCCCACTACCTCACCCACTCCACTTATCCCATCCAGAGCGGCGACGAGGTCCTCATCCACGCCGGCGCAGGCGGCACCGGACTCCTCTTCATCCAGATGGCCAAAGCCCGGGGAGCCCGCGTCATCACCACCGTCTCCACCGAAGAAAAAGCCGCTCTTGCGCGCGCTGCCGGTGCCGACGAGATCATCCTCTACACCCAAGAAGACTTCGCCGCAAAGGTAAGAGAGCTTACCAATGGCCGCGGCCTTCCCGTCGTCTACGACTCAGTCGGAAAGACCACCTTCGAGCAGTCGCTCCAGTGCCTCCGCCCCCGTGGCCTCATGGTCCTCTTCGGCGGCTCTAGCGGAGCAGTCCCGCCCTTCGATCTCATCCGCCTCTCTACCATGGGTTCCCTCTACGTCACGCGCCCAACCATGAAGGACTACATCGCCACGCCCGCCGATCTCGAAGCCCGCGCCAAAGACGTCTTCGACGGCATCGCCAGCGGCTCCCTCAAGCTGCGCATCGAACACATCTACCCACTTGCCGACGCCGCCCACGCCCATCGCGACCTCGAATCACGCAAGACCACAGGCAAGCTCCTTCTCATCCCCTGAAGCTCGCCTCTACCCCGGCCCCTTACAATCAAAATTATGCTGAACCCGCACTACCGCAGGGCGACGAAGCGCGTCCTCACCCTCGTCGCCGCGGCGCTCCTCACCGTTTCTGCCCAGGCCGTCGTCGTTCGCGGCACCGTCACCACTCCCTACGGCATTCCTCTCGGCAATGCGCGCATCCAACTCGTCCACGGCAAGCAGGTCGTAGCCTTCGCCTACACCCAGCTCGACGGCACCTATGAGATTCGCAGCACCGCGACAGGCCGATTCGTCCTTCTCACCGCAGCCGCGCCCTACATCCCCAGCGTAGGCCAGGACTTCTACGGCACAACCACAGCCGTCATCACGCGCGACATCGTCATGCAGTTCGCCACCGTCACGCCGCAGCTGGTCACGACCTTCAGCGGCATTCCCACCCCCATCCAGCAGGTTCCCGCCGGCGTAACGCTCCTTCCAACGACAGCTCTTATCACACAGACCGGCATCCTCAACGACCTTCGCCATTCCCCAGGCGTCAACGCCGTCCAAATCGGTCAGTCCGGCGGCCCTGGTGTTTTGTACATCCGCGGCGGCAGCTCCGACGCCAACAAAGTCCTCACCGACGGCGTCTCCTCCGAAGACATCGGAGGTTACTTTGACTACGGTGCCGTCTCGACCATCGCGCTCACCGGCCCCGAACTCTACCGCGGAGCCAACAGCGCCTACCTGGGAACCGGCGCCGAAGCAGGAGCAGTCAATTTAGCCACCTCACGCAGCGCCGCCCTTCGTCCCACCTTCGACTACACAGGCGACGCGGGCAACTTCCACACCTATCGCAACGAAGCCGTCCTCTCCGGCGCCATCAGACACTTCGACTACCTCGCTGCCTTCAACCGCTTCAACACCTCCAACGCCCTCCCGCTCGACCAGTACCACACCACAAACGGCATCGCGAACATCGGCTACAGCATCGTCACCAACACCACAGCCCGCTTCACCTTCCGAGGCACCGACTCCGCCGTTGGCCTGCCTAGCGCACACGATATCTACGGCATCTCGTCCTCCGGCAAGCAGTCCGATCAGGACATCTACTCTGGCCTCACCATCGAAAACACGCTGGCAGGGAACTGGCACAACGTCGCCCGCTACGGCATCGCCCGCAAGCGCGAACAAGTCCAACAGTTCAGCCCCACAGGCGAGCCCGTCACAACCATCGTCGACGGCGTCCCCCAAACCACCTACTACGGCGACGTCCTTACTCTTCGCGGAGCGAACGGCTACGCCACCACTGGCCAGGCAGCCTTCATCCTCCCCACCTTCGACACCGTCTCCAACCGCGACGAGTTCGACTATCAGTCCGACTACATCTTTCCTCACCGCATCGCCACGCTCTTCAGCTTCCAGTACCAGAACGAGCGCGGACGCCTCCTCGACTCCACATATCCCAGCGGCAGTGTCATCAAGCGCGCCAACTACCTCTACACCCTCCAGGTCCAGGGCGACATCAAGCACCGCGTCTTTTACTCCGCCGGGGGCTCCGCCCAGGACAACGAACTCGTCGGCATCACCGGAACCCCACGCCTCGGCCTCACCTACGATGCCGTACGCCCCGGCCACAAGCCCTTTCACGGGACCCTTCTTCGCGCCAACGTAGCCACCGGTGTACAGGAACCCTCCGTCTACGCCCAACTCACCAGCCTCGCAACTCTCCTCCAACAAACCGGCGGTTCCACCTTCAACATCGCGCCCATCACGGCCGAGCGCTCCCGCACCTACGACTACGGCGTCGACCAGAACATCCTCAACCAGAAACTCATCCTCAAGGCCGGCTACTTCCACAATCAGTTCAGCCATCAGATCGAGTACATCGGACCAACAGGTCTCGAACACTACTTCAACATCCCTGCTCCCATCGCATCGCAAATCCCCGCCGCGTCGCTCAACTCGCTCGCCTACCGCGCCCAGGGCCTCGAACTCGAGGTACAGTACCAGCCCCTCAACCGCCTCTTCATCCGCGGCGGCTACACCTACCTCGCCTCACTCGTCGAGCAGTCGTTCACCAGCGACAACGCTTCACCAGCATTCAACCCAAACATCCCCGGCGTCCCCATCGGAGCCCTCTCGCCGCTCGTCGGCAACCGCCCCTTCCGCCGTCCACCCAACACCGGCTTCTTCGCCGTCCAATACACGGCCACGCGCTTCACCGCCGCCATCAAAGGCGCTCTCAGCAGCACCAGCGACGACTCCACCTTCCAGCTCAACAACGACCGCAACGGCGGCAACACCCTCCTCCTGCCCAACTACAACCTCGACTTCGGCTATGCCAAGCTCGACATGAACGCGATGTTCAAAGCTACGAGGCACATCGCCATTTTCACCCAGCTCGACAACCTCCTCGGCCAGCAACATATCGGCCCCATCGGCTATCCCGGCCTGCCCTTCACTATCCGCGCCGGCATGAGGATCAGAATCGGCGGCGACTGATACAGAAGACGTCGCCACGCGTCAAAGTTCACCAACTCGTGTTTAACCGTCCAGGCACTCCTTCGCAGGGTTCTTCCTTCGCGCCAAAACCTGTCTTTTTCCTGTAACTTATAGGTCTTTTGCTGGAGCTTGAACCCACCCCAGCGCGTCTAATCAGCAGAAGGAAGGAACGACATCAAATGATGAAACCGATCCTCGCACTCGCACTTTTTTCTCTCGCGCTTCCCTTGGCTAATGCCCAGCAAGAGGGCAACACCCCCACTCAGGCTGTCATCTCGCTCGACTCGAAGACTCCCGCGTCGGCCACTGCGTCCAACGTGACGCTCAAGGTCAACAACCGCGTCACCCCGCTTCTCAGCCTCGCTCCAGTCCCGCCCAACGGCGCCCAGGTTGCACTCCTCATCGACGATGGTCTCCGCGCCAGCATAGGAGGCGAGATCAATAACATCCGCTCCTTCATCACCAGCCTGCCTCAGGGCACCGAGGTCTTCGTCGGCTACATGCAGAACGGACGCGTCGTCTCCGGCAGCGATACCATCCCAGGCTTCACGACCGATCGCGCCGTTGCCGCCGAGGGCCTCCGCCTCTCCATGGGCGTTCGTGGCGCCAGTGCCAGCCCCTACTTCTGCCTCTCCGACTTCGTCAAGAACTGGCCGCCCAGCGCCGAAGGCCAGCCGATGCCGCGATCTCAGCAGCCCACGCATAAAGCCCGCTTCGTCCTCATGATCACCAACGGCGTTGACCCCTACAACGGCAGCACCAACATCACCAATCAGGACAGCCCCTACGTCGCCGCAGCCGTCACCGACGCGCAGCGAGCTGGCGTTCCCGTCTACTCCATCTACTACACTGACGCGGGATTCGGTCCTCGCCGAGGCAGCTTCAGCGGTCAGGGATATCTTCAGCAGGTTGCTGATGGAACCGGCGGTCAAACGTACTACCAGGGCGCCGGCAGTCCCGTCTCCCTCATTCCATTCCTCAAGCAATTCCAGACGGCGCTTGCCGAGAGCTATGTCGCCACCTTCCCCGTCGACGTCAACAAAAAGCTAGTCACTCTTAAGGCCTCCACCAGCCTGCCCAAAACTAAAGTCAACGCCCCCCAGCTGGTTCGTCCAGGCACAATCGTCCTCTCGCAGTAATCCAAACCCGGAATTCGCTCAAAACCGGCTACCCCATCCTTTTTTCATCTTTGTCGAAAGGGATGGGGTATTCTGCTTCCTGCCTAAACGATTGGAAGGAAGCAAGCATGACGAAACACCTCCTGGCATTCGCACTTTTCGTTCTCGCCGTTCCCGTTGCCAGAGCCCAGGGAGCAGATCAGCCAACCCAGGCCCTCATTGCCTCCGACTCTAAAAGTCCTGTTACCCTCACATCAGCCGACGTTACCCTCAGAGTCGGCAACCGCAACGTCGCCCTCGCCGACATCATCCCCATTCCTGCCAATAGAACCCAGGTCGCTCTACTCATCGACAAATTCTCCACCACGCTACCCAAAACCAAACTCCGCGGCCCCGACCAGGTCCGCCCGGGCACCATCATTCTTTCCGCACAATAAGAATCATCGCCGTCAAAAACTTCCATCCCGAAGCACAGTTCTCCCCGGCCGTGCTGCGGGTCTTACTTTATGAGTCTCATCTGGTACTCCGGATGGTCCGCGCGCGCCAGTCTCACCGCATTGGCAGCCGCTTGCTTACTCTCCTCGGTGCGGCCCGAAGCCATCAGCGCCTCCGCAAGCACGTTGCTGACCTCCCCCGAACCAGGCGCCTCCTGAGCGGCATGCTGCGCCAGAGCCAGCGCCTCTGGAAAGCGGTGCTGTGCCAGCAGGATACTCACTGTGCCATCGTCAGTCTGCGCAGCCAGCAGAGGAACGTCAAACGTGCCCCGATAGACCAGAACAACATTCTCAATCTCATCGTCTGGCTTGCGTCGGCGAAACGGCTCATAAGGATTCAGAGAATCCGGTCCCCACAGATGGCCCTCCACCTGGGCCGAGCTGATGAAGAATGTGCCTGACAACGTCGGAGCAATCGACGGCGAGGGCATGCCGACCGCGTGCGAAAATCCCGACATCAGGCTCTTACAGTGAATCCCGTAGTAGTACGCCGGATCCACAAGAGGATTGTTATAGACAATCCAGCAATCCTGTGTTGGATGTTTGTCCAGGTATCGCTTGGTCCACTTCAACCCCTGTCCCCAATCATCGTCAGAGTCCGTGACTAGCCGGTACGTCTGTGAGGGTCCTCCCGCTATCTCATTCGAATAAGCAAGAAAATCCGGAAACGCATGCAGCGAAGAGACCACGTCCAGGAGAAGCAAAGCAGCAATCGCAACTCTGCCTGTCAGGGAACGGCTCGCGATCGAGGACGCCGCCGCCCCCGCAATCACAATGCAAAACGGATAGATCGGCATAAGGTGACGAACACCCATGTTGAGCATCGAGAAGATCGCGGACAGCATGAAAAGCACCGCGGGTACGGTGAGGAAGATAAACTCGCGCCTCCGCCCAGAGATCCTCGCAAACGGAGCGAGAAGCAGAAGCATCAGCAGAGCAAGCGTCGTCTTGATAAGAAATACGGCAGGGAAGAAAAACCACTGTCCCGAAGCAAAGTGTCGCCCCAGAACAAATGCCGGCCGAATCCCCGGGATCAGCAGAATATCCACCCACCCATAAAGATAGGCCTCAGGCAGAATATGGTGCCGGGCAAAAAACAGGATCACACCCCGCTGCAACGGATGAGTCATTGCCCCCGCATAAGGAGCTAATGGCGGAACAATCTGCAATCCTCCAGGCCGCGCGGCAAACCGAAACCCGTAGATCGCCCAAAGAACCGCGTACGTCACCAGCAAAATCGTCCCCAGCGCGATCGTGAGTCGGAGTGCTCGACGGCCACGCTCTTCCGCACCTGCCGATCGCAACTCGGACACGTTAATAACTTCAACCAGAGCAAGCAGGCAAAGCGTAGGAAGAACAAGAATGCCCGAGTGTTTGGTCACAACCGCCAGTGCCGTCGCCAGTGCACACAATCCAAGGCGCGCCAGTGATGGCCTCTTCACGTAACGATAAAAGCCATACACCGACGCGAAGAACATACACGCCAGCGGCACATCTGTCGTCACCAAAGCACCATTGGCGAGCAGCACCGGCTCAAAGACGAACAACCCAAGCGCGAAGACCGCCGCCAGATCGCCGAACATCTCGCGCGCAGCGAAGAAGACAATCAACGCCAGCAGGAGACTGAACAGAGCGACCGCCATGCGGGCGCGCATCAGTATCGCGTCGGCGTCTCCGCCGTAAAGCAGCTGTGCACCGTTGATAAAGTCCTGAGCCTTGAAAAACGGAACTTGAATGGGAGCAGGCTCTTTCAACCCCATGTTGAGAACCGGCGCCGACGCGACCAGCTTGGCAAGCGGAGGATGCTCGGGATTCCTCCCAAAATCTCCATGCTTCCAATATTCAAATCCCGCAAAAAGATGGGTTGCCTCATCGAAGACCTGCGACTCCTGCCGCACCGAAGTGAACAGTAGCGTTGCAAGAATCGCCAGAAGTGCGACGACCAGCACTCGGGTTAGCCGCGGCGAGGGCTCAAGGTTCGTCCAGCTCTTCGCCGCGAGCGACGACGGAATTACAGGCATAGGCCGATCCCCCTAAGACAAACGCTCGCAGAACGGTCGGCCCTGCGAGGATATCGGAGCCCAATACAAACTTGTTCAGTGTGGTCGCATCATAGCGGGTGGCTGCTCGCAATGCAACGCGCTTCAACGAGCACTCCCCATCTCGCTTTGCAGCGATTATCAGACGGCAGAAGCATAAATCTGCTCGATATACTTCATATCCAGCAGACCCTCCTCGCCCGAGCTCTTCGGCGTCCGATCATGAAGCACGCAATCCGAGAAGTGATCCGCCTCTCGCGTAAACTCCGTCGGGTCCCTCTCTGGATTCGAGTCATCAATCTCAATATTCGGCGAACCCTTACCCCCACTCGAAAAACTGGCCCGCAGCTTCAGCCCGTCATAGTTGAACGCCGGAGCCATCTCCATCCAACCCTTCGAAGCAAACACCTTGAAGTACCCATTCATCTGCGCTCCATACGTGCAACTGCCCGTTGCCACCACGCCCGAGGGAAACTTCGTCGTCCACGAAACGTTCTCCTCCACCGTACTGAACCTTCCATCCTGATCAATCGTCGACGTCACAGCCGTAAACTTCACCGGCTCCTCGCCAGTCAGATAACGTGACGCATTCAACACATAGATCCCCACATCGAACATCGACCCACCCCCGGCCAGTGCCTTATTCAATCTCCAGGCCCCAGGAGCCGCATTGAACCCAAACGCTCCATTGATCACCTGCACCTTCCCCAGCGCGCCATCCTTGATCAACTTCACCGCCTTCAGGTGCAAAGGCTCATAGTGGAGCCGGTACGCGATCATCAGCTTTACATTCGCCGTCTTGCAGGCCGCGATCATATCCTCGGCCTCTTTGACCGTCGTCGACATCGGCTTCTCGCATAGCACATGCTTGCCCGCCTTCGCCGACCGGATCGTGTACTCCGCATGCATGCTGTTCGGCAGCGCAACATACACTGCGTCGATCGTCTTGTTGTCGCGAAATTTATCCATGTCCTCGTAGCTATAAATCGAGTCCTTCGGCACTCCATACTGTGCCGCGATCCTCTCCGCCTTATCCCGATGCCCGCTTACCAGCCCGGTAATCCGCGAGTTCCCGCTCGTCTGGACTCCACGCATAAAGTGGTCCGCAATCGTCCCCAGTCCAATCACGCAATACCCAATCTTCCGCTCTCCGCCCTGCGCCGCAAGACCGACCGAGGGCAGCATCCGCGCCGCCAGCCCCATCGCACCCAACCGCGAAAACTCCCGCCGAGAAACCCTCATCCCTCACCTCCATCGTTGCAAGCAATCCTACCCTGCTTGCTCCACCAGCGAAAACGTATCTCTAAGAGTGATCCCATCGCCAGTCGCTGAAGTCCTGCCGCAGTTTGCTCTTCAGCAGCTTTCCCGTCGCAGTATAGGGAAGCTCGGTTACAGCAACAAACGCATCAGGCACCTGCCAGCGTGCAAAACGCTGCTCCAGAAAAACCCGCAACTCGCTAGCGTCGACGACCTTGCCATCTTTTGCAACAACGATCGCCAGCGGACGCTCTTGCCATTTGGCATGCGGCACCGCAATAACCGCCGCCTCCCGTACTGTCTCGTGTCCAACCAGAGCATTCTCCAGGTCGACCGAGCTGATCCACTCTCCGCCCGACTTGATCATGTCCTTCAGGCGGTCGGTAATCTTCACATAACCTTCGGAGTCGATCGTCGCCACGTCTCCAGTTTGAAACCATCCGTCAGCAGTCCATTTGTCGGGCTGATCGTCACCGTTGTAGCTGGCCGCAATCCACGGACCGCGTATCTGCAACTCGCCCGTCGTCTCTCCGTCCCAGGCCGCCTCATGCAAATCATCAACGACGCGCACATCAATGAAGGGCGACTGCAGCCCCTGTTTGGTGCGCTGAGCGTACAGCTTCTCCTCCGTCCAATCTCTCATCGAGGGCTTCAGCCTGCACATTGTCCCCAACGGCGAAGTCTCCGTCATGCC
Organism: uncultured Acidobacteriaceae bacterium; assembly: GCA_963798925.1. Lineage (GTDB taxonomy): Bacteria > Acidobacteriota > Terriglobia > Terriglobales > Acidobacteriaceae > Edaphobacter. The sequence continues at coordinate 137,004 of CAWCVD010000007.1, forward strand.
CCACGCATGAATCGCCTGCACGCCCAGCCCGTCGAAACGCCGAAACATCGATTCAGGTGCCGCCGCGCCGCCGATGATCACACGCAACTCGTCGGCCAGCTTCCAGCGCCCCGGATGATCGTCGATCGTATTCAACACACTCTGCCAAACCGAAGGCACCGCCGCAGCCAGTGTCACCCGCTCGTCCTGCATCAGGTCGAGCAGCGCCACAGGTTGCAGGTTTCGCCCCGGCAACACCAGTTTGCTTCCGTTCATCACCGCTGCATACGGCAATCCCCAAGCGTTAACGTGAAACATCGACGCGATTGGGAGTACCGTGTCGCTCCTGCTGATACTCATCTGATCGGGCAGAGAGATGGAGAGCGTATGCAGACCGATCGAGCGGTGCGAATACACAACACCCTTTGGAACGCCCGTCGTGCCTGAGGTGTAACACATCGCAGCGGCATCATCTTCCGCGAGTCCCGGATCATTCGGCTCGACGGATACGCTGTCGAGAAACGTCTCGTACGACTCAGCCCCTTGCGGCAGCGTGCGATCGCCGTGACCGACCACAAAGACACGCTCGACTTTGATTCGCGGCCGGATCCGCTCGAAGACCTCCAGCAAACAACTGTCCACGATAAGGAACCGATCCCCGGCATGATTGACGATATGCGCGAGATCCTCCGCATGGAGCCGCATGTTCAGCGTATGGAGCACCGCCCCTGTTATCGGAATGCCAAAGTAAGCCTCCAGATGCTCCGGCTGGTTCCACATCAGCGTGCCAACCCGATCTCCTTTGGCGATACCCGCACTTTGTAGTGCAGCAGACAACTGCCGCGACCGGCGGTAAAAATCGCACATGCGGTACCGGTTGCAAGAACCATCAGCGCCGACCGAGACAACCTCAACACCGCGGAAGAGCTTACCAGCGCGCTCAAGCATGCTGCTAATCAACAGAGGACACGACATCATCGTCGACTTCATGGAGTCTCCAGAATCCGTAACCCGACACAACGCTCCTCCGGCAAATCCTGCGGGAATCGGTTATACGCGAGAAGCGCAGCAGTAAGGGGTCCCGGCGAGTATAGGCCCTGTATCAACGCGTTTCCACTTCAATCACACATTTGCCGCGATGAGCGGGACCCGGCTCCATTGCCCGTTCAACTTCGGCTTTGCTCGTCATGCGCTCAGAAGTTCAGGCAGCAACGAAACTGGAAAAAGATATCGTGGCGCTAGTAGTTCTCTTAGTAGTTTGAGTGCGCCCGGGCGGTTAGCATATCGCTGGATGAAGGGTCTGCTTAATCGCCTCGACCGCGGCCGGTGAAAGTCTTTTTGGTTGATGTTGGAGCGCGGCTTATCTCCCAGCCTGCACATAGGTAACAGAAGTCAGCGTATTTCGAATTCGGACACGGCGAATATTGTGTGGTCAATCCTTCACCAAGCTTGTTACCACATCAACCGAACGGAGGTTACACCCATGAAACGCCAATTTGTTCTCGTTGCGGTCACAATGCTCCTTATGACCAGTATCCCGCTAATTGCAAAAGCTCATTCAGGAGCGTCCGCTGATGACGCCTATTGGGTTGATTACTGGGGAAAACCAAGAGTCGTTCTCTATGGTCCAGAGGAGGAAGCCTTCAACCAAAACGTGCACAAAATCACGTTCGCCCATGATGGCTTCGACCACGCTTTGGACCAGGACACCCTAAACGCCGATGTCCAATGGTTGAAGGATCATCCAGGTGCTCGTTTTTATATCGAAGGTTACACCTCCTCGACGGGCACCGCTGCCTACAATATGAATCTCTCATTACGACGAGCGGAGTGGGTCAAAGAACTTCTGATACGCAAGGGTATTGCGGAGAATCGGATCAAGCTGGCAGTGCCATGGGGAATGTTATATCCAGCTTGTACCGAAGATACCGATGAGTGCCATGCCAAGAACCGGGTCGTCCGGTTTGTCTACTCTCCAAATTGAGAGAAACACCCCGAGCTTTTAACCAGCGTTGATCGGCGACGACAAGCCAACTTATCAGGACTAATCTTCCCGTCGACAGTCCAGTGGGCCCGATCCCCACGAAGTCGGCTTGTGGGAAGCTAACCTCAAAAGAGTCAAACTAGGAGAAATACAATGAATCGTGTACCAGACTCAGAGTTGATTCTTGTCCCCGGCGGAACGTTGATCACTCCCACTCCGGAAGCAGGACGCGCACTTGCGATCGCAATGTCCCGTCACATGATTCACAATATTCAACCGGACCTTGATGTTCTTAAAGCGGGTCGTCCCATCTATGCAGTGAACCCCGACAGTCTCATTGCTGCCAGCCACGTCGTGGCCATTGAGTTTCAGACCATCGCTGCTGCAAACAACTACTGGCGCTGAGAGAGAGCTAAACTAGCGGCCCATCCTGCAAGTCGGTCTTTCGGAAACTTCGCCCTCAACTTTCCGAAAATCCCGCTTTTGCGAACTTCCAAATTTGCAAGGAGGCGGTTTTGGTATCTTTGCCGAGGAGTAATCATGTACATCCTCAACTCTCTGCAAGGTATCTGTAGAGCCGTTCTCTTTGGCGGCTTAGTTCTAACTCAGCAGGGGGCTCGCGCTGACAAGCCTAAGTGTGCCGGACCTCAAACCTTCGCCGATTCGAAATACAGTCCAGGGCAGGTGTGGAGCTACAAAACGCGCCCCGGCGAGAGTTCTTCTACCGTCACCATCTTACGAATTGAAACGCTGCCAAAAGTAGGCGTTATCGTTCATGTTCGGATTGACGGCGTTCACTTTAAGAACTGCACAGGTGGACCAGCCCCGACCACCGTTCAACATGCTCCGTTCACGAAGGCGGCAATCGACTTGAGCGTTACTCGCCAGCTCAGAACTATTTCCGAGATGCAAGAATCTGAAGCGGGCTACAAAGACTGGCTTGAACACTGAGGAGGTGTCTACACCATCACTCTCGCTGAAATGATTGACGTGGATGAAAATACGTTCAACGCTGGCTTGGGTTGCAAGATGTAACTCTCGCCTGTCCTAACAGTTCCCTCTGAAGTTGGGTTTTCGGCAACTTCGCCAGTCGGAAAGCCGTAGTTTCCCAAAACGCCGTTTTCAAGGCAGAACGTTTAGTATGTCCCGGTTGCCTGAGGGCACCCATGCATTACCAGGACGTCCATCGAAGGCTACCTTGCCTGCCAATAGGCGGCTGAGTCTCGTATGATCGGACTGTCATAACGTTCCAACAGGCGACGCGGCTCTTGAGGGCGACACACGTTTGGACACTATAGAGAATCATGCCCGGCTCCAGCCCCTTCATAGGGCTACTTACCTTAGCCTTCGCCGTGACAAATGCTGCGGGATGCCCGTCGAGGAGAAACTTGGTTGGCTCGCTCATTTCGAGATAACCGTAGACTTTCATTAGGTCGTTTTCGGTGCTCTTTGTTTCCGGTCCTATCTCTGGCGTGTTTCTTCGGAGACAGCCATAGTCGGTTTCGTGGACAAGAATCCGTTCATATGGACGCTCAGACTTCCCGGCAAGGCGGAGGGGGATAGTGAGACATCCTGCAAGTTGAGGTTCTACAGGTGGAAGAGATCGGAAGTCATCCGGATAACTCAAGGTGAAGTTCATCACGGGATCACTGAAGGTAACGAAGGGCGGTGGGATTGGAGCGGCGTTCATAACAAGAACATTCCATGCCAAGTATATGAAGGAAGCACAGCGCATCGTTATAAATTAGCAGGGTGTACACAGCACCGTGAACCTGTCGCAACACCGGATGCGTTTGACGATTTCGGCTAACCTCCCCGAAAGTCGCGTTTTCGGAAACTTCGATCCGGTTGTTTCCCAAAACGTCGTTTCAAGGAACTGGGGATTAGTTTGCATTGGTCATTCGAGCGCCTTGATCAGACGATCTGGGTGGCCACTTTCTTTGGAGGGCAGTTTAGTTCACCCGGTGGAAGGTCCGGCTCCAGCGGGTCTCGTCAAAGAAGTGGAGCACGGTGTGGAGCGTGGAACTGGCTCTTTCTGACGGGGAAGTTTTGTACATATCGTCTTCGGGTGTTTCGAAAGACCAGTAGACGAAAAGTGGACGGCCGATGAGGTTGGCTCGGGGGACCAGGCCCCAGTAGCGGCCGTCGTAGCTGTTGGTACGGTTGTCGCCCATGACGAAGTACATGCCCGGTGGGATGACGAGGTCTTCGCCCTGGATGTGGGTGGGGAGATCGAGGGACCACTCGGCGAGGACATTGCGGCCACGGTCGGGGGAGATGGAAGGGAAGTCGTCGTTATAGGGGTCGTAGTTGGCGGGGGTGGGTTTGGCGGCGTAGGGCTCGTTGAGGGCGATGCCGTTGCGGTAGACGATGCCGTTGCGGAGATGGATGCGGTCGCCGGGAATGCCAATGACGCGCTTCACAAGTATATCGTGCTGACCCTCGGGATTAGGTGCCGGACGGAAGAAGACGACGGGTTCGTCACGCCGGAGTTCGCGGTAGGGGATAAGGTTCGTCCAAGTGCTAGCGGGCGCCAGGGTTGCACGCTCTACGATTACATGGTCGCCAACGAGTAGGGTGCTGGCCATGGAGGCGGAGGGGATGACGAAGTTTTGAAGTACGAAGCCCATGACAAAGGACCAGATGATGAGCATGCTTGCGATGGAAGCCAGCCCTTCGAGATGAGTCTCTTCGCGAGGCTGTCGCTTACTGTCCTGTGGAGCGCTGGGTTGTTTCTTCTGCATCGTCATGACGCTTTATTGTAGCCGTGAACAGGTCGATCATTCCCGAATGTCGAGGAAGATGTCAGACGGAGTCTCTACGAGAACGCTATCCCTTGCCGAACTGCCGAACGGTCGGGTTTTCGGCAAGTTCGGTTGAAGTTTCTGATAACCCTGTTCTCCGCCAGCGCGATGCTACGCTCACGCTAGCCGTGACGGTCATCATGCCGCCATACCGCAAGCCGAGAAATCCAGAGATGTTGCTTGAGCAATCCGCGAGGACTCAACACGCAGAATATACGGGGTAACGAGTCGCTTACTGTCGCAGTTGGCTGCCGTCGTCACCGCTGTCGCTCTACTGGACTTTGTATCGTACCTAATTGCGGCTTCCTGCCTCGGGGGCGCTGCTGTGAACGGCAAGATCGAGGGCGGACGGTATTACCTTTGGGGGCCTTACAATGGAACAAAGACGTTCCCCAAAGTGAGCCACGCTGTTTTCACCTTTAGCAGGTGGCATCCCTACAGCCTTTTTATTCTTTGGCCCTATTTCTTCATCGCCGCCGCCATCTTCGCCTTCATCTCAGGCGGAATCTTCGGGAACAAAAACGCAATCTGTAACCGCATGCTCCACGACGAGCCGGCTACAGGATGCACCGCATTTCCGTAGAACGCGGCCGAGATGTTCACTGGCTGGAAGCCAAACCTCAAAATTCGGCCCGCGCCGCCCCCCACCGGTACCGTCCACACATTTCCCGGTGAGGCCTTCCAATTCGCATTGAGAATCGGGCTAGACGTCAGATACCAGCCCTTCTTCAGGTTGTAGTTGACGAAGTACTGCAGCATCATCTGGTTCACTGCGGTCCTGTCCGACGGTCCAGCCACCGACCAGACGTTATTCACCAGTGCACCAATCGTCCAATGACCTGGCTGCGTCAGGGCCACAACCGACGGTCCAATGCTAAGCTTTCCCTGTCCCAGCACCTTGCTCGTAGCCGTGGGCAACGTGAACGCAGGGCCTGCACCCAGGATCAGCTTGTGCGTCTTCGCAGGTGTGAAGAAAAACGTCGGCACCATATCCCCAAAACCGGACACACCCGCGCTGTTCTGCACCGCCTGCGCCGCAAAGTAGGTCGGCGTGTTCTCTTCAATCCCGTACACCTCCAGGTTCGCCGTTCCCGGTGCAGGCTGGAAGATAATCGGCGCGATCCAGCGAATGATCAGGTTCCAGTCTTTGCTGATCTGCAGCGGCACCACCGGCTGAATGTTCAGCACATTCTGCGTGCGATTGAACGGCCCGATCCCGAAGTTGTCATTGTTCTGCACCGGAACGCTGATCAGGCTCGACACAGGGTTCTGCGTCGCCTTCGCCAGATCGGCTGTTCCGCCGCCACCGTCCGCTGTCGCTTTCGTCGCTGCCGGTTGTGCCGCTGCTGGTTGCGCCGCGTCCTGCTGTGACTCGCAAAAAACGGCATTGCAAGCCAATCCGCACAACAGAATCGTGAGGAATATTGATTTCCCCGGCCCGGTTTTCCGCGGCCTCATCATCTTTACCAGCATCCGTTTCGCTCCGCATCCGGCAAAAGCCAAGGCATAAGCGAAACTGCCCTGCCCGGGACCATCGCCACGGGTCGATACTAGAGAGAATTCGGCCGCCGGATAACTACCATTTCTGCTAGTTAGCCCGCCAGAAAGACGCCCATCTGCCCCCGGTTAGTCCCGTCAGACTCTTGACGCCGCCGCAGCGGCAAGTCCGGAACCTGAGCAATCCACAACGGCAATTCTTGCCGTTAACCTTCCCGCGCCTGAAAAGCTGGGTTTTTGGCAACTTCAGCTGGTGATAGGAGCCTCCGAGTAGTCCTCACACCGGTGTGCGGAGAACGCTTGATCTACCTCCTCTTGAGTGGGGATGCCACCTGAGGTAGCCCTAAGGCTGATGCCCCAATTGCAGCAGCTACAGAACAGAAAGATAGTTTTAGCGTTCGATGGGCGGTGACTAAGCAACTGCCGTGCGTCGGACATCGGTCTCCCTTGTAAGTCTGTTTCTTTCACAAGTCGATACTTCTAAATACGAATATGGCAGCGTTTTGTCGCAAAATTAATTGGCGTGTTACTGCCTGATCTCGCTTACTTTACCTTGCCTTGATGAGTGACTCGGCGATTTGGCAACAGCGCTCACCCAACAACAGCTTCCTAAGAAAACGATTCACTATATCGCTTGCCGCACACAGATGAAAGCGTTCCGCTGCCCACGGCAGATCTAGACGCGAAGCCCGCGTACTAATAGTTTTGGCAGTTGCTCCGCTGAGGTGGAGGTCCTAACCTGTTGGGTACCGAGGTGTCCCCTTGAGGCGATACTATCGGACTCTCGTCCGGCTCCTCCTGGCAGGAGTATTTCTTGCATCCACCGTCCCACCGGTGGACCTGCCCGAGACCGCGTTCGATGAATCCGCCGCACCAATAATTCTGGCCCCTCCGCACATTGCCTTCAAGCTCGCGCGTCCTGTTTTCGTCCGTCTTCTTAGCGACGCACTCCTGATACCTGATGTGCGCTTGCACTGTGCGGGATGCGTTGTCAGCAGTCAGATGCTCACGGCGAAGGGCGTGCCTCGCCATGTACGTTCTCTCCAAGATCTCCTCTGTACGCTTCTCCTCTGAAAGCTGCTTCCCCGTGGCGTCGCAAAGACGTATCGCCCGGATTCATCCGAACCATTCCCGGAAAGATCGTGACGCCCGTCGGGCACCGCGACGTGTGCGCACCGTTTTATCGTCGGGCCAAATCCGAGATTCAGCGAAGGATACCTCTCTATGAATGAGCAAGACAAGGTTCAACCGACAGTACTCCCAACTCCGGACCAGCTCCGCATCCTGGCGTACCCAGTGCTCCTGCTTGCAGACGATAATCGGGCTTTGCTAATTTCCCTGGCTGAGACGCTAAGGACGAGATTTATTGTTGCCGGTGTGCTCTCTGACGGTAGGTCAGTTCTAAATGAGATTGCTGCTCTAGCCCCCGACATCGCTATTTTGGACATCTCTCTTGGCGATATGACTGGTTTCGAGGTAGCCGCTCAACTACGGGTTCGATGTCATCCCGCGAAAATTATCTTCCTGACCTTGCACGAAGACGTTGATTTCGTCAGCGCGGCCTTTGACCTGGGTGCGTCTGGCTATGTCTTTAAGTCTCGGATGGCTGAAGACCTAATTAAGGCCATCGAAGTGGTTTCAAGTGGAGGTCGATTTGAGCCATTCCCTCCAGACCCTGCAAAGCGACCTCAAATGCAGTACTAAGCAGCATCTTCGTACGATGAACATGCACTTTTATATGGCCGCTATTTCCGCTGGATGACCGTCAACGCAGAGCACACGCGCATAGAGTGAACGGCATGCTCTGTGCCGATGGAAACCGCCTCGGTCAGGAGTTGGTTGAAGCCAGACAAGTATTCGATGCGGCCGAAACCGACCGCCCTGCTGAGACTTCCTCGATTGAAGTTCGGATCAAAGAACAAGCGCGTGCGCGTCAAAAGTTGTCTAATGCTCGTTTCGCATTCGTGAACCACAGGGCTGCCTGCAAGGTGTGTGAGTCAGACTGCGCGCCCACTATCAGTTGATTTTGAACCCTCATTTGAGTTCATAGCTCGCCTCCGCCACATCTAGGTGGTTTGGCGGGGCGGATCGCATTTGCTCGCAATCATCCCAACGCTGACGCAATTCATCTATGCGGCAAAGACGAGCCGAGGTCTTGGCCTCATCAGCATGGAGGAGCGTCTTCAAATCCTGAATAGGCGGAATCAGCAAGTGAGCACGTTTATCGGAATTGGGGTCGCGAATGGACAGCGTACAAATCGAACAGAAGAGCTATGAGATGGCCCCGCGGAACGGGATCAGCATCGCGCATTTTCTCACCTCCAAACGTGCACTCCCTGCCAGCATGGGGAAACGTTCGAGTGTCGGGCCCCCCCACAATCCAAATTTTCCACAGAAATATTTCAAAAAAGTGGCAAAATTTTAGCCGTCCAAATCACGCGCACTCAGAACCACGAAGATGCACTCAATCACCACAATCTAACCAGCAAAATACCATCCGAAAACACCCGTTTTTCCCCAACCCCCCTCAAAAATGCCCGCAAAACAGCAAGGCCCCGGGTCTCCCCGGGGCCAAACTTTTTTTCTGCAACAGCAGCTTAGTACATGCCGTCCATGCCGCCGCCGTGACCGCCATGACCGCCGCCCGCAGGCTCCTTCTTCTCAGGAATCTCCGAGATCATAGCCTCCGTGGTCAGCATCAACCCTGCGATCGAAGCCGCATTCTGCAACGCAGTCCGCGTAACCTTCGTAGGATCAATGACTCCGGCCTTCACCAGGTCCTCGTAGGCGCCAGTCGCGGCGTTGTAGCCATAGTTGGCATCCTTCGACTCCAGGATCTTGCCGATCACGACCGCACCCTCTGCGCCCGTGTTCGAGACGATCATGCGTAGCGGCTCCTCGAGCGCGCGCCGAATGATCGAAGCACCGATCTTCTCGTCGCCCTCAAGGCTCTTCAACACCTCGTCAACAGCCACAGCCGAGCGAACCAGAGCCACTCCGCCGCCAGGAACAATGCCTTCCTCAACCGCAGCGCGGGTCGCGTGCATTGCATCCTCAACACGAGCCTTCTTCTCCTTCATCTCGGTCTCGGTCGCAGCGCCAACCTTGATGACGGCAACGCCGCCAACCAGCTTAGCCAACCGCTCCTGCAGCTTCTCGCGGTCGTAGTCGGAGGTCGTCTTCTCGATCTGCGCGCGAATCTCCTTCACGCGGCCTTCAACGTCGCCGTCCTTGCCACCGCCATCAACGATGGTGGTGTTGTCTTTGTCAATCGTCACGCGCTTCGCAGTGCCGAGGTCTTCGATCTTTACGCCCTCGAGCTTGATGCCGAGGTCTTCAGTGATCGCCTTGCCGCCGGTCAGAACTGCGATGTCCTGCAGCATGGCCTTGCGACGGTCGCCGAATCCGGGAGCCTTCACAGCAGCCACATTCAGCGTGCCGCGCAGCTTGTTGACCACGAGAGTCGCGAGCGCTTCCCCGTCTACATCCTCAGCGATAATCACGAGCGGCTTCGCCGTCCGCGCAATCTGCTCGAGCAAGGGAAGCAGGTCCTTCATCGACGAGATCTTCTTCTCGTAGATCAGGATGTAAGGATTCTCCAGCGCAACTTCCATGCGCTCTGCATCGGTCACGAAATAAGGCGACAGATAGCCGCGGTCGAACTGCATGCCCTCGACCACATCCAACTGCGTCTCCATCGTGCGCGACTCTTCAACCGTGATCACGCCGTCCTTGCCGACCTTCTTCATCGCCTCGGCAATGATGGTGCCGATCTGCGAGTCCGAGTTGGCCGAGATCGTTCCCACCTGGGCAATCATGTCGCCCGAGACAGGCTTCGACAGCTTGCTCAGAGCGCCGCCAATCGCCACGCCGTTCTCATCGCGCTTGCCGATGATGGCTTCAACAGCCTTGTCAATGCCGCGCTTCAGCGCCATTGGGTTCGCACCTGCGGCAACCGTTTTTACGCCCTCGCGATAGATCGCCTGAGCCAGAACAGTTGCGGTCGTGGTGCCGTCGCCGGCCACGTCGGAGGTCTTCGACGCAACTTCGCGAACCATCTGTGCGCCCATGTTTTCGAGCGCATTCGCCAGTTCAATCTCTTTGGCAACGGTCACGCCGTCCTTGGTGATCGTCGGCGAACCGAACTTCTTCTCGATAACAACATTGCGACCCTTCGGTCCGAGCGTCACCTTCACCGCGTCGGCCAGAATGTTTACGCCGCGCAGGATAGCCTGTCGCGAATCTTCTCCATGCAGAATCTGCTTTGCCATTGTGTTGCTCCTGTTTTTCTCGGCCCTTGGGGCCGATCAGATTTGTTTGAGTGAGGTGCCTGAAGCGCCGAATTGGCCGCGAAGCGCCGCCTGCGGCACGGAGTGCCTATTTCTTGAGGATCCCGAGGACTTCCTCTTCGCGCATGATCAGAAACTCTTCGCCGTCCAGCTTGATCTCGGTACCCGAGTACTTACCAAACAGGATCTCGTCGCCAGCCTTAACATCGAGCGGGAAGACCTTGCCTTCGTCGTTCGACTTGCCCTTGCCTACCGAGATCACCTCGCCTTGTTGCGGCTTCTCTTTGGCAGAGTCAGGAATGATGATGCCGCCACGGATGCTTTCGCCCTCTTCGATACGCCTGACCAGAATCCGGTCGTGCAGCGGTGTAAACGATGTCTTTGCCATTTCTTTGCATCTCCTTGTTTCGAATTGCTGTTACGATTTTTGGCGAACGGGGTCTCCGTCCGCGTTGTCTTGCGCGACGGCTCCGGCAACTGCGCCCGAACCTGCCACAAGGAATCTTTGGGAAAAACCGTCAATCGGGTGACTCTCGGGAGCCGAACGCCCAGAACTCATCGTTTCCGGGTCGATTAGCACTCAAGCCTCCCGATTGCTAACAATAGCCGCGCTGCCCCTCCGATGTCAAATCCTTTGTGTGAAATCTGAGTGAAAGTCACGCAAGGCTGCACCGGATTCCGGCTTCACAATACGCCGCCGGTACCTCCCACGCACATTCCTGCTGCAGCGGAAACGTCGTAGAATGGACTTCATGCAGTTACGCCGTCTCCCTCAGTTCGCACTTCTCCTTAGCTTCGCCATAACCTCCTGCGTCATGGCGCAGGACACCCCGACAAAGCGGGGCCGCAAGTATAGGCCGCCACCGGCAACCTCACACATCGAAGTCACCGTGATGAAGAAGTACAACGGCAAGCCCATCAGTAACGCCGCCGTCATCTTCGATTCGACTCTGGATGGCAAGTCAGAGGGGAGCCTGGAGGTCAAGACCGACCCCGAGGGCAAGGCCGTGATCGACGTGATCCCCACCGGCAGCTCCGTCCGAGTCCAGGTTATTGCGAACGGCTTTGCTACCTTTGCGGACGATTATCTTGTCTCTGAGCCAACTCGGGAGATATCCATCTCGATGATTCGTCCGCAGGAGCAGCTCTCGTCCTATCAGGACAACGAGGGCAAAGCCTCCTCAAGGAAACCTGGAGTCCAGGAGCCGATCCGCCCTCCGGCACCTGCTGCCAAACCGGCAGCACCCCCTCCGACTCCCCAGACCACGCCGCAACCGCCTCCGAACGCCTCAGATACCACGCCAAAGCAGTAATCGCCCGCAGTTCGCATTCCTATAGTTCGTATTTATGGACAAGCTGTTGAAGGGAAAGACCGTGCTCGTTACCGGAGCCGCCAAAAGGATTGGCCGCGCGATCGCCCTCGCGCTGGCCGAGCGCGGAGCCAACGTCGCCATCACCTACCTCGGCTCGCAGATTGAGGCGGAAGATACCGTAGGCGCGCTTGCAGCTCACGACGTCGACGCTTTGGCGGTACGTTGTGATCTTCGGGATCCCGAGAGCATCGAGCAGATGATCACGGCAGTGATTGAGGAGTTCGGCCAACTCGACCTGCTTGTCAACAACGCCGGCGTCTTCGAATCCGAAGCACTCGAGAAGATCTCCGTCGAACAGTGGGACGCGATGTTCGCCACCAACACCCGTGCGCCCTTCCTCGTTGCCAAGGCAGCCTATCCCTACCTTCGAGCGACGCGAGGACGCATCCTTAACATCGGCTCGCTCGGTGGTCTGCACCCTTGGGCCACTCACGCCCATTACTGCACCTCAAAAGCTGCACTGCACATGCTCTCGCAAACTATGGCCAAGGCGTGGGCGCCCGAGATCAGCGTTAACTGCATCGCACCCGGCATGATCGTTCAGGGTGAGGTCGAGGAGGCCTACGAACACTTCGCTCGTAAGACCCCGATGCAGCGCAACGGTACTGCCCAGGACGTCGCCGCAGCTGCAATCTTCTTTGCCACTGCTCCCCATTTCATCACCGGCCAACTACTGGCCGTCGACGGTGGCCTGGGCCTCTAAGCCTGACAACCAAGCCTGAGAACTGAAACCCGTCAGCCCCCCGTCAGTCTCTGCCACCAGCTCTTCTTAGTCGTATCCTCGTAGAGATCGAGCGGTTCCAGCTGCGGCTGCAGTGGTTTTCCAAGAAACGCAGCCAACGGATTCGAGACACACAACAGGTGGGCATACTCTGGCGCGTACTTCTGCGCCACCAACTCGAACGCTTCTTTCATCTTCGGCGGCCGCGAACTCGTATTATGCGCATCGGTTGCAAGAAAGTGAACCCAGCGATTTGCCAGTAGGTCATGCGCCATGCGTTCGGCATGCTTTCCCATCCGCCCCATCACCGACCCGGCTGTCACCTGCACTAGAACGCCGCCGCGGAGCCAGTCCATTATCCGCGTTCGGTCGGTCTGCAGTGTCGGATTGCGCTCGGGGTGCGTCAGAATCGGCGTCAGCCCCGCAAGCTGCAACTGGTAAAAGATCTCCGTCAGCCCCCGCGAGATCCCGTAGTCCGGAATCTCCACCAGCAGGTAGCCCAACCCGTTGATGCTGTACTTCGCCGGATAAAGCTTCGCCTCCTGAATATTTTCATAGGACATGTGGAAGTCGCATCCATGACCGAGCTTTAGCGGAATCGCTTCACGCTCCAGATTCCACTGCAACTCCCGGATCTTATCGGCGATCACCCTGGGATCGTAGGCATAGGTGCCGTTCGCATGCGGGGAACACACAATATGAGTAATTCCATCGGCCGCCGCCAGCCTTGCCATGGCGACTGAGTTCTCCAAACTCGACGCACCATCGTCAATGCCCCACAGAAGGTGATGGTGGATGTCAATCATGCTTCAGCTAGGGTATCACCACGCTATCGCACGGCTGCGAGCGACTCCGCCATGGCCCGAAAGAGATGCAATCCATCGGTTGAGCCCAGCAGAGCCTCGCTGGAGCGGTCCGGATGAGGCATCATTCCCAGCACGTTGCGGCCCTCACTCAAGACCCCGGCGACATTGTCCAGCGAACCATTCGGATTTGCCGCCGCTGTCACCGCGCCCTCCCGCGTGACGTAGCGAAACGCAATCCGATTCTCGTCATTCAGCTTCGCCAGTGTCTCCGCATCGCAGAAGTAATTGCCTTCCATATGGCCGATCGGCATCTGCAACACCTGCCCCTTGGCAAGGCCGTGCGTAAACGGAGAGTCGGTTGTTTCAGTCCGCAAAAAAATCTGTTTGCAGATGTAGTGTTGACTGGCGTTGCGCATCAACGCGCCGGGCAGCAGCCCAGCCTCGCACAGAATCTGAAATCCATTGCAGATTCCCATCACCAGTCCGCCGTTCCTTGCAAACCTGGCGACCGATTGCATCACGGGCGCAAACTTCGCGATCGCGCCTGTCCTAAGGTAGTCCCCATAAGCAAATCCCCCGGGAACAAGGATGGCGTCGCAACCCTGCAGGTCCTCCGAAGCATGCCAGAGATAGGTCGCTGGCTGACCCACCAGCGCTTCGATCACGTTGTACGTGTCATGATCGCAGTTCGATCCGGGAAAGACGAGAACTCCGAATTTCATGTCTAAAGGATAGCATTCGCTATCCGCTAGGCCGGCGCGTAAATCGCAAACCCACGCGGCGGAGCAGGGAATTCAGAGTTGCCTTCTCCATCCGTGGTTCGTTCGTTAGGAAGCGCCGTATCATGCCCATCCCACGCAATTGGGACGAACTTCTGATTGACCCACTTCGTCTTCACAGAAGTGCCCGACCATTTATCTCCGAGGTTATTGAGCACATAGATCAGCCCCGGTTGATCGACGTTGTCGTCCTTGAATCCAATTCGCTGCATGATATAGAGGTCAGGGTCGGCATGGAGGATCTGCGAGTCGCCGCCGGCATATTTGTTGTGAGCGATGATCAGGGCGTCGATCCCATTAGGGGTGCCAGGCCGCGCGAGTCCATTGTTGTAGTAGTCGTACCAGAAGATACTCGGGTAGCCCTCATGGACCATGATGAACGAGTAGGCCATCATCTTGTCGTTCACGATCATGTTGTCGCCCATGTCATGATTATCGACAAATGTGGCCGCATGCAAAGGCCGCTTCATGACGACGGCTCCATCATTAGTCAGGTTGCGCAGGTCATAGTTCGGCGTATCGCACACGTCTTTCAACTTGTACCGCAAAGGGAAATCGAACGCCGCGATCTGGTTATCGGTCAGCCGGTTCACTCGTTCGAGCCAGATATCGATATCTTCGGTCCCCGACCAATACTCACCGACGATATATGGAGTGAACTCAGCGCCGTCCTTCACATAACGGTATTTGGCGAGCAGGCCAATCATCCACGCGCCGAACCCCTTGACGAAATCGAACCGGAAGCCATCGAAGCCAAGCTCTTCAATCAACATCCGCGCGTACTCAAACATTGCCGCGTACACTGCGGGATTACGATGGCAAAGGTGGGGAAATCCGGCATAGTTCTCTTCACCCGGCATCATCACCTGCTCGTAGCGGCTCGGATGAAAACAGTTCCAATCGCGCGGAAACCGTTCGCTTTTGGGTTTAAACTTCGTCCAACGCTTCTCCCCATCAAGTGGATTCACCTCTTCCTCATCGGCGCCCGAGTTATGGTTGATCACCATGTCCGCGTAAAGCCCAATCCCATTCGCATGCGCCTTGGCGATCAATGCCACCAGCTCTGCGCGATTGCCAAACAGCGTCTTCACGCCGCCCTTCTGATCAAAGTCGCCCAGGTCGAAGTAGTCGTACGGGTCATACCCCATCGACCTGTGATCCGAGGCCTTCGAAACAGGTGGCAACCACAACGCGTTAATCCCAGCCTTCCCCAGATCCTCGACTCTCTCCGCAACGAAGTTCCACCACTCGCCCTCCTTCTTCTCCTTGATCGGCGAGTCCCAGTAGAACGCTTGCATCATCACAGCCATCTCAGCCTCTCTCCAACACACGAAATCCGGATGCGAGTTGCTTCCTCACATCGAAACCATTGCTTGCGATATAGTTCTGTCCCAGCAGGTCAGATGCCGCACGTGACGATCAGGTTGGTATGGACATCAGAAACAGCAACGCGACCGCTCATCTGAAAACCGCCGGCAGCGCGCTGGCCGCGTGGTGGCGGGCGGCAACGCTCGACGCGCTTATCGTCGGCATACTCTGGCTACTCGGCCTCGAACTTATCCGCGTTCCCTGGGCGCCATTCTGGGCGATTCTCGGCGGCCTGCTTCAGATCATCCCAACCTTCGGAGGCATGGTCGCGCTCATCGGTCCTGTCCTTACCGTCGCCTTCAGCGGGAACGATGAGTGGCGTCTGGGACTGGTGCTTGGACTCTACGGCCTCATCGTGATCCTCGAAGGCCTCGTCATCGGCCCGTACATTCTCCATCGCACAACGAAGATTCCCTGGTGGGCCGCGTTCTTCGGTCCGATTGTGCTCGGCATCATTATCCCGTTCTGGGGGGTTCTGCTGGCACCGCCGCTACTCGCAGTGATCTTTGCCTTCAAGAAACCCAATCCACCCGTGGTTCCCTGAACACTCACCCCAACTTGTATCGCGTCTCCGCAAGCCGATACAGCGGCCGCCACACCAGTCGATTGATCGTCACCACCATCATGGCCATCACAATCGTTGCCATCAGAAGAATTTGAAACTGCCCGCTGTCAGTCGCGGCGCTGATCGTCGCACCCAGTCCCACCGTTTGCAGTGTCTGATTCTTCAGATGAAAGTATTCCGCAATAATGCTTGCGTTCCATGCCCCTCCCGACGCAGTCACCAATCCCGTAATCAGAAACGGAAAGATACCCGGCAAAATGACAGTCTTCCACTTCTGCGCCGTTGTGAAGTGAAACAGGGTTGAAACCTCCTTCAGATCGGAAGGAATAGCCATCGCTCCCGCGATTACGTTGAACAGGATGTACCACTGTGTTCCCAGCAGCATCAGCGCAATCGATCCAATCCCCATACCGCCGCCAATCCGCACCAGCGCAAGCAGGATGACGGGAAACAGAGCCGTAGCCGGGACTGACGCCGCAATCTGCGCCAGG
This sequence comes from uncultured Acidobacteriaceae bacterium, assembly GCA_963798925.1. Taxonomy (GTDB): domain Bacteria; phylum Acidobacteriota; class Terriglobia; order Terriglobales; family Acidobacteriaceae; genus Edaphobacter. The sequence goes on from CAWCVD010000007.1 coordinate 153,660, forward strand.
GGCTGCGCGATGCGCGCCAGTCGCGGATGAAACCCAATCGCCACGCCAACCGGAATCGTCCAGGCGGAAGCGATCAACAAAGACACGTTCACACGCAGGAAGGTTGCCAGCGCGCCCTTCATGATTCCAACAAACTGCGATCCGTGAACCTCTCGCAGCAACTCCAACGCCTGCCACGCAGCATAGAGGACTGCCACGGCGATCAATACCAGAACGACTCTTCTGAGCCACGCAACTCCTCTCTCATGCGTCGCCGTCGAACTCTCAGCGCCAGCGACACTTGCTATAGCGGGCTGTTTGCGATCCTTCGCCAACCTTCGGTATACCTTCTCTTCGAGCGGCACGATCGTATGTTCTCTCAGCGATCGAAGGCTCCGCGAGTGCTGCAGCAGATGCAGCAGCGGCGAACGCACGTGGGTAGCGCTCTCCACCTGCTCAAACTTGAACTTATTGCTCCACACAATCACTGGTCTCCAGATCAGCTGATCCGTCGCCACGATGATCGCGATCATGGTTAACAGCCCCCACGTAATCGCTGTGTAGTTTCCCGTCCCCGCCGCGGTCTGCAGGTAGGAACCCAACCCCGGCAGCCGAAAGTCCCGCGTTCCCAGCACGAACATCTCACAGGCCATCAGAAAAAACCATCCGCCCGCCACCGACACCATCGAGTTCCAGACCAGCCCGATCGCTGCGTACGGAAGCTCAAGCTGCACTAGTCGCTGCAACCGCGAGAAGTGATAGATGCTGGCCGCCTCGGAGAGCTCCCGCGGAATGCTCTTGATTGAGGAATAGAAGCTGAACGCCATATTCCACACCTGGCCGGTAAAGATCAGCACAATTGCCCCCATCTCCACGCCAATCTGCCGCGTCGGGAAGAGTGCAACCATGGCCAGCATCACGCCAGGCAAAAAGCTGAGGACCGGAATCGACTGCAGAATATCCAGCCCTGCAATCATCAAGGCTTCGATCCGCTTGTTGTAAGCTGCCACGTACCCATAGCCGATGGCGAAGATCAGACTCAGCAGATAAGCCAGCCCGATCCGCACAATCGAGTAAAACGCATACTGGGGCAGCGCGCGAGGACTCTGGGAGATCACGATCTCCGGCTCAGGGTGCCCAAACCAGTACTTCGCGATGACGACCACGCCATAAAAGCAGGCCAGTCCGATCCCTGCCACGCACAGATCCAGTACCACCGGCCAACTGCGCCGCAGAACCTGCGAACGGGCCAGCGTCTCACGCCCCGGAATATTGCTGAAGCCCTCAGGAAACCGGATCACGCGTCGATCTCCGAGGTAGAGACAACCTTCTCCTCTGGATGAAGCTTTTCCGGTTGAATAAATCGCCGCCGCGAAGCATCGAAGTCGAACAACTCGGCGTACCTGCCCCAGTTGATCGCCGTCTCCAGTTGCCGCAGTGTCTCCTCTTCGCTGAACTGTTCATCCAGAACGTCGTGAAAGAACTCCTCGGGCACGCTGCGGTCGCTCTTCGATTCAATCGCACGCACGATCTGGCGCAGCAGTAGAACATTCTCCATCGCGGCGCTTCGAAAGAGCTCTTTCTGCCGCAGAATCTCCGAATTGGCAAACTCCGCGCCTGTCGGCGTGATCTCCGCGTCGCCCTCGGTGACCGTCAGAAAGCCCAGCAGCTGTGCGGCATCGACAATCGGCAGCAGATCGTCGATCTCAAAAGCCAGATCACCCGCCAGCCGGTAGATGTCATCTTTGCCGTTGTGGTCCAGTAGCAGCTCCAGCAAGCCCGCGATCCCCCCCGGCCGAGCATGCGGCAGCATCTGGTAATGCATCTGCCTCTGGTCACGCACCGGCTTGCCCGTTGCAGTTTGCGGGAGCGCTGGAGGCTGAGCATCGGGCTGCGTTAGCACTTTGTAGATGTAGTCCACCAGCTGCGTAAACGCGGTCGTCTTCTTGTCTCGCGGATGCTGTAGCGCTACCCGGAAATCCGTCCGCACATGGCCGGGATTGCGCCCCAGTACTATGATCCGGTCCGCAAGCAGAACCGCTTCTTCGATGTTGTGGGTCACCAGAAAGATCGCTTGGGTCGGAATCGTCTTGTTCTGCCACAGCTCCAGCAGTTCGCTGCGCAGGTTCTCAGCCGTCAGCACATCGAGCGCCGAGAACGGCTCGTCCATGAACAGCACCTCGGGCTCAACCACCAGGGCTCGCGCAAAGCCGACCCGCTGTCGCATGCCTCCCGAGAGCTCCTTCGGATAAGCCGCCTGAAAACCGTCCAGCCCGACCGTGTCGAGAATCTTCAGGCTGCGTCTCCGCCTCTCCGCCGGCTCCATTCCGCGGGCTTTCAGCGGCGCTTCGACGTTCTCCAGCACGGAAAGCCACGGGAACAGTGCGAAGCTTTGAAACACAATCGAAACATTTACCTTGGCCTTCGCGATTGGCTGTTCATGCCAGTAGACCTCGCCCGCCGAAGGCTTTGACAGTCCCGTCAGCATACGCAGCAGGGTCGACTTTCCCGAGCCTGAGGGCCCCAGTAGCGCCACAATCTCGCCAGCCGTGATCGAAAGATCGGTCGGCGAGATCACCTGAATCCGATTCTCGCTCGGCTGCGCGTAGTACTTCTCGACACGCTCGGCGCGTATGATGGCTGGCTGCATAGGAAAGTTTGTAGTACAGTGCGGTTCTCTGTGAATTCTGAAGGTTTGGGTATCAACCCGCTCTTTGCCCAGCGTATCATTATTGAGTAGGCCTAAAGGCCGATTGATACCTGCAAACGTTACATTAAAATTGAATTTTTACCTTTGAATTTTGGGGATACTCAGCATGTCAGATTCAACCGCCGCCGTTACGTCAAAACCAAGGGTTTTGGTAGCAGATGACGAGCAGGTCATTGCCAACACGCTCGCAATAATTCTCAACCAGGCTGGTTTTGAGGCACGCGCTGTCTTCAGTGGAGAGGAAGCTATCGAGTTGCTCGAGCGCTTTCGGCCCGACATGCTCATCAGCGACGTCATCATGACCGGAATGACCGGCATTGAAGCGGCCATCATCACTCGCAGCAAGCTGCCGAAGTGCAAGATCCTTCTCTTCTCCGGCCAGGCCGCCACGGCCGATCTGCTCGAAAAGGCTCGAACGCAGGGACACGAGTTCGAGATTCTCGCCAAGCCGGTTCACCCAACCGACCTCCTCGCAAAATTGCGCGGCTAGGCGCTCGAGTTCCTTGGATCCTCACCGCGCCGCCGTTCCTTCACTTTGACGGCAGGCACCCCCGCATATACCGTCCAGGCATCCAGGCTTCGCGTCGCGACAGAACCCAATCCCAGCACAGCCCCATCGGCCAGATTCACTCCAGGCGCCACCGAAGCCCGGGCGCACACCCACGAATACGCGCCAAGGCTCATGGCATACGCGATCAGAGGAAATGCGGGATCGTCATAGTCGTGGGTTGCACCGCACACATAGGCATCCTGCGACAGGATGCTGTGCGACTCCATCGTCAACGGAGCGGGATTGTAGATCTCGGCGCCATCGGCAGCCGTCACCTGGTCGGCGCAGACAAGATTCCACGGCGCCCACACCTTCGACCGCGGATAAAAATGGCAGTTGCCCCCCATCCTCGCCCCAAACAGACGCAGAAGCAACGACCTCCAGGAATGGAACGACCGCGGCGATGTTCGATAGAACAGCACCCAGCAGATATTCCAGATGAGCCGTCGCAGACGATCGCCAAACGAGAAGGCCGGCCGCTGATACGGGTCGGTAGCCGTATCAGCCGGGATATGCTCCGCCGCGTTGTAGTAAACCTCTTTCGGCATCGGTCCGCAACCTATTCCTGATCAATAGGGGCTGGAGTAAGAACTGTAGCAGTTCCGAAGAGCCGGATGATCGCCTTCGCATTCTCTCGCATGTCGTATCGGCGATGGAAGCAGCGATAGGCGCGCTCCGCCATCTGTTCCCGCTCTTCCAGAGTCATGCCGATCCACCGTTGCAACAGCCGTAGCGTCCCCTCGTAGGTGTCCAGTTCCATCAAACCCGCGCCATCCTCCGCGATCTCCTCAGCGATATTCACCTTGTCGGCCAGCAACACAGGCTTGGCGCATCCCAGCGCCTCGGCTACCGCAATTCCAAAGTTCTCCTGGTGCGAAGGCAGGACGAACGCCTCACAGCCGAAGAAGGCCCCCCACTTCGCATCGCCTGTAATCAACCCAGGCCAGAAGATGCGCTCACCAACCCCCGCCGCCGCCGCCGTTGCCTTCAGCTTCGCGCTCCACAGCTGCTGATCAGGACCTGCCATCACCAGGTAGAGGTCAGGATCGCTAGCAGCCACCTTTGCAAAGGCATCGATCAGCATATCGCAACCCTTTTTGCGATGAATCCGGCCCAGAAAAAGCAGATACCGCCTGCCCTTCGCCTCCGGGCACTTCGCAAAGAAGGCCCGCTTTTGCGTCTCCGGATTGCCGGTAGGTCCACTCGCACCATATGGGACCACATAGGCATTCCATCGATGCAGCCAGAAGCTCTCCTCAGCCAGTCTCTTCTCGGCCTTTGACGTGAACAGCACGCGATAGGCCCCTCGCAGGATCCAATATTCCGCCGGTACCCAATAGAGCCATTTCTTAATGTGCTTTAGCGGAAACGTGTGCTTGAAGTAAGGGTCCAACATTCCGTGGGTAAAAACCACATACGGCGTATTTCCCGCCAGGGTACGCCAAGCCGCGTACCCACAGTACTGCCACAAACCGTTCACCACCACTCCGTCAAAACGGTGCCGGTTGTCTCTCAGCCATGGCAACAGCTTCGAATTGAACCCATACTTGGTCGTCGTCGGTCCCAGGGCATGAACGGGAAAGCCAATATCGCTCAGGTACGGGGCCGAAGGATCGTCGAGCGTCACCACCTCGCCCGTGTAACCGATCGGCCCATAGCTCAGAAGTACCCTCACCGACTCAGTCGGACCACCGGCTGCCGGATTCAGTGTCCCGATAATGTGAAGAATCCGCATTATTTTTTGCCCATCATGCTTCAGAATATCAGTTGGGCGAGCGTCGATCCGATCTTGCAAGTGTGTTGTCATCATGCAGTTATCATCCGGGTTAGATCTGCGATCGCGCCTCGCAATCCACGAATATCCGCCTCAAAATCCCAGTCTTGAACCTTTGCCAGGCCACGCTGTCCCATCGCTGCCGCGGTCTCCGGCGTTGCCAGCACCGTTCGCAGAGCAGCAGTTAGGCCCGCCACATCGCCGGCAGGGAAGACGCAGCCTTCGACACCGTCGGTAATCAGGTCCGGCTGGCATCCTACCTCGTCCGAGACAATCACAGCCCGCCCCGCATTCATCACCTCGTTCACGATCAAACCCCACGGCTCATGGCGTGAAGGCAGCACAAACACCGTCGCCAGATCAAAAAAGCCTGGCAGCTCCGACTGGTTTCTGAATCCGCAAAATCGAATTCCTCCCAACCCGGTCTCCGCCGCCTGCCTCTCGAGCGACGCGCGCTCCTCACCATCCCCAACGATGACGAGGTAGGGAAGTGGCTCAATCCCAAGTTCAGGTGAGAGATTCCTATAGGCCGCGAGCAGATCTTCACATCGTTTGCGGCGTTGGAGTTTGGACGCAAACAAGATCACAGGCCGCGCAGGATCAAGATTCAGTTCCTTCTGTAACTCTGCCCGTTTTTGTCGAACCTCCTCGACACGTCGCTGAAAGTACCGGTTGTCGACCGCGTACGGCATTCGGTAGAGCGGAAAGACCTCACCCAGATAGTGACGCCAATATCTCTCGTTTAGCGTACCGATCGGTAGCGCGCCATTAACCAACGCCCGCAGGAAATGGAAGAACAGCCTTTTCGCCACCAACGTAGAACCGCTCCGGTCACGGTCGCCGAGCCACGACTCAGCTCGCACCAAAACCGGTATTCCCAGCGCCTTGGCTGCGAGCATCCCGTGCAGCGCATTCAGCGAGGAGTACCCGTGCACCCAAAGCAGATCGAAGCCCGCAGCCTTTCTGTTGCCACGTAAACGGCCGAAGATTCCAAAGTTCAGAGGAGCCATTACCCCCGGATTCGCTGTATCGCGAATCCGTGGAAGAAACTCATGGCGATAGCCATCAAGTAGTGGCACATCCCACTTCACGCCCACGCCGAACCCTTCGTCTTTGTATCCGCGGACGGAAAAATCGGAGCCGAAGAATACCGTCAGATCAATGTCCGGCTCTTCGGCGATGCGGCGCAGTAGGGGTGCCTGGTACTGAATGGGGTGACTCACCAGGTAAGCCACCCTCACCTTTTTTTTAGTCAATCCATTTCCCATCTCTGACAAAAGTAAAGCAATATCTCGGCAGGTCTCACGCAGACCCCTCACATCTCGGCGCGACAGCGACTCGTTCTTCTACTGATCGGCGGCGAAGAGCAGAATAGAAACAATACCGAGCAATGTGCTTATGCCGCCGTTTTTGATAGCGGATTTCCAGTTGCTCGGAGGCAGAAACACGATATCTTCGGCCTGCAGCACAGGGTCCGGCGCCTTGCCGTTCATCACCTTTTTGATATCGACCTGCACGACCTGCCGTGTGAGACCTGTCGAACGAATGATCTTTAGATCCCCCGCTTTGCCCTCGAACCCGGGGCCACCGGCAAGGGCCGCCACTTTCATCAAGGTGAGCGGCGAATTCTGTTGGAGCGGGATAGCGCCCTGTATCTTGAATGCGCCAAGCACATAAACCACCCCCACGCGTGGAACGATGATCGTATCCCGGGGAAAGATCGGTATGTCCGCCATCGCGCTCTTCGCCGGGTCAGTTCCCATGTCGACGGTGATAGGCTCGGCGAGACCAGGACGGTTGATCGTGATCACATGGCTCGCCGTCGTAGGCAATCCTCCGCCACCGAGGACGATCGTCGTCCCCGCAGTCCCACCGCCACCCCCACCGCTTCCGACTGCCGCTAATACGTCATACAGCCGTCTTTCGCCATAGATCGACACAATGCCATGCAACTCTCCCACTACCGTAGCTACTAAATTCGGCGAGTCTGCAATCAGAATCGAAACCTGTGGATCGCGATACATCCCCGCGCTCACCAGCTTCTGCGCAATCACGTCTTGGGCCTGATGCACCGTCAGGCCAGCCACCTTGACGCCGCCAATGAGCGGAAGGTGAATTACGCCATCGAGGTCAACGCGCGCAGTCTCCACATAGTCCGGGCTTGCATACAGACGAATCGTTAAGAGATCGTTCAAGCCAAGAACAACATCCCGATGCGCCGGAAAAAGAATTGCCGGATCCGTCGTTATTTTCACTGGCGGGTTGAGCACTGTATCGGCCCCAGGAGCAGGTCCGTTAAATTGGCCAAGCGCGACACCGCCATAGGCAGCCAACACCAGAAGCAACGCCCAGCGCAGTCGTCCGCGGCCGGTCCGCGTCCCGAGCCCAATTACACGGCCAATCTGGAGGTTGTTCTGTCTCAATCTCATTCCTCCGTCTCCTTGCCGCTACGAGCCCCGATTCCCGTACCCTGAGCCTCCCAACTCTCCGAGTCCACACTCGCGTACGAGTAAGCCGAGTAACCGTAGTAACCGTAGTACTCGGGCGAGTTCAGGTCGACTGCATTCAACACAATTCCCGTAATGCCTGCACCCGACCGCAGCAGGATGTCTCGGGCTCGGCGTACTACGTGCTTGCTGGACTTGCCGTGCCGCACAACCAGCACGACCGCGTCGGCCTGCCGGGCGAGGATCACGCCGTCGGTAACGGAGAGAATCGGCGGAGAATCGATCACGATATAGTCGTAAAGCTCCGTACATCGCTTGAGAACAGCCTCCATCGCGCCGGAGCTCAACATCTCCGTCGGGAATGGGGGAACAGGTCCGCTCGGAAGAATGTCGAGATTCGGAATCTCCCGTACCGCCTGTACCGTCGCCTCCAGCTTCGTGGCTCCGGTCAGCACGGTCGTCAGTCCGATCTTGCCGTTCAACCCGAAACGATGATGAATGTTAGGCCGCCGGAGGTCGCCGTCGATTAGTAGAACTCGCGTATCTCGCTGCGCCAAAATCGCCGCCAGGTTGCTGGCCGCAGTCGTCTTGCCCTCTGACGGAGTAGCGCTCGTCAACAAAATGATCTTAGGGGGATGCCCGGTAGTCGACAACAGAAGCGACGTGCGCAGCGAGCGGAAGGCCTCGGCAAACTGCGACTTCGGCTGCGTCAAAATGCCTACGTTCCGTTGCGCAGTAGTCAAAGTTCCGGCCTGATCAGCCGAAGTCCGCCGCGCACGCGGAATGATCGCCAGCGACGGCAGCTCGGTGATGCTCTCGATCTCTGCGATGCTCCGCAAGCCGGTGTCCAGGCTCTCCATCAGGAACGCCAGCACAATTCCTGCGATAACCCCGAAGACCAAAGACGTAATGATCACCGTAGATTGAGGCTGCAACAGAGGGCTCGCCGGCGGCAGCGCACGATCGACGATGTCGATCTCCATCGACTCCAACCCCGACTGCACGCTTGCCGTTCGTAGACGTTGCTGGAGGCTGTTATACAGCGTGCTGTTCGCCTCAAACTCGCGCTGGCGCAGGGTGTATTCCACTAGCTGGTCCCGCAACTTATAGGCGTCAGCCTTCTGCGATTCCAACGCCGCCGCCGTCTGGTCCTCATTCGCGCGCGCGACAACATAGATCTGCTTCGCCTGCAGCAGCATGCGACCCTGTTCCTTGTCGATCTCTTTCAGATATTCATCGATCTGGGCCTTCATGGCCTTCGACTGAGGATGATTCGGGCCCAGAGTCGACTCCAACTGGGCATAATTCGCCCTCGCCGTGGCAAGTTGCGCTCGGAGCGACGTCAACTCGCCCGGAGTAGTCCCGGGAGTCATCTCAATCGAGCTCTCGATCGTGTCGGGATCCATGCCGCTCACAACCCGGTAGCGCGCTTCGGCAATAATTCGTGCCAGTTTCGCCGACGCGGCCGCCCGTGCAAGATCATCCAGAGAACTGCTGATCTGGTTATGCGTCGGGTCAAAGCCGAGAATTCCCAGCTTCTTCTGCATATCCATCATCTGCTCTTGCGAAGTCTCGACGTCCTGCTTCAGGCCTTCCAGGGTTCCGGAAAGAAAGTCCGAAACACGCTGCGACGACTCAAACCGCGTCCGGTAGCTGCGTTGCATGTAATCCTGAATGACGCGGTTAACGATGTCCGCGGAGAGTTTTGGACTCAGGCTGCTGTAGCTGATCCGGATGATATCTGTCTTCGGAACGCTGGCGACGTGCAGGTTGCTCTGCAGCCGATGTACCGTGCTCTGCCTGGTCTCTCCGTCGTCTAGGCTAGTGTGGGGGACCGGCCCTTTCCGTTCAAGGAAATCTGCATTGTTCGACAGATCCATCTCGCGGCACACAGCCAGCATCAGCGTATCGCTCTTCAGAATCTCGATCTCAGTCAGCATCCTCGAACCGGAGTCGCCGCCGTAGCCCGGGACCGCGCTCACCCTGTATTCGTTCGACGAACCGGACCGTATCTGGATCCGGCCATACGCGTCATATAACTTCGGTTGAGATTCCGCCTTGAAGACACCGTACGCCAGTCCTAAAAGCGCGCAGATAATCAGAATCCAGCGACGTTTCCGCAGCACGATAAGTGCTTCAGACAGCGTAGTATCCGTAACCGTCGTACTGAACCCTGTTTGGTTCGTCTCCGGAACACCCACGAGCGGCGGCTGCGTATTTTGGGAACCCATCTTCTTTAGTCTACTCGAGTCTACCTTGCCATAGGTAGATCATGTCCATACCGCGGTGCCACGTTTTGCAAAGCATTTGCCGGCGTCGTTTACCCCTCGACTTCCTTCAGCCTTAGGTTATCCTCAACGGTGAGGAATAAACCGCCACTATATGAGCGAAGACATCAAAATTGCAGTAGTTGGCTCGGGATATGTTGGGCTTGTTGCCGCCGTTTGTTTCGCTGAAATGGGTCACAGCGTCGTCTGCGTCGACAACGACGAGCGCAAGGTGACAGCCCTTCGCCGGGGCGATTCTCTTATCCACGAAAACTTCCTTCCGGAACTCCTGGGCAAGTACCGCAACACCAAAGTTCGCTTCACAACCGACCTCGCCGAGGCCACTCGCGAGTCCGAAGCCATCTTCATTGCTGTCGGAACACCACAGAGCGACACAGGCGATGCCGACCTCTCCTACGTCGAGGCCGTTGCGTGCGAAATCGCCCGTTCCATTAGCAGCTACAAAGTCATCGTCGAAAAGAGCACCGTTCCCGTCTACACCAACGAGTGGATCACTCGTTCCATGGAGCGTAACGGAGCCGCCACCGACCTCTTCGATGTCGTCTCCAATCCAGAGTTTCTTCGCGAAGGAACTGCCGTCGTCGACTTCCTGCACCCGGATCGCATCGTCGTCGGTGCAAACAGTGAGCGCGCCGCGGCCGTCCTCCGGCGAATCTATCTTCCCCTTACGAGCGGTTCTTACTACACCCGAAACGGCGCAATCGCTGGCTCCTGCGCCAGCACACCCCCTCCGCTCCTTTTGACCTCCACCAAGAGCGCCGAGATCATCAAGCACGCTTCAAACGCCTTCCTCGCCATGAAGATCTCTTTCATCAACGCCGTCTCCAACCTCTGCGAGGCCGCCAACGCCGACGTAGAGCAGGTCGCCCGCGGGATGGGACTCGACAGTCGAATTGGCCCAAGGTTTCTTCGTCCCGGGATCGGCTACGGTGGCTCCTGTTTCCCCAAAGACGTTGCTGCCTTCCGGTCTGTGGCAGACCAGCTCGGCGTCGATTTCAATCTCCTCACCGAGGTCGAAAAAGTCAACAACCACCAGAAGAAGCGATTCCTCAACAAGGTCCGTTCCGCCCTCTGGACCCTCCGTGGCAAACGCATTGGCGTTCTTGGCCTGGCCTTTAAAGGAGAGACAGACGATATCCGCGAATCCCCCGCGATCGATCTCGTCGAGTTGCTCCTTGCTGAGGGTTGCTCCATTGTCGCCTACGACCCTGCCGCAATCGAGCGAACTCGGGAGGTTCTCCCCGAGCAACGCAATCTCAGTTACGTATCCGATTCCTATCTAGCCGCAAAGGACGCTGACGCTCTGCTGATTCTCACTGACTGGGACGAATTCCGCTCTTTGGATCTCAAACGCCTGAACGAGTCCCTCCGATATCCGATCGTCATCGACGGTCGCAACCTCTACAACCCCGATATCATGACCAAATACGGATTCACCTATCTTAGCGTTGGTCGGCCCGCAGCCTATCCGCGGCAAGAACCCGTACCGTCGTTCGCGGGTAGCGTTGCTGTTCCGCACAAGGGGTAACTTCTCTATAGACAACATGGCTGGAGTGCCCGCATTTTATGAAACACTGCTGCAAATGGCATCGTTATCTCTCAGGAAGGGTAGTCAATGACGTCTCGAACTATCTTGGTCACAGGAGCGTCCGGTTTTCTAGGCTCTCATCTTTGTGACGCATTGCTCGCCGCTGGCAACTCGGTCATCGGCGTCGACAACCTAAGCACCGGAAATCTCGCCAACCTCGCCCATCTCAAGAACGAGAGCCACTTTCACTTCTTCGAGCAGGACATCATCAGGCCCTTCGATCTGGGCAGGGTCGATTTCATCTTCAACTTTGCGTCCCCCGCCAGCCCCATCGACTACACCCGCCTGGGTGTCGAGACGCTGCTCGTCGGCTCTGCCGGCACCATCAACACCCTCGACCTCGCTCGCAAATATCGCGCCGGATACCTCCAGGCCTCTACCTCAGAGTGCTACGGCGATCCAGAGGTACATCCTCAGGTCGAGACCTACTGGGGCCACGTCAATCCCATCGGCACCCGTTCCGTCTATGACGAGGCCAAGCGATTCTCTGAGGCCGCCGTCATGGCCTATCACCGTTATCACGGAGTCGATACCCATCTCGTCCGCATCTTCAACACCTATGGTCCCCGCCTCCAGCCCAACGATGGCCGCGTCATCTCCAACTTCATGATGCAGGCGCTCCAGGGCCAGCCGTTGACCATCTACGGCGACGGCTCGCAGACACGAAGCTTCTGCTACGTCTCCGATCTCATCGACGGTATCCTGCTTTTATCGCGTTCGCAGGAGCATCTTCCCGTCAACATCGGCAATCCCGATGAGTGGACGATCCTCGAGTGCGCCCGCGAGATCCTGGCGCTCACCGGTGCCCCCTCCGAAATCCTCTTCCATCCTCTGCCGCAGGACGACCCGACGCGGCGACGTCCCGACATCACCAAAGCACGGCAGCTTCTCGGCTGGGAGCCAAAAATCGCACTCCGTGAGGGTCTGGAAAAGTCTCTCGATTACTTCAAGGCTCGAATCAGCGAGATACCCTCTCCGGCTGCCCACTCCGCACGCTAGGGAACGCTTGGATAGTTACGCAGCTTCGGATACCACGTCAGCTGCACCGCAAAGGAAGTATCCTTCTGCAGCCCTGACTTATACGCCGGTGCCTTCCATCCCTCGTACTGCACCCACGCGTCCAACTCTATCTCCCTACCCAGCCGTTTCACCACATTCGCCTTGTACTGATTCTGCGTCGTTCCACCCGGAGCAAAGTCGTTCGGCGTCTTCTTATTCAAATACTCAAACTGGATCCACTCGTTGCCTGAGAGATGATAGGTGATCCACGCCTGGCCGCCCTTCGCCTCTCGTCCGATCCAGTCCCCCATGATGTTTCCTTTATTGGTGTATCCCTCTTTCTGGACAACCTCCCAGTAGTTGAACTGACCCGCCATGCTTCTCGCGACTCCCGGATCGGTCGTCACCGCCTCAGCACGGAAGTCCAGCCTGCGCATCCCTGGAATCTGCGAGATGTACACGCCTGTCCGATAGGCCGCTCGCCGCGGCGCGCTGATGGGTGTCACATCGTCATGGCACTCCGAGTCAAGAATCAAAGTCGCATACTTTCGCACGAACGGCAGCCGATAAGAGAAATTGAAAGCGCTATACCTGGCCCCCGGATCATCGCGACTCAGCTTCTCCTCTTGCGAAGTATCGTTCGTATCGAAAAAGCTATGGAGGAATGTGTGCAGCGTAACCGGAGCATGGCCTTTGCCGCCCCAGATAACCGTTCGCTGGAATCCAAACTCAAAATTCTCCGTCGGGCGGAACGCGAACATCGCAGAATGAACCCATGGAGAGTTCAGATATAAGTGTCCCTTCACGCTTCCGACAAAGAAGTCATACCGCACCGGTCCAAGCACCTTCGACAGGTACTTGATATTCAGCGGCTCGACCCGGTCGATGCGGAACGAGTAAATATTCTCTGCATTGTTCGACCACGCCATCGAACTGCCATAAGCCGGTCCGAGCCACGAGTCCGTCTTTCCTCCGGAAATCTCATGTCCCAGCAGATGAAACGAGCCATAAGCCTCCACCAGGCGGAAAGGGTTCTGCTCTGGGAGGTTGCCAACCGGAATAATATCCAGCAGTTGGCCAGTGTACGGAATCTCGTCCGGGATAAGCAGCTGCGTAGCCTGTGCGGCTGAGTAACCCGTCCCCGAGGGGGCATGCTGGTACTCGCCCCGTACGTACAGCGAAAATGGGCCCCACTCCTCGATCGTTGACGCGCCCGCAATCGCATTCAGTCCGGAATCATACGGCCGGCCGTAGTCCTGGCTCAGCGACTGTCCCAGATGATAGCTGTCGCGCAGAATGGGTCCACTGATGTTGAGAAATCGTGTATATGACGTATCCACACCATAAACCAGGCCCCGATCCACCTGGTTATTCGGAATCTCCGCGCTCAGGTAGATCAACAGCTTGGCTAGAATATCCTGCGCCTGCTCGTTATCACTGTTGCGAATCTCGTCCTCGGACGCCTCCAGCATATGCAGCACACTGCGCCGCGTGTAGGGCCGCATCCCGAGGAACATCGTGTCGACAAACCCCATCCCATAAAGCCGGTCCAATGCCGGATACACCCAACTGTCCACATTGATATAGACCGAGCCGAGCCGGTCGGGAGCAGGCTTCACAACGGCCGGGGAGTAGGCCGGGTAACCAAAATACGGCCGCTCAGGTGTAGGCGTCTCTGGCGGCGCCACAGGAGGTCCTTTCTTCTCTGGCACAGGCGCTTCCGGCGGCGGAGTCTGCGCCGGCTGCTGCTCGGGAGGCTTCGGGGAGTACGCCGGCGCTGACTGGCTCGTCGCTGGCGTTGGAACGGGTGCCGCGGGAACCTGATCCGCAGGGGGAGAAGGATTGGAGCTTGGCGCCTGTGTAAGAGCAGTCGAGGCCGCGCACAGAATCAGCGCCGCAAAAGAAAGAACACCTCTGGTCCGCACTTGCACCTCAATCCCCGGGTCTTAAGTACCTGTTCTCAACTGCTCACACCAGTGTAATCGCCCCCGGTGCGTGATCGCAGTTGCAAACGAGCATCCCCCGGGGAACGCCTCGCCCTTATTTACTCGCCGCAGCCAGTCTCCCTCTTAGACGGTCGCCCGCGCTCTTTAGCCATGCCGCCGTGCAGACTTTGCGGCCAAGCAGAAAATCCTTCATCTGAACCACAGGATCGACCGGCGCACCGCCTTTACCCCGGCTCCTAACCTCCACGCACTCAATCAGTACCGGCCCATCCCCACTTCGCGTCCGTCCCAGCGACTCCTGCGCCACCCGGTAAAGCGCTACGGCATCTCCCGCATCCACAGGAATTCCGGGAACCCCCCATCGCGAGGCTCGCTCGCTCAGTCCTGCAGTCTCTTTCCCGACCCCCTTCGTCGGCAAAACCACAAAGATCACCGGCAACTCCAGCTTTGACGCCCGTCCCAGCACGCTTCGCCAAGTCCCCTTGGCAATCTCGCTCTCACGGACATAAGCCACAACAAGATTTCCCTGTTTCAGAGTCTTGAACGCAAGCGCCGCCCCCACAGCCAGTCTCAACTGCTCCTCGGCGTCCTCAATCCACGGCAGCAATCGCCCCGACGCGCTGAAATTCTTTGCTCCCGGCTGTTTCTTCGCCGAGCGCAATTCAGCCACACGCTTAAGTAGGGAACTGACCTTCGCCCCCGCTAACAGATCCATCACAACGCCCGCATGCGAATCGCTCACCAGATCGCCCGGACCCAGGTCGACCGCCGTGCTCACCCGGCAAGCTTCCTGCCCGCGAATCGACTCGAGCCTCTTTCCCTTGCTTCGCCCGAGCCGCGCCATGTGCTCGTCCAGGATCCTCGCCTCCGCCATCGCCACATACATCTGCCGCAACTTCGCATTCGGCACCAGCGGATTTTCGTGCACTCCTGTCTCGCTCAACCAACCCTCCACTTGCAAAAAACGAGGGCCCCAAATGGAACCCTCGCTGGTTTCAATGTAACTCTAGAATTGGCCTAAGCCCTCGACGGATCGCCCGCTTCCACATTCAGTCCAAGCTCTTCCAAAGCCTTCTGCGCAGCCTTGGCGTCGAACTTGCCCTCACGCGCCAGCTTCGACAGCGTCGCCCCAACGATAGACTCCGCATTCACCTCGAAGTGACTCCGCAGGTGCTCGCGATTGTCGCTCCGCCCGAAACCATCCGTGCCCAGCGTCGACAGCCGCGAAGGCAACCACGGAGAAAGCAGGTCCGGCATCGCCTTCATATAATCGCTCGCAGCAATCACCGGTCCCTTTGCGTCGCCTAGCGCCTGCAGCAGATAAGGCAGACGCTCCTGGGCCGCCGGATGTAGCCGGTTCCAGCGCTCCACCGCCAGCGCATCGCGCCGCAGCTCCGTATAACTTGTCACGCTCCACACATTGGCCTGTACGCCATACTTCGTCGCCAGCGTCTCCTGAGCCTTCAGCACCTCATTCAGAATCGGCCCGCTGCCGAACAACTGCACAGCAGCCTCGCCCGCAGCCGGCTTCAACTTGTAAATCCCGCGCAGTATGCCCTCTTCGACACCATCAGGCATCGCCGGCATCGCATAGTCCTCGTTGTACATCGTGATGTAGTAGAAGATGTCCTCGCCCTTCTCATACATCCTTCGAATGCCATCCTGAACCACCACTGCGAGCTCGTACACATACGCCGGATCGTAAGTCAGGCACGTCGGAACCGTGCTCGCCAGCACTGGGCTATGCCCATCCTGGTGCTGCAGGCCCTCGCCAAGCATCGTCGTGCGCCCGGCCGTCCCGCCCATCAGGAAGCCCTTACCGCGCGAGTCCGCGAACGCCCACACCATATCCCCGATACGCTGAAATCCGAACATCGAGTAGTACATGTAGAAGGGAATCGACGGCACCTTGTAATTCACATAAGCCGTACCCGCGGCGGTAAACGATGCCATCGATCCCGCTTCGGTAATCCCCTCCTCCAGAATCTGACCATCCTGCTCCTCGCGGTAGCTCAACAGCATGTCTTTGTCATGCGGCTCGTACTTCTGCCCCTCAGGAGCATAGATACCCACCTGCTTAATCGCCGATTCCAGCCCGAACGTGCGCCCCTCATCCGGAACGATCGGAACAATCAGCTTCCCAATCGCCTTATCCTTCATCAGGTGCCGCAGAATGCTCACAAACCCCATCGTCGTCGACACGGCGCGATTGTTCGATCCCCGCGTCCACTCCGCAAAGGTCTCCAGCCCCGGAGCCGTAAACTCCAGCTTCGTCACCACGCGCGTGGGCAGATATCCGCCGAGCGCCTTGCGCCGCTCCTGCATATAAACCAGCTCCGGCGAATCGGCCGCGGGACGATAAAACAACCCCTCCTTCGCCGAATGCTCTGGAATCGGAATATCGAACTGCTTCACGAACGCCGCCAGGCCCTCATCCGTCAGCTTCTTCTCGTTGTGCGTCGCATTGCGTGACTGCGACGTGCCCATCCCGTAACCCTTCACCGTCTTGGCAAGGATCACCGTCGGGCCGCCCTTATACTCCATCGCCCGCTTATAAGCGTTGTAGATCTTCGCCGGATCGTGGCCGCCGCGATGCAGTCTCAACAACTGCTCATCGGTATAGTCCTTCACCAGCTCCAGCAGTTCCGGATACTTCCCAAAGAAGTGGCTCCGCAGAAACGCGCCATCCTTGGCCTTGAACGTCTGGAAGTCGCCATCCACGCACTCTTCCATGCGCCGCAGCAACAACCCGGTGTGGTCGCGTTCAAACAGCGCATCCCAATCCGAGCCCCAGATCACTTTAATGACATTCCAACCAGCCCCGTGGAACACGCCCTCCAGTTCATCGATGATCCGCTTGTTCCCACGCACCGGGCCGTCAAGTCTTTGGAGATTGCAATTCACAACGAAGATCAGATTATCCAGTTTCTCCCGCGCACCCAGCGAGATCGCACCCAGCGAATCCACCTCATCCGTCTCGCCGTCACCCAGAAACGCCCACACCTTCCGATCTGTAGGCTTCAGCAGCTTCCGGTTCTCCAGATACCGCATGAACCGCGCCTGATAAATCGCATTCAGCGGACCGATTCCCATCGAGACCGTAGGAAAGTTCCAGAAGTCCGGCATCAGCCACGGATGCGGATATGAGCTCAGACCGGGCGTATTCCGCAGCTCATGACGAAAATTCTTCAGCCGAGCCTCATCGAACCGGCCCTCAAGATAAGCCCGCGCATACACACCAGGCGAAGCGTGTCCCTGAAAATAAACAAAGTCCCCCGGCTGGTCCCCATAGTTCGCGCGGAAGAAGTGATTGAACCCAACCTCCAGCAGCGTAGCCAGCGACGAGTACGTCGAAATATGCCCGCCAATCCCTGCGTCCTTCTTGTTCTGCCCATGCACCATCGCCATCGCATTCCAGCGAAGCAGCGACTCTACCCGCTTCTCCAGTTTCCTGTCGCCGGGATACGGCACCTCATCATGCTTCGGAATCGTATTCCGGTACGGCGTCACCATTGCGCTTGGCGTCGGCACCCCGGCCTCGCGCGCACGCTGCCGCAGCGCACCCAGCAGCTCCGCGCCCTGCTCCCAGTCCTGCGCAACGACGTCGTCAAACGCCTCAATCCACTCCGACATCTCCGCCGCGAAGTCCTGCTTTTTTGCGGCATCTTCCAGTTTCGTCGCCATATTCAGTGAACGCTCCAGTCCCACACACGCTTCCAGGCACACTTGAACCGCCTCACGCGGCGCAATCATCCCCACTTATAACGATATAAGGCTTACGCGAAAACGTCATCTTCCCGCGCATCCGCCGCACTCAGCTTCTGTGCGCTGCCGCTCGCTTCAGATCACCCAGGTATGTCTTGATCTCCCCGTCCTCATGCAGAATGTAGTGATCGACGAACCGCCACATCGCCGGCCCGGTCGTTCCATTCTCCGTAATCGTCACCTTCGTCGCGTTCTCTCCCGCCGGCTCCAGAACATACGTCCAGGTCCCCCCAAAAGGCAGCTTCGGGTCGGCAATCCGCACCACCTGTCTCACAGGAGCAACCCTCACATCCGCGCACAGCGGCATCGTCATCCCGCTCGTTACCTCTGTCCAGCACGTCGCGCCGTTCTCAGACGGCAGAGGACTCACGGCCTTCAACCCGGTCCGCCAGCTAGGCTGCGAAGCAGTATCCGTCATCAACCCCCACACCTTCTCCTGCGAAGCCGGAACCACATCCGTCACCGAAACCGTATGCGCCACAGGCACTCGGCTTCCCATAAAGATAGCCGTCAGGATCGCCAGCACGATCACCACGCTTAACCAGCCAAGAAACCGCAGAACACGCATCCCGTCTCCTCCGCTCTCTACGTCGAATAGTCCGCATTGATCCGTACATACTCTTCCGTCAGATCGCAGGTCAAAAACCGGCACTCCGCCTTCCCCAGCCCCATATCCAACGAAATCGTGTACTCCCGTGCCATCATCGCCGCATGCGCTGCCGCCTCATCAAACACCGGCGACCGCACGCCAAGCTCAAACACCGGCTGCCCTCCAATCGCAATCCTCACGAGCGCCGGATCGAACGCCACCCCGCTATATCCGGCCGCCGCCAGCAGCCGTCCCCAGTTCGGATCCCCACTCGACCAAGCCGTCTTGCAAAGCGGCGAGTGGGCAATCGCCTTCGCAACCTGCTTTGCCTCCGCCGCCGTCCGCGCTCCGCTCACATGCAGCGTCACCACATGCCCCACGCCCTCACCATCATCAACAATCTGGTGCGCCAGCGATCTACAAACCTCATCCAGCGCACTGGCGAAACGCCCTGCCGCTCCGCTCATCCAACTTAACTCCACTCGCTCCGCTCGCCACCAGTAACACCGTATCGTTCGTCGAGGTATCCCCATCGATCGAGATGGAATTAAAACTCCCCTCCACCGCTGGCTCCAGCAAGTCTCCCAACTCCTCACCACTCGCCACCACATCGGTAAACAGGTACACCAGCATCGTGGCATGTGGAGACCCCAGTTGCGGATGAATCATCCCCGCGCCCTTCGCCGCACCAAAGATCCTCACCTGCGCTCCATCGACATCTACCACCGACTGCGCCACCTTCATCCGCGTGTCGGTCGTCATAATCGCCTGCGCAAACATCTCCGCATGCGCTGCTGAATCGCCCAACGCCTCTTTCAAAGCAGGCAAAGCAGCAACCACCTTGTCTCCGGGAAAAGGCACACCAATAATCCCCGTCGAGGAAGGGAAGACCTCATCGTAGATGCATCCAAAGCTCTCCGCCGCTGCCGCGCACGTCTGCACGCAAGCATCGATCCCGGGTTGCCCCGTAGCGCAGTTCGCATTCCCCGCATTCACCAGCACCGCGCCTAAGCGCCCGCCAGTTGAGGCCAGATGCCTCCGCCCTACCGTCACCGGCGCCGCGACCACCTGGTTTTTCGTGAACATCGCAGTCCCACGCGCGCCCTTGGCAGCCACAGCAGCCGCCAGATCCAGCTTGCCGCTGGCCTTAATCCCCGCCTTCACCGCCCCCCACAAAAAACCCTTCGGCAGCGCCTCAATCTTCCCCATCTCATCCCTCTGCATAGCTTTTACTTTATCAACCCGTCGGCACCCGCACCCTTCCCAGGTCACAACTCCACGAAAAAGATTTACCCTAGCCTCTGACCGGAGAAACCCATGCTCCTCAAAGATCTACGCACGGCGGTCCTCGAAGCCAACCTCGAACTCGTCAAACGCGGCCTCGTCCTCTACACCTTCGGCAACGCCAGCGGCATCGACCGCGCCCAGGGCCTGGTCGTCATCAAACCCTCCGGCGTCGACTACGACGAACTCGTCCCCGAACTCATGGTCGTCACCGACCTCCACGGCAAAATCGTCGACGGTAAACTCAAACCCTCCTCCGACCTCGACACCCACACTCTCCTCTACCGAGAATTCCCTACCATCGGCGCCGTCGTCCATACCCACTCCGAGTTCGCCACCAGCTTCGCCCAGGCCGGCCTCGCCATCCCGCCCCTTGGCACCACCCACGCCGACTACTTCTATGGCCCCGTCCCATGCACCGAACCGCTCACCGACGAAGCCATCGGCGGCAGGTACGTTCACGAGACAGGCCTGGCCATTGTCTCGTACTTCCACCAACACGAAATCGACCCCCTGGCAGTCCCCGCCTGCCTGGTCCACGGCCACGCCCCCTTCGTCTGGGGTCGAGACCCCTACGCCGCCGCCCACAACGCCGTAGTCCTCGAAGCCGTAGCCAAGATGGCCTACAACACCCTCACCCTGAAATCCAACTGCGCCGGAGTCTCCCAAGCCCTTCTCGACCGCCACTACTTCCGCAAACACGGCCCCAAAGCCACCTACGGCCAGTAGCTTTCAAACCCGCATTGCGGATATACGCGCAGAACGAGCATCCACGTACGCGCATGCAAGGAAAATCAGTTCTCCTCGCAAGCTGTCATACTCCTTTTCAGCCACGCCCGATTCCAGCATTCGCCTGCTGACCCCGACCATCGCACCCTGGAGCATAGAAGCAACAAGTTGCGGATCGGCCATGAGCGGTTCGCTCGCAGTTGCCAACATTCGCGCGATCGCCCTATTGGACCTGACGCCCATCTGCCGCACGATCTTCGCTCCATCTACGTCGGAGCTTACGGAATAGAGAGCAACGCTTATCTTTACATCCCTCATCTTGGCTTCAAGAAATGCGGTGAGAAGAGCAGTCACCATCTCCCGGAGTGATCGCCTTGACTGCTCCTCACAGACGAGTTCGATTGCTTCAGTGATCTCGTCCATATGACGTTTCAAAGCAGCCTGCAAAAGCGCGCTCTTGTTTGGGAAATACTGGTACAAAGTTCCAACCGACACCCCAGCTCGTAACGCCACCCGTGTCGTGGTCAGCCGCTCCTTTCCAATTTTGAGCAAAACCTGAATAGTGGCGTCGAGAATTGCTTCCACGCTCGCCACCGAACGAGCCTGCACCGGCGATTTACGAGGCTCTAAGATCACATGAGAACTTTGCGTCAAATGCGAACTCCTAACCTGAAGCTTTCTTCATCCAATCACATGAAACACAGTTAGTCCAAATGCGACAACAGAGCAGAGGAAAACAAATGACAAGTCAGATCGACACCAGCAGAGCCGGCACCTTCACATTTCCCGGTACTTCGATAACCGTAAACCGCATGGGCTATGGCGCGATGCAACTTGCAGGTCCACAGGTGTGGGGGCCGCCCCGTGATCGTGAGGCTGCAGTCGCTGTCTTGCGAGAAGCGGTCGAGGCTGGCGTAGATCACATCGACACCAGCGATTTTTACGGTCCACACGTAACCAACCAAATCATCAAACAGGCGCTCCATCCCTATCGAGATGGCTTGGTAATCGTCACCAAGGTAGGCGCTCGCCGGGGTCAAGACAAGTCCTGGATTCACGCTCTCTCGCGTCAGGAACTGATCAATGGCGTTCACGACAACCTGCGGAATCTGGGACTCGACTCCCTGGATGTAGTCAATCTTAGAGTTGGAGGAGTGATGGGTCCATCGGAAGGGTCCATCAAAGAACCATTGACCGTGCTCACCGAACTCAAACAACAGGGACTGATTCGTCATCTCGGTCTGAGCAACGTCACTCCCGGGCAGTTGGCAGAGGCTCAGGCCATCACGGAGATAGTCTGCATCCAGAACCTCTACAACCTGGCCCATCGGAGCGACGATGGTTTCATCGCGGCACTCGCCGGGCAGGGAATAGCCTATGTGCCGTTCTTCCCGCTGGGAGGGTTCACCCCGTTGCAATCAGCAACGCTTGACACTGTCGCAGTGTCACTCGAAGCAACGCCGATGCAGGTCGCACTCACCTGGCTTCTTCAGCGCTCGCCAAACATTCTGCTGATCCCAGGTACATCTTCGGTCGAACATCTGCGTGAGAATCTCAAGGCAGCCGCACTGCAACTTCCTCCAGAAGCGATCGCGCAACTCGACGCAATCGCTGAAGCTCAGGAAAGGTGATCGAAGAACTGCGGCGAAGGCAGGAAACGGAATAACAAAAGATGTTCAGACCTTTTGGCTATCCTTCAAAAGCCCAAGCCGCACCAGACTCTGAGCTGTAGCGGCCAGCGCATCCTCCCTCGTTCGAGGCGCCCACCCCAGCAACCGCACCGCCTTCGCATTCGTAGCATTTTTCTTCTTTCCAAGCTCCGGAATAATCAGCCTCACCGCCGGATCCTTTAGCGAAGCCAGCCGCACAACCCAATTAGGCAACTCCCGCGTAGGCACTCGCCGCGCAGCCTCGCCCATGCGGTTCTTCAAAACCTGAGCAATCCCCTGCATACTCAAAAAATCCCCAGCAACCGCCAGAAAGCGCTCTCCCTTGGCCGCAGGCTGAGTCATCGCACGCAAATGCAAATCCGCAACGTCCCGCACATCGACAGCTCCAAAATAAAGCTTCGGACACCCCGGCAACGCGCCATCCATCAACCGCTGCACCATCAGAATCGAAGCCGAATAGTCCGGCCCAAGCACCGGCCCAAACACACCCACAGGATTCACGACGGAAACTCCAGTCCACCACCCTCTTTGGCGATAAAATCCCATGCCGCGCGCTCTGCGAGGGTCTTCGACTTCGCATAAGCAATCACATCGTCGCCACTCACATCGGTCCAGCTCGTCTCATCGAACGGCGCCGCCTGCTCCTTATGCCCATAACCTATCGCCGCGAAAGAAGAAGTCTGCACAACCCTCTTCACGCCCGCATCACGAGCCGCCCGCAACACTCGCAGCGCCCCATCACGCGCCGGAACAATCAACTCATTCTCATCCTTCGGCACGCTGGGCGGCAGCGGCGAAGCCACATGCAGCACAAATCCACAACCCGCCACAGCCGCAGGCCATCCAGCATCGGAAGTAAGATCAGCCTCGACGAAACTCAATCGGTCGCCCGCATCAACCCCACCTACCTTGAGCATCGCCCGCACATCGCCCTCCCGCTTCAGCGATCGCACAGTCGTCCGCACACGATAACCCGCATTCAACAACTGCAAAATGCAGTGTGCCCCAATAAATCCCGACCCACCCGTAACCAGTACCAACTCATCAGGCATGCTCGTCACTCCTTTGCATCGCCATCCAGATCCACGCGCTCCCGCACCACCTCAAGATGATCCCCCGCATCCCGCATCTCATACAGCTTCCCGCGAGCCCGCTTGAACGGCCGGTGCAGCACCATCATCAACTGCCCATCAAAACTCCGGAACAACATCCCGTGCCCGCTATCCTGCTTCACCAGTGGCTCAAGCTGCACCCAAGGCCCTTTCAACTCGCCCGAATCCGACCGAGCGGCCGTCTGCACATATTGACTCGCGCCGTCAGTGTCATTCAGATGCTCATAGCTCGACCAAAGCATCAATAAATGCCCATCTTTCGTCCGAAACAGCTCCGGACCATCCGTCACATACACGCTCCCGCGCGCATTCGGCACGGCCTGAGCATCGATCCAAGGAGCATCCGAAGCTTTGAACAGCGAAATCGGCGCCCCACTCGCACCCGACAAATCATCCTTCAGCGGAACCGCCTCCATCGTCCCGTCCGTCACCTGCAGCCACTCATGCGCATAGACCATCCAGGGCTTGCCCGCGCGATCAACATAAAACGTCCCATCCAGAGTCATAAAATCTGCCGGCGGAATCGGCCCATCCTTCTTCACCGGAACGAATTGCCCCTCCGCTGAATCACTCACCGCAATTATCGTCCCGCGCATATACGTTGCATGTCCCAGCGGACGCGGCTGAACCAACTCCTTTTTCTCGTTATGCAGCGTAGTAAACAAATAGAACTTCCCGCGCCATTCATGTACCTCCGGAGCCCACCCGCCACTCTCAGCCCAGAACCCTTCCGGCACCGTAAACACCACCTTCGGCGCAGCCCAATGCTTCAAATCCTTACTCGCATACACCATCGTCCCCACGCGCTTCACCTGCGTCAGCGAAGGAACATTCGACGTGTAGAGGTAGTAAGTCTTCGTAGGTGCATAGGCCAAAATAAACGGATCGTGCAGCGGCATCTCCGGCAACAGCATCTCCTGCGCACCGGCACCTCCGCACAGCGTCATCAGAAAAACCCAAACGAGAAGTCCCTGCTTTGTTCTCACTCGTTCCAACCCGTGGCACCCTCTCTGCCCAAAATTTCCACAGAAATATTTTCAAAAAGTGTCAAAAATTAGACACTCAAAAGTACGCGTCTAAGAACCACGCTAATGCACCCAATCACCTCAAATTCACCACAAAAAGACCATCAATTTGCACCACGAATTTCGCCAACCCCCTCTAAAAACGCCCTTGCCACCATAACCAGAAAAAAAACTTCAAAATGTCACCGGCAAAGTCCTCTTCGCCTCCGAGCTCTCCCTGGCCATCTCCAGCAGCCGAATCACCCTCCACCCATCCTCCGGCGTCACTGCCAGCTTCGCCGCACCATTAATCGCATCCCGAACATTCGCGTAGTAAAGCCGGTAATCCCCCAACTCCGTCTTCACCTTCGCCCGTGTCAACATCGTTGGATCAGCCAACACTGGAGCCACCGTCAACGTCCCCCACTCCGACTCCGGCTCTGCCAGCCACTGATCCTCACCCATCCTCGGAACCTTCGCCCCACCAACCAGCGCCGGCTCCTGCGGATCAAGCCCCCACTTCTTGAAACTCCCCTTCACCCCATGCAGCAAAAACCTCGGCGCCGCATCAGCCGCCAGCATGCTCGATCGGCAGTGCGCCCGCAGCCGCGGATACTCCAGCGTGATATCGAACGCATCCTCAATCCCCGTCACATCACGATCTCTGCGCACGCTCGCCGTAATCCCCTCCGGCACACCAAACAGCGCCAGCGCCTGATCCACCAGATGCGGCCCAAGATCCATCAACAGCCCGTTCGCCGCATTCGCGCCCTCTTTCCATGTATTCTCCCGAGGCAGCGGCCGATACCGGTCAAAGTGCGACTCATACGTCACCAGCCGACCCACCGCGTCTTCATCAAGCAGCCGCCGCACCGTCAAAAAATCCCCATCCCACCGCCGGTTATGAAACGGAGCCAGCACTACGCCATGCTTCTCCGCCAGCCGCTTCAACTCATCAGCCTCTGCACTCGTCGCCGCAAACGGCTTATCGATCACCACATGCTTTCCCGCGAGCAGCGCCTGCCTCGCGAGATCGTAGTGCGTCTCATTCGGCGTCCCCACCACGATCAACTGGATCGACGCATCCTTCAGCGCCTCGTCTACCGATCGCAAAATCCGCACAGAGGGATAAGCCTGCGCCGCCTCATCGCCCTTCCGCTGCACAATCGCATCCAGGAACAAACCAGGCACCGCGCTGATAAAAGGAGCATGGAAAACCCGCCCTGCAAGCCCAAATCCAATAACCGCAGCATGAATGTGCTGACCAGACGACGCCATAACAGCCTCCAGAAATCTCAGCACCCAGCATATCGGATCAATTCAATCAGTAAATCCAGAGGAGCGGCCTCGCTGCACGCACTACGAATAAACTCACCGAAAATCCTCAGCCAGAAGAACCCCGCTTCGGTGAAGCAGTCGCAGATTCGGCTCAATCCGCTCCGCCAGCTCCGTCTCCTGCATATCCGGATACCGCTCCTTCAATGCTGTCAGCAACTCTCCGCGGTCTCTCGTCCCATCTAGCAGCGCCAAAAAATCACGCACCCGCGAATCCTCAAGCCGCAGCGACGAGTGCAGCAGAGTAGCCACATGCTCGCCCGTCGCCGTCTCCAGCCTGCTGGTCAAGCTTGCCCTCGGACGCTCCGCAATCTCGCTGCTCACCGGCGCCTGCCACGAAGAGAGCCGAACAAACCGCCCAATCACCAGCCGAAGCAACTGCGCATAGAAATCTCCATCCAAGACGATCCCATAACCTGTCAGCCTCTCTTCCAGTTCCGCAAACGGAATCGAGCGCGGCCACGCTTCAACCAGCGTCTCCATCAGCCGCACCGTTACGGCATGCTGACTCTTCATCTGAAGTCCGCCCGGTTGCGAATAAACCCGCAGAACCCCATCCTCCCCGGCAGCCGACTCCACCTCAGACCCAAACCGAAGCCGCAAAAACGCCTCCACATCAACCTCGGGGCTCACCGCCCGATCCGCATGGCACAGCAGAGTCTCGCGAAACATCCGCATCCGGATCACATCAAAGACCTGCTCCTGCGCGATGCGGTCTCCTGCAGCCAACTCCTCCGCTACCGACGTCTGCTCAGGTTTGAAACACGGGTCATTCGGAAACGGCAGCGTCGCCTCGCTCACATACTGCAGCCCATGCACCCCCGCATGCCGAACGAACTCCGAGAACGAAACCGGCCGGTTCACTCTCCCCATCTCGTCGTGATAGATCGCGTGCGCATCACGCCCCTCCATCTTCTTCGCCTGGCGCTCAAGCAGGGCGCGAAATGGATCGCCAGGCTGCCGGGCCTCAATCACGAATTGCAGAAACTCCATGCCCCGCCCAACACACTCATCAGGATCGTTGCCCGCCGCTCCCCCAAGCAGCAGAATCTCCCGGACCAGGTTGCGCAGATGGCTTCCCGGCAGCGCGTTGTAGCTCACAAAAGCGATGCCGTCAGGCGCAAGCAACAACCGGCAAACCTCCAGCAACCGATCCTGCACCGCCTCCGGCACCCACGCATAAAGCCCATGCGCAATGATGTAGTCGAATCGTCCCAGCGTCTCATCGACCTCCATCAGGTCCGCCTGAAAGATCCGAAGATTCGTAAGCCCCAGTTCGCGAATGCGTCTCTGCCCGCGCGCAATCGGCTCTCCGGCAACGTCAAAGCCCACAAACTCGCCGTCGGGAATCGCATAAGCCATCGGAATCAGATTAGCCGCCTCATTGCACCCGATCTCCAGCACCCGGCACTGCTCCACCGGAGCCGGATTGAGCCCGTGCAACATCGCCATCACCGCCAGACGATCCGGATGCGTATCGGGATACGCGAAGCAGGGATACGCTACCTCGTCGTAAGCATCCTGCTCGCTCTGCATCCGCCCTCCAAATCCTGCTAGCTGGTCTCGCGCCCCGCAATCGTCTTCAGCGCAGGATAGATTCTCCGGTATCGCGCATAACCCTCCTCCATCACTGCAGCACTCTTCGGCGGAATTGTCTCTGCCACGCGCACCGTAGCGGCGCAGGCAGCCTCCACGCTCTGCCACACCCCGATCCCGGTCCCAGCCAGCAGAGCAGCCCCAAACGCTCCACCCTCCTCAGCCTCCAACAACTCCACCGGCTGCCCATAAACATCCGCCTGAATCTGACGCCATAAAGGCCCTCGAGCTCCGCCTCCACCCAGCCGGATCGCCTTCACTGGCACACCAAGCTCATCAAATAAAGTCAATGTGTCCTTCAAGCTAAACGCAACCCCTTCAAGCACCGCACGAACAAAATGGCCCCTCGTGTGCGAAGCTGTAATCCCCACAAACGCCGCCCGCGCCTCAGGATCAAGGTGCGGCGTCCGCTCCCCAAACAAATATGGAGCCCACATCAACCCATCCGATCCCGCAGGGGCCCCGGCCGCCAGCGCAGTCAACTCGTCGTAGCTAGCTCCCGGCGAAAACGTGTCGCGAAAATATCGCAAACTCAGCCCAGCCCCATTCGTCACTCCCATCACATGCCACCGCCCAGGAGCAGCATGGCAAAACGTATGCAGTCGCCCCAGCCGATCCTTGATCGGCGAATCCGTAGCCGCAAACACCACGCCACTCGTCCCAATCGTCGCCGAGACTGAGCCCGGTGCTAGAATCCCCATCCCCACAGCCCCCGCACCTTGATCGCCCGCACCCGCAGCCACCGGAGTTCCGGCCGCCAATCCCGTAGCGCCCGCTCCAGCCGCACTGATCCGCGCGCATATCTCCGGCCCTTCAAAGAGTCGCGGCAACCAGGCCATCGGAATCCCAGCGATCTCCGCGACCTCCGTCGACCATCTCCGGTGAGCCACATCCAGCAGCAACGTCCCACTCGCCTCCTGCATATCCATCGCAAACTCGCCCGTCATCTGGTAACGAACGTAGTCCTTCGGACACAGCACGTGCGCAATCTTCGCGAAGATCTCCGGCTGGTGCCTGCGCACCCAAAGCAGTTTTGTCAGCGTAAAGTTCGGCAGCGCGGGATTGCACGTCAGCTCAATCAACCGTTCGAATCCAATCCTCTCCGTCAGCCAGTCACACTCCGGCTGCGTCCTCTGGTCGCACCAGATCAACGCGGGTCGCAACACCTTGCCGGCTGCGTCAAGCATCACGCAACCATGCATCTGCCCAGTCAGCCCGACGGCCTCAATCTCAGCGCCCGTCAGCTCGCTAGCCGCCATAGCTCCGGCAATCGCCTCGCGGGCTGCACGCCACCAGTCCTCAGGATCCTGCTCGGCCCAGCCAATATGCTCAGAGTGGATCGGCGCATGTTCGCTTGCAAACGAGGCCACTACCTTGCCCTCGCCATCGATCAGAACCGCCCGCGTCCCGCCAGTACCAACGTCAACCCCTAAAATCATCGTATCGTCCTCAAACAAATCTGTTTCAGAGTGTACCGAATGCAATTTTTTGAAGATTTCTTCAACCAAACGCATCAGAACTTATGCAGAACATTTGCGGCAACACTGTAGTGCCCTCCAAAGCTTTCCTAAACTAAGTCAGGAACCTTCTCAGGATGCAGGTTAACGATTAACCGTATGAGTCAAAGCAAAACAGCGCCCAACGCCCTGGCGATTCTATTCTCGTTAGGGCTCTGGCTGCTTCTGGTCGCTGCTCAGGTCCCCGCTCACGGCCAGGCGGCCGGCCCTGTCCAGCAAAAGCAGCCCTCCGGACCCGGCACGGCCACTGACAGCTCCCCTGTCTCCGCCGCCCAGCAGCAGCTCTACAACGCCGCCGGACAAAACGGCGCCCAGCCAACGCAGGACTCCTTCCACGGCAGTATCGTCAACGGCAAGGCAACCGACGGTGTCCTCGATCTCTCGCTCGACGATGCCATTCAGCGCGGCCTCCACCAGAACCTCGGCCTCATCCTTCAAAGCTCCAGCGTCACGAACTACAACGGCCAGCGCCTCGAAGAGCTTCAGGCCCTCCTTCCCACCGTTAATGCGACGGCCAGCATTGAGGTCCAGCAGATCAACCTCGCCGCCTTCGGTATCAACTTTCCCGGCCTCAATCCCATCGTCGGACCCTTTCAGGTCGTCGACTTCCGCGCCTACCTCACCCAGAACCTCATCAACGTCTCCGCCCTGAAGAACTACATCGCCGCAAAGCACAATTTCGAAGGCGCCAAACTCACCGCCGAAGACGCCCGCGACCTCGTCGTTCTCACCGTGGGCAACGCCTATCTCCTCTGCATCGCCGACGCGGCCCGCATCGAAGCCGTTAACGCCCAGCTTGCCACCTCCAAGGTCTCGCTCGATCAGGCCACCGCCGCACACGAAGCCGGAACCAGCCCACGCCTCGACGTCCTCCGCGCTCAGGTCGACTACCAGGACGAGCAGCAGAGTCTCATCTCCGCTAAAAACAGCCTCGAAAAGGACAAGCTCGCCCTCGCCCGCACCATCGGCCTTCCACTCGACCAGCAGTTCCGCCTCACCGACCTGGTCCCGTTCAAAGAGCTTGACCACGTCGATCCGCAGGTAGCCTTCATCCAGGCCCTAAAGACGCGCAAAGACCTCGCAGCCTATGCGCAACAGGTTGAGGCTGCCAACGCCGAAAAGAGCTCAGCCAAGGCGTACCAGTATCCCGTCGTCAGCGCCGCAGGCGACTACGGCGATATCGGCACCACCCCCGGGCATTCGCATGGCACCTTCTCGGCCACCGGTCAGGTCAGCGTACCCGTCCTCCAGATCGCCAAGACTCGCGGGCAGGAGCAGGTAGCCGATGCGCAGTACCAACAAGCGAGGGACAAGCTCGCTGATCAGATCCAGCAGGTCAATCAGGACATTCACGACAGCCTCCTCGACATCCAGTCCGCCGCTAAGCTCGTCGAATCGACCCACTCCAACGTCGAGCTGGCCAACGAGGCTCTCAGCGAGGCGCAGCAGCGCTTCCACGCCGGCGTCGCCGACAATCTTCCCGTCTCGCAGGCCCAGACCCAGACCGAACAGGCCAACGACCAGTACATCAGCGCGCTCTATCAGCACAACGTAGCCAAGCTCTCGCTGGCACGTGCTCTCGGCGTCGCCCAGACAAACTACAAAGATTATCTCGGAGGAAAGTAACTTGCCAGACCAACTAGAGCATCAGGACACCCAGACCGCACCGGCCGGCGGCGCCCCGCAGAACGACGAAGCCGAGGCCCCCGCGCAGAAATCAGGCCGCAAATTCATCGTCATCGCGGTGATCATGCTGCTTGTCATCGGCGCAAGCATCTTCTACTGGCGATCGACCTTCACCGAAAGCACCGACGACGCTCAGGTCGACGGCGACCTCTATCAGGTCAGTTCGCGCGTCACCGGTCAGGTCATCAAGGTCTACGTCGAGGACAACCAGACCGTCAAGCAGGGAGATCCCATCGCAGAGATCGATCCCAAGGACTATCAGGTCGCTCTCGAGCAAGCACAGGCCAACCTCGCCAGCTCCCAGGCCGCCGCAATTCAGGCCACCGTCAATGTGCCCATCACCAGCGTCAACGTATCCACCAGCGTCGACACCACAACCTCCGACGTTCAGAGCTCCACAGCATACGTTGACCAGGCCCGCAAACAGGCGCAGGCTGCCGAAGCCCGTGTCGCTGCCGCCAAAGCCAACGCCGTCAAGTCGCACCTCGACGTAGAACGCTACACACCCCTCGTCCAGAAAGACGTCATCTCCAAACAACAGTTCGACGCCGCTGTAGCCACCGACGCCTCCAATCAAGCCGCCGTCCTTGAAGCCGAAGCTAATCAGATCGCCAGCCAGGCGCAAGTCACGGAGGCCCTGCAGAAGCTCTCGCAGTCGCGCTATCAGGCTGCCCAGTCCGTCAAGACCGGCCCCGACCAGGTCCGCGCGCAACAGGCCAAAGCCAACGCCGCCATGGCTGACGTCAAACAGGCGCAGGCCAAGGTCGATCAGGCCGCCCTCAACCTCAGCTATACCCACATCACCGCGCCCGCCACCGGCATCGTCAACAAAAAGAACGTACAGGTGGGCGCCAATGTGAGCATCGGCCAGGACCTCCTCACCATCATCCCGCTCACCAACCTCTGGGTCACCGCAAACTTCAAGGAGACTCAGCTCTCCAGTATGCGGAAAGACCAGGAAGTCACCCTCAAAGTCGACGCCCTCGGCGGCCGCAAGTTCCACGGCAAAGTCTTCCAGATCGGCGGAGCCACCGGCTCGCGTCTCTCTCTCTTCCCGCCCGAAAACGCCACCGGCAACTACGTCAAAGTCGTCCAGCGCATCCCCGTCCGCATCAACTTCACCAACCTCGATCAGGAGAACGGAGACCTCGCCCTGCGTCCCGGAATGTCGGTCACCCCAGACGTAGAGGTCAAGTAAATCGGAAAGCCGTAAACCGCAAGACGGTAATACAAGGAAAAGTAACTCCCCAAAACTGCTCCCGGTAGTGCTCATTACAGCCCGGCGCTTCAAGCGTCCGGGCTGTGCATCTTTACTGCGCATCCAACCGCCAACCGCTATCATCTATAACTACGGAAGCTCCCCATGCCGATCGCCATCGTCTTCTTCGTCCATTACGCTTACCTCCTCATCTTCCTCTGGGTGATGGTGGAGCAGGTCGGTATCCCCATCCCCAGCATTCCCATTCTCCTCACCGCCGGCACGCTCAGCGCGACCCATCGGGTCAGCTGGTTCGGCATCACCATGGCGATGCTCTTCGCCTGCCTCGTCGCCGACACCATGTGGTTCGCCCTCGGCCGCCGCTACGGCAACAGTGTCCTCAAGCTTCTCTGCCGGCTCTCCTTCGAGGCCTCCACCTGCGTCAGCAAAACCGAGGGCTACTTCACCCGCCGCGGCGCCGTCACCCTCCTCTTCGCCAAGTTCATCCCCGGCCTCTCCACCGTTGCCGCTCCCATCGCCGGCCAGACCGGCATGTCATATGCCCGCTTCCTGGCCTGGGATCTAGCCGGCTCGCTCATCTGGGGCGAGACCTTCATCCTCGCCGGCCGTTTCTTCGGCGACCTGGCCAAAAAAAGCGTCCCATTCTTCCAGTGGCTCGGACACTTCGCCTTCTACATCTTCGCGATCATGGTCCTCGGCTTCATCGCCCACCGCATCTGGAAGCAGCGCAAGTTCCTCCAGCAGGTCCGCGAACTTCGCCTCGAACCCTCTGAGCTCAAAGGCATGCTCGACGAAGCCGAAAAACTAGGCACCCCACCACCCTTCATCGTTGACCTCCGCCACCCGCTCGACTACCTCCCTGATCCCCGCGTCCTCCCCGGCGCTCTCCGCATCGGCCCCAACGAGCTCAAGCAGCACAGCGAAATCATTCCCCGCGACCGCGACGTGATCCTCTACTGCACCTGCCCCAGCGAAGAGACCTCCGCCAAGCTAGCCCTCCAGCTCCACAAGATGGGCGTCTACCGCGTCCGCCCCCTCCGCGGAGGTTTCGACGGCTGGAAGGAAGCCGGCTACCCCCTGGTCGACTACGTCACCGACACCCCCAGCAGCGACGTAGTCGAAACCATCCTCCCAGCCACCGCCTCAGCCACCGCCGTTCCCCTGATCTGAAAACGGCAGTTGTTAGTTGCTGCTGCTGGTTGTTAGTCGACTGCGTGCGGAACCCAACAACCAACAACCAGAACACAACCAACAACGAACCGGCAACCAACAACCATCTTCATCCTCCCAACTTAAAGTTCACCGTAATCCGGGTCTCCACCTCCACCGCCTCGCCATTCAACTGAAACGGTCTGTACCGAGCTTCCCGGATCGCATCCAGTGCGGCATTCTGCAGCATCATCGGCCCACTCACCACTCGCAGGCTCTCAATCCTCCCGGCGCGCGAGATGACTGCCTCCACAACGACCGATCCCTCCACGCGCGCCGCTCTTGCAATCGCCGGATAAACCGGCCGTATGGGCGCCAGCAGCAGTCCCTCCGAAACCCCCGTCGAAACACGCACCGGCCCCACCTTCCGC
This sequence comes from uncultured Acidobacteriaceae bacterium, assembly GCA_963798925.1. Taxonomy (GTDB): domain Bacteria; phylum Acidobacteriota; class Terriglobia; order Terriglobales; family Acidobacteriaceae; genus Edaphobacter. The sequence goes on from CAWCVD010000007.1 coordinate 187,027, forward strand.
TCCGGAGCCACCGACACCGTAGGCCCATGGCCGTCGCCAATTCCGATCCCAATCGGTAAACTATCCGACTCTGTCATCCCAAGGCCAATCGGCCCAGACACCGGCGGTTCACCGACAACCGGATGAAGACTCGGCAACAGAGAGTGCATCATCGCCACCTCTGTAACACTCGGCAACGCCATACTCGAAGACGCTGCCGCGCTTGCACTCTGCGGCTCAACCCGCACCGGAGGTTTCGGCATCAGCGGCATCAAAACCTTCGGTCCGTCCAAAGGAAAACTCACCGGTTCCGGATGCCACAGAGGCAACACGATCAAAACCGCCAGCACTGCAGCCTGCAACGTGACGGAAGCTGCCACTGTCCATCGCTTCCGTGCTGAAACCACCCCAACCCGCGAAGCAAACAAGCTGTCCTCAAACATAGACGCACCCTCCAATCGAACTCGAGGTGCGCATCCAGCGAGGAATGCGGCCACTACTCCGTTAGACACCGACGCCGTATGAGTGTTCCCGCAACAACCGATCCCGTTAGGCAAAATTCCGGCCGCAAAGAATACCTAAATCTCTCGCGCTTCCACCCGCGCAAGCACCACGTCCGACCCGCGTCGCAGCGTATTTTGAATCTCGGCGACCGTGTCCGTATAACGCATCAGCTCCAGCACCTCCTGCTCCGGAGCCTTGGCATCCACCGACGCGTGATAAGCAATATTTCGCGCCCCCTCGCCTTCGACTCCAAACTCCCCCGTCACTTCCACCTGCACTCGCTCAATCTCCATGCCGCGCTTTCGCCCCTCACGATAAATGTTGTTGCAGTAGCAAGTCGCCATCGCAAGAAACAGCAGCTCTCCGCCATTGACGCTCGAACCCAAACCATCTACCTTCGGCGGTATCGTCAAGGACTTCTCGCTACCCTCGGTCCTCATAGCAACCGTGTGCTCTCCTCTCGCATTCGCAATCGTGGCTGAAAATCTTCATCTAAGCTCCTCTTAAAACATGATCGAAGTCGTCTCGAAAAGTATGTCCTATTCCACCGATGACTAAGCCACAACGGATATCCTGAAATCTGCCCTGAACTCCTACACGACGCATGCCGATCGTCTTCCGCCCAGTCGAAGCCGCAGACATACCCGCGATGGCCTCCATCCGTGCCCGCAACTCCTTCACCAACGCCTACTGGCACGATCGCATATCCCGCTATCTCCGCGGAGAGCACTCCCCGCAACAAGCCCTGGCCGATCGCGCAGCCTTCGTCGCCGTCGACGCCGGCCGGATCATCGGCTTCGTCGCTGGGCACACCACAAAACGCTTTCAATGCGACGCCGAACTGGAGTGGATCGACACCATCGAAGAGCGCCGCAGGCAGGGAATCGCAGGCAGCCTGATCTCAACTATGGCGGTGTGGTTCGCGCAACACAACGCCACCCGCGTCTGCGTCGATCCCGGCAATCCCATCGCCCGGGCCCTCTACGCCAAACATGGTGCACACTCCCTCAACCTACACTGGATGGTCTGGGACGACATCTCGCAAATCAAACCGTTACCTTTGCCTAAAAACCGCACAACCCGACCGCATTTGAGCGATGATGGAACGCAATGACAAGCGCTCAGGTCAATGCCGCCCCGCCAAACCGGGTCCTCTCCATCGACGTCCTCCGCGGCCTCACCATCGCCCTCATGATCCTCGTCAACGATCCCGGCGATTGGTCCCACACCTACGGGCAACTCGACCACGCCTCCTGGAACGGCTTCACCCTTACCGACCTCGTCTTCCCCAACTTTCTCTTCCTTGTCGGCGCCTCCATCATCCTCTCGCTTCACTCCCGCATCGCCCGGGGCGAAAGCCGCCGCACCCTCGCACTCCACATCCTCCGCCGCTCTGCCATCATCTTCGCGCTCGACCTCTTCTTCAACCTCTACCCACACTTCCACTACACGCACCTCCGCGTCTACGGAGTCCTCACGCGCATCGCGCTCTGTTACCTCATCGCCGGCCTCATCTGCCTCACCACCCAGCGAACCGCCAAGCTCATCGCCATCATCACCGCGATCCTCATCGGCTACTGGGCCCTCATGCGCTTCGTTCCAGTGCCCGGCTTCGGCATTCCCACACGCGATATCCCCCTTCTCGACCCGGACCGCAATCTCGTCGCCTGGCTCGACCGCAACATCACCGACTTCCTGCAACGAACGCTCCACACCGGTCGCCTCTACCAGCACACCCGCGACCCCGAGGGCCTCCTCAGCACCCTCCCAGCGGTCGCCACCACGCTCATGGGCGCCGTAACCGCGCTTTGGCTCCGCAGAGTTCCAGCTGAAGCCGACGTCGAAGCTCTCCCACAGGTAGCCGTTCCTTCAGCCTCAGCCTTTTACTCGACCAAATGCGCCATCGGTCTCTTCCTCGCAGGTCTAATCAGCCTGATGATTGCGTCAGTTTGGGACCCTTGGTTTCCAATCAACAAGAACCTCTGGACCAGCTCCTACGTCCTCTACGCCGCCGGCTGGGCACTCCTCTCCCTGGCCGTCCTCTACTGGCTCATCGACATACGCCACCTAAACCAGTCCAAAGTAGGGAAGTGGCTCACCTTCCCGTGGCTTGTCTTCGGCTCCAACGCCATCGTCGCCTTCTGCGTCTCCGAGTTCATCGTCGAGAACATGATTTGGATCAAGATCCCCCACTCCCTCGGGCCCAACGGACAGCCCGTCACCGCCTGGTTCTGGACCTACCACAATCTCTTCGCCTTCCACGGCAGCACAAACAACACCTCCCTGGCCTTTGCCATAGCCTTCGTCGCCGCCTGTTTCATCCCCAACTGGCTCCTCTGGCGCAAACGCCTCTTCCTGAAGATCTGATGAGAAAGTGATCTCGCAATGAAGACATGGCTGCTCGCCCTAATCCTTTTCGCTCCTAAACTCTGCAGCGCTCAGGGCAATGCACTAGTAGTCGGACCACCCATTCGAGCAAGCAGCCTATCAGGTGTAGTAGTCGGAGGACGGGATGAAACTCCATTTCCGAAGGCCGAGGTGTCACGAATTGAATGCGGTAATGGAGAATTTCGTGGAACAAGCAATCCGGTTATCTTGCGAACAGTTGAAGCGGACTAACGGAAACTTTGCGTTTCCTTGGAAGGATCACAGTCGTGCCTGCCTTCAAATCCGAACACCAGGAATGGATTTACTGCAGGTCGAAGTTAAGTATGCGAAGAGCGGTGGAAAGCTAAAACTCAGATTAGTGGTCGGAACCTAATCATGAGCCCAAACTTGACAAGCACACCCCCAGCCACAGGGTCTAAACTAAGATGAGCGACATCCGACTAAAGCGGAAGTCCAGACCTAAAGTCTCTCCTTCGAAGACTTTGCAGACTTAAGTACGGGTGGGGGTACCCACCCACAGGAGCAAGAATTGGCTTACACCGACCTGCGCGACTGGATCAAAACCCTCGAGAAAGCCGGCGAGCTCAAACGCATCACCGCCGAAGTCTCCCCCGACCTCGAGATGGCCGAGATCGCCGATCGCACCGCCAAACTCCATCGCGGCACACCCAAAGCTGGAGGCCCCGCCCTCCTCTTCGAAAACGTAAAAGGCCATCCCGGCGCACGAGTCCTCATGAACCAGTTCGGCAGCCTGCGCCGCATGCAGCTAGCCCTCGAAACCGACTCCCTCGACGCCATCGCCGACCGCATCCGCACCATCCTCAAGCCGCAAACTCCCATCAGCTTTCTGGACAAGGTAAAGATGCTCCCAACGCTCGCCGAGGTAGGTAGCTTCTTCCCCAAGGTCGTCTCCGCCAAAGACGCTCTCTGCAAGCAGGTCATCCACCGCGGTGAGGACGTCAACCTCCTCGATCTCCCCATCCTCAAGACCTGGCCGCAGGACGGAGGCCCGTTCATCACCCTCCCCTGCGTCATCACCCGCGACCCGCACTCCGGCAAGCGCAACGTAGGCATGTACCGCATGCAGGTCTACGACGCAATGACCACCGGAATGCACTGGCAGCGCCAGAAGGTAGCCGCCGAACACCTCCGCGAGCGCCTCAGAGCGACCACCGCAGACCGGACAGGAAACGTCGACCTCATGGCCCTCACCGCCGGAGGCACCATCGCCGCTCAATCCCTGGACACCCTCAACCAGACCACTGTCACCCGCATCCGCGAAGACCGCATGGAAGTAGCCGTAGCTATCGGCACCGATCCCGCCACCACCTTCAGCGCCATAGTCCCCGCCCCCCCCGACGTCGAAGAATACTTAATCTCCGGCTTCCTCCGCCAAAAACCTCTCGAGCTAGTCAAAGCCGAAACCGTCGATCTCGAGGTCCCCGCTAACGCCGAGTACATCCTCGAAGGCTATGTGCAACTCGGCGAGCTCCGCACCGAAGGCCCCTTCGGCGACCACACCGGCTTCTACACGATGCAGGAGGACTACCCCGTCTTCCACATCACCTGCATCACTCACCGCAGGGAACCCATCTATGCCGCCACAATAGTAGGCAAGCCCCCCATGGAAGACGCCTGGATGGGCAAGGCTGTCGAGCGCATCTTCCTACCCCTCATGCAACTCACCCTCCCAGAGATCGTCGACGTCAATCTCCCCGCCGAAGGTGTCTTCCACAACCTCATGATCATCGCGATCAAGAAAAGTTATGCAGGTCATGCGCGCAAAGTGATGAACGGCATCTGGGCGATGGGGCAAGCCATGTTCACCAAATGCATCATCGTCGTCGACGAGGACTGCGATGTTCACGACCTCGCAGAAGTCACGTTGCGCACAACAAACAACATCGACCCCGAACGCGACATCCAGTTCACCCTTGGTCCGGTCGACTCGCTCGACCACGCCAGCCGCCTCCCCAACTATGGCAGCAAGATGGGCATCGATGCCACCCGCAAATGGGCTGCCGAAGGCTTCACCCGCCCCTGGCCCCCCATGCTCACAATGGACGCCGAAGTGAAAGCGAAGGTGGACGCCCTCTGGAAAAAACTAGGCATCGAATAAGGCCGATCGGGAAAAAAAACCAGGCAGCTCCATAAGAAGCTGCCTGCCATTTTCATTATCTAGCCGCTAGAACGAGCAACTAGGAACGCTTCCACTTAACGTGAAAGAAGAAGTCGTCACTCCAGTTCCAGACGGTGTAATGTTCGAGTTGTCCAGCGCCACCTTTGCGTACTGATCGCTCGATTGCGCCGTAGCATCCAGGCTGATATTTGCCAGGTAAGCATTGATCAAATTGCTGCTACTCACTCCGCGAATTCGTGTATAAGCCCCCGAAACCGAGCTCACTGACTTCGCCCCATTCACAACAATGTTCGTATACACAGGAGTCCCCTTCGTCCCGCTGCAGCTACCGTAGTCCGTATCGAACACGATCAGATGCTTCGCATTCGTGATGCAGATATTCTTGTACAGCACCTTGTTTACAGGACCGCCACAATCCGGATCCGACTTGATATTGATCGCATTGGCGTCGGTCGAAGCATTGCCACTCAAATCATTGCCATACACATAGTCGTTGTTGAACAGCACATTCGTCACACCGTCAAACGTCTGGCTCCCGATCGACAATCCATGCGTTCCATACAGCCGGGTATTCTCAACCGTAATGTTCGAAGCAGCAGCCGAGTTCGTTTTTACCGCAATCCCATCATCGCCCGCCTCAATCGACGATTGGTTCACCGTCGCGTTCGTCAGGCTATCGATGTCGATTCCGTCCGCGTTGGCGCGAGTCGCCGGCGTCCGAATCGTCACACTCCACGCCGTGAAGCCGTTGCCACCTTCGACGTACAGATTCGGGTGCCTCGCCTGCTGCAACGTCACGTTGTAGACGATGAAGTTGGTGATGTTGCTCGCCTGCACCAGCCGCGGCGTGCCGCTGATAATATCCCCGCGACCATCCACCGCCCCAGGGCCCATCAAGGCAGCATTCGTCCCCGTGAAGTCGAGTAATTCCGACTTGCTCGAATAGCTGTTATTGCCATAGAGCGTCACGCCGGAGTTGATTACCAACGCTGCACCGCTGATCGTCAGTTCATTCGAGTAAAACGCGTTATTCGAACCCGAGCTGGCCAACACGACACTCTTGCCAGTACCCTCGCAGCTGTTCAGCGCATCCTGCAGCCGTGTCGTGTCGTCCGAACTCGGCGGCGACGAGCGTTGCGAACTGGTGAACTGAGCGGTGACAGTCGTGCAGACTGTAGGGTATGTAGGCTGGTTGACGGTGCGAGTGTCGCCCGTAGCCAATGTCTGAGCTTTGACAGCAAAGGACATTGAAAGAACACTCACCACTGCGGTGAGCGCAAGGCAAATCGATAGAGAACGGCTCTTCATAGGACTCCTCTTTGCACATCTGGATTTCGGTTCCACACAACACAGCAATCAGCGCGGCGGACTAGAGGAGCAAATGCGATCCCGCCCCTGTTTTCACCCCACTGCACATCATGTTTTTCCAGACTTGGGAAGAGGTTCAGACCTTCACAGCCCGCCAAACTACGCGCACGTGGTCAGACCTGTCAAGATCAAATTTTCACTAACTCCTCAGGGCAGATTTTAAGAAGTAAGCCTAGAAAGCGGGCAAGTGTGGCAGCTGCGAGTCATAGCGACAGTCGGCGGATCCCAATTTTCGAAGATTTGGACGTACCAATATCCGTCAAAGTGGCCTCAGTGCGCCACCGGGAGGCGACGATTCCGCCGTCAACTCAACGCATGGGTCGCAAGCGTAACCGTCACTACGTCGTCGGGAGTCTTCGTAGTCCCGCCGTCATGTTGCGGATGAAACTCAATACGCATCGTCGTTGCATTGGCGACAACCCGGAGGTAGCCGTAATCGGTGGCGTCGTAGTTCTCCAGCGTCAGCGTGCTATCGATCACATAAGGCGTACGGTAGGTCGCGCGCATCGGTGAGAGGGGTGAGTGGCCGCCGCACCCTGCCACGACATAAGGAATCTGCATCGTGTTCACCGTGCGTGTAAAGCGCTGGTAGTTGTGCGCGTGACCCGAGAAGACCGCATGCGGCCACACCCCCGCCGCCGTACACGCGCTATCGATGTCCGCAAGCATCAGTGGGCTGCCTCCGTGCTCTGCGCCACCGGTGAACGGCGGATGATGCACCGCGACGATCACGGCACCAGTGAACTTATCGCTCTTCACTCGGTTTAGCGCTGCCGTCAGAAACGTGACCTGGCGGTTATCGAGCACCTTGTTCTGCCCGTTCTCGCCCGAAATGACTCCTGGATCCTCGAGCACATTGCTGTAAAGCCCAAGAATCCGAACGAACGGCGCGTCCAGAGTAAAGTACACCCCTGGCTGGATCATCGTCGTGCGCAGCAGACCTCCTGCATCGGGCGACTGCGTAGGCTTCGCCGTACAAAAATTCTTCAGAAACGCATCCAATGTTGAGGCGGGATCCTTGGGATACACGATGCCGTCGTGATTGCCTGCAATAGCGAGAATCGGTGCGGGGTAATCGCGATACGGCGCGTAGAACTGGTCGAAGTAGTAGGTCGCCTCGCCGAAGTAGTAGACGACGTCACCAAGGTGAAACAGAAACGACGGCACATCCTCTGGATTGGCCTCGTTGAAGTCGGTCACCATCGTATCGGCGACCAGTGACTGTGTAGCAGGCCCAACACTGCCCGTGTCCCCCACAGAATGAAAGACAATCTGCCCCGCCTGCTCAATCGCTGCGACCTTTGCAGCACCCGCACTGCCGTACACCTGTGCAAGTGTCACGATCGGCTCCGCGCCACCTTGCGGCTGAGGCACAGACTCGAGACTAAGGATTTCCTGGAACTTCTGATCGGTTACAGGATCTCTAAACCCAGTCGGATCTGGCGAGGGCTTCGGCTGCGCGAAAACCGGCTGGCCTGGCTGGTCACCCGGACCGACGACACCCGCTGGCTGCGCGGGTTTCTTGGAATGCTTCTCTCGGTGGTGTGAATGAGGAACCCGTGATGGCTTCTTCGGCATAGTGCCTGCACTTTCAGTCGACTCGCGATAAGCATACTGACGACTTATGAAATGGAAGGGAAAAATACCACGCTATGGGCGGCCCTCACCTGCACGATAGAATCGGCGTACCCTACAAAGTCACTGGGAACCGAATGAAGCAAGCGGCAATTGCAGTGTTGCAGTCCTTTTCCTCCTCGTATCGGCGGCGAAGGCGCAAATTGAAAAATCCGCCTGCTGCGGTAACATGAGCACCTTCTCCGCCTTCTTCGAGTACTCCGCCGACTCCAGCCACATCGTGCTCGGCCGCTCGTCAAACCGAACCTTCACCAGCCTCGGCATCCAGTATGTGCGCAGTTTCGGCAGTCCCGCTCCATCCGCCTCGAATATCAAATCCAGCACTTCTCAAACGCCTTCACCGCCCAGGACAATCCGGGGGTTGATAGCGGACTCTTCAAGCTGACTTGCAGCTTCGGCAGATGACTCCAAGCCGTGCTATTCCACGCTCTTCACTGTAATTGCGGTCAGATTCCGCACCCACCGCTGCGGCTTCTTGTCTGCGCTGTCGACCAGCTTCAACTGCCCATCCTCGCCCAGAGGCTTTCCATTCATGCTCGTCGCCACAATCACGCTCGCATCATGTTCCGAAGCCTCAACTTCGGTCACCGAGTACAGCACCCAATACTTGTCCGTTCCTTCGGCCAGCAGATAGCTCCGCAGCATCTTCCGGTGCGTCGCCTGGCTCACCGGAAACCCGTACTTCGTCAGCAGATCGCCCAGCAGCACGCCCGCATAGCTCTCGTCCGCCTTCGTATGTTCGTTATGAACGCTGATCGTCTTTTGCGGCATTGCCTGCAACTCGGCCAGGGAGAGAGTCGTCGCCTTTCCATCGATCGTCAGCGTCAAGTTTGTGGAAGGCGCCGACACATGTTCATGCTGCTCCATCCCAGCCATCGGAGCCGCTTGTGCAAGCAAGCGAATAGAGCCTGAAATCAGGAAACACAACCAAATCAGACACGAGCGGAAAGTGGCACGGTTCTTCATGGAATTCAGCCTACCGCGCCTCCGTCGTATACTCAAGATATGTCTATCGTTCGCGACGCCGCAGCCATTGCCAAAGGAATGACGATCACTCTGAAAGAGGTCTTCCAGCCGACCGAGGTCGAAAACTACCCCGACGGTAAGGGACCCATGCGTGGCGCCAAATTCCAGGAGCGCTTCCGCGGCAAACATCAGCTTCAGCGCGACGAGCAGGGCCTCGAAAAGTGCGTCGCCTGCTTCCTTTGCGCCGCCGCCTGCCCCTCAAACTGCATCTACATAGAAGCTGCCGAGAACACCGAGGAAAAGCGCATCTCTTCCGCAGAGCGCTACGCCAAGGTCTACAACATCGACTACAACCGCTGCATCTTCTGTGGTTACTGTGTGGAGGCTTGCCCCACAGACGCCATCACCCACGGCCACGGCTTCGAACTCGCCAGCCTCAACGCCACCACCCTGGTCATGCGCAAGGAAGATCTGCTGGTGCCCATGCCCCAGCTTCCCGACGCGGTCCTTTCGGACAAGGACCAGGCCGAGATCCTCGCCTAGTCGTCGTGGAAGCCACAGCATCTTTCCAATACCTGACGCATCCATATCTGATCCTCCCAAGTGCGCCCGCACCCTTGTATTCTGATACATGGCGCCCCAGCACAAGATGACCGGGCTCCGATGCCAGGCCTTCTTGAACTTCGAAAACGATGTGCCCTCAAGGAGACATGATGAAAGCCCGCCAACATCCTCTTGAAAAGATTCTCGAAGATCGGATCGCTATCATCGACGGAGCGATGGGTACGACGATCCGCACCTACGGCAAGAAAGAAGCCGATATTCGCGGGGAGCGCTTCAGGAACTCGACGAAAGACCTACTGAACAACGGTGACCTCTTCTCCCTGACTCAGCCGGAGATGATCTGCGACATTCATCGCCGGTTTTTGGAGGCAGGCGCCGACATCATCGAAACAAACACCTTCGGCGCCACCAGCATCACGCAAAGCGAATTCTTTGTGGATGATCCCAGGGAGCACGGCGGCCGTAAGGATCCTGAGTTCTACCAAAAGATCATCGACGATCCTATGCTCAACAACCTGGCCTGGGAGATCAATGAGAAATCGGCCCAGCAGTGCCGCGAATGGGCCGATCGCGTAGCAAACGCAACCGGACGCCAGCGCTTCGTCGCGGGAGCGATCGGCCCGCTGACCGTGTCTCTCTCAAACTCTCCCGATGCCGATGATGCGGGCTTCCGGGTAGTCACTTTCGACCAGGTGAAAGCTGCGTACGCGCAGCAGGTACGTGCGCTCATCGCCGGCGGATCGGACCTCCTTTTGGTTGAAACGATCTTCGATTCGCTGAACGCCAAAGCCGCACTTGTCGCCATTCGCGAAGTGTTCGTTGAGGACGGCCTTACTGCGAACAACAGAGAGCTGCCGGTGATGATCTCGGCGGCAGTGGGCCGTGGCGGAGAGACACTGATCTCCGCGCAGACGACGGAAGCTTTCTGGAATGCAGTCCAGCACGTCAAACCACTGTCCGTGGGGCTCAACTGCTCTCTCGGCCCTGATCTGATGTATCCATTCCTTGGGGAGCTTTCGGAGAAAGCGAACGTCGCGATCTCCTGCTACCCGAACGCCGGGTTGCCAAATCCGCTTTCGGAGACCGGATTCGATCTAGGCCCGCAGGACATGGCCCGTTTCCTCAGTGGCTTCGCAAAGGACAGGCTGATCAACATCGCTGGCGGATGCTGCGGCAACACGCCCGAGCACATCGCGGCTATCGCCAAAGCGCTCAAAGGCTTGCCTCCACGGAAGCTCGACCAGATCGAGGTCGCAGCGTGAGCGGAACCGAAAGCGTGGCCACAGGTGTAGAGACGAAGCCGCTCCGTCTGTCCGGGTCTCAGCCATTTACCCAGCAGGCTGGCGTCTACATCATGATCGGCGAGCGAACCAACGTCGCTGGTTCGCCCAGATTCGCAAAGCTGGTAAAGGAAGGCAAATACGAAGAAGCGGTAAGCGTGGCTCGTCAACAGGTTGAGAACGGCGCGAACGTCCTCGACATCTGCATGGACGAAGGCATGATCGACGGCGTCGTCGCAATGACGCGCTACCTGCAGTTGCTCGCCAGCGAACCCGAGGTAGCCAAGGTCCCCTTCATGGTGGACTCTTCGAAATGGGAGGTCATCGAGGCTGGGCTGAAATGCCTGCAGGGCAAGGGCATCGTGAACTCGATCTCACTGAAGGAAGGCGAAGCCAAGTTCCGTCAAAACGCCGCGACTGTCCTCAAATATGGAGCAGCCGTGGTCGTGATGGCCTTCGATGAGCAAGGGCAGGCGGCAACGTACGAGGAAAAAATCCGCATCTGCGAACGCGCCTACCGAATCCTTGTCGACGAGGTCGGTTTTCCGCCCGAAGACATCATCTTCGACCCGAACATCCTCACCGTGGCCACCGGCATGGAGGAGCACAACAACTACGCCGTCGACTACATCAACGCCGCACGCTGGATCAAGGCCAACCTACCGCATGCAAAGGTCAGCGGTGGCGTCTCGAACATCTCGTTCAGCTTTCGAGGCAACAACAAGGTCCGCGAGGCCATGCACTCGGCATTTCTCTATCACGCCATCGCCGCAGGAATGGATATGGGCATTGTGAATGCCGGCATGCTCGAAGTCTACGAGGAGATTGAGCCTGAATTAAAGGTGATGGTAGAGGATGTACTGCTCAATCGCCGTCCCGACGCCACAGAGCGCCTGGTGGAGTACGGCGAAACACTAAAACTGGCCGGTGCGGTTGTAAGCGAAAAGAAGGCGGAAGAGTGGCGCAACGGCACGGTCGAGGAGCGTCTCTCTCACGCTCTGGTTAAGGGGATAGACACCTACATCGACATTGACACCGAAGAAGCCCGGGCGAAGTTGGGCCGTCCTCTCCTGGTGATCGAAGGCCCGCTGATGGACGGCATGAGCGTTGTGGGTGACCTCTTCGGAGCCGGCAAGATGTTTCTGCCCCAGGTCGTCAAGTCTGCCCGCGTGATGAAGAAGGCCGTCGCGTACCTGACGCCGTTCATGGAAGCCGAGAAGGCTGCTATGGCCGCTGCAGGCCTGGTGGTCAAGGCACAGGGAAAAATCGTGCTTGCAACGGTCAAGGGCGACGTTCACGACATCGGCAAGAACATCGTCGGCGTTGTCCTCGCCTGCAACAACTACGAGGTCATCGACTTGGGCGTGATGGTTTCCAGCGAAAAGATTCTCGAACGCGCCAGAACAGAAAATGCCGATCTGATCGGCCTTAGCGGCCTCATCACGCCTTCTCTCGACGAGATGGTGCACGTCGCGAAGGAGATGGAACGTCAGGGCTTCAAATTGCCGTTGCTTATCGGCGGCGCAACCACAAGCCGAAGGCACACGGCCATCAAGATTGCGCCGCACTACAGCGAGCCGGTGGTTCACATACTCGATGCAAGCAGGGCAGTGCCGGTGACGACCAGCCTCCTTAGCGACGAGGGCAAGCCGGCGTTCGTGGCGCAGCATCGGGCCGACTATGAGGCGCTTCGCAAGGCCCACTCCGCGCCACGCCAGCAGGTTGTCTCCCTTGAGGCTGCTCGCTCAAGACGGACCCCGATCGAATGGCGTGCGGAAGACTTGCCCACACCTGGATTCACCGGTGTCCGCGTGCTGAATAACTTTCCCCTTGCGACGCTGCGCGAATTCATCGACTGGTCGCCGCTCTTTCACGCCTGGGGCCTGAAAGGCGTTTACCCCCGCATCCTTGACCACGAGGAGCACGGTGGGCAGGCACGCCAACTCTTCGCTGATGCCGGCGCTCTCCTGGACGACATCATCGAAAAGAACCTGATCTCAGCGCGCGGAGTCTACGGCTTCTTTCCCGCCACCGCCGTGGGCGACGACATCGAATTATATTCCGACGGTACGCGAGAAAAAGTCCTCGAGCGGTTCCACTTCCTCCGTCAACAATCCAACAGGGAAGGCAGCGAGCCATGCCGGTCGCTCGCCGACTTCATCGCACCGAAGGAAACCGGGCTTCTCGATCACATCGGCGCCTTCGCGGTAACCAGCGGGATCGGCCTCAAGGAACTCTGCGACCGATTCAGGGCCGAGAACGACGATTACAACGCGATCATGGCCGAGGCCATCGCCGATCGCCTCGCGGAAGCCTTCGCCGAATGCCTGCATAAACGTGTACGGGATGAATGGGGCTATGGCTGCGAAGAGAACTTCACCCCAACGGAACTGATCCAGGAAAAATATCGCGGAATCAGGCCGGCCCCAGGTTACCCGGCATGCCCAGATCATACAGAGAAGGGAACGATCTGGCGTTTGCTCGATGTGGAGGCGAACACCAGCATGCAAATCACCGAGTCGTTTGCGATGTGGCCCGGCTCGAGCGTCAGTGGGCTCTACTTCGCTCACCCTCAATCTCGATATTTCTCACTCGGCAAGATCGACCGCGACCAAGTAGCCGACTACCACAGACGCAAGGAAATGAGCGTCAACGAGGTTGAGCGATGGCTGGGACCAAACCTGAATTACGACCCAGAGTAGAAAATCTTACGACGTGTCAGGAGTATTTTCTTCGCCGGAGCCCGCTAACTGAAGCTACTTCAGCAAATAGCGCCAAACAACTGTAGAATATGCGACTATCGTCTAACCCTTGACTGCGAAGCTTGTTTAATTCGACGGCCGTCGACGTAGTCGTCTAGAATCGGCTTGATCGCCGGTAGGAGTGAGCAAGACAATGGAATCACCGATAAGCGGCAAGCGCGCCATTCTCCACGTCTGCACACGCGAGACCATTCGGCCCCTGCGTGACCGCATCCTCACCCTCCAGGGCTTTGAAGTCGATTCCACCCTCAACTACAAAGACGGCCTCTCAATGTTCTGGGGCCGCCATTACGATCTGGTACTCATTGACGTGGAAGGCGAGAGCGGCATCCGCGACGCCGAGCACCTTTGCTCTGAGATCAAGACCGCGCAACCGGAGCAGATCATCGCCTTCGTCTGCAACTGGCGCGTATCCATTCTCACCGACTGTCCCGACGAGATCGTTCGCACCGAGTTCGATCCCGCCGCCTTCGCCCAGGGAGTGAAAGACATCGTTCTTCCCAACGTCTGACCCCCTAATCCAAGGGTCCAGCGATCCGTCAGCCGATCAGAGTTGCGGTGCCGGGATCATGTGTTTATCCGGCCCAACCACCATCTTTGGAGAAGTAGTCGTAGTCGTTCCGCTCGTTTGATCATGCGCAACCGCCGTAGTTTGCGTCGCTGGAGCCGAAGAGGTGCTGCTCGCAGCAGGAGATCCGCTCGTCTGGTTCGAGTTCGTAGAACTCGCCGTTGAGCCGGTTTTCTTCTTCGGCTTGGCCGTCGACGTGGATGTCTGTGCCACCGCAATTGAGCCTACCGCAAGAAATGCACTAACCCAGAAACTCGCCGCAAATTTCAGATATCGCTTCATAGCAGACCTCTCATCCGACTTCGTTTCAAACACCTCCAGTACACCCATGCCGTCGCGCCGGGTCGATACAACTTCAGCGGCACCCCAGCCCCCGAGTTGCGGCCCCAAACCTGCTGTGATACAACAGATCTATTCCAGTCTGCCTCGGCAGATTTGAATTTCATGCAGAGTGGTTGAGGGACGAGCCCTTTGACGCCACGACAACCGGACAGAACATAGGCGTACCGGTGTCAACTCTCTCCTGCGAAACCCGCGGGGAACATGAGATTCGGAGCATTCAGCCCAAAAGGCCGCCCCGTATTTCAGTTTCCCGGCTGGCCTCCCAGAAGAAAAGTCAAAAAGCTCATCGCTCTTCCTACTCGGAAAGAGCATCATGAATTATTCCTGTAGCCGCTATGAGCTCAAGTGCAACGAGTGCGGGAAGACCTTCGGCAATCAGCCCCTCTCCGCCTGTCCTGACTGTCTCTATCCCCTCGAACTCGCTTACGACCTCGAAGCCGCCCGCGGCATCTTCACCAGGCAGAACATCGCCGCCGGCCCCGCCAGCATCTGGCGCTACGTCGCGCTCCTACCCATCCCGGAAGGCTTCCAGCCCGACCTCCCCGTGGGTTTCACCCCGCTCGTTCGCGCCCGCAACCTCGGCAAGCGCGTCGGCGCAGACAACCTCTACATCAAAAACGACGCAGTCTGCTTTCCCACCCTCAGCTTCAAAGATCGCGTCGTCTCCGTCGCACTCGCCAACGCGCGCAAGTTCGGCTTCGACACCGTCGGCTGCTCCTCAACCGGCAATCTTGCCAACTCTGTCGCCGCCCAGGCCGCCCGTCTCGGTCTCAAAGCCACCATCCTAGTCCCGGCCGACCTTGAGCCCGCAAAGATTCTCAACACCCAGATCTACGGAGCACGACTAGTTCGCATCGACGGCAACTACGACCACGTTAACCGCCTCTGCACCCAGATCGCCGACGAATACAACTGGGGCTTCGTCAACGTGAACCTCCGTCCCTATTACGCCGAGGGCTCCAAGTCCGTCGGCTTCGAGATCGCAGAGCAGTTGGGCTGGCGTCTCCCCGACAATGTCGTCGTCCCGATGGCCGGTGGTTCGCTCATCCGCAAAATTCGTAAAGCCTTCAACGAGCTCATCTACCTCGGCCTGGTCGAAGACAAGCCGGTCCGCTTCTTCGGAGCCCAGGCCACCGGCTGCTCACCTATATCCACGGCCGTCAAGCAGGGGACCGATGAAGTTGAGCCGCAGCGTCCCAACACCATCGCCCGCTCCCTAGCCATCGGCAACCCCGCCGACGGCCCCGCAGCCTCGCGCATGATCCGAGACTCCGGCGGTTGGGCCGATGACGTCTCCGACGTCGAGCTCGTCTCCGGAATCCAGGAGCTCGCCGAGACAGAGGGCATCTTCACCGAGACCGCTGGCGGCGTCACCACAGCCGTCACAGCGCGCCTCTATGCCACGGGCCGCATCAGCCGCGATCAGGTTACCGTCACCTGCATCACAGGAAACGGCCTCAAGACCACCGACGCCCTCACCGGCCACTACCAGCAGGAGCGCGCCGTCCGTCCGCGCCTCGCCGACTTCGACGCCTATCTCCGCGAACTCGACGGTACACCCGAACCCGAACTCGCCGCAGTAGGAGCCAACTAATGTCCATCAAGGTCACTCTTCCCGCCGCCTTCACCCGCCACACCGACGGGCGCAAGCAATTCGATTCCGCTGCAGCCAACCTTCCCGGGCTCCTGACCGACATCGACCAGACCTTCCCGGCGCTCTCCACTCAGATCAAGGGTGAAGACGGCAAGCTCCGCCGATTCATCAATATCTACGTCAATGACGAAGATATCCGCTTCCTCGGCGGCGAGACCTATGCCTTCCAGGACGGCGACGAGATCATGCTCATCCCCTCCATCGCCGGCGGCTCTAGATAACCACTCTCCAGTAGAATGGCTTACGTTGCCGTGGAGCGCCCATGAGCCGGGTCCTTGTAATTGGAAGTGACGCCCAGGTGAGCCGTGATATCGGTGCGGTGGTTTCCACCGCCGATGTCCCCGTCGAATATGCAGCTGGCCCCGCCGACGCTCTCCAGCGCCTGCGCATTCGATCTTTCGGCGTGGTAGTCACCAGCCCGGACAGTGAGCTGGAAGAGGATCTGGCCCTGCTCGAAGAGATGCGTAGCATCCGGCCCGGAGTCAAGTACATCGTCCTGGCTCACCCAAGTACTCCGGAAAAGGTAATCTCCGCCCTGCGTGCCAAGGTATTCGCCTGTTTCACCCCTCCGTTCGATGCCGCTGAGATAGGCCACATCGCCTGCAGCGCAGCATCCGACAGCCAATGGCGCGAAGACATCCAGATCCTCTCTGCCAGACCTGGCTGGGTCGCGCTCCGTGTCAATTGCCGCCTCATTACAGCCGAAAGGCTCATGACCTTCGCCAAAGAACTCAACACTCAACTCCCCCAGGAGGCGCGGCAGGAAATATTGTTCGCCTTACGAGAGATTCTCCTCAACGCGATGGAGCACGGAGCCGCATTTAATCCAGAACAGATCGTTGAGGTCACCGCGGTACGCACCGCTCGCACAATCGTCTTTTACGTGCGCGACCCGGGAGCCGGCTTCCGCCGCGAATCCATCAGCCATGCCGCGGTCGCAAATCCGGCCGAGGATCCCGTCGCTCACATTAGGCAGCGCGAGGAGGATGGTCTGCGGCCTGGAGGGTACGGTCTTCTCCTTGCAGCCGGCACGGTCGATGAGCTGATCTACAATGAGGTTGGCAACGAAGTGCTGCTGATCAAGTATCTGGATAACGCCTCGGCCGCCAGGTAACTCAGCTCATCGCTCACTCTGTCCGCAGCGCCTGAGTAGGATCGATCGAAGCCGCACGACCTGCTGGAAGAAGGCACGCCGCTATCCCTACAGCCATCAGCAACAAGCTGACGCTGGCAAAAATCAAAGGGTCAGCGGAGCTTACCTCGAACAGCAAACTCCGCATCAGTCGCGTCAACGCCAATGCACTTCCAACTCCAACTCCTGTGCCAATCAAGGCCAGCAGAGCTCCGCGCCGCAGCACCAGAGCCAGAACATCGCTCCGCCGCGCACCCAGCGCCATGCGAATTCCGACCTCCTGCGTCCTTTGCAAGACCATATACGCCATCACGCCATAGATGCCTACGCATGCCAGCATCAACGCCAGTGCTGCAAACGCGCCCAGCAAAATCATCGCGAACCGTCGCGAAGCCATCGTATCGGAGATGACGCTCTCCATCGTCTGCTCGCCATAGATCACCTGCTCCCCGCTCATCTGCCGGTTCGCACTCCGTATCGCATCGAACGCCGGCGCCACATTGCCCTCATAGCGGACCACCACGCCTGAGCTCGACGGCGTCATGTCAACAAAATCATCCGGCATTTGGATACACGAGAGATAAACCTGGGCACGCAGCGGATTCGCATCATCTGCATCCAATCCCCACTGCTTCACATGCCCCACAACCCCCACAATCGCGAGCCCGCTTCGCGAGCCGTTCAGGTTGATACGTCTGCCGATTGGATCCTGATCAGGAAAATATTTGCGCGCAAACACATCATCGACGACAACCACCGGCGGAGCGTGCTCATTATCCTGCTGCGTAAAAAACCGTCCGCGCTTCAGCGGAATCTCCATCACTTTCAGGTAATCAGGCTCGACAATATAGTCGATCGCCCAGCTCATATCGTGTTCGTTGGACGGCTTAGGCTGGCCATCGAGCCAGAACAGCTGTTCATCGTCGCCGCCCATCGGAAGCGCACCCCAGGACTGCGAGACCGCCCTGATCCCCGGCGCAGAAGCGAATCTCTTGTCCACCTCGCGAAAGGCCGCTCGAACCTTGTCGGGTGACGCGCCAGCCATCGAAGGCGGCAACGACAGGCCAAAGGTCAACACGCCAAGCGGATTGAATCCCGGGTCGACGTTCCACAGCTGCGTCAAGCTGCGAATCATCAATCCTGCGCCGGTCAGAAGCACCAGCGCGACCGCCATCTCCACGATCACGAACGCGCCCAGCGCGCGCTGATGGGTTCCGCTGGCACCTCGACCGGCTTCTTTCAATGAAATCTGCGGATCTGCCCTCGAAGCTCGCATCGCCGGAACCATCCCAAACAAAATTCCCGTAAGCAGCGAAACGACAGTCGTAAATGCAAGTACCCGCAGATCGAGCCCAATCTCCTCCGCGCGCGGCAGCGCCGCAGGAAGTATCTTCAATGCCGCATGCATTCCCCACACCGTCGGCGCCAGCCCAACCGCGCCCGCCGCGACTCCCAACAAGAGACTCTCCGTGATCAGCTGGCGGACGACCCTAGAGCGGCTGGCCCCCAGGGCCATGCGTACCGCAAACTCTCGTCTCCGTACCGCCGATCGCGCCAGCAATAGGCTCGCCACATTCACGCACGCAATCAACAACACAAATCCCACAGCAGCAAGAAGTACCAGCAGAAGCGACCGCGAACCGCCCACGATCTGTTCCTTCAGTGGACTCACACTCGCGCCAATGCCTCGGTCCGCATCCGGGTAGGCCGCCGCCAGATTGCGCGTCACCTGCTCCATCTCCGCGCGCGCCTGCTCCACCGTGACACCAGGCTTCAGCCGCGCAATTCCGTGGATTCCCAGCCCTGCGCCTCGATCCGTGAGCAGGGGATTGCCCCATTGGCGAAGAGGAACATACACATCCTGCTCGCGGAAACCCGGCACACGCAGATGCAGGCTTGCCGGAATTACACCGGCTACAGTGAAGCTTTTGCCACCAAGCGTCAGGCTTTGTCCCAGAACGTCCGGACTACCATCGAACTTTCGTCGCCACAGGCCTTCGCTGATTAGCGCAACCGGACCAGCTCCGGGCTTATCCTCCGCCCGCGTGAACTCGCGCCCCAGCATCGGGCGAACCCCCAGCACAGCAAAATAGCCCGCTGAAATATAGTCGCCATTCACCTGCTCGGCGTCGCCTCTGCCCGTCATGCTGAACGCCCAGCGGCGCGCCGCCGCCATCGAAGAGAAGGAGCGGCTGTCCCTTTGCCAATCCTGAAAGTTCGGATATGAGATCGCGCCGTTGTCGAAGTTTGGCTTGCTCTCGTGAAGGGCAACCAGCCGATCCGGCTCTGGGAAGGGAAGTGGATTCAGCAACACGCTGTTCACGATCGAGAAGATCGCAGTGTTGCCTCCAATGCCAAGAGCGAGCGTCAGAATCGCAACAACGCTGAACCCAGGGCTTCTCCATAACATCCGTACGGCGATGCGAATGTCCTGCGCCAGCGTTTCAACCCATGGCACTCCACGCTCCGTACGATATCGTTCTCTCGTCTGCGTAACGCCGCCAAACTCGCGTAGAGCAGCCGTTCGAGCCTCCTTTTCCGCCATCCCGCGGCCTAACTTTTCCTGAATCGCCAGATCGATATGCGCACGCAGCTCTTCATCCAACTCCGCATCCAACCTTCGGCGAAGGAACAGTGCCGCGCAGCGGCTTAACCAGACCGATATCAGTTCCATAGGTCACCCTTGGCCCGAGGTCGCAAGAAAACGCGCCATCGTTGCCGCAACTCTCTCCCAGTCCTTTGTCTCTTTCTCGATCTGCCTCCGCCCGCGCGCGCTGAGCGCATAAAACTTGGCGCGGCGATTCGTCTCCGATATCCCCCACTCCGCCTTGATCCATCCCCGCTGTTGCAATCGCAGAAGCGCCGGATAGATCGTTCCCTGGTTCAGGCTAACGGCGTTGTCGCTCACCTGCTCGATTCGTCGCGCGATTCCGTAGCCATGCAACGGCCCCATCGACTCCAGCGTCTTCAGGACCATCAAGTCCAGCGTCCCTTGTAGAACATCCGATTTGCTCTCTCCCATTGCTCTCCCTGTTGAATCTCCACAGATACAGTGCATCTCCACCAGTAGAATGTCAACATATAGAACCTGAAACGCTTCTTCGTAAACTGCACAACCCTTCTTGGCTCGAGTCCAAGCGGTTGCCACAAAGGAGGCCTTTACTCGCTCAAGCCCCTCCTAAGTCGCTTAACATGAGTAACTTAGTGGTCTGAGGAAATCTGGGAGCCTGATGACTCGAACCCATCTTGCATCGGTGGAGCAACGATTCCTCCCCAACCCTGCTCATACCAATCAGTACCACCGCGCCCCCGAGCGCCAACTTCTTGTTTGAAAGAGGATCGTTCATGTTTCTTATCTTGGCTGTAGTCCTGGTACTGCTGTGGCTCGGCGGATTCTTCGTCCTTCATGTAAGCAGCTTCCTCATTCACCTGCTGCTGCTCTTCGCCTTGGTCTCCATCATCCTCAACTTCGTCGGCAGGCGATCGGTCTAGCTCCATCAAAGCCAAAGAAGAGGCCGAACCCGTACGGGTGCGGCCTCTTCTTTTTAGATAAAAAACATTCTATTGATGAGCCACGGGCTGAGGAAGATCTATCCCCGCAACCGGGATCACTGCCGCAAGCGCCTCAGGTGTCTCTTCATGTAGTTCGGGGAGGTTTCCTTCAAGTGCAAGCTTCAGCACCTGGTCCATCTCCTCGACAAAATGCAGCTTCATGCTGCTTGTAATCAGCTCGGGAAGATCGGCCATGTCCTTGCGGTTCTCCTCCGGCACAATCGCCTCGAAGATCCCTGCACGATGCGCCGCCAGCAGCTTCTCCTTCAGCCCGCCGATCGGAAGAACCTTGCCCCGCAGCGTAATCTCGCCAGTCATCGCAATATCGCGCCTGACCTTGATCTTTGTGAGAGCGCTCGCAAGCCCAGTCGCCAGCGTAATTCCAGCCGAGGGCCCATCCTTAGGAATAGCACCCTCTGGAACGTGCACATGAATGTCGACGTTCTTATAAAAATCCTTTGCCAGCCCAAGATGATGCGAGCGCGACCGGATATAAGTCAACGCGGCCTGCGCCGACTCCTGCATCACATCCCCCAGCTGCCCGGTGGCCGTCATCTTCCCCTTGCCATCCAGCACCTGCACCTCGGTCTGCAAAATCGTTCCGCCCATCTCCGTCCAAGCCAGGCCGGTAACCAGACCAATCTCGCTCTTCTCATGTGCTTGCGAGTCGCGGAACTTCGCCACGCCGAGAATCTCGCTGATATTCTCCCCGGTAATGACCTCTTTGTGCTCCGCGCCGTTCTTCACCACGCGTCGGGCAACCTTGCGGCACACATTTCCAATCTCGCGTTCAAGATTTCTGACGCCGGCTTCGCGCGTATACCCACGAATGATCTGTTTCAACGCATCGTCCTCAAAGACGATCTGTTTCCCCATCAGCCCAGTGCCTTCCCGCTGCTTCTTCACCAGGTACTGCTTGGCAATCTCCAGCTTCTCAACCTCGGTATACCCATGCAGACGCAAAATCTCCATGCGGTCCTGCAGGGGCCCGGGAATAGTGTGCAGAACATTCGCCGTAGCGACAAACAGCACCTGCGAAAGGTCATACTCGACGTCAAGATAGTGGTCCTGGAACGAGCTATTCTGCTCAGGATCAAGCACCTCGAGCAGCGCGCTCGCTGGATCGCCCCGGAAGTCCGACGCCATCTTGTCGATCTCATCCAGCATGAACACCGGATTCTTCGTCCCTGCCTTCTTCATCGACTGGATAATCTGTCCCGGCAGCGCTCCAATATACGTCCGCCTATGCCCCCGAATCTCAGCCTCATCGCGCACACCGCCCAGCGACATCCGCACGAACTTACGCCCGGTAGCCTTGGCAATCGACATTCCCAGCGAAGTCTTACCCACTCCCGGAGGCCCCACAAAGCAGAGAATTGATCCCTTCGGATTCTTCACCAGCTGCCGCACCGCGAGAAACTCAAGAATCCGCTCCTTGATCTTCTCCAGCCCATAGTGATCCTGATTGAGAATCTGCTCGGCATGCTCGATCGAGCGGATCTCCTTCGACCTCTTCTTCCACGGCACCGCCAGCAGCCAGTCCAGATAGTTCCGTGACACTGTCGATTCAGCCGACATCGGAGGCATGGCCTCCAGCTTCTTCAGCTCCTGGAGCGACTTCTCCAGGACATCCTTCGGCATACCGGCCGCTTCAATCTTCTTCTTCAATTCGTCGAACTCGGACTTCTCCCCGCGTCCAAGTTCTTTCTGGATAGCCTTGATCTTCTCGTTAAGGTAGTACTCCTTCTGCGCCTTCTCCATCTGCCGCTTCACTCGCGACTGGATGGTGCGATCCATGTTCAGCTTCTCGATCGCGACGTCCAGCACATCGGCGACCTTCGATAGCCGAAGCTCCGGGTCAAAGACCTCCAGAAGCTGCTGTTTCTCCTCGATCGACAACTGTAGATTCGCGGCGATCGTATCCGCCAGCTTCGCAGGCTCCTCCGGTCGCACGCTCGCAGCCATCGTTTCGTAGTTCAGCGATTGCTGCAGCTTCACATACTGCTCAAACAGTGAGTGGACGCGCTGCATCAATTGCTCAACCTGCGGCGTCAGATCCAGTTGAGTCTGACCCGTGCGCACAGTCGCGACAAAGAATCCGTCCACGTCGTTCACTTCGGTGGCTCGCGCCCGTTCCACCCCTTCCACCAACACCTTGATATTTCCGTCCGGCATCTTCACCGATTGGACAATATTGCCGATCGTGCCGGTCTCGTAAATGTCGTCAGCGTTCGGCTCATCCACCGACGCGTCGTGCTGCGTCGCCAGAAAGATCTTTCGGTCACCCGACAACGCCTCTTCGAGAGCCCGGACGCTCGATTCGCGTCCCACCACAAACGGCGTCATCATATGAGGAAAGATGACCATGTCACGAATGGGCATCATCGGTAACTTGCGAACTTCGCCGCTCAGCGCTTTTTTGGGTTGGTTTGTCATTGCTCTCCAATTAGACGTGAAAACACCGGTAACGATGCAACCGGCTTCGCGGCTTCAGGTGATTGTAATGCGTTGGCCCACGCCATGCACCCGGCAAAATGCAACGTCTGTGGAATTGGAGGCTCCCAACGTGGTAATCCCGGCTGAGAGTCAAACCTTGCGAATCTGCGCGCCAGCCCGCGCATCGCCCGTTACCCTGCCTTCTCCAGCAGCATGGGTAGCGTCAGGCTATGTTTCTTCACCATCTCCGCCGTAATGGAGAGATCCTTCACCTTCTTGTTACCCGGAACGAAGTACATCAGATCCAGCATCAGCTCTTCGAGAATCATTCGCAGGCCGCGAGCGCCAACCTTCCGCTGCAGCGCCTCGCGCGCAATCTCCCGCGCTGCCTCGTCAGTAAACGTCACTTTCACGCCCTCAAACTCGAACAGCTTCGAATACTGCTTCAGGATCGCGTTGCGCGGCTTGGTCAGAATCTCGATCAGCGCTGCTTCATCCAGTTCGTCCAGAATACCCAGCACCGGCAGCCGGCCCACAAATTCAGGAATCAGCCCATACTTCAGGAGATCCTGTGGTTCAGCCTGCCGCAGCAACTCCGCATCGCGTTGCGCCCGAATCGGTGTCACGTCGCCGTCCTTCTCCTCAGTCTCAGCGATCGCCTTGAACCCCAGCGCTTTTTTGCCCACACGCCGCCCAATCACCTTCTCCAGCCCGACAAACGCCCCCCCGCAGATGAACAGAATGTTCGTAGTATCAACAGCCGTAAACTCCTGATGCGGATGCTTACGTCCACCCTGTGGCGGGACATTGGCGACCGTGCCCTCAAGCAGTTTCAACAGTGCCTGCTGCACACCCTCACCCGAGACGTCCCGTGTGATCGAAGGGTTCTCGTCCTTACGTCCAATCTTGTCGATCTCGTCGATATAGATAATCCCGCTCTGCGCACGCTGCACATCGCCATCAGCCGCCTGCAGGAGCTTTAAAATAATGTTCTCGACGTCTTCGCCGACATACCCAGCCTCAGTCAGAGTCGTCGCATCGACAATCGCAAACGGCACGTCCAGCATCTTCGCCATGGTCTGCGCCAACAGCGTCTTGCCAGATCCCGTCGGACCCACAAGCAGAATGTTCGATTTCGACAGCTCCACATCGTTGCTGCGCGTCTTGTTCATCTGGATGCGCTTGTAGTGGTTGTAAACCGCTACGGCCAGCTTCTTCTTCGTCTGATCCTGTCCAATCACATACTCATCGAGGAAAGCCTTTACCTCTTGTGGCTTCGGCAGGTGAGCCGGAGCGCCTCCAGGCTGAGTCTCGGTCCGGTCATCTTCCAGGATCGAGTTGCACACGGCCACGCACTCGTCGCATATATAGGCCCGCGGGTAATCGGATGGAGACGAGATCAGCTTCGCAACTGCATCCTGTGATTTATGGCAGAAAGAACAACGAAGTGATTCGTCTGAGCCCCGCGACGTTTTCATAGGTACGACAACTCCTGAGTGGTCCGCGCAACACCACTATACGTTAAAGTTTACACCTGTTTCACTTCATCAAACATGACCCGGGTATCAGCCGCTGTACCTCGAAATGGTCACCGCAAGATACGGTTGCACGTGAAGGGCCAAAGCGCCAATAAGACCCGTACCCTCAACCGGAGCTTTCAACGATCGCTCCTTGCAATCTGAGCGCAGTGGAGATGTACGGCAGTCCAGCGCCCGCCCTCCATGCTGATCTTTCAGACCGCAAAGCATTTTCCTCTCAAAAAACAGAAAAACCGCAGACCGAAGCCCACGGCTCTTCCATAATTCCATCACCCGCTAAGTCCGAGGCCGGTCGATGATGTCGTCGATAATGCCATACTCCTTCGACTGGGCGGCCGTCATGATGAAGTCGCGCTCCACGTCCCGTTCGATCCGCTCCAGCGTCTGCCCGGTGCTCGCACTCATCAGCTTGTTCGTAATCTCGCGAATCCGCAGAATCTCTCGCGCATGAATATCGATATCCGTAGCCTGCCCGCTCAGCCCGCCCATCGACGGCTGATGGATCAGAATCCGCGAGTTCGGCAGTGCAAACCGCTTGCCCTTCTTTCCCGCCATCAGCAGAAACGCTCCCATGCTCGCTGCCTGTCCAATGCAGAATGTCACTACATCATTCTTGATGTACTGCATCGTGTCGTAGATCGCCAGCCCTGCTGTGATAGAACCACCCGGCGAATTGATGTAAAGCTGAATGTCCTTCTCCGGATCCTCGCCGCTCAGAAACAGCATCTGCGCAATGATCACATTGGCGATGTTGTCATCGATCGGCGTACCGAGAAAAATGATGTTGTCGCGCAGCAGGCGGCTGTAGATGTCGTAGGCGCGTTCGCCCCGGCTCGTCTGCTCGATTACCATCGGTACTAATCCCATAACACTCTCTTTCTCTCTTCCGTTCTGCAGCCCGATACTTGCGCTCTACGATGCCAGCTTTTCGTAGAGCACGCTTCCCGTCTTCTCGCGACGCATCTGCTCGCGAATCCGGTTCAATCCGCCATCCTTTGTCAGTCTCTCGCGCAGCGCCTCCAGCGGCTCGCGGGACTGAATCGAAAGCATCAGAAGTTCGCGGTCCAAATCATCGTCGTTCACCGTCACACCCTCTACCTCGGCAATCCGGTCAAGCAGCATCGAAGCCTTCACCTCATTGATCGCCTGCCCCCGTTGCGCCTCACGCAGACCGGCAAAGTTCAGCTTCCGCATATCCTCGACCGACATACCCTGTTGCGCCAGCGCCCGCAGACCGCGGTCAAGCCGCGACTCAATCTGTTGTTGCACAAACGCTTCAGGAACAGGGAACTGGAACCGCTGGATCAACTCTCCCAGCAGCTTGTCCCTCGCGCTGTTTTCGAGAGCATTCTTTTTGCCGTCCGTCGCATGCTCACGAAGCTTCGATTCAAAGTCGTCCCAGCTCTCGTAGTTACCAAGCTGTTTGGCAAACTCCGTATCCCGCTCAGGGTAGCTTTTATGCTTGATCCCTTTCACCGTTACGTCGTAGCTCACCCTCTGGCCCGCAAGCCGCCGCTCGCCGAAGTCAGCAGGGTAATCCACCTCAAACTTCAATTCCTGTCCAACCTTCGCACCGAGCAGTGCCTCATTGAACGCCGACAATGTATTCTTCCCGCCGATCTCGATCAATACATCCTCGCCCGTGATCGGGGGCTGCGTCGATGCATTCTGCATGCCCTCTTCCGTTACCGTCTGGGCCAGGTCCTTCACTTCGCCGCGAAACTGGATCTCAGCCCAGTCCCCCGCCACGAGAGCGCGATCCTCTTCCACCGGCTCAACCGTTGCATGACCCTCCAGAACGCGGTTCAGCTCCGCGTCGAACTCGTCCTGGGTCAGCGCAGCGTCAGGCCTGCTCACGTGAACGGTATCGTATCCCGTGATATCGATCTCCGGAGCCACCTCAAACGCAGCCTTGAACTTCAGCGGCTGCCCATCGAACAACTGCATGTCAAGCAGCTGTGGTTCCGAGACCGGACGCAGCTTCTGCTCCTCAAGCGCCCTGCGGAACCGCTCCGAAACGAGGCTCTCCAAAACCTCCTGGCGAACCTCTTTGGCAAACTTCGAACGGATCAGCGCCTCTGGCACCTTGCCCGCACGAAATCCGGGGATCCGGGCCAGCTTTTGGTACCGCTTCACTACACTCTTGAAGCTCTTCGAGACCTCATCCGCACCAACTTCAACCTCAATCTCACGCGTCAACTCAGGATTCAACACTGGAGCCTGGTGCGTGTGCTCATGATCGTGAGCGTCGTCATGGTCATGCGTGTGTTCGTGCGTATGTGTCGCTTCGGACTGCTGCTCCGCAGTCCCATTCGTCTCTGTCATCTCAGTCGGGGTCAAGTTAATGCCTTCCAGTTGCCGTCTATGTCGCTCACAGCCGTTCGCTATGCATGCGAGCGCGGTTTACGCCTCTTAACTACTGTACGAGGCTTCGATAGAGGGGGTCAAACCACCAGCGCGATAGAAATTCCACATAGTGGCAACTACAGACGGCCGGCGTTGCTCGTGTTTAGAGAAAATATCTCCAGTCGGATCTTCCATTGCGTTGTTTGTCCCGGCTCCAACACAACTATCCCCGTGTCTTCGTCCTTCCCCCACTCCCGCCCGAACGGGTCGTCAAGGTTAAACTGTGGTTGAATCGAAATAAACGACCCATCCAGCGGCGCGTACACTCGTATCGCTCTTATCGTTGACGTCATCGCCGTGATGCGTATCCCATAGCCATTCTCCGGATCTCGCAGCTCTGCAATCGGCCCATTCTCCATCAACTCCGTGTGCAGATGAACAAAGCTATCGTCAAGATTCAGTGCTCCCAACTGCGCGCCGTCTCGACCGGTAAAGTCGTACTCGGTTCCCTCAACAGGCACAAGCCTCCCGCTCAGCTGTCCAGTGCGCCGATCCTTCACATCCACTCTGAGTCCCTGTGGTAATCGCAGCATCATCTGTCCGCGATGCCCATTCAAAATTGCAAACCGTGGATGCCATCCTATCCCGATCGGCTCAGCCGTCGTCCCCGTATTCCGGGCGATGACTCTCATATCGATCGCCTTGCCGCTCATCTGTACCGTCATCGAAATCTCGGTCTGAGACGGCCAGTGACCGTCAAAGTTGCCGGCACGAAACGTCGCCTTCGCCTCTCCGCCGTCCGGCATCACGTTCGTGCTGACCGAATCCGAAGGCTGCTTCAGCAGTAACCCTCCCGCCGCCATCGTCTCGCCGGATCCATAGCTATCTCTCGACTCCGACGGTAGAATCAAACGTTCTCCCCGCCACATCGCAATAAAATTCTTTCCGTCCGGCGTCGGGCCTCCCGAAATGCGGCCAGCCCACGGCAACTCAATCGCCGCTCCCATCGCAAGACTCTTCGCGCCCGCCGCATCCGCGCCGCTTCCGCTCAACAACTTTGCAGCCTCATCCAGCGGCGGCGAAGCCAGCAGATCCACCTCTCCCTTCTGCGGAAGGTAGGCCCTGATCTGCAACATGTTCATCCCGCGCCCGGGCAGCAGCGTCGCCGAAAGAAACTCAGGCCCATCGCCCCCAAGCATCTGCGATCGCTGCAATTGAACGACGTCTTGCCCTCCCGGTCGAACCGTTACATCGACAACGTCAGGTTTTCTCAGCTCTCTCTTCAGCTGTGCGAACTGGCCCAATCTGTGCTCGCGCCACAAAAACGCCAGTCCTGCCAACCCCAGAGTCAGAACCAGGAACGTCAGGAGCCCCGACCGCATCACCGCCGCACGCCATATACCTCTGCGCCACCTGCCAACCCCCTGCTTCAGGAGCGCCCAGTACATTCTGCTAAGCCGTGGATCTTCCAAAAACGCCGCCCTTCCAGATTATTGCTTTCGCATTTCCCAGCACCCATCTACCGTGTCGCCGTGATCCTCTGTATGGCCCTCGTTCATTGTAAGCATCAGTCTACGTTTCCCGCCGTCCCCGCCCCACTCCTACTATCATGGGATGCAGTGACAACCGCTATCGCACAGATTACGCCCCAGCTCTTTAATCAGATTCGCGAATCCATCATCTCCTGCGAGCGTTGCACTCGGCTGCGCACTTACTGCCGTGGCATCGCCGAAACCAAACGCCGCGCCTACCAGGATCAGACCTACTGGGCCCGCCCAGTCCCCGGCTTTGGCGATCCCCGCGCTCGAATCCTCATCCTCGGTCTCGCCCCTGGAGCCCACGGAGCCAACCGCACCGGCCGTCCCTTCACCGGCGACGGCTCAGGCGACTTCATGTACCCCGTCCTCCACGAGCTCGGCCTCGCCAGCAAACCCCGCGCCATCGGTCGCGACGACGGTCTCAAGCTCCGACACGCATGGATAGCCTCTGTCGTCCGCTGCGCTCCTCCCGGCGACAAGCCCCTCCCCCAGGAGATTCGCAACTGCGCCTCTCATCTCGCCGCAGAGATCCAATCTCTGCCCCGTGTCCGCGTCGTCGTCTGCCTCGGCAAAATCGCCTTTGACGGCTACCTCGCCTTCCTCCTCGAAACCGGCGTCATCACCCGCAAATCTGAGTACCGTTTCGCCCACGGAGCCGAGTACAGTCTTCCCAACGGCCTCCATCTCCTCGCCACCTATCACCCGTCTCTGCGCAACACCAACACCGGGCGTCTCAACCGCACCATGTTCACCCGCATCTTCCTGCGAGCGAGAGAACTCGCCGGCCTCAGCGTCTAAACCCAAACCGCATCGCGACACACAACGCATTACAAAGAAGTCTTCACGTACTCGGCAAACTCCCAAAACCGCTCGTATCAGCCTTTATCCTCCTTATCACGGTTACGCCTCGAAACAAGCGCAAATCCCTCTGGCCCAATCCCATCTGCGAGTTATCCTCGACAAACTGAAATCTATCCAACCAATCGCACCCGGCCCGAATCCAAACAGAAGCAAGCCTAAGAAAGCACGAGGTACGTTCCAAATGAACGCAAAAAACTACTGGCTCGCCTTCGGAGTCGGCGTCGCTGCAGGAGCCGCCATCGCTCTCCTCTACGCACCCCAGACCGGCGCCAAAACCCGCAAGCAACTCCGCAAGGGAGTCGAGGACGCAGGCGATTACCTCGAAGACGCCGCAAACTACCTCAAGGAGCAGGCCGAGCGCCTCAGCAAGGAAGCCGAAAAGGCTGTCAAGAAGACTCGCGGCCACGTCGAAGATGTGGTTGACAAGGCCGGCGATGTCGTCCAGAGCGCATTGAAGTCTGCTCAGTCACTCGTCTAGCTTATAGTTGGAAGCGAAAAACCTCGGGCAACCGGGGTTTTCGCATTTAATCCAGCGACCAAATCGTAGCCGCCGTGCTAACGTCAAACCCATGCCCGAAGTTGCCCTGGACCAGGTCACAGGTCCTCCGCCCGCAACCCAAAAAGAACGTCCCTGGCTCTTCAGTCTTCTTATCGCGCCAAATGCGGTCCTGGCTAACGGCATAATCAGCGGCGTTCTCTCCTATCTGCTCCGTCAGCAGGGAGTGGGCATCGGTCGCAGCTCTCAGATCATCTCGCTCCTCATCCTCCCTCAGACGATCTACTGCCTCTGGACTCCTATCACTGACTTCTGGATCCGCCGCCGCAGCTGGCTGATCGTTGGCGCTGTCTCTTCGGCCGCGGCCATGTTTCTCGCCTTCCACGGCCAGCGCCTGGATAAATCCTCTGCCGTCGTGCTGATGTTCCTCAGCGCCTGTCTTGGCCAGCTCGTCGTCTCGAGCTGCGGTGGAATTATGGGCTCGCTTCGCAGCGAAGTCTCTCGCCGCAGGGCAAGCAGCTTCTACCAGGGCGGCTCGCTGGGCTTCGGAGCGCTCGGCATCTTCGTCCTCGCCTCCTCTGCAGAAAAAGTCTCCGTCGTCACCCTCGGTTGGATAGCCGCCGCACTCATCGCCGTCCCTTCCCTCGCGGCTTTCGCAGCACCGGATCGCGCAACAAACATTGAACATGAACGCACGCTCAAACAGACTTTTTCCTGCATCTGGCAGGAAGTCAAAGAGACCTTCTTCCGCTGGCGAGCCGTCCCCTACACCCTCCTCATGATCTTCCCCATGTGCAGCGGGGCCGCCATCGGTCTCCTACCCGGAATCGCGCAGGACTATCACGTCACTGGCCAGCAGATGGCTTGGATCAACGGCCTTGGTGGAGCGCTTCTTACGGCGGCCGGCGCGCTCTCTGCAACCTTGATCCCCGCCCGCATCCGCGCCTCGGTCGCCTATCTCTCAGTCGCTATCATCAACGAAGCAACCATCGCGATTCTCTGGCTGGCACCGCTGCACCCTCTGACCTACCTGGTCGGCGCAACTCTCTATCTCTTCACCATCGGCGCCTGCTACGCCCTGTTTACTGCAGTCGTGCTCGAATTTCTCGGCCCGTCCGGGAAGAGCGGAAGCGGCCGTTACTCCGTCATCAACGGTCTCGGCAACGCCCCCGTCGCCTACATGACCGCAGTCGATGGAGCAGGCGGCAAACTCTGGGGAGCCCGAGGCCTAGCCGGCACCGATGCCGTCGTAGGAGGCATCGGCGCCGTGATCCTCTTGACCTACTTCCTCATTCATAAAAGCTCCAACTCTCACGTCGCAGCAGGCTCCGTAAACTGCGATTGAGCAGGGAGCCGGGACTACTCCGGTGGTCCCACCGTCACAACAAAATAGGTCACTGGCCTGGCGCTGGTATTCGCGATGAAGTGCTTATCCCCCGCGCAACAAATCCCCACATCACCCGCAACCATCGTCCTCGCCACGCCATTCGTCGTCAGCTCTGCCGTGCCCTCACGCACCAGCCATATCTCGCTATGCAGATGCGTCCCCACTGCCTCATGCTCCGCTCCCGGCTCAATCGTAGACTCATGCATCTCCAGCCGGATATTTCCAGCCTTCAACATCCCAGCCACGTATCTGCTCGAAGAATGTCCCACCATCGACCCCGCCTTAGAAGGCGAAGGCTTGTAGACCCCCGACTCCAGCACAGGCAAACTCACACCCTGTCCCGCTGCCTCTTCAGGAATTAACGCCAATCCACTCATCAAAGCCGGCAGCAAACCCGCAAACTCACGACGATCCATAATTCGAAATCCTCCCACCAAAACAATACGCCCCGGCATCAAGCCGGGGCGCACGTAAAAGCCGGAAGGGAAGCGCTACACCGCGGTCAAAGCCATCCCTGCCATCTTCTCTTCGCCATCTGCCGAAACCGGCCGATAGAATAGCTGGTTATTCTCCATGTAAACCTCAAGGAACGCCGGTCGTTCAGCGATCCCGCCACCGATCAGTGCCTCCGACAAAGGATCCTCAACGAACTTCTGCAGCGCTCTCCTCAAAGGCCGCGCTCCATACGTCCGGTCCGAAGCCGTCTTCTCGATGATCCACTTCTTCGCGCTATCGGTCACAGAGATCGTGATCGCCTTGTGCACCAGGTTGACATTCAACTGCTGCACCAGAAGCTCCAGTATCTGCATCAGGTCCGAATCCGACAGCGAGGTAAAGATAATGATCTCGTCCAGCCGATTCAGAAACTCCGGATTGAACGTCCGCTTCACTTCACCGCGAACCAACTCCTCCATCTTATCCAGAATCATGTCCTCTTTCTCACTCTGGAAGCCAAGTCCCTGCCGCTTCTGCAGGTGCTTCGCTCCAATATTCGAGGTCATGATGATGATCGTGTTCTTGTAATCGACCGTGTTTCCCAGTCCATCCGTCAGCTGCCCGTCTTCAAACACCTGCAGCAGCAGGTTGAACACATCCGGATGCGCCTTCTCAATCTCATCCAGCAGCACAACGCAATACGGATTGCGCTTCACGCGCTCAGTAAGCTGTCCGCCCTCTTCATAGCCAACATATCCCGGAGGCGAACCAATCAGCTTGCTCACCGAATGCTTCTCCATGAACTCCGACATATCGAAGCGGATCAGCGCCTTCTCCGAGCCGAACAGGAACTGCGCCAGCGTCCGCGCCATCTCTGTCTTGCCCACGCCCGTAGGCCCAAGGAACAGAAAGCTCCCAATCGGTCGCGCCGGATTCTTCAACCCAGCCCTCGACCGCCGGATCGCCCGCGC
This sequence comes from uncultured Acidobacteriaceae bacterium, assembly GCA_963798925.1. Classification (GTDB taxonomy): domain Bacteria; phylum Acidobacteriota; class Terriglobia; order Terriglobales; family Acidobacteriaceae; genus Edaphobacter. Next base: position 219,869 of record CAWCVD010000007.1, read on the forward strand.
CAGCGCATTGATCGCTTTCTCCTGAGAGATCACGCGCTTGTGCAACTCCTCCTCAACGCGAAGCAACCGCTGCGTCTCCTCTTCCTTCAGCGAAGTAATCGGCACACCCGTCCAACGGCTCACCACATCTTCGATATCTCCTCGCGTCACAATCCCCGCCGAAGAGTCATCCAGGTGATACTTGTCCCTCAGAGCCCGCAGGTTCTCCCGCTCCTTGCGCTCTTCGTCAGAATAAAAACGCGCCTTCTCGAACTCATGGTTCGCAATCGCATTCTCCATCCTGTGCACAATGAACTTGATCCGCTTCTGTACCTCGGTCAGCTCCTCAGGCATCGAGGTCTGTCGCAGCTTCACCCTTGCCCCTGCCTCATCGATCAGGTCGATCGCCTTATCCGGCAGAAAACGGTCGGGAATATACCGGCTCGAGTGCGCCACCGAAAAAGTAATCGCATCGTCGGTATAGCTCACCGCATGGAACTTCTCATACTTCTCCTTGATCCCCATGATGATCTTGATCGCATCTTCTTCGCTAGGAGGAGGCACCTTCACCGCCTGGAAACGCCGCTCCAAAGACCGGTCCTTCTCAATCGACTTCCTGTACTCCGCCGGAGTCGTCGCACCAATGCACTGAATCTCTCCGCGGCTCAACGCCGGCTTCAAAATATTCGCCGCATCGAGCGAACCCTCCGCCGACCCCGCGCCAACCAGCGTATGCAGCTCGTCGATGAACACAATCGAGTTCTGATTCTCCATCAGCTCTTTCATGATCGTCTTCAACCGCTCTTCAAACTGCCCGCGATACTTCGTTCCGGCAACGATCAACGAAAGATCAAGCGCCAACACACGCTTGTCAGCAAGGAAACTCGGCACCTCGCCATCGGCAATCTTCTGTGCAAGCCCTTCAACAATCGCCGTCTTACCCACGCCAGGCTCGCCGATCAGCACCGGATTATTCTTCGTCCGGCGGCACAGAATCTGGATCACGCGGTCTACCTCAGCATCGCGCCCAACCAGCGGATCAAGCTGCTGGTCCGTCGCACTCTGCGTCAGGTCACGCGAAAACTCCGCCAGCATACTCTGTTCCCCACGCTGCGCCTTGGCACCCTGCGACGAAGGAACCTTCTCCTGCGTCGTCCGCTGCAACTCCTCGCGAATCATCGGCAGCCGCAAACCGCGTTCCTGCAGAATCTCCGCTGCAAAGCACTTCTCCTCGCGCAGCAGTCCCAGCAGCAGGTGCTCCGTCCCAATATGTTTATGCGATAGCCGCTCGGCCTCTTCCGCCGCATAAGCCAGCACTCGCTTGCACTCGTTCGAAAGCGGCAGATCGACCGAAGTCGACACCTTCTCCCGAATCGTTGTATGCCCTTCAATCTGCTTGCGTATTGACTCCACTGACGCGTGCGACCGCAAAAAGCGATTCGTCAGGGCTTTGTCCTCCCGCAACAGTCCGAGCAGCAGGTGCTCGGTCTCGATGTAAGGCGACCCAAACTGACTAGCCTCATACCGGGCAAAAAAGATCACCCGGCGCGCCTTCTCCGTATAGCGTTCGAACATGTTCTTCCCCTTCAAGCCGGCCACCACCCCAGCCCGAAGGCCGGAACAGCGCCATTGGTCCCAACAACCGTCCCCTCAACCGCTCCACCTCAGGGACTAACAAGGCTACTTCAACCTACAAAGCACCCATTCCACTCCTACAGTGTAGTCGTTCGTACCAAATCTTCGAAATCCCTCAAAAGTTATGCCTAACTTAGCACTCTTTTAGATGCAATCTGTGCAAAACTCGCACCAAACTAGGTGCAACCTCCTCTATTCAAACCCGCAACAAGCGCAAACGATGCGGGTATCAGCTTTGAGAGAACGAGTGTAACGTTTAGACGAAACCCCGATCGGTTCATGAGCGATCAGCCAGAACTGCAACAAAACAGACTCTCTAAAATCCGCGCGCCGACGCCCTAATCCGCGGTCGATTCCGCCTTAGTCAGGCGCGCATCCTCAAGCCGCCCATCCCGCAGCCGCAGCACGCGAGTACATCTGCTCGCAAACTCAACATTGTGGGTCACCAGCACACTCGTCAGCCCATGCGCCTCATGCAACCGCTGAATCAGCCCAAACACCGCCTCCGCTGTCTTCCCGTCCAGATCACCAGTAGGTTCATCCGCCAGCAGAATCTTTGGCTCCGTCACCAGAGCCCGCGCCAGGCTCACCCTCTGCTGCTCCCCTCCGCTCAACTCGCCCGAGCGATTCGCCATCCGGTCGCCCAACCCCACTTCACCCAACCAGAATGCGGCCTTCTCCAGCGCCGCCCCCCGCCCCATCCCCCGAGCCAGCAGCGGCATCGCCACATTCTCCAGCGCCGAAAACTCCGGCAACAAATAGTGAAACTGCCACACATACCCCACATCCCGATTCCGATACTCCGCCGCCTGCTTCGGCGTAAACGAGCTCAGCCGACTCTCCCCGCACCAAACCTCTCCAGCCGAAGGCCGGTCGAGAGCAGCCAGCAAATGAAGCAGCGAACTCTTGCCCGCTCCACTCTCCCCCACAATCGCAACCATCTCCCCCGCATGCACCTTCAAATCCAGCTCCCGAAAGAGCTCCAGCGCCCCCCGCCCTGCGCCACCCTCACCTGAAACCGCCGCATAAACCTTCGTCAGCCCCTCCGCGCGCATCACCGCCAACCGTTCCCGCACCACGGGCAGTGGCTCAAGCCCCATCTCATCCGCTCTTAACGAAGCATCCTCTTGAACCGAGGGGAGATCTTTGCCGGGTGAGTGACTCGGCAGATGTAGAGCTCTCCGTATCTTGTCCACCGCGTCTGCCACTTAGCTCTCCACCGGTACCTTCCCGCTCGCATGGTCCGAATGCGTCCCCAGCGCAATCGAAATCCGGTTCCACGCATTGATCGTCGAAATCACCAGCGTCAGATTCACCGTCTCCACATCCGAAAACTGCGCCCGCACCTCCTCATACACCACATCCGGAGCGTGCCCATCTTGAATATTCGTCACCGCCTCCGCCCAAGCCAGCGCCGCCCGTTCCCGCTTCGTATAAGCATCGGAACCACGCCAATCCGTCACGCCCGCAATCCGTTCCGGAGTCTCATTCACCTTTCCCAACTCCGAAGTATGCAGTCGAACGCAATACTCACACCCATTCATCAAAGAAACCCGCAGCCTCACCAACTCCCGCAACGAAGTCGGCAAACCCGAACCCGTATTCAGGTAATGCTCCAGCTCCCGCATCTTCGCGAAGCCTTCAGGCACCAACTGTCCATACTTCAAACGTACTTCGCTCATCTCAACTCCTCTGTCACTTTGTCCCTGGCGGCAGTTTGAACGCCACATTCACCTGGCTCTCCACCTCGACTGGGTTGCCGTTAAGCAGGTACGGCTTATATCGCCAAGTCTTGACTGCCTCAACGGCCGCATCCCGCAATGCAGGCGGCCCGCTCACGGGCGTCACCTCCTCGACCACCCCCTCGGTGCTGATCGCGACTTGCAGAACAACCGTCCCCTCGATCTTCTGTTCCTTCGCGATCGCCGGGTATTGCGGAGTCATCCCACCCAGCTTGTTTCCTTGGATCACGCCCGCCGATACAGAGATCTTCTTCTGTCCAGCGTGTGCCACGGAACCGCAACCGAACGCTACAGCAAAAATCAGAACAAGAAATCTATTCATAGCGCAAAGCCTCCGCCGGCAAAACCTTCGCCGCACTTCCACTCGGATAAAGAGTAGCAATCAAACTAACCCCTAGACTCACTGCCGCCACAATCACTGCATCCCAAACCTTTGGCGCGAACGGCAGATAATCGATCGAATATACCGCCGCATCCAGGTGAATAAACCGATAGTGCCCACCCAGCCAACTGAGCACATACCCGCCCACCAACCCCAACACCGTCCCAATCACAGAGATCAACAATCCCTGCATCAAAAAGATCCTCCGCACCTGTTCCGCCCTGACTCCAAAGCTCATCAATACTGCAATATCCCGCGTCTTCTCCATTACCATCATCGTCAGCGCAATCAGAATATTCAGCGCCGCCACACAAACAATCAGTGCCAGCACAATAAACGTCACAATCTGTTCCAGCTTCAGCGCACGAAACAGCTCGCGATTCTGTTCCATCCAGTTCGTCGTCTGAAAACCCTTCCCCGCCTCCGCCTCAATCGCCCGTCCCACCCTGTCCGCATGGTAAAGATCATCCACCTTGAAGCTGATCACTGAGATCAAATCAGGCTCGCTGAACAGACTCTGCGCATCCTTCAACCGCGTAAACGCATAGCTCGAGTCATACTGATAAAACCCCGACTTGAAAATCCCCACCACCTGAAACCTCTGATACCTCGGCACCAACCCCAGCGGCGTCAACTCACCCTGCGGGCTAGTCACCAACACTCCATCGCCCACCTTCACCCCGATCGTCTCCGCCAGATCCTGCCCAATCACAATCGGCGGAATCCCCTGCGCAGCCACCGAACCGGGTGCCGCATCCTTCACAGCTTTATCGTGAAAGGTAGGCTGCAAGCTGCCCGAATTCCCACGCCCTGGCTGACTCGCTGACTCGCAATCGGCTGACTAGCTAACTCCTCCGCCGACCCCTCTCACAATACTGCAACAGATCCCCCACCGTCTTCTCATCCGCCGGAATCACACCCTTGATCAACCCGCCGCCACTCCGAGCCCCATGCGAGATCAGCACCTGCCCATACAGCCCCGGAGCCGCCGCCACCACATGCGGCACCTTCCGCAACCGCGCCAGCAGAGGCCGCCAGTCCCTTATCCCATCCCCCGCCACCCGCATCAGGTCCACATGCGAGGTCGACCCCACCAGCCGCTCCTGCAAATCCCGCTGCATCCCATTCGTAATCGCCAGCGCAATAATCAGCGAAGCCACCCCCGCCGCCACCCCAATCACCGAGATAGCCGTGATCACCCCCACCACAGCCTGCCGCCGCTTCGCCCGCAGATACCGCGCCGCAATAAAAAATTCAAATCGCATCGATCCCAGCTTACTATCGACAAGCCTCGTGCAGCGCCGAGCAACGCGAGGCACCTTGCAGTCCTATCATCGCCCAGACGGTATACAAGCCACGAAGTGACCGCTCCACGCGAAGTGGGCCCGTCCGGCAAGGACAGAAGCGCAGACTTCTAACGCACCATCACCTTCGGCAGATTCCAATGCTGCCAGCCGCCACCATCCGCAACACAAAACAAACCCCCGCACCCAAGACTCATCGCCACTCCACGCTGCATCTTCAGCTTCAGCCCAACCACCACGACCACGCCGCCCCGCCAGCGCCGCCGCCGCATAGACATCCGAGTTCAACACCCCCGGCACCTGCGCCAGCAGCACATCCCGCACCGTCCCGCCCCCAGCGCCCGTCACCGCACCCATCATGATCGCCAGCAGCGGAGTAATCCCATACTCCAGCGCCTTCCCCACACCAGCCACCGCAAACAAAGCCAATCCCGCCGCATCCAGCGTAATCATCAAATGCACCGGCACCCGCTGAAACAGCGGATGAAAAAAGAACACCGCGCCACCACCCGCAAACGCCGTAGCCCCATACCGCCAATCGCGAATACTGTTCGGCGGAATCGCCCCAATCAACAGATCGCGAATCGTCCCACCACCCAGCGCCGTCACAAACGACAGCACCAGCAACCCAAACACATCCAACCCCGCATCGATCCCCGCCAGCGCACCTTCCACCGCAAACACAAACGTCCCAATCAGGTCGACCACCAGCAGCAACCGGTCCTGGCTGAACTTCGGAAACCGCGCCGTCAGCCACCCAGCCATCAGCGAACGACCGCCTTCACCGCCACCACATTCTCATACCGGTCATACACCCGCACCGCCAGCACATGCTCCTTCGCATCTGTCACCGGCGCCGTAGTCGCGCGGCACCGCCACCGTAAAGTCATACCGCTCCGTCAGCGAATCCGAAACCTTCCCCACCGGCTCCAGATACTGCCACGGCCCCGCATCCACCGAATACTCCGCATGCGCAATCGGCGAAGTAGCATCCCGCGCCTCGAGCGTCGCATGAATCATCGGACGAATCTTGCGGGCCGGCTCCCTCGCAGATCATCGTCGCCGTCAACACCCCAGGCACCGGAGGAGTCGTATCCACCACAAACACCTCGCTCACCCTCTCGCCCGTCAGCGCCTCCGCATCCGTATGCACCGGCGCATCGCTCGCCACCACCTTCACCTCATAGCTCCCATCCGGCAGCAGCGCCGAATCGAAGCTATAGACCTTCTCCGTGATCTTGTCCTTCAACAACCGCCAGTTCGCCTCGCCCACCCCGCGATACCACACCGCAAACATCAGGTCATCGCCATTGTCATCATGCGCCATCCACCGCACCGTCACCGCCGTCTTATCCTTCTGCGCCATCAGCGGCTGCGTACTCGCATCCGGCGTAAAAGCTCACCGCCGGAGTCGCGCTCGGCAGCCGGCAGGAAAGCCACCTGCACCGTTGCCGCATTCGGCGGCGGCAGCATGTCGCCGTCACCCGCGCCCCCGGCTGCACCACCACCTCATCCACCACCGGAGCCACATTCTTCTGCAGATAATTCAGCGCCACCGAATCGACCGCCCCCCCGCCCGCAGCACCGCCTTCCACTGCACAAACCGTCCCGCCGGCACCGCAATCGCCCCATCCGCCGCCACCTTGCGCCCACTCACTCCACCCCATCAGCGGACTCTCCACATTCCCGCTCCGCACAAACAGATCGAACCCCGCCGCGCCCAGCCCTCACCTCCGCCCGTCCCCACTGCGCGAATCCCTGCGCATCGAACACCTCGCTCGTATACGTCGCATTCGCCGCAACCGCATCGCCCAGCCGAAACACCTTCCCGCTATTGCTCGTCGCCACCAGCAGCCCATCCTTCACCGGAGCAAACGCCATCCCCTGCGCCGCCTCCAGATGCGCCACATCGGTAAACCGCCCCGGCACCGTCCGTATCCACCCGATACACCCGCCCGCGATTGCCCGTAGCCGCCAGCAGACTCCCATTCCGCACCGCCAGCGCATACACCACATCATCCTTCAGCGTCAGCAGCTTCTGCGGACTCCCATCCACCGCAATCCGGTAAATCTCCGACCCATCCGGCACCAGCGTATTCGCCCCCGCCGCCGTCGAAGACCCCGGCTGCACAAACGTAATCGTCACCCCCACATTTCCCGTCACCGGCAGCGGCGGCAGCGCCGTACGCCCCTTCGTCCCCACACCCGCCGCATACACATTCCCCGCCGCATCCATCGCCAGCGAAGTAATCTCCTTGTCGCCCCGCCGCATACACCGCAAACGGCTTCGCCCCCGCCGTCCACGTGTCGCAACTTGTAGATCACGCCCGCCCCATCCGACCCCGCCCACAGCGTCCCATCCGGCGCCATCAACAGACACCGAATATGCTGATCCGCCGTCTTGAACAAAACCTCCGCCTTGCCCCCACCCGCAGGCACCCGATACACCACCGCCGGCGCCCCCGCCGCCACATAAACCTCGCCACCCTTACCCACCGCCAGATCCCACAGATACTTCGGCTTCTCCTCCGTCGTCGCCGGATCGAACACCACCACCGGACGTCCGCCGCCCCGTCCGCCCAGCCGGAACCCGATACACCTTCCCATCCGGCGAAGTCGCCACCAACACACTCCCATCCGCAGCCACCCGCACCGCCTGCACCGCCAGCTCCTTACCCTCAAAGACCTGCGAGCCTTCCCATCCGGCGTAACCTTCATCACCACAGCCGACCCCGAAGCCGTCCCACCCAGCCCCAGATACCATTCCCCGCCGCATCCGCCGCCATCGACCACACATAACTCTTCCCCGTCGCATAGAGCAGGGAAGTCGCCGGCCCCGCCTCCAGCCGCCCATCGCTGCGGATCGCAACCCTCGGTCGAGCCCTTCTCCATCTCGTCGTAGCGCTCCACGCTCCACAGCTTCGTGCCCTGCGCGCTCGCCAACCCCGGCAGCAGAGAACACCCCACCACCAACACCAGTCACCAAGAATTCGTCGCATCATTCTGATCATGAGTCTAAAGCACCGGCCACAGCAAAAGCGTAACAAATCAAAAGGCAAAGAGTAGCAAAGCAGAGCCAGACAGCCCAATCGCTCTTATCCGTCTTAATCCTTCGATCACCGTTACGCCTTGAAGCCGTCGCTGTCACGCTCAGTTCGCCAGAACCGCCCGATACCGCACCTGGTTCTTCTTCACCTTGGCCACCGCGTCATTCGCCTTGGCCATCGCAAACCGCTCCGTAATCGCCTTCACCCCATGCCGAGCCGCCACATCCAGCATCTCGTACAGGTCCCGCGGACTCCCCGTATGGCTCCCCGAAACCGCCTTCTCCGCCGCAATCAGCGAAAACGCCTGAATCTGCATCGGCGAAGGCGAAGCACCCACCACGCACAACGTTCCCTTCGGCCGCAGGCCGCTCACATACGCCTGCCAGTCCTGGTCCGCGCTCACCGTCGACAGCAGCAGATCGAACGATCCCGCAATCTTCTTCAGCGCTCCCGTGTCCCGCGTATTCACAAAGTTGTGCGCTCCCAGCTTCCGCGCCTCTGCCTCTTTGTCCTTCGAGGTCGAAAACGCCGTCACCTCCGCGCCAAACGCCTTCGCAAACTGAATCCCCAGATGCCCAAGCCCGCCAATCCCGATCACCCCCACCCGCGACGAAGGCCGCACCCCATGGTTCCGCAGCGGCGTATACACCGTAATCCCCGCGCACAGCAGCGGAGCCGCATTCTCGCTCTCCAGCGCCTCCGGCACCGGAATCGCAAACCGCGAATTCACCCGAATCTTGTCCGCAAATCCGCCATTCCGCCCCACGCACGTCGGCTGCGCCTTCGCGCACAGATGCTCATCCCCCTGCCGGCACCACTCGCAGATCCCGCAGCTATCCGCCTGCCAGCCCACCCCCACCCGCTCGCCCACCGTCCGGTCCTTCACAGCCGAGCCCACCGCCACCACCGTCCCCACAATCTCATGCCCCGGAATAAACGGATACTTGCTGATCCCCCAGTCGTTATCGATCAGGTGCATATCGCTGTGGCACACCCCGCAGTGCGAGATCTTGATCTCGACCTCATTCGCGCCCAGCTCACCCGGATCGTACTTGTACGGCAGCAACTGTGCGCCGGCCGCATGCACAGCCAAGACCATGTATTTCACTCATTCGAAATCTGTTCCCTTTTAGCGCAGACGTCTCGCCGCGCTACTACTTGATGCTACAACACCCCAACGAGCAAAAAATAACACGCAACAAGGATTGCTCGCCGATCCATCCACCCTGCAGCACGACGTTTTCCCAAATGTTCGTCAACATCTACGCAGCGCTACTTCACCAGAAGGTTCAGCACCTGCGACCCGCTCACCGCATATCCCGTCTCCGCCGACCCCACCTCCACCACACTCTCGCCCGTCAACTGCATCTTCTGCGCATCCTTCAGCGGCTCCAGCACATTCGCCATCGAAAGCGGCACCGCCCGGCAGCGCCTCACCCTCCAGCACCGCCTGCGCCGCATGATCCAGCAGCGTCACATACACCCGATCGTTCGCATGCATCCGGTTCATCTGCCGCCACCGTATCCGCCAGCCCCACCGAATGCTGCGCCCGTCCCGTCCGCGTCGTCATCCGGTCCACCGTCGCGCCATCGCTCACCACCACCCGCATCGTTCCCGGCGTCAGCTCCGCCGGCAGCTTCACCTTCACCCGCACCACCTTCGCCTCGGCCTGGTAAGGATGCAGCGTCGCCTCCACCTCAATCGTCATCGCCCGCCCGCGCCTCGATCTGGCTCAGCCGCGCCGACTCCAGCACCGCCGTCATCCGCGCCGGAATCGCCTCCATCTTCAGCTTCAGCCCCGTCACCACCGGCTGCTCCAGCGCATTGCCATACACCTTGCTGAACCGGTCGTTCACCATCAGCGCCGCGTTGATCGTCCCCGGGAAGAATCATTCTGCGCCATCATCCCCTGCATCCGCACCGGCGGCTGTCCCTTCACGTCAATCTCTCCCGTCAGCCGGTAGCTCATCTCTTCGGCCGCAGCATTGTTCGTCTGCAGGCTCTGATACACCGAAACCAGCATCGCCGAAGGCGTCAGTTGCCGGTTATCCAGCACCTCAAAGTGCAGCGTCTTCGCCAAGCCCGCACCCTTCCCACTCGTCGGCAGGCACCACCTCCACCGCCACCGGAATCATCCGCGCCGTCACCCCGAACCGCCCCATAATCGCCGACGCCCGGTCCTCCGTAAACGCTCCCACCGTCTCCGTCGTGTTAATAATCTTGAACGCATTCAGCGGCGACGCCAGCGTAGCCAGCACCTCCGCCTTCGTCATCGGCATATCCACCGGCCCATACTGCGTAATCGGATGCCCGCACGCCAGCAGACGTCTTCGGATCGACATACGTCACCGTGCACGTCCCCGCCATCGACAGATCCCCCCGCACCAGCACCGCGCTCACCGCCTGACCCCGGCACCAGCGGCTCCGGCTGCTGACGCCGTCGGGTCCGCCCCGCCCAGCCCCGCCACCGGAGTCAGCCCCATCGCCCGGAACCTGTCCCCAAACCGTTCCACCGCCTCCCTGCTGAATCCGCCAAACACCAGCGGAGTCTCCATCGGCTCGCAGCATCCGCCTGCTCCGCCGCCGCATTGTCATTCTGACCGCAGCGAAGAACCCGCGCTTTGCAATCTCCCGCCCGCAGCGTCCGCACCGCAGCCCGCCACCATCGCGCACCTGCAGCATCGCCTCGATCGGCGTAATCCCTGCAATCGGCTCCTTCGTGAACTGCCCAATCCGGTAACTCATCGCGCCCACCAGTCGCCCGTCGATATACACCGGACTTCCGCTCATCCCCGCCACTACGCCCGTATACTCCGGCTTGTCTCCATGCAGCCGAGCCAGAATCATGTCCTGCCCCGGCCCCATCGCGTCTCTTCAGCACCCCCAGAATCTCCACCTGCATCGGCTCCGGGTTCACGCCTTCGAACACCGTGTACGCAACTCCCCTCATCCCGCGCTTCACCTCAGCCAACGGAAAGAACTTCGTCACCACCGGCGCCGTGGGGGGCAAAACCATCGAATTCCAGGACTCAGCGGAAGCCGTCGAGACACTGGCCATGTTCACAGCCACACTCACTGGAGCCTGCGCCCAAACCCCACCCGCAAACATCCCACTCAGGGCCAGACCGGCTCCCGTCGACCGAATCTTTATTCCGGAGATCACGTCTTACAGACTACTAGAATCCGTGTTTGGGCAGCACAAACTGTCAATTCTCACCCTGGCCCTTCAAACCCGTCCAACTATCGGAGTAAAGTTTTAGACGATGAGTACTCATTCCCGCCCTTCGGCCCTTATCCTCCTCGCAGCCGCGGTCTTCCTGTTGCTCCCGGCGTCCGCAACCCGGGCTCAGGACCCCCCGCCACCCCCGCAGCAGCAGAAACCCGCCACTCAACCGCCCCCCGACGACCAGGGCCCCGCGACCGATAACGGCTCCATCGTCCTCAAGAAAAAGAAGGACGCCGAAGACGTCCCACCGGCTCCAGCAGCCCCAGCCGAGCCCAAAATCAAGAATCCCAACGGCGACACTTACTCCCTCCGCGTCGACGTTCCCATGGTCAACATCGACGCCAACGTCATCCTCGACAAGACCCACCAGTTCGTCCCCGGCCTCAAAGCCAACAACTTCCTCGTCCTCGAGGACGGTGTTCCCCAGACCATCACCAGCGTCCGCGTCGCCCAGACTCCCATCACCGCCGTCATGCTGCTTGAGTTCGCCGCCAACAGCTACTACCTCATCAACGACATGCGGAACGCCTCCTACTACTTCTTCCGCACCCTCCGTAAGGACGACTACGTCGCCGTCATCACCTATGACATGCACACCCACATCCTCACCGACTTCACCAATAACCAGGAACTCGTCGCTCAGTCCCTCCAGTCCCTCATGATCCCCGGCTTCTCCGAGACCAATCTCTTCGACGCCCTCTACGAGACCATAGACCGCGTCAGCCGAATCGAAGGCCGCAAGTACATCATCCTCATCAGCTCCGGCCGCGACACCTTCTCCAAACTCACCCTCGACAAGATTCTCGCCAAGGTCAAAGCCAGCCAGAACGTCACCATTTTCACCATCGGAACCGGAGCCATGCTCCACGAGATGTCAAGCGGTGGTGGCATCCGCGAGATGAATTACCTCCAGGCCCAGAACCAGCTCAACACCTTCGCCGCCATGACCGGCGGCATGAGCTTCAGCCCCATCTTCCAGGGCGCACTCCCTGACGTCTTCGCCCAGATCAACGACTCCATCCGCAACCAGTACATCCTCACCTACCGCCCCACCAACACCAAAAACGACGGCAGTTACCGCCACGTCAAAGTCCTCCTCGTCGACAACGAGGGCCACCCCCTACGCATGCAGGACGAAAAAGGCAAACCGCAAAAGTACTCCATCATCGCCCGTGACGGCTACAACGCCAAGCTTCCCGTGGAATAACCTCGCGCAGCGTTTTTTGCTTATGTACTCTCGCACTTTCGCCGGCTGCTTGCCCAAACCAACGCAAGACCCTTTGTCATTCTGAGCGCAGCGAAGAACCCCCGCATTTGCTTTTGCAGTTGCTTTGCAATAGTAGTTGCTCTTGCGTTTGCAGTTCCTTTTGCGGAAGCAAACCCTCTCAGCCAAATGAGCAAGAATTAACTTGTCATCCTGAGCGAAGCCGAAGGAACCTGCGGTTGCCTCTTTTCTCATGGCTGTCATTCGAACACCCATCCGCAATACCTGCGCTATGCTAAAGTGATCCCCGTCCGAAATAATTTCTAATAAGAAACAAAGTGATCCGCACCCCCAACAAAGCCCGCCCCTCCAGACGACGGCTCCTAAAAACAGGAGCTCTCTGCGCAGCTGCCGCAATCACGCGCCCAATCCTCGCCAGCGCCCCGCTTATCCGCGTATTCGACGTATCAAAATACGGAGCGGTAGGCGACGGTAAAACACTCGACACCCCCGCCATCCAACGTGCCATCGACGAAGCCGCCGCCTTTCCCGGCAGGTCGCACGTCCTCCTGCGAGGCGGGAAAAAATATCTGATCGGCACCCTCGTTCTCAAAGGCACAATCGACTTTCATCTGGCCGACGACGCCCAGCTCCTCGCCAGCCTCAACCGCGAACACTATCTCGGGGGCCTGGCCGGATCAGCCGACGCCGACTCCATGGCCGCAGCAGCAGGCGCGCTTATCGTAGCCACCGAAACCCAGGGCCTCCGCATCTCCGGCACAGGAACCCTTCAAGGCCGCGCCCGCGAGTTCATGCTGCGTTACGACGAGGTCAACGAGTGGTGGCTCCCCAAAGACTTCCGCCCCAAAATGTTCGTCCTCACCGACTGCCGCGACCTCGAAGTCCGCGACATCACCTTCGCTGAAGCTCCCAACTGGGGCCTCCACATGCTTGGCTGCGATGGAGTCCTAGTCGACAACGTCAAAGTACGCAACCTCCTTGACGTCCCCAACTGCGACGGAATCGATCCCGACCACTCCCGCAACGTCCAGATCAAAAACTGCGACATCGTCTGCGGCGACGATGGAGTCGTCATCAAAGCCAGCCGCCAATCGAAAGACTACGGCCCCGCCTCCAACATCCATGTCGAGGACTGCACCATCGAGACCCAGGACGCAGGCCTCAAGATCGGCACCGAGACCACCTCCGACATCCACGACATCTCTTTCGAGCGCTGCACGATCAAAAAAAGCTCACGCGGGCTCTGCATCCAACTCCGCGACGAAGGCAGCGTCTACAACATCAACTTCAAAGACATCACCTTCGAATCCCAATTCTTCTCCGACCCATGGTGGGGACGAGGCGAAGCCATCTCCTTCACCGCTATCCCGCGCAAACCCGGGTCAAAGCTCGGCACCCTGCACCACATCACCGTCCAGAACGTCTCCGGCCGTGCCGAAAACAGCGTCCGTATTTGGGGAAGCCCCGGCAGCCCCGCCCACGACATCCTCCTCGATCACGTCGACGTCACCTTGGACCGCTGGACAAAATACAAGGGCGGAATCTACGACAACCGCCCCACATCAGCGATCACCCCACTCGAGCCGCACCCGACCGCCGCCTTCAGCCTGCAGGATGTCGAGAATGTAGTGCTGCGCGATTGCGGTGTGACTTGGGAAAGGAATCGTCCAATTCCTGAGGTAGAAGATATCGAGAAGGTTCGAGCAACGAATGTGACAGTGGAACGATTCAGACGCCTAAAAGCAAATAGGATTACGGATCAGCCTATGGAGACACGATGATGCGTTGGGTAGGTTGGATTGCGATTGCATCCAGTGTTGGTTTGTCTGCCCAGCAGATGCGGCCCGTCCAACCTCCGCCCGTCCTCCGCCAGGAACGGCAGGGAACCGCACCACCGCCAGCACAAATCTTCAAAGTCTTCCAATTTCCTCCAGACAAAATCCCCCGCATCGACGGCGACGCCAGCGACTGGGCCATCGTCCCCGAGAGCTACTCCATCGGCCTCGACCAGATGCACGACGACGAGCACAAGCACGCCGCCCCTGACCCCAAAGACCTCGACATCCACGTAAAAGTCGGCTGGGTGAAAGGCCTAAACCGCCTCTACTTCCTCTACGAGGCGTACGACAACTTCTGGGACTTCGCCGATCCCGGCCTCCACAACGACACCTTCGAGATCGTCGTCGACGGCGACCGCTCCGGCGGCCCACTCATCCCCCAATTCCGCAACAATGCCGACCAGGAAGAATACGACGCCCACTTCTCGATGCACGGCGTCCAGGCACAGAACTACCACATCTTCACCCCATCCGAAGGCAAGGACTGGGCCCTGGCCTGGGGCTGCCAACCCTGGGACAAGGAACTCCCCTGGGCCAATCACGCCCAGAGCTACTCCTTCAAACAAGGCGAATCCGGCAAGTACGTCCTCGAGTTCTACATCACCCCATTCGATTACGCTGGCTGCGAGGGCCCCCAGCGCGCAATCGAATCGAAACTTTACGAGAACAAACTCATCGGTCTCTCGTGGGCAGTCATCGACTACGACGGCGACGCAAAGAACAACGGCTTCTGGAACCTCGGCACCGAACACACCATGTACGGCAACGCCACCCTCTTGCGCGAATTCCGCCTCATGCCCCTCGAACCCCAATTCCAGAAGCCCATCGAAGCAAAATGGAGCTTCAAGGTCCTCGACATGGACCGCCGATTAGTCGCGTTCCAAGACCAATCGGTCGGACAGATCACAGCCTGGCGCTGGGACTTCGGCGACGGCACCACGTCAACCGAGCAACACCCGCTCCACACCTACCAAAAAGCCGGACAATATGTAGTGGCCCTCTACATTGAAGGCCCGGCAGGAAAATCCCGCATGTCCAAAGTCTGGGATGTGACAGTCCGCTAAGCATCTTCCAAAATCAACCCGCCACAACCAACAAATCAAGCTCGCCTTTGCCTGACTGAAAGACCGAAATACTGATTAACTGAAAACCGATCGTCTGGCCTTTGTCTTTGCTTTTCGGCTGCCATCCTCTGACGCGACCGAGCTGCTTCGCCGCCCTCACCGGTCCACAGTCTCCGCTCTTGACAAGAACCCTTCCCATAAAACCCCTGTTCAAAGACGACGGCAAAGCTCCGACAACCAGAAGTCCAAACGTAAAGTACCTCGTTCCAAGACTTTGCGCACTTTTGACGGGGGGAGGGTAACCCGCTACCGCCCTACTCCGCGCCCAGTTCCGCCCATCCCTCCTTCAGGGAAATCCCGGTCAATTGCCTCGCCCTCGCATTCTGCAGATACCAGAAAATCCTCCCCGCCGCAGCCTCCGGAGCAAGCCCACTCTCACGAATATTAGAGACGCAGTTACGATCAGCATCACATCGATCAGGGTGGGGCTGCCAAGTCAGGTAGGCCCCAAGACTATCCGGTGAAGACAACCCAGGCCGTTCGCCAATCAGTACCAGGCTGAGCCGAGCCCTCAACAAAAATCCGATCGGATCCCCAATCGCGACTCTGCCTTGTTCCACCAAAGCCAGTGAACAAATCGTCCAGCCCGCAGAAGAAAGCTGTGGAAGAAGATGCGTCAACACAGGAATAGCGTGACGCTCCACAGCCAAGGCCGAAAGGCCATCCGCGATGACGATGGCGAGGTCACACGCGCTCGCGTGAAGATCCGCAACCGAGTCGCGATCAAGCATCCGGCCAAGATCAGGCCGGCGAAGATAACTAACCCGATCACGAGCGTTGGTCTGAAGCTCGATCACAGGAAGGGAAGCGCCGTTCACAGCCGGCAACTCACTCCGCAAACGCCCTGCAAACGCCGGAAGGTCAAGTCGAGCATGCACCGCATCACGAGCACGCGCATGCGCAAGCTGGAAGTCGAGCACCTCACTCGTCGCAACGCTGTCTCCCGCGGTCGGCAGTGACACCCGCGCAGGAGTAAAGCCCCGAAGATCCAATCGCGCACGCGGAATCAAATCAGACATAGCGAGTCACAGCTCCCCGCCAAGTTGCAGCCGGTTCGGCAGCGGAAGCCGCCGCGGATGCTCGCTCGCCAGCCACGCCTCAAACTCCGGAGCAGCCCGCAACCCCAGCGTCGAACGCAGGTAGAGAGCGTCATGGAACGACGTACTCTGATACTGCAGCATCACATCATCCGCGCCCGGAACGCCCATAATGTAGTTCACCCCCGCTGCGCCGAGCAGCGTCAGCAGAGTATCCATGTCGTCCTGATCCGCCTCCGCATGATTCGTATAGCAGACGTCGCACCCCATCGGCAGCCCCATCAGCTTCCCACAGAAGTGGTCTTCAAGTCCCGCACGCACGATCTGTTTGCCGTCGTAAAGATACTCCGGGCCAATAAACCCCACGACCGTATTGACCAGCATAGGCGAGAAGCGCCGCGCCACAGCATACGCTCGAGCCTCGCAAGTCTGCTGATCCACCCCATGATGCGCATTCGCCGAAAGCGCACTCCCCTGGCCGGTCTCGAAGTACATCACATTCTCCCCCACCGTCCCCCTGCACAGCTCCCGCGCCGCACAATTCGCCTCATCAAGCAGCGCGAGATTAATTCCGAACGAAGAATTCGCCGATTCGGTCCCCGCGATCGACTGAAACACCAGATCAACAGGCGCGCCCAGCTCAAGCGCCTTAAGCTGCGTCGTAACGTGAGCCAGCACACAGCTCTGCGTCGGAATCGCATAACGTTCGCGAACGGAATCGATCAGCTGAAGCAGGTATTTGATACTGGAGACGCTATCCGCAGCAGGATTGATGCCGATCACGGCGTCTCCTGAGCCGAGAAGCAACCCGTCGATCAGCGCGGCCGCAATACCCACAGGATCATCGGTCGGGTGATTCGGCTGAAGACGGGTAGAGAGCCGCCCCGGCAGACCAACAGTCGTGCGAAATCGAGTAACCACGCGAATCTTGCGAGCAACCGCTACAAGATCCTGCACGCGCATCAACTTCGACACAGCGGCCGCCATCTCCGGCGTCACGCCTGCCGCAAGCGCAGCGAGAGACTCGGTTGTCGCCTCATGCGAGAGGAGCCAATCGCGCAGGCCGCCCACAGTTAGGCTGGCAATAGGAACAAAGGCAGCGCGGTCGTGCGTATCAAAGATGAGCCGCGTCACCTCATCGTTCTCGTACGGAACCACAGCCTCGTTGAGAAACACAGTCAAAGGCAGATCGGCAAGCGTCATCTGCGCAGCGACACGCTCCACCGAGCTCTGCGAAGCAATACCCGCAAGCTCATCCCCCGCACGCGCAGGAGTCGCCTTGGCGAGCAGGTCCTTCAGATCGCGAAACGTGTAGGCAACGTTGTCGATGGTGTGCTGCAGCAGCATAGGACTCTCTCTTTTGCGTCAACTGCTGCGTGCAGTCTATCAACGCATACCCTCAGCCGGAGTGCGATACTTGACTCGACATGCGGATAGCCTCTCTGCAGCCCTCTATCACTCTCACGCTCGCCGCGCTCAATCGCCTCGACCACCTGTGCGCCTGCACAAAATACTGCCTCGAAGCACTTCCTGCACTCAAAGCACGAAATCTCCCCATCCTGCACGACAGCTGGACCGCCAACACCGAAGAGATCCTCGCAACGCAACCCGATCTCGTCATCGCCAGCATTCCTTACCGGATGGAATCCCTCGCCGCGATCCTCAAATCCGGCCTTCCCATCCTGACCCTCGCTCCGCATTCGCTCGCCGACGTCTATAAAGACATCCGCCTCATCGCCGCCCACGTCGACGCTCAGTCGGAAGCCGAATCCATCATTGCCCAGATGCAATCCGCCATCGCATCCACGCGAGAGCGGAGCGCCCGGCGCACGCAAACGCCCGTGGTCTACTGTGAGGAATGGGGCAACCCCCTCATCCATTCCCAATCCTGGGTAGCCGAACTCGTCGAAGCCGCCGGAGGCCAATATCTGGGAAGGCCAGGGGCTCACACCACTCCTGAAGCCATCGCCACCGCCGACCCCGACGTCCTCCTTTTCTCCTGGTGCGGAGCAGGGAACCGTGTCCCCCTCGAACGCGTCATCACCCAGCGCAACTGGCATCACCTCAAGGCCGTTCGAGCCCGCCGCGTCTTCTGCATCCCCGACCAGCACCTCAACACCCCAGCTCAAACCCTCCTCGAGGGCCTCGCCTGCATCGCCGCCACCACCCACCCAGACCTCCACCCACCCCATCCCCAACTCATCCAACTCCAAAAAATCGAATTCATCGCGGCCGAGGCATCGTCAGATCCAGATCTGTCGCCAGCATCTGCTTCGTCAGCAAAATAATCTGGCCCGTATGCTGTTGCACATGTCCCACCACTTGGTAGATCGCCTCCAGCACGCTCACCTCGCGCTTCTGGGGAGTCGTCCGTTCGACCATCCGTTCCGGCGTCACCGCCGCAATCACGCCCTTTGCTTCTGTCATGGTCGCTTCAAACAGAGCGATCAACTCCGCCCCACTTATCCCGCCGTCCGCGCTGAACTCCTTGTCGCGAACTCGCACATCCGGCACCCCGCCGACGCCATGCATAATCCACTGCCGCGCATTCCCGCAAAGATGCAGCACCAGATTCCCAACTGCGTTCTCATACGCTCCCTGCCGCCGCCAGATCTGCTCCTCCGTCAACCTTTTCAAACAGGTAACCAGAAGCTTCGTCATCTCATCCAGCCTGCGACTCGAAACACTCAGAAAATCAGCAGTGATCGTTGGCTCCGTCAGCGTGCCCTGTATGCGCTGTCGTGCAGGCTCGCCCATCGATCCGCTGCAACTCCTCACGGACGGCGCGCAGCTGCAATCCACGCTCCTGCAGAATCTCCGCCGCAAAGGATTTCTCCTCCCGTAACAGACCCAGCAGCAGATGCTCCGTGCCAATATGCTGATGCGAAAGTCTCTGCGCCTCCTCGGCCGCATAGGCCAGCGCTCTTTTGCACTCGTTTGAAAGAGGTAGATCAACTGAAGTCGATATCTTCTCCCGAACTGGAGTCTGATTGTGGATCTGCTTGAATATCAATTCAAAAGAAGTATCAGCTGGCAGGAATCGGTTCATCAACGCCTTATCTTCGCGCATTACCGCGATTAACATATGCTCACTTTCGATATAAGGCGACCCAAACTGACTGGCTTCGTCCCGCGCATAGAAGATCACGCGCCGCGCCTTCTCCGTATACCGTTCGAACATTTTCACCCCCAAGTTCGGCCCAATTCTAAATCCGCGCTCACCTGTCGCGAAGCCCGTACCCACGTTGACCTTATCCCTTACGCGCCGTACACTCTAAAGAGGCAGTCAGCAACCCAACTGCGGCGCCCTTCAACCTGTTGCCTCCTCGTTCAATGGTAGGACAGTCGGCTCTGAACCGATCAATCGGGGTTCGAATCCCTGGGAGGCAACCAATCGCACGTCGCGCAGCAAATCCTCCAAAATAAAAAAATCCAAAAAACTGCGACCCCTTGACACGCCCCATCATCTGGAATAATACATAACCTTATGGTTAAGTATTCAACCAGCCTCGACAGTACCTTCTCCGCACTCAGCGATCCCACCCGTCGAGCCATCCTCACCACCCTGCAGCGCGGACAGGCCTCCGTCACCGAACTCGCCCGCCCACACAACATCTCCATGCCGGCCATCCTCAAGCACCTTCACGTTCTCGAGCACGCTGGCCTCATCCATCAGCAGAAAACCGGTCGCGTCCGCATGTGCCGACTCACCGTAGGTCCAATGCAGCAAGCCGCAGACTGGCTTTCCGTCTACCGCGTCTTCTGGGAGAACCAGCTCGACAATCTCGGCAGATTTTTGGAACAAACTGATCCCAAAAAACAGGAGAACAAAGCATGTCGCAAGCCGCCGTCGCATCCCCGTCGTCGCTCGTAGTCTCCCGTTCCTATCCCGCAACCGTCGAACGTGTCTTCAAGGCATGGACCGATGCCAACCAGCTTGGTCAGTGGTTCGCCCCCACGGACGACTACACCACCCAGGCCAGTGTCGACCTCCGAGTCGGCCACGAGTACCGCATCGCCATCACTCACAAAGGCGGCAACGTCCACACCATCCTTGGCACCTACCGCCTCATCGATCCGCCCCGAAAGCTCGTCTATACCTGGCGCTGGGAGAACGGCCCCGCGACCGACACTCTAGTCACAGTCGACTTCACGCCCGACGGCGAAACCACCAGGGTCACCATCACCCACGAGCACTTTACCAACACAGAAGATCGCGACAAGCACAACGAAGGCTGGAACGGCTGCCTCAACCGCCTGCAGCGCACTCTCACAACGGCCGTCTAGTCGCTCGATCAACCAAAAGCCAAACCGGCACCTAAAGGAGAAAGATCATGGCAAACCCTTTCGTTTACGTGGAACTCAACACCACCGACTTGAGCCCCTCCAAGGCTTTCTACTCCAAACTCTTCGATTGGAAGCTCGAAGATGTCCCCGGCATCGGGATGGACTACACCTTCATCAAGAACGGCGATAATCCCATCGGCGGAATGATGAAACACCCCATGCCCGGCGCACCGTCCATGTGGCTGCCCTACGTCGGCGTCGACGACATCCAGGCTGCCACCGCCAAGGCCAAATCTCTAGGCGCCGAGGTCATCGTTGACGTCCGCGACGTCATGGGACACGGCCAGATGAGCGTACTCAGCGATCCAACCGGCGCCACCATCGCCCTCTGGGAAGCCAAGAAGACCTAACCCTCACTACCGCGCAGCGTCTCCGGTAACTTCGGCCTCTCGCAAAAAGTCGAAGGTGCCGGACGCCTGCGGTCGCACATTTCCAATCCGCCGAGTGTGTACCACTTCATTATTCGGATACCACAACGGAATCCCCGGCAACTCATCTGCCAGGATCTGTTGTACCTCTACATAATCCTTTTTCCTCACAGCGCGCTCCGGCGAAGCCGCCGCCTCCGCCAGCAGGGCATCGATCCGCGCATTCGAGTATCGCCCCCGGTTTCCCCCTTTAGGCGGAAAACTTCCCGATCCATACGCGTACCGAAAGATATCAGGATCTTCATTACTCCCAATCCATCGCAGCGCATAGATTTGAAACGCGCCCTTGGTTACATCTGCATAAAAGGTTCCGAATTCTGCCGACCGTAACTCCAGCCGAATCCCCGCCGCCCGCAGTTGCTGCTGAAGCACCGCCGCCATCAGTCGAGTCGTCTCATCCGTACTTGTCTTCATCGTCAGCCGCATCCGCACGCCATCTTTGCCGGCAGGGAAGCCGGCCTCCTCCAGCAATCTCTGCGCCCGCGCCACATCATGCGGATACTGCGCCAACTCATCATTCGGAGCCGCCGCCCAATGTCCCACGGGCAACAAAGTATTCGCCAGCCGAGCCTGACCCCGCCAGATCGCATCCACTATCGCTTGCCGGTCCATCGCGCACGCCACAGCCTGCCGCACTCGCTTATCCTTCAACAACGGATCTGTAACATTGAAGTTACATAAATCACAGGCGACCCAGGCCCCGACTCCACCTTCAGATTCGGCTCTGCCTCCAGCGTATGCACCATATCCAGCGTCACCACGTTGCTCGCCAGATCGGCCGATCCCTTCTTCAACTCCAGCGCGCTCGTAATCGCATCCGGCACCACCTCGAACCGCACCCGCTCAATCCTCTGCATCCCAGCCGCGATCGGAGGCAGTCCCGTCTCCCAATCGGCCCAGTAATCATGGTTCCGTTTCACGATCACTTCCTTATCCTGCACCGCACTCAGAAACCGGAACGGCCCCGACCCCACAGGATGCAACCCAAAGTCCTTTCCCGACCCCGCGGCACCACACCAAACAACCCATCGCTCATATTGAACAGCAACCCCGCATCTGGCCGTTTCATCTGCACCACAACCGTCAGCCGGTCGCGCACCTCCACGCGATCTACTGCCGCAAAGCTCCCACCCTTCGCCGTAATCAACGACCCATCGATCAAACTCTCAATCGTATAAGCCACATCCTCAGCATCCAACGGCCTTCCATCATGAAACCGCACCCCATCCCGCAGATGAAACACCCACGTCAACGCATCCGGCTGCTCCCAACTCGTAGCCAGCCACGGCTGCAATCATAGTGCTCATCCTTCTTCACCAGCGCATCGAAGATCTGCCCACCCACCCGCTCGGACTGCGCATCCGTCCCCACCCGAAGATCGAGATTATTCGGACTGCTCTCAATAATCATCACCACCGATCCTGGTGGTTCCACCCGCCCTCGGCAACCAACCATCAATCAAACACATCCAAGCACCATCAACCCGCCACCAAACCCGGGTGGCCCATCCTTTCGCAGTCTCATCGCGATAGGGTGGGGTATTCGCGAAGCGAACCGTCTCTCCTCCACGCGTCCACAAAACTCATCCGCGACAAACCTTCCCCAAAACCACCACCCTTCCCGCGCCCGTCGCCGCAGGAACATTCCCCGGCAACCCATTCCAAGTCAGCCAAGCCAACAGCGCAAACGCCACCGCCTCCTTTGCCTGAGCCGGAACCCCCAGTTCTTCCATCGACCGTACCTTCACTCCGAGCGGCCCAATCCTGCTTCGAGCATCCCCATCATACGCCATTCTTCACGCCGCCCCCCGCCACCACAAACTCCACTGGTGACAGCGGAGCAGCCTGTCCCACATGCCCCCATACAAATCGCCGATACGCATCCAGCACCGAGGCCACCGTCAACGCAGTCGCCGTTGCCACGACATCCTCATCCCGATCCTCCCGCCCGCCAGCCTTCCGGCACATCGCAATAAAGCGCGAAACAAACGCCTCCCCAAACTGCTCCCGCCCACAAGACTTCGGCGGCGGCGAAGAGAAGTAGTCATCCTTCAAAATCTCCTCCACCACACTCGTCAGCACGCTTCCGGACCGAGCCACTGCACCGTTCCTGTCGAACTCTCGCTCATACAATCGCTGCATACAGCCGTCAATCACCATATTTCCCGGCCCAGTATCGAACGCCATCAACCCATCCACATCCGCCGCAGCTGGAATCGCAGTCAGATTCGCAATCCCGCCCAGATTCAGCAGCACACGACTCACCTTCGGAGATCGGAACATGCAGTAATCCAGCATTGGCACCAGCGGAGCGCCCTGTCCGCCCGCAGCAACATCCGCCGGCCGAAAATCGCTAACCACCGGCAAACGCAGCCGCTCCGCAATCACCGAAGCCTCGCCCATCTGCCACGTAGCCCGCATCGACTTCCCTAAATAACTCGCCGCAGCGCCCTGGTGATACACCGTCTGCCCATGGCATCCTACCAGCCCAATCCTCACGCCGAGCTCCTCCTGAGCCTTCACCACAGCATCCGCATACACCTCACCCAGTCGCCAGTTCAATCGGGCCAACTCGGCCACAGAAATCGCGTCTGCATCCATAGCGTTCAGTACGGCAGCCCTCACTTCCTTCGGATAAGCCGACCCGACATGCCCCAGGAGCTTCACCCGCGGCGTTCCACCCTTTTTCAGCGCAGGCGAAATCCGGCACACCGCCACATCTACCCCATCCGCCGAAGTCCCGCTCATCACGCCAGCCACCACCATGCTCTTCGCCATTCGTTGCTTCATCCTGACCACCCAAAAATGAAAAGCTCAACGACAACCAGAAAAGACAAAAGAACTGAATTGAACTTCCGGCCCGCTCTTATCAGCCTTTATCCTCTTTATCACTGTCACGCCTTCAACTCCCTCTGCAACTCCGCCAATAAATTCAAAGCCTCCCTTGGAGTAAGCCCATCCACATCCGCCTCCGCCAATCGATCCACAATCCTCTGAGACAGTGGAGTAAACATCGTCATCTGCATCTGCGCCGTCGCAGGCGAAGCCTCCCTTATCTGCTGCGTCTCCGCGCGCTCATGCACCTTCAAAACCTCACGCGCCCGTGCAATCACCCCCGCAGGCAACCCCGCAAGCTTGGCAACCTCAATTCCATAACTCTTGTTCGCGGGTCCCGCCTCCACCGTATGCAAAAACACAATTCCCCCTGTAGTTTCCTTTACCGTCACCCGCAAATTCGTCAGCCGCTCCAACCTCTCGGCCAGCAGAGTCAGCTCATGATAGTGCGTAGCAAAAAGAGTCCTCGCCCCAATCCGATCGTGCAAATACTCCACTGTAGCCCACGCAAGGCTCAAGCCATCATAGGTAGCCGTCCCCCGCCCCATCTCATCGAGCAGCACCAGCGACCGGTTCGTAGCGGTATTCAAAATTGCCGCCGTCTCCGTCATCTCGACCATGAACGTCGACCGCCCACGCGCCACATTGTCGCTGGCCCCAATCCGCGTATAAACCCTATCCACCAACCCTAATCGCATCCTCTCCGCCGGAACAAAGCACCCCATCTGCGCCATCACCACCAATAGCGCCGCCATCCTCAGATACGTACTCTTGCCCCCCATATTCGGCCCTGTAATCAGTAGCACCGCCGGCCCCCTGTCGGCGTCGAGATGAACCGAGTTCGGCACAAACCTTCCCCCACCCGACTCTTCCATCCGCCGCTCCACCACCGGATGCCGCGCCTGCACAAACTCCAACACGCCTGACTCTTCCACCTGCGGCTTCACCCACCCGCGCAGCGCCGCCAAATGCGCAAAGCACCCTAGCAGATCGATTTCCGCCACCTTCCGCGCCGTCTCCCGCATCCGTCCAGCGGCATCCAGCAGCTGCCGCCGTAACTCAGCGAATATCCTTCGTTCAATCTCCCCACTCCGCTCCTGCGCGGTCAAAATCTTCGTCTCATACTCCTTCAGCTCAGGAGTCGTAAACCGCTCCGCGTTCACGAGCGTCTGCTTTCGCTCATAATCCGCGGGCACCGCCTTGGCATTCGCCTTCGTCACCTCCAGGTAGTATCCAAATACCGTATTGAACCGCACCTTCAGTGACCCAATCCCGGTCCGTGCTCGCTCGCGTTCCTCAATCGCTGCCAGGGCCTGCCTTCCACTCCTGCTCAACTCCCGCAGCTCATCCAGCTCCGCATCCACACTCTCGCGAATCGCCCCGCCA
Organism: uncultured Acidobacteriaceae bacterium; assembly: GCA_963798925.1. Lineage (GTDB taxonomy): Bacteria > Acidobacteriota > Terriglobia > Terriglobales > Acidobacteriaceae > Edaphobacter. The sequence continues at coordinate 245,404 of CAWCVD010000007.1, forward strand.
TCCCCCAACGACACCGGCGGCTCCTCCGCGATCGTCCGCACAATCATCTCGTGCAGATCCTCCAGCGGATCGACACTCTCCCCCAACTCCCTCCACCGCGCAGCCTCAAACATCTTCACCGCCGCTACCACCCCAGGCAGACAACCTAGAGTCTTCGCCAGCGCCATCACCTCCCGCGGCCCAGCCGAATCCAGCGCCACCCGCCCCAGCAGGCGCTCCAGATCCAGAACACCATCCATTGACCGCCGCAAACCCTCGCGCCGCCGCAGATCACCCGCCGCTTCACCCACAGCCTCCAGCCTCGCCTCAATCTCCCTCAACTCAGTCGCAGGTCGCAGCAACGAGGCCCGCAACAACCGTTTTCCCATCGGCGTACAACAAGCATCCATCGTGTAGAACAAGGTGGTCTGCACCGACTCTCCGGAAAATAGCGGTTCCACCAGCTCCAGATTCCGCACACTCACCGCATCCAACTCCAGACACGAAGATCGCTCATAAAATCGCAGCCCATCCACATGTTCCAGACCACCCTGCTTCGTCTGCCGCATGTAATGCAGCAGCGCCCCCGCCGCCACCGCCGCAGCCTCATGACCACCCAGCCCCATCCCATCCAGCGAATGCACTTTAAAGTGATTCCTTACCAACGGAACCGCATACTCCGCCGTAAACACCCACTCATCCAAAGCCGTCTTCGTCCGAATCCCATCCATCCCAGTCGCTCTCTCCGACGAATCCTCCCCCGCCAGATTTACTCCACCCAGCAGCCCAGTCCCATACAGCAACTCCACCGGTCGAACCCGCCCAAGCTCATCCACCAGCAAAGCCCACGCATTCGCACCCGAAAACTCCGTGGCCCGAAAATCTCCAGTCGACAGATCCAGCAACGCCAGTCCACAAACAGTCGCCACACCCGACCCCATCGCGCAAACACTGGCCAGATAATTACTCTGTTCCGCCCCCAGCGTAGGATCGAGCGCCGTTCCCGGCGTCAGCACCCGCGTCACCTCCCGCCGCACGATCGTCTTCGTCTGCTTCGGGTCCTCCATCTGCTCACACAGGGCGATCTTGTACCCCAGGCGCAGCAGCTTCTGCAGATACATCTCCGCCGCATGGTACGGAACCCCGCACATCGGCTGTTTCTTCTCCCTATCTCGAGCCGTCAGCGTAAGTTGCAGCTCCCGCGAAACCAGAATCGCGTCGTCATAGAAGAGCTCGTAGAAATCCCCAATCCGGAAGAACATCAAACAGTCCGGATGCTGCTCCTTCGCCGCAAAATACTGCCGCATCACCGGAGTCAGTGCGCTGGCATCGCTTGTCGTCTCTTTTGCCACAGGAAAGCCAGGATACCGCAACTAGAGGTTCTTCCGAGGAGGTTCTGGCGTCTTCTCGGGATCCCACCGGTCGAGAATTAGTTTTCATCCACGGATTGAACGTTGGGGAAGGGGACGCCAGCTCGTTGGCGTCCCCTTTGATTTGATCTCAATCTAAGGGAAAACAAACCCGCAGCGTGCTTCTCCTCTATTTCACATCGCCGCAAGAGTCAGCAATCCACTTACTCTGCATTGTCCCGTCCAGCGTCATGCTCTTACCCATTCGGTTCATGTCGACATGGACCGTTCCATTCGCCGACTCACGACTCGTAACCTCATAGTGAATCTTCGCTGTATACGTCCCGTCCTTATCGGTACACTCTTGCTGCAAATCGGTCGCCTTTGCCGTGCTGCTAAGAACCGTCCGCTTGCAGTTTTGACGATCGTTGCTGCCAAAATCGGTCCCTTTATTCAGCTTCTCTTCGGTAAGGCATACCTTTACCGTCCGTGGCCCGCCGCTCCCCATCATTCGCGCCTTCTGCTCCGGAGTCATTCTCGCGAGCACGTCGTCCGGAATCGGCGGCATTCCATTGATGTGAGTGTTCACGGTCGTCTCCCACAGCCCGGTCTTCACATCGGGCCTCACAATATCCTGGGCAAAACCGACCAGCAGGGGAGCCGCGCACAAACAAACGGCCCGCGTAATCATCAGCGCTTTATTCATCGCAATAACTCCTTCAGAAAAAAGATCGTTCCTAAATAACCGGGGCCGCTGTGCGATTGTCGCACCGCACATCGCACCAATTATCAGCCATCTGCGCCTGAAATCAACCGCAATCGCAACGACTTCCGCGTCTCCCCATCGCTCGCCAAACCGATATACTGAAGATTCGCGAGTTTCACACTGGCGAACTATTACCATGTCCCTCCTGTGGCTCAAAGTCGCGGTCTTTCTGTACGGTATCGCCGCGCTCACAGTCCTGCCGGCAGCCCTCTACGATCGCCCACGCTGGCGTCACATCGCCATCCCCGCCTCAGTCGCCGCAGTCCTCTTCCACTTCGTCTCCCTGGCCGAGATGCTCAACGCTGCCCACCATCGGCTCCCCGTCGACACCCACGAAACCCAGACCCTGCTCGGTCTCCTTCTCGCCGCCGCCTTTCTGCTCATCTACCTTCGCTACAAAACCATCTCCCTCGGTGTCTTCGTCCTCCCCCTCTGCTTCCTCCTCTGTCTCATCCCCGCCTTCCATCCCGGTCAGGAGAGCACCGCATTCCCCCCACTTCACAACGGCTGGATCTTCCTCCATGTCGCGCTTCTCCTCGCAGCCTACGCGGCGCTACTTCTCTCGCTCCTCGCATCGCTCCTCTACCTCATTCAGGAACGCCGCCTGAAGCAAAAACTCCCAACCCTGGCTTCGCTGCCGCCACTGGAAACAACAGACCAGATTGCGCTTAAGTCACTCCTCTTCGGCTTCCCGTGCATGACCGCCGGCCTCCTCATCGGCTCGCTCATCGCCCAGGTCACCGTCGGCGCCTCTTACTTCCGTGATCCCAAGATCCTTCTCGCCTTTGCCATGTGGCTCGTCTACATCGCGATGATCTACATTCGCCGCCACGCTGGACTCCGCGGCCGCCGCGCGGTCTACCTCTCCAGCTTCGTCTTCTTTGTTGTCCTCGCCGTCTGGGCCGCCAACCAGTTCTCCGCCGTCCACAGGTTCACCGCCCCATGAGCCTCGTCCTCCTGGGCATCAATCACAACACCGCGCCCATTGAGGTTCGCGAGCGCCTCGCTATCCCCTCGGGTCGCCTCGCCGACGCCACCCGCACCCTCCTCCATCAGCCCGGCATCCGCGAAGGTCTCATCCTCTCCACCTGCAACCGCGTCGAACTCCTCACCCTGCAAGACGACACCGAACCGCAGCACCAGCAGACCAAAGCCGACCTCCTCCGCTTCCTCCACGAGTACTTCAGCGTTCCTCCCAACGACATACAGCCCCACCTCTACGAGCATCGCGACCGCGAAGCGGTCCGTCATCTCTTCCGCGTCGCCAGCTCACTCGACAGCATGGTCGTCGGCGAGCCGCAGATCCTCGGTCAGGTTAAAGAGTCCTACACCATCGCCCGCGAAGTCGGCGCCGTCTCGACTCATCTCGAATCCCTCCTCCAGCGCACCTTCACCGTCGCGAAGAAAATCCGCACCGAAACCCAGATCGGCTCCAGCAGCGTCTCCATCGCCTCTGTAGCCGCCGACCTCGCCCGCAAGATCTTTGGCTCGCTCGAAGGCAAGACCATCCTCCTCGTAGGCGCGGGCAAAATGTCCGAGCTCGCCGCTCGCCATCTCGTCGACCACGGCGCCGCCTCCATTCTTGTCGCCAACCGCACACCTGCCCGCGCCGAAAAGATCGCCGCCCAGTTCTCCAGCCCAGGCGTCCGTACCGAGGCTATCCCCTTCGAGGACCTCTACGCCCAGGCCCCGCGCGCCGACATCGTTATCACCTCAACGGGTGCCCCGCAAAATATCTTCGGTCGCTCTCACGGCCAGCACTTCCTCCACGCTCGCCGCAACCGGCCGATGTTCTTCATCGACATCGCCGTCCCGCGCGACGTCGACCCGCGCATGAATGAGGTCGAAGGCTGTTTCGTCTACGACATCGACGACCTCCAGCAGGTCGCCGCCGCCAACCTCGCCGATCGAAGCCGCGAAGCCGCCGCCGCCGAAACCATCGTCAGCAGGGAAGTCGACAAATACCACGAACGTCTCCAATCACGCGACGCCGTCCCCGCGATCAAAGCCCTCCAGCAGCAAGCCGAAGAGCTCCGTCAAGTCGAGCTCGCCCGCTCTCAATCCAAACTCGCCGCCCTCACGCCCGAGCAGCGCGAAGCCGTCGAAGCCCTCACTCGTTCCCTCACCGCCAAACTCCTCCATCCCCAACTCACTGCCCTCCGCGAATCCACCCGCCCGAAAGACAACGAATAACCGCTCCATTCCGCGGACTCAACCAATACAATTTGCAACCCAAACATTTCACCAGACATCAAGAATTAAGAGGTGGCTGATGAAGGCAATGCAACTCCACGAAACCCCGAATGGCCCTACGCTCCATCCTGCTGAGGTCCCTCAACCGACACCCGGCAAAGCCGAAGTATTGATCCGCGTCCATGCCGCAGGCATCATACCGACCGAACTTAATTGGGAGCCGACGACTCACACAAAAACCGGAGACAAGCGCCCCAACGCCATCCCCAGCCACGAATTCTCCGGAGTCATCGCCGCAAAGGGATCGGACATAGCGGACTTCGTCATCGGACAAACCGTCTACGGCATGAACGACTGGTTCGCCGACGGAGCGCTCGCCGAATTCTGCATCACCCAACCCTCAAGCATCGCAGCAAAACCCTTCACCCTCACCGATGAAGAAGCAGCCACAGTTCCCATTAGCGCTCTCACTGCATTGCAAGCCCTCTTCGATCACGCAAAGCTGCAGCCGAAGGAACGAATCCTCATCCACGGAGGATCCGGCGGCGTAGGCACCTTCGCCGTCCAACTCGCGCACCGTTACGGCGCGTACGTTATCGCAACTGCTTCAATTAGAAATCTCTCGTTAGTCAAACGGCTCGGAGCCGATGAAGTCATCGACTACAAAACCACACGCTTTCAAAATATCGTCCACGATATCGACGTAGTCCTCGACACAGTTGGCGGGGAAACTCTCAACCTCTCCTGGTCCGTGCTCAAGCCACACGGTCGTCTGGTGACAATCGTCTCGGACATTGCAGACCTCGCGGATCCCCGCGCCAAAAACAGCTTCTTCATCGTCGAGCCTAACCAAAACCAACTCATCGAAGTAGCAAAACTCCTCGACGCCGGCTCACTCAAGACCTTCGTCAACGCTACCGTTCTGTTCGAGGATGCACCCATGGCATACACAGGGCCGCTCCCGAACGCCCTTGGTTACGGAAAGACAGTCGTCACACTGCCCAGCGGTGGCTCGGCCGTGACCGCATCCAGCTAGAACGAAAAATTAGCCTGAAAGAGAATGGTTCGGTTGCCCGGCGTAGGCGATCCATACGGGCCGCCAGCCAGGGTCTGCGACTGCCCAAACAGCGTCGAGTTCAGCACGCCATTCTCAGGCCCCCGATTCACAATGTTGAACAAATTGAGCGCGACCACAACCAGCGTCAGACTATATTTCCGCGGTACCGTCGCATCCAGTCTAGGCCCGGCCGATCCGCTGCTCAGCCCGCGCCCGTTTACGCTCGTATTCTGTCCCGGACCGCCCGCACCACTCGAGCCTTCCTTTCTCGGCCCGATTCCGAATACTTTGCTTGCCCGCATATGAAAAACGACATTCGCCGGCCCGGTCCCCAGGTTAAAAGGCACAATCGTCTCGCCCTTTCCGGTCGGGTCGCTGTCGAGACACCCAAACGGCGTCGACACAACCCCAGCCGCGCCGCACGTCCCATACGTAGGCCGCGCATTGAACTGATTATTCCCAGTCAAATCGCTTCCGATCGAGAAGTTGTACGGCGTCCCCGACTGCGCCGACAGCAGCGGAGCAAAGATAATCCCATGCGGCGCCGTGTAGGTTGTCAGCAGAAACACCCGGTTATGAATCCCGAACGAAGCGCGCCCATAGTCGAACCCCGGATTCTGCGCGACAGAAGGGAAGTAGTTCGGCCCCTGCGTGTCACTGTTTGCCCGGCTGTACGTATACGAGCTCGTCAGCGATATCCTCTTCAGCCGCACGTTTGCCGTCGTGATCACCTGATACTGGTTAAAAACACCGCCCGACTGAAACTGATAGTTATAGATATTCGGCGGCGGCCCCGTGATCGTATAGGTCGAGGTATCGAAATCCGGCGCGGTCACATTATTCGATAGATACTGGTGAATCCCTCGCGTAAAGAGATAAGTCGCGTTGAATGTCGCTTTGCCGACCTGACGGTCGACCCCAACTCCGCCCTGCATATTCAGCGCAGCATGAAAGTGAGGATCGATAGTGGTAACCGTCGGCCGCGTGGTCGATTCTCCCTGCCCGGATGTCACAGTCGTATTCGGATCATAAAAATCCGGGCTATTCACTACGAAGCTCTGCTGATTGACTCCATTCTGATGAATCGTCTGAATCACATATGGAGTCGCACCCGGAGAGTTCAGCGATCCAGGCACGTTGAACCGGTCGTAGAACCATCCATAGCCCCCGCGTATCACCGTCTTTGCAGGTTTATTGCCTACACGTCCCGGAGCCCACGCCACGGCAACACGCGGACCCCAGTCCGCATGGTCGTTAATCCAGTTCTGCGTCTCAAACCGGAGCCCGAAACTCAGCGTCAGATTGGGCGTGTACCGCCAGTCATCCTGAACAAACGCCGCTCCGTCAAACAGCGTCGCTCTCGCTAGAGGGTTGTTCACAATCGTCACGCGATACTGATCCGGCGTCCCCGCCTGATAGTGATCGATCGACTGGAAGACGTAATTCCCGTTCTCCCCCGAAGTCGAATAATTGGCATCGCGAATCGCATGAAGACGACCACCGAACCGCAACGTATGAAGCCCCGCCGTCGCCGTGCTGTTGTTCTGAAGCTCAAAAACATCCTGATGATCCTGTACCACTCCCGAATTGTTCCCGCCCGTCGTAAACGCCCCCTGCACTGTCACCGTCGGAGTCAGGAAATCAGGCGCCTGGCTGTTGCGAATTCGTTGCCAACTGAATCGAGTCTCATTGATCAAATGTGGATTGACCACAACCGTGTCGCCAACCTGCAGCCCATTCTGTATCCCTCTGCTGTCAAAGGCCTGCTCTGCCAGGCTCAGTCCTCCCGGGCCGTTACCCGTCGCCACCGAACGCGAAAACGACTCCCGAACCGTCAGCGTATTGCTCTTCCCAAGCTGGAAATCCACCCGTGGATTGACATACAGAAACGAAGAAGGATTGGGCAGTGCCTGTTGAATATTCGTCGATGGGTCGTTCGGATTCACCGCGTCGACGATGGTTTGATTCTGCCGCTGCATATCAAATAAGTTGAAAAAATAAGATGCCGTCTTCGTCAGCGGCCCGTTCACGTCACCCTGCAGCGAGTACAAATAATAGTTCGGCTGCTCCTGCACCAGCGGATTTCCCGTATTCAGCGCCGAGGTCGAGCCGAACGAACCGATATGTCCGGAAAACCTGTCCGATCCTGGCTTCGTAAGAATCTCAATCCGCCCATAGCCAATCCGGTTGAACTCCGCAGAGAACGGGTTCTGATTGATCCGAATCTCCCGTATCGAGGACTTCGGAGGAAGCTGACCACCCTGGAACCCATCCACATAAATCTCGCCGCCGTTGGGTCCGGCAGCCGGTCCAGCCAGCGCCTGCAACTCATTCTGGAGCTGGTCGGGATCATCCGACAGTGCATCGAGGTCGCCTCCGTTCAGAACAATCGCCCCGCCGTTCTCATCAGGGTTCACGCTAACGCCGTTGTTCCGTGCAGTCACGTCGACATTCTGCTGTTGCACCTCGATCGTTACCGAAACATTCATTTGACGCGTCTGGCCCGCAGGAATCACAACATTCGTCTTCGTCAGCCGCGCAAAACCCTCAGCCTCGGCGGTCAATGTGTAGACCCCGGAAGGGACATCGTGAAAGCTATACACGCCATCCTGGCCGGACTTGACCGTAAAGGCTTTCTTGCCTCCAGTCAGCGTGACGGAAGCACCCGGCACAATCGCCCCGCTAGGGTCGAGCACCTGCCCGCGCAACGCGCCCGCCTGGGCAAAAACAGCAATTGGGCTTAGAACAAGGGCGATCAGCAAAATAGCATATCTATGTAGCATGCGACTGTACCTATGTAGTATGCGACTATACCACATCGTTAAGGGGCAATGCTGGTCCGACTGCCGCCGAGTTGTCTAAATTAAAACGGAGGGCTGTTTCTTACGCTTACCCCTTAGACAGGGAATTCATTCCACGGTTAGTAAATTTCATGAAAACTTGTTTTCACCTGCCAAGTCCTTCTCAATCCCCGTCACTCATCACACTGTCTCCGCGTTCCACGGCGAAATCTCGTATCCTATCCCAAGTCATGAACACGCCCATCCGAATCGGCACCCGAGGTTCCCAACTCGCTCTCTGGCAGGCCAACCACATCCTCCAGGCGCTACGCAATGCCGGCCATCCCGCCGAACTCGAGGTCATCCGTACCACCGGAGATCGCATGCAGCAACCCGGCTTCATCGCGCCTCCCAACCTCGACGGCAAAGGAATCTTCATCAAAGAAATAGAGGAGGCTCTAGCCGAAGGCCGCATCGACCTCGCAGTCCACTCCCTCAAAGACCTTCCCACCAAACTCGACAAACAATTCACCCTCGCCGCCATTCCCAAACGCGCCGACGCACGCGACGTCTGGGTCTGCGAGCAGTACTGGGCCCTTCATACCCTCCCCACCGGAGGCCGCATCGGCACCACCAGCCCGCGCCGTCGTGCCCAGATCCTCGCCCTTCGCCCCGACGTCACCTTCGTCGAAATCCGCGGCAACATCGACACCCGCCTCCGCAAACTAGAAGACGGCCAGTGTGACGCACTTGTCCTGGCCGCCGCCGGTCTCGATCGCCTCCAGCGCACCGAATCCGTCCACTACCGCTTTCCGCCCGACGAGATCTGTCCCGCCCCCGGACAAGGTGCCCTCGCCCTCGAAACCCGCAGCCTCGACCACCCTGCTTCCCAGGACCCGGACAATACCCGCGACACCTCCATCCGCAATGCCGTCGCCTTCCTCGAGCACCCCCCTACCCGCTTCGCCATCGAAGCCGAGCGCACCACCCTCGACGCCCTCGGCGGCGGCTGCTCTCTCCCCATTGGAGCCCACTGCATCCCCCCCGCCTCCGAAGCAGGGAAGTGGCGCATGCTCGCCCAGGTCGTCTCGCCCGACGGCGAATCCATGATCCAGATCGACACCGAAGCCGCCCACTCCACCTCACCCGAGGCCCTCGGCCGCTGGGTAGCCGGCGATCTCATCTCCAAGGGTGCCCTCGATCTTCTACCCACCCCGGTCGCGTAATCAGCCCGCCAAACCCTCCGCTGCCCCTGCAGAACTACTAGCTGCATTTCTTTCAAAAACCAGCAATTTTGCTACTACTCCCCGCGGACACTCGCGGCATACACTCGCCATGAGTTCAGGCCGAGTTGTTCACGACGTAGCCACTGGAGAGAGAGATGCCAATCATTGTAAGAGTTTGCAATTCAAGGATATGCCGTATCGCTGGCAAGTGCCTGGTGATCCTCGGCATCGCGCTGTTAGCAATCCATCCCGGGTTCGCCCGTGACAAATACGAGACCATCGAGGCTCAGGCCTTCGGAACAGGCACGCAGATGGGCGCAAACATCGGCGTCACCTTGAACATCTATGAGTTCTCAACGCCCGCTGACAGAGCCAATCTCGTTCAGGCCTTCGAAAAAGGCCAGAGCCAGGGGCTTGCCAACGCTCTCTCGAAGATGAAGGCCGTCGGTCATGTCGAGATCACCGGCACACTCGGCACCGACTGCTCCTACATCCGAATGACGCCAACGCCGACCGGCCGCAAAATCGTCTTCGTCACCAATCGGCAGATCCGCTTTGGCGAAGCCTATTTCGACACGCAATCGCAGTCCTTCAACCTCACTGCGGGAATCATCGAAATCAACGAGCAGGACAAGAGCAAGAGCACAGGAACCCTCTATCCGGCGGCGCAGTTGATCCTTGATAAACAAGGCCAGCTGCAGTGGGATTTGACTCAGAATCCCTGGCGGCTCTCTGACGTCCTCGATTGGGCAGGAACGGCCGGCGTCAATTAGTGCAGCAGAATTGAACTCTGTCGCTGCGCAAAGGATCTCTGGAAGAAATCACCAACCCGCCTGTTATCGCGCGGCTTGAATACACATGTGAGGCAAACTATGACCATGAATCGAAGCTTTGCAAGCAAGTGCACTTCGCTGCTGTTGCCGATCGCTCTATTGTCCGCCTACGCCCCAGCTCAGTCGAAGAGCAACAAATACGCCTGCACGGAGGCGAATCCCGCACGACTGTGCTCCGGCGCCAATACCTGCGGTTCAGCTTCGACTCCATGTAGCATCGACGTGAAGCGAACCGCCAATGCCGCATCGGTCACTTCAAGCGCACCGAACGCTAAGGGCAACGCTCTCATCTGCGTCAAAGCGGGAACGACAGTCCAGTGGAAGAGCACCGGCAGGGACATTGGCTTCGTCGTCGACTTTGGCCCTACGTCTCCGTTTAACCCGGGCGGAGCCATCATTGGAGGCACCGACCGTGCCATTACCGTAGTGGCCAAAACCCCCGGATGCTACAAATACTCCGCCGGAGCCTGCATGTCGGGAGCCATCTACGGAATGTGCGGACAGGCCGACGTCGAGTTAATCGTCACTCCGTAAACGAAACCATCAGGAGCCGCAGTCGGCTTGCATCAATCAACCGTCCATACCGGCTCCTGATGATCTTCGGGTACTCGTCTTCCGTAGACGCTGGGCCTGTCCGTGATAAACCAAAGGAGCAGCTGACATCCGAATCGTCGGAGCTCCGAATGCGCGTCATCCCCCTCCCCATTCTCACCCTTGCCACCGCGCTCAGCGCGTCAGCGCAGACGCCCGTTCAACCCTATCCCTTCGCCCCACCGCCCGGCCCGCAGACGTACCCGCACCCACTCACCGACACCAACGAAGGTTTCCAACCCATCTTCGACGGCACCCTCAAAAACTGGGACGGCGACCCCCAGTACTGGCGCGTCGAAAACAACGTCCTCATCGGCGAAGTCACTTCCGCGAATCTCCTCAAGCAGAACAGCTTCCTCATCTGGCGCGGTGGCACACCCAAAGACTTCGAACTCAAAGCTGAATTCCGAATCTCTGACCACGGCAACTCCGGCATCAATTACCGCAGCGTCGAGATCTCCGGCACGAAATGGCTTCTCCGCGGCTACCAGGCCGACATCGATGGCGCCGACAAATACACCGGCCAGAACTACGAGGAGCGCGGCCGCACCTTCCTCGCCATGCGTGGCCAGGTCACCCACGTCGACGCCTCCGGACCCACCGTCATCGCAAACCTCGGGACTGCCGACGAACTCAAAGCCTTCATCCACCCCAACAACTGGAACCAATACCATCTCATCGTCCGTGGCAATGTCCTCATCCACATCCTCAACGGCCACATCGTGTCCGAGGTCATCGATGACGACACCGCCAACCGCAAGTTCGAGGGCCTCATCGGAGTCCAGGTTCACGTAGGCCCGCCCATGAAGATCGAGTACCGCAGCATCCTCCTCAAATCCCTACCTTGAATTCAACAAAGTCGAACGGGAAAGTTTTTTACCTAATAGCTCCCGTCGAGGGTCCATCGATTCAATTTCAGCGCAGCCGGAAAAATCAAAAATTAGCCCACAGCCGTTCTTCCGTGCTAGCATCCCGTCACTCGCTTCACAGCAGGAAGGGCCTGCATCCTGCATTTGCTCTTGAGTGACCCCCGCAGCCTGGCTGCGAAGACGCCACTCCGTCAGTTAGCCCGTGCTGTTTATGTCAACTAAGCAACATACTTTGTTCCGGAGGCAATGATGAAGAAGAAATTAGAGTCCACCTTCCTTCGCTTGACCCTACTCTGCCTTGGCGTGCTTTCCATTACTCTCTCGACGCCTCTCTTCGCTATCCAGAAAGCTCAGCTCAAAGATCGCGTAGCCGCCACAGAGCAAGTCAGCTTCGACATCTATCTCCCACTGCAGAACCGAACGCAGTTGGAACAGGAACTGCAGGCCCTTCACGATCCCAATTCCGCGACCTATCACAAATGGCTCACCCCGGCCGAGTTCACCTCACGCTACGGCTCATCTCCCAGCCAGGTGGCCGCGATTCAAAAACAACTCGCCAACTATGGCCTCCAGTCCACCTTCCTCACCACGGAACGCCTTCATGTCACTGGCCCTGCAGCTTCAGTCGAGCAGGCTTTGAGTACCGTTCTCAAACACGGCGTCTACGCTAATGGCAAGGCGACCATCGTAGCCTCCCAACCCATCATCAAATCAGGTGCTCTGGCCCAATCAAATGCCGTTATCACGGGACTCTCCGGCATAGTCCGCATGCGCACTCACTCCCGCGCAGTCCACATACCGCAGAATCGCTACTCTACCGCCGGCCCCTACTGGTTCGACGACCTTAAGCAGGCCTACAGCTTCCCCAGCTTCAAGGCCTATACCGGCAAGGGCGTGACCATCGGCATCCTCATGAGCGGCGACTTCAATCCAACCGATATGGCCGCATACTTCGGCCACGAAAAGCTGGCGGTACCGAATTACAAAACCAAAAACATCGATGGTGGATTGCCCTTCGATCCGAATAACTCTTTCGAGACCCATCTCGATCTACAGCAAAGCGGCGGAATGGCGCCCGACGCAAAAATCATCCTCTACAACATCCCCGATCTCTCCGACGACAGCATCATCGATGCTCTCGCTCAAATCGTCTCTGACAACAAGGCCGACGTCGTCAGCATGTCCTTCGGTGAAGCCGAGATCTTCTACACTGCCGCCGACAACGACGGCACCGACTTCACCTATATCGCCCAGGCCGAGGACGACCTCATGGCCGAAGGCAACGCGCTCGGCATCACCTTCATCGCCTCCTCGGGCGACTCAGGCGCTCTTCCTGCCGTCCCGGTTGAGTGCTTCAACTTCGGCCCCAACTGCGGCTCCTTCTTGCCTGGCGTCAACTTTCCTGCCTCCAGCCCCCACGTCACCGGCGTCGGCGGCACCAACCTCGTCACCACCTTCACTCCCACCAGCCTCAACTCCCAGTACGTCCGTGAGCAGGCCTTCGCCGACCCACTGGCAGAAGACATCTTCTATGGCACCTCAGCCATCGGCGGCTACTGGGGCTCCGGCGGAGGCGACAGCATCCTCTTCCGCAAGCCGCTCTTCCAGGCCCTCACCGACACCGGCAATCCGAAATTCCGCACCGTCCCCGACCTCTCCCTTCATATGGGCGGTTGTCCGGCCGGAACTATCTCGGCCTGTGACCCCGACGACAGCTCTGTTGTGGTCGCAATCGGCGGCGGCTTCTTCGCCGTCATCGGAACAAGCGCATCCGCACCTGGCTTCGCCGGCCTCACCGCTCTCAACATCCAGCGCCAGGGCGGCCGTCTCGGCAACGAGAACTACTACATCTACACCCTCGCCGCCCTTCAGAACGTCGGCCTTCCCATCAACGTCTTCAAGACGGGAATCCCTGGCTTCAACGGCCTCTTTCACACCACTCCGAAGGGCTACAACCGCGTCCTCGGCAACGGCACACTCAACGGAGTCAACTTCATGGCCGCCCCGTTCACCCCGGTAGCAGGAACTCCACAAACCCCCTCCAACCCATAACACCGCGAATCACCCGACGGAGAGAAAAGCAAAACCCCTCCGAAACGTCCACGCAAGAAAAGACCCGCCGATTTTCCGGCGGGTCTTTCTCTTCAAATGACTTCCCGGACAACATGCCAGAGAACAGCATGTGTTCTGGTGATCCAGATCACCTAGAAGTTGGCGCGCACCCCCATCTGAATCTTACGTGGAGCGTTACCCTGCGCGCTCACCACGCCCCAGGCGGAAGGGTTCGAGATGTCGAGGGTTGGGTCGCCAAAGTCGAGGTGATTGAAGATATTCGTAAAGATCCCTGAAAACTCCAAATTGAACGACTCCATAATCATCACGTTCTTGCGAACACTCATGTCCAGATTCCAGTAGGGCAGTCCGGAGATCGGTCCGACACCGGGATTCTTCGTATCAATCCCGAGGATCGGAGCGCGAACCTGATTCCATACGTTCACAGGGTTGCTGAACATATTGATGGTTCCAGAGCCGACCGAATTTCCGTACGCGTCCGTCCCTCCCGTTACTCCGCGATGAGTCGAATTGCCTCCCTTGTATGGGGTGGTAAACACGCATTGCTCATTGTCGAAGAAGCCTGATCCATCGCCTCCGCCAAACGATTGAGCATCCGTGAATGTGTTGCAGTACAGCGGAGACCCGCTGCCCGAAGAGAAGATCGGGGCGAACGTCCAGCCTCCCGCAAGACGCCCCACGATGCCCTCCTGGCTCTTATACCAAGGCAGCTGGTACACCACGAACGTGTTGAAGACATACTTTCGGTTGAACGGCTGAACGCCGTACGTTGAGTTCAGATTGAAAGCATCATTCGGAGTGTATTCGCTGGTCGCCTGCACCTCTGATCCGGTTCCCAGCGCCTTGCTATAAGTGAAGTTCTCCTGCAATGTCACTCCATGCCAATCGGTTGCCTTGAAGGTGATAAAGCCGCCGTTGTAATTTCCATAGCCTGTTGCGGTGGCAAGACTGACGCCGCTGGATATCTGACCATTCGCGCCATTTGCCGAACCGGCAATTGGAGTGTTCATCATGCTTCGTGGGAAGTTGAAGCCGCCATTATCCAAGTCGGACCACATGCTCCACACAGCCTGCGTAGACAGATTGGAGAGCTCCTTGGTGGCGACCGCCGCCGTGCAATTCGCGTATCCCGTACAGTAACCGGTACCTGCAAGGGCGGTTTCAAAGAATGGCTGAGCCGATATCTTCGCCGCGCCATTCGCTCCGCATTGGGCTGCCGACGTTGCACAACCCATCGCTGTCTCCAGGGCCGCATAGGCACTCGCAAACGACTGCCCACCTAGGCTCATCATGTAAGGAACTGTGGTGATGTTGAGTGGTTGGAACTCGTGGTGAACCAGGCGTCCAATGTAACCCACCTCCACAAGCATCTTTCGGGTGAGCTGCCGTTGGATAGTCAGGTCGAAGGAATCCACATCGTTCGGGCGGAAGTGCGGATCAAGAACCGCGCCGGTCGCCGTTGAGATGCCGTTATAACCCGGATACAGCGGCTGAGGCAGAGTTGGGGAAGCCGCCGCAAGAGGAGCAGTGTTGCCGTCCACGCCAATCCGGAAAGCAGTGGTATCGGTAGGAGTCGCAGGACCGCATCCGCCAGAAGCGAGGGCAAGGCGGCATTGCACAGGCTGGATCAGTCCAGCTCCCAGGAGAGGCGTTAACACTAGGCCGACACCGTTCAGGCGACCATAAATGCGACCGTATCCTCCCCGGATCACTGTGGAATCCCCGCCTAAAAGGTGACCCAGGAATCCGTCCCCGGACACATGCGGGTTCCACGCAGCGCCGACCCGTGGACTGAATGAGCCGTAGAACGGGTTGAACGGATACTTGAGCCCGGCGCCGACATTTCCGACCAGAGCAAAACCGACTGTAGGGTTATAAACCTGTCCATTCAGCGCCGCAGTTTTACGCTGTGTCAGATAATCGAGGGCCTCAACCGGCTCCGCACTAGAATCCACCAGCGCAACCTGTTTACCCGTTGCCTCTGTCGGAGGCATCTCCAGCGTCCAGCCCAGACCGTACGTTAGGGTAAGCGTCGGCTTCATGTGCCACGTGTCGCTGAAATAAACGTTGTAGTAAGGAATCGTTACCTTGTCGGATGCGGGAGTCAGCGGGGGATTGAGAGTCAGCTGACTTCCTACGCGCGTGTACGCCACTTGCGAGTCGGTCACGATTCCCAGCGCCGCGGCTGCCACCCGCGCGGGTGTACTGCCCGTGGGGTAGCCATTGGCTAGAAGCCCCGTAAGTTTGACCAGTCCCGCTCCGGCTGTATCGCCAAGCTGGTAGGTCGTTGTGTAGTTGATGCCACCGCCGTTGTCGGTGCGCTGGTGGTAGTTAAAGTTATGTTGGTACTGGCCTCCAAACTGGATCAGGTGGGGTCCCTTCAACTTGGTCACGTCATCCCGAAGGAAATGGTCGTGCCCATCCCAGAAACGAGTACGGATATCCTGCGTATCGACGTTCGCCGGTAAGAGTGCCCCGGTATTGGTCTCGCCCAGCGGTTCAAGCGCTCCACCCACTCCGCTGAGCGTTGGTGCACCTTTATCCGACCACGACCACACATTGCGCAGATAGCTGTAGTGGAAGTCGTTGGTAAGTGTTGAGCTGATGTTTGTGGTAAGCCCTGCTACGTAGTACCACGGATCTTGTGGGCGGCTGGACACGGAGACCGGCTTCCCGAGCGTATCGCCCGCGAAGTATCCGCCAATATCCACCTGGCTGGTGTTCAGCAGGGTCAACTTGAAATAGCGGTAGCTCGTCATGAAGTGCCACTTTGATCCAAAATCATGGTCGAGGCGAGCAACGCCGAAATTACTCTGCGTCGGCAGGTTGACGTTGGCTTTGAACCCGATCTCGTTTACCCCGTCGCATCTTGTACCAAGAATCGCTCCGCAGCTTGCGTCGTTTCCGACCGGCTCATATTTATTCCAGAAGCTCTGGACTGTCGGGTCGATGCCAATGCCACGAGGGTCGAGAGCTTTGAGGTTGTAGTTTGTGCCGCTGAAGGTGACGATGCCATTTCTCAAGTTCGCAGACGGAACGGACCGCTCGAACGTTGCGGCGTTTGGAAACCGGTAGCCCTCGTAGTTCCCGAAGAGATAAGTCTTGCCGCCCAGAAGAGTCGGGAGAATCGGGCCGCCGGCCGCTGCGCCAAAACGGTTGTAGTGATAACTCGGCTTTGGTGTCCCCGAAAGGTTGTTATCCCAGGTGTTCGCGTCGAAGTTATTGTCTAGGTAATACTCATAAACCGTACCATGCAGGTGATTCGTTCCGCGCTTGGTCACTACTTCCACCTGCGCACCCGATGAGTTGTTGAAGTCAGCGGTCTGATTGGCGGTATTGACCTTGAACTCCTCCACGCTATCCGCCGGCATCGGCATCACCCCGGAAGGACTGCCGTTCGTTGTTATTGCGTTCACGCCGGTCGGATTGCCCGCGAATGCGCCGGTGTAAACCGTCATGCTGCCGTCCATGTCGCTGCTATTGTTGCCACCATCGAGCTGCATCGTCACCTGATCCACAGCGGTGCCCGCTACACTGCCGTCCGGGGTTACACCTGGCTGTAGAGTCGCAAACGTGCTTACGTCACGGCCAAGGGAAGGGAGCGCATTGATCGCAGGCGCATCAACGGTGCTCCCGATCGTTGCGTTCAGCGTCTGCAGATCGGCGCTCGTCGCCGCCTGTACTTCAACCGTCGTCTGGTTCGCGCCAAGAAGCAATTTCACGTCGACTGTCGTTTGAGTTCCTACGCTCACCGTCTGATGCGCGATCTCAGAGACTGAAAAGCCCGACTTGCTTACCCGCAGCGTGTAATTGCCCGGTGGCAAATTCACCATCACGTACTGACCGGCGCTACCGCTCGTGGTCGTACGGATGGATCCGGTTGCCAGGTCAGTCAACGTAATCGTTGCTGCTGGGATCACAGCACCGGTCTGATCTGTTACCACGCCAACCACCGTGCCCGTGCTGACGGCCTGCCCGAACGCGGGTTCGATTGTCAAAAACACTAAAGCCAGAAGCGTGGTCAGCACTAATGTCAACGTCTGTAAACGTGAAACAAGTCGTGTCATGCGGTCTCCTTTGCAAATGTTTCTGAACCGGGCCGGCCGGGTGGGTTTCTTGGTAAGCCACATGGAAGCTAACGAGTCTCCTTTGTGGCATTTGACTTTATAAGCGCTTCTCACAACCAATTGGTCCAATTTCATCAGTCGATCTACGGGCAAAAATCAACCATTCGTCACTAACTGCTCACTCTTCGTCACAAACAGGGAACTCTGCAACTGATTCCCTCGTATAAATGGAGGGGGGCATTGCCTCAGTTCAAAATGCAAAAAAAGAGAAGCCTGCGAAAAAATATCGAATTCTTATCTCGGAGGAACAAGTATTGGGACAGAAGACCAATTTGGAGCTTCGCAGCGCTTGATATCTCTCAAGTCGCGGTACATCCAAGTCAAATCACCTAACCAGTAAGGCTCGCTTCAACCCTGCAAATTCGACAATGACGAAGATCGCCCTGGAACTGCAATTGGCATCCGCGTGATGACGCGTTTGTTGCAACGGCTCTGATCACCTGTGGAGTGAATCAGACGTTATCACAAAATTATTTTTCCGCAACATATCTTTTTTCGTCGTTGTACGTCGTCGTCAGACGCCTTCTATCTTGACCCTGGCATCCGCGATCCACCTAAACGCCGGTGGAACCTAATTTTGCGCTGACATAGCCTCATAACCATTGATCAGTCAACACATACCGTTGGCATGTTAGTTAGGTCCAATCTGCTATTCTTAAATAAGTAAGCAACAGAATCCGGCGAAAGCCGGCCTTCTCATTTAAAGCGCAAAGCCCTGGACAAAGGTCCAAACCTAAGTCATTTTGTTCGAAGACTTTGCACACTTTCTGACGGGGAGGGGGTAAGCCTTGCAGAATGCCACACGGTCTAAAATCGTCGCAATGCCGCCCCTGACCAACAAGCGAATCCTCATCACCCGAACCCGCCATCAGGCCTCCGATCTCGCCACCCAGCTCGAAGCCCTGGGCGCAACCACCGTAACAATCCCCACCATCGAACTCGTCCCCCCCACCTCCTTCGCCGCACTCGACGCCGCACTCACCTGCCTCCGCACCTACAACTGGCTCATCTTCACCAGCGCCAATGCCGTCGAAGCCTTCCACCGCAGAGCCCAGTTCCTGCACTTAACTCAGCTCCCTCAAAAAATCGCCGTCATAGGCCCGGCTACACTCAACGCCGCCAACGCCATCGGCCTCACGGTCGACCTTGTCCCCCCACAAGCGATAGCTGAATCTCTCGCCGAGTCCCTCCTTCATGAAGCACCTGGGAAATCCTTCCTCCTCGTCCGCGCCGCCGAAGCGCGCGACCATCTCCCGGAGACCCTCACCGCCGCCGGCGCCACAGTCACCGTCGCCGAAGCCTACTGCAACAACATCCCCGCCGAATCCATCCCCGCCCTCCAACACCTCTTCAGCTCATCGGAACACCACCCCGACGCCATCACCTTCACCAGCGCATCGACCGCACGCAATCTCATCGCCCTGATGCAAGCCGCCAACCTCACACTCCCGCCCGACATAGTCCTGGCCTCCATCGGCCCCATCACCAGCCAGACCCTCCGCGACCTCGGCCATCCCCCCACCATCGAAGCCCCCACACCCACCATCCCCACATTGGTGGCCTCACTCGAAGCCTATTTCAAAAACCCACCGGCCAAACCCTAATGCGAACTCCACGTCTTGTCGTTAGAATTGCAAAGCTTCTCCAGCGTGCAATCGACACACCGCGGCTTCCGTGCCACGCAAATCTGCCGGCCATGATGAATTAGCTCATGCGAAAAGCTGATCCACCGATCCTGCGGAATGATCTTCATCAAATCCCGCTCCACCTTCTCCGGCGACGTCTCCTTCGTCAACTCCAGGCGCCGCGACAGCCGCATCACGTGCGTATCGACAACCACTCCCACGGCGATCCCATACCACGACCCGAGCACTACATTCCCGGTCTTCCGCGCCACCCCCGGCAGCCGCAGAATCTCCTCCATCGTCTCCGGCACCTTCCCTCCGAACTCCTCGACGACAACACGCGCGGCGCCCTGGATCGACTTCGCCTTATTCCGAAAAAATCCCGTCGTCCGAATCAATTCCTCAAGCTCGGGAAGCGAAGCCGCCGCCATCGCCTTCGGAGTCGGAAAGGCCTTGAACAGCTTCGGAGTCACCAGATTCACTCGAACATCCGTACACTGAGCGCTCAAAATAGTCGCAACCGTCAGCTCCCACGCACTCTTATGATTCAGCGCACAAACGACCCCGGGATACGTCTTCGCGAGGACCTCAAGAATCGCTGCCACCCGTTGCGGCGAAGTCGGATTCTTTGTTCCGCCACCGTGCTTCTTCGAGGAGGCCGGCTTGGCCGCACTCACTTTACGTAACTTCGACGACTGTACTCTTACAGGCTTTGGCATCACGAAAGAGTTTACCTGCTCAACGAAAACCCTCAATTGATGACCTCGTAATCAATCAATTCAGACACAACTTTCTCCAGCTCCGATAAGATGGCCATGCCTCTATCAGAGAAATCGTCTCAATCTCAAGATCGATCAAAACAAGGGAGTACAGCGCATGGTTCAAAAGAGAATTCGAATTATGGGACGTGCCTTCACGATCCTCGGAACGCTCTCCACAATCGCCCTGGCACAGGCCCCACCGCAGCAGCCCTTTATCACCCACCAACTCAAGCCAAACATCTTTTGGATAGAGGGCGGTGGCGGAAACAGCACCGTCATCGTCGGAACCAACGGCGTAATCGTCGTGGATGCAAAGACCACAAAGGCCGGAGGTCAGGAGTTGCTCGACTGCATAGCGAAGATTACCGCGAAGCCAGTGACGACGGTAATCCTCACCCACAGCGACGGCGACCACGTCAACGGTCTCGCCGCATTTCCCGCCGGCGTCAAGATCATCGCTCAGGAAAACAATAAGAAAGAACAGGAGACTGCGCTAGCGGCAGGAGGTCGTGGCGCACCGTCCGCAGATCATCAACCAACTCAGGTCATCACAAAAGAGAAAGAGACCCTAACCATTGAGGACGAAAAACTCGAGCTCTTCCACTGGGCCCCAGCCCACACGAGCGGCGATCTCATCGTCTACCTCCCGGATCAAAAGATCGTCTCCACCGGCGACATCATCGCCACTAGCAACCCCTACCCGCGCATTCACGACGAGAAGAACGGATCAACCGAAGGCTGGATCAAGACGGCGAAAGAAATGGCCTCCCTTAACGCCGACACATTCATCCCTGGCCATGGCAACGTTCAGACCAAAGCAGATATCCAGAAAAGAATCGCGGACGCAGAAGCAAGACGAACTCAGATAAAAGAACTCGTCGCGCAGGGCAAATCGCTCGACGAAGTCAAAGCAGCTGTAGGCGACAGCGACAAGCTGAACTACAAGAGCTGGACCCAGATCTGCTACGAAGAGATGACCAGGAAGGCCTCGTAACCTAATCGCCGTGGAGGCGCGTCAACCCAACCGATCCAGCATCTCCGCCGCCGGAACTCGCACACAGCTGAAGATCGGCGTATCCGCCAGCGTATACATACTGATCTCCGTCTCCCTCAGCTGTTGTACCAGGTCCAGAAAGTCTTCTGGAAAATTCGTCTCAAACGCAACCACAAACTCCTGGTCGTCGATCCCAAACGAGTAAGTCGTATTCAGCTTCACCCGCGGATACATCAGCCCCACGCGAATATGCTCATCCATCAACCGCTTCCGCTCCTCCGCCGGAAGCAGATACCACGCTCGCGTCTTCCAGAACGGATAAATAAAGATGTACTTCTGCCCGCCCGGCCGAATCGCCCCACGGCCCTCACCTTCACTTTCATCCGGCCGGTCGATCTGATACTGCGACCTCTTCGTCATCGCAAGAAAATTATGCGGAGACGTCAAATAGCCACCCAGCGGACTCCCCATCAACTCACTCCGCATCCTGTTCAACTCATCCACCCCATATCCGATCGACCAAACGCACATATCCACATCGCCGCGCGTTCCCACTGTCGAGTAAGTCATCGACAAAAATTCGCCCGGCTTATTCCACTTCGCAAGAACCTCAGCAAACGCTGCCTTATGCGCCGCCTTCTCCTCCGCAGGCAATCTCCGCCACTCCGGCATCACTTTGTAAAAACTGAAGCAAACAATCTGCCGCTTCACCGCCGGCTTCGAAGGATCATGCGGCGCGCTGCCATAACTGCTGGCTGGTCGCCCCGAAGCGGAGGAACCAGAAGCGGTAGCAGCAGAAGGCGGAACAACGGGAGCAACAACGGTATCGGACATTAAACTTCTCCTGACACCTTAATGCTAGCTCATTACGCGCAATCCCCCCGCTATACTGCATCTGAATGTCCGAAAAACTCATATCTCTACTAATAGCCGCCATCACAGCCGGCGGATATCCCGCCGTCATCCTTCTCATGGCGATCCAGTCCGCCTGCATCCCTATCCCTTCAGAAGTCATCATGCCGCTCGCCGGCTACGCTCTCGCGCACTCCCAGCTCGATCTCATCATCCTTGCCACGATCGCATCCCTCGCTTCAAACCTCGGCTCCATCCCCGCCTACTGGGTCGGAGCCCGCGGTGGCCGCCCCATGGTCGAGCGCTACGGTAGCTATCTCCTCCTCAGCCGCCACGACCTCGATCGTGTCGACCACTTCTTCGACCGCTTCGGCTCCATCGCCGTCCTCCTCGGCCGCATGCTCCCCATCATCCGCACCTTCATCGCCTTTCCCGCCGGCGTCGCGAAGATGAACCAGCTCCGCTTCCACATCTACACCTTCATCGGCTCCTGGCCCTGGTGCTACGCCCTCGCCTATATAGGCATGAAGCTAGGCGCAACCTGGGACACTAACCCACGCTTCAAAGAAATCTTTCACCGCTTCCATATTGCCGTCGAAGCAGTCCTCATTGCAGCCTTCCTCTGGTTCATAATCTCCCACTGGAAAAACCGCATCCGTACCGAAGAAGCGTAAATCCAGCTCAAATGAGTTAGCGTTAAAGCCCACATTAACACTGCATTCGTTTGCACCTCCACTCTTACTGCGCGATACTTAACTTTCCGCCCAACGGAAAAATCGCACCATAGAAGGGTACCGCTAAGCATGTCTACACCCGGAGCCGCAACGCAAGCCGCGGCCACCATCAAGCCAGCCACAGGAAAATTAGGCGTCATGATCCCGGGAATGGGAGCCGTCGCGACCACACTCATCGCCGGCGTCGAAGCCATTCGCCGCGACCTCGCCAAACCCATCGGTTCCACCTCGCAGATGGCCACCATCCGCCTCGGCAAGCGCACCGAAAACCGCACACCGCTCATTAAAGACTTCGTCCCAATAGCATCGCTCGACGACCTTGTCTTCACCGGCTGGGACATCTTCGGCGGCAATCTCTATGACGCCGCCAAAACCGCGCAGGTCCTCGACCGCGACCACCTCGAGCAAATCAAGCCCTTCCTCCAGTCCATCGAGCCCATGCCCGCTGCCTTCAACCAGCACTACGTCAAGCGCCTCGAAGGCAAGAAAACAAAAACCGGCAAGAACAAGTGCGACCTCGCCAACCAGATCCGCAACGACATCGCCGAATTCAAAACCAAAACCGACCGCCAGGTCATGATCTGGTGCGGCTCCACCGAAATCTTCCTCGAACAGACTGGTGTCCACCAGACCCTTGCTGCCTTCGAGAAGGGCCTCACCGAAGACGACCCCAGCATCTCCCCTTCCATGCTCTACGCCTGGGCCGCTCTTAAAGAGGGCATTCCCTTCATCAACGGCGCACCCAACCTCACCGTCGACATTCCCGCACTCAACGAACTCTCTCGCAAGATGAACGCGCCCATCGCCGGCAAAGACTTCAAGACCGGACAGACCTTTATCAAGACCGTCCTTGCCCCTGCATTCAAGGTCCGCAACCTCGGGGTCTCCGGCTGGTACTCCACCAACATCCTCGGCAATCGCGACGGCGAGGTCCTCGACGACCCCGAGTCCTTCAAGACCAAAGAAGTCTCCAAACTCGGGGTCCTCGAGCACATCTTCCAACCCCACCTGCACCCCGAACTCTACGGCAACATTTATCACAAGGTCCGCATCAACTATTACCCGCCACGCGGTGATAATAAAGAAGGTTGGGACAACATCGACATCTTCGGCTGGCTCGGCTATCCCATGCAGCTCAAAGTCGACTTTCTCTGCCGCGACTCCATCCTCGCCGCACCGCTCGCGCTCGACCTCGTCCTCTTCATGGACCTCGCCGCCCGCACTCCATCCCTACGCGGCATGGGCATCCAGGAGTGGCTCAGCTTCTACTTCAAAGATCCTGACTCAGCCCCCGGCGTCTATCCCGAGCACGACCTCTTCATCCAGCACATGAAGCTGAAAAACACCCTCCGCCACATCATGGGTGAAGACCTCATCACCCACCTCGGCCTCGACTACTACGGCGAGTAATCTGAGCTCTGCAAAGCCGATTGCTCCATCCTTTACAGTCACACCGTAAAGGATGGGCCATCGTCCTCAGCCTCAGAGTCCAAGAAATTTAAACGCCTTCGTCACTTTGAAATCCTTTGCCGCATTACCCGCATAAACATTCCTTTGATCTGCACCGAGATCAAGTTTCATCACCTTCCCGGTCTCAGCCGAAAAATCCACATCTTTCAAATTCACCCAGAACGTATTTGGCGTAAGCGCAGACTCGAAGAAATAGATCATTCTCTTCTGATCCGAGACGGTCCGCCATCGCGTCGATGAAATGTTGGGCTGATCAGGAGTCGTTATCCCATAAGGCACCGAAACATTGCGGATCACGCTGAAGACGCTCGCCAACGTAATCTCGGGAGCCTGATCCTTGGGAATCGCGTTGATGTAGAACGAAGCCCGCGCAAAACGATCCGCCGAGCGATTGGTGCCCGGCAGAACTACCGTGCCGCCAATGTCTTTCCAATATGCATCCAGAGCAAGCTGTTGATCGAACGCAGGAGAGTTCGTCATCACCTGATATCTACGATCATGATGAATCACCTGCTTGCCCTCGATGTACTCGACGATCGCGCCATCGCCGGCCGAATCTGACATGGCCAGATGAAGAGTAGTCAACCGGTCTTCGCCCGGCACATTTGCCGTTACCAAAGTAAAAGGCTCTTTCTCTAACGTGTCCACAGCCTCTTGAACGGTCGCAAAATTATCCAGAACATACTGGGCCCAGATAGAAATCGCGAGCCCCGGTTTGCTCGAAGCCGGAGTAGGGTACTTGGACTCCACGAGCCACAATACATTCGCAACCAGTCCCTTTTCGTTCATCCCATCCGTGGTCGAAACGTCGTAACCGGATGCGATCACGCTGCCATACTTCGATGTCCACTGCAGGGAGTGCGGACCAGCCTCTCCATTGCGCGACATGCCTCGCGGAAAGATCCAGAGATTCGTTCCTCCATCGACTTTCCAATCCATGGAACGCGCAGTAATCACATCCCCGTTTTGTCCGAGATAGACGACACGGGTGCAGGCCTCTACGAGAGAGGGCACCGCCACGAGAAAACAGACCGAGGCCAGGAGTGTGAGAGAAAAATAATCCAATCTCTTCACTCTCGGCATCGCCTATCTCCTCGAGGCAAAGTTGACCTTGCAGATTCGATAGCTACGGCTGAACCATTGGAATTGACGCGGCAATCTGCAAATCAATCAGCATGACCAGCCGCCGATCCAACTGGAAAAACAAGGCGGTCTTCTTGCCGGAGATCACCCCGTTAACGATCGGGATATACTTCAGCCGCAACTGGGCCACCTGTTGATCAACGTTCAGCAGATTCCGGCCTAAAGCCAGGGCATGTTCGTCAGTCAGCGTGTTGTAGTTGTTGACGTATTCCTTAATAACCCCGTACTTCGCATCGTTGATCTTGACCAACTCTGCCGTGTACTGATCGTAAATCGGCCAGAACTTGACCGCCTCCGCATCCGTCAATTGCAGATTAGCCGCAATGATCTGCTTCTTCTCCGAGCGAACATCCTTCCTCAGTAAGTCGACATCCTGGTCGACATTGCTCTGAGCCGCGGGGGTCGCCGACGCTTGCGCCAAACTCTGGCGCGGCGAGATGCCTGCCAGAATCACAATTGCTGCCATGCTGATCGATAGAAAACTCTTTTTGGTCACAGAGAACTCCTCCTCATTGCTTTCACTTCGTATCCTGATCGGCCCATGACCAAGTAGCCACAGGAAGCACTCGGCCGCAGTTTGATATCACCGAGTCCCGAAGCTCGATGCAACTGTCAACCCTGACAGGTTTCGAGGAGTTTAGAGGAACCGCTGACCCAAATAGATCGAGTCTCAAGGAGCAAGATTCTTATAAACCTTGCCGCCCTTCATCACAAACCGCACCTTCCGCACTGCCGTAATATCGGTCAACGGATCGCCCGCCACAGCCACAAAATCCGCCTGATATCCAGCCGCCACCGTCCCGATCTCACGCCCCAGTCCAAGCGATTCCGCCGAAACCGAGGTGGCGCTCATGATCGCGTCCATCGGTTTCTCTCCGCCCTCCTTCACCCGGTAAATGAACTCTTCCGCGTTGCGCCCATGCGCCCCCGCAACCGCATCGGTCCCAAACGCAATCTTCACTCCGCGCGCTCGCGCCCGCTTCAACACATCGATCGTAGGCGCCAGCCCATTCTCAAGGGTCTTCAGTTGAGCCTCCGTAAACGTAAAACTCGCGCGCTTATCCAGGTAGTTGTGCAACACCAGGAGATTCGGATCAAAATAAGTCCCCCGCTTCACCATCAGGTCCAGAGTCTCATCCTTCAGAAACGTGCCGTGTTCAATCGACGTACATCCAGCCACTACGGAAGCCCGCGCTCCCGCATCACCGATCGCATGAACCACAGTTCGCAGCCCTACTGCCTTTGCCTCCGAGCACACTGCCTGGATCTGCTCATCCGTCGTGATCTGCCCTCCGCCCGCACCCAGCCCCGAAGTGGCAAACAGCTTGATCAGGTCCGCTCCATTCGCCTTATTCTTCTCAACCATCGCGCGCAATTCTTCGATCGTGAAGACCTTCTGTTGGTCGCCTTCACCAACCGTTCCGCGAATCTGGTTGAGCGAAGTCAGTACCCGCGGGCCAGGCAGCACTCCCTGGTTGATCCGGTCACGCACCGGCCCATCCGGCGCCGACCCCACGCTTTGCACCGTCGTAAAACCATCCTGCAACTCCATCCACGCGTCCGCGGCGTCATACAGCACACTATCTTCCGGCTTACCTGATGCCACTGATTTGTTATTCGCGTCCATGTGCCACTCAAGATGCACATGCGTGTCGATCCATCCTGGCATCACCGTCAGTCCCGTCAGATCGTAGTCAACCTTGGCCGTCCCGGGTCCCACAGAAACAATCCGCCCATCCTCAATCACAATCTGCTGGTTCTTCAGCACTCCGCCTCTGCCATCCAGAAGCACATTCGTCTGAAGGACAATCCTGTCCTGTGCCAGAGCCATCACAGAAAAAAGAAAAACAAGAAGGAATCGCATGAGCGAATTGTATTGGAGGCACTCTCTCACCCTGGCCGTTCCGGAAAACCAGAAATAACGAAGTCGCACGCCAAGAGCCAAACACCCATCCCAACAAGGCAAGTCCAGACCTAAGTTCAATCTCATGAAGACTTTGCACGAAAATAGATAGGAGGGGGGCTACTCCACCACAGCCATCAAACGCCCCCAAAGCGCCTTGGTCCCTGCATCCGTCTTAGCCGAAACCGGCAGAAGCTCTTCCACGCCATGCGCCTTCTTGAGCGCAACCAACGACTTCGCCAATTGGTTATTCGAAAGCCGATCCGCCTTCGTTCCCACGACCAGAAACGGGCGTTGCGTCTGCTTCAAGTATGTAATCAATTGAGTATCGTTTTCCTGCGGGGGAATATTCGTATCAACCAGGCAAATACACAGCGCCAGGGTCTCCCGGTCCGCCAGATACGGCTCAATAAACTTCGGCCACTCCGCCGAGATCGACTTCGAGATCTTCGCGTACCCATATCCCGGCAAGTCCGCAAAGATCAACGTCGGCCTCACCTTCATCTTCTCGCCGGCGCCCTCATGCAGCGCAAAGAAATTGATCGCCCGCGTCCGCCCCGGCGTCGACGACACCTTAGCCTCACGCGACCCCAGCAGGGAATTGATCAGCGAGGACTTTCCCACATTGGATCGCCCGAGAAACGCCACCTCCGGCGCCCCAAAAGTCTTCGCCTCACTAGGGAAGTGAGCGACATCAGTCGCCGACAACAAAAAAACCGGATTCAGCCGCATGAATGCAGTCTACTGCCAGTCGGACATTCGCTTCTCAACCTGGCCGCAGCAAAGGAAAAAGCCCTGCTCCTCTGGAAGGAGCAGGGCCGCACAGCCTTAGCATCATTGTGCTGGTGGAGGCGGAGCTGCGCCTGTGTCCTTCGGCTCCACCGTAATCGTAACCGGCGCTGTCAGGTGGAAGCTCACGTTGCTCTCCGACGGAATCACAACGTCCTTGTTCCCCGTAAAGGCAGCTCCGGCCGTTCCCGCGCCGGCTCCAATGAGACCGCCAATCAGAGCACCCTTGCCACCCCCAGCTAGACCGCCAATCAGCGCTCCGCCGCCGGCTCCGCCACCGATCATAGCCGTCGTCCGCTTCCCCTTGCCCTTCTGTTCCTGCTCATACGCACTCACGTGGACCGGCATGCCCGAGATCGAAGTCACTTGAATTCCCAGCGCGCCCGAGCCCTTGAACTTTCCCTGCCCCTTGGCAGCCACAACGGTGCCAGTGACACGGGCTCCCTTCGGAAAAACGACCTTACCGTCGCCTGTCCTCACCGACTGGAAGAGCACTCCGCTAAATCCGTCACCCACGTTGTTGTGGCTCGCGCTCAGCTGCTGAGTTATCGTCACCACGACGGCGGCGCCTGCTGGAGCCGTACGGTTTTCTGGTGGCGGAGGAGGAGGTGGTGTAGGTGGTCCAGCAGGCGCAGCAGCAACTGCCGGAGCACCAGCCGGCGCAGGAGTCATCGCTGCCGACGGAGCACCGGCGGTCGGCGCCGTGCCAGCTGAAGCCGGAGCAGTTCCGGGAGCCGCCGTGGGAGCTGTCCCACCGGAATCCGCGGTCGGCGAAGCCGCTGGAGTTGGAGGCGGTGAACTCTTGCATCCACTCAAAACTAAAGCCGTTGAAAGGAAAATGCTGGCTGCAAGCGCCCGAAGTTTCTTGTGCATCGAAAAGGTCTCCAGTTGAATGATGATTGAGAGCAATCTACTCGTATAGAGCGGTCTTCTGCAAACCGCGTTGCCCGCGCGGCCGGGCTATGCCCACCTCGTTCTCAGCCACCTTGCGCGCTCCATTCACCGAATCACCCTCTGGTAACCCACTGTTGAAACTCCAAAAAGTGAGGTTTAGCTGAAAATCGACGGTGGGGAATAAACCTAGGTAACATCAAAACGGCGGGATCGATGGCTCGTCAACCACCTTGTTCGCGATATATACTCTGTGCTTACTCGCGTGAGCTGTCTCCGGAGTCCACTTTGCGACCTCTCTCAGCTCTTCTCTAAACCCCACAGCAGCAGTAGTTAGATAGGCCCGACCCCGCGAGAAAGGCAATTTCAAAGACTCCCGCACGGCGACCACCGTTTATACCTGCACAACAATTTGAATTCTTATGAATGACCCAAAAGTATCACGAGCAATTAAGTAACATAATGCCTAACCTCGGTTATGCTCCATCATGAGAACTTCGAGAAGTACCCTTGTCCGGTAATTACCTCCCCAAAGGAGCTATTACCCTCCAAAGGGGTTAATTGAGAAGGATGCTGTGATGTCCGTTCCGCTTTTATTGTCAACTTGCAATCAGGTACCTTTTCCCGAAGCCCGTACCGAGAATGACTGCGAATTCCCCCTGGTCTCCTCAACCTGTCGCCAAGGCATCCACCTTGTTCAGTAAACGCACCACCACCTTTCGGAGGGAACACCCATGATTGACAACTACTCTGCCCGGCTGTCGGGCTCAAAGCGTAATCTCATCGCACTGTTGGCATCGAGCGCAGTCCTCACTGTCGGATGCTCAAATATGGCATCCACAGCCCCAGGCGTGAAGCCTCTCAGCTCGCCCGCTACTTTAAGCGGGAAGATCCATGGTGGGAATCAGCAAGTCGTCGGAGCAACCGTCACTCTGTGGTATGCGGGACAAAGTGGCCCTGCAACCTTGGCGGCCACTACAACCAGCGATAGCTCAGGCTCCTTTAGCTTCATCAAAGACACCACCAATGGCAACCCCGCCGACAACGGTTCAACCAACACATTCTCATGCCCCACCGGCACGGATCCCTTGGTCTATGTCGAGTCCATCGGCGGCAACACTCAGAATAATGGAACGAGCCAGTCCAACTCCGCCGCCGCCTTCATCGCGATCTACGACGTTTGCAGCCAGCTCAGTGCCTCCAACTTCGTCTATATGAGCGAGGTCACTACCGTTGCAACTATGGCAGCCGCAGCGCAGTTCTTTGAACCCGTCTCTCACAGCCTATTCGCCGATGGTACCGGGCAGCAGAAGATTATTGTCGACCAGTTGGGCTCAACTGTCCGGCTCTTGGCTAATCTAACGACGGGTCTCGGAGTCGTATCGACACCTTCCATCGCCCCCGCGCCCGGTGCTAACGTGGCCCCCGGCGTTACCGTCACCGCAACGCCCGAGCAAGGCAAAGTCAACCTTCTGGCCAATATCATCTCGGCGTGCATCAACGCGGCAACAGCCTCGGCAACTCCCTGCACCACGCTCTTCTCCGCTGCTGTTCCTCCACTTTCGGATACTACCCTCTTGAACCCCGGTAGTTTCGCCCCTGCCACGGATACGTTGCAAGCGCTCTACTATATGTTCACCAACCCCAGTAGCTCGCCAACCGGCCAGGGATCGGACGGCGCGGCCAATATCACGACTCTCTTCAGCCTCGCCGGTGGCGTTGGTGCTCCTTATCAGCCGTCCGCCGCCCAGCCAACCGACTGGACCATCGGAATCAGCTACTCCAGTACCGGCTCCTGCGGCACCCCCACCGGGGGTACTGGCGGATTCATCAACTCGCCTGTTGATATCAACGTTGACGCATCGGACACCATCTGGTTCGCAAACGCTCAGACCGGAGGTAATCTCTCCGCTATCAGCACAGGAGGTATGCCCTACGCTTGCGTCAACTTCGACGCAGGTGCGTCGAACGCAGGTGGCGTCCTCGATTCCAGCAAAAACGTCTGGTTCGCGGCCGGCACTACCATGTATCGCTATAACGGCAATACCCAGGCTTCTCTCGCCTTCCCGGTTGGTGTGGCGCCTCTTGGCATTACCGCGGATGGTCTGGGCAATGTCTACTTCACAGCTGTCACCAGCGGCGTGGGATCCCTCTATCAGCTGCCTGGCGCAGCAGGAGCCTCAACGGCCGTCGCTCCCGTTCAGATATCCAACACAGTCGGTCCAAATCCCGTTCGCCTCATGCCGGACTTTAACACAACGTCGACGCTGGGCAATATCTGGGTCTCCTCGGGCTCAACCTACGTCTCTCAGGTCGCTGTTGGTACCGGTCCCGGTAGCTTAAACGGCTTCATCACAACTGCGATCCCCTCAGGACTGGCTGGCAGCACTTACGGCTTGAGTGTGAGCTTCGGGAACGGCGTCATTACTTCGACAATTGACACAAGCTCCATCAGTGTTCTGGTCTTCCACGACAACGCCTGGGTAACTGCAAGTGGCTGGCCCTTCACCGGAACCCCCCCGGCGGGAATCTCCAGCCCGACGGCGATCAGCGTGGATGGTCGCATGAGTATTTGGATTCCCAACAACAGCACCTCCGCCCTCAGTGAACTCAGCTTCCACGGCCCTGATCCGCTCTCGCCGTCCACCGGCTACCAGAAGACTTCTACCTTCCTGAACTCCGGGCGGGCCAGCATGGTGGATCAGGCCGGAAACATCTGGGTTGCGGGCGATGGAAACAACTTTATTACCGAGATCGTCGGTGGTGCGGTTCCGATCTTCCAGCCTTACGCAGTGGGCTTGTCCAATGGCCGTTTCCAGACGATCCCTTAACCAACCCTTAACAGCAAACAAGGCCCCGGAAGTTATCCGGGGCCTTTACTTTTCCCTCGATTCCCTCGGTAATCTCACTGCTCAGCCAGGTTGAAAACTCTCTCCATCTCCGTCCAGTACTGATCTATCAACGCACCAGGTAGCCTCTGTTGAAACCCATGCATAATTGTCTCCCACTCCTGTACCTTCGCATTCGCCAGGTCCATCACGGCCTTCTTCGATAACGAGAACGAATTGGTTACATCCATAATCATGAACATTCTCGTCCCCAGCAGATAAATCTCCATGGCCTCCACTCCCGCGTCGAAAAGGCTCTCCTTTACCTCCGGCCAGATCTTCACGTGATATCGCTTATACTCCGCGATCGCCGTCGCGTCGTTCTTCAAATCAAGTGTTAAACAGTGACGTGGCATCTTCCCTCCGCATATCTTTCTTGGATTGACCGCGCTAAATCCACACAGCCCAATCAAGAGCTTAACATTCCATACCGCTTTCGCCGCTCGAACCCGGTTCGCAAAAACCCCAGAGCAAAAAGCAGTAGACTAAGACCCTTGCGATAAAGTAGAGACCAGCACCGTAACGACACACGCACCGAATCCGGCCACCTCTTCATGGGTACGCAGAGCATCAAACCCACCTCCCGCTCCATTCACGCTCCCCTTTGGATCGTGCTCCTTCTGCTGGTTTCGCTCAATTCCTCCGCACAAGCGCAAACCTCAGCACTGACTGTCCCTCTCATCCTTCCCTCGGCCATCGTCTTCGACGGCAGGGGCAATCTCTATTTGGCCGAAGCTGCGAACCACACCATCCGTAAGGTAGACGCCTTCGGCATCATCACCACCATCGCCGGCACCGGCACACAAGGTTTCTCGGGAGACAGTGGTGCGGCCACCGCAGCGGCGCTTGATTCGCCGCAAGGTCTCGCCCTCGACACGGCCGACAATCTCTACCTCGCCGACACCCATAACCACCGTATCCGCAGGCTCAATCTCTCCACTGGCATCATTACCACAATCGCCGGAACCGGCACCCCTGGCTTCTCTGGAGACAACGGCCCGGCCGCCACAGGCCAGCTGAACCTACCGACCGCGCTCGCCCTCGACAAGGCAAATAACCTCTATCTCGCCGATACCGCCAACGACCGTATCCGTCGCATCGACTCCACCACCGGCATCATCACTACCATCGCCGGCACGGGCACGCAAGCCTTCTCCGGCGACAACGGCCCCGCCATCAACGCGAACATTGACTCGCCCACTGGCTTGGCCTTCGACTTGGCGAACAACCTCTACCTGGCCGACACTCACAATCACCGCATCCGCCGCATCGACGCCACCACCGGCATCATCACTACTATCGCCGGTACCGGTACTGCGGGTTTTTCAGGCGATGCAACCGCCGCAAGCTCGGCCACCCTTGCTCTCCCGCACGGCCTCACGATCGACCCTTTCGGCAATCTCTACCTGGCCGACACCGCCAACCACCGTATCCGCCGCATCGACGCGACCACCGGCCTGATCACCACCATCGCCGGAGACGGCACCCAGGCCTTCGACGGCGACAATGCGGCCGCCATATCCGCCTCACTCAACAGCCCTCGCGCGACCGCCATCTCTCCTTCCAATCTCATCACACTCGCCGACACCGCCAATCAGCGCATCCGCCAACTCACCGCCGCTCCCAGCCCGCAAACCGGCATTCAGACCATTGCCGGCCTGGGTCTTACCGCGCCTGGAGCTCTCACTCTTGCCGCCCCGTCGGTCATCTCGTACGGCACCGGACAGCTCACCGCAACTCTCGTCTCGAGCGTCTCAGCAATCGGCTCCATCACGTTCTTCGACGCAACCTCCACTACGATGACTGCCCTTGGCACCGTCCCCCTTGTCTCCAACAGCGCGACGCTCAGCACCGGAAACCTTCCCTCAGGCATCCACAGCCTGACCGCAACCTATGCGGGCGACCAGGCCCATCTCGCCGCACAAAGCCCCACACTCGCCCTCACCATTACGCCACGCCAACTCACAGCGATCCTCACTCCCATCACACTTCTCTATGGTCAACCCGTTCCCGGCATCACAGGCGCACTCACCGGCGTCCTACCTCAGGACGCATCGAATCTTTCCTCCACCTTCGCCACCACCGCCACCACACTTTCGCCCGTCGGAACCTATCCCATCACCGTATCTCTCACAGGCCCAGCAGCAGGCAACTACGTCATTGCAAATCCTGCCGCTACACTTACCATCAGTCCCGCCCCCACTTTCATCACGCTCAACAACCTCGCCGCGACAATTACCTCCGGCTCCTCCGTCATCATCACAGCCCAGGTGTCCAGTACTACATCGGGTACCCCCACCGGTGCCATCACTCTTCTCGACGGCGGTAACTCTCTCTACACGACGCCGCTCTCATCCACCGGAGCCGCAGTCTTCAGTATCCCCTCCATCGCCCAAGGCACACACACCTTCACTGCGCTGTACAGCGGAAGCCCCAACTTCACCTCAAGCACCTCAACTCCGCAGCTGATCACCGGCACCGGTCCCGTCGCCAACCCCGATTTCACCCTCGCTCCCAGTGGCGCTACCTCCCAGACGGTGCTTCCCGGCAGCTCCGCCAGCTACGCCTTCTCCGTCCAGTTGCAGGCCGCCATGTCGAGCCCTATCACCCTTGCCGCCACCGGTCTACCCAGCTTAGCAAACGCCTCTTTCAACCCTCCCACCCTTCCGCCCGGGTCAACCACCAATAGCTTCACCCTGACTATCGCAACCCCAAACGCTGCCGCATCCAGGAAACTCCTCATGCATCGCCCCATCATCTGGGCTGTTCTCTTTTTCCCAATAGTCGGCCTGACCATTCGCTCTCGCACAGGGCGGATCCCGGCAAAACTCGCCGCCATGGCAATCCTCACCTTCACGCTGCTCCCCGCAATCGGTTGCGGAGATCGCATCAGCTCAGCCACCACTCTCGCGGTCTCTGCGAAGACCTACACCATTACCGTCACAGGAACCGCCACCACGCCTGCCGGGACCATCCTCCAACACTCCGCAACCGTTAGTCTCGTCATGGAGGAGCCTCAACAATGACTCCTGACACTCATTCCGATCGAAGCGAAGACTCCCGGCAGTTGGGGTTGACCGGTTACGCCGGTCCCAGCAAACGGAGTAGAAAAAACACCACCACCCCAGCAAAAAACACGAGTGCCATCCTGATCCCCGGTTCGCGGTTCACCTCCGGCACCAAATCCGTAGCTGCAACGTAGACCGTCACGCCCGCCGATAGTGGCAACCCAACCTGCACCCATCCGGGCTCAAGATTTAATCACGAGCACCCCAAGCACAGTCATGGCCCCCAGAAACAACGCCGAATTCAAAGCCGCCGCGCGTCCACGCCCGCCCGCTAGCATCACACTCGCCATCGTAAAACCCTCAGGAATTTTATGCAGGAACACTGCAAAGAACAGCACCCACCCAAGCCATCGCGATAGCGCAAACCCCGAACCAATCGCTACCCCGTCAAAAAACGTATGCGTCGCCAGCCCGAGCAGCACTGAGTAACTCGTCTTCGCCGAAAGAAACTCGTGATCGTGTGTCTCTTCGCCAAAGTGAAAGTGCGGCACCAGCGTGTGCTCCAGCAGATGCACGCCGCAGTACCCCGCCAGAATCAGCAGCGGAGTCCACCGCGCATTGATCGACATACTCTCCGGAATCATCTCCAGCACGGCCGCCGCCAGCATAAAACCCGCGCCCAGAGCCACAAAATATCGCAGAGCCTTCGCCGAAGGCGATCTGTGCACCAGGAGAAATCCGCCCAGGTAGTCCGCCAGCCCCGCGACCAATCCCAGCGTCAAGCTCAACCATAGTCCACGCATGACTATTGATTCTGGCGAAGATTCAATCCATCGCCATCACCCACTTCAAATTGACACGACCCACCGCGCCACCAACTATTCATTTGAATCTTCATGGTCTAACGATTCTATCCGTCTTCGGTTTACCCGTCTCCGGCCACTGCGACTCGCGAGACAGCACGAACACCACCCCCAGCCCGCACAACAGCACCAGTCCCTCCAGCTTCTCCGACAGCCGGTGCAGCCGCTCGAAATCCACTCGTCCGGCATTTTCCGTAGTGGCCGCCTCCACCACGCCTCCAGCCAGCGTGCGATCGACTTCCATCGTTGGCAGAATCCTGAATTGCGAGTAAGCCGTCACCAACAGCATCACCGTCGTCAGCACAAGCTGCCGCACAAACCCCACGCGCGCGGGCACCTCCGCTCGAAACCAGAGCCATCCCGTTCCCACACAAAACATCACACCACCCACTAATCCGATCCAGTGCAGCACCCTCAGTGTCCCGCCAACAACAAGACCAGCCTCATGCCCGCTCGGCAGCGTCCCAAACGCCACCGGGGCTACAACAAACGCGAAGAATACCAGTCCGCCGACCCAAGCCACCATCGCATACAACCGCACAGCCCGCACCAGAGTCTGCATTCTAGACGAAGTCCCTTCCGATCAGCCGCCGGATCCTCTCCTTCATCGGCGGATGTGTCGAAAACAAACTAGCAATCCCTCCGCCCCCCAGCAGAGGAGCCACGATAAACAGATGCGCGTTCGAAGGCGATGCCTGCATTGGTATCCGCTTCGAGTAAGCATCCAGCTTCTGCAGCGCCCGTGCCAGAGCATAAGGATTGCCGGTCGTCGCCGCCCCAGTATGATCAGCCTCATACTCCCGCGACCGCGAGATCGCCAGTTGAATCAGCGTAGCCGCAAGCGGCGCAACGATAATCATTATTAGGCCGCCCAACCCGCCACCGCTACGCTCTCTGTCACGCCCACCGCCACCGTACCCGCCAAATATCGAAGCCCAGTAGCCCATCCTCGCCACCATCGTGATTGCACCCGCCAGCGTAGCCGCAATCGAGCTCGTCAGAATATCCCGGTTCCTCACGTGCCCAAGCTCGTGGGCTAGCACCCCTTCCAACTCTTCATCATCCAGCAGCTCAAGAATCCCATGCGTCACCGCCACAGAAGCATGTTGCGGATTTCTCCCCGTCGCAAATGCATTCGGCGACTCGGTCGGCAGCACATAAACCTTCGGCATCGGCAGCCCCTGCTTTGCCGTCAGTCTCTCCAATGCCGCATACGCCCGCGGTAACTGATCCCGCGTCACTGGCTGCGCGTTGTACATCCTCAGCGCAATCTTGTCCGAGAAGAAGTAAGTTCCGAAATTAAAGACAACCGACAAAAAAAACGCCAGCACCATCCCATTTCGGCCGCCGAAGTAATCTCCAATCAGAATCAGAAACAGCGCCAACGTCACCAGAAGCAAAGTCGACTTGAATGTATTCATCTCACACCTTCAATCCAACGGTCCCGCCGCAATCGAGGACTCCGCCGCGCGTTCATTGCGCCCCAGAGCACGCCGCAACACCACCTCCAGCGCCGCCTTCTGCTCAACGTACTCGCTCTCGCTCAACCTTCCCTGCAGCCGGTCCGTCTCCAGCGCGAACAGCTCTTCCTTCATCGCCGTCAGCAGGGAATCGGCTCCTGTCACAACGCTAACTGTCGCGACAGCGGGAGCCGTGGGCTGAGCCCCACCGTTCTTCAACATAAAACCTGCCCCCGCGGCCAACACCAACCCCAACCCACCTAGGATCCACCCCTTATACTTTGCCCACGGATCGTTGTTTCCCTCCGGATCAACCGGAACACCCAGTCCACCACCAGGCCGCGTATCTCCCGCAGCCGAGCCAGTTGCACCACCCGCTCCAGGCGGCGCCGAAGCATCCGCTGCCGTCGCGCCCGCATCCCTAGGCATCTGTCCTGTCCCCGAAACCGTAAAATCCAGCGCCTGCGAAGGCTCAACGCTCCGTGCGACATACGTCTGAGCGGTCGTCTCCTCGGTCACCGGCGTATACGGAGCAGACGGTCCCGGCTTGAACGTCATACTCTTCGGCATCATCACCGCGATCGTGTCCGTCGGCATCATCACCCGAGGTGCGAACTTCAAACTCCCTGCGTACGGCAGGTGGTAAGTAATCTGAAACCGCGTCTCTCCCGGCCGAATTGGAAAGATAAATGCATAGTGATTTGGCTCTCCTAGCGGCACTGGCGAAGCCTGCACCGGCATCCCACCCGGCGCGAGTGCCGCCGAACCCTCCACGACCGCACCCTCCGGCAAATAAAACTCAAAGGCCTTCTCGCTGAACTGCGTCATCGGAGGGTCCGACTCGTTCTTCACGAAAAAATTCTCAACAACATGTAGAGTCTTTCCGCTCTCATCCGTCTGGATGCGCATCACATCGGCCTCGCTCGACACCCCCTTCACCTTTGCCGCAGCATTGAAGACCTCCACTTCAACCGACTGCGTTCCAGGAGGCGCTGGCCGAAAATAATTCGCCTTATCATGCGTCACCCGCACCAGGTGAATCCCGTTATCGCCATTAGGGACATCCAGCGTGAACCGACCCTTGGCATCCGTCTTTGTCCGCGTAGCTTCCTGCATCCCCTGCGCCAGTCGAATCAGCACCACGTCGTCCCCAGCCGCGGGTTTATTGGTTGTCTTATTGGTGACAACACCAGTAATCGATTCAGCTGGCGCAAAACCGGAGAACACTGCCACAGCGGTTGCGACAATTACACATCGAAAGGGATTAGATAAAAGGCTCACCCTCTAAGTTTACGTCAACCCGCGCCTTCAATCCTCGTGCGCGACGACGCGAAGCTTCGCCCATCAATGCTCTGTCCGCTTCACCCACGCAGAGAGCTCATTCGCAGACCGAATCCTCTGCGCCAGCAGCAATTGAAAGAGGCTCCGCGTATTCAAAGCCGCAAAAGGCGCATCAATACGAGTGCCCACACGCTGTTCTGGCAATTTCACCGCATAAGCCGGCCGCTCATCGAATCCTCCGCCCCTGCTGGCCGCTTGCTCCTCATCTCTCCAATCCGACGACCTCTTCCAGAACAACTTCGTCCTCCACGAGTGATCTCCCATCAGGACGATAGTCGAGCTGTCCCACTGGCCGCTCTGCCTGAGCCTTGATTCAATATGCCCCAGAAACCTGTCCGCAAGGGCAAGGTTATCGAGATAGCTCGAATGTTCTATCGCAAATTGGCCGCTAACTCGATCATAGATCCCACCCGGATGCGGAATTGGCAGATGAATCAGCACGAATCCCACCGACCGATCATCAAGTATCTGATCCGCAGCATCGCCCAAAGTTACATAGTCGAAGATGTGTTCCTTTGCATCGAACTCCTCGATCGTTCCACCCTGCAGAACGAGCGGTGCGAGCTGTCGACCGAGCCGTTCTCCAGCAAACTGAATCCACGGCGTAGCCATATTCGATCGTACCGTTCCCCGCGGAAACATCGTATTGCCAGTCGCCGTATTCGACGTCCAGAAACAACTGTCCAGAACATCCGGCATAATCCGGCAGTATGGAACGTACCAGCCAGCAACTCCCGTCTTGTGGTTCAGGTTGAGCGCATCCTGAAACACCGTGTCATGTTGGTCGAACCGCTGCCACGCCCCAGTAGCGCTGTGAAGGGCCAACTCCTTCTCATCTGACGACGGTCGAACGGCATCTACGGACAAACCAGTCATCAGGGCGGTCATCACCAACTCTGTTTGTATCCCCGCCGGAATAACATTCGTGAAGATCGTCGCTTGCTCGGTCAGCCGATCGAAGGCCGGGAGTTGAAGCCCCGAGAACCGGCGCTCGTAGACCTGTTCATGCGAGAGCTCATCGAACACAATCCAAATAATCCGCGGTCGTTCGACACCAGTCGATTCGCTGGCGACCGCACGATGCAACGGTAGCTCAGCATTCAGCGATCGAGCGTTCCACCCAAACCACGCGATCTGACACAGAGCCACAACGCCAGTTACCCCCATAGCCAAAAACACCGTCGAGGCAAAGCTCACGACCGGTTCCAGCTTCTTTTCAAACGCGCGTCGCCAGAACACCAGTGCTAGCAAAGGAGCGATCACGCCCAAACCGAGCAACATCACGCCCAGCACATGGGGGAACTTCGAATTCGTCAGAAAAGCCCAGTTCCTCAGTTCGAACCAAGGCGTAGAGGCAATCGCTCCCAACCATAAAGCTCCGCGTACTCTGCCCGGAGCTCGCGCCAAAAGAAATACAATTGTCGCGGTCAGCCAAAACGCAAAAAAGCTCAGGATTGGGGGCAGGAAGAGTCCCAGTGTTGACCCGCTCCAGTGATAGATCAGGCTGTGCGTCCGCGTAACAAACGGAGCAAGAAGCCAGAGCTGGCATACCGTTGTAATGCCAAGCGCAACAAAGACGGTTCGTAAAAACGTTCTTGATCTGGGAGTCATTCAGCGCGCAGGACTTCTGTGGCCCTTCGAAACCAGGAAAAATAAGCAGGGAAGTATCGAAGAACAGTAAAGCACACTCCCTAAGCTCTCGTCCGCCGCCCCAGATCCCCACGCGCCTCTAGCATCTCCATCTCGGCGATCACCCGCGCCGCCTCATCCTCCAGCCCACTTCGCTGTTCCGCGTAATCCTGCTCAGGATACTTCCCGGCTTGAAACTCGAAGTTCAAATCCCGAAGGTTCTCGTAGATCGCATCCTTTCTCTCCCGCAGATAGTCCACCCGCGTCTTATCCGCCTGTACGAACGGATTCTTCTCCGGCCAGAACATGTAAGCAAATAACGCGACCGTTAGCACCACCCCCGCAATCAGACCCATCTCAATACTCCGTCTCTCTGCGAATCCGCTCGCGCAACGCGTCCCCTCCAACCGCAGGCCCTGCCGCGCTCACTAGCGAGCTGCGCCCCGACCGCACTGTCCACATCCGGATCAAAAATCCGACTCCCACAGTCGCCAGCAGAAACACCCCCAACGGCGCAATCCAGGCAACGGTATCGAACCCTCCGCGAATCGGCGCCGCTAGCACTGTCGCTCCATACTTTCCTGCAAACCAGTTAAGATCTCGCTGTCCGACCCGCCGCCATTCATCTGAGCCCGCAACTCCCCAATCATTCGATCCGAGTCCGGACACCCAACATGGTTGCACTCCAGCAGAATCTGCCCGCAACCGCACGCGCACATCATCTCGTGCCCCAGCCTGTTGAATCGCGATGAAGGATCGGCCCCCAGCATCACCACCGCAAGAAGGCAAACCACACACGCAGACAGCCACCGCCTAAACATGATGAACCTCAGCCCCCACCAGCAGTGGCTCCACAGCCGCAACTCGCACAGTACTCCGCGTCAAACTCGGTACTAATGCAAGCACTGTCCCCGCGACAACGATCAAGACCCCAATCCAGATCCAGTTCATCAGCGGATTCAGAAACACCTTGATGATCGGCTTATCAGTATCTGCATCACGCCCTTCATAAATCACATACAAATCGCTTGCCAGCGTCGAGTGCATCGCGACCATGGTCGAGGGCTGTGCATGGTCTGTGTTCGGAAAGTAGATCCGCTTCTCCGGCGCAAGTTGCGTCAGCTTCTTCTGCCCCTTGTAGACATCCAGTAGCGCGTACTCCGTATCGAACTCCGGTTTTGAGTCCTGCGTGAAGCTCTGACACACAAGCCGGTACGGCCCCATCGCCAACACATCGCCAAACCCCATCTCCTGCTCGTGCGACTGGTTGAATGCTCCGCCCGCAATCCCGATAAACATCGCCACAATGCCGAAGTGAACAATGTATCCGCCGTACCGTCGCGTATTCCTTCGCACCAGCAGCACCGTCGAAGCCAGCAGGTTTTTCCCTGTCTGCGTCGACACAACCGAAGCCCCACGTAGAAATTCCGAGCCAATCGCCGTAATCACACCCGCCGCCAGCGTAAACGTCACCAGAGAAAACAGTGTTGCCTGCCAATCATCGCCATCCCTCCAAGGTCGCAGACCCGCCGCTAGTAACACCACCAGCGCTATGCCCATCGCAATCCCCGGCAGTACAAAGTTCCGCCGTATCGACCGTAGCGAAGTCGACCGCCAGGCCAGCAAAGGGCCAATGCCCGTCAAAAACAGCAAAAAGATACCGATCGGCAGTTCGACCTTGTTGTAGTACGCCGCATTCATCGACGTCTTTGTCCCCTGCACGTACTCGCTCAGCACAGGAAACAGCGTCCCCCACAGCACCGTAAAGCAGGCTGCCAGCAGGATCAGGTTGTTGAACAGAAAACTCGACTCACGCGAGACCACAGACTCCAGGCGGTTCTCGCTCTTCAGATGGTCCCGCTGCCTGAAGAACGTAAACAGGCACACCGCAAAAGCAATCACGATAAACGTGTAGAACCAGTCGCCGATATTCGACGAAGCAAACGCATGCACCGAACTTACAACCCCCGACCGCGTCAGCAGAGTCCCAAGAATCGTTAGCAGAAACGTCGAGAAGATCAGCCATACATTCCAGCTCTTCATCATCCCGCGCTTCTCTTGCATCATCACCGAGTGCAGAAACGCCGTCCCGGTCAGCCAGGGCATCAACGACGCATTCTCCACCGGATCCCATCCCCAATACCCGCCCCAGCCCAGCACGCTATAGGCCCAGTGCGCTCCCAGAAAGATCCCGCACGTCAGAAACAACCACGTCACCATCGTCCAGCGCCGTGTAATGTGAATCCATTTCTCCCCCGGATACCGCATCATCAGCGCGCCCAACGCAAACGCAAACGGCACCGAGAACCCCACATACCCCAGATACAGCATCGGTGGATGAATCACCATCTCCGGATACTGCAGCAGAGGATTCAATCCAAAGCCATCCTGAGCCACCGGCCCCGGCTGAATCGCAAATGGGGGTGCCGCAAAGTTCAGTAGCAGCAAAAAGAAGACCTGAATCCCAGCCAAAATCGTCGAAGCAAACGCGGTCAACCGCACATCCACCTTGTGCCGAATCCGCAGGACAAACCCATATGCACTCAGCAGCCACGCCCACAGCAGCAGGGAACCCTCCTGCCCTGACCAAAGCGCCGAAAACTTGTAGGCCGTATTTAAATTCCGATTCGTGTGGTGAAGAATGTACAAGACCGAATAATCATTCGTAAACGAAGCCCATACCAGCGCAAACGCCGCACAACTCAACGCCACAAAACTCGAAATTCCAGCCCGTCGAGCCGTCTCTCCCAGGCCATCGGCTTGTCGATCGGCTCCCGCCGCCAACCCGCGCGAACGCCACAGCGCCACCCCACCCATCACTAGGGTATAAGCACTCAGCGCCAAGGCCAGCATCAGCGCAAAACTTCCAAAC
This sequence comes from uncultured Acidobacteriaceae bacterium, assembly GCA_963798925.1. Classification (GTDB taxonomy): domain Bacteria; phylum Acidobacteriota; class Terriglobia; order Terriglobales; family Acidobacteriaceae; genus Edaphobacter. The sequence continues at coordinate 288,470 of CAWCVD010000007.1, forward strand.
TCCGGCATGGGATGCACTTGCATGAACTCCTCTACCCATTCTCTCAAGGGCAGAGCCGAACAGCAATGAATCGCCGTTTACCGGCCATATCTTGATGCCTAAGACAGATCAAACCAGGAGAAGATTACGAAACCGCCGGTAGCCGAGAGCCACGCTCGCCCTCTTCCACCATTGTCCGCACCGTGTCCAGAAGCTGGTCCGGCAGTAGTGGCTTCATGCGAAATGTTACATTCAGACCCGCGTATTCGCTCTCCGCATCTTCCAGTCCGCTGATCACCAGCACCGGTAGCGTCGGGTGCGTTCGACGCAGCGCCCGTACAAACTCCGACCCGCTCATCGCAGGCATCAGATGATCAGTGATCACCAGTTGCATCTCATCGGGATACTCGCCGCCTTGAATCTGCTCCAGTGCACGTTCCGGGTTCAACGCCGCGATGACAAAATAGCCAGCTCGCTTGAGAATCGTCTGCCGCGTCGCCGCCTGCACTGCATTATCGTCGATCAGAAGAAGGTTGGCAGTCATGCGTGAGTTCGATTGCTCCAAAGGAAACGATACAACAACGCTCATTCGCAGTTCCTTTACCAAAATCTCCGATCTCTGCCGAGGGAGAGGTAATATTCCGTCGATAGCTAGTGCGATGCCCAAACTCTGTCTGGCGTTGGATCAGTGTCCTTATCAGGTACTAAAAAAAAACTTTTCAGGTACCCGGTTCACTCCGCTACGGTAAAAACTGCGGACGAAATTCTGGACGGCAGTACCCGAAAGAAGGTACAGTTTCCCCCAGTACTACAACGTTTAAGCGCAATCCCAAAACCACTCTAAACCAAGGGTTACCGTGAACCTCTCCATCATCGACTGGCTCATTATGCTGGTCTATTTCGTCTTCGTTCTGGGCATTGGCTTTGCTCTTAAGCGCTACATGCGGACCTCCAACGATTTCTTCCTCGCTGGACGCTCCATCCCCGCCTGGGTCTGCGGTCTTGCCTTCATCTCCGCCAATCTCGGCGCCCAGGAAGTCATCGGCATGGGCGCTTCAGGGGCCAAATACGGCATCATCACCAGCCATTTCTATTGGATCGGCGCTATCCCCGCCATGATCTTCGTCGGCATCTTCATGATGCCCTTCTACTACGGCTCCAAAGCCCGCAGCGTGCCCGAGTATCTCCGGCTCCGCTTCGACGAGAAAACCCGCGCCGTAAACGCTTTCTCCTTCGCCATCATGACCGTGCTCTCCTCCGGCATCTCCATGTACGCGATGGCCCTTTTGATCCAGACCCTCGGCTTGCTACACGGCATCGTGCCCGACTCGTACATCTTCCACGTCTCTGTCTTCCTCTCGGCGATCATCGTCCTCGGCTACATCTTTCTAGGCGGACTCACCAGCGCCATCTACAACGAAGTCCTCCAATTCTTTCTCATCGTCGCCGGCTTCGCCCCACTCGTCTGGATCGGCCTCCGCAACGTGGGCGGCTGGCAGGGAATCAAGCAAACTCTCCCCGCCAACATGACCCACTCCTGGCAAGGCATGGCCCACGCCTCAACGAATACTCTTGGCGTCGAATGGTTCGGTCTAGCCATGGGCCTCGGTTTCGTCCTCAGCTTCGGCTATTGGTGTACTGACTTCCTGGTAATCCAGCGTGCAATGGCCGCCGACTCCGAGGTCTCCGCCCGCCGAGTTCCCCTTATCGCCGCCATCCCAAAAATGTTCTTCCCGTTCCTCGTTATCCTGCCCGGCCTCATCGCCGTCTCCGTTGGCTCGCATATGGCAGGTTCTGGAGCACAGGTGCCCGGCCATCCCGGCGCGGTTATGGGAGGTTATGCTACTGCGGCTCCCGGCCCGGCTCCGCTCGACGATCAGCATCCCCACGGAATCATCCCCGTAAAAACCGATCCCCGCACCGGCCAGGCAGTGCTCAACGCCGACGGTACTCCTGTTTATAACTACGACCTGGCCATCCCTGTCATGCTCCTTCATTTCTTCCCCACAGGAATCCTCGGGCTCGGCCTAACCGCTCTCCTCGCCAGCTTCATGTCCGGCATGGCAGGAAACGTCACCGCCTTCAACACCGTCTGGACATACGACATCTACCAGGCCTACATCAACAAGAAAGCCACTGACGCCCACTACTTATGGATGGGCCGCATGGCCACCATAGGAGGCGTAGCGTTATCCATCGCCGCCGCGTACCTGGTCACCAACTTCAACAACATCATGGACGCGCTCCAGCTCGTCTTCTCCATCGTCAACGCCCCACTCTTCGCCACCTTCCTGCTTGGCATGTTCTGGAAAAAAACCACAGGCCATGCCGCCTTCACCGGATTACTCTCCGGCACCGCCGCCGCCCTAATCCACCACGGCCTCACTCTCCCCGCCGACGCCGTCCCCGGCATCCATGGCGGCTGGATTACCATCGTCCATCGCTACCCAAGTGATATGGCTCAGAACTTCTGGACCGCCATCTTCGCATTCTCGGTCAACTTCCTCGTCACCATCGCCATCAGCGTCATCACCAACCCACGCCCAGAGCCCGAACTCGTAGGTCTCGTCTATTCACTCACCCCCAAACCCGTTGAAACTCACCTAAGCTGGTATCAGAAGCCCGCAACGCTTGCTGTAGCGGTCCTCGCCATCCTCATCATCCTCAACCTGGTCTTCGCTTGAGCAGGTTGCTGCTTGCCAGTTGTTACTTGGTAGTCGTCAGTTGGAAATATCTTCAGCGCAACCAACCAACAACCACCAATCGACGCCTGACAACCAACAACGAACAACCAACAACGAACAACGAACAACTGAACCACCGGAGCCCCATGGGACTAGACATCCGCATCCCCCTCGGCCTCATCTTCCTTCTCATCGGCGGCCTCATGAGCCTCTACGGCCTCATCACACGCCACGCCGTTGAGGTGTATGAGAAGTCCATGGGCATCAACCTCAACCTCACCTGGGGCCTCCTCATGTTCGTCTTCGGCCTCATCATGTTCCTCATAGGCCGCCGCCAGAAATGGCAGGACGACCCCGTCAACCCCCGCCCTTGGGAGAAGGATGGCCGCCCCCGCCACTAATCCGTCATTAGAGGAAACATTAGTTGTCGACTCTTGCGAAACCACACGCGAACCTGAAGGATCTCAAGCAAACAACCAACCGGTGGTGGGATGGCCTTCTGTGCGCATCTCTCGTAATGCTGGCTGTCTTCTGCACCAACCCGATTGCAGAGATGGGATTCCACGACGACTTCTCCTACATCAAGACAGCGTACGTCTATGCTCAGACCGGTCACATAGCCTATAACGGCTGGTCCGCTCCCATTCTCGGCTGGCAGATACCCTGGGGCGCGCTCTTCATCAAGATCTTTGGTTACTCCTTCACCGCCGTCCGCTGGTCGACCTTACCCGTGGCCGCCGCAACAGTCTGGATATTCTTCGATCTCCTGGTTCGCTTCGGAATCAATCGACGCAATGCCTACTTCGGCGCACTGTCTCTCGGCCTCTCGCCTCTGTTTCTTCCACTAGCGACGACCTTCATGACGGACATCAACTGCGAGTTCGTCCTTCTACTCTGCCTCTATCTCTGCCTTCGCGCAGTCCAGGCAACGACAATCTTTGCATCAGTAGCGTGGATGGTCGCGGCTGCCGCCACGAATGCCGTCGGAGGGACAGTACGTCAAATCGCCTGGCTTGGAGTTCTCATTATCGTGCCCTCAACCGCATGGCTTTTGCGTCGTCGCTCCTGGGTACTTCTCGCAGGTATCGTATCGTGGTGCGCTGGCTTAGCTTTCATCTTCGTCTGCCTGCGCTGGTTCAAATCTCAACCCTACTCTGTTAGTGAACCGCTCATTCCCCACGCTCCGCTGCATGCTTGGATAACCCGTTTCACGCGGACCGCCATGGACTGCGTTCTTTGTCTCTCTCTTCTTGTCTTTCCTGTGCTAGCCGCCTGGCTGCGGAGGTTCAACACATTCACACGACGGGTACGGATCTTAATTCTTCTCTTCGCTGGTCTCTTTGAGACTCCCATTGCGACTCAGTTTCTTAAAAACAACACGTTTCCCTGGCTATTCGACTACATCGCTAACCTCGGCCTCGCCTCCAGCTTTACGTTTACTCTGGGCACTCGATCGGGAGTGCTCTCCAAACCGGTTGTTCTCCAGATCCTTGGTTTCTCTGTTGTAACCGTCGCTCTGACCTTCTTGATCAATCTGTTTCGAAGCGTTCCCCGGACAGAGGTTCCCGGCAAATCTCGACCCGCCCTTCTTGTGCAACGCAACCCCGGCTTGTCCTGGCGCACCGAGTTGTGGCTTTTCCTGCCCTTTACCGTCGCCTATTCAGTATTGATCTGTAGCCGGAGTATCGACGAGAGATGCTATGACCGCTATCTTCTCGGTCTCCTCCCCCTTGCCCTCGTTTGCCTTCTCAAGCTCTACGACCAGTCTTTTGCAAAGCCTCTCCCCTTGGCAAGCTACCTTCTCCTCGTCCTCTTCGCTCTCTTCTCGATCGCCGGAACCCATGACCTATATGCCATGAACCGCGCACGTCTTGAGGCCGCTTCAACCCTTCAAAACGCAGGCGTCCCAGACACTCGGTTCCAAATGGGCTTGGACTACGACGGCTGGACTCAGCTGAAATACTCCCCGGCAATCTCTCAAACCGCAACCTCCTACTTGATGACTGCCGATCATCCTTGGACTGTCCCGAATCTGGATTCACACTGCGTCCTATGGACTTGGAACATGACATCGGCCATCGACCCCGACTACTTCGTCGTCCTCAGCCCGATGCCTTGTCTTGCTCCGTCGCATTTTCCCCCGGTGTCTTATAACTCATGGATCCCGCCCTTTCATCGTTCTATCTATATTCAGCAGCGCCCATAATCTTTCGCGGCGATTACCCGCAACCTCGTCGGCACCTGCGAACGTCGATTCTCGCGAGCCCTGGCCATAGGAAAATATTTTCCCCTCGCTTCCCGGGAGCCCTCAAAGGCCTGCAGAAACATCGACTTTCCCCGAAATTCGCGAAATACCCGCAACCCTCTGATTGGCGACGCAGTTGCTTGCCTTAGTGTGTACCGAACAAAGACACACACTGACTAACTTGGAGGTTCCATGTCTCTCTCGAAATTCTCTCTGCTTGCAGCGGCAGTAGCTATCAGCTTCAGCGGCGTGGCAGCTCATGCCGACTCTCTCTCCCTGGGAAATCCCGGGGGATCATTCTCCTTCACCTTTGAAGGCAACCACGAAAACGCAGCCGGCGGTAACATGACCGGCACGTCTGCTGTCATCGGTGGCAAGACAGTTGATTTCGCCGCAGTCTACTGTGTCGATCTCAATGACGAGATCGGCTCCAACAGCTTCTACAACCACACCACCTTCACCAAAAACGGCGTCGTCAATGGAAGCACCGTCCACAACGCCGCCGACATCGCCTGGCTCCTTCTCAACATCACCGCAACCACCACCACGCAAAGCGAAGGCCTGCAGGCAGCTATCTGGGAAGAAGAGTACGGCAATGCTTTCTCAGTCTCGACGTATGGCCAGAGCGGAATCATCGCCGACGAGAACGCCGATCTCGCCGCTCTCGAGAACGCTATCAACCATAACCAAGTCACGTCCCTCCTGGTCAGCAAGGTTGACTGGATCACCCCGCCAACCATCACCGAAGGAGACGGCAAGGAAGACCGCAGGACCGAAGATCAGCAGGGTCTGGTCGGCCTCGTCGATCCGCCGCCAGTTCCCGAGCCGGGAACCCTATCGCTGTTCGGCACAGGTCTCCTAGGCGCCGCCGGCTTCGTCCGTCGCCGTCTTTCAGCCTAATCGGGCTGCATTGTTTCAAACGAGCCCCGGTCCTCACATAACCATGCGAGGAACGGGGCAATTTTGTTTCCTCTCGCTTGCTCCCCGTCTCATCGTCCGCAATCCCCGCTCAGGCTCTCCACCATAACAACCTCTCATTCCTGAACTCTAGAGTCCCTCAATCCCCGAGCCCATCATGTGACCTCCTTCTCCTCACGAATCCAGTTCCAATTCGAATCAGTCGTACGGCCAGGTATTCTCATATTCACCTTCCACACGCTCGCCCTTGCAATAATGAATAGATGAAGCGACGCGAGATCAAGCAGTACGAGTTCGTCCGCAAGATCGGCGCCGGCGGCAGCGGTGTCGTCTATCTTGCCAACGACACCCTCCTCCAGCGCCCCGTCGTTCTCAAGTTACTCAAGCGCGGCAATCTCACTACCGAGCAGATGCGCGCCACCCAGCTCCGCGAGGCTCGCCTTGCCTCCGCCATCGACCACCCCAACGTCTGCGCCATCTACGACGTCGGCGAGGCCCCTGGCGAGGATGGCAACGGCGAAGAAGCCTACATCGTCATGCAGTACATCCCCGGCAAATCCCTCGACAAGCTCATCGCCGAGGGTCCAGCCTCCCTCCAACTCGTCCTCTCCGCCGGTATCCAGACTGCCGATGGCCTCTCCGCTGCCCATAGTCTGAGAATCTTCCATCGCGATCTCAAACCCGCCAACGTAATGCTCACCGACGGCGGCCTCATCAAGATCCTTGACTTCGGTCTCGCTCGCCGTCTTCGCCCCGACCAGGCTGACTTCGATCCCGCTGGCCCTGTCAGCAAGCGCAAAGTCGGCTCACCTCAGGCGGTGCCCGGTCCCACGTATACCGCCCGCGGAGGCACTATCGCCTATATGGCGCCGGAGCAATTCGTCACCGGTCAATCCTCAGTCCAGTCCGACATCTTCGCCCTCGGCCTCATCCTTTACGAGCTCGCCACCGGCCGTCACCCGTTCCATCGTCCCGACGCGCCCGAGTTCCAGACCATTCGCGCCACTCAGTTTGCAGATCCGCCCGCAATCCGCGAGATTGCTCCCACCCTCCCAGTCGAACTCGAGTCCGTCATTCTCCGCTGCCTCGAAAAACAACCGGCCGCCCGCTTCGCCTCCGCCGCCGAGGTCCGCGAAGCCCTAAAGACCATCATGATGGCCATGCAACTCGACTCCGTCCTTCTCCCCGGCGACAACATATCGCTCCGTCCCACCCAGGGCCGCCTAGCCTTGGACACACCCGAAGAAGAGAAACGCACCACCGGCATCCTCTCCATGCTTGCCGAGCGATTTCGCGAGTCCGGCACGACCGCCTCGAGCACTAATCAAAACAGCATCGTCGTCCTGCCCTTCGTCAACTTTGGTCCCGCCGACGTCGCCCCGCTCTACGGCTACGCACTCGCCGACGCCATCGCCACCCGCCTCACCCGCATGTCCACTCTCGTCGTCCGTCCCTCCAGTTCGCTGATGTCGATCCCGGCCAATCAGCTTGATCCGCTCAGCGTCGGCAAAAAGCTCCTGGTCAACTTCGTCCTCGCCGGCAATTTTCTCCGTTCCGAAAAAGGCTTCGACCTCAACTGGCAGCTCCTCGATGTCCCCAGTCAGAGCATCCGCGCTGGCGGTTCCATCAACGTCGCCTCCTTCGATCTTGTCAGCGTCCAATCCGAGATATGCAATGAGGTCTTCAGCACGCTGCAGGGCTTCGGCGATCTCCAGCCTTCGCACGAAAACCATCGTGCCGCCTCGCTCTCCACCGCCTCTCTAAATCAAGACCTCTCCGAGGAGTACTTACAGGCCCGCGCCGTCCTCTCCGCCTTCATGACTCGCACCGGCAGTCGCGAGGACCTTGACCGCGCCCGCGAGCTATTCGCCTCAGTCGTCAATCAGGACGAGAACTACGCCCCCGCCTGGTCCGGCCTTGGCATCACCCACCTTCAGTACGCCCGCCACGGCCTCGGCGGCCAGATGCACGTCCTCGAAGCCCGCCGCGCATTCGACAAAGCGCTCGCCCTCGATCCCGGCTCCGTCGAAGCCAATCTCTATCGCGTCTACATGCTCCTCTCCCGTGGCGAAAAAGAATCCGCTCGCCACGGCATCGAGAATCTCCTCCAGACCGCAGGCAACGACTGGAACGTCCGCATGGTTGCCGGCATCACCCTTCGCCTCGACGGCATGTACGACGAGGCTCTCGACCAGTTCAACGCCTCGCTCCGCATGAACCCTTCCAACGCAGCGATGATCTACAACCACCGCGCCCGTGTCTACCAGTACCAGAACCAGCTCGAGCTCGCTGCTGACGAAATAGAAAAGGGATTGACTCTCGAACCGCGCCAACCGCTCCTGCGCACCTCACTCGGTTACCAGCAGATGCGCACAGGAGACCTCTCGAAAGCAATCGAGACCCTCGAGAAGGTCACTCACGACGACCCCACCCTTCGCATCGTCTACCCCACCATCGCTCTCTGCTACGTCCAGCTAGGAGATCGGGAAAAAGCCGCAACCTTCATCATTGACGAGACCCTCTCTGCCGCTGAAGCCGACAGCGAGATGGCGTATCGGCTAGCCACTTACTTCGCTGTCGAAGGTGACGAGTCCGAAGCCCTCCACTGGCTCCGCCGCGCCATCTACCTCGGCAACGAAAACTACCCATGGTTCAGCAAAAACCCAGCCTGGCGCAACCTGGGAGGCCATAGCGACTTCGAACGCATCCTCGAAGATCTCAAAAAATCCTACCGCCGCAACCAGAAAAACTGGAAGCGCCTCCTCGCCCAGGTCCGCAACTAACTTTTTCACGTTGCACAAAAAAAGGAGGGCTGGGAATTACCCCAGCCCGTGTATACAACAAACTCAAACCCAAAAATCTACTGCGCCGCTCCCAAAACGCCAGAATCAGCCTTCACGCTGCTCACCATTCCTTCGTGCAACGGAGTCAGCACCATCGGAGCAGTCAGGCTGAACACCATCGGTGTTTCCTTCGGCAACGTAGCCTGCCGGTCTTCCTTCAGCCAGATAACTGTGCTCACTCCAGCACCGATACCCGCGCCCACCGCTGCTCCCAGACCGCCACCGATCATCGCGCCGGCCACTGCGCTTGCTCCGGTCACGCCGCCCAGCACGGCCAGGGTCGCCTTGGGATGGTCCTTTTTCTTCAATGTCCCTTCCTCGGTGATCTTGAACTCGCTCTTGCCCGCCTCCACCACCTGTGCATGAACGACATAGTGCGTCCCATCTGGCAGCAAAACATCCCGGGTCTCCAGATGCAGCGCCGCCCCACCGGAGATCCTCCGTCCGCTCTTCACTCCCGTCACCTGCCCCTCAACAATCGACCCCACAGGGATGATCACTCGCCCATTCCTCTCGATCGGCTCCGTCACCTCTGCCGTAAACCGTGCTCCGCGAATCGTCGAGTCCGTCGAAAGCGCACCCAGCATCTTCGCCTTCAACAACGTACCTTCGTGTAACTCGCCCTCGCGTTCGGGAACGCTCATTACAATCATCGCGTCCAGCGGATTCTCAGGCGCAGTTGGCATCGTATGCGTCATCGCCGAAGCAGTCGCGGCCTTCGGCCCTGCGTATGGAACGTAGGGTCCATACACCTCAGTTGAGCCGGTCGCGGGCACCGCAGCACTTGGCTTCGCCGCAAGCGGCCGCGGAGTCACCGGCGCCGCTTCATCACTCGTAATCACTGTAGAGTCAGGATGGGCGACCCCGCTCATCTGAGCAAACAAAGGAGCAGCAGCAAACACTAGAGCGGCAGTAGCGATCCATACGGTCATGGCGGTACCCTCAAAACAGATTTTCGAGTGTTTCAACAACAGCACTCCTGTTAACCAAAAGGTTAGAACTCAACTCGCGCAGGCGGAACAAAATCCCCGGCCCGGAACCGACCCTGCTAATAAGTCCTTCAACGCCTCCAATCCTACAGGCGTTTCATCTCCTGTTACGGCGTCATCCTCGTTCCCTTTGCTAAAATTCCTCTGGTGGCCCCATCCGACCAAAACCTGGTGCAATCCATCGCCGTAGCTGGCGGCAACACCATTCAGGTCGACCGTCGCCCAAAGTTAAACGAACGCTTGCATCATCGCGTTGTCGTCCAACATTCTGCAACACTAAACAATAGGAGCAACATGACCGAGATCGTCTCTATCCACGCGCGCGAAATCCTTGACTCTCGCGGAAACCCCACCGTCGAAGCCGACGTCGTTCTCGATGGCGGAGCCAAAGGCCGCGCTGCCGTTCCTAGCGGAGCCTCCACGGGCGAGCACGAGGCCGTCGAGCTCCGCGACGGAGATAAGGACCACTACCTCGGCAAGGGTGTCCTCCACGCCGTAGAAAACGTTGAGTCGATCCTCGGGCCGGAGCTCACCGGAATGGATGCCAGTAACCAGCGCCTCATCGACGCCACCATGATCTCCATCGACGGCACCGAGAACAAATCCAAGCTCGGAGCCAACGCCATCCTCGCCGTCTCCATGGCCTGCGCACGCGCCTCCGCCGAAGCCCTCAAGCTCCCCCTCTATCGCTATCTCGGCGGCGTCAACGCCTGTCTCCTCCCCACACCCATGATGAACATCCTCAACGGTGGCTCCCACGCCGACTCTAACGTCGACTTCCAGGAGTTCATGGTCATGCCCACCGGCGCCGAAACCTTCTCTGACGCCCTCCGCTGGGGCACCGAGGTCTTCCACACATTAAAAGGCGTGCTCAAAAAGAAGGGCTACAACACAGCGGTTGGCGACGAAGGCGGCTTCGCTCCCAGCCTCAAATCCAACGACGAAGCTCTCGATCTCATCCTCGAAGCCATCCAACTCGCCGGCTACACCCCAGGCGAAGACATCAACATCGCCCTCGACCCCGCCTCCAGCGAGTTCTACAACAAGGAAACCGGCAAGTACGTATTCAAAAAATCCGACAAGCGCGAACTCTCCTCCGAACAGATGTCCGCCTTCTGGGAGGACTGGGTCAATAAGTACCCCATCGTTTCCATCGAAGACGGTCTGGCCGAAGACGACTGGGCTGGCTGGGCCCACCTCACCCAAATCCTCGGCGACAAGGTCCAGCTAGTAGGCGACGACCTCTTCGTCACCAACACTACGCGCCTCCAGCAGGGAATCGAACAAAAGGTCGCCAACTCGATCCTCATTAAAGTCAACCAGATCGGCACAGTAAGCGAGACCCTCGAAGCGATCGAACTCGCCCGTCGCTTCGGCTACACCAGCATCATCAGCCATCGCAGCGGCGAAACCGAAGACACCTTCATCGCCGACTTGGCCGTAGGCACAGGCGCAGGTCAGATCAAAACCGGCTCTGCCTCCCGTACTGACCGCATCGCCAAATACAACCAACTCCTACGCATTGAAGAACAACTAGGCCAATCCGCTGAATTCTTGGGAATAGAATCCGTAAATTTCGGCGAGTAACTCAACCACAATTCTGGGTACCCCACGTCCGGACCTTCGGACGTGGGGTTTTCTTTTGCGCCGGCGTCCGCCTCAACCGCCAATTGCTCGCCGACCCGATATCTGACACCCAATACCCTAAAACCAAAACCACACCCCAAATTCACCTCACCAACCCTCCTCACGCTATACTTCGTCATTCCATCCTCCACCCGGAGCTCTCCAATGAATCGCCTCGCCGCAGCCGCGATCCTTATCCTCTCCTGCATCTCGCTTCAAGCTCAGCCCCCCAAACCGAAGGTCCGAGCCATTACGGCATTTGTCCGCCTCGACGCCAAAAACTACCAGCACCAACTAGCCGAAGCCCTAACCGTCCTCCACAAAGCCGAAGCCGAATTCAAATCCCAAGGCTACGAAGTCGAAACAATACGCTTCACCACCCAACCGCTGGCCCAACTCACCTCAGGTCTGTCAGAAGTCCAGGCCCTCGCCTTCTTGGGCCAACTCGACCAACTCGCCGTAAAAGAAAAAGTATCCGCTAACATCGGTCCCGCAATGATGCACGACACCGATGATCCCAAAACCATGCACCTCCTCGAGCGCGCTCTCTCGACCTTACCTCACCTCGACGCCAGCGCCATCATCGCCGACGACTCCGGCATCCACTGGAAAACCATCTCCCGCACCAGCGAACTCGTCCAATACGTCGCCGCCCACAGCCCGCATGCGCAGGGCACCTTCAACTTCACCGCGACCGCGATGCTCAAGCCCTACGGTCCATTCTTCCCCGGCTCCTGGCACGACGGCCCCGGCGGCCAATTCTCCATCGGTTTTGAAGGAGCCAACGTCGTCCGCGAGGTCTTCGCCAAAGACCACGGCAACGTCGATGTCGCCACCGCCGATCTCACCGCCGCGCTCACCATCCACGCCAAGGTAGCCGATGCCGTCGGCAATAAAATCGCCGCCAGCACCCACTGGACCTACATGGGTGTCGATCCCACTCCCGCCCCTCTCGGCGACGTCTCTATCGGCGCCGCCATCGAAGCCTTCACCGGTGCTCGCTTCGGTTCCAGCGGCACCCTCACCGCCGCGCGCATTATCACAGCCGCCGTCAAAGCGGTCCCAGTCAAACAAATCGGTTACTCCGGCCTCATGGTCCCTGTCATGGAAGACAAACTCCTCGCCCAACGCTGGGCCGAGTCCACCTACAACATCGACAGCCTCCTCGCCTACTCCTCCGTCTGCGGCACAGGCCTCGACACCATCCCTCTGCCCGGTGACGTCACCCTCGAACAGATGAACCGCATCTTCTCCGACGTAGCTTCACTCGCCGTCAAGTGGAACAAGCCACTATCCGCCCGTCTGCAACCCATCCCAGGCAAGAAGCCAGGCGATCGCACCGACTTCGAGGACCCGTTCCTCTTCAACACCACCATCCATCCATTACCGTGAACTACCGTCGTTGCTTCTCCTCCCGATCTCCTACACCCGCCCAAAATGCGTCATCTCGACCGAAGCGAAGCGGAGTGGAGGGACCCCGTATTTCATCAGAAGGTGCAATACTTTCACCATGCCCAAGCAGAGTAGGGCAAACCAATCGTTCCCTATAACGAGCCTCCAGGTAACGAATCATGTACCTAACCTCCCAAGACCGCCTCTTCGTCCTGACCGGAGCTGGCATCTCCGCCGAAAGCGGCCTCGCCACCTTCCGTGGCTCCGGAGGCCTATGGAATGGCCACCGTGTAGAAGAGGTCGCCACTCCCGAAGCCTGGCAAGCCGACCCGGCCTTGGTCTGGCGCTTTTACTCACAGCGCCGCCGAGACGCCCTCGCCGCCGAGCCCAATGCCGCCCACAAAGCTCTCGCAAAGATCGAACAGCGTCTCACCCAAACAAATCCAAACAACTTCTACCTCTGCACCCAAAACGTAGACGACCTTCACGAGCGCGCTGGCTCCCGCCGCATCCACCACATGCATGGCAGCCTCTTTCAATCCCGCTGTACTCGCTCCAATGAACCCTTTCCCGACCAGTCCTTCTACGAAAATCCCAATGACTTCCCCATCTGCAAAACTTGCCACGCCTCCATCCGCCCCCACATCGTCTGGTTCGGCGAAATCCCACTCGACATGGATGCCATCTACCGCGAACTCGACCGTGCCACGACCCTCCTCGTCGTAGGCACCTCCGGCTCCGTCTACCCAGCCGCCGGCTTCGTCCACATCGCCAGCCAACGCCGCATCCGCACCATCTATGTAGGGCCCGAGGAACCCCTCAACACGGACGCCTTCGACGAAATCATCCTCAGCACAGCCACCGAAGCCCTGCCGAAGCTCATCGACTGAATCCCCGTCCTCACCGACAATTCATTTACAGTTAACCTATGGCGAAACCGTCGAAGGTTGACCTCGTCGGCGTTGGCCTCAACGCCACCGACACGGTCATCCCTCTCCCCACTTTTCCCGCGCGCGGCTCCAAGACCGAATACTCCACCGTCAGCACCCTCCCAGGCGGACAAGTCGCCACCACCGTCGTCGCCTGCCAACACTGGGACCTCCGCACCCGCTACGTCGGCAAACTCGGCGACGACCTCGCCGCCACGCTCCATCGCGAAGCCTTCTCTCACTCCGGCGTCGAGACCCGCATCATCACCGTTCCCGGCGGAGCCAGCGCCCAATCCCTCATCCTTGTCGACGCCCACGGCGAACGTACCGTCCTCTGTCGCCGAGACGACCGCCTCACCCTGCTTCCCGGCGATCTTCAGCGCGAATGGGTCATCAACGCCCGTGCCCTCCACGTCGATGGCCACGACACCGAAGCCGCGATCCTCGCCTCCACCTGGGCTCGCGAAGCTAACATACCCGTTATCGCCGACCTCGACGAACTCTATCCCAACGTCGAAGCCCTCTTAGCGAACGTCGACTACCTCATCGTCAGCCGCGACTTTCCAACACGCCTCACGGGCGAGCCCGAGCTGGAACTCGCCCTCCGCAAGATGCGCCAGCGCTACTCTTGCCAGCTCGCCGCTGCCACCCTCGGCGAAGACGGCGTCCTCGCCTTCGACGGCACCCGCCTCCTACACACTCCCGCCTTCTGCGTCCCTGTCGTCGACACCACCGGGGCCGGCGACATCTTCCACGCCGGCTTCATCTACGCCCTCCTGCAGGACTGGCCCCTAGACCGCCAGCTCGAATTCGCCTGTGCTGCCGCTGCTCTCAACTGCAGCGCAGTCGGCGCTCGCGGAGGCATCCAGTCCGTCGAAGCCATCCAGGGACTCATCGCCACCGGCACGAAACACCCTATCCCTAACCTGACAGCGCGCTAGAGTACAAGCCTAAGGCTTAGGCGAGGTCGTCCTCGGCTCCGCCGCGCTAACCTGCCGCGTACTGTGGAAACCGCATGCCTTCATCGCAGCGACAGCCTCCGGGTTCTGCATAAACGTCTCCCAGACAAACGCAGTGCGCAGATTCTCCGCCATCAACAATCCAATCCCAAGGTCGATCCCCAGCACATCCGTGTCGTACCAGTGCAAACTCGGGTGGAAGGCATCGCAAAATCCATATCGTCCCCAGGCATCCTTGCCAAAATTATCGCGAAGCGCCCGCAGAACATGGACGCAGTCGCGCGGAAGGAAGGGAAGCGACCCCGCCGCCGCGCATGGAACCACCGACCCATCCACCGGCCCCATCAGCGGAGGCCCTCCCCACGCCGTATACCCATGCTCCCAGTCCGAAGCCGTCACACCCCAGTAATCATCGCTGTATCCGCGATTCAAACTGAGGCAGAAGGCCTTGTGCGCCCGCGTTGCCGTAATCGAATTCGCAAAATAATCCGCAAATGCATCCCGCTGCCGCGCAAAATCGAACCACGCATGCGAGTACTGATGCACAAACAGCGGATCGCGCCCGCTGATATACGTGTAGGGCGCATAGGTCATCGGCGGCCGCGTCCAAGCGCTCCATGACTCAGGCGCAATCGGATGCGTCGGCGACCCGATCGCCAGAAGATAAAGCATCATCAGCTCCGAGTAGTGGTCCCACCGAGTCGAAAGGAACCCCGTCTCCGGCCTCCACCCCATCGAAAAGGTCTTCCCCCCATTCAGCATCCACGGCCAATCCACGCGGTTGTACAGCTGCGTCGCAAGATCCGCGATCTTCGCGTCGCCGAAATAAGTCCTGGCAGTCAGCACCCCGCACAGAAGAATCGCCGTGTCAATCGACGAAACCTCGCTGTTGATCAGAGCCTTCCCCGTCTTCACATCGTTGAAATGGGAAAAAAATCCATGTTCGTTCGGCATCTTGTTCAAATGAAAGTCCAGAGTAGCGATCACCTGTTTCTTCAGCCGGTCTGTAGGAAAATACCCGCGGTTGTCCGCAATGCACAACGCCGTCAGCCCAAAACCCGTCGCCGCAATGCTTGACACGAAGTAAGTGTCCAATGCGCCTGTAGGATTTTTGCTGTGTGCACGATCCAGGACCTGCCCCGACGCTGGATCGACCTGCTCGGTGAAGAAAAGGCACGCAGCGTGCTCCATCTCCTCAAGAAACTGCAGGTCCTCATCGCTCAACAGCCGCGTATAAGCTGGCTGTGCGGCCGGCTGCTGCCCCCAAGCTCCAGTCGAGCCCACCACACTCGACAGAAAGGCCCCACCCAGCAACTTGGTCGCACTGCGTCGCGTTATCCGTGGCGGAGTCGTGTCACTGGCACCCATTAGCTCTCGATCATTCGCTGCGTGTCCTACAGTTTCATCAGACCCGGTAAATAGAAAATGGTTTAATGTGGGTCTCTACCGCCGCCCCACTTCAATCACAACCAGCCCCTGCGACGGAATTGCTAACTCAAGCTTCCCTCCCTTGAGCGAACTCTTCTCTGGCGCAGAGGGCTTGCCCGCGGCGCGCAGTTGGGCAATCTGTTCCCGGGTTGCAAAAGCCGGTCGCCCCATCGCATCATAGGCTTTGATGACATTGCCATGTTCCGAGTCTAGTCGCCAAATCTGCGCCTCCGCATTTGCGCGAACACCATTCAGCATCACCGTAAATCTCTTCGCTGGCCCCAGATCCGCCGGAGGCGCCGTGTAAGTCGCGCCTGTGCCAAACGGAGGAGCGTAGTTCCACAGCGCAATCACAATCGATCCATCGCCTCGCCGTGTTGCCAGCGCAGCATCGGAATCCACTTTGATCCTCCGATCACCCAGCCGATGCAGCATCGCAAAAGCATTGAAAGCAGGCTTTGGAATGCCATCCTCCGCCACCAGTCCGAAGCCGCCGTAAAACGGCGTCCTCACCACGCCCTGCTCCTCAAAAACGTCCGAAAAACTCCAGTAGCTCATCGCCTCGGTCAGTCCATCGCACTGGCTGATCGTCCCCGCTAGCCACGGCCCCATGTAGACGCTGTCGGTCACGTCGGGTTCATTCGCATAACTCGCGTTGTATTCACTGAAAATCAGTGGCTTCGCAGGAAAAGCTGAAGCCCCAATCTCCTCATGCACCTTTTTCACCGCGCGGCATACCATTTGGTCACGCGGAATCTGCTCCTCCGTACCAAAGACATCCTGCGCCGTATCGTTCGCGTACACATGGGTCGAAACAAAATCCACCGGCACATTGTTCTCCTTGCAATGTTGTAAAAACGCGGCAACCCACGCAGCCTGCGCCGTCGAAGGCCCTCCCACCATCAGCCGCGCATTCACTTTCTTGATAGCTCGGACCGTATGGTCGTAAAGCTCAAAATAACTTGCCTGTTTTGGCTTTCCCGCCCAAAAGTCGAGGTTAGGTTCGTTCCAAACCTCAAACCGCCACTTCGAAACCTCTTCAATCCCGTACCGTTCCACCAGGTGCTGAGTGAAAGCCGTAATCATCGCATCCCAAAGCGCATAGTCCTTGGGCGGCGAAACATTCGGCTTGTACCAGAACGCATGCAGCGCATTCGGATCCGAGGCCATCTTCTTCGGCATAAAGCTCAGCTCAACGAACGGACGCACATGATTCGCCAGCAACCCGTCGTAGATCTGGTCCAGATAAGAAAAATTGTAGGGCGAAGCTCCTTGGGCCACAGCCTGCGCCGCCTGCCCCGGATTCTGCGTCTGAGCATTGGGATCGTAGAGTCCCACATCATCCATCAAAATCCCATGAAACCGCACAGCGTCAAAGTCCGTCACACTCTTCACCGAGCGCAAGTCTTCGCGATAGCTATCTCTCAACGAGAGTACAGCCCGGCCCGATCCAAAGATCTGCTCCCAGAAATGCGGAAAAGGAGTGCCCGCATCCCGCGCATCGACCACAATGCTGGTCGATTGCGACTGCGAACTCGACTGGCCTCGCACCACGGACGAAACAGCAAAGCCAATCAGTAAGACAGCGAGGCATACACGGAAAAACATCATCGGCATACGGTCAGCTCCATCCAACAACCGTTCCAGACTACATCTTCCAAAAAGATTCACCCCCGAGCGCCTGCGTCCGGAGGTGAGTGCGAATGCAACAAATCAGAACGTAAATCCTGTGATGGAGCGCGCGATCTCCAGCCATGCGAAACAAATGACAAAATGCGCAGCAACGCCAACTCAATCGAGCCCAGCTTCAGCCAGTGAATTTTAAGTTGCTCTCAAACGATATGGGGTTGTCTCTTACATTCCAAAAGGTCGTCCAATCTTCGAAACCTCAGAACCTCTCCCGCACTCCGCACAGATGCGTAGCGGGTTGATTCTCTGATGTTTGTTACCATCCCTTACAGAAAACGAGCATCTTTCCTATATCCGTCCGCCTCTTATCAACTGGAGAACACTCATGGCGCGCCCCTTCTGGTCAGGACAGATTCAAATCTCTCTAGTCTCCTTCGGCGTCAAGCTCTTTCCCGCCACCGAAGCTAAAAGCGAGATTCGTTTCCACCAGCTCAGCCGCAAAACCGGCGAGCGTATCCATCATCAAAAATTCACAGCCGACGAGGGCCCCGTCGAGAAAGGGGAGATCGTCAAAGGCTACGAATATCGCAAAGGCCAATACATCACCGTCGAGCCCGAAGAGATCGAGCACCTCCGCATCCCATCGCGCCACACTCTGGCCGTCGACCAGTTCGTCAACGAAGAGGAGATCCCTCCATCCTTCTTCGAGAAACCCTACTTCGTCACCCCCGAAAGCGACTCCCAGGCCGAAGCCTTCGCCGTAGTCCGCAAAGCTCTTCAGACAACAAAAAAAGTAGCCCTCGGAAAAATCGCCTCCGGCGGTCGCGAACATCTCGTCGCCATCGCACCACCCGCGGACGACAAGCTTCCCGGCATGATGGCCTACGTCATGCGCTACGCCGAAGAACTCCGTAACCCGGCCACGTACTTTGAAGGCATCAAAAAAGTCGCGGTCGACGAAGACCAGCTCTCCCTCGCCAAAGAGCTCATTAAACGCAAATCCGCAAAGTTCGTCCCGGACAAATTCAAAGACGAATACGAAGTAGCCCTCAAAGAACTCGTCAAGGCAAAGGTCAATAACGAGCCGCTTCCAACAGAGGAACCTGCGCGCAAGACTGCAAAGGTCATCAACCTCATGGATGCCCTCCGCAAGAGCGTCCACGGGGGGGCCGAATCCGCAAAGAAAGCTCCCGCCGCCTCAAGAAAAGGCCTTACTCTGGTCAAATCAAAACCCACCGCCAAAAAGCGCAAATCCGCCTAGCCCGCTATGACGACGAAACGAAACTCCACCGCAACAAAATCGCCGGCAAAATCCACCTCGCTAAAAGCCGCGGCCAAACCAGCCAAAAAGTCGGCGCCAAAGCCATCAGCAAAATCCATTGCTGGCGCTCGCACCAAGGCCTCCAACGCCATCGACGAGCAGCTCGCACGCTATCGCTCCATGCGCGACTTCAAAGTCACCGCCGAACCCAGCGGCGCTTCAAAATCAAAATCGCAAAAGACTACTGCGCTCCCGTTCGTCATCCAGAAGCATGCGGCCTCTCACCTTCACTATGACTTTCGCCTCGGCTGGAACGGCGTCCTCAAAAGCTGGGCCATCTCCAAGGGTCCCAGTTACGTTGTCAAAGACAAACGCCTCGCCGTCCAGGTCGAAGACCACCCCATGGAGTACGGCGGCTTCGAAGGCATCATCCCAAAAGGCCAGTACGGCGGAGGCACCGTCATGCTCTGGGACGAGGGCACATGGGAGCCCCAGGCCGGCCACACCGACGTCGACGAGGGCCTGCGCACCGGCAGCCTCAAATTCATCCTCCACGGCACTAAGCTGAAAGGGAAGTGGGCCCTTATCCGCATGGGCGGCAAGTTCGCCAACGCCAGCAAGCCCAACTGGCTTCTCATCAAAGAGCACGACGACTTCGAGCGTCCGGAAACCGACCCACCCATCACCGAAGCTGAGCCCAACAGCGTCGTCACCGGCCGCTCCATCGAACAGATCGCCGCCAGCGAAGACCACGTCTGGCACTCCAAAGACACAGCGACCGGTCGCGCATGGCAACGCATCGAGGAGCAACCGCGCCAACAACACGCGGCGAGATCGCCCACTCAAGCCGCACAATTTAAACCGCAACCCAAAACCAAATCCGTCGCTCCACCCGCACAAACTCCAAAAGAAAATCTTCCCACCTTCATCCCGCCGCAACTCGCTCTGCAAGCCGAGACTCCGCCATCCTCCACCGGCTGGCTCCACGAGCTCAAACTCGACGGCTACCGTATCCAGGCCCACAAAGAAGGCTCCGCCGTCCAGCTCCTCACTCGCACCGGCCTCGACTGGACTCATCGCATGAAGACCATCGCCGCGCAGGTCGCCACGCTCCCATGCAAGTCCGCGGTCCTCGACGGCGAAGTCGTCGTCCTCGCCGAAGACGGCAACACAAGCTTCGCCGACCTGCAGGCCGCATTTCAGGAAGGAGTCAAAAAACCTCTCACTTACTTCGTCTTCGACCTGCTCCATCTCGACGGCCACAACCTCCGCAACCTTCCGCTCATCGAACGCAAAGTCTTACTTGCCTCTCTTCTCACAAACAGTGGCGAGTACATCTGCTTCGGCGAACACCTCCAATCCAACGGCCTGCAAATCTTTCACAAGGCCTGCGAACTCCACGCCGAAGGCATCATCTCCAAACGTGCCGACGCCAAATACATCTCCGGACGCACCACCGACTGGCTCAAAATCAAATGCGTTCACGAGCAGGAGTTCGTCATCGGAGGCTTCACCCTCCCCTCCAAAGGCCACGCCGGCATTCACGGCGTCGGGGCTCTTCTCCTCGGCTACTATCGCGACGGCAAACTCATCTACGCCGGCCGCACCGGAACCGGCTTCACACAAAAAACTCACAACCTCATCCGCACCAAACTCGAAAAACTCCGGCAAGCCGAGACGTCCTTCGACAAACCGCCCGCCGAAGCCCGCAAAGATGCCATCTGGGTCAAACCGCAACTCGTAGCCCAGGTTCAATTCGCCACTTGGACTGCCGATAACCTCGTCCGTCAGGCCGCTTTCAAAGGCCTCCGCGAAGACAAGAAGGCCGCCGAAGTTCAGCGCGAGGAATCCATTCCAGTCCCGAAATCCGCCACAACCCAGCACGCGTCCCACGCGACACCCGTACCCGTCGCCGCGAAAAGTGCTGAGCCGCCACATAAGACGAAGCGAGCAGCAGCGAAAGCCGAACGCGCCCCTATTCGCCTCACTCACCCCGACAAGATCGTCGACCCCGAATCCGGCCTCACCAAGCAGCAGCTCGCGGACTACTACTGGGCCGTCGCCCCACACATGCTCCCCTTCATCGCCGCGCGTCCGCTCTCTCTGGTCCGCTGCCCCGACGGCACCGCGCACCCATGCTTCTACCAGAAGCACGCCAACAAAACCCTCCCTGCAGGCATCGAATCCGTCGATGTCGCCGACAAAGACGGCAAAGTCGAACCCTACGTCACGCTCTCCACGCCGGAAGCTCTCGCCAGCCTCGCTCAAATCGGCGTCCTCGAAGTCCATCCCTGGGGTTCTACCAACGGCGACCTCGAACATCCCGATCGCATCATCATCGACCTCGACCCCGACACCGCCATCCCCTGGCGCATCCTCGCGGATGCCGCCCTCGAAGTCCGCAAGCACCTCAAGGATCTAAAACTCGAGTCCTTCCTCAAACTCACTGGCGGCAAGGGCCTCCACGTAGTCATCCCCATCCAACCCGAGCACAACTGGCCCGCCATCAAACAATTCACCCACAACTTCGTCCTCGCGATGGAGCAGCAACAACCTACTCTCTACCTGACGAAAATGACCAAGGCCGCTCGCAAGGACCGCATCTACCTCGACTATCTCCGCAACGAACGCGGCGCCACCGCAGTAGCGCCTTTCTCACCCCGCGCCCGCCCAGGCGCAGCCGTCTCTCTGCCTCTCCCGTGGAGCGAGCTCAAACAACCCAACCGCCCCGTCTTCCAGGTAGCTAACTTCGAACATTGGGAGAGCCGCCTCAAGCGCGACCCATGGAAAGAGTTCCCCAGCCTCCATCAGCGCCTCAGCCTCAAGTCTGTAACCTGATCTCTCCCACTCCCCAAGCGCAATCGACATTGCGGTCAACTCAATGCGTCTGCGCTGTGCTCTTCTTCACCGTCGAATAGATCAGCGACCAGCTCACAATCACGCTCGAAGCCGATGTCAAGCCACCGTACTTCGCGTAAATCTGGGCAGCCTGCTCATCCGCCTCCTTCAGATTATTATTGGGGTTCGGAATCTGCGGATCCGAGACGTTCCGAATCGCATACCATTCCAACCCTTTGATCCCCTGCAAAGCATCGCCAACCATCGCGTCGCCCATCTCACACACCTGTCCCTTGCCCTCCAGCCCATAGTGGTTCGTCGTCTCGTCGAAAGCAAAGACATCCGTCGTCACAATCGTGTCCGCCGGCGCCGACCATATCTTGGGCACCTTCCTCGAATTCGGCACCCGCGTCGAATTCAGCGTCAACAGCTCCGGCGTCGCCGCCAGAAATGCACCCGCAGGAGGATCTGATGCCGTAAAAGCCGCATCGCACCAAGGCTCTTTCTTAAACTGTCCCGTGCAGTCGAACCGCACCTTGCGCCCCACCACGACGTCGCTCAGCAAAACCTCCTTCCCGATCCCTCCACCTGTCCCCGTCGTAATAAAAATCTTCGGCTTCACCGCCGTCGCAATCTCAGTCATCAACTTCTTCACCGGAGTCGCCGGCCCGTCATACGCCAGATGCAGCCCGCACTTGAACAACAGCACCTTCGCGCTCCCAATCTGCACCGGAAAATAGAGTCCCAGGCTGTGAAAGTATCGCGCCATATCCGTGGCTTTGTCGTTGAACGGAGCCACACCGCCCGTGACCAGCGCAAGATAGCTCGCGATATCGTGCCTGTACTCATACCACGTGCTGACCGGGTTCACCGGCGTCATCAGCGAAGCCAGCGCCGCGCCCTCCGCTGCAGTCCACGTCACCACCACCGCGTCATATCCTGCAAACCGCGACAGGTCATCCGTCTCCTTCGGCGCAGGAGTCAGTGCAATCGGCTTCGGAGTGCCATCCGCAGGCCACGCCGGGACTCTGGGCAACTGCGACGCCGGACTCGCAAACGCAGCCTCAAGACCCGCATCGCGAAAGCGCTGTTGTGGAGCGGACGGATCGTAGTTAAGCCGCACATCGGCAAAATTAACGCTAGCCATCATAAGCCTCCTCGCAAACCGGAACGGCTCCGATTCGCGCTTCATGGAATTTTTTGAATTTTGGCTCGGGAGAAAGGCCCGCTGCGAAGATGACTCGTCGAAATCCGTGTCAGGACTATATCAAATCCTGAACGTCATCTGCGGCTCGGCGAAATCTAACGCGTATTATCCATCAATTCGATCGCACTCCCTGAAACGACCCCGTCCCACCCCGGTCATGAAACGTTCCATTGTACGTATTACCCTGCACCACGCCATCAACCCTTGGGCCATCAACCCGCCCGCGAAACACCAGCACAACGCGCGTCTTCGTTTGAACCACGAGGTGCTGCACATCAATCGTGCCCTGCACCCCACCCGACTGGTTCGGCCCCTTGAAGTGCCCGCTGATCACCGTCCCTTTCTGTCAAGCTCCAGATACTTCGTCGAAGTCGATCCATTCGGATCCTTGCAGTACAAAGTCCACTTACCCGCGGCATTCGCCGGCTGCTGTTGCGGCGGCGGTTGCTGGCCCCACACATCCCCGACCGACACCATCACCAAAGCAAAACAAGCCACAACAACCCTCAAGCCATATCTCTTCACGACATCCTCCACGCACAATCCAGCGGCTAAAAAATCTACAGCAATCTCCCGACTCTTTCACCTCTTACAACGAATATCCGTGGCAAGATAAAATCCTCCTCAACCTGAATCACACTTCTAAACTGCTCATCGAAGGGAAACTCCCGCGCCATGAAGAATCCGTCCCCACACTCATTTGGCCGCGCTCCCTTCACCCGCCGCTCCCTCCTCCACAATCTAGCCGTCACCGCTGCAGCCACAACCTTCCCCGTCCTCAAAGCCCTCGCCCAGCCTCAATACGGCGGCTCAACCGGCCAGCAGCGCGGCGAAATGGGTCGCCTCGCCGGAGCAATTCCGCCAGCAATTCGGCGTCCCTGCCACCTCCATCGCCATCTCCCGCAACGGCAAGTTCGTCTACGACGCAGCGGTAGGCATGGCCGACCGCCAGCATCTCGTCCAAGCCCAGCAAGACTCCCTCTTCCGCATCGCCTCTGTCACCAAGCCCATCACCTCTGTCACCATCTTCACCCTCATCGAGCAGGGCAAGCTCAACCTCACCGACAAAGTCTTCGGCCCCTGCGCCATCTTCGGCATCAAGTACGGCAAGCCCCCCTACAAGCAGTGGGTCGCCGACATCACCGTCGACCAGCTCCTCACCCACACCTGCGGCGGCTGGCCCAACGACGACAACGACCCCATGATGCATAACGACGGCTGGGACCACACCAAACTCATCACCGAAACCATCGCCAACCAGCCCCTCACCAACCAGCCCGGCACCCACTGGGCCTACTCCAACTTCGGCTACTGCATCCTCGGCCGCGTCATCGAGCAAATCACCGGCCAGCCCTACGACGCCTACGTCAAAGCCAACATCCTCGCCCCCTGCGGCATCTCCACCATGCAGATCGCCGCCAACAAAGAGAGCCAGCGCGCCCCCAACGAAGTCGTCTACTCGGCCAGTACAGCGAAGATCCCTACAAACTCAACGTCACCCGCATGGACTCGCACGGCGGATGGATCGCCTCCTCCACCGAACTCGTCCAATTCCTCAATCACGTCGCCGGAGCCCCCGGCATCCCCGCGCTCCTCAAACCCGCCACCATCAAAATCATGACAACCCCCGCCCCCGCCTACCCACCCGGCGACGCCCGCTACGCCCGCGGCTGGATGGTCCGCAACAACGGAGCAGGGAACTGGTGGCACAACGGCAGCCTCCCCGGCACCACTACCATCATGGTCCGCACCAGCACCGGCTTCTCCTGGGCCGGCCTATGCCAACACCCGCACCCAACCCTCCAACGAAATCAACACCGCCCTCGACCAAATGATGTGGAACATGGTCCGCACCGTCCCCTCCTGGGGAGCCTGAGGATCACGATCCACAGAAGCCGGATCGCCGGATTCGGCAATCCTCAATAAGCGGATTGCACTGTCATCACCGATTGAGAAGTGAAGTTGCCGAACCCGACTTTGAGATGGTCCGCCGTATGCGGGCAGGCTTGTCCCCCCCCGGTTTTTATCGCTTCCTGAATATTTGTCTGGCTCTGGCTATTCGCACAATAGTGGAAATATTCTGCGAAAAACCTGCAAAAAATTGGCACACAGAATGCCGAGACTGTCCTGTCCTATTTGTGCGTTTCGTGTAGGTCACACATAAGACAATCTAGAATTAGCCCCTCGAGAACATATGGTTTGGCTCTTAACGTGCACTCTAATAACTTGATTCCGTGTGTTCTGGGTCAAAGGACGACAGTTCTCGGAAAATTTCGTTCAGTGAGCCAACTAAAATGTTCAGAAAACTTCCCTCCCTCTCTTGCCTGTATAGCAATCTCCCGAAAGTTATCGGTGTTGTTTTTGCGTTAGCATTTCTAAGCTCTGCGGCGTGGGCCGACAGCATCGTCCTGTCTGGGCCTGTCGTTGTTAAGGGCTTTGGCTTCGGCGCGGACCCACGCGATCTCACGATCCAGTCACATGGACCTAAAAACAATTCTGAACAGGGCTGTATTGCGCCCGGCTCGCCCCTCGGTGAGGGGTCCGGCGCTTGTGCACCAGCAGACGGACTCGTTGGCGGAGATGAGGCATCTCCCGACAAATCCCCGAAGCAGGGAGCGCCTTCGCTGACCTCGCTCGGAATCACCGATGGAAGCCAGATCGGCATCCTCTTCGACGCCGACCAGCCACAAGACGACAGCGATGCCACGGTCACCATTAACGATTTGACCTTGAAGCTCTACGACGGCAGTAGCCTGGTGTACACCGTCTCCTTGATCCTTTAAGTCTGGTTACAAACCCTGGAAATGGTTCAAGCGACTATCTCTTTATACTCGATGCGGCCGCGATCAGTGCCTTCGATGCGGCCCTCGCCGGCAATTTCAGCGACACCATCGCCCTCGACTCTGAGATCAGCTTCCCCAAGGGGAGCGGCGGGCCTGAAAGCTACGCGCTCGTTGATGTTAAATAACAACGCTCCGATCCCGGAGCCTTCAACGCTCGCGCTTCTGGGTACAGGCGCACTCGGTATCGCAGGAGCCATCAAGAAGCGGCTTCTCGCTTAGCGAGAAAAGACAAACCATCAAGCCAAGACACTCTCTTTGCCTGAGATGACCCTCCGAAGAAGGTCATTGGCTTAGCTCTGGCGAGCGCTCCCGTTCCAAGAGGTTTTCCTGGTTTCTCCAGCGTTATGCAGTCTTCCGGCGGGTTAGCCCTTTGGGCCTACAGTCGGCGGTGGAGGAGGCGGCGGGTTCTGGTGGGCTGGGTGGTCCACATCTAATTTGGGTACCCCCATCTTAGCGACGGTTTCATCGTCGCTAAGGTGGGGGCACCGCGCAAAGCGCGATCCGCTTTGAGTGTGTGTATACTTGCGCCTTCCGGTAAAAAGGGGGGATACGAATGGAGCAGTCGCTCTATCAGCGCTTAGGTGGGTACGATACGATCGCGGGCGTTATCGATGAAATGTTCAGCCGCCTTCGCACTGACCCTCAATTTCAACGTTTTGGAGTCGGACGAAGTGTTGACTCGCACCAACGATCCCGTCAACTCCTGGTCGACCAGATATGCGCTTTGGCAGGCGGCCCATGCCTTTACCTCGGACGCGACATGAAGACCTCGCACGGAGGACTGGCCATCACAACTTCCGAGTGGGACGCGAATATGCGTCATACGGTCGACTCGCTCGACAAATTTCAGGTCCGAAAAAAAGAGCAACAGGAATTCCTCGAGCTATTCACCCGTTATAAGAACGAAATTGTAGAAGGGTGAGTCGTAGTGGGCAGGGTGGCCCACATCTAAGTCCGGGTGCCCCATCTTCGCGACGGTTTCATCGTCGCTAAGGTGGGCCATCGCGCAAAGCGCGATCCGTTGTCCTCACCCAGCCCAATGATCAGGCACAGCTACTTCCGCGTCAGCCGCCACTCTATCACCATCCGCTCGTTCCCTTTATCATCGATCGCAAAATGACGATGGAGGAGAACGCGGCCGTCTTCCTCGAGATGCGCACGGGCGACGGTCTTGCGTCCAGGGCGATCCGGGTCGAGGGCCGTGGCCCACAGGATGATGTTCTTGCCGTCGAACGTGCCGTCGCTCTGGCGAATCGACATCGTCGTCTGCCGCGAGTCGTACCACACAGTGGTGAAGCGATTCGTTTTGGAGTCGAAGCCAGAGATTCCGGTGCCGGTGGTCTTTCCGTCAGGCTCGAAGAAGGTAAAATCCGACTGCAGAAACTTCCCGTCCTGAATCATGTACTGCTTACACGTGCCTTTCGTCACTCTCGGGTCTCCGGCCGCAGGGAAGAACGTCTTCACAACGTCCCATTCACCTGCAAATTGCGCGAGCAGCTTCTGCCCGGCACCCGGCGCGTTCGCCGGCTCGTATTGATTGTGGGTCTGCTGCGCTACCGCCGCAGAGGTAATGAGCAATGTCGCGAGAATCCATTTTTTCATTGCACGAGGATAATATGAGTGGCCTACATCTAACCACTGCGCGGTGTGGCCCACATCTAAAATCCGGGTGCCCCATCTTCGCGAAGGTTTCATCGTCGCCAAGGTGGGCCATCGCGCAGAGCGCGATCCGTTTCCCTCAAGAACATGAATCAAATCGTAGTAATCGATACCGACGCACTCCGGGTGGTAGGCTGTTTGCCATGTCACAAGCCCCTTCAGATCTCTTGAACGAAAAGCTTGCATCTGTCGCGACCGACATTGAGGCAATCGAAGAACTGATTTCCTCGGAGCCGTTACAGACCACGGACCAGCTCCTGGCGCTCCGCACCCTACAGGAGCTATACCGCCGCCTGGCCGACGATCTCCGGGTCGCCATCTCCCTCTTCGAGTAGGCTGGGTGGGCTGGTGCCCCACATCTAAATTTCGGGTGCCCCATCTTCGCGACAGTGTCATCGTCGCTAAGGTGGGCCATCGCGCAAAGCGCGATCCTATTGCTTAAGGGCTCGCCTTCCGAGCTATCGCCACTTCCCCGATCATTTGACCGAATATCCTCGCGCATCCATACAAGCCGAAAACCCTTGCTTGAACGTATTCATCTGCTGGTTGTATGCAGCCTGAGCTTGGTTGGATTGCTGTTGCACCTGTGCACCCGCCGCCTGCGCAGCTTGGTCCTTGGACTGCTCGTTAGCCTTGCGCTGCTGTCGTCCGCCCCGCACCGTCCCAACTGTAGCTCCAACAGCCGCACCGGTGCCTGCATCGCCGGCGATCCCTCCAATGACCGCGCCGCCCACGGCGCCCTTCGCTGCCCCCCGTGCACGTCCTCCCTTGGCCTGCGGAGCGTTAGCCGCAGCCTGATCTTGGGCAGCCTGCACATCCGCTGCGGACGCCGCCGCGGGCGGCGGAGCCTCCGGGTTTATTCCCGTCTGCTGCTGAACCATGCCGTAGCAGTCATACTCATCCCGAAGTTGCTGGTCCGGGCTCTGACTGTTTTTGGCGAACGCAAACATCCCGAGCTTCTGCGCCGCAGAAAACGGAGGAGGCGGCCCCGCAGGGACAGGTGCTGCATCAGGTGCAGTCGACGCTGCAGCAGGAGCTCCAGCCGGCGCCGCAGTAGGAGTTGCAGCAGGAGCAGGGGCAGCAGCCGGTGCGCCAGAATCAGATTTCTTGCAGCCTGAGGCTACCGGCAGAAGCAATAAAAGGCATACTGCTCGAACTATGGAGCTTGTCATTTCTTTCTCCTCGGATCACATTTGCGTTCGTTCGGCGCTTCCACCGCAAGTCCTGGGAATCGCGGGCTTGACCACTCGCACAACCCCACACCACTCATCAGGCGTAATCATGCAGACGAGGTAGTCTACGAAGGCCGCGCCAACCACGAGAACTAGGAAAACTCCTAGCCGCAAAATAACCTGATCTGAATTCCATTCATGCAGTCTCACAAATGGGTTGGCACCCACCCATATCCTGGAAAAATCCAGCAAACACGGATGTCAAGCCCCCTTACACCCAAAAACCATCACCCACGAATCCATAAACAACTCGAAATCAACCACCTGCAAGCCAAAAATAAATCCGCCAAAACTGGCATTTTAGTTTCACTCAATTCGATAGAATTAAAGTTAGATAGAAAACAGAAAACGAGGCCCGGTCAAAAGCCGGGCCCTCGCCTTTAACTGCAAAAGTCCGCAGAGGGAAGTCCAGACTTAACTCTTTTCCTCCGAAGACTTTGCACCAAAAAGTACCCCGTGGGGGGGTGCCTGCTACACTTCATTCCGATCAATCAAAGGAGACTAGAGCATGCCGCAGAAAGCACGGCCTGACATCGTAGTTCGGATCGCCACACCGGAAGACGGCCTCGTCGCCGGGCCGATTTGCTTCAACGCCTTTTCCACGATCAGCTCGGCCCACGGTTTTCCCTGCGATCTTCCCAGCCCTGAGGCGGGCATCGGCCTGCTCTCCATGATGTTCTCGAGCCTCGACTTCTATTGTGTGGTGGCCGAACACGAGGGCCAGATAGTCGGCAGCAACTGCCTGGATGAGCGCTCCCCGATTCGAGGCATTGGCCCCATCACAATCGACCCCAACGTACAAAACCTCGGCGTCGGTCGTAAGCTCATGCAGGCCGCGATGGACCGCGCAAACGAACAGGGCGCTGCCGGAGTCCGTCTGATCCAGGCTGCCTTCCATAACCGCTCGCTCTCCCTCTATACCTCCCTCGGGTTCGACATCCGCGAACCTCTCTCATGCCTGCAGGGACAGACCACGCAACGAAGCGTTTCCGGCTGCACAGTGCGCCCAGCAAAGCCCGAAGACCTACCGTCTGCAACGCTCTATCCCAGCGGGTCCACGGATTCGATCGAGGTGTCGACCTGGCGCAGACAATCGAGCAGGGCACGGTACGCGTAGTCGAACGCGAAGGCCGAGTCACCGGATACACGACGCACCTCGCATTCTTCGGCCATTCCACAGCTGAGACGAACATCGACCTCCAGGCCCTCATCGCCTCGGCAGAATCCTTCGCCGGCCCCGGAATCCTGGTGCCTTCAAGGAACAGCGCTCTACTACGCTGGTGCCTTGCAAACGGCCTGCGAGTAGTCCAGCCGATGACCCTGATGAGCACCGGACTTTATAACGATCCAGCCGGCGCATGGCTACCCTCAGTACTCTTTTGATGACTACGTGGCGCTGGGTGGGCTGGGTGGCCACATCTGAAATCAGGGTGCCCCATCTTAGCGACGGTTTCATCGTCGCTAAGGCGGACTATCGCGCAAGGCAATCCCACATAAAGCTCACGCCACCCTTCGACAGCACGTCTACACTACCAGTAGCGGCCAACGGAAACCCAAGGACCATCCACATGCAGCAGCACCTACGGAAGTCCCGACGCTCACCGCTCCGAGCTTCTATCTCACTGGCCGCCAGCCGCTCCGCCCCGGAGCCATCCTGCTCGCTGCCGTTGCTGCATTCGCTGCTCTTTCCTCAGTCCTCTATGCCCTGGGCCACAACCGAGTGCACACTTCACTTCCAACAGCTCCGGCGCCGCTCGTTCCGCCGACGCCACATCCGGAGCCACCCCCGACGACGACAAAGACGATCCCAACCAGATCGACACCATCGTCCTCGGTGATCCCGCCGACGCTCCCGTCCCCGCCCGCAAGGGCAACCACGTCAGCCCCGTTCATCCCACCTTCCTTGTTCGCCTGCCCCGCTACGGCGACCAGGTCGGCCT
Organism: uncultured Acidobacteriaceae bacterium; assembly: GCA_963798925.1. GTDB lineage: Bacteria > Acidobacteriota > Terriglobia > Terriglobales > Acidobacteriaceae > Edaphobacter. The sequence continues at coordinate 319,071 of CAWCVD010000007.1, forward strand.
CATCCCCGACACCCCCGCCGGCCACCTTCTCTACGACTGGCTCGCCGCCTTCAACCAGGCAAGCTACCCCGCGCTTGGTAACGCTCTGCCGAATATCGCGTTGGCCTCCGCGGCCGCGTCACAGATGGAGCTCCGGCAGGAGACCGGCGGCTTCAGTCTGCTCTCGGCCAAAGAGGTCCAGCCCGGTGTCCTCGTCTTCCGGCTCCGCGACCAGACACCCTCCGCAACTGAAGTCCTCGGCACTCTACAGGTTCTTCCGAATTCCACCCCGGCCAAAATCGCGAGCTTCAGCCTCCGCGCTGTCCCCATACCCCGGCAGGACACCACCACGGAACCACCGCGATGAGTTTTTTCGACCACGATCCTTCTACATAGTCACGAGCTGCTGCCCGCCGTCGATATCGTAGGTTCCACCCGTGAGAGCCGTATTGGTCATGATGTGTATCGCAAGCGCGGCTACATCAGCAGGCTCAACCACACGCCGGATGGGAAGCATAGTCCGTAGCTGATTGCGACGCTCTTCGATCTTCTCTCCAAGCAACCGCGCAGACAAAGGTGTATCCACAAAACCGGCAGCAATGACATTAACCCGAACAGGCGCCAGCTCGAGCGCAAGGTTCCTGGCCATCGCCGGCAGAGCAGCCGTTACCGCCGAGATGAGGACCATTCCCGTCGCCACGCTACGGCCGCCTGTGCCACCGATGAAAAGAAGCGTTCCGCCCGGTCGTACTTTATTTCGAGCGTTCCGCGCAATTTGAATAGGGAGCAACAGATGAGACTCGATATCCTGGCGAGCCCTCTCGAAATCGAAGTCTGCCAGCGGCGCATAATAAGGTCCCGGGCCAGTCACCAACACATGGTTCACCGGGGAGGGCAGGTCATCGAAAAACCTGTCGAGGAGCTTGAAGTCGGTAGCATCGAACGCGGCGGTACTGGTTGCGTCGACCTCTCTCGCAGTACGCTCGAGCGGTTCAGCATTTCGCCCTGTGAGAATCACCTTCGCGCCCTCAGCACGTGCTAGTCGGGCAGTTTCAAGACCAATGCCGGCGCTACCGCCGATCACGACAACGGTTTGGCCACGTAGCGCCGATCCGTACTGACCCTGAGAGGTAGTTTCGTTAATCATGGGTCCTCCGTAGCTTTGGCTGGCAAACGTCAACAGTCACGCCCAGCGACCGAATGAAGATGGCTTTGAGTAGGCTACTAGGGACTCCATCTCAGATGGGCCACCACAACAGCGCCATCATCCCCGCGCGTATTTGTTGAACCAGTCAATCGTGCGCTGCCACGCCAAATCGGCTGCAGCTTTGTTGTAGCGTTCCGGGGTCGCATCGCAATTGAAACCATGAACGGCGCCCGCGTAGATATAGCCTTCGTGCGGAACATTCGCCGCCGTCAGAGCCTTGTCGTACGCCGGCCAGGTCGCCGCCAGCCGCGTGTCGAGCTCCCCGTGATGAACCAGAATCGCCGCCTTTGATCTTCGGAATGTCATCCGTCGCTGGAGGACCCGCCATAGAACGGTGCCGCCGCCGCAAATCGGCTCCCAGCCGGACCGCCAGCATATTGGCGAGCCGCCCCCATAACAAAACCCAGTCGCAACGATCTTTCCCGTGCAGTCGGGCCGCGACTTCAGCCACACAGCCGCCGCCACCATATCTTCAGCTCATCTTGTTCCGTCGACCTTGGTGAACATCTGGCCGCCTTTGTAATCGTCGCCGGGAAAGCCCCCCAGCGAAGTCAGCCCATCCGGCGCAAACGCCATAAAGTTCGCAAGCGCGAACCGCCGTGCGATGTCTTCGATATGCGGGTTAAATCCCCGATTCTCGTGCACGACAATAACGCCCGGCAACTTCGTCACCGTCTCAGACCGCGAGTCGGCGCTGACGGGTCGCACCAGATAACCTTTAATGCTTCCGTTGCCCTTCGGTGAAGGAACGGTCTCGTACGTAGTCTTAATCCGGTCATCGGTCCGCGATACCTGCTGCCCCAGCGCGTAGTTGGGCATCAACGCCTCAATCATCGTCGACGCCGCCAGACCGCCCACTGCCAGTCGCTGGATACCGTTCATAAAAGCACGGCGGCTCATACCGCCATGAATGAACTTGTTGTAGAGTTCTACAGCTTCGGTTGGAAGTTTGGGTCTTGTCGATTCCATGGGTTCACTCTCGACGGGATATTACCATCTCCCCTCGTTCTGGCAGTCCTGAGCTGTCATTTGGGGACTGGCTAGGCCATTTCCAAAATTGGGTGCTCGATATAATTCCTGCATGTACACGCCTCAGGCTGGAATCTTCGCTCTTGGAACGTCCTCTCATGCGTACCTCGAGTTCGACATTCTGGACGCGAAGAAATCCAAGGAGTTTGCCTCGACCATCTCCGCTATCCGCGAACCACGGACCACCACCGGAGGAGTGAACTTCGTGATCGGCTTTCGGCCTGAACTCTGGCGCGATATTGTTCCAGACGACGCCCCTCCGGACGTCGAGGGCTTCAACAAAGAGATCCAGGGTACAGAGGGATTCGCTATGCCGGCCACGCAACATGATGCGTTGGTATGGCTCTCCGGCAGTGCGTACGACGTGATCTTCGATATGGCCCGCTCGGTCATCCATGACCTCACAAGGCAGGCCTCGCTAGGCGAAGAAACCTCGAGTTGGCCCTACCGGCACGATCGCGATCTTACCGGCTTCGTCGACGGCTCGGAGAATCCCACGCTGCTCGACGCTCCCATGGCGGCCCTCCTGCCCGATGGAGTTCCCGGTGCCGCCGGCTCAGTCCTATTGCTTCAAAAGTGGAAGCACAAGACGGCTGAGTGGGAAGCTCTGCCGGTCGCTCAACAGGAGCGCATCATGGGACGCACCAAGCTCGACAGCATCGAACTCGAGAACAAACCAGCGGACTCGCATGTCGCTCGCACGGATCAGGACGAATTTGGCCACATCTTTCGTCGCAACATGCCCTACGGAAACATCGACGACCATGGCACCGTGTTTGTTGGATTCAGCGCCGACCAGAAATGCCTCTCCAGAATGCTCGATAGCATGGCGGGCCTGATCACCGGCACACGCGATGCGCTCACACGCTACACCGAGCCGTTGACCGGCTCCTATTATTTCGTGCCCTCCGTCGAGAGTCTGCGGCGCTTACGGTAAGACGACCGCGCAAACGTTGCCGTTCTGGCCCTTAGAGCGAAGTCCGAAGAGCGAAGCGACGATATTATGTCTCTCTTGACACAACCATAACCGAACGGTTATGGTTTCGTATGTGAAGCCGACCATTGCCAATCACGTCTTCCGTGCTCTCGCCGACCCAACCCGCAGGGCCATCTTCGAGGAGCTGACCCGGCAGGGCGAACAGACTGTCCACGCATTGACTCGCTATGCGGGCGTGTCCCAGCCTGCTGTCTCAAAGCACCTCACCGTGCTGAAGCGGGCAAAGCTTGTACGGCATCGCCGCGAAGGCCGCGAAACTCACTATCGCGTGCAGCCCGATGCGCTGGCGCCGATGGTGGACTGGCTCAATCTCTACGGCGCCTTCTGGCACGACCGGTTTGACCGTCTTGAAGCCCTTTTGGAAAGGATGTAACCATGAGCACCGTGAGCAATCCAGCAGAAAGTGCCCGCACCCTTGTGGTCGAGAGAGTATTCCCACACCCGCCAGAGAAGCTGTGGCGAGCGCTCACAGAGAGCCCGCTCCTCGCGCAATGGATGATGAACAACGACTTCGAGCCGGTCGTCGGGCGGAGGTTCCAGTTCCGGGCCGACCCCGCGCCGAACTGGAACGGTGTCGTCGACTGCGAGGTGCTGATCGTCGACCCACTGCAACGCCTGTCCTATAACTGGGGTGTTGGGGGAAGCGAAACCGGGCTTCAATGGGTGGTGCTCTGGACGCTGACTCCAGCCGACGGTGGTACCCACGTTCGAATGGAACAATCCGGCTTTGGTCCCGATCAGAAGGCAGCTTATCAGGGCGCAAAGTACGGCTGGCAGAAATTCTTCGGCGGTCTGGAGCAAGTTCTTGGCGGAGGCGCAATATGAAGGCCTCCAAGGGACTGGTCGTGGGTTTCTGGATCTTCACTACGCTCTTCTGCCTAGAGATGATTTTCACCGCCTACTACGAGCTATTACGCCTGCCCGAGGCGGCGCAGGCGTTCAATCGTCTCGGCTTCTCCGCCAACTCCTTCCGGGTGGAGCTTTCATGGGCCAAGGTAGCGGGTGTGGTCGCACTGCTCGTCCCCATGGTGCCGGCGCGGCTAAAAGAGTGGGCCCACGCCGGCTTCGCCATCAACCTCGTATCGGCGCTCATCGCCCACCTCTCGATTGGCGATCGCCCGGCGGCATTGGTCCCGTCGGCAACCACAAGCGTGCTCTGGGGATTCTCGTACTTCTTCTGGCGACGGTTGCAGGCCGTCGGTTCGGCTGCGGTTACGTAGACGCTCTCAAACGTCACCTCGACTGCATGGGTCATCACTAACGAAAAAGGAAGCCAAGGAAAAGACGACGCGGCTCCAACCGCCAACGTGACAAAGGAGAAACGAATGAAAATCAAATTGACCAGCGCATATGTGGACGATCAGGAGAAGGCCCTACGTTTCTATACCGAAGTACTGGGCTTCGTGAAGAAGACCGATTTCAGCCAGGGCCCGTATCGATGGCTCACCGTGGCATCGCCGGAGGACCCGGACGGCACGGAGCTGCAACTGGCGCTCAATAACAACCCGGCGGCCAAAGCCTACCAGCAGGCCTTGTTTCAGCAAGGCCAGCCCGCGGCCATGTTCTTCACCGACGACGTGCAGGCCGATTACGAACGTATGAAAGCGCGTGGCGCGGAGTTCACCATGCCACCAACAGATGTGACGGCCTCCAAGATCGCCATGCTGAACGACACCTGCGGTAATCTCATTCAGGTCACGCAACTGATGCACTGGTAGGCGCTGAGCTGATCTCGATTGTCCCTAAGCCGGTTATGCTTCAACTTTCCCGACATTCCGAGGCAGTGGGCTTCATCCTGACAGGGGTACACCCGATTCGATGATCAACGAACTACCGTGCTTCGGAGTCACGGGAATGACCGTCCAGCCCAGCAGGATTATGGCAGAAGTTGCAGCCTGCGCCGAGCGCAACTAAATTAGGTGGGAGAGTTGGAGCTATACATGAAAAGGACCGTCTCGGTGGAATCTGCCTCCGCGTTCATCGACGCGAGGATCAACGAACTTGGGGACTGGCGCGGGAAGATGCTCGCGAAAGTGCGCGCAATCATCCACAAGGCAGACCCTGAGATCGTCGAAGAGTGGAAATTTATGGGGACTCCCGTCTTCTCCCGCGGCGGCATCGTCTGCACGGGAGAGACGTACAAGAACGCCGTCAAGATGACATTTGCCAAGGGAGCTGCGTTGAAAGACCCTTCAGGTCTATTCAACTCCAGCCTCGACGGAAATCTCAGGCGCGCCATCGACATCCACGAAGGAGACAAGGTCGATGAGGCGGCCTTGAAGGATCTCATCCGCGCTGCAGTCGCGCTCAATCTCAACCTCAACGCCAAAAGCAAGAGCAACTCGAAGCTCAAGCCGAAGCCCCGGCCAGCAAGTAGCAAGCGGGCCAACTAGCTTCATCGCAGGTCGCGGCCCTATTTCCTCCCGAAGGGAAGAGCTTTGCTGTCCTTCTGGGAGTCCGAAAGATTCCCGGAGCGATCGCGATTCTTCTCGCGCGCATTGTTAAAGGAGCGGGGCCTACGCCGGGATTTTCCTTGATCTGGCGGGAGCGGCTGCCAGAATCGACTGATTATTGCCGTAGCTTTTCATACCGTCTCGCGACTCAACGCGCCTAGTGTAGCCTTAGCATGTGAGCCAGGAGAACCTTAAGCAACGACTAGCCTACTTCGAGGAGAGACTCGAAGAAGCGAAGCGCAGGAACGCCGCGAAAGAACCTCATCCGCGTTCGTTCGATGCCGGCTATACCACCGAAACCTTCAAAACCTGGGTCGAATCGATCGCCGTGATCAACGAACGCATCGCCGGCATCAAAGCTCAACTCAAAGCAGACTGATCCTCATCGGCCATCACCGCCAGCGGCTTCGAGAGAACGGCGAAGTCATGTGTCTCTCAGCTCGCCGACATTTGGTTCAGCGCATCACGAACTGCGGTGGGAGGGATCTTCAATACCCCACTGAACGGCGAGTACATCGACATGATGATGAAGATTCGCAGCGGATACCAGGGAGCTCACCACCAAAGCATGTATACGCTCCTAGGCTACTGAAATTGCTGCCGTCTTTGTAACTCCTAAAAATTAATAGTCAGTCAGGAAAAAATCCTTCGCACTGTCGACTACCCAAAAATCCATTACACAACTATTACCAAACACCCTCGCATATCTCGATCAGTGGGAGTCCAATCGAGATATATGAATTCACCGAGACTGTTTGGACACGATCGCACCTTTACCCAGCCCATCGTCTGGGTAACGCTTCTCATCATGATCGCGTTCCATCTCGGCGCCATCGCCGCGCTCTTCATGTTTAGTTGGAAACCCTTCCTCGTCGCCATTCTTCTGTGGTGGATCGCTGGAGGCTTTGGAATAGGTATGGGCTACCATCGCCTCCTCACCCATCGCGGCTACAAGACATCCAAATGGATGGAGTATCTCCTCACCATCTGCGCGACCCTCACCCTCGAAGGCGGACCCATCTTCTGGGTCGCGACCCACCGCCAGCATCATCAAAACACCGACAAGGAAGGAGACCCGCACTCTCCCAACGAAGGCGGTCTGTGGGCTCACGTGGGCTGGCTCGTGACCGGCACGACGATGCACAACGATGCCGACAATCTCCTCCCCTACGTCCCCGAACTCCGCAAAGACAAATTTCACGTCTGGATCAGTAAGTGGCACTGGATCCCAATCACCACACTGGGCCTGCTTCTTCTGGCCTTCGGAGGGTGGCCCTATCTCTTCTGGGGCATCTTCTTCCGCACCGTCCTCGGCCTTCACTCCACCTGGTTGGTCAACTCCGCCACCCACATGTGGGGCTCGCGTAGGTTCGCCACTTCAGACACCTCTCGCAACAGTTTTTGGGTAGCTCTCCTCACCTTCGGCGAGGGCTGGCACAACAACCACCACGCCCATCCCCAATCATCTCGCCACGGCCTGGCCTGGTACGAGTTCGACCCCAACTGGTACGGGATCTCCGTTCTCCGCCTCCTCGGCCTTGCTTGGGACGTCAAAGCCCGCTCCCTCCATCCAAAATCCGAACCTATGGTCACCGCCGGCCTTTGACATAAAAATCAGAGGTTGCTCATACCACTGTCTCTCGAAATCAGCGCTAAGCCGAGGTCCGCTGAATTCCGTGTGATAAAGGGTGGCGTATGAGAGCGAACACAATAATCGCTGCTTGTGTGTTGGCCCTCAGCTCGACATTCAGCTCGGGCACAGTCGGCTATGAAAATTGGTCGAACGGGGTCTTGTATATAGGGCAGGTCCCACTCTTCACCGTGCCCGAGCTCAACTCCTCCTCCCATGGGTGCAAGATGTTTGTCGATGACAAGTACGTCCTCATGACCGCCGGAAATATCAGCGCGCCCTACTACCACAAATCTAGACCGTAGCTCCGCCCTTCACGATCTTCCGGCTCAGTCCAAGTGGAGGAAGTTCCTGGGCCGGAGACGCCGCCATCTGCGCGGACCAATCCCATCTCACACCGAACTATTAGCGCGGCGTAATCTTAAGATTTCGTTAAGCAGATCACTGCACCTTCGATCTGTGCGAGACTTAGGGCCGATGGCATGAATGATGCCCGTCTGGTTCTGAGGCAGCGCCGATGGAAAGTGCGGAGAAGCAAGCGCAATTATCGCTGTTGCTCGTCGATGACGACAAAGAGCTTTGCGCGATGATGAAGGAGTTTTTTGCCGAGGCAGGCCATCGACTGGATTGCGAGTACGATGGCAGGCGAGGCCTCGCCTGTGCAGCCAGCGGAACCTATGATCTGGTGATTCTCGACGTCATGCTCCCTGCCATAGATGGCTTCGCCGTGCTGCAACATTTGCGTCGCCGGAACGACCTCCCCGTGATCATTTTGACCGCGCGCGTTCAACACCAGGACAGGATTCTCGGGTTGAATGCGGGGGCGGACGACTATCTCTCAAAGCCATTCGATCCGGATGAGCTTTTGGCGCGCATCCGCGCCGTATTGCGTCGCACCGAAACCGCAAGCTGGAAAAGCCGCAACGAAGTAACCATCGGTGACATTCGAATCAACGCCGCCACGCGCGAACTTTGGATCGCAGGTTCGCCCGCGGAACTCACACAAATGGAATTCGATCTGCTCCAATTACTGATGCGCTCTGCAGGACGCGTCGTCTCCCGAGACGAAATCACCTTGGCCCTCTTTGAGCGCCAGGCAGCGCCATACGATCGTATCCTCGACGTTCACATAAGCCATCTGCGCAGAAAGCTAAAAGCCGGTCGAAATCTCATTCGAACGATTCGGGGAGTCGGTTATGTCTTTGCCGGAGCGGCTTAAGTTCAGGTCCCTTTATTTCGCCGTCTTTCTCGCGATGGTGGGCACACTGTCACTCTCCTTCCTCGTATTTCGAGAGATCTCAGTTCGCCTCGAGCGCAAGCACATCGATCCCATCTATGACCGCCTGGACCAATTTCAACTGGAGTCTGCACGCGAGAAATTTGACACCGGCGGCACACACGCCCTGGCGAACTATCTGGCAAGCCTGGACCATATCTCCGGCGCTCATCATTATTTACTCGACGCACACGGCATAGATCTCGTAACCGGTGGAAGCAGGGCAGCGCTTCCTCCCTCCTTCTCCATCCACCAAATGGCGAATCCGGACCGGCGATCATTCAATCGCCGCGCAACGCTCCGATGACGGCCAGTATTGGTTTGCAGCAGAGGGCCAGCCTGCCCGGCCGCGCATTTGGCCATTTCTGCCGTACTATTTTCTGGTCATCGGCGCTACTGGCATTCTCTGCTGGCTCGCCTCGGTCGCAGTTGTGGCTCCCATCCGCAGAATAGCCGCCTCGATCGCGCGCTTTGGACACGGCGATCTGTCTGTCCGCGTCCGCACGAACCGTCAGGACGAGATCGGGCAACTAAGCAGTTCATTCAACCAAATGGCCGAACGTCTTCAACGGATGATAGCGAACGAGCGAAGGCTGCTCGCGGACATATCGCACGAACTCAGGTCCCCTTTGGCGCGCTTGAAGTTTGCGGTCAAGCTGGCCAGAACCTCTGCAGACACTGATGCGGCTCTTGATCGCATCAACCGCGATGTAGACCGAATCGCCTCGCTTGTTGCCGGAGTCCTCGAGATCACCGTCGCTGAAGGCGAACCCCTTGCTCAAGGCACGGAGATCATGCGCATCGGCGACATCCTGGATGAAGTCATTCGTGATTGCACATTCGAAGCCGAGGTTCGGGGTTGTCGAATCGCCCTGTGGGGTTCGTCCTCGACTCAGATTCTTGGCAATCGCGAACTGCTGCGGCGCGCAGTTGAGAACGTCATGCGCAATGCAATTCGTTATTCTCCAGATCAATCAACGATCGATATTTGCCTCACTGAAGACTCCGACACCGCGAACATTGCAGTTCGTGACTATGGACCAGGCGTTCCCGAAGATATGCTCACAAGAATCTTCGATCCGTTCTTCCGCGTAGAAGACGCTCGCAATGCGCTCGGTGGAGGATCGGGGCTCGGCTTATCCATCGCGAAACGCGCCGTTGAGGTTCATCACGGCACAATCGCCGCACAGCACGCATCACCGGGCCTGCGTGTGCAAATCAAAATTCCGCTATTCAAACCAATCATTTCCGCTTAACGGTGATTGCCGCTACTAATTTCCCTTCAACAGCGCTTAAACCTTAAGGTTCAGCTCCAACAAATCATGGTGTACTTTTCTCGACGCCTAGCCCGACAGGGAAATATCCCGGGCGTTGGAGGGTACATCTATGAAGCGATTCTTCGCCTTCGCACTAACGTTCACACTCGCTGCTCCCATCTTTGCGGCGCAGAATTCCCAAACTGTGAACGTTCCCGAGACGATAAAAGCTGGATCCACCCAGCTCGCCCCGGGCGATTACAACGTGTCATGGACGGGTACCGCACCCGACGTTCAAGTCACCTTTACCCTGAAACGGAAGGTCCTCGCCACCGTTCCCGCCAAGTTGGTCGAACAGAACAACAAGAACGAGGGACTGGAAACTGACGCCGCCAGCGGAGTCGAAGTTCTGGAAGCAATTCACTTGAGAAATATGACCTTGGTATTTAGCGGTTCACCCTCAACCGCAAAGTAAGACGAAACACATTCACTTTCGAGCCCATTTAGATTCATACCCATTTACGGACAGCAAAATAGAACATGACCTCCAGTTGCCCTCTTCGGAGGGCTTTTTTTTCGCTCTTGTTTCCCAAGCGACCCAAAAACCTCCTGACCAGTGCTCAAGTCTTAGCGACGGCCCAACCCCCACGAAGGTGCTCACAGCTAACGTAACTCACTTACCCGCCGAATCCGCGACTGCAAACACCGCAACCACCTTCCCCCCGCCATCCATCAACTCAAGCTGCCGTCCCGCAATCTTCCACCTTTTCACCTGCCCCATCGCCTTCAGAAAACCCTGTTCCGTTTCCATCCCACTCGGACAAGCCATCATGGTCGAAGCCATCTGACCGAACGTCAGATTCTCCCCCTTCAACTCATACCCACCCGTAATCCTGTTGCACCCTCCCGACCCGCTCACCCGATGCGCCTCCGGATCGAGAACAATCTCTGGCTTCTGTCGCAGATCATCCTCCTTCACCACCGCATCTCCCAACCGAACCAGCCTCCATTCCGTCTTCTCCAGCGGAACCGCGCCGTTCACCGTTCCCGACTGAGTCCAACCAGCCACCGCAAAACCAGCCACCAGCAAACCGAAGCTCCATCCCACCACAAAGCGCTTCATAGACCCTCCTCCAAACCCACCTCAACTCTATTCCCATTGAGGCCCTCAAAGAAATCCGTGGCGTCCCCGCAAACCCGTGTTAAGGCTCTCCAACAAAACTCACAACTCAGATCTCCTTGGTATCCTGACTGAGCATGTCAAAACCGATCGTTCTTACCATCCTCGACGGCTGGGGCTACCGCACCGAAACCCACGGCAACGCCATCGCTCAAGCACGCAAACCTACCTACGACGCGCTCTTACGCGACTACCCCAACACCCTCCTCCGCGCCTCCGAGCACTTCGTCGGCCTCCCCGACGGCCAGATGGGTAATAGCGAAGTCGGCCACTTAAATCTAGGCGCAGGAAGAATCGTCCGCATGGACATGACCCGCATCGACACGGCCATCCTCGACGGCAGCCTCTATACCGACCCCACATTAGTCCGCGCTTACGAACTCGCCGCGCAAAAGGGAAGAGCCCTCCATCTCATAGGCCTCCTCTCCGACGGCGGAGTCCATTCCCACCAGCGCCATCTCGACGCCCTCATTCGCATGGCCGCCCAGCGTCACCTCACCCACGTCTTCATCCACGCCTTCATGGACGGCCGCGACACTCTGCCCACCAGCGGCCTCGGCTATCTCGAACAACTCCAGCACACCCTCCGCAAGGCAGGCGTCGGGCAAATCGCAAGCGTCAGCGGCCGCTACTACGCCATGGACCGCGACCTCCGCTGGGAAAAAGAGCGACAAGCCTTCGACGCCCTGGTCACCGGCCACCCCGAAGGCGGACGCTACGCCGACCCCATCGCCCGAATCAAAGAACTCTATAACAACAACATCACCGACGAGTTCGTCCCTCCCTTCACCTGCATCAACCCCGAAGGCGAACCCATTGGCCTCATCCGCGACCACGACGTCGTCATTAACTTCAACTACCGCGCCGACCGCGTCCGCCAGATCACCCGCGTCCTCACCCGCCGCTCCGGCCTCACCAACGACCCCGAAGGCGCCCAGGGCCTCACCTTACCAAAAGCCGCAGAACTCGACGCCGAGATCCCGCTCTCCGAAGTCCCCGTTAGCCTTCATTACGTCTGCATGACCCAATACGACAAAAACTTCAAGCTCCCCATCGTCATCCCGCCGGAGTCGATGGACAACCTCCTCGCCAATCTCCTGGCGCAAGCCAATCTCCGCAACCTCCGCGTAGCCGAGACCGAAAAGTACGCGCACGTCACCTACTTCTTCAATGGCGGCATCGAGAAACCCTTCCCCGGCGAAGACCGCGCCCTCGTCCCATCTCAGAAGGTCGCCACCTACGACCTCGCCCCCGAGATGTCTGCCTCCGGCATCGCCGACGCAGTTATCAAAGCCATTAGCGACACCGCCTTCGACGTCATCATCGTCAACTTCGCCAACGCCGACATGGTCGGTCACTCCGGCAAAATGGAACCCACCATCCGCGCCGTAGAAACCGTCGACACCCAACTAGGCCGCATCTATCAAGCCATTCGCCAGCGCGGCGGCTCACTCCTCGTCACCGCCGACCACGGTAACGCCGAGATGCTCATCGACCCCGCCACCGGTGGCCCTCACACCGCCCACACTACTAACCCCGTCCCCTTCCTCTACATCACCGAAGAGGGCAACAAACTCACGCTAAGAGAAGGCGGCAGCCTGCGCGACATCTCCCCCACCATCCTCAACCTGCTAAACCTGGACCAGCCAAACCAAATGACCGGAGGCAACCTCCGCAACCCATAGCGCCTCCTCTGCAACCGTCGCCACCCTCGTAGCCGATAGCCCACCCTTGTCATTCCGCAGCGCAGCGGAGGAATCTGCTTTTCGCGTTTGTTTTTATCGTCATTGTTGGCAGAACGCCCCAGGATCAACAGGGCAGCCAAGCCCTAGTGAGATAAACATCGCCGCCGATAAACCTACAAGCAATGTCGCCTGCGCGGGCAAAAACTCCGCGGGCTGGACTACAAAAACGGCGAAAGGACAAGATCGATGTCTCTGATCCAGACCTGTAAATGCGAAGAGTGCGATATGCAGAAGTCATTCGCAAACCACTGGGTGATGTTGTACGAAAGGAACGGCAATCTCGTGGTCCTGCCGAAATGGGATCCAAAGATGTTGCGGCGTACGCGTCACTTTTGCGGACGTGCCCACGCAAGCAGATATGTAGAACGCTGGATTGCTGGCCTCGCTCTCAATCTGACACCTGAACCGCTCCCTGAGTCAGGTCTAAAGAATTCCGCCCCTTCCCAATTCGCATCGCGGGTCATCTCCGACGAAGAGGACGAAGCGACCGCCCTGCAGCTGGTAGCAAGATATCGATAAGGCGCGGCCCTTCGGTCTCAACGTCTTCGAATTTTGTGAGATCCCCCCTCATCTTCAGCACATCACAGCCGATATGGTTCAGTACAAATGCCTCCAATCCGAGGAGTGCGGCAGGAGCGAACGGAGGGCGCTTTGACTCGTTATCGGATCTACAGAAACTCAGCAGATGAGACAACCTACATCTCGACCCACGATTGCAAGACGCGACACGATCCACAGCAGTACCCAAATCTGAATATCGCCCTTGCTGTGCTTCGCGACTGCGGAATACCTGAGTACGAGATTCGTCGAGTCACAAAGGAGATGGCCGTGATCAACGGCGCAATCGTGCAGGTCCCGGAGACGCTCATCTTCGACCACACCGCAGGCGAAATAAGCTACAGGTAAAGTTTGCGGACAGCTAAAACTCCCGCCGCCCTTCCATCGCCCGCGTCATAGTCACCTCGTCGGCATACTCAATATCGCTTCCCGCCGGAACCCCCGTAGCAATTCGCGTCACCTTCAAATCGTTCTTGGTCTTGCGCAGTTCCAGCACCAGATAAGCCGCCGTCGCCTCACCCTCCGTCGTCGGCGAAGTCGCCAGAATCACCTCATCGACCTCGCCTACCCGCGTCAGCAAATTCCCAATCCGCAACTGCTCCGGCCCAACCCCGCCAATCGGCGACAACGTTCCATGCAGCACGTGATAAACCCCGTTGTAACTCCGCGTCTTCTCGATCGCCGCGATGTTCGTCGGTTCCTCAACCACACAAACCACCCTCTGATTCCGCACGGCACTCGTGCAATACACACACGGATCTACATCCGTAATGTTGTTACACACTGAGCAAAGCCGCAGCTGACGCTTCAACTCCCGAATCGCCGCCGACAGCGCCTCCGCATCTTCATTCGAAGACCGCAGCACATGAAAAGCCATCCTCTGTGCGCTCTTCGTTCCGATCCCGGGCAGCTTCCGCAACTCCTCGATCAGCCGCGCCATCGGCTCCGCAAAACGGCTCGAGCCCGAATTGAACGAACCGGCCACCTACCGCAACCCCGGAAGATCAGGTAGTCCAAGCCCACTCATCATTCCCGCGACGCTCGACTTCATCGCCTCATCCGCCCTGCGGCCTGCCTCATTCACCGCCGCCGCGATCAAATCTTCGAGCAGTTCAAGATCACTGGTTGAACTCCCCATCGCAGTCGGCTCAATCTTGATCCGAAGCACTTCCTTCTTCCCATTCATCTTCACCGTGACCACCCCGCCGCCGCTCGAAGCCTCCACCACGGTTGCAGCGAGCTTCTTCTCCATCTGCTCCTGCATCTGCTTCGCCTGCCCCATCATCTCTTTCATCTTGCCCAGGTCGGAAAAGTCCATCGCGTCCTCGTGATCTCGCTGTCGCGCCTCAATCGTTGTCCCGCAGATCAATCACACTCTGAATCTCGGCATTGAACAGCGTCTGCGCCCGCTGCACAATCGGATGTTCCATTGCCATCGCCTGAGCGCTTCCCGTCTTCACGGCCTTCGGCTTTTTAGCTGCCGCAACCGCCTTTACCCCCGGGACCAACACCAGCTTCAACGCGCCCGCACCTGCATCACGGATCGCAGCCTTGATCAGCCTCTCAGCCTCAGCATTGATCACCATCGGCAGCATCGTCTTCGAGATCTCCGTCTGCACGCGAACGTCGCCCTCCGCCACCGACCACTCCGCATCGGCCATCGCATCCGCCGCCGTCTCCTGGCTCTTCGCCGAGATCAGCACCTTCACCGCCGCTTTCTGCAAAACCTCAGCACTCGCAGACGAACTCTGTGGCAAATCCGCACCGCCAGCCTCCACGAGAGTCGCCTCTATTGGCGACACGACAGCAACAGGGGTAGCACCCGTCGCGATCGCCTCAACCGGCTTCGTCACCTGAACCGGCACAGCCGGCGCCGAAGGCACTACAGCCGGCGCGACCTCAACAGCTCTCCCATCAAACCGCCTCCGATCCTTATCCTGCTCAAACGGCGAAAAAGTCGGTTTTGCAGCCACCGAACCAGAATTCAGAAC
This sequence comes from uncultured Acidobacteriaceae bacterium, assembly GCA_963798925.1. Lineage (GTDB taxonomy): Bacteria > Acidobacteriota > Terriglobia > Terriglobales > Acidobacteriaceae > Edaphobacter. Next base: position 334,372 of record CAWCVD010000007.1, read on the forward strand.
CCGCGCCGCCGCACTCGCCGCACCGCTGCTGGCGGACGCCGTCACCGAAGCATCCGCTCTCTTAGCCGACGCATTCGTTTGCCCCTGTCCTGTTCCACCCCGAGCAGGGAACTGGCTCAACACCTCTTCAATCGGCAGCAACCGCCGCAGATGCACCAGCTTCAATAACCCCAACTCAAAATGAAACCGCTGCTCCTGCCTGTACCCAAGCTCATCAAACGTCCGCAGCATCACCTGCAAAAACCGCGTCAGCTCCTCTTCGCTGAACAGCGCAGCCGATCGCCCCGCACGCCGCTGCTCATCTGCCGAAATCTGCAACAACTCCGCCGCAGCCCCATCCAACCCCGTCCCATCGCCGCCGACCCCGGCAATCTTCGCAATTACGCAGTTCCGCAGATACCTTACGAGCTGCCGCGCCAACTGCGCCGGAGAATTCCCCGCATCCAGCAGCTCATTCGCAACCGTAATCACCTCGGCGCTTCGACCCCCATCCACCGCCTCAAGAATCCGTTCAAACACCGCATTCGGAACCGTCCCCATCAGTTCGCGAATCTGCCCCACATCCAGCCGCGGCCGCCCATCCTCCACCGGCGCACTCGCAATCGCCTGGTCCATGATCGACAGCGCATCCCGCATCGATCCGTCGCCGGCCTCCGCAAGCAAGCCCAGCGCAGCATCATCCGCGTCCACATCCTCGCGCTCAGCAATCCCACGCAGCTCATCCAGAATGTCCACCAACTTCACCGCATGAAAACTGAAGTGCTGGCACCGCGACCGCACCGTCTGCGGAATATCCTCCGGCTGCGTAGTCGCCATCATGAAAACAATATGATCCGGCGGCTCCTCCAGCGTCTTCAGCAGCGCATTGAACGCCGCATCCGTAATCTGGTGCGCCTCATCCAGGATGTAGATCTTGTACTTATCCCTGGCCGGCCTGTACCGGGCCGCATCCCGCAGCTCACGAATCTCATCGATCCCGCGATTGGTCGCCGCATCAATCTCAATCACATCGACTGAATTCCCCGCGCGAATCTCCGTACAGCTCTCGCAAACCTCGCAAGGCTCCGCCGTAGGTCGCACCGCCGACCCAATCGTGTTCCGGCAGTTCAGCGCCATCGCCAGAATGCGCGCAATCGTTGTCTTCCCAATCCCGCGATGCCCGCTGAAGATGTACCCATGCGCAATCCGGTTCTGCGTCAGCGCATTCATCAGCGTCACGGTCACATGGTCCTGTCCCGCGACATCCGCAAACCGTTGCGGCCGGTATTTCCTTGCAAGAACCTGATAAGCCATAAATTACTTATTGAACGGATACGTAGCCAAGCCGCGACCGCCCTCGCAACCTCTATTGTATCGCCCGCAACATGCAGAAAATCCGCAGGGCTTATCCCTTCGCACTCTTCGCCGCAACCCGCTTCGCCCGTCGAGCCCGCCGCTTCACCTCATCCTCGCTGAACATCGTGCCCCGGCATTTTTCCGCGCCACAATAACAATCCGCTTCTTCGTCATCGCTGTCGAAGAGGTTGTACTCATACGTCAACTCCTCACCCGCCGCGATATCGCGAATTGCCCGGATAAACACTCGCCCATCCTCCGAGGCGGACTCGCAGTTCGGATTGCACGAGTGATTGATAAACATCGCAATCCCAAATCCATCGATCACCGTCCCATCCTCCCCAGGGCTAAAGAGATACGTGATGTCTCGATCCCTATATCGCTCATCAGCCACGCTCTTGCTGAAGCGCGGTCCATCGTACTCGCACACCCACTTGCCCTTTTTGATCGCCCGCGTCGTATAACACCCTGCCGCATGAATCGACGAAGAACGAATAATCAGCCCATCAACCATAAGTCAGATCAATCCATCCAATAAAATAGCCCTAAGAAAGCACCTCGGGTCTGCTGACTATAACAAACCCCGGCGCAACACCGTCAAAGAGTTAGGCGACCAGATGCCGATTCACCTCACAGCTCGAGCGATCACCGCAACATTGCTGCTCTCCGTGGCAAGCATCGCGCAGACGCCGGCACAGAACCCGCCCGCCGCGCCGCCGTGCCCAAATCAAAGCCAGGCTCAAAACCCCACCCAGCCCGCAGCTCCTGACCAGACAGCCAAGCCCTGCACCTCAACTCCGCCCGCAAAAAAATCCGCAGCCCAGCAATTCCCGTTCCCAGGACAACAATCCGCGCCACCCGCTAAGCCGGACACCGCTCCGGCCGCTCCCACTCCAAATACCACTCCGGGCACCACCCCATCTGATGCCGCTGCCCAACATCCATTTCCCACCCAACCACCCCCCAAACTCCCCGGCGACGACTCCAGCAGCAGCTCAAGCTCCGCCGATGATCCCGATAATCCGCCAGCCGCCCCTCCAGACGCCAACGGCAACCCGCCCGAGGGCACCTCCGTCCATCGCAAACTCCCCAAGCCGCAACACATTCAGAGCGATGACGAACGTGTCGACGAGGACCTGAACGTCGCCAGATTCTATCTCCGCGACGAAAACTATCAGGGAGCCTACCTCCGCACCAAGGACGCGGTCAAAATCCAGCCCGAATACTCCGCCGCACACTTCGCCCTCGCCGAGGTAGCGCAGAAGATGAAGAAAAACGACGAGGCCGTCGCCGAATACCAGCTCTATCTCAAGCTCGATCCCGACGGCGAAAAGGCCAAAGCCGCCAAAAAAGCCCTCGCCGAGCTCAACGGACTCAATAAGTAAAAGCTGAAATCAGAAGCTAGCCGCCGCGCAGGCAAGGCGTGTAACGTGATCTCGCCGCCATGAACGCCACTTTCCATCAGCTCGAGCGCGAGATCGCTTCCACCCTCCGCGGGCTCAACGCCACTCAGACTCAGCTCCGCCCTCCATCCCAACCCGCGAAGTGGAGCATCCAGCAGATCATGGAGCACCTGCTCCTCACCTATTCTTTGACTCAACTCGCCCTCAACACACGCATCACCAAACGCTCCCCCACCAAGGCTAAACCCACCACGAAGCAAAAGATCCAGCAGTACGCTGTATTCAGACTTGGATACTATCCGCCCGGTCGACAGGCGCCTCCCGCGGTCATACCCAACGCAACAAGCCAATCACTATCCGGCAGCGAACTCACCCAAGCCGTCAGCGAACACCTGATACGTCTCGATGCCCTCTGCACCGAAGCCGGGAGGCTCTTCGGCGACGCACGTTGTGCCAATCACACAATCCTGGGCCCACTCAGCGTCAACAACTGGCGCATGTTCCAGCTTCTTCACGGCAGACACCACCTCAAACAAATCGCCGCGATACGCAAAGCACACAACCTCTAGCCTGCAATTGCCACGTTTCAGGCAATGTCTGCAGCAAGCTAATCCAGGCCGTCCTCAATCCCCCCGTCGTCCTCCACCAGTTCATCCTCCACCCGCAGAAACCGCCGCATATAACGCAGTGGCTCCTCAGCCGCCGCAAGCTCCTTCAGGTGATAGAGCCACGCATCCTCCCGCGCACTGCGCCGCGTATATCCTTTGCGCCTCACCGTGCCGATCGTCCCGTCTTTCATCCTTCGGGTAAATGTCTGCGTCGGCACCTGGAAGGTCATCACCTCACCCGGCTTCCAGAAGTGCGAAGCAAAATCATGCGAGAACAGAAGAGCGTAGTACCGCCTCTGCGCAGCCAGTGTCTCCACCGCCTGGCGCGCGTTCTCCCACGGCAAACCCAGCTTGCCGACGTACCATCTCCGAAACTCAAATCCGTTTGTGCGTGCCTGACCAACCAACAATTGAAGCAACTCGACCCGTGTCATACCGTTCCGTTCGACCAGATGAAAATGCGCCGCTATCGGCCATCTCCGGTACAAAGGTTATAGCTTATTCCGTGGTGCGTCCAATAAACGATTAACATCGTCTTCCCTTATCATCGGGTCAGCAGGCGAACGCGAGCAAAGAAGCCTTGGAGAACCACGATAAAACGCTGTCGAACAATCTTTAGCTTCTTGCTCGCATTTCTTCTCGTGAGCTCGTCCCCCGCAGATACCTACAACCCCGCCGCCCACACCGACCCAATCAACCTCACCCCCCAGGTCCACGAGGCCCACGAGCACTTTTACAACCTCGACTACGACGGAGCCCTCACCCGCTTCGAGGCCATCCAGAAAGCCAACCCCCAGTCCGCCATTGCCAGTGGCTACGTCCTCATGACGCTCATCTTCCGCGAGCTCTATCGTCAGGACCTCCTCGACACGACTTATTACGCCCACGACAGCTTCCTCACCTCCAAACGAGCCGTCACCGTCCCCCAGGCCACCCGCGACCGAATCGAATCCGTCACCAACGCCGCCATCGCTCTCGCCGACCAGCAGATCAAAGCCAATCCCAACGACGCCAACGCCTGGTTCGCTCGCGGGTATGCCCGTGGAATGCACGCCGCCTTCATCACCCTCGTCGATCACAGCTACGTCGCCGCCGCCCGCCAAGGCTACGCCTCCCGAGGAGACAGCGAGCAGGTCCTCAAAATCGACCCCGGCTACGACGACGCCAAGATGGCCATCGGCATCCAGCAATTCGCCGTCGCCAGCCTCCCGCGCTTCATTCGCATCATGGTCGGCGTCGCCGGCGTCAGCGGCAACAAGGAGAAAGGCCTCGAACTCCTCCGCGAATCGGCCGCACACGGCATCGTCACACCCATCGAGTCCCGCACTGCACTCTCGCTCTTCCTCCGTCACGACGCTCGTTACGCCGAGGCCATCGTCGTCCAGAAAGGTCTCGCCGAAGAGTTCCCACACGATTATCTCTTCCGCCTCGAGGTCGCCAACCTCACCAAAGACTCCGGCAACGGCCCCGGAGCCATCGTCCTCTACCAGCAGGTCATCGCCGACGCCAAAAAGCCCGACTACTTCGTCGAGCCCCGTCTCCACATGGCCTACTGGGGCCTCGCCGACACTCAGCGCGGCCAGAACCAGATCGCCGAAGCCGCACAGAACTATCTGCTCACCGCAGCCCAGCCCACCTGCACCGACTGGCTCCGCCGCCGCGCCCAGCTCAACGCCGGCGAAATGTTCGACCTACTCCACAATCGCGACGAAGCCATCAAGCAGTACCAGCTAGCCTCAGCCGGCGGCGGCGACCAGTCCCAGGCCGACGCCGCCCGCCGCTACCTCAAGACTCCCTACATCGGCAAATAGGCCCTCGGGACTGCGGGCAGAGCAGGGAACTCAGCCCGCAACCGCCGTCCGTTCAATCTGCCAGGGTGTAATTCACCGTCACCGTCGTCTTCACCTGAATCGGTTCGCCATTCAGCAGAAACGGCTTCCATCGCCACTCCCGCACAGCATCCATCGCGCTCTGGTCGTAATCCGCACGCAGGCTCTTCTTCACAAACACCTTCACCGGGACGCCATCCATCCCAAGCACCACACCCAGAACCACCGAACCGTCCAGCGTGTCCTTGTTCGCCTTCGCATCAACCGGATACACCGGACTCTTCCTGTAAATGATCATGTTCTGCATCTTGCTCGCGTCCACCGACAAGGTCGTGGGAGTCTTGTCCTGTCCCGCCGGTGCCGACACCTCAACCCGCAGTGCCACCGCCGAGACGCAAGTTGCCACTCCCATCGCAACACACGCAACAGCAATCGCCGCTCGCCGCATCCCTCGCACTTCCACTCGCCTCTCCGTCAGATTCATAACTCTCCTCTCAAAAATGTTGGCATCGAATATCCCGATGGCGTGAAGAACTCTGGCCGGCGGCCGATCCGACAATATCGACGCCAGCCGCAATAACGACCGTGCATACCTCGCCCGTCCCGCAACCGCATCCGCAGCCATCGCATCGCAGACCATCTCCCGACTCTCAGCCAGCCGCCGCCGCGTCAACCGCAGCAGCGGATGATAAGCCCCCGCCAGCGACAACACCTCATACAACAAATTCTTCGCAAAGTCTCGCCTGCGCATATGCACGATCTCATGCGCCAACAACGCATCCAGATCTCCCTGCTCAACCCGCTCCATGAATCGCGGCGGCACCAGCAGCACCTGCCGTCTGACCCCAACCGTCACCGGCCCCCGAATCATCCGCGACGTCCGTATCTCCGGTCCATCGCCACGCCCCGAGAGGCCAAACAAAGCAAGACACCGCTCCCACGTCCGCCTCGCCTCGCCTGCCAGTGTCAGTGGCGTCGCCTGCCGCCGCATCAACATCGTCTTCCACAAACCCCACCCAAGCCGCCCAACAAAATACACCACCACTCCCACATACAACACCAAAACCCCAGTCACCACCGCCGTCGGAAACCTCACCAAACCAGAGCCCCCGGCAACTCCGCCCCCAATCGAGGCATGCACCCTCCCAACCCCGCCACCCGCAAGGCCAAACATCACAAGACTCTTCAACCTCCCCCAAACCCCACCCAAATCCATCAAGGGGCACGCCGGCAAAACCGCCTCAACCACCAGCGCACTCACCCAAACCCGATGCACCGCTCTTGGACCCGCGCTCCGCCCCAACCGCGCCGCAACCCAAGCCGCACCAAACACCAGCGGAATCTGCCATAACGAGTTCAACAAATATCCCAGCACCCACAGCTCAAACGATCTCATTCGCCGCCGCCTTCCTCTTCCAGTCGCCTGCTCAACTCCGCAATCTTCTTCGCATCGATCTGCCTGTTCTTGATCAGGCTCATCACGAGCTCCTCGCTCGAGCCCCCAAACATCCGGTCGATCAAGTCACGAACCGCATGCCCCGAAGCCCTCGCCTCTGTCACGACAGCGCTGTACTCATAAGCTCGCCCGCGGAGCTTCCTCCGCAGCTTTCCCTTCTTCTGCAGAATATTCAGCATCGTCTGCACCGTCGTGTACGCCAACCGCTGCTCCAACCCCTCCTGCACCGCACCCACGCTGCTCGGTCCCAGCCGCCATATCACCTGCATAATCTGCAGCTCCAGCTTGGTCAATCTCTCCCGCTCCGTCTTCTTCATCCGCGCATCTCCTAAATCGTTAGGACAAACCCTACGCCCAACTCTGCAATCTTGTCAACTAAAACCTTAGGACTTCCGCGCCCCAGACCACTACGTCCCAGAGACCGCCCATCTGGACCGCAAAAATTTCTCCTTGACGAACTAGGAGAGCGCACGCAACAATTCTCCTAGACCGTCAAGGAGAACCGCCCCGAATGCCAAAACAGATCGATCTCATGCAGGGAACCCTGGACATGCTGATTCTCAAAGCCGTCTCGCTCAACAAACTCCACGGCTACGGCATCCTACTCCGCATCCAGCAGATCAGCGGCGAGCAGCTCGTCATTCAGCAGGGCTCTCTCTATCCCGCGCTCTACCGCCTCGAGCGCGACGGCGCCATCAAAAGCGAGTGGGGTGAGAGCGACAACAATCGCCGCGCCAAGTACTACACCCTCACCCCTGCCGGCCGCCGTCAGCTTCTCGCCGAAACCGAAAAATGGAACCGCATGGCCGGCATCATCGGCACCATCCTCCGCCTAACTGCCGCGGACGTCCCCGAGGTGCTGTCGTGAGCGCGCAATGGTCGCGTCTCAAATCGTGGCTCCGCTCTGTCTTCCTCCGTCGCAGCCTCGAGCAGGAAATGGACGCCGAACTCCGCTTCCATCTCGAAGCCCACGCCGCCGACCTCGAGCGCACCGGCATGCCTTCCGCCGAAGCCGCGCGCCAGGCCCGCCTGGAATTCGGGACCGTAGCCTCCCACAAAGACGAGATGCGCCACTCCCTCAACCTCCGCTGGTGGGACGATCTCTGGTGCGATCTCCGCTACGCCGCCCGCATCCTCCGCAAAAGCCCAGGCTTCACCGCCATCGCGGTAGGCTCGCTCGCTCTCGCCATCGGAGCCAACACCACCATCTTCTCCATCGCCAACGAGATGCTCTACGAACGCCTCGGCGTGCCTCACCCAGAGCAGCTACGCCTCTTCACGCTCACCGGCGACAACCACGTCGCCATTCACTCCTCGTGGGGTGACTTTAACAGCATTTCGGGTGGTAGAAGGCGCTTCAACTCGTTTTCCTACCCCGTCTACGAGCAGCTGCGAAAAGAGAATCACGTCCTCGAAGATATCTTCGCGTTCAAAGACCTAGGGCGCAGCAACGTAACTGTCAACGGATCAGCCCAGGCAGTCCAGCTGGAGCTTGTCTCAGGCAACTTTTACGAACAGATGCGGGTCACCCCCGCAATCGGCCGGGCCATTCTCTCCTCGGACGATGGCGCCCCCTCCACCGGGGCAGTTGCCGTAATAAGCGATGGCTTCTGGCAGCGCAACTTTGCCCGTTCCCCTGACGTCCTCGGCAAGGTCATCACCGTCAACACGATCCCCATCACCATCATCGGAGTTAACCCTCGCGGCTTCACCGGAGCCAAGAGCGTCCAAAGCTCGCCTGAGCTCTTCATGCCTCTATCAATGATCCCGTTGCTCAGAGCGTCTTTTCTTGGCGGCCCGTTTCAGTCGAACACAAGACTCTTCTGGCTCCAGCTCATGGCCCGTACCAAACCCGGCGTCTCCGATGAGCAGGCCCGCGCCTCACTCGACGTCGCCGTCTCCGCAGCCATTCGTGGCACCGAGAAAATCAACAAAGACGACACCATGCCCACTCTCGTCCTCGAGGACGGCAGCAGGGGACTGAACTACGCCGGACGCGAATTCTCCAAGCCTCTCTACGTCCTCCTCGCGCTAGTCGGATTCGTTCTCCTCCTGGCCTGCGCCAACATCGCCAATCTCATGCTCGCCCGAGCCTCTGCCCGCCAACGTGAGATGGGCGTCCGCCTCGCTCTCGGTGCCGGCCGTCTGCGAATCCTCCGCCAGGTTCTCACCGAAAGCCTCATGATCTCCGCCCTGGGCGGATTCTTCGGACTTCTCCTCGGCTACATGGGCCGAACCAGCCTCCCCAAACTCCTCGCAAACGCCTGGGAACAGACCGACCTCAACGTCCCCTTCGACTGGCGCGTCTTCGCCTTCACCGCTTCGGTCACCCTCCTCACCGGAATTCTCTTCGGCATAGCTCCCGCCTGGGCCTCCACACACGCTGAAATCGGCACCGCCCTCAAAGAAGGCACTAAGACCGCAACCCGTCATCGCAAAGCCTGGAGCGGCAAGGCAATCGTCACCTTCCAGGTAGCTCTCTCAACCATGCTCGTCGTCTGCGCTGCGCTTTTCCTCCGCACCCTCATCAATCTCAACTCCATCGACCCCGGCTTCCGTACCGACCATCTCCTCCTCTTCGACCTCAATCCGCCAAGCGAGCAATATCCAGCTCCCAAAGACGTCGCCCTCCACGCCCGCATCGAGGAAGCTCTCCGAGCCGTCCCCGGAGTCCAGTCCGTCTCCCTCACCGACAACCCGCTTGTCGCGAACAACACCTCAACCGACAACTTCGACATCGAAGGCGCTCCTAAAGTAAAGCGTGAACGCGGAGACAACTCCGGCATCGCCTACACGGGACATGTAGGACACGACTTCCTCTCCGTCATGGGCATCCCCGTCCTGCTCGGCCGCGGATTCACCCAGCAGGACGTCACCCCAGCTCAGCAGGTCGCCGTCGTCAATCAGACTCTCGTCCGTCAGTTCTTCAACGGCCAGAATCCCGTCGGCAAGCGGTTCGCTACAGACGACGACAGTAAGCCCAATCGCAAATGGATTCAGATCGTCGGCGTCGTCGGAGATACCCGCTACTCCAATCTCAAAGACGAGCCCCCACCCATCCACTTCGATCTCTACAACCAGATCCCCGAGATCGATGGCGCCACCTACATCGTCCGCACCCAAATGCCGCCAGAAGCCATCACGCCATCCCTCCGCGCCGCTGTCCAGAAAATCGATTCCAACCTTCCACTCATGGACATCCGCACCCAGCAACAACAGATCGACGCCACTACCCAACAAGAACGCGTCTTCGCCAGCCTCACCGCAGGCTTCGGCCTCCTCGCCCTCGCTCTCGCCTGCGTCGGCATCTACGGAATCATGGCCTACACCGTCTCCCAACGCACCAATGAGATCGGCATCCGTCTCGCCCTCGGCGCCGAGCGCCGGCAAGTCCGCGGCATGGTCCTGCGCGAAGCAGGCTGGCTAGCGGCACTCGGCGTAGTCGCCGGTCTCGCGGTCGCCCTCGGCCTAGTTCAGCTGGTCAAGTCCATGCTCTACGGCCTCAAACCCGCCGATCCCATCTCCTTTGCCGGAGCAGGCTGTCTCTTGCTCAGCGTAGCCCTCACCGCCGCCTGGCTTCCCGCCCTCCGAGCCTCCAGAGTCGAACCCATGGAAGCCCTTCGCCACGAATAACTGGAACCTGCCTCATCCAAAGAAGAAACCGCTACACCAAAGCGAATGACATGTCCGTATGGAAGCCGTCGTCTGTCCCTCCAACCCTGATGTCGTCGTCCGGCCCCATCATCTCTGAAGTCGTCATCCTGAGCGTAGCGAAGGATCCCCGCATTTTGCTTTTGCCCTTCTTGCTTTTGTAGTCACCCTTGTGTCGCGCCTGCCAATTCCCAAACTCATTCCTGAAGTCACAAGGGCGCTCTCGACCGCTACCGTTTTCTCTGCTACATCGCACGATCTCTGTGGCAAAATAGAACTCTCCGGAGACTCCTATGTTCTGTTCCCGCTGCGGTAACACCGTCGACCCCTCCTCCCGTTTCTGTTCGAACTGCGGAACCACCATCGCAGCACCACCTCCGCCCCCTCCAGGTTCCTTCCCCGTCCCTGGCCAACTCACCCGTTCGCGCGCCAACCGAGTCATCGCCGGAGTCTGCGCAGGCTTCGCCATCCACTACGGTTGGGACATGACTCTCGTCCGCGTCCTCACTGCGCTCTTCGTTCTCTTCACCGGTGTCGGCGCCATCGCCTATCTCGTCGCCTGGGTCGTCATCCCCGAAGCCCCCTATCCGCTTCCAGCTAAAACCACCTAGAGGATTCGTCGACAGACTTACCCAACCTCGATCCAGAGCATTTGAGCTTGCCCAAAAAAACCGAAACATCGCCAACTCTTCCTCAGGCAGCCGCGCGACCCTTCGGCTACCGCAATCGCACCCTGCACTGCGACCAGGCGAATCTCGCCGCTCTCGCGAGCAAATTCGGAACGCCACTCTACGTCTACTCCGCCGCGCAAATCACCCAGCGCTTCCAGCTCTTCGAGCACGCCTTCGCCAGCCGCCCTCACACCATCTGTTACGCCGTCAAAGCAAACTCCTCCCTCGCCATCCTCCGTCTCCTCGCCGAGCAGAGAGCAGGCTTCGACATCGTCTCCGGTGGCGAACTCGAGCGCGTTCGCAAAGCCCACAGACCCGCCCTCAAAAAGGTCGTCTTCTCCGGAGTAGGCAAACAACAAGGTGAGATCGACGCCGCCCTCCGCGCCAACATCCTGCTCTTCAACGTCGAATCCGAGGCCGAACTCGACCTCCTCGCCGACCGCGCCCAGGCCCTCAACAAAGTCGCCCGCTTCGCCCTCCGCGTCAACCCCGACGTCTTCGCCGAAACCCACCCCTACATCTCCACCGGCCTCAGCGAACATAAGTTCGGCATCGATATCAAAGCCGCCCGCGCCATCTACCGCGCCGCAAAAAAATCAAAGTGGCTCGACCCCGCCGGCGTCTCCGTCCACATCGGCTCTCAGATCCGCAAAGTCGATCCCTTCGCCGCCGCGCTCACTCGAGTGACTGCCCTCATCGCCGACCTTCGCCGCGATGGCCACAATATCCGCTTCGTCGACGCCGGTGGCGGCCTCGGCATCGACTACGGCGCCTCCGCCTTCGATCCCGCCCGCCAGGTTGAAAAATATGCCGCTGCCCTCAACCAGGGACTAGGCGCCGACCCCGCCCACCTCCTCCTCGAACCAGGTCGCTTCATCGTGGCGCAGGCCGGGGCTCTCCTTACCCGAGTCCTCTACGTCAAGAAAAACGGCGCAAAGACCTTCGTCATCACCGACGCCGCAATGAACGATCTCATCCGTCCCGCCCTGTACCACGCCCATCACGAGATCATTCCAGTAAAGAAACCGGCAGGGAAGTCCTCTGTGGTCGTCGACGTAGTCGGCCCCGTCTGCGAATCCGGCGACTTCTTCGCTCGCGACCGCGTCCTCCCCCCGATCAAACCTGGAGACCTCGTCGTTCTCCTCGACGCCGGAGCCTACGGCATGGCTCAGGCCTCCAACTACAACACCCGTCTCCGTCCCGCCGAGGTCCTCGTCGAAGGCGGCTCCGCAAAACTCATTCGCCGCCGCGAATCCGTCACCGACCTCTTCAGCCACGAACTCCTCCCCCAAAAACTGAAGAACTGAAAAACTGATTAAACCGAAAACCGATCGCAAATTGTCTTTGCCTTTCCTTTTACTCCGCTTCAGGCGAAGAACGACTTCATCCCACTTGACGAACCCTCCTCCAGGGAAAGTAGCAAAACCGGACACCATCCAGCCTAATGACACAGGAAGTCCAGACCTAAAGTCTCTCCTTCGAAGACTTTGCGCACTTTTGGATAGGGTGGGGGGAGCATCTCCGGAACATGCATCCGCAGACCCAAACGTGCTAAACTCACAGGGTTGCGCAGATATCCGCACCGCAAAAACCACCACCGAGGAAACTCATGTCCGGCCACTCAAAATGGGCGACAATTAAGCACAAAAAAGGCGCACTCGACGCCAAGCGTGGCAAGATCTTCACCCGCCTGATCAAAGAAATCACCATAGCCGCCAAGACCGGCGGTGGTGGCGATCCCGACGGTAACCCCCGCCTCCGCACAGCAATCGCGGCCGCCAAAGCGGAGAACATGCCCGCCGAAAACATCAAGCGCGCCATCCAGCGCGGCACCGGCGAACTCGAAGGCGTCTCCTACGAGGAGATCACCTACGAGGGCTACGGCCCCGGCGGTGTAGCCATCATCGTCGAAGTCCTCACCGACAACAAAAATCGCGCCGTCAGCGAAATCCGCCACGCCTTCAGCAAAAACGGCGGCAATCTCGGCGCGGAAGGCGCGGTTTCATGGATGTTCACCAAAAAGGGAGTCATCACCGTAGCCAAATCAGCCGCCAGCGAAGACAAGCTCACTGAGATCGTCCTCGACGCGGGTGCCGAAGACCTCTCCGACGAAGGTGAAAACTGGGAGATCCTCACCGAGCCCAAGGACTTCGAAGCCGTCTCCGAAGCCGTCAAGAAGGCCGGCATCACGCCCGAGACCGCGGAGATCACCAAAATCGCCTCGACTTACACGAGACTCGAGGGAACTCAGGCCAACGCCATGATCCGCCTCCTCGAAGCCATCGAAGATCTCGACGATACGCAAAACGTCTACTCCAACTTTGACTTCGACGAAGCCGCCGTCGCCAGCGCCTGACACGGACCACCGGTCGCCAACCTCAAAAGGCCGCCGTTCACCGGCGGTCTTCTTCTGCCAGCCAACATCCGGAGACCTAGCTTGATCAACAGCCCCCAACGCCACACCAGAATGGCCATCTGGGTCTTCGCCCTTCTGCTCTTTGCCCGCTTCGCCTCAGCGCAAACAACGGCCAACACCGAGGTCACGCCCTTCCACGACACCTCCGGTCACAAACCGATGGAGATCGGAGTCCTGATTCAAGGCGGCAACGGCGTCACCGATGACCGCAACGGCTTCAAGTTCTTCATGGCCGGAGCGCAGATCGGCAAAGTCCTCATCTCCACTCACGGCGACAGCCCATGGCGCAGCAGCTTCGAGCTCGGCGGCCAGTTCTTCCCCTTCTGGCAGTCCTACACTCCCAAGTACCAGCGCCCCTTCTGCACCAACCCGATCGGTTTGCCCCCCCAGTGCACCGCTTTCTACACCGTAGGCGGCACCTTCACCGGCATGTCCATCACGCCAGTCATCTTTCGCTGGAACCTGGCCGGCACCAAACATTTCTCCTACTGGGGACAGGCCGCAGGTGGTGTCCTTTGGACAAATCACAAATACCCAGCCTTCGGTGGCCCACCTTACAACGAGCAAAACGATGGGCCCAACGCCGACGCCAGCGTCTGGAACTTCACTCCACAGGGCGGAGTAGGCGTCCATTACTTCATCCATCCACGCCGTTCCATCGACTTCAGCGCGAACGGTATCCACATCTCCAGCGCCTCACTCGGAGACCGCAACCCCGGCGTCAACGCGAGCGTACAATTCTCCCTCGGATACACATGGTGGAAGTAAACAAATCTCTTCCGGCTGGCAAACCCGCTCATCGGCAAACCGCTAACTCGCTGACTAGCAAACTCACTAATTGCTGATTATGAACTCCGAAGCCATCATCGAATGCGTGCCCAACTTCTCTGAAGGGACGGACGCAGGAAAAGTAAGACAGATCGTCGCATCCATGCAGGTCGAAGGCGTCCGTCTCCTCGATTGGTCGCTCGACACCGCACACAACCGTTCCGTCGTAACCATCGCCGGCACGCCCAGCGGCGTCGTCGAAGCCGCGGCGCGCGCCGCAGGCAAGGCTGCCGAACTCATCGACCTCACCAAGCAAAACGGCGTCCATCCCCGCATCGGCGCCGCCGACGTCATCCCCTTCATACCCGTCAGCGGAGCGTCCCTCGCCGAGTGCGCCATTCTCGCGCGCCAGGCCGGCCTCCTGATCTGGCGGCGCTACGGCGTCCCCGTCTACTTCTACGGAGCCGCGGCTGCCCGCCCCGACCGGGTCCAACTCGAAGACGTCCGCAAAGGCCAGTTCGAAGGTCTACGCGACGCTGTTCGCCGCGACGCTGCCCGCCGTCCCGACATCGGCGGCCCCGAACTCCACGAAACGGCCGGCGCCAGCGCTGTCGGTGCCCGAAGCTTCCTCATCGCCTACAACGTTCACCTCAAAGGGTCCGATATCGCTGCTGCACGAGCGATCGCCCGCGACATCCGAGCCGCCAACGGCGGTCTTCACGGCGTTAAGGCCATAGGTGTCTTCGCCAACGGCCGAGCCCAGGTCAGCATGAACGTCACCGACTTCAATCTCACTCCTATGCGCCACATCCATGCCACGCTCCACCATCTCGCCCAACGCCACGGAGTCCTCATTGACGACGCCGAACTCATAGGGCTGATACCCCAGGCCGCCTATGAGCCCGATTCCGATTGGGTACGTCAAATAACTGGCTTCGATCCAGACGGCAAGGTTCTCGAACGCAGACTCCACGCCCCTATCGCCTGGCCTGAGCAATAGAGTCAGCAGAGTCAGCCGTCCGATCGAGGTACCACAAAAGTAGCATTCTGATAACGAACACCTCCCCATCCGCGCTTGCAAACAGTCTTACATTCACGGAACAATGGTGTAGCTGACGCTACACTTGCAGTAGCTCAAGGAGTCAAAGTAACAATGAAAATCACGAAGCAAAGCCTCCTCCCTGCCGCCGTCGCCATCGCGACCATCCTGGCCCCCACATTTGCATCTGCGGCACAGCTCTCCAGCGACGCCAAGGCATCCATTCCAAAAGACATCCAGCAGCTCATCGTCGTCGACTACCACGCCATGCAAAACTCGCCTGCTGCCATGGAGCTTAAGGATCGCGTTCTCCCGCCCGAGCTCAAGCGTCTCGAGACGGCTCTTAAGAGCTCTGGCCTCAAGGTCGATCAGGACGCCGACGTCCTCGCCTTCGCCGCCTTCCGTGACGCCGATGGCAAGGGCACTCGCATCGTCGGCATCGCCCAGGGTCAGTTCCACACCCGCGAGATCATGGCCAATTTCACCAAGAACAAGACCAAGCCTAAGATGCTCCGCAACTCCAGCATCTACCCCATGGGCTCCAACGGCATGAGTGTTGTCTTCCTCAACCAAACCACCATGGTCTTCGGTGATCTCAGCGCAGTCGAGGCAGCGATGGACGCTCGTGACGGCATGGTCCCCGACTTCCTCTCCAACGGCGATATGGTCAACGAGATGGGCGTGGTCGACACCAAGGCAGTCTGGAGTCTGCTCGACGCTAAAGGCACTCAGACCATGATGAAGAGCGTCCTCGGCGACGCTGCTCAACTCGCCGACTATGACACCGTCAAGAACCGCATGAAGAGCAGCCGCTACACCATGGACTTCCAGAACGGCGTTAAGTTCGATATGGCCGTAGTCATGTCCGACACCATCACCGCCGCTACAGCTGCGACTCTGATGAAGGGCGTATCGATCATGCGCAAGACCGCCGGCTCGCCCCTCGAAAAGTCAGCTCTCGATCAGACCACCATCGACTCCAACGCTGGCACTCTGACCGTCTCTTACTCCTCTTCCGACAGCCAGTTCGCCAGTCTCCTCACCTCGCCCCTCTTCCAGTCCGTCGTCAAATAACGCCCTAGTCAAAATAAGCGACAACCCGAATAGGAAAACCCCATCTTCGCGCGCCAGCTGAAGATGGGGTTTTCTTTGTGCTCGCTTCGATGATCTGTTCCACGCCACGATCATTGTTGTCCGATAGACGACATAACAAAAAATCCATTTCGTTGATGTCCTGATAATTCGGCGCCTCCGACCAAGTCCAAAATCATCAACATTTTCATGTCGTTGTGCACTTACCAAAAGAATTGTTTGCCGAACAAAATCAGAAGTGGGCCTTCAGGGCCAACCAGCCTTACGGAATCGCACATCTTCATGCGATAGTTGCGAGGAAGTTTCTCGATTTTCGCTATCTAGTAATTTAGGGGGTTGCCTATGATCAAACGCCTACTTGTACTCACTGCCTTAGCTGTTAGCAGTTCTCTCGTCGCCCACGCCGATTCCATTAGCGGTTTCTTTTCCGCTACCGGAACCGATTCCTTTACCGACCCGTCTCCCATCGGAATCATCACGTTTGCACCTGGCACTTCGGTAGTCGCAGGAGCAATTGGGCCACCGGGGAGTGCCTTCGCCACCTACCTGACGGACGGCAACCCAATCACATTTGTCTCCCTCCCTATTCCCTATCTGAACGGAAATAATACTCCACCTTCAATCCAACTCTTCTCGACCACAGAGAACGGTGAAACCTTCGGTTTCACTGTAAGCTCCTTTGACGCAGATTTTATTACTGGAACTCCTTCGACCGAGGGGTGCCTTACCGGCGATACCTGTCTCACAGTCACGGGATTTGGAACCTGGACGGGAACGGGAGTGGTGGACTACACGCCAACTCCTGGTCAGTTCGAATTTACTAGTCAGTATACGGTCGGCCAGGATGTGGGCAGTCTCACATCGTTCTCTGCGTCGGCATCGGCGACACCTACCCCGAATGTTCCGGAGCCAGCTTCGCTTGCTCTCTTCGGGACAGGTTTGGTCGGGTTCGTGGGGTTCGCTCGTCGTAAACTCAGCGCTTAATTAGTTCTTTCACTCATTCCATACGGGAGCCGCAACTGGCTCCCATATGTCTTTAACATCAGTCATCTACCACTGAAGCAGAAGCAATTCGGTACAGAACGCCGGACCCATGGACCCCATCATGCTGTAGCAACCTGGGCTTCCCGGGCGATTGAGCAGATAGTCCTGCATCACTGTAAGAACCGAAACGGACGAGAGATTTCCGCGCTGGCGTAGAGTCTTCCACGATGCGGCCAGAGCATGGGGAGGCAAGTCGAGACTATTTTCCATAGCTCGAAGAACCTTGGGACCGCCGCCATGAAAGATAAAGCTGCAAATGTTTCCCATGCTCAGGTCATTGTCAGCAAGAAAGCTCTCGACGGTGTCGCGAAGCTCTGCTTTAACCAACTCAGGAACTTCAGGCGAGAGGACAATGCTAAAGCCTTTGTGATTGATGGTCCATCCAGTCAGATGCTCCGTGTCGGGATAAAGCGTGGAGCGTGTGGCAACGACGCGCGGACAAGGATTCCGAACGCTGGTGGGCCTTTGGGCATGCGGCGTCTCCTCTCCAGCCAGGACCACGGCTGCGGCGCCGTCACCGAACAGTCCGCTGGCGACCATATGAGCCATGGAATAGTCGTTCTCCTGCCAGGTGAGGGAGCATAGTTCGACAGAGAGAAGGAGGGCATATTGTTTGGGGTAGGCACGAACATAATCAATGGCGCGCGAAACTCCGGCGGCTCCGCCAACGCAGCCGAGACCGAAGATCGGGGTGCGTTTAACATCCCTGGGGAAGCCCATCCGGTTGACGAGACGGGCGTCGATGCTTGGACAGGCGATACCGGTGTGGGAAGTAAAGAAGATGGCGGAGATATCCGATGGAGCGAGGCCAGCGTGATCGAGGGCCATCTCGATAGATTGTTGACCAAGTTCGACAGCTCCCTTGATCCAAAGATCGTTGTTTGGGCCAAAGCCGGAGCGAGTTCCTAAGCTCTCCAGGGGAAACATAATGTTGCGGAAATCAACGCCACAGCTCGAGTGGAGGCGATCCATGACGCCAGGAACCGACGGGTTGTCTTGGATCCGTTCTTTCAGAGCCTCAGTGATGACAGCCTGCGGATAACGATGCACAGGAAACGCTGTGCCTACTGATGCAATACGCATGATGAAAACAACCTCTGGTTAGGGGTGGCGAGTTAAATTGCCGGCACCTTACCGTCAGCAATCGATATTCAGATTTGGCAGGAGGTCGTACAAAGCCATCAAGCTGGAATTCATCCAGGGCACAGGAGACCCGCTTGGGCAATAAGACTGAGTATAAATTAAGGTTGCCCGACGGAAAGATTTTCTTTGCGTGAAATCAAAAAATTATGGCCGGGCCGCGATAGAAGCCCGAGCCACACCTGTTTCAGAATGAAATGAAAAAGCGTCCGCGATATCTTCCTCTGTTCCCGCTAGCGGTGGTCGGTAATTCGCTCAGCCGACACACTTCCCATTCCAACCGGTTCAATCAACGCCAAGGGCAACACATACAGCTTCGATTTCACAAACGATTCCGTCACTCCATACACTTTGCTGCTCGAGGAATATCGCCAGGAACCCGCGGCAACATGTATCCCTCAAACTCCAGCTTCGGATGTCGCTTCGCGTGGTGGTGCTGACTCGACTCCAGTTGCTTGAAAGGCGGGAAAAGTTAGCTGTAAGCAAAAAGTCCCACCTTGCTTCGTGTGAAAATTGCGGTACACTGCGACTCACACCCACATCAAGGAGCCCATCTTGAGCTTTGTCTCTCGGCGTACTGCTCTGTTGACGGTCCTGTTTCTCGCAGCCCTGCTTCAATTCTCCAGTCACGCGCTCGCCCAAGAGCCCGCTGCCAGACCCGCCCCGGGTGCGGCTGCGACCCCGGCAGCGCCCACTTTCTCACCGCCCAACGACAACTCCGATGTCGTCCTCAAGCGTATGGACGATCTTCTGTGGTATCAAAAGGTCGGCGATATCGCTGACATCGACAAGTCCGAGTACACGGGTCCACCGAATGAGCACCTCAAGAACAAAAAAGCACCAGGCGCAACCAACCCAATCCTGCTCCACGCCTACACGTTCATCCCGAAGAGACTGGATCGCAGCCACAAGCAGCCGCTCATCGTCTTCGTCCATCAAGGTGTCCACGCGTCCCTCGACACTACAATCGATGCGCACTTGATTCGTGAACTGCTCGAACAAGGCTATCCGATCGTAGCTACGGACTACCGCGGCAGCACAGGCTACGGCCGCCCATTTTACGAAGAGATCGACTATGGCGGTCACGAGATCGACGATGTCTACCTCGGTATGAAGTGGATGCTGGAGCGCTACAGCTTCCTCGACCCCAAACGGGTCGGAATCGTAGGCTGGAGTCATGGCGGTCTCATCACTCTGATGAACATCTTCGCCCACCCTCACGACTACGCTGCCGCCTATGCAGGCGTTCCCGTAAGCGATCTGGTCGCGCGAATGGGTTATGAGAGTGAGGGCTACCGTCAGCTCTACTCCGCGCCGTATCATCTCGGCGAATCCGTTCACGATGACATTGCGGAGTACCGCAAACGTTCACCAGTCAACCACGCGAAGGAACTGGATACCCCGCTTCTGATTCACACAAACACGAACGACGAGGACGTCAACTACCTCGAGGTCGAGCATCTCATTCAGGCTCTCAAGTTCGAAGGCAAACAGTTCGAGTACAAGGTCTACGACAACGCCCCAGGTGGCCACTACTTCAACCGCATGGACACACCCCTGGCGATCGAGTCCCGCAAAGAGGTCTATACCTTCCTCGCAAAGTATCTGCATCCCGATAGTACGACGCACTGAACCCGCTCTTTCTCGCTTGCTTCATAGCAAGATTGCGGTACACTTCGACTCACATCCACAAAAAGCACCATCCTGAACCTGGCTTCTCGCCGTTCTCTGCCTTCTCGCGAAGGAGACACAGAAAGACCAAGGAGTTCCGTATGCGTAATGGAAAGTTTTGCCTCATCTTCGGACTGCTGGCGACACTTGCGGCGCCGGCTCTTAGCCAGACCCCATCGATCACCCCGGAACAGAACGCCGAACTGAAACAGCAGATATTGAAACAGGTCGACGGCAACGCCAAACTGGTCCAGGTCATGATCGACACGCTGTACAGTTTTGGCGAACTGGGTTTTCAGGAGTTCGAGACGTCGAAGTACCTGACGGACCTGCTGGAGAAGAACGGTTTCAAGGTCGAGCATGGAATCGCCGGAATCCCGACTGCTTGGATGGCGACATGGGGAAGCGGTGAACCGGTCATCGCTCTCGGCTCAGACCTCGATTGCATTCCACAAGCCTCGCAGAAGCCCGGCGTCGCCTATCACGATCCGATTATTCCCGGCGCTCCCGGTCACGGCGAAGGGCACAACTCCGGTCAGGCCGTGAACATCGTCGCCGCCTTAGCCGTGAAGGACGTGATGATCAAAAATCATCTCCCCGGCACCATTAAGATCTGGCCCGGGGTAGCGGAGGAACTGCTTGGGAGCAAGGCTTATTATGTTCGCGACGGCTACTTCAAGGGAATTGATGCTGTTCTGTTCTCGCACGTCGGAGACAACCTCGGCGCGTCGTATGGCGGATACTCGACCAACGGGCTCGTCTCCGTTCAATACAACTTCCACGGCGAGAGCGCCCATTCCGCAGCCGCTCCGTGGCGGGGGCGCAGCGCACTCGATGCTGTAGAGCTAATGGACGTAGGCTGGAACTTCCGTCGCGAACACCTTCGCCTGCAGCAGCGCTCACACTACGTGATCCCCAACGGCGGCGACCAGCCGAACGTTGTGCCGCAAAACGCAGCAGTCTGGTATTACTTCCGCGAGGCCGACTATCAGCACATCAAAGAGCTGTGGGAGATCGGCGACAACATGGCTAACGGCGCTGCGCTGATGACGAATACCAAATGGGATTCGACCCTGATTGGCACAGCGTGGCCCGGTTTCTTCAACAAACCAATTGCGGAAGAGGTCACAGAGAACGCAAAGCTCATCGGCCTCCCGAAATGGTCCGACGACGATCAAACGCTCGCCAAAGCGCTGCAGCACGAACTGAAAGTCCCCGAAAAAGGACTTGCGACGAAGCTCGACGAGTTGAAGACACCGAACGATCCCGAGAAGTATTACGGCGGCGGATCGGATGACATCGGCGACGTCTCGTGGGTCGCGCCGACGATCGTTCTTCGTTATCCGTCGAACATTCCCAACCTCCCCGGCCACAACTGGGCCAACGGGATCGCGATGGCAACTCCAATCGCCCATAAAGGCGCCATCGCAGGCGCAAAGGTTCAGGCCCTCACTCTCTTTGATCTAATGACCAAGCCGGAGCTGTTAACCAACGCGAAAGCGTACTTCAATGACGTTCAAACCAAGGACGTAAAGTACCAGCCCTTCCTTCGCCCAACGGACAAACCATCCATCTGGCTGAACAAGGCGACGATGGACAAATACCGCCCCGAGATGAAGAAGTACTACTACGACGCAACCAAGTACCCAACATATCTCGATCAACTTGGCATAAAGTATCCAACCGTTCGCACAGCCTCAACGCCCCCTGCCGCTACACCAACAGGCGAGGCCGAGGACGACGGCTCCTTACGTTAACTCCGTTCTGCACCATAGCCGCATTGTTCTGAATTAACGAAGCTCTCACCCACCCGGAGGCTCTTTCGTCCATGCGTTCTATTCGTTCGGCTCTTTTGTTCCCCGCTCTCCTTGTAGCCTCGGCCCTCACCTCCACCCTCCTCGCCCAGTCCGCCGTCACCTCGCCCGAAAAATTCTTTGGCTTCCAACTCGGAGCCGATCGCAAGATGGCTCGCTGGGACAAGATCGTCGAATACTACAACCTCATCGAGAAGCAGAGCGGCGGCAAGATGAAGGTCATCAACATGGGCCCCACCATGAACGGCAATCCCTTCCTCATGGTCATCATCACGTCACCAAAAAACCTGGCGAACATCGACACCATCAAGAAAAACAATCTCACCATCGTCAACCCGCACAGCACGCCTGAAGCCGAGATCAAAAAGCTCATCGCCACCGGCAAAGTCATCGAAGTCCAGTCCATGAGCATGCACGCCACTGAGATCGGCGGCACGCAGATGGCTCCCGAGCTCGCCTACGATCTCATCACTCGCACGGACGAGGACACCCAGCGCATCCTTGACAACACCGTCCTGATCGAAGTCCCCTGCTTCAATCCCGACGGCGAGATCATGGTAACCGACTACTACAACTCCACCCTCGGCACGCCATACGAGGGATCCAACTATCCCTCCCTCTACGCCAAATACATCGGCCACGACGACAACCGCGACGCTCTCCTCACCTCTATGAACGAGAGTCAGTACATGGCCAGTCTGCTCTTCACCGGCTGGCGCCCCGAGGTCTACGTCGACCATCACCACCAGGGCAGCTACGGCGCGCGCATCTCCCTCCCGCCCTACGCCGAACCCACTCGTCCGTACGCCGACCCGCTCATCTGGCGCGAGGTCGCCTGGTACGGCGCTCAGATGGCCTACAAAGAGACCGAGAACAACTACACCGGAGCCATCAACAACGCCATCTACTCCGGCTGGGGACACTTCGGCTTCCACTGGATCACGCCCTTCCACAACATCGACGGCATGCTCACCGAATCCGCCAGTGCGAAGCTAGCCTCCCCGATGTACATCCTTCCCGAGCAGCTAACCGGCGGTGCCCGCAATCTGCCAAAGTACGAAGAAGAGACCATCTTCCCCGATCCATGGCCCGGCGGCTGGTGGCACCTTCGCGACATCGTCAACATGCAGAAGACCGCAGCCTGGGCCGCCCTTGATCTCGCCGCCCGCAATCGCGAGACCGTCCTCTGGAACGCCTACCAGAAGGCAAAAAACCAAACTGCTCGCGGCGCAGCGGCCGACACTCCCAACTACGTCATCCCCAGCATTCAGGAAGATCCCATCACCGCGAACTTCCTCGTCCAGAAGCTCCTCGTCCAGGGCATCGACATCCAAAAGGCCACCAAGCCCTTCACTTCACCCGACGGACACGCCTATGACGCCGGTTCTTACATCATCTCTCTCGCCCAACCGAAGATGGGTCTCATCCGCAATCTCCTCGATCGCAACTTCTTCCCAGACAACGACTGGACCCGAGACAAGAATGGCGATCCCATCCGTCCCTACGACCTGTCGACCGACAATGTAGCCGAGTTCATGGGCGTCCGCGTCGATCACGTTGCAGGCCCGCTCAACGTCGAAGCGAAACTCATCACCGAAGCTCCGCTCGCACCCGGAAAGGTCGCTGCAGGTTCGTCCGGCTATCTCCTCAGCGCCAAACTCGACGCCTCCTACAAGGCAGTCAATCTCCTCCAGGCCAAGGGCGTTGCAGTCAGCCGCATCGTCAAACCAGTCGACGGAGCCACCGTCGGCGACTTCGTCGTAGCTAAAGGCTCCGAAGCCGATATCCGCGAGATCGCCAAATCCACCGGTGTCGATCTCGCACCTGCCCCCACCATCCCTGCCGACAGCACCATCGCACTCAAGCAGAAGCGCATAGGCCTCTATCAGCGCTACTACGGCGGCAACGTCGACGAAGGCTGGACCCGCTGGCTACTCGAGCAGTGGGGCTACAACCCAACCAGTCTCCTCGATCCCGAACTTAAGAAGGGAGACCTCAATGCAAAGTTCGACGTCATCGTTATCCCCGATGACTCAACCGCCACCCTCACCGGCGAAACCGGAACAGCCGGCGGACAACGAGGCGGCGGGGGAGGTGGCGAAGGCTTCGGTCGCACCCCCACTGACTACGCCCCCGAGTACCGCAGCGGCTTCGGCGAGGAAGGTATAACTGCGCTCAAGTCTTTCGTCCAGAAAGGTGGCACTATCGTCACCCTCGGGACCGCCAGCGACTTCGCCATCGAAAAACTCGGAGTCCACGCGCGCAACATCGTAGGCAACCTGCCCACCAAGCAGTTCTGGTGCCCCGGCTCCACCCTCAAAGTCTCCGTCGATCCAACCAACCCACTAGGTTACGGTATGCCCAAACAGAGCCTCGCGCTCTACCTTCAGGGCGACCCCGTATTCCAGATCACCCCAACCAACTCCAACGAACGCTACTCTGTCATTGTCAGCTACGAAAAAAGAGACATTCTGCAGAGCGGCTGGCTCGTAGGCGAAGGCAACATTACAGGAAAAGCTGCCATGATCTCCGCCGAAATGGGTAAGGGCAAAGTCATCCTCATTGGCTTCCGCGCCCAGCACCGCGCCCAGACCTACGGAACCTTCAAACTCTTCTTCAACAGCTTGACCAACTAGAAAACGGGCAAAAGATACCCACAACACCGAAAAGCCTGATCTTCGCATTCCTCGCGAAGATCGGGCTTTTTTCAGTCGATCATCCCCTCGTCGGCAATCAGAAGCTTAGGCTTTCTTGCAAAAAATATCCCTTTGGGTTGACATCCGACCCAAACGAGGTCAATACTTGGGTCGGATGGCTACCCAGGACAATAACGACGAACGCATCGCCTTATTGCAGGGCACTCTCGACCTGCTGATCCTCAAGACACTTGTGCTCGGGCCGTGCCATGGGCAGGGGGTCGCGCGCCTGATTCAACGCCAGTCCGAAGAGGTATTTCTTGTCGACCATGGTTCGCTCTATCTCGCGCTGCAGCGTTTAGAAGATAAGAAGTGGATCAGCGCGAAGTGGGGAGTTAGCGAGAACAACCGCAAAGCCAGGTTCTACTCCCTGACGCCGAAAGGCCGCGAACAACTCGTCGCAAAGACGAGCGAGTGGCAGCGTCTGACTCGCGCCATGGGTTTAATTCTGGATTCAAGCAAGGGGCCACTCAACGAGGAGGCTTAGCTATGTTCTGGCGCAAGCGGAGTGCAGAGGATTTCGCCGAAGAGATCAAGGCACATCTTGAACTCGAAGCAGAGGACCTGAAGCGCGAAGGTTTGAGCGAGGAAGAGGCGCGGTGGAAGGCCCGGCGTGAGTTCGGCAATGTGCGGCGCGCGCAGGAACAGTTCTATGTGAAGGGACGCTTCGTCTGGCTGGACAGCCTATCGCACGACCTGCGATTTGCTCTTCGCCAGATGCGCCGTTCTCCCGCCTTTGCCGTTACCGCGGTCCTTACCCTGGCGCTGGGGATTGCCGCAAACGTGATCGTCTTCGGTGTGCTGCAGGCTCTGGTCCTGCGGACACTCGATGTGCCACATGCCGATCAGGTAATGACGCTCGCCCGTACCGATCAGACCTATCCGATCTTTTCTTTTCCGGAAGTCCGCGATGTCCGCGATGGAAATACGGTATTTTCTGCCGTCGCCGCCTGGAATGTCGACAATTTTGGCCTGGAGGCCAATGGCGTTACTCGGCCCGTATGGGGAGACACGGTAAGCGGGCAATACTTCGAGGTCGTTGGCATCAAGCCGTTCCTCGGGCGTCTGCTGCAGCGCGCCGATGACGACCATCCCGGAGCTTCAGAGACTGCGGTGCTCTCATGGGCAGCCTGGAAGAGTGATTTCGGCGCGGACCCCGACATCGTCGGGAAAGATAATCCGCCTCAACAAGCATCCATACACGATCGTCGGTGTCACCCCGGAAGGCTTCAACGGGACTGAAAAATTTCTGCAGCCTGATCATCTTTGTTCCGATGGCGAACGAAGCATCGCTGGACGGGGGCAACTGGCTTGAGTCGCGCAACAATCATCAAGTCTTTTCTATCGTGCGCATCAAGGACGGGGTCACGATGCCCCAGGTGCAGGCTGAACTGAATACGATTGCTGCCCGCATCCGACGGCAATATCCAAAAGAAGAAGAGAAGCTGGGATTCAAGCTCACTCGTCCAGGCCTGATGGGCGACTTTTTTGGTGGCCCGGTGCGCGGTTTTCTGGCTGGGGTACTGGGGCTGGCAGGTATTGTCCTGCTCGCCGCCTGCGCCAACCTCGGCAGCCTGTTCGCAGCGCGCACCGCGGACCGCGCTCGCGAGATTGCCATCCGCATGGCTATTGGATCGAGCCGCTGGAGGGTTGTCCGTCAGATTTTTGCCGAGGCCCTTGTGATCTCGGTGCTCGGAGGTGCCTGCGCCTGTGGTTTGGCGTGGATCGCCCTCACCGGTTTGGCTAATTGGCACCCACCCACTGAATACCCTTTCAGCTTCCATGTTCAACCGCAGCCGTCTTTGATCTTAATGGCGTTGCTGATCTCGCTCCTCGCCGCTCTACTCTTCGGGGTAATGCCTCTGCGGCAGATCTTCAAAACCGATCCAAATGACGCGATAAAAAACGGTGGAACTCAATCTTCGGGCGGACGCCGCTGGGCGCTTCGCGATGTCCTGCTGGCGGCACAGATCGCTCTCTGCTGCGTCACCGTCACGGCTGCCTTTGTCTCTCTGCGCGGCCTCGCCAGGGCGCTGACGATGAATATGGGTATCAATCCGAAGCAGGCCGTCGTGACGAAATTCGAGCTCAGCCAGGCTGGCTACTCGAGCGTCGCGGCCGATCAGTTCCAGCGTCAGTTGGAGGAAAGGGTGGCGCAGCTCCCGGGAGTGGAAGCAGTAGCCTACGCTGACGCCACGCCGCTTTCCCAGGATGCGTCTTCTACTCCGAATATCTTCTCGCAACAGACCGCAGATCTCAGACCCTCAAACCGGGCGTTCAACGCCTACGGATTCAACGTGTCCCCTGGATACTTTATTGCCGCGGAAACATCTCTGCTCGCTGGACGCGACGTAAGTTTCGCCGACACTCCGAAGACTCCGCCCGTGGTTGTTGTGAACCAGGAGTTCGCTCGCCGCCTCTTCCACTCCGACCAGGCCGTCGGCCAATATTTTAAAAGCTCAACCGGCGAGTCCATCCAGATCGTAGGCATCGTAGCCGATGGAAGATACTTCACCCTCAGTGAAGATCAGGAACCCGCAGTGTTCTTCCCGATCTCGCAACGCCCAGGTACCAAGACATCCCTCATCGTCAGGACCCATGCGGATTCCTCCGAAGCGACCACGAACGATATCGCAGCCACTATTCGCAAGGTGATCCGCGATCTCGATCCCACCATTCCGGTCCGGGAATCGAGTGCCTGGAAAAACCAACTCGGACTGACCTTCTTTCCATCCCAGGTGGCTACCGTCGCCCTCGGCCTCTTCGGCGCCTTTGGGTTGCTGCTCTCGATCACGGGCACCTTCGGCCTCGCGTCCTACACCGTCAGCAAGCGGCTGCGCGAACTGAGCATCCGCGTCGCCCTCGGGGCGCAGGCGAAACAGATTCTCTCGGCCGCGCTCGGTCGCATGCTCATCCTGCTAGCCAGCGGTTCTGTTGTCGGAATGCTGCTCGGTGTGGCCGCAAGCCGACTGCTCTCGGCTATCGTCTACCAGGCCACAGCGCAGGACCCATTCGTCCTCGCTGCTGTCGCATTAACTCTTCTGCTCACAGGATCACTTTCGGTCGCTGGTCCCGTCAGACGCGCTCTGCACGTCGACCCGGCAAACGTGCTCCGCGAACAGTAATCAACTTCAGCCCCGGAACGGCGCACCTCATGTGAGAAATCCCACATCAACATCGTCGTGGCAAACGCCGTCACGAAGCATTGAGGCTGCCTGTAATATTTTTTTCGCGTTTTTAGCCCAAAAAATGCATGTCAAGTCCCAAAACCAACTAAACCATTACACTGCAACAATATCCACGTGGCATTTTAGTTTCACGCAACCCGTTAGAATAGATATATAGATCAAATAAGAGGCCCCGGACATCGGTCCGGGGCTAACCTTTTGGAATCAAGACTTTAGTCGAAGTATCCTTTGTTTTGAGGAGTTTGCAGTAGAAGTCCAAAGCTAAGTCTCAATTTTGCAAGACTTTACACGATTTCGAGGAGGGAGGGAAATGCAGTCTCAGAACGCCAATACGACCCCAAATACATTCCCTTGGAAGGAGTAGTTCCGACTGAATTTGGTTCCAAACTGAGTCCGATATCCCTCAAGCCCCTCCCGGGTCACCGCAGGAGTCGAGATCGAGCAGTTCGAATCAGGCGAAGCCAGTTTGCTCTTCCAGCCGCCGGCAATCATGTTGCACAGTTCGCCGATAGCATCGTCGACCATCGGGTCGTGCGGCTCGGACGGGGTGCCCAGCAGAGCCTCCGCAGTCACCGACGCCGTCGCCTGACTCGCATAGAGCAGACACTCCCCGGCGACAGCGCCCGTAAATTGAATTCTGGCCACAATCCTTCCCTCGACGGTGTCAACCTCGCCCTCCAACGGATCGCAGCTTCGCTCCAGCATCGTCTCAAACACCTCCGAGACAGCGGAATCCAACTGGGTCATCGCCTCATCCTTCACTCTCGTCACGCTCGTCCTCTTCTCGCTTCAAATTTGAATCCAATATCCAACAAAACATCTAAGCCGCCCGAAGTAGGGGAAGCACCCGCATCTTCACCTGCTCCGCAGTAAACGGCTTGCAAATATAACCCTGAGCGCCCGCAGCTATCGCGCGCAGAACAAACGTCTCGTTATTTTCGGTCGTAATCATCACCACCGGAACCCCCTCGGCAAGGTTCTCCTGCCGCCGCGTCTCGAGAAACTGCAGTCCATCCATCACCGGCATATTGATGTCACTCAGAATCAATGCCAGTGAAGAAGCACCCTGATTCTCCCGAAGGACCTGCAATCCCTCCTCGCCGTTTGAGGCCTGCAATACTTCAGTAAGCTCAAGCCCGGCCTGTCGCAGAGCCCGCTCAACTACCTTCCTCATCACCGCCGAATCATCCACAATCAGAGCTCGCAACCGACCCTCCCCAAATCTGCACCCAGTCTGTATCTGGTCTGAGATCACTATCGGCATTCCATCCGCAGACTTGAGCTCGACCCTTAGCATCCTCTAACCTACGCTCCCCAGACTTCGGCCAACCAACTGCATATCCCAGTAGCATGGACAGCGGACTCTACGCAGCTTATACAGGTCTACTCGCGAGAACCCAGGCGCTCGACACCGCAGCCAATAATCTCGCCAATGCTGGAACAGTGGGCTTCCGGGCTCAGCGTGACTACTTCAGTGGAGTATTGGCAGGAGGTCTCGATCAGGATCCCGCGACCGCCTCTCAGGTAGGCCAATCCGTCAACGGATTTGGTGTCCTCGGGGGCAATCGGCTCGATCTCGGACAGGGAGAGATCGAGGCCACAGGCAATCCGCTCGACCTTGCCCTCCAGGGTCAGGGCTTCTTCGCCATCCAGACTGCCAACGGTATCCGTTACACACGTGATGGTGCCTTCTCCCGTTCCTCCACGGGTGTCCTCCAGACCGCACAGGGCGAACCGGTCCTCGACACCACCCAGAAGCCCATCACCATCCCCACCGGTAGCGTCTACGTGGCGCCAGATGGCACTATCTCGGTCTCTACACCCGACGGCAGCGCCATTGTAGGGAGGGTGGGTGCCTACGACTTCGCAGAAAAATCTGTTCTAACCGCGGAAGGTGCGAATCGCTTCTCTGCCAACGGAGCAAAGCCGATTCCAGCAGCCGCAGCCGTTGAGCAGGGCTCTGTTGAAGGAGCCAACGAAGACGCCATTCACGGGACGATGCAGCTGGTCTTGGTTCAACGGCAGGCAGAGATGATGCAAAAGGCGCTCAGCGTCTTCAACAACGACTTTGACAAGACCGCATCCGAGGACATTCCCAGAGTCTGATGCGCATGACAGCTGGAGACCTCAGCTTTCCCGACATAAAGGAGCCAGTAATGATTCGAGCGTTATACACCGCAGCAAGTGGAATGAGTGCCCAGCAGACCAATCTGGACACAATAGCTAACAACCTCGCCAACTCGGCCACTGCAGGATTTCGGCAGCGGCAGGTGCAGTTTGAGGACATGATCTACCAAAACCTAATCACGCCAGGCTCGGCGCAGACTCAACAAACCCTCTCCGCGGGGCTGCAAGTTGGCCTTGGAACTAAGTCGGCCGCAAGTGAAGTAATCATGACTCAAGGCGACTTCAACCAGACCGGAAATACATTGGATCTTGCCATCCAGGGTGCAGGCTTCTTCCAGGTATCCCGGCCTGACGGCACCATCGCCTACACACGAGCAGGAAACTTCCACATGAGCAATCAGGGCACGATTGTGACTGCTGATGGTGATACCATCCTGCCCGCGATCACGATCCCATCGAACGCAACCTCGCCAAGCATCTCTAAATACGGGGTGGTGTCAGCCGTACTTGCTGGCCAAACAAATCCCACCCAACTAGGCACGATCCAATTGGCAACGTTTGCCAACCCCGGAGGTCTGAGTTCCGTGGGCAGCAACCTCCTTGAGCAAACCGCGTCCTCAGGAAACCCGATTACCGACACCCCGGGTGGCACCAGCGGAATGGGCACCTTGCAATCGGGCTCATTGGAAACCTCAAATGTCGACGTTGTTGCAGCGTTTGTGCAAATGATTCTGGCGCAACGCGCTTACGAAAGTAATTCAAAGGTCATCCACGTGGCTGACGATATGTATTCACAAATTAACAGTCTGATCCGGTAGGAATCGATGATCCGTAAACTTTGCGTACAAAGCAGACATATAGGCTTGACCTCCTTACTCATGTGCCGCATTGCCTGTGTCGGCAGTTTTGCGAAAGCAAATTGCTCTAACCCGCCCATTTCGACAACCGACACAGTTCATATTAGTTCGGTTTTGCCGTCGACCCTCGCGAATATCGGTTACAGAGTAACCAATATTCGGTCGGATTCAGTGCTGGGAGAGGCATGGGCAACCATCTCTAACTGTTCTCACCCGGATTGGCCGGAATTTGCCCTTCCAGTTAATGGAAAAGGTTGGACTAGCAAATCTCAAGAAGCATCTTCCCCTTCGATCCATGACGCTAAAGGCCATGTCATTCACGCCGGCGAAATCGTTCAGCTATGGAAACAGGAGACCAGCTTACGCATTGAGACTCTGGGAGTTTCAGAGGAAAATGGCGGCTTGGGCGAGACGATTCGAGTACGGTTATTGCGCAGAAGCACTGGCGGTCAATCTGGGCCAGAGGATCTCTCGGGAGTGGTCCGGGGTCCGTCGAATGTGGAGATACAGCAGTGATCGAGCTAACCCGAATGAAATCGTCGCCCAATATTGATTCGCTGAGGTCCGAAGGGTTGCTGACGCTGATTCTCGCTATCTATTTATCACTATCAGCAGTTTCGCTGCTTTCGGCACAAACTAGTGGAGTTCACAAATCGAGTGAATCCAAACCCAATGTTGCAGCCGCATCTCTGAGTTCTTACTTGGAGAGAGTGCGAACGGAAAACTCGAATATTCAAGCCGCGCCTGGTTCTATCTGGATCGATAATGGACGATTCACTCGAATGGTGACGGATGTGCGCGCAATGCGGCCTCATGACCTGATCTCGGTTGTGGTCTCAGAAAGCCTTGCAGCCTCTACAGATGGAACCGTTAAAAACTCGCGAGCTTCCAATGCGAGTTCTGCAATCTCAGGCTTAATTGGAACTTTGCATGCGGGAAATGCGCTTCAAAATCTCATCAACCAGACATCATCCTCGGGACTAAACGCGCAAGGAACTAGCGCGACAAATTCCAGTCTAAGCACGACTTTCGGTGGCCAGGTCATCGAAGTACTCCCAAACGGAATGCTTGTGATCGAGGCCGCTCGGCAGGTCGAGTTCAGCCAACAGACACAGACGATTGTCCTGCGTGGATTGGTCCGGCCTGAGGATATCTCCCAACAGAATCAAGTTCTGTCGACTGCCATATCGAGCCTTGAGTTAGAAGTTCGGGGCAAGGGGATCATAGATGACTACACACATCGCCAGAATGTACTTGTGCGGCTTCTGCAAAAGGTATTGATCTTCTAAGTGGGGAACCATGCGTTCTGAATTGGCTAGACCGGGAGTGTCACAAATTTCACGATGGTGGAAGAGCAACGTCTATTGTTGGACTACGGTTGCGCTCCTGATCTCTGCTTCCACCTGGACCTCGGCCTTGGATCCGGGTGCGCCCAGGCAGGCGCGCGTCAAGGACATCTCGTCAATCGAAGGTATTCGGGACAATCAACTGGTTGGCTACGGCATTGTCGTAGGTCTTCAGGGAACTGGCGATACACAGCAAACTGCCTTTCCGATCCAAACGCTAGCAGCGACACTGCTCCGAATGGGGGTGAGTGTTCCAGCGTCTTCGATCCGCGTACAGAATCTGGCCGCGGTCTTCATCTCGGCAACGCTGCCTCCTTTCGCACGATCAGGTACAAAA
Source organism: uncultured Acidobacteriaceae bacterium (assembly GCA_963798925.1). Taxonomy (GTDB): domain Bacteria; phylum Acidobacteriota; class Terriglobia; order Terriglobales; family Acidobacteriaceae; genus Edaphobacter. The sequence continues at coordinate 366,860 of CAWCVD010000007.1, forward strand.
CTGGATATCACGGTATCTTCGGCGGGTGATGCGAGGAGTCTCGAAGGTGGCTTGCTTCTGATGACACCTCTATATGGAGCGGATGGAAAGATCTATGCCCAGGCTCAGGGATCACTAGTAGTCGGAGGGTATTCGGTTGCCGCGAATGGAAATGTAAAGCAGTTCAACCATCCCAATACAGCCAGGGTTCCTTTCGGGGCTATTGTGGAACGCGGAGTTTCGTTGGACTTGGACGGGAAGAATCGGTTTTCTTTGTTGCTGAATGATGCTGATTTCCGTAGCGCGGAGGCGATGGCTAGCGCTATCAACCAATCGCTCAAGCGGCCAGCGGCTCGAGTGTTGGATAGTCGGAGAATTGAGTTGTCGGTTGATCAAGGGCAAGAGGTCCCTGCGCTGCTGGCGGAGGTCGAATCGATTGAAGTTCCTGTTTTCCCTCGGTCCAAGGTAGTTGTCAACGAGCGCACGGGAACGGTGGTTATCGGAGGGACGGTTGTCTTGCAGCCAGTATCGATTTTGCATGGCGGTTTGGCGGTGAATGTAGTCAGTGAGTTTCACGTATCGCAGCCAAGTGCCTTCTCCTCGGGCGGGACGACTCAGGTTGTGCAGCAGACAAGAATCGATACACAGGACAAGCCGGTCAGTCGGATCGAGTTGAAGCAAGGAGCGACAGTGGATGATCTTGTTCGCAGCTTGCAGACAATCGGAGCCTCGGCGCGTGACGTCATCTCGATTCTTCAGGCGATGAAATCCGCCGGTGCGCTAGAGGCGGAGATTGAGGTGTTATGAAGATTAGCTCTGATGTTTCGAGTCAGTCGGCGACATTTCAGGAACAGAGGCGAGCCAAATTGGTCGATGCTTCGCAACAGTTTGAGGCGGCTATGCTTCAAGAGCTGCTGAAGCCCATGCAGCATGGCCAGGGTGATTGGGATGGCGATGGTAAGAACGACGACTCGGCCTCAGACACGATGAGCAGTTTTGGCACCGAAGCGGTTGCGAAGGCTATCTCGGAAAGAGGCGGATTTGGGCTAGCGAAGATGATTGTCGCGAAGGTAACACTGAAGCACGAGAAAAATTCCGAAAAGAACACGGCTCAGTACTAAAGTTTGTCAGTTTGCCGCCGATATATTCAAGTAGACGGAGGATTACGATGAGTTTTATCAGTGGTTTAGGTAGTTTGCAGGCTGGGGGCGGCAGGGTGGCACCCTCAGAGACAAAGCCGGTCAAGGCGATCCCACCCGAAGGGCAGGTCGAAGGAACGGTCGCTGATGTGCAGCATGGGGATCAGACAGAGCTGAGTTCGACCGGCGGCTTGGTGGCTCAGGCGCTGGAGAGTTCCGATGTACGGACTGCCAAGGTTGCGGCTCTGCAGCAGGCGATAGTCACCGGAACCTACAACGTGCCATCGTCCGGCGTGGCAGACAAGATTATCCAGTCCTTGTTGGAATAGCTATGGCCTGCGAGCAAAGTCTAGCCGCCATTCTTGATGAGACCGCCGAAGCTCTCAGCCATCTTGATCTGATCAAGCTTCAGGGTTTGGAGCAACGGATCCTTCTGTTGGCACAGAGTAGCGCGAGGTTGGAAACGAACGGAATCGATATTTTGCTCCCGAAGAGAAGTCGATTGGAGATCATTCTTCAGAATTGCAAAGTCAACCTGGATGCGCTGAGGCGTCTCCATGCCAGGAATGCGAGGAAGCAATGGGCACAATAAGCTCTTTAGTCGATATCGCGCAGCAGGCGCTTCTAGCCGACCAGGAGGCCCTTAACGTTACTTCAAACAATGTCGCGAATCAGAACACCGCCGGGTACACGCGGGAGGTTGTAAGCTTTCAGTCGGTTGACGCCGTTACGTTGAGTGGGAGCGCGGTCGGCACCGGTGTTACGGCGACGGCTACCTCGCAGCGGGACCGGGTTCTGGAGCAGCAAGTGCAGCAACAGACTCAGGTTCAGGCGCAGTCAGGGGCACTCGAATCCGCGTTGGAGCAGATTCAAAATACCTTCGGCCTTAGCTCAACGTCCAGCTCTGCCAGTTCGACGGCGCTTGGTACCGCGACCGACTCCTTTTTCAGTGCGCTCTCATCATTGGCGGCCAATCCTTCGGATACGGCGACCCGGCAGAGTGTGTTAAGTGCGGCCAATGCTCTGGCTGGGGCTCTTAACTCCGCAGCCAATCAGCTGGCGCAGACTTCTTCGAGCCTGAATCAACAGGTTGCGGGCGATGTCGGCCAGGTGAACTCGCTCACAACGACGATTGCATCGCTCAATGCTGAGATATCCTCCCTCAGTCCCAACGCGGATGCCGGTAGTCTGGAAGATCAGCGGCAGCTTGCGATCACGCAATTGTCTCAACTGGTCGGCCTGGATCAGATTTCGACCGAACAGAACGGCATTACTTTGACGACGAGCGGCGGCGCGGTTCTGGTTAGCGGCAGCAAGGCATTTGCGATGGGCACGACGCAGGTTGGGGGGACCACCCACATCTTAGCCGGAGTTGGCGGACAGGATGTAACTTCGAGCCTGACTGGGAGGCGATCTTGGCGGCGTTCTCGCGGCGAGAGACAAGCAGTTGCCGAGTTACCAGAGCGCTCTCGACACATTGGCTTTCAGCATCGGCACAAAAGTCAATCAGCAGAACGAGCTTGGAGTTGATGCCAGCGGCAATCCCGGGGCGGCACTCTTTACTCTTCCGACATCGGCGAGCGGAGCTGCAGTGCAGATCCAGGTCGCCACAACCAATCCCAGTGCGATGGCTGCGGCTGCCTCTGGCGAAGGGTCAGCCGGGAACACGAACGCTTCGGCGCTGGCTGCTCTTTCGACCGCCGCGATCGCAGGTGGTCAGACGGCTTCGGGATTTCTTACCTCCTTTCTTGGCCAGGTCGGCAGCGATACTGCCGCGGCGAAGACCAATAACAGTGCGCAGCAGGCGACGCTGACGCAGTTGACGACACAGAGAGATTCGCTCTCCGGCGTGTCACTGGACGAAGAGGCGTCAAATCTAACGCAGTATCAAAGGGCTTATCAGGCGGCGTCGCAGGTGTTCAACATTGCCAATTCGATCATGGCCAGTGCTCTGAACCTTGGGGTCGAGACGACTGTGACCTAATGGCCGATTAGCCATTGCCGAATTCCAAGACTAAAGCTGAGGAGCATGATCATGAGAGTAGATCCGAACTATATAACCAATTTGTCGGTGTCGCTGGACCAGTCGACCAAGGAGGAGGATACGTTGACCTCCGAGTTGTCGAGCGGATTGCGCGTCGCCTCACTCTCGGATGATCCGGTTGCGGCGGAACAGAGCATGCTGCTTGGGAGTTCGATTGCGCAGGACGATACCTTCGTGCAGACCGCTTCCGATGAAGCGTCGCGGATGCAGGTTGCTGATTCGACGTTGGGCGAAGTCGTCAGCGAGGTGACCAGTGCGATTTCGACGGCCGTCTCGGGTAACAATGGGACGGACAATGCGAGCGATGTTGCCAGCGTTGCTCAAACGTTGAGCGGAGTTCGCGATCAGGTGCTTTCCCTGGCGAATACGAGCTACCAGGGGCAGTATTTGTTTGGCGGTAGCGACGGTTCAGTTGCTCCTTTCTCTCTTGATACGACGACCGATCCGGCGACGGCGAATTATGCCGGAGACAATAAAATTCAATATGCTGAGACTCCCAGCGGACAGAAGATTCAGGTCAATCTTCCGGGATCCGCCGTGTTCGGTAATGGGAGCTCCGGCGTGCTGGGAGCGTTGAATAAGTTGATCTCAGATTTCTCTGGTGGTGCGGCGTCGGCTACGATTGCGACGGACACCTCCGCGCTGACTGCGGCGCTAGGTCAGTTGTCCTCGCAGCGTTCGACGCTCGACAGTGCGCTGAGCCGGCTACAGTCGAATAGCATGTATGTGCAGACTGAAGAGACCCAGTTGACCGTCGCGCAGGGCAACCTGGTGTCTGCGGATCCAGCGACGGTCGCGACCCAACTGTCTCAGGCTGAGACCCAGCATCAGGCTTTGCTGAGCGTGATTAATGCTCTAGGGAGTTCGGACCTGTTTGGCCTGATGAAGTAACGCTCTTTCCTGCGGCGTCATGAATTCAACCTGGGGACCCCCTCCTACCCTGTTTTTGCGCAAAGTCTTCATAAGACGTAACTTACCTTTGGACTAAGTCTATTAGTCTGCCTAATTCAAGGGCTTGAGATTCAAAGTCTTCTTTCTAAATAAGTTAGCCCCGGAGGGTCTATTTTCCCAGGGGCTTGCTTGTTTTCCCCACGGGGCTTGCTTGTTTTTGATCTATATATCTAGTGTAGCGGGTTGACCATAACTAAAATGCCACGCGGATGTTGTTATTGGGTAACAGGTTAGGTGGTTTTGGGACTTGACACGCCATTATTGGGCTGTTCTTGGAATAAAACGCTCTAAGTGACTGATGGAACAATGGTTAACTAGGATACGTTGGGCGGGCTCCAAAGGGGGTGGGGCAGCATGGAAAACGTGGAGAGCGAACGGTTGTCCGATAGAAAGCAGATTCCTCCGCTGTGCTGCGGAATGACAAGGCATAGGGTGCGGAATTATAAGGATGCGTGGATCCACAAGGATGCTGTGGACCGACGAGGAGGCTAGGGACTGACAAGGAGGCTGGGGACTGACAAGGAGGCTGTGGAATGACGTGCGAGACAGCGGAACGGTCCGCGCGAAGGACCGGCAAAGTCAAAGACTATGGCGATCAGTTTGTTCAGTTTTTCAGTCAGGGACGGCAATAGCAAAGACGAGGTGACGGTAAGGCAAGAGCGGAGAAATTGGGCTACAGGTCCGGAGCATTAACGAGAGTCATACGAGAAGACGGGAACGGTGCGATGAAATTTTGTGGCTTGATCCCTTTTCGATGGAACTCATCTTGGGATGAGGGTGAAGCTTTCGATGGAAACTTTGGCTCCGGCACGGGCGCGCTCGGGGGCGGGCACGAAGAAGATTGTGATCTCGTCAAATCGATGGATTGTGGCCGAACTCGAGATGGGGAATCGAAGTACCTCTTCTACAGGCGGGCGGTTTAGTGGAATCTGAGCAGGTTTGCTGGATGCGATTGTTCGCAGCCCAAGGTCGTGGGATGGCTCTCCTATGGAGCTTGAGTCTGCGAGACGTAGACCGAGTGCGATTATTCCGGGGCGGACGTCATTATTGGTAATGGCAACTTCGATTTCACTGCAACAGGTCAGGTCGATCGAGGTGCCTAGATTCTGGTAGGCCGCCATCAACAGAGGCGCCGAATTGGTGGAGTGCACATTGGCGTAGGTAGACCTTCCGTGAGCTATATGAGCGCGTGGTCCTGGCCGCTTGCTAGGTGCTTTGAAGTACCAGTATTGCCCGTCAAAGGGAATTACTACAGGTTTGGCTGCCCTTCCATTTGCGAGCGAATCGGCGGTGCGGCCTGGGTGGCACGATCTCTGTCTTTTTTATCGGCGGCGGCCATAGGATGATGCCGACGTATTCAGAGCCGGGTACGTCTGCTTCGGTTGATTCGTGGGTAAACAGGGCCGGCTTATGAGATGGCCTATTTGAGGCATACGATTTACCTCCGAGCCAAGGAATGAGTGAAAGCATTGTGAAGACGATGGCGAGTGCGCAGAGCAAGATCGACTGTCTGCTGCCGGTAAATCTCTCCTTCGCTCTCGGATCGCTCCAACGCCAGACGAACGTGACGAGACAGGTCGAGAGCAGGATGCCGGCGACGATGAGATACCCCGCGGCAGCGAAGATGAGGGCTGTTTGACCGCAGATTGCCATGAAGAAGGCGCGCATGGGACGGAAGCCGGCTATGGGTAGGCCATAGAGACTTGGCAGGTCGCTGGTGTACCAGGCCTGAGGTTTTTCCTGCCCTGATTCGGCGGTTGCTGGGAACAGGCGTCTGACACTCAGGACCAAAGTGATGGCAGCGAAGGCTAGAGCCAGGAACATGGAGGGCGATTGCTGGCGATAGAGCAGGGTGATGCAGGGGAAAAATATCCAGCCGACTCCCGCTTTCTTCGATAAGGAGATCAGGCTGAAGGAAGGTTTGATTTTGAGAAAGAGCCAGGGAATTGAAGTTCCTACGGCACCCACGACAGCGGTGACGGCAATGTATTTGATGGAGAGAGAGAAGATCGTGGTCCATGAGAGGGTGTGCGCCTTCGGCAACTGGCAAGCGAGAGATGCGATCATGGCTGCCGAAAGGCAACCTGTAACGATCAGTAACCCTGTTTCATTGGGATCTGAGTCGCCAGGTGGGAGTGCAGCTAAACGGTTCGTTCTGCGAGAAGCATCTTTGGGGGCAGAGTCTGCGGACTCATCTCTCAACGCGGAAGGTAGTTGCAGTGGACTCATGTCGCGATATACAGCCCTCACTCCTTCCGTTGGAGGTTGGTTCTCGGGTAGCTATGCAACCTGCGACGTTCGACTCAATCAAATAGTATTCTACATAGCCCCTGATGAGGTGGGCATCGACGCTTATACTTAAGGGGAGACGACTGTGATGGGTGAGGAGTTGAGGTTTCTGTGGAATGCGACGCGTGGCAACCGGTTGCGGCCCTGGCGTAGCCCCTATCTTCGGTGGCGGCTGGAGACCTACTCGGGCCAGAAGGCAGAGACGGTTGAGGCGCGCGACTTCTGGAAATTGTTTTGGAAGGAGAAGAGACAGTTGCTGAGGTTTCTGCGTTGGACGCGGGAGATGCGAGGACTGACCGAGCCGGAGCAGAAAACGTAGGTTGAAGTGGCGCGAGTTTTTTGATTCCGTCGATATCCGGTTTGACTGAGGCTTTTTTTTGCGATCGTTTACATTGATTTGACATGCTGGTTGCGCGCAAAGGCGGTCCGCGCTGGTTATGATGGAGATCATGAGCGATTGGATTAAGTTGACGGCAAGCGACGGTCATGAGCTGAAAGCGTATGTTGCCCGGCCTGAGGGTAAGGCGATTGGTGCGCTGGTTCTGGTGCAGGAGATCTTTGGCATCAACGCGCATATTCGCAGCGTTGCGGATGGATATGCGAAGGATGGATTTCTGGTGGTAGCGCCGGCGATCTTCGACAGACTTGAGCGCGATCTGGAACTGGGGTACGGACCTGAGGATATGAAGAAGGCGTTTGCGCTCTATCCGGGTCTGAAGCCGGATGTGACGCTGCTGGATGTTGCGGCTGCCTATGAGGCGGCGAAGGAGGCCGGGAAGGGGATCGGCGTGCTGGGTTTTTGCTACGGCGGGCTGGTGAGCTGGCTGGCGGCGACGCGTGGGGAGAATTACAAGATGCGGCCTGCGTGTTGCGTTGGGTACTACGCGGGTGGGATTGGCGCAGCGGCCAAAGAGGAGCCGAGCTGTCCGGTGCAGTTGCATTTTGGGGCTGAGGACTCGCATATCGGCAAGGATCAGATTGAGGCTGTGCGCGCGGCGCATCCTGAAGTGGAGATTTATGTGTACGAAGGGGCGGGGCATGCGTTCAACCGCGATGTGCACCCGGAGAGTTTTCATGGGCCCTCGGCGAAACTGGCTCGGGAGCGGACGTTGAAGTTTCTGAAGACGCACATTGCGTGAGCTGAGCGTAAATGTTTGAGGGTTTAGGTGTCCGCTTGATTGCCGGGTTTGGCTGGCGGTGATATCCTTAGGAAGACACTAAGAGTGGACTAGAAGAATCAGGAGCAGAAAAAAGCTGTGTTGGCATCCGCTAAAAAGACAGACATTATTGCAAAGTTTCGCACCCACGACTCCGATACCGGGAGCCCTGAGGTTCAGATCGCGACTTTAAGCGAGCGCATTGGCGAATTGACGGAGCACTTCAAGGAACACAAGAAGGACCATGGCTCGCGTCGTGGACTTCTGATGCTTGTCAGCAAACGTCGCCGTTTGCTGGATTACCTGAAGAAGTGCGATGCCGACCGCTACCGCGAGGTCATCGGCAAACTCGGAATCCGCAAGTAACCGCATCGTTCCCGGAGAAACCGTTCAAACTATGGAAGTACACACGACCCGTTCCAGGTCGGCTGCAAACTTCGTGCAGGGTCAGGTAAGACCATGCCGCTGGAGTTGCTGACGATGAGAACGGATGGCGTGGTCTCCGCGAGGGTACGGTCTCGGCGAGTACCCGACCCCACACGATTTTTATCAGCGCAGTTCCGTGGCGGCGCAATAACTGCCCGCGCGGAACTGCGCTTTTTCGCGCCCGCACTACGGATGACGCGATCAAAGCTTAATTAGAGGAAAAGAGAGAAGAGAGGCAACATGAAACAGGATGTGACAGTTGAGCTTGCCGGCGGCAAGCAAATTAAATTTGAGACCGGACGCATGGCGAAACAAGCCTCCGGCGCAGCGCTCACGACAAGTGGCGACAATGTAATTCTAGCGACGGCTGTGGCTTCGCCGGATCCGAAAGAGGGTATAGATTTCTTCCCGTTGACGGTGGAGTATCGCGAGTTCACGTACGCTGGAGGGCGCATTCCCGGCGGATTTATCAAGCGTGAAGGAAGGCCGAGCGAGAAAGAGATTCTGACGAGCCGCCAGATTGACCGGCCGATCCGCCCGCTGTTTCCAGAGGCGTTCCGGAATGAGACACAGGTGGTTGCGTTTGTGTACTCGGCGGATAAGGAAAATGACCCGGATGTGCTGGGAATCAACGGAGCAAGCTGCGCGCTGGCGCTGAGCGATATTCCGTTCCACGGGCCGGTGGGTGCGGTGCGAATCGGTATTGTGGATGATCAGTTTGTTGTGAATCCTACGTATGCGGAGCGCGCGAAGAGCCTGTTGAACATCATGGTCGTCGGAACGAAAGACGGTATTGTGATGATCGAGTCGGGTGCGCAGGAGATCGCCGAGGAGCGCGTCGTCGATGCGATTGAGTTTGGCCATGAGCAGATTAAGAAGATCTGCGCGGCGATTGAGGATTTGGTCAGTCGGGCTGGGAAGACGAAGCGGCTGGTGGGTGCGGTTGAGACCGACCATGAGTATCTGAATGGGTTGACCGCGAAGGTTGGCGCGAAGCTGAAGGATGCGCTGGATACGCAGAAGCATCCGAAGTTTGAGAGCTATGCGCTGGTCAAAGAGATCAAGGATGAGCTGAAGAAGGATCTGCCGGAAGGTGACGCGGACGCTGCGAAGAAGCTGAGCAAGTATTACGAGCTGCTGCGCGAGAAGATCTTCCGCGATCAGGTGCTGGTTGACCGGATTCGGCCGGATCATCGGGCGTTCGATAAGATTCGCGACCTGACGATCGAGGTTGGGGTGTTGCCGCGGGTGCATGGTTCGGCGCTGTTTACGCGCGGTGAGACGCAGGCGCTGGTGAGCGCAACGCTGGGAACGACCGACGATGCGCAGCGGCTTGAGAGCTATGAGGGCGAGCAGAAGCGACGCTTCATGCTGCACTATAACTTTCCGCCGTTTTCCGTTGGTGAAGTTGGACGTATGAGTGGCGTGGGTCGGCGCGAGATCGGACACGGAGCGCTGGCTTCGCGGGCGATTGAGGCGGTTTTGCCGGCTGAGGACGAGTCGCCGTATACGCTGCGGGTGGTTTCGGACATCCTGGAGTCGAACGGGTCGTCTTCGATGGCGACGGTTTGCGGCGCGTCGCTTGCGTTGATGCAGGCGGGTATTCCGATCAAGGGGTCGGTTGCGGGCGTCGCGATGGGCCTGGTGAAGGAGGGCGAGAACTACGCCATTCTGACGGACATTGCCGGTGCGGAAGATCATTACGGCGACATGGACTTCAAGGTTGCGGGTACTCGGAAGGGAATCACCGCGCTGCAGATGGATATCAAGATCATGGGGATCACTCCGCAGATTATGCGCGAGGCGCTCGAACAGGCGCGGCGTGGGCGGTTGTTCCTGCTGGATACGATGGACGGCGTGATTGCGAGCGCTAGCCAGGAGAAGTCGCAGTTTGCTCCGCGGATTCATACGCTCCAGATTCCGACGGACAAGATTCGCGACCTGATCGGGCCGGGAGGCAAGGTGATTCGCGGAATCATCGATGCGACCGGCGTGAAGATCGACGTGGACGATTCGGGACGTGTGAATGTTGCTTCGAGCGATGCCGATGGGCTGGCTCGGGCGATTCAGATGATCAGCGATCTGACGGCTGTGCCCGAGGTTGGCAAGACTTATCTGGGCAAGGTCGTGAGGCTGGCTGAGTTCGGCGCGTTTGTCGAGATTTTCCCAGGAACCGATGGCTTGCTGCACGTCTCCGAGATTGCAGAGCATCGCGTGAAGGAGGTCAAGGATGAGCTTCGCGAGGGCGATCAGATTCTTGTGAAGGTGTTGGCGATCGAAGGGAACCGGATTAAGCTTTCGAGGAAGGCGGTTTTGCGAGAGCAGCGCGCGAAGCTTGGCCTGCCGGAACCGGGACAGATTGGAACGGATACCGGACGCGTTGAAGCCGGTGGCGCGCCAGCTCCGAGCCAGGATTTGGATGATGGCGATGAGGCTGGAGACGATTTCGATGACGATGGCGACGAGCCGGCGGACGAGCCAAACTTCAACCGGGCTGATGGCACTCCTCAGGTTCCTGTGGCTGCCGGTGGCCAGAGGCCGAATGGACCTGGTGGACAACAGAGACGACCGGGTGGACGACGTCGCCGCGGCGGACGCAGGCCGGGTTCTGGTCCCGGCGGCGGGCAGCATAGTGGTGGTGGCAATCGCTAGAGTTTTATCATCGTTTACGACAAGAGCCGCGCAGATGCGCGGCTCTTTCGGCTTTTGCACTGGAGAACTTGTTAGTGCCGGTGTTTTTGGCGGGTGGCATGGTTTGTTCCTTGTCGCGTTGATGATTTGTTTCGGCTGGAGTGGATTCGCGCAGGAGATGGCTTCCCAGAAGATCACCAATGGAGTGTGGTTTCTGCTGGGCGACGCGGGGAAGGGATATAGCAATACCACTGTGATTGAGATGAAGGATTATCTAATTGTGGTGGATGCGAACTATCCTGGGAGAGCGAAGGAGCTGCTGACATTGGTGAAAGGTTTGTCGAAGAAGCCGGTTCGTTATGTCTTCGACACGCATGCTCATGGAGATCATTCGTACGGAAATTCGGTGTGGACTGCGGCGGGAGCTACGACGATGGCCTTCAGCGGCGTGGTGGACGAGATGAATCGGTGGGAGCCGGTGAGGTGGCAGGCGGCGATGGTGAAACGCGATGATGTTCGCGAGACGGGAGAGAGCGATGTTCAGCGGCCGCTGAAGGTGATCGACGGAGATTCGTTTGTGCTGCGGGACGGGGAACGTGAGGTTCGGTTTCTGTTTCTTGGTTGGGGGCATACTCCTGGTGATGGATATGTGTGGTTGCCGAAGGAACGGGTGCTTTGTACTGGAGATGCGGCGGTGAATGGGCCCAGAAATAAGTTGCTTGATGCCAATATCGCAAACTGGCCCGATGTTCTCGGCAAGGCTCTAGCACTGAAGCCGCTTTATGTTCTGCCTGGTCATGGCGCGGCGGGTGGTCCGGAGATTCTGTCGGGTCAGGCGAGGTTTCTCCGTGACCTTTACTCGGAGGTAAAAAAGCAGACCGACGCGGGAAAGACGCCTGCGGAGATGCGGATCAAGCTGCCGGATAGCGATAGCAACTGGGTACCGAACCGTCCTGATGGATTGCAACAGGATATCGAGACGGTATATCTGGAACTGACTTCGCATGCGCCGGCGGGTTCGGTGCCTCATGTGTGGAAGTGATTTCTAACTAGCGCGATGAGACGACTCTATGTCATGCGATGGATGGTAGGAGTTGCTTTCATCGTGCTTTGCGTTTTGTCCGCTACTTCGTGGGTGATTCCGGAGGCGATGCAGGTTGGATTGCCTCCGTTGGAGCGCCAGGGAGTCGTCTTTGGTGCGATTGGTTTGATCGCGGTATTGATTGGTCATCGCGGGGCGAGATTGCGCATTGGAGGGAAAGTGTATACGTGGTTGGCACTGGCGTCTTTGGGACTGTTTGGAGTTCCGGACGCCGTTGCCGAGTATGCGGGGAGCAGTGTGCCGGCTTTGAGTCGTGCTGCGTTGTACGCCATGGTTCCTGTGGTGGTAGGGATGGTGGTGGCGGCGGGCAGCGCGAGCGAAGCTGAGGCGCGAGGTGCGAGGATGTCACTGATTCCGGCGCTGATTGGGCTTGGAGGGTTGCTGCTGGTTCTGCCCTTGGAGTTTTCAGGTTCGGTGCGCGGATGGATCATGTTGACGATAGTGTGTGCGGCAGTGGTTCTGATGGGAATGGGGAGTGTGTGGTTGCATCGGCTGCTTGGCGCAACGCGATTTGGGGCGGCGGTGGCAGTGGTGGGGTTGGCCAATGCGGCATTTCTTCTGCTATGGAGCGCTGTTCATGAGGAGATGGTCTGGCCCTGGAGGGGATTGGTTTCGGCGGGGTCGCTTGCGTCGCTCGTCGACGCGGTTGAGATACTGTTGATTCTCTGGCTTGTTGGGAAGATGACTCCTGTGCGCTTTGCTGCGCGCTATTTCGCGATTCCGTTGTTGATTTTGGCTGAAGGCTACGTGCTGGAGAGGCCGGAGTTGACCGTCAGGTTGGTGTCGGGGATGGTGTTGCTGGGGGCGGGAGCAGGGATGCTTCTGTTCTTCAAGGCCGACAAGGAAGAGACGGTGTTGTCGCTTCGTTGATACTTTTCTGCGAGCGCATTGCGGGGTACACTGCGGAGAATGGCTGCTTCCATGTACATTGTGGTCGAAGGCGAGGATCCCGGATTCGACATCTTCGTGAATGGGCGCTCGCTGGCGCGGCATGAAGATGCGTTGGAGCGGCTTGCGCTTCGACTGGGAGTGCGTCCGCTGATTGAATTTTTCTCCGCGGATGAGAATTCGATGTCGCTCTTGATTGAAGAGGGTGCAGGAAATCAGGAGTTGATGCGACGTCTGCCGCCTCCGCAGTGGTATTCGCCGGAGGATGGGTTGAGGACGGTGCGGGCGCTCCTGTTGGCGTTGGAAGGCGATCCACGACAGCTTGGAACGGAGGGGGAAGAAGTGCTCTCCGAGCTGCTGGAGTATGCGCATGTGTTGGAAAAGACGATGGACAGAAAGATGCGGTGGCATCTGGCGGTGAGCTGGCGTTAAAGGCCTGGTTCGCTTTTGCGTTCGAGAGGTTCAGAGTTCATGGAAAAGCCCAGCCTTCGCATTTTCGCGAAGGCTGGGCTCTGTTTTGGTTACAGTGCTGCTTATTCGACGTCGCTGACCTTGCCACCCTTGAAGGTAATCTTCATGTCTTTGTAGACGTAGACCTTCTTGGTGCCGAGATCGATGATGCGGGTCGGTTGGCCCATGCTCGCCGTTACCTGATCGACCGTCTGCCCAAGGGCAATGGTGGTGGGAGCGGCTGCTGGGGCGGCGGCGGGTGCTGCCGGTGGCGGGATGGGAGCTGAGACGGCGGTATCCGATGGGCCGGAGACTGGAGTTGCGCTTGCAACTTCCTGCTCGGCCTGATCGGCAGCCTGAGTCTGGGCGGCGATCTCGGTGGAGGCGGTCTGGTCGGGCGGTGGAGCGCCTACAGTGAACGCTGCCTGAACAGGAGCTGCCGTTGCTGACGGCGGCGCGGCGGGAAGGCCACCCTTACCCTGCTTAGATTGCAGATCGCCCATGCCCGCATCGATGGTCTCGCGCATGTGATTCTGCATGTCCTGGAGATCGTTGAATGCGATGGTGACGTGATCGGACTTCGCGCATTCTTTTCCGCCTTTGCTGGCGAGAACGATTGCGGTAGCTCCATCAGCGTCTGCTGGAGGCGCTGAGGCGACTTCGACGATGTCACCCTGGCTGATGGGACATTCGGTTCCGGCGGTATTGACGAGATCGAGATCGGAACCAGCGATGAAGACGTGGGGCTGGTTGTCGCTTAACATACGGGCGATGCTGCTGGAGGCGGGATCAGGTTGCTGGTTCTGGGCGTTGACGGCGGCCTCGGAGTTTTCGAGTGCGATCTGACGCTTGACCTCGTCGGCGACCATCTGCTTGATATCCGGGGTGAGCACCGGCTGTGCATTGGCTGCAGCGACGGCGTTCGCCTGTGCCTGAGCATTGGCAGCGACCTGTGCGGTATAGGCGGCCTGAAGGCTGGTGGCGATCAGGTAATCGGTGAGCCAGAATGCGGCGCTGGGATAGACGGGGTAGGGCGCGAAGTAGGCTCCGTAGTAGCCGTACCAGGGCGATGCACCCCATCCCCAGGAGTAGGCGATGGGAACGGCCCACGGGTTATAGGCCCAGCCGTAGAAGCCTACGGGATAGTAGCGGGCGGGCGCGTAAACGTCCATGTAAACGCCGCGATAGGCATAGCGGTTGTAGTAGCGGTCGTAGTAACGGCCGTGATCGTAGTAGGTGCGATGGCCGTATTCCCGGCCGTGGTACATGTAAGGGTGCTGGACGTAGCCGCGGCCACCGCGTTCGGCGTAGACGCGGGAGTGGTCGGCGCGCTCGACGGAGACGTGGCGATTGCCGTTGAGGCCGTGATGGATGTCCATTCCACGGCGGGAGTCGTGGATGTCGGCGCGAGAACCATTGGCCCGTGTGCGGACGACGCTGCCGTTGGCTGTATGAACCTCGTGGCTGCCGGTGGGGGTGCGGCCCACTGGTCCACCGGCGTGCGAAACGGTGGTGGTTGATCTAGTAGTCGAGGAGGTTACAGTGTGGCCACCAGGGGTTGTTGTCGTGTGAGTTGTGGTGGTCGTGGTATGGCTCGCGGTTGTCGTGTGGCCAGCGGTCGTCGTCGTGGTGTGGCCCGCGGAGGCAGTGGTGGTATGAGCGCCTGTGGTTGTGGTGGTGTGGCCAGCGGTCGACGCACCCCCGGTCGAATGGGCGGCCGGTGCCGCAGGCTTAGCGGCGGGGGCGGCCTTTGGAGCAGGGGCGGCCTTCGGAGCGGGTTTTGATTGAGCCGTTGCGGCTATGGTGAGGCCCAAGCACAGCGAGAGTGGCAAGGCAGTGACTAACCGAGACGGGATTGATTTCGAGGTTCGAACGAATGAGAGGAACACGACGATCTCCTTGAATTATGTTTTGTCTAATGTGCTGCCTCCCGCGGCCAGCATGCGAGTGTCACTGGATGTCGGTGACCTTGTTATTGACAAAGGTCACTTTCATGTCGGGATAGTAGTCGATCTCTTTGGTGCCGAGCTTGACGACCTTTGTGGGCTGGCCAAAGTTGGCAATGACCTCGTCTTTTGTCTGCTTGAGGGCGATGGTCTTGGGGGCTGCCGGCGGAGTATCAGCAGGAGGCGGTGGAGGCGCGATCGGGGCCATAGGCGCTGGGGCCGGCTCGGCCGGAGCAGCAGCAGCTGTTGCCGGAGCATCTTGTTTGGGGCCACCTTTTCCTCCCTTATCATCGGCTGCCGCATCGCCTGGGTCGACTTTGAGAACTTCACCGACAGTGGTGTCGACCTCATCCGGTGTGGGAAGCGCACCTTTGAATGGGAATCTCAGGGTTGCGTAGTAACGGACGTCAGAGATGGGGTCGCTGAGGAGTTCGAGGGTGACGCCATCAGTATTAACAGTGATCTTTGTGACCCAGAACTTCTCGCCGGCAACGAATGTGCGCGTCTGAACGGTTGCGTTTGGGTTCGCGTGGGAGACCAGGCCACCGAAGCCGGGCATCTTGGCGATCTTCCAGATGCCTTGTGAGATCTTGCCGTCACGGTACGTGTTGGCCGCGGCACTTCCGGTCGAGGTGGCGCTCATGAGGAGGCCATCTTTTTTCAGGACAAGTACAGCTCCTGCGGTGACGATATCGCTTTTGTCCGCTGCCGCCTTGCTGACGGTGTAGTCCGACTCCAGCTTTTGCTGAATGCTTGCTGGAGTAGTTGCCGTCTGGGCGATGAGAGGAAGGCAGGAGAGCAGAAGAGCGTAGGCAGCGACGCGTGAGGGTAAGAATCGGAGCGGGATCATGGCATCCTTCTCTGCGATGAATCTTTGCAACGCAGGGGCCCAATTGCGGGAGGAATGCGGAGAAGGATAGCACCGTTAGCAGTGCGCCGCAATGAGTTTCAAAGAGCGGGAAGTGAATTTTAGCGGCGATTTAGCAGGGCCCGTGGTTGCTACGTGTGAGCGCGGGACGTGCGATTTTGCTGGCAAGGTACTGAGAAGAATGTTCAAAGGTAACTGTTACTGTCAGCCACCTCATGGCTAGAGGTGAGATGTGGAGCGCCCGGCGTTTTGCGCTTTATCGTAGGCGAGGTTTTGGGTGACGAAGTTGTTGGCGGAGCAGATTGAGAGTTGCGCGTGGTGTTGTCGAGGGCGTTGAGGATCAGGCCGGCGTGGCGGGTGCTGATCTGGTTGGCGGCGAGACGGCGGATCACTTCGTAGACGGCGTGCTGGAGGTTTGACTGGCCGGAGGGGAGTGGGAGGTCGAAGGATTGGCGGCGAGTGCGGCGGTGCGTGGGTTTCTGGGCCGGCTTGCGGGTGGGGTGGTGGTAGTAGCAGAAGGCTTCGCGCTGGAGGGCGGGCGAGGCGCAGCGGTGGCCTCCTTCGAAGATGTGGGTGCAGAGGGTGCGGATGTCTTTGATGACTTCGATGGTCTTGTTCATGGGTACCCCCTCCCCGGGGTACTTTCTTGCGCAAAGTCTAGTGAGGAAAAGGCTTAGGTCTGGACTTCGGTATGTTGCTGAGGCATACCTGGTCCGGACCTAAGCCTTTTGGTGGGTTAAATGCGAAAGCCCGGCTGGTGGCCGGGCTCAACTCTTTACTCTATAAGTTAATTATATGTGGGTGAGTCAAGCTTTTGGTTGTGGAAATCGTTGTAAGTGATTGGTGGGGATGGGGTAAATAGGGTGGACGAAACATGCAATTGGTTAGTGTGAGGCGTTGGCGTTTGTGGCGGGTTGAAAAAAGCAATTCAGTCGTTTCGGCTTCGCCTTCACTCCGGCCTTCGGCAGAGCGGAAGGCGTCTTCGACGCAGTTTTTCGGCACGGCTGAAGCCGTGCCCTTACAAGGCGCTTGGCTTGTCGTAGCTCTTTGTGCTTTTGGGGTGTGTGGGCGTCGGACGTACTCAGATCTCAGGAGCGGGATGTAGAGCGCTTGGCTTTGGCGATTTCGCCGATGAGGAAGCGGAGGGGGCGGTCGGCGGCTTTGCTGATGCCTATGCGTGGGGTGGTTTGAATGTTGGTGGGGTGCGTAGCCGTCGTCGGCGATCTGGATGGCGGAGTCGGGTGAGGTCAGGTCGAGGTCGTTGGAGTTTTTGCGGGTGATGTCGAGAGCCTGGCAGAGGCGGCCGGGGCCTCCGGTGAGGAGTTTGGGTTTGGCGTTGGGGGAAGGTGGCGGAGATGGGCCATGGTTTCGATGCCGTCGATTGGGGCGAGAGGCGCGGATGAGGACTCCGCCGGCTTCGCCGGGAAGATGGGCGGACGACGTTGAGGCAGTAGTACATGCCGTAGATGAAGTAGACATAGATGCGTCCGGGTGGGCCGAAGAGGGGGAAGTTGTTGGGGGTGAGGCCGCGGTAGGCGTGGGAGGCGGGGTCGATGAGGCCGAGGTAGGCTTCGACTTCGGTGATGCGGGCGGTGAGGCGTTCGCCGTGGAGATCGCGGATGAGGAGCTTGCCGAGGAGGGCTCGGGCGACGATTTCGGGGGAGCGGGAGTAGAAGGTTCTTGGGAGGAGTTTACGGGTTTGTGGGGGGGCGCTCATATTCTTTGTGGAGATTTTTATCCTTAAGTCCTACTTCCTACCCGCCTCCTTCGCGGACGGATAAGGCACTCAACATTTTTGGATGGAGGGCTCGTACGGGCGGGTCACCCGCTAAATAACACTCTATCGCCTAGGTGTGAAAGTCTGAAGGAAATACCCTCATTCAGCAGAGGGTGCGAATTTTAAGGTGAGAATCCCGTGAACATACATCCTGTATACGAAGTGCTAGCGAAGGTTGGACTCGAAAAACTGAGCGACTTTGAAAAAACGGAGGAGTGGCAAGAAGGGACCTACCGCCAATTACACGAGAGTTTGTATGCGGCTCTGATGCCGCGGAAGCTTTCATTGTTCAGACTAACGACGGCATTCTAGATCCCTTCAAATTCGTTGCTAGCGGCTCGATGCGAGCGGAATCCAGTTGTACAGAGCCGATGTGCCGATACAGGAAATTAGACTTTCTGGCGCGTTACGCTGCTCTATATGCGACCTCTGTAGTGCTACCAATTGGCTTGCCGCTTCCAGAAGAAGGTGACGAATTTTCCTATATCAAGCCGCGTCTACAGCAGGCTTTGTTTACGTTACTCACGTGTCGGGTGGTGATCAATTCTGAACGATTCATACCAACCATTATGCGCACCGCGCACCATTGCGAACATGAGTTGGAATTTGTTGCACAAACAAGGGAGCTAATCAGCGACTATATGGAGTTTGCTGTAGAAGAGTTTGCCAAGGATTTAATGTTCGGTATCAGCGTCCGGACAAGTCACCATCTGGCCTGCCTTCTATATACATCGAGGGACCCGACACTTTCCTAGAGCATGGCGAGATTGTGTTCAGACAGTTGGACGGTAAAGAGCCTAAGTTATCTACACGTCGGAAGTTCGATGCTAACGGAATGACGCAGATAAAAGGTAAGCAAAAGGTTCCATTTCTTTGGCCTATTTTCCAGGAAATTGGAAAGAACAGCTCATTTTACTTGGCATATAAGATGCACGATGACGTTCGGCTACTCACCGATCTGCCGGGCGAAGCGAATTCCTTCGTGATCTTGGTGAAGATTCAGATTTCGTATCGAGTACCGCGGGCTTGCAGGCGCTCG
The DNA here is from genome assembly GCA_963798925.1 of uncultured Acidobacteriaceae bacterium. Taxonomy (GTDB): domain Bacteria; phylum Acidobacteriota; class Terriglobia; order Terriglobales; family Acidobacteriaceae; genus Edaphobacter. The sequence goes on from CAWCVD010000007.1 coordinate 385,546, forward strand.
CTCATTCGTTACCGTTGTTGACTGACTTGCCTATTGAAGCTGTATTACGCATACGTGATGAAGAAAGAGAGTCGTTTGAAGCTTACCGCGTGACCATACGAGAGATGAGCAGGAGTGTAATTAGCAGAGGGATGTCCAAAGAAGAGGGTTCTGACGATTTTGCCGATCAGATTGCGCCATCTTTAAAATATCTTAAACGAGAGATCGCCTTGGAAAAAAAGCGGCAGGCTATCCGAACGACGATTGGACTCGCGTCGCTTGCCGCCGGAGTGGGCATTGGTGCTTTTGCCGGTTTACCGCCATTGGCCTCCATACCGATTGTACGCCCGGTACCGGAATTGGGGGCAAGCTCCTATTGAAAGCTGTGGAAAGCAAATGTGAGCATGGAGCTGACATTCGGCAAAAGAACGATCTGTTTTTCTTGTTACGGTTGATCGAAGATGATGAGTATCGAACTTTTTAGTGGATCGACGGATACGGTTCGTTTTTTTTTGGCAACTAACTGAAAAGGAATTCTTTGGTACGGAGTTCTTTTACGGTGTCGCGTAGCTTGGCGGCTTTTTCGAACTCGAATTTCTTGGCGGCTTCGCGCATGTCGGATTCTAGTTTGCCGATGTAGGTGTCTAGTTCCTGTTGGGTGGCGAAGTCGGGCATGCCTTCGGTTTCGTCGGTGAGGTCGGCGTAGTCTGCGTTGACGATGCCGGCGAGAGTCATCTCGGTGGGGCGAATGATGGATTGAGGGGTGATTCCGTTTTCTTCGTTGAAGATGAGCTGTTTTTCGCGGCGACGGTCGGTTTCGTCGATCGCACGCTGCATGGAGTCGGTCATCTTGTCGGCGTAGAGGATGGCGCGGCCTTCGATGTGGCGGGCGGCGCGGCCGATGGTTTGGATGAGGGAGCCCTGGGTGCGGAGGAAGCCTTCTTTGTCGGCGTCGAGGATGGCGACGAGCGAGACCTCGGGAAGATCGAGGCCTTCGCGGAGGAGGTTGATGCCGATGAGGACGTCGTACTCGCCTTTGCGAAGGTCGCGGAGGAGTTTGATGCGTTCGAGGGTTTCGATCTCGGAGTGCATGTAGCGGCAGCGGACGCCGACTTCGGTGTAGTAGCTGGCGAGGTCTTCGGACATGCGCTTGGTGAGGGTGGTGACGAGGACGCGCTGGTTTTTTTGCGGCGCGGTCGCGGATCTCGGCGAGGAGATCGTCGATCTGGCCTTTGACGGGGCGGATTTCGACGACCGGGTCGATGAGGCCGGTGGGGCGGATGATCTGTTCGACGACGACTCCGGCGGATTTTGTGAGTTCGTAGGGGCCGGGAGTTGCGGAGACGTAGATGATCTGGCCGGTTCGGGACTCGAACTCTTCGAAGCGGAGGGGGCGGTTGTCCATTGCGCTGGGCAGACGGAAGCCGTAGTCGACGAGGTTTTGTTTGCGGCAGCGGTCGCCGTGCCACATGCCGTGGAGTTGCGGGACGGTTACGTGGGATTCGTCGATGAAGAGGAGGTAGTCGTTGGGGAAGTAGTCCAGGAGGGTGGGTGGGGGTTCGCCGGGGAGACGGCCGGAGAAGTGGCGGGAGTAGTTTTCGATGCCGTGGCAGTAGCCTACGGATTTGATCATCTCCAGATCGAAGCGGGTGCGCTGGTGGATGCGTTGGGATTCGACGAGACGGCCCTGGGTTTCGAGTTCTTTCTCCCACCACTCCATCTCTTCGAGGATGGAGGCGACGGCGGTGCTCTTGCGCTCGGGTTGAACGACGTAGTGCGACTTGGGGTAGATGGGAAGGCGGGAGTATTTCTGGCGGACGGTGCCGAAGAGCGGGTCGATCTGGGCGAGGGAGTCGATTTCGTCGCCGAAGAGCTCGATGCGGTAGGCGTTTTCGTCGTAGGTGGGGTAGATCTCGATGATGTCGCCGCGGACGCGGAAGGTGCCGCGGCGGAAGTCGACGTCGTTGCGGTCGTAGAGGATCTCGACGAGGCGGCGGGTGATGTCTTCGCGGCGGATGCGCTGGCCTTTTTCGAGGAGGAGCAGCATGCCGTAGTAGGCTTCGGGTGAGCCGAGACCGTAGATGCAGGAGACGGAGCTGACGATGATGGCGTCGCGGCGCTCGAAGAGGCTCCGGGTGGCGGAGAGGCGTAATTTATCCAACTCTTCATTGATGGTGGCTTCCTTTTCAATGAAGAGATCGCCTGCGGGGATGTAGGCTTCGGGTTGGTAGTAGTCGTAGTAGGAGACGAAGTACTCGACTGCGTTCGAGGGGAAGAACTGTTTGAACTCGTGATAGAGCTGAGCGGCGAGGGTCTTGTTGTGCGCGAGGATAAGCGCGGGACGCTGCAGCTCTTCGATGACCTTGGCCATCGTGAAGGTCTTGCCGGAGCCGGTGACGCCGAGGAGGACCTGGTCTTTTTCGCCGGCGTGGATGCCGGAGACTAGCTCGGCGATGGCTCGGGGCTGGTCGCCTTGAGGCTTGTAGGTGGTCGAGAGCTGGAAGTCCATCTTTGTAGGATAGTAGATAGTGGCGGAGGTTGCGATGAGTGTGGGGACTGAGCTGTGGCTGGTTCGGCATGGAGAGACGGCATGGAGCGCGAGCGGTCAGCATACGAGCCGGACGGATATTCCATTGACGGATCACGGGCGAAAACGAGCGGAGGAGTTGCGGGAGTATTTGAAGGGGACGAAGTTTGATGCGGTGTTTGTGAGCCCGATGCAGCGGGCGCGGGAGACCTGTGCGATTGCCGGGTTTGGGGATGTTGCGAAGGTCGATGACGGGTTGAAGGAATGGGACTATGGGATCTATGAGGGAAAGACTACGAAGGAGATTCAACAGCAGATACCGGGGTGGTCAGTGTGGAAGAACGAGATTGTGGGTGGCGAGACGGTGGAGCATGTTGGGGAACGCGCGGATGGAGTGATTGCGCAGGCTTTGGCAGCTGCTCCGGATTATGGCAAAGTGGCGCTGTTTGCGCATGCCCATATTCTGCGGATTCTGGCGGCGCGTTGGATCGGGTTGCCGGCGACGGGCGGGGCTTTGCTGGCGCTGGGGACAGGGAGCGTTAGTGTGTTGGGATGGGAGCGGGAGACTCGGGTGATTGCGAGTTGGAATCGCGGATTTGAGTAGAGCTACGTTTTGTCGATGTGCTGGGGTTGCAGGCCCATGCCGATGAAGCGTGCTGTAAGGTATCGGAAGCCAGGAGATCCGGCGATGATGCGAAAGGCGAGCGGAGGTGTGAACGGTCCGGGGTTTTGCAGGATGTGATTGAGCAAGCGGTGAGCGAAGACCTGGAATCGCTGGGTGTTGCGGACTGCGTTTTCGCGGTAGTGCTGCACTCGTTCGAGGTCGTGCACGGTGACGGAGCCTGAGCTCAGGGATTCGGTAAGCATGTTGGCGGTGGCGACCGCGTCCTGCAGGGCGATGTTGATGCCGATGCCGCCGACGGGCGACATTGCATGGGCTGCGTCGCCGATGCAGAGCAGGCCGGGGGAACACCACTGCTGGAGGCGATTGACCTGGACGGTGAGGAGGTTAACCTTGTCCCATGAGTCGATCTCGGCAGTGCGTCCGGTGAGGAAGGGAACGATGCGTTCGATGCTTTGCTGGAAGGCAGGGAGACCTTGCTGCTGGATCTGAGGAAAGGTGTCCTTGGCGATGATGTAACCGACCTGGAAGTAGTCGACGCGATTGATGAGGACGATGAGACGGCCGTAATTGACGTAGCCGAGGCCGTTTTCGGGGTCGTCGGGCTTGCGAGCGATGCGTAGCCAGAGGACGTCGATAGGGACTCCGTAGTCGATGAGGGGGAGATGCCCGGCGACGCGCGAGACGGGGTGGCGGCCATCGCATCCAACGGTGAGCAAGGCGGGAATCTCGACCGGGCCGTTTGGGGTGTCGGCGCGGACACCAGTGACGGTGCCGTCAGGTTGCTGAATGAGGCCAATGGCCTCCCACCCCATGCGCAGGGCGAATGCAGGAAACCTGGCGGCTTCGGAGGCGAGGAAGTTAAGGAAGTCCCACTGCGGCATGAGCGCGATGAATTTTGCGTGTGTGGGCAGGTGGTGGAAGTCTGCCATGACGAAGGCGCGATCTCCGATGAAGCCGGAGAGCTGCGCGAGCTCAGAGTGCGGCAGAGTAAGGAATTTTTCGAGGAGACCGAGCTCGTAGAGTAGCTCGAGCGTGGAGGGGTGAATGGTGTCGCCGCGGAAGTCGCGGAAGAAGTCTTTGTGCTTTTCGAGAACCGTGACCGGGATACCGGCGCGCGCGAGAAGAAAACCCAGCATGATGCCGGCGGGACCTCCGCCGATGATGCAGCAGGTGGTGGCGAGTGGGTTGGGTTGGCTGGGCATCCTGCAGATGAGCGTAGCAATGGGGCGGAGCTGCGTCAAAGTTGATGGCCAACTGAGGGTTGGAGGGTCAGCCATGCTAGATTCAACGCATCCTGTTTGTGCCTGGAGAAGATGGTTATGCGTGTGGGTCCCTTCGGCTTTATTGCGGCTTCGGCTTGTGTCGTCAGTGGGCTTTTGGTTTGGGCGCAGACGACTGCAGTACCCCAGAGCGATGAGGAACGGGGTAAGGTGTGGTGGGCGCATGTGCAGTATCTGGCTGATCCCTCGATGAAGGGGCGACTGACGGGTAGCGAGGAGTATTTGAAGGCCGCAGCGTTCGTTGTGGATCAGTTTAAGTCGTACGGGCTGACGCCGGCGGGAGTCGATGGGACGTATTATCAGCCGGTTCACTTCGATGTGCAGCGTGTGATTGCGGATAAGTCTTCGATGAGCCTGGTGGTGGATGGGAAGGCGACTCCGCTGGTGTTGGGTGAGGATGCGATTCTGGGATCGCGGTCGGCGCAGGTTGGAAAGGTGGATGCGCCACTTGTGTTCATCGGTTATGGTCTGCACCTTCCGGAGGTGAAGTATGACGACTTCAACTCACCGGAGGTGCCGATGGCGGAGTTGAAGGGGAAGATTGTTGTCTATATCAACGGTGGCCCCGCGGATTTGCCGGGGCCGTTGAAGTCGTATGCCCGGACGGCTCCGTTTGCGAAGGTTCTGCGCGAGGCAGGGGTGGTTGGGACGATCTCGATTCCGACGCCGAAGTCGATGGACTTTGGATGGCAGCGAATGGCAAGTAGCGCATCGCAGCCGGGGATGAGGCTGGCGGTGACCCCCGATGCCGACGCGGTGGCGGCTAAACATCCTGCGTTGGCGGATGAGCATGGGGGGATGTTCTCGGCGACGTTCAATCCTGCGCAGGCGGAGAAGTTGTTTGCGGGGACCGGGCATACCTTTGCCGAGATGCTGGCACTCGCGGATTCGCAGAAGCCACTGCCGCGTTTTTCGCTGGGCAAAAGTGTGAGGGCGACCGTCGTGGGAGAGACGTCGCATGTGGTGTCGCCGAATATTGTGGGTGAGCTGAAGGGATCGGACCCGAAGCTGGCAGCGGAGTATGTGATTGTGTCGGCGCATCTTGATCACCTGGGTGTGGGAGCGCCGATTAATGGAAAGACGATCTACAGCGGAGCGATGGACGATGCCTCGGGCGTGGCGACTGTGTTGGAGACGGCGAAGAGGTTTGGTCAGGCAAAGACGCGACCGAAGCGGTCGATGCTATTTGTGATCTTTACGGCTGAGGAGAAGGGACTGCTGGGATCGCGGTATTACGCGGGCCATCCGACGGTGCCGGACGGCTCGATTGCGGCGGATTTGAACCTGGATATGTTTATGCCGATCTTTCCGCTGAAGAAGCTGCATGTGCAGGGGCTCGAGCAATCCACGTTGGGAACGGACGCGGAGAAGGTGGGCGAGGCTCATCACATTGTGATTGCGCCGGATCCGGAGCCGGACAGAAACTCGTTTATCCGGACGGATCAATACAGTTTTGTGCAGGCGGGAGTGCCGGCGCTGGCGATGAAGTTTGGCTGGACGGCGGGATCGCCGGAGTACAAGGCTTGGAGAGCGTGGTTGGCGCAGCGGTATCACTCGACCGATGATGATCTGACGCAGCCTATGGATCTGGCGGCTGCGGCTCAGTTTGACGATTTCTTTGCCGATTTGGCGAGGACTGTGGCGGATGATCCAGCGCGGCCGCATTACCTGGATACGAGTTTCTTCAAGCGGTTCGAGACAGGGAATTAGCTTTCGGAAGTGTTTTTCAGACTGGGTCACGTCCTGAGTCGGCGCCTAAGATTGCGAGCCAGTCTTCCGGGGCATGAGCGAGGTGGTCGGGCGGCACGTCTTCGAGGGAGTTGGGTTTGAGGCCGAAGGTGCAGCCGACGCTGCGGGCGCCGCAGTTGCGGGCGGTGAGGACATCGACATCGGTATCGCCGATCATGATGGTTTCGGCTGGGGTGATGATGCGGGCAGCGAGGGCGCTGGCTTCGGCGATGAGGGTTTGAAGGCCGTGCGGGTCGGGTTTTTTTGTGTGGAAGCTGTTGCCGCCATAGTTCTGAAAGAAGAACTGCGAGAGATTGAAGTAGGTGCAGATATCGCGGGAGGGGTTGACTGGTTTGTTGGTCAAGACGGCCATGAGCATCTCAGGATGAACGCCGCGGATGGTTTCGAGTGATTCGTGGACGCCGGGGTAGAGGTGAGTGTAGTCGAATTTGTGGACGCGGTAGTAGTCCAGGAAAAATGTGAGTGCTTCGGTTACATATTCTTCGTCATGAAGGTCCCCTTCGGGGTCGCCGAAGGCCCGGCGGATGAGAAGAGAGGCTCCGTCGCCGATGTAACCGGAGATGACGGCTTCGGGGAGTTCGGGTTTGCCGAAACGCGTGAGGGTGGCGTTGACGGAGTTGCAGAGATCGATGCGTGAGTCGATGAGGGTGCCGTCGAGATCAAAGACGAGGAGCTGAGGACGTGGTGCGGCCATGTCTTAAGCGTAATTGATCCGGCTGGTATAACCTTTCTGGCAAGAAGGGCTTATGAACGGAGCGGGCTATCGAGAGTGGACGCGGCGGAAGTTTGTTGCAGGAGCGGCAGTGGCAGGTGTAGCCACCAGGGTGGCGTGGGGTGGAGGATGGGCTGCGGCACCTCCACGACGATGACCGGTGACGCTGCGGCGAGAGCTGATGGCAGGCAACGAGCGATTTGCTGCCGGGAAGATTACTTCGTTTGCTGCGGATCTGGAGATTCTGAAGCAGAAGACGGTGAGCAAGCAAGAGCCGCTTGCTGCGGTTCTTTCGCGTGCCAACTCGCGCGTGCCTGTGGAGATCATCTTCGATGAGAGTATTGGGCAGATCTTTGTGTCGCGGGTGGCAGGGAATATCGGGTACCGGAGATCATGGCGAGTTTGGAATATGGCGTGGCAGTGCTTGGAGTGAAGGCGATTCTTGTCCTGGGGCATTCAAACTGTGGAGCGATCAGTGCGGCTGTGGCTGGCAAGGAGGTGCCTGGTCAGATCAGCGTTCTGTATCAGCACCTGATGCCAGGGATTCGAGATGCTCACGGCGATGTGGCCGCTGCGGTGAAGGCGAATGTCGCTTTTCAGACCAGGCTGCCGGCGGAGAGCTCAACCGTGATTGCGAAGGCGGTGAAGGAGAAGGGGGTGAAGGTTGCCGGTGGAGTTTATGATCTGGGCAGCGGACGGGTCACGTTGATCTAGCCGTCGACGTTGATCTAGTCATGGCGAGGATGATCGCTTGTTCATCCTCGCCGCGACTAGAGATGGTTTATTTTAATTTGGATGTCTCCGGAGCCGGTGCCGACGCGGATTGTGGGGCCGCCGCCGTTGACGGCGCCACTAACGTGGTGCCGGTTGAGGCTGCCCTGCATGGTTATGGGCTGCGAGACGTTGATGCCGCCGGAACCGGTGTCTGCGTCGAGGTTGAATTTGGCGTTGCCAACGATGAGGCGGACAGAGCCGCTCCCTGTGGTGAGCTTCCAATCTGAGGTGGGCTGGCCCTGAGCCTCGACATCGCCGCTGCCAGTGCTTGCTCTGAGCGCACCAGATAAGCCCTGAAGGCGGATGCTGCCACTGCCGGTCTCGGCTTTGACGTCGCCGGGTCCGGTCTGCTGGAATTCGATGTCGCCGGAACCGGTGCCCAGAGTCGCGGCGCCCTGGACGCCATGAACGCGGACGGAGCCGGAACCACTTTGAGCCTTGACGGTTGCTCCAACATCCTGGATCTCGAGGTCGCCCGAGCCGGTCGAGGCAGTGATTGCGGAACTGCGGGGCAGGGTAATCTCGTAATCGATGCTGATGTTGCGGAACAGATCATTGTTGTGGCGTTCGCCGATGGTGATATCGTTGCCGCTCTGGATGATCGGCGGGTTGCTGACGATCTGCTGGATGCGGCTGTCGGCGTCGTTACCTCCGCTCATCCAACCGTGACTGGAACGAACGTGAGCGACGACGTGAACCTGATTGTCTGATCCGGGCCGGAGCTTGATGTAGCCTGAGCCGGTGGAGACCGAGACGTTGGGCGAACCACTGACGCTGAGTGTCCGGTCGAAGTTGCTGTCGGCGAAGGCGACTGTTGCGGCGAGAAGCAAGCTGGCGGTTGTGGTGAGGACTTTAATGGTCATGGGCTTTCCTTTTAGTCGACTCTGATAATTGCGTTTGGAAACTGCCTTCCTGGAGGGAATTTGATGCATTTCGCTTTTGTAGCTGGCTTTTGCATGCTCGTTGCAGACCGTTGAGTTTATTGCTGAAGAATGACGGTGTCTCCGGTTTTGAGGCCGGTGAGAACTTCGGTCTTCGTGCCGTTGGAGATGCCGGCCTTGATATCGACCTTGCGGCGACCGTTCTTTTGCTTGGGGTCGGGGATTTCGACGGAGGCGTTGCGGTCCTTGTCGTAGAGGACGGCCTGTTCAGGGACTGTAAGGACACCTTTATGCTCCTCGAGCAGGATCTCAGCGTTGGCGGTCATGTTGGCTTTGAGTTCACCGCCGGGATTGTCGATGGAGACGCGAACCTCGAAGGTGGTGACGTTGTCTTTTTCAACGCCGAGAGGAGCGATCTTGGTGACCTTGCCCTCAAAGGTCTTGTCTTTGAAGGACTCGACCTTAATCCGAGCGGCCTGGCCGAGATAGACCTTGCCGATGTCAGACTCATCGACCTTGCCCTGAACGTAGACCTGGCTGGTGTCGCCAACGGTCATGACAAGGGTTGCGGTGGAACCGAGGACAAGGATGGAACTGACAGCATCACCGATCTCGACGTCGCGGGAGAGGATGGTGCCGTCCATGGGAGAGATGATCGTGGTGTAGCTGAGCTGCTCTTCAAGCTGTTTGAGTGAGGCCTGGGCCTGGGTGACCTGAGCTTCAGCCTGGCGGAGCTTGGAGGTGTCAACGCTAATCTGGGAGACGGCCTTGTCGCGGGTATTGGCAGCTGCGAGGTATTTTTGCTGCGCATCGTCGAGCGACTGCTGGGACACGACGCCCTGTTTGGACATTTGAAGGTTGCGCTCGTAGGTGTTTTTGTACATGGGGAGGTCAGGGGCTTCGGCGTTGACCTTGTCATATTGAATGGAGGCGGCGGCGGCGCGGGCGTTGGACTCCGCGGCGGCGAGTTGGGCCTTCTGGGCGGCTACCTGATCAAGAATCTCCTGCTGGTCGAGCTGGGCGAGAACCTGGCCTTGTTTGACGTTGTTGTTGATATCCACGTCGAGGCGGGTGACGATGCCGGAGGCCTTCGATTTGACTTCAACTTTGGTGATGGGCTGAACCTTGCCGGTGGCTACGACGGAGCGGGCGATGTCGCCGACCTCGGCTTTACCAAGTTGCGACGGCTCGAATTTCGTCGTGTTGCCGCGGGCTGCTACTGCGATGCCAAGAGCGACGGCCACGACAAGAACAATAAGGCCTGTCCAGAGCCAGAACTTACGTTTGGATTTGCGCTGTGTAGCCAAAGGATGCTCCCATTTTGTTCCGGTTAGCGAGTCGTCTCGGAGTGTGGTTACGCAAGAAGGTACCGCACGGTTCCATAGACGGGGGATAAAGTTGCAGCAGTGGACTCAAAGACGCTACAGGGCCGCCTTTTGGACGTTGGGATGGGTCAGGGAGGAAGCTGGGAGCAGGGATTGCATAAACAAATTTTACGCGTATTTGCGAAGGACTCCTAGAACTTTGCCCTGGATGCTGACGCTTGCGGCAGGAGCGTAGATCGGGGACATCTCCGTATTGGAGGGTTGAAGGCGAACCATGCTCCCCTCGCGGTAAAAGCGCTTCAGGGTGGCGTCGGAGCCGTCGATCAACGCGACGATGATCTCTCCTTCGCGGGCGGTGCGCGTACGCTCGACCAGGACGTAGTCGCCGGAGACGATGTGCTCGTCGCGCATGGAGTCGCCGCGAACCTCAAGGGCGAAGACTTCACGGTTGCCGATGATGTCAGAGAGCGAGATGCTTTCCGCCGTTTCGATAGCTTCAACCGGTTGACCAGCCGCGATGCGGCCCATGAGCGGCAGGCGATCGATCCCCCTTTTGCTGTTACGCGCAGGGAGCACGTCGATCGAGCGGCTGCGGTTATGGGCACGCTGGAGAAGGCCCTTGTTCTGGAGATTGGTGACGTGTTTGTGCACGGTGGCCAGAGAGCTGAGACCCAGACCTGTGGCGATCTCCTCGTATGAGGGAGAGTAGCCATTCTTCTGGGTAAAGCCAGAGAGGAAGTCGAGGACCTCTTTTTGCCGCCGCGTAATTGCCATGCGGATGATTGTAGCGAATAAAAGGCGAATTGCAAGCGTTAAAGTAGATTATCTTTGGCAGAAGTACTTCCCTGACTCATCCAAGAGCATGGAAAACGCAATCACTTCCTTTTCTTCGGTTTGGAAACAGAAGAAAAGGCTCGCAGTGTCTGCGAATATCCAATTTTACGAAAGCTCTGCCTGTTTACTCCTCGTGTCCATTCAGAGACTCCCTGTGACAATTATCGACCTTTGCAACACGTTTTTCGACTGACGAGCCCAGCAGGGAACTCTTAGAGCACTGCGCTGGGCGGATGACAACTCGGCGTCTAGCAGGATTTGCACATAATCGGGCTCGTGACCCATGGATTGAAGGATCCGCATTTCTCAAAGTCCTCGATTGACTCGGTGACTTACCAATACCGACCTGGCCTTTCTCGACTGGCCGAACTATAACAAATTGCATGTCGCGGGAGGCCTGTGGATTCGAGGTAACCCTAGCTACCGCAGTTTGCGTTTGGTTTGTCTTTGGGGTCGGGAGAAGCTATACTTTGAAGAGTGGCCTGGAGAGAATTTCCTCCTGTGCTGATAGCGATTTGGCGTTATGGTGTAACTGGTTAACACGTCGCCCTCTCAAGGCGAAGAGTCCGGGTTCGAGCCCCGGTAACGCTACCAAATCTCTTCTTTTCTGAGGTGCAGCTTGCGGGCTGCCGACGGCATATAGTTGTAATGTGGCGCCATGGTGTAACTGGTTAACACGCGGCCCTTTCAAGGCTGAGAGTCCGGGTTCGAGCCCCGGTGGCGCTACCAGATAATCAAATCGCTCATGAGGATTTCTCGCCGATCAATGATCTTCCCGTCGTTCTGGGTGGCCCTGGGTCCAGCGAGTCTCGCTGTTCCGCAGGCATTAGGTCATGGAACCACTTTGCTGTGGAACGCACTCCTCACCAAGTGGCACTCGCAATCGACAGCACTAGTTTGCGTGCGGACCCGCGCAACATCTCGGGTCGTAATGGCGAGATGCGTCGAGAGTGCAAAATCAAAGGCAGTGCGGGTGAAGTTTTCGTAAGTGCGGGCTTCAATACTTTGTTTCTAAAGACACTCGATATCCAAGTTTCGATGTCGCCAAATTGGTAGGCGAGGTTCTCTCCCATCACCCTACGCGATCAAAGGCTCTTTCTCTTATCGCGAACTAGTTAATTCCTCATCTCTACCCACTGGTTCGCGATCCCTATCTAGGCGCGACTTGGGGCGAAGGATATGCATCTGTCGCTAAAATGGTTATCGCTGGTTCTGAAAATGGGATTCCCTTTGCTGACTTCCTTGCGATTCGCTCATACCGAAAGGATGGCTAGTGACCCTTACGCCTGTAACGAATTTCTGCCCTGGAGACTGTGGGAATGAGAACACTTCAATAGTGTCGGACCCCCCCGACCTATCTATGCCAGGTGATGCAACTTCTGATACAGCCAAACACGTACAGGCGGCGATTGACACCGGAAACAAAAATTACTTAGCACCTCTTCAGCAACTCACAATTTCCAACTCCGGCGAAGTGAACTGGGTTAGTAAGCCGATCTTCTGTCCGATGATTCCGAATTTCTGATTCGTGCTTCGCTCTTTTTGAATAATCTGATTCGAAACTAGTAGTTATTTAGGGAACTGCTGGGGTTCTTGCTGATGCGATGGAGTCAGGTTACGCATACCCTGTCTAAAGAGGTGGATCCATGGAGCTCACTCGGAGAGGCTTGATTAAGGGGTCGGCAGCGATGGCGGTCGTGGGAGTTGCCGGTAGCGCGTCCCCGATGGCGCAAGATCCCGCGCAAGGCGGTTTGCCATCCTGGAATGATGGGCCTTCCAAGGATGCGATCGTCGCTTTCGTAAAGGCTACAACCGACAAATCCAGTTCTAAGTATGTTGAGCCGGCGGACCGCATCGCCACATTTGACCAGGACGGTACGCTTTGGACGGAGCATCCCTTGTATGGGCAGGCTCAGTTTGCGGTCGCACGTCTGGCCGCGATGGCGCCGAAGCATCCAGAGTGGAAGCAGAAGGAGCCGTTCAAGTCGGTCCTTGCGGTTGATCATGCGGCGATGGCTAAATTTACCGAGGGCGAGTGGCTGGAGATCCTCGCAGCGACCCACACAGGTATGAGCAACGAAGAGTTCACGGGGCTGGTGAAGGATTGGATCGCAACCGCGAAGGCTCCGCGCTTCGATCGGCTATATACCGATCTTATCTATCAGCCGATGCTGGAGGTGATGCAGTATCTTCGCGCCAATGGCTTCAGGACATACATTGTCACGGGGGGCGGGCAGGAGTTTGTGCGGGCCTACAGCGAGAGGGTGTACGGCGTTCCGCCGGATCAGGTGGTGGGATCGAGTATCGTGACGAAGTTCGTCGATACGGGCGACAAGCCAGTGCTGATGCGAGAGCCAAAGGTATTTTTCATCGATGATGGTCCCGGCAAGGCCATCGGGATTAACCTCTTCATCGGTAAACGGCCCATCGCGGCCTTCGGCAACTCCGGGAATACCGATTTCAGTGCGGGCGATGCCCAGATGCTCGAATGGACGCAGGCTGGTGACGGAGCGCAGCTCATGATGCTGGTCCTTCACGATGATGCGAAGCGGGAGTACGCTTACGGTCCTGCCGTCAATCTTCCGGACACGACTGTGGGCACGTTCTCCGAGGCTCTCCTGACAAAAGCAACGAAAAATGCCTGGGTCGTGATTAGCATGAAGAACGACTGGAGGCGCATTTTTGCGTTCGACTAGTCACGCGAGCAAGGGAAGAGCACTGTTCTCGAGTCCTTCGCGATTGCGGACACTTTGAGCGAATCTGGTTGTCCTGACTTGTTATTTTTCTTCCTTCTTTGGGACCAAGGCGTCGTAGGTTGTCTGCAGGCTTCTTAGCTTGAGTACGCCGTAGAAGACGGTGATCACCATGATGACGACCAGAGTGCTTGAAAAGTGTCTTTCCATGGCATATTCGCCCTGGCGGTAGAAGTAGTAGCTGGAAATGATCATGCCGAGGATGCCGAAGTTGAGGATCCAGTTGACGGCTTTGGGGACGACGTAGCCGAGAGTGCCGAAACCGGCGAGCTGGTAGAGCATGAAGGGCAGGATTGCGACCATGGGCAGCAGTTCGGAGGCGCCGAGTGCGATGTCGACGGCGCCGGGCGCGTGGGCGTGCAGCAGGGAACTGTGGGCGAGTTCGTGGAAGAGCTCCGGGATGGCGGCGAGGAAAGCAACTAGGGCGAGGAGTTCGAGGACGAGCGCACCGCTCCAGGTGCCGACCTGGGATGCGGGATCGGCGCCGCTGCCTGAGGCCTGCGAGCCGATGAAGATGCCTCCGACGATCGCGGAGGCGCTGGAGAGCATCAGGAGTTCGACGGTGATGCCGAAGCTCGCTGGTTCGCCGGTTTTGATGAGCAGCAGGCCCATGAAGCCAGGTGTGTAAAACATGATGCGAACCAATCGAGCCCAGACCCGCGCGTCGCGATCGGGCGGGAGGATTGGGAGCGGTTTTCCGTCGACTCCGATGGTTGGTCGATTCTTCGACATTTTTCGGGTTCCTCCAATGAGACCACGATACTCGGGGAGGATACCGCGGGATGAATTGAGTGCGAACTCCCAAAAGTGCTAGCCCCTCGCGTTTTATTTCGGACGAAGGGCCGCCGTTGGTGGAACCGTCTATTGAATGCTACGAGCTGAAACCTTGAAAGGCATTGAATCGTATACGGTACTGCACGAAGCTGAAGAGCCTCAGGGAAGAAGAGCGACTATGGGTGGAAACGGGCAGAGAAAGACGCAGGATATTGTGTTTGAGGGCGTTTTGATACCGCGGCGTACTCGATCGGCGAAGATTGCGGCGAAAGGTATTAGAGACGAAGAGGATATGGGTGCGTTCCTGACGGCTGTTTTCTGCGATACACTCAACGGAAAGATCGTTTTGCCGAGGCCGGGTGCGCGTGGTGGTAAGCCGGCGAAGACGTTGAACGGGGCGGGGCAGAGACTGAAGAAAGGGCTTCCGGTGACGATTCAGCCGATCGATCCGAATCGGAAGCTGAGGCGGTTATCGAGGGCTGGCCGGCTGAAGATGGAGGGTGGGGACTAGATAGGCTCTTTTTTCCGGGATGGGTAGGCAACTGCAATTCGGATCTTCGCCTCGGTAAGCTCAGAACCGGGCTGACGACTGTTGGTTTTTCGATGCGTTGATGAAATGACGGGTCTGGGCTGCGACTATGCGGCGATATACTGGTGGGGTGAGCAAGACCTTTTACATTGAGACCTTCGGCTGTCAGATGAATGCCCATGATTCCGAGAAGGTGATCGGGACGCTGGAGCATGAGGGGTATTCCCGGGTTGAGGATGAGGGCGAGGCCGGGCTGATTCTGTATAACACGTGTTCGATTCGGGATAAGGCCGAGCAGAAGGTGTTTCACCGGCTGAATGAGTACAAGCGGCTGCAGGGTGAGGGCAAGAAATTTGCCGTGTTGGGGTGCGTGGCGCAGCAGGAGGGGGAGCGGATCTTTGAGAAGGCTCCTTACGTGTCGCTGGTGGCGGGGTCGGCGTCGTATCGGAATTTGCCGGAGATGCTGCGGCGGCTGGAGGCGGGGGAGCAGAGGATTACCGGGCTTGATGACCGGCAGACGGATCTGACGTTTGAGACGGAGTTTACGGCGCGGTCGAATCCGCATCGCGGGTACATCACGATTATTGAGGGGTGCGATAAGTTCTGCGCTTACTGTGTGGTTCCTTATACGCGGGGGAAGGAGCGGAGCAGGACTTCGGCGTCGGTGATGGTGGAGGCTCGGCGGATGGCGGAGCTGGGATATACGGATATCCAATTGCTCGGGCAGAACGTTAACTCCTGGCGGGATCCCTCTGGAAAGAAGACATTTGCGGAGTTGCTGACGGCGGTGGGTGAGCTGTCGGGGATTCGGCGGGTTCGGTTTACGACGTCGCATCCGAGAGACTTTACGAAGGATATTGTGGAGGCGATCGACGCGGTGCCGACGCTTTGCGACCATGTGCATCTGCCGGTGCAGTCGGGTTCGAGCGCGGTGCTAAAGGCGATGCAGCGGGAATATACGCGGGAGTGGTATCTGGAGCGGATGAGCTGGATCAAGGCGGCGAAACGGGACATCAGCATTACGAGCGATATGATCGTCGGGTTTCCGGGGGAGACGGAGGCGGACTTTGAGCAGACGATGACGCTGGTCGGCGAGGTGAAGTACGACGCTGTGTTTGCGTTTAAGTTTTCGCCACGTCCAAATACTCCGGCGGTGACTATGGCGGATAGTATTCCGGATGAGGTGAAGTCGGAGCGGCTGCGGATTTTGATGGATAGGCAGCGGGAGATTCAGCGGGAGCACTACGGGCGGCACCTGGGGCAGATGCAGGAGTGCATGGTGGAGAGCTATAACGCGGCGCGAGGGCAGGTGGTTGGGACGCAGTTCGCAGAATAAGACGGTGAACTTTTCGATGGCGGAGGGCGAGTTTGCGCAGCCGCCAGTCGGGGAGTTATGTGCCGGTGCGGATTACGAAGACCCTGCCGAACTGCCTGGTAGGTGAGGCGATTGGCGAGGCTGAAGGGGCGGCGTTGGTGCCGGCGGCCCGGACGGCGGATTTCGTGGTGCTGAACTGATGACGACGACTCCGGTATCGCACGCGGCACAGACCTCCGATGAGGTGGAGATGCAGATTCGCGGGTTGATGATGGACCCGGTGACGAATCAGCCGATTATTGTGCTGAAGGATGTGGGAAGCGATGTTGTGCTGCCGATCTGGGTAGGGATCTTTGAGGCAAATGCGATTGCGCTGGAGCTGGAGAAGACGGCGATGCCTCGTCCGATGACGCATGACCTGTTGCAGAATATGGCGAGAGGGTTGAATGCGGAGGTTCGGAAGGTTGTGATCTCGGAGCTGCGCGACGACACCTTCTATGCTGTGATCTGGATGGATCACGCGGGGGAGACGGTGACGATGGACTCGCGGCCCTCGGATGCGATTGCGCTGGCGCTGCGGTGGGATTGCCCGATCTATGTGAATCGTGAGGTGCTGGAGGGGTCGAAGCAGGCGGCCAGCGGGGCGCAGACGGTGAGCGCGGACGAGATGCGGCGGTGGCTCGAAGGGCTGAACGACGACGATATGGGGCGGTACAAGATGTAGTTGCCATGCGTTTAGTGTGGATCGCGTGGCTTTCCAGTTAAGTGATGTAAAAGATGGTCCCAGGCTTCGCCGTAGGTGTCCCAACCGCCCAGGGTTTTGACGCGGAGGAGTGCGGCTTCGCTGAGGCTGTGCTGGAGGCTCGGATCGTCGGCTACCATTTGCATTTTTTCGGTCAAGGCTTCGACGTTGCGGTTGGGGATGATGAAGCCTTCGCGGCCGTCGGTGAAGAGGTCTTCGGCACCGGTTGCGGTGGTGGCTAGGACCGGGCAGCCGCAGGCCATCGCCTGGCCCTGGACGAGTGCGAGGCCCTCTTCGATGCTGGGTAAGACGAGGAGGTGGCTGGCGCTCATTGTTTTTGCGAGTTCCGGCTGGGGGAGTGTGCCGGTGAAGGTTACATTTTCGATGGGGAGAGTCGTGAGGAGTGGACGGATCTCGTCCTGGATGGCTCCGACTACGGTGAGATGCTTTTTGGGGTGCTTGAGGCGGGCGAAGGATTGCAGGAGGTACGGGATTCCTTTGCGGAGGCTGACCTGGCCCGCGAAGAGGAGTTGGAATGAGTCGGTGGGAGGCGATTGGGTTGGGGTGAAGTGGTCGAGGCGGACTCCGTAGGGGATGACGTGGACCTTTTCCGGAGCGATGCCCATTTCGAGAAAGGATCGCTTTGCTACGGTTGATGGGACGGTGATGGCGTCGGCTGTGGCGTAGATCTCTTCCTCGCGTTGGGTGATATGCGGTTTGGCGAGTGGATGCGGGAGATTCCAGCGGCGGTACTCTTCGGCTAGGACTTGTTCCTGGTAGCGCTGGTGGGTTGAGCCGCGGTCGCAGAGGAAGATGCCGCCGTGGGATTGGACTTTGCGGCCGGTGAGCAGGCCGGCGCCAGAGATTGCTATGAAAGCGTCGCAGGGAGAGATGCGGCGGGCGGTCCAGCGGTCGAAGCTGAGGGCGGTGCGGGCGTTGAGCTTCGAGGAGACGCGGGGAGGATTGAGGCGGGCGCGAGTGAGGAGATAGTCGGTGGTGTGAAGGAGGGGGAAGGTGCTGACGAGGGAGCGAGGGAGACCTTCGCGCTTGAGCCGTGCCCAGGGCCAGGTGGAGTAGATCTGCTGAAGATGATTGCGACGGTGAAGCTGATGCGCGAGTTCGAAGTGGTGGAAGACTCCAAAGACGGCCTGAGTGACATTCATCGAAGGGGCTACGCTCTTGAGTCATGCTAGCAGACGGGTTGCGTGCAGCGATGAGGTGGGTGGGTACAATCGAGAGGCTATGGATGGGTTGAGGAGAGTGTAGACGGATGGTCGCTCGTGGCCTGCGTGCTTTGGAGGGAGCTCTTCGTGGCAGGGGAGAAGTTGCTCCGGAGCGCGTGAGGGAGATCTTGGTTCTGGAGTACATGCTTCCGCTGGGTACGTGCGTTCACCTGACTCCTTTTTTTGAGGCGATGAAGCGCTGCCGGAAGGATGTGGGGATTACGGTAGCGACGCGTGGGCTGGGCTTGCAGGTGCTGCGGTATTCGCCGTTTGTGGACAGGGTGATTGAGACACGTGATCCGCTGAAGGATTTGTGGGGGGCGATTTCGTCGTTGCGGGGCAAATTGCGCGAGTTGAGACATGCGCCGGATTGCGTTTTGACAGGTGCGTCGGATCAGCGAACGCGGATTGCTTTAATGGGTGTGCTTGGAGCGGGCGGATGGCGGGGTGGATATACGCTCAGGCCGGAGTTGTACGATCGTCCGCTGAAGTATGACAGCGCGACAAGTTTGATTGCGAACAATCTCCGGCTTGCTGGATTGTTTGGTTGTGATGCGGATGGGATTGAGCCAAGGGTGTTCTTCTCGCGCGAGGATGCGGAGACGGCGAAAGGAATTGTGGATGAGGTGAATCCTCAAGGGCGGCCTTTGGTGGTGATGGTGACGCAGAATAGTGGGGGGCAGGCGACGGGTTGGCATACGGAGCGGTTTGTGCGGGTGATTCGTCATGCCGACAGAGGGCTTGGTTGTGCTGTGGCGTATGTGGGGACCGCGCAGGATGCTCAGGCGATTGAGGCGATACGGGCGGCTGCGAGGGGATTGGGGGCTTCGGTTGTGGGACGGACGAGTGTGACGGAGCTGGCGGCGCTGCTGGCGATGAGCGATGCGATGGTGACGCTGGATACGGGGACGATGCATGTGGGACGAGCGGTGACGGCGCCGATGGTGGTGCTGGGGCCTTCGTGGCAGAAGCCGATTGAGTGGATGCCGCTGGGGGCGGCGAATGTGAGGATTCTGCGCGGTGAGGATCGGGATGTTGCGCCCGCGGGGTATCGGTTGGATGAGATTTCGGCGGAGAGTGTGATTGCTGCGCTGGAGGATTTGTTGCGGGTCTATCCGGCTAGCGCGGAGGCTCGAGGGGGACGGGTGGGGCGGAGTCTATCGGAGATCGATCATCTTTCTGCTGGCGCCTGAACGTTGCTTCTGAGTGATGCCGTAAGTGTTGAGGACACCGGTGAAATTAGAACAAAGACAAGTTTGCGATCAGTTTTTAGTTGATCTGTATTTCAGCTATTCAGTTTTTCCTTGAATCGAGACTCCTGGTTCTTTTGCTTAGTGTTGGCAGAGGGTGTCGAGGTTGGTGAAGAACTCGGGGAAGCTGATGGCTGCGGCTTCGGCTCCGTGGATCTCGGTGTCGCCGGTGGCGCGAAGGGCGGCGATAGAGAAGGCCATGGCGATGCGGTGATCCGTCCCGGAGTCGATTTGCGCGCCGTGGAGATGCTGGTTGCCGGGGATGTCGAGGCCGTCTTCGTGCTCGGTGAAGGTGGCTCCCATGGCCCGAAGATTTTTGGCTACGAGGGCGATGCGGTCGGATTCTTTAACTCGGAGTTCGCGCGCGTCGCGGATGGTGATGCCGTTGGTGGTGTAGGGCGCGATGGCGGCAAGGACGGGGAGCTCGTCGATGATCTGGGCTGAGAGGGCTCCGCCGATGTGCATTCCGCGCGGACCGTCGGCGGGGCCGTTGACCTGGATGGTGCCGGTGAGTTCGCCGTGGTGCTCTTCGACATTGAGGACTTTGATCCGGCCGCCGAGCGCGGTGATGACGTCGAGGAGGGAGGCTCGGGTAGGGTTCATTCCTATGGAATCGAGGATGAGGTTGGAGTCCGGGAAGAGGAGTGCCGCGCAGAGGAAGAATGCGGCCGAGGAGAGATCGCCGGGGACGGTGGCGTCGATAGCTTTGAGGGTCTGGTGGCCGGGAATGATGAGTTTTTCCGCATCGCGATGGAGGACGGCTCCGAAGGCGCGGAGGGCGTGCTCGGAGTGGTCGCGGGTGCGGACGGACTCGGAGAGACTGGTGGTGCCTTCGGCCTGCAGGCCTGCGAAGAGGACGGCGGTTTTTACCTGAGCGGAGGGGATGGGAGTGTCGAAGTCGATAGCTTGTAGCGACCCCCCGTGGATGGTGATGGGGGCGTGACCTTCGACGAGGTCGATGCGGGCGCCCATCTGAGAGAGAGGCTTGCGGATGCGCTCCATCGGACGGAGGGTGAGGGAGTGGTCGCCGATGAGGGTGAAGGTGTGAGGGTGCGGGGCGATGAGACCGCTGAGCATCCGCATGGTACTGCCTGAGTTGCCGCAGTCGAGCGGAGCGCTGGGCTGGAGGAACGAGCCTGCGGTGCCCGTGACGGAGATGGTCTTGTCGGGATTGTGCACGACGGTGGCGCCGAGAGCCTGCATGCAGGCGAGGGAGGAGTGGGGGTCGGCTCCGGTGGAGAAGTTGGAGAGGCGCGTGGTGCCTGAGGCGATGCCGGCGAGCATGGCATAGCGATGGGAGATGGACTTGTCGCCGGGAAGGGTGAGAGAGCCTTGCAGATTGCGGGCGGGGCGGATGAGCTGAGTGGTGGCTACTGTGGAGGACATTGCTTCTAGCTTAAATGTTTTTGGTTTGTTGTGTCGCTAACAGTGGGCGAGCTCATTGGAAATGGAACGCGGCGGGAGTTTTGGATTCCCGCCGCGTCTCGTTGTCCAAGGTGTTTGAGGGGTTGAAGACGATATTACCAACGGTCGTGGTGATCTTCTTTCTCGACTGGAGTGAAGGCGACGCCGCGAAGGACTTCAGCGAACTCGGCTTTGCGGATGGTGACGAAGCTTTCTTTGGCGGCTTTTATTGCGTCGGTGTTGGCGATGTCGTCGATGATGGCTACGAGACGGTTGGGATCGGCGCCTACGTCGCCTGCGCCGCTGACGGTGGAGGTGATGCCGTAGAGGACGACGTGGCCGAGGATGTCGGCTGAGCCGGTGATGTTGCGGATGCCGTCGGTTGCGGGCGCCCAGGGAAGGTTGGTGGCTGCGTTGTTGCCGGTGGGATAGTGGGCGACGGTGTAAGGAACGCCTAGGCCGAGGCCGGTTTGCAGAGTGTAGGCGAGGCTCCAGGTTTTGGTGGAGGAGTTGAAGATCCACTTCTGGATGCCAGCGCCGATCTGGGCTGCGGCGTGGGTGTAGAGGGTGGAGTCATTGGCGAACTGGTCGCCTTCGTCAGCTACGTAGAGGGTGTTTGCATTGGCGAACCAGAGGCCGAAGGGAGCTGCGGGTGTGGCGAGGTTTTTCGCAAGGGTTGTCGGGAAGCCGGCGAGGATGCACATGTTGCTCGGGAGACCGTTTTGGGGGTTGACGCCGGCGAGATTGATTGGCGCGATTGGGAGCGTTGCGCCAGCGACCGGGACGCCTACGCCCTTGGGGCAGGCAGTGGCGGTGGTGTCGACGAAGTAGACGGTGTTGACGCCGTTACTGCCGCTGCCTTTGGTGAAGTAGATGACGTTGTTGAAGATAGTCATGCCGCGGAAGTTATCGTCTTTGCCGACCTTATCGGCTTTATCCCCGAGGAGGGTGACGGAGAAGCTGGCGAGCGGGGTTGGAGTGCCAGGAGTCTGGAAGCTCTCGGGCGCGGTGGAGGGGTCGATGAACTGCGCTCCGGCACCGAGGATGACGCCGTTGGGCTGTGGGTTGGAACCATTGCCCGCGTTGCCGGCAGCGTAGAAGAAGTTTGCGCCGTTCGTGTTGTTGAGAATGGCGGAGCGGCCGTTGTTGCCACTGTATGCGTTGGTCTCGGTGAAGGTGAAGTTGCCGGAGGGGTCGACGGTGCCGACGGCGCGGAAGAAGTTGATGCCGACGGGATTGGTTGGGTCGACGGCGCCGGGAGTATTGGAGTTGGAGGCGTCGATGGTGTCGACGGGAACGACGTAGCCCATGAAGGTGAGACGGCTACCGTCGGTGGAGAGATGGAGGGCCATCTCGGATTTGGAGCTGAAGCTGGTGACGAGCTGGTTGCTCGATGAGTAGATGTTGCGTTGTGTGCTGTTGGGGATTTCGAGGCTGTTTAGGAGGAAGCCAAAGGGCGTGATCTGGTCGAGAAAGATTTTGGAGGTTACGCCGAAGGCGGGATCGGGGATCACGTTGTTGAAGACGAAGGGATAGGTTCCGTTGTTGGTGGCCGGGGCGCATGGGCCGACGGTCTTGGCGCAGTTGGGAGGAAGCTGCGTGCCCACGGCGATGTTGCTGGCGTTGTTGTCGTAGACGCTGCGTGAGACGACGAGATTGCCGGGGAAGAAGTGGATGGGGTCTTCGTTGCGATCCCTATGGTTGCCTTTGCCGTGGTTCTCGGCGTTAGCTGGGATGGCGGAGAGAAGGAAGGCAAGGGATAAAACAACGATTGTATTCGCGCAGGTGTTGCGGAGGTTTTGATTCTTGGTGCGAGCCGGTGACATTGAGGTCTCCTAGAGTGGATGAGTTTGCTGCGGGGTACAGCGAGGAGAGTAGGCGTTGCTTGTTAGAGAGGCGTAAATTTTGGTCCTATTGAGCAAACGCGCTGTGTAGTATTTGGTCAGCGATGGGCCGTGGCTCTGTCGTTTCTCACCCCAATTGAAAGAGGAATGATGAATCAACGACATTTTGTTCGCCGTGTCTTTGCGATTGTTGTGGTTGGGTGGGTGTTTGGCGTGGGGATTGTGAGGGGGGTTTCTGGTAAAGGCGCGGCATTTGATGTAAGGGAGACGACAATTGCTCAGACACAGGCTGCGATTCGTTCGGGGAAGGTGACTTGCCGAGGGCTTGTTGAGACTTACATCAAGCGCGTGAAGGCTTATGACCAGACGACGCATCTGAACTCGATGATTTTGATTAACCCTGAGGCGCTGGCGGATGCGGACCGACTGGATGCGGAGTTTAGACGGACGCATATGATGGGGCCGCTACTCGGGGTGGTCATAATTGTGAAGGACAACTACGACACGAAGGATTTGCAGACGACTGGCGGGTCGTTGGCGATGAAGGGATTTGTGCCGGAGACGGATGCGTTTATGGTGAAGCGCCTGCGGGAGGCAGGAGCGATTGTGTTGGGGAAATCGAATATGGCGGAGTGGGCATTTTCGCCGTATGTGACGGAGAGCTCGATTGCTGGGATTACACGAAATCCCTACGCGCTGGATCGGGTGCCAGCGGGATCGAGCGGTGGGACGGCAGCGGCGGTGGCGGCGAGTCTGGGTGAAGTTGGACTGGGGACGGATACGGGGAATTCGATTCGGGGGCCATCGTCGCACAATGCGCTGGTGGGGATTCGGCCGACGATTGGGTTGACGAGCAGGGATGGAATTATTCCGCTGAACTTTTTTGCGGACGTGGGTGGGCCGATGGCACGGTCTGTGGCGGATGCGGCTACTGTGCTGGGCGTGGTGGCTGGTTATGACCCGGCTGACCCGATTACGAAGATGTCGGATGGGAAGGCTGAGAAGGACTACAGAAAATACTTAGTGAAGGATGGACTGCAGGGGGCACGGATCGGTGTGCTGCGACGGTATGTGGATGCGGAGACAGGCGATCCGGAGGTAAAGGCGCTGATGGAGCAGGCGATTGCGGATCTGAAGGCGCAGGGTGCGGAGATCGTTGATCCGTTTGTGATTCCGGATTACGAGAAGTTGACGGAGCGGATTGGGTGTGGGGATTTTCAGGCGGATTTGAATCGGTATCTGTCGCTGCATGCTCCCAGGGCTTATTACAAGAGCTTGTCGGAGGTTGTGGACTCGGGGTTGTATCTGCCGTATATCGAGGCGCAGATGAAGCGGAGTGTTGCGCCGAAGACGGAGGCTCAGGCAGCGCGTGGGCCTTGTGTGGATACCTATCACGATCCGAAGAAGATTGCGTTTCGCGACGCTGTGCTTGCGGAGATGGAGAAACAACATGTGGATGCGCTGGTTTATCCGACGTGGAGCAATCCTCCGCGGAAGGTGGGGGATGTGAAGAGCCCGGCGGGAGATAACAGCCAGATACTTTCACCGCAGACGGGGTTTCCGGCGATTACGGTGCCGATGGGATTTACGCATGGTTCGCTGCCTGCGGGGATGACGATTGTGGGGCGGCTGTTCAGTGAGGGGTTGCTGATCAAGTATGCCTATTCGTATGAGCAGGCTACGAGGCATCGACGGCCGCCGGAGGGGTTTGGCCCGGTGGATTGAACGAAGGGCAATTTCTTTGCGTATGAAATCGTGGAGGAGTTGTAAGGCATCCCATGTGAAGTGTGATTTTGGGGTGAACGATAAGACGTTTGCGCGCGGTGCTCGTCTATCGGTCTGCGATTAGTTTATGGATTGGATTTTGATGCGAATTGGAAAGGTGGAAGTGAGATGACTCCTCAGGAACAGGAGATGATCGGCGATCTAATTGACCGCGTGCAAAAGACGCAGCTTGCGGAGAAGGATGTAGATGCGGAACAGATGCTGCAGGAGGGGATGGGCCGAAATCCTGACGCACTGTACATTCTTGCGCAGACGGTTTTAGTGCAGAAGTATGCGCTGGAGCAGGCACAGGCTCACTTGGCGCAGGTGAGGGCGCAGCAGCAGCAGCGTCCTGAACCGAAGCATGCTTCAAGTTTTCTGGGGAGTTTGTTGGGGCGGAACGATACGCCACCAGCACCGCCGCCTCTGCAGGCGTATCCGCCTCCGCCTCCAGCTTATCCGCAATATGCGCCAGTGGGTGGGTATCCACCGTATGGAGCTCCGATGGGTTTCGGCGCGGGTGGAGGAGGGTTTTTGCGGGGCGCGATGCAGACAGCTGCAGGCGTGGCGGCCGGTGCGCTTGCGTTTGAGGGAATCGAGTCGCTGATGCATGGTTTTGGCCATGCTGCTGGATATGGGCCTGGGTTCGGCGGATTCGATGGCGGGCAACGTCCTACTGAGGAGATCGTTAACAACTATTACGGGGAGGAACGCGGAGACCGCGGCGGGCATGATTTCTCAGGGTCGGATCGCGGTGAAGGCAGGCGAGACGACTTCGGCGGGCGAGAGGATCGGGATTCGGCCCATGACCGTGGCGATGGTCGTGGGGATGATCGAAGAGACGATCTGAATGCGGCATCGTTGGATGACAGCTCGTCGTTTGATAACGATGCAGGGAACCTTGAGGATGCGTCGCTAGATGATGGCGGAGGCGACTTTGGCGATGGGGGTTCGGGCGGCGGAGACGATGGCAGCTTTGCCTGAACTGATGGCGCAGGTCTTCTTCTAGCAGGGGGCGCCGGTCTTG
This sequence comes from uncultured Acidobacteriaceae bacterium, assembly GCA_963798925.1. GTDB lineage: Bacteria > Acidobacteriota > Terriglobia > Terriglobales > Acidobacteriaceae > Edaphobacter. The sequence continues at coordinate 410,857 of CAWCVD010000007.1, forward strand.
AGTTCGGCCTAATGGGACGGTTCGGGTGATTCGAGTGCGCGGAGGACGACTATGGTTTCGTCGTCAAAGTGCGCTGTGCCGGCCTGAAAGTCGGTGACGGCCTGGAGGATTGCGTCGACTGTGGACTGGGCGGTGGGGTGGTGCTGGGATTCTAGGAGTTGGCTGAGGCGTTCTTCGCCAAACATCTCACCCTCGGCGTTGACGGCGTCGACGATGCCGTCGGAGAAGAAGACGATGAGGTCGCCGGGTTGGGTGGAGAGGGTGAACTCTTCATATTCGGAATGGGCGAAGAGGCCGAGGGGGAAGCCTTCGGCCTGGATTGTGCGGACTTTGGGCTTCTGCGAGCCGTCGACGGGGTTGGAGGAGACGAAGAGCGGCTGGACTGAACCTGCGTTGGCGAGCTGCAGTGTCTGGTTGTTGTCGTCCCAGACGGACATGAGCATGGTGACGTACTGGGAGTCGAGCTTGCGTTCCTGAAGCTGGTCGTTGAGGGCGGCGAGCATCTCTGCAGGTGAGAGGTGTTGCGGTGCGAGGGAGCGGAGGATGCCGCTGGTGAGCGCTGCGTAGAGTGCTGCAGGGGCGGCTTTGCCGCTGACGTCTCCGACGGCGAGCGCGACGCGACCGGTACCGTAATCGAGATAGTCGTAGATATCGCCCCCGATAGAGCGGGCGGCTACGAATTGGGCGGCGATCTCGGCGCGCTCGAGCTTCGGCGGGCGCGAAGGCATGAGGCGGAGCTGGACCTGGCGTGCCATCTCGAGGTCTCGCTCCATGCGCTGCTCTTCCTCGTGGATGCGCTGGTAAAGGCGGGCGTTGGCGATGCTGATGGCGATCTGCGAGCCGAGGGTGGAGAGGGTGCGCTGGTGATCGTCGTTGTAGTAGTTGACGCGCGTATGTTCGAGATCGAGGACACCGATAACTTCGCCTTTGTAGACGAGGGGAACGGCCAGCTCGGAGCGGACTTCGGGGTTGGCTTCGATGTAGCGGGAGTCTTTGCGGACGTCGGGGGCGAGGATGGGCTCGCGGAGTTGGGCGGCGGTGCCGATGAGGCCTTCGCCGAGAGCGATGATGCGCTCGCGGATGACGCGTTCGCCGAAGCGAGAGGAGAAGCTGTGCTCGAAATGCTGGTTGCGATCGTTCCAGAGCAGGATGCTGAACATCTGGAAGTCGATGACGCGTTTGAGGAGATGGGCGATGCGCTCGAGGAGATCGTTGGGGTCGAGGATGCTGGTGATCTCGCGGGAGATCTCGTTGAGGACGCCGAGGGTCTGGGCCTGGCGGGAGACGCGGGTGTAGAGGCGGGCGTTCTCGACGGCGATGGCCATGCGGGATGCGACGAGCTCAAGGAGGCGCTGGTGTTCGAGAGTGAAGTAGCCGATCTGCTCGGATTGGATGTCGAGGACGCCGATGACCTTGTTCTTGATGATGAGGGGAACGGCGAGTTCAGAACGGACGTTGGGGTTAGCGTCGATGTAGTTGTCGGTTGTGGTGACGTCTTCGACGAGGAGGGATTTGCGCTGGAGAGCGGCCTGGCCTACGATTCCTTGGCCGACTTTGATGCGCATACGTTCGACTTCGGTGCTGTGGCCGATCTGGAAGCGCATGCGGAGGTCTTCTGACCGGTCATTGATGAGAAGAATGGCGAAGATTTTGTAGTCGATGACGGCGCGGACGAGGTCGGCAACGCGGTGCATGAGGGTGTTTAGGTCGAGTGTGGTATTGAGGGCGTCGGCGAGCTTATGGAGGAAGTCGACCTGGAGGGGTTCGACACGAATTTTGGGGTCGGCGGCGTGGGGATGGAAGAGAACGGGCGCGGTGGGGCGATAGTCGCCTTCGAAGGAATGTTCGGGTGGGGGCGTATCGGGGGAACCGGATTTGGTGCTTTGCGGTTTGTTGGGCGGAGGCATTCTGCTTTGGTTGATATTACCGGGTGGGGTGGGGTTTGGGGAGTGTTTGATGGTGAGACGGCGCTGTTTCCGGGAGACGTTTAGGCTGGGAATGGCGGTTCGCGCCAACCAGCATGAATACCCCGCGCGATGAGACTGCGAAGCGGGATATCCGGATTTGTCCGGATGTTAGTAGCCGGAGGTTGAGGCGGGCTGTTCTGCGGCCTGGCCGGCGAGTTCGGCGACGATCTTGACGCTGGCGCTGGCTCCGATGCGAGAGGCTCCGGCGCGGAGCATTGCAGCGGCGTCGGCGAGGGAGCGGATGCCGCCGGAGGCTTTGACTCCGGCGCGACTGCCGGCCACGCCGCGGAGGAGCGTGATGTCGTCGGCGGTGGCTCCGCCGGTGGAGAAGCCAGTGCTCGTCTTGAGAAAGTCGGCTCCGGCGGAGAGAGCGATCTCGGCAGCGCGAAGTTTTTCTTCGAAGGAGAGAAGGCAGGTCTCAAGGATGACTTTGACAATTGCGCCCTGGGCGTGCGCGAGTTCGACTACGCCGCGGATGTCCTGGCGGACGGCTTCGTAGTCAGAAGATTGGCCGGATTTGAGCAGGCCAACGTTGAGGACCATGTCGACGTCGTGCGCGCCGAGCTTGAGGACGCGGGTGGTTTCGTCGCGTTTGGAGGCGGATAGGGTGGCACCCAGGGGAAAGCCGATGACGACGCCGACGGGGACGCCGGTGCCTTTGAGGGCTGCGGCGGCGACGGCGACCCAAGTCGGGTTGATCATGGCGCAGGCGAAGCGGTGCTCGGCGGCCTCGTGGCAGAGTTGGAGGACCTGATTCCGAGTGGCGTCGGCTTTGAGGAGGGTGTGGTCGAGGACGGCGGCGAGATTTCGCGGCGAGGCTAGGGTGTGCGCGGCGAAGGCGGCAGCGTCGAAGGTGTCGGGACCGGCAGGAATGGGATCAGAGATGGACAACATGTTCGAAACGCTGCTCCTTCGGCGAGGGGAGTGATTCGCCGGGTTACTTTCTATCATACCGGGATGAGAGCTGGTTGAGTGGGTATGCCCCACCCCGTAAATTTTGTGCAAAGTCTTGATTCCTTGAGATTAAGGTCTGGACTTTGGTTAGAGTACTGCGCGGAGCAGAGGGCCGCCGGCGAGAGAGTTTTGTCAAGATGCCTGACGGAACGAGGAGTGCGACTGCAAGGGCTGTCGTCGATCAATTTTCAGTTGGCCGTCTTTCAGCTTTCCGATTTTGGGACGTAGGTGACGCGGCTCCTATGTCGTCTGAAGCCGTATTCCGGTTTCCACATCCAATGATGTGATGACGGAAAAGAAGAATGGATTGAGGCTTTCGGTGCTGGACCAGTCGCCGGTGCCGGCAGGGAGCACGCCGGGGCAGGCTTTGCAGAACTCGATTGAGCTGGCGCGGCTGGTCGATGGGTTGGGGTATACGCGGTTCTGGATGTCGGAGCACCATGCGATGGACACGCTGGCCTGCACGGCTCCCGAGGTGATGCTGGCGCGGATTGGGGCGGAGACGAAGCGGATTCGGATTGGGTCGGGTGGGATTATGCTGCCGCACTACACACCGCTGAAGGTGGCGGAGTGCTTTCGGATGTTGCATGCGCTGTATCCGGGGAGGGTGGATCTGGGGATTGGGCGCGCGCCTGGTGGCGGGCCGATCGAGGCGCTGGCGCTGAAACGGGAGCGGAAGACGAGAATGCAGGATGATTTTCCAGAGCAGGTGACAGAACTGCTCTCGTTTTTGAATAAGAGTTTTCCTGCGGACCATCCGTTTGCAGGGATACGGGTTTCGCCGGACACGCCGAATGGGCCGGATGTGTGGATGCTGGGGTCGAGCATGTGGAGCTCGGCAGCGGCGGTGGAGTTTGGATTGCCGTATTCGTTTGCGCACTTCTTTTCGCCGGTGTACACGCGGCATGCGATTGAGACTTACCGGCGCAACTTCATAGCGAGTGCGTATCGGAGTGAGGCGGAGGCTTCGGTGGCGGTGGGGGCGATCTGTGCAGAGACGGACGAGGAGGCGGAGTATCTGGCATCGAGCGTTCGGCTGCTGCAGCGGAGGATTCGGCAGGGCGATCGGAGGCCAGTGGCTTCGCCCGAGGATGCGGTGCGGGAGTTGAGGCTGATGGGGGAGATGCCGATGGAGGAGGGTGAGTGGCCTCGGTATTTTGTGGGGACTCCTGCTCGGGTGCAAGGGCAATTGGAGCGAATGGCTGCGGAGTTGGGGATTGGCGAGTTGATTGTGAATACGATTGTGTGGGATCAGGCGAAGAGGTTGAGGAGCTATGAGCTGTTGGCGGGGGTTTTCGGCTAGGTAGCTCGTTCGCTGGTTAGCTTGTTAGCTTTTCAGCACGGGCCGGCTTGTTGGTGGGTTGGCATTGCTCAGATCGTATCCGTTCGGATACGGCACATGCCTGGTTGCTTGACAGGGTGTGCGGTGAGGAATACAAGATGATTTTCCCCTGAAAGACCGGATAGAACGGAGCGGAGGCGCGCCTATGTTTGGTTCAGTCGTTCTGGATGTTGCGATTGGGATGGCTTTTGTCTTTCTGTTGCTGAGCCTGATTGCATCGGTGATTCAGGAGTTAATGTCGGCGTTTATGCAACTTCGAGCGGCGAATCTGGAGAGAGGCCTGCGGAGTCTGTTTTCGGGCGACTCACTTGGCGCTGAACTGGATTTAGTGAATCTGGTCTACGATCACGGCCTGATTCGAGGACTGTACTCAATTCCGCAGATGGATAGCGGGGTGAAACGAAGCAAATTTAATCGGGTGATGGATTCGGTGAGGTTAAGTGCTCGCAAGTGGATTGGGATCTCTCCGGACAAGCCACTCACCATTGATGTGAATCCTGTTCTTCTGCCCGCTTATATTCCGTCGCGAACGTTTGCCCTGGCCATGTTCGATATTTTGAATGCGAACAAGGAAAAAGGAGCGGATGCGATGAATTCCATCGTGAAGACTCTTTCTGCACACGAGAACAAGGCGAGCCAGGCGCTGCTTGCGCTTGCGCTTGATGCAAAAGACGATGTAGGGCAGTTTCAAGGCAATCTGGAACGCTGGTACAACGACGCGATGGACAGGGTGTCGGGGTGGTACAAGCGCTATACCCAGAGAGTGTTGATTGTCGTTGGGCTCTTGCTGGCGCTTGTGTTCAATGTGGATTCTATTCGGGTAGCGCGTACGCTTTGGCTGGATCGGGACGCCCGCCAGGCGATGGTCAATGCGGCGCAGAATTATGTGAAGGAACATCCGGCGCCTGCCAAGACGGCCTCCGCTGCGGACCAAAGCGCAGCTTCAAACGTGCAGAGTAGCCAAAGCGGTGCGGCGGCCTCGGATCAAAGCGGTGTTCAGACGGCGGCAAACGGTCCGAAGCCTGAAGACACCAGTCTCAGGGCCAAGCTTCAACAGGATGTTCAAGCGTTCGATGAGGTGACGACGACCACTCTTTTACCGATCGGATGGAGACATCCTTTTCATTTCTACGAGAATTACTTTCACTCAGCGCCTAAAGATGCGACTTTTACCGCCGTCCGGCTGCTTGCAGGTTGGATCATGACGGCGCTGGCAATTTCGTTTGGTGCGCCGTTCTGGTTCGATACGCTGAACCGGTTTATGGTGGTGAGGAGCACGGTGAAGCCGCAGGAGAAGAGTAAGACGGAGGCTGCGAAGGGTTGAGCGGCCAGGAGCGGCTGGTGAAGCGGAGAGAGCATGAAGATTCTTCTGATGCACTCTTCGCATGCAAAAGCGGAAGAACTCGTGGGACGAGTGGCTACGCGGACCTCCGGCTGCGGTGTGGAGTGATGTGGTGAGCGTGGTTATTAGTGTCCGGCGGCTTCTTCGGGGAAGAGGCGGATGTCGTCGACGTTGCGGTAGCGTTCGGCGAAGTCCATGCCGTAGCCAATGACGAACTGGTTGGGGATCTTGAAGCCTACGTAGTCGGCCTCGATGGGGACGAGGCGGCGATCGGGCTTGTCGAGGCAGGTGGCGATCTTGAGCGAGGCGGGTTTGTGCTGGAGCATGAGGCCGCGGAGATAACTGAGAGTGAGACCGGTATCGAGGATGTCTTCGACGATGATGACGTGCTTGCGCTCGATGGGGTTGTCGATGTCTTTGATGAGCTTGACGGCGCCGGAGGAGACGCGGGCGCGGCCGTAGCTGGAGACAGCGACGAAGTCGAAGGTGGCGTCGACGGTGATGGCGCGGGCGAGATCGGAGAGGAAGATGGCTGCGCCTTTGAGAACGCCGATGAGGACGATGGTCTGGCCGGCGTAATCGGCAGAGATCTGCTGGCCGAGGGCGTGAACGCGGTCGGCGATCTGAGATTTGGAGTAGAGGATGGGCATTCCGGAGGCGGCGGGAAAGACTGGGGTGCTGGGTTGCAGAGTTGTCGACATAACGGATAGCGTAGCGCGATTGGGGGCTGAGGAAAAGGCCGCTATACTTGAAATAAGCGAGGATTATGTTTCCGTATATTGATATCGGCCCGGTGCATCTGGGTACGTTTGGGCTGTTGTTGTGGCTGGCGGCGGTGGCGGCTACGGTGGTACTGCATAAGAACTTTGTACGTAACGGCGTTGAGGCGGATGCGCTGAGCGTGGTGGCGTTTGTAGTGATCGCGGGAGTGGCGGGCGCGAAGGCGTGGCATGAGCTGCAGGATGTGCACAATCTTCGGCTGGCGCTGAAGATGATGCAGGCGCCTGGGTGGAATCATCCGCTTGATATTTTGATGGAGTTTCTGCACTGGTTCCAGGCGGGGTTTGCCTGGTACGGCGGATTGCTGGCCGGCGTGGCGATGCTGCTTTGGCAGGGAAGAGCTGTGAAGCCTGAGGGTTTGACGGGATGGCGGGCTGCGGTTCGGATGCTCGACCTGGCGGCTCCGGCGGCGGCGATTGGTTATGGCGTGGGGAGGATTGGGTGTTTGACGTCAGGTGATGGCGACTACGGGATCAACACGACGCTGCCGTGGGGTGTGCATATGGCGAAGAATGCGCTAGTACCGCCAGTTCCGCCGGATGCGCTGGTCCAGCCTACTCCGGTGTATGAGTTCTTGTTTGCGCTGGCGCTGGGGTGGGTGTTGTGGAAGGTTGGATCCAAGAACAGGCCAGTTGGGTGGTTGACGGGGTTGTATCTTGCGCTGAGTGGGGTTGGGCGGTTTCTGGTGGAGTTTGTGCGGATCAATCCGAAGATTTACTTCGGCCATACGATGAGTAATGCGCAGGTTGCGGCGCTGGGCTCGGTGGTGGTGGGGATTGTGGTGATGCTGGCTACGCGGCGGGGACACGTTGTCGAAGCGCCGATGGTAGAGGCGAGTTCGTAGAGGTCGCTCTACGAACTCGCTCTGTTGCGATGCGGTTATCGTGACATCTCTTTGCGGAGCGGCTCCTGTGGGGCGGCGAAGAAAGCGGTCGAGATGAGGCCGCCGATGATTGCTCCCAGGATCGGCGCTACCCAGAAAAGCCAGAGCTGACTGAGCGCCCAGCCGCCGACGAAGATCGCAGGACCTGTGCTGCGAGCGGGGTTGACCGAGGTGTTGGTGACCGGGATGCTGATGAGGTGGATTAGCGTGAGGCAGAGGCCGATTGCGATGGGGGCGAAGCCTTTGGGGGCACGCTCGTCGGTTGCGCCGAGGATGACGAGAAGGAAGAAGGCGGTGAGAAGTACTTCGATGAGGAAGCAGGCGATAAGCGAGTAGTGTTCGGGGGAGTGGTCGGCATAGCCATTGGAGGCAAACCCGCCAGCGAGCGAGAATGTGGAGTTGCCGCTGGCGATAACATAGAGGACGCCTGAGGCGGCAATAGCTCCGAGGACCTGGGCGATGATGTAGGCGGGAAGCTCGGACATGGGGAAGCGCTTGGCAGTGACGAGGCCGATGGAGACGGCGGGGTTAAAGGTGGCAGCCGGAGACGTGGCCGATGGCGAATGCCATGGTGAGGACTGTTAAACCGAAGGCGAGAGCCACGCCGACATAACCAATGCCGAGGTGAACGCCTGCCGCGAGAACGGCGCTGCCGCAGCCGCCGAAGACGAGCCAGAAGGTGCCGAAGAATTCGGCGATTGCACGTTTGGAGAGATTCATCCTGTCACCTGCTCTTTCCTATGGAATGAATTGCCAGTTTGCACGAAATGCCTTTGGGGGCCCATGAATTTCTCGCGGCTTAGAGGAGAGTGATTCGCAGGCCGCAATGCGACGCTTTTAGCGTAGCGGAATCGTAGCACGATGAGGGTGGCTGACGAGCGAAAACTAATCTTCGGTTTTTGTGTGCTGGAAGATTTTACAGTTGCTTAAGGTAGGCTTTTGCGGCAGCGAGCTCGGGGAAAAGGCGCTCCTCGGTTTGAAATTCACGGGAGTGAACGCAGCGGCGGCCCGCTTTGACGCTGACGGGGTGTTTGAGGTGGAGCATCTCGTGGTAGAGGAGATATTCGACGGCGCAACGCGGGGTATCGGGGCGATCGAAGACGCGGGAGACAACGATGGTGTTGTGGGCGGCGTCGTAGTGGCCGAGCATACGGCGGGCGTGATGAGCGGACCAGGTTAGAGTCGGGCGGCCGAGGAGGCCGTGGAAGAAACGGGTGTTGAGGGAGTCAAAGATCTCGTCGAGGTTGTAGTGATGGCCGACGTGGGTGAGGATGCGCTTGCGGCCACGTGTCTGACGAATGTGCTCGGCTTGTTTGGAGACGGCTTCGGAGGAGACGTGGCGGCGATAGCGGTCGGCGTGGGCACGGACGATGGGCTTTTTGTAGAGCTTGGCGAGAAGGATGTGGGCGATGGCGTGGTGCACAGGTTCGGGTGCGTGCTCGAGGATGTCGGAGAGGCGGACGTGAAGGCGGCCTTCGCGGAGGCGGATGGTGGTGTTGAGAGAGGTGAAACGGCGGAAGCGGATGTCGAGCACAGGGATGGGGGCGCGCGGGCGGAGTTCGCGGTACTCGTGTTCGAAGATGGCGACGAGTGAGCAGGATGCGAGGGATTTTTTTTGCCGCGGCGTTCTGGTTTTTGGAGCTGGGAGCGGAAGTTGCGCTGCTGGTGGGTGGGGCTCGTCGAAGAGATTGGGAAATGACGGTTGGAGCGCACTCATCGGCGCCGGCGAAGAGGAAAAGAGCTGCAGGAACTGACGCAGAGGGGAGGGGCCGGGATGCTTCGGTTTGGTCAGGGTTTGTCCTTGGCGTTTCGTTGTTGCGGTGCGCAGAAGTCTCTCTGCACAAACTCAATTTTATAAGAGCCCGAGTCTGCTGCGGCTGAGATGTTTTATTGATCGTACCCGGCCCGATACGTTTTTCTCTATGGCAGCACTGCGATTAGAGCTTTGCAGCTAGCGCGGGTCGACGAGTCCCATGCCGATCATTCCCAAGGCAGTGATGCTGGGGAGAAAGAAGTAGTCTCCGCCGCGGAGTTCGACGAAGTCGGGAAGGCCGCTGCAGACGAAGGGCGGGTTGGTTGGAGTGGTGTCTCCCTGGACGACAAATCGGCCGTGGCCACCATGGCTACCGAGAAGGATGTCCTTGTCGTTGCCAAGACGGGCGTCGTTGCCGTAGTTGATCCATTGCTGCTGGACGAACTCGAACTGACGGGAGAGGCTCGCGTTGAGAGCGATGAAGAGGACGCCGTGCTCGCCGGAGTCGGAGGCCGGTTGATCTTCGGCGACAGCTCTTCCATAGGGAAGGCCGCGGCGTGTGATACGACGGCGATTGATGAGGCGGCCATTGAAGCCGAAGGCGTCTCGCGGGTGGACGCGGCGGACGTGAGCGCCGACAGGGCAGCGCGTTCCTTGTGCGTCGGCGGCGTAGGAGAAGTTTGTGCTTCGGCTCGGGTCTTGTGTGATGGCCGGGTCGGGCTGGTCAGGCGAAAGCTCGACTGGGGTGCCGTCTCTCCAGCGGCCGATGAACTTCGATGCGAGTTTCTCTTTGCCACCTGCGTAGTGAGAGGCCTGGTTGTCGAGGTAGGCGCGAAAGGTAGCGACGTTCTGGTGCAGCTTTCGGTAGACCATGAAAGTTCCGTTGCTGGCGAGGAGATGAGGGACAGGGGCGACGGGGAGTTCGCCAGCTTCATCGGCGTAGCCAAGGAGAAGCTCGCCGGTTGCAAGCGGTGCCCATTTCCCGTCGGGTGTTAGTTTGCCTTGTCCGGGCTGCGAGTCGCGTGCGACACCAAGATAATCGGGGTTGCCGAAGCCGTCAGTGAAGCCGAAGTGCTCCTTCGCAGTGATTTGACCGTCAATGACGAGTTGGGCCGCGTCCTGCGAGGCGAGGGTGGTGGCTCCTCCGGTTTCCTGCATGAGGGCCTGGATCCTGGAGGTGCGGGCGTCGAGCGCCTCGGGGGATTGCGCGTTGATGCCGATCCAGGCGTGGACGCTGTTCTCGCGCCAGAGCTCTTCCCACTGCTGCGGGTCGTTTCGTCCGGTGTCGCCGAGGATTGCGGCGCGTTTTTTCATTCCCTGCTGAAATTCGACTGGGAAGGTGAGGAGCGTGGCGTCGGGGAGTTCGAGTGCGGTGAGTCCGCGATGAGTGAAGGCAATGTTGGCGGTACTTTGAGGCTTTCCGTTGTCCCAATGCTGGCCGGTTGTGATGTGGGGGATCAGTTGAAGGACGAAATTTCGTGCACTTGCGGCATCCTGGAGGTGCAGAAAGAGATAGCGAGCGAATGGCATGTTGTAGCCACGCAGCACGAAGCCCTGGATGTCGGTTTCGTTGAGCTTACTCATTTCTACCGCCTGTCTTGATGTCTCTCTCGGGCGCCATGGCTCCGGGTTTGGTGACGGGACACGCCTGGCGTTGCGCGAGGAACTTCTTGAACTCTGACTGAAGGAGCGCGGGTTCAAAGCCCTGGTGGTCGTCGACGAACTTTGCTACGGCTCGCTGCGTCTGGAGTGCGCGGAGGGTTTCGGGCAGCGATTTGTTGTTGACGGCCGCGAAGAAGAAGGTGGTCTCGAGCTGGCAAGCCTTCATGTACTGCAGGAATGCAGGGAGATTGGCGGCTCCGGGATAACCGACGCAGTGGGTCCAGATGGCATCGAGCTGCTCTGGTATGTTCTTGGCGAGACCCGTGAGGTAGTTGGTGGAATCGGCGTCGCAGTTGGTTTCGAAGACGAGATACTTCGATTTGAGATGTTCCTCGTGAGCTGGACTGCCGACGAAGATGACGTCGTCCATGACGACGAGGCGAGCGAGGTGTGTGCCGGGAGCGAGGGCGAAGGGACTGGTTTCGTCTGTGGGCAAGGTCGCAAGATATTTTCGAATCTGCAGATCGTGGGAGGGCGTGGCCCTCTCGTCGTCGATGATGGGCGAGAGGAACGTCAGTCCGTAGAGTTGGCCGTTCTGATTGGACATGGTGATCCCCTAGCAGACGGCGGGCGCTACGCCGGTGTTGCCCAGATGCGATTGAATCTGAAGGATGAACTGTAGATAGGCTTCGGCGAATTGATCAGGGGAGCCTTCGGCTCGCTGGGTGAGCTGATCGAGGGATGCCTGCACGATGTGGGCGGCTTTGACATCGTTTGCAGTGGCGTAGGGATAGGCCGTGTAGTAGTAGTCAGTGTCGAACTGGACTTGGGCGATGTAGGTTTTGAATGGCGTGACGGGGACTGAGCCGGGGAATTTCTCGCTCCATCGCCAGATGAGGTTGAGACCTGTACTCAGAACCGCCGAGAAGGCATCGATGTATTGATTCCAAGTGCCGTTGAAATTACTGAAGAAGAGAAGGTAGTCGTATTGCAGGTCTTCTTTTTGTTGTCCTTTGGCGAGAAAAGGGAAGCTGTGCTTCGGAATGATGACCCAGCGGGCGAACTCGATGAAGGACAGGTTGATGAGGTCCTGTTGCTTGGATTTGATGTTCCAGAGCAGAAAGAAGATGAGACGAAGGAATGGGGTCTTCCAGGGCTTCATCGGCGTGACGCAGTTCATTGCGTAGACTTTGCCGTTTATGTTGCTCATAGGGCTCCGAGATCAGGATGAATTTGCCGGACGGGGAGTTTCTCTTCAACTGAATCAGTGGAGTTGGCGTGCTTTGATGATCGGGGCCCGGAAGATAGAGAGAATTATGACAGAAATGCTAAACGAACACGCAGGGAATGTGGACTCCGCGAGCGGGCCATCTTGTTGGTGCACGGTGGAAATGACAAGATGGCCCGCAGACTGGTGGGTTAAGGAAGTTTTTGTTCAGATTTAAGAGCGGGGGATGTTTTGGGGGGCGCCGGGGTCGATCTTGGGGGGCGGGTGGGCAGCGAACCAGGCCTTCTGGTCTTCGACTAGCTGTGTGGCCTCCTCGCGAATATCACGGATGGCCTCAAGGGCCAGTTTGCGTGACAGATCGTAGATGGCATTTTCGGGCGGCTGCTTGAGGTTGGAGGCCCAGCGCTCTGTGGCATCGAGGAGTTTGGGCAGGGCTTTGCGGATGTCGCGGTGGTGGGGGCCGTAGTCGTCGAGGTTGTCGTTGAGCTCGTCGGCGATGGCGGTGAACTGCTCGAAGAGGTCGTGGGTGTCTTGTTCGCGTCCTGGTTTACGCGGATGCGCGTAGAGGTCCTGAATGGCTTTGTTGCGGACGTCGAGGAGCTTGATGAAGACGAGGATGCGATCGTTGGCGACGTATGCGGAGTCGCGAAGCTGCTCGATCTCACCTTCAGAGAGCGCACTCTCGTTCTTCTGGGCGAAGAGAGGCCAAGCAAGCGCGAGGAGGACGAAGGCGAGGGGAAACCGGCGGAGCATTGATCCCTAGTGTTTCATGACTTCGGCGAGGAGCTCTTCGTGGACTTTATCGAGCTGGGTGAGAGTGGTCTTGAGGGTGGCCTGGTCATCTCCGTCGGCTTTGTGGAGGTACTCCTGCAGCTTGTAGGTGGTGTGGTGGAGGAGCATCTCGGCGTTCTTGAGGCGCTTGGTATTGTCGGCGAGGCTCATGTGGATGAGCTGGGCGTAGTGGCTCACCTTCTTGAGGGTGGCGCTGGCCTGGTCGATTTCCCCGTTGACCATCTCTCTGCCTGCGAGCTCGGTCATGGTGTGGACGAGCTCGGTGTATAGGAAACACTGGTCGCGCGGACTGGCTTGCTGAGCGCGAAGCTCGAGCTGGGCCAAGGCCTGGGCGTCAGGAAGATTTTCGTCGATGTTGGAGAATGCAGCGGCGGGGAGTGAGAGCGACAAGGACAGAGGAAGAAGGAGAACCGTGTAACGAAGGTTAACTTTCATAACGCACCTCGAAGGGAGCGCTGCTACTTCGCTTGTTGAAGAGCAATGAGGCGGTGGCGGGCCTCCCACTCTTCGTTCGGAAACTTGCCGTTTGCCACGGATAAAAACTGTTTGTACAGGTCGGTCGCCTGTTTGTATTGATGCAGTTTGTCGTGCGCCGTTGCTTCCAGGAATAAGGAACTCGGCGAATTGGGAAGTACTGTAGCACGTAAAGTTAGCGCTTGCAAGGTCACGTTTGGGTCATTGTTGACTGATGCGGCGAAGGCGAGGCGGCTGGCGGCGTCGCCGAGGGCGTTTTTTGAGGGGAAGGCGTCGGGATTGGCGATGGCGCGCTTGAGGAGAGTCTCGGCCTCGGCGTAGCGTTTGAGGTGGATGAGGGCGTCGGCGTAGTCGTCGAGGAGGGTGGGGTCGTTGGGGGAGGCGGCGGTGAGGGATGCGTGGAGCGGGAGTGCCTTGTCGTACTGCTGGTTGCTGGCGTAGACGCGAGCCAGGAGGCGGGTGATTGCGGGGTCTTCGGGATGGTCTGCGTGGAGCTTTTCCGCGATGGGCAGGGCCTCTTCAGGTTTGTTTTGCTGCTCGTAGAGGTTGGCGAGCTGGGCGTTGAGGGTGGGGTTGGCGGGGTCTTTGGCGAGGGCGGCGGTAAGAAGGGCTTCGGCGTCGGCGGGTTTCTGGTGCTGGAGGAGGTGGGTGAGGGCGGCAGTGGCGTCCTGGTTTTGGGGATCTGCGGCCAGGAGGCGTCGGTAAGAGGCTTCAGCGGCGGCGGCGTCGCCGGAGGATTCGGCTAGTTCGCCGGCGAAGAGGATGTCGTCGGGTGTTTCGGAGGAGATCTTGATGGCCTGGAGGAGTTCGTCGCTGGCCAGGGAGGGGTTGGTGGTCTGGTCGAGGCGGGCGAGGGCGCGATAGGCGCGGGCTTTGAGGGCGGAGTTGTCGGCGTTGAGGGTGGTGGCTTTGAGGAGTTCGGCGCGTGCTTCGGTTCGGCGGTTGTTTCGGGCGAGGAGAAGGCCGAGGGCGAGGTGCGGGTCGAAGTAGTTGGGGTCGGCGGTGATGGCACGACGGTAGGTGGCCTCGGCGTTGGTGGTCTGGGCTGGAGTTTCGGCTAGGGCGTCTTGAGTGGAGGCGAGGTTGTAGAGAATCTGGGGGTTGTTGGGGTTCTTTTCTGCGAGGGTGGTAAGGAGTTTGAGGGCGGCGGGATAGTCCTGTTTGGCCAGGGCCTCGTTGGCCTGCGTCAGGAGTGGGTCGATTTGGGGTTGGGAGGCGGCGTCTGTGGTTCCAGCGGGGAGCTGGGCTTGGAGTCTGGTTGATGCCGTTGCGACTGTGAGGGAAACTCCGAAGAATATTAACGATGCGAGGGCGGAAGGATGGCGAGAGTTGAGCGCGTCGCGGTCGGTTCTGTTGTGTTTCGTCTTCGGCATCGTGGTACTCCCCCTCCTAGCTTAAAGTGTGCAAAGTCTTCCAACGAAGGACTTTAAGTCTGGACTTCCGGTACTGCTTAAGTGCGGAAGCCCGGCCTGGATTGGCCGGGCTTCACCTGATTTCTTTGATTTTAAGGATAACAGGCGCGTCAAGGGTTGGACTGTGGAAAGGTTCGGAGGATAGCGCTTTGTCTGGCGCGCGTTGCGATGAGGCGGGCTGCTCTGCGTCGCTCTGTCAAAACTCGCAGTGGCGCATGTTCAACGTCTCTGTGATTCTTTCTGTGCCTTCGGAGCGCGCCTCGCCGAAAGCTTCTTGGTTCTGCTCGTGAGCGTCCTACCCGATTAAAGGGCCGACTCCCGACTCGTAAAACACAACCAGATGTAAGGGAGGGTTCTGAAATGGCTCAGCCTTTCTCGTCAGAAGAACTTGCGCGCCGAACCGTCGAGCGCCGGGCAGTTGAAGTGGTGATCTGGGGTATGCCTGCAGTCAATTTCGACCGCATGTATCAGGCCATGGTCAACGATGCCAAGGCAGGAGAAGGCAGCAACAAGATCGTCTTCTGGTCTCGTCCTTCTACCTGGAAAAACCAGACTCTCACGCCCAACCCGGACACCATCTACCTGATGCCTTTCTTCAACACCAAGGACGTGGGGCCGGTGGTGATGGAGATTCCGCCCGCCGACTCGGGCTCGATCACTGGCTCGGTGGATGACTGCTGGCAGACCGCCATAGAGGACGTTGGACCCGCCGGAGTTGACAAGGGCAACGGCGGTAAATACCTGATCCTGCCCCCCGGCTACAAAGACAACTTTCCCGCAGGGTACATCCCCATGCCGTCCGCGACCTATCAGAGCTATGCACTCCTTCGTTCCAATCTCAAGAGTAGCAGCGATGCTGATATTGCCAATGCAGTCGCCTACGGCAAACGGGTCAAGGTCTACCCGCTCTCGCAGGCTGCTCATCCACCGGAGACGCAATTCATTGACGCCATCGACGTAGTCTTCGACGCCACCATTCCCTACGACATGCGCTTCTTTCAAGCGCTCGACCGCGTCGTCCAGATTGAGCCCTGGCTGACCCGTGACAAGGTCATGATCGATCAGCTCAAATCCATTGGCATCGCGAAGGGCAAACCCTTCAGTCCGGACGCCGCTACTCAGGAGATCCTCAAGCAAGCTGTCCTCGAAGCGCACGCATGGTTTCAACCCCAATACGAAAGCGTCTTCGTTCCGCCCTTCAATGAAGGCACCCACTGGGCTCTCCCGATCTCACCGGAGTTCGCCGAGGGCATACAGACAAACTATGCAAATCCGGACAGCTATCCCGTCGATGGACGAGGTCTCGCTTACTGCTTTGCCTTCTTCAGCACCAAGCATCTCGGAACCGGCCAGTACTACCTCTTTGCGATCAAAGACGACGTGGGCCAGCCCTTCGATGGCTCCAAGAACTATCGACTCAACGTGCCAGCCAATGCTCCCGTCACGCTTTACTGGTCGGCCACAGCCTACGACCGTGAGACACACGCACTGATCCGCAACATGCAGTGGCCTAGCCGCGCCTCCACCACCACCGGCTTGCAAAAGAACGGCGACGGCTCCGTAGACATCTATTTCGGCCCCAAAGCCCCGACCGGCAGAGGATCCAATTGGATCCCTACAGATCCCAACCGAGGATTCGAAGTTCTCTTCCGCTTCTACGGCCCGCAGAAGCCGCTCTTCGACAAGACCTGGAAGCTGCCTGATATCGAAGTGATCCACTAACGGATGAAATGAAAGGACATCATGCCAGAACCGACTTACAAGACCGACATCCCACGCGCCATCACCATCCCTGACACCATTGAGACACGTCTCGGTACTCTCCATTTCAGAGACGGCTTCCCTGACGACGACACAGTCCAGAAGGTCTACGACAATCTCGACTTCCAACGTGGCGTGCAGGCAATGCTGACAGCCATGCCCGTCGCATCGCTGGCTGCGATTCGCAAGGCAAGTCGCAGCTTTGGTCCTGACAACCAGACCGTGACCATATTCGAAACGTTGATGGACTCCCGATCGCTCTATCTCACCGCGAATACCGAGAGCATCTACGCGATGGCATGGCTGGATCTGAAGAACGGTCCCATCGTCGTCGAGTCACCTCCAAATACCCTCGGTCTCGTCGATGATTTCTGGTTTCACTATGTCACCGATCTCGGCCTTGCCGGACCCGACCAGGGCAAGGGTGGCAAGTTTCTGTTCCTTCCGCCGGACTACAAAGGTTCCGAGACGGGACCCGAGCTCAAAGGCTACTTCGTCTTCAAATCAAATACCTACGGCAACTGGTTCGGCACCCGCGGATTTCAGGTAAACGGCGATCCAAAGCCGGGGGTCGACAGCATCAAGCAACATCTCCGCATCTACCCGCTGGCGCAGGCCCCCAATCCTCCCGCGACCAACTTCATCAACGTCTCGGGCAAAGCGTTCAACACTATCCACTCCACGGACTACAGCTTCTACGAAGAAGTTAACGAAGTCGTGCAGGAGGAACCCAACGGGGCGATTGACCCCGAGACCCTTGGTCTCCTCGCTTCTATCGGCATCGAGAAGGGCAAACCCTTTGCGCCCGACGAACGAATGAAGAAGATATTCACCGATGCGGCCGCAGTGGGCAATGCGACCGCCCGCGCTATCTCCTACCGGACACGTCTGACCGAATCTTTCTTCTACCCGAACAGTGCGTGGGGTACGCCGTTCATTGGCGGTAGTTATCTCTTTGAACGCGATGGCGTACGGATGCTCGATGCGCGCACGTACATGTTTTTTGTGGCTACCGGCATTACGCCCGCGATGGCAATTCAAAAGGTGGGCGCGGGATCAGCTTATGCCGCCGCAAGCGTCGATTCACAAAAGCAGCCGCTCGACGGCGCCAAGACCTATCGGTTGCACCTTCCGCCCAATATCCCCGCCAAGACATTCTGGTCGCTCGTGCTCTACGACACGCAGACCCGCTCCATGCTCCAGACCGACCAGCAATTCCCCAGCATCGGCAGCCAGAAAAAGGGGGTAGTCATCAATCCCGACACCTCCGTGGACGTCTACTTTGCCCCGAAAGCGCCTCTTGGCAAAGAGAGCAACTGGGTGCAGACCTGGCCTGGCAAGGGATGGTGGGTCATCCTTCGCCTCTACGGTCCGCTCCAGCCCTTCTTTGATAAGAGCTGGCGGCCGAGCGAGATTGAAGAGATGAAATGACCTCTATGTGCTCTGAGTGCTTCCACAAGATCTAGAAGTTGCCTGTTGTCGAAATTTCAAAGTAACTAAAAGCTAATGAAAAGGAGTAGTTGACTATGACGACGCAAACGAAGCCCAACATTTTATTCATCATGGCCGACGACATTGGCTGGTTCAATTCCAGTTGTTACAACCACGGCATTATGGGCTATAAGACACCGAATATCGATCGCATCGCCAAAGAAGGCGCGATGTTTACGGATTTCTATGGGCAGCAGAGTTGCACTGCCGGGCGTGCTGCTTTTATTACGGGGCAATCGCCAATCCGTACAGGCCTGACGAAGGTCGGCATGCCGGGTGCGACGCTTGGTCTCAGCTTCGAGGATCCCTCGGTCGGAAATTTCATGAAGAGCTTCGGATATGCGACCGGCCAGTTCGGCAAGAACCACTTGGGTGATCGCAACGAACATTTGCCCACCGTGCACGGATTCGATGAGTTCTTCGGAAACCTCTACCACCTCAATGCTGAGGAAGAACCCTACTATGCGAACTATCCGAAGGACCCGGCGTTCCGAAAGAAGTACGGCCCGCGTGGTGTGTTGAAGTGCAAGGCGACCGATAAGGACGATCCGACGGTCGACCCGCAGTTTGGCAAGGTGGGCAAACAGACGATTGAGAACACCGGGCCTCTCCCTAAGGAGCGCATGGAGACGGTGGATGAGGAATTTCTTTCTTCGGCGCTCGATTTCATCGATCGGAAGACGAAAGAGGGTGGTCCGTGGTTCTGCTATTTCAATCCAACGAGAATGCATGTCTTCACACATCTGAAGCCATCCTCCGTGGGAAAGACCGGGCTTGGGCTCTATCCGGATGGCATGGTCGAGCTCGATGGTTACGTCGGCCAATTGCTCAAGAAGCTTGACGAACTTAAGATCGCGGACAACACGATCGTTGTCTTCACTACCGACAATGGGGCGGAAGTGATGTCATGGCCGGATGGCGGTGCCACGCCGTTCCGCGGCGAGAAGGATACGAACTGGGAGGGTGGCTGGAGGGTTCCGTGCGTGATGCGCTGGCCGGGCGTCATTGAGCCAGGGCGCATCATCAATGAAATCGGTTCGCTTCAGGACTTCATCCCGACCTTCGCCGCAGCGAATGGAGAGCCTGACCTGGTTGAGAAGGTGAAGAAGGGATACAAGATGGGAGACAAGACCTACAAGGTTCACCTCGACGGCGTCAACCTGATGCCTTTCCTGGCCGGCAAAGTTGATAAATCCCCGCGCCCCGGTTTCATCTACTGGAGCGATGACGGCGATTGTATGGCGATGCGTTTAGGGCGGTTCAAGATCGTCTTTGCCGAGCAGCGAACCAAAGGGCTGGATGTCTGGCGCGAACCTTTGTCGGTGATGCGGATTCCGAAGTTCTTCGACCTCCGTGCCGATCCGTTCGAGCGTGGCGAGGAGGCTATCGGCTACAACATGTGGTTCTTGGAGAACATTCCCCTCCAGTACGCGGCGCCACCCATTCTCACGCAGTGGCTGTCGAGCTTCAAGGAGTTTCCGCCACGCGCCAAGGCAGCAAGCTTCACGATTGACCAGGCGGTTGAGAAATTGATGCCGAAGGACTGAATCGCCAAGGACTCGAGCAAAGCACATTGGAACAAACTGCCTTCGATGGAAGCCGAAAGCCCGATTTGCGCGCCTTCCTCTTGGCGACGGATTCACCGTCGCCAAGAGAAGGCAAAGAAGAGGAGATATGACATTAGAACAAGCCCGCGAAGAGTACGCCTACACGCTCGGAGTTCAAGCCTATCTGTGGGGATATCCCCTCCGTTTTTACGGCGGCATGGTTCCAGGCGCAGTCAAAGTCGGAGGTTCCTACGTCAACGAATTACGTAAGTTTACTGACCTCAAGACAGCCAAAGACCGGTTCGTCGTCACGCCGAACAATGTGACGATCGACAGCTATTGCTGCTTCGATGTTACCGATGAGCCTCTCATCGTCTTCGTTCCGAAGCTGCCAATACCGCGGTGGTATATCGTCCAAATCGGCGACTCCTTCGACGAGATCATCCACAACGTCGGCGGTATCAAGGGCGAACAGCCTGGGGTTTATATCATCACAGGCCCTGACTTCGCTGGCGAGATTCCCGGCGAGATGATTCCGGTCAAGAGCCGCACACGTCAGGGCCCGCTTGCTCTCCGTGTCTTCGTAAACGGTGCCGCTGATCTCCCCAAAGCCCGTGAGGCGCAAAGCGGATTTCAGGCGATGCCTTTGTCGGCCTATCTGCGATACGGGCTCGGCTATAAGCGCCCAACCGAGCGAGCCATAGTCGCCCCCTATGTCGGAAGCGCTCCCGAGGAGATACGATTTTTCGACGAGCTCGGTTATTGGATGCACGTCGAGTTGTCGGTAGCGTCGGATTCCGACGATCCACTGGTCGCCTCCTTCCACCAGATCGGCCTCAGCGTGAGCAAAGGCTTCCTACCTCAAACACTCGACGATGCCACCAAACGCGGTCTCGCCCGTGCCATCAAGACCGCCGAGCAGATCGTCGACAGCAAATGGGCCGCAACCGGTGAGATCACCAACGGTTGGAAGTACACCTTCGCCGGCGGACGTGCGGGTTACGATCCCGGCCTCCGCGCTGCCCTCGCCAAGTACGAAGTCGGCG
The DNA here is from genome assembly GCA_963798925.1 of uncultured Acidobacteriaceae bacterium. Classification (GTDB taxonomy): domain Bacteria; phylum Acidobacteriota; class Terriglobia; order Terriglobales; family Acidobacteriaceae; genus Edaphobacter. Next base: position 431,231 of record CAWCVD010000007.1, read on the forward strand.
CGCAACTCTCCGATCAGGTCATCTACCCCAATACCAGCGTCGACGACAAAGACCAACCACTCACCGGAGCCAACAAATATGTGCTCCACTTCGACGCCGGCAAGCTTCCGCCGGTCATCGTCTTCTGGAACATGGCGATGTACGCCTCCGACATGCTCTTCGTCGAGAACGATTTTGGGCGCTACAGCTTCGGCAGCACAACCGATGGCCTGAAAAAGGCTCCCGATGGCTCGCTGACGATTTTGATCCAAAAGGACAAGCCAGCTGACACGTCGAACTGGCTTCCTGCACCTGCCGGGAATTTCAATCTCACCATGCGCCTCTATGGGCCCGAGACGCCAATCCTCGACGGTTCCTACCGCCTGCCTGCGGTGCATCAAGTTCAATGAGCTCGATAGAAGCCCGCGGCCTCACTGCTCCCGCGCGCCCTCTTATTTGCATGTACAGTTGTGATACTCCGGGCCATCTACACCGGTTTGAGACTCAGATCATTATGTCGAGGGAGGTCTTTGCATGCCTGAAGGTGGTAACGCCAACATCGAAATCGCACATCATCTTAGTGCGCACCACTCACCGTCTACGGAGCACAGGGTATTGGAGTCGGTTGAGGCGGTTGTGCTGGCCATCATTGCCATCATTACCGCCTGGAGCGGCTATCAGGCTGCACTCTGGAATGGACATCAGGCCGAACTGTATGGCATCGCCGGCAAACTGCGAGTACAAGCCCAGGGAGCTACAACCTTCGCCAATCAGGAGCGCCTTTACAACTCTGCAACGGTAGTAGAGTGGCTGAAGGCCGAAGCTCAAGGACAACAGAAGCTAGCGGACCTGTTCGAACGGCGCCTTCTTCCCGAGTTCCGGCCAGCCTTTGAAGCGTGGAAGCAGACTGACCCCCTCAACAATCCGAACGCCCCTGCCGGCCCTCAGCTCATGGCCGCATTTCACACCTCCAAGACAGATGAGGCGGCCAGACTGGACGAGCAGGCGTCATCAACCTTCGAGCAGGGAAACGTTGCGCGCCAACACTCCGACGAGTACGTGCGCGTCACGGTGACGCTCGCCACTTTGCTCCTTCTGGTGTCCATTGGCCAGCGTTTCAAAGTACACGCTGTGCGTGTCGGACTCGCGATCGTGGTTTTGCTCCTGCTATGCGTTCCGATCTACCGGGTCCTCACACTTCCGCGAGTGGTCGCCAGGCCTGCGATATCGAGCACCGGCAACCAGCCGTGAGCCAGACTTGGGCACCCCTCAATGACGGGTGCCATTCTATCTCTATTGCGAGGAAACACACCACGGATTACATCGGCGTAGCCGCCCACATCGGCCAGAATGCGGGTTGCATGCTCGGAGAAGTCCGGCGCGTGGTCGATTTGTGCTTCGCTGCATGCCTGGTTTATTGGCCGCACTCGGCCAGAGCTGCGAGGCTGCGTCCTTGTTCGCGGAGGGCGCGGTCGAGCGTGGTGAGGGTTGCGGCAAAGGTGCCGAGCGGTTTTGCTTCGCTAGCGAACGAGATGCTCTTTTCTACTCCGCAGATGTGCAGTGGCTCGTCGGGGCCTTTGGAGAGTTGATGCATGAGCTGCGGGTCGCCGTAGGTGGCTAGTCCACCGATCAGGACGAGTTCGATGTCTTCGGGAGTGGCGTGGGTGAGGCTCCAGTAGGCGTCTTTGCCGGTGACTTTGCCGGTGTCGCGAATGACGAGCAGGTCGGCGACGTGGTTGGTTGCGAGGCTTCCGATTTGATCCTGGAGGCCGACCATTGTGGCGGGGTTGGAGGTGGCCATGGAGACTAGTTCACGGTCAGTGAAGATGGAGGTGGGCTGCGCTTGATTCCATTCGGAGGCGTAGTTCAGCTCGGAGAGCAGGCCGACGCTGCCGGTGGGGCTCCAGTCGGGCGAGAGCGCGATGACTACGTTGGCTGATTTGGCGGCGGCGACGTTGGTGGTGTCTCCGTAGAGTTCGATGTTGCTGCGAGGTGACCAGATGAGGCCAACTCCGGCTTTGGCCAGGGCGGTGAAGTTTTGCGGGGCGAGTGCAGTGGCGTGGATGACCGAGACGCCTGGTTTGAGGAGGCCGCGTCCCTGGAGGATGTGGAACTCCTCGGCGGCTGAGGCATTCTTTGGGGAGCCTTCGGCGAGATGAGCGAGGAGGAAACCGTGCGGATTTGCGGAGAAGGCTGTGTTGGCTGTGGCTAGTTCGGACTCGCTCATTGAGAGCGGGAAGACGTTGTAGAGAATTGTGGTTTTTCCGTTGCCGAGCTCGGGGTCGTAGTCGAGGTTGCGGGCGAGGCCCTGGTCACAGGCGGCGTACATTCCTCCTACGACGGAAGTCTCGCCTTCGGTGATCGCTTTTACCTCGGCGTAGCGCTCCATCTGGCACTCGAGTCCTTGTTTGACGAGGGCTTCGTGAGGTCCGTCCATGAGGAGGTTGTAGGCGGGCAAGGCCTCCCAGTCGTAGCGAGTGCCGAAGAGCTGATTGGGCTTCCAGCGCGGGAAGACATTCCACGTGAGGTGATTGTGCAGGTCGATGAGGCCTGGGGCGATCACGCCGTTGGTGTCTACGGTTTTGGTTCCTGGTGGGATGGTTGGCTTTGTCCCGACGGCTGTGATTTTCCCGTTCTGGACCAGGACTGCGCCGTCCTGGACGATTCCGTCGGGAGTGATGAGTGTGCCGGTGAGGGCGACGGGTGTGTCCTGCGCGCGGAGGGCTATGCAAGAAAGCAAGAGTAGGACGAGAATCGACGCTGAGCGTGACACCTCTGCCTCCCAACTTCGACTGGATGAACTGCAGTAGGGCGATGATATCGTAACCCGGCAGATGGCACGTCACGAGGACTTCTCTGTGCTTGCTGGTTCCGGAGTCGTCGGGTTACGCGGTCGTTTGCAGCTCGGGCTCGGGGTTTGCGGGCTGCAGGTTGAGGACCGGGGCGAGCCAATGGCCGGTGTGGCTGGCGGGATTGGCGGCTATCTCTTCGGGAGTGCCGGTGGCGACGATCTGGCCGCCGCCGTTGCCGCCCTCGGGGCCCATGTCGATTACCCAGTCGGCGGATTTGATGACGTCGAGATTGTGCTCGATGACCAGGAGGGAGCCGCCGCCTTCGATGAGCTTGCGGAAGGCGGCGAGGAGTTTGGCAACGTCGTCGAAGTGGAGGCCGGTGGTGGGTTCGTCGAGGATGTAGAGGGTTCGGCTGCGGGCTTTGGCGGCGGTTTCGTTGGCGGTGCGCGTGGTGATGCTGCGTGCGGTGGCGAGGTGCGAGGCTAGCTTGACGCGCTGGGCTTCGCCGCCGGAGAGTGTGGTGGCTGATTGGCCGAGACGCACGTAGCCGAGGCCGACCTCGTCGAGGACGTAGAGCTTGTCCACGATTTTGGGATGGCCGGCGAAGTAGACGAGAGCTTCTTTGACGGTCATGTTGAGGACGTCGTAGATGCTCTTGCCCTTGTACTTAATGTCGAGGATGGTGGATTTGTAGCGGGTTCCGTTGCATTCTTCGCATGGTAGCTCGACGTCGGCGAGGAACTGCATCTCGACGGTGACGGTGCCGTCGCCTTCGCAGACGTCGCAGCGGCCGCCGGGGACGTTGAAGGAGAAGTGGCCGGCGGTGAGGCCACGGCGTTTGGCGTCGGGCTGGGCGGCGAAGAGGGCGCGGATGTCGTCGAAGGCCTTGATGTAGGTTACGGGGTTGGAGCGCGGGGTGCGGCCGATGGGGGACTGGTCGACGAGGATGACCTCGTTGAGGTGGTGGGTGCCGGTGAGTTCACGGAAGAGAGGCGAGGGATCGGAGCCTTCGGTCTGGCCGAGTGCCTGCATGAGCGCTCGGTAGAGGACTTGATGAACAAGCGTGGATTTGCCGGAGCCGCTGACGCCGGTGACGCAGACGAGAAGGCCGAGGGGAATGTCGATGTCGACTCCGCGGAGGTTGTGGATGCGGGCGCCGGTGAGCTTGAGATGCTCGCGGCCGGGTTCGCGGCGGTACTTGGGGACGGGGATGGTTAGGCGGCCGGAGAGGTATTTTCCTGTGATGGAGTTTGGGTTTTTGGTGACTTCTTTGACTGTTCCAGAGGCGAGGAGATGGCCACCTAGTTCGCCGGCGCCGGGGCCGAGGTCGAGGAGGTGGTCGGCGGCGCGGATGACGTCGGGGTCGTGCTCGACGACGAGGATGGTGTTGCCGAGGTCGCGGAGGTCCTTCATGATGCGGATGAGTTTGGCCGTGTCGCGGGTGTGGAGGCCGATGGAGGGTTCGTCCAGGACGTAGAGCGCGCCGACTAATCGCGAGCCTAGTGATGTGGCTAGTTGGATGCGTTGGGATTCGCCGCCGGAGAGGGTGGAGCTGAGGCGATCGAGGGTGAGGTAGTCGAGGCCTACCTGGTGGAGGAAGTGAATGCGCTGGCGAACCTCTTCGAGGATTTTGCCGGCGACTTCTAATTGTGCCGGTGAGAGTTGCAGATTGTCGAAGAAGGTTTGGGCCTCGGCGATGGTGAGGGCGCTGGTCTCGCAGATGTTTTGATTGTTAATAAGGACGGCGCGGGCTTCGGCGCGGAGGCGCTGGCCTCGGCAGTCGGGGCAGAGGGCGTAGCCGCGGTATTTGGAGAGGAAGACGCGGACGTGGAGCTTGTATTTTTTGCGCTCGAGGGCGCGGAAGAAGCCCTGGATGCCGGGGAAGGTACCGTCGCCTTCTTCGATGAAGCGTTGCTGATACGGTTCCAGATCGTACCAGGGGACGTTGGTGGGGATGTTGGCGGCTTTTGCGGCGCGGATCATCTCGCCGTGATGGGGGCGGTATTTGGTAGTGCACCACGGGGCGATGGCCCCGTCGTTGAGGGATTTGGATTTGTCGGGGATGATGAGGTTGGGGTCGAAGTCGATGGTGTTGCCGAAGCCCTGGCAGCGGGGACAGGCTCCGTAGGGGTTGTTGAAGGAAAAGAGACGGGGTTCGGGCTCGCGGTAAGCGCGATGGCAGGTGGTGCACTCGAAGGCTGCTGAGAATCGGTATTTCTTACCGTTCTCGCTTTCGTCTTTTGGGATGGTGAAAAATTGGACTTCGCCGGATTCGCGATAACCGGTTTCGATGGCGTCGACGATGCGGGCGCGGATCTCGGAGCTGATGGCGAGGCGGTCGATGAGGACGAAGATGGGTTGGGAGAAGTCGAGTTCGAGGAGGGATTCAGGGGTAGAGAATTCGACAATTTTGTTCTCGCCGGATAGTGTTTGCTGGTAGAGGCGGTTGTAGCCGCGGCGGCGGAGTTCGGCGAGGCGGTCTCTTAGTGCTTCGGTTAGGTTGAGCGACGGGACGACCGCGGATTTACCGGATTTCGTCGATTTTTTTGCGGTCTTTTTTAGCGGTTTGGGGGCGTCGGTCTGCTCTTCGACGGTAGGCATCTGCATCGGCTCGAGTTTGATCTCGGTGCGGACGATGGGGAAGAGCGCGTAGGTGCGGGTACCTTCTGGGAGCGCGAGCAGCGCGGTAACAATTTCGTCCACGGTGTCGTGTTTGACGATGCCTCCGCAGTGCAGGCAGGTGACAGTGCCACAGCGGGCGTAGAGGAGGCGGAGGTAGTCGTAGATTTCGGTCGCCGTAGCGACTGTCGAGCGTGGGTTGCGGGTTTGATTTTTTTGCTTGATCGCGATGGCGGGGGCCAGGCCGTCCATGTGGTCGACGTCGGGCTTTTCGATGCGCTCGAGGAACTGGCGGGCGTAGGCGGAGAGGCTTTCGACGTAGCGACGCTGGCCTTCGGCGTAGACGGTGTCGAAGGCGAGCGAGGATTTGCCGGAACCGCTGACTCCGCTGACGACGGTTAGGGCGTTGTGGGGGATGTCGACGTCGATGCCCTTGAGGTTGTGGGTGCGGGCTCCGCGGATGGTGATCTGATCATTCATGCCAAACTTCTATTTTCCCGCATTCTGCACCGAAGTGCTAATTAATCCCAGAAGTGGAAAAACGGGCGGGCTCCAAAAGGGGGTGCAACCTGCGATCGCCCGTGGGCCGGCTGATAGGTTGCTCAAAGGATGTTGCGATGTCATCCTCGAAGGATGAGACGACAGGCTTTACTCCAGGGCATTGCAGGAGCGGTGCTGGTTTTCTGCATGACGGCAGCGGCGCAGGATAAAGGTTATTGGCGCGCGAGCAGCTCGACGGCCCAATCTATTACGGGAGATGTGGCGCTCTCGGATGAAAAAATAGCAATCAACCTATCCAACTTTGCGATTGCGCACATTCGTGCGCTCAATTCCGAAGAGGTTGGCGCGGTCTTCAACCCGGATAACATTGCCCGCGCGAGCGGAAATCTCTATCGATTGAGTATTCCGTCTTCGAAGAGGTTCCTGAAGAAAAACAGCCTGTGCGGGTCTGAGGATACTCAGTGGATGGTGACTTACGTCTCGGGCCGCTCGCTGCAGATTGCATTTTTCTCCGGGCAGAAGCCGCCTGTTTTTGCTTCCGATGCAATCGCGAACTCAACAGATTTGTGCGGTACGTTCTCTTATGGCAGATGAGTCTAGTTTTCCGGTTGGGGACGGAAGATTTCGATTAAGAGAAGACAGGCTCCGATGACGATGCAGCTGTCGGCTACGTTGAAGTCGGGCCAGTGGTAGTGGACGATGTGGACTTCGAGGAAGTCGATGACGTAGTGGTAGCGGACGCGGTCGTAGAGGTTGCCGAAGGCTCCGCCTAGGATGAGGGCAAGCGCGACCGAGGTGACTGACAGATAGCGGCCTACTCGCAGGAGCATTCCGAAGAGTACAAGGACTGCGATAACAGAAAAGGCGATGAGGATGTTGCGGACGGTGGTAGGCGAGGCGTTTTCCGCGAACATGCTGAAGGCTGCGCCGGTGTTGTGGACGTCGGTGATACGGAAGAAGCCGGGGATGACGGTGTGGGCCTGTCCGTTGGGGAGCTGGCGAGCGACGATGTGCTTGGTAATGCGATCGAGGATGACAACGAAGGCGGAGATAGCGAGTACGAGGCCGCGCTTGTCTTTCTGGGTTTCGGTTGCGGGAGAAGTTGGTTCAAAGGTTGCAGACATCAGGCTTGCGGCTCCATTGGGGTGCTTGGTGCATCGTAGGGTGGGAATTGGATGGCTTGGAGGGCGTCCGCGCAGCGGAGGCAGACGGTGGGGTAATTTGCTTCTTTGCCTACATCTTCGGTGAAGCGCCAGCAACGCTCGCACTTAGCGCCTTTGGCAGGTTTAGCCTGGACGTAAAAGGCGCCTTTTTCTACGGTGCCCTCAGTGACGACCGCGTCGGCGAGATGAATCTGGGCTACGCCGAGGAGTTCGGGAAGGATGGCGTGGTAGCGCTCGAAGATGGGGTTGGTGTGGCAGGCGTCGGCGTTGAGCCAGCCTACGGTGACCTCAACTTCCGAGGGGCGGTTGCTGATGGCTTTTGCGGTGCGGGCTTCTTCGAGGGCTTTGAGGACCTCGTCGCGGAGGGTGAGGAGCTGTTCGAAGTCGTCTTCGATGTGCTTGACGTTGCCGGGGACGATGTCGGCGATATCGGGGAAGAGAGCGAGGTGCACACTGGGTGTGCGGTTCGCGACTTTGGGGAGGAGCTGCCAGACCTCGTCGGCGGTGAAGCTGAGGATGGGAGCGATGAGTCGGGTAAGGGCTTCGGCGATGCGCCAGAGGGCGGTTTGTGCGCTGCGGCGGCCGGGGTGGTTGGGGGCGAAGGTGTAGAGACGGTCTTTGAGGACGTCGAGGTAGAGGGCGCTGAGGTCGGTGTTTACGTACTCGTTGAGAGCCTGGTAGGCGCGATGGAACTCGAAATCCTCGTAGGCCTCGCGGATGGTGGCGTCGAGTTCGGCGGTGCGGGCGAGAATGAACTGGTCGAGCGGCTCCATCTCCGAGAAGGTGACGGAGTTTGTCGCGGGATCGAAGTCGTTGAGGTTGCTGAGGAGGAAGCGCAGGGTGTTGCGCAGCTTGCGGTAGTTGTCGCTGACGCGCTGCATGAGATTTTCGCTGGCGGCGACGTCTTCGCGGAAGTCGACGCTGGCGACCCAGAGACGGATGATCTCGCCGCCGAGGCGTTTGGCGATGTCGACGGGATCGACGCCGTTGCCCAGGCTCTTTGAGAAGGCGCGGCCTTGTTCGTCGAGGGTCCAGCCGCTGGTTGCGACCATTTTGTATGGGGCCTCGTTGCGGACGGCTACCGAAGTGAGCAAGGACGAGTGGAACCAGCCGCGGTGCTGGTCGCCGCCTTCGGTGTAGAGGTCGGCGGGGGAGTGAAGCTCGGGTTCGAGGTCGAGGACGGCGTGCCAGCTTGCGCCGGATTCGAACCAGACGTCGAGGATGTCGGTCTCTTTGAGGAACTCTTTGTGGCCACAGGTGCAGGTTGTGTTTTTGGGCAGCAGAGATGCGGCTTCGTGTTTGTACCAGGCGTCGGCACCCTCTTTTTTGAAGAGATCGACGATGGACTTGTTGATGGTTTCATCGTTGAGTGGCTCGCCGCATTTTTCGCAGAGGAAGACGGCGATGGGGACGCCCCAGATGCGTTGGCGGGAGATGCACCAGTCGGGGCGGGTGGCGATCATGTTGGAGATGCGCTCTTCGCCCCAGGCTGGGTCCCAGATGACTTGTTTGATCTCGTCGAGGGCGCGCTGGCGGAAGGTGGTTTCTGCGCCGTCGGGCGTGAGCATGGGGGTTTCCATGCCGATGAACCACTGCTCGGTGGCGCGCACGATGATGGGGTTGTGGCAGCGCCAGCAGTGCGGGTAGGAGTGCTCGTAGGTAGTGGCGCTGAGGAGGGCGTCTTTTTCTTTAAGGAACTCGATGATGACGGGGTTCGATTTGAAGACGGTGAGGTCTTCGTAGGGTTGGGGCTGGTCGCCTCCGCCGTTTCTGCCGGTGTGGCGGTGACGGCCGGCGTTGTCGACGTACTGGATCTCTGGGAGGTTGTAGCGCTTGCCGGTGTCGAAGTCGTCGACTCCATGGGCGGGCGAGGTGTGGACGGCTCCGGTGCCCTGGTCGGCGGTGACGTAGCCAGCGGTGACGCCGAGGATGCTGCGGTCGAGGAATGGGTGCTGAAAGATTGCGCCTTCGAGTGCTTTGCCAGGGAAGCGGGTGACGATGTCTTCCGTTGTGGCTGGTTCGGCGACGTCTCTGCCGCTCATTAGATTGCAGTTGGCGATGACGGACGGGAGCAAGGCTTCGGCGACGATATAGGTTGCTTCCGGGGTTTGGAGCGCGACATATTCGAGGTCCGGATTGAAGGCGACGGCCTGCGATGCGGGAAGGGTCCAGGGCGTCGTTGTCCAGATGATGGTGTAGATCTGCTTTCCAGAGAGCTTGGTGTGGATGGTCTCTGGATCGCCCACTAGTTTGTAGCGGACGTAGATGCTGGGGCTGGCGTGCTGTTCGTACTCGACCTCGGCTTCGGCGAGGGCGGTCTTGTCGTGGATGCACCAGTAGACGGGGCGGAGACCCTTGTAGATGAAACCTTTTTCCAGGAAGTCGTAAAAGGTCTCCACGATCGAGGCCTCGTATCCGTTGGACATGGTGAGGTAGGGCGCATCCCAGCGGCCGAAGACGCCGATGCGCTCGAACTGGGTGCGCTGGAGGTCAACGTATTTCTGCGCGTACTCGCGGCACGCGCGGCGGACGGCGAGGGGATCCATTTCGAGCTTTTTGCGGCCTAGCTGCTCGTCGACTTTGATCTCGATAGGGAGGCCGTGGCAGTCCCAGCCGGGGACGTAGGGGGAGTCGAAGCCGGCCATGGTTTTGGTCTTGACGACGAAATCCTTGATGCACTTGTTGAGGGCGTGGCCGAGGTGGATGGCTCCGTTGGCATAGGGAGGGCCGTCGTGGAGGACGTATTTGGGAGCTCCAGCGCGGGCGGCGCGAATTTGGGCATACAAGTGCTGCTGTTGCCATACCTGGAGGCGTTTTGGCTCGTTCTCGGGCAGATTCGCCTTCATAGGGAAGGTCGTTTGGGGCAGGTTCAGGGTCGACTTCAGCGCTTTGGGTGCTGGGTCTACGGCGTCTTCTCTTCCTCCAATGGGCAGGTTCAGGGTCGACTTCAACGCTGTTGGTCCGGGTTTTTGATCTTCGGGGTTTCCCTGGGGTGCGTCCGGCATTTGTTCCTCATGTTCCTGAAAGAAGAAGTTCAGTTTGCGCCAAACTCTTATTGTAGCCGTGCTGAAGGGAGAAGAGGTAGGGGGATAGAGACATTCACCCCGGGACGTGCGTCCAAGATAAAAGGCACGAGCGGGTGAAAATTTGTAGAATGTTTGAGGAGCCAAAGGCGCGTTGCCGTAGCGGAAGAAAAACCGGCGAAAGACCGGGTAGATATTGACAGAAGTAGAGCAGGACAGATTTTCTTAAGAGTGGTGGTGGGCCTTGCGGCTGCCGCCAACGAGACAAAGCAGCCTATGGCGAATCAATTTCTGACCCCACCTCCCGAGAATAACCCGGACAAGATAGTACCGACGCTGCGACCTGCGGATGCGCCGCACCTGAATGAAGAGACTGACGGGTCGATGTGGACGTCGCTGATTTCAAACCTGCGGGATGCCTTCAGCAAGTCAAATGAGGAGCCGCTGCAGCTCGAATCGAAGCCGGTGAAGACCGGCTTGATTATCAAGGATGAGGGAGTCTTTTCGTCGCTGTGGAGCAGTGTGCGGGATGTGTTCTTCCCTGTGAAGCTGCCGCCGCTGGTGCTGGAGTCGAAGCCGATCCCGGTCGTCGACCGGATGAAGACGAAGCAGAATCCGCTGGCGACGGGCTCTGCGGTTGCGATCTATGCGCTGATCATTCTGTTTATTGCGTGGCTGCTGCACAAGAAGGTTCAGTTTTCCGCTCCGGTGAGGGCAATGCAGATTACGGAGCTTGCGGTACCTCCACAGGCTCCGCCAAAAGCGGCCGCGATGGGTGGGGGCGGCGGGCAGCGTGGGCCGACGCCGGTGACGAAGGGAACGCCGCCGAAGTTTGCAGATACGCAGATTGTGCCGCCGAATAAACCTCCGCTGATCGAACCGAAGATCCACATCGAGCCGACAATTGAGGTCCAGCAGGACGTGAAGATGGCAAGCAGCATTCCTCAGATTGGAATTGCGAGTTCGCCGCTGGTGGGCATGTCGATGGGAAATGGTTCGGGGACGGGATTGGGGTCGGGGAACGGCTCCGGTCTTGGGCCGGGATCAGGCGGGAATACCGGTGGCGGACCGAGGCGGATTGGCGGAGGTGTTTCGGCGCCAGTGCTGATCTATTCGGTTGAGCCGGAGTTCTCGGAAGAGGCGCGGAAGGCAAAAGTTGCGGGGAACGTACTGGTGAATCTGTGGGTCGATACCAACGGCAATCCGAGCCATGTGCGTGTCATTCGCGGCGTGGGGATGGGGCTGGATGAGAAGGCTCGGGACGCTGTATTGCAGTACAAGTTCAGGCCTGCGATGGAGAATGGTAAGCCTGTACTGGTGGAGTTGAACGTCGAGGTTAATTTCCAGATCTTTTAGAGCTTGCAACTGGAACGAAGAGGGTCCGCATGATGCGGACCCTCTTCGTTTTGCCGCTCATGCAGGTTGCATAGCGCGGTGTCGCTGGTTGGTTGAGGCGGAGGGACGCAGACGGACGTCGGGCGCGGGTTTCAAGGTGAAGCTTTCTACCTGCTGCTCGAGTGTCATGGCAGTGCTGCGGAGAGATTCGATTCCGGTGGTGGTGGTGGCCATTTCGGTGAGATTGTCGTGGCTGAGGGAGTGGATGGCATCGAGGCTGGCGCTGGACTGATCGGCGGCGGCGGCCTGCTGGGAGGCGGCGATAGCGATCTGGGCGATCATGCGATCGACTCGCTCGGCCATGCCGATGATGCGTTCGAGGGCCTCGCCGGCCTGATTGGTGGTGATGACGCCCTGTTCGACGGTGCCGGTGCCGCTCTTCATGCTGGCGATGGCGGTGCGGGTGCGATCCTGAATGCCCTGGATCATGGTGGCGATCTCACCAGTGGCTTGCGCGGTGGACTCGGCGAGACGGCGAACCTCCCCGGCGACGACGGCGAAGCCACGGCCCTGATCTCCTGCGCGTGCGGCCTCGATGGCGGCGTTGAGGGCGAGCAGGTTGGTCTTGCGGGCGATCTCGTCGATGACGGTGACGATCTGGCTGATGCGATGTGAGTCTTCTCCGAGGAGTCCGACGGTGGCTGACGTGTCGCTGACGGAGGTGGCGATGGAGTGCATGCTGCCGAGGACCTGCTTGACGATGGCGCCGCCATCGCGGGCGGTTTCGGCCGCGCTGCGTGCCGTTTCGGCTGCGGATTGCGTGTGGCGGGAGACCTCGGCGATGGAGGCGGACATCTCCTGCATGGCAGTCGCGGCCTGCTGGGTTTGCTGACTCTGCTGATCCATGCGGCGATGGATCTTATCGCCGGCCGTTTGCATGGAGGCGGCGCTGCTGGTGAGCGAGCCTGCGGTTCGCACGACCGTGCCAATGATTCCTGAGAGATTGGTTTGCATCTGCTGCATGGCGATGGCGAGGGTGCCGATTTGGTCATTGCTGTGGAGGTCGAGTGTATCGCCGGTGAGGTCGCCGGCGGCAATGGAGTTGGCGCGTTCGGAGACCAGGGTGACTGCTCCGGTGATGCGACGCGCGGTCAGGAAAGAGAGGCTGCCGCCGACGAGAGCGCCGAGAATAGTCGCGAGCCACAAAGTAAGGAGTGTGACATGGTTGGCGCGGCGAAGTTGCGCGAGTTCGGCGTCGGTCTGGGTCATCTGGGACTGAGCCAGATCGCTGACGTTCGCGAAGAGTGATCTTTCGAGTGGCAGGATCTGGTTTTGCAGCGTGTCGTAGGCCTGCGCGGTGCCGGTCGAGGTCTTCGATTCGTTGAGTTGCTCTACTTTTTCTTCCAGAGGCTTCAAGGAGGCGATGCCGGCCTCGAGGGTGGTGAGGCGCGCGGCGTCAGGCCCGAGGTCGAAATGAGCGCTGTCCTGACGGAGGTTGGCGAGGGAGGCTTCGGCCAGGGCGAACTGTTCGCGTCGGGCGTTGCGAAAGGCTGCGGAGGAGTTCGGATCGATGCCGAAGAGAATGTAGGATTCGAGCGCGCGAATAGTGTCGGTGAAGTGCGAACGGAGATCGCGGCTGTGCATGATGAGCGGAAGACGGTTAGCGGTGACGACGTCGGAGAGGCGATTGGCCTCTTCCATGCGTAGGTGCGCGACATAGGCGCTGAGAAACATGGCGGCGACGAGGAGGCCGGTGCTGAGTCCGAGCTTAGATTCGAGTTTCATGATGATCCTTGCGTGCGGGATATATTGAGTTGCGCAGGCGTATGAGCTACTGGCCGTCTGAGTTGAAGTTGACTTCGATCTCGGATTCGGAGGTGTCCGTGTCAGGTGCGAAGCGCCAGCGGCTGACGGCTTCCTGGGCGGCGGGGGCGAGCAGCGCATGACCGGACTCGACCTTAGTGGCAGAGACCTTGCCGTCCGGTTGGATGGTGACGAGCAGGACGACCTTGCCGCTGACGTGCATGCGCCGGGCCAGTTCGGGGTAAGTGGGTGCCACGCGGGAGACGATAGCTCGATGGTTCGGTGCGGCTGAGGCGATCGTCGCGCAGAGGACAAGGCCGCCTGCGACGAGAAGTGGGCGTGTGGATCGGACAGAATTAGCCAAAGAAAACCTCCAGATACAGAGGTTCTATCGGCGCGAGCAAGTGAGGCTTTAGCGGGGGGTCAGGACAGGAGTGGCGATTTCCGCGAAGGTAAGGTGCTCGGCAGGGCTGCCGGTGCGCTGTTTCCAGTCGAGGAAGAGCTTACCGTAGCTGTCGGTGAGGCAGGTGGCGGGGTCGACGTTGAGGAGGGCGAGAGTGCGGTCGATCCAACTGGTGGGGCCTTCGAGTTCGGCGTAGCTGCCGATGGGGGTCTCGTCGAGGACGAGGTGGGGCGTGGTGTTGGTTGCGGGGTCGAGGACGGTGAACTCGGTGCGGTACTTCTCGTAGATGAAGGCGGGGCGGTAGCCGAGCTGGGTGAAGATCTCGGTAACTGCTTGGGGGTCGGAGACGGTGGTCTCGGTCTCGATGCGGATCTTGTAGCGCGTGGGGTCGAAGTTGGTGGAGTCGTCGATGCGTTTGTGGGTGAGAGTGTGGATGCCGCCGTATTCGCGGAGGCGGAGGATCTGACGTTTGGCGCGCAGGTCGCGACCCGGAGTATCGAAGAGGATGTTGTGTTCGAAGGTGCGAGGCGTTTCGAGATGGAAGCCGAGCTGCGGCAGGCGGGATTGAAGGGCTTCGAGGTCGGAGACAGAAAACTTCAATTCGATTTCGGGAGCCTGCATGGGGGGAGTATACGGAAAGCGTTCGGTGCAAAACGAGGACTTTAGTTCGATTTTGCGGCTTTTTGGAGGCGGTCGCGGATCGCCAGGCCGAGGCCGGTGGTGGTCGGGAGCGGGCATAGGATGACAGTAACGCCGCGGCGGTCGAGCTCGCGGAGGCCGCTGAAGAGGGTTTGGGCTAGAGCTTCGTTGTTCTCGAAGGAGTTCCAGCGATAGATCTCGATGTGACGGTGATGGATGGTCCAATCCTGTGGGAGCATGACGCCAACTTTTTCTTTATCTGCGAGGAGTTGTTTGAGGCGATTGTTGAGCTCGGATTCGGTGTCGACCAGAGTGAGGGTGGCATGGGGGGCGTAGTGTCGGATGCCTACTCCTGGGGAGGGTAAGGATTGGGGTTCGGCTGGTTGCTGCTCGGGTTGGTAGAGGGTGACAGGGCCGACGATGGGTTCGAGCATGGCGGGGGTGATGGCGCCGGGCCGGTAGAGGATGATCGGGGATTGGTTGGGGTCGAGTACGGTGGATTCGACGCCTACCGCGGTGGGGCCGGCGTCGAGGACGGCGTCGATGCGGTGGTCGAGGTCGTCGAGGACGTGGGCGGCGGTGGTGGGGCTGGTCCGGCCGAACCGGTTGGCGCTGGGGGCGGCGATGGGGACGCCGGCGGCTTCGATGAGGGCGAGCGCGATGGGGTGGGCGGGCATGCGGACGCCTACGAGCAGGCGCCCGGCGGTGACGCTGTCGGGGATTGCCTTGGTGCGAGGCAGGAGGAGGGTGAGCGGGCCAGGCCAGAAGGCGGCGATGAGGCGTTCGGCTTGTGGTGAGACGATGGCAACCTGATCCAGCATGGCGCGGTCGCTGACGTGGACGATGACGGGGTCCCAGCCTGGGCGCTCTTTGGCGGTGAAGATGGCGGAAACGGCTGTGGCGTCGAGGGCGTTGGCTCCGAGGCCGTAGACGGTTTCGGTGGGGAAGGCTACGGTGCCGCCTTCTCGGAGGATTTTTGCTGCCTGCGCGATGTCTTCGGGGGTGTTGGTTAAGCGTTGCGTGGCGCGAGTGGCGGATTTTGTACGGTCGCTCATTCGAAATTATCTGGCGGCCAGTTGGGCGGCGTAGGCGTCGAGGGAGAGCGACCGGAGAAGGTTGCGGCGCATTCCGCTTTGCACTTGATCGAGGCCGCGGGAGGCGTTTTCGATCCACTCGAAGCTGAGTACGGAGTTGAGGCTGTCGAGCTCGGGGCGGAGGTCGGTGTTGCGAAGGAGCTCGGGTGTGCCGGCGCCGAGGAGGAGCAGGTCCTCTAAGAGAAGCGCGAGAGTTCGTAGGAGGGCTGAGGTCTTTTGCTGGCCTTCGGCTCCGGCGCGGTAGGTCTCGGTCATCTTGAAGAGGGCTGTGTGATCGGGATCATTTGCGGCGTTGCGGATGAGGAGGAGGGCGTCGGCGCGGGCGGCGATGTAGGCTTCGAAGTCGAAGCCGAGGGCTTTGCCTGCGGCTCCCTGGGAGAGTCGGGCGATCAGGCTGCGCTGCTGAGGAGGGACGTCGGGACGACGGTCGGCGAGGAGCATCTCGATCTCTTCGACGGGCAGGGCGCCGAGGCGGACGAGGGCGCAGCGGGAGCGGGTGGTGGGGAGGAGTTCACCGGGGTTCTCTGCGAGAAGGATGAGGTGGACGGTGGGGGGCGGCTCCTCGAGGACTTTGAGGAGTGAGTTGGCGGCCTCCTTCATAAAGTTGGCGGCGGTGAGGATGAAGATTTTTTTCGGAGCTTCGGCGGGCAGGTAGTGGGAGCTTTGGATGAGGGTTCGGACCTGGCCGAGTTTGATGAGTAGTTGGGGAGGGTCGGGGGGGATGATGAGGACGTCGGGGTGGGGCTGGATAAGGACTCGGGTGTCCTTCTTGTCGGTCTCGCGGAGCTCTTCGCGTGCGACGACAGCTTTGTCGACCTCTTCGTCGAGGTTCGCGGCGGAGGCGATGCGGGTGCAATTGCGGCAGACTCCGCAGAAGGAGGCGAGGGACTGGCCGTTGGACCAGAGGTCACGCGGCTGGCGCTCGCACTCGACGGCCATGGTGAGCATGAGGGCGAGTGTGTATTTTCCAGCTCCGGCGGGGCCGGCGAGGATGAGGGAATGGGGAAGACGGCCGGCGGCGATGGCGGTGCGGAGATTCTCGATGGCGGGGGCGTTGCCGAGGAAGTCGTTGAAGGTGGCGGGAAGTGCAGGCATCGGTGTTGTCCTTTCTGCTTCCGTTCCGGGAGCGGATTTTGTCTGCGCGGGAGAGTACCCCCCCTACACTATATTGTGCAAAGTCTTCGATTCAGGGGAGTTAGCTCTGGACTTCGGCTGGCTTGGTAGCTAAGTCAGATTTTTATCCCCTATTTCTATGATACGCGGTTGCATCTAGGATTTTGCCAAACGGGGAGCCGTGGAAAAGGCCCGTGGCTGTTGGGTTTTGTGAGTTTTGTGGCGTGTGGGGGCTTGACATGCGATTTTCGGGAGAAAAATGGAGTTTTCTTTTATGTCTCGGCCGGGCGAAGAGAGCGCATACCCCAGGGGCTGAAGCCCCCTTCTCTCTGCGTAGACGGTAGAGGGCCAAGGCGGAAGCCTTGGCTTACCTAGAAGCAAAAGCGACATGGCGAGGACGGATGGCAGACAATCGCAACTGTGACTCACTGATGGCGAGGGTGACTTACTGGGACGGTAGGGAAGAGCAACGGCTAATGGCGATCAGTTTTCAGTGAGACAGTTTTTCGGTTTTTCAGTCAACAACTCTAAAGGCAAGTGCAACTGCAAAGGCAAATGCGGGGATCCTTCCCCTTCGGCAAGCTCAGGGTCAGGATGACGACCCGACCCCAATCAGAGTTTCGTGGGGCTTTTGGGCTGCGGCGATTCCCGGTTGGCGGCTAACGATCAGGCCGGCAGGGCGAGCCGGAATTTTCTGGTGGCGAGGGTGATCAGGATGATGGTGACGATGAGCAGGAGGAGTTGGGCGATCTTGAAGGGGGCTTCGGTTCCGGTTGGGGCTAGAGCGTGGATTGCGGGAACCTTCTCGAAGATCTGAGCGATCAGGACAAAGATGTTGAAGTAGAGCGCGATCATCGCGCTGACGACGTAGGTGGTTCGCCAGCCTCCTTTGAGGTGACCGGAGTAGAGGGCGAGGAGCGCGATGGCGAGTGCGATGAGGGAGAGGACGCCGAGGATGATGCCGGGCGTGACCTTGGTGAAGGGAAAGAAGAAGCCGGTGACGCTGGTGAGGATGGTCGTGAGGAGAAAGATGCCGTTCCAGGGGCTGATTAGCCTGCCCTTGAGCAGGCCGAAGAGAACGATGAGTCCGGTTCCGATGCCGATGAGACTAATGATGACGTGAATGGTGGTATAGGTGGCTAAGCTCATTCCCAAAACCATGATCGTGTCCCTTTTTGTTTGGAATTGACACTGTTGCTGCCCGATGCCGTTTTCTGATCAGTGATTGAATGTTGTAGCGGGGAGACTTAGTTATACCCCTGTTGCTGTGTTGCCGCAACGCGGGAACAGAGGAGGTCGAGCAAAATTGCGAGGTGAATTGTTCCAGATTCCCTGACGGCCAAAGGTTTTCCCTCGCTTCCGATAGACTGGATGGAGATGCAGCCAAATAGACTTGCAGGAGAGCCTGCGTTCGGCGGGCATGGTCAGTTTTGAAAGCTAAAGGATTTTTACCTATGAAGTTGCGGTCCCTCGTTTTGTGTTGCGTGTTGGTTCTAATCAACCTTGCCGCCCGTGCCCAGGACAACCCGTCTGCGGTGAATGTTCCGAAAGTCACCAGCGTGGATGTCGGGCCGGAAGATGTTGGCCTTTATGTGAATCCGATAGGTATCCATATCACCAACTCGATACCGGATACGGGACCGTTCGCCTTTCTTGGCGCCAACACGACCTCGCGTTGGTTTTATGGCGCTGCTATCGGCGGGTATGCGAACTTCTATCACGCGCCGAAGTTCGACGCGGGGATCGATGTGCGGGATCAGATTGTGACGGGAGGCAGTGCGCACCTGAACAGCTTTATGGTGGGTGCTCGGATTATGCCCAAGCCGATTGCGGAGTTGTTCAAGCCTTATCTGCAGCTTTCGGTCGGTGCGGGAAGTTCCAAGCCGCCGACGAGCCCGATTCATCAGACGAAGTTTCAATATGGCGTCTACGCAGGTCTGGATTACACACTGGCGAAGCATGTCGACTTCCGAGCATTTGAGCTTGGATATAGCGGGCTGTCGACAATCAACAGCGGGAACTTTGGGGGGACGGTTCAGTTTCCTAATTCAAGGTTGTTCAGCGTGAGCGCGGGGCTGGTTTTCCGGGTTCCGTAGGCAGTTAGAGAGAGAGCGCGGGCGAGGCTTAGGATCTAGCCTCGCCCGCGCTAGTTTGTTAGGGGTTATTCGTGACGTGGATGATGGCGATCTTGGATTTGCCGTCCTGTGGGGTGATGGTGATCATGACGCTGTTCTTGTTCTTCTCTCCAGAGGTGAGCATGGTTCCGTTGCCTGTCTGGACGATGGAGGCCTGGTCGCCGAGCTTCGATTTGTAGAAGTCGACGATCTTTTCTACAGGATCAGAGCTGGTGAAGACGGAGGTGACCATGGAGCCCGTGGGGGTCTTCATGTTCATTGAGCCTTCGGTGGTGCTGATGGATCCCGGATATGGATCGACGCCGAGGTCGGCTGCGCTGACGTGGACGTTCTGGCCGGCGGAGATGGTGCCGGTTGGGGTGGAGATGCTGACGTTGCCGTTGTTGTCCTTGTGGATGGACTTCGAGACTTTGTAGCCGATGAAGCCAATGACGCCGGCGGCGAGGACACAGAGCAGTACGATAACGCCGATGACGATAAGGATGACCTTGAGGACTGTGTTGCCGGAGCTTGCCGAGGGCGGCGGCTGTGGGACCGGCTGGTAGGGGTTGGGCGGAATGGGAGCGCCTGCGCTCATCGCGACACCTCGCAGATGTGGGATGAGGGACGAAGCTGGTTGGAAGCTGTCATGTAACTCTCCTTATTAAAATCAGGTCGGTGCAAAGCGTCGCAGGGTTCCCATGAAGAGCGAAGCATTTCCCTGATGGTTACTGAAGTAGCGAGGGTACTGGAAGGAAAGGGTGAAGTCGATAGAAAAGTTCGCGGAGGCTCTCGCTAGCGGGGGATCAGGCGCATCATGAGCGGGTCTCGGGGGCGGAGAGTGATTTTGGCTTGCGGGATGGGTGGCGAGTCGCCGAGGTAAGCCATGCGCCAGCGCTGGGCGATGGTTGCGAGAGAGAAGACGCCCTCCATCCAGGCGAAGCTCTCGCCGATGCACTGGCGGCTGCCGGCGCCGAAAGGGAAGTAGGTGAATTTGGAGCGCGCGGCTTTGGCTTCGGGGGTGAAACGGGAGGGGTCGAAACGGAGGGGATCGGGGAAGTATTGGGGGTCTCGGCCCATGATGTATTGGCTGAAGAAGAAGTGCGCGCCGGGTGGGATTCGGTAGGGGCCGAGGGTGACTGGTTTGGTGGACATGCGGCCCATGGCCCAGGCGGGCGGATAGAGACGCATGGATTCGGCGAAGACCTGTTCGGTGTAGCGGAGAGCGGGGTAGTCGGCGAGTGTGGGGAGACGGCGTTCGGGGTAGGTGCCGAGAACAGTATCGAGCTCGGCGTGGAGCTTGGCTTCGACTTCGGGGTTCTGGCTGAGGAGATACCAGGTCCAAGTGAGGCCGTTGGCTACGGTTTCGTAGCCGGCGAGAAAGATGGTGAGAACTTCGTCGCGGATCTGCTCGTCGGACATACCTTCGGGTTTTGACGAGTGCGCGCCCGCGCTGTTTCCGTTGGCTTCCGGGGATTCGTACCTGCTGGCGAGGAGCATGGAGAGGAGGTCGCCGCCTATGTTTTCTTCTTCGCCGGGTTCTCGATTTGCTGCGGCTTTGCGATGCTCTGATTGTTCTGCGCGGCGCTCGCTTATGAGGCGGTTGACGACTGCGTCGAGGCGGGCGCGGGATCGGCGGAATTTATTGAGCTTGGGGATGGGCAGATGGATGAAGTTTTCGAGGCGGGGAAACGCGACGATGAAGTGGTAGAGCCCCATGATGGTGTTGACTTCGTCGTTGATGGAGCGGATGTCGTCGGTGACGGCTGTATTGAACAACGTGCGGGCGACGATCTCGAGCGAGAGTTGCATGCTGGCTGCGGCGATGTCGACGGTCTGATTGGGTTGCCATTGGTCGCGCTGGTGGGCGGCGGAGGCGACGATCTCGGCGGCGAAGGCGTTGATGCGTTGGCGATGGAAGGCAGGAGCGACGAGCTTGCGCTGACGCATATGGATGGGATCGTCGGAGGTGATGAGGCCTTCGCCGAGGAGAATCTTCATGCGGCGGACGGTGCGCTCCTTGACGAAGCTGGAGGCCTGGGTGATGAGGATCTCGCGGATGTAGTCGGGGTCGTTGATGAAGATGATCGGCGTGCCTAGGAAACGGTAGTGCGCAATGTTGCCGTAGGTGCGGAGGAGATGCTCGAAGAGGCGGATAGGGTGGCCGAGCTTGACCCAGGGTTTGAAGGAGTAGAAGGGGAGGGAGTGTTTGAGGCCGGGTGGTAGGCGGTAGGGTTGGCGCTCGATGACCTGCGGCTCGGGTGGGGCTTCGAGGGTCGGGGGAGTGGTTGTCATGGTGCGACTCAGTTAAAAGGCGTAACGGTGATCAAAGGGATAAAAGCTGATAAAGCGATGCTCGTTTGTCTCTGATCGACTTATGGTGTGGGTTGAGTCAGGCGAGCGGCGACTATTTGTTGGATGCGGGATTGGATTTCGTCGATGGAGGCGTCGTCGCGGATGACAGCGATGCGGCGGGGTTCGCGGGCGGCGATATCTTCGTATTTTTCGTAGATCCGGCGGTAGAAGTCGTCGGACTCGCGCTCGAAGCGGTTCTCGTCGGCGCCCTGCTGTTGGGCGTTGCGCTGGTTGCGGCGGCGGGCGCGCTTCAGGGAGGATTCGAGGGACGGCAGGAGGAGGATGGTGAGGTCGGGTTGGAGATTGTCGCAGGCGGCCGCATGCATCTCGAGGATGCGCTGGCTGCCTAGCTGGCGGCCTCCGCCTTGATATGCCTCGGAGGAGTCGGTGTAACGATCGCAGAGAATGATGTTGCCTGCGGTGAGGGCGGGGAGGATGATCTCGGCGATGGATTGGGCGCGGTCGGCGAACATGAGGGCCATCTCGGCTGCGGGGGCGATGGGGCCGAGGGCGGCTTCGGATTTTGAGTCGAGAAGGACGCTGCGGATGCGGTCGCCGAGGGCAGTGCCGCCGGGCTGTCGGAGGGTGACGACGTTGCGGCCTTCGGCTTCGAGTGAGGCGGCGAGGCGGCGGAGCTGGGTGGTTTTTCCGGAGCCGTCGAGGCCTTCGAAGGTGATGAAATATCCGCGCGACATAGACTTCAGATTACCGCACACGGATTAGGCGGCCCGCCGGCGGACGGTGAGGTTGCATCCGGCACAGACTAGGCTCAGAATGCTGGTTGAAGTCCGGGAGGGTCGCTATGATCTTCATCTTTCTTGCGATGGCTATCCCGTTGTTGGCGATCGGGGGCGTGTTTGCGATGCTGGCGAACAGCAGTGCGCGAAGAGGACAGAGCGGCTCGCCTGGGACGGCCAGCATGGCGAGACAAGGGCGCGCGGAGGATCCGAAGGACTAGCTACTTGCCGTTGGAGACGGTGGGTGAGGGCTGCCAGAGGATGCGATTGTCCATAATGAGGATCGTGAGCGGGCCTTCGGCGCCTTCGTTGAGGGTGGGGCCGGTGGCCTGGTGTTCCTTGTGAGCGGCGTCGGTGTAGACGAGCTTCATGGTGCCTGAACCGATGACCTTGAAACGGTAGTGGAAGTCGGCTCCGGCGGCGAGGGCCTGGGTTCCGAAGCTGGCGCTGGGATAGTCGACCTCGAGTAGCTCGATCGTTTGAGGGGTGCGGTTGCTGACCGTGGCGGCGACGTAGGGTGAATGGCAGGCCGTGAGGGTGAGAAGCCCGGCAAAGAGTGCTATGGCGAGTGTTCGGCGCATTCAGGTTAAGGTATCAGGTGGGGCGTAGGTGCTTTTGTTCCCTGGTTGGAGGGCATGGTGACTACGAACGAAAGACGGTTTGCGTAACGCGAATACTCCACCCTTGGCGGTGAGACTGCGAAGGATGGGCCACCCGGTTTAGTGGCTGTTTAGAGGAAGGGGAGGAAGTCGGAGGTGCGCTGCGGTTTTTCGAGGATGCGGGCGGTGAGGACCGCTCCGCTGCGATTGTCGTGGAGGGTGATGGGGAAGGCGAGAACGCTCCAGGTGAGCTGCTGCTCCTCGGGGCGGGGATGGTTGAGCAGCCCGCGTCGGGTGCGATCGATGTAGGTCTCGCGGCTGTGGCAGACGGTCTGGATGACCTCGCGCCAGTCGCGCATGATAGCCATATCGTGGAAGACGCAGCGTCCGATGAACCAGTCGCGGGGCTGGCCGAGATAGTCTGCGGCGAAGTCGTTGCAGTATTGCCAGATTCCACGTTCGTCGAAGATCTGAACGAGAACGTCGGAGCCGATGGTGAGGGAGAGGCGGGAGTAGAAGAAGTCGCGGGCATCGACGACGACAGGCGCGCCGCGGTGTTTCGCGCCGAGGGAGCTGAGGGCGTCGAGGAGATCATCGACGGAACTGTGGCCCTTGAGGAGATGCATGTCTTCGACGCCGCCGAAGAACCGGTCGAGCGTGGCAGAGAGGATGATGATCGGAACGTGGGGGCGACGGCGACGCAGGAGAGCGGCGACTTCGGTGCCGAACTGGCCGGCGCCCAGGTGATAGTCGAGCACGGCGATGTCGATGTTGTTGAAGAGCTCGGTTGCCTCTTCGATGGTGGCTGCGGGGATGCACTCGTAGCCGTGCTGACGGAGGATGGCGGTGCGGAGGTGCAGATTGGTGGGCTCATCGTCGAGCAACAGAACACGGATGGGCTGTGCGTGCGGGTTGGGCATCAGGCGAAGAGCGATCGGCGTGGTTTGAGGAGGCTCGATCATCGGCTACCCCCTTATGATGCTTCTTTCTACGACTATAGTCACCAAAAATCTGGTTATTTTAGTTTAGATTTTATCTCCCGTAGCAATTCGGGAAGGCGATTGACCAATGCGACTGACCGAAGCCATTGGCGATTGTCGACTGCCGGATAGCCGCTGACAACTTTTCCGGGTGGAACGTCGCCTGGGATGCCTGTTTGGGCGGTGGCCATGGCTCCGTCGCCTACCGTACAGTGGCCGGCGACGCCGACCTGGCCGGCGAGGATGACATTTTTGCCGACGACGGTCGATCCGGCCAGGCCTACCTGAGCGCAGAGGAGGGTATCGGTGCCTACGGTTGAGCCGTGGCCAACCTGAACGAGGTTGTCGATCTTGGCGCCGGCGTGAATGCGGGTTTCGCCGATGGAGGCACGGTCGATGCAGGCGTTGGCCTGGATCTCGACGTTGTCTTCGATGACGACGGGGCCAGATTGGAGGATCTTGTACCAGGAGCCGTCGGATTGGCGGGCAAAGCCGAATCCGTCGGCACCGACGATGGCTCCATTCTGGAGGATGACGTTGTTCCCGAGGCGGCAGTGCTCGCGGACTACGGCGTGGGCATGGGCGAAGAGGTTATGGCCGGCGTGTGAGTGGGGGTAGAAGACGACGTGGGGGAGGATGGTGGCGTTGTCGCCGATGGTGACGTTGTCGCCGATGACCGCGTAGGCGCCGATGTGAGCGTTGACTCCGATGTGCGCGGTGGGAGCGATGGCTGCGGTTGGATGGATGCCGGGCGGGTAGACGGGGGCGCGGTAGAAGAGCTCGATGGCGAAGGCGAAGGCAAGGTAGGGATTTTCGACGCGGAGGGTGGCGGTGGGGATCTCGGGGAAGTTCGGTTCGACGACGATGGCCGTGGCCTTCGTGGAGCGGGCGAGGGCGGCGTATTTGGGGTTGGAGACGAAAGTCAGATCCCCCGGGCCTGCGGTTTCGATGCCGGCGACGCGGGTGACTTCGGCAGATGGGTCGCCGAGCAGGGTGGCGTCGAGATACTCGGCCAGTTTGGCTAGCTTCATGGACTGCATGGGGGAATTATAGGGCTCGGGCAGTAGCGCGAAGGGGGTTGGCTAGAAGATCAGCCAACTGGCGGAGGCCACCAGGATGGCGATGCCCAAGGTGAGACAGCCGTAGCGGGCGATGCGGTCACGCTTCCGTTCGACTTCGCGAAATTGCCCCCGCTCCTCGTCCTATTGCGATGAGAGCCAGGGCGAGAGCGATGACAGGGGAGAATGCGAGCATTAGTTGGGGCGGGTGTTGGGAGCTGGAGTGAGGTTGTCGAAGAGGTCTTCCTGCAGGGAGGGGACGGAGGCGGCTGGGACGGGTTTGCGGCGGGAGGGTGTGGTGATGACGGCGAGGAGTTGGAGTTCGGCAAGTGAGGTGCGGGGGACGTAGATGCGCTGGGTGTTGGAGCGGGTGTCGGGCGGGGTGAGATGGAGTCCGGCGTCGTGGACGAGGGCGTCGGTGAGGGTGATGTCGATGGGGGCGAGGCCTTCGAGGAGATCGCCGGAGCGGAAGGTCATGCGAAGCCACAGGCCTTCGCTGCGGGGTTTGGCGAGGAAGGTGCGGCGAGTGAGGCGCTCGGGGTTGAGGGAGTCGTTGAGGTTGAAGTCGCGGACGTAGCAGACGTGCTTGATGTCCTGGAGGAGGAGGGAGACGACGCGGCCGCTGAGGTCAAGAAGGTCGATGGCTGGCTGAGGGGCGCGGTTTTGAAGAAAGCCGGTGAGGGGGAGATAGCCGGGGAGGGTTTCGCCGGTGAAGCGGCGGATGATGACCTTTTTGTGCGCGGCAGACATAATTTCGAGATACGGGGTTTCGAGATACCGGGATTTCGGGTTACCGAGGCCTGCGGAATGTGAGTCTGGTGGATTGTCGCATGACGTGGGAGGAGACGGCGAAAAAGGTCCCGGCGGCGTAGTCAAATCGCTAATGCCGTGTTACACTTACGTTTTGTGCCCACGTGTCATGATCTTGATAAACGCTTGATTCGTCTTGGCTTAGATGTCACGTCGAGATGACTTTGAGTGTACCGGTTCGACCGGCTTGGAGTAAATCTACCCGCTATGGCCGATTACATTTATTTGCTGGAAAACCGTCTATCGCCGACTCAGCAGGCTGCGTTGCTTGCTGTGCGCCAAATGGCTCGCGCCAAAGGGCTTACCGTGTTCCTTGTGGGGGGTGCGGTGCGCGATATGACGAGCGGATCGCCGGTGCGGGATCTGGATGTAGCGGTTCAGGGAAATGCTCTTAAGCTGAAGAAAGATATCGAGAAAGCGGGCGGAGAGATCGCCGGCGAGAACGAGATTTTCCAGGCGGTTTATGTGCGGTTTTCTGGTGGTGTGAGGATGGAGATCAGCAGCACTTTGACGGTCTCTTATCCGAAGCCGGGCAAGCCGGTCGTGAAACCAGCGACGATTCTGGATGATTTGCGACGAAGAGACTTTACGGCGAACGCGATGGCGCTGTCGCTGAACGACGGCTCATACGGGCTGCTGATGGACCCGCTGAACGGGGTGGCCGATATCGAGAATCGCGAGTTGCGGCTGGTGAGCAACTACGGGTTTATCGAGGATCCGGTGCGGATGATTCGAGCGGCGCGGCTGATGGCGCGACTGGGCTGGCAGATGGACGAGAGGACTGCGGCGCGGTACGAGACGGGCAAGGCGGAGGAGTACATCTCGGCGATGGATGCGTTTCATCGCGGGTATGAGACCGAAGAGATCTTTCATGAGGAGGATCCGCTGCGGGTGCTGAGGCGGCTCGAGGGCGAGGGTTGGATGAAGCACCTGTTCCCGGCGCTGATGTCGTCGAAGGTGAACCTGGCGGAGCTGGACCGGCTGCGGGAGAGCCAGATGCAGCTGGTGATGCAGGGGATCAATCCTGAGACGTCGACGGCGAACTTTCCTTACCTGACGGCGAAGATGGCTCCGAAGGATTTGGCCGCGCTGAAGAAGAGCTTCCCGCGTCATGGGTTCGCGGCGGAGATTGCCGCGCTCGAGAGCGAGGCCAAGGCGTTTGCGGCGGAGTTTTCGGGCAAGGGTGCGGCGACGCCGTCGCAGGCCTGGAAGCTGTTGCACACGGCGAAACCGGAGTCGGTGCTATGGGTGGCGCATACCTCGAAGAATGGGGCGATCCAGGGGAAGTTTAAGGGATTCTTTACGGAGTGGTCGCAGGCGAAGCAGAAGATTCCGTATCTGCTGATGCAAGAGATGCGGATTACTCCGGATCTTCCGGTTTACAAGGAACTGGTGGACAAGCTGTTCTTCGAGCTGATGGACAACAAGCTGGGAACGCCGGAGGAGATGAAAGCTTATCTGGAGCCGTACTCTCCGCCTGCTCCGCCTCCGCCGGTACATCTGCGGCGTGCGCGGCTGGCGAAGAAAGATACGAAGCCCGCGAAGACGCGTCGTAAGGCTGCTGCTGTGGAGGGCGAGACGCTGAATGTGGCTGCGGCGGCTGCTCCGAGTGAGACGAAGGCTCCGGTAGCGGCTAAGGGTGTGGCTAAGGCTGCTAATGTTCCCGCGAAGACTGCTGCGAAGGCAGCGGCGTTGGCGAATGGCAAGGTTGTTTTGAAAGAGGCGATGAAGAAGGCTGGGGAGAAGGCTGCTAAAAAGAGTGCTCCAGCGAAAAAGGTCGCAACCAAGAAGGCTCCTGCGAAGGCGGCGGTGAAGAAGGCTGTGGCGAAGAAGGCTGCGGTGGTGAAGAAGCCTGTGAAGGTCGCTCCGGCAAAGAAGGTTGCTGCGAAGAAGGCTCCCGCGAAGGTTGTGGCGAAGAAGGCGCTCCTGAAGAAGCCTGCACCGGCGAAGAAGGCGGTAAAGAAGGCGGCTCCGGCGAAGAAGGCGGCGAAACCTGCTGCGAAGAAGAAGCGCTGACGGTAGTTCGTTGGAGGTCGGTCGCGGATTCGAGTGCGAGGATTTGATGACGAGTTCTTTGGCTGAATCGGTGGGCCGTGAATTGCGGGTGGAATCTAGTTTGGTGCCGTGCTGAGACGGGGGTTGGGTGTCGGCATGGCGTTGATATACTTGTCGGGTCACACCCATTCGATAATTTTGATGGATTGTCGGGAACGAAGCAGTGGAGAGGTGCGTATATCTGACCAACAAAAGCATTTCTGAGTAACGGGAGTGCGTTGGGCGGAAGCCTTTCTTTAAGAGTCGCTGGCAAGGTGCTTCGCGTCTTAATGGCATTGCAAATGTTTGTGAGCTGGTCTCCTGTGCGCGAGTGCAGGGCAAGCCAGGACTATGAACTGAGGGTCCGGGCCCAGGGATGAACTGGGAACTTCCCGGCACAGCGTAGGAAGAGTTGGAGAACGCATCGTGAGATTAAGAGATTTGCAGGCGGCAGCGAGCATCGCCCTGTTGCTGTTGAGTGGATGGACGCAACCTGGCATGGCTCAACAGCCAGCCCCAGCTACACCGAATCAGACGACGCCTAGTGCGACCCAGCCGGCACCGCCGCAGGCGATCCAAAACGATACTACGGGACAGCCTGGACTGCCGCAGGCTCCGGCACCGAAGCCGACGGAGCCCTTGTACCTGCGTGGAACCGGGGTTGATTACACGAGGGCGAAGAGTCACTTCTGGAATCCAATTGCGCCTTATACGCCTTTGAACTATCCGGCGCAGCATCTAGGCAATGCACCACGTCTCGACCAGCTCCTGAAGGATGGCAAGATTTATTTGAGCCTGGCGGATGCAGTGACCATTGGAATCGAAAACAACTACGATATTGCGATTTCGCGGATCAATTTGGATATTGCAGATACTGATATTCTGCGGGCGAAGGCGGGATCGTCGATCCGCGGTGTCTCGACCGGGCTGGTGCAGAATACACTGGGCGGCACTACGCTGACGATTACGGGCGGCGGCGGGCCGGGTGCGACCTCGGCAGGAACAGGCGGTGGTGGCGCCGGCGCGGGCGGACTGGTGATCAGCACAAATGGTGGCGGGCCTACTCCGGAGTTTCGTGATCCGATCGTGACGGGGACGCTGCAATACGAGGCGCAGGTGTCACCGCAGCTGAATACGCTGTTCAGCGGCGGCCTGAGCACGTTGACGACGGATACAGCGACGTACAACTTCAATTACACAGAGGGATTCGTTACGGGCACACAGTTGTCGGTGGGGTTTAACAACTCTCGCGTGACATCGAACAATCCGTTCACCGATTACAGCCCTTCCTTCTCAACGAGCTTCCGCGCTACGGCGACGCAACACCTGCTGCAAGGGTTTGGGCCCTGGATTAACGAGCGGTTCGTGCTACAGGCGAAGAATAACCGGCGGATTACCGACTCGTCGTTTCGCCAGCAGCTGCTTTATTCGGTGAACCAGATCGAAGACGTCTACTGGGCGCTGGTGAGCGCGTACGAAGACGAGCAGGCGAAGGAGCGCGCGCTGGCACAGTCGACGCAGTTGACGGCGGACAACCGCAAGCAGCTGGAGATCGGAACGCTGGCACCGCTGGATGTGGTGAACTCCGACAGCGCGGTGGCGACGGACAGACAGGCGCTGGTGGCTTCGAAGTCAAACCTCGAATACCAGCAGCTTTTGGTGAAACAGGCGATTGCGCGCAACCTGAACGATCCGCAGCTTGCGAATGCGCCGGTGATTCCGACCGATCGCGTGAGCCTGGATAGGCTCCCGGAGGAGGACCTGGCGACCGAGGACCTAGTGAAGCAGGCGTATGTGAACAATCCCCAGATCGAACAGGCAGTGCTGAACCTGAAGAACAATGAGATCACGATCAAGGCGGAGAAGCAGGGGCTGCTGCCGACGGTTGATGCGTATGCGTTTTATGGTGCGGCTGGACTGGGCGGCCACCAGAATCCCGCAGCTGTGAACTTCAATAACGGACAGCCTTATCCTCCGGGAACGTTTCCGACGGTGGATTACGGTACGGCGTTCGGCAATCTGTTTAACAGCAGCGCGCCGGACAAGGGCGTCGGGGTGAACCTTAATGTAACGCTGCGCAACCGGACGGCACAAGCTGACCAGGCGCGATCTCAGATGGAGTACCGGCAGACTGAGATGCGGCTTCAGCAGCTCTACACGCAGATTCGGATTCAGGTCACGAACGAGGTCTACGCGCTGGCCAACGACCGAGCGCAGGTGGAGGCGTCACAGGCGGCCAGGGACTATGCGCTTCAGAGCCTGGATGCGGAGCAGAAGAAGTACAAGCTGGGCGCTTCGACCACGGCGAACGTGCTGCAGCAGGGAAGGAACCTGGCGATCTCTGAGAACACGCTGATTTCAGCTACGGCGGCCTATGCGAGAGACCGGGCGCAGCTGCGGCAGTTGCTGGCCGATACGCTGGATATTTACGGGATCAGCATTGAGGCAGCGGCTACTGGAGTGATTGGGCAGAACCCGGTGATCCCGGGGCTGACGACGCCGAAGGCACCGGAGGCTCCGAAGCCGATTACGGTTACTCCGAATACACCGCAGTAAATTTGAAGTAGTTCGTCAAAGGGTCCGGGCTTCGGTCCGGGCCTCTTTTTTCCCAAAAAGGGCCGATGCGGAGCGACGACAGACTTTGATACTGAAGTGTGATCTCTCGAACCGATTGGGAAGAGCAAACGTGGACTAAACTTGAGGTCTATGAGCGAACTGAGTAAGGAAAGCGCCGGAGGTAACGGGAATTCTCTGGGCGCGGCGTCTTCGGCTTATCTGCGGTCTGCGATGCATCAGCCGGTGAAGTGGATGGAGTGGGGCGAGGCGGCGTTCGCGAAGGCGAAAGATACGGACCGGCCGATTCTGCTGGATATTGGCGCGGTGTGGTGTCACTGGTGCCATGTGATGGACCGCGAGTCGTATGAGAATGCGGATACGGCGAGGATCATCAACGACCATTTTGTTGCGGTGAAGGTGGACCGGGATGAGCGGCCGGATGTGGATACGCGGTACCAGGCTGCTGTGTCGGCGATCAGTGGGCAGGGTGGGTGGCCGCTGACGGCGTTTCTCACTCCAGATGGGAAGCCATTTTTTGGAGGAACGTATTTTCCGCCGGGTGATCAGCATGGACGGCCGGGATTTCAGCGTGTGCTGATGACAATGGCCGAGGCCTTCGAGAAACGGCGCGAAGAGGTGAACGAGTCGGCCGGCAGTGTGATGGCGGCGATTGAGCACAATGAGTCGTTTATGGGCAGGGCGGGGAATCCGGGGCCGGAGCTGGTGGCGAAGCTGGTGGATTCGGCGTTGAAGCAGTTCGATGCGCGGTCGGGAGGGTTCGGATCGCAGCCGAAGTTTCCTCATTCGGGAGCGATCGATCTTTTGCTGGATGTTGCGTCGCGCGTGTCGGTGGGCGGGGCGGAGGGTGTCGGTGAGAAGGCGAAGAATGCCGCGATGGTGACACTGCAGAAGATGTCGCGAGGCGGGATCTACGACCATCTGGCTGGAGGTTTTCATCGTTACTCGGTGGATGACCGGTGGGTGGTTCCGCACTTCGAGAAGATGTCGTACGACAACAGTGAGCTGCTGAAGAACTATGTGCACGCGTTCCAGACGCTGGTTGAGCCGGAGGCGGCGCGGGTGGCGCGGGAGACGATTCGATGGATCGATGAATGGCTGAGCGACCGCGAACGTGGCGGATTTTATGCGTCGCAGGATGCGGACTATTCGCTGGAGGATGATGGCGACTACTTTACGTGGACGCTGGAGGAGGCGGCTGAGGCGCTGAATCCGGAAGAGATGGCTGTGGCGAGCGCGTACTACGACATCGGCGAGATCGGGGATATGCATCACAATCCGGCGAAGAACGTGTTGCATGTGCGCGGGACGCTGGAGGGTGTGGCGAAGGCGAACAAGATCACAGTGGATGAGGCGAAGGAACGGCTGGATTCTGCGAGGGGAAAACTGTACGAGGCGCGAAAGAAGCGGCCGACGCCTTATGTGGATAAGACGATCTATGTGGGGTGGAACGGGATGATGATCTCGGCTTATATCGAGGCGGGGAGGGTGCTCGATATGCCGGAGGTGCGGGCATTTGCGCTGAAGTCGCTGGATCGTGTTCTGGCGGAGGCGTGGGATCCGGGGCGCGGTGTGGCACACGTGGTTGCATACGGCGAGAATGGCGGCGACGGGGCGCGAGTGGCGGGCGTGCTCGACGACTATGTTTTTTTGGGTCATGCGGCGCTGGATGCCTGGGAGCTGACGGGCGAGATGCGGTACTACCTGGCTGCGGAGTCGATCATGGATGCCGCTTTGCAGCGGTTTTATGATCCAGTTGGGTGCGCGTTCTTCGATACGGAGTCTGCGGCGGCTGGTGAAGTGCGACTGGGAGCTCTGGTGACGCGGCGGAAGCCGTTGCAGGACTCGCCTACACCGGCAGGGAACCCTGTGGCGGCGGCGTTGCTGTTGCGGTTGGAGGCGCTGAATGGGCGCGAGGACTATTCGGTGAAGGCGGTTGAGACGCTTGAGACGTTTGCGGGGATCGTTGAGCACTTTGGGTTGTATGCTGCGAGCTATGGGCTGGCTCTGCAGCGGATGGTGCTGCGGGCTGCGCAGGTTTGCGTGATTGGCGACGATGCTGCGGCGAGAAGGCTGGAGGCAGTGGCACTGGCCCGGTATGCCGTGAATAAAAGCGTGATTCGATTGCGCAGAGATCAGCTGGGTGAGTTGCCGCCGGCGCTCAAGGAGACGCTCCCGCATCTTCCGGGTTTGCAGAGTGGGGCAAGTTTTGCTGTGGTTTGCACTGGGAAGGGTTGTCTGCCGCCGGTGACGACGGTGGATGAGTTGATTATGGCGATGAATCATGCGTTGTGAGATGGGACGGGGCTGGGGTGGCGGATTCGCAATTGGGTGTGATCAGTGGTGGGCCGGGAGCGGGGAAGACGACGCTGCTGCTTGAGCTGGAGCGGCGCGGGTTTCGCTGCTCGCCGGAGGTCGCGCGGCAGATTATTCAGGAACAGGTGAGAGATGGTGGCGATGCGCTGCCGTGGGGCGATCGCGTGAGGTACTGCAGGCTTATGCTGGCGCGCTCGGTAGCCGCTTATCTTGAGCATGCGGATGCGGCGGAGGTGGTCTTCTGTGACCGAGGGATTCCGGATGCGTTGTGCTACTCGCGGCTGGCTGGGCTGGGGATCGAAGATGAGATTCTGGCGGCGTGCCGGCGATATCGGTATGGGTCGAAGGTATTTCTTGCGCCCCCGTGGCGGGAGATTTATGTTACGGACGCGGAACGGTGGCAGGACTTCGACGAAGCGGTGAGGACGTACGAGTTGATGGTGACGGCTTATCGGGACTGCGGGTATGAGGTGGTGGAGATTCCGAAGGTCTCGCCGGAGCAGCGTGCGGATTTTATGTTGGAGGAGCTGGGACTCGGTCGCCGTGGCTCGGGGGCTGGCTGGTGACGAGGATTCGCGTGGGTTTGGTGCTGCGGTTGATGGCCTGATGGTTCTGGCCGGGGGAGATTTCGAGTCCTTCGCCGCTGCGGAGAACAAAATCGTGATGCTCGACCTCGAGAGTCAGCTCTCCTTCGAGGACGTAGAAGAACTGGCGGGCGCGGACGTGGGAGTGGCGGACTTCGCTGGCATTGGGAGGGAGGAGCTCTTCGATGACGCTGAGGTCAGGTGTCTTGACTAGATGCCAGCCGTCGCAGGTGTTTCCCTGCGGGCCTCCCCACTTGTAGTGCTCGGCGGATTTTGTGCTGACGATTTGACCTGGCATTTCGATCGGGTGACTTAATCGTAGTGGAAGCGCAGTAATACAGCCAGTCAGAGATTTAACGACGAATAGTATGTGGATGCCGATATGGAAAAGATTCGGACGGAACGAGAAAACAGCTAGCTGCCGATGAGGGGTTGTTGAGAGGGTGGTGCTGTGGGGTTGGGGCTGCGGAGGATGAACATGTTGGTCGGATCGATGCCGAGGGGGATGCTGTCTTTTTCGAAGGCGAGAATGATGCGGCGACGGAGCTCGCGGAGAACGGGGTCGCGCTGGTTGGTGCGGACGCGAAGCTGGACGGGGTAGGTTACGGCCCGGCCTTCGATCTTATCGACGCCGAGAACGTTGGGGTCGGCGATGGCGATGTCTTTGTAGGCGGCGTCGTTGCGCAGGTCTCGGGCTACCTGGCTGAGGACGGCGATGACTTTGTCGGGGTTGGCACTGGCGTCGACGCTGACGTTGAGGGTGGCTACCGCGTAGTCCCGGGAGAGGTTGGAGACGGTGGCGATCTGACTGTTAGGGATGATGTAGAGGGTGCCGTCGGCGTCGCGCAGGTTTGTGCGGCGGAGCGAAAGGTCTTCGACAGTGCCTTTGAGGCCGGCAATGTTGACGATCTCGCCGACGTTGTACTGGTCTTCGACAAGGATGAAGATGCCGTTGAGGACATCCTTGAAGATGCTTTGCGCGCCGAGACCGATGCCGATGCCAAGGATGCCGGCTGAGGCAAGGATGGGTTCGTAGGGGATGCCGATGAGGCCGAGAATCTGAAGGAAGACGATGAAGCCCAACAGGCCGTATGAGGTGGTGCGGATGATCGCGGCTGTGGTGCGGAGCTGTGCGGCGCGGTGGAAGTTCCCGTGCTGACGATCGGCTCGGCTGCGGACCCGTCTGACGAAGAAGAGTACGAGGCGATGAAACAGATAAGCGATGAAAACAATAGCGAGAACTTTGGGAAGCCTGTTCTGAACAATGAAGATAATGTCGTTGTGCCAGTCGCGCTTGATGACGCCGAGAATACTGTTGCGGTCATCTTGCGGGGCCATAGCCAGAAGGTGCATGATTACAACGTCTCGCTTTCGGGGTGTTGTAGAAACAGGATGCGTCAGCTAACGATAAGATGCAATTCTGGCAAGGAGATGAGATAGAAGGGCCGCCTGCTGGGCGGGATATGGGGACGATTATGAAAACTCTCAGGGTTGCGTTGATTGGGGTGGTTTTGGCGGCAGCGTCTTCGGTGAGTGTGAGCAGGGGCCAGATGAATCCGCCGCCTACGGGACGCCAGGTACCGGGGATGCCGCCGTCACCGAAGACCGGCATCGGCTCTCCGGACGAGCCGGGTCCACTGGACGCGAGTCGGGCGGAGCAACAGGAGAAATCGCGGAACAGCGACCGGCAGAAGCGCTTGGTTGCGGATACAGACAAGCTGCTGGCGCTGGCGACGGACCTGAAGGCGCAGGTGGATAAGTCGACGAAGGATACGTTGTCGGTGGATGTGATCAAGAAGGCCGATGAGATCGAGAAGCTGGCCCACAGTGTGAAGGAGCGGATGAAAGGGTAGGCTAAGGGGCTCGCCCGGGTGGGTGGATTTCGCGGATGACGGCCTGCGACTGCAAGAATCAGTAGAAATTTTCTTACTAGTGCATTGAGGGGAATTGACTTAATGCTCCGGAGGCGTTGATTTGGGGGACGGGCAGACCGGGCGTTGTTGTGGCGGAGTTGCGCATTGCCTTGACGATGGCATCGGCGGACCAGTCGGGGTGGGCGGCTCGCAGGAGGGCGGCGACGCCAGCGGCCAGAGGAGCCGAGGCGCTGGTTCCAATGGCCTGAACATAGGCGGCGTGGCCG
Organism: uncultured Acidobacteriaceae bacterium; assembly: GCA_963798925.1. Taxonomy (GTDB): domain Bacteria; phylum Acidobacteriota; class Terriglobia; order Terriglobales; family Acidobacteriaceae; genus Edaphobacter. The sequence goes on from CAWCVD010000007.1 coordinate 465,996, forward strand.
AGATTGAAGCAACCGTAGCTGTGGTTTGCGTCTGAGGGGATGCCGTCGACGGTATTCGGTTTACCGGAGCTGCAGGCTCCGCGAATCCAGCCGCTGACGGTGAGGTCGCCACCGTCGGGGTAGCTGCCGCCGGGTGCGGCCAGAGCGTTGAGGGGACTGCCGTAGTTGCTGTAGTAGGCGAGAGAGACGGGGCCGGGAGTGCAGGTGTCTCCGGGAGTGACATCCTGGGCGCAGGCGGGGTTGGTGGAAGCGACGATGGCGAGAACACCGCGGGACTGGGCGGGGAGTTCTACGTAGCGTGGAGCGGAGAGATCGAAGCCGTCGTTGCCGGCCGAGGCTACGAGGACGATGTTGGCCTGCTCGGCGGCGTAGGTGACCTTGTTGAACGTAGCGAGAAGGCCGGCGCCGTCTCCGGTGCTGAGGTCGGCGATGGCCCCGATGGAGAGCGAGATGACGTCGGCGCGATTGGTGATGGCATCTTCGATCCCTTGCATGACCCAGCTGAGGAGGCCGCTGGCTTCTCCGGCCTCGCACTGATCGGCGGGGTTGGTGTCGCCGGTGATGGAGGCGGGCATGCGTTGGAGGACTTTGATGTTGAGGATGGTCGCGGCGGGAGCTACGCCAATGACCTGTCCGGTGCCGGGACCAATGGCGGCGGCGGCGAGAGAGGCGGTCCAGGTACCGTGGCCGGTCTGGTCCTGGGGGGTGCCGTCGTCGCAGGCGGTGGGATACGCGGTCGGGTCGATCTCGGAGAGGTTGAGAGCGAGGTTGGGGGCTATGTCGGGGTGGGACTGATCGACGCCGCTGTCAATGATCGCGATGCGAACGCCTTTTCCCTGGGTGATGTCCCATGGGCCGTGCTCGGGGCCTCCTGGGACGTTGTTTCCGTATCCGCCTACCTGCTGGACGGCCCAGCTTTGCGGGGTGGTGTAGTAGGTGTCGTAGGGCGGCGGAGGCGATGGCGGCTCGGTGTTGATTTGACCGTGAGTGGGAAGTTTCCCGAGGGGGCCGGTTGGATTCGCTGAATGTGTGGCTTCGCTGATGGACGCGGGATCGATTGCCTGAATACGGAGATGGTGGGCGGAGACGATGCGATCGTGGAGTACGAATTCGACGTCAGGTTGCGCGGCGAGACGGCGGAGTGTGGTTGCGTCGTCCTCCTGGGTAGCCGACTGGACGGCTGCGATCCCGAGGTGTTCGTTGCGGTGGACGAGGCGTGCGCCGGTGGCGGCGATTCGGGCTGCAGCGTCAGCTGGGATGGTGGCGTTGCGATAGAGGACAAGGTAGTGATAGGGCGCGACGCTGGTGGTGTCGATCGTCGCTATTTGACCTCCTGTGGCTACCTCGCCTGTTTGAGCATCGGCGATGCCTGTGAGAAACAGCAAGAGGATGACGGAAGACCTGCAGAGCGAAGAGCGCACTGCACCGTGGCGTCGGAGACTGATCAGGCGATTAGCGGACAGACGAAGAGATGGCGTATGGGGAGTCAGGATATGGTGAAAAGACACGCTGCACCTCGTTTTTGCACTGAGGTGTGCATCGGCGGGTGCAGGAATTTGCATGAGGCTGGGTGGGGATGTGTGCTATTACTTTGGTTTGGTGATTTCACGAAGCGGTGAAATCTGCAGTTGGCGAACTTCGCATTGAACGATGTGTCACGGACTATCTCAGGGAGTATCCACGGGGCATCAGCCGATGCATTGACCCTCCTCGATTTGACGTGCTCTAATTGCGCCTTTGTGAAGCCAAGAGAGATTTTGTGTTCTAAGGAGACCTTTGCATGTATGTAGTGAGATTTTTGGCTCTGGCCGTACAAGAGCAGGTTGGGACAACGCCTGCCTATGTCGGCGGTAACGATGGACGGATGTATCTGTGGATTGCGCTTGGGGTGGGAGTCCTGGCGTTGCTGGTTGCGCTGATGATGGCGCGTGCGGTAATCGCCTCGGACACCGGGACGGCGGATATGCAGGCGATCTCGAATGCAATTCGAGAGGGCGCTGAAGCGTTTTTGCGGAGGCAATACAAGACGATCGGGATGATCGCTCTGGGCCTGGCTGTGGTGGTGTTCTTTGGGTACAGGATGTCGCCGCGGACTGAGCCGTTTGCGTTGAAGACGGTGGTGAGTTTTCTGGTGGGCGCGGTGTGCTCGGCGTTGGCGGGGTATACGGGGATGTACTGCTCGATCCGGGCGAATATCCGAACGGCCTCAGCGGCTCGTTCGAGCCTGAACAAGGCGCTGCAGATGGCTCTGCGGGGCGGCGCGGTGACGGGACTGGTGGTGGTGGCTCTGTCGCTGCTTGGAGTGGGCTCGCTGTTTCTTTTCTTCGGCGGATTGGATCATCCGGCTGCTGTGCCTTATCAGCTTGTAGGTTTCGGGTTTGGGGCTTCGCTGGTTGCGTTGTTTGCGCAGCTTGGTGGAGGAATTTATACGAAGGCCGCGGATGTGGGCGCGGACCTGGTGGGGAAGGTCGAGGCTGGAATTCCTGAAGACGATCCGCGTAATCCAGCCGTGATTGCAGACCTGGTAGGGGACAACGTCGGCGACTGCGCAGGGCGCGGCGCGGACATCTTTGAGTCGACTGCTGCGGAGAATGTGGGCGCGATGATTCTGGGCGCGGCGCTTTTTCCGGTGTTCGGGGTGAAGGGAATTCTGTTTCCGCTGATTGTGCTGGCGATCAATCTGATTGCGAGCACCGTGGGCGTGTTTGTGGTGAGCACACGCGAGGATGAAGATCCGATGCATGCGCTCAATAAGGGGTTCTATGTGACGTCGCTGCTGGCGCTGGCTGGATTTGCCGGTGCGGTGTACACGATGTTGAATGGACCGCAGGTGCAGCCTCTCTGGTTGCTGGGATGTGGCGTGGTGGGTTTACTGACCGCGTTTCTGTTTGTGTGGATTACGGAGTACTACACGGAGTACATGTATCGGCCGGTGCAGTCGATCGCTGAGGCCTCGCTGACGGGGCCCGCGACGAACATCATCAGCGGATTGGCTGTGGGTATGGAGACTCCGGCGCTTCCGGTGATCGTGATCTCGGCTGCGCTGCTGCTGAGCTACTACTTCGGCGTGCAGGGGCTGGCTGGGGTGGCGGGGATTAGCGATTATGCGAAGGGAATCTATGGAACGGCGATCGCCACGATGGGGATGTTGAGCTGTGCGGCTTACATCCTGGCGATGGATACGTTTGGACCGATCACGGATAACGCGGGTGGGATTATCGAGATGTCGCACCAGCCGGACGCGATTCGGGTGCGGACCGACAAGCTGGATTCGGCGGGGAATACGACCAAGGCGCTGACCAAGGGATATGCGGTGGGATCGGCGTCGCTGGCGGCGTTTCTGCTGTTCTCGGCTTATCTGGAAGAGATCAAGGTTATTGTGACGACGAAGGTCGCGAACGCCGGTGGATTTATGCCTCCGGGATGGAGCTTTACCAACGTGAACCTGGCGCAGGTTCCGGTGTTTGTTGGTGCGCTGCTGGGCGCGATGTTGACGTACCTCTTCAGTTCGATGGCGATCAAGGCTGTGGGACGTACAGCGCAGATGGTGGTCCAGGATGTGAGGAACCAGTTCAAGGAGAATCCTGGAATCATGGCGGGCACGTCGAAGCCGGACTATGGACGGTGTGTGCACATTGTGACCGGCGCGGCCTTGAAGGAGATGGTGATGCCGGGAGCGCTGGTGGTTGCTATGCCGGTTGCGGTCGGGTTGATCTTCCGGCACCTCAGTGCGAGCTATCAAGCTAGTTCCGCGATCTATGCGGCTGGCACGATTCTTCCGGTTCCGGCGATTGCCGGGAAGGCGGTGAATCTGGCTGGTGCTGAGGCTGTGGCCGGATTGCTGATGGTCGGAACGATCTCTGGTGTGCTGTTGGCGATGCTGATGAACAATGGCGGCGGCGCGTGGGACAACGCGAAGAAGTACATCGAGACTGGACAGTATGGCGGAAAGAAGTCAGAAGCGCACAAGGCAGCGGTTGTGGGCGATACGGTGGGCGATCCGTTCAAGGATACGGCTGGCCCGAGCCTGCATGTGTTGATCAAGTTGCTGGCTACGATTACGCTGGTGCTGGCTCCGCTGTTTGTGTAGTTGGCGCAGATAAATGGAAGGGCGGTTCGGCTAATGTGCCGGATCGCCCTTTTGCTTTGATAAGCTTTGCCGTATGGCAGGAACCGAGGACGCGGGGTGGCGCAATTGGACTCGCTCCTTTGGCTGGCGCGAACGAAGAGCCTATTGGCGAACCGTTCCTATGGGCGAGCTCCGCTATCTGATGGCTGCTGTATTTGTGCTGTTTGGAACAGGTGGGTTTCTCGCCGATGTAAGTGCGAAGGGCCGGTTGCCGGTTGCAGTTGTGGCAGTGTGGATCGTGGTGAGTGGGAGCATGGCGATCTTGTATGTGATCGGGTTTGCTCGTCGGCCGAGAATGGTGCCGATTATCGTAGCTATCCAATTGACAACGAACGTGGTGACGGCGCGAGTGACGAATGCGATGGTTCATTCGAACCGGTTCCCGTCTCCTTCGACGGAGTGGGGGCTGTCGATGTCGGTTGTGGGAATCTGGGTGGCGTTAGTTGGAACGTACGTCTTCTTCCTCGTGTTTATTCAGACATCCGGGCGGCGCGCGATGATTGCTGAGCGGGAACTGGAGCTGGCGCACGGGATTCAGGCTACGCTGGTGCCGCGGATCGCTTATCGCGACGATCGATTTGAGGTCTATGGATTGACTCTGCCGAGTGAGAAGGTGGGCGGAGACGTGGTGGATCTTGTGGTGCACGAGGGCGTGCTGTTCTGCTATGTGGCGGATGTCTCGGGGCATGGGTTGCAGGCAGGAATTCTGATGGGGATGGTGAAGACTGTGGGGCGTACATTGATGCTGGATGGATGCGGGCTGGCGGAGATGCAGGACAAGATGAATCGGGTGCTGCCAGCGGTGAAGGAGCAGCACATGTACATGACTTTCGCCGGGTTGCGCTTCGCGGTGGGCGACGAGGCCGAATATGCTTCGGCGGGGCATCCGCCGATGCTGCATTGGAGAGCGGCGACGAAGGACGTCGAGACGCTAGGGGTTGAGCAGCTTCCGATTGGGATGTTTGAGCGGGTGCAGTACGGGACGGCGCGGGTGCGGTATGGGACGGGCGACCTGTTTGTGATTACGACGGACGGGGTACTGGAGGTGGAAAATGAGGCTGGGGACGAGTTTTCAACAACCCGGCTGACCGAGGTGATGCGCCGGAGCGAGGCGCTCCAGCCTAAACAGATGGTTGAGGCAATGGTGAGTGCGGTGCGGAGCTTTGGGAAACAGAAGGATGACCAGACGATCCTGGTCTTGCGGGTGTTGTGAACCGGGATTAACGGCTAATTGAACGGGGAGTCAGAAAAGTGAATTTGAGGGAGTCAAGCGTGGGGCCTTCCCGGTACAATCGTGTTCGGTGACGTGTGTGTGCGTTGGCCGAGGATAGGTGCATGGCACGACAGGCTGGAACAGTTGTGGCGGAGAAAAAGACGGCGGTGAAGGCGGCAGATAGCTCCGGGCTGGACCGGGAGCAGCTGGTGGAGTTCTACCGGTTGATGTACCTGTCGCGGCGTACGGATGATCGCGAGATTGTGCTGAAGCGGCAACAGAAGATCTTCTTCCAAGTCTCGTGCGCGGGGCATGAGGCGCTGCTGGTGGCCGCCGGCATGGCGATGAAGCCGGGGTATGACTGGTTTTTTCCGTACTATCGCGACCGCGCGATCTGCCTGGCGTTAGGGAATACGGTTGAGGAGCAGCTGCTGCAGGCTGTGGGAGCCGCGGACGATATCGCCAGCGGCGGGCGGCAGATGCCTTCGCACTGGTCGAGCAAGAAGCTGAATATCGTGACTCCATCTTCTTCGACGGCGACGCAGTGTTTGCATGCTGTTGGGTGCGCGGAGGCGGGACGGTACTTCACGCGGCATCCTGAAGTGGCGAAGAAGCATGAGGGTGATTACCGCGAGTTCAAGGATGTTACGTTTCATGGCGACGAGGTTGTTTATGTCTCGATTGGCGAGGGATCGACGAGCCAGGGAGAGTTCTGGGAGGCGCTGAACTCAGCCTCGAATGGGAAGCTGCCGGTGCTTTTTGTGGTTGAGGACAATGGGTACGCGATCTCGACTCCAGTCGAGGTGAATACGCCGGGAGGAAACATCTCGAAGCTGGTGGCGAATTTTCCGAACTTCCACTTTGCCGAAGTTGATGGGACCGATCCGGTTGCAAGTTATCAGGCGATGGTCGAGGCGGTGGCTTACTGCCGCTCGGGCAGAGGCCCGGCGTTGGTGCATGGGCATGTGATCCGGCCGTATTCGCATTCGCTGAGTGATGATGAGAGGCTTTACCGCTCAGCCGAGGAACTGGAGGCGGATGCGGCGAAGGACCCGATCTCGCGGATGCAGATGTGGCTGTTGCGCGAGGGGATTCTGGATGCGGATGCGATCAACCGGCTGGAGCGGCAAGTGGACGAGGAGGTGCAGCGGGCCTCGGACAGGGCTGTGATGGCGACGCTGCCGACGGTGGAGTCGATTACGCGGCATGTGTACTCGGAGGACCTGACGCCGATGGATGCGCGGTTTGATACACGGCCTGCGGCGACTGCTGATTCGACCGAGCGCACGATGGCGGACCTCATCAACTGCTGCCTGAAGGATGAGATGCGGCGGGATGAGCGGATCATCGTGTTCGGCGAGGACGTGGCTGATGCGACGCGCGACAAGGCTCTGCGCGAGGGCAAGGTGAAGGGCAAGGGCGGCGTGTTCAAGCTGACCGCCGGGCTGCAGACTGAGTTTGGAAGCGAGCGGTGCTTCAACTCTCCACTGGCAGAGGCGAATATTGCCGGGCGCGCGATTGGGATGGCGATTCGCGGGCTAAAGCCGGTAGTGGAGATTCAGTTCTTCGACTACATCTGGCCGGCGATGCACCAGATGCGGAATGAGATGCCGCTGGTTAGGTGGCGGTCGAATGGAGAGTTCAGCTGCCCGTTGGTGATGCGGGTGCCGATTGGCGGCTATCTGACGGGTGGGTCGATCTATCACTCGCAGTCGGGCGAGAGTATTTTTACGCATACTCCTGGTGTGCGCATCGTGATGCCGTCGAACGCACTGGATGCCATCGGTTTGCTGCGTACCGCGATCCGGTGCGATGATCCGGTGATCTTTCTTGAGCACAAGCGGCTGTATCGAGAGACCTTCGGCAGAGCGGTGTATCCGGGGCCGGAGTACTGCATTCCGTTTGGGAAGGCAAAGACTGTGCGACCTGGGAAGGATTTGACCGTGCTGACCTATGGCGCGGTGGTCCCGCGGGCGCTGCAGGCGGCGCAGAAGCTGCATCGAGAGACCGGCGTGGACGCGGAGCTGATCGATCTGCGAAGCCTGACGCCGTATGACTGGGATGCGATCGCCGAGAGCGTGAAGAAGACGAATCGGGTGATTGTGGCTCATGAGGATATGTTGAGCTGGGGGTATGGCGCGGAGATCGCGGCTCGGATTGGCGACGAGCTTTTTCATGACCTTGACGCGCCGGTTCGACGGGTCGCCGCAATGGATACGTTTGTGGCATATCAACCGATCCTTGAGGATGCGATTCTGCCGCAGCCAGAGGATCTGTACCGCGCGATGCAGGAGCTAGCGGCGTTTTAGGGGTGGTTTGACGTCGAATTTGTCCGCAACTGCCCGGTTATTACGGGGTCTGAGAGGTCATGGCTACTCTGCGGGTGCCTGGGCTGAGCGTGCCGCAGTGCAAGAAGGAGCGGATATGCGGGCGAATATGCGATCGCGGCTGGAGTCTCATGCGGACGGGGCAGGACTAGTGCGGGCATTGCTCGCCGGCGTGTTGTGCGTGTTGATGATAGAGCAGCCGATGATGGCGGCTGCTGCAGTGAAGAAGGCGGTGGCTGCTCCTGTGAAGCAGATTGAAGGCCGGGAGCGGGTGCTTCATGCGCTGAACCGGTTTGCGTTTGGGCCACGGCCGGGCGATGTTGCAGCGGTGCAGGCGATGGGGCTGAAGCAGTGGTTTGAGCGGCAGTTGAGTCCGGCGAGTATCGACGATTCGGCGCTGGATGCGCGGCTGGCGATGTTTCCTGCGATGAAGATGGAGCAGGCTGAGATGATGCGGCGCTATCCGAGCCCGGTGGTGTTGCAGCAGATCATTGCGAAGAACCTGCCGTTGCCGACGGATCCGGTGGAGCATGCGCTCTATGCCGATGAGATCGCTTTTTATAAGGCTGCGAAGGCAAAGCAGGAAGAGAAGAAATCCGCGGCCGCGCAGAATGCCGATCAGGGTGACGCAAACTCGATGGCCGCGGAGATGGCGAAGAGTGAGGAGAAAGCTGCGCTGCCGGGAGATGGAGTCGATCCTGCTGTGCCTGCGATGGCGACGCATGAAGAGCAGTTTTATTCGGGACTGGAGGCGGTGAAGATTATTAATCTGCCACCGGATGAGCGGATGCAGCGGATTATGGCAATGTCTCCCGAAGAGCTGGTCAATTTTCGCAAGAGCCTGAGCCAGAGAGAGCTGGCGGATGCGGCGGAGGACCTGACGCCGATTCAGCGCGAGACGCTGGTGGCGCTGCAGGGCTCGCCGAGGATGATTGGAGCGGAGCTGCTGGAGTCGCGGATGTTGCGCGATATCTACAGCGAGCGGCAGCTGGAAGCGGTGATGACGGACTTCTGGCTGAACCACTTTAACGTCTACATCCGCAAGAACGTGAATGAGCCGTATCTGCTGCCGGCGTATGAGCGGGATGTGATCCGGCCGAATGCGTTGGGAAGATTTGAGGACCTGCTGGTGGCGACGGCGAAGAGTCCGGCGATGCTGATGTATCTCGATAACTGGCAGAGCATCGGGCCGGATTCGCAAGCGGCGAAGAATAGCGGCAAATTTGCGCAGCTTGCTCAGAATCCACAGGTGAAGCAGGCTCTGAAGGATCGCGGGCTGAATGAGAACTACGCTCGTGAGCTGATGGAGTTGCATACGCTGGGAGTTCAGTGCGAGGTGAGCGAGGACCGTCCGGTGAGCATGCTGGATAAGGCCTGCGGACAGGGTTATACGCAGCAGGACGTGACGCAGGTGGCGAAGGTTCTGACGGGATGGACGATTGATCAACCGTATCGTTGCGGATCGTTTCAGTTTGACGCGCGGAGGCATGAGCCGGGTTCGAAGACGGTGATGGGTACGGTGATTCCGGGGAGCGATGCTGTCGAGCCACGCGTAGTGGCGATGGGCTTCGGTGCCCGACGAGCGGGAGCCGGCAGCGACTGCGGCGATGCAGCCTCTTCGGGAGACCAGCAAGGGATGCAGGAAGGACTGCAGGTGCTCCACATGCTGGCGACGAGTCCGGCGACGGCGAAGTTTATCTCGACCAAACTGGCTGTCCGATTTGTGAGCGATACGCCTCCGCCGGCGCTGGTGGATCGGATGGCTAAGGCGTTTGTGGCTAGCAATGGAGACATTAAGACGGTGCTGCGGACGATGTTTGATTCGCCGGAGTTCTGGTCGCCTGAGGTTTACCGGGCAAAGGTGAAGACGCCGGAGGAGTTTGTGGTGTCGGCTGTGCGGGCCAGTGGAGCGGATGTGAAGAATGCGATTCCGCTGGTCCAGGCTCTGGATAAGTTGGGGATGCCTTTGTACGGGATGCAGACGCCAAATGGATATAACTGGATGGCGGAGACCTGGGTGAATTCGGCGGACCTGGTGAACCGAATGAACTTCGGGCTGGGGTTGAGCAGCGATCGGATTCCGGGAGTCCAGACGGACTGGACGCGGTTGCTGGGAGAGACCGGACCGGCGATGGAGTCGGCTGCGTTGACCACAGGCACGGCAGGGGAGACCGCGGCGGTGAAGGAAGGAAAGCTGGAGTTGATGCTGGTGGGACAGCCAGTCAGCGACAGGACCCGAGCCACCGTGCTCGCACAGTTTCAAGACCAGGCGATGCAGCAGCAGGCGGCGAAGAACTTCCCGATCCGTCCAAACGACTACGAGCCTCTGGCCCAGGTATTGAACTCTGCTGGACTCAACCAGCAGGGACGGGCGCCCCTGGATCGGGAGGCGGCGATGATGGCGGGGTTGCTGCTGGGGTCGCCGGAGTTTCAACGCCGATAGCGGATTGCTGAGTTGATATGAGTCTGCTGATTTCGGTGTTCGCGTTCTCAGGATGGAGTAGTCTTCGGAAGTAGTTGAAACGATTGGGTTCGCTTGAGCTGGAACACGCGAGTTGCAACTTCTAATCGGGAAGCGCGTTAGTACAGACAGGCGAAGAGGTCCGTGAACTCAACCGGATGCCGGGACAGGAGCAGGAAGATGGCGAACAGGCGAATGCTGGCAGATTGCAGCGACTGGGGATGTGATATTCATGGCCGGGACGAGGCGCGGCGAGTGGTGACGCGACGGGGGTTCATGAAGGGTGGGGCGCTTGCTCTGGTTGGTACCTCGACGATTCCGGCGTTTCTGTCGCGGAGCGTTCTGGCTGAGGTGACGACGGCTGCGGCGAATAAGAAAAAGCTGGTGGTGTTGTTTCAGCGTGGCGCGGTTGATGGGTTGAACGTCGTGGTTCCTTACAAAGAGAAGAACTACTATTCGATGCGGCCCTCGATTGCGATTCAGGAGAAGGACGTTCTGGACCTGAATGGATTCTTCGGACTGCATCCTTCCATGGCATCGTTCAAGCCGCTGTATGACGAGGGGCATCTGGCGATCGTCCACGCGGCGGGCTCGCCGGATACGACTCGGTCGCATTTTGACGCGCAGGATTACATGGAGAGCGGCACGCCTGGTGTGAAGGCGACGGCAGACGGCTGGTTGAATCGCGCGCTGCAGGCCGAGCCAACGACTGGCAAGCCCTCAGCGTTTCGCGCTGTGGCGCTCGGAACGCAGGTTCCGCGGACGCTGCAGGGTAAGTTGTCGGCGATTGCGGTGAACAATCTTGCCGATTTTTCCGTAGGAGGAAAAGGACCGCAGACGTCGCCGATCAGCAATGCGTTTCAGGCGATGTACGACGAGAGCACGGACGCTGTTCTGCACGGCACAGGACAGGAGACGTTTGAAGCGGTGAAGATGTTAAAGGCGGCAGACCCGGCACACTACCAGCCGGCGGCTGGCGTGGTGTATCCGAACACTCCGTTTGGAAACAGCCTGAAGCAGATTGCGCAGTTGATGAAGGCGAACCTGGGGGTGGAGGCGGCGTTCTCGGACATCGGCGGGTGGGATACGCATCAGAACCAGGGGAACATCAATGGTCAACTGGCGAACCGGTTGAAGGAGTTCTCGGATACGATTGCTGCGTTCTGGAAGGACATGGGCGACGACGCGGAGAACGTGACGCTGGTGACGATGTCGGAGTTTGGACGTACGGCGCGGCAGAACGGGACTGGCGGAACGGACCACGGCCACGCGAATGTAATGTTCGTGCTGGGCGGACGGGTGAAGGGCGGCAAGGTCTACGGCAAATGGCCGGGGCTGGCGAATGAGCAGCTGAACGAGGGGCGCGATCTTGCGGTGACAACGGACTTTCGGCGGGTGCTTGGCGAGGCGGCTTATAAGACGTTAGGAGCGAGGAACCTGGAGCTTGTATTTCCTGGAGCGCAGGTGTCCCCGGGCGAGTTTTTGGACTTCAGCTAGTGTGAAAAGTTCTGCGCATTGTGCGAGTTGTATCCCCGGCATCTGGATTCTGTTTATGGAATGTAAAAATTGATGATCTCCCGAATAATGGAAAAAAGGGGACAACTTTTCCGTGGGACCTGCGTCTTATTGGGTGTAGTTAGCAATCGCCGGAGTTAGAAGTTCCCACGGTTCCGGCTTCCCCTATCCGCAATAACAACTCCCCACCTATGTAAGGCCTCCAGAGTATCGGGGGCCTTCTCGCCTTTTGAGTTTCGTCCTTCGAATTGAGCTCGGTTACGCGAGGCCTAGTCTGCGGTCGAGCGCGAGTGCGCCTGCTCCGCAGAAGGTGAGCATGAGGGCGATGACGAAGAGAGCGAGTGAGTACTCGGCGCCAGCGTAACCATGATGCCGATTGACGAGGAGGAGAGCAAAGAGCATGTTGACGGCGATCATGAAGGCGGCGAAGCGAGTGAAGAGGCCAAGCACGAGGAGTGCTCCGCCGACGAACTCGGTGAGAGCTGAGACGTAGCCCAGCCAGTAGGGCATGCCGAGCGAAGCGACATAATGACTGTGGTGTTGCATGGCGGAGAGCGGGTGCACGTGGAAGCCGCCGGTGGGAATGACCTTGTCATAACCGTGATAGAGCATGGCGGCGCCGAGAACGAGGCGCAGAAAGAATGCGCCCCAGGGTTGCAGGCTGTTGAGCCATCTTGTCATAAGAGTTTCCTGAATAGAGAGTAACTGCGAAGCGGCGGTGGTTCGCGCGGGATCTAAGGAGTGGGTGCCGTCGAAGGCACGAGTGCGGGAATGGGTGTGGAAGATTGCGCTACATATTGATCTAGAAAGCGCGTGAGGCTGTGGTTGTAGAGGACTGCGGAGGGCGACGTGAGCTCGACCGTTAGCTTGGGATCTCGCGCGAGGCGAAAGGATTGGTCGGGTTCGGTGGTGCGGGAGAGGAGCAGTTTGGGAGTGCTGAGGGTGGAGAGCGGCCCGGCGAGGGGGAAACGCTCGTGGAAGAGAAGACGAACGGGAAGCAGGGTTGCTCGCGAGTCGCGGATGGCTACGTCGAGCAGATCGGCGCGCGGGGTGTCGAGGATCAAGGCTGGGATAGCGTCGTGACTGGCCGCGAGGTTCGTTGCGAGGGAGGCTCCTGTACCGGTTCCGTAGGGAATGATATGGCTTGCCGGGATGTTGCGCGAGGTGATGAGGTACTGCCAGGCGGAGTCAGTGTCGCGGATCATGCTTTGCTGACTGGGTCGTATCGGGGTGCTTTGGCCGTAGCCGCGATAGTCAAACGCGAAGACGTTGAGGCCGAGGTTGTGGAGGCTGGCCAGGGTGGGGATGGAGTCGACGAGCGAGCCGTTGCCGTCGGGGAGAAAGAGGATTGTGATCTGGGCGTAGCGGCCGCCGGGATCAGCAGGAATCCACCAGCCGGAGAGTTGCGGGGTGGCGGATTCGTCGGGGCCGAAGCGGATGCCTTCATAGGGGCTTCCGGCGATGGAGTCTGGACTTGCGGCCGTGCGGGTCGGGTGCAGCACAAGCTGCCACTGGCCCTGGTAGAAGAGCAGGCAGAAGGTGAGGTAGACACAGAAGAGTGCGGCGAGAGCAGTGAGGGCGATGGCTTTGATGAGCCAGACCGGGCTGACGACCTCGTCTGGGACGGGTGGCCGGTTGGCGCGCAGGGTTGGCTTGGAAGAGGGGCGGGGCATGGAGGGTTTCTGTGTCGACTTTAGCACTTTGAGAGATGGTCCGGGTGTGGGCGGAAGCGGTTGACGCTCTAACATGGAGAGTCGGAGGAATTCGTTTGGCGAAGTGGGTGAAGTTGTGCGGATTGGCGGAGGCGCCGCCGGTGGGACAGGTCACAGAGGCCGTAGTGGAAGGCGTCGCCGTGTGTCTGGCGAATGTGAAGGGCGAGCTGTCGGCTTTGGACAATGTGTGTCCGCACCGGCACGGACCGCTGGGGCAGGGCTGGTTGGAGGGAACTGCAGTGGTCTGTCCGTGGCACTCGTGGGCCTTTGATGTGAAGACGGGGCAGGCGGAGTATCCCGTACACGAGCGGGTGGATGTGATTCCTCTGCGGGTGGAGGGGGAAGATGTTCTGGTGGAGATTGAATGACGGCGGGCGGGGAATCAAGCTCGGAACTTACGTGACCAGAAATATGTAGTGCGAAAAATTCGCGATCGCGATACGCTTCGTCTAACTTAACAATCACTCGAGAGAGTGGTTTCCGGAGAGGGATTCGTCATGAAGTTGCGTGCGTTGTTTCTTGCTGCTGTTGCATTCGCCGTCCTGGTTGTCGCTGTTGTTCCTGCGAGCGCCAGATCTCACCATCATCGTCGTCATCACGGGCATCACCACAGCCGTTAAGCCTTGGGTTGAACAGGAAGGGCCCGGCCTCGCGCCGGGTCTTTCTGTTGCGCGGATTGGTTTTGCCTGCGGCCGGGATTTTCAGCGTGAATGCTGATAGAATCTATTAAATCCACTCCAGTTGGGAGAGGCAATGCAGGCAATTCTGGCGCTGGAAGACGGGCGCATTTTTCGCGGCAAGGCATTTGGCGCAGGGACGGAACGGTCCGGCGAAGTGGTCTTCAATACATCTCTGACCGGCTATCAGGAGATCTTTACCGATCCGTCCTATGCGGGCCAGATTGTGGTTCTGACGAATCCTCACATTGGAAACTATGGGACGACTCCGAGTGACGCGGAGTCGAAGAAGCCCTATATAGAAGGGCTGGTGACGCGCGAGTTTTCGCCGATGAGCTCGAACTGGCGCTCGACGCAGGTGGCGGATGAGTACCTGGAGCGATATGGCGTTCCGGTGATTGCGGAGGTCGACACGCGTGCGGTGGTTCGGCATCTGCGGGCGAACGGCGTGATGCGCGGCGTGATCGCTTCGGGTGAAAACCTGGATGCGAATGCGCTGGTGGCAAAGGCGCGGTCGATCCGGAAGATGGATGGAACTGATCTCGCCAGCGTAGTGACGACGAAGGTTGCGTACGAATGGGACGCGAACGAGCCGAAGAATCAGACGGGCGACGCGCTGTTGAGCAAGGCTGAGGGCGGTCCGGAGCAACTGCACGTCGTCGCGTATGACTTCGGGATCAAGGAAAATATTCTGCGGATGCTGACGCGTGAGAACTGTCGCGTGACGGTGGTTCCGGCGACGACTGCGGCGAAGGATGTGCTCGCGATGGAGCCTGACGGCGTGTTCTTCTCGAATGGCCCGGGCGATCCGGAGCCGCTGGAGTATGCGGTTGAGAATGTTCGGGAGTTACAGGGGAAGAAGCCGATCTTTGGGATCTGCCTTGGACACCAGATCTTCGGACTGGCGCTGGGCGGGAAGACTTACAAGCTGAAGTTTGGGCACCACGGCGGGAATCATCCGATCATGAACCACCGGACAGGCAAGGTGGAGATCACGGCGCAGAACCATAACTTCAATGTGGATCCGGATTCGCTGCCGGATGACGTCGAAAAGACGCATACGAACCTGAATGACCAGACGCTTGCGGGGTTGCGGCATAAGACGGATCCGATGTTCAGCGTGCAATACCATCCGGAGGCTAGTCCGGGGCCACATGACTCGCATTATCTCTTCAAGGATTTTCGGAAGATGATGGAAGAGTGGAAGAAATAGATGCTTTCTCGCGGCACTTTTTTACTTGTGCTGCTGATGTTTTCCTCCTTTGCATTTGCAACCAAAAGGAAGACCAGGGCTGTGTACTGCACACAAGCAGTTGATGGAACTTGGAACTTGCAACGGTTTGAGCCTCTGATCAATCCCAGGGCTGGCACAGTTTTCATGGAGCTTTCTTTTGCCGGGATTACGCTGGAGGCAGCTCGGCTCCGACGGTTTCATCCGGATTACGAAGTAGTTTTCGATTACAAGTTCGACAGTGCAGGCCACCTCAGTGCGCTGCTTGGAAGTGTTGAAATATGGGGCCAGTGGCTGGGCGAGGCGAATCTCTATCCAGGCTCTGATGGAACGGTTGGCGATGTGGTTGTGACGTATTACCGAGGAGCGTCACGAGACCGCATTAGCCGGCCAGAGGACGCCGCGGAGTACATAACAGAGCTAAGCAGAGTTCCCATTTACAGAACGATCGAATCGTTGCCGTGCGGCGGTTCGTTGCAGGAAGCGGAGAAGATGAATGCCACGCAGGAATGACATTGCGAAGATTTTGGTGATCGGCTCGGGGCCGATCGTGATTGGACAGTCGGCTGAGTTCGACTACTCCGGTACGCAGGCGTGTAAGGCGCTGAAGGCCGAAGGGTATGAGGTGGTGCTGGTGAACTCGAACCCGGCGTCGATCATGACCGACCCTGAGGTTGCGGACCGCACGTACATTGAGCCGTTGACCGCGGGCTACCTGGAGGAGATTCTTCGCGTCGAGGCGGAGATGCTCGACCCGGATGGGCTTGGCGATAAAGGGAAGTTTGCTCTGCTGCCAACGGTTGGCGGGCAGACGGCGCTAAATCTTGCGGTAGATCTTGCGGATTCCGGCGTGCTGGACAAGCTTGGCGTTGAGTTGATCGGCGCGAAGCTGGAGGCGATCAAGAAGGCCGAGGACCGGCTGTTGTTCAAAGATGCGATGACGAGGATCGGGCTCGATATGCCGCGGTCGGCGCTGATCAACAATCTTCGCGACGGGTTGGAGTTTGCCGGAAAGATTGGATTTCCAGTGGTAATCCGGCCATCGTTCACGCTGGGCGGTTCAGGCGGAGGCATCGCGTACAACCGCGAGGAGTTGATGGAGATTCTCTCACGCGGGCTCGATCTTTCGCCGGTGCATGAGTGTCTGCTGGAAGAGAGCGTGCTCGGCTGGAAGGAGTATGAGCTTGAGGTTGTGCGTGATCTGAAGGACAACGTCATCATCATCTGTTCCATCGAAAATTTCGACCCGATGGGGGTGCATACGGGTGACTCGATTACTGTTGCGCCGGCGCAGACGTTGACTGATCGGGAGTACCAGGCGATGCGCGATGCTGCGATTGCCGTGATTCGTGAGATCGGCGTGGAGACGGGCGGAAGCAATGTGCAGTTTGCGGTGAATCCGGTGAACGGGCGCATGACGGTGATCGAGATGAACCCGCGCGTATCGCGGTCCTCGGCGCTGGCTTCGAAGGCGACAGGGTTTCCGATTGCGAAGATTGCGGCGCGGCTGGCTGTTGGCTACACGCTGGATGAGATTCAAAACGATATTACGAAGGCGACGCCGGCGTGTTTTGAGCCGACGATCGATTATGTCGTGGTGAAGATTCCGAAGTGGCAGTTTGAGAAGTTTCCTGGCGCGGATGAGGGGCTGGGGCCGCAGATGAAGTCGGTCGGCGAGGTGATGGCGATCGGTAGAACCTTCAAGGAAGCGATGATGAAGGCTGTGCGGTCCCTCGAGACGGGCAAGAAAGCCACCGCTGATGATATTGAACCTCGCCGGCTGACGCAGCGGCTGGTGACGCCGCATCCTGACCGACTCTCGTACATTCGCTATGCGTTTGAACGGGGAATGACGATACGCGAGGTCGCGCGGATGACCTCGATGGATCCGTGGTTCCTGCATCAGATCAAGCAGATCACCGATGAGATCAAAGCGATCGGCGGAGTGCCGATGGAGAAGGTGACTGCGGAGCAACTGCGAACTGCGAAGCGGATGGGCATCTCCGACGAGCGCCTGGCGGCGGTCTGGGGACTGACTGGCGCGGAGGGAACGGCCACGGTTCGCGCGTTGCGTAAGAAATTGAACGTCATGCCTGTGTACAAGCTCGTCGACACATGCGCAGCGGAGTTTGAGAGCTATACGCCTTATCTCTATAGCTGCTACGACGAGGAGGATGAGGCCGCGCCGACAAAACGGAAGAAAATCATCATTCTGGGAAGCGGACCGAATCGAATTGGGCAGGGAATTGAGTTCGATTACTGCTGTTGCCACGCTGCCTTCGCGCTTCGTGAAGATGGGTACGAGACGATCATGGTGAACTGCAACCCGGAGACCGTCTCGACTGACTACGACACGAGCGACCGGTTGTACTTTGAGCCGCTGACGCTGGAGGATGTGCTGGGCGTGTATGAGCACGAGGCGTCTTCAGGCGCGGAGATCGGAATGATCGTGCAGTTTGGGGGACAGACCCCTCTGAATCTTTCGCTGCCGCTGAAGAAGGCTGGTGTGCCGATCATCGGGACGTCACCGGAATCGATCGATCTGGCGGAGGATCGCAAGCGGTTTGGAAAGCTGATTGAAGAGTTGAAGATTCCGCAGCCTGAGGGTGCAATGGCGACCAGCGTGGAAGAGGCGGTTGCCGGAGCCAATCGCGTGGGGTATCCAGTGCTGGTTCGGCCTTCGTATGTTCTGGGCGGCCGGGCGATGGTCATCGCCTATGACGATGCAGCGGTGGTGCAATACATGACGACGGCGATTGAGTACTCGCAGGAGCGGCCGGTGCTGATCGACCACTTCCTCGAAGACGCGATCGAGTGCGACGTGGATGCGCTTTGCGACGGCGACGATGTTGTGATCGCAGGAATTATGCAACACATTGAAGAGGCTGGAATTCACTCGGGCGATTCTTCCTGCGTGTTGCCTGCGGTCGATCTGAGCGACGACGTGTTGCGGACGATTCGGGAGTACACGCGGAAGCTGGCGCTGGCGTTGAGTGTTCGCGGGCTGGTGAATATCCAGTTTGCGATCCAGCGCGGCGCCGTGTACGTGATTGAGGTGAATCCCAGGGCCTCGCGTACGGTGCCTTACGTATCAAAGGCGACGGGGATTCCGCTGGCCAAGGTTGCTTCGCGCATCATGGTCGGAAAGAAGCTGAAGGAACTGCTGCCGGAACAGGTGGCGAGCGGAAATGACCTGGAGACGGGCTCGCACTACTACGTGAAGTCGCCGGTGTTTCCGTGGGGTAAGTTCCAGGGCGTCGATACGGTGCTTGGCCCGGAGATGAAGTCTACGGGCGAGGTTATGGGAGTCGCGGACAATTTTGGCGAGGCGTTTGCCAAGGCCCAACTTGCCGCCGGCCAGGTGCTTCCGCTTCAAGGTACCGTCTTCCTGAGTGTGAATGACCACGACAAAAAGGGTACCGTCTCGCTGGCGCGGCAGTTTGTGGAGATGGGGTTCCATCTCGTCGCGACACATGGCACGGCAGTTGTGTTGGAGCATGCAGGGTTGCAGCCGGAGCGAGTGCATAAGGTAAAAGAGGGCCGGCCGAACGTCGTTGACCTGATCAAGGGCGATCGGATTCAGCTGATCGTCAACACGCCGCGTGGGCAGGATACGTTCTTCGATGAGAAGGCGATACGCCGGGCGGCGGTGCTGGCGAGGATTCCAACCATCACGACGCTGGCGGCGGCTCGCGCGGCTGCAGAGGGGATCGCTTCGTTGCAGAAGGGAACTCTGAGCGTGTTCGCGTTGCAGACGCTTCACGCGGATCGTATCGCGGGCGAGGCGACGGTTACGGCTGGTGTGAAGTAGAACCCTCGGCTCGCGAGGGACTAGATGCCGAGCTTTGCGCCGATGGCGTAGCCGATCATCGAGAGCGGAGCCCATGTGCCGATTAGCAGGCCGTCGCCACCCATGAGACCGCTGCCGCGGTTAAGGGTGAAGAAGGTGCGCCAGAGTTTTTCGCCGGGGCCGCAGATCTCGCAGAGGCCTCGGCCGGTGGGCAGACCGATGACCGAGAAGCACGCGAGAGAGAAGATGATCAGGCCACAGATCCAGACCTGCCCGGCGATACGGTTATGGTGGATCCGTGCGAGGAGAAAGCCGCCGGTCAACGGAACGAGAAACGCAAGGACAGTGCCAAGAAGCCTGGGCGTGATGGAATCGGGATCGGGATCGTTGAGCGAGATGACGCCGATGGCGATCGCCAAGAGAATGGCGGCGACGAGGGTGTGGGCGAAGAAACAGGCAGCCTCGCGCGCGCGACCACCGGTCGTCTTCTCATGCGAGATTTCTCGTTGATAGGCCATACCCAAGCAAAAGGGTACTCCAGGCAATTGCAGGTGCGGGCGCATTTCTCTTACGGCTTTCGTGCCATGTGCGTTTTGATTAACAGGCTGGATGGGCCTTTGCGAGGCATTGGCTTTTAGAATGGAGAGATGCTGCTCGAAGGTCTTCAACTGCCTCTGACTACGCCGTTTTATCCCGACGGCCGATTGAATCTGCTCAAGCTCCAGTACAACGTCGCACGTTATTCGAAGACGCCGGCGGCGGGGCTGGTGGCGCTGAGCGATTGCGGCGAGCCGACGATGCTCTCTGACGTTGAGACTCGGCAGGTGTTGGGCGGTCTTTCGGATGCTGCTCCGGCTGAGAAGGTGCTAATTGCCGGGGTCTCGCGCGATAGTGTGGCGGGGACGCTGGATCTTGCGGAAGCTGCCGAAGGGTTGGGCTATGATGCCGCGCTTGTGAAGATACCTTCGATGATGCGTGAAGGTGCGCGAGGTGTAAGGGCAAAGGAGATACTGACCTATTTTCGGGCGGTCGCGGATCGCTCGGCCCTGCCGATTGTGCTCTATAGCAGCGGCGCCGAATCAGGAGAGTTGTTATCTGTTGAGACGATCGCCGAGCTTGCCGGACACCCGGGGATTATCGGACTTGTGGACGGCGAGGGAAGCCGGGTACGGCTCGAGGCGATTCGCGAGGAAACAAGGGCTATTAGACACGAGGTGACTGTTACGGCGGTCTTTGCGGCGAAGACGCGAAGAATGCGGGCATACGTCGACGGTGCCGGAGAAGAGTTGATTGCAGCCGATGCTCTCAGCGGCGGAGGCGCAGGTTTGGCGGTTGCTCCGACAAAGCCGGCTGTGAAGACACGGACGAAGGTGGTTGGGTTTCAGATTCTTACAGGTAGAACAACGAGCATCCTGGAAGGTTTATATGCGGGTGTGGTCGGGGCGATGCCGGCGTTTGCTGCTGCAGCTCCGCAGGCTTGTTACGAGGTGTTGGCGGCGTGGAAGGACGGAGACCAGGGACTGGCGGAAGAGAAACAGGTGCGGCTGCAGCGCGTCGCTGCACGGGTGGAAGAGGAGCTTGGCGTGGGTGCCATCAAGTTTGGCAGCGACCTGAACGGCTATTTCGGCGGAAGCTGCCGATTGCCTAGGCTACCGTTGACGGGTGAAGAGCGGATCGAGGTTGAGACGCTGATGCAGGGCTTGCGACACTGAGATTTTGCAGGCAGATTGTTGCGCGGTGGATATTGAAGTGTGGTCTCGTGCAGTGGTTGAAGATCAGTCGTGTTGTTTGGGAGTTACGGTTATGCCCATGCCACTGAGCTTGCTGCGCGCCTGCATGGCCTCCGGCGAGTTGGGGAAGCGTTGGATGAGGTTGCGAAACTCGCGCACGCCCGCATCTTTCTGATTCAGGGCTACGAGGGCCATTCCCTTGTGAAGATGCGAGACGGGAACCTTGTTGCTGTCGGGATACTGCTGGATGACGCTGTCGTATGCCTTGATGGAGGCGGCATAACGGCCTCCGCGATAGTCGATCTCAGCCTGATAGTAGTAGGCGTTGCCTGCGAGCGGATTGTCCGGGTAGTTCTTCACGACATCGCCAAACTCGGAGGTCGCAAGCGCGTATTTTGCCGCCATGTAGTCACCGAGCGCGGTCTTGTAGAGCTCGTCGGCGGGGGGCGCGTCCGGATTTGGGGCCGAAGCTGGCGCTGCAGCCAAGGGAACGTCGGCGGAGGGTTTACCTCTTCTCGGGATGGGAGCTGGCGTGGGCGGAGCCTCCGGCTGACTGGTCACCGGTGCCGGAGACATCGCGCCGCCTCCCGGCGAACCCGCCGGCATGTTGGCGTTCATGGATTGCTGCTGGCTCTGAACGTCCTGAACAAGCTTCTGCAGCGAGGCGATGCGTGCCTTGATCTCGTCGACCGAGTCGTTGAGGGACTGGATCTGGCCTGAAACCTGGTCGATCTTGCCGGTCTGCGCCTCCTGCTGTGCCTGCATCTGTTTTTGCAGACTGTCGAGGACGACTGCCATCTTGTTGACGGAGTCAGCGCTCTGCTGGATGAGGTCCTTCATGACGCCCATGCGCTCGTCATTCGACTGCTGCAGACGCGCTACCGCGTCCTGAAGTTGTTGAATCTGCGTCTGCAACTGCACCATATCCTTGCTGACGGCGAATGCCGGCGAACCGCAGAACAAAATAGCCGCGAGCAGGAGTGCGGAGGCGCGAAGGGCAGGCCTGGTGACAAGGATGGAGATATTCGGGGAGATAGATTGAGTGCGTTGTTGAGTCATGGGCGTATCACGCTCCGCTTTCTGTCTTCCTGTCGGCCCTCACACGATGAGTCGTGCGAGGGCCGCGCTGAAGTGGGACCGCGAGAGCTAGCGGTCGAGTGAGAATTGGGCCCGCCGGTTCTGCTGCCAGCAGCTCTCAGTTTCTTCGGTGCAGAACTGCTTCTCCTTGCCGTAGCTTATGACGCGAAGCCGACTGGCAGGGACGCCTGCCGAGACCAGTGCCGTCCGTG
Organism: uncultured Acidobacteriaceae bacterium; assembly: GCA_963798925.1. Classification (GTDB taxonomy): domain Bacteria; phylum Acidobacteriota; class Terriglobia; order Terriglobales; family Acidobacteriaceae; genus Edaphobacter. The sequence continues at coordinate 488,070 of CAWCVD010000007.1, forward strand.
CAGCGTTGGCACGGTTTTCGCCGAGCGCCAGGTTGTACTCGGCCGATCCGCGGTCGTCGCAGTAGCCGCCGATGACGACTTTGATATTGGGGTGGGCATTGAGATAGCTGGCGGCCTGCGTAACGGAGGTCGTGGCGTCAGGACGCAGATCGTAGCTGTCGTAGTCGAAGAAGATGTCCTGCACATTCTGGTGGAAGGCGGCTTCGCTACCCATGTCAGCTGCTGGCGTCTCGGGTGCGGTTGGGGCAACTGGGACTCTCACGGTAACGCGGACATTGGCTTCAGTTGTTCCGCCGTCGCCCTTTGCGGTCAGATGGAAGTTCGTGGAGTTAGAGGGGGAGACGGTCTGAGTGCCGTTCAGATTCACATCACCTATTCCGTCGATGGTGACCGAGGTGGCGTTCTGGCTGCGCCAGTTGAGGACGACGGACTGGCCGAGATCAATCGCCAGAGGGTCTGCTGTGAGCGTCGCGGTAGGAGGAGCGGCTGGCGCTGCGGGCGCCGGACCCAGAGTGCTGGGATTCACGCCGCTGGCGTTCTTGTGGCAGCCTGTGACTGCGGCGAGTATGGCGAAGGATGCAACCAGTACCAAGGATCTTTGATGTCTCGGACTTCTCACGTGCATTGCGTTCATCGAATGTTCTCCTGCCCATCGTTAGTATTTCAAAGAATCAACTTTATTTACCTAGCAAATCTCGCAGGGGAAGGCGAATTGCTACTTCCAGCTCCAATTTGGCATGTCGGTTCCGGGGCCGGTCAGGGCTCGCTTCTGGGTTCCGTCTGCGAGCATGGTCATGATTTTCGTGTGGGCCGCTTTGCCGTCGGCGCTGTTAGCGTAGACGATGTGGCGGCCGTCGGGGGACCACGACGGAAAGTCGCAGCGGCCTCCATCGTGGGTGAGCTGTATCCAGCGCTTGGTAGCGATCTCCATGATGTAGATGTCCTGGCCGCCTGGCGCGCCGGGGCCGTACTTGCGATCCCAGGCAAAGGCCAGAAACTGACCGTTAGGCGACCACGAAACTGACGTAGCGTAGCCGCCGTCGGTCATGCGCTGTATGGCTGCACCATCGGTGTCCATGATGTAGAGCTGGGGCAGTCCCGTGCGTCCGCTGATCCAGGCGATCTGCGATCCCGTACGTGGATTGAAGGTGGGTGAGACGTCAGGGCCGCGGAAGCTGGTAATGCGGCGGGCGAGGGCGCCGTTGGCGTCGGAGATCCATATCTCGGGGTCGCCGGAGCGCGAGGAGGAATAGGCGATGTCTTTGCCATTTGGCGCCCAGGCGGGGGACAGGTTCGTGCCGCCGACCCCCTGAAAGTTGACCATGCGGCCGAGGATGAGCGAGTACATCCGGATCTGAAATCCGTCCTTTCCAAGCGCGGAGAAGGCAACGCGGCTGCTATCGGGCGAGATGCGCGGCGAGAGCGAGATGGTGCCGAGTTGCGTCACCGGATGCTGGTTGTTGCCGTCGTAGTCCATCTCCCAGATCTCTTTGTTAGCACCGGTGAACTTGACGTAGACGATCTTGGATTCGGCAATGCCCTGGCTGCCGCCGCTGAGCCGGAAGATGATCTCGTCGGCAAAGCGATGGGCAAGCTGGCGGGCGGAGTCTTCGCTGGCGTCCTCGCTGTACTGCTTTGCGAGAATCTGCGGGAACTGCGCGTTCTTGGCGTCGAAGAGGAAGCCGTTGCAGACGATCTTGCCGCTCTGAATGCCGAAGTTGCCGAACGCTACCATCGCGGCCGAGGCCGGCGCATCGGCAAATTGCTGGATGTTCATCTCTGCCGGTACGCCGGGGGTGGTCTGGGGCAAGAGGCTCTTCGAGACGATGTCGAAGATGCCGGCGCTGGCGAGGTCGGCGTAGAGCGTCGTGTCGAAGACGCCCTTGAAGGTCTGGGTCTGCTGGTCGGCCGAGCTGGGTTTAAAGTCGGCGACGGCGATACGGATGTTCGTCACGCCCGTCGAAGTCTCGGTGTGAAAGCCCTCCTGCGCCCGAAGAACAACGGTGCAGACGAGCAGAAGTGCCATGACTGCGAATGAGGAGCGATGGGGGCTTCGTAGGAGTGGCGTGCGTCGCGGACTGTGCATTCTATCTAATGTTAGACGCAAAATACCGCACGGGGATGGCTGAAGAGAACGGTAAGGTAATCAAACGAATACCGGTTCTGCGCAAATTACTGCGGTCGGAAGTGGAAGGTGAACTCAACCGTAATCCGGTTGCCGGAGGGCAGGGGGCCAAAGCCATCGACTCGCTGCACGGCGCGAAGAGCGGAGAGATCGAGCGAAGGCGAACCGCTGCGTGTCTCGACGCGGGCGTTAGAGGGGACTCCTTCTCGGTCGATGTCGAACATAATGGTCGCACTCTTGTCCATCGAAGTGAGCGGATCGGCCTCGGATTTGTACCAGTTTTGCGAGACCTTGCTGTTGACGATGTTCACGTAGTACGCATAGCGCTCGCCGAAGCTACGATCTTGAATGGACACGCTCGACGTGCCGTTTTTCAACTCCATCGTAGACTGCGCGATGCGGATACCAGCCGTTTCGCCGGTGACGGCCTTGGTCGGCGACGGCGTGATCGGCTGTACGTGCTTCGGCGGCGCAGGAGTGGGTTTGTCGGCGATCTTAGGAGGCTTGATCTTATCCGGAATCGCTATCGAATCAGGGGTTGGCGCGGCTTCGGCCTGCTCTTTGGCGGTGACCGGAGCGGGACTAGGAGCCTCGGATGTCAGAACTCCGGTATCGAGGGTGCGCTGCGTCGGCGGCAGCGGGATCGACGAAACCATGGTCGCCTGAATCGCTCCGGCATTCGAGGCGTTTTCGCCCCAGTTGCTGCCGCGATGATGGAAGAAGAACGCCGATCCGGCCAGAGCACCAGCAACAAGGGAGTGAAGCACAAGCGAGCCGGCGAAGTTCACGCCGATTCTGTCGCTGTCGCGGTACTCGTATGGGCTCAGTTGGAACTGCTCGGCGATGGCACCCTCCTTACGGCTTCAGTGGCTGGGTGACGATGCTGATGTTGGTGATGCCAGCCTGCTTGACCGCATCCATAACCGAAGCGAAGGCGCCGAAGGGAACCCGCTCGTCCGCTCGCAGATAAATGATGCGTTTGGAGGCGGGCGCTCCGCGTGGGACCTTCAGCAGCGCAGGTAGCTGGTTGACGTTCACCGGCTTGTCCTGGAGGAAGACGTTCTGCTCGCGGTCGATGGTGACGACCATGCGCTCTTCGGTGAGCTGATTCACCGTGCGCGTCTTTGGAATCGCGACGTCGACGCCGGATTGCAGTACCGGCGCGGTAAGCATGAAGATCAGCAGAAGCACGAGGACGACGTCGACCAGCGGAGTGATGTTGATCTCAGCCAGCGCGGTTTGCGTGTGTCCCCTTGAAGAGAAAGCCATGGCTAAAAGGTCCTCCTTCTCGCCTCTTCAGGCTGCGGCGGAGTTGTCGGCGTCATCATTGCAGCGTTTTCGATGGCGTTGAGCAATTCCCGGCCGAAGTCGTCCATCCGCGCAGCAAACTCGCGCAAACGAGCCGTGAGCTGGTTGTAACCCACAACTGCGGGAATTGCGACGACGAGGCCGGCGGCTGTGGTGATGAGTGCCTCTGAGATGCCGGGAGCGACCGCTCGCAGAGTAGCGGCGCCTTCTGTGCCGAGGCCATGGAAGGCGTCGATGATTCCCCAGACAGTTCCGAACAGCCCGATAAACGGAGCGATGGCGGCGATAGTGGCGAGCCAGGTCATGCGGCTCTCCATCGCGGTCAGGGCTTCGCTCGCAGCGGTCAGCGCAGCGCGTTCGAGCGCGACGGGATTGCGCGGCAGGCCACGTCCGCCGTTCTGCCGCTGATACTCGTCGTGGATCTCGCTGAAGACGGCGACCAGAGGGCTGGGCTTGAACTGGTCGGCGACGGTGGCGATCTCACTGAGCCGCGTCGACTTGCGAAAGGCGCGAAGGAAGCGGGCGCTTTGCGTCTGCGCCTTGCCGAAGCGGGACCACTTGGCGATCATGATGGTCCAGGAAAAGATACTCGCGATCAGCAGAATGACGAGGACGGCGAAGGCAACCGGGCCGCTGTTGTGAATCATCTCCAGCACAGCGCTGCCGCCGGCTGCCGCGGGTGCTGCGGCTGTGGAGTCATCCTGAAGGAGCAGAGCGAGAATCCAATGCATAGTTATGTCCACCAGAGCCTAGTGTAAATCGTGATTTGGCCGAATTTCGGCCCAGGCATCCGATGTGATGCTGTCTTTGGGTATACGGGCTGGTTCGCGCGGACACCGTTCAGGTTTGCTATCCTCGCGATACGTCGTTGCCTGAGGAACTTATGCTGCTGGAGTTGCGCGCGGAAAATTATGCTGTGATCGACCGTGCGGTCGCTACGTTTGGGCTCGGACTCAACCTGCTGACAGGAGAGACGGGCGCAGGAAAGTCCATTTTGATCGATGCGCTTGCTCTGCTGCTGGGCGGCAAGGCGTCGGCCGATGTCGTTCGTCATGGCGAAGAGAAGGCTGTGGTCAGCTGCGTCTTTGAACTCACGCCGGGAGCGGCTGCGATCCTCGAAGCAAATGGAGTCGATTCGGAGTCGGATCACATCCTGCTTCGACGGGAGATTCTCGCGAATGGCAAGGGCCGTGTCTTTGTGAACAATCAGCCGGCGACGGTAGGGGTTCTGCGACAGCTTGCGCCGGAGCTTGCGCTGGTCCACTCGCAGGGCGAGACGTTGGGCGCCTTCGACCAGACACAACAACGAACTCTGCTGGATCGTTTTGCGGGTCTCAACGCGGACGCGGTTGTGGAAGCGTTCGCTGCATGGAAGACGACGACCGCAAAGTTGGAGGAGCTGCAATCGGCCGAACAGGACCGTCTCCGCATGGCAGATCTATGGCGGTTTCAGAGCAAAGAGATCGAACAGGCAGGTCTGACTGCAGAGGATGAGGATGTGCAGCTTGAGGCGGAGAAGCGCGTGCTCGCGAACTCGGAGAAGCTCTACACCGCGGCAATGAGCGCTCATGAACTGCTGTACGAGTCGGAGGGTTCGGCCGAAGGAGCGCTGGGTGCGGCCCTGAAACATCTGGAAGAGCTGGCGCGATACGATCCGCGGTTTCAGGAACCAGCGCAGCAGGTGGCTGCGGCCAAGGCGATCGTCGAGGACGTCGACGCCGAGGTTCGCGACTTTGCCGACAACATCAACGCTGCACCCGGCCGGCTGGAGGAGATCGAAGACCGTCTGGCGGCACTCGACCGCTTGAAGCGCAAGTACGGTCAGACGATGAAGGAGGTAATTGCCTTCGGCGCTCATGCCGCGCAGAAGCTGTCTGAGATTGAGAACCGCGATGCGCTGCTTATGGAGTTGAAGGGGAAAGGAGAGCGCGACGCGGAGGCTTACCGCACTGCCGCGGCTCAATTGACCGCAAGACGTACTGACGCAGCGAAGCGCCTCGAGAAGCTGGCTGAGGCGCAGATCAACGACCTCGCCATGAGCACGCGGTTTCATGTGCGCGTGGAGGCAGAGAAGACTTCCGCTAGCTGGACCGCGCATGGCTGGGACCTAGTGGAGTGTCTGATTGCCACGAACGCGGGAGAGCCGCTAAAGCCGCTTGAGGAGATTGCCTCCGGCGGTGAAATGTCCCGTGTAATGCTGGCCCTGAAGGTGACGGTGGAAGAGGCTTCGTCGGGTGCCCCGAGCCGGAAGAAGAAGACGACCATGCTGCCGCGAACCCTGGTCTTCGACGAGATCGATATAGGTATCGGCGGACGAGCGGCCGAGGCTGTCGGCCGCAAGTTAAAGACACTCTCGAGGGGCCAGCAAGTGCTCTGTATCACGCACTTGCCGCAGATTGCGGCGTTCGGCGACCAGCATTTTCTGATCGAAAAGACAGAGAAGCGCGGGCGAACCCAAACTGAGGTCCGCCGCATGGAAGATTCGGAGCGGACCAAGGAGATCGCCCGCATGCTGAGCGGGGCTACGCTGACCGAGACCAGCCTGAAGCACGCAGCGCACCTGCTCGAAAGCAGCCGGTAGCGCGGTCCACGGCAACCGGGGTAGAGCATTGGCGCATCTGCATTGCGAAGGGAGTATGATCCCCGCATCGGCAGGAGGTTCGACCATGGCAGAACCCAAGAAATGTGCGATGAATGGCTGCTTATGCATGGCCCCGCCGGGCGAGAAGTTTTGCTCGGCGTATTGTGAAGCTGCAAAAAATTCGATCAAGCTGTCATGTGACTGCGGTCATCCGGATTGCGCGAGCCAGAAGCTTTAGACTCAACAGCTGTTGAACAGAGTGATCCCCAGTGGATGCTTCAAGGGCATAGAAGTTCCATTTATTTCTTGTTCTTACGAGTTTTTTTTGCACCGTATACGCTGCACCTAAATTGGTTCAAATAGGTTCCTGTCACAGGTTGAACGCGGTATACTGGAACACGTGACTACAACCACTCTCGAGCTAGCCCAGAGCGGCGACAAAACGAAAACCAAGCGGGTACTTCTTCTCAAGCCTCGCGGCTTCTGCGCGGGGGTTGTTCGTGCGATCGACATCGTGCAGATCGCATTGGACACCTTCGGCGCCCCCATCTATGTGCGCAAGGAAATCGTTCATAACAGTTATGTTGTGAACGATCTGGCGAAAAAGGGCGCAATTTTCGTCAACGAACTGGACGAGGTTCCCGAAGGCGCTCGAGTCATCTACTCCGCTCATGGTGTCTCGCCGGCGGTTCGCGACCGCGCGAAGGAGCGAGGGCTCAAGGTAATCGACGCAACCTGTCCGCTGGTAACCAAGGTTCATGTCGAGGCGATTAAATTCGCCAAGCAGGGCTACTCTCTCGTCCTCGTCGGGCACCGCGATCATGAAGAGGTCGAAGGGACTCAGGGTGAGGCGCCGGATGTGACCCAGGTCGTCTCCACCGTCGAGGAGGTCGCAGCCCTCACGGTTCCTGACCCGAACAAGGTTGCTTACCTGACCCAGACCACGCTCTCGCTCGACGAGGCGCGTTACATGATAGAGGCGCTCAAGAAGAAGTTTCCCAACATCGTCGGACCGCACGCGCAGGACATCTGCTATGCCACGGAGAACCGTCAAACAGCAGTGAAGAACGTCGCACACGGGGCGGATCTCGTGCTCGTTGTCGGCTCGCGCAACAGCTCGAACTCGAACCGTCTGGTCGAAGTTTCACGCAATCTCGGAACGAACTCCTTTCTGATCGACAAGGCCGAAGATATTCGGCCGGAGTGGCTGGACAATGCAGGATCTGTTGCCGTTACCGCGGGAGCGTCGGCACCTGAAGTTCTGGTAAAGGACGTCGTCGGCTATCTCCAGACCAAGGGTTATGGCTCAGTCGAAGAAGTTGAAGTGATGCCGGAGAATGTTCGCTTCGGCCTGCCCCCAGGGCTTGTCCAGGGAATCGACCCGGCGCCTCCTGTGGCTTAATCGGTATCGAACTTCAGAAAGTTTGTTTTCCATGGGGACTTTTTCAAGCAATCCGAAGAGCGGTAATCAACCGGCGCAGCCGCGCTTTGGGCGGATTGATCTCGGCCTTGACCGCGTAGCCGATGGCGTCATACGCGCCAAAGACTGGCTTCTTGGCCAGCAGCACCCCGAGGGTTACTGGTGCGGCGAACTCGAAGCCGACAGCATGCTCGAGTCCGACTACATCTTCATGCACACGCTGCTGGGAACCGGTGATCCCGGCAAGATGGAGCGTGCGATCAACGAGATTCTCCGCCACCAGAACGAAGATGGCGGATGGAGCCTCTATCCCGGCGGCCCCTCAAATATTAGCTATGGCGTAAAGGCGTATCTCGCCCTCAAGATCATGGGCTGGTCAAAGGACCATCCCGTAATGGTCAAGGCCCGTGAGTGGGTTCTTGCCAACGGCGGTGTGGTCGAGTGCAACACCTTTACCAAGATTTATCTCTGCGCCCTTGGCCAGTACGACTACGACGCCGTTCCCGCCATTCCACCGGAGATTGTTCTCTTTCCCAACTGGTTCTACTTCAACCTCTACGAGATCTCCTCCTGGTCACGCGGCATTCTCGTTCCTCTTTCGATCATCTACGCGAAGAAGCCGTTCAAAAAGCTCGCGCCGGAGCAGGGAATCGACGAACTCTTCGTCGGCGGCCGCAACAACTCGAATCTGCACTTGAAGTGGGACAAGAAGCGTCCAGTCAGCTGGCGCAACTTCTTCCTCTTTACCGACCGCATGATTCACTGGTTCGAGCGCGTACATATCCGCCCGCTGCGCAAGATGGCGATCAAGCATGCGAAGGAGTGGATGCTCGAGCGGTTCGAAAAATCCGATGGATTGGGCGCGATCTATCCCGCCATGCTGAACTCCATCGTGGCGCTGCGCTGCCTCGACTATTCGCTCGACGATCCGCAGATGATTCGCGCGATGGATGAGTTCGAAAAACTCGGGATCGATTGCCCCCAGGGAACTCCTGACTATCCCGTCCCAACCTTCCGCATGCAGCCATGCTTTCCGCCCGTGTGGGACACGGCACAAGCGATGTACGCTCTCGGCGAAGCTGGCATTCGCCGCGACGATCCGCGCATGCTCAAAGCCGCCGACTGGATTCTCTCGAAGGAAGTCCGCCAAAAAGGCGACTGGGCCGAGAAGGTGAAGAATGTTGAACCCGGCGGTTGGTACTTCGAGTTTAACAATGAGTTTTACCCGGATGTTGATGACACTGGGCAGGTTCTGCTTGCCCTGAACTTCGTCGATAATCCCCGCGAACGCTACCACTACGAAGTCTGCCAGCGCGCTCTGAACTGGATCTGGGCGATGCAGTGCAAGAATGGCGGCTGGGCGGCCTTCGACAAGGACAACACCAAGAGCATCTTCCAGTACATCCCGTTCGCCGACCACAACGCGATGCTCGACCCGCCAACGGTCGACATTACGGGCCGCATGCTGGAGATGCTCGCCCAGTACGGATTCACCCGCAAAGATCCGCGCGTCGAAAAGGCCATCCAGTTCATCCTGAAAGAACAGGAGCCGGATGGAAGCTGGTTTGGACGCTGGGGCGTGAATTATCTCTACGGCACCTTCCTCGTGCTCCGCGGCCTTGAGGCCATGGGGATGTGGAATCACGAGCCGGCGATTCAGCAGGCAGCCGAATGGATTCGAATGATGCAGAACGCCGACGGCGGTTGGGGCGAGACCTGCGGCACATACGACGATCCCAACCAGCGCGGCATTGGGCCCAGCACACCTTCGCAGACCGCTTGGGCCGTCCTGGGATTGCTCGCAGCCGGCGACACGCGCTCCGACTCCGTTGCCAAGGGCGTTCGCTGGCTGATCGAACGTCAGCACACTGATGGCAGCTGGGACGAACTCGTCCCTGGACGCAACGGCGAGAGCTACTACACCGGAACAGGCTTTCCACGCGTCTTTTACCTTGGATATCACCTCTACAAGCAGTACTTCCCGTTGCTGGCCCTCACAACGTACGAGCGGGCAATGCAGAATCCTCTGGCCGAATAAGCCAGAGCACCAAATTTGATGGAGGAGACAACGGATGGCAGTCCCAGTCTCGCAAGCCTGGACGGTTGCAACTTATGTTTTGAAGCAGAAGCTCAAGGGTCGCAAGCGGTATCCGCTCGTGTTGATGCTGGAGCCGCTCTTTCGCTGCAACCTGGCCTGCGCCGGCTGCGGCAAGATCCAATATCCGGCTCACATCCTCAAAGCCGAGCTCTCTCCCGAAGAGTGCTTCAAGGCAGTGGAAGAGTGCGGCACGCCGATGGTCTCGATCCCCGGCGGAGAGCCGCTGCTGCATCCGAAGATGCCGGAGATCGTCGCCGGCCTCGTTGCGCGCAAAAAGTACGTCTACATGTGCACCAACGCTCTCCTGCTCAAAGAGAAGCTGCACCTCTTCAAGCCGAGCAAGTACCTCTCGTTCTCCGTCCACGTCGACGGCCAGCGTGAGCACCACGACTTCTCCGTATGCCGCGAGGGTGGCTACGATATCGCGATGGAGGGCGTGCGAGCCGCGGTTGCAGCAGGCTTCCGCGTCACAACGAACACAACGCTCTTCGACGGCGCCGATCCCAACAGTGTTCGCGCGCACTTCGATGAGCTGATGGCCGCCGGTGTCGAGAGCATGATGGTCTCGCCCGGCTACACCTACGACAAGGCTCCCGACCAGAACCACTTCCTTGGCAAGGCAAAGTCACGCAGGATGTTCCGCGCCATTCTTTCCAACCGCAAGAAGGAGTGGAAGTTCAACACCCATCCGCTCTTCTCCGAGTTCCTGATGGGCAAGCAGAACTTCGAGTGCACGCCCTGGGGTATGCCGACATTCTCGATCTTCGGCTGGCAGAAGCCCTGCTATCTCCTGCAGGACGGCTATGCCGACACCTTCGAAGAGCTGATGACCACAACTGAGTGGCAGAACTATGGTGCCAAGAGCGGCAATCCGCAGTGCGCGAACTGCATGGTCCACTCCGGCCACGAGGCCAGCGCAGTCGATTACAACTTCGGCTCACTGAAGGGGTTTCTCGTGACGGCCAAAAAGTATATGTTCCCGTCGACGTACCCGGATGAGGGAGCGCAGCAGTTGTTGAACGAGTGGCGACCGGAGCACGCGGGTCCGCTGGTCCAGATTCAAGCCTCCGCCAACACTGTCGGCAACGAGATGCAATCAGTCTCTGGAGATTAAGAGCATGGCAACAGAGCAACAGGAACATCTGAAGATCGAACAGCTGCGGCAGCACAACGCCGACGAGTTGGAACACATTGAAGGCCGAGAGAGGAAAACCTCGAGGGCTGGATTCCGTCCATGGCCAGTGACGCCGAGATCCGCGAAGCCCTCGAAAAGGCCTTCGATTACCGCGGTGACGTAACGATCACAAAGAAAGACGGCACCCGGATCATCGGCTATCTCTTCGACCGCCGCACCGGTTCGTCACTTGCCGACTCCTTCGTTCGCATCATTCCGTCGAATGCATCCGCCAAAGCAAACGTCGCTTACTCTGAGATCGCCGCGCTCGCCTTCACGGGCCGCGACACCGCCGCGGGTAAGACCTTCGAAGCCTGGGTCAAGAAATACTGGGAAAAGAAGGCCGCCGGCGAGAAGAACATCCAGATCGAACCGGAGAAGCTCGACTAAAGAGAGCGGCAAGTGCGAGTATTCATCACGGGAGCGACAGGCTTTGTTGGCGGTCATGTGGCCCGGCAGTACGCTGCAGCGGGTGCCAACCTGCGGCTTCTCACTCGAGCGACCAGCCGGATCGATTCTCTTGCCGGTCTCAACTTTGAAACAGTAGTCGGCGACCTGCGCGAACCGGAGAAACTACGTTCCGCTCTGACTGGGTGCGATGCTCTTGTCCACGTCGCAGCCGACTATCGCCTATGGGTCCGCGACCCGAATCAGATGTACTCCGCAAACGTCGACGGTACGCGCGAGCTGCTGAAGCTGGCGCGCGAGGTTGGTGTGCAGCGGGTCGTCTACACCTCAAGCGTCGCGACCATGGGCTTCAAAGCCGACGGCACCATCGTGAACGAAGACACTCCCGTCTCACTCGCGGACATGATCGGCCACTACAAGCGATCGAAGTTCCTCGGTGAACAGGAGGCGATCAAGGCCGCGAAGGCCGGCCAGCACGTCATGATCCTGAACCCGACCACCCCCATCGGTCCGGGCGACGCCAAGCCCACACCCACCGGCCGCATCATCGTCGACTTCCTGAACAAAAAATTCCCCGCCTACGTCGACACCGGCCTCAATCTCGTCGATGTCTCGGAGGTCGCGCGCATGCACGTCGTCGCGCTCGACCGCGGCACTCCTGGCGAACGTTACATCCTGGGCGGAGAAAACCTCACCCTGAAGCAGATCCTCGACCGCATGTCGGCGATCACCGGTCTGCCTTCGCCGACAATGAAGGTTCCACACGGCGTTGCGATGACCTTCGCCTTCTTCGACGAAACCATCACCGGCAAGATCAGAGGCAAGGAGCCCCGCGCCACCGTCGAGGCCGTCCGTATGGGCAAAAAGATGATGTTCGCCTCCTCTGCGAAGGCCGAACGCGAGCTCGGATTTCAGGTATTGCCGATCTACCCTGCACTCAGGGCAGCGATCGACTGGTTCACCGCGTATGGATACGCGCCTGCGCCATGAGAATCGCGATCATTGCAGCACTGCCCGGCGAACTGAAGCCCCTCGTCAGGACCTGGCGGCGCAGCCCGACAAATGTGAAGGGCGCGAAGAAGTGGACCCTCGCGAGCGGAGCCGACACCTGGATCGCCATCTGCGCCGGAATGGGTGCAGAAGCAGTGCGAAGAGCCCATGCCCTAGCAACCTCAGATGGCCCACTGGATATCCTCGTCTCGGTTGGCTGGGCCGGCGCTCTTCACCCAGAGGTCCAGCCAGGAACAGCTCACGTTCCTACCGTCGTGATCGATGCGCAGACGGGCGAGCGATTTGGCCTCTCCGAAGACAAGGGAAGGCTGCGGCTGGTGACGACTCCACGCGTAGCCGATGCGGCGGCGAAGACCCGTCTCGCCGCGACTTATCCCGGCGCTACGCTGGTCGATATGGAAGCCGCCACCGTCGCTCGCCTGGCCGCGATGCACAACATCCCCGTCCTCTGCATCAAGGGAGTGTCCGACGCCGTCGGCGCCGATCTACCGGACCTGAACGTCTTCATCGATGCAAACGGGCAGATGCGTATGCCGAGCTTCCTTGCCCACGTCGCCCTTCGTCCGCGGGTATGGCCGTCTCTGCTGCATCTTGGCAGAAATAGCGCGCGCGCCGCAGACGCCATGCGAGACTTAATAGAGCAGTTTATGAAAGAGAAAGATGTCGAAAAGCTCATTCGCACCGGACATGTCTAACCAATCCCCGGCGGTTCCCGCAACCATGCGAGCCGCCGTCTATCGCGGAGTCAACGACGTCCGCGTCGAGAGCGTACCAGTCCCCGAGATTGGCCCAGGCGAGGTCCTCGTCAAAATCCATACCTGCGGAATCTGCGGCACGGACCTGAAAAAGATCCACACAGGCTCCCACTCCGCCCCACGCATCTTCGGTCACGAGATGTCCGGCACCATCGTTCGCGTAGGAGATGGTGTCGACAACTTCAAAGTCGCCGACCGCGTTATGGCGTACCACCACATTCCCTGCGGCGAGTGCTACTACTGCCGCAAGCAGACCTTCGCGCAATGCGAGACCTACAAGAAAGTGGGTTGCACCGCGGGATTCACCCCATCCGGTGGCGGCTTCGCTGAGTACATTCGCGTGATGGATTGGATCGTGCGTGGAGGTCTCGTCAAAATCCCCGACGGCATCCCCTTCGAGCAAGCCGCGTTTATCGAACCGGTAAACACCTGCTACAAAGCAGTCCAGCTGCTCGACCTGCAGCCGGACGAGACGGTACTTGTGATCGGTCAGGGCCCCATCGGCATTCTGCTCGCCGCGCTGGCCCGCAAGACTGGCGCTGCCGTTCTCACCAGTGACCTCTATCCGGAGCGCCACGCGATTGCAGCAAAATTCGGGCTCCACCAACCGCTCGACGCCGCCGCAGACATCGTCGCAGCGACCAAAGCCGCTACCGAAGGCAGGGGAGCCGATGTCGCGCTACTCGCGGTAGGAGCGAACGCTCTCATTAACATTGCAATGGAGGCGATCCGTCCCGGCGGCCGCGTAATGCTCTTCGCGCAGACGCAGCACGGCGAAGCGCCATTCGATCCGGCGGCCGTGTGCATGGATGAGAAGACTCTGATGGGATCCTACAGCTCATCAGTTGCGATCAATAACGATGTAAACCGGCTGGTCTTTGAGGGCTATGGCAGCACCTTCGATCTGACCCAGCTCATCTCGCATCGGTTCTCGCTCGAAGACGCGGTTGCTGCGATCGATCTGGCCTCACACCCTCAACCGAGCTCGATGAAGATCGTCATTCAACCCTGAAACGGCAAAGACGGACCACGGATTCCACGGATAAAACGGATTGGAAAGAGGGCAGGAGTCAAAAGCGACTAAGGCGGAAAAGAGAACCTGCTGCTATCCGTTCTTATCCGCGAGATCCGCAGTCGCCTCTAGTCCCGTCCGCGTTTCTTCACCTCAACGCTGAGACGCTTGATCTTTTGATTGAGTGTAGACAGCGGAATCTTGAAGTACTCCGCCGCTTCGGTCTGGTTCCAGTGGCAGCGCTCGAGGCGATCCGAGATGATGCGCCGCTCAATCTCCTCCATCAGATCGAACAACGAAGCATTGGGCTGATGGTCAAGCAGGCTCGCCGAATAGGTGCCGCCGGTCAACTGTGCAGGAAGCAGCTCCGGACTGATCGTCCTTGAGGTCGAGAGCACGACCCCTCGCTCCATCGCGTTCTCCAACTCGCGAACATTCCCTGGCCACTCGTAGTCCATGATGATGCGCATCGCCTCGGGGGAAAGCACGCGATCTTCCGTGCCGTTCTCCTGCGCATAGAACTTGAGAAAATGAGCGGCAAGCAGCGGAACATCCTCGCGGCGGGCGCGCAGCGGCGGCAGCTCAAGGCAGATAACGTTCAGACGATAGAAGAGATCCTCGCGGAAACGGCCTTCGCGCACAGCCTCCTGCAGATTGACGTTGGTTGCCGCAACGATGCGAACGTCGACCTGGATCTCCTGCACGCCGCCGAGGTGCATGAAGCGCCGGTCCTGCAGAACCCGCAGAATCTTCGCCTGCATATCCATGCCCATGGTTCCGATCTCGTCAAGGAAAAGCGTTCCGCCGTTCGCAACCTCGAAGAGTCCCTTTTTTGCCGTGACCGCAGATGTAAAGGCCCCCTTGACGTGGCCGAAGAGCGTCGATTCCAGCAGTTCGGAGGGCACAGCGCCGGTATTTACCGGAACAAACGGCCGGTCCCGCCGCGGCGAGTTGGCATGAATCGCCTTCGCGATTAGCTCCTTGCCCGTGCCGCTCTCGCCCTGGATCAGCACCGTCGAACGGCTTGGGGCGATCTGGGCGATCAGATCGAACAGGCGCAGCATCGGCTCGCTTTTGCCGACGATATTCTCAAAGTTGTAGCGCTGCTTCAGCGTGCGTTTGAGCTGAACGACCTCTTCTTCTGCGCGATGCCGGGCAATCGCGGCGCGAATGTCGGCGAGCAGTTTCTCATTGTCCCACGGCTTCTGGACGAAGTTCTCAGCGCCGGCGCGGATGGCGTCAACGACGTTGCCGACAGTCCCATACGCGGTGATCATGATCACCGGAAGGTGAGGTTGCATCTCAACGATGCGCGGTAGCAGATCGATTCCGCTCTGGCCGGGCAGGGCAAGGTCGAGGAGCAGCAGGTCGTACTCGTTGCGCGACAGCAGGTCGACGCCGGACGCGCCGTCGACAGCCGTGTCGACCGCAAAGCCCTCAAGCGTCAACAGAGTGTCGAGCGATTCGCGAATGGCGCCTTCGTCATCGATGATGAGAATACGGGGGTCGCCGACGACTCGCGCGGCGCGTTGCATCGGAACATTCTCGGAGACAAGTTCAGAGATCTCAGACATGGATTGTCTTTCTTTCGACATCCTGCGTGCTGCTCTTCGGCAGATCCACAGTGATGGCGGGGCGTGTGCCGGACGATGGGAACTCTAATTGGAAGGCAGTTCCGACGCCGAGTTCGCTCTCCACGTGAATCTTTCCGGCATGCTCTTGCATGATTCCGTAGCTCACGGCGAGTCCGAGTCCGGTGCCCTTATGCGCACCATCCTGAGGTTTGGTTTTTGTAGTGAAGAAGGGATCGTAGATGCGATGAAGGTGGTCTTTTTCGATGCCTGCTCCGGAGTCCTGAATTCGCACCAACACCCGGCCAGGGCCGTTGAAGGTCGCGATCTTCAACGTGGCGTTCTGCGTTCCGAACATCGCGTCTTTCGCGTTCAGCATCAGGTTCAGGATCACCTGCTGCAGTTTGCCCCGATTGCCGTGAATGCGCGCCAGGTGCGGATCGAAGTTTGTCTCGACGCGGATCTGTGAGGTCTTGAACTGATGCTCCAGCAGCGTCACAGTATCGCTGAGAAGCTCATTCAGATTGACGCTCGTGAACTCGGCTCCGCTGGTGCGCGAAAAGTTGAGCAGGCCGTTGACGATCTCGGAGGCGCGGAAGGTCTGCTGCGTGATCTTTTCGAGCACCGGAGCCAGCCGTTCATCGTCGCGCATGTGCTTCGTCAACATCTGGGTGTAGCTCGAGATGACGGCCAGCGGAGTATTCACCTCGTGCGCGACGCCCGCCGCGAGCAGACCAATGGACGAGAGCTTCTCCGATTGCGTGAGCTGAGCCTCCAGTTGAATTCTGTCGGTGATGTCATCGACTAGAACGATGCGGCCTACAGCGACAAAGTTGCGCGTAACCAGCGGAGCGATGGCAATATTGGCGATCCGCTCGCCGCCGTTGGGCAGCGAGAGCCTGAACTTATAGAGCGTGTGAGTTCCATGCTCCTCGCGCACGCTGTTGAATCGAGTGACAAACTCCGGCGGCAGGACAGCAGAGATAGGCTGATGCAGAACCTCGGCGCGGCCCCGCTCATACATGCTCTCCATCTGCGTATTCCAGCTCTCAATTCGATCGTCGAGATCGACCGCGAAGACACCGATGTTGATCGACTCGACGATATTCTCGTGAAACTCCTTGAGGCTCTCAAACTCAGTGATCTTCTGTTCGAGACTCTGGTAGAGCTGCGCATTCTGAATCGCGATGCCGATGTATCCCGCCAGCGATTCCAGCAACTCCATGTCTTCACTCGAGAGGAAGTCGCCGTCGTCTGTGCGGCCCAGGCCGATGACGGCAACCGTGCGGGCACCGCCGCCTTCGCGATTGGCGACCCGGCAGGGAAGGTAGTAGTTGAGGTCCAGCCTCCCCGCGCTGTTTCGTTGCGCCTCCGGCAGACGCAGGACGTGCTGGGGATTTTCGAGGAAGATGTGATTGTTGGCGCCCGGCCGGTCGAAGTCAAGGAAACGGACATCGAGTGCCCTCAGGTCCGAAGCCTGCAGGTTGCCAAGACCGTGTGAGGCAGCCAAGCTGTAACGCCGAGGCGAGCCCGCTCTTCCGTCTTCCTCCGACGCAAGAAAGACAGCGACCCGAGTGACCAGCAGCGTCTGCGGCAACCGCTCCACGATCGAATCGAGCAGCGCACGCAAATCCGTTTGCGAGTTGATGCCGCGGCCGAACTCAACCAGCGTCTCGCGATAGTCAAATCGTTTCTGATCGAAGATTCGATCGACCCGTGCCTGAATTGCGCGCTTCAGCGGATCGAAGGCGATTCCGGCGACAATGACCGCCGCCATCAGGCCCCAGATGCCCAGGCTCTGCAGGCGTGTGTGAATTAACTCGGCCATTAGCGCTATGACGCCAAAGTAAAGTCCGACGAGCAACGCCGTGGCAAGTGTGTACGTCACGCCGCGCTTGAAGATCAGATCCACATCCATCAGCCTGTAGCGCACAATTGCCCAGCTGAAGGTCAGTGGAAGGATTACCAGCGAGAGACCGGCCAGCTTAGCCAGCGGAGTCGGCACCGACCAGTCCGAGAGGTAGGGGATTACATACAGCAGCGTGAAGGGAGTGACGGCAAGCAGAGTGCCGCGCGTCAGCCACTTCAGTTGCTGCCGCTCGAGGCCAGACTCAGCCCTGCGGTAGCGGAACCGGAAGACGATGGCGGCAATCACGTAGTAAAGCGCCAGGTATCCCAAAGAGATCTGATCCAGCCGGTGAACCAGGAGCTCCGTAGCCGACCAGAAACGAATCGCCATGTACTGCAGGCCCAGCAGGAAGATTCCCGGCAGATACAGCAGCGCGCAGCCCAGCCGCCGCCTGAACCGGTTGCGTGGATCCGGAGCGTCGTGGTGCGAGAAGCTGACGGCGAAGTGAAGGAAGAGCGCAGGTTGCAACGCCTGCGCCACCATATTTCCCCAGTCGTAGATGCCAAGTTCTCCCGTCGAGCGGAAGCTGTAAAACACGAACGAGGCCAGACAAAAGACATAGAAGTGGACAGACTTCGGCGCGGTCCACCGCCGGAACAGCACATAGATTCCGATACAGAGGTAAACAAGCGCGATAAACCGCAGGTACTGATTGAAAGAACGATCTTTCGGCACCAGAATCACGGGGATTTCAAGCGGCGCGGCACGGTTCATGTCCACCGATTGCGGAACCGGCCGGAGGATCGAATAGGTCGGGTGGCCCCAGACGCCCGTGCGGAACATCTCACGGCCCAGCGACGCCACACGCGTTGTGGGTTGGCCGTCGACGCCAACCAGAATGTCCCCGGTTCGTATTCCCGCCTTGTTTCCGGGTGAGTCCGCTGGCACGCGCTCAGCCCGCAGACCGCCATTGGCCTCGACCCACCAAACTCCGTCCGTCGGCACCTCGAGACCATTCTCGTGCTGGAAGTTCAGCGCCGCCAGGACGCAGGCTGCCACAGTCGCCACAGCAAGCACGACGGCCAGGATGCGGGTTTGAGCGGCGTTCTTCATTCCAACTCAATAGTTAAGTAAGCACCTCAGAGACCAAACCCATAAACACCTTCAGTGCGTCATTTAAGCGGAATGCGAATCTAATTACTACAAGAAATCATAGCCTATTCCGTATTTCACAGAAAACTGCTTACTGATATCTTACATATCTCAATTGACGTATAGTTCTGGAAAAAGAGAGATTTACCCTCCGGTATGTTGTTAATTCTCACACACCTAACAGCACAATATTGCTGAACCTTGGGAAACAATGGCATCTCAGAAATTAACATTGTTGTAACATCGGTGGCTGACGCCAAATTCCCAAAACCCGAGACTGCTCGGTAACACTTGAATCCCAACTTCGCGAGGCGCTGCATCCGTGACACACGAACTTCCCAATATTGAAGAGGCCTTCGTCCTGGTGGGGGGAGCAAAGGTCCACTACCAACGCGCAGGCACGGGCAGGCCTCTGCTCTTGCTTCACGGTCTTGTTGGCTCCGCGAAGAATTGGCGCCGGAACATCACCTTTCTCTCTCGCGATTCGAACGTGTACGCCATCGATCTCTTCAACATGGGAGAATCAGAACGCGTCCCCGGGCTGGACGCTGGCCTCGAGGCTACCGCCGATCGCCTCGCTGACTGTATGGACGCGCTCGGACTCAACGAGGCCGACATCGCTGGGCATTCTCACGGCGGCGCGATCGCGATGATGTTCGCTGCACGGCATCCGGGCCGCGTGCGCAGGCTCATTCTCTTCGCTCCCGCGAATCCGTTCTGCGATCTTGGCAAACAGCTCATCGGCTTCTATCAGACCCGTTTCGGTATGTGGTTAGCGCGCCTGATCCCTTTTCTGCCGCGAATGCTGAAGGCAACTGCGCTCAGTCGCATGTACGGCGATCCCCGCCGAGTCTCGAAGGGCGTACTTGAGGGCTACACCGACCATCTGCACGTCCCCGGCACTGTAGACCACGTTCTCCAGATCGTCCAGCGGTGGTTTGTCGACATGAGCCTCTTACGCTCCGCCCTCGCAGGCCTCGCCGAGAAGCCGACTCTGCTCATCTGGGGCGATCGCGACCGCGCCGTCGGCCTCAAGTCCGCGCGCGAACTGCACCGCACGCTTCCCAAATCCAACCTGCTCGTGCTGCCCGGCGTCGGCCACATCGCCTTCGAGGAGATGCCCGACGTGTGCAATCAGGCGATGCGTGACTGGCTTCTCAATCCCTTCCCGTCCGAGTTGCGCACTCAAGCAAACCGCAATCCTGAGCGTTCCGCCTCACCCAATTTTCCCGAAGCTCGCGGCGTCGCCTGATCTAGCTCAACCCAAACTGACTCTGCAGCCACGACCGGATCTCCTGCTGCATCTGCTCGAGCTTCGGCCCCGGCGAATCCGCTGTTCCTTGAAAGAAGTGGTCCGCTCCCGCGATCCAGACCAGCCGCTTAGGCTCTGGCGCACCCGCAAACACACTCTCCAGCACATCAAGTGGCCCATACTGGTCGTGATCGCCGCTGATAAACAGCTTCGGCGCGGTGCACTTCGGCAAAAACCCATAGCTGTAATCTCTGCCTTCCGCACGCACTGGCAGGCCAAGCCCGATCAGCCCCGGAACCCGCAGATCTCCGCAGCAAGCGCGCAGCCCAACGTTCGAGCCGAAGGAAAAACCGGCAAAGAGAATCGGCCTGCTGAACTTCCGCTCCAGCCAGTCGAGCGCCGCCCGGACATCCTCCTGCTCTCCTATCCCGTCATCATGTTCTCCTTCGCTCAGCCCCACGCTGCGGAAGTTAAACCTCAGTACCGGCAGTCCAAACGAAGCGAACGCCTTCATCGCGTGATAGACGACCTTGTTGTGCATGGTGCCGCCGCCGGCCGGATGCGGATGGCAAACCAACGCCGCATAGGGAGCGTCGTCACGGCCCGTGTTCAGGAGAGCCTCCAGCCGCCCCGCAGGACCGCGCAGGTCTTCGATCGATTGAATTCGTGCATGCGAAATCTGCGTCATCTCAATCAGTCTATCGGGTAGTAGCTTCACCCGAAGTTCACGCACGGTATCGTATGCTGAAACACATGGCGATCGACCCGATTCAACTCACCAAGAAGCTCGTGGACATCGAATCCACCACCTACCACGAGGGTCCCGCCGGAGAGTTTCTTCACGAATTCCTCACCGCCCAGCGCTATTCCGTCGAGCGAATGTCCGTCCCGCAGCCCGACCGCGCCCTCACACCCGGAGCCGGCAGCGGCGAGCGCTTCAACGTCTACGCGGCCCTCCCAGGCATCACGCCCGACGTCGTTCTCTCCACGCACATGGACACCGTTCCGCCCTTTATCGGCGCCGGCGAAGACGACGAGTTCCTCTACGGCCGAGGCTCCTGCGACGCCAAAGGCATCATCGCTGCGCAAATCGCCGCCGCTGATCGCCTGCGCGAGGCAGGCGTCAGAGTCGGCCTGCTCTTTGTCGTCGGTGAGGAACGCGACTCAGCCGGCGCCTTCGTCGCCAACCAGACGCCCAGGGGATCGAAGTTCCTGATTAACGGCGAGCCCACCGACAACCGCATTGCCATCGCCTCCAAAGGTGCGCTCCGCGTCGAGCTTCGCGCCAAAGGCCGCATGGCCCACTCGGCCTACCCGGAGCTCGGCGAATCCGCGATCGACAAGCTAGTCGAGACCCTGCACGACATTCTCGCGCTGCCCTTGCCATCCGAGCCTGAGATCGGTCCCGCAACTCTGAACATCGGCATCCTCTCTGGAGGCTACGCACCCAACGTCATCTCCGACAAAGCCGAAGCCCACATTCTCATCCGCACCGTTGGACCATCGGACGAGTTGAAAAAATCGATTGCCGCTGTTGTAGGCGATCGCGTCGATGTCGCATTCTCGCTCGACCTGCCCTTCGTCCGAATGCGCAGGGTGGGGAACATGCCCACCATGATCGCCAAGTTCGCCACTGACATCCCCGCGCTCACCAACTGGGGTGAACCCTTCCTCCTCGGCCCTGGCTCCATCCACGTCGCCCACACGCCGCACGAGAAGATCGCGAAGAAAGAACTCCTCGAAGCCGTCGACCTCTATACTGATCTCGCCACCAACCTGGTCCGGAGCCTCTAGCATCAGCCATGGCCAAGACTCTTCGCAAACTCCTGGTCATCGTCATCGCCCTTATCCTCATCGCAATCGTCACCGGTGTTGTTGTCTACGAAACCATCCCCTCGTCGAACACGACCCTCACCCACTTCGACACCATCATCGTCCTCGGCACGCCGGCCGAGCCAGACGGAACACCCTCGCCCGAGCAGCGCGAGCGCACCCTCGAAGGCGTTCGCGAGTTCAAAGCCGGCGTCGCGCCAACCCTCATCTTCACCGGGGGGCCGGCCCACAACCAGTTCGTCGAAGCGCACGTCATGGCCATACTCGCCGAATCCCAGGGAGTTCCACCCACCGCAATCCTCGAAGAAGGCCGCGCTCAGAACACCATTCAGAACATCTTCTACAGCCGCCGCATCATGGAGGAGCACAACTGGAATAATGCAGAGGTCGTCAGTTCACCCAGCCACCTTCCGCGCACCGCGCTCATTCTCGAACACTATTCCTTCCCATGGAAAACCCACGCCGCTCCATGGCCAGCCGAATACAGCCTCTGGCACCGCACCGGCCACTACGCCGTCGAAGCCGAGTACTGCCTCAGGCTCCGCATCTTCGGGTTTCCCCAAAGCCGTTTTCTTCCCGTCCACGAATAGAGCGTCTCGACATGGTGCACCGTTACATGTAACAATCTACTCATGTCGGTTCGCGCAACAGATCTCGCCGCTCGAAGGAAAGCCGCTGCCAGGGAGCGTGTTCGCAAACACCGCGACTCTTTGCGGGCCCGCGGCTTGCGTCCCGTCCAGATTTGGGTTCCTGACACTCGCCGCCCGGGTTTCCTCGCAAAGTATCGCCGACAGCTTGAAAAGATATCTCATCATGCCCGGTCCCTCACAGATGCAGGCCTGATTCCCGTCACCGAAGAAGACTTGGCAGGCTGGGTCTAAGTGGCCGACCCTTCCAAACCTGAGGTTCGAGATACCAAGATAGTTAGGGGTGCGGTCATTACCGTCGCTTCGCCAGGAGATTTCGGCAAGCCTCGCCCCGCGCTTGTCATCCAGGGGCAATTTCCGCGTGATCCGGAGCTGATCACGGTGGCCCTCATTACCAGCGATCTTTTACGTGTGCCCGACGTGCGCATACTCGTAAAGCCAAGCGCTTCCAATGGGCTTAGAAAAGAGTCAGAGATTGCGGTCGATAACATCCAGACCTTCTCTCGTCGCCGGATTCGTAGGGTCATCGGACAGATGAGCCCCCAGACGATGGCTCAGGTGGACGCAGCTCTGGCGATATTCCTGGGTCTGGCGTAACCACCGAAATTGGCGTGCAGTGCTTCTAACCCGAAACCACCCCAAACGGCAGCTTCCCCGCATTATCCTCAGCCAGCACCGCTGTCTCATCCGGATTCGCCGGGTTATACCGAACATTCACCTTCGGCTCGCCCTTCGCCTTCGTCTCCGCCTCATGATGCGTCATCCCGATACTCCGCAGATAACCGCCGTAGTACTCCCCATTCACCTTGAAGTGAAACCCGGCCTCAATCTGATACGGCGCACCCATCGTAGCCACGTCATCGTCCGCGTTCAGCACCTGCCAATGATTGATCTCCGCTTCAACCATCGGCCAGCTCTTCGCTTGGGCCACCTTCTTCTTACGCTTGCTGCGCCGAAGCGAGCGGCGAATTCCATCGATCAAAAAGATCCCTGCCATGATGGCTTACGATTCTAATACCAGACACGCAGGATGCCTCACCCTCCGCTCACCACGTATAAGTCACTGTGTAGGTCACTTCCTTCTCGCCATGTGAAGGCACCTCGACGTTGAACTCCATCGTCTGCGAGTCCGTCTTCGAAAACTGATCCGTATTCTTCGAAATCTCCCAGTTCGCCGTCCGGTACATATGCTCGACAACCCGCACCTGCGCCATAGTCTCCTTCGCATTTTTCAGCACAATCTTGTAGCTCTCGACGATCGTCCGGTTTTGCTGTTGATTCTTGAAGTCCATTCGCGTCCGTTCACCCGTAATGTCGAACGCATTCCCCAGATACACCCGTACCATTTCGTCCCTTGGCGTATGGTCGATCACGTTCTCCCCGACAAACTGCAGGCTCCCATCCTCGTCTCGTCGATAAAATCTCATCCGCCCCTTCGGCAGCGGCATACCAAGATGATTGGCATCGCTATTCTTGAACTCCTGCATAATCCAGACCTTCTTGTTGGCCCCGTTGCCGAAGTTCTCCTGGTTCCATTGGTAGTAGAAGCTCTGCCCGCTCTGCCCATCGACCTTGAATCCGTCGTAGACATAAACCCGCTCCGCAGGAATCCCCACCACATTCAGAAACTCGATCTGCTTGCTCTGGTGATCGAGTAGCGTCGCTGTTCGATGCAGATCATACAGGTGATAGTCGTCGAAGCTCTTCTGCGTGATCTGCTGCTGTCCACCCACGGGCCCTCCCATGGAGATGGCGTCGTAAGCCTTGGCAGCAAGCTGATACCCTCCGTTCTGATTCACCAGTTTGCTGACGTCCCCGGCCATCAGTTGCAGCGAAGCATCATGAAAATCCGTCCCGCTCTCATTCGTCACGTTCACCCACCCCGACATATCCAGCCGCTGAGACGTCGCACCATCCTGCGCAGGAGCAATCACGTTGTACGACGCGTCCCATCTCAATCCGCGCGAAATGTAATCCAACTCCGCCGCAATCCTCGCCGCTTTCTCCGACTCAATCAACCAATGAAGCGTCGGCCGTAGCGTCAGTCCGGGCGTGTCGGAAGGGAACAGCGGCATCCCGGGCAATCCATAGCGCAGCTTTCCCTCTACCTCGATCAAAGGCTCCTGCTGCTGTTGCATCGTCTGGTACTGATAGAAGTACTGCTGACCATAACGTTCCAGCAGATCAAACTGCGGCACATAGCCCGCACGAATGATCCTCCCCTGCAGCAGCTTTGCCGTGCCGTCGCTCATTGGGATCGAGAAATCGATCGTCTTACCTTCAAACCTCGCAAGCATCTGCGCCTGCATTCGCAGAGCACCGTCGTAATTCTGTTCGAGAATATGAATTGGCCGCTTGCTCGTCGCATCGCGCAGCACAACAGAGTCCGGCTCCGCCTGAGCGGTCACATTCGTCTCCGACACATCCGTCGTTCCCGCCTGCAGATTCAGCTCCACCGGTGTCCGGATCACCGCAAAGTCCTGGTTGTAAATTGTCAGAGCCGTCCGCCCCGCCGTAGAACCCGATGTAGAACTCCTATTCGCCGTCCCCTGTGCCTTCGCCAAAGCAGCACCAAGTACCAACAGACACACCACAGCCCCGACAGAACGCATTCTTGATGCCTCCTCGTGGTTCTGGTCACTATAGACACCGCAGCATCGCGCAACGTCACCGCAATTTGCAGAAAAATTTGCATTTTGCCCGACGAATCGGATAATTCCGACCCCACTTATCCTCAGCGAATGAGCCGAAACGAACGCCTTAGAATAGGTGCATGGCAGCAGAGTTTACCCATCTTCACCTTCA
Organism: uncultured Acidobacteriaceae bacterium; assembly: GCA_963798925.1. Classification (GTDB taxonomy): domain Bacteria; phylum Acidobacteriota; class Terriglobia; order Terriglobales; family Acidobacteriaceae; genus Edaphobacter. The sequence goes on from CAWCVD010000007.1 coordinate 513,071, forward strand.
CACCGATTACTCCCTCCTCGACGGTGCCTGCGACGTAGACAAACTAGCCGCCCACCTCGGCAAAATCGGCCAGACTGCCGCTGCCATGACCGACCACGGCAACATCTACGGCGCCGTGCACTTCTTCGACGCCATGCAGAAGAAGGGAATCAAGCCCATCCTCGGCTGCGAGCTCTACATCTGCAAAAACGAAGACCATCGCGGCGCTCCCGAAGGCGACACCTACAACCATCTGCTCGTCCTCGCCGAAAACGAGGCCGGCTACCGCAATCTCGTCCGTCTCACCAGCGAGGCCGCGCTTCACGGCTTCTATCGCAAGCCCCGAGTCAGCAAATCCTTCCTCGCCAAACACGCCGAAGGCCTCATCGGCTTCTCAGGCTGCCTCGCCGGCGAGGTCAACCAACACTTGATGGCAGGGAAGTACGACGAGGCCAAACGCACCGCCGGCTTCTATCAAGACCTCTTCGGTCGCGGCAACTACTTCCTCGAGATCCAGGACCACGGCCTGGCCCCCGACAAAGCTGTCTGCGAATCCCTCTTCAAGATGGAGCGCGACCTCGACATACCGCTCATCGCCACCAACGACAGCCACTACGTCGCCGCCGACGACTCCCGCGCACACGAGATCCTTCTCTGCGTCCAGACCGCCGGCAGCATGAACGATCCCAAACGGTTCAAATTCGACACCCAGGAGTTCTACATCAAGAGCGCGGAAGAGATGCTCCGCACCTTCTCGCAGACTCCCGAGGTCTGCGCCCGCACCATGCAGTTCATCGACCGCTGCAACCTCCAGATGGCCAAGGTCGACAACCCATTCCCGGACTTCACTGTCCCCGAGGGCGAGACCCTGGAAACCTACTTCGAGCGCGTCTGCCGCGAAGGTCTGGAGATGCGTCTCAACACCGCCGTCGCTCACCTCCGCGACCGCGGCATCCTCAAAAAAACCATCCCTGAATACTACGAGCGCCTCGATCGCGAGATCGCCATCATCAAGCAGATGAAGTTCCCCGGCTACTTCATGATCGTCTGGGATTTCATCCGTTACGCTCGCGAGCACAACATTCCCGTAGGTCCCGGCCGTGGCTCCGCCGCAGGATCGCTCGTCGCCTACGTCATGCAGATCACTGACATCGATCCGCTCCAGAACGAGCTCCTCTTCGAGCGCTTCCTCAACCCTGAACGCGTCTCCATGCCCGATATCGACATCGACTTCTGCATGAACCGCCGCGGCGAGGTCATCGACTACGTCACCCGCAAATACGGCCGGGATCAGGTAGCCCAGATCATCACCTTCAACACCATGGCCGCGAAAGCCGCGATCAAAGATGTAGGCCGCGCGCTCGACATGCCCTACGGCGAGGTCGATCGCATCGCCAAGATGATTCCGACCACCATCGGCATCACCATCGAGCAGGCCCTCGAAGACTCGCCCATGCTCGCCGCCGCCTACGAAGATCCCAAAATAAAAGAACTCATCGACGCCGCCCTCCGCCTCGAAGGCCTCGTTCGCGGAGCAGGTGTCCACGCCGCCGGCGTCGTCATCGCGCCCAAGCCCCTCACAGAGCTCGTTCCCGTCACCCGCGCCAAAAACGACGACATCGTCACCGCCTACGACATGAAGGCCGTCGAAAAGATGGGCCTCCTCAAGATGGACTTCCTCGGCCTGACGACGCTCACCATCATCGACGACGCGCTCAAGCTCATCAAGTCCACCACCGGCACCGAACTCGACATGGCAATGGTTCCGCTCGACGACGTTGAGACCTACGAGAAGGTCTTCCACCGCGCCCTCACCTCCGGCGTCTTCCAGTTCGAATCCGGCGGCATGCGAGACGTCCTCCGCCGCTACAAACCCAACTCCGTCGAACACCTCACCGCGCTCAACGCTCTCTACCGCCCCGGCCCGATGAGCATGATCGACGACTTCATCGAGCGCAAGTGGGGCCGCCGCGAGGTCGCCTACCTGCTCCCCGAGCTCGAACCCCTCCTCCACGAGACACTGGGCGTCATGGTCTACCAGGAGCAGGTCATGCAGATCTCAAACGTCATCGGCGGCTACTCGCTCGGTGGCGCCGACCTTCTCCGCCGCGCCATGGGCAAAAAAGACGCCGCCGAAATGGAAAAGCAGCGCGAGATCTTCCTCAAAGGCGCAGCCGAACGCAAGTTCCCCAAGGCGCAGGCCGGAGAGATCTTCGACCAGATGGCGAAGTTCGCAGGCTACGGCTTCAACAAATCGCACTCCGCCGCCTACTCGCTCCTGGCCTACCACACCGCCTGGCTCAAGACCCACTACCCTGTCGAGTTCATGGCCGCGCTCCTCACCAGCGAAACCTCCAAACCCGAAAACGTCGTAAAGTACATCTCCGAATGCCGCGAGATGAACATCCCCGTCGTCCCGCCCAACGTCCAGATCTCCGATGCCAACTTCACCCCGATTATCTCGCCGCAGGGCAAAGCCATCGGCTTCGGCCTCGCCGCCATCAAAAACGTAGGCCACAACGCCATCGAATCCATCCTCGCCGCCCGCACTGCTCTGCAGGCGGAAGGGAAGCAGGGCTTCTCCAGCCTCTGGGAGTTCTGCGAAAAAGTAGACCTCCGCCTGCTCAACAAACGTGTCCTCGAATCCCTCATCAAAGCCGGCGCAATGGACGCCTTCGGTCGACGTGCCCAACTAACAGCAGCGCTCGACAAAGCCATGGAACGCGCCCAGAAGACCCAGCGCGACGAAGCCGCCGGCCAGCACGGTCTCTTCGGCATCTTCGACGCCGACCTCCATCCCACCTCCGCCGCGAACGAAGACGCACTCCCCACCGTCCCCGAATGGGACGAGCACACCCGCCTCCAGAACGAAAAGGAGGTCCTCGGCTTCTTCGTCTCCGGTCACCCCATGGACAAGTACCGCGAGAAGCTCCGCAACATGAAGGTAGTCGACACCGTCGCCGCCTGCGAGATGAAGCCCGAGCCTCAAACCTTCCGCCGCCGCGGCGAAGAGCCGCAAAACGAGATCCAGATCGCCGGCGTCATCACCGGCCTCAAGGTCGCAAAATCCAAGCGCTCCGGCGAACTCTACGCTCAGGCCACACTCGAAGACACCGTCGGCAAGATCGAACTCATCGCCTTCTCCGCCAACTACGAGAAGCTCAAGGACAAACTGAAGATCGAAGTCCCCGTCGTCGTACGCGGCGTCCTGCGCGGCGAAGAAGACTCAGCCCCCAAGCTGTCCGTCTCGAACATCCAGGCACTCGAGGACGTCAAGATCAAGCTCCCCGACTCACTCCGCATCAAAGTCCCGCTCCATAATCCCGACGCCGCGCTGCTCGAAAAGATCCATGCCGTCCTCGTCGCCGCACCCGGCAAAGGGAAGGTCCTCCTCGACCTCGAAGAACCCGGCGAGTTCTGCGCCGTCCTCGAACCCCACAACATGACCGTAGCCGCTGACCGCCTCTTCATCGACCACATCGAAGAGCTAGTCGGCCGGGGCGGCGTCCGCGTGCTGGATTAGGGCAAGTGAAGCTTCGTCTCGCATCGGTTCTTCTCCTCACCATCAGCCTTCATCTCTCCGGCTGCCGCGTCCTCAAAGCAGATCCGCACATTGCCTTCTTCGGAGACTCGCTCACCCGGCTATGGTGGTATCCCTCAGCCAATCTCGGCCACAGCGGAGACCCCACAACCAGAATGCTCGCCCGCTTTCCTCTCGAAGTCCCCGGCCACGGTTACACGACCGTCGTCATTCTCGGCGGCACCAACGATGTTCTCCTCGGCCAGGATCTGGCAATCACAATCCAGAACCTCGAAAAAATGGCCCAGTTAGCCGTCGAGCAACACGCCCAGCCGATCCTCTGCCAGATTCCGCCCATCTTTCACGGCTGGCAGCAGGGAGACACGAACGACTACAAAGCCCAAGTCCTCGAACTCAATCGCCGCATCGCGCAACTCGCAGCCGCGCACCACTGGAAGCTCATCGACTACTACACGCCGCTCGTCGGCCATCCCACCTACTCAAGCGACGGAGTCCACATGAACCGCTCGGGCTATCTCGTCATGACGCTAACCGTTCGCCGTGCCCTCTCTCACCGCTAGAATCCTGACATAGAAAATTCTGATGTCGTCATCCTGAACGGAGTGAAGGATCCCCGCATTTGCCTTTGTCCAGGCCCGAACATCCAAATCTTCGCAGAGGAATAAGCCCCCGAGAGCAAGACGAAATGTGGAGAACCTGGAGAAGCAGAGACCTCCGCAACTCACGTAAGCTGGCTTTATGGTCTCGACAACCTGTAGCCCATCCGTTCCCAGAGCGTCATACAAGGGATGAAACCCTCGCCCAAATCCCTTGCCTACGCTCTTCTTCGCATCGCCCTCGGCGTCAACTTCGCCGGCCACGGCCTCATCCGAATCCACAATGGAGTCGACGCCTTCGCACACGCCACCGCAGAGCACCTCGCCAAATCCCCACTCCCGCACATCCTCATCCTCGGCTTCAGCTACGCCATCCCATTCATCGAAGCCGTCCTCGGCCTTGTCCTTATCCTGGGTCTCTTCACTCGCGTCGCCCTGGTCTGCGGAGCGGTTTTTATGATGCTCCTCACCATTGGAGTCACCGCGAATCAGCAATGGGACATCGCCAGCCAGCAACTCCTCTACAGCGTCATCTTCTTCCTGCTTCTCTTTCTCATCGAGCACAACGCGTTCGCGCTCGACAACCGCTTGCGATCCTCCCCCACACCATAACCACACAGGCTCCGCCTACACTCCCGACGCATGGGAAAAGTCAGCTATGAGGGTAGTGCCACCGGAAATGCTGCTCCTCATGTGGTGGCTTTATTCATCTTCGAGAAGCCGTAGTATCTTCGCCAGCAATTGACACAGCGAATCGGATGTAATGCGAGCAGCGATAAGACGCGATCCAGAGGATGGCTCTCTGCATCAGTGAACTCGACCGAGGTACAGAGTGGGCACTCTTTAGGCGAACTCAGCAACCTCGGAAGCCCAGCCGGCCAGCTAAAGCGCAGTGAGTTCATTCCCATAACTCCATACTGAAACTTTGCTTCGTTAAGTGATGCTCGTCTGGAGCAAATCAATGAGTGGCTGAAGACGCACACGCGTGCCTAGGCTCAGGCAAGGGGATTCGCAGGTAGCCGCCAGGACATATCGCCGCCAGCTATTCGTGAAAACACATCGTTGATAGTGTCTGTGGTGTTTTTTGCGGCGATATGAAGACGGCGAGTGGCCTTTGAGGCTGTTTGGCAAAGCTTGTACTTGTTATCGACCGTTTCGCTGGCACGAAAGATGAGTTCTGAGCGCACGTTAGCCTCCACGTTGCTTGCGGCGTTCAGGCTAAGTTCTGCTGAGTTCGCGGGTGAAATGCAAATTCTTTGAGAAGTGGTGCTTGTCCAGAAAAGCAACTGCGCCGCAGGGGTAAGTTTTGAAGGGTATAGCGCCGTCTGCGCAGATCTCTAAGCTAGATCAGCTAATTACATTCTACGCTTTATCGCGACCTTTAGAACACTCGCGATGAGGGAATCCTACATGGCCAGTTACTTCTGGGATGAAAGAGAAGCATGCGAGGTCAATGATCCCATAGCCTCACGGAGACGCGAAACGCGTCAGCGCTTCTTCGTCTCTGTCCGCTGTTCGTATTGACTGCACACGCGCTACTCGGCGCAGAGAACCGAAAACGGTTGCCTTTTGCCGTCGCCGGTTATCCCAGATACGAGTGCAACCCTTTCTGCATTGAACGGGCTCACAATATGGTCGCCCAGGTTAGGAATTACCGCGCCGATTTCATATTCCAGCGACGTGATCTTATTGGTGGAAGTATCCTTGAAGTGAACTGTGACTGACATGGTCTGGTGACCTCTCTCTGAGCTTACTCTTCGGGAAGACCTGGGCCTATTCTTCCAATAGCTCCTCAATCCGGACATTTGGGCGCGGCCTTGGACACTACGGAACGAACACGGCGAGGGCTTGATTACGTCTTGCACTCGAAGTGCGCAAGAGCGAAAACGCTAGTCGATCCGAACCAGGCGTCCATTGAGCGAGATGCAAACATGGGTACCTTCGTCTCGCTTTAGGTCTGCTTCCTCGCGGCTCTCCGCCACGGTCTTATAGCATTCCGGGCAGATTGATTGCCATGTGCCATCAGGGTTGCAGCGGTGGGAAAATTTGATTTCGACCATCGTCACGCCGCCTAAAGAGGTTCGTCCAGAAAAGGACAAGGCTAGATGGTCAGCGCGGTGTCCGAGCGCGATCAAGAGCCTGTTGGGACAGGATGGAAGGATTGCATACGTGATACTTGTCGTGCTTCGCTAGATCAGCTTCAACCCTTGCATTAGCAATTGTGCGCAGGCAGTTCAGGCAAATGGAGTCGAAGGAACCGTCTCTATTTCGCCTGTGGGGAAAGAAGGGTGGAAGCTTGAGAACCATCTGTGCAGCCTCTGCCTTGGTGAAGCTCAAGCGTAGTCCTATGCCGGTGCATTGTCTACCAGCACAGATAGACGACCGTTGGGCACAAGTAATACGCAGACTCAAGCTTGACAGCGCTGCTTTGAAAGTGAAGAATGGCGGCTGCAGAGTTGAGTGGTCCGGCCAATTGGCTGAAGGACGTGGTAGAACCCACTCAATTTGATTCTGAATTGAGGGAGTTGCTATATGGTCGGCATGCCAAGGTTGTTCTGGGTTGGAGTTGTAGCATTCGGCGTAGGCGTTGTTGGGGCCGCCGCACAAGATGCCCGCACGGTTACAGAGCCCGTGATCCCTCCGAGCTGTACAGTGCTGCAGGCGCAGCAAGCTATCTTCAACGGCGAACCCTCGTCCGAGACGACACTGGACACCGCCAGAATTCAAGGTGCCTTGGCCGCATGCGCGTCGGGCCAGGCGGTCGAGTTGGCGACCAACGGAGCGAACAACGCATTTTTGATCGGACCAATCACACTTCCGACTGGCGTGACGCTGCTGGTGGATGGCGGTGTGACTGTATTCGGCTCTCGTAACCCGGCGGACTACCAGGTGACGACTCCCGGAGTGGAGACCTGCGGGACGGTGGGAACGGCAGGCAATGGATGTTTGCCCCTGATTACGGCGAGCGCAGCCAACGCCGCAATCATGGGGTATGGGGTAATCGATGGGCGCGGAGAGGACAAGCTGCTGGTGGGCGGGACGGCGTCGACGATCTCATGGTGGGACAACGCGGGCAAGGCACAGCTGACGAGCGGGGGGGCACAGAATAATCCGATCCTGATGATGGCCAGTGCCGCGAACTTGATCCTTTACAAGATCACGTTCAGGAACTCGGCGATGTTCCATGTGAAGTGGAGCGGCAACCTAACCAACAAGACGGGCTTCACGGCGTGGGGCGTGAAGATCATCACGCCTTTCAGCACGCGGAACACGGACGGAATCGATCCTTCGGGGCTGAATATCTCGGTCCTGAACTCGTCGATCTCGGACGGGGACGACAATGTGGCGGTGAGCGCGTCGAGCCCGGCGCAGAATATCACGGTGGAGAACGTGAATACGTACAGCGGGCATGGGATCTCGATCGGGAGCATCACCAAGGGCGGACTGACAAACATGCTGGTACAGAACATCGTCCAGATGGGGACTGCGAACGATTCAAATGGAATCGGCATAAGGATCAAGGCGCAGCAGTCGAACGGCGGCCTGGTGCAGAATGTGACGTATCAGAATATCTGCAGCGCGAACAACAAGGTTGGGATCTATCTTTCGCCGTATTACAGCACCTCGGCCGGGACGTCTTACCCGAGCCTGCAGAACATCACCTACCGCAATATCCATGTGATTACCGAGAGCGGGGTGACACTGCAGGGGTATCAAAATACGGCGGGGACGGTGATCAACCCGTCGACGATCACTCTGGATAACGTGATCTTCGACAACCTGCAGCAGAAGGACATCAGCCCGGCGCCGCAGAACCTGGTGGTGACGTTGGGGCCGGGGCCGGTGTCGCCGCTGCTGACGACGCTCACGGGGAACAACATTACTTATACGGGCTCGGTGACGATGCCGAATGAGACGCCGTATCCGTGCAGCCAGAGTAACTTTCAGTACCTGGTGGGCGAGTTGTTCGGATCGAACGCGACGGCGACCAATCTGAAGACGGAGACGCTGAATGCGCCGACGTCCGTGACGCTCAATGCGATGCTGCAGCCGGCGATGAGTCAGGTGAGCTATGCCTCAATCAGCGGCGGGGGAACGTATACGGGGACGCCGGCTCCAACGGTGCCGGTGCAGTTTATGGAAGGCTCGACGGTTGTGGGGACGGGAACGCTGGGTGGCAATGGAACGATTGCCAGTGTGACGCTGAACGGGGTGCTGCCGGGGACACACACTTACACCGCGCACTATCCGGGCGATACGACCTATACGAATCCTCTAACCTTCGGTAGCGTGAGTGTTACGGTCGTTGGGATGCCGACGACGACGGCAGTTGCCGCTACGGGAACACTGGTCTACGGTGGAACCACCACTATCACTGCCACGGTAACTTCAACGGGCGGCGGGACGCCCACAGGTACAGTGCAGTTTCTGGACGGCACGGCCGTTCTTGGCACGCCAACCCTGGTGAATGGCGTTGCGACGCTTACAACCGCGAGTCTACAGGCCGGAACCCACATGCTGACCGCGGTCTACCAGGGCGATACGACCTATGTTCAGTCAACGGGCGCGGCAACCCCGACAGTGATCGTCCAGGCACCAAGTGCGACGTCCGTGACGGGACCAACGGCCACCAATCCGGGAACAAGCACAAACTTGACGGTGACCATTTCAGGAATCACGGGTGCGTTGCCCCCTACGGGCACGGTAACGGTGACAGATGGCACGACGACCGTGGGTACAGGCTCGCTGACCGCGGGCAAGGCGACGATTTCCGTGACGCTGCAGAGCCTGGGCTCGCATACGTTGACTGCACAGTACAGTGGAGACTCGAACTACGTGAAGAGCAGCGGCACTGTCTCTATCTCGGTAGTGCAACCGTTTGCGGTGACGTCGTCGTCTTCGACGGTTTCGCTAGCGGCTGGCGGAGTGTCTAACACGCCTCTGCTGGTGACACCCGCTGGCGGGTTCAGTGGGTCGGTAACGATGACATGCTCAACCCCAGCTATCTACGTGACGTGCTCGGTCGCGCCGTCGACGGTGACTGTCAGCGGCGGCGTCGCAGGGCAGGCCACCGCGATTATTACTGTATCCCCGAGTGTAAGTTCCTTGGGCGGCCAACCGCTTGTGCCAAAGAACCTAACCTGGCTGGCGATGCTGCTGCCACTCGGAATGATCGGGTTCGCGAAACGGAACCGGATTGCGGGCAAGGGCGTACTGCTCATCGCCATGCTGGCGCTCGCACTGGGCGCGACCGGTTGCAGTAGCGGGAGTCCGGTGAAGCTGCCGCCAGCCGGAACTCAGGTAGTGACTTTTACAGGTACAGCGGCGGCGGTTGTATCTTCGGTTCAGATCTCAGTTATGGTGACGAACTAGAAGAAATGCTGAGGCCAAGATCGACCTGCTATTGACGGCATCCGGCTGCAAGCTTGGGCGAGCCATCACGATCAGCGCCCACAACGTGGATCGCTGCAGACTCCTGTATCGAAAAGGAAAGCATTCTCTATCAGCTTGAGGCACAATGGGTGGCCGACTGAACGATCATCGAGAACAGCGGCGGAAGACGGGGGCTGGCCATTGATTGTAGATATCGAGGAAAATAACCGCAGGTTGATGTTCCATGGAATGTGTCTGTTTGTGCTGGGACTGCTGACCGGATTCCCGGAGCAGCATTTCGCCAACGTGCGCATGGGGCTTGCCGCACATTTGGAAGGCCTGATGAATGGCACCTTCCTGATTGCTTTAGGCGCCATCTGGACCCATGTGAGATTGGCGCCGGTGACAAAAACGATCGCATTCTGGACTGGGCTTTATGGCGCCTATGTCAACTGGCTCATCACCTTGCTGGCGGCGGTCTTCGGTACTGGAGCCCTGTCGCCAATTACTGCGCCTGGCCGCACCGGTCAGCCCTGGCAGGAGACGTTAGTCACGATAGGCTTCATGAGTGTCGGCGTTATGATTCTCGCTTCCTCTGTCCTCGCCCTGGTGGGTCTTCGCGGGAGAGCGCCGGCGCGATAGTCCGCCCCGGCTATATGTCACGTTAGTTTTGCGCATTCTCACTTGGCAGAGATGAGAATCGAAAGGTCAGGATCGACGTCCTTCCAGGACGAAGTCTCTTTCAATTGTCTAGGGATAAGGAGGGCCTTTCGCAAGGAGGGCATTCAGCCGTTTGTCGTGGCCATAGATATCGTCAAAAAAGTGCACGGTACCGTCTTCCTCCGCGACGGCGGTCACGTAGAGAATAAGGACCGGGACCGCGACCTTCAGGTTAACCTGCCGATTGTCTTTGCCTGAGTCCATCGCGGCTTGTGCACGTGCCACAGTCCATGGTTCGTTCCCATCAGGCTGATTGCGCAGCAAAAAGGCGGCCAGCTCGGCTGGTTTCTCTACTCGGATACATCCTGAGCTGAAGTCGCGTCGCGACCTGGAAAACAACTCGGTCGATGGAGTGCTGTGAAGATAGACGGAATACGAGTTGGGAAACATGAACTTGATCAGCCCGAGAGCATTTGCTGGTCCAGGTTTCTGACGTATGAAATATTTGCCCGAGCGTAGCCCAGCAACTAATTCGTCGTTTGGAACAGACACCAACTTGCCACTGGAGTCGGTCACTTCGAATCTCTCACGAGCTATATACCCGCTGCTTTTCATGATGCCGGGGATGACACTCCTGCGGAGAATTCCAGGGGGAACACTCCAATAAGGCCGGAACACAATGAACTGTATGTCGTCCGTAAACACAGGGGTTTGGGTTGGCGCAGCCTTGCCCACAACCACGTTCATGCTTAGCGCAAGTTGATGATTGTCTGAATAAGCTCTGAGTCGGAACTCGGGAATGTTCACGAGAACCGGAGGCTGCTGAAACTCTGCGGGCATCCATCGCCAGCGTTCTAAGGCGTCATCGATTTGCTGAACGCGTTCGCTGAGCGGAGTGTTCAACTCACGAAGAGTCGCCGCATCTAATTTGCCGTCTGTGGCAAGCCCATGTCTTGCCTGAAAATGTTTGACTCCTTCCACAAGAGCCCCGCTATAGGAATCGAAGCTTCCACCCTGCGGAAGGTCTCCAAGCAACCGCAACCGCTCGGCCAACTGAGCAGTTCCTGCATACACATCGCCCGGAGCAACAGTCTTGGTTCCTGCTGGCACTTTGGCGCCGTCGCCTTTCGCCGCCAAATCGATGTATTGCTTCAAGCTGCTCTCGATGCGGCGATAGCCGGCATACGGGGGCTCAATCTGATCGAGGACAGATTGAACGTTTCCCGCACTCGCAACCTGTTGCGAAATAAACTCTGGCAGATCGTATTTTTTGGACTGCACGTCGATGCCGAACTTCAAGTGTTTGGGGTTGATTCGCCCGATCCTCAGATCCGAAATGTACCGCATCGTAGCCATCGTCAGAGACGCATCGAACGAAGCCTGCACGGCCGCTGACGCTCCTTTGAGGGACTTCGATTGCTTCGCCAGGCCTTCCGCATCATAGTCGCTGGGATTCAACCCTTTGAGACGACTTGCGCGCATAGACTCAATCAAATAAGTCGCCTGCGATGTTGGCTCACCACTCTTGATCCACAAAGGTGCAAAGTTTGTGGATTCATAAAGTCTCTTGATTTGCTCCCGATACCCAGCGGTGTTGAGGTTGTTTCCTAGCTGTCCCTTCGCGGCCATCTCGCGCAATTCAGACGAGACTGCGGATGAAACGGCAGCGTCCGCGGGTTGGCTCAAAATGGAAAGGCCCGCCGAAGGAAGCATTACCTGACTTGACCCACTGCCACCGATGCAGATCAAAATCGCCGACAAGACCAATTTCCTTGAATACATTGAACCCTCAATTCGAGAAGCTAAGTTTAGGCAATTGGGTCTTTCCTGTTAGCGCCAATACTAAATCACGATTCTTAGCTTCATATCGTTTGTTCAAACGTAACGCCCTGAGCTGACAAATCGCCAGTTCGCTCAATGAGTGCTAGGTCTGTCATCGACAACTGAGCCTCAAATTTCTGAATGCAACATCACAGTAGGGCAATCGCGAGCAGATATTCTCTCGGAAATTTGAGTGCCGTGCCAAAGTCTACTGAAGCCTGGGATACTCGGCGTTCGCTTGTATCAGGATAGGTAGGTCGCGGTCTGCGTCTTGCCAGATCGTCAGGAAATCCTGATATGCGGCGCGGGCTTTGGTGGTGTCTCCCTGCATGGCATAGGCGCGGGCCAGGCCGAGGTGGGCGAGCGCACCCCAGGGTGCGTTCCTTACCCCGCCCCGATGATCGATGTACTTCTGAAATTCTGCCGCGGCATGTTTGCCATCGTGGAGCATGAGATAGGCTTCACCACGCAAATAGGCGGGGAGCATCCGGTTCTCTCCGAGTTCTATTTCGCTCGACGTCTGCAGAAGTTCGATTGCCCGGTTTGGGTCTTTGCGCTGCAAGGCTATCGCTGCACGGATCGCGGGGAGCCAATTTCTTTGGACCAGCGTGTCGAGCGGGAAGTTCTTGTCGAGCTCTTCCGCCACCTTCTCCGCCGTCGCCGTATCGCCTGCGCGCGCGAGCGCAAGTGCGGCCATCTGTTGCACATCGCGGTTCGGGGCGAGCTTCATTGCCGCTTCGGCATCGGAGCGGCCCTGCTCCCGGTCGCCCGAGTCCACCTCATAGAGCGCTGCTGCTGCCTGATAGCCTGCGGCGCTCTCTTTGGCATCGTTACGCAGGGCTGAATCCATCGCCCGGCGAATCAGTTCACGCGCGTTGCTCAACCTTCCGTACCAGGCTTCCGTGTCCGCCTGTGCGGCCAGCATAATGTCTTCCTCACCCCGTTTTCCCATGGAGGATGAGGCCAACTGTGTCATCTGTGCCTCATCACCTTTCAAAAAGGCCAATAGATAACGAGACTTGGCCCGCCCCACATACCCCAACTTTCTGGCCTCGGCCTCCTTGTACATGGCATCCGCCTCATCCAGCCGGCTAAGATTCACGTAATCGATGGCGAGGTCCCGGTAGCTGTTCGTTGCGTCCGGCGCCAGGCGCAGCAACTCGCGATCCTCCTCTAACGCTTTTTCCGGATTCCCAAGTCTCCGGTAAGAAACTCCCAGCGCGTTTAGAGGGCCAATGTCCCGCGGATAGGTCTGCTGCCACATCTCGAGCTTTTGCACGGCCTTGTCCAGTTCTCCCGTCCCGTTCGTGTAGTAGCTCACCTCAATCGCGAGTCGCTCCCGCTCGCTCACCTTCTCCCGCAGTTCGTATGCTTTACGGATATTCTCGGCCGCCAGCTTCGGCTCACGGTAGTTGAAGTACACGACCGACATGCTCCCGTAGGCTGCGGCGAAGTTCGGGTCGAGTTCCACCGCCTGCTTGAAGAAGGCCAGAGCGGCATTTAGCTGCCCTTCTTCAAACTTCTTCGCTCCGAGGCTATAAGCTTTGAGGGCTTCAAGTGACGGTGTCGTCGCCTCCTTCAACGGAGTGTCGTACTTTTCGACGGTGGTAAGGGATTCGCCGACTCGAGTTCTGAATTTACCGGCGACTTGGTCCAGCGCGTTCAGAACATCTTCTTTTCTGGCGGCCTGCACCTGCTCCTCAGCGAGGACCTTTCCGGTGCGGCAGTCTGTTGCTCGCAGGCCCAGGACGTACTGCGCGCCGAGGCTTGCGATGGAGCCGTCGAGCACAGCCGCGCTTGCGGTCCGCTCGCAGATCTCGCGAGCAACCGGCATGGTAAGTCGCGCATCGGCCGGCTGGTTCATCAGTCGTAAGGTCCGCTGGATGCGCTCGTCTGAGATGAGGCTTAGGAAGGGTGACTGCTCGAGCTGCACCGCCATGCCCTGTCGGAGGGTACCGTCAAAGACCGGGTCGCCGGTGGAGTTATCGAAGTCGGCGAGTACGACTGTGTCTTTTTCGGTGAAGACATTTTTGCGGTGGGAGAAGAAGAGGACGACACCTGCGGCGGCGATGGCGAGCAGAAAAGCGGAGGCGAGGATCCATTTGGATGAGGGCTTGAATCCTGTTTTAGCTTTCGTTGCGGTGGGGGGCAATTCCAGTGGCATTGCCAGCTCGGTGGCGGAGATTTCGTCTGCGGTGGTGACCCTGGCGATGAAACGGTAGCCGGCGGTGGGCACGGTTTCGATAAATTTCGGTACGCGGCTGTCGTCGTTGAGCGATTTGCGGAGCAGACCGATGGCGCGGGTGAGGGCGTTCTCGGTGACCATGGCGTCCTGCCATACGGTGTCGAGGAGCTCCTGCTTTCGGACGAGACGGTTCCGGTTCTCAATGAGATAGAGGAGCAGACGAAGGACCTTCGGCTCGACCTGCAGGGGGTCCCCGTGCTCAGAGAAGCGAAACTCCCGATCATCGACCTCGAATTGCTCGAACCGATAAATCATTTGTCTTCTCCGCCTTAGCGAGCATCACCAAGACATCATCTTCATCACGAAAACATCCGGTGTACCTCAAGACCATTAGCAGGCCGGAACGACATAGTTCCCCCCATCGAGGTGAACACCATGTCGCTTATTCGTTCTTTCAACTTCCTTGCCGTCGTTCTTGGCTGCGCGATCTGTCTTCCGGCGGGGGCCGCAGTCCCCGACCAAACCAAACCGGCTGCGAAGATCGTCACGGCCAGGATTAAGCTGGACGATCTGTCCATGATCATCGTACCTGTCAGCATAAATGGCTCGGGGCCGTATGACTTCATGCTGGACACGGGTTGCGGCAAAACGATGGTGGACCAGAGGCTGGCGGAAGAACTTCATCTTTCAAGGGTGGGCGAGAACACGGTGGTGGGAGTGATGGCTTCCGCGAAGATGTCGGTCGTCCACGTGAACTCGATCTCTGTTGGCGGGGCTGCGGTTTCCGGCGGAGATGTGTACAGGTCCGATCATCTGACGACCACCGATAAGGTGCGCGGTGTGCTCGGAGAGGACTTCCTCAAGAACTTCGACGTGCTGATTGACTATTCTCACGAGGTCATCCGGCTGGAGACTCCCGATGGTCTGATGGCTGAGACGGCGGTTGGTGAACATCTCCCTCTGGAAATGAATGGGATGTATCACGGACAGCCAACTCGCAACCGACTGGTGGTATCCGGTCACATTCAGGAGCTAGGGGATAGACCGATGTCGCTGCTGCTGGATTCGGGCGCCAATAGGGTCACGCTATTTCAGAACACGCTAGGGCCGGGCGCAAAGCGGGATACGTCGGTGAATACCGGCAGCTTCGACACATGGATTTCGTCGTCAGCCGAGACACGCATGGTTCGCTCGCTCAGTCTGGGGGATAACTCGATTTCGAACGTGACGGTGGTTGCGCTCTCTCGCCGTGCGGATGTGGACACCGATGGCGTGGTGCCTAGCTCGCTGTTCCACTCCATCTTCATCAGTCACCGCGGGAGATTCGTCATTCTGAACCCATCCCTCCCACAGGAAGATCGTTATCAGATGGCATCCATTAACCCTTCTCCAACCCGGCGCGAAAGTTGACAAACAAAGATGCTTCAAAGGATGCGCAGAATTCGCGATGACAGTAAGCATGCGAGCGTAAGCAACTCAGCTTATTAGGAGACCTTGCCATGAAATCACAATTGCTAAAGCATCTTTGGTTTTCAAGGATGGTGTTCGCCCTTTCACTGGGTCTGTTTCTTCCAACTGGGTGCGCGAACCCCTCAACGTCGGCGACACCCTCTGCCTCGTCTTTGGTGTCTGTCGGCATTAGTCCCTCGACGGCGACGGTACCGGAGGGTGGGTCACTCTCCTTTCTCGCCACGGTAAAAGGGGTGGCCGATACCACGGTCACGTGGTCAGTTCAAGAGGGCACGACCGGAGGCTCGATCACGGGCTCAGGGGTATACACCGCCCCGAACACGTTGGGAACTTACCATGTGGTCGCCACAAGGCGCCGACGCGACAGCGAGCGCATCCGCAGTCGTCACGATAGGGCCTCCGGTCACTTCCCAGCCCGTTGGCAACTTCACGGCCGTCGGCAACATGACCACGGCGCGAGCCGACCACACAGCAACACTGCTTCGTAACGGCAAGGTCTTGATCGCCGGGGGAGAAGGCGACGGTTTCCAAGCGCTTGCCAGCGCCGAGCTCTATGACCCTTCCACCCGCACGTTCGCCCCCACCGGCAGCATGATCACGCCTCGCTATGCACACTCGGCAACGCTGCTGGCTGACGGCCGCGTCTTGATCGCTGGCGGTGTAAACGGCGACACTTCCGTCTCCACCGCGGAGATCTACAATCCTTCTTCGGGAGCTTTCACCGCTACGGGTGATTTGACCTCGATTGGCGGTGAAGTATATGCCAGCCCTGGGGACGTGACGACCTTGCTTCCGGACGGGAGGGTCTTTATTGCGGCGTCCAACAATGCGGAAATCTATGATCCCCAAAGCGGCACTTTCACCCCCACAGGCCCGTATGCGAATCTGAGTGAGGCGTATGGAATCACCGTCACTTTGTTGACCAAAGGCAAGGTCCTGGTCACCGGGTGCGCCGACGCATACGGATCTTGTAGCGTTGGTGTGACCGAGCTCTTCGATCCGCAGAGCGGGACGTTCGGCCTGACCGGCCCGATGATGCTTAAGTACTTTCCGGACTACGGGTACACCGCGACGTTGCTCACGGACGGCAGAGTCTTGTTTCTAGGCAGTAACGATTGGCCTGACCCCGCCGATGCTGAGGTCTACGACCCGGCGGCTGGGACATTCGCTTCCATTGGAAGCGCGGTCAGTCAAGAAATCGCCCCTGCATCCCTCCTTACCGATGGAACGGTCTTGATTGCCGGTGGCCAGGTGCCCGGGGGGGATGGGAGCGCCTACGCCGAGCTTTATGTACCCGCTAACGGCACGTTCGAGTTTGCGGGTTGGATGACCGCAAGCCGCCATTCGCACACAGCCACTCCGCTCCCCGATGACACAGTTCTGATCACTGGCGGCTTTAGCGTTTGGCCGGATCCGACATCCAGCGCCGAAGTTTATAAACCTCGATGACCTTCGGGCCGGGCGAACTCTTGCTTGGAGAAGTCCCATGAAGGACTATCCGTGCGGCTACCACAATCTGCGCAGTTTCAAAAATCGCCGGTTTGTTTCTGCTGGTGGGATGTCAGGACGGGTCGTCTGGCATGTCGGGACCCGGGCTTCAAAACAATGGCAGCCCCGGTATCGTTGTCAGCTTGCGCCGCACCTTGGGCTTGATGATCTCCTGATCGAACCAGGTCTGCTTAAGTGTGCGTGTGTACGAACCTTCAACGCCGAGCGCGCACACTAGAGTGTTTTGCAGGCCAGAATAAACCTGCCACGCCAGCGGCTCAGTGCAAATCTCCATTGCTCTCATCGACTCGAACGGTTAAGAAACCCAGGTTTCCCGGATTGCTTGAAACCCAGAAGCTCCGTATCGTACCCGTCCGCTGTCGCGGTCTCATCCCCCATCGCATACAATCAACTGAGTGGCACCGAAGCACCCAGAAACCATGGCAGAACACGAAGCAGGCAGATCAGCGCATCCCCCCGCGCCCACTCCCGAAGCATGGATCAGGACGGAGTTGGCACGGCATCCGCAGCGCCCATACCCGATGGACTTCATCCAGGCAATCTTCACCGATTTCAGCGAGATCCACGGCGACCGAGCCTTTGGCGACGACACCGCGATGGCCTGCGGCATGGCCTTCTTCTACGGCGAACCCGTCATGGTCGTCGGCAACCTCAAAGGCCGCAACACAAAAGAGCGCATGGCCCGCAAGTTCGGCTCGCCCGACCCCGAAGGCTATCGTAAGGCGCTTCGTTGCATGAAGATCGCCGAGAAGTTCAACCGCCCTATCTTTACCTTCATCGACCTCGCCGGCGCCAACCCAGGCATCGGCGCTGAAGAACGAGGCCAGGGAGAAGCCATCGCCCGCAACCTCATCGAGATGTCACGCCTCCGCGTCCCAACCATCGCCACCATCACCGGCGAAGGCGGATCTGGCGGCGCCTTGGCTCTCGCCGTCGCCGATCGAGTCCTCATGCTCGAGAACGCCATCTATTCCGTGATCTCGCCCGAGGGTTGCGCATCCATCATGTGGAAGGACCCCGGCAAAAAGCAGCAAGCCGCAGCCGCTCTTCGCTACACCGCCGGTGATGTTAAGCTCCTCGGTTGCGTCGACGACGTTCTCCTCGAGCCTCGCGGAGGAACTCAGAACGACCCCGAAGCCGCCATGGCAATGGTCGCTGAGAAACTGAAGTATCACCTCGCGGAGCTCCGCGCCCTCCCTCTCGACCTCATGCTCGAGCAGCGTTATACCAAGTTCCGCAACATGGCGCAGTTCTACACCGTCGTCTAGCGCCATCCGTACCGTCTGGAGTAACTACCGTTGCACGCGCTCAACCCCACTGCCCAACGCCGCTCCGAGCGCACGCTTCAACTGGCTCTGTTCGTAACTGCGGTGGCCTGGTTCTTCGCCGCCGACGCGGTAGCAGCCCGCGCCGCCCGAGGCCTTAGCGAACGCTTCGCGCTCAATGCCGCGCGGCCGCTGCTCGTCGCGGCCTTTCTTCTCTTCCTCCTCGCTGTGGGCTTCTCCTTACTGCAAACCATCGCCGCCCGACGCTCATCGCTGCGCGAGGTCCTTGGCCTTCCCAAACGTCCCACCTCCGGAAGAGAGTGGGCGCTCGGAGCCGCCCTTGGCTGGGGACTGCTCGTCCTGGCCGTGCTGCCCATGGCCGCCGCCAGAACGATGAACATTCTGCTCTGGACGCAGCCGCGCGCCTTCGGTCTGCTTCTCCTCAACCTCGTCACGCTAGCCGTCGCCGCCCTCGCCGAAGAGGTTGCGTTTCGCGGATATGCCTTCCGCCGCCTCATCGAATCCATTGGGCCGGTCGCGGCCACCATCGTCATGTCGCTCCTCTTCGGTCTCGGCCATGCGCTCAATCCCGGCGCAACCTGGACCAGCACGCTGGTCACTGTCCTCGCCGGTCTGCTGCTCGCAATCGCATGGCTCCGCACCCACGGGCTCTGGCTCGGGTGGGGATTTCACTTCGCCTGGAACGCCTCCATGGGCATCCTCTTCGGTCTCCCCATCAGCGGAATCACCGACTTCGCCAGCATCGTGCAGACCCGCACGATCGGACGCACCTCGCTCACCGGCGGTATCTATGGACCGGAGGCAGCAACCTTCACGGTGATCGTCCTCCTGGTAGGAATCGCCCTTCTCGTCCGTCTCACCCGCGACTACGCCTGGCACTACACCTACGTCCCCATCGTCGCGGCCGGCTATCCCATGGAGGCCGCCCCACCCGCGGCCCACGTCGCAATGGAGCAGCAGGCAAGACCAGCCCCACCCCCGCCCCCGGCGCTCGTCCAGATCCTCCCTGCCACACCCCAGACCCGGTCTGTCCCCGACGAGCCACAGTCCTGATCCGGATCCGGCAAAAAAAATCTAAAAAAAGAGGAAAATCTTAGCGACCGGAATTCGATGTCACTGAGAGCCACACTTTCGACCACAAAAATGCACTAAGAACCACGTTAAGCACCATGTTTTCCGCTGTGGAAATCCCTAATCCCCCTGTAAAACCGCCCCTCCCACCACAACTCCAAAAAAACTTTGCAGTTAGGCGCAAAAAGTCATCCCTCCTCTTGTCAAAAGCAAAGAGAAAGCGCAAGCTGTTCTATATCTGAGGCGCTTCTATGGCACTCACTTACAGATCGGCCCTGATCACCGCTATCCTGGCCCTACCCATCGCATCGGCGCACGCTCAGGTCTTCGTCGTGGGCGAAAAATCCGCCACTGCCGACATCGCCACCGACTTCAAACCAACCCACGTCGAGCTCCCCGAAGCAAAACTAACCGAACGTGGACGCCGCGAACTCATTCGCAATCTCGAAGCAGAGCAAGGCTTTGCGCATCGTGCTCTCCCTGTCAGCGCAGGAATAACGCTGCAGGCAAACGGAGGCCTCAATCCACCTCCGGCTGAATACAGAAAGATGGTCTATGAGAAAGGCCAGTCAGCAGCGCCCGGTGATCGTGTGATCATCACGTCGCTGACAATCAAACCGGATCGCATCGTTCTCGATTTCAACGGTGGCCCATACGCGAAGCACCGCTTTCTGCGCCACATTCAACTCAACGACTCTCCCATGCCCGTCGCCGGTGATCCTGCCGAGACCGCAACCGGTTCGCGCATCACGTTGGTCTTCGAGGGCGGCGTCCCTGAGGTATCAGGTCCCGAGGTAAAGGCGCTTCTGGCACCATTGGTCGACTTCGGTGTGAAGTCATCCGAGCAGGCCTACGCCGACACGCTCCCATCGGAATTGAAGGAAGCCATCGCAGCTCACGAGGTCTTAGTCGGGATGAACCATCGCATGGTGCTCGCCGCGCTCGGCGCTCCAGAAAACAAGTTGCGTGAGCAACAGAGTGGCGATCCCAACGGCGCACGTTACGAAGAGTGGATCTATGGCCATGTGCCGCAGACCATACGCTTCGTTCGTTTCGTAGGAGATCGAGTCACAATGGTTGAAATCGCCGCGCTGGGCAAACCTATAGAGATCCACGATACGGATGAGATGGGCGGCTTCAATGCGCCGCCTCCAACCCGCGAGGTAGCCCTCGGAGATCAGAACGGACGAGGCTCAGAAGACAAGCCTGCGGCAGCTCCAAGTCTGCGCCTGCCGGGCGAAGCCGCTCCCGCTGACGGCCCGGGCAAGGTGCAGTTTCCGACGGACTCGAAGACTCAAGTGGCGCCCATTCCACCGCCGCCTTCGGCGGATCCCACACCGACGGACTCTGGTACAGCTCCCAGCCTGGGTCCTGCGTCGACAAATCCCGGAACGAATCCTGGATCAATTCCTGGAACGGGCCCAAGAACGGGATCGAAGCCGCCCATGCAGTAGCTGCAGTCGTGTAAACTCATAGAAGAGCCTCAATCGCAGTTCTTCTCCAGTTGATTCCCGCCGTGGACCAGTCCCGGACAATCCTTCGAGAAGTTCCGGATGATTCGATTCTGCTCGCCCGCCAGGGAAGAGAAGCGTTAGGACATTCGGTGCGAGAGCCGCAACATTCGAACCAGGGAGAACAAGCATTATGGCGAAGATTGCCAAGACCGGCGACCGTAAGAAAGTTATGGATACCCACAAGAGCACGGATTGTCCCAAGTGCTCCAAACCGACCCGCATCGTCAAGCGCGTCAAAGACCGTGAGCGGGGAACTCCGGGGGGAGTGTACATCTCCTGCTCGGCATGCGATTTCTTTGAGAAACTCTAGGCCAGCTTCAGATTTTCGTTAGGCGAGAAAGAGCCCGATAGTGGGCTCTTTTATCGTTTGCACGTATAGTTCCAATAGACTGATTTGAATGCGGATAGAAGCCTAACTTTCGCCGTACCAAAGTTGTACAAATAATTTACGGGCAAGCACTTGACGACTGTGATCTGCGACGGGCAGACTCTACGCTGGAAAGTAGGAACCCCGTTTTATGATTACCACGTTGCCCGCAGCGCTTCCTTCAGCAAACCTTGCGTCATTGCCTCATTTCAACCGCCCCACCTACCTGATGTGCCCACCCCAGTTTTATGACGTCAACTACGTGATTAACCCGTGGATGGCGGGGAATCTACATCAGCCTTCGCGCGATGTTGCGTTCATGCAATGGAGAAATCTGTATCAGGAGCTGCGGCGGATTGCGGATATCAGGTTGCTGCATGCCGTGGAGGGTGCGCCGGATATGGTGTTTGTGGCGCATGCGGCGCTGGTGCAGCATGGGGTTGCGGCGATCTCGAGCTTTACTCATCCGCAACGGCAGACGGAAGAGATGCATGTGCGTAAGTGGTTGGAAGATGATGGTTTCCTGACATGGGCTACGCCGCGGGAGACTTCGTTTGAAGGGGAAGGCGATGCGCTTTTTGACGCGAATGGCGGGCATTTGTGGGCTGCGCATGGGGTTCGCACGTGCAAGTACAGCCACAAGCATGTGGCGGATGCCTGGCATACATCTGTGACGTCGTTGCATCTTGTTGATCCCAGGTTCTTTCATCTTGATCTTTGTTTTTCGCCACTGAGTGGTGGGTATTTGCTGTATTTCCCGGAGGCGTTTGACGCGGAGTCACGGGAGAAGATTGAAGCGGCTTATGGTGTCGATAAGCGTATTGTTGTCAGTGAGTTGGAAGCAACGCAATTTGGCTGCAATGTGATCAATGCCGGACGCGATGTTGTGATGGGTGCGGTGGAGTCGGATCTTGGTAAGCGATTGACAGAGCGGGGTTTTGATGTGGCGGAGCTGGATTTGAGTGAGTTTCAGCGTGGAGGTGCTTCGGCCAAGGCTCTGGCTTTGCGATTGAGCGATATGGACGTCACGCATGGTGAGGGAATGCAGGATTTGACCGCGCAGGTTTGATGTTTTAATTTTTCGTGGTGAGGGTGGCGTTTTTACAGGGTGTTTGGCGTTTTCCACAGCGAAAAACATGGTGTTTTTCGTGGTTCTTAGTGCATTTTTGTGGTCGTAACGTGGTGCTTGGGTGCACTAATTTCCGGCTCTAAAATTTTCCTCTTTTTTCAGATTTATTTTCTTGGCAGAACCGGATCGTTCTTCGTCGGGTAATGGACGACAACTGCAAAGACGATTTGCGATCAGTTTTCACTTTTCGTCTGTTATTCAGTTCTTCAGTTTTTCTGTTGCGTGTTCGATCTCGGCGAGGATGGATTCGGCGGCGGTGGCTGGATCGGTGGCGCGGGTGATGGGGCGGCCTACGACGAGCAGGGAAGCACCGGCGGCGATAGCGCTTGCCGGGGTGGCTACGCGCTTCTGATCTTCAACCGCAGTACTGGCGGGGCGGATTCCAGGCACGACGAGCAGTGTGTCGGGGCCTATCTCTTTGCGAAGCATTGCGACTTCTTCGGGGGAGCAGACCATGCCGGTGATGCCGGATTGCTGAGCCAGTTTCGCGAGGCGGAGAGCCTGTTTCTCGGGTGAGTCGTGAATGCCGATGCCGGCGAGTTCGTGCGCGTCCATGCTGGTGAGGACGGTGACGGCGAGGAGGCGAGGCGAGCCTGGGGTAGAGGCGGCGATGGCTGCGGCTGACATCATGGCGGCGCCACCGGAGGCGTGGATGGTGAGGAGGGAGGCGCCGGCTTGCGTGGCGGAGCGGACGGCTCCGGCGACGGTGTTGGGGATGTCGTGAAGTTTGAGGTCGAGGAAGACGCTGAAGCCGCGGTCGCGAAGCTCGTACACGATGCGGTTGCCGAGCGCGTAGTAGAGCTCCATGCCGACCTTGTACCAGTGGCATGTCTGGCCGAGGCGATCGACAAGAGCGAGGGCCTGGGTTTCGTCTGGGTAGTCGAGGGCTACGGCGAGGCGGTGCCTGGCGGAGATCTTCTCTTCGGTGGAGGGCATGACTTTAGTTTAGCGTCTCAAGACGAAGAAACAATCGGTGGTGGTGTGTAGTTTTCTGATAACTGACAGGCACGATCCCTTGACCACATGGTTGCATGGAGGGCCAGGCTTTGGAAGGTACTCTCTCCTTGACAGCTTAGGAGAGAGTACATTATTCTCTCCTAACTATCTTAGGAGAGCGAATGACCGACCAAGCTCAGCTTCTTCCAGGCACTCTCGACCTGCTAATTCTGAAGGCAGTTTCCCTGGGTCCGCTCCATGGCTATGGTGTTCTTTTGCGCATCGGGCAGATCTCGGATCACGCCTTGCTGATTGAACAAGGAGCGCTTTATCCGGCATTGGTTCGTTTGGTCCGTCAAGGGCTTTTGAAGGACAGCTGGGGGACATCGGAGAACAATCGGCGCGCGAAGTTCTACGAACTGACGGCGGCGGGCCGCAAGCGTTTTCGGCAGGAGACGGAAGGCTGGAATCGTCTCGCGGTAGCTATGGCCTCTGCCCTTGCGGCGCGACCGGAGGAGATATGAGCCTTCTACGCTCGCTTCGTTCCTTCGCTTCCACGCTCTTTCAACGTTCCCGGATCGACGCCGAGATGGAGGAGGAGCTGCTCTCACACATCCAGCATCGCGCCGACGATCTCGAGCGCTCGGGCCTTGCTCGGGCAGTGGCCGAACGTCGGGCACGAGTGGAGTTCGGCGGCTATCAGCGGTACAAGGATGAGAGCCACGAAGAGCTCGGGGGACAGTTTCTCGAAACTCTCATGCAGGATGTACGCTTCGGTCTCCGTGTGCTGCACAAATCCCCCGGTTTCACAGCGGTCGCTGTCATTTCGCTTGCGCTTGGCATAAGTGCGAATGCGGTTGTCTTCAGTGTGCTGAACGGACTGATTCTGCGTCCGCTGAATGTGCCGGAATCAGCGCGGCTCTTTACCATCCAGCACGGCAAAGATCCTTCTCCGATGCACTCGTATCCGGATTATCTCGATCTGCGCGACCGGAACCGCAGCCTTGATGGGGTCATCGCCTACGCCTTCTCGCGTGCCGGTTTGAACGATGGTGGCAAAGCCTCTACGGCGTGGCTGTATGAGGCGAGCGGAAACTACTTCGACGTGCTGGGGATTCGGCCGTATCGCGGCCGGTTCTTCCATGCGTCGGATCAGCACGGACCGAACAGCAGCCCCTATCTTGTGCTCAGCTATGCGTACTGGATGAGCCACTTCGAGGGTGATGGTGGCGTGGTGGGGAGAAAGGTCGAGGTGAACAAGCATCCGTTTACGGTGCTCGGCGTGGCGCCGGCGGGGTTCCGCGGTACTGAGCTTTACTTCACGCCGGACTTCTGGGTGCCGCTTGTGAACGAGGATCAGGTGGGGGGCGGAAACGATCTGGACGGGCGCGGGGTTCGGGGTCTGTCGCTGGTGGCGCGTTTGAAACCTGGCGTCACTACAGCACAGGCGGAAGCCGATCTGAACTCCGTCGCGGCCTACCTGGCAAAGAGCTATCCGAAGGATGACGACCAGATGTTCTTTTCGCTGGCTCGTCCGGGGCTGATGGGGGATTTTCTTGGTAGGCCTGTACGAGCGTTCCTCTCGGGCATGATGCTGCTGGCCGGGCTGATTCTGCTGGCGGCTTGCGCGAACCTGGGCAACCTCTCTGCTGCGCGGGCCGCGGACCGGTCCAGGGAGATCGCTCTTCGGCTTGCCCTGGGATCGAGCCGCAGACGCATTCTGCGCCAGTTGCTGACGGAGGCTGTGCTGGTGTCGCTGATGGGAGGCGTTGTTGGACTGCTGGGCGCCGTTGTGTTGCTGCGATGGTTGAGTGTGTGGCAGCCCATATCGAGCTTTCCTGCGAATGTGCCGGTGAACCCCGACGTGAATGTGTATGCCGTTGCGGTGCTATTGGCCCTGGTGAGCGGATTGCTTTTTGGGATTGTGCCGGTGCGGCAGGTGCTTCGGGCGAATCCCTGGCAGATCGTCAAGGCCGGGTCAGCTGATGTGATTGGGCGGCGGCCCAACTTCCGCGATCTCTTGCTTGTTCTGCAGATAGCGATCTGCGCCGTGCTGGTCACGTCATCGCTGGTTGCGGTAAGAGGATTGGTGCGTTCGCTGCACAGCAACTTCGGCTTTGTCACACAGAACGCCATGCTGGTAGAGACCGATGTGGACATGGCGGGGTACAGCGGCGACCAGGTTGCTGTCATGCAGAAGCGCATGGTCGATGCTGTGGAGGCGATTCCCGGGGTAACGGCCGCGGCAGCTTCGGACACGCTCCCGCTTGGCGGCCAGAATTTCAGCAACGTCGCTGTCTTCAAAGACAGTACGGCTGATTTTCGCCCTTCGAATGCATTTCTGAATACATATACACAGGAGATATCTGCAGGATACTTTCGCGCTGCGGGTACGGCTTTGCTGGCTGGCAGAACTTTCACGTTGCATGACGACGGGCATGCGCCGAGAGTGGCAGTCGTCAACCGGGAGTTTGCGCGCAGAGTCTTTGGTTCTGAGGCGGAAGCGGTTGGGGGATTCTATAAGGCGATGGATGGTACGCGCATACAGGTAGTGGGGGTTGTGGAGAACGGAAGATACAGAATGCTTACCGAAGATCCACAGCCGGCGGCGTTCCTGCCTATTCTGCAATCGCCATCGAGTTCAACGTGGCTTATCGTGCGGTCGAGCCGCGACCCGCAGGAACTAACTGCGGCGATCGAGGCGAGTTTGCGAGGTCTGGACGCGGGGCTGCCATTTTCGATCAGGACGTGGGATAAGGAGATGGACAGCGCTTTGTTCGCTTCGCGTGTCGCCACGGTATCGCTGGGTGTGTTGGGAGGATTGGGTGCAATGCTGGCGATCACGGGAATCTTCGGCATGGCCTCCTACTCGGTAAGCAAACGACTGCGGGAGTTGGGAATTCGGATGGCGCTGGGCGCGCAACGTAAGGAAGTGTTGGGCTCCGCACTGGGGAGGGCGTGGCGCTTGCTTGCTTTCGGTTCTGCGTTGGGCCTGCTTCTGGGGATTGCGGCGACCCGTGTGCTGTCTTCGATCGTCTATGAGGCGACCCCTCGCGATCCGGTCGTATTGACGGGAGTTGTGCTGGCCATGCTGCTTCTTGGGCTGGTCGCTACGTGGATTCCGGCCCAACGCGCCTTGGGAGCGGATGTCCTGGCGTTGCTCCGAGAGGAGTGATGCAAGGAGGCAAGTCGAAAGAGACTGAAGGAAGAGAGATTTTCAACGATGGCTGCGGGTTGGGCCATCTTCGAGAGTGGGAAAGAGGCTCTTCGCAGGAGTTGTCCGCACGAATTTCATGTGAGGTGAGGCAGCTGCTATTGCGGCTGGGGTGCAAGAAGTTGGCGGACGAGATTGGTTTGTCTCGTCCGCCGGTTTGCGTTGGGATTGGTGTTCAGAAAGAACCAAAGGAGTTCAGAGAGAACCAAAGGCTTAAGTGTTGCAACTGCGCCGGGTAGCCCGGTCATGCAGGAGGTACGTGCTGGGCACCGGCGTTTTCAACCCTCTTCTGAATCTCCGATGGAGTGGAGGTTCTTGCAGGGCCCTGCTGGAGTTTTATGCAGGTGATGAACCAAACCCAAGGGACTGATAATACTAAAGATATGAGGTTCATGGGTGGGTGAATCTGCATAGATGTGCACAGGATGTAGTAACAATGTAGAAACAATTTGGCTTGCAGGTTTTGCTTTCGGTCGTCACGGAAAGCTGAGAAAGCAGTGCGCAGGGGATTCTGCTGAAATGTGGGGTTTTGAATTTCAGCGGTCCTTTATGCTGGAAAGACGATGCCTACAGTGCTGGCGATTGCGGGGTTCGATCCATCGTCGGGTGCGGGCGTGACGGCGGACCTGAAGGTGTTTGCGGCGCATGGGCTGTTTGGGACCTCGTGCATTACGGCGCTGACTGTGCAGGCGACGGAGGGGGTGTGGTCGTCGACGGCGGTTTCGCCGGAGATTGTGGGGGCTACGCTGCGATGTCTGCAGAAGGATCTGCCGGGGGCAGGGATCAAGATTGGAATGCTGGCGACGGCCGCTACGGTGAAGGTGGTGGTGGAGTTTCTGGAGGGGCTTCGGTTAGATGGTGAGCGGGTGCCGGTGGTGCTTAGATCCGGTGATGCAATCGAGTTCGGGCAGGGAACTGCTGGATGCGGAAGGAGTGATGGTGCTGCGGAGGAGGCTACTGCCGCTGGTGGATTGGGTGACGCCGAATCTGGATGAGGCGAGTGTGCTGCTTGGCCGTGAGGTGCGACGGCATGGCGATATGGTGGACGCTGCGCGGGCGATTCAAGCGATGGGTTCGGAGTTGAATGTAGTGGTTACGGGAGGGCATCTGGGGCGTCCAGATGACCTGGTACTGAGTGCGGCGGGAGAGATGGTGGTGATGCAAGGGGAAAAGATTGAGAGCCGCTCGACGCATGGGACGGGGTGTGCGTTCTCGAGCGCGCTGCTGAGCAGGATTGTGCTGGGCGATTCGGGACGGGATGCTGCGCTATGGGCGAAGCAGTATGTGACGGAGGCGATTCGGACGGCGACGCCGATGGGGAAAGGGAATGGACCGGTAAATCATCTTTGGCCGCTTGAGGAGGATTAGCGGCGCTGGAACTCGGGTGAGCCGAAGAGAAGGCCGGCTGCGAGGGCGGATTGGCTGTCGATGGTGGTGATGTCGCCGTCGTGGCGCGTGCGGGGGACTACGGCTAGTGGGTCGCGCTTGCGATCTTTGATGGCGACCTGGCGGAGGCTTGATTCCTGCTGGTCGGGGTCGGTGCTGATCTGGGTGAGGATGGTCTGGCGGGTGCGGTCGCTGACGGAGATGTGGAGGAGGGTCTGCTCGAGCGCGGAGACCTTGGCTTCGGCGGTGAGTGGGGTGTCGGGGTGGCCGAGGATGGTGGGCCAGTCGGTGGTGACTCCGGCGACGCGGTTAGAGGAGAGCGCGAGGGCGAAGTTCATGCGGTCGATGAGGGCGGCGGTGTTGTTCCAGGCTTCGGACTTCATGGAGTAGCCGTTGGGGGTCTGCATGCCGTAGAGAGGCATTCCCAGATCGCCGAGGACGTCGACGAGGGCTCCGGGGCTGGTGACTTCGGCTCCTGAGGCGCGGACGGCGGAGACGACGAAGTCTTGCGGAGTTTTGACCTTCGCGCGATACGTGTCGCGGGAGAAGAACCCTGGCGAGTTGACCATGGTGAGGAGGACCTGGCGGATGTCGCCGCTGGTAGCAAGGAAGGTTTTGGCCATGCGGTCGACCATGGCCGGGGGCGGGTCGTCGCTGACGAAGCGTACGGCGAGTTTGGTTGAGATGAATAGCGCGGTTTTGGGGCTGGTGGCAAGCATGTGGAGGACTTCGAAGCCCTCGCGTGGGCCGTTTTCCTTGATGGTGGCGCTGAGGACGAATTTGGGGCCGGGCTCGTGTTTGGAGGGGTCGAACTCGGGGAGGATGTCTTCGGTGGCGAATGGGCGCTTGCCGACGGTCCAGCCGGTGAAGACCTTGGCGACTTCGGTGACGTCGCGCTGGGTATAACCGCCGTTGACGCCGATGGTGTGGAGCTCCATGAGCTCGCGGGCGTAGTTTTCGTTGAGGCCGCTGGGGCGCTTTTTCTGGTCGCCGCGAATGGGGCGGTAGGCGAACTGGGAGTGGGGGCCGATGCTGGAGGCGTTGTCGAGGTAGTTGAGCATCGCGGGGCTGGTCGCGGTGGCTACAAGGAGTTTTTCAAAGCGGCCGAGGGCAAAGGGGCGGATCGCGTCGCGCTCATAACTGGCAATATAGTAGGGAGCTTGCTGAGATTTCTTGATGTAGACATTGAAGTGATTGAGCCAGAAGTCGACCATGATCTCCTGGAGCTGGCGCTCAGAGTAGATGTCGCGGAGAAGCTTGGTTTGAGCGTCTTCGGCGGCGATGACGGCTTGAGGGCGACTGAAGGCAGCGAGGGCTTCCAGCTGCTGCGGGGTGAAGCCGTCGGTGAGGTGCTCGCGCTGCTCGGGGGTGAGGGAGCGGCGAAGCTGCTGGAGCTGTGGGGGGCGCATTTTGCAGAGGGCGGAGAAGCGCTTGTCAGGGGGAAGGTCGAGGATCTGGGCGGTGGTTTCGGGCGGGAGGTTGGGGGTGTCTGCGTCAGGGTCCTGGTTGGGGTTCTTCTTCTTGTTTTTTTCGCGGGACATCTGGTCGGCGTAAATGGCTTTTTCGGCTTCGCCGCCAGGGACGCCGGAGCCTCGGCCGTTCATGTTGGCGCGGATCATGGCGTTAGTGGGATAGCGCTCCATCATCTGCTGGAGGGAGAGCTGCATGGCCGGGTAGGTGGCGAGGCGTGCGTCGAGGGAACTGTCGTCGATCTGCGAGGGGTTCAATTGCTGGTTGAACCAGGCCTGGAGGCCCATGGCGCGGACGCGCTCGAGATCGCCGGGGGCGGGGCCGTAGGTGAAGCGGTTGAGGACCTGGAGGATCCTTTCGTCACTAGTGAGTGGAGTAGTGGAGCTGGGTTTTGCGATTGAAGTTTGGGTGAATGGCGAGGCGGCCATTTGGGGGAGGAGTTGTGAGGGGAGGGCCATCTGGGCGGCGATGAGGGCAGCGAGGATGGCGTGGGGCGTGAGGATGGGAGCCGTAGTGCGCCTGGCTTGCGATGCAGTGTGGATGCGGAGTGCAGACACGGCGGCTCCTTCTTGAGGAATTGAAGTTGGCGCTCTAGACTGCGCGACGACTGTTTGATTAGAACCCGAAGGCCGGGGGAAGACTCGTTTGCGGAGCGAAATTTTCGGGGCTAAATTTCGATAAAGAGAGGCGGTGAGTGGCCGATAGGGAAGTAGAACGGAGGAAATACTCGATGGCCACAGCAGTCTTTCAGGGGCCGGGTCGGCCTGAATTGGTGGTTGCGCGCAGGGCGCGAGCGATACCGAGTTTGTCGGAGGGGAGATCGGCCTCGGCTGCGGGGGACCTGACGATTCATCGCATCACGGCGAGCCATCATGGGCGGACGCTGTTGACGCTTGGCCATGCGGCGGAGTATCTGGCAGACTCGCGGCGGTATTCGGCGGAGAGGTACGACTACGAGGCGCATGTGGAGGCGCTCCACATCCTGATGGGGCTGAGCCGGAGGGTCTTCGACGAGGTTGCGGAGAGACGTGGGTTGCCGAGAAGGGTTCAGGATTTGGTGGTGGAGCGGGCGGTGCGGTTGATTGAATGGGGCGGCAGCGAGACGTGGGCTAGGGATGGCGACGTCTGATAACGGAGGCGACGCTCGAGCAGAGGCGCGCGGGCTGGCAGGAGGGGTTCAGGAGTTGGTCGTGGAGCGGGCAGTGCGAGTGATTTGAGTGGGGCAGCAAGGCGACGCGAGCACGGAACGAGACGTCTGATAATAGGAAGGCCAGGGGCACGGTGCGGGGTTTGGATGCGTAGGAGTGTAGCTGCTAGGCTGGAGGGATATGGCGCTTTCGTTGGTTGTTAATGGGCAGTCCCGTGATTTTGAGGCGTTGTCGGAGTCTTCGAGTCTGGAGTTGCTCCTTGGGGAGCTTGGATTGAAGGGTGACCGGGTTGCTGTGGAGCACAACGGCGAGATCGTTCCTCGGGTGTTGTGGGCTGGGACTGCGTTGAGCGAGGGGGACCGGCTGGAGGTGGTTCACTTTGTGGGCGGTGGGGTTTGAGGCTGGCTGAATCTGATTTCTGAATTGGAGTGGGTGATGGGCCGCGTCGCGGGTGGATCGGACGGCGTTTTGGATCCTGCTTCGGTGACAGTTGCGTTTTGTATTGGCTGCTCGGGGAAGGGTTTACTGAGGGAGCAGGTTGGCCGAAAGAGGCCTCTCCCGGTTGTTTGTGCTTGCTGCTGTTGCTGCAAAGTTGATTTGTCTCAACGGCTACAAAGTAGAACTGTCCAAATTCAATAGTAGTCGTCGTGCGGTGGGAATGTGGTAATCGCTGTTCTTTAGCGATTTCCAAGGACTGTGGGAAAGAGAGGGAAACGGCTTCATGTTTTCCTCTCTTTCCATCAGGCCGGCATTTCCACCGCCCCAAATTTCGCGCGAAAAATCGAAGTTTTCCATATCGTTCGACAGAACTGGATGTATCAGGTCTCTCATCTAAGATTGGGCTATGTCTATCGCGGCTGCGCAACGCCCATCTTAGTTCTTTGATTGGCTGAACTGCTGTAGCACGGTTCGAGTTGGTTCATGAGCTCACAAGCCTGAGCGAGGCAATCCGCATCTTATCTTTTTGGACAGGACCCAGGCAACTTATGGTCAGCGGATTCGTAATTCGCTTGAAAGAGCAAGACGGTGGGCTGGATGTTCACTAGTCGGAGGCTGCTTGGGCACCGTGCTCTGATCCAGTCCTCACTCGCATTCGATTTATTCCAACGCCCGCTGAGAAGTTCAGGCCTTCCTCGGCAATGACGCTGCGGCCATCACCGCTGCTTTGGCGGGGATTTTGGGCGCGATATAGTCAGGACCGTAGATCTGTCGCCCACGTTTCTGGTAGGCGCCCTTTTCACTGTTGGTCTTCACCTTCGGCCTCGAAGTGCATATCTTGTTGCGCCTTGATGCAGAGCCAGCGCGTGCCCGAGGCGCTTGTTCTCGACGATCGCGGTGTGGTTCACGCGCTGATCCTTGCTGAAGACGCTTGTAGGTGAGTAGCAGGCCTTTCGAACGTACCTCCAGACGGTCATCTGGAAAGTGATACACGTCGACGTACTTGCCTCCCAGCTCTTCTGAAGGGGAGTGCGGTCTAAGATGATCCGCTTCCGATCGTAGGTCAAGGTGAGCTGGCTCGTGAGATAGCGCTGTTCACGGTGACAGAGGATGTCCGTGAGCTTGTTGGCAGGAAGGGTGACCGGTCGGTGCAGGTCTTCTGCCCGAAGAGCAGTGACGGCAAACTGGTCATTGAATCGAAGCATGAAGGCTGGCAGATAATCGTTGCCTGCATCGATATCAGAGACGTTCGCAAGCCTGAGTTCCTTAACGAGCCGGTCTTGCAGTGTGCGGTTCACTCGTTCCACGCGGCCCTTCGCCTGGCTTGAGTTGGCGCAGATGATCTCGATCCACTTCCGGAGCGTCTCACGGGAGATCTTTAACTGATGCTTGCTGAGAAGCATCTCGGCGGCCAAGGAGGGGCCGAAATCGCAATAGTTGCGCCGAACTAGCTCGACCGCGTATTCACGAACGCCATCCAGGGTCTTGTTGTTGGATGGCTTGCCTCGGTGCTTGTGAATGACGGTGGCACCGCCGTCCTCCCGGTAGGCCTTGATCAGCCGTCGAGCCTGCCGGGTGCTGATGCCGAGGACCTCAGCGGCCGAAGCCTCGGTGCGTCTCCTGGCCACAACCTCAGAAAAGACCTCTATGCGCTGCAATTCGTTTCCGCTCATCGTCAAAAATCCCAATCTTCGCCTCCGCCGTCTGGCGGAAGGGTAGTTTGGACATTTCAACTTTGCAGAAACCGGACATTTCTAACTTTGCACTTACACTTGCACTATACATAATATGTGTTATCAGACGTACATTTGCTAGCTCATACCGCGCTTACACGAGGGTAATCAAGGCTTGGGAGTTAGGACATCCGATTGCCCAATTACGCGCAACCCATTGCGTACAAGTCGTAAACATCTCCTTTAGAACGAAAGTTTACGGTAGATTTTCAATTCCCCTTTGGCCACGGGATTGCATCGTTGACTCGCACCGGTACTTATTCCCGAGTTCCAAAAGGGTCCCAATGAAAGCTCTCTCTGCTGTCCTCTGCGGTTTGCTCGTAACCGCTCTTCCATCCAGTTCTGCCCTGGCAGACAACTTAATTACAAACGGAAACTTTGAGACTGGCACTCTAGCCGGATGGACGGCCTTTACTACCTCGAATGGCACCACGGGCGCGGGCTTGCCCGCCGTCGCGTCGTTCGATACGACGGGAAACGGCGTCAGCGATGCCGTGCATTTGGATGTCGGTCAACTAACCGTCGTCCTCAATTCTCAGCAAGGTGGTGGGTTGTCGCAGACGTTCACGGCACCGACGACCGGCCTCTACACACTTACCGAGGATTTCGCATCTCAAGATGACGCCAATGGGCAGATAAACGCTGATGCGGGTACGTTCTCGATTCTCATCGACAGCGTTACAGTCGCGACTGATAGTCTCGGGAGCTTTCGCAACCCTGGTGTTCCCTCGATCCTAAGGGGCAGTTTCGATATAAGTGTGGATTTGACGGCAGGATCGCATACGATCGAGACCGAAGTCACGAGAATATTTACGACCAGCGGTTCCAATACTCCGGATCAGTTCATCGATAACATCAGTCTGGCACCAGACAGCGTTCCGGACGTTCCTGAACCGAATACTCTTGTGCTGTTTGGTTCAGGTGCCCTAGGTTTGGCGGGAATGGTGCGGCGCAAGCTGCTGGTTTAAGTCGGCCAACTGTCCAGCTTCGCCAGCGAAATAACTAAACCATTGGTTTAGTTATCGCTGGTCAGCTGGACTGATCCCCTGCGATTGGTAGGGTGACTCGAAACTCTGTGTGGCCGGGGTGCGATTCGAAGGAGATCGTGCCGTCGTTGTGGCGGGCGAGGCGGCGGGCGATGTCAAGGCCGAGGCCGGTTCCCTGTCCCAGGGGCTTGGTTGTGAAAAACGGATCGAAGATGCGGTCGCGGATCTCGGCCGGAATCCCGTGTCCGTCATCGCGGATTCGCACGACCACGCTTTGGTTCTCGCGGTTCGCAAGCACATCGACTCGGCCGCCGCTCGTCACGGCGTCCAGGGCGTTGTCGATCAGGTTTCCCCATACCTGGTTCAGTTCCGCGGCAAAGCCGCGCACTCTTGGCAGTTCAGGTTCGAGTTCGAGTGTGACGGCTACTGACTTCTCAGACGCCTTGGAGTTAAGAACTGCCACAGTGTTGGCGAGGCTCGGGCCCAGATCCACGGGCTCAGCTACGTTCGCCTGGTCCATGTGGGTAAATCCCTTAACCGCGGTTACCAAACCTGAGATGCGCATCGCGGAGTCCTGAATCTTCGATGTCAGATTCCGTACAGCACAACCGGCGGCTGCCCACCGCAACACCGCGTTGAGCGCCGGCGGCTCGACAGTTGCAACCAGGCGGTCCAGGGCCTCAAATGTGACGTCGGTGTCGGCCAGCATCTGTGCGTTCGCTGGGTCCAGTCTGTGCCTGGCAAGCCACCGTTCAATCTCCTCTTCGCGATCAGACTGGTCCAGAGGGGACCTTGCCTCGTGGTTCTGTTTCGCGATGCAGGATCCGCGAAAAGCGTCTACGGCTGCAATTTGGGCATCGCTCAGAGTCGCCGCGGCCAGATCGCGTGTGGCTTCTTCGGAGTCTGCGAGCCGGTCCTCAAGCATTGCCGCGCAACGCTCAATCGCGGAGGCTGGGTTATTGAGCTCGTGGGCCAAACCCGCCGATAGTTTGCCCAGCGAGATCATCTTTTCGTTTTGCAGGTCAGTTGAGGTAAAGAGCCGGGCGCGGTCGATCATGGTGTGTACCAGGATCGAAGTGACTTCGTAACACTCTCGCGTCATCGCTCTGAAATGATCGCGGGGTATAGAGAGAATCTCGGCCGGTTCAAGAGCGCTAACATCGCCTGGCGGAGTTACCATCCGCGAGTACGGCAACATGCCGGTAATATCACCTGCGCGCCACTCGACGGCCTTGTTCGGTCCGGAACCACGATCGACGAACAATGCGACTCGCCCGGAGAGAACGATGTAAAGGGCCTCTACCTCGCGATTCTTCATACTCAATAAATCGCCGGTATTGAGGTTTCGAATGGCCCCGTGTGCTGCGAGCCACTCCAGCTCTGTTCGGGACGCCTTGCTCAAGGTTCTGTGTTCCGCCAGCCGATCGATAAGATCTGTTGCTGTCACTGGGGTGCGATCTCCCAATCTGAGGCAGAGTTATTGCCTAACAACATATCAGACGGAAACCTCGGCTCGTTTCGCCTGAAGAGCTTGTCTAACCCAAGCCAGCTCAAGCCAAGCTCAACCCAAACTCGCTTCACGCGAGTGGACTTTTTGTGATGCGGGTAGTCTGTTCTTGTGGAAGGTGGGGGAGACGGGTTGATAAAAAGTGAGTTCGGATTAGGGCGGAGAGCCTTTAGTCTCACTAATATCGGTCTGGGACGTCTTAATTTCTACGTTGCCCCTGTGAGGTCGTTTGTGTTGCCAGCCTGTTTTGGGTGTCGCCGTCAGGGTTTCGGCCTGCTGCTTTCGCTTCTGTCGTCCTGGCTGCCTTCCCTGCTGTTTGGCTCCTTTGGCGTTGGCGTTTTTCTGATTAGTCCTTTGCGTATATCAGCGCAGATGGCTGGGTCCGCTTCTGGTTATCGGCCTCCTGCTTCCGGGTTGCAGCCTGGTTTGGGGCCGAATTCGGCGACGACCTCTGCGGCTCCGAGTGCGGTAGTGGGTAAGGTGATTAATGCGGTGACCGGGGCGCCGGTTCCTCGTGCGCTGGTCAAGATGAACAACCGGGCGATGCTGACGGACCACGATGGCAACTTCCGGTTCGAACAGAATACGGACACGACGGCGAATCTTCAGGTGACCAAGCCGGGGTTTTCGCCCGGGACGGATATGCAGGATGCCGCCGGTGTGTCTCTGCAATCTGCACAGATGGCCGAGCCGATTGAGCTGCGGCTCTATCCGGAGGCTTTGCTGACGGGGACGGTGCTTGCTCCGGATGGAACTCCGCTGCCGCATATTGCGGTGAGTGCGCTGCGGAGCCAATACGACGACACAAGCCACCGGTGGTTGCCGGTTGGCCAGGACCAGACGGATTCGCATGGGAACTTCCGGCTTCCAGTGCAGGCCGGGGAGTACCGGTTGGAGACGAGGTATTCGCCGATGGATCGGACGGTTGGCGAAGCTGTGTTGCCTATTACAGTTCCGAGCGAAGGTTCATCTAACGGTGGACATAGTCTTATTGTGCACAGCGGCGAAGAGCAGCATTTTGAGCTACGTCCGGTGGTTAGTCCAACCCGTACTGTGACGATGACGATGCAATCCTCTGGTGGAAGGGATTTTATGAGGATCAGTGCACGGTCGAGTAATGGCAGTGTGCTTCAGTTAGCTCCGCAGATGAACGGCGGGATGAGCGAGCCAAAGATCCAACTTCCACAGGGGACCTATACGCTGACGGCGATGCGCGGCAATGGCGAGACGGCAGAGGAGGCTGAGGCGACTGTGACGGTTGGGGATCATGATATTGCGGGGTTGTCGCTGCAGTTTTCTCCGGTTCCATCGATTCCAGTGGAACTGGTGGTGGACAGCTCGTCAACGTCCGATAATAATACTCAGCCGCCTAACCTGGGGCAGTTGGGGCTGACGCTGCAGAGCGACACGCTCGACCCGGAGCGAGGGGATGCCACGGTGCGGCCTATGCCCCGGCGGGACCAAACCTATGTGTTGACCGCGCCGCCGGGGACGTACCGGTTGCAGGGGCGGGACACTGGGCAGTGGTACATCAAGTCGGCCACGTATGGGGCTTCGGATCTCCTGCAGCAGGAGTTGGTGGTTG
Source organism: uncultured Acidobacteriaceae bacterium (assembly GCA_963798925.1). Taxonomy (GTDB): domain Bacteria; phylum Acidobacteriota; class Terriglobia; order Terriglobales; family Acidobacteriaceae; genus Edaphobacter. Next base: position 549,975 of record CAWCVD010000007.1, read on the forward strand.
TTCCGGGAGCGGCGGGGACGCCGATTCGGATTACGGTGAGCAATCAGACGGGGAGTTTGCAGGGCACGGTGGATTTGAACGGGAATCCAGCGCAATGCTGGATTTACCTGATACCTTCGGGGCCGAATGCGCAGTCGGTTATCTCGATGCGGAGTAACAGTTCCGGGAGTTATACAGCGGCTCACCTGCCGCCAGGCAGCTATCAGGCGATCGCGTTTGAACGGCGGCACACGGCGAATTACCGGGATGCGGAGAGCCTTGCTCATTACAGCAGCTTCGTCCACTCAGTGACGGTCGCGGCGGGAGATAAGCCGACGCTGAATCTGGATGCGGTGCCGGTGGCGGAGGTGGCTCCGTGAGGCCGGGGGTTTGGGGAGCTGTGGCTTGGGGTTTTAATGGGATTGGGTGCGGGTGTGGTTTGCGCTCAGTCTGGTGCTCTCCCTATGGTTCAGGCTGGAGGACCGGCGGCCGTTCAATCGGGTAGTTCCCTGCCCTCGGCGCAGTCTCGGCGCGAGACGGCCAAGGCGAATGCGGGAGGGACGAAGTATGAGATTACCGGTGTTGTGATTAACAGCGTGACGGGAGATCCGGTGCCGCACTGTCATCTGACGCCGACCCTGAGTGAGTCGAATGCACGGGGAGGGTTTGGGAACCGGCAGTCCCCTGCCCCGGCGAATGATGTTGCGTGTGATTCACATGGTCGATTTGTGGTTTCGGTACCGTCGGCCGGACGGTGGCGGCTGGTGGCGGGCGCACGAGGATTTGTGAGCCAGGCTTATGACGCGCATCCCCCGTATGCGTCGGCTGTGGTGTTGACGGAGGCGGCGCCGACGAAGGAGCTTGAGTTCCGGATAAGTCCCGAGGCGAGCATTGTGGGGGTGGTCCTGGATGAGGCGGGCGAGGCTGTGCGCGGGGCTCAGATCATGTTGCAGGCGGTGCCGCCGAAGGCTCCTGGAGGACCGCAGGCTACCGGGGGGACTCGTGCAGGAGCGCGCACGGATGATCGCGGGATGTATGAGATGCCTAATCTCGCGCCGGGAGACTATCGGCTGAGTGTGCATGCTCAGCCTTGGTATGCGGCCGGCAGACAAGCAGGAATGATGCAGGCCAACGGAGGGCCTTCTCCGCTGGATCCGCCGCTGGACTACGCGTATCCAGCGACATGGTTTCCGGGTGCGAGCGACGCGGCGCAGGCGGAGACGATCACTTTGCATGCGGGGGATACGCGCCAGGCGGATTTTCATTTGGTCCCGGTGCCGTCGATCCACCTGAAGATTCTGACGCCGCCACCGGTGAGCAATGGGCCGAATCAGCCGGTTCAGCAGGCGTTTCCGATTGTGCAGCCGATGGGTTCGGGCGGTGGAGGTTTCGTGCAGACCACTACCAGGGTCGACGGACCCGGCCAGATCGATATAGGAGGGTTGACGCCGGGGATTTACCAGATTCGGATGGCGGGGCCAAATCAGGATGGCCGGGCTGCCGCTTTGGTGGAGGTGAGCGCTAACTCGGCGAGGACGCTGGATATGACGGCTCCGGCGCGCGATCTGGCGAGGATTACTGTGCGGTTGGATGGGCTTGCGGATGTGGACTCGGAGTCAAGGGGAGATCGTGGTGGTTTGCAGGTGACGCTGATCGACCGGGATGGGCACAACGGCAATTTCTCTTCTAATCGAGGCGAAGGTGGGGTGATTGGTCCGGGGGGTCCCGGGCGGCGTGACCAGAGGGATCCGGCGGCCGACCGGATTATTGAGGCTCCGCCGGGACGATATGAGGTTGTGCTACAGGGGCGTCCGAACCTGTTTGTTACGGGTCTGACGGCTAAAGGCGCGGAAGCTACCGGGCGTTATGTAACTGTGGGCGCAGGTGAATCAACGCTTACCGTGCATGTGGGGAGCGGGCGGGCGAATTTGAGCGGGCTTGCGACTCTTGAGGAAAAACCGCTGCCAGGGGCGATGGTGCTTTTGGTTCCAATTACGATTGAGGATCCGAACTCGATTCCCTTTCTGGTTCAGGACCAGACGAATACGGACGGGAGTTTTGAGATGGCGAATGTTATCCCGGGACAGTACATTCTGGTGGCGATTGACCATGGATGGGGGATCAACTGGGGCGATCCGTCGACGCTGAGGAGGTACCTGATGCAAGGCGTTCCGGTGGAGCTGAAGTCGTCGGCGATTGTGAAGCAAAATGTGGCGGCTCAGGCTCCTTGAGGGCGGCTGCGGAAGGGTCTCTGCTGTTCGGGGTGAAGGGCCGACTGTGTTAGATTCAAAAAGGCCCGCAATAGCGCGGAGAGATGGCCGAGTGGCTGAAGGCGCACGCTTGGAAAGCGTGTATACCGCAAGGTATCCAGGGTTCGAATCCCTGTCTCTCCGCCATAGACTTTATAATTAGCAACTTAGCTATAGGTGATACCGCCACTGATACCGTTTTGGTAGACTGCACCCATGAATCTACGGGTCAATCTGACGAAGCGAGTTCGGACAGGAGAAGGACTGCGCTACTGTCCAGCAGTCATATCCGGCAACGGTCGTGTGAAGCCTGACTGGGTTGTGGTGGACGGTGAGCAAGAGCGTCATCCCGAGGGCGCGTACTACATCGAATGGCGGGATGATGGACAGCGACGACGGCTGTCTGTAGGAACGGATGCGGCGCAAGCGCAAGCTCAGAGGCTTCGTAAAGAGGCCGAGCTAAACGCGGTCGCGAATGGCGTTGCAGTAGCACCGTCCGATGATGGATCGGACACGAGGGGCCGACTGCTTGAGAAAGCAATCGCAGATTTCATCGAAGAGACTAGTCTGACCAAAAAGAAGAAGACGCTCTACGCATATACGAAGGCGACAGAGTATTTCGCTGAGTCATGTCGTAAGCGGCATCTGACCGAAATCGAGCGGATCGACATGCTGAAGTTTGCGGCCTTCCTGCGGGATGAAAAGGAACTCTCGCCCAGGACTTGTCGCAACGTGTTCGGCAACGTGATGACGTTCCTGAAGGCGCAAGACGTTCGCGGTGTCGCGAACAAGGGTGACTGGCCACGGTTCGTACAGGAAGAGCCGGAGATATACGAGAAAGACGAACTGGCAACACTGTACGCAGCTTGTGATGTAACGGAGAGGTTATGGTGGGACTTCTTTTTGATGACAGGAATGCGTGAGCAGGAAGTGATGCATACGACGTGGACCGACGTGAACTTCACCCAAGGCACTGTGCGAGTGAGTTGGAAAGCGGAATACGGATGGACTCCTAAGGCATATAAAGAGCGCACCGTACCGACTCCAACCAAACTACAAACGGAGTTGAAAGAAGCAAAGAAGAAGGCAAAGTCGGACTGTCCTCTTCTCTTCCCTACTTCCGGATGCAAGCCCAAGCTCAACTTTCTTGACGACCTAAAGGCGGCGGCAAAGCGGGCTAAATTGGATCCTAACCGGTTCTATCTTCACAAGTTCCGCGCTACGTTCGCGACGTGGCATCTTTGGGAAGGTGTCGACCTTCGCACGGTGCAGGATTGGCTTGGACACTCCGATATGGAGTCGACCTTGCGATATCTCAAGCCGTCGCGCGGGCAGGCAGTGAGAGACAAAGTGAACGCGACGTTCGCATAACGCTACTGCCGAGCGATCCAGTCCGCCACTGTCTTGGGACAAAAGCGGACGCAGGTTCCGATTCGGAACGAGGGAATGATGCCTTTCTTCGCACCTTTATAGATCGTGATCGCGGAGACATTGAGTATCTCGGCAAGCTGATCCGCGTTAAGCGCGCCGGAATAACCGGCAATCCTGTCACGGACGCTGACGATGGTGGTTACAGTTTGAACATCCAAGTGGACCTTGGGGGCCGAGCATCACGGCCCATGCTTCCAATTGCATCGACTCAGGCGCGTATCGCTTACGCCCATAATCGACCTAGCAAAAGGGCAGGAAACGCGACTGGGCGAGTCTCCTGACTGTGGTTACTGTACCATTTCTAGTGGCATAATCAAGCTAAACGTAATGGGTACATGGGGTTACCGGCTATGCGGTACTGACCGCGTCCCATTCGGTATCGAACAGGACGCAGCCATACCATGTAGCCTCAAGGGCAGTACATACCTTTCTGGCGCACCAACCCGAGGTCGTCCTAAATAGCTTCCTTAGTCGATCAGTGACCCCAAATGTTTTAGTTGAGTAGGATGGGCTGGTGTGTACTGCTTACTGAACAGATCAGTCTCGATAAGCGCTCAACCAGGGGAGGGCTGTAGTAGGAAGGCTGTCCACCCTATGAAGGGTTAGTGGCTCCATTTTCACTTCCTCCCTCGAACTCCCGACCCATCTCCAGTTACAGGCATCGAGAAATGAGCGATTGTTTCTTTGTTCGTTAAGCTGTACAACTTATTGATTCCTGGGAGGCTATCTATCAAGACCCTAGTTGCACTCCTGCTTTGTATTCTTGTGCCCTCAACAGGCTTTGCTGCCGACAGCGGTTATAAGGTCGTCTATGACGGGGGATCGATACCCGATACAAAAGCGGGCGTCACTCTTCATCTGCATATTGACGCAGACCAAATCCGATTTGTGAAAGACAAAGGCGATCCCACACTAATACCTGCCGCGGCTGTCACTGAGATCAGCTACGGACAAGACGTGCATAGGCGAGTTGGTGCTGCGATCGGACTGGCAGTCTTTACCCTTGGCTTAGGCGCCCTCCTGGCTATGTCGAAGTCGAAAAAGCATTTCGTTGGGCTAACTTGGAAGGACGGAGATAAGAAAGGGGGGCTAGCCATGCAGTGCGACAAGAACGAATATCGCGGGATTCTTGCGGGGCTAGAGGGGGTGACGGGGAAAAAAGCGGTTGATTCTGACGCAATGAATGTTAAGAACTGACTACTGCTTTTCGGTTCTGAACCTCACCTCATCTCCCACGTTTCAATTTGCCCAATTTAGGAGAAATAGGAAATGCGTACTAGGTACGCAAAGTGCGTCGAGTCCGACACATCGCACGTGACCCCCCCTTTGGCCTGCTCCAGATAACTGTTCGGTTCCATGCCCCAAGGGGACTCCCTGGCCTACCCAAAATGAGAGGGTTGGTTAGGGACGTTATCCTCTCTGAGGCATCGACAGTCCATCTCAACGAGATCGGGGCTTAGCAACGGACCCGCCAGCTGGCAAATGAACCGGTGGGCCGCGGTCCTTTGGTGGCCATGCGACGCATGCAGAAATTGCAGGCGAGGTTGCTGCGGGGCAACGACGGGCCGCCCGGCGCTTTATAGACTCAAGACTGACCCCGAAGGGGTTTCCAACAAACAGAGGGGGGAGAGGCACAACCGCCTCCCCTTTCTGTTTTGATAGACCACTACGTTGCCCGACACGTGACTGGAGGGTATCGCCATCGCCGGAGGACCAGGGCACCGGGCCGTCAGACGAAGTTGCCGAAAACACCGTTTTCCGGGAATCGCGTTAAGGCCCTCCAACTAATCTGATATGGTTCATGCCAATGGCAGAGAAGGATTGGTACCGGCGAGCCTCTGATGCCGGTCATATACCAAAGGCCTTACATCTGGGTGATGTTCTGGAGTGCCAGTTTGAGGATGAGCAGTCATTTGATCGAAAATCAGGATGCCTCCATCCTTAGTTTGGCCCATATATATTCCAGAGTTCATGCTTCCATCGCTGTGAAATTTATTGTCAGGGCCGAACGTTGCAATCGCTGTTCCGATTGGGATGGAACTGTTGCCGGAGACGGCGGCTCCAGGAGTCCATTGTGAAGTGTCAGCGGTTACACCTGAAAACGCGAACAAGCAGCCACACATTGGCCATTTCCAATCATCGGCGCTAGCGGTTTAGTTGGATCAGTGATGTTGCCTACCGGTGTGCAGGGGCCAGTCGGAGCTATGTACGAACCGTCAGGCTGACGGCCTGTTTTGGGAGTCTGTTGTTGGGCCGACTCTTTGCTTCCGCTTGACTATTTTGTATGCTCCTGAATAATTGTCGCTATCTTTTCGGATGCATGGCTATCGTCGATATCATCGTCGGCCGTGAGATGATAATGATCGCTGATCAGACCTACGTACCAAGCGGGAGAATGCACCGCAAATCGTTTTTGCTCTGGCTTGGAGCCTCGGCAAGCTACGTACCCTTCTACAAATCCCACGCGCCCAGATGGTGTGATCTGGCGCCAATAGTCACCATCAAATATGCCATGCTTTCCAGGATGGCGTTCGGCTGCTCGATCCGGAGAGTGACTGCTAACGCCCAGAATGAGAATCAGCGAAGGAACTGTTCTAAGATTCGATCCCGACTGTGAGGCGTAATAGGTCGTGATCTTAGGCTCGATCACGTTCCATTGAGCTTCCGCGAGCTTGGTTTCGCCCAGATCGTACGCCGCACAATCGAGATATCCAGCTATAAATTGCGTCCGTTCATCCTGTGGAGTCGATTGCCACCATACGCGATCATATGTGCTTCTCAACGAAGAACCCAAGAGTGGCGACGTTCCGATGATGAAGCATATGAGAATGAAATATCTATTTCTGTACATAGAAAATTAACCTCCGCACTCTTCCGAAAGACTTGGCTATAGCGCATAACGCCAACTGTTCTGCCGACATTATTAAGAAGAGGTCCAGTCCCAGGCCCTGGGTTGTCGCCCTTGACCCCTTCTGGACGCACGGTCACAAGATGACCGTCGCCGTGAGGATTTATATAAGAACCGATTACCACAATCCCCTTATCTGCAAGTGCCTGGACTTGATCTATAGGAACTGTCTTCCAGTCCGAGGACTCGGCTAACTTTTTCCCAACGGCATTTGCTCGCCCATCCCAACCGGGATAGCCTGAAAAGACTCCCATGTTGGCACCCATCGCGCCACATACTTGATAAGTAGCACTATTGCAATGTGTAGTTTTACCGGCAGGTTGATTTTGCGGGTTTGCTCGTGCCGCATCTTGGGCGGAAACCAGACTATCTACCGCTGAATTTTGTTGGGCCTTCTCACCGCCCCTAATTTTGTCATCAACTGTGTGGCAATTCGAATTGCCAGCGCAAACCACATGATCACCAGCATCATCCTGATGACCGTCTGAATCGGTAAGGCTCAATGGATTGTTTCCGACGTAGGCATAGAGATTAAGCGTCTGCGGATTGTCGAGCTTGGAGTAGGGGACTGGTTCAATCTTAGTACTCCAATCGGGGCTCATGAACCGGCCCATGATAGAGGCATAGTAGCGAGCGCCGAAGTAATCAAGTCCACTCTCGGTATCTCTTTCTTTGCCGGTAAAGTGCTGCTCAGAAGCACTATCCCCGGCTGGCACGAGGCCGTCGCCGAAGGGAAGATTGCTCCACGTGAGTGGACTATTTCCAACATCGTCTGTCTGTACACGTTTGCTTCCCAGCCAGTCTGAAAGGAAGAAATATCTTGTGCCAGCTTGCGGAGTCATTCCGCCATTGTCATTGGCGTACGTGGCAATTAACTGGCCGTTTGCGAAGACATTGGTGTGCACCCATGAGAAGTTCTCGTTCTCATCGACACTCATCTCTGTCATCTGTTTTCCGCCCAGGTCCGGGATAAACGCCTTGGTCTGGTGGAATCCATTTTGAGTCACATCACAGCCCTTGCTCTAGTCCGTAATCATTCCTTCGGCAACACGATTCCCCTCCGCATCGTAGATGTACTGTGTTTGGCTATATAATCCCGGCGAAATCGGCTGCTGTGTGGCGCAAACCCGTCCCTCACCGTCGTATAGCACCGCGTTCACAATATTGTTGTCGCCTTGCGCCGTCGCCATGTTTCCAGTGTTTCCAGGTGAGTCATAGTTGTACAGCGGAACAGTATTGCCGCTCTGGTCCAATGTTCCGATCAGCTGATTGCCCGCCGAGATTGCCATCTGGATCCATCCCGAAGGAATCGGGAAAACCGTGGTTGGGCACGGAGTCGATTGAATCCCTTGTGCGGTTCGATTTCCGAACGAATCGTAGGCCCAGCAGTAGTAGGAGTTTCCAGCTTTACCCGCCGATGTCAGCCGGTTCAGACTGTCATACCCGAGAGCCCATTGCCCGTTCACAGAATCAGTGTATGCCATGACGTTTCCGTTTGCCGCATAGCCGGAATTATTGTTGGCGTCAGTGATGGAGTAGCTATAAAGAGCTCCAGGCTGTCCAGATCCTCCACTGACAATGATCGTTTGCGTTGCAGTTCCGGATAGAGTTTGATCATCAAGAAAATAACTCGCGGTGACTGAGTAGGTGCCAGGGGCCAAGGCGGTTGATGGAATTGTGATATTTACGGACCCAGACTGATCCACACCGCTAGTCCCTTGTAGCGTTCCATCAAGGTACACGCTGATAGTGCCAGTGGTTTCTCCAACTACCTGCGCGCTGCATGAGGTTGAACCTCCGTTTGAGATCGTGCTCGGAGAGCAATTCAGAGTGAGAGGGCTCGTCGTGACCGTGAGCTGGGTCCCCTGGACGACAGGAGAATAGTTTGCATCTCCGGAATAAGTGAAGATCAAACCATGTACACCGCTTGCCGCAATATGAGCCGCTCCAACAAAAGACCCGTTGGAATCAAGCGGCATGGTCATATAGTGGCTTCCGTCTACCTGCAACTCTACCGTGCCGGTCGCCCGCTCCCAATACTGACCAAAATGGCGACGGAATCTCCACTGCGTATTGTCGTAGGGTTGATGGAGCTGTGCATAATGGGCGTTGATTGTTGCGCGGACACGACTAGATTTGTAGTGACAGACGTGGGTGCGAAATTGATATCTCCCAAGTAAGATGCCTGAAGCGTGTAAGACCCTGCGGAGGATCCAGCCAATTGATTCTGAAAAACAACATTTCCGTTCTGGTCGAGTGTGAGGCCACTGGTTGGCTGGTTGAGAGGCCCAAACATCACCGGCCCAGTTACTCCCTGCCAACGGATGCCGTACACGTCGTCGCATCGCCGCTTACCAGCGCAGCCGGAGAGCAGGTCATATTCATGGTCGGAACAGGCTTGATAGTAGCGATAGGTACGGTAACGCCAGCGCTCACGCTAGTGAAATTTTGATCACCGGGGTAGTACGCAACGACAGAATAAGAACCAACGGGCAGATTGGAAAGCTCTGACGTTGCCATAGCTTGTCCATTTCCGTCAATAGAAACGGTGGTCCAATAGTTCCCTTCAACATAGAACAATATCTGTCCCGTAGCCCCCACCGGGGCCTGAGCTATACAATTCGTGCCGTTCCCCGGAGACAACGCGGCGGGGTAACACGCCACAGTTAGCGTAGGCGTTTGCGATCCGGTATCGATATTGATAGTGGTTGCGGCACTCGCAGAATCGAAGTTTGCATCTCCCGTGTAAACGGCGCGAACGCTATACGACCCTGCTGGCGAAGCCCCGAAAAGATTTGAGATCGTTGCGGCTCCGGAACTGTTTGATTGCGCAGTTGTCTGGTACTGATCGTGAACATAAAGATCAACACTGCCGGTAACGCCACCTCCAACATTGACCGTACAAGATACCGGCGTCCCGGTTTCCACTACGACACCGAACGGAACAACGCACTTTGGCTATGACTCGACTCAGGCCTTCGCTGCACAGACGACGCTTCCTACGCCCTCAAGCGGTGTGTCACTTGCAACTTCAGCTAGCTACGATCCACAGTCCGGCGCGCTGTTGTCCACGATGGGGATGAACTCCGGGCAGACTTTGCAGGTCACGCAGTATGATCGAGTTCTTCGGCCAACTACTGCTACATTGCCAAACGGCAGTGCCATTACGGTCACTTACAGTGCAACGGATACCGAGGTCAACCAGAGCAGGGGCACCGGGCCGAACGCTGATTCTCACACCTTGGTGGATTCCTACGGGAGGAAGAGCCGAGTCGCGATCTACAACGGACAATCCACCAACCCGTGGTATCAAGTTGACTATTGCTACGACGCTACTGGCTTGCTGCAGTTTGAGAGCTTTGCTTATCAAGGAAACGGATGGAGCACCGCGAAACAGTGCTCCGGCGTGGGAACAACTTACACTTACGACGCCCTTGGTCGGATCACGACTGTGGCAAACGCCGATGGCACAGCATTCCGTCAGTACAACGGGAGAGCTGTATCGACTATGGATGTGACTCACGGGGTTCAGAAGATCATCCAGCATGACGCCTTGGGGAGAATTTCCGGTATCTGCGAAATCTCCTCCACCTCTTTGCCGCCAGATTCACCTGGCCCATGCGGAATGGATATCACCGGCACTGGCTATCTGACAAACTACACCTACGACATGCAGAACCACAAAACCACGATCACACAGGGGTCGCAAACTCGTGTCTTCCAGACCGATGCCGCCGGAAGACCGATTTCGACCCAAGAACCTGAACGCGGCGTAACAACCTACAGCTATGTTTATGGTCCAGCCGCTGGTTGTTCAGGGACCGGTTTGTGCGTAACACGCACGTGTTCCGCGAGCGAACCAGACCAGTCCTTCAATCACAACGACCACAGTGACGCAATATGATGCCTTGGGCCGCGTTTTGAGTATTACTTACAACGACGGTACTCCGAATAAACAGTTCGACTATGATGCGGCCAATCCCGCGATGCAGTGGTCTGAAACCCCTTCTAACGTAAAAGGGCTGCTGGCGGATATGGCGTCGGGCTCCGGAACGAGCTTGACACGTGGCCTTATCAGCTACGACGTGATGGGAAATATCACCACAATGTGGCAATGCGCGCCCTCTATCTGTGGAACGGCATCCCAAGATAGCCGTCCTGCGCTGAGCTATTCTTATGATTTGGCCGGAAACATGACCGTTTCGGGCGATGGTGCGACCGGAAACATTCTCTATGGACGATCCCCTGTTGGTGAGGTCACGTCCATCACTAACGGGTCATACACTGATCCGACCAATACGCCAAATCTTGTCTCGAATGTTGTCAACGGACCATTCGGACCAATCAGCTATCAACTGGGCAACGGATTGGGAAGAGCTTTTCGGTACGATGGACTGGGACGTCTAAATGCAGAGTGGGTTTGTAGCGGTTCTTCGCAGCAAAACTGCAGCGGGGGAACCCAGCTCTATAACTACAACACAAATTTCGAGGGGGCAGAGGTCTTAGACACGTGCGACAGCGTGGTAGGGCAATGTTACGCCTATGGGTACGATGAGTTCGGCCGTGTTGCGTCCGCGTCGGTTTATGCTGGTCCGGTTCAGAACTTCAGTTATGTCTACGACCGGTACGGCAACCGTACCCAGCAAAATGCTCCTCAGGGAGGACCCGCTTCGTCGTATTCGTTCAACACCGCGACTAACCAGAATCTGGCCTTAGCTATGACGCCGCCGGTAATCTCATGAATGATGGTATCGATTGCTACACTTACGATGCCGAAGGCAATATCCTTCAGGTGGATGGGGGCAGCACGGCACAATATGTGTACGATGCTCTTAACCGGAGGGTGCGGGTGCAGACCGCGAGTTCGACCTATGAATATCTGTTTGACTTCAAGGGCCGTCGCGTCTCCAGTTGGCTTGAGCCGAATAACTTTGGCAACGAAGGCCGTATCTACTGGGGCAGCCAGCAAATCGCCTATCGCGCTTGGGAGGGTAGCACGTTCTTCGACCACCAGAGTTGGAACGGCACAGAGCGGATGCGCACAAATTACACCGGCGCTATTTCTTCCACCTATACCTCGCTCCCCTGGGGAGACGGCTATTCTCCAAACGAAAATGACCCAGCGGGCAACGCTCAGGACAATCTTCACTTCGCGATGCTGGACCACGACGTCGAATCGGCAACTGAACACGCGCAGTTCCGTCAATACTCAGCAATGCAGGGCCGATGGATGAGCCCTGACCCCTACGACGGAAGTTATCACTTCAGAAATCCGCAGAGCCTTAATCGCTACGCTTATGTTTCGAATAATCCGTTGCGGGGGACCGACTCATCAGGCTTGGATTGGGTACTTGATACAAGCACCGGGGAATTCAATTGGTGGGACCCAAGCACGAGTACCCTTACGACTTTCTTCGGCGGCCTCAATTTCGCCGCGGTTAGCGGAAACTCAGGGAGTGTAGGTGGTGGAGGCGGTCAGAGCACTCAAACTAAGGCCCCAAGTAACGGGATAAAAAGCAAGGTTTGCAGCGCCATTCCCTCTGGCAGAACGATGGGGGCTTCAGGTGGGCTTGGCGGCGTTGGTAGTGTCGGAGGCGGTGGCGAAGTTGTTCTCAACTACAATTCCGGACAAGTAAGCGCATTCGGTTTCGGAGGTGTTCAGGCTGGTTGGAACGGTGGTGCCTCAGGATCGGTCTATACCGGCTTTGTCTATGGCCTAAATAACTCCAACTCTAACTACTCGGGAGGTTTCACTGGCGTAAATGGCGGCGCAGGGCTTGGTGGCTTCGCAGCATCTTCGAGTGGTGGATTGACAGGTGGCGCTAGTGGACTAGCAGCCAATGGCGCGGTGAACGCGGGAGGTATGAGCTTCGGGGGCGGATTGCTAGGTGGTTTTTCGGGTGGAGTCACCGCGACGAATTACAGTAATCCGTCACAGCTAGGCAAATACTGGGCATTTGGCCCATTGGACTTGCTGCTCTCAGCAGCAAGGCAGGTGTTATGCAAATGAGTACAAGATTCATTATTGGAATCATCTCGTTCTGCGTTGCCATGACTGGTCTGTTCCTGGCGAACATGTTTCTAACCATGATGATCGGGGCGATCAACCGTAAGAGACAGGAAGGGAATCTTGTCTCTTACTTCGGTTTTACGTTCCCGAAGATGTTGCGGATTTTCAATGAGTACCGCCGTTCATATCCGAATGAAAACACGAATATCTATGCGTTGGCGGCGTTTGCTCTGGCAATCATCGGCCTAGTCAGTGTTGCGGTGTGTCTCCGCATCATCGGTTGAATTGGATATATCGCGAGGTTCGGTATCACTACGATAAATGTCGCCACTTGTACGACGCTACTTGGCACAAGTGCATTTGGTATTGCCCCAAGTAAAACTGGCTGTTTAGTCAAAGGAGTAATTGCTGGAGCGGCGACTGCGGTAGTTGTAGGTGCCGTGGCTGTAGTGGCTGCGCCTGTCGTTGGTGCGACCGCTGTGACAGTTGGCTTAGGGGTGCTAGCCGTCGCTGGAACGGCATCTCTTGGATGGACTGCAAGCCACGACATTAGTAACCACAACTGGGCTGGAGTAGCATACGATGCGGGCTCTGTGGTCGGAGGCTTGGCTGCCGGGATAGCAGGCGGCCCTACGGTCGCGACAGCGATCTTTGTCAGCGAGCGGCAGACAAATTCTGCCTTTGGTGCTTGGTTTACCTCAATGGGATTCTCGGCTCCTCATCCGCAAGTCCAGGCTGCTATTGCCTATCAGGACGACCGAACTCTGTTGCGTGTCGAAAGCCTGGACGACGGACTGCTCTTTGCCGCGACCGTCCGCCCTTCCGCAGAAGCGGAATCGACGTTGTTCTCGTCGCCGCAGGAGTTTGCTTATTTCATCGCGCAGGGCGTCAGCAGTTACGGGCGTTCCCGGCATGGTTCACGTCTGACAAAGGTGGATTTGCAGAAGGACGACGCGGCCTATACCCCTTTGGAGGTCGCGAACCTCGGCGGCGCATTTGTGGATGATTGGCAGGGTCACGGCGGCGTGTTGGATAGCGCATTTCTTACGCGCGGAGGTCGCTACGAGTGGACCTATCATGGGCTGACCGATGAATGCGTAGAAGCTAGAACCCAGTCGTAGCAGTTGCCCCCGATCCAGCGACCGTCCGAGGGTTTTAGAATCACGCCCCTTCCGACACGCTCGACTGCACACCAATCCTGGTAACGCGCATCTGTGTACCTAAGCCGCATGCAGTTGGATATTTCCCTGAAAGTCGCGTTATCGGAAACTACACCTGCCCGGCCGTCGGGGCATCGCTGAAGAGACTTCCTGAGCGAGATCGTTAGGGACTTCGACCGCTCCGCAGAGGGCAGCGAAGGGACAGGCCGGTGGCCAGACGTTCAGAAACTACAAAGCTCTCTTTCTGCCACCTTATCTCCTACAGCTGGTACTACGATTGCTCCTACACTGGTGCTACCTTCTCGCAGCCGTTTAGGACTCTTAAGTTGCTCGATCTGCCCGATTTACGAGAAATAGCGAACATGCGTACTCGATACGCGGGACGGTAGAGATACGTAGATCGCGCGGAAGCCCTATATGGCCTAGCTGAGGCCCCCTAACGCGTATTTACCGTAGCGACAAGATTGGAGGACAAAGGTGGCGGGCAGCGCTACGAGGCTCTAGGTCGGAAAACTGGATGCTGGGACACCTTGAGCGCCCAGAAAGGGCGTGTGGGCTAACCTTAAGCGGCAATCGACATCACACAGTGGTGGGTTGGGATCGGGATTAGGTGGAGCGTGTGTATGGAGCTTCGCGCGCACTTTAAACGCGAATCACCTTACGTCTAATCGTCTTTCAACTCCAGAAGAGATTGTCACGTCGACCGATTGTCAGTGACGTTATAGTCGGAACAATATGTCACCAAGAACCAACCGCGGATACAGCGTTGGCGAGACCGATAAGCGGGAGCAGGTCTAGGAAGAGTAGGAGGTATGGATTATTGGTTGGAGTGACTGGAATACATCGGGGTGGAGGGCGTAGTTAGCCCATCGCTCGCAGCAGGGGATAGGTGGGACAGCAATAGGACCAATATAGGATACTCATATGGCGACGAGTTTCCTTTGGATTGCCATTATTCAGCTAAGATCCATAAATACAATAGCTTATAAGCGTGCGGATTTGGATTTCAGGAAATACCCGAAATTCTCGGTTTCTATATAATTCAATGACTTACAAGAATTACCGACGCGACTATGGCCACAAAATCTAGATTGGACTCCCTCACATCGCTGCCGTTACCCCGCGAGGTCAACGTCGGTGCGAAATTCGGTAACCTTGCCGTAATCGAGCGTGTTTGAAATTACTTTGCAGAAGTATCTGGTTACGCTGCAACTGTGATTGCGGCACCGATATCGTGGTTATACTAGCGACCTTCGTAGAAAACTTACGAAAAGTTGCGGGTGTCTGAGGGTGCGAAGACTGACCTCTCGTCTCGTGTCCCTTAGACGTTATGGCAATTTCAAGGTGATCGGTCCAGCGGGAGGCGGCATTCTTCCGCTTGAGTCGGCAGAACTGGAAGAAACGGAAGAAGACAAAGCGAATAACAACAAGGTACGAGCATCGAAGAAGTGGGTAGCTAAGTGCGTCTTTTGCCCTAAAGTGGTGATTGCCTCAGTCTCTGACCTTAGATCACTGAGACGACGGTGCCCGTGTCTCGATGAAACCCATGTCAGTTGGCGAAACATGATCCAGCGATGTACAAACCCGAAACACGATCAATATAAGGATTACGGTGGTAGAGACATTGTTGTGTGCGACGAGTGGCGCAATAGTTTCCAGCGATTCGTCATGGATATGGGCAAGAGACCGATCGGGAAGACCCTAGACCGTAGAGATTCCGATGGCCCATATCGTCGTCAGAATTGCCGGTGGGCAGACGCGAAATCACAGGCAGAGAACCGCCGCAAGCCGAGTAAGTAAGGCTCTTGTGGGGGGCGCTATACATCGCGCCTTATAGGTTTGTTTATTTCTGGACTATGCCTCCGCAGTTTTGGCCACGCCTCACAGGCAGAGTTGGTGCCATACCCACCGAGACCCCTGCCACCCGGCCAAAGAAGAGGGTTGGTTGGAGACTCCTAACGTCCCTCAGCGATCTAGCAGACCGCGCAGCCGCATCGCACGTCTCCGTTCTTAGGTAGTGACCGGCGCGTATTGGTACAGCGTTTCTCTGGTGATGCCGAACTCGCGGGCGAGCGCTGCCTTCTTCTCACCGGTCGAGACACGCGCACGAAGCTCTGCGATGCGCTCGGTGTCAACGATGGCTTACGGCCTGTGTAAACACCTGCTTTCTTCGCAATGGCAATGCCCTCACGCTGGCGCTCCTTCAGCATCGCTCTCTCGAACTCAGCGACCGCACCCATTACGTTGAGGAGTAGCTTGGCCGCTAGTGTGTCCTCACCGGTGAAACTCAGCCGCTCTTTGACGAACTCAACCTGCACTCCACGTCCGGTTAGGCCATCGACCAACGTTCGAAGGTCTACTAGATTCCTGGCTAATCGATCCATCGAGTGCACCACGAGCACGTCTCCATCTCGGAGGTAATCGAGAGCGGCCTTTAGCTGCGGACGGTTCACATCCTTGCCACTCACCTTGTCGGTGAAAGTCTTGTCCAATTCCACGCCATCAAGCTGGCGCTCTGTGTTTTGGTCGATGGAACTCACTCTGATGTATCCAACCCGTTTCCCGCCGCGACGTCGCTGCAACCATAAGAACCTCCAAGTGTCAGGTTAGACTCTATGACTTATGAGATGAGAGTGTCAAGTTATTTTTCTAGCCACCCTATTTCGACGGTATTGAGAGGCAAATGTGTCAGTGCTTAGATTGTCAGATTTTGGTATACCTTATTTTGACATATGGTGATGTATCTATATCAATGCAAATATGGTTTTAATACCACCCGACAAGCTGTTAAAATCTACACAGCGGAGTCAGAGATGAAGTCAGGGTAAGGTTAGGGTGGAGCCGCGACACCAGTGCCCTCAAAAGGTTGGATTATGTTGAACGATTTGCAGAGGAGCACCGTTTGGCGATGAAGATGGGGGCAGAAGCAGAGAGCTGGTATTTTGGCGATCTCGCTAGTAAAGAATTCCGCAGAAAGCGCAACATTGGAATCGCCACGGTCATTGTCGGTTCGAGTGCATTCTTTTCCATTCTGGGCAAGGTTCCTGTTTTGCCAGAAGCGTGTTCGAGGCGGCTGTCGCTTTTCTGGGCCTGTATCAGATTGCTACCAGTCAAGACGACACCATTAGGACTGATGGTGAACTCCAGTTTGGATGGACCCAGCTAGATCAAGATTTCGACCGGCTCTTTTCTCTCTCGCCCGCGGGATGTTGATGCAGAGCAAGCTCTTAGCGACTGCCTCACGCGAGAGGCTGCTCTAGCGCAAAAGGGTTCGACGCAGACCGTCTTGGATCTCAAGCGTTGGAAGAAGTGTCTCAATGAGGTATATGAGAAAGCACGGAGGCACAAAAGATGTCTGACGATTATCTAAAAAAGAGTGGTTGGCCGCCCGCTCCAGTCAAGGGACCGCCGCCGCCTACTGCTCCACCACCGCAACCACCGCCGCCCTCCTCCCCAACCCCTAATGAGAAATAAATCATCTAGTTCTGAGGTAACAAAATGACCGAACAGTCTAAACGTCCATCAAACGGGGCTACTCACGCAACTGACAGTTGGCCACCAGCTCTAAAAAAAGGACCAGCAGCTCCTAAGCCATCAACTACTCAATCGGAGAAGAAGACGCCGAAGAGATAAGTTATGAAGAGGGCCCTAGTTCCAGGTGTTCACGCAAGACGGGGGATGAGATGGCAGAGTCAGAGATTCCCAAGTGGAAGCGGTTTGAACGCTAATCCATCAGATTCACGAACAGTATAAGATATCGGGCGCAAGATCACCCTGGACCACCGTGTAGAGGGCCAGGATTCTAAGACGCGGCGTCAGGTGGATATCTCAATCCGTACTGAGATCGGCCCGTACAGAATATTCATAGCCATTGAGTGTAAGGACCACGCAGCGCCTCTTGACGTAGGCGATGTTGGGGTGTTCGCTACCCTGCTAAATGACGTACGGGCGAGTAAAGGCGTGATGATTGCGACTGGCGGATTCACCCCAGCAGCTGTCGAACTTGCCCGCACGCTCGGCATCGACACCAGAACGTATCTGGACACCGAAAGCGAAGATTGGGGAACCGATGTATCTATTCCTGTTCTCCTCGTCGGAACAAAACTCATTCGGTACGGCTTTAGCTTTTCGACTGTGCTTACCGCCCCCTTTCTTCCATTTGCAATGCGAACGGATATTCCCGCGCAACTTGTTGAACTGCTAACGCCCGAAGGAGATGAGATTGGACCATTGATTCTGTTATTAGGGCGACGTTGGAACCAAGATGAGAATCTTCACATTCCTGGTGACCACACTATTACGCTCATTGAACACGCGCTTGTCGATGCGAAGCCGAACTGGGGTCATGCACGGATTGAAGCTCATATAACAGTCGAGAGGCGCTTCTACTGTGGACCCTTGGGCATTCACTTGACAGGTTTCGAGATGAACAGAATGAGTCGATACAAACTAGACGTATGCTTACCGAAGCAGTTGAACCAAGGCTAATGGAGCGTGGTCTAGTCGAGGGTTGGCACGAACTAGAAGAGTGTCGAAATCACGCAGATATCGACCAGCCAAGAACCAGGTGCCAAAATCCTGGAGGTTGCTGGCGTGCCGCTCAAGGCGATGATGACGATGCGATATGGGGATGCTTTACCAGAGACGAGGGAAGAGCTTGCCGTAAGAGTTTCGCACTAGCGCCGAATGGCAAGAGGGGAAGTTGGAATATGCCCGCCTAGATCGGGAGATCGTTCGCAAACGGCTTGAAAGTGACGACTCAGCGGATCGCATACCAATTGGTTGTTTGTGCACGCTCATCAACGTTCAAGGCTCATTTATCAGCCATTTTACTGCTACTCGCCACTGTAGAAATAGCAAGGGTGAAACCGCCGCATTCCCTGCTCTGCGGCCTGTCTCTCCGCCAAAATTCGGGCGGGACAGAGTGATACCAGTGATACCGTTTTCGGCGGTAATTCAGCGAATAACGGAAACTGGAGAAACTACAGCCTAAGAAATCGATTCTGTATATGATTGGTAAATCGATGTTTCCGCGCAACTCGCGGAAAATAAAAAGGATGCATTTTCGCTCCGATTTGAATCCCTGTCTCTCCGCCATTACTTTGTCCGTAGCCATCCAAGAATATCCAAGCGAGTACCAAAAACGATGCACCGCGTGCTGCTAGAATTCCGCCTTCAGACTTATGGCCGATAGAATTTCTTCTTGGTTTCCTTGGCTGGCCTGGGGCGTGGGCTGGGCGTGGACGTTCATCGCAGGTGGTGGCGGCCTCTGGCTCTTGCTCACAAGAGGCCCCTGGCCGCCGACTAATGGATGGTTCGCTACGTTTTCCGGCGTTGCCGCATGCCCACTAATCACCAGGTCATTGCGGAAGTATCGCAGTTCTGCTGCTATCGGCTGGGCCCAGTTCGGTACTGCGGCACTCTTCTTTGCAGCGGGGCATGCCGCGCTGCTGATTTGGCCGCATTAGGACTACGCTCACTTTTCTCAGTTTAGGACACTACCTTTTCTTGAGTTGGGTTGACAAATCTTCTCTGACAGCTTCACCGATGATGACTATTAGCCTTGGAAGCCGCGATGAGGGATGACAGGATTTGGCACAGGTCAAGCCAGGTGAGGAACCTACCGTCCACACTGCTAATCTATGCGCCGGAAGCGGTTGCAGCCCATGCAGGGGCTGGGTACACCACGAAGGAAAGACGGTCTGGTGCATCTGCCTGTATCATCGGGCTGTTGAGGGCAGGCCGAACTGACGATGACGCTGCTGCAATTCCGCCTTCAAGCTTATGGCCGATAAAATTTTCCTCTTCTTATCGCACGTACTCGTCGTCACGTTCTTCGCCGGTCTCGTGGGCTGCGCGTTCATGATCTTCTTGAGCTGGGTTGATATCTTCTCCGACAGCTTCACCGAGGATGACTAAAAGCACCAATGAGCACCTCTCCCTGTTCGTCGATTCAGCAGCTTGGCCTAGTCTTGCAGGCTGCGTATGCTTCGGTAGCCGAACTAGCGACGGGAAACGATGATGCTGCCCTACTGTTGGCTCAACGTGATTTAGCACGTGTTCACGGCCTTATTACCCTTCATCGTGGTCTCTGTCCTCAGTGCAGGGTCGTTGAAGAACGAGGTGAGTCTGCAAAAACACGAGACGCCTCGCGACGTTAAGGTGATTCCGATAGACAGAGCCGGTTGACTCAGCCAACATTCGAGGCTTAGGAAAACCCTCTTTTTATGTGGCAGACTGACCGCAACTTCCTGGCACAATCCTCGTCTAGACCAGAAGCAGAATCATGCCCAAGGCCCAGAGACAAGCTGCTGCGTCCGAAGTGCGAAGCCTGCCGCAAGTCGGCGACAAGGTTTGCCCACCACGCTCGGAAGTGGTCTATGAGGTCAGTAAGGTTCATGTGGGCGGTGACGAGGTGGATCTCCATCTCCCAGGCACCAACCTTGAGCGGTTTCGCGTCAGAACCGACGCGCTGACCTACGTAGAACGTAAGCCTCCCGCCAGCACTTCCAACCCATTCAATCCCGAACCCGTCTTCGACGCGAGGGGAATGGTGAAGAGCATCACCACCGTTCAGCAAGAGAGCCTTTCACGGCTCGACAGCGACATAGATATCCTCAACACTTATCTGAAGGCGCAACGCGCCCCCAAAGACGTGATCGAGGCATTGGAGGAGCTGACCGTCGAGCACTACAAAGCCTGGACAATTGCGATGGGAAAGATCAAGAAAGAGTTGGGTGAGTAATTCTTTTGGAGTGATAGCTGTTGCGATGCGTGCGACAACTTTGTGTCCTGGATACTTCGAGCGTTATGTGCAAGAGATGATCGAAGCCAATGGAACTGTCCCTACTATTGCGCCCTCTGCGGACAACGGGTGATGCCAGTGAACAAAGATGGTGGGTGGATTCCCAGGCATCACCACTTATCTCCAACAGATGATGCACGTATGGCTGACAATGGCAGGCATCAGCTCACCTAAAAGGAAAGGACCAAGGGGTCCAGGTTATGCTCATAGAAGTTTCTCCCTCTGCTGTCGGTTTCACTAATTATTTGGCGTTATCTCATTCTTCTCGGCGCAGCGAAAGCAATTCAGAAAGAAGATATTCGATCATTCGTCAGGTGTCGCCTCAGCAACAGCTGCAAAGGATCTGTTTGCCTAGCTTCTCGCAATTTTTTCTGGCCTACGACACCTAATTCGATGCAAGCCTAACCTGCGCGTCGAGGATGCACACCCCGAGTCTGGGTAGTTCTAACTACTCTTAGGAGACCATCCCCTCATTGTTCCGATTAGCGTGCTCACTAAGGAAGAGCACTAACACTGAGCGTCATACTTACGGTGCTGCCTGCATCGACAACCTGTCCTGCCACGGGTGTTTGGCTTTGCACCCAGGACTTGGGTCCGCTTGGCCCAGTGAACTTTGGAACCAGCCCTGTGGCCTGGACGAGCTGTTGTGCCTTCGACAGCGGCATCTCGTAGAGATTTGGCACGGTCCTGTTTGCCGCGTTGCCAATCTCCATCATCTGCCAGTCGACATAGTAGACGGAGTTGCTGCCGCATCCCTTTGGAGAGACGCCTCCAAGGAATTTGAGGTTTTGCTGGAAGGGGCCGGGAGCTAATTTGGCAATTAGTTCATCGTAAGTGAAGCTATACTGGCCACCCGCTACACATCCGTCGCAGTTTGCGTTGAGCACAGCGATGATTTCATCGCTTATGTATTTTGCAACGGCATCAAGCACCGCCGTGGTATCCGGTACGCCCAAGCCACTCAGATACATACTGAGTAGATCGGCACCCTCCATGAGCATTTTGGTGGCTGCATTCTCCAAAGCTGTCTCAACCTCCCCTGGATTCTTATGCCCGGAGTTCAGGATGAGATAGTTCATCAGCACCGTGTCAGTCGGATTCACCACGACGTTCGGGAAGGACATACCGAGGTGGAAGCCCCCATTGTTAACATTGCCCATCGACTTCTTGAGTGTTTGCGGGTTTCCTACCCCACCTTGAGGGTTGACTACGATTGAAAATGTAACGAAGTCCGTGTCCTGATGCAGGGACCGGGTTTGCATAATCTCAAACGAATTCAGCGCGAATGAAAATATTGCCATGACGTGATCTCCTGAGGTGCTCTCGCAACCTCGGTTCGAATCCAGAGCACCGCAAAGTCATTTCTCTGGATCAGCCTTGAGACGGGACCTTGTAGGAACATGGTCGGATCCGTTGCAAAGAAAACTGGGAGCAGGAACAAACGACACATGTATCGGCATAGGAAGTAGAACCAAGGGCCGGCACGGCCACCGGAAGAAAGAGAAAAAGAGAATTCTGCGCATAGAGCACTCCGATAAACAAGAATCTTGTCGGGTATGAGACCTCGTCCAGACATAGGACACAACCGGTCATTTGAGACTGTCTTCAAGCGGTAAGGAATGGTATGCAGCCGTTTTT
Source organism: uncultured Acidobacteriaceae bacterium (assembly GCA_963798925.1). Classification (GTDB taxonomy): domain Bacteria; phylum Acidobacteriota; class Terriglobia; order Terriglobales; family Acidobacteriaceae; genus Edaphobacter. The sequence goes on from CAWCVD010000007.1 coordinate 572,155, forward strand.
TTGATTTGCCGTCAAATGTAGTGCTGTGCCGTGGACCCGAATGGCGAATCGCTCTCGAACTGAGCGCTCAGTAGTCATCGCGCATGCGACGTAAGTTGTTTTGGTACACCGCCCTGCCTATAGCGTCTCCAAGGCGCTCGCCGGCGATCTGATCGGTTCGAAAATGTATCCCACCGTAAACGCGTGCGTCGGAGATGTCGTCGGTAATCTGCTTGAACGTCGTGTATTGCAATACGATGTCAGGCACGGTGGGATTTGACAACGTCATGGAATGGCCGCCTTCACCGTATATGCGTCTCAGAATCTCGGCGGCGCTATTAGCTGCGCTGCCATGGTTGGAGGGGTAACTCGGGAAACATGGAGTCACGACAAAGGGGACAAAGTTGGGATCAGGATTGGTTTTCGGATTGCCGTCTGTGGCCCCAGCATGGATCGCTGTCTCGGGGCGCCAGAAATTGTAGCGATACTTGTTGAAGAATGCCGCGACCAGGCTGTCATTCGTCGCCATGTTCATCAGGGCCAGCGCGCGAGCATTTTCGGTCAGAGAATGCCACCGCTCCAGCGCAACCTGCTGGACGGCCTGATTGAAGACCTGAGTTGGCGAGGCCGCAGCATAGAAGAGCGCGACATTCGCGCGATCTTGGGGCCGCTCTGTGCTGTCGATGCCGCCCACCGTCATCACCTCGTTGTAGGTCTTCGCATATTCATGGCTCGTGAGCTCCGGCGGCGGCTCGAGAAGATACTCCCTGACACTCGAGATGCCGAACGGAGTTATGTCTTGCCATTGATACGCGATTCCGACGGCGACTCCATTCACCATTGGACAGCTCGGTGTGGCTTGCCACTCCCCCGGAATCGGCGGTCCCGGTATCTTGAATTGCGGAGGCGACGATCCGTCGTTTGCGCGCAGAGCGATCATGGCCAAAGCTGCGGCTTCACCCGTGGCAATGCCGTCCGTCTTGGCTTGACCGTCCGGTATCGACGCGAGGGAGTTGGCGCGCTCGGTGTCGAGGGTCGAGGCGCTAGCTGTGAAATAGGTCCTAAGCACGCGATAGGCAGCTTGGATGGCTGCAGCCTCGGGGGATGCATCTCGCGGTGCTGCGATTGTTCCAAGATAGGGATGATACTCGCCTGTGATAGCGTTCACGGATTCGAATACAGCGAGCTGTACGATTGCCGCGTATCGTGCCTGGGCGAATGGGTTCTGGCCGTTCGTGACCGCTGTGTTCACCGCGATCACGTTCCAGTCCAATACGACATCGGCTTTCGCGACGGCAGACCCGAATAGAGTCGCGATCAACATGCACAGCCCGAGAACCCGGTTCTTTGTGTCGCCATGTATCTTTTTCATTGTGCTTCCTCCTGATTCCTCACCGGCTTTCGGTCAGTAGTGATGGGCATATTCGCGGCAACGGAGGCTATTGTCCATATCGGAGAGTGTGTCGCGGCGTTATGTTTTTGTGTCGCTCTAAAGACAAGCGTGGGTTGCACTTGCGTCAGCCTCTACCCATGTGGTGTAAAATCACTCAGCTTCCATGGGGTGTGCCATGGCTTCCGAGCCAGCTGGAGTGGAGCAACCGATCCGGTTCGGCGAGGGCTACGAGGTTGATCTGCGTCCTCGGAGGCTCCGGCGTGGCAGTCATGTGCTGAAGCTTGAGCGAATCCCGCTCGAGATCCTTCTCCTGCTGCTTGAACACCGGGACGAGATTGTTACCCGGGATGAAATCGTTTCCAGGGTTTGGGGCCAAGGTGTCTTCCTGGATACCGACAACAGCATCAGGGGCGCGGTCCGGAAGCTTCGGCAGGCGCTGAAGGATGACGCCGAGTGCCCGCGATTCATACAAACAGTCATTGGACAGGGGTATCGCTTCATTGGGCCAGTCGCCCCTCCCGAGGAAGAAAACCGGGCGGAGACACACAGCCCTGAAGCATCAACCGTCCCCACAAGCGAACAGAATCTCGTGTCGGAGCCCAACGGTTGGTTGCAGAAACCTGGACTGCGCTCGGTGGCGGAGCAGCAGGATCAAACCGCGGCGAAATTGCCTGCTGCCGAAAACGGTCAGGGACAGAGGAATTGGCTTGCTCACAGGTGGCTTCTGCTTGGAGCAATGTCTTTGCTCGTACTGATCGCTGTTACAGCGTACATCCTCGCCCGGAACAGATCGGCTCATGCGAAGGCTCCCAAAATCACTTCCCTCGCGGTACTGCCGTTGAAAAACCTTTCTGGCGATCCCGCACAGGAGTACTTTGCCGACGGCATGACCGAGGAGGTTATCGGACGCCTGTCCATGATCCGTGGGCTCCGCGTCATCTCCCGCACATCGGTGATGCAATTCAAGGACACCGGGCTCCTGGCGCCGGAGATCGCAAGAAAGCTCGGGGTGGATGCCCTCGTGGAAGGATCTGTGATACGAGAAGGCGACCGGATTCGTGTTCACGCGCAGTTGATTCGTGCATCAACCGACGAGCACTTCTGGTCCGAGACCTACGATCGCGAACTCGGCGACGCCCTCACGTTGGAGAGCGAGGTCGCACAATCCATCGCACAAAGAGTAGAGGTTACGGTCACCGGCGAAGAGCGCGCCAGGCTTATCACCTCCCGTTCCGTTTTGCCGGAAGTATATGAGAGCTATCTCAAGGGTCTGGCCGCCCAAGGCAACAGCAGGGCTGAGGTCGAAAAACAGATTGCCTGGTTCGAGGAAGCAATCAGAAAGGATCCGACATTCGCGCCGTCCTACGTAGGTCTAGCCGGCGCCTACGCGAGCCTCGGCACAGTTTTTGTCGGCGTCTCCCCCGCTGAAACGCGTCCAAGGGTGATAAGTGCTGCGCAAAAGGCGCTCGAGTTAGATCCAGAGCTCGCGGACGCACACGTTGAGCTGGCAAACATCTACATGAGGCAGTGGAAGTGGGCCGAAGCCGAGGCTGAATACAGGCGCGCCCTCGATTTGAATCCGAACGACGCTGCTGCGCACGCCGGATTCTCTGACTGGCTGCTGTGCCATGGACGTGTGGAGGAGGCGCTGGCTTGGGCCAACCGCGCCCGCGATCTTGACCCTCTTGGAACTTCCGGCCACACCATTGGGTGGACTCTGTTCAACGCACATCGCTATGACGAGGCAATACGCGAATTCCGAGATGTTTTGACGGTAAGACCGGACGACAGATTGCCGCTCTGGCCTCTTGGATGGGCGCTCATTGGCAACCATCAAGCCGAAAAGGCAATCCCTGAGTTAGAGGAGGCGGTTTCTGTTACGAAAAGGAGCCCAGGGGTTATCAGTGCGCTGATCTGGGCATATGCCCACGCCGGGCGACGAGCAGATGCACTTCGGCTCCTTGGAGAACTGAAAAAACGCCAGCAGACTGGCTACGTTCCGGCCGGCGCCTTTGTGCATGCTTATTTGGGGCTCGGCGACAACGATGAGGCATTTCAAGTGGTTTGAGCTGGCCTACCGGGAACAATCCAATATTCTGATATACATCAAGGTCTTCCCGTTGTATGACCCTCTACGCGGCGACCCGCGCTTTCAGGATTTGGTGCGCCGCGTCGGGCTGAACTGATCCGGGCCGGTCTCTATGTAAACGTCGCACGTCACAGCACTCCACTCCGAACTAATTCCCTCAAAGTCGGGTGGTCTCAATGGGTCGACGCACCATGTGGATGGGGTGTTTGTCGCTCAGGTTGATCGGTTGTGGCCGACGATGACCAGCTCACTAGAAAGACCAGCCCTCGACCCGCTTGCTTCCGCAGTTCCCATCTGTGTTTCCCGTCCCCTGCCTAAGAGCCGGGCCTCCCGCCAGGGAAAACGTGGTTCGATAGTTCGCAGTCAAGACGCACGCTCGTTAGATCCGCAAAGGAGACGGTCGGATATCTCGATCGAGTGAATCTGAGCAACGCCCTCTACTAATACGCGAGAACCGTATCGCGGCCGTACACCGAAGGGCCGTGTGGAGGACGTAATTCGATATCCTCAGCGCAGCAAGCCAGCAAGCCTTGCGCTTCCCCAGCCACTTCAAGCTCGATCCACGATGAGTGGAGTCGCTCGATTGTTTGGATGGTGTCTTTCGTTAGGTGATCCATAGGTCCTTGGGTCTTCCCGCGAGCCGGGTCGACGGAGGTCCGGCGGGGTTGGCCGTCACCGGTAGCGTAGGCCGGCTTGCCAAAGGGGCGCGTGAACCGATGGTGGGATTGGCAACGGAAGGAATCTTCGCGAACCGGGTATATTTTGAGGGTATATCTTGACCCCATCTTTCCAACTCGCTCACAATGTGCTACTTATGCGGCGATAGAAATCCCTGTCTCCCGGCAGTCTTAGTCTGTGGGCATCCGAGAATGTCCGGGTAAGTAGCTGAAAACCCCCATAAAACACTAGGTTTAGTTCGATCCACATTTGTGGCGTTTCAGGGCGAATCGCCCAAAGCCACGATTACCCGAAAAGTACTTTTTGACGCTGCACCGGGATCAGGAACGATCCGGAATGTCCCTTACGGATACCTGTTCGGGATAAGCTCCCAGCAATTGGGTATTGACAGCGTTGAGCATCACGCTACTATGTGATTTGCGCCAGCGTTGGATAGAAAAGTTGGAGTCGCCAGTTTGTGGGTCAACAACGTGCGAACTCTACCATTGTGAAATTGGGTGGACTGAGATCGAAGCCAACCAACTATTGACGGACCACTTTCGGTGCCCGGACGGCTTTGCTGACTTCACGGTTACCGGAGATACATCTGCCGACTCTGGCTACTTCCGATTTGGATCGGCCGGCATCTGTTACGGGCAGTGCACTTCCGGAACTCCAGCAGAGTTCGTGACGGATTCCCTACATGATGCTCATCTGCATGTGAGTGCGAACGAGTCGTCGGTTCAACTTCCCTTTGATGCTGCACAAGTCGTCGACAATCTTCGTTATGAGCGATATCTGAGCAAGAAGGCCCAGGACAGAAGAACGATAAGCTCGAAGAGTCTCGTTCGAGATTTGTACTACTTAGTTAGGCCGTTGATGCCAGTCGCTGTGCGGAAGCATGTCCAAAGGCTATATCTAAGCGGTTGGGACAAGATACCTTTTCCGAACTGGCCCGTGGACTTTACGGTGGAGAATATCTTCGAACAGCTTCTGGTTCTTGCAATGAAATCGAAGAACGTCGAGAGGCTTCCGATCATATGGTTCTGGCCGGATGGAGCTTCGAGTTGTGCGATCGTGACACACGACGTAGAGACATCCTCTGGAAGGGACTTTTGCCCTCAGTTAATGGATTTGAACGATTCGTTCGGAATCAAGACCGCCTTCCAGATCGTCCCAGAGAAGCGATACGGTGTTCCGCAAGCGCTCCTGGATTGCATACGAGAGCGAGGCTTTGAGTTAAATGTTCATGACCTAAATCATGATGGCCATCTCATGGAGGACCAAGGAGAGTTTCTTCGTCGAGCCAAGCAGATCAATCTTTACGGACGGAGGTTTGGCGCACAGGGTTTTCGTTCAGCGATGCTGTACAGGAATATTGATTGGTACGAGGCACTTGATTTCTCGTACGACATGTCTGTCCCGAACGTTGCGCATCTGGATCCACAGAGAGGCGGCTGTTGTACCGTGTTTCCGTTCTTCAACGGTAAGATATTGGAGCTTCCGGTTACGATGACGCAGGATTACTCGCTTTTTCATATTCTGAACGACTACTCGATCGATGTATGGAAGGAGCAGATATCCCTCATCCGGGAAAAGCACGGCCTCATGCAGATGATCATTCACCCTGATTACGTGAGAGAGAAAGACGCGCAGCGCGTGTACACGGAATTGCTCTCTTACCTTTGCGAATTGCGCGCGCGAGGAGAGACCTGGATCGCATTGCCGAGTGAGGTGGCCGCATGGTGGCGGTTGAGAAACGAGTTAAGGCTGGTATGCCAAGACGGATCGTGGCACATTGAAGGCGATGGAAGTGAAAGAGCTCGGATCGCATATGCATCGATGGTTGATGAAAAGATCAGGTACGAGTTTGAGCCGGCGGCACGAGAAGCCGGGAGTTTGGTCGAGCGCCCGTTGACGGCACTTTAAGGAAGCTCGTAATTGCTCCGCAGGCGGATATTGAGAGGGCGAAAGAATGCAGTCTTGCAACGTAGCGATTATCGGGGCCGGGCCTTATGGTCTGTCCGCCGGTGTCAGCCTGAAGGCGAAAGGTATCGCGGTGCGTGTATTTGGCGAGCCGATGGAATTCTGGGCCAACAAGATGCCGGAAGGAATGCTCTTACGTTCACCTAGAGTGGCATCCAATCTTTCTGACCCCCATCGAGCCTTCACTCTTGAAGCCTATGAGGCTGCGTCGAATACACGGCCCTCCGCTCCGGTCCCTTTGGACACCTTCGTCGAATACGGTAGATGGTTCCGGCAGCAATTGGGCGTCGACCTCGACCAGAGAGCGGTTCTACGCGTTGAGCGAGAAGGATCGCATTTCAGGCTCACCTTGCAAGACGGTGAAGAGATCCATTCGGGGTGTGTGGTGGTTGCGGCTGGAATCGGCCCGTTCAGGAAGAAGCCTGAAGTATTCCAGAATTTCTCTGCCCAACAAGTTGCTCATTGCTACGAGGGCCGAGATGTACGTAAGTTCTCAGGGAAAAGGGTCGCAGTAATTGGCGCAGGGCAGAGCGCGCTTGAGACGGCTGCCCTTTTGCATGAAGCCGGCGCTCAGGTTGAAATACTTGCTCGCCAGCCCGAGGTGAAATGGATCGGCAGACACCCATGGTTACATCGTATGGGACCTGTTTCGTCGCTGCTTTACTCTTCACATGACGTGGGCCCGCTGGGAATTAGTCGCTTGGTTGCTTACCCCAAGCTCGTTTCCCGAATTCCGCTAAGGCTGCGCGACAAGATCCGAACCCGAGCGGTGCGACCTGCCGGATCGAGATGGCTTCCTGCGCGATTGGCATCGGTAAAAGTCACGACTGGATGCAGCGTCTCAAAAGCCAATGCCGTTGGCGACGAAATAGACCTCGAACTCAGTGACGGTAGTGAACGTCGAGTCGATCATGTCGTACTAGGAACCGGATATAGGGTGGACATTTCCCTGTACGACTTTCTTTCTCAGAACCTCGTAGCTGAAATCGAACAATTTGACGGCTACCCAAAACTTACCAGTGGTTTTCGTAGCTCTGTCTCCAATTTGCACTTCATCGGCGCGACCGCGGCTCGAAGCTTCGGCCCCTTACTGTATTTTGTAGCTGGTACTGAGTTCGCATCTCGAGAGCTGACCACTTACGTTGTGAAAAATTGCCGCTAGTTCTACCGCTTTACAAAGATGGCTTGGTCAAGGGATGAAGATGGAATCTGAGCAGGTCGGAGCGGTTGTCATCGGAGGGGAACATCCAGGTCTGGGCATAGCTCGGAGTCTGGGTCGCCGAGGTATCCCCGTCTGCATTATCGATGACCAACATTCCGTTTCCCAATTCTCCAGATATGTAAGCCAAGTCGTAAGGACAAGAGATCTGCGCAATGAGCAGAACACTGTTGATAGCGTGATGGAGATCGGGCAGCGCTTAGGGCTAAAGGGATGGGTGCTTTTCCCAACCAGAGATGAAACCGTTGCCGCCTTCTCGCGTCACCGCGATCGACTGGCGGAGTTCTTTCGAGTGACTACCGCGCCTTGGGATACAGTACGATGGGCATGGGACAAGAAGAACACCTATGACCGGGCTGCGGAACTTGGAATCCCGATCCCTCGGACCTATAACGTAAAGTCGCAGGAAGAGCTTGCTGGGTTATATGACTTCCTTCCCCTGGCCATCAAGCCGGCAGTGAAAGAGAACTTCTTTTATGCGACCGGTGACAAAGCGTGGCGCGCGGAGACTCCAGAGCAGCTCAACAATTTGTTTCTTGACGCTAAACAGCAGATCCGACCGGAGGAGATCTTAATCCAGGAGATTGTTCCCGGCTCAGGCCAACAGCAATATTCTTACTGTGCCTTCTTTCGTGATGGAGTCGCGCAAAGCACCTTGGTAGCCAGACGGCTACGCCAGCATCCGAGGGAATTTGGCCGAGCAGCGACTTATGTTGAGACGATCGAACATCCCGAGGTCGAAGAACTCTCCGAGCGCTTTCTCAAAGCAATTAACTACTACGGCCTCGTGGAAGTGGAGTTCAAGCAGGATCCCAGAGATGGCCAATTTAAGTTGTTGGACGTGAACGCGCGAACATGGGGGTTTCATAGCCTTGGGATACCCGCTGGAGTCGACTTTCCTTATCTGCAGTATGCAGACCAGATTGGTAGATCGGTCGAGTCGAGTCGAGCAAGGGCAGGAGTTGGCTGGCTTCGGGCAGTTACAGATGTGCCGACGGTCGCCTTAGATATGTTGGCAGGTGAATTGGATCTGCGATCCTACCTGAAGTCTCTGAGGAACACCCGTACTGAGTCGGTGTTTTGTTTGCGCGATCCTCTGCCCAGCGTGGCGGAGGTGCTTATGCTTCCTTATCTAGTGTCGAAGAAGTATTTTTCAACGTCCAGTGCGAAGCCCGAGGGTCGGCCCATTGGAGGTCGAGCGAGCGCAGATTTGCCCGGAGGCAGACCGGTCGAGTAGTGAATCACGGATCGTTACGTGCATGCAAAAAAATGTCACTAATGTTCCAAATAACTGGCCAAATGAGGGCTTTACGAAAAATTGCCAGAGATTGGCAGTTTCCGTAGACGGGTTCTGGTATTGCCTTCCAGGCCGTAAGCCCCTGTAAATGCAGCAGCTTGCATGCACCGACACGATGTCGTCATGATTTCCTCAGCCACATGGCGTGTCTGGCAGGCAGAGTGCTTATTGACTGCCAGTTCACTTCTATTTTTTTTGTGTAGGACGACTATGAACCTGCTGCTTGCCTGTGCGATCTCGAAGTATCGCACTCCTGACCGAAGCATTTGCGCTGACCATGTGGTCGATGATGCCTCTGTGAAGTTTGGGCTCTACATGCGCAAAGCGCGGAATTTAGCTTTTTCGGTTCTGGTTGTGAGTTTGTTGGCCGCGGGGATAGACGTTCCTTCTGCGCGCGCCCAAGGCAGTTCAATGGTGGTCGGGACTCCGACGACCGACGCCAATGGAGTGAAATATTATCCCGTAACTTCGGTTTACCAAGGTTCGCAGCCACAAACTATTCGGGTATTGGAGCCAGACAACCCGGCTCCAGGAAAGCCGCGACGAATTCTGTATGTGCTGCCTGTTGAACAAGGGGTCACAGATCTCTCGTCGACCTGGAGTGACGGGTTGGAAGAGCTGCGGTTGCTCAATGTTCCCAATCGCTTCAATATGACGCTAATCGCGCCATCATTTAACTACGAACCGTGGTACGGCGACAACTCCACCGACCCAACACTGCGAATGGAGAGTTTCATAACTCAAGACCTCGTTCCGTTCGGCGACACTTTTGGGCAGGGCGGCATCATTCCAAAGCGCCTTCTCATTGGTTTCAGCAAGTCGGGAAATGGCGTCCTCTTTTTAGTTCTTAGACATCCGAACGTGTTCAGTGCGGTAGTAGCCTGGGATTCTCCAGCGCAGCTTAGTGATTTGACTGCGTTCTCCGCCCTACCGATGAATTTTGGTACCCAGGAGAATTTCGACCTCTACAACATCCCTTCGCTCGTATCGACCAACGCGCAACCATTTCTGCTCCAGAATCGCCTATGGATTAGCGGCGATCAGGCCGCATGGACTGCCGATATGATTCAACTGCATAACCAATTGACAGCGGCTTCGATACCACACACCTGGGTGCAGGGTGGTGTCCGGGTACACAGCTGGGACAGTGGATGGCTGGACGGCGCGGTCACCGACCTCGATGCCAACGCGCTACCGGTGCGATCGGCAGGTATGCCGAGTGGGGTATTGGCGGCAGGAACGAGCCAGGCCACCCTGAGTCTGACGACGGATGAAAGTGCGGCATGCCGGTATGCGACGACCGCGGGAGTAGCGTACTCGGCTATGGTAAACACGTTCAGCAGCACCGGTGGGACCACGCACTCGACGCTGGTGACCGGTCTGGTGAACGGTGGCACCTCCGGGTACAGCTACTACGTGCGCTGCGCGGATGTTTTGGGGAACGCCAACTCCAATGATTTCGTGATCGCCTTCTCGGTCGGTACGGGCGGAGGGTCGGTCAACACTGCCAGCAGCACTTTTACTGGGACTGAGGACCCGCTATCGGAGAACGGAATGTGGTCCACGACGGGATCCTGGACCAGTCTGAAGAAGAACAACGGGGTGTATTCGACCAATACAACGAGCGGGGCGCGGTTGGTGACGCCGGTGCTGGGTGCGAATCAGTATGCGGAGATTACCTACGACCAGGATCCGGGGTCGTCGAGCTGGCCGGGAGTGATGACCCGGGTGCAGGGTCAGGGGAACGGAAGCGGTTACCTGGCGATCGCCTATGCTGGACAGGTTGTGCTTTACCGGACCGTTGACAATGGAGGGTTGAACTTCACCCAGCTGGCATCGGCGAATACCAATGTGGGGGTGGCACCCAGGCGGCTGCGGCTGGAATCGCAGGGATCGGCCCATAAGGTCTATTTCAATGGTGTGCTGATGTTCAGCTTCGCAGACAGTACGTACGCGACAGGGCAGCCCGGCATTGCCGATGCAGTGTTCGGTGGCCCAACTGTTAAGATCCTCTCCTTCTCTGGCGGCACCCTGAGCGATACGACGGCGCCTGTACGAACGGCGGGTCTCCCGACTGGGGTATTGGCGGCAGGAACTACCCAGACTACCCTGAGTCTGGCGACGGATGAGAGTGCGACATGCCGGTATGCGACGACCGCGGGAGTGGCGTACTCGGCTATGGTAAACACGTTCAGCAGCACTGGTGGAACCGCGCAGTCGACGCTGGTGACCGGTCTTGTGAACGGCGGCAGCTTCAGCTATTACGTACGCTGCACGGATGCTTCGGGGAACGCCAATGCCGACGATTTTGCGATCACCTTCTCGGTAGCTACCGCCAGCGGAGGGACAGGTGGCACACCTGCCAGCAGCACCTTTACTGGGACTGAGGACCCACTATCGGAGAACGGAATGTGGTCCACGACGGGATCCTGGACGAGTCTGAAGAAGAACAACGGGGTGTATTCGACCAATACAACGAGTGGGGCGCGGTTGGTGGCGCCGGTGCTGGGTGCGAATCAGTATGCGGAGATCACCTACGACCAGGATCCGGGGTCGTCGAGCTGGCCGGGAGTGATGACTCGGGTGCAGGGTCAGGGAAACGGTAGTTGCTATCTCGCGATTGCCTATGCGGGAGGCGTGCGGCTTTACCGGACTGATGACAACGGAACGCTGAACTTCACGCAGCTGGCCTCGGCGAATACCAATGTGGGGGTGACACCCAGGCGGCTGCGGCTGGAATCCCAGGGATCGACCCATAGAGTCTATTTCAATGGTGTGCTGATGTTCAGCTTCGCAGACAGTACCTACGCGACAGGGCAGCCCGGCATTGCCGATGCAGTGTTCGGTGGCCCAACTGTTAAGATCCTCTCCTTCTCCGGCGGCACCCTGAGCGATACGACGGCGCCTGTACGAACGGCGGGTCTCCCGACTGGGGTATTGGCGGCAGGAACCACCCAGACTACCCTGAGTCTGGCGACGGATGAGAGTGCGACATGCCGGTATGCGACGACCGCGGGAGTGGCGTACTCGGCTATGGTAAACACGTTCAGCAGCACTGGTGGAACCGCGCAGTCGACGCTGGTGACCGGTCTTGTGAACGGTGGCAGCTTCAGCTACTACGTACGCTGCACGGATGCTTCGGGGAACGCCAATGCCGACGATTTTGCGATCACCTTCTCGGTAGCTACCGCCAGCGGAGGGACAGGTGGCACACCTGCCAGCAGCACCTTTACTGGGACTGAGGACCCGCTATCGGAGAACGGAATGTGGTCCACGACGGGATCCTGGACGAGTCTGAAGAAGAACAACGGGGTGTATTCGACCAATACAACGAGTGGGGCGCGGTTGGTGGCGCCGGTGCTGGGTGCGAATCAGTATGCGGAGATTACCTACGACCAGGATCCGGGGTCGTCGAGCTGGCCGGGAGTGATGACCCGGGTGCAGGGTCAGGGGAACGGTAGTTGTTACCTGGCGATCGCCTATGCGGGAGGGGTGCGGCTTTACCGGACTGATGACAACGGAACGCTGAACTTCACGCAGCTGGCATCGGCGAATACCAATGTGAGCGTGGCACCCAGGCGGCTGCGGCTGGAATCGCAGGGATCGACCCATAGAGTCTATTTCAATGGCGTGCTGATGTTCAGCTTCGCAGACAGTACCTACGCGACAGGGCAGCCCGGCATTGCCGATGCAGTGTTCGGTGGCCCAACTGTTAAGATCCTCTCCTTCTCCGGCGGCACCCTGAGCGATACGACGGCGCCTGTACGAACGGCGGGTCTCCCGACTGGGGTATTGGCGGCAGGAACCACCCAGACTACCCTGAGTCTGGCGACGGATGAGAGTGCGACATGCCGGTATGCGACGACCGCGGGAGTGGCGTACTCGGCTATGGTAAACACGTTCAGCAGCACTGGTGGAACCGCGCAGTCGACGCTGGTGACCGGTCTGGTGAACGGTGGCAGCTTCAGCTATTACGTACGCTGCACGGATGCTTCGGGGAACGCCAATGCCGACGATTTTGCGATCACCTTCTCGGTAGCTACCGCCAGCGGAGGGACAGGTGGCACACCTGCCAGCAGCACCTTTACTGGGACTGAGGACCCGCTATCGGAGAACGGAATGTGGTCCACGACGGGATCCTGGACGAGTCTGAAGAAGAACAACGGGGTGTATTCGACCAATACAACGAGTGGGGCGCGGTTGGTGGCGCCGGTGCTGGGTGCGAATCAGTATGCGGAGATCACCTACGACCAGGATCCGGGGTCGTCGAGCTGGCCGGGAGTGATGACTCGGGTGCAGGGTCAGGGAAACGGTAGTTGCTATCTCGCGATTGCCTATGCGGGAGGCGTGCGGCTTTACCGGACTGATGACAACGGAACGCTGAACTTCACGCAGCTGGCCTCGGCGAATACCAATGTGGGGGTGACACCCAGGCGGCTGCGGCTGGAATCGCAGGGATCGACCCATAGAGTCTATTTCAATGGCGTGCTGATGTTCAGCTACACAGACGGCGTCTACACGACGGGACAACCGGGAATCGCTGATGCCGTCTTCGGTGGCCCAACTGTTAAGATCCTCTCCTTCTCTGGCGGGAGTTTGAGCGGTAACTAGCTTTTCTGATTTAGGGCACGATCATTGCCCAATTCCGCTTTCTCTTTAGTAAGAGAACCTGTATCAAGGGTTAGGCTGTACCCGGGACAAGGGCTCTCGGGAATACTCTGGTTCCGATGGCCGTTGGGCTCTTACCGCATATATCGGCAGAATTTTTCTATCTAGAACCTATTTTTCCATGCGAGCTTTCCCGTTTGCGCCAGATTTCGGCTTTTACCGGGTATTTAGCCCGAATGGTGGGCAGTTGGAGCCGGGTCCGTTACTTTTCACCATGTCGGTGCGGGTCCTCGTTGAACAGAAATGCGACTTTATTTTTACATCGCTGTGCAAAACCATGCACTGCGAGGATCAGACAGCGAGCGGGCTGACAGTTCCGAAACGGCTAATTAGCTCGAAACCCGTGATAAACGCGGTCAACCCGATTTTATTGGTCGCCCGCAGTATGGCCATTATCGTGCAAGTAATCCTACCGAACCAGTAAAACTCTCGAACTCTGAGCATGCGGTAAAAACAAGGGGCTGTAGCCCACAGGGCGAAGCTATGTCCGCTGAGATTGCCCAATCGAAGGAAAGGCAAAGCAGAATGTTGATCTCGGGTAATACTGATCTCGAAATGGAAGACGGCTCTGCCTGGTGGGCGCTCTACACCCGTCACCAGCATGAGAAGACGGTAGCAGAGATGTTGTCGGCAAAAGGCTTTGAGGTATTTCTGCCTCTCTATGAGTCTCTACGACGCTGGCGAGACAGAAGCAAGATGCTTAAGATGCCGCTGTTTCCCTGCTATGTATTCGTCCGAGGAGGGCTGAATCGCCGATTGGAGGTAGTAACGACTCCAGGGATTCACACGATTCTATTCCACGGCGAACGTATCGCGATGATTCCGGAAGCTGAAATTCAGGCGATTCGAAAAGTAGTTGAAGGACCTTTTCACGTGGAGCCACACCCCTTCCTGAAATGCGGCGAGCGCGTTCGTGTGATTCGCGGTTCCCTCGAGGGCGTCGAAGGGGTCTTGGTCCGTAAGAAGAATCTGTTTCGTCTGGTTCTTTCCGTAGACATGATGGCGAAGTCCGTTGCAGTGGAAATTGACGCTGCTGATGTGGAACCCGCACCGGCGGGAGGTTTCGAGGGCATAGATCCCGCTAAGCGATCAGCAGAAGCTGGAAGATTTGACGAGAGGTTGCTTCGTGGTAACCGACAAATAATGAGCGTTTGAGAGAGGCATTGGGCTCGCGCCGCGGGACGCATTTAGCAGCAACTACCGGACAGAATGCACGAGACGAGGACGTGAACCTTTCCACCATCCTCGACAGGAGTCGTTTTGAAAAGCAGCGCCGACCACTCGATAGGATCAGGATTCCTCTTGATCTTTCTATCCGGATATCTATTTGGACAGACGCCAGTTCCCAGTCAGGCTAATCGCGGGCTCTCGGCAGCTACCATTGAGGCCTCACCGGCACAGCCCCCGGCACCAGCTGGCAACAAAGCGAGCGACAATAGCTTCATCATCGGTAATGACGACATTCTGGCGGTCAGTGTCTGGAAAGAAGCTGACCTGTCACGGTCGATTCAAGTGCGATCGGACGGAAAGATTTCGTTGCCGTTAGTGGGAGAAGTTCAGGCGTCGGGGCGAACTCCTTTGGAACTAGAACAGGATATCGTTGTCAAACTGCGGAACTTCATTGCGAAACCAGAAGTAACGGTAATGGTTCAGCAGATTAACAGCAAAAAGTTCAACATCCTCGGACAGGTGAACAGGCCGGGATCTTACTCACTTGCGCTTGCGCCAACAGTTATGGATGCAATTGCGACTGCTGGCGGACTCCGTGACTTCGCCAAGCAGAAATCCATTTACGTCCTTCGGACGAATCCCAGTGGTGGTGAATCCCGGATTCCCTTTAACTATAAGGACTATATCAAGGGCAAGCACCTGGATCAGAATATCAAGCTTGAGCCGCACGACACCGTCGTCGTGCCCTAAGAGGCCGTTCATGCTTACGCGAATTTGTCTCGGTTTAGCATTGATGTGGGTTGCACCCCTCTGGTCGCAGGTGGGGTCGATTCCATTCGAGATGCCAGCCACATCAGCCGGTGAACCACAAATGATGACCCCTCCCCCTGTGAGCGGGGAAGCTTATCCGACGACAGTTGGATCTGACATGCGGTCAAACTATCTCTCTGCTGGATTAATCTTCAATACCGCGTACGATGACAACGTGCTGGCGGGCAGCGGCAGCACTCCCGTCGGTGACTTTATTTACACAATTTCGCCTAAGATATCGCTGAACCAGACTACCGTCCGGCAACGTCTGGCATTGACATATAGTCCGGGCTTCACGTTCTATCAGCCCACCACCACACTTGATATAACCGGTCAGAACGCCGCTGTCAATTATCAATATCGTCTGAGCGAACATACGATCATTAGCTTAAGCGACTCTTTTCAAAAAAGCTCAAATGCATTAGACCAGCTCTACCCAAGCTCAGGAGGAGGAGGCATATCTGGCTCGTCACAGCCTCCACCAGTGGGAGTTGTCGCTCCCTACGCCGACATGCTCAACAATACAGCATATGTTGGATTGAGTTATCAATTCAGCAGGAATGGCATGATCGGTGTCAGTGGAAATGCTTGGCTGAACAACTACCCCGATCCGGCCGAGGCTTCTGGTCTCTATAATTCCAATTCACTAGGGGGTTCGATTTTCTACAATCATCGCTTATCGAACACGCAGTACGCCGGCGTAACATATCAATATTTGAAAAGCCAATCTAATCCTGCGACCATACAGCCAAATCCAGGAATTGCGCAGACTGACACACGAACCAATGCCCTTCTTGCCTTTTACACGATCTATTTGAACCCGACGTTTTCCTTATCTTTATCGGTTGGTCCGCAGCACTTCGATATCTCTCAGTCTCCTTCGCAATCATTCGACTCGTGGTCTCCTTCTGTGACGGCTAGCATCGGCTGGCAAAGCAGCCACACTAATGTTGTAGCCGGCTACTCGCGATCTGTTTCTGGGGCTTTAGGCTTGCCCGGAGCTTTCAATTCAAATAGTGCGAATGCATCGGTGCACTGGCAATTAGCACGCGCCTGGACCTTAGGAGCGGCAGGTAGCTTCTCTAACAGCACAAATGTTACCCCGTTTTTCACTACATCAAATCAGGGAGGACGTACCGCTTCAGGATCTATCTCGGTGCAGCACTGGTTGAGTGAGCACCTCGAGGTGGCAGTGGGGTATGACCGGTTATACCAGAGTTATACCGACATTGCTGTCATATCCGCCGATCCTGACAGCAATCGCGGGTTCGTCTCCCTCTCGTATCAGTTAAAACGGCCGCTGGGAAGATAATCATGGAAGAAATCTACGAGGAACAAAACTCAGGAGGATTTGACGTCCAGCGCTATCTGCAGATAGTACGTCGCCGCCACATGTATTTCTTAGTACCGTTGTTCTTGGGGTGGCTCATAGTCTGGGGAGCTAGCTGGGTTCTTCCGGTGCGATATAAGTCGGGCACGTTGATTCTGGTAGAGCAGCCTACCATGCCAAGCAACTATGTCGTACCCAATGTCGTCGACGATTTACAGACTCGCCTGCAAAGCATCACCCAACAGATTCTTAGCCGAACCCGCCTTCTTCTGATCATTGACAAGTTAAATCTCTATAGCACTGCTCGGCACCGGATCACTCCGGATGAAAAAGTCGAGCTCATGCGTAAAGACATAGACATCGAGCTAGAACGTGGTACTCAAGTCGGCCAGATTACAGCTTTCAGGGTTTACTATTCGGCGCGAGATCCCCGTGTAGCCCAGCAGGTGACGGGCGAATTGACTAACTTGTTTATTAGCGAAAATTTGAAAGTACGCCAACAGCAGTCCGAAGACACCACCAAGTTCATCGGAAGCCAGTTGGATATCGCGCGTGCCAACCTGACCGAGCAGGAAGCTAAGGTCCGCGAGTTCAAAGGACGGCACGAAGGCGAATTGCCTTCCCAGGAAACTAGCAACCTTCAAATTCTCAGCGGACTTCAGGCACAATTACAGAACGAAGAAGATACTCTCAACACCGCTAAACAGCAGCGAGTCTACCTCCAAAGTTTGATCGAACAATACCGGACTGCCCATGCGAATTCCCGGTCTGCCGACGGTACCCCGACAGGTTTAGCGGCGATTGACCAGGAACTCGATAGATTAAAGGCAAAGCTGGCGGACCTTAGCTCTCGCTACACCGACCGTTACCCGGAAGTCGAGAATCTGAAGGAGCAAATAACCAAGACGGAAAAGATGAGAGTCGCGCTTCTTGCAGAGCTCAAAACAAAAGTAAATAGCGGGAAACAGGTCGAGGACGCAACTACGATGGGTGACGCAGCGGATGCTTCACAGAACCCCGCGTCGCTGCAACTGCAAAGCCAATTACGAGCCAACCAGGCAGAAATTGCGAATCGCGAGCAAGCAATTGCCGGACTAAAGGCACGAGTCAACAGTTACCAGGATCGCTTGAATTCCGCACCTGCGATCGAGCAGCAGCTAGCAGATCTGACGCGTGGCTATGATCAATCCAAAGCTAATTATGACGACTTGCTAAAGAAGCAGAACGCATCAGCCATGGCTACTAACATGGAACAGATGCAGCAAGGTGAACGGTTCACCATGCTTGATCCTCCAACCTTACCGCTGAAACCAGATTTTCCGAATCGCCTCAAATTTTGCGGGATGGGACTGGGCATCGGTCTTGCTCTGGGTCTCCTGGTGGTTGCTTTGGCCGAAATTATGGATGATCGCCTGAATGGCGAAAAGGAAATTAAAGCCATGCTTTTGGTTGCGATCTTATCTGAGATTCCAGAGATCGTGAGTCCGGGAGATGAACGACGCGAAAAGAAAAGAATGGTGTTGGGATGGACCATGGCGGCGTTAGTCGTTGCCACAATCCTGGCGGGCTCTGCAATCAGTTATCTACGCGGTTAGGTTCTATCTCAATGTACGAATCGTTCTTCAATCTCACACGAAGCCCCTTCGACCTCTCGCCCGATCCTGCCTGTTTTGTTCCGACGAAACGGCACAACGAGGCACTTGCGGCCCTTTACTATGGCATTCGGCGGCACAAGGGATTCGTTGTGCTGACCGGAGAGGTCGGCACCGGGAAGACCTTGCTGCTTCGGTGTTTGCTCGGCCTGCTGAAGGAGAGCAAGGATGTTGCCTACGCCTATGTGTTCAATGGCCGGCTTACTCCTACTGAGTTCCTGCAGTACATCCTCTCAGACTTCGGACTCCCCGCTTCTGGGAAGAACAAGAGCGATCTGTTGTTCGACCTCGGTCAGTTCTTAGTTGCGCGGGGTTCAAAGAAAATGACTACCGTGCTAATTGTGGATGAGGCACACCATTTGTCCGCGGACATACTTGAGGAGGTCCGCCTTTTGTCGAATCTGGAGACGGATGATGACAAGTTGTTACAGATCGTCCTCGTAGGACAGCCCGAACTGAACGAAAAACTGGATTCCGTCGGTCTTAGACAACTCAAACAGAGAATCGCAGTTCGTTCGCACCTTGGTTCCCTGGATGCCGAAGAGGTAGAGCGATATATCCAACAGCGGTTGCAGATTGCTGGAGGAAACTCGCACTCCAATCCATTGTTCTCTGCGGAAACGATCGCGGCAGTGTATCGCCATTCGCAAGGTTTGCCGCGGCTGATCAATACAATCTGCGACAACGCTCTTGTCACGGCCTACGCGAGGCGATTGCCAGGCGTAACCCCCGACATAATCGGAGATGTGGCGAAAGAGTTCCGCCTTGATATTGCTTGCTCACCTGACGCTGAAAAGCTCGGGCATTCTAATGGGCAGGATGGGCAACGAGTTACAAGCCTTCTCCTTGATTTGTGCGCCGACCTCCGAAGATCAGTTGCAAACCATTCGGATTTTGGTACGCCTATGGCAGTTGAAGCGAGTGAACGATGAGCCAAATATTCGACGGACTACAAAGATCGGAAGGCGAACGCTCTGGCATTGATTTGTCTTCCTTGTTAGGAGCGACAGAATTACTGCAGCGTGCCGAACGTCGAGCTGCGTCGAGATGGGAAGGTACGGTTCTGACTGAGGAGTCGGAAGCGGCGAGAATCTCAGATCAAGAGGTGACACTCGGTCCATCAAGAATGACGCCGATAGCAGCTGAACCTGAAGAGCTCGAAGCGACTGAAGTTTCCCCGAGTGCCGAACGGTTGGACATTTTCGGCCAGTTCAAGTCCTTACAGGTTTCGCTTCCTTCACAAAGCCGGTTGCCATGCCTGACAGAGAGCGGAAGCCCAGCGGCGGAAGCGATCCGCCTGCTGGGGGTGCGCTTGCGAAATCTCCGGCGCGATCGTCCACTTCAGAAAGTGCTGATTACGAGCACGATTCCTAAAGAGGGTAAGAGTACAGTTGCTGCCAATCTTGCTTGCACCCTCGCACTAAGGACACAAAAGAGAACCCTGGTGTTAGAGGGAGATCTGCGGCATCCATCTCTATCGCAGATGTTCGGTATTGGACGGAACCCAGGTATCTGTGAATGTCTGGAAGACGAACGCAGTCTGGCGGCAAGTATCTACTACCTCGAGGGTCCCAACATTTGGATTTTGCCAGCAGGCAGCGCCCCGAGCAATGCCCTGGAACTTCTGCAATCAGGAAGGCTGTCTACGTTGATGGATCAGTTGAGCCTACTGTTCGATTGGATCATTATCGATTCCCCGCCCGTGCTGCCCTTGGCTGATACGAGCGTCTGGATGCGGTTGGCTGATGGAATCCTTCTAACTACGCGCCAAGGAACTACAGAGAAGCGGCAATTGCAAAGAGGCCTCGACGCAATCGAGTCTAAAAAACTGATAGGTGCAATTGTAAACAGTTCCACGCTGGCGGCGGCCAGCGATTACTACTACTACGGCCCTTCGAAGATTTCACAACCGGAAGACATTTTGACCCGATGATCGAATTTGATTAAGAATCTATCTTTCCTCCTCGTAAAGTGAATCAGTCGTCAAGAGAGGGGTTAGCTGTGACTCCGCTACTAATGGATAAAGTCTCAAAATCTACTGATCTTTTGCTCGAGTGCTTATCCACTGGAGCACACGAAGTCCTGAACGAAGGGACTTTTAAGCGGATGATCGCAGTCGAGCGCAAAAGGACAGAACGTTCCGGAGAGCCGTTCCTGCTAATGTTACTGGAGACCGGCAACCATCAGGGTTTGGAAAAGAGCGAGAAGGCTCTCGTCAATATTTTGTCTGTTCTTCCGTTATCCATCAGGGAAACCGATCTAATCGGTTGGTACAAAGACCGGATTACAGTTGGTGTGATGTTTACAGGGCTCGCGCGTAAAGACAGAAGTTCTATTTTGAGCGTGATCTTGAGCAAGGTGAGCACCACGCTACGAGACCAGTTGGCGCCAGATCAATTCAATCAAGTTAGCATTTCCTTTCACTTCTTTCCGGATGACTGGGATCATGATAATCAGGGACGCCCTAGCAATCCCACCTTGTATCCAGATCTATCGAGTCCCGCTAAGGGGACAGGTTCGTTGCTACGAATGAAGCAAGTGATGGATATTGTTGGCAGCGCACTGTTGTTGATCCTTTTCGCACCTTTACTTTTGATAATCGCACTGGCGGTCAAAACCTCCTCCAAAGGGCCCGTGCTGTTTCGACAGAAGCGGGTGGGGCAATACGGTCGATACTTTACATTCTTGAAATTCCGTTCGATGCACATCGACAATGATCACAGCATCCATCGGGACTATACGACCAAATTAATTGCGGGCGAGATCGAACAAAACACGTCCATTGGAAATAACAAGGCTATTTACAAGCTAACTAACGACAAAAGAATTACGAGACTAGGTAAAGTTTTGCGCAGAACGAGCCTCGACGAACTGCCCCAGCTGATAAACGTACTGAAAGGCGATATGTCACTTGTTGGACCTCGTCCCGCCCTTCCCTATGAGCTGGCAGCCTATCAGACCTGGCACCGCCGCCGGGTATTGGAGGTCAAACCTGGGATCACTGGATTGTGGCAGGTAACTGGCCGTAGCAGGGTTAAGTTTGACGAAATGGTACGGCTGGATCTGCGATATGCAACGTCATGGACTCCATGGTTAGACCTCAAAATTCTAATGTGCACGCCTCGCGCAGTGATTGAGGGCACAGGAGCCTGCTGAGCGCACGTTCCTGCAACCTCATCGAAGCCTTACTCGCGAAAAAAATATTGAATTGTTTTGGCAATGCAATTTTCTCAAAATGCTCTCCGGATAATTTTCGAATTTCAATGCTCAGAAATGAGCGCAGTTCCATTTCCAAAATAAGAGGAAGTGGAATTTATTGTTCTCGTTTGATACAACTTTGCCATTTAGTGGCTCGTGCAAAAAGCGCCGAGCCGCAGCAAGCGGTCAATTTCCCAGGAAATCAGCAGTAAATCCTGCCTAAAGCTATCCAGTAATTCTCCGCACACTTTGGCCATCAAAGTGCAATCAAAATCCCCGAACACCAAAAAACGCTCGAAGGTCGAGTCTCAAAGCAAAAAATGAGGGCTGTAGCCCACAGGGCGGAGCTACGTTCATAGCGCTCAATGTCGGAGATGGTGCTTTGCCAAGAGCAGGCACGTTTCAAGGTCGATATTTCCGATTTGTCTTCTGATTTCGTCTGATGCTGCAGCTGCTCGACTGTCGGCCACACTCGCTTTCCTGTTCGAACAGTACTTCCACTCCAAATCTTCTCCCAGCTTGAACTCAGAAAGAACATCGTGAATTTTGGCGTAATTGGTTATGGCTACTGGGGACCAAACATCGTGAGAAATCTCACGAGTCTGGAAGATTCCCAAGTGATTGCAATCGCGGAGATGAGTCCGTCAGCGCGGAAACGCGCCCAAACGGCTTATCCGGGAATCAGTGTCACTGCGGACGCACGGGACGTGATCTCGTCGCCGAAGATAGACGCCGTCGCGGTCGTTACACCAGTCTGGACACATTACGATCTAGCAAAAGCTGCTTTGGAAAATGGGAAACATGTGTTCGTTGAAAAGCCCTTCACCAGCAACACAGCACAAGCTGAGGAGCTAATCAACCTCGCACAGAAAAAAAATCTCACGATCATGGTGGATCATACTTTCCTTTTTACGGGCGCAGTGAAAAAGATTTCACAATTGCTCGATGAAGGAACTCTGGGAAAGCTCTATTACTACGACGCTACGCGGGTCAATCTCGGCCTTTTTCAACACGATATCAATGTGCTATGGGACCTTGCGCCGCATGATCTTTCCATCATGGACTACCTCATTAAAGCAAGCCCTGAAGCAATCGTCGCGACCGGGCAGAAACATTTGAATGGTCACGAAGATGTGGCCTATATGACGCTCTATTTCCCCGAGAAAATCATAGCGCATATCAATGTCAACTGGCTCTCGCCAGTAAAGGTCAGGACGACTCTTATGGGGGGTGAGAAGCGAATGTTGGTCTGGAACGATCTCGAGGCCGACGAAAAAGTGAAGGTGTACGACAAAGGGGTGGATGTCACCAACCGCGAAGGCGTCTACGAACTACTGGTCAACTATCGATCAGGCGATATGTGGGCTCCTCAGCTTGAGCAAGTCGAGGCCCTGCGCCAGGAATTGTCCTATTTTGTAGAGTGCGTTGCAAGTGGACAACAACCGATAAACGACGGTTGTGCTGGACTCCGAGTAGTCAAGATGTTAGAAGCAGCGAGCGGATCACTTAGCAAGAAGGGCTCGCTGGTCTATCTATGAATTCCTACAACTGCATCGCGGACGACGTAAAGCTCGGAAAGAATGTCCGGCTATCACAATTTATCAATCTGTACGGATGCGAGATCGGGGATGAGACAAAGATCGGCGCCTTTGTGGAGATTCAAAAAAATGCCAGTATAGGCAGCCGCTGTAAGATCTCCAGCCATACTTTCGTCTGCGAAGGCGTCGTCATTGAGGATAACGTCTTCATCGGTCACGGAGTCATGTTCATCAACGACAGCTATCCGCGCGCTACCACTCCTGACGGCAATCTTCAAAGTGAAGCCGACTGGAAGGTTGAACGCACGATCATAAAAAAAGGCGCTTCCATCGGTTCTGGTGCCACGATTCTCTCCGACACAAAGGTCGGCGAAAACGCAATCGTGGGCGCGGGTAGTGTTGTGACGAAAGATGTTCCTGCCAACTCAATCGTTGCTGGAAATCCGGCCAGGGTTTTGCGTTACATCGAACCTACTATGAAAGGTCAAAATGTCCATGTTTAATAGCGTTTCGAGCAGCATTCCTTTCCTTGATCTGGTTACTCCACACGTAGAACTCGAGCAAGAGCTCACCGGTGTATTTCGCCGCGCTTTGCACACGGCTGGGTTTATTGGGGGTCCTATGGTCGAGGACTTTGAGGAGGCGTTTGCCGCCTTCTGCAACACGAACTTTTCTATTGCTGTCAGCAGTGGGACTGATGCTTTACGTTTTGCCATCATGACATGTGGAGTACAACCCGGTGATGTCGTACTCACCGTGCCGCACACGTTCATCGCGACCACGGAGGCGATCTCGCAAGCCGGCGCTGTGCCGGAATTCGTCGACATCGATGAACGCACTTACAATATGTCGATCGAGTCGCTCCAGCAGTACCTGGAGGAACAATGCTCGCGGGATGGATCAGGGAAGCTCATCAGCCTTCGGAGTGGGCGACCAGTAACCGCGGTAGTGCCGGTGCATCTCTACGGCCAAATGGCGGATATGGATTCGATTCTAAGTCTAGCCGCACATTACGGTCTCACGGTCATAGAGGATGCTTGTCAGGCGCACGGCGCGGAATACTTCTCGAAGAAATTCAATCGATGGATGAAAGCTGGATCCATGGGCTCTGCGGCTGCGTTCAGCTTCTACCCTGGAAAAAATCTCGGAGCATGTGGTGAGGCTGGTGCAGTGACCACAAATGATGGCGGTATTGCCGGAAAGATCAAGATGTTGCGTGATCATGGCCAAGTGAAGAAGTACCACCATGATGTAGAAGGCTACAACGGGAGACTGGACGCGATCCAAGCCGGGCTTTTACACGCAAAGCTGGCTCATCTGGCAAAATGGAACACACAACGGCGCGATCGGGCAGCCGAATATAACCGCCTGCTAGCGACAGATGAAACGCTAACTCTTCCATATGAGCCTTCCTGGTCGCGCGCTGTTTATCATCTCTACGTGATTCGTACCGACGACCGCGATGGGATGATGAGCCATTTGAATAAGGCGGGTATTGGTACCGGTATTCACTACCCAATTCCACTGCACTTGCAGAAGGCTTACGTCTCGCTAAACTACTGTGCGGAAGACTTTCCCGTGGCAAGACGAATTGCCAGCGAAATTGTCTCCTTGCCTATGTACCCGCAGCTTGCGGCGGGCCAGCAAACCAGGGTGGCCGAGGAAGTTCTAGCCTTCACTTCCCACACTTCTGGCAAGCGGGTGAAACGTGAAGAGACTTCGTTGGTACCTGCACTGCAGACAGCATAAGCCTATGAAGGCCAACATCCATGATGTGGGCCTCTCGCCGCTGACGACCCACAAACTACATAACGATGCTGTATTTCGGGGGCAATTCGCTTCTCGAGGGGAGGGGCAAAGGTCGTGAAAACAAAAGGTAGTGTTGTTGTCGTCGGGCTCGGAGAGGTGGGGAAACCCGTCTTCGAGCTTATTTCCAGACACCATCACACAGTGGGGATCGACATCTCTCCTCCCCTTGAACGGATTGAGCAAGTTGACGTTCTCCATGTGTGCTACCCCTTTCAGATTAAGGATTTTGTCGGTGAGACTGTTCGCTATATTAAGTTGTTCGAACCTACATTGACGATTGTCAACAGCACGGTGGCGGTCGGAACAACTCGATTAATTGCTGAGCAAGCGGGTGCTCCTGTTGTAAACAGCCCGGTGCGAGGCAAACACGCGCGCATGCTCGAAGAACTTTGCGAGTACACCAAATTCGTGGGTGCCATCGACCTTGCCGACGCGCGGCGGGCAGCTGAGCATTTCGAATCCGTAGGCCTGAAAACAAAGATTCTGTCATCACCGGAAGCCACGGAACTCGCAAAGCTTACCGAGACGACATACTTCGGACTAATGATCGCCTGGGCACAGGAACTTGAGAGATACTGCGATCAATCCGGCACTGATTACGAAGAACTCGTCTCGTTCTACGACGAAATAAAGTTTTTCCCTTCTGTGAAGTATTTTCCGGGAGTCATCGGAGGC
This sequence comes from uncultured Acidobacteriaceae bacterium, assembly GCA_963798925.1. Lineage (GTDB taxonomy): Bacteria > Acidobacteriota > Terriglobia > Terriglobales > Acidobacteriaceae > Edaphobacter. Next base: position 597,625 of record CAWCVD010000007.1, read on the forward strand.
CATTGCGTCATGCCGAACATTGAGATTTTGCGTGGGTTTGACGAATCAGTGATCCTGGAGGCGATCCGGACATCCAATAGCATGAAAATCGAACGCGACGCCCACGGTAGGGTGATAGCACAAGACATTGAAAAAATTGCCGTCTAACTGCCAACCAGAATGAGTGCAAAAGCTAACAATCTTGCCGATTGTGATAAGACTCCAACTGTTGCAGTTCCGGAGATTCGTCCCGGTTTGGTCGGCGCCATTACGTCGGGACCGCGCTTGGCCGGGAAGAAGGTCGGCATGGTGGTCTTCTCCACTTATCCTTTCGATCCGAGACCACGTCGCACCGTGGATGCGCTCGCAAGAGAGGGAATGAAGGTAGACCTGATCTGTGAAGGGGAGGAAAAGTTACCAAATCGAGAATCTCTGGACGGTCTAGAGATCACGCGAATTCCCATCAAACACCGCCGTGGTGGCGCTCTTTCCTATGCTTATCAGTACTCCGCTTTCATTCTGATCTCAGCCGCTATTTTGGCGCGGCGTTCGCTTCGGGAGCGGTATGACCTAGTGTATGTGCACAATATGCCAGACGTTCTCGTCCTGAGCGCCATGCTTCCCAAGCTATTCGGAGCGAAAGTCATTCTGGACCAGCACGATCCGATGCCTGAACTCATGGAGACGATCTTCAAGATGGATGAGAAGAGTTTCAGCGTCCGAGTAATCCGTCGTTTAGAGAAATGGAGCGTTGCGCGTGCAGATTTGGTCATTACCGTCAACGTTGCTTGTAAACGACTCTTTGCCGCGCGCAGCTGCCGTTCCGAGAAAATAGACGTTGTGATGAATTCTCCTGATGGAGAGATTTTTCCCTATCGTGCAGCGCGGTCCTACGCGGTACGCACACCCGAGAAGCCGTTCGTCATGATGTATCACGGATCGCTGGTAGAACGTAATGGCTTGGAACTTGCTGTGGATGCGCTGGCGCAACTTAATGAGACGATTCCAACCGCCGAACTTCGAGTTTACGGACGCGATACGCCCTACCTCGAGCACGTCATGGAGAAGGTTCGGAGCTTGGGTCTAGAGAGCAATGTTCGCTATCTTGGAGTAAGAAAGTTAGAGGAGCTGGCACGCGAAATAGAAGCTTGTGATGTAGGTATCATTCCCAATCAGCGAAACACATTCACCGACATCAACACACCGACACGTATCTTCGAGTATCTAGCGCTCGGAAAACCCGTCATTGCTCCACGCACACCAGGCATTCAGGACTACTTCGACTCGAGTTCCCTTCTCTTCTTTGAATCCGGGGACGCTAACGACCTGGCAAAAAAGATGGATTATGCTGTCTCTCACACGGCAGAGGTCGTGGATATTGCTGAGCAGGGACAGCAGGTGTACCTGGCGCACAGTTGGCAACAGGAAAAAGAAAAGCTCGTAAACATGGTGGTTGGGCTTGTTCAAGAAGGCAAACCAAGAGTGGGTCAAGAATCTTTGTGAGCTAGCCCCGAATTCTGGTCAGCTATGCATGGGGCCAAGACTATGACTGCTTAGCTCGTTACTAGGCCTGTCCTTCAGGCCACTCGAAAAGAAAAACTGGCATGATCGGCGTTATAGCAAACTCGTCGGACCATGCTGTTATTGCCGAATTTTTCGAGCTGTTCAAGACGCCTTGGGAGTTTTACAAGAGCGACCGCCGATATGAAGTGGTGCTTTGTGCCGCCAACCAAAACCCAGAATATGACCACGCGAAGCTGGTTCTACTGTATGTCGGCCATGAGCTTCCGGCCGATGCCGAAGATAGACATCGAGATTGCTTCCAGGAGAAGCAACAGCGTGTTCTCATACAACGGGGCGAGATTACCTATCTACGGAGAATCCATAACCTTTCGAGGAGAAGGAGCAAGTCCTGCTAGTTGACGAGGAATCTCAGCAACCGGCGATGTACCAGTGCCGATCACTGGGTGCCCGAGTAGCGCGAATAGGCTATAGCCTTTTTGATGAGATTCGTATCTTATTGACGGTAGGACAGCCTGCGGCCTATGCCGGCATACCAACGCTGGATCTCCACATTTCTCTGTTGCGAGACCTGATCATCGCGAGTGGGATCTCGCTGGTTGAGGTTCCACCGGTTCCAAACGGATATCGGTTCATAGCTTGCCTTACCCACGACGTCGATCATCCCTCGATCGTCCAGCACAAATGGGACCACACTGTCTTTGGGTTCTTGTATCGTGCTGTCTTCGGTTCTTTGAGTGACTTTTTCCGAGGCACAGATACCCTTTCGAAATCTGCTTACGAACTGGGCGGCTGCTTTGAAACTGCCCTTCGTCTACATGGGCTGTGCAAACGACTTCTGGCATGATTTCAATGATCGTTACCGGGAGTTGGAAAGTGGCCTCTGTTCAACGTTCTTCGTTATTCCGTTTAAAGCCGCTCCGGAAACACCTCTCACGGAGTGGCGCCTAAGTTTCGCGCTTCTCGCTATGGCGCGAGGGACATTGCGGATACGATCGCGAAGATCTTGGCTACGGGCTGCGAAGTGGGGTTACACGGCATTGATGCATGGATCGACAGCGCCAAGGGGCTTGAAGAATTCGGGGAAATTCGACGCCTTACTGGGATTTCTGAGACCGGCGTGCGAATGCACTGGCTCTATTACGACCAACAATCGCCGGTAACCCTAGAGGAGGCCGGGGCGACCTACGACTCCACGATTGGGTACAGAGAGACAGTGGGATACCGTGCGGGTACGACACAGGTGTACAAACCACTCCAGGCGATTCGACTCCTTGAATTACCGATGCACGTCATGGACACTGCTTTGTTTTACCCGGCTTACCTGGGGCTCTCCTCGCGACAGGCAACGACACTTATCCACGGAATGTTAGACAAGGCAGTCGACCTTGGCGGTTGCATAACAATCAACTGGCACGATCGCAGCCTTGCCCCGGAGAGATTGTGGGACGCCTGTTATCGTGACCTGGTTCAGGACATGAAAGATCGAGGCGCTTGGTTTGCAACTGCTGGGCAGGCGATCTCCTGGTTTCGGAAGCGTCGCTCGGTAGTATTCGAAATGGACTGTGTTGAGACAGATGGATCGCGTCCAAGGACTTCCGATCATAGCAGCGATAGTCTGCCAAGCTTGCTATTACGAAGCTACAAGGCACACGAGCCATCTTGGAGCGATCGTCCAGGTCCACAGCGGCACGTAGACGTTGCCTTCAATGAACGGGTCGAGACCTCGGTCTGGACAGCGTAGGAACCATAATAACTATCGCCTCTTGGTGTAAACAATTCAGACGGCGGTGATTTAGAGGAGTCTATGGAAAAAACTGGACTGATGTATAAAAAGTTTCTCGATGAATACGTCTCTGAAGACGCAGTGCGCAAGTACACCACGGAGACGGCGGGTTACGGAATTACCCATCTCCTGCGCAACGATTACGCGCAGATATACCTCGACGTCGTTGATTCCTACTTGCGCCCGTTAGCGGGACAACCTCTGCGACTTCTGGAGTTCGGCTGTGGTGGAGGAATGAATATCACCCGGCTCGTTTCGCTCTTTGAGGAAAGGAACATCTCCGTTGAATATGCGCTGGGGACCGATTTTTCACCTCGTCTGGTGCAGGCCGCAGGAGAGGAGGCCAACGCCTTTCTCCCAGCCCACCTTGCACGAAAGCTGAGCTTTCATGTGGCCCGAAACGAGCAACTCGTACAAGATCTGGCAGGGGAACTCGGCCAAGGGGAGGATCAAGTCGGCCCTTTCGATCTAATTATTGGCGTTAACACCTTTCGATATTGTCATCGCCTTGGGAAACAATTGGATTGCGCCAATGACATCTATCGACTACTGCGACCGGGAGGGGTGTGTATCAACATCGATATGAATAGCCGTTTCCCCGCATTTCGAAGCCGACTGCGAGGCTCGGATCAGAGTCTGGATGAGTGCTATCTGCCCTCGCTTGAGGAGTACGCGTCCCCGTTTAAGGCAGCGGGATTCCAAATCGTCACCAAGAAGAACTTTTGCTGGATCCCACACTCGGCCGGTCGCGGTCTCACCCACGTATGTCAATTCATGAGTCCCTTCTTGAATCTTGTGGCCCGCAGCCGAGCTATGCGCTCGTTGGTAGTTGCCAGGAAGCCGGCTTAAGTCGGATGCGGTCTTTGGGCTGATCCGGAGGGAACCACTTTGGCTAAACTGGCAATTCTTTTATGCGATGGTGGTCCGGCAAGGGAACACATTCATCTCGGCCGAATTCTCGACTTCTTCGGTATCCCTTGGGAAATCGTAGAAGTCGCTCAACTGCCAGATGTGGAAGGAGGTACTCAAGACCATGTTCTGTTCGGATCGCCGCGGACGGTCGCGGCCGCTCTCAAACAGATACAAAAAGTAAACCACTCTGTTGTACGGCAGGCTGCGTTCTACGTCTACACGGACGACGACCGTGACGCAACCGAGCGCGGACTCAAGTCTTTATGTGGGAATCTCGATGTTTCGTTGCGGCCGGCTAGTATCGGCAATTTATTAGTTCAAGTGTCTCGTGAACTAGCCGAGTTTTGCGGACCAATGACTGGCCTAGAAGTCTTGTTGCAGTTGAGAAGGCAAGACTCGGTTATAGCTGGTTTGCCAGGTGAGGAATCGGGGTTTGCGACAGTCATGTCGGCCGGAGGCGATCCGGTGTTCGTTCGGTTTCAGAAGAGCGGGATTCCGATTTTCTTCTGCGCAAGCTCACATATGATCGACATTGACCAGAGGGTGGGTCCTGGCTTTTACGATGTGAAAGAACATTTCTGCTCAGTTGTACCCCTTGTAATGTTTCTCAGGTCTGTATTCTCTGATGTTGCGTGGCGGCCCCAGGAACTCGGTGCCTGCTTGATTATTGATGATCCTCTTTTGAGAGAGCGCTATGGGTCTTGCGACTTTCGGTTGCTTCGCAATCTGATGCAGCAATATGGCTTTACAACCAACGTCGCTTTCATTCCGTGGAACTGGCGGCGCACTTCTCGAGCCGCCCGCGAATTTTTTGGAAACAAACCAGGTGCTTTTTCTGTATCAATTCATGGTTGTGACCACATCGAAGCCGAGTTTGGAGAGACCTCGCCAGAGGTTCTGAACAACAGAGCGAAGCTGGCTCAATCCAGAATGCGAAATCATGACACTCGGACGGGCATTCACCACGATCCTATAATGGTCTTCCCGCAGGGAGTCTTTTCCTCTGTCTGCCCCCAGGTCCTTAAGCGCAACGGTTTCCTTGCTGCGGTGAATACCGAGCCAGATCCTGCGGACCCTCCCGCTGTCGGGACACAAGTCAAGGATGTCTGGGATGTTGCCATCATGAAATACGGTGACTTCCCGATCTTCACACGCAGATATGCCCATCACGGTTTGGAGAACTTTGCTTTTGATCTTCTGTTGGGCAAGCCATGCTTGATTGTCTCTCACCATGACTTCTTCAAAGATGACTGCGCTGAACTTATCGAATTGATTGAGAAACTCCGCTCCCTAAGCTGCTCCCTACAATGGCGCCCGTTAGGTGAGGTTCTCCGAAGGGCTTGCCGCCGTCGTATCAATGAAGCAGGCGTAGAGGAGATCGAGATGTACGCTAATGAGGTGCTGATACACAATCCCTTAGACCATGCAATTAACGTGAATATCAGGAAACGGGAACACGAGGCCGAGCTGATCACTGAAGTACGGTGTGATGAGAGTCCCCTCATGTGGATCACCAATGGCGACCACGTTGTCTTCGACGAAAGAATCGGATCATACGGTGAAAGACACTTCCAAGTGTTCTATCGAGAGCAGGACGACACAGAGAACACGGTTAGGTCGTTGCGCTTCGAACTGTCAGTAGCCGGGAGGCGGATACTTTCCGAATTGAGAGACAACTATCTTTCGAGAAGCCGCTTCCTAAGCACCACGGCGGCAAACTTAAAGAACGTCTTCGCGAAAGGCCGACCAGGACGGCTAAGACCAACGAATAATTGAAAGCGGTAACCTCTCCTCAAGGGATGACTCGCAAACCGCTTCCGCCTGATCAGCCCTATTCATTGAAACGATGCCTCCTACTTTAGCACTGATGCTTTGGCTCACCCTACTCGCGGCATTATTGCGTTTCGACCCCGCCAACGACTCCAAAATCTCTCTGGCTTTGTGGGTGCCGGTGATCTCGATGTTCATCGTTGGATCGCGGACCCCTTCTCAGTGGCTCGACGGCCAAATGGGAATGTCGGCTCAAGCTTTTGAGGAAGGGAGTTCCCTGGACCGTATCATCTCCTCCGCCCTGATCCTGTTGGCGATCGGCACCCTGATGTCACGGTCTTTCAAATGGGAAGACTTCTTCGCGCGCAACTTGTCCCTAATCGCATTTCTTTCCTTTGCTCTAGTAAGCGTCTGCTGGTCTGACTTCCCTCTCGTCGCTTTCAAGCGGTGGTTCCGAGACATTGGCAACTACCTAGGGATCCTCGTTGTGCTATCCGATCCTCGCCCGTTGGAAGCAGTTCGTGTGGTACTTCGGCGCCTAAGCTATTTGCTGGTGCCGCTCTCTATTTTGCTTGTTAAGTATTACCCAGAGTTGGGGAGGCACTACTCATACTGGTCGGGCGCAGTCGAGTTCGTGGGAGCGGCGACAAGCAAGAACATGCTCGGTCTTTTGTGTATGATCAGCGGCCTCTTTTTCTTCTGGGACACGTTGATGCGTTGGCCCGAACGCAAACAACGGCGGACAAAACGGATCATCTTTGTAAACGTCGCGTTCATTTCAATGACACTCTGGTTGCTGAATCTTGCCCATAGTACGACCTCCGACGTTTGCTTGCTTCTTGGCTGCCTTGTGATAGCGGCAGCGCGCACCAAAGTGTTCCAGCGCAATCCCGCTTTTTTCTTAAGGCATTGATTCCTGCGTTTTTCTGTCTATATTTGATTCTTAATTTTGGTTTCGATATGAACGGTTCGATGGCGGAAGCCGTTGGGAAGGACCCGACGCTAACCGATAGAACGAAGATTTGGGCATTTGTTCTTGGCATGCACACGAATCCGTTGGTCGGCACCGGCTACCAGAGTTTCTGGCTAGGGCCTCGCCTCGAATGGTTCTGGCAGAACGCCGGCCTTGGGCACCTGAATGAAGCGCATAATGGTTATCTTGAGGTCTACCTCGAACTCGGCTTAATCGGTGTCGCGTTTCTTATCGGATTTCTAGTTACGAGTTATCGGGCGATTTGTAGAATGTTAGTGCAGAGATCTAGCCTTGCGGTGCTCGGCCTGGCTACATGGTTAGCTCTCGTCTTTTACAACATGTCCGAGGCTGGATTCCAAAATGGTTTGTTGTGGACGATGTTCCTGATGGGATCTATCAGCGTACCTGAGCCCGTCAAGAAGCGAGTAAAAAGTGTGGGTGCCTTCGATAACGCTGGTGCCTTGGATCACCTTCCCAGCCTCTCCGTAGCGGTGACAAGTCATGGAGACTAATATGGATACGCTCATTGAACCTGTTACACCTGCTTCTGATATGCCTCCACAATCGGAAGGACACGCGACTGGCATCGGGCACACTGAGATTTCCATTAAAGGGAAAAGGGTCGTCGTCCAATCAGTTCAAATTGAGGAGAGAACAGTAGTTACAACCGGCAAATGGCTTAAGGCGGCAGCTGTTCGCCATGAAGAGCTAGTAGAAGGCAACACAATTGCGCATCCCGACTCCTTTGTTTCTCAACTAAAAAAAAGCGGGCTGAGAGCAGACTTCTTCACTTTTGCGCAACGAATACCCGATATCGCGCCACGATATGGCTATCGTACGGAGTGGGAAAATGCTGCCGCAATACCAATTACCAACTTCTCGCACTGGTGGAAAGAGAGTGCAGCGTACAGTATCAGGAAAGCTGTGAATCGGGCCAAGAAACTTGGTGTGGTAACGAGAGTCGTGGGCTTCGATGATAAGTTCGTGGAAGCAACCTGTCCAATATACAACGAGATTCCCGTGCGGCAAGGGAAAGCATTTTGGCATTATGGAAAGGACTTCCAATCGATCAAGCACTCACTTGCAACATACCTGGACAGAAGCATCTTTATTGGAGCGTACTACCAGGACGAATTGATTGGCTTCGTAAAAATCACTTGGGTGGGTACCACCGGAACGATAACGCAAATTCTCAGCTTGAAAAAATACTTCGATAAAAGACCGAATAATGCTCTGATCGCAAAGGCCATCGAGGTTTGTGAAGCGGAGGGTAAATCTCATTTCATATATGGAAGTTTCGTGTATTACGACCCGGATAGCAGCCTGACAGAGTTCAAAAGACGGAACGGTTTTCAGACGGTTCAACTGCCCAGATATTACATTCCACTGACCTTCAGAGGAAGAGTCGCATTGAAATTGGGGCTCCACAATGGCCTCGCAGCAAATATTCCAAAGCCACTGCTGAGACTGTTCCTAAAAGGTAGAACTGTTTGGGCTGCAAGTAAATTGAAGAGCACGGAGGGAACGGAAAGCCGAGCAGCACGCTAACAGCTGAAATCGCAACTATTATGTCGGTGCGTGGAGAGCGCAGTTGCCGACTTTATGTCTGTCGCGCCAAAACTTGATCATTTTAGTAAATTAGCCGGTGTAGCTCAATGGTAGAGCAGCCGAATCGTAATCGGCCGATGGAGCGTTCAAATCCTCCCGCTGGCTCCAATATCTAATCAAGTGACAGCATTACTGACTTATCGGATTTGACCTGAGCCGCACCGCGGTTAAGCTTGGAAAATTGGTTTGGCCTGATCAACTATGCCTGGAATCGTCGCAATCATCACAAAGATGCCACGGGAGCAGGCAGTTCCGCAGTTGATGCGGATGGCCGAAAGTCTTCGGCACGAATCCTTCTACACAACGGGAATCTGGATCGATGAATCATCTGGAGTCTACGTCGGATGGGTTATGCGAGAGGGTTCCTTCTCGGACGGAATGCCCCTGAGAAATGAACGAGGAGACGTGGTGCTTGTGTTTTCTGGAGAGGAGTTTCCAGAGCCAGGCACTCTCCAGCGGCTGGGGGCGCAAGGGCACGAGATTGATACAGATGGGCCTTCCTATCTGGTTCACCTCTACGAGGATGACCCATCATTCCCGGCAGGATTGAATGGAAGATTTCATGGGCTTGTGGCGGATCGGAATGCGGGAAGGATCATGATTTTCAATGACCGGTACGGGATGGACCGGCTCTACTATCACCAGTCAGTAGATGCGTTCTACTTCGCTGCGGAGGCCAAAGCGATTTTGGCCGTGCGTCCGGAGCTGAGACGGATGGACTCCAGAAGTCTTGGAGAATTCGTCTCCTGTGGCGCTGTCCTGAACGATCGAACACTTTTCGAAGGAATCAACGCGTTGCCGCCGGCTTCTGCGTGGACTTTTCGTAACGGATCCCTCGAACGGAGAAACGCAGCTATTTCCATCCAAGGGAGTGGGAAGAGCAGGAAACACTCGACCCTGAGTCCTACTATCGAGAACTCAGGGAGGTTTTTACGCGAAACTTGCCCCGGTATTTTGCGGGACAGCAGTCAATCGCGATGTCTCTGACAGGCGGTCTGGATACACGGATGATTCTCGCCTGCTGGGAGTCTATACCCGGTTCGCTTCCCTGTTACACCTTTGGAAGCATGTTCCGCGAAAACCAGGATGCGCGCGTGGCGCGGCGGGTAGCAGAATTCTGCAAGCAGCCCTATCAAATTCTGACTGCGGGACAGGAATTTCTGTCGCAATTTGCCCACTACGCCGAACGGGCAGTGTGCCTCAGCGACGGATGCGTAGACGTAAGCCGTGCTCCCGACCTTTATCTAAACGAAAGGGCTCGTGAAATTGCCCCAATCAGGATGACAGGACTCTACGGCGGGGAGGTCCTGCGCGGGGTCCGCGCATTCAAGCCTGTCGAGCCTGCAGCGGGCGTCTTCTGCCGAGAGTTTCTCTCAGGGGTTCATGTGGCTGCGGAGACGTATGCAGAAGTCCTTCATGGCCATCCGGTTTCCTTTGCCGTCTTCCGGCAAGGTCCTTGGTCCCTCCGCGGTTCGTTGGCACTTGAGCAGACGCAGCTCTCCGTACGGTCTCCATACCTTGACAACGCCTTTGTCAAGACGGTCTTTCGCGCGCCGTCGTCAGCCCTCGTCGGCAACGAGGTCTCCCTGAGACTGGTTGCTGACGGCAACCGCGCTCTGTCCGGCATCCCTACTGACCGGGGTTTAGCCGGAAACCGCGGAAGCATTTTAGGAGCGAGCTCTCGCGGCCTGCTCGAGTTCCTGTTCAAGGCGGAGTACGCTTACGATATGGGTATGCCGCAATGGTTGGCGCGCCTCGACTATGCCCTCTCGCCCCTGAGCCTTGAACAAGTTTTCCTCGGACGACATAAACCATTTCATTTCCGCGTTTGGTATCGAGATGCTCTAGCCGGATATATTCAGGAAATGTTGCTGGACGAAATTGCGCTATCGAGGCCCTATATCGAACGAAAAGGCTTAAGGTACTAATTAGTGGTCATCTTAGGGGAGATCGAAACTACACGACTGAACTCCATAAAGTACTTACCCTGGAACTCATTCACCGTCTTTTCATCGACAATCCCGAAACGGTTGGTGAAAGAGACCATGCTATTGCACAATTCCCACAAGGTTCGCCGGACTGGCAGGCGCGGATCCCTGCGTATTTGTGAGGGGATGAGGATACGTATATGGCGTGTAGTAGAGCGTCCATGTGTTCGTCGCCGTGCATTTGAACAGTTCACCCTGTCCACCGCTTCCGCTTTGGTTCCAACTGCCTTGATCGGTGGCCCAATAAGCTACGCCAGTCGTACACGTAGCCGGCCGAGAAGCAAGTGTTCCACTGCCAGTTCCCGTTGCTCCGGTAAAACTGGTGCATCCACTCTGACTCGATGCGTTGCACCACAGGTAATAATCGACGTTGTTGGTTAGCGCTCCGGACACAGCAGCATTGGCAAGAAGCACACTAGGATTGCTAGGTACGGGCGCGTAGCTATCCATGAACTCGTAAATGGGGTCCCGTGCCTGCCGAGGATAAGCGCAGGAAGAAGAAGAAGTGCAACCAGTCGCACTGTTCGTGACATTATTGGACCCACTTCCATCCGAGGTAAATCCTCCCGTCAGCAGATCGCCAGGACCGCTGCCGGGTTGGTCCAAGCAGGGATACCCCGTTGCGCCCTGCGAACCATCCCAATTTGATCCATCCCCAGATAATCCTGATGACGTACCACAATATCCCCATCCCGTCGGTGGAGCGCCCTGCGGGTAGGTGGAGTTATTCTGCCGCATCGATAATAGCTCGATGAAATTGTGATATCCCGTGCCACCACCTGCTGAGGATGATGTCGTCGTATTACCCCAGATTATTGCTCCTCCACTGCTGATCCAGATGGCCGCGTTGATGTAGTTTGCGCTTACCGGCAAGAAGCTATTTTTGTACACCTCTTCCGCGCGACAGCCACGTTCACGTCCCGCACCGCCTGTTGGGTGGGTTTGCGTTGTAGGGGCTGGGGATGTGCTGTTATATGTATTAAATCGAGCAACAAATCTTCCTGCCTTGGTGCAGTCATTCGATGCCCCGGAAGTTGAACACGTTGTTTTCCATAAACAGGAAGTTGGCCCCGCCAAATCCAGTCGGCTGGGTCCACGCCTGATCACCCACACCAAGCGAATCTCCATTGCACGAACCGGAATTGTAGGCTCTTACGGCATTCGAAACACCAGCACCATCGAAAATCGAGTGATCGACTACGCCATAAGCACAACCCTGCCATTGCAACATCGAGGCCTGAGAAGATGCGGTATTGAAGTGCGAGTGATCAACTCTGATATTAGTGGTTGATCCGTTGATTGAAACCAATCCGTTGTACTTTACTTGTGAGCCGCCAGTTCCTTCATTGAAGGTGATTCCTGCCATTCTGAAGAATCCATTGGACGGAACAGAGACCGACAGGATCGGGTTGCCGTTTGTCGTATTGTTATCCGCGATGACCGTTAAATCGCCACCGCCTGTAGTCGTGAGACTGCCCGCTCCCAATAAAGCGACATGATTGGTATTCCCGGCTGGGAATGGTAAGCGTCAAGTTTCCGGTCCAGCCGGTCGATTGGCACATGCTGGAATATTGATCGTCACCGTAGAATTATTTACCGCGCTAAATGCGGCCTGAACATCAGTCTGCGAGCAACTTGCAGCGTTGATGGTCTGCGCCTCTGCCCTGGAAAGAGCACTCAAAAGGAGCCCGAATACCACGTATTTCATCATTCTCGTCACTGTTGATCCTCAAATAGCAAACACAATTTGTAGCCGTACACGGCTTTAGTTCACAAAACGCCCGCTGTCACAGTTTCAGAGTCATGCGGATTAGGCAGCCATGATTTTACGACCAGGCTAGGCGGTCGCCGGATGCCGATTGGAGAACGGCACTGGCGAACAAAGTGGCCTGGCCTGAATCATTGACCTGGGAGATGACATATGGATGTCGAACTTGGGCAAAAGCTTCTGATGCCGACGTGGTACCGCCGGACCCAAGGCCGGACGCCGCTGCCATCAAGCAGCAGGCAACCGCAAAAGAGGTCCACAGGCCTTCGAAACCGCGAGGTCGGGTGCCGGGCAAGACGCGGACCTTGTTTGATTTCGGAAAGTTACCCTGAGAGGTGCGAGAAGGCGTTGAGACAATCGGGCCGGGGGAGGCAAGAATGGCGTAATTTGACGACACGAACATCACCTCTTGCGTGCAAAGTACATGGATAAGAGGCAGGGCAAAAAGAAAAGAGAGGTAATGCTCTAGATCTTGCACGAATGCATCCAACCCAACTCGCACAGGGCGTCCGATGCAGGGGAGATGATGTTTGTCTTACCTGGCAACTACCACGAGCTGCGCAGGTCGCCTTTTCATTCCCAACGTTCGTACAAAATCCATAATTCTTACAGCGGTTATGGCTTTAACAAGGCAACGTCACAGGAAGAGCGGAAATGCCTCACCCATCACAACTTCAGACTGACATATACTTCCGGGTGACGCAATCACACAAACAGGTCACAGAATTGACTAGGCATCGGTTTCGCGACTACCTGTGAGTTTATATCAAAGATACCCTCGGCAATCAACCAAGGTTCGGAAGAGCTAGTGAATTCACCATGGTTCGGTTGGGGAACACGGATCAGGCCCACTAACTGAGCCGTCACGGCAATTTAGCCCATTCTCGATGAGGCTACATGGGTTAGCTCGTTACGAGCGAAGCAGTAGCCGCGGCCAGCGGGTCGGTGCTGGATTTGCAATCATGCACTTGCGAAGGATCGTCTTACCATGAAACCCCTCGTCTCAATTCTGATTCCGGCTTACAACGCCGAAAAAACGATCGCCTCTACGATCCAGTCCGCGATTGCCCAAAGCTGGCAATGCAAAGAGGTTATCGTCGTGGACGATGGATCCAGAGATCGGACCGCAGAGGTCGCCCGACGATTTGCCTCGAAGCAAGTAAGAGTCGTATCCGTGCAAAATCAAGGTGCTGCGGCTGCTCGCAACCATGCCTTGCAACTCAGCCAAGGAGACTTTATCCAGTGGCTGGACGCAGATGATCTCTTGGCACCGGACAAGATCGAGCGTCAACTTGGGGCGCTGAGTGAAGTTGACGACCGGCGAGTTCTCTTCTCATCGCCGTGGGCTCCTTTCTACTATCGGACGCGACGAGCCCGCTTTGTAAACAGTTCACTGTGCCAAGACCTTTCTCCGGTCGAGTGGCTCCTGAGAAAAATGGGCGAGAACCTGCATATGCAGACGGCAACCTGGCTGACCAGCCGAGAGCTGACCGAAGAAGCAGGACCGTGGGACACGCGACTCCTCTCTGATGACGACGGCGAATACTTTTGCCGTGTGCTTCTGGCGTCGAAGGGCACTCGCTATGTATCCGGAACCGGGGTGTTCTATAGAGTTACAGCATCCGCTCGTCTAAGCTCCATAGGCAACTCGGACAGGAAAAAGGATGCGATGATTCCTTCGATGAAGCTGCACATTCAGTACATTAGATCGCTTGAAGACAGCGAGCGTGTCCGAAAGGCCTGCTTAGCATACATTCAGAATTGGTACCACAATTTCTATCCGGAACGCCCGGACCTTGTCGCGGAGCTGCAGGCGGTGGCCGAACGACTTCAGGGTCGTTTGGAAGAGCCGCATCTCCGCTGGAAATACGCTTGGATGAGACCGTTATTTGGATGGAAAGTGGCAAAATGGGCGCAGTCGTCCCTCCCGCAACTCAAGACTTCCTATATTAGGTATTGTGATAGGGCGATGTATAGGTTGGAGACAAGCCGAGCAGGCGCAAACCGGAGTACCGAAGGTGCATGAGTCAACAAAGGGGGGTGCTGTCACCCCGACAGAAGAGATGAGTCCGGTTCTTGACTCGAGCCCTCAAAACTGTCCTGAATCATCTAATTTGACGGTGTCGGGAGTGGCGCGCGAGGTCGCGATAGCCCTTCTTACCGGTGGTAGTGACAGGCCTTACGTGTTCGGCCTTACAACATCACTTATGTCCGAGGGGGCTGTCATAGATTTGATTGGTAGTGATGAGCTGGATTTTCCGGAGTTCCGCAACAAACCGAGCTTGAATTTTCTTAATCTCCGAGGCGACTCGAGACCAAATGTCAACTTCTTGAGAAAGGTCTCCAGGGTGTCGATGTATTATGCCAGGCTGATTCGATATGCTGCGACAGCCAAGCCGAGGCTTTTTCATATCCTGTGGAACAACAAATTCGAGTTTTTCGATCGCACGGCGTTGATGCTCTACTACAGGCTTCTAGGGAAGCTAGTCGTCCTCACGGTTCACAATGTTAATGCGGGCAAGCGGGATTCAAAGGATAGCCGTCTTAACCGGCTTACGCTGCGAATCCAATATCGGCTTACCCACCACATCTTTGTCCATACGGAGAAGATGAAACAAGAGTTGATTAAGGATTTCAACGTCCGAAGCGAACGGGTCACAGTCGTTCCGTTCGGAATCAACAACGCTGTTCCAAACACGTCTCTCTCGTCGCGCAATGCAAAAGAGCGACTGGGGCTGCGCGAAGATGAAAGAGTACTTCTTTTCTTCGGGCGGATCACGCCTTACAAGGGCCTCGAATACTTGATCGCTGCGTTGCGACAGGTTCTGGAGCGGCGTCACAATTATCGTTTGGTAATCGCGGGCAATCCCGATAGGTGCGCAGAATACTGGAAAGCACTCCGGGAGGAGATCGGTGAATTCGTGGAGAGGGGTCAAGTGCTACTCAAAGCGACTTTCATTCCTGATGACGAGACGGAGGTATATTTCAAAGCTGCAGACGTCCTCGTGTTGCCTTACAAGGATATCTACCAGAGTGGCGTTTTGTTCCTCGGGCACAGCTTCGGCCTCCCGGTTATCGCTGCCGAAGTAGGCTCGCTCAAAGATGAGGTAATAGAAGGCAAAACAGGATTTACGTTCAGGCCCGAAGATCCTGTGCACTTAGCTGAGACCATCGAACGATACTTCGTGAGTGATTTGCACATGGACTTGAACAACCGACGCCGGGAGATAAAAGATTTTTCAGCTGAACGGCATTCCTGGGAAGTCGTCGCTCGCACAACTGTGAGTGTATATACAAGATTAGGTAGAATTCCTGCTCAATCTTCAAATCTTGAGTTACCTACCCCTTCACATGATCCCAATGCCCCTTTATAAGGATTGTCCACATTTCCGATCGTGTACCCGAGTCGATTGTCGATATGCCATCAAATAAACCTTTAGCATTTGTCACGGGTGCCGAGGGCTTCATCGGTTCTCACTTGGTGAGATTCCTTCAGGCTAAAGAGTGGCAAGTAATCGGCAGTTATCTGCCGCACGGCTGCAATTCACTTCCGAAAGCCTCGCGCTTGCGTTTTGTGCAGTGTGATCTGCGGGACGGACAACGCATAACGCAGCTTCTTACTGAGTATCAGCCGTCGCATATATTTCACCTTGGAGCTCAAAGCCTGCCAACTGTCTCTTGGGCGGACCCTGTTGGAACTTTCGAATCCAATGTCATGGGCTCACTATATTTGCTTGAGGCGACGCGCCACATGAAGAGGCCTCCGATCGTTGTGTCGGCTTGCTCAAGCGCTGAATATGGACACGTTCCGTCCTCGGCCATCCCTGTCAGGGAAGAACAGGCGCTTCGACCGCTTCATCCATATGGCATAAGCAAGGTGTGCTTGGATCTTCTTGCCCGTGAATATTTTCTTGATTATGAAGTCCCGACGGTCAATTTGCGCCTATTCAATACCACTGGCCCGGGGAAGACAAACGATGCCCCGTCAGATTTTGTACGACAGTTAGTCCGAATAAAAAGACGTTTGCAGCCACCTGTAATAGAGGTAGGCAATCTGAAGCCACGCCGCGCATTCTTGGATGTTAAGGATACGGTAAGGGGTTTTTACTTAGCTGCGTTGAAAGGCAAACCAGGGGAAGCTTACAACCTGTGTGCAACATCTACGCACGAAATTGGCGACCTGTTGCGCACTGCGATTCAGCTATCTGGAGTACGAGCGGAGATTCGGCCAGCTGCTCACTTGATGCGACCGTCTGATGAGAAAATTATCTTCGGCAGTACCAAGAAAATCCGCAAGGACACTGGCTGGGAACCATCTCTCTCGATCGAGCAAACCTTATCTTCGATGTTGGAATATTGGGATCGACAACTCTAGCATTTTTCTACAAACCGTCAAGCAATGCCGCAAAGTGACTAGCATTTAAGAGGTTATTGATGGGGAATCATTCCGTGCCCTACATTCTCATCACTCCCGCTCGAAACGAGGAGAGGTTTATTGAGAAAACGATTCAATCGATGATCAAGCAAACCGTTTTGCCGGTTAGGTGGGTGATCGTAAATGATGGATCGACTGACACTACGGCCAGCATTGTCCGCCGATATCTCGCTGATCATCGATGGATTGAGCTGGTGGATCTTCCCGTCCGCAGGGAGCGCAACTTTGCAGCAAAGGTATACGCATTCAACGCAGGCCAAGAGAAAGTCAAGGACCTCGAATATGAAATCATCGGGAATTTGGATGCCGATGTTTCATTGGAGGAAGACCACTTTGAATTTTTGCTAAATGAGTTCGCCAAGAACTCCTGTCTCGGGGTCGCGGGGACCATTTTTCGGGAGGACGGATACAGCTCGGAAACCGACAGTTTCGAAGGAAGAAATCACGTTTCCGGTCAGTGTCAAATTTTCCGACGCAGTTGCTTCCAAGAGATCGGCGGCTATCGTGCGAATAAAGCTGGGGGCATCGACTGGATGGCAGTTACAACTGCACGCATGATGGGATGGACGACACAGTCATTTCGAGAGAAGTCGTTCTTCCATCACCGAATGATGGGAACAGCTGAGCGAGGGCGGCTCGCCTCAAGCTTCTCATACGGCGAGAAAGATTATTATCTCGGTGGCCACCCCGTCTGGGAGATGTTCCGGGTTGCCTACAGAATGACAAAGCGCCCCTACCTGCTGGATGGCTTTGCTTTGGGTTCGGGCTACCTATGGGCTCTCCTGTGTCGGACACAACGCCCTGTCTCCGATGAGTTGATGCGATTCCATCGCAAAGAGCAGATGCAAAAATTGAGCGCCATCTTTAGGTCACTCGTTACGTTTAGGCGCATCGATAATTTCGAAGTTAACGCGAGCCAGGAACCAGCGAGGGACTCGCAATCACGGTGACGGTCGAAATAGCCGAAGTCGAAGCAGTTCAAACTGCAGTGCTCCGGTTTTTGGAGTGGCTCGATCGCTTTGGAGAAACATCCTATGATCATCAGAGTTTCTTCGCGGGCGATTTAGGGCGCTGCGCAAAGGCTCTTTACTATAAGAAGCCTGCCCTTGGTACTCTCGCGGTTGCACCGATGATATTTTCCGAAGCGTTCGTTCCCTCTGCACGAAAGCTCTTTTGGAAGCCGCAGAGATTTCCCATAGCTGACGCGCACTATGCGATGGGCTTTGCCTTTCTGTCGCAGACTCTTGGTGATGAACGATACTACCTACGCGCTGTTCATTTCCTCGGGGTCCTGAAAGAGAGCCGCTGCCCGAGTTATGCTCACTATTGTTGGGGATATCCGTTCAACTGGGAAACCAGGGGCGGCACGATGCGGGAAGGAACTCCGCTTATAACGACCGTGCCCTACGTTTATGAGGCTTTTTGGCAGGTTTATCAGATCGATCGGAACCAAGAGTGGCTGGACATAATGGACTCGATCGCACAGCATGCCTTTAGCGACTACAACGATTTCAGAACCTCTGCAACCGCTTCCAGTTGTTCGTATAACCCAGAACCCAGCGACCCGGGCGGTGTCATCAATGCGAGCGCTTACCGTGCATTTCTTCTCACGAGGGCTGCGCTGGATTTCTCGCAGGAATGCTATTTGAAAGTCGCGGAACGAAATTTGAACTTCGTTCTCGAATCTCAGAACCCTGATGGCTCCTGGTACTACTCTATGGATGGCGAAAGGGATTTTGTTGATCATTTCCATACTTGCTTTGTTCTTAAGGCCCTGGCAAAAATCGAGGCTCTCACCGGAAATCCGCACTGCACCAAAGCTATTGAGCGCGGAGTCGATTATTACGTCACAAATTTATTTGATGCGGAAGGGCTGCCCAAACCATTTTCCCGGAGACCCAGATTTACGGTATATCGACGCGAGCTTTATGACTATGCGGAATGTATTAATGTGGCCGTCCTGCTAAACGGACGATTTCCTGAATTAGATAGGATATTATCCCGCGTGATCAATCTGTCAGAATGGCAAAAGTCGGATGGGTCCTTTCGAAGCCGTCAGCTACTTCTAGGTTGGGACAATACTCCGATGCATCGCTGGGCCCAGTCTCAGTTGTTTAGAAGTCTCTGTTTTCTGCTTTATCAAAACTCACGCGACACTACGCTCGGATCCATAGACAGGCACTGATTAAATCTTATGTGTGGAATCTGCGGACAATTCAATTTTGTGGACGGGGCTCCAGTCTACCGCCAGACGATCGAGCGGATGGCGAACGCCATTTCCCATCGAGGTCCCGATGACGAAGGTTATTATATCGCGGGGCCACTCGGGTTCGGCTTTCGACGGCTCTCGATCATCGATCTTGAGGGCGGTCACCAACCGATGTCCGATCAAGAGGGAACCGTTTCGGTTATCTTCAACGGCGAAATCTATAATTTCCCAGAGCTGAAACGCGAATTGGAGGGCTTCGGACACGTATTTCGGACTAAGTCAGATACGGAAGTTATTGTTCACGGCTATAAACAGTGGGGAGACGATGTCCTAAATCATCTAAACGGAATGTTTGGCCTTGCGATCTGGGACGTACTACGAGAGAGGTTAGTCCTTGCTCGGGACCCATTTGGTATCAAGCTAATTTACTACAAGATTGATAAGGATCGCCTGTACTTCGGCTCAGAGATCCGCGCCGTCCTGGCTGCCACCAATGAACGGCCTGATGTAGATCCGAATTCTCTAAACCTGTTTCTCAGGTATCGCTTCACTCCTTCGCCCCACACCATCTTTACGGGCATCGGCAAACTTGCTCCAGGCACGATGCTGGTGTGCGAACAGAGGACTTCTTATACACGACAGTGGTACAGGTACCAACCGACTCCCTTTTCTCCTATGAAGTCAATCGGGGAAGCCCAAGAGGAGTTGTTCGACCTGTATAAACGGGTCATGAAGAGGCACCTCCTCAGCGATGTTCCCGTCGGGCTATTGTTGAGTGGTGGCGTCGACTCGGGATTGCTGCTCGCTCTAATGAACCTGTATGGTGAATCTTGGCAAACCTACACTGTCGGATATGGTTCAAGTTTCTCTGATGATGAGTTAGCTGATGCAGCAGAAACGGCCACTTTATTCTCCTCGCGACACACAGCCGTGGTACTTGATAGACAGATCTTCGAGAATATGCTGCAGACAATCGTGTCGTGCCTGGAAGAGCCAATCGCGTCTTCCTCAATTGTCCCGATGTATTTTGTATGCAAGCGGGCCCGTGAAGACGTGAAGGTCGCATTGATCGGTCAGGGACCAGATGAGCTGTTTGCCGGTTATCGTCGACACCTCGGGGTGCGCTATGGAGCCTACTGGGGGGCGATACCACAGTGGATTCGCAGTCCAATTGCCTCAGGTATAGCGGCCTTGCCGAGGAGTGAAGCGCTGAAACGAGGCATATATTCTCTCGACATCAAGGAACGACCGAGAAGGTATCAGCACGTTTTGTCTTTGCTGCCCGGAAGGGAAATCGATGACCTGTTTCAGGACGGCCTGCTGGAACGAGGTGCGGGAGATAAGATTCTAGAGTGCTGGAAAGACTTGCTTCCCCTCATGGGTGAGACCGACGAACTTGGGGGGTTTCAATTTTTGGAAATGAGATCAACTCTGCCTGATGAACTTCTTATGTTCGCAGACAAGCTTTCGATGGCGCATGGCCTTGAAATTCGTGTGCCTTATCTAGACAAAGAGTTGGTCGAATACGTTGAAAAATTGCCGGCACATTTCAAAGTGAGAACCGGTTCTCAAAAATGGCTACATCGTCAGGTGTGTCAGGGTAATCTTCCCGACGCTATCCTCAGAAGAAAGAAGCGAGGATTTGGCGTGAATATCGTTGATGATTGGTTTCGCAGCACTGTAAAAGGAAAAATGGAGGAAATTCTGATGGACAGCGAATCCTATCTGTACCGCTATTTGCGGCCTTCAGCGGTTCAGAGGATTTTCAAACAACATCAGTCAGGCCAGAATGACTATCACAAGATATTGTTTAGTCTAGTAGTGTTCGAAGAGTGGCTCAAGACTCAACTTTCATCGAGCACGACGATGGATTCCAGACCCGTAGGTGCACACTAGCAAAACTAATGAAAGCTCTTCTCTTGATTGGAGGTTTGGGTACACGGCTACGATCCGTGGTGCCGTCTTTGCCAAAGAGCCTGGCCACTCTTGCTGGCAGACCTTTTCTGGAGCTATTGGTAGACCAGTTGCGTAGCCAGAACATTCGCGAGTTGATCTTCTGCACTGGCTACCTAGCAGAACAAATTGAAGAGACGTTTAAGGATGGCGGCGATTTTGGCGTCACAATCAAATACTCCAAGGAAATAATTCCTATGGGAACGGCAGGCGCCATCAAGCTTGCACAATGTCATGTGGAGGCCGAGCCGGAGTTTTTGGTGCTTAACGGGGACTCATTTCTAGAGACTGACTTCAATGAGCTCCTCGTCTTTCATCGGAATCATGGCGGCGTGGCCACGATGGCTGTGGTACCTGTCGACAACGCCAATCGCTATGGAACTGTTCAAGTGGAAACAACTGGCCGAGTATCGGGGTTCGCAGAGAAAACTGGACAGAATGTGCCTGGGGTTATCAATGCGGGCGTATATATTTTCGACAATGCGGTTCTAACGCAAATTCCTGCGATACCGTCAAGTCTAGAAACAGACGTCATTCCTCGGCTTCTAGAACAAGGAATCTACGCAGTTGAACAGCGTGGAATATTCATAGATATCGGTATTCCAGAAGATTATGCGCGTGCGGGGGAGATGTCCGATCGTCTACATAATGCGGCATTAAACAAGCGCTGCACTGCACCCCCAGCCTAAACTGCCTCTGAGCGTACACCGGGTATTGTTGCCTCCTTCAAGAAGGTTGGGGATAAAAACGATCGCGCTCACAGGCCCCACCGATGGCTCGCTAAGGTGCGAAGCTGCTTTCGATGAGACATTTGCCCTAGGGCTTCTTTCCTAACCTCAGTTTGCACAGCAAGGTAAAAACCTATGATCATCACCAGCACTCCTCTTCGCATCTCCTTCTTTGGCGGGGGGACAGATTACCCTGTTTGGTTCAGAGAGCATGGCGGTTCCGTGCTCTCGACCACAATCGATAAGTGCTGTTACATTACTTGCCGACGACTCCCACCTTTTTTCGAATATCATAGCCGCATCTCCTACTCAACGGTCGAAAATGTCAGCAGGAATGATTCGATTCAGCATCCGTCGGTGCGCGCCTGCTTGCAATTTCTTGGTATCAACGAGGGAGTTGAGATTCAGCACGTGGCAGACTTACCCGCGCGTACTGGTTTGGGTACGAGTTCTGCGTTCACTGTGGGATTGCTCCATGCACTTTACGCGCTCAAGAATCAGAGGTGCGACAAGCGCGCTCTTGCCTCGGAAGCTATACATGTGGAACAGGATCTCCTTGGAGAGGCTGTAGGCGCTCAGGATCAGGTAAGTGCCGCCTACGGAGGCTTTAACCGCATAGACTTTCATAGACATGGTGCGATCGATGTAAAGCGCTTACTCGTTTCACAGGACAGGTCAAGGGAACTCCAGGGACATCTTGCTCTTTATTTCACCGGGTTTTCCCGAACGGCATCAGAAATCGCCCAAGAGCAGTTGAGAATGACGCCACACAAGAAGCACGAGTTGGACACCATGCTTCAGTTTGTTGATGAAGCCGAAGCAATTGTTGCAAATCCCAATCGCTCTTTAGACGAATTTGGCCGCCTTCTGCATGAAAGCTGGCAAATCAAGAGAACACTGACACAAAAGATCTCGAACGCGAATATCGATGAGATCTACCAGGCCGGGCTGGATTCCGGAGCGCTTGGCGGTAAGCTTCTGGGAGCTGGGGGAGGAGGCTTTATGCTGTTTTTTGTTCCGCCAGAACGACGGCAAGAGCTAAGAGTGCGCTTGAAGAAGTTATTGTGCGTGCCGTTCTCATTTTCGAGTAAAGGTAGTGATGTGGTCGTATACGAGCCGGACGAGGCTTACGATGAATCGCTGACGGCCGAGAGAGAATTCATCTATGCCCAGGATACGGTGTAAGAATTCCTAGCTTTTTACGCAATCGAAGCAATGCCCCAGAATGCCGTGCATTACCGTTGGTGACACTACCACAAGAGCGTACAACGAACGTGAACAAGATGACACAAATAAATCCAATTGGCCAATCTGGTGAAGCCGTCAATCATTGCTCAATCTCTGCGATAGATGCGCGCGCGGATGAGGCGTCCAAATCCGAAAGGTTGTTTCGTAAATGTCTCAAGACCTACTTGTCTCAGGCGATACGACTTTGGAACCGTATGTCGGCTTCGCTTCGTCTTACTCAAGCAGGAGAATTGTACGGCAGACATTTGCATCGCTTGGTACGCCTGAATGCTGATCGAAAACAATATGTCGCAACCTTCTTTCTACGAAACCGGCCGGAATTGGAATTGCTGCGACGTCTTGTAGACCCCGCTCCAATCGGGTCACCCCTGAGAATTGCCGTGCTGGCCTGCAGCAAGGGCGCTGAGGTTTATTCGATAATGTGGGCAATCCGGTCAGTTCGTTCAGACCTGAGCCTCCATGTGCACGCCGTTGATATTTCGGGAGAGATTGTGGCATTTGGAGAGCGAGGAGTCTATTCACTCGAAAGCCTTAATGCCGAGGGCATCGCAGATCAGCAGCGTATTTACGAAAAGGAGGACGTGACCAGGAATACCCACAGAGATCAAGGCGCTCCGATTTTTGAGCGCATGACCGCCGCGGAAATGGAGGTCATGTGTGACGTGGAGGGCAATCATGCAAAGATCAAAGAATGGTTGAGGGAGGGAATCAAGTGGATTCGCGGTGATGCTAACGATCCACAACTTAAGGACAAACTTGGTCTGCAGGACATAGTCATAGCAAATCGATTTCTTTGTCATATGGACCCTAGAGATGCAGAAACCTGCCTGCGGAACGTCGCGCGCCTGGTCAAGCCCGGTGGATACATCTTTGTGTCCGGGATCGATTTAGACGTGCGGACTAAAGTAGCTCGGGCAATGAACTGGAAACCCGTCACAGAACTGATCCGAGAAATTCATGACGGAGATTCTTCGTTGAGATTGGGTTGGCCTTTGGGATATTGGGCTCTAGAGCCATTCCGTGAGAGCCTGGGTGATTGGAGAATACGTTATGCCTCAGTCTTCCAGCTCGGCGAAGTAAAAGGATAATTGCGTGCATTTCGAAGAGAGTGGTGTTGTCGGCGCAAAAGTAATCGATCCGAATCCACTTCGGGATGATCGCGGACGCTTCATGCGTGCCTGGTGCGCACGCGAGTTCGCGGAGAACGGCCTTGACTTTATTCCTGCTCAGGCGAATATGGGATTCAGTTTGCGGAGAGGAACACTTCGAGGTATGCACTTCCAGGAAGCGCCTGCGCCTGAAGCCAAGCTAGTGCGTTGCACTCGGGGAGCCATGTTCGATGTGGTACTCGATCTGAGGCCAGATTCTCCGACCTATCGCAAATGGTACGGAATAGAGTTAACCGCGGAGAACGGTCGGATGCTTTTTGTTCCTGAGTATTGTGCTCACGGCTACCAGACACTCGAAGAGAAGACTGAGATGCACTACATGACCTCGGCATTTTATGCCCCAGGGGCAGCGCGGGGAGTTCGGTTTGACGATCCGGCATTCAAGATTGAATGGCCCCTAGATGTCACTGTAGTTTCCGATCAGGACCGCAACTGGCCTCTGTTGTGATCCGCTAGAAAGACCCATCAGTTCCCTCCCCTGAAGCGAACCTAGCAAAGGAGACAAATATGAAAGTCGTATTATTTTGTGGAGGTCTAGGTATGCGTCTTCGTGATTATTCGGAGACGATCCCCAAGCCCATGGTTACAATAGGCAACCGGCCGATTCTTTGGCAGGTCATGAAGTACTACGCTCATTACGGACACAAGGATTTTATTCTTTGCTTGGGCCACCGCGCTGACGCTGTCAAGAATTATTTCCTCAACTACGATGAATGTGTGTCTAATGATTTTGTATTGTCAGGGGGCGGGAAGAAACTAGAGCTATTCAATAGCGACATCCACGACTGGCGAATCACCTTTGCGGATACGGGAATTAATTCCAATATCGGCCAGCGCCTGAAGGCTGTGGAGAAGTATCTTGATGGTGAAGAAGAGTTTCTGGCCAACTATAGTGATGGCCTGAGCGATCTCCCCCTGCCACAACAACTGGATCATTTTCGACAACAAGATAAGATCGCTAGTTTTCTCTGTGTGCGACCAAACTTAAGCTATCATGTGGTTTCGTTGGAAGAAGGCAATAGTAACCTAGTCTCTGAGATAAGCGCAATCAATAGTGGGTCCCTGCGGATCAATGGGGGCTTCTTTATCTTCAAGAAGAAGATATTTGATTACATTCGAGAGAAAGAAGAACTTGTGGTTGAGCCCTTTCAAAGGCTGGTAGAAGAAAAGCAGCTAATTGGCTATCCTTATGATGGATTCTGGGCGAGCATGGATACCTTCAAGGACAAGCAGCAATTGGATAGCTTATGCACAGCTGGAGTTGCTCCCTGGGAGATCTGGAAGACAAACGGCAATGGTCACCATGAGGCTACGGCCAGTAACAAACCCCTATGCGTTGCTTAAACTTCCCTTACAATGCTACTGCTCCTCCTAACATACTGTGCTTGGGAGCGCATTCCGACGACATCGAAATTGGTTGCGGCGGAGCCATTCTTCGTCTTCTGCAGGACTACCCGGGTTGCGTCTTGCACTGGGTCGTATTCAGCGCCATAGGGGTTCGAGCCGCTGAAGCTGAGCGCGCCGCGGAGCTGTTCGCAGGAACATCTATTGCAGCAGGACCATTGCTCAAAACCTTTAAAGACGGCTTCATGCCGTTTGCGGGGGCTGAAATAAAGACTGTTTTTGAGGAATTGAAGCGGGTCGTTTCACCAGACTTGATCTTCACGCACAACCGCATGGATTCACACCAGGATCACCGCCTGCTGGCGGAGTTAACATGGAATACGTTTCGGGACCACTTTATCCTTGAGTACGAGATTCCGAAATATGACGGCGACATGGGGCAACCGAGTGTCTTTATTCCCTTTTCAGCTGAGTTGTGCGAACAAAAGATCCAGCACATTATGGACGCATTTCAATCTCAGCACCCAAAACGGTGGTTTCAGCATGAGACGTTTCGTTCACTGATGAGACTGCGCGGGATGGAGTGCAATTCCACAAGCGGTTATGCAGAAGCTTTCTTCTGTCGCAAGATGGTGCTGTAAGTCAGAACTATGCGATATTGCCAATTTCAATCGAGACTTGGACGCATCAATGGTCTCGATTTGAGGCTGGTCTCACTTCCTCGGACTCATGAGCCATTGGAGCATCTTATGAATGTTGATACCGCATTAAGAGAACGTGAAGACTTAGGTCGTCCAATCAAGATTGGGATGGTCGGTGCTGGTGCAACCGGCCGCGCCATAGCCCTTCAGCTTGGGACACCTGTACCCGGAATTCGTCTGATGGCAATCGCCAATCGGACACGAGAGCATGGGGAACGGGCCTATCTAGAGGCCGGGATCACCGAGTGGCGCAACGTGACGTCCGTACGAGAAGCTGAAGCGGCAATCTCTTTTGGGATACCTGTGCTAACGGACGATCCTTCGATTTTGACGGGATGCGACGGCATCGATCTACTTGTTGAAGCGACAGGTAGCATCGGGGCCGCCGCCAGCGTGGTCTTGGATGCGTTCGACTATGGGAAGCATGTTGTTTTGGTAAACGCCGAACTCGATTCACTCATCGGTCCGATTCTCAAAGCTAAGGCGGATCAGGCGGGTGTTGTGATAACGCATACCGATGGAGACGAGCCAGGAGTGGCGATGACGCTGCTTCGCTATCTTCGATCGTTGGGGCTTCGCCCCGTTGCCGCGGGTAACCTCAAAGGCATGGTCGATTACTATCGGAATCCCGATACACAAAAAGCATTCGCCGAGAAAAACGACCAGGACGCAAGGAAGGTGACGTCGTTTGCTGATGCAACGAAACTATCCATGGAAACGACCGTCCTCTCTAATGCAACCGGTTTCCATGCTGGACGTCGTGGCATGTACGGCCCAGCGTGCAAATATGTGCGAGAGATGGCAACACTACTCCCCCCAGAGCAGATGCTCAGCACTGGCCTTGTCGATTATGCTCTCGGCGCAGCACCCCACACTGGGGCATTCGTAATCGTCTATGAGGAATCACCATTAAAAAAGGCTCAGCTTGCTTACTACAAGATCGGCGACGGCCCATTCTACGTTTTCTATACGCCGTTTCATCTGCCTCATATACAGATCGCCTCAACAATCGGCCGAGCTTTTATCCATCGTGATCCGACTGTCGCTCCCATTGGTGGCCCGGTCTGTGAAGTAGTGGCCGTTGCCAAACGCAACTTGAAAGCCGGCGAACAGCTAGACGGTATTGGTGGATTTTGTTCGTATGGGCTCATTGACAACAGAGCGGAGGCCCGTGGTGTCGCAGCTCTGCCCATCGGCCTTTCTGCCGGTCGCCTTCTGCGGCGAGATGTTGCGAAAGACTCTGTGATCACCTTCGATGATGTGATGACCTGTGGGGGTGGGATTGTCGAATCACTTTGGCACGAGCAAAACGTCAAATGGCCGACTGCCACAAAAAACTCAGAGGAGTTGCTGATGCAACTCACGCCTGTCGGCAGGATCTCATGAGGTTTTGGGTCGATGACGGACGGCCGATTGCTGATCTTGGCACTAGACCATTGATTACAATACTGAGTTCATGATGTTTTGGAGCTGGATTACGCATGCTTAAGCGTTCGTTTTGGAAGGGTCGAAGGGTATTTCTTACCGGACACACCGGTTTCAAAGGTGGTTGGCTGTCGCTTTGGCTAGATGCGCTCGGTGCCGATGTAACTGGATATGCGCTGGAGCCTGCGACCCAACCGAGCTTATTTGAGCAGGCAAAAGTTGCAAATCTGTTCCATTCCGTCTTCGCCGATATTCGCGACTTTCAGCGTCTCAGGGCTGCAATAGAAGGGTGCCGTCCCGATGTCGTAATTCATATGGCTGCGCAGTCCGTCGTCCGTCGTGGTTATGAGGATCCGATAGAAACCTATTCCTCGAACGTCATGGGGACAGTTAACATCTTGGAGGCCGTGCGGCAGCTCAAGCACCCATGTGCCTTTGTCAACGTCACGAGCGACAAATGCTACGTCAATCAGGAGTGGATCTGGGGATATCGCGAAAATGAGCCCATGGGTGGCCGCGATCCATATTCTAACTCCAAAGGTTGCGCCGAGCTCGTGACCTCGGCTTATCGGGACTCCTTCTTCCCCCTGGCATCGATCGGGGATCATGGCGTCGCTCTGGCGAGCGCTCGCGCCGGAAATGCGATCGGAGGCGGCGATTGGACGAGTGATCAACTCATCCCAGACTTGGTGAGAGCTTTTCTTGAGGGTCAGCCTTGCCTGATCCGAAATCCTTCCGCGATCAGACCGTGGCAGTTTGTTCTCGAACCGCTTCGCGGGTACCTGATGCTTGCTGAGCGACTCACGGAAGAGCCTGCCCGCTTTGCGTCTGCTTGGAATCTTGGGCCTGCCGAGGCAGACGCCAAACCTGTCTCCTGGATTGCCGATGAGCTCACAAGCCGTTGGGGAGGCAGCGCTTCGTGGCACCTCGATGGTGCGACGCATCCACGTGAAGCATACTCGCTTAAATTGGACACTTCAAAGTCCAACAACCTGTTGAATTGGCATCCCGCCCTTTCTTTGAGTCAGGCTCTGGAGTGGATCGTGGAGTGGTATCAGGCATTCCAATCAGGATCAGATATGCGCCCGATTACTCAGATCCAAATCGAGCGATATGAACAATATTCGCGAGGCCCTTCCGTCGCAACGAGTTGAAACCAAGGCCACAAATAAGAGGAGCTTTCTGCATGCCAAACATCGTCGTTTTAGGATCTGGAATGGCCGGATTCGGTGCAGCCTATCGCCTCCATGCTGAAGGAGTCACGCCCGTAATGTACGATAAAAACGCATATTATGGCGGCCACACGGCATCGTTTCGCTCCGACAGCGGGTTTCTGTTTGACATCGGCCCTCACATTTCCTTTACCAAGGATCCCCGGATTCAGAAAGTTTTTGCAGACAGCGTTGATCAGCAGTACGAAACCATCCAGATCAGTCTGAATAACTATTGGCGTGGTTATTGGCCGGAACACCCGGTCCAGGTCCACCTTCACGGATTGCCAGAAGATGTTATCGTCAAGGTGATCAAGGACTTCGTTGAGGAGAGCCAGGCGCCCGAACGCCCTGTGAAGAACTACGCAGACTGGTTAGTGTCAAGTCTAGGCCGCACCTTCGCCGAGCTCTTCCCCATGCAATACACTCGGAAGTACCACCTAACCACTGCCGAGAACATGAGCACCGATTGGCTGGGACCACGTATCTACCGCCCCAGCCTTGAGGAAGTATTACGAGGCGCAA
This sequence comes from uncultured Acidobacteriaceae bacterium, assembly GCA_963798925.1. Classification (GTDB taxonomy): domain Bacteria; phylum Acidobacteriota; class Terriglobia; order Terriglobales; family Acidobacteriaceae; genus Edaphobacter. The sequence goes on from CAWCVD010000007.1 coordinate 626,878, forward strand.
TTTCGCCATCTGCCCCCCACGTTCACTACATCACGCACTTTCGTTATCCCAGTAACGGTGGCTTCATGTCCTATCTGAGGAAGTTTGTTCCACTTGGAAACCTGAAACTCAATCATGAATTGGTATCAATCGATCCTCAGGCACAGCAGCTTACCTTCTCCAACGGTCACGTGACCCAATATGATGGCCTCGTTTCTTCTGTCGCGTTACCCGACCTTATAGACATGATTGATGGTGCACCGGCGAGCGTCGTTGAGGCATCCCGACGCCTTGCTTGCTCAACGTGTGTTCTCGTGAATATTGGCGTCAATCGCTCCGACCTTTCCCGGGCCCACATGACATACTTCTACGATGAGGACATCTGCTTCACGCGCATTGGCTTCCCCCACATGCTCTCCGCCAGCAACGTTCCCGAGGGCTGTGGCAACATACAGGCTGAGGTGTACTTCTCCGACAAGTACAAGCCTCTCACCGGCTCACCCGAAGATTGGATCGAGCCGGTGATCACAGATCTTCGGCGTTGTGGCCTCTTGCGCGAGGAGGACCAGATCCTTTCGCGCGGAGCAATGTTGCTACGCTACGCCAATATTATCTTCGACCTTGATCGTGCCGCAGCACTCAAGACGGTCCACAGTTATCTTGACGATATTGGTATCGCCTACTGTGGACGTTACGGAGATTGGGGTTACATGTGGACCGACGAGAGCTTTATAAGCGGCGAAAATGCAGCCCAAAAAGTATTGGACCGATCGGGCACGCGCAACTCAACGCAGCATGTGAAGCCCAATAACGATAGTATTATTCTCGCTTAGCACTGGCCGCAAACATCCCAAAGCTGGCGATTGTCTCGATTGTTTTGGATGAAAGGATGATGTTATGAGGCGGCCCGGCAAGAAAATAGGCCTTTTGGATCACATGGGTGGTGGAAACCTTGGAGATGATGCGACCCAAACCGCAGTAATACTCAACATCAAGAGAAGATGGCCGGATTGCGAAATATGCGCATTCTCGATGAATCCCATAGATACGCAATCAAGGCACGGAATTCTCTCCTATCCAATCCGGGCGAAACTGTGGGCTCTTGGTGATCAAAGCACGCCTAGTCGTCTAGGCCTTAGACAGCGCTTGAAGAATGCAGTTCGTAAATACGAGATTGCCTATAAGCTATTAAGGATTTTCAACTACGCATTCTATGAACTACCGCGTAACCTATTCCACGAGCTATCGTTTCTAACTAAATCGTTCTCGATTCTACAAACATTTGATCAACTAATCATAAGTGGGGGCGGGCAACTTCTTGATCAATATGGGGGGCCTTGGGGATTTCCATATACCATTGCTAAGTGGGTCCTACTTGCAAAGCTGGCACAAGTCGAATGTATCGTCCTAAACGTCGGAGCTGGCCCTCTAAGCCATCCGCTTAGTAAATATTTTATTAAGAGGGCCTTATCTCAATCCATCTATGTTTCGTTTCGAGACATGCAATCCAAGACACTGATTCGTGAGATCGGCTTTAGTGGCGAGGCCAATGTGTTCCCCGATTGTGTATATAGCCTTGACGTAACTGCTTTTGGCAGAACTTTTGATAGCAATCAGACTGAGGTGACCGTTGGAATTGGCATCATGGCCTACGGTGACCCACGCGTCTATCCAGAGCATGATACAACGATCTATGATCGCCTTATCCACAACCTTGACTTACTCGGTTCATGGCTAGTCACTAACAAATATCGCATTTCGTTGTTTTGCACTGATATCGGCGTTGACCCGCCAGCGGTGAAAGACCTCGAAACACGCCTCCGGATCAGTTTCGACACTTCCGACCTCCCATATCCCGATTTACCCCTTGCCGCTTCTATCGAGTCTAATGAGGATTTATTTCTCAGTATGACTAAGATGGACTACGTAGTTACTTGCCGCTTTCACGGGGTCATATTTGCTCACATGTTGAACCTGCCCGTTCTCGCGATATCACATCACCCAAAAATCGTTACTTTGATGAATGACCTGGGGCTATCAGAATATTGCGTGGACATCCGGAGCTGCGACATTCATGTGCTGACCGAGAAATTTAAGCTTCTTATTCGTAACGGACCCTCAATCAAAAGACATATGGCTGAAACGCTGGCGGATAATCAGAGGGAGCTATCAAGTCAATTCAATAACTTGTTTCCAGAGGATGCTCCCGAATCCATAATAAAAACAGAGAGTCGTTTACAGGCACTCTTTCCATAACTTAGTTCTGCCAAATTGAATAATCGAGTAAGTCACGTTCAAGTGACCGCAATACCGGAGCGACACAATGAATCACAATGAAGAACCTTTGGTCAGCGTCCTGACCCCTGTCTACAATGGGGCGGCTTTTCTAGCGCAATGTATTGAGAGTGTCCTCAGGCAAACATATCAGAATTATGAATACATTATCGTGAATAACTGTAGTACGGACCAAACGCTGGAGATTGCGCGAGCCTACGAAGAGACAGACAAGCGAGTCCGGATTCACTCGAATACTCAATTCGTTGACGTCATTAGCAACCATAATATTGCGTTCGGTCTTATCTCCCAAGAGTCGAAGTATTGCAAGGTGGTATCTGCGGATGATTTCATTTTCCCCAATTGTATTGAACGCATGGTTAAGTGTGCCGAGGGTAATCCATCTGCGGGCTTTATAGGATCATACCAACTCAGTGGAAGCTACGTTAGGTGGCAGGGCTTTGAATACCCACGGGCTCTGTTCGCCGGAACTGAAGTGTGCCGTCGTGTATTTCTTGAAGGGAACCCACGCTTCGGCTTTGGAAGCCCAACCTCTTTGATGTATCGGGCCGACCTCGTGAGGAATAGCACAACTTTTTATCCAAATCTGGATCCCCACTCAGATACAAGTGCGTGTTTCAGAGATCTGCAGAAATGCGACTTCGGGTTTGTATACGAGATTCTATCGTTTGAAAAGACTCATGCAGATACTCAGAGTTCCAAATCTGCAGACCTTAATCGTTATTCATCCGGCTATCTGAATGATCTGATTCAGTATGGTCCTTTGTTTCTCAGCGAGATAGAGCTGGAGCAAAAAGTGAATGAGCGGTTCAATGCGTATCATCGCTTCTTGACGGTTAATTTTTTCGTAGGATTCAGGGGAAAAGAGTTTTGGAAGTACCACGAGAGCAGATTAGAGGAGCTTGGTCGACCACTGAAGAGAGTCACGTTGCTATGGGCTGCGGTGAAAGCGGTTTTCCAAGAATTACTAAATCCTGAGCAGGCAATGAGGAAATTGCTGAAACGTCTTCCTGCAAAGATGAACGAGCATCTGCCCAGTAACGGTGGCGGAGTACAGTCAAGGCCCAAAGACCATAATGCGTTGAGTGCGTAACTGTACCGCTAAAAAAGAGTTTAGCTAGGAGGGCCCGTGGCAGTGGGACTCACTTGTTGGATTCTGCGGGAAGGATAACGCCGCACCGAATTACTTCCGTTCACATGGGAATTGCCAGAAGACACGATGAATGATCTAAAAGAGCGAACAATTCGCGGCGGTTACGCGAGAGGTGGTGCACTAGCGGCTAACTTTCTTCTTCGCCTGGGCTCACTCATGGTGTTAGCACGACTGCTTACTCCGAAGGATTTCGGCTTGCTCGGAATGGTCACCGCTTTCACTGGAATTTTGAATCTCCTACGAGATTTTGGGCTCTCAGCGGCTGCGATCCAGCTACCTACGGTGACCGAAGAGCAAAGTTCGACCTTGTTTTGGGCTAACCTTCTGGTTGGAGTAATCCTGACGGTTGTTGCAGTGTTCTCTGCTCCAGTTGTTAGCACTTTCTATCATGAGCCTAGACTATTCTGGATCACAGTCATTGTGGCTACGGGGTTTCTATTCAATGGTGCGGGCGTCCAACACTCCGCTATTCTTCAGCGGCAGATGTGTTTCACGACTCTGGCGCTCATAGACATTGTCTCGCTAGTTGTAAGTGCAGCCATTGCTATAGGAGCTGCCGAGGCTGGTTACGGATATTGGGCCCTCGTGGCGATGACCATCTGCCTTCCACTCGTCACCACTGTTGGCCTGTGGGTGACGACCAGATGGGTTCCGGGAGCTCCACATCGCGGAGTTGGGATTCGCGCTCTGATACGCTTTGGTGGCACCCTCACTTTGAGCGGCCTCATTGGCTACATTGCCTCAAATAGTGAGAAGGTGCTATTGGGTCGTTTTTGGGGAGCCGAAACTCTAGGGATCTACGGCCGAGCCTACCAATTGATTAGAATTCCGACTGACAATCTGAATTCGGGAATAGGCGAGATCGCATTTGCAGCGCTCTCGCGGTTGCAAAATGATCCTCATCGTCTCAGGAATTATTTCCTTAAAGGATACTCTCTAGTTCTAGCAGTGACACTTCCCATTACGATTGCTTGCGCTCTTTTTGCCAATGACCTGGTTTCCGTTTTGTTAGGTCCGAAGTGGATGGAAGTGTCCCCCATTTTTCGCCTACTGGCCCCTACCATCCTAGCATTTGCAATTCTTAATCCATTGGGATGGCTGCTCTCTTCCCTTGGGCTGGTTGGACGAGGGCTCAAGATTTCTTTGGTAATAGCTCCCCTGATGATCGCAAGTTATACGCTAGGTCTGCCGTACGGATCCAGAGGTGTGGCCTTCGCTTATTCGGCCGTAATGACGCTATGGATCATACCAGCCATTCTGTGGTGTGTTCACGGTACGATGATATCTTTTGGGGATATTCTGCGTGTCATAGGCCGTCCCCTGGCCTCAATCATTCCCGCTGTAGCGCTAGTGCTTGGAACAGATGCTTTCTTCCGCCCGACATTATTACCTCTGAGTAGGCTTATGCTGGAATGCTCAGCTCTGTTCATTACGTACGTTGTCGTGCTCTTGTTCGGCGGCGGCAAGAAGTCATTCTATCTCGGCCTTCTCCGCGGAATGAGGACACCTTCAAGTGAGAAAAAGAAGAACTTAATTTCGGTTCTTTAGACTCAATCGTGGGCGAAGTATTGCCCACAATTCGCAAAGATATCATTTCTAGAAAATGACTTCCCCCCCACTTGGCAGATTATTACCACTTCACTAGTGCGGTGTGCCTGTAAGGTTCACTGGCGGAGAGGGAGCGGTGCCGCTGCTGCCATCGTCGGCCGAAAATGAGGAGAAGCCGTAATTTGCATTTGTGCCCGTTGTACCCTGAAGATAGAAGCCGAGCCCAGGGCTCCCGCTGCTGAAAGTCGAATCTGTATCTGTCATTATAAGTGTTCCATTATAATAAACACTGATTGTAGAGCCCTTGATCGTTGCCTTGATGGTGTCGAGGTTCTTGCAGTGCTGCCCTCTTCCATCAATTTGCGTCCAGTTGTTTATTGGGCCATTCCACCGCACAATCTGAATGTAATTATTATTACTGGCAGAGGACACCGAGCAGTTAATCTCATACCCAGTGATAGAGTTTGCTGTGACCGTAGTCCGCAGTCGCAGCTCTACTTCTTCAAAGATGGAGGAAGAGGTTGGCGCGCTGCCTACGTAAACCGTTGCAGATGCCTCTTGGTCTGCTCCCCATGCGCCGGTAAGAACAGCCGTCGAGTCTGCATATTCGGCATTTCCACTTGCATTGCCTATCTGTGTGCCGAAAGCTAAGCCTGGCGTTGTACGAACGTTTGACCAGTTCAATCCTACAGAGCCGCCATTTATCCAGTTTCCATTCTCTGAAATCGGGTTCTCAATCAGAGGAAAGTTGGTGGTGTACGTTCGTGGAGTAGCGGGAGCCATCGCAAGGACGCTTGCATGCCGACTTGTCACGTACCAGAACATCGACAGAACAGCAAGAAGGAGTACAGGTGAACCGTTGATGAGCCTGCGTCTTCGAGTTTTGAAATCCGTAATCCTATACCCAGACATACATCCTCCGCGATAATTGCTTTGTCTTCCATCATACAGATGCTCGGTCGGTTTTCGCTTCACAACAGTGGCCCACTTCAATGCCCGCAAGCTGAAATTCTTGGGGGGTCTAAACCAATCGATGAAGCCTCAAACGGGATTTACCGGCCTCTCTTTCGGAATGTGACGAATTAGAGTTGACTTCCTCAGCCAAGATCCAAGTCCCTTGTGATCCCATTAGCACGCCAAGCTGTCTCTTCGGAGACGGCTTTTTCTTTGTCATGGAGGATTGAGTATTCATTTGCGGAGGCAGCACCCAGGATCCATGGGCGATCCGGTCGGCGAAATAGGGGAAAATATCATGTCGATTGCGTTGCAAGGATCGTACAACTGTGCGTCAATTTGTCAGGCTTACTGATGGAAAACTGACCTTCCTGAGAATCTACGGAATTGTTACCGTGATCTGGTTCGACGGAACACTTTCTACACCGCTAGAATCGACTGACTTTACTACATAGCTATAGTTAGTACCACTTACGACTGTGTTATCCACGTAGACGACCGCCGTATCAGGCGAAGAGTTGATCAGCACCAAAGATCCAGTGCCTGTCGCCCGGTAGATGTTGTATCCCGCCACCGGATCAGGCGAGCTGGTCGGCGCATTCCAACTGAGATCAACTTCATGTGCTACGGCAGTACCGGTTCCGCTCAAAGCGACCACTGACGTGCTTCCACTGGTCGAGTTGCTGCTGATTGTGAGCTGACCAGTTAGCGCTACGGCTGTAGTTGGGTCAAACTGTATCTGCAGCGTTAGAGTCTGGGTGGGATTCAGTGTTACCGGAAAGCTTCCGCCGATTATGGTAAAACCTGCCCCAGTGACCGCCGCCGAGTTCACCGTCACTGCTGTTGTGCCCGTCGATGTCAGCGTCAACGCCTGCGTGGTCGCAGTATTCACTGCAACGCTACCGAAGCTCAGACTTCCAGCGCTTACCGTCAATTGTGAGTTGGATGCTGTGCCCGTACCACTCATAGCTACCACCGCGGTGCTTCCGGTCGACGAGTTGCTGATGATGGTGATCTGTCCGCTAGCCGCTCCAGCAGCTGTCGGCAGAAATTGAACCTGGAGAGTCAGCGATTGCGTCGGATTGAGCGTCACTGGGAAGCCCTGAGCTACGATCGTAAAACCTGCTCCACTGATCGTCGCTGAATTCACCGTTACGGGTGACGTTCCGGTCGAAGTCAGGGTCAACGACTGCGTTGTTGAGGTGTTCACGGTCACGCTGCCAAAACTCAGACTTGCGGCGCTCACCGTCAGCTGCGGGCTTGGCGCTGCGGTACCCGTGCCGCTCAGAGACACTACCGCGGTGCTTCCCGTCGACGAGTTGCTGGTGATCGTCAGCTGACCACTGGCCGCCCCCGTCGTCGTCGGCAGGAACTGCAACTGCAGGGTCAGCGACTGCGTCGGACTTAGCGTTGCCGGCAAACTACCACCCACAATCGTAAAGCCTGCTCCGCTGACAGTCGCTGAATTGACTGTCACCGGTGAAGTCCCGGTCGAGGTCAGGGTCAACGTCTGCGTCGTTGAGGTGTTGACGGTCACACTGCCAAAACCCAAGCTCGCCGCACTCACCGTCAGCTGCGGGCTTGGTGCTGCAGTGCTCGTGCCGCTTAGAGACACTGCCGCCGTGCTCCCAGTCGACGAGTTGCTGGTGATCGTTAGCTGACCGCTGGCAGTTCCGGTCGTCGTGGGCAGAAACTGAACCTGTAGAGTCAGCGACTGCGTCGGGCTTAGCGTTGCCGGCAGACTACCACCCACAATCGTAAAGCCTGCTCCGCTGATAGTCACTGAGTTCACCGTTACGGGTGCCGTTCCAGTCGAGGTCAGCGTCAATGTCTGCGTTGTTGACGTGTTCACGGTCACACTGCCAAAACTCAGACTCGCCGCACTCACTGTCAGCTGCGGGCTTGGTGCTGCAGTGCTCGTGCCGCTTAGAGACACTGCCGCTGTGCTCCCAGTCGACGAGTTGCTGGTGATCGTCAGCTGACCGCTGGCAGTTCCCGTCGTCGTGGGCAGGAACTGAACCTGCAGAGTCAGTGACTGGGTCGGGTTCAGCGTCGCGGGAAGACTACCCCCCACAATCGTAAAGCCTGCTCCGCTGATAGTCGCTGAGTTCACCGTTACGGGTGCCGTTCCAGTCGAGGTCAGAGTCAACGTCTGCGTTGTTGACGTGTTCACGGTCACACTGCCGAAGCTCAGACTCGCAGCACTCATCGTCAGCTGTGGACTTGGCGCTGCTGTGCTCGTGCCGCTCAGAGACACTACCGCGGTGCTTCCAGTCGACGAATTGCTGGTGATCGTCAACTGACCGCTGGCCGCCCCCGTCGTCGTCGGCAGGAACTGAACCTGGAGGGTCAGCGACTGCGTCGGGTTCAGCGTCGCCGGAAGACTGCCACCGACAATCGTAAAACCAGCGCCACTAATTGTCGCTGAGTTCACCGTTACAGGTGCCGTTCCAGTCGAGGTCAGGGTCAACGTCTGCGACGTTGCCGTGTTCACGGTCACACTGCCGAAGCTCAGACTCGCAGCACTCACCGTCAGCTGTGGACTTGGCGCGGCGGTACTCGTCCCGCTCAGGGACACTACTGCGGTGCTTCCCGTCGACGAATTGCTGGTGATCGTCAACTGACCGCTTGCAGTTCCGGTCGTCGTCGGCAGGAACTGAACCTGCAGAGTCAGTGACTGCGTCGGGTTCAACGTCGTCGGCAAACTCCCAGCCACAACCGTAAAACCGGCGCCACTAATCGTCGCAGAGCTCACCGTTACGGGTGACGTTCCAGTCGAGGTCAGCGTCAGCGACTGTGTCGTTGCCGTATTGTCGGTCACACTGCCAAAGCTTAGGCTTGAAGAACTTAGCGTCAGCTGTGGACTTGGCGCTGCAGTGCTCGTCCCGCTCAGAGACACTACCGCGAGGCTTCCAGTCGACGAATTGCTGGCGATCGTCAGCTGACCGCTGGCCGCCCCCGTCGTCGTGGGCAGGAACTGCACCTGCAGAGTCAGCGACTGCGTCGGGTTCAGCGTCGCCGGCAAACTCCCACCCACAAGCGTGAAACCCGCTCCGCTGATGGCCGCAGAGTTCACCGTTACGGGTGACGTTCCCGTCGAGGTCAGGGTCAACGACTGCGTCGTCGCCGTATTGTCCGTTACGCTGCCGAAGCTCAGGCTTGAAGCGCTTAGCGTCAGCTGCGGACTTGGCGCTGCCGTACTGGTGCCGCTCAAAGGCACGACCGCGGTGCTTCCAGTCGACGAGTTGCTGGTGATGGTCAGCTGACCGCTCGCTGTTCCGGTCGTCGTCGGCAGGAACTGCACCTGCAGGGTCAGCGACTGGGTCGGGTTCAGCGTCGCCGGCAAACTACCCCCCACGAGCGTAAACCAGCTCCACTGATCGTCGCTGAGTTCACCGTTACCGGTGACGTTCCAGTCGAGGTCAGGGTCAACGACTGCGTCGTCGAGGTATTGACTGTCACGCTGCCGAAGCTCAGGCTTGAAGCGCTTAGCGTCAGCTGCGGGCTTGGCGCTGCGGTACTTGTGCCGCTTAGAGGATACCACCTCAGTGCTGCCCGTCGATGAGTTGCTGGTGATGGTCAGCTGACCGCTGGCAGCCCCAGTCGTCGCGGGCAGGAACTGAACCTGGAGGGTCAATGACTGCGTCGGGCTCAGCGTCGCCGGCAAACTCCCACCCAGAATCGTAAATCCTGCTCCACTGATCGTTGCTGAGTTGATAGTCACCGGCGAAGTCCCGGTCGACGTCAGCGTCAATGATTGCGCCGTCGCAGTGTTATCCGTTACGCTACCGAAACTCAGACTCGCCGCACTCACGCTCAGCTGTGGACTCGGCGCTGCAGTACTCGTCCCGCTCAGAGACACTACCGCCGTGCTGCCCGTCGATGAGTTGCTGGTTATCGTCAGCTGACCGCTGGCCGTTCCCGTCGTCGTCGGCTGGAACTGCACTTGCAGAGTCAGCGACTGCGTCGGATTTAGCGTCGCGGGCAGACTTCCCCCCACAATCGCAAAACCTGCTCCACTGATCGTTGCTGAGCTGATCGTCACCGGCGATGTCCCGGTCGACGTCAGCGTCAATGATTGCGTCGTCGCAGTGTTATCCGTCACGCTACCGAAGCTCAAACTCGCCGCGCTCACGCTCAGCTGTGGACTCGGCGCTGCAGTACTCGTCCCGCTTAGAGACACTACCGCCGTGCTGCCCGTCGATGAGTTGCTGGTGATGGTCAGCTGACCGCTGGCAGCCCCAGTCGTCGCGGGCAGGAACTGAACCTGGAGGGTCAATGACTGCGTCGGGCTCAGCGTCGCAGGCAAACTACCCTCCACGAGCGTAAAGCCAGTTCCACTGATCGTCGCTGAGTTCACCGTCACCGGCGAAGTCCCGGTCGACGTCAGCGTCAATGATTGCGCCGTCGCAGTGTTATCCGTTACGCTACCGAAACTCAGACTCGCCGCACTCACGCTCAGCTGTGGACTCGGCGCTGCAGTACTCGTCCCGCTCAGAGACACTACCGCCGTGCTGCCCGTCGATGAGTTGCTGGTTATCGTCAGCTGACCGCTGGCCGTTCCCGTCGTCGTCGGCAGGAACTGCACTTGCAGAGTTAGCGACTGCGTCGGATTTAGCGTCGCGGGCAGACTTCCCCCCACAATCGCAAAATCTGCTCCACTGATCGTTGCTGAGTTGATCGTCACCGGCGAAGTCCCGGTCGACGTCAGCGTCAATGATTGCGTCGTCGCAGTGTTATCCGTTACGCTACCGAAGCTTAGACTCGCAGCACTTACCGTCAGTTGTGGACTTGCCTGAGAAGCTTAATCCTGTCGACCCGGTACCGCTTAGAGTCACGATCGATGTGGTCCCGCTTGCTGAATTGCTGGTGATGGTCAGCTGACCGCTGGCCGCCCCCGTCGCCGTTGGCAGGAATTGCACTTGCAGAGTCAGCGACTGCGTAGGATTCAGCGTCGCCGGAAGACTACCCCCGACAATCGTAAAACCTGCTCCGCTGATCGTCGCTGAGTTGATTGTCAACGGCGATGTCCCTGTCGATGTCAGCGTTAGATTCTGCGTTTGCGTTGAATTGACGGAAACGTCTCCAAAATTGAGGCTCTGAGAGCTCATCGAAAGGATCCCACCGTTAGTTCCCTGCCCCTGCAAAGCTAGCTGGGCAACAGGCGATGAGCTCGAATCCATCACAGTGATCTGACCCGAATAGCTCGAAGACGCAACAGGCGCAAAGCCAATTGAAATCGATTGGCTGCCATTCGGTGGAATTGTGATGGGGAACTTTTCGTTGCTTAGAATCGAAAACGCTTGGTTGGACAGATTCAGTTGGGAAATTCCAACGGAACTTGACCCAACATTGACAACGGAGACACTCCGTTGTGCGGTCTGGCCGATGCCGACACTCCCGAAGTCGACGGTTTGAGGCGAAACCTGGAGGACACCTGACGCCGTTCTTATGCCGGCTCCGCAACCGATGATCGCCATAGCGAGGCAGCCCATTCCAGCAAAGAGTGCGACGGCACGAGTGCCTATTTTGCTCGACTTCGCGGGTTCCCAGCCAAAATCGCTGTAAAACGGCCTCAAAAACCGATCGGGGAAGGACGAAAGTTCAAACCGGTGTATCACGAACATCACCTCTTTGAGCACATCACATGCAAATTCAAGAGGCAGAAAAAGTAGAAATCATACAAGCAAAAATAGTTGGCGTCTTCGCGCATCTTCGGGCAGACACAAAGCTGCCGTTGCGGACCCATTTCTGTGTTTCATCAAATTGATGAAAACTGTAAACCTTTGTTTTACAAACTGTAAAGAGCGGATATGCTCCACTCCTCACCCTAACAGGATATTGCTTCCGTGCAAAATTGCACTATTACACGAATTGGTTACAAGGAACTCGTGTGATTGGCCTATGATTTGCGCATCCGATTGATAAAAAATAAGTTCACATCGCAAGGCTTAATGTGGTCATCTCCCCGCAGGGGTTCAGCGCAGGCGCCTGAGAGTACAACATTACTTAACTAAGGATTAGCGTCAATGGTCAACTAATTTGTACGGTTTCCGTAGAACCTCTGACTCAACGGGGTACAATCGCGAATAGACAAAAAGAGGGCAACTTTCAGCCCCCTCTTAAAATGGGCTCCGGTTAGATTTGGATTTGCACCTTTCACGTCGTGACGTAAACGAAAGTTCAACTCAGTTTCCTACCCACAGATAAGAATAATTTACCCGATACCAGAACCACTCTATTTTCTGGTGCTGCGGCTGCCGTCTTACTAGGCGTTCTTCCAATTGCATATCTCTGGTTATCAAAAGATCCAGTGAGGAAGACCCGATGGTAAAGCTTTCGGCAGCCCTGTTCTCCGCCCTTTTCTTTTTTGTCTCCGCAGTAGGCCACTCTCAGACCTCTGCGCCGGTATGGTTCACTCTCAATGTGCAGGAAGGCCAGACGGTCACGGCCACCAGATCGATCACTCTTCGTTTCGGCCAAGTAGCCTCCACGTGTGCCTATTCGGAAAGTACGGGTCCTTGCAGCGCAGGCGCCGGGGCGCCTAGCCCAGCAGCCTGGACCTCTCCCCAGACCTTCACTGGCTCAATTGTCAGCGTAGTGGTAGGAGCCGCTGCATTTGGCAACGTAGACCCTCTACCTGGCGTGTCCAAGACCGTGCAGGTCGAGGAGCAGTCGACACCCCAGAACATCACCGTAAATGGGCAACCGGTTACCGTTCCGGCGCTATCAGGTTCCTCTGCGCCGGTTTGGTTCACTCTCAATGCACAGGAGGGTCAGACGGTAACGGCCACCGGATCCATCACTCTTCGTTTCGGCCAAGTAGCCTCCACGTGCGCCTATACGGAAAGTACCGGTCCATGCAGCTGCAGGCGCCGGCGCACCCAGCCCAGCAGCCTGGACCTCTCCCCAGACCTTCACTGGCTCAATTGTCAGCGTAGTGGTAGGAGCCGCTGCATTTGGCAACGTAGACCCTCTACCTGGCGTGTCCAAGACCGTGCAGGTCGAGGAGCAGTCGACACCCCAGAACATCACCGTAAATGGGCAACCGGTTACCGTTCCGGCGCTATCAGGTTCCTCTACGCCGGTTTGGTTCACTCTCAATGCACAGGAGGGTCAGACGGTAACGGCCACCGGATCCATCACTCTTCGTTTCGGCCAAGTAGCCTCCACGTGCGCCTACACGGAGAGTACCGGTCCATGCACTGCAGGCGCCGGCGCACCCAGCCCAGAAGCCTGGACTTCTCCCGAGACTTTCACCGGTTCGACAGTCACCATAGTTATAGGATCGGCCGCGTTTGGCAACGCCGACCCGCTCCCTGGCGTACACAAAACCGTGCAGGTGGAAGAACAGTCGACATCTCAAAGCATCACTGTAAATGGGCAGCCAGTGAGTGTCCCGGCGGCCTCAAGCTTATCCACATGCCAACTGTTAGGAACTCCAGGCTCGATTGCCTTTCCGAACACCACCGTCGAATACATGATCTCTTCTTCAGGCAGCATTTCCAGTAACTGCACAACAACGGTAACGATAAATTCCGTGCAGTCCTCTGGAGCGCCATTCAGCACATCGGGGTTTCAAACACCGTTTTCGCTGGCTCCCGGCAAGAGTCAGACCTATACAGCTGTCTTCGCGCCAACTGCGTCAGGCACCGTGACGGGAAGCATCGCTTTTGCAAGCAATGTTTCGTCAGTTCAGGCCCTGACAGTGTCGCTCACAGGAACGGGAGTCGCGTCTCAGTCGGGGACGTTGACATCGACCTCCGCTTCAGTGAGCTTTGGGAATGTAATTGTCCACACTTCACAGTCCCAAACTGTAACGATCACCAATCCGGGACCGGCGTCCATTGCCGTCTCTGCCGTCAGTGTCACGGGAACAGGATTCTCGCTTGGCAAGTTGGCGACCCCGTTTACTCTCGGGAGTAATCAGTCGGCGCAGTTGGCCGTCAACTTCGTACCAACAGCAAACGGTTCTGCTTCAGGCAACTTGACGATTACAAGCAACGCTCAAAACGGAACACTCTCGGTTGCGTTAACCGGAACTGGAGTTACTCATTCTGTTTCCCTTTCCTGGAGTGACAGCGGGCCTCAAATCTCCGGCTACAATGTTTATCGTTCCACAGTATCCGATGGGCCTTATGCCAAGATCAACGGTGCCCTTGTGGGCTCAACCAACTACAGCGATGGAACCGTAGTCTCTGGGACAACTTACTTTTACGTTGTCACCGCGGTGGGAACGAACGGACTAGAAAGTGGCTATTCCAATCAAATCCAGGCGAGCGTGCCGTAAGCGCATAAGACAATTCGGAGCATACCGATTTCGGATTCAAGGTCTTGACGTTCCCAAAGCTGGACGTACAGGGCTAGACATCCGAGATTAGGTGTTCTCGCATCGCAAAACGAACCAGGTCTGAGTTCGTCTTTAGGCCGAAGTCCTCCATAATTCGGTATTTATGAAAAGCAATCGTTCGGACTGCAATATTCAGAACGACTGCAGCCTCTTTCATTGAGCGGCCTTCGGCGAGAAGTTGCAGAACCTGTCGTTGGCGCTTGGTGAGTTCTTTGGCTCGCTCCTGTTGGGGATCCCGGATGAACTCCTCGATCAACTTCTGTGCAATGCTGGGGGTCACATAGGAGTGACCCCGTAATACCTCATCGATGGCGCGTTTCAACTCGACCCCTGCGGACTTCTTTAGCAGATAGCCAGACGCCCAGCGTCGGAGCGCCTTCGAAGCAACGTCCGGGTCTTCATTCATTGTGACGATGATGAATCTGGTCTTCGGTAACAGTTTCTTCAGCTCCTGCCCCGCATCAACTCCGTTGAGCAAAGGCATCGAGAGATCGACCAGGATGACGTCCGGCCTGGTTTCTAAGGCGGCGGAGATGAGACTCTTTCCGTCCGTCACGACTTTGATGACCTGATATTCGGGCTCAATCAGGCTCTTGAGCGCCTCGGCTACCAACGTGTGGTCATCTGCAATCAGGATTCGCGGCCGATCCATTCAATCCCCCCCAAAAAACTTGTCAGGCATGCGGTCGGAGCCTGCTTGTCTGCACAGAGAAGGCTTCGCCGGAAGAGCCCTTCTGATATCGGCGGAGAGTCACGCAGGATATCGAACACACCAGCAATGGTGGGGCCTGGCCCGGGTTTTCTCATCTGCCAATTCTGACAGTATTCGAACGATTTTCGCGAGAACTTCGCTCTGAGCCACCTTGGTCTTGAGATTTCAAAGGTACCGGGGGCGCCAAGGAATCGTTCCACCAGCTGGTCAGGGTGACGGGGGTTGCCAGACGGCGGGCCCCGTTATTGGTTCGACGAGCCCGCCGCTCACAAGCATCCGTTCTTGCTCCGCGACGGGAACCACAGGAGCATTTTTTGCCATTCGGAAACGACCGGTTGAAAGATAGCTAACCGCTATGCCTGCCACTACATAAGGGTTAAGCACCGCAATAGGTACCACATATTTCTTGGTTTTTAGCAGCGACTCGATAACCCCGCGAGGGGTGTGGCTGCGGGGGTATTCCCCGGCACCTGAGGAATGACGATTTCATTTAACTTGACGTCGTCGTGCTTGCGTGCATACGCGGTCAGAGCCTTCGCAATTTGCTTTGGTGTTGTGATTCCCAAGTCCGCTGTGATGCTTCGGGACGCGGAGTGGGGATAGTAAAAGTTGAGAACGCTGCGCGAAAAATCGGCGCAATTGTTTGTAAACAGGTTGAAATGGCTTCGATTTGTGCTGTCGTTATACTCCGATATCAGAGAATCGTCCTGTTCATCGGTCGTATCAACTTCGAAGCTGTAGATCTTTCGAATGTAAGCAACGCCAAGCAACTGTGGCCACACACTCTTCGCGTCGTATTCCTTGGTCGTTGATACAAGCGAGGTCAGGTGCACTTCAGCGTATTGCCTGCGTAACTTATCAACATCTGCCTTGTCAGCCCATTCTGGCACATCCTCTGCACGCTCAACAGCATAGAGATACGGTAAAAGCGGAACTGCGATCCAGTCGAACTTCTGGATGCGTGAATAGCGGCTCAACACTACCCCCGATTCGTCGGGCCTGCAGTGACGCAGGATCGTCGGCGACTCAGCGCACACATGATTGAGATAAATTGCGGAATGACCTGTTGGATTTACGCTCCCGAACAGCCCGTACGGTTCCTCAACCAGGAGCGAAACACTACTATGCGCAGTGCCAGCCACAGTTAGCAGAGCCGCCAACCAGAGCCCAAAACGTCTGTAACGGCGTGGCGGGATATTCACTCTGCAGAGATTGCGGAGCCGAGATAAACGAAAATCCATGCTGAGTCGAGACTTTCTCTGAATCATATGGGCTGCGAAGCATCTACGAATACGCATTCATTACTGGGATCTAAACGAATCTAGCATTGCCCGCGGAGTGAAGCCTACTGGAAGATGTACTAGTCAATCGCTTTATTCCTTTGAACAACCGCTCAGTTCGGCTATTTCCACTTGCACTGTCAGATGCAAGAAATCAAGGCTAAGAATCCCGACTAGCCCGAAACGTTCAACTTCGAAAATACCAGTACAGCCTGTTTGACAACACAGTTGCGGCGATGCGAGACACGTCAGACACTCGATCTACGCGCCGGAGGCACAAGGATTGACCGATTCACGTCCAACCATCGTGTTTGCGGATGATCATCTTCCGATGCTTGAGGCTGCACGCGCACTTCTTCAACCCTCTTATAATGTGGCGAAATGGACAACTAGCGGGAAGGAAGCGGTGCAGTGGATTCTGAAGCTCCGGCCCGATTTTGCGATTCTCGATATTTGTATGGCGGATATGGATGGCTTCACGGCAGCTCGTGCCCTCAGTCAGGCTGGGTCAAAAACCCGAATTCTCTTGCTAACAGAAGTAGAAGATGAAGATTACATTGATGAGGCTCGCCTCCTCGCACACGGCTATGTACTGAAACGCCGGCTCGCGTGCGACCTTATTCCGGCGCTCGTCTCAGCTTCAGCTGGCTTCTTCTTCTTATCAAAGTAGATATCTTCGACTGGTACTTACAGTTTGTCTGGTATCTCTTGGCATGTTATTCCTCATGGACACGTGACTATGTTTTCATGCAGCTTTCATCGCAACTGGTGTAGCATCATTTGCAACGGATAAGTTGATCTATTGACCCGTCGGTATCGCATATATCACAGCACGTTGTGTATTAAATCTAGATAACCCGGGCCCCAGAACAATCCATTCTCCCAGTAGTCAAAACGATCTTCACCTACGCTTCCGATTGGAACGGCGTGAGGACAAAGTGCAGTTTCAAAAACATAGGGAGGAAAAGGACTCATGCTATTACAATCGGATATCCAGCGCGTCAGAGGTGAGGCAATTAGGAGTGAGCGTGACCTCCAACAGCTTTTTGTTTGCTCCGTGATAGGTATGGCTCTTCTCGACAAAGAAGGCCGGTTCATCTCAGCCAACGAAGCATTCTGCCAGACCTTGGGTTACTCCGAGATGGAGTTGCTCAAAATCCGTTGCGAGGATCTATTAAGTTCCGTCACTCAACGACAAAAGGCAGGCTTTTTTAGTACTTCTGGCATGGAGTCTAGTGGCTTAGGCTGGCAGACCGAGCAGACATTACAACGTAAGGATAGATCGTTGATGCCGGCGCGCGTCTGGGTTTCCTCGTTGGAGGATAGTCTTATCGAGGATTCATCGTCGCTGGTGATTGTTGAAGATATTACAAAACACAAAGAGGCCGAGGAGGAGCTTAGCAAGCGAAAAGTGGAGGTTGAGATGCTCGCCTCTCAGCTTATTCAGTCGCAAGAGACCGAACGAAAACGGGTTGCTCGCGAACTGCATGATGATATCGGTCAACGGCTTTCTCTCGTGGCCTCCGAAGTCGCCCTAATGGTAAGCCAATCTTCTGAGTCTGTGGCAGTCTCAGCCAACCGGTTGGACAACCTTCGCGGCGAACTCGACAGTCTCTGTGCAGACATTCATGGTATCTCCCACGAGTTGCACTCCTACAAACTTCAACACCTCGGACTGAAATTTGCCTTGAAGGATCTGTGCCGACGGCTTAGCCAATCCAATTTCCGCGTAGATCTTGATGTGGACGACATGGAAGAGCCGGCTTCCAAGGACGTCTCCTTGTGCTTGTATCGTGTCGTGCAGGAGGCTTTGAACAATGCGCTTCGACATGCCCACGCTATGGTAGTGGCCGTCACGGTAACGAAGATCAGTGGTACGTTTTACATGACGATTCAGGACACTGGGACGGGTTTCGACCGAAGCGTCAATTCGCCTGGCCTCGGACTAATTAGCATGAGTGAAAGGTTAAAGTTAGTGAAGGGTAACCTGACATTGGACTCCATCCTTGGCCGAGGAACTGAGATCTGGGTCTCCATCCCCGACGCTGCCGAAGGTGTTGGACCTGCCAGCGAGGGCTTGATCTACTCCGATTCCCGTCATCCAGTTAGGCGCTGTGAGGTTGCCTAACAGTTGACTTGATTGTGGGCACAAGTGCGGTCGACTTACTAGAGTCGCCGCCAGATCTACCCGACAAACGGGTAATCAATATTTTGTATTTCGGACCGGTTCGTAATCCTCGCCAAATATATTCTTGTGTCCCGCCAATGGATCCGGCGCTGCCCGCAAGGTAATATCGCCCAAACGCACCGCATCAGATGAGACCTGCAGGATTCTTTGGGATGGACCCGGATTCACAAGCTGCCCATTCTCGCTCCATACATTCAGCCGATAGCTGCCAGGCAAGACATTGTGGAAAGCTACGACTCCGTTTCCGCTCGAAATCGCATAGTAGGGAGTGCTCAGCGCAAGCACTACCGCTCCCATCTCCGGATGAATATTGCAGAAGATATAAGACACTCCCTCACGATCAAACCGCACAGACCGGCTTGTTCCAGACTCATAAAGGCCGAGATCGAACCGTTTGCCATTGAATAGAGAGAATACATTGTGAAAGAAGGGATCCTGGTTAGGGAATTCGACCTGGCTCCCTGTGGGCACTACCAGCAGATGCGGAGTAAACATTTTGTCCTTCTGCACAAGTCGATAGGTCGTCTGCCGCACCGCCATCGCCGACGTCGCCTGGCCAGGCTTCAGAGGCGACAGCCAGACGACCACATTTGCTGCATTGAGCTTACTTTCCGGATTCGGGTGTTTTTTGGCTGCGGGCTGCTCGGCTGGACGCGTGACGATTCGCCCGGATACCTCCACCCCCTGCGCGTGCAGGAGCTGTCCGAAGACTCCGACCACAATGCTCCAGCATCCGAAGATCACACAGCATGCGCACCTACTCACCATCCTGCCTCCTAGAACTGGTATCCCGCGGAAAGAGTGTAGATATCGGCGGTGCTTCTGACGCCGTAGATAGGCCATGTCCAGATTCTGCGGTACTCGGGAGACAGAATCAGATAGGTCTTAGGGCGGAAAATCAGATTGCCAAATGCCATTGTGTTGCGCGCACGGAGCTGCGTCGCAGAGGCCGTAGGAGGAAAGACGATAGCGTGAAAGTCACCCGCAAAGCCGTTATCTAACCCGAAGCTGCCGTTTGCTTCGATCGATTGACTAAGATGAGCCTTAAGTTGGGTCCACCCTCCGACGGCGTTCAAGCCCCGATAGGTATTCACACCCGTGATGGCATCCGGACCAAACAAAACGTCTTTGTAGACACCCCCTCCCAGACCACCCAGAGCCCGCCCGCGATACGCTTCGCCGCTGACCTCAAAGCGGTTGCGCAACGGAGCCCGCCAATCGGTTGTGACCGCCCAGGAATCTACACCTTCGTTGTTGGGATAACTTTGTCGGCTGTAGTACCCGCTTAGCCCGATTTGGAACGGCCGTTCTCCTGTGAAGGTTCCATAGGATATGCGCGACTCGTATCCAGGCTGCTTCGATGCCTCGCCTGGGCTTGGAACTCGAAAGAGTTCATTTGTGCTGTAACCCGCAGTCGGAGGATCCCAAATTCCCAGTTCGACCTGAAACCTGTGGCCGGACTGAAGTTGCATCTGATGCGCGTATCGCAGCTGCGGTGCCCATGTCCATAAGTTCCCAGCACCCGCCAAAGCCGGTTCAGCGACCATTGCATAGGATGTCGGCGACAAAGGAGAGATGAGCGGCGTTACCAGACCCACCTGCAGTGAGTCGTGGTCCCAATCCAGATTGATACTCGCAGTTCTCATTCGCACTGTTCCGGCTGACGTGGCATAGCTGCTATAGGCGAGGCCACCAAAGAAATCTAGATCTACGCTTGCTGAGCTGCGCGCGCCAGCGATTCGCGGTCCAAACCCTTCGAGCCCAAGAATCGTCTGACGAAGAGTTGCGCCCGCGCTGCCATTGCCTGTCGTATTGGTTTGATTGTTAAGCGCAACCTCTGGAAGATCGATGTTATCGACAGCGCCACGGTTGATAAATGAATTGAAAAGAATAAGACCTGTGACGCGAACCGGATACTTTGAGCCGCTTTCAACCTTCGCCTGGTCATGAACCTTGACCTGCGCCTCGGTCGTCTCTTGGCGCTCCTCCAAATCTTCGATAGTGGCAGCCGTCACCTTGGCATCCGTAGTGTTGGGCGCGCTGGACTGCTGTGAAGTCACAAGTACTGTAGCAGCAAGCTGCTTCTTGACGTCCATAAGTTCTTCCCGCAGTTGTTCCATCTGTTGCTGCGTCTGATCCAGCTGTTGGTGAGTCGCAGTAAGGACGGCCGAGACGGCTTCTAGTTTGCGTTCCAACTCGACGGAACGCGCGGCGTCGACAGCAGGTGGATGCTCAGAATCGCGAACGGAGGCGGACGACTGAGCATGGAGAGTAAGCTGCGTCGAAGCCACCATCAAATAGGCCAGGAGATTGTAACCAATGTGTCTCATTCTTCAGCCTTCTCCGCTTGCCGGAGCGTATGCCGGCGAGGTCTTTCTTTCGATGGCAACGCCCAGGGCCTGCAAGGATGATTTAGGAAGATTGATTGTGAAAACAGTCTCACCGTCGCTCGTCTGATCAAGAGTGATACTGCCACCATGTTCCTGCGCGATTTGCTGGGCGAGCGTCAACCCCAACCCTATTCCGCTCTCTCTTCCCTCGCTCACGAACGGCAGGAATATCTTTTGACGGATCGACGCGGGAACGCCCGGTCCATTGTCGGCAATTCTTATACGAATCGATTGTTGATCCTCGTAAAGGCTCAAGGTCACTGCCGGAGAAACTGGGCCTCGCTTTGCTGCCTGACACGCGTTAAGCAGCAAGTTGAATACAGCACGGCCCAATTTCTTTGAGTCGACCCATGCCTCCACGGAAGAAAGGCCTTTGAGCGTGATTTTGACGTCTCGGCTGGCGGGATGCGAGCGGGCCATTGCGACCGCGCGTTGAATGAAGAGCGCAATCGATTCATATTCTGGATGAAGCGCGCGCCCGGTCTGCGTAAAGAGAAGAAGAGATTCAAGAAGGTCGGTCATCCCCTGGACAGCTGTTTGAACCTCCATCATCAACTCTTGACGCTCTGCCTGAGAGATGTTTCCATCGCTCATAAACTCGGCGTTGGCATACATCGCGGAGAGATAGTGCCGTAAGTCGTGCGAGATCGAACTTGCCATTCTACCTATGGTTGCAAGTCTCTCCGAATCAAGCAGTTCTTTCTGGCTACGGCGCAACTGAACACGCATGCGCTCAAATGCCCTGCTCAATTCCCTTATCTCCTCTGCTCCATCTTCGCTGAGTTGATAGTCGAAATTGCCCTGCGCAAGAGCCCGGGTTCCACCAACCAGTGTCTCGATCGGCCGCGTTAGCGTCCGAGAGATGGAGACAAGCATTCCCGTACCGGCAACCAGAGCGAGAAGCGCCAGAGTTAGCACCCATCGATTGACTCGATCCACCAACTGCGTGGCTCCCGCAAATGACTTGAGCACGACAATTTGCGGTACCCTAATCTCTCTCGCCTCCGCGCCAGACATTGTGAGTGGCTCCGAGGCGGCTAGATAGTCAACTTTCCCAAGCTGAATCTTCCTGTTCTCGGTTGGTGATCTTAGAAGGTCCCCACCACGGGCAATCATCTCCTCCTGCAGAGCGGGATTCAGCGTACTAACCACTAGTTTTCCATCGACGGTAAAAGCAACCTCCGCGGCTGCTGCTTCGCTCACAGCGCGGGCAACATGTTCGTCGAGCGCGTATCCCACAGCGACGAAGCCAAGCAGCGTTCCGTGCTCTTTGGGCCCAAAATAGAGCGGCTGTGTGGATATCTCGTAGATCCGATCCTCGAGGGCGAGCAGCACCGGATCCGGTCGATGGAAGCCGATCTCCAATCCATGGACGACCCCCAACCGATTGAGCGCGGGACCACGATTGTAAGCAGCGACCAGCTTGCCGTTCTGATCGAGCAGGGCAAAAAAATCCGACCCGCTCACTTCCCAGAACTCCAGTCCTCCGTCCTCAATCGTTCGCGGATCGTAGGTCGTCATCAGCGACTTCAAGCTCGGCAGATCCGCCAACAACGCAGATTCGCGTGCCAGCAACTCATGCTGCTGATGCTGTAGGTTCCGGTAGGTTCTTACGGAATGTTGAAGATCAGACGCCAGATTGAGCTGAGTTTGCTGCTCCACTATGGTCCGGATCACCAGGAGGCTCAGCAGCGTACATCCGAAGGAAAGAATGAGGAGAGGAATCAACAACGTCGTCCTCATCCGCAGCCTGTCCATCAGCTTGATCCTCCCGTCCGAGATGACAATATCAATTTCCGCGGACGAATTTGTAGCCGATACCGTGAATAGTGCGGAAATAGACAGGCTTCGCCGGATCAACCTCTAGTTTTTGCCGCAACTTCATGATGTGATTGTCGACCGTGCGGGTCGTTGGGTAAGAGGTGTAATTCCAAACCTCGTTCAGTAACTCCTCCCGCGTAATCACCCGTTCAGGATGCTCCACGAAATACTGGAGAAGCTTGATTTCGTGCGCTGTCAAGATTACCGGGACTCCATCCTTGAAGACTTCCATCCCGGAAAAATCCGCAGTGACGTTGCCAAAGCTGACCTGAGTGTGTGTCGCCGGCTTCTGTGTCCTGCGGATCGCAGCTTGCACTCTGGCCATTAGCTCTCGTGGACTGAATGGCTTGGTTACATAATCGTCTGCACCTAGCTCTAGTAACAGGACTTTGTCCGCCACCTCTGAGACTGCACTAAGAACGACGACA
Source organism: uncultured Acidobacteriaceae bacterium (assembly GCA_963798925.1). Lineage (GTDB taxonomy): Bacteria > Acidobacteriota > Terriglobia > Terriglobales > Acidobacteriaceae > Edaphobacter. The sequence continues at coordinate 649,976 of CAWCVD010000007.1, forward strand.
GGAGTACTCGCGGACCAGTTCTTGATGCCCTTGCAGACCTCCAGCCCGGACATGCTGGGCAACATGAGGTCCAGAACAACTCCCGCTGGTTTCAAGCTCTTGCAGCTGGCCAGCCCCTGAACGCCGTCACCACTCACAACTACGTCGTACCCCTCAGTTGTAAACTGCCGGTGAAGCGCCTTTTGTATTCGCGGATCGTCTTCGATTACTAGAATCAAGCTCACGATTTGTCCTCTCAGAAGATCCCGAATCTCAGTTTCCCGATCTTCTCTCGTTAGTCATTCTATAGAGTCAGCCGCGCAATCATTCCAACGATCACCTACAAGTACTTGATTCATATCATGAAATGACAAAACCGTGACATTTTAGAGACATTTGTCTCTTCCATGCCACGGCGGTTTGAACTCTAATAATCGACTTGAGGATTGCTTCACCCGTTCAAGAACGGTGTGCCGCGAATCCTAATTCTTTCATACAGCTCCTACCCCTCCCACGACCGCGGTAATGGTTCTTAGCAGGATGATGCAGTCCAAGACCACATTTTGGTGGCGGATATAATGAAGATCGTATTGCAGGTTTTCATGGATCGGAAACGCCCGCGCCGCGCTGATCTGCCACAGGCCCGTTATTCCGGGCTTGGCGGCGAGCCTTCGGCGCTCGAACGCGCAATAGCGAGCGACCAGGAACGGCATCTCCGGCCGCGGACCAACCAGGCTCATTTCACCTCTGAGAACATTAAACAGTTGGGGTAGTTCATCGACGCTCGTTCGGCGAATCAGGCGACCCGCACGAGTGAGGCGAGTATCACCGGAGCTTCGAGGAGACAGCTCATATTTCGGCACTGTGGCCTTCATGCTTCGAAACTTCCACAATTTAAAACGCCTGCCGTCCTTACCCACCCTGTCGTGCCGGAAGAATACCGGACCAGGGGAGTCGAGCTTGATCAGGATCGTGGTGAGAATGAACACTGGAAGGAGAGCGATTAAGAGAAAGAGCGACCCGAGAACATCGAAACATCGTTTGAATCCGCCCGTGGAATACCTAACACTCCATTCACGAGCATCAGACGAAGGGTGCGTCGTCTCCCCAAGACGCTTCCACTGCTCATGGCGTCTCGCATGGTCATAGAACAACCAAAGGCCGAGATCCAGTCGCCCGATTCCAGACTCTGAGATTCCCGGTGCAACTTCGTGGCCGACAGTTCCACTCCGCTCGACTCTGCCCGTTCTCCCGCTGCCTCCATTGTGAACCGTCGGTTCTAGTTGCGCGGCGTCAGCGGATTCGACTGACGAGGTACCCCAGTCATGCGAAAAGGTAGATGCGGTCAATACGGTGTAGCTATTCTCAGATTGGGCAACAGGTGATCGTTCAGAATTGTTCATCGATTTCCTAAGGGATGGCAGTTACGCAATCAAGGGCTTTCAGCTCGATTGTGGATTGTGTAGTCATGTGCAGTCACCGTCGCTCATAAATACACGGTTGCGAGAGCTCCGGCGGAGATAAGAGGGCGTAGCGCCTTACGGAGAGAATTTGCAGCAGAGCGCAAACAATAAATTTGGGATTATTGACGAGGTACCGTCTCCATAGCCGGGCAGGCTCTTGGATCAGCCGGTGCAGCCATTGCAACCCTGCCCGCTTGACCCACTGAGGACTGTCTCGAATCGCTCCCGTATGAAATAGGAAGGCAGCACCCACGCCGATCATGACTCTTGTATCGAGAATCGACAAATAGCGAGCCATAAATCGTTCCTGTTTCGGAGTGCTGAGCCCTACCCAAATGATGTCTGGTTGCAGTAATCGCACCGTCGCCTCCAGTTCCTTCTCTTCTTGTGCTGTCATCTCTCGAAACGGAGGCGAGTATGTTCCTTCGATTTTTGCCCAGGGAAATCGCCGAAGCAGCGCGTCGCGCAAGCTCTCGGCAACCCCCGGCTCCCCTCCACAAAGGAAATGAACACAGTCTCGAAACTCCTCGCGCCCGAAGATGTCGATCATCAAATCCGGGCCAAACACCCTTCGCATCTGTCGAAACCCTTGCGCGCGCCCTATCCACACGGTCGGCATTCCATCCGGAGCAACCAAAGTTGCTTCCGCAAAGATCGTCCTTAGAGCCGGGTCGCTTTGAGCCTCCATAATGCCGTGGACTCCAGCCAGACATACATATCCTTTCTCCCCTTTCCTGATCTTTGCCTCAACGATCAGAACCGCTTCCTCTAGATCAACGGGATGAACTCCCACACCAAGAACGTTGACCTGCTCGACCTCATTTATTGCTATTGCGTTTTGCATGTCGCTGTCACGTTGACCGAATCTTCAACTAGCTGCGAATAGAGAGCTGAATACTCCCTGGCCACATTTTCCAGAGCAAATCTCTCCAATCCCTTCGCTCGCCTCGCGGGTTCCGCAAGCGCGTTGCATGCTGCCTCAAACATCGCCGAAGTCCCAGACTCCGCATGCAAATCAAAGTAATGGCAGGCTTGCCCGCCAACCTCGCGAAAGGCTGAGATATCAGAGCACACGACGCGGCTTCCGCAGAACAAGCCTTCTGCTGCCGGAAGGCCAAAGCCTTCAGTGCAGGAAGGGGCCATTAGTAGATCGCAGTTCTCATAAAGCCACCGCAGCTCTCCATCGCTCACGCCGATCTTGAGGCGCACTCTCTTCTCAAGGGCTCTTCGCTTGATCAAAGCCATGATCGTTGCCGTCTCAGGGCCGTAGTTTCCCAACAGAAGCATGATGGCGTCTTCGCCAATCTTGCCTCGGTGCCATAGCTCTTCAAATACGTTGATGGCAAGAGGAATATTCTTGTTTGATCTATGCTGTGCCACAATCAGCAGGAACCGACCTAGTTCCACACCCGGCAACTCAGGCTCGATTGAGTGGATAGTCACGCAATTGGGAACGACTGCAGCCTTTCTGTGGGCGAATCTTGGAAATCGTGCTTTTAATCTCGATAAGGTCGCCTCCGAGACACAGGCAATGCAATCCACCTGCTTCAGACATTGGTGCAAAAACACGCGATTGAAGAACACTCTTGGAAAGCCAAAATTGTCCGGCTCGTCATAGGGATAAAGATCATGCAGAGAAACAACTACGGGGCATTGCAAGGAGCTTCGCTGTACTGGCACAGGAAACGATAGATGGACCACGTTGGCCCTAAGGTCCGCTGCAAGCCTTGGCAACTCACGCAAGTACCAGAGATTTCGAGAAAACGGATCGTTAGAGATGTTCGCGGAGATAAGGTCGACCTTCGCATCGTTCAGTCGAAAAGAACCTCGAAAATAAGACTCCTGCCACTTTCCAACCACCAGTGTAACTTGCGATATTTCCTTACGCCCAGTTGCGCAGCGGACCAGGTTATAAGCATGCCTGCAGATTCCCGAGGGACCCGTTGCGGCCGAAAGCGCAGTAACTAATAGGTGCATTTCCAGAGATCACACATCCGTCGCACTGGGACCGTTTAGCCTTACCTGCTGCCGGTAGCACCCCTTGAAAAGTTTCTTCGAATAGCGCTCGACCCCGGCAATGAAGCGCAGTAACCAGAGCACGGGCTTTCTCAGCAATGGCGACCGTAACCGACGAAATACTGGCGCAGCTCCAAGGACTACCTGTTGATGCTCGATCCGATGCTCGCTCGCCGCCCTGCACGACTTGCTTTTCGAATGAACTCTGAAATCGGCGAGAATCTCCGGAATATGCCTAAATCGGTACCCTCGCGCCGCCAACCGAATGAAAAACTCGAGATCCATTGCGTAGTGAAGGCTCTCATCCAACCAATTCTTCTCCTCAAATACCCTTCGCCGAAAGAATGTCGCTGTCGTCGGTATGTAGAGGACACGGTGGTACAAAAGAATAAATGCGCTAAATTCAATCTCACGCCTAATCTTCACTGTCTTACCTGCCTCGTCCACGAGGAGGTAGTCTCCATATAGAATGTCCGCGTCCGGATTGTCGGCGAAGGCCTGGACAATCTGCTCGAAGCAACCTGCGCGGTAGCGGTCGTCGGAGTTCAACCAGCCGATGATCTCTCCCTTCGCTTGCCTGAACCCTTTATTCAATGCCTCACTCTGGCCGCTGTCAGGCTCGGTGAGCCATATCACAGAGCGTTCCCCCTCGCCGGCTTTCAGACCTCGAAGCAAAGGAAGCGTCCCGTCTGTCGATCCACCGTCGATGACCAAATGTTCACAATTCCCGTACTTTTGCAGTTGCACGCTGGCTATCGCCTCGCCAATAAAGCTGGCTTGATTGAAGGATGGAGTAACAACAGAGATAAGTGGCGGACTCTTCATTGGTGTTGTGATCGCTGCGGTCTAATCGGCACTGGTAGCCACTATTTCGTATCTCGACTGTTGCGATAAAGATGCACATTTATCGGGCCGCCAGACTGCTCTGTACAACTGAAGATAGGCTAGGCATGTAATCGGCCCGTAGACCAATCTTGCGACCGCCGCTCCCTGCAATCCATGGACTGGAATCAACAGAGCCATGAGGAGGAGCATCGCCACTCCGCCTAGTAAGTTGAAATAGGTAATGACTCTCACCTGACCAATGGCAAGCAGAGCGTAGTGCGCAGTAATGTTGATCCCTAACAATGCAAAGCTGAAAACGACAATGGGAAACAAGAGACGCGATTGTTGAACAAAAGCGGAACCGATCCACACCCTAAACATTTGCGCCCCCAAAATGATGGTCGGCAAGGATAGCGCGATAACCAGCCCAAGATTGACCTTGATGGCCAGAAGTATCTTGTGTCTGATCTCGGCTATCGGCGCAACACGGTAACGCGCACTGAGGTGCGGGAACAGGAAGTGCATCCCAGATGAGATCAAACCGTGGACAGGTTGCGCTGCCTGGACGCAAAGACCGTAATAGGCAACGGCTGGCGCACCCATAAAGAATCCAACAACAATTCTGTCCGCTTGGCCGAAGACTAAGCTTGACACCGCCTGCGCCCAACTAAATGTTCCGAATAGAGCGACATCAGCCACGGTCTTTTTGTGCCATATCGGTACGGGCGAGAATCTCCCAATCTTGTTTTGCAAGGCAATTGCCTGTGCAAACGTACCTAAACCAGACAGCAGAAACGTAGCGTCCATAATCCAGACGACGTTGCTTCCAAATCTTGTCAGGACAATCGCAGATCCAAGGATCGCAAACCGAGTCGCGATACTGATGCGCACCGTTGACCCATAGGTTTCAAAGGCACGAAGAGTACATATAAAGACGCTCTCAATTGACTTAACTACGAGCAGGCCACATCCGATGCGAAGCGTGGTCACACAAAGATCCCGAAGTCCCAAATCAAGTTTCGCGATGTGGCGGGCGAAGTAAGGAGCGAGACACCAGAGGAGACAAGCCAGAACGCCACTCAATATCAGATTGATCGACATCATGCTGCGTACAATCCGCTTTACGCCCACCCAGTCTTGACGGCCTCGGCACTCTCCAACAAATTTGATGACGGCATCCCCAAAACTTCCTGAGACAATTCCGCCGCCGCTCACAGCTGCGCTGGCCAGCAGCCATATCCCATATTGCGCTGCGCCGAGATGCCTCAGCAGGAAAGGCGCTGCAAGCAACATGCCCGCGGGCAGAGCCAGATAGTCAACAACGCCATAAAAAGCGTTCGCGTAGCCGCGTCGCCCGTCTCCTCCTGTCTGCCAAAGCCGCTTCACGCCGAACCGCCGCTCCGTCGTTGTCGCAGCGTCGCCCCAATGCCTGCAGCAAGGAGTCGCCGTCCATCCAACTCGTCCATTGCCAGCCACCAACGTCTCACCAGAAGGAACACCGCCGTCATAACTAGGGACAAAGCGCTGGATATCAAGACCGTCAGCGTCCGATGAGGCCCGGTCCGCCTCTCAGGGAGCCCAGGAGCATCAATTACACCTATCGTCGGAATCGACTTCGCCTCTTCGATTCGTGCCATCTCGTATTCCTCTGAGAGCAAGTCGAAGACGGTCTCGTGTATACGCACATTGCGATAGAGATTCGCCCACTGCGTACCCAACTGGGGAAGTTGCCGAAGGGCTGGGTACGGATGGGGGCTATCAACAGCGCTTTCAAACGTGTCCACACTGCTCTGGCCATTAGCCCGCTGCAACTCGCGGCGAAGAGTGGCATTTCTCGCCTCCGCCGCGCGTACGCGCACATTTTCGTCGCCGTAGATCTGACGCAAAGAATCTAACTCTGTCTCGCCAACTATCAACTCACCTTCGAGCTTCGCTCCCGCTTCTACTGTTGCCTTTGTCTGCTCTTTGATATCAATCGCAGTGTTCTTGCTGGAAAATTCGCTCAGCTCCAACTGCGCATTCTGCAACTCCGTCTGCACCGAAGCCAACCTATGCTCGATGAACTCGCGCTCACGATGCGCGGAGGAAGTATTCACTCTGGCAACGAGGTTGTTCAGCTCATCCAGGTACGCTTGTGCAAGGTCACGAGCTCGCTCGCGCGTTCGATCGGTAACGGCGATGGTAATAACACCGCTCTTTGTGTCCTCGCTTATCTTCGTCAAATTGGCCAGCCTCTTCGCTGTATCCATGCGATAGCGTTTCCGATAGACCCGTTGCAAGTCGAAGCGCTCGATCAGGCGTCCGCTGATTGTTCCACTATGCAGCAGGGCCACAAAGAGAGCTCCGTTATTCTTGCTGCCGATGAGACTTCCGGCTAAGCTGGCGAGTCCGCCGCCGCCGGCGCTCTTACCCACTAGAGCCGCAAGTAACGCGGCGCCATTGCCTGCTTGCTCTGGAGGCATAAGTCGCGCGGCAGAGACATACTCATCCGGCAACAATAGCGCCACAATGATGCTCAAGAGGAACACAACGACAGCCACACGCACAAAGAGTCGACGGTGCTCCCAGAAGAGCGAGGCATTCCTCACCCACGGCCTCGTCTCCGGTACACCCGGCTCTGGATAGTCTCCAGTCTGGCGTGGAAGCTCTAGCGGTTGTTCCAGCGATTCAACTCGCATTAATCACCATCATTTACTGCAGCCTCCCACGATGCAGAGCAAGATATGGGATAACTATTAGAGTCAACTGAACACGTAACAAGCTCTTAGTGGAGCGCAAGAGCGGCAGCAAATCCGACAGAGGACAGAATCTGAGCGGTTGCAAATAGATTTCTCAAGACTGCCGACCCTCCAAAGACCTTCTGGGGTACAACGACAACATCCCCCGGCTCAAGCTTTGTATCCAGAACGCTTGAGTCGTACCACTCTCCCGAATGCCTCCCCACAACTAGCCCATTGGCGCGAATTACGAGGACCTCTTTGACGTTGCCTCCTTCCGTGCTCCCGCCTGCTCGCTTGAGGTACCAACCAGCATTCTTACCGGGCACGAACGTAATGGCCGACGCGTTATAGACCTGTCCGCTGACGAGAACAAAGCCTGGCTTTTTGGGAATCGTAAGCACATCTCCCTTGCGCAGTTCTATGTCTGCAGGCGTACCTTCCCAACTCGCTATGTCAGGACTGATTTTGATGACGAGCCGCCCTATTGCCGGCTGGCTGCGCAGCTTTTCCACTACTTCCTTCTGTTGCTGGATCAGAAGTTGAAGAGTCGCCGCATCATCCTGTGCAGAGAGGCTCGGAGCAAGCTTCGCGCCTGCCGAGGTCGTCTCAATCTGCCGGATCAATTCGTTCCGGCTCTTATCTTCGAGCTCCTGCACTTGTTTCCGAATGAGAACTGCTCCAGTAGGGTAAGCCGTTGGGCGGAGCCCGCCCGCACGTTTTAGAACCGAGCTCAATCTCTCCCCTTCCTGAATACCATAGGGGCCCGGATAGGTTATTTCACCCTCCAGAGTTACCGAAGAACCAATATCGTTCCATCCGGAGATCTGATGAATCGTCAACACATCTCCAGGTTTAAGCAGTGTGTCGTCCTTTGAGCCGCCGTTCTTCACCGCTTCCCCAATATTGACGGTATCTCTCCGGCTCAGTACTTGCTTGCCGTCCTTCACGTCGTAACTGGTAAGGTCAGCTTGATCGAGTAGAGCGCTGCGATTGAAGCCCCCAGCTATCTTCACAAGCTGTGACGCGGTCATTCCCTGGGAGAGCGGGTACGTACCGGGATGAAGCACCTCACCATGCACCTGAACCTTAGGGCCGTCGGCTTCGTAACGACCAAGAACGCGAATCGTGTCGAATGGCTGAAGGTTTATCGGATCGTTGCCGGCTAAAACATCGGGAACATTAAAATCGATCGCCTCCGGACGGAGATCCGGAGGTACAAGGCGAATGATCTCCCCACGATCGGCAGGCTCAGGTAAGAGATCCTGATAGGAACGAAGCACATCGTTGAGCTTCATGTCTTCGCGATAAGGGAACTTTCCCGGGCGAACAACGTGTCCTTCGACGTAAATCGCCTTCTCGCTGTAAGGCAGAATCGGAGCAACGCTGACTCGGTCTCCGTCCTGAATCGCGAAGCCGTCAAGCAACTGTCGTGACGACTCGATGGTGGCCCCTTCAGGAAGATTTACTCTCAAGGTCGTACGCCGCCCTTGTGCCTCAACTCTTTCGATCGTGACATGCCTCAAGGAGGCAGATACCAACAAGCCGCCCGCATCATTCAACACATCGGACAGCTTCGACTCATCCTTCAACTCATAGATCGCAGGACGCTTGACCATACCGCCAACCGCAACTTGTTTCCCAACTGGTGACACGAGAATCGTATCGCCGTCTTCGATCCTGTCAGAATCCACTCTGACGCCGCGCAAGAGAAAATCGTAGAGATCCACCTCATGCACAAGCATCTTTCCGCGATAGTGCTTTGCAATTCGAAGTGAGCCAACACTCGTCGGTCCTCCCGCCGCATAGAGTGCATTTAGCGGCGTCGACAAGGAGCTTATATCGTAGGCGCCGGGGCGTTGTACATCGCCTACGACATAAACTCTCACGGTTCGCAGACGAGCGATCGTCACAGCTACTTTTGCGTCCCTGAACTGTTGGCTGAGCGCATTTTGAATGAGCGCCTGCGCTCGTTCGAGCGATAGACCTGCCACTACAATCGCTCCGGCTTCAGGCAGGGCGATCTTACCCTCGCGATCGACGGTGCGAGCAAAGTTCTGCGAGACTCCTCCCCATAAGTTGATGACGAGGCCATCTCCCGCTCCAAGAATATAGTCAGGGCCAATCGGAATATCGACCGGCATCTGCTTTGTGTCAAGGCCGCGATTCACAAACACATCAGAACCAAAGCGCTTTAGTCTCTCGGTTTGCTCAGGAACCTGTGTATAGAGGTCGCGCAGGGATTGAAGATTGTACGGAGTAGGTTGATGCACCACTTCGACCGCACTTGGGTTGTTACGGTCTGGTTTCGCAGGCGACACTTCATATCTCTCTCGAGTCTGCCCAGCCGTAGTTCTTGCAGTTCCCTGCGCTGTATTTGATCTCAATGTGCTTTGCGGGGCCCTGTTCGGTTCGAGGCTCGTCGAAGGCGAAATTGATCCATCTGGTGAAGACGTTAGAGCAGACGAGCCAAGGGTAGAACCTCCTGCGAGCTCATCGGAGCTCTTCAAGTCAAGATCCGCACCACTCATCTCTGTGTCCGTCACATAGCCACGTGCTCGCAGCCAGACGCTGATCGCTCCGCGCAGACCTGCGTCCGTGGCTATTCCCTTATAAAGCATGTCGTCAGTAATCGCGTCGACCTGAACCGGGTTTCCCGTCTGTTGGAGATAATCAGCCATTACCTGCTTAAGATCGACAATCAGCTCCGGCCGGGTCTGCAAAACCTCCAGAATCTGATTACTCGTCATGACGCCGTTTGAGTTTGAGGGTCCGGTTCCAGCATTGTTCTTCGCACTGCTGCTGCGGTCATCGTCAGTTTGGGTCGACGGCTGTGTTCCTGGAGCGGGAGGTGCAGAAGGCAGTGCAGATGGCAGAGCCGTCGGTAACGTAGGCACCTGCAATTGTTGCGTATATCCAATCGCCGACAAAAGAGCCCATCCCAGGCTTGCAATGAGAAGTTGTATTAGCCGCTTGCCCTGTGGGGAAACTCGTTCATTCACGATTGTCACTTCTTGATCCTGCACCCCGACTTCTTCTCTATCCACTTCTGGACTGCTCACCGCATCTTCTCCAGCGGTTCGATATCGAACTCGCTCACTTCGACTACTATCGAGCGCATAATAGCTTCAATTGAGAGGACAACACGATACTCCTGCTTGCGCCGTGTCAGAATACCCGTCATTCCAGCAAGCGGACCCGCCACGATTCGCACCGCGTCTCCGCTGTTCAAATATGGATGCGGCTCCGCTCTAAGCTTCTCCGTAGCTGTTCGTAGTATTGAAATCTCTTCATCCGGTATGACTGTGGGTCTCGTTGATGAAGCCGCAAATCCAAGCACACCGGGAGATTGCAGTACACGAATTCGGTCGTAAGTTGAGACTCGCGCGAATAAATAACAGGGGAACAAAGGCAGATCCACATCCGCATGAACACCGTTCTTCCAGCGATGGCGGCCGCGATGCAACGGAAGAAAGGTCTCAAGTGCCTGAGAGCCGAGCCGCTCCGCCACACGCTTTTCATGTCTGGACCGAATATGAAGCGCGTACCAGTTCAACGGAAGTTGTGGACCACTCGCCGGATCATTTTCCTGCACTGCCATTAAGACTCCTGTCAGCCTGGTTGCCATGACATACCACCTATGACCACTCTTCCAGAGAGACTTACAGCTTCGCCCTGTCACTTAGGTATCGGTGACCTTCCCTGTCTTCTCTCTGCAGCTTCTAAGGCGAGGAAACGCCTAAATCACAACAAACTCTTCAGCCGTGCAAAGACGCCACGCTTCTCTTCCAACGCGGGGCTTCGATCATGTAAGAAATGCCTTGGAACACATGAAACCGCAAACGGAACAATAGGAAATTGCTCTCAATCCGAAATCGCTTCCATCGCGAGAAGAAATCTTTCTCGTTCGATCCAACTGCAATCTTTGGTGGCAGGTGCAATGGAAATAGCTTTTGACGGTGATTGTGAAGCTGCCTGCCTTCCTCGCGCGAGATGGCCCTTTGGAGCAGGAGGTAGAACTTCGTTCCAGGAAACGAGGCAAACAACACAGCGTTCCCATAAAGTCTGACCCACAGATCAACAGACTTGGGAAGCTCTAAAATCGCCGAAGCCAACACATCAGGCAAGTGCGCGTTACGAAAGCTCAGGTCCGCGAAGAGTGTTGCTGCTCCCACTGCAATCCGTGTTTCTAGGTGCTTTGAGATCTGCCTCTCCACTTCGGTCCACAGAACTTCATCGTTACAATGAAAGTCCACGAACCTGGCATATTCAAGTGCCCACGAGGCTCGCGTCCACTCGCTCTTAAGATGTTTGAACAGGTGAACTGCCAGACTGAGGAATCTATCGCAATCGCAAAGAACGGGAAATTGGAACTGATTCCACTGTCGAACTCGAAGCCGCGAAAGGCAATCCTCTCGAAGAGAAGTTCTATCCTCCTGGGAATCGGTAAAGTGGACCTCCACCGACGTCTGAGATTTTGCTTTGTAGAGATCCCTCATCGATGGAATCTCATGAGAGCCGGCTTTGTACTCTCTGACGCCTCGGCCAAGACCGGTCAAAACGTAGCCGTGCCGTTTCAGTATCTGGTCGCTACGAGCCACGTCTCCGTAGCTGATAAAAAAGTCCAAATCAAACTGACGCCGAAGAGCAAGATCCGAACAAGCATCTGGAACCAGACTGAAGCCTTTCAAATTAACGTAGGACAAGTCCTCTGCTTGGAATTCGCGATTAAGCTCGAGAAACTTCTCGCGCAAAACTTCTGTTCTCTTTTGGTTATCAGCCGCATTCTTCTGAAAACGGTATAAAACGTGGTCGGGAATTGCGGCTTCCAATCCTAAAAGCCGGACACGATCGAGGAAATAGATTGCGAGGCCGCTGGCGTCGAGCCAGTCGTAGCATTCACTCCATGCTCGAGCGTCGAATGCAGCAAGCCTGTCATAGCAGATCTCAGGAAGGCTCTCCCGAAATGTGGCGATCACGGCTTCTGCGAGTGGGCGATTCATGCGCGACCTGATCCTCTTCTCCTGCATCGATTCGTCTTACTTGTCATACATGGGTGGATCGCCTAGGCTGCCGGCGGCCGGCAGATGGCGGATAAATAGCACCGTTGACCAGATCTCATCGTCGCTGAGAATTCCCTTGGAAGCCGGCATTCCGGAAGGTTCAATTCCGTTGTCGATCACCCATTTCAACTGGCCGTCTGTATAGGACTGGATCTCAGGAGAGCTCAGCAGCGGTACCGGAGGAGACATGCTATCCGCAAAAGGAACCCCGGTATTCTGGCCATCCATTCCATGACAGGCAACGCAGTAATGTGAGAAGGCGTCCTTGCCTGCAGCAATATTCTCCGGGGTTGCCTGCAGTGGATTTCGTGCCGATTTATTTCGTACGGTCACGGTATGTTTTGTCCATGTCATGATGCCGTGTTCCATCTTGCTGGGTGGGCTTGCCTTGCATCCCAAGATCCCTGCAAGCGAAATGAATCCCCAGGCCAAGGCAAACTGTCGCACCTTCACTCCGTCACGTGAAGCGTAAGAGTCATCGAGCCATGTCCAGACCCGCAGAACACCGAACAGTGCCCCACGAAATCACCGACCTTGTCAGGCGTGAAGGAAAGCTCTCCAGGCTTACCCTTATCGAACTTCGAGTCCAGACCCAACTCCTTGAACTTTAACCCGTGCGCCACATCTTCAGTCTTCAGTATGAGAACAACAGGTTCTCCCTTTTTCACCGTTACGTCCGACGGCGTGTAAGCGAACTTCTTCACCGAAACCTCAATCTGTCGGGAAGCGTCTGGGGCCTGCGAGAATCCAGAGAGGAGTAATGACCCCATCGTCAAACTGCCAACAAAGATAGTCTTCGCAATTGTCCCTGATTTCATTTCCTGACCCTTCAGTTAGTTATCGAATATTGTCAACTTCAAGGTTTCTGCGACCAAAGACCAAACGTTTATCTGGTTCGCTAGAAGACCACAATAGACCACAATCGTCTTGCACTCATTCTCACCCATCGCTTCTCAACCTAGTGGAGCGCGCCGCTTCAGTTGTCATCGTGCAATATTTCGTTTGTCACTTCTTTGTAAAAGCGGTTCAATTGATGTGGCCTTCAGCTATGCCTCCGAACAACGCAGGTAATAGCGACGAGACGAGTTCCACTTCCTTCACATCGCTAGAAAGAAATCCGAGAATCTCCACTCTCTCCCGCTCGTAAATCAAGATCGTCCCTCTCCCCCGATACAAGACACGCAGTGGCCCATCCGCGAGGATCGATATATCAGAACCGCCCACTGGCCCAGCCGCATCCCGAACGATCTTGCAGTACATTTCTTCAACCCAATTCCCTTTCCCAACGATGGCGGAGTTCCATATGCCCAAGGCAATCTCTAGCTCATTCGATTCGACGCGGATTCGACTCGAGTCGTTACGCCTACGGAAGACATAAGGGGTCGCCACAAAACGGCGGAGCAGGTCAGGGTGCCGAGCATTCCCGTTTGTCATATGCAGACCGCCGGCTTGCGCTGGGAGACGAACTCTCTAAGCTGTTGAGCTGCAAACTGCGGCGTCCCACCGTACCGAAATCGCCAACAGGGCAACATCGCAACCCGTTCGACCGTTTGCTCTCGCAAGGCGGCGGCCTCGTAAAGCTGCTCGGGCAGCCTCTCTACGCTCGAACTTACATATCCTTGCGTCGTCGCCGGCGCCACAGGCGTAAAGTCGGATCCTGGGTATTGCACCCGTTCCAGAAAGACGAGCCATCGCGGTTCGCACTCGCGCTCCACCCGGGCACCAAACACCTCAGCAGCGTCGACTTCGTAAGCCAATTCACCATTCATCGATATCCGCAATTGATGGTTGGTTAGGTTTCGAAAATGCTTCACTGCATCGGGCAAAAGCTTCACAGGTGCCGAAGTGCCGTGCGCCACGAGCCCGTCCGGGCGTTGCGAAACATAAGTCCAATCATCAGAAACATAATTGAAGCCGGCCTCCGAGAGCGCCACAGACAACGTCGACTTCCCTGCCCCCGAGGCACCAGCGATTAGCAACCCGTCGCCTTCCGAGTCCAGGCAGGCGCAGTGCACAGGAACCAATCCCATGGCAGCCCCTAAAACTCCGAGTGCGATCGGAATCAATCTCTCCTTCCAGAAACGATGGTCGCGCGCAACCACTCCTGAAACACTTGCCGAGAGTGTGCGACGCAAAACATCAAAGACGAAAACATTCGATCGGCCAAACGAAGCTGTTACGACGTGATGCAATCCCCGGAAATGTGGCTCTACCGCAGCCTCGTCCGACGACTCGTCGACCACGACACGCATAGTGAACTGGCTTATGCGAGTCACTTCCGTGGAGATGGACAGAAGTTCCAAACTCCTGAGTAACTCAGACGAATTGCTTCGCACATTACACATCGCACCCGCAAAGCATAGCTCTCGCGAATAAGGCAGCGAAGTTTGATCGACCGAAACCAGCAACATCAAAACACCTGTTGGGCTTCACTCTAACCCATCGAAACACCACGGCTTCTACTACAAGAAAAACTTTACAAACCGCTGACATGCACGTGACAACTGCATCTCGCCCAAGTCATATCGTCCACAATTAGCGAGGTCGTATTGCCCAGGTCACGCAAAATCGTCTTCTTTTTCCCGTCTTTCGCAAGCTCTGATGCCACCGCGCCCTTGGGAATACTAGCGGTCGCAACCCCTCTCCTTCGCGCTGGCTACCAGATCGTGCTAATCGATTCGACGATCACACCAAACTACAAGACTCGTGTCCTCGAAGAGGTTCGCGACGCTCTATGCCTGGGGATCTCGCTTGTAACAGGACCGATGATTCGGGAGACTGTCGAGATTGCAAAAGCGATCAAAGCGTGGAACCCGGATTTTCCTGTCATTCTTGGCGGATGGCACCCTTCCCTCCTTCCGACGCAGACTCTCGAAGCGCCTTACATCGACTACGTCGTTCGTGGTCAGGGCGAAGAGTCCCTACTCGATCTCGTCGGCCACATTGAAAACAACTCTGCTCCGGACTTTGTTGCCGGCATCGGTTTCAAGCGCGACCAGAAGCTGATCTTCACACCCGAACGTCCGCTCAAGCCACTTGTCGACATGCCTCCAAAGGCATATCACTTGGCCGACTTCGATGCCTACGAGCGCGTCTGTGGCAAGCGCTGGGCCATGTACACTTCCAGCCTTGCCTGCCCCTACAACTGCGGCTATTGCACAAACGCGGGTGTTTATGGGCGCAAGTGGAACGCTCTGCCCGCCGAACAGTTTGTCGAGGAAACCGTCGACCTCAGCCGCCGATATAACCTCGAAATGCTCTGGATTGTCGATGACAACTTCCTCGTCGACCTCGATCGCGCGCGAGAGATATCAGAAGGACTGGTTCGTGCCGGTTCGGAGTTCAAGTGGAGCATCCAGGCAACCACCAACCTCACCTCGCGCCTCACGGTCCAGGACTTGAAGCTCCTCCATCGCAGCGGACTCCATCAGATCTGTCAGGGTGCGGAATCCGGCTCGCCCAAAGTTCTGAAAGCCATGAACAAAAACTTTCAGGACTTCGGAACCATCTACGAGAGCGCGGCAAGATGCGTCCAGGCCGGCATCCGGCCGTCGTTCAACATCATCTTTGCGTTCCCGGGTGAGGGTGAAGCGGAGCGAAGAGAAACCATCCATTTCATCATGGACGTCTGTCGTAAGTTTCCCGGGGCTGAGTTCTGGACAAATATCTTTACCCCCTATCCCGGTGCCCCAGTCATGAAGAGGATCGCGGAACTGGGAGTCCACGTACCCGACACCTTCGAAGGCTGGGCCGATTTTTTTCCGCGATATACCAAGCTTCCCTGGCTGAATGGCAAAGATCACAAGCAGCTTCAGATCATGCGTGACTATCTGCGGATAGCATTCGATCGCATCCCGATCGGCGCAGACAGACGAACACGTTTCACTCGCTTGGCGCAGAAGTGCATCTCCTTTCCGGCGCGCCTTCGTCTCGACCACGGTGTCTACGGTTTCCCTGTCGAGCTGTGGCTCAACGATAAGCTCAAGGAAAGAACAGATGGCTTTAAACCCGTAGTGGATGCAAAACGCCTCGAACCAAACGAGATTCCCCTGGAGGCAGCGTGCTGACCCGGGGTAAGGTGGTCCTCTTCTATCCACCGTACGACGGCCCTCCCCTCGGCGCGCCTCTCTGTCTACTCGCGCTCGCTGCCTCCTTGCGCCAGGCAAGCTTCGAAGTCGTAATGATTGATGCCGCAATCGAGCCCGATTATCTGACACGCATTCAGTGCGAGAGCGTGGATGCGCTCTGTCTCGGCATCTCGGTTCTCACTGGGCCGATGATTCGCGGCGCCATCGAAGTTGCCACGGCCGTCAAGACCTACAGTCCATGGCTCCCGATAGTCTTCGGCGGATGGCATCCGTCGCTGCTGCCCGACGAAACACTCAGCGAAAGCTTTGTTGATATGGTGGTCCGCGGTCAGGGCGAACTTACCCTCGTCGAGCTTACGCAGGCTCTTGCCGACAACAAGCCACTCAACAACATCGCTGGACTCTCTTGGAAGAACAACGGCCAGCGTATTCACAACGTTGAGCGTAAGGTTGAACCACTCGACGCGCTCCCGATTCCCGCCTTCGATCTCACTGACTTCGACGCTTACGAGAAGCGATGCGGAATCCGCAAACTCGCCTATGCCACCAGCGTGGGCTGTCCGTACGCCTGCAATTACTGCACCGATCAGGTCTTCTACAAACGGCGTTTCAACGCCCTCTCCGCCGACCGTGTCGTCTCGGAGATGCTCGACCTCGTCACCCGCTACCGCACCGAAGAAGTTGCTCTGCTTGATTCCAATTTTCCCGTCCAACTGCCTCGCGCACTCGAGATCGCCCGCGGCATTCTCGCGTCAGGGGTGAAATTCCGATGGACCTTTCAGGCCTCCACCGACTTCCTCTGTCGCATGAGCGAGGACGACGTCCGTCTCCTGGGTGCTAGCGGCGTGTCACACATGGGTTTCGGCACGGAATCCACCTCCGAATCCGTCCTCAAGCTGATGAATAAGCGGCACCAGCGCGTTGACGAAATGTATGAGACCGCGCGCAAGGCGCAATTGGGAGGAATTCGCGTCACCTTCAATCTCATCTTCGGCTATCCCGGCGAGACCGAAGCCGACCGCATCATCACCTTCCAGACTATGAGCGACATTAGCCGCATGTTCTCGAACGTTAGCTTCTCACCCAACATCTTCACTCCTTATCCAGGCATCCCGATCTGGCCTCAACTCCGCGAGATGGGCGTTCATGAGCCGAAGAATCTTCGCGAGTGGATGGATATGCCGCTCGGTGCCAATTTGCTGCCTTGGCTCAGGGGACGAGAACTCGCACGATTGCAGCGGATGCTCAATTACTTTCTGCTCAACAACCAGATCGACCGCCAAAGTGCAAATCCCTCCTGGCTTCGGCGCGGCGTCCGCTTTATTGTCCAAACACCAATTCGCTGGCGTCTGCGTTCCAGCCGATACTCCTTCCCGTGGGAGCTCTGGCTCTCCAATCTCTCCGAGCGCATCGTTCCCCGCCGCTCCCTGGTCACCGGCCAGGAGCTTCCCAAGGAGCCTGCCAATGCGTGTTAACCGAATCAAGGGGAGGAGGTAGCAATGGCCGATGTTCTTCTGACGCATTCCTATCACCTGCCTTACGATCCAAAGCAGGTTCGCAAGATGCAGCCATACGTACCGCTTGGTACGCTATACGCCGCGTCTGCGCTAAGGGTCGCGGATATCTCGGTTGCCGTCTTCGATACCATGCTCGAACCTCCGGCGCCCGGTTTTGCGAATGCATTGAAGGAGCTGGGCCCGAAGATCGTCGTTATCTATGAGGACGATTTCAACTTTCTTTCCAAGATGTGCCTCACGCGAATGCGCGAACTCGCCTGGCAGTTGGCACACGAGGCCAAACACGTAGGAGCCACCGTCATCGCCCACGGCTCTGACGCAACTGATCAGGCCGAAGCGTACCTCCGCAACGGAGTCGACTTTGTTCTCAGGGGAGAGGCCGAGCAGACCCTCGTCGAGCTCTGTTCTGGAATCCTGTCTGGCAATCCTCGTCTGGATATCGCAGGACTCGTCTGCCTGGATCAGGAAGGCAACGTAGCGCAAAGCCTGAAAAAGCCCCGAAAAATCCCGCTTGGAATTTTCTTCCCCGACCTGCCCGCGAGCTTATCGATCTCGAGCCATACCGTCAGGCGTGGACTCTCGGCGCACGGGCACTTCTCTACCAATATCGTCGCCAGCCGCGGATGCCCCTATCGCTGCAACTGGTGCGCCAAGCCGATCTCGGGTAACAAATTTCAGATTCGCCCAGCCCAGTCCGTTGCAATGGAAATACGAGAACTGAAGGAGCGTTACGGCGTTGAGCATCTCTGGTTTGGCGATGACGTCTTTGCCCTCAACCATCACTGGGTCGAAGAGTTCGCCAACGAGATTGAAGCTTTGCGATGTGCTCTTCCGTTCAAGATTCAGTCCCGCGCCGATCTTATGACCCACACAACCGTCGCAGGCCTCAAGCGCGCTGGATGTACCGAAGTCTGGATGGGCGTCGAATCAGGCTCCCAGAAGGTTCTCAACGCAATGGACAAGGGCCTGCGCATTGCCGATGTCGTTACTGCGCGTTCGCGTCTCGCCGACGAAGGCATCCGCGCATGCTATTTCCTCCAATTCGGCTATCCCGGAGAGATCTTGGAAGACATCGAGCAGACCATATCCCTCGTTCGCAAAACGCGCCCGGACGATATCGGCATCTCCTTCTCCTATCCCCTCCCAGGAACCGTCTTCTACGAACGCGTCCAGGAACAGATCGGGGTCAAACGAAACTGGATCGACAGCGACGACCTGTGCGTCATGTTTCGCGCTGCCTACAAAGACGAGTTTTACATTGCGCTCAGAAACGCACTCCACGCAGAGGTCAATTCCTGGAAAGCCAGTGACTCGTCGGAGCGAGTAGACGCAGGCTTCCTGTGGCAACAGGTCTTTGAGCTTGAACCGAAGGCCAGAAACGCTGAAGCCACGACCTTCACCAGAAGCTTCTCCCGAGACAACGACCCTAAGCTGATTCCTCTCCAGGCACTAGCGACAGCGAGGCGGGCCTAGATGCCGGATCTCCTGCTCACGCACGGCTATTTCCTCTACGAGGATCCCAAAGAACTTCAGATCATGAAGCCGTACGCACCTCTTGGCATCCTGTACCTCTGTTCGCATCTGCGCAAACGCGGCTTCGACGTCGACGTCTTTGACACCACCTTCTCCAATCGGGACGCGCTCTTTCAACACCTCCGCTCCGAAACCCCATCTGTCCTCGGCATCTACGCCAACCTCATGACACGCGGCAACGTTGTCGAGATCCTTAAGGTCGCTCGCGAAGCAGGCTGGAAGACCATCGTGGGTGGTCCGGAGCCCGGTGCCTATGCGTACGAGTATCTTCAGGCCGGTGCAGACTTCGTCGTCTTCGGCGAAGGGGAGCTCACCGTGCAGGAGCTCCTCGAGGCTTTTCGCGCCGGCAAAGTCGATGCCTGCGCCAACATCCCTGGCCTGGCCTATCTCGATCAAACGGGGCTCATGCACGAGACCTCGCAACGCTCCCAGATTCCCGACCTCGACGCTCAACCTTGGCCCGCCCGTCAGGCGATCGACATAGGACGCTACGTCAAGACCTGGCGCGACGCACACGGCAGAGGCTCGGTCAACTTCATCACAGCCCGCGGATGCCCCTACAAGTGCCGCTGGTGCAGTCATCAGGTCTTCGGCCAGACGCACCGTCGCCGCAATCCCTTTCTCGTTGTCGATGAAGTCGAGTCTCTCCTCGAAACGTACTCGCCCGACATGGTCTGGGTCTCCGATGACGTCTTCACCATCAATCACCAATGGATTCGCGACTACGCCGCCGAGATGCGCCGCCGCGGCCTCCGAATCCCCTTCGAGTGCATCTCACGCGCCGACCGTCTCAACGCTGAGATGCTCGACCTCCTCGCTGAACTCGGCTGTTTCCGAGTATGGATCGGCTCAGAGAGCGGCTCTCAGCGCATCCTCGACGCGATGGATCGCGGCGTCAAAGTCGAGCAGGTGCAGCAGGCTGTCGCTCTCACTCGTCAACGTGGCATTGAAAGCGGTATGTTTCTGATGTGGGGCTACGAAGGGGAGGACCTGGACGACATCGAGGCCACTATCAAGCATGTCAGCGTCTCGCAGCCCGACATCTTCTTCACTACCGTCTCTTACCCAATCAAAGGGACGCCCTACTACCGCAACATCTCCGATCGCCTCGTTCAGCTCAAGCCCTGGGGAGTCAGCTCTGACCGCGAGATCAAGATCAAAGGTCGCCACTCCAGAACTTTCTACAGCCACGCCGACAAACTGCTCCGAGACGAAGTCCAGTTGGCGCGCCTCGCTGGAACCCCAGACGCCGACTCCGGCCTGGTCTCAACTCTCCGTAACCAGATTCAGGCGTCACGGGCCAGCCTGCACTCTACCCTGATGGAGGTCGAAGCGTGACACGATCTGCCATCGCTCAGCCGCAGGCAGCTCTCGCCTTCGATCAAATGGCGAAGGACTACGACGAGGTCTTTACCCGATCTCTTATCGGGCGTGCCCAGCGCGACGCCGTGTGGAACATGCTGACAAAAACCTTCCGTTCCGGCGACCACATCCTCGAACTTAACTGCGGCACAGGCGAAGACGCTCTCTTTCTCGCGAGGAATTCCATCGCCGTCACTGCCTGCGACGCCTCACAGCAAATGATTCAGATCGCCTCACGACGACTGAAAGCTGAATCACCCAATGCTCTCGTCCAGTTTCACCTTCTGCCCACCGAGCAGGTAAGTCAGCTTTCGCCCGAGGTCCCTTTTGACGGCGCTTTCTCCAATTTCTCAGGCCTGAACTGCGTCGCCAATCTTAAACAAACCGGCGAACACCTGGCAGCCCTCTTGCCCTCGCGCGCTCCTTTGGTCATATGTCTCTCCACACGTTTCTGCGTCTGGGAGATCCTCTGGTTTCTTCTCCACGGAAACCTCCGCAAAGCCTTTCGCAGATCTTCCGGTGAAACCACAGCCAAAGTCGGCGCGCTGGCTGTGAACGTCTACTATCCCACAGTCAGAAAGCTGAAACACATATTCTCTCCTTCCTTCCAGCTGCGCTCTTGCACGGGAATCGGTGTCGCAGTACCGCCGTCCTATGTTGAAACCTGGATTCGAAGTCATCCTGCAGTGCTTTCCCCCCTACGCACGATCGACCGGTTTGTCTCTGCCTTCCCCGGATTCCGTGTCCTCGGCGACCACATGCTACTTCACTTCGAGCGCGTGTAGCCATGATCATTCTCTTTAATCCACGCGCCACCAGGCCTCGCAACCGCCGCCTTCCCCTGGCGATTCTGGCCATTGCCGCAGTTCTCGAAGGACGCGAAGAGTATGAGATCGTCGACGGCAATCTCGACGACGAACCGATCGACATCATGCTCGATCTCATCGCCAAACATGACGTCGAGGTGCTTGGTGTCACAGTTATGCCCGGCCCCCAAATGGTTGCGGCGATGGAAGCCTCTCGGGAAATCCGCCGACGGCATCCGCACGTAAAGATCGTATGGGGAGGCTACTTTCCATCTGTCTACCCCGACTCGGCGCTCAACGCGAAATATGTCGACTACATCGTTCGTGGCCAGGGTGAAGACACCATGCTCGAGCTGCTCGACGCAATTCGCGGAAAACGCTCCTTCGAGTCGATCCTTGGTCTCTCTTACAAAGACATCTTTGGCCTGCCGCGGAATAACGCCGAGCGCCCCATGAAGGGTCCTGACTCATTTCCCTGGCATCCCTTTCATCGCATCCCCGTCGAAAAATATCTGCGGCCCTCCTTCTTCGGAAAACGTACCGCCGTTCATCACGCCAGTATCGGCTGCCCCTTCAACTGCAGCTTCTGCGGAGTCCATGCCGCGTACGGTAACAAGGAGAAGATGGAATCACCCGAACGCACCGCCGCGATCCTCACCCATCTCGTTACAAAGTACGGTGCAGACTCTGTCCAGTTCTACGACATGAACTTCTTCCTACGGGAAGACCACGCGCTCGAGCTGGCTAAGCGCATCGAACACCTCAACCTCCGCTGGTGGTGCGAAGCTCGCGTCGATATCATGTCACGCTACTCCGACGAGACCTTCGCTGCTCTCAAACGCGCCGGCTGCACCATGATCTTCTTCGGCGCCGAATCCGGCTCCGACTGGGCACTCAAAGAGATGAAGAAGGGCATCTCCACCGATCAGACCGTCAGTATTGCAGAACGCACGAAGAAGTTCGGCATAATCCCCGAGTTCTCCTTTGTCATCGGGAACCCGCATGACCCCGAACGAGATACACGAGAAACCTTGCGCTTCATCCGCAAACTGAAAAGAATCAATCCGGACTCTGAAATCATCATCTACCACTACACCCCTGTGCCCCAACGCGGGAACATGTACGGTGAGATCGACGGCCAGATCGCCTTTCCATCCACACCGGCCGAGTGGGCCACAAAAGAGTGGATGGACTTCACCCTCCGCATTGATACGCAGGCGCCGTGGCTCAAGCGCAAAACCAAGAACCTTATCGACAACTTTGAGATCGTCGTCGGCTCGCGCTGGCCCACCGTGCAGGACATCCTCGCCCCTCAATGGAGCCGCATGCTTCTCAAGACTCTCAGCTCCTGGCGCTACGCTCTGCGCATCTACCGCTTTCCAGTAGAGCTGCAATGGGCCAATCAATTCATCAATCTGCGCAAGCCCAAGCGGGAAAGTCTATGACAACCATGATGGCAACTCCATCCGATGTCTTCGACACCTGGGCTCAGGTCTATGACGAGCAGCCGAACCCTCTTCTCGCTCTGGAACGACGCTTTCTCACTCGAATGCTTCCCGATGTTGCCGGGCTTGATGTACTTGACGCCGGCTGTGGCACGGGCAGATGGTTACAACTTTTGGCGCCGCAACGACCCGCGAGCCTCCTCGGAGTAGACATCTCGCCCCAAATGCTCGAGCGCGCCTCGGACAAGCTCGGAACCTCATCCGCGCTGCGACTTGGTAGCTGTCTCGCATTGCCCATTCAAAACGCCACTGCAGACCTTGTCCTTGCCTCTTTCATTCTTAGCTATCTCGAAGACGTCGAATCCTTTGCTCGCGAGCTACATCGCGTTGCCCGGCCCGGTGCAACCGTCTTCTTGACAGACATGCATCCCGACACAGCCATCTCCTGCAATTGGAAGCGAACCTATAAGGCGAATGGAATTGAAGAGCAGCTCCCAACTTACAACCACTCCCTTCAAAGAACCATAGACACGTTTCAAGCCAACGGGTTCGAACTCCTCATCCATATCGAACCGGCGTTTGACTCTCCAGAAAAACCGATCTTCGACCAAAATGGCAGGCTTGATTCCTATCGTGCCTCGACAAATCTTCCCGCCATCTACATCCTGCAACTTAGAAAACAATCAACACTCGCACCCCGTCCGCACAATTCCTCCGAGACCTCCGAGAACCTGAGCCTCACCGGAGCAACTTACGCTCTCGGACCCGAAGCGGCAACGTCTGCAAACATTGCAATCGAGCGCGGATACATACACTCCATCTCAAGGAACGGATCTACGCGTCGAAGAAATCTCTCCGCCTCATCTGCCCTCGACCTGGAGGGATACCTGCTGCTTCCCGGACTCGTCAACGCCCACGATCATCTTGAATTTGGCCTCTTCCCCAACCTCGGCGCCGGCCCCTACCAGAACTCCGTGGAGTGGGCAAAGGAGATCCATCGCACTCAGGCTGGTCTCATCGCCCGCCACCGCAGAGTCCCAAAGGCTGTGCGCTTTTTCTGGGGAGCCATCCGAAATCTTCTATGCGGCGTCACCACCGTCTGCCATCACAACCCGCTCTCGCGAGAGTTGCTCTCCGCTGAGTTTCCCATTCGTGTCCTCTCAAAGTTTGGCTGGGCTCACTCGCTCGAGATGGATCCCAATCTCATCCACAACTTCGATCACACGCCACCCAATCTACCCTTCATGCTTCATGCGGCGGAAGGAATCGATGCAAGAAGCGCACAGGAGATCTTCGATCTCGATCGCATGCAGGTCCTCAGCGACCGGACCGTCCTGGTCCATGGTCTGGCGTTGAACCCCAAGTCCGTTGCGCTTCTCAATCGGCGACGCTGCGCCCTCATCATCTGTCCAACGTCCAATCAATTTCTCTTCCACTGCTCCCCATCGTCGACGTTGATCAAGTCAGTCAACACAGTCGTACTCGGCAGCGATTCCCCACTCACGGCCGCCGGCGACTTCCTCCACGAGATCACCTTCGCCCGCAATGAAATCGGCCTCGACACCAACTCCCTCTACGAAATGGTGACCTCGAAATCAGCAAGCGTTCTACGTCTCCGCAACGGAGAGGGACACCTGAAGCCCGGCTCCATCGCGGATCTCATCGCCGTGCAAAACCACGGTCTCACACCCGCCGAAACGATCACACGGCTGACCTTTGACCGCATCGAACTGGTCATGCTCGCAGGGCGAGTCCAACTCGCAGCACCCACCATCTACGATCGACTTCCCGCCGCGTTGAAATCTGGCCTCCAACCTCTCTCCATCGACGGCCACCTGCGCTGGTTGCGGGCGCCCATCGATGACCTGCTCGCCGAAGCCAAAAAAGCGGTAGGACGGGAGATTCGCCTCGGTGGGAAGAAGGTGGACCATGCCGGCGTTGCATGAGGCTCCCTCTTCATACGCCCTTGCTCCCCGGCTAACAACATTGCCGATCCTCATCCTTAATGTTCACACACGCTGCAACTGTCGGTGTGTCATGTGCGACATCTGGAAGCGGGACACAAGCGAGCAGGTCCGCGTCGCAGATCTGGAACGTCACCGGGAATCCCTAGAAAACCTCGGCGTTCGTCAGGTCGTCCTGACCGGCGGAGAACCGCTGATGCACAATGATCTGCAGGCTCTTTGCGGCTTCTTCCGCGAACTGAATATTCACCTAACCCTCCTCACGACTGGTCTGCTCCTCCAGAAGCGTTCTTATGAGGTCGCGGTGCTCTTCGACGACATCATCGTCTCACTCGACGGCCCTCCCGAAATTCACGACCGGATTCGCCAGGTGAACGGCGCCTACAACCTCATTTACCACGGCGTCGCCGCTGTCCGTCATCACAACCCCGGAATCCTGATTAGCTGCAGAACAACGGTCCAGAAGGCAAACCATCGTCATCTGCGTACAACCGTCGACGCAGCAAGAGCGCTCGGCCTCGATTCCATCTCATTCCTGGCAGCGGACCTGACCTCCCAGGCCTTCAACCGTCCTCTCGTTTGGCCAGGCGGAAGACAGAACGAAATAGCCCTGTCCCTTGAAGAAGTCGTCGAGCTCGAGGTCGAAATCGAACAACTGATTCTGGAATACGGAGCAGCCATCGAACATAAGTACATTGTTGAGTCGGCTTCCCGGTTGCGGAAGATCACCCGGCGTTTTCGCGAGCACTTGGGTCAGCTCCCCCCGCAGTCTCCGATCTGCAATGCTCCCTGGGTCTCCGCGGTCGTCGAAGTCGATGGCTCCGTTCGCCCGTGTTTCTTTCACCCTCCGATAGGAAACATAACCTCTGCAACCCTCGGAGACGTTATTAACGGTGACCCAGCTCAAGCCTTTCGAAGGTCGCTCGACGTCGAGTCCAATCCCACGTGTCAGCGCTGCGTCTGTTCTCTGAACTATCGCAATAACTAGCGATCTTCCACCACACGCTATTTGTGTTTTGCCGATGCTTCTGCAATTAGAGGCTGCCCCTCATCGGCATCTCGCCACAACGTTAGAAATCTTCGGTACGCATCACCACTAGCCGACTTATCTCGGTTCAGCGCGTAGGCTCGCGCCACACCCACCTCGGCCATCGGATAGGCGTCGCTTCCCAGCGTCAGAGCCGTGCCCCGATGAGCCAGGACACTCTTGAAATCCCGGAGAGCCGCCGGTGTCTGACCAAGCGACGCGTTGGCCATCCCACGTAGATACGCGCTCAGCGACATCTGATCGTAATCCTCAAGAGCAACCAACGAGTCGAGCGCCCTCTCGGGCTCATTGACGCCGATCTCCGCCGCGGCCTGCAGTTGGGGGACATAATACTGCGCCACTGCGGTGTTCTTCGGATATCGCTGTTGCAGTGTATCCACAACTTTCTCCGCATACGGCTGGTCGCCGCACAGCGCAGCCGCCATCCCCCCATTGAAGGTTGCAACCGGTCCCTTGGGCAGCTCCTTAATCTCATTGACCAATGCCAACGCCGTTGTGCAGCTCTCCATAAGGGCGCGATCCAACGCTCCCTGTGCCAGCATCGAGGCCTTTGTCGAAGCAAGCTCAGGCAGACTGCCCGCCTTTGCGGCAGCGCTCCTCCACAACTCGAGGCCTGTCTCCGTTCTTCCAGTGTTGTCGAGGTAAAGACCGTAACGATATAGGTCACCATAGGTCGTCGGCAAATCCCCCGCAGCCGCCAGGTCGGTTACGGCGACCTGCAGCGCGTTTTCTTGTTCTGCAACCACATCCTCTTTGCCGGCCAGGTACCCCGAGGTCAGAGAGTTTCCACCCGCGGCCACGCCCACGCGCTCCGCCTGCGCCTCCAATTGCAGCGCGCTCTCGTAGCGGTCCATGCCGATCAGCGCAAGTTCGGCCTCTGTATACGTCTCTGCATCAAAAGGGTTCTCGCCGTATGCCTGCTCCGCCGCACGCAGAGCCTCAGGCAGATTCCCCTCCGCGCGAAGAGCCTCCGCCAACCCCTTTCTTCCATCAACATCGAGCGGATACCGCGCCACATACTCCCGAATTACTTCGAGAGCACGGTCGTAGTCACCATTTGCATTCATCTCGTAGCAGAACTGAGCGAGTAGTCTCACCTTATCGCTGGCCTTCGCCGCAGCAGTCCGAGCCATCTCGGCCGCGTTCGCCGAAGCTACCTCTGCCTTCTCCGCACCGTATAACCAGGCCAATCGCATCTGGGCCTGCGTAAACTGCGGATCAATCCTGGCCGCCTCTCGATATGCTGTCAATGCATCACTCGTCCGGCCGCCCTGCCTCGCTAACTCGCCTACCGCATAGGAGTGCAGTGCGTCGACGTTTGCCGTTGCCTCTCGTTCAAGCGGAACATTCTTTCGCTCTTCAGCTCGTCCGTCCTCGCTTATCTCCGAACGCAAGTCCTGCACCAGTCTTCCAATCGCGGCCGGGATCTCCGTTCTGCTCGCCGCACTCTCCTCAAGCGTCTCCACCTTGTCGTTGGAGTCGGCCTTTAATACATCCACGCTGATCGTATACGGTCCCTTGGCGCCTCTGATCTCGCCATACAGATAGACTCTTGCTCCAAGATCCTGCGCCACTTTCTGTTCGCTGCCCATCTCTGAGGAAGCGCCACTCTCCACCTCAATCTGTCGCAACCCGGCGCGATACGCCTCGCCGCCCAGAACGTTCAAAGACTTCGATTGCCGCAAAGCAATCTCAATCCCCTGCATCACCGTATCGTCCAGCGCTTTGTCGCCTGTCCTGTTCTCAACCACCGTCAGCAGCAGGTGATCGTTAGCCCCCAGCACAAGGGGGCGAAACATCCCGCTGCATACCAGCGCAACACCAACGACGCCGGCGAGAATCGATGCCGCAGCAGCAACCATCCGGACCTGTGTTCGCGCACTCACCTTCGACGACGCAGCAATCAACTCTTCAACAACGTCTTCCGTCGCCGCGTTGATTGCCGGTTCCACTTCGACATCAGAATCATCGACCGCAAATTCAAATTGCGTAACACTGATTGACAGCTTGGACAGCTCTGCCTTTCGATAGGGAGAGGCAGCTCTCGCCGCGGCTATCGCCGTGCCCACGCTACGCTGCTCGACCGCTCTCTCTCCACTCGCCACGGCAAGTGCACTCGTTCGCAAAAAGCGCATAGCCGTTACCTCTACACCTCCGCCGCGGTCTCTTTCCGCAACGCGCGGCGACCGAACGACTAAAGTGTTCGGACTGGATCCCGCAACCACAACCTGCGCCGGCGTGCGCTGTTGCACCCTGTGCCACGCCACCGGATCGCTCGTACGCACCAAAGGCACTACGGGCGCTGATCCCTTGTTTTGCCAACTCGCCCGTCCCAGCTTGCCGGCAGCCTTGGCCAGTGCCTCCTGCAGTTCCTTGGCGGTCTGAAAGCGTTTCTTCTGATTCTTCTCCAGCAGTCTGAAAATTACCTTCTCCAGCGCTCGCGGAATCGATTCATTCCAATTCCGAATCGGCTCTGGATTGTGATTAAACAACTGCACGAACATCAGCGCGCTAGTCGACCCTCGAAACGGAACCTGTCGCGTCGCCATTTCATAAAGAACGATTCCCAGCGAAAACAGATCGGATCGTATATCCAGCAACTCGCCGCGCGCCTGTTCTGGCGACATGTACGACAGCGTCCCCACAGTCGATCCGGCCAGCGTCAACCCGCGCGATTGTGACTCCCGTTGGTTGCGCGCCTCCACTCCAATCTTTGCCAGGCCAAAGTCGAGTACCTTCGCCTGCCTCTTTCCATTCGGCATCGCCACCAGAAAAATATTGGCCGGCTTGATGTCCCGATGCACAATTCCTTTGCTGTGTGCCGCCGCAAGCGCATCAGCAATCTCCATCGCGTACCGTACGATCTCTTCGGACGGCAACGCCCCCCGCTCGATCCGGTCCTTCACCGTCTCGCCTTCCAGCAGCTCCATGACCAGATAAGGATTGCGGTCTTCTTCCCCGATATCGAAGACCGTGCAGATATTCGGGTGGTTCAGCGCAGATGCTGCCCGGGCCTCCTGCAGAAATCGCTCACGCATCCCCGGCATCGTATAGTCATCGTGCAGCAGCTTTACCGCCACCTCACGCTGCAGACGCGCGTCCCAAGCCCGAAAGACGTGGCCCATGCCTCCGCCACCCAGTCTTCCCAGGATCTCGTACGGCCCGAGCCTCTGGCCAATCTCTGGAATCATACCTCTGGTTCGCCTTCTTCTATCGTTCCTGCCGGTTGTCTTTCAAATGCATCCGAACGCGGCTAAAGGATTTGGCAACTTGATCATGCCAACCTCCCACGTCGACTCGCAGCTCTGCTTCAAACGGATTCCATACCCGAAAACCGACATCCGCTGAGGCCTTCCGATCGTGAGTCACACGCTTTACGCCCGGTCCATCGAATCGCGCAACTTCTTTCCTAACCATTGTTTCCAATCTGTCACACCCCAATCGGGTCAGATATCCCCCAACCGTGGCATCCCCCCTCCACCTTCGTACAGAAAATTCCGCAGGCCTCCTATAATCGAGCCATGACCTCTCAGACGCAGGCCGCGACCTCCGCACCCGCTCAGCCAGTGCGCCGTCCCGCCAACCAGACCCTCCTCATCGACGCCGATGACACCCTCTGGGAGAACAACATCTACTTCGAGCGGGCCATCACCAGCTTCATCTCCTACCTCGACCACCGTGTCCACACGCCCGAAGAGGTTCGCGGCCACCTCAACCAGGTCGAGCACGCCACCATCAAGGCCCACGGCTACGGACTCCATAGCTTTCGCCGGTCCCTCGTCACCTGCTTCGAGCAGCTTGCCGACGAGCCCCTTACTCCTGAAAAACACCGCCGTATCGAAAGCTTCGCCGAATCAATCGCCGACCAGGAGATCGAACTCCTGCCCAATGTCGCACCCACACTCGCCGATCTAGCGACCCGTCACCGCCTCATCATGGTCACTAAAGGCAACCCTGAAGAACAGACCGACAAACTCCGGCGTTCAGGCCTCACCTCCCACTTCACGGCCGTCGAGGTCCTGCCCGAAAAGCACGACGAAGCCTACCGCTCTCTCGCCTCTCATCACGGTTGTGAAGCTTGCAGCACCTGGATGATCGGCAACAGTCCCCGTTCCGACGTCAATCCCGCACTCGCCGCCGGCCTGCACGCCGTCTTCATCCCCCACGACTTCACTTGGGTCCTCGAGCACGAGATCGTCAATCAGCCCCCCACCGGTCAGCACCTGCTCGAACTAGCTGCCTTCGCCGACCTGGCCCGGTACTTCTAGGCGCCCACGGAACAATCCCCCATTCCATCGAATAACTTCGCCTGCTTCGCCATAATCGCGCTCTTCGTCGCTAAATCGGGCTGCAGATTCCAGTCCCCCATCTCATGCGTGCCGCCCAGCACCACCCCATCCCGCCGCGAAAACATATAAGTGTTCTCATAGACAGTCGCATACGTAACCTCAGGCTGAGGCAATAGCATCGTGAGTTGCCCACGAATTGGCGTCAGTTCCTCGTCCCCAAACAGCGCCTTGGCTCCTATTCCGGTGCAGTTGAAAACAAGCTTCTCCGGCAGCCTCCTTACCTCATCCAGGCTCTTCATCTCCCGCACCACAACCTTGCCGCCCGCAATGCGCACATCCGTCAGCATCGACGGTAAATAAATCGGAGGCTCAACGATCATTCCGTCAAACTGCCGCACATATCTGTTCCCAAACGAATGAGTCCCCGCCGGTAAATCCTTAACTTCCGGCAGAAACCCCTGAAGCAGTCCATACGATCCGGCGTTGATGGGCGAGCGCCAGGGCGTCTCCGACACCGTATAGTTGCGCATCCAGCGAATCCCATACTTAGGGTCTGTCATAATCTGATACCGCCGGTACCCATACTGTGCTGCAGCCAGAAACTGTTGTTGAAACTCTGCAGTCAGCGTCTTATCCGGATCGTAAACACTCACCGGCATCCACTGCCCGCCTGCAATATTCGAAGTCGTCTCCGGCGGCATCGCCTTGGTATAAATCGTCACATCAAACCCAGCCTCCTGCGCCAGCCGAGCCGTAGCCAGCCCCACAGCCCCACACCCGAGCACCGCGACAGGACCCACATGCCCCGGCAACCCAAGGTCTACCGCCAGCTTCGAGGTCCCCCAACTCAAGGTGATCCCGCCGCCGCCGTGCCCATAGTTATGTACGACAGCCGTCTCACCCACCATCTCCCTCGCCACCCGAAATCCTGACGGCCGAAACGGACGCAGCCCCACCATCGTCCGAATCTCCCGGTCCGCCGACACCCTCACCCGAGGCAGATGACAAGCCGTCTCCGGCAGGTTCACCGGCAGAGCTACCGCCGGAATTGTCACGCCAACAGGCTTCTTCATGCACCCCAAAAAGCTACCGCCAGCTGCCAGCGACATCGCCGCCATATTCGCGTTCCGCAAAAACACTCGTCGATTCATGGCTCTATTCCTGAAAAATATGACTATCTGTTCCCTTCCAAGTTACAAGTGAAACGGTCACTCAAAATCCGTGTCCCGCACTCAAATCACGCCCGACACTCATCAGATAACCCCGCAGAACTCTCAGTCTCTTGTATCAACCTTTATCCCATTTATCACTGTTACGCCTTCCCTTCCCACGCTGTTAATATGTCCAAGGGCAAATCGCTATACGATAGGAAAGAAGTGAGAGGTTCATGAGCGAAGGTCGTTGGGTTTTATTGATTGCAAGTGAGGTGGGTGGCACGGACTCCGTATCGGACCGCGCCATGGAGCGATTAGTCGAGGCGATTCGTCTCGAAGGCTATGAGGTTGTCCGAACGTCGACACCGGAAGACGGTTTGTCCCTGGTCACATCAGACCCATCCTATAGCGCAATCCTTCTGGACTGGGACCTCGAAGGAGAAAACCAGTTCGCCGAAGGCGCTGCGCTCGCCATCCTTCGTGCGGTCCGCCGTCGCAACAAAAAGATCCCCATCTTCCTCATCGCCGATCGCACCCTCGTTAGCGAACTCCCTCTCGAAGTCGTCAAGCAGGTCCACGAATATATCCACCTCTTCGGCGACACCCCCGCCTTCATCGCCAACCGCGTCGACTTTGCTGTCGAGCGCTACCACGAGCAACTTCTCCCGCCCTACTTCCGCGAACTCAAAAAGTACAACGACCAGGGCGCCTACTCATGGGACGCACCCGGCCACATGGGCGGAGTCGCCTTCCTTAAACACCCCGTCGGCATGGAGTTCCACAAGTTCTTTGGCGAAAACATCATGCGCTCCGACCTCGGCATCTCCACCTCGCCGCTTGGTTCTTGGCTCGACCACCTCGGGCCTCCCGGCGAATCCGAGCGCAACGCCGCGCGCATCTTCGGTGCCGACTGGACCTTCTATGTCCTCAGCGGCTCCTCCAGCTCCAATCAGATCGTCGGACACGGCGTCATCGCTCAGGACGACATCGTCCTCGCCGACGCCAACTGCCACAAATCCATCTGCCACTCCCTCACCGTCACCGGCGCGCGCCCCGTCTACATGAAGCCCACGCGCAACGGCTACGGCATGATCGGCCTCGTCCCCATCAAACGCTTCAGCCCCGAGTTCATCCGCGGCCTCATCGAAAAAAGTCCCCTTACCACCGGCGCCCCGAATCAAAACCCTACCTACGCCGTAGTCACCAACTCCACGTACGACGGCCTCTGTTACGACGTCAATAAAGTCGTCACCGAACTCGCTAAGTCCGTCCCCCGCATCCACTTCGACGAGGCCTGGTACGCCTACGCCAAGTTCCACGAAATCTACCAGGGCCGATTCGCCATGGGCGTCCCCGACGACACACCTGACCGCCCGACAATCTTTGCCGTCCAGTCCACGCACAAGATGCTCGCCGCCTTCTCCATGGCCTCTATGATCCACGTCAAGCTCAGCCCCCGCGCTCCGCTCGATTACGACCAGTTCAACGAGTCCTTCATGATGCACGGCACCACGTCACCGTTCTACCCGCTCATCGCCAGCCTCGACGTAGCCGCCGCGATGATGGATGAACCCGCTGGCCCTACGCTCATGTCGGAGACCCTCCAGGACGCCATCAGCTTCCGCAAAGCCATGTCCTCTATCGGCCACCGTCTCCGCGCCGCTGAACAAGGCTGGTTCTTCCGCCTCTACCAACCCGAGTACGTCTTCGACCCCCTCGACGGCAAAACCTACCTCCTCGAAGAAGCCGCCGACGGCCTCCTCACCAACCGTTCCAGCGCCTGGACCCTCAAGACTGGTGAAGAGTGGCACGGCTACCAGGACGAAGACATCGCCGACGGCTACTGCATGCTCGACCCCACCAAGGTCACCATCCTGACCCCTGGCGTTAACGCTCAGGGCGTCGTCAGCGACTGGGGCATCCCCGCCGCCATCATCACCGAGTTCCTCGACGGTCGCCGAGTCGAGATCGCCCGCACAGGCGACTACACCGTCCTCGTCCTCTTCTCCGTCGGCACCTCCAAAGGCAAGTGGGGCGCCCTGCTTGAAAATCTCTTCGAGTTCAAACGCCTCTACGATTCCGAAGCCTCGCTCGAAGAAGCCCTGCCCGAACTCGTCTCCCGCTATCCGCATCGTTATCGCAATGTCACTCTCAAAGAGCTCTCCGACGAGATGCACGCTGCCATGATGCAGCTCAATCTCTCCGGGTTGATGAACGAAGCCTGCGACGAAGACTTCGACCCCATCCTCACTCCTTCGCAGACCTACCAAAAGCTTCTTCGCAACGAGACCGAAAAGATCCGGTTCACAGAGATGCCCGGACGCATAGGCGCCGTCATGCTCGTTCCCTATCCTCCCGGTATTCCGATGTGCATGCCCGGCGAGCGTCTCGGTGGCCCGGAAAGTCCCGTCATCAAGCTCATCCTCGCGATTGAAGAGTTCGGCAAGCGCTTCCCGGGATTCGAACGCGAAGTTCACGGCATCGAGGTAGACGCCGAAGGAAACTACTGGATGCGCGCCGTCATTGAGACCACCGAGACCACCGACAAGAAGAAGAACGGCAATGGCAGCGGCAAGCAGCGCCCGCCTAACGCCGCCCCGCCGGTCAAAAAGAGGAAACGCGCCGCACCGGCTACCGCCCCCGAGGTCCCACCCACCGGCCTTTCCTCGCAGAGATAATCGGGTCCACAGACGCTTTCAAAACCTCCGACCTTCTTCTGCGATAGCCGATTTATGTTCGCCCATCGATTCGGGCCGGCTGATATGGTCCGGTCGGATCGAATTCATTGGTGCTCCTCCTCCTGATGACTCGAAGGTCACATTCTTTAGAAAAAGCACTTGAGGGATGCGAGAACAACTCACCTCGCCTAGGGATTCCCCCAGTTGCTGACACTGGACGTGCTACCTAGCATTGAGTCGTTGAACCGGAATCTGAGATAGCGGTTTATATGAGCAGACATTGCGCATCAGGAGAAAACTACATGCTTGCTAACCTAAGAATTAGACACGTCGCAAGTGGAATCTTCCTTTTGCTTGGGCTGTTTATGATCGCTGGCGTCCCCGGCTTTGGACAGCGGTCGAATGTTGAAACCATCGACGCACAAGCCTTTGGCACAAGCACACAGCTCGGAAGAAACTTCGGCATCAAAATCATGATTTATGAGTTCTCGAGTCCTGAAGACAGAGACATCCTCGTACAGGCATTTGCGAAAGGACAGAACGACGGATTGAAGAATGCTCTCGAAAAGATGAAGAGCGTGGGCCGGATAACGATCCCCGGCACAGTTGGGTACGATCTTAGCTTCATTCGGGAGATCATTACGCCCACTGGCAGGACCATACGTTTTGTTACCAGCCGCAGGATCGCCTTCGGTGAAGCCTATTGGGATACCCAAACGAAAAGTTTCAATTTGACTGCCGGAGAAATCAACTTGAATGACACCGATAAGAGCAAGAGCAGCGGTGTTCTCTTCCCCGCCGCGCAACTCATCGTCAACAACGAAGGCGAGTTGCAGTTCGAGCTTAACCAGAATGCCTGGAAGCTGAATAACATCATCGAGTGGAAGTGAAATCGCGGAGCGGATCTGGCTATGACTATCAAAGTTCAGCAACGGTTCAACACTTGGAGTGCATTGCTTTTATCGATTTGCGTCGTTCTCCTGACCGGGGAATTCGCACAGGCGAAGAGCAAATACCTATGTGATGAGCCGCAGCCCGAGACCATGTGCAACGCGGCCAACACCTGCGGTTCCGCTTCGTCTGCATGCACGATCAACATAAGTAGGTCAGCCAGCTCCGCCAACGTAAAACCCGACATCCCGAACGCGAAGAACAACCAATTTTTCTGCATCAAGACCGGCACCACGGTGGTGTGGATGAGTTCGAACAAGAATCACGGATTTACCGTCTCATTCGGCACCGATTCGCCGTTTGACCCCGATGACCCGATCATGGGAGGCGGAAAAAAGCAGGTGACGACGAAAGCAATTACACCGGGCTGCTACAAATACGATGTCGGCGCGTTCCGTTCCGGGACAATTTATGGAATGAGCAGCGGGAGTAAGCCGGAATTAGTCATTCTACCCTGACCTATTTTGTAGGGCTGACAAGAAGAAAAACGGCAAACAGCACCCGCACAACGCCGCTCCCCCGGTCAAGAAGAGAAAATGCGCTGCCTAAACCCCGGCGAACGACACCCGAAGTGCCGCCAACCGCAGTTCCTTCGCAAGATACATCGCCACTGTCGCGGTCACCAAACAGGCTCTCCCCCTTTAAAGGGAGAACAGGCCAGTTCCTCCCACGCGCATAAGGAATCACATTTCGACCTGTCTTAACCCTCCCTTTCTCAGGTTTTTAGCGCGCCTCCTAGTAATTTTGCCAGTTTCGCATCCTGCGAATCGCCGGTAGCTTGATGGTGAACCAGAAAACCAAGGTAGTCCTTGCCCGGCGCAAGGACTGGCTTTTGGTTTCCACCCACGAGAGGACTTACTCATGAAGAAACCCGCGTTACTAGCTCTAGTGACCGTCGCAATGACAATGCCGGCCTTTGCTCAAAACAAGATCGACGATCGCTTGGGCAACTCGGCCGAAGTTCTCAAACAGATTCTCGCCAAACCCGATGGCATACCAATGGCTTACCTCAACAAAGCGAAATGCGTCCTCGTCTTTCCCGATGTCAAGAAGGTCGCGGTCGGCATTGGTGGGACGTACGGTCGCGGCGTAATCGTCTGCCGCACCGGCACCAACATGACCGGTCCCTGGTCCGCTCCCGCGATGTACAAACTCGACACGGGCAGCCTCGGCGTCCAGCTCGGCAGCTCATCCACCGATTATGTGTTGCTTGTCGAAACTCAGACCGGCGCGCAGAAGATTCTCTCCGGCAAGCTGAAGCTCGGTGCTGACGCAACGGCCGTCGCCGGTCCCACAGGCGCGAAGGCAGTCGCTGCTAACGACACCAATGTTGATGTCCTAACCTACTCAAGGGCCAAAGGCGGATTGTTCGCCGGCGCATCCCTGGCTAGCGCTGGACTCGACACCGATGACGACGCCAACAAGTCCGTCTATGGCAAAGACATCACGGCAACGACGATCGTCCGCGAGGGCGGTGTGACCACAACGGCAGCAGGCAAGCCCTTGATCGCTGTACTCACCAAGTATTCGCCGAAGTGGATTAACTAACGTCGGTAAAACCCGAAGCGGAGAGGCATCGTCAGCATGATGATGTCTCTCCGCTTCATTATTTAAGTGGATAAATATTCGAGCCCCTCAAAGGCTCCTGCAATTCACAGATAGACTTTCGTCAGCTTCCCCAGCAAACCCAATCAACCCATCGGGAATGGTATACTAACCCTCGGATTGCTCACCGCAACTCACGCCCACCAGCGTCGAGATTCAGCGCGGAGGTGGCGAAATTGGCAGACGCACAAGCTTGAGGTGCTTGCGCCGCAAGGCATAGGGGTTCAAGTCCCCTCCTCCGCACCAATCCACACATTTTGCCCGGAATTCTTCGTCCCGGCTCAGAGGTTAAAAGCACTATGCTGGTAGGTCTTCTCGTCACAATTCACGTCATCGTCTCGCTCTTCATCGTTGGCGTAGTCCTCCTCCAACAGGGCAAATCCGCCGACCTCGCCGGTGCCTTCGGCGGTCAGGGTTCGCAGACGGCCTTCGGCCCGCGCGGCGCAGCCAACCTCCTTACCAAGCTCACCACCTGGTCTGCAGTCATCTTCATGCTCACCTCCATCGCCCTCACCGTAGCCCTCTCGCGCTCTAGTGTCGACCGTTCCGTTCTCTCGGGCACCAGCACCAAGACCACCCAAACGACACCCGTCAAAAAATAGACACCTCGAAGTCACCCAATGCGCAGGTCATCAGCCTGCGCATCTTCTGTTCTTAACGCGGTTTCCAAGTGCAATCCAAAATCCGTCTCCTCGTGTAATTCCGTGTCAAACCCTCGTCCATTAGCGATTAGTCTGAGAGAACCATGATCCTTGAAACTCTCCCAGTCGGTCTGCTCCAGTGCAACTGCTCCATCCTCGGCGACGAAACCTCCCACGAGGCCATCGTCGTCGATCCCGGCGACGACATCCCCCGTATCCTCGCCCTCCTCGCAAAACATTCGCTCACCGTCAAGCAGATCATCATCACCCACGCCCACATCGACCATATCGCCGGGGCCCACCGCCTCAAACAACTCACCGGCGCACCCATCCTCTACAACCTGCACGACCTCTCGCAGGTCAAAATGATGGACACCCAGGCTACCTGGCTAGGCATTCCCACTCCCACCGTCCAAAACCCAGACGACACCCTCGACGACGGCAAAATCATCACCATCGGAGCCAACCCCGAGCAAAACCAGCCCGGCCTCACCGGCTCCATCCTCTACACCCCAGGACACACCGAGGGCTCCGTTTGCCTCTATCTCCCGAACCAGTCCCTCCTGCTGGCCGGCGACACTCTCTTCGCCGGCTCCGTCGGCCGAACTGACTTCCCCGGAGGCAACACCCGCAAGCTCCTAGCCTCCATTCAGGACCGTCTCCTCACCTTACCCGATGAGACAATTGTCATACCGGGACATGGACCACGTACAACTATCGGGTCGGAGCGCTCAGAAAATCCGTTTCTTCAAGATTTGTAAAATGAATTAGTTAGCGTCTATACCGGAACCATCACCTTACAAGCACCACATGAACTAGTAACTACCGTGGTTCAATTTCTAGCCATGCACGATAAGTTCCAAACCACGTCGAAACTCCCCTTCCGGCCCCAATAAACTCACCACAACTCGTCCCGATTCGGGAATTCCATAGAACGACCCCGGATGCACCACCACGCCAACCTCACGCAACAATCGCTCCGCCGCATCCCCATCCCCCGGAAACTGAGGTAGCCGCAAGATCGCACTCCATCCTGCCTCCACTCGCAGCATCTCCACTCCACTCCTCTGTGCCGCGGCGAGATTCCCCCTCACCCGCTCCAGAATCTGTCCCTGAATCGGGAGTCGGTGCCCAAGCCACGATGGCAAAGCCAACTGAACAGGCGCATTCATCGAAAGGAAGGTATCCGCGATCACCTCCAGCCGTCCCATGGCCTCCTGCCGAACCCACTCCGGCCCCAATCCTACAATCCAACCCACCTTCATCTGCGGCAACCCCGCGATCTTGCTCATCCCGCTCAACACAAAAGTCAGCACCGGATGCTGCCCCACCGCAAAACTCCCTAACTTCTCGTTCCCAAGCGGATAGTCCAGAAAAACCTCATCCACAATCAGCGCCAACCCGTGCCGCGCGCAGATCTCCCCCAGCCTCCTCCGGTCCTCAACTCCGGTCGTATGCCCTGTCGGATTATTCGGATGCACCACGACCACCGCCTTCGTCCGCGGCCCAATCCGTCGCTCCAATTCCGCAAAGTTGATCCACCACCCATGGTCGTAAAACAGCGGATAGCTCTTCAGTCGTACATCCTCCAGATCCGCCAGAAAATCGAACAGCGGATAGCTCGGCTGCGCCACCAGAACCTCATCTCCCGCATCGCACAGCAGTCGGAATAGATATCCATACCCCTCGCTCGTGCTGGTCGTCAGCACCACCGCATCCGCATCGATGTCAGCCCCATGATCGCTGTAATACCCGGCCACTGCCTCGCGAGCCGAGCGCATCCCGCGCGGATCGGGATCATACGTCAGCCCCGCTGCATCGGCCAATGGCCGCAAGATCGCATCGGCGTCATAGCCAAACCCGCAAACAGTAGGGTTTGACACCGTCAGATCGATCAACTCCCGTCCCGCAGCGCGCGCCTCACGAATGGCCGCCGCAAACGCGCTCTCTCCTACATCCCAACCCGTCCGCTTCGAAAACCTGTCGCTCACCCACCCATCCTAATCG
Source organism: uncultured Acidobacteriaceae bacterium (assembly GCA_963798925.1). Lineage (GTDB taxonomy): Bacteria > Acidobacteriota > Terriglobia > Terriglobales > Acidobacteriaceae > Edaphobacter. The sequence continues at coordinate 689,127 of CAWCVD010000007.1, forward strand.
CCGCCTCAGGTCTCCGAGGGAGATAAGCCACCTTCGATTTTCTTTCCAGCCAAAAAAAGCGCAAAATCAGGGAAAGCGATGATAAGCTGGCCGCCACAATCAACAAGATAGGAAGCTTATGCGAAAAGCACTGCTGGTAATGTGTGTTCTTGCACTGCCTTACGTCTGCCTGGCTCAGCCCAATCAATCTTCCTGGTTAAATCTGAATGTGTTACAGCCGGGACAACGTATTGAAGTTGTCGAAATGACTTCGACAAAGCATTCCGGAACCTTCGTGGTCATCTCAGAAACAGCGATCAAGTATCGGGATGCCTCGGGCGAACAGTCCATCCAGAAGGAAGACATCCGTATCGTGAAACTCATGGAAAACAAGCACCGCCTTCGCAACACCCTCATCTGTGCCGGTGTGGGAGCAGGCATAGGTGCGGGGATCGGTGCGGCGGCAACCCAGCAGACCGGCAGCATTCTTCTTAGTGTCAATCGTGGCAAGGGAGCCGCAGTCGGTGCAGTCCTCGGCATCTTCGGGGGAGCTGCTGTTGGCGTTCTATTGCCATCCCACAGCACAATCTACAACGTGGGCACACACTGACGGGCTTGATCCCTCCTGTCATCGCCACCAGATTCGAGACCTTGTTCCCATACAATCAACACTCAGCATGACTCAGATTCAGGCAGTCCTCTTCGACTACGGCAAGGTCCTCTCCGGGCCACCCGACCCCGTTGCATGGCAACGCATTCGCAACATCACCGGCCTCGAAGAAGAGCCTCTCCACCGCGAGTACTGGACCCATCGCCACGCCTACGATCGAGGCGACCTCACCGCCGAAGCCTATTGGAACCGCGCCGCCACTGGCGCCGGTATCACCCTCACCCCAAAACAGCTCACCGAGGTCATCGCCGCCGACACCGACCTATGGTCCCAAATCAACACCCCAATGCTCGAGTGGGCCCATCAACTCCAGCGCGCCGGTATTCTCACCGGCATCCTCTCCAACATTGGCGACGGCATGTCCGCTGGACTCACCCAAAGGCACGCCTGGATCGCCGCCTTCGATCACCGCACTTGGTCGCACGCCCTCCGCACCGCCAAACCCGACGCCTCCATCTTCCACTACGCCGCCAAAGGCCTCCGGACTCCACCCGGCAACATCCTCTTCATCGACGACAACCTCGAAAACGTCGCCGCTGCCTTCGCCATCGGCATGCACGCCGTCCATTACACAACTCATGACGCCTTCATCAATGACATGCGGGCCCGCGGCTTCGAGTCCCTGCTCTAGGAAGACCCTCCGCACGCAATAGAGCAACTCTCGGCCCAAAACCGGTGTTTCCATCTCGAGAACAATCCGCAAGCGTTGTCACTGCGAGCGCGTATTCCGGTCTCGTCTAGCTGGAACGTCGGGGCTTCACCTCGTCAACCGCTACCGTTTAGAAGCCTCAAAGCTCGCCACAGTCCACTCCTCATAACTGGAACCCGGGCCCCGAACCAGGAGGTTCAACGATGAAGAAAATCAGGATAACCGAAGAGATCGACCACAACCGCCGCCACTTCTTAAGCTCCGCGGCCATAACCGTTGCAGCCACTCAACTCGGTATCTTCGCCTCTGCTAAGGCGCAATCCGGCAAACCAAATTCAGCAGCCATTCCAGCGACCAAGCCCGGCACTCATACCTCCTTCGCCCCACTCAAACAGATCAATGCTGGCCTGCTCAGCGTCGGATACGCCGAAGCAGGCCCCGCCAGTGGTCCACCAGTCATTCTCCTCCACGGCTGGCCTTACGACATTCACAGTTTCGTCGACGTAGCACCGCTGTTAGCTGCAAAGGGCTACCGCGTGATCGTCCCCTATCTGCGCGGCTATGGCACGACACGCTTTCTCTCCAGCGCAACCATGCGCAACGCCCAGCAGTCGCTCGTTGGCCTCGACATCATCGCTCTCATGGATGCTCTCAAAATTCAGAAAGCCATCGTCGGCGGCTTTGACTGGGGCGCGCGCACAGCGGACGTCATGGCAGTACTATGGCCGGAACGCTGCAAGGCAATCGTCTCCGTCAGCGGCTATCTGATTAGCAGCCCAGCGGGCAACCAGACACCGTTGCCGCCCGAGCCTGCGTTCCTGTTTTGGTACCAGTACTATTTCTCCACGCCGCAGGGTAAAGCCGGCTATGCGAAATACCTCGACCAGTTCAATAAGTTCATCTGGCACCAGGCTTCGCCGAAGTGGAATTTCGACGATGCCACGTACAACCGCACAGCGGCTTCCTTCAACAACCCCGACCATGTTGACATCGTCATACACGACTATCGCTGGCGGCTCGGCCTGGCGGATGGTGAGCACAAATATGACGACCTCGAAAAGCGGCTGGCCGCGCTTCCTGTCGTCACCGTGCCGGCCATCACCATGGAAGGCGACTCCAACGGGGCAATCCACGCGCCCAGCACAGCCTATCGCAACAAGTTCTCCGGCAAGTATGACTACCGCCTCATCACCGGCGGCGTCGGACACAACCTCCCTCAGGAAGCCCCTCAGGCCTTCGCCCAGGCTATCGTCGACGTAGACGGCTTCTAACTCTGAACGCAGCAAACCGAACCGGATACAGAGTTCGAGCTGCCCACCTGCGGTTCGAACTCTCGGCCCTCCAACGGCGAACAAATTTATCTCCTCTGCGTATCTCTGCGTAACGGCAAGAATGCTAAAACCAAAGCAGTCATCTCACCCGAGGTAAACGATGCACTCGATCCTCCAGGACATCCGCTACGGTCTTCGCCAGCTCCGCAAATCCCCTAGCTTTACCGTAACCGCCATTCTCACCCTCGCCTTCGGCATCGGAGCCTCCACCGCCCTCTTCTCCATCGTCGACTGCGTCCTCCTCAAGCCCCTCGCCTACCGCGACAGCGGCCACTCGTCGTCGTCTGGGAAAGAGTTCGTTTCCTCGAAAAGCTCTTCCCCTACACTGGCGCCAATGCCCGGCACTAAGACAATGGCGAAGAAATCCACCACCTTCACTGACCTCACCCTCCTCCAGCAAAACTCCGCCGGCGTCGGTCTCACCGATGACCACCCACGCCTCGTCGGCAAAATCACCGCTCTTCCCAATCTTCTCGATATCCTCGGCGTCCAGCCCATCCTCGGTCGCAACTTCCTCCCTGAAGAAGCCTCCCGGTCGCGAAAAAGTCGCCATCCTCTCCTGGAATCTCTGGCAGACCCTCTACAACGCCGACCCCAACAGTCATCGAGCAGAACCATCCAGATCGCCGGTACACCCTATCAGGTCGTCGGTGTCCTCCCTAAGAACTTCTACTTCCCCAAAGCCAACGAGCTCCCCCCGTCCCTCTCGCCCGTCAGCTTCCCGATAACGAAATCCTCACTCCGCTCGCCATCGACTTCAAGACTTCGGACTGAACAGCGACTACGGCAACTACGTCCCCTCGCTCGACTCAAACCCGGCGTATCGATCTCCCAGGCACAGGAAAACCTCAACGCCCTCGACGATACCCTCGCTCGTCAGATTCCTCCCGACCAGCTCGACGGCCCAGCCCACGGCGCCCTCTCCACTTACATCCAGCCCATGAAGGAGGTGCTCGTCGGAAAAACCTCCTCCCGCCTCTGGCTTCTCATGGCCGCCGTCCTTAGCGTCCTGCTCATTGCCTGCATCAACCTAGCCAACGCGCAACTCGCCCGTTTCGTCACTCGCGACCGCGAAGCCGCCGTACGTTCCGCCCTTGGAGCCTCCGCATCGCCATCTCTGCAAAGCGCACTTGCCGAAGTTCTCCTTCTCTCCTTCACCGGTGGCATCCTCGGCATCACGCTCGCCTTCTTCGCCGTCGCACCCTCGCCGCATACACTCAGCTTGCCATCCCTCGCACGCGGCCATCACTGTCAACTTCACCGTCCTTGCACTCTCCATCCTCCTCACCGTCGGAGCAACCTTCATCTGCGGCGTCCTCCCCGCCCTTCGTCTCCTTCGCATCAGGCCGCAACAGGCTCTTCAAGGCACCAAAGGCTCCACCGGCTCTCGCCGCAGCGCCTTGCTCCGTCGCTGGCTCGTCGGAGCACAGGTCTTCGCCTGCACCGCCCTCCTGCTCCTCGCCGGACTCTTTGCCAAGAGCCTCGTTCATCTCTCCACCTTCGACAAAGGCTTCTCCACCGATCACGTCCTCGCCGCCGACGTCTTCCTCCAGGGCAACAGCTTCAAAGAAGACAAAGTGCGCGCTGGCTTCGACGATGGCGTCCTCGAAAAACTCCACGCCCTTCCTGGCGTGCAGTCCGTCTCTCTCGTCAGCTCCATGATCCTCGAAGGCGAGCGCTGGATCGACGGCGTAACGCCCGTCGATGCTCCGTCCCCAAACCTCAGGCCTGGCCAACTATCGCTGGATCGGCCCCAGCTACTTCGGCACCCTCCGCCAACACATCGTGGAAGGCCGTCCCCTCGACGACCGCGATCGCGACGCCCCCAATGCCGTGATCAACCCAAACCACAGCCAAAGCCATCTGGCCCGATCGCAACGCCCTCGGTCGTCAGTTCCTCTTTCACGACAAGCCCATCACCGTCGTCGGTATCGCCGCCGACGCCTACAGCAACTCACTCCGTACCGCACCCGTCAACATGGTCTACCTCCCGTTCAACAACAAGCCACCCTTCGCGACATACTTCCTGGTCCGCACCACCAACGATCCGCACTCTCTCACCGAAGAGATTCGCAAAGCCATCTGGAGCTACAACCCCAACGTCACCATCGCCCGCATCCACACCCTCGACTCCCAAATCTCCGACTCCCTCGCCCCCGAGCATCTCCAGACCATCATCTTCGCAGCCTTCGGAGCAGCCGCACTTCTCCTCGCGCTCCTCGGCATCTACGGCACGCTCAGCTACTCCGTCTCCGCCCGCACGCAGGAGGTCGGAATACGCATGGCTGTCGGCGCAACCCGGCAAAGCATCTACAAACTCATGCTCGGAACCGTCGTGCTGCCCGTAGGCCTCGGCCTCACACTCGGATGCCTCGCCAGCCTCAGCCATTGGCCGAAGTCTCGCTTCATTACTTTATGGAACGAAACCGACAGACCTATCCGTAATCGTCCCTGTCGTATGCATCTTCGCTATCGCCGCAGTCGCCGCGACCTTCGTGCCCTGCAAACGCGCCGCCAACGTCGAACCGATGGAGGCATTGAGAACGGAATAGCCGAAACCCGTCCGGCCCAAAGGTTCCTCTGAGGCGAACAGCCGTTCACTCAGAATGCAGAATTCTTGCGATGTCAATCCGGAAGGCCCGTCGGATCGGCAGCATGGCAGCGGCCGCCAGTACCACAATCAACAGACTCATCGCACCCACGTAGCTGATTGAATCCAGACCGCTGATACCGTAAAGCCCACGACGGATTATCTGCGAGAGGCCCGCGGTCATGGCCACTCCTGTTATCAATCCGATCACCACCGGCCAGGCGAATCGACGCAACACAGCGGAAAAAATCTCTGTGCGGCTCGCCCCAAGCGCGAGACGTATAGCGATCTCTTTGGTCCGTTGCGACACGGCGTAGCTCACCAGGCCAAGCAGTCCAACTACCGCAAGAAATATCGCAATGCTACCGAGCAGACTGACTATCGTCGCGACCTGTTCGACCTCGGCAACGTTCTTGCGAAAGCCCGCCTTCAGGGGCGTGATGGATGGAAAGAGCTTGGGGTCGGTGCTGCCGGCAATCTGTTTGATCCTTGGCGACAATCCATCGGGAGCGCCAGCCGTCCTGATCAGAATGGACATCTTCGGGAGAGATTCGGCGGTTGGGGGGTAATAGATTTCCGTCGCGTCCGAGTTGTTAAGCTCCATTGCCCGAGTGTTGCCCACGATGCCGACAACGATGTCCTTACCCTTGCCCCACTCCTTGCCGATTGGGTCTTCCGTCTGCCAGCGTTTGCGTGCCAGCGATTCGCTAAGCACAACCACATGGGCTTCCCCGGCGCGCATATACCGTCCCCGAAGCAACGGAATACCCATCGTCTGGAAGAACTCCGGACCCACCCAGTTGGGATAGGTCTTGATCAGGCGACCATCGATGGTAAAAACCGCTAATCATCACATTCGTATTGACCAGCGGAGGGCTCTGGGCCATCGACACGGAGGTAACTCCGGGCACTGTTCGCAATCGGCTCTGCAACTGATCGAGATAGTTCCGTGCCGCGGCGGACGTGTACCCATGGTCACTCAAGCCAGGGTCGAGCGACAGCACTTGTTCATAACCGAACCCCGGAGCGGTGTACAGCGTATGAAGCGTCGCCCGCACAAGCAGCCCAGCCAAGATTAGCAGCACACAACTAGCGCCAACCTGTGAACACACGACGAACTTTTGCCACAGACTCCCTTCCCTCTTTCGTCGGACCATTTGCAGCGTTGGCAGCAAGCCAAAGAAGAGTGCTGCGAGAAAGCCCATTGCGGCAGTGAACACGAGTACTCGCCAGTCCAGCAATGCGCTCATCCACGCCGGTGCATTGGCATAGACCAGTGCAAGGCGAAGAACAAAGTAGCTCAGAGGCAGCGCGGCGATTGAGCCGAGCAGCCCCAAGAGCAAGCTCTCGGTAAGCAGTTGGCGAAAGACGCGCGATCTATGAGCACCTAGATCGAACCGCAGCTGGATCTCCCGTCGTCTGGTGACTCCGCGTGCCATCAACAGCCCTCCAAGATTGGCGCAAGCGACCGCGAGGATAAGAAGTACAAGAAGTGCAATGAAGCCGAGGATCGGCGCGGCATCTGGAATCGAGAAAAAATGGGCGCCCGGTGTGACGACGATGTACTCATGATCCCAGATAACAGCCGGGTAAAGCTTGCGCAGTTGGTTGGTCAGTGAAAGCAGTTCCTGTTCTGCCTGCGATTCGCGAACACCCGGAGCGAGGCGTCCCCACATCACGATCATTCCGTCGAACTTCGGATCGCTTATCGGTAGGCTTCCGTCGAAGAAATAAGAATGCTGCGTCAAGAAAAGCCACAGGTCCGGGTTTTCCGTCCCCAGGTTCGCAAACTCCCGGGAGGTAACGCCGATCACGGTGACTGGTTTTCCTGCAAGGTAGATCGTCTTACCGATGATAGAGAGATCGCTGTCAAACTTTCGCCGCCAGAGGCCGAAGCTAAGAACGGCGACCGGAACCGAGCCAGAGGAGTTCTCTCGAGAGGGATCGAATACGCGCCCGAGCGTTGTTGAAGCACCCAGCTCAGTGAAGTAGTTGGAGGTGACAAAGCTCGGATTGATTCGTTGTTCGTTATGGCCCATAACCATCGGTGCAACACTCATGGTGGCCATAACGGCGGAGAGCGATTTCGCGTTGTCGCGGAAGTATTCGATCGAAGCGTAAGGCACTCCCGGAACAACGTTCTGAGGAGACCTCCGCTGAATGCCAACCAGCGTCGCAGGGTCGCGCACCGGGATCGATTGCAGGGCGACCAGATTGTAAAGGCTGAACGCCAGAGTACTGACGCCGATTCCCAGCGCTAGCACCAGAATCGCAGTAAAGGAAAAGCCACGCGATCTGGCCAGAATACGCGCACCGAAACGAAGGTCCTGCGCGATGGACTCAAGCCAGAGAGTACCGCGGCTTTCACGGCAGCCTTCCTTGATCTGATCGATGCCACCGAACTCAAGACGCGTCGTGCGTCGCGCTTCGGCTTCAGTCATACCGGCATGGACTTTGTCCGCTACCTGCGATTCAAAGTGAAAGCGGAGTTCGCTGTCGAGCTCTTTCTCCATGCGGCCGCTTCGTAAAAGTCGCTGCAACCAATTCATGAGTGTTCTCCCTGTGGATATTGCAGAATCATCCCGACGACTTCAGTCAGACGGGCCCAGCTCTCCGTCTCAGCCTTTAGTTGCGTGCGACCCTTCGCGGTCAGCCGATAAAACTTTGCCTCGCGGCCCGTCTCACTCGGTCCCCATTCGGCGACGAGAAACTTCTTGTTCTCAAGCCGATGAAGCGCGGGATAAAGAGAGCCCTGCTGGATCTGCAGCGCTTCTTTCGAGATTTGCTGAATACGTTGCGCAATCGCATAGCCGTGGACCGGCCCGAGCGCGACGACACGGAGGATGAGCAAATCCAGCGTGCCTTGGGGGAGTTCGAACTTGGATGGAGTCGCCATGCCTATGGCTTCTACATATACACAATCGATGTGTAGAAGCGCAATGTGTCAATTTTGAGATTGGTTTTTCAGGGCTGTCCTTCCACTTTGTTTCGGTTCCTTCGCTTCAACTCCCAGTAGAACGCAGTGATGGCCAGCAGAAACAACGCGAAACTCGGGACCGAATATCGCAATCCCTCCACATAGAAGGTGCTGATCGTGATTGCTCCGAGAGCAATCAGGCCGCCGATCTGCGAGTAAGGAGAGAACAGCAGGCGGATCGGCAACCGGGCGACGCGCGTCCGGCCCAGCGAGCGGCGAAACGCAACATGCGCGAGCAAGCACACAATCCAAACGAAAAACATCCCCGCCACCGCGACGCCATAGAGCAGCAGGAACGCTCGACCGGGAGCGAAGACGGCCAGCAGGATCGCAGCGACCATGCCTGCAGTCGATACGATCAACGCGAAGTAAGGTACGCCATTCCCGCCGAGCCCGCCGAGCGCCTCAGGAACATATCCATCCCGCGACAGTGAAAACAACGTGCGGCTCGTCAAATAAAGATTCGTGTTCGCGCTCGAAAGAGCGGCCGTAATAACAACTAGATTCATGATCTTCGCAGCATAGGGAATGCCAATCGTCGCGAAGGCCAGCACAAACGGACTGCCGGTGATACCGCTTCCCATCCTGTCCCACGGCGTCATCGAGAGCATCACAGTCATTGAAAGCACGTAAAAAAGAATCAGCCGCAGAGAAACCGTACGCATAGCACGTGGAATCGTCTTTTCCGGCTGCGATGCCTCACCGGCCGTGACCCCGATAATCTCCACGCCCATGTAGCTCGTCAGCGTCAGACTCATAGCAAGCCACACACCCTTCAAGCCATTCGGAAAGAGGCCTCCGTGGGACGTGAGATTGGAAAAGCCCACAGCCGGAACGGGGCCAAGGCCGAAAATGAGTCCGAGCCCGACCAAAATAAACGCCACGATAGCAATAACCTTAATAATGGCAAACCAATACTCAAACTCCGCAAAGTTCCCGACCTGCATCGCATTAATTGCAATAAGCCCGACCGAGACGCCCACAACCCAGAACCACTGCGGAACCCCGGGAAACCAGAGGGAACAGTAGATCGCAACGGCCGTAACCTCCGCGCCGATAGCTATGATTTGCACGAATGCATACGTAATACGAACCGCGAAACCGGACCACTCATTCAGGTAAGTCTGCGCATACACGCCGAAGGAGCCGGCAACGGGATGAACAACCGCCATCTCCGCGATGGCATAAGCGACGATGAGCGCCACCACCGCACTCAAAACATAAGAGAGGATGACACCGGGGCCGGCGAGCCGGATCGTCACAGAGCTGCCGAGAAAGAGCCCAACCCCAATCGCGCCACCGATCGTCATCATCGTCAGCTGGCGTTGCGTCAGCCTGCGCTTGAGTTCGGAAGCGGGAAGGCTCTCCGTCAAATCAGCCAACGAGGCCACAGGAGATGAAGAAGCCGTAGAAGCAGGGCCCGAAGCGTCGTCTTTACTCACTCCGAACCATGTCACCTAGCACCTTCCCGAACTCCTGAATCTCCTCGACGGTGTTGTAGTGGAGAATCGACGCGCGAATCACGCCGCTGCCCACGTCGACACCGAGATGCTTCATCAACCGTGGCGCGTACATGTGTCCGTCGCGAATACCGATGCCGCGGTCCGACATCGTCTCGGTAACAAGCGCGGGAGAGACATTGGGAAGGTTAAAACAGAAGGTGGGAACGCGCTCGGTCACCCGGGCAGCATCATCAACACCGTAGATAGTAGCCCCCGCAGCCCGAAGCACTTCAAGCATCTCGCGAGAGAGCATCGCTTCGTACTCGCGTATCGAAGTCATTGCGCGAACCAGAGACCAACGTCGCGAAGCGGGCGTGACGCCTCCATCCTCTAAGGCAAAGTCATTACCAAGCTCTTCGAGATACGCCACGGCCGCCCCCATCCCGGCGACATTCTCGTAGATGAACGTGCCGGCCTCGATCTTGCCCGGCGGTGCATCAGGGATGAAGTCCTCACGAAACGTTGGAAGCTTCTCCAAAAGTTCGAGGCGTCCCCACATAAATCCCATGTGAGGAGCAAAGACCTTGTACCCGGAACAGACAAGGTAGTCGCAATCAAAGGCCTGAACATCAATAAGACCGTGAGGAGAATAGTGAACACAGTCGAGCGCAATCTCTGCACCCGCGGCGTGTGCCAGTTCCCCAACAGCGGCCACATCGACAATCGTACCGAGCGCATGCGAAGCCACCGTGCAAGCCACAAGACGCGTCTTCGAACTAAGTAGCGGCGCGAGATCCTCCACATAAAGCCTGTTGTCTTCGCGCATCTTCCACCAGACGATTCTCGCGCCTTCGCGCTCAAGCTGCAGCCACGTTGCGATATTGGCTTCGTGATCAAGCTCAGTGACGACGATCTCATTGCGAGCCCCGAGCGTCCGGCCGATCGCGAGGCTGAGCAGTCGAAGGAACGAGGTGGCGTTCATGCCAAAAGCAATCTCGTTCGGATCCCGCGCATTAATCAGGTCGGCCACACTCGCGCGAGCCCGCGCAATCGTCGCGTCGACTTCCATGCTCTTGGCGTAGCGGCCGCCGCGCTGCACATTGCAATTCAGCAGGTGACCGTTGACTGCGTCGAAGACAACTTGCGGAATCTGCGCACCGGCAGCGTTATCGAAAAAGATAAAGCCCGGCTTCTGATTGAGCGCGGGAAAGAGCGAACGAATTCGATCGCACGGAAAGGTGACGGCTTGGGGTGCAAGTAGCTGCTGTTTGACCACGGGGCTCCTGGCGGATGTATATCACCACTATACAAAGGCTAAAACCGGATTATCGTCGCGGCAGATCCATCAGCACCACATCAGACCGCTCCTGCACTCGTTCAAGCACCACCTCACGACCGTCCGGCGAAATATCGAAATCGCGAATATCGAACTCTGGAGCGAGGTTCGTCAACTGCCGCTCCGCCCCCGTCTCCAGGTCAATACGCCAGAGATCCTTATGCTGAATATCTCCTCGCAGAAGCACAAGCGCCCGTCCTCCAGGCAGGAAGACCACATGTCGAGCCCCGCGAGTCAGGGTCAATGCCGGCAAGGGATGCGGCGCCGCATCCGTAGTGACCGCCTTCACAGAAAATGTCGTGCCTATGTCGGGCCCGGAGTAGACAACGAACTTGCCATCAGGTGACCACGCCGGATCGACCGAGTACTCCCCCACAAAAACACCAGGCGAGCGGCCGTCCATCGGCACGCGGAAAAGATGTGGAGTGCCATGACCGTTCGCCGCCAAAATGATCGATTGGCCGTCAGGCGACCATGCCGGACCGCCTTGCAAATCGAGCGAATCAGTTGCAATCCGTGCGTTACCGCCGTCCGCTTGCATCACGAACAGCAACGTCTTCCCATGTTGCCGGACCGAGAATGCAACATAATGTCCATCCGGAGAGATCGCCGGACCGCCAAAGACCCGCGCTCCCTCACCGTGCCACAACTCTGTGCTCGTTCCGTTGGTAAGCTTCCAGATACTGTCGCCACCGCCAGTCGAAGAAACATAAAGAAGATAATCCGAACCCAGTCGCGGAGAAAAGCCGGTACTGGTCGTCAGCGGAATCCGATTAGCCGCCGATATCTCTTGAGGAGAGTCAGCGATCCGCAACCGCCACAGTGTTCGATTAGGAGTTGCGCGCGTAACAACCAGCCGGCGGCCATCCGCGCTTGCGGCGAGCGATGTGTATCGGTCAAGTCCAGAGGTCAGCCGGTGAGGAACTCGGCGGTCCACGTCCATGCTATAAAGCCACGGCCCCGAACCATCGGGATCGCTCGCAAGATACATCAGCGTGCGCCGATCCAGTAAGACCGGATAACTCACCCGCCCATCGTGCGAAGTGATCCGCTCCGGAGTTCCTCCCGTTGGACGAATACGCCAGATGTCCAGCTTGTCCGGGAGCTCGCCCTGAACGAAGTAGAGGAACGCCATGTCCGACGCCCACAACGGAAAGTGACTGTGGAGCCCTGCAGGCGCCGTGAAGATGGGTTTACCCTCCGGTTGCACGCTGCCATCCGACACAAACAGCGGGTCTCCAGCTCCGGGCGTGTGGTACGCCAGTCGCGAGCCGTCGTGCGACCAGTCGTACTCCGCCACCCCTTCAAGGTATGGCCTCGGCTCACCGCCTAGCGTGGGCACCGCCCAAACACCGATGTCACCGCCACTCGCTCCACCCGGCTTGCGAACCCAATACGTGACCAGAGATCCATCCGGCGAGAATCCCAGTGTTCGAATCGATGGGTTAGCCAGCTCCTGGACACTCCCATGGGTCAGGTTATGGAACTCGCCCGAGCCCGCCTGCGTCACCCAGACGTCCATCTGCCCGTCCCGATCCGACAAAAACGCCACAAAATGGCCGTCGCGCGACACCGTAGCACCCTGCTCCAACCCATCAAACTCGGTCACCGTCTGATATCGTGCCTCAGCTATTGGGTTTCGCCAGAAGGACTCTGTCCTCTGAACCAAGAAAATTGCGCCAATCGCAAGCACGCCTCCCACGGCAACCATCGCCAGGACGAACCTCCATCTGGCACCCCTCGGTGTAGCCGGCACCTGCTGCTGTGCAGAAGGATCGGGCGGTTGAACACTGTTCCCATTCTCCTGCCCCGTTCGAAGGTTCCGGCTGCGCATCCACGCATCCAACTCCGCCCGCGAAGCATAAACCGAGCCCATCCGGTCATGCAGATGCCGATGGACCGGCATCCCCTCCCGCTTCTCCCACCGCTGGACAGTTGTCACGTCGCGGTTGAGGTACGCCGCGATCTCCTTCCACGAGTCCAGCCGGTCTTCAAGTGGCCGTTCGGATGGCGGTGTCCCAAGGAATGGTTCACCCATTGTTCTCTCCTGGTCGGTCCGCCGTTCTAACGAACCCGGGAACCAAATTGTAGCCTCCTCCACCCGGCAGAGACATTACAAAAGCACGGCAAAGTGATGCATTTGACGGCAAGTCAAGGAATAACGGCAGTTCCGCGCCTTACCTCTTGAAAGCTCCACCACGATGGCCGATGGTGTCGGTGTGTTTCATGCTTGGCGACGCCAATCGGGAAACAGAGGCTGGTACATCCAGATTTTCATCTTCAGATCTAACGAGGAGCCACTACATGACTTCGCATATGCGCAGGACTATTGTTCTTCTGGCGAGCGCCTTTCTGTATGCTTCAGCCGCCTATGGGGACACAACCTACAACGAGAGTATTTCGGGCGACCTGTCCAACTCCGGCTTAACCCCTACGCTGCTGGCCATTTCATTTGGGTCCAACGACGTCTTCGGAACCACCGGCAAATCCGCCGCCGGCGTTATCGATCGCGACTACTTCACCTTTACCGTGCCTCAAGGCCTGGAACTGACAGCCATTACCGTCCTGCCCGGCACGCAAACGCTCGGCGCCCTCGGTGAGTCGTTCATTGGTATTGAATCCGGACCGCAAGTAACAGTCTCGACCGCCGCTGCCGATGCCACGGGGCTTCTTGGCTGGGACCACTACGGCACCGATGATATTGGTGTAAACATCCTGCCGCTGATGGGGACGTCGGGCCTGGGCTCCACCGGTTTCAGCGGCCCACTACCGGCGGGAACGTATTCGTTTTGGGTGCAAGAGGCAAGCGTCGGCACAGTCAATTATGGGCTCGATTTCACGGTCACGACACCCGAACCTGCTTCCTGGACGATGTTGTTCACGGGCCTGGCGGCGCTCGTAGGCAAAACTGCCCGTCGAGCAGCAGGGTCCGGCTTATACCGCCGCAAATTACTCGAATAGTCCAAGCTGAAGCTCTGGCGCAAGCCCAAGTCAACCATGACCGCGGCGATCGGGATCGCCGCAGTCGTTCTCACCTCCGCACGGAGGTCTCTCACCTAACTCGGAGAACTGGAGGTCTTACATGAAAAACAAAACCTTGGCTTCGGCCGCACGCCTGCTCTTACTGCTTTTGTTGGTTGTTGCCACCTCTGCTTTGGCCCAGGACCACGGTTTGGCTCAGGAGCGCAAGCCACTTCACTTCAGCGGCCTGTTCAACGACTACGTACCCTTCAGCACGACTATCAGTGGCAGCCCATACGAGATGCATGGTCAATGGTCTCTGGACGTCCACCCCGAATGGGGTACAGCCGACTTTGCAGCGGACATGACAATGTCCGGCTTTGGGAAGACTGCAGCGGGTGCTGTCGATCCGACACAGCCCCTTGTAAACCCTCACACGCACCACATCAAGCTCACGAACGCCAGGATCACCTGGAACATGATCGGTTGCCCCACATACCAAACCCCCGTCCCCACAATCGGGTTTCAGCTTAGCAACACGGTCAGCCTGTTGACGGGCAATGGGCAAATTGCCCCCTTCGAGACGAATCCGCCCTCATCGACACTGCAGGTCTGCGTCACAGGAGGAAACGAGGGTCTATACACCGTCACGAGTTCGAACATTACGCTTGTGTTCGGGGGCCCTGCTGCGAATAAGCATTTCGGGCCGCAGGCAATCCATGGCGTCGTGCGGATCGCACCGACCGAGCCGTTCGGAATATTTCGATAAGCCTGTCGAATGACTCTCGACCAGAACGCCCCTTTTTGCTTCCACGATGGGGCGTTTCCCCAATTCACGCACACTTAAGCTCTGCGTCCAACACGCGGCCAAGATCAGCCCCTTATTACTCCGACGCGGCCAGTGCGGCTTTGTCTAATAACGGTAGGCACCACGGCGGTAGGTTGTGTTCATGCGTCTCGACAGGGCGACGACGACAAAAAAGGAGGTTCCCATGCAAAGGAGACTAACGTGTCTGATGTTATTCAGTGCGACAGTCGCCATCGCGTCTCTCCGTCACCCTGGAAGGGCCTTCGCAACAACACCCGAGGGCTACAAAACCACGTTGGTCGCGGTAGGCAGATTTGGCGAAATTGACCTCTTTAGTTCCCTGCCGCAGGGCCTTAACATAGAGGGAAACCAACAGCTATGGCAGTCCCTGCAGAAGACAAAAGGATCGTCAGACGTCTACGTCCAGAACAACGTCTGGGAGCCGGGCGGAAGCACGGGCTGGCACTCGCACCCTGGTCATAGTCTTATCATCGTCACCGCCGGAACCGTCACCGATTATGAAGGGCACGATCCCGACTGCAAGCCACATGTCTACACAAAAGGAATGGGCTTTGTCGATCCCGGCGGCCACATACACATCCTCCGTAACGAAGGCGATGTCGAGGCAAAGACCATCGCGGTTCAACTCATCCCTGCAGATGCCGCCCGTCGAATCGACGTCGCAGACCCAGGAAACTGCCCCTTCTGACGACCCACTGAACCGCAACCAACACCGCAATCCAACGGAGGCGAAGCGAGTCCGATGGTGATGTACTGCCACATGGTCTCAGTCACCGCTAACGCCACCAAATCCCCTTCGATCAACCTGCGAAACCTGTCAATTCTGACAGTAGAGAGCACTGTTCTCGTAGTACCAATTGTTATCGGTGGAGTGCGACCGAGCTACAATAGCTTTACAAATTCTTTACGGCCCCCTCGGCAACTATCCGTGGAGTATTTGCGTACTCCAACTCTGACCTTCCATCGGCGATTAGGCAGCGCGAGATCGAAATGTTGACTGGACAAGCGACCCGACGAGCGTGCAAGGACAGCTCCCCCCGGACACATGTGCGTTCGTTCGAAAGTAATCTCAAGCACTTGCGGGTTGCGTCGTCATGGATTCGCCCCAACAGGCTCTCCGCTCACGTATGGTTTCTGGCTCTTGGCCTTCTGTTGTTCCTTCCCGTCCGTCCGGCTGCTGCAGCGGCTCAGGCGCCTGTAAAGAACGTACTCATCCTGCACAACTGGGCTAGTCTCCCTCAGTCTTGGGGCCTGATGGAATCCACCGTGCGCGCCCGTGTCCCGGGGCAAATCAATTTCTATACCGCGTCAGTCGAAAATCCGCGATTCGACGAAGAAAGCTATCGCCAGAGCTTGGCCGACACTCTAAGCCGCGGGTACGCAGGCGTAAAGCTGGACCTTGTTGTTGCAGCTACCTATCAGGTGCTTCAATTCGCGCTGCAATATCGTGACACCATGTTTCCGGGCGTGCCGATCGTCTTCACCGATGTCGCCCGCCCGGAAGGAGAGAATATGTGGCCCGGCGTAACCGGTGTAATCACTCCCGTGGGGATACGGGAAACGATCGATCTCGCCCTTGATCTCCATCCGGATACAAAGACAGTCGCAGTTATCTCCGGCACATCGAACTGGGACAAGTACTGGCTGTCAGTCGCCCACTCCGAGCTTCTTCGTCATCAGAATAAGGTGAGAGAGGTCGACATCGTTGGACCCGCTGGCCGTCAGGTCGTTGAAAAAGTCGCCGAACTCCCTCCTCATACCGTGGTCTTGTTTCAGCTCAGGCCAGATGACTTAACTCAGCCGGCGTTTGAACCGATCGATATCCTCACTGAGATCGCACAGCGTAGGCCGACCTATTCAGCCTGGCCAGGCCTTGCTCTGAATCGTGGGGGCGTTGGTGGGGCCTACCGTGACTTGACGAAAGAGGCTGTGTGGAATGGGGAGATCGCGGCCCAGGCATTGTCGGGAGAACCGCTGAAGAATATTCCAATTCGGCACGACTCCGCTCTACAGGTCCACGTGGACTGGCGCGCGCTCCAGCGCTGGCACCTCTCCGAAGCGGCGTTACCCTCAGGCACCGTAGTGGAGTATCGGCAACTTACCTTTTGGCAGCGCGGCCGGAAATACATCCTGCTTGCCGCGATCCTGATTGCCGCTCAGGCTTTCTTGATCGCGGGATTGCTGTTGCAGCGAGCTCGCAAGCGAAAGGCCGAAGCTGTCCTGCGCGAGAGCGAACAGCGATTCCGCGTCATGGCCGATACCACCCCATCCCTCGTCTGGATGTGTGATGAACGAGGCAGAATTACCTACCTCAATGACCGTCGAATCGCGTTTACAGGCCCGGATCCGGATACAGGCCTCGGCAACAATTGGATCAGCCATGTTCATCCCGACGATGTAGAGCGTGTGTTAAGCACCCTCTATGACGCGCTAAAGACTAAGCGGGCGTTCTCGCAAGAGTACCGTCTGCGTCGAAGTGATGGAGCCTACCGTTGGATGTTCGACGTTGCATCCCCACGGGTGAACGGCGATGGATCGTTCGGAGGATTCATCGGCTCCGCCATCGACACAACCGATCAGAAGCTTGCCCAGCAGGCGCTTGAAAAAGT
The DNA here is from genome assembly GCA_963798925.1 of uncultured Acidobacteriaceae bacterium. Taxonomy (GTDB): domain Bacteria; phylum Acidobacteriota; class Terriglobia; order Terriglobales; family Acidobacteriaceae; genus Edaphobacter. Next base: position 706,500 of record CAWCVD010000007.1, read on the forward strand.
AAGTGGCCAACTGATCGAAGCGCAGGAGAACGAACGCACCCGGATCGCAAGAGATCTGCATGACGACATCTGCCAGCGCCTGGCTCTTCTCTCAATGGAAATCGAACAGGCAAACCGCACTTCGAGTGGGCCGGTGGCCGTGACCAAGACACATCTGGAAGATATCCGGGAACACTGCTCTGAAATTGCTCGCGATGTTCAATCTCTATCGCACCAGTTGCACTCCTCCAAACTCGATCTCCTGGGCCTGGCCGCCGCCATAAGGGGCTTCTGCAGCGAGTTCTCCAGGCAGCACCAGGTAAGCATCGACTTCGCCGACAAGGATGTACCCAGGCATCTACCAAGAGATATCTCGCTGTGTCTCTTCCGAATCGCCCAGGAAGCTCTTCACAATGCGGTGAAGTACAGCGGAACCGATCAGTTCTCCGTGGCCCTGTGGTCAATACAGGGCGAGGTTCAACTCGTCGTGCGGGACGAAGGCGCAGGCTTTGACGTTGAAGAGGCGAGGAAGAATCGTGGGCTGGGCCTGGTGAGTATGCAGGAACGTGCACATTTAGTCCATGGTCGCTTTGCCGTAGCCTCGAAGCCCGGTAAGGGAACAAGAATCTTTGCCGCCGTACCGTTCCTCGCCGAAGACGAAAGCTCCCTCGAGACTCCGCCCGACAAAAAAACCGACAGCGTGCGGGAAGTGGCATGAATCGCAAGAACTCCAGATGTCGATCGAACGTGGTGTGTGTTCGTTGCCTTGACTCCGAAAACATAAAATCTTGACAACGAAATGCCGGAATCCTCTTTCATGCTTGGCCGCACTATCTCCCATTACCGAATCGTCGAGACGCTCGGCGGTGGCGGGATGGGCGTGGTCTACAAGGCCGAGGACCTCACTCTCCGTCGCTTTGCAGCCCTGAAGTTCCTCCCCGTTCACTTAGCCGGGGATCCCTTGATGCTGGAACGCTTTCGGCGAGAGGCTCAAGCAGCTTCGGCCCTGAATCATCCAAATATCTGCACGATTTATGAGATCGGCGAGCACGAGGAAGAGCTCTTCATCGCAATGGAGTTCTTGGATGGCGTGACGCTGAAATACCTGATCTATGCCGGTACCCTGGACCTGGAGCGCATCATCACCATCGCCATCGAGATGGCAGACGCTCTGGACGCCGCCCATGCCGAAGGCATTATCCACCGCGACATCAAGCCCGCGAACGTCTTCGTAACCAGGCGAGGAAACACCAAACTCCTGGACTTTGGCCTCGCCAAAATGCTGCCGGTCAAACAGCTGGCGGGTGACGGGCAGCAACGTCGATTGGAGCAAACCCATTTGACCGACGGCCTTGGAGGCGCGATGGGAACTGCGCCTTACATGTCGCCCGAACAAGTGCGAGCGAGAGAACTAGACTCACGCACTGACCTGTTTTCCTTCGGGGTGGTCCTTTACGAAATGATGACTGGGACGATGCCCTTCCGTGGTGAGACTTCGGGAGCGGTCTTCAGCGCCATCCTCGAACGGCCGCCCATCCCCGCAACAAGGTTGAATCCAGATGTGCCGGAAGAATTAGAAAGGATTCTCCGCAAATGCATGGAGAAGGATCGGGACCTGCGATACCAGCACGCCTCCGAGATCCGCACGGACCTTAAGCGGCTGCAGCGAGGCACCTCCTCGAGCAAAGTCGCGTCCCTCGATCAGCAAGACGAGAAACCCGCAACCAGGCCACCCGCATCTACTTCCGGCGTGGCGCCGCCCGCGGAATCGCTGGAAGCCCCTTATTCCAGCGGCCGGCGTCGCTGCATTGATTGCGCTGGTGGTCGCCGGGGGTTTGTACTGGCGTGCGCACCGGCCAGTCAAACTGACCGATAAAGACACAGTCGTCCTGGCCGACTTCATCAACACAACAGGAGATTCAGTCTTCGACGGAACGCTGCGGCAAGGTCTGGCAGCTCAACTCGAGCAATCTCCGTTCTTGCGGCTGCTGTCCGACCAACAAATTAGCAAAACGCTTACTTTGATGACCCGCCCAAAAGACGCACGGCTCTCTCATGAGGTCGCGAGAGAGGTCTGCCAACGGACCGGCAGTGCCGCGACGATCGAAGGTGCGATCTCCGGCATAAGCGATCAGTATCTGCTGCGCCTGACGGCCGTAGACTGCCACAACGGAGACGTGCTGGCAAAGGAGGAGATCAAGGCCGACGGCAAGGAGCAGGTCATCAAAGCATTGGGCGTGGCGGCCACGTCAATGCGCAAGAAGCTGGGCGAGTCGCTCGCTTCCATTCAGAAATTCGACGCTCCTCCTGAGAACGCGACGACATCCTCATTAGAAGCCCTGCAGGACTTTAGCCTGGGATCGAAAGCGATGGATGTAAGGGGAGAATTTGCAGCCGCGATTCCTCTGTTCGAGCGCGCTGTCAGCCTCGACCCAAACTTCGCCATGGCCCACGCTCGTTTGGGCTCGGTCTACCGGAATATAAGTAACATCAACCGGGGAGCAGAAGAGTTGCAGAAAGCTTATGAGCTGCGCTCCCGAGCGAGCGAGAGAGAAAACTTTTACATCGCGTCGCGATACGAGTCCTTTATCAAGGGCGACTTCGAAGCTGCCCGCAAGACCGATGAGGCCTGGGAGAAGGCCTATCCGCGCGATGATGTCCCTTTGCACGACCTGTCTGGGATCTACCATGTGCTCGGCGAATACGATCTTGCTCTGGAGCAAGGCCGAAATAGCCTGAGGTTGGATCCGGAAAACGGAGTCGTCTATGGAAATCTCATCGCCGAATATGTTGAACTCAACCGGTATGACGACGCGAGGGCCGCTGCCCAGGAGGTCCAGGCGCATAATCTCGACACTACCAATAATCACTATACCTACTACAACCTCGACTTCCTCGAACATGATGCACCGGGAATGGAGCGCGAGGCAGCGTACCTGGTAGGTATCCCCGGACACGAAGCGGCCGTCTTGGATCTCGAGGCCTGGACGGCGTCGTATGGTGGACAGTTTTCCCGGGCCCGCGAACTCGAACAACGCGCGCTCACATTGGCCCAACGCGGCAGTGACAAATTCAGTCCGGCGTTCTACGAAGCGGAATCTGCCATCTCCGAGGCGATGGTGGGCAATACGACCTTAGCAAAACAACACGCAGCCGCAGCAAAGAACCTATCGAACGACACTTATAACGAAGCCCGCTACGCTATTGCGTTCGGACTGGCGGGGGATACCGCTGAGGCTGTCCGTCTGGCCACAGATCTCGCAACGCGATTCCCGACGGACACAATGATCCAGTCCGAATTCCTGCCGACAATCCGCGCGACCGTTCTGCTGCACAATGGCGAACCCGACAGGGCGATCGAGGAACTTGAGAGAGCAAGGGCGCATGAACTGTCCGCCCTGTCACAGTTATTTCCTATTTACGTTCGAGGAGAGGCATACCTGGCCGCGGGTAAAGGCACGGAGGCCGCCCGTGAGTTTCAGAAGATTCTCGATCATCCCGGCACCACTATCAACCATCCAGTGGGATCACTGGCGCATCTCGCTCTAGGCCGTTCCTACGCCAAAGCTGGTGACCCCGCAAAGGCCAGAACCGCCTACCAGGACTTCTTCGTCCTCTGGAGAGACGCCGATCCTGACCTTCCCATACTCATCTCTGCCAAGTCGGAGTATGCGAAGTTGCAATGACCGCCGGCTTTCTGGACTGGTTGGAAATCGGCGCACTAGCCTTCATCCTCGTCCCCTGGCCCGGACTTGACCAGATCTCAAATCTTCCGTTTATCAGGTAAATCCTCTCTCGCATGCTGATCAACCCTAGTCCCGCCGCGAGCTTGCTGCTCTCGATCTCAAAACCCACACCGTCGTCGCTTACCTCCAGGGTCAGGTGACCGTCCGATCCGATCAACCGAACCGAAATCTTCTTCGCTTGGCTGTGCTTGACGACGTTATGCAATGCCTCCTGTGCCACCCGGAGAAACGCAAGAGCGACCATCCCATCGATCGTCTCCTGGACTTGATCGCAGTAGCAATCGACGGGGACACGCATCTGCGTCGAGCATTCGCGGCATTGGGCCTGCATGGCGACGGCGAGGCCAAGAAACTCCAGCTCTGTCGAGTGCAGATCATGCGAGAGCCGGCTCACCTTGTTCGTGATCATGTCCAGCTTGGCCACCAAATCCTTGACGCTGGGGTGCACCCGATCGGGTTGGCCCGAGACCGGCTGCCCGGCTCGCAACATCTGCATCTTCATTACCGCCAGAGACTGCCCAATATCGTCGTGAAGCTCCCTTGCTATGCGGGTGCGATCCGCCTCCTGCGCATTCGTCATTCGGCGGCTCAACTCACTCCGCGCCTCTACGGCATCCAACAACTCCTGTTTTAGATGGGTAATATCTGTCGCGACAGCTGTCAGGCTGCGAGGCATCTCCGTGGCATCTTCGCGAACTACCGAAAAAAACACTCTGATCCAGACAATTTGCCCATCTCGTCGTTTGGCGGTCAAATCCGTAGAGACGCGAGATGCTTTGCCCGCAATCAGCTCGGCCAACCCACCATTGCATTCAGACCACGAGTCTTCGGACTCGAAAAGCTCCCTGAAATTCTTCCCCAGCAGATCTTGCCTGGGGCGGTCCATGATTTCACAGAGCTGATCATTTGCGGTCAGCAAACTGCCGCCAGGTGTCAACTGCGCGATGGCCACACCCAGGTGGTTGAACGCGTCACCCCAAAGGCGCTCTTGCCCGGAATCCAATGGAGCTTCATCACTACGCCGCCGGGCTGGAAGTCGATCAGAGGAAAAGGACATGGAGAATACTCACCTGATTCCACCGTGAGTATATGAGAAGCTTCAATGAATCTGCGTCGGAATCTTCGAGACATCGGGCTTTTTTCGAGTGTCCGTGCTTTTTTACTGTGCCCGGTTGAACCTTGTTTTAAGCCGGAGCTACGAGAATATGCCCGGATTGGCCCCGGTGGGTTACTATCTTCAAGACGCGACCGCCACGTTGCGGAGCTTCTGTAAGCCCATTCGATAAACATGAGCCGGATCAACGGAATAAAACTTCCCGGCGCTGCAGCCATAGAACGATTGCCATGGGCAATCCGCGCTCTGCTCGGGGCAGCGACCGCGTGCGTAGCAGTCACGCTCACCTATGCAATCACACCCTTGCGAGCGTTCCCGCTGCTCCTCGCATTCCCGACAGTCATCTTAAGTGCATGGTTTTTAGGCATGGCAGGCGGCGTCTTCTGCAGCCTTGCGGAAGTCGTCCTCGTCAATTATTTTCTAACGAAAGCCGAATTGAGATTTTCCCTTGGAAACGCTCCCCAGGCTCTGCGCCTCGCCATCTTCCTTCTGCTCTCAATCTTCCTCGCTTGGATAATTCGCCGATCGGCAAAGCATCGCGCACAGCTTTACATCGCGCAGTGGCAGCAACAGGCGGCCCTGGCCAACGTTGAGCGACAGTTGGCCGAAGAGCGCGCAAGGATCAGCGAGGCGCTACGAAACAATTCCAAGCGCCTTGGCCAACTCGCGGCGATCGTCGACTCCTCTGAGGATGTAATTATCAGCAAAGACTTGGACGGAATCATCACTAGCTGGAATGCGGCTGCTACGCGGGTCTTCGGATATTCCGCAGCTGAGATGATCGGCACCTCTGTTCTGAAGCTCATTCCCGAGCCCCTTCACCCAGACGAGCAGACGATCCTCGAAAGCATACGGGCAGGGCGCCGAATCGAGCACTTCGAGACGGTTCGTCTCACCAAAGACGGCCGACTCCTCGACGTCTCTCTCACAATCTCCCCAATTAAAGACGACCAGGGCCAAATTATCGGAGCATCGAAGATCCTTCGTGATGTCTCACTCCGCAAGCGAATGGAGCAGTCCCTCTTGCAGGCTGAAAAGATCGCTGCGACCGGCCGTATGGCCGCCACGATCGCCCATGAGATCAATAACCCGCTTGAAGCGGTCACCAATCTGCTCTACCTTCTTCGCCCGATGATCACAGACCCAAATGGCATCAACTATCTCAGCTCCGCCGAAAGCGAACTCGCCCGCGTCTCACATATCGCCAAGCAAACCCTCGGTTACTATCGAGAAAACGCGGAGGCCTCCAGCGCCTCGCTTGCCGAGGTAGTTCGGCAGGCAATCACGGTCTACGAGCCCCGGTGCACTGGGCTTGGCATCGAAATCAGGAGGTCGCTCAAGTCGTCACGAAGAATCTTCCTTCGTCGCGGCGAGATAATGCAGGTAATCTCGAACCTGATCGCCAACTCAATCTACGCCATGCCGAAAGGCGGCGTCTTATCCATATCTGTAAAGGACACAACAGAACCCGAAGATGGAATCGTTCTGACAATCCAGGATGACGGCGTAGGGATTGCACCCGAAAATCTGCCTAAAGTGTTCGACGCCTTCTTCACTACCCGCACAACTGTAGGTACAGGCATAGGCCTCTTCGTCGTCAAGCAATTCGTCGAGGGCCATGGCGGCCGCATCAAGATCGAAAGCAGGAACGAACCGGAAGATCATGGCACGACCATCCAGATCTTTTTACCTATGACTACTGCCTATGATCCTTCCTCAGCCGCGGAGCACAGCCTGCACGGCAAAACGTCTTCGCTGGCGTTGTAGGCGCATTAGTCTTGCGAGACAGCGAGGTGGCGGCTACATCTGGAAATATGCATGCCTATCTTCGAAATGGACTCTCGGTTGTCATGTCAATCACGCTAATCGATGTGGTTGATATGTCAACTTACTCCTGCTAGTCTTGAGTAACCATGTCCGCCAAACTGCTCTCTCCTCAGGAACTTCGTGTCTGGCACGCCTTCAAACTCATGGGCGAAGATGTGTTGGCCCGCGTCGGGCGCGACATCACAGAAGCAACCGGCCTCTCAGGGCCTGATTTCGGCGTTCTCTCGCGTCTCGGCTACCTTGACAAAGGCGAGATGCGTCAACAACATCTGGCCGAGTCCATGGGCTGGGACAAGAGCCGTCTCTCTCACCAGCTCACTCGCATGCAGCAAAGAAAACTGGTCGAGCGGCGTGATGCCGACAATCGTGTCGTTCTTGTAGTGCTCACCAAACATGGGCGCGAGAAGCTCGAGGCTGCTCGCCCCGTTCACGCAGCATCGGTTCGGCGGAATCTACTCACCCGGCTCAGCGCAGAACAGATCGCAACCATCGTGCGCGTAAGCAACATTCTCGGCGAAGACGATTAGCTATCATCTATCGTCGCTCGCGCTCCTTGAATCCGAAGAATCCACTCACCCTCGCCGCCACACTGATTCAGACCCCGCAAAAGATCCGGCCACCCCATGATCACTTTATCTACCCTCAAAGCCGACATCACTACCCTGAAGGTGGATGCCATAGTCAATGCCGCGAACAGCTCTTTACTCGGAGGCGGCGGTGTTGACGGAGCCATCCATCGCGCCGCCGGCCCTGACCTGCTCAACGCCTGTCGTCTCCTCGGCGGCTGCAACATCGGAGAAGCCAAAAGCACACTGGGCTTTGGGCTTCCTGCCAAATGGATATTTCATACCGTTGGTCCGGTCTGGCGTGGCGGCGAGAACAACGAAGACGCACGCCTCGCCAGCTGCTACCTCCAGTGCCTCACGCTCGCACTTCAACACAACTGTGAAAATATCGCCTTCCCAGCCATCTCGACCGGCATCTACGGCTTTCCCAAACCACGCGCCGCCGCCATTGCCGTAGACACCGTTCGTGATTGGAGCACCCGATTAACCGGACCTCAACCTACTCTGTCTGAGGTCATCTTTTGCTGCTTCACCGACCTCGACCGAGCCTTCTTCCTTGAACTAGGCGTTCCACAGAAATAAATGCAAAAAGATGGACCTGATAGCCGCGCAAGCTTCCGCCGACACAGCAACGCACCCTCACCACATCGGGAAAGTCGAAAAATAAATTTCAGAAAAAAGGAAAATTTTAGCGGCTGGAAATGTGTGCACTAAGACACCACAAATCCACCATCCAATCACCACAAACTCACCACCAAAAACCATCTCAAAAACCACAGTTTTCCCGCGCCCCCCTCGAAAAAACACCCGTCAATCAAGGAGATCCGGAACCCCGCCACGCCAAACTTTTTTCCGCAAAACTACCGCCGAACCGACCCCGCCGAAACCGGAATCTGCTCCACAATCTCAATCCCAAAACCCTGCAAAGCAGGCACATGCGTCGGCGTATTCGTCAGCAGCCGAATCTTATGGATCCCCAAATCCGAAAGAATCTGCCCACCCAGACCCACCTGCCGCAAAGTCCTCTGAGCCCGATCATCACAACCCTCCCGCGATCGATGTTCTCTGTGAAACACCACCCGAGCCGGCGCAACCCCTTTATCTACACCAAATCCCGGCGATCCATTATGCAGATAAACCAACGCCCCGCGCCCCTCAGCGGCAATCATCCTCAACGAATTCTCCACCGAAGCTCTGCAATCGCAAAGAGTCGTCGAAAACACATCCCCGGTCAAACAATGCGTATGCACCCGCACCATCACCGGCTCGTCGCCCGTCACATCGCCATACACCAGAGCAACATGCGACTCGCCCCCATCAACCTCGCTCTCATAGGCAATCATGCGAAAATCCCCATGCGCAGTGGGCATCTGCGACTCAGCCACGCGATGGATATACCGCTCATTTTGTAACCGGTACCGGATCAAATCCGCCACCGTCACCATCTTCAACCCATGCGCCTCGCAAAACTTCACCAGGTCAGGCACCCGGGCCATCGTGCCATCGTCGTTCATGATCTCGCAGATCACGCCCGCCGGCACCAGCCCCGCCATCCTCGCCAGGTCAACCGAAGCCTCCGTCTGCCCCGCTCGCACCAGCACTCCGCCCTTGCGCGCCCGCAGTGGAAACACATGCCCAGGCCGCGCCAGATCCTGCGCCGTCGACCGCGGATCGATCGCCACCTTGATCGTATGCGCCCGATCGGCAGCCGAAATCCCCGTAGTCACACCCTCGCGCGCCTCAATCGACTCCGTAAACGCCGTCCCAAACCGCGAAGTATTCTCCTGCGTCATCGGCCCCAGTCGCAGATAGTCCGCCCGCTCCTCGGTCAGCGTCAGGCAGATCAACCCCCGCCCGTACTTCGCCATAAAGTTGATTGCCTCAGGAGTAACAAACTCAGCAGCCAGCGTCAGGTCGCCTTCATTCTCGCGGTCCTCGTCATCGACCACCACGACGATCCGCCCCGCCTTAATCTCCTCAACTGCCTCGGTTACTTTTGCAAACATAACTCCACCCTCGACCATCACTCTTTCGACGCTTTTATCGTACGCCGGTCGCAGAAAATGGTTGTCAAATCGCAGTAAACTCACACCATCCGAGCTCACAAGATGCACCCTAAAAAGAAAAGCCGCCTTCGCAGGCGGCGTCTCTGATTCAATCTGAAATCTATAGCGTCGACTCGATCTCAAAACCCCAGGCCTCCAACAGCGCCTCAGGAATGTACTTTGAATTCTTATTTCGCCGGGCCCACTCACGAAGCCGCGTAGAACGAATGTACTGGTCAGGTGTCAGCTTGAACTCCTTAACCACCTGCTCAAATGATGTAACTGTCGGAACTACCGGCCCAATCGGCTCCGGTTTGCCCCAATTGGGATTTCCACGACGCTTTGCCATAGGCTGTCTGTACCTCTTTAGGATTAATTTCCTGCTTTATTTCACGCACACTGGGAAATTACAGCATTATTCATTCTAAGGCAGTTAGGCTCGAAAAGCAAGGAAGCGCCGGGGTAAATTCACCCCGGGTCGCACTCCATTTCTCTATCTCCAACGCTGTCTTAGTGTTGCTCGGCTGTGGCATAAAACTTCGCCATATCCGCCTTCAGTTCCTTCAGGGCCTCTACATTCAGATAGACCATGTGACCGGCCGGATAGTAACCAAACTGCACGTTACCAACCAGCTTCGTCGGCAGGTCCATGTGACTCAGGTCATACTCCGTCGAATAGAACGGCGTCGCCAAATCAAAATATCCGTTCGCCGAAAACACATGCAGATGCGGATTCTTCCGGATTGCATCCGACAGATCCACAGCGACATCCGGCTGGGTCTGTTCCCCGCCCCGTCCGCCGCCGCCTCCGCCCGCCATAGCGCCCGACGGCCGATGGTGGAAGTCCCAGTTCCCGTTCAGCCCAGGACCCGACAGATAGTACGGCTCCTGGCTCATGTACTTCAGCTCTTTCTGGATGTACTCGTGAAACGCCCCCACATACGCGCCACTGATCCCCGTATCCGATGGATCGTACCCGGGATTCTCACCCGCCGACTCCGGATCCCAACCCTCAAACCGAGCGTCGTAACGGCCTAGAATCCGTTCATCTCCGCGCAGCAACTCCTTGCGAAACCGCGTCGCCGGAATCTTCAGCTTCGACTCCCTCACATACTCCACGCTCAGCCCGGTGATCGCAGCGATCTTGGCTGCCGTCGCGTCGAACTCAGCCGCCGGAAGCTTATCCCCTTGCGCCAGCGCCTCAGTGTAGGGCCCACGTGCGAACAAGCGCGCCTGCTGCACCCACTCCGCCATACTGAGATTCGTCTTCACCTTCTTGTGGTAGTACGCAATCGCGGCATACGACGGCAGATATCCGATCGCCTCATAATCCAGCCCCGGCGCACGACGGCCATAGTTCAGAATCGACGACAACAGCGTCACTCCGTTGAACTCGATCCCCGCATTCTGCAACGCCGCAACCAGTCCGGCCGATCGCGTCGTTCCATACGACTCACCAAACAAAAACTTCGGCGAGTTCCACCGCTGGTTCACGGTGATGTACCGCGTAATGAACTTCAGAAACGCCTGAATGTCCTGGTCGGTCCCCGCGAAATCCTTCACGGTTCCCTTGCCCACTGCACGCGAAAACCCAGTCAACGGAGCATCGATAAACACCAGGTCACTCTTATCGATCAGGGAGTACTGGTTCTGCACCCACTCAAACGGTGCCGGCCCCGTAGCCTCCGGGCTGGCAGTAACCACGCGCACCGGTCCCAGCGACCCCATGTGCAGCCACACCGTAGCCGATCCGGGCCCGCCGTTATAGAAGAACGTCACCGGCCGCGTCTTCGGATCGACACCGTCCTCTGTATACGCCACATAAAAAATACTTCCGATCGCCTTGTCCTGGTCGTCACGGATCAACAGGTTCCCCGCCGTTGCCGTATAGTGAACCGTCCGTCCACCTTCGCTCCAGTCGTGCTTCGTCACCGAGTTCGTCTCCGGAGGAATCGGCGTGCCCTGGTCTTCTCTTGCCCCCTGCTGGCTCTCGCCCGCAGCCCGTTGCTGACCCTCACTCCGCTGTCGGCCCTCCGGCGCCTGTGCATAGGCCGACAATGTCATTGCTCCTGCCAGCGCCGTAATCAATCCTGCCTGTGGTATGCGATGTATCACAGAAAACCTGGAAACAGTCGTTAGCGTCAATTTCACTCTCCTGAAATCTCCCTGTTGAACAGATGAAATACGTTTGTGGATGCGCCTATCATAACCTTGAAATCACCAGTAAATCCGGGCTTTTTTGCATGCATCTTTTTCCCAGGCTGGCTCGTCTACACAAAGTTGGTCGCCGTACGATACCCTTGTCGCACCATCAATCCTGACGAGGTCCGTCTATGAGCTCCACCCTCTGTACCGACATAGAATCCAGCATCGAAGACCGGCTCGATCCAACATCTCCCGACCACTCTTCCCCTCTCGCCGACATCGAGCTCTCCCGCCGTACCTTCGTCAAAACCGCCGGCCTCCTCAGCGCAGCAGCAGCCGCCGGCCTTCCTCAGATCGCCCGCGCAGACGACGCAGCCGCAATCGCGGCAACCACGCCTCAGGTCGCGAGCCTCACCCTCAAAGTCAACGGCACCGCGCACGCGCTCTCGATCGACACCCGTACTTCCCTCCTCGACGCACTGCGCGAGAATCTCCAACTCACCGGGAGCAAAAAGGGCTGCGACCACGGCCAGTGCGGAGCCTGCACCGTCCTCATCGACGGCCGCCGCGTCAATTCCTGCCTCACCCTCGCCGTCACCGCCGGCGGAGCCGAAATAACAACCATCGAAGGCCTCGCCAAAGGAGAAGATCTCCACCCCATGCAGGCCGCCTTCCTCGAACACGATGGCTTCCAGTGCGGCTACTGCACTCCAGGCCAGATCTGCTCCGCCGTCGCTCTTCTCAAAGAGCACAAACACAATACCCTCAGCACCGTCTCCTTCGAAACTGGCAACATCACCAACCCCGAACTCACCGACGACGAGATTCGCGAGCGCATGAGTGGCAACATCTGTCGCTGCGGCGCCTACCCCAACATCGTTGCTGCAGTCCGCGCCGTCGCCAAAGGAGCCTCCGCATGAATCCCTTCCAATATCAGCGCGCCACATCTCCCGACGAAGCCCTCCACGCCATCTCTGCTCGCGGAGCGAAGTTCCTCGGCGGCGGTACCAACCTTGTCGACCTGATGAAGTACAACGTCGAGAGCCCCACTCTACTCATCGACGTCAACCGCACCGGCTTCGACCAGATCGCCGCCACCGGCAACACCACGATCATCGGTGCAGGCGTCCGAAACAGCGACCTCGCCAATCATCCCGCCATCCGCACCAACTATCCGCTCCTCTCGCAGGCTCTTCTCAGCGGAGCCTCCCCGCAGCTTCGCAACATGGCCACCACCGGCGGCAATCTCATGCAGCGAACCCGCTGCTATTACTTCATGGACACCGCCTTCCCCGCCTGCAACAAACGCAACCCCGGTTCCGGCTGCGCCGCCCTCAAAGGCTTCAATCGCATTCACGCCATCCTCGGCGCCAGCGCCGAATGCATCGCCACGAATCCCTCCGACATGAACGTCGCCCTCGCCGCCCTCAACGCCACCATCCACATCACCGGCCCCAAGGGCAAGCGGACCATCCCCATCACCGACTTCCATCGCCTCCCCGGCGACACCCCACAGACAGACACCAACCTCAAGCCCGACGAGCTCATCACAGCCGTCGAACTCCCCGCCCCAAAGTTCGCCAAACACTCCTACTACCTCAAGGTTCGCGACCGTCAGAGCTACGCCTTCGCTCTCGTCTCCGTCGCCGCCGGCCTTGAGATTATCGGAGACACAATCCAATCCGCCGGCCTTGCGCTCGGCGGCGTCGCCCACAAGCCCTGGCGCTCAGCCGACGCAGAGAAATCTCTCGTCGGCGCAACCGCAAGCCGCGAAGCCTTCCAGCGCGCCGCCAACTTCGCCGTCTCAGGCGCCGTCCCGCGCGAACATAACGCCTTCAAGATCGAGTTAGCCAAACAGAGCATCGTGCGCGCTCTCACCCTCGCCACCCAAGGAGTCCAGGCATGATCGCCGAACAAGACCATCAAGCTCCCGCGAAACTCGATCCTCGCCAGCTCGATCGCCGTTACGACGGCCGCGCCAAAGTCACCGGCCGCGCCAAGTACGCGGCCGAGTTCCCGGTTGAAAATGTCGCCTACGCCTACATCGTCCAGGCCACCATCCCCTCGGGCACCATCGCCTCCATCGATCAGAGCGCCGCCAGCCACGCCTCAGGGGTCATCTCAGTCATTACTCCGTTCAACGCTCCCAAACTCTCCGTGCCCGGCACCGTCAACATCCTTCAGGACACCAACGTCCTCTACAACGGCCAGCCCATCGCAGTCATCGTCGCCCGCTCCCTTCCCGAGGCCAAACAAGCCGCCAGGCTTCTCCGCATCGACTACAAACAGCAACCCGCCAAACTCGACTTCAACGCACTGCTCAAAGACGCCCGTCCCCCCAAGCGCGACCGCGAAGAGTCTCGTCGCGGTGATCCCGAAGCCTGCCTCGCCAAAGCCGCAGTCGTCATCGACCAAACCTACTCAACCCCAATCCAGAACCACAACCCCATGGAGCCCCACGCCACCATCGCCTCTTGGGACGGCGACAAGCTCAGCGTCTACGATGCAACCCAGGGCATTAGCGGCGTCCAGGGATCGCTCGCCCGCGCCTTTTCCATTCCGCCGGCGAACATTCACGTCCAGTGCCCATTCACCGGCGGCGGCTTCGGATGCAAAGGCTACGTCTGGTCCCAGACCATCCTCGCGGCCATGGCGGCAAAAGTCGCCGAGCGTCCGGTCAAGCTCGTCCTCGAGCGCGAACAAATGTTCGGCCCCGTAGGCTCCCGCCCCAACACCAGTCAGCGCATCAAACTCGCCGCAGCCTCCGACGGCAAGCTCCTCCTCCAGCAACATGACTCCACCTGCTACACCTCTCTTATCTCCGATTGGGTCGAAGACGCCGCCGACCAGACCACGCTCCTCTACGACAGTGAGTCACTCTCTACCAGTCACCGCGTGGTTGAGCTTAACCTCGGCATGGGTACCTGGCAGCGGGCTCCCGGAGAAGCCACTGGAAGCGTCGGCCTCGAAATCGCCCTCGACGAACTCGCAGAAAAACTCAAGATCGACCCCATTCAGCTTCGCCTCATCAACTACGCCGAAAATGATCCCCGTCAGGGCCATCCATGGTCCAGCAAACATCTCCGCGAGTGCTACACCCAGGCCGCCGATCGCTTCGGCTGGACCAAAAGGACCTCACAACCCGGACAGCATCGTGAAGGCAACAAACTCATAGGCTACGGAATGGCAACGGCCAACTACGGCGCGGGCCGCCGCCCCTCTTCGGCAGTCGTCCGCTTCCTTCCCAACGGCCGCGTCTTTGTCGGAGTCGGCACACAGGACCTCGGCACCGGAACTTACACCATCCTCGCCCAGACCGCAGCCGACGCACTCTTCATGGACCCCACCCTCGTCGACGTCAAACTCGGCGATACCACGCTTCCCCGCTCTGGAGGCTCCGGCGGCTCAACTACAGCCGCCTCCGTCTGTCCAGGAGTCTACGACGCCGCCATCCAGGCCAAACTCAAACTCGCGCAACTTGCCGTGGCCGATACGCAATCTCCGCTACACGGAGCCACCGCGGAAGACATCAACACCAAAGACGGCAAAATCTTTCTCAAATCCAACCCGGCAAAATCCGAACCCATCACCACCCTCATCGCACGCAACGGCAACACGCCCGTAGAAGCCGCCGCCACCTCAGAAATGCCTAAAGACCGCGAGTCCTTCACCGCGCACTCCTGGGGCGCCATCTTCGCCGAAGTAGCCGTCGACGCCGACACCCACATGGTGCAAGTGCGCCGCATGGTCGGTACCTACGACATCGGCACCCTTATCAACGCAAAGACAGGCACCAGCCAACTCATCGGCGGAGTCGTCTGGGGAGTCAGCATGGCTCTCCACGAAGAGACCCTCATCGACACAACCTACGGTCGCACCATCAACGAAAACCTCGCCGAATACCACGTCCCCGTAAACGCCGACATCCACGAGATCGACGTCACCGCCGTCGGCATCCCCGATTACCGATTCAACCCCCTCGGGTCCAGAGGCATGGGAGAGATCGGCATCACAGGGGCAGCCGCAGCCGTCGCCAACGCAATCTACAACGCCACCGGCAAGCGCGTTCGCGATCTCCCCATCACCCTCGACAAGATCATGCAGGCCTGACTTGCGCATCCTTCCCCTTCTCGATATCCTCCCTGCAACTAACGGGACAAGATAATCGGAGGGCAGGATGAGCAACATTCGACTCAACTGGGTAGCTATCCTCGTCGCAGCCATCGTTTCATTTCTCTTTGAAGCACTGTGGTTCAGCCTCTTCATGAATCAATGGCTCGCTGGCATAGGCCGCACCCGCGAGTGGCTTCTGAACAGTGGCATGTCCCCAGCCCTGCAATACGCCGTCGCCATCCTCTGTTCCATCATCGCCGCCGTCGTCCTCAGCATCATCATCCAGGCCACTGGAGAGCACACCGCCCGTCGCGGTATCCTCTGCGCCGTTATCATCTGGGTCGGCTTCATAGCCACCAGCTGGGCCAAAGAGTATATCTTCGAGGTCCGCACCCTCCAGATCTACCTCGTTAACACGGTCTACGCCCTCATCGATCTGATGATAATCGGCGCCATTGTCGGCGCATGGAAGAAAAAGCCCACGCCGGACGCGAAAAAGGTGCAATACGGCTAGCCCAAAAAAAATCATCCTGAGCGAAGTCTGTCGCGGCAATAGGTTGAGAAGGTTTAGACCGCCGTGTCCAGGTGAAACGGCTTCGTATAAGGTTCCACCGGATACCCTTTCGCCTTCCATGCCGCTAATCCACCCTTGAGAAATCTGATCCGCGAGAAATTAAGCCCCAGCGCATTCTGCAGCACCATGCGACTGGTCTTCTCACTGACGCACGTGCAATAGAGCACTGAATCCTTGTCTTTGGGAATCAGTTGCGCCTGCTCCATCACGTCCTTTGGCGGAATTCGCTTCGCCCCAGGAATAATCTCCGAGTGTGCGAGCAAATCCAGCGGCTGCCGGACGTCCAGCACCACAATATCTCTATTCGCTTCAAGCAGCGTATGCAGCTCGTCCGGATCGATGCTGTATCTCTCCAGCTCTCGGTGCCGCCGCAACTGCCACATCCTGACAAGCCCAAAGATCAGGACGGCCAATCCAACCGCGCAGATCGCAATCAGATACATATCCCGCCTCCACTGACATCATGCACTATCAGATTGAACCGACGCGCGGAAAGATGCTCTAATCTTCCGCTGGCGTCCTCATATGGCAAGATATGGCAGACATGCTAATCTCTGCCTGACAGATGAGGGCAGTCGATGACAACTGTCGAAAAAACTAGCCTTTCTGCGCTGATGATCGCCGCATTAGCCCTCCCAACAATGATTCTGGCGAAGCCGCTGCCGGCGAACGCGCAACAGCAAACAACTCCAACTCTGCCGCCCGCAGCTTCGCCGCAAACAAAGGTCACGCAGCCTCGTCCCAATCCCGATGCCTCGGGTATCTACCATGTCGGCGATGGCGTTACCCCGCCAAAACTCATCTACTTGGTCACACCAGAATTCTCTGAGAAATCACGAAAACGAAAGGTAGCTGGTGCCACCAGTCTGTCATTCATTGTCGAGATTGATGAACACGTTCGCGACGTACGCGTCCTCAAATCATGCGCCGATGCCTTTACCAACAAGAAAGACCGTGAAGCGGCTGTAACGTTGGATCAGGAGGCCATCAAGGCAGCCAGTCAGTACCGATTCGAACCGGCACAGTACCAGGGCAAGCCGGTACCAGTTGAGTTTTCAGCTGAGATTAATTTCCAGGTATTTTGACTCGTATCTCTTTCTATTCCTCATCGATTCTCTGCCCGCATAAGACGAACAATATGCGAAACTGAGCAAGCGGATGAACCTCACCTCCCTGCTTCAGAAAACCTTCGGCCACGAATCCTTTCGCGCCAACCAAGAAGCCGTCTGCCGCGCTGCTACCGACGGCCGCGACGTTCTCCTCGTCATGCCCACGGGAGCAGGAAAATCTCTCTGCTACCAGCTCCCCGCAATCGCTCGCGGCGGCACCGCCCTCGTCATCTCACCCCTCATCGCTCTCATGGACGACCAGGCCGCCAAACTCTCCGCTCTCGGCCTCCGCGTAGGCCGCATCCACTCCGGCCTCTCCCGCGACGAGGCCCGTCAAGCCTGCCGCGACTACCTGGACGGCTTCCTTCAGTTCCTCTTCATCGCACCCGAGCGCATGCGTGTCCCCAACTTCCCCGAGATGCTCGCCCGCCGCAAGCCCGCCCTCATCGCCATCGACGAGGCCCACTGCATTTCCGCCTGGGGTCACGACTTTCGCCCCGACTACCGAACCCTCGGCGACTTCCTACCCGCACTCCGCCCCGCGCCCGTCATCGCCCTCACCGCAACCGCAACGCCAACCGTCCAGAAAGACATCGTCGCACAGCTCCAACTCGCGCAACCCGAACTCTTCATCCACGGCTTCCGCCGCCACAACCTCGCCATCGAGGTCGTCGAGCTCTCCAAGCCACGCCGCAACGAGTTCACCGCCAATCTCCTCAAAGAAAAATCCAACCGGCCCGCCATCGTCTACGCCCCATCACGAAAATCCGCCGAAGAGCTAGCCGCCACCCTCGGCAGCAGCACCGCCGCATACCACGCCGGGCTCGACCCAGCCACGCGCGAGCGAGTCCAACGCCAATTCCTCACCGGCAATCTCGAAGTCGTAGTCGCCACCATCGCCTTCGGCATGGGCATCGACAAGCCCGACGTGCGCACCGTCGTTCACACCGCGCTCCCCGGCTCCGTCGAGCAGTATTACCAGGAGATCGGCCGCGCCGGACGCGACGGCCAACCCTCCCGCACTGTCCTCCTCCATTCGTTCGCCGACCGCAAGATGCATGACTTCTTCCTCGAGCGCGACTACCCTGCCATCTCCGAACTCACCCGTGTCGCCGCGCTCCTCACCCCCGACTACCAGATGCCGGACCTCCTCCGTCAACGCCTCAAGATGGACGCCGAGACCTTCGACAAAGCCGTAGAAAAACTCATTGCTCAAGGTGCCGCCACAATCGACATGGCCGGCAACGTCCGCGCCACCGAAGACGCTCCCACCCGCGCCAAATGGCGAAGAGGCTACGACGATCAGATCGCCTTGCGCCGCGATCAGATCGACCGCATCGTTCAGTTCGCCGAAACCCCGCAATGCCGCATGACGGCCCTCATCCAACACTTCGGCGACACCGCCGACGGTCTCCGCCCCTGCGGCCACTGCGACTTCTGCGCGCCGCGCAATGCCACAGCGCAAACCTTCCGTCCGCCGACATCCGAAGAAGACCGCCAACTCCGAGCCATCCTTCGCGCTCTCGATGGTGTCTCCCGCTCCACCGGCAAACTCCACACCGAACTCGCCGACGGCCCGCTCCGCAACACCGAAGCCGCAAATCGCAAAGTCTTCGACAACCTCCTGAATGCCCTCACGAGAGCCGGACTCATCACCCTGACGACAGAACAATGGACCAACCCCGAAGGCAACCTAATCACCTTCAAAAAGGCCTTCCTCACCCACGAGGGCCGCACCCTGACAGGCCCGTTACCACCCGACCTTCTCCTCAAAGACAACCCCCAGGCATCATCGACCCCATCCCGAAAGAGTTCTCGCGGCAGCGCCAACCGAAAACAATCCAAAACCACCCTCAAAGCAGGGCATGAACAAACAGCCGTAACCTACACTCCCGCACAAAGATCCCTCGAATCAAATCTCCGCGCCTGGCGCAAAACCGAAGCCGCCAAAACCGGCAAGCCCGCCTTCATCGTCTTCAGCGACACGGTCCTGCAAAACCTCGTAGTCGCCGTTCCCAAAACCCTCGCGGAACTCCGCACCGTCTCCGGCATAGGCTCCGACAAAGCTGACCGCTACGGAGCAGAGATCATCGCCCTCTGCCGCTCCGAAGCTCTCCCTAT
Organism: uncultured Acidobacteriaceae bacterium; assembly: GCA_963798925.1. Classification (GTDB taxonomy): domain Bacteria; phylum Acidobacteriota; class Terriglobia; order Terriglobales; family Acidobacteriaceae; genus Edaphobacter. The sequence continues at coordinate 725,839 of CAWCVD010000007.1, forward strand.
AACTCGTTCCTCAAATAAGAAAGAAGCATCATCTAGACCAGCTACGGTGTCTCATGCCACCACGGTTGATAGACCCCGGCATTTTGCCAACGGAACCACCACAACATCCGCAACCGAATCCTTTACCCGCTCGCGCACAACAGTCGAACCAACTGAAGATCTCACCCCCGAACAGCAAGCCTTAGACTACCGCCTCCGCGAATGGCGCAAAGCCGAGTCCGAAAAGCTCAACCTCCCACTCTTCTTCGTCCTCGCCTCAACCACACTCCGCAACATCGTTCTCGCACGCCCGAAGAATCTCTCCCAACTTAAAACCATCCACGGCATCACCCACGAGAAGATAGAAAAATTCGGCGCAGGCATCCTCGATATCTGCTCCGCCTAAGGCCGTCACCGTCAAACTGAACGACTATTCAGTGAGCACAGCTCTGTGCTAACGTCCAAATCAGAACCCATGCCCGACACTGCCCGCCACACGCCCGCATCCATGGACTCGCGCACCATCGACGAGCGCGCCAATCATTGCTTCGGCTGCGGCCCCGCCAACCCACAGGGCCTCCATCTCGTCTTCACCACCGACACCTCCAACCCCGAACACATCACCGCCACCGCACACCTCCAACTCGATCGCATGCACGAAGGCCCACCCGGTCACATCCACGGAGGCATCGTCGCCGCGCTCCTCGACGAAGCCATGAGCAAACTCAACCGCCCCCTCAACGTCCTCGCCATGACCCGCCACATGGAGGTCGACTACCTCAGACCCGCCCCGCTCTACCAGCCACTGGTCCTGGTCGCCCGCCACTTAAGCCGCGCCACCAAACCCGACGGCACACCAGACCGCAAGCTCTTTCACCAGGCTGAACTCCAGCGCCCCGACGGAACCGTCCTCGCCCGCAGCAAAGGCCTCTTCGTCGCCCTCGACGAACGCGTCCTGGCCGCCGCCGGATTCTCCGCCCCACAGCCATAGAGCAGCAGTTGTCTCCTGCCGTCGACTTCCTAACCTCTATTTCCCGCCTTCACCGCTGAAACATCACGCACTGACCCTTGTAATTGATCTGAACAGTGACAAACGATCGAAGTACGTCCTGTCCAATAATTCCTCCGATCTTCCTGCCGTAGATCTGCGCCAGAGGATGCAGATCGGCAACTTCAATCGGTTGCTGTTTCCAAGCTTGCTCTCCAATCACGAAATCGGCGGTTCGCATCACAATCTCCGCATCGAGCCCCATGCCTCGGCTGTTCATTCGTGCCGCCTGGAGTTGCACCGCCGATAATCCAAATACACTGGCATCGAACATCGAGTGACTCGCGCCCGTGTCAAGAATCATGACGACCGGCTGCCCATTCACCGACGCGTCCACAAGAATCGTCCCGGTACTTTTATCCGAGATCAGCCGAACACCAGTGTTCCCCTTGGGAAGATCCTCGGCGACCAGAATGTTGGATGAGACCCCCACCATCGAAGTGAGAAGTAACAGCAGCGTAGTGAAGTTCCTTGTTCGCATCTCTGCCTTTCCTACGAGAAAGAAGTAGCTGACCAATCAATGAGCACGGATATAAGCAAACGAAAAAATCCCTCGCATCTATGAGGTCGAATTGCTCCAACCTGTCGTGTTCATTGCACCGTAGTGTATCAAGTCGAGCTTGCTCCGACTCTATCTCACCCAGCCTCACCCCAGTACCCTTGGTCCTCCAGGAAATACTCCTCATCCCACGTGTGCAGCATCGTCTTAAAAAACATCCAGACCATCCGCCAGTGCCCTAGCTTCTTGAACCGACGGTTCGTCGTCAGTATCCGCCCTCGCACAATCCGAAACCGAATCCGCGCCACGCCCTTTGACAGCAAATAGTCCTCGGCAAAGAGCGCCTGCTCATTAAATCCACCCAAGGCCCAGAAAACCTCGCGGTCGAACAGCATAAACATCCCCGTAGCAAACGGCTTCGTGAATGACCCCACCCGCTGCATTAGATTATTCCCCGCATACAGCAGGTCATCAAAAAATCCACCCTCCCTGCAGGCAATATTCGTTGTAGCCAGATGAAGCCGTCGCCGCTCCATCCGCCACATAGCCCGCCGAAGCAGCGTAGCCTCCGGCAGTTCCACATCCGCATCAAGAAACAGCACGTACTTCGTCATCGCCAGCCGCGCCCCGGCATTTCTTCCCACCGAAGGAAGACCACCCGGCACAACCTCAACCTTCAAGCGATCTCGAAAACTCAACGCAACCTCAACCGTCCCATCGGTCGACCCCGCATCCGCCACCAGTACGCGCATCTCCCCCATCCCCGCATAATCCTGCCGGCACAGCGACTCCAGCAGCTTCGGCAACATCACCACCTCATTCTTCGCCGGAATCACAATCGTCAGTTCAGCACCCATCCAGAACCTCCCGTGACAATTCGGCAAAATACACCGTGCCGTGTCCTTAGATTGACCTCATCACACCTGACCACACGTCAAACCAAGTTGAATTTCCAGCAAATCCTTGGCCCCGACTCAACCTCGGCAACCCACACCAGCTGCCCCAAAAGAGCACTCAATCCGCGTTTATCCGTCGAATCCGCGGTCGGCGGTATTGTCTCAGCAAAGCTGCTAAACTTAAAGTCTCGCAGAACCCAGACAGCAGACGCGCTAATCGTTGCGCGCAGACACAAGCATCAGGAGAAACCCATGGCAGACCACACTCACAACGGCAACCTCGGCGCCTCGTCCCTCCGCCTCAAACTCGGCCTCGCCGAGATGCTCAAAGGCGGAGTCATCATGGACGTCATGAACGTCGAGCAGGCCCGCATCGCCGAAGAGGCCGGAGCCATCTCAGTGATGGCCCTCGAGCGTGTCCCCGCCATGATCCGTGCCGAAGGCGGCGTCGCCCGGATGGCCAATCCCAAACTCATCAAAGAGATCATGGCCACCGTCACTATCCCCGTCATGGCCAAGGCCCGCATCGGCCACTTCGCCGAGGCCCAGGTCCTCCAGCAGATCGGCGTCGACTTCATCGACGAATCCGAAGTCCTCACTCCCGCCGACGAGACCTACCACATCGACAAGCACACCTTCACCACCCCCTTCGTCTGCGGCGCACGCAACCTGGGCGAAGCTCTCCGCCGCATCGCCGAAGGCGCCGCCATGATCCGCACCAAAGGCGAGCCCGGCACCGGAGACGTAGTTCACGCCGTCCAACACATGCGCCAGATCGTACGCGAGATCAAAGCCCTCACCGTCCTCGGCGACGAAGAACTCTACAACGCAGCCAAAGTCCACGGCGCACCGTACGAACTCGTCAAGATGGTCGCCAAAAACGGCAAACTCCCCGTTCCCAACTTCTCCGCAGGCGGCATCGCCACACCCGCCGACGCAGCCCTCATGATGCAGCTAGGCGCCGAGACCGTCTTCGTAGGCTCCGGAATCTTCATGAAGGAGCGCGCCACTCCGCTCGACGTAGAAAACGACCCAAAGGAGCGCGAAGAAGCCGTCAGCCGCGCCCGAGCCATCGTCATCGCCACCACCCACTTCAACGACCCCAAGATCGTCGCCGAAGCCTGCGAGTCCGTCACCGGAACCATGAAGGGCTTAGCCGCAGCAGCCATCGAAGAACAACACCTGATGCAAACCCGCGGCTGGTAGTGCTCACGTACGGATGGTAGTGCTGGGAGTCGGATGCCATTCCCCACCGAATTATTATCCTTCCACGCAGTGGGAGGATCTGCTTTCGCTCGTGCCAGACTTGGAACCCAAGCACGAAAGAACTCTTACCAGGTACCCTCAAGCCCGTTTCCGCTTCCCCCGCAAATCCTGCAACATCCCCTGCCGCAGAACAGCATTCAACCGCGACTGATACCCTTCCCGTCCCTGCAACTGCAGCCATGCAAGAATATCCGCATCGATCCGCAACGTGACCTGCTTCTTCAACGGCCTATAGAAAGGATTTTTCACAGCATTCTTCCAGAACTTCTCCGTCAACTCGGGAATATCGGACAGATCGATCTCATCGTCCGGCCTCGCAGCAATCTCAGCCAGCCGGGTTCGGCTGACTGGCGTCTTCCTTACCTCATCTAGAGTTTTGCGAACGATTTTGCCCATAACGTTTCCTCTCCGACGGTACCGCCCGTCGAGCCGAAATGACTCTTACAATCTCGACCGTCCCCTCCTCTTTCGCCGTGTGAGCAACGACCAGAATCGCGCTGTCTCCCAACATCCCAATCGTCTGCCATCGCACTTCACTGCCAACAAATCGATCGATCTCTGTAAGAGCGAACTCATCCAGAAATACCTTCACAGCTTCCTCGAAATCGATGCCGTGTTTCTTGCGGTTGATCCGCGCCTTGACCTCGTCCCATTCGAACTCTTGCAAACCGCAATCCAATAAACAACAGACTTGTAGCTACATACATAACTTATCATAGGATAACTACCAAATCCTTTTACATTGAAACTGCGATGACCCTCACCCATCACCATCGGCACCTTCACGCTTGTTCGGCGCGCTGATTGACGCTCTCGAAGGACCTCTGCGAAACTCACCCTATGCGATATGGCGGAAAGGTAGAATTTGCCGACACACGCAAGATGCGGGAGCACAATACCCGTCTCTACCGGCTTGCACACTGGCCCATTTGGATCTGGGTATTCTTTCTCGCTCCCGGCCCGTTGACCTTCACGTTGTTCGCCCATGGATTGTCGCGGGGCAACCTGATCTGGCTGGCTGCAGTGCTCGTAGGAACGGGAATCGCCGGCCTCCGCGGTCGGTTACCCGGAGTTGAGCCCCGGCCCTACATCCTTCGCTTCGATGAGGACAAGCCGAACCCGCTCTATCGTCGCGTGTGCTACACCTTCGCGTGGAACGCAGTCCTCAGCTTCGCACTGCTGAATCTCAGCGGATTGCTGATCGCGGCAATAACCGGAACCTGGTACATGAAGCAGATCTACAACTATGCCTACTTCCCCCTGTGCGGAACCATTCTGCTGCTCGGCGCTGCCGGCTTATTGCCACGCGTAGGCCGCTCCACCAAAAGCGAAGGGACGGAGCGCCGTTACTTCTACGGCTCAGTCTGGGCGGTAACCGTAGCGCAGCTCCTCCTGATGATTGTCTGGAAGACCCTCCCCCAGACACAGGTCTCGAACGTAGCAAAGCTCACCGTCTTCACAGGTGCATTGCTGCCGATCGGCTTTGCAGCATATCGAGGTAGCCTGCCGCGGACGCGCCCCATCGTGTCCGGGGAGCTGATGGTTGCCGACTGAGTTGCCAGACCGGACACTCCAGTATCCACACACCCTGCAAAACCCTCCCGGAATCGCTACCATAAACAAAGAGGTCGCACAGAGCCGGAGTGAGCACGCAGACTGTCACAAACAACGCGATAGACACCGAAGCCGCGAACCAGCAACGGACAATGTTCCGCGTGCTCGCGGCAGTCAGCTTCTGCCACGTGCTCAACGACATGATGCAGTCGTTGCTGCCCTCGATCTACCCCATCCTCAAAGCATCGTTCCATCTGAACTTCACACAGATCGGCTTTATCACTCTCACCTTCCAGACAACAGCATCTCTCCTGCAACCAGTCATCGGACACTACACCGATCGCAAGCCGCTCCCATACTCCCTTCCCACCGGGATGGTATTCACGCTCATCGGTCTACTGCTCCTGGCAGTCGCGCCAACATTCCCTCTGCTGTTGCTCGCAGCTGCACTGATTGGCATAGGCTCCGCGGTCTTCCACCCTGAATCTTCACGGGTGGCCCGAATGGCCTCCGGCGGCAAACATGGCTTCGCTCAATCGTTCTTCCAGGTTGGTGGAAACACCGGCTCTGCAATCGGCCCACTAGTCGCAGTCTTCATCGTTCTTCCCCACGGCCAGATCGGTTCTGCATGGTTCTCGCTCGCTGCACTCCTCGGTATCTTCGTCCTGATCCGAGTGAGCCACTGGTACAAAGCTCGCCTCGCCCATCTGCAAAGCAGGCCAGCAAAGCACGCCGAAACAGCCTCCGCACTTCCGCGAAGGCAAGTCATCACAGCGATCGCAGTCCTCATTGCCCTTGTCTTCTCGAAATACTTCTACCTCGCAGGTCTCACGAGCTACTACACCTTCTACCTGATCGCGAAGTTTCACGTCTCCGTTCAAAGTTCGCAGCTCCATCTCTTTGCCTTCCTGGCCGCTGTTGCCGCCGGAACCTTGGTCGGAGGCCCGATCGGCGACCGCGTCGGGCGCAAGTCCGTCATCTGGTGCTCGATCCTCGGAGTCCTTCCCTTCACCCTTGTGCTGCCGTACGCAAATCTCTTCTGGACGAGCGTACTCAGCATCATCATCGGATTCGTCATCGCCTCTGCCTTCTCCGCAATCCTCGTCTACGCGCAGGAGCTCGTCCCCGGACGAGTTGGAATGATCTCCGGCCTCTTCTTCGGACTAGCCTTCGGCATGGGCGGCATCGGCGCCGCCGTCCTCGGCAGGTTGGCCGACATGACCAGCATCGTCTTCGTCTACAAGGTGTGCGCTTACCTTCCTGCAATTGGCCTTCTGACCGGTCTACTCCCGAACACTCAGGAGAGCGATCGAAAACCTCGGGCCGCATGATCCCTGTCAACCTCCAATGATCGTCTCCACAAGCGTGCAGAAAAAACTCGCCTGACCAACAAGCGTCGCTCTTCTCTACAATAAAAAGAACAGCATGTCTCACAAGCCCCTCACCATAGGCGTCCTTGCTTTGCAGGGCGCATTCGAAGCCCACGCCAAAGCCCTCACCTCACTCGGTGTCACGGCCAGACTCGTCCGCACACCAGCTGAGCTTGCAAATCTCGACGGCCTCATCATCCCCGGCGGCGAATCCACCACGTTCCTTAAGTTCCTCGAGCGTGGAGGCTTCCTCGACGCCCTCCAATCCTTCGTCGCAACCACTCCAACCTTCGGCACCTGCGCCGGAGCGATCCTCCTCGCAAAAAATGTAGAAAACCCCCCGCAAAAATCTCTCGCCGCCCTCGACATCACCGTCGAGCGCAACGCTTACGGCCGCCAAATCGACTCCGCCATCCTCACCGAGCCAACAAAACTCCCAGGCGGCCCACTCGAGATGGTCTTCATCCGCGCCCCGCGCATCACGCACACAGGACCCAACATCGAAACCCTCGCCAGCCGCGACGGCTTCCCTGTCCTCGTCCGCGAAGGCCATCTCCTGGCCGCCACCTTCCATCCCGAACTCAGCACCGACCTGCGCGTGCACCAACTCTTCCTCGACCTCATCCGCAAGCGCACCTGACACCAGCCCGAAAAAGCTGGCTCTCTCACCATTCCGCATCTTCCTCTTCGTTGCCTTTGCCATTTTCCTTTGCCTTTGCCATTTTTCCTTTGCCAGCCCCAGTTTTTCTTGTCATTCCGTAGCGAAGCGGAGGAATCTGCTGTTGTCTTTGCTTTGTTGTTGCTTTTGTCGTGGGTTTTGTCTTTGCCTTTCATCCTTCCTTCGGTCTTTGCTTTTGCCATCGCTTTCGTTCGCCCCACCACTGACAGAAACCGAACGCGCTATCCTTAACCCGTGCCCCACTCCGGCAAGACGCGCCTCACAAACAACCCCGCGCTCTTGCTCGCCCCATCCTGGTTCCTTCCCGCCGACGCCAGCGCTCACGGCCCTGCGCTCGACCACCATCTCCTCCTCAATCTCTGGATAGCCCTCACCCTCCTCACCCTCGCTCACCTCATCCTCTTCATCGGTCTCGTTCTCCGCCGCTGCCCGGAAGCCACGAGCCTCCGGCGCATCGAATACCTTCCTCTCGCCGCGCTCGCCATCCTCTTCGCCACTCTCACAATCAAAGCCGAGCATCTCTGGGCCACCTCCCGTTACACCGGAGCCTCCCTCACCGCGCTCCAGGTCGAAGCCACCGGCGTCCAATTCGCCTGGTACTTCCGCTACCCAGGCCCCGACGCCACCTTCGGCATAACCCGTCCCCAATTAGTCGCCCCTGGCGAAGGCAATCCACTAGGCCTCGATCCGCAAGACCACCACTCCGCCGACGACGTCGTCTCCTCCGAACTAGTTCTCCCGGCCAACCGCGAAGTAGACCTCCGCCTCACCGCGCAAGACGTCATCCACGGTTTCTCTATCCCCGAGTTGCGCCTCAAGCAAAACACCGTCCCCGGTCAGCCCTTCCACATCCACTTCACCCCAACCATCCCTGGCACCTACGCCATCCTCTGCACCCAGGTATGCGGCCTCGGCCACTACCGCATGAACGCAACTCTCCATGTCCTCACGGCAAACGAATTCGAGACCTGGCTAGCCGCCCACCAAAAGGAGTCAACTCCATGACTCCACCCAACGAAAACCTCCCGACCAGTACAAACATCGCAGACTCAAAGCAAGCTAATCGCTGGTCCCTTATCCCTGTTCCCTTATTCACTACCGACCACCGCATCATCGGCATTCAGTACTTAATCCTCGCGTTAGTCTCCGTGGCCATAGGAACCCTCCTCTCGCTCCTAATGCGGATCCACATCGTCTGGCCCACATGGCCCCTCTGGCTCCACGGCCCCATCCTGCCTGAAGACTACCTAGCCCTGATCACCATCCACGGCACTATCATGCTTTTCTTCGTTCTGACCACCGCGCCACAAGCCGGCTTCGGCAATCTCATCCTTCCCGCCCAAATCGGCGCGCACCGCATGGCATTCCCCACGCTCAACGCCGCAAGTTTTTGGCTAACCGGCGTCGCACTCCTCACCCTCCTCAACTCGACCTTCGTCCCCGGAGGCTCCGCCATCTCCGGCTGGACAGCCTACCCACCTCTCAGCGCAATCCCCAGCGCCGGCCCCGGCCAGGGAGCAGGCATGGACCTCTGGCTCGTCTCCATCGCACTCTTCGCCATCGCCGGTACCGCAAGCTCCATCAACACGCTCACCACCATCATCCGCTTCCGCTGCCCCGGCATGACGTGGGAGCGACTTCCTCTCACCGTCTGGGGATGGTTCACTGCTGCGCTCCTCAGTATTCTCGCCTTCTCCGTTCTTCTCGCCGCAATTCTTCTCCTCCTCTGCGACCGTCACGCCCACACCAGCTTCTTCCTCCCAACCGGTGACCTTGTCAACAACGTTCTCCACCGCGGCGGCAACGGCAGCCCGCTCCTCTGGCTCCATCTCTTCTGGTTCTTCGGACACCCCGAGGTCTACATTGCCATCCTTCCGGGTCTCGGTCTCACCTCCATGCTCCTCGCGAATTTCTCCCACCGCCGAGTCTTCGCCTACCGCACCATGATCACTACCACCCTCCTCATCGGCTTCCTCGGCATTCTCCTCTGGGGACACCACATGTTCGTGGCCGGCCTCAACCCCTTCGCCAGCTCCGCCTTCTCCGTCTCCACCATCGCCATCGCTTTACCCGCCTCCGCCAAAATCCTAAGCTGGCTAGCCACCATCTGGCGATCCAAGCCGCAATACACCACCGCCATGCTCTTCTCCCTCGGCTTCGTCAGCCTGTTCATCACCGGAGGCCTCACCGGCCCCATCCTCGCCCAACCAATTCTCGACGAATACCTCCACAACACCTTCTTCGTCGTCGCCCACTTTCATCTCATCATGGCCATGGCAGGCATCTTCGGCCTCTACGCCGGCACCTACTACTGGTTCCCGCTCCTCACCGCCACCCGCAGCCACCCCGGCCGTCTCCTCTCCGAACCACTTGGCCGCCTTCACTTCTGGCTCACCCTCATCGGAGCCTACGCCGTCTTTCTCCCCATGCACCTCACCGGCCTTGCCGGCGAACCCCGCCACTACGCCCAACTAACCGGCATCCCCGGCCCCGGCGGCGAGCTCAGTCCAACAGGCATCCTCCTTGCCCAAACCATCCCCCTCAATCGCTTCATCACCTATGCGGCAATCTTCCTCGCGACCGTCCAGCTTCTCTTCCTCATTAATCTCTTCCGTAGCCTGCGCAAAGGCACCGTTGCAACGTCAAACCCATGGAGAGCAACGACGCTCGAGTGGCACCCCGCCATGAATCCTTTCACCCCCCTCCCCGCATCCGATACACAAGCAATCACCGTTTTCCGCGCCCCATGCCACTACCACACCACTGAGCCCGTCTCCTTTCTCGCCCAATGGACACCAGACCCAGTCAACGAGGCCACAATCCAACACACGTTCCAAGAGACAATCGAAGACAGAATCCAGGAAACGCCAGACACAAAACCGGAGTAATCTGTCCCTACACAGCTTCGCGAGTGAACCGTCATGCCGGCAACCATCACTCCTAACAAAACCGACCAGGAACGGCGACGCCGCCTAGAAGACAACGACAACGGCTCAGGCCGCCGTCCACCAACCGACAAGAGAACCGGCGGCGGCGGAGACGGCGACAATTGGAACGAACGCTCCCACGGCCACCGCGGCCCCTACGAGCGTCTCCATCGCTATCGCATGGGCATCTTCTTCGCGCTCGCCAGCGACCTCATGTTCTTCGTCGCCATCGTCACCACCTTCTTCGTCAATCAATCCACCGGCCACATCAACGCCTACAACCACTACGTTAACGAGTGGATCCCCACCATCATCCCGCGCATCCTCTGGCTCAACACCGCCGTCCTTCTCCTGAGCACCGTCACCATGGAGTTCGCTCGCCGCACCATGTTCCGCGAGACCGACGTCATGGACGAGTGGCTTGGCATCGGCAAACCCATCACTCGCCGCGCACTCCCCTGGCTCTCCGGCACCGTCGTCCTCGGCCTCGCCTTCCTCGCCGGACAGTGGATCGCCTGGCGCCAGCTCGCCGCCCAGCATGTCTTCTTCCGCACGAGCCAGAGCAGCCACTTCTTCTACCTCATCACCGGCGTCCACGCCGTCCATCTCTTCCTTGGAATCACCGTGCTCCTCGTCGCCTTCGGCGGCCTCTATCTCTCCCGCCAGCTCGAAACCCGTCAGATCCTCGTCGACGGCGCCGCCTGGTACTGGCACGCTATGGGCATCCTTTGGCTCTTTCTCTTCGCCCTCCTCGCCTTCTTCCAATGAAGCCGTCGCAACTCTCGCGAATCGTTCTCCTCGCAATCACTCTCGCCATCACCCCCCAAACAGCCCACCCCCAAGGCTGCACCCAATGCCTGGACAACACCGCCGCCACCCCACCCGCAACCCAGCGAGCTTACCGCCACGCCATCATTCTCCTCACACTCACCGCGGCCGGACTCTTCACCACCACTCTCATCGTCTTCAAACGCCATCGCTGATCGACCCAGACCAAAATCCAGATTGAAGCCCAAACCAAAGCCAGACCAAGCAAGGAGCGCACCACACGTGACCCGCGAACAAAAATTCGAAGCCTTCCAGGCCCTCCACCAACGCCCCGGCACCTTCATCCTCCCAAATCCGTGGAACGCCGGCTCTGCAAAGATCCTTACCACCCTCGGCTTCGAAGCCCTCGCCACGACCAGCGCCGGATACGCCTTCTCCACGGGCCACACCGACTCGCCCGAAGAGCTCACTCGCGAAGGCCTCCTCGGCAACGCGAAAGAGATCGTCGAAGCCACCCACCTACCCGTCTCCGCCGATCTTCAAAACGGCTTCGGTCCCTCGCCCGAGATGTGCGCCAACACCATCCGTCTCGCCGCCGTCGCCGGCCTCGCCGGAGGATCAATCGAAGATGCCACCGGCGACCCCGACTCCCCCATCTACGACCTCCAGCTCGCAGTCGAGCGCATCGAAGCAGCCGCCGAAGCCGCCCGCACCCACAACTTCCTCCTCACCGCCCGCGCCGAAAACTATCTCTGGAACCGTCCCAACCTCAGCGACACCATCCGCCGCCTCCAATCCTTCGCCGAAGCCGGAGCCGACGTCCTCTACGCTCCCGGCCTCTCCACCCTCGGAGACATCCGCGAACTCTGCGCCTCTGTCCCCAAACCCGTCAACGTCCTCATGGGCTTCGGCTCAGCAACCTTCTCCGTCGACCAACTCGCCGCCGTCGGAGTCAAGCGCATCAGCGTAGGCGGCTCCTTCGCCCGAGCCGCCCTCGGAGCCTTCCTCCGCGCCGCTCGCGAGGTCAAAGACAAAGGCACCTTCATCTACGCCAAAGAAGCCATCTCCCACGACGACGTAACCCGCTTCATGTCCAAAACGAGCGCCAACGATCCGAAATAATCCCTCCCTGTTTGAAGTCGTCTCCCTGAACTATCCAAGAGGGACGCGCCCTACCTTCCGTCTTGAAGTCGTCATCCTGACCCTGAGTTTGTCGAAGGGGAAGGATCCCTGTATTTCGTCTTCGCTCATCCTCAAAACATTAGTATGAGAAAGAGACGGTCATCAGACCCACACTGCATCACTCATGCACTTCAAGCTAACCCTCACTTACGACGGCACCCCTTACAACGGCTGGCAGATCCAGCCCAATCTCCCCACCGTGCAGGGCACACTCGCCGACGCCATCCACCACATCACAGGAGAAACCATCCTCCCCCAGGGCTCCGGCCGCACCGACACCGGAGTCCACGCCCTCGGCCAGGTCGCCAGCTTCTCGCTCACAACACTCATCCCCGCCGCCAATCTCCATCGCGCTCTCAATAACGCCCTACCGCCCAGCATTCGCGTTTTCTCCGTGGAAGAAGTCCCCGAATCCTTCCACGCCCGCCACAGCGCCCTCCGCAAAACCTACGAGTACCGCATCCTTCCACGCGGCATCCTCTGCTCGCCGTTTCTCGCATCCTTCGTCTGGCCCAGCCGCTACCGCCTCAGCTTCGACGTCCTCCAGCAAGTCGCAGCCGCAGTCCTGGGCACGTACGACTTCACCTCCTTCGCCGCCACCGATCCCGATCAATCCACACGCAACGCGGCGTCTGAAGACGAAGACCCAGAAGACTCGGGCGACCCCACACACCTCAATCCGCCAAAACACATCGGCAACACCCGCACCATCCACCACTCCGCCTGGCAACGTCGAGAAGACCTCTTCGTCTACCGCGTCACCGGCTCCGGCTTCCTGCATCACATGGTGCGCAACCTCGTCGGCACCTTCGTCGAGTGCGCCGCCAACCGCCGCTCTCCCGAATCCATCCCCGAGATCCTCGCCGCCCGCAACCGCAGCGCCGCCGGCTTCACCGCTCCAGCCCGCGGCCTCTACCTGGTCGAAGTCGAATACGACTGACCGTATCGCCGGACATCTGGGTGCCCCATCCTTTGCGCTTTGCAAAGGGTGGGATATCAAGCGAAGCTCGACCGCTCCTGCCCATCTCACACTCTCCCGACACCGTAAAGTAGACTTAGACCCCGAATGCCCACGACCTCCGCCCAGCGCCGAGTCTCTCATCTCGCCACCCTCACCGCCGTCCATCGTGCCTTTCACTGGCTCCATCTCCACCAGCCGCAACTCCGCCAATGGCTGCTTGAAATCGTCTGCATCCCCGCCCCACCATTTGGAGAATCCGCCCGAGCCACTTGGTTCCTCGACCGCTTCCACCAACTAGGCCTAACCAACGTTCACCAGGACGACGAAGGCAACGTCCTCGCCGAAGTCAGCTCAGAATCCCCAGCACCAAGGGGGCCAGTCGTACTCCTCTCCGCCCACCTCGACACGGTCTTCCCCGCCAACACTGCAATCGAACCTACCGAAGAAAAAAGCAGCCGCCGCATCTCCGCCCCCGGCATCTGCGACAACGCCGCCGGACTAACCGGCCTCCTCGCCATCGCCTCCGCTCTCCGCTACGCCAACATCACGCCACCCATCCCGATCCTCTTCGCCGCCAACGTTGGTGAAGAAGGCGAAGGCGACCTCCGTGGCATGCGCCACCTCTTCGAGCGCGGCACCTACCGCACCCGGATCGCCGCCGCCATCGCGCTCGAAGGCAGCGGCAACTCCGCCGTCGTCACCCGCGCCCTCGGCAGCCTGCGTTTCCGCATCACCATCACCGGCCCGGGAGGTCACTCCTGGACCGACGCCGGAACACTCAACCCAATCCTCCTTCTCAGCCAGGCCATCACCCGCATCGCCGCGCTCGAACTTCCCACCGAACCCACCACCACCATCAACATCGGCCACATCTCCGGCGGAACCTCCATCAACTCCATCCCCGAATCCGCCACCGCCCTCCTCGACATCCGCTCTACTGCCTCAACTCAACTCATCGCCACCGCCGACGCCGTCCGTCAGATCTTCGAAGAGACCGTCACCCCAACCACCACACAAAAAACTACAAACACCCACGCAAAACTCCAAATCGAAACCATCGGCAACCGACCCGCCGCCGCACTCCCCGAAGATTCCCCACTCCTCCACACCCTCCGCGCCGTCGACCGCCACCTCACGCTCCGCACAGAGCCACGCCTCGGCTCAACCGACGCCAACATTCCACTCTCTCTTGGAATCCCCGCAATCGCGATAGGCACCGGAGGCCAGGGCGGCGGCATCCACACCCTGCAGGAGTGGTACGACCCCACCGGCCGCGAAACCGCCCTCCGCCGCATCCTCCTAACCCTCCTCGACACCCTCCAAACCACAGCAATACCACCATCCCCTTCCTGACCGTCGCTTGTCATTCTGAGCGAAGCGAAAAACCACCGCATTCGTCGTTGCTTTTGCATTTGCATTTGCCGTTGCCTGACTGAAAAACTGAACAACTCTCTCACTGAAAACTGATCGCCATTTACCTTTGCTCTCGTCCTCACTCCTGCGGATTTCCGCAGCCTCAAAAATAAAACCGCAAAAAACAGCCCAAAAATCGCATGTCAAGCCCCAACACCCGTTAACTCTCTTAAACCAATAACATCCAAAAGGAAAACCGCCCCATTCAATTCGCTACAATTAAATAAGGGCCCAAAGAAGGCCGCAAATGTCACCTAAGCTCTTTCTCATTTCAAATCAAGACTTTGCAAGGCAGATCCATATAAATCAATACTTTACCTCGGAAGTCCGCGCCTAAGTCTCATCGTTCGAAGACTTTGCACAATTAAGAGCAGGTGGGGGGTACCTGATAAACTCCCCTCGTGAAAGCCATTGCACTCACCGCAATCCTCATCGCCGCTTCGGCCGCCCAAGCCCAGACAGCCGACACCATCCTCGTCCGAGGCAACATTCTCACCGGCACCCACCTACGAGACGGTGACAACTCTGCAACCCCAGCCAAGGTCACGGCGCTCGCCATCGCCAATGGAAAGATCCTTGCCGCCGGCACCGAAGCCGAAGTCCTCAAGCTCAAAGGTCCAAAGACCCAGGTCATCGACCTCCACGGAGCCTTCGCCATGCCGGGCTTCAACGACGCCCACACGCACATGGGCGAAGCGGGCCGCCAGAAGCTCTCCGTCAACCTCGTCGGCGTCCACTCCCTGGCCGAGATGCAGCAACGCATCCGCATCTACGTCGCAACCGCCCCACCCGGCTCATGGATTCAAGGCGGAGGATGGGACCAGACCCTCTGGGCCGACGGCAAGCTTCCCTCGCGCACCGATCTCGACGCCGTCACCGCTGGCTATCCCGCCATCTTCCGTCGCGTCGACGGCCACATGGCCGTCGCCAACTCCGCCGCTCTCACCGCCGCGGGCATCACCGCCACCACGCCAGATCCCTCCGGTTCCAAAATTGATCGCGACGCCTCGGGCGACCCAAACGGAATCCTTCGCGAAGCAGGAGCCAACGCCCTCGTCTTCAGCAAAATTCCGCCGCCGACCATCGAACAGCGACGTGAGGCCTACACCGTCGCCATCGCAGATGTCCTCGCTAACGGAGTCACCAGCGTGCAGGACAACTCCGACTGGGAGGACTTCCTCGCTCTCGAAGAGCTCGAGCATAGCAATAAGCTCCATCTCCGCGTCGCCGAGTGGCTCGCCTTCGACACGCCTTTGGACGTCCTCAAGCAGCGCCGCGCAAGCCATCCCAGCGATGACCTCCTGCTCCATCTCACCCAGCTCAAGGGTTACATGGACGGCTCCCTCGGCTCCCGCACTGCCGCCCTCGAAGAGCCATACTCCAACGACTCCGGCAACTCCGGCCTCCCGCGCTACGACCAGGACAAGCTCAACCAGATGGCCGCGGAACGCGCCATGGCAGGCTTCCAGCTAGGCTTCCACGCCATCGGAGACCGCGCCAACACGATGGCTCTCAATGCCTTCGGAGTAGCCGATCAGGTAGCCAACCTTCCGCCGCTGCCCTCCGAACACGGCCCCGACGCTTACGTCGTCACCAGGTCGGAGCCGGGAGCCGCACCACCCCCCGGCGCCCTCCGCTTCCGCATCGAACACGCCCAGGTCCTGCTGCCTGGCGACTTCGACCGCTTCGAAAAAGAAGGCGTCATCGCGTCAATGCAGCCGTCCCACCTCCTTACCGACATGAAGTGGGCCACTGACCGCCTCGGCCCTGAGCGAATCAAATATGCCTACGCCTGGAAGAGCTTCCTCGACCACCACGTCGTCCTCGCCTTCGGAACCGACTACCCCGTCGAGCTCGTTAATCCCTTCCGCGGCCTCTACTCCGCCATCACGCGCAAGAACGAGGCCGGCACCCAGACCTTCGAGCCGCAGGAGAAGATCTCGCTCAACGAAGCCATCTACGCCTACACCCAGGCCTCCGCCTTCGGAGAGTTTCGCGAAAAAGTGAAGGGCCGTCTGGAACCGGGCTTTCTCGCCGACCTCCTCGTCCTCGACCGTGACATCACGACCGCCTCACCGCAAGAGCTCCTTCACACCAAAGTCCTGCGCACCATGATCAACGGCGAAACCGTCTACGACGCACAGAAACTGGGAGCGCAAAAGTAGTTGGCCAAACGCCTGAGCCCCGGCGCACTCGCCCATCTCCTGCTGCTAGCGGTCGTCTTCGTCTGGGGCGCAACCTTCGTCCTCGTCAAAGATGCCCTTCAGGACGCTTCGCCGTTGCTCTTCAATCTCCTGCGTATGACTCTCGCCTTTGTTGCGCTGGCAATCATCAACCATCGCCAACTCCGGCACATCAACCGTCGTGCTCTGATCTCGGGCATCATCGTAGGCATCTTCCTCGCAGCCGGTTATCAGTTCCAGACGGCCGGTCTTGCCTTGACCACACCCGCAAAGTCAGCCTTCATCACCGGTATGGTCGTCGTCTTCGTCCCGCTATTCACGCTCATTCCTGCACTGCGCTCTCCCAACACGCCATCTCCTAGCTGGACAACTGCCATCGGCGCGCTGCTCGCATTCTCCGGCCTCTTCCTGTTGACGACGCCGGCCGGAACCACCGCCAACAACCTCTTCACCAGCATCGGCCTCGGCGATCTCCTCACTCTCGCCTGCGCTGTTGCCTTCGCGGGCCATCTTCTCTCCCTCGCCCACGCATCACCCAGGGTTCCCGCCGGTCAACTCGCCACCCTCCAGATAGGCGTCGCCACGGTCCTCATGGCCATCACTCTCCCGTTGGGCGGAACCCCTCATCTCAGCCCAACCCCACGGCTTATCACCGCTCTCGCCATTACCGGCCTTCTGGCGACTGCCGCCGCCTTCACCATCCAAAGCTGGGTTCAGCAGCATCTCCCACCCACCCACACCGCCATTCTGCTAACACTCGAACCGGTATTTGCATGCCTGACCTCTTTTCTCGTCCTGCACGAACGCCTCGGCGGCCGGTCTCTCCTGGGTGCCACCCTAATCCTCGGCGGCATCGCCTTCATCGAATTGTTCTCTACGGCGCCTCCGCTATCGCTGCATCAAGACTGAAGAAAGACAAGACTTTCCGCCAGAATTAGCGTCTAAATAAGACAAACCGAGGTCCTCCAGCGAGGCAGCAACAACGAGAGACGACTATACTTAGGGTTCGTGCCGTGCACAATATCCCGGCGCACATCAACGCACTATAAAGAGGCTAAGACCGACTAATGGAAACCGTGAAAAACACTTCTCCGACTTTGTTCGAGCGCATTCGCAGTCACCGCCTCACGACGACATTCGTTCTTCTGGCAACATTGTCGGTCGGCATTCTCGCCGGCTCGGTTCTAACAAGCAGTGTCAGCGGAAAAGAGCAGGCCAAGGTTGACTCGTCCGACGCCCGGCCCCTTGTCATTCCATCTCCAGTCGCACTCTCGAATGGCTTCTCACAGATCGTAAAGCAGGTCGGTCCGGCTGTCGTCAACATCAACACGGAAGAGCTACCCAAACCGTCCGCCAACAAACGCAAACGCGGCGGCCAACGGGCTGTGCCCAGTAATCCCGACGATGACGACGATAATCAACAGTCACCCGGCGATATGCAGGACTTCTTCAACCGTTTCTTTGGCGGACAAGGCGGCGATGATGGAGATGGTCCCGGCGGCGAACGTCGTGCCCTGGGTTCCGGCTTTATCGTGGACGCGCGCGGTTACATCATCACGAACAACCACGTGGTCGATAAGGCCGACAAGATCTACGTCAAGCTCTCGAGCGATCCCGACGACGTGGGTGATCCGGGCCGTCTCGCCACAGTAGTTGGCGTCGATAAGGATACGGATATTGCCGTCATAAAGATCGACACAAAGGAGCCTCTTCCCACGGTCAAGCTGGGAAACTCCGATGGAGCGCAGGTGGGAGACTGGGTCCTCGCTATCGGAAGCCCCTTCACGCTCTCAAAGACGGTGACCGCTGGCATCATCTCTGCTAAGAACCGCAGCATCGAAGAACCCAGCGCCAACGGCGTCTCGCAGACGCAGTTCCAGCGCTTCATCCAGACCGACGCCGCCATCAATCCCGGCAACTCCGGCGGCCCGCTCGTCGACATGGCGGGTCAGGTCGTCGGGATGAACACCGCCATCTACACCTCGTCTATGGGTTCCCAAGGCGTCGGTTTTGCCATGCCCGCCAATATCATTGCTAACGTCTACAACATGCTCATCGGGCCCGAGCACAAGGTCGTTCGCGGCTCAATCGGGATTCAGTTCCAGACTGCACAATCATCGGCTGTCGGCCGCGTCTACGGGTTTACCAACGGCGTGATCGTTGGCACCGTAACCCCTAATGGTGGTGCAGCAAAGGCGGGAATTCAAGTCGGCGACGTCCTTGTCTCGATCGATGGTCGGAACATCAAGGATGGCGATGATCTTGTTAACGACATCTCGGCGCGTCATGTTGGTTCATCGGTCAAGCTTGGCTACCTGCGCGACGGCAAACAGAACACCGCCAATGTCATCATTGGTGATCGGGCCAAGACCTACGCCGACATCACAGGCCAGCAGGAAGAGACTTCAGCCCCGCAGGAATCGGATGCCGGCGAGGGCAAGCTGGGAATCACCGTTTCTGCAATCCCGCCCGCCATAGCGACTAAAGCAGGGATCAGAGGCGGCGTCATCATCACCAGCGTTCGCCCCGGTTCCTTTGCCGACGAGATCGGACTCGGAAAGAGCGCCATCATTACAGCAATCAACCGGCGGCCCGTAACAGACGAAGCGAGCTATAGAGCCGTTGTCGCCACTCTGAAATCCAAAGATGACGTGGTCTTCGTAATTCAGTTCCCGAACCAGAAAAACGTGAGCTCCTACGTTGGCGGCACACTTCCATAAACCTGATCCAACCGACGCAAGGAGCGGCATATCTTGTACTTACGCCCGCCCCTTGCCGCTTGTTTCTCATTGCAGACTCTACCAAGCGGCGCCGCCACGAAAGATGTAGCTGAATTGGTCAACCTTTTCTTGCAATCACCGTTACTCTCGAGATACTCTACCCACGTCACCACGTCTCAGAGTTCATTTTTGTTCAATACTCAACCCAAGGGAATAACCGGCCATGCGATTTGGTAAAGCACTTCTAAGCACGACTCTGATGCTGTCGGCTTGCTTGCCATGTTCCGCGTTTACCCATGCCCGTCGCGGTCCCACCTCTCCTAAGTTGTTCAATAAGCGCTCTAAATCGACAAAACCCGCGGGTCAGCGTGGGATCGACGATGCCCGCGCTGCTCAAATTCAGGCTTCTTTGATCAAGTCCGGTTACCTCACGGGCGAAGCCTCGGGTCATTGGGACACCCGAACGGAAGTTGCCATGCAGAAATTCCAGGAAGATAACGGCTGGCAGACCAAACTGATCCCAGACTCTCGAGCCATCATTAAACTAGGATTGGGCCCGGCTCAGGATTCTGCAGCAATCCCATCCGCCTTGGCCGCACCCGAACCAGCAGCTATTTCAAGCCCCAATCCCAAGTAAGACACAAGCTTTCGCGC
The DNA here is from genome assembly GCA_963798925.1 of uncultured Acidobacteriaceae bacterium. Taxonomy (GTDB): domain Bacteria; phylum Acidobacteriota; class Terriglobia; order Terriglobales; family Acidobacteriaceae; genus Edaphobacter. The sequence continues at coordinate 745,938 of CAWCVD010000007.1, forward strand.
AAAAAGGACCAGCAGGCTCCCTTGTCTCGGAAGCTTGCTTCTATCGCTGTTCCCCTATTGTGAAAACGTAGTCCAGAATATCCTCCTTGGTTGCTGGCAAGATCCCAACCTTCCCTAAAGCGCCACGCTCGAGCCAAAGCCTTAGCCAATAATACTGATGCAGCCTGACCAAACGTGACGCTATTGGCTGCTGTTGCTCAATAATCGCAGTAATTTTAACCGCCATTGTGTCTTTGTCTTTGGCCGCTTGACGTCTCATCTCCACTCCGTCACAGGCAAGCAAAAGCCCTCGTGCAGCCTCGAACTGAGAACCCTCGACAACACCACTTTCAACCTTGAACCCCATCATCCGCTCCGCTGCAAAGGCAGCGGAAGCATCGAGCCGATCGGCAAACCCGAGATACAAGATGCGCGATGCGGCCACCCGCAGAGGCAGCAACCCAAACTCCTCTACAAAGATCAGCGGCATCGTCAGGGCCATACTCTCTGGAGCAAATCCCTCCGTCGTCAAGACTGTCCACGCCGCAGCAGCAAGTACTCCAGCAGCGAAAACTCTTAACGGTAAGCTCCACCAGCCGTCCATTCCGCACCACCCGACGTTCGATCCGGTTCAATTCCACCTCGCCATGCCGCAATACCGGATCGGTAAACTGCTCCCGCCGCCGCAGCAGCGCCCGGCACCGAGCCGTCAGTTCATGGAAGCTGAACGGCTTCAACAGGCAGTCGTCCGCGCCAAGATTTAGGCACTTCACCCGCTCTTCCACTTGGCTTCTTCCAGTCAGCACCAGCACTGCCGTCTCATCAAACCGCCCGCGCAGTTCCGCAAGAACCTCGGTACCATCTTTTCGCGGAAGACTCAGGTCAAGCACAATCAGATCCGGACGATTTGCAGCAGTGTGCTCCAGCGCGGCCTCTCCATCCCCAACCCATGCCACCTCATGGCCCTCAAGTTTCAAGCCCTTTTGCAGAAACAGCCCAAGTGCAGCATCATCTTCAACAATCAAAACCCGCATTCATTACCCCCAAATCAAATTCATCGCCGCATTCAACCAAGGTTCGCGTTACCGATCCCGCTGCGATGTCATTACCTTGGTTCATCACGAGGAGGTTTACAAGAACTCAATGCAAGTTTTTGCGCACTGGATTTCAAAACGGGAATTAGATGCTGGCACCGTCGACAAACCTGGTAGCAGATCGACGAAAACAAGGCGACTTCCCCAAACCGGCCATCCAGATCAACTCAGTGAGCACTGAGCAAAACGGCACCTCCAGCCAATCCAGGACCCAGCCTGAAACGCATCCCAGCACTTGACACAATCAGCCTCCCAAAAACACAAATACCGCCTAGGACCCCAACAGACGGAGAGCGGAAGTCGGACCTAGCTTGTACTCAAGTCCAAGCCTAAAGTCTCTCTTTCGAATACTTTACACATTTTTTGACGGGTAGGGGGGACTAAGACGAGCAGGAAGACCGGAGCATCAAAGCCCCAGCTTCTTCACCTCATCGTTGTAATACTTCCGGTAGAGAATATCCCACTCCTGCGACCCTTCCACAATGATCTTTCGCTGCGAAGCGATCTTCTGCCGCGCCGCCGCATCGATCTTCGTCTCCTCGGTCAGCAGTTTCTCAAGGGCCTTACGAGCCTCCTGACGGATCGTGTTCCGGTCCTCCAGGAAGTCCACCTCATTGATCTCAGCCAGAGTATCCGCCACCGTGTGGGCCAGCTTATTCAGCTTGTCGCGCGATATCCTCACAGCACCGCCTTGTACTTGCGGGCCAGTTCGTTCTTTACCTTCTTGAACATCTCAGGATAGCTCGCCCCCGTCTTGCGCATATCTTCCTGAAACGCCTCAAGAATCACCCGCACCTCATCATTGATGCGGTCTTCGAGCGCCAGCTCATCCACCATAGCCGCCCCCACCCGCTCATTCACCAGCGCTGGTTTTTCGGTATGGATCATCTTCTCTGAGACCAGATGCTTTATCGTCTGGCGCGCCAGATATCCAACGTAATCTTTAGAAAAAATCATCTCTCTTTCCTTCGACTATACCATGCAGCCCGGACTCAAAATCGCGTCCCGATTCCTGTGCGGTTCACGGTTGTTTCTGAGACAATAGCCATCGAATGCAGCCCGACAACCTGATCTCGCTCAAGGACGACATGGTGGCCTTCATCGCCGGCCACGGCATGCGCCGTCTCAATGCCTTCGTCTCCGAGGACGTTCCCTCCGTCATCTTCGAGGAGGACCACCCTGACAGCTGGAAGGACTTCGTCGAGCACGCCAAAGCCGCCGGAGCTCCATTCCTCACCATGAGCGAGGTCGTCCTCGAAAAGGCCGACGTCGTCATCCTCCTCGACCAGCTCCGCGACCAGACCTTCCCCGGCGATGTCTCCGAGGAGATCGACGACGCCGAGTATCTCGTCAATCACGTCGGCAAGATCGGCTACCTGCAGCTCGGCTTCGCCCACCAGGGCATCATGTTCCTCTTCGAGATCGCCACAGACTGGTACGACAGCTTCCAGAACCTCATGGAGACGGTGACCGATCTCGGCGGCATTGTCGTCGACAACCGCGAAACCGACGAGTAGCCAATCCATGTCCTCCGCTTTTGCTGGCCCGCAACTTGCCGGGACGCAATGGGTCACGGAACCGACCGAACCCAGCACCGTCGCACGGCTGGCAGAACACCTCCACTGTCCTCCAGCCATCGCCTCCCTGCTCGTCTCCCGCGGCATCACGGACCCCCTCTCCGCCGACGCCTTCCTCAACCCCACCATTGACCACCTCCACAACCCTTCACTCATGCTAGGCATGGATCGAGCCGTAGCCCGCATCCAGCACGCCGTCCGCTCCAACGAACCCATCCTTATCTACGGCGACTACGACGTCGATGGCACCACCGCCACCGTCCTCCTCAAGACAGCCATCGAGCGCATCGCCGCCAAAGAAACCCCGGCCACCGTCACCTATCACGTCCCCCACCGCCTCCGCGAAGGCTACGGCATGCAAGCGAGCGTTCTAGGCAACGCTGCAGCAGCCGGAATCCGTCTCGTCATCAGCGTTGACACCGGCATCCGCGCCTTTGCTGCTGCCGAAGAAGCAAAGACCCTGGGCCTCGACCTCATCGTCACCGACCATCACCTACCGGACCAGGCTCTCGGCGTTCCCGAAGCCGTTGCCGTCCTCAATCCGGCCCAGCCGAATTGCGCTTATCCCTTCAAGTTCCTCTGCGGCGCGGCAGTCGCCTTCAAACTCGCACACGCACTCCTGCAGGCTGCCGCCAACACAGCCGACGATCCAGAAGCTCAGCATCTTCGCCTCAAGCGCGGCCTCGTCCCTTCCTTTCTCAAACTCGTCGCCATCGCCACCATAGCCGACTCGGTTCCACTTCACGGAGAGAATCGCCTCATCGCCGCAATTGGCCTCCGCGAGCTTCGCAACCCGGTCCAGCCAGGTCTCCGTGCACTCATGCAGATCGCGCAGATCCCCGCGAACCGGCCCCCCACTGCCACGGAAGTCGGCTTTCGCCTCGCCCCACGCATCAACGCCGCCGGCCGCATGGACATCGCCAGTGACGTTGTCGACCTCTTCCTCACCAATGACCCCACCCACGCCAACGATCTTGCAGAGAAACTTAACCGCCTCAACGACGAGCGCCGAGCCACCGAGGCAATAGCGCTCGACGCCATCGAAACGCAGCTCGAAGCTTATTCAGATGGCTCCGCCGACTGCCTCATCCTTGACGACGCAACCTGGCACCGTGGAGTCCTCGGTATCCTCGCCTCACGCGTCGTCGATCGCACCGGCCGTCCCGCGCTCATACTCACTCATGAAGATGGACAAGCCCATGGCTCCGGCCGCTCCATCGATGGCTTTCACCTTCTCGATGCCCTCACCGCGGTCCATGAGCAGATCGACAGAGAGGGTAGCGTGCCGGAGACTCTCTTCACGCGCTTCGGCGGACACGCCCACGCCGTCGGTTTCTCGATGCCATCCGACCGCCTGCCCCTTCTGCGCGATCGAATGCACTTTTATAGCTCAGCCCGTCTCACGGGAGCCATCCTTACTCCGCCTCTGCAATACGACGCCGAGGTTCTGCTCAGTGAGCTCACGCAGGACTTCTTCTCCTGGCTTACTCGATGCGAACCCTTCGGAATTGGAAACCGCGAGCCGGTCTTCGTCACTCGCGCCCTCAGGGTCGCAGCCCCCGTTCGTATCCTCAAAGAAAAACACATCTGCCTGGAGCTTGAAAAAGCCGGAGAGAACCGGCGCCTCAGCGCACTCGGTTGGACTCGAACCATCAACTGGCCTGCTCGCGTCACCGCAATGGCAGTCGAGAAAGGCTCAACCCTCGACATTGCCTATCGCCTGAAGGCGAAATCTAACCGCCAATTTCCCGGCCTCGAACTCGAACTCGTTGACATCTGGCGTGCTTCCCGCTCAGTATCCAGCCAGGAGTAACTACTTCGCCTTCAAAACTTTCTGCTTCGTTTCCGGTGCACCGGCGTCTTATATACTGAACCTCTTGACGGATGCCGACGACCGAGACAAGACGACTCAATCCCCTCATCGTGTGGGGCCTCGTCCTTGCTGTTATTCTCCTCGTTTTCCTCGTCCTCCGCTCCACAACCCACGAGGCAACCGAGATCAAAGTAGCCTCCGTCGATCGCCAGAACCTCATCAGTTCCGTCTCGACAAATGGAAAGGTTGAACCGATTGGCGAGTTTCAGGCCTACGCTCCCCAGGCAGGTGTCGTCGCCAAGGTCTACGTCGAAGTCCTTCAGAAGGTAAAACCCGGCGAGCTCCTCATCAAAATGGACGACGCCGACGCTAAAGCCAAGCTAGCCTCCGCAAACGTTGCCCTCCGTACCGCGGAGGCAACGCTCAGTGACATGGAACAGGGTGGCTCGCAGGAAGAACAGCTAACCGTGAAGGGAGATGTCAGCCGAGCCCGATTAGAGCAGCAGCAAGCGACGGCAAACCTTGCAGCGCTCAAGCAACTCCAGCAGAGAGGTGCAGCCTCCCCCAGCGAGGTCGCATCTGCAGAGGAGCGATTGCAAACCGCAAACGCGTCCCTGCAGAACTACCAAATGCGGGAAACCCAGCGCTACAGTCCAGCCGATAAGGCACGCGTCGAAGCACAGGTAGCCGACGCCCGCGCTTCACTCGAAGCAGCCCAGAGTTCCTACGCCTCCTACAACATCCGTACCCCTCAGTTGGGAACCGTATATTCGATCCCTGTCTCCGATTACGACTTCGTGCAGGCAGGGGAGAATCTCATCGCCGTCGCCGACCTCAACAAAATCCAGGTCCACGCCTACTTCGACGAGCCGGAGATCGGTAAGCTTGCCGTCGGGCAGGCAGTCAAGATTGCCTGGGACGCAAAGCCCAACCAGACCTGGCATGGTCACATCACCGTCGCTCCAACTACTGTCATCAACTACGGCACGCGCAATGTTGGCGAATGTCTCATCACCGTCGACGACGCCCACGGCGACCTTCTTCCTAACACTAATGTCGTCGTTACCGTCACCACCGCCCAGCGCTTCAACGCACTCAGCATTCCACGCGAGGCCCTCCACACCGAGGCCGGCAACTTCGTCTTCCGCGTCGTGAACAACAAGCTCGTTCGCACCCCCGTTCAGGTCGGTGTAGCAACGAATCTGATCCGCGCGGAGATTACCGGGGGCCTCACTGACAAAGACATCGTCGCCCTTGGCTCACTCAATAACCGTGAACTGTCCAATGGGCTTACGGTCAGAGTAGTCGACTAACCATGCCCTTCAGCACCCATCCGGTCCGTATTCTTCTATCTGTCCTCACCCTCCTCTGTTGTGCCCATTCTCTTCCCGCAGATACCACTCAGGCCAACGCTCTCCTCCAACAGGGCCACGTCGACGAAGCAACTGCAAGCCTTCACCAACTCGTCGCCCATCAGCCTGGCGACGCCCTCGCCCATCAGCTTCTCTGCCGCGCCGCGTACGCTCAGGAGATGGCCGACAAAGCCATTCACGAATGCGAACTGGCCGTCGCCAACGCACCCTCCAGCAGCGAAGATCAAATGTGGCTAGGCCGCGCCTACGGATTCAAGGCCTCGCATGCCAATCCAGTCATTGCCCTTAGCCTCGCGATCAAAGTTCGCACCGCCTTCGAACACGCCGTCGAGCTCGATCCTGAAAACATAAACGCAATTAGCGACCTTGGGGAGTTTTACGTGGCAGCGCCCGGGCTCATCGGCGGTGGCCTCGACAAAGCGCAGGCCTTGGCTGCAAAAATGCAACCGCAATTCCCTGCCCAATCTCATCGTCTGCTCGCTCTTATCGCAGAGAAGCAAAAGAACAGCACGCTCGCGGAAACTGAGTTCAGTAACGCTGTCGCCGCCGGCAAATCTCCTGAAGCCTACATCGACCTCGGCCACTTCTATCAACGCCAAAAGCAGTTCGATAAGATGCTCGAGGCTCTCAAGTCGGCAGTCAACGCAGACCGGCGCAAAGGTCCGGCTCTCGTCGACGCCGCCAGCATCCTCACAGAGGCGCACCGTTCCCCGGATCTCGCCGAAAACCTTCTTCGTATCTATCTCGCATCGCCTGCCAAGACCGACGATGCGCCTGCATTCAAAGTTCACGTCCAGTTGGGCAATCTCCTCGCGAAAAACGGCGACGCAGCTGGTGCCCATCGCGAATACACAACTGCCCTCACACTGGCATCGAACTATGTACCTGCGCAGAAAGCTGTCCAAGGCCCATAAAGGAAAAGCGATACCATGATTGGGAATCGGTCTCAAGGAAGCTCTCAGAACGTATGATCCGCATTCTTCGCCTATGTATCGCGTGCTCTGCGTTCGCCTCCGTGGTCACCTCCGCCCAGGCGCAGATATCCTTCACCACCGCGATTGATCTCGCTTTCAAGAGCAACCCCAAAGTCCTCGCCGCTCAGGCCGACGTCGAGAAGGCGCTCGCCGCGGTCCAGCAGCTCCGTGACGCATACATTCCGAACATCGTCGGGGGTTCCGGCGTCGGTCCACCCTCTTACGGTTTCCCACTCGGTCAGCCGTCGATCTTCAACGTGACCTCGCAGTCGTTGGTTTTCAGTTACTCTCAGCGGGACTATCTCCGCGCCGCCCGAGCCGCTCTCGATGCCGCCAATCTCAATCTCAAGGACATTCGTGAAAGTGTGGCCGAGGACACTGCGGTCACCTACTTCGCGCTCGATCGCGACATGCAGCGCCAAGCCGCGCTCCAGCAGCAGCAAACCTTTGCCGATCGGCTCGTCGACATTGTTCAAGATCGGCTCGATGCAGGCCAGGATACCCTCATCGATCTGACCATCTGCCGCCTTACCGCCGCTCAGGTCCGCCTCGCCCGCCTCCGCGCTGAAGATGAGACAGCCTCCGACCGTGCTCATCTCGCGCGTCTCATCGGCCTTCCCGAGCAGGGTCTCGGCACCACCAGCGACAGCGTTCCCAGTTTCTCAGCCACCCCACCCGATCTCATAGGCACCCCTGTCGTCAGTAGTCCAGCGGTCGATGCCGCCTACGCCACCGCACGCGCCAAACGCCAGACTGCTTTCGGCGATGCCCGCTATCTCTGGCGACCCCAAATCTATTTTGAGGGGCAGTACAGCCGTTTCGCCAAGTACACCAACATCCAAGACTATTACTTCCGTTTCCAACAGAATAACGCCGCAGTCGGCGTACAGATCACCATTCCGGTCTATGACATGGCCCATCGCGCAAGGGAGCGGCAATCTATGGCCGATGCCTCCCATGCCCTGCACGAAGCTGATATGCTTCGCGATCAATTCTTAGATACACGCCTCCGTGCACACCACACCGCAGCCGAGCTCTCCACGCAAGTCGAGATCGCCGCTCTCGACCAGCAGCTCGCCCAACAGCAGCTCGATGTCATGGTTGTACAGTTGAAGACCGGCAGCGGCAATCTCACGGCACCCCAGATGACCCCCAAAGACGAGCAAACCGCCCGCATCGCCGAGCGCGAGAAATTTGTCGCTCTCCTCAACGCTAACTTCGAGCTCCAACAGGCCCAGATCGGCCTTCTCCGCGTCTCCGGTCAGCTCGAATCCTGGATCGCCGCCGCCGTCCAGGCCCAACCTCTACCGCTAGACAAGCCCTGAGCGGCTCCAACTCCCCACTGTCTCACTATCGCTCCCAAAATGAGCTTCTTGCCTGCCATTCACACCATTCGCCCGAACCACGCGCGAAACCTCCGAAATCCCACCGCACCCCGTAACTGAATGGTAAAATGTGAGAATTGATATGCCGCTAAAAACCCTGTTCCTGAACCCGCCCTCCTTCGAAAATTTCGATGGCGGCGCCAGCTCCCGTTGGCCCGCTACCCGCGAGATCGAGTCCTACTGGTACCCCGTCTGGCTCGCCTATCCCGCCGGCATGCTCGAGGGCTCGAAGCTTCTCGACGCCCCGCCCCACCACGTCTCCGCCGAAGAGACGATCGAGATCGCCAAGGGCTATGAGTTCCTCGTCCTCTTCACCTCCACCGTAGGTTGGAGCGGGGACCATGCCCTCGCCCAGGCCATCAAGAAGGCAAACCCAAGCATCCGCATCGCCTTCGTCGGCCCTCCGGTCACCACTGACCCCGACCGCGCCCTCAACGAGTGCAACGTCATCGACTTCGTCTGCCGCCGCGAGTTCGATTTCTCCGTCGTCGAGTACGCAAACGGCAATCCATTGAACGAAATCCTCGGCATCAGCTACAAAGACACCAACGGAGTCATCCAGCACAACCCCGACCGTCCACAGGTCGAAGACCTCGACGCGATGCCGTGGGCCACGAAGATCTACAAGCGCGACATGGACGTCACCCGCTACAACGTGCCGTTCCTGCTCCACCCCTTCATCTCGCTCTATTCAACTCGCGGCTGCCCGGCGCAGTGCACCTTCTGCCTTTGGCCTCAGACCCTCTCCGGCCACGCCTGGCGCAAGCGGAGCACCGACGACGTAGCCGCCGAGATGAAGTGGGCGAAAGAAAACTTCCCCCACGTCAAAGAGTTCTTCTTCGACGACGACACCTTCAACATTCAGAAGGTTCGCACCATCGAACTCTGCGAAAAACTCAAGCCCCTCGGCATCACCTGGTCCTGCACCTCGCGCGTCACGACCGACCGCGACACCCTCAAAGCCATGAAGGACGCCGGCTGTCGGCTCCTCATCGTAGGCTTCGAGTCCGGCGACCCGCAGATCCTCAAGAATATCAAGAAGGGCGCCACCGTCGAGCGGGCCCGCGACTTCGTCAAGGACTGCCACGATCTCGGCCTCATTATCCACGCCGACTTCATCCTTGGCCTCCCCGGCGAAACCAAAGAGTCGATCCGCAATACCATCAATTTTGCCAAAACTCTCGACTGCGAGACTATCCAGGTCTCCGTTGCCCACGCCTACCCCGGCACCGAGTTCTATGACTTCGCGCAGAAGAACGGCTTCATCACCAACGAAAAGATGGAAGACGGCGGCGGCCACCAGATGGCTCACATCGAGTACCCCGGCCTGCCCACTGAGTACGTCATGGAGATGGTGCACAAGTTCTACGACGAATACTACTTCCGCCCCAAGGCAGCCTTTCGGGTGGTTTGGAAGGCCGTCGTCAACCGCGATGTCCCCCGTCTCTACGTCGAAGCCAAAGCCTTCATGAAGCTCCGCTCGCAGCGCAACAAAGCGTCCCGCGCCAAACGCGAAGAGAACGCCCTCAAGGCACAAGAATCCGTAAGTATGAACGCCTAACTCGCTCCAAACCTCCAAAGCGGCCAGCGTGTCTCGATGCTGGCCGCTTTTGTGTCTTTGCTGTCGCTAGCGGAACAGTCCCTCGATACAGAGCGTATCCTTTTGCCTCGGACCATCCCTTCCAAGGAGCGTCGTCCACGAAGCCGTCCCGCGCCGCCCTAATCCTTCTCCTGCCTTCCCTTGGCAGCTCAACAAGCGGGCGCACCCGCGCAAGACTCCCCCAAGCTGCCCAATATCCCTTTAAGCCCGAACTCAGGGGATTCATGAAGCAGTTCTCCAATACCTTCAAGGTCCGCTGCTCCTACTGCCACGCCGTCTCCGACGATCTCTTGGAAGGCAGCTTCGCCTCCGACGAAAAACCAACTAAAGAAGAGGCCCGCAAACTAATGCGCCTCATTCATCCACACTCGCTTCGACCAAATTCTAGCGGGCCAGTTCGCTGCGAACTACGTCGAACCCATTCAAATCAATGTAATAGGCTACCCAAGGCCTATGTTCTCGTCTTCAACTGTCCATCGAAACTGATACCGCATCCATTCTGTAGTTTTTGTGTTCATTCATACAACAGGAGTGGCTTACTCTATCTGACAGGCGTAAATTGCTTAACTGCTGAAGTACTTCATAAAGGAATTGTCCTAAAGCACTGGCAATTCCAATTCGACGACCCATCGGGCCTTGGGAGACAAGAAAGTGACCATCCATCGGATTCTCATTGCAGCGTTCTTCACGCTAAGCTTCTCTGCCGTCACAACCCAGCCCGTTCTGGCCCAGGCCGGCGCACCCCCTCATAGTTTCCCACAGTTAAAAGCGTGGAAGACCGCCGACGAGATCACCTTCGGCGGCGGCATAGACGCGGTCGTCGCCAAGAATCCGGTCGGAGCCCCTGCGGGCCTAAATCTCCTCATGACCGGCGCGCACGGCGCTCTATACGTGAATCTCGGTCCCAGCCTCTCCGACAAATTGAAGCAGGTGCTCTCTCCCGGCCAGAGCGTCCAGGTCACAGGCATCGTCCAGACATTCAACGGCCAAAACTACATCCTGGTCCGAGAGTTGCAGCTCGGCGATCAAAAGATCCAGGTTCGCAACAACCACGGATTCCTGACCCACACAGCGTCCACTGCTGACTCCAGCTCAACACGTGTCCGTAGCAGCCAGCTCGGAGGTGCACGATGAACCTCCGTCAGAACGCCTCCTTCCTCGCCATCGCTACCCTCGCGCTCTTACTGAACGGCTGCGGCGGCTCCAGTAACACGCCCCCGCCCACCACCGTTTCCCTAAGCGGCCAACCCCCCTCACTCACCACGGGAGCGACCGCGTCCATAAGCGCCACCACTAGCAGCGGTGTTGGCGTCAACTGGACAGCGACCTGCGCAGCCTCCCCATGCGGCACCTTCAGTCCTGCCTCGACCGCCAGTGGCGCGCCCACAACCTACACCGCTCCCTCGACACCGACCAGTGTCACCGTCACGGCGACCACCTCCTCCGGCTCCACAGCATCCGCCTCCGCAACCATCACAGTCGCCGCACCGCCTATCTCGGTCGCCTTCAATCCAGCGGCTCCCCTGTCCCTCAACACGAGCGCGACCACGCCGCTCACCGCCGTAGTCACGAACGACACCAAAGGCGTCAATTGGACCGTCACCTGCGGCAGTTCCTCCTGCGGTTCTTTCAGCTCCAGCTCGACGGCCAGCGGAACCGCCACCACCTATACGGCCCCAGCGAGCGTGCCAACGGGAAACACTGTCACTATCACGGCAACCTCCATCACCGACACAACCAAATTCGCCTCTGCGACCATCACCATCACCGCGCCCGTACTCTCCGTCAATTTCAATCCCGCGCCACCGACCAACATCCGTGTTGGCGCAACCTCCAGTCTCACCGCTGTCGTCAGCAACGACAGTCAGAACAAGGGCGTCACCTGGTCGGTCACCTGCGGCAGCTCCTCGTGCGGCTCCTTCAGCTCCGCCTCGACGCCCAGTGGAGCGGCCACCGTCTACACCGCACCCGCCACCGCTCCCTCGCCCAACACCGTCACCATCAAGGCGACCTCGGTCACGGATACTACAAAGTTCGCCACAGCCACCATCAACATTGGTTCGATTCTCGCTGACGGCAACTACGTCTACCATGTCTCCGGCTACGACTCGACCGGCCCATACTTCCTCACCGGTGCGTTCACCGTAGCCGGTGGCCTTATCACCGCGGGCGAGCAAGACTTCTCCGACGCGGGAAACCCTTACAACAATCCTCTGGTCCCGGCGAACTGCAGCCTCTCGGTGACCGGCAACACAATCCAGGTCGTTCTCGCAACCGCCAATACCCTCATCGGAGTCAATGGCGCCGTCACTCTTCGCGGTCAGGTCGTCTCCAGCTCTCGTGTCTTAATCTCGGAGTTTGACGCCTTCGCCGTCGCTACCGGATCCATTGACCTTCAAACCAGCACCGCGGCTCCCTCGGGAGGCTACGCCTTCCTCGTCTCCGGCTGGGACCTCGGCACGCAGATCAACCAGCTGGCCATCGGGGGCATCCTCAACATTAGCGGAACCTCCCTCACTGTGGGCAGCAGCGTCTTCGACTACAACGTTGGCGGAACTGTAGGCCTCGCCCAGACCTTTGCCTCCGGATCGGTCACCGCACCAGACTCCTTCGGCAGAGTCTCGTTTACCCTCACTCCCTCCACCGCTTCCGGAGTGCCCGGCTTCATCTTCACCGGCTACGTCGTCAACTCCAGCCAGATCCAACTCATCGAAAGCCAAGTTGACCCGCTCGGCGACGATCTGGGTGGCATGGCCCTATCTCAAGGTTCAAAGACAGGTCATTTCAGTCAAGCCTCCATCGCCAACACAACCTACGCTTACGGAGTTTCGGACGCCAGCGACTTGCTGAACCTGGCCGGGACCTTCTCCTTCAGCTCATCCGGTGCCGCTACAGGCACTATGGCTCTCAACAACTTCAGTTTCTTTGGTTCCTACGCGGCCTCCGGCGGACAATACGTCGTCGATCCCAGCGGCACCGGCCGCGTCTCCATCTCAAATGTCTCCATATCGATCTTGTCAGCCGGGTCAACGTTCGCCTTCGAGCTTTATCTCGACGGAAACGGCAATGCTTTGCAGCTTGGCGCCGACGATCTGCAGATTACTTCAGGCCCAGCGTACCAGCAGGTCGCAACTTCGCCGGACTACGAAGGCAGCTATGCGATTGCGGGTCAGGGGTACCAGAACGGGGGGTCGGGAATCTGGGGCGCTGTTGGCCCTGTCGCCATCAGCTCCGACACTCTCGCTGGATCGACTGATTACAACGCAAATGGATCGACCCTTACCGCTGCGCAGCCTCTCTCCGGAACCGAAACCTCCAGTAATGGTTCGATGAGCATTATTGGCCTTGATTCAACCAACGTCACAGCCTCGAGAGGTTACACTTACTTCCCCATCGACAACAAGAGGTTCGTTGCCATCGAGACGGACGGAGTTCAAGTCGGCCTGGTAAGTTTCGAAGGCACCACCCCGTAGCTCCACAGACAATCCGTCAGCACTTGTAAGCAGATCACAGAACTTCAAAAGCGGCTGGCTCATAAGCTGGCCGCTTTTGCCTTTGTCCTTCCCACTCGCATCTTTGTCCCGACAGGCAGAATTCCGAGACCAGCTTCGCGCTTTGATACCCTAGATCTATCCGCAAACTGCTTTCATGAATCACCGACTAAAGCCCTCCCAGTACGTCATCCTTGTCGCCATCATGCTCACGGCATCCGTCGGCGATACCCTCCTCTCCCGCGGCATGGCTCAGGTCGGCCCCGTTGACGTGCACCATCTCGGCCTACTCTTTCACGCGCTCTTCAACCCTTACGTCGCCTTCGGAATCCTCCTCCTCATCGGCTTCTTCGCCAGTTATATGACCGCTCTCTCCTGGGCCGACCTTACCTTCGTTATGCCGGCCACTGCGTTCGGCTACGTCGTCGTCGCCCTGCTGAGCCGTTTCTGGCTCCACGAGCACCTCTCCGCTTACCGCTGGGCCGGAATCGCCCTCATCGTCTGCGCCGTCGGCTTCGTTGCCAACGGTCCCTCCCGCACCGAACACCCATCCGACCACCATGAACTCGACCTGATGGACTCCGGAGCCGGCCGCTGATGCCCCATCGCTGCTTCATACCTGGAGCGCCATCCTCATGGTCGCCACCCTAGCCATCACCGGCGAATGCCTCATTGCCGCCGCCATGCGCCGGCTTGGCGATCTCGATAACCTCCGCAGCGGTCCCGGCCTCCGCGGCTACTTGGGACCCGTTCGTGCCGTGCTATCCAGCCCCATCTTCGTCGCCGGAGCCCTCTGCATGGCCCTGAATTTCTTTGCCATGCTTTACACCCTCTCCATCGTCGATCTCTCGCTCGCCGCCCCTGCCACCGCCTCGCTTACCTATATTGGCAACGCTGCCGCCGCCAAACTCTTCCTCCACGAGAACGTAGATCGCCGCCGCTGGCTGGCGACACTCTTCGTCGCCGTTGGCGTAGTCCTCCTGGCCCACTAAATCCGCCTTAGGGATGGGCCCCACCCCTATGCATATTTACGCAAAGTCTTCCATCAAAACGACTTAGGTTCGGACTGAAGCTGCAAAGTCTTGTTTTTACGAGTTTCCCTCCGCAAAGTATTGCATCGACAAGAGTTAGGGAAGCCTAAATTTCGAGCGCTTCTCTTTTTCCCCCTATTTAAATTGTAACGAATTGGAGGGGATAAACATGCCACGCAGATGTTGTTTAGATTGTGAGTCTTAGATGATTTGGGGGCTTGACATGCAATTTTCGGGCTGTTTTTGGGTTTTCTTTTTTAGAGCCTACCGGACCCCTAATAACCGCATCAATCCGCTGGCTGGGATTTCAGGAGCCATAAACCGCCGCGGATCCCCGACCAAGGCCCCTGCCGCCAACCTGCCGCTCCGAACCGCGCCCTCCATCGTCGAGGGCCACTCCGTAGCCGTCCAGTCTCCTGCGAGAAAGAAACCCGGCCACTCCGTCTTCTGTCCCGGACGAAATTGATCCAGCCCCGGTACGACGGAAAAAGTCGCCCGAGCCTCCTTCAGCACCGCGCTCTTCACTAGCTTCGCCCGCTTCACCTCAGGAAAGAACATCTCCAGCTCGCGCAAAGTGGAGGAGAGAATCTCCTCCCGGGTCATGCCCAACTGCGCCCGCGAACCGGCAATCACGAGTTCGACGTAACTTCCCTTCTCCGGAGCGTACCCACGAATCCGCGACTTGTGAAAGAACCACTCAATCGTCGTATCCAGCAGCCATGCATGATCGAGATCTGTAATCTCGCGGTCAAACCACAACAGCACCGAGGTAAACGGCGAATGCACCAGCCGAGCCATCTTCAACTCCAACTGATCCCGAGCATCAGAAACGCTCGCCGCAAACCGCTCATTCAACCGTACCGCCGGCAACAACCGCTGGGTCTGCTCAAACGGCAGCGCCAGGACAATCGACTCGGCCGAATAAGCCTCATCGGCAACGTTGACCCGCCAGCGACCATCCGGTTCCTGGGTAATCGCCTCCACACTCGCCCGAAGCCGAACCGTTCCCCCTTGAGACTCAACCAACCTCGCCACATCCGCGTAAAACTCACTAAGCGGCACGGTCGGAATCCCCAGCCGACCCCCAGTCGAAGACTTGATAAAGAGCTCATGAAAGATCTTTCCTGCATAGCGAGTCGAGCAATGCGCCGTGCGGTCATTCAACGTTGCCATCAGAATCGGATTCCAGAAGTGGCGGATCGATCGCTCCGTCTGACGCGTCCGTCTTAACCATTGTTCGGCACTCTCTGAGTCATCCGCCGGATAGCCGAGGAAGAACTCCATCAAACCGCGTGCCAAGCCCACTTTATCTTTCCAGCCAAGCGTTGAAAGGCCCGCAAAGCTAGGAGCAAAGTGAAACGGCGCGGGCAAACTGCTGGTCTCGATCGTGCTTGATCGACCATTCGGCTCGAGAAAGGTTTGCTTTTCGTACCAGCGAATCTTGTTCGCGCTCCCGGCCTGCTCGCAGAGTTGAATCAGGTTCGTGCAACATCCCACCAACACATGCTGCAGATCGACTACTTCCCCCAGCGCCGGATGCTCATACGAGCAGGCCCTGCCCCCAACATAAGGCTTTCGCTCAAGCACCGTCACACGCTTCCCATCGCCGGCAAGTGACGCAGCAGCAGCCAACCCAGCCGCTCCCGCCCCCACAACGATGACATCGAAGACCTCGTCACTCATGAAGCCACCCGATTGCCCAACGCCATCACGGCGCCCCGGGCAAGAATGGCGAGCTTTGCCGGCGTCGACACGCGAATTCTATGGCTGAAGACGTCACTCTCCGCCTTGGAGATTCTAAGAAGCAGACCGTGATAGATCGTCACTAGCACCCAGAGCGCCGCGCGGCTATCCGGATCGATCAATGGTAGCAACTGATCTGCAGATGAATAATATTGCTCGGCACGGACCTCCAAAGCACGCAGCATTGCAGACTCATTGGCTCCCATTGCCTCGCCACTTGCCAGCATCTTTACACGGTCAAGACTCACGCCAAACTCGCCCAGCAGATCCAGCGGAAGATAGATGCGTCCGCGCTCCGCATCTTCTTTCACATCCCGCAGAATGTTCGTCAGCTGGAATGCAACCCCCGTCTCCTCCGCGAGCTTCTCCGCTCGAGAATCGGTATAGCCGAAGATCCGGATGCAGACGAGTCCTACAACCGAAGCAACCAGATAGCAATACCGGTACAGGTCCTCAAATGTCGCAAAGGTCAGAAGCTCATCCTGCCCACCGGAGCGAGGCTCCAGGTCCATTGTTGTTCCCCGCACGAGGTCTTCCAACAGCGCATCGGGAATCGCAAATCTCTGCTGTGTATCGTTCAGCGCAACAAACACAGGATCATCGGAGACGTGAGTCCGCCTGGCCTCTCGCCACGTGCCCAGCCATCGGGCCATCACCTCACGCCGCTCTACGACCGGCAACGTCTCGTCGTCCGAGATATCATCCGCCCGCCGCATAAACGCGTACACCGCACACATCGCATTCCGCTTGTGCTCGGGCAACACGCGAAAGGCGTAATAGAAGTTCTTCGCCTCCCGCTGTGCGATTGTGCGGCAAACGGAGTAGGCCTCGGCGGTCGTCACGTGGCAGCCCCCGCGCGCAGCTTGTCGAATAACGCCTCGATCAGCAGTCCTATCTTCCTCGTCTTCGAGACAACCGGCCTTCCCCGCAGCACGTCGTAGTCCTGCGAAGCTATGCCGTTCAGAATCGCCTCTCCACCCTTACGAAAGAGATTCAGGACAACTGCCAGTTCCTTGTCGACATGACTGCTGATCTCGCCGCCCTCCAGTAGCATTTCGCGTGTTCTGATGACAAGGTTCTGCACCATCGCGCGAAACTCCGGCGTAAAGACCCGGCCTTCAATCTGCCCTTCATCCACTCCAAACCGCTCCATCGCATCCGCAGGCAGATACCGTCTGCCGCGCTCCGCATCCTCCACTACATCCTGCCAGAAGTTTGCCAGTTGCAGCGCCGTGCAGACCTTATCTGAGAGCAAGGCCAGCGACTCTTCGCGATACCCGCAGACCCACAGCACAAGCCGTCCAACCGGATTTGCCGAATAGTGCGAATATTCCAGCAATTCGTCCCAGTTTTCGTACTTGAGTTTCACTTGATCCATCTGAAATGCGTGCAGCAGGTCCAGAAAGAGCTCGCGCGGCGGATTGCACTCGCGAATCGTCTCGTGCAGCGCTACAAATACCGGATGCATCGAGCGCTCCGGCGAGTCGTAACATTCGTTCAGCATCGCGCCCCACGTATCGAGCAGACGAGTCGCAACGGCGCGGTCGCCTACCTCGTCTCCAAGGTCGTCCGCGACCCTGCAGTAGGCGTAGATGCTCTCGAAGTGTAGCCGCACTTTACGCGGGAGAAAGAAGGTCGCGACGTGGAAGTTCTCGTAGTGGGTTGTTGCAAGCTCGCGGCACCATGCCTTCGCTTCGGTGAGCGTCGGCCGTTCCAGCGGAGTCAGATACTGCGGCGGCGAGCCCAGCAAGGCGTACTGCGTCACAACTCCGTCGCTCATCGGGGCGCCCCCCTCGGCAGGATCGCGGTTTTGATCTCCCGCGAGCCCCCATCACGACGCATCATGCGCGCAAAGATCTCCGGCACCTCATCCAATCGCCCGTGGCCCGTGATGTACTCCGCGCATTTAAACCTGCCGCTTGTCACGAGGCCAAAGGCCGTCCGGCTTGTCGCCGGAGTGTGATGAAAGCTTGCCTTCAACGTGATATCGCCATAGTGCAGCCGGTTTGTATCCAGTTGCACCTTTGTCCCGCTGGGGGGGCCACCGAAGAAATTGACCACCCCGCCCTTCCGCACCATCTCGACTGCCCACTCCCAGGTGCCGGGACTTGCAACCGCCTCGATCACCACGTCGGCCCCTCGTCCTTCAGGCGTCAAAGCACGGGTCGCTGCCACTACATCGTCTGCCGTTCCTATGTGCACGACATTGACGGCGCCGAACAACTTTGCTGCGGCGATCTGGTCCTCTCGCTTCACTACAGCAATCACCTTTACTCCGGCCAGCTCTGCGACATGCATAAACATGAGCCCGATCGGGCCTGCCCCGATCACCACCATGGTGTCGCCGGCGTGCGCCCCACTCTCTTCCAAACCGCGAACAACACAGGCCAGCGGCTCCGTCAGGGCCGCATGCTCGAATGGAACTCCGTCGGGCACGATCAGCGTATTTTTCTCGACAATCCGAGCCGGAATCCGAATAAACTCCGCATAAGCGCCATTATTGAAGAGAAGATCTTCGCAGAGATTCTGCTGCCCGTTTCTGCAGAAGAAGCAGGCATCGCATGGAGCAGAGTTCAAAGCGACCACTCTGTCCCCTTTACGGAACCGGGTAACTCCCTCCCCGACCTCGGCCACAACCCCTGCGAGCTCGTGTCCAAAAGGAATTGGGGGGTTCAGCATCATCGCGTGGTAGCCGCGCCGATAGACCTTTAGATCCGTCCCGCAGGTAAGCGCAGCTCCCACCTGGACAACCAGCTCCCCCGGTCCGGCCTGGGGCACCGCTACGCGCTCCAGCCGAAGGTCTTCCTTGCCGTAAAGGACCGCAGCCGTCATCTCAACTGTCATTACTTCTATCTTCTCATTCCGCGCCGGTTCGTTGCATCTCCTGGAACCCCTCAGGTTTTCAAAAACATGCAATCGCCAGATCGGGTCGCACATCTGATAACCTGAGCCACAGAACAAATGCCCTTTGTCTCTCCAGAGAGCTTCGCCAAGCAGACCATCGCCTCCATTCAGGACTACTCGATCCTGTGTTGGCGCGCGATCTCGAACCTCTTTTCCCGGCCGGTCTACTGGGCGGACATCTACACCCAGATGGACTCGATCGGCGTCGGGTCCACGCCTATCATCGTCCTCACCGGGTTCTTTACAGGCTGCGTGCTGGCCCTCCAGTCGGCAACCTCGCTCCAGGAGTTCGGTTCCGTCAACCTGACCGGTAATCTGGTCGCCCTGTCGATGGTCAAAGAGCTCGGCCCGGTGCTCACTGGCCTTATGGTCTCCGGACGCAACTCCTCCGGTATGGCCTCCGAGATCGGTTCCATGAAAGTCACCGAGCAGATCGACGCCATGCGCGCCCTAGGAACCGATCCTGTCCGCAAACTTGTGACACCACGCCTCTACGCGACCGTCTTCATGCTCTTCTTCCTCACCGTGCTGTCAGACGCCTTCGGCATCGCTGGAGGTGCGCTGGTCAGCGTCACCATTATGGGGCTCAATGCTTCCTCGTACTTTCATAACTCCTACCGCGCGCTCCAGTATGGCGACGTTGTTCAAGGACTGACCAAGCCGCTCTTCTCCGGGTTCATCATTGCCACGGTCGGCTGCTACTTTGGCATGACCACTAAGGGTGGAACCCAAGGCGTTGGCAGATCTACGACCCAGGCCGTCGTCGTCTCCTCGATCTTCATCATCATCGTCGATCTGCTCGTGACGCGAGCGATGATCGGGATCTTCGGGAGGTAGCCCCGATGCCCGCAGATATTGCTCCCGGGAATCTAACTCAGGACGAACGAGATCCGGCCAACGCTGAGCCTGTCGTGGTCTTCGAAGACGTCTCCATCACCTTCGACATCAAGCCCGTCCTGCAGAACATCTCCTTCACCGTCCAGCGCGGCGAGACCCGCATCATTCTAGGTCCGGCTGGCGGTGGAAAATCCGTTCTAATGAAGTTGGCCAACGGGCTCATCCGACCGGACTCCGGGACCATTCTCGTCTTCGGTGAAAACATCACGAAGATGCGCGAAACTGATCTCTTCAAGCTTCGCGAACGTATCGGCATGGTCTTTCAGGAGTCCGCGCTCTTCGATTCCCTCTCCGTTGAGGACAACGTGGCCTACCGGCTTCACGAGGATCGGGTTCCCGAAGAAGAGGCACACCGACGCGTCGTTGAGGCCCTCCAATTCGTTGAGCTTGAGCACACGATCAACAAATTCCCGCCTGAGCTCTCCGGCGGAATGAGACGCCGTGTCTCGATCGCTCGAGCCATCATTGCCAAGCCCGACCTCATCCTCTACGACTCTCCCACAGGGGGCCTCGATCCCATAACCTCGACCACCATCATTGACCTCGTCATCAAGCAACGCGACGTTACCCACACTACGTCGCTGGTCATCACGCACCGGCTGCAGGATGCCTTCCTGCTGGCACGAAATCGCTTCAACGAGCAAACCGGTAAAATTGAACCGATCCCCAACGGCGGAATCGACGATAGCACCAAATTTCTCGTCCTGAATGAAGGCAAAGTCGTCTTCGATGGCACCACTCGTGAACTCGTCCACACCACCGATCCCTGGCTGAAGGAATATCTTTCCTAGACTTAGCGCTTGCCCGCCTTCCACTCTTCATAGGTGAACCGCGGCATCATCAAGAACGCATCGCGCGTCCTGACATACGCACCCAGCCCATTCATCCGGCCGACAGCATGCAGTTCCTCGGCCAGCACGTACGGGCCGGCCGGATCGATAAATCGATCTTCAACATAGACCGAGACCACTCTTCCCAATATGATCCGTGATCGGCCGATCTCCATCGTCGTGAACTCCCGACATTCGAGCGCGGCGTGAGCCTCCGCGATTCGCGGCACCTTTACCACCTGCGATGGCGTCGTCGTCAGGCCCGCCATCTCGAGTTCGTTCACCTCGGCCGGAAAATCCGTTGCGCAGACGTTCATCCTGGGCATGAGATCCTCGGTCACGACATTCACCACAAACTCTCCAGTCCGACGGATATTCCTTGCTGTGTCCTTTGGAATAAATCCTCCGTTGGGCCGGTCAGTAACCCCCATCCCAAGGATCGGCGGATCGGTGCATAGGTAGTTGTATGAGCTGAACGGCGCGGCATTCAGCCTTCCATCCTCATTCATGCTCGTCACCAGGGCGATGGGTCGTGGAGCAACCAGGCCAATCAAAAGGTTGTGACTCGTACGCCCCCTGGGCTTTTCCATGTCAAAGATCATTTGCGGTTCCCTCTTCTCTTCAGCAGCCTATCGTAGTTCCCCCTGCGCGCGGGTTGGCCGTCAGCCACAGCTCATCCACAAGGCATTCGTCATGGGGATTCCAGGAACAGAAGAGCCAGAGATTGGGCTTACTGCTTTGTGGTAATCAGCTCACTCGCCGGAGCCGCGGGACGAGGCGTCGCGGGAAGCGTATAAATCACCTCACCCGGGCGTGTGTAGTGCAGCTCCTCACGGGCCTGATGTTCAATGGCGTTCGGGTCGTTCTGCAACCGCCCGATGTGCCCCTTCAACTGCTCGTTCTCTTTCTGCAGGCTGTGCAGCTGCCGGTCCAGGCTCTGCGTGTCCTGCCGCTTTTGCTGATAGGCTGTGAGTCCATTCTGTCCGAAGACAACGTGATAACCCATCGCCAGCGCAAGCAACGCGGCAGCCCCGGTCGCGGCCTTTCGCCACCCAAAATGACTACGCTCAAACAAACGCACGAGAACTCCCGATCTCATTCCCCCCGCGTGCAGCTTGCTCGATGGTGTCATCTACGACTAAGTACAAACTTCGCCTTCTGCATCGTCAAGTGGAAAACGCCTTTTCCTCGACCAGGTACCTTGTTCGTATAACCTCTCTGTTCTCGCAAAAATGCACCCTCATCTCCTCTGTGGATCGAATAAGCTGCACGAAGCCCATTCGCCTTGTTATCCTTCAATAGACAAGCGCCAAGCCCTTCTGGTACGAAAGGACCTTCTCTATGCAATCCGCAATCCCTTCTCAACTCAGCCACACCCATTCTGGATCGCTTCAGGATTCCCTCGCCGGCAAGACTATCCTTGTCATTGGCGCAACTGCCTTCGTAGCCGCCTGCGCTCACATCTCGCTTCCTCTTCCCTTCACACCAGTTCCGCTGACTCTCCAGACCTTCGCCGTTCTCCTCGTCGGCATGTTTCTCGGACCCATCGGCGGCTTCTCCGCGATGGTTCTCTATCTGGTCGAAGGCGCAATCGGCCTTCCGGTCTTCACGCCTTACGCTGCCGGAGGCGTAGCCCATCTGCTTGGGCCCACCGGCGGTTTTCTCTTCTCGTACCCTCTCGCTGCGGCAACGGCCGGATGGGTCGTTCACTCTATGCAGCCTCTTACGACACGATTCCGCAGCGCCTTGGTCGCCGCTACAACCGCCAGCCTGCCGATCTTCCTCCTGGGAGCCGGTTGGTTCGCCTTTTACGCTCATCACAACCTTTCGGCCACCTGGGCTCTGGCTGTTGCGCCTTTTATTCCAGGCGAGATCGTCAAGATCACCGCGGCCGCGGGAATCTTCAGCAGCGTTCAGCGCTGGCGGAGATCCTAAGCCGTTGAACCGAACTCCCACCTCCCGCACCGAACGCCGTCGGGTCTCGGCGCATCCTATTACTGTTACCTCTTCGAAGGATTGAAAGCATCATGACTGCCACCAGCACCGCCATTCAAGAGATCAGCATCGCCCACAGTCCAGACTCAGACGATGCCTTCATGTTCTACGGGCTTGCCACCAATAAGATTCGAGTGCCCGGCTACAAGTTCTCCCACACTCTCACCGACATCGAGACCCTCAACCACCGCGCCATCAACGAGGCCTTCTACGACGTCACTGCCATCAGTTTCCACGCCTACCCCTACCTCCAGGACAACTACACCTTGATGGCCTGCGGCGGGAGCGTCGGTGAAGGCTACGGTCCCATGATTGTCTCCAGCCGTAAGCTCACCACTCCTCAGCTCAAAAAGACCCGTGTTGCCGTTCCCGGGACTCTCACCACTGCCTACCTCACGCTCAAGCTCTTCGCCCCCGAGATCGAAACCACCGTCGTCCCTTTTGACAAGATCATTCCTGCCGTGGCCTCAGGCGAATTCCAAGCGGGCCTCATCATTCACGAGGGCCAGCTTACCTACGCCAACGACGGCCTCCTCAAGCTCCTCGATCTCGGCCAGTGGTGGCGCGACCAGACCGGCCTGCCACTGCCCCTGGGCGGGAACGCCATTCGCCGATCCCTTGGCGCCGAAACACTCTCAGCCACCACCAATGCTCTGCGCGACAGCATCCAGCACGCTCTCGATCACCGCGAAGAGGCCCTCGAATACGCCATGCAGTTCGCGCGCGACCTCGATCCAACCCTCGCCAATCGTTTCGTCGGCATGTACGTCAACGAGCGGACACTCAACTACGGCCCCGATGGCCGCGAAGCCATCCATAAGCTCCTCGATATGGGCTACGATCGCGGCATCATTCCCCACCGCGCCAAAGTCGACTTCGTCGGCTGATCCAGACGCAATTTCTCATTCACAACACAGCCTGACGCTGAAGTCTTACGCGTCAGGCTGTGTTATCTTTAATAAGTCGATTGATCGCAGTCTGGCGCGCCGTAATTCGACGTAACGACTCTCATCGATCTCCTTCCCGGGAGCAAAACCCAAGGACGCGTAGCTCAGCTGGTAGAGCATTCGACTCTTAATCGACTGGTCGTAGGTTCGATCCCTACCGCGTCCACCACTTCCTCCTCAATCAACATGCGAGTTTCATGACAAACCCCAAAAATGAGGCTAGGACCCGTCACCTTCGAATGCCTGTTTTGGAATCAATATGTTCCAGTGTGAGGGCCACGCGCAGTAACTGAGTGCGCTTCGCAAACCTCGGCCTCAATCGACGAGGACGTTCCGAAGTGACCGCAACCCCTTGGGCTCCGATTTCCATCCACAACTAGGGACCCAGGGCCGGTGGTCTGCTGCCCTACAATTCCGCTATGCCCCGCGTGCTGCTGAATTTCCAACACTATGGCGAACTCTGGAGTGTCCACTTCATAGAGGCTGATTGCCGGACCGCCATAGGCAGGCAGACCAGATACTTTCATTTTGCCACTGTCGACGGCCTGCGCTCCTTTGTCTTGCGATGCAACCCTGAAGACATCGCAAAGTTCGAGCGCAGCATTCGGGCTTGGAACAGGGGCAGCAACTACGTCAATCTCACAGATGAGCAGTACGCCAAGGTGAGGAACGGTAGCAGCCAAAGAAAATAAGATTTTTGTTCACTATTGAACAGACAAGGTGGCTGGAAGCTTGATAAAAGAAACTGTCAGCTTTCCGCTAAAATGTAGTTCTGAAGCTCCGTGTCTTGCCAGGTAACCAGAGTCGGAAGGTAGCCATGCGCGATTCCCGCTGCCCATCGCTGCAACATCTTGCCCAGCTTTTGCAGGAAATGTACGCCTTGAGAACCAGGGCCGAGGCAGAAAGAGAGTCATGCCTTCTGATTCTGGCTGAACGCGATCTATCCCGCGTGAACCGCCTCATAACCCGTCATCGTGATCTCTGCCCGCAATGCAAGTTCAATGATGAAGAACGTAAACTTCCCAGACAGGAAATCATGCGCGGTCCGAAGGTAGTTCCAATAGACAGGGCCGGTTGACCGACGACCTTTAGTTCATCAACCTTTGCCGTTCCGCTAACTCTAATGATCTTAGTACGCTCCCGAGATATCTCTAAAGGCGCCACACAAAATGGGGCCTTTTTTGTTTTTGTGAAATCGGGCGAGGCGAGGTTGGTTCCTCGCCTCAACATAATCCCATGGGCTCCAATTTTCATCAGCAACTAGTATTCGTGCAGGGAACACAGGCAGCAACTATGTGCATCTCACTGATGAGCAGTAAAACAAGCTGAAAGTCGGGATAAACTTCAAAACGTCTATGACCTACCAACGTGCACCCTTCTTCCCGCATAGACGCAACCCAGACGGCTCACTCACGTCGATCTGCCTTAGCTGCTGCTCAACGGTTGCCTCTCACAAGATGGAAGAAGAACTTGTTGAATTAGACAAGAAGCATATCTGTGATACCGCGACACTCTCTCAACGTCGTGCTCCGGAGCCTATCAACCGAGATCGAGATAAGGAGCAGTACTAGAGATGCGAACACCAAAGGTTGGAGATCGGGTGGCAATTCCAAACCACGCCATAATTTTTACGGTCAAGAGTGTGAATGAGTCGAAGAAAACGGTGGATGCAGAGCCGATCCTGGAGGATAAACCGATGGAAGAAGATATCCCCTGGAAAATCATCACGTTTATCGATCCGTAATCGAGAGTTAAATTGCTAGTCCTCAATTGCCTATTTACGGCGCAAGCGCGACGTAGTGTGACCACCTTGCACCCTACCTAAACGAAGATGATTCACGTGAATACGGCTGGAACTACTGAAAGCCAAGCGTTCGTCAGGCCTAATAGACGCTCGAAAGATCGAAGCCGAACTTGCTCGTCTTAATCAAATCGGCGGAAGCCGCCGGGACAACGACCGCTTTCCGCCGCATCGTGCGAACGTTCCGTGAGTACATCGCCACATTGCGATGAAGCTATCAAATCGCCCGACGCTCAGCGAAGCCGAAAGAATGTTAGGTTATCGACCTGATCGGGCTCGCAGATAGTTAGCAAAACAACTCCATTTGGCCAACTCAGCTTTGCCAGCAATCGTGAACTTCCCGGTTTGGACTGAGGTAGCCTGACCAGGTTGTGCTCCCCCAAGCGAAACGGTGTAGTCGCCGGGCAGTATCACACGAGAGCCGTTCGAATCGACCTGAGAAATTGAGCGTGGGTCGATCCACAGATGATTCTCTAGCCTCAGCCGGTCCCTTCCAATCACACTGAGTTTTAGGGGATAATCCACCTGACATGATTTTCCTGTCTGAGATGTTCGCGGCCCGGCTGGCGACTCGACCCGCTCTTGGACTGCCACGGAAGCTCAGCGCTTGGGGTCAGGCAGTCGCCTCAAAGCGCGGGCTCGACCACTTGCTGTTGTTGATTTTGCTCTTCTCACTCGGGGTCGCCGATCCTTCTTTACAGGCGCAGAGTAATCTCGCTCTCCAGGCGTCAGAACTAATGCAAGCCGGCAAGTTTCACGAGGCGGAACTCGTGTGGCGTCAACTTGAGCAACAGAATCCAAAAGATGCTTTGGTCCATGGCAACCTGGGCGTCACACTCGCGCACCAGGGGAAACTCGAAGCGGCTGCCGCCGAATATCGCAAGTCGTTAGCGATAAATCCGAACCAGCCTGACGTCGTCTTTGACCTGGGCGTCGCCGAATTCAAGCAAGGACATTTTTCGGCCGCCATCCCCGCATTTGAGCAAGTAGCGAAGGAAAAGCCCGAGGACCATCGCAGCATGACACTTCTCGGAATGAGCTATTTCGGGCTTCGCGACTATGCGAAGGCGAGCCATTACTTGCAGGCCGCACTGCAGAATGATCCGTCCAATCTGGAACTGCACAACGTTCTTGCCCAGAGCTGCCTGTGGAGTCACCAGTACGACTGTGCTTTGACCGAGTACAAGAGCATACTTGCTGTCAATCCAGATGCGGTACAGGCGCACATGCTTATGGCGGAGGCGCTGGACGGCATGGGAAAGACAGGGGACGCGATCAACGAGCTTGAGACGGCGGCACGCATCTCACCAAACGAACCTGTCCTTCACTTCGAGCTGGGCTATCTTTACTACAAGCAGCGAGATTACGACAAAGCTTCGCCGGAACTGAAGCTGGAGATCAAAAACAACCCGGGCTACGCGCAGTCATACCTTTATCTTGGAGACATTGCACTCCACACAAACGACAACAAGGCCGCAGAACCGCTGTTGCGGAAGGCACTTGAATTGCAAGATGAGAGCCGGTTGGCCTATTTCGATCTCGGTTGCGTCTACGCGGATCAAAACAAGAATCAGGAAGCTGTTGCCTCCCTGAAACATGCGGTGAAGTTGGATCCTACGCAGCCCGACGCTCACTACCGTCTAGCCCGGCTGTACACAGTGCTCGGGCAAAAGGAAAAGGCCGCGCAGGAGTTCGCCAAAACAAAGGAGCTTCATAACAAAACAGAAGACTCGCTTATTGAGAAGGTATCTGGCACCGGTACTGTGCCTCAGTAGAGGCTCTTTGAATGGGAGTCATGATTCAAGACAAGAACGGCAGCCTCTAACCAACAAAATGAGCAGAGCGAAGACCCACATCTCGCGTCGGGATTTTCTATGGATGACTGCTGGATCGACAGCGGCTTTAGCTCAGGGCGTGTCGACTCGAAATTTGAAACCCCTTCCCAGAGGAAAGCCCTCCGGCCTCCCTTTCCTTGCCCACTTCACTGACGTTGCCTCCCAAGCCGGACTAACCTTCCCAGTCGTCTACGGTGGAATCAAACACAAAAATTACATTATTGAGACAGTGGGTTGTGGAGTCGCCTTCCTGGATTTTGATAACGATGGATGGCAGGATATCTTCGTCCTGTGCGGCACGCGCATGGATGAGCCAGTTCCAGATTCAAGTAATCGCCTCTACAAAAATAACCGGGATGGAACATTCACCGACGTTACAGAAGAGGCAGGATTATTACGTTCCGGCTGGGCCAGTGGAGTGACCGTTGGAGACTACAACAACGACGGCTTTGAAGATATCTTCATCACTTACTACGGTCAGAATGTTCTCTACCGCAACAATGGCAATGGCACATTTGCCGACGTCACCCAGCAGGCAGGGCTGATATACGAAGGCAACACTCGCTGGGGGTCTGGATGCACTTTTCTCGACTACGATCGTGATGGACATCTTGATCTCTTCGTTGCCAACTACGTCGATCTTCATCTCGATCGATTGCCAAAGCCTGGGGCAAACCCCTTCTGCAACTTCAAAGGCGTGGCAGTCAACTGCGGCCCCAGAGGGTTGCCGATGCCGCGCAACTATCTCTACCGAAATCAAGGCGATGGAACATTCCGTGATGTCTCTCAGGAGACTGGCATTGCAAAGGCACCCCGCACCTACTCAATGACCACCGTGGCCGCTGACTTCGGCAACGGCGGCTGGACGGATCTCTACGTAGCATCCGACTCGACGCCAAGCCTTCTATTGCGTAACAAACATAACTCCACGTTTACGGAAGAGGGTGCCGAGCGTGGCGTGGCATTTAGTGCAGATGGCGCTGAACAGGCCGGGATGGGTGTTGCAGTCGGCGACTACAATCTTGACGGCAATCTGGATATCTTCAAAACTCACTTTTCCGACGACACCAATGTGCTCTATCGCAATGAGGGAGCCGGCTAACTTCACAGACGTAACGATTCCTGCGGCTTCGGGGTTGAGACGCGCTACATCTGCTGGGGGACCGGCTTCGCCGATTTCGACAACAATGGCTGGCCAGATCTGGCAGTCGTTACCGGTTCCGTTTATCCGGAGGTCGAAGAGGAATTTCCGGAGTATCCGTTAAAGACGCCCCGGTTCATATTCCGAAATCTCGGCAATGGCAAATTCGAAGAATTGATCGAAGAAGCTGGCCCGGGAATTTCAGCGGCGCATTGCAGCCGAGGTTGTGCCTTCGGTGATTTTGACAACGATGGCGACGTCGACATGGTTGTCATCAACTTGAACGAACCACCGTCATTGCTTAGAAACGATCTCAAGCAACAATCTGAACTGGATCAAGGTGTTCCTCGTCGGGACGAAGTCAAACCGAAGCGCAATCGGCTCGACGGTCATGGCCAAATATGGAGGCAAGGTACAGGCCCAGGCTGTCATGGGGCAGTCGAGCTTCTATTCCGTGAATGATCGCAGGCTCCATTTCGGACTCGGACAAAGCACCCATGCTGATCTCGAAATCCGTTGGACAAACGGTCTGGTCGAGCACTTTTCCGGACATCGAATGCAACCAGTTGGTGACAATCAAAGAAGGTCAGGGTATTTCGAAATCTTCTCTGCAAAACACAAACCCATCGAAGAAAGCCTCGAGTACAAAGAAATGAAAAGGCGCCATGGCAGATTAGCCACGACGCCCTTAGGTAAACAGAATCGCGTTCAGAACGTAAGCTTCCCACCAAGCTGCAGCACGCGAGGATCGTAGGCTGAGGTCACCTGACCGAAGTTCCCGTCGTTGAAGCCCGAATCGATACCGTTGAATTCCGTGTGGTTGAAGGTATTGAAGGTCTCGAGCCGGAATTGGAATTTCAACTGTTTCTGTGAATGAGAAAGTTTTGAAGAGGGCCATGTTGAAGTTGAAGAGCCCCGGCAGGATGACTGGTCTTTTCCGGCATTACCCCAGCCATTATTCGGTCCGCCGTTCCAAGGAGCGATCGGGGCCGCAAAAGAAGCTCTTGTTAAACCAGGCAGTTGTGTCTTGGGGTATGTGATACGGCCAACAATGTTTGGACGGTTGGAAGTGCCGCCGCCCAGACCGAGAGTATCGGCACCGTTATAGTTGATGGGTTGCGGGACTCCCGATTGCACAAAGGTTACGCCGGAGAGCTCCCAGCCTCCCAGGACAATCCGCTCGAACGCGTTGCCGTTCTTGATGAACAAAGGGGCCGGTAGATGTAGTTCACGTTGAAGATCTGACGCCGATCAAGCGCACCCGATCCACGGTCATACGCAATGTTGAAAGGATTTGAGACGCCCTGAGATCATTGCTCTGCCGAATCGATCTCATGCGAGTAGGTGTAGGCCACTTGGAAAGTAAGCCCGTGCTTATTCTCCATGCGTATTCCAATCTGAAGGCCGTTGTAGCTGAAATTAGTCTCATTCTCTTCCTGCTAATACCGCTAAATCCCGGGTAGTTTCGATACAGGTTCGGGTTCAGCGATGGCAGCGGCTTGAGCGTTATAGGATCCACTAACTTCCCGGCAACACCCTGCCTGTCGTAATAGGGGTTATTGGTTGGGTCGGCGGGGTCGAGATGAGTCAAGGGCAAAGTATTGATTCCCCGGTCATTGTTCTGGGTCCAACCTAAAGTGCCAACGTACTGCATTACCCCGATAACTGAAGGGGCGATCTGCCGTTGAATTCCCAGGCTGAACTGTGCGGTCCCTGGCGGTTTATATCGTATTGAATGTTAGTCAATGTGGAGGGAAAGGACTGAGTCGTTGTAAGTCCGGTCAGCGCGCTTGTATTGGGATTAGAGAAGTAAACGTTGGTGGCAGAAGGCTGGTACGCAAAAGGCGGATTCAAGGCAGCGTTGTAAACGTCGTTGCCCTGGACACGCTCATAGAACATTCCAAAACCGCCCCTGAGTACAGTAGCCTTCTTTCCGGGGAGGTTGTAAGCGAAACCCACTCTAGGTTGCCAGGTGTAGTAGTAGTTCTGGACCACTCCTCGGGGGAAGCCATTGACGCCGGCCTCCTTCATGCCATTGAGATAGAATGGCGCACCATTGAATTGCGTGAGCGAAGCGGGGTTAAGGGTACCGTCTGTATTGAGAGGATAAGCCAGACGACGTGTTGTAACTTGACGGAACAAAGTTCGCAAACTGGTTATATCGCTCATAGGTGTGCGGCAAAGCGTCGAATCGAAGACCGAGGTTGAGAGTCAATCGGGGAATAACGTGATAGTTGTCATTGACGTAGAAGCCATAGTTGTTCTGTACCCAATGTTTGCCAGCGAGGATACTGTAGTTGGGTAAAGGAGGCAGCATCGCCGAGTAGGAAATTGATATAAGAATCTTTGGAGAATGCGTTGTTGTTGAAAACTGCGGTGCCCTGAGTGTTGGCCTGCAGTTGCTGGTTCTTGGGAGCGTGCAGCCAACTAAAGCCGAATTTGAACTGGTGCACTCCCTTGTTCCATGACAGATCGTCCCGGGTCTCATAACCTTCAAAGGAGTTCTTCCAGGGGAAGTAGCTTGAACTCCAGGTTGTACTGTAGGGCGCTCCCAGTTGGACCTCGGGCATGCGGCTGCCACAGTTGTTCCCAAGCGGGAAGAAGCTTGTTGCCGTCCAGCCTGTTGGCTGCGCCGAGATACCCACAGGGTAAGGTGGATCGTGTTGCCGCTATAAAGAAATGCGGTTTCGTTGAGCAGGTTTGGCGAAAGCGTCTGGGTGAGTTTGATCGTCGATGACCAAGACGGATTAAGCATCGCCGTACCAACCGTCGGGTAGGTGCTATCGCCCCACAACGGCGGATAGTACGTCTGACTAACCGAGTCATGGAGGTAGTGGCCCATCAGCTGAAGTTTGGTATTGATGGCGTGGTCGATACGTACGACATCTTCGCGGACATCGGTTGGTTGAGGGATAGACGAAATATATTGGCTTGTGCCAAAGTTTGGCTTTGGAAAGGTTCCCGCATTCAGTTCAAGAACCGCATTCGGATCGAACAGACTGTGAGGGACCGTGATCGTAGTCAAGATGCATTATGCGGGAATGGTTGTCCAGCAATTAAGCCGTTAGCGGTATAGATCGCCAGTTTGGCCGGGTCCGTGGTCACCGGGACGATTGGGAGGCCGTTCCGTTGGACGGAACAGTGTATACCAAATCTTGTCCAGCCACCGCGAAATTGTTGGCTGCGATGGTGTTCTTAACAGCAGGCGCACTCCCTTGAATAAGTTTCCGCCACTCCTCATTGACAAAGAAGAACGTTCTCGTGCGCGATTCGTTGTAAACGTGCGGAATAAACAACGGGCCGCTTATATTGCCGCCGAAAACGTTCAGATCAAACTTCGACCGCGGCTGTCCCGCGAGGTTGCTGAAATAATTATTCGCGTTGTAATCCGCGTTGCGGTTGAACTCCCAGAGTCCGCCATGAAAGCTGCTGGCACCCGACTTGAGGACCATAAGAATCGTCCCACCCGAGCCAATGCCGTAATCAGGTCCGTAGTTGCTGTCGAGAGTCTGAAACTGTGCGAGGGCATCGACCGAAGGCAGCGAGCTGAAGCAGCCGCCGCAGCCGCGATCGTTCAGTTCCCCTCCATCCAGCAAATAAATGTTGTGGTTGACACGCGTGCCGTTGAAGCTGATGCCATTGGCGGAAGTTAGAGCATTCACGCCGCCAAAGGCCGGCAGATTGTTGGACACACCCATACCGAGCGCCGCAAGGGACACAACGTTGCGGCCATTGGTCGCCAGTTGGGTCACCTGAGCGCCGCTGATCAGATTGCTGACCTCGTTCGTCTCCGACTGGAGCTGGAGGGCATCGGCTTCGACGGTAACCGTTTGTGTTTCGCTGCCAACCGTCAGGCTGAGATCCTCTTTTAGCGTCTGAGCGGTATTCACAACGATGTCCGTCTTGGTGTACTTCTGAAATCCTTTCGCCGCCGCGCTAAGCGTGAAGTGGCCAACGCCGACGTTCGCAAAAAGATAAATGCCCGACGTGTTGGACGTCGCCTTTCTTTCCTGGCTTGTCGCGGTGTTTGTCAGGGTAAGTTCAACGTTAGGAACCACCGCCCCTGTTGAATCCAATATGGTGCCAACGATGGTTGCGTTTTCCTGAGCCCACGCGCATGGTACGAGCAACAGAACCATGCTTAACATAACCGTCAATGCGAATCTAGAACGTTGCATGTGCAGCCTCCGAATTTGACTAGACGTATTGAGAAATACTTCGTAGTTCCTTTTGCGGTCCCAAGGAAAGTCTTGTACAGGCGTATCTTCTTCTCGTTAGGGGAGATACTCTTACTCCTGAAAACGTTTTCTCAATGTACCTGAGCGAAGGAAAAACATGTGCCAGTCCGTCAGTTTCCGATGTCGATTTATTTTGATCGGGCCCGTATAGCCTTCTTTTGAAGGACTACATTTCTAAGGCAGAAACAGAAAACCAAGATCATTTACTCAAAAAGAAATTGGACACTTCTCGATCGAACAGGAGCCTACTCGCATGAAACTGAAGCTGTCAAGACTTTCTCCACCTAAAGATTGATCTATTTCTTCACCCCCATTAAATACCCGTAAAATGGTCAGACCGGGTGATTGTGAGGCAATCTCGTCAGCAAGAGGATCGTGCAGGGCCATGAAATATGTGACCCCCAGAATTCGAGCGTGGAACCGGGAAACGAAGAGTAGTGATCTAAACTCTCCTGTCGGAACTCGCGCGCTCCCCCCACCAACCTTCACCCAGCGAAACCCGTATCGAGGCAAATTGGGACCGAAGCGGCACGTCTTCGAACACTCACCTTCCGGTGCGGCTGCGAAATTCAATCTGCTTTCAAAACACGACGAGAGATCTCATATCTCAAGTAACGTATCAAGTATTTGATTTTCGCTTCTCTAAACCAACACCTTGTGTTTACAATCTGATCAATTCATCCAGAAGCGGGAAAAGGGTTGAGATCCGACGTTCCCTCACAGAGTTGTACCGCGTTACCCCCTGCCTATCTTCCGAATAGCGCAGCGTCTTTTACTGTTCCGCAGCTTCTGTATCTCTTCATTTTGAAGCTTCACACCTTTGGATTCTTTCAAGGGATCGATCTACCCAATCCAGCCCTTACTCTTGTTTTCACAAATTCGAAAGGACCAGCGATGCGTTTTTCGAAGCACCTGTACCAGTGGTGTATCTATCTGTGCCTACTAGTTGGAATTCAGTTGTCCGCGCAGATACCCGCGCCATCTTCCGTGTTGGGACATACGCCCGGAGACGATTTTTACCTCGCTAACTATGAAGACGCAATCAAGTACTTTCATGCGATTGCGTCAACTTCCGATCGCATCAAGATGTTTACGGTGGGAAAGAGCACACAGGGCCGGGACATTGAAGTTGCGGTGATCTCATCGCCACAAAACCTGGCAAAGCTGGAGGAATACAAGGCGATCGCACGGCAGTTGGCGACGGCGACGGATCTAAACGACGAACAGGCGCGCAAATTAGCCCGCGATTCGAAGGTAATCGTACACATCGACGGAGGCCTGCACTCTTCCGAGGTGGCTGGCGGACAACACTCGATCGCACTGGCATACAAGCTAGTGGCCGCGAAGGATGATCCGGAGATCGATGCAATTCTGAACAACGTAATCCTTGTCTTGTGGCCGACTCTGAACCCGGACGGTCAGGACATGGTGGTCTCGTGGTATCGGCAAAATCTGGGAACAAAGTATGAGGTAGCGCCGCTGCCTTGGCTCTACCAGGAGTACGTCGGACACGACAATAATCGCGACGGATTCATGCTGAATATGAAAGAAGAGCAGGTGGTCGTAAAGGCTGAGTTGGAGTACAGCCCCGTCATCTTCTACTGCCAGCATCAGACGGCTCCCTCACCCGCGCGCATCTGGATCCCTCCCTTTGCCGATCCGATCTCAAGCAACGTTAGCCCCTATGTAAGGAGTTGGTTGAACGTTGTTGGCACCAACATGGCTGCATACCTTGACCAGCACAATATGCCCGGCGCCATCTCGGAGTCGCGCTTCGATAACTGGTATGCGGGTTTTACCGACTGGGCCGGCGTGTTCCGCAATGAAATCTCCTTCTTCACCGAAACGGCGCTTTATCGGTATGCAACTCCGCGGTTCTATACGGTTGACGATTTTCCGAGTGAGTACCAGGACCTTCGAGCGCTGACGATGTACACAGCTCCCTGGGCCGGCGGCTGGTGGCATCTGAAGGACGCGGTTGACTACATGGTGGGCGGGTCCATGTCGGTGCTGGACTTGGCGGCCAAAAACCGTGAGACGCTGCTGTACAACCGTTACCAGGCAGCACGTGACAACATTCATCGCACAGAGCCGCCGTTTGCGTATGTCATCAGCGATCGCCAGGGGGACGTACCGGAGGCGGGGCTGCTCGCGCAGAAGATGATCGACAACGGACTCGATGTCTATCAGTCGAAGCCGGGCTTTCATGCGAACGGTATCGACTACCCAGCCGGATCCTGGGTCATTCCGATGAATCAACCATTCGCAGCTATGGCCAAAGAGTTGTTCGAGCGACAGGTGTATCCGGTTGCCGCAACCGGAGCAACAGCCGCCGGAGCTCATCTCCCTTACGACATTACGGGATGGACCTTACCGCTTCAGATGGGAGTTTCGGTCGATGCCATCACGGACCCCATGGAACCGGCGCAGCGAACCCTGATGACGAAGATCGATCAGGTAAAGCTCCCGGTGGGTGAGGTCGCAGGAGAAGGGTCAATCTTCGCCGTAAGCCATAAGCCGAACGCTGCGTTTCAGCTTGTGAACGCAGCCCTGGCCCAGGGCGCAAATGTCGCCATGGCATCGGATCAGGTGAAAACCTCCGAAGGGATGGAAAAGGGTGCGTTCATAATCAGCGGGCTCAGCCGTTCTGCGATCACTGGGCTCTCGTCCAAATGGGCGATCGGCGCCGCGGCCCTCCCGTCTGCACCTGCTCATGAGATTCCGATCAAGAAGGCCAAAATCGGTCTCTATCGGCCGTGGAATCCTTCAATCGACGAAGGCTGGACGCGGTGGATATTGGAAAACTACAACTACGAGCCGAAGAGCATCTACAACGCAGAGATTCGTTCTGGCGGCCTGCGCAGCCGATACGACGTCATCATCATTCCTGACATGAACACCAATCAGCTGATGAATGGATTCCGCGTCGGATCTGTCCCTGGGCAATATGCGGGCGGCATCGAGCAGGACGGATTGAATAACCTCCGCGAATTTGTGCGGGCAGGCGGAACCTTGGTTGCCTTCAATCAAGCCGCATCCGGTCTGGTTCCGTTGATGTCCCTTCCGGTGCGCAATGTCCTTCAAGGACTGAGCAACGAAAAGTTCTACTGCGCCGGATCGCTTCTGCGAGTCGAGATGGAACATCCCGATATGCCCATTAACTATGGGGTTCCGGCGTCTCCTGTCGTCATGTTTGAGCGCGGACCCGCCTTCGAGACGTTGCCCGGATTCAAAGGCGCAGTGCTGGCGAAGTATGCCAAAGAGACCGATCCGCTGGAGAGCGGGATGATCTTGCACTCTGAGCTCCTCCACGACAAAGTTGCAGCACTGGAGCTGGCTTACGGTAGAGGTCGTATCCTACTCTACGGCTTCAAGCCCCAGCATCGCGGTCAGGCTCACGGAACCTACCGGTATCTCTTCAATGCGCTCTATGTCTATGACGATCCGCCGATGCCGACCGAGTTACCGTCTGCACCACCGGCAGCTACCCCTGCCGTCGCTCCTCCGGCAACGCCGGGCATACAAGACCCGTCCGCCGCAAGACGACGCTCCGAAGTGTCGCAACCCTAAGAACAACTCGTAAAGCATACCCTGGCTGCATGATTTGCAAACCCCACTCAACTTATGGAGATCGAAATGAAGGGCAAATTCGGAGCAGCGATACTTCTGCTGGCTGCCATAAATACATCTCTCGTCGCGCAGCAGCATTTCCCTTCGAACGAAGATCTGCGCCATCTGCGAACCATCTCCAGTCCTCAACTTTCGCCCGACCTCAAACACGTAGTCGTAACGCTACAGGACAGCACCGCCGACGGTGGCAAGACTCATCTTTGGCTATTGGATACGAGTGGTGGTCCCTATCGCCAACTGACCTTCAGTGAAGGCGACTCCACGGGAGAGAGAAACCCTGAATATCTCTCCGATGGCAGCGCAATTCTGTTTCTATCGCGTCGCAACGGAAATTCGAACCTCTACCGGTTGCCACTTGATGGTGGCGAAGCGGAGGCGGTGAAGCTCGAACACGTTCCGGTTGCGGGCGAACCGGCCGCCGCAGTCGGCGTTATGTCCTACTCCATCTCTCCGGATGGAAAGACGGTGGCAGTAGTCGCAACCGATCCCGAGCCGGCCTCACGCACTCGCGATAACAAGGACAAGAAAGACGTAGTTTGGGTTGAGCACAACGAACTATTGCGACGGCTATACCTGCTGGACACCAAAACCTGGAAACCAAAAGAGGTTCCGACTCTCACTGATATGGACTCAGTTGCGTGGTCAGAACAATCAGATAAGCTGCTCATCCTGACCCATACCCGCCTACGTGATTTGGGTCCGAGCGCCGTTGGATGGATCGTCTCGACGCAGAATCCCTCGGATCAAAAGAAAGTCGCAGGCCTTCCTGAATCGACCCATCGCACAGCATTTACCCACAACGGCAGCAGTCTCGTGCTCTTCGCAAAGTGTGAGAAAGATTCCCCCGAGGGCTGTTCCGACATCTACACTCTCGAACTCGCCGGCGCAAAACTTCGCAATCTGACCGTCAATTTGAAAGACACGACTCTGGCGTCTGAACAATTGAACGTCGCCGACGACGACCGTACTGTACTGGTAAGCGTAACGCACGGCATGAAGCGCACCGTCGCCCAGATCGACCTCAGCGACGGGCACGCCCGCTTGTTGGATCTCGGCATGCCAACGATCTCTGGCTTTCGCGAGCAAGGCAAATCCAAACGTTACGTCTATCTCGGTAGCTCCAGCGTGTCAGATGCCGCCGTTTATATGACAACCTCGCTCGAACAACCAGGCAAGCGGTTGGAGCAGCCCGAGACCGTGCCTGCCTCCTGGATGGCCGCAGCTTCCAAGCCCATTATCTGGAAGCGAGCGGGCTTCACAATCGAAGGTCTTCTCTATCTTCCACCACAGGCCTCCTCGGGAAAAGTACCTCTCGTCGTCAACGTACACGGCGGTCCTCGAGGACAATTTACCGATACCTATTCCCCTCTTACCAATCTCTTGATTGGACAAGGATGGGCGGTCCTTATCACGAATCCACGCGGAAGCACCGGCTACGGCGTGGAATTTGAAGCAGCCAACAAAGACGACATGGGTAACGGAGATTACCTCGACATCATGGCTGCTGTCGACGAAGTGATTCGTACGGAACCCATCGATTCAGACAAGATGGCTCTGATCGGCTACAGTTACGGCGGCGAAATGGCCGGCTTCGTCGAGGGAAAGACAAATCGCTTCAAAGCAATCATCAGCGGCGCCCCCGTCATCGATCAATTTAGCGAGTACGGCACAGAATCCGATTCTTACGGAGACCGCTGGTACACAGGACAGCCGTGGCGACACTTCGAAAGCGCCTGGCGGCAAAGCCCGCTTGCCTTCGCGGAACACGCGAAGACGCCCTTCATGCTCCTGCAGGGCCAAACCGATACAACAGATCCGGAAGGCCAATCCAAAGAGATGTACCGGGCACTACGACAAGAAGGAGTGCCGGTTCAATTGCTTCTGTTCCCACGCGAGGACCATGGAGCACTGGGAGGAAACTTCGCAGGCCGCCCAAGTACTGAACCATGGGCGGGAGTAATCGCGCGAGATCACATGATTAAATTCATGAGTGATGCGTTTGCAGGAAAAGTAGAGCCAAACAAGCCATAATGCACCAACTGATCTTGTATTTTCTCGAAGAAACACGCGCCCCCGAAGCTCAGGAAGACGAACGCGTTCATTGACTACAATCGGCGGTGGATATGACCAACTATCTCGAATTTCGGGATGCTCCGTCGAATGAAGTACCCGTTCGCGGATTTCTGCACCGCCCGCCCAATTCGGCCGGAGACTGCCTCATCCTGACGCACGGCGCAGGTGCAAACTGCGGCTCACCGCTTCTCGTCGCGCTGGCGGAAGGGTTCTGCGCCTCAGGAGTGACCGTCCTCCGCTGCGATCTTCCCTTTCGCCATCTGCGACCTCAAGGACCACCACCACCTGGCAGTGCAGACCGCGACCAACAGGGACTCCGTGCGGCAATTGCTTCCATGCGGCGACAAACTTCGGGCCGCATCTTCCTCGGTGGACATTCGTACGGAGGTAGGCAGGCGTCAATACTCGCCGCATCACAACCCGGTCTCGTCGATCAGCTTTTACTTCTCTCCTACCCGCTTCACCCTCCGCGACGACCCACTGAGTTACGGACAGGGCACTTCCCAAACCTTCAAACTCCAGCGCTGTTCGTTCACGGCGCGCGGGATACTTTTGGCACCTTCGACGAAGTGGCCGCGGCGTTGAAATTGATCCCGGCGCGGACCGAACTGCTTCCTGTCAAGAGTGCGGGGCACGAACTCGTGACAAAGCGAAATTATGATGAAGTACCAAAGATGGCGGTGGAGGCGTTCCAGTTGTTCACACAATACCTGGCTGCGTGACTCTGGCCTTCTTGCGTTGCCGGCAGGCACAGGGACTCGCCCCAACTGCCCGGCAAATCTCGCAATCAGAGCACTGCGAGTAAACTACTCCAGTAGAAGACAGTGATCCGAATGAGCCTATTCCAAAAAATAGCCCGGGGACTTTCGGCTCTCATCCTCTTGCTTGCATATTTGGGGATTATCTGGCTGGGATTCACCGAAGAGAATCGCCGTTCGCTCAGTCTCGTCAACTCAACGCCCTCAAGTCCCGATTACATCACCCTCGATATTCGAGTAAGTTCCATTAACACCAACCAGGGGCTCCTCACCGAGTCCATCCGTCTGATTCCCATGGGACGATTTGCCATCGACAGATTTACCCCGGCGACCGACATTAAGCTCCTGGTGAACTCCGCGTCCGGCAATCAGGCAGTTATTTTTTCAAAAGGTGATCGAATCGTTCCAGTCGAGACCACCTCGCGTCTCACAGGTAATCCGAACAACTATCCCTTCGACCGATATTCGACGGCCATCGATCTTATGATCACCACACCCTCGAGGCAAAAGATCAGCGTTCCTGCCACAGATCTCAACGCCGCGAAGGACGCTACCGCGGAGCACCCCCTCGTCGGCAAGACTGATGTCACGCAAAGCGAACCCGTGCCCATTCGCGAGACCTTTACCGCTTCCATTCCTGGAATAAAATTCACTGGCGACCTTGCAGAAGTCGGAAGATTCAAGGTCTCGCGCAACAATCTCACGATACGGCGAGCCAATAATTCAATCTTGATCTCTATTCTCGTCATGGTAACCATGTTCCTCCTTGCCGTCAGTATCATGAGCATGGTCTTCAACGTCGCCACCTCATCTGGCGAAATGAATCTGCTTCCGCTTTCGCTCTCCATCACCCTTATCTTTGGTCTTCCCGCCCTGCGAAGCATCCAGCCTGGTGTGCCGCCCGTAGGTGTCCTTGGCGACTATGTCTCCTTCATCTGGGATGAACTCATCGTTTCAATCTCTGCAGTAGCATTGGCTTGGATGTGGATATTGCGCTCGAGAAAGAACCGCAAAATCGTGGAGGCATCGCGGACAGATTCTCAGCCCGCGAAAAACTTCTCTAGCGATAAGAGCCCATCTTAAATTCACATCTCTATCGCCTGAGCCCAATATCCTTTAGCATCATGCAAATGCACTTCCTATCTAGCTCTCGCGCCACCGCTTTCGCGCTCTTTCTCTCCGCCTTCCTCCACCCGCATTCCTCCACTGCTCAGCAGAGAAACAATGTAATCATCTTTGTCGCGGACGGCCTCAGGCGCGGCTCCGTCAACGCGACCGACATGCCCACATTTCTCAAGCTCCGAACCAGCGGCGTCGACTTCCGCAACAGTCACTCAGTCTTTCCCACCTTCACCACCGCAAACGCCTCCGCCATTGCAACAGGTCACGGTCTCGGCGACACCGGTGACTACAGCAACACCATCTATCCCGGAGCTTGGCTCTCGAAACCGGACCCAGCTGCAACCGACGGAACCATCGCACCCTTCCTTGAGAACGATCCCATACTGGCGAATATGAACAGCCTCTTCGCCGGAAATTATCTCGGCGAGCGCACTCTCCTCTCCGTTGCCCGCGAAAAAGGATTCAACGTCGCCTCGGTTGGGAAGCTCGGCCCCACCGCAATCCAGCAAATCGAGGCGGTCGGCTGGGACCAGTTCGGTCTTCTCACTGATAACGGCGCCATCATAATCGACGACTCCACCGGTGCCGCCAACGGCCTGCCCCTTCCCACCGAAATCCTCGCAGCCATGCAGAAAGCTAACCTGCCGCAAGACTCGCCAACCCGCAGCAACGGCTTCACTGACACTTCCATCTGGAACAGCGCCTTCGCCGGCGACGCCGTCACTCCCGGAGCGACCGAGGCCAACCTCGTTCAGCAGAATTGGTTCGCCGATGTCACCACCAAAGTCCTCTTGCCAACCTTTGCCGCTGACAACAAACCCTTCGTCCTTCTCTTCTGGTCGCGTGATCCCGATGGCACACAACACGACGAGGGAGACAGCCTACAGCGGCTCGAACCAGGAATCAACGGCGACACCTCGAAACGAGGCCTGCACAACGCCGACCGCTGCCTCAAACAACTCCTCGACTGGCTCGATGCTCATCCCGCAATCAAAGCGCATACCGATGTCCTCGTTACCTCCGATCATGGCTTTGCAACCATCAGCCGCCGCGAAATTGACACTGACGGCAGCCAGACCTCCGAACCCTCCGCCGCGCTCGACTACGAACTGAGCGGCAAGGAGAAGCCGGAGCCCAAAGGAACCCTTCCCACCGGGTTTCTCGCAGTAGACCTCGGAATCCGCCTGCATCTTCGCGTCTTCGATCCCGCAATTCGCGCCACAACCGGATCCTCTGCCTACATCGAACTGGCCGTTGGAGGCGAGAAATCGCATCATCCCGTGATGGGAAGCGCTCTCCTCGGTGACTTCGTTAAGCGCGTCGACGGCTCCGATGCCCAGCTCATCGTCGCCGCAAACGGCGGCTCCGACCTGCTCTACGTTCCGGACAGAAACGTAGACCTCGTCCGCCGGACCATCAAGGTCCTTACTCAACTAGACTACGTAGGCGGAATCTTCGCGGACGACGCTATCTGTCCAGCAGCGACCGACTGTCCCGGTGCGCTTCCTCTCAGCGCGGTTGGGCTTCGCGGAAGCAGCCGCGTACCCAGGCCAACCATCGTCGTAACCTTCAAGGTCTTCTACAAGGCGCCAGGCGACCTGCAAAGCGCAATTCAGGTCTCCGATTCCACCCTTCAGGAGGGGCAAGGCATGCACGGCGGCTTCGGACGAGACCAGACCTTCAACAACATGGCCGCCATCGGACCTGACTTCAAATCCGGCTTCGTCGACGAGACGGCCATGGGAAACATCGATATCGTTCCAACCCTGGCAAAGATTCTAGGCATCGAGATGCCGTCGGCCGGAAGCATCAAAGGTCGCGTCCTGCAGGAAGCGCTCACGAGTGGAGAAAACTCCCGGGCCAGCGAGCCGAAGATCATGGTCTCCTCGCCCGCAGACAATGGCATGCGCACTCTGCTCGAATTTGAAGAGTCGTCCGGCGTCCGATATTACAACCGCGCCTGTCTCATCCCAAAAGACGCGCCACAGCACTGCCCGTAATTGCATCGCACCTTCAGGATCGATTGGACGATGGGAAATGAACCTTCAGAGACGACCTAGAAGGTGAACGCCAGCCCCGCCTGCAAGGTTCGTGGCGACTGCGCCAGAAACAACGTCTTCCCATCCTCGGAAAGGAAGGGTCGATACCCTTGCGCCAGGAGATTCGTTACCTCAATCGTCGCATCCAGGCCCGCCGGCAGCAGGTTGCCCAGTCTCAGCGCCTGACGGAGATAGCATCCAAAGTAAGCCTGGTCACCGAACGAAGCGTATGGATCCACCGCCGTCACTAGCCGCGTAGGCTGCCACCGATACGACGCCCTCACTCGAGTCCCGGTGCGAATCACACGTCCGCGCAGAGCAATCGTTGCTGTCTGCGCCGTCTGCGGAGCCAGACTGGTCGACATCGTAGGCAGGCTCAACACAGCCCCGTCCTTCACAGCCAGCCCTGCACCCGTCGCGTACTCCAGCGCCATCCACATGCTTGGGGTCAGCGGCTCGGTTAGCATCACGTTGAAACCCTGCGACCGGTATCCACCGGCAAGAAGACGAAATCCCCCCGTCGTCGAATCGGCGACAATCCCATTCCCGCC
Source organism: uncultured Acidobacteriaceae bacterium (assembly GCA_963798925.1). Taxonomy (GTDB): domain Bacteria; phylum Acidobacteriota; class Terriglobia; order Terriglobales; family Acidobacteriaceae; genus Edaphobacter. The sequence goes on from CAWCVD010000007.1 coordinate 788,759, forward strand.
TGCTACTACCGCCTGCTGCACATCCGACGGCTCCAGTGCACCACCGCCGGCCACGGCAACCCTGGCCAGATTGTCGCGATAGTACGCAACCTGAACCTGCCCCGGACCCGCATCTCGGCTGGCGGAAAACTCCTGGTGTGTTCCTTGCTCTGTCTGCATCCGGCCCTGGTAGACCGCCGCAACCGGGAGTTCCTGCTGCACCGAGTCAAGTCCCGAAAACGACTGCAGGTTCTGCGAAGTGGCCATTCGGTATCCGAACGTCCACGACTTCATCGGATGCGCCGTAATCTTCAGGAACGGTCGCGCGCCAGAGGCGTAGCCCGCAGAACGCACAACATACAGCGTCCCGCCTGCTTCGAGCTTGGCAAAGTCTCCAATCTGCATCTGCTGCGCAGTCGAAACCTGCATCGCATCAAGCCCTGGAATCGCGCCGGAACTTACCAACTCAGGGTGAGACTGATAACTCAGCACCGCCCTCCCAGCACCCCCCAACACCGGTCGCGTCTCAAATCCCGCAGCAACCTCGGTCGAAGGCCCGATTACGCTGGGTCCAGGCTGTTTTCCAATATCCGCACGTAGAATTAGGCCAGCCCCGTCATCAAGAGTACGGTCCAGTACAAAGACATCATGCACTCCACTGCTGCCAAAACCGCCGTCACCGGCCGTCATCTCCGCCCGCGCCCTATCGGAACGCTTCGACGGCGACTCCGCGACGCTCGACGAGACCATAATCACATCGTCATCTTCAGTCAGCTTCAAGATGGGACGATTCGCAGCCGATCGCAGCGTCCATGTCCAGTCGTCACTGGGCTCATCGGCTTTGCGCCGCTCAGCCGGGATCCACGTTGCAGACTGGAAGAGCGTATTCAGGGTAAGATTCACCACCGCCCGGGTCCCGGCCCGAAGCTGCAGATTGCTCCGGAGAGCCGGCACAAACAACGCAGCGCTCGCCCTGACTTCATATCGTCCAGCAATCAGGTTGGGGATCAGATAACGTCCGTGAAGATCGGTGAACGCAGTGCCCAGAACGGCTGAGTCTTCCGCAATCACCTGTACCAAGGCTCCCAGTTGCGTCACACCCTGCGCATCACGAACCACCCCGGACACCGCCGCCCCCTGGGCAGTAACCCGCACACCTGCCGCGAGCAGTATCAGCGAGACGAACGCGATCTTCACCTGGGGTCGTTGCACAGTAAAGCCGTCCTGCGCGTCGATGGCCGTTGTAAACTTTCCGCACCCGTCAAATTGGGTCCGTCTTTACAGAATGCGTGATGACCGGTTAGCGCCCTCAAGATCCGCCTAACCATGCCCTTGTACTCCGCACCTGCCTAATCCACAATGAACGGCGCAGATTCTGCGATCTGCTGCTTCGTTATTCCGTCATTAACCTTAATACTCACTTGATACTTGCCCGGCTGCAGGCTTCCCAGCGGCAAACTCTTCTCAATCGTAACCTGATCGGAGTTCGGGCTGGTCTTCGACGTCAGCTCCTGGGTCTGCAGGATCGCCTTATTCGTCGCCATATCTAGAATCTGATACTCGATCGTAGCACCATTTTGCTTGCTCTTTTCGTCGATTCCGAGGTTATACACCTGCATCCAGAAATTCAGGTTCTGCGCACGATGGTAAGTCACCGGCACCGCCACTCCGCTCGGAACCCGCGGAACAATATGAGTATCGCCGATAACGAATCGTCCCGCCCCGATGTCCCGCGACGGCACCCGCTCCATCTGCCCCGCAAGAATGAGCGACGAAGAAGCCAGATGGTCATCGTCATAGCGCGGCACATTCAAACTGCGCTCCCACCTGCCGATATGGTCCGGATTATTTACGTCCTTGATCACAACATCGATCTTGTACAGCCCCGGGCGAAGCGGCATCGACTGCCAGTACACCGACAGATCGTTCCGTTTGCGAGCCAGCAATTCACTTGGAACCTGAATGCTCACCGGGTCCTCGAATGTCTGAATAATCTTGTGGTTCAGATTCGTCACCCGCCCCAGAATATTCACCGTGCCCGTCGAAACACCGTCCTTCGTAACAAACGTGATATCGCTGTTCCTGATCTGCAGCGTCAGGGGCACCAGAATCGTATCGTTGGTCACCTTCACATAGTCCGTGCGGACGTCAAACAGGAAGGGCGGACCCGTCAGAATCTTCGAGGTCGTCATGAACGCTTCCATGTCCTTGAACTTGATCGGTGGAGGAGCCTGCAGCTTCGCGTAAAGATCCAGCCGGTCAAACTGCTTGCTCTGTTGCTGCTCCGACATGGGGCCTTTGCCAAGCTGCTCCAGTCCGCCCCCTGAGAAACGGTCTGCCTGTTTCGCCATTCCCATCTGCTCGTACAGCGTCTGTCCGGCTCCAGGCGTATGCTTCAGCGCATCCTTCTCCGAGCGGTCGATCGTCATGTGATAGTCCCCGCACATGCACGTGTCGACAAACTCGATGTCAATGTTGTCCCCAATCCCCTCAAGATACCGGTAGTGCCAGGTCTCGAACGGGAACGTCGACGTATTGCCGCCACCCTCTTCCATCGGCCTATCATAGCTGCCGCCACTCGGATGCGAGTCGATGCTGTCCGGCTTGCCAAATGCAATATAGATGTGTCCGCGATCGGTCTTCCACCCCGGCTTGCCCGCCGCAAAGTGCTCGTTCGTATACGCAATGCGAGCGTAATGCTCTTCGCGAAACTCATTCTCAGGAGAGTCAGGATTCGGATTGCGCCGCAACCAGAAGTTCTCAATAAACTGATCGCGCTCTTCGTCGTTGCTAAGGCTCTTGAACGCCTGCAACTCATCGTCGGTGATAATCCACCGCACATCCTCATCGACCCACTTCTTGTACTCGCCCTTCAACTCGTACTTCAGCGCCTTCTGCTGCGCAAATTTCTCTTTATCGCTCAACGGACGCTTCAACGGGTCCGGCTTCTCTACCGTCGCAGGTCCCCTTGTAACCCCATCAGGCTGTGCGGGAGTAGCAGGAGTCTCCTGCGCCTGGACCTGAACTCCCATCGAAACCAGGAAGAGCAAAGCCGTGCCGGAAACCAAGCGCCATGAAGTGTTCATTGTAAGAAAAGTACTCCTCTAACCAACCTATATTGTAGAGCCCTATTATCCCCGTTACAAGAGGTAGACGTATCAGCGGGCCTGTTATCATCATCTGTATCCGTACGGGACTCAGATATTTCACCGCCGGCCCTGCCCCAAACCTCGTCCAGAAAGGCTAAGTCCAATTTCTGGAGAGAATACGGAACGCGGCCGCCCTTGCCTCCGTACTGTTTGTTGAGGGAAAAACTTCGTCCAAAGCACCTCCGTTCCGAGCGGAGTTGCTTAGAAAGCAACAAATGAGCGCTAAAAAGATCATCATCATCGCCGCGGTTGTCCTGGTTCTAGCCGGCGTCGTCATCGCCAGCATCATCCACGGCCAGTCCAGCGTCACAAAGGTCGCCAGCGGCAAAGTCGCCCGGCAGGACCTGACCTCCATCGTCAACGGGACCGGCCAGATCAAGCCCAAAACCTATGTCAACGTAGGCGCCACGGCCTTCGGACGCATCACCCATCTCTACGTCAAAGAAGGCGACCACGTCAAAGCTGGCACCGTCCTCGCCACCGTCGAAAATGTTCAGCCGACGGCCACCGTCAGCGCGCAGGAAGCCACCATCGCAGCCTCCAAAACCGACATCACCAGCTACCTCGCCGCCGAAAAAACCGCCGAGGCCAACATCGATCAGGGGAAGGCCGACCTTGAACAAAAGCACCTGGACTTCAACCGCGCCCAGTCTCTCTACGAACAAAAGCTCATCGCCAAGCAGGACTTCGACTCCAAAAAAGCCGCCTACGACATGGCAGTCGCCACCCTCGCCCAGCGCCAGGCTGCGCTCGCTCAGGCCCGTGCCCAGACCGACTCGCAGCGCGGCCACATGAACCAAGCCGTTGCCAGCCAGCGCGCCAACTACGACGCACTCGATAAGACCATCAGCCGCGCTCCCTTCGACGGCCTCGTCACCAACGTTCCCGTCCGCGAGGGCGAAACCGTCGTCCTCGGCATCCAGAACGCCGAGGGTTCAACCCTCATGACCCTAGCCGACATGTCCGTCATCACCGCCGAGGTCAAGGTCGACGAGACTGACATCGTCAACGTTCGCCTCAACCAGCCCGTCGACGTCACCGTCGATGCCCTGCCCGGTCGCACCTTCAAAGGCCACGTCACCGAGGTCGGCGACCAGGCCCTCCTCCGCACCACCGGCGTCGCCACCAGCCAGAGCACCACCGGTACAGAAGAAGCCAAGGACTTCAAGGTCGTCGTCACCCTCGATCCCACCCCCGGCGTCTCCCTGGACGACCTCCGCCCTGGCCTCTCCACCACTGCAAAGATCACAACCGCGCACAAGCCCGACACCCTGGTCATTCCCATTCAGGCCCTCGTGCAGCGTGATACCGCGGCAGAGAAGGTCCTGGCTGCCAACAGCGGCAAGCCTCCCTCAAGCTCGGTAGCCACAGCCGCGGGCGCCGCAACCAAAGCCCAACTCACCCAGGGCGTCTATATTCTCAAGACCGACCACAACAAGCTCCGCGCCGAGTTCGTCCCGGTAACCACTGGCATCACCGGAGCCACCGACATTGAGGTCACCGGCGGGCTCAAGCAGGACGATCAGATTGTCACCGGCCGCTATCGAATTCTTAGAGCCCTTAAGAGTGGTACCCCCGTCAAAATAGACAACACAGTCGAAACCACCGACGCCGACAAGTCCTAACCCTCGGACCACAGTACTCACCGGAAGATGGTTCATTAACCCTGGGGGAACCATCTCCGCGGCCCAAACGTACTATCCTGAAACAGGCAACACAAGCGGAGAACCGGATGGCCATCGAAACTGCAGTCGAAACCCCGCTCACTACCACCACCGCCAGCAATGCAGCAGGCCCTCAGCCAGGCGACATCATCGTCACCGACAATCTCTGGAAGACCTACGAGATGGGCGATCAGCAGGTCAATGCGCTCCGTGGCGTCAATCTCCGCATTCGACACAATGAATACGTCGCCATCATGGGCCCGTCCGGCTCCGGTAAATCGACTCTGATGAACCTCATCGGCTGCCTCGACTCACCCTCACAGGGCCGCTACTGGCTCAACGGCCACGACGTCTCCGAGCTCAACGACGACGAGCTTGCACGCATTCGCAACAAGGAGATCGGCTTCGTCTTCCAGACCTTCAATCTCCTCGCCCGCGCCACCTCCCTCCACAACGTCGAGCTGCCGCTCATCTACAACGGCACCCCTGCCGGCGAACGCACCGAACGCGCCAAATCCGTCCTCGAATCCGTCGGCCTCGGCACCCGCATGATGCACAAACCCAACGAGCTCTCCGGCGGCCAGCGCCAGCGCGTCGCCATCGCCCGCGCCCTCGTCAACAGCCCCTCCATCATCCTCGCCGACGAGCCCACCGGAAATCTCGACTCCAAAACCGGAGACGAGATCATGGCGCTCTTCGACGAGCTCCACGGTCGCGGAAATACCATCATCCTCGTCACGCACGAGCCCGACATTGCCGAATACGCCCATCGCGTCGTCACCATCCGCGATGGCGTCATTGCCGGCGACAATCTCTCCTCCCGCGCCCGCGGCCAAGCGTAACAAAACAAGCACCTGGAGCCTGTGACATCCGGCTCCCTCCTTTCACCGTCTAAAATGGGATGATGGCAAAGCTCCGCGGCTGCTCGTCTTTCCTGAGAATCCTGGCCCTCCTTCTCGGCCTCAGCCCTACCGTCTGCGCCGCCGATCCCGCGCGTTTCGACCTCACCGGCCCTAAGATTGACGTTCATGTAACACGTGGAGACCGCACTCTCCCCATTGCCCAGGTTCCCAACCTCCAGGCTGGCGACAAGATCTGGCTACACCCCGACCTGCCCGCCACCCAATCCGTCCACTACCTCCTCGTCGCCTCCTTCCTGCGTGGCACCACCAACCCGCCTCCCGACAACTGGTTCACCCTAATCCAGACCTGGAACAAAAAAGTCCGCGAGGAGGGCGTCACCATCACAGTCCCCGATGAAGCCCAACAGGTAATCCTCTTCCTGGCACCAGAAACCGGCGGCGACTTCTCCACCCTGCGCTCCGCCGTCCGCGGCCGTCCCGGCGTCTTCGTCCGAGCCTCCCAGGACCTTCTCGAAGCCGGCTTCGAACAGGCCCGCATCGAAACCTACCTTGCCAATATGCGCCGAGTCCCTCCCGACGACTCCAAAGCCCTCGCCGAGCACTCCGACCTCCTCTCCCGCACGCTCAATCTCAAACCCAATGGTGACTGCTTCAAGAAGCCCGTCGATGCCCAGGCCACCTGCCTCACCCAGGCTGGAACCCAGACCCTCCTCGACGACGGCCACGGCACCACTGTCGCTGCCGCACTCGCCAACGGTCCCGGCTCCGATCTCATCAACCAGGCCAGCTATACCTCCATGGCCGGCGCCGGTCTGTACAGCGCTTACGTCGGAGCAGTCGTCGATCTCGTCCGCCTAATGAGCGGCCTCCACACCGCCAAATACCAGTACATCCCAGCCATAGGCTTCCCCAGTGGCGAAGCCCTCAACCTCCGCCTCAACACCCCGCCCTCGTTCCACGATCCCAAATCCGTCATCGTCATCGGCCTCCCTGCCATCCAGGCCGCTGTGCCTCCACCTCTGCGCCCGGCTGATCCTAAAACGGTCACCTGCCTCCTCAAACCCGCCGTCGTCCTTCCAGTCGAAGGCGCTCCACTCGTCTTCTCAACCTCCTTCGCGCACGACCTCGTTCTCAACCTCGAAGGTCCGCGCCAGGAAGCCACCATCCCCCTCACCGCCGACGCCTTCCAGGGCGGCCTCGTCCTCGCCCACGCGCCCGCGCGCAAGCCGCTCCCGCTCGATCCGTATGTGGCTCCAGACCCTGCTGTAACACATGCCGCCTCCTCGCAGCCGGCCGACCAGAAACCGAAACCGGTCACCATCGCAGCTGCTCCACCCTCCAACGACACCACCATCTCCGGAACCATTACCGGCTACTGGGGATTCGATCCCTTCACCGGGCCAACCGTTCGCCTGCAGGACACCCCGGGCAAAGATTGGAAGCTCGCCACCTCGGATCCCCTGATCGCTGGAAAGACCCAGCACATCATCCTCAACTCCTCTGGTACAGCCTGCCTCGAAACCATCAAGCTCGACCCCGGCCCCAACTCCGCTTTCGGCGGCCCCAAAGACCAGACCTTCAAACCTGTTCCCGACAAGCCCGACACCGTCGAAGTGGCCCTAGCTCTGCCGCCCCACGATCCTGGCACCCTCCACCTCACCATCCAGCAGTTCGGCGCCTCCCAAAACGACACCGTCAGCCTCACCGACTACTCCGAACCGGCCAAGCTCGAATCCCTTACCTACCATGCCGGCGACACCTCCGCTCAACTCACCGGCACCAGCCTCGACCAGGTTCAAAAGCTCGTCCTCAACGGCCTTATCTTCACGCCGGCACCGGCCACCCCAGATACCCTCACCAAATCCGAACCCGGTCTCCGCCTCTCGCTCGAGCCCAACTCCACGTCTCCGCAGCTTCGCGTCGGCGAACATCTGAACGGCCAGGTCTCCCTCAAAGATGGCCGCACGCTCAGCCTTCCCGTCAACGTCGCCCCCGAGCGCCCGTCCGTCAGGCTTCTTAGCAAGACCATCAACCAGACCAGTCCCGGCACCACCGCCATCCACCTCGCCGACCAGGACGACCTCCCCGCCGACCACCAACTCACCTTCTCGCTCAAATCCAGCCAGCCCTTTCCCCGCACCGGTTCTATCGAGATCGCCAACGCCGACGAGAGCCTTCACACCTCTCTCACCGTAGCCTCCGGCGACCTCATCCTCCAGAATCCCCGTACACTTCTCGCCACGCTCGATCCCCTCAAGGCATTTGGCACCTCGGCCTTCGGTCCCCTCCGTCTGCGCCCGGTCCTCCCCGATGGAACCACTGGCGACTGGCTCCCTCTCGCCACGCTCGTCCGCCTTCCAGCGCTCAAAGATCTCCATTGCCCTGCCGACGCCACCCAGCCCTGCACCGTCACCGGCTCCAGCCTTTACTTGGTTGACTCCATCGCCACCGACCCCGACTTCACCGCCCCCACCACGGTCCCCGAAGGGTTCGTCGGCACCACCCTCACACTCCCTCGCCCTCCCAAAACCGGCTTCTTCCTCAAACTCCGCGACGACCCAACCGCCGCCAACTCCGTAACCCTCCCCATCCTCGCCCCACAAACACTGGCCACCCCAAAAGAACCTCAACCCTAATAGCACAACACTGCGGGAAGTGAGCTAAAGGTAAAGCCCCGGCCAAAGCCGGGGCTAACGCGTTTCACGAGAAGGCGCAATAAAAAACTACATCCGTGCAATAGGAGGAATCTCTTTCACAATCTCCTCCGCAAATCCCTTCTGCACCTTGCTGTGTTTCACGCTGTAGGTGAAGTAGATGACTAATCCCACCACCAGCCACGCCACCACGACAATCTTCGTGATCGACGGAAGGGTCCAGATCAGGTACAGAGCGCTAATGATGCCAAGGATTGGAACCAGTGGTACGAGAGGCGTCTTGAAGGGCCGATGCAGGTCCGGATTGCGTCGCCGCAGAATCCAAACCCCAGCGCACACAATCGCAAACGCCAGCAGCGTACCCATGTTCACCAGTTCACTCAGCTTGCCGATCGGCAGCAACGCAGGCATGAACGCCACAATTGCCCCAACCACCAGGTTCGAGATCCACGGCGTCCGGAACTTCGGATGAATCTTTCCGGCCCACTTCCATAGCAGCCCATCGCGCGACATCGAGTAGAACACCCGCGACTGGCCCAGCAACATTACCAGCATCACCGTCCCCAGCCCGAATACAGCGCCGATCTTCACCAGAATCGAGCCCCACTTCACGCCCGTCACATCGATCCCAACTGCCACGGGCGCACTTACATCCAACGCCCGGTAGTTAACCAACCCAGTTAGCGTGCCAGACACGAGGATGTACAAGATCGTGCAAACAACCAGAGATCCAAGGATCCCGATCGGCATATCCCGCTTCGGGTTCTTCGCCTCCTGCGCTGCCGTCGACACCGCATCGAAGCCGATATACGCAAAGAAGATCGACGCAGCTCCGGCTGTAATTCCTCCCAGACCAAATTTCCCGTCACCCTCGGATGGTGGGATAAACGGAGTCCAGTTCGCATGTGCCTGCGCCGGATGTTTCAGAATGTAACCGATACCCAATACAAGAAAAATCCCTACAACAGCCAGCTTCACAATCACGATCGCGGTATTCAGATTCGCCGACTCCTGAATCCCCACAATCAAGACCGCGGTCACTACCGTGATCGCGAGAAAGGCCACCAGATTGAACACACCCGTTACATGCGGGAGCACCGAAGGGTCAACCCCAGCTGGCAGCGCCGCCAGCGCCTGCCAGCGATCATGAAACAGATACAGCACCGTCCCCGGCGTAGTCGTCAGCTGCGGTGGAATATGGATCCCAAAATCTGCAAACAACCCTACAAAATATCCGCTCCAGCCCGAAGCCACCGTCGCAGCGCCAAACGCATACTCCAGCACCAGGTCCCAACCAATAATCCAGGCCACAAATTCACCCAGCGTCGCGTACCCATACGTATACGCCGAACCGGCAATCGGAATCAGCGAAGCGAACTCCGCATAACAGAGTCCCGCGAACGCACAAGTGATACCGGCAACAACAAAACTCAACACTACCGCCGGCCCGGCATGTTTTGCCGCAGCCTCGCCCGTCAGCACAAAAATTCCTGCGCCGATGATCGCTCCAATTCCCAGAGTGATCAGATTCAGGGGGCCCAGGGTACGTTTGAGTCCGCTCTCTCCCTCGTTCTCTGCCTCTTTCAGCAGACGAGAGAGAGGTTTAACTGCCAGCAGATTCGCCATGAATACGTTTCTCCACTTTCTTCAAACTGTTTCCTGCTCTTGTCTTGCTCCAGCGGCCATCCGTGTCCACACCAGGTACACAGGTATCCCCAGCAGAACGATCATCAGGCCCGGCCACGTGTACTGAGGTTTGTATCGCAAGAGTACAACACAAATCCACAGCGCCATTACAAGATACAACCCAGGCAGCACGGGATATCCGAACGCCCGGTAGGGCCGCGCCACTTCTGGTCGTGTCCGACGCAGCACAAAAAGCCCCGTAATTGTCAGAATATAGAAGACCAGCACCGCGAAGATCACGTAATCCAGCAGCTGCCCATAGCTCCCCGACAGGCACAGCAGACAAGTCCACGCCCACTGCACCCACAGCGAATTAACCGGGGTCTTCGATCCCTCGCTCAGCTTCCCCACTGACTTGAAGAACAACCCATCCCGGCTCATCGCGTAATAAACCCGCGCCCCAGCCATCAGCAACCCGTTCACACACCCGAACGTCGAGATCAGGATCACCGCAGCCATCAACTTCGCGCCAGACCCGGCAAATGCTTGCTCCATTACAGCCGTCGCAACCCGATCCTCCGAGGCAAACTGAATCCCCCGCCCCATAATCGTCGTCGCCGCCGGATCACCCGCCATCGGCAGCACGCTCAGGTAAACAAAATTGCAAAGTACGTACAGCAGCAGCACTACACCAGTCCCAATCACCAGCGACAACGGAATATTCCGCTTCGGGTCCCGAATCTCTCCCGCCGTAAACGTAACGTTGTTCCACGAGTCCGAGCTGAAAAGCGACCCTACCTGCACCGCCGCCACAATCGTCAACAACCCAACATAGGTCGTCGGTCCACCCACTCCCACCTGCACCGAGTGCAGCGTACTCCACCCCGCTCCCGCCCAGAAATTATGCCAGCCCGCACCAAAATTCGCTGCAATCGCCGTCGAATTCTTCGCCACCAGGCCCACAAGGACAACCGCCGCGAGCGCCAGCACCTTCGCCGACGTAAAAACATTCTGCACCGCCGAGCCCATCTTCACACCCAGCGAATTCAATGCTGTCAGCAACGTGATCACAACAATCGCCGTAAAATTGGCCGTGTTCAAACCGATATCCATATTGCCCAGCACCATCGGTCCCACGTGCCACGCCGGCACATGCCCGATATGCCAGATCCAGTTCGACGCGCTCACACTGGGAAAGAACACCCCGAGAAACTTTCCGAACGCAACGCCCACCGCCGCAATCGTTCCTGTCTGGATCACCAGAAACAGCGTCCACCCATAAAGAAATCCCCACAGCGGACCCAGCGCCTCGCGCAGATAAACATACTGCCCGCCGGCCTTGGGCATCATCGCCGCCAGTTCGCCATAGCTCAACGCACCAATGATCGTCATCAAGGCCGTCACCAGCCAAGCCGCAATCAGCAACGCCGGCGACCCCAGCCCGCGCGACATCTCCGCCGACACAATGAAGATGCCCGACCCAATCATCGAGCCCATCACAATCGCCGTCGACGAAAACAACCCCATCCCTTGCACAAACTGCGGCCCGCGTACTGAACCTCTATCCCCAACCGAGGTCTCATCCTGAACCTGAACCGGTCGAAGGGGTAGCGAAGTCGAAGGACCCGCGGCTGCTTTAATCTCTTCAGTATTCACGTCTTGTAAACCTACCGTAAAATTTCGAGAAAGTCTCCAACCACTTTCTCAACCGGCTCTGCTTCAACAAACAAAGCGCTTATCACTGCTACGGAATCCGCTCCCGCATCGATCACGCTCCGCGCATTTACCCTCGTAATCCCACCAATCGCCACAATCGGCTTCTTCGTCAGCGCCCGCGCCCGCCGCACACCCTCTAATCCAATCACCGGCTCTGCATCCATCTTCGTCCCCGTGGCAAACACCGGCCCCACGGCGATGTAATCGGCACTCGTCCCATTCGCAATCCGCACCTGCTCGTCGCTGTGTGTAGAAACCCCAACCCAGCGCGCATCACCCACCACCCGCCGCGCATCATCCGGCGAAAGATCCCCCTGCCCAACATGAACTCCGCCAAAACCAGCCAGTACCGCAAGGTCCGCCCGATCGTTCATCATCAAGCGGCACTCGCCGTCCGCAAAGGCCTCCCAAATCAAAGACGCGTTTCGCAAAATTGAATCAGGTTCACCTACCTTATTGCGATACTGAAGCAGCGTCACCCCACCGGCCTTCAGATCTTCAGCGGTCCGACCCACCGAGACATCTCGCCGCTCAATCAACTCCTGGTCAATAATCGGATACAGACGCGGTATATCCATAGGTTCTCCGGCTGGTTAGAACTAATCGACAACCGATCAGTGACGCTGAGATCCATTATGTCGGAGCCGACGTTCACATTTGTTGGAATCTATTGGTTCGCCATGAAATGACATGTAATGCAGTACCAGAGGCAATTTGGCGATTCGCAGGTCGATCATCAGTCCTGTCTAACTTTAGCTCTCCTTTTGCCGCTCGAGGAACCGCTCCATAAACTTCGTATCGAACTTGCCTCGCGCGAAACTCCTCGTCCGCAAAGATCCTCTGGTGCAGTGGAATCGTCGTATGAATTCCCTGCACCACAAACTGGCTCAGCGCCCGCTGCATCTTGTCCATCGCCTCTACCCGGTCCGCTCCATGGCAGATCAGCTTCGCAATCATTGAGTCGTAATACGGCGGGACAACTCCCTCAGCATACTGCGCCGTATCGACACGTACGCCGTTTCCGCCCGGCACATTGAATGCCGTAATCTTCCCCGCACTCGGCGTGAACTTCTCCGGATGCTCCGCATTGATCCGGCACTCGATTGCATGCCCCCGAATCTCCACAGGCTTTGTAATGATCGCGGATAACTTCTCACCCGCCGCAATTCGCAACTGTGCCTTTACCAGATCAATTCCTGTAACCATCTCGGTTACACAGTGTTCCACCTGGATGCGCGTATTCATCTCGATGAAGTAGATCTTGCCATCTTCATCCATCAGGAACTCGATCGTCCCAGCGTTCCAGTAACCAATATTCTCGAGTGCCTTCTTGATCGTCTTGCCCAGCTCCTCGCGCAGCTTCGGCGTCACCATCAAACTCGGAGCCTCTTCAATCAGCTTCTGGTGCCGTCGCTGAATCGAACACTCCCGCTCACCGAGGCTCATCACATTCCCATGCTCATCCGCCAGCACCTGGAACTCAATATGCCTCGGCCGCTCGATGAACTTCTCCATGTACATGTCGCCGTTACCGAAAGCATTCGCCGCCTCTGTCGACGCCTGCTGGAACATCGAGGGCAGTTCCTCGGCGTTCCTGCATATCCGCATCCCGCGCCCGCCCCCGCCAGCCACGGCCTTAAGAATCACTGGATACCCAACACTCTTCGCCCAGTCGAGTGCCTCTCTCTCATCCGCGATCACACCATCAGACCCCGGCAGAATCGGCACCTTCGCCTTCTTCATCGTCTGCCGCGCCGTGGACTTCTCGCCCATCATGCGCGTCACCTCGGGTGCAGGCCCGATGAACTTGATATTCGAAGCCCGGCACACCTCCGCAAAGTTCGCATTCTCGCTCAGCAGCCCGTATCCCGGATGAATCGCATCCACATCCGCAATCTCCGCGGCCGAGATCACCGCCGGCACATTTAGGTAGCTGTCCGCCGACCGCGGTGGCCCAATGCAGATCGCCTCATCCGCAAACCGCACATGCAGCGAGTTCCGATCTGCCTCGCTGTATACCGCAACCGTGCGGATCCCCATCTCCCTGCACGCGCTGATCACCCGAAGCGCAATCTCCCCACGATTTGCAATCAAAACCTTACGAAACATACCCAATCAATCCTTCCTCGGCGTAACAAGAAACAAGGCGTAAACGATGATCAAAGCGCCAAGAACTGATCAAAGGCCCCAAGTGAACAAACCAGCTCGATCCGCCTCTTATCAGCCTCTATTCCTTTGATCACCGTTAACGCCTCTGCCTTACCGCGGGCGAATCGCAAACAGCGGCTGCCCATACTCCACCGGCTGGCCGCTCGAAGCAATTCGCTTCACGATCTCCCCGGCAACATCTGACTCAATCTCATTCATCAGTTTCATCGCCTCGACGATGCAAAGCACCTGTCCCACTTCCACCTGGTCGCCGACCTTCACAAACGACGGCGCACCCGGTGACGGCGACTCATAAAACGTCCCCACAATCGGCGACTTTACCTCGTGCAGCTTTTCTTCCAGTTCGGTCGCCAATTCCGCGGCAGGACTCGGGCCCGAAGATCCGGCAACACCCGTCGCCGGAGCAGCCGGGGGCGCCGAAGCCATCAGCCTGCTCAACTGAGCCATATCCAACCCGCCGACCGCAGGCTCACCGGCAAATTTGATCCGCACCTTCAGGTCATCCTGATCCAGGTCGAACTCGGCGATACCATTCGCCTTCAAAAAGTCGACCAGCTCCCGAAGCTCTTCCAGCTTATTTCGATCCATCATGTCTCTTCCCGGTGCTCAAAAACACCTGTTGTTCGAATCCCTGTTCCCTGGTGCCTTTTCCCTACAGTTCAATCCAGGCCTTTACGCTTGGCGTCAAAACCTCTCCGCCCTCAGCCGTTACCAGAACCATATCCTCAATTCGCAACCCGAACCGCCCCGGCAGATACACCCCCGGCTCGATCGTAATCACCATTCCCTCTTCCAGGACCTGCTTCTGCTTCGCCGCAAGTCTTGGTCCTTCGTGTATCTCCAGGCCAACTCCGTGCCCCGTCGAGTGGCTGAAGTACTTATCCAGCTTAACCCGCTGCAACACGCTTCGTGCAGCCTCGTCCACCTCTCCGGCCGTTACTCCCGGGGCAACGGCAGCGACCGCAGCCTCTTGCGCTTCCAGCACAGAATCATACACGTCCCGCTCACCCGGCATCGCCTTGCCCATGTGCACGGTACGAGTCATATCGCTCAAATATCCGTCGAGAATAACACCGAAGTCCAACGTCACGAACCCGCGCTTCGGCAGCTTCGCACCCGTCGCCCGTCCATGCGGCAGCGCCGATCGCACTCCACTCGCCACAATCGTCTCAAACGACATTCCTTCCGCTCCAGCACGCCTCGCCGCATACTCTAGAGTCGCCGCTACCTCCAACTCCGTCAGCCCGGCCTCCAGGTAAGTCAGCAATCCCTCAAATAACTCGCACCCTAGTCGCGCCGCAGACCGAATCTTCGCGATCTCGTCCGCATCCTTCACCTCGCGCATCCTCGCCACCAGAGGCCCCACCGGCACAAACATCGCCCGTCGAACCTTCGCCGATACCGCCTTCTGCATCGACTTCAACCCCGCCACCGTCGTATGCGCGGCATCAAAGCCGCACCGCCGAACCTTGGCCGCCTCCATCCACTCACAAGCCGCAATTACCGCCGGCTTGGTGGCAATCACCACTCGAGTCCCCACTGCCTCAGCCTTTACCTGCGCGGTATAGCGCCCGTCTGTAAACAGCACCGCCCGGCCCGCGGCCAGCACCAATGCCGCATTCGATCCCGTAAACCCACTCAGATAACGCACATCCGGAAGATGCGTCACCACCAGCCCATCCACACCCGCACTTCTAGCCGCCGCAGCCGCTCGTCTCTTCCGCAGTCTCAAACTCATCTCTTTGATTCTACCCAACCGAACCGAATCGATCCGTCTCCTCTCACAGCCCCACCCGGTATCATGAAGTATGTCTCGCTTCACCCCGTCCCAACCTTCACGATTCACCCGCAGAAAATTCATCTTAGGAGCAGGTACCACCGCCGCCGCTCTTGCCTTTTACTCGGGCGAGATCGCGCGCCACGAGATCGACATCGTCCGCCGCCCCGTCGCCATCACCAATCTTCCCACCCCGTTCCACGACTACCGCATCGTCCAGATCAGCGACATTCATCTCGACGAATACACCGAGCCCTTTTTCCTCGAGCGCATCGTTCACCACGTCAACGCGCTCCAACCCGACCTGGTTCTCCTCACCGGCGATTTCATCACCCACGGTTCCCTAACCTTCGTCGCCGGCCGCCACGCAATCCGCCGCTGCGCCGAGATCCTCACCAACCTGACCGCCCCGCTTCGCTACGCCTGCCTCGGCAATCACGACGTCGCCTACGACGCTCCCGCCGTCATCGAAGCCCTCCATGCCACCGGCACGCCCGTCCTGGTTAACCAGTTCATCCCCCTCGAGCGCAGCGGCGAGCGCCTCTGGCTCTGCGGCGTCGACGACCCCGGCCAAAGCCATCCGGACCTCAATCTCACCATCCCCGCCAAACCGGACGCGCCCGTCATCCTCATGGCGCACGAGCCCGACTACGCCGACGATGTCGTCGCCCACCCTCGGGGCCGGTTCGTCGACCTCATGCTCTCCGGCCACTCTCACGGCGGCCAGATCAGGCTCCCCTTTCTGGGCCCGATCGTCCTTCCTCCGCTCGGCGAGAAATATCCCGAGGGTTTCTATCGCTTCAACCAGATGCAGCTCTACGTCAACCGCGGCATCGGCACCGTAGGTCTGCCCTTCCGCCTCAACTGCCCACCCGAGATAACCCTCCTCACCTTGCGCCCCGCCTGAGTAGCAAATTGTTAGTTGCTGGTTGTTAGTTGTTAGTAAAGGCCCTTCAGACTGAAGTCCCCTCGAACGAACAACCAGCAACTAACAACCAACCACTCCCCTCACGCCCCAAACGCGGTAAAAAAGATCATCACAAAGCCCACTCCAAATAGCGCCAGCGCAACCAACGCCCGCCACATCACGCTGTACCACGGCTTTCCCGACACCGACCAGCCCAGCTGGATCGCAAACCAGAAAGCCGCGACCGCAATCGCGCCAAAAATCAGGGTATAGATGTCAATATGCGAGATTAGCCGCTGAATCAAGCGACTTACCGTGCCCGCGCGACCGGCTTCTTCTGCCTCGGCATCACCGCGATCGGCGTAGGCGCCTTCACGCCGGACTTCTCATCCATCCAAGCATCCATCAGCGACTTCCTGAATCGCCACCGATTCCCCAGCTTGAACGCGGGTATGAACCCTTCCGACGCATACCGGTACAACGTATCACCGCTGATGCCCAGATAATCCGACGCTTGCCGGATATCCATCACCTCGCGAATCACCTGCACCGCTACCGTCATATCGGGTCTCCCCACTCACTCGTCAGAGCAGCCAGACTCGGAACCATCCGGCACCCTCTTTATATCCCCTTCCGTCTCACCGGCACAACAAAAATCTCAGCTATTAACCACTAACTAACTGATACCAAAGTATTAGCCTGTTTCCAATGCCGATCCCCTAGAATTCCAACCCCAACGCTCAAGAAGTCCTTAAACTGAAGAACCGAAAAACAGACCAACCGAAAACTGATCGCAAATTGCTTTGTCTTTCAGCCCGGAATCCCCAATCCGTCCAAAGAAAAAACCCCACTCATTTCGAGTGAGGTCTTCTCTCAAATAAAAGCCTCACTTCTTCGGCTGCAATCCTGTCATCACCGCCAGCAGGTCTTCGCCCACAGTCCGAGTCTTCGCGATGGCATCTGCCAACGGAATATCCGTAATCTGCGTGCCCTTCAGTACAACCAGCCGGCCAAACTTGCCCGCATGCACCAGGTCGATCGCCGCCACGCCGTACCGCGTCGCCAGCATCCGGTCAAAGGCCGAAGGCGTCCCGCCACGCTGCGTATGCCCCAGGTTCACGCTTCTGGTCTCATAGCCTGTCCGTTTCTCGATCTCCTCCGCCAAAGCCTGACCAATCCCGCTCAGCCGAACATGCCCAAACGAGTCGACCTTCTCTCCATGCGTCGCTTGGCCTCCCTCCGGAAACTTCGCACCCTCCGCAGCAACGACAATTCCGAACTTCTTCCCATGGTCATGCCGATACTTCAGAAGCCGGCACACCTCCTCAATATCGATCGGCACCTCCGGAACCAGAATCGCGTCCGCACCACCGGCGATCCCAGCCGTAATCGCGATCCATCCCGCGTCGCGCCCCATCACTTCACACACCAGCACGCGGTTGTGCGCTTCCGCAGTCGAGTGCAGCCTGTCCACCGCCTCTGTCGCAATCGTCACTGCCGTGTCGAATCCAAAGCAAGCATCTGTCCCGCTCAGATCGTTATCGATCGTCTTCGGCACTCCCACGCACTTCACGCCTCTCTCGCTCAATGCCAGCGAGATCGACTGCGTATCGTCACCACCCAGGGCAATCAAGGCGTCAATCTTGTTCTTCTTGAGAACCTCCACGCACTTCTCGAACCCACCCGGAATCTTCTTCACATTCGTCCGCGATGATCGCAGAATCGTTCCACCCTTTTGCAGAATCCCAGACGTCGTCTCCATGTTCAACGGCATCGTCACGTCATCCAGAACGCCGCGCCACCCCTCCATGAACCCGACAAACTCATCGCCATAGTGCAAAATCCCTTTGCGTACCGCCGCCCGAATCACTGCATTCAATCCAGGGCAGTCGCCGCCCCCAGTCAACATTCCAACCCGCATCCTTTTCTCCTTATGGTTTTAGTAAACCCAAGCGAAATCATACGCTGTATCGAGACATTCCTCATCCCTGGCGCTGGTTCAAGCCGATCGAAACGACCAAGCACCTACCCCCGAAAACCTCTTCTATCGAAACTGCTAGTTGCGCGCCCCAGCACTCGTCGCGATCCTTAATGTGCAAGTAATCAGCTCGAGGTCTGAACTAAACGCAAATCGTCTGTGGCAATACTTCGTCAACTACAACTTCGGAAATGGTTGGGCGTTATCCGCCTCTCCCAGCATCGACGCGGACGGCAGTCAACGCTGGACCGTGCCCGTCGGCGGAGGCATCACCCGCACCATCATGTTCAGCCGGCAACCCATGACTCTGGATTTCCAGTACTACTACAATCCCATCCGCCCAGATAACGCCAGCTCCAGCACCGTGCGCTTCAACATCGCGCTCATCTACCCGCAGAAACCAAGGGGAAAATAGTCGCCCTCAGTTTCACCCAAACCGGCCTCCTGACGACGGACGGAGATAACCAAAGCGCAAAGCTAGAGCGCGCTAGTGATGCAAGCTGAAGTCGACACTCACAATAGTCGCGACCTCAACCGGCACGCCATCGATCTTGTATGGCCGGTATCGCCAGTTTTGCACCGCGCGCTTCGCCGCCCCACGCAACAGATGATGGCCTTGAAGAACTTGCAGGCGTTCCACACTTCCATCCTTGGAAATCACCGCCCGCAGCACGACATTACCCTGCATACGGGTAAGGCTCGCGAACATCGGGTAAGAGGGTTTCGGAGCCAACACCAAATTAGCCGCCATAACGCCCGAAGATACATTCACAAGATGATCGGATCCCGCCTCGGAATTCAAAATGGAAACGCGATCTGGCTCTCCTCCGCCCTCCGGCGTGTCGGTCGCCATCTTGGGCCGCGGCGCCGAACCGTCCGCGACAAGTGAAGATGACCGCACCGGCGACCTGAGAGGAATCTGAGCTGACTTCTTGGAAACTCGCGGGACCTTATCTGCCGGAGGGTTCGCTCTTTGATCGGTGGAACTCTCATCCGTGGACCTTACGGAAACAGTAGAAGGATCAGCAACAGAAACAACAGGCGCAAGACCTGGACTTCCACTACTGCCTCCTGCTTCCACCGAAGCAGCCATCGGGCGCACTACCGCATTGCCACCGTGACGCCCCAAAACCAGGAAGAGAGAGGCGGCAAACAAAAGCGTGCCCGCGCCAATAAAAACCGGAACAGCAAACGGAGCTCTAAAGAAAGAAGACCGCCCCCGGTCCCTCGAGACGCCGGTCGCCACTCTGTCCCGTTCGTTGGACTGAAACGCATCGTCGTGCAACCGGAAATCGGTCTCTGAAGAAATCGTTCTGGAAGATCCTGCTTCGGCATCCTCTATCGTCCGGTCCGGCGGAACATGCACTGCAACGCTCTTCAGCCTTGGCTCAATCCGGTCAATTCGCTGATCAATTGAGTCGAGGTAGACCTTGAGCTGCAAGCTGTTCAGCTCCAGTTGAGTCAGAGATTTAGCCAGTGTATTCGGACCATCAGACTCCATATCCATGTCTCTCGCCGCCTCTTTATCGTCCAGCGATGATCCTTCCGGCACGGAGATCTGTACCGGGCTCCCCGCGATCGCATCCAGACAGCCACGATCCGGATCATCCGCATCGAGCCGGCTGCACACACCGGAGTTAATCAGGAACCCGACAACAAGATTCACCGCCGTGTTCATCTCCGCGCTCGTCTCCTCGTCCGGCGCAGCCACCCCATCGCCCCCGCTGGCCACAGCAATAACGGTAAGAATCGTACGAAGAGAGACATTGGCCTCGTTCTCGATCACAGCTTTCGCCACACGCGCCACGTCGCAACGAAGTTCACTGTGAAATTTCACCGTCCGGGCAAACGCAAAAAAGTCCTCCGGCGAACCGAAATCAACGCCATTGCAGCGGAAGACATCACGAAAGTCTTCGAGGTACGCATCGAAACGAAAGACAGTCTCCTGCGTGTTTGAAAGGAGGATCATGGCACACTCTTAGATGCGGATTGCACCTAAATAGTGACTTGCTCAAGGCAGCTACCACTTTACCGCCACCAATCCGACCGCACTTCCACCCCAGCCACCACCTCCGTAGGCCGACCAGGCTCCGGAGCCCACAGCGCGATCCCCTTCGCCCCCGCCAGCTCCAGCAGCCGCTCAATCGGCTGCCGCCAGGCATGCAACGCCAAATCGAACAGCCCCCAGTGAATCGGCATCATCAGCCCGCGACTCTGGGGATCATCTCCGCCCAGCGCCTCGAACGCCCGCACCGCGCCATCCGGCCCCAGGTGAATCGCCGCCCAAAGCTCATCAAACGCCCCGATCTCCAGCATTGTCAGATCAAACGGCCCATACTTCGCCCCGATCTCCGCAAAGCCCTCCCACCACCCCGAATCAGCCCCAAAATAAACCGAATGCTTCGTCCCCTTCAGCACAAACGCAGACCAGAGCGTCTCAAAACGGTTGAACATGCTCCGCCCCGAGAAGTGCCGTGAAGGCACAGCCGTAATCTCCAGCCCCTTCAACGTCACGCTCTCCGTCCAGTCGAGCTCCGAGATCTTCTCCGCCCTCACCCCAAACCCACGTAACACCGCGCCAACCCCCAGCGAAGTCACCCACCTCGCTCCACGCATCGACTCCAACTCCGCCAGCCGTCGAATCGTGCTCTCACCCAGATGGTCGTAGTGGTCATGCGACACCAGCACAACATCAACTTCCGGCAGATCCTCCAGCTCCATCGGAGCCGCAAAAAAACGCTTGGGCCCCGCCCACTGGCTCGGCGAAGCTCTCTCATCCCAGACCGGATCCGTCAGCACCTTCACCCCGTCGATCTCCAACAACGTCGACGAATGCCCCATCCAAGTCACCCGCAACCCGCTCGCCGGAACCGCCCTATACATCCCAACATCCGTCCGGAAAGGCCCCAGCCGTCGCCGCGGAGACTTCTCCGCCTTATTCGAAAGAAATCGCGGCAGCACCTTGAACAGCGTCCCAAATCCGCCAATCGTCGTCGGAACCGGATTCAGATACTTCGGCCCAACCTTCCTCGCCCGGAGCAACATCGTCATATCTCTGAATCCTACAGTCACCCCAACCCGCAGAGCACATACCAGGTGCCGCAAGACCAGGCGAAGGAGTAGAAAAGAACCCATGAAACAACCCGCGACCCCGGTGGCCAAGCTTCTCGATGCCCTCGAGGCCCACTACGGCCCTCAGTCGCCATCCTGGCCAACCGACCCCTACCAGTTCCTCGTCTGGTGGCACTGCGGATATCCCGCCTCAGACCCTGCCTGTGCCAGGGGCTGGGCCTCTCTAACCAAATCCGTCGGCATCACTCCGCAAGACCTCCTTGCCGCCTCTCCCGAGCGACTCGCAAAAGCATTGAAAGCAGGCGGTATGGTCCCCGAGCTCCGCGCTCTGCGTCTCAAAGAGATCGCCATGCGCGTCCAGGATCAACTCCCGGACCAGTTCGGCGGCGACCTACGCCGCGCGCTTTTCGGACCTCTCGATAAAGCCCGAAAGGAACTCAAGAAATTCCCCAACATAGGCGATCCGGGCGCCGATCGCATCCTGCTCTTCTCCCACATCGCACCCATCCCCGCCGTTCCTTCGGGCTGCCCTCACGTTCTCGTGCGAATCCTCCTCGGCCGGGAGCGCGAAAACTACGGAGTCACGTACCGCGAAGCTCAGGAAGCCATCGCCTCACAGACACACGCATCCTTCGACGCCCGCACCCGCGCCTACCTTCTTCTCAAACAGCACGGCCAGGTCCTCTGCAAGCGCACCAATCCCAAGTGCGATCAGTGTCCCGTCAACGCATCCTGCGCCTTCTTCGCCGGCAAAAACCGCGGGCGCCCTGCCCCGTAGTCTCCTGTACACGCCCTACTGCGGAAGCCCGTTATACCCACTCGCTCCACGCTGCAGAATGCCGAACACGTTGCTTGCCGCCATTCCCTCGCCAGCCTTCAGCCCAAACCGCGGATCGTCCATGATCGGTGTCAGCATCATCGCGCCTCCACTTCCCCGAGCTGTGAAGTAGATCTTCAGCGCCGGAACCCACACCACAACATCGCTCGCGCTCTGCTTATGTGCCACCAACGCTCTAGTCAACGCCGAATTGCCAAAGTCCGTCGCCCTCCATCCATCCGGGCGTTGCGTCACCGACACCGACGACAGCACTTGCTGCGCCGCCGTCACCGGATAGATCGTCTTATGCGCATCCTGCACCAGCCCAGACGCGTCCGCGTCGCCTTTATATGCCGTCAGCGCATCCAGACGAACGCTGTACAAGCTCAGCGGATCGCCCAACTGCGCGCTCTTTGCCTGGTCCACCGAACTGAACCCGAGCCCCTGAAAATTATCCTGAGTCACCAGCGATTGCAGCGTCGTAAGCCCAGCCTGCGCCGCGTCCTGCGCGGACGCGCTCACTGGTCCCTCGCTCGCCGTCCCCTGGCCTCCCGGAAACATCTTGCCCTTGCACCCTGACATCGACAACACCGCAACCATCAACACCGCCGCATAGGATCTCATCTTATTTCCCTCCCGTATACGTGATGTTGTAAAAGTCGTTCCAGTGCGTATGGTCCGTATCGCTCACATACCGCGAGTACGTCATAATCGTCTCCGTCCCACCCGTCAGCGTATTCAGATTCGTAAACGGCTCAGGATCGTTCACGTCCACATACTGCACGTTATTCAGCGTCAAATACCCCTTCGCCACCATCATGTGGCCGCCGCCGCCGTTCCAATGCCATGAGAATGCAAACGGCTTATTCGCGCAGAAGATCTGTCCCTGCACCTCCGCCCACGTCAACGCCGCGTTGTTCGTCTGGTCGGCCGTAAAGCCATACTTCGTATACTCCGGCCAGCCACCGTTGTTGCACGACCCCGAGTTATCCCGGCAGCAGGTGCTCAGACCGAACTCGTTGTTTGCCTCAGTACACTGCGCCACATCGTGGCCAAAATACTTCATCGTCATCTCGCCACTCGCCGCCCAGCACCAGTTCGAAGCCTGTTGCGGAAGCGTCGGCACATTCACCGTAGCGACCAGGGGTGGATTACAACACCCCACCGTTAGAAAAAGACAAAACGTAAGAACACCCGCAAGGAGCAGTCTCATGAAGTGACCTCGAATCGTGAATTAACCGATCTGGCCCACGTTCAGTCCAACCTGGTTCGCCCAACCAGGGACAGAGCAGGGAGACTCCGTTCCAAGACTGCGAAGAATCATACACGAATGCACAAACGCCGCAAGGCACCAGCCTCGCAATCAGCCCTTCGACGTCGCCTCATCGGCGTATAGCTCGCCAATCTCCTTCGCATACCGCTGCTCCACCACCCGCCGCTTCAGCTTCATGCTCGGCGTCATCGATCCATCCTCCACCGACCACTCCTCCGGAACCACCCTCACCCGCTTGATGCTCTCAAAGTTCGCCAGCCCGGCGTTCACCTTGTCCACAATCTCCTGATACGCCTGCGCCACCTTCGCATCCTTCACCAGCGCGGCATGGTCCCCCGTCGCAATCCCCTGCCCCTTTGCCCATCCCTCCAGCGCCGCAAAGTTAGGCGAGATCAGCACGCACGCAAACTTGTGTTTGTCTCCCACCAGCGCCGCCTGCCCCACCAGCACGTTCGCCTTCAACTTATTCTCAATAGGCTGCGGCGCAATAAACTTCCCTCCACTCGTCTTCAACAACTCCTTCTTCCTGTCCGTAATCGACAAGTACCCGTCCGCATCGATATTTCCGATATCTCCAGTCTTGAACCATCCGTCCGCAGTAAACGCCTCCGCGCTCTCCTTCTCTTTCTTCCAATACCCTTGAAAGACCGAAGGCCCCTTCACCTCCAACTCGCCGTCAGCCGCCCACCTGCACTGCACATTCTCGAGCGCCTTACCCACTGTCCCAATGCGATGCGCGTTAGGAAAATTCAATGAGATCACCGGCGAGGTCTCCGTCAGCCCATATCCCTCGAAGATTCGAATCCCAACATCCGCAAACCAACCCGCCGTATCCAGTCCCAGCGGCGCGCTGCCCGAGATGAACACCTCCGCGCATCCGCCAAACGCCTCGCGAATCTTGCTGAACACCAGCTTGTCCGCAATCTTCCAGCTCAATCCACCTGGTTTCTTGCCGACCAGCACCTCCGCCCGGTGTTTTCGTCCAGTAGCAACCGCCCAGTTCAAAATCTTCAACTTCACCGGCGACAGCGCCGACTTCCCTTCCACCGCTTGACGAATCTTCTCGTACACCCGAGGCACCGCCACCAGAACCGTAGGCTTCACCGCCTTCATTGCCGCCGGCAGCAGATCAAACTTCGGACAATAAGCCACCCTCGCCCCATGGCACATCATCGCGTAGTCGAGGTGACGAGCCGTCACGTGCGACAACGGCAAGAACGAGATGCAGCTGTCCTTCTCCGAAAATCCCAGCTCGCCCGTCGAATAATTCACATTGCTCGCCAGATTCCCATGCGTCAGCATCACGCCTTTGGGTTCGCCGGTCGTCCCTGACGTGTAAATAATCGTCGCCAGATCCTCAGGATTCGTCTCCTTCAACATCGCATCAAACGCCGAGTCACGCTGCTCCCGTGCCTTCGCACCATCCATCAGCTTCGCAAAGCTCTCCGCTCCGCTGAACTCGCCCGCATCCATCACGACCACGTGGGCCAACTCCGGCAAATCCCCCGCCGCCACCACCTTCTCGTACAACTCGCGCGAAGAAACCACTATCGCCTTCGCCCCCGAGTCGCGCAGCATATACCCAATCTGCTCCGGCGTCAGTGTCGGATAAAGCGGTACATCGACGCCCCTAATCGCCAGCGTCGCAAAGTCCGTTACTGCCCACTCCCAACGGTTCTCGCTCAGAATCGCAATGCGGTCGCTCTTCCCCAGGCCCCATCCGCGAAACACATCCGCCAGCGCCCGCACCCGCCCATACAACTCATTCGAACTGATCGGCTTCCACGCCCCATCCCGGTCCTGCCAAAGCATCACTTCAACATCGCCTCTGCCCGTAGCCCTCACCAGCACATCATTCATCGTCACCAGATCAAACATGTCATCTCCAGACCCATTTCATTCGAGCAGCCACCGCCAAAGCATTATATGCAGTAACCCATCACAAACAGTGAATCCCACATGGCATTCCATTGACTAAGCAAAGACATCCTGAGGTCAGTGCTTCGGAGCATAGTAGCCGGACCTGATCACAATGCTCTCCACTCGTTCAGGCCCCTTCAACTCGATACGATGAAAGGAGCCGTCGTGCTTCAACGCCGCTGGCTTGTAAACCAGACGATACTCATTACGCAAATCCGCCTCAATCATCCGCAGGTCGTCGTAAATCTCCGCCTCCGAACCGTTGTCATGGAAGACTCTGCCACCTGTCTTCGAGGCCAGCTCCGCCAACGTAGCGCCGCCGCCAGAAAAGAAACTCGACTTCGGATCCGCACGAAAAGAATAAATGGCGGTATGCGTACGCTGACATGCCGTCACCACTTCGTCGAGTGAGGTATGGCTCGCATTGTCCTCTCCATCGGAAAACACCAGAATGAAATCTCCCGTCCCCACGTGATCGATCCTGCCGAACTCCGAATAGCAAGCCCAGAAGATCGAGTCGAACATCGCTGTGCCACCCAGGAAGTCCTCTCTGCCTGCGCTGACGGTACGGATGCCCGTAATCAGCGCCGTCGGATCGCTTGTCCAGGGCTGCGCAATCTTCGAAAAGCGCCCAAAATCCATAACGAAGGCGCGATCCACCTGTTGTCGCAGCAACCTCTGCGCGTATTCGATCGAGATAGCCCGATTGGCAGCAAGAAAATCCCGCATCGATCCGCTGGTATCCATCAGAATTCCCGCGCGAATCGGAACATCCCGCAACGTCTGGAACGCAAGAATGTTCCCCGGTGACCTGCCGTTGTCACGCAGGCTCAGTTCCTCCAGCTTCAGATCATTTACCGGAAGACCATGAGCATCCATCGCATGAAACGTAAGATTCACTTCATCGACAGAGACACGAAGCCCGTACGTTACGTTGCCTTGATCCGCAATTGTCTGAGAATCCGCACGACGCGCGTCGGCCAAAACCAAAACGACAAGCACGCTCGGGAGAATCGAGAGTCGACGCATTGTGACACTATCCCAAAGACTATAGACGCAGGCCTGCGGCAGGCCGTTAGAGCTCGCGGTACATCACAAAAGCGTCGACGTAACCCAATTGAGGATGCAGAAAAGCCTTCGGCAACCGCGCCAGAATCGCAAACCCAAGACTCTCCCAAAGCCGAACCGCCCGTTCGTTGCTGCTGACCACGAAGTTGAACTGCATCGCGCGAAAGCTCCGCTGCCGCGCCCGCTCCAGCGAATGTTCACACATGGCCCGCGCAACACCCTTACCCTGTGCCGCCGCTGCCGTCATATATCCGCAGTTAGCCACATGCGACCCGCCGCCCCTCTGATTCGCACGCAGATAATAAGTCCCAACGACACCCCCATCGCCCTCCGCCACAAAGACCTCATGCGCCGCGGAGAACCAAGACGCAAGCGCATCGTCCCGGCTCATCTCTCTATCCAGCGTGTAAGTCTCCCCACCCCGGATCACCGGCTCCAGAATCGACCAGACCTTATCGGAGTCCTTGGCATTGGCTGGACGAATCAACATGCTCTCTTAGACGCCCCTGATAAAGATGCGGAGCAATTCCAGTCGACAGCCTCTCACTTCGCCGTCGTAATCCCGTTCAGCAACACATCCATCACCTGCGCCGCTGTGTCCTTCGAGTCGTACACCCGCCCCGTAAACACCGCCGAGCTCAACAATTCATCAATCGCCCCGAACATGCAATGCGCCAGCACGCCATCCGAGACGTCCTGACGGAAGATCCCCTCCTGTTGTCCCCGCCGGACAACCTCGCGAACCAGCTGGATGTACTTCACCAGATGATGGTGCGAAAACTCTGCAATGAACTTCGCGCTCTGGCGCACCTCGGTCTGCATCACGATCGCCATGCTCCGGTTCACCGCATGGCTCTCCAAATGCACCCGAGCAATGTACTCAAGCTGCTCCCGTGGCCCAGTAAGTGTCTTGAACGCTTCATCCGCCGCCCGATGAAATTTGTTAAAGTTTTCATCGATCGCCGTCCGCAACACATCATCTTTGCTCTTGAAGTAGAGATAGATCGTACCGTCCGCCACCCCAGCACGCTTCGCAATCGCGCTCACCGGCGAGTTGAAATAGCCCCGTTCGGCGATCACCTCGACGGCCGCTTCAAGAATCCGGTGATACTTCTCGCTTCCCGGCCCACTCGCCGGCAACTCCGCCATCGCCAAATCAGGCCCCGTCGTCTTCACTCACCGTCTCCTTCCAGCCTCTGGCCGGAAAACTCCGGTTCCGCCACTCTAATGAATCAACCCACCTTTGCCAACAATGAACTTCGATTCACTGCCCAAATGTATCTTTATGCACCCTCACTAAACAAGAAATCCCCACGCCATAGCCTTCCTGGCCAAAACCCCTTCACCTTCACACCTGAGACGCTCTTCGTCTCCACGTTTGTCATTCTGATCGCAGCAAAGCGCCCCATTTGTCTTTGCATTTGCAGTGTGCGCCAGACCTGTGACGGCATCCTAGATAAAAAAAAGCCCCCCGAAGAGGGCCAATCCCAGGTTATCTGAGCGGAGCATAGCAACCGCATGATTCCATTGCACCTAGTGAAACCCCTAGCCCTGTCACGTTTCAGTTAACCCTTATCCCCAAAAAGAAGACCCTCCGAAGAGGGCTAAGGTATAAGACAGTCTCGTTTTGTCGCCTGGACTAGCTTCAGAGGGAATTCAGAACATCAAGCAAACCGGTAGCCCCTGTCACGGCCAGGATCGGAAGTACTCCTAGACCTGTGGCTTCGGCGTTAACCGGACAAATGCCCCGGCACTCGCAGGCCAATCCGCCAACATCTTCTGCGCTAGTCCGCTGCCCGATTCCCCCACATGCATCTCGATCAACCCTCGCAGCCCCTCCTGAGCCTCAAAATCAACTGAGTCAAAGCCCTCAGCAACAAGAAACTCCGGATGATACCTCGCGCCCGACATGAAGGATCCATCGGCGTCGTAGACCCAGGCCAACCCTCCCGTCATCCCGGCCCCAAAGTTGATACCAACACGTCCCAGTACTGCCACCGTTCCTCCGGTCATGTACTCGCACCCATGGTCGCCAACGCCCTCAACCACAGCCGTAGCCCCGGAGTTGCGTACCGCAAACCGCTCCCCCGCACGCCCAGCCGCAAAAAGTTTGCCCGCCGTCGCGCCATACAGAGCCACATTGCCCAGAATCACATGCTGGCCGCTGTCCTTCGCCGCCAGCCCGCGAGCACGAATCACCAACTCACCGCCCGACAATCCCTTGCCCACAAAATCATTCGCCTGCCCATCCAGCACAAGCTTCATTCCCTCAACCGCGAACGCCCCAAAAGACTGCCCCGCCACTCCATGCAGGTTGAAAGTGACATCGGCAGCAAGCTCGCGCTCCGTCCTCCGCAACGCCAACTCGCCAGCCAACCGGGAACCCACCGCGCGGTCACAATTCGCAATCTTCGACTCAATCACAAACGGCAAACCAGCCTCGACCGCAGCCACCGCTGGCACAACCCAGGCCTCATCGAGCGGCGGCTTCGCCATCGGCTGATTGTTCCGCACACCCATAAATCGGACCGCTCCATCCGAAACCTTCGCCAGCATAGGCTGAAGATCCAGATTGCCGTCAAACTTCACCTGCTCCAGCAAGTCCGACCGTCCTACTGCAGCCTCGATCGACGGCAAACCATAACGAGCCAGCAGATGTTGCAGATCACCCGCAAGCTGCTCGAAGAACCGCACCACATGCTCCGGCTTCCCGCGGAACTTCGCCCGCAACTCCGGCTTCTGCGTGGCAATCCCCGTTGGACAAGTATTCAGATGACACTGCCGAGCCATGTCACAGCCCAGCGTCACCAGAACCGCAGTCCCAAACGCATACTCATCGGCACCGAGCAGCGCTGCAATCAGTACATCCCGAGCCGTCGCTAGCCCGCCATCGGTACGCAGCCGTACCCGTCCACGAGTGCCATTCTGCATCAGCACCTGCTGCGCCTCCGCCAGCCCAAGCTCCCAGGGATTCCCCGCATACTTGATGCTCGACAACGCCGCCGCACCCGTGCCGCCCGTATTTCCGGCGATCACAATATAGTCCGCATACGCCTTCGCCACCCCAGCCGCAACCGTCCCCACGCCGCAACCCGACACCAGCTTCACGCCAATAGCCGCTCGCGGATTCACCCGCTTCAGGTCGTAGATCAACTGCGCCAGATCCTCAATCGAGTAGATGTCATGATGCGGCGGCGGCGAGATCAGCGATACTCCCGGCTGCGCATGACGAAGCCGCGCAATCATCCCGCTCACCTTATGCCCAGGCAGCTGCCCGCCCTCGCCCGGCTTCGCACCCTGTGCCACCTTGATCTCAATCTCCTCCGCGTGCGCCAGATACTCCGCCGTCACGCCGAACCGTCCCGACGCAACCTGCTTAATCTTGTTGTTCAGTGAGACATGCACCGCAGGCGCCTCAACCAACTGTTCCGCCACCGCAGTTCCACCACCCGAACGAGCCGCCAGGCTGCGCGCATCACCCGAGTTCACCAACTCGGTATCAAGCGCCGTCGCTCGGTAGGCCGCCGGATCCTCCCCGCCTTCCCCCGTGTTCGACCGCCCCCCCAGCATATTCATCGCAGCCGTGATCGTCTGATGAGCCTCCGGGCTCAAAGAGCCCAGAGACATCGCACTCGCGACAAACCGCGTGCAAAGACTCGCAGGCATCTCAACGTCACTCAGTGCCAACTCAGACCCGGCAGGTCGAATCTCCAACAGATCGCGTAGAACCGCCGGATCACGTGCGATGACATCCCGGGTATAAATCGCAAATGCCCCGGCCGGATCCGTTGGCTGCGGAACATTCCGCGCACTTCCCACGACCGATTGCAGTGCCTTCACCGTCACAGGCTGCCACGCATGCGGCTCCGAAACATCCGCCTTGCGGAACCGTACCCACCCGTAATCCGGAAGCTCCGCCGACACTCCATCCTTCGTCACATTCGTCGACCAGGTCTGTCGAAGATGACGCTCCAACTCCGCAAAACCAATCCCCGACAGCGGCGCCGGCGTATTCGGAAAGCACCGCGTCACCACACTCGAATGCAGTCCAAGAATATCGAACAGATGTGCGCCCCGATAGCTGTCGACAACCGAGATCCCCATCTTCGACATCACCTTCGCCAGCCCGGCATCGAGCGACTTCAGCATCTTGCGCTCGGCATCCTTCGCATCCACACCCTCAGGAGCCAGCCTCTTTCCGGTCTCCAGCGCCAGCCATGGGCAAACCGCCCCCGCGCCGTATCCGATCAGCACCGCTGCATGGTGAATGTCCCTGCAATCACCAGCCTCAACCGCAAGTCCGGCAAGAGTCCGCAGTCCGGCATCCACCAGTGCCTGATGCACAGCGCCAGTTGCCATCGCCATTGGAATCGGCAGCATCTCCGCCGTCGCACTACGATCTGAGAGCAACACTATCCGCGCCCCGTTACGCACCAGCTTGATCGCCTGCATGCAGAGCTCGTCCAATCCTTGCGCCAACGTCTTCTCTGTCGCAAATACCGCCGGCAGCTCGGCAAGATTCAACTCCGCCTTGTGCGGATACTCGCCTCGAC
Organism: uncultured Acidobacteriaceae bacterium; assembly: GCA_963798925.1. Taxonomy (GTDB): domain Bacteria; phylum Acidobacteriota; class Terriglobia; order Terriglobales; family Acidobacteriaceae; genus Edaphobacter. Next base: position 819,944 of record CAWCVD010000007.1, read on the forward strand.
GCAACGCCTCAACCTGTCCCAGCGACAGGAACGGCGAAGGAAGCGAGATTCCAGGCAGCGGCGCATTCTTGTCCAGCAGATGTGGCCACGGGCCAAGCCGTGTATGCAGCGACACCACACACGACTCGCGTAACGAGTCGATCGGCGGATTCGTTACCTGCGCAAACCGCTGCCGGAAGTAGGCATAGATCGGTCGCGGAGAGCGCGCTAGAAACGCCAGCGGAGTATCGTCTCCCATCGACCACACTGCATCCTTACCCTCAACCGCCATCGGCTGCAGAATCATCTTCACGTCTTCTCGCGTGTACCCAAAACCCCTCTGCGCAGCAGAAAGCTCAAGCGGATCCACACTTGAGACAGCCGCGGGAACCAGCGGACTCTCTTCCATCAGCGCAGCATACGGCGTCCCTGCGTCAAACAACTCCAACAGGGCCTCGTCCTCATAGACCTTTCGATTCACCAGATCCACTACGAGCATCTGTCCCGGGCCCAGCCGTCCGCTGTGGGTCACCTCATCCGGATCCAGATCGACCAGCCCCGCCTCCGATCCCGCAACCACTAGCCCGTCACGCGTCATCGCAAAACGGCACGGCCTCAACCCATTGCGATCCAGAACCGCGCCAACCACCTGCCCATCACTGAACGCGATCGCAGCGGGCCCGTCCCACGGCTCAGCGCAATCCGTGTGATACCGAAGAAACGACGACGCAGAATGCCCATCAGTCGCCGGAGGTAGCAACATGCGAATCGACTCCGCCAGTGTCCTGCCATTTTGCGACAGCAGCTCGACTGCCTCATCCAGGCTCGTCGAATCGGTCCCGCCCAGCGTCAAAACAGGTTTGCATTCCACCGGCAGCGTCGAATCCCGCGCCGCCATTCGCGCACGATTCCCCCACACAGTATTGATCTCGCCGTTATGCCCAAGCTTCCTCCCAGGCTGCACCCGATGCCACGTTGGCGCGGTATTTGTCGCATAACGCTGGTGAAACACCGCAAAGGGCGTTATGTAGTCTTCTGACGCAAGGTCAGGATAAAAATCCGGTAGAAACTCCCCTGTGCACATCGCCTTGTACACAATCGTCTGCGAGGAAAGCGAACAGACGTAGCCTGTAACGTCCCCCTGAGCGTGTGCGCGTTCAAACTGCTTTCGCGCGAGGTAGAGCCGCCGCTCCATCGTTCCGGCCTCGGCTGCGTTGGAATCAATTACCAATACCTGCCGGATCCTCGGCATCGTGGCCTGGGCCATCTCCCCCAGCCAACCCGTACAGACCGGCACCTCACGCCAAGTCACCACCTCAAAATCGTGGGTACGAAGACAGCGCTCCATCAACCCTTCAGCGCGCGTCTCGTCCGCCGGCAAAAACAACATCCCCACGCCAAGACGTTGTTCGTCGCCGATCGGAAGATTGGCCGCCTTTGCCAGCAAAGCCCGCGGAATCGCCGTCATCACTCCCACGCCGTCGCTGCTCTTTCCATCTGCAGCGGTGGCGCCACGGTGCGCCAGCCTGCTCAGAGCAGTCAAAGCCTGCTCAAGAATCTCATGGGAGGGAGAACCGGTTACTGAAGCAACAAATCCAACTCCGCAGGAGTCGTGATCGAAGCGCTCATCAAGCAGAGACGACGAAACCGTACCAGACGGAGAAATCCCACCGAAAGTACGCTCCGAACTGGATGCGACAGACCGTTCCATGCTTCACTATACGTCGGCGGGAGTTGAAAAATGATCTCCCGAGACACCTTTCCTTTGGAGAGAGTTGTGACGCTCTTTCAAATCTGGCTTAATATTATGTATAAATATACATAGATAATGTATATTTATACATAATTAAGTTTCAGTCTCTTTCCATTCAATCTACATTGAAGATCAAGGACGGAAAGAACAGGTACAACATTCCCATGAAGCAGCAACGCCATGCCGCGATTCAGGACCTGCTTGTAAAGACCGCCGTCACCAGTCAGGACGAGCTGCGTCGCAAGCTTGCTGGCCGCGGCTTTCACGTCACCCAGGCGACCCTGTCCCGGGACATTCACGAGCTCCGCCTCAACAAGGGACCAGAGGGGTACTCTCTTCCCGGAACATCCGACTCAGACGAGTCCGACCTGCCCGGAATCCGTGAAGTTCTTGAGAGCTTCGGCCTTGAAGTGCGGTTGGCCATCAACCTTCTGGTCCTCATGACAACAACCGGAGGAGCTCAACCCATCGCAGCCGGAATTGATTATGAAGACTGGCCGGAAGTCGTGGGAACAATCGCCGGCGACGACACTGTACTCATCATCTGCCCGGATGAAAAGCAGGCAGGCGCTCTAAAAGCACGAATTGAAGGATACCTTGGCTAACTCAACCACCATCAATCCGGCGGAACGAGTCGATGCTCTGACCGCAAAGATCAGAAACGTCGCACCCCGCACCGCCATCGCAGGAGTCAGTGGCTATGCCGGCGGCGAACTCGCTCGCCTGTTGCTACATCATCCCAGATTCAACGGCGCCCAACTTACCTTCTTCGGCCGCGCCGGAGAAGCAGAGACTGAAGTCCCGGTCTGGCTCGAAGACCTCCATCCTCAACTCGCCACCCACGGCGATCGCCACGCGAACCAGGTCGTCCCCTTCAGTTGGAACCGCATTGTCGACTCCGGGATCGAAGTCCTGTTTCTGGCGACTCCACACGAACAAGCCCGGGAGTGGGCTCCGCTCGCGATAGAGCATGGCATTCGAGTCGTCGACCTCAGCGCTGCCTGGCGCCTCAAAAATGAGGCCAATCGCGCCGTCTACCGCCTTAAGGATGCTGACTCCGAGCGCGCAGCAGACCTGCAAACAGAAGCGGTCTATGGCTGCCCCGAGCTCCATCGCGACCAGATCCGCCAGGCTCGTCTTGTCGCTAATCCCGGGTGCTACGCAACCTCCATCATCCTCGCGCTCGCGCCGCTGCTCCAGGCCGGCCTCGTCGATGTGGAACACGGCATCATCTGCGATGCCAAGTCGGGCGTCAGCGGAGCAGGCAAGGCTCCAAGTGAAAAAACCCACTTCATGCACGCCGCCGACAACCTCTCCGCGTACGCCGTCTTCGGCCATCGCCACACGGGCGAACTCCTCGAACAGCTTCATCTCGAGTCCGACCAGATTCAATTCACCCCGCATCTGCTACCCATCCCACGTGGAATCCTTTCCACCATCTATCTCAACCTCAACCATAAGAGCGACGCAGACACCATCGGCACAGTATTCCGTGACTTTTACCGCGACAGCCCCATGATTCGACTGCACCCGTCCCCGCGTCTGCCGGAGCTTCAACATATCGTCCGCACCAACTTCTGCGACCTCGGCTTCGCTCTCGCTCCTGGAGGCAAGCGCCTGCTCCTCGTCTCTTGTCTCGACAACCTGCTTAAGGGCGCAGCGGGCCAGGCGGTCCAGAACATGAACCTGATGTGCGGTTGGAAGGAAGAGGAGGGCCTACTGTGAGATTCGTCGTCAAACTCGGTGGTGCCGCACTCGAGGACAAAAAGATCCTCCACGCTGCCGGCAAAGCCATCGCAGATCTCGTCGCCGACGGGAACCAGGTTGCCGTCGTCCACGGCGGCGGAGTGCAACTCACTCGCACCCTCGCTCTCATGGGCAAGAAGAGCGAGTTCGTCTCCGGCCTCCGCATCACCGACGCCGAGACCCGCGACGCAGCCCTGATGGTGCTCGCCGGCCGCGTCAACAAATCCCTCGTCGCTGCCGTCGGCTCGCATGGCCAATCTGCCGTCGGCCTCTCCGGCGGCGACGGTCACGTCTTTCGCGCCCGCAAGAAAAAGACCGACCCCGACCTCGGCTTCGTCGGCGAGATCGCCGCCACCGATCCCCGCTGGCTCGAAGCCATCTGGGCCATGGGCGCCGTCCCCGTCATCTCCTCCATCGCTCTCGGCTTCGACGGCGAGTACTACAACATCAACGCCGACGAGATGGCCGCCGCCTGCGCCATCAGCACCAAGGCCGACACCCTCGTCTTCCTCACCGACGTCCCCGGCGTCAAAGGTGCCGACGGCAACGTCATGCGCTGGCTCACCCTCGCCCAAATACCCGCCATGGAAAAAGCGCAGGTCGTCTCCGGCGGCATGTTGCCCAAACTAAACGCCTGCCGCGAAGCCCTCACCCACGGCGTCAAGCGCGTGCGCATTCTCCCCGCAGAGGCGGCCTGGCTCCTGCCCGACCTCGTCTCCACTCGGGTCAACGACGGAACGGAGGTCATGGTCGCATGAACTTAGCATCCATCCAGGCAGCAGAGAAGCAAGCTGCTCCTCAACACCTACGAACGCAACCCTCTCCTCTTCGTCAGCGGCCACGGCGTCCACCTCCGCGACGAAAACGGCCACGAATACCTCGACCTCCTCAGCGGCATCGGCGTCAACGCCCTCGGCTACGCGCACCCTGCCATCGAAGAGGCGATCGTCGCGCCAAAGCAAGCGCCTTATCCACACCTCGAACCTCTTCTTCCACGAGCACACCGCTCCGCTCGCCCTGCGCCTCACCGAGATCAGCGGCCTCGACCGCGTCTTCTTCTCCAACAGCGGCACCGAAGCCTGGGAGGCCGCCCTCAAGCTCGCCCGCGCCAACGCCGGACGCCTCCGCGCCCAGGGCCGCAACATCGGCACACAGATTCCTCGCCCTCGACCACAGCTTCCACGGCCGCACCATGGGCTCGGTCGCCACCACCGCCAAGGAAAAATACCGCGAGCCCTTCATGCCCGTCATGCCCGGCGTCGAATTCGTCCGCTTCAACGACGTCGCCGACCTCCGCGCCAAATTCTCCACCGAAATCTGCGGCATCTGCATCGAAGCCCATCCAGGGCGAAGGCGGCATCCACCCCGTCTCGCAGGAGTTCTTCGCCGCCGCACGCGAACTCTGCGACTCCACCGGCGCGCTCCTCCTCGCCGACGAGATCCAGTCCGGCATCGGCCGCACCGGCAAATGGTTCGCCTACCAGCACTACAGCATCCTTCCCGACGTCACCACCCTCGCCAAGCCCATCGCCAACGGCATTCCCATGGGCGCGATGCTCTGCACCAACGCCGCCGCCGAATCCATCACTCCCGGCATGCACGGCACAACCTTCGGCGGAGGCCCACTCGCCTGCGCCGTCGCCATCGCCGTCATCGACACCATCAAACGCGACCAACCTCCTCGACCACATCCAAACCGTCGGCAGCCTACTTCCACGACCAGCTCGCCAAGCTCGCCGCCCGCCACGACTGCATCGTCGACGTCCGCGGCATCGGCCTCATGCTCGGCGTCGAGCTCAACTCCGCCGACCTCGCCAAACAGATCGCCGCCAGACCTGATGGCGCGCCGCATCATCATCAATCGCACCAGCGAAACCGTGCTGCGCTTCCTGCCGCCCTTCATCCTCGAGCGCAACCACGTCGACACAGCCATCGCCGCGCTCGACGCACACTCATCACAGCAGCACTCGCCGGCGCCGCACCGGCAGGAGAACAATCCCATGGGTAGCAAAACCGTCATCATGAACGCCAAAACTCCGAGACCGCCGAAGACGCATCGCCGCAAGCCAACCGTCCCGCTCGGCATCCAGTCCGACACCGCCTTCAGCGAAGCCTCCAAACGCCTCACCGGCCGCGACCTCTGCTCCATCGCCGACCTCACCGTCCAGGAGATGGCCGCCATCATGGAGCTCGCCCACGCCGTCAAGAACCATCCCGAAGACTTCCGCCACGCCCTCGACGCCGCAGATGGTGCATGTTCTTCGAGAAGGCATCCTCCGCACCCGCCTCACCTTCGAGGCCGCCATCAACACCCTCGGCGGCAACGCCATCTTCGTCGACCAGACCCAGTCGCCCCTCGGCGAACGCGAATCCCTCGCCGACATGGCCCACAACGTCGAGCGCTGGATGACCATCATCGTCCTCCGCACCTACGCCCACGACACCATCACCGAGATGGCCGCCTGCTCCAGCGTCCCCGTCATCAACGCCCTCTCCGACCTCGAACATCCCTGCCAGGCCATCGCCGACTTCTTCACCCTCGAAGAGCGCTTCGGCTCCGCCGAGGGCCTCCACTTCACCTACGTCGGCGACGGCAACAACGTCTGCCACTCCCTCATGCTCACCGCCGCGCAGCTCGGCGCACACTGCACCGTCGCCACGCCCCAAAGGCTTCGCCCCCAAACTCGAGATCATCCACAAGGCCATCGAGATCGCCGAGACACACCGGCGGCAGCATCACTCTCCTCCACGACCCCATCAAAGCCGTCACCGGCGCCGACGCCGTCTACACCGACGTCTGCACCAGCATGGGCTTCGAGCACGAAGCCACCAAGCGCGCGCCCATCTTCAAGCCCTACCAGGTCAACGAAGCCCTCATGGCCCACGCCCAGCCCGACGCCGTCTTCATGCACTGTCTCCCCGCGCATCGCAACGCCGAAGTCACCGACGCTGTCCTCGACGGCCCGCAATCCATCGTCTTCGACCAGGCCGAAAACCGCATGCACGCCCAAAAAGCTCTGCTCCTCATGCTTCTCGGCGGAGCCAAGCGCATCTCGACCAACCGCAAGATCCAAACCCACAAGCGGACCACCGCCTAAATGCGCATAAGCAATCTGTACCCATTTTTGTCGTCATCCTGAGCGTAGCGCAGGATCCCTGTATTTCGTTTTGAAGCGCTACAACGCTACCAGAAATCGTACCGACGAAGCACCAGCATTGAGGTCTGCATCACTATGTCCGTAATTCTCGAATCCCTGCCCCGTCGGCCAAAAGGTTGGCATAGCCTTCTCCGGCGGCCTCGACACCAGCGCCGCGCTTCACTGGATGAAGCAGAAGGGCGCGCTCCCCTACGCCTACACCGCCAACCTCGGCCAGCCCGACGAAGCCGACTACGACGAGATCCCCCGCAAAGCCCTCGAGTACGGCGCCGAAAAGGCCCGCCTCATCGACTGCCGCGGCCCGCTCGTCCGCGAAGGCATCGCCGCGCTCCAGTCCGGCGCCTTCCACATCACCACCGCCGGCGTCACCTACTTCAACACCACCCCCATCGGCCGCGCCGTCACCGGCACCATGCTGGTGACCGCCATGAAGGAAGACGACGTCAACATCTGGGGCGACGGCTCCACCTTCAAAGGCAACGACATCGAGCGCTTCTACCGCTACGGCCTCCTCGTCAACCCCGACCTCAAGGTCTACAAGCCCTGGCTCGACGCCGCCTTCATCGACGAGCTCGGCGGCCGCGCCGAGATGTCCGCCTTCATGACCAAGGCCGGCTTCGGCTACAAGATGTCCGCCGAAAAAGCCTACTCCACCGACTCCAACATCCTCGGCGCAACCCACGAAGCCAAGGACCTCGAGCTCCTCACCACCAGCATGAAGATCGTCGCCCCCATCATGGGCACCGCCTTCTGGCGCGACGACGTCACCATCAAACCCGAAGAGATCACCATCCGCTTCGAAGAAGGCTTCCCCGTCGCCCTCAACGGCAACGAATCTCCGACCCCGTAGCCCTCATGCTCGAAGCCAACAGCATCGGCGGCCGCCACGGCCTCGGCATGAGCGACCAGATCGAAAACCGCATCATCGAAGCCAAGTCCCGCGGCATCTACGAGTCCCCCGGCCTCGCCCTCCTCTTCATCGCCTACGAGCGCCTCATCACCGGCATCCACAACGAGGACACCATCGAGCAGTATCGCGAAAACGGCCGCAAACTAGGCCGCCTCCTCTACCAGGGCCGCTGGTTCGACCCCCAGGCCATCATGCTCCGCGAAGCCGCCCAGCGCTGGGTCGCCAAACCTGTAACCGGCGAAGTTACAATCGAACTCCGCCGCGGCAACGACTACTCCATCCTCAACACCGCCTCGCCCAACCTCACCTTCCACCCCGAGCGCCTCACCATGGAAAAGGGCGAATCCACCTTCTCCCCCCGCGACCGCATCGGCCAACTCACCATGCGCAACCTCGACATCACCGACACCCGCGCCAAACTCATCACCTACGCCCAAACCGGCCTAATCACCCTAAGCAAAGGCTCCGAAATGCCCCAACTAAACAGCGGAGACCGACAAGAAGTAATGAGACTGCCAGTCCGAATTGACCTGCTAGCCATGAGCGCAGTTGCGAATAAAATCTTGATGCCGAACGATTGAATCAGCAGATTACGACTCGAACTCCTGAACGAGCGGACAAACACATGTGCTCGCGCCAGCCTGTCGCATGCCTGCAGTGAAGTACGATTCGAGCACTGCAACATTCACTGTCTGCGCTGGAAAAGATGCTTGAAGAGACATCGAATCTCCGATTGGACGTCCGCGGACGACCCTTCGGAGCATCCATCTGTAAAGGAGCTGCGGCTAGCAAGGGAAGGTCGAGAGCTACAGATCTCGAAAGACGTCGCTGAGCGAAAGGAGAAGGCGATTGTCGAAGCACGCGAACTGATTGAGACAAACAGACGACTAAATCGAACGCAGCATTTCTTCCAGCCAAACTCAGATTGCGAATCAGCAAAGCCTACGAGGCTCTGATGAAGACTGCGCCGAGCACGCGCGGAAGATGATCCATCAGCCTCGTGATATCCCTCGAACAAGGAAGGTATCGCCGGAGAGGGGAACTATGCTCCACTCAAATTCCGGAACTCGTGTTGCGCTCCCTTAGAGCTTCACGAGCATTCGCTTCACGCATCTGGCTTGCTTCAATTGGCATGGACTACCCGAAACGAAAGCTCTCAAGTTGCGTCGTCTCAGCGTTCACAAAGTTCGTTGGCAGTTCATCAGTAAAGCTCCGTCAGATGACAGACAACAAAGCCTTGTTAGAAAGCAGATAACGCCAATGAACGTCGAACAACAATCCACCAAAATGTGGTCCGGCCGCTTCCGCGAACCACTCGACGCCACCTTCGAATCCTGGCAGCGCTCCTTCCCCTTCGACTGGCGCCTGGTCCCCTACGAAGTAGAAGCCAGCATAGCCCACGCCCGAGCCATCGAAGCCGCAGGCATCCTCACCAGCGAAGAGCTCCTGCAAATGGAAGAGGGCCTCCGCGCCGTAGCCAAGCAGCAAGCCGAACAAGGCGAAGCCATCGTCACCGCCAACCCCCAGGCCGAAGACATCCACCACTACGTCGAACTCGAACTCACCAAACAAATCGGCGACCTCGCCCTCAAGCTCCACACCGGCCGCAGCCGCAACGAGCAGATCGCCACCGACATGCGCCTCTTCGTCCGCGAAGCCATCGACAACACACTCGCCGGCCTCACCGCATGGCGCAAAGCCCTCATCGAACTAGCCGAAGCAGCAGGCGAAGCCACCATGCCCTCCTACACCCACCTCCAACGCGCCGAGCCCGTCCTCGTAGCCCACTGGCTCCTCGCCTACGTCAGCATGATCGAGCGCGACGCCAGCCGCCTCACCGACGCCCGCAAGCGCATGAACCTCTGCCCCCTCGGCTCCGGCGCAGTAGCAGGCGCAACCCTCGCCCTCGACCGCACCATCGCCGCCGCGCGCCCTCGAACTTCGACGCCCCCACGCCCAACAGCATGGACGCAACCAGCGACCGCGACTTCGCCCTCGAGTTCACCCAGGCCATCGCCACCCTCGGCATCCACATCTCCCGCTTCGCCGAAGAACTCACCCTCTACTCCACCGCAGAATTCGGCTTCCTCGACCTCCCCGAAGCCTTCTCCACCGGCTGCTCCGCCATGCCGCAGAAGAAAAACCCCGACCTCACCGAACTCATCCGCGGCAAATCCGGCCGCCTGCTCGGCGCAGCCACAACACTCGCCACCCTCATCAAAGGCCTGCCCCTCGCCTACAACAAAGACCTCCAGGAAGGCCAGGAACCCGTCTTCGACTCCGCCGACACCATCGCCGGAATCCTCAGCGTCCTCCCCGCCTTCACTCGCTCCCTGAAATTCCGCTTCGAAAAAATGAAGACCGCCGCCGAAACCGGCTACCTCAACGCCATGGCCGCCGCCACCTACCTCTCCAACAAGGGCGTCCCCTTCCGCAAAGCGCACGAGCACATCGGCAACGCCGTCCGCCTCGGACTCGAAACAAATCGTGAGCTCCAACATCTAACACTCGATGAGCTACGCAGCATCAGTCCCGAATTCGGCGAAGACTTCTACACCGCCATAACGCTCGAAGCAACACTCGACTGCCACGACGTCATCGGCGGCACCGCCCGCGCCCGCGTCCGCACCGCCCTTCAGGAGGCAAAATCCCGTGTCGCCAAATAACCGAAGCGGCGAGAAATCGGGTGGCCCATCCTTTCGCGCTCTTTGCGAAAGGGTGGGTTATTCGCGCAAAGCGCGAACCGCAATGCTTAACACCCGGCAGAACTTCAATATTGATTCTTTCACTAGTCTGCGAAAATAAAGAAAGGAGCCCGCACCATTGCCCACATCGCCCCTGTTGACGGCAAGTGAGTCCACCGCCTCAACCCGCCTCCGCGAAGGCGGAGCCGTGGTCCGCAAAGCGAAGCTCCCCGACGCCGTCAACATCTTCGAACTCGTCAACTCCCTCTCTGGCGACGGAACCCTCCTCCGCCGCAGCTACGCCGAGATCTGCGAAAACGTTCGCGACTTCGCCGTAGCCGAATCCGAATCCGGAGTCTTCCTCGGCTGCGGAGCCCTCCATCTCTACGGCCCGCACCTCGCCGAGGTCCGCTCCATCGTCGTCAAGCCCGAAGCCAAAGGTCAGGGCGCAGGCGGCCGCCTCCTCCGTTCCCTCCTCGAAGAAGCAGAAGAGCAAAAAGTCACCGCCGTCTGCCTCTTCACCCGCATCCCCGACTTCTTCTTCCACTTCGGCTTCCGCGTCGTCGACCGCACCACCCTGCCCGACAAGATCTACAAGGACTGCCAGACCTGCCCTCGCCTCTACGCCTGCGACGAGGTCGCCATGGTCCGAGGCCCTCTGCCCAAGATCGCCGTCCTGGGACCCAGCCGCATCGCCCAACCCGAACTCGTCAAGCTCCAGACCGGCACTATCACCCCGTCACGCTGACCAATTCGGGAAACCTGAAAAAATAAAGTTCAACAACGAGGAAAAAATTAGACGCACAAAAAAGTGCACCTAACCACCACGTTATGACCACAAAAATGCACTAATCACCACACAAAAACCACGTTTTTGCGCTGTGGAAATCGCCAAACCCCCTGTAAAATCGCACCCCTCACCACGGCAGGAAAAATATCTACCACGCGTGAAAGAAGCCGTCCCGTTCGGAGAGCTGAACTCTTGTTTTGAACAAAGCGCCCAGCCTCTCGGCGGTCAAAAGCTCGCTCTTCGGCCCGTCCGCGACGATCCGTCCTTCCTGCATCATGAGAATCCGGTCGATCTCCGGCAAGATGTCGGCGATGTGATGCGTAATCAGTAGAATTCCAGTTCCCTGCTGCGCCAATTTCCTAAGCAGATCACGGAGATCAGCTTGCGCGGCGAGGTCAAGGGCGTTTGAGGGCTCGTCCAGAAGCAGCATTCCCGTAGAAGCCACCAGGGCTCGACCAATCATGACCCGGCGTTGCTGACCAGCCGACATCTGCCCCACGGGTTTCTCGGCGAGTTCAGTCGCATCAACCTGTTCAAGCACCTCCTCCGCACGCTCGCGCATAGCTTCGGTAACGGTAAGGTTAGGCCAGAGCGTGCTGCTTGAGAAGAATCCGGTGAGCACAGCATCGCGGCCTGTCGTCTCGAGGGTGGGTCTGCCGGGAAGCTCTGCCGAGACGACGCCGAGGCGCTTCTTGAGCTCGGTAAGGTCCCAGCGCTCGCGGCCAAAGATGCGGACCCTTGTCTGTTCCTGGACGATTGGGTAGCACTCGCAGGTCATAGTCTTGATGAGCGTCGATTTGCCACATCCGTTGGGACCGAGAATGGCGATGTGCTCGCCCGTATTCACCGTCAGGTTGATGTCATGGAGAACGACGTTATCGCCTCGGGCGACATTGACATGGGCTAGTTCCAGGAAGGCGGGCATGTTCTCTCAAGGATAGATGGAGAGTGGCGGAGGCCGGTCAAACAAAATGATCCGACAGGATGTTTGGCGCCAACTACTTCGAGCGCAAAATAAACGGAACTTTTCTTTCGGTGTTGACGTTCTATGCATAGATCGCCTATGGATAGAGCATGACAAAGAAATCAGACCTGATGCCTGGAACGCTGGACATGATGATTTTGAAGACACTGACGCGCGGGCCTCAGCATGGCTATGGGATCGCCTCTGCGATTAAACGCGCGTCGGATGAGGTGCTGACAGTCGAAGAGGGGTCGCTCTATCCGGCGCTGCAGCGGCTGTTGCTGCAAAGCTGGGTTAAGGCAGAGTGGAGATCGACGGAGACAAACCGGCGGGCGCGGTTCTACACGCTGACGGCGGCGGGGCGAAAGCAGTTGGGTGTGGAACAGACGCAGTTTGAGACGATGATCGCGGCCATCGGCCGGGTGATGCAGGACGCATAGGAGAGTGCCATGCAGACGATCGGCCGCTTCTTCAAGAGATTGGGAATGCTGCTTCGCCGTGAGCGGTTCAACAGCGAACTGGATGAAGAGATGTCGTTCCACCGCGAGCAGAAGGAGAAGGAGCTTCTCGAGGCGGGAGTTGCGCCGAAGGCTGTGCATCAGATCGCGATGCGCGAGTTCGGCAACACGACCCGGTTGAAGGAGCAGAGCCATGAGGTAGTTGGGTTCCGATTCGAAACAGTGTTGCAGGATCTCCATTTTGCGATTCGTCAACTGCGGAGGAGCCCCGGATTTACTTTGACCGCGATTCTCATGCTCGCGCTGGGCACGGGAGCGAGCGTGGCGATCTTTGCATTTGTCGATGCTGCACTGATCAAACCGCTGCCCTATGCGGACCCAAACCGGCTGGTTGATGTCAATGAACGAGTGAAACTGTTTCCGCGCTCCAACCTGTCGCATCTGGATTATCTCGACTGGAAGAAGATGAACACGGTGTTCAGCGCCATGGAGGCGTATACGGGCACAGGCTATTTGCTGAATACTCCTGCAGGTGCGGAGCCGACACAAGGCGCCCGAGTCAGCGCGGGATTCTTTCGGGTTCTCGGTGTAAAGCCGATGCTGGGCCGCGATTTCTATGACACAGAGGACATTCCCGGCGCGGCCGATACGGTGATCTTGTCGTACGAAACGTGGCAGGAGAGGTTTGGTGGAAGAAAGGACGTCATTGGCCAAACTGTAGGGCTGAGCGGAACGCCAACCACGATCATTGGTGTGCTTCCGCCCGATTTCCAGTTTGCACCGCGTGGCAAAGCGGAGTTCTGGGCGACGCTGCATACGCTCACCAGTTGCGAGAAGCGAAGAGGCTGCCACAATCTCTACGGTGTTGCGCGATTGAAGGACGGTGTCTCATTTGCCACGGCCCAGGCTGATGTAACGCGGATTGCGAGCCTGCTTGAGGCGCAGTATCCAGGGACGAATCGCGGTCAGGGTGCAAACGTAATGCCCCTCTACGAGGAGATCGTCGGCGACATTCGCCCGATGTTACTGATGCTGCTTGGGGGAGCCTGGTTGTTGTTGGTGATTGCCTGCGTGAATGTGTCGAGCCTGCTGCTGGTGCGGTCAGAGAGTCGCAAACGTGAGATCGCGGTGCGCGGTGCGTTGGGAGCTTCGCCGGCGCGGCTGACGCGCCAGTTTGTTACGGAGGCGCTGGTGCTGGTTGTGGCCGGCGGGGCTCTTGGGCTCTTGTTTGCGTATGGGGGGATGCAGGTTCTACTGCGGTTGATCTCGAAGGACATGCTGGCCTATGTGCCCTATCTGGCCGGCGTTAACCTGAACCTGCATGTGATCGCGTTTGCTCTAGTGATCCTGTTCCTTGCAGCGGTCGTCTTCGCAATGACTCCTGTTTTACGTCTGCCGTTGACGGCGTTACGTGAGGGCTTGACGGATGGCGGTCGCGGAACTGCGGGAACGCTGTGGCGGCGGGTTGGAGCGAATCTTGTCGTGGTTGAGCTGGCGATTGCTGTGGTGTTGCTAGTTAGCGCGGGTCTGCTGGGAAAGAGTTTCTACAAGCTGCTTCATGTGGAGTTTGGTTTCCAGCCTGATCATCTGGCCACGGTGCAGGTGGTACTGCCGGAGACGACCTACGCGAAAAATCCGCAGGTGGTCGCGGTCAGCCGGCAGATACTGGCTCGTGCCGCGAGTCTACCTGGCGTGAAGTCTGCCGGCCTCACGAGTGTGTTGCCGGTAAGTGGGAATGGCAATACGAACTGGATCCGGATTGTGGGGAATCCGTACAACGGGGAACACAATGAGGTGAACCAGCGCGAGGTGAGCTCGGACTACTTCAAGACACTGCAGGCAAAGTTGATTGAAGGGCGCTTCTTTACGGATGAAGAGGATGCATCGAAGCCGCTCGTCGTGGTCATCAACAAGGCATTTGTGAGGCAGTATTTTCCGGGGGAAGATCCTGTGGGACGCAAGATGGGCGACACGGAGCTGTCGCCGAAGTCGATTCGAGAGATCATCGGCGTAGTGGACGATGTGAAGGAGGGGTCGCTGGACTCGGAGGTATGGCCGGCCGAATATACTCCGATCAATCAGGACAACGACACGTATCTCGGCCTTGTCGTTCGCACGTCGCAGGAGGAGAAATCGGTGCTTCCTGCGCTGGGCGCGACGATTCACCAGATCGATCCGGGCATCGGCGTGCTAGGAGATGCAACGATGATGCAGCGGATCAACGAATCGCAGACGGCGTACCTCCATCGCTCGTCGGCGTGGCTGGTGGGTGGGTTTGCGGGGTTGGCTTTGCTGCTGGGGGTGGTGGGGCTTTATGGCGTGATTGCGTATTCGGTGAGCCAGAGGACGCGCGAGATTGGTGTGCGGATGGCGCTGGGCGCGCAACAGGGTTCGGTGTATCGCATGATCCTGAAGGAGGCTGGTTGGTTGACGAGCGTTGGGATTGGCGCAGGACTACTTTGCTCCGTGGCTGTGGCGACTCTGATGCGAAAACTGCTGTTCGGAATCCACTCCTGGGACTTGTCGACTTTGGGGGCCGTTGCGATTTTGCTGGGCTCGTCGGCGTTGCTGGCTAGTTATTTCCCGGCGCGCAGGGCGGCTTCTGTCAATCCCGTGGAGGCGCTGCGGGCGGAGTGATTTTTTCCCTCGGGAGAGCGTGTTACATGCCCTTGAGGATGGAGCCGACGATGCCTCCGACTACTCCGCCTTCGGCTGTTTGAACGGCGCGTTCCCTCGGGAGATACTCCTGGATCTGGTGAGCGAGGCGTGAGATGGGCAGGGTTTGGAGCCAGACGCGGCCGGGGCCGTTGAGCGCGGCGAGGAAGACTCCGTCACCGCCGAAGATCATGTTTTTGATGCCGGGGACGCGTTGGATTTGAAAGGCTACGGTGGATTGAAAGGCTCCGACGTGGCCAGGGTGGACGCGGAGAAGTTCGCCGGGGGCGAGGTCTTTGATGACTAGTTCGCCCGAGAGTTCAAGCCACGCGATGCCCTGCCCTGAGATTTTTTGCAGGAGGAAGCCGTCGCCGCCGAAGATGCCTGCGCCCAGGGATTGCTGGAAGCCGACTCCGAGATTGATGCCGGCGGTTGCGCAGAGGAAGCCGTGCCGGTGGACGAGGAATTCGTGGCCGGGGCCAACTTCGACGGGGACGATGTGGCCGGGGACGCGGGTGGCGAAGGCTACCTCGCCGGGTGCGCCGATGGCTCGGTACTCGGTCATGAAGAGAGAGCCGCCACCGGCGACTCGAGCGATGGCACCGAAGAATCCGCCGCCGCCGGCGTGCTGGGTGTGAGTGGTCATCTGGATGGTGGCGGACATCCAGGAGAGTTCGCCGGCCTCGGAGATGATGGCGTCGTTTTGGCCAAGAGCGAATTCGAGGACCGGCATGGTGGTGCCGAGGATGCGGTTCTGCATCGGGTTCTCCTTCGTTGATGGGGTATCCCCCACCCTACCGAAAAGTGTGCAAAGTCTTCCAACGAGAGACTTTAGGTCTGGACTTCTGCTCGTCTCAGGCCTAACGAACGAAACCCGGCTATCAGCCGGGCCCTTGCTCTCAACTGATTTAAGGTTATCAGCGGTGTCAAGCGCAGGTTGTGGGAATCTGTCGTTAGGCGTCTATTTGGCCGGGGTGGGTGAGGGTTCGGGAAAGACCGGCGAGGTGAGTTCGATGCGCCAGATGGGGCCGCCTTCGTAGAACTGGCCCTCTTCTCGGACGAAGGCGGGAGCCTCGCCACCGAGGACCCACACGTGGATGTCGGAGGGTTGCTTGCCGACGATGGGGGCGACCATGCCGCTGACTCCGCCGAGTTCGATCTTGATGCGGAAGTTGGCGACTTTGCGGCGAACGCCGGCGATGACGATGGGGTCTTCACCTTCTCCGGCGAGAAGGAGATGAACGAGACGCGGCTTGGAGGTGGGCGCGACCATGGAGAGGCGGGTTGGAGGGGCAGTGGGGTCGAGATTGAGAAGCAGGACGAGGGGAAGGCCGTTGGCGACGTCGGGGGCGAGGTCAAGGTGATTCTGTTCGGTCTTGCCGTCCTTGTCGTGTGTGGTGATCTGGCCTGTGGCGGCGTCGACGAGCATGTCGAGCGGGTGCGGGAAGGAGGGACCGTGCTGGATGTGGTGGTCGCTGACAAGCCGGAAGTTGCCGCGCTGGGTAAAGACCGTGGTTTCATCGTCCACGGAGCCGTCGTGGAAGTGAAAGGTCAGGCGGGTGGTGACGCGATTGCCGTGAGCGACCTGAACGAGATCGCCAGCGGCGAGCGTGGTGCCTTCGAGCGTCTTGAGGACGAGAAAGCCGTGCAAGGTCCCCTGGGTTCGGCGAACTGGGACGGGGTCAGCGGAGAGCTGGGTCGCGGTGAAGAGAGATGTCGCAAGCAGAAGCGAGAGCACGGAGGAACGTTTTGGGCAAATGGGTGAGATAGGGCTCTTTTCCGTCGAATCGAATGACTTTCTCTAAGGTTCGATTGGAAAAGCGGATAAGAGGATGTCGTGGCAGATGTCAATTGATTGTCAGTTTTTTTGCGGGTCGTGATTAGCGCACGCGAAAGAGAACCTGAAGGATGCGCGCGGCGGCTTTGATGCTGGCTTTCAGGTCGCCGGAGACTTTGGAGGTGCCTCCGATGCGTCTGCGGTAGTCGACGGGAATCTCGAGGATGCGGAGGTGATGTTGGGTGGCTTTGATCTGCATCTCGAGGTTCCAGCCGTAGGTGAGCTCGGACATTTGTAACTGTTCAAGTGAGGTTCGGCGGATAGCGCGGAAGGGACCCATGTCGGTGTAGGGGCCTTTGCCGAGGAGGCGGAGGAGGGTGCCTACGAGGCGACCGGCGAAGACCTGTGAGGCCAGCATGGAACCGGGCTCGCGGTGGCCGCGAAGGCGCGAGCCGATGACGAAGTCGGCTTCGTTGTTCTCGATCGGGGTGATCAGGCGAGCCAGATCGGAGATGACGTCGGAGCCGTCGCCGTCCATGAAGACGAGGATGGTGCTTGAGGGGAGTGCGGCGTTTGATCCGGCGAGACAGGCGACTCCGTAGCCACGGGGCGAGGTGATGACGCGCGCGCCGGCCGCCTCTGCTATGCGAGCGGTCGCGTCGGTGCTGCCGTTGTCGACGACGATGCATTCCGCGATTAGGGGCCAGGGCATCTCGGAGACGACGTGGCCGATAGATTCGGCCTCGTTGAGCGCGGGGATGATTACGGAGATGGCAGATGGCATTGCTTCCTTGTATCAGGGTGCAGAGAGGAGATGCCGTTGCAGTGGACCCGGAGCATGTGACGTACCAGACAGGATTGAGTAAATAAGGTTCAGCCACAGGCGACCCGCAGGTTCCTTCGACGGACGGGCTCTTCGACTGTACTTCTCGCGACAAAGCTGCGAGAAGCTCCGCTCAGGATGACACATTCTGCAATCAACCATCGACAAAAACCGACTCTGGATACGCCCTAGCGGAGGCCGATGTAGACGTCGATCTGGGCGTTCTCGGGGTCGGCTGAGCGCTGGTCGTAGATCTCGTAGTCGCAGAGAAAAGCTCGTTTGCCGCCGAGCTCTTCTTCGGACATGGCCCAGATGCGCTGCCAGACCTCCGGGACGACCTGGGCGACCGAGCCGCGGTTGGAGGTGATGACAGCGTAGCGGCCAGGGGGGACATGCCTGACGGTGAGGTTGGAAGGCATGGCTTCGCCGGAGAGAACGGGAACGCCGAGGAAGTAGGTGTAGTGGCCGGTGTGATCGGTCTCGTAGTCGGTGTAGACGGCGATGGGGTCGACGCCGACCTTGTTGGGGATTTTGGCGACCAAGTCTGGTTGCAGGAAGTTTTGCCAGATGCCGCGAATTCTGCCGTTGCCGGACATTTCGGCTGCGTTATTGGTGCGTGCGGTAAGTCCGGCCATAAAAAAACCCGGGTAATGCTGAATCAACATCGAAGAGGCACTCCTTGAACGAAGGACATTGTAAGGGATGGCACTGAGAGGAAAACAATCAGAGGCTCCAGCGCAGGCCGCAGTTGGCGCAAGCGGGTGGGGGCGCGCTGGTGAGCAGGCCGGCACGGAAGCGCTGGTACTCGGGGCCGTTCCATATCTCGCGGAGGCTGCTTTGCGTGGCGTCGCCGAGGGTGAAGCTGCTGTAGCCTTTCATGCTAAAAGGAGCAATGCAGCAGGGAAGGACGCGGCCATTAGCGGTGATGTACATCAGCGACCATGGACGGCGGCAGAGCGACCACGGGTTGTCGGTGCGCTGCATTTTGATGGATTCGCCTGGGTCGACGGCGCCTGAGGCTGAGAACGTAACTCCGAGTTGCTTCGCTATGGATTCCGCTTCGTGGATGAGGGCCTCCTCGCGCTCGGTGGTGTGCTCGAAGAGGGCGGATTCGGCGCGGGCGAGGGAGTTTTCGCTCATGGGCTGGTCGAAGAAGACGAGGCGCTGGAGGTAGACCTCGGTGACGCCGATGGAGTGGGCGAGGCGGACGAAGCTGGGGAGCTGGTCGACGGTCTCGCGGAGGCCGGTGAGCCAGAGGGAGACGCGCGGTTTGGGGGCGTTGAGCTCACGCTGCATGGCGGTGAAGTTTTTTACGTTGGCTACGATCTTCGAGAAGAAGTCTTTGCCGCGAACCATCTGGAAGACTTCGGCTTCGGCGGCGTCGAGGGAGACGCGGAGCTCGTCGAGGCCGGCTTCGATGAGGGCGCGGCCGTTGGCTTTGGTGAGGAGGGTGCCGTTGGTGTTGAAGAGGGTGTAGATGTTGCGGGCTTTGAGGTAGGCGACTCGCTGGGCTAGGTCTTTGACGAGCATGGGCTCGCCGATGCCGTGGAGGACGACGCGGGCGATGTTGGGGTATTGGTCGATGAGCGAGGTGAAGAGGGACCAGGGCATGTCAGCTTCGGGCTCGAGCTGCTGGTAGGTGCGAGGGCAGGTGGTGCAGAGGAGATTGCAGCGGTTGGTGGTCTCGAGATAGAGGCAGACAGGTTCGTGCTGGGCGACGGCGTTGAGCTGCTCTTCAGGCTTCTCAAAGTAGCGGCGCATGCGGTTTTTTTCTTCTTCGGCTTGCTGTGCCGCGGGGGTGAGCTTGTCTGCTTTCTCGATGAGACCTTCGGGAGGCAGGATAGGGAGAAGTTGGCTCATAGGGGTTCGCTCGCTGGTGATGGTTGGACGAACAGAAGTCGGTGGATGGGCCAGCGTTTGAAGATTAGTTGAAGGATGACTGCTGCCAGGACTGAGGCGTAGAGGATCTTATTGGCCAGAAACATCTTGGGCCCAGGTTCGGCCAGGGCCGTGGTGTAGAGGTAGAAGAAGCCGAGGATGTAGGTGAGGATGGGGAGGTTCGGCATGAGGGTGAAGAAGGGGACGAGCCAGAGGATGTACCAGGCATAGTGGGGGGAGAAGAGGAACATCAGGGTTGCGGCCAGGGTGAAGGCTTGTCTAAGGAACGCGGTAGAGTACGGGCTGGAACCCTGATTTGTGGATGGTCGATGGTTTTCGCTTCCCTGCTGGCTTGCGGTTTGCCAGCACCATGCGGTGATTGCGGCGAAGATGGCGGCGCAGACGGCGCAGTAGGCGGTCGTGGTGAGGTTGTGCAGGCCGGGGACGCGTTGGGCTAATTCGAGAAGGAAGTAGCGAGAGCCGGTTGCGAGGCCCTCTTCCTGGACGTAACCGCCGAGGAAGCCGAAGACGAGCAGGCCGACGCCGGAGTATGCGGCGTAGGCTGCGGCGATGATTGCGGCCAGAGTGGCGGGCATCTTCCAGTCTCCACGGCGATAGAGCGCTGGGAAGAGGACGAGTGGATAGAGTTTGAGCAGGACCGCGATGGCCAGGAAGAGGCCCGTGAGGATGGGTTGTTTGCGGTAGCGGGCGAGGAGCGCAAGGGCGATGACGGCCATGGCGGCGGAGTCGAGGTGGCCGGAGCCGCCGATCTCCCAGATGACGAGCGGGCACCAGGCGTAGAGAACGGCTTGTTCGCGGCGTACGCCGAAGTTGTGGAGGAGCGTGACGAGCGCGTAGATGGTGACGCCTTCAAAGAGCGCCATCGCGGTCTTCATGAAGGTGACGGTGGGCGAGATCCAGGTGATGAGATAGAAGAGCGCCTGCGCGGCGGGAGGGTAGATGGTGTGGGCGTAGTCGCGGCGGTTGATGTGGTCGAAGATCTGCTGATGGGGTGCGCGGAGGAAGGCGAGTGCTGGGTCTGCGGGGACGTAGCGGTAGGGACTGATGTGGGCGTGTTGAACGATGCCGTCCCAGACGTAGCGGTAGATGTCGGTGGAGAGATAGGGTTCGGCGAAGAGCGCGGCGAGGCGGCAGGCAATGGCGACGACGAGGATGAGAGGGAAGGTGAAGCGATCGACGGGCTGGGTGAGGATGAGAAAGACCGCGGCGAGATAGAGGATGGAGGACCAGCCTGAGACTCCCGAGAAGCCGATGGTGTAGTGGTGGTATTCGGCGACTAGCTGGCGGGTCAGGAAGAAGAGAGCTGCGCCGATGAGGAGTAGCGCGGTGTTGGTTTGCCAGGGGCGGAGGATCGACCAGTGTTGGCGCGGGATCGTCTGCGATGAGGTGCGCGCCTTTGAGTTCGCAGGGGAGTTTCTGGCGGCATTGGTAGTGGTCGTCATGGGGTGGCGCTTCCCTGCTGGCGGAGGTTGCGGAGGAAGACGCGAGTGTGTTCGGCCGCGTGGCCCGGGATGGAGGTGAAGGGCGGCGGAGTGTTGTCGAGGAGTTCGGCCGTGAGGATTTCGAGGGTGGTGCCGTCGTCGACGTCGTACCAGAGGGGGAGGGTTACGGTTTCGATATTGGTGGCTTTGGCGGCGGCGAGGGTTTCGGTGAAGACAGTGGAGGTGCTCCAGTGGATGCTGGCGAAGAGCTCGGGGTGTGGCTGCTTGAGGCCGATGAGGTAGTAACCGCCGTCGTGCGCCGGGCCGAGGACGAGGCGGTCGCCGGGGCGAGCGAGCTCGGCTACGGCTTGCTGGAAGGCTGCGGCAGGGACGGTGGGGGAGTCGGAGTCGATGAGGCAGACGCTGCCGTAACCGCAGGCTAGAAGGTCTTGGGTGGTGGCCAGGAGACGCTCGCCGAAGTCTTCGCCGCGTTGCGGTATTAGGGCGAAGTTTGTGGGAAGGAGGTTGTCGAAGAGGGCTTCATCGCCAATGGGAGTGTAGGAAATGATGCCGGCGGATTGGCCGGAGGCCGTGACGGTGGCGATGTTTTCAGTGGTGTCGCGGAGGAAGCAGATGTTGATGTCAGCGGCCTGTTGTGGCGTGAGTGGAGGCGAGAGGCGGGTTTTGACCTTGCCGGGAGTGGGGGCCTTGACCATGACGGCGAGGGCACACTGAGCGGCTCGCACTGGGAGAGGATGCGCGGGGTCGAGGATCGGGTAGGACGTGGTGGAGGTGGGCATGGTTAGACCGTGCTCCAGTCTTTGGCTAAGCTACATCGCGCCAGTCGAGGATGACCTTGCCGGAGTTACCGGAGCGCATGGCGGCGAAGCCCTCCTCGTAGTCGCGCCAGTTCATCCGGTGGGTGATAACTCCCGAGATGTCGAGGCCGCTTTCGAGCATGACGGTCATCTTGTACCACGTCTCATACATTTCGCGGCCGTAGATGCCACGGATGGTGAGTTGGTTGAAGACGACCTGGTTCCAGTTGATGGAGATGTCCTCGGAGGGGATGCCTAGCATGGCGATCTTGGCTCCGTGGCTCATGTTGGCGAGCATGTCGCGAAAGGCGTTGGGATTGCCCGACATTTCGAGACCGACGTCGAAGCCCTCCTGCATGTGGAGCTTCTGCTGAATCTCTTTGAGCGATGTGGCGCGGGGATCGACTGCCAGGGTGACGCCGACTTTTTCGGCGAGCTTGCGGCGGTATTCGTTGGGGTCGGAGATGACTACGTAACGTGCACCGGCGTGACGCGCCACGGCCGCAGCCATGATGCCGATGGGGCCGGCGCCGGTGACGAGAACGTCTTCGCCCAGGACTGGGAAAGCGAGCGCAGTGTGGACGGCGTTGCCGAGGGGGTCGAATATGGCGGCGATTTCATGCGGGACGCCGGGGTTGTGGATCCAGATGTTGGACATGGGAAGGACGACGTACTCGGCGAATGCGCCGTTACGATTGACGCCGACTCCGAGGGTGTGGGCGCAGAGGTGGCGACGGCCGGCGAGGCAGTTGCGGCAGCGGCCGCAGACCACATGACCTTCGCCGCTGACGAGCTGGCCGATGGCGATATCGGTGACGTTCGAGCCTGTGGCGACGACTTCGCCGACGAATTCATGTCCTATGGTGAGGCCTTTTTTGATGGTGGAGCGAGCCCAGGCATCCCAGTCGTAGATGTGGAGGTCGGTGCCGCAGATGCCGGTGGCGAGAACACGGATTTTGACGTCGTTGATGCCCATCTCGGGCTCGGGAACATCCTCCAGCCAGAGGCCGCGCTCTTCGCGGCTTTTCACTAATGCCTTCACTTGGACTGCCTTTCTGGTTTCGAAATCATATGGGGGTTGTTTCGGGGGAGAAATGACCCTCGATCTAATTCTAGACGCTGACTGTAGTGGCCACAGAGAGTGCCTATGCTGTGATGCAGGTTCCGTCCCACAAACGGAGAAGGCTATAAGATATAGAGACGGACAAATTCCAGTTGGCTTCCCGTGCGGCGCCGTGGATGACGTGATTCCGCAGATAACAAACTATGTTCTATCCCACAGATGATCTCCGCATAACATGGACCAAAGTCGTTTTGCCGCCAGCTTTTCTTGAAGAGGAGCTGCCGATTACAGAGAAGGCGTCGGCGACCGTTTTCAAGGCGCGTACTGAGATCGTGAAGATTCTCAATGGCGAGGATAAGCGTCTGCTTGTGGTCGTCGGACCGTGCTCGATTCACGATACGGATGCCGCGCGCGAGTACGCTGAGTTGCTGCGGGGTGCGATCGCGGAGTTTTCCGAAGAGCTGTGCGTGGTGATGCGCGTTTACTTCGAAAAGCCGCGCACTACGCTCGGCTGGAAGGGTTTGATCAATGACCCTTATCTTGATGAGTCGTTCCAGATCAACGATGGGTTACGCAAAGCGCGGCACTTGTTGCTCGATCTCGCCGAAATGGGTGTTCCCGCCGGGACGGAGTTTCTGGACATGATCTCGCCGCAATATGTGTCGAGCCTGGTGAGTTGGGGCGCAATCGGTGCGCGGACAACGGAGAGCCAGGTGCACCGTGAGCTGGTGTCAGGGCTCTCGTGTCCAGTTGGTTTCAAGAATGGCACTTCGGGCAATGTGCAGATTGCGATTGAGGCGATTCTGTCGGCTGGGCAGCCTCACAACTTTCTGGGCCACACCAAGCATGGGCAGACGGCAATTTTTGTGACGAAGGGAAACCGCGATTGTCACATCATCCTGCGTGGAGGGCGGCAGACCGTGAACTACGACGCAGCCTCTGTGGAAGAAACTTGCAAGCAGATGGAGAAGGCGGGGATTCGGCCGCAGGTGATGATCGACTGCAGCCACGCCAATAGTCAGAAGGACTATACGCGCCAGTCTGCGGTGTGCCGTGATGTTGCCGGGCAAGTCGCCGGCGGAGATTCACGCATTATTGGCGTGATGCTCGAGAGTAATCTTGTCGCGGGAGCGCAGAAGTTGATTGCCCGCAAAGACCTCGTCTACGGACAGAGCATCACTGACGCCTGCATTGGATGGGACGAGACACGGGATGCGCTACGGGCGCTTGCTGCTGCGGTGCGATCTGCTCGTCTCGCTGCGGTGTAGGAATTCTTTGGATTAGATCGCTCTACCAGCACTAAGGGTTTTTTTATGACATCGATTTCGACTATCTCTGAAGCGCCCGTGCGCGTTCGTATCGCTCCAAGCCCGACGGGCGACCCACATGTCGGCACGGCTTATATTGGCCTGATCAACTACATTTATGCTCGCCAGCGTGCCGGCAAGTTTGTGCTGCGTATCGAGGACACTGATCGTGCGCGATTTGTCGCGACTTCGGAGCAGGAAATATTTAATTCGCTGCGGTGGCTTGGCTTGACGTGGGACGAGGGGCCTGATGTGGGAGGCCCATTCGGGCCGTATCGTCAGTCGGAGCGAACGGAGATTTATCGGGAGCACGTTGAAGTGCTGCTTGCGAACGGGACGGCTTACCGGTGCTTCTGCACGGCGGAAGAGCTCGAGGTGGCGCGCAAGCAACAGATCGCCGCGAAGCTGCCGCCACGCTACCCTGGCACCTGCCGGCTTCTGAGTCCAATGGCGGCTGAGGCAAAGGTTGCTGCCGGAAAACCCTTCGTTGTCCGGATGGCCGTTCCTCCTCACGGGCGCGATGCAACTACTTCGACTACGTTTCGCGATGAGTTGCGCGGCGACATCACGTTTGAACACTCGAACGTGGATGACCAAGTGTTGATGAAGTCGGATGGCTTCCCCACTTACCATCTGGCGAATGTGGTGGACGATCATCTGATGCAGATCACGGACGTGATTCGCGCGGAGGAGTGGATCTCGTCGACGCCGAAGCATGTGCTGCTCTACAGGGCGTTCGGGTGGGAGACGCCGCGATTCTGGCATATGCCCTTGCTACGGAATCTGGACAAATCCAAGATCTCGAAGCGTAAGAATCCGGTTTCGCTTATCTACTATCGCCAGGCTGGGTTCCTGCCTGAGGCGGTGATTAATTTTCTCGGTCTGATGGGCGGCGGGATGCCTGATGGAACGGGACCGGTTGCGGAGAAGTTTTCGCTTGCGGAGATGGTTGAGCGTTTCGATGTGAAGAATATCCGGCTGGGTGGGCCAGTCTTTGACCTGACGAAGCTGAAGTGGCTCAATGGGGAGTATGTTCGTGCGCTTTCGCCCGAGGATTTCTATGCGGCATTACGGTCGACTGTGCTCAGCGATGATTATCTGAGCCAGATCGCTCCGCTGGTGCAGACCCGGATTGAGACTCTTGGCGAGTTCGGCAATCTGACACATTTTTTCTTCGCCGATGATGTTGTTCCCTCGGCTGAGGTCTTCGTACCGAAGAAGCGAACGTTGGAAGAGACTGTGGCATTTGCGGCGGAGCAGCTTACGGTGCTCGAAGCGGCTGAGTGGACCAAGGGAGCGCTTGAATCGGCCCTGAAAACGCTGGGCGAAGAGAAGCAGTGGCCGGTAAAAGAAAACTTTATGCTGCTGCGGGCCATCATTACGGGCAGCACGATGTCTCCGCCGCTCCTGGAGAGCATGGTTGTGTTCGGGAAAGCTCGCTCGCTCGACCGCGTTCGCCGCTTCCTCGAAGCACAAAAGAAGCTTGCCAACACGAAGAAGTAGCCGGTGCGGAACCATGCGGCAGGCTGAATCAAGACGGCGCCACTACGGCGACCTAAGCGGCGGTTGCGAGTCTACTTTGACGCCTGCGGCACGAGTTTCTGCAACTGTGCAACCTGCTGCTTCATCAAGTCTGAATTCGGCCCTGGAGGTGAATAGGTCAAGCAGTTCCGCAGATGCTCCAGCGCTGCGGCGTAGTTACCCTTTGCGGCAAGCATTACAGCCAGCAACTGCTCGGTGTTGGGTGCAACGTGGCTGGGGTCCATCGCCAGAGACGTATTGGCCTTGGCCTCAGCAGTCGTTACGTTCCCGAGATTGTAGTTGCCTACGGCACTGAGATACCAGATGGTGGGGTCACCCGCCGGGTCAAGTTTCAACGCATGATTGGTGGCGTCGACCACGTCCTGCCATTTCTTCTGCTGCGCCGCCAACAGCGCGAGACGCACGTACGGGGGGGAGAACAGCGGATCGGCAACCACGGCTTTGGAATATGCGGGCGAGGCATCCTGCGGTTTCAATACCTCGTCGAGCTTGCCGAGCTGATACCAGGCTTCAGCGAATTGTGGGTATGCCTGCACTGCCTTCTCAAGGTCGTGCTGCGCACTGTCGAGATGCCGGTTAGTCGCCTCGTAACGGGCCTTGTCATAGTCTTTCAGCGCGTCCTTTGGCGCAGACGCAGTGGTAGTGCTTATTGCAAATCCTGTTGCCTTCTCATCGAGGTGCAGTGAAATTGTGCCAATATCGGGGTTATCAACGATGGAGCGGTTCTCGATCGTCAGCGTGCTTGATTGAAAGCCTTGAAGGGCCGCATGGACTGTACAGCCAATCAACTGTGCCGGGGTCAGCCGGTTCGAACTGGTTTGCCCCGGGGACACCTCGCTCTCCTTCGCTGCTGCTTCAATCTCGAACGTACCTTTCGAGTCAGCGTGGGTGTCGTAGCGCACTGCGCCATTGCAGGTCACAATGACCGGAACGGGATCCCAGGGAAGGTTGCCACCAGCCACAGTCACCTTGCCCGCAAAATAGAGGCTCCCGCGCTGGTGCGCCGCCAGCTGGTCCCAATTGGAATACTTGCCGACGCCGCTGCTCATTTCGGCGTTGGGATTCGCCGGCGCGCCGCCTCCGGTTGAAGAGCCTCCACGACCTTGAGCATTTACTGAAAGGACCAATCCAAACGTCAGCAATCCTGTGACGACGACCGTTCGCAACATAGTGGTCTCCGGGACCGGGGAATTATAGCGCTGGAGAGAGGCCACGAGATACACGAATTCCGAAGTCCACCGCAATTTCCGGACTCGACCTCGGAGCGGCTCATCCCGCTTTGAACATCTGCTTGATTCCGCGGAGAGCCTGGCGGGTGCGTTCCTCGTTTTCGATGAGCGAGAAACGGACGTAGCTGTCGCCGTGTTCGCCGAAGCCGATGCCTGGACTGACGGCGACCTTTGCTTCGAGGAGCAGTTTTTTTGAAAACTCCACCGACCCGAGGGGGTGGTAGCGCTCCGGAATCTTTGCCCAGGCGAACATCGTGGCTTTGGGGAGCTCGACCGGCCAGCCTAGCTTGTTGAGGCCGGGCACCAGAACGTCGCGGCGGCACTTATAGTTTTCGGCAATCTCTTTCACGCACGCCTGCGGGCCCTCCAAAGCGGCAATTGCGGCGACCTGGATCGGCGTGAAGGTGCCGTAGTCGAAGTAGCTTTTAATTCTTCCCAGAGCCGCGACAAGTTTTGGGTTGCCGACCATGAAACCGACGCGCCAGCCGGGCATGTTGTAGCTCTTGGAGAGGGTGAAAAACTCGACGGCGACATCTTTTGCGCCGGGAACCTCGAGCACGCTTGGAGCGCGGTAGCCGTCGAAGACAAGGTCTGCATAGGCAAGATCGTGGACGATGTAGATTCCAAGGTCCCGGCATAGCGCTACGATTCGCTCGAAGAACGGGAGGTCGACGCATTGTGTTGTCGGGTTGGCGGGAAAATTGAGGATCAGCAGTTTGGGGCGCGGCTGCATTCTGGGCAGGGTGTACTCGAGCCGCTCGAGCATCGCCTCTGCTGTGCTGCCGTCCATTGCGATGCTCTGCACCCTGGAACCGGCGATGACGGGGCCGAAGATGTGGATGGGATAGCTTGGATTCGGGACGGCGACGGTGTCTTCGTCGTCGAGGACGGCGAGGCAGAGGTGAGCGATGCCCTCCTTCGAGCCGATGGTGACGATCGCCTCGGACTCGGGGTCGAGATCGACGTCGTAGCGCGTCTTGTACCAGTTGCAGATGGCCTTGCGCAGGCGCGGAATGCCGCGGGAGAGCGAGTAGCGGTGCGTTGACGTGCGTTGTGCCGCTTCAATCAGCTTGTCCACGATGTGCTTCGGCGTCGGGCCGTCGGGGTTGCCCATCCCGAAGTCGATGATGTCCTCGCCACGCTTGCGCGCCGACGCCTTCAACTCGCTTGTGATGTTGAAGACGTATGCCGGCAGCCGTGTCAGCCTTCGAAATTCTTCCATTTCCTCGTGTCCCGTTCCTGTGTGGCCTCTTCTTTCATGATGACACTGCTCTGCCTCGGTTCATGATGGAGGTATCGAGGCTACCAACAGCGCTGGTTTGATCGCGCTGAGAAGGAGCTACTTTGCCGTGAAGATGACCTGGACAGGGAGAGTTTTCGGAGGGTAGCAGGCTGCGTGATCGCAGGCCTGGTAGCGCAGGGCTCCCTCGATGGTGTGTGCGCCGGGCTCGGCAACTACTGGGAGCTTGACGGTGAATGCGCCCGAGTAGACGTCGAGTTTTTCTGTGGGGTCGAAGCTGAAACTGTAAGACGTTCCGGCAGGGTATTCGACATCCTCTTCTTTGACACCTGCCGTCGGCTGGAGTGTGATCCGGGTTGGAATCAGCAGCTCCGACTTAGGGGTGTGGGAGTTGACGTGAAAGCCGTCGATCACGCGAAAGTGTAGCTCGAGGACGCTCCGCTTCCCTGCTGCGATCTGCTGCTGCTCGGCGGCGTAGAGGACGAACGACTTCGTCTTCGCGGGCGCCGCATCGAGATTCCCGACCTGTTGCGCGGGCGCAATCTCTGCTACCCAAGTGAGGAGCAGACCCGCGAGCGCGACTTGCAGGCGCATCACTGTCCACGTGCCGCGGGTGCACCTGAGGCGATCACCTTTTTGATGTGGGCTTCGATCTCGTCCTTGCCGCCGAGGCCGGCGGTCTCTTCGACGATGATTCCATTGCGATCGACGTAGAAGGACATTGGCAGATAGTCCATTCCTTCGGGGGCATAGGCTTTCTGAACTTTGCCGTCGGTGAGGAGAATCGGGTAGGTGACCCCGGTTTTATGCGCGACCTTGGCGATGGCGTCCTTGCCGGCGTCGACGTCGTCCGCGAGGCCGAGGATCACGAGTCCCTGCGAGGCGTATTGCTTGTTGAACTCCTCGAACCATGGCATCTCAACCTTGCAGGGACCGCACCAGGTCGCCCAGAAGTTGACCAGGACCGGCTTGCCCTTGAAGTCGTTCAGCGAGACTTTCTTCCCGTCGAGCGTGAGCAGGGTAAATGAGGGAGCCGGTTTGCCCTGCATCTGCTTTGCTTCTGCCTCGGGAGACTGAGAGTCTGTAGCGGCTGCATCGCCGGGCTTTTCGGGGATCAGGACGACGCGGTTCTCCTGGGCCTGCTGCATCTCCCGGCGGCGTTCGCGCAGGTTGTGCCATCCCGCCCACAGGAGCAAGGCGATTCCGACGACCATCACACCAAAGACCAATCCGTTCCGCTTCACTTGAAGATCCTTCCGGCACGACTGAACGCGCTCAATTCTTACTCTTCCAGTTTAGACGCAAAGCCCGATGGGACGATGCAAACCCGGTTTTGCCTGAGCCGGAAGAGCTTAGCTCTGCTAGCATCGATCTGGTTCGGGCTATGTCCAGCAAAGTCGCCATTCCGTCAGATTCTCTGCGCCCTTCGGAGTTCGTTCGTGTCGAGGCGGCTGCGCTTAACGAGCTCGCTCTGCGCCTCGATGGCACGATGAGCGGTCCGTTTGCGAAGGCAACCGAGCTGCTGCTTCAGTTGCCCGGGCGCATCGTTGTTACGGGTATCGGCAAGAGCGGCATCATCGCGCGCAAGATTGCAGCGACGCTTCGCTCCACGGGTACGCAGGCTCACTTTCTGCATGCCGCCGAGGCGATTCACGGCGATCTGGGGATGCTCGGGACCGGCGATGCCGTTCTCGCGCTGTCCTATAGCGGAGAGACGGAGGAGTTGCTGCGCCTACTTCCAACGCTGAAGCGGCTCAATACGAAATTGATTGCCGTCTGTGGGTGCAGCACGTCCGCCCTTGCGCAAGCGAGCGATATCTTTCTCGATTGCACTGTTTCGACGGAGGCTTGTCCTTTGAACCTTGCGCCGACTGCCTCGACTACGGTGATGCTGGCGCTAGGTGATGCGCTGGCTCTGGAGGTAAGCCGGTTGCGGGGATGGAAGGCGGAGGACTTTGCGGATCTTCATCCTGGTGGGCGTCTGGGGAGGCGGCTGGCACGCGTGCGCGAGATGATGCATGCGGGCGATGCGCTGCCCCAGGTTGCGGACTCGACGCCGATGCCGCAGGTTATCTATGAGATGTCGCGCAAGAAACTGGGTATGACGACTGTTCTTGAAGAGAACCGCCTGGTGGGCATGATCTCGGACGGAGATCTTCGTCGGCTTTTGGAACGGGACGGGTCGCGGGCGCTGGAACATACTGCTGGCGAGATCATGAACCCGAAACCGCTCACGGTCGATGGCGGTCTGCTGGCGTCTTCGGCGTTGGCCTTGATGGAAGAGCGAAAGATTACCTCACTGATCGTCGTCGCGCGGGACGGTCAGGTTGAGGGAGTCGTGCATCTCCACGATCTTTGGGCGTTGCAACTGCCGTGACGTGTTCGCTGTGGCTGAGTGCGCATCTGTCGTATCGAAGTTAGAATAGAACTAGAGAAAATTTCGCTAATTCAAATCAGCCCGAAGGTTATTCGAGAACGCATGCATCGCTGGTCACAACTTTTTATCCCTACCCTCCGTGAAGCACCTGCAGACGCCGAAGTCGCCAGCCATAAGCTCCTGCTGCGTGCCGGTTATATTCGGCAGCTTGGCGCGGGTATTTACAGCTATCTCTTTCTGGGCAACCGTTCGATCAACAAGATCATGGGCATCGTCCGCGAAGAGATGGACAGGATCGGCCAGGAGTTTTTTCTTCCAGCCATCAATCCAAGGGAGATATGGGAGGCGAGCGGCCGCTGGTCGACCATGGGCGACAACATGTTTCGCCTGAAGGATCGCAAGGGTGCGGAATACTGCCTCGCGATGACCCATGAGGAGATCGTGACCGACATCGCGCGCAAGGAGTTGCGCAGCTACAAGCAGCTTCCCCAGATCTGGTATCAGATTCAGACGAAGTTTCGCGACGAGCCGAGGCCTAGGTCAGGGCTGCTGCGCGTGCGCCAGTTTCTGATGAAGGACGCCTACTCGTTCGACATGGATGAGGCCGGGCTGGACGTCTCTTACAACAAGCACGATGAGACTTACCGCCGAATCTTCACGCGGTGTGGGTTGGAGTTTGTGGCGGTCGAGGCGGACTCGGGAGCGATGGGCGGCTCGCAGTCGCAGGAGTTCATGGTGTACTCCGAGGCCGGCGAGGACCTGATCGTCAGTTGTGCGGAGAGCGGATATGCGGCGAATCTGGAGAAGGCGATCTCGCAGCTTCCGCCGGTCACCGAGATGGAGCCGACCGGGGATGGAATGCCGGAGCTGGTCCATACGCCGGGTACGGCGGCGATCGCGGATGTTGCGGAGTTCTTCAAGATCTCTCCTGCGTCGGATATCAAGACCGTCGCGTACATGGGCCAGACCAAGGCCGCCGATGGCAAGACGATGGAGATTCCGGTGATCGCATTTCTCCGCGGCGATCACTTCGTCAATGAGACGAAGTTGATGGCAGTCGCCGGCGTGACCGAGTTGCGCACGATGGTTGCCGAGGAACTTGAGTTGTACTTCAACGGCCCTGCTGGCTATCTCGGGCCGATTGGGCTCAAGGTTCTTCCTGGGGCCAAAGGCGATCCACGCGGTGCGACGGTGATCATCGATCTTGGGCTCGAAGGGCGCAAGAATATGGTCGGCGGAGCGAATAAGCTGGACCATCACTTTCGGAACATTGTGCCCGGCCGCGATTTTACGTGGACGCAGGTCGCGGACATTCGCAATGTGAACGAGGGCGAGGCCTGCACGGTAAGCGGCAAGCCTCTGCGCATCGGCAAGGCGGTTGAGGTCGGACACATCTTCAAGCTCGGCTACAGGTATTCGAAGTCGATGGGGGCCACCGTGCTCAATCGCGACGGCAAGGAAGTCATGCCGATCATGGGTTGCTACGGGATCGGCATTGAACGTATTCTTACCGCCGCTATCGAGACCTCAGCTGCTGCGAATGATGGCAAGAGTTTCGCGCTTAATCCAGCGATCGCTCCATTTCAGGCGGTGGTGACCATCACGAATATCGGCGACCCTGCGCTCCTGAGTGCAGGCGAGAAAGTGGCTGCGGACTTGGCGGCTGCGGGCGTCGATGTGATTCTGGATGACCGCGACGAGCGCGCGGGCGTGAAGTTCAAGGACGCCGATCTGGTCGGTATCCCTTATCGAATCAATATCGGACGCGGCGTCACTGAAGGAAAGGTTGAGGTCGTCGATCGGCTGCGGTTAACGAATGAGGAACACCCGATCGATCGAGCGGCTGCGCACGTTGCCGGCCTGATCGCCCAAGCTAAACTATAGACCGCTTGAATGGACGACGGCGCATCCAATTCGTCTAACGATTCAGGATCACGGCTGAGACCGTGAGCCTCTTGTCCTGCAACTATGCCAGTTAAACTTAAATACGGCAGTAACGTACGGGGGACCACCAAAGCTTCACGGCTGTTGCAGTCTCGTCCATTTCGTCTTGCGGTCGTCGCTTTTCTGGGTGTCCTGGTCCTTGGATGCCTCGTCTTCGGCTACTTCTACTATCACTACCAACGCGTAGTGGACGACCGCATCGCTTCTGGTCCGATCTTTGCCAGCGTCTCGCAGATCTACGCTGCGCCACGAGAAGTACGTAATGGCCAGAAGCTTTCTGCAGATGCGATCGCCGCTGACCTACGCCGCGCGGGATACAACACGAACCCCAAGATGGGGACGTACCAGCTCAACGGCGACAACATCTTTATCAAGCCCGGGCCGGACAGCTATCACAACACAGACGGAGCCACGATCAACACCAGCGACGGCACGGTGCAGAGTATCACTGCGGAAAATAACGTTGCCTTGAGTGCGTATGAACTGGAACCGCAGTTGATCACGGCGCTCTCAGAGGATAAGAATCGCACCAAACGCCGTCTGGTGAGCTATAACGAGATCCCGCAGCAGATGGTTCAGGCTGTCACGTCGATTGAGGACCGCGACTTCTTTCAACACGGAGGCGTGAATTATCTTCGCATCGCCAAATGCGCGTTCGCGGACCTGATAAGCCATCGTAAAACGTGCGGAGGGTCGACGCTGACGCAACAACTGGCGAAGAACCTATTTCTCTCGCCCGAGAAGCGCATCAAGCGAAAGATGATCGAGATTCTGATCACTTTTCAGCTAGAACATCGGTTTACTAAGCAACAGATCTTCGAGATGTATGCGAACGAGATGAACCTGGGTCATCGCGGCAGCTACGAGATCAATGGCTTCGGCGAAGCCTCGCAGGTCTTCTTTGGGAAGGATCTTGGCCAACTCGATCTTGCGCAATCCGCAACTCTGGCCGGGCTGCTTCAGAATCCCAGCTTTCGCAATCCGTACAGACATCCGGAGCGCGCCATGGAACGGCGCAATGTCGTGCTCGACTCAATGGTTGAGACTGGAGCGATCACGTCCAGCCAAGCTGCCCGTGCCAAGGCCGAACCGCTGAAGCTTGCGCCGCCAAACATCGATGCCAGTGAGGCTCCGTACTTTGTTGACCTCGTTCATGACCAGTTAGTCCAACGGATTGGCGATCAGGACCTGTCGCATCAGAACCTGCGCATTTACACTTCGCTCGATCCCGACCTCGAACATGCGGCTTCAGAGGCCGTCGAGATCGGCATGAGGAATGTCGACGACATCGTTCGCAAGCAGCATAAGACGCCGAAGGGTGAGGAGCCCACACCGATTACTTATCCGCAGGTTGCGCTGATTGCGCTCAATCCACATACCGGTCAGATACTGGCGCTGGTCGGCGGGCGGAATTACGGGGTCTCGCAGCTGAACCATGCCGTCGCCAAGCGGCCGACCGGCTCCATCTTTAAGCCTTTTGTATACGCTGCGGCTTACAACTCAAGCCTGAACGGCATGTCTCTGGGCGATGGCGGCGTCTTTACTGCGCTTACCAAGCTTCAGGACGAGCCAACCACATTTACTTACGACAACGGCCGCCAAACTTACACGCCGAATAACTTCAAGAGTGACTTCCGCGGCGAGGTGACTGCGGCTTATGCCCTGGCTCACTCTCTCAACAACGCGACGATCCAGCTGGGCGAGATGGTCGGTTTCGACAACGTCGCTGCGTTGGGCCGTGCTGCGGGTGTTGCTTCGGCTCGCGGGACACCTTCGGTCTCGATCGGGGCTTATGACGCTACTCCGATCGATATGGCTGGGGCCTACACAATCTTCGCCAACAACGGCGTTCGCCTGACGCCATGGATGCTCGCTTCGGTTCGCAACGCCAACGGCGATATCGTCTCGGATTTTTCTCCTGAAGGAAAGCAGGTCCTCGACCCCCGCGTCGCCTACCTCACCCAGTCGTTGTTGGAGGGTGCGCTGAACTTTGGGACTGCCTCTGGTGCAGTCCGGGGGCATGGATTCACGGCTCCCGCCGCCGGAAAAACCGGAACGAGCCACGATGCCTGGTTTGCCGGATATACCTCGAATCTGATCTGCATCGTCTGGGTAGGCAATGACGACTACACCGACGTGAAGATTGAAGGCGCCCACGCCGCTGCACCCATCTGGACCGAGTTCATGAAGCGGGCGATCCAGCTTCCGCAATACTCCGACGTTAAACCCTTCAGCCCGCCCGAAGGCGTCACTGTCGCGCACATCGACAAGCCTTCGAGTCTTCTGGTCGACTCAAGTTGCCCCAACGACAGCTTCTACGTCGCCTTCCTCGATGGCACCGCGCCGGTGAACACCTGCAGCCAGATGGGCGAGAGCCCGCAGAATTTCTTCCAGAAGATCTTCGGGGGTGGAGGCGGCAAACCCTCAACGCCGGAGACCACCACGCCGCCGCCGGCAACGACAGGCGCTCCCATCGTCCGCCAGCCGCCAAATACTCCGCCCGACGGCAACGCTCCCGACACTACGCAGACGCCTCCCCCGCCCAAGAAGAAGAACTTCCTGCAGAAGCTCTTTGGCGGCGGCAAAGACAAAGAGCCGCAGCCGACGCCACCGCCGCAATAAGACGATCGCTAAGCGATCCGGCGAAATCGCACGGCTTGATACGGTCTGCTGGAGAGCTTCAACGTTGTCTTTCCGCTGAATCTCCCTGGCAATGTCGCGACAGCCATCTGCCACGGGTCGATCATCTCCGCCGTAAAGCTCCCCTTCGGCAGGGAAAACTCATAGTAGATCGGTTGATGAAGATCCATGTAGTAGAAGATCTCTTCGGTCAGCAGGCCGCTCGCGTCCACGCTTGAAGCGTTCAGATAGTATGGCGAAGCTCCGGCCTCCAGCCCTGTGCGTTTTGACTCCCTCGTTGCTCCAGCCGCAGTCTCCTCAACCAGGGTTCGGAGGAATGCAATTCTCGCGGGACTAGTCCCATGCAGTGTCCCGCCGTGCGACCACCACAGCGCGGGCGTCGCGTTCTCGTCGAGCGGCTGCTCGGGATCCAGATACGTCTCTCCATGCGTGACGTAACAGCCTGCGATCAGTCCCAACCAAAAACGCCGCGTCATCTCCTCGCCGGAGATGTTTCCCCATCGCCTGTTCAGATTTCCCTCGTACATGACCTCGTCATACACGATCGGCTTCCCCCACGCCTTCAGCCATCCTGCTGCCGCCTCGAAGTCATAACTCTGCAGGCTGGCGTGCGTCACCCAGGGACGGCTGTAGTCGTACATCGTCTTGGAATAATGCACAGAACGCAGATGTCCTACTGGATCGTGCTGCTCCACAAGATGGAAGAACCTGTCGAAGTCCGCTCCTGACTTCGCCTTCATCAGATCGAACTCATTCGCCAGCGACCACCAGATGTTTCGATACGCCGACAGTCTCGCCAACACATAACGCAGATATCGGTCGTCGGCTTCGGGCGACATCGTTGCGTAGCCCCACCGATCATAGGGGTGAAACAGAATCAGGTCCGCCTCAATCTCCATCGCGCAGAGCTCAGCGATTCTCTTCTCCAGGTGCGCAAAAAACGCAGGGTTCGGCCTCGTAAAATCATTTTCTCCTGATGCGCTTCGTTCAAACGGATAGAACACCGGCTCGTTGTGGTTGTACTCGTAGCTCTTCGGGAAGACGCACATGCGTAGCTTGTTGAATGGCGCTGTTCGCAGCGTCTTCAGCGTCTGGCGCTCGAGTTCGTCGCCCTGGTGGACCCAGGCATAGCACGTTGTACCGAACGGAAAATACGGCGTTCCGTCTGCATAAGCGAAGTGGTGGGTATTGCGCACTCTCACCGGTCCATGCGCTCCCTGCAAAGGACCAACACAAGTGAATCTTCCAGTTTTCCCGTGAAGCTCAGGTACTCCGCTGCGTGTCGTGTAGCTCCATTCGCCTTCCTCATCCGGCATAAACCGAACCCTGTATCTCCCTGAACCGTCGTAAAATCCATCCACCACTAGTGTGCGTTGGCCCAGCACAAACGTAGCCGCGAATTCCACCTCGGTGAACGGATTCCCGGTCGAAGGGCCGTGAAGAGACAGCTCAAATATCTCCCACTTCGGCGCAGTGCGCTCGGATTCAACAGCCGCGGCCAAGCCCGGGACAGTCGAAGCGAATGCGGCCACGGCGCTCGTCGAGCTGATCTTCAGCATCTCTCGGCGATTCATTTCTCTCACCGGGAGAGTCTATCAACTCGCCGCGTGGCAGCGTCGATCCGAAATCACGGCTGACACTCTGGGCACCAGTAAGTCGATCGTGCCTGAACTCCCTGTTTCCGCATCATTACGACAGCGCCACAGCGACGGCACTCCTGCCCTTGGCGCCGATACACCCACAACCGTGTCTCGCGGTTCATCGCATGTGTCGTCCTGCGGGCTCCGGCGTGCGTCACGATGCCGTCGTCCTTGCCGTCTGCCACATTCGCGCGCATGTATCGCTGAGCGAAATCTACGATTCTCTCCATCTCCCGAGTCGTGATCGTCTTCATGCTGCGAAAGGGATTGACCCCGGCAGAAAAGAGCACTTCGCTCTTGTAGACATTTCCCAGCCCCGCCAGGACACGCTGGTTCAGCAGGGCGACTGCGATCTCGTCCTCGGGATTCGCTCGCGCAAAGGCGGCCAGGCGCTCGACTCCGCCTGAGACGGTAAAGGTCTCCGACAGGATGTCTGGGCCGAGGGTCGGTATCTGGCTGTTTCTCGCCAGAGAGCGTGCAGTGTAAAACTCCGCAACCTGGACATTGAAGGCAACGGCCTCCCAATCACTGGTTCCAATCACGATGCGCATCTGGTTGCGGCTCATTCGCCAGCGCTCGCCGGTGCGGTAGAGGTGCCAGCTTCCGCTCATGAGCATGTGGGTCGCGAGGATAAGATCGCCGGAGAGATGGATCAGGCACCACTTCCCGTGAGACTGCACCTTCTCGACGACCCGCCCCACCACGGACGTATCGTCGTTGACGCGCGCGAGTTTGGCCAGACCCGTTTCGAAGGTTGTGACGACCTTGCCACCGATTGCCCGCTCAAGCGCTCTCGCAGTGCGATAGATTGTGTCGCCCTCAGGCATTTGCGCTTGCTCCGCCGCGTGGTCCGGGTAGCGGAGGCAGACTTCTTCGGACGTTGAAGCCCATCGCCCCTGCAGCGAAGCCTGCATCGAGGAGGAAGCGCGCCATCCAATGCTCTGCCACCGCAACTCCGTTCACTGTTGAGATGAGTAACCCGCCGCGTCCCCGTTCCTCGTCGGGTGCCTGGACTCGTGTTACAAGAAACTCGGCCAGGCTTCGCGCTACGTGCGATCGCTGCGGCTCCTCGTCGGGCAAGAACATCTGCAGGTTCGGATTTCCGCGCCGCAGATAAGCTACCAGCTCACCATCGCAGAGAATCACTCGAGCACCAACGCTTCGGGTCAACGAAGAACCGGCATCTGGTGGCGCAGGCCACCGCATTAACGCTCCGTATGGATTGGCAGGGTCGGTCGCGGCGAGTTGCAACATCTCGGCGCGGTCGGGATCATGTCGGACTCGCAGCGAACGCAGCAGGTCAACCGCTGCCGGCATCGCAAACTGCGTTGCGCCGAGATCGGCGGCAAAGTAACCGCGGCGAATCTTTCCGCTCTCCTCAAGCGCCTTCATCACGTCGTAGATCGCGGAAAAACCGCCGGGCAGGTTCTCCGCATGCGCGGTCTCGCGAAACACAACCCCGTACCGAGATAAAAGCTGCAGCGCCGTCGCGTGGCTCCATTCCGTTGTCGACCTGTCCGGCGCGAACGCAGCGGCATTGAGCGCCCAGCGGCCCTGCCCTGTCGGTGGCGTCGTTCTCCGTGACCTGAATACAGGCTGGGAGATTCGCTGTGCCGGTTTGCGCGAACTGCCCGCCGTTCGTTCGCAATAGGCGCGGAGAGCCGCCATGCCATCGTTCGTCAGCAGACCCTTCCACACCAGATTCCACAAGGCGCCGAGGGTTTCGCCGGGGTACCCTCCTCCGATACTTTCATGTAGATCCTGAAAGAATGAGGCGCCGTGCGATCGGAGGTGTTCGAGGATCTTCTGCTCCCTGTCGACACTGGCTACGATTGCGAGAGAGGAACCATCCTGCACCGGGTCGAGAGTCGGCGCGCTTTGAGGCACGGCGGCGGCAACGGGCCACAGTGCGGGTAGTTTCTCCGCGAGATACAGGCCGATCCTGCCGTCGCGCTCACCGAGCGGCTCCAGACCGACCCACACCACCTCGCCCGCCGCGATCAAGGTATCGAGATCGGACGGCTTATAACCAAGCAGGCGTGCCGGCAATATCTCTGTCTCCAGTATTGACGCGGGTAGCGGAGCTCCCTGTAGATTTTCGATTACGTCCAGCAAGGCATCGAGTCCGCGCCGTGGTTGCACAACGCCTTGCCACCGGGTGAAGAGTCTCGCGAGAGTTCGCTGCTCGACCGGCTCGACCTCCTTTCGCAGCCGTGCAAGCGAGCGGCGGCGAATTGCCCGCAGAACTTCGTTATCACACCACTCGCGGTGAATACCACCAGGCCTGAAGCCGCCCTCTACGATCCTTCCGCTCTGGACCAGCAGCTGCAGCACTCCCTCGACGGTCTCCATGGGCAGGTCGAAGCGTGCCGCTGCTTCCTGGGTTGTGAACGGTCCGTGAGTTCGCGCGAATCTCCTTATCAGATCGAGAAGGGCGTTAGGCGTCTCTTGCAGAAATGCGGCGGGGAGTCCCGGTGGCAGCGGTACGCCAAGCGCGTCGCGGTACCGTGCTGCATCCTCTGCGGCGATCAGTCGCTTCTCGCCTGCAATTTGCAGCTCCAGAACACGTCTGGCCCGCAGCAGCCTGCCTACTGTCTCTGCAACCTCCTCGGTTACACATCGCCTTCGCAGCTCCACTCGCGTCAGGTCTCCGATCCGAAGCAGCAGATCGTGGACGCCGTCCATGTGCCGGGCACGGAAGGTTTCCGTGAGACACTGCAACTGCTCCTCGGTCTCTTCGATTGCGTTGATATCGAGCAGCTCGCGAAGATCGGCGTCACCCATCAACTCTCTCAACTGATCCTGATCGATCGAAAGGGCCTGCGCACGCCGTTCGGCCAGTGGTGCATCGCCGTCATAGATGTAATTGGCGACGTAACTGAAGAGCAGGGCCGACGCGAACGGAGAAGGTGTGCGTGAGTCAGCTGTGTGCACCCGTAGCGAGCGGTTGGCGATATTGCGCAGCGTCTCCATCAGGGCCGGCATGTCGAAGACGTCACGGAGGCACTCTCTGTACGCCTCGAGCACGATAGGAAACGAAGCGAATCGGCTCGCCACACTGAGTAGATCGTAGGCGCGCTTTCTCTGCTGCCAAAGCGGAGTGCGTCCGTCTGCCCTTCGCCGTGGCAGCAAGAGGGCCCGAGCCGCGCTCTCGCGAAACTTTGCCGCAAAGAGTGCAGTCGATCCGAGCTGACGCATTACCAACTCCGCGGCCTCCGCAGGCTCGAGCAGGATGGGATCGATCGCGGGCGCTTCGTCCGTCTCGGGAAAACGCAGGACGAATCCGTCCTCGGACCACATCGTCTCTACCTCGTAACCGGATGAGTCTCTCAGCTTTGCAGTCGCCGCCATCGCCCAAGGAGCGTGGACGCGACTGCCAAACGGGGTCAGAACGCAGACGCGCCAGTCGCCAAGCTCGTCACGCACACGCTCGATGACGATGTTCCGGTCATCGGGAACGACGATCGTTGCCAGCTCCTGATCGGCGAGGTAACGCAATACGTTCTCTGCCGCGAGGGGATCCAGGTCATGTTCCGTAGTGAGTTTCGTGATGGCGACGTTACGGGGCGCATCGCGCAACTCCCTGACCAGCGCACCAATTCTTCGTCCGAACTCCAGCGGGCGCCCGACCTGATCGCCGTGCCAGAAGGGCATCTTGCCAGCCTCGCCGGGAGCCGGCGTTACCAGCACACGGTCGTGCGTGATCTCATCGATACGCCAGGTTGAAGCGCCCAGAATGAACGTCTCCCCTACCCTGCTCTCGAAGACCATCTCTTCGTCGAGCTCTCCGACGCGCACGGGTTTGCTTCTCTCGCCGACGAGGAAGACTCCGTAGGTGCCACGATCGGGAATGGTTCCCGCGTTCAGAATTGCGATTCGCTTCACGCCTGCGCGCGGCGTGATCCAGTTTTGCGCCCTGTCCCAGGTAATGCGAGGACGCAGATCGGCGAACTCATCCGACGGATACAGACCGGCCAGCATATCGAGGACGCCATCGAAGACGTTCCTGCTCAAATCAGCGAAAGGCGCTGCTCCGCGGACCAGAGCGAACAACGCTTCGTAGCTGATGCCTGGCCCCTCCGCGTCTTCGCTTCTTTGTTTCGCATACCCCTCCATGTCGACAGCGCTGAGTGGGGGATGGGCGATGACGGCCACGATCTGTTGAGCCAAAACATCCAGAGGGTTGCGAAGGAACCGCGTCGACTCGACATGGCCCTCATGCATTGCGCGGGTGACGGCAGCGCATGCAATCAAGTCCGAACGATATTTAGGAAAGATGATGCCGTGAGAGGGTGCACCCACCTGGTGTCCTGCTCGCCCGATACGCTGCATTCCGCTCGCCACCGACGGAGGCGCCTCAATCTGCACAACCAGATCGATCGCCCCCATGTCGATTCCGAGTTCCAGCGACGAGGTTGCCACGAGCGCCTTGATCTTTCCTTCCTTCAACAGTTCTTCGATCTCCGTCCGCTGCACCGCTGCGAGTGAACCGTGATGGGCTCGGGCAATCTGTTCTCCGGCAAGTTCATTCAGCGAGCCCGCCAGCCGCTCCGCGATTCGCCGCGCATTTACGAAGATCAGCGTCGACGTTCTCCCGCGAATGATCTCAAGCAGGCGCGGGTGAATCGACTGCCAGATCGAAGTTCTCTTCGGCCCTTGCGATGCGGGACCGCTCGGCTGCTCCTGAATCTCCCCGAGGCGCGCCATGTCTTCGACCGGAACTTCGACCTGAAGCACCAGTGGCTTTCGCGCACCTGCATTCACTACCGTCACTGGCCGGTACTGCGCAGAGCTTCCTGCTGCTGTCGTCTGCGGCGACTCTTCCTCGCCGGAATCACTCAGGATGCTGACGATCTCATCCGCGCGTTCCGGCGTATGCGCCGATTCTCCGCCCTTAGTCAGCGCCTGAGTAGTGGCAGACTCTGCACCGCCTAAAAATCGCGCGACCTCTTCGAGCGGTCTCTGCGTCGCCGACAGACCGATCCGCTGAATTCTTCTGCCAGTCAACGCTTCGAGCCGCTCCAGCGATAACGCCAGGTGCGCGCCGCGTTTCGTCGGAACCATCGCGTGAATCTCATCGACGATTACGGTTTCAACCGAGCGCAACGACTCCGCCGACTCTGAAGTCAGGAGCAAGTACAGGCTCTCCGGAGTGGTGATGAGGATGTCTCCGGGATGTTTACGGAAGCGCGCTCTGTCTTTAGGCGAGGTGTCTCCGGTGCGTAGGCTGATCTCCGGCAAGCGTACGGGGAGGCCAGCCTGCGTGGCCATATTTGCGATTCCAACTAGCGGGGAGCGCAGATTGCGCTCGACGTCCACCGCGAGAGCCTTCAACGGGGAGAGATACACGACCCGGCATCCACGTTCGGCCTCAGGTGGAGTCTTCATCATCAGTTTGTCGATGCACCAGAGAAAGGCAGTCAGCGTCTTTCCGGTGCCGGTCGGCGCCAGAATCAGCGTCGACTCGCCTCGTGCAATGGCCGGCCATCCTTCTACCTGTGGAAGCGTTGGGGCCTCAAAGACAGCCCTGAACCACTGCTCGGTGATTGGGTGAAAGAGCCCAAGCGCCCGTGCCGCAGCTTCACCCGACGAATCACGCTCTTGCGGACGCGAAATGGCATTCGCGTCTACTTTCGTCTTCTTCGAACTCGTCGAGTCTTTCGGCATCATCGTTGGAGGGACGGTAAAAGAAGAATAACCGCCATCACGCTATAAGATGCACCGAGGCCGGGATACGGCCCTCGCAATATCAAATGCTAGAGAGAGCTCAGAACCTGCGTACCGGACGGTAAAAATAGCACTTTGTCGCGAACTCCACTTCAAAGAGATTCGTAGAATCCTCGGCCTGCTCTGCATTTCCCAGGACCAGATGCCCATCCGGGGCCAGCTTACGATAGATCTCGCCGAAGAGCGTTCTGCGATCGTGATGGGGAAAATAGAGCAGAACATTCCTGAGCAGCACCAGGTCAAATAGAGGCAACTGGGGCATCGGCGCGCATAAATTCGCATAACGAAACTCGCACATGGAGCGAATTCGCGGCATAATCTCCCACTCTTCGCCGTCCTTGACCATGTATTTCAATAGCATGCGCGCAGGCAGCCCGCGGTTTACCTCGAGCCGCCGATATCGCCCCCTTTGGGCGTAGTCCACGACCTGACGCGAGATGTCGGTCCCAATGATCTTCACGTCCCAATGAGCGATGTCGGGAAAATATTCGGCGATCGACATTGCCAGACTGTAGGCCTCCTGTCCCGTTGAGCTCGCCGCGCTCCATATTCGTAGCTGCCGTTTCTCACTTCGCCTTTCGATCAACCTCGGGAAAATCACCTGCCGCAGCATCTCAAACGGCGCGATGTCTCGAAAGAAGCTTGTTTCGTTAATCGTCATGGCCTCGGCTACGGCACGGTGCAGATGGGCTGGTCTGTCGGCCTTCAACATATTGATGAAGTCTTTAAGGTTAGCCGCTCCTGAGAGACGGGCGATCGGGGTCAAGCGTGTATCGAACAAGGTGTTTCGCGATGGGGTGATCCGATTTGCCGACTGCGCCATCACGACTTCGCGAAGATACTCGTAGTCCGATTCAGAGCAGGCCATGGGTCGTCTCCCGCCCTGGTACCGTTATCGACCCCGCGTTGGCGACACCCTCCGAACGCGCGGGCCTTACCACGTTGACTCGCCGTTTCAAAAAGCTCGCAATTCCCCAGAGTGGAAGCGTTGCGCTGGCGATTCCCGTTTCACTGATTCTGCCCGGCATTCCCCACACGGCGGAGGTCGCCTCGTCCTGAGCCACCACGACTCCGCCACTCTCGTGCACCGCGCGGGCTCCATTCAGGCCGTCTGCCCCCATTCCGGTCATCACCAGCGCGAGCGTTCCCGCGCCGTACTGCCGGGCAGCGGAGAAAAAAAGATAATCGACCGACGGCCGGCAGTGATTCAGGGGCTCCTGCTGATGGAGCCGGACTCTGCTGCTGCGTCCTTCAGCTCCGCGGCTCTCCTCTCCCAGGGCGTAGCGCTGAGCCACCTCCATGTGCGAATCACCGGGTGCCAGCCACACTGTCCCTGGGCGAATCGTCGCATTGTTATAGGCCTCCTGCACACGCAGCGAACAGCATTTGTCCAGCCGTTCCGCCAGGGCACCGGTAAACAGCTTCGGCATGTGCTGAACGATCAGCACCGGCACGGGAAAATCCTTCGGAAGCCTCGGCAGGAGCTGCTCCAGCGCAGACGGGCCGCCAGTGGATAAACCAATCACAACAACTTCAATCGCAGAGAGATCCTTTGCCGCCGGCTCTCCGGAACGCGTTTTCGGGTCGTCGGGCGCAAAATCCAGCACTGCTTTCCCTCTCGCGCTCCTGCTGTCCTTTGCCAGAGCTGCGATTCGAGGAAGAAGCTGTTCGGAGAGCGACTGCATCGCAGAGGCAAAATCGCGTTGGTCCGCTGGCTTCATGACATAGTCGGAGGCGCCACGAGCAAGCGCATCCAGAGTCGACCTCGCACCATGTTCAGTGTGGGCACTGCACATGATCACCGGCAGCTCAGGATTCTCGACTCGCAACCTGTCCAGAACCTCCAAGCCGTTCAGCCTGGGCATCTCCAGGTCGAGGATGAGAACGTCGGGGTTTATCAGTCTCACCTGTTCGAGGCATTCCACGCCGTCGCAAGCAATCCCGCACAACTCCATTCGGGGCAGATCGCTCGACTGGACCTTAGCGTGCGTCAGAAACAGCCTCCACAGGACACTTCGCATTACTGCAGAATCGTCCGCGGCGAGAATACGAAGCGGCCGTCCACTCAAGGTATTCATCTTCAATTTCCTTTGTCTCAGGCTGCAATGACGCCAAGTAAAAGCATCTTTTCGCGAAGGCTTTCCGGCGTAAAGGGTTTCATCAGGAACTCGTCAGCGCCGTTGTGTAGCGCCGTTTCGATGAAGGAGTGGTCCGCCTCGGTTGTCACCATCATTACTTTCATCCGTGGGCCCAGCTTTGCGTCGCGCAGAGCTTTGACGCACTCCAGTCCATTCATCACCGGCATATTGACGTCGAGAAGCATCAGATCGAAAGCGTCTTCGC
The DNA here is from genome assembly GCA_963798925.1 of uncultured Acidobacteriaceae bacterium. GTDB lineage: Bacteria > Acidobacteriota > Terriglobia > Terriglobales > Acidobacteriaceae > Edaphobacter. Next base: position 864,831 of record CAWCVD010000007.1, read on the forward strand.
CCGCAAGCAACGTCAGCGCGTCGCTTCCGTCGACGGCCTCTTCGCATGCAATATCCATCCCGCCCAGTAAGTGCCTGAGGTACTCGCGGATAAAGCTGGAATCATCGACGATCAAGACTCGCATCGCTATCTCCATTCGTACTTTTTCGAAACAAACCGGTCTCTGACAGTCGCGACGGACACAGTCTCTGCGGGTCTAGCCGCACCATCAGACCTGTCTCCATCTTGTATGCTCCGTCGAAGAGCCATCTGCCTCGCGCTTCAAGCGTGCACGGATTTGCCTCCAATGAGCTCTCACTCACAGTGACAACGCCGCCAACCGCATCCACAACGAGCCCGAATCGCTCGGCGGCCGCTTCGTCTTCCATCACCAGCACACAACAGCCTTCGCTATGCGCGTCCATCCCGAGCAGAGCCCGGAGATTCACCGTCGTCAGGACCTCTCCGCGATAAGGGACGACCCCTGCGACAAACGGAGGCGACATGGGCACGCGTTGCGGCTCCCGCTGCCCCAGCACCTCGCGTATCTTTCTTGTGTCGATGCCAAAGGTCTCGCTACCCGCGTAGAGCGAACAGAGTGACACAACGTCGTTCTCCTCCTGACCGCCGTCAACGCTGTCCCGGCTGGCAACTCTCATGCGACCTCCTGCCACGAGGAAGTGGTCTCTGTGTCGAAGTTACGGTGAACCACAGTCAATTTCTCTTTCACCAGAGCGAGCTCCATTCCCGCCGAGTCGCTCGCCTCATTCCGTTCAAGCACGGTTCCTCGAGAGACGTCCAGCACCTGCCGAACGACCACGCCCACCCTGTGAGCTCCGTTCGGATTGCGGTCGTCGCAGATGAGAACTGTAGCCAGCGTCTCCTGCCCGCGTTGCCTTTCGGTCTCAAGGGCCGGCAGGACATTCCCCTGGTCCTTCAGCGGCAACGTTTCGCCGCGATACTGCAGCAATGGCTGCCCTCCCGCATACTCGATCCGGTCCATCGGCACGCTTTCAATACGCTCCACCATGCCCAGCGGCAGCGCTGTACGTTCCCGCTCGCGATCTTCAAAGATTAAGAACGACTCACCCGCCTGCTCCTGTATCGCCGACTCGCCTGCATCGAGCTCTGCGTCTTCTCTTTCGGTCGACTTCACGCCAGCACGAGCAGCCGTCGCCGCAATATCCAGAATGAGCGCCAGCGTTCCATTGCCCAGCACTGTCGCTCCTGAGAACAAACCGATCTCGCGAAGCACCGGTGACAGCGGCTTGACAACAATCTCCTCTGGCGACATTAACTCATCCACGACCAGCCCATAGCGTGAACCGTCGGCTTCGAGCACAGCGAGATAATGCCCGCTCGCTGTCTGCCGCTCTAAGGTTTCGGGCTCATCCTGCGCCATCCCAAGCAGGCGGTCCAGCCATACCATCGGCAACAACCGCTCCCGCAGACGGTAAAGCTCAGCCGAACCGATTCTCTGTACGGCCTGTGCAAACTCACGTTCCGGAATATCCACCAGTTCAACCAGCGCACTTTGCGGCAAAGCAAAACATTGTCGTCCGCTGCGCACGATGAGCGAAGGGACGATGGCGAGCGTCAGCGGGACGCGCAGCCGCATGGTTGTCCCCTTACCTTTGCGCGACTCAACCTCGACGCTGCCTCCCACCTTCTCCACGTTGGCGCGTACGACGTCCATTCCAACGCCGCGTCCGGAGACTGTTGTCACAGCGGCCGCAGTCGAGAAGCCAGGCAGAAAGATCAGTTGGAGTATTTCGCGCTCCGACATGTCGGCGGCCTGCTCTACGGTTATCAGGTTGCGCTCGATGGCCTTCTCCAACACGCGCTCCATCGGAATTCCTGCGCCGTCATCGGAGACCTCGATGACGACCGAGCCGCCCTGATGAAATGCCTTCAGCCGGACACAACCCTCCGCAGGTTTTCCCGCCAGCACGCGAGCGGCGGGGGATTCGATTCCGTGGTCCACCGCATTTCTCACGGCGTGAGTCAACGGATCCTTGATGGCCTCAAGCAGACTCTTGTCCAACCCCGTCTCCTGCCCGTAGAATTCGATCCGCACATTGCGGCCGCAGGTTCTCGCAAGATCGCGCACCATTCTGGGAAACTTGCCAAAGATATTCCCCATCGGCTGCATCCGCGCCTGCATCACCGTCTCGCGAAGGTCTGCGGTCACGCTGTCGAGGCGACGCGCCAGCTCGGGAAAGTTCGCCGCGGACCTGTCGCTCTGCAGCATCTGGTTACGCGTCAGCACGAGTTCGCCGACGAGATTCATCATGCGGTTCAGGACCTCTACATCGATGCGCAGTGTTTTATCGTTCCCTGCCCCATTTCTCTCCGTAGCCGGGGACGTTGAATTTGAGGTCGACGGCAAACCTGCCGCTTTCGAGGCATCGGGAGTGGACGTCTCTCCGCCGGTAGTCTCGCCAACGTCGACGACTGCCCGTAGCAGATCCGGCTCAATCTCTTCCGGCGGCATCGCCCCGTTCAATATTGCGAGTTCAGCAATCAATTCGCCGTCTTCATCACCGGCCCGCGTGCCTTCCCCTCCGGTCTCTTCAATCAGGGCCAGGATCGCGCGCAGTCCGTCCAGGAGATGCAGCAGGCCGCTGACCAGCTCCGAGGTCGCTGCCAACCTGCCGTCCCTCAGCGATCCCAGCAGATGTTCTCCCGCGTGGGCCAACTTCTCCAGGCGGTGAAAGCCAAGAAAGCCCGTCGTTCCCTTGATCGTATGGACGGCGCGAAAGATCTCCCCGAGCAGTCCGGCGTCGTCGGGTCGCGTCTCCAACTCGGTCAGGCACCGCTCCATGCGGTCCAGGCCTTCAGCGCTTTCAGCAATAAACTCTTTGATCAGATCGTCCACACCTCATATATCGGACGATGGGTCTTAACCATTAGCACAACACAGCTTGCCATCATCTCTCGCACCCGATAGCCTCATTTCCATCATGTCTTCGAATCACCTGCCGTCCGCCCAGGCCGTCGACCTACAGCAACGCGCAGTGGCCGCCGCCGCCCACGCCTATGCGCCCTACAGTAACTTTCGTGTAGGGGCAGCAGTCCTGCTTGCTGACGGCAGCGTCGTCACGGGCTGCAACGTTGAAAACGCTTCCTACCGCCTGACTGTCTGCGCCGAACAGGCCGCAATCACCGCCGCCGTCGGCCTCCGCGGCCCAAAGATTAAGATCCGCGCAATCGCCGTCGCCAACCTCAACGATACAGCCAGCCAGCCGTGCGGGGCCTGCCGCCAGACCATCCACGAGTTCAGTACACCCGATACCATCGTCTTCTTCCCTGGCGAAAAGGGCGACATCGCTCAAGCTACGATCGCCGACCTCCTGCCTGCTGCATTCCTCCTCACGAATTCGTAACCGAATTCGCTACACTTTCAGAACCATGCATACAATCATCCATCCCATCGACGTTATTCTCCACAAACGCGACGGTCTTGTTCTCTCCGACGCAGAGATTCAGGGCTTCATCCGCGCCATCGTCGATCGCACGCCAGAGAAGCAGCTGGTCACCGACGCCCAAATCGCGAGCTTCCTCATGGCCGTCTTCCAGCGCGGGCTCAACACACAAGAGCTAGCTGCCTTGACCGCCGCAATGCGCTACTCCGGCGAGACTTTCGACGCTACTCCGCTTCACACTTTCACGATCGACAAGCACTCCACCGGCGGGGTCGGCGACAAGACATCGCTGCTTCTCGCGCCGATTCTCGCCGCAGCTGGCCTGGCTCATCCCACGCCCGCCGGAGTTCCCGGGATCTGCGTCCCGATGATCTCAGGCCGCTCGCTCGGCCATACCGGTGGGACTCTCGACAAGCTCGAGACCATTCCCGGCTTCGACACTCAACTGAACCTGACGCAGTTAGCCGAAACTCTGAAGAGATGCGGTGCCGCCCTGATCGGACAAACGCCGAAGATCGTCCCCGCCGATCGCATCCTTTACGCGCTGCGCGATCACACCGGCACGGTCGAATCTCCCTACCTCATCACTGCCAGCATCATGAGTAAGAAGCTCGCTGAAAGTCTCAACGCGCTCGTCCTCGACGTTAAGGTAGGGTCAGGGGCGTTCATGCCCACCTACGAGAAATCCAAATTCCTTGCCGAGCTTATGGTCCGGACCGGCGAAGCCTCCGGCACCCGCACAGTTGCGTTGCTGACCAGCATGGAGGAGCCGCTTGGACGCTTCTCCGGCAACTGGGTCGAGGTCTGGGAGTGTGTCGACATCATGAAGCAGCATCGGCATCCGATGTCGCGCGACCTGATCGAACTGTCGAACATCCTTGCCGGCTGGATGCTCCACCTCGCGGGCCAGGCCACGACTCCCGAAGATGGAGCAAGGCTCTCTGACGAGATCCTGCGCAGCGGAGCGGCTTATAAAGCGTGGCTGACGATCGTAGAAGCCCAGGGTGGCGACATAACAGTCTTCGAAGACCCCGCCGCACAGCACAGACCCGCCGCGACTCGCACTCTCCGAGCCGCGCAATCCGGCTATCTGGCGTCTATGGATTGCAAACAAGTCGGCTGGGCCGTTCAACGTCTCGGTGCAGGTCGTGCCAAACCTGGCGATCCGGTCAGCGCTCAGGCCGGAATCGAGATGCACGCCAAATTAGGCGACAAGGTCGAAGCCGGCCAACCCCTTGTGACTCTCTTCAGCAAAGACACCTCGCTCCTCGGCGAGCCCGAACAGATGCTCCGCGAAACGTTACGGATCTCCCCAGACACAACTCAACCGCAACTGCTCATCCGAGAGATCGTCACCTCTGCCACTCTGCCGTCATAACTCACGATCACAGGCCGGAACCAATGTGCAGCGTACCATCAACCGCCCAGCACACCAGCCAGCAAATCCACGAGTTTAGCTACTTGACTGCGATCGAAATCGCGCAGCGAAGCGTACTCACTCACCTCGATCACTCTCACCCGCGGATCCCTCACAACCACGCGGAGCAACTCCGCCACTTCAGCCATCGTCAGTCCCTGCGCATGCGGAAAGTATGCGGCGGGCATCTCCTGTTTATTGAGAACATCGATATCGAAGTGAAGCAGAACGGGCGCGGAAGGTGGAATCGCTGCCATCGCTCTTCGCGCCGTCTCTGCCGCCCCTGTGCGCCTCAGTTCAGCCCGCGATACTGCTTCGACCGCAGGCTTCTCGGTGCGCGAAGGATTGCTCCACCCCACTATCGAAACCTGCGACTCTCCCAGAATCGGCCCGGCCCAGAATGGCGACTCGTGCGTCAGCAACCAGGTCGCGCATGAGGCTGCACTTTCGCAACGGCTCGCACTGGGTGGTGCATCATCAAAATCGCCATCCACATACACCACATAGACGTCCTTGCCCGTCGCGCGATGCAACACCTCCGTCGTCCCCACCACCACGCTGCAGTCGCAGCCAACGAGCAGCGGGACCTGCCCTTCCTGCCGCAGCATCGTCTCGACCCTCCGCCCCACGCACTCCCACGCGATTCGCGGCGCAGGCCAGCTCCTGATCGGAGGGATCGAGTGATGTGGAAGATAGTCAGGGATCTGTACATTTCCCTCATCGACCACCCGGCATCCCGCTGCGGTCAGCCGCTCTACCAGTTTTGCGTCGCGATAAGCTCGAGCATCATCTTCGTTGCCTGGCGTAAGCGAACCAGCTCGCAGAGGAACTCCGAGCAAACGATACGTGCGAGCGTTCCCTTCCTTCATCTCCGCACAGAGATCATTCCTCATCAGCATCCCCGCTCCAGCCGCAGCCATCGAACCGACTAGAAACTCCCGACGCTTCATACGCGCACTCCAATCACCGGCAATCCTCGAACAATCATTGCGGACTTACCATCGACGGGACCGTCTCCAACATAAACTGCCTAGCTTCGGAGCGGAACCAATTCTCGTAATTTGGCATCGCGCAGATAGATTCCCAACCAGACCAGCCCACCGAAGATCACTGGAAACACCTTCTCAAACAAACTGGATCCTGCACGCACGTGCGTCGCAACCGCTCCGCCCAGGTATCCCGTCAACAGAATTGCACCGAGAATGGAAGTCTTCGGTGTCACATAGATCGCAGTACAGATCAGCAACAGAAGCCCAATCTCTACGCTCGCACTCAGCGGATACCCGAGCCGTGCGAACGCCTCCACCACAGGCGCTGGCTTCATCAAATGCGCAACTCCATCGAACGTGAACAACAAGGCCACCAAGCCGCTGACGATACGTCCTGCCCAAAGCATTCCCGTCGAGACACTCGCACTGTCGCGCTCCATTGATCCTCCCTCGTGTGATCGCCAGCAATCTAACCCTACCCGCCCGCGATCGCCCCAATCACGAGCAACGGTTCCTTTCCCTCTGCCACGGCCTGCGGCAGCAACTCATCGGGTGACTGATGCGAAATATCCTCCATGCAGGCAAAGAAGCGCAGAAACGCCCTCCGCTTCAAAGTTCCGTACTCGCGGATTGTCCCCTGTAACGTCGGATACCTCGCCTCAAGCGCATCCAGCACGGTCCGCAACGTCGCATCGCCGGCAACTTCGAGCGAGACCTCTCCCTCCACATCCGCGAGCTTCCGCAGGTGAGCCGGCAACTGAAGGCGAATCATGCCAGAGTCTGCACCTCGACCGATAGCACCGCCGGCAGATCGCGCACAATCGGCGACCAACTATCGCCGGCATCCGCCGAGGCATACACCTGCCCGCCGGTCGTCCCGAAGTAGACGCCGCACTGGTCGAGTGAGTCCACCGCCATCGCGTCGCGCAGCACATTCACGTAGCAATCCTGCTGCGGCAGGCCTTTCGTCAGCGCCTCCCACTCATTGCCGCCCGCCCGGCTGCGATAGACCCGCAGCTTGCCATCCGGCGGAAAATGCTCCGAGTCGCTCTTGATCGGCACCACGTAAAGCGTCTCCGGCTCATGCGCATGCACATCAATGGCGAACCCGAAATCCGTGGGCAGGTTGCCGCTGACTTCCTCCCAGTAATCGCCCGCATCGTCGCTGCGCATCACGTCCCAGTGCTTCTGCATGAACAGCACCCCCGGCCGCGAGGGTGCATCGCAATGTGGTGCACGCAATGGCCAACCTCGGCATTCGGATCGGGAATTACTTCCGAGAGCAGTCCGCGGTTGATCGGCTTCCACGTGTTGCCGCCATCGTCCGTGCGAAACGCTCCTGCCGCCGAGATCGCGATATAGATCCGTTCCGGATTCTTCGGATCGAGAATGATCGTGTGCAGGCACATTCCGCCCGCGCCCGGCTGCCAGTGCGGCCCAGTGCCGTGGCTGCGCAGGCCAGAAAGCTCCTCCCAGTTCTTCCCGCCATCGGTGGACTGAAACAATGCCGCATCCTCCGCCCCCGCATAGACCTCATCCGGATCGGTCAGCGAAGGCTCCAGATGCCATACCCGCTTGAACTCCCACGGATGCGGCGTGCCGTCGTACCACTGATGCGTGCCGGGAACGCCGTCGTACCAAACTTGTTTCCCACCGCATCCCACGTCTTGCCGCCGTCGTCCGAACGCTGCATCACCTGACCGAACCAGCCGCTGATTGCGACGCATAGATGCCGGTTCGGGTCCACTGGCGAACCTTTCATATGGTAGATCTCCCAGCCGGCAAAGTGCGGGCCGTCGATCTTCCATTTCTCGCGTTTACCGTCCGAGGTAAGCAAAACGCGCCCTTGCGCGTTCCGACCAATAGCCTGATCCTGCTCATCGCTGCCCTCCGTCCCGGCCTCTGTATCCGTCCTTTCCAACAAACACCGCGGCCGCTATCTGTGCCAATGTACCACCGATCACTGTGGCAGTTGACCAGCAGGCATACTTCGTCTATGGTCGAAGTGTGATTGTATCCAGTGACAGCGACGATGCCGCAGTTCCGTCGATCGCGGCCGCCATTGGCGAGCCCGCAAGAGCGCGCATTCTCTATTGCCTCATGGATAGCCATGCGCGAACCAGCACCGAACTTGCAGTGGTAGCCGGAGTCAGCCCATCGACCGCAAGCGTCCATCTGCAACGCCTAAAGGCGGCTCGACTGGTCAAGGTTCACGTCCAGGGAAAGCATCGCTACTACAGCCTGGAAGGACCCAATGTAGCCAACGTGCTTGAAGGGCTAAGTGTCCTGGCCGGAGGCACACGCGACAGGTTTGTGGCAAACACCCCAAGCCGCCTGTGCGCGGCGCGTACCTGTTACGACCACATGGCTGGCCGGATCGGCGTTCAGCTTCATGACCGCCTTTACGCCTTGCGCTGGCTATCCAACGTCCCGGAAGACGACAACGCATACCAGCTCTCCTCCGCAGGAACTAAAGCTCTGGAAGCGCTTGGCGTCGACGTCGAGGCGTCGAGGGCGCTGCGCCGGCGTTTCGCCTCCGCGTGCCTCGATTGGAGCGAGAGCGGCCTCATCTCGGCGGTGCGCTAGGAGCGGCGCTGCTAAACGTCGCGCTGAAGAAGAGGTGGGTGACGCAGGATCTCGACAGCAGAGCGCTTTCCATCACCGGATACGGAAGACGCGAGATTTTGAGCAGATTTGGCGTGACCGTGTAGACCGTTAATTGCGGCCATCCGACGGCGGGCCTATTGCGCTGGAAACGAAATTATCAGCTGGTCAAGGGGCAATGCTCTTTTCACTTTTTCCGAGAGCGCGAGCGGCGTAAACGCCAGCGGAGTTCCCTTTTCTTCCGCTTCATCGAACGCCTTGGTGCCTGAAGTTCTGCCATTGACCTCGAACTCTCTGATCTCGTAGGGCAGACCGTTCGCCGCAAGCGAGGATGGCTTGTCCATCACCTGAAAATGCAGGTGCGGTGCAAGCGAGTTTCCAGTGTTTCCCACCAGCCCGATTACCTGCCCCACCTTTACCTGTTCGCCGCTGCGCACCCGGATGCTTCCCGGCTGCATGTGCGCATACATTGCGAAGCGTCCATCACCGAGCTCCAATATCACACTGTTGCCGTCCGCCTCTTCGATCGGGATATTCGTTGGATAGAGACCCGGCGTCTGCTCCGGCAAACCATCCGTTACGGCCACCACCTTCGCATCGGCAACCGCAAGGACGGGTTTGCCGAAGATCGTATAGCTCTCCAACTTTTTCTGCTGCCCGTTGTAGATTCGCCCTTGCGCATCTATCTGCTCCCAATCGACGGCGTATCGCTGAGCCAGCCATACACGGCCATTCACAGGTAGCGCTGCCCGCGTATGACGCGTCGCATCGCAGCATGAATCTGCCGACACGTAATCCTGCCCGGCGAGCGGTGGTGCGATCACCGCAACAGCACGATGATCCACAGTCGTATCGCCGCCTGTCTCTGTGATCTCTTGATGGCCCGGGGGCGCTGCATCCGCGCGAATCATCACTCGATGTGACAGTCGCTCTGGAGCTGCGGTTCCCGCCGGAAGCGTCAGGTGCAAGAACAGCAATCCCTGCTTGCCCCTTGCCAGTTCGGCGACAGACTCTCGCTGGCCGGCCGGCTGCAGTCGCTCCGCAGTGGCTGCGGCATCCAGACTCTTGATCACCCTCCCATCGCCGAGAACCTCTACCTTCTCGACCGCGACGTCGCTGCTCGAGAAGTTCGTCAGCCAAAGCTCGTAAACCAGGTGCGTCCTGCCATCGGAGCCGAGAAACGGTATCGGCGCGTCCTCAACCTTAAGCAAGACCGGAGTCATCGCCACATGCGTCTGCGCGCCCAGTCCAGAGACACCAGCCGAAATGGCAAGAAACGCCAAAAGAGCACGCGTGACAAAACCTCGAGCGGCGATCGGCATGGTCTGCTCTCTCATTGCGACTTTTTGTGGCCCTTTGATGGTACGTGAACGACCGCAGAGGCCAACCCATAAGCTTCCAAGGAACGATGAACGAACAAATCGTTAGGTGACGTTACTCCCGACCCGGTACACTCATCCCAATCTTCATTCAGCTTCATCCGCGCAGGAGAATCCTTTGGGACGATTCACCGGTCTACTCGGCCTCATCACGTTTCTTGGCCTGGCCTATGCCTTCTCCACCAATCGCCGCGCTATCCGCTGGCGCACCGTGGCCTGGGGTCTCGGTCTGCAGATCATCTTCGCCTTCCTCGTCATTAATGGAGCTTCGGCCAGCGCATCCTCAGCAGCATCTCTTCGGTCATCACGGGCCTCCTTGGCCACTCGGCTGACGGCTCCTCGCTTGTCTTCGGACGCATGGGAACTCCGGGTGACCAGCTCGCTACGCTCGCCTTCGCCGTGCTGCCTACTATCATCTTTGTCTCGGCTTTCTTCGCCATTATGTACCACATCGGTCTCATGCAGCAGATCATCAAGGCTGTCGCGTGGATCATGCAGCGAACAATGGGAACCTCCGGTGCCGAGTCCACCAATGTCGCCGCCAGTATCTTCATGGGCCAGACCGAAGCTCCGCTCACCATACGTCCGTTCCTCGACGGAGCGACACGCAGCGAGTTGATGACAATCATGACCTCCGGCATGGCTCACGTCTCCGGCGGAATTATGGCCGCGTACATCAGCTTCGGCATCAATGCCAAAGATCTTCTCTCAGCCGTCATCATGACCGCCCCTGGCACCATTCTGGTTGCGAAGATGCTTGTGCCCGAAACGGAGGTTCCTGCCACTGCCGGCACCGTTCACATGCCGCCCAACGAAGAACACAGGAACGAGAACCTGGTCGCCGCCATAGCTCGAGGCACGATCGACGGCGGCCAGCTAGCCTTCAACGTCGCGATCATGCTTATCAGCTTCGTCGCCCTGGTCGGCCTGGCCAATGCAATCATGCTTGGAATCTCCAACTTCACCTGGGCCCACGGCCACATTCGTTTTCCGCATTCCCTCAACGCCGTCCTTGGCGTCATAGGAGCGCCCATTGCCTGGTTGATCGGCATCCCCGCGCAGGAAGCCCATGCCATCGGCAACCTACTCGGGACGCGCACTATCATCAACGAGTTTCTTGCCTTTCACCAACTCGGCGACATTAAATCCAGTCTTTCACCGCGCACCTTTTCCATCGCAACCTTCGCCCTCTGCGGCTTCGCAAACGTTGGCTCCATCGGAATGCAGATCGGCGGCATCGGTGCCCTTGTCCCCAGTCGCCGGAACGACCTGGCGCAACTAGGTCTCCGCGCCATGCTCGCCGGAACCATGGCGAACCTCATGTCTGCGAGTATCGTCTCCATGCTTCTTCATTGAACTGCTTCCAAAAGAAGGATTTTGGCGAACGGTCATGTTCAAAATCTTGGAGAAATTCAACACACAAAGTGCGAAAGAGCGGCAATTTAAGAAGTTTTGGCTCTGGAAGTTCAGTTGCCTATTGCATGGGAGGAGGAGTTCCGGTAAAAAAAAGCATACCGCATCCTCTACACCGCTTTCCGAGATAGTGCCTAATCACGTTGCATAAATAGGGCAGCCTCACGCTGGCGCAGATTTCTCCCCGTCGACCGCGACAGGCAGCCAAGCCATACCAACTTGATGACTTCATGGAGGCTGTATGAGACTCTGCTGTAAGGGCATCTTTTTCCTTTTTCTAGTTATGGCCGCTTCGTCCGGATTTGCACAGAATGCAAATACGTCGCTGCGCGGCGCCGTCAAAGATCCCACCGGCGCTGTCATTCCGGGGGCCAAGATAAATCTCGTCAACGCCGCCACCGGGCTGAGCTTTTCAGCAGATTCGAACCCCGCCGGCGAATACGTCTTTGCCCAGCTACCCCCTGCAAAGTACACCATCACGATCACCGCGACTGGCTTCGGCGCGCAGACCAAGATCGCGGAGCTGCTCGTCGATCAGCCCGCCACCGTCAATTTCACCCTTAGCGTCAATGCCACGCAGGAGATTCTCAATGTTACCGCCGAGGCGGCAGACCTTGAATACCACGGACGCGGCTCTCGGCAGCTCGACCGACAACGCAACGATTCAGGCGCTGCCCAGCGAAACGCGTAACGTCCCGGATCTGCTCTCCCTCCAGCCAGGCGTCTTCTTCCTTCCCACACCAGCAAAACCCGCCGATGCAGGATAGCCGCAGCGGAGCGGTCAACGGCGGCCGCTCCGACCAGGGCAACATCACCCTCGACGGCGTCGACGACAACGATCAGGTCAACGGCTTCGCTTTCACCGGCGTGCTCCGCCAGACACAGGACTCGATCGAGGAGTTCCGCGTCACTACCGGCCTCGCCAACGCCGACGCAGGCCGCTCTTCCGGCGCGCAGGTCAGCCTCATCACGAAGTCCGGCACCAACAAGTTCCATGGCGCGGCCTACGAGTACAACCGGCCCACCATCACGGTCGCCAACGACTTCTTCAACAAGCAGGCCGAACTCAATAGCGGCTTGCCCAACCGTCCTGGCAAACTCATCCGTAACATCTTCGGCGGCGACGTCGGCGGCCCCATCTTCAAGGACAAGCTTTTCTTCTTCGCCAACTATGAGGGCACACGCCAGGCCGAAAGCGCCCAGGTCAGTCCGCACAGTACCCACCGCCGTCCTACCAGCAGGGAATACTCCAATACACAGGGATCGCGGCGGCGAAACCGTAGCCTCACGCCCGGCCAGATTGCACACGCTCGATGCTGGCTGTCAGGTCTGCAACACCTCAGCCTACACACCCGGCCCGGGACCGAACCCAAACGCGCTGGCTTATTTCAACTCGATGCCCGCGGCCAACGGAGTCAACGCCGGCGACGGCCTGAATACGGGCTCCTATTCGTTCTCCTCGCCCAACCCGAAGACGCTGAACACCACCATCGTTCGTCTCGACTACGTCCCGTCCTCCAAACACCGAATCTTCGGCCGAGGCAATCTGCAGAAGGACACCACCGGCGGCGTCGAGCAGTTTCCCGGGCCAGGGGCCGTCCTCTGAACTCATCGACAACAGCAAGGGCATGACCTTCGGCGACACCTGGACGATCTCTCCCACCATGGTCAACGATATTCGCTATGGATACATCCGGCAGGGCTATGGTAACTCCGGCGTTGGCTCCGGCGACTACGTTGACTTCCGCTTTCTCGACACGGCAACCGCTGAGACGCGCAACACCATCGTCAGCGTTCCAGTCAATAACATCGTCGACAACTTCAATTGGACCAAAGGCAAGCACAGCATTCGAGGTCGGCGGCAACTGGCGCTTGATCCATCAGAACCGTAACTCCAACTCAATCTCCTTCAACAATGCCTCCATCCAACCCGTACTGGCTGGGCGGCAGTCCACCGCCTGATCCCTCCACCCTTGGCCTGGACTCGGTCGATGGCGGCTTCACGCAACTCCTACCTGCATCGCCTACGCCAATCTGGTCGGCACGATCCCTCCGGTCACTAACGTTTACAACTATGCTGTCAGCAGTCGCCACCAGCGGCACGCTGCTGGCCGATGGCGCCTCCATCGACCGGCACTTCAAGGCGAACGAGTACGAATGGTACATCCAGGACTCCTGGCGCGTCGAGCCAAACCTCACCCTCACCTTCGGCATCCGCCACACGATTCTGCAGACTCCATGGGAGACCAGAGGGCCAGCAGGTTGCCCCCACCATCGACACTCACACCTGGTTCACGCAGCGCGAGGTCGCCGCCCTGAAGGGACAGATCTACGAGCCCGATCTCGACTTTGCACCCAACGGCCCGTTCTACGGCAAGCCCGGGCTATTGGCCAAAGTCGAAGGACAACTTCGCGCCCCGCTTCGCCATCGCATACTCGCCCGAGCCCAAAGACCTCCATCCGCGCCGGTGCAGGCATCTACTACGATCACTACGGCCAAAGTCTGGTCAACATCTTCGATCAAAATGGTTCGTTCGGGCTGTCGCAGTCAGGTCACAAATCCGGCGGGCATGTACAACATCCGAGACACTGCTCCACGCTTCATCGGCCGTCACACTCTGCCCTTCAGCAACGGAACGCGCTCCGCCCACCCAAACCTTTCCCTTCACCGCACCCGAAGGCAACTTCGCCATCACCTGGGGTCTCGACAGCAAGTTGAAGACCCCGTACTCCGAGGCATTCGATTTCTCTGTTCAGCGTGAGTTGCAAGGGAGGCTTCACGCTCGAGGCAGCTTACGTCGGTCGGCTTGGCCGGCATCTGCTGCAAAGCCTCGACCTCGCCGAGCCAGTGGACTTTGTCGATCCGCAGGGCGGCGGCGACTACTACACAGCCGGTGCTCAGTTGTCCGCGACTGGTCGACCAGAAATGGCGGCGATCCGCTGCCTCGGTTTCCGCCATTCCATACTTCGAGCATCTTTTTCCCTACATGGCCAACTTCGATTTCCCAGGGAGAGACCGCGACTCAGGCAATCTACATCTGACGAGTGGGCGCCGTTCCGCTCCAATCCTCGGCGCGACCACCGCTCTGGCAGACATCGACTTCTTCTGCTTTAGCGGTTACTTGGCGTTCCCTATCCCTGTCCGGCGAGCCACCAGTCCCGCTTCTGGCAGGATCAGTTTTCCTCTCTCTATGCTCTGTCCACCATCGGCATGAGCTACTACAACGCCGCCCAGATCACCCTCCGTCATCCCATGAGCCATGGCTTCCAGAGCGACATCAGCTACACCTACTCGCGCTCCATCGACTTCGGTTCCGACGCGGAGCGCAGCACGGAGTTCTCGAATGGGGTCGCCTTCGGAAACAGCAGCATCATCAACACCTGGAAGCCCGAGCCTCAACCGCGCCGTCTCCGACTTCGACACGACTCATCTGGTCACCGTCGACTGGGTCTACCAGCTTCCCTTCGGCCGGGGAGCCAAGTACCTCAGCAGCGTCAACGGCTTAGTAAACGCCTTCATCGGTGGTTGGCAGCTCTCCGGAATCCTGCGCGCCACCAGCGGCCTGCCCTTCTCTGTCTCTGATCCCGGATGGACGACCGACTGGCAGCAGAGTGGCCACGGCGTCGTTACTGGAAAGGTCAAAACCGGCCGTCACTTCGACCAGAACGGAAATCCGCAGTTCTTCGCTGATCCTACCGCTATCAATAGCGGCATAAATACAGGCGGACCTATTCGGCTCTCCTATCCCGGTGAGAACGGCCAGCGCAACAACTTCCGCGGCGATGGCGTCTTCGATCTGGACTCCGGCCTCTCGAAAGCCTGGGCCCTTGGTGAGTACGGAAACATCAAGTTTGGCTGGGAGGTCTACAACGTCACCAACACCAACCGCTTCGATGTTCCCAACAGCGGGCAGGCTCAGCTCACCAGCGGCAGCCTTGGCATCTCGAATACCCTTTTGGGCAATCCTCGCGTCATGCAGTTCTCCCTGCGCTACGACTTCTAGAGTGAGCTCAACAAGTCTTCGGCTCCGCCAGCACATTGGCGGGGCCATTTTTCTTTGCTCCTCAGGTCAGGAGATCAGCTTCAGATAATTCGGCTCATCCGCGATCGTGCGATAACGAAACGTACGCACGATCCTTGATCCTTTCAGGAAGAAGATGCCCGGCATCTGATGCCCATCCTCCTTGATCGCGCCGATTCCGTGCTTGAACAGGGGCCCCTTTAGCCAGCCCATCCACACCGACGGCTGAAACAGAGTCAACACTGGATTCATGCGTGGCAGGGCAAAGACCGGGAGCTGATACACCTTCGCCTCCGGATCGCTCACTCGTTCCACATCGCCAATCCCGTAGTAGTCGAAGAACGGCTTCGCCCGTTCCGGCGTTCCCAAGTGAACAAACACCGGCCGCACCCCGCGCTGCGCCAGTTCTCCCCTCAAGTCCGCAACATCGCTGATCGCCTGCCGGCAAAAAGAACATCCGAAGTGACGCAGGAACACCAGCAGAATCGGCGAAGCTTCCGTCAACGCCAACAAACTCGCATCCGTCTCCGTTCGAATCGAAGCCAGAGTTCCTCCTACCTCGTTCGCAGAATCCGTGCCTGTGCTCATCATCGACCGCTGCCCGTCATGTTCCGCTCTCAAACGCGGTTTATGGAAACGAGCACAAGTATAGCCTCATGCTGGCAGCTGCAACTAGCGCCACCCACCCAGAATCGCACCCATGATCACTAGAGCAACCGTCAGATACCCACCGTTGATGAACACATAGCTCCATGGCCGCCGCTCGAACAGCGAAACGATACCAATCCCCATCGCGACCCACCCGAACCCCGCAAGAAACCCAGCCGTGGCTCCCCACGCCATATTCGTCTTCGGATCGTTGAGAAACATCGCAAGATTCAGGGCCATCACCAGACTCAACACAAAGCTGAGGATAAAGATCTTCGCATCTCCCGGCGGCGGCTCATTCGCTGCGAAGCCGTTGGCCTTCTTCCATAGCCCGCCAAGTAAAAACGGCGCATACCAAAGCCCTCCCAGCACAAACGCCGAGATCGCCGCTGCAAGAACCGCCCAAAGATTCAGTCCATGAAATCCCATTCACGCTCCTTCTAAGGTCGACAGTCCGCATCTGTTCACTTCGTCCAATCGATTGGCCCACTGGCAAACCGGTGATGCAGCGTCGCGAGCAGCTGCGCGTTCCCAACCGTCAGATACTCGTACGCCTTCAACCACTCATCGCCTTCTTTCCATCCTGTTTGCGTCAATCGCACGATCGTCGAGTCGCCTTTAGCCTCAAATTGAAATCTCGCCCTGGTCCTCGTAGCCCTAACTGTCGGAAACTTGTCGGGAACCAAAGCCGACAACACCAACTCCTTCTCCGGAACAAAGCTTAAAATCGTGCCCCCGCCCGTACTTCCACCGGGAAAATGAGCTGTCCACTCGCCACCCTCTCGCAGATCGACCACCGCACCCGGCGTCAGCCAAGTACTCAACCCTTCACTTGTCGTAAACGCCTGCCAAACAGCCGAGAGCGGCGCTGGAACGGTAACTTCCAGGATCAAGACCTTGTCCGCGGCTGCCGGCTTTGCCACGGCCGCAGAGTTCTGCGCGAAGGACGCTGTCGCAATCATCCCGAGAACAAGAAAAATCGTCTTCATCGTCAAATCCTCTTACTTAGTTGGTCGTTCAAGTAAATCCTTGTACACTAGCTCTGTCAAGAGCTTTTTTCTCATGACCCAGGCCATCTCCACCCGCGACCGGCTCATCAACTCCGCACGCTACCTCTTCTGGGAGCGCGGCTACGCCGGAACCAGCATGGCCGACCTCCTCGCCCACGCCGACGTCAACTCCGGCAGCTTCTACCACTTCTTCGAGAGCAAAGAGGCTTTACTCCGCGAGGTCCTTGAGGGCTACCTCCACGCCCTGCGACCCATGGTCGTCGATCCCGCGTTCGCCCGGACTGACGAACCCGTGGAGCGCATCTTCGCCATTCTCGAGGGCTATCGCGGGCGAATCCTCCAGACCGAGTGCCGTTACGGCTGCCCGCTCGGCCGCCTTGCCCTGGAGATCGATCCCGAAAACCGCCCTGCCCATAAACTCATCGCCGAAAACTTCCAGGGCTGGATCACCGCCGTCCGCGAGTGCATCGACCAGATCAATCACCGCCTTCCCAAAGGCACCGACCCGGAAGCCCTTGCAACCTACGTTCTCGCAGTGATGGAGGGCGGCGTCATGATCTCGCGCTCTTATGGCTCCGTCGAACCCTTCGACCGCGCCGTCAAACAACTCCGCCAGCACTTCCAATTACTTTTACCTCCACCGAATCCACCCTCAGCCATTAAAACCAGGAAGATGGCAGCAGTCGGTTCTCAACAACGGAAAACCGCGGAGAGAAAAACCTGAAGATCGATCGAATCCAGTAGACTTTAGCTCGAGAGCAAAACCATGGAACCAGTCGTCATCGAACAATTCTTTCTCGGCTGCCTTGCCCACGCCTCCTACATCGTGGCCAGCGAAGGAATCGCCGCCGTCATCGATCCTCAGCGCGACGTCGATCTCTACCTCGACTATGCCCGCGAGAAAAACCTGCGCATCGAGCACATCATCGAGACCCATCTCCACGCCGACTTCGTCTCCGGCCATCACGAGTTAGCCGAACGCACTGGAGCCCGCATCTACGTCGGCGAGCAGGCCCACGCCACGTTCCCCCACATAGCTATCCACGACGGCGACTCACTCAAGTTCGGCAACGCCCGATTCGACTTCCTCCACACCCCCGGCCACACTATCGAAGGCATCTGCGCCGTCCTCACCGACCTCGCCAAACCCTCGCAGGTCCGTGCCGTCTTCACCGGCGACACCCTCTTCGTCGGCGATGTAGGCCGTCCCGACCTCTCCGGGGACTATACTCCGCAGCAGCTCGCCGCCCTCCTCTACACCAGCCTTCACACCAAGCTTTTGAAACTCCCCGACGACACAGAGATCTTTCCCGCCCACGGCGCCGGCTCTCTCTGCGGCCGCCAGATGAGCAACGAGCGGTCATCGACCATCGGCCAGCAGCGCCGCACTAATTACGCTCTCCTGGCGCGCAATCAGGATGAATTCATTCATCTCCTCACCGACAGCCTCCCGCCGCGCCCGGAGTACTTCGGCCGCGACGTCGAGCTCAACCGTCGTGGCGCATCCTCCATCGATCAACTTCCCGCACCGAAGCCCATTCCCGCCGCAGAGGTCCTACGCCTTCAATCTGAAGGAGCCATCGTCCTCGATACTCGCCCTGCAATGGACTTCGCCGCAGCCCACATCCCCGGCTCCATACACATCGCGCTCTCCGGCCAGTATGCCTCCTGGGCGGCACGCATCCTCGGCCTCGACCGCCACATCATCCTCGTCGGCGAAGATGCCGACCAGCTTCGCGAGTCGCAGCTCCGTCTTGCCCGCGTCGGCATCGAGCACGTCGACGCCTATCTGGCAGACGGCATCACGGGCTGGCACAAAGCCGGCTACGAGCTCGACTACATCCCGCAGATCTCCCTGCAGGAACTCGCAGACCTCGAGGAAAAAGAGAAGGGCAACCTCACCATCCTTGACGTGCGCGAGGCCGGCGAGGTTGAGACCGGAGCGTTCGAAGACTCCATCCGAATTCCGCTCGGTCAACTCACCGAACACACAAGCGAGCTCGATCCATCGAAACTCATCGTGGTCCATTGCAAGGGCGGCTATCGCAGTGCGATCGCGACCAGCATCCTCCGCCGCGCCGGCCTCCGCGACATCGCCAACCTCACCGGCGGCTTCGACGCCTGGAAGTCCGCCGAACTGCAAAAAACTCAGCCAGCTCTCTAACTGGAAGGCAGATGCGCCGAATGTTCCTCTGCGAAGCCTGCTCAATAAGTTGATGGAAGACTGTACTTTGACTAACGTCATAGTGCATCCTGTCTGCAAAGACTCCATCTCACTTTTCCCCTGACGGTCGAAGACGAATCGATCGAGGAGATTCAAATGGCTCTGTTCAAGAGCAATAAGAACCGTGACGACCAAAGCCGGCGGCTCCTTCTCGTCGAGAACCGCGCTACGGGACTTCTCAATCTCCTCGTCGTTCTGGCCATCGGCGCCGTTGCCTACACGGACAAGGTCATCGTGGAGGACGATTCGCTCGGCTACCTCTACGTTCTGCCGATCGCGCTCAGTGCGCTGGTCAACCGCGTCCCCGTCACCATCGCGCTGTCTGTGCTCTGCGCCTTTCTGCAGGAGCTCTTCGGCCCGCCCTTCGACTCGCTTCACCTGAAGGTCATACGCACCGTCGTCAGCCTGGCCGGCTACCTCGCCATCACTTTTCTCGTCACGACGATCGCAAGCCAGCGGGGCCGTCTGGCCGTGGAGATCCGCCAGCAGCGCGACGACTACGAGCGAGACCTCATACTGGCCGCCCAGGTCCAGCGCCAGGTTCTTCCCCAACCGCCCGTCGTTCCCGGCCTCGATCTGGCTGCGGCAATGCAGACCGCGCGGCTCCTCGGCGGCGATTACTACGATTTCTTCCGCGTCTCCGACAATCTTGTCGACATCGTCATTGCGGACGTCTCCGGCAAAGGCGCCGCAGCCTCGCTTCTCATGCCGTCTCTGGCAGTCGTTCTTCGCCTGCGGGCTCGAGAGCTGAGCGGGCCCGCGGCAATCATCAAGGACCTCGATGGCGTGTTGAAGCAGATCACCAACCCGTCGACATTCGTCACCATCTTCTACGCGAGATTCAATTTAACTCTTCGAAGCCTGCAGTACGCCAGCGGAGGCCACAATCCTCCGCTTCTCGTACGCACCCGGACAAACGAGACGATTCAGTTGAACGAGGCGGGACCCATCGTAGGTATCCTGCCCGATGCACAGTTCGCCGATACCACCGTCCCGCTGCAGCAAGGCGATATCCTCACGCTCTTCACCGACGGAGTCACCGAGCAGGAGAATGAGAACGACGAGCAATTTTCCCTTGACCGCTTGAAAGGCCTTATCCTAAGCAAAGAAACCGATTCCGCCGCCGAAATCGTAGCCGACGTCACCGAAGCAGTCTCTGTTTTTGCCGGTACAAAAGAACAGGAAGACGATTTGACGGTCGTAGTTGCCAAGATTCTGTAAGGCAGAGGCGTCGACCAATCTAATTCGCCCCGTAGCCGCAGAGCACGATTTACACAAAGGACCGTCGATGACCGATCTCTACAACAAGGCCCAATCCGCCGCCGAATACATCCGCGCTACTGGGGTCGCAAAACCAGCCGTCGGCATCATTCTCGGCTCCGGTCTGGGCAGCTTCGCCTCTCAGGTCAACGATGCGATGCGCATTCCCTACGCCGAGATCCCCCACTTCCCTCGCTCTACCGTCGAAGGCCACTCCGGCAATCTCGTCCTCGGCACCATTGCCGGCGTCTCGGTCGCCGTTATGCAAGGGCGCGTCCATGCTTACGAGGGCTATCCTCTCGCCGAGGTCACCTTTCCCACCCGCGTCCTTGGCCTTCTCGGCTGCGAGACACTCATCGTCACCAACGCCGCCGGCGGCATCAACACCGGATACCGTCAAGGCTCGCTCGTCGCCCTCTCCGACCACATCAACCTCACCGGATCCAACGCCGCCCTCGGTCCCAACGAACCGCGCTTCGCGGCCGTCCCCGGCGCCGGACAGCGTTTCTTCGATATGTCAGCCGCGTATTCACCACGCCTTCGCGCTCTTGCTGTCAAAGAGGCTGCCAGCCAGGACTTCCAACTCGCCGAAGGAGTCTATCTCGCCGTCCTCGGCCCTAGCTTCGAGACGCCCGCCGAGATTCGTGCCTTCCGCACCCTGGGCGCCGATCTCGTCGGCATGTCCACCGTCCACGAGACCATCGTCGCGCGCCACATGGGCCTCGAAGTCCTCGGCATCTCCCTCGTCACCAACATGGCTGCAGGTGTCGTCGCTGCAGGACAGAAAGAGGCAGAGACCATTCATCATGAAGACGTCATGGAAGTTGGACGTCGTGCAGAGAAGCAGTTCACCAGCCTTCTCACTGCGTTCATCAGCAAAATCTCTCTACAAACCGAATAATTGTAACGATTGCAGGATCAAATAGTCGCACCTTAGACGGCCTCGGCCAGCTCCCGCACACAGGCCTCGGCGAGATCTCCCGGCCTCGCGGCGCCAAGCTCGTGATACATCGCCGCCACTCGTGCTTGAGCGGTCTGCGACATCACAAACCTGTCTCTGCGCGTCAGCACCTCGTCGCCAAACCGCACATCGACCGAAAGCCCGCTCAGCCCGAGGACTCGAAATAAATGCGAGACGAACGGCATCTCGCCCCACCAGCAAACTTCTTTGCCAACTGTCGCGCCACTATTCGCCGCATGAGTCTCCAGCGAGTAACGCAGCGCCGCGGTCCGCAACGGAACCCAGTTGTTCAGTACCGAATGAAACAGTCCTCGCCGAAATGGCAGCACGTCTGTCCCATCCGTCGTCGTGCCTTCGGGGAAGAACAACACCGGCAATCCACTCCGGTATGCCTCCGCCATCGCCGCATTCACTCCCGACCAGGTCTTTGGTCCACCGCCGCGCTCAACATAGACAGGTCCTGCGCGCGACGTGATCCATCCCATCACCGGCCAGCGCCGAACCTCCGTCTTTGCCACCATTACAAACGGCCGCACCGAGCTATAGATCAGAATGTCCAGATAGCTCAGGTGGTTCGAAACCACCGCACCTCCACGGGGAACCCAGCCATCAACCCTGCACCGAAAACCCATCACCCGCACAATCCGTCGGCACCACCGGTGAATCCAGACCGCACCCTCAGCGCCGACCTTCGGTCTGCGTATCCACCATTCAACTGCGGCCGCAGATAGCAACGTCAAAAAGATTCCGCTTCGCCAAACCGATCGAACCACTCGTCGCAGCTTCCAACAAATACGCACTTCAACATCCCTCAAGAAATCTCTTAGCCACTCGCGGATGCAGCGTCTGCAAATCAAGCAACGTCAAAAAATCAATCGTTTTAAATCCCCGGTCGATCGCCGGCCCGCTGCAGATCTTCGCCCCTATCGTCAGATACGCCCGCAACAGCTTCGGAGCCTGCACATCTGGCAACGCTCCCGCCGCTGCAGGCAGCTCGTACGCCCGCGTGGCTACTGTCCTCAACTCCGGCACGACCATGCAGTTTTTGAGCGTCTCATACACTCCATGCCCCATCTCCGCATCCTGCGACGTCACCGAGCAACATCCCATCATGTAGCGAGCGCCATTCACCAGCGCATAGCGCGCAATGCCCCGCCAGAGCAGATGCAGCACATCCGACGAACGGTACTCCCGATGAATGCACGCTCTCCCCAACTCCACAATCTGGCGTCGCATCGCCTCATACGGTGCAAAGGAGAACTCCTGTTCGCTGTAATAGCCGAAGTACTGAACCGCGACATTGCCCATCTGCATCCGGTACGTCCCCACCACCGCGCCAGTCCGCCGGTCTTCCACGATCAAGTGGTCACAGACATCATCGAAGTGATCCCTGTCGAACCCATCCGCATAGGCCGAGTCAAGCCCTTCATTCATCTCCAGATTGAACACCAGAAAGCGCAGCCGGAACGCCGCCATTCGTTCCTCTTCCGTCAGCGCAAGTCGCGCAACAAAGTCCCCTGTCTCCAGCCGGATATCTCTCTTCGACGGCAACTGCGGAACTGTAGGTCGATTGGGAAGCAGCAGCACAGAAGACTCAGCGACTGTAAGCATCGACTCTCCCTCCAGCCCCCGACTCGAGACTTTGCCGAGTGGCTTTCGATGTCAGTCTGCTTGGTCTTCTGTTACAGAGTGTTCATGCCAAATGAACATTCGTTGAATCAGAAATGGTGCACTCTTTCCGTCAACTGGCTCCCAACCACTGCCACGGCGGCTCGCGCCTCGACCGCAGCCATCTTCCGATGCGCCCCATCGCTCGAAAACGCAATCGGCTCCTCCGCAAATCGCACCTCCGCCCGCACACCGCGCAGCCCAAGAAATCTCAGGATATGCAACAGCATGCTCCGATCTCCCCAGTAACACACGTCGTGTGCCACGCTCACATCCGGTCCGTTCTCCTCGGCGAAGCTGTAACGCAGATACCCCGCGGTCACCGGCAACCCGCTATCGATCACCTGAGCCAAAAGTCCACTGTGGAACTTCAGCAACCCGCTCCCGTTCGACGTCGTTCCCTCAGGAAAGAACACCACTGGCAGCCCTGCATTCATCGCAGCCAGCATTCCCTTTCGCGCCTTTAGTGCCGAGCCGCCATGTCCGCGCGCAACATACACAGTACCGGCCATCGTCGTCATCCACCCTACCACTGGCCATCGTTCAATCTCGGCCTTCGAGACGAAGACACAGGGGTGCAACGCCGCGAACACAATAATATCCAGATAGCTCAAGTGGTTCGAGATCACCGCGCCATGCTCCGGGAACTCGCCAACAAGTCGAATCCCGATATCCATTCCACGCAAACCTCGCGCGCAGAAACGATGCAACCATTCAGCCCGTTGCTGGCGCGTCGCCGGACGCTTCACCACTAGCTCCGTTCCCGCCACAAGAAACATCCCCACCAGTCGAATGCTCCGTGCGGTAGCTCGAAGAAAATTCACCAGTTCGAACCCTCGTCTCTCAAAGCACGCTCAACTATCACCAGCGCAGTCTATCCTGTCAGAAGTGCCCTCCGCTGAAACAAATCGCACCAACCAGAACCATAGCCCTGCCGTCGTGCACCACAACTGGCTCTACCGCCGCGTCGCGCTTCCTGTCCTCGCGCTCCTTCGCATGGGAGCCTCGCCCGAAAAGCTGGCCTGGAGCATCGCCGCGGGCCTTCTGATCGGCATCAATCCCATCATCGGCAGCACCACCATCCTCTGCCTCGCCCTGGCCTTCGTCTTCCGCCTCAATGTTGCCGCTTCGCAACTCGGCAACCACGTCGTCTATCCGCTCGAGCTGCTTCTCGTCATCCCCTTCATCCACGCAGCCAGCCGCATCTTCCACACTGAGCCCATGCCCCTCTCGGCGAACGAGCTTCTCCGCGCCGCGCGAGAACACCCTCTCGACCTCACCCATCGGCTCTGGCTATGGGAGTGGCATGCGTTCCTTCTCTGGCTCATCCTCGCCGCACTTGCCATCCCTGTGCTCGCACTCGCACTCACGCCTCTGCTCCGCCGGCTGCTCGTGCGAGTTGAGCGTCATCAATACCCAATCCTCACCATTGCTTCCCACGAGGACCGAAGATCCTGACTACTCCGGATGATACCTGGGCACCGGATCCCCGCTCTTCACCCACGCCGAATAGATCATGTCGCGCAACTCCGTTGCTCCCGCCGCCAACCGCTCCTCGGTAAACTTCCTGCCATCCGGAGTACCCGCGCCTGCAAATGCACCAGCCTTCTCCAGCTGATACGTCTGCTCGACCAGTGAATTCGTGTGCCGCAGGTACGCCATGTAATCAGTGAAGACGTCTCCCAGCACAACCGGTTTTGCAGCAATCAGCGGAGCCACCTCGGACGCCTTGATGTTCTGGGAGACATACGTGGATTCAAACAACGCATGAATCTTGTGCTCGGTCGTATATCCATTCGGGTTCGGGCCTGTCCAGCCGTTGTATTGAATCGTCGTGTGCAGCGGCTGTGAGCCATCGGCAACATAATGCCCCAGCCATCCAGCCAGAAAAACGATCTCGCACTCCGACGGCTTGACGTCCTTATGGTCGGCCTTCAGTTCGCGATAGTCGCGCATTGCGCTCTTCAGACGCTCCCACACCTCGACGGCCTGATACGGCTGCAACCCGACCTTCTCTGGCGAAAGCGGCAGGTCCGGGTGCGCCTTCTGGGCAAACGCCAGAGCCCTCACAAAGTCATACCGCCGTCGCGGCAACTCGCCCACCACGTCCGCATACTCTAGGTCGATAAAGTGCTCCGGCGACTGTGCCGCATTCAGCTCCGGCTCACCCGGCGACTTCCACCGGTCCGGCTCAGGCCCGTAGTACTCCAGCGCATCGAGCGCCTCCTTCGACCGCAAAAACTCCGGCACATCCGCCGGCAGCGCTGACCCGGCCAGCCGATTGATCATCATGTGCCCTTCTCTGCCCCAGGCGAAGGACGGCTGCACCGTCATCAACGGCACCAGTGCCGCGGACACGATAAAACGAATCAAATCACGGAACTTTTTCATGTCCGCCAGTATATCCGGCGAGCAGACGGCACCGGTCGCACAAAGAACCGCCCCACAGCGCTTGTAAATTTACAGAACCTTATCGTTAAATCTCTCCCACAAACATGGGTACCGAAAATCCATTGACGGCGCAGCCTGCGGGGGCCAATATTAGCCTAACGCTTCATGTCCCGCATCTTCTGGAAGGAACTCAGCGATATGCGCTTCCCCATCAAAGCCTTTACATTTGCCGTCATTCTGATCGGTGCCACATTGGCTGCCAAGGCAGACACTCTTGACTTCACCCTCACCGGAGGTGGCAACACCTTCATCTTCTCTCTGTCTTCGAACCCCACTCCCGACTCCAGCACCGTCGGAACCAACTTTATCCTCGACAACATCCTCGTCACACAAGACCCTGGGACTCCCGGAAGCATCGCATTCAGCACCGACCTGACCTTCTCCAACGGCACTGCGGGAGGCGGGATCGAGTTTCCTCTTCCTTCCCTTCCGCCAACCATGCTTGAACTCCAACTTGTCGGGCCTCAGCTCTACACCGGCCTTGAAACGGCGCCAATCTTCAGCCCAACCAGCACGCCGTTCAGTCTGTCGGAGCCGAAGGGCACCGATGACTTTACCCTCGCCATCGCCTCCGAAGTACCCGAGCCGTCGAGCATAGCCCTACTTGCGACTGGACTCTTCGCTTTCGCAGCGACAGCTCGCCGCAAACTACTCGTTCACTGACAAGCCGCACCAATCCGATCCTTCGCGCCTTCGCCGATCGATAAGATTCCAGCTCCAAGGCGGTGCCTGGAGAAGATTCACACCAGCACCGCCGTCCCCTCCACCGCAACACTCCCAAACACCCTGCGATACCGCTCGACCTCACTCGGCGGCCCTGTCGCCTTGCGCGCATTATCAGAAAGCTTCACCGCCGGCCTTCCATTCACCGTCATCAGCTTGCACACCAGGCTGATCGGATCGAGCGTCGTCTCCCCTCGCGGATGGCATCCGCGAAAATCGTTCGTCAGCAAAGTCCCCCATCCAGCGCTGAACCGTATCCGCCCGTGAAAGTACGCATGAAGCCGCAGAATCTCGTCCACATCCAGCCCGTCCGACGCAATCAACCGCTTCCTACGCGCATCCCGCCCCCTGCGCAATAGCCAAGCAATGTACTCGTCGCCCGCGACAAAGGGATCCTTGCTGTCGCATCGCTGGCCCGTCCAGTCCGCCACCCAATCCGGCGCGCCCTCCAGAAACTGCGTCGTCCCGAACGTATCCGGCAGCATAATCAGCAGCTCGCCGCCGTAACTCTTCTGCCACAGCGCAAGCACTTCATACTGCGACTCATGCAACGCCTCGTCCCCATGCGCTAGCGCAGCCATCGCCATCGGCAGCTCATGCGCATTCGTGCCCATAGCTTCTAAATCGTGCTTATAAGCAAGAAACGTGTTCGAAGTCCCAGAAAGACTTGCCCCCAGCCCAACCCGCATCACCTGTACCACATACTCCTGCCACAGAAAACTGTGTCGCCGCCGCGTTCCGAACTCCGAGATCCTCACCTCCGGCACTTCGCGGAGCCGCTCCATCTTCTCCCAAAGCTTCGTCTTCGCCCGCGCATACAGCACATCAAGCTCCAGTTCAGTCAGGTCACTCAGCGCCACGCGCGTCTTCATCTCACTCACCAGCGCCAGTCCGTAGACCTCCCACATCGTCACCTCAGACCACAGGCCCTCGAACCGAATCACCAGCTGCCCATCGTTCTCAGTGATTGTGTAGTCAGAGAGCCGGAACTCGTTCTCCAGCCACTCCAGAAACGCCGGCTCGAAGATGCTCCGCGTTCCATAAAACGTATTGCCCGCCAGCCAGATAATCTCCGACCGCCGGAATCTCAGCCCCCGCACATGCTCCATCTGCTCAGCCAGCATCGCCATCGGAATCTGGTCCGCCAGCCGCACCGACCCCGTTCGATTTGTAACCTCCGACGTTACATGAACAACGGGAAAGTTCTTCCATATAAACTGCAGCATCAGCAGCTTGTAGAAGTCCGTATCCAGCAGGGAACGCACAATCGGATCCAGCTTCCAGTTATGGTTGTGCGCCCGTTCTGCAAAGTTCACATTCACGTAGGAACCCTCAGCCTAAAGCCTACCAACTGCTGTCTTTAGAAGGTAAAGAAGCCACCATTCTGCAGACGCTCAAAAATAAAATGACAAGCATGCTTGACAAATATCGATTCCCATGTAAAGCTTAGTTGTCTTTATGGAAAGGAATCTTGTCATGCAATGCTTACCTGCAACGAAAGCCGGACGCCGCTACATCTACCGCCTCGCACCCACGATGGCTGTCTATCTTCTCTTTCTCTTCCTCGCAAAATGGTCATTCCACCATCTTCATCCCACAGGTCTTGCCGTCTATCTTCTCGCCATCCTCCCCGCATTGCCCCTCGTTGGCTCATTGGCTATCGTCGGCCTCTACGTCGCCGAAGAATCCGACGAGTTTGAGCGTTCCATCTTGGTTCAGTCGATGCTCTGGGGTCTCGCCGGAGCCCTCTCCATCGGCACCATCTGGGGCTCTCTCGAAGACTTCGCCAACGCACCCCATATCTCCACTTTTTACGTCTTCCTCTTTTTCTGGATTTTCATGGGAATCTCTCAACCGTTCATCCGCATGAGGTACCGATGAAAAACCGACTCCGCATCCTCCGCGCCGAACGCAACTGGAGCCAGGCCGACCTCGCCGAACGCCTCGAGGTCTCCCGTCAATCCGTAAACGCCATCGAGACCGGCAAGTTCGACCCCAGTCTCCCGCTTGCCTTCAAACTCGCCCGCCTCTTCAACAGCCCGATCGAAGCCATCTTCTCCGATGAAGAGTAGGCGCAACAAAATTTTCTTCGTCATTACATCTGTCAGGTCGCTTCCATGACGCAACGCACTGGCAGCCATACAACGCAACCCACATACTGAGAAAGTTCCAAGGAGGATAGTCATGCCAGCCACCCGCGCAGCCATCCGCTTCATCACTCTCTTCTTTCTCCTCGCCGGCATCCTGTTGTTGCGAAAGCCCGTCTTCGGTCAGACCATCGCCGCGCCACAAAGACAGTCAATTAATCGAGTCTGTCACGACTCCCACACATCGAATCCTCAACCGGATCGTAGTGAGCCTCGCCGCTGTTCCGTAGAATCGACCCAGTTCTAACCTCACTGTTGCCGGCGACGCCAACTTCCTCCAAGGACGACGCCTTGAAGCCCACTTCAGAGATCCTCGAACCGCCTTCCTCCTCGCGCATCGTTGAACCCGAACAACGCGGTTGTCCGGAATGTCCCTATCTGCGTCTCTTCAAGTCCACCGTCTACGTCAGCAACCATGATGAAAGCCTGAGGTTCTACGTCGAGCAGCTTGGTTTCAGCGTCGTAGCCGATGTAGCCTACACCCTCGATGGCCGCTGGGTCGCCATCGCCCCTCCTGACGGCTCTGCCTTGCTCGCCCTCGTCGCACCCAAGCCCGGCACCGAAAAATATCGCCTCATCGGCCGCCAAACCCAGATCGGCTTTATCTCCGAAGACATCAACGATACCTACGATCTATGGCGCAGCCGCGGCGTTCGCTTTCACCACCCACCCCAGCAGACCATCTTCGGAGTCACCGTCGCCATCTTCCAGGACGTCGACGGCAACACCTTCGAACTCATCGGGTCCGATCAGTTCACACGCGAGATCGAACAGCATCGCCAGAACGCCGCCGACCGCATCGACGCCGAACGCCGCGCCGCGCAGGAGATTGAGATCGCCAAGCAGGTCCAGGCCCGGCTCTTTCCCCAGACCCTCCCTCCCCTCAATACGCTCGAATACGCCGGCGTCTGCCTTCAGGCCCGTCACGTCGGCGGCGACTACTACGACTTCCTTCCCCTCGGTCACCAGCGCCTCGGCCTCCTCATCGGAGACATCTCAGGCAAAGGCATCGCCGCTGCGTTGCTGATGGCCAATCTCCAGGCCAACCTGCGCAGCCAGTTCGCCATCGCCCGCGAGCAGCCTCAACTCTTTCTCCAGTCCGTCAATCGCCTCTTTTTCGAGAACACCACCGACGCCGCCTACGCCACTGTCTTCTTCGCCGACTACGACGACACCGCGCAGCGGCTGCGCTACGCCAACTGCGGCCATCTCTCGGCCATCCTGCTCCGCCAGAACGGCACTGTCGAACTCCTTCACTCCACCAGCACCGTCCTTGGCCTCTTCGAGCAATGGGACTCGCCCATCGTCGAGCGCCAACTCTGCCCAGGCGACCTGCTAGCCCTCTACACCGACGGCGTCACCGAGTCCCTCAACGAATCGGGCGAAGAGTTCGGCGAGCACAGACTCATCGAATCCCTCCGCCACAAGGAAGCTCTAACCACGCAACAACTCCTGGGCTCTGTCGTCGAGCAGATACAAAGCTTCAGCACAGCCGAGCAGCACGATGACATCACCCTCATCCTCGCCCGTTGCACCTCCGGCAACGACGCAAAGCGCATCCCCCTCTCCTAAAACTCCGCTTTCACTTCCGGCTTAGCTGCGGTCGCCGGTTGCGGAATATCGAGGCTCTTAATATCAAGGCTCTTGTAGTTGAGAATCGTATTGAACATCATGCGAAACTCGCCTATGTTCTGCCAGCGCCAGATCGGGTTCGTCGTAAACATCACCACCTCACCCTGACCCACCGCGGTCTTCACCACTGCGGCCCGGCCCTTGATCTCGTCCGCTCCATTCATCAATCCGCTCAGGACGGCCTTGTCGCCGCCCGGATACCGCATCAGCACATCGCTCTTATTCTGCTCCGGCTCCATCCGGAACAGTGGACCGCCAGCCCAGCGCACCGGGATCGTCGTGCCGCTGTAACCATAGAAGATGGGATTGGCCGGCTTTGTAATCTCCGCCTCAACGATCGGCCCCGGAGCATAGAACCGCGCCGTCGTCGTCCCCGAATCGATGCGCGGAGTGATCCCAAAGTCAGGCGGAAAAAAGCTTGACGTGCCAAGCGTGACCAACAACCCACCCTGTTCCGTGAACTTTTGCAACTCGGCGACACCCTGCGCGCCCATACCGCCGGTAATATCGTCCGACGAGCCATAGTCGCCCAGAAATCTGTATTTATCTGTCTTTGCGTAAGCCAGCGGAATCTTCCCTTTGGGAATATCCGTCACGAGCGCCTTCGCCGTCCGTGCCTGATTCGGAATCAGAATCAGATCGTATGACGAATGCAAATCTCCCTTCAGCACCCGCTCCTTGAAGATCAGATCGTACGGAACCTGGTACTGATCGAACGCATACCGAACCCAGCCCACATCCTGCGTCCCTCCCCACATGCTGTAGATCGCCATTCGTGGCAGTCCCGCATCATGCACGGCAACGCTGGGCTGAGCGGTCAGCGCAACAGCGTCCAGACCAAGCTTCGCGGCCGAAGCCTTCAAATCACTCAGCGCCGAAGCCGGCACGATAAAGGAACCCGCAGGAATCGGAACTGCTCCCGCCTTGAACGACGCCTCCGCAATCTTGATATTCACGTCTTTAAGCTGATACCGCAGGGTGATCATGTTGGGCGAACCGCGATCGGGCACCGCGTAGGCCACGGCGGTCGCCTGGTTATCAATCTTCGAAGGCGGAGCATACTCGTTCACCGGCTCGATGGCAGCCTGCAAAACAGCAACGTCCGTTGTAGGTTTGATCGTCGTGCGCGTCATCAGACCCATCGTCCACGCGCTGTCGTCATAAGTCGTCAACTCAGGCTCAGGATCGACCTGCTTGCCGAGCAACGTCTTCGCCAGCCGCCCGTAAGGCTGGTTGCACTTCACCACAAGCGAGCCAGCCGGATATGTCCCATCCTTCAGCTTGATCTCGCTAGTCGCGCGGCCCACTTCAATACCCTGCATCCGCAGAATCTTGATCACGAAGGCCACACGCGTCATATCCTCCTGATCGCCGGGCAGCACAAAGCCATAGGGCGCTTCAGTCTCGCCCGCATGGATCGAGTTCTTGCTCTTTGTGTAGAAGTTTTCCAGGATCACCTGCGGAAATGCCGAGGTCAACTGCAGCGCAGTGAGCACGCCCGTCTCCGCGTAGTTGGTATTGTTGCGCATCGACCACATCACGTCGCGATAAGGTGGATTTGGCCGGTACCACTGACGCTTCGTCACGTCGCCGCCCGGGCCTCCGCCGCCGCCCTTGAGCTCTGGTTTGCTCTCCGGAACAAACCGGTGCATCGTGGTAGCCCCGCCATTGCCCATAATCTCGTACATCCGCATCATGCCATTGTGATTGGCCGACATAATCGCGACGTAGCCCGGTGACCAACCGTCGACATAACCATGTGTCCACACACCGGGCATCCCGTACTTCGTAAGCTGCGCCATCTCGAAGTTTGAAAACCACGGCAGCTCGCCCCACAAAATCGGGTCGAACAACGTATTCTGCGGAGCCTGCCCGCTATACGTGTAAAGAAACCACACCGACTCGTGCAGGTCGTGCATGATCGGCGGATGCCACTCCAGGTACCACTTCAGCAGATTCTGGTTCGCAAGCCCGGCGTAGTTGATATCGCGGTTGTCATCATGCTTCGTGTATTTGCCCCAGTACGGCACTCCGCCATCAAACGCGGCGTTGTCGTCCGTGACGTCGATCAGGTAACGGTTGTACCAGTCAATGCTGCGGTCGCGTCCATCCGGATCGGCCACCGGCATGATCGCCACAACAACCTCAGATCGAATCTTCTCAATCAGCGGGGAATCCTCCGTCGCCAGCCGGTACGCCAGCTCCATCAGCATCTCCGGTGGCCCAAGCTCCGCGCTGTGCAGCCCCCCCGAAAGCGTATAGATCGGCTTGGTCTTCGCGATGATCTCTTTGGCTTGCTCGTCGGTCAGTCCACGCGGATCCGCCAGTCTCGCAAGATTTTTTCGGTAAGTGTCGAGATTCTTGATCGAATCTTCCGACCCAACAAAAACAATCACCGACTCGCGCCCCTCCTCAGTTTTGCCGATATCGATCACCTTCACCCGTGGCGACTTCTCAGCAAGCGCCCGGTAGTACCGCAACACATCCGCGTAGTACGTCAGCTTCTTCGGAGCGCCAATGTAATAACCCAGCACGTCTTTCGGCGAAGGCACCGTTGCTGACTTCGGGAGATGATCGACCAGCGGGCTCATAAACTCAGGCCGGGTAGTCCACTCCTTCACCTGGGCCGCATAATCCGGATCGGAAGCTTGTGTGTGAGCAAAAGACGTCAGGAAAAAACCTGAAAACAGGGTCAACAACAGGTACTTCAAAAACATGGAGGAAACTCCTGGGTAATCCGGGCTGAGGTTAAAATGACTTCGGCAGAGCTATCGATTAAACAGTTGCAAGAAAACGCAAAGAGAAAGCCCGCGTCGCGTCAAACAGCGGTATCAATGGTTTAGGTTGATGGAA
This sequence comes from uncultured Acidobacteriaceae bacterium, assembly GCA_963798925.1. Lineage (GTDB taxonomy): Bacteria > Acidobacteriota > Terriglobia > Terriglobales > Acidobacteriaceae > Edaphobacter. Next base: position 897,636 of record CAWCVD010000007.1, read on the forward strand.
TTGCTAGCAAGCATATCATCGCGGGAATCCCACCAATCGCATATCCGCAAACCCGGCCCACCGATCCCCACGACCTCTACCGAATCTCAACCTCGCGAACTTGTCCAGGCTCGAAGGCGCTCCCCGCAAGCAACCGAAGCTCATACCGAGCATCCAGCCGCACGTTATAAACCAGCGTAGGCCGAAAGCAGACCACACACGTCCCCTCCCTGTGCCGCACACTCGGATAGATAATTCCGTTCGACTGCTGCGCCAGCAGCTCCGCCGCAAGTTGCTGCGGAGCCGCATAGCACTCCGGAATCGGCCCCGCCTTCAGATACTGTCCATAGCGAGTCTTGCGCACGCGCAAGTCGTGCATCTCACACGTAAAATCCGCAAGATAATCGTCGAAGGTCGAGATCTCCTCGGCATCCCAGTCGATCTCTTCAAGCTGTCTCAACTTATGAAAGCCGACCTCGGCAATTGAGGTCTCGCTCTCAATTCCGCAGTACCAGGCCCCCCGCTCGCTGCCGTTGAATCTTCCCCCATCCGGCGAAGCATGAGTGAACGCCGCATTCACGATATGCGCGTAACGAACCCCAAAGAGCAGCTCATGCACGCCGATCCCAGGCAATAAACCTTCCTCACCAAGCAACCGGTCATTGGTCGCTCCATCCAACTCCATCAGATCGTTCAGAGTTGCCGCATCATCACTCAGCCGCGAAAGCACCGTTCCCCGTTCGCTATATTTTGAGGGAATCAGCCGGTGCGTATCCGCCAGCCGCAGTTCGGCAACCGCTGGGGTCACTGCCCACCGCGACGCGCATCCAGCAGTTGGCGGACATGCACCATCCCCGGCTGCCCGCGTTGAATCATGTACGCCAGCGGCGACTCACCCCGGAACATCGCATTACGATTCGGCAAGCTGATCCAGGCATCAGCCAGTGCCGGACTGTAAAGAATATTCAAAGCCTTGAAGATACCCACCAGCAGCGAGATCCGCGTCAGCGCATCCTGATCGAGCGTCCGGTGTTTCGGCTCCTTCTTGAGCCCATAGTAAGAACCCGAAGAGAGCCCACCCAGAAGCTGTCGCGCATCCGTGTCCTTGATGCCCCACTTTTCCATGATCCGCAAAAAGCCCTTGATCGCTGCCGGACTGAGTCGTTCCCGCGTCGAACGAACAGACAGGTCAGGCGACGCCTCCATCACATATCCCACAACGTTCGGAAGAATTAGTGCTGCCGCCAAGAGGCACTCTCCAATATTGCATCATTATTGCATCATATTTGGAGCACGATGACAATCCCTAAATCTCCCGATAACAATAAATCTGCCTTTTCGCCTTCATCAAACGACCTCCCGTAGACATCATTCAGGCAGAGAATGTCACCCTCCACGACCTGCTCCGGAGCCATCTCTCCCAATCACAGAAAATTCACGAAACCCCGCACGAACACTGACCAAAATTGATATCCTTATAACTGCCATGCCCACAAAAAAAGAACTCCTCCAACGCCCCATTCAGCACCTCGACATTAAGCTGCACAACGTAGTCCCCCTGGTTGACGCCATGCACAACATGGCCTACTCCGCGCGTGACACCGCCCGCGCCGCCAACATCTATGACATGATGCTCCGCGACACCGACTGCGGCGTCATCCTCTGTCTCGCCGGCTCCCTGATCTCCGCCGGCCTGCAAAAGATCTTCGTCGACCTCATCCGCAACAACATGGTCGACGCCGTCGTCTCCACCGGCGCCAACATCGTCGACCAGGACTTCTTCGAGGCCCTCGGCTTCAACCACTACATCGCCGGCGACGAATACAAGTACGGCGCAGGCGACGCCGACCTTCGCGAGCTCATGATCGATCGCATCTACGACACCTTCATCGACGAGGAAGAGCTCCGCATCTGCGACGAGACCACCCATCAGATCACCAACTCCCTCGAGCCTCGCCCCTACAGCTCCCGTGAGTTCATCCGCGAGATGGGCGCCTACCTCGCCAAAAACGGCAAGACCCCCCAGGCAGGTGGCCGCGACTCCATCGTCCTCGCCGCCTACGAGAAGAACGTTCCCATCTTCTGTCCAGCATTCTCCGACTGTTCCGCCGGCTTCGGCCTCGTCGCCCACCAGCACCAGCGCCAGGGCAAGCCGATGGTCTCCATCGACTCCGCCAAGGACTTCTACGAGATCACCCAGCTCAAGATCGCCAACCCCACCACCGGTCTCCTGATGATCGGCGGCGGCGTCCCCAAGAACTTCGCCCAGGACATCGTCGTGGCCGCCGACATCCTCGGCGTCGACGCCTCCATGCACAAGTACGCCATCCAGATCACCGTGGCCGACGCCCGCGATGGCGCCCTCTCCGGCTCTACCCTCAAAGAAGCCAGCTCCTGGGGCAAAGTCGACCTCACGTACGAGCAGATGGTTTACTCCGAAGCCACCCTCGCTCTGCCCCTCATCACTGGCTACGCCTACCACAAGAACGCCCAGGCATCCCGAACTGGGAAAAAATGGGCAACCATCCTCGATCAGGTCGCCGTACCCGCGTAACCTTCAAAAACCTCTGAAAAGGGCCGTCATTGCTGTAGAAAATGGCGGCCCTTAGTCACGTCTGGGTTGCCCGCCGTTACTCCCACCTTATTGTCACCCCAGACACTCCCCTTACGTGTTATTGCCGCTTGAACAAATTTTCTGTCATTCTCAGCGTGCGGTACGAAACTTGCAAACCTAACAAAGCACGAATGATCCCTTAGTCAAACCAGGCAGGGTAAATCAAAGCCGAATGCGGTTTAGAAGCAAAAAGCTCTTTTTGTACGATCAATGGATGTTTCACAATAGTCAAGAACCACCCTCTGTCAAGAAAAAATTTGCACCTTTTTTGCATCGGTTACCAAATTAGAGTTACCAATTTGAGTCCTAACAGTTACTATAGGTCACCGGCGATCCAATGCACATCGTTCCACTACTTGGTTATCTCTCTCTGCTTACCACGGCCGCGGTTCTCCTGATCGCCTTCCTGCGAGCGCAGCGCACTACGCGCGATCTCGCCGAACAGTTGACCCAGGCCCGTGAGCAGCATCATCAGCACACCCTGCAGCTGAATCAGCGTTCCGAGCTTGACACCCTCAAAGACGAGTTCATCTCCACCGTCTCGCACGAGCTTCGCACCCCGCTCACCAGCATCCGCGGAGCTCTCGGCCTTCTCTCCTCAGGCATTATCGGCGACGTCGACGCCAAGGCGCTTAACCTCCTGCGCATCGCCGTCACCAACACCGACCGCCTCATCCGCCTCATTAATGACATCCTCGACCTTGAGCGCATGGAATCCGGTCGCGCCCCCCTGCAGATTCGCCGCTGCTCTCTCCGCGACCTGGCCCAGCAGGCCATAGACACCATGACCCCCATGGCCGACGCCAGCTCGGTCCATCTCCACCTTGAGCCCTCCACCGTTGCCCAGGCCGCCTATCCCGAGGCCCTCTTCTTCGATGGCGACGCCGACCGTATCCTCCAGGTCCTCACCAATCTCCTCTCCAACGCCATCAAGTTCTCTCCAGCCGCCTCGACCGTCCGAATCCACACCGAAGCCACCTCCGACTCCATTCTCCTCAAAGTCGTCGACGAGGGCCGCGGCATCCCAACCGACAAGCTCGACACCATCTTCGACCGCTTCCAGCAGATCGAGCCCTCCGACGCCCGCCAGAAGGGTGGCACCGGCCTCGGCCTTGCCATCTGCCGCAGCATCATCCAGCAACACAGCGGCTCCATCTGGGCCCAACGCAACCTTGGTCTCGGCACTACGCTTTTCGTCATGCTCCCCCGCACCACCCGCGCCAGCGACATGGTTGCCCCGGCCCCACCTCCCCCGCGCGGCGAGGGTGCCATTCTCGTCTGCGATGACGACGCCAGCATCCGCACCGTCGTCTCCGAGCACCTCACCCGCCAGGGCTACACCGTCGTCGAAGCCGTCTCCGGCGAGCAGGCACTCGTCCTCGCCGCCGAGCATCACGTTGAAGCCATCCTCCTCGACCTTTACATGCCCGGCCTCAGCGGTTGGGAGACCCTCCAGCGCCTGCGCAACAACCCCATTACCGCCAACATCCCGGTCGTCGTTCTCAGCGTGCTCTCCTCCACCCTCCGTCCCCAGCTCACCGGCGACGCGCAGGGCTGGGTTCAGAAGCCCTTCAACGAAAACCTCCTCTTCGCCGAGCTCGGTCGCGTCCTCCATCACGGAGACGGCCCAGCCTACGTCCTGCTCGTCGAAGACGACGAAGACCTGGCCAGCGTCCTCACTGCCAGCTTTCAAAACGCAGCGGTCCGAGTCGATCACGTCTCCTCACGCCAACAGGCGATCCGGCAGTGCATTACCCGCCCGCCCGATCTCCTCATCCTCGATCTCACGCTCCCCGACGGCGACGGTTTCTCCTTTGTCGAGTGGCTGCGCCAGCAGCCTACCCTGCGCGCCCTGCCTCTAGTCGTCTACTCGGGCCGCGAGATCTCCGAGACCGAGATGGCCCAGCTCCGCCTCGGCCCCACCGAGTTCCTCACCAAGGCCAAGGTTCAGCCGCATGAGGTCGAAGAACTCGTTCTCTCTATGGTTCACCGCATCCGGACCAAATTCGCGGACCTCGTCACCGCCGGACCTCCCGCCTAAGCCGAACTCATCCAGCTATCGCCCATAAGGCACCTCGCATGAGAAAATGATCTCGCTCATGCGAAGTGTCCTGATCATTGACGACGAAGACGATATTCGTGAGGTCGCCGCTCTCTCTCTCGAGGCGACCGCAGGCTGGAAGATTCTCACTGCAAGCTCAGGCGCCGAAGGCATCTCGGTGGCCGCAGCCGAACAGCCCGACGCCATCCTCATGGATGTCATGATGCCCGGCGTCGACGGTCCCACCACCTTCAGCGCCATGCAGCAGAACCCGGCCATCGCCGATATTCCCGTCCTTCTGCTCACCGCCAAAGTTCAGGGAGCTGACACCCGCCGTTTTGCCGGGTTAGGCCTCGCCGGTATCCTCTTCAAGCCCTTCGATCCACTTACTCTGGCACACCAGATATCGGAAGCCCTCGGCTGGAAGGACTAGAGTTCAGCCGATGAAAAAAACCTCCACCGGCCAGGTCGTTCCCAACTTCGATACCCAAATCGACAACGTCCTCACCCAAATCTGGCAGAAGAACCTTCCCACCCTTCATGAGCGCCTCAATCTCCTCGATCAGTATGGCGTCGCAGCCGCCTCAGGCATCCTCGACGAACCAACCCGCCTCGAAGCCCTCGGCATAGCTCACAAACTCGCCGGCTCGCTCGGCATGTACGGCTACCAGCAAGGCACCGAGTTAGCCGCCAAAATGGAGCGCATCCTAAAATCCCCAACCCCCGAAACGCTCCTCACGCTCCAGTCCCTCGCCGCCGACCTCCGCGCATCCCTCGCCGCCGGCCTGTAACCCTCTTCAGTTGTGCTCTTTTTTAGTTGTCATCCTTCGCCGTGGGCGGAGGACCTGCGTTTGCTTTTTTTACTTCGCCTGCCGCACCGCCCACCCCGCCAGATCGATCGCCGCCGCAAACCCGTCATACTCGACCGGCAACCGATTCCGCCGATCCACATACTCGTTGTAGACCCACGGGTCGACTACTGCAAACACAGTTCCCTTCCCATACTTTGCCACCGCCATCAGCGCGTCGCCCTGATCCGTCACCACCGCCTTCGCCGGCCCCGACACACGAATCGTGCAAACCTCCTTTAGATAAGCCTTGTGCGGCTGATCAAAGACCCCGGTACCCGACGGAATCATCACCGTCCCCATCTCCCACTTATCGCCTTCCACCTTATTGCGGATCACTGGATTGAAGTGAATCCCAAACCGCTCGCTGAGCGTATTGAAGTGATCGAACTCCGAGTTCGTCACGTCGTTCTCCATCAGGATCAGCACCCCACCCGCCTTCACCCACGCTTGAATCACATCCCCGCTCCCCTTATCCATATAGTTCGGCGTTGGATTCCTCACCGGAATATCCGGCGAAACGATCACATAGATCTGCACCTTGCTCAAGTCGGCGGAAGTAGGCGCCGTCCTCTCCGTAGCCAGATTCACGCCATACCGCTCGAACGCCCGCCCAAAGTACGCAAACCCGCTATTCGCATCATCGTTCCACTTGTAATGAAATAACTCCGTCTGCCCGAAAGCATTCTTCCGCGTCTGCGAGTTGAACCACGCATCCAGCAGAACCGTCTTTCTCGCACCCGGCCTGTCTGTAACGGCTAACTTGTCTTTGGAACCAACCAGCAAATACCCGGACTGCCCCAACCCTGCCGTCTCAATCTGCTCCATCTCCGAACCAGCCAGCAAAAATGCCCCGATACCCTTCGAATCGTTCGTCTGTGTCTTCTCGCCGACGTAGTATTCATAGGTTCCGGAGCGATAAGGCGTCCCACCCAATCCACCCACCTTCACCGTCCCATTCAGCTCCATCAACCCATCCGGCCCCGTCGTCACAAACTGCTTCTGGATCCCCTCCCACCCTCGCTTCGCCGCAGTATCATCACTCTTCGGCAGATACCCCATCCGCACGCCCTTCGCCAACGAATAAACAAACATGCAGCTCGCGGAAGCCTCCAGATAGTTCCCCAGTCTGTCGCCCTTGTCCACCACCTGCCACCAAAGCCCCGACCTCGCATCCTGATACTTGACCGCCGCCGCATCCGTCCGGTTCAACGCCGCAATCAGCGCCGCTCGCTGTGGATGGTCCTTCGGAAACCAATCCAGCACATCCACCAGCGCCACTGCGTACCAACCCATCGCCCGCGCCCAAACCTCTGGCGACAGTCCAGTTGTCTTATCCGCCCACGCCATCTGCTTCGACTCGTCCCAACCATGCTTCAGCAGTCCGGTCTTCGCATCGCGCATATGCTCATCCATCAGCAGCAGCTGCTTCGCAATATCGTCGAAATCCCCCGGCTCTTGAAATGTCACCGCATACGCCGCACGAAATGGCTCTGCCATATAAGCCCCATCCAGCCAGATCTGGTTCGGATAGATCTGCTTATGCCAGTAAGCTCCGCTAGCAGTCCTCGGCTGCAGCGCAAGTTGCTCATGGAGAAACTTCGCTGCCTTGGCATACTTCGCCTGCTGCGTCACCCGATATACCAGCAGAACCGCTCTCCCCATCTCAATATCATCCAGCGTATGTCCATCCGCCTTGTAGCCCTTGATTGTGCCGTCCTCGGTTACATATTTGTCCACAGCCGTCTTGATGTACTTGAAATCCTGGCCATCTGCAGTCGAGTGCCACTCCGCCGCCATCCCATCCAGCAGCACACCTTCTTCATAAGCCCAAACCCCCGGATGCGCCGTCGTCAGCACCGACCCGTCGGGCCACATCTTGATCACCGTAGCTGCCATCGCCCGCGAAGGCGAGTTCTCCGCAATCACCCCCTGCGACCAACCCACCCGCGCCACCAACCCCAACACCGCCAACATCGCAAACCGCTTCATTCGCCGAGCCTCAAACCTAAGAAATGAACACGCCCACCAGCATAAACTCCGCGCGCACCAAAAACCGACAACTAACAGCCAACAACTGACAACTTCAGTTGCAACTCAACGCTATCCACACCCCCGCCGCCGTCCCACTTGCTCCAGTGACGTGGAAGTCCACAAAATTCCCTGCGCCAATCGTTACATTGCCCGTCGCCGTGCACGCCGAGTTCGTCCCCACTGAGCAAACCAATGCGGTATCCGCCATACTTCCCGGCGTTCCCTGCCGCAGCGTCACGCTGATCGTATTCGCCTGTCGCGAGAACACGCCCAACTGCTTCGCCAAGCAACCCGCAGGCACCCAAGTTAGCACTGAATCCGCCTCGGTCGCCGCCGAAGTCGCGCTGGTAACCGAGTAATAATTGAAGTGATCCGAAACCGCTTGGTAGAGCGTCGCGGAAGAAACGCCGCTCGAGCTACCTTCCGATCCTCCACTCGAACCCGGCGCACCTTGCGGAATCGTAAAGTTCAGCACCGCCGCACTCGCCGTCCCGCTATTGGTCACGCTCGCCTGCGACCCCGCCGCCCCCGTCGTAACCGTCCCGACACTCACCGTTGCGGCACTCCCCGCTGGCCCCGTAGCGCCCACAGCTCCATTCACCGCCAGCACCGCCCACTTAGCCGGTGACACGTCCGGCTCCGAGCCCAGCGAAGTTCCGGCCGCCAGATAACTCGCCCCGTTGAAGACCACAACATCATTGGCGGAATAGGTGGTGCCGATAACCCACGCCCCACGATACGTCACCCCCACGATCCCCGGGGCACCAGCCGGGCCCTGCGGCCCTGTAGCTCCCGGCGCTCCAGCCGTTCCCGCCTGCGCCATCACAGCCCAGAATGTCGGATTCAAATCCGGCTCCCGCCCCACGTTCGCCGCAATCGCCACATAACTCGACCCGCCAAACCCAATCACGCTCCCAACCGCATACGACGTCCCCACCAGCCACGTCCCTTGAAAGCTCGCCGGAGGTCCCGCTGGCCCGGCCGGGCCCGTAGCTCCATCGCACCAGGCGCACCCGCCACCCCCGAAGGTCCCTGAGGCCCAATCGGCCCCGCCGGTCCTTGCGCAGCTAGCAAAGCCCACCAGGACGGACTCTGGTCCGGAGTATTCCCCACATTCCCAGCAACCAATGACACCCATGTCGATCCCAAATAACTCACAGCATCATGCAGCCCATAGTTTGTCGTCGAAGCATAGTTCGCCGTGTAGTTCACCACCGCAGGCCCTTGCGGACCCGTAGCTCCCTGCGGCCCCTGAGGCCCAGTCGCTCCCGCAGAACCTGCCACGCCCGGCAACCCCTGCGGTCCCTGAGGCCCTTGAGGCCCAGTCGCTCCCGGCGCCCCGGTCGCAAACAACCCCCACTGCGCCGGACTCTGATCCGGAGTGTTCCCATGATTGCTCGCAACCAGCGAAACATAAGCCGCGCTGTTATAGAGAACCCCATCCCCTATTCCATAGTTCGTCGCAGACGAGTACGTGCCTTGAAACGTCATCCCAACCGGCCCCACTGGTCCCTGCGGCCCTATCGGCCCCTGCAATCCCTGTGCCCCCGCAGGCCCCGTCAATCCCTGCGCCCCAGCCTGACCCGGAATCCCCTGCAGCCCTTGAGCTCCCGTCTCTCCCGGAGGCCCAACCGACCCCGGCGGTCCCTGCGCTCCAGCCAATCCCTGAGGGCCTTGCGCTCCCATCGGCCCCGCCGGTCCCTGAGCCGTCAGCACACCCCACTGCCCCGGACTATCCGACGGCGTGTTTCCATGATTCCCTGCAATCAGCGAGGCATAACTAGCCCCCTGCCACAGCACCACATCCCCCAGCGCATAATTCGTCGTCGAAGAATAACTCCCTCGATACACAAGCCCCGGCGTCCCCGGAGCACCCGTCGCACCTGCTGCACCACTCGACCCCTGAGGTCCTGCTGGCCCCGTCGCCCCGGTCAAGCCCGTCGGCCCCGTCGCGCCCACCGGCCCCTGCGGCCCTTGAATCCCCACTGCGCCCAACGCCATCACGCCCCACTGCCCCGAACTGGCACTCGGCGCATTCCCATGGTTCGCAGAGATCAGCGAGATATAACTCGACCCCTGATACAACACAATGTCGTTCAACCCATAGTTCGCCGTCGAAGCGTACGTCCCCTGGTACGCCACGCCGACCCCACTCTCTGACCCACCCGACCCTCCCTGCGCCAAAACCGCCCATTCTGTTGTCACTCCCGGCATGTTCGCCTCGTTCCCCGCAGTCAACGACACATAACTCGACCCCGCATACGTCACCACATCATGCAGCGCATAGCTGACCCCAGCCGCATACGCCCCCTGATAGTTCAATCCAGCCATCCCCGGAGGCCCTTGTAGGCCCTGCACACCCTGAGTCCCGGCAGGCCCGGCAGTTCCAGTCGCACCCGCAGGTCCAGCCGGTCCAGCAGGCCCGGTGGCCCCCGCAGGCCCCACCGAAGCCAAAGCCACATCCAGCACCGCCGCATGCCCCGTAAGATCATTCTCCTTGCTGTCAAACTGCACGACCGCTGTCCCCGCCGTCAGAGCCAATCCGTTATTCGTCGCGGGAGCCGTCACCCATCCCTGCACCAGCGCCGTCACATCCACGGCAACATAACTCCCTGCCTGGCTCACCTGCACCACCTGCGCCGCCGCACCAAACGCCGGCACAGTAGCAAACGTGACGCTGTACTCACCCCACGCCCCATTCACCGGCTGCACGCTGACCAACCCGCCCGTATCCGCCCGATTGCAATACAGCCGCAGGGTCGCCCGCGACACCTGCGCCGCCGTCGTCCCCGCCGGCAACGTCGAAAGATCAAACTGGAGCAGCGCCGTATACCCGCCACCCACATTCAAATTCGAGATCGCTCCGCTATTCGCCGCCGGCCGCGCGCTGTTCACATGGACATCCGCCACCAGCGTCGCCTCAACCCCAAACGCCCGCAAACCCGAAGCCCACACAGCCGCAAGTCCTGCCCAAAACACCCATCTCCGACGAACCAACTTCATCCAACCCCTTCAAGGATTGGCCCACCAACAACGCAAGTGCGTGTCAGAACGCGGGCCAGCCCATCCTTCAACGATCCAAACTCTGCAATGCACGTCGCCGGAGCTGTCGAGCCGGCCCTGCCATCTTTCCTTCTGACACAAATAACTGGGAGCACTTCCGTTTTAGGATATCCCCGCGCAAAACACAAGCAGCTTTTCGCGGCACCCACGAATCCTCGGCCGAAGCAACCAGCGATTTCCGTCCCGCAGCCCGCATCCCATATAGTTGCCCATGCAGGCGCAAGCCCAACCCAACCGAGGCATCCCAGCATATGAACCACATCCCAACACCGACGCCCAACACGCCCGGCCAGCCACCCCTTTCCGTAAACCTAGTCGACATCTCCCGCCTCATCACCGCGTACTATGCCCTCCATCCAGACCCAACCGTCCCATCCCAGCGCGTAGCCTTCGGAACCTCCGGTCACCGCGGCAGCTCCTTCGCCGCCAGCTTCAACGACGACCACATCGCCGCCATCACCCAGGCCATCGTCGAGTACCGAGCCACCCAGCACACCCTCGGCCCGCTCTTCCTCGCCAAAGACACCCACGCCCTCTCCGAACCAGCCTTCGTCACCTCCCTCGAGGTCCTCGCCGCCAACGACATCGAAGTCCTCATCGACGAACATCTCGGCTACACCCCCACACCCGTTCTCTCTCACGCGATCCTCACCCGCAACGCCAACCTCAAACTCCATCGTTGTGACGGCATCGTCATCACCCCCTCCCACAACCCACCCGAAGACGGCGGCTTCAAATACAACCCACCCTCCGGCGGCCCCGCCGACACTACCGCCACCAAATGGATCGAAAATCGAGCCAACGAACTCATAGCTGCAGGCCTCAAAGGCATTAAAAGAATCCCATACGCCCGAGCCCTCTCCGCTGACAAAACTTACCGCCACGACTACATCACCGCCTACGTCAACGACCTCGCCACCGTCATCGACTTCGCCCCCCTGGCCAACGCGACCCTCAAACTAGCCGTCGACCCGCTAGGAGGAGCCGGCGTCCACTATTGGCCCCGCATCTCCGAAAAGTATCTCCCATCGTTACAAATCCTCAACCCCCACGTCGACGCCACCTTCCGCTTCATGACCTGCGATTGGGACGGCCGCGTGCGCATGGACTGCTCCAGCCCCTTCGCCATGGCCAGCATGATCGCCAACAAGCAAAAATACGACGTCTCCTTCGCCGCCGACACCGATCACGATCGCCACGGCATCGTCACCCGCACCACTGGACTCCTCAACCCCAACCACTACCTCGCCGTCTGCATCCAGTACCTCTTCACCAAACGGCCCGAGTGGTCCGAAAAGGTCGGCATCGGCAAAACCCTCGTCTCTTCCAGCATCATCGACCGCGTAGCCAAAGGCCTCAACCGCCCCATGCTCGAAGTTCCCGTCGGCTTCAAATGGTTCGTCGAAGGTCTCATCGATGGAACTTTAGGCTTCGTCGGCGAAGAGTCCGCCGGCGCCACCTTCCTCCGCCGCAACGGCCACGTCTGGACCACCGACAAAGATGGCCTCATCCCCGGCCTCCTCGCCGCTGAGATGACCGCACGCACCGGCAAAGACCCGGGCCAACTCTACGCCGAGCTCACCGCAAAATACGGCAACCCTGTCTACGAGCGCATCGACGCTGCAGCCACCAAAGATCAAAAAGCCAAGCTAGCCAAACTCTCGCCTCAACAAGTCACCGCCAAACAACTAGCCGGCGAACCCATCACCGCCATCCTTACCGAAGCCCCCGGTAATCATGCAGCAATCGGCGGACTGAAAGTCACAACCGAAAACGGCTGGTTCGCTGCCCGCCCCTCCGGCACTGAAGACGTCTACAAGATCTACGCCGAGTCCTTCAAAGGCAAAGACCACCTAAAGCAAATCCAGACCGAAGCCCAGGATCTCGTCAACAAAGCCATAGCCTAAGGCTCTTTACCTCTTTTCATCTGACTTACCGAATGTCGAATCCAGCAAGCGTTTCATTTTATGTGCCGCGCCTGTCGCCGCCTCCAACACCGTCGCCGCATCTTCAGTGACCGAAACGGGCTGCATCCCAACCGGCCGCACCTCAATCACGCATCTTTTGTCGCGTTCCCCAGCCTTGGCTCCATTCTCGTCGCTCAAGTGCACCTCAGCGCGAGTCAGTCGCTCCTCAAATCGTTCAATCGCCCGCTCCACCTCACTCTCCACCTCTTTAGCAAGTTCGGCGTTCACCTCAAACTTGTTGTTGCTGTTGATCAGGATCTTCATCGCGATTGTTCCTCGTGACCTGATTGGATGCTCAACTCCCACACTCAGAGCTTCATCTCCGCATCGATTTTCCGTAAGGTCACTCTCATGCTCTAAACTGATCCCTCCACCCGGAGGTTCAGTCCCAGATGGTCGTTCGTCTCATCGCGCTTTGTCTCGCGCTCGCCACTCCACTTGCCGTCGCCCAGAACAACTTCACCATCACCATTCACGGCAAACCCTCCGGCAAAGCCTCCTACACCATCGATAAGACAAAAGACGGCTACCACGTCAAAAGCAAAGTCAACTACCGCCTCCCCACCACTACCGACGATCCCCCAACCACCAGGGGCCGCTCCGGCTCGGCCGCCCCCGGCGTCGCCAAAGATTTTCAATTTGTCGAAGACTACAAGCTGGACTCAAACAGCAGCTTTGCAGGGGGCTTCGCAAACAATATGGTGACCCTGGTCAACACCTCCTACTCACTCAGCAAGTCCCGCGACAAGCTCTTCATCTCTCAGACCCAAGTCGGGGGAGCTGGCCTGCCTACCATCGTTGATCTCAAGCCTGACTTCATCTTCCTGCCGGACTACGATCCCAGCATCTTCCAATCCCTGCTTCTGCAAACGACGGCGCACCCCGCCCCAAAAGATCTCTACTTCGCGGTCGTCCCGAGCAATAAGCCGGGGGAAGACGCCGTCCCCGCACTCTGGATCACCGACCAGCCCGAAGCTCATGGTACCCTTGACGGCAAGCCCATCACCCTCCACCACTATAGTCCTCCGTCTCTACAAGTCCGAGTTCGACATCTTCGCTGACGACACCAACACCCTCATGCTGGCCACCAGCACCGCCCTCTCCGCCATCTATACCCGCGAAAACTTCGTCCTCACCTCAACCCAATAGCACTATTTCGGCCGGCATCTTCAAAAAATCTCCAACACCCAGCGCCGACCGTGTAAACCGAGTCAAGTAAATCGCTCCCTTGTAATAATCCACGAGATTCATCCTCACCCCCACCGACAAATGCCCTGGCCTCTGCGGCACCAGCTTCACCTCACCCTCGCCCTGCAACTCATCCCCTACATAGTTCTTAAGCACCTTCCCGTCATACACCGTCGTCACCCGATACCACTTCCCAAACGGATGCAGCTTCTCACAATTCAGCAGCGCCTTGCTCTGACCGCCTGCCGTAGCAAAGCTATCCAGGCACCACTGCCCATTGCGAATCCGAATCTCAAACAACATCCGTTCCTGCGGCACATCCTCACCCGTCGCCGGATCGATCGACTGCAGATGAAAGATTCTCTGCTCTGCCTTCCCATCCGCATCCGGTTTGAAGATCATCTCCCAAGTCCAGGTCTCCGCCCCCGCCAGCGGATGCACACCTGCAAACATCCCATCGTCGATGCCGTCGTACGCAATCGCCTTCCCCATCGGTGTCTCAATCACCTGTGGATGCCCGAGCACCTTCGTCGCATGTCCACCCAGTGAAGACACGTCATCAAACCGCCAAGTCACCTGCTGCGCTGCCTCCTGTGACGTCGCAGTTGTGCAAACAGCCAGCGCGAATATCCAACCAAACAGTCGGGTGCCCCATCTTCGCGACGGTTTTATCGTCGCTAAGGTGGGTCTTCGTGCGAATGCACGAACCGTTTTCTTCACTCCGCCACCCTCCGCTTCGCCTTCAACAGAACATCCACCGCCTCAGGCCGATCATCCCAGAAATCCAGTTTCACTCTTCCATCCGGCAACTGAGTCACCGTAGTGGGCTCCGCACTCTCCGTGCAATACCACCCACTCGGCAACACAACAGCATTCCGAGGCCGCCCCAGACTCCGGTCAAACACCAACTCGTCCCCCTCCAGCCGATAGCTCGCCGGAGCCGTATAAGTCTCCGCAATCCGCAGCCGCATCGTTTCTCCTGCCTTTACCGCCGCAGGAAACGGAATCACCACAACCTGATCTTTCGGATCCACCGTCTCCCCCGCATTAATCTTCGAAGCCACCATCTCCGCCCCGCTCATCTCCTCCGTCTTCAACTTCTCGCCCGTATCCAAGATGTAAGCCGACGGATTGCTCGCCACGCTGCCAGTCCGCACGACATTCGCATATCCATTGATCCCGGGCCGTGTCTCCGTGTAATCGTGATAGAGGCTGAACGCATGCGTCTCCGGCTGCTGCAAAAAATAAACAATATCCCGATCCTGATAGGCCCTCTCCAACAACCGCGCCCGCTCCGACTCACCTGCAAACGGCGACTCCCAGCTCTTCGCCGACGTCAGTTCCTTCGGTATCGCAGCCGCGCCGGTCTGAGCATCCTTCACCGCCTTCAACACCAGCAGAGCCTCACCCGACCCCGCATGCATAAAGCTCACAGCAATCCGCCCATCCTTCTCGGTCCGGATCTGCGAAGGAACCGTCAACCCAACCACCTCATACCCCGCAGGCAATACGACTTTGTTACGCCGAATCCCCAGCGGACGATTGAACACGATCGTCTTCCCGTCGACGTAATAGCTCTTCGCATCCTTATAAGTCTTAACAATCACCACCCGCCCCTGCCCGTTCTCGGGCACAGGCCGCACCAGCGTCACTTTGATGTAATCCGTCCCCTCATCGGCCTTCGCCATCAACGGATCCTTCTTCGCCTCCGCCCCACTCACCACCGCAAACTCCAGCGGTTTGCCCGTCATCGCATCAAAGACGCTCTCATCGCTCGCGACGCTCCCCTTGCGAATCGGGTTATAAAAAAACTTCGCCCCCGCCGTAGTCGCCGTCACCTCGTAATAGATCTTGAAGCTGGCCGTCTCCGGAGCCAACAACTCATACCGCGTATATTCATCGGTCTCCGTCTGTGCTCCAGTGGCCGAAGGCAGCACCACCCCGTCCTTTTGCATCTTGGCGCGCGCAACCATGCACATCAAAAGCGCAACAACAAAGCCAAAACAAAACATCCTCTTCATCGGCATGACCTCGAGCATACGGCATCCGTCTCTCCATCCACTCAACCTATCGCTCCCATACTTCTCCCATATCTCCCTCATATCTCCCAAAACCTCCTCACAAATCTCCCTCCAAGAAAGTCGTCATGCTGACCCTGAGCAGGGTCGAAGGGACAGAATCCCCGCATTTGCCGTTGCTGCTGCTGTTGCTGTTGCCTGACTGAAAAACTGAATAACTGAACAAACTGAAAACTGATCCAAAATTGTCTTTGTTTTGCCTTGCTGTTGCCTTGGCCTTACGGGGGGAGCGTAAGGCTTTCGTAACCCTGCGAAAAATCCCGCGCCGAAGCACTTCCTCCGAGCCTTTCGCTCAACTCAACCAGCAATAGCCCTCTGCAGGTAACTTCTTCCCCACCGCGAAAATAATCCCTGCCATTTACGGACATTTTTGCGGCCACTCCTAGGCTAGCCTGCGCGTCTTACCCTGCAGCAGCACAAGGAGAGTCCATGCAGGTTCAGATCACAAGCGACAGCACGATCTCGATGCACAACAAGCTCTCCGATTCCATCGGAGCCTACATCCTCAACGTCCTTCGCCGCTTCGACCCCTATCTCACCCGCGTCGAAGTCCACCTCACAGGAGAGGCAAACAAAGCCGGCCTCGACAGTCCTCGAGACAAACGTTGCGTCCTCGAAGCCCGTCCCCGCCACCACCAGATCCTGGTCGCCTCCGCCGCATCCACCGACATCGACAGTGCCTTCGCCGGAGCTGCCGCCAAACTCCACCGCCTCCTTGAATCCACCTACGGACGTCTTGGAGACAAGCGTCGCCGCAAACACCAGATGACCTCCCGCACGTCGACCCGCCGCTCGTTTTCCACAGCCTGAGGAAAACCTCGCGTCGAAAATCTTGTCAAGCCCTCTTCGACGCTAACTTAGCCATTATCAGCGAGATCCATGTGGCATTTTAGTTAGATTCCGCGCGGTATAATTAAACAGAGCAAAAGAGAAAGCCCCGGGATAACTCGGGGCTATTTTCGTTAAGCCATGTTCTTTGAAATCAAGACTTTGCACGAGAGAATCCCTAAAAGACAAGACATTCACGTCGAGGTCCAGACCTAAGTCGAATGTTTAGAAGACTTTGCATACTTTTGGGCAGGGGTGGGGGTACCTCAACGTGAGAATCGGACCCCTCCAATGACAGTAATCGGCGCACCGAGCGTCAGCAGAGGAGTCCGTCCAGCCTCCACAGGCTGATTCAGCAGATTCTGCACCTGCAGGTAAACCCGCCAGCGCTCCCCAAAGGCGTGCTCGCCGAACACGTCCACCTGCCCGTACCCTGCCAACCGGTACTGGTTCGCCGAGTCATCAAACTGGTGCCCGCTGGTCCGTAGATCAACGCTCAAGACCCCAACCCGTGGGCTCGAAAATCGCAGCTGTACCGTCGCCATGTTCCGCGGCACCTGCGGCGTCCACTTCCCCACCAGCGTCGGATCAGCCTGGAACTTCGTCACCGTCGAAAACGCCAGCTGATACCCTCCGACGATCGTCATCCAGGGCGCAATCGGCATCTCCCACTCCGCAGTCAGCCCCTTACTCGTCAACTGCCCCAGATTCTCCCGCATCAACAACGTCGAGGTCGGCGTCGAGCTCAGGGTAACCGCCGCCACCGGCCGGTTCACCTGCGTCCAGAAGTAGCTTCCCCGCACCGAACCCAGTCGCCCCACCGTCCCCAGCGCTCCAAACTCAAACCCCGTCGCCCGCTCCGAACGCAAACTCGGATTCGCCAAAGTAATCTGCTGCCCCACCTGCCCCTGACGATAAAGTTCATTCATCGTCGGCCCCCGAAACGCTCGAAAACCCGACCCAGTCAGCGACAGCGCGCCATTGATCTTCTTCACCACACCAAGCCGCGGATTGAAGACATTCTCGCTGATGCTCGGCAAAGGGGGTGGCGTCCCGCCACTCTGGTGAGCATCGAAGCTGCCGAATTGATCGAACCGCGACGAGAACGCAAACGACCAAGTCGCAGGCTGCCACAATACCTCGCCATACACGCCCTCACCCCGTTGCCGTGCACTCAGACTGACCTCGGACAACTCTTCAAGATCGGTCCCACGGTTATCCAGCACATCGCCGCCCGCGACGAAGGTCCACCGACGGTGACTCCTCGCCCACTGCACCGCCCCACCCACCTGCTGCGAGGGATCAACATGAAACGCAGTCAATTTTTCAGAGGTACGCATCGAATTGATCGCAGAAAAGCTCTGACGGTAACTCTGGTCAGTCCCATAAAACCGAAGGAGAAACTGGTCGGCATTGCCGTCGGTCCAATCTCCCCCAGCAACATAGCGCCAGATACGCGCACCATTCGTCTGCAGCGGCGTCCCATTGCTCCGAGCCTCGTTCAGCACGTTGCCGCGCACAAAGACGTCACCATTCGGACCCAGGAAGCGGCGTATCTCAACCCTTCCACTCTGCGAATGGACATTCGACGGTATATCCACCGGACCACGAACTTCAGGAGCCGTCAGAATGTACCCACCAGTCCGAAACAGGCTACTCGCCGCCAACCCGCTCCATCCACGCGCCGCTCCAGTCAACAGTCCATCCGCAATCGATGTATCCTCGCTTGCGCCTGCGACATTCAACCCGTAGTCGAAGCTCTTTGGCAGGACAGGAACGACGTCAATCACACCGCCGATCGCGCTCGACCCATAGAGATCTGACGCTCCACCGCGCATCAGCTCCACATCCTGCACCGCCAGCGCCGGAATCTCGCTCCAGTGAATCCAACCTCCGTACGCGTCGTTCAGCGGCACCTGGTCGCTCAGCACCAGCGTCCTGCTCGCAGCCGTCGAACCAAGCCCGCGCAACGTCGTTCCCTCCGTCGTCGGATTCGCCACCCACGAACCCGTCCTGCGGAAGAGCTGGAAACCAGCAACCTGCCTCAACCGATCATCCAGCGTGAACCCCGGCGCCTCGCGCAACTGCTCACCGGTCACCGTCCGCACGCTGCTCGCACTCGCGTCCAGCGCCAACGGCGCCCGTGCCGCCGTGACCTCAATCTCGTCGAACGCCACCGCCGTCTGCATCACGACAATCACCCGGCTCCCGCTCCCCAGAGCCTGTTCAATGGGCCAAAACCCGTCTCTCGTGATCTCGACCGTCACCTGCGTCTCGGCATCGACAGTCGCGCATCCGCCGGCGTCGCTAACAGCGGCTTGCGATGGGCCTCCCGCTATCTGGACGCGAGCGCCAGTTATCGGCAAACCTCGCGAATCGCGCACGCAAACCTCAATTGGCCTCGTCGCTGCATACGTCGGCGATGCACTGGCCATCGCCCCAACCATCCAGAGCCCGAGATGCAACCACACGCGCATTACCTACAATCCTACCGTCAGGTCGAGGGCCTGATGAAGCTGCTACGGCGATCGATCGCCGCTCCCCCGTGATACTCTTCGGGCAAAAGCATCACTCGTTATGGCAACCACTCGTCGCACCTTCTGTTCGCAAGCCGCCACGCTTTTGCTCGCGCCACGACTGCTCCTCTCGCAAGATCAGAGCAGAGCGACCTCACATCCGGACGTAGCGGCGATCGATCATGATCGCATCATCAGCTCTGCCGCACACTATCTCACGCAACCTCCGGTGCCACTCACCACGATTCCGGCCCCACACAGCTCAGGCACGCCGAACGATTACTACTCCGAGGCAGATGACTACTGGCCTGATCCCGACAAGCCAACCGGCCCCTTCCTTCCACACAGCAGCGGCCCTCCTAATCCCGATGCTTTCACGGCGCATCGCGACGCTTTGTTGAACTTCTGCATCTGCGTTCCCGGGCTGACTGCGGCTTTTGTTATCACGAGCGAGGCGCGTTACGCGCAGCAGGCGATCGCGCATCTGCGCGCCTGGTTCATCGATCCTGCGACGCGAATGACGCCGAGTTTGATGTACGGACAGACGATTCGGCCAGCAAAGACGGGGCGTCCAGAGGGTGTCGTCGAAGCTGTGCATCTGGCTGAAGTGGTTCTGTGTCTTCCGTTTCTTTCGAACTTCGACGGATTTGCGGATGCGGATCGTGTGGCCGTGCAGAAGTGGTTTGCTGAGTACTTTGAATGGCTCAATACTTCGCGGCTTGCTGGGCTTGCGCGTGACACGAAGAGTCACCTTGGAACTTCGTGGTTGTTGCAGGCTGCGGCTATTGCGCGTCTCACGGAAGCCAAGGATGACGCGCCTTTGACGACTTTGCGGCATCAATTCAAATCGAGTACGATTCGCGCGCAGATCGTTGCAAATGGCACGTTTCCGCATGAGCTGACGACGCAGAATCCTTATCGGAACACGTTGTTTAATCTCGATATGTTTGCTGGGGTTTGTCTTATGCTTTCAACGCGATTTGAGAGTGTCTGGGACTATGAGTTGCAGGATGGGCCGGGGATGCGGACTGTGATTGCACGCTTGTACCCCTGCATCCTCGATCGCGGGACATGGCCTTATGTTGCTGATGCGAAGCACTTTAATGATCTGCCGATACGGCCTCCGAGTCTGCTGTTTGCGGCTCGGGCTTACAACCGGCCTGAGTATGCGGAGCTTTGGAAGAAGCTGAAGCCTGACCCGCCCATCTTCGAGCTTCAGCAGACGTTTCCGATTCGGCAGCCGGTGCTTTGGGTGACTCGGCCTCGGCCTTAATTTCGAGAAAACTTTCCAGTTTTTTTCTTTTGTGGTGAGGGGTGCGTTTTTACAGGGGGTTTGGTGATTTCCACA
Organism: uncultured Acidobacteriaceae bacterium; assembly: GCA_963798925.1. Classification (GTDB taxonomy): domain Bacteria; phylum Acidobacteriota; class Terriglobia; order Terriglobales; family Acidobacteriaceae; genus Edaphobacter. The sequence continues at coordinate 918,140 of CAWCVD010000007.1, forward strand.
GGTTAAAAGTGTGGTTTTTTCGTGGTGCTAAGTGCATTTTTGTGGTCATAACGTGGTGGTTAGATGCACTTTTTTGAGCGTCGAAAATTTTCCTCTTTTTTGAGATTTATTTTTTACTTTTTCTCTTTGGACTGGCGGTGCTCGTTGACGATGCTGAGGTATTTGCGCGCGCTGTCGGTGACGATCTCGGGTTTTCCTTCGGCCATGGCCTTGTGGTTGACTAGGTCGGAGCCTACGCCGAGCGCGAAGGCTTCGGCTTCTAGGAACTCCTTGGCGGTCGCGAGGGAGACTCCGCCGGTCGGGATCATGTGGATCTGGGGGAAGGGTCCTTTGAGGGCGGTGAGGTATTTTGCTCCGCCCATGGCGCTTGCGGGGAAGACTTTGACTACGTCGGCTCCGGCCTGCCATGCGGTGACGATCTCGGTGGGGGTGAGCGCGCCTGGTAGCACTGCGATGGAGTAGCGGTGGCACATCTCGATGGTCGCGAGGTTGAGCGCGGGGCTGACGACGAACTGAGCTCCTTCGAGGATGCACATGCGGGCGGTCTCGGGGTCGAGGACGGTGCCGGCACCTATGAGGATGTCGGGGCGTTGCTCGGCTAGCTTGCGGATTACCTCGATGGCGCCGGGAACGGTCATAGTGATCTCGAGGACGGTGACACCGCCGTCGGCTATGGCTCCGGCTATGGCGAGGGCCTTGGCGACGGAGTCGGCTCGGAGGACGGGGACGAGGCCGATTTCCTGGAGGGACTGGAGGACTTGGGATTTATTCATTTGTTCGGTTCTCCTAAGCTGCGGGCAAGTTTGGCGAAAGGCAAATGCGGGGGATCCTTCACTTCGTTCAGGATGACGACTTCCGAAAGTATTCGGTTGGGCCAAAGGTCGTTCAGGGTGACGATTTCTAAGGATTATGGCCGATCGTAGAAGGTGGTGGGTGGTCGCAGGTCGGATTCTTTGAACGGTGGAGTGGGCTTGCCCCAGTCTGCGCTTAGGTCTTGCCATAGTGGGTTTGTGGAGATGATCAGCTCAAGTTTTCGGGTTCGGACCCAGCCTTTTAGTTGTTTTTCGCGTTGGATGGCTGCGGTGACTGTGGTGAAGCGCTCGAAGTAGACGGGTTGGTTGATATTGTATTTTGCGGTGTGGCTTTGTGGGTGCTTGTACGATTTGTGTTCGGTGATTCGGTGCATGAGGTCGGTGGTTACACCTATGTAGAGTTTTTTGAAGCTGCTTGCGAGGATGTAGACGTAGGCGAGTTGGTCGGGTCTCATCGGTGTCTGGTCTGGCAGTTGTGCAACTACAAATGCGGGGATCCTTCACTTCGTTCAGGATGACGACTTCGAACAGGGTGGGTGACGACTTCTGAGAGAATTCGGCACAAAACAGAGGTGAGATGAGGCTTGCAAAACTTAGCGCTGGACTCTTGCGCCGCCGCCTTTCATGATGCGTTGGACTTCGTCGAAGGTGGCCATGGTGGTGTCGCCGGGGGTGGTCATGGCGAGGGCTCCGTGGGCGCAGCCGCAGTTGACGGCCCAGTCGGGGCCTTTGTCGGTGAGGAAGCCGTAGATCAGGCCTGAGGCGAAGGAGTCGCCGCCGCCTACGCGGTCGAAGATCTCGAGGTCGGGCATGGGGCGGGCTTCGTGGAAGTCGCCCTCGTAGTAGCAGATGGCGCCCCAATCGTTGACCGTGGCGGTTTTGGCGTGGCGGAGGGTGGTGGCGACGACCTTGAAGTTGGGGAAGGTGGCTACGGCCTTCTCGATCATCCTGCGGAAGTTGAATGAGTCGAGCTCGGCGAGGTTTTCGCCTGTGCCTTCGACCTCGAAGCCAAGGGCGGCGGTGAAGTCCTCTTCGTTGCCGATCATGACGTCTACGTAGGAGGCCAGTTCGCGATTGACTTCGGTGGCGCGGGCTTTGCCGCCGATCGACTTCCAGAGCGAGTCGCGGTAGTTGAGGTCGTAGCTGATGATGGTGCCGTGCTTGCGCGCGGCGATCATGGCTTCTTTGGCTACTTCAGGTGTGCTCTCGGAGAGCGCGCAGAAGATGCCGCCGGTGTGGAACCAGCGTGAGCCTTCTTTGCCGAAGATCTTCTCCCAGTCGATCTGGCCCGGCTTGAGCTGGCTGACGGCGGTGTGTCCGCGGTCCGAGCAGCCGAGGGCGGCGCGAACGCCGAAGCCGCGCTCGGTGAAGTTGAGGCCGTTGCGCGTGGTGCGGCCTACGCCGTCGTACTTGGTCCAGACGAGGTGCGACTGATCGACGCCGCCCTGGAGCATGAGGTCTTCGAGGAGGCGGCCGATGGGATTGTCGGCGAGTGCGGTGACGATGGCGGTCTTGAGGCCGAAGCAGCGGCGGAGGCCGCGGGCTACGTTGTATTCGCCGCCACCCTCCCATACGTCGAAGCGGCGGGCGGTGGCCACTCGGACGTCGCCGGGATCGAGTCGAAGCATGACTTCGCCGAGGCTTACTTCGTCCCATTTGCATTCTGATTTCGGTCGGATAACTAGGCTATTGGTTTCGTTGGAAGCTTTCGTCACTGGCTTTCCCTTCCTGGGATAGGAATTCTAATCATTTTCCTGATGGTTTGGCGGCGTTACGGACGAAATGCGGGGATCCTTCACTGCGTTCAGGATGACGACATCCAAAAATAACGGTTTCTATTTGAGGTCGGCGATAGTGACGGGGTCCATGTCGTCGTAGGCCTGGTTTTCGCCGCCCATGCCCCAGCAGAAGCCGTAGTTTTTTGTGCCTACGCCGGCGTGGATTGACCAGCCAGGCGAGACGACAACCTCTTTGTCGGCGACGATGAGATGGCTGGTTGCATCGGGAGGTCCCATGAGGTGAACGACGCGGTGTGCGGGATCGACGTCGAAGTAGAAGTAGACCTCACTGCGGCGCATGTGAGTGTGGGGCGGCATGGTGTTCCAGTTGCTGCCCGGGGCGAGCAGGGTGAAGCCCATGACGAGCTGGCAGCTCTTGATGCCGTCTTTGAAGATGGCCTTGTAGATGGTGCGCTTGTTGCAGGTTTCGAGGCTGCCGAGCTCGAGGCCTTTGAGGTCCTTGAATTTGACCATCGCGGTTGGGTATTCGGCGTGTGCGGGATAGCTGAGGAGATAGAAGCAGGCGGGATTTTTTCCGTCCTTACTTGAGAAAATTACGTCGCGGCTGCCACGGCCTGCGTAGAGGCAGTCGAGCTTGTCGAGGTTGAAGGATCTTGCCGTCGACGACGACGGTGCCGGGGCCGCCGACGTTGAACACGCCTAGCTCGCGGCGCTCGAGGAAGTATTCGGCACGGAGTTCGGGTTCGGTTTCGAGCTGGAGCTCTTCGCTGACGGGAACGGCGGAGCCGATGACGGTGCGGTCGAGGTCGACGTAGGCGAATTCGATCTCGCCGGGTTGGAAGAGGCCTTCGAGCAGGAAGGTCTCGCGCAGTTCTTCGGTGTTCATCATCTCGTAGCGGACCGCGTCCGCCATCTGATAAAGCCGCATCGTTTTCTCCTTAACTTTCGCTTCTCAGTATAGCGATTTGAAAGTTTGCGTTCTGGGCGGGCGGATCGAGTGATTTCCCTGCTAGGATTCTCCTGAATTCGCGCACGAGGATCTACATGACGAATCTTCGCTCCACGGCCCTGCTCTGCTCCACCGCGTTGTTTTCCTTTGCTCTTCCACTGCAGGCACAAACTCCGCAACCGTCACGTCCACTTTACGGTGCAGGCGCCAGCGGGGATCACGGCGCCGATCAGCGGACGGCTGCTGATCTTTCTAAAGCCCGGTTCGGGGGATAAGTCGGTGGATACGAATCCGATGGCTCCCGTGGCGACGTGGATTGGGGCGAGAGAAGTGCAGAGCCTTGGCGCGGGCGGCTCGGTCGATGTTGATCCGGACGCCGAGGGGATTGCTTCGCCTACGCCTTTTGCGACGATTCCTGCGGGAGACTATGAGGTTCAGGCTGTGCTGGACGTAGACCACAGCTACAACTACAAAGGCCGGGAGACGAAGGACTGGGTGAGCCCTGTGGTTTCGCTGCAGCACTGGACGCCCGGCGAGGGCGCGGAGCCGGTGGTGCCGTTGACAGGGCATCCAGAGGCGGATCCCGCGCGGGTTGCAATGCTGGCTAAGGACAAGGAGTCGGTGAAGCCGGGCGAGGTTGAGCTGGTGGAGTTCGAAAGCAAGCTGCTGACGCGGTTCTGGGGGCGGCCGGTGTCGATCAAGGCCTGGGTAGTGCTGCCGCCCGGTTATGGGGAGCACAAGACGGAGCGATTTCCGACGGTGTATTTTACACATGGTTTTGGTGCAACGCTGGAGCTGATCCTTGGGCGGGGAGTGACGATTCGCGAACGGATGAAGCAGGGCAAGATGCCTCCGATGATCTGGGTGATGCTGGACGAGTCGTGCGCGCAGGGGACGCATGAGTTTGCCGATTCGGTGAACAACGGGCCATGGGGAGCGGCGCTGACGACGGAGTTCATTCCTTTTCTCGAGAGCAAGTATCGGATGGATGGGCGGGCGACGGGACGGTTTCTGAACGGGCACTCGAGCGGCGGGTGGGCGACGCTGCAGTTGCAGATTAATTATCCGAAGATCTTTGGTGGCACGTGGTCGACGTCGCCTGACTCGAGCGACTTTTACGACTTTACGGGGCCTGATCTTTACGCGGCGAATGCGAATATGTATCGCAAGCCGGATGGTTCGGCGTGGCCGATTATGCGGATGGATGGCAAGGTGCTGGCGACGATGGAGCAGTTTGCACGGATGGAGCAGGCGCTGGGGCCTTATGGCGGGCAGATGGCTTCGTTCGAGTGGGTGTTCTCGCCGAGGTCGGATAGCGGCGCTCCGAAGCAGATGTTCAACCGGGTGACGGGAGACATTGACCCGGGTGTCGTGGCGTACTGGCGTGATCATTACGATCTTGCGCATATTGTGGAGGCCAACTGGCCCGCGCTTGCGCCGGACTTGAAGGGACGGATTCATCTGATCGTGGGGACGGCAGATACGTTTTATCTGGATGGCGCAGCGCACAAGTTGGAGGCGGTGCTGAACCGGTTGGGAGGCGAGCCGCACTTTACTTATCTGCCAGGCAAGACGCACTTCGATCTGTACGCTGTGGGCGACAACCGGTTTGCGCTGTTTGATCAGATAAGCGGGGAGATGTACGCAGTGGCGAGGCCTGGTGCGCATTGGCAGGCGGGTGCTCCTGCTGCGGCTGCTGCTGCGCGGTGATGAATTTTCTGCGGGGGCTGGTCTTGTCGGTCTTGGCAGACGGCGGCGAGATGTGATTCACTTGCGCATGGCCAAAGATCAGACTCGCCGCAACTTTCTCCTTACTGCGCCGCTTGCCGCCGCCAGCCTTCCTCTTGTTGACACGCTTGCCTTCGCTGCGGAGGGCGCGCAGGCCGCGGCTCCGGAGCCGTTTCAGGTTTTTCCGGCGGAGAAGCTGGCAGATGCGATGAAGATGCTCGCTGCGAAGCCGGGCAACGATAGCTTGTTTGCGAACAAGGCGCTGCCGTTCACGATTGTGATGACGACAGAGGAGAAGAAGGCCGGTGCGGAGTTCGAGTATCACGAGGGGCGCGATCATATCTTCCAGATCCTCGAAGGAACGACGAAGTATGAACTGGGTGGGACGCCGAAGAATCCGCGGAATACGAAGCCGGGGGAGTGGCTGGCGCCGACGTCGGAGGGAGCTACGACGGTGGTGCTGCATAAAGGTGACATGCTGGTGATTTCGCGCGGGACACCGCATAAACGCAACACGGAGACGAGCGTTACGTTGACGCTGATCTCGATTGAGGGTTCGGCGAAGGCGTAGCGCTGCGGCTGCAGTTGCTCCGGTGAGTGCGCACCGGGTACATTGGCCTTAACATGCCAACTACTTCAGCGAATATTCTCGATAGTTTTCGTCTCAATGACAAAGTTGCTCTGGTGACCGGTTCTGCAAGCGGGCTGGGAGCGGCGATCGCGGTTGCGCTCGCGCAGGCGGGGGCTGCCGTGGCTTGCCATGGCAATCGCCGCGCCGCTACGGAGACCGCGGCGGCGATTGGGGGCGATGCGGCTGCTTTTCGTGCGGACCTCTCGTCGACTACCGGGGCTGAGGACTTGTTTTCGCAGGTGAAGGCGAAGTTTGGGCGCGTCGATATTCTGGTGAACAACGCAGGGACGATTCTTCGTGCGGCTGCCGAAGAGGTTACGCTGGCAGATTGGGAGCAGGTGATTCAGGTGAATCTGACGAGCGTGTTTCAGCTGTCGCAGCTGGCGGCTCGTGACATGATCCCGCGTGGGGGCGGCGGAAAGAACTGCGGCAAGATTGTGAATATTGCGTCGCTGCTGAGTTTTCAGGGTGGGATTCGTGTGCCGGCATATGCGGCGAGCAAGGGCGGGGTCGCGCAACTGACGAAGGCTCTCGCGAATGAGTGGGCGCCGAAGGGGATTCAGGTGAACGCCATCGCGCCCGGGTACTTCGCTACGACGAACACAGAGGCGCTGCAGGCGGATGAGACGCGGAATCGGCAGATCCTCGAACGGATTCCGGCCGCGCGCTGGGGGCAGCCGCAGGATCTGGCCGGGGCGGCTCTGTTTTTGAGTGCTCCGGCGAGCGACTACGTGACGGGGACGGTTATTACCGTAGATGGCGGCTGGATGGGACGGTAGTTCTGCGTCGCGCTGGGATAGCTCCGCGTGGCGTTGAGTTGCATCTGAATTGAGTGAGGAGAACTACGATGCCACAAAGTCCGCACGACCGCGCTGCTGAATATCACAATAAGGCGGCGCATGCTCATCAGTCCGCAGCCACTGCTCATGGCAAAGGCGATCATCTTACGGCGCACGAGCTTTCCCGGCAAGCGCATGAGTACTCGGTGAAGGCATTCGAGGAGTCGAAGGAAGCGGCGGGCCGGTTCAAGGCTGGCAAAGAGTTGTAACGGTCGCTCTACACTAGGTGCATGCTTCGAGTTCCCTATGATGATCTGTTTGGTGCGCTGCTGCTCGCTATGTTGCGGCTGGGTCTTGGTGACGAGCGCGCTGCTGTGTGTGCGCGGCTCTTCGCGGAGACGACTCGGGATGGCGTTTATACCCATGGGCTGAACCGGTTTCCGAGGTTCGTGGAGACGATCGCCAATGGCAGCGTAGATGTGGATGCGGAGCCTGTTAAGGCGGCGGGCTTCGGAGCGATTGAGCGCTGGGATGGGCGTCGCGGGGTGGGCAATCTCACTGCGCTGATGTGCATGGATCGGGCGATCGCGCTGGCGAGAGAGCATGGCATCGGCGGCGTGGCGCTCGCGAACACGAACCACTGGATGCGTGGAGGAAGTTACGGCTGGCATGCGGCCGAGCAGGGGTTGTTCGCACTCTGCTGGACGAATACGCTGGCAAATCTGCCGGCGTGGGGAGCAACCACGCCTGTTCTCGGCAACAATCCGCTGGTGATCGCTGTGCCGCGACCGGGTGGTCACGTGGTTTTGGATATGGCAATGTCGCAGTTTTCGTATGGAGCTATTTCGGCCTACAGCAAGCGCGGTGAGTTGCTTCCGGTTGATGGAGGTTTTGATACTGCGGGCAATCTGACGAGAGACGCAGCTGCGATCGAGGCCTCGCAGCGCGCATTGCCGATTGGGTATTGGAAAGGGTCGGGGCTGTCGCTTGTGCTGGATATGGTTGCGGCGATGCTCTCGGGAGGGCTCGCAACTCACGAGATTCCGCGCGAATCTACTCGCGAGACTGGAGTCTCCCAGATCTTTCTCGCGATCGATCCGGGCAATCTTATCGAATCGAAGGAGATGATCCGGATAGCTGAGGGCATTCTTGAGTCGCTGCGTGAGGCGACTCCGGTTGACCCGAATAAGCCGGTTCGCTATCCGGGAGAGGAGACGCTGCGATTGCGCGAAGAGAATATGCGACTGGGAATTCCCGTCGACCCAGAGGTATGGGATTTACTCAAGTCCTATGCCGCGCCCACTCCTAAGTGAAGCTCTTGAGTGAGGCCGAGCAGCAAAGAAAACGGGCAACAGGTTTGACCCTGTTGCCCGCGGTTGTTGTCGTCGACGACAGTGCTTAGAAGTGGAATCCCAGCTCTGCTGTCATGGCACGTGGCGTAACGTAGTGCGTACCGCTGAAGGTGGAGAGGAAGTTGTACAGAGCGTATTTGTTGGTGATGTTGACTGCGGTCAGGCGAAGGCTCCATCTGTGCTTGTCGCCGCCGAAGATGTTGTCTTCGCCGATGGAGGCATCGAAGAGGCTGCGCTGGGCAATGCGTGGCGGGTTCTTGTCATCGTTCTCGGTTCCGGGTGCGGGAATCGAGACGAGTTTCGATGTGAGTTGCGACGCAAGGCACTGGTTACCCGGAATTGCGGCGAACGGAGTCGCGGCCACGCCATTGCAGACCAGGCCAGCCTGAAACTGCTGGTCGGCCGTCAGTCCGCTTAGGTCGATTCCGGGTTGGCCGTTGATCGTAATCGACGGGCCGCCGTTGATGGGGTTGCAGGAGCTGTTCGGGTCCGTGACGTTGTAGCACGGAACCGCGCCAGCGGTGAGACCGCTGTCGAAGCGCCAGTTGAAGCCGACCCAGGGACCATGCTTGACCGGCACCTGATACTGCACGTGCGTGGTCTGGTTGAAGCGCTCATCGTGGTCGATGCGGAACGGGTATCCGCTTTGACCCACTGTGGCGCCGGCGCCGGCGACCTGCGGCGGGAAGAACCGCGCTGCCACCGACGACATGACGACGAATGCCGAGATGTTGTGGTAGTTCGGTACGTCAGCACGCAGGGCGAAGCCGGGGATCTTCGAGTTGTGCCAGTCGATGGGAAACGTGATCGGCGTATTGCCAAGCACGCTGAAGTCGAAGGCGTTGTGGGTGTACTTCCAGATGTAGTCACCGCTGACAACGAGGTTCTTACCGAAGGCCTGTTGCAGACCGGCGTGAAACTCGTTCTTGAATCCGGGTTGCAGCGTTCCGGAGACGCCGGGAGTACAGAGCAGGAGAGGTGCGAGAACGTCACTCTGGCATCCCTGGCTCGACAATACGAGGTTCTCGTTGAAGGGAGATTCGAGCGTACGTGCGTACGAGACCCGAAGAACGGTTCCGGTCTGTCTGATGCTATAGGAGGCGCCGAGCCGAGGCTCAGCTTGACGGGCGACCGTCAGACCGTTGTACAGATCACCGCGAATGCCCAGATTAAAGAGCCAGTTCCCCGCTTTGATCTGGTCCTGGGCATAGAGCGCCAACTCCTTCACGTCGGTGTGCCCAACGAATGTAAAGTAGCCGCCGCCGCGAGTCAGATCGTACGGGAGCAGCACCGAATTGAAGGTGCCACCGACGGACGGGTCGTTGGACACCAGCCCAGCCGCAGCGCACTGCGATGGATCGGTGAATCCCGGCTGGGAGACGTTATTGGAGTCGACGCATGGAGAGTTGAAGGTAGAGCTGACGACGGAGAGGGTATCGTTCTCGCGCAGGAAGGTCTGCGAGTAGTTTCCGCCGAACTTAATGTTGTTGATCCCCTTCACATACGAGATGTCGGTGTGGACGCCTGCGTTGGTGAGGGAACGGTTCTGTGCGATCGTCTGGTTCTGAAGGTTGGGCGGCCCCAGATCGGCAAGTGGATTATTGCTCGGATAGTAGTTGTACGCGTCTCTCCGTACGTAGGGACCGAAGTTGAAGACCGAGTTGTTTCCGATGGTGTGCGTGTAGGTGGGGGAGATGTTGAACGTCTCGATCTTCGATCGCTGATCTGTATTGCCGACGTTACCGAAGATGGGATTCGCGCCTGCTCCTCCGCTGATCACATTCTGGACGTTCAGATTGTCGTAGGCGTTGGGGGTCTGAAACCAGGAACGGCTGTAGTTCAGGTTGAGATGCACCGAATCGGCATCGGCGAGCTGACGATCGATGCGATCGAAGACGTTAATCTCATTGCCCTTGTCGTGAAAGACGACGAACTCTGGTGGGTCAAGGAAGCGTCCTGTGTTGAGGCCGTCTACCTCGATGAAATTTCCCCAGTTTTTGCCTCCATAGCTGAGATCGACTCCGCCGCTCGCCGAACCGAAGGTCCCGTAGGAGGTGGTGATGCTGCCAGTTGGCGAGGTCACTCCCTGCCCGGAACGCGTCGTGACCTGAATCACCAAGGCCGTTTTGCCGCCATACTCGGCTGGGGGCGCGCCTGAGATCACCTCGATGGACTGGACTGAGTTGGACGGGAGCTGATTGGAGAAGACTTTGCTCTGCTGATCCGTGATGGGCTGGCCGTCGATAGAGAACGAGTTGGACGCGTGATCGCCGAGTCCGTGAAAGAGCCCGTTCGAGTCGGCAGCAACGCCCGGCGAAGAAAGGGTCACCAGCGAGCTGAGCGACGAAGACTGGCTTTCGAGCGGGAGCTTGTTGAAGGCGTCGCGATCAAGATCGGTGTGAAAGGTCGAGTCGTTCTCCAACAGATCCCCGCTTGCGGTGACGTCCACGACGGTGGAGGCCGCTCCGATCGCGAGTACTGTTTTGATCGCGATCGGAACCGTCGAGCGAACCTCAACATCCTGCGCGTGGGAGGCAAAGCCTGACATTGAGACCGACAGATGGTACGGATTGAACGGCAGGTTTGTGAATTGGTAGTTGCCGTCGGAGTCCGATGTTGCCGTGCGGTTGAGGCCGCTAACAGGATTGGTGATGGTGACGGTCGCTCCCGGCAGAATTGCGCCAGACGCATCGGTGACGGTGCCGCGAATGGTCCCGGCGCTGCTCGCGGACTGGGCCCACAGGCCCGGAACGCAGAACCAAATGATGATCGCAACTGCTGCGAAGATGCCTCGCCATATCGACGTGTGCATTTCTTCCCCCTTTTTCTTTCCCTTTTTTTTCTGACAATGCTCTATGCGAGAACAGAGTCAGCAGGGGGTGGTCGGGTAAAGAGTGCAAAGGTCGAAAAACTTCCCTTGAGCGGGGGCATGACCAACCACTCAACGGGCGATGCAACAGACGCCACGTGGAGTACCACGGGCGTCTCGGCGATCTGCACACCCACATGCGCCGTGATGCAGAGCGGGCAGTCGGAGTGGATGTCCCCTTGAGGATGGACGTGGACAGCCTGAATCGTCCCGCAGGCGATGACCAGAGAGACGCACAGCAGCGCGAGGAGAAGCCTCCACGAACTCTGCACTCTCGGTCTTGAGCCTAGGGCATCCATGCTAGATCTACTATATCGTACTGTTGCGCTGGGTGTTTGACGGCTGGCATCCGGGTTTTGTTGCAGGACTGGGGCCAACGGGCTCGAGGTTGGGTTGGCGTGGATAAAGGGTTAGTTCGAAATCAGCGCAGCCGCAGTGATTCCTATGCCTGCGCGACTTGTTTCAGGCCGCAACTGCAGAGCGAATGACGCGACCGCGCTCGCTGCGACCACAAAGGCGAGCACAAACAGCAGGATCCCGGCTGTACGCGTCGCCCTCCGCTCCGAGATGGTAATGCCCGGAACCCACTGCAAGAGCACAACGGTAGCCGATAGGAGCTCTACCAGGCTGTCGGAACCGAAGGCCAGCATCGCGGGACTATGGGCAGTCACGGCCGCATAAGCGGAGACGCCGAGCTCCGCAAGCATCCATGTGAGGGTGACACCCTGCAACCAATAGACCGTCGTGCGCGGCTTTGGAGCGCAATTGAGGGTGGGCTTCGACTGCTGAACTCCGATCTGCACGAGTCCCAGCATCTTGTCCCCCAACTGTTTACACCAGTTGCACCTTGATCTTTTTGGCTCCGCGATCGACCATCGTGATCCGGAAGCTGCGGATCTGGCCCGCGCGTACCGGCTCGGCCTTTGCCTCGGCCGCCGAACGCCCATTCTTCCAACGTGCAGCCAGCATTGCGCTGAACGATGAGAGGTCGGGCGCTGTAGCCGGCGATTGTTCGTTCGCCGCGCTTTCAAGAACGAGTCGTGCGCTCGCGTGAATCCCAGCGCCCAGCTCGACCGTTCCGTGATCGCCGGAGATCTCAGTCAGCCGGCCCGTGACGATCTGCCCGACCTTGTGTTCGGCTATGTACTCGTCCAGACCAGTGGGAACCAATTGCTTCATGCTGAGTCTGAGCTGCCGCTTCTCTTTGTCCAGGTCGAGAACCTTCGCCTTCACGACCTGGCCGGCGCGAAGCACATCCTGCGGGCGTTCGATGCGCTTCTCGGCGCTAATCTCGCTGACGTGAATCATCCCTTCGATACCCTCGGCTAGCTGCACGAAGGCGCCGAACTTCGTGAAGCTAGTGATTGGCCCTTCGACCTCGGAGCCCGCGGGGAACTTCTCTCCTGCGTCGGCCCAGGGATCGCCCAGCGTCTGCTTCAGGCCCAACGACATGCGCCTCTCCGCAGCGTTGACGCCAAGCACCATCACCTCGACTACGTCACCGGCCTTCACCATATCGCCCGGCTTGCGGACCTTCTTCGCCCACGACATCTCCGATAGGTGAACCATCCCTTCGATGCCTGGCTCGAGTTCGACAAACGCGCCGAAGTCAGTGACACGCGTCACCTTGCCGCGTACACGCTCGCCTGCGGTGTACTTGCCTGCAACTGCATCCCACGGATGCGGCAGCAGTTGCTTCATACCAAGGGAGATTCGCTTGCCCGCCGACTCAATCTTGAGCACCCTGGCGTCGATCTGTTGACCGACGGTCAATACATCTGCCGGCTTCTCGATCCGTCCCCACGCGATATCGCTGATGTGCAGCAGCCCATCGACTCCGCCGATGTCGACGAAGGCGCCGTAGTCCATCAGACTGCGGATACTGCCGGAGACGACATCGCCCTCCTTGATCTCGGAGTAGCGGCGCTCCCGTGCCGAGCGGTCCTCCTCCTCGGCGACCGCGCGGCGATCGACGACTACGTCTTCTTCTTCGGCATCGAGCTTGATGATGCGACAGCGAATCTCCTGGCCGACGAGCTTCTCCATCTCGGCCGCGTCGCGTGCGCCGCTGCGCGAGCCAGGCATGAAGGCGCGGACTCCAATGTCTACGGACAGCCCGCCCTTTACGACGGCGGTGACGGTTCCCAGGAGGATCGACTTCTCTGCGAACACACGTTCGAGCGCGCTCCAATCCTTGGGTTGCTCCACGCGCAGGCGAGTGAGTTCGAGGTAGCCTTCCTCATTACGGCCCTTGATGGAGACCTGCAGCTTTGTGCCCGGCTCTACAGTCTCTTTCCCGTTTTCAAAGACGGAGACCGGCAGAACGCCCTCAGACTTGGAGCCGATATCGACGAAGACGTATTCGGCGGACACGGCGACTACGGTTCCAGTGATCTGCCTTCCGCCCCCCCCAAGCGCCGCGAATGGCTCTGCTCAAACTGCGAAAGGATCGTGTCGAAAGACTCGTTGAGTTCGGGGGATTCGGCGGGGGTGGTGTCTGGAAGGTTGGTGTTGGACATGAAAAGCGGGAGCCTCGTTCTACTGATTCTGGCTAGGATATCACCGCCCGATACGCAGTGTTTACGACTTCGCCGCGCGCTCGAGCTCCGCGATGTCGAGCTTCTTCATCTGCATCATCGCGTTCATCGCGTTGGGGTTCCGGATAAGGTCACCAAGTTTGGCAGGCACGATCTGCCACGAGAGACCGAACTTGTCTTTGATCCATCCGCACTGCACCTCGCCGCCTCCGGCCGAGAGCTTCTCCCAATATTCGTCGATCTCCTGCTGCGAGTCGCAGCGCACGGTCAGCGAGATCGCTTCAGTGAACTTGAACGCAGGGCCGCCATTGAGCGCGGTGAACTTCTGGCCGTCGAGCTCAAAGGCAATTGTCAGAACGTTGCCGTTGGGCTGACGAAGCTCTTCGAGACGACGTGAGTTCTTGAAGATGGAGATGTAAAAGTCGACCGCGGCCTCAGCGTTCGCGTCGAACCACAGAAACGGCGTAATGCGGGGAAAGTTTTCGAGAGCGCTCATCTGCACCTGCCCTTTGTGGCTGAATTTCTTGCCAGTTCATCTTAATCCTGCAGGCGCATCTCAGTTGATGGCGCTGCCTAATTTAGACTCCCCTCATGCTGCTGCCACTTCGCAACTTCTTCTTCGTGCTTACCCTCGGAGCAATCTTCGCTTTATCGCAACAGCAAGCGCGAGGTAGCGATGTTGCCACGGGCATCACGGTGGTGATTGCTCCACAGGCGCTGGCGAACGGCTCGCCCTGTCTGATCACGGTGCGACTGGATCGCGCCGCCCGCGCAGTTCAAGCGACGTGGCAGAGTCATCCCGTCGTCTTTTTCTCCTCCGTAGACAAGAAGACCTGGTACTCGCTCGCCGGCGTCGACGTGGAGACGGCGTCTGGCACATACCTTTTTGCGGTTGACGCGACGCTCTCGGACGGCACGCACAGAACGCTGAGCGAGGATCTCCAGGTCGGCGAGGCGCCGTACGAAAAAGTGCCGCTCAGCGTGCCGGATAAGTTCGTCGAGCCGAACGCTGCTGCGCTGAAAAAGATTGCTGCGGACAAGATCGTCAAGGACAAGGCGTTTGCCAGTTCCGCCTCCGTGCCGCTCTGGACGGGCAATTTTCTGCCCCCACTGCATCTTGCTCCGCAGTCGGACTCCTTTGGAAATCAGCGTGTCTTCAACGGAAAGCTTGCAAGCGTCCATCGCGGTCTCGACTACCACGTCAAACCGAGCACGCCAGTCGCGGCAATCAACTCGGGCCGCGTCGTGCTGGCGCAGCCTCTTTACTATGAGGGCGGATGTGTCGTCGTCGATCATGGCCTGGGCGTGATGAGCGTGTACATGCACTTGTCGAAGATCGAGGTGACTGTGGGCAAAAAGGTCCGTCGCGGGCAGATCCTTGCGCTGAGTGGGGCGACTGGACGTGCGACGGGTCCGCATCTTCATCTCGGCGTGCGTTGGCAGGGGAGTTATCTTGATCCGGTCAAACTGTTTCAAATCTCCATGCCGCAGTCTCGTTAGGTCACCGGAAAAACAAAGTCGGGGCGCTGCGACAGCTAAGCCATCGGCTTAGGTTCTTTCCGTACTGTTCTCTAAGTGAGCGGCTTAGGAGAGGGTTTACTCTCTTCAATGTCGGTGCCGAAGAGCTTTCGCAGAGGTCTCTGGATCGCCCGCAGCAGCGCTCGGGCAGCGAGAATGGCACCCGCCAGAAAGGTGAGTGCGATCAACGCCGCGATGAGTGGATGGTGAGTAGCAAACCAGGTCAGGCCGATGGCCGCGGCGTCCTCGGTCGTACTCAGGGCGATGTTGGAGATCGGCTCCGGGCTTGGTGTTACCGCTGCACGAAGGGCGGTCTTCGAGCTATGCGCTGCCAGAGCGATCACAGCGCCGATCGCTGTTGCCAGGATCTGCATCTGCGGGGTCATCTGCGAGCTGGCGTGATACGCAACGAGCGCGGCAAGAGGGACGCGGATTACGGTGTGCAGCGCATTCCACACCATGTCGAAGGCGGGAATCTTGTCCGCGACGAACTCCATCGCAAACATGATTCCGCAGACCACCAGGACCCAGGTGTGACCGAGGGAGTCGAGGCCCGGAGGCAATGCCACCCACTGCGTTCGCGCAAGAATTCCCAGCGTCAGGACAGTGGCGTAAATATTCAACCCCGCCGCGAAGCTGGCAGCGACGACAAGCGCCGTGATGTTAGCCGGGCTGAAGTTCATGTGGCTGAAATTGTACGCCTTGCGAAGACTCTGTCGTGATTAGCTCGCCAGAATTACGTCTAGAAACGTACTGCCCGTTTGATCTGGGCGTATTGAAGCAGAATGTAGGTGTCGGTCATGCCCGCGATATAGTCCGCGACCACGCGCGCAAGACCTTCATTCTCCACCGCGTCGTAGTGGCTCACGGGCAGCTCTTCGGGATCGTTGATCCAGTAGTCGAAGAGCGCGGTGACCACCTCTTCCGCCTTGTCGTGCTCGGTTTCGAGTGGCTCGCATGTGTAGAGCGTGTCGTAGAGATAGCGCTTCTCCTGCAGCCGCTCGGCCTCGATCTGCGGCGAGAAGAGCGCCAGCCGGGTTGGGTGCTGCCGGATGTCTGCGAGACTCTGGGCGCCAACGGTCGCGGCGTTCCGCCTCGTCGTCTCGATCAGATCGTCGGTCAGGACGTTCTGCATCAACTGCAGCGCCTCGTTGAAGAGGAACTTTTCGTCCACACCAGCGTGTTCTTTCTCCACCATGCGATAGCAGCGCGCCAAGAATATCGACGTGGTCGCGAATGTGGGCGATCTCAAGCAGGCCAGACTCGACGCCGTCGTCGAGGTCGGCCGTCAGGTAGGCGATCTCATCGGCGAGGTCGATCAACTGCGCCTCGAGCGGAGGACGCTGATCGAGCAGATAGCAGGCGAGCTCGGGGTGCTGCTCGACCGTGTAGTCGCGCGAGTGCTTGATGATGCCTTCGCGAACGCCCAGTGTGAGGTTGAGTCCTCGATGGGCGGCGTAGCGCTGCTCGAAGTGCTCGACGATGCGCAGCGCATGCACGTTGTGGTCGAAGCGCCGCCCGTGACGGCTCAGGCAGCGATCGAGCGCACGCTCTCCGGCATGACCGAAGGGCGGGTGGCCGATGTCGTGAACCAGGGCCAGCGTTTCGGCGAGGTCTTCATTCAGGCAAAGTGCGCTGGCCGCGGCGCGGGCGATCTGCGCGACCTCAATGGTGTGGGTGAGGCGGCTGCGAAAGTGGTCCGAGGCGCGGCTGGTGAAGACCTGCGTCTTTCCCGCGAGTCTGCGAAACGCGCGAGACTGCACAATCCGCTCGCGATCACGCTGGAAGGCCGTGCGCGAGGAGCGGACAGGTGCGGGATAGACGCGAGCCAGCAGAAGATCGGCTTGATCTCCCGCGACTGCGCATCGATGGAGGTCGATGGCCATGTCAGAGTTAAGTGTAACGGCTTGGTGGATCGTTTTTGCCTGTGAGCTTAGTGAGAGGCGCCCGCAACCTTGGCCAGCTTCACCCTTGCGTTCTCGAGTTTATGCTGCACCTTGGAGACATCGACCGGATCTGCGTCGGCGGGCAGCGAGCTCGCATACTCGGTCATCGACCGTTCCCACTGGGCGACAGCCATCTTCAGGTTGCCGGTCTTCTCATAGACCTCGCCCAGATGATCGTGAACAGTCGGATCGGAGTTGCCGCGTTCGTTGGCTTTGCGGAGATTTTCCTCGGCCAGAGCATATTGCCCGGACTTGAAGTAGACCCATCCCAGCGAATCGAGGAACGCGTAGTTCTGCGGGTCGAGATCGACTGCCTTGCGAATCATCGCAAGAGCCTCGGGAAGGCGCACACCACGATCGGCAAGCATGTATCCGAGGTAGTTCAGCACGGTCGGGTTTTGTGGATCGATCTCAAGCGCCTTGCGGAACTGCGCCTCAGCCTCGTCGTACATCTTCTGGCGATCGTAGAGCGAGCCCCTGAGGAAATAGACGTAGAGCTTTTCATCGGGCTTAGTTGCCAGCGCATCGGCCTTGTCCAATTCGGCAGAGGCCTCCTGCCAGCGCTTCAGCCGCGTATACATCGTCGCCAAAGCCAGGCGCGAGTCACGCTCTTCGGGTGAGCCTGCGGTGGCTGCAAGCTGCGCCTTCGCCAACGCAACACCCTCGTCAACCTTGCCCGTATCCGCGAGTTGGCCTGCGTACATCAGCTGGATGCTGCGGTCCTTCGGCATCGCCTTCGCGACCTCGGCAGCGACTGCGGTCGCCTCTTTCCACTGGTGCGCGTCGCGGTAGGCGTCGATCTGGCCGGAGTAGCCGCTCTTGACGTAGTCTCCGCCGAGCGCCATCAACTTCTTATATGTAGCGACAGCCTCCGCCGTCTTGTTCTCCTCGCGGTAAAGGATCGCCAGCCGGTCGAGGAAGATGGAACGGTTAGTCTTCTCCCCATCCGAATACTTGCCATCCGCGCGTTCCGTATCGGTCACGAGTTTTGACAGAACGGCGATCGCCTCGTCGTAGCGGCCCAGCGAATCGTAGATCAGCGCTTCGTTGTAGGTCAGTTCGAGCGAGTCGGGAGCCAGTGGCTTCGCCTTCTGCAGAGTCTTGAGCGCGTCTTCGTAGTGTCCCTGACGCCGCTGAATGTCGGAGATGTGGATCTGCGACTGGCCATCCTGTGGCTCGGCCGCGACGATTCCCTGCAGCACTTTGAGCGCTTCGTCCAATTGGCCGTCGTTCGAGAGCGCATTGGCAAGAGCACGCTCCGTATCGAGATTGTCAGGCTCCAGGTCCAGCGCGCGATGGTAGGCCGCCACCGCGTCTTTGTTCTTCTTCATCTGCTCATAGCTGGCTCCGAGCGCGAACTCGATGCGCGGCGAGCGGTCATCGACCGGAATGCCGTTAAGTACGTCGGCGGCGCGCTTCGGATCGCCTTGCTCGCTGTAGAGCCGCGCCATATTCAGCGCGACCTCCTCCGAGTTGGCGTCGATCCCCTGCGCGAGCTTGAACTGTGCCTCCGCCTTCGCGGAGTCATGGTTCAGGCCGTAGAGTTGCCCCAGCAGCAGGTGCGTTTCGATGTCGTCTGGCTTCAGAGCGGCGAGCTTCTCATACTCCCCGATCGCAAGCTGCAACATCTGGCCGGACTGGGCGCTTTGCATATCTCCCAGCGAGCGCAGATAGACCTTACCGAGCAGGGCGTGTGCCTCAAAGTCGTCGGGATTCTTGGTGACCTGGTCCTGGGCGGCGGCTACCGCCTCGCGGATGCGCCCGATCTTGAAGTAGAGATCGGCCAGGCCATCCTGCAGCAGGCGCGAGTTCGGATCAGCATCAAGCGCAAGCTTGTACTGCTCCACCGCCTGGCTCGCATAGTCCGACCGGCCCGCGTTTACGGCCATATCTTCGTAAAGACGCGCGAGGCCGTAGTGATAGTACGAAGACGAGCGATCCGGGACTGGAGGGGTCTGGACCTTTGCCGTCGCCGGAGCCTGCGCGACCATCGTGTGTGCCGCGAAAAGAAGGGCGGCGACGGGCATCAAGCGCAGAGAGCGGAAAGAAGGGGCACGTGAAAGCAGAGTCATGAGTTGTAGTTTCCTGTGCCACGGAATGGAAGCCGAAGGGTATTCAAAGCCAGTCAACCGTTAGACGATGCGGCCTGCGGATTGGATGCAGGCGGCAAAGACCCACCGTTTGCACAGCATGCAGGCAATTATAGCCGTCATTGCCGCAAAAACGCAGCCTTTATCCGTGGCGGAAGTGGCGGACCCCGGTAAAGACCATCGCGACCCCAAGCCGGTCTGCAGCCTCAATCACCTCGGCGTCGCGCACTGACCCTCCGGGCTGGATGACCGCCGTAGCGCCCGCCTCAGCAACCGTCTCCAGGCCATCCGGGAATGGGAAAAAAGCGTCCGAGGCAGCCACCGAGTCCTCGGAGCGGCAGAACAGCCTTCATCGCCCCAAACCGCGCCGCATCCACCCGGCTCATCTGGCCGGCGCCGATCCCCACCGTCTGGCCATGCCCCTCGTTAAAGCGCGCATAGACAATCGCGTTCGATTTGACATGCTTGCACACGCTCCAGGCAAACAGCAACGCCCGCATCTCCTCCGCTGTCGGCTGGCGCTTGGTGACGACCTGCAGGTCCGCCTCTGTGATGCGCCGCCGGTCGGCATCCTGCACCAGCAAGCCGCCCGACACCTGCTTCAACGTCCTCCGGCGTCGCGGCCGGCAGAAATCTCCAGCAGCCGCAGATTCTTCTTCGCCGAGAACCGCTCGAGCGCCTCCGCCGTAGAACGACGGCGCGACGATCGCCTCCACGAATAGCTTCGCAATCTCCTCGGCCGCCGCGCCATCCACCTCGCGATTGACGCCGATCACTCCGCCAAACGCCGAGACCGGGTCGGCCTCCAGCGCCCGGCGGTAAGCCTCCACAACGGTCGCGCCGGTCGCCGCTCCGCACGGATTGGTGTGCTTGATGATCACCACGGCCGGCTCGTCGAACTCGCTCACCAGCTCCCAGCACGCGTCCAGATCGACGATGTTGTTGTAACTAAGCTCTTTGCCCTGCAGCTGCTTCGCGTTCGCCACGCCTCTACCGCTGCCGTCGATATACAGCGCGGCCTTCTGGTGCGGATTCTCGCCATACCGCAGCGTCTGCTCAGCGGATCGATCACCCGTATCGTCTGGCGGCATGCTTCTCCTGCTCAAAGACAGCCGTGCCGCTCGGGCGACTCGATGCTCTCCAGCGCCGTCGCAATCCCCGCGTCGTACGCCGCAGTCACCGCAAACGCCGCCTTCGCCAGCCGCCAGCGCGTCGCCCGGCTCAGGCTGCCGGCGTTTGCCGCCATCTCCTCCGCGAGCACGGCGTAGTCCGCCACCGAAGTCACAATCGCCACATCGTCAGAAGTTCTTCGCCGCCGAACGCACCATCGACGGGCCGCCGATGTCGATATTCTCGATCACATCTGCAAACGCCACGCCTGGCCGCTGCGCCGTCTTCTCAAACGCGTACAGATTCACCACCACCATATCGATCGGCTCGATCGCATGCTCGTCGACCGAGGCCATGTGCTCGGCGTTGTCGCGAACGTGCAGAATGCCGCCATGCACCTTCGGATGCAGTGTCTTCACCCGCCCGTCCAGCATCTCGGGAAAGCCGGTCAGATCGCTGATATCGCGACGGGCAGCCCGGCCTCTCGCAGCGCCCGCGCCGTTCCTCCGGTCGAGACCAGATCCACTCCAAAGCCGGCCAGCGCCCGCGCAAACTCGACCAGGCCGGTCTTGTCGGTCACGGAAAGCAACGCGCGGCGGATCGGGCGAAGCTCGGAGAGGGCGGTCGGGGTTGGGGAGGAGTCTACGCTGTGTTCAATCATCTCTGCTTAATTCTAAGCCAGCCAGAGGCACCGGAGGGCGATCAGATCTGCACCGACCCGGTCAGTGAGCTGCACCTCAGCCACCTCATGGGCCGCGCACCAACGCTTCAGCCCCGTCGGCAATATTCTCAACAGCGCGCGGATCGGCGTAGCTCGCTGTGCCCACCTGCACGGCTGTTGCCCCCGCCATCATGAACTCCACGGCATCCTCGGCCCGCACGATCCCGCCCATCCCGACCATCGGAATCGTCACGACCTTCGCGACCTCATTCACCATGCGCACCGCAATCGGCTTGATCGCCGGCCCGGAGAGGCCGCCCGTAACGTTGGCGATGCGCGGCCGGCGCGTCTCCACATCGATCGCCAGCGAGACGAACGTATTGACCAGGGAGACGGCATCGGCCCCGCCATCGGCGGCGACGCGCGCCATCAGCCCGATATCGGTCACGTTCGGCGAGAGCTTCACCATCAGGGGCCGCCGTGTCGCCGCCTTCACCGCGCGACGAGCTCCCAGAGCGACGGTGGATCGGTCCCGAAGACCATCCCGCCATGGCTCGTATTCGGACAGCTCGCATTCAGCTCGTACATCGCGATGCCCGGAGCGTCGTTGAGCATGCTGAATCACCTCAACGCAGTCGTCAATGGTGAAGCCAAAGACGTTCGCAATCACACTGCGCCTTGCATCTTCGCAGCTTCGGCAGCTTCTCCGCAACGAACGCCCGCACCCCGATATTCTGCAGCCCGATGGCATTCATCATGCCTGCCGGGGTCTCGATGATCCGCGGCGCAGGCATTGCCCGCCATCGGCTCGCGCGACAGCCCCTTGGTGACAAACCCGCCAATGCGGTCGAGCGAGACAATCTCCTCGAACTCCACCCCATAGCCAAACGTCCCGCTTGCCGCAATCACCGGCGAGCGCAGCTCGACGCCCGCAACGGTCACCCGCATATCCGGGCCTTTATCCCGCGCTGCCATCCCACCTCGCCGCCTCTCTGCCGTTCCGATTCATCTTTTCTAGAGTACCTGCAATCCGCCGGATCATAACGGCAGAGGTACCTTCGCCGCTAAGACGCTAAAATACTTGGTAATGATCGATTTAGCATTTGTCCGGGCCAACCTCGCCCTTGTCGAAGAAAAACTGCGCTCTCGCGGCATGGATCCCGCCGCCGTTCTCGGCGATTTTGCCGGCGATCGACCGCGAGCGCCGCGACGCCATCACCCAGGTCGAGACGCTCAAGGCCCAGCGCAACAAGCTCACCGAGGAGATCGCCAAAGCTGCAGCGCGAAGGCAAAGGCCGACGCAACTGCTCAGACCGAACAGACACGCGCTCTGAAGACCCAGGTCGAGTCGCTCGAAGCGGCAGCTGCTGACGCCGACGACCAGCTCCGCGAGATCATGCAGGCCCTCCCCAACCTGCCGCAGAACTCCGTCCCCGTCGGCAAGGACGAGCACGGCAACCGCGAGGAAAAGGTCTGGGGCGAGCAGCCCGAAGCTTCGACTTCCCCGCCAAACCCCACTGGGAGCTCGGCGAAGCACTCGGCATTCTCGACTTCAACCGCGCCGCAAAGATCTCCGGCTCGCGCTTCGTCGTCCACTTCGGCCAGGGAGCACGGCTCGAACGCGCGCTCGCCAACTTCATGCTCGACCTGCACACGCGCGAGCACGGCTACACCGAGGTCCTGCCGCCCTACATGGTCAACTCGAAGTCGCTCTTCGGCACCGGCCAGCTCCCCAAGTTCGCCGAAGACCTCTTCCACTGCGACGACAAGGGCCCCTACAAGCCCGGCAACTATCAGGAGAGCGACCACTGGCTGATCCCCACCGCCGAGGTCCCCGTCACCAATCTCTTCCGCGACGAGACCCTCGACGAGGCGCAGCTTACCATCTCCTTCTGCGCCTACACGCCTTGTTTTCGCTCCGAGGCCGGCAGCTACGGCAAGGACGTTCGCGGCATGATCCGCCAGCACCAGTTCCAGAAGGTGGAGCTGGTCAAGTTCACCACGCCGGAAAACTCCAACGCGGAGCACGAGAAGCTGACCCGCGACGCCGAGACCGTGCTCGAAAAGCTCGGCCTTCCCTACCGCCGCATGCTGCTCTGCACCGGCGACATGGGCTTCGCCTCCGCCAAGACCTACGACCTCGAGGTCTGGCTTCCCGGCCAGCAGCTCTACCGCGAGATCTCCTCCTGCTCGAACTTCGAAGCCTTCCAGGCGCGCCGCGCCAACATCCGTTACCGCCCGGCGGCAGCCAAGAAGAGCGAGTTCCTGCACACCCTCAACGGCAGCGGCCTCGCCGTGGGGCGAACGTACCTCGCGATCCTCGAAAACTACCAGCAGGCCGACGGCAGCATCAAAATCCCAGACGCTCTGGTTCCTTACATGAACGGCGAGACCGTCATCAGCAAGCAGCCGGGCAAGGAATAACCCATGTTCAAACTGATTCGCAACTACATCTTCTGGTCCTACGAGCGCGGCAGCTTCCACTATGACGTGATGGTTACGGCGATTCTCCTGTTCATGTTCGTCTCGCCACTTCTTCATCAACTTCAACGACAAGCCCGTCGAAACTGTCGCCCTCCACGCCAGCGAGGTGCTCGTCAAAGAGGCCGGCACGACGAAGAGCGGCAGCAGCCGCTTCGTCTACCAGATTCGCGCCGACGATCTTGGCGCCGCATCGACGGACGCCGAGCTCCGCGCCGCGATTCTGCGGGTCATCGAGCCGATCTCCGGCGAGGTGACGCTCGAGCGCTACGAACCGGTCTACGACGCGCATCACAAGATCGTCGCCTACGACGCCTGGATCCTTCGATGACACTCGGACACCAAACCTGCATCCAAATCCATGGGAGCAGCAAATCGATGATCATGGTGATCAGATCCGCCGCCTCGCTGCAACGCTACTCTCCTCCGCGCTCTCTTCGTACGCGACGCCGGCCTCGGC
The DNA here is from genome assembly GCA_963798925.1 of uncultured Acidobacteriaceae bacterium. Taxonomy (GTDB): domain Bacteria; phylum Acidobacteriota; class Terriglobia; order Terriglobales; family Acidobacteriaceae; genus Edaphobacter. The sequence goes on from CAWCVD010000007.1 coordinate 941,802, forward strand.
TGCAGGCCCAGCCGAAGCCCGGTCACCTGGATGGGGTTCTCCGCCAGATGGACGAAGCGAGCACGAAGTTCGTGTCCGCCGAGGCCAACTTCCGGTGGGACCTCTACGAGCGCGTCGTGAAGGAGACGACGACACAGACGGGAACGATCTACTTCAAAAGGTGAACGGCGGACCGTCATGGGCGCGAAGATCCGTCGCCCGCGCTCAAGACTCCTCGAGTACCGCGACGGCAGTATTCGCGTCTTCGAACCCGGCACCGATCACCTGACCATCTTCACTTCCAAAGGCAATCAAGCCAGTTGGAGAGCTTCCTGACCCTCGGCTTCGGCGGCAGCGGCACAGATCTGGCTAAGGCTGGACGATCTCGGACCTGGGAGACGAGGTGGTCGACGGTGTTAAGACGGCCAAGCTTGATCTGGTCCCCAAAGATCCCTCAGTCCGAAGCAACTGCACCCACATGACAATCTGGGTTGACCCGGTGCGCGGCATCACTCTGAAGCAGAGCCTCTACATGCCGTCGGAAGACTACCGAACTGCGGTCTAATCGAACATCAAGTACAACGAGAAGGTCGACGAGAAGCCTTACGAGATCAAGAAAGATAGCAAGACGACCGTCGACCAGCACTAGATCTGCGGTCTGACCGGTCGATTTCTGTGCGCGGAAGAGAAAACTGCCCCACACGATCAACAGCGGAAAGAGCTCCAGCGTGTATCGCGGCTCGGAGTTGTCGAGCGTCAGCAAAAGGGCGCACCGCAGCACAAGAAATCCCACCATCGCCCACGCGAGAGCGGAGTGCGCGCCCCAGCCGCTTCGCCGCCAGCGCCACAACCCCATCCCGCCAAGAAGAAAGTAGCCGAGATTCAGCGCTGCCAGCCCACCGGCGAGAGCGGTCATCGCCGGATGCTCGCGCCATCGCCACCACTCGAGCGGCACCTCCAGCATCTCAACGCGCGGACGAAAGAGCATGTCGAGCAGCCTCGCGGCGGGCAGCGCCAGGTAGTAGCGGATCGGATCGTCGTGGATGCGCTCCTGTGCCAGAGCCTCAAACCGCGCCTCGAGCGCCGGCGTCGCATTGAAGTTGCGGTTGTACTGGTTCAGGATCGCGGCCGTTCGCGCGTACTGATCGCTCGAGTCGAAGGCGCGGTCGGGCAGATCGCCGATCTCAACCGCGGCGCTGTCGTAGTTCCAATACACCTCCTCGGTCGAGGCGAAGTCGATCGCCCATGTCCGGAACCAGCGCTGGAAGCCAAGCGGGACCAACTCGCCCGGGTCGGTCGCAGAACGCGGCGCCAGCGGCTGAACCACATGAAATGTGCGCCAGTTACGCGCCGTCCAGGGCACCAGCGGAAGCACGACACAAACAGCCGCGACCGCGACTGGCAGTGCGGCACTCCTCGTCAGCCGCCACGATCCGTCGCGATGCCACGACATCCAGAGCATCGCCGAAATCACAGCGGCGGCGAGCAATCCCTGCTCCGGCCGCAGCAGCACCGAATAAGCCAGAGCCGACGTGATCACCCAAAGCCACCGGTTGAACCCCATCCCCACGCTTCGCCAGCGCTCAACGCCATAGAACGCCAGGGTGATCGTGAACAGCGTCAGCACCTCGGTCAGCGGAGCAGCCGTATACGCCGCCATGAACGGACACAAGGCAGCCAGCCACAGCGCCGCCATCCCGGCGCGCTGGCCGAAGAGCCTCCCTGCCAGCGCGGCGATCAACAGACAGGTGACGAGATCAATCGCGCACTGCAGATACATCACGGCGGCGTAGTGCTCCACGCCAAAGACGCGAAAGCAGACCATCAAAAACAGCGGATAGCCGGGCAGGCGAATCAGCGTAGGTAAAGGGCCGCTCGCCGACTGGGCAAAGCCATAGACGCCGTGTTGCATCCAGTTTCGCGCGATGCTCCCGTACAGCAGCGTGTCGCCGTCGATCCGCGCCGCATTGCCGATAAACCAGAGGCGCAGCGCAAGACCGGCCGCGAGCGCAAGCGCGGCGTAGACCCTTGTCTTGAACCGTCCTGACATCATGTCTTTGCATCATACTTCGACAGCGGAAGAGCTTAACGCGGCGCGTTGACTCCACCACTTGCGCTGCATACGATGGAAGGAGCCGCAGGCGCGCCGCCGCTTTTTCTCCCAATGACCAAACAAGTCTTCTACGACCCACAACGCAAGCGCTGGAAACGGCTGCGCCGTATCTTCGACATTCTTGCCTTGCTGGGTCTTGTCCTGGGAAGCATCTTCGTCATCGGCCTGGTGCGGATGAAGCCTCTGCCGGAGCTCTTCCTCCAGGCGCAGAAGCACAATACCGGGCGCTGGCCAACCCAGCCAACTGTCCGCTGCCAAGCTGCGCCGCTCCGCCCACCGCAGAACCGACATCAAGCCAGGCGACGTGCCCCTCAACTCGGGTGAAGGTTTGCGCGCCGCCTACTACGTCGAAGACGATCCCGCCAGCTACTCCTCGCTGAAGCAGCACATCAGCCAGATCGACCTGCTGTTTCCCGAGTGGCTCCACGTCATCACCCCCGATGGCGTGATCAACGCCTACGCTCCCGACAACACTCCCTATCCGCGTCATCGAACACGGCACTGTCCACCAGGTCGATCGCGAGTCCAAGGTCGCCCGTACCATCGTGGCCAACCACGTGAACCTCGAAATCTTCCCGCTGGTCAACAACTACGACCCGAGACAAGGTACGTCGATCCCTGAGATCGGCGACTTCCTCACCAACGAGGCGCGCGCGCCAATTTCGTCCAGCAGGTCGATACCTTTCTCGCCGCCAACCCCAGCTATCGCGGCCTCACCGTCGACTTCCAGGAGATCCCCACCGAGGCGCAGCCCGGCTTCCGCGCTCTCCTCGCCGCACTCTACGACGACCTCCATCCCCGCAACCTGCGCCTCTACGTCAACACGCCCGTCGGCGACCCCGACTGGGATCTGAAGTTCATCGCCGACCACTCCGACGGCCTGCTGCTGATGAACTACGACGAGCACAACGGCGAGCGAGCCCGGCCCCATCGCCTCGCAGGACTGGTTCCTCGACAATCTGAAGACTGTCCTGAAGACCGTGCCTAAGGAGAAGATCATCTGCTCGCTCGGCAGCTACGGCTACGACTGGACCACAACGCTGCCGCCGCCCGAGCCCACCGGTAAACACGACGCAAAGAAAAAACCCGTTCCGCTCAAGACGCTCGGACAGATTCCGCTGTCAACCCAGGACGCATGGCAGGACGCGGCTGACTCCGAATCGCAGATCGACCTCGACGATGACTCGCTGAACGCGCACTTCGCCTACGACGACGACGACGCGCACGTCCGCCACCAGGTCTGGTTTCTCGATGCGGTCACGATTCTGAACCAGATGCGCGGCGCGCGTACGCTCGGGCATTCAGACCTATGCTCTGTGGAGCTTGGCTCGGAAGACAACTCCATGTGGAAGATCTGGGACCATCCCCTGACCTCAGATCCGGTCAAGGAGCTGGCTCAGGTCGAGCCGGGATATGACGTCGACACCGAGGGCGAAGGCGATATCCTCCGCGTCACACGCAAGCCGCAGAACGGCCGGCGCATCGTCACCATGGACGACGACGACTCGGTCCCGCTCGACTATCGCATGATCACCGCAGGAGTCGATGGACGTCCTACCCGCTCTCCTACACGGTCGAGCAGTACGGCTACCATCCCAAGAAGGTCGCGCTCAGCTTCGACGACGGCCCCGACCCCGAATGGACGCCGAAGATCCTCGACATCCTGAGAGACAAGAACGTCAAGGGCACCTTCTTCATGATCGGCGAGATCGCCGAAGACAACATCAGCGTCATGCGGCGGGTCTATCGCGAAGGCCACGAGATCGGCAACCACACCTGGACCCATCCGGACATCAGCGAAATCTCAAACCGTCAGGTTGACCTCGAACTCAATCTGACCGAGCGGCTCTTCGCCTCCGAGCTCGGCGTGCAGCCGCTCTACTTCCGGCCGCCCTACTCCATCGACCAGGAACCCGACACCAACGACCAGGCCGCGCCAGTCGAACGCATCCAGGGTCTCGGCTACGTCATCGTCGGCAACAAGATCGACACCGAACGACTGGGACGAGCATCCGCGCAAGACTCCGCAGGAGATCGTCGACAGCGTCTTCCAGCAGATCAAAGAGATGGAGACGAAGCCCGTGGAATCGCGGCTCGATCATCCTGCTGCACGACGGCGGCGGCGACCGCACAGCCACCATCGCCGCGCTGCCGGTGCTGATCGACGCTCTTCGCGCCCACGGCTACGAGATCGTTCCCGTCTCCGAGCTGGTCGGCAAGACCCGCGCCGAAGTGATGCCGCCGCTCGACTGCGCGCCAGCGCTGGCAGGCCCGCGCAGACTCCATCGCCTTCTTCTTCTACAGCTTCTTCCACCACTTCGTCGTCGGCGTCTTCTTCGTCGGCGACATCCTGATGAGCGCGCGACTCGATCATCATCGGCGTCTTCGCCATCATCGACCGCTTCCGCAAGCGCAAGAACTACGCCACCCCCGAGTATCAGCCACGCGTTGCCGTCCTCATCCCCGCCTACAACGAGGAAAAGGTCATCGTCCGCACCATCCGCTCCGTGATGATGTCGAACTACAAGAACATCCGCATCATCGTCATCGACGACGGATCGACCGATAGGACCTACGAGGTCGCGCGCGAGGCCTACCCCGCCGATATCGCGTCCGGCCGCCTCACCGTGATCACCAAACCCAACGGCGGCAAGGCCGACGCACTGAACTTCGCGCCTCGAAACGGATCGACGAGGAGATCTACGTCGGCATCGACGCCGACGGCGTGATCGCGCACGACGCGATCACCAACCTCGTGCCGCACTTCGCCAACCCCAAGATCGGCGCGGTCGCCGGCAACGCCAAGGTCGGCAACCGCGTGAACCTCTGGACTCGCTGGCAGGCGCTCGAGTACATCACCAGCCAGAACTTCGAGCGGCGCGCCCTGGACCTCTTCGACGTCGTCATGGTCGTGCCTGGTGCCATCGGCGCATGGCGAACCGCCGCCGTCAAGGCCGGCGGAGGCTATCACTCCAACACCGTCGCCGAAGACGCCGACCTCACCATGAACCTGCTCGAACAGGGCTACTGGGTCATCTACGAAGACCAGGCACTCGCCTTCACCGAGGCGCCGGTCAACGTCGACGGCCTCGATGCGCCAGCGCTTCCGCTGGTCCTTCGGCATCCTGCAGGCCATCTTCAAGCACCGGGGCGCCATCAGCAAGCGCCGCGCCATGGGCCTGTTCGCGCTGCCCAACATCCTCATCTTCCAGATTCTTCTTCCGCTGGTCTCCCCGCTCATCGACCTGATGTTCGTCGCCGGCGTCATTCACTACATCGTCGACAAGCACTTCCATCCCGAAACCGCCTCGACCGACAGCTTCTACAAGCTGCTGACCTTCTTCCTCGCCTTCCTGGTCATCGATTTCGCCGCCTCCGCGCTTGCCTTTGCGCTCGAACGCAAACACCCGGCCAGCAAGGGCGACGGCTGGCTGCTCTTCCACATCTGGATCCAGCGCTTCACCTACCGCCAGGTCTTCTCCGTCGTGCTCTTCAAGACGATCAAGCGCGCCATCGACGGCAAACCCTTCAACTGGGACAAGCTCGAACGCACCGCAACCATGTCCAAGGAAACCGAAGAGATTACCCAGGGCCACTAGACGCAATCGAACACCCGGCGTGACGCATCGAATAGGAGTCACACCGAATCACTTGATTTCTTCATCAACCGAGCGACGAGAGACCACGGCTCGCGCTAGAATCGACCCGCTATGGCTACTGCAAATCTTCTTCACTCCGTTCCGGCAGCAACGCCGCAAACCCCCTTCGTCAACGAGCCGTTCGTCGACTTCACTCAGCCGGAGAATAAGCGCCGGATGCTCCAGGCCCTCGACGATGTCCGCAGACAAGCTGGACCGCGAGTACGACATCATCATCGGCGGCCAGCACATCAAGACCCCGGGCAAAATCTTCTCCATGAACCCCGCCCACCCGGCCGAGGTGATCGGCGTCCATCAGCGCGCCGTCGTCGAGCACGTCGAACCCGCCATGAAGGCCGCACAGACAGCCTTCGCGACCTGGAGCCGCGTCCCTGTCGAGGAGCGCGCCGCCCTGCTCTTCCGAGCCGCCGCACTCATTCGCGAGCGCAGCTTCGAGTTCTGCGCCTGGCTCACCCTAGAGGTCGGAAAAAACTGGGCCGAGGCCGACGCTGACGTTGGCGAGACCATCGACTTCCTCGAGTTCTACGGCCGCGAAGCTCTCCGTCTCCACCAGGCCAAGACGCCGATTCAGTTCCCCGGCGAGCGCAACCAGCTTCGCTACATCCCGCTCGGCGTGGGCGCCGTCATCCCGCCGTGGAACTTCCCCTTCGCCATCATGGCGGGAATGACCGCAGCGTCTATCGTCTGCGGAAACACCGTCATCCTGAAGCCATCTGTCGACGCACCCACCATCGCAGCCAGGTTCATGGAGCTGCTGGAAGAGGCCGGCCTGCCCGACGGCGTCGTCAACTTCTGTCCCGGCGAGGGCGTGACTTCGGCGCTGCCGTGGTCGCGCATCCCCAGACGCGCTTCATCGCCTTCACCGGCTCCAAAGCGGTCGGGCTCGAGATCCACGAGCGCGCCGCCAAGACCCAGCCCGGCCAGGTCTTCATCAAGCGCACCATCCTCGAGATGGGCGGCAAGGACTCCATCATCGTCGAGTCCGATGCCGATATCGACGCCGCCCTCGACGGCGTAGTCGCCAGTGCCTTCGGCTTCAACGGACAGAAATGTTCCGCCTGTTCGCGCGCTATCGTCGCTGCCGACATCTACGACGTCTTCTGCGACCGTCTCCAGGAGCGCGTCGCCAAGATTAAGACCGGAGACCCGGCCGAAAACGTCTACACCGGCCCGGTCATCAGCCAAAAGTCGTACCAAAAGACGCTCGGCTACATCGAAATCGGCAAGAAAGAAGGCACTGTACTGAACGGCGGCCACGCCATCGGCACGCCCGAGGACGGTTACTACATCGCGCCCACCGTCATCGCGGACGTCGCCCCGACTGCACGCATCTCGCTCGAGGAGATCTTCGGTCCCGTTCTCGCCGTCATCAAATCTCACAGCTTCGACGACGCGCTGGCCATCGCCAACAACACCGAATACGGCCTCACAGGAGCTATCTACACCAGCTCCCGCGAGAAGCTGGACCGCGCGCGCGAAGAGTTCCACGTCGGCAACCTCTACTTCAACCGCAAATGCACAGGAGCCATGGTCGGCGCGCATCCCTTCGGCGGCTTCAACATGAGCGGAACCGACTCCAAGGCCGGCGGCCCTGACTACCTGCTGCTCTTCACCCAGGCCAAGAGCATCGCCGAAAAGATCGGCCACGCCACTCCGGCAGAAGAGAAGCAAGCCGACCAGATGGGCATGTAAACGTCGGCGAAAGCGTAACAGTGATCAAAAAGATAAAGACTGATAAAAGAGATCAAACAAGAGCGATTAGATTAATAGATAAGAGCAATACCTTAGCCTGCGAATCTGAAGGCTCCGCTCTTATCAGCTTTTATCTTTTTGATCACTGTTACGCCTTTTCTACTTCGCCTAAGCCGACTTCATCTGAATCAGGTTCGCGGCCTTCGCCGCGGCCTCAGCCAGCGCGCGGTGGTGAATCGTAAATAAAGCCAGTTCCAGCCGGTCCGACACTCCAGTTTTGTCGTAGATGCTCCGCAGGTAGTTCTTGATCACCTGCTCCTTCGTGCCAAGCTGCATGGCGATGTCCTTGTTCTTGCAGCCCTGAACGATCAGCGCCACAATCTGCATCTCCTTGGGCGTAAGCCGGTCGCGCACGCGAATTCCAACATTGTCAGCTGCCTGCATCGTCGTGACATTCGCACGCTGCACAAACCGCTGCCCCTGCGCCACCCGGCGAACACAATCTACCAGCATATTGCCGGAGACGTTGCGGGAAAGAACTCCGTCGAAGAGTCCGCTAACGTCCTCATCCACCTGTTCGCCGTTCTCGGCCACCAGAATTACGCGGCTTGCAGCCGACCGGACCCTCGCCAGCAGGTCTTTCAGATTCAGGCGCAGGCTGGACGAGACCAGAATCACAACCCCGCGCTGCCCCTCAAGGGCCGCATTCAGACGTTCGCCATCCTCGCACTGCGCCGCGATGCGGATGTCGTCCTCAAGCGCCAGCACCCTTGCCGCACCTGCCCGGAAGATCGCCTGATTGTCGGCGAGAATAAGTCGATTCATAGAACTCTGGGTCTCCTGCCGTAATAGAGCGGCTCACCATTCACTTATCGGTGAATTACGGCAGAGAGCCGGCAATGTCCTCAATTCGGACAATTTAACTGTGGAAGCGAGCTGGCCCTCGAGCTAACCTGCTCATGGAAAACGACATCTTTCTGAACCCCGGAGGCGTCGTCCACAATCGAATGACAGGTGGACTGTATCGGAAAGTTGTCACCAAGTATAAAGGGATATGCCTAAGCCCATCTTGCTCGCGATTGACGACGATACCAGCGTTCTGGAGGCAGTGGTTCAGGATCTGCGCCGCCACTACGGCCAGGACTACCGCATCGTCCGTGCCGCCTCCGGCGCAGCCGCACTGGACATCTGCCGCCAGCTCAACGAGCGCAAAGATACAGTCGCGCTCTTCCTCTCCGATCAGCGCATGCCCGGTATGACAGGCGTCGACTTTCTCCAGCAGGCGCTCATCATCTATCCCAACGCCAAGCGCGTCCTCCTCACCGCCTACGCTGATACCGAAGCCGCCATCCGCGCCATCAACTCCGCAAAGATCCACTACTACCTCAACAAGCCCTGGGACCCACCCGAAGAGAAGCTCTATCCAGTCCTCGACGATCTGCTGGGAAGCTGGAAACTGGGCTACAAGCCTCCCTTCGAAGGAATTCGCGTCATCGGCGTTCGCTGGTCGCCGCTCGATCACGCCGTCCGCGACTTTCTCTCCCGCAACCGCATTCCCTACCAGTGGCTGAACCCGGAGACTCACCCCGAAGCGCTGGCCCTCCTCAAAGAAAAGGGTATCGACGACAAAAAACTCCCAGTCATCCTCTTCGGTGACAACACAGCCCTTGTGCAGCCCAACTCGACCGAGATGGCCGGCAAAGTCGGCCTCCGCACCCAGGCTCAGCAGGAGTTCTATGACGTCGTCGTAGTCGGTGCAGGTCCCGCAGGCCTCGCCGCCGGCGTCTACGGAGCCTCCGAAGGCCTGCGAACCCTGGTCATCGAAGCCTCAGCACCCGGCGGACAGGCCGGTTCCAGCTCCAAGATTGAAAACTACCTCGGCTTCCCCGAGGGACTCAGCGGCGAAGAGCTCGCCAAGCGCGCCTACCTGCAGGCCAACCGGCTCGGAGCCGAGTTCCTGACCCAGCGCGTCGCCTCTCTTCGCGCCGAGAACCAATATCGCGTCCTCACGATGGAAGACGGCCACGAGGTCACCTGTCACGTCTGCCTGCTCGCCACCGGAGTCGACTACTGCATGCTCAACGTTCCCGGAGCCGAGAAGTTCAACGGAGCCGGCGTCTACTACGGCGCTGCCCTCACCGAGGCTATGGCCTGCCGTGAAGAGGCCGTCTACATCGTCGGCGGTGCCAACTCGGCGGGTCAGGCCGCCATGCACTTCTCCCGATACGCCGATCACGTCCACATGCTCGTTCGCGGCAAGTCGCTCACCAGCAGCATGTCCAAGTACCTCATCGACCAGATCGAGGCCACAAAGAACATCACCGTCGAGACCGGAACTGAGGTCGTCGGCGTCAGCGGCAACGGCCATCTCGAGTGCCTCACGCTAAAGACGCCAGGCGGGGAAGAGGCGCGCCAGAGCAGCTCTCTCTTCATCTTCATCGGCGCTGAACCCAAGACAAGCTGGCTGCCCAAGGAACTCTGCCGTGACAGCAAGGGCTTCATCCTCGCCGGCCCGGACCTCAAAGCTCAGTCTCCCAAATCATGGACGCTCGATCGCGACCCCTATCTTCTCGAGACCAGCATCCCGGGCATCTTCGTCGCAGGAGACGTCCGATACAACTCAGTCAAACGATGCGCCTCTGCTGTCGGAGAAGGCTCCATCGCCATCCAGTTTGTGCATCAGTATCTAGCTACCCTTTGAAAGGCAACGGCCCACACAACCCCATGAGCAACCAAACCGAGATCGTCCCAAACCAGCAGGTCGATGAAGCCCTCATTGCAAAACTGCGTAAGGCGCCCATCCTGTCGTCCCTGAAAGACGATGAACTTAGCTGCCTCAAGGGCGTCGAGGAGATCTGCCTTGAAAAAGGCGACATACTCGCTCGTCAGGGTGAAATCGCTCATCACTTTTGGATCCTCCTCGAAGGCGAGATCGGCTTCTACCAGAACAGCCCGGACACCGAGGATTACATGATCACCTCCGTCCCTGCCGGTTTGGCCTTCGGCGAAGTTCCTTTGCTCTCCAACATCCCCAACGCGGCAACCCTGCGTGCCGTCTCCCACTCCTGCCTTGCGCAGTTCAACGAAGAAGCATTCTGGAACCTGATGACCTCCTGCCCAGAGGTCCGCCGGTCCATCCTCGGCAACATGGCCGCCCGCATTCAGAAGATTCAGAGCATGACTCTGCAGAAAGAAAAGATGGCCTCGCTCGGCACCTTGGCCGCTGGCCTCATGCACGAGCTCAACAACCCAGGTGCCGCAGCCCGCCGCGCCGCCTCCCAGCTCCGCGAAAACCTGATGCGCCTGCACAAGCTCTCGGCCCGCTTCAGCAAGGCCGAGATGACCGCCGCGCAGAAACAGTGCCTCTTCGATCTGCAGGACCAGGCCCTCGCAGGCGGCCAGCCCCAATCCATGAACTCCCTCGAGCAGAGCGACGCGGAAGAGGCCCTCGCCGAGTGGCTCGAGACCCACAACGTCCAGAATGCATGGACCATGGCGCCCACCCTGATCTCGGTTGGCCTCAGCGCCAGCCAACTCGAATGCACGCAGGAGGCCTTCACCGGCTCCACTCTCTCCGACGCTCTCAACTGGCTCGACGCACTCGCCTCCAGCATGCAACTCGTCACCACCATCGAAGAGAGCATCGGCCGCGTCAGCGACCTCGTCTACGCTGTCAAGTCTTACGCCTACGAGGGCAAAGCCAAGAACCAGGACATCGACGTCAATAAGAGCATCCACGCCACACTCGTCATCCTCGCCCACAAGCTCCGCGAAAAAGAGATCGTCATCGAGAAGAACCTCGCGCCGGACCTTCCACCGCTGCACAGCGAGTGCTCCGGTCTCAACCAGATCTGGACCAATCTGCTCGACAACTCCATCGACGCCGTCCCGCAGCATGGAATCATCCGCGTTCGCACGTGGTCGGAGAAATCGCCCACCGATCCGGACAAGACACATACCGACCTCTGCATCAGCATCAGCGACAACGGCGTCGGCATCCCGCTCGAGAGCCAGCCTCACATCTTCGATCCCTTCTACACCACCAAACCTGTCGGCGTGGGAACAGGAATCGGGCTGGGTATCGTTCAGCGCATCGTCGAACAGTTCGGCGGCACAATCCGATTCAGCTCCGAACCCGGCAACACCGAGTTTCTCGTCCGCATCCCCCAACAATCATGAAGTAAGCTTCTCCCCCAACCGGGTCACATCCACCACAACAACATTTTTTCCCGGTCGGCGTTTATCTATTCGAACGGGCGGTCAATTATCGATCGCACATAACGAATCGTGAGGACGCTATGAAGCCATCTCGTGTTGCATTTCCTCTTCTTACTCTGGCCTGTCTTGTAACGGCTGGTTGTGCTTCCCATCCCTATTACGCCGTGGCCCCCGCTCCTCCGCCGTCATACAACAGCGTTCCGCCTCTGATCTCCCGCGCCGATCACGAAGGTTTCCGCATGGGCTCAGAGAATGGCGCGCGCGATGCCTATAACGGCTACGGTCACCATCCGCAGCATGATCGCGCCTACCACGACACACCCGGATACGATCCAGCTCTTGGCCCCTTCGGCCCATATCGCGACGCCTTCCGAACCGCCTATCTTCGCGGCTACGACCAGGCCTTCTACCGCCGTTAGCTGCGCCATCCGTGGTCTCCCGACATCGTATGATGGATACCAGGAGACCACAGTGAGCCTCACCCCTTTTCACATCGCCTTCCCGGTCGACGACCTCGAGGCAGCCCGCACCTTCTATGGAACCACCTTAGGCTGCCCCGAAGGCCGCAGCTCCGCTCAGTGGATCGACTTCGATCTCTTCGGCCATCAGATCGTCGCCCACCTCAAGCCCTCCAACGGCAGCAAGGCTCATCACAACCCGGTCGACGGCCACGACGTTCCCGTCCCTCACTTCGGCGTCGTCCTTGCCATGAAGGACTGGGAGGCGCTCGCGGATCGCCTTCGTGGCGCCGGCATCAAGTTCATCATCGAGCCCTACACCCGCTTCAAGGGCGAGGTCGGCGAGCAAGCTACCATGTTCTTCCTCGATCCCGCAGGCAACGCGCTAGAGTTCAAAGCATTCGCCGATATCGGCCAGCTCTTCGCAAAATAAACCGCTGATTTCAGACAGAAAACCCTCCAAGCCATGTCAAACCGGAACAAAAAGCACCTATCTGCCCGGTGGGGCTTACTTTAGCGGTTAGACAAACGCTTTACTAATTCGATTTAGCTGGGTTAGACTTTCTCCGATCAAAAAGAGGCATCTCTGATCGTCGCGATGCAGCCTCCAACTCTGTCTCGACGCCGTCGGTTCCGCCGTCCCCCGTTCCAAGGAGTATGAATGTCTCGCCTCTTCCAGACCGTTGCCACACCAATCTTTGCACTCTTCCTCGCAGCTTCCCTCGCTTGTCCACTAGCGCTCGCCCAGGCCAAACCAGACACCTCGAAGATGCCGTGGATGAATAAGTCCCTCTCGCCCGACGAGCGCGCCGACCTCGTCCTCGGCCAGATGACCCTCGACGAAAAAATTCAGATGGTTCACGGCACCGGATGGGGCGTCCTGCGCCAGGGCGCTCCCATCTCGCCGCGCTCCAACTTCGGCGCAGGCTTTATGGCCGGAATCGACCGGCTCGGCATCCCCGACATCAACCTGGCCGACTCCGCAGTCGGTGCCCGCATGGCCGCCTACCAGAGCCGATACGCGACCCTGCTCCCCTCCACCCTCGGAGCAGCCTCGAGCTGGGATCCTGATGGCGCTCTCCTCTACGGACAGGTCATCGGCCGCGAGCTTCGCGCTCAGGGCTTCAACATGTCCATCGGCGGCGGCGTCGATATCACACGTGAGCCCCGCAACGGCCGAAACTTCGAGTACGCCGGCGAAGATCCTCTCCTCGCCGGCACTATGACCGGCAACGTGGAGAAAGGCGTCCTCTCCCAGCAGGTCATGAATGACATCAAGCACTACGCCCTCAACGATCAGGAGACCGGACGCAGCATAGTCAACGTCCTGCTCGACAAGAAGGCTATGCGCGAATCCGATCTCCTCGCCTTCGAGATCTCCATCCCAATCGCCGATCCCTCTGGAGTCATGTGCTCCTACAACCTCGTCAATGGCAACTACGCCTGCGAGAACGATTACCTGCTCAACCAGGTCCTCAAAAAGGACTTCAAGTTCAAGGGCTGGGTTCTCTCCGACTGGGGAGCCACCCACAGCACCGCCAAAGCCGCACTCGCTGGTCTCGATCAAGACATGCCGGGCGACGACAACTACTTCAGCGACCCTCTGAAGAAGGCTGTCGAAGACGGTCAGGTTCCCAGAGCTCGTCTCGACGACATGGTTCACCGCATTCTGCGGAGCATGTTCGCCGCAGGCGTCATCGACAACCCTCCAGTTCGCACCGTCGTCGATCCCTTCCGCGGACGCGACGACGCGCAGCACATCGCCGAAGAGAGCATCGTCCTGCTCAAGAACTCCGCCGGCATTCTTCCGCTCAAACCATCGCCCTCTTCTTCGTTCGCACTCATCGGATCGCACGCCGACGTTGGCGTCCTCTCCGGCGGCGGCTCAGCCCAGGTCGACGCACCCGGCGGCAATGCGGCCAATCCACGACCCGGCGGCTCCGTATGGGGCGAACCGATCTACTTCCCTTCCTCTCCGCTCAAAAATATTCAAGCAAAATCCCCGCAGGCCTCTGTCAAATATGTCGACGGCAAAGACATAGCTGCGGCAGTCCAACTCGCCAAGGCCTCCACAACAGCCATCGTCTTCGCCAATCAACCCATGCGCGAAGACATAGACGCCGTAACGCTCTCTTTGCCTGGCGATCAGAACGCTCTCATCGAAGCCGTCGCCGCAGCTAATCCCAACACCATCGTCGTCCTCGAAACCGGCGGCCCGGTCAGCATGCCGTGGATCGATCACGTGAAAGGCGTGGTTGAGATGTGGTATCCCGGGATCGGGGGCGCGCAAGCTCTCGCGAACATCCTCTTCGGCGAGGTCAATCCCTCCGCCAAACTGCCCGTCACCTTCGCCAAAGACGACGCGCAACTACCTCATCCTGTCGTCCCCGGTCTCGAAGGCGTCTCTACCAGCGCACGTAACCGCGAGCTCAAGCTCAAGCCCTTCGATCTCGACTACACCGAGGGAGCCAAGGTCGGTTACAAATGGTTTGAGGCCACTAAGAAGCAACCGCTCTTCCCCTTCGGCTTCGGGCTCTCCTACACCACCTACTCCTACTCCGGCCTCACCGTCGACGACGCGCAGCGCACCGTCCACTTCACCGTCCGCAACACAGGCAAAGGCGCAGGAACCGAGATCGCCCAGGTCTACGTCGCTCTGCCGTCCGCAGCGAAAGAAGACTATCGTCGTCTCGCCGCATGGCAGCGGGTCACGCTCGCACCCGGCGAATCGAAGGACGTGACCCTGACGCTCCATCCGCTCACGCTCTCCGTCTTCAACACCGACCAGAATGGCTGGCAGCTTCTGCCCGGAGCCTACACCGTCACCGCAGGCCCGTCCTCAGCCGACACACCGCTCAAAGCAACGATGCAGATCCGCCCCTGAACTGCAGACGCCAGACAGACAACTGAAGACGAGCTCTTGCCTGACTGAAAAACCGATTAACCGATCAACTGAAAACTGATCGCGAAATGCCTTTGCTTTTGTCGTTGGTCGTCGCGAAGAAGCAAAGAAAATTGCCACACACCGTCATCCTCACGCGCCATGCGAGAATGGCGGAGGGATGCCCCCTCGCCTCATCATCAACGCGGACGACTTCGGCCTGACACGAGGCGTCAACCGCGCAATCGAAGAGCTGCACCGCGCCAAAGTCCTAACCTCCGCCACACTCATGGCCACCGGCCCGGCCTTCGACGACGCCGTAGCCATCGCCCACGCCAACCCCACCCTCGGCGTAGGCTGCCACATCGTCCTTACCGACGGCGTCCCCGTCTTGCCCCCCGAGAGAATCCCAACCCTCGTCGGCCCAGACAGCAAAACCTTCCGTCCCTCCCTGGTCGACTTTCTCCAGGCTCTCCTGCGCGGCAAAATTCGTGAAGCCGAGATCCACGCCGAAGCTCTCGCCCAGATTCAAAAACTTCAACGCGCCGGAATCACTCCCACCCACATCGACACCCACAAACACACGCACCTCTTCTCCCGCGTCTGCCGGCCCTTGCTCAACGCCGCCGGACAAAGCTCCATCCACGCCATCCGCCAGCCATTCGAGCAGCCCTGGAGCCTCGCACTTCGTCACGGCAGCCGCCTCCGCCGCCTCCAGGTCAATCTCCTCGGCTGGCTCAAAACCAGATTCGAGCACCAACCCCAGATCCGCAGCCGAACCATCCTCACCCCCGACGGCACCATCGGGATCTCCGCTACCGGCAACCTCTATCGCGAGAGCCTCCACGAGCTCCTGCACGCCATGCCATCCGAAGGAACCTTCGAGCTCGTCTGCCACCCGGGCTACAACGACAGCGACCTCGACCGCATCGTCACCCGTCTCCGCGCCCACCGCGACATCGAACGCGAAGCCCTCCTAGCCGAAGTCACGGCGGTCACTCTGCATCCAAATGCTCCGCAACTCATCCACTATGGAGACCTGGTGACCGCCGCAACGCAATAATTCACATCGACTACACAACGGGAGAGCGTCTAATCAAACACCACTCTCGTCCAAAACAGAACCAACAACCAACAACTAGCAACCACCAACCAACAACGGACCTCTATGAAGATCGGCATCACGTGTTACCCAACCTATGGCGGCAGCGGAGTCGTCGCGACCGAACTCGGCATTGAACTCGCCGCCCGCGGCCACGAGATCCACTTCATCACTTACTCTCAGCCCTTTCGGCTCACCGGTCGCGAAGCCAATATCTATTTTCACGAGGTCGCCGTCTCCAACTACCCGCTCTTCGAGCACCCTCCTTACGATCTCGCCCTCGCCACCCGCATGGCCGAGGTCGCTGAGTTCTACACCCTCGATCTCCTCCACGTTCACTACGCCATCCCACACTCGGTCAGCGCTCTTCTGGCCCGCCAGATGCTCGCCTCACGCGGCCTTCATCTCCCTTTCATCACCACGCTCCATGGCACAGACATCACCCTCGTCGGCCTCGACCGCTCCTACCTGCCCATCACCAAATTCGGCATCGAGCAGTCCGACGGCGTCACCGCTATCTCCACCTACCTGCGCGACCGCACCCGCCAGGCCTTCCACATCGACTCCGAGATCGAGGTCATCCGCAACTTCGTCAACTGCGACATCTACGTCCGCACTCCCGAGCTTCGCGAAGCCATGCGCCCCCGCTTCGCCGAACCCAACGAGCGCCTCCTCGTTCACCTCTCCAACTTTCGCCCCGTCAAACGAGTTCAGGACGTCGTCCAGGTCTTCGCCCGCGTAGCCAAAGCCATGCCCGCGCGTCTTCTCCTCATCGGCGACGGCCCCGACCGCAGCGTCGCCGAATATCTCGCCCGCGAGCACAACGTGCAGGATCGCATCCACTTCGTCGGCAAGCAGGACAACGTCAACGAGCTTCTCCCTCTCGCCGATCTTATGCTCATGCCCAGCGAGATGGAGTCCTTCGGCCTCGCGGCACTCGAAGCCATGGCCTGCAGCGTCCCCACCATCGCCACTCGCGTCGGCGGCGTCCCCGAGCTCATCCACGATGGAGAAAACGGTCTGCTCTTCGACGTGGGCGACACCGACTCTATGTCAAAAGCCGCTATCGCTCTGCTCGGCAGTCAATCCCGCCTCGAAGCCATGGCCAAAGCCGCGCGCAAAACCGCGCAGGACCACTTCTGCTCCTCCCGCGTCATTCCGCTCTACGAGGACTACTACGACCGCGTCGTCACCCGCACCCAACCCACCCGCTTTCACTAGACAAATTGCAGCTATGACCGCGTCATCGCCCGCACCGCCTCGTGTACCAGATCGCCAATCGCCTGTCCCGCTGAGCCGCCGATCGGCCCCCACGCCTCTGCGCCCGCATCCAGAATCGGCATCAGCAACGTCACCTTCGTCCCGCGCCCCGGGCGGCTGTTGATCTCCACCGTAGCAAGCTTTCCGTACAAAACCTCCATTCGCTCCCGAACATTCCGCACGCCAATCCCCGTCCCCGGCCTCACCAACCCACTCACCGGCGAAACATCCTCGCGCTCCGGAACGATCCCCACGCCGTCGTCCTCCACCTCCACCTTCAGCTTGCCGTCATCCGTAATGCGGCTCCGCAGCGTCACCGTCCCGCCGCCGATCCGCGGCTCCAACCCATGCTTGATACTGTTTTCGATCAGCGGCTGCAGCAGCATTCCGGGAACCACGATATCCAGCGTGTTCTCCGCAATCTCCTTCACCACATTCAGCTTCGAACCGAACCGCACCACCTCAATATCCAGATAGTCATCCGTAAACTGCAGCTCCTCGCGCAGCGGCAGAAACGCCTCGCGATCCTTCAGCAGCACGCGCAGAATATTCGCCAGCTTCACCACCATCTCCCGAGCCAGCTCCGGCTGCGACCGCACCAGCGAAGTAATCGAGTTCAGCGTGTTAAACAGAAAGTGCGGGTTGATCTGTCGCTGCAGCGCATCCAGTCTCGCCTCCAGCAACAGCCTTCCCTGCTCCTCCAGCTTGCGCTCCACCCGAATCGCATTCCATATCTTCAGCGGAATCCCCACCACAATTGGCGCCGTCGCACAAATCGCCAGCTCCACCCAGTACTCCCTCGAATGCAGTTCAAAATAATAGCGAGGATAAAACATCGACAGCATGCTGGTTCCAAGCTGCAACCCGAAGACCAGTACCAGCAGCAGAATCTGCCTGTCCAGCTTCGGCCGCCGCAGGTTCCGAGTCACCCACCGGTAGATGCTCAGGTCGATCATCGGCGAAAACGACCACACATCCTCAGGGTCGGTGAACCGCCCAAACGCTCCCGCTATCGCCGCCAGCAACAGGTTCACCGGCAGCGCCCAGTACTCATGGTGCAGCAGCGCCGGAATCGACATCGCCGCTCCGCCGGCCATCGCTGCGAGCGGCCCAACCAGGATTCCCAGCAGAATCGTCGTCTCAAACGACAGATCCGCTGCCAGAAAATTTGGCACAATCGTCCGTATCCACACCCCCAGCGTCAGCGGTGCACAGATCATCGCCACCAGCTTCGCCGTCTGTTTCGGCGTCCGGATCGGCAACAGCAGCAGGTCCTTAAACCGCTTCGATCGGGCCAGCGAGCTCGACACAGCCGCCGCCACCCCCAGCTCCACCAGCAGCGTTATCAGAATCAGCTTGGAGTCGATCTGCGTCACATCTCTACTTTACGCCCCGGCACCCGATGAACTCGAGCGCTCCGGCCACCGCCTGTTCATGATGTGTGTCCTGCAGCCGATATGGCAGGTAGCGGAGACCTATTCAATGAAGAGACTAATAGCCATCGCGGGGACACTGCTGCTCACGACGGCTTTCGGATATACGCAGAGCCTTGAAGACCTGAACGTTCAGATTCACGGCTATGCAACTCAAGGCTTGATCTACACCACGCAGAATAACTGGAATACCACCGATTCCTCGAATACCAGCGCCGAATGGACTGAAGCCGTAATCAACGTGACTGCGCGTCCTTCACCCAAACTGCGCGTTGGCATGCAGACACGATACTTTCTGCTGGGCGAGTACGGCAATCAGATCATCCTTGACTGGGCTGAAGCCGATTACAAGGCCGACGAGAGGTTCGGAGTTCGGTTCGGCAAGGTCAAGACCCCAAGGAGTCTGATAAATGAGATCCAGGATATTGATCCCGCCTACCTCTGGGCTTTGTTGCCGTCCGGAACCTACCCGCTTGCGAGCAGAAACCCCGAGCTCTCGCACTACGGCGCTGTGGTCTACGGAACATTTGCTCTGGGAGAGGCACTCGGCAAGGTCCAGTACGACGCCTGGGGTGGCGACCGTGTGGTCGCCGCCGACGATGGGTACCTTCGGCCGGTCAAAGATCTAGGTATCGGCGTTCCCAGCGGACCTTCAGGTGCGACCTACGGCGGAGCCTTGCGCTGGTACCTGCCCATTCGGGGCGCAATGGTAGGCGTCTCTGAGACACACAATACCCTCAACGGCCCACTTACATCGGGTTTTGTGCCTGGGACGTTATCTCTTCCAAATGTGGAGACCCCTTATTTCTTTGGTCAATACGAGCACAAACGCTACGTCATCAGCGGAGAGTATTCGCGTGAGACTTACACTGCAACGGCGGCATTTCCCGGAGCTCCGGCCCTGATCGTGCCGGAGGACGACCGCGTCTGGTACGCCGCCGCTACCTACAAACTGAGCGAAAGGCTGATGGTCGGCACATATCACAGCAGCATCTTCGACCTTCAGGATCCTCTAGGCCCGTCACGCTATCAAAAAGATTGGGTCTTCTCCAGCCGCTACGACTTCAACTCCTTTCTGTATGCCAAGGCGGAGGAGCACTTTCTTGAGGGCACTCATGTGGGCTACAGCACCTCAGACAATCCAAATGGTCTAAAGCCAAACGCCAAAATGACTCTCATCAAACTGGGCGTCAGCTTCTAACGCAGTCGATAGGAAAAATCTACCTATGAAAAAGCTCTTGCTTATTTTCTTCTTCGCGCTGAGCACATCGCTATTGAGTTCACAGGCGCGCGCCCAGCTTCTGATCATCGCCAACCCGGGCGTCAAAACTGACGATGTCTCAAAAGACAACTTGCGCGATGTCTTCACCGGAGCCTCCTCGACCCTGAAGGGCGGCTCCCACGTAACCCCGGTCCTGTTGAAACAGGGGACTGCGCAAGAGGAGTTCCTCTCCATTTACGTTGGAAAATCGGACACTGCCTTCCGCGCCGGTTGGCGCAGCCTTGTCTTCTCAGGCCAGGGTGAGATGCCCAGGTCGCTCGAATCCGAGGCCGCCGTCGTCGAGTTTGTCGCACACAACTCAGACGCCATCGGCTATATCAGCAAATTGACGCCTCACGACGGCGTCAAAACCCTGACAGTCAGGTAGCCCATGATCCCCGAGCTCAGTATCAAGACCAAAATCCTGGGTATCCTTGCCCTTCTATGCACCGGCTATCTCCTTCTGCTGGCCATGGTGCAGATTACGTCCATCAGCACGCACAGCCACCTGCAACAGGTCTCCGTCTCGCTGTTTCCAGCCGCATTGAAGATGCAGGAGGCAGAGGCTTCGTTCGAGCGTCAGAAAAAACGCTATAACGATGCAGTGTTGCTGGAAGACGCCTCCGCGCTGGCCGCCGCAGACAAAGATGCAAATGCAACCCAAAACGCGCTCGCCATGGCGCGCGACAACCTCACCGCTACGCCAGACCTCATGCATCAGGCCGACCGGCTGCTCGAGCAACTCACAAGTATTCGGTCGCGCTCGCGGGATACCTACGGAGCAATACTGGCGGAGAAGGATAATGTCACAGCCGATCTTCAGGCTCAGGCCAAAACACTCGCCCGCGACAATGAGGCCCTGACCACGGGAATTCAGGCAGAAGACCGGTCCATCTCAACCAGCTTCCAGCAGCAACTCGACATCATTGATGGCTGGTCGTTGCGCAGCCGTTTCGCCAGTTTCATCATGATGATCGTAGCATTGGCCGGTTGCGCAGGCGCCTGGTGGATCATTCAATTCAAGGTGATCGTACCTTTGCGCTCCCTGGCATTGCGCATGCAGGATATTGCCGAAGGCGACGGCGATCTGACCCGCCGGGTCGAAGTGAACGGACGGAGCGAGCTTGATGAGGTAGGGATCTGGTTCAATACTTTCATCGAGCGCGTAGAAAAAATAGTCCTTCGCGTGGCCGAGAACGCTCGTAACTTAGGCAGCGCTGCCTCTCAGCTCAGCGTTCGCGCCGAAGCAGCACGTAGCATCACGCAGGCACAGTCCGACAGAACCAACCAGATCGCCGCGGCCACTTACGAGATGACCGTAACCATCGGCGAGATCAGCCAGAACGCCGATAGTGCTGCCAGCACCAGCCAGCGCTCGGCGCGAACTGCTGCAGACGGCGGCGACGTGATGCGGGCTGCGACGGCCACGATGGAGAGAATCGCTATTGCAACCTCTTCCGTCGCGGAAAAGATGGACTCCCTCGCCCATCGTTCAAACGAGATCGGCAAAGTGGTCACAATCATCGAAAACATAAGTCAGCAGACCAACCTCCTTGCGCTGAATGCGGCCATCGAAGCCGCCCGTGCCGGCGAACATGGCCGTGGCTTCTCGGTCGTCGCAGGCGAAGTCCGCCGCCTCGCCGAGCGCACCAAGGAAGCAACCGACGAGATTGCAACCACGGTTCGCCTAATCCAGGAAGAGACCCGTCAGACGCTTGACGTGATGGACAGGAACCGCGCAGAGGTGACCACCGGCATCGAAAAGAGCGCCGCCGCGCAAGAGAGCCTCGAATCCATCATCGCCTCATCCCGGAAGGTTGAACAAGTCATACAGATGATCGCAACCTCGGCAACCCAGCAGGCCTCAGCTTCAGCCCAGATCAGCGATTCTCTCAACCAGATCTCGCAACTGGCCACCGAACACACCGATTCAGCGGAGCAGTCAGCCAATGCCTGCAAGGAACTCGCAACGCTCGCCGACAATTTGGACGCGCTCGTCGGCGCCTTCAAAGTAAACGAAAGTCAGCGGGAGCAAGCTGGCAGGCACCCCGCGACTCAAGCCTTTTCCTCACCTCGGATGCTATCGGCTGTCTCTCTCAACCCGGCTTGAGCGGTTTCCTCGATGAATCGTTCGAAGAACGCCGGCATCCAAACTAATGCGCGTAAATTGGCGCAAAGGTGCAGAAACGTATAATCCAATCATGCCGTTTGCAAGCGTCAATAAAGTAGCCGAAGCCGACTTTCCCACCCGCTGGGGACACTTCCGTATCTTCGGCTTCGAGGGCGTCGTCGAAAACCCCGCCCCCTGCAACGACAGCATCCCTCCCCCGGCCGTCCGCACCGAATCCGCCATCGCCCTCGTCATGGGCGACATTCACTCCGCGCCTCCTATCGTCCGCATCCACTCCCAGTGCCTCACCGGAGACGTCTTCCATTCCCTCCGCTGCGACTGCCGTCAGCAGTTCGAGCTCGCCATGCTCGCCATCACCGACGCCGGCGCCGGCATCCTCCTCTACGAGCAGCAGGAGGGCCGTGGCATCGGCCTCATGGCCAAGCTCCGCGCCTACGAGCTCCAGGACAAGGGTCTCGACACCATCGAAGCCAACCTTGAACTGGGCTACGAAGCCGACTGCCGCCGCTTCGAGCTACCCGCTGCCATCCTCCAGCACCTTAAAGTCCCCGCGGTCCGGCTCATCACCAACAACCCCGAAAAAGTCGAAGCCCTCGAGCAGGCCGGCATCAAGGTCATCGAGCGCATCTCGGCCGAGGTCCCCTCCGAACCCACCAACGAGCGCTATCTCCAGACCAAGCGCGAAAAAATGGGCCACCTGGTCAGCTAGCGCACCGCAACCCGGTCTCTACTGAACAACTGAAAAACCGCTCAACTGAAAACTGATCGACTCAGTCTTTCCTGCTGCTGACACCAGCACATCCCTATCGTCACGATCCCGCCGTCGCAGCTTCAGGCAGCCTCTTCACCCGACGCACCTTCCACACCCCAGACTCCTTCACCATCGTCACCAAGAGCCGGCGCTGCTCCTCCGGCTTCTCTCCCAGCGTCACCACAGTCGTCGCATATCCCGTCTGCAACTTCGTCCCGCTCGTCGAAACATGATGCACCCACCCATCGAGATAGTCCTGCGCCTTGAGAAAGTAATCAGCATCCATGCCCTCGGGACTCTTCCTCATCTTCTCAATCGCCCGCAACAGCGAAGCCGAGACATACGGCGCTAAGAGCTTCTGATCCCGACCCCCAGGATCGTGATTCTCCGCCAGCTCCTTCAGATACCACTTATAAAAGTTCGCAGCAGCAACGTCAGGAGCAACCGGCGCACCCGTCTCCTGCCCCGGCACAGCCGCCGAACCGGCCAGAACAACCAGCAGAGATACAACCGCGATCCGTCTGCCCAAGCCGCTCATCGCCTTCGATCCCATCATGTCGTCGTTTGCGGCGGACTCTGCGTGGTTTGCGGGGCGCTCTGCGTCGTTTGCGCAGCACTCTGCGTGGTTTGCGGAGAGCTCGGCATCGCTTGCGGCGCGCTCGGCGTCGCGGGGTAGCGATAGATTGTGAACGGAGGCTGCACAGCCCGGTACGAAGCCGATGGATACAGTCCATGCATCTGCACGAAGTCCGACACCCAGCTCTTTCCGTCGTACATCGCCATATGTCCGTAGGGATGCCCGTCGATGGGCTGCACAATACCGACATCTCCAGCCATGTAGGCAGCAGGCGGAGCCGCCAGCGCCACAAATCCCACGGTAATCAGGCTGTTTCCATAGTCTTTGGCTGCCGGCACATGAACCACCGTCACGCCCCCGGCCTCAATCGCCATGCGCGTGTACTCCGCGCAAAGTCCAATGCTCTGCGAGTGCGCATTCGCATCCAGAGAAGCAACTGCCTTCGTACAATCCCACATCACCGCCTCCGCGCAAGTCTCTGGAGGGCCCGCATATCCTCTGCTGAAACGCCCTAACCGTCAGCATTTCAGAGAGCTTCCACTATACCGTAACGCGACTTCGCGCCCCGAGCCTCGTCGCCGATTCAACCCTTGTAAACGATCGACCCCGGATGATGATTCATCCAATCGAACCAGTAGTCCTTGTGCGCATCGATCTCCTGCAGGCATCGCCCCGCGAGCGTTCCCTCAACCGCGCAACCCTGAAAGTTCCACGCGCTTCCTGTCTGGGCATCTCGCATCACCGTCTCGCCCTCTCCACCGGCGAACGTCAGATTCACCGCCTCCTGCCCTGCGCTCGTCTCAAACGCGCGTATCGAAGCGCCATCCGGTCCCACCACAACCACAACAGGCAGTCCCTCAATCCGGTCCTGCACCAGCTTCGCCGCCAGAATCGTCCCAACCGGATACGCCTTGCTCTGGCCCGCAACCGTCACTCCAATCATCAATTCATGTGGCGCGATCCCTGACTTCGTCGTGTCCACTACCGTTCGAGTCGCGGCAACATGTCTCTCCCAATCCTTCGGGTCATACTCGCGCTCATAGGCCGCGTCGGGCTTCAAGACCTGGCCCTGCGGCTGCTCCCTGCGCCATAGCGCAAAGCTCAACTCGTCGCTCCGCACCATCTCCAGCTGCCGTCCTTTCAGCGGCCCATAGATCGCCTCGCCCGTGCTCTGCTGCCAGATGCTGCTCGTCTCCTCATCCCGTAACAGCGCATTTCCGTTGTTGATCCCGGCCAGGCGAAAGTGCAGCGTCCGACCATCCAACACACGCCGCCACACCAACCCCGTATGACACAACGTGCAATAGGTCACCGCAATCGGCACTCCGCCCACCGTGTCATTCACAATGTGGTGATACCCCATCGTGCGAATCGGGTAAGCCCGCGCATCCGGCCCCAGGCTCACGGCCAGCACCTTGTCGTCCGCATCCACCTTTACCTGATCCGCACTCGCAAACGCCGGCGAATCGTAAGGGTGAAACATCTTCTCGAAGATATTCACGTGCGTCAAAGCCGCTCCCGCTGCAGCCAAAATCAGCGACCCAACCAACATCACGCGAAGCCCCACACGGACCGCCTTCCATAGCCGGATCGCCAGCACCAGCACAACCAGCGCGCAAATACCCGCAACCCACGGCCCCGTCTGACGAACCGCCAGCGCAAACGCCAACTCCCCCGCACCCTGTGGACGGAACGGTCGAATCACAAACATCGGAATTGCAACGCACCCAAACGCGACCACCGCACAAAGAACGGCCACTGCCGCATAACTTTCTGTTCTCACTCTATTCGCGCGAATCTCTTGGACTGGCATCTTACCCTCGGAAGCGATTCAACACGAATCCGCCGCGAAGCAACATCCACCCATCGATTGATATTCGATTCCACCCAGCTTCACACATTCCAGCCGATCTCCAATTCAGCCCGGATCCGCGTGCGAATCCCTCAACCCACACCGACCACCACCTTCGCCGTCGTAACCAACTGCCCAACATGCCGCTGCGTATGGTCTGCGCAGTGCACCAGCAGCCCGCCTACCGTAGTCGGCAACATCTTTCGTCCCACACCACGAGCCTCCTCGTAACTCCCCGGCCCAATCGCCCGCACCCGCCCCATCGCCGACGCCATCCCCGCCTCAAACTCCGCAAACAGCGCCGCGCGCGAACCGCTCCCCTCTATCTCGTTCTTCAAACCCTCCAACTGCTCCCCGCTCAACTGCCGCCCCTCAGCATAGGTCAGCAACCGGTCCAGGCTCCGCACCATATGCCGCATCTGAAATCCAACCGAAGGCAACCCAGAAGGCCGATCCTCAAGCTCCTCGTCCCTCAACCCGCCTGCCCAACGCCCCACATCCTCTCGCGCCAACTCCAAAGCATGCAGCACCCCACGCCGCACCGAATCCACCTCACCCAACGTCCCCCGCAACCAAGGCTCAACCATCACTCAACCCTCCAGATCCGCTCTTATCAGCCTTTATTCTTTTGATCACTGTCACCCCGTTAATCCGTGCTCATCCGCGCGAATTCGCGGTCAGTCTTCACAACCCTTTTGTCCGGCGAAACTCCCGCACCACATCCCCCAAATACCGGTGTTCCGAGTCCACCTCATAGTTCATCCCCCGCACCTCATCCGCCGAAACCTTCCCTGCCAACCGGTCCATCGCCACCTGAATCCCCGGATGCCGCCGCAACGAGTCCTCCCGAAACAGCGGCACCGCCTCATACGGCGGAAAGTAGTGCCGGTCATCCTCCAACGCCACCAACCCGAGCGCCCGTATCGGCCCGTCGGTCGAGTTCCCTGCCACCATATCCACCTGACCGCTCCCAAGCGCCCGATACAACAACCCGAGGTCCATCGTGCGTGGCGAGCCATCTACCTTCAACCCGTAAGTCGCCATCAATCCCGGCAGCCCATCCGGCCTCGACTCAAACTCATACCCAACCCCCAACCGCCAACCCTTGTCCGCATCAGGCGCCGTCTTGACCGCATCCGAGATCGTTCTCAACCCCAGCCGCCGTGCATCATCCCCGCGCACGACCATCGCAAAGGTATTCTCAAACCCCAACCCGGGCTCAACCCGCACCTTATACCGTGACGCATACAACTCACTCACCCGCCGAAACACGGTCGCCTCATCACGTTGTCCGACGGGAGGCAGAGGCTGCTTCAAAATCGCAGTCAAAGCTGTCCCGGTGTACTCCACATACCCATCAATCCGTCCACTCACCAGCGTCTGCTGGCACAGATAGCTCCCCGCCAGATAAAACCGCCGATCCACCTGCTCCCCGGTCACCGCCTCAATCTCCTGCGCCAGCAACTCCCCCAGCACTACCTGCTCCGTAAAATTCTTAGCCCCTATCGTGATCCGCGAAGCCCGCGGCGGGGCACACCCGCAAAGCCACCACGCAAGGGCGAAGGCGATAAAAAGAGTCGTCACCTTCAACACAACAATTGAAGTCGTCATCCTGACCCTGAGCGTGTCGAAGGGGAAGGATCGCATTTCTTCTATGGCTCCGAGGATCTTCCCCGCGAAACCTCTCGCTTGACAAACCGCGTCCCCGAAGAGACCCCCAGCTCTCGCATTCCCCGTAACCTTGACCGCGAAGTCCAACCTGAGGTCCAGACCTAAAGTCTCTCCTTCGAAGACTTTGCACACTTTTTGACGGGGGAGGGGGTGCCTCATACCCGCCGCACCGAGAACCGCCTCTCTAACCATCCCAGAAGCGCATCCGCTCCAAGCGCAAGTAAGGCAGCAGGCACAGCCCCCGCCAGAACCAGCCCATTGTCCACACTCGCCACGCCTCGAAAGATCAGCTCCCCCAACCCTCCCGCCCCGATCGCCGCCGCAATCGTCGCCACACCCACACAAGTCACCGTAGCCGTCCGCAATCCAGCCAGAATCACACTGCCAGCCAGCGGAAGCTCCACCTTAAATAACCGTTGCATATTGCTCATTCCAAGAGCATTCGCAACATCCACCAAAGCAGGGTCAACACTCCCAATTCCCGCATACGTATTCCGCAGAATCGGGAGTAAAGCATAGCCAGTCAAAGCCACAATCGCCAGCCGCGCCGCATTCTCTCCCAGCCAGGGCACCGGCAGCAGCAACCCGAAAAGCGCGAGACTAGGCACCGTCTGCAGCACATTCGCCAGTCCAATTACAGGCTTCGCCAGCCCCTGCCGCCGAGTCAACAAGACACCCAGCGGCAACCCCACCCCCGCCGCCAGCACCATAGCAAAAAAAGTCAGCCACAGATGCTCAAACGTCAACCGGCCCATCTCCCAGCCATGTGCGCGTAGAAAGTCCATCATGCTTTCACCGCACGATGTACAGCCGAAACATAATCTTTTACATGAGGGTTATCCGACCCAACAATCTCCTCAGGTGAGAGATCGGCGGCAACCGCTCCCTCCGAAAGAAACACCACCCGTTGCGCCAGATAAAGCGCTTCATCGAGATCGTGCGTCACCAACAACACCGTCTTGCGGACCCGCTCCAGCAGCTCTCGCACCATCGTCTGCATCTCCGCCCGAGTCATCGGATCAAGCGCCCCGAAAGGCTCGTCCATCAGGAGCACCATCGGATCCGTCGCCAGCGCTCGAGCCAGACCAACTCGCTGCCGCTGCCCACCCGAAAGCTGCCACGGATACCGCTGCCGAAACTCCTCATACTCCATCCCCACAAGCGCGAGCACCTCTCGCACGCGCGCAGCAATCTCCCGCTTAGGCCGCCCCGCCAGCTCCAGCGCCATCCCCGCATTCCGCTCCACCGTCATATGCGGAAACAGCCCCGTCTCCTGGATCACATACCCGATCCCCCGCCGCAAAGCCACCGTCTGATACTCACCAGTAGGCTTCCCCGCCACAAATACCTCACCCGAGGTAGGCACCCCCAGCCCATTCACCATCCGCAACAGCGTCGTCTTGCCGGACCCACTCCGCCCCAGCAAAGCAGTAGTCGTCCCCGCCTCCAGTTGCAGCGAAATATCGCGCAGCAAAGAACGCCCATCAGCCAGCGTGTAGCTCACCTTCGCGAACTCAACGCCAACCGTGGGCATCTCTCCTACCCTGACTTGTCTTTTCGAACGGTAAGTCTACTCCGCCGTGTCGGACACAGCCTCCGCAGCAGCCGGCTCGCCCGTCGTCCCCGGCTGTCCCTTCACCCGGACCACCGTAATCTTTTCAAAACCTTCCTTGAAGGTCGGTGGCTTCAGGCGTTCTGCCATCTTCTGCATCACTTCGTCCGTTACCTGGCGGTCGCGCTTCGAGTTTCGCTCCATGCACACGGCCAGCGGCACGTCGAAGAACACCGCCTGCACCTCATACCCGAAGCTCTTCGCCATCTTGATCCACTGCTTGCGCTCATGCGGCGACAGGTTCGTCGCGTCCACATAGTTCCACGGCATCTTAGCGATCAGCCGAGCTCGCAACAGGCTCCGCAGCGTCGAAAACACCAACCCCTGGTATCGCTGCTCAGTGATGTCATCAAACAACAGCGACCGCAACAGGTCACTCGACAGCGGAGTCACCCCCCGCCGCTTGTACCAGGTCGTCTTTCCTGACCCCGGTAATCCAATCGTCAGCACCACATAGCCCTTCGGCGACTTCAGTGCCGGTTGTTCGATTGGCGGAGTCGCCAGTGACTCGGGCTGGGTCTCCACAACCATCTTCGGCTCGGGTTTTGCCGCGGCCGGCTCCGAAGCATCGATCTGGGGCCGCCCTGCAATTGGCGGGGCCTCGACGGCTCGCGCCGGCACAGCCTCGGGATACGCTGGTCTTATAGGAGCCGGCTGGTTGGAGGGCAACTCCTGCCCACTTTTCCCTGTGGACTCCGATTCATTCGGTCCACGTCTAGGGCGTCGTCTCATCTTGTCTGTTATCCATTCGCGCAACTCGCGCATATCACGCTTGTAACACAGCCTCGAAGCACCCCGCAAATCCATGGACCTTCAGCGGCACCTCGAATCGTCGAACCCGGCCTAATGCCGTCTCCTATTTTCTCAAGCACTTATCATCGTCCCTTCATCTCGCCGGGGTATCGTTTCGAGTACTTGAGGTGAACCATGGAGATTGAAATCGCGGATCTTGATAAGTTGCAGATCGCATATAAGTCAGCAGTCGACAACTGGGTCGAAGCCATTCGTGAAGAAGAGACCCTCGCCTCCGGCGACCACTCCGAGGCAGAGATCGACACCTGGGAGGCGGCTGGCTTTCGTGAAGAGGATGCCCGCGAAAAGGCCAAAGAGGCCAAGAAACAATACGAGGACGCGCTTCGCGAGAAATTCTTCAACTTCTAGCTCCCAGCCGGCTGGCTCCGCCTCCCAAATCCTCAGCCCTGCTCAATTTGCGCCCCCTCCTCTCGGGTGTTAGCATCCGAAATGGTGGGCGCAAGCGTTTCTGCTGCGCTCTCAAACGTTAAAACAAGCAAGACACCTCGCAGCACCACGACAGGAGCAACCGAAATCATGGCAGCAGTAAAGGTAGGCATCAACGGCTTCGGCCGCATCGGACGCAACGTCTTTCGCAGCGCTCTCGGCAACCCGGACATCGAATTCGTAGCCGTCAACGATCTCACCACCCCCGCCACCCTGGCCCACCTCCTCAAATACGACTCCATCCTCGGCAACCTCAAGCAGGAGATCACCCACGGTGCCGATTTCATCGCCGTTGACGGCAAGAAGATCAAGGTCTTCGCCGAGCGCGACCCTGCCAAGCTCGACTGGGCCTCTGTCAGCGCGCAGATCGTCGTTGAATCCACCGGCTTCTTCACCGACGCCGAAAAGGCCAAGGCCCACCTCGGCACGACCGTCAAGAAGGTCATCATCTCTGCCCCCGCCTCCAACGAGGACATCACCCTCGTCCTCGGCGTCAACGAAGACAAGTACGACGCATCGAAGCACAACATCATCTCCAACGCTTCCTGCACCACCAACTGCCTCGCACCCGTCGTGAAGGTCCTCAACGACACCTTCGGCATCGCGAACGGCATCATGACCACTATCCATAGCTACACCAACGACCAGGTCATCCTCGACACACCCCACAAGGACCTTCGCCGCGCCCGCGCCGCTGCCCTCTCCATGATCCCAAGCTCGACCGGCGCCGCCAAGGCCCTCAGGCTCGTCATCCCCGAGATGGACGGCAAGCTCGACGGCTTCTCCATGCGCGTCCCCACCCCCAACGTCTCCGTAGTCGACCTCACCTTCGTCTCCGAGAAGCCCATCACCGTAGCGACCGTCAACGCAGCCCTCAAGGTCGCTGCCGACGGCCCACTCAAGCCCTACCTCGGCTACACCGACGAAGAGCTCGTCAGCTCTGACTTCAAGGGCAACCCCCTCTCCTCCATTGTCGACTCCAAGCTGACCAAGGTCATCGGAAACACCGGAAAAGTCATCAGCTGGTACGACAACGAGTGGGGCTACTCCAACCGCGTCAAGGACCTCATCACCTTCCTGGTGAAAAAGGGACTCTAACCCTCGGGCCCCCCAGACGCTTGTCATTCTGAGCGAAGCGAAGAACCCCCGCATTTTTGTTCGAAGCGGCGAGGTTCTTCGCTTTGCTAGCCAAGAACATCTATCTCTTCATCCCCAGATCGCCTCGGCATACTTGAACGGCCTCGTCAGCCGGCTCTTCCAGAAGTATGCCAGGATAATCACGCTCGCGATCGCCGCATACGCACACCATAGCGAAGTGAACGCGTATCGTTTCACCGCCATCACCGTCAGCAGAATCGCCAGGTTGGCCGCGCCGAAGATCACCATGGCCCTGACCTGCGAGAAAAACAGCGAACCGCAAGTCGCAATCACATACAGAACTGCAAGCGCCGTGTTGTTGGTCCCGTCGTTGATGTAGACGATGCTGTCTCCGCGTACGAAGATATGCAGCGGATAGGCAATCAGCGCCCATAGCATATAAAGCGTCGTCCCCGTGCCGATCGCGAGAAATGGCAGCATCCGTCTGCGGGCTTTAACCGTGGGCTCAAACAGCAAAATACTTAGCGGCAATACAAACGGCAGCAGACCCTGCGCATACAATACAAACGCTGCGCCCATATTGTGCGTCACTGTTGGCGAAAGGTCGCCATCCAGCCCCAGCCACACGAAGCCCTCAATGAACTGGTGCACGGCAAACAGCGCCGGCAGCGACGCGAACAACAGTTCCCGCTTGTGTTTCACCTTCGTCAAGGTAACGACGCCGATCGTTCCCAGCACTCCGCTTCCCACAAAGTTTGCCGCCGCAGAAAAGCACACGTTCTCAGACCTCCTCAGGTATCAAGCCGTCATGATGCTGCCGATAATACGCGAGTTCTGGCTGGTGGCAACTCTTGAACACCAACAATCCTGAATCCTCGAGCAGCACAAGGTAATCTACAAGCACAGGCAGCGAGTCCACCTGCCCGGATCGAGAACCCCTATGGGTCGTCGCTTTCAGGAACTGGCCTTCACGCCACTTGTCAAAGCACATCAGCAGGAACACGGCAGCCGGCGCCAGTATGAGCGCATGGAACAGGCCGCACCCGCAGGAGACACCCTAGGTCCGGCCGAGCAGGACTTCATCCAGCGCCGCGACAGCTTCTACATGGCCTCGGTCAGCGAGACCGGCTGGCCCTACGTGCAGCACCGGGGTGGTCCAAAGGGTTTCGTTCGCGTCATCAATCCTAGGCTGATCGGCTTCGCGGACCTTCGCGGCAACAAGCAGTACGTCAGCCTGGGCAATTTGGAGCATGACAATCGCGTAGCCCTTTTCTTCATGGACTACCCCAACCAGACCCGCCTCAAGATCCTCGGCCGCGTCGAGGTCCACGAGCACGACTCCGAAGCTCCAGCACTCATCGAATCCTTCCGCCCCACCAACAAAGCCGACGTCATCGAGAGAGTCATCCTCATTCAGGTCGAGGGCTTCGACTGGAACTGCCCGCAACACATCACGCCTCGATACACCATGAAGGAACTACAGGAGATCCTCGACCCAGTCCGCGAGAAACTGGCAAAGCTCGAAGCTGAGAACGTTGCTCTGCGTGAAAAACTGGCGCCAAAAGGATGACGGCCTCAACATACAAAGCTCCATTCAGATCCATCCCCTGAAGCATCCAAATCCTATGATCCAGCGCAAAAATATCTCCGGCACATCCCCCTACGAGCCCATCATCGGCTTCTCTCGCGCCGTCCGCATCGGCAACCACGTCCACGTCTCTGGCACTGGCCCCGTCGGTGCGGACTCCGGCGACGTCTCCGAGCAGGCCGACCAGTGCCTCACCCTCATCGCCGCCGCACTCAACAACGCCGGCTCCTCGATCGAGCATGTCTACCGCACCCGCATGTACCTCACCCACACCCAAGACTGGGAGGCCGTCGGCCGCGTCCACGGCAAATTCTTCGGCCTCATTCGTCCCGCTGCCACCATGGTCGTCGTCAAAGAGCTGCTCAATCCAGAGTGGCGCATTGAGATCGAGGCAGATGCCTTCATTCCCGAATAGGGTCCGTTGACCCCGGAAACTGTTCAAAACACGGCTCTCCGGTAGAATGATTTTTACCGATGCCAACCACTGATCGCAGTCCTCAATTCCTCAAAGCTATCGCTCTGTCGTGCCTCATCGCCGGCACTCTCGATATCTCTGACGCCCTCATCTTCTATGGCCTGCGCGGTGTGGCTCCCACTCGCCTCCTGCAGGGCATCGCCTCCGGTCTGCTCGGCCGCGGATCCTACGCGCAAGGCACACGTTCCGCCATCCTCGGCCTGCTCCTTCACTACTTCATCGCAACAACAGCAGCCACTATCTACATCTTCGCGAGCCGCCGGCTGCCGCTCTCTCGCCATCCTTTCCTGTGGGGCGGCCTCTACGGCGTCGGCGTCTACATCGTCATGAATTATGTCGTTCTTCCACTCTCCAAAATCGGCCTGCGCCCCACCCCGCCTCTTATCCCTCTCATCAATGGCGTCGCTGCTCTCATCTTCTGCATCGGCATTCCCATTGCGCTCATCGCCCGCCGTTACATTCCCTACAAAAACTCCTGACTCCGGCCGCCATTACTATGGCCGGGGCCATTAAACCGATATCATGGCCATGCACACCGAGTTGGCCATTCCAATCACTTGTAAGGAATCCGCATGTCAAAGCTGTCCATCCGTGACCTGGATCTAACCGACAAGCGCGTTCTCATCCGCGTCGACTTCAACGTCCCTCTCAAGGACGGCATCATCACCGACGACACTCGCATCCGCGAGACACTCCCCACCATTGAGTACGCGCTCCGCCACAAGGCCAAGGTCATCCTCTGCTCGCATCTCGGTCGCCCCAAGGGCAAACCCGTCGCCACCATGAGCCTCCGTCCCATCGTCGACCACCTTCGCACCCTGCTCGACAGCATCCTCGGAGACGACGAAAACGTAGCCTTCTCGCCCAACTGTGTCGGCGCAGTCGCCAGCGAGATGGCCGCCAATCTCGAATCCGGCCAGCCGCTCCTGCTCGAAAATCTCCGCTTCCACCCGGAAGAAGAGGCTAACGATCCCGTCTTCGCCAAAAAACTTGCCAGCCTCTGCGACATCTTCGTCAACGACGCCTTTGGCAGCGCCCACCGCGCCCACGCCTCCACCGAGGGCATCACGCACTTCGTCAAGCAATCCGCCGCCGGCCTGCTCATGCAGAAGGAGCTCACCTACCTCGGCAAGGCGCTCACCGAACCCGACAAGCCATTCGTCGCCATCATCGGGGGAGCCAAGGTCTCTGACAAGATCGAGGTCATCGACAACCTCCTCGACAGAGCCGACGCCATTATCATCGGCGGCGGCATGGCCTACACCTTCCTCAACGCGCAGGGTCAGAGCACCGGCAAATCCCTCGTCGAAACCGACAAGATCGATGTAGCCAAGGCGGCTCTGGAAAAAGCAAAAGCCAAAGGCGTCCGCTTTCTTCTGCCTGTCGACCACGTCCTCGCCGATAAGTTCGCCCCCAACGCCAAGACTCACGTCTTCTCTGGCAAGGGCGCCTTCCCCGCCGACCTGATGGCCCTCGACATCGGTCCCAAGTCCATTGCCCTCTTTGAAGACGAGATTGCCGAAGCCCGCACGGTCATCTGGAACGGCCCCATGGGAGTCTTCGAGATGCCCGCCTTCGCCCACGGCACCAACGCCATCGCACACGCAGTAGCGCACAACCGCGACGCCACCACCATTGTCGGCGGCGGAGACTCGGTCGCCGCTATCCAGCAATCCGGCGTGGCTGACCAGATCACCCACATCTCTACCGGCGGCGGAGCGAGTCTCGAATTCCTGGAAGGCAAGACTCTCCCCGGTGTCGCCGCCCTCACCGACAACCAGAGATTTCGCTAGAGACCAATCTAATCATCTTTGCGTCGGTGTCTTTCAACTTCAGCCGCCTCTACTTCGTTGGCCCTCTCGCCTACGGAGGCCTCTTGCATCGTCAACCAGCACTTCTGTTCCACTTTCCCGCCTCAGTCGCCGGTCTCTGATTCGGAGCACGCTGGTTCGCCAACCACAGCGTAGTGCTCTCCTCTTCGAAGTAGCGCAGGCAAAGTATTGATCGGCGTAGCACGCCTCTCTTCCCTCGTTTCCGTGAAGGTGGAATACTAAGGTTTATGCGTAAACTGCTGATCGCCGCCAACTGGAAGATGTACAAGACCCCCACCGAATCAACTGCCTTCCTCACCAGCTTCTTTCCTCTCATCAAGAAAGACACCGCCGCAGAGATCGTTCTCTGCCCCGCGATGACGTCGCTCCCCGCGCTGGTCGACGCCGCAAAATCCAAATCCGTCTTCATCGGGGCTCAGAACATGCACTGGAAGAACGAAGGCGCCTTCACCGGCGAAACCTCACCCGTCATGCTCACCGCCATCGGAGCCACCCACGTCCTCATTGGCCACTCCGAGCGTCGCCAGTACTTCGCCGAAACCGACACGACCGTCAACCTCAAGCTCAAAGCCGCCCTCGCCCACTCGCTCGTTCCGATCGTCTGCGTCGGCGAGAAACTCGAAGAGCGCGAAGCCGACCTCACCCGCAACGTCCTCGAACTCCAAACCTCCATCGCCCTCGAAGGCATCGACCCGGCCACCGCCGCTCCCATCGTCTTTGCCTATGAGCCGGTCTGGGCCATCGGGACCGGCCGCACCGCAACCCCCGAGATCGCTGACGAAGCTCACAGGATTATCCGAGCACAAATCGCAAAGTCCCTCACTCCTGAACTCGCCGCCTCCATCCGTATTCTCTACGGCGGTTCCGTCAAACCCGACAACGCCAAATCCCTCTGTTGTCTCGCAGACATCGACGGAGCACTCGTCGGCGGAGCCAGCCTCGACCCACAGTCGTTCGCCGACATCGTCCGAAACGCCACGTCAAAATAAGCCACGACAATTCCGCCCTTAACGATCAGAGCCCGCGTGCAAACGCGGGCTCTCGACCTTGCGGGCAATATTTTCTACCGGTAAGAGTACCGGTAATACCGATGTCCATGGCGATAGTACACGTGGCGATAACGGTGATGGTAATGCGTGGGTCCAACCTTAACCACAACCTGCGCGTCGGCTGGAGGCGGCGCCGCCGCAGCCAACGTAAAGACCATGCTAAGACCTAGGAATCCACGAATCAGAAGCTTTTTCATTGTCGGTTCTCCTCTTTCAGATTGACCAACTTCATTTCTCTTACTAAGTCTGATTGAGTACCTTCGCGTCTCGTTGCATCGGAATAAACTCTCTTCCGAGGCAACCATTCAGGTCCTCACAAAAAAATGAAGCACTCTCTTTTCGCGGAACAACTCTCAACGGTTCTCGTACTTCAATGTGTCAAAACTCTCACAAGGTTCAGGTACCTATCGTGCGGCGATTCTTTCTCCTGATGTGCTCGATTTTGCTATTGACCAAATCTTCCTTTGCGCAAGGCATCCCCGATATCAAGGTCGAAACTCACCTCATCGACACCACCCTCAGTGTCCATGATGCGAACAGCCGCATCGTCACCGGCCTCACCCAGGAAGACTTCACCGTCGTCGAAGACGGCATCCCGCAAAAGATCCGCTTCTTTGCCCACGACAACCAACTCCCCCTTAGCGTCGGCCTCATCATCGACGAAAGTGGCAGCCAGGACAAGTTCGTCAAGGAGCACGAAAAAGATATCGAAGCCTTCCTCAAACAGGTTCTCGAACCTGACGATCAGGCCTTCGCCCTG
Source organism: uncultured Acidobacteriaceae bacterium (assembly GCA_963798925.1). Classification (GTDB taxonomy): domain Bacteria; phylum Acidobacteriota; class Terriglobia; order Terriglobales; family Acidobacteriaceae; genus Edaphobacter. The sequence goes on from CAWCVD010000007.1 coordinate 978,493, forward strand.
TGCTTCGGCAACCATCTCCGTCTCGTCAGCGACTCCAGTTCCTCTCCGTCCGCCATCATGGACGGCATCCGCAGCTTCGACAAAGGCAACATGGACTTTCCCGAGATCGGCCCCAAGGAATCGCGCGAACTGGGCACCGCGCTCTACGACGCCGTCTTCTTCAGCATCACGGAAAAGCTAGCCACCATCCACCAGCGCCGCAAGGTCCTCGTCGTCTTCAGCGACGGCGAAGAGAACTCCAGCGAGCATGACTTGCTCGACGCCATCGAGACCGCTCAGAATGCGGACGTCCTCATCTACGCCATTCGCTACACCGAGATGAAACACGGCAAGATGGACCCCCGCGACCGCTACGGAATGCGCGCTCTCGACCACCTAACCACCCAGACGGGCGGCAAGACCTTCGACTTTCACGCAACCAACCTGAAGCAAGACTTCGCCGAGATAGCCGGCGACCTGCGCTCACTCTACGACCTCGCCTATCAGTCCACCAATCCCACACGCGACGGCACCTACCGCAAGGTCGTCATTCAGGCCACCCGCCCTGGCCTCTCCGTCCGTGCAAGAACCGGCTACTACGCCCGATGATCCCAACCAGCCTTAGTGAACCACCCCAGCCTGATCCATCGGCCAGTACACAAAGGCCGCCTTCCCATAGATCAAGTCCCGTTCCACCGGGCCAAAATCCCGGCTGTCGCTCGAGATCGACCGATGATCTCCCATCACAAAATACTCGTGCTTCGGCACCGTCATCTCCGGCTGCGACCGGTCGTCCTCAAACTGTCTCGGCACGTACGGTTCCTTCACGTGCGCCCCATTCACAAACACCTCGCCATGGTCGATCCGCAGCTTGTCCCCAGGCAGTGCGATCACTCGCTTGATGTAGCTCTTGTCGTGGTCATGGGGATACAAAAATACCACCACGTCCCCACGCTCAATCTCTCCCACCCGGTAGGCGAGCTTGTTGATAAACAGCCGGTCCTGGTCCTCCAGCATGGGCAGCATGCTGGTTCCCTCCACACGCACCGGCTGATACAGAAAGATGATGATAAAGGCCGACACAACCACCGAAATCACCAGGTCTCGCAGCCAGGAGCCCATGACTCCTCGACCCCGTCCCGATGGCTCCAATAATGGATTCTTTTCAGATTCCTGTCCTGCCTGTCCGTCTGTCTCCACGCCGTCTCCGGACCCCCTTTTATTAGACGCTTCAGCTGGCGGGACGCAACCTCCACTTGCCTTTTCCGTGGACGCTGGCCCGCGGCCGCCCAGCTAACCATCTCCCCCAGGCCGCCATCTCATATATTACAGGCTGAATCCCCGCCTTCAGCCCCGTCGAGATCGTTTGAGTCCGTGGGGAGTCTTCCTTGGCCAGTAGATCACGCAAACTAACCCAATGCCGATCCCACCGTAAGACCTCTATCTTTCGGAGTTCAGTAAAGTTACATGCAGGCGTCGGCCTACGTTTGTTAGAGATTTTCAATGCCCATAGGAATAGAATGGTTTGAGCAGGATCGTAGAAAATTTATGGCAACCCTTACCATGCTAGAGCAGGCCCCTTCATCGAAACCCGTCAACCGAGGCACAGAAGACTTTACAGACCTCACGACGGAAACCGCTAATGCCGCATCCGAAGGGCTCGACACCAAGTCCGCCCTCGAAATCGCGCGCATTATTAACCACGAAGACGCAAAAATCGCAGCAGCCGTCAAAAAAGCACTGCCTGAGGTCGCCATCGTTATCGACACCGTGGCCCGGTCTTTGCGTGATGGCGGCCGCCTCATCTACGTCGGCGCCGGCTCCAGCGGCCGCATCGCGTCGCTCGATGCGTCGGAGTGTCCGCCAACCTACTCCACCGCACCCGCGCAGGTCCAATACATCATGGCCGGCGGGCCCAAAGCCCTCGCCTCGGCCTCCGATGTCAACGAAGACTCGCCCGAGATCGGCCAGCGCGATATCGCCCGCCGCAGACCCACGCGAAAAGACATCGTCATCGGAGTCTCCGCCAGTGGCCGCACTCCGTATGTCGTAGGAGCTGTCGAGTACGCCCGCGCACGCGGAGCCAAGACCGCAGCCATCACCTGCAACCACAACACCCCGCTGGCCGACGTCTCCGACACCACCATCGTCACCGAAGTCGGGCCTGAGGTCATCTCGGGCTCCACGCGCATGAAGTCCGCGACCGCCCAGAAGATGATCCTCAACATGATCACCACCGGCGCTATGACTCGTCTCGGCTACGTCTACGACAACCTCATGGTCAACGTGCACATGAAGAACGCGAAGCTCGTCGAGCGCGGCATCCGCGTCCTCATGAAGGTCTGCGACATCGACCGCGAGACGGCCATTCGCACCATCAAGTCCGCTGGAAAATCGATCCCCATCGCCGTCGTCATGCTCAAAGCCAACGTCGACAAGATGGAAGCCGTCCGCCGCCTCACCAAGTCCGACGGCAACGTCCGGTTGGCAATCGACGACTCCCGTCTCGAAATCTGACCCTGACGACCGCACGTCGCATACCGGATCGATCGAATCGGCCTAAGCTGTCTTCCTCTTCGCAGCGGTCTTGGGAGCTGCTTTAACCAGCCCAATTCCCTTCTTCGAATCGGCCTTCTCGCTCGCAACCGGCTTCTTCGGAACCCGCTTGCTCGAGCCGCTGTCCTCTCCACCGAGGCTCTTCCGCAAAGCATCCATCAGGTTGATCACGTTGCTCTTCGGCTCCGCGCCCTCATCCCTGGGCACGGGCATCTTGTTCACTTTGGCCTCAACAAGAGCCTTCACCGCGACCTCATAGCCGTCCTCGAACTTCGACAGATCGAGCTTCGTTGACTTCTTCGCAATCAACGACTCTGCGAGTTCCAGCGACTCCCCGCTGATCTCGACCTTGCTCAGATCGCGGAAATACTCCCGCTCGTTTCGCAGCTCGTTAGAGAAACGCAGCGTATACGCCATCATCCCCCCATGAGCATCATCGCCGGCAGGCCGAATCGCCACGATGTTCTCGCGCCCGGCGAAGGAAACCTTGCCGATCGCAACCTTCCCGCTCTCCTGCAGCGCCTTTCGGATCACGGCAAACGCCTCCGCCTGGCTATCATTCTCAGGAACCACGAAATAAGGCTTCTCGATGAACTCCGGCCGCAGTTCATCCATTGTCACGAACTGGCTTACGTCAATCGTATGTTTCGATGGCACCTTCAGATTCTCAAGTTCGCTCGGTTCGATAATGACGTACTCGCCCTTGCGATACTCGTAACCCTTCACAATCTCGTCTTTCCCGACAGCCGCGCCCGGCGTCTCGCTGTCCGAGTCCACGACACTCTGCAGCACCTTCTGATGGCGAATCCTCTCGCCCGTGCTTCGGCTTATCTGATGAAAGCTAATCTGATTCTTCGACTCAGTAGCGACATAAAGCTGAACGCCAAACGAGACCAGAGACACCTGAATCCGGCCAGACCAGTACGGACGCGCCATAATACCTCGCTTACGATTTTGCTAAGTTAGATTATCCACAATCACCCCAAAAGTCTTGACCTTCCTGGGGTATTTACCAAAGGGTTGATAACTCATCTGAGCATCTTCGCCTGACATTCGCCCGAATCAATTGAGATCCCCACTCTGCGCAAACGGCCCAATTCAGCCAAAACCGCAACATTTCCCGCGCAGCGTGTTCTTTCCTTCAGACAGCAGCACCGCAAGCCGCCACAAGGAGCACCACTCATGAAGCGCCTTTTACTCTCTACCTCCCTCGCTCTGGTTCTCTCCACCACCCTCGTCTTCGCGCAACAGTCAGAGACGCCGGTACCCGCAGCAAAGCATCACCACACTCGCGATCCCCAGCGAGAGACCGCTAGACTCAGCAAGAAACTCAATCTCTCGTCCGATCAGTCCGCGAAGATCGAACCCATCCTCGCCGACCGCGACCAGAAGATCGCCGCCCTACAGAGCGACACCACGATCTCGCCACTGATCATGCAAAAGCAGATGCACGTCATCCATCAGCAGACGCGACAGCAACTCGCCACCATCCTCACCCCGGATCAGCTTCAGCAGATCCGGTCTCACCACCACAACCACGGCGCTCCGACACAAACCCAGCCTCTGACCAACCCACAAGCTGGCCTCTAATCTCTCTACCGATTCAAAGGCCTTGCTCCAACTCACCGGAGCAAGGTGCCCTCCCCGGCATCACTGCATCGCCAATAACGCAGCCATCGTCTCAATTCCATCCCACAGATTCTGCAACCGCAAATTCTCATTCGCCGCGTGCTGATTGTCATCATGATTGGCAATCGGCACCGAGATCGTCCGCGTCCGGGCAGCCCGTTCCATCACATCAAGCGGCACCGTCCCTCCCGAAGTAGGCAGCAAAATCACCCTCCCTCGAGCGCTCGCAACGGCCTTGATCACCTCAGCCGCAATCGGCAGATCCATCGGCGTGCGCGAAGCATTCTCCCCCGGCTCCGCCTGGATATAAGCAACCTTCGCATGAGCCAACAACTCCTCTCGCGTCGGTTCGGCTCGCGTTACAAAGTACCCCTGCGACCGCACATAATCGATCACTCGATCTTGCTGCGTCTTCCAGTCGATCCCCACCACAAGCCTCAAATCCAGATTCGCCGTAGCCGACACCGGAATCGAATTCGTCGCATGCGCACCCGTCTGTCCTGAAGCGATGCCATTGATATTCAGCGACGGCTCATTAATCAACTCCAGCAGGTGTCTGCCTGCACCGTCCGTACTTCCCAGCCCAAACTCCTTTCGCAGCAGATCGTCGTTGACCGGCGCATCTGCCAAAGCCGCCTTCTCAGCCGCATCCAACGGCACCGCGCCCTCATAGAAGTGCGGAATCAACACCCTCCCCTGCGCGTCCTTCATCCCAGCCAGCAACTGCACCAGTCTCATCGCAGGATTCGGCACCCAGTTGCCATAGTGCCCGCTGTGCAGCGCGTGGACCGGACCATAAACCGTGATCTGCAAATGAGCATCGCCCCGCGCCCCGAAGTCCAGAGTCTGCACCCGAGTCTGATCTACCGGCCCATCGCACACCAGCCAGACATCGCCACCGATCAGATCGCGGTTCGCCATCAAAATCTTCTCCAGATGTTCCGAGCCCGCCTCCTCTTCACCCTCCCACACAAATCGCACGTTGGCCTTCAACGGAACATGCGCATCCTTCAGAGCGCTCAAGGCCGTCAACTGCGCGAAGATGGCCGCCTTGTCATCCCCCGCTCCCCGCGCATAGATCCTCTGCTCACCATTGACCTCTTTCAGCACAGGCTTGAAGGGTTCCCCCGTCTCCCACTCGGACGGAGTAACCGGCTGGCCGTCATAGTGCGCATAAAACACAATCGTGCGGCTCGCACCGGGAGTACGAATCTCCCCATAGACCACCGGAGGCACCGACGAGGGCAGATCCGGGGAGCGAAGCAGCTTAGCTTCGACACCTCGAAGCTTCAATTGCCCCACAAGAAAATCAGCATTTCGCCGAAGCCCCTCCGGATCGGCCGCCACATTAGGAATCGAAAGAAATTCCGTAAACCCCTGTACAAGTTCGGCCTTATGAGCAGCCGTATAGTCCCGGGCCGCAGCAGGAGCAGCCGGCTGAGCCAACACAGGGAGACAAACCGCAAAAGTTCCAACAGCCAACACACAGGATGCAAATGACATAACGCGAATGTAGCATGCGGTCGCAAGTACCGAACCGGGCAATCACTTAGCGCGCGCTTTCTCCCTCCCTCCCGCAGTCATCTAGTAAGATGAAGGCCCAGCAAATAGAGTGCCCTCTTCTCGAGCGCTTTCGGAGTCGCTAGATGGCCCGGATGTCGATTGCACACTACCAGATCATCGAAAAGCTCGGTGAAGGCGGCATGGGTGTCGTATGGAAGGCGCGCGACACCCATCTCGACCGCTTTGTCGCCATCAAGGTTCTTGCTTCAGAAAAGGTCGACCCCAACCGCATTCCCCGTCTTATTCAGGAAGCCAAAGCCGCCTCTGCTCTCAACCATTCCGGAATCATTCACATCTATGACGTGGCTCAGTCCGACGGCCTGTATTACATCGCCATGGAATACATCGCCGGCAAGACCCTCGAAGAGCTGATCGGCGGCCGCGGCCTTCGTCTCACGGAAGCGCTGAAGTACGGCACGCAGATCGCAGACGCCATGGCGACCGCGCACGCCGCGGGCATCGTTCACCGTGATCTTAAACCCGCGAACATAATGGTCACTCAGTCCGGCGGCATCAAACTGCTCGACTTCGGTCTGGCCAAGCTCATCGAATCGACTTCCCGCGACTCCGACCCCGCGCAAACCACAGCTGTGCCCCTGCAACTCCTCAGCCAGCAAGGCACCATCGTCGGCACAATTCCCTATCTCTCCCCCGAACAGGCTGAAGGTGTGCCCGTCGACGCCCGCTCCGATATCTTCTCCTTCGGCATCATCCTCTACGAGATGATCACCGGCATCAATCCATTTCGTCGCGAGCTGACCTCCGCGACCATCTCTGCCATCCTTCACGACGAACCCAGACCGCTCCACGAACTTGTGCCCTCAACTCCTCCCGAAGCCGAGCGCATAGTCACGAGGTGCCTGCGAAAGAGCCCCGAATCCAGATTGCGCAGCATGGCCGACCTCGCAATCGCTTTGAAAGATCTCAAAGAAGAATCAGACTCAGGACGCCAGGCCACTCGCGCCTCCACATCTCCACCACGCAACCTCGGTCGAATCCTGCTCTGGACATCTCTCGCCATAGTTCTGATTGCTTGCGGCGCGTTCCTGGCCTGGCGCCTCAATAATCGCCCCCTGCCACAAACAAGCTTCGTATCGGTCCCCATCACCACCTATCCCGGCCGTCAGAGAGACCCATCGCTTTCACCGGACGGGAGTCAGTTGGCCTTCGCATGGAACGGAGCCGACGAGCAGAGATATCACATCTACATCAAAGCAATTGGCCCGGGACCACCGCTGCAATTGACCAAAGATGCAGCCGATGACAGTGCCCCTGCATGGTCGCCCGACGGTGCCTCCATCGCCTTCCTGCGCGACGCCGGCGAAGGACACTTCAGCGTCATCGCGATTCCTGCACTCGGCGGGCCCGAGCAAAAGCTGACCGAAGTCTATCTCCCGGAGATCCAATGGATGTCCGGCCCATACCTCGCGTGGACCGTCGACAGCCGCTCTCTTATCCTTCCCGATCATCCCAGCCCCGACAAACCTACCGCCCTCTTTGTCCTCGGCATCCAGACGGGCGAGAAGCGGCAACTCACCTCCCCACCCGCAGAAATTGTAGGAGACACCTGCGCCTCCGTCTCTCCTGATGGCCAGACGCTCGCCTTCTGCCGAAGTTCCCGCTCCGGGGATTGGTTCATCGATCTGTATACCGTGGACATCAGCTCGCCCCTTGCTCCCAAAAACGAGGTGAAACGTTTCGCCTCCGACCAGTTCCGGCTCACAGGACTTGCATGGACCTCGCCCGGCACGCAGATCGTCTTCGGAGCCGTCTCACAGAACGGAACCAAGACCCTGCGCAGCCTGCCAATCTCAAAGTCTCCCGCTGCGCCAGCCAGAGAGTTGCCGGTAAGCGACGCCCAGTCGCCCACGACCGCCAGACGTTCTTCACGTCTGGTCTTCTCCCGCTTGTCCGGTGGCGGCAATAGCGTCTCACTCCTGAAGATCCCTCAGGCCGGCAAAACCGTCGAACCCGTTATGCCCCTCCTGGTCTCCACCAGGGATGAGTTCGCACCGCGTTATTCACCCGACGGGAAGAAAATCGCATTCGAATCCTCGCGCAGCGGCAGTCTGCAGATATGGACCTGCAGCGCCACCGCCAAAGACTGTGTGCAGCTTACCTCGATGGCCGGAGAATTCTCCGGCCTCCCAACCTGGTCGCCGGACGGCAGCCAGATCGCTTTCTACTCACGCGTACAAAACAAATCTCAGATCTTCGTCATGGGGGCCAATGGCACTGGCCTCCGGCAAATCACCTCCGGCGACAACAACCACTTCTTCCCCGGCTGGTCGGGAGATGGACAATGGATCTACTTCTCTTCAAACCGCGGTGGCACAACCCAGATTTGGAAGGTTCCCACCCAGGGGGGCACCCCCGTGCAGATCACTCACAACGGTGGATTCGCATCTCGGGAGTCAACCGATGGCCAATCCCTTTACTTCACCAGGTCCGACGCGTCAGATGGCCCACTCTGGCAACTAAAGCTGTCCAGCGGCGAAGAAACTCAGTTGCTTCGCTTAGTCCATCTCTATAACTTCGATCCGGTTGATAATGGCCTCTACTTCCTCGAAGACGGCTCCACGCTCAAATTCCGGGATGGTTCCGGCCAGATCACCACAGTTGCCTCACACCTCTCCACCAGCTACGTCGGCCTCAGCATCTCGCCGGACAGGCAATCGATCCTGCTCACCCAGCACAAGCATGCAACCAGCGAGCTGGTCATGGTCGAAAACTTCAACTAACCGCATCGCCTACGACTCGCCCCGGCAAGCTGGGCACACGAGCGCCTCCGAGTTTCGCGCTTATCCCATGGTTTGGCCAAATCTTTTAGAAACAAGACTTTAGAAGATCAAGTCCAAAACTAAAGTCTCTATTTTGAAGACTTTGCACACTTTTTGACGGGATGGGGGCACCCTCCGCAGTACCTCGTCAGCCACTCATCTCCCACACCAAACACCCGTAAACTCAAATAAATATGGATAAGTTCGTAGTACGCGGCGGCAACCCTCTCCTCGGCACCATCAAAGTCTCCGGAGCCAAAAACTCCGCCCTCCCCTGCATGGCAGCCGCCATCCTCACAGAAGAAGAAGTCATCCTCGAAAACATCCCCCAGGTCCGCGACATCGAGACCGAGCGCAAACTCCTCACCAGCATGGGAGCCGAGGTCGAGCTAGGCTACGGCCGCGCCCAGCATCGCACCCGCATCAAGTGCGGCATCCTCTCCGATCCCGTCGCCAAATACGAGATCGTCAAGACCATGCGCGCCAGCTCTCTCGTCCTTGGCCCGCTCATCGCACGCACCGGCATGGCGCGCGTAGCCATGCCCGGCGGGTGCGCCATTGGAGGCCGCCCCATCGATCTCCACATCAAGGGGCTGGAGTCCATGGGGGCCCAAATCACCTACGACCACGGCTACCTCGAAGCTCGAAGCCCCAACAACGGCAGCTCCCCCCTCCACGGTGCCCACATAGTCTTCGACAAAATCACCGTCACCGGTACCGAAGACCTCCTCATGGCCGCCGTCCTCGCCGAAGGCGAGAGCCTCTTTGAAAACTGCGCTCGCGAGCCCGAGGTCACCGACCTCGCCGCCCTCCTCAACGCCATGGGCGCCAGAATCGAAGGCGCCGGCTCCGGAACCATCCGTATCCAGGGAGTAGCGAAACTCCACGGTGCCCGCCACAAGATCAATCCAGACCGCATCGAAGCCGGAACCTTCCTTATCGCCGGAGCCATCACCGGCGGCGACCTCAACGTCGATTCCTGCAACCCCGCACACCTCGGCGCGCTCATTAGCAAGCTCGAGCAGTGCGGCGTCCGCATCGACGTCGGCGCCGATAAGGTCCGCGTTCGCTCCGGAGGCGACCTCAAAGCCGCTGACATCACCACCGAGGAATACCCCGGCTTCCCCACCGACATGCAAGCCCAGTACATGGCCCTCGCCACCCAGGCCGATGGCGCAACGTCAGTCACCGAAAACATCTTTGAAAACCGCTTCATGCACGTGCAGGAACTCGTCCGCATGGGCGCGAACATCACCGTGCAAGGTCGTACCGCAACGGTTCGCGGAAAAACTCCGCTCCAGTCCGCCGCGGTCATGTGCTCCGACCTGCGCGCCTCCGCTTCGCTCGTCCTCGCCGCACTCGTAGCTGAAGGCGAGACCATCCTCGACCGCGTCTATCACATCGATCGCGGCTACGAACGTATCGAAGAGAAACTTCGCGGAGTCGGCGCACAGATCCGCCGCATGGGCGACGTCTTCGGCAAAAAGTGATCGTACTTGTCACGCACCGGGCAGATCTTTGCCATAGACGAACGCATCCAGACGCGCGGCGCCATAGTACCCGCGCCGAACTCTGATCCGCTCATAGCCCAGCCCCTCATAAAAACGGATCGCCTCTGCGTTCCCGGTAAATACATGCAACTGAATCCACCGCACTCCTGCCGCGATGGCACGCGTCTCGACCTCTTTCATCAACCGCTGCGCCAAGCCCCGGCGCCGGTACTCGGGCGCAACATCCAGTGTCACCACATAAGCCCGCCGCTCCGATGCAATCTGTTCAACATGAACGATCACAAACCCCACAATCCCCCTGGATTCCGTCTCCGCTACCCGGACAATCGCATTTCGCTCCTCAGCAAACTCACGCATCGACCCACGATCGAAACGAAATTCCTCCGCAAAGCAGACCTCGTCTAACTGAAATATCGTCTCAAGATCGACTGCCCGGTAATCACGAAGCAAAATCTGCCCACTCATTTCAAAGAACTCCCGGCGCAAGTCACCCCAAAGAACAACTCCAGAAACAAAAATGCGCCTTGTTGAAAATATTTCAACAAGGCGCAAATTGCAGTGCTTCCTGTTAGAAAACGAACTTGGCGCTTAGCTGAAGCTGACGCGATGAACCGCCATCGCTTGTCGCAAAGCGGGTTGAGGATATCTGGCCGAAGGAGGACGACGTAGTATTGCCACTCGGTTGACCGAAGTTGGGGTGGTTGAGGATATCGAAGGCATCGACGCGCAGATTAAAGTTCAGCCGCTCGGTGATCTTCGTATTCTTCGCAGCGGACAGATCTATATCGGCAAAGCCAGGTCCGAAGATCATATTGCGAGACATATTGCCCAGACTGTTGCTCGTGTTCTGGTAGCTGCAAGTGGCCGTAACTCCGCTGCTCGGACACACAGTGGATTGAATGTAGGTCACGTTTGTAATCGGCGTCTGAATTTTCTTGATCACATTCGGACCGACAAGGTTCGGACGAATCACTCCCGAAACACCCGTGAACGTTGACGTATTGGTAAGGTTGACCGGATTGCCGGTCTGGTACACAGCAATGGTCGATAACTGGAAGCCCTCAACGAATCGATTTCCCTTGAAGGGGAGATTGTAGATTGCCGATCCACCGATGTGGTTGCGCGCATCGTAGTCGGACGGCCCATAGTTATTGCCGGGGTTATTACTATCCTGTAACTGATACCCCCCTTGGGAGCCCAGGGATTGCGAGTCCATCGACTTCGACCAGTTGTAGTTTACGTTGAACTGAAGACCGTGACCCGCAGTTTTGGTAGCAACGAGCCACAAGGCGTTGTAGTTGGAAAACCCAACACTGTTTGCCTCAGCAATATTGGAGTTGGAAGCGACACCAGGATCGATGGGGCTGGTAGACGACAGTACGGGGTACGGACGTATGCCTGCCGCGTTGGGTTGGTTCTGGTTGGTGCGGGCGCGCAGGTGCTTTCCAACCGAACCGTAGTAACCGGCCGAAAACACAATTCCTGCAGGTCCTGCCTGCTGGAGATTCAGGTTGAACGACTCGGTATACGCATTCCTGAAGTTAGGGTTGACTGAATTGATCGCGATACCGGAAGCCCTCGCAGAATTGAAGAGAGTGGCCACCGGAATCGGCACCGCCACATTGCTGTACGTGACTGACGCTGGCGCCGGAGGATTCGAAGCCAGGCCTGTCGCCACACCGGACACCGGTTGATCCGACATGATGGAGTACCCTCCACGCACTACCGATTTGCCAGTGCCGAAAACATCCCACGCGAAGCCGAGACGCGGCATGTAATTGTAGTTCTGCTTGTAGACGCCGCCTATTCCGTCTGTTCCTGCGTGAATGAGCGAAACGCTGGGTGCGTTGAAGACCACGAAGCGCCCACCGCCTTCCGTCGGAGTGCCATTCCACTCCCACCGAAAACCATATTCCAGCGTGAGGTGCGAGTTCAACTTGAAGTTGTCTTGAATAAACAATCCCACTGCGTTGATATAGACACGGCTGGTAATTTGGGCCGGCGTAACGGAGTAGCCGGTTGCCAGATCATTTGCGAAGTTTTGCGATCCCAGGATAAGTGGTGTCGTTGATGTTGCTGGAGTATTGGCGTAGGTGAGGGTTCCCGGATCGTCGGTGAAGCTAGCGCCAATGAAACGCCGGAATTCGCCGCCAAACTTGATAGAGTGTCTCGATCTTACATAGGTTGCTGCATCCGAAAAGACGCCGTAGGTGTCGGCCCGGCCTTGTGCAAAGCCGGCGGGACCACCGTAGGTGAGCCCGATATCCGAGATCGTCGTCTGTGGCAGACCAACATTACCATTCAAGCCACCGCCAATAAAGTAGGTCGCAGGATTGAGAAGTGTGTTGGGTGTGAAGGCGATGTTGATACGGTTAAATCCGAGCCGCGCTTCGTTGACTACGGTTGGATTGAAGATGTGGGTCTCGTTCAGTGTCAGGATCTGACGATGCGCATTGCGATGGTCACCCCAACCGGGAACGGTATCTCCCTGCAAAGCAGGCTCCGTGCGAACGTCCGACTGGAAGGCATAGAAACCATGCAACGAATCCGATGGTCTGATTTGCCAAAGGCCGTCGCCGGTATATTGATCGATTTGCACCGGACCCGGCGTAAAGGCAACGTAGTTGTTACCGCTATTCGCCACAGGAATCAACGGCAAAATAGCGTTCGCCGATGGCTTGCCCGCGGCAACGATCGCTGCGCGCTGTGCAGTGCTGAATACAGTGCTGTTCTGCAGAATCCCCTGGTGTTGACGCAATCCCTCATAACTGCCAAAGAAGAAAATATGGTTCTTCCAGATAGGTCCACCCACAGCTGCGCCGAAATTGTTTCGCTTGAGGGGAGCTTTATCGAACGTGGGTCCTACACCTGTGCGATTGAAGTAGTTACGCGCATCCATCGCCTCATTCCGGAAGTAGTCGAACACTTCACCGTGAATGCTGTTCGTGCCGGAGCGCGTACTTACATTCACAATAGAACCCGAGCTCCTGCCGTATTCTGCGCTGAAGGTCGAATTGTCAATCTTGACCTCGCTCGTCGTATTGATCGAAGGCTGGAACGTGATCTGGTTTTGACTCATGTCGTTCAGGTTGATGCCATTAATCTGGAAGTTGACCGAGTCCTCACGATTGCCGGCAGTAATAAACGAATTGGCGCCCAGGCCGCGGCTGGCAGCGGTCAAGCTTCCGGCTGTGTCCGCAACGGTGCCGCCCGGGGTAAGCACTGCCAAGTCGAGGAAATGGCGGCCGTTGAGCGGAATGTCCTGTACGGTGTTCTTGTCAATCACCTGGCCGACCGTCATGGTCTGAGTCTCAATCTGTTGAGCTGCACTTTCCACCTGGATCGTTTCACCCGCAGACGTGACTGCAAGGGCCATATTGACGGTCACACGCTGATCGACCTCTACCGTCACCTTCTTCACAGTGTATTGGCTGAAGCCCGACGCCTTGGCCTGCACCTGATAGTCTCCAGGCTCCAAAGAGGGAGCAACATAGAGACCGGCGCTATCGGTTACGAGCGCTCGTTCCGCTCCGGTCGCAAGCGAATGCACAGTGACCTGTGCACCGGCAACAACCGCACCGCTCGGGTCAGTCACCGTGCCCGACAACGTTGCCGTGGACTGCGCCACGCATGCGCTTACACTCACCAGCAGCAACACAAGAAACCCTAACAGTCCGTTCGATAATTTCCGTGAAGCATTCATTCAAGCCTCCTTCAAGAAACGCGTACCTTCAGGATTTATCCAGAAAATCGCGGCTAAAGGGACCCGAACTCGTTGCAGTGTGCAAAACACACCCGATGGCCCCAAGTAACGCTGCATGGTTTGATCTTTGGCGCCCTCGTCGACCCTCACAGTCCGGAGCATGATCAATTCCACAGTTCAAAAACATTAGGTGATATCTAAAATTTCATCTTTTTGCGTAAGAGTCAATGTTTAGTCGCGGTTACAACTAAGTGTTTTTTCCATTAATCCGGGTGAAGGACGGCGGAAACCAACGCATCCCAGATGCTCTTCGAAATCAGTGGTAGCGAAGTTTCCCCGACAATTGCAATCCGTCACCGCGGCGCGTCGTTTCGACTTTCCAGACCATTTGTTCGTCCCATTCACAGCGGATTCGCCAAATTTAGTTGTCAGGACATCTTCGCGAAAAGGAAACGCAGTCGGTACAGTGCACCAAAATCAGCTCACGCGAAGGCGTTCGAAGAACACGCCCTCATACACTGAAAGACGAACCGCCTATCGAAACGTTATAGAAATTATTGGGACAGGCTGTCAGAGCGACGTCACAAATGAGTCCTAAATTTGTCTCCATTTCGTAATCGCAAAAGATGCAATTCTCTCGCAAGAAAAGCAATGATGCCCACAATCTATCCTGTGCTCATTCCGTTCCAGGGTGTACAACTGTTTCCATATCTTGCAGATCGACTCGGCGGGGCCAGATGACAGCCAAGAAATTTACGCCTGATCCAGGCAGACCAGCGACCCTCAAGATGCTGGCCGACTATCTCAATCTCTCCGCAGCCACCGTTTCCATTGTGCTCAACAACTCTCCTGTTGCGGAGTCCATCGCCGAAGCCACCAAGCTGCGCGTTCATGCTGCGGCAAAGCAATTTTCCTACCGCCCCAACCTGCACGCGCGAATGTTGCGCTCGCGCCTCACCAACACCATCGGCATCATCGTCCCGGAACTCAGCGAGGGCTACGTCACCGGCGTCATGCTCGGCGTAGAGCAGTACCTGCTCCAGGAAGGCTTCCTCTACTTCACCGTCAGCCACCTCGGCCAGTCCGATCTTCGGGACGAGTATCAGGAACTCCTCATGCGTCGCCGAGTCGACGGACTCCTCCTGGTCAACACGGAATTATCCATCAAGACCCTTCTGCCCGTGGTCGGTATTTCCATCCACAGCAATGCGCCCACGGTCACGAACGTCATGCTCGACCACACCTCCGCCGCTCGAATGGCGCTTCGCCATCTCTACGATCTCGGCCATCGCCGGATCGCTTTCATGAAGGGTCAGCGCTACTCTCTCGACACCGAGGCGCGCTGGGAATCCATCCTCAACATGGCCCGTGAGATTGGCGTCGCTGTCGATGACGATCTCTGCATCTTCCTCGAGAAGAACATCTGGTCGCCGGAACTCGGCTATCCGCCTGTCCGCGATCTGCTCGCCCGGACTCGTGACTTCACCGCTATCTTCTGTTTCAACGACACCGCGGCCATCGGCGCCGTGCGCGCCATCGAGGACGCCGGCCTCAACTGCCCGCGCGACATCTCCGTCATCGGCTTCGACGACATCATCATCGCCGAATACTTCAACCCTCGCCTCACCACGGTTCGCCAACCCCTCCACAACATGGGAACCGAGGCCGCGCGTCTCCTCGTCCGTCGCATCCAGACGCCCGACCAACCCTATCCTCAGGAGGTCTGGTTTGAGCCTCAACTGATCGTGAGAGAATCGACGATGGCCATCACCCCACCTCCCCGGCGGCCGCGACGCAAGCGTTAACAGGAGCGCCTTGGAACCAGCTCACTCAGACGCACCCCACATGCAACACGCCCCCGCGAAACCCTCGCGCACGCTCATTCCTGTCTTCTTCTACTTTCTTGCCGCCGGCATCGCCACCGTCATGCTCGGCCCGATTCTGCCCGCTCTCATCCAGCGCTGGCACATCCAGGACGCACAGGCAGGCACACTCTTCACCGCCAGCTTTGCCGGACAGTTCATCGGAGCCTGGTTCGGCGCCCGCAATCTCCGCTCCAGCGTCCTCTGCGGCTCCGCAATCACGGCCGCCGGATGCGTTGCCATGGGCTGGGTTGGCTTTGTCTCAGCGCACGTTGCGCTCTTCTCCGTCGGACTCGGGCTTGGAGCCGGTCTCACCGCCGGAAACATCATCGCCGGCACCACCGTTCCAGCGGCGCGCGCTCGCCTCATTGCCACGCTCAACGTCGCCTGGGGAGTTGGTGCTATCGCGTGTCCTGTCTTGGTCCGCCTCTTTGCCGGTGACACCAGGCGTTTCTTCATTGCGACCGCCCTCCTTCTCGCCATCGCCTCGCTCATCTCGGTCGCAATTCCCTGTAAGCCATCAACCCGCCCCGTAACCCCAGGCGATCCGGAATCCCAGCCACGTGAAAAATCGAAGAGATCAGGTTTACCTCTGTCGCCGTCCACCCTCTTTGTCTTCAGCGCCTCCCTCCTGCTCTACGTCGGGGTCGAAAACTCACTCGGCGGCTGGCTGCCCAGCTATGCCATCCGAACGAACCCATCCCTCCACCCTTCCTCCATCTCTCTATGCTTCTGGATTGCGGAACTCAGCGGTCGCGTCCTCGTCACCCTGCTCATGGCCGTCCTCGGCGAGCCCACACTTTACCGCGCCGGTCTCGTTTTGCTCATTCTCACCCAAATCCTGACCTGCGCCATCGCAAACATCTCCGCCGCAGGTGTCATCACCCTCACTATCCTCGCTGCACTCAGCCTCGCTCCGCTCTATCCCATCATCGTGTCCTTTTTGCTGGCCCGCACCGGCACGCACATCAGACTCGGCCCACTCTTTGCCACCGCCTCCTTTGGAGGAGCAACTCTCCCCTGGCTCACGGGCGTCTTTTCCACTCATTTCCACGGCCTCCGCGCCGGCCTTCTCGTCCCCGCAGCCGGAGCGGCTCTGCTCCTCATCCTCTCCGCCACGATTAGCGCCAAGCCCGTCCCTCTCGCCGCGACTACCTCTTTCCCCGATTGAATACTCGTCCAGACGATTACCCCTTTACATAGATGTTCGAGTGGTACTACTATTTCTCCCATAGAACTTCTAGTGGAGAGCACACCCTTGCCGAAGAAGAACCAGCCGAACGCAGAGATGCTCAAGGGAACCCTTGACATGATGATCCTGCGTACGCTCATCACCGGCGATGCCCACGGCCACACCATCGCCAAAGTCATCGAACAGACCTCGGAAGATGTCCTCGAAGTCGAGCAGGGCTCGCTTTACCCCGCGTTGCACCGGCTCGAGGATCGCGGCTGGGTCTCGTCCTTCTGGGGCGCAAGCGAAAACAACCGAAGAGCCAAGTTCTATCGCCTGACGGCCGCAGGAAAGCGGCAGCTTACCTCGGAGATCGGCAGATGGCGGCAGATGGCACGAGCCATCGCTCTCGTAATGGGCGAAAGCACAGAGTGAGGAGAAATATCGATGAGCTGGCGCAGATTCTTTCATCGAAAGCGGACCGATACCGAGTTGACGCAAGAGATCGATCTCTACCTTGCTGAGGAGATTGACGAAAACATCGCGCGTGGAATCTCGTCCGAAGAAGCCCGGCGTCGGGCCCGGCTCAAGTTTGGCAACCCCCAGCGGGTGCGCGAGCGGTTGTGGCAACAAAACACTGTCACTGTGGCTGACAACATCGTTCGCGACCTGAAGTACGCCATCAGGACATTGGGACGATCGCCCGGATTCACAATGGTCGCCATTCTCGTTATGGCTTTGGGAATCGGCGCAAATGTGGCTCTATTCACCGTGGTTCGCAGCGTCTTGCTCAATCCGTTGCCCTACCGCGAGCCTGCCCAGCTCTTCTCCATCTATGAGCATGAAAACCACCACAGAGACTTCAACAACTACCTCCCCGTAGCTGCCGGCACGTTCGCAGAGTGGCAGAGATCCGCCCAAAGCACCACGCAGATGGCAATGGCCTCGCCATGGCAGCAGTACAACGTCTCCGCCGAGGGGGGCAAACTTCCCGAACAGATCGACGCTGCGTGGTCTACATGGAACTTCTTCTCCGTGCTCTGCGTCGAGCCTGCTCTTGGGCGTAGCTTCAACCCAGCCGATGATCGCCCCGACGCCGAAGCCACAGTTATTCTCACCTCGTCCTTCTGGAAACGTCGCTATAGCGGCGATCCCGCGATCCTCGGTAAAAAGATATGGCTCGACGCCAGGCCCTATACCGTCATCGGAGTCCTGCCCGCCTCCTTTGCGTACTCAGGTTCGATCTCGGGCAACACAGCGCAGGTCTGGACACCCGTTGGGCACGAGGCGCCCGCCTATCTCATGCAGACCTTCGACGATCACGAATTCATGGTCATCGCTCGCCTGCTCCCTGGCGCGACCCTCTCTGGCCTGCTCAGCCAGTTGAATACAGTGCAAAGCAAGATCAAGGCCGACCACCCCGGTCCCGCAATTCACGATTCCGTGAGCGGCCGCACCATGCTCGAAGACTCCGTCCAAAACTACAAGACACCACTTTACGCGCTGCTCGCCGCTACTGTTTGCGTCCTGCTGATTGCCTGTCTCAACGTGGCGAGCCTCCTGGTAGCTCGCACAGCCGCCCGCAGCAAAGAACTCGCGATCCGTGCTGCGCTCGGCGGCGGGCGCCTCCGATTATTGTCTGAGCGGCTCATGGAAAGTCTCCTCCTGTCGGTCGCAGGAGGCGCCGCAGGACTGTTCATGGCGTGGGAGGCACTACGTTGGCTGGTGCGAACGCGCCAGGACATGAATCGTGTCGAGTCCATTCACATCGACGCCGTCGTGGCCGTCTGCACGCTCGCAGCGATCCTTCTCTGCGCGCTCTTCACCGGCCTGATCTCCGCCGCAAGTTCCAACGGCAAGGAGATTCTTGCCTCGCTGCAGGAATCATCCCGCGCTCACAGCGGCGGTCACTCGCGTGCTGGCCTCCGAAAGATTTTGCTGGTTCTGGAAGTAGGTCTCACCGTAGTTCTTCTCGTCGGAGCAGGACTGCTTCTCAAAAGCTATCAACGCCTGCGAACCACCGATCTCGGTGTCCCGATCGATCAGGTCCTCACCATGCACTTCAGCCTGCCCGACGTGCGCTACCCAAAACCGGTTCAGCAGATCGCCTTCTTCGAACATCTCATCGAAGAGGTCCGCACCTTGCCCGGAGTGCAGGCGGCAGGTCTGGTCAGCACGCCTCCGGGTCAAGGCTGGGGCGGCGATCGTCTCACCAGCATAGTCGAGCATCCTCCCCTGCCGAAGGGTCAGGGATTCGACCTGATGCTACGCGGCGCGGAGCCAGGATACTTTCACGCAATCCAGATCCCTCTCCTCAAGGGGCGAATCTTCACCCCGGACGAGCGCCTCCAGCATGCCAACGTCACGCTCCTCAGCCAATCGGCCGCGAAGCTTCTCTTTCCAGACGGAGAAGACCCGATCGGCCGCCATCTGAAAGTTTTAACCTCAGGCAACACCTTCGAAATCGTCGGGGTGGTTGGCGACACACGCTGGCTCGTCTCCCAACCGATATATCCCATGGCTTATTGGCCTATCTACGGCAACGACTATAGCGGCGCAACCGTTGTTCTCCGAGCACCGCGCGATGTGGAAACCTTGGCCATGCCCGTCCAGAAACTCATCGCAGAACTCGATCCCGATCTCCCCGTCTCCAACGTGATGACTCTGCGCCAAACCATCAGCAAATCCACCATCGGCTCGCAATTCGACTCGGTTCTGGTTCTCGCCTTCGCAGTCATCGCGTTGCTCCTTGCCGCTGCAGGACTCTACGGCGT
Organism: uncultured Acidobacteriaceae bacterium; assembly: GCA_963798925.1. Classification (GTDB taxonomy): domain Bacteria; phylum Acidobacteriota; class Terriglobia; order Terriglobales; family Acidobacteriaceae; genus Edaphobacter. The sequence goes on from CAWCVD010000007.1 coordinate 998,021, forward strand.
CCTGGCTTACCTCGTCACCCAGCGAACCAGCGAAATCGGCATTCGTCTCGCCCTCGGAGCACCCAGAGAGCAAGTGCTGCGCCTGATGCTTCTCGATGGATTGCGTCCCGCGCTCGTCGGACTCATCCTCGGGCTTGGATCGAGCGCCGCACTCGTTCGCCTCATCCGTTCGATGCTCTACGAAACCCAACCACTCGATCCGGCCGTCTTCCTCTCGGTGACGATAGCTCTCTTGCTGGTAGCTGCACTCGCCTGCCTTATGCCAGCCTGGCGCGCCTCCCGGCTCGATCCCATGCACGCGCTCAGAGCAGAATAGCCGGCACCCAAGACGCAGTTACGAAAGAGCGGTCCACAAAAGAAAAAGGCCAGGCCAGCCCGGCCTTCTGAATCAGGCCCAGATTAGAGCAATGTATGAATCCCTTAGCGGGAAGGGACAAAGTGGTCACGAAGTTGGATAACTGCAATGACAACAAGAGCCGCCAACGCTGGTCCGAACAAGATGTACATAGCTCCTCCTTCCGCGAAAATGGGCCTGCAAAGCTGGTCCGGCAAAAATGCCAGGGTCAATAAGATCGCGTCTTAACGCGTCTCATCGATTTCCTTTTGATTTGTCGGCGCACTCTGCCTGATGCAAGCGAGCAACCATTCCACACCACCGAGCGGAGGCCTCTGTTTTTGCGGTTTTCCGGGAAATTCAAGGGAACTACAAGACGCAACCTCAATGCCACCAACAGCCGGCAACAGCTGAACGGAAAACTCTTACCACTCAGCTTGCAATATCTGGCAAGGAGTTACCCATTCACCGGCGCGATTGCCACGCCCTCAACAAGAGAGGAACCCAGCGAATGCCGTCAATCTCGGCTTAGACAGCGACGGTAAAAGTATCCTCACTCCGCGTCACAGCCCGATACATCGTATCGCGCTCAAACGGCTCCCGCCCCGCTTCCGTAATCAGCCGAACCAGATCCGCCCGTCGCATCCCTTGCGGAGTCGTCGCGCCTGCATCGTGATAAATCTTCTCTTCGATCACCGTGCCATCGATGTCATCCGCGCCAAACCGCAGCGAAATCTGCGCCAACTTTGGCGATACCATCTGCCAATAGCTCTTAATGTGCGGAAAATTATCGAGCATCAAACGCCCCACCGCGATCTGCCGTAGGTCTTGCATTCCCGTCGTCTTCGGGATATGCGCCAGCGCCGTATTCTCCGGATGAAACGCCAGCGGGATAAAGGTCTGGAACCCGCCCGTCTCATCCTGCACCTCTCGCAGCTTTACCAGGTGGTCCACGCGGTCTTCATCATTCTCCACATGGCCATACAGCATCGTGGCATTCGACCGCAGGCCAATCTTGTGCGCCGCCCTCGCTGTATCGAGCCACTCGCTACCGTCGATCTTGTGGTCGCAGATAATATGCCGAACGCGATCTGCAAAGATCTCTGCCCCGCCCCCGGGCATAGAGTCAACTCCAGCCGCCTTCATCCGCTCCAACGCCTCCGGAATTGTCATCTTCCCACGCTTGGCCAGAAACGCGACCTCCACCATCGTGAACGCCTTGATATGCACCTTCGGATACCGGACCTTGAGCCCCCGCACCAGGTCCATGAAGTACTCAAAAGGCAGATCAGGATGCAACCCTCCGACAATATGAAACTCCGTCACTGCCTCCGTCAGTCCTGTGCCCGCAGTCTCCCACGCCTCCTCTAGCGCCATCGTGTACGTCCCTGCCTCGCCCTTCTTGCGCCCAAACGCGCAAAGCCGGCAAGAGGCCACGCACACATTCGTCGGATTGATATGCCGGTTCACATTGAAGTAAGCGGTGTTTCCGTGAAGCCGTTCCCGCACCAGGTTCGCAAGCCAACCCACGGCCAGAATGTCCCCACTTCGGTAGAGCGTCACCCCGTCGTCCGAACTCAACCGCTCACCCTGCGCCACCTTCGCCGCGATTGGCAACAGATTCAAATCGTCCGTCTGGAAGGGATGCCGCGCTTCAATCAAGGGCTCGAGGCTCATAGCTCAATTCTATTCCTCACTGACTGCCGCCGCCCGCGTGCTGCGCCACCTCGCTCGAATCGACCATGCGCGGCTGCACCACGATGCCGTCAAACAGCGTGGCCCCAACCAGATGATCTCCCACCGGCCGTACCAGCCTCAAATGCCACCCCGAGTTCCAATATTGCAGCTTTCTATCCGGCAAATGTACCGCGAACGCGATAGTGTTCTTGTTGTTGGCCGTAACCAGAATCCGTTGGCCCGCCTCATCGTAAAACAAGCTGTTCACATCTCTCACAGAGAGGTTTTTCAAGGTCTGCCAAGTAGCGCCGCGGTCTTCCGAGACAAAGACACCCTCACGCCCACCCACCCAGAGGCCCCCGCCGCCGTCGACCGCAACCGCGGCAACCTGCTCCAGCGTCTCAGGCAAATTCAGGGGCTCCCACTTCAAGCCTCCATCTGATGAAAGCATCGCAGTTCTCAGCGTCGCACCGACAACCCACAACTTTGCCGCGGCAACATACTCCCAGCTCTCCTGCTGCGCGCCCCCAACCAGCTTCCAACTCTCCCCCGCAGTCGCGCTCCGAAGTATTCCCCACGAAGTCGCCGCGTACAGCGTGTCCCCAGATCGCGCAATTGCATTGACATCGGTATCGAACGAGGGTGCCGGAACAGTCGTTGCTACCTTCCGCGGAACCGTATTACGCGTCTTGCCGGCAGGTCTTGCACTACCCGTCCTCTTCTCCGCTGGCGGATCCGCCTTCGCACTCTCACTAAGCGAGATGTTGCTCACTGGGATCCAAACCTCTCCTTCCAGCCTGTAGAGTCCATGCCCGGTCCCTGCCAGCACTGTTCCATCGGAGGCCTGTCCAAGGCTGAACACATCCTGTCCGTTCAACCCCGAACTCCTCTGCGACCACGTCAATCCTCCGTTGTCGCTTACAAACACTCCACCCCACGCCTTGTCGTTCACCACGCCGACATAGAGCTTCGCCGGCTGTGCGGCATCCGCGACATACGAAGTGATCTGCCGCGCGGAAAATCCCTTGTTCGCGGGAAGAAACGAGTATCCTCCATCGTTGCTGGCCAGCACGCCGCCACGCTCCGTCGCCAATAAAATACGATTGGTGTTGGAAGGATCGACATACACATCGTTCACAATAACCTCGGGCCCCGTGGTCCGCAGCCAGGTCACTCCCGAGTCACCAGTCCGAAATAAACCCTCTGTTGTCCCGGCGAAGACAATATTCAAATTCTGCGGGTCCTGCATCAGGACTCGCGTTCGTCGTGCCGTTGAAGGAATTCCCTGCACTTTCTGAAACTTTTCCCCACCGTTTTGGCTCTTGTAGATTCCCGAACAGGCGCTCGCATAGACCACATTCGGATCTTTCGGGTCCACGATGATCGAGAACACATCCGAATCATCGATCACTCCCTCTTTGATGTTCGTCCAGTGGTCTCCGCCATCTATCGTCTTCCACGGCAGATGCCACGTCCCTGCGTAGATGATCTGAGGATTGGCAGGATCGATCGCTACCGATTCAACCTCATGGAGCTCTTGGCTGCCTTCAGGACTGATGATCTGCCAGTGCTCCCCACCATCGGTCGACCGGTAAACTCCCTTCAGAGTTCCAGCCACCAGTATCTTCGGATCCGACGCAGCAGCAGAAAGAGCCCGGATAGATTGCCCTCGCATATCTGCTTCGCTCTCCCAACTGGCGCCACCGTCGTTACTGATGTAGAGCCCCCCATCAGTGCTCCCCAGCACCCAAGCCCCAACCACAATGCGCCTCGGATTGGCACTATCGACCACGATCGAATCCAGAGCGAGATTATCCCCTCCGCCAACCATCGCTAGCCGCTTCCACGAGCCTCCGCCGTCCCGTGACTCATACATCCAGCCCGTCAAGGTGCCTAGGTAAAGATGCGAAGGATCGTGGGGATCGGAAGCGAACGAACGTGCATGCCCTCCGTCAGGTCCGAACGGCAGCCAGTTCACCGCATTCATCCGCAGAGACGAGAACGCAAGCAGAAGGACGATGCCCGCAATTGAAAGTGTGGACTGTCTTTTCAAGGATTCATCCTAAGTCTCAAGTCTAAATGTTTCCTCGTCCGAGCGTTTCTGCAGTCTTCAACACAAAGGCTGACTGGGAACCTTCCCAGTCAGCCTTTGTGCTTATTCTATCTAGTTTTCTTACTTTTTGTGCTTGGCCGGAGGCGTCCGTGGCATAGCCTTCACTGCGCTCTCGTCCACGGGGGTTAGACCGGTAGTGTCTAGTGTGGCACCGGCAGGAATCAACGTCGTCGACACAGTCTTGCCGGAGTTTGGACCGGTGTAGACCGAGATACGGCTGGCGTCAATGCCCTTCTCCGTTACCAGGTAGTCCTTCGTGTTGACAGCACGCTCAGCGGCAAGGTCTGCACCTTTCTTCTCAGCGCCGTCGGTGGACCCAACAACAGCGAGCTTCGCATCCGAAGCGCTCTGCAGTTTGAGGGCGACGTCGTCAAGGCAGGCCTTGGCTTCGTTGTCGACACGAGCTGGACGCTTGGTGTCACGCTCAAAGCTCGCCGAGCAAAGTGCGCTCGTCGTCGGTGCCGGAGGCGGCGGAGGCGCGTTGACCGTAACCGTAGTCGTGCACGATGCCGTCTGACCCTTGTCGTCGACCACGTTCGCAGTCACTGTAATCGTTCCAGGTGCCGCTCCCGCGGTGCTCAAAGTTGCCGTCGTGCCGGTACCTGAGACAGAACCAGCCGAAGCGCTATAGCTATAGGTCAGCGGACGGTTCTGAGGGCTCATTCCAGTGCCAGTAATCGTCGAGGAATCTCCCGGCGCTACCGTGGAAGGATTCGCCGAGCAGGTGATTGTCGGCGGCTCAAACTGCTTCACTGTGTACGTAGCCGAGCAGTCCGCCATCTCGCCGGGCTTCGGCTTCGACGTCGCCATCACAATATGTCCCTTGGCCGTGTAAGTGCCAGGGGCCGCCGACTTCGTATCGATATTGGCTGTGCTCGAATTGCCGGTGATCGTGCCGCCGTCAGCCGTCCAAGTGTAGTTGTACGCCTTCTTGGGATTCAGACTGCCCGCCGTTCCCGTGACCGTGATCGGGTCTCCCGGGAAAACGGTGGAAGGTGAAACCGAGCAGGCGTACGTGATTGGCGGAGGCGGAATAACGTGACCGAAATGCATCACAATTCCTGTGCTCAACTCGGCCGCGCTCATGTTCGTGCGACCGCCCAAAACGCCTCCCGTCGGAATCGTCGAAGCCGGACCATAATTCACGTGCATCCAGCGGTAGTCAGCCTGGAATAGGCGAATCGAAAAGCGGTTGTCAAAGAATGGCAGAGCGTAATCCATACCGCCACCGGCCGTCAGCGTAGGTCCCCACCGGTAAGGATTGTGGTAATCAGGACTCTCTGAGTTCGGACCGCCCAAGTAGGCGCCGCCAACCAGTCCATGAGCAAAGAGCGTGAAGTTCTGCATCGGAGCGCGGAAAATCGGACCGGCTGAGTACGTGTACAAGCCGTCGTTCTTGCCGTCAGGATGGATCGCTGCGATCACTTCGCCGCCGACGTATTTATCAAAGTAGTACGCCCCGCTGGCCATGCCACCTTCATTAATCGAAGAATAATTGATCCCTTGAGGCTTCACCTGTCCATGGGCTCCAAAATACGAGTACCCCAGAAACACGTCTACCCGCGAGGGGTTAGGCCCCACCGGGGCGCCTGTACCGGGAGTCTGCGCATTCAGGCTTCCGACTCCAAAACCAACTGCACATGCAGCCAGCATAAACCGGCTTAAAAGATGAAACGGGCGATAAACCATTCGAGTTCCTCCACTCAAATCTTGCGTTCTACCAGTCTTCCATTTCAAAACAGGGATCGTTTCGTTTGTTCGATTCCATAAAGCTTACAGCAGTTGCTAATACGTACGGAAAAAAATTACTCGCCGAGCACTATATTTTCAATAGGTTACCCATCCAATTGGTAAGAATCTCCCCAATGTGATCACGAGTACCTAGTCAGTTACCAAACCAACCTCTACCAACACTTATGACAAATTCAGAGTCTTCCTTGCAGAGCCCCGTTCCTGCTGAATCTTTTCCTGTAACAAGGTGATCGCATACAACAACTGCTCCGGCCGCGGAGGACATCCGGGTACATAAACGTCAACCGGAATCACCTGGTTGACCCCTTGCAGCAAAGCATAGTTGTTGAATACCCCGCCCGAAGTCGCGCATGCCCCCATCGAGATCACCCACTTCGGCTCAGGCATCTGTTCGTAGAGCCGACGGATCACAGGGGCCATCTTTTGAGAAACCCGCCCGGCGATGATCATCAGATCGCTCTGTCGCGGTGACGGGCGAAAGACCTCCGCCCCGAACCGCGCGATATCGTACCTTGATCCGCCCATCGACATCATCTCGATCGCGCAGCACGCCAGCCCAAACGTCATCGGCCAGATCGAATTCTTCCTCACCCAATTAATCGCCGCATCCAGAGACGCCAGCACCACTCCTTCCGGCTGCTCATCTCCCCAGCTAACCTCTCGTAACTTCTCCTGGTTCTTCCCAAAACTATCCAGGGTCCCGAAGATATACCGGTCATTTCGCTGCGGAACCGCCGTCGGACGCCCGCTGCTCGTGGTCTCACTCCCCGCTGTGCTCATGTCTCTACTATAGAACTAGTTACCCCCGCCGCAACTAGCAAAATCACCTGTTCCCGTTTACTCCTTTGCCAATAACCAAAAATCGTGCGAAAAAATCTGTCGCCCTACCAGCGTCGAGTTGCGGCTCCTCTTGCAACCGTCAGCGCGCATTCTCCTCAATCGCTGCAATCAGCGCGTCCTTCAGCGCTCGCCTTTCATTACCGTCTAGCTTCGCCCCATTCCGAGTCAGATAAAACACATCGATCGCCGTCTCGCCTTCCGTATCGACCAGCGCAACCTCGATATTGCAACCCTCGGCGGCCAGCGTCAGGCTCAGCGCACGCAGCAACCCGGTCGTATCTTGAGTCACCACCTCCAGCAGCGTACTGTGCGACGAAGCCTCATCATCAAACTCCACCCGCGTCTGCACCACCACCAGCGGAGCCTTTCGTCTTCCCCGCCGTCGTCCGCTCAGCAGCTTCTCCAGCGCCACAGCGCCTGTCAACACCTCATGCACACTCTTCACAAAAACCTTATGCTCCGATGCGTTCATCTCCAGAGTGCGAAATGTGTCCGTAAACCGGAACGTGTCCACCACCACGCCGTGTCGGTTTGAGAACGCATCTGCCGTAACGATGTTCATCCCCCACGCAGCCAGCACACCCGCAATCGTCGCAAACAACTGCGGCCGGTCGCGCGTCACGAGCGTCAGCTCACTCACTCCCGCTGCATAGCGAAACTCCAGCTGCACCGGATCTTCCCCAATCCGCATCGCCATCCTGAAGTGCGTTCGCACCTGTTCCGGCGTGCGTGTCAGCACATACCGCTCCGGAAATCCCTCCAGAAACTCCCCCACCGCAGCCTTCTGCCCTGGCAATAGCGCCACGACACGATGCACCAGTTCGCTCTCCGCGCCCGCGCCCAGCCGCTCATCATCGACGCTCCGGTCAAGATAGTTAGCAGTTGCAATATAGAGCTGCCACAGATTCTCCGCCTTCCACGGCGTCAGCGCATCCGGATGCACCGCGTTAATGTCCGAATAAGTAAAAAGCGTCAGCATTCGCAGAGCCTCTGGAGTATGCACCTTCCCCGCAAACGCCTGTACGGTCTCCTCATCGAAAATATCTCGACGCAATGCAGCCGACATCTCCAAATGATTCGCAATCAACCCCACCACCAGCCCGCTCTCGTACGAATCCAGCTCCAGCCGCTCCATCACGCTCTCCGCCATCCGCGCACTCTCACGCGTATGGTCCCCGGTCGAGCGGCCCTTACCGGTGTCATGCAGGAGAGCCGCCAGGTACAGCAGCTCCGGATGCGGCAGCTCTCGCAACACTCCGCCAAAGCGGCTCGCCCACTCTCCCATCGAACCCTTCTGCGCGCCCTCCAGCCCATGCAGCGTATCGATCAGCACAAATGTATGCTCATCCACCGTGTACCGGTGGTACGCATCGCGAATCACCAGTGCGTCAATTCCGTGAAACTCCGGGATCAGCAGCTCCAGCACGCCCAGCGCATGCATCGTCCGCAACGCATCGCCCGCATGAAACCCGGTCAGTATCCCCCTCAGCCGGCGCCATAGCACCGGCCCCTCTTCCAGATGAGCCGACAGCAGCGGCAATCCCTGCGACAGCCGCTCCTCTGTATCGAGTCCAAGCCTGCAACCCGTCTGAGAGATCGCCTCGAACACGCCAAGCACCACATCAGGGTCCGAGGCCGGGTCATGCCCGAACTCCCGCGCCGTCTCGAGCGCCACGCGCCCCCGCTCCAGCCGAAAACCATTCTGTGGAGCCTCGCGCTTACGCTCCCGTTTCAAGCCCACCAGCTTTCCGCCGGCCTTCCCCGGCGGAACCTCGTCCATCACTTGCTCCACGCGCCTCTCCACGCTGCGCGCATGGCGAAAATAAACCCGCATCCAGTAAGCAGCATCCGCCTTCTTCGGCCTGCGCCCGGTTAACCCCACCATCGTCTCGGCGGCCGCATCTTGAGCCTGCCAGTCCAGCGTATTGTCGTCCCGCTCATGCCGATAGTGCAGAAAGCACCTTACCAGCCACAGAAACTCCACCGCCTTCTGAAACTCCTTGTCCTTATCAACTCCCTCCTCAACAGATGCCGCAACCTCCAAGCCACCCTTCTTTGCTCCCTGTAACGCAACTCCGCGAAGCTTCGTCATCCAACTGCACACATGGGCGTCCCGAAGCCCACCCGGACAGTCCTTGATATTCGGCTCCAGATGAAACAGCGTATCCCCATACTTCGCATGACGTGCTCGCGTCAGCTCCAGCAGCCGCACCATCACAGCCTTATGCTCTCGCTGCAACAGCTTCGGCACGCACTGTGTCGCCAGAATCTCATACGCTGTGCTATCGCCAGTCACCATCCGATGATCCATCAGCGAAACCACAAACTCCGTATTCTCCGGATCGACCTTTTCGCACTCCGTCACCCGCCGCGTCGTTGGAGACACCCGAATCCCCGAGTCCCACATCTCCTGGTTCACTCGGCGCACCGCGTCCTTCACATCCTTCTCCGCAACCTTCCCGTCAAGTAGAAAAAGCAGGTCCACATCCGAATAAGGAAACAGCTCCCGCCGTCCATATCCGCCGACGGCAACCAGCGCAACGCCCACCGCCAGCCGCCCGTCGCGCTCCACCTCCGACCGCCAAAGCCCTGTCACCAACTCATCAATCGCCGCCGCACGCGCCGCAATCGTCGCCGCACCCGAAGCCCCACCCGCCTCGAACGCACCACGAATCTCCAGCATCCTCCGCTGGTAAGCTCCGCGCATCCCGCTACTTGTGGAGTCGTTTGCTGGCATGGCTTTCGCTCAAAGGAACCTCCGCCTGCCTGTTCCCGATCCGTATCATTCGTGAAGATCCGTGTTAAGCCCCAAAATCTCTTCAACCTTCACACGCTACAGCGCAATCTCTCCGCGCTCGTCGTTCCGAATCCGAATCGCCTCATCAATCTTCGACACAAAGATCTTTCCATCTCCGATCGCCCCGGTCCGAGCCGCCGTCGTAATCGCCGTAATCGCCTTCTCGAGCATCGCATCGGCCACCACCACCTCCAGCTTCACCTTCGGCAGCAAGTCAACCGAATACTCGCGCCCGCGGTAAAACTCTGTATGGCCTTTCTGGCGCCCGTGTCCCCGGGCCTCAATAATCGTCATTCCCTCCACGCCAATCTCCACAAGCGCATCCTTCACCGCATCCAGCTTCGATGGCTGAATCACCGCTTCAATCTTCTGCATATCCCATTCCCTTCCTCAAGGCTCATAACGCAAAGCTCACAGCTCTAGTGCGCCCAATCGTACCCTTCTTCGCCATGCTGCGAAAGATCGAGTCCTTCGCGTTCGTCCTCTTCACTCACCCTAAGCCCGATCAGCTTATCCACGATGAACAAAATCACCAGCGTACCCACAATCGAAAGGGTCCACGCAATCGCCACTCCCACCATCTGGTTCAACAACTGGTGACCGTTCCCCTCAAGCAGCCCCGTAGCCTTGCCCGCGCCAAAGATAGGATTGATCACACTCGTCGCAAACACGCCCGTCAGAATGGCGCCCATCGTCCCACCCGCGCCATGCACACCGAACGCGTCCAGCGAGTCGTCGTACCCAAACCAGGCCTTGACCTTCACCACCATCAGGTAGCACCCCACTCCGGCGATCAGCCCAATCCATAACGCCGACATCGGCGTCACAAATCCAGCTGCCGGCGTAATTGCCACCAGACCGGCCACACAGCCTGAGATCGCACCCAACGCCGAAGGCTTGCCCTGCCGAATCCACTCCGCCACGCTCCACCCAATCGCCGCAGCCGCCGCGCCAAAGTGCGTCGCCACGAAGGCCGACGTCGCCAGCGTCCCCGCGCTCAACGCCGACCCGGCATTAAACCCAAACCAACCCACCCACAGCAGACAAGCCCCGATAAAACTCAGCACAACCGAATGCGGAGGCATCGGCACCTTCGGATACCCTAACCTCTTGCCCAGGTACAGCGCCGTCATTAGCGCCGAGACCCCCGAAGTCACATGCACCACCGTCCCACCTGCAAAATCGAGAGTGGGAAACCGCCCACCGAGCGAAGCATTCAACAATCCACCCTTGCCCCACACCATATGCGCCATCGGGCTATACACCAGCAGCGCCCACAGCACCATAAACACCAGCATCGCTGAAAACTTCATCCGCTCCGCAAATGCTCCCGTAATCAGCGCAGGCGTAATAATCGCAAACATCAGCTGATACACCATGAAGGTCTGTAGCGGAATCGTCGCCGCGTACTTCGGATCCGGCGCCAGCCCCACTCCGCGCAAAAACACATTGTGCAACCCGCCAATAAATGCATTCCCTTCGCCAAACGCGAGCGAATATGTCACCAGCGCCCACAGGACCGTAATCACAGCCATCATCGCGAAAGTCTGCATCATTGTGCCCAGAATATTTTTCTTCCGCACCAGTCCGCCGTAGAACAGTGCCAACCCCGGACCGCTCATCATCAGCACCAGCGCCGCTGAAACCAGCATCCACGCGTTGTCTCCAGCGCTCTGCGCCGCCGCAATCAGCGCTGCATTGTCCGCATTCTGCTTCTCGAGCGCCGCAATCCGGTCCGCCTGGCTCACAGAGGCCACAGGGACAGCCGTCTGCGCCATCATCCGCGATCCGCCAACCGCCGATCCAGCCACAATCAACACAAACAGAAGAGACAGATACACCTTGGCTACGCGAAGACGCATGGTTCAATCACCCGTTTCAAAGTATAAAAAATAAGCAAAAAAGAGAGAGGGACGCCCGCGACTCAACCACACTCCGCGGCCTCCAACTCACATCCTGAAATTCCCTAGGCTTCGGCAGGCGATCGACCTCTCGAACACCCCCGTTTCGCTTACTCTACACAAGGGAGCGCGCAACACAAAGCAAGAAATTTATCTCCCTCAACGTCACCGGAAAAGAAAGGCGCCACACCCATGTCCACCGCCACTCTCTACAGTTGGGATAACGTAGAACACGAGCAGCTCAATCCGCTCCTCTCCCGCAAATTCGTCACCGGCGAAAAATCCATGTTCGCCCGCGTCCTTCTCGCCAAAGGCTGCGTCGTTCCTCGCCACTCCCACCCCAACGAGCAGATCACCTTCATCACCGAGGGCGCTCTTCGCTTCGACTTCGACGACGGTACCTCGCACACCGTCCACGCCGGCGAAGTCCTTGTCATCCCCGGAAACCTCCCGCACTCCGCCACCGCCATCGAAGACTGCATCGACTTCGATATCTTCGCCCCGCCCCGCCAGGACTGGATCAACAAAGACGACGCCTACCTCCGCAAATAACTAGACCGATGGTCGCTAAATTGGGTGCCCCACATCTCGATTCTGAGATGTGGGCATCGTCCGAAGGACGACCGCACTCCTTGACCACCACCTCATCAATCCCGCCCCAACATCTCCCGCACAATCCCCTCCCACTCCGCCTTCAAATCCCCCGTCGCAGTCGCTCTCCCAGACCGCCGATACCAGTACCCAGCATTCCCCGATTCTCCCTCCTTGCGATGCAGATAAGCGTGCACCCAAGCACCATCCGGCCCTTCAACATCCTGCGCAACCTCATGCGCCTTCTCCCAATCCCCGCGATCATCCCACCACAGCGCAAGCAAAGCGCCGGAGAAAGCCGTCCCATCCGAATCCCGAAACTCCTCCACAGTCACCGCACCCTCCGTCAAGAAAAAATCCGTGTCATCCATGAAGATCCGCGTCAAGTATCCTGACTACTGAGGAGCCATATACCCACGCTCCCGCATCCACTTCGCCAGCAGATCTGTCCAAACACTCAGCTGTGGATTCGCCCGAGCCAACCCCGCCCCGTGCGCTCCATGCTGAAAGATGTGCATCTCTACCGGCACACCCGCCTTCACCAGCGCCGTATAAAACATCACGCTGTTCATCACAGGAACCGTCTTATCATCCGTCGTCGTAAACAAAAAAGTCGGCGGCGTATTCTTCGTCACCTGCGCCTCCGCCGAAAGCGAATCCACGAGCGCCGGATCCAGCGTATCCCCCACCAAATTCTTCAGCGACGCGCGATGCAGCTCCGGCTCGTGAAACGTAATCACCGGATACGACAGAATCAAAAAATCCGGCCTGCTCCCCTCCTGCTCCACCACATCGCTCGCATCCGCCTTCCCCGAATCAAACTTCGTCCCCGCCGTCGCCGCAAGATGCCCGCCCGCCGAAGAACCCCACATCCCCACATGGTCTGTCGCCACACCCCACTCCGCCGCATGCGCCCGCACCATCCGGATCGCCCGCTGCGCGTCCTCAAGCTCCACCGGGTGGTGATACTTCGGCCCCAGCCGATACGTCAGCACAAACGCCGCCACGCCGCGCTCATTCAGCCAACGCGCGTACGCGTACCCCTCATTCTCCATTGAGAGACGCGCATAGCTGCCGCCAGGGGCCACCACAACGCCCGTTCTCGTCGGATTCGGAGCGACCGGCAAAAACACCGTCAGCGCAGGCTTATCGTTATCCTCCTCGCCCAAAGCTCCCGGCGCACCCGCAGGCCAAAGCAGCATCGTCTTCCCCGCTCCGCCCTGCGAAACGGCAGAAGCCGTCGAAGGCGGAGCAGCAACCACAGGTGCAGCCGGCGCCTGCCCGAATCCCCTCCCGCACAACAAAACCGCGGCCATCAATCCCCAAAAAGAGTTCTTCACCCCGCCTCCCATTCGCCGCATTCACGACCATCTCCAACGCCAGCAATGGTACAACCATCCCTCTTCATCCTCATTCAAGCCGATCCCTTCGACATCCCCACCCCAATCCCGTACCCTTGACCCAGCACCATACCGGAGAATCAATGAAGCACCTCGTCCAAAAGCAGCTCGCTCAATCCATCGCCACCATGCAAGCGGTCCTCGCCGACGAAATCATCTCCGACACTGTCGTCATCGTCGCCGAGCTAACCGCCGCCGCGATGAAGTCCGGTCGCAAGCTCCTGGTCGCAGGTAACGGTGGCTCCGCTGCCGACGCCCAGCATCTCGTCGCCGAGTTCGTCAGTCGCCTCACCGTCGATCGCCCCGCCCTCCGCGCCGTCGCCCTCACCACCGACACCTCGATCCTCACCGCCTGCGGCAACGACTACGGCTTCGACCGCATCTTCGCCCGTCAGATCGAAGCCCTCGGTCTACCCGGCGACGTCTTCCTGGCCATCTCCACCTCCGGCAACTCCCCCAACATCCTCAAAGGCCTTGAGCAGGCAACGAGCATGGGGATCACCACTGTCGGCTTATCCGGCTCTGGCGGCGGCAAGATGCGCGATCTCTGCCACTACAACATCATCATCCCGTCCTCCGTCACAATGAACATCCAGGAATCCCATCTCGCCCTCGAGCACATCTTCTGCATGCTCGTCGAGTGCTTCTACTTCAAAACCACCCCCTAACCACGCCCACACAGCAAACGATTGATATAGTCTGACGCGTCGCTGTACCTGTGGTTACGGTTGACCTTCGTTTTTCGCTGTCATTCTGAGCGTAGCGAAGAATCCCTGTATTTCGCTCGAAGCACCACTACGTTCCAGGAAGACCGAACCCTACCCCTCCAAATTCCTCTTCAACCGCGCCAGCAACTCCACCGAAGGTCGCGCATACTGGCAAATCCACCGGTCATATATCTCCTGCAACGGAACCACATTCAAATAATTCCACCTCACCCGGCCCTCCTTCTTCGCAATCACCAGCCCCGCCCCCTCCAACACCCCAAGATGCTGCATCACCGTGCACCTATCCAAGCGCCTGAACCGCGCACAAATCTCCCCCGTACTCAGAGGCCCATCTCGCAGCAAATCCAATATCTCCCGCCGTCGGTCATCCGCAAGAGCCTTGAAAACCGCTGCCTGCTGATCTCTTCTTGACATGTTATAAAAATACAACATATAAAGAAACCCAAACAAAGAGTCGCTCAAGGAGCACCCAACCATGCAACTCAAATTCAACGTCACCACCAAAATCCAGAAGCCCATCGCCGAAGTCTTCGATGCCGTCCAAAATCCCACCAAACTCAGCGCTTACTTCACCACTGGCGGAGCCAGCGCACCGCTCACCGAGGGCGTCACCGTCATCTGGCGTTTCGCCGACTACCCCGGAGACGTCCCCGTCACCGTCAAAAAAATCGTCCCCAACCAATCCATTGTCTTTGAGTGGCCCGCCTACGAACCTCCAGCCAACACAGACTGCAAAACACCACCCGCCAACTACAAAACCACCGTCGAGATGACCTTTGAGTCCCTCGACCCCGCCAACACTCTCGTTCGCATCACCGAAGGCGCTTGGCGCGAGACCCAGCAGGGTCTCGAAGGCTCCTATGGCAACTGCATGGGCTGGACCCAAATGCTCTGCTGCCTCAAAGCCTGGGTCGAGCATGGAATCAACCTCCGCAAAGGCTTCTTCTAAACGAAAAAATGCAGCGCCGGCGAGATTCTGACGTTATACTCAGGCTCATCCCGAACCCTTAGAGGTGGAATTAATGCTTGTCGCCTGGCGCAGTCGCCCCGCTTTGTTTGCAGTCTTAACCCTTGCCGTCGTCTTAACCGCATCAACCGCCCTCTCCGCGCAGGAAAAGCCTGAAGAGAAGGCCGCCGCTCCAGCAGCCGCCGCCGCACCTCACACCCCGTCCCCCACTACGCCCGACTCCACCACCGAGGGCACCGTCAACATCGGCGGTCAATCCATCGCCTACAAAGCCATCGCCGGCACCCTCACAGTCGGCGGCTCCGATCCCCAGGACGCCACCATCGGCTTCGACGGCAAGCCGCTCCCCGACGCTAACGTCCATCTCCCCGAACGCGCCGAGGACGCTCCGCCCATCGCGCGCATGTTCTACGTCGCCTACTTCAAAAAGGACGCCCCCGCCGCCTCCCGTCCCATCCTCTTCGCGTACAACGGTGGCCCCGGCTCACCGACGATGTGGCTGCACATGGGAACCTTCGGCCCCAAGCGCATCGTCACTCCTGACACCCAGCATCAGGAAGGCGCCCCTACTCCATCGTCAACAACGAATACTCGCTTCTCGACGTAGCCGACGTCGTCTTCATCGACGCCCCCGGCACCGGCCTCAGCCGCACCTTCGGCAAGAACAAGGCCGAAGCCTTCTACGGTGTCGACGGCGATGGCCACGCCTTCGAGCGCTTCATCCGCCGCTTCCTCTCCAGGTACGATCGCTGGAACTCGCCTAAGTACATCTTCGGCGAGAGCTACGGTACCCCGCGCTCTGCCGTCCTCGCCGCCGATCTCCGCAGCGTCGACCTCAATGGAATCATCCTGCTCTCGCAGATCCTCGCCTTTGACAACAGCGTCGACGGCCCCACCGCCAATCCCGGCGTGGATCAGGCCTACGCTCTCGCCCTTCCTACCTTCGCCGCGACGGCCTGGTACCACCACAAGCTTCCCACCCAACCCCCAGCTCTCCAACCGTTCCTTGAAGAAGTGCAGAAATACGCGCTGGGCGACTACATGGCCGCCCTCCTTCAAGGCAGCGAACTTCCCGACGCTCAGCGTCAGGCCGTAGCCGAAAAACTCCACGGCTACACCGGCCTTCCCGTCGACTACCTCCTCCGCGCTGACCTCCGCGTCACCGGCGGCGAATTCTCCGAAGAGCTCAAGCTTAACGAAGGCATGACCACCGGCCGTCTCGACTCGCGCTACGAAGGCCCTCAAGCCGACCCGATGAGCTCAACCTCCGGCTACGACCCCCAGAGCGACGCCATCACCTCCGCCTGGAATACGGCCATCAACCAATACCTCCACAACGACCTCAAGTACGCGAGCCAGGCCACGTACCTCATGAACGCGCGCCAGGGCGGAGAGTTCTCCTGGAACATGAACCACCAGCCCCCAGGACGCGGCTTCCCCGGCGGAGGTGGCGGCAACAACTCCTCGGAGACCGGAGCCAACGTCATGCCCGACCTCGCCTACCGCATGAAGATGAATCCGAAGATGAAGGTCATGCTTGCTGGTGGCTACTACGACCTCGCAACTCCCTACTTCGAGGGCGTATACGAGATGCACCATCTCCCTATGCCCCGCAACCTGCAATCCAACATCAGCTATCACTACTACGAAGCCGGCCACATGATCTACGTCAAAGACGACGTCCTCAAACAGTTCAAAGCCGACGTAGCCAACTTCATCAAGTCCACCGAATCAGGCAAATAGATCGCTTCAACCAACGGAAGAGGCCGGGCCAACGGCCCGGCCTCCCTGTCTTCCGCACCCGAGCCGCTGACGCCGAACCTCATTCGGCGGATACTAGTCTCATGTTGCGTCGTCCACTGGCAAGTGGAATGCTCATCGGCCTTATTCTCCTCTGCTGCGCTTCTGCTGCAACGAGCCAGGTAACTGCGTCTCGCGTCTCGGTCCTCCTCACTGTCGTCGACGAAAATGACCTGCCGGTTCCAGACGCCCGAGTCTCGATCTCAGAACCCGGTCACCCGTCCCTTCAACTCCAGACCGACTACGCCGGCCGCTGCACCTACCCGCTCCAACCCAACGCTTATCAAATTCAGGTGGAAAAACCCGGCTTCTATCAAGCCATCGCACCCCACACCGACGCACACCTCGAAAAAGTCGAGGTCGTCCTCTCGCACGAGCAGATAGTTCGCCAACAGGTCAACGTCGTCGCCTCCACCACAGGCATCGATCCCGAACAAACCGCCGGCGAATCCGTGATGAATCTCCCCGAGATCGTCAACGTGCCTTACCCGTCTCACGCGATATTCGCAACCTGCTCCCCTTCAATCCAGGTGTCGTCCAGGACGTCTCAGGACAAGTACATCTCGCCGGTTCTCCAACCTATGCCGCTCTCGATCTGCTCGACGGCTTCGACATCCGCTCCCCTGTCAGCGGCATCCTCGCTCTAAGAGTCAGCCCCGACGCCGTCCGCTCGCTCACCACACAGACGACCCGTTACCCCGTAGAATTCGGCCGCGCCACAGGCGGAGTCATAGCGTTCTACACCGGCATGGGCGATAACAAGTTCCGCTTCAACGCCACCGACTTCCTGCCGTCCTTTCGCCAGATCAACGGCGTCCGACTCGACAAGTTCGCTCCCCGCGTCACCTTCTCCGGGCCGCTCGCCCGCAACCGCGCCTGGTTCTTCGACGGCGCCGAGGGCGAATACGACAACATCTACATCCAGGAGCTCCCTCTCGGCGCAGACACCAATCGTCTCACCCGCGGCAGCAATCTCTTCAAAGCCCAGGTAAACCTCACCTCCGCCAACATTCTCTCCGGCGGCCTTCTCTTCAACGACTATCACTCGCCCTACGACGGCATCTCCTCGCTCGTGCCTCAGGAGAGCACACGAAACGCGACACCGTCGCATGGCTTCCCTATCTCCGCGATCAGCACACCTTCACCAACGGCGCCGTGCTTCGACACCGGCTTCGGAGTCGTCCGCATCCGCGATGGCTACGAGCCCCACGGCGACACTCCCTACGAACTCACCCCTGAAACCGCCCTCGGCAGCTACTTCGAGAACGAAGTCGGGCACTCACAGCGCGAGGAACTGACAGCCACGCTTTACCTGCCACCACGCCACTGGGCCGGTCGTCACGATCTCAAAGCCGGAATCGAATTCGATCACATCAGCTTCGACGAAAACGTCTCCCGTGCCCCGGTCAACTATCTGCGCGAAGACGGTACGCTGCTTCGGCAGAGCGTCTTCCCCGCTCAAGCTCCATTCAGCCTCCACAACCTCGAAATCGGAGCCTACGTCCAGGACCGATGGCTCATCGCCCCCGGCCTGCTCATCGAATCCGGTCTGCGCTTCGACTGGGACGAGATCATTCGCCGTCCCCTCTTCGCGCCTCGTATCGCCGCCGTCTACTCCCCGCCGGGCGCACGAATCAAACACAAAAATCTCCGCGGGCATCGGTCTCTACTACGAGCACACCCAGCTCGAATACCTCACACGCGCTCTCGCAGGCATACGCTACGACACCTACTACGCCCCCGATGGAATCACCCCCATCGGCGCGCCCCTCGAAACCACCTTCCAGGTGAACGACGACTCCCTCACCGAGTCGCGCGCCCTCAACTGGAGCCTCGGCGTCGAGCAAAAACTTCCAGGACAAATCTATGCCGCCGCAAACTTTCTCCAAAAGCGCGTCTCAGACGGCTTCGTCTACGCAAACCAGGCCCCACCGGACTCTCTGTCCGGAACCTACCAGCTCACCAACACCCGGCAGGACTACTACAAATCCTTCGAGATCGAAGCGCGCCGCACCTTCACCAACGGTTACACGCTCTTCGCCTCCTACACCCGATCCTCAGCGACAACCAACGCCGCAATCGACTACACGCCAACAGTCTCCATGCTCGGGCCGCAGCAGAGCGGACCGCTCCCCTGGGATACTCCCAACCGCCTCATCTCCTGGGGATGGCTTCCCATTCCCCTGCCGCGAGCTCAAAAAGAACTGGGACTTCGTCTACACCATCAACTGGCAGTCAGGATTCCCCTTTACCTCGATCAATGCGAACCACGAGGTCGTCGGCGCGCCCGGTTCCATGACATTCCCCGACTTCATCTCCTTTAGCCCCGGACTCGAATGGCGGTTTCACCTCCGCGGCGCATACTTCGGCCTCCGCGGCGTCCTCGAAAACGCCACCGGCCGGCTCAATCCGGCAGTCGTCAACAATGTCATCGACTCCCCAGCCTACGGAGCCTTCACCGAACCTCTGGGCCGGGCATTCACCGCACGCCTTCGTCTCATCGGCTCAAAATAGGAACCTACTGAGCCCCCTTCTGGCTCGCAATCCACCGCGTCACGCGAGCATCCAGAACATCCAGCGGCAACGCGCCACCATTCAGAATCTCATCGTGAAACGCCTTCAGATCGAACTTCGATCCAAGCTGGGACTTCGAGCGCTCTCGCAGCTCACGAATCTTCAACTGCCCCAGCTTGTAGCTGCAAGCCTGCCCCGGCCCGGAGATGTAGCGGTCCGTCTCCGACTGAATCGTCGGCTCGTCAATCGCATGCGAGGCCCGCATATACTCCACCACCTTGTCTCGGCTCCAGCTCTGATCGTGAATACCCGTATCCACCACCAGCCGCACCGCGCGAAACAACTCCGAGCGCAGACCGGCCGTAGTCCGATCCAGGATCCTGATAGAACCCAATCTCCTTGCCAAGCTCCTCTGCGTAAAGCCCCCAGCCCTCCGTGTAAGCCGAGTTGCCCCCATGCTTGCGGAACTCCGGAAGCCCCGTCAGGCTCTGCTGAATCGAGATCTGCAGATGATGCCCCGGCACACCCTCGTGATACGCAACCGCCTCATCATTAATCAGCGACCGCTTCGTCGGATCCGACACCGCCACCGACACACGTCCCGGACGCTTCCCATCCGGAGTCCCGCCCTGGTAATGCGTCGCCGCCCCTGCCTGGAACGGCGGAATCGGTTCAACCGTCACTGCAGTCTTCGGCAGCAGATTAAACAACTCAGGCAGCCGGGGCTCCATCTGGTGAATATACTTCGCAAAATCATCCACAATCGCCTGCGCCGAAGCCGGAACATACTTCGGATCTGACTCGATCTTCACTCGGAAGCTCTCGAGATCGCTATACCCATTCGCCTTCGCCAGCGCGGTCATCTCTGCGGTAATACGGTCCACCTCCTTCAAGCCGATCGCATGAATCTCCGCGGCCGATAGATCGGTCGTAGTAAACCGCCGCAGCGCAGCCTGGTACCGCCGTTTACCGCCCGGCAGGCTCTCAATCGAGAGCGTAGTGCGCGTGTTGGGAATGTACTCCGTCGTGATGAAACCCGCGAACTGCTTATACGCCGGAAACACCTCATTCTGAAGCGCAGCATTGATCTCATCCGTCAGCCGTTTCTTGTCGGCATCCGAGAACGACGCCGGAAACTTCTTCAGAGGAATCACAAAAGGATTCGCTTTGACAACGCCATCGCACTGCCCCGGCACCTTCTCCGCGATAAACCGCACGATCACCAGCTTATCCTTCACCCCCGCCCGCAGAACCTCCTCCGTCTGCATAAAAGCCTTGGGAATCTGATGCAGCCGGGAGACGTAGTCCTCGTAGTGCTTCACCGAGTCGAACGGCATCGACAAAGGAAGATCGGCCAGCGAAGTGTGGATGCCGCCCATCCCACTGATCGGCATCTCGTACTCCTTCAGGTCATAGTCCTCCACCCGCTGCTGAGCCTGACGCAGAAACAAATCATGCGAGATCAGGTCCAGTCTCAGGAAATCCCGTCGCATCGATCGCCTTGATCTTCGCAAGTTCGGCCACATCAATCTCATGCTTCTGCGCAATCGCCGCCAGCGAATCGTCGCCAAGCTGATCGTTGTACCGATAATCTCCCACCGACGTAGCGCGTGTCGGATTCAGTCGCAGCGAAGTCTGCCACGACTCTTCGAAGAGCGCGTTCTGAGCAGCGACACGCGCCTCCACAGATGGCGCGGCAGGTTTTTGGGCCCGGGCTTGCACACAGCAGGATGCCGTGGCCAGGAAAATGGCAACAGGAACAGCGAAATAGTTTCGTGGCATATTTTCGAGAGTAGCAGAGAACCCACTCGCGGAAAAAGCGCGCCCACACCCACAAGCGCGCGCTTTGCCGGAACACAACCACCGGTATAGAATTGCCCTTGCTCAGACCACACCTGCATTGATCCGTGCATGCTCTGACGAACGTCGGGCCTAGAGGCCACTCCCCCCTCTTCGGAAAATTGAACAACGGCAGTCCGCGAAGACCACACGCTCTGCGTTGGACTCTTCAGTAAGAGCCCAACCTGCATGAGCCGCAGGCATCCTCCCCTTCACGGCTGAACCTGAAACTCCCCAATCTCCCTGGGTCATCCATCGCCGCACCGGGCCCCGCAGGTAACGCGCAAAGGAGAACACATGCCAACTTCGACTCAACTCGTCAGCGGCCTTGCCGGCGCTATTGGGTGCGACTTTCGCACCGCTCAAAATCAACTGATCTTCGTGGAATACGGTGGTAAGCTCTCCACGCTGGACCTGTTCCCGGTCCCAACCATAGTCGCTCAATCCGCCAGCACAGTTCTCAAAGGCACCTTCCTCTTCGACTTCGACACCGGCGTCCAGGGCGGCCTCTCACCAAATGCTGACGTCTTCTGGGAGCAGATGACCGCCGTTCTCCGCCAGATGGCCGTCCAGAACACCGCGAGGATCATCAATCTCGGCCCCGTCGACTTCAACTCCCTCACCGCCCCCACCCTCCAGGGCCTCGCCTACGGAAGCGCCCCCATCGACGGCAACAACGACCCCACCAACAAGCTCGTCAACGGCGACGTCTTCGCCGTCAAAACCACCCAGGGCAACTACGCCAAGGTCAAAGTTCTCAACTACGGCTACGACCTCACTATCCAGTGGGTCACCTACAACATCCCCAGCGGCTATAAGGTCATCGGCACCGGCTACAACCAACCCGAAGACGTCAAGATGAGCGTCGACAACCTCCACGCCTACATCACCGAGCGCACCGGCGACCTCGTCAAAGTCGCTCTCAGCGCTCCCAACCGCGCCTCCGCAACCGTCATCGCCAGCGGAATGACCGCTCCTCAGCAGCTCTTCCTCGACGAAGCCCACAACGCCGCCTACGTCGTCGAGTACGCCTCACCCGGAACCCTCCTCAAAATCAACTCTCAGCACCGGAGTCAAAACCCCCATCACCTCAGCTCTGACCTTCCCCGTAGGTCTCGTCCTAAGCGCCGACCTCCAGTACGCCTACGTCAGCGAGCAGACCACCGGCCCCGACCTCGGCCGCATCAGCAGCATCCAGCTCTCAAGCGCAACCCGCACCACCATCGTCAAAGGCCTCACCGCTCCCTTCTTCCTGACCTGGGCCGACGCCGCGCAGGACGCTCTCCTCGTCCCCCAACGCGATCCAGCCAACTCCATCCTCAGCATCAACGTCACGCTAGACACCTCCACCGTCATCGCGGCCGGCGTTCCCGTTCGCCCGTCGAGCGTCGCCTTAGCGAACCCCAATCTCATGCTCGTCTGCTCCGACTCCGTCATCGAATCCGTCACCTTCACCGCCATCCCGCTCAACGGCCCGCTCCTCATGGGCATCGGATTCATCCCCTTCGACAAAATCATCCAGACCCCTCCCGGCCCGCTCGTAGGCCTGGCCGACACCACTGTCGATCCAACCTACTTCTATCAAGTCAAGGACACGCCCTTCGGCGGAACCCT
The DNA here is from genome assembly GCA_963798925.1 of uncultured Acidobacteriaceae bacterium. GTDB lineage: Bacteria > Acidobacteriota > Terriglobia > Terriglobales > Acidobacteriaceae > Edaphobacter. Next base: position 1,020,888 of record CAWCVD010000007.1, read on the forward strand.
GCCCATCATGGTCAACTACCAGACCGCCATCACCGCCGGAGCCTCCTACTATCAGGTTAAAGTCGACGGCATCGTCCACACCGACTCCTGGACCGACTACCTCTGGAACGGCACAAGCTATGTCCTCCAGACCATCACTCCCACAACGATCGGACCCTCCGCCGGCTGCTATCCCGTTCGCCCCTTGACCCAGCTCTTCCTCTGGTACAACCCCACCCTCGGCGATCTCCTCGACACCACCGGCCTCACTAACGGCACCCACACCCTCACGCTGCAGTTCCTCAACGGCGTCGGAGCCCCTCTCGTCGCCACTCCGCCCCTCGTCATCATGGTAAACAACCAACCCTCCGTAGCTACGCTGGCCCTCCCTCTGCTCAGCGGTTCGCCCGCCGACGTATGCGGAGTCCTGCACTACGGAGCCAACAAACTGGCCGTCGTCTCCATAGGCTTCACCGCCAGCCAACCCGCCAGCTACGCCACCTTCTCCTTCTCCATGGTCCGAGGCGTCACCGCGGTAGCATTGCCGGCCGTCCCGCCAACCAGCGGTCCCGTCAACACAGCAGTCTCGCCGATCACCGCAACCGTCGGCAATCTCCTCGGCCCATGTCCCACCGCAGGTTTCGCCGTCGAGGTGTACGTCGCCGCAACAATCAACAGCGGATGGAGCCGTCAAAGCCAATACGACGCCGAAGCCTTATTAGGCTTCGTCCTGACCCCATAACGGCACGCAAACCAACATACTTCCCCGAAATCTGAACGACCCTTGCGCTACAAGCAAGGGTCGTTCAGAAAGCCATAGCTGCAAGCCACCGGACCAACCCTCCAGCGCTTCAGTTTGGGCGTGGGTTGAACTGGGAACATAGCGCGAAAGTCTTCTCGAGGTGTTCAATGAACACGCGGACTTTAGTGGACATCCGGCGGCTCGCAGGCCGCACCGCAAGGATCGGCACCATGCGCTCAAAGGGAGTCAAGAGGCGGAGCACCGTACCTTCTCGAAGCTCTGCGGCGAAGAGCCACGCTGGCGCCTGAGCAATCCCCAGGTGTTCCAGCACACCCATCCGCATCTGTTCAATATCACTCGTTCGAAAGACTCCTGTGGGAATAACGCGCGTCGCGTCTTCCCCCGACCCAAAGCTCCAGGGCTGCACAGCACCCCTCTCGACAAAGACAACCGATCGAAAACCCTTGAGATCTTCCGGCGACTCCGGCGCGCCATGCCGCGTGAGGTACTGAGGGGTCGCAACGAGAATGATCATCGTCTGCGCGAATCTTTTCGCAACGAGATTCGAGTCCGGGAGATCGCCAGAGTGAATCGCCAAATCAAAACCGTCCTCGATGATCGTCGTCGAACTCTCGGACGCCGCCATCTCAACTGCAAGGTCGGGGTACGCAGCAAAAAAAGCAGGCAGCTTCGACACCATGTGAAGCCGCGCAAACGTAGGCGGAACGGTCACTCGGATAAGACCCTTCGGCGCCGTCTGGCCTCGACCGATTCGTGATGTAGTGCTTTCAAAGTCATCAAGGATCCGCAAAGCGGAATCGTAAAAATCACGCCCGGCCTCCGTCAGAGCAATCGAACGCGACGTCCGGTGAATCAACTCCGTGCCAAGCTCATCTTCAAGTGAAGAAATCTGTTTGCTCACAGCCGGTTGGCCAACCCCACGCTCTTTCGCGACAGCCGAGAAGCTCCCCTTCTCGACGACTCGGACGAACACCTGCATCGCATCGAATCTGTCCACGACAACCTCACATGCCTTCTTGGAATGACTCCACGTACGGAATAGCAACCTTCCCGTGCTATTGTCTGCTCTAACCTGCTTCTAAACCATGCATTCCTTTTTGGAATAGCTGGTATTCCCCAAATTGCTAAATCTGCTTGCAAGAATGGCACATCAGATAGCGAGTCTGACTGATCCGACCAACATTACAGCCAGTTGAATCACCTGAGTAATGAATCGTTCACGGACAACCAAAGGAGATTACATGTCTAAGTTAGCCAATAAAGTGGCACTCGTTACTGGCGGTTCGCGGGGAATCGGCGCAGCAATCGCAAAACGTCTGGCCGCCGATGGAGCCAGCGTCGCCGTTACCTATGCGAAGGACGCAACCGCTGCCTCCACCGTGGTCAAAGCGATTGAAAGCAATGGCGGAAAGGCTCTTGCCATCCAGGCGGACGCCGCCGACCCCAAGGCTATCAACGCCGCTATCGAAAAGACCGTAACCACTCTCGGACGCCTCGACGTGCTCGTAAACAACGCCGGCACAGCCATTCCGAAACTGTTCGAGGAGACCACGCTCGAGGAGATGGATCACATGATTGATCTCAACTTCCGCGGCATCATGGTTGCAACCCAGGCAGCGCTCAAGCACATGAATGATGGCGGCCGGATCATCATGATCGGCTCGTGCGTGGGCGAGCGTAACCTGACGCCTGGCCTCGTAGCTTACGCAGCTACCAAGGGAGCCGTGAAGATGTTCACCCAGGGGCTGTCCAGAGAGGTAGGTAGCCGGGGCATCACCGTCAACAATGTTCAGCCTGGCCCCATCGACACCGACCTCAATCCCGCGTCTGGCGATTGGGCAGCTCCGCAGAAGGCCAACACCGCGCTCAACCGCTACGGAACCGTCGACGAGGTCGCCGCGTTGGTAGCCTTCGTAGCCAGTCCCGAGGCCTCCTATATCACCGGAGCAAACCTGACCGTGGATGGAGGGACCAACGCCTGAACCAACCCAGGCCCCGGAAGAAGAGTCATCTGCGTGCGCGTCATCGAGAGCCGGCAACCCAAACGAGTCGGCTCTCCTTGACGGGCACCACGAACTAAATCTGCTATCTGAGAAACCAGGAGACATCTGGAGAGAGCAATGACCACACTTCAAAACAAGACTGCGCTGATATGTCGAGTTTCACGAAGACCGAAGCAGGCCGCGAGGCCGCCCTGGGGATGCAGGCCTTGAAGCGAATCGGCAAGCCCGAGGACATCGCCGACGTAGTCACCTTTGTAGCGTCAGACGGTGCACGATGGATCACCGGAGCCAGCATTTCAGTCGACAGCGGCTCCAAACTCTAAGCGGGCTCCATTGACACCGCTGCTATACTTAAATCAGAGAGAAATCTAAGCCCGGCCCAAGCCGGGCTTTTTGATTTAGCATGATAAGTCCACCCGAAGTCCAGACCTAAAGTCTCTACTTCGAAGACTTTGCACACCTTTTGACGGGGAGGGGGAGTATGTCGATCAACCCGAGGACGCAACACCGCCAAGGCTCCAGCCGAAGCCTGATTCCCTCCTCTCAACTCACCCTCCTGTCACTCGCCGCACTTTATTTATCCACAGCCTTCGCCACTCATTCCTACGCCGAAGCGCAGGAAGCACAACCCATCAACCCCAACCTGATGAAGTACGCCTGCGGCCCCGCCAACCGCATGTTCGCCACGCTCTCACCCGCCTCCCGCTTCACCGACACAACCGCTGGGTTCGACCTCCTACCCTCCCCCACCGTCGAAGCCAAATCCTGCACCTCCGACAAACCCTTCTTCTTCTCCGTCCCCATCCCCGAGGGCAGCTACCGCGTGACGGTCGTCCTCGGCGGCCCCCAACCCTCCATCACTACCGTCCGAGCTGAAGGCCGCCGCCTCATGCTCGAAAAAATTCGCTCCGGCGCCAACGACTCCGTCACCAAAACCTTCGACACCAACGTCCGCTACCCCGAGATCAACGGCGACCCCGACGACAAAGTCCACCTCAAGCCCCGCGAACTCGGCATCCTCAACTGGGATCACAAACTCACCCTCGAGTTCAACGGCGACCACCCAAGCGTCCGCTCCATCGAGATCGAACCCATCCCCAACGAACCAGTCCTCTACCTCGCCGGCGACTCCACCGTCGTCGACCAGTACTTCGAGCCCTGGGCCGCCTGGGGCCAGATGCTCCCGCGTTTCTTCCTCCCCGGCATCGTCATCGCCAACCACGCCGAATCCGGAGAGACCACCAAAAGCTTCATCGCCGAGCAGCGCCTCTTCAAGATCATGACCACCATCAAGCCCGGCGACTATCTCTTCATTCAGTTCGCCCACAACGACATGAAGCCCGGCGCTGTCCCCCTCGACGAGTACAAGAAGCTCCTCACCACCTACATCGCCGATGCCCGCTCCAGAGGAGCAACCCCAGTCCTCGTCACCAGCATGAACCGCCGCACCTTCGACGACGCCGGCCACATCACCAATTCCTTCGGCCCCTATCCCGACGCTATGCGCGAAGTCGCCTCGCAACAAAAGGTCGCCCTCATCGACCTCAACGCCATGAGCAAGACCCTCTTCGAAGCCATGGGTCCCGAAAGCACTCTCAAAGCCTTCATGCATTACCCGGAAAACTCATTCCCCGGCCAGACCGCTGCCATCAGTGACGACACCCACTTCAACAGCTATGGAGCCTACGAGCTCGCCCGCTGCATCGTTCACGGCATCCGCGAAGCCAACCTTCCCCTCATCAAATTCCTCGATCCCACCATCCCCGACTTCAACCCAGCCCACCCCGACCCACAACCCAACCTTCAATCTCCCCTTCACCCCAATTCTGCTGAAGTCCGACCCCACCAAAGTCGGCCAAACCTAGTCGTCGTTGCCTTCCAACTTCACCCAAAGCGATGCAACCAGCTGCTTATCTGGCTTGCCTTTTGTTGTCATTCCGAAGCGCAGCGGAGGAACCCGCTGTCACTGCTCCTTAAGCAACACGGCAACATCGGTCTCAAAGTCTCCTTGCCTCACCGCACCAACATAAGTCTTCGCCACTCGGCCGTGCTTATCCACCAGAACAGTCGTGGGTACGCCTTCCAGTCCAAACTCCATCTGCGACCCTCTCTCGGGCATCACCACCGGATAGGGCACCCCAAACTCCTCCACAAACCGCCTCACCTTCGCCTCACCGCCAACGTCCATCGCGACACCAACAATCGCGAGCCCCTTCGGCCCCAACTCCCGCGATAACCGGATCAACCCGGGCGTCTCCTCCCAGCAAGGTCCGCACCAGGTCGCCCAGTAGTTCACTAGCACCACCTGCCCCTGATGATCGGACAATCGCCACACCCCACCGTCAAGCTGCACCATCGCAACCCCCGGCATCACCCTCCGCTCCCCCACAGGCCGAATCCCACCCGACTGCCGCGTCCCGTAGTGCCAGGCGCAAGCCATCGCCACAAATACCGCAGCAATCCACCCATAAGCCACCCATCCGCGACCCCCTCCACCCCCCTCACTCATAAATTCAACAATACCCTCATTCCACTCCGCGCTGGTACAGTGTCAGGAGTGCCGCTGCAACGAAACCCTTTGTCAAACCGCATCCAAACGCGTCGCAGAAAAACCCTCCTTGGCGTGGCAACACTCGTCGCCCTCCTTCTCACAACGACGCAAGCCGTTCCCTACTCGGTCCAGACTCACGAAGAGCTGATCGATCTCGCCTGGAAACAATCCATCCGCCCCATCCTCCTCAAGCACTACCCCACCCTCACCGAAGCCCAGCTCCAGGAGGCCCACGCCTACGCCTACGGCGGCTGCGCCATACAGGACTTCGGCTACTACCCTTTCGGCAACGCTTTCTTCTCCGACCTCACCCACTACGTCCGCGCCGGAGACTTCGTCCTCAGTCTGCTCCACAACGCCAAGACGCCCGACGAGCTTGCCTTCGCCATCGGCGCCCTCTCCCACTACATTGGCGACGCCATCGGTCACAGCTCTGCGGTCAATCTCTCTGTCCCTATCGAATTCCCCAAACTCAAAACAAAATACGGCCCTAACGTTAACTACGCCGAGGATCCCCACGCCCACGTTCAGACGGAGTTCGCCTTCGACATCAATCAGCTCAGCAAACTCCGTTTCGCACCCTACGGGTACCTCAAATTCGTCGGACTCAACATCTCAAACGACCTGATCCGCAGGGCGTTCTTTGAGACCTACGGCCTCAAGCTCAGCGACATCATCGGCAGCAAGGAAACGGCCATCCGCGTCTATCGCCACTCGGTGCGCAGTTTCATCCCCAACATCGCTCGTGCTGAGACCATCCTGCACAAAAAGAATTTTCCCGCAGACGTTCCCAGCCCCGAGCTCTACGAAGTCCGAGACGACCTGCTCCAAGCATCCGCCGACAACAACTGGGAAGCCTATCGGAAAAAACCGGGATTCGGCAGCCACCTCTACGCCGGCTTTATCTTTGTCGTTCCCAAGTTCGGAACGCTCAAGCTACTCGCCATCAAGGGTCCCACTCAACAAACCGAAGACCTCTACGTCAAGAGTCTCGGCCATTGCATCAAAGTGCTACGCAAAGTCTTGAACGATTTCGATAACATTGGCCGGTATCTCGCCAATCGCGATCTCGACACAGGATTGCTCGTCAAGCCCGGCGGTTACCCGCTCACCGACAACACCTATGCCAAACTCCTAGGTGTAATCACCAGTAATCCGAACAACATCGTCCCAGTCCAACTCCAACATGACCTCATCGCCTACTACTCCGACCCGCAGGCCCCAATCATCACCAAAAAGAACCCTGAAAAGTGGGCAGAGCTCCAAACAAACCTCAGAACACTCGCGAAAATGAAGACTATCGGGGAGCTTGACCCCGTCACTCTTGACGAACTTACTGAAAACTAGATCGCCCAAAATATCACCGCCGCATCCAATGAATCAGATAAACAGGAGAAGCGATGAAAATCGTTCGCAGAATCTCATCCGCACGTACTCTATCGGCTGTTGTGATGGCCTCGGTCGCCATCGCCGCCGGCTGCAATAGTGGCAAATCGGCTCCCACTCCCGCCAACTTCACCCTGGCGATCAATAGTCACTACCTGGACCACACCGATTGCCTCTTCTCAGACACCCGCTTCCCCTTCGAAACCAGCGATCCCCAAAAAACGAAGCAGATGGACTCTCTAGTCAAAGCATCTCTTCTTGAAAAATCCGTCGAGACCAGCATCCACGTCAGCCGCTACACTGTCTCCACCAATGGCACCCGTTTCGCTCCGCACTTTTGCTACGGCCATCGCGAAGTCACCAGCATCGGCAGCTTCACACCGCTAGCCGTCGTCGACGGTTTCAAAGAGACCACCGTGACCTATAGCTACACGATGAAAGAGGTCCCCGTCTGGGCTCTCGGCCACGATGTCCAGGCCGCGTTCCCCGACCTGGCCCAAGCGATCTCCGGTCAGGTCACTACCAAAGCCACCCTCGCCCAGACTCCGGTAGGTTGGCAGATCCCCGACTAACCAACTCCAAAAAACTCATAATCGACGCCGACCTCCGCACTCTTCGTACCGCCCTGTCTGTCCTACAATCAATCCAGATGGATCTGGCCACAAAATCCGCCAAACTTCGCGCAACGCTCGAAGAACTCGGCAGCGTCCTTGTCGCCTACTCTGGGGGCACCGACTCCGCCTACCTCGCCTGGGCCGCGCACCAGGTCCTCGGCGAAAAGATGCAAGCCGTCATCGCCGATTCGCCGTCCCTCCCCCGCGCCGAGCTCACCGCTGCTCTCGCCTTCACCACCGAGCACAGAATCCCGGCACAAGTCCTCCAGACAACCGAGCTCGAGAACCCCGACTACCAGCGGAACGACGCCCGCCGCTGTTTCCATTGCAAAGACGAGCTCTTCACTCGAATGGAAATCGAGCGAGCATCGCGAGGATTTGCCCACATCGCATATGGAATGAATCTCGACGACCGTGGCGACTTCCGCCCCGGCCAACAAGCCGCTGCCAATCACCGCGCTGTAGCACCCCTGGTCACCGCGCAATTAGCCAAAGCAGAGATCCGCCAGCTAGCTCGCGAAGCAAATCTCTCCCTCGCCGACAAGCCTGCCAGCGCCTGCCTCGCCTCGCGCATAGAATACGGCCGTCCTGTCACCCGCGAAAATCTCTCCCAAGTCGAGCAGGCTGAAGCCGCTCTCCACACTCTCGGTTTCCCGCAAGTCCGAGTCCGCCACCACGGCGATCTCGCTCGCATCGAAGTCGCCGTCGAAGACCTTCCGCGCGCCCTCTCCATCGCAGTTCTCGAAAAAATCACCGCCGCCATCAAACCCCTCGGCTTCCTCTACGTCACCCTTGATATCGAAGGCTATCGCTCCGGCAGCATGAACGACACCTTACTCGCCGCCTACGCTATCACCCCCGCAACGAAATAAACACACACAGGAATGGCTCTTCTGTAGAACTGTCATCTGGAGCGAAGCGGAAGGAACCTGCGGTTGCCTTTGCTGCCACACAAACGTCATCGCGCCATGAAACAATAACCCCATGCGCATCGCCTACCTCGACTGCTTCGCCGGCATCAGCGGCGACATGTTCCTCGGTGCTCTCATTGATGCCGGAGTCGATCCAAAGATCCTCCACGAAGCCGTAGCCGCATTGAATCTCAACGCCACGCTGAAGATCGAAAGGGTTGACCGCAGCGGAATCTCCGCCACAAAAATTCACGTCTACGAAGGCAACAGACTAGCCGAAGAAAACCACGAACAACACACCCACCAGCACCACCCCAAAACCCAGCACCAGCACAAAATCGGCCACATTCACGACCACCCGCACGAGCACACCCACGGCCGCTCCCTCACTCTCATCCGCGACCTGATCAACGCCGCAAACCTCACCGTCCCAGTCAAGCAAACCGCCATCCAGGCCTTCGAACTCCTTGGCGCCAGCGAAGCCAAGATCCACAATGTCCCCATTGAGAAGATTCACTTCCACGAAGTAGGCGCGGTCGACGCCATCGTAGACATCGTCTGTGCCAGCGCAGGTATTCAGGCTCTCGCGATCAACCAGTGGCACTGCTCCCCGCTTAACGTCGGCGGCGGCATGGTCGACTGCGCCCACGGCCGCTTCCCGGTTCCCGCACCCGCCACGGCAGACCTGCTCCGCGGCCTTCCCACCTACTCGGCTCACATCGAAAATGAGCTCATCACTCCCACCGGTGCAGCCATCATCCGCACTCTCGCTCCAACCTTCGGCCCCCAACCCCCAATGCGCGTCCAGCAAATCGGCTACGGGGCAGGCACCCGCAACTCCAAAGACTTCCCTAACGTCCTCCGCCTCTCCATCGGCGACACTGCCGGCGCCACACACTCCGCAGTCACAGTCCTCGAAACCGCCATCGACGACCTCTCCCCGCAGATCCTCGCCCACGTCACCGAACGCGCCCTCGCCCTCGGCGCACTCGACGTTCTGTCCACCGCCGTCCAGATGAAAAAGGGCCGTCTTGGCACCCTCCTCACCATCCTCGCTGATGACGCCCAGGTCCCCGCCCTCGAAAATCTGCTCCTCCGCGAGACCAGCACCCTCGGCGTCCGCATCCACCACGAGCGCCGCTCCTGCCTCGACCGCGCCCACATCACCGTCGCCACACCCTACGGCGAAATCCGCATCAAACTCGGCTCACGCAATGGCGAAACCTACAACGCCGCTCCCGAGTTCGAAGACTGCCGAGCCGCCGCCGCGAAACACAACGTCCCCGTCAAACAGGTCCAACAAGCCGCCATCGCAGCATATCTGCGCTGATCTTCGACGCCCACAAAATCTGCATCCAATCTCTCAAACCGAGGAACAGTTATGGAGCGCAGAGACTTTCTCAAATCCGCAACCGCCGCCGGCATCGCATCGACCCTTCCCACTACGCAAGCCCAATCGAGCGCCCCAACCAAACGCGCCGAGTCCTCCAGCATGCTCTATCGCGAACTCGGCACCACCGGCGAGCGCATCTCTGTAATTGGCATGGGGGGCTACCACCTCGGCAAGCAGTCAGACGCCTCCGAGAGCATCCGCCTCATCCACTCCGGCGTCGATCGCGGCATCACCTTCCTCGACAACTGCTGGGACTACAACGACGGCATCTCCGAGGTCCGCATGGGCCAGGCCCTCCGCAACGGCTACCGTGAAAAGGTCTTCCTCATGACCAAACTCGACGGCCGCACCGCCAGGGAGTACAACAAGCAACTCGAAGAATCCCTCGGCCGCCTCCAAACCGACACCATCGACCTCGTCCAGTTCCACGAGGTCATCCGCATGGAAGACCCCGACCGAATATTTGCTCCCGGCGGAGCCATCGAAGCCGCCATCGCCGCAAAACAAGCGGGGAAAATCCGTTACATCGGCTTCACCGGCCACAAGGATCCCGCTGTCCACCTCCGCATGCTCGAGACTGCCCAGAAACACAGCTTTCACCTCGACACCGTGCAGATGCCCATCAACGTCATGGACGCGCACTTCCGATCCTTCACCAAAGAGGTCATGCCCGTCGCCCTCAAACAAGGCATCGGCGTCCTCGCCATGAAGACCTTCGGCGACCATCACATCCTCACCAGTAACACTGTCCAGCCGATTGAGGCCCTCCATTACGGCCTGACGCAACCCATCTCGGCCCTCATAACCGGCATCGACAACCAGCAGGTCCTCGCTCAGGCCTTCGAAGCTGTCCGAACCTTCAAACCATTGACCGAAGCAGAGATCAGTTCCCTCCTCGCCCGCACCGCAACAGCAGCCAGCGAGGGTAAATTCGAACCCTTCAAAACCACCGCCCAATTCGACGGCACCGCCGCAAACCCAAAGTGGCTCGGATAACATTCTCAGTACGCCCAATGAACAAAACTACACTCCTCGAACTTCTAGCCGCCGTCGAATCCGGCTCCCTCAAACCCAACGACGCGGCCGAGCGCCTGGCCAATCTCCCCTACGAAGACTTGGGTCACACCCGCATCGACCACCACCGCACCCTCCGCACCGGCCTGCCCGAAGTCATCTACGCCCAGAACAAATCCGCCCGGCAAACCGCCGAAATCTTCACCCGTATGGCTGCCGCCGGCTCTGACGTACTCGCCACCCGCATCGACGAACCGACCGCTGTCGCAGTCCTCAACGCCATCCCCGCCGTCATTCACCATCCCCAGGCCCGAGCCCTCACGCTCCGCCAGACCACGCACCTCGAACCCCAGGGCCACGTCGCCATCGTCTGCGCCGGCACGAGCGATATCCCAATCGCCGAAGAAGCCGCCGTCACCGCCGAGCTCTTCAACTCACGCGTCACCCGCCTTTACGACGTAGGCGTCGCCGGCCTTCACCGCCTCCTCGCCGTCCGAGACCAGCTCACCACAGCAAACGCCATCATCGTCTGCGCCGGCATGGAGGGCGCCCTTCCCTCGGTCGTCGGTGGCCTCGTAGGCGTCCCCGTCATCGCCGTCCCCACCTCGGTCGGCTACGGAGCCAGCTTCGACGGCGCCACCGCTCTCCTGGGAATGCTCAACTCCTGTTCCCCGAACGTCACCGTAGTAAATATAGACAACGGCTTCGGTGCGGCCTACACTGCCGTGTTGATAGCACGCTCGGCCACCCGGCGCATCTAAGAAAACAGGCGAGCGCTATCGACCTGCAGGAGAGAGGCAACCGAGATGCTTCCGAACGACCATAAGCCCTGGGCCAAGACCGTAGCCAGAACCGTCATTTGCGCGACCATCGTTCTACTCGCCGCGCTCACCTACTTCCTGAAAACCCACAACTCCCTCCACATCTCCGAGATAGTCGGGATCGTCCTCCTCTTGCTGACCATCGTCCCACCCAACCTCGCCGTCCTCTATCCCGGGCTCATCCCGGCCAAACGCCTCCCGAACCACGGTTCCAGTACTAATTCGACGATACGGTAAACCCCGCTCGAAGGGGCCACACTGCTGATCGGATTCATCTCTCACGGTATCATCGGGTGCTTGCCAGTCATTACGACATGGCCCCGCACTTGCACGAGCTGGTTTTATCGTTATTGCCTTCGCTCACACGGGTAATAACTCTGAGGATCGGAGCTGCGCAGGCAATCGCATCGATTCGCGACATTATGCGATTATTTTCCGCGCTGACTGCTAGTTTTGCCGGTTCCCGCCACCGGACCACACCTTATAAACTTCCCCCATCCGCGATTGTCAGTTGGCGCGGAACCGTAGGTCGACCTTGTCCGCTCTCCATGCCGTAAACTCCGACCTTTACGACAGACACGAACAAGTTCAGAGCCAAAACCTATAGCAAGGCCGAGCAACAGTAAAAATTGTTGACCCAGCATTCGTTGCTTCATCGTGCCTTCGTAGCATGTGGAGTAATTTCGGAATTTCGCGTTGAGCAATTCTGTATTCGCTTCCGAAGTATGCCGCGCCCGTCTCCTCGCTGAGCGAGTTTTGTTCGCCCGCACTTGATTTCCTTCGAACCGGAAATTAGGAGCACAGTCCCAGAGAATTTTGTGATCACCGATTTGTAAACAAACGCAATACTCCAGTCCGGCCACTATTGACGGTTGAGGCGAGCCGGCCAAACGAAATGAGGTATGAAATGGTCCAGGATCAGGAAACAGCGAGACTAGCAGAGGTCCGTACCGCCAAGACACCGTGGAGAAAGTGGGGGCCCTACCTCAGCGAGCGCCAGTGGGGTACGGTTCGCGAGGACTACAGCCAGGATGGAAATGCATGGGACTACTTCACACACGACCAGGCCCGTTCCCGCGCATATCACTGGGGCGAAGATGGTCTTGCCGGTATCAGCGACGAGAAACAATTGCTGTGCTTTAGCTTGGCATTGTGGAATGGCAAAGACCCCATCCTCAAAGAACGTGCGTTCGGCCTCACCAACAGCGAGGCCAACCACGGCGAAGATGTCAAGGAATACTACTTCTACCTCGACAGCACGCCGACGCATTCCTACATGAAGTACCTGTACAAATATCCACAGCGAGAGTTTCCCTACCTCAATTTGATCGAGACGAACAAGCAGCGTAATCGTAACGACATGGAATATGAACTGCTCGACACGGGTATCTTCAACGAAGACCGCTACTTCGATGTTTTCGTGGAATATGCCAAGCAATCGCCAGAAGACCTGCTGATTCAGATTAGCGTAAGTAATCGCGGTCCTGAGGCCGCCACATTACAAGTTCTACCGACTCTCTGGTTCCGCAACACCTGGACTTGGTGGCCAGATACTCCCAAGCCGTCCCTGAAGCAGGTCTTAAGTCAGAAGGGTAGTCAGGTTATTGCAGTCTCACACGCCGATCTGGGTGAGCGCTATCTGTACTGTGAGGGAGACGTCCCGCTACTGTTCACGGAAAACGAGACTAACAACGAGCGGCTCTTCGGGACGGCCAATCAATCTCGTTATGTCAAAGACGGAATCAACAACTATGTAGTCAATGGAAATCACGACTCTGTCAACCCCGGGAAAACAGGAACTAAATCCGCAGCACAGTATCAGTTGAATGTGGGTGCTGGTGAGACAGCTACCATCCGTCTGCGGCTAAGCGATCTGACGCCTGGAGTCATGGGCGACGCGTTTAGAAGCTTTACCGAAATCTTGCAAACCCGCCAGCGCGATGCAGATGAGTTCTACAAATCCATAACCCCAGCCCGCGTCAGCAAAGATGAGGCCCTCGTCATGCGCCAGGCACTCGCCGGGATGCTCTGGAGCAAACAGTATTTCTTCTTCGATGTGGACAAATGGCTAACGGAACACGGTGAGGATCCGATGCAGCCCGGTGGACGCTTCGGACGGAATAGCGAATGGTTCCACATGGTGAATCAGCACATCATCTCGATGCCCGACAAATGGGAGTATCCATGGTATGCGGCGTGGGACCTGGCGTTTCACACCATTGCTCTGACCACGGTCGATCCTGATTTCGCCAAAGAGCAGCTCGACCTGATGCTGCAGGAGTTCTTCTTGCACCCGACTGGCCAAATCCCGGCCTACGAGTGGAACTTCAGCGACGTCAATCCTCCTGTGCATGCTTGGGCCTCCATCTTTTTGTATCGGACAGAACAGGCTCTTCGCGGCAAAGGAGACATTGAGTTCCTCAAGCGCTCCTTCGCCAAGCTGATGCTGAACTTCAGCTGGTGGGTGAACCGTAAGGACCGGTTTGGCAAGAATCTGTTTGAAGGCGGATTTCTCGGGCTGGACAATATCGGTGTCTTCGATCGCAGCTCGCCGTTACCTACCGGTGGCCACCTTGAGCAGGCTGACGGCACTGCTTGGGTTTCAATGTTCGCCCAGAACATGTTAGAGATCGCCGTCGAGTTGGCGTCCGATGATCCTATGTACGAAGATATGGCCACCAAGTTTGCCGATCATTTCCTTTGGATCGCCCGGGCAATGAACCAGGCGGGGCCGGAAGGCATGTGGGACGAAGAGGATGGGTTCTACTATGACGTCCTGCGCCTCCCCGACGGCAGCGCCAGGCGACTGAAGGTCCGCTCGATGGTGGGGCTGTTGCCCCTGTGTGCCACCACGGTGATCGAGCCGTGGCAGCGCGAACGCGTACCGCGAGTATTGAAGACCCTGCGGGAACGTTTGCAACGTATGCCCGAACTTCGCGAGAGCATTCACGCAACCGGCCCGGGCCATTTCGGGTATGGCGAACGCGGCATGGCTGCGTTGGTGAATGAGAACAGGTTACGCAGGATTCTGACGCGCATGCTCGATGAGAACGAGTTCCTCAGCCCCTATGGGATAAGAGCTCTTTCCCAGTACCATAACGAACATCCCTACATTGTCAATGTGGGCGGCCAGGATTACCGGGTGAACTATCTTCCGGCGGAATCAGACACGGGCATGTTCGGAGGCAACTCCAATTGGCGCGGTCCGATATGGATGCCGGTGAATGCGATTCTGATCCGTGCCTTGCTACAGTACTACCTCTATTACGGCGAAAACTTCAAAATCGAGTGTCCGACCGGCTCGGGCAAGCTGATGAACCTGTTCGACGTCGCCAAGGAGATTGCCAACCGTCTGACCCGGATCTTCCTGAAGGACGAAGCCGGCCGGCGACCTGTGTACGGAGGTACTGAGAAGTTCCAGACTGATCCCCAATGGAAGGACTACATCCTGTTCTTCGAGTACTTCCACGGCGACAACGGCGCAGGTCTCGGAGCCAGCCACCAGACCGGATGGACCGGCTTGGTCGCAAAACTCATCGAGCTTTTTGGCCGCATCGAAGGTCAACAGCTTTTGGAAGCCGGTAAAGAAGGCGCATTTGCGAAGGGGCAAACAACGGATGACCTTGCTAAGAGAGAACCGACAAGGGACAAGCAAGTCGCCTAAGTGGACCCACGCTCTCGGCATAGCCCTTGCTATTTTCCTGCTCGCGGGCCCATCTGCGCGTTCCCCAGCTCAGCTTCGGACATCCGCGACGCCTCCTCCTCCCCATGCTGGACCCGCGGAGCCCATCGACCCGCTCGGACGTAAGACTCCCCGCAGCGCATTGATGGGCCTTCTAAGGTATGAGACAAAGCAGGACTTCGCGGCCGCCGCTCAGTATCTGCAACCGACTCGGGCCCGAAACTCTAACCCGGTGCAGCTGGCCAAGGAACTTCAGGAGTTGCTCTCAAGATTCCAAGGCACCCCCAGATTGTTGAACGATGATCCCGACGGTACGGTTGAAGCCGGCCTTCCCCCCGGCCAGATGCGTGCTGGCGCGTTCGTAGTAGGTGGCACGACAGTTGACCTGATCCTCGTGCGAGTGGACGATCCGAATTCAGGGAAGATCTGGCTCGTTTCGAGAGAAACAGTTGCGAAGATCCCCGGACTCTACGCCCAGATGAAAGGGGAAGGGCCGACCGCAGCCGAACGAATCGTACCTGCCGCGCTGACCAGCCGCCGCCTGCTGGATATGTCACTTGCACAATGGCTTGGGTGGCTGCTCTCGATCCCCATCTCATGGTTGCTGGCCTGGTTGTTGGGGTTTCTGCTCAGTGTCCCCAGGCGAGTCTGGCGCAAACTCCGGAAGCTGCATATCAGAACGGTCTGGGAGACACCGCTTGGCATACCGCTCCGCTGCATCATGGCGGTCCTGCTGCATGTCTTTTTTATTTACCTGCTTAAGCCGCCGCTTTTGTATCGCACCTACTACTTTCGCTTCCTGGCGGGCCTTCTTGCAGGTTGCCTTGTGTGGTTCATGAGCAGGCTCGCCGACCAGGGCTTCGACTACGCAGTGAACCGGACACGGACGCAAAGCCCAGGCGGGGAGTCGATTCTCATCGTGATGCAGCGACTCGCCCATGTCATGATGCTCATAGTCGGGTTGATCATCGCATTCGCCCTATTTGGGTTCAACGTGAAGACCGCGCTTACCGGTCTGGGCATCGGTGGACTGGCGTTAGCCTTGGGTGCACAAAAAACACTGGACAATATCATAGGCGGGGTCTCGATGCTAATGGACAAGGCTCTACACATTGGTAACTTTTGCAAAATCGGCGCTCAAGTCGGCACCGTTGAAGATATCGGACTGCGCTCTATCAAGCTACGAACGCTCGATCAAAGCCTGCTGGTGGTTCCGAATGGATTGCTGGCCCAAATGCAATTCGAGAACTTTGGGCCTCGCCGAAAATGTCTCTTCAATCAGCACTTTTTACTACGAATTGAGACGCAAGTTGCACAGTTAAGATTTGTGCTCGACCACGTGCAGAGTATGTTGGATCAACAACCTGCGATCGAAGCGGGGACGTCCAGAATTCGAGTGGTAAATTTTGCCGGCGCTGCCTTTGAATTGGAGTTGTGGGCTTACGCTACGACCGCCGATTGGGCAGCATTCACAGTAATTCGCCAGGACATCATCTTGAAGATCGCTGAAATTGTCGAAGCGGCCGGTACCCAGTTTGCGGCGCCCACACAATTGACATACCTATCAAGAGACCCAGGCCTTGATGCAGAAAAAGAGAATGATCTTGTGCGTCATGCGACCTAACTACTGGCCAGTGATGCGAATCCGATTTCCGCGATGCTTTCGCTGCAAAATGCATAATCCGGTAGTGGTCAAGTCGACCACTACCCAAAATCGCCTGTGCCAACGCTACTGGAACTTGACTGCGAGGCCAAACCGGTAATTCGGAATTGCCAAAGCAAATGAGCACGAAGTAGCTGATTCTATGGTCTTTATTATTTCAACTTTTTATTTTCCTCGTTTTCAGCCCAGAAATCGCATGTCAAGCCCAAAAACAACCTAAGTATCCCGTAATCAGACATATCCCAGGTGGCATTTTAGTTCTATTCTTTCCGTTATACTGTATGTATAGATCAGGAAAAAACAAGCCCCGGACTTCCCGTCCGGGGCTAACCTATTTATAAACATAACTTTACAGATAAAGTCTCTATAATCAGTACTTTGCAGTTAAGGTCAACCCGTAAGTCATTTTTAATGAAGACTTTGCACAAAAAACTAGGTGGGGGAGGGTGTCCTAAAGACTACTGATTCACGCCACTAGCCAGGAAACCACCGTCCACGACGAGGATCTCGCCCGTGACAAACGCCGAAGCATCGCTCGCCAGAAAAATCGCCGAGCCAACCAACTCCTGGGTCTTCCCGAATCGCCCCATCGGAGTCCGCATCAGCAGCTCCTTGCCGCGATCACTCTCATCCAGCAGCTTCTGGTTCAACGCCGTCCGAAAAACTCCTGGAGCAATCGCATTTACCGTCACTCCATGCGAGCTCCACTCCACCGCCAGCGACTTCGTCAAAGCGCCAACCGCAGCCTTGCTAGCCGCATACGCCGTCACCTCTTTCAAACTCACAAACGTATTCAACGAAGCGATGTTGATGATCCGCCCATATCCGCGATCGAGCATATGCTTCCCGAAGATCTGGCACGCCCGCAGCGTCCCGGTCACATTCGTGTCCATAATGCCGTCCCACGTCTCCTCCGACACCGTCAGCGTCGGTTCACGCTTGATCTTGCCGGCGCAGTTGATCAGAATGTCGACCTTGCCGAACTCCTTCACCGTCCCATCGAGCAAAGCCTGCAACGTCGTCCGATCCGCGACATCGGACGTCAGCCGCAGCGCCCTGCGGCCGGTCCCCTCAATCGCCTGTCGCCGCCTCATCCACCTGCTCCTGCCGCCGCGAGCTGGCCACCACATCCGCACCCGCCTCCGCAAGCCCCACCGCCATCGCCAATCCAATGCCGGAGGTCCCACCCACAACCACAGCCGACTTACCACTCAGATCAAACAGCGAATGCCCCATGAAGAATCCTCTCCTACTTCAAAATCTGCCGTGTCGCTACGTCCTGCACTGCCAGAACATGCTCCAGCAAGGTCATTCACAATCTCCTCCGGAGGACGGTCATTCACAATCCGAAAGGCATCCGTCGGCCTCTCCAAAGTTGCAAGCTGGCTCTCCAACAGCATCGGGTTCATATACTCGTGTTTCCGGGTTGCCAGCCGCCGTTGTAATCAAATCCTTCGATCCATCAAGAAATATAAACTGGATATGAGTCAGTGGGAGTCCAGCCTCCAGAGTCGTCGTGATACTTCTCCTTCAATGCGGAACATGCGAGCACTCCATTGATTCCTTCCTTGTCCCACCCCCTCAGCAAATCGTTCAGAGTTTGAAGCCAGGGAGCCCGGTCCTCATCCGTCAACGGATGACCGGCAGCCATCTTCTGCTTGGAAGCCGGAGAAAAATAATCGTCGGCATCGGCAAAGATCCAGCCCATGCGCTCGGCAAGAAGCTTGCCGATCGTGGTCTTTCCGGATCCGCTGACTCCCATAATCACGACAATCATTTTTGCTCCCCAAAAATCACCTCTGCGTCCAACCTGAATCCAAGAAACGGGCTGCTTCCGCTGCCAGCGTACTTTCCCACATCAACGTTGAATTCGTGCCGATCCTCCGCTGGCGAATGCCTTCACCTGGTCGACCGTAGCCATCGTCGTATCGCCGGGGAACGTCGTCATCAGCGCACCATGAGCCCATCCGAGCTTGATCGCCTCCTGTGGAGTCTCGCCACTCAGCAAACCATAGATGAACCCGGATGCAAAGCCATCGCCGCCGCCCACGCGGTCATGCACGTGGAGTTCAGTGGTCGGCGCAAACACCGCCTCTCCATTCACCCACGCAACGGCGCTCCAGCTGTGACGATTGGTCGAATGAACCTCGCGCAGCGTCGTCGCCACAATCTTGATGTTCGGATGACGCGCAACCACGTCGTTGATCATCGCCAGAAACACAGAAGTGTCCAGCTTGGAACTCGCTGCGACCTCCGGCCCTTCGAAGCCGAGGCCCTTCTGCAAATCCTCCTCGTTACCGACCAGAACATCAACGTTGTTCGCAATCTCGCCGAGCACCTGGTGCGCTCGCTTCATCCCGCCGACCGTCTTCCAAAGCTTCTCTCGGTAGTTCAAGTCGAACGAAGTGATCGCCCCCGCCGCCTTGGCCGCCTTCATTGCCTCAATCACAAGCTGCGCCGTCGTCTCAGAGAGCGACGCGAAGATGCCGCCGCTGTGGAACCAGCGTACGCCTTGGCTGAAGATGGCCTTCCAGTCGAAGTCGCCCGGCTTCATTTGCGCCGCTGCTTCGTTACTGCGGTTATAAAACACGACTGGTGCGCGAACACCCAGACCCTGGTCGCTGTACACCGTCGCCATGTTCGGCCCGCGCGTCCCATCGTGGTCAAACCTCTTGTAGAAAGGACGAACTCCCATTCCCCGCACCCGCTCCGCGATTAGATCTCCGATCGGATACGAGACCATGGCCGTCGCAACGCCAGTTTGCAGCCCAAACGCATCAGCCAGGTTCGCGGCCACATTGAACTCGCCACCACTCACGTGGATCGTAAACTGGGTCGCCTTGCGGAACGGGATGATACCCGGATCGAGGCGATGTACTAGGGCGCCCAGTGAAAGCAGATCGAGAGACCCCTGCTCTGGAATTTTGAAACCAACATTCACGACGTTTGTCCTCCTATTTTTCTCGATGCCAGACAACGAGCACCATCTATTCACTCTGTCCCAATGAACACGGGCTTGATATGCCGCTCAAAAAGGTTCGTAGTTACATTCCGCGCCACGATCTCTTCGTTTGCTTCCAGCGCATTCAAGTACCGATCCCCATCTTCGCCGCCACTTTGAATCCTACATGTAACAGCTGGCGCAAATTCGGGTTATACGCTCTATTGCGTTGGTCGTGTCGTAGTGCCGACGTGTATTGCTCGCTCGTCCAGCTATTTACCTCGTCAGGCGGTGGCAATTTGGTTGGGTCGATATCGATCACCGTCGCATACGGCGCACACAACTCCTTGCTGTGCGCGTAGGCCTGCGCGTAGACCTCCTTCGCGATATCGAGTCCCGCCCCCCCTGCCTCAGCCAAACCAATCAACTCCTCCAACCACGTTGTCCCAGCAGTCTTCATGTGGACGCCGGCGTTGAACCTCTTCATCGCATTGTGAATTGGTTTGTATATCGAGAACTTATCCGAACCCGAGTGCACACTCAACTTCAAATTCTCGGGCAGCCCGTAAGTCTTCACGGCAAACGCAATCGCCGCAAGATCTTCATTGAATTCCTTACTGAACTGCGCCACATCGCCAACATAGTCCACTCCCTTGTTGAAGCGGCCGGTAAACTTGGGCGCGATAGTTTGAATCGGAATCCTCTCATCGGCGATTGCGGCCAGAATCACCAGGAGTTCCATCGGGGTCTGCGGTGAATCGGTTTCGTCCATCGAAACTTCAGCTACAAACCCGTCTACCCCTTTTTTCTCGACCAGAAAACGGTAAATTAGTCCAGCGTGTTGCACCGCGGCCAGAAACTTATTTGCTACCCCTTCCACAAAGGCCACACTGGTTTTGAACGGCTCCTCAATGTGAGGAATCTTCACCGTGCCCACCAACTCTGGATGCCGCTTCACAAACGTCGTAACCATTCCTGCATCTGCAGGCTGACCGATCAAATCCGCGACGTCAAGCGTAAAGAAATCACACGGACTCAAAAATCTCTCCACGGTCTTCAAATTGATATGATCCGCATCGAGAAAGTATGGTTTTGTCCAATGCAGTTCTTTGACTGCTCTATCGGCTTCTAACCTAGTCTGGCTTGGGTCCGAACCGATAATCATGTGCTCACGATTAGATTTGTTCCACACAGGAACCACCTCAACCCCGGCATCTGCGGCAAGCACACACGCCTGAAGCTGCGCCTTTGCCTGGTGCGCAAACCTGTCACCCACACCCACCGAAAACTTTGGAAGCCTCAATCCCTCACTCATTGCTGTACCTTCTTCAATCTCATTGGTCTAACCAATTCGCAACCGTCCTAGAATACGCACTTGGGGGGTGGGCTGCAAATCGGATTTTTTTTGGTTTTTGGATTTGAGTTTTTTTAGGTTTTGGATTTGGAGTTCTTTTTGAGTTGGGATTTGTTCTTTTGATTTGGATTTAGTCTTTGAAGCGGCCTTGGTAGGCCCAGAGTCCCAGGCCGGGGTTGGAGATGTAGAAGATCTCTTCTCCGTTTACCTGGTTCCAGCCGTCGGCTAGTTTTTCGGGGTTGTATTTGGCGGTCATTTCGGAGAGGTCACCGTATTGGTAGTGGGCGCCTTCGATTTCTTGTCTGGTGAGGTGACCGGGACAGTAGCGGATGGTGAAGCGGCCTTCGCTGGAGCCGTGGATGAGGTGGGCAGCGGCGCTGAGGTTTCCGGCTAGTTGGGGGTCTTCTTTGACGGCTTCGAGGGTTCTGGGGGTGCCGCAATAGCCGTATTTGCGGATCAAGGCGTCGATGGCGGCGTCCTCGCCGAACTCGTGGACGCCGGGAGCGAGGACGATTAGTTCTGCGTTATCAGCAAGGGCCATGCGGCTGCGGTAGACGCTCTTGTTGCCTAGCCACGTGCTCTTGAACTCGTGGGGATCGAGGAAGACTACGGCTTTCTTGATCTCGCGGTCCATCATTTTGAAGTTGACTTTGAGGCTCAGAGCGGCGGCCAGTTCGAAGCATTCGACGTCGTCGCCGACGAAGAGACCGCGGATAACCAGTTTGCCTTGAGCGTTTTTGCCGACTACGGTCTGGACGTAGACGATGGGTAGGGTTTTGGCGAAGTTGTCGCTGGCGTAGTTGAGGACGCGGCGAACAGGGGTGTCTGCGCGGCCCATCATGCGCTCCATGCCGTAGACGGCGCCGAGGAAGTGGCTGCGGTGGATTCCGATGGAGCCGCCGGTTCCCACAAAGATGTTCTTGTTGTAGTTGGCCATGCCAACCACTTCATGGGGAACGACTTGGCCGATGGAGAGGATGAGATCGTGGCCGCCGTCGCGGAGGAGTTTGTTGACCTGGGCGGGCCAGGTGTAGTCGAGTTTACCTTCGCTTACTTCATAGACGAAAGAACCGGGGACTTCGCCGAGGGTCACGATATCGTTGCGCCAGTCGTGGACGCGGAAGAGAGAGCGTGGGGTGGCTCCATACATGTCCGCTATCTCTTTGTCTGTCATGGCTTTGTGGGTGCCGAGGGCAGGGAGGACGTCAGCGAGTTTGTCGCCGTAGTACTTCCAGGCAAGTTCGGTGATGGGGCCGGATTGGGAGTGGGCTCGGGTGAAGTCGGGGGGGACGGCGAGGACTTTTTTGCGGGTGCCGAGTTTGTCGAGCGCATGGTACAGATTCGACTGGAGTTCGGCGGGTGACATTTCTGTGGTGGGGCTGCCAGCTGCGAAGAAGGTGCTCATGTTCTCTTGATCTTACTCTTTGGAATTTTGGAGTTTGCGGAATATTTTTTGGGGTGCGGTGAGACGATTCTTTCGCAATATTGTTGGGCTTTTTGAAGGGGGATGCAAGAAAAGTGGGTGTTTGGGGATGGTAATTTGTGGTGATTAACGTGGTAGTTAGTGCATTTTCGTGGTTCTTCGCTGGTGTGATTTTTATTGCTAAGAATTTTCCTCTTTTTGAGATTTATTTTTGGCCCGACCATTTCTGAATGGGCTTCCAGATGCGTTCGTCCGCGCTCAAGCTCTTAGATAGGCCTGTATTGGCGGCCCAATTTCAGCTTCGTCTTGATCCTGGCAGTTGTGAAATGCATTGGCTCAGCGCCGCCTCCAACTCTCGCCGAATTGCGACTCTTGTCGCGAGCAATTTATTGCCTTGATGAGCGATAAGTCGCCGAGTCACCCATCGAACCCCGAATTGGTATTTGGAAGTCGGATTCTGCCCAATTAGTTGCTGCCAAATCCCCGATACGGTCATCCAGCCGGGGACAGGATGAATAGGCTGGATATCGAGGCCGCTTCCCGTGAGCCATCTCTTGGTGTTCGGAGTTCTTCCTACTTGAGCAGTGTGGCAGTCCCGACACTTGGCATCTCGTTCACGCGATAACGACCACGCTCGACTAGTGATGTGTTGGTTTGATTAAAACCAGCCCGGACGAAGTTGCCAAAGGTGCTTTCGATTGTCCCGCGACGTAGCTCCAGGCCGCACATCACATCATGGGCCCCGTCGAAGGAATCGTGACCGGAGGCCGTCCGTATCGCTGGACAACAACGGTTGCAGTCTCCTTCAAATCGCCAGGGCAATTCTCTTTATTCCGCTGTCAGTTTGTGGGTGAATGTGATACGACTGATTTGATCGGATTGGCGGCAGGAGAGGTCGGCGTACCGGTCTCTCAGCTAGAATTGGCTCTGGTTTGTCCGTGCGAGGGCGCGACCATCTGAATTGCGGAACATCGGATTATGAATACACCTAGCAGCTAGACTCGCAGAGTTGGGTTGGGCCCTGTAACGGAGGCAAATTGGAGACGCCATCAATCCGGGT
This sequence comes from uncultured Acidobacteriaceae bacterium, assembly GCA_963798925.1. Taxonomy (GTDB): domain Bacteria; phylum Acidobacteriota; class Terriglobia; order Terriglobales; family Acidobacteriaceae; genus Edaphobacter. Next base: position 1,044,446 of record CAWCVD010000007.1, read on the forward strand.
TCTCGTAGTCGAAGATTTTGAACCGTTTCAGCGCATGATTTGTTCGACGCTGACAGAAAGACCGGAATTTCACATCGTCGGAAAGGTCGCAGACGGATTAGAGGCCGTTCAGAAAGCCGAAGAACTTCAACCGGACTTGATTATTCTCGACATCGGGCTTCCTTCGCTGAATGGAATGGATGCGGCTCGGCGAATCCGCAAGTTGTCTCCCAAAAGCAAAATAGTCTTCATGAGCCAAGAATCCTCTGCCGATGTGGTGCAGGAGGCTCTCGTCCTGGGAGCGTTGGGCTATGTGGTGAAGGCGTATGCCGGACGCGAACTATCAGCCGCTGTGGACGCCGTTCTTCAAGGCAGGCAGTTTGTCAGTGGCGGGTTATCGGGTCACTATTTCACCCCGGCGCAGGACTCGAAAACTCTCGAGCACTCCAATGAGCCTCTCCCCCCACCTGCGTTGGGAAGAACGGAGATCACGCGCAACCACGAGGTTGAATTCTATTCTGATGATGCAGCATTTGTAGTTGGCTTCACTCGTTTCATCGAAGCCGGTCTGGAGTCCGGGAAAGCCGTTATCGTGATCGCGACCGAGTCACATCGAGAGAGTCTTCTTCAGAAGTTGCGGGAAAATGGAGTGGATGTTGTCGCCGCTGCAGAACAGGGGCGCTATGTCTCTTTGGACGTTGCAGAGGTGCTCTCCACTTTCATGGTGAATGATCTGCCTGACCCGGCTCGGTTTCGGAAGATCGTGGGCGATCTTGTCGCCGCCGCGGCCAAAGCATCGAGCGGGGATCGCCCCCGGGTTGTAGCTTGTGGTGAATGTGCCCCTACCTTGTGGGAGCAAGGGAAGGCGGATGCAGCGGTCGAGGTCGAACACTTATGCGACGAGTTCGCCAAGTGTTGCGACATCGATATTTTGTGCGGGTATGTATTGAACGGCTTTCAGCGTGGACAGGAAAGCCACATCTACAAGAGAATCTGTGCGGAGCACTCCGCCGTTTCTTCCCTATGAGCGGGCGAAATTTCGGGCGCATTTAGCCAGTCGCAGGCTTGTAATCGTTCCCAGAACGCAAAGGCAGACTAACGTGGACGGTAGTACCCTTTTCGGGTTGCGAATCGATCGAAAACGTTCCCTCCGCTAGATTCACTCGCTGCTCTATTCTGAGCAGACCAAGCCCTCGGCCTCTCCTTGGCGCTCTGGGGTCAAAGCCAACACCCGAGTCGCTTACTCTAAGGTTAATTTCATCCGACTCGCCCCACAATTGCACGCTGAACTTCTGGACCCCGCTGTGCATCACGCCGTTGTGTAACGCTTCCTGTAGAACCCGGAAAAGGCAAATAGAAACGTCCGGTAGCACGACGCTAGGGAAACCATGGCTCCTGAATTCAATCTCCAATCCCTTCCTCTCCCCGAACTCTTCGCAAAAGGTTCTGATAACTTCAGCAATGCCGAGATATTGTAGCCTCGGAGAGTACAATTCGTGCGCCGAGGCTTTGACATCGGTCAATATCTCCAAGGTCTTCCTCCATACACCGTCCATGCGGTCGAGGAGTTCAACGGCCTGATTTGGGAAGTCATTCTTGAGTTGTTCGATTGCAATTGCCAATAATGCAAGACGCTGACCGATGTTCTCGTGAAGGTCCCTTGCGATCCGGTCACGTTCCCGTTCTTCTGCCTCAATCACTTTGCGGTTCATCGAGGAGAGGGCTTCTTCCGCCACCTTGCGCTCAGTGATATCCAGCGACACGCCGAGCATTCGGTCGGGGTTACCATTCCTTGCATAGTAGAACTTGCCTCGCGCTGCCAGCCAACGTACTGTCCCGTCGGTGTGCACGACACGGAACTCTGCCGCGAACAGCTTCTGGTTTTGTCTTGCATCCGCGACCGCTTCCGAGACTTTCGTCCGGTCATCCGGATGTATATAACGAAAGAACTCTTCCCTGGTTGTTGCATAAACGTCGGAAGGTATTCCAAAGAAAGTTTGCAGGTCGCCGAACCAAACATTCTGTCCGCTCTTGACCTCAAAGTCCCACGCTACCGATGTGCTCGCTTCCATTGCCAGACGTAGCCTCTCGTTGGCTAGACCAAAATGGAAATCCTGTTCACGTCCGGCGAGGTACTCCTTTATAAAGGCAGCAGTCGCGAGACACAGAATCGCGACAATTGCGACCAGCAGGCGAAGAGCGCGCAGACCGGTGTTCTCATTCCCTTGAAACAGTTCCCAGATAATCGGGAAAGAGACCATCACCACAACGAGCATCGCCCATACTGATCCTCGTGAGCCTTGGCTTCTATCGGGTCGCATGGCTGTTGCTTCTTCCTTTATCTGTCGCGCTCGCAGCGGTATCCATACAAACCAGCAAACAGAAGCGGTCAGGCCTAGACCATACAGCTTGCCGTTGACGTAGCCTCCCGAGTCAATTGCAAGGTTGGCGACACTGGAACTTAACGCGTACAGGATGGACGCGCCCAAAAGATGGAGATAGATTGACTTCCACGGAGCCTGCACGCGAAGGATCAAAATACCCACGAAGAGCACCAGCGCCAAATTTTCTAACAAGTAAAGAATGTCAAAGCGCAGGGCGTAGCTGGTGGCGTTCGGGAAGTACTGGTATGGGAAAACAAGGTAACCGTAAAGAAAGCTCCAGAAAAACAATAGGAGAAGAGAGTTTAATATCGGCCTGTACAGCTTGCGGTCGGATACGTTCTGATGTCGGAGGGTTGCCACAGCTGCCATCATCGGTACGATGTGCAGAAACAGCGACGGATCGGCAATCGAATTGTCGGGTGCCTCGATGTGCCGACCAAGCTCGTAGTAGAGAACAAGGCACTGATCTAGCGACCAGAGGCCGTAGGCAATCGCGAGGAACACCCAGAATGGCCGCCGCCCCAGCGTGTTCTGTATTCCGTTGCGGATAGCGAAACTGGTTGCCAAGAGCAGAAGCAGGAAATAACTGATCCCGCTATATGAAACCTGAAAAGATCCGGGCTTTGCGTCGAGTGAAAGTACGGCTTTGATGACTACAATTCCGATCAATGCCGTCGGCCAAAAAGAAAATCTTAGCCCCGTTCCAGGATTAGACAAGAACCGTTTCCTCATGACCCTCCCGAATTGAGACGGACACGAGCGTGGATGGTAGTGCCGCGCTTTGGTTGCGAATTGATTGAAAGCTCTCCACCCACTAGCCTCAGGCGCTCCTGCATGCTCGTGAGGCGAAGCCCAGTGCCCTTCGTTGTGGCTTTTGAGTCAAAACCTATACCAAGATCGCTGACTGTGAACTGAATGTCTTCCATCCTGAATTTGTCTCGCGGATAAAAGGCTCGCTGTAAGTGTTCAGACACCGCTGCCAAATCCTCCGGTGGACACCTTTCCCCGGCGGTTTCCAAGCGCCGCAACACCGGTATTCGATATCACGTTTGTCCTCCGGGAGGACCATCATACACTCTCGAATTCAATGGAATCTGCATAGGCAGCCGCTCATCGCTGTCAACCGACGATAGCCTCGCAGAATAATTGGTCAAGAAATGAATGAGACTCTCCGGGCAATAGCCGGCCAACGTGCTCTTTGAGGAGCGCTCCTTAGGCTGTCAGTTTTAGCGCGCTGCTTCGCAGGCTTGCTCCCGGCGGGCTTCGCTTTCGACAGTTAAGAATCGGCCGCGATGGGAGATGTTTTTGTTGAAGTTTTCGAGACGCGAAGAGCTGATATCGAAGATCCGGCCTGGGCCTCGCAGGCAGTGAGGATGTCGGCTGGTACCCATTTGCGAAGCAGTTTCATTCCGAGAAACAAGACGAAGACGTCGTCGAGCTGGCCGATGACTGGAATGAATGAGGGGATGAGTTGGATTGGGCTGACGAGATAGGCCACTGTGCATCCGGCGACTGCTTTTGCCCGCCAGGGCGCCTGGGGATGTTTCAGGAGTAGAGCCAGAGTCCACGCCTGATTGATGACGCGGTTGACGCAGTGCTTACCGTCGGCGAGACGTCTCTCGTACCAGCTGCCTTGTGTGCGGGGATCGTTTAAGGGGACTGCGCATGCGACTTCGTCAGGAGTTGGCGAAGCGGCATCCGCGTACTGTGGCGCTGGAGTCAAAGATTCCATCGACTGCCACTCCAATCCCTTGTCTCCATTATTCTATGCCCCTTGATTAAGACCGCGATGCGAGACTGCTCTCGCATCGCGGCAGGTTGTCAGATTTTCGTCTATGCACCAGACGCCCTCAATGCCCGATCGTTGAAGCATCTGCAAGGGCATCATGGGCCTGTTCGACTGTGAAGGATTGTGGTTTCTGTCGCGGCGGAAAGTCCTTGAACGTTGCCATAAACGGCCCGGTAACCGCTTGCGCGGCAAGGATGATGTAATCGAGGTCAAGGAACCACTCGTAGTAAGAATTTGACGTGACGTCCGCCCGTTCGTAGGGATCAGTTCGCAGGTTGAACAACTTGGGAATACGGAGCCTGGTGAACGGTTCGGCCCAGATGCGCAGAGTTCCAGGGGCGCGCTGCTCCATGAAACAGATCTTCCAGTTGTGAAAGCGAAGGCCCAACAGATCACCATCGTCGCTGAAGTAGAAGAAGCCTTTTCGCGGACTCTCCTTCTCCTTGCCGGTCAGGAAAGGCAGAAGATTGAAGCCGTCGATGTGGACTTTGAAGGTCTTATCGCCAGCCGTATAACCCTTCTTCAGCTTCTCCACGATATCCGGATCGCCCGCCATCGCCACGAACGTTGGCAGCCAGTCATGGTGCTGCACAATGTCGTTGGAGATCGAACCTGCTTTGATCTTGCCGGGCCATCGCACCAGCATCGGCACGCGGAATGCGCCCTCCCAGTTCGAATTCTTCTCGCTGCGATAGGGAGTCATGCCGCCGTCAGGCCACGAGTTCATATGCGGCCCGTTGTCGGTGGAGTACATCACGAACGTATCGTCGGCAATGCCGAGATCATCGAGGCAATCGAGCACATCGCCGACGTTCTTGTCATGGTCAATCATCGTATCGTGATACGGAGACTGCCACAAACCGGCCTGCCCAAGACTGCTCGGCTTGGTGTGAGTCTTGAAGTGCATATGAGTGGTATTGAGCCAGACGAACCATGGCTTGCCGGCTTTGTTCTGGCGTTTGATGAAGTCCTTGGCTGCGGCGACGAAGTCGTCATCGCAGGTCTCCATCCGCTTCTTCGTCAGCGGTCCTGTGTCCTCAATCACCTGTTTACCGACGCGTCCGTAACGCTTGTCGACGGTCGGATCGTCCTTATCGGTCGCCTTGCAGCGCAACACGCCGCGTGGCGCGAACATCTCGTTGAACTTCGGAAATTCCTTTTTGGGTGGCCAGTTCGGTAGCTCCGGCTCCTCTTCTGCATTCAGGTGATAGAGATTGCCGAAGAACTCATCGAATCCATGCACTGTGGGCAGATACTCGTTGCGGTCTCCGAGATGATTTTTGCCGAACTGTCCTGTGGCATAGCCAAGCGGCTTCAGCATCTCCGCAATCGTCGGGTCCTCGGCCTGCAGACCCACCGTCGCGCCTGGAATTCCGACCTTACTCAGACCGGTGCGAAGGACGCTCTGACCGGTGATGAACGAGGCGCGTCCCGCGGTGCAGCTTTGTTCGCCATAGGAGTCGGTAAACATCAACCCCTCCTTGGCGAGTCGATCAATGTTAGGGGTCTTGTAGCCCATCACCCCGTGCATGTAACAACTCAGGTTTGCCGTACCGATGTCATCCCCCCAGATGACGAGTATGTTTGGTTGTTTGGTTGTTTGCTTCGCCTTCTGAGGCGGCGATTGCTTTTTCTTCTCTGGCATCGCTGTTTCTCCTTGGTTACTTGCAGGTATTCGAGGGCACTCGCTTTCTCCCGCCTTATCGGGCTTGCGGTAACTGAGTGGGTGGGGACGTTCTTTGGATCAAACGGAGTCCGAGGTGGCAGGTAGATGTATCCACGGCCTGTGCCATGCGAGCGGCGGGACGGTAGCGCTGGCAATAGTTGGGAGCGCAGAGGTAGGATCCGCCCTTCATGACTTTGCGCGGGATCTTTATCTCGGGCTGGCGGGGATCGTAGCTGGCTTCGCGATCGCCATGGGGAACGGAGCCGCTGCAACATCCCTTGCCGGCGGGATGGTTCGCGGTGTACCAGTCGGAGGTCCACTCCCAGACGTTGCCGATCATGTCGTAGAGGCCGTAGCCGTTGGGTGGGAACTGGCCTACTGGCGCGACACCTTCGTAGCCGTCATGCTGAAGGTTTTGCCAGGGGAACTCGCCTTGCCAGGTGTTGGCCATGTGTTTGCCATTGATGGTGAGGTCTTCTCCCCAGGCGTAGGTTGCTCCTTCGAGCCCTCCGCGGGCTGCGAACTCCCACTCGGCTTCGGTTGGGATTTCTTTGCCGATCCACTTTGCGTAGGCCTCAGCGTCTTCGTAGGAGATGTGGACGACCGGGTGGTTTGCACGCTTTGCGATCGAGCTCTCGGGGCCTTCGGGATGGCGCCAGTCTGCGCCGGCAACATAGGTCCACCAGTTGTAGTGGTTTCGCAGGTCGACGCGGTGGGAGGATTTCTTGAAGACGACGGATGCGGGCTTGAGCATCTCGGGCAAAGCGCCGGGATAATCTTCTGGGTTGGGAGGGCGCTCGGCTGTTGTGATGTATGCGGTGGCGTCTATAAATTTGGCGAACTCTTCGTTGGTGACGGCGTATTTGTCGATCCAGAAGCCTTCGACCATTGTGGAGTGGGTCGGCGATTCCTCCGGGTAGGCTTTGTCGGAGCCCATGAGGAAGGTGCCACCGGCGATCCAGACCATGTTGGAGTTGGGAGATTCAGACGCTGATTCCACGGGTAACGATGAATTAGAGGTTTGCATGCGACAGTCCACTGATTGCCCCAAAGGGGCATACCTTTCCGGCAGTTATCTGGCTTCTATTAGAGATGCAACTGGTGGGGGTGAGAACTGGTAGAAGTACTGGTGTCCTAGTTCCCTCGGCTGAGGTTTGGCCAGAGGAATCTTGTATGGCGTGCTTCGCCGATGCGGGCACGCGTGTCCGGTGAGGCTCGAGGGTCTAGGGTTGTGTGGAACTCTACTGGGCCCCGCTGGAACGGACGTGGCCCAGTGCAGTTTGACGTTGCTGGTGGCTTAGGCTGTCTTTCGTCGTCGGATCAGTCCTGCCATTGCTACGATTCCGCTCCCGAAGAGGAGAATCGAGGATGGCTCGGGGGTGGTCGCCGCGTCAAACTGTTCCGCCAGAATCGTGTCTACGGTTGTGGTTGGATGGATGTCGTCCCAGAAGAGATACTGGCTTGGATTGGAACAGACTGTGGTGCCGTCGAAGCAGGGAGCCGTGACGTTGGTGATTCCATACTTCGACGGATCCGCTTCGATCCCGTTGAGGAAGGCGAAGGTGTCGAAGTAAGTCGCACCCGGCGGAAGACCGGCCAGCAACGCCGAATTGAATGCGTTGGTATAGTCCGTCGCTGCCTGTACGCCAAGAAACTCAGGCGTGAGGCCGAGGTCAGGCAGCCCTGGTACGAGAATGTGGGTTGCGCCCTCCGCCTCTAGCGCGGCGACGATCGCATCAATGTTGGCGGCAGCGACGGTTGGCGAACCGCCGGTCTCGAAGTCGTTAGCACCGCCCCAGACGAGGAAGAGTGAACTGGGGATGAGTGCCGGGGGGACAGGGTATTTCGCCAGTTCGACCATCATTCCGGGCAAGTTGAGGGCGCCCAGGGTGGTTTGTGAGCCTCCGTCGACCTGGTTGCCGAGGCCGCTTGTGGCGCCGCCCCAGGCGAAGTCAAGTAACGGAACACCCAGAAGCCCCGCAAACTGTTCGGATGAGACGGGTCCGTTGGAAAAGCGGCCGTTAAAAGTAGGGTGCGGGAGGGTATCCGATGGCGGCGAACAGATTTCCGTTGTCCGTCAGGCTATCTCCGTAGACGATGAGGGCGGAGTAGGAGGAGTCGGCACTAGCGGTGAGGGTGAAGGTGAGAAGGATAACGGCGACTAAGGCTGAGAGGATTACAGCTCTGCGAGTTTCCACGGTGTTCTCCTTGTGTACTGAGGCAAGACTTTCTCGTTTCTTGCTGTCTGAACCGGAAGCACCTTCAAAAAGCTTTGGATTGTGTCGGGGACCTGAGACCTAGATGGTGGATTCTTACCGTCTGGTCAGAGTGGCGCAAATTGTACCACGCGTTTACGGCACTGCCAATAAATTCCGGGCGCGGCAAGGCGGATGAGCTATTGGGTAGGAGAAAGGCCGTTGGGTTTCCCTTTTGCTCTCTGCCTTGTGCCTACAGTTTGTAGGCTTTGCGGACGAGGTTGACGGTCAGGTCAAGGGCTACTTCGAAGGCTTCGTCTTCGTCGAGGCGGTGTTCGGCGACGAGGCGGCCGAGGAAGGCGCAGTCGACGCGGCGGGCCACGTCGTGACGCGCGGGAATGGAGAGGAAGGCGCGGGTGTCGTCGTTGAAGCCAACGGTGTTGTAGAAGCCGGCGGTCTCGGTGATCTGCTCGCGGAAGCGCATCATGCCTTCGGGTGAGTCGTGGAACCACCAGGGTGGGCCGAGCTTGAGGGCTGGGTAGTGGCCGGCGAGGGGGGCGAGTTCGCGGGAGTAGCTGGTCTCGTCGAGGGTGAAGAGGATGAAGGTGAGACGAGGGTCGTTGCCGTATTTGTTGAGGAGTGGGCGAAGGTTGCGGGTGTATTCGGTGGGCGAGGGCATGTCGGCGCCCTTGTCGCGACCGAATCTTTCGTAGACGAGGCGGTTGTGATTGCGGACGGAGCCGGGATGGAGCTGCATGGTTAGGCCGTCTTCGACTGACATGCCGGCCATCTCGGTGAGCATCTGGGCCTGGAAGATCTCCTGCTCCTGAGGGACGGAGCGGCCGGAGAGGATGCGGCCGTAGAGGGAGGCGGCGGTGGCGGGATCGAGGTCGGCGGTCATGGCGGTGAGGTGGCCGTGATCGGTAGAGGTGCAGCCCATGGATTTGAAGAAGGCGCGGCGGTTGCGGAGGGCGTTGAGATAGCCCTGGTAGGTGCCGATGTTCTCGCCGGTGATCTCACCGAGTTTTTCGATGTTGCCGATGAAGTTGGCATACTCGGCATCTATGACGGAATCGGGACGGAAGGCCGGGATGACGCGGCCTTTCCAGCCGGAGTCGCGGATGGCTTTGTGGAATTCGAGAGTATCGAGGGGGGTGTCGGTGGTGGAGAGGACCTCGATGTTGAACTGCTCGAAGAGAGCTCGGGGACGGAAGGCTGGGGTGTCGATTTTTTTGGCGATTATGTCGTAGTACTCGTCGGCGTTGCCGGGCCCGAGTCGCTGGGTGAGGCCGAACTGGTTCTCCATGGTGTAGTCGAGCCAGAGGCGGGTGGGGGTTCCGCGGAAGAGATAGTAGTTGCGGGCGAAGATGCGCCAGACTTCGCGGGGGTCGGCCTGCTCTTTGCCATCGAGTTGCGGGATGCCGAGGGATTCGAGGGAGATGCCCTGGGAGTAGAGCATGCGGAAGATGTAGTGGTCGGGCTGGATGAGGAGCGCGGTGGGGTTGGGGAAGGGCTCGTTGAAGGCGAACCAGCGGGGGTCGGTGTGGCCGTGGGGAGAGAGGATAGGGAGATCTTTGATGGTCTCGTAGAGTCTTGCGGCAACTGAGCGCGCTTCTCCGTCTGCAGGAAATAACCGGTTCGCGTCCAGAATCTTCATTAATCCCTCTCAGCAATGAGTTACGTTCGAAAAGTTAAGCATAGGAAGGGTATCAAAGATTTCGCCGCACCCCGAACAAATGCGAGATTTTTGGCTGCGAGTATGCCACAGGTGGCGGGCGATTTTCGGACGACTGCGATGTGGTAGAGTACCGGAACCATCGCGGAGGCGTGCTTGGGATTCCCCTACCAGTTGACGTCCGTCCGAATCAGTCCGTTTTGCGAGCTTGCGCGCTGGGTGCTTGAGCGCCAAGGTATTTGCTACGACGAAGACTGCCATGCTCCGATCTGGAATGTTCCGTATACGCAAGCAGCGGCGAAGACGGTGAATGTTCCGGCGGTGCGGGTGCCGGATGCGAGTTTTGAGATTGCGGAGTTTTTGAACTATATCGATGCCCGGGCGCGGGCGGATGACAGACTGTTTCCGACGGATCCAGCGGCGAGAGCGGAGATGGATGCGTTTGTGCACTCGATGCTGACGGATTTGGGGATTGCGATTCGGCTCTATGCGTACTCGAATATGCTGCCGAACCGGATGACGGGCGGGTTGATGACGACGCGGGCTCCGTGGTGGGAGCGGGTGTGTGTGAGCGTTTTTTATCCGCTGCAGAAAGCTGCGATGAGGAAGGTGTTGAAGATTACTCCGGAGTCGACGGAGCAGGCGCGGACGGAGATCCTGGCATCGTTTGAGGCGATCTCGAAGCGGGTGGGGCCGGGTGGTTTTCTGTTTGGGGACCGGTTGACGGCGGCGGACCTGGTGTTTGCAGCTAGTACGGCACCGATTACCCTGCCGCCGGAGTATGGAGCGCCGTTCCCTGCCCTGTCGGATTCTCCGCCGCCGATGCAGGCTACGGTTCTGGCGGTGCGGGAGACGCGCGCAGGACAGCATGCTTTACGGGTCTATCGCGAGTACAGGAGACCGAGGTACAACGCGGCGAATACGTCGGCTACGGTTGGCGTGACGTGGAGGCAGAGGCTGTCGCGATGGTTTCAGCGGGCGCTGAGCAGTCCGTTTCTGCTGCGTGTGGCCTCGAAGATACTCCGATTGAAGCCTGTGCTGCGGTTGGGGCAGACTACGGTGGTTTCGGGCTACGAGCAGGTTGTGAAGACGCTGACGGCGGACCAGGATTTCACGATTGCGGAGATCAATGCCGCGCGGATGAATAGGATTTCGGGGCCGTTTCTGCTGGGGATGGATCGGGGGGCTCAGTACGACCGCGAGAACGCGGCCGTGCACAGCATTATTAAGTCGACCGATCTGGACTGGGTGCGGCGGATTGCGAGCGGGACGGCGGAGTCGATGGTGGATGCGGCGAGGCCTTACGGGCGGCTGGATGTTTCGGGGAACTATGCGCGCGTGTCGGCGGCTCGAGTGGTTGCGGAGTATCTCGGCGTGCCCGGGCCGACAGAACATATTTTGATGCAGTGGATGAGATCGCTTTTCTGGGATGTGTTTTTGAACCGGAAGAATGATGTTCCGGTGCGGCGGGCGGCGGATAGTGCGGCGGCGGAGTTGCGGGAGTATCTGAGTGGGCTGATTGCTCAGCGGGCGGTGGAAGGCGCGCAGGGGGATGACATTCTGAGCAGGCTGGTGCGCGCAGGCGTGCTTGATCCTGAAGGGATTCGGCGGAATGTCACGGGGATTATCGTGGGGGCGATCGACACTACGGTAACGGCTACGGCGAATGCGGCTGGAGTGTTGCTGGCCAAGCCGGAGGCGATGCGGCTGACGCAACAGGCTGCGGAGTCGAACGACCCGGAGGCGCTGACTCGATGTGTGTATGAGGCGATGCGGTTCAACCCGCAGACTCCGGCGCTGCTGCGACACTCGAAGGCGGATGGAAGCACGGTACTGGTGCTGACGATTTCGGGGATGTTCGACCCAAGTGCGTTTCCGGAGCCAGACAGGTTCCGTGCAGACCGGCCGCTGGATCGCTATCTGCACTTTGGTTATGGGATGCATACGTGCTACGGGGCGATGATTAATGGAGTGCAGTTGCCGGAGTTGGTCCGAACGATGGTGCGATTGCCGAATCTGAGACGCGGGTCAGGGGCTTATCGAAAGGTGATGTATGAGGGGCCGTTTCCCGACAGACTGGTGGTGGAGTTTGATCGGTAGTCTTGCGAGATGGATTTGGAATTCTGTCCAGAACAGGTCAATGTCAGAACAGGTCAACGACGGGAGGAAATGTCAGGGCCAGACTTAGACCAAGCAGAATGAGAGCTGCGGCGCTGATGCTTCCCATAGACACTGTTCTCTTCCGCCAACGCCATTCCAATATTGCCCAGGTGAAGAGCCAGATCAAAATGGCAACCGTAGTTACCCCTGAGAGCGGTCCTGTGGGTTTATAGAAATTGAGGTGACTCTTGATTGGCGGTGACTTGTCGGCGGCGAAGGCCAGAATTGCCAGCGCAAAGGAGCCGATGCCAGCAGAGAGGACGGCAGCTGCGCCTGAACCGTTCGTCAAAGCCGAAGCATTGGAGGAGGCGAGACTGGTCTTCATTTTTCTTGCCCTCGGTTCAACTGGATTGTGGGACCACCCTGGACTGGAGCGGACTTGTTGATCATCGCTCCGAAGAAACCGGCGACAGCTGCCGCGACGAACGAAACCACGGCAAAACAGAGCACCGCGGCGCGCAGTTGTCGATGATTCCTGAGGTCGCGGCCGTATCGGATGAAGACGAATGCGACCGCGGTGATTGAGATTGGAGCGAACCAGGCGACATGCTCCTTCCACTCCATTCCAATGGAGTGCCACCCGATAGTGACGGGACTGGACATGAGCAGGCGTTGCGGAAAGGTTGATAGATCGACCGTTCCCGGTGGGGGCACTGCACGGTACCAAGGGTAGATGACATAAGCTCCAGTCAGTACAGCAAGCCAGGCGAGCACAACCATCGTTATCAGGTAAAGCTTGAGGAATCGTTCCTGACTGCGAGTGGACTCGGACGGTGCGGATGAGTTGGTGAAGCGACGGAGTTCTACCAGCGCACCGGAACATGCGAGCAGATAGAGAGCGCCGAATCCCATGCCGTGTATCAGCGTCCAGAGGCTGCGTGCCGTAACTTCCATTTTGCTGTGTCCTCCGCTCCGGACGGCCTTAGTCTAGGCCGTGTTCTGCAGGTCATTCCAATCCGTCCCGCTTCATCCTTTGCATCCAGTTGTTTCCTGCCATGTCCTTCTTGTCGTCCTTTCCCCAGGTCCAGTACATACCCATGTAGGCGTAGTTCTCGGTCTGGCCCGCGACCGAATGGCCGTAGCAGAACAAGAACTGTTGGCCGGGGTGATGTTTGAAGTGGTAATAGCCGCCGACGTCGATCATCGCTGAACGTTCGGTTTGGGCCGTGGCAAAACCCTCGCGCCCATGCGCAAAGAGCTCAGCGCCCAGTTCAAGCCGCTCGTTGAGCTCCCGTTTCACCAACCACCCAGTGTAAGGAAAGTCGCGATAGCCGGTTTGCGGAACCACCTGATAGCCGGCGCCACCATCAATGAGCCACTTCCCGAAGTTCTTCTGCAGCCAGACGGGCAGTTTGTACCAGACTGTTCCGACACCGAGCCCCTTGTCACTGTTTCCGGTTGGGATTTCAAACATGGTGAAGGTGCCGATTTGGGGGATGTGCCTGGTCTCTTTGATGATGGCGAGCTTCACGCCCAGTTCCATGTCAGTGAGACCGAAGGCGCTCGGACCAGTTCCGGCCGGCAGATAAATGGGATTGTTCGAAGGAAAGACGCCCCCGAAGGGCAGGATTGCGTGTAGTTGCACCCTGGGGATGGCGCCCCAGTTGAACTCGAATGCCGGACCCGTCGAGTCGATTTCGGCTGGTGTGCCATCGACAGCGCCGAAGATGTAAAACTCGTAGTGATGCAGATCGACCGGCACGGGATCGTCGGTTTGATACGGAGGACCCTGCGCCGACAGCTTTGACACCGCGAGCATCAGGATGAGGAACAGCACTTCTGCCGGGCATTTGCTGTTACACCTCACCGGAGGTCCTGCTTTCTCATGAAGATCATGAGGTCCCTTGTAAGCAAGATTTTCTGTCCTGATCAGCTTATATCGAAGTTCGATATAAGCCAACCTAAGTGTCCGAGTCGAACGGTATATTTGTCTTGTGTTGAAGCAACAGCGAGAGCTCTTCTTCGGACTTATACGGATTCACGTGCTTGTTCACGCCTCTCACGAGCCTATCTTTGGGTTGGCGATGATGGAGGAGCTGACGCATCACGGTTATCGTATTGGGCCGGGAACTCTTTACCCGCTGCTTCACGGACTGGAGCGTGGCGGCCTGTTGAAGTCTGTCCTAAAGACTGTTGGAGGACGCCGGCGAAGGGTCTACAAGATCACGCCTGTTGGCAAAAAGGCTCTGGATAAGGCCAAAGCAAAGGTTGATGAACTGCATCACGAACTTCATGAAGAGCATCCGCGGACGCTCTCGCCTCTGAGCGACAACTCTGGCGGGAGCTAATTCCCTAGATAGAAAAGGCGCCCCGAAGGGCGCCCTTTTCTGGATGCGGCGGTTGGTTTAGGGGATGTAGTAACGCATGCCGGTGAAGACCATGTTGTTGGTCGCCTTGGGAGCGCCGTAGGTTGCTGTCGGAGAGCCGAAGGTGCCACTCGTCAGACCAGCCCATCCATCTCGTGTGAGATAGCTGTAGACGCCCTGGTACTGCAGGCGGCCGTATTTGGGGCTGTTGTAGACCCGGTAGGTAAATCCAGCCGTTCCTTCGATGACGACGCGGGTGGCTCCGAGGCAGTTTGCCGGAGTTCCTGGGTTATAGGGTGCTGCGCCGGCGAATCCATTACCGGTCGAGGTTGGCAAGGTCTCGGTGTTGCAACCTGCGTTCGTGCTGGAGAGCGGCGCATAGCCGATCAGTTTGCCTGCGGAGGAGCCGAGAGTGCTGAGATAGACGGTGCGCTGCGCATACTCAGAACCGGCATAGAAGAAGACGTCCAACTTCGGGTTGGGGTGGGTTTCGATGGAGATGAGGCCTTGATACGCCTTGATCGGTGCGAGGGTACCGTCCGGATGGACGGTCACGTCAGGCAAAGTGGAGGTGCCGTAGCGGCCAACGCCCGTACCGCCGAGACCGTGGATGCCGAAGTCGACGTATTTGGTGATGGGCATACGGAGGTTGGCGAAACCGCCCCCGCCCATCTTGGTGTTGTTAGCGCCGCCCGCAGCCGAAGGAACGGTAAGGGTTTCGTTGGGATAGTAGCGGTCGCGGAACCAGCGGCCGAGAAGACCGGCTTCAAAGTGCCCGTACTTCGCATCGTAGGTTGTCTTGAGGATGAGGTCGGGGGCGACATTGTTCGAATAGTTGTTCAGAGGACTATAGAGACCCCCTGCCGTACCGGCGTTTCCGATGAAGAAGTTGGCATTGGCGTTGGTCGCCGATTCGATGATCTGGGCCTCTTCGAGCGAGAGGGCCGCGGTGAATCCGCCGAAAGATTGCTGGAAGCGAATGCTCGGCTGGCGCTCCCAGCTGAAGCCGACGTGGTATTGAGAATCGACCGTCATCGGCAGATTCTCGGTGCGGTTGTCGGTCGAGTGTTTGGTTTCGGTTACGAGGGACCACATCTGTCCGCCGGTTACCTTGAAGCCTTCTTTGGTAGCTGCCTGACCCCAGATCTGGCGTTGACGGAGAGTATAGCTGTTGCTCTGGTTGTCGTTGCTGGTCGTGCCGGCGGAGAGGAAGTCGGCTTCGACGTAGCCGGAGAGTTTGAATGGTCCGGTGTTGCCTTCGAAGAGGCCACCGATGCGACTCTGACGGCCAGAGAAGTTCAGCTCGCTCGTGTGCGCCTGCGCGGCTCCTGGGTACGGGGTGGAGTTGAACGGGGTGTTGATGTCGGAGTTGATGGAGCGAGAGCGGTAGACACCTTCAAAGGCGAAGAAGGCGACCGGAGTGATGGTCAGTCCCTTGTAGCGGATGGCGAGAGGATTGTCCATTGCTTCGGTGATGGACTTTTTGGTGTCGCTGATGGTCTGGGCGAGGCCGACGTTGGTGGTTTTGAGGTCGGTGACGGTGGAGTTGAGAGTGGAGACGGTCTCTGCGTTGGCGGAGACGCTGCCGCTGAGGCTGTCGGCCTTGGCGGAGGCAGAGGCTGCGGCTGCCTGGGCCGCTTGGGCAGCCTGCTGAGCGGCTGAGAGCTGAGCATCCTTGGCGGCATTCTGGCGCTTCAACTCATCGATCTGGGACTGCTGGCTTTGCATCTGCTCGCGCAGTTCGCGGATTTCGCGCTCGACCGGACTCTCGGCGGGCGCTTTTTTGGCAACAGCCTTCTTCGTCGTGGTCTTTGCGGGCGTTGAGTTTTGCGCCTGCAGCGAGGTGGTTGTGACCACCAAAATCGCCGCTAAAGTGGCTCGTAAATACTTCGTCATGGATCCTCGCAAGATTTGTGGAAGGCATAAGGACAGCAAGAAGGCCAGTCGGGCCCAACGGACCTATAAGTCTTCTTCCTTGTGCTCTTTCGGCTATGGTCACAAAGTAGTGTGAATAGAGGAATAATTTGGTGCGTACATGGGAAGAAAAGAACGAACTAAGCGTTGGCGGGAATGACGTTCACACTGTATTCATCTTTTCTGTTTGTGCGCGTGGAGAAAGAGAGTCAGCCGCAACAACAGCGGATGAGCATGAGGTGCAAGGTCGCGAGTTTGCGGGAGACCTTCATGTTGGGTTGAGTGTACCTCATTTCGGAGATCGCACAAGAGGAGGGGGCGTCTGCGGATGTGCGTTCTAATCGAGATTCCTCCGCGGTGCACCTGGGCGCGCAACTGATTTACCGTTAGGCATGTACTTTTTACGCATTGGTTCGCTTCTGCTGGCTCTGGCTGCTTCTGCTTCTGCACAGACTGTCCTGAAACTTATCCCCATTCCCCGCGAGGTGCATGCCGGGGCCGAGGTGCCTCTAGCGCATGGCGTGCGGGTTGTGTGCGCTGCTCCCTGTTCGACAGAGGATCAGTTTGCTGCGGATGATCTTTCCTCTGCTTTGCTGGCTCGTAACATTCCTGTAACAGAGGCTGGGGGATTTTCGATTGAGCTGGCTCGTTTGGCGGCGCGCACGGATGCGAAGTTTACGGACGAGATGAAGGCCGAGGGGTACATGATCCATGGGAGCTCGGCTGGCCTGACGGTGGTTGGGGACTCTGGGGCTGGGGTCTTTTATGGGGCGCAGACGGTGAAGCAACTGGTCGTGGGCGATGGCGCGAGCGCGGTGCTGCACGCGGCGACGATTCGCGACTGGCCCGCGATGAAGTACCGGGGGCTCGACGACGATCTTTCGCGGGGACCGATTACGACGCTTGAGTTTGAGAAGCACATGATTCGGACGATCGCGGCGTACAAGGTGAATCTTTACTCGCCGTACTTTGAGCATACGCAGAAGTATGCGTCGAATCCGCTGATGGGACCGCCGGGGAGCGTGACTGCGGAGGAGGTCAGAGAGCTGGTCGCGTATGCGAAGCTGTACCACATAACGATCATTCCGGAGCAGGAGGCGTTCGGGCACCTTCACAACAGCTTGACTTGGGAGGAGTACCAGCCGCTGGCGGAGACGCCTCATGGGTCGGTGCTGGCTCCGGGGCAGACCGGATCGATTGCACTGATCAAGCAGATGTTCACGGAGTTGGCGGCGATTTATCCGGGGCCGTTTTTGCATATTGGCGCGGATGAGACAGTGGACCTGGGATTGGGACAGACGAAGCCGGCAGTGGACTCTCGCGGGCTTGCGGCCGTTTATCTGGATTTTATGCAGCGGATCGTGACGGCGTTGAAACCGCTCAACCGCAAGATACTTTTCTGGGGTGACATTGCTCAGGATGCACCTGATCTGCTGAAGGAATTGCCGCGGTCGTTCAAGGAGTCGACGATTGCGGTCGCGTGGGTGTACAGTGTCGAGCCGAAATACGACAAGTATCTGACACCGTTCACTAAGGCGGGGTTTGAGACGTGGGTTGCGCCGAGTGTGGTCAACTACCGCAGGGTCTACCCGGACAATAATCTTGCGCTGCCGAATATTCAGCGGTTCACGGCGGACGGGCAGCGGCTTGGTGCAACGGGGCAGTTGAATACGATCTGGAACGATGATGGTGAGGGGCTGTTCAATCAGGATTGGTATGGGATTCTGTTTGGAGCCGCAGCGGCATGGCAGAAGGGCGAGTCGTCGGTTGCTGCATTTGAGGACTCGTATGCGCAGGTCTTTCACGGAGACGCTACCGGCGCTTTGAACGAGGCGCAGAAGGAGATGATGCTGGCGCACAATGTGCTGAAAGACCAGGCGCATGTGGGCGATGGGACGAACAGCATCTTCTGGCTGGATCCGATGTCGGAGGATGGATTGCGAATCGGGGGGCAGGTTCGTCCGTTTGCGCGTGAGTTGCGGCTACATGCGGAGCGCGCGCTGACGCTGATTGCACAAGCTCGAGCGGCTGCTCCGGCCGTGGCTCCGGTTGCGAAGGGGACGGCTGGGTACGATCCTGCCGAGACTTATCCATCGGCGGCGACTTCGCTGCGGGAGACGGCGGCAATTGATGCGCTGGAGCTTGGGGCGCGGCGGATGGATTTCATTGGGCTGAAGTTTCAGCTTTCGCAGGAGATCGTGGAGGGGTACCAACGGGCTTATTCGATGCAGAATACGAAGGACCACAAGGAGCGGTTGGATGTGGGGCGCGAACTTTCGGACATCAATGGCGTGAATGGGCGAATTCAGGACTACATCAATGCGTATTCGCTACTGCGGGATCTGTACGAGCAGGCGTGGTACCGGTCGAATCGCCCGTATGGATTGCGGCCAATGCTGGAGCACTACGACTACACGATCGGGATCTGGTATGGGCGGAGCGATAAGGTGCGGAGTGCGCAACGCCAGTGGACAGATACGCGTACGCTGCCAACGGCGGCTACGCTTGGGCTGCCGGCACCGTCGACGATCGTGCAGCCGTGATGCTGAATGCGCATTGCGAGTACACATCACAGTAAGAGTTCTGGCATTCTAGAAGTTCATGTCTTTTACGCATTTTGCCGGCCCTGCCATTGGAATCGATTTCGGTACAACCAATAGCTCAATCGCTCTTGCGCGTGGCGGCGGGGCGGTGGAGCTTGTCTCGTTTCCTGCACTGGCTGGAGAGACGGAGTCGTTTCGCTCGGTGCTCTACCTGGAGCAACGGAAGCAGGCTGGGCGTGCGCAGATCAAGAGCTTCACGGGACCGCAGGCGATTGAGCATTATCTAGAAGCGGAGCATAAGGGGCGGCTGATTCAGTCGCTTAAGTCGTATCTGACGAGCCGTACGTTGACTGGGACGGAGGTATTTGGGCGGCGGTATACGGTGGAGGATTTGATCGCGAAGATTCTGACGGATCTTCGGCTGGGTGCCGAGCGGCAGTTTGGGGAGATTCGACATGCGACAGTGGGGCGTCCGGTTCGCTTTGTGGGAGCGGAAAGCGATGAGGATGATGCGTTCGCGACGGAGCGGCTGCGACAGGCGTTCTTGCAGGCGGGGTTCGAGTCGGTTTCGTTTGAACTGGAGCCGATTGCCGCTGCGTATGCGTACGAATCGACGTTGGACCGCGATGAGTTGATTCTGATCGGAGACTTTGGCGGAGGGACGAGCGACTTTTCGCTGCTGCATGTCGGGCCGGGTGTGCGCAGCCGAGGGCGCACCGCTAAGGACCTGCTTGGCAACAGCGGGCTTGGGCTGGCGGGCGACAGCTTCGATGCGCGCATCGTGCGGAAGCTGGTCTCTCCGGCGCTTGGCTCTGACAGCCTGGAGCGATCGTATGCGCAGGCGGCGGATCGTCCGGCGCGAATCATCCCAGCGGTACCTGCATGGATCTACGCGAACCTCGAGCGCTGGCACTATCTCTCGTTTCTGAAGACGCGGACGGTTGCGGAGATTTTGAGAGGTGCTCGAGTGAGGGCTCAGGAGCCGGAGAAGATTGCGGCGTTGAGCAATCTGATTGAAGAAGACCTGGGTTATCAGCTTCACCAGGCGGTGCAACGGGTGAAGATGGAGCTTTCGCACAGAGAATCGGCTGAATTCCGCTTTCGTGATGGCAGTGTGGATATTGTTGCTACCGTGAAGCGTGACGAGTTCGAAGGCTGGATCGCCGATGATCTGCGGTCGATTGAAGGCTGTGTGGATGGGCTGCTGGCAGGATACGGGATTGCGGCGGCGAAGGTGGATCGGGTCTTTCTGACCGGAGGGACGAGTTTTGTGCCGGCGGTACGGCGCATCTTCGAGGAGCGATTTACGGCTTCGCGGGTGCGCACTGGCAATGAGTTCACGTCGGTGGCTCGGGGGCTTGCGCTGCGTGCGGCTGAGATGGGGACTGACGGGCTTTAGTTTTTGGCCGGTCTCCGCAAAGTCTCTTGTGCGGGCAGATCGCTACTCGGGATCCGCGGCTTCCCTTGCCCGCCAGAGTGCGCCTTCGAGGGCGTCGACTGCGCCTTCCCTTACTTTGACGATCGGCGACGAGGACTTGAGGGCATCGATGGTGGCGCTGCGGACCTGCGGGATATGTTCGAGGACGCTTCCGGTGTAAGCTGCCTCGATTTTGCGGAGAGGACCTGACTCTTTCATGTTGAGGGCAACGAGGGCGACCTGCTCGGCTAGCTCGATGCCGGCGCGCTCGAGGACCGCGTTCGCCAGTTCATCTCCGGCGTCGGCGCAGCGGGCGACGATGGGGGCGAGGGCAGGAAGATCGGGGCCGGGGCGGGCGTTTGCCTTTTCGACGATCTCGCCGATGGATTTTGTGCCCCAGAGTTTGGCTATCTCGTCGAGCATGGTGGTGGGGATGTTGCGATCTTTTGCCCAGAAGCAGGTTCGGAGAGCCTCATGCCCGATCCAGAAGCCGGAGCCTTCATCGCCGAGTGCGGGGCCCCATCCGCCGACTTGATAGATGGCTTCGTCGGCAGCGCGGCCGATGACGTTGGAGCCGGTGCCGGCGATGATGAGGATTCCGGGTCCGCCGCGGAAGGCTCCTTCGAGAGCAATCTCTTCGTCACCCGCGAGTACGATCTTACCGCCGACCGCACTTGAGAGTTCGCGCTCCGCCCATTCGCGGACGGCTTCAATGGTGAGCCCTGCGAGGCCGATGCAGGTGCTGGTGACTTTGCGGAGGTCGACGCTGGCGGCGGCGGAGACTTCAGCGAGCAGAGCTTCGAGGCGGGCAGTGGCTTCGGCTTCGCCCACGCGCATGAGTTTGACGCTGCCGGTGACGGCGCGTCCGAGGACCTGGGTTTCATCTGCGAGGAGACAACGTGTCTTTGTGCCACCGGCGTCGATTGCGAGGAAGAGACTCATCAGGGAACATGATATGTCAGGCCTGGAAGGCAGCCTTAACTTGCCGGTTTCGCTTTGAGCACCACCCTGCGGATTGGGCTGCATTGCCGGTTGTCGCGGCGATACACTAGCTCGAATGCCTACGCGTCTTCATGCCTTCGATCTTGCGTTGATTGTTGTCTACCTTGTGGGGATCACGCTGTTCGGACTGCGTTTTCGCAGCAAGGCTGGGGGCGCGCGCTCGCTGCGCAGCTACTTTCTGGCAGACCAGAAGATTCCCTGGTGGGCGATTGCGCTGTCGATCGTGTCAGCCGAGACGAGCACGCTGACGATCATCAGCATTCCGGGCCTGGCGTTTGGGGGGAACTTCGGGTTCCTGCAGGTGGTGATTGGCTACATGATCGGGCGCGTGGTTGTGGCGCTAATCTTTCTGCCGAAGTACTTCCAGGGCGCGATGCTGACGGCGTACCAGTTGATCGACCAGAGATTTGGACATGCGCTGCATAAGGTGACGGCGGGGTTATTCCTGATTACGCGGGCGGCGGCGGAGGGCGTGCGGGTGTTCGCGGTGAGTATTGTGGTGGGGATTGCGATTGGGACGGGGGATGTGTGGTCGATTGCGATCATCTCGGCGCTTACGCTGCTGTATACGTTTGAGGGTGGGATGGCGGCGGTGATCTGGACCGACGTGGTGCAGATGGCGATCTATATTGGCGGCACGTTTGTGGCGATTTACACGCTGGGGGCGCATGTCCCGGGTGGTTGGGATCAGATTCGTGCGGTGGCGTCGGCTGCCGGGAAGTTTCACCTGTTTAATTTTTCGTTGGACCTGACGAAGAGCTATACGTTCTGGGCAGGAGTGCTGGGTGGGACGTTTCTGACGATGGCCTCGCATGGAACGGATCAGTTGATGGTGCAGCGGATGCTTGCGGCACGGAACCTGCGGGAGTCGAGGCTGGCGCTCCTGGCGAGTGGAGGCGTGATCTTTTTGCAGTTCACACTTTTTCTCCTGATCGGGGCTGGGTTGTATGTGTTTTATGGGCTGAATCCGGAGACGTTTACTTCGGCGGACAGGATCTTTCCGACGTTCATTGTTCGCGAGATGCCGGTGGGAGTTGCGGGGCTGCTGGTTGCAGCGATTCTGGCGGCGGCGATGTCGAATTTGAGCGCGGCTTTGAACTCGCTTTCGTCCACTACGGTAGTGGATTTTTATATGCACTGGCGTCCCGAGGCGGATGACAAGGAACGCGCGATGATCTCGCGCGGCAGTACGGTGGTGTGGGCGCTGGTGCTGTTTGCGGTTGCGGTGTACAGCGTATTTGCCGGTGGGAAGGGACATGTGGTGGAGGTTGGGTTGTCGATTGCTTCAGTGGCGTATGGAGCTTTGCTTGGGGTTTTCCTGCTGGGTACGCTGACGAAATATGCGACGCAGGGTGGGGCGATTGTGGGGATGGTTTGCGGGTTCGTATTGAATCTTGTGCTGTGGCTGCAGAGTCTCAAGTTGTTGCCGAATCCACTGGTGGGAGTGCACTTCCCTGCCGTGGCGTTTACCTGGTACGCGTTGATTGGGGCGATTATGACCTTTGCGGTAGGAAGTGTAGCGAGTTTTCTGTTGCCTCGCGGTGGAGAGAAACGTGGGCAAAGCAAGAGTCTTGCGCAAGTTGTGAGTTTTGTTCTGTTGCTTGCTGTTCCGTTTCTCTTTGAGGCGCGTGGAGGAGCGGAAGAGGCTAGTTCGGGTCAGTCTGAGGCGGCTTCGGCTGCGCGTTACGATTTCGGTGCAGTTTCGACGGCCGTGAATGCGGCCATTGCTGCGAATAAGCTGCCGGGTGCGGTGGTGTTGATCGGGCAGGATGGCAAGACCGTGTTTGAGCAGGCCTATGGGAATCGCGCGCTTGAGCCTGCGGTTGAGCCGATGACCGTGGATACGATTTTTGACATGGCTTCGCTTACGAAGTGCCTGGCAACGGCACCGGCGGTGATGCAGTTGTATGAGCAGCGCAAGGTGGGGCTGGATGATCCGGTGGTGAAGTATCTGCCGGAGTTTGGTGTGAATGGAAAGGAGAAGGTGACTGTACGTGAGTTGTTGACGCACTACTCAGGGCTGCCTGAGGACGTGAGCCTGAAGGATGAGTGGGGGCTTGCCGCTCCTGATAAGGCGGAGGGGATACGGCGGGCGATGAATGCTACGTTGTATGGACCTCCGGGCGTTACGTTCAAGTATTCGGATGTTAATTTCATTACGCTTGGGGCGCTGGTGGAGAAGATCAGCGGGGAGCCGCTGGAGGTTTATGCACAGAGGCATATCTTCGACCCGCTGGGGATGACGCATACGCGATACCTGCCGGGGAGAGAGTGGATTTCGCAGATCGCTCCGACGGCTTATGACGATCAGGGGACGGCGGCGACGAATCCTGATTTCGACAAGATGCTTCGAGGGAGGGTGCATGATCCGAGCACGCGGCGGATGGGCGGGGTGGCGGGGCATGCGGGGGTCTTTTCGACGGCGGCGGATGTGGCGATCTTTGCGCAGGCGCTGTTGGATCGGTTGGCTGGGCGGCCTAGTAAATTTCCTTTGCAGCGGGCTACGCTCGAGTTGATGACACGGCCTGAGCAACCATCGACCGCTGCCGGTGGGGCAACTCTTTTGGGGGCGGATGGGAAGACTACGACGGGTGTGGCTACGCGAGGGTTTGGGTGGGATATCAATTCTGCGTTTTCGCGGCCACGAGGTGAAGTTTTTCCGATCGGGAGCTTTGGGCACACGGGATTTACGGGGACTTCGCTTTGGATGGATCCGGGCACGGATACGTTTGTCGTGATTCTGGCGAATGCGGTTCATCCGAGAGGGCGGGCGACGATTTCGCCGTTGCGTGGTGAGGTGGCTACGGCTGCGGCGCGGGCTCTTCGGCTGTATGAGAAGGGTGGCGCGGTTGCGGCTGCGGGCGAGACGCTGACAGGGATCGACGTGCTGGAGACTACGAATTTCAAAGCGTTGCGCGAGGCTGCGGGGCGGCATGGAGGACATCTGCGGCTGGGTTTGCTGACGAATCAGACGGGGGTTGATCGCGAGGGACGCCGGACGATTGATGTGCTGCAGCACAGTGTTGCTGAGGTTGAGTTGAAGACTTTATTTTCGCCGGAACACGGGATTCTCGGGGTGAAGGATGCGACGAAGATTGGGAATGAGGTTGATGCTGCTTCGGGGCTCCCGGTACTGAGCCTGTATGGAACGAAGCCGGAGCAGCGGCGTCCTAGCCAGGAGTCGCTGAAGAACCTGGATGCAGTGGTGATCGATCTGCAGGATGTGGGAGTGCGGTTCTATACGTATGAGGTTGTGACTGGGTATTTTCTGGAGGCGGCGGCGCAGGCGCATATTGAGATTTTTGTGCTGGACCGGCCGAATCCGAATGGCGGAGTTGCGGTGCAGGGCCCGGTTTCCGATGTAGGGGCGGAGTCTTATAACAACTACATGCCGATGCCGGTTCGGAATGGGATGACGCTGGGAGAGCTTGCGCTTTACTTCAACACCGAGCGGCAGATTGCGAGTGGGACTTCGCCGAATATTCTGGTGCCGATTCAGGCGCGGTTGACGGTCGTGACGATGGAGCATTGGAGTCGCGGGGATTTCTTTGAGGAGACGGGGCTGAGGTGGATCAATCCGAGTCCGAATCTGCGGACGCCGCGGGCTGCGACGCTGTATCCGGGGATTGGGATGACAGAGGGGACGAATATCTCGGTGGGGCGCGGAAGCGATACTCCGTATGAGCACATTGGGGCTGCTTATATCAATGGGCGACAGCTCGCGGATTATCTAACGGCGCGGAAGATTCCGGGCATTATGGTTAGTGCGACGAGTTTTGCAGTGGCGGAGGATGGGAACCACTATCCGTTTCATGGCAAGACGATTCCGGGGGTCGCGTTTACGGTGACGGATCGTGTGGCGTTTAACTCTCCGGAGTTTGGGGTGGAGCTGCTGAGCGCGCTGCATCATCTGTATCCGGAGTTTCAGCTGGAGAAGGCGGCGTACCTGGTGACGAATGTGGATACGATGCAGTCGCTGAAGAACGATGTCGATCCGCGAAAGATCGCTGAGGCGTGGAGGCCGGACCTGTCGGCGTTTGAGAAGCGACGGGACGGTTATCTGCTGTATCACTAGCTGGGATGCTCTTCGTGCCCAGCCGTGACGCGGTTCCTTTGTGAACCAAAGGCGCAACCTGTGGCGATAATATTCATCGTCTCTTGGCCTCTCGTGCGTCAAAATATAGAGAGATAGTCGCTTCGAGGTGCTCCCCATGCCCCGCATCAATTTTCAGCAACAGCTTGCTGCACTTAAGGACAAACTTCTTGCCATGGCTGCTCTTTCGCAGCAGGCACTTTCGCTCTCGCTGGAGGCTTATCTGACGGGAGACATGAGTCTCTGCGAGCATGTGAAGGAAATTGAACAGGCGATCAACGCGGCGGAACGTGATGTGGACGAGATGGCTTACGACCTGCTCGCGAAGGAGCAGCCGATGGCGATCGACCTGCGGTTCATCCTGTCGGTGATCAAGATTAACGGCGACCTGGAGCGAATTGGGGATCAGGCGACGAATATCGCTTCTCGGACACAGTTTCTACATGACTCACCGCATATATCGCTGCCGATCGATATTCCGGACATGGGAGAGAAGGTTGGTGTGATGATCCGGCGGGCGGTTCAGTCGCTGCTGGAGGCGGATGCGAAGCTGGCTGAGTCGGTGCTGGCGATGGACGACGAGATCGACGATATGAACCGCGATGTGCAGGCGGAGCTGGTCGAGGTGATGCAGCAACATCCGGTGGTCAGCGGGCAGGCGCTGAATGCGATCATCATCTCGCGCAACCTGGAGCGGGCTGCGGACCACGCCACGAATATCGCCGAGGATGTGATCTTCTGGGTGCGTGGGTCGGACGTGCGGCATAAGTTCTCGCTGGCTGAGGCGGACTGAATTGACGTGGCTTAGATCCTCGTGGCTTGACCTTTCGGGTGGGCGCGTCTAACCTTACGGTATGGTTCGTTGTCTGGCATGTCGAATGGATGCTTGTTGCGCCTGTTGTTGTGAGGGTGCGCGCCGTCGACTTTGCCTGAACCGGAGACTTCTCTTCTAACTCCAGACCTTCCAAGCAAAGCTCCAGCGCCCACTTCTCTCAAGTGGGCTTTTTCATTTAATTCTTCAGCCGAGACAAGGACAACCACTATGACCGCTCCCGCGATGGCAGGCACAAGCAAAGAGACGAAGGCGCAGAAGTCCGAGCGGCTGAAGCTTGCCAAGAATCCGTGGGAGGCGTGGGAGGAGGTTCGGCAGTTTGCACGAGAGGGGCGCGAGTCGGTGTTGCCGGAGTGGGCCGGGACCTACTTCAAGTGGTGGGGTATCTATACGCAGGGTGATGGAGTGGGCGCGACCGGAGGGGTGGGGGGTGAAGGCAAGGCAACCGAGTACTTCATGATGCGGATCGGGTTGCCGAATGGGATTTTGACCAGCGCGCAGTTGAGAGTGATTGGGGAGCTGACGAAGAAGTATGCGCGGAACCTAGCGGATATCACGACGCGGCAGAATATTCAGCTGCATTGGCTGACGATTGAGTCGCTGCCGGAGGTTGTGGACGCGTTGACGGCGGTAGGGTTGAGTCCGAAGGGTGCTTGCGGCGATGTGGTGAGGAATGTGACAGGGTGTCCGTTGGCTGGGCTGGACGGAATGAGCTTATTGATGCTTCGCCGCTGGCAGTCGAGATTGCGCATAAGCTGACGGCAAATCCCGAGTTCTACAATCTGCCGCGGAAGTTCAAGATCTCGGTGACGGGCTGCTCGTGCTGGTGCTCGTATCCGGAGATCAATGATGTTGCGCTGACTGCGATCAAGCGCGTGGTAGATCGGAAGGAAGAGATCGGCTATACGTTGCGTGTGGGCGGGGGACTGTCGACAGAGCCGCATCTTGCGGTGCGGATTCCAGCGTTTATCCGGCAGGACCAGGCCTATGCAGCGGTTCATGCAACGACAGAGATCTTCCGTGAGCAGACGGAGCTTCGAGAGAACCGTACCCGGGCGCGGATCAAGTACCTCTTTATGCGGCATGGATGGACTGCGGAGTCGTTTCTTGCGGCGCTTGAGGAGAAGCTTGGGTACAAGTTTGATCCGAGTCCGGTGACGCAGGATGTTGTGCCGGACGATGTCTACCGCGATCACGTTGGGATTCGACCGCAGCGGCAGCAGGGTTTGTCATCGGTTGGAGCGAGCGTCTTGCGTGGGCGGCTGAGCGGCGATCAACTTCTTCAGTTGGCCGGGCTCGCGGAACAGTATGGCAATGGCGAGTTGCGAACAACGATCATGCAGAACATCGTGATTGTGAATGTTCCGCACGAGAAGACGGCGGAGCTGGTGGTTGCGCTGAACAGCATGGAGCTGCAGGTGGATGTCTCGGCGTTCTGGCGTGGGGCAATCGCGTGTACGGGCACTGAGTTCTGCAAGCTGGCAATTGCTGAGACCAAGGGCTTCTCGAAGTGGCTAGTGAGCGAGATGGAAGAGCGCCTGCCGGGCTTCGACCAGCAGATCAAACTGCATGTGACGGGTTGCACGAATAGCTGCGGGCAGCACTGGATCGCCGATATCGGGCTTGAAGGAAAGAAGATCAAGAAGAATGGGCAGCTTGTGGATGCGTTCTACTTCTGCGTTGGCGGCGCTGTTGGCCGATTCGCCCGCACCGCGCGTCCCCTGGGATATAGAGCGGCGGCGGATGAGGTTCCGGATGCGATTGAGCGGCTGCTGCGCGGGTATCTTGTGGCTCGTGAGCCGGAGGAGGATCTGCGAGGTTATTTTGCGCGAATGGATGATGACAGTTTGCGCGCGCAGCTTGCCGGGGCGGTTGTGGATCCGGTGGAGCGCGATGCGCCGCCGGTTGGCGCGGGAAGACACGCGCCGGGAGAGTAACGATGGATCTGTTTCCGATGTTTCTGAAGCTAACGGCCCGACCTTGTATTGTGATTGGCGCGGGGAAGCTGGCTGAGTCGAAGATCGAGTCGCTGCGGGCGGCTCACGCAAGGGTGTTGGTGATTGGTCCGGAGGCCCGGCCGGGCGTGGTCGAGTTGGCTGAGGCTGGCGAGGTTGAGTGGAAGCGGCGCGAGTATCGTGCGGGGGATCTGGCAGGGCAGTTTCTAGTGGTTGCGGCGACGAACGTTCCGGCGGTGAATCGGGCGGTGTATCGCGAGGCTGTAGAGAGCAATGTTTTGTGCAATGCGGTGGATGATCCTCCGTTTTGCGACTTCTACTTCCCTTCCGTTGTGCGGCGCGGCGATCTGCAGATTGCTATCTCGACGGCTGGGGCGAGTCCCGCGTTGGCTCAAAGACTGCGCAGAGAGATCAATGAGCAGTTGCCGCTTGATGTGGGCGACTGGCTGACGGATCTGGGCAATCTGCGCCGGGAGGTCGTGCAGATGGAGCCGTTGAACGAAGAGCGGAGGCTGTTGTTGCATCAACTGGCGCAGCGCGAGGTTTGTGGGTACGATGCGTGCCCTTCCCGTGTACTAGCGCGGGAACATGCATCGATTAATCCATTGGTGGGAGAGAGATCATGAACGGTACGGCGCGACTGGGAACGGTTTATCTGGTAGGAGCGGGGCCGGGCGATCCGGAGCTGCTGACACTTCGCGCTTTGCGACTGCTTGAAACAGCGGATTTGATTCTGCCGGACGATCTTGTCTCGGCGGAGATCCTTTCGCTTGCGCATGCCGAGGCGGAGATTATTCAGGTCGGCAAACGGTGCGGGCAGCCACGAATTTCCCAGGAGGAGATTCACTGGCTGATGATTGATGCAGCGCAGGCGGGACGGTCAGTGCTTCGGTTGAAGTCGGGTGATCCGCTGATCTTTGGGAGGGCTGCGGAGGAGATCGCCGCGCTGCGTGATGCGGACATTCCATTTGAGATTGTTCCGGGAATTACGACAGCATTTGCGGCGGCGGCGAGATTGAAGACTCCGCTGACGGACCGTAGTTCAGCCTCGAAGCTGATCCTTGCGACGGCACATCATGCAGCGGGAAAGCTGGAGCTTACGCCGAAGTGGGAGGGAGCGTTTCCTAGCGATGCGACTCTGGTGATCTATATGCCGGGAAGAAAATTTCGTTCGCTGGGGGACGATTTGATTGCGTCGGGAATCGCGGCTGGGACTCCTTGTGTAGCGATCAGCAAGGCGACTGCGCCCGACGAGCTGATGCATTGCACGACTCTGGAGCGGTTGGAGGATGGAGATGTGGGGCCTGCCCCTGTGATTCTTCTGATCGGCGAGGCGATTCGGGTCGGCGACCGCGTGCGAGAGATCGCGGAGCTGGTTACGATTTGAATCTGCGACGCACCGCACCGACCGTGCCGGCCATCCCGGTCAACATGAGGATGTAGGTTGACGGTTCGGGGACGGGTGGTGGCGGTGGTGGTGGGTTGTTGGGTGGGGTTGGGTTGCCTGGGTTGCTGGGCGGGATTGATGTGCCTCCCACGGAAGGGGTTCCCGGAGTAATGCCTCCGGTAAAGGGCGGGTTATAGACCGGCGGGCCACCGTCGGATGGAGGCGGCTGAGTCCAGGTCGGAGGCGGCGGAACGTCGTTCTCCGCGATCGTTTCGTCAATGTCGGTCGGGAGCAGACCTAGTCCTTCGTCGAGGGGATGAGAGTGATATGGGAGAGGAGTCTCCTCGGCGATGAGTGGTCCGTCGGACTCGTCTTCGGGCAGGACACCGCAGGCTAGATCGAAGTGATGGAGGGTTTGCTTACGGGTCATCGGCGCTTTCGCCGGGACGAGCTTCGGTGCAGGTTTGGGAACGTAGCCGGCAAGCTTGCGTTGAGCGAGGATCTTGGCGCGCCGCTTAGCGGCGGCGATGCGCTGGAGGCTTCGAGTGTGCGCAAGCTCCTGCCGATAGGCGACGTACCAACGTTCACAGTCGGTTGAGGCATTCACGCATGTGGCGGAGACGCCTACAAAGGTCACTAGGAGCAATAAATAGATCAAGCGCCGCATTCGTTTCACCTGGGGTATGCAGTTCTCTGTCCGATCGTCTTACGCTGGACGAACATCTTGACTGTGAGAATTGCAATTAGAGAACCAAAGCAGACCAATCGATCAGGGTGCTAAAGCTTGCAGTTTTCGAGCAAAAACTTTGCGCAATGGGAATATTTTACCCTATTGTGCTAATTATTTTCCCACTTTCTTTTCGATTTGGCTAGACCTGTTGTGGAAAAACGCAGCTACAACTAAGGCATTATCAGGCGTTAGCTGATCCGGGAAGAAGTCCGGAGCGGGAAGTGGCTGATTCTGGCTAAGTTATGAGAAAGGCATATGTTATATGCAAAGACTTGCGTCACGCGCCCAGGTTTGACGCACAACCTTTTTCCCGATTTCGCGTTCAATGAAGTAGGATTCAGGTGGCCCACGAAGCACCCGGATCCCGCGGTTTCTGGAGCTGACACGGCGTTCCAGGCTCTGCACAGGAGATTGGAATATGCGCTTTCTACGTTATCTAGCCCTACTCAGCATTCTTTTGGTTCCCGCTGCTGCTTACTCGCATGCCCAGGTTTCGGTCGGCATCGGAGTTGGCGTTCCGGCTTACGGCGCTTACGGATATCCTCCGGCTTGCGCTTACGGCTACTACGGATATTATCCGTACGCTTGCGCGCCTTATGGCTATTACGGTCCCGCGTGGTTCGCCGGCGGCATCTTCATTGGCGCCGGGCCCTGGTATCACTACGGGTATGGCGGCTACTACGGCTACCGCGGCGGCTATTATGGACGGCCTGTTTATGGGCATCCGGGATATGGTTATGGGCGTCCCGGATATGGTTATGGACGACCGGGTTATGTTGGACGACCCGTTCCTTATGCCGGCGGACATGCTGTGGTTCGAAGCGGCTTTGCCGGTGGAAGCAGCTTCCACGGTAACGTCAGCGGCGGCTTCCACGGTGGCGCCGGTGGTGGTGGATTCCACGGCGGCGGTGGCGGCCATGGCGGTGGCGGTCACCGGTAAGGATGTCGCTTACAGTTGAATTGCAATGAAGGGCTGCTGGCTTGTTGCCAGCAGCCCTTCTTCTATGCGGACTACAAATACCAAGTGCAAAGACTATTGCGATCAGTTTTCAGTGGATCGGTTTTTCAGTTCTTCAGTTTTTATTTACCCAGTTTGATCAGGCCAGCATGCTTTCGGCTTGCTTGGTTGCTTCGTAGATCTGGGTGAAGGACTCGACTGCGTATAGGACCGGTTGCATGGCTCCAGTGTCGAATTGCTGGTTGAGAACGGATTCGAGGTCGAAGTCTTTGACCTCGCAGCCGCCGGCCAGGACGCGGGTGCACTCTCCGTGGGAAGAGATGAGGCCGCTGCCGTAGACCTTGATTTCGCCGTTCTGGCGGATGAGGCCGAACTCGACGGTGAACCAGAAGAGGCGGCCCATGCGTTCGAGTTTTTCGGGATCTGTGAGGCGGGCGCATATCTGGCCGTAGCTTTGGAGGAAGTTTCCGAAGATGGGGTGGGCGTGCATGGGGACGTGGCCAAAGACGTCGTGGAAGATGTCGGGTTCGGGGGTGTATTCCATGGAGTCCCGCGAGCGCAGCCAGGTGGTGGTTGGGAACATGCGTGCCGCGAGCATCTCGAAGAAGGCGTCAGGTGGGAGGAAGCCACTGACGGGGGTGGACTGCCAGCCGGTACGGGGCTGGAGGCGCGCGCTGACCTCGCTGAGGTTGGGGAGTTTGTCTTCCTTGAGACCGATCTGATGGAAGCCGTCGAGGTACTCCTGGCAGGCGTGGTCGCGGAGTTGAGGCATTCGGCGGCTGACGAGCTCGGACCAGATGGCGTGCTGCTCCGGAGTGTAGGCGGACCAGTCTTGTTCGATGAGATATGGGGCGGCTACCTTGAGCTTGCCCTGTGCCAGGTTCAACGTCGATGTTGCGATTCCCATGAGATTCCTTGCGAGCCTCTTCGGCCCCGAAAAGCATACACGTTTTGTTAGACAGGATTTGTCAGGTTCCCGTTACTCCGGGACTCCCCCACCTAGCCAAAGTCCGTAAAGTATTCTATTTCATCTACTTACGGGCGCGTTGATATGCCAAAGTCTTCATAATAAAAGGGTTAAATATAAAGTCTGCTGTATCAATAACTTAGCCCCGATGGGGATCGGGGCTTGGCAGATGTTTGCTTTCTCAATCTCTTTACCCAGTATAGCGGCTTGAGCCTAACTAAAATGCCCCACGGATGTTGCTCCTGGGTAACGGGTTAGGTGGTTTTGGGACTTGACATCCGATTTTCGGGCGGAAAATGAGCCTGTTTCGCGCAGAAAAAATCGGCTCAGCAGAATGGCGTGAGTTTGTGTCAGTTCTGCGGGCAGAATCGGGAGGATTGGGAGTTCGAAGAGAGTTGTTGGGCTTGAGTGATGCGAATGGCGCTGACGACCGCGTTGTCGATTTGATTTGGGTTGGGTCGGCGATGAAGATCGGGGATGTCTTGAACGCGAGAGGGCGCTTGAACGAGGTAAGGGGCTCTATAGGGCGCGGCGGGCAGGCAGATCGTGCCAATTGGTTGGCCTGCTTTACCGAGGAGGAAGGCGAAGATCGCGAGGATCGCGGTTGCGGAGATGCCCGCCTGAACGATGCGGCGAGGAGCGATTCCTGGGCTGGTGTCGAGCAGGGTGAAGCCAACCAGGGCGGGTTGGGTAGCTTCCTCGACTTTGATGCGCTGGCGTACGAGCGAAAGAAGACCATCGACAAGGAGGCGAGGCGCGGCTCCGTGCTGCTGTTCCTGATCGAAGATCCAGGACATCTCGTCGCCGAACTGCTCGCGGAACGTGCGTGGGTGGCTGCGGATGATGAGACGGTAGACGGAGCGGACAAAGTTGGAGTGACTCATACTCTTTTTGGCCTCGCTTCCTGGAGGCGCAAGCGCGCTTCCTGTATGACGTTCTGAAGGCGATCGACTTCGAGGGAGAGCCCGCGCTGTCCGTCGCGAGTGAGCCTGTAGAAGCGGCGGTCGTCGCCGGGCGATGCTGATTTTGGCGCATCTATGACGAGACCCGCGTCCATGAGTTTTTTGAGGTTGTCGTAGAGCGTGCCCGGGCCCATCTTGTAGTGGCCCTCGGAGTGTCGGGCGATCTCCTGAATGATTCCATAGCCGTGGAGATCCTCTCCGGCGAGAGCGAGAAGGATGTGGAGGGTTGCGGGTGAGAGCGGAGACGGTTTGTCGTGGTCGGGCTTCATAGTCGGACTCCGACTATATCGCTATCCGACTATGAAGTCAAGTTTCGTGTCGAAGACCATAAGAGGTCTAATGTTGGGCAGAGAGTTCGGCGGCACGCGCCGCGCCTTGGAGAGCCCCACGCCGCCCGGGGGTATTTGCGAGTGCGGACCTGAATTCGTTCAGCGCCAGACCCGGCTGATTTTGTTCGAGTAGCAAGTAGCCGAACTGTTCTCGAGCCGGAACAATTGGCCCCGGCGTCACAGGAAGCTTCTCGATTGCGTCCTCCTCATCGGCCAACGAGCGCATCAAGGCTGCGGCCTCGTCCGGTTTACTGTCTGCCTGAGCTGACCATGCCATGACTTCCTGTTTCAGAATCTTCACCTGAGTGGCCCAGTAGTCATTGCCCGACTTACGAAGCTGCTCTTCGACCTGCCGCAATCTATCGATTTCGACGTGTGCCTGAGCTGAGTGTCCACTACGAGCAAGTCCCAAGCCCCGAGCCCAAACCGAGATTGCGACAACTTGTGGCGGGACCGCTGATTGAGGAACAATGCCAGCAGCCTCGGCCCATTGATTTCTCTCAACAATGTAGCGAACCGGCATTGCGGTAGACGCGTAGGCTATCTTGAAATCGCCTGCATCCAGGTCCCGCATGTCTTTGAGTTGCTGAATGACACGGGCCGCGTCCTTGTCGCGTCCGCTCTGTAGATAGGCGTACACAAGATAGTCCATTGCGTGCAACTCTTCTCCCGTGTCGCCTTGCTGGTGTGCCGCTTGCCTTGCGGCAAGGTTGGATGCGATGGCGTCGTCCCATAGGCCGAGTCGCGTGAATATGTGCGATGGCATGTGCAGTGCGTGCGGCGCTGAAGGGGCAATCTGGGAGTAGGCCCTTGCCGCTGGTAGGCCCTTTGGCGCGAGCTCTGCATTGTCGTAGGCGTGGATGAGATAGTGTGGGATTCCCGGGTGGTCAGGACAGGCGCGATCAAGCGGCTCAAGCAATTCGGCCGCCTCTTTCTGCCTTGCATGAGTCTTGTCGGCTGGAGATGCGTTCGCGAGAAGTGCGAGCGCGTAAAAGACCTGTGCTTCGACATCTCTCCTGTTCTCGGCAGCGAGATTGCTCATGGCGCGCTCGTAGTTCATTGCCCGCGTGCGATACGGAACGGTAGCCACGTCCTGATAAAGCAAGCCCAGCGCATGAATGAACTGGCGCTCTCTTTCGGAGCCGGCCCCAATTTGGTGCGCCCGCCTGATCTCCTTTTGGGCGATTGAAATTGTTGCGGGCTCAATGGGGGGCTCCCAAAGCTGGTGAAAGTACGTCATGGCCATTCCCCAATGTGCCATCGCGCACGTCGGATCCAGTTCGGCTACGTTCTGAAATGCAGCTTCGGCTGGGGTATATGCGAAGGAGTGAAGCAGAGCTATCGCTCGGTCAAACTGCTTCTGTACAGCAGGCGCGCAAGAGATCGGAAACGATACTTTTCCCAGTTTCTCGGGTGCGCTGTGGCTGTGCATCTCTTGTGCAGACGAGAAAGGAAGGACGAACAGCAGAGTGAGCGATATTCGCCACAGATCCGACATCCCTTATCTCCAATGGCGTGCCGACCTTGTCTGACACCCGAAGCTTGATATTGAAGCCGTCGCTCCGCTGGGGCTAGGGAGCTTCTGTATTTACTTTAGGCGTTAACTGAAAAGGACGTTCGGCGACGCGGGAAGCTGACGCCTGGAATCGGGGATCCATAGAGCCTTGGACTTGCAGATGAGAATGCTAGTGGACTATGCCCCGCTGCTGACCGCAGCAAAATCGACAGGTCATTTTGTGTTCGATCCAAGCTGACTCTGCAGAGCGAAGTCTGTCACCTGCCTCTATCGGACAGAGGGAGTGATTCCTTTCCAGTTGCGCAAAGGCGAGTATCGCGTTGTTGAGGCCCTGTGTAAGTTTTGCATCAATTCGACAGGCACTTATCACAAACATGCTGTTCCTCCCGAGTTCCTCAAACGTGGATGAGGCTCTCCCATCAGAAAGCGTAATCGCGGCGGCTGCAGACTTCGTTGCGCTAGAGCAAGTTGAGAGTTTTGGCGCCTATCGTACGAGTTCGCCGGCGGTTTCGAGGTCGTAGTCGCGGTAGTAGGGGGCGCGAACGCGGGCGATGTTGGCTGCGCTTTTGCCTGGTGTTGTAAGCGAGGAGGCAAGGAGCACCCACTTGTTGCGCCTGGCGTGGCGCACGTGGCTGAGGATGAAGCGATCGATGGCGTCTTCGCCGACGTTCCATGCCAGGCCACCGATGGGTGTGATGAACCAGTCCTGCATGCCGGTTTCGTTGGTCCAAACACCGTCGCGAGCGCGAATGTAATAGTTGATGCCGGTGTTGCCGATGGAGGCTTCGCTGAGCGGGCCGATCTTCCACTGAGCGCTGTAGGCGGCGGAGTAGGCTGTGGCGCGCAGGCGGCCCATCCAGTAACGACGGGTGTTTTCGTACATAAGGGCACGCTGCTTGGGATCGTTCTGCTCATAGAGGCTGTTGGTGACGGCGCCCATCATGGGATGGCCGATGTAATCGACGCCGAAGGGGTCGTCGTCTTTCCAACGCGACCAGCGATAGTGCTCGACGCAGTAGGCGTATTTGGACCAGAATTGACCGTTTTCAATGCCGCCGAATAACTGGACGCGAGTGTCGTGGTCCATGCCGATGTTGCCGCCGTGCTGAGCTCCGACGAAGAAGAGAGATTCAGCAAGGAGTCGCGCCCAGTCTACCCGGCAGGGCTTTCCACGGCGGACTCCAGTCTCGCAGTCGGAGTTGCGCTGGATTTCGCTCTGCAATCTAAGTTGCTTGGGGGTGGGAGCGATGATGACGGCTGCGCCTTCGGCGGTGGAGTTGTCTGAGGCGGAGGCGGATTCATGCGGTGCCATCGGTACGGGCGCATCGATGGTCAGATATGCGGTATCGATGGGGGCAGGAGGTGCATGGTTGGAAGTCGAGCCGATTTGCGCGATGGCAAGCGGAGACGATCCGACTACAGCTACGAACAACAGAGAGAGGTGACGGCACAACGCTCGCATAGGGCCCGTCCGAAGTTACCAATGTGCTACGCGGTAACGGTATGCCTGCGAGCTAAGAGTTTCGATACAACGAAAGGCCCATATGGAGTTACTAACGTGGCTCAAGGGGCATTTATTCTGCGCACACAAGGGCCGATGGCTTTTCGCAGCCCATCTGGATGGAGTTTGCCGGAGGGATCTACAGGAAGCGTGCGGGACGGAGCTCTATTCCCGCTACATCTTGGCGCGCAGCGGCTGCATAGGTTCGGTGCGGGCAGGAAGTGCGGGCTCGTCGGCCATGTACTTCTTGAGCAGCTCGTGGTGGAGGCAGTAGAGAGCGAGTTCGAGACGGTCGGAGACGCCGAGCTTGTCGTAGACCTTACGGAGATAGTTCTTGATGACCTGCTCAGTGGTGCCGATCTGGTAGGCGATCTCTTTGTTGCGCATGCCGCGGGTGATGCAGCTGATGATGGCGAGCTCTTTTTTGGAGAGCTTGGGCTGAACCTTCGGGTCGGTGAGATTGGAGGCCTGGGCGCGGTAGGCCTCGATGACCCAGCTGATGGATTGATTGTCGATCCAGGTCTCGCCTTCGGCGATCTTGCGGACGCATTTGATGAGGAGATCGGGGGAGATGGAGCGGGGAACGACGCCACGAACGCCGCGGCGGTAGAGCTCGACGGTGTTAGCCTCGTCGGCCTCACTGACCTGAACGATGAGTTTGGCTTCGGGAGCCTGGCGGACGAGCTCGGGGATCGCGTCGATGGTACCGGCGATGAGTTGGCCTTCGAGAACGACGACGTCCGTGGGGTATCTCTGCAGAGCTGCGTAGAGATTGGAGAGGGTCTCAACCTGAGCAACGACACGGATATCATCTTCGAGAGCGAAGACCTTCTTCATGCCAACGCGATAGATGGCTTGTGAGTCGGCGAGAATGACGCGGATGCCAATGTGTCCCGAACCTTCTTCAGGAACTTCATCGGGGGTCCGGGTTGGATCGATATTTACAACATTCATAGTGTTCATGCCTTCAGAAAATACTCGTCGATCACGGCGGCAGCCTTCTTCTGCCCGCCCTGAAGATAGTGGCGTACAACTCGGCCGATACAGTGGATGGTCACGTCTTTGTCGGTTCCCATTACGGCCGACGGCATTGCTATGGAGAACTCGATCTTCGCCTCGAGCGGCGGAAGCTCCTCACCAACGAAGAGGAGGCCGTTCGCGGAGATATTTTCGGTAGTAGCCTCCATCTCACCCTGATCAGTATGGAGACGTATCGGCAGTCTCATAGGAAAGCGGACAGCCGTTCGAACTGGATTGTCACTGGCTGCTATCGGCCACTGAGCCACTCGTATTCCTCCTGTTTCCTGATTTGGGGACAAGCCCTGCGTTGGGTCCCTGAATACCAAACCGAAGTTTACCCCAATGGGGAGTTACCTTGGACATATTTCTGTTAACTCCAACTACAACGAAGGGGTTAGCGCGGCGGAGCCTCCGACCCAGAGGCGGTCGCGATTGTGGTCCACACCCATCATGAGTCCACGGCCAAGGCGAACGAGAGCGATAGCCGGCTGGAGAGGACCTTGGTCGGGCCACAGATACATGACGCGAATCTCGGCCTGGGTGGGGCCGTGGGGGGTTTGAATTGTGGGCTCGAAGGCAACACGCTCTTGTAACAGATAGAGATGGCGGTCGGAGGCGGGGATGGCGTTGAGGTCGGCGTCGGTGGGGGCGAACTGGATTCCCTTGCCTGCGAAGGAGTAGAGCGGCTTGAGGAGGAGGTCTTCGCGGCTCGGTGGCAGGCCTTCGAGGTTGCGTTTCGCGAACCAATCGTCGAGGAAGACGGCTTTGGGGACGGAGGGGTGGTTTAGATAGGGTAAGGAGAATTTGCTGACGCGGAAGTACCAGTTGGGATGGCCGGCCCATTCGACGTCGAGGGGGTCGCGGTAGTCGAAGGGGAGTTGGATGTTTTTTCGCTGGAGCTCATCGACGATGGTGCGGTTGTAGATGCGGTGGATGGGGATCTCGCGGCCGTTGCGCTGATAGAAGAGGCGGTTGCCTTGTTTGCGGAGTTTGGTGATGTCGACGGTGGCGATGTGAAGCTTGTCCTCGTAGACGTGAAAGTCGGGGAGGGTTTTTTGGTGGTCGGGATCGAGCTCGAGGAGGACTACGTTCTCGGGATCGTGGTCGGCGACGATGACCTGGCGGAGGAGTTGCCAGTAGGTTTGTTCGTTGAGGCCGCCCAGATAGCCGTCGAGGTTAGGGTCGAGGTGGAAGGTCTCGATGTACTGGTGGGCGAGGATGTCCTGGTATCCGAAGATGGAGGGGAAGGCCTGGAGTTCGACGAGCTTTGTAGATAGAGTATCGTCGAGGTTGCGGACAAGGCCGAAGTCGACGGTCATGAAGTTGGGGATGGGGTTCTGGTTGGGGACGTTGTATTGGCTGGGGATGGTTTGGTTGGAGGCTTCGAGGTAGGCAGGGTTATCGAGGAGTTGGTGAGTTAGAGTGGCTCCCGTGCTGGCGAGATTGTTGAGAAATTCGCGGGAGAAGAAGCAAGGGGTTTCGGCGACGCGGAACTCGATGGTGGTGCGTGTCAGAGCGTTGAGGCGCGCGAGAAGGTCCGCGTAGGCAGCTTGGGTGAAGTGCGCGTTGAATTGATCGCGATAGGGCTGCAGCATGGGTGTTAGTGTAGCCCGAATCCCCATGTCCCATAGGTCTGCGGTTGAAGGCCGAGGCGCAACGAAAAAAATGCGGGGATTCTTCGCTACGCTCAGAATGACGACAGCTATGGATCGGGTCGGTGGTTATGGGGCTGGGTGTTCTTCGAGGAATGCGTTGATCTCCGCGTATTCGGATTCGGTTAGGCGGAAGGTGGCGGCGGGGATGATGCCTTCGACTTGTTTGGCGTTGCGGCCGCCAACGATGGCTGCGGTGATGGCTGGATTGTGAAGCGTCCAGGCGATAGCGATGACTCCTGCGGCGACGTTGTGGCGGGCGGCGATTTGTTTGAGTTTGTCGGCGATGGCCAGGTTACGGGAGAGATAAGGCTCCTGGTAGTTTTTCGCGTTGCGTCGGAAATCGTTCGGTGGGAATGCGGCTACGCGCTCTTTGGACATGGCTCCCGTCAGGAGGCCGGAGTGCATTGGGGAGTAGTTGATGACGCCGATGTTGTGCTTGAGGCAGAACGGGAGGTTTTCGGACTCATAGGTGCGGTTGATCATGGAGTAAGGGGGCTGTTGCGAGGTGATGGGGGCGATCTTGAGGACGCGCTCCATCTGTGCGATCGAGAAGTTGGAGACGCCGATCCAGCGCACTTTTCCTTCGCGTTGGAGGTCGGCCATCGTGGACCAGCCTTCTTCGATGTCTTCGTCGGGCTTGGGCCAGTGGACCTGGTAGAGGTCGATGGCTTCGACTTGCAGGCGGCGGAGGCTGGCTTCGCACTCGCGGCGGATTTGCTTTTGGGAGTTGGTGATTTCCTTCTTGTCGTCCCAGATCATAGAGCACTTGGTGAAGATATAGGCTTTGTGCGAGGTCGTCTTCAGGGCGCGGGCTACGACTTCTTCGGAGTGACCTAGTCCGTAGACAGCTGCGGTGTCGATCCAGTTGATGCCGAGGTCGAGGGCTTTGTGGATGGCTGCGATGGAGTCATCGTCGTCCTGCGGGCCCCATGCCATTGCCCAGTCGCCTCCACCGATGGCCCATGCTCCGAAGCCGATGGGGGTGAGGTGGAGGTCTGAGTTGCCTAGTTGTTTTTTGTTCATAGCTGAATTGGACGCGCGTAACGGCTGCGACGCTTCAATGCGGATTGAAAAAGTCTGGGGATCGTTGATGAAAGCAGATCCTCCGCCTTCGGCGAAGGATGACAACAAAAAGGCAACAGCAAAGCGAAATGCGAGGGTTCTTCCCCTTCGACAGGCTTAGGGTCAGAATGACAGCGTTTCTGAGTGGTCAGTTTATCTGCGTTACGCGTCGAGGAGGAACTGGCCGTCGCGCATGATTTGTTCTTCGCCGTCGGCGTCGCCTAGCCAGATGCTGAATTCCAGACCGACAACGTCGATGTGGGTCGAGGACTTCCAGGGGGCGCCGGTGTGGGCTCCGTAAGGGTCGCCGAAGGCTATGTGGATGCCGGGGAATTTTTCGTCCTGGAGGATGTTACCGATGACTCGCTCGACGCCGATGTTGGTACCGATAGCGAACTCGCCCACGCGATCGGAGTTTTCGTCGGTGTGAGTGTAGGCCCAGAAGTCGCGCTCGAGGGCTTTGTTCTCACTGGTGACGCGGGTGATGCGGTTGCCTTCGATGTTGATGGTGAGCGGGTTGGCGCGGAGGATGCCGTAGCGGGCGCAGAGGAAGTCGCCGACG
The DNA here is from genome assembly GCA_963798925.1 of uncultured Acidobacteriaceae bacterium. Taxonomy (GTDB): domain Bacteria; phylum Acidobacteriota; class Terriglobia; order Terriglobales; family Acidobacteriaceae; genus Edaphobacter. Next base: position 1,085,005 of record CAWCVD010000007.1, read on the forward strand.
ACGCCGTCGACTACGAAGACGCCGTTGACTTCGCCGGGCGCGGTGAAGCATTCGCCGCCGGGGAGGTTGCCCCACTTTTCGGTGCTGATGATGCCGGAGGTTTTGAACCAGCGGTAGGCGGGGTTGAGTTGGGCGTGGATGTCGGTGCCGGCTGGGGTGGTGGCGCGGACGTAGGTGGCGGCGCGGACTTTGTCGAGGACGGCTTGCGAGAGGCGGTCGATGGCGAGGAAGTCGGCTCGCATGCCCTGGGTCATGATCTCTGGAGTGATGTTGACCATGTGGGCGTGACGCATGTGCCGGCGATTGACGACGTCGGTCATCTGCATGCGGCTGTGGAGTTCGTTGGGCTGGACGGAGACGGCGAAGATGCTGACCTGGGAGGTCTCCATGTCGGCGAGCACGGCCGATGGCATTTGGGTGAGGGGGCGCGGGGCGAGGGCTTCGAGGACGAAGGCGTTCCAGGTGCAGCCGATGCGGTCCAGTTCGCTTGCGATGGAGGCGGCGATGGTGAGGCAGCGCTCGTCGGTGATGAGGGTGACTTTTTCGTTGGGCTGAATCCGCAGGCAGGTGGTGACGGCGTTGCTTGCGCCGGGCGTGAACTCGGCTGGGAAGGGGGTGGTGCGGAGGTCTGGTGCTACGGGTGTTGCCTGATCAAACATTCGGCCCATCTTTCATGGAAAGCTTTGTGTCTAGGATATAGGTTTCCTGAGAATTTCACACGATTGTTATGGTTTTGATGAGAGAGATGTGATGGTTGAGACGTGGAACTCATTGTCCCAAAAGCGGGAAATGGGGGTACCTAGCAAGAGAGGATCCCCTTCGGGATGACAACCAGAAAAGCAAGAGCAAATACAGAATCACGTCAGAGGCCGGCTTTGGTTTCGGCGGCCATGTAATCAACTACGGCCTTCAGGTCGCCGGTTTCACGGTAGACCTTGAGTTGGCGGTCGGCGCCGGAGCCGTGGTGAAGCATGGTGTGGATGTAGGCGATCTCGCGGCGGCTACCCAGTTCGTCAAGGACGTCGTCGACGAAGGCGAGATATTCGAGGATGAGGTCGCGGGCGGGGACCTCCTCCTGTTTGCCAAAGTCGATCATCTTGCCGTCGAGGCCATAGCGTACGGCGCGGAACTTGTTCTCCATTAAAAGAGCGCGAGAGTACTGGCGGTAGTCGACGTTGCGGGAGTGAAGACGCCAGAGCTTGGCGGCGGTGGCCTGGATGAGTGCGGCGATGGCAATGGTCTCGTGGGCGCGAAGGGGAATGTCGCAGATGCGGACTTCGACGGTGTCGAAGAAGGGATGGGGGCGGACATCCCACCAGATTTTTTTTGCGTTGTCAATGGTGTTGGTCTTGATGAGGAGGTTGACGTAGCTCTCGAATTCGGAGTAGCTGGCGAAGCTATCGGGGAGATTGGTGCGAGGGAAGTTTTCGAAGACCTTGGCGCGATAGCTCTTGTAGCCGGTATCCATGCCGAGCCAGAAGGGCGAATTGGTGGAGAGCGCGAGGATATGCGGAAGGAAGTAGCGCAGTGAGTTCATGATGCGGATGGCGGCTTCGCGGTCTTCGATGCCAACGTGGACGTGGAGGCCAAAGATGAGGTTGGCGCGGGCGACGAGTTGGAGGTCTTCGACAACCTGTGCGTAGCGGGGGTCGGGGTAGATCTCCTGGACGCGCCAGTCGGCGAAGGGATGGGTGGCTCCGGCGACGAGGACGAGGCCGTGCTCTTCGGCGAGAGAGATCATGTTGCGGCGGAGGTCGAAGAGATCTTCCTGGGCGTCGTGGATGGTTTTGCAGACTCGGGTGCCGACCTCGATGACGGACTGGTGCATCTCCGCCTTGACGCGCTCTTCGAGGCGGAGTTTGCCTTTAGCGAGCATCTCGGTCGCGATGTGCGAGCGGAGATCGCGGGTCTCTGGGTCGACTGTCTGGTATTCCTCTTCGATGCCTAGCGTGAAGGATGGGCGCATATTCTTGGCCTCGTTCGCGAATACAAAAACTTAACACAGATAAAAGGGATTTGACGGATAAAGGCGGACTGATTTTTGGTTGCCGCTTTGCTCTCTATCCATCCTCTGCGTTTCCTTAATGGAGCGATTTCTTTGTTGCTTTTTTCGCTGTTGCTTTTTTGACTGTGGTCTTTTTTGGTGTGGATTTTTTCTCGGCGCCCAGTAACGAGGCCCAGCGAAGTTCGGGTTTGGTAGGGTCCTGGGCTTTCTTCACCGCTAGATTTGCTACGGCGTTGACGATCCAGTCGAAGCTTTCTTTGCCTACGGAGTGGAGGTCGGCATCGGGGGCTGGGTTCATGAAGTCGATGGCGTAGGGGATGCCGTCTTCGCAGGCGAACTCGACGGTGTTGAGGTCGTAGCCCAGGGCCTTGCAGAGTGTGAGGGCGTCTTTCTCTACTCGCTTCAGGAGCTTCTTGTCGTATTCGGGCGGGTCCAGGACGTAGCGGTGCTCGTGCGGACGCCGCGGGTCGTAGGGCATGATGCGGACTTCGGACTGGCCTACGACGTAGCAGCGGAAGTATTCTTTGAAGTTGACCGCGGCTTGCAGAGTCATTGAGAGATCGCGGGTCTTGTCATAGGCATCGAAGAACTCGTCGCTGTTGTGGACGTGATAGACGTCGCGCCAGCCGCCGCCGTCGTGGGGTTTGAGGAAGGCAGGAAAGCCGACGTATTCGAAGATGCCATCCCAGTCGAGGGGAAACTGAAGGTTGCGCAGAGAACGCTCGGTGATCTGCGGTGGAAATTTCTTATGCGGGAGGAGAACTGTCTTCGGGACCGCCACGCCTAGCTTGTGGGCGAGCGCGTAGTTGAAGAACTTGTCGTCGGCGGACCACCAGAAGGGATTGTTGATGACCTGCGTACCGGTGAGGGCTGCGTTTTTGAGGAAAGAACGATAGAAGGGCATGTCGTGCGAGATGCGATCGACGATGACGGCGTAGCCTGACGGCTCGGCCATCGTGACGCCGCCGACGTGGACGAATTCAGCAGCGATGCCGTCAATCTCCATCGCGTTGACGCGGTCGACGAGGGCGCTGGGAAAGGTATTTTCCATTCCAAAGAGAACACCGATCTTCTTCACGTAATCCTCCAGGTGGTTACTGATTTGTGGGTCGTTCGCTCCTAAGAGACCAGAGGTTAGACATAAGTTTCGAGCATGCGTTGCCACCAGGGCCAGTCGTGGCCGGTGTTGTCGCCCCAGACGTCGAGGCGGCAAGGAATACTTTTGCTGCGGAAGATCGCAGCCATGCGTTCGTTGTCGTTCCAGCACTGATCGTGGACGCCGGTGGCGAGGACGTATTTGTTGTGCCGGTAACGGTGGAGATACCAGGGATCGCTCATGTTCGCCAGGTAGTGCGTGGGAATGTTGTAGTAGCAATCGTCGTCGTAGTAGCCGGAGAGGAAGTTGGAGGGGTCGAAGGCTCCGCCCATGGAGAGCATCGCAGAGAAGACATCGGGATGACGGAGGGCGATGTTTGCGGCGTGATATGCGCCGAAGCTGCAGCCGATGGAAGCGAGTTCAGGGTGACGGTTTAGCTGACGGACGAGGGGCAGGACCTCCTGCATCAGATAGTTCTCGTACTGCATGTGACGGGCGATGCGCCAGCGCGGAGCGACGTTGCGGTTGTACCAGCTCTCGGAGTCGACTGAGTCGACGCAGATGAGCTGAAGACGGCCGTGTTCGAGCTTGTCGCGGACAGCGTTGACCATGCCGCGGTCTTCAAACTCAAAGAAGCGGCCGCAGGAGGTTGGAAAGACGAGGGCGGGGAGACCACCGTGACCAAAGACGAGCAGCTCCATGTCGCGGCCGAGCGACGGGGAGAACCATTTGTGGTATTCGCGCTTCATTGCCTTCCCCTCTGATAGTGTGATGCAATCGTACTTTACTGGAGCTGCTGTTATCGCATTGGAACCACTAATCCCATCTTCCTTCAAGCCGGGGTTCGAACCCCAGCGGACCGAGCTGTCGCCTGCCAACTCTACTGTCGAGACGAAGCCAGAACCTGTTGCGGATGAGCTTGACTCTAACCCAAGGTATATCGTGAGGGAGTTCCACTCAGAGATTCTGCCGGATGACCGGGCGGTGTCGATTTATCTGCCAAAGCAGTATATGGAGCAAAGCGACCGCCGCTTCCCTGTCTTCTATCTCCAGGACGGACAGAATTTGTTCGACGGACGCACGTCGTACATCGCCGGCAAGACGTGGGACGCCAACACGACGGCGGACCGCCTAGCGGAGGAAGGCGAGATCGAACCGGTGATTCTGGTTGGCGTGGCTAACACCGGGTTGAGACGGATGGCCGAGTACACGCCGACTCGCGACTACAGGATGGGCGGAGGCGAGGGAAGGAGTTACGGGCGACTGCTGATCGAGGAGCTTAAGCCGTTGATCGACGGCAGTTATCGGACACTCCCGGACGCAGAAAACACAGGGTTGGGCGGCTCGTCTCTGGGGGGATTGGTCTCGCTTTATCTGGGATTTGCGCACCCAGAGGTGTTCGGGAAGATTGCGGTGATGTCCCCGTCGCTCTGGTGGGACCATCGAAGTATTTTAAACGCGATCGAACAGCAGACTGCGAAGCCGGAGCTGCGTATCTGGCTGGATATGGGAACGGCTGAAGGGGTTCGACATCTGCGGGATGCGGAGATGCTCGAGCGTCTTCTGGTTAAGCGCGGCTGGAAGATTGGAGTGGACCTGGCTTATGTGGAGGCTGAAGGCGCGGTGCACGATGAGCGCGCCTGGTCGGCCCGCTTCGGGGATGTGCTGCGTTTCCTGTTCCCTGCTTAATTGTGGTGTCTGAGGGCGTTCCCATTGCGAAAACCCTCATTTTCCGCGATACTTAGATGTTGGGTTAAGTGTGCCGGTCTTCCGCCGAAGCTGAGGACCGATGGGCCATCTGTGACTCAGAGATCAAAAAATGTTTTGAAAGGCATTGCCCGTGTTGATGATTCGTTTGGCGCGCGTTGGAGCGCGTAAGCAACCCCACTACCGCGTCGTAGTTATTGAAAAGGATCGCGCCCGTAACGGCCGTTCTGTTGAAGTTGTTGGAACCTACAATCCGCGGACGAACCCTGCTACGGTTGATCTGAAGCGGGATCGCATTGATTATTGGACCAAGAATGGGGCCCAGGTGTCGGACCGGGTCGGGAAGTTGATGGCTAAGGAGCCGGTCGAAGCTGCGGTCGCCTAAAAGTTACCGGTAACTAACTTTGGGAATGTAGAATTGGTGCCCAAAGATAGATGCATCCTTAGATTCATTGCGCTACGTCTTCATCACCGTTTCACGTAGACTCCTTGGTATTGCAGAGTTAATCGAGTGACTTTGTAAAGCAGATGCCCGGGATCAACTCCGGGCAGAAGGCGACCGGTGTTTCGCTCGTTTCAGCACTTCCTGGAAGATCTCGCAGAAGACGAGACGAAGGGATGGGCATGAGCGACTCTTCGTGAGACTCCCAGAATCCGAAGGTGTGTGTGATGACTCAGGCAGCTCAGTTTCCTGCAGGGGAAGACCCTGTGAAGAACATGACAGAACTTGTGACCGAGATCGCCCAGGCCCTGGTTGATGACCCGGCCAGCGTCTCCGTGCAGGCGATCGCCGATGGCGATGCGACTGTCATTCGATTACGTGTCGCGCAGAGCGATGTCGGCAAGGTGATTGGGAAACAGGGACGAACGGCGCGATCTATGCGTACGATTCTCAGCGCGGCGAGCATGAAGTTCCGGCATCGCTTTTCGCTGGACATCGTGGAACAGAGCGACTCGCCCACCCCGTAGACCTAGACGCAAAGAACGACGGCATTCCCGGCTGCTCCTTTGCGCCACATTGCACCCTATGACGCAAAGCGCTCCATCCTGGATTGTCCTGGCACATCTGCTTCGGCCGCAGGGTCGGAAAGGAGAGGTGCTTGCGGAGTTGTTTACCGATTTTCCGGAGCGCTTTGATGATCGCAAGCATGTGTTTCTAGCGAAGCCAGGGTTTGATGACGCTGCTTCCGAGGCTCGCGCGGCCGAGGTTGTCTCTTTCTGGTTGCCGGTGGGAAGAAGCCAGGGCCGGGTGGTGCTGAAGTTTGAGGGCGTCGAGACGATCTCAGAGGCAGAGACGATTGCGGGGCTGGACGTGATCGTTCCTCGCGAGGAGAGGCTTGCACTCGACGAGGAGTCCGTTTACATCAGCGAACTGATCGGTTGTACCGTCTACGACAGTGCGATTGCGGTGGGTGTTGTTGAAGATGTTCAGTTCGCCATGACCGCAGATGGTACGCGACGAATTGACGACGCTGCTCCGTTGCTCGTGGTGATGTCCGAGGAGGGAGACGAGATTTTGATCCCTTATGCCAAAGCATTTCTGGTGAACGTGGATGCTGAGGCGAAGCGAATCGAGATGAAGCTGCCTGAGGGATTGGTTGAGATCAACCGAACGACGAGTGGGGCCACAGATGGCGCAACCGACAAAGATCAGAAGTGATAGGCAACGCCCATTGAAACGATGGGGAAGACCGGGTAGCTGCTGAGATTTTTATTCAGGTTCTTGATCTCCTGCTTGAGACTGTCTGCTGCCTCGGTGTTTTGAACCAGATTTACGCAACCATCTGTGGTGCAGATGGTCCCACTGAGGTTGAGATTGAGCTGAGGGGAACCGGTGTAAGCTCCACCGATCTCAAAGGGAAACGTAAGGTGTCTGCCGCTGCGTGGAATGATGTTTCCTAAACCGACCAGCACCAGAGGCGCGAAGGAGTGAGGATAGGTGGCGGACGAGGTGCCCGCGATCGGATCGTCGACGCTGTTGAGAAAGCTCTGGCCGCCAAGCGTGAAGGTTTGGCCAGGGGGGACGTTGACCGGCGCTGTCATGCTGTTTTTTACCCAGAGGACGCCAGTGCTGAGGTGGATCACGCCGATGGGAAACCAGTCAATGGTCGTTTCGCTGGATTTCAGATGGAGCCTTGCGTCGTAGTTGAGGCCGTCGTAGTTGAAGCCGTCATTGAAGGCGAAGAAGTTGTAGCTGGTGCGGAGATTGAAGTTGCGTGACATCGGAGTGGCGATCTCAAAGCCGGCTCCAAGCGTGTCTGCTTTGAAGCCGATGGCAACGGACCGGAATGGCCGAATGTCATCGGGTCCGGTGACAGCGCGAGGGAGGGGGACGGAGCGGACGTACTTGTGACTGTTAGAGTCGCTGGCTGATAGCGCGACGTTAGCTGCAGGGTCCGCGTTTGCCGGCTGGGCCAGCTTGAGATCGACCGGAGCGGTAGATTTTGCAAGGGTATCCGGTGGCTGCTGCTCCTGAGCGACAGAGATAGAGCAGAGACATGCGAACGCTAACAAAATCAGCGCTGCGAATTTGATTCGGGACATGATGCCGCTCACTTCCACTTGCCGGACTGATCCGGAGACGGGGATATTTACGCAGACCACACCTAAGATTGTCAGCGAAATCGAACAAGCGGCTCTACAACTTCCTAGTGATATGGTGCAGTCAGCGGGGTGACTGCGACTGGCCATGTGGTAATCGCGAGGGTCGTCCCGGGGTAATCTACGTCTTTATGCGCTTTGACATCATCACAATATTTCCCGACTTTTTTACTGGGCCGTTCGACTACGGGATACTGAAACGCGCGCGCCACGCTGGACTTGTGGAAATTGCGACGCACGATTTGCGCAGTTTTACCCACGACCGTCATCGCACGGTGGATGACCGTCCTTTTGGCGGCGGCGAGGGAATGGTTCTGAAGGCGCAGCCCATCTACGAGGCGGTGCAGTCGCTGCAGATTTCGCCTAAGGCGGAACGCCGGGCGAACGAAACGGTCATTCTTCTTTCGGCGCAGGGTCAGCCTTTTGGCCAGTCGATTGCCCAGGAGCTGGCGGAGACGGAGCGCGTTGTTCTGATCTGCGGGCGTTATGAGGGTGTGGATGAGCGGGTGAATGAGCTGCTGTGTGACCGCGAGATCTCGATTGGGGATTATGTTCTTTCGGGCGGCGAGTTGGCGGCGGCGGTGATTGTGGATGCGGTGGTTCGGCTGTTGCCGGGGGCGCTTGGAAACCCCGATTCGTCCCGTTATGAGAGCTTTGGCGCTGACGATGAAGTGGAAGATGCCGGCAAGACGGAGGGACCGCCGCGCTCGACCTACGGGGCGGGAGGGTTGCTGGATTATCCGCATTACACGCGGCCGGCCGAGTTTATGGGAGCAGCGATACCAGAGGCGCTCGCTGGCGGGAACCACGAGGTTGTGCGCAGATGGCGGCGAAGGATGGCGTTGAAGAAGACGGTGGAGAACCGTCCGGACCTGCTTCGACAGATAGAGTTGAGCGATGAGGATCGGGAGATTCTCGCGGAGTTTGGATGGTTGGAAAAACCATAGCGATAAAGCGCTGATAGTGCATGATTTCTTTGGGATTCAGGCCCGAAATGCCGCAATTTCGTGTAAACTAGAGGTCGAGTCCAACCATAGGAAAGTTGTGTCATGTCCATTCATCCGATTATGCAGAAACTGGCCGCCAAGTTAGAGCGGACCGATTTACCTCAGTTCGCCCCCGGCGACACCGTTCGAGTTCAAGTCAAGATTCGTGAAGGCGAGAAAGAGCGCCTGCAGGCGTTTGAGGGTATGGTGATCGCGTGCAACAAGGGCGCGCAGGGTTCCTTCACCGTTCGCAAGATGAGCTTCGGCCAGGGCGTCGAGCGTATCTTCCCTTACAACTCGAAGGTCGTCGACAAGGTCGAGAAGGTTCGTTCGTACGAGGTTCGCCGCTCGAAGCTGTTTTATCTTCGTGGACTGCGCGGCAAGGCTGCCCGTCTGCGCGAGGTTGAGCGCGCCACGGCAAGCTAAGATTTTCGTTCCCTGTTTTCCACCAAACTTTTCACCAAGCCACGACTTCGGTCGTGGCTTCGCTTTGTGAGCAGGTTTACACTCGTCTTTGACGAGCATGGCCGTTTCTCTCTCCAAACGCGCATTGAAGAAAAAGGTAACTGCGGCGACGGCCAAACAGCGTATGTTGAAGCTGCTGATATGCAGCGACGCGCCGGAACAGGCGCTCCGGTACCACGGCTTCCAGAGAATCGCCGGCGTGGATGAGGTTGGGCGTGGAGCGCTGTTTGGCCCCGTGGTGGCGGCTGCGGTGATCCTGCCCGAGTGCCTGGACGAGCTTGCCGCTGCTGGGCTCAAGGATTCCAAACAACTGACGCGAGAGGAACGGGAGGCGCTGGACATGCAGATTCGCGGCATGGCGCTGGCGTTCAGTGTGGCCGAGGTTGACGCGGAGACGATTGACCGAGTGAATATCTATCAAGCGTCGCGTATGGCGATGCTTGCCGCCGTGCTGGGTCTGACGATGGAGCCCGATCATCTGCTGATCGATGCGATGCGGCTCGACCACCCTTGCCGGCAGACGAAGCTTATCTATGGCGACGCGCTGAGCCTTTCGATCGCTGCGGCCTCTGTGCTGGCGAAGGTGCACCGCGATGCGTTGATGCGCCAACTCGACGCGCTACACCCGGGCTATGGGCTGGCGTCGCATAAGGGCTACGCAACGCCGGCGCACAAACGCGCTCTTGCTGAGATCGGCCCCTGCGGGCTGCATCGCAGAAGTTTTGCGCCGGTGCGAGGCGTTGATCCGGAGGCGCAGATGGACGATATCTCCGCGGAGTTGCTCTTTGACGACGCCGATCTGGAGGAAGCCGATTGGGCCTGAAGCTGATGTGCGTTGTCGCTCATCCTGACGACGAGTGCTTCGCCTTTGGTGGGGCATTGGCGCTGGCGGCGGATCGCGGAGCTGAGACCTATGTGATCTGCCTGACGGATGGGCAGGCCGCCACGAATCGCGGCGATGCGGCTACAAGTAAGGCGCTGGGAGAGATGCGGCGTGCGGAGTTTCTCGCATCCTGTAAAGTGCTTGGCGTCACCCATCCGGAGCTGATGGATTATCAGGATGGGCGGCTGGAGTTTGTCGAGTTCTCCGCGGGTGTACAGCGTCTCGTGGAGCGGATAAGACGCTTCAGGCCGGACGTGATGCTTACCTTTGGCGGCGACGGCGGACTGAATACGCATGCGGACCACACCTTGGCTTCGATGCTGGCGACCGCGGCGTTTCACTGGGCGGGCCAGGCGAAGCGGTATCCGGATTCCGGGGTTCCCCATCGGGCTCAGCGGCTGTATTACGTGACGTCGAACGTGGACCTTCCGGACCGGCCGCCTGCGATGATGATGCCTTGGACCGTGACGCTGGATATTCGCCCTGTGCGTGAGCGGAAGAGCGAGGCATTCCGGCAACATGTCTCGCAGGCTCCTCTGGTAGAGCGGACGAAGGAGTTCTTCGCGAAGTACGGAGCGGAGGAATTTTATGCTCTCGTGGCTACGACAGAACCGCAGGCTGCGCGCCAGTCGACCGATTTGTTCGACGGACTAGGCTGAGCTCCTTAACGTAACAGCCGCAGATATCGATGGAGCCGGAATGGAAGACACAGATCCAATAGCGCTGTTTGGCGTGTGGATGAAAGACGCCGAAGCGTCTGAGCTGAATGATCCAAACGCAGCGGCGTTGGCGACAGCGACGAGTGATGGCATTCCCAGCGTGCGAATGGTGCTGGCCAAGCAGGCAGATGAGCGAGGGTTTTCTTTTTACACGAATGCGGAGAGCCAGAAGGGACTTGAACTTGCGGAGAATCCGCGGGCGGCGATGTGCTTTCACTGGAAGTCGCTGCGGAGGCAGGTCCGGATTGCGGGCCCGGTTTCGGAACTGCCGGCGGAAGAGGCCGACAGTTATTTCCGCAGCCGGCCGAGGCTGAGCCAGCTCGGCGCCGTCGCTTCCGAGCAGAGCCGGGTGCTGGCGAGTCGAGAGGTGCTGGAAGCCAAGGTGAGGGAGCTTGATGCGAGATTTCCTGAGGAGATTCCGCGACCGGCATATTGGCGGGGATATCTGCTGCACCCGGAGCGGATAGAGTTCTGGATTGGCCGGGAGGGCCGGCTACATGATCGCTTTTTGTATGTGAGAGACGACGATGGGTGGGTGAAGAGACTGCTGTTTCCTTAAGTCTCGTTGGACGGGGGCCAGAGTTTGGGAAGAGCGCCGGTGGCTCCGGTGAGCGGATCGGAGGCTGGAAAGCGTACGCTCCGCATGCGTTTCATCATCTCCGGGGTCGCGGCGCTGCGGCAGATGTCCCAGTGTTCGCCGGTTGGGTACGCTCCGATGACGAGGAAGTCGTCGGAGGCGGAGATGCGACAGTGGCCGGTTCCAGTGGGCAGGACGAGGACATCTCCAGCCTTCACAGTGAGCGATTCATGCCCTTCACCGCCGAGCATGAGTTCTGCATAGCCTGCCGCGAACCCTAAGACCTCATGCGCAGTGGAGTGATAGTGGTGAAACGGGTAGACGCCGTTGCGCCATTGTGGTGGCCAACCGTTGGTCGTGAAGAGGTGTTCCATTGCAATGGCAAGGTCGCCGTCTGCCGGCAAGGCGCTGCGGTAGAGGAGGACAGGCAATGGGCTGTTCGGCATCCATCCATTTGGCTTGAGGTGAAGCTGCTGAGGAGTTGCGGTTGCCCGAGGTTCCGATGCGGCCACGGCCCTACCCGTTACCGTGGCCGCGACGATGCCGGTTGTGAAGTTTCGACGGTTGATCGGCTTCATGCTTGTGAGATGACGGAAGGGCTAGTGGAGTTGGAACTCGGGGCTACCCATGACGAGAGCAGTTAGCAGGTTGAGTGTGTCGGTGGAGTTGGTTGCAGAGAGATCGGCGAGTTGTTTGTGAATGAGCTGATTGGTCTGGGTGGATACATCGCCGCCTATAAGCGTGGATGCGAGGACATGGAGAGCTATGTCCGGGCCCGCTGCGTTCGTGTAGGACTCGTCTGGCGGTGAAGCGGCACGGTCATTGGTGAGGAGGGTCTCCGAGTATCTGGCGCGGGACGTCTTTGCGGCTGCGGTCTGGTTGGCCTCAGGATTTGCAGGTTGGGCCATGAGACCGAGGGCGAGCACATGCGATGAGTCGAACTTCTGGTTCGCGAATTTACTGCCTGTGAGCGCGTAGGCGAAGTTGAGACGGTCGACCAGAGCGCTCGAGTTCATCCAGTGGTCGGCGGTGATGTAGTAGCCGGTGGGCGGAAGCGCGTAGTAGAGGCGCATGCCCATGGTGTTGATGGTGTTGACGAGTGCTCCGGGGTTGATGGGATCGGTCGCCGTGGTGCGGAATGTGGAGGCCAGGAATTCCATCGGGGTTTTGACTTTATTGCGGAAGTATTTTGTGGAGTTGAGCTCCGGGCGACTGAACGAGGGTGCGGAGGATGGCTTTGATGTCGCCGTCGGTGGAGAGATACGTGGCGGCCATGCGGTCGACGAGCGCTGGCGGGGGGTCGTCGGCGACGAAGCGCTGGGCGAGCTTGTAGCTAATGAAGTGTGCAGTGTGCGGATCAGAGGCGAGACGGGTGAGGGCTTCGATTCCTTCCCTCATTCCGGCGGATGGGTCTGTGGCTTGAACCAAGGTCCCAGAAGCGGGACCTGTGGAACCGGGGCTCGCGGCTCCGATTGTGTGGCCGAGCCATTGTTTCGGTCCTGGTTCGTGCTTCTTCGGGTCGAAGGCGAATGGGCCTCCCTGGTTGGGACGATCGACGGTCCAGCCGGTGAGGATAGCGGAGAGAGCAGTGACGTCGGCCTGCGTGTACCCGCCGTCGACGCCGAGGGTGTGCAGCTCCATCACTTCCCTGCCATAGTTTTCGTTGAGTCCGCGATTACCCTTCTTCGAATTGGGGTTGGCCGGATTGACGCCGTTCCCGATGGAGTCGGGGCCGATGGAGAGCCAGTTGTCGAGGTAGACCATCATGGCTGGACTGGTTGCAGTGGCGACGAGGAGATCGCGAAACTTGCCGAGGGCGTTTTTGCGGATGTCGTCGCGCTCGTAGCTGGTGGTGTACCACTGATCGGAGTCTTTGCCGATGTAGATGTTGAAGTGATTGAACCAGAAGTCGGTCATGACCTCCTGCAGCTGACGCTCGGAGAGGATGGCGCGCAGGATTTTAGCCTGCGAGAGCTCGTTGATGATCTGGTAGGAGGAGCCGATGTTGGCTGCCATGGCATTGAAGATCTCTCGCTCGCGTGGATTGAACTGAGAGAGTAGAAGATTCTTCTGGTCTCCGGCAACATAGGTGGTGAAAGCGATCCGGTCGGCTACGGGAAGTTTGATGAGCGCGGCCATGCGTTCATTTTTCTGCAAGGTGAAGAGATCTCCGGCGATGCGGGCAGCGGTAGTCTGGTCGGTCTTCTTCTGCTCGGCCGCTTCCGCTTCGGTTGGAGGCGTGACGGCTGGCTTTCCGTCCGGGTTGATCTTTTTGGCGTCGAGATCGGTGTTGTATTTATGGACTTGTACCTCGTACATCGCAGCGAGGATCGGATCGGGTGGGTAAGGGCGCTTGGCTTCCGCTACAGCCTGGATGGTTCCGCGGTCGGGAAAGAGGAGCAAGGCCTGATCGGGCTGGAGATTGAGGGTTGGGTAGTCGGCGAGCCGCTTTTCGAGAACTGGATCGGGGATGCTGGCGGGTTTGAGTTGCTGCTCGAACCACGCCTCCGGGGTCATAGTCAGGACCTGCTCGAGGTCGCCTGGGCGCGGACCGAAGGTGAAGCGGTTAAGGAGTTGCTGGGCGAGCTCGCGTTGATTGAGAGGTATCAGTGCAGCGGGTTTCTTTGCCGCGGATGGCATCGGCTTCGTCGCCGGCTTCTGCGTGTGATTGGGATGAGGCGTTTGCTGCGTCTGACCGAAGGCGATCGGGAATGTGATCACGAAGACGATCGAAAGAGCATGACGCATTATCGGCCTCCTCGCGATCTCTTCCCTGTCTAAGTTGAAGCAGTTTTTGCGAAAAAAGTTGCGCAGGCTCTCGATTTCAGCCGCGAATGGCAGGGATATCGCGTTATTGAACCGCTTTTACCGTTGCCAGGCTGGAGCGCTTCTTCAGGAGGGAGTATATGACGCGGGCAAGCAGAAGCACTGTGAGGACGGCGGTGTCCTTCCAGGGCGCGCGGTTACCGCTTTTGACCAGCCACCAGAAGTGGATGACCCCGGCAATAGCTGCGACATAGATGAGACGGTGCAGGCGCTGCCAGTTTTTTCCCCCCATCGCTCGCATGATGACGGCTGGAGAGGTGACGGCAAGAGTGAGGAGTATCAACCAGGCGAAGAGGCCGACCTGAATGAAGCGGCGCTTGAGGGCGTCGTCGACCATGTGCGGCGAGATGATCTTCCACTGCGTGATGAGTTCTCCGGGATGTCCGGCGCGCAGACCGGTGAGCGCTGTGACAATGTCGTAGCCGGAAAAGAGGAAGATGTAGGTCGCCAGGTGGAGGGTTGCGTAGAAGAAGGCGTAGAGGCCGAGAAGGCGCCGGAAGCGAATGAGCCACGAGATCTTTGGCGACAGACGGCGGAGAGGTGTGATGGCGAGAGAGGCGAAGAGGGTGTAAAGAGTCCAGTCGCCAGTGAAGTGGGTGATGTAATTGATGGGGTCTGGATTGAGAGCTAGTGCGCCTGACGTAAAAAAGTGCAGGAGCCATGCGAAGGGCACGAGGCAGACGAGATGGAGCAGGGTTTTGAGAGCGATGATGGTGTGTTTGGACATGGCTAGCTCATCGGCAGTTTAGCGGAGAGGGGGGGAACTGCCTGGTTAGTAATATTTCTTCAGGTCCATGCCTGCGTACATGCTGGCTACCTGGTCGCTGTAGCCGTTGAACATCAGGGTGGGGATGTAGTGGGGCAGCAAGCCAGAGTCTATACGCCGCTCGCGGGCCTGCGACCATCGGGGATGGTCGACGTTGGGGTTCACGTTGGAGTAGAAGCCGTACTCTTCGCTATTCTGCTGGTTCCAGGTGGTCTGGGGCTGCTTGTCCAGGAAGTGGAAGCGAACGATGGATTTTCCTGACTTGAAGCCATACTTCCAGGGCAGGATAACCCGGATAGGCGATCCGTTCTGGTTGGGAAGGATCTGGCCGTAGCAGCCGAAGGTGAGCAGGGCGAGCGGGTTCATGGCCTCATCCATACGAAGGCCTTCGCGGTAGGGCCAGTCGTAGGAGGAGGGCCGCTCGGGCATCTGCTTTCTGTCGTTGAGAGTGAAGAACTGGACGTACTTGGCGCTGGGGAGGGGCTCGCAGAAGTTGATGAACTCGGAGAGCGAGTAGCCGTCCCAGGGGATGACCATGGACCAGGCCTCGACGCAGCGGTGGCGGTAGACGCGGGACTCGATGGGGCGGTAGTGAAGGAGGTCGTCGATGTTGATGGTCTGGGGCTTCTTGACCATGCCGGTGACCTGTACGGTCCACGGGCGGATCTGGAGGGTGTGGGCGTACTTCGCGGGATCGGATTTGTCGGTGCCGAACTCGTAGTAGTTATTGAACGCGGTGGCTTTGCTGAAGGGCGTCTGTGCGTCGGGAACCGCGTATTTGCTTGGAACTGTGGGCAGATCGGCCGCGGCTTCGACGGTGGTCGCAGGGTCAGCGAGATCGCCGAGATAACGCGCTGCGACCGCGCCCGCCCCGAGGGTGGCAGCTCCTGTGAGGAAGCGGCGGCGGCTCTGCTGGCGCTCATCACAGATATGCTGCGGGGTGATATCGGAGGAACGGATCGTCGATTCGAGGCTGCCAGACTTGCGAAGGAGCATGCGGTCTTCCCTTCCAACTGCGGGACTTGCTCTTCCTATGATATGACGCGAGCCCTGCCGCTGGTCAAAGTACGCGGGAGCAATGACGACGGATTGGGTGGATTTGCGCGTGATCGGAAGCGGCCAGGTGTGAGAGATTAGAAGTGAATGATTCCTTGGCGGATATTTGGGCGATGGAGTGCCGGGCTGGCGATGACGCTCGCCGTGGCGGGCGGTGGCGCGTTTGGTCAGCAGCTTCGCGATCCGGCGAACCTGGCGGCAGAGCAGGTGCGGCCTGCCGTAGTGTCCCAGCCGATTGCGGCCAACCAAGGCACCGCAGCTCTACAGCAGAACTTGATCAAGCTGCGGACGCGGGCCAGCTTGATGATGATTGTGGCCCATCCGGATGATGAGGATGGAGGGATGCTTACTTACGAGACGCGCGGACAGGGTGTTCATGCCGCGACGTTGACGCTGACGCGAGGTGAAGGTGGCCAGAATCTGATGTCGGGCGACTTTGACGACGCTCTGGGGCTCGTGCGGACGCAGGAACTGCTCGCGGCGGACCGGTATCTGGGAGTGGACCAGATGTTCGGGACTGAAGTGGACTTTGGGTTTTCGAAGACAAAGGAAGAGGCGTTTTCGCAGTGGACGCATGAGCGGGTGCTATATGACGCCGTCCGTGCGGTGCGGCTCTTTCGACCACTGGTGATTACGAGCGTCTTTGAAGGCGGGCCGACGGATGGGCACGGGCAGCACCAGGTGTCCGGCGAGATGGCGCAGGAGGTTTTTACTGCGGCGGGCGATCCGAAGGTGTTTCCGGAGATGGGGCTGGAGCCATGGTCACCGATGAAGGTGTATGCGCGGGTGCCGTTCGCGCGGGTTTCGAACGGGCAGATGTATGACTATGCAACAAACAAGTCCATTCCGGCGCGGTTTTACAACTATGTGACGAAGACATGGTCGAACGAGACTCCGCAGGCGAACGTGGTGGTACATGAGGGCGAGATGAGCCCGGTACTGGGAATGACTTACGTCCAGTTTGCGCGCAAAGGGCTGGCGTTGCAGAAGACGCAGATCGGCGAGGGCGTCCGGATGGCTCCTGCGGGCGCGTTTGATGTGAGCTATCACCGGTATGGCTCTCTGGTGAAGACCGGCGACACGGAGCAGAGTTTTTTTGATGGTGTGGATCTATCTCTGCAAGGGATCGCGACGCTGGCTCCTACGGCCCAGGATTGGCTGAGACCGGCGCTGAAGGCCATTGATGAGCATGCAGCGGAGGCTGCGAAGGCGTTTTCAACGGAGGCTCCGGAGAAGTGCGCACCGGCGCTGCGGGATGGGCTGAAGGCAGTGGATGCGCTGATTACGAAGGTGGAGACGAGCGCGCTGACCAAGCAGGAGAAAGTAAATGTTCTGCATGAGTTGAAGGTGAAACGAGTGCAGTTCAACGATGCGCTGGTCGAGGCGCTCGAACTGCGTGTCGAAGCAAGAATGGTGGCGGAAGGCAACGCGTGCATCAGCGCGGTGACGCCGAGCTGCCCGGCTCACGTGGCAACCAAGGTCATCAATGGGGGTAGAGAGACGGTTGAGGTGACCGCGGATTTTGTCTCGCCAAGCGCGAGGAGCGTAGGCAAAGAGCGCACGTGGGTGGCGGGGACAGGAAAGGTTGAGGCAGGTAAGACGCTGGATTCATCTTTTGAGTATGGCTGGGGCTCGACAAAGGCGAGCGTAGAAGAGGCGGAAGGGATGCCGAAGGATCCGACGACGCGGCCCTACTTTACGAGAAAGAGTATTGAGCAGGCGTACTACGATGTAAATGATCCGGCGTTGAGGCTGGCACCGCAGACACCGCCGCTGTGCTTCTGGGTAAGGGCAGTCTACGGCGGGGTGCCCGTGACGGTTGGGCAGGTCGTACTCGCTCCGGAGAATAAGGCGTGGGATGCAGATCGGCAAATGGCGGTCGTCCCTTCGCTGAGCGTTGCCATTCGCCCGCCTGCGGGGATTATTCCGCTGACCGAGAAGAGTTTCACGGTAAGCGTGGAGGTCCGAAGCGACGAACAAAAGGGCATTCAAGGCAGCACACGGCTACAGTTGCCGCAGGGATGGCGGTCTGAGCCTCAGAGTGCGGAGTTTTCTTTCGGCCACGTTGGAGAGGCGAAGACTATTTCATTCCAGGTAACGCCTTCCGGACTGTCGCAGAAGAACTACAAACTTACTGCTGTGGCGGAGACAACCAGGGGGTCGACGAGCGAGGGATTTCGTGCGGTCGGATACAAAGGATTGATTCCGACGAACATGTACAGCGCGGCGACCTACAGGACAGAGGGCGTGGATGTGAAGGTCGCTCCAGGGCTAAAGGTGGGTTATCTGCCCGGGACCGGCGATGACGTGCAGGCGTCACTTGAGAATCTAGGAGTGCATGCTGCGACGCTCACGGTTGAGGACGTTGCCAGCGGAAAGCTTCAAGGCTACGACGCGGTCGTGCTGGGGGTGCGCGCTTATGCAGCGAATCCCGGACTGGCCGCGGTGAACGGAAAGCTGCTGGACTATGCCAAGAACGGCGGCGTGGTGATTGTTCAGTACAACCTGGGACAGTTTGGCCCCGGGCCATATTCTTTTTCGCTGGGAAGCGCGGAGAAGGTGGTGGATGAGACGGCTCCTGTAGAGCTGCTAGCTCCGCAGAGTCCTGCTTTGAATTGGCCGAACAAGATCACGACGAAGGATTTTGATGGATGGGTGGAGGAGCGTGGGCACGGGTTCATGGAGAGTTGGGACCCTCAGTACCAGGCTCTTCTTGAGACGCGTGATCCCGGGCAAGATCCGCAGAAGGGCGGACTGCTAGTGGCAAAGACGGGTAAAGGTACCTATGTCTACGTTGCCCTGGCCCTGTATCGCGAACTGCCGGAGGGAGTGCCGGGGGCTTACCGGTTGTTCGCAAATCTTCTGAGCCTCGGTAAGGCTTCGCAGTAGGCGACGAGACAGAAACTGGTCGGTTGCGAGACACTTGCTGAATGACAGGTGAACGCGAAAAGGAACTGATTGCGGCGGCGGCCATGTTGCTGGACGCTCGCAGGACAAATAATCTAATCGACGATCTTCCGGAGCGGGTGCGGCCGGTAACAATCGATGAGGCTTACTTTATTCAGGGCCGGCTTGCGCTGGCCTACGGCGAGATCGGCGGATGGAAGGTAGGTGCTCCGACCGCGGATGCCACACCGTTGTTTGCGCCTATGCCGGCGGCCTGGATCGCTACGGACCACGCGATATTGGGCGGGAGGCATCGGTTACGTGGTCTGGAGGCAGAGGTTGCATTCTTAATTGGCAAAGATCTGCCGTCGCGAGACAACCCTTATTCGCGGGATGAGGTTGTCGCGGCGATTCGGAGTTGTCATCCTGCGATCGAGGTGATTGAGAGCGGACTCACTGATCCGTTAAAGGCTAGCCGATTATCGATGATTGCGGACCTGCAGATGCACGGCGCCTTTGTTTACGGCGACGCGGTGAATGCCTGGCAAAGGATCGATTTTTTGAGAGAGCACGTTGTGCTCACCGTAGATGGCATGGTGCGGGTGGATCGGACGGGATCAAATACTTCAGGCGACCTGATGCGTTTGCTGCCGTGGCTCGCGAATGAGGGATCGATACGCACTGGCGGATTGAAGGCGGGCCAGTGGGTGACGACGGGAAGCTGGACCGGAGTCGAATTTGGGCTTATTGGTTCGCGGGCGGATGTAAAGTTCTCAACTGCAGGCGAGGTTCATCTGAGGTTTGAGTGAGGCAGGTGGTAGTTGCCGGTTGCTAGTTGCTAGTTGTCAGTTTCTAGTTGTCAGTTGCTAGTTGTCAGAGAAAAGCTAAAGCTTGCGCTCCTGACTTAGAACTGTGACCTGACAACTTTTTCAGGAGGAATGATGAGGTCGAATAAGAGTGTGGAGTTCGTCTCTCCGGCGCCTGGAGAGTACGCAGAGATTTTGACGCCTGAGGCAGTGGCGTTTGTCGTGGGATTGCAACGAACCTTCAACGAACAGCGGAAGGAGTTGCTGGAGGCGCGCGCCGCTCGACAGAAGCGGCTGGATGCGGGAGAGCGACCGGATTTTCTGAAGGAGACTAAGCATATTCGGGAGAGCGAATGGGTTGTGGAGCCTCTGCCGGCAGACCTGCTTGATCGCAGGGTGGAAATTACCGGGCCGGTGGACCGGAAGATGATCATCAACGCGCTGAACTCCGGCGCGAAGGTGTTCATGGCGGACTTTGAGGACTCGACGACCCCTATCTGGGACAACTTGATGGAGGGACAGATGAACCTTCGCGACGCGGTTCGACGAACGATTACATTTGAGGATGAGAAGACCGGCAAGAACTACGCGTTGATTGATAACCCTGCGGTGTTGTTTGTGCGGGCACGTGGATGGCATCTCGAGGAGCGGCATCTGATCGTGGACGGCGAGCCGATGTCGGGGTCGCTGTTCGACTTCGGATTGTTTGCCTTTCACAACGCGAAGGAGCTTCTGGCGCGCGGCTCCGGGCCTTATTTCTATCTGCCGAAGATGGAGAGCCACCTCGAGGCTCGGCTGTGGAACGACGTATTCATCAAGGCTGAAGGCGAGCTTGCGATTCCACATGGGTCGATCAAGGCGACAGTGCTGATCGAGACGATTCTGGCGACCTTCGAGATGGATGAGATTCTTTGGGAGCTCAAGGACCACTCAGCCGGCCTGAACTGCGGACGGTGGGATTACATCTTCAGCTTCATCAAGAAATTCGCCGGGGACACGAGCGTACTGCTACCCGATCGGTCGCAGGTGACGATGACGACGCACTTCATGCGAAGCTACTCGAAGCTGTGTATTCAGACTTGCCATCGTCGCAAGGTGAGCGCGATGGGTGGGATGAGCGCATTTATCCCCATCAAGAACGATCCGGTGGCGAACGAGAGGGCGCTGACGCAGGTACGGGCAGACAAGGAGCGCGAAGCAACCGATGGTCACGATGGAACATGGGTGGCGCATCCGGGACTTGTCCCCGTGGCGCTTGAGGTCTTCAATCGCGAGATGCCGCGGCCGAATCAGATCGAGAAGCAGCTGCAGGACTTTCATGTGACCGCGGCGGATCTGCTGCAGGTTCCGGAGGGCACAATCAGCGAGGCCGGCGTGCGGCAGAATGTTGCCGTGGGACTGGGATACGTCGAGGCGTGGCTGCGAGGGATTGGGTGCGTGCCGCTGTTCAACCTGATGGAGGATGCGGCGACGGCGGAGATCAGCCGGGCTCAGCTTTGGCAGTGGGTACATCATCACGCGGTGATGGACGACGGCCTGCCCGTAACCGTGGAGATGGTGGATGAAGTGATTGCGGATGAGCTGGAACGCGCTAAGACGAACGTGGGTGCTGAGCGTTATGGAGCCTATACGAAGGCCGCAGAGCTCATGCGATCGCTCGTCAGGGCGGCGAGATTTACGGAGTTCCTGACTGTGCCTGCGTACGATCGAGTGCTTGCTGAGGGGCTCTAGTTCCCTCTCCTGCTGTATGGTCGACCCGCGTGGCTGAGTCTCATGACGAGGCATTTTGCCGCGCCACCCGCTTTGAGGAACTCTGTGAGTTCGACCTGAACGACATGGAAGCCAAGTTGTTCGAGCTGGCTGTTGAGCCGGTTGCTGATCGTATTGAGAATGATCGTGCGGCCAACGTTGATAGCGTTGCAGGCGAAGTTGACGGCGTCCGCTTCGCGAATGGTGATTCGTTTTTCGGGTGGGTAGAAGGCCTCGATGCGCAGAAGCGAGAGGTAGTCGAAGGCATCGGGAAAGTACATGACGAAGCCATCTTCGAGCGGGGCGAAACAGGTATCGAGGTGGTAGAAGCGTGGGTCGATAAGGTGGAGCGGGGTGACTGGAATCCCCCATGTCTCGCGCAGCGCGCGGTGGCTGGAGATTGCGGTGCGGGGACCATGTCCCACCCATAGGCACCGGCCGTCAGTGGAGAAGAGAGCATCGCCTTCGCCTTCGAAGGGAGTGGCACGGGGGGTATCGATGACGGTATAGCCTGCCTTTTGGAGCCAGCGGCGGAAGTGTGGCTCTTCGCCTTGCCGCTCGGGATAGAAGAAGCTGCTCATGGCGACGATGCCGTTGCGCTCGAGGCCGGCGTTGGCGGTGAAGACCATGTCAGGTGAGCCCGGTTCTGGTTCGATGAGTTCCACGTTGGCGATCTTGCTGACGGCTTCGTACAGGCACTGCCATTGTTCGGCGGCGCGGGTGCGCGATGAGGTGTGGACGTTTCCGGCCATCCACGGATTGATGACGTAGTTGACGTCGTAGAGGGTGGGCGGGCACATGAGGAAGGTTACGCGCGAAGGATCGGGAACTTCGAGAGGAGTGAAACCGTAGGTGACCTGGATTGTTTTCTGCATGCTCATGGCCGGGTACTCTGGTCCAAGCATGCAGGAACGCGAAAACCCCCGTCAACACTAATGATTATTCATTTTGTAACGGATAAATATACATATCTGCGCCCCGGATCATGGGGTTCGGACGGCCGTTGTGCGGCATCGGAATCAAGGTGTTAGAGGTTGCCGCGTAAGGCCTGTTCCCTTTCGATGGCTTCGAAGAGGGCTTTGAAGTTGCCTTTGCCGAAGCTGCGACTGCCTTTGCGCTGGATGATCTCGTAGAAGACAGTGGGGCGGTCTTCGACCGGACGCGTGAAGATCTGGAGCATGTACCCTTCGTTGTCGCGATCGACGAGGATGCCGAGTCTTTCGAGTTCGTCGATCGGCTCGTCGATCTTGCCGATGCGGTTCTGCAACTCCGTGTAGTAGGTGTGAGGGACAGTGAGGAACTCGACTCCCTGCTGCTTCATCTTGGAGACGGTGGAGAGAATATCTTTGGTGGCGAGGGCGAGATGCTGCACACCCGGGCCCTGGTAAAAATCGAGATACTCCTCGATCTGCGATTTGCGGCGTCCCTCAGCCGGCTCGTTAATGGGAAATTTGACGTAGCCATTGCCGTTCGCCATCACCTTCGACATGAGGGCGGAGTACTCGGTGGAGATGTCACTGTCGTCGAAGTGCTGGTAGAGAGAGAAGCCCATCACTTTCGCGTAGAAGTCGACCCACTCGTTCATGGAGTTCCAGCCGACGTTGCCGACGATGTGGTCGATGTGCAGGAGGCCGACGGGCCGCGCGACTGGATCTTCGGCGATGGCGCGGTAGCCGGGGAAGAAGGCTCCGGTGTAATGAGTGCGGTCGATGAAGGTGTGGAGGGTGTCGCCGTAGGCTGCGATACTGGCGGTGGTAATACGGCCGTCGGCGTCGGAGAACTCTTTCGGCTCCTGGACGCTGCGCGCGCCGCGGCTCGTGGTCTCAAGCCAGGATTGGCGTGCATCGTCGACCCAGAGCGCGATGGCGCGGACTCCGTCGCCGTGCTTCTCGACGTGGCGGGCGATGTCGGAGTTGGACCGGAGGGCGGTGGTGAGGACGAATCGGACTTTGCCCTGCTGCAGGACGTAGCTGGCGCGGTCACGATGGCCGGTTTCCGGGCCTGCGTACGCAACCAGCGACATGCCGAAGGCGGTACGGTAGAAATAGGCTGCCTGACGAGCGTTGCCCACGTAGAACTCGACGTGATCCGTCCCTTTCAAGGGCAGGAAGTCGGCGGTCGCTTGGGCTGATTGCGTGAGTGTCGGGGTCTGGGTCGCCATGGGAGTTTCTCCGGTTCCTGATGCACGGTTGAGGATAGTTCACCGATACAGAGATTGGCTAGGGTCGGGAGTTCAGGCGATCCTTTCTCAGGTGCGGGCGGGAAGGATCGTGGCACGGCACTCCCCCAGGCCAATGCGCGAAGTATCTGGAGCTTCGCACCAACCGCGAAGTATGATCTCGTCACCGTCAGCGAGGAAGGTCCGGGATTCTCCGGTGGGGAGCAGAATGGGCTGAGTCCCGTTGCGGGTGAGTTCAAGGAGACAACCGGCTGAGGCTTCGGCGGGTCCGGAGATGGTTCCGGTGGCGAGGACGTCGCCGATCTGGAGGTTGCAGCCGTTGCTGGTGTGGTGGGCGATAAGCTGGGCAGGGGTCCAATAGAGATTGTGGGCATTCGATTCGCTCAGAACAAAGGGCGCCAGCTTGTTCTCTCGCATCGTGTTGGTTAGGAGAGAGACTTCAAGTGTCACCTTGAGACTTCCATTTTGCTGGTCATGCGCTGAGTGAAGATAAGCGAGTGGCTGGGGATCAGTTGCCGGGCGTGGCTCGACTGGTCCACGGAATGGCTCGAGCGCCGCCATGGGCGTGACCCAGGTCGAGATTGAGGTCGCGAAGTTTTTTGCAAGGAAGGGCCCCAGCGGTTGGTACTCCCAGGATTGAATGTCGCGGGCGGACCAGTCGTTAAGGAGGCTGATTCCGAAGAGGTGATGCTCTGCCTGCGCGATGTCGATTTGGGTACCGAGGATGTTCGGCTGACCGGTATAAAGTGCCAGCTCAAGTTCATAGTCTAATGCTTTGGTGGGAAGGAAGTTAGGTTGACCATCGGAGATCGGCGGACGAGACTGGCCTACCGGCCGGATCACCGGCATACCGCTTGGAATGATCGAGGAAGCGCGGCCGTGATAGCCGATCGGGATGTACTTGTAGTTGGGAAACAGAGGCTGATCGGGACGGAAGAGCTGGCCGACGCGCGTAGCGTGGTAAATCGAGGCATAGAAGTCGGTGTAGTTGGGAATGTGGACCGGTTTAACGAGGGTTGCTCCCGCTATGGAATGAAGGGAGGCCTCGGTCGCCTGCCTGCCGTCGCGCGCCGCGTCCACGTGAAGAAGATTGGTGATGGTTTCGCGCAGCAGCGTCCAGGAACGATGGCCGAGTGCCATCAGCGGATTGAGCACCGGAGCCTCGCAAGCTCTCACGAGCGAAGCTGGAAGCAGGCCGGAAGAAGCGCAGTCGTGCAGATCAAGAAGATGGGATCCGATGGCGACACAGAGGCGCTGTTGACCTTCACGTTCAAAGGCTCCGTAGGGCAAATGCTGTAGTGGAAAGTCTGCGGCGGGGTTGTTTGCCTCGGGAAGCCAGCTTTGAGTGGACGAGCCGGTTGGTTTTGCCATATCGGCATCATAGCGCCGGACACTGGTCTCCGGCGCTATCCTCGAAAGTCGCGAAATCAGTGGCTGGGCTGCGGTGGTGGCAACTCGGTTCTGCCTGCGGGAACTTTCCCCTTACGGGAGAATCTGCCGAGGAGTGTCTTCAGCAGAACATAGAGAACCGGAATAAAGAAGAGGTTGAGCACTGTGGACAGAACCATGCCGCCCACGATGGCTGTTCCGACGGAGTGGCGGCCATAGCTCCCCGCACCGGTAGCGAAGTAGAGCGGGCCGACTCCAAGAATGAAGGCAATCGACGTCATGAGGATCGGGCGAAGTCGAAGCTCAGCGGCTTCGATGGCGGCCTGGGTGATTGTTCTTCCCTGCTCGAGGAGTTGCTCGGCGAACTCGACGATGAGAATCGAGTTTTTGGCCGAGAGTCCAATGAGCATGACGAGGCCGATCTGAACATAGACATCATCGACGAGACCACGAAGGTGGACGAGGGTGAGCGCGCCCAGAATCGCCATGGGAACAGCGAGCAGGATGATGAACGGCAGAGCGAAGGACTCGTACTGTGCAGAGAGAGTGAGATACACGACGAGTAGGCCAAGACCAAAGATGATGATGGCTTTGCCTGCGGATTCAACTTCTTCAAGAGCGAGACCAGTCCACGAGTAGGACATGCCAGGCATCTTGTTTGCATTGAACAGACGCACCATGGCATCGAGGCCCTGGCCGGAGCTGAGACCCGGCGCGGGAGAGCCGTCGATCTCGGCCGAGCGGAAGAGGTTGTAATGATTTATAACCTGCGGCCCGGATGTTTCGATGATGGATGCCAGGTTATCGAGCGGAACCATCTGGCCTGAGTCGGAGCGGACGTAATACTGATGAATATCCTGCGCGTTGCGGCGATAGGGAGCATCGGCCTGGACATACACGCGATAAGAGCGGTTGTTGAAGTCGAAGTCGTTGACGTAGCTCGAGCCCATGAAGGTATTGAGAGCTGCAGTGACCTGATTGAACGGCACTCCCATGGCCTTCGCCTTCTCGCGATCCACAGTGACGAGAAGCTGAGGGTCGTTAGAGGTGAAGGTGGTGTTCATGCCGGTGAGTCCGGAGTCTGGACTGCGGCCCTTGCCGACGAGGATGTGGGCGATGCGGTCGATGTCGCCGAAGGTATTGCGTCCGGAGTCCTGAAGGATGAACTGAAAGCCGCCGACGGTACCGATGCCGGCAACAGCGGGAGGCTCGGCCGCGAAGGCGATGCCGCCTGGGACAGCAAAGAGCTTGGGTCCGACGTCAGCAACGATGGCCCTGGCGGTGAATTTGGGGCCCATCTTAGTTCGGTCGTTGATGGGCTTCAGTGGCGCAAAGATGAGGCCGGAGTTCGGCGAACTGCCGCCCGAGAGCGAAAAGCCCATGACTGAGAAGGTGCCAAAGACGCCCTCGTTCTTACGGACCTGCGCGGAGACTTGGTCCGCAAACTGGGGTCGTATAGCTGAGGGAGGCGCCCGGCGGCGTCTGGATGATGATCAGAAAATACGACTGATCCTCCTGCGGGATGAACGCCGTGGGGACGTAGTTGTACATGAACGCCGTAGCTGCGAGGGCACAGAGAAAGATCACCAGCATGACGTACCGAATGCGCACAACGAACGTGACAGCTCGAGCATAGACACGGATGACCCATTGGATCAGGCGTTCAATAGGGTTGAGGAGAAATCCCATGATTCCGGTCTTCTTCGTCTCTGCACGAAGAAGAGAGCGGCAAGCGCCGGTGAAAGAGTGAGCGCGTTGAAGGCAGAGATGGCGATCGAGAAGGCGATGGTCAGCGAGAACTGCTTGTAGAGAATGCCCGTGGTCCCCGGGAAAAAGCTGACGGGGATAAAGACAGAGATAAGGACGAGAGAGGTAGCGATAACCGCGCTGGTGACCTCCGCCATCGCGATGCTGGTCGCCTCATGCGGATCCGAGGAGACAGTCTCCATTCCGCGGCCTGAGGCCTTCGCGTGATCGAGAACATCCGGAGCATAGGGATCAGGCTCCGTCTCCGACCGGTCGGGGATGAGTGCGGTCTTCGACAAGTGTCGCTGCACGTTTTCGATGACGACGATGGCGTCGTCTACCACAAGTCCGGTCGCGAGTGTGATGCCGAACAGCGTTAGCGAGTTAATGCTGAAGCCGAAGATCTTAATGAAGGCGAAGGTTCCAATGAGCGAGACCGGAATAGTAACAGCAGGGATGATGGTGGCGCGCCAGTCCTGCAGGAAGAGAAAGATGACGATGATGACGATGATGATCGCCTGGCCAATGGTAGTGACCACCTCGTTCACCGACTCGCCGATGACGAGAGTCGTATCGACGGCGATGACACCCCGAAGCCCGGGAGGATATGACTTTTCGAGTTCGGCCAGAACCGCGCGGCAACGCTTGTCGACGTCGAGGGCATTGGCGTTCGATAATTGCTGGATGCCGACGCCGATGGCGTCGCCGCCTTCGTACCCTCCTCCGGAAAACTTCAGGCTTGTGTTGTAGTTTTCAGCTCCGATCTCGGAATGTCCGACATCTCTGACGAGGACAATTCCGCCGTTGTTGGTGCTGTTTTTAAGCACGATATTGTCGAACTGCCTGGGATCAGTCAGGCGGCCAACGACCCGAACAGCCATCTGAAAGGCTTGCTTGGGGTCGGCTGGCTGTTGACCGATCTGACCTGCGGCGACTTCCACGTTCTGCTCGGATAGCGCGTTGGTAACGTCAAGTGCGGTGAGGCCGCGGGCAGCGAGGCGGCTGGGGTCGAGCCAAAGACGCATAGCGTATTTGCGTTCGCCAAAGATGACAGCGTCACCGACGCCCGGAACCCGCTTGAGCGCATCCTTCACATAGACATCAATGTAGTTGGAGATGAAGGCTGTCGAGAGTGACTTGTCCGGCGAGATGAACCCAACGGCAAGGACGAAGTTCGGATTGGCCTTGGTAATGGTAATGCCGGTGTTGTTAACAACGGCTGGAAGGCGGCCCTGAACTGAAGCAACGCGATTCTGCACGTCCACGGCTGCGATGTTGAGATCGTAGCCTGTATTGAATGTCACCGTAATGGCGGAGGTGCCGTCGTTCGAGCTCGTAGAGCTCATGTAACGCATGCCTTCGACACCGTTAATGGATTGCTCGAGGATTGTTGTGACGGCAGACTCAACGTCTTTGGAACTGGCCCCGATGAACACGCTGGTGACCACAACCTGAGGCGGCGCAAGCGTCGGATAGAGAGAGATGGGCAGGGTCGGGATGCAGACGGCGCCAGCGAGCACGATGAGCAGAGCACAAACCGTAGCGAAGATCGGGCGGCGAATGAAAAAATCTACGAACAAGGTGACCTCTGGCCGGGGCGGCTGGCCCACGAGTAAAACCAATAACAAGGCGAAGGCAAATTGCTCTCCGCAGGAACAAGGTAACTCTCTGGTTTACCCCAGAGGCTTGACCGGTGCGCCTTCTTGCAAAAACTGCAGCCCGGAGATGATGACTTTGTCGCCAGTCTTGAGGCCGCTCAACACGGGATAGCTGTTGCCAACCGTCTCTCCCAGTTGGACCGGCACCTGGTGGGCGATATATCCGTCGCCCTTGGGAGCCGCAACGAAGACGAACGATTGGCCACCGACCAGGCTAACGGCAAGCACCGGCACGACCGGCGCCGGCGCCGTGCTCCAGGTGACGCGCGCTGTCACAAGCTGTTGGTTGCGAAGAAGCTCGGCCGTTCGCGGAATCTCCGCCTTGGCGAGAATACTCTGCAATCCGTTATCTACCTGCGGAGAGAGAAAGCTGATCTTCGATCTGACGAGAATCTTGCCGGAGCTGTCGAGAATCTCTATCGGCAGACCGGTGCGAACCACCGTGGCTCGCTCTGTGGGAATGTAGATGTAAGCCTCGAGGTCTGCGTTCTCATCCACAGTCGTGAGCAGAGTCGTCGGCGAAACGTAGTCTCCGAGGTGAACAGGGATATCGCCGACGACACCGGCAAAAGGCGCCCGAATCTCGTAGTAGGCCAGCTGCTGCTTCTGGGTGTCAGTCAGCGCCGCATTCGACTCGTAATCCCCTTTTGCATTTTCATAAGCCTGGATCGCCTGATCGTAGGCGTCGCGCGAGACGACACCCGCCTCGAAGAGCTTACGCTGGCGCTCAACCTCGACATGGGTGTAATCGTAGAGCGCTTTCTTCTGTGACTGAGTTCCCTGCTGCGACTGAACCGTGGCCACCTGCTTCAGCGGATCAATGACCATCAAGACTTGCCCGGCCTTCACGAGGTCGCCTGACTTGACAGAGATCTTCACAAGATTGCCGTCAACCTGAGGCTGCATCGTAGCCGATCGACGACTCTTGATTGTCGCGACATACGAGTCGGAGTTAGGGACCGGCGAAAGCGTTACTGGCGCGACCTGCACAGGCATCGCCTGTGGCGGTGGCTGGGGTGGAGGCGCAGATTTACAACCTGCGACAACTACTACTGCGCCGCAGATGAAGAGGGCGAGAACACGACGGAAACTCACAATCGAGGGCACGGGTACTTCTCCTTCAAATGCCTCCGGAACACAAAGGTTCCAAGGGGTCGATGCAGAATCGGAATCTGCAGCAGACGGAATACAGAGATTCTGGGTGCAAGCTTCTGCAGGTCAATACTTTATGGGGCGACCAGTTGAATTTCCATTTTAGATGACATGTTGGCCCTAAAGGGTTCGGAATCTACGATTCAAGGCGTAGGAAAAAATGGCTCAACCAATTCGGGACAGGGCGAGCAGGTCGTTCAGGCGTCCGGAATGCTCTTTTCAGCGAATGAGAAGGGGTTGAAGCTCTCATGACGGTCGAACGCGTCTGAGTGTTCGGATCGTTTAAGCCAGTTGACGACCAGATAGGTGATTGGCGTCGCAATCACCTCATAGCCCACTTTCAAGGCATAGCCGGTAACCACAATATTCGCCAATGTACGTACTGGATAAATTCCACCAAAGGTAAGCGTGATGACCAGGACTGTATCGACCGCCTGCCCAACGACGGTCGAGCCAATGGTCCGGGTCCAGAGCATGCGGCCGTTGGTAATCAGCTTCATACGCGCCATTGTGTAGGAGTTCGCGAACTCGCCGGCCCAGAACGCAATCAGACTCGCCGCGAGAATGCGAGGGATGAAACCGAAGACGGTTGCAAATGCGTTCTGATTCCGCCAACCCGGAGCCGATGGCAGAGCGATGACGATGGCTCCGATAATGTAGAGCAGCGCAGTTCCAAAGAAGCCCAGCCAGATGGCCCGGCGCGAGGCCGCATACCCGTAGACCTCGGTAAAGACGTCACCGAAGATGTAAGTAATCGGAAAGAGCAGAATCGCTCCACTAACCGCGAATGGCCCAATCGACCATCTGCCAAGCGACAGCGGACCAATGAGACAGACCTTCTGCGCAATCAGATTGGAGACCAGGAGGATCACGACAAACGCCGTAGTCAGCGCGTCGAGATACTTATAGCGCCGAACCGTCGCGCGCGTTGTGTCGGGTTGAATCGTAGTGAGTGACAATGGCCTTCCCACCAGTATGCCGTGCGGCATGGAGTAGACGCCACTCTTTGACACTGAATCTCTATATTGTTAGCGTTGATGAGGATGAAGCTGGAGTCAAGCCGCCATCCCTCTTGCAATGTCCCCGTCGTCTAGCCCGGCCCAGGACACCGCCCTTTCACGGCGATAACATGGGTTCGAATCCCATCGGGGACACCAACCCAAAATTTACTAGCGAGCCCAATCTTCGGCAGAGCACGAATCGATGCGCGTTCTAGTTGCCGCGCACGGGCTGAAGCCATGCGCCGTTGCCTGCTGAGTCCCACACCGCAAAACGAACCCACTTCTTGCCAGTGGCGTCGAAGGGAATCCTAAAATCTTTCGTTCCGAAGGCTGTCGTATCGCTCAGATCGATGATCTGTCCGTCGACCTTCGATCCATCACTCCACACCAACTCCGCAAAGTCGAGCGGAAAGGTGTACTCGATACTCGCTCGATAAACGCTCTTCGCGCCCGAGCCTTCGATTCCCCAGTTGTGAAAGAGAATCTCGCCGGTAGTCCCAAAAAAGTTGCCCTTCTGGATACCCTCGACGACCGGAGCCCAGCTCTCGTTATAAGCCGGCACCTTGTTCAGCTTCAGGTAATTGACCGCCAGCATAGAATACGTGTCGTCGTCAGGGCGCTTCATATAAGTATCGCCTTCGGCAAGCATGAATTTGGGCTTCGGAGCCCAGTTGCTCATGTCGTCGTTCGTACCGAAGCAACGCACCTCGCACAATCGTCTTTCCGATAGATCCACCGGCAGCGACTCCCAGGAAGCGCCGATGAAACGATCGCTGAGAAAGAAATCCTTGTCCTTGTAAGTATCCGGATAGAGCGCAGAACTCTTTGTGCGTGGGTGCGCTGTCCACATAATTCCGTCCTCGCGATTTACCATCTTCAACACATCATCGGCTGAACCGAGATGGTAGACGTGTCCATAAACAGGATCGATCTCCTCGAACTGTTGCGCCTCCGGCCTTGGCTCCGCATGAGAAAAATAAACCGGCTTGGGCGTCATCAGGTACCAGTGCCCACCCAGAAACGCATTGACCTCTTCTGCCGGTATCACCAGAAAATTCCTGTCGGAAAGTCGCCTCGCTCCCTCGAAGTACAGTTTCTGCTCCATGAACCTCTTGGGGCCTGGATCGTGAATATCGGAGTCATCGTGGAAATCGCCCAGATACACAATATTGATTCCGATCCCGCGGAACACCGGCAGCCAGGTCGGATTAAGGTCCGACGTTCCGCGATCCCGAATCATCTCGTTGAACTCAAGATGAAAGTGTCCGGTCATAACCTTAAAACCTGGCAGGGGTTTGTAGACGTCGTCGTGGGTGTAGGCCAACACCGCTTCTTGCGTTGCACGAGCCCCGTTCGCACTCAGATAGTAGTACACAGCCATCCGCTGCACCGTTCCGGGAGGAGCGTTATACAGCGCATAGTTCTCGACCTGCTCGCGCGCCGTATTCACCCGCCGCCTCCAAACCTCATCCGACACCCCCCACGGCGCGTAGCCTTCGCCTCTCTCCGGCTGCATCACACCCAACGAAAAGGAGGTGTCACTGTCCTTGCGATAG
Source organism: uncultured Acidobacteriaceae bacterium (assembly GCA_963798925.1). Taxonomy (GTDB): domain Bacteria; phylum Acidobacteriota; class Terriglobia; order Terriglobales; family Acidobacteriaceae; genus Edaphobacter. The sequence goes on from CAWCVD010000007.1 coordinate 1,116,814, forward strand.
TAGACATATCCCAGATTGACCTCGTTCTCGCGGGCAAAGAAAAACTTGTGCGGAGGAGGCAGCACAGCCAACGAACCCGTTCCCGAATCCAGAATCTCCAGGCGATTACGCGCGCGAAGGTTCACCGGCTCTCTATTAGCCTCTCCGCCGAAGTCGTACTCCTGCCACACCTGTGACGTATCGCGCCAGACAACCTTCGTATCGTTAGCAATCGCGAATCCCTTCAATCCGGCCTTGTAGATGTAGGCCACTGAAGGTGCATCCGTACTTGCCAGGGCCTCTTGTCGCAGCAGATTAGAACCCTTGTAAACAGTGAATTGAAGATCGCCGCGAAATAAACCAAGCGTCAAGCCATTAAATGTCAGGCTCACCCGGTTGCCTTCGGTCTTCACCTTGCAACTATCAGACCGATAGCTAACCGCTGCACGGGCGACCTCGTCGGCCGTACGCGCCGGGCCCGCCAGATGCGTCCTGCCTGGGACAGCCAGAGGCGCATCCCAGAACACGGTCCACTTATACTGCTCTATCTGGTCGGGTGTGTCCTTGTGCTGCTGTTTCAGGATATCCATCTCGGTCACAGAGATGCGGCGACGGCCGGTCGTCACCTCAAACTGCGGCGTCAGATCTCTACCAAGCACAATCCACTGGCCGCCTTTTCGGGCAGCAAGCTCCTGCACTAACGGTTGTCCGTCATGAAGCGTGAACTGCGCCCGAAGCTGCTGCCCTGCCTCGCCCGTCCATGACAGTTCCACAGCATTCTGGCTCGTCTCAACCTTGATTCCGTCCACGCTCTTGTAGTCATGTAGATCGCAGGTCGCGGTCTGCGCCGCAGCCATTCCGGAAAGGAGCGCCACCCCAACCAACGCATTGAGACCCATTCGAACTCTCCTTCACACTCAGTCGCTCGATCATCTGGCAGCGGTCGCTCCATCCTTTGTCCACTCAGCCAGAACCTGTACGGAGGCGTCGCTCAACCTGCTCTTCAAGATACGAGAGAGCATCCTAGATGGTCGCATTGGAGAGACCTTTTAATAGCCCCCAATGTAACGGGCGCCCATTAGCAGCGAATTCCTTCATTGACCGCGAGTAGACTGTGACTAAGATGGACGCGCCGACACATTGGGATCTGATCTACAGTTCGAAGGCGCCTGAGACAGTCAGTTGGTTTCGTCCGCACCTGGAAATCTCTCTTGGCCTTATCGAACGGCTAGCCCCCAATCGTTCCGCCGAAATCATCGACGTGGGTGGTGGAGAATCGACTCTAGTCGACGACCTCCTCGCCCGTGGCTTTCAAAACCTCACGGTGCTAGACGTTTCAGGAACTGCGCTGGAAGCTACAAGAGAACGGCTTGGGCCGATTGGCCAGGGTGTTCGCTGGCTCGTTGCCAATATGACACAGGCTCGCATGAAACCGAATTCCTACGATGTCTGGCACGACCGCGCTGCATTCCACTTTCTTACAGAACCTGAGCAACGCACTGCTTATGTCGAGAGAGCCGCCTCTGCCATCAAGACGGGCGGACATATCGTCATCAGCACCTTTGGGCTCGAAGGACCGCCCAGGTGCAGCGGATTAGGTGTCGTTCGCTACGACGCTGAAACATTGCAGAGAGAGTTCGGCGCTTCTTTTCGCCTTATAGAGAGTCTTACGGAATTGCACCTTACTCCGTCGAAGGGTTGCCAGCAGTTCACTTATTGCGCCCTGCAAAAGACCTGAGCATCTCAACTAATCCATTACAAGCGTTCGCGCCTAATGATCCTGAAAAGGCCATCCGAATGGATGGCCTCTTCAGTGCACCGCCTTATAAGTCGAGGTTAGAAGAAGAAGCGCGCGGATAATTGCATCGTGCGATTGGGTTGTGTGCCGGTGATCTTTCCGAAACCGGAAGAGGTGGAGAATGTGGCCGTCGTTCCAACCTCAGACACCGTCAGGGAACCGCTAGGTGCTTGGAAGTTGGTATGGTTGATAACGTTGAAGGCATCGACCCTGAACTGGAAATTCAAGGCCTCCCATATCTTGAAATCCTTTGAGACCGAGGCGTCGAAATCCAGCTCGCCCGGTGAACGGTTGGAGTCACGCGAAACATTACCGAACCCCGTTGCGACAATCTGTGTTCGTACGCCGTTGATAGTGTTATAGACCGGCCCGGATGCCGTTAGCGGGAAGTTGGTATCCGTCTGCGGACTGTCGTAGTACTGCAGTGCCGCACCGTTCTTAGTCGGATTCGCCAGCTTGAGAAGCTGGGGGTTTCCATTGGGGCGCTGCGATGCGCCCGGGATCTCGTTGGTCTGCGTAATGTTCACGGGCAGTCCAGTGTGGGCGATTACGACCGGTGAAATATGCCAGTTACGCACCCACCACCACGGTCCTCGGGTGGTGTAGACCATGGCAAGGTTCAGCACTTGTTGGACGTCGATGTTGCTGGGGGCCAAGTCGTGGATAAAGTTCGGACCCGCAACAGGATATTGCGAATTTGCTGTTCCATTCGGAGCCGAGAAGTTGTAGATGGTGCTGCCATCGTCCATGCTCTTCGAGTAGGTGTAGTTGGAGAGAATAGCGAGCCGGCTGTTGAACTCGCGTTTTACTGTGACCTGCAACCCGTTGTAGTTGGAGCCACCCGAGTTGTTGTTCACCGTGAACGATTTGAGATTCGGAAATGGTTGTGCATTTTGGGTCGCGACGCTGGTGTTCGCGAGAGTCACCGCAGGCACCGATGCGAGGGGAACCTGATTCACGCCCAAGTTATAGGACAGGTGAAGTGCGTGGTTGCCGACGTAGTTGACCTCGAGTGTAAGCAAGAGAGGCAGTTGACGTTGGAAGCCAATGTTCCACTGTTGTACAAGCGGCATATGGCTCTGGTTGTTGAACGAGATCGCGACGCTGTACGGGTTACTGGCGGAAGAACCCACTAAAGCAGCGAAGGGGTTCTGCAGATTTGGGGGCGGCGCAAGCGGAAGGCCCTGCGAGAGAGAGAATGGCTGAGCGATGGCCGTTCCCAGGTTGTTATTAGTGATGGTATTGTCAAATCCCGGATAGGCAAGTTGACCGCCGAGGTTCTGGAAGATAGTCCCGTAGAAGGTGCCGAACGCGGCGCGTAGGACAGTCTTCTCGTCGAGGCTATAGGCCAGGCCGATACGTGGCGAAACGTCAGCTTTCGGTGTGACGACATTAAGTGAACGGGAGATGCCATTGAGGCCAGCCGCCCACAAAGCTCCGCTGTTGGGATCGATACGACTGTAGACATTGGTGGCGATCGTCAGCGCAGACTCGTACTCGTAACGAAGTCCCAGGTTGAGGGTAAGCTTTGGCGAAACCTTCCAGTCATCCTGGACAAAAACGCCGAAGTTGGAGTTGCGCCTGCCAGTCGGCGGTTGGGGCTGCTCATACTGCGCGGTCTTGATTTTGCCGAGGAGGAAATCTGCGATTTGCGTGTTTGGAGTACCTGAAGCTCCATGATTGGTGATGGAACCGTCGAACTGAAAGAGCCCCTCTGGACTGGTGGCTGGGTTGTACGAGTTGAACTCGTTCTTGCGGAGCGACGCACCGATCTTGAAGGTGTGGGGACCGTAAATCTTCGTCACCGTGCCAAAAGGAGTATAGGTGTTGGTGATATTGACTTGGTTCGTGTTGGTGTCCGCTCCGATGTTGCTAAAACCAAAACTATTGCTGGCGCTATCTTGAGCGCTGGTACTTGCGGATATTTGCGGTGTCTGGTCCAGGGGCAGCGACGCGATTCCGAGCGTCTGTGCCGCATTCATGCCGGCTCCCGGTGGATTGCGAAGTACAACGTTACGGAAGAAGCCCATGTTCAGGTCCATGACCAGACTGGGGTTCCACACGCGGGTGTAATCGACGGAGGGTAGCCAAGCATTGTTGCAGGTGCAATCCCACGTCGTGTTCAGCAACTTACTGTTATAGGTGATGGGGTTCGGCGTCGAGGTGGTGAAGCGGTAGACGTTGAAGCTGAACCTGTCTTTCGGTGTAAGCACCTCATCGACACGAACGACGATCTTCTGGACGGTGCCGGTCTGGTTTTGCAGCGATGTCCAGTTGCCCGTATAGCGGTTGTTTACCGAATCAAAAGTGCCGATCGTGTTCGGAAGAGGGAGCAGGGCCAGGATCTTCGCTGCTGCAGGGTCGATCGGGCCGACTTGGTTGTTTGTGAATTGTGGCGTGTTTGTGCCGCCAGGCTGGTAAATCTTCCCCGAGTAGTTCGAGAGATCGCCCGTGCGCTGCGCGGCAGTAGGGACCGTTTGTGTCACAAGTGTTGAATTCGGCTGGATCGTGCGGTCGTAGTTGACGAAGAAGAAGGTCTTGTCACGGCCGTTGTAAAGATGAGGGATCCGGACCGGTCCACCAAAAGAACCACCCCCCTGGAAGAACCGATCACGGTTGCGCGGCGTAACGGCTCCAGTCGTGGCGTTGATCGTGTCCTTGTGGAAGTACTGGTTGGCGTCGAACGCTTCATTACGTAAGAGAAAGTAGGCATTCCCGTGATAGCTATTAGTGCCCGAAATGGTATTCACGGAGATCACGGCGCCGGAGGTCCGGCCGTACTCGGCCGGCGCATTGGTGGTAATGACGCGGAATTGGTCGACTCCATCCGGCGACGGTAGTGTGCCTGGTGTTCCTGTGGAGGCGACGATCGTAGAAACACCGTTAAGCAGCACTTCCGTGTTTAATGTGCGACTGCCGTTGATCGAAAGCTGGGATGTAGATGGTGTATCGGCCGCGCCCCCGTGGACTACGCCTGGGATAAACGCCAGCAGGTTCTCTGTAGTGCGTTGCTGCAGCGGAAGATTTTGCACATCCTGCGGAGAGATAAGCGTTGAGATCGTTGATGTGCTTCGATCAAGCTCTTCGCCCTTGGACTCAACCGTTACCACCTCGGTCGCCACGCCGACCTGCATATTGACGTTCACCGAAGAAACCTGCGCGACTGTCGCGACGAGGTTGTCGATCACTGCATCTTTCAGGCCCTGAGCGTGGACAGTCACTTTATAGGTTCCGGGTATTACCTGGGGCGCAACGAAGGCACCGGAAGCATCGGTCTTCCCGCTGAAGACCGTTACCCCTGTGTTCTTGTTGACAATGACAACTTCGGCGTCCGCCACAAGGGCACCGGTTGGATCCAGAACCTGACCGCGAATAGTCGCATTGGTGTTCTGAGCGTACGCGGCGCCTCCACCCGGAACGAAGGAAGGCAGCACCCACAGGCCTGCGATAACCAGTGCTGCGACGACCGTTGGCCTTCGCAGAGCACTCCGCGCTTGAAGAAGAATTGAGCCGATTACTTTGCTTAAGTTCACGAGAAAGCCTCCAAAACAGCGTGTTGCGATGTCGGTAAAACCGGGAGTAACTTGCTGTCCGAGTGCAGCCGAATCAAATACGAGTCAAAGTTTCCGGTCCACTGCCACACAGAGAGACAAACGATTGTCTATATAAAGTTTGTAGATAAAACAATTGCCGAACAAATAAGAAAACATACAGAGAACCCTTGTCAACCCCATTGTTTCGAATCAGCGTGCAAAAAAATCTACCGCGCAGCGGTTCGACAAAGATTCAGAATTTTCGCCCAGTCACAGCGCTCGAAATCAGCGCTTATCTCCTTTTTTGCGCCTGAATCTGCAAGAGTAAGTCGCGTGCCTGGGCTGAACCGGGATCGGCCTTGACAGCCGCTTCGGCCTCCTTTTCCGCATCCGCAAAACGATTTATCTGCAGCAGCACCACGGCATACGCCATATGCGAATTCGCGTCCTCCGGTCCCAATTGGACAGCCTTCTGCAACTGGAAAGCGGCCTGTTTCCAATCACCTTCACCAGCCAGGAGACGACCAAGGTTGGCTCTGGCCCCGGCATCGTACGGATTCGAAATTAAAGCAGCGCGGAAGGCAGCCTCGGCGTCAGGTTGATCTCCAGCCTGAACCAGATCGATCCCAAGATTGTTCTGCGCGTCGGCAAATCCGGGCTTGAGTTGAACAGCTCTTCGCAGATGCTCGATCGACAGATCCCGTTTTCCTGCCTTGGACTCAATCAGCGCCTGTTCATACCAGAGCAGCGCGTTGGTGGGCTCCTGTTCGAGCGCTTTCTGCAGAACGCTCAACGCCTCCTCGTTCTGTCCAGCAACTCCAAGTGTCGATCCGAGACGCCTTTGAGCACGTGAAGAAAGCGGGTCCAGTGCCAACGCCTCCCGATAAGCACGGATTGCCCCCGAAATATCCCCGGCATGCCGCTTCGCATCACCTAGCTCGATGGGAAAGTTCGGCTGTTCAGGGTGCTGGCTCCGAATCGCCCCCTCAAGCCGTGGAATACCCGCCTCAAGGTTGGAGTTGTCGATCACCTGCGCCAGCGCGTTGTAAAGATCATCCGTCGATTTGGCTCTCTCGCCGTCAAGCGTATAGCGAACCACCTCACCGTGATACGCATACGCACCCGACTCAGGAATCTCTTGCCGCTCCGCCAGCAGCTCCTTGGCAGGTGGTGCATTGCGCTGGATCAGATGGTCGGTCATGACAGCGTGGATCACATCCTCCGTTCGTCGCCTTGGCATATGGCACGAAACACAATCGTTTGAGGCCGGATGCCGGTGAAGCGCAATCTTCGAAGGCAGCTCGGCCGCGTGGCACTTCATACAGATCGACGCATAGTAAGTAGCCGACTCAGGCCCTTTATGCAGATCATGCGGGTTATGGCACGTCTCACACGTCAGCGCCCCTCCGCTCTTCAAATAGCATCGGGACTGCCTTAACCTGTACGGCGCATTCACGATCTCGAAGTTATCCGTGCGCCCTTTTTGCGGATCGCGGCTGAAATAAGAGTTGAACTCTTCAAGCGGCTTGTCCGCTCTATATCCAAAGGGCTGTTGGTCATAACGGCGAATTCGGTCGGGAAGCGAGCGGCTCGTCGTCTCCAGATGACACTGCTCGCAGACCTCCATCTGACGTGCATTACTCAACCGCACTGGATTGACAATCAGATCACGAATCTCCTGAACCGAAGCGCCCGGCGACTGCGCTGCCTTTACATGAGCCGCTGCCGGGCCATGACAGCGCTGACAGTCGATGCCCTCCGGGAACGGATCGTTGTAGACCGGATTAGCCGCAATATCACGATGTGCCGTTGCGGGAATTTCGGGATACGCATTGTGGCAAAACATGCACTCGTACGCAATCGGGCGTCGCGTCATCGGATGCGGATTGTCATATCCGGGATTCATGCCCCAATGCCCCCCCAGCTCCGCGTACCAGGCGAGTGGAAGCTCGATCAGCATGCCGTCATGCTCACGGTGAAGATACGTGCGCACATGGTTCCCTGAGCCCATGATGGAATCGATCTGCAGCTCTTCAACGTTGTCCGGCTTACCATCAAATCCGATCTGCCATCGACGTTGAAAATATCTGCCCTCATGCTCCGTCATGCTGTAGTACGTACCTGACGTCGCATGAAAGAACTGGCGATCCTTCGCCGGCGCATCGATCGTGTTCTTCGCCTGAGGCTTGTAAAAGGCCTGTGCCATGCCGGTAGTGGCGTATCCTGCAGCTTCGGCGGCATGGCACTGAGTGCAGCTCTTCGGATCCGCATTGGCTTCCGCCGCGACCGGAGTCGTCTTATTTCTCTTGACCAACCGCACGCCGACAAGAGCGGCGGCAACGATCGCCAGAAAACAAGTTGTAATTGCGAGACATCGTTTCATGGTCGGCGTAATTAGTTCGGTCTACAGACAACATGAGCGTCAGCCAAACCGAACCTCATACTACCGAAAATCGCAGAACTAAAATACAGGTCGTTTCAAACCCCTTCTCGCTCGCCCATAGCTGGGCCTTAGGCCTCGAAACTCAAGCTCCCCTGCTGGTAGCATAGTTCTTTCGAACGGAGGTTCTATGTCCGCCACGTCTACGCTCTCTGCTTCCTCTCCCACAGATCGCAAGCTGCGCGAGATTCACCATTGGATCAACGGTCAGGTTGTAACCGGTACCTCCGGGCGATTTGGAGATGTCTACAATCCGGCCAGCGGAATGGTGCAAGCCAAGGTCACGCTTGCGGATCCCGCTGAGGTCAATGCGGCTGTCAATGCGGCCGCTGCGGCATTCCCCGGCTGGGCGGCGCAGCCGCCTCTCCGTAGAGCACGTGTGCTTTTCCGCTTTCGCGAAATCTTCGAGCGGCGGCTCGACGACGTCGCTGCAGTCCTTACCAGCGAACACGGAAAAGTCTTCTCCGACGCAAGAGGCGAGGCCACGCGCGGACTAGAAAATATCGAGTTCGCCACCGGCATCCCACAATTGCTCAAAGGCGAGTTCACCGAACAGGTTGGCCCCGGCATCGACAGCTGGTCCCTCCGTCAGCCGCTAGGCGTAGTCGCCGGCATCACGCCCTTTAACTTCCCCGCCATGGTGCCCATGTGGATGTTCCCCATCGCCGTCGCCTGCGGCAACACGTTCGTCCTGAAGCCAAGCGAACGCGACCCCAGCGCCTCCATCCTCCTGGCCGAAATGCTCAAGGAAGCCGGCCTGCCCGATGGCGTCTTCAATGTAGTCCAGGGAGACAAGGTCGCCGTCGACGCCCTGCTCACCCACCCCACCATCCAGGCCATCAGCTTCGTCGGATCGACTCCCATCGCAGAATACGTCTACCGCGAAGGAACGAAACAAGGTAAGCGAGTCCAGGCCCTCGGCGGAGCAAAAAACCACATGATCGTCATGCCCGATGCTGACCTGGATCAGGCCGCCGACGCGCTCGTCGGAGCGGCCTACGGCTCCGCCGGCGAACGCTGCATGGCCATCTCTGTAGCCGTCACGGTCGGCAGCGTCACCGCCGACTCACTCCTCGGCAAACTCGAGCAGCGCATCGAAAAACTCCAGGTCAGCGACGGTATGAAAGAGAACGCAGAGCTCGGCCCACTCGTCACCAAAGCCCACCTCGAACGAGTCAAAGGCTACATCCAGCACGGAAAAGAGGAAGGCGCACAGCTCGTCATCGACGGTCGAAACAACGCGCTTCCTCAAGGCGACGGCTTCTTCCTCGGAGCCTGCCTCTTCGACCACGTCAAACCCGAAATGAAGATCTATCGCGAAGAGATCTTTGGCCCAGTCCTCGGCGTCGTCCGCGTCAACAACTTCGAAACCGCCCTCCAGATGATCAACGACCACGAATACGGCAACGGAACCTCGATCTTCACCCGCGACGGAGACACCGCCCGCGACTTCGTCCACCGGGTCCAGGTAGGTATGGTCGGCGTCAACGTCCCCATCCCCGTCCCCATGGCCTTCCACAGCTTCGGTGGATGGAAGCGTTCCCTCTTCGGAGACCAGTCCATCTACGGCCCCGAGGGCGTCCGCTTCAACACGCGCCTAAAAACCGTAACCTCACGCTGGCCCGCCGGTATCCGCACTGGAGTCGACACCTCCATGCCAACCCTCGGGTGAAAAACTCTTCCGACGCTTCAGAGCCAGACGCCCACCGAACGTCGTCGTTCTGAGCGGAGCGAAGAATCCCCGCATTTGGTCTTTGCCTTCGGTGTTACATCTCTAGGCTCAAAAGCGATCGGGCCCCAATCAGCGAGTCCCCCTTGACAAACGCTCCCCTCAAGCGAGCATGTCCGTGATTCCGGTGCCCCCAAAGCATTGCCGGCGAAGCCATAAGTCCAGACCTAAAGTATCTACTTCGAAGACTTTACACACTTTTTGACGGGGGGGGTACTAGGCCGACTCAACCGCCGCATCGGCAAATGAAAGATGCTTATCCAGCGTAGCAATACCCAGATCAATCTGCTCTTTCGTCACAATCAGGGGCGGAGCAATCACAAAGTGCGACACCCAGGCCTGAATCGTGACGCCGTCGCCGAGAATCTTTGCCGCAATCTGATCGACCAGCAGAGCCTTCCCCGAAACCTTATCCGAATAAGTATTGAAAGGCTCCTTCGTCGTCCGATTCTTCACCAGGTCCACGGCCCAGAAAAGCCCCTTCCCGCGAACATCACCCACGCTTGGGTGCCGCGCCTTGAGATCGTTGAGCTTGCCTTCAACATACGGAGCAAGCTCTCGTGCGCGTTCAACGAGTCCGAGACGCTGCATCTCGCGAATCGTGGCAACCGCCGGCGCAAGCGTCAAAGGATGCGCCTCGTAGGTGTGGCCATGCGAAAAATAATGATCCTGAAAAAACTCCGCAATCTTTCCACTCGTAGCACATAGCCCAAGCGGAACATAAGCCGATGTAATTCCCTTCGCCGTCACGAGGATATCCGGAACCACGCCCCAGTGGTTCATCGCAAACCACTCGCCGGTCCGTCCCCATCCAGTCATCACCTCATCAGCAATCAACAGCACACCATATTCATCGCAGATACGGCGAAGCTTAGGCATGTACTCGTCAGGCGGAACAATCACACCATTCGTACCCACAATCGGTTCCACCAGAACCGCAGCCACATCCGACTCATTACGAATCATGTGCTCAAGGTAATCCGCACACGCAATGCCGCATCCCGGATAAGTATGCCGAATAGGACACTTGTAGCAGTGCACCTCCGGCGCGAAGAGAATACCCGGCCCCTTGCCACCCGGCTCCATAGCCCATCGACGAGGATCCCCCGTCGCCGCAATCGAACCGGCGGTCGACCCATGGTAAGAGCGGTAACGCGCAATGATCTTCGTCTTGCCCGTGTACATCCGCGCAATCTTGAAGGCGGCCTCATTGGCTTCGGTACCTGACGTCGTAAAAAAAAACTTGTCCAGCCCCTTCGGAAGAACCTCGGGCAGAAGCTGCGACAACTCAGCACGAGCTGTCGTGGCATAGCCCGGCATCGCATAACTCAACTGCTGCGCCTGTCGCGCGATCGCATCGATGACAGCCTGGTTCTTATGGCCAAGGTTGGAACACATCAACTGCGAGGAAAAATCCAGGTAGCGCTTCCCTGCCCCGTCAATGATGTAGCACCCTTCGGCATCCACGATGTGCATAGGGTTCCAATTCTTCTGGAACCGCCATGTGCCGTAGTTGTACTGCCGCGTAAGATCGACAACCTGTTTCGTGGTGAGGGCTTGTGACTCGACGACATCAGTTGTATTCATCAGATTCATCCTATCCTTCGATTCCAGAACCTACCGTGGCGCCCAGGAAAGACGATAGATTCGCCTTGTACCTCAGCATGAGGAAATAGTAGCTTGTAGCCGACACAAAGAAGCCTACAAACCAGGCGTAGTCGTAGAGAAACCGCAGCGCCGGAATTGCAAGTCCGATTAGCGCAACGACCACACCCGCAACAAGTGCACTAATCGCACTGAAATTGATGCCGCGGGTATATTCGTACGGCCCTCCGCGGCGGTACAACGAGACGATATCCAGCCGTGTCCCGCGAATTAGAAAGTAATCCGCAACCATGATGCCCGCAACCGGGCCAAGCAATCCGGAGTAACCAATGAGCCATCCGAAGATATAGCTTCCAAACGTGCTCATCAGCTTCCACGGCATCATGGCGAGCCCCAGGAAGCCAGTAATTAATCCGCCGGTGCGAAAGCTGATCAAGCCCGGTGCCAGGTTGGAGAAGTCGTTCGAAGGAGAGACGACGTTCGCCCCAATATTCACATTCAACGTCGCGATCAACAATGCGACTAGCGCCAGCAAGGCGGCGAGAGGCTGATGAAAACGCCCAAGCAGCGTAATAGGCGACCACACCGGCTCGCCGAAGATCGTAACCGAAGCCGAAGTGCAGGCAATTCCGATAAACGAGTACAGCACCATGGCAACGGGCAGCCCAAAGGCCTGACCAACTATCTGTGAATCTTGCGACTTGGCGTAGCGCGTGAAGTCAGGAATGTTAAGAGAAAGCGTCGCCCAATAACCGACCATAGCGGTGAGCGACGGAAAGAAGAAACGAAGAAAGCTGCCGGTCGTGTGGAAGCGGCTGGGCGCTGAAAGCATCGGTCCAAAACCGCCCGCCTTGTGGAGCATCCAGACGAGAAGGATGAACGACATGACCAGCATGAAAGGAGCGGAAAAACTCTGCAGGAAACGGATCGATTCCACACCACGCCATACAATCCACATATTCAGAAGCCAAAACCCGAGAAAACTCGCCCAAAGCACGGCCGGCATCTGAGCTGTAGCAGGCCAAAGGACCGCAAGCATCGCGGCGATCGCCTGTCCACCCAGCCACGACTGAATCCCGAACCATCCGCACGCCACCAGGGCACGCAGCATCGCAGGCAGATTCGCTCCCCGGGTACCAAAACTTGCTCGCACGAAGACCGGGAACGGTATGCCGTACTTAGCCCCGGCATGCGCGTTCAGAAGCATCGGGATGAGCACAATGAGATTGCCTAGAAGAATCGTAAGAATCGCCTGCTTCCAGTTCATGCCGCCGGCAATCAGCGACGAAGCAAGCATGTACGTCGTCACCTCCATCGACATGGAAAACCAGAGCGCGATGTAGTTATAAGTGTTCCAGGTGCGCTGCGCCGCCGTGGTTGGGGCGAGGTCCTCGTTATAGAGACGCGGATCCTGGCCAATCGAGCGAAGGATCGCAGAGGAATCGTCGACGCCTGTGGTCGTACCTACTGCCATGCCCCGCCCCTTGCCTCGCGCCGCAGGTATTGACCTCTCCCCGGAGAGGCAACATACTTTCCATCCTCAGCTACCAGTTCTCCACGCGAATACACACGTTGGGCGTTGCCCTTGACCTTCCACCCTTCAAACATTGAAAAATCGCAGCGCATGTGATGAGTCGCAGCGGAGATTAAATGCTCAGCTTTAGGATCCCAGAGCACAACATCGGCGTCGGAACCCACCGCTATCGTTCCTTTTTTTGGATACATGCCAAAGATACGTGCTGGCGCGGCGGAAGTAATCTCGACAAATCGCTGCAAGGTAATCTTTCCTGCATTCACGCCATAGTGGAACAGGAGTTGCAATCGATTCTCCACGCCAGGGCCGCCATTCGGAATCTTGCTGAAGTCATCCTTCCCTAGTTGCTTCTGGTCAGCGAAACAAAATGGACAGTGATCAGTCGAAACTACCTGCAAATTATCCGTGACTAACCCATCCCAAAGCTTTGGCTGATTCTTCTTCTCGCGCAGCGGCGGAGTAAAGACGTACTTCGCCTCCTCAAAGCTCTTTCCCGGCATCTGGTCTTCAATCGAGAGAAGAAGATACTGCGGGCACGTCTCAGCAAACGCCGGCAGCCCCCGGTCACGAGCCTCGCGAACCTGATTGAGAGCATCTTCGCTCGAAAGGTGAACAATGTACACCGGAACACCCGCCATCTCCGCCAGCGCAATCGAGCGATGAACTGCCTCAGCCTCGGCCTTTGTCGGCCTCGTCAGCGCATGATAGATCGGTGCCGTCTTCCCGTCGGCCAGCGCCTGTTGCACAATCACATCGATTGCGCTGCCATTCTCAGCGTGCATGCAGACCAGCGCTCCATTCTTTGCAGTCTGCCTCAGCGCTTTGAATATCGTGCCGTCATCCACCATAAGCACATTCGGGTATGCCATAAACAACTTGAAGCTGGCGACGCCTTCGCGCACCATATCGTCCATATCGTATAAGCCCTGTCTCCCGTTGTCCGAGCCGAGATCAGTCACGATCATGTGCAGTCCAAAATCAATGCACGCCTTCCCGTCTGCCTTCGCCCGCCAGAGATCGAGCGCGTCCCGCATGCGCGTACCTCTCGCCTGAATGGCAAAGTCGACGATCGTTGTCGTTCCACCTATCGCCGCAGCGCGTGTCCCGGTAAGAAAATCATCGGCCGATACCGTCCCACCGAACGGCATGTCCATATGGGTATGAGCATCAACACCCCCGGGCAAAACATAAAGGTTCGCGGCATCCACAACCGTATGTCCTTTGGGGTCAATCGACACGCGCACGTCTCGTATAGCGTTGCCCTCGATCAGCACATCCGCTTTTTCCACGCGGTCAGCGGTGACAACAGTTCCATTCTGAATCAGTGTTCCCATACTCACTCCAAACCCATCGAGCAGCAGACTTCACGTATTTGTAGTCATAACCTCATGCGCTCCCGGTGGCACGAGTCCTTTGGCGGAACGCTCCTCCCAGCTTTCGAAAGGCAGCCCGCTGTCGACACGCTCCATCGTAATGCAGTTCTCAACCGGGCATACCAGCGAGCAGAGGTTGCAGCCGACACAATGGTGTTCGTCCACCCGCGGAATTCGCTCAAGGGGCGTGACGTTATTGCTCCCTGCAGAACTAGCTGAATCGAGTTTAGGAATCGGCGTCATCGAAATCCGTCGTCCAGCCTCAGACTCCACCATCGCGGGCGTCCGGGTTATATCCGGCACGAGCGCTGTTCGATCCAGATGAATGCACTGATGCGCCCCGTCCCAGCAGGCTGTGTAGCAGAGCTGGCAGCCGATGCACAGATCCTCATGAATCCTGGCAACGATCTGATAGTTCAGGTTCAATTGCTTCCACTCGCGTACATTCGGCAGCGACAGCCCGCGAAAATCCTCGATCCTCGCGAACCCTTTCTCCGCCATCCACGAAAGCAGCCCATCCTGCATGTCCTCGACGATCCGATATCCATAGTGCATCGCCGCTGTACACACCTGCACCGTGCCGCAGCCCAGTAGGATAAACTCCGCAGCATCGCGCCAACCCCCAATGCCACCAATCCCGGAGAGTGGCAGAGCGCTTTCAGGATCCGACTGAATCTGCTGAACCATATTGAGCGCAATCGGTTTCACCGCGGGCCCACAATAGCCGCCGTGCGAACTCTTACCGTCCACATTTGGATTCGGCTGCAGCGTATCAAGATCAATCCCGGTGATTGAGTTGATCGTATTGATCGCCGAAAGCGCGTCCGCACCTCCGCGCTTTGCCGCCCGCGCAGGCATGCGGATATCGGAGATGTTCGGCGTCATCTTGACGATCACTGGCGTACGCGCCTTCTCCTTCACCCAGCCTGTAATCTGTTCGCAGTACTCGGGCACTTGCCCCACTGCGGATCCCATACCACGCTCGCTCATACCGTGAGGGCATCCAAAATTCAGTTCAAGCCCATCTGCACCGGCGTCCTCCGCGCGTTGCACCATCTCGTGCCACGTCTCGCGTTTACTCTCGACCATCAGCGATGCAATCACTACGTGCTTCGGATATCTCCGCTTAACCTCAGCGATCTCTTGCAGATTGACCTCCGTCGGACGGTCGGAGATCAGCTCAATATTGTTGAAGCCCATCATCCGCCGCCCCTCCCAGTCGATCGAAGAGTAGCGCGAACTGACATTCGTAATCGGCTCGCCAATCGTCTTCCAGACTGCTCCACCCCAGCCAGCGTCAAAGGCCCGCATTACCTGTTCGCCACAGTTGGTCGGCGGCGCGGACGCAAGCCAGAACGGATTAAGGCACGGGATGCCACAGAACGTAGTCTCTAACGATGGCTTAGGCTTTGGCATGTTGTCCCTCCAGCCACGCCGCGATCCCAACGCCGGCGCGCTTCCCATCGGCGACCGCATCCACCACCTCACGCCCGCCGTTCGTGCAATCTCCGCCAGCAAAGAATCTCGGATTTGACGTCTGTCCGGTCACACGGTCAATAACGATGCGGCCTCGTTCAAGCTGTACTGGCGCACCTTTCAGTCCAGCAAGAAGCCCGGTATGGGTGCCTTGCCCAATCGAGAGAACAACCATATCTGCCTCGAGCGAAATGTCCGGACCTGTCTCCGGAACCAGTGCGCCGTCCTCGATCGAGACAAGCCGCGTCAATTCAAGGCTCCTCACAGTCCCGCCTCCGCGAATTTCCTTTGGCTGAACGTTCCAAAGGAACTTAACACCCTCACTGCGCGCGTGTTCATATTCAAACGTGAAGGCTGACATCTGGTCCGGACCGCGCCGGTACACGATATGCACATCGGAGGCGCCCAGCCGGACAGCCGCAATCGCCGCGTCGATCGCTGTATTCCCCGCTCCCACCACAACCACGCGCGCAGGAACAGTGGTTTGTTCGCCAGATTTGTATCCGGCAATAAGATCCAGCGCGTTCGTCACACCGACAAGATCTTCTCCCGGAACTCCCAGCCGATGAATCGCACCCAATCCAACTCCCAGGAAGAACGCATCGTGCTTACGTTCAATCGCGGCTAGAGCAGCGCCATCGATCATCGTGTCGAAGTGAAAATTCACTCCCAACTGTGCAAGCATCCCGATCTCACGCAGGCTCTCAACCAGCGGCAACTTATATTCGGCAACGCCGTACGTATTCAAACCTCCCGGCAACGGCCGCGCGTCATAAATCTCGGCGCGAATTCCTCGCCGGCGCAGTTCAGCGGCGCACGCAAGCGATGCAGGTCCGGCGCCAATCAGGGCAACCGAGAAACCCGTATCATTCCCAGGCTCAAACGGCAGCGGAGCGCCACTCTGATGGAACGAATCCATCGCGAATCGCTGCAGCCGCGCGATCTGAATCGGTTGCTTGTTGTACCTGTGCATCACACAGGCCCCTTCGCAGAGCACCTCTACCGGACAAGCCCGCGAACAACTGGCGCCCAGAATATTTGCGTCAAGAATCGTCCGTGCTGACCCCGCAAGATTGCCGCTCGCAATCTTCTTGATGAACCGCGGCACGTCGATATGAGTCGGGCAGGCCGTTGTGCAGGGCGCGTCGAAACAGTAGAGGCAGCGATTTGCCTCAGTCACCGCAGCCTGCCTGTCCAACGGCGGGTGCAGATCGCCGAAGCGTTCCAGCACCTCCGGCCGCTGCGCGAATTGCTCATGAAATAGACGCCGTTCACTCATCAGGACCGGACCGTCTCTCGGCGAGGGAACAGGCCGCAGGAAGCTCCCTCAGCCGCATCGCGAATCGCACCGAAAAAATCCGCATGCTGGCGCGTCCTTGCACAAATGAAAAGCAGCACTTCCCCGGAAGACGACAACGACCCTCCTTTTATTCGAACCCCGTCTGCGGATTCAGAAGTGACTATTATGCACTATCGCAGCAAAACCGGGCGGCACCGAGAAAAATAGCCCTTCGAACATCCAAGCTAACCTCCGAGCTCCTGCCCGCTCAGCCATCTCACGGTCTTCCGCGAAAGCCGGTCGAACGCCTCAACAGCTATCTTCAAATCGTCGGACCTGGTGTCCTCCGCCTTGTTGTGGCTCAGCCCGGCAAGCGATTGCGTGAACATCATCACCGTTGGAACTCCCGTCCGGGCAACCTCGGCTGCGTCGTGCAACGGCCCTGAAGGCAGTCTGTGCGATGCCTTCGCGGTCTCACGCACCGCCTCATCGCAAAACTCGATTAGCCGCGGATCAAATGAGATCGGTTCAATGCTCCAAATCTTGGACCACTCAACCGTGCATCCCTCTTCTCCCGCGAACCGCTCGCTGGCTGCACGAGCCTCGGCCAGCATGGAGGCCAACACCATAGCATCCAGGTCGCGCATATCGAGCGTCGTCTCGCATCGCCCAACCACAGCCGTCACGATTCCCGGAAAGGTCTTCACACTGCCCATGGTTGCAACGGCGTCCGGATGCTTCCGTGCAATAGGTCGAATCTCGAGCGCCAGTTTCGCCGCGGCAGCCAGCGCGTCACGCCGCACACTCATCGGGGTCGAACCCGAGTGGGCCTCTTGTCCGTAGAAAGTGATCGCGTGTCGCTCAACGCCCTTGGTGCCGAGCACAACGCCCAGTGGAAGCCCCAGACTCTCCAGAACCGGCCCTTGCTCAATATGCAGCTCCAGGTAGGCTGCCATATCTCTACCCTCACCGCCAGAGTCACCGATTCGCTCGATCGCGAATCCACACCGCCGAAGCGCCTCCTCCAGGCTGACGCCATCACGATCCACGCGGACGCGATCCACCGCAATCGTGTGCGTACCGGCAAATGCAGAAGACCCAAACAGGCTCCGGCCAAATCGCGCACCCTCTTCATCGGCCCAGTCCACCAGGCGGATCGTGAGGGGTGGTTTGCCGAGGAAGTCTTCAGACAGACCACGCAAAACCTCAAGACCCGCCAGCACACCCAGGCAGCCGTCCAGCCAGCCACCGTTTGGAACAGAGTCGAGATGACTCCCAAGGACAAGAGCCCGATCAGAATCGCCGGGAAGCGTCGTCCAGGAGTTCCCTGCGGCATCATAATGATGCTCCACAGGAAGCCCCTGCAGCTTGCCCTCGAACCACGCTCGCGCCTTCAGCCACGTTGGGCTCCAGGCAATGCGTTGAGCGCCGTTCGCATCGGCGGTCAAAGCGCGAAGTTCCTCAAGATCGGCGATTACCCTGCGTGGATCAACCGGCATTCCTCTCCTCCTTGAGCAATAGGCAAAGCCGCTTCGAATATCTATTACTTGCTCAGCACTGCGACGCCATAAGGATCCAGCTTCACTGCGCTCACACTCCCGTCCCCCAAAACATCCGCCATCTCGGTCGGCAAAGAGATCGTCGCAACCTCTTTGCCAAAGTTCACGAGAATCCAGATTGTCTTCGGCCCTCTACTCGTTCCCTCCCGGCTGCGTACATAAAGGTCCACGCCCGCGGGAAGCTCAATCGACAGCGGATGAATACCGCTCGAGTCCACCATCCATTTGACAGCCGCATTCATCGTCGCGCTGTCCAGCCACGCACCGATATACGTAATGCTTCCCTTACCCACAGCCCTCGTAATCGCTGCAGGTTGTCCATCGAGCCAGCCGTTGCTCTTGCCATAGCGCATCAGCACATGCGCCTGCGGATCTTTTACGCTCAACTGCTCCGCCCAAATTTTCCCTGAACCAGATCCCCAGTCGCCGACAACAGGCACTTCCTGATCCAGCGCATAAAACTGCTCCACGCGGCCGCCCAGCATTGCTCCCAGCGGACCGGGCTGCCTCTCCGATTGCAGTCCGTTGTCGTCGTTCTTCATCACGCTGCGTTGCCCAAGCACCAGATGCCCGCCGCCACGAACGTAGTCCATCAGATTTTTTACCTGCGCATCAGAGAGCAGATTCAACGCAGGAGCCACCACCAGCTTGTACTGAGTCAACGGCACGGAAGGCGAGACAATATCAACACTATGTACCATCGCCCGCAACGGACCGTAGTAGCTCAGGAGCGCCTCAATCGGATCAAACGCCGTATTGTGCCTCTGCCAGTTCACCGCCCAGCGGCTATCATACGAGTGCAGCAGCGCAACTTCAGAGTGCGGTTCCGTTCCGCTCAATGCCGGCCCCGCCTTCTCAAATTCTCGCCCCAGCTGCGCAACCTCGTCATACAAAGGAACCGGCGTCCCATCCGCTCCCACCAACGTGCCGTGATACTCCTCCTGGCCATTCAAGGCGCTGCGCCACTGCCAGTAAGAGACCGCATCAGCCCCATGGCCGATATCATGCCAGGCCATCGCTCGCACCTCACCCTTGTTGAGCGCGTTGTTATCCTTCGACCAGTTCACAAATCCCGGCTGCGTCTCCATCACC
Organism: uncultured Acidobacteriaceae bacterium; assembly: GCA_963798925.1. Taxonomy (GTDB): domain Bacteria; phylum Acidobacteriota; class Terriglobia; order Terriglobales; family Acidobacteriaceae; genus Edaphobacter. The sequence continues at coordinate 1,136,211 of CAWCVD010000007.1, forward strand.
CAGAAGTTCTTGCGCAGAAAGCCCCGCGTCAGGTCATGCGCCGCACCGCTGCGCACAGGGTCGAGCTGGCCCGTCCCGACATAGTCATCCCACGCCGAAATATCGAGATCCTGGCTGACCGTGTAGTGGTCGTACGCATCGAAGAAGCCCATCATATTTGTCGTAATAAACTGCCGCGGATCGCTGTGCTCTCTGATCTTGTCGAGTTGCACCTTCTGATAACTGCGCCACGTGTCGCTCACAAACCGCCGCCAACTCAACAGCAACCCAGGGTTGCCGTAGGAAGTCTCGATCGGAATCTGGCTCCAGTCAGAATAAGTCTGACTCCAGTAGCTCGTTGTCCACCGCGCATTCAGATTATCGAGCGTGCTATAGCGCGCCTTCAGCCAGGTCTGAAACTGCAGCCTTGTCTCAGGACCAAACGACGGATTCGCATATTCATTATCAATCTGCCAGCCGATTACATTTGGGTCGTGTCCAAAGCGAATAGCCATCTGTTCCGCCAGCTTGCCAGCCAGTTCGCGGTACTTTGCATTGGACCAGTCAAACTGCTGCCGGTTCCCATGTTCATCCTTCCGACCATCTTCCTTCGTCCGCAGCGTCTCGGGATACTTCGACGTCAACCACGCAGGTGGAGCGGCGCTCGGCGTGCCTAGGACCACTGCGATGTGATGCTTCTCTGCCATGCGCACCGCGCGCTCCACCCAATCCAGGTCGTAGTGGCCTTCGCTAGGCTCCATCGTGCTCCACGCAAACTCCGTAATCCGCACGAAATGGATATGCGCCTCTTCCATCAACGTCAGATCAGCGTTCCAACGCGACTCGGGCCACTGTTCCGGATACCAGGCGGCTCCCAGATAGAGTGGCATCTTTGGTCCCGGCTTCTGCTGATCCTGAGATGCAGCTACTCCTCCAGGCAGAACTGCGGAGATAGCAACCACAAACGTGATGAAACATCCGATAACGCGATTCACCTTCATTGAAGATCCTCTTCCACACGCGCCAAATTATGCTTTCCCCCGTCAGATCACCCGCAAACTGGCCTGCCGGAGAACCTCAGCCGCACTCTCCGGCGTAATATCCCGTTGCGGAGAACCCAACAACTCATACCCCACCATGAACTTCCGAATGCTGGCTGACCGCAACAGCGGAGGATAAAAATGCACATGAAACTGCCACTCCGGATGCTCCGCACCATCGTACGGAGCAGGATGCAAACCCATCGAATAGGGAAACGGAGCATCGAAGACCTGATCGTAAGTTGCCGTTACCTTCTGCAAGATACCGGCGAAGTCTGTTCGCTCCGCCGCTGTAAAATCCTCAAGTCGCTTCACGTGCCGGCGCGGCAGAATCATCACCTCGAACGGCCACACCGCCCAGAAAGGGACCACCGCGACAAAACTCGCGTTCCGCTCCACAACACGCTCACCGAGCGCCTCTTCCATCTCCCGATACTCACACAACAAAACCTCGCCCTTCTTCGCAAAATAATCTCGTTGTCCGCCAAGCTCAGCAATCACTTCATTCGGAACTGACAGGCTCGCCCAAATCTGTCCATGCGGATGCGGATTACTCGCCCCCATCATTGCTCCGCGATTCTCAAAGATCTGCACATAGTCAATGCCGTCACGCGAGCCAAGCTCGACACACTGCTCCGACCACACGTCGACCACGGGCAGAATCTCTGCCACAGTCATCTTCGCCAGCGTAAGGTCATGCCGAGGTGAAAAGCAGATCACGCGGCACACACCGCTCTCCCCCTCCGCCACCAGGAGTCCCTTGTCATCCTCATCGCTCGAAAAACGGGGAGTATCTAGCTTCAACGCGGCAAAATCATTCTCAAAAACATACGTGCTCGTGTACTTCGCTGTCCGAAGGCCGCCCGCGCGAAGATTGCCTGGACACAGATAGCACTCCGGATCGTATTGGAGCAGTGTGACAGCAGCCTTCGCCTCTGTCTGTCCCTGCCAAGGCCGCTGCGTCCGGTGCGGCGACACTAGCACCCACTCCCGTTTCAAGGGATTGAAGCGCCGATGAGGATTCTGCTGCGCCAGTGAATTCACGTCGCTTCCCCCTTCCCAGCTAGTGCAAACGCTCCATCCGATGGCTCACACACAAAGCAATCCGCCTCAATCCCAGTCTTCGCCGCATACTCCCGCCGCACCATCACGACAAATCTCTCCGCCTCATCCGCACGGATGATGTTCACCGAACACCCTCCGAACCCACCCCCGGTAATACGCGCGCCAAAGCACTCCGGCTGCGCCAGCGCGATCCCGACCAGCACATCGACCTCCTCGCAGCTTGCTTCGAAATCATCCCGCACACTCGCATGCGCCTCAACGATCAGCTCACCGAATCGCTTCACATTGCCATTCAAAAGCGCCTCCCGCGCCTTCAGCACGCGGGCATTCTCCGTAATAATATGCCGGCATCGCTTGAAACTCTGTTCCGACATCTGATCTCGGCACGCCTCAAGATCTTCGATCGTAGCGTCGCGCAGCAACTCCACTCCAGGTCGTTCGCGCCGCAACACCGCCTGCCCTGCCTCCACCTGTGTGCTTCGATCGCCGTATTCACCTGTGGCGACTGCGTGCTTCACCATCGAATTGCAGATCACAACTCGCACCTCTTCTGGCAGGGGTAGAAGTTCATACGACAGGGACCGACAATCCAGCAACATCGCACGATGCGCCACACATCCAGCAACTGCAAACTGATCCATGATCCCGCTCTTCGCGCCGACATACTCGTTCTCGGCTCGCCGACAAAGCGTAGCAACTCTTTCGAGTGGCATCTCAACACCTGCAAGCCCCAGCAACGCCATCGCCGTAGCAACCTCAACCGACGCCGACGAACTTAACCCCGCGCCCAGCGGAACATCCCCCGTCAGGCTCATACTAAAGCCACCCACCGCAACACCTTCTTTGGAGAGGCTCCATAGCACGCCGGCAGGATAGTCACTCCAACTCCCAATCGGCGTCCGCTTCAGTGAGCCAATCTCCGACCCGATCTCTTCGTCATAGTTAGCCGAATAAAAGACCGCTCGCCCATCATCACGTCCGCTCACGACAGCCACCGTCTGAAAATCAATCGCCATCGGCATCACAAACCCACCCGTATAGTCGGTATGCTCACCAATCAGATTGACCCGCGCCGGAGCAGCAAAAGCCTGTCCCCCGCGCCCAGAGCGCATGCGATGCGCTTCCAGCTCCCTTTCGAACTTCATCCACGACACCCGCATTTACGAAATTGCAAGACAGGTTCATCCTACAACCCCGTCCTGCCTAGCTGTGACTGTGATCCTTCTTCAGGGTCGCGCCTCCGCCCATGCGCCGAATCTCGCTTCCGGCCATCAAGAACGCCCCCACCCCATAGGTATAGCTAGCTGTCGGCTTGAACGGCGCGGGCTCTGCACCCGTCTGCTGAATGCACCCTAACCGGCCGTCCGCATAAATATGCTTCAACATCCCCGCCCAGGCCTTCGCCACAACCGGCTGATAGACCTTCTTATCGAGCACACCTTCGTTGATCCCCCACGCCAGCGCATACGTGAACAAAGCCGACCCCGAGATCTCAGGCAGCGAATAGTTCTCAGGATCGAGCATCCCAGAGCGCCAGAGTCCGTCCGCCCCCTGCAGCGAAGCCACCCGCGCCGCCATCTCTTTCAGCTGGGTCACATACTTCTGCCGCGCTGGGTCGTCCTTCGGCATGAATTCAAGCGTCCTCACAATGCCTCCCATCACCCAGCCATTGCCACGCGACCAGAACATCTTCTTGCCATTCGCTTCCGTCTTGGTCAGATAGTCTGCATCCCGCGCATACAGATGTTCCTGCTTGTCATAGAGCAGCTCCGACGTCTTCCACCACTCCTCATCCAGATAAGCCAGGTACTTCCGGTCACCCGTAGCCGAATACATCCTCGACCAAACGGGCGGGGCCATAAATAGCGCATCACACCACCACCACACGAGTGGCTTTCCTGGCTTCTTCGAAACATGAGGCTCAGGTAGTAAGACATCCAGTTCCGCCCGCGTAGGCGCAATCATCGCTGGATCCTTCTTCAGCATGTAAAGCTCAAGATAGGTCTGGGCAACACTCTGATCGTCCGCATCAGGAAGGTGCGATCGCAACTGCCAGTCGAACTTCTTCCCCATCGCCTCCATGCCATCGCGGTACTTCGCATCACCAAGCGAGTCTGACGCAGCCATAAACCCGCTGTAAAGCACGCTCCACGTCCATATCCGGTCAAAGTGTTCCTGCGACCGCGCCAGTTGCCAATCCGCGACCTTGCGCATCGCCTTGCCTACCGCAACCGGATCAAGCGAAGCAGCCAAGTCCGTCGCAATCGGGCCGCCATCATCAGGATCATCTCCGAAGTGCCGCGAGTTGTCCTTCGCAATCCCCGCCAACTGCTGCGGCGTTGCATGCTCATACGACACCTGCTGCGCGCTCGCAAACTGAGAGCACATCCCACAGGAGAGGAGACCAACCGCAACCACAAACAACCGTACCTTCGCTTGCAAACCCACATCCCACCTCAAATCTCAGAACGCTAAACAATCCGGAGCCAGCTCCACTAAACTCTGTGGCGTCTGGCTCCGGCAGTTGCTGAAAAACCGCTGGTTAGAAGGTAAACCTTCCGGAGAACTGGAAGGCGCGAGCGTCAGCACTCGCGAAGTTCACCGTCCCGAAGGTGCTCGTGTTGATGTTGACCCCGATCTGGTTATTCTCCGCGTTGTTGCCGAACGTAACGGTGTTCGTGACATTCTGGCAGTCGACGCCAAAGATGAACGCGGCCCGTTCGGTAAAGTTAAAGGTCCGGTGCAGAGAGCTAGTGAGGCGGTACACCCCAGGACCACGGAGCCCATAAGGAGCGATACGTGCCAGGTCCCCGATCATGAAATCACCGGAATTGCAGTACGGTCCATTCGACTGGGCGCACGGTACAGTCTTGGTCGGATCAGCAGGAGAAACACCAACTCCCGACGTAGCCGCGTTAACAGCACCAACGAGATAGCTCTTGGTTCCAAGAGTGGCAGCCGTAACACCGGCACCCCAGCCACCATTCTGTCGCGGATTTTTACCGAGGAAGTTGGGGTTGGCGTCCGGCATGCACTGACCTTGCCCGACGTTCTGGGTAGCGCTGCAGTTTGCAACGATCGCCAGAGGAACACCGGAGGAGTACTGGAAGATATTGGCGAAATCCCATCCCCCCAGAAGAGCGCGGACGATAAAGTGTTCGCCGCCGATCTTTCCTTTGCCGAAGGGAAGTTCATAGACACCATAGATGCTCAGGTTCTGAGGCTGGCTGTTGATACTGAGTGACCGATCGATGCGATCCGGGGCCCAAGCGCGACCGTTGGCAGTGGCAGATGCTGGTATTGCCCAGCCGCTACGTGCAGTGCCTGCGTCGTCAATGTTCTTGGAATACGTGTAATTGAGGTTCATGGTCAGGCCGTGCGAGGCGCGGTGGCTGACCGAGAGCTGAAAGGCATTGTAGTTGGCGTTCGCAACGTTGCCCCATGTATCCGTAGTGCTAGGGTATTGCGGCATCCAGGTAAGCATGTGAGCGATCGTCGCATTGGAGCCTGAGGCCAGGTTGGCTGCCTGCGTATAGCCGGCATAAGGAGGTGTAAGGGTTATCCCTGCAGCAGCCAGCAGTGCCAGGTTAGCTGAGCTCGCCGGCTTCGAGAGGAAGTTCGTTGGGACGCCATTTACGTTAACGCTACCGAGGGACAGGTATTTGGGATCAATTTGGCCCGACTGCAGACCGCGGATGTTACCTGCGCCGGCGATGAAGTGGCTCTGGCTGCCGACATAGTTCACCGTAACTGTGATGTCTTTGGTGACCTCTCGCTGCATGCCGAAGTTGTAGAACAGAAACTCCGGAGCCCGACCCGAAAGATAGTGATCAGGAAAGGCGATACCTGTCCCAGTTCCTGCGAAAGCGCCCGAGGCTCCATTGCACGGAGTAAACGTCTGACCGGCACATACATAATAGCCAGTCCCGAGTGTCTGGCTGGTGGCACTGATCGGCGCGATCGGCGGCAGAACATAGCCGGGACCACCGAAGTTCGCGTTCGGCGCAGAGAATGCCGGATTGTTGTTCAGATAGAAGGCAGGTCCCGCCGACGCGCCCGCTGCAGGAGCCGCGAAGGAGGTGGTGCTGTTGAATCCAGCCTGGCCTGTTCCAGTACCTGCTCCGCCTGCACCACCAGTACCGCCAGCGTGAGAATAAAGAACGCCCCAGCCGCCGCGGAAGACGGTCTTCTCGTCGACGGCATAAGCGAAGCCTAGCCGCGGCCCAAAGTCCTTGTAGTAGGCGTCCACCGGTGTCCTGCAGTTGCAGCTTACGCCCGGACCGCCATGGTTCCCGGCAAACTGCAGCGCGCCGAGGTTGCCCGTGATCGGGTTCGTAATATTCGGATTGAGGAACGACCAGCGATCCTGGACCTCGGTATAAGTCGGAATGTCATCCCAACGCAGACCCAAATTCAGAGTGAGCTTGGGAGTCGCCTTAAAGTCGTCCTGGAAATATAGGGCAAAAGGACGGAAGCGGCCACCAACAAGACTGAAGGGTTGCAGGGTCGCGCTGCTGCTGTCTACCGCACCAATAAGGAAGCTGGCATAGGAGTACCCGGAGTTAGCAACGTAGGTGCTGGCATTCGGGGTGATATTCGCGGTCTCGTTGATACTCCAGTTCATCGGTGTGGGTGCCGAGGGGCCATCAGCTGTACTCGCATTGTTCTCGAGCCATTGGTACTGACCACCGAAGTTCATCGAGTGCTTGCCCTTGAGCCACTGGATGTTATCCACCAGAGTGTAGGTCTCAGAGACGTTCGTAGTGGTGGGTGTATTGCCAACCCAACCGATTGAAGAACCGGTGGTAGTACTAGCCGGAGCGTTGCTGCCGCCAAAACTGGTATTCGCAGCGTTCTGCGAAGCCTGCCCCGCTGGGAGCCCCGTAATTCCTGAGGCAGAAAGTGCGTACTTGGAGTTCGGCATACTGCCGACAATGTTTTGAACCGGCGGCCCGCCAAAGTTCATGAAGCCATACTTGAACTGGTTGACGAGGTGCGGCGAAAACGTAAATGTATGTTGCAGGTCGGCCCAGTGTCCCGCGACGATGGAGATCGTAGTGGCAAGGTACGGCACTGGCATGTTGGTGGTGGTCGCCGTATACGGAACAGCGTGACGGTTGCCCCCGGTTATGACTCCCGACAAAGTCTGGCGCTCCGAGATGTTGTAGTCAATGCGGCCGGAATAGAGCCAGTTGTCGTATCCGCTTGGGATGCCCCCCAGATAATTATTCTGGATGGTCCCGGTTGTCGTGATCGTTGGATCGGGAAGGAAACTCTGCTGGTACTGGCTGATCGGCGAGAGCTCGCTGGCGGGAATGACGTTTACTTTACCCGGTGAGACGACGATGGGATTGCCGGCCGGGCCGCTTGAAGCACCAGGCCCATAACCATACTGATACCGGCACGGGCCGTTGGTGCTGTGTGCGGTGCAACTCGAGAGCGTGGTGGGATCGTAGATCGGATAGTTAATCCCTGCGCTGTTGCCCAATCCCCCTGTGGCTGCATTGACAGGAATCAGCTCCTGAAAGTTTCCTTGGCGCATAAGCGCAGTGGGCACCGTGCTGGAACTAGGGTTGACTCCGATGCGGGAACGGAACTTGTCATACGCCGCATAGAAGAAGAGTTTGTCGTGGCCGTTGAACAGGAAAGGGACCTTCACCGGGCCACCAACGGAAAAACCTAGCTCAGTCTGGTGCTCTGCCGGCTTGGGGCCCGGCACAGTAACGAGCACGCCATTCTGAAGCACCTTCTGCGTATTGCCTCCGCCCGGCTTCGAGGAGAAAGACCACGCATCAAAAGCCGTATTGCGGAAGTACCCGAAGATCGCCCCATGGTACTGATTCGTGCCGGCCTTGAGGTTGTAGTTTTCAAGACCCGCGCCCTGATACTCAGCAGAAAATCCGCTCGTAACGACCTTAATCTGGTCAATCGCCTCAAGCGGAACGATGTTGAAAACCGGCCGGTTGTCAGCCTGTTGGCTCTGTGTCGTGATCGGAAGACCGTCGATGTACAGTTCACCTAAACGCTGCCCGGTCCCGCCGATAATCGAGGACCGTCCCCCGGGAGGAACCTGCGCGCCCGGCAGAAGATTCGAGAACTGCGTGATATCACGCTGCTGGCTGCCGGCAATCATGATAGGCAGCTTCGTATAGAGACTGTTTTCGATCGTGCCGCCAAGAGTCGCATTCGTAGTTTCCAGCGCAGGAGGCGTATCAGTAACGGTCACTGTCTCGCTTTGGCTCCCTGTCTTGAGGCTGACATTCAGGCCAAGGTTGCTCAGCGCGTCCACGATAAGATTTTCTTGCCTGAAGGTGGAAAACCCACTGGCAGTCACTGTGATCGAATATGTGCCAGGAGTCAGCGGAGAAATGTTGTACAGACCACCGGACGAGGCCGTGCGCTTGGTCTCAACCCCGGTGCCGTTGTTACGCGCGACCACAACTGCATCAGGAACAAGAGCACCGGTCGAATCCGTCACGGTACCGCTGATCGCGCCTTGACCTCCCGTCTGTGCCATCGCAACTGGCACCGCCAATCCAGCACTCATCACGAGGGCGAACAGAAACCTCATGCCGCTCACCCATCTCCCTACAGAATTCCTTTGCATCGCAGTCTCCTAAGTCCTTCAGTGAGGCACGCAGTTCGTTTCAGCCAAAATGGTTCGACCAAATTAGGCGAGTTTTGCCCCGCAACGAAATCTACGGGAGCGCGGAGACGAATGTCAATAGAAAAATTATTCCTCTTTCTAAAACCTCCGACTCCATACGCGCGTGCCTTTACTCGCTTCTATTCCTGCCCTTTCGCGGCCATATTCACCAGAAAACAGCGCACTGCCGCGCCCACCTGGAGACATTGTGTTTCAAATCAGAAAGAACAATCCCGCGCAAAAACACCTTCGAACCGCCTACTCCTCGCGCAGAACCTCAAGCGGCTTACGCCCCAGAATGCGATGACTCGCCATCCAACCCGTCGCCACCGTCAGCGCCGCGGTCCCCGCCAGTCCTGCCGCCGTCCACATCCACTGAAAGTGATACGCCACCGTCATCCGTGTCAGCAGCGTCCGCGCAATGACATTGGCAAACGCGATCCCCACAATCCCAGCCACCAATCCCAGCACCGCGAACTCGATCGAAAACACCGTGGCAATCCGCCGCCGCGTCGCTCCCAGCGTCTTCAGTACCACTACCTCCCGAATCCGTCGGTACCGCGTCCCCGCAATCGAACTCGCGAGAATGATGATTCCCGCGAAGATCGAAAACGCCGCCAGGAACTGAATCACGTACGTAATCTGAATCACCAGGGCCCGCACCGTCTCGAGCGCCTGCGCCACATTGATCACGGTCACCGTCGGATAGGCCCGATACAAGGCGCGCTGCACGTCGCCCACACGCGCGGGGTCCACGTGCACCCCACCGTACCAGACCGTGGGCAAGCCGGCCAGCGGAGCCTCCGGTAAAATAAACTCTGCTCGCGAATACGCGTGCTGCCCGTCGGCCTTCGTCAGCGCAACCACAGTAGCCACGATTTGGGTATCCTGCGCCGCAAACGTAATATGCGATCCAACGTGCACGCCAAGCCGCTCCGCCTGCCGCTGTTCGATCGCGACCACCGGGCTCTTTTCGCCTGCAGCCCACCACTTCCCTTCCACAACCTTTGTTCCCGGAGGAGCACCCGCCGACCATGTCAGGCTGATCGACCGCAACATCCGCCGCGGAAAGTTCTTCAGCTTCGCTTCATTCGCCGGTACTCCATCGATACTCTCCACTCGCGACGACACTACAGGCAGCAGTTCAGGGTCCGCCGTAACGCTGGGCTGCCCCTTCAGCAACGCGCGCACCCCGGCAGCCTCGCTGTTCGTAATGTCGATAAGAAAAACGTTCGGCAGATTAGGCGCAGCCGATAAATGCAACTCCGACACGACCGCCTTCTGCACCAGGTACACCGTCATGATCTGCATCACGCCCATCCCCAGCGCGGCCAGAAGCGCAGCCGAAGGATTTCCCGGCCGATAAAGATTCGCCAGCCCATGCCGTACCGCCGACGGCAGATGCAGCCGCGTCTTCGACAGAAAAAAACGCAGCCCGGCAAGAACCGCCGCCGAAGCGAGCAACAACACACCGAGCACAAGCACCAGTCCCACCGAAAACACCTGACCCACCACCACCGAATCGCTTAGCGTAGTCGCAATCGCCGCCAGACCCGCCAGAATCAGCGCGGCGGCCCCTATCTGTGCGCCATTCTTCGTAATCTTGCGCCAGACCCCCGCTACAAACGGATCATCAGCATCATCCACTGCTCTGCGAAGAATCAGAATCGGCCGCACTCCGCGGATATCAAGCAGCGGCGGCAGCGTAAACAGAAGCGTCGTCAGAATCCCGACAGCAAGCCCCGTCAGCACTGTGCTCACCTGAACATGCAACTCAGTATCCACATGGATCAGCTTCGCCAGCAGATAAGGAAAGCTTAGCTGCACCCCAACTCCCAACCCCACTCCGAGCACACCTCCGGCCGCCCCCAACAAAAGCGTCTGCAACACATAAATCTTGATGATCTGCCCCGACCGTGCCCCCAACGACTTCATAATCGCGATCGTATCCAGCCGCTGCTGCAGGTGCGCCCGCATCGCCATCGCCACACCAATCGCCCCCAGCACCAGCGCCACCAGGCTCATAAGCGAGAGCAGGCTCGTCGCCCGGTCCAGCCCCTGCGTCAGCGCCGGATTCGTCTCGCGATAATCGATGATCTGCGACTCTGGCAACAGCTTCTCCAGACGCGTCTTCAAATCCGCCACAGCCTTATCCGAGATCGGCGCCCCACTCCGCGGTCTCGGCACTTTGAACAGATACCTCTGCCCCGCATGGCTTCCCGGCGCCAACAACCCGCTCGCATCCAGCCCTTCCCGCGAGATCAGCACCCTCGGCCCCGCCGCAAAGCTGCCCGACAACCGGTCCGGTTCATTCACTACCACCGACGCAATCCGAAACACCTTCGTCCCCACCTTCAACCCGTCGCCCACCTTCATATTTAGCCGCACCAGAAGGTCATCCGCCACCACCACCGAATCAGCAGTCAATACACTCTTCAGCGACCCAGCCGGCGCTAGCTCCACCTCGCCATAGAATGGATACATTGCCGGATCTACGGCCTTCATCGACACCAGCAGCGGATCGAGCGTCTTCGGCGAAGAAGCCATCGAGAGCAGCTCCGTCACCGGAGTCATCTCCACTCCGCTCGCCGCAATCTCGTCCAGCCCCTTCTGCTGCTCGGCTGTCGGCTGCTGAAACATCCTCGCCGAAAGATCGGCGGCCATAATACTCCGAGCCTTGTCCAGCAGCGTGCTCCGAAACGAACCGGAGAATCCCCGCACGCCGGTCAGCGCCGCCACGCCAATCGCGACCGACAAGATCACGAAGAAGAACTTCCCGCGCGACGAATGCATCTCGCGCGCTGCAATCTTCGCCGCAGAACCAAAACTCAGCGACGCCATCAGCCCTCCGCCAGCGCAGCTTCGGGCGGAGCAGTCGCCGGATTCGGATTCATCTCATCCGCAATGATCAGCCCATCCCGCAGCACAATCCGCCGGTCGGCATAGCTCGCCAGCACCGAATCATGCGTCACCAGCCCCAGCGTCGTGCCTTCAATGCGGTTCAGGTTCAACAGCAGCTCCAGCACATGCTTGCCGTTCGTACTGTCCAGATTCCCGGTAGGCTCATCCGCCAGCACAATCGGCGGCCGCAGGATAAACGCCCGCGCCAACGCCACCCGTTGCTGCTCGCCGCCGGAAAGCTGCACCGGATAATGGTCCATCCGGTCGCCCAGACCAACGCTTCCCAGCAACTCGCGCGCCCTCGACAGCCCACTCTCGCGCGAATCAGCGTTCAGCTCATACGGCAGCAGCACATTTTCCAGCGCCGTCAGCGTCGGAATCAGTTGATACGACTGAAACACAAATCCAATCGTCTTCCCTCGAACCTGCGCTAGCTTGTCCTCCGGCAGATAGCTGATCTCCGTTCCATTCAGCCGGACGCTTCCCGCGCTCGGCGTGTCCAGACCCGCCAGCAAGCCCAGCAGCGTCGACTTGCCGCTTCCGCTCGCCCCCATCACGGCGACAAACTGCCCCTGCGGCACGGTGAAGTCCAACCCCTTCAGAATATCGACCGTGCGGTTACCATTGCGAATGGACTTGCAAAGCCCCTTAACAGAGATCATCGGAGTGGGTTGGCTCAAGCGTGTTCCCTTTCCTCTTCTACAGTTCTAGTACGCTCACGGCCGCGGTTTCGTTCGATCCTGGTCAGCCTCGCCGTTCCCTTCGTCCCGGCCGCGTCGTTGGATACATTTGGTACTGTGGTAGATATGCGAAGAACAGCATTCCTCGCTATTCTAGCGGCTCTCGCCACCTGCCTCACCGGCTGCCGCACCGATTCCAATGCAAAGCAGGTGGAACAGCCCGCTGCTGCCAGCCCAGTCCCCGCCGAGGCCCCCACCCCGCAATCGCCAACTCCAGCATCCAACGACACCCGTCCACTCATCGTCTGCTTCGGCGACAGCCTCACCGCCGGCTACGGCACCGAACTCGGTAAAAGCTACCCCGATTACCTCCAGCAGGATCTTGACGCCAAGGGCTACCACTACCGGGTCGTCAACCATGGCATCAGCGGCAACACCACCAAGGACGGCGTCGAACGCCTCGACACCATCGTCGCCACCAAGCCCGCCATCGTCATCGTCGAGTTCGGCGGCAACGACGGCCTGCGCGGCTTCCGCATCGAGGACTCCCGCACTAACCTCGACAAGATCGTCAGCACATTAAAAGCAAGCGGCGCCAAGGTAATTCTAGTTGGCATCACCCTGCCGCCCGACTATGGTCCCGACTACATCAGGCAGTTCAACGAGACCTACACCCTGCTCGCAAAGAAATACAACGTGCCCCTTCTCCCATTCCTCCTGCAGGGAGTCTTCGGCGTCGATGGAATGATGCAGCGCGATAACACCCACGCGACCGCCGAGGGTAACAAGGTAGTCGCACGCAACGTCCTCCCCCTCGTCGAACCCCTCCTGAAAAAATAAGTACGAACGAGGTCCCAACCTGCACAGTCAACCCGTTGCCGTTTGCTTTTGTCTTTGCCTTGGTCTTGCCCCTGCCGTTCCCGTTCTGGGTCGTCATCATGGAGCGTAGCGAAGGATCTCCGCATTTTGTTTTTGCTGTTGCTGGTTGCTGTTGTTCTTGTTGTGTTGCCTTTTGCTCTCGCCTCTACGAGGAAAGCCACGGACCATCCCTCTAATGCCGAACATTCACCCCAAAGTCGATGGCCACAAGCCACTCATTGCAAACCACTTAACCAGATTACGTCTCCGTTTCAGCTGGAAAAATCGCGTGTCAAGCCCAAAATCCTACCAAGTCATAAAGAATCAACCACATGGGAGTGGCATTTTAGTTAGGCTCAACACGCTATAATGAATAATATAGATAAAAAAACCAAGCCCCGGAGCAATCCGGGGCCAACTCATTTAGAAAGAATACTTTGCCTGTAACCCATTTACTTAGAATACTTTACATCCACAAAACGCCGTATCTTGATGAATCGAAGGACTTTACGCAAAACATGCCAGGAGGGGGTTGCACGAGTTCTTGAAAGAAGAGGATAGGGAAGAACAGGATGGTGCGCCCGGAAGGAGTCGAACCTCCGACCTACTGGTTCGTAGCCAGTTGCTCTATCCAGCTGAGCTACGGGCGCACATTGCAGGGGGTTGCAACTCTTTAAAGATATCGGAATTTACGGCGTAGAGCAAACCGCCAGACGACCTTACAAAACCTATCGAAAGTATGGTGCACCCGGAGAGATTCATTTCCGGGAATTGTCCGACCGGTTTTAAGTCCGCTTGCCCAAACACATAGATTCATCTGAATGGCTCGATGAGTGCCTTGGCCTGATATGGAGTGACCGTGTCAACTCGGCGCAACAATGGGGTTGTCGTTGTCGTTGCTTTTCCTTTCCCGAAGACAGAGCGAGCAGCAGTCGGAGCAGTTTTGAGCGACGATTGATCAGTCTGATATTCGCGGGTCGGAACCGCATAATCATGATCCGTCGGGAGCTGCCTCTGACTGTTATCGCGAGTCCGGTTGAGCCTGTCGCATAGGCCGAGCGAGGGTTCTCCTTCGTGCTTGCCCTGGCTGCTGCCGGCTCTGTGTTCGAGATGGATGTCAGCGTTCATCGATTCGGGGTTCTTAGCTTTTTCGTTTTCAGGAAGTTTTTGTTTTGCTCTGGTTGTTGTCAGGCTGCAACTTGCAGGCTTGGAAACAGTCTCGGCTCTGGTTCCAATAGCCCAGATAAAGCCCAGCAGCTCTCGAGCTACTGCTGTGACGATCTTCCTCTGGTCCTTGCCGGCTGCGCCCAGCTTCATATACCGCTTATGCAGTCGGTGTTGCGCCTTCCACGCAATCTCTTTCGCCTCTTCCGAGATGCTCTCCTGTCGTCTTCGTAGTCCGTACCAGATACCTGGTGGACGACGATAGCTCCATGCGGCTTCGACAACGATGCGTCGCAGGTGCGCGTTGCCGGTTTTCGTGATGCTTCCGCGTCTGGTTCGCTTGCCACTGGAATCTTCGCTTGGTACTACGCCGCAGTAACCCATAAGCTGGCGAGCACTCCCAAAGCGAGATACCTGGCCCAACTCGCTCGCAATGGTTACAGCCGAGATATCCGCGATGCCGCGCAGTGCTTGTAGATCGTTAATGACTTGTTGCAGCGCCGGCGAGGCCAGCTTCACCGCTTCCATGATGGCTTGCTCCAGACGTGCCACTCGTTCGCGCATATGCTCGACCTCGTGCAGATAATCCTGGCGTGTGGACTCTTGAGCTATCTGTGTGAAACGAAGCTGCGCGACCCATATCAGATAGGGGCGTGTCCACGGCCTAACTCCGGTCGGTGCACGCTGACCGGAGCGTAGAAGGAACTTGCTCAACCGATGCCGCGCTCGTGTCTGATCCTGCTTGGCTGCTTCGCGGGCACGCACAAGATCGCGCAATGCCTCGGAACCTTCATCGGGAACCCACACCGCCGTCAGATCCCCGGATCGATAGCAACGTGCCAGCTTCTCTGCATCGCGCCGATCCGTCTTGACTCGATCACCTGCCTTCACAGGCACCAGCGTGGGTGCTACAACCTCGCACTCGACGCCCAACTCGGCCAGCTGCCAGTACACAACGTAGCCCGTCGGTTCGGCTTCGTAACATGCTCTCAACTTGCCTGCAGGCCCGAGCTTCTTGATCAACTTGCGGATAGACTCAGCGCGGTTCGGAATCGTTCCCAGGCTCCGCACTTCACCTTCTGGCTCCGCGACCGCTACGGCGATCGTCTCAGCATGGACATCCAAACCCAAAAATCGTAACTTCTCCTTCATGACCGGCTCCCTTCCGCTTGTGGCTCTGAACTGTGCGTCCTTCGGACGCTCACAGCTTAACCCACGGTCGGCGCATCGGCGCCGGTCACTCCATACTGACTGTTCTGGCCGGTTGAGTAAGCTGGCGCAGCGGGGGGCTGAGGGTCGATCGTGAGGCGAACTTTCTATTTCACGAGATTGATAGTTGCGCTACTCGATCCTGAGCCGTAGTTAGTCCCCGCTCCGTATGCCGCGGTAATGGTGTGGGTCCCGACAGACAGACTTGCAGTGGTATAGCTCGCTTGTCCGCTCGCGTCGACCGGCACGGTAGCGAGTAAGGCGCTGCCGTCGTTGAACGAGACACTCCCGTTTGCGTTCGGTGGGCCAGCGCTCCAGGAAGAGACCACCACGTGGAACGTGAGGCTAGTTCCAACGGGCGCAGAGTAGCTCGACGGCGTCAGCGACACGTTCACAGGAGCAGGGGTTACGGTGAACGTCTCGGTCTGCGGCGTTGCGGCGGCGTAGTTGGTTTGCTGCGCATAGGCCACGATTACCTTATGGGTTCCGGCTTGTGGCTCCGTGATAGTGAACTGAGCGCTGCCCTTAACCAGCGGCAGCGTTACCGGCGAACCACCATCGAAGGAGTAAGTAATCGAGCCCAGCGGCGCTCCTGCGTTTGAACTCAGATTCACCGTGCATTGGTAGTTTGCCCCGTAAGCAAATGAAGTATTCCAACACGAGACACCCATGGTCACCGAAACCGGGTTGACAGTCACGCTAACAGGAGCCGAGATTCCCGGCGGGTTGTTCTTGTCTCCGGAATAGACCGCCGTCAGCACATGTGTTCCGGCGCTTAGCCCGGGTGAGATATACCAGTAGGCACAGCCTCCGCCTTGGAGCGGCAGGGTCGTGAGACGGGTTGTCCCGTCGTAGATCTGGACTGTACCAGTGGCGGCAGAACCGAGGCAGACAGTCACGTTGGTAGCACCGGGATAGGTCAGCTGTGTGCTTGAGAGCTGGAGTTTGATCGCGGCGTCGTAGACATTCAGCGCCAGGGTGGCAGAGCTAGCTAAATGATTTGTATCGCCCGGGTACTGCGCACTGACCACGATGTTCCCGGATGCCGTTGGTACAAATGTGCAGGTCGCAATACCTACAGCATTGAGGGTAGACGTGCAGAGCGTGGCTGCGCCGAAACTGAAGACAACTGTGTCACCAAGCTGGCCGACCCCCGTCACCATTGCGGTCAACAGGTCTGGCTGGCCCTGCGTCGCAGTGGTTGGATTGGCGGACAGAACAAAAGTGGTCGATGCCTTCCCGATCACAAGTGTTCCGGATGCCGAGCCCGCGTAATTTGGATCGATAATGGTTGCCACTATGGCGTAGTTGCCGGACGCGGTCGGCGGTGTCGTCGAACCGTTGTAGGTCAGACTGACGGCTAGTCCCATCGGAGTCGTCGTTGCTGTCGCCGAGAGGGGAGAACCGGTGTAAGTTTGCGCCAGGTTGCTCAATGCCACGGTCGCAGTCGCCTGTGTCACAGTGAGGGTCGTGCTCGGCGTAGACGCCGAACTGAATCCGTTGCTGCTGGTGTAAACAGCGGAGACGGTGTGGGTACCGACGGTAAGGCCAGTCAGCGAGGTGTTCGCGATACCGTTGACGAGATTGACACTGATGGTGTTGCTATCGACGGTGAAGACAACTGTGCCAGCCGGTGTCACTGTTGGACCAGAGACCGTAGCACTGATCGCAACAGATTGACCATAGACAGGCGATGCTGGCGAGAAAGCGGCGAAGTTAATCGTAGCCGTGGGAGGAACAGTTGGGCCGGTGAGCACAAGCTGTACAGCCGACGGCGTGGAGAGCGCGGCGTTCGTTAGATTGCCATTGAACGTGGCAGTATCGATGGGATTGGCGAAGGTTGTGGGCGTAAAGGCGGCGGTCAGGGAACAAGCACCGCCCACCGCAACGGCAGAGGGCAATGTGCCGCTGAGAGTGCAATCGGTGGAACCCGAAGCTACGAGGCTGTAGTCCGTCGTATCGCTCTGGCTGACTGAGCTGAGTTGCAGTGCCTGATTACCCGATTCAAGCAGAGAGACGGTCTGTGGCATAGCGGTGGCACTGGCAAACAACACGTATCCCTGCGTGCGCGTGAGTTTGAGAACCGATCCGCCAGAGCTGGTGTAGAGATTGCCTGCTGCGTCGATCGTGAGTGCTGAGGGCGTGAGGCTGGCAACGGTGAAGGACGCGCTGTTGGCGCTGGCCGGAACAGCGAGGATTGATGCGGAGTCGGCGATCAGCAGATTGCCGGCAGCATCCGTCGCGATACCAAACGGCTTGACGGCAGACGAAGGCACGGTTGTAGTCACGCCGCTCTGCAGATTGAACCGGTAGATAGTTGCTGCGCCAGGGTCGGTAACGAGCAGGTTGCCTGAAGGGTCGATGGCGAGACCGGCGGGTGCGACGAGCGATGAGAGGGCAAGCGTGCGTTGCGCTCCGGTGAAGGGGTTGAGTTGATAGACGGACTGTGCGGAAGAGTCCGACACATAAAGATTGTTCAGCGCATCGACGGCAATACCGGCGGGGCTGGTGAACTTGAACGGAAGTATCGCAATAGTGCCGGTAGGTGAGATTTGAGTGATCCGGCCCGTGAAGGTATCTGCAACATAGGCGAAGCCTCGGCCATCGACGGCGACGGGCCCAGGTGCGGTAAGCGTTGCGAGGGTAGTCGAAGTGGCGCTGGCTCCCTGCGTGATAGCGGTCGGAGCAAAGCGGAGCAGTTGCTTGCTGTTTGCGTCCGAAACGTAGACATTTCCTGCGTTGTCGGTCGTGAGGCCGGCGATCTGGAGGTTGGAAGCAAAGCTGGTTTGGCTTGCGGGATCGAGCGTGGCTCCAGCACCGAGGCCGGTTCCGGTGAGCGCGAGGAAAGCAGTATTACCAGCGGCGCTGTTGACGGCGAGCGGTGTTGAGCGAGCGCCGGGAACAGCTGGCGTGAAGCTGGAAGAGATCAGGCAGTCGACGGTTGTGTCGATGTTGGTGGTGCATGTGGGAGCGTTCAACTGCCACTCGCTTGAAGAATATGCGAGAGAGTTGGTGGTGGCTGGACTGTCGCCGGCAATATAGTGAATCTGGATGGGTTGAGTCGTAGTCGCAGAGGTCGCGGTAGCCGGCGACTGCAGACCGGTGGAAACCTTGCGGATGCGAGCGTTGAGCGTATCCGAAATATAAATGTTACCGAGCGTGTCCGTGCCTACACCGATTCCGTTGCCGCCGTCCCCGATGATCGCCTGCGTCGCAGGGCAGCCATCGCCGAAGCCGTCGTTGGCGGTGGAGCAGTTGGTCGGGGAATGACCCGCGATAGATCGGATGAAACCGGTTCGGCTGTCCACAAACCAGACGACGCCATTGCTGTCAGATATATAGAGATTGCTGCTGTTATCGATCGCCAGCTTCTGCGGACTCATCGTGATGGTGTTGGCGAGAGCCGGGCCGGCGTAGGCTGTGCTTGCCACCACCCGCAAGCGTGTAGATAAATTCATTCTGCGGTGATGCGATACCGACCTGGAGCAGAAGTTGATAGAGTCCAGAGCCAGGCTCACAGGTGACGCAGATAACGCGGACGCTCGATGAATCGGCGATATAGACGTTGTCATTTGCATCCGTGAGTACGCCTTGAGGATTGTTGATCGTGGCCGCAGTCGCACGGTCATTGTCCCCGGTAGAAGTGGCGACTCCGGTGCCCGCAACGGTCTGGATGTTGCCTGTGGAGTCGACGACACGGATCTTGTTGTCGGCTGTATCTGCGATGTAGACGTTGCCGACGGTATCTGCCCACGCGCTGCGAGGCTGATTGAGTTGTGCAGCCGTAGCCGTGCTGCCATCGCCATTCGGAGCGGTCGGTGACGAAGGTTTGGTCCCGGTGCCAGCGAGCAGATAGAGCAGGCCAGTGGAGACGTTGAACTTGTACACTTTATTGTCGCTGTAGCCGGCAATGTAGATATTGCCCTGCGGGTCGGACGAACGCCACGAGGCTTGTTGAGTTTGACCAGTGACGGCGTGCAGCCTGTGGTTGCGCTGGGAACGCAGGCCGTGCCTGAGACGTAACCGGCAAAGTTGCTGATGACGCCGTTGGGCGCAATGCGGTGCACCAGCTCGCGTTCGCGTCGGTCAGGTAGACATTGCCGAATGGATCGGCGACGACGCTGCGCAGGTCGACCGTACCGTTGAAGACCATCGAGGTGGCCTGGCACCCATCACCAAAGCTGTCAGTGGAGCCCGCGCAGGTTGTGTTGGCATTGCTAACCGTCGAACCTCCGGCGATCGTCGAGATAGTGTAGGGCAATGCGATCGGGCTGCCCGGCAGCGGAATATTGATCGGCAGGGTTGACCGTGATGGCGATAGCGGATGCCGAAGACGATGCCGCGAAGCTTCCGCTGGCGGCAAACGTCGCCGTGACGCTGTCGGTACCGATGGGCAGATCGACCGAAGCAGCGGCCACTCCATTGGTCAGCGTGGCTGAAGCGGCGGTTGTGGGGCTGCTATTGCCGGGTGTCGTGTAGGAAAAGGTGACCGTTCCGGTGGGTGTTCCCGCAACAGACGAGACGGTAGCAGTGAGCGTGATCGGGAGTACCTAAGCTTGTGGTGGTGCTGCTCACCGACAGCGTGGTAACGGTGACGGCCGGAGTAACAGTGAGGGCACTCTGCGCTGACGAGGAACCGGCGTTGAGTGCGTCTCCGCTGTAGATCGCGGAGATCGTGTAAGTCCCGATCGGGAGATTGAGGCTAGCCTGCGCAACACCCGAAGATCCGAGGGCTGAGGTGGCATAAACAGCGCCGTTCACGATGAATTGCACAGTGCCGGTCGGGTTGCTGCCCGCGACAGTGGCAGTGCGGTGAATGCGGCGCCAAAGGAAGTACGTGGCGGGCACGCCTGACAGAGCGGTCGTAGTGCTGCGGCGAGGCTACCGGAGTTCACTGTAATGAAATAGGGCTCGGTCGTGGAGTAGGGCGTACCCGATACCGTGGGAACGTAGTTGGAGTCGCCGGAGTACGTTGCAGTGAAGGTGTGCGTGCCGACGCTGAGATTGGTCAGCGGAATGGAGAGAGTGTCGCCGGTTCCTGACAAAGTAACCGTGGTCGTGCTGCTGGCTCCATCGGTGAGCGTAACGGTCCCGGTAGGATAGGCGCTGCCTCCCACCGCAGGAGTAAGGATGACGATGGCGGTTGCCGTCTGACCAGCAGACGATTGTCTGCGGCAGACCTGTGGGGCCCGTCAATTCCGGCGCGATGAAAGTAAAGCTGCATGCGGGTGGAAGCGAGGCTGGTTGCTGTACGGTTGTCCGTGAGGGTGTTGCCGCCGTTAGCTCCGACGAAGCTCTGGAAATCCGTAACGAAGTTGCTGGAAACCTGGCCCGGCCCGTAGGTGAGAGTGACGTTGGTAGGCGCGGGAGTGAAATCGGACGACGGGAGAGTGGCGAAGCTCACATTGTCGAGGGTGACACCGAGCGGATTGATGACGCCGTTGTTGTTGGCTCCTGTGAGCCCCACCGTGCCCGCGGTAAGGAAGGAGAGATTCTGCATGAGAATGTTCGTGAAGTTGGGCGTCAGCGTTCCGGTGTTGGTGTTGTAGAGCGGCGTGAACTGTACTCTCGGTCGGATGGTACTGGAAGCAGGAGTTGGAGTACTGAATGTTCTGAGACTATGCCGCCGCGATCGTTCGCGGACTTGATGCGAATGCCGGTCGAGTTGCTGTCAGTCAATACGACTCCGGCCAGTCCCTTCCGGCGAGCATGTTGCCGTCGAAGAGAATATTGCTCACGCCCGCAGACGTAAAGCTGCCGATGGACTCGCCATGGCCGGCAAAGAAATGGTTGTTGGTGATGGACATATTCGCCGAGGCAGAACTGGAACTGCCCGAGGCGCCGACTGCGACATTGTCATCGCCGTCGGAGATCCAGGACCGCGTAATTGTAAAGTTCTGCGCTTGATCGGGATCGATGCCGTCCGTGTTGCGCGAGCTCGTCGGCGTAACGATCTTAACGTCCCACGCGGTCAGGCCATTCGCTCCCGAACCGTGTGGAGACATGGAACAGCGGCGAATTGCGCAGCGTGATCTTGTAGAGCGTGACATTGGTGGCGTTGCCAACCTGGATGAAGCGCGGGTTTTGCTGATTGCCGCCGCTGTTGGCGATGGCCGACAATCCCCACCAGCTCTGCCCCGCGTAGCTCGCCGGGAAAGCGTTGAGCAGCGTGTCGCCTCCGCGGCCATCGAGCTTCCCGAAGCCCATGATGCCGACGTTCGAGACATTGTTGATGTTGATCAAGCGGCAAGCAGGAACTGGTCGCACTATTGTAGTTGACCGTACCGCAGGTATGCGTGCCGGCGACGAGATCATAGTCCTGCACATTGCGGGAGAAGTAGACGACGACGCCGGGATCAACAAGCAGAGTGACCCCGGAAGGCATGTTGAGCGGACCTGTGAGATATGCGTTGTGGCCTGCCGCCATCAATCGAGAGGCGAACCGCCTGGTTGGTGTTGGCGCAGCCATTAAGCGCACTCTGAATACGTGCGCCGTCTGGGTTGGTGACTGTGGCATCGACCGAAGTGGGGATATCATCGTTCACCGAGGTAAGCGCCGCGGTCAACGTCGTGCAAACAGCTGGGAAGACCGGTTCAGTGACGGTGCGGGTATCACCGGTAGCCACAGGTGCGGCCTGCGTGGCCGACTGAATCGCGAGCGACGCCGTTGGTAAAGGTGAACGTATAGTTACCGGACGCAAGCGTTCCGGTAGACACAGTGATGGGATAGATTCCGATGGCGCTCGGAGCAGCCGGGTTCGTGGTCAGCGAGGGCGAGCCGGTCAAAGCACTCGCCTGCGTGTCTCCATTCACAAAACCGGTAATGGTTGCGGTGTAGGCAGGCACAGGCTGACCAGCCACGATGGTGATATTGTTCGCAGCGACCTGGAGAACGCTCCTCGCTACAAGCATGGCACTGTTAGCATTGGCCGGCGCAGAAAGTATTATCGCCACTGTAAATCACTGCTAAGGCTATGACTGCCCGCGGAGAGTGATGCCAGCGGGAACGTGTACATGCCTGTGCTCGATAGCGTGCCAGTCAACGCGGCTCCCCCATCAACTGACAGCAGTAACCTGCCCCGTGGGGACTGGTGGTTCCGCCATTTGCGGAGACGGAGACGGTAACAGACGTAGCCGATGCCATAAGTTGCGTTGGCCGCCGGCTGAATCGTAACGACGGGTACTCGTCGTTCCACTTGCCGCGACATCGAGAAGGTAAGGAGTGGAGGTCGTCGAGGCGGAGAAGTTGCTGTCGCCGCTATAGCTCATTGTGAGCTTGTGAGTACCCGCCGGCAGTGTGCTGGTGGTTAGATACGCTTCGCCCGAGGCATCGAGCGTGCCGGACGCAAGCGTTGTGGTTGAACCGTTATAAGTGTCGGAGAGCGTGTAGGTGCCGGTCGGAATGGTGTACGTCCCGTTGGTGATGGCGCCAAGACCCGGGGTTTGCGGACGCATCAGGATGGTGACGCTGCTGCCGCCCGCCACGGTAGATGCACTGCCCGAGGGCACGAAGGCGTTGGCACCCGGATGCGATGGCCGCGGTCGGGTTCCAGTTGGTGACCGTGTTGAACGGCGAGGTCGGCACGGTTGACACTGAGGAAGGCAATCGGATAATACTGCTGCGCCTGCGCCTGCGTTCAGAGAGGTCTTGATGGTGTTCGCCGCTTCCGGCGTCCCTGGATCCTGCGAAGTGGTCTCGCGTGTTCCAACAACGCCCGAGCCACTGCTGCCGCCGGAGCCGAGGTAGATGACTCCGTTCGAATCCGGCGAGCCCGTAGCCGGATCCGTGTAGGTCATGTCGTTGTATTCGGCATAGGTCGAGGTGGGCAGGTTCGTGTCGCCTGAGAACTCAATGTAGCCAGCGGGGGCACCTGATCGACAAACGAGTTCAACATGATCCACGTGGAGTAATGTCCATAGGGCCGGCCAAAGTACAGGATTGGTCATACCCGAACTCTGCGACGTGAACACATCGCTGTTCATGACGTAGCCGCTCAGGTACGAAGGTGTGGCTCCCGTCTGATCAGCTTGGTTCTGGGCCTCGATGGTCTCCGTACCGGTCGCTGTGTTCCCGTGGTAGGTCGTGTAGATGCTGGTGTGGTCGAACACTGCTGCCGCGTCGCCGAAGATATAGTCCACATCGCCCGTCACCTTGCCGCGGAACCAGTACTGACGCGCCGCAAAGGCGCTCGACGCACTGATGCTGCCTGCATAGATCGTGTCCTGAAGACTGGCGGCGTAGATGTTGTTCAATACGGCTTGATCACCGGTGATCCAGATAGCAAGCGCCTGCGAGTTGCACTGCCGTTCCGGCGTTGTAGAGAGCAGAGAACGTTTGAGCTGGCTGACCGGCGGTGCAGACGCCGCCAACCATCGCGTTGGTCGTCGTCGTCGACCTTGTCGGTGTTGTACGTGTTGCTGACCGTCAGGTTGTCAGCGTAGAAGTTACTCGGCGTACCGGTGAAACCGTTGACCGTACCCCTTGCGACTACCATGGTCGCCGAACCCTGATCCCCTGAGCTGCCGTTGTTGCCTACTCCCTGTCCCGGAAGGAAGGGTGCCGAAAAGGCGCCGTCCTGGTTAGTGATTATGACGTTGTTGGGATTTCCGCCCAGACCGTACAGCGACACGTTCGGCTTGCACCACCGTAACAAACCCTGTGTAGGTTCCCGGCTTGATGTAGATGCTGCCGCCGGTGTTCGGCAGGGCGTTGATCGCGGTCTGGAGCGAAGTGTAGTTACCGGTACCATCCGCGGCGACGAGGTTCTGCGTCGCACCGACTGCCGCAGTCGTCGACGCCTTTGTCACTGTGAAGGTCCCACCCGACGCCGTGCTGATTCCAAAATCAACCGAATCGGTCGGATAGAAGGTAACGCCCAGGGTGTACGTGCCGATAGCGAGATAGGTTGCGGCATTAACCTCAGTGCCGTTCGCAGTGTAGACGAAGGCACCGGGAACCGAGGAGCCGCCGCCATAAGTCGCCGCCGCATTCAGCACCGAGGTGCCGATCGGTGAGCTGTACTGTATGCTCGCAGCGCCAGGAGTCCAGGCGGTTGCCGTCGCGTCCTGCGCGATGCTGAAGCTCTGCGGCGCACCGGAGTTAGAGCCGGTGAAACCTGCCACTCGTGCCGTAGATCGCCGAGATGGCGTGGGTGCCGGCCGACAATCCAGTGAGGGTTACCGTTGCAACTCCACTCGCGCCGATCGGCACCAGCGTCGGGTTCGTTGTCGTCGAATCTACCGTTACAGCAACCGTTCCTCCCGGTGCGCCGGTGCCTGCCGTTGCAGCTACGGTGACCGTAAAGGTCACCTCCGTGCCGGTGGCGCTAAAGGACGGGTTAGCCGGCGTCGGGCTGCTGATCGTCGTGGTTGTACCCACGGCCGTGCCCGTCAACGTGCCAGTCAGCGTAAGGCTGCCGATAGTCGAGGCAGCAGGAAGATAGCTGAGAACATCGCTGACGGTGCTCGTACCGGCGCCCACAAAGTTGGCAACGAGAGTGCACGCGTTCCCTGCCGCCTTGCGCGCCAAGAATGCTCGAACTAAAGCTGCAGGGATTACTCGTACCGCCGACAACGTTAAAGTTGGTGGTGTTCGTGACGGTATTCGAGCCGGTGATGGATTGATTGCCAACATTGGTCAGTGTCCCTGCAAATGTCGGCGCGGCGCTGGACCCAATCCCAAAGTTGAATGAGACAGCATCGCGCACAACCTGCGTAATGCTTGCATTGCTCAAATCGGCGCTATAGACGTTGCCCTTGCCATCGACCGCAAGACCAGTTGGCATGTGCAACCCACTGAGTACAGTGGTATTTGGCCCGCTCACCGGGACTTCGATTACGGAGAGGCTCACCGCATCCTGCACGTAGAGATTACCTGCCGGATCCGTAGCGACTGCGACAGGTACAACACCCGTTAGGCTGCTCACCGTCGTTTGAACATAACCCGGTACGCCGCTTACCAAACCAGGCGTCAACTTATAGACCGCGCTGGCGCCTTTGTCGGCGACATATACATTGCCGCTGGGATCCACTGCAAGCGAGACTGGGTTGGTAAAGCCCGTCCCGACCGTCACCTGTGGCGCCGCCGTGTCGGGGACGAGAGACAGCCGGTAGATGGCGGTATTGGCTGCCGTGCTTTGAAGATCGGCCACAAAAAGATTTCCCGCGTCGTCCACGGCAATCGCCTGCGGTACGGCTGTTCCGCTCACCGGCACATAGGACACAGTGGTGCTGGTGAAGTTCAATGGCCCACCGGGAGATGACGGCGCGCCGTTCACAGTAAGTTCTGTAATCGCCGGAGTTCCGCTTCCAACTGCAAACACGTCCCCTTGCTGGTCGACTGCGATCTGGCCCGGATTGACCGGCAAGGTCCCTGGCAGTGTTGCGCTACCCGCTCCCTGAACATATTCCAGAAGATGCCCACCGGAACTATCCATCGCATAGACATTTCCTGCGCCGTCCAACGCCACACCTGCCGGACCAATGCCGTTGAAGATCGCATTGGTTGTTGGAGCAATCGGTGTGGTTGTGGTTCCGGATGTCGATGCAGCATTGTCGAAGGCCAGCACAGATCCTGTTGCCATTCCACCCAGGCCAACATTGATGACTGTGGCTCCGGGAGAACTCGAGGTCGGTACTGTGACCGTCAAAGTCGCCGAACGCAGACCCGCCGCCGAGGGTGTTGTTGTTACCGGCACGGTGCAATCAAAAGAAAAGTCAGCGTTCTGCGCGCCACAACTCAGCGTTCCAAAGGTCGTATCGGGTGTTGTCGTTAGCGTCGCCGTCGGAGAAGATACGCTTGTGAGTGCCGTCTCAGGAATATGTACCTGGAAGTTCTGGATCTGCGTTGTCCCTACGGTCTGCGAAGCGAAACCCTGCGCCAGTACCTTGCGAACAAGCATTCCGCTGGGGTTGCTGGAGGCGTCAAACAGATAGAGATTGTCCTGTCCATCTGCGGCCATTCCCAGGCCACTGCCGTTCGTGAACAAAGATTGTGCTGCCGAGCAGCCGTCGCTATACGCACTCAGGGACTTTTGCCCGGAAGATCCTGTACAGAAGTTGCCGGCCGTCACATTGGCGGATCCCGCGAACAGCAACCGGATATACCCGGTATTCATGTCGTAAAACAGCACCTTGCTGCTGTCGCCGATGAAGATATTGCCCTGCGGGCTAACGGCCACCTTGACAGTCGTCGTGTCATTCGAGGCCGTGCTGGTGCCCAGCGTAGGCTTGGTGCCAAGAGCCGTGGCGCCTCCGCCCCATAGCATGTAAATGAATCCAGGCTGTGGCGTAACGCTTGGATTGTTCGCAATGATTGCCGCTGTCATCTTCGCGCCCGCCGTGCCGGCACCACTTACATAGAACACGCGCAGCCCGTGTGTCGGATCGGTAAAGATCATGTTTCCCGCTGCGTCAACCGCCACTCCGCTGGTGACGCCCGACGCCGAATTCACAGAACTGAAGTTCAGCGGGCATCCGTCGCCAAAGGTATCCAGCGCGGTTCCGGTATAGGTAACAGTGTTCACAGTGTTCGAGCAAGTGTTGTTTGTCACCGTCGCCGTGCCGCCGCAAACACCGCCGAACAGGTTGTCGCAAGACGCTGGATTATTCGTAATGTTTGCGACCGAATACATGAACCCCTGGCTCACTGACGGGTAATACACGCCGAGCGCAGCATAAAGCGGGTTATTGCCGCTAAAGTAACTTGAGGTCAGCGGCCCCACCACCACACGAGTACGCGACGTATTTGTATCCGCAAAGTAAACATTCCCATACATGTCTGCGGTTATGCCGCGCGGGGAATCCACGATTCCATTGACGGTCGCGCAAGTGCCTGCTCCCACCTCCACTGCCTTCACATTGTCGTTGCCGATAACGCTGGTGCTGCCGCCCGTACCGCCTCCACCAGTAGTGGCCACACATCCCGCCACCAGTTCCATGTAGCCGACCTGCGCCGGAGTGCAGAGCGGAGAAGCGGCACGGCAAACGATATGACTCAGGTTGTCGCCATAGCCGGAAAGGAAGACATTGCCATAGGGGTCTGTGCCAATACCGCGCTGCGACTTGGCGACCGTCTGAGTCGCTGCAAGGCAACCGTCGCCTGCGGAATCGACCTTGCCCGAGCAGACCGTACCGCCGCCCGCCAGCACACTCATGATTCCAGTGGTGGGATTGATGACGTGGATGATGGAATTGATGTCATCAGCGACAAACACATTGCCGAAGGAGTCTACCTGCACACCGCCGCGAGAAGCGGCGCCAAAGATGCCGTTGACCGCAAGACATCCGTCGCCGAAAGCGTCCGTCGATTTGACCCCGGTAGGCAGGTTAGGGCACTGCGTTCCGGCGACCGCCGCCATCGGCGAGGTTCCGGCGAGGGTCGTCATCGTAGATGGAAGCGCGATAGGCGCCTGTTGGGCCCGGGCACTCAAGAAAGAAAGAACACACAGCAGGGGTAGGAGCGGACGGGCAAGGCTAAATCGGAGCAACATGGGGTTCTCCAGAACTCTTGAAGTGGATGGAACGCCAAGAACATTTGTGGGCCTGCGAAATCTTTGCAAGCCGATTGGTCTGACCTTAGGGGCCGCCCAATTATGCATGACACGTCCGCAGAAGTGTCAAGAAAAAAGCGATTCCGATGCCTTTTCGACCGATCTCAGCGCGATAACTCTGTTTCCCTAAACGAGATTGGGAGCATCTGGAGAAGAGCAGCATGCCCCGTGAATAAGGCAAACTGAATGAACAAACGCGACACCAATGGGAGCGTGACCGAATGACGGAAAGCGAGCACAAGTGATTCTCAGAAACCTGTGTGGGTGGGCGGAGCGAGTGAAAATTAGTGCTATGGTGCGGGATCGCTGCTATTTTTAGGCAAGTTTTGGTCCGACCTAATTGGGAAAAACATGAATCTCCGCCCTATGTGTATCGCGTGTATCGAGGCAAAATCTTAATGATTATCCCTTTCACTTAGGAGGGGCCTTAAAAAGGAAAGGGATTTATGTCTAAAGGTAATCCCCTAGAAATTGCGCAAGAAATTCTCTCTTCGCTTGCTCAGTACGACAACTACACGGCAGCATCGGCCCTAAAAATCGCTCATCAGTTCATAGGGCTTCAATCCATGTGAGGTAAAACATGCTTCCGTCTTTTCTTTCGATCCGCGCAGCATGGGTAGCCGTTTTTGCCATAATTGCCGTAGCCGCCTCCATTCTAGCCGCGCAGCGTGCATCGGCTCTGGGTCAGGAACGATACGTCCAATTCTCGGCGGCTCCCGGCGGTTTCACCATTGTTAACGCGAACACCGCGGCGACGATCTACGTTGATCCGAAGGATTGGCCGGGTGTCCTCCGCGCGGCCAACGATCTCGCCAATGACATCAAGGATGTCACCGGCAAGACGCCCACGGTCGTCTCCAGCGCCAAAGTTACTGACCGCACCGTGATCATCATCGGTACCGTCGGCAAGAGTCAGATCATCGACCACTTGGTCGCCGCGCACAAGATCGATGTCTCGGCCATCCGGGGCAAATGGGAATCCTACTTTATTCAGGTGGTCCGCAAGCCTCTACCGGGGGTTGATTCGGCCCTGATCATCTGCGGTTCCGACAAACGCGGCTCCATCTACGGCATCTACGATCTCTCGGAAGAATCCGGCCAATCGCCTTGGTATTACTGGGCCGATGTGCCTGCCAAGAAACATGCCGAGCTCCACGTCAAAGCCGGCAAGTTCTCCGTCGGCGAGCCTTCCGTCAAATATCGCGGCATCTTTTTCAACGACGAAGCCCCATCCCTGTCCGGCTACATCCACGCCAAATACGGTGATATCCCGCCGAACAACGACCCTGCCAAGGGCCCCCTCATACCAGCCGGTGTTGCCAATTACGGTCACGAATTCTACTCCCACGTCTTCGAACTGCTGCTTCGGTGCAAGGGGAATTACCTTTGGCCCGCTATGTGGAACAACGCGTTCAACGAAGATGACCCGGTGAACGCAGCCACCGCCGATATGTATGGCATCGTCATGGGCACCAGCCACCAGGAGCCCATGCTTCGCGCCCAGAAGGAATGGGACCGCCTGCCCCGCTCCGTGACCGGAGGACCATGGAACTACGCCACACAGCCCGACGTACTCGACCGATTCTGGCGAGACGGCCTTACCCGGAACAAGAACTACGAAAGCATCATCACCATGGGCCTGCGCGGCGAGAACGACTCCGCCATGGTCCAGGGCACGAACCAGGCCATCGATCTCCTCAACAAAATCATCCCCGCCCAGCGCAAGATTATCGGCGAGACCATCAATCCCGATGTCACCAATGTTCCCCAGATGTGGAGCCTTTACAAGGAAGTCCAGAACTACTACGAGACCGGAGGACTGCACGCTCCCGACGACATCACCCTTCTCTGGGCTGAAGACAATAACGGGAACATTCGCCGCCTTCCCACCGCCGAGGAACGCAAACGTTCGGGTGGCGCGGGTATCTACTATCACTTCGACTACCACGGCGGACCTACCGATTACCGCTGGGTCAACACCAGCCCCATCTCCCGTGTCTGGGACCAGATGTCGCTGGCCAAACAGTACAGTGCCGATCGGATATGGATCGTCAATGTCGGCAAGTTCAAGAACATTGAATTTGCCATCGATTACTTTCTCAACCTCGGCTGGGATTCGAACCGGTGGACCAACGACACCATGCGCGAATACACGCGCTTGTGGGTTACGCGCGAGTTCGGCCCCATGCACGCCGACGAAATCGCTGACATCATGACGCTCTATACGAAGTTCAACGGACGGCGCAAGCCGGAACGTCTGGCCACCAGTACCTACAGCGTAGCGAACTACAACGAGGCGGAGACCGTCGCCAACGACTACAACGCACTGGCTTCCAGGGCAGAAGCACTCTCCAGGCTCTTGCCGAAGGACCAGCAGGACGCCTTCTACGAACTGGTGCTCTTCCCCGTCAAAGCCTGCGCCAACCTCAACGAAATGTACGTCGCCGGCGCGAAGAACGAGCTTTACGCCGAGCAGGGCCGCGTCAGTGCCAACGACTTCGCCGATATGGCCCGCAGAGACTATGCCAACGACGCCGCGCTGATGAAGCACTACAACACGGAGTTTGTCGGCGACAAGTGGGATCATTTCCAGGACGACGTCCACATCGGCTACACCAGCTGGGCCGAACCTCGTACCCCCAGCATGGCGCAGATTCATCTCACCTCGGTCCCTGCGACGAACCCTCCGGCACTCGGCGTCGCGGTTGAGAACTCCGCTGCCGCCTGGCCTGGCGGCGATGGGGAACCCATTCTGCCCAGGTTCAACTCCATCGCCCAGCAGCGGCGTTATATCGACGTGTTCAACCGCGGCACCGGTGCGGTCCAATATACCGCCACGCCCAGTGATTCATGGATCGTCCTGTCCGCCGTTCGAGGTTCTGTTGCGAAGGAGGAACGCCTCTGGGTCAGTATTGACTGGTCGAAGGCTCCTCAAGGCGTCGCCTTTGGCAGTGTGAAAATTGCACAGGGCGACACGGCGGTGAGCGTCAAAGTTGATGCCATCTCCGCTGCCGACGTCACCCGCGATACGCTCACCGGCTTTGTCGAAGATGGCGGCGTCGTTTCCATCGAGCCCGAACACTACACCAGCAAGGCCGACGTGGGCGACCTGAAATGGATCAGAGTCGAGGACTACGGCCGCACCCTTTCTGCCATGCGCGGGCAAGGGCCTGTGGATTTTGGACCCCTGGCGCCTCCGCAAGGATCACCCCACCTGGAGTACAAGACCTACTTCTTCACCTCCGGGGAGGCGACTGTCTACAACGTCCTCGCCCCCAATCTTGCGTTCATCCCGGGTCGCACTCTGCGCTTTGCCGTCTCCATTGACGATCAGACGCCTGCGATGGTGACGGGTGTACCGACGACCATTGTTGCCGCTGCCTCGCCGCGGAACGGCAACGAGTGGGAGAAGAACGTGAAGGACGAGGCTCGCATTGTGTCCGCCAAAGTGCAGATTCCCTCGTCTGGCTACCACACGCTCAAGGTATGGATGGTCGATCCGGGAATCACCCTGCAGAAGATTTTCATGGACCTTGGCGGGCTTAAGCCGTCGTACCTCGGACCTCCGGAGAGCTACTACAAACCGTTGAGCCTGTCGCAAGCCAAACCCAGCCAGAGATGACACTTGGTGGCGGCCTTTGCGACGGCGGCGCCAGGCCAGTAGCTTCCGTTGGCGATTGGTCTAGCCGCGGTAGAGACGTCGCCGGTACCCAGACGACTTGGTTGTCAGATCGCCCTTTCGGCGAGTTGCGCAGCCTGATGTATGGCTTCAACCATGCTGCGCTCGTCGGCCTTGCCTGTCCCGGCAATATCAAAAGCAGTGCCATGATCAACGGAGGTTCGGATAACAGGAAGGCCCAGCGTTATATTGACACCGCTCTCGAGGCCGAGGACTTTGATGGGACCGTGGCCCTGGTCGTGGTACATGGCGATAACCACATCGAAGTCGCCCCGCTGAGCCAGGTAAAAAAGTGTGTCAGCGGGTAGGGGTCCGGTGACGTTCCAACCAAGGTGATTGCAAGCGGCGACTGCGGGTTTGATCTTGGAAGCTTCTTCGCCTCGTCCAAAAAGGCCGTTCTCGCCCGCGTGAGGATTGATGGCGCAGACACCTATACGGGGATTGGAGATACCGCTGCGGCTGAGTGCAGTATGGGCGCGCGCGATGGTGCGCTGGACAAGCCCAGGCTCGATCTTTTCAATGGCATCCAGCAAACCGATGTGGGTGGTGACGTGAACCACGCGTAGACGCGGTGAAGAGAGCATCATCGATACCTCACCGGTATTGGTAAGCGAGGCGAGCAGTTCAGTGTGGCCAGGGAATTGATGACCTCCAGCGTGGAGGGCCTCTTTATTCAGAGGTGCTGTGGAGATTGCGTGCACGGAGCCCTGCGTCGCGAGTTGAGCGGCAAGCTTCAGGTAGCGAAACGCAGCGTCGCCAGCGAGTGGAGAGATCTTCCCCCAAGGAAGATCCTGGGGTATAAGACCGAGATCGATGCAGTCGACAATGCCGGCTTGGTAATTGGTGTGGGTTATTGCCCCAGACGCAATGGTGTTGATTTCGACGTGTGACTTCGTGATGCGCTGAGCCTGTTGCAGACGCTTCGCATCGCCAATGACGACAGGACGGCACACTTTATACACTTCGGGGTGTGAGAGAGCTTTGACAATTACTTCGGGTCCAATACCGGTTGCGTCGCCCATAGTGATGGCGATGATGGGAGTCATAGGAGATTCCTTGTGCTGTCACAGTTGGATGTGCGAGCCAAATTGTTGAAGAATCGCCAGCAGGATACCAGCGTGTCTTGATTGCCGAAGGCCCCTGCTTTCGTGAGTATTGGGAGTGTGCGATCGTGGATACGGCCAAACGAAAAGGGCAAGCCAAGTTCGACTTCGCCGAGCATATGGAGTGAACTGACGCCCCAACCTTCGAGGATAGCGCGAGCTGTCTCTCCTCCCGTGGCGAAGAGGGAGCCGACCAGAGAAGCGTAGGGAGCGAGAAGAAGGCGGAGAGCGGCGGTGAGGCATCGCCGCTCGCCAGGGCCCACCGTCCGGTTCGGATCGAGAACGACGAGAGTGTCGTTTCCCGACTTAAGCGACTCGTGGATGCGTTCGGCAACTACGTTCAGCGCGCTACGAGAGTGGCCTTCTAACAGGATGTCAGCGGGAATTCGGATGGAGGTCACAGGGACAGCATGCTCGAGGACGCGCGCCTGGCGATGCGATACGCTCGACATGCTGCCGACGACGATGAGGGTAGGCCCCGAGGTGAACTGAGGCTGCTGCATGGAGGTAGTGAAGGCCGACAGGCCAGCGGCGTGAGGAAGTTGATAAGCAAGACCTGCTGAGCCTACCCAGACAGTATTGCCTCCAAGAGCAACCGATGCGTGGGCGATCGCGCCGAGGTCATCATCTGTTTCAGCGTCGCAGACGATGACATCGGCAGCGGCTGCGAGTTCGATCATGGAGGAGACAAGATTTGCAAAAGGACTGCGCACGATACTAAGCGAGAGCAAAGCAGTTAAAAGGCCTGCATGACCGAGCATGGTTGGAAGATGTGCCACCCCGGAGAGATCGTTGCGGAGCCAGATCTCTGTCTTCTCAAGTGGGATACCGTGAACCAACTGCTGACCATCGACAGTTGTGCGCCCGCCGGCCGGAAACGCGGGAGCCATGATGGCGACGACGCGATTTGGTGAGCAGGCACGGCGTTCGGCGAGCACAGTATGTAGCTCGGAGGCGATGTTGCCTCGGAGAGTGGAGTCAACTTTTTTGAAGAGGAGCCGCTCAGACGGACGAAGATGAGAGCTCTGCATGAGGCGGGAGATTCGGGCTGCAGCCTCCGACGGAGAGAGATGCCGAGTGTCGCAATCTATGGAAAGAACCTCGGTCTCAAAGTGGTGATCCATCTCATCGAAGCTAACCGCTGCACTGAGACCGGAACTCATACATGCGTTGGCGCAGTCCGCTGCTCCGGAGAGGTCGTCAGCGAGAATGAGGATTTTTCGCATGAATCTCCTTCCGACTTGAGATGAGGTTGACTGTCCATATTTCTTCGTGCGCGAGACTTCCAGAAAGCAGTGAGAGGTGGCACCAGAAGGCTGCTGATAATGACAGATGCTGCGACAAGAACTGTGGATGACGCGGCGGCTGGTGCATAGCTCGGATTCGCCGCAGCGACAAGAGTTGGAACGGCTGCAGCGTTGCCTGCCGTACTGGAAGCGGCAACTCCGGCGGTGCCATCGCCTCCGGCTAGATGATCGGCAAGGATTAGGGCGATCGCGCTTACAACGACGACAACCAGCCCAAGGCCAACACCAAGCATTCCGGCGCGAACAACCTGATGGAGATCGAGGGTGCAACCGAGGGCGAAGGCGAAGAAAGGAATAAGTACAGGAACGGCGCCAGCGAGGAAGTCTCGCAGTTCGCGGTCGAGGTTGCCAAGAAGCATGCCGAAGGCGAGCGGAAGAGCAGAGCCCACGATTATCTGCCAGGGAAATCCGGAAAGACCGGTAATGCCAAGAGAGACCATCGTGAGAAAAGGGCCTGACTCGAGAGACATGACAGAATAGGCGGCCGATTCTTCCGGAGTGCCGTATTGCTCCATGAGAGCCATATACAGGCCTCCGTTTGTATCGTTGATCGCTGCCACGACTGCAAGCGTGGAAAGTCCCGCAAATAAACCGGAAGATACGGGCTGGATCCCGATTAAATGGCCGAGGATGAAGCTAGCCAAAAGGCCAAGAACGATCTTGGTGCCCAGGAGAGCACCACCCTTCTTGAGCAATCGAGGGAGCGCGGTGACGGAAATGCGTGCTCCCATACAGACATAGAAGACAGCCAAGATAGGAAGTGCACCGTTGTAAAGGGCATTCGTGAACGAACCAAAGAACGGAGCGGCGTGCGGAGCAAAGGTCCTTAGTGCGGCTCCAGCCAACAGCGGGACGGTCATCATACCGCCCGGTACTCGTTCAATCGCCCTCTTTATGTGCATTCTTGAACATTCGATCCAGAACAATAGTAAGTGACAAGGATGGCGACCGTTCGAAGCTTTTTAGAATGTGAACCTGGCTACCCGCAAGGGATTCGCTTCAAGCAGCGCAGGGTCTCGGGTATCATTGCCGCCATGTTTCCAAGCCTGCCTAAGATGTTTCATCTCTCTCAGCGTTATCCGGCGTCGCGAACGCTCGATGTTGGAGCCATCCTCCGCGAGGGTTTTGACCGCAGATCGCTTGGACCTGAGATTCGCCCTGGCATGCGTGTGGCAATAGGAGTCGGAAGCCGCGGCATTACCAACCTCGCTGAGATCGTCCGCTCTGTGATCAATCTCCTTCGCACTTACGGAGCAGAGCCCTTCATTATTCCCGCTATGGGCAGCCATGGAGGAGCCACGCCCTCCGGTCAGCAGAACGTCCTTGCGGGATTCGGCGTCACACCGGAGTCAATTGGCGTTTCCCTTGAAACCAGCATGGACGTCGACGAGATCGGCATGTTCGGCGACAGCTATCCCGTCGTCTTCAGCCGAGCCGCGCTCCAAGCCGATGCGATTGTCATTATCAATAGGATCAAGCCACACACGGACTTCTCCGGAAAACTCGGCAGCGGAATCCAGAAGATGCTTGTTATTGGTTTCGGCAAGCACGTCGGCGCCACGAATGCCCATCGGGCGGCAAGCCAACTCGGGCATGAGGCCGCCATCCGAGAAACCGCATTGGTCATTCTCAGCAAGGTGCCTATCCTCTTCGCTGTAGCCATTCTTGAGGATCAACATCACCAGACCAACGACCTACAAGTCATCCGTGGGGATGAGATTCTGCAGAAAGAGGATGCTCTCTTCCTCCAGTCACAGCAACTCCTGCCGCGCCTCCCCTTCTCGAACATAGACCTCCTCATCGTCGACGAGCTTGGCAAGGAGATCAGCGGCACTGGCATGGACACTAACGTCATTGGCCGTGGGGTCTTCGGCTTTATCTCATCTCTGCGCCCGCAGGGCAGCCAGGAGATTCACATCAGCAGAATCTTCGTTCGCGATTTAACTCCTGCGACAAACGGCAATGCCATCGGAATCGGTCTGGCGGATTTCACCACGACACGCGTCGTCAATTCCATTAATCGTGAATATACCTACACCAACGCCCTCACCTCGCTCGGCCTCGCCTGCGCAAAAGTTCCGCTCTATTTTGATACCGACCGTGAAGCCCTCGAACGCGCCATCGACTCTCTCGTCTGTGAGAAAAACAACGATCTGCGCATCGTGCGAATCAGAAACACCCTGAGCCTCGCCCACATGCTCGTGTCCGAACGTCTCACCGTCGAGATGACGCCATCGGTGCCTGTGGAGATCGACCCGACGCCACAGGCACTTATGGACGCAGACGGCAACTTTCCTGAACTCTGAATAAGTGACGTATCAAGACCCGAAATCGCCTTATGCAGGGCGATAGCGATCTCGATTCGTGAGAACAGGGCTTAACACTCATCGAGTTCCGCCTCTGTGAGTGACTCGGCGATTTACGACTCGTGGAGAAAGCCGTAACGACCCAATTGACAGCCATCACTTGTCCGGATAGCCGGTTTTACGGCCAAGTGGAACTGACCGCGTTAGTAAAGACTAGCCGACATAGATACTAATGTTCCTCGATGAGACGGAGCGATTAACTACGAACTGACAAGTCAGGCAGGGCACGCCGCTGTTGCCGATTACGCCGGCCCGGCGGCTGGCGGTGGGTGGTTCGATTCGCCTCTAGCCACCACATTCTAAATAGCTTGTGGGGTTTTCCGGATACGCGCAACTCAAACTCAACTGACACATTGCCATGGATAGACGGGGGATGATCCAAGTGTAATTTTATCAGTGGTTTACACTAGTTGTTTAGTAGTCCTGCTCCGTTTTTGCTCACGTGTGTTAGCACGGAAGGCACACAGGCCCGCGCGATGTTTTGCGATGACCCTGTATCTATCTGATTGTGGAGGGGATAATATGGTGCGCCCGGAGAGATTCGAACTCCCGACCCTTTGGTTCGAAGCCAAATGCTCTATCCAGCTGAGCTACGGGCGCGGAATAGCAGTAGTACCGACAACAACCTTAACGAACAATCCGCTTCGAGGCAACTAGGTCGCGGCAACCGGCTCGGGTGGTGGCGCGGGCGGAGCAAACATCGGCATCCTCTCCACAATATCTAGCCCTGCACGCCTAAGCAGCTGATGAATAACCGGCTCCGTCAGCCGGGTCGCATCGTACTCAACCCGCACGGTCTTGTTCGCCTCATCCAGTTCCATCCGGCGAACGCCGTAAACCTCCCGAACCTTCGCCATCGCCAGCGTGGCAGACTCAGTCGGCGGAGCCCCGTAGCGGTAAAGAACATCAAGCTGTGTCATAACTCTGATGATAGCAGCGAAAAGAAAAGGAGAGAGACAGGAGCAGTCGCAGCTACAACCTGGCAAGGTAGCCCGTAATCTCCGGGCTAGTCCAGTCCTGCGCCCCAATAAACTTTCTCCGCAGCACACCCTGACGGTCGATGATGTAGGTCTCCGGAATCTGCACCGTGCCATACAAAGCATTCACTCGCTGGTCCGGATCCCGAATCGTCAGCACATCCACATGATGCTCCGTCAAGAATCGCCGATACCGATCCGGATCCTGATCCATGCTCACCGCCACCACCGCAACGTCAGGCATCTGCCGCTGCAGCGCCAGCAGACTCGGAAGTTCTTCAATGCAGGGAGCGCAAGACGTGGCCCACAGATTCAGCACAACAATGCGCCCCCGCAGCTTGCTCAGGTCCGCCGTTCGCGTTCCATCGCTCAATACAAACTGGGGCGCAGGCTTATCGATGTTTCCCGGATGTTCTCCCCGGTCACATCCCGCCATCACCAGGATTCCCAACGCTACACCAGCCCAGACTCGATGCACAATTCACTCCACTTCCTATAATACGAACTCGTGACCAATACCGACCCCTCTCTGCCACTGAATCCGTCCGACCAGCCAGGCCTCGAGCTATCGGTCATCATCCCCGCCCGCAACGAAGAGCTTTCACTGCCCGCCTGCCTCAACTCCCTGCTCACCCAGTCGGAACCCGGGTTCGCGCTGAACCGGGAATGGGAACTCATCATCATCAATGACGAATCTACCGATCGAACTCGCGAGATCGCCGCCGAAGCCGCGTCCAGTCACGAAGGAGTCACCCTGCTCGACGCCCCTCCGCTCGATCTCACCAGCCGCGGAGGCTTCACCGGCAAAAGCAACGCCTGCTGGGCTGGCGCACAAGCCGCTCAAGGTCAATATCTCCTCTTCACCGACGCCGATACCATCCACGAGACCAATGACCTCTCCCGCGCTCTCCGCGAAGCCGACCGTCACAAAGCCGCGCTGCTCTCGTACTCTCCGCGCCAGATCGTCACCGGCTTCTGGCAACACGCCGTCATGCCTCTGGTCTTCTCCGAGCTCGCCTCGGTCTATCCCTCCAACCAGGTCAACGACCCAGTGCGCAGCCTCGCCGCCGCCAACGGTCAGTTCCTCCTCCTCGAGCGCGAAGCCTACTTTGCCGTAGGCGGTCATCGCGCCGTCGGACGAGACATCCTCGAGGACGTAGCCCTGGCCTCAAACGTCAAGCGCAGCGGCCGCACCATCCGCTTCCGCTCCGCCCCCGAGGCCCTCTCTACCCGCATGTACCGCACCACCTCGGAGATGATCGAAGGCTGGACCAAGAATCTTGCACTCCTGTTCCCCAAGCCTATCGCCCTGGCTCTCTGGCGCATCCTGGACATTCTTCTCTTCTTCGGTCTCCCGTTCCTCGCAATAGGAATCTTCTGGCTCGTCCCATGGCAGCGTGCCGCCCTCCTTCTTCTCTGGGTCCGAACGCTTTGGCGTTTCTACGCACGCGCCGCGCGCTCCGACTTCCCCATTCTCGACGTCGCGATCTCGATCCTCGGCGTCCCGCTCTTCGTCTATCTCCTCATCCGCAGTGTCATCAACCATCGCCTCCGAAAGCGCGTAGCCTGGAAAGGCCGCAGCTACGACCCAACCCCGTGACCATCACCACTTAGTAACCAAAACCCCTGTCAGAACATCTATAGAATGGAACATTGATGATCTTCCTCACCCGCAAAGCGGAGTTCTCCTCGGCCCACTTCTACTGGAACGACCAATGGTCACCCGAGGAGAATCAGCGCGTCTTCGGCAAGTGCGCAAACCGCAACGGTCACGGCCACAACTACACGCTCGAAGTCACAATCGCAGGAGAAATCGACCCGGTTTCAGGCTTCGTCGTCGACCTGAAGCAACTCAAAGACATTCTCGAGCGCGAGGTCATCAGCGTCTACGACCATCGCCACCTAAACCTCGAAGTCCCCGAGTTCAAAGCGGCCATCCCGACCACCGAAAACATCGCTGTCGCAATCTGGCGACGGCTCGATAATAAGATTCCCAATGCAAAACTTCACCGCGTCCGCGTCTACGAGATGCCCGATCTCTTCGCTGACTACTATGGTGAGCGATGAAAGCCCATCTCAGCCGCCGCTACCACTTCAGCGCCTCCCATCGGCTGCACACCGAGGCATACGACGAAGCCAAAAATCACGACGTCTTCGGAAAATGCAACAACCCGCACGGCCACGGCCACAACTACACCGTGCAGGTGACGCTAAGCGGCCCAATTGATGCTGCCACTGGCATGGTCTGCAACCTAGCCGAGCTCGATGCCTTCGCACAAACAAATCTTCTCTCCCGGTTTGATCACACCAACTTGAACACGTTGGACTGCTTTGCAGATAAGGTCTCCACAACAGAAAATCTCATCATGGAAATCTACCGCATATTTCAAAGGTTCCCCGCTGCTCAACTCGAACGAGTTCACATCGAAGAGACCAGCAACAATTCATTCGACTTCACCGGCAATCGAACTCCCCTCGCCGGCACGATCTAAGAAAGGCCACCTATGCCCGCGACACCGGCGCCCATCGAAACACCATCGCTCACCAGCATCCCCACCCAGGATCTCTATCGCGAAATCCTCATCCGCATCGGCGAAGATCCAAATCGCGACGGACTCATCAAAACGCCAGAGCGCATGGAAAAGTCCCTGCGCTTCCTCACCCGCGGCTACAACATGTCCGTCACCGAAGTCCTCCATCAGGCCCTCTTCGACGTCGACTACGATGAGATGGTCATCGTCAAGGACATCGAGTTCTTCTCATTGTGCGAGCATCATCTGCTTCCTTTCTTCGGCAAAGCTCACGTCGCGTACGTCCCCAACGGAAAAGTCATCGGCCTGAGCAAGATTCCTCGTCTCGTCGACGTCTTCGCCCGCCGCCTCCAGGTGCAGGAGCGTCTCACCCGCCAGGTCGGCGATGCCATTACCGACGCCATCAACCCTCAAGGCGTCGCAGTCATCCTCGAAGCCCAGCATCTCTGCATGATGATGCGGGGCGTCGAGAAACAGCACTCCTCCACCGTCACCTCCGCCATGCTCGGCGTCTTCAAATCCCAATTACAGACTCGCAACGAGTTTCTCTCTCTCGTCCGTGGCAAAGGAAACTCCTTTTAGCTACTAGACTGGTAGCTGATGAACGGTCTCCTCGTACTCGACAAGCCCTCCGGCCTCACCTCGCACGATGTCGTCGCCATCGTCCGCCGCGCCACCGGAGAGAAATCCATAGGCCACCTCGGCACGCTCGACCCCATGGCCACAGGAGTCCTTCCTCTTCTCCTCGGCAAATACACCCGCCTCGCCCAGTTCTTCGGTCAATCCGAAAAGCACTACACCGGACACATCCGCTTCGGCTTCGCCACCGACACCTTCGACGCCGAAGGCGCCCCCACCACAGAAACCAGACCCCTCACCCAATCTCTCGAAGACCTTCGCATCCTCAGGCCGGCAGTTTCACGGCGAAATCGACCAGCTCCCACCCATCTTCTCTGCCAAAAAGATTGCCGGCACGCCCGCGCACAAACTTGCCCGCGCCGGAGTCGACGTCCCCGTCAAGCCTGCCCGCATCACCATCCACGGCTTCCATCTCACCTCTCTCGAGGGCGACACCGCAGCCTTCGCAATCTCCGTCTCCGCCGGCGGCTACGTACGTTCTGTCGCGCACGAACTCGGCCAGCTTGCAACCTGCGGAGCTCACCTCTCCTCCCTTCGCCGCACCCGCGCTGGAGCCTTCACCCTCGGCCACTCCATCACCATCGATCAGCTCAAAGCCGCCACTCCCGCCCAGCTCGAGGCCCTCCTTCCCCACCCGCGAACCCTGCTCCCCGAGATGCCCTCCGTCACCGTCGACGACCAGTTAGCCGGACGCCTCCGTAACGGTATGCAGGTCAACCTCCCCGACTTCTCCCAGGCGCCCCTCATCAAAATCTTCTCCACCCCCACCGAACTCCTCGCCATCGGTCGCCGCATAGCCGGAACCCTCATGCAGCCCATCGTCGTCCTCGGTTAGCTTCCGAAACTCCCAATCTTCTCCGCAAATCAATACCCGACCAACCTGGTCCGAAAGATTGACGACCAATTTAGTCCGCAATACACTAAATAGTGGAGACGAGGCCGGATTTTGGCCGGTGGACACGTCCGGCGGAAGGCTTCGGGCACCTCGCACTGGGTTCTTCCAGAGAAGAGAAAGACGTTATGTTGCAGGCATTTATAATTACGCTCCGCGAAGGTGTCGAAGCGTCTCTCATCGTAGGTATTGTCTTCGCCTACCTTGGCAAGATCGGTCGCCCGGAGCTAAAGCGCACCGTCTTCTGGGCCCTCGGATCCGCCGTTGCAGCCAGCATCGCCGTCGCCATTGCCCTGGCCCATACGCCCTACAACTCCGACATCATCGAAGGCTGGGTCATGCTCGCCGCCGCCGCCTTCGTCATCAGCATGATCTGGTTTATGCACCGCACCGCCCGCTCCATGAAGGGCGATATAGAACAAAAAGTCGCCCAGTACACCGCCGGCTCCAGCATCTCCAAAATCGGCCTCTTCTTCTTCGTC
Organism: uncultured Acidobacteriaceae bacterium; assembly: GCA_963798925.1. Lineage (GTDB taxonomy): Bacteria > Acidobacteriota > Terriglobia > Terriglobales > Acidobacteriaceae > Edaphobacter. Next base: position 1,178,280 of record CAWCVD010000007.1, read on the forward strand.
TTCCTCCTCGTCCTCCGCGAAGGTGTCGAGACCGTCCTCATTCTCTCCGCCGTCACCCTCAACTCCACTGAGCTCCTCAGCTTCACCGGAACCCTCCTTGGCATCGCCGTCGCCGTCGTCTTCGGAGTCCTCTTCATCCGTGGCAGCGTCAAGATCAACCTCCAGCGCTTCTTCCGTATCACCACCGTCATCCTCTACTTCGTCGCCTTCCAGCTCATCGTCAGCGGCCTCCACGAGCTCAGCGAAAACGGCGTCATCCCCTCCAGCACCACCGAGATGCGCCTCATCGGTCCCATCGTACGAAACGACCTCTTCTTCTTCGTCACGATGCTCGCGCTTGCTGGCCTCATGATGCTGATGGAGTACAAGCGCCGTGCCCCCATGGCCCTCGGCACAACCTCAACTCCAGCCGACAAGCGCCGCGCCGAGTGGACCCAGCGCCGCGAAAAGATGTGGATGAACGCCGTCGTCGCCACCAGTTTCGTCTTTATCTTCCTCTCCACAGCCGAGTTCATCTACGCGAAGAGCTCCACCGCGCTCTCACCCACCTCGGCCGTAACCTTGGTTGGATCGCAGGTGACGCTGCCGACCGCTGACGTCAACGACAACCAGCTCCACCGCTACGGTGTTCACATCGACGACGGCAAAGGCGGCAACGTCGAGGTCCGCTTCCTTCTCTTCAAAAAACCCGACGGCAACATCGTCTCCGTAGCCGACGCCTGCCAAATCTGCGGCCCCGTAGGCTTCTACATCGGCGACCAGGGCATCACCTGCAAGATGTGCGCCTCACCCCTCAACGCCGCCTCCATGGGCCAGAAGGGCGGCTGCAACCCCATCCCGCTCAAATCCACCATTAGCGGCAACCAACTCACCATCCAGGCCGCGGACCTCCGTATCCTCGCCCCGGTCTTCGAACGCTAGCCATGCCGCCGCGCTATTTCCTTCGACGTCGTCATCCTGAGCGGAGCGAAGGATCCCCGCATTTCATTTCTGCAACCGCTGAACTTTTCCGACAGGAGGCCGCATAAATGTTCTTCCGCCTCCTCATGGAGTCCTTCCGCCGCCAGCGCCGCCGCAAACTCCTCGCCGGCATCGCCATCCTCCTGGGCACCACAGCCGTCACCGCAATGCTCGCCCTCGCCACGACCATCGGCGACCGCATCCACAAAGAACTAGCCGTCTACGGCGCAAACATCATCGTTTACCCAAAAGCCGACCAGCTCGAAGTGAAAGTAGGCGGAGTCAACATCAAACCAGCCTCCAGCGGCACCTACCTAAAAGAAAGCGACCTCGAAAAACTGAAGACCATCTTCTGGGCAAACAACATCACTGGCATCAGCCCCGAGCTTGATTTGGGTAAAACAGGAACCTTACGTCGGGAGGGTTCCACTTCCTCGATCCCAGTCAAAGCGATCGCCATGCGTTTCAACGACTCCTTTGGGCAATTAACGACAGGAGCAATTGCACTCCATCCTTGGTGGAAGATACAGGGCCAAATCCCAGAGGATTATCTGAAGAAATTTGGTTTCTACCAAGTCTTGGTTGGACGTCGCTTGGCAAAACAGTTGAATCTATCGGTCGGGGATAAGTTTAGCTACACGCCTCCGCCTGGCATGAATCTGCTGCCCACTTCCGATCTATCGTTTCAAGTAACCGGAGTGCTCTCCAGTGGCGATCAAATGGAAGACGAACTGATTCTTCCACTCTCAAGTCAGATTTATTCAGATGGATCAGGCAAGCTGGATTACAGGCTTTCCCGAGTAGAAATCTCAGCCCGCACCAAACCCGAAGACGCCTTCGCCCGCAAAGACCCCGACACCCTCTCCCCCAAAGATCACGAGATCTGGTACTGCCGCCCCTACGCCAACTCCATCGCCTACCAGATCCGCGAAGCCATCCCCGGAGCCCAGGCCGAACAGGTGCGCCGAGTCGAGCAATCCGAAGGCAACGTCCTCAAGCGCATCTCCGGCCTCATGTGGCTCATCAGCGCCGCCGCCCTCCTCGCCGCAGGCTTCGCAGTCAGCGCCGCCATGGCCACCGCCGTCCTCGAGCGCCGCGGCGAGATCGGCCTCATGCGCTCCCTCGGAGCCAGCAAAGCCGCAATCGCCTTCCTCTTCTACTCCGAAACCGGCATCCTCGCCATCTTCGCCGGAACCCTCGGCTATCTCGCCGGTTCCGGCCTCGCCGCATGGCTCGGAGCCCGCATCTTTCGCGGAGACGGCGGAGGCCCGGAAGCAATCCTCATCCCCGTCCTCCTGCCCGTAGTCGTAGCCCTCGCCCTCGCCGTAGCCATCGGCGGCAGCACACCCTCCATCCGCGCCGCACTCCGCATGAATCCCTCCACCATCCTCCGAGAGGACGCATGATCAGATCCATCCACCGCCACAAAACCGGGTGCCCCATCTTCGCGGCGGTCTCATCGCCGCTAAGGTGGGCCTTCGCGAAGCGAACCGCTCCTGCCCACGTCACACTGGCCAGCGCCCACACCACGGCCACGGCTTCCACGGTGACAGAATGACGCGCCTCAGCCTTCCTCACATCCTTCGCCGCTCGCTCATCCATCGCAGAGCCCGCAGTATCTCCGCCCTCATCGCCATGACAGTCTCCGCAGGCGTAGCCACTGCGCTGCTCACTCTTTACGTTGACCTCGACCAGAAACTCCACAAGGAATTCCGCAGCTTCGGAGCCAACATTGTTCTCACTGCACCTGCCAATAGTGCACTTGCGCCGGGAGCTCTCGCACACGTCCAGCAAATCGCTGGGCCCGATGCCTCCGCAGCCGAGTTCGCCTACGCCGTAGCGACCACCAGCACTGGAACCGCTGTCGTCGTTGCTGGAGGGGACTTTGCCGCCGCAAAAAAACTCAACTCATGGTGGCAGGTGGACACATGGCCCGATCCTGCCGCCCCTGGCGCTGCCCTCTTCGGCCAGCGCGCAGCAACTGCCGTAGGAAATAGCCAGACCGTCACGCTGACCTACGCGGGCAAGCCTATCACCCTCCAGAAAACAGGCCGCCTCACCACAGGCGGAGACGAGGACAGCCGCATCTACATCTCGCTCGCTGACTTCACCGCATGGACGAGCGTTACCCCCAGTGTCATCGAGCTTCAGGTCCCAGGCGGAGCAAAGCGGATCGAAGCCACCATCACTCAGCTTAAGAATGCCCTACCCGAAGCGCAGGTTGAGCCGGTCCGCCAGCTTGTAGAAGGCGAATCCCGCATCGTCGATCGCACCCATGCGCTCATGTACGGAGCCGTCCTGCTCATCGCCCTCACGGTTGCCGTCAGCGTGCTCGCCACGCTGTCAGCGTCGGTGCTCGAACGCCGCCGAGACTTCGCCCTCATGAAGGCCCTGGGCGGCTCCCAGGCACAGCTGATGGGTATGTTCTTCCTCGAAGCGCTGGCTTTGGCGCTCGCAGGTGTAATCGCAGGATTCATCGTCGGCTCAGCCGCAGCGTGGGCCATCAGCGAAGGCAACTTCCACACCGCCACGCTCCCGCATCTCTCCGTCCTGCCAATGGTACTGCTCGTGAACCTCGTCATCGCAACCCTGGCAGCCGTGCTACCCTTGCGAGTTCTGCGCGGCCTCCAGCCCGCCGCGCTTCTCAAAGGAGAATGAGGCCAACGGAAATGAGAAGATGGAAACAGTGAGCGAAGTCGAAGTAAAAACCGGGGCGCTGAGCGCATCGCCCTCAGCCGCACAAACCGAGTCGCTGATCGATCAGACGACACGACCCGACTGCGCTGTCATCGCCCTCCATCACGTCACGCGCGAGTACACCGGCCACGGCAACGTCGTGCGGGCGCTCGCCGATGCCAGCTTCTCCATCGTCGCCGGTGAATGGGTCGCCATCACTGGCCCCTCAGGATCCGGCAAAAGTACGCTCGTTAATCTCATCGGCTGCCTCGACCGCCCCACCGCAGGCGAGCTCAAAATCGACAACGTCGACGTAGCCTCCATGAGCGCCACCGAACTCGATCGCTTCCGCGCCGACAAGATCGGCTTCATCTTTCAGCAATTCCACCTGATCCCGTATCTGTCGGCACTTGAAAACGTGATGCTCGCCCAGTACTTCCACTCCATGACCGACGAGAATCAGGCCCACGCAGCACTCGAGAAAGTCGGCCTCGGTTCCCGCGTCAATCATCTCCCCAGCGAGCTATCGGGCGGCGAACAACAGCGAGTCTGCATCGCACGAGCCCTTATCAACGATCCACCCATCCTCCTCGCAGACGAGCCCACAGGCAATCTCGACGCCGCCAACCAGAAGATCGTCGCCGAACTCCTCCAGAATCTCCACGCCCAGGGCCACACCATCGTCATGGTCACCCACGACCCAGAGATGGCAGCCCTCGCGCAACGCAAAATCGCGCTAAGCCACGGCAAGGTCTTCTGTCACCCCGTCGGCACGCCCTTCGTCACCCTGCGCCGCTAGCCTATGGAGATAGCCGAAAATAAATCTTCAAAAAGTGGAAAATCTTAGCGCCCGAAAAACGTGCAGCTAAGAACCACGAAATTGCATCCAAAAACCACGTTAACACCACGAAAAAACCACACAAAAGTCCTGTGGAAATCGCAATACCCCCTGTAAACACGCCCCCTCCACCACGCCGAAAAAATAATTGTCAAAAACTACCGTTCTCCCCATTTGAGCTTCGAGCGCAGGACGCTGAAGAGGCCGTGGGGGCGGTTGCGGATGAGGCGGACGCTCGCTTCAGAGCGCTGGCAGTGGACGTAGTCGCCTACCTGCATGGGGACGGCGACCTGGCCGTCGACGGTGAGGAAGATCTCGTTGGGGACGCCGACGACGCGGACGCTGACGGTGGCTTCGCCTGGGGTGACGATGGGGCGAATCGTTAGTAGATGTGGGCAGATGGGGGTGACTACATTCGCGTTGACGCTGGACATGACGATGGGGCCGTCGGCGGCGAGGTTGTAGGCGGTCGATCCTGTGGGGGTCGAGATAATAACGCCATCGGCGCGGAACGTGGCGACCGGCTGATCGTCGATCTCGACGGAGAAGTCTCCCATGCGGGCGATGGTGCCTTTGGCGATGACGACGTCGTTGAGGGCGTCCCACTCGCTGAGGATCTGGCCATCGCGGATGTGTTCGGCGTGCATCATGCTGCGGATTTCGATCTCCGCGCAGTTGTTACACCAGGCTTCGAGAGTTGTGTAGAGATCGGAGAGGGGGATCTCGGTGAGGAAGCCGAGGGCGCCGAGGTTGACGCTGAGGATTGGCGTCCTGGTGTGGGCGAAGGACCGCGCCGCGGCGAGCAGGGTGCCGTCGCCACCGAGGACGATGACGAGGTTGGGTTTGTGTTTTGGGAGATCGACGCGCTCGATGGGGTTTGGCGCGTTGATGTAGGCGGCGCTATCGGGGTCGAGGAGATAGTGGTAGTGGCGTGCCTCGAGCCACGAGATCAGATCGCGCAGGATGCCGGCGACCTCGGGCTTCTGCGGTTTGGAGATGATGGCTGCCTGGAGCATTGGTGTCTAGTGTAATGGCTCAGGCCGAGATACCGGGCAATCCTCAGCGCGGAATATACTACCGTCATCTCAATTGAATGATCCTTGAGAAAGAGAGGCTGAGGTTGTTCGTTAATCGTCGTGTTTTCCTGCAGGGCGCGCTGGCTCTTGGGGCGACAGCTGCGTGGGGTGCCTCCGTTGGCACGCCGTCAACGGTTTTGTGGCGGGAGAGACGGGATCTCTTTCCGGAGGGTGTTGCGTCGGGCGACCCGGACTCAGGCAGTGTGCTTCTTTGGACGAGACGTCCTTATGAGGGGCAGACGGCGAACAAAATGTTGCACGTCGAGGTTGCAGAGGACGCTGCTTTTCGGCGTGTGGTCGTCAACGCAAAGGCTCCTGTTTCGGCCGACTCCGACTGGACTTGCCGGGTACTCGCAGGGGGCCTGAAACCGGCGACTGTCTATTGGTACCGGTTCACGGATGAGGAGGGATTTGGAAGCCGGATCGGGCGGACGAGGACTGCTCCGGCAGAGAACGACGGCCGGCCGGTGCGATTCGTCTTCGCGAGTTGCCAGAATGCGAATCAGGGTGCTCAGAACGCTTACCGCCGGATGATCTTTGAAGATGAGCGCGCGCCGGAAGAGGAACAACTAGGCTTCGTGCTTCACCTGGGCGATTTCATCTACGAGATCGTGTGGTATCCGGAGGATCGACCGCAGGGAATGTACGATCGTCGCCTGCGTGACATCGTTCGTTATCCGCATGGGGAGAAGTTTCAGGATTTGCATATCCCTACGGTGGTCGATGACTATCGCGCGGTCTACCGGGCCTACCTGCACGATCCGGATCTGCAGGATGCACGCGCGCGGTTCCCTTTCGTGAATATGTGGGACAACCATGAGTTCAGTTGGAAGGGCTGGCAGGGGCTGCAGAAGTTCGGTGACACGACCCATTGCAGGCAGACCCGTAAGGTCGCGGCCAATCAGGCGTTCTTCGAGTATCAGCCTGCGCGGATGGCCAAGCCCAGCGGAACTTCGCTGGAACGCTTCGACGGTCCTCATGTGGAGGATGCGCCGATCACGCACTTCGACGAACACGGCCTTGGCCAGGAGCCGAATAATCTTGCCGCCATCAACAGCCTGAAAGGGTATCGAGCGATCAGGTGGGGTAAGAACGTTGAACTGATCATCACCGATCAGCGCAGTTATCGCTCCGAAGAGCCACTGGATCGAGCAGAGACAGAGCCATTTGTGAGCGAGGACTTTCCGGAGATGTTGCCGGAAGAGGCGATCGAGATTCTCGATGCGGGGAGATCCTACAACGGTGGTAAACCGCCTGAGTCGATTCGTTATGGCGGTGTCGAGGTTGCGAACTTCCAGAAGGGCGCGCCGACACAGACGATTCTGGGCGAGGAGCAGAAGAAGTGGTTTCTGGAACGGCTGCGCACGTCCAAGGCGACCTGGAAGATCTGGGGGAATACGACGGGGACGCTGGAGATGCGAGCAGATCCTCAGAACCTTCCCCCGGGCCTTACTAAAGCGTGGCCCGGTGCGGGCTATGCCGGTTTCTCCAGTGGCGATCATAGCAATGCTCTGGCTGAGCGCGGCGAGATCTACGATTTTGTGCAGGAACATGGCATTACGGGCTTCGCAACGATTGCCGGGGATCGGCATAGTTTCTGGGCAGGGCTTGCGTCCAAGTCACTGCCGCCCAGACAATTCCAACCAGTAGGGATTGCCTTCATTACGGGATCGATCTCCGCTCCGGGACTGGTGGAGGCATATGAGCATCGGTTTCCGAAGGTGCATCCTCTACGGCCGCTTTTTCTGGCCCAAGCTGCGGGAGACGCCGGGCCGCAACCCTCAGTTAATTTGCTGCTGCGCCATGGTGTGCGATCTTGCCTGGAGTATCAGAAGAGCGGTGATCTGAATAAGGCGCGTGCTGTGTCTAATCCTGATCTTTCGCCGCACTTGTCGTTTGTTGATATGGGCGGCCATGGGTATGCGGTCGTGCGTGCGAGCGATCAGGCTTTCGAGACGGAGTTTGTTTGCATCCCTCGTCCGCTTGAGAGAAGCGAGAACGCGGATGCCGGTCCGCTGCTCTATCGTGCCCGTTTTCATTCGCCATCTTGGAAGAAGGGAGAGACGCCGCAGATCAAGGCGCAGGTTGTGGAGGGCAACCCGCGGTTCTCGATCGGGTAGGTTTCCGGATGCCGGCGATCTCGGGTTTTCTGCGGCTTCCATTCGTTATCACGAGCCAACTCAATGAGTCGGTCAGTCGCTTGATTCCAGTACGGGGACGAGAGATAGTAGGAGGCAGCTTCTGACAAGAGCATCATCGGCCATGCAACAAAATCTGACTTCAATTTAGGCGCACGAATAGGGGGAAAGAACATGGCAACTGTGACAGCTGAAGTCCGTGCTAACGATGCGACCGGCGTCGCGAAGGTCGACATGAAATTTGAGATCGTCGTCATCCCTGTGTCGGATGTCGACCGCGCGAAGGAGTTCTACGGGAGACTCGGGTGGCGGCTTGATGCCGACTTCGATAGCGGTAAAGACTTCCGTGTAATTCAGTTCACGCCACCCGGCTCCGGATGCTCGGTCATCTTCGGCAAGAACGTCACTGAGGCAGCGCCCGGCTCAGCCCAGGGGATGTACCTGATCGTCTCCGACATGGCGACTGCACGTAATGAGTTGCTGCGTCGCGGCGTCGAGATCAGCGAAGTGTTCCACGACTCGACCGGAGTGTATGCTGGCCCAGACAAGCCCTACCTGTTTGGGCGGCTGCGGGTCAGCGGTGCGGATCCGGAGCATCGCAGCTACCGCTCGTTCGCCTCGTTCAGTGATCCGGACGGCAATGGCTGGCTGTTACAGGAGATCACGACGCGGCTTCCTGGACGTGTTGCTGGCGACACCGCGTACGCATCGGTGAACGATGTGGCGAGCGCGCTTCGGCGTGCAGCGGCCGCTCACGGAGAGCACGAGAAGCGCATCGGCGCGGCAGATCCGAACTGGCCCGACTGGTACGCCTCGTACATGGTGGCGGAACAGTCCGGCAAAGAACTGCCACAATAAACGAATACGACGTGATCGTCTTATGCTGACTGCAGGGGCGGTGTTTGCATTGGATGCCGCCCTCGCATCGATTTCCCAGACTACGCCAACGCCTTTGTAAGGTCCTTGCTGCGTGGCGTCGCGTTTCATTTTCCATCGGGTCAGCGTCTCTTGCTTTTTATGATTCGACGATCCATCAACGGCACGGCTTACTTGGTTTTCCGTGGGACCTTGAAGGCAACCGAGATTCCAACAATTTCGTTTGTGTCCCAACCACCAGGGAGATTAACCGACTGTAGTAAGAAGTAAGGACGCACGGATAATGAATCGGCGATCGGCAGTCGCACTCCCACCTGGGCACGGTTCTGGGTATAGCTGCTGCCACCGTTGGCAAAAGGGTTGCTTCCGGGAACAATGAAGAACTCATTGCTCACCACGAGCACCGGAGGCCGCGCCAGGCGAAGCGGCAAGGTATAGTCGACGCCGGGGCGAAATCGAAGGCGTGCTGAGGCAGACTGGTTATCGACAAACCGTCCCTCGATGAGCGTGCGCAGGATCGGCCGCCACGGGCCGTGGGATGTGCTCAACGTGACATTGAATTGCAATCTGTTTTCGTAAGTAATATTGGGATTTCCAGGAAAGCGCTGGTAACGATAAATCGGTATTAACGTTATCCAGGACCGCACACGAAAGGCGACTCCGCCTTGAACGAAGTACTCGTACAGATTGGACGCCCCCTCGTCGAACCGCTCGTGGAATTCGACATCCAGAGATTTATTTGCCGAAAGGCCAGTGGAAATTCCCTGATCGAGCCAGAGACCTATCTGCTTCTCATCTTCGGGGTCTTCAGGCTTCTGTTGCTGCTGCGCTCTGGCCGGAACCGCCAAGATACAACCGCATATCACTGCAATGGCACAGCCTATACGCCGCATCGCAATCCGCCTAACTGTGGAGCCGTCCCCCGCGCTCCGGGAAGAGGAAGGGGAAGAGTGATTCTGCCGTTCGTCGAAATGGAACCAGGACTCCCAGTGTGGTTTCGCAGACACGCTCGGAGTTCACAATAGTCGCCGCGGAAGATGGCGGAACATGGGCCACCACTATTTAGCTAACAAGCTCCACCGCTCCAGTTGCCAGATCGTACATCGCTCCGACAATTTTGATGCTCCCCTTCTTTTCCAATTCTTCCAAGATTGGACTGCGTCGGCGAATCTCGGCAAGACCTAGCACGACATTCGTTCGCGCAACCGCATCAACATAACTGCCATTCTTGCTCGACTTCTCGCCATTAAACTTCGTCGCTGATATCGCTGGTTTGATCCGCGCCAGAAGACCGGTAAGATTGCCCAGGACAACATCGTCGATAGCACCTTTGACTGCACCACATGCCGAATGTCCTAAAACTAATACCAACTTTGCACCGGAAACCGCACACGCAAACTCCATACTGCCTAGCATGTCGTCGTTTACGACGTTGCCCGCAACACGCCCAACGAAAATGTCTCCAATGCCTGCATCGAATACGATTTCGGCTGGCACTCGAGAATCAAGGCATCCAAGTACCACGGCTGCCGGATACTGCCCCGCTGCGCTTGACCGTTTCTGAGCCAGGTAATTCGTAGGAACCATCTTCCCCGAACGGAATCGCTCATTTCCCTTCTTCAATTCATCGATGACCTGTGATGGTGTCATGCTGTCGCGTTGCTCTTTTGTCAAAGACTCACTCAAGCTTGCCGCAAGCTGCATATGCGAAAAACCAAGTCGAGGACCGATCGCGCAGGCGCAGAGGGAAGTACTGAGAAACCTGCGACGGTTCACGGTTCCGTTACCCACAGATTCATAATGCGTTCTATTCATAGGAATCCCCTTGATCGAGGCCCATATCGTAGGCTATGAAAGGCGCTCCTCCCGGACAACTAGCAAAACTGCCAGCCCCCTCAAACATCAAGATTGCGCCCGCTTGACCGGCTATCCGGACACTATTCCGTCGTGCCTGAAAAGTCGGGTGGTCTCAATGGGTCGACGCAACACTCAGCTCAGACCCACGTTCAATGAAAACAAAAGCTAAAAGCGCTGGCTATGATTAGATCAGCCGGGACCTTACCTGGCTAGGTTTTGGCCGCATCAGCCAAACAGATCGACTCTTCAAGGTAAGCATTTGTGGATCAGCTGATTGGATAGTGTTGCATCGACCGGTTGAGCTGGCACGCACTATCGGCAAGTTCGGGGTCTGAAGTTTCTATGAGCTAAATTGTGTTCTGCAGGTACCTGATCTTTGCATCACGAAGCTGCTTGACTTGTTCATGCTTCAGGATACGAGGAGCGCCTAGTTGATGTGCGACCAGCGCGATCTGTGCCAGATGTTCGACTATCTCCATCTTCTGGAAGGCCTGGAGCAGGGTGCTACCGTAACTGACTGCTCCATGATTGGCCATAAGGATAGCGTCATGGCCTGGGATGAAGGGGACGAGACTAGCTGCCACCTCTTCGGTCCCCGTTGTTGCATATGTTGCCAGAGGGACTGCCCCGAGAGTCATAACAGCCTCCTGACAGAGCATCTCGTCCAGTCCTCGGCCGACACAGGCGAAGGCTGTCGCGACAGGCGGATGAGAATGAATGACCGCTGTGACATCATCTCGATGCCGGTAGACTGCGAGATGCATGCTGACCTCGCTAGTCACCTTCCTGTATCCATCGAGTTGTCTGCCCTGAAGATCGACGATGACCATGTCGGCCGACTTCAGCAAGAACTTGCTGACACCGGTGGGAGTGACCAGCAGACGCTGGTCATCCAATCGAACCGAGAGATTGCCCGACGTCCCCGGCATGAACCCCAGACGATGGAGCATTTTGCTGAATCGGACTACATCTCGTCTCAACTCGACTTCGGTCCGGCATTCGATTTCTACCAATGTTGGATCCTTTCTATAGCGCGGCAATATCCGTTTGCCGGTTCGAGGTTAAAGTATCTTGAAGTGCGCTGGTTCGCCAGCAAGGACTGTCTTTGGCGATAAGGCATTTTGGAGTTTGCGCCAGCCTTTTCCGAAACGGTCTGAGGCCATGAAGATCTGGCCGGCGGTAAGGGGTCCCAATACCTTGTAATGGCCGACGGCCGCCAGACCCATCGAGGCGATGCAGCCACACTGATGGCAATCAGGTGCTCCCCCAAACTGACAGGGTGTTATCTGCGTGGTGAGGTCGGCCGAGATGGTCTTTGTGGTCCTGGCGAAGATGCATTCGGCGGGATTTTTTGGAGGAGAAGCGATCTCCCTGATCACGGAGTCAGGCATGTCGAGTACGGGATATTTCAGACGCAATCGTTTCAGTTCCGCGACGGTTGAAGCTCTCTGCGAGGGCGTAAGTATCTCCCGGTCGGTGGCACCGATCTGTGGTGTGAAGAGGCTGAACCAGATCTTTGCAATCTCCGGACGGCGGCTCCAGAAGTTGAGGAACTCGTCGAGGTAGCCGGGACGGTCTGCGATTTGCGACGTAATGGTGCAATGGATAGTTACCCTTGCGCCCGCGATGTTCTGGAGAATGCGTTCGTAGGTGGCGGGTTTGCGCCTCTCGTCATGTTCCGGCTGAAGTCCATCGATCGACACAACGACATTAAGCTTCTTGAACTTTTTCCAAGTGGCCGGGACTACTCGGAAAGCGCTCGTAACGACCTGGGTATGCACTCCGCGGCGCTCGATCTCCGGCAAAAGCAGTTCAAGCTCGCGGTAGCGTACGAGCGGATCGCCTCCGACGAGGGAGACATGGAGCGGCCGGTGCTCGTCGATGACAGCGAGGACTCTCTTTACCAACTCGTCTCCCTTGAAGTCGGAGAGTTGGCGAAGCTGGGTCGCGCCTCCAAGATGGGCTGCATCGAACGCATAACAGCCAGGGCAGTGCAGAGGGCATTCTTTGGTGATTTCGATGGAAAGGGAGGGTGCAGAACCGGCAAGGATACTGGCCCATGCGTGGAAGATTTCGGACTTTTTCATGATCTCTCCAAAAGCAAGTCGCAATGCGACTGGTTCGCCGTAGCGGACGGGAAGGACTCGGAACGAGCCATCCTCCGTGCTTGGCAGGTGGAGAGAGATCAGACCTGAATGGGCAGGTTATATCGGCAAAGTGCGCGGCTGAAGAGGGGCACGGCATCGGAGCACGCGATCAAACTGCTTGCGATCGCCACTGCCCTTGGAAGTGCGCCCTCAAAGACGTGCGATAGCCATCTCCGAACAGTGAGAAGGAGCGCGACAACCTGCCGACGCTGTTGCAGGAGCACGAGAACCAGCGAAAAAATTGTTAGAAGGGCAAGAAGACCAAACTCGCAATCCTGGCCGCCACGGAGAAATCTATCGAGCTCGCAGAAATACTCGGTCCACGGCATAACAAAGATCAGGATAGCCGTGAACAGGATGAGTAAGCGCCCTCCCAAGGCGTATGCCTGGGAGATCCCATCGATAGGCACGTGCGCCGTCATGGAGGTATGCTTCAATCGGCCTCTCTATCTGATCGATCCTCAACCATCAGTGGTGCGACCTTCCTCTCATTATAAAGAGTTAGCCCGATTTGCACTCTGCCGATCAGTATCAGCTTTTGTTGAGATGCATTTTGCGAGCCGAGAGGTGCGCAGAATGACTTGAACCTCAGTCTGCAAGCAGTGATTTCACGAAGTTCGCGCTCGCAAAAAAGAAAGGGACAGGCCGAAGCCTGTCCCGCGAAAAAGTGATGCAAGGAGTTAGAAGTTGATCTTGCCTGCGAACTGGAGGAAGCGACGCTCGTCGTTGGGTCCGCCGGTGACTCCGCCCTTGGAGGCGAAGATCTGCGGGTTGTCGGAGCCGTAGTTTGCGGCGTCGGTTTGGCTTCCCTGGATGTACAGGTTGTGGTGGTTGAGGACGTTGTAAGCCTCAGCGCGCAGTTCGAGGTTGATCCTCTCGTAGATCGGGAAGGACTTCGAGGCAGACACGTTGATGTTGTAAGCTCCGGGCCCGCGGAACGTGTTCCGGGCAACCATGGTCGAGGGATAGGGTCCCAAGTCCGAGATGTGGAGCAGAGCCGCGTTGTTGAACGGATTGTCGACAGGCAACGTGGTTGCACCGGTCAGCGCGTAGGAGTTCGACGTGCTGGTCACACCGCTGGGGATGGACTTGAAGAGGTGCTGCGTGACGGGAGTGATTGGGTTATAGCGCGGAACGCCATAGCCCGAGCTGTCGAAGGTGGAGTCGTAGAAGGTGAACGGCGTACCGGTACGTGCGGTGAAGATGCCGGTAAGCTCGTAGCCTCCGATCAACCGGCCGAACAGGCTGCCCTGCGGCTTGTTGAAGTACGGGGTGCGATAAATCGGCGCGACGACGAAGCGATTGCGAATATCGAAGTCGCTGTTGCCGTGGTCGAGGGCCGGATTGAAGGGGTTGGTGTAGCCGAGGGAGAAGTTGCCTGCCGAGGTCTCAGAGAACGTGGTGCTGAGATCGTCGAGGGCATGCGCGAAGGTGTAGTTGGCAACGAGGGATAGGCCGGTGTGATGGATGTCCTGAGTTGTGAGCTGCACGTTAAGCGCGTTGTAGTAAGAGTCTCCGTCGGAGCCACGGTTGTTGTCGTTGGAGTACTTGTTGTTGAGGCTGGTGAGGGCGCTGTTCCCTGAGATGGGATCCTTGATGGGATCGCCAAGGTATAGGTTGCCGCTGCCCGGGATGTTGTAGTTCTTGATGTCGTAGAGGTGAATGCCACGAGCACCGTTGTAGGAGACCTCGAGAACCGTCGCGCGCGCCAGCTGCTGATCGATGGCGATCGAGTGGAACTGGGTTTGCGCGGTGCGGATGTTCTGGTCGACGTGACGCAGGCTGGTTGGAGGCAATGGCACGCTGCCTGATGCTCCGGCCAGCGGACCCGCGTTGCTGTTGGTGACCGACGACGGCTTGATGACGACCACGGCGTAATTGGGCGGGTTCTGGATCAGGTTGAAGGTGACGTTGCCAAAGTTGCGCTCGTAGGAGATACCGTAGCCGCCACGGACCGAGGTCTTGCCATCGCCGAAGACGTCGTAGGCGAAACCGATGCGCGGCGAGATGGTGCCGTACTGGGGGTTCCACAGCGCCTTGATGGGGCTGTTGGGAACTGTGAGGACGGAACCGTTGCGGATCTCCGACGGGAGGCCGGGGCCAGCGCCGTAGTAGAAGTTGGAGTCGAGGCTGGGGTTGTTGTTGTGCTGCACGCCGAAGTACTCGTAGCGAACACCGTAGTTGAAGGTCACTCGCGGAGTCATCTTCCACTGATCCTGAACGTACGCGGCCCAGTCGTGGTAGCGATCGGAGCGTGCGAAGGACGGCGCGGTGGCCGGGAGGTTGATGGTGCAGGCGGTGGTCTGCGCAAGAACGCCGGTGTAAGGGTTCTTCGCGCAGGGCGTCGCGCCCTGAGGATTAACGGCAGCCTGGAACTGGAAGAGATTGCCGGTTAAGAGGTTCTGGAGTCCGGTGCTCTGATTGTTTCCGAGCTGCTCGTTGGCCTGGGCGTAGGCGCCGTAGGCGTTGTTCATCTGGATGTAGACGATCTGGCCGCCGACCTGCATGTTGTGGCGTCCGTGAACGTAGTTCAGGTCCTGGTTGACCTGAACGGTGTTCTGGGGTCCGCCGAAGGGCAGGCCGCCGTTGGCCGGGTTGGTGTCATAAAAGCCAGGGAGCTGGAAGGCCCGCCCGGAGAAGGGATCCTGCGCGCCTGCCGAGACGAACATAGTGGGAACGTTCTGCAACGCGGTGTTGTAGGTGTTCGAGACGTTGGCGCGGGTGAAGCTGAGTTTGGTGAGCGAGGACAACGAAGCGTTGAACTCGTGCGCCGTGCTGAGGAGATAGGCCTGGCCGATATTGGATTCGCCTACGTTGTACTGGGAGTAGGGCGAGGAAAAGGCCGCGCCGGGCTGATCGAGCTCGTGATAGTCGACGAATCGGAAGAAGGTTTGGGTCTTCTGACCGAAGTTGTAGTCGAGGCGGCCGAGGATGTTGTAGGTGTCCTGCGGAAGTCCACCACCTGCATCGCCGGGAGCTGCGAAGGAGACTACGTTGAAGACAGGAAGCGACCCGGGAAGCGAAGCGTAGAGCGGAGTGCCGCCGCCTGCCTGGAGGTTCGTTGTCTGGCTGAGAGTAGTCGCCTTCACGGTGCCACCGTAGGTGGAGAAGAAGGACTGCACGTTGGGAGATGCCGCCGCGAGGAATTGCGAGGTCGGAATGACGGAGATGTTCTGCGCGGAACTGCGAACGCGGGTGAACTCCGTGCTGCCGAAGAAGAAGAGCTTGTCGCGGAAGATGGGACCGCCTATGGCTCCGCCGAACTGATTGCGGGTGTAACCGCCCTTAGCTACACCTTCTTGCGAGTTGGTGAAGGTGTTGGCAGTCGTGGCGGCGAGACGGTTGAACTCCCAGACGTTTCCGTGGAAGCTGTTGGTGCCGCTCTTGGTAGCGAGAGCGACGACGCCACCAGAGGCACGGCCGTACTCGGGCGAGAAGTTGTTGGTGATGACGCGATACTCCTGAACGCCATCGAGCGGAACGGTGACGCCGACGGCGTCGCCGAAGACGGTGATGTTCTCAACGCCGTCGAGAAGGATCTCGGTGCCGGAGTTGCGCTGGCCGTTGAGGGAGAAGTTGACACCGCGGTTGGCTCCATTCTGCGCGGTGCCGGCGGCGGTGTTATCTCCGTTGGAGATGTTGCCCGAGAGAGCGACGAAGTCGTAAGGGTTGCGGGTCAGCGAAGGGAGCTGCGAGATCTGCTGTTGGCTGATGACCTGGGAGACTTCGGGTGTCTGGGTGTTGACCAGAGCTGTCTGATCGGCGGAGATCTCAACCGTGGTGTTGTTGCTGACGGTTAGCTTCGGATCGACGGTGAAGTGGCCACCTACGGTGACATCCACATTGGCGGTGAAGCGGTTGAATCCTGCCGCGACCGCACTGACCGAGTAAGAACCGGGCTGAAGGTTGGTGAAGCTGTAAAGCCCCTCATTGTTGGTGCTGAGGAGACGCTCGGCGTTGGTGCCGAGGTTTTTGATCGTGACCTTGGCGGTGGGAACGACAGCGCCCGTCGGATCGACGACGGTACCGCTGACCTGGGCGGTTGCCTGAGCCATGGCGGTGGACGCCGTGAGAAAGAGGGCGATGAGTGCAACTACGACAGCGCCTATCCACTTATGAAAAGTGGGCACTGCAGTTTGGTGTGTCTTCATTCGTTGGGACCCTTTGTTGATGGATTGGTGGTAAGGCAATGTGCCTTGTTTCGGAGTGGAAGGAGAGGCGAATCCGTGAATGATTATTCATTCACTCAATGCCGCCTTAATGTTGACCATTGAGTTAATGCTAGCCCAGAAATTTTTGAAATATATGGTTTTTGGTAGTTTCGTCGAGTTTTTGTCGCAATTTTGCTAAAAAAGTGACAAATGACCAAATTTCGGACGTTTTTTGGCCAGGATACTCGCCTCTCGAGAGGGTGGGGGGACGGAGGATTGGTGCGGGAAAGCCTAACTGAATTTGGCGTGGAGGAGGTATTCGTGGTTGCCTTCCATACCCAGAATGGGCGAGTCGACCACTGCTATGGAGGTACCGCGCTGTTCCGTGACGCAGTCGGTAACGCGCTGGATGGCGGTTAAGCGGGCTTCGGGGTTGCGGACTATGCCACCCTTGCCGACGCTTTCGCGACCGACTTCGAACTGGGGCTTGATCAGGATGACCGCCAAGCCCTGCCAGAGATGATGCACCGGACTGAGCGCGGCGAGGACGGCGGGGAGGACAAGGGTCGCGGAGATGAAGGAGACGTCCATGGCGAGGAAGGTGGGCGCGGGTTGTGACGGGGCGAGGAGCTCGCCCTGGGTGAGCAGGCGGGCGTTGGTGCGCTCACGGAGGGTAACGCGGGGATCGTCGCGGAGCTTCTGAGCGATCTGGCCGTAGCCGGTGTCGATCGCCAGGACGGATTGTGCACCGCTTTGCAACATACAGTCGGTGAAACCGCCGGTGGAGGTACCGATGTCGACGCAGGCGAGACCGGTGAGATCGATCGACCAATGGGCCAGAGCGTGCTCGAGTTTGAGGCCGCCGCGGCTGACGTATTTGAGGTCGGAGCCCAGGAGGCGGATGGCGGCATTAGCGGGAACGGAGGTGCCGGGCTTGTCGATGCGCTGCTCGTCGACGAGGACGCGGCCGGCGAGGACGAGGGCCTGGGCGCGCTCACGGGAGGCGGCGTGGCCGTGGTCGACCAGGAGCTTGTCGAGGCGAAGCTTTTCCTGGAGTTTTTTCGGTGGCTTTGTCATTGCCTCTTTTTTCCGCTCGATGGAGAACTATGAGCGTTACATTTATCTTTTCACGGGTTGTGGTGGCTGTAATCGTCCGGATGAGTGCGGAGGAGAAAAGCGGCGATTTTTAGGTAAGTTACACTGGTTTCGGTTTTGAGTAGCTTGATGAGAGGAAGCTTCGACTGCCTGACAGTTTGCGAACAAAATGAATGGTTTGCAATCTGGTTGAGGTTCAGGTGCGTTCTATGGACAGAGAAATGGGACTCGTGAGCTCTCCACCGCCCTCGGCGCAGGATGATGCTGCGCTGCTGGTGCAGGTGCAGCGAGGAGAGCAGCAGGCCATGGCGGCGCTGTTCGACCGTTACTCGAAGGTAGTGTACTCGGTGGCCTTGCGGGTGCTGCGTGACCCCGCATCAGCCGAAGATGTGCTCCAGGAAGTTTTTATGCAGATCTGGCGGAATCCCGATTGCTTCGTCGCAACCAAAGGAAGCCTGGGCGGCTGGCTGGCGGTGGTTGCGAGAAATCGGTCGATCGACACGCTGCGAAGAAAGCGGCCGACCGAACAGGTCGACGATATGGCGCTTGCGTCGAACTACAATCTGGCGAATGAGGCGGAACGGAACAGTTTAATGGAGAAGGCGCGGGCGGTAATTTACAAGCTGCCGACGGAGCAGCGCAAGACGCTGGAGATGGCATTCTTTGATGGGCTGACCCACTCGGAGATCGCAGAGATGACCGGGGACCCGCTGGGTACGGTGAAGACTAGAATACGCAGCGCGCTGATCTCGCTGAGAAAGGCGTTTCCCGTATGAGCGACTCTCGGCATTTCACATCAGAAGATCTGACGTTGTTTGCGATGCAGTTGCTTTCTCCAGAGGAACATGCGGAGGTGGCAGCTTATCTCGAGCAGTCGCCTGAAGCCCGGCAGGAGTTGGCTGAGATCAATGGCGAGCTTGCGATATATGCGCACTCGGTGGATCTGCACTCGCCTCCGGCGCAGGCGCGCGAGCGGCTGATGAAGCAGCTGAACCGGGAGAGGAAGGCAATTCCGATCGACCGCGCGGCGGTGTCCGATGTGCGTGCGCCAGAGGCAACGGTGAGGACGGGTACCGTCTTTGCGGAGGCTGCTGAACGTATTAAAGCTGCGAATGTGAGTGTCCCGGAAAAGACACAAGAGCCTGTGAGCAGCGAATTGTTCCGCTATTCTTCCGCTGAAGACGATCAACCGAAGCGTGGGGCCATGGGCAAGATAGTGCCGTGGGTCGGATGGGCTGTGGCTGCCGGATTGGCAGTTGTGGCGTGGAATTTCTATCACGAGCGTGACGGATTGCGGACCGAGTTGGCGGCCCAGGCGAGCCAGGTTGACCATCTGAAGGCGGATGCGGAGGCAAGTGTAGCGGATGCGGCGGCGGCGCGGAAGGTAATGGATACGATGTCTGACAGCTCCGCAATGCGGGTTACTTTGACTACGTACAAGGCGGCAACGATTCCAACGGGTCGCGCAACCTACGTCGCAAGCAGCGGAGCGCTGATCTTTCTGGCGAATAATCTGGCGCAGCTTCAACCGACGAAGACGTACGAGCTGTGGCTGCTTCCGGCAGCAGAGGGGCAGAGTCCGATTCCGGCAGGGACCTTCGTTCCCGATGCGCGGGGAAATGCCAATGTGATCATGCCTCCTCTTCCCAAGGGAGTTGAGGCAAAGGGTTTCGCTGTGACGATGGAGGCTGAGGGAGGGTCAGCTACGCCGACGATGCCGATTGTTCTGGCGGGAGAGTAGTGCGACCGCGATAGGGAGCAATATCACAGCACAAAGGAAGAGGCCATCTCCGGGGTGAGATGGCCTTTCGTTTCCTGATGTCTGAAGTTTTCTAAGAATTTATGGCTGAGTTACGCGCACGGAGACGCCGTTGCCCTGGAGCGGGATGGTGGTGTCCAGCGTATCCGTATCTGTGCGGATGACAGTCATGAAGTTCGACTCTGGCGAGGTGACATAGACTTTGCCCGTTGGCGTGCCAGTCGTAACCGCAATGTAGTTGGGGTGACCGTTGAGATTCGGCGAGCTACCAGTAATCAGACTGACAGGGACGGGGATGGTGGCGGTGACGGTGTTGGTCGTGAGATTGACAACAGAGACGGTGCAGTTGCCGAGCGGGAGGGCGGGGGTCGGCGGAGCGCAGGGCAGGCTTGGATTGCCGCCGTTGACTACGTAGGCGCGTGTTCCATCCTGCAGGACGCCAACCATTCGGGGGTTGATGCCGACTGGAACTGTAGCGAGAACGGTACCAAAGCCAACTGCGTCGACGGGATTGTTTGGATCGCAGTTAGGGTTGATCGGCAGAGCGTTGGCCGAACAGAGAGGAATGCTGATGATGCTTAGCGAGCCCTGGTGGACACCATCTCCCGCATTCGCTACTACCATCTCGTTGCGAGTGGGAGCGAAGTCAGCCCAGAGTGGCGATACTCCGACGGGGATTGGGTTGGTGGCGCCGACTGGAACGGTGTCGAGCTGATTGGTCTGTGAGTTGATGACGCTCACCGTGCCGTCGGTCTGGTTCAGGATGAAGGCACGCCTGTTGTCGGCGGTCATGATGCCGTAGACAGGATCGCGGCCGACGGGGATCGGACTCGGATCGATAGTGTTGCTGGCGGCCTCGATGGTGGAGACCTGTCCGAGGCCGCCGCCGACGCGTTGGCTCAGAACAAAGTCGCGCGGAGCGGCTGCGTTGCCGGTAACGTAGATGGGAGAAAATGCCGGGTTGATCGAGAGCTGCTGCTGCAGGTTGAGCGGCTGGCCGGTGAATTGGGATACGGCGTTCAATCCAGGATCCGTTACGTACGTGCTGCTGTTCGCAGGAAAGATGCTAACCGGGTCGGCGCCAGGGAGAAGCGTAGTTTGCAGGATCTGGCTTTGCAGGAGCGAGGGGCTGATGTCAAAGGTACTCAGCGTACGGTCGCTGTTCAGCGTGAAACCGGTGTTTCCGCCGCTGTTGAGGACAAGATAGTAGGGATTGACGCCGATGTTGGCAGTGACGAGAACGGTGTCCCCCGAGAAGTCAACGAAGGTGACGAGGCCCGGAGTGGGGTGGGCGGCTGTGCCAGTCGTGGAGATGGCCACGGCGAATTTTTCAGGCTGTGCCGCAGGACCTACGGGATTGATCGCGCTGACGACCGGGCGGTAGGTGTTTCCGCAGCCGGTTCCGAGAGCCAGAGTAGCGGTTGCCAGGGCGACCAGGAGAGCTAAGGCTACGGGCGAGGTCGAGGACCGAGTCGTGGTTGGAGTCGTGGACCCGGTAGGTCGCCGGTGTGCGGGCGACTGGATGCTTCCTTCTGCTTCAATTCTTGCTAAACGCAAAACTGCTCCCGCGGTGCTGCTGGTATTGGCTATGCTCAAGGTTGATTGTAAATCAACAGGCGGGATGCGGTTGCGTGATGGGCGAGGAAATCCAAGGGGTCGAGGGAGATACGCGCTGGACGAAGGCCATTCCGAGGGCGCGGAACCGGTTGCAGTCGCGGGTGCTGGCGGGGTTAGTGGGAGTTGTACTGGCTCTGGAGACCTTTTCCGTTCTGCGGCAAGCTTACTCCATATGGGGTGGACAGAATGTTGATGAACACATCCTTCTCGCGGAGATTGTTGGGATAAGTGTGGCTTTCGCCGGTCTTGTGCGGGCATTGCGCGCTGCTACCGTGGCCGGGGCGTTATTCGGGGGACTGATCTGTTTCCTTCTTGTCACTGGAACCGCTTCGTCTCAATACACGATCGTTCGATCTGGATTGCTCCCACTGGCGTTGCTGTTTGTGCTGACGTTTCTTGCTACAAGGGCGGGCCGACGAGTAAAAGCCCAGGAAGGACTCGCGGAGAAGCGTCATGGACGGAGTGCTGCGCAAGTAATCGCCAATCTATCGATCGCAGGGTTGGCTGTCACCGGGCTTGGCTTTGAGTTGGTGGCGGGCGGCGTTTGCTGTGGAGGTGGGTACTACAGAGGGTGGGTTTGGCCCGCGATGATGATGATGTGTCTTGCGGCAATGGTGGAGGCTACGGCGGACACGGTTTCTTCGGAGATTGGGCAGGCGTTTGGTGGGGCGCCGGTAATGCTGCTGACGCTGCAGCGCGTGGAACCGGGGGCAGATGGAGCAGTGACGTTGCTCGGTTCGCTGGCAGGCATTACGGGCGGGGCTTTCGTCGCGGCGGTTGGGATGTGGGCGCTCAGGCTGAGCCCTCCTCAAGCCACGATTGCGTTGTTTGCCGGGATCTTTGGATTATTCTTCGACAGCTTTTTGGGAGCGACTGTGGAACGGCGAGGCTGGATCGGAAATGATCTGGTGAACTTTAGCTCTACCGTATTTGCTGCTTTATTGGCCGCGGTTGTTTATCGGTTTTTGGTGTTTTAAGGGTCTGGGCGCTTGGGGTCAGCGTGCAGCCGTCAGATATTCACGTGGAGGCGGAGGGCGGTGTAGCTGACGATCTCGTGGAAGTAGCGCATGGCGAGGTCGTAGTTGCTGATGTGGCCTATGGCGGGGCGGGGTGAGGTGTAGACGTCGAGGCCAGCGTCTTTGCAAAGCTCGCGGATGCGGAAGAGGTGGGTAGCGTCAGAGACGACGACGATGTGATGGAGATTGTTTTCGTGGGCGATGGCGGCGAGGCGGTGGACCTGCTGCTCTGTATCGACGGAGCGGGTCTCGGCGATGATGCTGCCGAAGGGGACGCCGTTGGCTAGAAGATAGTCGCGCCCGACGCCGCCCTCGGTGTTGCCGGAGTCTTTGTCGCTTCCTCCGCCGAGTGTGATGACGAGAGGAGCAATCTGTTTGCGGTAGAGATCGACGGCGTGATCGAGGCGGGCGTGAAGGACGGGGGATGGGTGGCCCAGGTATTCGGCTGCACCGAAGACTGCAATGGCGTCCGCGGGCTGGGCTTCGTCGTTGCTGGCGACGGCTGCGATCTGCTGGTAGACCCAGATGCACCATGCTGTGGCGATCAGCAGGATAATTCCCAGCAGCCGGCGGAGGAAGGTACCGCGAGTGGTGCGTTGGCGCCGCTCGTTGGTGGTGGGAGTGGTCATAGGTGTTGCAACTCGGACGGAAGTGCTAGTGTACGGGTTTGGGTCGAGAGTGCAAAAGGTAAAAGCGATTCCGGCGCTGCGTTTTGAAATAGCGACAGGGGAGGGGCACCCGCAACAGCAGATTCCTCCGCTTTGCTGCGGAATGACAAGTCAAAAAGGACTATTTCTGGTGGGCTCGGCCACTTCTGCTATCGCTGGAGTGTGAGGGCGATCTCGTGGGTGGGGATTGCTCCTTCGCGGAGGATCATCCAGGAGTTGCCGCCGCCGGATAGGTCGACGATGGTGGTGGGGGTGGTGCGGGCGGTGGGGCCTCCGTCGACGATGAGGGGGAGCTTGTCGCCTAGCTGGTCGCGGACGCCGGCGGCGGAGGTGCACTCGGGCAGGCCGGAGAGATTGGCTGAGGTGGCGGTGATGGGAAGGCCTAGGCGGGTGACGACGGCGCGGGGAATGGCGGCTTCGGGGACGCGGAGGGCGAGGTTGCCGGTGTTGGCGGTGACGCGGAGTGGGAGCTTGCTGCCGGCTTTTACGACGATGGTTAGAGGGCCGGGCCAGAACTTCTCGGCGAGACGGTCGAAGGCGGAGTCGAGCTGGCGGGCGAGCTCGTAGGCCTGGGCGACCTCGGCGATGAGGAGCGAGAGGGGCTTGTGGCGGGCGCGGGTTTTGAGCTCGTAGATGCGGTCGACGGCGCGGAGATTGACGGGATCGACGGCGAGGCCGTAGAAGGTGTCGGTCGGGAGCGCGACGACGTGACCACTGCTGAGGCTGGCGACGACGTAATTAATGAGAGCGGGCTCGGGCTCGTCGGGATGAATGCGGAGTGTTTCGGCCGTCAAAATCTGGCTCCTGGTGATTTTGCCGGGGTGGGGTACCCCCTCCCGACTTATTTTGCGCAAAGTCTTCTATTCATGGTACTTAGCTTTGGACTAACGATCTGGATTGTGCCGTTTTTGAGGTAAAGTCTTCCAATCAAAGAACTTGACTCTGCCTGTGTAGTGGCCCGTTGGATGCTAGCCCCATCATTCTAACGGATGTGGCGGAGGATCGTGCGAGGCCTGGCGGAGAGG
Organism: uncultured Acidobacteriaceae bacterium; assembly: GCA_963798925.1. Classification (GTDB taxonomy): domain Bacteria; phylum Acidobacteriota; class Terriglobia; order Terriglobales; family Acidobacteriaceae; genus Edaphobacter. Next base: position 1,202,179 of record CAWCVD010000007.1, read on the forward strand.
AGACAGAGGTAAGATGCTCGGATGGGTGAGAGCGTTATTTCCAGTAGAGCGAACGCGCGGGTGAAGCAGCTGCGGGCAGCTTTTGGGGGACAGGCTCGGCGTAGCGAAGGGTTGGTTGCGATTGAGGGTGAGCATCTGGTGGAAGAGGCTTTGCGGAGTGGGGTTTCGTTGAAGACGGTGTTTTTGGGTGAGCGGCGGGGGACGCCGAAGGGTTTGCCTCGGGGTGTGGAGGTTATTCGGCTGACGGAGGATCTGTTTCGCAGTGTTGTGGAGACGGAGACTCCGCAGGGGATTGCTGCGCTGATGATGCCTCCGGTGTTTGGGTCGGAGGATGTGTTCGGGAGCGGGGGGTCTGCGGCGTTGATTCTGGTTGCGGCGGGGTTGCAGGATCCGGGGAACCTAGGGACGCTCATTCGGTCCGCCGAGGCTTTTGGGGCGACGGGGGTGCTGACGACTCCGGGGACGGTTAGCGCGTGGAACCAGAAGGCGTTGCGCGCGAGTGCTGGAAGCGTGTTTCGGGTGCCAGTGATCGCGATCGATGTTGCAGAGATAGCCGAGTTGAAGGACCGCGGTATTCGTCTTCTGGCGGCAGTTGGTTCGGGCGGCACGGCGGTGAAAGACGGGGATCTTGTGGAAGCTTGTGCGGTGATGATTGGGAATGAGGGAGCCGGGTTGAGCGCGGAGTTGATGGCGATGGCGGATGCGAAGGTGACGATTTGGTGTCCGGGGCCGGTGGAGAGTTTGAATGCTGCGGTGGCGGGGAGTTTGTTGTTGTATGAGGCTAGTTGGCAGAGGGCTTTTTTGCGGGAATCCAAAATATGAGTTACCGGGGGAACGAGTACTGGATTGTGGTAGTTCGGGCATCTTACAACCCACCCTTCGCAAAGGCGCGAAGGATGGGGCACCCGAGCCTTCGCGGCAAGGTGAAAAGAATGACTGACCACAGCACGAGGCTGAGGTGGAGGTGTGATGAGTTTGTTTGATACTTCGCCGGTAAGTGTTCCGGGACGGTCGCACCGCGCGGCTCCGCTGGCGGAGAGGATGCGGCCGCGGACGCTGGATGAGTTTGTGGGGCAGGAGCATTTGTTGGCGCCTGGGAAGCCGCTCCGGGTTGCGATTGAGAGCGACGATCCTACTTCGATGATCTTTTGGGGGCCTCCGGGGACGGGGAAGACGACGCTGGCGAAGATCATTGCGCAGAGAACACAGGCTAGCTTCATTGAGTTCTCTGCGGTGATGTCTGGGATCAAAGAGATCAAGGCCGTGATGGTGGACGCGGAGAAGGCGGCTAGCTTCGGGTCGCGGACGATTTTGTTTGTGGATGAGATTCATCGGTTCAATAAGGCTCAGCAGGATGCATTTTTGCCTTATGTGGAGCGGGGGACCATTCGGCTGATCGGGGCTACGACGGAGAATCCTTCGTTTGAGATTAATGCGGCGCTATTGTCGCGATGCAGGGTGTATACGCTGGTGGGGCTGACGGAGGGGCAGGTTGTCGGGCTGCTGGAACGTGCGCTGGCGGACTCGGAGCGTGGGCTTGGTGGTACGGGCGTGGTGGCGGATGAAGAGGCGCTGGCAACGATTGCTTCGTATTCGAGTGGGGATGCGCGGAATGCTTTGAATGCGCTGGATGTGGCGGCGAAGCTGGCTTTGTCTCGTTCGGGGGCGGCGCGTGGGGAGATTACGAGAGATATGGCGGCGGAGGCTCTGCAGCGGCGGGTGCTGCTATATGACAAGAAGGGCGAGCAGCATTACGACATCATTTCGGCGCTGCATAAGAGTGTGAGGAATTCGGATCCGGATGCTTCGCTTTATTGGCTGGGGCGGATGCTGGAGGCTGGTGAGGATCCGATGTATGTTGCTCGGCGAGTTGTGAGGATGGCTGTGGAGGATATAGGGCTGGCTGCTCCCGAGGCGCTGAATCTTTGTTTGAGTGCGAAGGATGCGATGCATTTTCTGGGGCATCCGGAGGGTGAGCTGGCGCTGGCGCAGGCTGTGGTTTATCTGGCGCTGGCTCCGAAGTCGAATGCGGTTTATACGGCTTATGGGGCGGTGCAGGCGGATATTGAGGCGACGGCTGCGGAGCCGGTGCCGCTGCATTTGAGGAACGCTCCGACGAAGCTGATGAAGGAGTTGGATTACGGCAGGGACTATCAGTACGCGCATGATTTGGAGGGGCGCGTCGCGGATATGGAATGTCTGCCGGCTTCTTTGGCGGGACGAAGGTATTATCTGCCCACGAATGAAGGTAGGGAGAAGGTTTTGGCTCAGCGGATGGACGAGATTGCTCGGATCAAGGAGAGCAAGAAGCATAACAGTGATCAAAAAGATAAAGGCTGATAAAAACGGAATTTTCCGTTGGGCGGTCTTGGTCTTTTAACTTCAGAAAGATCAGTGGGCGTATTTGACGCTGCAGCCGTAGGGGCGGGTGCTTTCGACGGCTACAGGTTTGCCGGACATCGAGGCGTTGAGGGCATCGTTGAGGTAGTTATCGGCGCCTTTCAGGTCGGCCTGGTCGGTGGTGGGTTTGTTGTCGATCGCTCCCTCGTAGATGAGTTTGCCGGTGGGGTCGATGACGAACATGTGTGGGGTGGTTTTGGCTTCGTAGAGGCGGCCGATCGTGCCGGTGGGGTCGAGGAGTACGGCGGTGGATGCGACGTGCATGGACTTGATGTATTCGTTTTCCTGGGCGGCGGTGACGTAGCCTTGTTCGCCGGGGGCGGAGGAGATGACGGAGAGCCAGACGACTCCCTTGGCGGTCCATTCTTTCTGGAGGTTTTCCATGCTGCCGCTTAAGTAGTGCTTCTGGTCGTAGGGGCAGCCTTTGTTGGCCCACTCGAGGACTACGTATTTGCCTCGGTATTGCGAGAGGGAGTGTTCGACTCCGTTGGAGTCGGTGCCTTTGAAGTCGGGTGCGGCGGTGCCGGGGACTACGGCGAGGGCTGGGATGGTGGCAAGGGACAGGGCGAGAGCTAGTAGCTTGCGGTGGGACATGGTGGCGCCTCCACAACTGCTTTCTGGAGATATTTTGCGACGGGAGGCTGCGAGATGCAAGTTTGGCGGCAGCAAAGACAAATGCGGGGGTTCTTCGCTTCACTACAAGCAAAAGCAACCGGAGGTCCTTCGACTACGCTGCGCTCAGGATGACACTTCCTTTATTAGCAGAGGGCGTTGGACGCGATCACTTTTTTGTGTCTTTCTCGAGGGCGGTGAGGACGATGTCTTTGGTGAGGAGCTCGGGGAGGACGTCGGGCGAGGAGTTTACGGGCGCGGGGTAGATGACGTAGGTGGGCACGCCACTGCGATTGACGGAGGCAAGTTGCTGGGTGATGGCGGGGTCGTATTGGGTCCAGTCGGCGCGGAGGAGGGTGACGTTGTTTTTGGTGAACTGATGCTGGACGTCGGCGGATTTGAGGACGAGGCGCTCGTTGACCTGGCAGCTGAGGCACCAGGCGGCTGTGAAATCGATGAAGACCGGGTGGCCGGCGGCTCGGGCCTGATTGAGTGCTTGTTGTGAGTAGGGGGTCCAGGTGAGCGAGGTGTCTTTGGGCTTGTAAAGCGGGATGGCGAGGCCGAGAGCGGCGATGAGGATGGCCGCGATGGTGCTGGTCCAGCGGGCGGGCCATTTGCCGAGAACCCACCCTGCAACGGCGAGCATGAGGAAACAACCGAGGAGGAGAGCGACGCGGTAGATGCTCTGGTTGTTGCCGGTTGCGCCTGCGTAGAGCGAGCCGTAGACGTAGACGAGCCAGATGACCGTCGCAAAGAAGATGACGGCGGTGAGCTGCTTGAAGATCTCCATCCAGGCGCCGGGGCGTGGGAGGATGCGTGTCCATGCTGGTTGGAAGCTGAGGAGGAGGTATGGAGCGGCGAGGCCGAGGCCTAACGCGGTGAAGACGGCGAAGGTGATGGCGGCGGGTTGGGCGAGGGCAAAGCCGATGGCTGCTCCCATGAGCGGCGCGGTGCAGGGCGTGGCGACGACGGTGGCGAGGACTCCGGTGAAGAAGCTGCCGGTGTAGCCCTGCTTTTGGGCGAGGTCGCCGCCGACGCTGGTGAGGGAGAGGCCTATGTCAAAGAGGCCGGCGAGGGAGAGGGCGAAGAAGAAGATTCCTGAGGCGAGGAGGGTAAGGAAGATGGGCGATTGAAGTTGGAAGCCCCATCCGGCTTCGTTGCCGCCGGCTCGGAGGGCGAGGAGAACGGCGACGATGATCCAAAAGGAGGCGAGGATGCCCAGGGTGTAGACAAGGCCGTGGGTGCGGAGATGTTTGCGCTCCTGGCCGGAGGATTGGAGAAGGGCGAGGCCTTTGAGGAAGAGGACGGGAAATACGCAGGGCATCAGGTTGAGGATGATGCCGCCGAGGAAGGCGAGGCCGATGGCGGTGACGGTGGTGACGCTGGCGGTGGCGGCGGGCTCGGTTGTTGCTGTCGCGGGCGCGGGGGCGATTTCGCCTGGGACGACAGGCTCGGCGATGTCGTAGGCGATGGAGCCGGAGAGCTTGAGTACGCCGTGGAGCTTGGCGGGGAGGGTTTTGAGTTCTTCGGCGCGGCGAACGCGGAGGCGAACGCCGTCGGAGAGTGATTCGATTCGCTGAGGCGCGGCGTTGGCGATCTGCTCTTCGTTGAAGGGATAGAACTCAGCGTTGGTCTCGCGCTTGCCGGTAATGAGGGTGAGGACGAAGTCGTTCTGGCCGCCAGTGACGGTGAGTTTGGCGTTAGAGGGGAGTGGTCCAGGGATCTGGGTAAGAGCTTCGCCGAGAGCTCCGACGGGTTGTGCGGGAGCCGTGGCGGTCGGGTCGACGGTGAGGTTGAGGCCGAGGTGGGCCTTGCCGGGGATGCAGACCTCGCGGCAGACGAGCCAGTTGATGATGGCGTCGAGATGGATGGGTCCGGCTTTGACGGAGCTCGCTGCGGTGAGTTGGACGGGGAAGGCGACCTCGTCTTCGTAGCCGAAGTCCATGAGTGGGCCGAGTGGAAGGCGGCTGGGGATCGGGAACTGCATGGGGCTGGCGGTGATCCCTTCGGGCAGGGTCCAGGTGATCTTTGGCGGTTCGCCGGAGTCGCCGGCGTTGATCCAGTAGACGTGCCAATGCTCTTCGAGGGTGAGGACGAGGCCGACCTGGACGGTGCCGCCGGGAGCGATGGAGGGCGCGAGGGAGACGAGCTCGGCGGTGAGGTGCTGGGCTTTGACCGGGCCGGGGCCACCGTCGCCTACGACCTGAAGCTGCGCTCGAGCGGAGGCGAGGGAGAAGAAGGCGCAGGCGAGGAGAGACAGCTTGGCGATGGGGCGAACGATTTTCATTCCAACTTCGATTGTATGGGTTGTGGAGGGCGGTTTGTCACCGGGAGGTCAGGCGACGATGCTCGACCATGATGCAGCGGTCCATGATGACGTGGATGCCGCCGGCTTCGGCGCGGGTGGCAGCTTCGAGGTTGATGATTCCGAGCTGGACCCAGAGGTTGGGGAGTTTGAGCTGCAGCATCTCGTCGACGATGGCCGGGATGAATTTGGGCAGGCGGAAGACGTTGACGATGTCTGGTTTGATGGGAAGATCGGAGAGGCTGGGGTAGGACTTTTCGCCGAGGACCTCGGGGATGGAGGGGTTGACGGGGTAGATCTTGTAGCCGTGTTGCTGCATGTACTCGGAGACGTAGTGGCTGGGTTTTGATGGGACCTCTGAGAGGCCGATGACGGCGATGGCGCGGGGATTTTCTTTCGACGGAGCGGCCAGCATGGTGCGGATCAAGTCGGGTTCGTTCATTTTCTTTGCGATGTCCTTGTTTGGGTTTGAGGACGAGTTTACTTGTGCCAGCAACCGAGAAGACGGCGGAGGAGGACCAGTTCGCCTATGTGGTAGGCGTTGTGGTCGGCGACGAGGAGGGCCTCGCGGAGCAGGTTCTGGCCGTCGCCCCAGCGGAACGGCTTGTAGAGGTCGGCGTTGGGCTTGGTGATGAGGTCTTCGAAGAGCTTCTGGTCTTTGTGGATGGTTGCAATGGTTGCTTCCCAGGCGTGGGTTGTGGGTGGTTCCGGGGACTTCGGCCAGTAGCCGTCGGGCCAGGCGATGGGGTGGTAGCCGCCGGTTGGGGGCGCGGAGAAGTCGAGGATGTCGCACTGGGCGATGCGGAGGTGCTCGAGGAGTTGCCAGGCGGAATAGGGGACGTTCGCGGGTACGGTGCCTCGGAGCTTGGCGGGAAGGTCTTTGATGGCTTCGTCGAAGGTGGCGTGGGCCTGGCCGCCTTTTAGGAGGGCGAGGAGCTGCTCTCGTAGAGGGGCCTGCGGGTCTTCGATGGATTGGGTGGATTTGGATTTGCTGGTTGATTTAGTTGCGCTCATCTTGGGCCGGCCTCCGCGATCTGCATTGTTGGATGCGGCGCGGCCCGAAGAGTTACACAGGTTTGCGTGCGATGACTACGGTGAGCGGAGGGAAGGTGGTGATGAGACTGCCGCGCTTCTTTTCGACGATGAGGCCGGCAGTGCGGAACTCCTCGGCGTATTCCGCGGTGCGTTTGTAGTCGGAGATTAGCGCGATGCCACCAGGTTTGAGGACGCGAACGATCTGCTGGAGAGCGCGGCGGCGAGTGGGTGCGTCGTAGATGTTGTGGAGGCAAAGATTCGAAACGATGACGTCGAAGGTAGCGTCGGGGAAGGCCATATTCTGCGCGGGTTGGCTGACCAGGGTGCAGAGGGAAGAGACGCCTTCGAGGTCGAGGTTGTGCTGGGTGGCTGCGGCGGAGTTTCCGCCCATGTCGACGTTGGACCACACGTCGATGCCGGTGGCGTGGCCGGTGCCGGAGAGTGCGGCGATGCGCTTGGCCGCTCCAGCGAGGAGAAGACCGCGGCCGCAACCTACGTCGAGGACGTTCTCGTCTCCGCGCCAGGGGTGCAGGCTGAGCATGAAGTCGCGGTGACGGAACTTGCCGACCTTGACGTAGAGGAGGAAGAGAAATCCCTCCGCGAGAAGAAAGCCAGCAGGCCAGAAGAACGGGCGAGTGGCGAGTGAGACAGGGCCGAGGTGAAGTGGAGATGGCGCGAAGGTTGCGACGATGAGGCAGAGCGCACCGAAGAGGAAGAGGTTGCGCATGACTGCAGGCGCGTCGACGCCGTAGTCAAGTCTGGTTGATGTGAGGGTCACGAGGCGGCTCCTGTCTGGGTCATGGTAACTGCAGATAGAATCCCAGATGGTGTGCCGAGAAGGTAGTGTGGAGTGTCAGTGAGTAGGGATGACGATTGTCATGGCCCAAATGGAACGCCGATCGCGGAGCGTCCCATTGGCGGCGGAGGGCTTCCGGATCGGCGTTGATTCTCGTGACTACAAGAGGCGGAGTCGCTTAGCGGCCAGAGCCAGAGGTCTCAAAGACTCCCGTATCGCGGGTCTTGGAAGGTTCGGGAGCTCTCTCTTCTGACGGAGATGTTGACGCCGATTGAGCTTCGTCATTTTTGCGATCGCTGTAGCGACGATTGTGGCCTGGATTGTTGCTGTTCCGGGACCGGCGCTCAATGATGAACTTCTTCTTGAACATCTCATCGCGAAATTGAGTGATCGCGACGACGATGATGCAAACAAATGGAATTGCGAAAAGCACCAAGGTTGCGTTATTCACATTCATGTCTGAGCCTCTACCTGAGGGTTTTCTAACTGCGCCTGCAGCTTTCGTCAGCGGATGAAAGCTACGTGATCAGAATGACATTGGTGGTTTTCCGAACCTATCCCCCGTTCGGGTCAGGGGGTTTGCTGAGGGCTGAAGAGGCCTCGTATCTAGAGGAAGATTTCGTTGGTGGCTAAAGCTACATTGCAAATAGCACCCTGCATGGCGCGACTAAGGGTCACGCCCCTTTTGGTGCAAGCTTTTCGGCAGGTTCTGGAGGTGTGCCACGAAAGATGTACGACCTGCTTTAGCTCAGGTCGTCATCCTCGGGCTCGGCTGGGAAGTTGCCCTCGCGGCGCATGCGCAGGTAGCCGCGGATGAAGGGCTCGAGGTCGCCGTCGAGGACCCTGTCGACATCGCCTACTTCGACGCGGGTGCGTAGATCTTTGGCCATGCGATAGGGCTGGAGGACGTAGCTGCGAATCTGCGAGCCGAATTTGATGTCGAGCTTGGAGTCTTCGAGCTTCTTGGTGGCGGCCTTTTTCTTGTCGAGCTCGTACTCGTAGAGGCGGGAGCGCAGGAGCTTCATCGCCTTCTCTTTGTTCTTGTGCTGGCTGCGCTCGTTCTGGCAGCCGGCGACTAGTCCGGTGGGGATGTGGGTGATACGCACGGCGGAGTCGGTGGTATTGACGTGCTGGCCGCCCTTGCCTCCAGAGCGGTAGGTGTCTATGCGGAGGTCGTCGGGCTTGATGTCGATGACGATGGTGTCGTCGATCTCTGGCGAGACGAAGACGGAGGCGAAGCTGGTGTGGCGGCGCTTGGCGGAGTCGAAAGGTGAGATGCGGACGAGGCGATGGACGCCGGTTTCACCGTTCAGAAGTCCAAAGGCGAAGTCGCCGGATATGGTGAAGGTGACGGACTTGATGCCGGCTTCGTCGCCATCCTGGATTTCGTTGATCTCGACTTTGAAGTTCTGACGCTCGGCCCAACGGATATACATGCGCATGAGCATCTCGGCCCAGTCTTGCGATTCGGTGCCTCCTGCGCCGGGATGGACGACGACGATGGCGTTGAGCGGGTCGGTCTCTTCGGAGAGCATGGTCTTCGATTCGAGTTTGTCGGCGAATTCGAGAAGAGCGGGGATCTCGCGGGCGAGATCGGGCTCGGTGTTCTCGCCTTCGCGAGCGAGCTCGAAGTAGGCTTCAATGTCGTCGGAGCGGCGGGCTAATTCAGCATCGTCAGCGAGGAGAGTTTCGAGGCGCTTACGTTCGCGCATGAGCGGCTGCGAACGTGCGCCGTCGGCCCAGATGGCGGGGTCGGAGATTTTTTCTTCGAGGGTGTCTAGTTCACGGCGGAGTCGGGCCGAGTCAAAGATACTCCCGCAGATCGCGCACTTTGTCGCGGACCGGGGAGTAAGAGTATTCGAGATCGCTGAGCATATGGTTCGATTTTAGTGCATTGGCGCATTTGATTTCTGTTCCCACGTCCCAGAAGCGGGAAGTGGGGCACCCAGTTTGAGAGCGAAGGCGAGTGCGAGTGTTGTGACGAGGGCGCAGGCGTAGGCGAAGATGTCGCCGTGAGCGGTGTAGAAGGTAAGGCCCTGTTCATAGGCGAAATGCACGCGGATGCTGGTGCGCTGGTGACGCGGCGCGGCTGCGGTGACTCGGCCGTAGGGGTTGATGGCTGCGGTGACCCCGGTATTGGTGGAGCGTAGTATCCAGCGGTGGTTCTCGATGGCGCGCATGCGAACCATGTTGAGATGCTGCCAACCGGCGCTGGTATCGCCGTACCAGCCATCGTCGGAGATGTTCACCAGGACCTGTGCCCCATTTTTGACGAACTGGCGAACCTCGTCACCGAATATGGACTCGTAACAGACGAATGTGCCGTAGGTGTGGCCGCGAAACGAGAAGACTGTGCGGGTAGAACCGCGATCCATGTCACCGGCGCCAGCGGTGAGCTTGCTGGCGAAGAAGAAGAGGTTCTTGAAGGGAATGTACTCGCCCCAGGGCACGAGATGGATCTTGTCGTAGCGAGCCTGGTAGCCGCCGTCGGGTGTGAATATGGCTGCTGAGTCATATTTGAAGTAAGGGCGATCGCGTTGTGGCTCGGGATTTGGATCGATGCCGATGCTGCCGATAATCAGGAGTGCCTGGCTGGAGGCGGCCAGATCGTTCATGCGCTGGCGGAAGTTGGGGTCGGAGGTGAAAAAGCCTGAAGGCGCTTCGGGCCAGACGATGAGGTCGGTTGGGGTGGGTGCGGTCGTGGCGTCGTCGGCGGTTGGGTCCGACTGCTTGCGGATGAGGTAGACGGACGGAGTTTCGGGGAGCTCAGGAATTCCCAGGAGGAAACGAGTCGACGGGTAGCGGCTGAGATAGGAGAAGGATTCGAGGAATTGCTGCGTGGAGGGCTGAGGGCCTGTGTTGACGGCTCCTACCTCCAGGTTTTCCTGCACGAGTGTCGCAGTCGCCGTAGTGGAGGAGGCCTGTGGGTTTTCGATGAAGCGCAGACCGAGGACGTAGAGGACGATGATGACGACTCCCACGATGGTGAGGACGGGACGGGTGTAGCGGCGTTCGCGAACGCGGATGCGGATGAGCCAGAGAGCGTTGACCGCGGCGATGACGAAGGACAGGCCGTAGGCGCCTGTCCATGGCGCGAGACGGGTGAGGAGCGGGTTGTCGACCTGGGCGATGCCGAGAAGATCCCATGGCAGGCCGGTAATACGGGCGCGTGCGAGTTCAACAGCCACCCAGGCAAACGGGACCAGAATAAGAGCGGTTTGACGGCCGAAGCGCCTGTCGAAGGCGGCGATCAAGGCTCCAAACAGAGCGTGGTAGAGGCCGAGATAGAGGCAGAAGAGGATGAGAATTCCGGCGGCGATGGGCTTGGCCAACCCACCGTAGAGGTACATGGTCTGGTAGATCCAGTAGCAGTTGCCCAGGTACCAGATGAAGCCACAGAGGTAACCGAGAAGAGCCGCCTGAGGGAGGGTAAGTGGATTTCGTGTCTTGGTGTTACCGAGAAGGGCCCAGAGGAGCGGCAGAAGCGCGATCCAGCACAAGGCGGTGCGCCAGAGAGGCGTGGGTCCTGCAATAGGAAAGGGAAGAATCTGAAGGACGCCTGAGAGTGCGGCCATGGCCCAGAGTCGCAGGGGGATTTGTCGCATCGCGTTTGAAGTCTAACATTGAGGTATCAATTCTCCTCTGATTGAGAGATACAATCGAACAGTATGGAATTTGTGATCCACGTCGTTGCCAGAATCATTGTGCCGCTGTTCTTTATAGGAATGGCCGGGTCTGCCGTGGTGATCGTAGTTAGCTTCGCAGAAGATTTGAAGGAGTTGCTGGGAGATGAAGAGTAGCTGTCAATGGCAAGGAGTGAGATTTAACTCCATCCTGCCCGGGGGTCGCGACAGCTATTTGCTCAGGATCAAAAATGTGCCCTGCCAATGCGGCGAAGTCGTCGGATTCAGCCAGCGAAGAGCACTTTTGAATAACACACAATAATGGCCTCCAAACAAACTATCAACAAGCCGCAATCGAACCGCGTCCGTCTGGTCGTGGCGTCGTCGGTGATGCTTACTTTTATCTCCTTCTGGCGAGCGGCCGCGATTGTACTGAATGATTTGGGATCTTCCGCCTTCTATGCGGGCGGCATTGCGGAAGAGGCGGTGGGCAAGGCTGCGCCGTGGTTCATTCTGGGTGTAATGCTGTTCAGTTTTGCGGTGCGATCGGTCTATGTCGAGAGCTGCAGCATGTTCACGCGCGGCGGGGTGTACCGGATCGTCAAGGAGGCACTGGGCGGCACGTTCGCCAAGCTGAGTGTCTCGGCGCTGATGTTCGACTACATTCTTACTGGGCCAATCTCGGGCGTGTCCGCGGGTCAGTACATCGTTGGGCTGCTGAATGAATCGTTCCGGCTGTGCGCTGCGCATCACTGGTTGAGTGTGCTGGTGATGCATCCGAATGGAACGCCGAGGCAGTTTCATGTCGATGGCACGTCGGCTGTGATTGCCGGCCTGATCACTATCTACTTCTGGTGGCAGAACACGAAGGGCATTGAGGAGTCCAGCGACAAGGCTCTGAAGGTGATGCAGATCACGACGGTGATGGTTGTGGTTCTTCTGAGCTGGGGGATCTTCTCCGTGTTGCATGTGGGGGCTCACCTTCCGCCGTTGCCCACGCCGGATAACCTTCACTTCAGCCAGGACGCTCTCGGGTTTTTGAAGCATACGGGCTTTATGAAGTCCATGGGCCTGTTCGGAGTGCTGATGGCCTTTGGTCACTCGGTTCTGGCGATGAGCGGCGAGGAATCGCTGGCGCAGGTCAATCGCGAGATCGAGCATCCGAAGCTGAAGAACCTGAAGCGCGCTGCGATCGTGATTGCGATTTACAGCTTCATCTTTACCGGCGTCGGCACGTTGTTGGCCGTGATGCTGATTCCTGACTCGGTGCGGGTTCCGATTTATCGTGACAACCTGATCGCGGGAATGGCGATGTTTATGGTTGGGCCGCTTGCCTTGCGTATCGGCTTCCGCATCTTTGTCGTCATTGTGGGGTTCCTGATCCTCGGCGGCGCAGTAAATACGGCAATTGTTGGGTCGACCGGCGTGCTGATGCGTGTGGCTGAGGATGGCGTGTTGTCGGATTGGTTTCGCAAGCCGCAACGCAAGTATGGGACCAGCTACAGGATTGTGAACCTGGTCGCCGGACTGCAGATGTTCACGATTATTGCCGCTCGCGGGAATGTGATTATGCTGGGCGAGGCCTACGCCTTCGGCGTGATCTGGAGCTTTACCTTCAATGCTCTTGCGATGCTTGTCCTGCGCTGGAAGTACAAAGGGGAACGAGGTTGGAAGGTACCTCTGAATATTCGAATCGGCAAGACGGAGATACCCTTTGGGCTACTTTCGGTTTTTCTGGTGCTGCTGACGACGGCGATCGTAAATCTATTTACTAAGTCGGTAGCTACAGTAAGTGGAATTCTTTTTGCGGCTGGTTTCTTTCTCATCTTCTGGCTGTCAGAAAGAGACAATAAACGGCGTCACGATCTTGCTACCAGGCAGATGAAGGAGCACTTTCAGCTGGAGCACCAGGACAATGTCGGGCGGGAAGCTCTCGATATACGGCCCGGGGCCGTGGTGGTAACGATGCGTGACTCTGCTGCTCCGTTCGCGTTGAAGTGGGCCTTGACCCATACCAATACTGACGACCAGGATCTGGTCGTTCTTGCGGCGCGAATGATGGGTGCGGGCGGACCGGAGTATGTCGATGCTTCTGAACAGTTGTTCAGTGAACACGAACAGATGCTTTTTACCAAGGCAGTCTCGGTCGCCGAGAGCTTTGGGAAACATATCTCCCTGCTGGTAGTTCCCGCGGGCGATATTTTTGCGGCGCTGGTGCAGACGGCTAACTCGCTCGATGCCGCAGCCGTTGTATCTGGATTGTCGACGAAGCTTACTGCTGAGGAACAGGCTTACCACGTGGGTCAGGCGTGGGAGGCGCTGCCGGAACCTAAGCGGCAGTTTACTTTTTATGTCGTCAAGCCTGACGGATCCTCGCTCAGCTTCCATATTGGACCTCACGCGCCCTCCATTGAGCCCCATGAGGTGCAGCTGGTGCACCGTCTCTGGTTGAATCTGCGGCGTGCGCCGAATATGCAGGACCTGCATCACAGCGACATTCTGTCGTATGCGCTGACGCGCATTGCGGGTGAGTTTGCGCGGGATAAGGAAGGAACTCTGAAGGGCTTACAGAGGTGCATGGAAGAGACCCATCACCGTCATGGCCTGGGTAGCCTGCGCTTTGAGGAACTGGATGAGGTTGGGCCTGGATATGCAGCGGAAGCTAGTCCTCCTGTGGCCAACGCCGAGGAAAATACGGCTACGACAATTCGCGAAAAATAGAAATTTATGTGGTTGTTATTTGCCGAATGACTAGTTCCTTTTGTATCGTCGTAGGGTAGTCTTTTTAACACACGGGACGATGGGCAGCCGCCGAGTAAGTCATCCCAGCCATAACCAACTGGAGGTAACACGTGGAAGTAGGTCGTATTATTGCTGAGATTGACGCTCAGATACTGAAGTTGCAGCAGGCCCGGGCACTTCTGGCTGGGACGGCGGCAGGTGGTCGAGGCCGACCCAAAGGCAGCAAAAATGCAGCTCCGGCGGCTGCGGCTCCTCGAAAGCGTAAGTTGAGCGCCGAGGGCCGGAAGCGTATCGCCGAAGCCATGAAAAAGCGCTGGGCGGAACGGCGGAAACAGAACGCGAAAGGCTAACTTCTGGTTGTAGACGAAAAAAGCGCAGGTGCCTCGATCTGAGGTGCCGGCGCTTTTTGCATTTAATCTGAGATGCTATGCCTGGATCCGGATTAATCGAAATTGCTAACGAGTGATAATAACCTCGCGGAGGCTATCTTTTGCGAGGAAGAAGCGGTAGTTACTAAACTCCTTCAGCATATTTTCAATCTTGCGATTGTTATAGATGTTGAGGAGAGGATAGTTCCCTGCCCGCTGCATCTCGACTACATCTGTATCGGTGAGATGGTATCTGCAGAAGACAGAGTCGGGGCCGGACGTCTGGTGGAAGAAGGCAAGCATCAGGCCTCCGGGTTGCAGGACCTGGTGAATTCGGGACAGGACGGGGACCACGAGAGCTTCCGGCAGATAGTCTGCGGTATCCCAAAGGATAACGACGTCGAACATGCGGCCGGAGAAGTTGAGGTTGCTCTCGAGGAATCGATCAACGGCGAAGGTGGGCTCTTCGCCTGGCTCGCCAGCGACGAACCACTCCGGCTTGGATGCCTCTTCAACCACGTTGGCCATGTAGATGCTGTGTCCGAGGCTGGTGATGTAGTTGATATTGGTTGACGAGGTGGGCCCAATGTCCAGAATTCGCAGCGACTCCTGCGATCGGAGGTACTTCATCAACTCGTTCCACCCGCTTGAGTGGCGCGGCACACGTCCGGCATCGCTCCCACGGGAGCTACTGTTCTCGCCGCCGCCGAAAAGGTTGCGCATCGTCCGCTTCCCTTTCTGGCCTAAGCCTTCGGTTGAGAGAACAGAGTGGCATCCGACTCAGCCGGCACTGCAGCGGCGGCGACAGGAGCGGAGGCCGACGATTTCGGCTGTGTCTCGCCCTTGAGTTCAACTTTTCCGGTTAAGACGGCGCTCTCTTCGATCGAGAGTCTGCCAGCAAGAATGTCGCCCTTGACCTGAGCGGACTGACGGAGATCGACGCGGCCTGTGGCTTGAACGTTTCCTGTCAGTTGTCCGAAGACAACGATCTCGCGAACGTGGATATCGGCTCGAACCTTCGCGTTTGGACCGATGGTCAGGCGGCTCTCCTCGAGAGTAATGGTTCCTTCGACATCTCCGTCGATGTAAAGGTCCTCACTGCCCGAGAGCTCTCCGCGGATGACGACCGACTTACCGATGACGGTGGAACCTTCGGCTGGCTTCATATTTTTTTGTTCCCCTTTGTGCTATCTCTGCTGCGGATGCGCCTTGCCGAACTATACCCAAGCGGATGCGCCGAGGCAACCTGCTCAACCTTTAGCTCGCCAATAGCGTCTTAGTAAGATATACGGAATGGGCAGCCATCGCTGATACGAGGTGCAGGTTGGTAACAATGGCAGTACATGCGCCTGGGCGTGCTTTGTTGTGTGCAGGCCACTCCGGAACGGGCATAAGGCGCCGAAGATATTCGAGCTGGATTGCGGTGGGACTTTTCCTTTTGCTGTATGCAACCGTTGTTCGGAGAACTGAGGCGCAGGAGGCGGATACAACAAAAGACGTAGCCGGTGCACCGCGGCCGGCGGTGCCACGATCCCTGATTGTGGATGCCGCTGCCAATGAGCTTGTGGCGCTCCATCACAAGGATTCTTATCTCCGGTATCGCATGGAGACGATCAACGAGAAGGGCCAGCAGGTCCGGGACGTCATTGAGAGCAAGGATGGCACTGTGGCCCGGCTGATCCTGAAAGATGGAAAGCCGCTGACTGCTGAGCAGGACAAGGCGGAGCGTCAACGTTTGAACGACATGATCGCAGCGCCTGCGGCCTACGCCAAACATGTGAAGAACGGCGAGTCCGAGAAAAAGATGGCGGACACGCTGGTGCCGCTGATGGCTGACGCAATGATTAACACATACACACCGGGACAACCACAGTCTGGCAAGAACGGCGGGGCGCCGGAGATTGTGCTGGATTATAAGCCCAATCCAAAGTGGGTTGCACCCAGCACTGAGGCTCAGGCGTTGACCGGGCTAGAGGGGAGGGTCTGGATCGATGCAAAGACGCACTATGTGGTTCGCATGGAAGGTAAGATCTCCCGGGGCGTGAACTTCGGGTGGGGGATGCTGGCGCATATCTATCCGGGCGGCAAGCTGGAGCTGGACCAGACCAATGTTGGCGGAAGCCGCTGGATCTTCACCGACTTTTCGATGGAACTCAGTGTGCGCGCGCTGATGGTGAAGACGCTGAACATCCGGTCCAGCGCTAAGACGAGCAACTTCCAGATACTTTCTCCGATGAGTTATCAGGACGCCATTCGATTGTTGCTGGCGACGCCGTTGCCGGAGCATTAGCCTGTCAGGCGGTAACGCGGGCCTTGGCATGGAGGCTGTGACGGCGGACCGTCAGAGCCTCGATGCGGTCGCGCTGCACTTCGAAGCCGCGTCCTACGGCGGTAGGAACGACGATCTCACCCTTCTCACTCACGGTGACCGCCGGCTCGATGATGTCCTGGGCCCAGTAACGGCTGGAGGCAGAGACGTCTCCGGGAAGCGAGAAATTGCGGAGGGATGACAGGGCGATGTTGTGGGAGCGGCCAATGCCGGTCTCGAGCATTCCACCGCACCAGACCGGAATTCCGCGCTCTTCAGCGGCGTTGTGGACGGCGATGGCCTCGCTGAAGCCTCCAACGCGGCCGACCTTGATGTTGATGATGCGGCAGGACTCCATGTCAATAGCGGCGAGAGCGTCGCGGCGATTGCGAATGGATTCGTCGAGACAGATGGCGGTGTTGAGACGCTTCTGCAGCATAGAGTGGAAGTAAAAGTCGTCGTACCAGAGAGGCTGCTCGATCATCAGGAGATTGAACTGATCCCAGTCGGCGATATGGTCGAGGTCCTTCATGCGGTAGGCCGAGTTGGCGTCGCAGCTAAGGGTGATGTCTGGCCATCGGTCGCGGACGGCTTCGAAGATTTTGGTGTCCCAGCCGGGTTTGCACTTCAGCTTGATGCGTTGATAGCCGGCGGCGAGTTCGGTTGCGATCTTCTTCATTAGCTGGGGCAGGGTGGGCTGAATGCCGATCGAGACGCCGCAAGGGATGATGGTTCGCACTCCGCCGAGAAGCTCAGCGAGGGATACACGCTCGACCTGAGCCTCAAGATCCCAGACTGCATTTTCAAGGGCGGCCTTTGCCATTCGGTGGCCGCGCACCTGGCGAAAGATGTCCGGGCAGCTGCCGCCACGCTCTACATTCGCATCGAGCAGGCTGGGGCCCAATTCGTTTTCGATCATGAGCCAGGCGGTGTCGATAGTCTCGTCGCTGAAGTAGGGATGCTCGCCGGCGACGCACTCGCCCCACGCGGTGAAGCCCTCGGATTCGAGCTCGATCAAAAGGATGCGGCGGGCGGTTGTCAGGCCGAAGCTGGTCTCGAAGGGATGAGCGAGCGGCATGTTGATCTCGCGCATGTGGATCGCATCGATGTTGAGCATTTGCTGTTCCTGTCTCTTGATGGTGACGCTGTGAATTCAGTGGAGCGGCTGTGCCGACTTCTCCGGAAAGCGGTTTGGAATTTCTTTTGTACGTTTGTCGCCGGTGCTAAGTTTCCTTCCAGTGGCCGATGAGAAAACTGCCGTTGTCCTGGGCATCGCGTTCATAGCCAACGACGGCAAGACCGCGGCGGAACGCCGATTCAAGGGCTTCGCGATTGCCGGTTTGCACGGCAAGCGCCAGGCTTCGTTGCTGGGCGTCCTGCTTCCACTGGTAGATGGTGTGCGGGACAGTGACACGTTCGACGACATCGATTGACTGGGCTTCACCGCGGAGTATACTCGCTACCCGGTTGGAGCGGAGCCACCATTCAGCGTATAGCCTATCCGTCGGCAGGCCGCCCTGCAATGGGGAGGTGGACGGCCCGTAGAAATCCGGCTGATAACGCCGGACGATGACGCCGAGCCGGGCGATATTGAGATGGGCGTTGCGAATCTCGAGCGGATCGAAGGTCCACTCCATCAGATCAAAGCCGCGGGCGATGGCGTCGTCCCGCTGAGCGAGCTTCAAGCGGCGTCCAATGCCAGCGTTGCGATATTGCGGCAATACCGCGAGCATGTGCGAGTGCAGGTAGGGTTTACCGTCGCGATAGCCGGGCAAAGACATGGCGAAACCAACCATTGTTTCGCCATCGAAGGCTCCGATGACCTGTCCGCCGATGCGCTGGGCAACGACAAAGACTCGACGGGGAATGACGTCTCCATCGCTGTAACCCCAGACCTCGAGCTGGAGAACGACGCATCGCTCAAATTGTTCCAGAGTGGTAAGCGGCTGGATGTGAAGGCTGGTGTGGGAGCTTGCGATCATGACCCTGGTTGCTCACTGGGGGCGTTCTTGGCTTGATTCCATAGTAGGTCAAGCTCGGACGGCGTGGAGGCCGCCAGAGCCTCGCTGCCGCCCGCGGAAGACTCCATGGCAGCGAAGCGGCGGCGAAATTTTGCGTTGGTTGCGCGCAAGGCCGACTCGGGATCGATTTTGAGGTGACGAGCGAGGTTGACGGCGGTGAAGAGAAGGTCACCAAGCTCCGCCTCGATTGCCGGCCTGGATTGAGTCTCTGTGGGCGCCAACTCGGCCTTTAGTTCGCCGATCTCTTCGTGAAGTTTATCGAAGAGCCCGTTCGCGTCTGGCCAGTCGAAGCCGACTTTGGCCGCTCGCGAGCCGAGCTTGGCTGCCTCCATGACGGCAGGCATTGCGCGAGGAACGTCGTCCAGCATCGAGGCTCGGTCAACTGCGGAGGTCTTCTTTTCGGATTGCTTGATCTGCTCCCAGTTGCGCAGCACGTCGGTGGAGTGGTTTGCCACTGCGTCGCCGAAGACGTGGGGGTGGCGGCGAATCAGCTTGGCGTTCAGACTGGATGCAACATCCTGAATGGTGAAGTAGCCGGCCTCTGAGGCCATCTGGGCATAGAAGAGTACTTGCAGGAGCAAATCGCCTAGCTCATCCCTGAGATCGGGCCAGGCGCGGCGCTCGATGGCGTCGAAGACCTCGTAGGTCTCCTCGAGGGTGTAGGGCTTGATGGTGTCGAAGGTCTGTTCGCGATCCCACGGGCAGCCACCCGGCGCGCGCAGACGTGCCATGATGGCGATTGCTTGCGCAAGAGGATCAGCCTGCTGCGTCGTTTCTGTTGGAGATTGCTCCGGAGGTGGCGGCGCCATACTTCTTAACTTTACCCGAAGAGATGTTTCCGACTTGAACCCGGATGGATTATGCTTTGCCCATATGGCGCTGGAGCCCGAAGCGAGTCCGAAACCGAAACAACGAAGGAGCCGATGGGTATGGTTGCTTGTGCTTCCCTATCTTGGATTGTGTTTTCCTCAGGTTTATGCGCACTCGACGCCTGAGCTCTGGGGCTTTCCCTTTTTTTACTGGTATCAGTTCGCGTGGGTCATCCTCGCGTCGGTGCTGATGGGACTGGTCTACTACAAGCTAAAGACGTAGAAAGAAGCGCGACTTCGCGTGGGCCGGCTGGCAGGGAATGGCAATGCTGCCCTGCCGCCGCTGGGGAGAAGATGCAACGCGCAGGCAGCATACCGACGCGTTGCATGAAGGTGGGGAATTCGTGCGGGTTTGTGTTGCGTAGCGTTACCGATCGAGCGGAGCCTATTGACCGTTTGGATGAGCGGTGGATGCTGTGGTCGATGGAGCGTTCTGGTTGGACATCAGCTTGATCTCGACGCGACGATTCTTGGCGCGTCCTGCGGCGGTGCTATCGCTCGCCACCTGCTGGTCCTTGCCAATCCCGATCAGGTAGAACTTGTGCGGCGGGATGTTGTACTTCGACTGCAGGTAGTTGGCTACGGCATCCGCACGACGCTGGCTGAGCTGGTAGTTGTAGGCCGCATCGCCCACCGAGTCCGTTCCACCGGTCACTTCGAGAATGTAGCCGCGAGCGCTGCTCAGGTTGGCAGCAAGATCGTCGAGCTGCGCCTTGTCATCGGCGGTCAGCACATATTTGTCGAAGGCGAAGGTGACGCTGACATCGGAGAGCTGCTTGTAGTTGTCCAGATTGGCAACAACGCCGCTGAGGGTGTCTACACGGTTGTAAGCGTTTTGGGCTGCTGTGTTGGCTGCGTCGGCTGACTGGCCGGCTGCGAGGGCATGCTGATCGGCGGTGGCCGCCGCGCTTTGGGCATTGGCAACGCCGGCCTTGGCACGCTCGTCGGTGTCGACAATATTGCGGTGATCGGCTGCGGTCTTGCTATCAAGCTCGTTGGTCTGCTGGATAATGGGGGTCGTTTGTGAGCGGACGTAGTTCTTGGTCGAGCATCCGGTTGTGAACGTAATGGCTAGGGCACTGGCAACAGCAAATGCGGAGGCAGATTTCATTTTTGTATTCAGATATTTGTTGGAGCTCATCGATTCACTCTCCTGGGTTAAGGTACTGCAACGGAGTTGATGCAGCAATTGACGTGCCAAAGGCATGAATCGTATAAAACACTTATTTTATTGAACTTACAGCAAGATCTGACGCCTGGCTTTGGCTTATACGCCCTTTGGCCGGGAACTTTTGATGTAGTAGCGCGTCAAATCTACCGAGCAACGATATGCATAGATCTGCACATAGGGTGGACGGCTACACTGCAGATTCGGGGCTAGATTGACGCATGGATCTTCAACAGAAAATACGAACACTCCCGACTCAGCCGGGCTGCTATCTATACAAGAATGCTGAGGGCGAGGTCATCTACGTCGGAAAGGCGAAGAGCCTTCGCGCGAGGGTGCGCTCGTACTTTTTGGATGCGTCGCAGGCGAACGCAAAGACCGGCTCCCTGATGCGGGAGGCCGTTGATGTGGAGTACATCACGGTCGCGAACGAGCATGAAGCGCTGGCGCTTGAAAATAACCTGATCAAACAGAAGAAACCGCGCTTCAACATCCTGCTACGCGACGACAAAACCTACCCGTACATCAAGCTGACAGTGAACGATCGTTATCCGAAGGTGTTTGTCACGCGGCGGCTCCGAAAAGACGGCAGCTTGTACTACGGACCTTATTTTCCGGGGAATCTAGCGTACCGGCTTGTCGATCTGATCCATCGGAGCTTTCTGATTCCGAGTTGCAAGGTGGATCTGTCGCGTTATCATCCGCGGGCGTGTCTGCAGTACTACATCAAGCGCTGCCTGGGTCCTTGTGTTGAGGGATTCACAACGCCGGAGAGCTATCGCGAGAGCGTTCGCGACGTGCAGCTTTTTCTGGAAGGACGCCCGAGCGAGTTGGAACACTCGCTGACGCAACGAATGGAAGCAGCAGCGGAGGCGGAGCAATTTGAACTGGCGGCTCGGCTACGCGATCAGGTTGTCACGGTCCATCAGATGCAGGACAAGCAGCGCATCGCGACGACAGACAACGAGGACGCCGACGTCTTCGGGTATCACTACGAGAATGAGATGCTCGCTGTGAACCTGTTTCATATGCGCGGCGGCAAGATTGTGGATCGGCGTGATCTCTTTTGGGAGGACCTACCGGAGTCGCTTCTGGATGCGTTCACGGAGGCCGTTGCCGAGACGGATGAGGCGGAGACGATTCCTCGCATGGAGCCGAGCCCCACGGCAGCCGCTCCTGAGATTGGGGAGGGAGTTCCTGTCGTGCAGCATACGGCGGTGTCGGAGCTCGGTGCGACATTCAGTCCGGCGGCATTTTTCTCTGCGCTGCTCAAACAGATGTATCTGGACCAGAGTTATGTGCCGCGATCGATTCTTGTTCCGGTTGAGTTTCCTGATCGCGGACTGCTGGCGGAGATATTGACGGAACGAAGCGGGCGGCGCGTCGAGATACTCGCGCCACAACGAGGGGAGAAGCGTTCGCTCGTCGATCTGGTTTGTCAGAACGCTAAGCAATCGTACGATCAGCGCTTTCGCGTGCTGCAGCCGGGGATGAAAGCGATTCAGGAGGCTTTGCAGGATGCGCTGATGCTGGAAGAGCTGCCGCGCCGGATCGAATGCTTTGACATCTCGCATATTCAGGGCGCGGAGACGGTGGCCTCCATGGTGGTGTGGGAGGACGGCGCGATGAAGAAGTCTGACTATCGCAAGTTTCAGGTGAAGACGGTCTCCGGCGTCGACGACTTTGCCAGCATGCGTGAAGTGATCCAGCGCCGTTACAAGCGACTGCAGGACGACAAGAAGCCGTTCCCATCGCTGATTCTCATCGATGGCGGACTTGGGCAGTTGCATGCGGCATATTCGGCACTTGAGGAGCTCGGCATCACGTTGCAGCCGCTGGCGTCGATTGCAAAGCGCGAGGAGATTATCTATGTCTACGGCCAGGAGAACGAGCCTGTGGTGCTGGACAGGCGGTCCCCCGTGCTTCACCTGGTGCAGAAGATTCGCGACGAAAGCCATCGATTCGCCGTGAGCTACCATCGCAAGCGGCGGGAGATGCGTGACCGTGATAGCGAGCTGTTGTCGATTCCCGGCGTTGGACCGAGGACGCGACAACGGTTGATTGAGCATTTTGGCAGTGTCCGAGGGATTCGACAGGCTGCGCCTGATGCGCTTACCGCCGTCGTGAACGCTGCGACTGCGGAGAAGATTCGCCGCTACTTTGCGAACGACGAAGCGAACACTGCGGTGCTGCCTGTACTGAATTAATACTCGCCATTGGAGGACGGAACTGCACCACCTGCCTTGAAGGTGTTGCAGGCGGAGACGGTTCCCTGCTCAAGACCGCGCTTGAACCATCCGACGCGTTGCGCTGACGAGCCATGCGTGAAGCTTTCGGGACTTACCGTGCCTCGTTCCATGCGCTGCAGGTGGTCATCACCGACAGCAGCGGCCGCCTGCATGCCAGCAGCGACATCGGCGTCGTGAATGATCTGCCGCTGCGCTGTGCCGTGAGCCCACACGCCGGCGAGGCAGTCCGCCTGTAGCTCTAGATCGACGGAGAGTGAGTTTCGTTGTGACGGGTCCTGGCCGGAGAGGTGACGCACCTGCTGTTCGATTCCGAGCAGGTTCTGCACATGGTGGCCGAGCTCGTGAGCAACCACGTAGGCCTGGGCGAAGTCCGCGTTGCTACCGCCAAGACGCCGGAGCTCATCCCAGAAAGAGAGGTCGATGTAGACCTTCTGGTCAGCAGGGCAGTAAAACGGGCCGGTCTGAGACTGAGCGACGCCGCAGGCGGATTGTGTGTAATCGCGAAAGAGGACAAGTCTGGCGCGTTGATAGTCTCTTCCTGTCTGTTCTGGCAAAAGCGTGGACCACGTTTGCTGCACGTCATCGAGAGTCCACGAGACGAGATGCGCAGAACGATCTTCAGCCGGATCGGGTGCCGCGCCGCGCGACTGCGATTGGATTGTGCCGCCACCCGACAAATAGCTTCCGATGTAGTTTCTACCGGTAACCAGGCTGATGATGACCAGAACGATGAAGCCTACAATACCCAGGCCTCCACCGCCAAAGCCGCGTCCGCCTGAGGAACCGCGCCGATCTTCTATATCGCTGCTTAAATCTCCAGGAGTCCAGTCCATGCCTCACTCCAGTCTTTGTCCCTCTATCTTATGAGCAGGATGTGCATGAAGAAGTATGCTACTCTCCGAAAATTGATACCGAAATCACAGTCTGAACTGCCGCGGGTTCTGAACGCGTCTCATGCGACCTCGATCGTTGTGGGCATCATCATCGGCAGCGGTATCTTTCTCGTTCCAAGGGAGATGATGGCTGCGGTTGGATCCTCTCGCGGAGTCTACGCGGTGTGGATCGTCGGTGGGCTGCTCTCATTGTTTGGCGCGATGACTTATGCGGAGATTGCTGCTGCACATCCTCGCTACGGTGGAGAGTACGCCTTTCTCCGCGAGGCGTATGGCGATCTTGCAGGCTTCCTCTACATGTGGACGCAGATTACGGTCGCTAAACCGGCTTCGCTCGCAACTATCGCGGCGGGACTGGCTCGCGTTCTGGGGACCTTTGCCTTCCTTAGCTTCTTTGCCCGGCCTGCGTTCGCGCATCTCTTGTGGGGGCAGATCTTCGCCATCTCGATGACATGGCTGATCACTGGCCTTAATATCATCGGCACTCGACGATCCGCGAACGTGCAGCTTTTGCTGACGTGGCTTAAGGGCTTGTTGATTCTCGTGATTGCGGGGTTTTGCTTTGGTGCGGCCGGAGGGTATGGCTCGTGGCATAACTTTGCTACTGAGTTTGCGGGTGCGCGGGGCGGCTTTACGGGCTTCATGATTGCTCTCGTTGCTGCTTTGTGGGCCTACGATGGGTGGAGCGATGTGGTGACGATGGCGGGAGAGGTGGAACGTCCACAACGCAGTATGCCGCTTGCGCTGGTGGGCGGAGTTGCTATTGTGGCTGTGCTTTACATGCTGACGAACGCAGCGATTCAGTATGTGCTGCCTGCCAGTGCAATCGCCATGGCGGATCGGCCGGCGGCAGACGCTATGCGGATCGTCGCGGGACACTGGGGAGCGACGCTGGTGTCGATCGGCATGGCTGTCAGTATTTGCGCGACCTTCGTCGGGTCGTCTCTCTCGGGGGCGCGCGTGCCTTTCGCCGCTGCCCGTGACGGGCTCTTCTTCCACCAACTAGCGCATGTCAATCGAAGGTTTCAAACGCCTTCGACAGCATTGATCCTGCAAGCTGTCCTGAGTTCCCTGCTTCTACTGGCGATCGGTAGATTTCAGGCGCTCTTCTCCCTGGCGATCTTCAGCGAATGGCTCTTCTACGCCCTGACAGCCAGCACGATCTTCGTCTTCCGCGCTCGTGAACCGCAGGCAGATCGGCCGTACAGCATCTGGGGTTATCCGGGGGTGCCTGCTCTTTTTATCGTTGCCGCAGCGGTTTTATTAGTGTTTTCCTTCGCCGACCAGCCACGGAATTCCCTGATCGGAACGGCGATCATTCTGCTGGGTATTCCGTTGCACTACTTGATGAGGCGCTGGCGGCAGGCTTAGGTGCGGTTCTGAATCACTCGCTCATACACACGTTCATATTCCCTTGCAGGAGCATCCCAGGAGAAGTCCTGCGCCATGCCTCGCCGCATCATGGCCGTCCACTCCGTCTTGTTGCGAAAGGTTCCGAGTGCGCGATGCAGAGCATCCAGCAGAGCCCGCGAACTGTAGCCCCAGAATTTAAATCCGTTGCCGCCACCGTTGGGCTGCTCGTTGATGGTGTCATCAAGGCCGCCGGTGGCGCGAACCACGGGAACTGTGCCGTACTTGAGGCTATAGATCTGGTTCAGGCCGCCTGGCTCGTAGCGTGATGGCATGAGGAAGATATCCGCGCCAGCCTCGATCTTATGCGCCATTACGTTGTCGAATCTCGCCTGAATGCGAACCTTTGCAGGATAGCGAGTGGCCATCTCGACCAGAAGCCGCTCGTAGTATTCTTCGCCGTTGCCGAGCATCAGCAGCACCATATCTTCCTCGACGAGCTTGTCCATGATGTCGACGATGAAGTCGATTCCCTTCTGCGTTGCGAGGCGCGAGACGACGCCGATGACGGCAGTTTCCTCGCTAACGCCCTCTAGTCCGAAGGCGTGGAGCACGTCACGTCTGCACTCCTTCTTGCCTGCGAGATTTTCGGCAGAATAGTGGGCTGCGATGTGCGGATCGGTCGCTGGATTCCACTCGTCATAGTCGACGCCGTTCAGGATGCCGAAGAGATCGCCGCTGCGCTGACGCAGGATACTCTCGAGACCGTTGCCGAACTCGGCTGTTTGAATCTCTTCGGCGTACTTGCGGCTGACCGTTGTGATCGCGTCGGAGTAGACGATACCGCCCTTGAGGAAATCAACCGTGTCATAGTGCTCGAGCTTGTCGAAGGTGAACATATCCCAGGGCAGCAGCAACGTCTCCATTGTTCGCGGGGGAAACCAGCCTTGGTAACCGGCGTTGTGGATCGTCAAGACAGCCGGCACGTGGCGAAAGACGGGATCGAAGTAGTAAGTCGAGCGCAGCAGTACCGCAGCCATTGCCGCTTGCCAGTCGTGCACATGGAAGACGTCAGGAACTCCAATGATCTTTGAGGATTCGAGGACCGCACGGCTGAAGAGTCCGAAACGTTCGGCGTTGTCCGGATAATCGCCTGAGGGAGTGGCGTAAAAGCTCTCGCGATCGAACAACTCGGGGCAATCGACAAAGTACGTTTGCACTCCCTCGGCCTTGCCGCCGTCGAGGATGCGGACGAAACGGTTGTAGGACGGGAACGGGATGGTAATGCTGGGAAGAACGACGCGCGCGTCCGGTGCGGCCTTGGCGACCTGCCGATAGTAAGGGATGAAGACGCTGACTTTGTGACCAAACTTGACTAAAGTGCGTGGGAGAGCGCTCACCACATCGGCCAATCCGCCAGTCTTGGCCCAGGGAGCACACTCGGATGCCGCGAATACGATATGCATGCTGTCTTCCTTCTCCTTCCAACCAAACCGTTAGTCTATAAGAGACAGGTTACTCGTCGTTGGATGCAGATGAAGCGGAAGCCAAAACTCGGGCAAAATTTTCTGGTGGACGATGCGGCCCGCCACGCGATCGTCGACGCTCTCGGCGATCTGACCCAGCGAACCGTGATTGAGATTGGGCCAGGCCATGGCGCGATCACCGAGATACTTGCCGGGCGGTGCCACCAATTGATCGCGCTGGAGCTGGACCGGGCGCTTGCAGCTGAATTGACCTTTCGCTTTCGCGATCAGCCGCAGGTTCAGGTCGTCGAAGGTGACGTTCTTAAGGCAGATCTACGAGAGCTCGTGCCCAAGGGCGAAACCGCCGATGTCGTCGGGAACCTACCCTACTACATCACTTCGGATATTTTGTTGCAGCTCTTTGCTGCGGGCAACTCAGGGTTGCTCGCACGTGGGGTTCTGATGATGCAACGGGAAGTAGCCGAGCGCGTCTCTGCGGAGCCGGGCGTTCGCGACTATGGACTACTCTCAGCCACAGCGCAGATGAGCGCCCGGGTCGAGAACCTGTTCACGCTGCCTCCATCGGCGTTTTCGCCACCGCCGGATGTCTACTCGACGATTGTGAGACTCGAGTTTGCTCCAAGATTTGCCGAGCTCGGAGTCGATGCCTCCGGCTTCGACAGGTTTCTCAAGCAATGCTTCGCGCAGAAACGAAAGACGCTGCAGAATAACCTTCGCGCTGCGGGGTACTCGGTTGATGCTCTCTCCCAGGCGTGGCCGACGAGCGTGCTGCCGCAGGCGCGGGCTGAGTCGATCGCTTTGGAACCGATGGCTGAACTGTACCGCGGGTTGGTGAAGGCCAGCGGCATTCAACTCAGCGATCCCACGAGGACTGTTCCAGCATCTTCTGCGCCTTGAGCCTGACGCGCTGAATGAGCGCATTATCATTCGCGATTGAGGCCAGGGATGGAGTGATCGTCTGCAATTCCATGGCGCGGCCCGCGTCGTATTCCTCCCCGAAGGAGATCATTTCGGCATCGAGGCCGAGCCGGTCGTACCGATGCAAAAAGTCCAGTTTGCGGCCTTCGTCGATGGTGTAGGTGATGGCGAGGAGGATGTCGGTCAGTGCACTGATGCTCTTGTTTTCGGAGTAGTTGTACGTGCACGAGCCGGAGCCATCTGCGCCTGTGTAGCTGAGCGTCTTCTTGCCAGTATCGGCAATGTTTTTGGCCTTCGAAGCGCATTCGATGTTGAAGCGATCCGTACCCCGTGCCGCTTTAAATATCTTTGCAACAGTCGTGGAGCTCAGGTTGATTGGACGGTCGATATGCTGGGCCGCCTGACCACGCGTCCCTGTTGACGCGGCTGGAATCTCTGCCTGATCTGCCTGATAGCTTCCAGTGCCGTCCTCGCGGATTCGCAGGGTGAAATGGGGAACGGGCAAGCCAATGCGATCGAACTGGAAGCTCACCTCAGCCCGCGACTTGGAATCTGCTTTTGAGTCTGCGGCGGTTGGTGCCGCAGTTGAGGCTGCTGTCTGGGCGAAGGAAAGAGCTGGGCAAACCAGCAGCACGGCTCCAAGGATAAGGCGGGAGACAAGGATCATCGGCGGGCGCCCTGCAGTTCCAGAGTCTGTGCCGTGTGAATGTGGCAGATCGCAATGGCCAAGGCGTCGGCGGCGTCGGGCGAATCGAAGGCGTTCTCATTCTCAAGCAGGCGCCTGACCATGAACTGCACTTGCTCTTTGCCGGCGAGACCGTAGCCGACGACAGAACTCTTGATCGATAACGGGGAGTATTCGGCCACCGGCAGACCGCATGTGGCTGCGGCGAGCATGGCCACACCGCGAACCTGGCCGAGCTTCAACGCTGACTTCACGTTCGCGGAGAAGAAGACCTCTTCGATTGCGATGATCTCCGGTTCGTGCAGCGTGATCAGAGCCGTGAGCTCGGCGTAGACCTGAGCGAGTCGCTGCGGGGCCTTCTCTTTTTTGCTAAGACGGATGGTTCCTGCGGTCAGATGCACCAGCTTGGGCATGAGCCCGTTGCAATCCACCTCTACTACTCCGTAGCCGGTGAACTCTGTTCCACAGTCGATGCCGAAGACTCGCATGGCGGAAGTCTACTGCATTCGCTTGAGTCTTCCTATGACCAGGAATGCACTTTTGAAACCTAAATTAGGCCGAGAACACTCTTTGATGGCCTACCCTTTTGCTTGCGAGTTGGCCGGAAAGATTCAG
This sequence comes from uncultured Acidobacteriaceae bacterium, assembly GCA_963798925.1. Lineage (GTDB taxonomy): Bacteria > Acidobacteriota > Terriglobia > Terriglobales > Acidobacteriaceae > Edaphobacter. Next base: position 1,230,623 of record CAWCVD010000007.1, read on the forward strand.
GAAAGAGCCTCTACTATGAATTCCTCGAGTATTCCGCCCGCAATGTCGAAGAGAAGATCAAGCATGGATGATTACTTTGATATTCCCTCGAGCGGCGAGCTTGATGTCGCGTAGAGCTTGCGCTGCATCCTGCCTGCGAGAAATGCCTGGCGGCCGGCGAGGACAGCGTGCTGCATCGCCTCAGCCATTAGCAGCGGGTCTTTTGCCGCCGCAATCGCGGTATTCATCAGCACGGCATCGAAGCCCATCTCCATGGCAATGGCAGCGTCCGACGCTGTTCCCACGCCTGCATCCACAATAAGCGGTACTTCCGTGATCAGCTCCCGCAGGATGCGCAGATTCGCTATGTTTTGCAGGCCAAGCCCACTGCCGATAGGCGCTCCGAGGGGCATGACAGCTGCCGCACCGGCGTCGATCAGCCGCTTTGCGAAGACGATGTCGTCGGAGGTGTAGGGGAGTACGGTAAAGCCTTCTTTGACCAGGACTCGCGTTGCTTCTAGAGTCGCCTGCACGTCTGGATAGAGTGTCTGCTGATCGCCGATCACTTCGATCTTGACCCAGTCCGACAGCCCAACCTCGCGTCCGAGCCGCGCGGCGCGGATGGCTTCCTCAGCCGTGTAACAGCCCGCAGTATTCGGAAGCAGAAAGTAGCGTTGCGGATCGATGAAGTCCAGCAGCGATTCGGTTGACCGGTCCAGATTGACCCGGCGCACCGCGACCGTAACCATCTCTGCGCCTGAGGCCTCGATTGCCGCTTGCGTCTCCGGGCCGTCCTTGTACTTTCCTGTGCCGACGATTAACCGCGATTGAAAGGCTCTTCCTGCGATCACCAAAGGTTTCATGGTTAATATCCTACCCGCAGGATACGGGCAAAACGCAAACGGCTCGCACTCTAAAGAGAGCAGCGAGCCGTCTGGCGGTGAACTGTTGAGATTGACCTGAGGCGCCCATACTCGGACTTGGCCTCGGCGTGGATCTTGCAAACTACAAAGACCGCCAGGACTAGAGCTATGGACGCTCTAAGCCTCAGTCACCTCACGTATTGTTGTGCAACTATTACAGTCAATTTTCATAGGCTGGATCATCCTCCTTTCCCGTGTAGAGGCAGATTACTCCGGAGCGGATTTGCAGGCAAGTGCCGCGTGAAGCACCGTCTTTGGTACATCTGCAGCGCATCGGCGTGCATCACACGGGAGGTCGCGCTTCCTGCGCGCGCAGGAAGGTCAAACAATTGAAACCGCTTACCATCGTCGGAATAGTTCTCATTGTTATTGGCATTATTGGGTTCGCCACGGGCGGACTCTCTTTTACTCACGAGAAGAAAGACGTGGACGTGGGGCCTGTGCAGATCTCCCATAAGACTAAGGACACTCTTCCCCTCTCACCGATCTTCAGCACAGTTTCGCTCGTCGCGGGCCTGGCTTTGGTTGTCGTTGGCGCAAGAGCCAAATAAGACAGCAGCTCTGGGGCCTTTGGGAGTGACTACATAAAATCTGAACCGCTATTTGAGATAAGCGCGCACGAGATCGATCAGATCTTCGCCCAGCTCCGGTGTTAGCGGAGCATGTCCGTCTTTGAGCAGATGCAGCCGAATATGGTCTTCGAGCACCTCTGCCATCAGTCCGTTGATTCCGCCACGGGCCGCAGCTAGCAACATCAGCACATCGGCGCAGTCATGGTCTTCCGATGACAAGGCTCGCTCGACACTGTCCATCTGGCCGCGAATCCTCTTCACCCTGTTCAGCAGCTTGATCTTTTCACGATCATTATTTGCCATATGCCATACCCCTTATACCGTACCGGGGTATACTATACTCCTTTACGGTCGCCATACGTAAAAGTGTCCTCGATCTTGCAGTTTCGGACGCAGAAAGGAGGAGTCAGCCGATGATTTTTAGGATCAAGCAAAAGCTGCGTCGTAGCTCATTCGGACAAGCCCCGGTGGATCGCTCTCACATGTCGATCGAACGGCAGTGGGTTGAAACTTCGGATGAGCGATGCCCGCTGGCCTGTGTCTGGTTCGCCCTGCCGGAGATCGCCGCGGATCAGGACGATGAGCCCGAATTGCCACGGCCTGCCTTCTCCTTTTTCCGGTTGAATACAGGCCGTTTGCAGCCTATTCACACTTCTTCGGCACCATTTACTTTGGCCCAATCCTTGAAGACCTCGATCCAGATACTTACGGCCCTCGTGCTGTTCACGATCTCCCTTGCGGCGAATGCTCAACAGCAGGACATGATCGAGGGCCGCCCGGTAAAGATGCCTGACGCGCCCGTGCCAGTGGACGAAGGGATGCCGACGATGTTTCCCCACTCTGAGAGTTCGCGTTACTACATCGCGGGACAGGCGAACATCATCTTCCAGGCGCATGGACCATTTCACTCGCCTTACGAGGGCGAACACAGCCTTCTCGGGCGCGGGGAGTACAAGACTTCCCTGCTCGGCACGCTGTTTCTCGGCGCGCAGTTGCGGCGCGATCCGAAGACCGAGACGGATGTGATCTTCAATCTGGAATCGGCTGGGGGGCGAGGGATCAGTGAGGCGCTTGGTCTCGCCGGCTTTACCAACCTGGACGTGGTCCGCAATCCAAACCTGGGGCCTACGCCCTATGTGGCTCGGGTGCAGCTTCATCAGATTATCGGATTTACGGACAAGCTCATCCCGAGTTCGAGGACACCGTTCTCGATGGCGACGGAGGTTCCCGAGCGGCGGTTTGAATTCCATGTCGGCAAGATGAGTCTGCCCGACTACCTCGACATCAATGGAATCGGCAGCGATAGCCACCTGCAGTTCATGAACTGGACCGTGGATAACAACGGTGCGTGGGATTATGCGGCGGACACGCGCGGCTACACCTACGCTGCTATCGCCGAGTACGACGATAAGGATTGGTCGGCACGCTACGCTGTTGCTCTGATGCCGACCGTAGCCAATGGCATCGACCTTGTCTGGAACCTACGCCAGGCCAGCGGGCAGAATATGGAGTTCGAGCTGCGTAAGCCGCTGTTCGGTAGTCTGCTTCCTGCTGATCGCAAGAGCATCGTCCGGGTTCTCAGCTACGTGAACCACGCGCATATGGGGCTCTATCGAGTCGCCAACCAGGCCTACGTCTCAGGCGAAGATCCGACTCCTGATATCACAAAGCACGAGACGTACGGAGCGGTGAAGTATGGCTTCTGCTTGAACGCGGAGCAGGAGTTGACTGCGAATCTACGTGCGTTTACGCGGATCGGCTGGAACGAGGGGCAGCACGAGTCGTTTGCTTATACGGAGGACGATCAGACGGTTGAGTTTGGGGCCGATTATTCGGGCAGGTCGTGGACCCGGCCTTACGACAAGGTCGGCGTAACGTTTGTCTCGAATGCGATTAAGAAAGATCATCAGGATTATCTGAAACTTGGGGGGCTGGGATTTCTCTTGGGCGACGGGAAGCTGAATTACGCCCGCGAAGATATCGTCGAGGGTTACTACAACCTGCACGCGTGGCGAGGGGTGTATTACGCGCTCGATCTGCAGTACATCAATCACCCGGGATATAACCAGGATCGCGGGCCGGTGCTGGTCGAATCGGTCCGGATGCATGTGGACTTCTAGGCGCCACCCCCACCCATACTTATTGCGCAAAGCCTTCCATCGAAATGGCTTAAGTCTGGACTTCCGTTCCTAGGCCACACATGGAGAGGGCCCGATTGGAACGTATACTCATACGGTGGAAATGTCCCATGCCATCGTGATTACCGCTTTTGCCCTTGGTCTGCTCTTTGGCAGCTTCCTTAACGTCTGCATTCGCCGGCTTCCCAGGGGTGAGTCGGTGGTTCACCCACGTTCCTACTGTCCTGAATGCGGAGCGCCGATTCGCTGGTACGACAACGTGCCATTGCTGAGCTGGGTTCTTCTTCGGGGGCAATGCCGGGGGTGCAAACGACCCATTCCGTGGCGCTATCCAATCGTCGAGCTCGCCGTTGGGGTCTGGTTCACAATTAGCGCCGGGCTTTTCTTCTCCAATTCCAGTCGTCACCATGATTTTGCAGGCAGCTTTTCATCATCGGACTTCCAACTTGCGATTGCGGCGGGCGCATTTGCCATCCTTGGCTTCCTCCTGATCGGCCTGATGGTGATGGATTGGGAGACGATGCTGCTGCCCGATGCTTTCACTCTTGGCGGCATCTTCGTTGCTCTTCTGCTTGTTTGCACACAGGCGATTTTTCTTGGCCCCGGCGAGGATCAGGTTGTTCTGAACACGACGCATCAGCTTCGTCTGAACAGCCCCGGCGGTTTTATGAGCCGGGGAAACGTCTTTTTGACTGGACCTGAGTCTTTGATCTTCGGGCGGATTATTGCGGCCTGTGGAGCGGCTCTGCTGCTGCTTCTGATCCGCTGGCTTTACAAGGCAGCTCGCCGCCGCGAGGGTATGGGCCTGGGCGATGTGAAGCTTCTGGCGATGATCGCGGTCTTCCTCGGATTCTGGCCCTCGATTCTCGCTCTCTTCATCGGAGTTTTCGTTGCGAGTCTCTACGGGGCGGTTCTGTTAGTTCGAGGCAAGGCGGGAGCGGCGTCAAGACTTCCGTTCGGCAGCTTTCTATGTCTCGGAGGACTGGTGAGCGCGGTGTTTGGTAATGGCCTGATCGACAGGTACATAGCTTTATTTCGATGACGCGGTCGATCACCGCACCTTGGCTTGACACTTGCCAGCCGCACTCTTAGAGTCGAAGATGGCCATGCACAGTTACCCATACATCTGGAACTATGTCCCGCTTGTTCTTCAGATCCTGGTCGCCGTTGGACTCGCCTGCGGCATGGTGGGCGCCTCTTATTTCATCGGAAAGCACAAAAACTCACGCACCAAGGCTGGCGCTTATGAGTGCGGAATGGATCCCGTTGGCGATGCGCGGGGACGTTTCACCGTCCGCTTCTATATGGTCGCGATGCTCTTCATTCTGTTCGACGTCGAGGCGGTCTTCATGCTTCCCTGGGCGGTCATCTTCAAGCGGCTGCCGGCGCTAACCGGCTCGCGGATGTTCGGCTTCTGGGAGATGCTGGTCTACCTGGGCTTCGTCGCGGTGGGCCTTTTTTATGTGTGGAAGAAGGGCATTCTGGACTGGGCTCTCGATAAGGGAGATCTCTAAATGTACGATCCCTCCTCAGCCATCGTGGGGAAACAGGCCGTCTTCGAGGCGCACCCTGAAAATGCGGCAGTCAAAGCTCTTGCCGATCTTGCTACCGACGCCAAATTTGATCGAAATGAGTTGACCATCACCGTGGCGCGCGAGAGCATCGTTACCGCGGCACAGGCTCTCCAGAAGGTGGGCTACAACTTCTTTGAAGACGTCACGGCGGTGGACTGGTATCCCTCCGAGCCGCGATTTCAGATCAGCTATCACTTTCTTTCGATTCCGCTAAAGCAGCGCGTACGGGTTGTGGTCCGGCTCGACAGCGAGGACGCCTCGCTCGACAGCATCACCTCAGTGTGGCCGGCCGCGAACTTTTATGAGCGTGAGATCTTCGATCTCTTTGGTGTTCACTTTGGCGGTCACCCCAACCTGCGCCGCATCATGATGCCCGAAGACTGGAAGGGGCATCCGCTGCGCAAGGACTACCCAGTGGAGGGCTACCGCTAATGGCTCCTCTAGTCGAAGAGATCACCGGATCGGCAGCGATCGATCCTGGGGTTGAAGATGTCGTCGCCAACTCGGCGCGCAATCGTCAGAATGAGGCCTCTCAGGACCAGACCATGGTTATCAACATGGGTCCGCAGCATCCGTCAACGCATGGTGTGCTGCGGTTGGTAGTGGAGATCGACGGCGAGACCGTTGTCTCTCTCGCGCCGGACATCGGCTACCTGCACACCGGGATTGAAAAGACCTGCGAGGCGAAGTTTTACCAGCAGGTCGTTCCGCTGACCGACCGGATCGATTATCTGTGCCCCATGACCAACAACCTTGCCTACTGTTTGGCGGTGGAGAAGTTGCTGGAGTTGGAGATTCCCGAGCGTGCGCAGTATCTTCGCGTGTTGTTCAATGAGCTGACCCGTATCCAGTCGCACTTGGTCTGGCTGGGCACGCACGCGATGGACATCGGCGCGCTTACGGTCTTCCTATACTGCTTCCGCGAGCGTGAGCAGTTGCTGCGCATCTTTGAGGCCGTGAGCGGCCAGCGCATGATGACGAGCTACGTGCGCGTGGGCGGGTTGAGCCTGGAACCGCCGCGCGATCTCTATGCCACGATCCGCACATTCCTAAAAGACTTCCCTGCTCATATCGACGAGTACGAAGGGCTGCTACAGACGAACCCCATCTGGATGAATCGGCTGAAGGGTGTGGGCTATCTCTCGCCGGAAGATGCGATCGCTCTCGGCGTGACCGGGCCTCCGTTGCGCGCCTCCGGGATTGATTTCGATGTTCGCCGAGACATGCCTTACTCCGGCTACGAGAAGTTCCAGTTCAATGTGCCAACGTCGAAGGTCGGCGATGTATGGGCGCGTTATGTTGTGCGCATGCAGGAGTTCCGTGAGTCGGTGAAGATCTGCCTGCAGGCGCTCGATGGCCTTCCCGAAGGCTCTATCGTCGCTGATGCACCGAAGATCATTCTGCCGAACCGCGAGCAGATGAAGACGCAGATGGAGGCGCTTATCCATCACTTCAAGATTGTTACCGAGGGCTTTGGTGTGCCGGCCGGTGAGGTGTGCAGTTCGGTTGAAGCACCCCACGGCATGATGAACTACTATGTCGTGTCGGATGGCACAGCCAAGCCATACCGTGTGCACATGCGTAATCCCGGATTCGCTACTCTGCAGGCATTAGAGGTGATGTGCAAAGGGCGGCTGCTCGCCGATGTTGTCGCAGTGATTGGATCGATCGATATTGTTCTTGGAGAGATCGACCGCTAATGAACTTCTCTGAGGCAGCAATGGATCCCCGCCTCAGAACTGAACTTTGGACGTCCTGGGCATCGCTGCTTCGCTCTTATTCGGCCGCCCACGGATTGAACAGCCGGCATCACGCAGTCGTCGAGGTCGGCGCAGACGAGATTACGTTACGAGTCGGGAGCCGATGGCTTCGCTTCACGCACGAGACGCTTCAAGACAGTGAAGGACACCGGTCCTCCTTCGGCTTGCAGGAAGATGGAACGGTGAAGATGAACGGTATCGCCGAAGAGATGGACATCGCGGCCGAACGACTGGCGCGGGAGATGATGCAGAGTGAGTGAGATACCGAATACGATCTTTTCACCGGAGCTGGCCGCCCGCTTCGACCATCTGGTGACGCTGTATCCGATCAAGCGCTCGGCCCTGGTGCCGATGCTGCTCTATGCGCAGGACGAGGTCGGCTATGTCTCCGACGCAGTAGTCACGGAGATCGCCCGGCGGCTTGATCTGCTCGAGCTCGATGTGCGGAATGTGCTGAGTTACTACTCCATGCTGCGCACCAAGCCGGCAGGCAAGTACAACGTGCAGGTGTGCACGAACATCTCCTGCATGCTGCGCGGCGGCTACGAGATTCTCGACCACTGCAAACACAAGCTTGGGATCGGGCACAAAGAGGTGACGAAGGACGGCATGTTCTCGCTTGAGGAGGTGGAGTGCATCGGCGCGTGCTGCTGGGCTCCCGCGATCCAGGTGAACTACGACTTCCACGAGAACCTTACGCCGGCCAAGGTCGACGTCGTGCTGGCTGACTATGCTGCGGGCCGTGGAAAGGACGAAAAGTAGCGATGGCCGATGCGGTCGCCCAGTTGATGGAGCGGGAACGCGATCCACATGCCTCCGATTCGAGCCTCCGTTACATGCCCGGCCTGGATATGACGCGCGGTCTGGCGATCCTGATGGTGCTGTGCTACCACGGAATCGGCGACGCGGTCAGTGTTGACGTTTCGCTCCACCAGACTCTCTTCCATGTGCTGTCGATCTTCTTCGGACTGGGACTTTACGGCGTGCACCTGTTCTTTGTGCTCTCAGGATTCCTGATCAGCGGCATTCTGATCGACAACCGGTTGAGCGCAGGTTACTACCGTACGTTTTATCTGAGGCGCGCGGCGCGGATTCTTCCCGCTGGGGTGCTGACGCTGCTGGCGCTTAAGGCGGGTAGTTGGATCTCGTGGCGGTTCTTCTTTGCTGCGCTTCTGTATGTGGCCAATATGCCGCGCCTGTTCGGTACCACAGCTGAGTATGGACCCTGGTGGTCGCTGGCGGTTGAGGAGCAGTTCTATTTTGTCTGGCCCTTCGTTGTAAGGAAGTGCACCCGCAACGCGTTGCTGATGGTTTGCGTCGTGATTGTGCTGTTGACTCCGCCGCTTCGCTTCGCGCTGATGGGAGCTTCGGCCAACTGGGATATCGTCCAGCACAAGAGTTGGGGAGTCTGGGATTTTTTTGCCGCGGGCGCTCTGATTGCAATCGCGGTGCGCACTCCCGGTTACTCGGTGATACTGAGCAGGCTGTTCCCATGGCTGGTGGGGGTCGGGGGAGCGCTGGTGATGGCTTGGGCCCTTGCTCCGCAGCCGCAGAATCGGACGGCGTTGCGATTTTTCTTTGCAGGGTCGCTTGAGCCGTGGCTCTTGCTCTGTTGCGGATTGGTCATTCTCGCCTTTCTGCGTCCGTCGATCGCAACCGGTGTTCTGGCGCCGGGCTTCCTCTTTCTCGCAAAGATTAGTTATGGGTTGTACCTGTGCCATTCCCTCATCTTTCAGATCATCTGCCGGCACTGGGTCATCCCGGTGGACGGAAGCTTTGGGTCGCTCGGGCTGGTGGTGCTTCGGTTTGCCGTCGAGGCGACGCTGGCGATCGGAGTTGCAGCACTGTCTCGATGGACGTTCGAAGAGTTCTTCCTTCGGCTGAAGCCAAAACCCGCGCACGGAATCGCGTAGACTACAGGAAAGAGGACAACCATCGTTCATGCCAACGCTCGTCTCCCATCCCGATGAAGTAAGAGTCCTTTCGCGACGCTTCGGCCAGGGCGCAGCTGACATCGATAAGTACATCGAGCTCGATGGTTACAAGGCTGTCCAGCAGGCCATCACCGAAGGCCCGGAGTGGATCATCAATACGATGAAGGCCTCGGGACTTCGCGGGCGCGGAGGCGCGGGATTCCCCACGGGCATGAAGTGGTCGTTTGTGCCGAAGCAGTCGGAGAAGCCAAAGTACGTTCTGGTAAACGGTGATGAATCGGAGCCCGGGACCTGCAAGGATCACGTCATCTTTCTCGAGGACCCGCACGCTGTCATCGAAGGCACGATGATCGCCGGGCTGGCCATCGGCTCGAAGCTTGGCTTCATTTATTTGCGCGGCGAGTATAGGTATCTGCTCAAGATCGTCGAGAAGGCTGTGGCCGATGCTTACGCGAAGGGATTTCTGGGCAAGAATATCTTCGGCAAAGAAGGTGTCGACTTCGATATCGTTACGCAGACCGGAGCCGGGGCTTACGAGGTCGGCGAAGAGTCGGCGCTGATGGAGTCGCTTGAGGGAAAGCGCGGGGTTCCGCGGATCAAGCCTCCGTTTCCGGCCGTAGTCGGTTTGTACGGCGGCCCCACTGTCATCAACAACGCTGAGACGATCGCTTCGGCTCCGCATATATTGCTGATGGGCGGAGAGGCTTATGCCAAGCTTGGCTCGGAGCGCAACGGCGGGACACGGTTGTTTGGCATCAGCGGCCATGTGGAGCGGCCCGGCGTGTACGAGTTGCCGATGGGCTACAACCTGAAGCGGGCAATTTACGAGGTCGCGGGCGGTATCAAGAATGGAAAGAAGCTCAAGGCGGTTGTGCCCGGCGGCGCGAGTTGTCCGGTGCTCACTGCCGATGAGATTGACGTCGGCCTCGACTTCGACCAGATGGGCAAGGCTGGGACCATGCTCGGCTCGGGTGGGATTGTGGTGCTCGATGAGACGGTTTCGATCGTTGAGTTCGCGTTGCGCACGATCGCTTTCTATCAGCATGAGAGCTGCGGCTGGTGCATCCCTTGCCGCGAGGGCACGGATTGGATCAAGAAGACGCTGACGCGCGTGTACAACGGCGGCGGATCGAAAAAAGACGTCGATAACGTCCAGTATCTCGCCGAAAACATGCTAGGCCGCACGTTCTGTCCGCTGGGCGATGCAGCAGCGATGCCGACGCTCGGCTTCGTGAAAAAGTTCCGCAAAGAGTTTGAAGACTATATCGCAGGCAACAAGGCCGGCATACCTATCATCACTGTCGAACAGCTCGTGGGAGCTGGGCACTAAGCGCGCAAGAGTTTGAGAGGAGGGCAAGGATGCAGAGATTGAGATTTAGATTATTGATCATCGCGTTCGCGGCAATTGCTGTTCTCACTCCATTGGCGTCGCTCGCTCAGATTTCCAGCTCGAACTCTCAGAATGGTTTTCGAGATCTTTCGACGCTGAAGCCGCCGGCAGGAAGTAAAGTTGCCATCGTCGTCTTCGAGGACCTGGGTTGTCCAGCGTGCGCCTATGCCCACCCTATTGAGCTGGACGCAGCTAAGCGTGCTAACGTGTCGCTCCTTCGCTATGACTTCCCTATCGCTGCGCATATCTGGACCTTTCAGGGAGCTGTCTGCGCTCGCTACATTCAGGACAAGGTGAGCCCCCGTCTCGCAGATGAATTTCGAAGTGATGTCTTCGCGGCTCAGACCGCCATCGCCAACAAGGACGACCTTGCGCGCTTTACCCAGCTCTGGTTGCAGAGACACAACCAGAAGATGCCGTTTGTGATGGATCCGGATGGATCCCTCGCCAAAGAGGTTCAGGCAGACTTCGACCTGGGGCGTCATATTAACGTCACTCACACGCCTACCATTCTGGTTGTCACTAAAGATCAGCATCAGATCGTCTGCGGCACCGAGACACTCAAGGATCCTTCGCGGATTCTTCCTGCTGTGGAAGCGGCTTTGGCGAGCACGCACACCCCGGACGCAAAGACAAGGAGCACATCGACTCGCTGATTCGATCGACCGTGCGGTCTCGCGGAATCCCGGACGTTGCTTTCCGCGCTAACCTTCAACCCATAAGGACTCTATGCCAGACGTAAAGTTCACCGTAGACGGCAAACAACTCACGGCGCCCGCAGGCACGCTGCTCATCGACGCGTGCAAGTCCGCGGGCATTGAGATTCCCGCCTTCTGCTACTATCCCGGGCTCTCGCTGCAGGCCGCGTGCCGCATGTGCGTTGTGCGCATCGAGAAGATGCCGAAGCTGCAGACCGCATGCACGACGCCGATCGCTGAAGGCATGGTCGTTCAGACCGAGACTCCTGAGATCGCTCAGGCCCGCAAGGCTACGCTGCAGATGCTTCTAGGCAACCATCCGCTCGACTGTCCGGTCTGCGACGCCGGCGGGGAGTGCGAGTTGCAGGACATGACCTTCAAGTACGGCGCGGCCGACAGCTTCTACACCGAACCCAAGAATCATCGCGAAGAGCAGCAGTGGTCGCCGGTCGTCTACTTTGACCGCCCGCGCTGCATTCTCTGCTACCGATGCGTGCGCATGTGCGGCGAGGGAATGGACGTCTTCGCGCTCGGGATCCAGAACCGCGGCGCGTCCTCGGTCATCGCGCCCAACGTTCCCGCTGAGCTGTCGCCGGATCACCTCGCCCACGTGGACTGTGAGCAGTGCGGCATGTGCATCGATGCGTGTCCGGTCGGTGCGCTGACCAGTGGGACCTATCGCTACAAGACGCGCCCGTGGGAGATGAACCACGTCGGCACCATCTGCACGCACTGCGGCGATGGCTGCAAGACCACGCTTGGCGTACGGTCCACAGCCGACGGCAGTGAGATCGTGCGTGGCGACAATCGCGACAAGAGCGGAATCAACGGTGACTTCCTCTGCAACAAGGGCCGCTATGCCTTCGACTTCGCCAATAATGAGACTCGCATCACGCAGCCGTTGATCCGCCAGGCAAGCGGTGAGCTTAAGCCCGTGAGTTGGGAGGCTGCTCTCGATCACGTTGGCAAGAATCTTCGCGAGCTTCGCGACAAGCGCGGCGGCAAATCGATCGGCGTGATCGGCTCGAACCGAATCACGAATGAAGAGGCGTATCTCCTCCAGAAGTTCGCCCGCACCGTGCTTAAGACGAACAACATTGACCACCACCGCACTGCCGACTACACAGCTTTTGCCCAGTCGCTAGCGGGTATACGCGACCGCGCTGCCTCGCTGCGCGACACGCAGACTGCGCCGGCGATCATGATTCTAGGCGGCGACCCCACGATCCAGGCGCCTGCAACAGCGTGGAATATCCGGACCAATGTCCGCAACAACCGTGGCCGCCTCTACATCGCAAACTCTGAGCCGATCAAGCTCCGACGCCAGGCTCGCGGCTTCGTGCAGATCGCGCCCTTCAGCTACGGCGCGCTCGCCAGCTTTATCGCTGGAGACGACACGGCCGCCGAGGCTCTGACCTGCCCCGGCACGGATGCAACGGCGCTGCACAACTTCCGTAACGCAGTCCGCGCCGAAGAACAGCTGCTCGTTCTTCTTGGCTCTGAGTTTCGCGGCGCTGACCTGAAGCGGCTTCTCGCCTTCGGTACGACAATGCCGAACCGGAGATTCGCGCTGATCTCTGACTACGCCAATTCGCGCGGAGCGGCGGACATGGGATTGCTCCCCGACCTGCTCCCAGGGTACACGCCGCTTACCTCCGCCGCCTTCAGCGAGTACGGCGCACCCACCGAACCGGGTCTCGACATGCTGGAGATGTTCGAAGCAGCCGGCCGTGGAGAACTTTCTGCTCTCTATGTCGTCGGCTCCAACCCGGTCTCTCGATATAGCGTCGATCCCACCGTCCTTCGAAACACCTTCGTCGTTGTGCAGGACATGTTCCTCACCGAGACGGCGCAGTATGCGGACGTCATACTTCCGGCTGCCAACCTTTACGAAAAGTCGGGCTCGGTCACCAACAGCTACGGCGACTTGCAACTCGTCAACAAAGCCGCAGACCGCGCCGGCGTCCGCAGTGACTTTGAGATGATCGTCCGCATTGCCGACAAGATGGGCGGGGATGTCCGTCAACTTGTTCCGTTTGGCAAGGGAGTTCGTGCCGACATGGGCCAGTCGCGCGGCGCACAGTCCGGCGAGGCCGACCGGCACGCTGTCTGGCTTACCGCCAATCATCTTGAGCCCAAGCTCAGCCCGTTCGATCCCTTCGCGATTCTTGATGAGATACAACGCCTCGTCCCCGGTTACGACCTGCTGCGCTTGCAGCTTCTCTCCGGAAACGACCAGCATCTGCAGCCCGCCGGGACCGCCAGCGAGCTTGTGCAGATTGGCGCCCGGCGCGACCTTGTTTTGCCGTCGAACGACTCGCTGTTCACCTCGGGTACGCTTGGCCGTTACTCCGCCATGCTCTCGGATCTCCAGCAGAACGAGAGACTCCGTCCACCCACGGGCCTTACTCAGATTGAAACCGCAGCCGACTAGAGATACCAAGTTCAAAACGGAGCCAGCAGTCCAACAATCGCAGAGCCAAAGCTCGGAGCCGAAAGTCAAAAGATGATCCATCTCACCGAATTTCAGACATACCTGTTGCTGAGCGTGCTCAAGGTCGTGGTTGTGCTCGTTATCACGCTGACGGCGGTCGCGTATACGGTGCTGCTCGAGCGCAAGGTGCTGGGTCGCATTCAGAATCGATGGGGACCGTCGCGCGTCGGTCCCTTCGGCCTGCTTCAGCCTCTCGCGGACGGCATCAAGCTCTTTCTCAAGGAAGAACTGATACCGCTTGCCTCGGAACGCCCGCTCTTCATCGTCGCCCCAATCATTGCTCTGACCTGCTCGCTGATCTCCATCGCAGTGGTTCCCTTCGGCGGCCTGCAGACAGTCAAGGGTGTTGAGATGTTCAACGTCGCCGACGTCAATATCGGCCTTCTCGTCATTCTCGGCATCACCTCAATCGGCATCTACGGTATCGCGCTCTCAGGCTGGTCGTCCAACAACAAGTTCGCCCTGCTTGGAAGCCTTCGCGCCACCTCGCAGATGATCAGCTATGAGCTCGCCCTTGGACTCTCGCTCGTTGGCGTTGTCCTTCGCGCGCAGTCGCTCTCTCTTCGCGATATCGTCAACAGCCAGAGCGCGCATGGCGCGTGGAGCTGGAATGTCTTCGGCGGCTTCCAGTTCGTTGCCTTCTTCATCTATCTGATGGCCGCGTATGCCGAGACCAACCGCGCGCCGTTCGACCTGCCCGAAGCCGAATCCGAGCTCGTCGCCGGCTATCACACCGAGTACTCCTCTATGAAGTTCGCCATGTTTTTTATGGCTGAGTACGCCAATATGATCACCGTAAGCTGCGTCGCCACTTTGCTCTTTCTCGGTGGCGCCTCAAGCCCCTTGGGTCACCTTCTGCCCGACAACTTTGGTGGCCCAATCCTCGCAGCAATCTTTCCCATCCTCTGGTTCGTCGTCAAGGTTCTGGGTTTTCTTCTGCTCTATATCTGGGTTCGCGGCACGCTGCCACGATTCCGCTATGACCAACTCATGGGTTTCGGGTGGAAGTTTCTGTTGCCCGTCGCCATGGCCAACATCGTCGTCACGAGCCTCATTCTTGCACTTCGCGGATAGCTCGCGACAAGGTCGATTGACTCAAGGAACATGCTTGCGGCTGTTTTACAATCAAGGGATAGCCCAAAAGGATTTTCTGCTCTGTTTCAAATGATTTGAAGCAATAACAGGCCCACGAAAGATCTAGCGAACCGTCATGCAACTGGCACTCTTTCTCATCTTTGGCACGCTGGCGATAGCGGGAGCACTCAACCTGCTGCTGCAGCGCCATCCCATCAATAGCGCACTCTCGCTGGTCGTCGTCATGATGTCGCTCGCGGTGCTCTATTGGTCGCTTGGGGCGGAGTTTCTTGCCGCAGCCCAGGTTATCGTCTACTCGGGCGCCATCATGGTCTTCTTCGTCTTCGTCATCATGCTGCTGAACGCCGGAGAAGAAGAGCGCACCCACGGCAGCCGAGCCGCCTATCTCGTTGGCTTCCCTGGCGCCGCAGCCATCTTTTGCCTGCTCAGCTTTGTCTTCCTGCAGGAGCGTCATGCCTTCGGAGCTTCCAGCGTCGGCGACTATCTCAACCACGTCGCCAGCAACGTCACCAGCAACATCGCGGAGCTCAGCTCAGTTCTCTTCACCAAACTTCTGCTTCCTTTCGAAGTCACCTCCGTTCTCATTCTGGTCGCCATCTTGGGAGCCGTCGTGCTCGCGCGAAAGGAGCAATAGATAATGGTTCCCACTGCCGCCTACCTCATCCTCGCAGCCGTGCTCTTCTCCATCGGCGTCGCCGCGTTCCTAATCAAGCGCAACGTCATCACGGTCTTCATGTCAATCGAGCTGATGCTTAACGCCGTGAACCTCACCTTCGTCGCCTTTGCGCACATGTGGCACCAGGTCTCGGGCCAGATCTTTGTCTTCTTTGTGATGGTCGTTGCAGCAGCTGAAGCAGCAGTGGGCCTTGCCATCATCATCGCCATCTTCCGCACCCGTGAAACCTTGAACGTCGACCAGATCGATCTGATGAAATCGTGACCTCTATGCCCCCAGCCTCGATAAACTACGACTACCTCTGGCTGATACCGCTTGTTCCCTTCGCCGGCTTCCTGATCAACGGAACCATCGGCCGCAAGCTGCCCCGTTCTCTTGTTGCTGCCATTGCTCTTATCTGCACTGCGATTCCGGCTGCGATCGTTGCATGGCTTTGGATCATTATGAAGTCGGCAGGCGGTCCGGATGCCATTCATGTCGTCAGCCAGCCCTGGATCCAGATCAGCGGGTTGGTCGTCAACTTCGCCTTCACCGTCGACCATCTCACGCTCATGATGCTCGGAGTGGTCACCGGCGTTGGCTTCCTGATTCACATCTACTCGGTTGGCTACATGGCGCATGAGGAAGGTTACTGGCGCTTCTTTGCCTATCTGAATCTCTTCATGTTTTTCATGCTGGTGCTGGTTCTGGCCGAGAGCTTCCTCTTGCTCTTTGTAGGGTGGGAGGGTGTCGGTCTCGCCTCCTATCTGCTCATCGGCTTCTACTTCAAGAAGGACTCCGCAGCGAACGCCGGAAAGAAAGCCTTCATCTTCAACCGAGTCGGTGACTTCGGCTTTTTGCTGGCGATGTTCCTCATCGTTCGTGAGTTCGGCTCTCTCGATTTCACGCGCGTCTTCGAAGCGATCAACAGCTGGCCCGCCCTCCATGGCGGCGTCCTGACCGCGATTGCTCTTCTGCTAGTTCTGGGTGCAACCGGAAAGTCCGCACAGATTCCGCTCTACGTCTGGCTTCCCGACGCAATGGAAGGTCCCACGCCCGTCTCTGCGCTCATTCACGCGGCAACGATGGTAACAGCCGGCATCTATATGATCGCGCGCTGCCACACCCTGTTTGACCGCAGCCCCTTCGCGCTCGGCGTCGTCGCCGTCATCGGAGCAGCGACGGCGATCTTCGCTGCATGCATCGGCATGGTCCAGCACGACATCAAGCGCGTCCTCGCCTACTCCACCGTCTCCCAACTCGGCTACATGTTCCTCGCCTGCGGAGTCGGCGCCTATGAAGCTAGCATCTTCCACTTGATGACCCACGCCTTCTTCAAGGCGCTGCTCTTCCTCGGCGCCGGTTCCGTTATCCACGCGCTCTCCGGGGAGCAGGATATGCGCAAGATGGGCGGGCTCTGGCGCAAGATTCCCATCACTTTCGGAACCATGCTAATGGGGGTCATCGCTATCTCCGGCATTCCGCCGTTCGCCGGCTTCTTCTCCAAGGATGAGATTCTCTTCCGCGTCTACACTTCCGACAACCCCCTCGGTAAGTTCCTCTGGCTTGTTGGCCTCATCACCGCCGGCATGACATCCTTCTATATTTTCCGGCTCTTGTTCAAGACGTTCTTTGGCCCGGAACACTTCGAAGAGGAACCGAAAATCCACGACCATGGGGCTGCCGTTCACGCCCACTCCGGTACCCACGCTGTTATGGTAGCCGACCCCGAAGACGACCACGTTTCGCATTCCCAAGGCGTCCACGAATCACCTTGGATCATGCTCTTTCCGCTCGTGGTGCTAGCCATTCTCTCTGTCATCGGCGGATGGGTCGGCATTCCCATTGCTTTCGGCGGCAGCGACGAGGCCGAGCACTTCCTCGAACCCGTCCTCGCAAGTGGCATCGCCAATGCCGGCAACCACGTCCTGGAATATACCCTCGCGGGCATCTCCATCTTTACCGCATTCCTCGGCGCCTACATCGCCTACTTCTTCTATTGCAAAAAACCCCGAACTGCCGCCGCTCTTGCGGCACGTGCTCCCGCACTCTATCGTCTCGTTGAAAACAAGTTCTACATCGATGAGATTTACTCCGCGTTTATCGTCAACCCATTGCTCATGTTCAGCCGATTCTTCCTCGGCGGGCTCGTGGACGGCGGTATCGTCAACGGCGCTGGCGCAGCCGCGGGCGCAACAACCCAGGGACTCAGTTCGCTCGTGCGCCGGGTTCAATCCGGCAACATCCGTTCTTACGCCGGCTGGCTTGCTATCGGGGCCGCGGCCGTCCTACTCGTCATGATCTTTGGCCGTTCCATCTGGATTCACTAGAAGAATTCGCTTTACCCGCTACACCCGGGACCAGCATTTGACTCAACAAGGCAAACGATGAACCTCGATCACACCATCCTGACCATCATCACCTTCTTCCCGCTCGCGGGCGCGGTACTGCTGGCCTTTTTGCCCGACCGCGGCAAGACGATGCAGTGGGGCGCGCTCGCCGTCACCCTCGTCACGTTTGCGCTGACGCTCCATCTGCCCATCCGCTACGACTACTTCGCCGCGCCCGGCACCTTTCAGTTCGAACAGAATGCTGCGTGGATCGGTTCTCCCTCCATCCGCTACCACCTCGGCGTCGATGGACTGTCGATGTGGCTCGTCGTGCTCACCGGCTTCCTCGCTCCCCTCGGCGTCCTTGTCTCGTGGAACGTCATCGGCGACCGCAAAAAGCTCTTCTACACACTCTTCCTCCTCCAACAGGTCGCGATGCTCGGCATCTTCGTCTCGCTCGACCTCTTCCTCTACTACGCCTTCTGGGAGCTCTCGCTCGTTCCCATGACGCTTCTCATCGCTACCTTCGGGCGCACCGTCAACCGCCGCCGCGCTGCGATCAAATATTTCCTCTATACCTTCATCCCCTCGGCGATTCTGCTAGTCGGCATGCTGTGGATCTACAGCCGCACCGGCACCTTCCAGCTTCCTGACCTTGCTCAACTCGCCGCCGAACACAACATCTCAAGCAACAACGCGGCTCTCTGGCTTGCCTCGCTCGCCTTCCTCGCCGCCTTCGCGGTCAAGGTCCCGGTCTTTCCGCTGCACGGCTGGCTATCGGACGCGATCAGCGAAGCGCCGACTGCCGCTGTCATGGTGCTTGCAGGCAAACTCGGTCTCTACTCGATCCTCCGTTTCTCGTTCAGCATCTTTCCCGACCAGTCTCGCCAGATCGCTCCGCTGATGATTGCGCTCGGAGCCATTGGCATCGTCTATGGGGCGCTGATCGCGCTGGTCCAGAAAGACCTGAAGCAACTCGCCGCCTACGGCACGCTCGGCCACGTCAGCGTAGTCATTCTGGGGATCTTCACCTTCACAATCGCGGGAATCGACGGCGGCATCTACGCCACCATCAACGAAGGCATCGGCGGCGGAGCGCTTTTTATGCTCCTCGGCATCCTCTACGAACGTTACGGCACTTACGACATGCGCGACTATGGCGGCCTCGCCGCAAAACTTCCGTGGATGGTCACCTTTTTCGTCATTACGACGCTCTCGGTCATCGGGCTGCCGATGCTCAACGGCTTTGTCGGCGAATTCCTTGTCCTCACAGGCGGAATGCAGTCTGCCGTCACGCATCACACCCGCTGGACTGTGCTCGCGACGACCGGCGTCATCCTTACCGCGTCGTACATGCTGTGGATGATCCAACGCGTCTTCTACGGCGACCTGAACGACAACACTGGTGACGTTCCCGCCCCTGACCTCGATGCCCGCGAGCACTTTGCGCTGTGGCCGATGGCCATCCTCATGCTTCTCATGGGCATAGCTTCTCCCCTGTGGATGCGAGCGATCGACACTGCTGGAGTCGGACTCGCAGCTGGCCATCTGGAGCCGGCACCGTCCAGTTCCCCCAACGCAAGTTCCTCCGGCTCTCTACCAGCCCAGATCGTCTCCGTACCCCAGGAAAAGGGAGGAGCCCACTAAATGTCCACCAACATAGTGGCTCTCCTGCCCGAGATCATCCTCACGCTTACCGGCGTCCTCATCATGCTGGCTGAGCCGTGCCTTAAGCCTGCCTCCAGCCGCAAGCCGCTCGGCTGGATCGCCATCGCCGGCACCGTCGCCTCCCTTGTCGCCAGTTGGTATCAGGTCTCGCTCGGCGTCACCCTCCATGCCTTCTCCAACACGATCCAGGTCGACGCCTTCTCCGTCCTCTTCCACTACGTCATCGGCGCGGTCGTTCTCGTCACCCTGCTCGGCTCACTCGACTACTTCGAGGGCTACGCCAGCCACGCAGGCGAATATTTCGCCCTGCTCTGCTTCGGCGCCGTCGGCATGATGCTGATGACCTGCTCTGTTGAGTTGCTCATGGTCTTTGTCGGTCTCGAAATCTCTTCGATCACAACCTACATCCTCTGCGGCTTCCGCAAAGGGCAGGCCACCGGCACCGAGTCTTCAATCAAATACTTTCTCCTCGGCTCCTTCGCCACGGCTTTCTTCCTCTACGGCATCGCGCTCGCCTTCGGAGCGACAGGCTCAACCGATATCTACGCGATCGCCTATGGCCTTGAGACCACGCAGACACCTCTGCTCGCCTTCACGGCTCTCGCGTTGATTCTGATAGGCCTCGGCTTCAAGGTCTCCGCCGCGCCGTTCCACGTCTGGACACCCGACGTCTACCAGGGTGCGCCCGCTCCCGTCGTGGGTCTGATGTCCACCGCGCCCAAGGCCGCAGCGTTCGCCGTCCTGCTTCGCATCACCTTCACCGGCTTCCCCATCTACCAGCACCGCTGGACCGCCCTGATGTGGGTTTTGGCTGCGTTGTCGATGACCATCGGCAACCTCGGCGCTCTGCTCCAGCGCGATGTGAAACGCATGCTGGCCTATTCTTCAATCGCCCATGCCGGATATTTACTCGTCGCCTTCACCGCCTTCCCCTTTGAAGGAATCGCTGCTGCCTGCTTCTACACCGCTACTTACGCGGCCATGCAGGTGGGCGCGTTTGCCGTCATCACGCAGATCGCAGGCTACGACGAACGCGTCCGCACCATCGACGACTACACCGGCCTCGGCCAAAAGAGGCCTTATCTCGCTGCTCTGCTCAGCTTCTTCCTGCTCTCGCTTATCGGAATTCCCTTCACCGGCGGGTTCTTCGGCAAGTTTTACGTCTTCACTGCTGCCATCCACAACGGCAACATCTGGCTTGCGGTTATCGGCCTTCTCAACAGCGGTGTCGCGTGCTTCTACTACCTGCGCCTGCTCGCTGCCGTGTACACAAGACCGGGAACAGAGAGCTCACGCCTCGACCAGCTTCGCCCGATCAGCGTTCCCGCTGCCATAGGCCTCGCCCTGGCCGTGTCCGCAACTATCGTCCTCGGCATTCTGCCCAGCGGCGCTGTCTCCTTTGCTGAGTACGCCAGCCACTCCACCCTTATCGAACAGGGTCGAAAAGAGTGTGCTGCTCACCCTGAAGGCTGCCAAATCCAGCTTCAGTTCGACGTCCGCTGACTACCCAAAATTGGCTGACCCGCCAGAGACCCGAACTTTCTCTGGTTACCCGTGCCATTTGACTTTAGGTGGTTCCCGACGAGGGCGCCCTCTTGGCTAGCCGGCCTTCTATGTCAACCTAACTCGCCTGAATAGAGGGCTTTAGAGAAAGGCATCTTTAGAATCAAGGCCTTCCACCTCTGGTCCCAAGTTAAGTGCAATCGAATGAAAACTTTGCGCGAAAATCGCTAGGGTGGGGGTTCCCAGGATTGTGGCGACAGAAAAGCCTCCGCGATTCAGCGGAGGCTTTTCTGTTGCGATCCATCCGAAGAATGGGATTAGGGCTGAACCTTCAGGAAGATGATGACGAAGGTGAACAGTGCGAGAGACTCGATAAACGCGAGACCGAGAATCAGGAAGATAAAGATTCCAGGACGCGCGCCCGGGTTACGCGCAAGCGCCTCGGTGGCCGAAGCGGTCGCCTTACCCTGACCCAGACCGCAGAGACCCGCCGCCAGCGCCATGCCAAGACCGGCAGCCAGCGGAACCCATTGCGATGCGGGTGAGTAGTTTCCTGCTCCCTGCGCAAAAGCCGGCGTTGCAAACAGCATCGCGGCCAACGACATAAAGAGATATTGCAGTTTCTTCATCGTGTTACTCCAGCCTCCGTGAATACGCCGCCAGTGGGTGGTTGATGCTCACCGTACTGGCACCCTCACGCTATGCGGCGTTGTTGCGCACCGCGAAGAGGAGGTCCCAACGCGGCGAAACTCAATTTGCTCCGCACCTCTCAAGCAAGAGCCGCGGTCGCAAAAATCAATGATCGTGCGCCACTGCGAGCGACAGATAGATGGCCGCAAGCAGGAAGAACACGTACGCCTGCACCACAGCCACGCCGAGATGCAGACCAAGAAAGATCAGCGGGATCCCAACCGGCACCAGTGAGAAGAACGCCAGCGTCACCAGATCGCCGGCGAACATATTCGCATAGAGACGGACTGTGAGCGAAAGCACACGGGCGCAGTGCGAGATGATCTCGATAGGAAACAGCAGCGGATACAGCCACCAAACGGGTCCGAGGAACTGCTTGATATACCCAAAACCGTTCTCGCGCACGCCATGGTAGTGGTAGTAGAGAAACGTCACCAGGGCAAAACCAAGCGGCACCACCGCGGTGGCGGTAGGCGACTCCAGACCCGGAATGATCCCCATAAGGTTCGCGAGCAGGATGAACAGGAAGTAGTGCCGTCAGATAACTGACAAACCGCTCCGAGCCATGCCCAATGATCTGTTCGCCCTGCTCGGAGACAAACTCGTGGGTCATCTCGGCAAGGTGCTGAAATGGAGCAGGCTTTTCAATGCTCAGCGTCATCCGCACAACGATAAAGTAGGCGATGAGCACGAAAAACACCAACAGCTCCATCGCAAACGCGTTCGTTATCGGCGCCTCAGGCAAGGCGGGGTGCACGTGCAGAGCATTCAGGAATGCCGTCACTGGCGCGGCAAAATGCTCATTCAGAAATCTGGTAAAAAGTAATTGCGTCGGCATAAAGGTCGAAAGGAAGGCCTTTTCTAATCTCTCCCGAAGGTCCGGCTCAGACAGTCCACGCCTTGATCAGCCTCAAACCCTCAACCGTCAAGGCTAAGACACCCAGGGCGAGGCCTGCGGCGAGCGCAAAAACCGAACCATTCAGTACCTTAAGGCTAACATAAAGCACCACGATGGTCAGCCCCAGCCGGAGGAAGAACCCCATCAAGACCAATGCCATCGGCCGTGCCTTTCCACCGCCATCCATCCGCGCCATCACAGCCGTCATCAGGCGCAGCCACTCGAACAACCCCGACCCTGAGATCAGCGCGCCAACAACGAGCAATAACGCGGACTGCCACCCCATCCTCCACCACACCAGCGGCACCCCGACTGCAGTAATTATGGCAAGCAGCCGCAACGCCCCCCATATGGTCCGCTTAAAGTCCGCGTCGGTGAAACTGTCCATCGACTTCACAACATCCTCCATTGCCCTTACCGGCTCACCCATCAGGAGCGATCGTTCTTCAGGTAGCGCGACGCCGTCCGAAAGATCTGCACAAAACCCGCCAGGGCTCCCAGCACGATCCCCACAATCGCGATCCAGCCCTGATGAAAATGCTTGTCCAGCCAGCTTCCCACGAGCCAGCCGATGACACACCCCGCCGGCAGCGCGATCGCCAGCTGGATCATCAATTCTGCCTTGACCAGCTCGCCCAGCGCGCCTTTGCCGCCCGTCTTTCCTGCGCCGTCATCTGCCATAGCAGCACCATTACACCACGCATCCACGCAACTCGCACAGCGATGTGCATAACTGCAGCATTAGTGACTCTATACTCAAGTTGTCAGCGACATCCAGCCAAAGGAAACCCTCGTGCACGAGTCCGAGTTCGAAAGAAATCTCTATCAGCAGCGCCGCGAGAAGCTCGAGCAGATCGCTGCCATCGGCCAGGCCAGTGGCCTCACCTACGCCGAGGCGACGTATCCCAACAGCTATTCGGCCACACACACTATCCCGGAGCTGCGCGCCGCATACGACTCTCTCACGGCCGAAGAGCTCGAAGCAGCGCCCTCGCCTATCAACGTCTCAATCGCAGGTCGGATCATGGCCCTCAGGGTCCAAGGCAAGGCAGGTTTCGCGCAGCTCCAGCAAGGCGGGCAACGCTTTCAGATCTACGTTCGCAAGGACGACGTTGGTGACGATGCCTTTGCGCTGTATAAGCTGCTTGACCTCGGAGACCACATCGGCGTGCGCGGCCATCTCTTTCGCACGCGCACGGGCGAACTCACGGTGCACGTCGCTAAAACCGGCGACAAATCGGCGATTACCTTTCTTGCCAAGGCGATGCTCGCGCTGCCGGACAAGTACCACGGCCTCGAAGACACCGAACTCCGCTACCGTCAACGCTATGTCGATCTGTTCATGAACACCGGCACGACGAAGGCTACGGAAAAGCCAGCAGCCCCGCCCGTAGCCGAGGTTATCCCCGGCATCGAGGTTCCCACTGACCTCGTCGCCGTACCGATCCCCCCCGCCGAGCCAGAAACACCCAACGTCCGCGAGGTCTTCGTCAAACGGGCCGCGATTCTTCGTGCGATTCGCAAGTTCTTTGATCGACGCGGCTACCTCGAGGTAGAAACACCGATGATGCATCAGGTCGCGGGAGGCGCGGCTGCGCAACCCTTCACAACGCATCACAACGCGCTCGATATGGATCTCTTCCTGCGTATCGCGCCGGAGCTATACCTCAAGCGCTTGGTCGTCGGTGGCCTGGACCGCGTCTACGAGATCAACCGCAACTTCCGCAACGAGGGGATCAGCACGAAACATAACCCCGAGTTCACCATGCTCGAGTTCTACCAGGCCTACGCAAACTACCACGACCTGATGAAACTGAGCGAAGAACTCATCAAATTCGTTGCGATGGAAGTCAATGGCACCTGCATCACCCACTTCAACGGCAACGAGATCGACCTGGGCAAGTGGCATCGCTACTCTATGCGCGATGCCATTATCAAATTCTGGCCTGAAGCCGCTGGCGCTCTGCCCGAAATGAATTCCGTTCGTGACAGAAGGAATCTGCTAGTACTCTCGTCAATCAGCTTCGCAACGCCGGCATCCGCATCGAATACGATCCCAACGAGCCGCTAGGCAAAACCATCGCGACGATCTTCGAGACTGTCGCTGAATCTCACCTCATCCAGCCCACCATCATTTACGACTTCCCCCTAGCCGTCAGTCCCCTCTCCAAGAAGAAACCAGACGAACCGGACTGGGTCGAGCGTTTCGAGTTCTACATCGGCGGCTTCGAGGTCGGCAATGCCTTTTCCGAGCTCAACGACCCCGTCGACCAACTCGCTCGCTTCGAGCAACAGATGACCGAGAAGGAGCGCGGCGACGCCGAGGCCCATCGGATGGACGAGGACTACGTCCGCGCCCTTGGCTATGGGCTTCCGCCGACTGCTGGCGAGGGAATCGGCATCGACCGCCTCACCATGCTGCTTACCGACTCAAAGTCGATCCGCGACGTCATCCTCTTCCCACTGATGCGCCCGCAAATCAAACAAGCCGAGACGAGTGAAGGCAAACACGACGAGTCAGTGGAGTAAGAGGCCGGCTAAATGACAGGTCGGCCAGCCGAATAGCGGACACGCGGCGAACCGTACACCGGCTCGCCAGCAAACGCGATATTCTTAGTATGTGGCTACCTCCGCGACAACCGATCACATCATCGCGCCCGCGCAGCCCCATTCTCTGCTCGCCGACTACGCAACGCTCTTCAAACTCCGCATCTCCACATGGTCATCATCACTGCCGGAGCCGGATTCTATCTCGGCTGCCTGCGTAGTGGTATCAGCCCCTTCCAGGTGGAAGGCCTCAAAGCCCTGGTTGCTATCGCGATCGTCACCTGCGGCTCAAGCGCTCTGAATCAGGCGCTCGAACGCAGAACAGATGCCCGGATGCACCGTACCGCGGACCGTCCCATGGCCGCCGGGCGAATCTCCCTAACGCATGGCCTGGTGCTTGGCTTCGCCGCGACGTTTCTTGGCTCGCTCTACCTCGCTTACACGACGAATCTGCTTACCGGAACCCTTACGCTGCTCACCGCGATCGGCTACGTCGGCATCTACACGCCGCTGAAACGCGTCACCACCATCAACACCTTCATCGGCGCGTTTCCCGGAGCGCTTCCACCGCTGATCGGCTGGACCGCAGCGCGCGGCCTTATCGAGTGGCCTGGCGTCGCGCTTTTCGCCATCCTGTTCGTCTGGCAGTTCCCTCACTTCATGGCCATCGGCTGGATGTATCGCGACGACTACACCCGCGGGGGCATTCGCCTTACTCCAAACCTGCCCAATACGCAGTACGCCGCGCTGAGCACCGTCGTCCAGGCCCTCTTCTATGCTGTCATCATGATCCCGGTCAGCCTATGGCCAGCCACGCTGCACATCACTGGTTCTGTCTACACCGTCGTCGCGACCATCCTAGGACTAGGCTATCTGTGGTTCACTATCCGCTTCGCACGCATCGTGCGCGACCCCAACTCCGAAGTCTCGCGTAGCGCTGCTCGCGAGCTTCTCCGCGCCTCCGTCATCTACCTTCCTCTGCTTTTAGCTGCAATGATGCTTGACGCCAAAGGACGACTTTTCTTCTGATGCAAGCTACTGCACCCGGCACAAACCTCCGCACCCCGCCCTCAGTTATCGCCACTATCATCGGCATCAGTGCGGTGGCGTCGCTCTTTCTCGCCTGGCTGGTCTACTATCATCCACCGGTCGACGTAAGCGGAACCCATCTGGCCTTCCTTCCTGCGCTCGATGCGCTCCTCAACGCGCTCTGCGCGGTCTTCCTTGTCATCGGATTCCGCTACATTCGTCGGCGACAGATTATCGCGCATCGCAACAGCATGTTCGGCGCGTTCATCGTCTCTAGTGTCTTCCTCGTCGCCTACGTCGTTAACCACATCCTGCATGGCGACATGCTCTTTCCAAAGGCCTATCCCACTGCGCGGTTTATCTATCTCTGGCTGCTGCTAACCCCGCACATTCTTCTCGCCACTATCTGTCTGCCGATGATCCTGATCACGTTCTTCCTCTCGCTCACCGGACGCTTCCCGGCGCACCGCAGGCTCGCTCGTTGGACATACCCCATCTGGCTCTATGTCTCTGTCAGCGGGGTAATCGTCTATGCCATGCTCGCTACCTATCGCTAACACCTTGCCTATGCAGCCAGACACTCGCAAACTCCTCCGCACGGGCGTACTTATCTTCGGCACCGGAGTCATAGCCGTCGCGCTCGTCTTCATCGGCTTTGGCGGCGTGACGCATCAAGGCCCCAGAACCAACTCCGGCTGGTTCGCGCTCATTCTCGCAATGGGCTGCATCCCCACCGGCTTCCTCACCCTGCTCCTCGGCGCTCTCAAGCTGTTCGGTGATCGCCGCCGTTGAGTCAATCAAGCTAAGTCAAGCCAATCCTCCACAAACCCGTATCTGCTATCCTCATCCTTCAAAACCCGCAATTAACCGGAGCATTCGAAAAATGGCAAAAGGCGTCAACAAAGTATTTCTTCTGGGCAACGTCGGCAAAGACCCCGAGATTCGTTCGACTGCGGGCGGCATGACTGTCGCCAGCTTCTCTCTCGCCACCGCGGAGCGCGCCAAGGACGCACAGGGCAACTGGTCGGACAAGACCGAGTGGCACAACATCGTCTGCTTCCAGCGCACGGCCGAGGTGGTCCGCGACTACGTAAAAAAGGGTAGCCAGCTCTTCATCGAAGGCAAGATTCAGACCCGCTCATGGGAGGACAAGACCAGCGGCGAAAAGAAGTACAAGACCGAGATCCTCTGCAACGAACTCACCTTGCTCGGCGGCAAACCCAGCGGCGAAGGGGCAGGTGCCGGCGGTTACTCCAAGTCCAGCTCTGCGAGCTACGATCAGCGTACGCCTGCCAATCCAGCCGACTATGCGGACGTAGGCATCACGGACGACGACATTCCTTTCTAGCGATCTCTTCTCATAAATTCAATCCCATCGGCTGAACTCCCGTTCAGCCGATTTTTTGTTGTGGATGTGTTTCCATCCCAAGGGACGCATCCTCGTAACCATCTTGCAGTAAGGAGGCTGTGCGTTTATCGTATTAGTAGTCCGTCTATCGAACGTCTCGATTGCCGACCGTTATGGAAAGGTATCCGCATGAGCCTCGCCCAACCGACCGCCACCCCTGCAGCGCCTCTCGTTACCGCCCCCCCATCGAAGACCACCCCAGCAACCGCGCTCGAAGCCTTTGCCGGCGATCCAAATTTCATGACCTCTCTGGCTCGCGGCCTTGTCGTCATCCAGGCCTTCACCCAGCAGAACCCGCAGATGACCATCTCCCAGCTGAGCATTAAGACCGGGCTCTCACGCGCCGCCGTCCGCCGCTGCCTGTACACCCTCACAAAGCTCGGCTTCGCTGGGGCCGAAGACGGCTCGCGCTACTCCCTGCGGCCGCGCATGCTCACGCTCTCGCACACGTACACTACGTCGAACACGCTCTCCAGCGCGGCGCAACCTATTCTCGAACGGATGTCCGCTGCGCTCCGTGAGTCTTTCTCGGTTGCCACACTCGACGGTGAGGACATCGTCTATATTGCGCGCACTCAGGTCAACCGCGTAATGGCAGTCGACCTTCACATCGGGAGTCGCCTGCCGGCATACTGCACCAGCATGGGCCGCATTTTGCTCGCTTACCTTCCGCCTGAACAGCTCGAGCAGTATCTCGCCAAGGTCAATCTCATCCCGCACACTACGCGGACCATCACCTCGGTCGAGAAGCTTCGCCTAGCGCTCCGCAACATCCGCCGCAATGGCTATGCAATCTGCGATCAGGAGTATGAGGTTGGCCTCCGCTCTATCGCCGTTCCCGTCTACTCATCCTCGGGCCGAGTTGTCGCCACGCTCAACCTCAGTGGCAATGCTCCTCGCCTCTCGGTCCTCGAGATGCAGAGCCGCTTCCTCACCCCGCTGCGCAACGCCGCCAACGAACTCAGCGTCTTTCTCAACTAAACAAATCAGCCACCGCGAGTCTTACGCCAGCAGCTCCGCGAGCTTCAATACCGTCCGCCAGTTTCTCATCGTGCTCACGGTCTTCAGTTTCGAGTCGAAGTAGGCATTCGTTAGCCTCGTCTTCCCCGCTCCATTTACCAACTCCAGGTAGATCTCTCGCCCCACAACGGCAAACCTATCTGGTGCCGAACGTCCCGCATCAAGCCCTGCGACCAAATCTTTTCCGGGCTGATCTGCCAGAAAACAGACATGCAGCCTATCCTCACTCGCCGCTGGCCTTAAAAACGAATTCCCCCGAATCACCGCATCGATTTCAGAAGCCGAACGCAACACCACTGGGACACGAATACCAAACTCTTTTGCCACCTCGCCGGCAACTATCCCAACCAACCCTCTGACAACCCTATCCTCAGCACGAAAGACAACATTCCCACTTTGGATATAAGTCACTACCTCTCCGCACCCGGCTCTGACAAACATCGCTGCCAGTTCTTTCATCGGCAGCATATTCTTACCGCCAACGTTGACCCCACGCAGCAGAGCGACATGCTTCGACGAAGCCTTCATCCCTGCACCACCCTCTAGACGGGAGCCACGCACCGTATAAATGACACTCCGATGTCAGTCTCTACGGTCACGTCCACACCGACTGGAATCACCACGGCCTTTCCCGGAGTCAGGTCGATCGACCCTGCGGAAGTGAGGACAGCTGCGCTTCCGTTAAGCCCAACGAGGCATCCCGGCCCATCAAACGAGACGTTTGCCTCCGCGGCCTCGCCGAAATCAAAGCGGTCGACCACGAAATATCGCTGTTCGATCAGCCGCGTAAAACCGGCCATCCTCTCCGGCGCCACCTTCCCGGCGGCGGTCTTCGGCTTAATCACCTGCAGGCCTTTCTCCAGATGTAGTTCGCGGGGACGTCCATAGTCATACAGTCGATAGGTGACATCACTCGTCTGCTGTGTCTCGAGGAGAACCACCCCTGGCCCGATCGCATGCACCGTGCCCGCGTCGACGAACAACATGTCCCCGACAGCCACCGGCACCCACTTTAGGAGTGACTCCATCGTGCCTGACGCCACGGAAGCCTCCACGGCCTTAGCATCAACGCCGTCCTTCAGACCAAGCGCGACGGCAGCCCCCGGCTCTGCGTCGAGAACATACCAGCACTCCGTCTTCCCGCGCGTTTCGCCTAACCGCTGAGCCTGCGCATCGTCCGGATGCACCTGCACTGACAGCTTCTCCGCAGGAAATAGCAGCTTCACAAGCAGGGGAAATTCGCCACCCATCTCGGTCGAGAGCGAGGCCAGTGTTCTTCCTGCTAACTGCCCCGTCTCTACTATGCACTGCGGCCCGGTCAGCCATGCCTCACCTACCGGCTCTGTCGTTCCGGTGTCCGCATACCATGGCCGCAGATCCTTCTTGCCCCATACACGCTCGCTAAACCACGGCTTCAATCGAAACGGTGCGATCTCAGTCGTCATCATCGTCTTTCTTCTGCTTCTTTCTCTTCTCCAGCAGCAGCGCAGGAACCGGCTTGCTGCCCATCGCATCCTTCCACAGGATAACGTTGAGCTTCGCCGGGTCGGCCCGATCTTCATGGGTAAAATCCATCTTCGAACTCTCGCGTGCGCCAACCGCCGTTCTCTGGTTAGCCATATAAATCAGGCCATTCTCGCGATTGCTGTAGTCTGCCGCATATGGAGCCTGATCGCCCGCTCCACTAAACAAGGTGCTCATCATCGAACAGAGCGCATCGTTGTTATTCATCGGTGGAACGCCCAGCAGAGTCTCCATCGTCCGGATCACACTCACGGTCGAATAGAACCTGCTGTCCACAAACGCGCCATCCGGCTTTCGCGGGGAATACTTGCTCACCACAAGTGCGATGCTGCGATGCGCATCCACATGGTCGGCGCCGTTCTGAGCGTCGTCTTCCAGAATGAAGAACGCGGTGTCGTCCCAGAACGGCGAGTGTGAGACTGCCTCGACCATCCTCCCGATTGCCAGGTCGTTGTCCGCAACTGAGGACTTGGGCGTTGGCCCTCCCGGCGTCGTCCCCGCCGTATGATCATTGCCCAACCGCATCACGACCAGATTGGGCATCGTATCTCTG
This sequence comes from uncultured Acidobacteriaceae bacterium, assembly GCA_963798925.1. Lineage (GTDB taxonomy): Bacteria > Acidobacteriota > Terriglobia > Terriglobales > Acidobacteriaceae > Edaphobacter. The sequence continues at coordinate 1,261,005 of CAWCVD010000007.1, forward strand.
CCGGCCTCGCGGTCGGCAACCCATCCCTTGAAGTGCTTCAGCATAACCTCAGCGCGTATCTGGTCCGGAACGCGCAGATTGAAGTCCGGCGTCTCCGGGGCATAGTGTCCCACCAGCTCGGGCTTCGTCGGGGTGTTGCTCGCCAACATTGGGATCGGCCACTTCCACTGGTTCACGCCGCCACCCCACTCCGCGGGGATCGCCTCGCCCGGCTGAATCATGCTGTGCGTGCAATGCGAACCCTCAAGCAGCGGTCCCTCCTGCGAGCTTCCACTCTTTTTCGCATCGCAGAAGGTCGAGGAAATGAACTCGCCGAAGTTGTAATGCGTCTTTCCATGGCGCTCCATATTGCCCCACAGATAGCCGCTCGCCGGCTCAACTACATCAGGAATCTTCTGGAGCAACGGATAGCCCTGCGCCACAACTCCCTCGTAGTCATACGTACGCTGCCCGCCGCGGTAGTTCTGCTGCCACGTCTTTTCCAAGTAGTCCGTGCCAATCCCTGCTGTTGACCACACATGCCCATCGCCCGATACTTCACCGGAGTCGTAGAAGTTATCGAGCACGCCAAACTGCAACGCCAATTTATGCTCGTTCGGCGTCACCTCGGCTCCATACATTGCAAGGCTCGCGTCGCCGTTGCCTGCAGCTTTACCGTCCTGCTTCAAGTCTCCCAGAATCTGGTCGTAGGTCCGGTTCTCCTTGATGATGTAAATCACATGTTTGATCCGATCCTGGCTGCCATCAGCGAACTGAATCTTCTCCTCGGCCGCCTTCATCCGGTTCGACTCCAACACCTCGGCCGTCCACTTTGGCAGGTCAGGCTCCATCGCTTTCACGTCAAGCACCGCCAGCGACCCGTACAGCAGGGTGGCAATGTAAGTCGAGCTGCCTTGTCTCCCCCCATGCTCGCCAGGAACCTGCCGCTGGGGGAAGTTATTTGGCCCTGTTCCTTTTCCCTTTGCCGTCGCGACGTATAGCTTGCCGCCGGTAAAGCCCAGGGACATCGGCATCCACTCAGTCGGCACGAATCCGATCGGCTCGACCATGCCCTCCTTCGCGGCCTTCGCGGTCAGCCTGGTCGTGTCGAATACGGCGATCGCATCGGAGATCGCATTCGCCACATACAAGCGAGAACCATCCGCCGACAAAGCCAGCGCTTCGGGCTCCGCGCCAAAATAGGTCTGCTGAGGGAGTCGCGTATCGAAGTATCCCTTCACGGAAAACTGGCTGGCGCCCACATTGATCGCCGCCACCGTATCGCGGTTCGCCAATGCAACATACATAGTCTTCCCATCCGGCGAAATCTCCAACGCACACGGATGCGTTCCCGGCGCAATCGCGCTCTCCGGTTTCAACAGAGCCAGCTTGCGCCCTACCGCCCCCTTATTCAGATCGAGCTCGACTACTTCGCTTGCGTTCCAGAGCGCGACGAAGGCTCGTGTTCCGTCCTTCGAAACGCTTAGTGCCACTGGATACGTCGAAGGCACTGCGTCATTCTCCGCTAGATCGAACCTCGTCTCCACCTTGCCGGTAGCCGCATCGAGCAGCAGCACATCATCTGAAAGATTGTCCGCAATGAGAAGTCGTTCAAGCCCGCCGTCTTCGGGGATTCCCTTAGGAACCCTAATATCCGCCGGAAACGGAATCCCCTTGTCGCCCTCCTTGCCGTCGATCAGCATCGTCTTCCGTCCCGGAGCAAGCTGCTGCAATGGAATCTTGATCATTCGTTCCCGCATGATCTTCCCATCGCTGAACCCGTACACCACGACTCCGCTGCCAGTGTCACCGTTCGCTTTTCCCAGCGGATCGGCCTCCGAACCCATGCTCGCGTAGAGGTGTTTACCATCAGAGCTGAATGCCAGTCCCGAATACAGCGTCTGCTTCGCGCGCGCCGACGTGTCCGTATCAGGAAAATCTGCAACTGTGCCTGTGCGCGTATCCAGCACGGCCAGCGACTGCATGTATTTTGATTCAAAGGTTCCGTACCCGGCGTTTACTGTTACGACGTAGCGCCCATCCGGCGAAACCGCCATCGACATCGGCAGACTGTTCACCCTCTGCGGCCCTCCCGGCACTGGTCGCACAATCTGTTTGCTGGTGGGAAGGTCGATCGCCTGACCCAGCGCCAAGTCGCATCCCCCTGCGAAGACCCCAAAAGCCACTACTATCAAAGCCGAACCGGATATTCTCATCACCCCATCACACTACCAGCTAACACCTTCAGGGAGCATTACAAAAGTCTTACATCCACGGTCCAGCAACCCTGTTAACGTCGAGATATAGCAGTCAGTTTCACTTCCAAGGACCGCGAGATAATGACCCCCCTGAGCACCATCGAAGAAGCCGCTGTAAAAACCGCACCTAAGCTGGCCACCGTAGTCCCGGCCGTCGCCGAAGTCACCCAAAAAATCAAGCAGGACCTGCGTATGGGCCGTGAGCACCAGCAGGGCCGCATCAACTGGATCACCACCATCGCCATGGGGCTCTTCCACGTCGGAGCCATCGCCGCTCTGTTCTTCTTCTCGTGGAAAAATCTCGCCGCCTTCGTCATCACCTACTTCTTCGCTATCAACGTGGGCATCGGCATGGCCTATCACCGCCTGCTCACCCACCGTGGCTACAAGACCCCCAAGTGGGTCGAATACTTCGTCACCATGTGCGGTACGATGGCGCTTGAGGGCGGACCTATCTTCTGGGTCGCCACCCATCGTGTCCACCATCAGAACTCTGACCACGACGGCGACCCGCACACTCCGCACGATGGTACCTGGTGGGCCCACGCCGGTTGGATCCTCTCCGGTCGCGCCCTACACTCCGAAACGGCCCTCCTCGGCCGCTACGCTCCTGACCTCACCAAGGACCCTGTCCACGTCTGGCTTAGCAAATATCATTGGATCCCTCTGGTCGTCAGCGGCGTCCTCCAACTCGGCATCGGTGCGGCTCTCGCACCCGCGGGCCACGCCGTAGTCGGCGCAGTCGGCATGGTCCTCTGGGGAACGTTCCTCCGTGTCACCATCGGTCTCCATGCCACCTGGCTAGTGAACTCCGCCACTCATCTCTGGGGCAAGCGTCGCTTTGAGACCAAGGATGACTCCCGCAACAACTGGTGGGTTGCTTTGCTCACCGGCGGTGAGGGCTGGCACAACAATCATCATGCCCACCCCGTCAGCGCACGTCATGGCCTTGCCTGGTACGAGCTAGACATCAACTACTACGGCATCTGGTTCCTCTCAAAAATCGGCCTGGCCGAACGCATCCAGATCGCTAAGTTCGATCCAGAGAACCCCAAGCCTGCCGGCGTCATCTAACCAACCAGCACAAGCAACATCCAAATGGCTGTTCTCGAAGAGGAGACGGCCATTTTTCATCTTGCGTCGGCCCAACGCTCAATATCGACAGACGACCAACGGCAAATGATCGCGACCTTCGTCTTGCACGCCAGATCAGCGGCACGCGTTGCATTCAGGGTCAAACCTGGGACGTCCACAACCGTCGCCTCGGATCGACAAAGGCTGCCGCGTTGACTTCCGCATCCGCTGATCCATTCGAAAACAAAGCCGCCTGAACTCGGCGGCTCTATCTTCCATAAACCGTGTTCAAGAATCTCAAACCTTTGGGGAGAAATCTGTCAGCGTCATGAACGTAATATCGTGTTTCTCCACAAACGCTCCATTTGCTTCCGTCTCGGCCTTCAGCTTCACCCACTCCGGATCCTTGCTGAACTTCGCCCAGTTCTCCGTCGCCGCGGCCCGGCTTTTATGCCGCAGCATGTAAATCAGCGCGTTGCCCTTCAGCGGATCGTCATCCGGCGTCCAATATCCCACAGGGTGCATATCCAGCCGTTCAAAGATCGTTGTCTCCCGCTCGCGAAACCGCTTCAACAGCGGCTCCAGCTTACCCGGATAAGTGTGATAGATGCGTAGCTCATAGACCGGACCGACCGCGTCTCCAGTGCTCTGACCTTCAACGCCTCCAGCGGACATCATCATCATCGCCGCTCCCATCCCCTGCAAGACCTTACGTCGATTCATCGTCTCTCCTCCGCGCATTGGCGCTCAAACAGCGAATTACTGCACCGTCACCTGGATTGTCACCATCTTCGCCGCAGGAGTTTCTTTCTCCCACGGCCTCCGATATTCAAACTTTAAATCTTCCTCTCCTGCTTTGATGGTGCTGAACCGCCAAATCTCAACTCCACCCACTCCGACCTTTCCCGCGGTCGCATTCTCCCGATACGTCGCCTCTCCTTGGCTCTTCACAACAGAATTATCCACTGGTACCGCTGCCCAACTATATCCGGTCGTGTGATTGGCCGGCAGTTGTACCTCCAACTCCCCACCCACCTTCAAACTCACCGCCCCGCCTGCCTGATCGTTCACCTTGAAGACGACCTTGTTTGCAACTGAAAGCTTCAAGGTATGCGGCACACTCGCTGGAAGCTCCGTCATGTCCCCGCCTAACAAGCGCAACTCCCCATCCACCTTCACTAAGCTGGTCACTGCCGTCGATCCAGCCCGGTGAAGCTGATACACCGTTGCGTTCTTGTCCGCCGCGTCTCCATGCTCAATCGTCCAGCTACCTGCCGACACTCTCGGCTTTACGGGCTTCCCGACGAAAGTCTCCGTCATCGTGTAATTAGCCGGTGTGCCCTGACTACTTCGGTTCAGCACCAGGATCGTTCTGATCCCGCTACAATCTCCGCAAGGCATCATCCCGGAATAGCGCTCCGACGCAACCTTCTCCTGAGCAATCGACGAACCAGTTCCAATCAATATCACGGCGACACCAGCCCACAATAACGCCGCTCTCCACGGCCTCATGGATGCCTCTCCTTCAGCGCAAAATCATAGCTCACGGCGAACACATGATCAGGTCCCAGGCTGCCGATAGTGCGCACCAGCCGCAAACACACGCTCAGCTCCGCGCGGGTCCTTCTCCACCCGCGTCTCGTTGTCGAAGATCATCGTATTCCGTTCCTTCAGGTCATAGCTCGGCCAATTTGGTATAGATTTGCAGTTCGGATTGCCGTTCTTCGCAAACGCAATCAACATCTCCGACATTCGTGTGGCCAGAGGCTGCGCCGCCGCCTGCTCCTCCGCACTCGCCCCGCACATCCCCGGAGCCAGCGCCACATTATCGAAGAGAAATGGCAGGTCGATCGTGTGCAGCGCCCAATTCCCCGGAAACGGCACCTTCCAGTCGATCCGGTAGACCCAGGTATGCGCCTGGCTCCGCGCATCCGCCGCTCTCCGGTCCGCTTCGATCACCTGTCCCGGCCACGCGCGAAACGCTACCGCCGCCGCCACCACGATGTGGGCCGCATCGCGATCCGGATAGATCTCCCGATATCTCCGGATAATCTCCTCCGGCGTATATGAGCCGAGATACTGGCCCACGCTCGTCTTCAAAGCCTCCGGAGCCTGCTCCCACGTCAAAACTCCGGTACGTCCGGCGGCCGAAGTCACCGTCTCATCATGCGTATTCGCCAGAATCATCGGTACCCCCGCCGAGATCCCCGGCGCATCCGGATCGAACGGATCCCGCGGTAGCGCACCGCCATCCATTACCGGAAGCCAGGCCGAGCTCACACGCGCCGCCTCCTGAATCTTCTCCATCGGCAGAGTCTTCAGCGCCTCCAGCTCGTCATATTTCAGACCCAGCTCGTCCAGAACGTCCTTCGTCACCTCATTCGCGATCACCGTAGGCTTCGCCGTTACCTGCTGCCCGCTCATCGTTACTACGCGATGGAACAATCCCTTCGCCGCTGGCATCGCCATCAGTGTCGCGCACTTCGCCCCTCCGCCCGACTGCCCGAAGATCAACACCCGCGAAGCATCGCCGCCAAACTCGCCGATATTCTGCTGCACCCACTTCAACGCCAGAACGATGTCCAGCATCCCAGCATTGCCGGAGTCGACATACTCCTTCCCACCCAGATCGCCAAGATACATATACCCAAACGCATTCAATCGGTGATTGACCGTCACGACCACCACATCCCCGCGGTGACACAACCGGTTGCCATCATAAAGATCGCAGTTCACCGTCCCGTTGTTGTAAGCCCCCCCATGAATATAAAAAAGCACAGCCCGCTTCTTCCCATCCCGCAGCCCAGGCGTCCACACATTCAAATGCAGGCAGTCTTCACTCTGCTCCCCTTTATCCGGAGGCAGATGGAACCCCGTCCGCACCTGCTCGCCACCCGCAGCGACACCTCTTGCAACGCGCTCCCCCGTCAACTGTGGCGCTCGCGTCGACCACTCCACGCACTCCTTCACCCCGCTCCAAGCTGCCACAGGCATCGGAGCCTTGAATCGCGTCTTGCGCGTGTCCTCACCATACGGAATCCCTCGAAACACATGGACTCCATTCTCGATCCGCCCGCTAACCTTGCCCGCCGTCGTCGTCGCCAAGGAAGCATCCTGCCCAAAAGCTAACCGCTCTCCTCGCAACATCATCGAGACTGCCGCTATCCCCGAGTAGCGCAACATCGTCCGTCGATCAAACTCCCTCATCCCTCACCTCGATCAACTTGTCAGACCAATTCCTCGGCATCCGATCATATCGCACCTCCTCCCGCTATACTTCCACCAGCCCATGAACATTACCCGACGCCGCGGAGCCATCGCATTCTTCATCACACTCGGCGCGCTCCTCGTCGGCGGACTCGTCATCCTCAACATCGACTGGATTATTCGCCACGAGCGAAACTTCGCCCTTGCCATCCTGGGCGTTCTCCTCTTTTCTGCCCTCATCGCCGGCGTCGTCCTCAACACCGTCTTCCTCGTTCGCGAGATCCGCCGCAACGAACGACAGGACTCCTTCCTCAACGCCGTCACTCACGAGCTCAAAACCCCCATCGCGAGCATCCGCCTCTACCTCGAGACCCTCCAGCGCCGGACAACCTCGGATGAGCAGAAGCAGGAGTTCTACAGGATCATGCTCTCCGACTCCGACCGGCTGCTCGCCACAGTTGAGCAGGTCCTCAAAGCGGGACAGCTCGGCCAGCGCCATCGCCAGCAGAACCGCACCCTGATCAACTTCAACTCCCTCGTCGAAGACTGCATCGCCATCACCATTCAGCGTTATCATCTCCCGCCCGGGAGCATCATCTTCGAGCCTGTCTCCGGCGCCGTCCGACTCAACACTCTCGGCATCGCGGAAGACCTGCGCACCGCAGTCATCAACGTCCTTGACAACGCCGTCAAATACTCTCCTGAAGGCGTTCACATCCGGTGTTCTCTGGAGATCGTCAACTACAACACCATCGCACTGACCATTGCCGACGCCGGCGTCGGCCTCGAGCCCAGCCAGTTCAAGCGCATCTTCAAACGCTTCTATCGCGTCCCCGGTCGCACCATGTCGCGCATCAAGGGCACCGGCCTCGGCCTCTTCCTTGTTCGCAACATCGCCCGTCAGCACGGCGGCGACGCCACTGCAGCCAGCCCGGGCCCGGGTCTCGGCACTACCATCACACTTACATTCCCCCTTGCCAGCTTATCTAAGACTTCCCGGGAAGACTCCTCCGCCTCCGATCATCGCCTCTCGACCTCACTTTGATCACGCACGGCGATGCTTCAGATCAGACCACGTACCGCCACCCTCGAGACTCTTCTCGAAATGACCGTCGGTACCCCTCCATCTTTGCAGCCCTCTTCACTGTCACCTGCGCCCTCTTCACTCGCCTCATCGGGACCGGAATCTTCGGCATCACTTGCTTCTGCGGGCGTAAGCTGCACCGCGCTGTTCTCTAAGCCGCGCAACCTCCAAGGCATGTCACAACCGACTGCAAAACTGCAACCCGTTTCTCATGAAAACCCGGTTCCATCGCCAACTTTCACATCCCAACCGCCGGTCATGTAACCTACTCTGACCATGTCGTTTCTATGGAAGTTCTTTGGTCTGGGATTTAGCGCGCTCCTTCCAGTCGTCAATCCCCTTGGCTCTGCGCTCGTCTTTCTTGGCCTCGTCGGAAATGCGCCCATCGAAACCTACCGCGCTCTGGCGCGCAGGATCGCCGTCAACACGGTCATTTTCTTTGCTGCAATCGAGCTCATCGGTTCCTCTTTGCTCGGTTTCTTCGGCATCTCGCTACCCATCATGCAGGTTGCTGGGGGCATCGTCCTCGCCATGATCGGCTGGTCGCTCCTCAATCAGAAAGACAGCACACCCAGCCCGGAGAAAACCGAGGCAGCCGTTCCCGCAGTAACCCAGGAGCAGATTGATAGCCTGCGAGAGAGAGCCTTCTACCCTTTCACCTTCCCTATCACCGCCGGCCCCGGGTGCATCGTCATCATGCTCACACTTAGCTTTCATGCCAGGCAGCCCAGGATCACCGAAACGGTTCTGTCTTATGTCGGTCTCTTCATCGCAGCGGTCACACTCAGCGCGAGTGTCTATCTCTGCTACGCGTACGCACCCAAGATCGCCCGCAGCGTCCCTCCTTCCACCGCGCATGGAATCCTTCGCGTCATCGCCTTTATTCTCTTCTGCATCGGAGTTCAGATCGGATGGAACGGGGTAAGCGATCTTCTCAAAACAGTGATCCAACGTTAAGAACGACAATTTCTCCATGACCGAGTCCAGCGCACCATTAATCGTCGTCGTCGAAGATGAGGAACATCTCGCCCAGGGCCTCATCTTCAACCTGCAGGCCGAGGGTTACCGCACCCATCATGAGTCAGACGGCGACGCTGCTCTCAGCTACCTGCTCGCCGGCAAGGAAAAGCCCTCGGCCATCGTTCTGGACTGCATGCTGCCTGGCGCCGATGGCTTTACCATCGTCCGCGCCTTCCGCCAATCCGAGCATTACACCCCAGTTCTGATGCTCACGGCCCGTGCGCGGCCTGAAGATGTCTTCGAAGGCATCGAAGCTGGCGCAGACGACTACCTCGCCAAGCCATTCGATCTCAATATCCTCCTGGTGCGCATCAAATCGCTGCTCCGCCGAACCGAATGGCAGAGCGCAGCGACGCCTGAGACCCCGCCTCCAACGCTCACCAATCAAACCGATGAATACAGCTTCAACCACCGCACAATCCGCTTCGACACGCTTGAACTCGTCGCACCCAACCGCATCACGCACCTTACACTTATGGAGGCCGATCTTCTTCGCTATTTCACCGAACGCGAAGGCCAGATCGTCTCCCGCAAACAGATCCTCGAAGAGGTCTGGCGAGTCCACGAAGACACCGACACCCGCGCGATCGACAACTTCATCGTTCGCCTCCGGCGCTACATCGAAGACGACCCCTCAGCTCCTCAGCACCTCATCACCGTACGTGGCGTCGGCTATCGATTCCTCGCCAAACCCTGACTCTCGCCATTTTCAGACAAAGTGCCGTCCAAAAGTCGCTGCGGAGGCACCCCTTGATTAGCGTCACGCCACCTTCGCGCCTCCACAGGAGCCAGGATCCGGTGGACAGTAGAGAGTAACTCCGGGAGTCGGAATGGCTTAGCCAGAAAACTCCATCCCACTGCCTGCAGCTTTTCTTCCTGCTCGCCCTCCAGGAACCCACCCGAGATCATTAACACCGGCAGTTCAGGTCGCATCGCCTTCAGCTCCCTCGCCAACTCCATCCCGGATTGGCCCGGCATATACAGATCGGTAACCAGCAGATCGATCTGCGGCACAGCGCGAAAGATTTGCACAGCACGTTCTGCGTCGCCCGAACTCAAAACGCTATAACCCTCATGCGCCAGAAACGTCCGCGTCAACGAACGAATATCAGGATCGTCGTCCACCAACAGAATTGTGCTCGGATAAATCCCCACCGAACTGTCGGTCCCTGCAGAGATTTCAGGCTCCATCAGGGAATCTCGACGCTCGGAACCAGTAAATACTTCCATTTCAAACCAACTCTGTTCCAAAAAATCGTCGTTCGCAGCCCGTGCCCGGCAAGGTTGCCCACTCCACATGGACGCTCCTACTCGTCTGCCAGTTGCCTCAACCCAATCATTCCTTCCTGCGTTCCCGGAACAAGCCGCTCTTGCCCGCGATACACTTGAACCAGCATTCCTAGCACCAGACAATGCGCATCCTGACCCGCTACATCCTCCGCGAAGTGACCTCCCATGCACTCCTCGGCGGAGCTCTCTTCACCTTCATCATCTTCACGCGCGACCTGGGCAAAATCCTCGAGTTTGTCGTCCGCGACTCCGCCTCCTACACCGATGTCGCCCGTATCATCGCCTACACGCTTCCCCCAACGCTAAACGTCACCATCCCGATGGCGGTTCTGGTCGGCATCCTCCTCGGTCTCTCAAGGCTCGCCGCCGACAGCGAAATTACCGCCATGCGCGCCGCCGGCATGGGAGCAATCGACTTCGTCCGCGTTGTCTCGATCGTCTCCGCCGTCGCCTTGGCGCTGGGTCTGTTCAACTCCCTCTACCTCGCGCCCCGCGCCGCAGCTGGTCTCATCTCTCTCGGAGAGTCGCTCAAATCCTCCCAGGCCTCCTTCGAGGTCCAGCCTCGTGTCTTTTACGAAGAGTTCAAAGACCGCGTGCTCTACATCCAGGACGTAACGCCCGCCGCAGGAGCCGCCGTCTGGCGTCACGTCTTCCTCGCCGACCTCACCGAGCCCGCCAACCCGCACATCACCACGGCAGACCAGGCCATCGTCGTCAACGGAACTCCCAACACCCCCGACGCCCAGACCATCCGTCTTCACCTCCTCAACGGCGGCGAACACGAAACCTCTTCCACCGACGCCAATCAATACAACATCTCCACCTTCACCACCACCGACGTCCCCATCGAAACTGAAGCACCCGAAGGTACTCACCTCGGCCGCCTCAACACGCCAATTGCAGCTCTCTCTCTGCCTGAGCTCTGGCGCCGCGCGAAATCCGCCGAAGCCACCGATGGCCGCGCCCCCTCGATCTACCGCATCGAGTTCAACAAGAGATTCTCCTACCCCTTCGCTTGCCTCGTCCTCATGCTCGTGGGCGTTCCTCTTGGCATCTCCTCAAAGCGCGGCGGCAAATCCACCGGCTTCGTTCTCACGATCGTTCTCGTCTTCATCTACTATCTGCTCTCCGAAGTAGGCGCGGCCTTCGCCCAATCAGGCCACCTCCCGCCCTTCCTCGGCGTCTGGGGAGCCAACCTGCTCTTCGCCGCCGCGGGCGCCATTCTCCTCTACCAGATGTCTCGCGGAGGCATCGCGCTCAGTATCTTTTCTTCCATCGGCGTTGGACTCAACAAGCTCGTCACCCGCCTCGTCAGCGGCTCCCAATCGCCCAACGTTCGTTCCAACTACGACATCGCCACCCTTTTGCGCCGCTTCCGCAGCGTCTCTCGCATCCAGTTTCCGCTCCTGCTCGATGACTATGTCATGCGCGAGTACGCCACCAACTTTTCCATCGTTCTCTTCTCCTTCACCACCCTCTTCCTCATCTTCACCTTCTTCGAGCTCATCGGCCCCATCTTCCGCAACCGCACGCCTCTGATCACTGTAGGCGAGTACCTCATCAACCTCATTCCTTTCATCCTCTACAACGTCACGCCACTCTGCGCTCTGGTCGCGGTTCTCGTCACCTTTGGGACCCTCAACCGCACATCCGAGCTCACCGCCATGAAATCCTCGGGCGTCAGCCTCTACCGCATCATCGCGCCGGTCCTCTTCGTCACTCTGCTCATCTCCGCAGGCCTCTTTGTCTTCGACGAGTTCTATCTCCCCAACGCCAATCGCCGGCAGGAAGCTCTCCTCTCCATCATCAAGGACAAGCCGGCCCAAACCTTCTCGCGCCCGGACCGCCAGTGGATCTCCGGACAGACCAACAGCACCGGCGAGCCTGCTCGCATCTTCTACTATCAGTATTTCAACGCTGAAAAAGATTCCTTCGACAATCTCACCGTATTCGAGTTTGATCCCGCAACCTTCAACCTTCGCCGCCGCATCTTCGCCACCTCCGCGGCATGGGATCCCCACGTCAACAACTGGGTCTTCGATAATGGCTGGCAACGAACCTTCTCCGGCGAAACCGTCGCCACCTATCAGCCATTCACGGTCTCGACCTTCCCCGAGATTCGCGAGCAGCCCAACTACTTCAAGAAAGAGTACGTCCCGTCGCAGGAGATGAATTACAACGAGCTCTCCGATTACATCGCCGACCTCAAACAATCCGGCTTCGATACCAAGCGCCTCAGCGTCCAGCTTGACAAAAAAATCGCCTACCCGCTGATCACACTCGTCATGGCAATCCTGGCCATTCCCTTTGCCCTCTCCATGGGCAAAAAGGGCTCACTCACAGGCATTGCGACCGCCATTGGGCTCGCCATCACCTATTACGTCGTAACCCTCGTCTTCGAGTCCCTGGGCAACGTCAATACGCTGCCAGCCGCCCTCGCCGCCTGGACACCTGACATTCTCTTCGGCATCACAGGAGCCTACCTTCTGCTCCGCACCCCCACCTGATCTCCGCGCTTCGCGAAATCGCCATAACCGCACTAAACTGGAATCACAATGACTTTAAAGCTTTACTCGATCACCCTCTTGGCCGCGCTTACCATGGCTGCCAACGCACAAACACCGACAAAACCTGCGACGACACCTCCAGCCGCCCCAACAGGTGATGCAGTTGCAACGCCCGCCGCTCCGCCGCCCACTCCGATGCCCGTAGTCACCGGCGTTCCCCAGGCCCTCTTCGCCTTGAAATACATCGACACCGTCGTCGGCACCGGTCCCTTAGCCGAGGCTAGCGTCATCGGCGCCTCCCAGGCCGACTCAAAGGTCAAGTGGTACACCGTGCACTACACCGGGTGGCTCACCGACGGAACCAAATTCGACTCATCCTATGACCATCCAGGCGCCGAGCCCATCACCTTCCCCCAGGGCGGAAGGGTCATCCTCGGCTGGAACACCGGCTTCCAGGGCATGCACGTCGGTGGCAAACGCCGCCTCTTCATCCCCTACCAACTCGCCTATGGTGAAACCGGCAGACCACCGGTCATACCCCCGAAAGCCGATCTCATCTTCGACGTCGAGCTCGTCTCCATCTCAGACGCCCCACCCGCGCCCCCGCAGCCGCCAGCACCGCTCCTCAAAATCCCTCCGAGCCATCGGCCAAACCAGCCACGGATCCAGCAAAGCCAGCGACGACACCGCCGCCGACCAATCCAACCAAGCCCGAAACAACAACTCCGCATCCTCAAGATCGCTAACTTCATCCAAACCTAGGCCAGCGCGCGAAATCCATATGCTCGACAAACTCAAACCGCTCGCACCCTACCTCAGGCGATACTGGAAACACCTCGCCTGGGGTGGCGTCGCGACCATCCTTTACAACGTCATCAAGGTGCTCATCCCCGTCGTCATCGGCCACGCCATCGATGACATGCAGCACGGCATCACCGAGAGCAAAATCCTCTATCACGCGCTGCGGCTGCTCCTCATCGCTGTGCTCTCCGCAATCTTCCTCTACATCACCCGTCAGGTCATCATCGGGGCCTCGCGCGAGATTGAGTTCGACCTCCGCAACGACATCTTCGCAAACCTCGAGCGCCAGTCCGCCAGCTACTACCACACCCATCGCACCGGCGACATCATGGCTCGCACCACCAACGACCTCAACGCGGTCCGCATGCTCCTCGGCCCCGCGATCATGTACAGCGCCAACACTATTGTCTTCACCGCAGCTGCGCTCCCGTTCATGTATCGCATCAGCCCCAGGCTGACCTTCTTCGCCTTCGTCCCGCTGCCGATGGCCTCCATTCTCGTCCAGTACTTCGGCGCCCGCATCCACCGTCGATTCGAGCGCATCCAGGCCATGTTCTCCGACATCTCTGCCAAGGCCCAGGAGAACTTCTCCGGCGCTCGCCTCATCCGCGCCTTCGCCCAGGAGGAAGCCGAGATCGCCTCCTTCGAGACCGCCAACAAGGAATACATCCGCCGCAGTCTCTACCTGGTCCGCCTCATGGCCATGCTTTGGCCCACACTCGAGTTCGTCCTCGGCCTCTCGCTCATGATCACGCTGCTCGTCGGGGGTCACGAGGTCGTCCAGCACCAGATCACCGTCGGCCAGTTCACCAGCTTCAACGTCTACATGGTTCAGCTTATCTGGCCCATCATCGCCGTCGGATGGGTCGTCAACCTCTTCCAGCGCGGCACTGCCTCTGTCGTCCGCATCGACGAGCTCCTCAAGCAGCAACCCAACATCGCCGACGCACCTTCAGCCTCCGACACTCCTATCGTCGGCGAGATCGAGTTCCGCAACCTCACTTTCGCTTATCCTGGCGCTCCGCCTGTCCTCCATGACATCAATCTCCGCATTCCAGCAGGCTCAAGTCTCGCCATAGTAGGGCCAACCGGATCAGGCAAATCCACCCTTGTCGGCCTCATCCCGCGCCTCCACGATGCCCAACCCGGAACAGTTCTGATTGATGGACAGGCCATTCGCCACTACACGCTATCCGCCCTTCGCCACGGCATCGGCTTCGTACCGCAAGAGACATTCCTCTTCTCTGAAACCATCCGCCAGAATATATCCTTCGGCAGACCGGATGCTTCGCCCGAACAGGTTGAGGAGGCCGCCACCATCGCTCACATCTGCACTGAGATTCTCGAATTCCCCAAAGGCTTCGACACCGAAGTCGGTGAACGCGGCCTCACCCTCTCAGGCGGTCAGAAACAACGCACAGCCATTGCCCGTGCGATCATCCGCGATCCAAAGATCCTCATCCTCGATGATGCGTTGGCCAGCGTCGACACTTACACGGAAGAGCGAATCCTTAGCGGCCTCAAGCGCGTTATGGAGGGCCGCACCACCGTATTCATCTCGCACCGCATCTCCACGGCACGCAACGCCGATCAGATCGCCGTCCTCGTCGCCGGCCGCATCGCTGAACTCGGTACCCACGACGAACTCATCGCCCGCAACGGCTACTACACCAGCCTCTTCGAGAAGCAGCGCCTCGAGGAAGAGCTCTCCGTCACAGCATAACTACGCGAGCCAACGCGAAGCGCTGGTAGACTCGGTCATCTCTTGCGAAACAACCGCCGGCACAAATCGCTCTTCCCGCGTGCGCAGCTCTCTAGGCAGAACTCTCCCGGCTTCAGGGTCACGTGCAACAACAACCCACGCATCGCGCACGTTGCGAACAAAGGCAATCACCTCCCGAAATTGCTCCGCCGATTCGTGATGTGAGGCCTCGAGCGTCAGCGTGAACATCGTCGAATAAAAATCCTCCAGCGCAGACGCAACCGTTCCCCCGACATCCGGACGCAACCTCGCCTGCAGATACATGAAAATATCCAGCACCTTCTTCACCGCAACGCGTCGGCCATGAACATCGTTCTCCTCCACGCACTGCAGGGCCCTGTAGAGAAACCTGAGACAAGCATCATAGAGCGCAACCACAAGCTCAACTCCTGTTGCCCCCGCCAAAGCCTGCTGCTGATAACTGTTCTCGCTCATCCCTGTCCTCCGCTTTGTGAGTTGTAACCCGTAATCGCGCTGTACATCTCATTGACTTCGTTGAGCTGGCTTGGAATCGACTGCAAGACTTGGTTGGCAGTATTCAACTCATCGGTAAGCTGTGTCTTCTCCGTAGCGAGCAGGGCCTCTTCATTGCTGATGCTTTGATTCAGGCCGGTCTCGACCGAACTATTCTGCTGCTGGGCAAGAGAGAGAAGGCTAGTGTTGGACGCCGTGCCGAGATTGTTCAACGTCGTCGCAAAGCTCTGGCCGAAGCTGCCCGAGTTCTGCAGGAAGCCGACCACGTCGGAGAAGTTGCTGTTCAACACGCTGTTCAACGTGTCGGAGTCCAGGCTCAATGTGCCGTCCTGGTTAAAGCCGATTCCCAGTTGCGTTACGCTGTTGATCGCACCGCTCGCTGAGCCTCCGAGCAGCGCGCTCATAAGCTGACTCTGCAGTGTCGCCAAAGTCGGACTGCCATAGAGCGGCTCGGCGTTCCCGCTTGAATCATTCCCCTCTTGCCCGTTCATCGTGGTGACGACGGCGTTATACGCGGTCACTAAATTATTGATCGCCGTTCCAATGTCCGAGGTGTCGTTCGTAATCTGCACCTGTACTGGCGTAGTCGGCGAGGCGGAGGCCGAGATCAGCTGAAATGTGATACCAGGAATCGCCGTCGACACGGTGTTCGAGGGACTGGTCAGCGCAACCCCATCAACCGTCATGCTGGCATCCTGTCCGGTCTGTCCCGTGTTCATCGCGATGGACTTGCTTGTCGTCGCATCGGTAAGGCTACCCGTAGTCGTGAGTTGTCCGGCAGCACCGCTCGTCCCGCTCACCAGCGAAAGGCGCGAACCCGATCTATCGGTAATCACATTCGCTGTGACTCCGATGCCCGCAAGATTGATCGCCTTGGCAAAGGTCGCAAGCGTATTGCTGCTGCTGTCGACCGTGAAGGTGTGGCCCTGAATCGTAAGGCTGCCCGAGAGCGTGTCCGCCGCATTTGCTATCGTGTCCGAGTACTCAGATGAGGTCTGCGCCAGAGCATTGACAACGATCGAGTGACTGCCCGCAACTGCGGTTGAAGTGGCATTGGTCAGCTCCAGCACATCGTCATCAGAACTCGCACCCTGCGTCTGCGCCATCACGCCGGTGAAGTCAGTGAGCGCCTGTAAGGATGTGGTAAGCGCCGAGAGCTGTGTCCCCAGCGTTGAGAAGACCTTGTCCTGCGCCTGGAGAGCCGTCAATTGGTTGTTCCAGGGCGTCTCAATCGCCTTCTGCGCCCCCAGAATCGCAGTCACGGTTGAGGTCACGTCGAAGCCCTGCCCGCTGGTCGCTGCGCCGAAGTTAATCCCGACTGTGCCCATCCTCGCCTCCAGTCACGCGTTTCGTTGCCGTTTCGAAAATCTGCCAAGACCCAAGCAATCGCTGAGCCAAAATTGTCGAGCGTCATATTAGGCACTGTTAACATTCAGCCAGTCAGGTACTAATCAGCGCACGAAATCAAGGAACGGGCCCGGGCGGCGGATTCCGGCCGAAGCCGTTGCCGCCGTCCAGGCCGTTGTGGCTATTGCATCAGCTTGAGTATCTCCTGCTGAGCAGTGTTCGCTTGTGCCAGCGCGCTGATACCGGTCTGGCTCAGCACCTGGTACTTGGCCATGTCGCTGGTTGCCTGGCCGTAGTTGGTGGAACGGATACTGTCCTCGGCCGAGGTCAGGTTCACCGACTCTGCGCTGGCAACGTTCGACGCCGCATTCAATTCATTGACACTGGCGCCGATGTTGCCACGCTGGTAATCAATGTCCTGAATCGCAGAGGTCACGCTGGTAAGAATTGCCTGCGCGCTGGTGGAAGACAGTACTCCACCGCCAGCCGTCGAGAGATCCACACCCGTCGAACCTGTGTCCGTCAGAGCAGTTCCGCTCATACTCAGGTTCTTGCCCGCGCCCGTCGGACCGGTGATCGAAAGAGACCCTGTGGTCGCGTTATACGCGGCCGTGACGCCGTTGGTCTGGTAGGTTGCATCTGCGTTAATCTGAGCAGCCAAATCTGCACCGGAGGTTCCCGCCGCCACCGTGATGGCATGGGTTGTTCCGGCTCCCACCGCAATGCTCAACGTGCCCGAGAGCGAATCCGAGTTCGCGAGAGCGATCGTCGAAGTAGACTGGCCTGTTGTTGCGGTCGTCGGCACACTCGGCGTGACAGCCGTACCTGCGTCTGAAACGTTGTTCGAAGCTCCATACAGAAGCGTGCCCGAACCGTTCGCAGGTCCCTTGATCGTCAGAGTTGTACCGGCAAATGTTGCAGTGATGCCTTCAGCCGCGAAGGTAGAATCGCCGTTGATCAGCGCAGCCATACCGCTGGCCGTACCGGTAAGCGCAATGCTGTGCTGCGAGCCGTTTCCGACGGCCAATTGAAGAGTGCCACTCACGGCATCCGTACCGGCCGTAAATGCGATCGTGCTCGACGACTGGGCCGCGGCAGCGGATGCTGTCGGGGCCGTGGGAGCAGCAACCGATGTTGCAGCGATTGCGTTCGAGGTACCCATGCTGGACGTAGTCAGCGCGCCAACCGTCTCATTGAACGTAGTGGCGCCGGACGATGTTCCGTCGCTGACGAACACACCCTTCGCCTCGTTCGAAAATACGCTGTTGCCGTTGAAGTTGGTCGTCGAACCAATGTTGCCGATTTCAGTGAGAATGTTCTGATACTCCTGGTTTGCCGAGCTGACCTGGCTCGCGTTCAACGTGCCGTTGGACGCCTCGGTTGCCAGCGTGACCGCACGGTTCAGCAGGTTGGTCACCTGAGAGAGAGCGCCGTCCGCGGTCTGGAGCAGGCCCACCCCTGACGAAGCATTCTGCGATGACTGGTTTAGTGCAGCTTCATTTGCATGAAGACCGTCTGCCACGGCAAGACCGGCCGCATCGTCCGCGCCGCTATTGATGCGCGAACCCGAGGATAGCTGCTGGAGAACATTCTGCAGACTGGACTGTGTCTGATCCAGATTGTTCTGAGCATAGATTGCTGCGATGTTGTTCAAGACACCCAAGGACATGTAGAAACGCTCCTGTATTGCTCGATTTGAAGTACCGCGTCGCCTGTCCCCGGGTGTCGATCCGGAGATCTAATCCTGCTTCACAGCAGCAATAAAATCCGGTTCACCTTGCGGAAGACTCCGCGTTCTGACCCCTTCATCGGCCCGTCCGATGTCCACATTAGCGACCGCATTACTTTGGTCGACCCGCCCGCGTCTTCTATCGACTGAGGCCCCACTGCCGATATAGAGAGACAGAGGGCCTCTCCGCATGATCGAATTAACCCGCCTGAACGGCAGCCGCCTCATCGTCAACTGCGATCTCATTAAATATGCTGAGGCCGCGCCCGATACCGTTCTCACCCTCATCACCAGCGAAAAGCTCGTCGTTCGCGAACCGTGCGACGAGATCTTGGAGCGCACGCTGGCCTACAGAGCCGCAGTCTTGCGCCAGGCATGGCCCGAAGCTGCGTCTTCGCTCAGTGCTAGGTCTGCATACGATGCCAACGAGCAGGTTCGCAAACACACTCGCCGTACCTCCGGCGAATAATCGACTTCACACTGTAAGAGGACACTCATGGATATCGCCAGCATCGGTGGAATCGCACTCGCCATCCTCGGCATTCTCGCCGGCATGATGATCGAAGGCGGAAGCATCACTCAGATTACCCAACCCACTGCGGCATTGATCGTCTTTGGGGGCACCCTCGGCGCCGTCATGCTCCAGTTTCCGCTCAGCATCTTCCTTGCAGCTATTAAAGCTATCTTTAAGGTCTTTCTGCACAAGAGTTCAGACGGCGAAGCCACACTCGCGCTCATCGTCAGCTTCGCCAACAAGGCCCGCCGAAGCGGCATCGTTTCACTCGACGCCGACCTGCCCACCATCGCCGATCCGTTCCTCAGGCAGGCTCTCATGCTGGCCGTCGACGGCACCGAGCCCAGCGAGGTCCGCAAGATCATGCAGCTCGAACTCGACAACAAATCCGAGATCGAAGAAAAAATCCCCGCCGTCTTCGAGGCTGCGGGAGGTTACTCCCCCACAATCGGCATTATCGGAGCCGTGCTCGGCCTCATCCAGGTCATGAAGAATCTCACCAACATCGACGAGGTAGGCCGTGGCATCGCCGTCGCCTTCGTCGCCACCATTTACGGCGTCGCCCTCGCAAACCTCGTCTGCCTTCCCGCAGCCGGCAAACTCAAGTTTCGCCACCGCGAAGAACAGATGATCAAGGAGATGGCGCTCGAAGGCGTGATCTCCATCCAGGAGGGAATGAACCCGCGCATGATCGAAACCAAACTCCGAACCTTCCTCTTCGGCTCGGAACCAGCCGATTCCATAAATCACTTCAGGGCCCAGGTATGACCAAGAAAAAACACTCCGAACACGTCAACCACGAGCGTTGGCTCGTATCCTACGCCGACTTCATCACGCTACTCTTTGCATTCTTCGTCGTCCTCTTCGCTTCGAGCCAGACGGATCACAAAAAGCAGATGAAGCTCGCCGAAGCCATGCAATCTGCCTTTACTCCTCTGGGCACTTTCGAAGCGCACTCGAAGACGCCCCCGCTCACAGACAATACCGCCGCGTCCACCACGGATACTCCCGCAGCTCTCACTCCGCCGCTACCCTCCACCAGTATCGAAACACTCGAAGAGACCAAGGCGCGCCTCATCAGGCTGATCGCCAAAGAGGTCGCCGCCGGTCATATCCCACCCAATGGCATGACGATGCGCATCACTCCCGACGGTCTTGTCATCTCCTTGCGTGAGATTGGCTTCTTTCCCTCCGGCTCAGCCGAGGTACGCGTCGCAGCCGTCACCATGCTCCGCATCCTCGCGAAGACCCTGCCGCCAAGCTCAATCCGCATCGAAGGCCACACAGATAACGTGCCTATTCACACCGCTCAGTTCGCGAGCAACTGGGAGCTTTCGACGGCCCGCTCTACCGCTATCGCCCGGCTGCTTCTCGAAGGTGGCGCCATCAACCCCGCCAAGCTCGCCGTCGCCGGTTACGCCGAATTTCATCCCGTTGCCAGCAACACCACCGAAGACGGGCGCATGCAGAACCGCCGCGTCGACATCATCCTCTTGCGACACCCAGCACCTTCACAATAACGCGCTTCGATCGTTGCCCATCGAACTCTGCGTAAAAGACCCGCTGCCAGGTCCCCAGGTCCAGCCGCCCCCGCGTCACCGGCAGCGTCGTCTCATGATGAAGCAACAGTGCCTTCAAATGCGCGTCGGCATTGTCTTCTCCGGTCCGGTGATGTTTGTACCCCGGCCACCTTGGCGCCAGCTTCTCGAGCCACACTCCGATATCCTCAATTAATCCATCCTCATTGTCGTTCACATAGATCGCCGCAGTAATATGCATCGGCGAGACAAAACACAGCCCATCCTCAATCCCGGTGCGACGGACAATCTCCTCCACCAGAGGAGTAATGTGCACCATCTCATAGCGCTCGTCTGTCTGGAACGTCAGATACTCGGTGTGCGCTTTCATCGAAGCCATCGCTTCCTCCTCATTCCAGTGCCAGTGCTCCTGCCTATAAAATCACACCAGCAGAATAATCTCCGGACAAATGTATCTTTTGCGCCACCTGCGTCGTCCAACCGGTAACGAGATGAAGAAAAATCTCCACACTCTCGTAACGCTACTGTGCCTGCTGGCTCTCTTTCTACCGGCGGCGGCATTCTGCCTGCAACCTCATCACACCGGACAACCAACCTGCAGCCACTGCCCGCGACACAATGACATTCCTCCCTGTTGCACAGCAGGACAGCATTCGGCTCCATCGATCATCACCACGACAAATGTCGACCAGCCCACACTGTCCGTCGTCCTTCCAACTCTGTCGTATCAGGATCAGCTGTCTCTTCATCAGACGCATTCGTCAGCCAATCTCCAGGCCTCATCGCCTCCTCCTCGACTCGTAGCCCTACGAATCTGAAACCTTGCCTGATCCCTGCGTCCTGCAGCGCCTTTCCGCTGCACGCTCTCACGCAGTCATACAGACAAGGACATCTCATGCACCACCATCTGTCCGCCGCGCTGCTCACCACAGCGCTCCTTGTTCCCTTACACGCGTTTGCTCAAATGCAGCAAAGCCCCATGCCTCGCATGCCCGGCATGGAAGCACCGAAATCCACACAGATGGACATGGACAAGCCGCCAACCACTCTCATCGAAGCCGAGGTCGCCCACACCACCTCCGGAACCAGCGTCCAACCTGCCTCTACCCCCACTCTCATGCTCATGAGCAACTATCGCGGCTGGATGCTCATGCTCCACGGCACCGTCTTCATCGCCGACACGCAACAACAAGCCGACAACCACCGCGGCGAAGACAAGTTCTTCTCCACCAACTGGCTCATGCCCATGGCCATGCGCAAACTCGGCTCAGGCCAGCTCACCCTCCGAACCATGCTCTCCCTCGAACCCGCCACCATCACCGGACGCCAGTACCCCGAGCTCTTCCAGCAGGGCGAAACCGCCTTCGGCAAGCCCATCATCGACGGCCAGCACCCGCACGACTTCTTCATGGAGCTAGCCGCCCTCTACGACCTCCACCTCAGCGAACGCACCCTCCTCAGCCTCTACGCCGCACCCATCGGCGACCCCGCCATCGGACCCACCGCCTATCCACACCGCCAATCCGCCTCCGAAGACCCCATCGGCGCCCTTGGCCACCACCAACAAGACTCCACCCATATCGCCTTCAACGTCCTCACCGGAGGCCTCACCTGGCGCGGGCTCCGCTTCGAAGAGTCGGGCTTCCACGGCGCCGAACCCACTGAGCAGCGCTGGGGCTTCCAACCCTCCCCCAACGGCTACGCCATCGACAGCTACTCCTCGCGCGTCACCTTCTCCCCCGCACCCAACTGGACCAGCCAGTACTCCATCGCCCATATCACCAGCCCCGAAGCCCTCTACCCACTCGAAAACCAGCAACGCCAAACCGCCTCCATCATGTACAACCGACCCCTAGGCAGTCATGGAGACGCCGCGCACCACGACACCACCAGCATGCCCGGCATGGACATGTCCACTCCTCCCACCGGCAACTGGTCCAATACACTCCTCTGGGGCCGCACCAAATCACTCACCGACGGCAGCATCGAAAACAGCTACCTCCTCGAATCCCTCCTCCAGTTCCACACCCGCAACTACATCTGGACACGCATCGAAAACGCCGCCCGCACCAACGAACTCCTCCTCCAACCAGGTTCCCCACTCCCGCCCAACTTCGTAGAAACCCCCATCGGCCACGTCGCCGCCTACACCTTCGGCTACGACCGCGACTACCGCTTCATCCCGCACATCCTCACCGCCCCCGGCGCCCAATTCACCACCTACACCACACCCGACATCCTCACCCCCACCTACGGCCACCACCCCTGGGGAGTCGTCGCCTTTGTGCGTTTTAGAATCTCTAAATAGCCTCCTTGTCTCACCTTTTGCTTGTCATTCCGCAGCGGAGCGGAGGAATCCGCTTTTCTATCGCGGAGGCAATGCAATCGAGTGATGTGATAAGACCAAGCGATGAACCTCCACATCGCCACCTCTACCCCATGCAAGCTCCACGATTCGGAGTCGTCGCCTTCATCCGCTTCCGCATCACAAAGTAACGCGTCCGCCAACCACCCTGGCTCATCTGAAACTGAAATGCCGGCGAAAACGCATACCATGCTCCGCAGATGACCACCCGTAAGATCGTTCATATCGACATGGACGCCTTCTACGCCTCCGTCGAGCAGCGCGACGACCCCAATCTCCGCGGCAAACCCGTCGTCGTCGCCTGGCGCGGCAGCCGCTCCGTCGTCTGCGCCGCCTCCTACGAGGCCCGCACCTTTGGCGTACGTTCAGCCATGCCCGCCATCCGCGCCGAGCGCCTCTGCCCCACCGCAATCTTCATCCCGCCAGACTTCACCCGCTATCGAGCCGTCTCTCGTCAGGTCCGAGACATCTTTCAACGCCACACCGACCTCATCGAGCCGCTCTCCCTCGACGAAGCCTACCTCGACGTTACCGAAAACAAGACCAGCCTTCCCACCGCAACCCGCGTCGCCAGCGCCATCCGGCAGCAGATCCGCGAAGAGCTGAACCTCACAGCCTCCGCCGGAGTAGCGCCCAATAAATTTCTCGCCAAGATCGCCTCCGACTGGCGAAAGCCCGACGGCCTCTTCGTCATTCAACCCAACGAAGTCGACACCTTCCTGCCGCCTCTACCCGTCGGCCGCATCCCAGGCGTCGGCAAAGTCACTGAAAAAATCCTCGATGACCTCGGCATCCACACCGTAGGCGATCTGCGAGCACGAGAGCTCTCCACACTCGAAAGCCGCTTCGGCCGTTACGGCGTTCGCCTCTACGAGCTCGCCCGCGGCATCGATCACAGCGCGGTCGTTCCCGACAGACCCACCAAATCCATCTCCGCCGAAGACACCTTCGCGCGCGACCTCCCACTCGCCGACACTGGCCCCATCATCTTCCGACTAGCAGAGAAGGTCTGGGCCGCATCCCGCAAAGAATCCCGCATCGCCCGCACCGTAGTCCTCAAACTCAAAACCAGCGACTTCAACATCCTCACCCGCAGCCACACCCCTACGCTCCCACCATCGTCATTGGAAGAACTAACCGACATCGCGCTCAACCTGCGCGAACGGGTCGGCCTCTCTCCCCACCAGCGCTTCCGTCTCGTCGGCGTAGGCCTGAGCAACTTCACCGACCCCGAAGACACCAAAATCCAATCCACCCTCTTCGAATAAATCTCCCGGCCATTCATAGCCTCGAGAGTGCTATTTAGACTATGCCTATGACAGAACAAGAAAAAGACTATTGGCACTTCATTGAGCCCATATGGGATCAAATAAACATCTATGACGGGGCCGATATCTTTCTGAGCACCTACGCGACAGCGAAGCCACCTGCGGGTGCAATTTATGCTGCTCACTTCGCTCAGTCGGAGATCTGCAATGGCGGTTTTTATCAGCTCTTCTCCAATAGCACCGGCGTTCTATCTCCTGAAGCTGTTCAGGGATTTCGGTTGATCGGCATGGACAAAACTGCCGGATTATTGAACGCCGCCATGGAAATGCTCGGCAATACATTTCCACGCGACCGAGGCGCACGCCAGAAAGTTTTGAAGAATCTCTCGAAGGAAAAATTTGATCAGCTTGATAAAGCCTTCTTCAAAGAAATCGCCCAGGAAAATGGTGGTTTTGTGGCCGCAGCCAACGCCTTCGTAAGCAAGTTGGACACTTGAATGCCCGATATCCTCTATATCGCCACATCCAACCCCGGCAAACTCCGCGACTTCGCCGCAGCAGCAACACCGAACATAACGCTAACCCCACTCCCCGGCCTGAAAGAAATCCCAGCCCCACCCGAAGACGAACCCACCTTCGAAGGCAACGCCCGCCTCAAAGCCCTCTACTACTCCCGCCAAGCCCCCGGCCAAATCATCATCGCCGACGACTCCGGCCTCGAGGTCGACGCCCTCCACGGAGCCCCCGGAGTCCGCTCCGCCCGATACGCGGAAGATCAGCACTTCGAAGCTCCACCCAAAACCACGCCCGACGAGCGCAACAACCGCTGCCTCCTCGAAGCCCTGAGCAAAATCCCCGGACCACACAAGGCCCGCTACCACTGCGTCCTCGCCGCCGCCCGCGACGGAAAAATCCTGGCCACCGGCGACGGCACCGTCGAAGGCGAGATCCTCACCACACCCCGAGGCACCGGAGGCTTCGGCTACGACCCACTCTTCTATCTCCCCGAACAAAAAAAGACCATGGCCGAGCTCGACATCCAAACCAAACTCACGTTCAGCCATCGCGGCCGAGCCTTCACCGGACTCCTCGAAGCTCTCCTTCCGCAACTCCAACCCCTGCGAATTCAACAACCATCCACTTAATCGCACAATATCAACGATAATCGCACAAACAAAACCACTTTCCTTGACGCTGGTCAGACGGCAGCGGAATAATCTTGATGCTGCACTAATTTTCTTCCCCTCAGTGCACTCAGCGAGATCTTTCAAGGAGTTCCCATGGCTACCGCCGCACCGCCAGCCCCTCCTGTTACCCCGCGAACTCCGCGCGGCGTGCAACCTCTACGCGCCGGCGAAGGCCACTCCTTCTTCTGGCGCAAGCTCCACTCGCTCACCGGCATCGTCCCCATCGGCGCCTTCCTCATCGAACACATCGTCTCCAACTTCGAGACCGTCAACGGTCCCCTCGCCTACGCCAAGCAGGTGCTCTTCCTCAACTCTCTCCCGCTCGTCCGCGTCCTCGAGTGGACCCTCATCTTCATCCCCCTCGCCTACCACGCCCTCTACGGCGTCTTCATCGCCATCCGCGGCCGCAACAACGTCAACGTCTACCCCTGGGCCGGCAACTGGATGTATCTCTCCCAGCGAGTCACCGGCCTTATCGCCTTCGCCTATATCTGCTATCACGTCTGGACGCAGCGTTTCTCCGGTGTCTCGCTCCCCGAGCACCCCGGCGCAGCCTTTGCCAAGGTCCAGCACGAGCTGACGAACCCCGTAATACTCGTCGTCTACATCATTGCCATGATCGCCACCACTTGGCACTTCGCTTATGGCATCTGGCTCTTCGCCGCCAAGTGGGGCATCACCCCCGGCGACAAAGCCCGCAAGAAATTCGGCTGGGTCTGCGGACTCGGCGGCGCAGCCCTCTGCCTCATGGGCCTCATCAGCATCTACGCGATAGTGACCGCCCCACCCGCCCCCGATGACGTCATGCCTGACCAGCCTGGCATTACACTACTCAAGCCTTCAACACCGCCGCCAAACCCAACAAATACATCCCAGCCCGGTGACGGTTCGCTAACGGACATGTCGGGCATCCTAACCGTTGGAGGACTTGCGGCGCTCTTCATTAGCTTGGCAATGATTTGGTTGGCAGTCGTCTTGATGATTCGAGCTGTAAACAGGAACCCAGGGCCTAACGGCAAGATCCCGTGGTACGCGTCGCTCCCACGGATGCAGCCGAATGACCTGTTCGATCGCTACAAGGCAGCAGAAGGTAACGGTCCGTCGTATAGGCTGCTATCAACTTGGTTGCGATCGTCATTCGGAATTGGATTTGTCAGCGTGATGGGCAGCAAGTTTGCAGATTGGCTTTCAACAAAGTAAGAGTTGAGAAGGAAGATCTCATGGCAGCAACCCCAAGAATCATCGTCGTAGGCGGAGGCCTCGCCGGCCTGGCCGCCGTCATCAAGATCGCCGAAGCCGGCGGCAAGGTCGACCTCTTCTCCATCGTCCCGGTCAAACGCTCGCACTCCGTCTGCGCCCAGGGAGGCATCAACTCCGCCAAGAACCTCAAAGGCGAAGGCGACAGCACCTTCAAGCACTTCGACGACACCGTCTACGGCGGCGACTTCCTCGCCAACCAGACCCCCGTCAAGCACATGTGCGAACAGGGCCCCGCCATCATCGACCTCCTCGACCGCATGGGTGTCCCCTTCAACCGCACTCCCGAAGGCCTCCTCGACTTCCGCCGCTTCGGTGGCACCCTCTACCACCGCACCGCGTTCGCCGGAGCAACCACCGGCCAGCAACTCCTCTACGCCCTCGACGAGCAGGTCCGCCGTTTCGAAGCCGAAGGCAAAGTCACCAAGTACGAAGGCTGGGAGTTCCTCTCCGCCGTCCTCGACTCCAAAGGCGCCTGCCGGGGCATCACCGCCATGGACCTCCGCACCATGGAGACCCGCACGTTCCCCGCCGACGCCATCATCGTCTGCACCGGGGGCAACGGAGCCATCTTCGGCAAGTCAACCAACTCCGTCGTCTGCACCGGCTCCGCCCAATCCGCCCTCTACCAGCAGGGCGCCTACTACGCCAACGGCGAGTTCATCCAGGTCCACCCCACCGCCATCCCCGGCGAAGACAAGCTCCGCCTCATGTCCGAGTCCGCCCGCGGCGAAGGCGGCCGCGTCTGGGTCCCCAAGGACAAAAACGACAAGCGCGTCGCCAAATCCATCCCCGAAGGCGAGCGCTGGTACTTCCTCGAAGAGTGGTACCCCAAGTACGGCAACCTCGTCCCCCGCGACGTCGCTACCCGCGCCATCTTCAAAGTCGTCTACGAACATGGCATGGGCATCGACGGCCAGCCCATGGTCTATCTCGACCTGACCCACATCGACAAAGAGACCCTCAACCGCAAGCTTGAGGGCATCCTGGAGATCTACGAAAAGTTCGTAGGCGACGACCCACGCGAAGTCCCCATGAAGATCTTCCCGGGCATGCACTACACCATGGGCGGTCTCTGGGTAGACTTCAACCAGCAGACGAACATTCCCGGGGTATTCGCTGCAGGAGAAGCCGATTACTCCATTCACGGAGCCAACCGCCTCGGCGCCAACTCCCTCCTCTCCTGCATCTACGGAGGCTTCGTCGCCGGCCCGCAAGCCATGGCCTATGCCAAGACCCTCCCCGCGCAGGAAGGCGACGGCGGCCACGCCGCCGAGCTCCAGCGCCAGCAGGAGTTCAACCAACTCCTCCTCAACAACCCCGGCACAGAAAACCCCTTCAAGCTGTGGCGCGAACTCGGCGAGACCATGACCAAGCACGCCACCATCATCCGTTACAACGCCGGACTCGATGAGGCCGACGCCAAGATCGTCGAGCTCCTCGACCGCTACCGCAACGTCAACCTCTCCGATAAGAGCCAGTGGGCCAACACCAGCTTCGCCTTCACCCGCCAACTCTGGAACATGCTCCAGCTAGGCCGCGTCATCGTTCAGGGCGCACGCCTTCGCGACGAGTCCCGCGGAGCCCACTACAAACCCGACTTCCCCGAACGCAACGACGAAAAGTTCCTCAAAACCACCAAAGCCGTCTTCAAAAACGACGCTCCCGCCTTCGAATGGGAGGACGTCGACATCAGCCACATCAAACCGCGCCCACGCCGCTACGACGCCACGGCCTAACCATGGCTTCCGCCCTTTGCCTTTTGCTGTCATCCCGCAGGGATCTGCTTTTCGTCTTTGTTCCGATATGAAAGGTCACCTCAAAACCCGTTTCCACCATCTAAGGGCGCATGACACTCTGGAATGCGGTCATGGTCATCATCGCCGTCGTTGCTGTGTCGGTCGTCGCCTACTGGATCCTCTACACCACGCATCTTCACCCTCGGGAGCGGTGCCAGGAACTCAAAGGTCGTCAACCGATCAGCAAGGAAGAAGGCATCGCAGTCGCCACGTTGGAAAAGGAACGCCTCCACAAAACCGGCAGCTTCTAATCCACGCCTCAACGACTGCAGACCTTCGCAACATTCGCCTCCAGCCCGCACCCCGGCCGAAGGCCCAGGAAATCTGCAGCCGTTAAGGAGCCAGCATGTCCGCAAGCACCATCAAGGTCGAGATCAAGCGCCAGTCCAACCCGGACGCCCCCGCCACCACCGAAAACTTCGAGATCCCCTACCGCCCGGGCATGAACATCACCTCACTCCTCGGCGAGATCGCGCTCAACCCAGTCGACGTCACCGGCAAGCCGACCACCCCCATCACCTACGACTCCAACTGCCTCGAAGAGATCTGCGGTTCCTGCGCCATGCTCATCAACGGCAAAGCTCGCATGGCCTGCTCTGCCCTCGTCGACAAGCTTCGTGGGCCAGATAACGACCAGCCAATCCGACTCGCCCCGCTCTCAAAGTTCCCCGTAGTCCGCGACCTCGCCGTCGACCGCTCAGTCCTCTTCGAGAACCTCAAAAAGGTAAAAGCCTGGGTCCCCATCGATGGCTCCTACGACCTCGGCGCAGGCCCGAAGCAGTCACCTCAAATTCAGGAACAGCGCTATCCGCTCTCAAATTGCATCTCCTGCACCATCTGCATGGAGGTTTGCCCTCAATTTAACGACGCCACCGGCTTCGTGGGCGCAGCCACCATCGCCCAGGCCAAACTGTTCAACCTCGACCCCAGCGGCGCAGTCCTCAAAGAAGAACGTCTCCGCGCCTTAGCCGGAGACGGCGGCATCCAGGAGTGCGGCTTCGCCCAAAACTGCGTCCAGGCCTGCCCCAAACAGCTGCCCCTCACCGAAGCCATCAGCGACATGGGCCGCGACGTCTTCATCCAGCAAGTCAAAGACCTCTTCGCGCGATAATCCGGCCACAACACTGGGTGCCCCATTCATGCGGTTTCATCGCATGAGTGGGCATTCGTGCAAAGCACGAACCGTACTCTTCGAGCTCTGCACACCGCTTTGTGTGGAAACGGAAAATTCACATCAGCAGAATCCCTTCCTCCCCAACTACAGGCATCAAAAACGGTAAGCTCATTTCAGGAGAACAAATGATCCAACTAGCAGACGCCCGCCGCATCATCGCCGCCGCTGAAAAGAAAGCCACCGAGATCGGCCAACCCATGAACATAGCCGTAGCCGACGCCGGCGGCAACCTCATCGCCCACGTCCGCATGGACAACGCCTGGATCGGCTCCATCGACATCTCCATCAAAAAAGCCTGGACCTCCCGCGCCTTCGACATAGCCACCAAAGATCTTGCCACCCACTCACAATCCGGCAATCAGTTCTTTGGCATCCACGCCTCCAATGACGGCAAGGTGATGATCTTCGCCGGAGGCATCCCTCTGAAAAAGGATGGCAAAGTCGTCGGCGCCATCGGAGTCAGCGGTGGCTCCGGAGAGCAAGACCACGCCGTAGCCGAAGCCGGCGCCGCTGCTTTCTAAAATCCCATCCCAGAAAAAGAAAAACGCCCCGTTTCAAGCGGGGCGTTTCCTCTTTAAGCCAATTCGCTATTTCGAAAACACAGAGTTCCCCGGAGTAGTCTCTTCGTCCGACAAGATCCGGTTCTGCGCACGCTTGGCACTCTGCATCGCAATATGATCCATCCGCTCCTGATCACTCTTGTTCGCTTCATTCGCGGTAGTCTCGTCCTCAATCGCCTCATGCGAAGGACGCGCCGCACTCTTCGTCGAATTCAATCCTTGTGCCATGATTCACCTCTCACAACAGAGATGGCCGTCACGTGCGTGCGGTTGTTCCCGAATCGCAACGCAAATGCAATTGCTACAATCGTCCTATTCATGTCTGAGAGCGCTCTTCCATTCCTCCCCGATCTCCTCTCCCTGCAATCAAATCCACCTCGACACTCTCTGTACGCTACTTTTTTGCGAACGCAGGCAACCTTCTGCAACGGGACACGAAAAATGACCGACCCCGCCCAGGTCCACGCCAGCGCTCTCGTCATCGACACCCACGCCGATACACCCCAACGCTTCCTCGACGAGCAGTGGAACTTCACCGACCCGCTCAATGGCGGCATGCTCAACTATGACTCCGCAAAAGAGGGAAATCTAGACGCGCAGTTCTTCGCCATCTGGGTCGACCCCAGCCAATACCCCGCCAACGCCTCCGCCCGTCGCACTCTCGCTCTCATCGACGCCACCCTCGAGCAGGTCCACCGCGCCCCCGAACAAACTCCAGCTCTGCACCTCAGCCGACGACATCCTCGCCGCGCACAAACAAGGCAAATTCGCCGTCCTCATAGGAATCGAAGGCGGCCACTCCATCGAAAACTCCCTCGCTCTCCTCCGCGACTATCACCGCCTCGGCGTCCGCTACATGACCCTAACCTGGTCTAACACTAACGACTGGGCCGACTCCTCCGGCGACATCGACGACGCCATCATCCCTCACCACAACGGCCTCACGCCCTTCGGCAAAGACGTCATCCGCGAGATGAACGCCCTCGGCATGATGGTCGACATCTCCCACGCCTCCGACAAAACCTTCTGGGACGTCCTCGCCACCACACGCGCCCCGATCATCGCTTCCCACTCCTCCGCCCGCGCCCTTACCAACGCAGGCCGCAACCTAACCGACGAGATGCTGCACGCCGTGAAGAAAAATAACGGCGTCGTCATGGTCAACTTCTTCCCTGCCTTTATCGATGACCACTGGCGCCAAGCCTGGGCCTCACAAAAGCCCGAGCGGCGCAAAGCACACGAAGCCATCGAGTCCGTCTACAAATCCAAAGGCCTTCCCGTCCCCTTCCACGTCTCCAACAAAATCGATCGCGAGTTCGCCGCACACATCGGACGGGCACCGTTCGATTCCCTCATAGCCCACTTCGATCACATCATCCGCGTCGCCGGCATCGATCACATCGGCGTCGGCACCGACTTCGACGGCATCCCCGCTTTGCCCGCCGACATCAACTCCGCCGGCGATCTCCCCAAAGTCACCGCCGCGCTCATGGCCCGGGGTTACACAGCCGAAGACATGAACAAGCTCCTCGGCGCCAACCTCCTCCGCGTCTTTCGCGACGTGCAGGCAGCCGCCGGCAACTCGAAATAATCCAGGCTACTTATCCGCCAGAATGTCGATCTTGTGAATCTTCGGAGCCTCCGCAAACAACGCCTCGGCATTCGCCATCAGCGCCTTCGCAATCTCGCCATTTAAGTGCGCATCCCGCCCCGCCTCATCATTGAAAGTGTCGAACACACTGTAATGCCCTTCACCCTCCTTGAGCCCAAACCACGAGACGGTGAACGACTCCTTCTTAGCCATCTCAGCGCCCTGCTTCAAAAACGCCTCGACATCTTTCTCTTTCCCCGGTTTCGCCTTCAACGACACATAAATCGCATACTTCGCCATACGGTGGTTCCTCCCCTTCATAAGATGCCGAAACCTGATCCCGTTACACATTCTTCTTTCCCAATCCGCCCGGAAGATAGAGGCGCGTGACGAATTCTCTCTGTATTAATCAGAAATCCAACCGTAGGCGCCGAATTGCTCCAACCGCGCGTCTGCGATAGCCTGATTGTTGGAGTCAAACACCGCATGACGCTTCGTCTTTTCGCACTCGCCGTGGCCTTCAACGTATCCACGCTCGTATCCGCGCAAGCTCAAACTCCATCAACCCCTGCCGCCGCCCAGCAGTTGCCCGACGCACCCAGCACCACCAGCCAACTCAAACCGCCGCCCGTCCCCACCGGCCCCACCGCCGTCTTCGACACCACCATGGGCCGCCTCACCTGCAAACTCTACGATAAAGAAGCCCCAGTCGCCGTCGCCAACTTCATCGGCCTCGCAGAAGGCACCAAAGACTGGACCGATCCCAAGACCCTTCAGAAGATGCACCACCAGCCCTTCTACAACGGCACAAGCTTCCACCGCGTCATCCCCACCTTCATGATCCAGGGCGGCGACCGCGCAGGTGACGGAACCGGCGATCCCGGCTACTTCTTCCAGGACGAGATCGATCCCTCCCTCACCTTCGACACCCCAGGCCTCCTCGCCATGGCCAATGCCGGCCCCGGCCCATCAGGTGGCGGCACTAACGGCAGTCAGTTCTTCATCACCGAACAGGCCGTCCCGCAGCTCAACGGCAAACACACCATCTTCGGCCTATGCGATGAGCACAGCGTTCTCCTCGTCGCCTCCATCGCACGCGTCGACCGCAACGCCAACGACAAACCGACAACCCCGGTCGTCATCAACCGAGTCACTATCGTCCGCGAAGGGCAACCCATGCCTCCCGTGCCCGCAACACCACCGGCAGCACCTTCCGCACCGGCGCCCACCGCGCCACCCAAATAATTCTTTAAGGCCCTCGCAAATCTTGCGTGGAAACGCCTCTCTCCAACAAAAATCTTCATCAAACTGCAAGGAGAAATCTGACATGCCTACCAAACCCGGCACCTACGCCACCTTCAAAACCAGCCAAGGCACTATCGTCTGCGAGCTCTTCGAAAAAGACGCCCCCGAGACTGTCGCCAACTTCATCGGCCTCGCCGAAGGCACCAAGGACTGGAACAGCCGCAGCAAGAAAGGCGCGAAGCTCTACGACGGAACCATCTTCCATCGCGTCATCCCCGACTTTATGATCCAGGGCGGCGACCCCGAAGGCACCGGCATGGGTGGCCCAGGCTACAAGTTCGCCGACGAGACCCGCGGCTCCAAACACGGCTTCCAGGAAAAGGGCAAACTGGCCATGGCGAACGCCGGCCCCAACACCAACGGCAGCCAGTTCTTCATCACAGTAGCCCCCACAACCTGGCTCACCGGCAAACACACTATCTTCGGCGAAGTCGTCGAAGGCTACGACATCGTCGAGAAAATCTCGAAGGTCAGCAAAGACGGCATGGACCGCCCCAAAACCCCAGTCACCCTCGAATCCGTTACGATCGAGCGCGTTTAATCGTCCCCGATATCCCAAAGAATCACCCAATCAGGCGAACGAAGGAACTCCAAAACCATTCCTTCGTTCGCCTGACTTTGTCGCAGCCGGCTCCAAATTTAGCGCTTGTAACATAAAGTCGGTGAGGAATAGAATCATTCCCCCACGGGTCCCGGGCACATCTTCGGCAGTAAAATCGCACTGCCCTTGGGGGCTGGAATGTTTGCTCATTCGGTTTTGCTCGACAACAATCGCTCTGAACTTCAGTTCGTAGGCGAACTCACTGACCTCTGCAAACTTCACCAGATCAGCTGCGGAAATCCTCGGGACATCGCCCATCTTGGTCCTGATCTGACGTCGAATGATAGCTTCAGGACTGATCTCTTCACGCTCTGCACAATCATCAGTCATGCGACCGAGATCCCTCTCTCTCCTGAGCAATTGCTTGTCCTGGTTGTTTGCGCGTTCGGTGGTTCCGGCACCTCCATCCGCGATGCCACCATCGACCTGCCTCAAGACGCCATGTCCGCATTTCTGGACGGCTACGAGTCGTGGTCAAGACGCGAACCCGATCCTGATGCACGCTCATCGTGGCGCGTAGACCGAGACAAGGAACCGGTCTCCTCGCGGCCCGGCCCAACCCTGTTTTACTCCGCCGCCTCTCGCTCTGGACCTGATCCTCGCGGAACCCAGGATCCGCCGGCCAGTCATGCCACAAACAGCGCGCCCACACGTCGCCAAATCCCAGCGAACACGCCACTTGAAAGTCTCACCCTGAGCGAACTCAGGATGTATCTCGAAGACATCGAGAATCGTGTGAGCCGGATCGAGCCACGCCTCGAACGGATCGCCCCGGAAAGACTTTCCCCGCCCGAGCACTTCGAGCCACCTGAGGCTATAGATCCGCAAAGCGCACCTGAGCCTACCGTTGCCGCCCTGCACTCCGAACCTGCAATCGCCCCGGAAACTGCCGTTCCCGCCACACAGGCGGAACAAGCTCTCGACGCCACCGCACCCCTCATCGTCCCTCACCAGAACTCAATTGTCTCGGACGATCCTTCCTCCGTAACACGCGATGCCCGCCTCCGTCGTCTCCGTATAGTCAATGCAGTCCTTACCTTCCTTCTCATCCTTCTCTGCGCGTCTATAGCGATCTTCGGCTATCGCTATCTACATTCCCAGCCTGTTTCCCTCGCTCCGGCCACTCATCGATCCGCTCTGCCTCTTGCGGAGCAACCGTCACAACCGGCCCCTGCGAACCAGGCGGCCAAATTCTCACAGCAGCGCGCCGCTCCCTACGCAGCATCTTCCATACCTAACTCCATCCATCGTCCCGACAATACGACCTCGGGCAACGTTGTCGACGCGCATCCTCAGACATCCCCGATTCAGCCGACGCCAACGCCCGAATCGGCGGTCCACCCTGCTCCGCAAGCCGACACTGAAAAGTTGGAATCCTCTCCCTCGCAGGCCCTCAAAACGATCGAGCCGCCACACTCGAACCTGCCTGTCACCCCACCGGCGGCTGTCACTCAGGACCACTCTGAGGCAAGGCCCTCACCATCCGATCCTCAGCCGGACCTAAAGAGTGCTGAACCGGTGCACCCCCCAACCCCACCCCCTGCTGCCTCTGGCCCCTTGGTCGCCTCCGCCACATCTGCCTCGTCCCGTCCGGCTGGCGTACCGACTGCAATGTCTATCCCTCGCCCGGCTAGCCAAACAAACGCCCCCGTCGCCGTGCCTGCCGCCATGATGATGACCTACGCGGTCCTGACTCCCAAGCCCGTCTACCCCAGTTTTAGCCATCTTAGAGAGGACAGTACGATCGACGTAGAAGCCACTATCTCGAAGGACGGTAGAGTGACTCGCGCCCGAGCCCTCAACGGAACTCTGGACGTGCAGGGTGCAGTCGTCAGGGCAGTGCAAGCCTGGCGTTTCACACCCTATATCCTCGACGGCAATGCGGTTGCAGTCGTCACAACCTTCAAGTTTGTCTTCAAAGCCCACTAGCTAGGCATCGACCGGTCATCACCCACGACGCCCAAGCCGCTCTCCCGGCACCACAACCCCTAAGCCACTTCACCCCTGCAGAAACCAGCCCTGCGACTCCCAAAGAAAAACCCGCTCACTAGAGCGGGTTATCGCTATTGCCTTTCAATTAACAACAAGCAACGAACAACCGTGCCTACGCCATTCCAATGACAGTGCAAAGTTCCTTCACAGCCTCAGCGCTCTTATTCAGAGCTGCCTGTTCCTCAGGAGTCAGCTTGATCTGAATAATCTGCTCAAGCCCCTTCGCCCCCAGCTTGCAAGGCACCCCAACATACAACCCCGAGATCCCATACTCGCCCTGCAGGTAAGCCGCGCAAGGCAGAATCTTCTTCTTGTCCTTCAGAATCGCCTCGACCATCTCCACCGCAGCCGCCGAAGGAGCATAGTAAGCCGAACCCGTCTTCAGATGCTTCACAATCTCCGCGCCGCCATTGGCCGTCCGCGTCTCCAGCTCTTTCAGCCGTGCAGGCTCAATCAGCTCCGTAATCGGAATCCCCGCCACAGTCGAATATCGCGACAGCGGAACCATCGTATCGCCGTGTCCGCCCAGCACAAACGCCGTCACGTTCTCGACCGACACATTCAACTCCTCGGCAATAAACGTCCGGAACCGTGCCGAATCCAGCACACCGGCCATCCCGATAACACGCTCACGCGGCAACCCAAGTTTCTTGAACGCCGTCTGCGCCATCGCATCCAACGGGTTCGAGACGATGATGAAGATCGCGTTCGGCGACGCCGCCAGAGCCTTACTCGCAACATCGCTCATGATTCCGAAGTTCGTGTTCAGCAGATCATCGCGGCTCATTCCAGGTTTGCGCGCAATTCCTGCCGTAATCACTACGATGTCCGAGTTCGCCGTATCCGCATAGTCGTTCGTTCCAATCACCGAGACATCTCGCTTCTCAATCGGCATAGCCTCCAGCAGGTCCAAACCCTTGCCCTGAGGCACGCCCTCGACCACATCGATCAACACAACATCCGCAAGCTCCTTCGCCGCGATCCAATGCGCCGCCGTCGCACCAACATTCCCAGCACCAACAATCGTTACCTTCTTCCGCATTCCATCCCTCTCAAATTCAAAATCAGCCTTTATCGCTCTCAAATCCTTCTTATCACCGTTACGCTGTTGTCTTCGATCCGTACCATCCGCGAAAATCCGTGGTCGCTACATATTCTCAATCATCCGAGTAGCAAACTCACTCGTCTTCGCCTTCGTCGCTCCCTGCATCCCGCGCTCGAAGTCATATGTCACATATTTCTGCCCAATCGTCTTCTCCATCGAGCTCTCGATCAGCCGTGCCGCCTCGGTCCAGCCCAAGAAATCGAACAACATGACACCCGACAACATCACCGAACCCGGATTGATCACATCCTTGTCCGCATACTTCGGTGCCGTGCCATGCGTCGCCTCGAACACAGCGTACCCATCGCCAATATTCCCGCCCGGAGCAATCCCCAAACCGCCAACCTGCGCAGCCGCTGCATCAGAAATATAGTCCCCGTTCAGATTCGTTGTCGCCAGCACGCTATAGTCCTCGGGCCGCAAAATGATCTGCTGAAAAATCGAGTCGGCAATCCGGTCGTTCACCAGAATCTTCTTCTTCCACTGCCCATTCCCGTGCGATTTACCAATCGTCGCAACAACGTTCTTCACCTCGGCCACAACCTCGGCTCCAAACTCCTTCGAGGCAAACTCAATTCCCGGCTCAACCAACGCCGCGTTCTGCTCCGGCGTGAGATTCGGATTCGCCTCAAGATTCCCCAGTATCCAGCTCTCCCGCTCCGTCACCGTCTTGTCGCGGAACTCCTGAGTCGCGACCTCATATCCCCACTCGCGAAAGGCGCCCTCGGTAAACTTCTGAATATTTCCTTTGTGCACCAGCGTCACCGTCTTGCGCCCATTATCCAGCGCATACTGAATCGCCGCCCGCACCAGCCGCTTCGACCCCGTAATCGAGATCGGCTTCACCCCAACACCCGAGTCCAGCCGAATCTTCTTCTTCCCGCCCCTTAGCATCTCGTCATTCACAAACGCAATAAACTTCGCAGCCTCAGGCGTCCCCTCGCGGAACTCAATCCCGGCATAAATATCCTCCGTATTCTCCCGGAAGATCACTACATCCAGCTTCTCCGGATGCTTCACCGGACTCGGCACGCCCGCGTAGTACTTCACCGGACGAACACACTGGTACAGATCCATCAATTGCCGCAGCGCCACATTCAAGCTGCGAATTCCACCACCCACAGGAGTCGTCAGCGGTCCCTTGATCGACACGCGAAAGTCCACCGTAGCCTTCACCGTGTCATCCGGCAGCCAGTTCTGGGTCTGCCGGTAAGCCTTTTCCCCAGCCAGAACTTCAAACCACTTCACCGACCGCTTGCCGCCGTAAGCCTTCTCCACCGCCGCATCGAACACTCTTTGCGACGCCTTCCAGATATCGCGCCCCGTTCCGTCACCCTCAATAAAGGGAATGATCGGGTGGTCTGGCACCGTGTATTTGCCATTCGTGTACTCAATAGCCTGCCCATCAGCGGGCACCGCAATTCCGTTATAGCTTGACTGCATCGACGTAGACTCCGGAGCAAAAAGGTAGTATTCGAAGGCTACCACCCGCCGAAGATCACTCGCAACGATACGCGACCACCCGTGCGCTTATCGAACCAGATAATAATCCACCGTCGACACCACCCGAACCTTCTTCATGATGCTCGCATCCGGACTCTCCGCCGGCCCACCACCCCCACCCTCTTCTCCCGGAGCCATCCCACTCCCCGCGTCCGCCGCCGAGATCGAAAACACTCCCTGGTTCGCCGACCGGATCGACCCTACCTGGCTCCCCGAATCCGCCGCAAACCTGTCCGCCGACGCCCGCGCATTCTTCGTCGCCTCCGTAATCATGTCCGGCTTCAGCGCATTCAGCCCATTGAACACATACCGAATCCCCTGCCCATACCCGCCGACGACGATAATTCCGGCCTGCAACAACTGCGCCGTCTTCTGCCCCGCCTTCGAAATCTTATCCACGTCGCTTCGAACTCACCGTCACCGTCTGCTGCACGATATACCGCGGTCCGCCGTTGTTATTCCCGCCATATTCATTGGCCTGCTTATCCGTCACCTGGATCTGCCCCACCGAAATCTCCTGCGGCGAAATCCCCTGCGCTACAAAAAACTTCACAATCGCCCCACGATCCTCCTCACTCTTCGCATACACCTGCTGCAGATCGTTCCCGGTCTCTTTGTACGTCACCGGCCACACCGCGCTGTCGGACTTCACCGTCCGCTCCACCAGCCCCTTCACCGTCACATAACGGTCGGCCAGTCGCGTCTCCTTGATCTCCATACCCAGCAGCAACCCACCCAGTACCAGTCCGAGCAGCATACATCCACCCAGCACCGCCGCCGGCACCAACCAGGGATTCTGCTCCGAAATACTCGTCCCGTCCAAGAGAACCCTCCATCGAGGTAACACGAGAAGAATGTAGCAGCCCGTCCTTCGTGTCAACTGACAGGAAACACCGTGGCGAATAACACCTGATCGAGTTGCATTTCTGCAACTCCGCTAATTCTGCAGAGTCAAACCCGTCGGCGGAAAAAAGTAAGAACCCGCGCCACCACATTTCTCTGAGGGAAGCACCGAAAATAAAGCTGAAATATGCCTCCCCGTTGAATCACTCAATGCGCCCGTTAAGCCCAACGTTGATCCGTCGTCCATCATAAAGTTCACACGGATAATATTCCCCGCAATAAAACTCAACGGCTCCTCGCTTAGGCCGAATTGTGTCGTGTTCGCGGTGCCGGACGTAAAGCACGGAAATCCCTGCACACTAATGTTTCCCCCAATCGCAATATTGCTCGGTGTGGAAAGTCCCGTTGTAGGATTAAGCACAGTCGCGCCCTGTTGCAGACTCACCTGCATCGTAATCGGCGAGGCAGTTGAAACAATCCCATTCGTCGAAGTCTGGAAGTTTCCAG
Organism: uncultured Acidobacteriaceae bacterium; assembly: GCA_963798925.1. Classification (GTDB taxonomy): domain Bacteria; phylum Acidobacteriota; class Terriglobia; order Terriglobales; family Acidobacteriaceae; genus Edaphobacter. The sequence goes on from CAWCVD010000007.1 coordinate 1,300,646, forward strand.
TTCCGTTGTAGACTCCGCTAACGAACGGAAAGGAAGTTGCAGTAAACATCCCGGAAGAGTTCCCCACGCATTGCGGTCCGACCGGCGAATTGAATGTAGCCGTGTACGTGCCCGCGAACTGCCCCATATTTATCTCCGGAACTCTCCCCTGCATCGATAGCGAATAGCTAGGAATGTTCTGCGGAGTCTGAAGCGTAAAGCTCCCATCCGGGGCAATTACCCCGGTAGTCAAACCACTAAAAGAAAAGGCTTCGTTGTAAATCGGCGGGTTGGAATTCGATGCGCAGAACCCACTGGCATACCCGGATGCGGTTATGTTGTTGTCGGTAACGTCGAAGCTCATTGCCAGGCTGAATACACCTGTCCCAGGAGCTGTAAAGCCATTCGTGGGCAGTGGCCCCGCGATCAGCCAATTTCCTGCCAATGGGCTTACAGCCGGAGCCGCCTGCTTCGGACTTCCCCCACCGCAACCACAAAGCAGCAAACTAATTCCACAAGCCGTGAAACTCCACAAGGCCCAAGTCTTCATATCGCTAAGACTCTAGCACGCGCTATCTTTCGCGACCAAACCAAAGAAAAAAGGACCGACGAGAATCTCGTCGGCCCTCCTCTCAATCTGAAATTGCCCCTAAAAGTTATTCCAAAGCAGTTGGTTATACACATCGTGGTGGAACTGCACCTCCGGCGCCTTCACAATCGTGCCCAATAACCGCGCGCACCGGTCAGCCGAAGCCTGCTTCAGGTCGGCATACCGGCCCTTCACATCAGCTCCCAGCAGCGTCGTCGTCCACTGCGCGGCACGGAAGTTCTCAAGCGCCGTATAAACGTTGTCCGGCAAATACCGCTCCGCCTGCCTCAGATTCTTGATCTTCGAGATATCGCCCTGCAATCCGCTCTTGAAGATCGAGTACATCACCAGGTAAGGATTCGCATCCGGCCCAACCGACCGTACCTCCACGCGCGCCGACTTCTCATTCCCAATCGGAATCCGGATCATCGATCCACGATCCACCGCCGACGCCTTAATCTGGTTCGGCGCCTCAAAGTGCGGATCCAGCCGCCGATAAGCATTCACGCTCGCATTCAGCAGCAGGCAGATATCGTTTCCATGCGTCAAAATGCGGTCCGTAAACTGCCACGCGAGCTTCGAGATCTTCTCCTCGCCCTTGCGGATCCCAGAACAGATTCTTCCCACTCTTCGTCATCAGAAACATTCGTGTGCATGCCGCTGCCGTTCACGCCCACAACCGGCTTCGGCAGAAAGCTCGCCGTCATCCCCATCTGCGTCGCCACCTGCCGGCAGATCAGCTTGTAAAGCTGAATCTGATCCGCCGCCGCAACCACCTCACCATACGAGTAGTTAATCTCGAACTGCGAGGGCGCAACCTCCGGATGGTCCTTCTCATTCTCAAAGCCCATCGCACGCTGCACCTCAGCCGTCGTGTCGATAAACTCCCGCAGCGGATCGCCCGGCAGCGAGTGATAATACCCGCCCTTATTCACATACTCGAAGCTTCCCGTCTCGATGGTAGTTCCGCTCCGCGTCGATGCCCTCAAACAGGAACCCTTCAATCTCATTCGCCGCATTCAGCGTGTAGCCGTTCTTGTCGAACTGCTCCTGCGAGAACTTCTTCAGCACCCCGCGAATATCGGCGCTGTACGTCGTGCCGTTCTTGTCGATCACCTCGCCGAACACCATCACCTTGCCCGCGCCAAACACATCCGCCGGCACCCAGTAAAACGCGCTCCAGTCGATCCCCAGCCGCAGATCGCTCTCCCGCTGCGCCGTAAATCCGCGAATCGACGAGCCGTCGAACGTCAGGTTGTCGTAGCTCTTCACCAGGAACTTCTTGTCGTAGTCCAGCATGTGCAGCCGGCCTTCAAGATCGCTGAACAGCACCGTCACAGCCTTGATCCGCTTCTCATCGGTCAGGTACTTCAGCCGCTCCTCCTGAATCACATCGGCCGCAACGCGCTTCTTGCGCTGCTCCTTCGCCGCCAGGTTCAGGTCCTCGAGTTCGCCGTACGAAAGTTCCAGAAAATCACGAAATTCGCTCAAAATAATACTCCTTCTGCAATGAAATACACGTCTACCGCAACTGCTGGGAAAAATTTTCAGGTGAATGGAAGAGAGCGTACCGGACGCTGATCTGGCCGCCGTTGCAACTTAAACGTAACAGAAAATCCCACGGCGAAAAAGCAAAGTGCAGCAAAAATCGAGCCCTCCGATCGTCTCGTCTCCCCCCAACTGAATCGAGCGCCTACTCCATGCCATCCAATCACTATCCGCCGACGCTCTCGGCGAAAAGGAATCCCGATGCAATATAAGACCCTTGGCGACACCGGCCTCCTTGTCTCGACGCTCTGTTTCGGCACCATGACCTTCCACGGTGGCACCGGCCTCTTCCGCGCCATCGGCACCGTCGACCAGGCCGGAGCCGACCAGCTCATCAAGGCCTCCATCGACGCCGGCATCAACTTCTTCGACACCGCCGACGTCTACTCCGAGGGCGAGAGCGAAAAGGCCCTCGGCCAGTCCCTCAAAAACCTCAACATCCCCCGCACGCAAGTCGTCATCGCCACCAAAGCCTTCGGCCGCACCGGCCCCGGCCGCAACGACGTCGGCGCCTCCCGCGGCCACATCATGGACGCTGTCGACGCCAGCCTCCGCCGCCTCCAGACCGACCACATCGACCTCTACCAGATCCACGGCAACGACTCCATCACCCCCATCGAAGAGACCCTCCGCGCACTCGACACCCTCGTCCAGCAAGGCAAAATCCGCTACATCGGCGTCTCCAACTGGCAGGCCTGGAAGATCGCCAAAGCCCTCGGCATCTCCCAGTTCAAAAACCTCGCCCGCTTCGACACCCTCCAGGCCTACTACTCCATCGCCGGCCGCGACCTCGAGCGCGACATCGTTCCTCTCCTCGAAGCCGAAAAGACCGGCCTGCTCGTCTGGAGCCCACTCGCCGGCGGCCTGCTCTCCGGCAAATTCTCCCGCGAAAATCAGAAACCCGCCGACTCCCGCCGCTCCGACTTCGACTTCCCCATCGTCGACAAAGAGCGCACCTGGCGCATCCTCGACGTCATCGCCCCCATCGCCAAGGCGCACAACTGCAGCCCCGCGCGCATCGCTCTCGCCTATGTCCTCGCAAAACCCTTCGTCACCTCCATCATCATCGGAGCCAAACGCCTCGACCAGCTCGAAGACAACATCGCCGCCGTCGACCTCAAACTCACCCGGACGAACTCAAGCAACTCGACGAAGTAAGCGCCCTCCCACCCGAGTACCCCGGCTGGATGCTTCCGTTCCAAAGCGCCAATCGCATCGAACCAGTAGCCCGCACCGTCCCCCGAGTCTCAGACGCAAAGTAGCCGAGACGGGTGGCCCATCCTTTGTCTCATCGCAAAGGGTGGGTTATTCGCCGGGTGCCCCATCCTTCACGGTCTTATCGTGAAGGGTGGGTTATTCGCGCAAAATTGCGAACCGCTTCTAGGTAAGCCAAGCCGTCAGGCTTGGCCCCTCTATTTCAGCTTCGAAGAAAAGGGGCTTTAGCCTCTGGGTATGCCTTTTCCTCCAGTTTCACGCACCCGCAACATTCAACGAATCCCGATAAACTAAAAAGACACCCATGACTGCAAACAGCACCACCAAACGCGTAGCCCTCATCCAGATGTCCATGGACCCGGACACCCAGCTCAACCTAGACAAAGCAGCCGAGCGCATCTACGAAGCCGCCCGCCAAGGGGCCCAGCTCGTTTGCCTCCCCGAGCTCTTCCGCGCCCAATACTTTTGCCAGCGCGAAGACCACGCCCTCTTCGGCCTCGCCGAGTCCATTCCCGGCCCCTCCACCGACACCCTCACCCGCGTCTGCCGTGAAACCGGCGTCGTCCTCGTCGCCAGCCTCTTCGAACGCCGCGCCCCGGGCTTGTACCACAACACCGCCGTCACCATCGAAAAAGACGGCAGCATCGCCGACACCTACCGCAAGATGCACATCCCCGACGACCCGCTCTACTACGAGAAGTTCTACTTCACCCCCGGCGACCTCGGCTTCAAATCCGCGCAAACCACGCAAGGCCCCATCGGCACCCTGGTCTGCTGGGACCAGTGGTATCCCGAAGGCGCCCGCCTCACCGCTCTCCGCGGAGCCGAGGTCCTCTTCTTCCCCACCGCCATCGGCTGGCACCCCTCCGAAAAGGAAGAGTTCGGCACCGCCCAGTACGACGCCTGGCAGACCGCCCAGCGCGCCCACGCCATCGCCAACGGAGTCTTCGTCTGCGCCGTCAACCGCGTAGGCCACGAGCACGGCGACGTCAAATTCAAAGTCACCGCAGCCGACGGCAACCCTGCCACCGTCGAACTCCACGGCCCCGGCGACCACACCCCCGCATCCGGCATCGAGTTCTGGGGTGGCAGCTTCATCGCCGACCCCTTCGGCCGCATCCTAGCCAAAGCCAGCCACAACAAAGAAGAGATCCTAATCGCCGACCTCGACCCCAAACTCATCGAAGTCACCCGCCAGCACTGGCCCTTCCTACGCGACCGCCGCATTGACGCCTACGAAGGCATCGCCAAACGCTTCTTGGACTAGAAAATGGAAATTATGATTCAACCGGCATTTTCCACTGGTGGAGTATCCAGTTTCCATATCCAGCGAGCAAGCAGCACGAATCCACCCACCGGTATCAGCAATAGAATTGCACCTGCCAAGTAATCGAACCAGGTCGTTCTGTAGTCGCCAAAAACCGACTGAAATTCTCGCAGGTGCAGCTGAATGCCCTCTGAAGCTGCCCGGTGCTGAAGGTCTTCCAGGGACCTAAATTCAGTCTGAATATTCCTTGTTGTGTCCAACTCAAAATAAGTGTCAACAATTTTCGAATCCTGTCCTATCCGACCGAAATATCCGCTATCCCTCGCACCAAAGATCAATCCGTTCGACACCTGAAGCTGACGAACTCCGAATGCCGCATCACCCCTACTGCCGATCGACCCACTACCTGATTGTGTTTTTGGGTTGTAGACGGCTCCCTGATCAGTCGTATCAATCATCATTAGAGCGTAACCATTGGGCAAAGGAGTCTCCCATGTGTCGCCTAACATGGGATCTCGATGAAACACGCCTTCGTTAACAATCCAGTAGGAGATAAACCACCCTCCGGCAAACACCACACATGCATAAGGGAAAAGAATGGATAGGACGACTGCTCGCTTTCGCCGCGGTCCTGCATTTCGCGTCAAAGTATAGCTTAGTAAACCAAATACAACCGCTCCTATTGAAGCGGCAACCATCAATACCACAGCATAAAAAATAAGAACGACAGCGATCCCCATTGATCGACAGTCTATCGGCAACCGAGACAGATCTCTATCCAAAAAAACATTCGGCACGGTGGCCCATTTCTCGCTGAATCCACAAAATCGGGTGCCCCATATCTCGATTTTGAGTTGTGGGCATTCGCGCGAACGCGCGAACCGCTTAGACCATCCCTGAGAACTCACTATGCAAAACCCCTCACCCAACCCTGTGCTACTCTGATCCCCTCATTTTCCAACCGAGGCTGATTCGATGGATATTCTTGGTCTAGGGGCCCGACAGGATCAGGTCAAACTGCTGCAGCGTCTTCTGAACAAAAAGAAGGCTTCCATCCCCGCACTTCGCGAAGACGGCATCTTCGGGCCCAAGACCCGCGCCGCCCTGATCAACTTTCAAACTCAAAAGCGGATCAGTCCCGACGGCGCCGCAGGCCCTCTCACCTGGCAGGCGCTCGGCATCAGGTACGACTTCACTCATCCGGTCATCCTCTATCCGCAGCCATCCAACGTCACCTGTTGGTCCGCCTCAGCAACGATGATCGTGGGCAACATGTCCGTCGGCCCCGGCAAGGCCGCCATCCCCGGCGGCGGACTCGCTCCATCTCCGGAAAACGTCAAGCTCTTCGCCGACGGGCTCGGCTGGCGCATCTACTATCCGCAGTCCTGGACTATCCAGAATCTCGCCACTCTTCTACGATCCAAACCCGCATGGGCAGTAGGCGGTGGCGCAGCCGGCGGAGGCTGGCTCCACGCCATCGTCTTCAGTGGCTTTTGGAGCGACGGCGACCCGGACGGCAGCGGTACGATGCTGCGCATTCACGACCCATGGCCTCCCGGAGTAGGCTCCATCTACGGCCGCTTCTACACCGGCACCATCGACGGTTTCGACTTCATCTCCCTCTACGTCCTCCAACCTTGAAATCCCCTGCATCGCAGGCAGCGAATGGCGCTCATGCACCCCCCGCTACCGGCCGCCAATCTTGTGCAGACCCGGTCGGTAGGGCGCCCACATCCGGCAGAAGCTACAAATCGGGTGCCCCATATCTCGATTTTGAGATGTGGGCATTCGCGCGAATGCGCGAACCGCTTTCCCCAACCCAGCCATCACACTCCGAAACACCACCCTTTGCAGTCTCACCGCAAAAGGTGCGATGTAAACCCTCCAGCCCGCCGTTCTCTTAACCCCCACAAACTACCCGTTACAATTGGCAATCCCAAAAGGAGCCAGCATGCCTCGTCGCATCTTCCTCTCCATTGCACTCATCGCAGCGTCATCCGCCTGCGCCCAAAATGGCGACCCCACCATCTACACCGCCGCCGATCTTCAGCAGCGCGAAGCAAAACTAATCGAGACCGCCAAGGCAAGCCCATCCGGCATGGCCATAGGAAGGCTCGAAGACTACGGCAACGACTACACCCTCCTGGTAGTCCGCGTGCACACCGGCGATGCCGAACGTCATCAATTCTTTGCTGACCAGATAGTCATCAAAGAGGGCACCCTCACTCTCGTCACCGGCGGAACCATGCAGGGGGAACACGCCAATGACGGCCCAGGCCGCCCCGGGGAAACCCTCGCCTCTGGCATCGACGGCGGAAAAGAAGTCGTCCTCCACGCCGCTGACATCGTCCACATCCCCGCTGGGATACCGCACTGGATCAAAGTCGCCCCCGGCACCACCACCACCTACCTCGTCTTCAAAGAAAAATAACAATGCCGCATGCGGACGGACAATCTCTCATGTCGGGCATCCGTTTCGAAAGGCGAAGCAGGCCCGGGAAAATCTAAGCCGCTATCCCCACCTCGCGCTCCGCCCGTCGCCCCCCCAAATACCCAAACAACGCGATGTAGATGTAGCAAACCGCCGGAATAATAAACGCGTGCTGCACCCCAACCGCATCGGCAAGGTGCCCTTCCGCCAGCGGAATCAGCGCTCCGCCGACAATCGCCGCCACCATCAGACTCGACCCCTTCGAAGTCAGCGGCCCCAGTCCTGTCAGCCCCACGGTAAAGATGCTCGGAAACATCACCGAGTTGAACAGCCCCACAGCAATGATCGCCCACATCGCCGTGTGCCCATGCGTGAGGATCGAGGTCGCCACCAGTCCACATGCCACCAGCGCCGCGGTCCCCAGCACCATGCTCGTTCTGACCTTCGTCAGTAGCCACGACCCTATAAACCGCCCCACCATCGCTCCGCCCCAGTACAGCGAAACATACTTCGCCGCCGTCTTCTCCGAGAACGCCGCAATATCCGGCAGCCCAAAGTAATTCACCAGGAAGCTCCCGATCGAAACCTCTGCGCCAACGTAAACAAAGATCGCCAGTGCACCTGCCAGCAGCACCGGGTGCCTCCATATGCTGTCGTTTGTCGCCGTCGTGTCCAACTCCCCGGGCCTTATGTCGCGCGTGAAGTCCATCGTCGGCAGCTTCAGCACCGCGAACGAGATCGCCAGCAGAACCAGCGTCAATCCAATCCCCAGGTAAGGCAGTCGCACGCTCGACGCCTGCTCCGTCCGGTACGCCTGCAACGCCGCCGCCGAAAACGACCGCAACTTCTCCGGAGCCACCGGCGCCGAAGCCAGAATGAACATGCTCCCAAAGAACGGAGCCACAAACGTCCCAAACGAGTTGAACGCCTGCGAAAGATTAAGTCGCGCGGCAGACGTCTCCGGAGGTCCCAGGTTCGCCACATAAGGATTCGCCGCCACTTGCAGCGTCGTAATTCCTGCCGCAAGAATCACCAGCGCCGTAAGAAATAACCCGAACGACACCACAGTCGAAGCCGGCAAAAATAGAAACGCGCCGGTCGCCATTACCAGCAAGCCGATCACCATCGTGCCCTTATAGCCACGCCACTCCACCAGCTTTCCCGCCGGAAACGCAAAGATGAAGTACGACGAGAAGAAACAAAACTGCACCATCATCACCTGCGCGTAGTTCAGGTCGAAGATGCCCTTCAGGTGCGGGATCAGAATGTCGTTAAGACACGTCAGAAATCCCCACATGAAGAAGAGCATCGTGGCGATGCTCATGGCCCGGATATCCGTCTTCTGGTTTGAAAAGTGCTGTGTGCTCGGGGGTGCGCTGACGCCGATTGCCATATCGTTACAAAACCTTTTCCGGGGATTTACAAACCGTTAATCTCAATCGACTTCATCCTATATGCATTCCGGGGAGCATTTCGTCACTTCCCGACCCAAAGCTATATTTTGAGATCAAAAAAAACCGAGACACTTGACTTGCCAAAGACAGGATGCACGTCGTCCAACCACCGGCCTCCTTGGCCGCCACAAACCACCCATTACAATTGGCAATCCTCCAAGGAGCTATCATGCCCCGTCGCCTCTTCCTCTCGGTAGCACTCGCAGCAGCCCCCCTCCTGGCCCAGTCCACCGATCCCATCGTCCACAACACAGCAGACCTCAACCAACGCGAAGCCAAACTCCTCACTGCCGCCAAAGCTAGCCCAGGCGGAGTAGCCTTCGACACCTTCGACGACTTCGGCTCCTACAAAACCCTCCTCGTCGTCCGTGTCCACACCGGCGACGCCGAGCTCCACCACGACTGGGCCGACCAGATGATCATAACCAAGGGCAGTGTCACCCTCGTCACCGGCGGCACCATGCAAGGAGGACACACCACCGCCCCCGGAGAGACCCGCGGTCCCGGTATAGAAGGAGGCAAAGAAGTAATCCTCCACGCCGGCGAAATCGCCCACATCGCCGCCAACGCCCCCCACTGGGTCAAACTAGCCCCCGGCACGACAACCACCTACCTGATCGTCAAAGAAAAATAGTCACAAATCCGGGCGCCACATCCTTAACGGTCTTGTCGTGAAGAGTGGGTTATTCGCGCAACGCGCGAACCGCTTTCCTTCATCCCCGGCATGCGCACTTTGCCGCAGCTACATCCCTCTTCCCACGCCGCTATACTTGACAAGGGAGCCCATCAGCCAAGCACGTTCATCCGCCCGTGACCCCAACCTGATACTCTCATCAACCACGGAAGTCCAGACCTAAAGTATCTCAATCGAAGACTTTGCACAATTTTGACGGGGTAGGGGGTACCACTGAACACCGACCACAAACCAACCGACTACCGCATGCCGGCCGAGTGGTCTCCCCACGCCGCCACCTGGATCGCCTGGCCCCACAACGCCGAGGACTGGCCCGGAAAATTCAAGCCCATCCCCTGGGTCTACTCCGAAATCGTCCGCCATCTCTCCCAGGTCGAAGCCGTCCACATCCTCGTCAACAATGAAGACGCTGAACGCCGCGCCACCGGCCACCTCCTCCGCGCCGGAGCCAACCTCGCCCGCCTCCACTTCCACTCCTGGCAGACCGATCGCGTCTGGCTCCGCGACTCCGGCCCCATCTTCGTCAAAAACCCCGCCGGAGACCTCGCCGTCACCAACTGGAAGTTCAATGCCTGGGCCAAGTACGATAACTACCGTCGCGACGACCAGATCCCCCAGCACGTTGCCAGACACTACGACATCCCCCAGTTCAAACCCGAGGTCGAAGGGCCCAACGGAAAACCCCACCGCCTCGTCCTCGAAGGCGGCAGCATCGACACCAACGGCGCCGGCCTCCTCCTCACCACCGAAGAGTGCCTCCTAAGCGAGATCCAGCAACGCAACCCTGGCTTAGGCGACGAATCCGAAACCCGCAAGCACCTCGAACAAGCCTTCAACACCTACCTCGGCATCGAAAAAGTCCTCTGGCTCCACAAGGGCTGCGCTGGCGACGACACCCACGGCCACATCGACGACATCACCCGCTTCGTTGCCAAAAATAAAATCCTCACCTGCGTCGAGCCCAACACCCGCGACGAAAACCATCTCCCCCTCGCCGAAAACCTCGACCGCCTCCGCAGCTTCCGCAACCTCAGCAACAAGCCCTTCGAAATCGTCGAACTCCCCATGCCCGCACCCGTCATCTTCGAAGACCAGCGCCTCCCCGCCAGCTACGCCAACTTCTACATCGCGAATAGCCTCGTCCTAGTTCCCACCTTCAACGACCCCAACGACCGCCACGCCCTCAACATCATCGCCAGTTGCTTCCCCGACCGCCAGATCATAGGCATTCACGCCGTAGACCTCGTCTGGGGCCTGGGCACCCTCCACTGCCTCTCCCAGCAGGAACCCGCATAGTGGAAGACCTCGACTACCTCCGAGCCGCCATTGCCGAAGCCCAAGCCGCCGAAGCTAACGGCGAAGTCCCCGTAGGCGCAGTCGTAGTCCACGAAAGCCAAATCATCGGCCGAGGCCAGAACCGCGTCCTCCGCGACAACGACCCAACAGCCCACGCCGAAATCGTAGCCCTCCGCGAAGCCGCCCTCGCCCTGAAAAACTACCGCCTCGAAGACTGCACCCTCTACGCCACCCTCGAACCCTGCGCCATGTGCGCTGGAGCCATCCTTCACGCACGCATCGCTCGTCTCGTCTACGCCGCCTCCGACCCCAAAGCCGGAGCCTGCGGCTCAGTCCTCTCCGTCATGAACCACCCTCAACTCAACCACAAAGTCGAAGTCGTCTCCGGCCTTCTCGCCGAAGAGTGCGGCAGCCTGCTCAGCAATTTCTTCCTCAGACGCCGTGGCAAGAAGCCCCTCGATGTACTTCAAGATGCAGAGGCTGGAGAGACGTAAGCATCATTTATCCTCATCGCATGAAGCACGCACGACTTGCCGCTGTCCTCGCTCTCATCTTTCTCGCAGTCACCGCACTCCCTGCCCAGCAAACTCAGCACGTCGTCGGCTTCATGACCGACTTTGACGTCAAAGACGACGCCATCGGCATCTGCAAAGCCGTCATGGAGACCATCGACCCCGGAGTCCGGATCATCGACATCTCCCACCAGGTCACGCCCTACGACATCGCCGAAGGCGCCCGCTTCCTCGTCGGCTCCGCACCCTACTTCCCCGCGGACGCAGTCTTCGTAGTCGTCATCGACCCCGGCGTAGGAAGCACTCGCAAAGCCATCATTGCCCACTCTCGCCGTGGCCAGTACTTCGTCCTCCCCGACAACGGCCTCCTAACCCTTTTCCCCTCCACCGGCGAGAACCAGATCCTCGAAGCCCGAGAGATCACGAATCCTGCCTGGATGATCGGCGCCAAACTCTCCTCCACCTTCCACGGTCGCGACATCTTCTCCCCAACTGGAGCCCACCTGGCCCGCGGCGACGACTGGACTCGGGCCGGTCCATCGCTCGACGTAACTAAACTAGCCCACCTGGACATCCAAAATCCCACCCTCGACGCCTCCGGCCTCCACAGCGAAGTCCTCGGCCTCGACGGCCCCTTCGGCAACGTCATCCTCAACATTCCATCCGAAACCTTCGCCAAACTCGGCTACCACCTCGGCGACCAGGTCCGTGTCACCATCGACAACCATCCCTACACCACCCCCTTCGTCAAAACCTTCAGCGACGTCCCTGTCGGCAGCCCGCTCCTCTACATCGACTCGCGCGGCCGCGTAGCCGTCTCGCTCAACCAGCGCAACTTCGCCGAAAAATATAACGTCACCCCAGGCCTCGCAGTCTCTATCCCCGTGAAAAAATAACCACCAGACCCTCGGCTCGGCACCTCAATCCTGCACGTAACAGAGGAGACTCCCCTTGCCCGCTCTCAAAGATAAAGTCGCCGTCGTCACCGGGGCCGGCACCGGAATCGGCCAATCCATCTCCATCCGCCTCGCCAGCGAAGGCGCAACGGTAGTCGTCGACTACCGCGACCATCCCGAACAAGCCGACGACACCAAAGCCAAATGCGAAGCCGCCGGCGGAAGGGCCATCACCATCCAGGCCGACATCTCCATCCTCGCGGACACCCAGCGCCTCATCGACGACACCTACAAGCAACTCGGCCGCTGCGACATTCTCGTCAATAACGCCGGCATCGAGATCGCGTCCTCCTTCTGGGAGGTCACCGAAGCCGCATATGACGCCGTCCTCAACGTCAATCTCAAAGGCGCCTTCTTCCTCACCCAGGCCTTCGTCAAACCCCTCATCGCTGCCAAACAACCCGGCCGAGTGATTAACATCAGCTCCGTCCATGAGGACATGGCCTTCCCCCACTTCTCCACCTACTGTGCCTCCAAGGGAGCCATCCGCATGCTCATGCGCGATCTTGCCGTCGAGCTCGGCCCCCACAACATTACCGTGAACAACATCGCCCCCGGAGCCATCTCCACCCCCATCAACACGAAGCTGCTCGCCAATAAGCCCCAACTCGACGCCCTGCTCGCCAACATCCCGCTGGGCCGCCTCGGCACACCCGAAGAAGTCGCCGGCGTAGCGCTCTTCCTCGCCTCCGACGCCGGAGCCTACTGCACCGGCTCAACCTACTTCATCGACGGAGGCCTCATCCGCAACTACCACGAGCAATAACCTAAGGGATCGAAATTAGTCCGATGCAGTCAAAGCGCGAGCTCATCCAAACGATTTACTCAGCCTTCAATCGCCGCGAAATCGACGCTATCCTCGCCACCATGCACCCCGACGTCGACTGGCCCAACGGAATGGAGGGCGGACGCATCCACGGCACCGCCAACGTGCGCGACTACTGGACGCGCCAATGGGCCATGGTCGACCCAAACGTCGAACCTTTGCGCATCGAAGACGACGAACAAGAACAAACCATCGTTGAAGTTCATCAAGTCGTTCGCGATCTTTCTGGAAACATCCTCGTAGATCAGATCATTCACCACACCTACACCATCCGGAATGGCCTCATCCAGCGAATGGACATCGAGCCGTAGAAATCTCGATTGAAACTAATATGTAGATCTACTCACACTCTTGGCGGCGAGACGGCAGCCTCATCCGCAACTGCCACGAGCAATAGGCCGCACCTGATAGAGGTCCGTCCGGCAAAACAGACACATTCTTTTTAGTTCAACGCAATCGCCTCGCCACCCCACTCCTCCGGAGCCACGTCGGCAATTGATTCCGAGAAGGCCCAGTGATGCCCAGCAAAATCCACAACGTTGTACTGCCTCTCGCCATAGGGAAAGTCTTTGGGCGGCTCTGCTCCCTTGCATCCGCGCTCCACGGCGTGGTGATAGTGCCGGTCGATATCCTTCACACGTACCATCACCGAGGAAGCCGCCGCATCTCCCTGCCGCTTCGTCAACACGATCGCTCCATCGCCCACATTGAGCTGTGCACGATGGTCGCCCATCCGAATCCGGACACTAAAACCAAAGACATCGCACAGCCAGTCAGCAGCCTCGATGACATCCGGATACGCAAGCTGAGGGATGACCGTACAACGTGGCATAGATCGATTCCGCCGCATCTCCCCCTCCTGCCACGATGATAAGTCTTGGGCAGGATGCGCGAAAAATCGAATTCAGCGAAAATACATTCATGGATCTAACCGTCTACTCAGCCTCCTGGTGCCGCGACTGCCGTGTGGCCAAGCGCTTCCTCACCACCCACAACATCCCCTACCAGGAAGTCGACATCGAAACCACCCCCGGCGCCGCCGACCTCCTCATCGCCAACACCGGCAAGCGCGCCATCCCCCAGTTCGTCCTCGACGGCAAGTGGATCCAGCCCTACAAACCCGGTCAGGGCTTTCTCTACGACGAGATGTCTGCTCTCTTCGGCGTTGTCAGTTAGAGTCAATCTCCGTCTCGCGAAAATCACGATTTGGAATCAGATCATCCCCACTGGGATCTAACTCGCCATCCAATTCAGCGATCCCTGCAACAGCCTCTTCCTGCTGCGCTCGCGCAAATGGCCAGCGCGGACGCATCACTCTCTCCCGTTCACTCTCACGCAAACCGGCCTTGGTTCGCGCCAGCAGCAGATCCGCAATCTGAATCATTCCCATCAGCTTGCCGTCACTGGTTCGAACCACCGGAAGCGCCGTAACATTGCTCTGCCCCATCTTGGTCACGGCTATACGCAACGTATCGTAAGGCGCAACGTACACCGGCGTCTTGACTGCTTCATTCAGCAGCAAACCCTCCGCATCGCTCTGTTGCGCGGCCTCAATCAGCTTGCCCCGAGTCATCACACCCGCCAGCTTTCCTTCGCCGTCCACCAGCGGAAACAATCGCTGCCAATGCGACCATGCCTTGTTCCCTCGCGCCTGCATCGAGCCATACCACGCAGCCGCATCCTTGTGTGTCGCATTATCCGGAAGCGCGAAGAGACTCGTATGCATCACCTCGCGCACCGTCGTCGTCTCCATCGGATCCACGCTGTACTCACGAACCAGGTGGTACCCTCGCTTCGCCAGCCGCTCGGTCAGAATCGAGCGCTTCTGCAACAGCACATTCAACCCATAAGCCGACATGCAGGCCAGCAGCAGTGGCAACAACAGGCCGCTGTTATGCGTCAACTCCACCGCAAGCACCGCCGCCGTCAACGGCACGCCGATCGATCCAGCCAATACCGCCGCCATGCAGATCAACGGCCACGCCCCCGGAACCAGCGGCGGAAAGAAATGCGCGAGCGCAACACCCAGTCCTCCGCCGATCATCAACTGCGGCGCCAGGATACCTCCCGAAGTCCCCGACCCCAGCGATGAAGTCCACATCAGGCTCTTCACCACCAAAACGCCGAAGACCATCCCCCACGCCATCTCCCCGTTCAGCATCTTCTGAATCACCGGATAACCCACGCCAAGTGCCGGCGGATAAATCAACCCACCTAACCCAATCCCGATTCCCCCCACCGCCGGCCACCACATCCAGTGAAACGGCAGCTTCTCAAACATCTCTTCAAAGAAATGGACACCCTTCGTCAGCACAATCGCCAGCAATCCGGCCAGCAGCCCGGCCACGATCGCCAGCGGCATCGTCTTCTCCGGAATCGTCAGCGTCGTCACCGCCATCGGAAACACCGGCAAAGACCCCAGCAACAATCTGCGTAACGCCGCCGCAGTCACGCTCGCAACCGCAACCGGAACCAGGCTTCGCGGTCTCCACTCGAACAGTAGCAACTCCACCGCCAGCAAGATCGCCGAGAGCGGCGCCAGAAACGTCGCCGACATACCCGCCGCAGCACCCGCCACCAGCAGCGTCGACCGCTCCGCATCGCTCATCCTGAACAACTGTGCCAGCAGCGATCCCGCCGCACCGCCCGTCATAATGATCGGCCCTTCCGCTCCGAATGGGCCTCCGGAACCAATCGCAATCGCCGTCGCCACCGGCTTGATCACGGTAATCCGCGGCGAGATCTTCGCTCCGCGCATCAATACTGCCTCAATTGCCTCCGGCATCCCATGCCCGCGAATCCGGTCCGACCCATAACGCGCAAACAACCCCACCACCAGCCCGCCAATCACCGGCAAAAATATTGCCTTCCACCCCAGCGTATTCGCTCCCGGATCGGCAAACGCCGCGCTCCAGCGGTGATAGTAAAACGCATTCGTCGCCAAAAAAATCAGCCGCAGTAACACCCACGACAACCCTGCACCCGCCGCTCCCGCAATCACCGCCAGCCCGCTCATCATCACCATTCGGCTATCCGCCGAATAGTCTCGCAACGAACTGTCCTCCACCTTCTTCCGCCGGCTCATCTCTTCTCCTCGGCCAGCGCCGGCAGCTTTCCCATTGCGACTCTGCCGTTTCCACCACGCGGTTCAATCAATCGCCGCAACGCCCGAACCATCTCCGGTCCCGAAATCCCCAACTCCAAAAGATGCTGCCCCGCCAATCGCGCCAGCAACTCACCACCACGCGCCGTAACCTCAACCAGCGAACGCCGATGATCGCTCTCATCCTCCACGCGCCGCACCAAACCCGCGCGTTCCGTCCGATCCACAAGCTCCACAGCACTGTTATGCCGAACCATCATCCTCTCGGCAAGGTAAGAAATCGACGTCGGCCGCCCCTCGGGCACCGTGGCAATCACCTGCAGCACCTGGTACTGTTGCGCAGAAATCCCCAGTTCCTCGGAAGTCATCTCGCTGAAGCTCAAAAACCGCCGCAGCTGGTAGCGAAACTCCGCCAACTCCTTCAATTTCGCAGGTGCAACCCCATCCGTCTTGTGTTTCTTGTTAGTCGGCATATATCGTAAAGCGATTGTATCGTTCTACGATACAAATATCCAGACAGCACCTCTGCTTCAAACCCGATTAGAATCAAAGAGTCGCATTCACTCGAAGGAACACCCATGATTCCCCGCTACACTCGCCCCGAGATGGGCCATATCTGGTCCGACGCCAACAAATACCAGTGCTGGCTGACCGTCGAGATCGCCGCCTCCCAGGCCCTCGCCAAATTCGGCCTCGTCCCCCAGGCAGCCGCCGATGCCATCCGCGACAGGGGCGCCTTCACCGTCGACCGCATCAACGAGATCGAATCCGAAGTCCGCCACGACGTCATCGCCTTCACGACCACCGTAGCCGAGCACATCAACAACCCCGAACACTCCCGCTGGCTACACTACGGCCTCACCTCCACCGACGTAGTCGACACCGCGCAAGCCCTGCAGCTCAAAGAAGCGTCCTTCATCATCCGCTCCGGCATCGTAGCCCTCACCGACGCCCTCAAAAAACGCGCCCTCGAATTCAAACATACTCCCATCATCGGCCGCACTCACGGCATCCACGCCGAACCGTCCACCTTCGGCCTCAAGCTTCTCCTCTGGTACTCCGAGATCCAGCGTAACCTCACCCGCTTCGACGCCGCCGCCGAAGACCTCCGCGTCGGCAAGCTCTCCGGAGCCGTCGGCACGTTCGGCCATCTCAAACCCGAGCACGAAGAAGCCATCTGCGCCGAACTAGGTCTCAAACCCGTCGAAGTCGCAACCCAGGTAGTTCAGCGCGACCGCCACGCAGCCTACATCAGCACACTCGCCGTCCTCGCATCCTCGCTCGACAAAATAGCCACCGAGATCCGCCACCTCCAGCGCACAGAGGTCCGCGAAGCGGAGGAGTTCTTCAGCGAAAAACAGAAGGGCTCCAGCTCTATGCCGCACAAGCGCAACCCCATCACCAGCGAACAAATCTCCGGCCTCGCCCGAGTCATGCGTGCCAACGCTCAGGTCGCTCTCGAAAACGTGGCCCTCTGGCACGAACGCGACATCTCCCACTCCTCCGCCGAGCGAATCATCCTCCCAGACTCAACCATCCTCGCCGACTATCTCCTGGCCAAGACAACGAACCTCATCGAAAAACTCCTCGTGTACCCCGCCCGCATGCTCAAGAACCTCGAGTCCACCGGCGGCCTCATCTTCTCCGGCCAGCTCCTCCTCGACCTCGCCGAATCCGGCATGTCCCGCGAAGACGCCTACCGCCTCGTCCAGTCCCACGCCATGAACTCGTGGAAGAACGACCTGGTCTTCCGCGACGAAATCGCCAAGGTCCCCGAGATCACCGCCCGCCTCTCCCCCGAGAAACTAGCCCACGCCTTCGATTACACCCGCCAGCTGGCTAACGTCGACGCCATCTTCGCCCGCGTCCTAGGCTCGTAGCCGTCAGCGCAAGCGTTGCCTAAGAATAATGCTTCGCGGTCCCGGGCAGTTGACCTACGATGAGTTCCCAAGGAGCGTGAGCTCGCTTGAAAGCGTGAAGCAGAGAATGATCTCGATGATATTTGCGATCCCGCATACTCGCCTTCGCTACCGCGATCAGCACTCGGCCAGCGATTCGAATCCGTGTGCTCCACGTACACACAAAACGTCTGGGACCCTCGATTCACCCCGGTCAACGGTGGGGTTATCGCTCCCGCCCTGTCGACCCGGATCGACACTCGTCATCACCCGGATCGACGATGTGCCGGAGATTGGTCCTGTAGTTCAGATCGAGGTCGACCATGTCGAACTTCTTTGACCGACCCGGCTACAACCCTCGGGGAAACAGCACCGGGACTCAGCACTTCGCCATCCGGCGCGACTTCCCTCGACTCCAGCGCTCTCGAGATGCTCGGAATCTCTGCACTCTCCGATGACAGTTCGTAACTATACATAAGGTGGCAAATGAACTGCGTAGGCCTCACTTACTCAAGTACCGTAGCCGACACGCTTAATACACTCCAGGCGGAATATTGCGTTGAGACAGCGAAGAGGAAATCCGGACCTGTCCCTGCATGCCCTCCTGGTCCGAATCCGTCCATCCCGCCAGCCCCTTATCACATGTCCTCACCGTCAGCCTCGTCGCCACCCGCTCCAGCTGCCGACTCACCCCCTATAACCCCAATAGCCCCGAAGCCACAGCCACCCGATTAGCTCACCACCGAGTCCTGAATAACGCTCCAGATGTATGCTGTCTCTAAAACATAGGAGACACCCTGTGACATTCTCCGCTGACGTGCAAAAGGGCCTCATCGCCGGCGCGTTCGGCCTCGCCGGCACTCTCATCCCCGCAGCTATCTCATGGAGCCACGACCGCGACGCCGCCTCAGCACGCATCCGCAAACTCGACGAAGCCACCAAGAAAGTCGCCTTCTGGGAGCAGTGGCTCAAGCTCTCCACCCAGATCTGCGAACCCGCCAACTCCGATTGCGCCGCCCGCGTGCAAAAGGAACTCAGCCTCCTCGCAGAAATGCTCGAAAATGACTCCCAGGCAGCCCAGGTCCAGATGTTGCGACAGCGCGGCAGGTCAAACGCGTTTCAAGAGAAGGTGCACTCCATGCCCCTCCTTCGCAGACTCCTCCTTCTCTACAAACCCGCGCGGGCTCTCGCCTGGTTTCCCCGTCTCTTCTTCTTCGTCGGCCTGATTCTCGCGCTCTTCATGCTCTTCTCCCTCTTCGACCAAACCAAGGAATTCGGTCCAAAGGATCTGGCGATCGTCGAGTTCATGCTCCTCATCTGGATGGCAATCTTCTGGTATCTCTCCAAGTGGTTCGAGCAACCCCACACCTCCTCCCTCATCCCCGGCTCGTCCCCTCCCCCACCCCCGAAGCCCAATTAACGGTGGCTAAGCCATTCCCCTTTTGAACTTGTCATTCCGCAGCGAAGCGAAGGAATCTGCTTTCCCGTCCCAGCCTCTGCTCTATCCTCATTTCATGCCACAACGGGACTACCTCTTCTACGTCTACATCCTCTCCAACCGCTCCAGAAACCTCTACATTGGCCTCACCAACAATCTCCGCAAACGCATCGCACAACATCGCGAATACCGTCCCGGCACCTACACTGCCCGTTATAAAATCGACCGTCTCGTCTACTACGAGCGATTCGGCTACGTCCTCAACGCCATAGAGCGCGAAACAGAACTTAAGGACTGGAACCGGGCCAGAAAGATCACCCTAATCGAGCGAACAAATCCCATATGGGAAGACCTATCCACAAACTGGTGATTCCACAAACTCTCCTTGGCGATCCAGGACCTTTCCTCGTCATGCCACCTCCTTCCGCTTCTCGTTCCGCAGTTCGTCTTGTCATCCCGCAGCGTTTTGATTCTGTCATTCCGCAGCGTTTTGATTCTGTCATTCCGCACCCCTTTGCTCTTGTCATTCCGTAGCGCAGCGAAGGAATCTGCTTTCCCCACCCCAGCCGCTGCTCTATCCTCACCCTTAACCGATGCCCGCAACCCTCATCCAAATCGTAGACGCCGCCCTCGTCTCCGCCACCCAACGCGCAGGCCTACACCTCGCCTGCCGTCCCGGCTGCACCCAATGCTGCCACGGCATCTTCCCCATCTCCCACCCGGACGCCGCGCGTCTACGCGAGGCCCTCGCCACTCTCGAAACCACCGACCCAGCCCAAGCCACTCGAATCCGCACCCGCGCAGCCGAATCCCGCACCCGCCTAACCCCACTCTTCCCCGGTGACCAAGCCACCGGAATCCTCAACGAAGACTACGAATCCTCAGCGCTCTTCACCGACGAATCCGAAAAAAGCATAGGCGACAACGAACCCTGCCCCATCCTCGACCCCACCACTGGCACCTGCGACCTCTACGAATCCCGCCCTATCGTCTGCCGCACCTTCGGCCCACCTATGCGGACGCCAGAAGGCAACCTGGCCACCTGCGAGCTCTGCTTCATCCACGCCACCACCGACGAAATCGTCGCTTCCGAGCTGGACCCCGCCATCCCCTCCCTCGAAGCCGCCAGCAACGAAGCCTTCAACGCCGCGCACAGCCTCCACGGCGAAACAATCATCGCATTCGCCCTGAGCGAACCGAAATCAGCCGAATCTACGTCGCAGTCCAGACCCTCCACCCATACCGCGGAGAGACTTTGACCTAAACTAAGCAACATATGGCCAACTTCACCTACAGCCCCGCCGGTCTCGCGCTGACCAAGAGCTTCGAAGCCCTCAAGCTGAACTCCTACCAGGATCAGGTAGGCGTCTGGACAATCGGCTACGGCCACACCGGCCCCACCGTACACGGCGGTCTCACTATCACTGAGGACCAGGCCGATCAGCTCCTTCAAAGCGATCTCGCCGCCGCAGTCGCCTGCGTCAATCGCGCCGTCACCGCTGCAATCAACCAGAATCAGTTCGACGCGCTGGTTGACTTCGTCTTCAACCTCGGCTGCGCGGCTCTCCTCTCCTCCACTCTGCTACGCGACCTCAACGCCGCCAACTTCGACTCTGCCGCCCAGCAGTTTCTCCTCTGGGATCACGCCGGAGGCGTGGTCATCGCCGGCCTCCTCCGCCGGCGTCAAGCCGAAAGCGATCTCTTCCAGTCCTAAGCTCAACAAGCCACGTGAACGAAATATATTTCATCTGTCAGGCAACCAAGTAGAAATCGCGATCTTTGGGCACTCCGCGCGTCCGAAGCCAGAATCAGCATCACACTTCATCAGGCGAATCTTCGCCGAACGGAGAAAGAGACATGCTGCTGATTCTTCTGATCATTTTGATTCTTGTGTTTGGCTTCGGTGGATACCGCATGGGACCAGGACTCGGCTACTACGGCGGAGGCGGCATCTCGCTCATCCTGACCATCGTCCTCATCCTGCTGTTGCTCAAGATCGTCTAGCCCTATCTGGTGTCCCATCCCGCATCTGGCAAGGGATGGGACACCAATCCGACTTCGCAACAGCATCAGCGGACTTGCTTCTCCATCCTCACAACTTCAATCGTCTCTCCGCCGCCCACCGGCACCTCGACCCTCCCCGTCTCTCGATAACCTCTCAATACATACAGCTTCACTCCCGTCAGCGTACTCCCCATCTCAAATCGCATGAACCCAGCGTCAGTCGCTGCGCCTTCAGAAGCCGACAAGATCAGACTCCCCAAACCCATGCGCGCAAACTTCGGATGCACAAAGATAGCCCTAATCTTGGCCGCATCGACAGCCGGATCCAACCTCTCAGGCAAGATCGCCTCCACCTGATGATCCCCGCCATACAACGTCTTCCGGAAGCTCCACCCCCCACACCCAGCCAGCTCGCCACCTTCCGCAAACGCCAAAAAATAAGTTCCGTCGGCAATCAACCGGCTATCCACTGTAAACACGGTAGCCAGCGCCCCTTCAATCTGCGCAGCCGAATACTCTTTGGCCTGCAGACCCCGAACGGACACGTCGATCAGCTCGCGAATCTTCGCGATATCCCCGAACCCCGCCACCCGCAGATCAAATTTCGCCATGCTGCCGAGTATAAAGTTGTCCGCCGCGCAACATCTTCAGCAAATTCGCCCATGCAATCTTGTCCGCCAGTCAACCTTCGTACTAGACTCCTCAGCATGAAACCAACCATCGCACGCATGCTCGTCGCCGCCGCTCTCTTTAGCCCGGTCGCTGCACTCCAGGCTCAGGAATGGGCCAAGGCTCGACTCGACGCCTCGCCTCGTCACCACGAGTACGTCTCTCTCAAGCACGGAGACCGCACCGTCCAGGCCTTCGTCGTCTACCCCGAAGTCAAAACCAAGGCTCCCGTCATTATTCTCATCCACGAGATCTTCGGTCTCAGTGACTGGGCCAAGGAGATGGCCGACGAACTCGCAGGCCAGGGCTTTATCGTCGTCGCGCCCGACCTTCTCACCGGCTTCGGCCCCAACGGCGGAGGCTCCGACGCCTTCCCCAGCATGGACGCCACCACCAAAGCCGTCTCGGGCCTCGACGCAGCCGTAGTCAACGCCGATCTCGATGCCGCAGCCGACTACGGGAAAAAGATACCCGCAGCCAATGGAATGATCGCCGTCACAGGCTTCTGTTGGGGTGGCGGAAAATCCTTCGCCTTCGCCGCGCATCGCAAAGACCTCTCCGCAGCCTTCGTCTTCTACGGCCCTGGCCCATCTGACGTCACCACGATCACCGCTCCCGTCTACGGCTTCTACGCCGGCAACGACGCCCGCATCGGCGCCACAATCCCCGGCACCACTGAAGCCATGAAAACCGCGGGCAAAAAATATGAGCCCGTCACCTACGAAGGCGCAGGCCACGGCTTCATGCGCGCTGGCGAAGATCCCACCCAACCCACTGGAAACACGACCCCCGAAATGGCAGCGGCAAACAAAAAGGCTCGCGACCAGGGCTTCGCCCGCCTCGTCACCCTCATCAAGGATATGAAACCCGCCCCCATGGCCAGTAACGCCACTCACAACAAAACCGTTGCATCCAGGAAAGGCGCGGCCCCTGCCACTCAGTGCCACGATCCAGCCATGAAGATGGCCGGCTCCATGTAGCGTTCGAGCAAAGCAATACGGATCTCTACCTCAACTTCCCGTACTCCACCTTCGCCTGTTGCAGGACAGGAATATCCGGGTCCGCGTCTTTCCACAGCGTCAGAAAGTCCTGATACGCCGCCTTGGCCTTGGGAATATCGCCCTGCAACACATAAGCGCGACCGAGACCAAGATGGGCAAGCGCACCGATGGGTTGGTTCAGCACGAGGCCGCGATGATCGAGTATCTTCTGATACTCGGCAGCGGCCTCGCTACCCCGTCGCGCTGCCAGATAAGCTTCGCCACGCACAAAGACTGGAAACATCGGCGTCCAATTCAAAGCAATGGCTCTCGTCGCCCCAAACTCATAAGGTGCGGCAGCCGCAAGACTAGCAATGGCGCCAGAAGCATCTCCTTTGTTGAGCGCAAGCTTTCCCCGGACACTCGGTAGATAATTGAACTGCACAATCGTGTCTTCCGGAAACTTTTTGTCCAGATCGTCGGCCA
Organism: uncultured Acidobacteriaceae bacterium; assembly: GCA_963798925.1. Taxonomy (GTDB): domain Bacteria; phylum Acidobacteriota; class Terriglobia; order Terriglobales; family Acidobacteriaceae; genus Edaphobacter. Next base: position 1,323,991 of record CAWCVD010000007.1, read on the forward strand.
ATTCTTTCGCTCGCGCATCATCCCTGGTGTAGGCAAACGCGAGCGCAGCGAAGTACTGCAGATCGCGGCCGGTCGAGAGCTTCAATGCCAAAGTGGCGCGTCGCCGCGCGTCGCTGGTGTTGCCGAACCAGGCTTCTCTCAGTCCCGAGGTGCCAGAGTAGAGGGCAGGCGCGTCCTTCTCTCCTGCACGTTGGGCACTATCCATCGCGCGGCGGCTAAGCTCCCGAGCGTCCTTAAGGTGCCCGGAGTAGGCGGCAGTATCGCCTTCCATACTTAACATCGTGTGACCCAAGCTCGGCACGGCAACCAGCTTTGTAGCGTGTTGGGCCATCCCCGCCGTATCGTTCTGCGCGAAGGCAAGGTTGTACATATCGAGATCGATGAAGGGGGTATGCAATTTGCGTCCAAGCGTCTGCGCGTAGGCGGCGTTCGCCTCATCGAAGCGATTAAGAGAGGTGGACGCACGAATGAGGAAAGCGTAGGCGAGGGCAAAGTCAGGACGCAGACGAACTCCCTCGGAGGATTCTTCGAGAGCTCTCTCATTTTGGCCAACGACCGGCAGAATTGCTGCTCCCAGGTAGACGTGCGGCAGTTCTGCGCGCGGATAATCCTGGATCCAAAGATCACACGCTTCTATGGCCTTTGGGATGTTGCCGGTGACTCCTTTATGGTAGGTGGCGGTAATCCAATACTTCTCCGCCTCGCTGGCCCGGTCTCGCAGTTCATATGCCTTTGTGCGGTAGTCCACAGAGAGGCTGGGTTCAAGACTAGTGGTTGCCTGAACTCCCAGGTATGCGTACGCGACCGCAAAGTTCGGGTCGAGTTCGACGGCACGTTTGAAAAACGGCATCGCCGCCTCCGGCCCTTTTGTCCTCATACTTTGCATTGCGGAACTGTAAGCCTTCAGAGCCTCAAGCGAGGGTGTCGTCGCCTCCTCCAAAGGGGTATCAAACTTCTGGATCGTGCTGAGAGACTCGCCCAGCTTATTCCTTATCTCGACCGACACCTTTCCAAGTGCACTCAGCACATGGTTCTCGTCGCTCGCCTCTGCCTCCGTGCTCGCCAGCGTTTCTCCGCTCTTGCAGTTGACCGCCTTGAGCGTCAGAAGATACTGAGTGCCAATCTTCGCAATCGAACCGTCGAGCACCGCTGCGCTAGTCGTCCGTTGGCAGACCTCTCGCGCAATTGCCGGAATCAGTTTTGTATCGGCCGGCTGGCCCATCAGACCGAGGGTCTGCTGAATCTTCTCGTCAGGGACGATGCTGAGGAAGGGTGACTGCTCCAATTGCACGGAGAGCCCCTGCCGCAGCGTGCCGTCAAATACCGGGTTGCCGGTAGCGTTGGCGAAGTCCGCAAGGACGATGGTGTCTTTGTCCGTCAACGCGTGTACCTTGTGAGGAAAAAACATCCGGCTGCCAAGAGCCAGTCCGATTCCGATCATCAGCATCGCGGCACCAACGACCATCCACCATCGGGTGGTTTTCGCGCCCGTCTTCAAAGGCTCCAAATTCCCGCGCAGTGCATCGTCGCCCCGTTTAGCGGCCTCCGGCTCCGCAGCTTCAGGAACAGCCTCTACCCTGCGAACTTCAGGAACAAGGAACCGATACCCTCGCTTTGGAATTGTCTCAATGTATCGGGGATCGTCAGCGTTGTCATCCAACGCCTCCCTTAGCTTGCCAACCGCCACGCGGAGGCTGCCGTCAAAATCGACAAACGTATCCTGGGGCCACAGGCGGTTTCGAAGTTCCTCCCGGCCGATGACCTCTCCGGAGTTTTCCAGGAGTACGACGAGGAGCCGATAAGGCTGGTCCTGCAGCTTGATGCGTCTCCCATTTTTCAGGAGTTCCCCCGAAGCGGGATTCACCTCAAAAGGACCGAATTGATAGGCAATTCCGGGCTGTGTCTGCACACTTGGCCCCCAAAGTCATAGCGGACTGACGAGGAGTTGAGTCTACCACTGCGGTACAGCGGTTAACGGGGCCTTCCTATGCTCATGAAACGCATGAGCTTAGTGGTTCACAAAGCCTTCACAACTAGTTCCTTTGACCTTGAGGGCCGCTTGAGTTTTGATGTGCGTGCTGAACCCGGCTGATCGCACTTTGGTCCACCGGTCATCTCACAGGAGGTACCCCACCAATGCGAACGCAGAAGGCACAAATGAAATACATAGCAGCTATGGCGCTGATGCTCAATCTCGGTGTCGCAACCCTTTACGCACAACGTTATCCCGTAAAGATGACGTATTCGGGAACGTCCGGGGCCAGCGCGATCAATCTACAGCAGCCCGGCACACAGACTGGGGAAGAGAACTTCGCCGGGAACGGTGCACTGGGATCATTCACCTTTCTTCTCATAAGCGCCGAGACAACTTCTCCGCAGCCGCCGCCAAGCACTTGCTCTGGCCCAGCTAACATTTATTTCATAAGGATGGGCGGCGCCGGCGTATTTCGCTTCCAGGATGGCAGTCTATTGAAGGTCAATCTCACGCAGGGAGCCGATTGCGTAGATCTCGCGGCGCAACAATCCCACTGTACTCTGACTCTTCAAATCACTGGTGGAACCGGCCGTTTCAAGGATGCGTCAGGCACCCTTACGTTGAGCGAGACGAACGTCCCGGTCTTGGCCGACGTACTAAACAACCCCGTCTTTTTTGCGAGTACGGGGGAGTTTACGGGAACGATCTCCGGAGTAGGCAGAGAGTGGGACCACCAGGAGGACCGGCAATAGTGAGACATATTCTTTGCCCGCGGCGCTCGCTCAGGGCGTAGCGTCCATGACGAACGCCGAGGGCAAAGGATGCTCTGCCGCCACCTGAAGAGTCACTTCCGCAGACATAGACACCGGGAAGCTTAAACCGGATTCCCGAAATGGGAATCTCTCAAAAATAAATCCGGAAAAAGTGGCAAATTTTTCGAGCCCGAAAAGTGACCGCCAACTTACCAGCTTTTACCAGCAACCCACCACGAATTCACCATCAAAAAACCACGTTCTGCACCCCGTTTTTGCCAAAACCCCCAGCAAAAACGGGTAAACAAGCACCAGAAAAAAAATTAACGCAAAAACGACTGACTGATCACTCCCGGCAAGCGGCTTTCCAGTACCGATCGACAAAAATAGTCGAGCAACGCAGACCCACTCGCTTTCAGATTCTCCTTCATTCGTGCGTCGTGTGACTAAAATGGATCCCGGATGGGACCGGCCCTGATCCGGCCTCTGTTTCGTCCTCGACCAAAGGGAGACATCTATGTCTGTACTGACCTGGGGGATGATTGGAACTGGAATCGCCGCGTTGCTAGCCGGACTCTTTCTTGTCCGGGCGCGGTTCGCGGCAGCTTCGGGTGCCGGAAAGGTTCTGGTGCTCGGCCCCGTCTTTGAAGCCGTCGCGCTGGCGATCTTTGCCGCAGAACATTTTCTGGCAGCACGCTCTCTCTCGGGCATTGTGCCGCGCTGGATACCGGGAGCCCTGTTTTGGACCTATTTTGTGGGCGCGGCTCTGCTCGCTGCGGCCATCAGCTTCATCGCGTGGCGATATGTCCGCTGGTCGGCGTCCCTGCTCGCACTGTTGTTCCTGATCATCGTCGCCACAATCGACCTGCCGAACCTGCCGAAGCACGTTCATGAGCGGCTATTCTGGACGCTGACGGTTCGCGAAACCTGCTTCGCCGGGGGAGCGATGGTGCTGGCCGGCAGCCTATGGCCACGGGGGAAATCGACAGGCACCCTCCTCATCATGTTGGGTCGGTCAATTGTCGCGTGTACTTTCATCTTCTATGCAATCGAGCACTTTCTCTTCCCTCGGTTCGTGCCCGGTGTTCCATTGGAAAAGATGACGCCGGCGTGGGTGCCCGCGCCCACGCTGCTTGCCTATATCGTTGGCGCTACTTTGCTCGCCGCAGGCGTTGGGTTGATGATTCCCCGCACTCGCCGCACCGCCGCCGCCATTGCGGGAACAGTGCTTCTCCTACTCACGGTCTTCTTCTACGTTCCGATCCTGATAACCGAGATTCACTCTCCACTCGCGGTCGAAGGCGTCAACTATGTTGGCGATACCCTACTGTTCGCAGCGACAGCTTTGTTGGCGGGTTTCGGCGTGGATTGACCGAAAATGGCCTGCCACCATAGGACCAGGGACCGCGCGTCGGCCTGATGACTAAGGGCCAAAGGGAACCCGAGCGAGCTTCGTTGATTTCTCTCTTGACACAAAGAATTACCGAATTCATGGAGTCTGGGGAGATGCCTGCACCGCAGGGTTTGCGCTGCCGAGTTTTGTAGCTTCGCGAAGTTCAGACTCTCCCTCGTCCTTTCTTCCCATACGGGCCAATGCCAACCCACGATAGTAGTGTGCGGGACCATAGTTCGGTGCGGTCTTTTCTGCAGCGGCCAAGTATTTCTCCGCCTTCGCATAATCCCTCGCCCGGAACGCCAGCACACCCAAGCCGGTAAGCGACCCTCCATGCGTCGGATCGCGTTCCAGCGCCTTCAGGAACAGAAATTCAGCTTTCGCGTCCCGATGAGCATCTAGTTCAATTTGTCCAATCTGGTAGTACGACTCAGTCTGAGCGGGCTGAAGCTGAATTGACCGTTCAAATTCCGCCCGGGCCTCGTCGGTTCGTAACTCCATCGCAAGGACATGACCTAAGCCGAAGTGTGCCGAGGCGTCCGCGGGTTTGGCCGCAAGGTAGGTCCGAAAGTCGGCTTCAGCGGCTGACAGATGTTGCCGTTCTGTCTCCAGACGAGCAAGCGCGTAGAGAATTTCGGGATCGTTTGGCTTTAGCCTTTGGGCAGCATTGAGAGCATCTTCTGCTTCCGGATACAGGTACAACTCAGTTGCCTGGATTCCGAGTTCGAGCAGAAGCTTCGCGTCGTCCGTCAACTTTGTGCGAGCATGTTGCAACACTTGCAGAGCGACTTCCGGGTGGCCCGAGCTCCGGGCGGAAAGCGCCAGCCCGGTTGCCGCCGCAAGTTCTCCGCGGCGAGCGTCGGAGTTTGTACGGCTAATGGCAAGCACCGTCTCGAAACGATCCATAGCTTCGGGGTTGCGGTGCATGGACAAGAGAAGGTCACCCATGGCGAGGTTGGGGGCGATAGAGTTGGGGCTCACAGACAAAGCAGTAATGAGCGACTTCTCCGCTCCGTCCTGGTCACCTTGGTCCATGCGAAGTTGTCCCAACAAGGTTAGCGCCTCAACATCGTTCGCTTGGGCGGCTAAATATGGCCGCAACAGTGACTCGGCTGCCTCCGGCCGATGCGATGCCCGTAGCTCACGTGCTTTGGCTAGTACGGTCGAGCTGCGGACTGGGACCGGCTGTTGCGCCCGAGCACCAATGGCAACGTGAACGACGATCGCAGCTACGAGCACCATCGAACGACACTTTCTTGCTGACGTAGCTTGAGACTTCAGCGGAAAGAGAAATAGCCGGCTCATCGCTGCGGAGTCGCTATCGAAGTTACGGGAGATGATTCTCCCGTCTTTCCTTGTTGCGTGATCGTTTTCGCCGCCTCGGCTTTGAGCTTTTGCAACTCGAGGAGTGCCCGTTGCGAATCGTCTTTGCGGTTAAGCTTCTGATAGCCGCGCGCTAATTGGTAATATGCACTTTGCTGAATGAAGGGCGACGGCTGATTAGCCAGGGATTGCTCCAGCCATTGCACTGCTTCGGCTGTTTGACCGAGCTCAGCAAGTCCAAGCCCAAGATAGAAGTCAGTTGGGGCTGGGCGAGCATGCAAAGCCTCCGCCCTTCGCAGCAGTGGAACGCCCTCTTCAGGTTTGTCGGCCAGCACCTTCATGCTTCCGAGGCCGTAGAGCGCAATGACGCTGTTTGGGTTGAGCTGGAGCGCCTGTTGATAAGCTTTCGCCGCCGCATCCGTTCGGCTGACCTTTTGGTTCGCTTCTCCGAGAAACTCGTAAAGGTCCGCGTTCTTCGGCTGTTTGCGGACAGCAGCCTCGTACTCTTCGATGGCCTTCTCGGGCTGCCCCGAAGCGGCAAGACTTTCAGCCAATGCACGATGCACAAGGGCGGAATCAGGATCCAGTTGGTAAAGCTGCTTATAGAAATTCTCCGCAACAAGGCTGTGTGCTCTGCCGGAGTAGTAGAGAATGTTCGCATCTTTTGGGCTTAGAGAGGCTGCCCGATCTAGAGGATCCACTGCTCTTTCCGGATGACCGGCTTCGACCTCCACGATTCCGAGCCAGGTCAACGCTTCCGTGTTATCGGGACTCAGTGCAATCTCGGCGCTTAGCGAGGTATTCGCAAGGTCAAGCTGGCCCATGCGATATTGAGCGATTCCCAGAAACATATGAGCACCCGGAAGCTTCGGATTCAGATCGATTGCCCGTTTCAGTGCTTGACTTGCCTCGTCGGTCTTGCCTTCCTGCAACTGAGTCAGTCCAAGTCCCAGATAACCATCCGAAAGTGTGGGCGCAGCAGTAATAACCTCCTGAAAGATCGACTCGGCAGCTGCGGAATTGCCGTTGCGCATGGCTTCACTGCCGGAATGAAGCAGCTTTACGATAGAAGGCTGCTGATCAGCGGTTTGTGCTATCAAAGGGTTGCTTCCGAAAGGCGCCGCAAGCGCTAATACCAACGAAAACTTGAGAGTAGGGCAGGGCCTTTGCATAATGTTGTCCTTAGTTATACAACCGCCAGAAGCGAAGAAAGGAGCCCAGCAATGCGCCAGGCCCCTTTTCAATCTTCGTTTGTCAGCTAACTGTTAAGGCCGGCGTTGCATTCGAAAGGTTAGAAGCTGATCCTCCCAGAGACCTGCATATTCCTCGGACCGTAATCGACTGCACCAGGAATTCCGAATCCTATCGCCTGAGACGAATCGCCAGGTTGCTGGTCAGGCAGGCCCATGCGATGCCGATTGAAGACGTCGAACGCCTCACCCTTCATCTGGAACGTCACTCTCTCAGTCAAGTGGAAGTCTTTTATCAAGCTGACGTCTTCTGCTAAATAGTTCGGACCGGTTATAGCCTCGGTCACGCGAGGGATATTGCCAAAGGCGAACGGAGCAAAGGAGCATGGGGCTGCAACGGTCCCGCAGCCAGGAGTGAAAGGACGTGGCCAATTCGTCCCCTCGCGGTTTTGGTCGACGAAGGCCGCATTGGCCATCGCAACTCCAGGATCATTGGCGCCGTTCGTTCCGGCCGGCCGGTAAGCCGGTTTAAACCAAGATTGTCCATTGAAGGCACTGGGGCCATTCTTGTCTTTCTTGTACGCATCGCTTGCGAAGCCATTGAAAGATGCTGGTCCCTTCGTATAAGTAATGCAGTTCTGATAGTAGGGGATTCCAGTTGTGCAACCGAAACTGATGGGCTGCCCACTTTGATAGCGTTGAATTGCCCCCACCTGCCATCCGCCAATCAGCACGTCAAGTGCCCTGTTGTTATTGAGGAACTTTCTGCCCTTACCAAAAGGCAACTGATAGAGATAGCTCAGCGTAAAAGCCTGCGGAATATTCTGTACGCTGACCGCCTTGTCCAGTTTCAGGTTCCCAGAGCCCGGGGCCTGTTCAAGTTGGTTACCAGCCACATAGCTGAAAGGGATGGTCGAGTCCGCATCCGTAAGAATCTTGGACCAGGTGTACGACACTTGCAGATTCAATCCGTCACGGAAACGTCGGGCCAAGGATACGACCATAGCGTTATAGGAAGAATGGCCAAGATTTTCCAGACAGCAGTCGCCTTGAATGAAGTCGTACTGCGGGAATGGGCGCAATGCCTGGCCCAGGTTTCCTTCAAAGGTGCCATACGGAGCATTCACACCAGAATTTGAACCTCCCAGCGGGATGAAAAACTGAGGATTGTTTAAACGGTCTCCCAAGGCAAAATCTGAGGGGGAAATATTGTTGATATTTGAAAGATCGCCCGACCGCAGGTTCTGCGCCACCTGACCGATATACCCCAGGGTAAAGATCAGATCCTGCGCCAGCTCGTCCTGCATCTGTAGGCTCCAGTTACTTGTCATTGAAGGCCTGCCGTCCCTAGGCAGGATCACCTCACCGCCAACTGCGGTAAAGTTGCCGGGACCACCTTGAGCGGTAAGTTGGGTTGGATCCAGACTTGGAGCGTAACTAACATTTGGAAAGCCAACGGTTCGGTTTGTTGGATCCGAGCCGCCGGTGCTGTCCAGTTGAAACGCCGGAGTGAACGCTCCACCAGTTGTGGGGCCCTGGTTGGTGAAGAAGCTGCGCCCCTGCGTGTAACCGGCGTCCATAGCGCCGCCAAAGTCGTTGTATTGCAGTGGACCGTAAATAATAGCCCCGCCTCCGCGAAGTACCGCCTTGCCGTTGGTGCCTGGAAGCACGTAGGCAAAACCGACGCGTGGAGAGATGTCCTTATACCAGGTATCTGCCCATGCCGTGTTGCAATTACAGTTTGCACCGAAGACAAGCGCACCTGGGTGACCGCCGGCCGCAGCATCGGGGGCGGTAAGGCTCAGTTCCGACGTCCTGTTCAAAGCCTCATGCCGAGGCGCATCTACGTCGTAGCGGAGGCCTAGATTGACGGTGAGATTCGGGGTCAACTTAATATCGTCCTCAACAAAACCGGCGATATAGTGCGAATTCCAGCGTGGATGATCGTTGAACACGGTCTGCCCGCCATTACCCACTTCACCTAATAAGAAGCTGGCAAATGGATTTCCCGATCCGCAGCAGGCATTGCTGACACCGGCAGTCTGGTCGCGATAGAAATTGAAAGTGTCCTGGTTGTAATCGATGGTGGAGTACTGCTGGTAACGGAAGTCAACACCGAACTTGAAGCTGTGCCTGCCCTTTTGCCAACTCACGCTGTCATTGACGCGGATGCCGTTATCAATATTCTGTCCATTCTGCTGTTGGCCAATTGTCGAAGGGGCATCCGGACTTGGAAAGATGAGGACCGGATAGAACGTCGAGTGGTCGTTCGCAATACCCGCCGATGTTGCTGTCAGACTGGATCCGAGAGTTGGGGAAAGGTTAATACTGTTAGTTCGGTTATATCCGAGGTTGATATGGTTCAAAAGGGTGGGCGTGAAAGTGTAGTCCCAACCACCCCGAACATAGTGGGTCGTAAAGTCTTGAACGTAACCGTTGTTGTTGAATGGTTGAGGGAAGCTAGGGCTGGCAGTGTCCTTGAAATTCTCGCGCGTGCTGTAGGTGACAAAGATCTTGTTCTTCTGAGTGAGATTCTGGTCAACGCGGATGGTGTAAGTCGTGTTGACGTTCGGCGCGCTTGCGGCGTACGAAAAGTTGTTCGTATAGCCAAACACGTCAGTAGATGTGGGGGGCTGGTTGGGGGTCGGGAAACCAGCTATCAACTTCTGCGCAGCGGTGCTGAACCTGGTCGATGGAATTGCGTTGCGCGAAAATGGAGTGCGGCAAAAAATTCCGGGGGAGATTTGAACGCTTGTGCTCGGATCAAAGATTTGGTTATACAAGATCGGCAAATTGGTGCACGGATTGATCAGTACCGGATAGGGAATTCCCGATACCACAGTTCCTCCCGGTACAGGACTTCCCAAGACATCGCTAAAATCTCCCGTGCGTTCCGCAGCAGTCGGTACGGTCGATTGAATTACATTGCCGAGATGCAACTGATACTTCTCCCATGCGAAGAAGAAGAATGTGTGGTCTGTTCCGTTGTATAGCTTGGGAATTCGGACCGGACCACTGAACGTCCCGCCGTAGTCATACTTGCTGTCCTGAGGCTTGCTGTAGGAACAATTGATCTCGGGCACGCCGTTGCAATTTAGGGCTTTATAGCCGTTGTTGAACCAGTTGTTCGCGTCGAAGACTCTGTTCTTGACGATCGCGTACCCCGTTCCGTGAAAAGCATTCGCTCCCGACTTGACAGAAAAACTTTCAATACCTGCGGTCGTGCGGCCAAACTCCGCAGACGGAGTCGAGGTTGTGACCTTGAACTCCTGGAGGGCTTCGATCGACGGCGAGGTCTCGTCGAAGGACGAGCCGTTTTCGCTGCGCTGGATGCTTGCACCATCGAGCAGAACCTCAGCCCCGTAGGCTTGGCCACCACTCAGCCTTGAGAAGAACACGCCATTGCCGGTATTTCCGCTCGTACCGCTTCCAGGGCCTGTTGTACCTGGGAGCAAAAAGACAAACGTCTCCGGCGATCGCAATCCGCCCACACCGGATGCGAGCGACAGCGGCAGGTCTTCGATTTGCTTATTGGAGATTGTTCCGCTGATATCGGAAGACTCTGTTTCAATCCGATTGCCGCTTGCGTCAACGCTGACCACCTCGTTCACTGCGCCTGTCTTTAGCGTGACATTGAGCGAAGAAGTGATATTGATCTGGACCAGAACGCCCGTGTCAGTTGCCGTGGCAAAGCCGGGGGCGGTCACCGTTACTGTATAGACGCCAATCGGAATGTCGGCGAATTTATATGCACCGGCAGAAGTTGACTTCGTCTCGTTCTTGCCGCCGGTGGCTTGATTAGTGGCCGAGATCGTAGCGCCGGAAATGACAGCACCGGTCGGGTCGGTAACGCTACCGGCGAGAGCGCCGCGTGCGGACTGAGCGGCCACTTTGCAAGTAAAAGGGCCCGCGAGCAACAGCAGAAGCAGGGCGGCAAAATGCAAGATCTTGATGAAGCGAGGCATGAGGCTTCTCCCGAATAAACCGCGTGAATAAATTTCATTTTGAACTTAAGAAAACGATTACTGGTAAGACGAACAACATGAAAGCGATTACGTAAAAACCTTCACATTTTGGTCAATCGAAAGTCGTACTTTTCAGCCCATCGAAGGTCGGACCTTTTGGGTCAGAAAACGTTATCTGAATCCAACGAAGAATGTCAATGCCATTTGTTTTCCCGCGAACCTGTCGGCAAAAAACGATTTCATGAGGCGAATATTGGCGATTGTGACTCTTAGGGGATAGCCGACGAGTTTGCCAAACGAGCTGCGGCAGCGAACTCCATCTTGGCCTCCGCCTGTCGCCCAAGATGGCGATAGGCCTGGCCAAGAAGGAAATGGAGGTTCGATTTCTGGGGATCTAGTCGCGTTGCCGCTTCCAGATATTTCGCGGCCTCCGCATAGTCCGCCTGTCGCGCGTAGAGTTGGCCCAGCTGTTCAAGAATGCGTGGGTCCTTCGGTGCAATGCGCACAGCACGAAGCAGAAGCGGTTGAGCCTCCGCGAGCTTTCCCTGATGCAGCAACACGGTTGCCAGGTTTAGCAGGGGCTGCTCGCTGGCCTTCTCAGGCGGTCCGGCATCCTGCCATGCGATCGCTTGTCGGTACGCCATCACCGCGTCATCTGTGCGGTTCAGACCTTCGTAAGCAAGCCCGAGATTGTTCTCCACCTTGACGCTTCCCGGAGCCAAGGCGATGGCCTTATTGAAACACTCCAGAGCATCGCCAAACCGTTGCTCCGTATAGCGAAGACGCCCCAGACTATACCAGCCTTCTGGATCCGCCCCGTTCATCTCGACCGAACGTAAGATCCATTTGTCGGCGTCGGCAGTGTCGTTCAGCAGCACGTAGTCCTGTCCGACTTCTCTTAGCTGCTCGGCGGTAGGAGCTTGTAGCGCTGCTGCGCGAGTGTACTCCTCCAACGAACCCTTTGGGTTGTTCTGACGCAGCAGCGTGTAAGCAAGCAGATAGCGCGCGTCGCCTGATCGAGGTTCCGTAAGCAGATAGGCGCGCAGCGCACTTTCGGCTCCCTTGAAATTACCTGCCGCCATCAGGCTCCGGGCATCTGCTAGGAGCTTTGGCGAGTTCGCAGGCGACGGTGCTCCGCTAAGGCTTGAAATTGATGGCTTCTGCGCAAAACCCCTGAGAGCGACAGCAAAGATGACCATCGCCAATACCGCCTTAATGAAGGACCTGACGCCCTCCGCTGCGGGGAGATCTGCCCGTCTCAACGCAGACCAGCCTTCGGATGGAGTTCCTGCGAACCAATCTCGTCAATCTTAATCATGCGGTCGCCCGTGATGTCCGAAAGGGTCTGACGAATACCGCTCGGCCATCGAATCTCGATGGACCGAACAACCGAGTCCACGCCCAAACCGAAGTGCGCGCGCTTATCATTCGAGGAGAGGTAACTCCCGGCCGTCGAAACAGTCCAATACTGCGCGCCATGGGACGTGACGACCTTAATTTCGGCGCCGATAGCATCACGGTTACTCTTATGCCCTACAAGCAAAAGCGTAAGCCAGTGATTTTGAGTCGCCGTCTCGTTACGGAGAATGTAGGCTGGACCGTCATTCGTAGTGATCACCGCATCCAGCCGGCCATCGTTGTCCAGATCGCCCACAGCCATCCCACGACCGACCCATCGCTGCGTGAACACATTGCCGGACTGCGCGGACACATCCAAAAAGGTGCCATTGCCCATGTTCCGCGCCAGCAATAACGGCTCCTTATAGTGAAGCTGCGGATAGTTCAGCTCGACTGTATCCAGATCGTGGCCCTGCGCGATCAACAGGTCTTTGAAGCCATCGTTGTCGTAGTCGAGAAAGTGAATGCCCCATCCAGAATGTAAAAGAGTCATAGCCGCAAGACCCGAGAGATAACTGTCGTAAGTGAACGAGCCATCGCCGTTGTTGCGGTACAGCGCGTACTTCTGGTTTGCCAGATTCGTGATGACCAGGTCCGGCAGCCCGTCGTTATCAAAGTCCTGGAAATCGATGCCCATACCTGCATAAGTACGGCCATCACTGTCAACGGCGATCTCTGCTGTAAGCCCTTGCTCCTCAAACGTGCCATTGCCGTTGTTGTGATACAGAAACTCGGCCATCGAGTCGTTCGCGATTGCCAGATCAACCCTCCCATCCCGATCGAAATCGGATACTGCGATACCCAACCCCTTCCCCGGAGTACCCAGCCCGATCTTGCTTGCGACTTCGGTAAACGTCCCGTCACCGTTGTTGTGATACACCAGCGGAGCGATCGCAGGAAAAATATCGGGGTGGCAATAGGCGCGATAGCCTTCGCGATTCTCGCCGCACCAGACATCTTCGAAACTCCACCGAACGTATCTGAGAACAACCAGGTCGAGCAGGCCATCATTGTCCAGGTCGACCCAGGCTGCACTCGTCGACCACGAGTTTCCCTGCGTCGTATCGCCACCCGTTCTGGAGTGCTCCGTGACATCGGTGAACGTGCCGTTGCCGTTGTTATGGTACAGATGGTTTCCGCCGTAACTCGTCACGAACAGGTCTTCATAACCGTCATTGTCGTAGTCGCCGACAGCCACCCCCATTCCATATCCAACACCCTTCAATCCTGACTTCTCGGTCACGTCCTCGAACGTGCCGTCTTTACGTTGGTGGTACAGCCGATTCCAGTCTTTAGGCGAACGTTTCTCTGGGATAGCGTCGTGCGCCATGGGATCGCTCACCGGAGCGCCATTGACGAAGAACAGATCGAGGAGCCCGTCGTTGTCGTAGTCGAAGACGGCGACGCCTGATCCCATTGTCTCCAAAAGGTACTTGTGGCTCGTGTGCGAAGCCACGCCTACGAAGCGCACACCACTTGCGGCTGTCACGTCCGTAAACTTCCCGGGGATGATGGGGCCCGCGAGCGGATCTGGAGTGACGCCTCCGGGTCGGGCAGCTGGGATGGACTGCGCCCACTCATTACACATACCCAGTATGGAAATCAGAACAGCGAAGCCGATCAAGGAAAGCTGGGTCATCAATCGCTCGTAGCGGCCGCCGCTAACAGAATTCCGCGACAACAGGTCAGGTCGCGAATCGTGGCCAATTGGAACTGCTGATACGGGACAGGAGAAAGTCTATTGTTCAACCGGTGCTCCCTCGGATGCTGTCAAGAATGCACTAAACGGTACAGACGACGCAACCGATTACATCCCCGAACCGGGACGAAGGCTAGCTATGAGAATAGGACTTCTCGCTTGGATGAGGACGCTTTAGCCCCTCCGCGACTTAGAGTCAGCACGGTTCAAATCCCTACAGTTCAATTGTCCGGCCTTATCGTGCTCTCAGCGGGTTGGGTCGAGAGATTTTCGGCAGCGTTCTTGGGACGTCGTGGACCAAACGGCGACATTCCGTGCCGAGGAGTACCGCAAACCGGGCACGCTTCCGTTTTCCGTGTAATCTCCGCCCCACAACACACACAAAAAGCCGCCATTTGACCTCGCGTTCCAGTTGGGCTTTAGATGAACGCATTGGACTCAAAGATTCGAGACAGCAATAATGCGAATCGTAAGTTTTCTGCAGATGCAAGTCGTTCAGCGACTAATTGGGCTGCACTCACCCTTCCGTGCGTGCAGGCCCTTTGCTTGCAGAGTGTCTATAGGGAAATATTTCCAATTGAGGCGTTAAAGCTATTGACAGGCCAAAGTTGAACCGCATAACATCGGCTCGTTTCGCAAATACAAGGCTCAATGAACACGTGTGCAGGAGACTTATTTGCATTTGTTGTACACGAGTTCATTTTGACCAGTGATGAGGCCGACAATGCACATAACTGTGCCAGGAACAACGAAAACTATCCTGTTCTTCCTACTTGCTATCCTCCTGCTCGCAATGCCCGCAGGTGTGTTCGCTCAGCGATACCTCGCGAGCATCGCCGGAGATGTGACCGATTCGACCGGAGCCAAGGTTCCCAAGGCTACCGTCACCGCCGAGGAGACCGGCACGCACTTCAAGACTATTGGCACCACGAACGACGCTGGAGCTTACAGCTTCCCCGCGTTGAACCCCGGCGCCTATATCCTCACGGCGACAGCAACAGGCTTTCGGACCCAGACGCGCTCGGGCCTGGTACTTACTGCCGGACAGTCGCAGAACGTCGACTTTGAACTTTCCACCGGCGTTGCAACAGAGACCGTCGATGTCACTGCAGAGAATCTGCTGCTCGACAGCGGATCGGCCAACATCGCAACGACGCTGAGCACGAAGGAAGTGACTGATCTGCCCAACATCGGACGCAATCCCTTCGTAATGGCGACCCTTGGAGTCGGAATCATCAACAACGGCTCCGGCGGATACTTTCAAGGCAAGTCCAGCCAGTTCACTCAGCCGTTCAGCGGCGTCGCGGTTCAGATTGCCGCCGACGGCAACAGCGGACATAACCGTTTGACCATCGACGGAATTCCCGACGATCCGGCAGAGCGCTTCTCCGGAGCAAGTTACACCGGTTTTGTGCCTTCTCCCGAGGCTGTGCAGGAGGTAAAAGTCCAGACCTCGATCTTCGATGCGCAGATTGGTCATGGTAACGGTACGGTTACGAACACCGTTATCCGGAGTGGCACGAATAGTCTCCACGGAGCAGCCTACTACGTCTTTCAGAATACCTACTTGAACGCGAACACTTACGAGAAAGTTCCGAATCAGAACAACCCGAATCCTGCTCTCCGTACTCCGCGCAATAATGACCAACTCAGCCAGACCGGCCTCGTCGCCACCGGACCGGTATATATCCCAAAGGTGTATGACGGACGCGACAAAACCTTCTTTACCGTTTCGTTCGAGCGCTATGCGTCGCACACAGCGGTCAACTACTCTTCCCGAGTCCCGACACAGGCCGAGCGTAGCGGCGACTTCTCCGCTCTATGCAACTCGTTCAATGGCGCTGGACTCTGCACGTCAGGCGTTCAGCTTTACGTCCCGAATTCGCCCGTCGATGCAAGCGGCAACCGAACCCAGTACTTCGCGAACAACAACATTACTTCGGCGATCACTTCTTCCGGCGCGGCGATGATCAGTTATCTGCCCCTGCCCAACGTGCCTGGAGCTGCCGTTACCAGCAACGCGAATTACATCTCCACGCAAACCTCCTATCCAAGCACATATCCCTCGTTCATCGTCCGCGTCGACCAGGCGATCGGCTCGAAGGACAGGCTGAACGCCATCTTCTTCCGTTCGGGCCTTACGCAGAACTACCCTCTCCAGGGTTTTCCGAAGGCAATCGGCCCGTCCGGCTATGGATACAACGTGTACCGCAACAACCGCGGAGGCAGTCTCGACGAAGTTCATCAGTTCTCTTCCAGCATGGTGCTCGATTCGCGCCTTGGCATCATTTACCATCCCTTCGGTCTCGTGTATCCAGGCAGTCAAAACTTTGATCTCTCCAGCATCGGCATCAGCCCTACCGGTCTGCCCTACGCCTCCTTCCCGGGTACCTCTATGAGTGACAGCTACGCCGGTCTCGCAGCGGGGGCTGGCGGACAAGTCAGCGAAGACACCCTGGGTTCTCTCGAAGAGATTCTCACCAAGACCATCGGCCGTCACACGCTCCGTTTCGGTTTTGAGGGAAATCTGACCCGCTACAATGTTCAGAATCCGCAGAGCGGCTTTGGCAATACATCGGGGCCGTCAGGGAATCAGAGTTCTATCGCCTTCGACCGCCGATTCACGCAGAAGAACTCGGTCAATGTCAATGTCGGCGCGGATGCAAGCTCGGGTGATCCGATGGCATCGCTTCTGCTCGGTGCATTCTCCTCGGTCAGCTACAACATTACCCCAGCCTACGCGCTGCAGCAGATCTACACTGCGCCGTTCGTACAGGATGACTGGCGCGTCACTCCCAAACTTACCTTGAACCTCGGCGTCCGATGGGATTATGAGTCGCCCTTCACCGAGAGATACAACAAACAGGTCTCTAATTTCTGCACAACCTGCACCAACCCACTTCAGGCCACGGTGCCGAGCCTAACGTTGCTTGGCGGGTTGCAATATACCAGCCCCTCCAACCGTTATCCCTATCCGCAGGATTGGAATAACTGGCAACCGCGGATCGGCGGCGCTTACCAGTTCACGCCTACCACCGTGGTCCGCGCGGGTTTCGGCACCATCTACTACAACACGCTCGAAACTCCGATCGGTACGGGCTTCAGCCAAACGACGAGCTATAACAACTACGTCACCAGCGCACCGGTTAATGGGATGAGCAGTCCGTTTCCCTCGGGAGTGCTCCTTCCTACCGGAAGTACGCTTGGCCTATCCACGGCTGTTGGACAAGGTGTAAGTTACATTGATCCCCATCACGTCCAGCCGAAGGTCGCTCAGTACTCGGCAAGCGTGCAACAGCAGTTTATGGGCGGGTACGTCCTCTCGCTCGCCTACTTCGGGTCACGAGCGTCGAGGGTTGAGGTCAATCACAACATCAACGTGCTGCCCAAACAGTATTACGACCTGGGAAGCGCGGAGATTACCTACCTGAACGCCGCGGTGCCTAACCCCATGGCGGGGCAAATCCCGCAATCCACAACGTTGAATGCACCCACCATCGCTCGCAACCTTCTCTTCCTGCCGTACCCGGAGTTTGGATCGGTCACCGAGCAATACTCTTCGATCGGAAGCATGCCCTACAACGCTCTGCAATTCCAGGTCATGAAACCGATGAGGAATCACTACTCGCTGCAAGCTAACTTCACATGGGACAAGCTGATGCTTCACACCAGCTTTCTCAATCCCTTTGACACGCGTCTCGCTTCGATTCAGGACACAAGCGCGACCATCATCTCCACCATCTACGGAACGGTCCAGTTGCCAAAGCTCGCACAGAGCCCTGCATGGGAGCGCTATACCGTGGGCGGCTGGCAATTGAACGGTGTCTTCCGCGCTCAGAACGGTCCGCTCATCTCGACGCCGGGCAACGTCAACATCATCGGCAATCCCCGTCAGGCAAGTCCCACCTATGGCCGTTACATCAACACATGCTACGAAAATACCGCCGGCGCGCTTGTGGCTTCGACGTCTTCCGCTCCCGCTTGCGACGCACTTTCTCCTGTACCCGCATACCAGCAGCGTCTGGCCTACACCTCGCAGGCCAACAGTACAGTTCTGAACATCCGGCAACGGATCCATCCACTTATGGATCTATCACTGTTCAAGATATTCCCGATTCACGAGTCAACTACCTTCGAAATCCGCGGCGAATTCTTCAACATCCTCAACACTCCGAATTTCGGAAGCCCCGGAACAGGTCTGGGAAGTTCGTCCTGGGGAGTCGTCACCCTGACTCAAGCCAACGATGCTCGCATCGGCCAGCTCACCGCCCGGATCAACTTCTGACCAACCGCACTCATGGGCAGGTCTGTCTGTCTCTGACAGGCCTGCTCCCTTCAAGCCTGACTGGAGCGATAAAGAATCGCCACGAGCCCCGCGTGCAAATTGCCACCGAAGTTCCATCTTCAATAAGTTCGCGAAAGTCGCTAGGTATAGTACCGCTATGAACACTCGCGCCATAGCACGTGAAGCCGGCGTCTCTCGCGCAACCGTATCGCGAGTGATCAATGGCGTCCCCTTAGTAAAAGAGGAGACGGCGCAACGCGTTCGCGAGGTCCTTGATCGCGTCAATTTCATTCCCAACCCGGTCGCAACCACGTTGAGGTACGGACGCAGTAAGACCTACGGCCTTATCATTCCGGACATCAGAAATCCGTTCTATTCCGAGTTTCTCGTCGAGTTCGAAGATCTCTTGGTAGAAGCCGATCACGAAGTCTTGCTGACCAATGTTCAATCCAGTTCGAAACTCGTCAAATCCGTTCGCCGCATGCTCATGAGACAAGTCGACGGAGCTGTCTTTATGGCATCAGAATTTGATACCCACGACATCGAGCCACTCTTTTTGCACAAGATTCCTCTCGTCACCGTCGACCGCCGGTCCGTGCAGGCCGGATGTAGCGACGTCGCCATCGACTTCGAAGCTGGTTATCTGGAGGCAGTCCATCACCTTCGCGATCTCGGTCACAAGCGTCTCGGTTACATAGGTGGCACCGAGGGTCTGCGAACCTCAAAGATTCGCGCAGAAGGCTTCAAAACCGCTGTTCTAAATAGCGGTCTGCGTTACTATCCAAACCTCGTTCGTGCAGGAGACTACCGCCTGACCGGCGGGGAACGAGCCATCATTTCCTTGTTCAAGGAGGCTAGCCGACCCACTGCGGTTCTTACCGCCAATGACCTCACAGCTTTTGGCGCTATTCGCGGCCTGCACAAGATGGGTCTAAGCGTTCCTAGAGATGTCTCTCTCGTAGGAGTCGACGATGTAGTCCTCGCCGACGTGTTGCAGCCCCCGCTGACCACCATTCGCGTTCCGCGCAGGCGAATGGCAGAAACCTGCCTCAAGGCACTCGACCACACGAAAAAGGATGTTGACCGTCGCGGCTCGCGTTATACCGTTCCGGTCGAATTGGTCATACGCGAAAGCACCGCCCGTGTACCGAAGTTCAAACGTTAGTCTGCGCCTCTTTCTGCCGCAGAGATCGCATCGCAAGAGTGATAATGAATCCGTGTACAATTTGCGCCGCATGACCCTGATTTACGTTCCGAGGATACGCTTGCAAATGTCCCTTTCCCCTTCCCAATTGTTTCGTTCCACGGCTTCAATCCTCGCTCTATACGTAGCTTCGGTCGCTGGAGGCTGGGCGCAACCCACCCAGAAGACGCACACTCACCCTCACACCTTCACAGTCAGCGGCCGGGAGTTTCTCATGGATGGCAAACCCTACCAGATCATCGCCGGTGAAATGCACTACGCACGAATCCCCCGCGAATACTGGCGCGACCGCCTCCACAAAGCAAAAGCAATGGGCCTCAACACCATCGCCACTTACGTGTTCTGGAACGTTCACGAGCCGCACCCAGGCGTCTACGACTTCACTGGTCAGAACGACATCGCCGAGTACATTCGTGAGGCCCAGGCTGAAGGACTCAACGTCATTCTCAGGCCGGGCCCGTACATCTGCGCCGAGTGGGAGCTCGGCGGTTATCCTTCATGGTTATTGAAAGATCGAGATCTCATCCTGCGTTCCTCAGAGCCAAAATACACCGCTGCCGTGCAAACCTGGTTCCATCGGCTCGGTCAGGAGATCAACCCACTCCTCCTGAAGAATGGCGGACCCATCATCGCGGTGCAGGTAGAAAATGAATACGGATCCTTCGGCGACGACAAGTCCTATCTTGAAGGAGTGAAGAACACCCTCATCGAAAACAGAATTGGCGGCACCGTGCTTTATACGGCCAACCCTCCCAACGATCTCATCAACGGCTCACTCCCTGAACTTCCCACCGTCATCAACTTTGGAGGCGGCGACGCACAGAAGAGCTTCGCCAAACTCGAGCAGCATCGCCCCGAGGGTCCTCGCATGAGCGGAGAATATTGGGCAGGCTGGTTCGATCATTGGGGCGACATCCATCACCAGACCGACGTGGGCAAGGAAGCCGCTGATCTCGGCTGGATGTTGCGGCAAGGCTACTCCGTCAACATCTACATGTTTGAAGGCGGCACCAGCTTCGGCTGGATGAACGGAGCAAACTCCGACGGCAAAAACTATCAGCCTGACACAACCAGTTATGACTACGACGCCCCACTCGACGAAAAAGGCGACCCCCGCAACAAGTTCGACGCCTTTCGCAAAGTCATCCACGAGGCAACAAAAACACCTCTCCTCCCCATCCCAAAACCATCCGTTCGTACCGCCTTCCCAATCGCTAGTGCCATCTTAACTGCTTCACTCTGGCGCAATCTGCCAACGCCCGTAAACTCCAAAACCCCCCTCTCCTTCGAAGATCTCGATCAATCCTACGGCTACGTGCTCTATCGCACCAGCATCGATGAAGGCGACGGCGGCAAGCTGATGCTCGACGGACTGCATGACTACGCGCAGATCTACGTGGACCAGCAACTCGTCGGATCGCTCGACCGGCGGCTCGGCGAGCAGATCCTCGAAATTTCCCGCCAGACTCATGCCGCAACCCTCGACATCCTCGTCGAGAACACCGGTCGAGTAAATTTCACCGACGTCATTCGCACCGAACGCAAAGGACTCACTGGCACCGTCACCCTCGATGGCAAATCGCCGAAAAACTGGGAGATCTACTCGCTCCCGATGGATGATCTCTCCCACATCCGTTTTCTGCCAGAACCATGCACTGGCCCATGCTTCCTTCAGGCCCAGATGACCGTCGACAAACCCACGGACACCTATCTCGACACACGCGGCCTGCACAAGGGCATGGTCTGGATCGGACGTCAGGCGCTTGGTCGGTTCTGGTCCATCGGCCCGCAGTACGCGCTGTACACTCCGGGCCCATGGCTTCGGCCCGGAAACAACACGGTCACCTTCTTCGATCTCGCCGCCGATCAGAGCGACCATCTAGTCACAACAACCGGGCCCGTCTTCGGCAACACATCCTCAGCACCAAATTGAAGCAGGAGCCGCAGTCATGTTTCGAAGATGTATCGTCTGTCTTTCGACTCTCGCTCTCATCACCGGAGTATCGGTCGCGCCAGCCCAGACGATCATGCAACCACCGCCGTTCCACCCAGGCGAGTTATGGTCCGACACCGACGGCGTACCCATCAACGCCCACGGAGCCGGTTTTCTCTTCCGCGACGGCACTTACTACTGGTTCGGCGAATTCAAGACCGAGGGCTCTGCAGGCAACGCCGCCAATGTCGGCGTCTCCGTCTACTCCTCTCGCGACCTCTACCATTGGAAAAACGAAGGCATCGCACTTAAAGTGAGCGACGATTCCTCCAGCGATATTGTCAAAGGCTGCGTCATCGAGCGCCCAAAGGTTCTCTACAACGCCGCCACCAGTCTCTATGTCATGTGGTTTCATCTTGAATTGAAGGGCAAGGGTTACTCTGCTGCCCGCGTCGGCGTCGCCACCAGCAAATCTCCCACCGGTCCCTACACCTTCCTTCGCGACTTCCGCCCTGACGGCGAGATGTCCCGCGACATGACACTCTTCCTGGACGACGACGGCAAAGCCTACCTCATCACCACCTCAGAGAACAATCAGACCCAGCACCTCTCGCAACTCACTCCGGACTATCTCGACACAACCGGTCACTACTCGCGCATTCTCGCCCACAAGGCGCTCGAAGGCGAAGCAATCTTCAAAGTCAGCGGACACTACTTCTAC
Source organism: uncultured Acidobacteriaceae bacterium (assembly GCA_963798925.1). Taxonomy (GTDB): domain Bacteria; phylum Acidobacteriota; class Terriglobia; order Terriglobales; family Acidobacteriaceae; genus Edaphobacter. Next base: position 1,345,829 of record CAWCVD010000007.1, read on the forward strand.
ATCGGCTCCCACACCACGGGCTGGGCGCCAAACCCCGCATTCGCCGCCGTTGCCGACTCGCTTGCCGGCCCATGGAAAGAACTCGGAAATCCATGCCGCGGCCCGGGCGCAGAGCTGACCTTCGGCGCTCAAAGCACCTATGTGCTGCCCGTCGCAGGAAAACCCGGCGCCTTCATCTTCATCGCCGATCGATGGAGACCCAAGAACGCCATCGACGGCCGCTACGTGTGGCTTCCCATCACCCTATCCGACGACAACTTCACCATCACCTGGAAGGACTCCTGGGATCTCACTGTCTTCGAGGCTCCGAATGGCAACCACTAAACCCCAAACCCTTCGCCGACTCACCTTGGCAGCCGCCCTCGCCATCACGAATTCTCTCTTAGCACAACAATCCTCTGAAATCCCCAAAGCCTCCACGCTGGCCGAGCTGCGCGCAGGCTTCGCCGCCCCACCACCCAGCGCCCGAATGCGTTGCTACTGGTGGTGGCTCAACGGCAACACCGACAAGGCCACCATCACTCATGATCTCGAAGAGATGAAAGCCAAAGGATTCGGCGGAGCCTTACTCGTCGACGCCAACGGCTCCAACCAGAACGGAAACCATAACGTTCGCCCCGGCCCCACCTTCGCAAGTCCCGCCTGGGTCGACCTCTACACCCACGCCTTACGCGAAGCCGATCGCCTCGGTCTCGAAATTACCCTGAACATCACCAGCGGATGGAACCTCGGTGGCCCCGATGTAACTCCCGATCAAGCTTCCAAACTCCTCACCTGGACCCGCACCGACATGGCCGGAGGCGAGCAACTGAACATCCCCCTCGCCGCGCCCGACGCGCGCAACGGCTTCTACCAGCAGATCGCGGTTCTCGCCTATCCCCTCCACCACGGAGCCGAACTTGCAGGAGCTGACCCTACGCGGCAATTCCCACCCCCCCACTCCGCACGCGTTCCGCAGCCGCCGAGACCGGTTTCAGCATGCCCGACTCCTCCGCCATGCTCACCGCCGGCGATGCCGCTACCGACCCCGCAGTCGCCGACACCTTACCCCAAGAAATCCGCGATCTCTCAAACAACGTGCACAACGACACCCTCACATGGGACGCGCCCGCCGGCAACTGGGAGATTCTCCGCATCGGCTACACCAACTCCGATGCGCGTGTCTCGACCTCAAGCGGCGCATGGCAAGGTCTCGCTATCGATTACCTCAGCCGCGACGCCTTCAACACCTACTGGAACCACACCGTCGAACCACTCCTCGCGGCTGCCCACTCATCGCCCAGCCTCAAATATCTCGCCACCGACAGCTGGGAGCTCGGCGGCACCAACTGGACCCAGAGCTTCGCCGAAGAGTTCACCAAGCGCCGGGGCTACGATCCCGTCCCATGGCTGCCCGTAGTCGCGGGCAGAATCGTAGGCGACCACGATCGCAGCGCGCGCTTCCTCACCGACCTCCGCCGCACCGTAGCCGACCTTATCGTCGCCAATCACTACGACCTCTTCGCCGAGCACGCCGCCCAACACGGCCTCGGCGTTCAGGCCGAAAGCGGTGGCCCCCACGGCGCGCCAATCGACGCGCTTGAAACCTTTCGCCGCTCCGCCGTACCGCAGTCCGAGTTCTGGTCGCAAAACCCTCACCGCAGCAAGGACGAAGAGCGGTTCTTTACCAAGGAAGCCGCCAGCGCCGCCAACATCTACGGTCAGCGCTTCGTCGCGCAGGAAGGCGAAACCTCTATCGGCCCACAATGGTCCGAAAGCCTAGCGACCGATCTCAAGCCCTCCTTCGACATGGCCATCACCGAAGGGATGAATCGTCTCGTCTGGCACGAGTTCACCTCCAGCCCAGCGTCTACGGGCCTTCCCGGCCAGGAGTACTTCGCCGGCACTCACCTCAATCCAAAGGTCACATGGTGGAACGCGGGCTCAGCCTTCTTTACCTATCTCAACCGCATTCAATTCATCATGCAGCAGGGAACGCCCGTAAACGACATCCTCTACTTCTACGGCGACAACGTCCCCAACTTCGTTCGCCTCAAAGCAGATGACCCCGCCCACGCACTTCCAGGCTACGACTACGACGTCACCAACGAAGACGCACTCCTCCACACCATCCATCTCACCGGCAACTCGCTCATAGGACCCTCCGGCGTCACCTGGCGAGCCCTCGTCCTTCCCAAAACCCGCAGGCTCTCCCTCCCCGCGCTCGAGCAGATCGGTCACTATCTCCAATCCGGCGGGTCCGTCATCGGCCTGCCTCCTGTCTCGCCTACCGGCATGGCGAACGGAACTTCACAGGCCACCTTTCTCTCGCTCGTGCAAGCCATCTGGGGCGAGACCTGCGATCCCGGCTCACATCATCCCTACGCCCAAGGCCACGTTTATTGCACGCAGGACGCGCACGCCGCTCTCGCAGCAATGCAGGTCCTTCCCGACGTGATCGCCGAACCCGAACTCCAACCCGCGAACTCCGACTCCCGACTCGACTACGCCCACCGCCGCAACGGGACAACCGACATCTACTTCCTTCGCAACGGCTCCAGCGCAGCATCGCAAAACGACATCGTCTTCCGCGCACACGGAGCCACGGTCGAGCTATGGAACCCAGTCACCGGCGAGATCCATCGCCTCGCTGATCCCACCCTCACCCCCGACGGACGCACTCGCGTCCACGTTGACCTTGCGCCCTTCGGCTCCGCATTTGTCTTGTTCTCTTCAGACGCAACAACTCCCGGCTCACAGCAGCAATTCAAAATCGTACAAACACAACCCTTTGTGATAAAGGGAGAATGGTCCGTCACCTTCCAGTCCGGTCGAGGCGCGCCAACCCAACCCATCCTCGTTACCGACCTCAAGAGCTGGACCGACTCTCCCAACGACGGCGTTCGCTTCTTCTCCGGAACCGCAATCTACAAGGCAGAAACCACGGCGCCCGCCTTTGCTGATGGCGAACAAGTGCTGCTTCGGTTTCCCGAGGTCCACGAGGTAGCTCGCGTCAAGATAAACGGTCATGATGCCGGAACCGTGTGGGCCGCACCCCTGACGCTTCGTGCCGATCTCTGGTTGAAAAAAGGAAACAACACCATCGAAATCGAAGTCACCAACCTCTGGCATAACCGAATCGTCGGCGACCTCCAGCCCGGAGCAACCCAGCACTACACCTCAACCAACATCACCTCTTACCGTGCAGACTCGCCCTTGCTTCCATCGGGACTCATTGGAACACCGGAGTGGCTGATCGAACGATAGCTAATGCCAAAGCTGCATCGAGCTGATCGCCAGAGCCGAAAATAAGTCCGTCCCCACGATCCCAAGCCACTGACATCTGATGAAATCGCTAGGATCGACGCCGCAAATCAACTCTTTGGTCACGCAACATGTCGCCGCCGAATCGCAATCTGTCGTCACGGCACCGCTCACGGCCAGCAATAACTGGTATGACTTTACGGTTCGAAACGCCGGGAGCAACACAAACATCCGTCTCGCTGGCCGGATCGAAATCGGCATCCCGACTACAACCGACCCGTACATGAGTGGCGTCTAGTTCGCAATAGCTGCCGGATTGCTCAAACTGACCCTCCTCAAGCGAGCCGACCTTGACACCTCCGGTATAATCAACTTAGCCATTACACCAGTCCGGCTCATGCCGGACTGGAACAGTTAAGCAGGTAATTTTTGGCCGGAAGTCCAAAGCTAAAGTCTTTCCTTCGAAGACTTTGGCGCATTTAAGGTAGGGAGGGAGGGTGCCATGTCGGCCAGTGCAAAAGAATCACTTCAGGACCAGCTGGACCGCATCACCCAGAACACCCGCGCCCTCGTCCAGCCCGAGCGCCTGGCCATCTCCGAAAAGGCGACTGCAGACCTCCTCAACACCGGCATCGAAGACCGCATCTTGAAGATCGGAGAGCAAGCTCCAGCCTTCACTCTCGAAGAGGCTCTCAAACGCAAACCCGTCACCTCCGGCGATCTCCTCGCCATCGGTCCGCTCGTCGTCAACTTCTTCCGGGGAAGATGGGACCCCTACTGCATCACCGAGCTCGAAGCCTGGCGCGATCTCCACGCCGACGTCCGCAAGCGCGGCGCCCTCCTCATCGCCATCTCCCCCCAGACCACCCGCCAGAACAACTTCACCCTCCAGCAGCACGGCCTCCCTTATCCTCTGCTCTCCGATCCCGGCGCCGTCATCGCCGAAAAATTCGGCATCGCCTACACCATCCCGTTAGAGCACCGCCGCTATCTTCAGTCCATTCTCATCAATATCCCCTTCAACAACGCCGGCCTCAGCTATCACAACGCCACCGAAGCCAGTTGGCGCCTTCCCCTCCCCGCCGTCTTCGTCATCGACCGCACCAACACCATCCGCTTCAGCGAAGCCCACGCCGACTCCCGAGTCCGCCCCGAACCCACCGACATCCTCGCAACACTCGACCGGATAAACTAGAAAAATGATCGACGAAGCCACCTTCCGCCGTGAATCCGACCGCGCTCTCGAGTCCCTCAAACAATCCCTCATCGCAGCCGAAGAAGATGATCTTGGCTTTGAGTTTGAAGACAACAACGGCGTCATGAATATCATCTTCGAAAACGGTTCTTCCAAGTTCGTCGTCACACCCAACACCCCCATCCGCCAGGTCTGGATATCCGCTCAAGCCACCAGCTTCAAGCTCGATTGGTCCGAAACCACCCATGCATTCATCCTCCCGAAGACAGGCGAAGACCTCAAAACCCTCACCCAACGCCTCCTCCGCGAACACCTCAACGACCCCGCCATCACCCTTCCCTGACGGAAAAATTCGAAGCAAGCGCAGATCCCTGTGCTAAAACAGACGCATGCCCAAACATCTTGCCTTGGCCCTGCTAGCCGTCTCCGCCACGCTGTCTGCCCAAACAATCTCCAGCAAAACAGCCTCCATGAAGCACATGGACGGCTACCTCTCGCTCGATTGGGACGCAAAGGCCGGCAAGCTGTACCTCGAGATTCCCCATCTCGGCCCCGACGGCAAGAGCCCAGACATGCTCTACACGCACTCGCTGCCCTACGGCACCGGCTCCAACGACCTAGGCCTTGACCGTGGTCAAATCTCCCGTGGCCAGCTCGTCCACTTCGAACGCAGCGGCCCTAAGGTCCTGCTCGTGGAGCCGAACCAACGCTTCCGCTCAACCTCCGCCGACCCCAACGAAGCCCTCGCGGTCCGCCAGTCTTTTCCTGAGTCCGTTCTTTACGGCTTCAGAGTGGAGGCCGAAGATTCCAACGGCACCGTCCTCGTCGACGCCACGGAGTTCTTCCTCCGCGATGCTCACGAGGTAGTCCAGGCACTCACTCGGACCCAACAGGGCGTCTACAAGGTCGACGCTACCCGCTCCAGCATCGCCTTGGACGCCACCAAAGCCTTCCCTAAAAACACCGAGGTAGAAGCGATCCTCACCTTTACGACCGACGGCCCCGCACGCGGCGAATTCGTACGTGACGTCACACCCGATCCCCATGCTATTACCGTCCGCGAGCATCAGTCCTTCATCGCACTCCCTGATTCCGGCTTCACTCCGCGGCGCTTCGATCCACGCGCCGGCTATTTCCCCACCACCTATCGCGATTACAACGTCCCTGTCAGCGAAACGCTTGACCAGCAGTTCATCATCCGCCACCGCCTCATCAAGAAGGACCCCTCCTGCAAGACGAACTGCGAAGCCGTCGCCCCAATCCAGTACTACGTCGACAACGGAGCCGCCGAACCTATTCGCTCCGCGCTTCTCGAAGGCGCGCGCTGGTGGGACCAGGCCTTTCAAGCCGCGGGATGGGCCAAAGGCACCTTTCGCGCTGACATTCTGCCCGCCGGGGCAGACCCAATGGACGTCCGCTACAACATGATCCAATGGGTCCACCGCTACACCCGCGGTTGGAGCTACGGCGCCGCCGTTGTGGATCCCCGCACTGGCGAGATTGTCAAGGGCAACGTAACCCTTGGCTCCCTCCGCAGCCGCCAGGATTACCTCATCGACGAAGCTCTGCTCAGTCCTTACCTTGACGGCAAGCCCCTTCCGCCGGCTTCCGACCCCATGCTAGCCATGGTCCTCCAGCGCACCCGCCAGCTCGCGGCGCATGAGACCGGACACACGCTAGGTCTCGCCCACAACTTCGCCGCATCGAGCTTCCCCCACACACCCGAAGAGTCCGTCTCCGTCATGGACTACCCCCACCCCTGGATCACCCTCGACAAGAACGGCGTCCCCAATCTCTCGCAAAGCTACGCCGTCAATATCGGCATCTGGGACAAGGTCACCATCGACTACGGGTACCGCGAATTCGATAAATCCGGTAAACCCGTTGAAGACCCGGCCGCGCTCAACGCTATTCTTGCCGCAAGTGAAAAGACTGGCCTCATCTTCATCACCGATGAGGACTCCCGTCCACTCGGCGGCGCCCACCCCCACTCCCATCTCTGGGACAACGGCTCTGACCCCGCCGATGAGCTCAACCGCGTAATGACCATCCGTGAGGCTGCTCTCAAGCGCTTCGGCGAAAACGCTATTAAGACTGGCACTTCGCTCGCTCAACTCGAAGACACCCTCGTTCCTCTTTACCTATTCGAGCGTTACCAGACCGAAGCAGCATCGAAGGAGATCGGCGGCCTCGATTATCGATACGCCCTTCGAGGAGATGGTCAGCTCATCACCAAAATCGTCTCGCCCGAAGATCAGAAAAAGGCCCTGGCTGCTGTCCTCAGGACCCTCGCACCGGAAACCCTCACCCTGCCCGAATCGCTACTGCAAATTCTCCCCCCACGTCCTCCCGGCCTTGCGCGCACGCGCGAGTCCTTCCCCTCGCACACCGGTCTAACCTTCGATCCTATCGCCACCGCCGAATCCTCGGCCGACCTAACGCTGGCGCTTCTGCTCGACCCAGCGCGCGCCTCACGGCTGATTGAGTACCACATGCGCGTTCCCGACTCTCCGTCGCTCCGTGGCGTCCTCGAGGCAATCTCTAAAGAAGTCGCTGAGCGTCCTGAAAGCGGTCACACCATGTCGTCCGAGGTCGAACGCGCTGTCGAGTTCCGCGCTCTTGAAGCCATGCTCGCGCTTGCCGTCAACCCGGCAGCCTCCAGTCAGGCCCGCGCCATCGCTCACTCTCACATCAAAGATGTCCTCAGAGAATTTACGACCATCCCCATGCCAACCGATACAGCGGAGGCCATCCACCGAGCCGCTCTCATCGACCGCATCAACGAGTTTGAGCGCGACCCAGCCAAATTTGTCCCCGCCAAACCTATCGAAGCCCCGCCCGGCATGCCTATCGGCGACGACGAGGATTTCTAGCGCCGCCTGCCACAGCACTTCACTTCGTCGATAGCCACCACCGGTCCCCGGCAAACCAACAACTCTCGTCCGGTGCGTCATTGCGCTGCAGCGACTTTACCTTAGCCCATCCACCACCGCGAAATGCTTCGGAAAGCCTCTTTCCACTTCTCTCATCCCGAGCGCCGACACACGGAACAAACTGCGCCTGCAACAGAAATCTGGCAGTAAACCGCTCTTCCTCTTGTCTCGTGATCAGCAGCATTGCTCCAGTCCCTTCCTCGTGTGTCATCGGAAAGAGAAGCCGCCCGTTCGGCCGCAACGCATCAAGCCATACATCTAAGGGTCCTGTAGCACCGGCATTCACATAAAGAACATCGCAATCCGGAAGGGGTCCGTCAGCCCCAGATCCCGCATGCACGGTGACGAAAGGAAATTTAGACAGATTGTTCGCAGCGCGCCGCGCAAACTCCGGTTCAATCTCATAGGCGTCCACCGTCCCGGTCTCACCCACCAACTTTGCCAGTAACGTCGTGTAATATCCCGTTCCAGCACCCACGTGAACTACCCGATCGCGCTTCTTCGGATCGAGCGCGGCAATGCAAAAAGCGTGCAACGTCGGCTGTCCATTGTTGAAAGGCCCTGGACCCCCAAGCGAAACGACAACGTCTTGATACAGAAGCGCCGGGTCATCAGCCGGAGCCTCGATATAGCCCGAACGAGTGAAAATCCTCCATGGCGGAGGCCCTACAAATCTCTCTCTTGGCGTCGATGCGAACGCAGCCTCCAACTCGCTTGCAGCAGAGACACCCGCGTTCGCCGTAACCAACTTCGCAAAGAGCGCGCGGTGCGACTCGACACGGTCCATAGGCATTCTCTAAAGCTATACTCGTTATCCATGCCCCGTCATCGGGCGCGAAGGCCCTATCCTTCCCGGCGTGATGATCTCCATGATCGGCGTTCTTCTGTTGCACTTCCGTGACACCCTAAGTCCTCTTCATGCATGACCGTGGTATTTTTTATTCCCGGAGAATCTCAATGCGCCTGCCCGCCCCCAACCCCGTCGTCACTTCATCCTTTCTTCTTCTTTTTTGCGTCTCCGCAGCGAGGGCTGTCCATGTACCAAAGCCCAGCATTCCTCACAAGGACAAGACCAACTCAGTCAAGGTGAACACCGACAGAGGCGAAATCGAAGGCGCTTACACCGCCGATCACCAAGTCATAGCCTTTAAGGGCATTCCCTACGCCGCACCCCCTGTCGGCGACCTCCGCTGGCAGCCTCCCCAACCCGCGGCAAAATGGAAGCACGTCCTCGTCACCAGGGAGTTCGGTAGCCATTGCATCCAATCCACATCCTACCCAGACATGATTTTTCACGACCCTGGCCCCAGCGAAGACTGTCTCACCCTCAACGTCTGGGCCCCCGCCAAAGCCAAGCGTGGCAGTCTTCCCGTGATGGTCTGGATCTACGGCGGCAGCTTCTCTTCGGGCGGCACATCCGAGAACCGCCAGGACGGCCAGTTCCTGGCGCATCGTAACGTTGTCATCGTCTCCATGAACTACCGCCTCGGCATCTTCGGATTCTTTGTCCATCCAGAGCTCACCGCCGAATCCCCTCATCACGCGTCCGGCAACTACGGTCTTCTCGATCAGGCCGCCGCCCTGAAGTGGGTCAACGCCAACATCGCCGCCTTCGGAGGTGATCCCACCAACGTAACCATCTTCGGCGAATCGGCCGGCTCTATTTCTGTCAGCGCGCTAATGGCCTCTCCTCTCGCCCGCGGTTTCTTTTCAAAAGCCATAGGCGAAAGCGGCGCAGCCTTCTCCAACTCAAGCATTCCCACTGAAACCCGCGAGTCCCTCGAAATGCGTAACCTCGCTTTCTGTCAGACCGCCTACAACACCTCTAGCCTCGCCGATCTTCGCAAACTCTCCGCAGATCAGATCCTCAACGGCGCGATAACGAAGACGACGCCTCTGCCTCCGCGTTTTAACATCAGCGTTGATGGTTATTTCCTTCCCGACAGTGTTCCCAACATCTACGCCGCCGGCCATCAGGCGCACGTGCCTCTTCTCGCCGGATGGAACGCCGACGAATCCCGCGGTCAAATTCTCCTTGACAAGACTCCCACCACCGTCGATACATTTGCGGCCATGGCGCACACTCAGTTCGGCGACAGAGCATCTGATTTTCTCGCCGTCTATCCTGCATCGACCGACGCCGAGGCTACCCAGTCCGCAGGCGACTTCGCCAGCGACAAGTCCATCGCATTCTCCACCTGGCGCTGGCTCGAGTCTCAGGTGGCCACCGGCCAATCTCTCGTCCATCGTTACCGGCTCGACCTCGGGTCACCAGGCGACAAAAACCATGCCGCCATTCTCGGCGCATTTCACTCCGACGACATCGAATACGTCTTCGGCACACTCGACTCACGTCCCGGAGCAACTTGGCGCTCGGAAGATCGAAAACTCTCCGACCAGATGGGATCCTACTGGACCAACTTCGCACGCACCGGCGACCCCAACGGCACCGGCCTTCCGGTCTGGCCAACCTATAACTCGAAAGACGGATGGCAAGTCATGCACCTTGACGCAAACTCACAGGCCAAACCCGACGCACAGCGCGAACGCTATCACTTTCTCGACAGCGTCTGGACAAAACCAGCTAACTAGACTCGCAGCACTTCGACCGCCACCCATAGCTTCCCGTATACTCACACCGCATGGCTAATCCGCCCATCCGCGTCCTGGTTGCCAAACCCGGCCTCGACGGCCACGACCGCGGCGCTAAAATCATCGCTCGCGCCCTTCGTGACGCTGGTATGGAGGTCATCTACACCGGCCTTCGCCAGACCCCGGAGATGATCGTCTCCGCCGCAATCCAGGAGGATGTCGATTGCATCGGCCTCTCCATCCTCTCTGGCGCTCACAACGTCATCGTCCAACGGATCACCCAACTCCTCCGTGAACAGAAGGCCGAAGACATCCTTCTCATCCTCGGCGGCACCATCCCCGAAGAAGACCACCCCAAATTGAAAGAGAGCGGCGTCGCGGCCATATTCGGACCAGGAACACCACTCGAATCCACCGTCGCTTTCATCCGCGAAAACGTAAAGCCTCGCGGCATTCTCATAAGGTAGGCTTTACCTGCATGTCCTTTCGCGGTCTCGTCGCGAAGAGGTGGTCCAAAGGACAATCGCTTCCTACCAGGGTAGCGGCTTACCCAGATGAAAATACCCACCCGTGGGCCCGCTATCCTGCAACGTAGCCAGTTCCACCGAGGTCTTCGCGCCAGTCTCCACATCAAGCTGCGCGCCCTCGCCGCCCATATCTGTCTTAACCCATCCCGGGTGCGCCGAGTTCACCTTGATCTTCGTATCCTTCAGCTCATGCGCGAGGTGAATCGTGAACGAGTTCAGCGCCGACTTCGAAGCGTCATACGAAAACGTCTTTGCATCATAAATGGGCGACCCCGGCGTGGCATGCAGAGTATTCGACCCGAGGATGCTCGACAAATTGACGATCCGCCCACCCAGACTCTTCTTGAGCAGCGGCAGCAGGGTCTGCGTCAAACCAACAACCGCAAAGAAGTTTGTATTAAACGTCTTCCTCAAAGTATCCTGCGATGTCTTCGTCGTCTCATTACCTTTTCTGCTATCGATCATGATGCCCGCATTGTTGATCAAAATATCGAGAACTCCGTAGTCCTTCTCGATCAACTTCTTCACAGCCTCATAATCCGAAGCATTATCCACATCCAGCTTCACCGCCCGGGCATCGACGCCATCCTTCTTCAACTCAGCCACCGCCGCCTCGCCTTTGGCAAGATCGCGCGCCCCAATCAGCACCGTAATGCCCAGCTTCCCCAGTTGACGAGCCGTCTCCAGCCCAATTCCCTTATTCCCACCCGTAATCAACGCAACTTTCTTCTTCGTCTCGACACTCATCGACTCACTCCCCATTCTCGATTTTCATCAGTAATCATCTATGTGATGAGATGCGCGGCGAAACGTTCCGCATATTTCGGCGGCAAGCACACCTTCTTCATATCCTTGCTCACACAAACATGCATCGTCTCTCCCTCGCACAGCAACGTGCCATCCCCAACCCGCAGAATGCGGTAGCCAAACTTCACCACCGCCCCGCGGGCCGCCAGCAATCTCGTCTCAATCACTAATTCGTCGTCATAGCGCGCTGGTACCCGATACCGCGCATGCACATCGACCACCGAAATCCCGCAGCCGTACTCCTCTTCCATCTGCTTGTAATCCAGTCCCATCTGTCGAATGAACTCCACTCGTCCCACCTCAAACCAGATCAGGTAATTCGAGTGATAGACCACGCCCATCTGGTCGGTCTCGGCATACCGCACACGCACCCGCGCTTCACTAGCAGCCCTCACACTCCCATTAGTGCTCATTCACCCAGTCTACCGACTTAAACGGCACATTCAAGATCCGCGTCATCCATGCAAATCCGTGTTAAGCCTTTCCCTTCGCCCAAACCGGCTTCCTCTTCTCCAAAAACGCCGCCACACCCTCGCGGAAATCATGCGTCCCTCGCGCTTCCGCATTCGCCACCAGCGCGTGCGCAATCGCCCCATCCAGCCACTCTTTATTCTGCACACGCAACAACCGCTTCGTAGCCGCCAAAGCCTCTGGGCTATTCCCCTTCAGCACCCCCACAATCTCCGCACACCGCGTCTCCAGCTTCTCCGCCTCCACGACCTCATTCACCAGCCCCAGACGCATCGCCTCTTCCGCCGTAAACAACCGTGCCGTCAGCAAAAGATCCCGAGCCTGCTTCTCCCCAATCTGCAACGTCAGAAACGCCGACACGACCGCCGGCACAAACCCGATCCTCACCTCCGTATATCCAAACTTCGCTCCGGGCGTCGCCAACGTAAAGTCGCACATCGTCGCCAGCCCTGTACCTCCTGCAATCGCCGCACCGTGCACCAGCGCAATCGTCGGCTTCGGAAGCTCATACAGCATCCGGAATAGCTGCGCGACCCGAGTCGCATCGGCGGTATGCTCCGCCGCGGACTTATTGTTCATCCCTTGCAGCGCGCTCAGATCCAACCCCCCGCAAAAGGCCTCACCCGCTCCGGCAAACACCACCACGCGACAGTCGTCCGCCGCAGCCTCCTTCATCGCGGCAATCAGCTCCCCTTGCATCTTCGGAGTCATCGCATTCCGCCGCTCCGGACGATTCAGCGTGATCCGCCGAACCCCCTCAACCTCTTCGACCAGAATTGTCTCGTAGCTCACATCTCCGCCTTTCACTGACAACTGAGAACTGGCAACTGACAACTTACTGCACCCTCTCCCCGTACTTCCGCGAAATCTCCGCGCTAGCCGAAATTAGTCCATCCAGCGGCCTCAACGGAGGCAGCTCCGCACCCAACGCCTTCAACTCAGCCAGCAGAGTCTCCGTAGCCATATTCCCTACCAGCGCATCCTGGGCAAACGGACACCCACCGAGTCCGCCTATCGCCGCATCGAACCGCCTGCACCCAGCCTCATACGCCGCACGAATCTTCGCCCCGGCATTATCCGGCCGAGCATGCAAATGCACCCCAATCTCCACATTGTCGTGGACGGCCATGACATCGCTCACCACATCCGCCACCTGCTTCGGAGTCGCCAACCCCACCGTATCCGCCAGCGAGATCTGCTTTACCCCGTTATCCGCCAGCAAGTCGCACGCCGCAACCACCTCATCGATGTTCCACGCCTCTCCATAAGGATTCCCAAACGCCATCGAGATATACGCCACCACATCCATCCCCGCCTTATACGCAAGCGTCCCCACCTTCTCCAGTTCCTCCAGCGACTCCTCCGGCGTCTGATTCTGATTGCGCTTCAGAAACTCCGGCGAGATCGAATACGGAAACCCCATCGTCTGCACGCTCCCCGTCTTCACCGCGCGCTCGGCCCCCTTGGCATTCACCACAATCCCGATAATCTCCACATCATCCGGCGGATCCAGATACTCCATCACCAGCTCCGAGTCCGCCATCTGCGGCACCGCCGCGCGCGAAACAAAGCTCACCGCATCGATATGCCTGAACCCCGCCGCGATCAACACCCGCAGATAGTCCGCCTTCACCTCCGCCGGCATATTCTTCGGCAACCCCTGCCAAGCATCCCGCGGACATTCGATAATCTTTACCATCTCACTCATTAGAACCTCTAAGATGCGTTATCCCGACCGGAGCAGAGCGCAGTGGAGAGACCTCCGCATTTCGCCTTCGATATTTCTTACCGTCCCTGTAGACGCTCCCACAAGACAACTCCGACCGCAGCAGCAACAATTCCGAGAACAATCATCGCCGCCTTTTTCCATCCCTCGAGCACCTGATCCCATTGAAGTGGCACTTTCCCAATAATTTCTGGTTTCGCATTTAAATGTTCTTTCACACGATAAGAGCCAATCGGAATCAAAGGCATGAAGAGAAACACGATCCATCTCGTCACAACAACGACTCTCTTTTCCCGATCCTCTTGAGTGAGAAACTTGTGTCCTTGCAGACTCAACCCCGTTCCCCTGTTCGAGGGATTGTGACCAACCGACATCTGAAGTTCGGTCTTCATTTGCTCGGCGCGCAACGACTGTACCTCAGCAGCTCCTATCGAACGTTTGTGCATCTCCGCTCGAAGCGCGATGTCCGCTTCGGGACGCAACCCGCCTTCACTGGCAAGCTGAAGTATCTCTCCGTCAGAGAGAGTTGCATACTGAGAAGCGAAATCGCGCTCATTTATCGAAGTATTGTCGGAAATCACGTCTGCAAAACCCCCGGATTGAACCTAGCCACCTCAGGATTCAAAGCCGCCGCCTCCAACGCCGTCATCAGCACCTCCCGCGTCTTCACCGGATCAATGATCGCATCGATCCAAAGTCGCGCCGCCCCATACCTCGGATCGGCCTGCGCATCATAAGACGACTTGATCTCGTCATACAGCGCCTTCTTCTCCGCATCCGACAACACCTTCCCTCCACGCTCCATCTGCTTGGCCCTAACCTCAGCCAAAGTATTCGCAGCCGAAGCCCCACTCATCACCGCATATCGCGCCGTAGGCCACGCAAACAAAAACCGCGGATCATAGGCCTTCCCACACATCGCATAGTGCCCCGCCCCAAAACTCCCACCAACAATGACGGTAATTTTCGGCACCACTGCTAGTACTCACCGCCGAAACCATCTTCGCCCCGGCACGAATTATCCCACTCCACTCCGCATCCTTCCCCACCATGAACCCATTCACGTCATGCAAAAAAATCAGCGGAATCAGACTCTGGTTGCAATCCATAATGAACCGTGCCGCCTTCTGCGCACTCTCCGTATAGATCACCCCGCCAAACTCCGTCCGCTTCTCCCCTGCCTGCGGCCCCACCGCAACCGTCTGCGACTGATGCATCTTCTGATTCGCCACAATCCCCACGGCCCGCCCGCCGATCCGCCCATACCCACACAACACCGTCCGCCCAAACTCCTTCTTGTACTCATCAAACTCCGAGCGATCGACAATGCGCGCAATCACCTCCCGCATGTCATACACATTCGTCGCCGCCTTAGCCGGATCAGGATCAATCAACCCATACAAATCCTCAGCATGCAAACTGCGGAGCATCCTTGACAGCATCAAACGGAACCCGCGAAAACACTTCGTCGTCGGAATTCTCTCTGAGAACTGACAACTGAGAACTGACAACGGTCCTTCGTCCAATTTTCCCCACTAAAGACCGCAACCGTGCCAGAGCACAAATGATCATTCGGCTCCTTAAAATCCACCGTCCCCGAAATCTCCGCATGCATCGAAGCCCCACCCAGCTCCTCCGCCCCTGTCTTCTGCCCAATCGCCGCCTGCACCAGCGAGGGCCCCGCCAGAAACAACCCCGAACCCTCCGTCATCAAAACCGTATCGGTCATGACTGGCAAATAAGCCCCACCCGCCACACACATCCCCATAATCGCCGTAATCTGTGGCACTCCCAAGCGAGCTCATCACGGCGTTATTCCGAAACACTCTTCCAAAATCATCCGTATCCGGAAACACATCCTCCTGCAGCGGTAGAAATACCCCTGCCGAATCCACCAGATACAGCGTCGGGATCCGGTTTTCCAGCGCAATCGTTTGCGCCCGCAGCACCTTCTTCGCCGTCATCGGAAAAAACGCCCCCGCCTTGACTGTAGCGTCATTCGCAATAATCATGCACAACCGCCCGCTCACCCTCCCCAGCCCGGTCACAACCCCCGCCGCCGGAGCCCCGCCATACTCCTCATACATCCCGCGCGCCGCCCAAAGCCCCAACTCCAGAAACTCCGATCCCTCATCCAGCAATAGCTTCAACCGCTCCCGAACCGTCAGTCGCCCCTTTGCCCGCTGAGCCTCCGCCGCCTTAGCCCCACCACCCAGTCGAATCTCATCCTCCTCCACCCGCAACGCCGCCATCAACACCTGCAGCGCCTCGCGATTCGCCACAAACCGCGCCGCCTTCGAATCCAGCTTTGACTCCAAAACATTCTCGGCCTTCAAATCCGTCATCACACCATCCAATAAAATCGGTTCGTTTAGCATCTTAGCCACACAACACCTCTATCGTCTTCCCGGAGAGGCGTGTACGCTATCCCACCAGAGTCCTGACACCAATTATGGAGACGGAATGACCATCCGAGCCCAGCTCACTAAACTCAGCCTCATCCTGGGCCTCTTGCTCATCGGCCCGTCTGCCCGCCCCCAGGCCAGTCTCAGCGATCTCGACAAATCGATCGATCTATCTGTCGGCGACCACACCCGGGTTCACCAAATCCTCACCACCCTTCAGCGGGACGTCGCGAAACACGATGCCGCCGGCGTTGCCTCGCTCGTCCACTACCCCATCAAGGTCAATCCCGGCAACCATCCCTTCACAGTCAAAAACGAGAAGACCTTCGTGAAGGACTACGACCGAATCATCACCCACGACATCGAAGACGCGATCTTCAAGCAAAAATACGAAAACCTATTCGTCAACTCCCAGGGAGCCATGATTGGCGACGGCGAGGTCTGGATCACCGGCTTCTGCCGCGACAAAACCTGCAAACAATCCGACATCAAGATCGGAACCATCCAGGACACCAAAAACCTGGAGCCGTAGCCACAAATCCTTCGCGCCTTATGCAAAGGACCGGGTATTGTGCGAAGCACAACCGCCTCCTCGCCGTTGCACTACCATCAAACAACCATGCAACTCCAGCCCACCGACGCCCTCCTCGTCATCGACGTCCAAAACGACTTCATGCCCGGCGGCGCCTTAGCCGTCGAAGATGGCGACACCATCGTCCCCCTCATCAACATCCTCGCCAAGAAATTCGACCACGTCATCCTCACGCAAGACTGGCACCCACCCCAGCACATCTCCTTCGCCACCACGCACAACAAACAGCCGTTCGAATCGACCGAAGCCCCTTACGGCCCCCAAACCCTCTGGCCCGAACACGTCCTCCAGCACACCAAGGGCGCAGCCTTTCACCCAGCCTTACATATCCCCCACGCCGAACTTATCCTCCGCAAAGGCTTCCGCCGCCACATCGACAGCTACTCCGCCTTCCTCGAAAACGACCACACCACCCCCACAGGCCTCGCAGGCTATCTCCGCGAACGCAACCTGCAACGCCTCTTCCTCTGCGGTCTCGCGTACGACTTCTGCGTTCGCTACTCCGCCATCGACGGCCACGCCTTCGGCTTCGAAACCATCGTAATAGAAGACGCCACGCGCCCCGTCAACTTACCCAACAGCATCGCCGAAACCAACGAAGCCCTCGCAACCTCAAATATCAACCGCATCCACTCCGCTGACTTGCTAACCCGCTGACTCGTTACCCTGCAGCCCCAATTCCCCCGCCCGCGCTTGCATCGCCCGCAAACAATTCCCCACATGCTCCTCAACGCTCAACCCTAGCAACTCCGCTCCATCCGTAATATCCTCCCGCTTCACCGCCCGGGCGAACGCCTTATCCTTCATCTTCTTCTTCACGCTCGCAACCTCTACCTCGCGGATCGACTTCGACGGCTTAACCAGCGCACACGCCGTCAAAAATCCCGCCAGCTCATCGCAGGCAAACAAGGCCCTATCCAAATGCGACTCTCGCGGCGTACCCGAATAATCTGCATGGGCGAGAATCGCATGAAGCATACTCTCCGGCCACCCTTGCTCCCGCAGATGATTCACTCCAACAAACGGATGCTCCTCCTGCGTCGGGTGTCGTTCATAGTCCATGTCATGCAACAACCCCGCACTCGCATACAACTCCGCAAACTCCGCAGCCTCCGCTCCACTCAACCCAAGCCGCTCCGCCTCCCTCACTCCATACGCCTCAGTACAAGCCGAAACCGCAATCGCGTGTTTCCGTAAACTCTCACTCTTCGTCCATTCTTCCAACGTAGCGAGCGCCTGCGCTCGTCCTAACTCATCCCTCATTCGAATAGCTCCTCTCACCCAATCTAACCGCAACGTCCTAACCACACCCAGCCTGCTGCACAAGTTACCACCTTGGTTCCTTCCCGGTTTTTTTAGGCATTTGTGGAAGAATCGGCGGCTTTTCTATTGACTACCAAGAGCACCAGTGTCAATCTAGGCACATCGCACGATCCGTTATCGGACGTGTGTCGCGGTCCACGCTCTGGGTCCGCCCGCTACAGACAATTTATGGCAACTATGATGGCACCCGTTGAACAACGTGAGGTCTTGCGTTGTGATCATTGCAGCTTGGTGCAGTTTCGGACAGCGAACGCTCTGTGCCGCCGCTGCCACAAATGCCTCGAGGTTGAAGAGCCCGAACCGGCTCCCGCTCCTCTGGCAATCGTCCCCACTCCCGCCGCAGTCGAAGGCGGCTTACAGGTAGCCACAGCCGTTCGCGATCTGCGCCATGTGCGCAATCTCTCGCAGAGACAGCTCGCCACCCGTATGGGCGTTCCCCGCACTTATATCTCCAAGATCGAGAACGGCAAGGCAATGCCGACACTGTCCTCGCTCGATCGCCTCGCCAGGGCCCTCCAGGTCGATATCTCCACCCTGCTGCGCGACTCCAACACGCGCCATCGCGACGAGACTGCGGTCCTCATGACGGACCCCTTCCTCGCCGAGATCGCCATGTACACCGCCCAGCTCGACGACCTTCAGCGCTCCATCTTCCTCAACCACGTACGCGAACTCGCTGCCGGTCGCCGTCGTACCGCATAACTCGCGCTGCTGCAACATCTGCTCCACCCTCCTGGAGGGCGTCATGCCAAATATGGCGCTCTCCTCTCCGCTACCGTTAAATCTCGTCTGCAGTCCGCCCACGGATCGATTGCGCGCCCCACATCTGTGTGCTAGCGTCAATAACTGCGAGGTTGCTTTTGCGCGCATCGACGCCCCTTTCGATCCCCAACACCCTGCCCAGCCGCGTCCCCAATCGCAGCTACGAACTCGCTCCCGACCAATTAAGCATCTACAGCCAGCTCGATCCTGCAAAGATCCCCCAGCACGTCGCGATCATTATGGATGGTAACGGCCGCTGGGCTGGCAAGCGGGCCCTCAAGCGCTTCCTCGGCCACCAGAAAGGCGCCGAGTCCGTACAGTTCGTCGTCGAAACCGCCTCCCGCATCAACCTACCCTGGCTCACCCTCTACGCCTTCTCGCTTGAGAACAACCTCCGCCGCCCCAAATCCGAGGTCAGCTTCCTCATGAAGCTGCTCAAAAGCTACCTGGTCGGCAACGTCAAGCGCATGAATGATAACAACGTTCGCATGGCCTACATCGGCCGCACCCACGACCTCCCGCAGGAGGTTCAGGACACCATGCAGTGGGCCATGGAATCAACCGCCAGGAACACAGGCACCACCCTCACCCTCGCACTCAACTACGGAGCGCGCTCCGAAATTGTGGACGCCGTCCGCAGTATCCTCACAGATCTCACGACCGAGGCCCACACCCGTGGCTGCTCCGTCGACGACCTCCTCGGCGCTGGCGCCCTCGAAGCCCTCGACGAGTCCACCATCGCCCGCGCCCTCTACACCCGGCACATGCCCGACCCCGATCTCGTCATCCGCACCTCCGGCGAACAACGCATCTCCAACTTTCTCCTCTGGCAGATCGCCTACTCAGAAATCTACGTCACCGATCGCCTCTGGCCCGACTTCAACGGCCTCCATCTGCTCGAAGCCATCAGCGCCTATCAGCGACGCGAACGCCGATTCGGTGGCCTCGGCGAGACCTTCACCGACGAAGACCTCAACAATCTCGAGCCCGCCGAACAGGTCGCAGCTGAAATCAAGGATCATCTCCTTCCGAAATCCGAAATCAAATCAGAGGCGAAGCAGGAACCCAAGTCTGACGCCGTCCTCACTCGCCGCTAAACCTTCCCTCAAGTGATCGCTTGTTCTCAAACGTGTGAGAGGAGCCGAAGGTGCCCACAGAATTCCCTTACCTCACTATCCGCGAAGCTAAATACAAGCCGCTCGAAGTGATCGAAGAAAAGCTGACCGCCGACGCAGCGCCTCAACCGTAATTTTGTAACGATAGGAGCTCATCTCAGGCCCTCTCGATCTGTTTCGCAGCCGCATCGATGATGTCGGTAATCGCGTTAATCTGCTCTGCAGTCAACGGGCCCTTTTTCATTCGCAACGCCATGCGAAAGTTCGCGACCGCCCGCTCAATCTGTTGTGCGCGATCCCCGCCTTGCTCGCCTCGCACCTGGTCCATTCTGGCAAACAACGCATCAACCAGAGCTTTATTCTCCGCCAGCGCCTTCGAGCCCTCCTCGGTGATCGTATAGAGCTTCCGTGCTCCCTCGGTCACCACAGTTGCATGCCCCATCTCCTCCAGCATGGTTAGCATTGGATAAACCACGCCCGGACTCGGAGCGTAAACGCCTCCCAGTCGCTCATGAATCGACTTGATGATCTCGTATCCATGGCTCGGCTTCTCGGCGATAAGTTGCAGAATGACATACCTTAGATCGCCGGCTCCGAAGAACCGCATCGGCCCTCCTCGGCCACCTCGAAATCCGTATCCATGCCCATGCCGCCAACTGCCAAATTCGCCGCGTCCGCCACAATGTCTGTCTTCCCTTTGTCTCTCTCCGTGGCCATCTTCTCCATCACGGAAACCTCTGAAATGTTCGTGAAATGTTTTCATGAATTGAATAGTATAAGATATATCTTGAAAGTGTCGAGACTATTCTATCAATAACCGCACTTCCATATATCCTGTCTAAGCCCAATGAAACGCATTCTCACAGCCACGGCCCTTATCTTCGCCGTCTTCGCTCTTATCTTCTTTGGCAACATCTGGCTGCTCACCCTCTTCACCGCCATCGTCGCCGAACTGGCGTCCTACGAATACCTCAAGCTAGCCGCCATCGGAGCCGAGGCCCACGGCGCCAAACTACGCATACCAATTTGGTGGATGGCCCTGGGCACAGCCTTGGCCTTCGTCGTCACGCTTCCCAACTTCCCGGTCGAAGCCCAGCTCCCCGTCCTGAGCGCCCTCACTCTCGTCCTCTTCGCTTGGAACGGTTTCCGGTCACCCCTTAACCAGGTCCTTCCTGACACCGCCCAAGGTCTCTTCGGCCTCATCTACATCGCTTATCCTCTAACCCTCATACCTCTTCTCTGGAAACAGGAAGACGGCCCAGCCCTCGTCGTCTTTCTAATGGTCTGCGTCTGGGCCGGAGACATCGCCGCACTCTACATCGGTCGAGCCTTCGGCAAACGCAAGCTGGCCCCCCGTCTTAGCCCCGGCAAGACTTGGGTGGGCTCCACTGCATCTATCGCAGGCAGCATGCTCGCCGCTGGACTGGTTATTTCCATCTCAAACATTCTCATCGTCCGCGGGAACACCATCCTGCACATCTCCGAACCTCTCTGGCAGTCCCTCATCCTCGCAGCAATCCTCAACATTGCCGCGCAGTTGGGTGACCTTCTCGAATCAGCCATCAAACGCGGCGCAGGCGTCAAGGACTCCGGCACCATGCTCCCCGGCCACGGAGGCATACTCGACCGAATCGACGCCCTCCTCCTCGCCGCCCCCGTCCTCTGGTTCATCCTCCTGCTCAAGGACTACTTCGGCCTCGGCCGCTTCTGACGCACAGATCGAAGCTGGGGTTTTCCCTAGTTACGCAAAAGACGCCCAAGAGCTACTTTTATACGCAACGCAGCCGATCGGCTGTGAACGTTTTTGTCGATCTGGAGCACCGGCACTTACCCCGTACAGGACCAGGGTCTCATCGCTTATTCGGGAGGCACGTCCCAGCAGCAGATTGGCCCCTTATCTAAACCGGCAGGCCTGTCGCCGCAGATTGGCCGTGGAACCGACCTGTCAGGGCTTCACCGGAAATGATTCGCGAGGTAGAACGATATGAGCTTCTAAAGCGATTCTCCCCAATACAACTAACCTTAGCCGCAATATTCGTTCTCGTCGCAGGAGTCATTCTGTGGGCGTCCTTTGGATCGAATATTCTTGCGAAGATCGGTCAACCGCCTCAAGCGACGCCGGAAGCAACAAAAGAAGATTCGAACATCGATCCCGCCGCCATCAATACAGTAAAAAAAATGGGCGCCTATCTTCGCACTCTCAAGGTCTTCCAGGTGCAGGGGGACATCACACACGATGATGTCCTCGAGGACGGACTGATCGTTCAATCCAGCAGCAAAGTCGACATGCTCGCCGTCAAGCCCAACCGTATGCGCGTCGAGGTCACCGGCGATGACAAGCACAGACTCTATTTCTACGACGGAAAAACCTTCAGCGCGTGGGGAAGGCTCAATAACTACTACGCAACCGTTGCTGCACCCCCGACCATCGCCGAATTATTCAAGCAAGCCCAGGAAAAATTCGACATCGAACTGCCCCTCATTGACCTCTTCAAATGGGGAACCAACGAGGACGATATCAATAAGATCCAGACCGCCATTGACGCCGGTCCCACAACCGTCGAGGGCGTCACCTGCGAGCAGTATGCCTTCCACCAGGAAGGCGTCGACTGGCAGATCTGGGTTCAGCTCGGAGACTATCCCCTTCCGCGCAGGCTGGTCATTACCACTCTCACCGACGAGGCGAGGCCACAGCACACCATCACTCTAGCTTGGAACCTCGCGCCCTCCTTCAACGACGCTGCCTTCGTCTTCGATCCGCCGTCCGATGCCAAGCGCATCATCTTCGAAGGGCAAACCCCAGACGCCACCGAGAAAGGGAAATAAGGTGACAGCTATGAAGCGATCAACTCAGATCTTCGCCCTATTCGCCATCGCAATCCTCGTATCCGGAATGACACTTTTCGCCCAACGCGGCGGCGGCCGCGGCGGTGGCGGCGGTGGTGGCGGCGCAGCCGGCGGCGGTACCCGCAGCAGCGCTCGAACCAGCGTCAACTCGACTCCGGCCCAGGGCGCCAATCGCGGCAACGCAGGCCAGAGTGCCAATCGCGCCGGCAACGCCAACCAGGGTGCCAATCGCAACGCCAACGCTAACCAGAACGTCAATCGCAACGCCAACGTCAACAACAACGTCAATCGCAATACCAACGTCAACAACAACGTCAACGTGAACCGTAACGTCAATGTGAACACAAACGGCAATTACTACGGTGGTGGAGGAGGCTATTACGGCGGAGGAGGCTGCTGCTACCATCCCGTCGCCGGGGCCATGGCAGTCACAGCCGCAGTAGCGGTAACGGCTGCAGCCATCGGTTCGATCGTCAACCAGCCGCCCGCTGGCTGCGCAACGCAAATCGTCAATGGATTGGCTTACCAAAACTGCAACGGCACCTGGTACCAGCCGCAGATATCAGGCAGCTCCACCACCTATATTGTCGTCAACGCACCATAACGACCATGCCAGCCCCCGAACAATAACGAGCAAAGGCTGCTAGTCCAAACCTTTCCGCAGACTCGAAGAAATGACGTCCCTCTCCTCGCCTCCATCTTCGAGTCTGCGAAAATGGTTTTGTGAAGAAACTGGCAATCCTCGGTTCCACCGGCTCCATCGGCAACTCGACGCTCTCCATCTGCGAGTCCTTCCCCGACCGCTATCAGGTCGTCGCTTTGGCTGCGGGCAGCAACATCGACGCAGCCTATGCCCAATGTCTCCGCTGGCATCCCAAAGTCATCTCTATCGCCACCGAACAGCTGGCAGCAACTCTCAAAACTCGTCTAAAAACCGCCGGCATCAGCAACATCGAAATCCTCCACGGCACTGCCGGTACCATTCAGGTCGCCACCCTTCCCGAAGTCAACTTCGTCGTCTCCGCGATAGTCGGAGTAGCCGGCCTCGAAGCCACCTACGCCGCAGTCTGCGCCGGCAAGACCATCGGTCTAGCCAATAAGGAGTCCCTCGTCGCCGCCGGCGAACTCATCATCGCTGCCGCAAAAAAACATGACGTCGCTCTCCTGCCGATCGACTCCGAACATAACGCCGTCCACCAATGCATGCGTGGGGGAACTCAACGGGAAGTCAAGCAAGTCTGGCTCACCGCCTCCGGTGGCCCCTTCCGCAACACACCTATCGCCGACTTCGACCGCATCACCCCCCAACAAGCCCTCAAGCACCCCACTTGGGTCATGGGTCAACGCATCACCATCGACTCCGCCACCATGATGAACAAGGGCTTCGAGGTCATCGAAGCCTGCCGTCTATTCTCGCTCCCTCCCGCACAGGTCCGTGTCACCATTCACCCCCAGTCCACTGTTCACTCCCTCGTCGAATTCATCGACGGCAGCATCCTCGCCCAGATCTCCGTCACCGACATGCGCCTCCCTATCCTGTACGCCCTCGCCTACCCTGAGCGCGTCCCTGTGACCGAAAAAGACGCCCTCACCTTCGACCTCGCCACACTCAGCCAACTCGATTTTTCCCAGCCCGACCTCACTCGTTTTCCCTGCCTGCGCCTAGCCTACGAAGCCGCCGAGACCGGCGGTCGTGCCCCCATCGCCCTCAACGCCGCCGACGAGATCGCCGTAGCCGCCTTCCTTGCAGGGGATATTCCATTTCTGGGCATTCCACGTACAATAGAGGCTGTGCTACAGCGAACCTCCGGTCAACCCCCGGCATCTATCTCCGAAGTGCTCGAGGCAGATCTTGCCGCGCGGGAAGATGCGCGCGAAGTGATTGCCAGCCAGACCACCGGCGTACGAAAGTAGCAAAAAACCGGTAACGAGGTCTTCCCCAACTTCATGTCGACAGTTATTCAGCTTCTCATCGTCCTTGGCATCATGGTTCTGGTCCACGAGTTCGGCCACTTCGCCGTGGCCAAGCTCTGCGGCATCCGCGTTGAGGTTTTCTCCATCGGCTTCGGCAAACGCCTCTTCGGCTTCCGCCGCGGCGATACCGAATATCAGCTTGCAGCCATTCCGCTCGGCGGCTACGTCAAAATGTCCGGCGAAATGGGCTTCGCAGGCAACGAACTCGCAACCGGCTGCGTCGCCCCCACCGATCCTGGCGACTTCAACGCGCACCCCCGCTGGCAGCGCATGCTGGTCGCGCTCGCGGGCCCCGTCGCCAACTTCCTCCTCGCCTTTGGCCTGATGACCGGCGTCTCTATGGTTCACAACGAGGTCGAAGAGTTCTTTGACGGCCCCGCCCGCACGGACTACATCCCAGCGAACACTCCTGTCGCCAAGACCGGTATCCATAGCGGTGACATCGTCGTCCACTACGACACCATCGAAAACCCCACTTGGCACGATGTCATCGATCGCTCTCTCCTTAACCTCAATCAGACCGTCCCCTTCTCGTTCATCCGCGACGGCCACCGCGTCGACACCAAACTCTTCGTTGAAAACAAAGGCCAAGCAGATGATTTCTCTCTGACCAAACTCGGCCTCATCCCAAAAATGCAGAACACTCCAGTCGAGGTCAACAGTCTCGAGCCCACCATGCCGGCCGCCCATGCTGGTCTCCAGGTAAAAGACAAGATCCTCAGCATCGACGGCATGCAGCTTCACTCCGTCCCCGCTATCCTCGCCTATCTGCAGGATCAGGCAGGCAAACCCGCGAACCTTACCGTCCTTCGCAATGACAAAACTGTCTCCCTTCAGATCACCCCGCAACTCACTGATATGGGGGACGGCACCAAGGACTATCGCCTCGGCTTCGGCTACCTTCCTCCTCCTGTCAAAGTCGAACGTCTTCCCTTCGGCAAAGCCCTTGTCGCTTCCTGGCAGTTCAACAAAAAGAACTCACTCCTGATCGTCGAGGTTATCAAACGCCTCTTCACCCATCAGGTCTCGGTCAAGCAACTGCAGAGCCCCATCGGCATTGGCCAGGCCATTCATCAGGCCGTTCAGATGCCCGGGTGGATGCCGCTCATAGGCACCATGGCCATCATCTCGCTCAACCTTGGCATTCTGAACCTCATGCCAATCCCCATCCTCGACGGAGGCATGATCCTCTTCCTCATCATCGAAACCATCATGCGTCGTGACGTCAATCAGCAGATCAAGGAGCGCGTCTACCAGGTTGCCTTTGTCTGCATCCTGGCCTTCTTCGCCTTCGTCATCTTCAACGACCTAACCCGCCTCAACCTCTTCACTAAGCTCAAACCTTAA
Source organism: uncultured Acidobacteriaceae bacterium (assembly GCA_963798925.1). Classification (GTDB taxonomy): domain Bacteria; phylum Acidobacteriota; class Terriglobia; order Terriglobales; family Acidobacteriaceae; genus Edaphobacter. The sequence continues at coordinate 1,371,688 of CAWCVD010000007.1, forward strand.
AAAATCGACCACGGATCTTCAAGGATCAAAACGGATGAGAACCAAGTCCTATCCGAACAATCCGGGAAATCCGTGGTCTTATCTTGCTCTTGGCCGTTATTCCCGCCTTCCCTTATCCGGGCAAATCCGCGGTCGCCCGCAACTCCGCCACAATCTCCCCTACCGCCTTCCGCGCTTCATCCTCCCTGTCCGGAGGGAAGCTGATCGCTCCCACCCGAGCGTGACCTCCACCCCCGTAGCGCTCGCAAATAGCCGCCAGATTAACCAACTCCGATGGCTGCTTCTTCGTCCACGGATTAGTCCCCACTGACACCTTTGTCCTGAAGCTCGACTTACTCAATCCCACGTTGTACGTAGCCTCCGGATACAGGTAGTACGGAATAAATTTGTTGTAACCCTCCGTCGGCTGATCCGTAATATCGAACGTAATCACGCCGCGCTCCACCATCGCCCGCGAACGAATCAACTCCAGCGCAGCCCAATGCCGCTCCATCAGCGATCCCAGCAGCACTTGAACAAAATCCTGATCGAGCACCTCCCGCAAGCTCATCTCTGTCAGCAAGGGAATCAACCGCGGCACCAGCGAATCATCAGCCGCGCTCTCGATCACCATCGTCAGCTTCATCGCGGGCTCGGCCATCTCCACTGCAGCCTTCGCGCTCTCATATCGCGCGCCATCTACTATGTCGGCCCATTTGATCAACTCCAGCACGGGTGCCGTATTGAACCCAAAATTCACCTGCGCGACATCAGCAATCAAGCTCGTACACGAAACATAGTTCGGGTTGAAGAACTTCCTCATCCGCTGCGATCCGTCCGCCTGTCCCGCTTCAAAATTCCGTTGGTCCTCCGGTGTCAAAAACGCGCTTTGATGATGATCGAACCACCACGTTACCTTCGGCGAAGCGGAGTATTTGAAATCCACGATCGCATTCTCACCTTCAATAAACGCGCGTTCATCAAACAGCGCCCCAGCCCGATGCACCAACCCGTGAAACGAATACTTGTCCGCGGTCTTCACGCACTCGCGATGAAACCGCATGAACAACGAAGCGGAACACGCCCCATCGAAGCACTTATCGTGATAAAAAATCCTGCATTCCAAGTCCGCTATCCCCCATGCTACGCACCGGTCTCACCCGCGCGAAGCTCTCAGAATAGCGCACTCTCGTCAGCGCGGCATCATTCGGAAAAAGAGTGCCTGGTTTGCGATCGGCTCGACCTTCTTCGCAAGCTCTTCCATCTGCCTCTCGCTCAAAGGCGTAAAGCTACGCGCAAGCCGCACGCACTCTTCAACCTGTTGTGCCGAGTCGCAACCAATAATCGCCGTGCTAATCGGCAAAGAGAGGGTATAAAACATCGTCTCCTGCTTCGTCAGCGTTCCTGGAGTAGTCGCAATCGCGCCCGTTCCCTCCCACGAGCGTTTCTGCACCTCGACCGGTGGCGGCGTCCAGCTCGAAAGAATTCGACCCCGTGCCATCACCTTCATTCCAATGATGCCCATCTGTTTCTCCACCGCCATTGGCAGCAGCTCGTTGGCAAAGCTGTAATGGTACTGATCAGCCGCGTTGAGACCCATCAGCACCGTGTCAAACGGGAACCTCCGAATACACTCCATCAAGGCCTCAGGCCGGAATCTTCCCGTCACTCCAAGGAACCGCACCATCTTCTGCTCGCGCGCCTGCATCAACGCTTCAATCGCACCGCCCTTGCCGAAGATCGTCTTGACATCTTCACTCACACCGACATCATGAAGCTGCCATGAATCCAGATGGTCCGTGTTGAGCAGCTTAAGCGAGACCTCCAGATTGCGAAGTGCGGCGTCGCGTGTCCGTTCCTTCGTCTTGCTCGCGATAAAGACCTCATCACGATGACCCTTCAGCGCTCTGCCCAGATATTGTTCACTCCAGCGGTCCGGTCCTCCGTATATCGCCGAGGTATCGTAGTAATTCACCCCCAGCTCCAGGGCCCGTTCAATCAGCGGCAGCGCAACGGCATCGTTGTTGGTCTTCTCCAGCGCACCCTGCCCTCCAAGACCAAAGATCCCCACACGAAATCCTGTTTTACCCAGGTTCCGCGTCGGCATCATCTCCTGCACCACTTTGGTAGTCGCGACCGATGGCATGGACCCAGCGGCATCAGCGCGAGCATTCGCGGGCATGGCAGCATGCGCCAGCGTCGCAGCGACCGACACTCCGCCTACCTTCAGAAAGTCGCGTCGCCCACTCTTCCGCGCGTGTTTTTGACCGTCTTTGGAATTCCCTGGAGTTTCCGGCATTGATCCGATCCTATGCTGCCCCTCATGGAAAAAGAGGAACCGTGAAATGGGATCATTCTTCCTGTTGAGATTGAATAAGTCAACCGTTTGTCTTCAGTAGTCCCGTTTGGAAACAACACACGGCACAGAGCGAAGCTAATCAAGCGGTGTTCCCTGATACTGGCTCTCCGCCAGATCGAGCTCCCTCTCCAGGGTCCGCAAGACATCATCGCCGATCCGGCCTCGATCCCTCAGTCCAATCAGCGTGCGCCGCTCCGCCTTCAGCGCTCCCCCTGCGATCTCTCGTAGCCGTGAGTAAGCCTCCTGATCCAGCCCATCCACGCTCTCCTCCAATCCCTCACTCACATGCGCCAGCTTATGCCGGTATCGATGAGTTAGATCGTCGTACAAATGAACGACCGGCCCCACGCTGCTCTTCCGCCCCTCTTCCAGAAAACGGATCGCCGATTTCAGCACGGCCCTTCGCGCCTCTCTCTCTTCCGGCTCCATGTTGGTCGTCCCCGCCAGCCCCAGACCGCGAATTAACACCGGCAGCGTCAGCCCCTGCAGCACCAGCGTCACCAAAATGACGCAGAACGCCAGAAACACAATCAGGTTCCGCTCCTCAAACGGCCGCCCATCAGCCAGAACCTCCGGCACCGAGATCGCAGCCGCCAGCGCAAGCACACCGCGCATCCCCGTCCATCCCACAACAAACACCTCACGCGGCTTTAGCTCCCTCTCATCCGTATGCCCCAGCCAGCGCCTCTCCACAAACGAAGCAATCTTCACTGCCGGAAAGACCCAAATCATTCGCAACAGAATCAGCACCGCGCTAAACACCACCCCATAGAAAATCAGCGTGCTCGTCTTGTATCTCCCATGAATGCCCGCCAACACATAAGGCAGTTGCATCCCGATCAGCACAAACACCAGGCCATTCAACATGAATACCAGCGCTTCCCATGCGCCATTCACCTGCAGCCGCACGGCAGGAGAAAAAAACTGCGTACTCTTCCGGCTCATGTACAACCCACAGGCAACCACAGCCAGCACACCCGAAACGTGCGCCCGTTCTCCCGCCAGATAAGCGGCATATGGCACCACCAGGCTCACCACCAGCTCTACCGGGCCATCATCGATGAACTTCTCCATCCAGCCAGCCACCACGCCAATCAGCAACCCAATCACCAATCCACCGGCGATGAGATAAACCAGCCGCGCCAATCCCTCTCCAACTGTCGGCATCTGCCCGCGAATCAAAAATGCCAGTCCGATCTCCAGCGCCAGCAAACCCGTCGCATCGTTCAACAGGCTCTCACCCTCAAGTATGTCGACGATCCTCCGCGGCAACCCGATACTCTTCGCAATCGAAGTCGCTGCAATCGCATCCGTCGTCGAAACCACGGCTCCCAACAAAAAGCCGGCCTTCCAATACAGCGCCGTAATAAACCGGTCAGAGAACTCCGCTACGCCCCAAACCGTAAACCCCACCAGTCCCACCGCCAGCAGCCCAATCACCACCCCATTCCGTCGAAACTCACGCCAGGACATCGTCCACGCCGACGCGTATAACAGCGGCGGCAGAAAAATCACAAACACCACATTCGGATCCAGCGGAACCCGAGGCATCCGCGGGACAAAACTGATCGCAAGCCCCGCCAGCACCAGCACAATTGGATACGGCACACTTAGCCGTCGCGCCAGCACCGCAAAGCCAGCCACCAGCACCAGTAACAGCAGAATCACCGTCTCAACCGCATGCAAGCTCTCACCCGAACCCATACTCGGCCTCCATTACCCAGCCAGCTCTGCCGTACAACAACTCCAGTAAAGCAAATTAGTTCCACACTCCGCGACACGTTCTGCAATCCCACTCTAACTCCGCCGCTCGCACCATTTACACTGCATTCAAGCCATGAGCCTTCCCCACCTCACCAACCCTAACGTCGTCCCGGACGAGCCCCTCACGCCCGAGGAGGCCACTCGACAGGCCAAACGCCGCCGCATCTTCCGTCGCATCGTCGGCGCTCTGGCCATTCTCGTCGTTCTTACACTCGTAATCGGCTTCTTTACCACGCGCCACTGGATCAACCAGACTCTGCACGACTCGCTCCCGCAGCTCGACGGAGCCGTCACCATCCCGGGCCTCACGGCCCCCGTAACCATTCAGCGCGACACTCACGGCGTTCCCCACATCCGCGCCCTCTCGCTTGACGATCTCGTCTTCGCCCAAGGCTTCGTCACCGCGCAGGACCGGCTCTGGCAGATGGATGCTCTTCGTCGTCACGCCGCCGGGACTCTCGCCGAAATCCTCGGTCCCTCACTCCTCGCCCACGACCGCCTCCAGCGAACCCTCGAGCTCCGCACCTCGGCTGACCGCGCTCTGACAGTCCTCCCATCCAATCAGCTCCACCAGCTCCAGCGCTACGCGGCCGGAGTAAACGCCTCAATCGACATCCAGCGCAGCCACCTCCCACTTGAATTCCGCCTCCTCCACTATCAGCTAGATCCCTGGACACCCCGCGACACTCTCCTCATTGGGCTCGTCATGTTCCAGGACCTCACCACAAGCTTCTCATCCGAGCTCAACCGCGAAGCCCTCACCGCGCGCCTTCCCCAGCACCTCGTCAGCGACCTTTACCCCACCATCACCTGGCGTGATCACCCTCCCGCCCAACCCATCGTCGACCTAACCACCCCACAAAAAGACATCCCCAACGTCCCCCTCGACGAATCCCAGACCAGACTCAGCAAACCCTCTCTATCGACCACGTCCGAGGACCTCCTGGCTCTACAACAAACCCTCCGTAACCCAATCTGCGACGGTTGCCTCGCAGGCTCCAACAACTGGGTTGTCTCCGGAGCCCACACCTCCGCAGGAAAGCCGCTCCTGTCCAACGATATGCACCTCGCCCACAACGTCCCGGGCATCTGGTACCAGGCGGACCTTGAAGCCCCGACACCAAACGGGAACCTCCACGTCACCGGCGTCTCCCTTCCCGGCGTCCCCTTCATCATCGTCGGTCACAACGACCACGTAGCCTGGGGCTTCACCAACCTCGGAGCCGAAGTCCAGGACATCTACATCGAACACATCCGCGGCGCCGGCCCCACCGCCCAATACCAAACCCAAAACGGCGCCTGGAAACCTCTCCTCCATGATCGCGAAACCATCCACGTCAAAGCCAACAAAGACGTCCTCCTCGACATTCCCGCCACCCAACACGGCACAGCCATTACCCCCATCATCTCTGCTGCCCTCCCCTCAGAAAAGCGAACGCTCTCGCTGCGCTGGACCATCTACGACCCCTCCAGCCTCAATCCGTCCTTCCTCGGAATCAACTCGGCCACAAGCGCAGCCGATTTGGTCGCCGCCTTCTCCACCTACGGCGGCCCATCGCAAAACCTCGTCTACGCCGACGACCAGGGCCATATCGGTTACCACGCCATCGGCGCAATCCCTCTCCGCGGCAGCGTAATGACTCCAAGCCCCATCAGTCCCGTTCCCACCGATGCCCTCGACGCCAGGCAGGAGTGGGTTGGCACCATCCCATACGACCGCCTCCCCCAGGTCACGGATCCCCTGAACGGCATCCTCGCCACCGCCAACGCGCGCATCACACCCGACGACTACCCCTACCCCATCACCCTCAACTGGGCCTCTCCCTATCGCAATCAGCGTATATGGAAGGTCCTCACAGACAAATCCGCTTCCACCAAAAATCAACTCACCCCGGCCGACATGCTTGCGCTGCAGACCGACGTATACTCCGACCTCGATCACGTCATCGCCGAACGGCTGGCCTACGCCATCGATCACGCCACTAGAACCCAACTCACCAGCGACAAACGCCTCCACCAGGCCGCCGATCTCCTGCGCGAATGGAACGGTAGCGTAGATGCCAACGCTGCAGCCCCTGCCATCGTCGTCACCGCCCGTGCTGCACTTTGGCCGCTGCTCATCAACTCGCAAGTCACTCCTCAACCAAATCCGACAGCCCAATCAGAGTCCGGTAAAACCCAACCTATTCCCGCCGCCGCCCTCTATTCCTGGGGAAACAAAGCCTACGCCGAAGAGTGGCTCATTATGCACACTCCCTCCCGATGGCTTCCCAAGACCTACGCCAACTGGGACGACCTCCTTGCGACCGCCGTTGCCGACAGCCTCCGCATCGCCAAAGCACCGTCCGATCTCAGCAAATGGCGCTATGGTCAATTTCGCCCCATCGACATCGAGCACCCCGTCTACGGCCAGTCAGAGATCCTCCAGCGCCTCATCGGCCGCCCGACAGGCACCGGCATCCAGCCCCAGAGCGGCGACGATGTCACCGTCAAGCAAGTCGGCCGAACCTTCGGCCCCTCCGAGCGCTTCACCGCCGATCTCGCAAACCTCGACCAAAGCACATTCAATCTGGTCATGGGAGAATCATCGAACCCAGCCAGCCCCTGGTTTATGGATCAATGGTCCGCCTGGTACAACGGCACCACCTTCACTTTGCCGTTCACTCACGCAGCCGTCGATGCGGCCACTACGCACACTCTCACCCTCAATCCGAAGTAGTCACTCTGTCCGCAACGCCTGCATCGGCTCAATCCGCGAAGCCCTCCGTGCCGGAATAAACCCTGCAACCGCCGCCGAAGCCAGCAACACGGCCATCGCAATTCCCAGGCTCGCCGGATCGTACGACCCAACCTTGTAGAGCTGATCTGCCATATATCGCGCCCCGATCAAAGCCACCGGAATCCCGATCACCAAACCTAGCCCGGCCTGAAAGAATGCACCCCGCATCACCATTCGCACCACACTTCCGCGATCAGCACCCAATGCCATCCGCAGCCCAATCTCACTCGTCCTCCGCGCAACCTGGTATGAAGTAATTCCATACAGCCCCACCGACGCCAGCACCAGCGCCAGCAGCCCGAACAGCATCGTTAGCCGAGCAATCAACCGCTCCTGCGTAAAGTTGTCCGCAACCTGGTCGTTCAGCGTGTGCAGATCGATTACCGTCAGATTCGGATTGATATTTGCCAACGTCCGTCGCACCGTCGCGTCCAGATTCTGCGGCGATCGCTGAAAATGCAGCGTCACCGAGTTGATAAACATCGAACGCCCCTCCGCCATCGACTCGTTCGCCTCCGTCAACCCACTCATCTCCTGCGTCAATGGCCGGAAATACATCGACCTTACCTCTTGGCGCGGATTGTTGTACTTCGCATCCGCGACAATCCCCACAATCTCAAACGAAGACGAATACTTCTGATTGAACACTCCAAAATGCCGCCCCATCGGGTCCTCCTTCGGAAAGAACTTCCTGACGAACGCCTGATTCACCACCGCAACCTTCTGCGAACTAGCCGTATCGCTCTCCGTAAATCCTCTCCCCCGAATCACCGGCTGCCCCACCGTCTCAAAGAATCGCGGACTTACTCTGTCCCACGAGGAGCCGTTATGAGCGTTCGGCCCCGGCTGAGGCCGTCCATCAATAAACACCCCCTCGCCCCAGTTGTCCCCCTCCAACGTGCTGTACAGCGCCAGCCCAACGCTCTGCACACCGGGCAGCCCACCAAACTGCTGCTCCAGCTGTTGATACAGCGCTGGCAGCTTCTCCTCCGTATACCCTGCTCCAGCGGGGTCCAGATGCATCACATACCGGTTCGCCGTCTGAAGTCCAAAGTCCTGATGCTCCACATTTCGCAGACTCTTCGTCAGCAGTCCCGCCCCAACCAGCAACACCAGCGACAGCGCAGCCTGAAACACAATCAGAGACCTCTGCGGCAGCGACGATCGATCACGCGTCGAGCGGTTCCCTCCTCGCAGCGCCTCGGCCGGATCGGAGTGCGACGTAATCCACGCCGGCACAATTCCAAACACCACCCCCGTCAGCAGCGACAGCAGAAACGCAAACCCCAGCACTGGCAGCGAAGGACTCGACGCAATCAGCAGATGCGTCGCATCCGGAAATGCAAGGGCCAGGATCATCCGCGTTCCGGCATACGCAACGACGAGTCCGGCCAGCCCGCCCATAAAAGCCAGCAGCACGCTCTCGGTCAACATCTGGCGAATCAGCCTACTCCTCGCCGCTCCAAGAGCCATCCGCACAGAAGTCTCCATTTTCCTCGTAGCACCACGAGCAAGCAGCAGGTTCGCCACGTTCGCGCACGCCACCAACAGCACCAGCCCGGAGATCGTCATCAGGAGGTACAACCCCTTCCCCGTCTCCCTCTGCAGGTTCTGAATACCCGCTCCTCCCGGCACAATCACCACATGCTGCTTCGGAATAATCGTGTCCCCGCCGTTCCGCGTATATCCCGGTTGCGTCGAAAGCCACTGCCGCAGGCTCGCCGACATCTTCCCCTGGAGCGCCTCCACGCTCACCCCCGGCTTCAACCGGCCCACCACATACAACCAGTTGCTCTCAGGCACATGCAGAATCGAGGTCTTCCCCTCAATCACAGGCTCAGCCGAAAGAGGCACCCACAGCGCCGGCGGCCCACTGCTGATCCGGTCGCCAAAGAATCCCGGCGGCGCAATCCCCACAATCGTCACCGGCTGGCCCTGCATATAAAACGTCTGTCCCACCACACGCAGGTCGCTTCCGTAGTCCGACTGCCACGCCTCATAACTCATCACGGCCACCGGAGCCGCACCAGCTCTGTCATCATCGTCTGTTAGCACACGCCCCGCAAACGAACCAATCCCAAACGTCGTAAAAAAGTTCCCCGAGACATACTGCGTCCGCTGCGTCTTCGCCGGCTCCGAGCCACGCCGCGTCGTCATCCGGTTCCCACCCGACTGCATCGCCGCCAGCCGCTCAAACTCAGGCGTCGTCTCCTGCAGATGCTTGTACAACTCAAACGAATACAGGTCGAAGTCACCGTTGTCGTTCTCGAACCCGCCATTCACGCAACAGTCATCCAGATCGCCCACTCGGTACAGCGTCTTCGGATCCGCCACCGGTAGCGACTTCATCAGGACGGCATGCACCAGCGTGAAGATCGCCGTGTTCGCCCCAATCCCAAGCGCCAGCGTCAAAACCACAGTGATCGCATACCCAGGCGACTTGGAAAACTGGCGAAAAGCGACAACGATATCCTGCATAAATGAACTCTCCGTTCAGCGTAATAAGCACATTACGATGAATCGGCTGAATCAGTTCCGTCCCTCACCAAAAACGCGTTTAGCCTAACGCCCCCGCTCCGCAACCACACGCACCTCACCCAGCAGACCGGACTCACCCAGCGTCTGAGGCCGCCCAAACGCCCCACCACCCCCACTACCTTGTGCCGCCACACGGCCATTCGGCGAACTCAAAACCCGCTTCTCCGGCGGCAAAAGACGATCGCCGATCTGCCGGTTCGTCCATTCATTCGTGACCGCGATCTCAAGCTTATTGACGCCCGGCCTCAGAGCACTCGTGACATCCACCCGATACGGCGGAGCCCACGTCACTCCCGCCGAAACACCATTCACCCGCACCTCCGCAACATCGCCGACTTTGCCCAAATCAAGATAAATGCGCTGACCAGGCCGAAACCACGAAGCCGGCGCCTGCAGACTCTTCACATAAGTCGCCGTACCCGAAAAATACTTCATTCCCGCGTCCGCACTCTCAGTCCACGACGCCAGTTTCTCCAACCGCACCTCCGCAGGCGCCCCCAACCCCTCCGGAAAATGCACATCCCAAGGTCCAGCCAACGCACCAAGTTGCTTCTCCGACGCAATCGGCGTCCGCGAAGCGACAGAAGCGCCCCGTCGGAAGACTACAAATACAGACTCACGTTCAGCCAGATCCAGCGGTACAGTCGTGATTCCCCCCTCCGAACTGAACCCGGCAACAGCCTCTTCCCCACTCATCGGCCGCCATACCTCCGCTCCTTCCCACTCACGCGGAATCGGGCATCCAGATGCACCGGCCCATCCGACTGGTTCGCCACAAAATAAATATCCGCATCCGCAGTATGCCGATGCACCCACGCCGGCGGCTGCAACCAGCGACCCACTCGCCGTAAAATCCGGCGCGGAACTTTAAGCCGCGCAAGCACCTCGTCCAGCGTGAGCCCCCAGTACACCATTCCCTTGCCAAACGCATGCTGCGTATCAGCGTCACGCCGTCCATATCGCCCCAAAGATCCGTCGCCACGTCTGCACCTGCGCGTCCGCATCAGGATAGTGCAACAGGCTCGGCGACCGAACCGGCCGCGGGCCAACAATCGTCGCCCCCGCCGCCACCAGTTCGTGCAGCTTGCTGCAGCACCTCGGGCGTCATCAGCGTCGTCGGCGGCAGCACCAGCACGCGATAGCTCATTCCCTCCGGCATCTCCGCGCTGCCCTCCACATGCACGCGCCCATCCGCAGCTACGCTGGTGCGGTGCAGCAGAACATCCGTGTTCACATAAGTCGTAGTCATAGCCCTGCCGGCGGAGCAGGCTGCAAACCCGACACCCCAGAACGGCATCGTCGAAGGCGCACCCTCCGGCAGCAGATACGCCAGGTCCGCCACCGGACTTCCCTGCTGCAGCATGTACTGCACCCGCGCCACATACGTCATAAACGGCTTCGCCATGCTCCGCCCACGTAATGTTGCGGTTGATGTGCGTCCCCACCATCGTGTTGCCCGGCTTTGTGTCCAGCGGCTGCTCCGCCGACGTATGAAACACCAGCCGGTTCACACCCTGCGTAAACCAGTAGTCCGCAATCTTCTTCAGCGTGTACGGCGCCTCGTATCCGCCGCCCGGTAAACGTCTCCGTCGCCACAAGCGGCTTGCCGTACACATGCGCCGCCGACGCCGCGCCCCGCACATCCACGTAGTACATCGACTCCGGATGCAGCGCACGCACCCAGAACTCCGCCATCGGAATATCGATGTGGCTCTTGTTCAGCAGCGTGTCCTCAGGAATCTCCAGCGCCACGCCCGAAGCCTCCGAGTATGCCTTCATCCCCAGCTTGTGCAGCTCGCTGTCCATCGTGCCGTAGAAGTCGTCCGCGATACAGATCCGCCAGCGTCCGCCGGAAATCCCACAGGAAGCGATCGCTCACATCCGCGCTCTCCACCACGTGCCCCGCCAGCACCGGCAGATACGGCGTCGGATCATACCCGCGCGGCTGCTGTGAACTCCGGAATCATGTCGTCGGTCCAGTTCTGCATCCCCGCTTCCCAGCTATCCATCGTCATGTACTGCACGAGTCGAGCCGATCAGGTCGCCCAGGTGCTGCTGCATCGGATCCATGTATCCCGTGAAAGTACTGCTGCACATACTTCGAGCTCAGCTTGTCCACCTCAAACCCGCTGCCCGCCGGCACCGACGGCCGATTCTTCGCGCCCGTCAGCGAGTAGCCCATGCGCAGAATCGTCCAGTGTCCCTCCGGCACATCCCAGTGCAGCGTGCCGTCCTTGTCCATCTTGCGCGTCAGATCAACAATCTCGCCGCGCGCAATCTCCGCAGCCGCAGGCGCCTCCGGCGTCGGCACCACGTCATACACATCCATCAGGCTCCCGAACGCGCCCTTGTCCTCCCACCGATTCACCCGCGCATCGGAATAGAAGATCGCCTCGCTGATCCATAGCCCGTGATCCCACCTGCCCGGAGCGACGGCGATTGCAGTCGTCCTCGCCGTGAATCACCTCCGCCGGCGACAAGCCCCGCCCGGTCGAACTCGATGCGGAAGAACTTCGCCGTCACCGCCGGAAACGCAAACGTCCGCATCTGCGCTCCGTGATATCCCTGCGGCCCCGGCATCACCACAATCGTGCGCCAGATTCGTGCCGTCATCGCTCGCCAGAATCTGCCCAACCGGAATCCGATCCACGGCTCCCAAGCGACAGTGCCCGCGCCGTAAACGGCTGCTCAAACTCATACTGCAGCCACGCCGGGCCGCCATCCTTCGGAGCCGCAATGTCACCGCCGTATTCAGGCTGTCATCCATCAACGCCGCGCGCATCGATCGGCCCGCCGCTGGTCGTCACCTTCGGATGCAGCGCCGCCATCGGCATCTCATCCGCCGGCGTGCGATACGCAATCACCGCGCTGTCCCGGTAAAACTGCGGTGCACTCGCCTCCACGCGCACCGCCCGAATCCCGCACCGGCCCTTCGTTCGACGGAGGCTCCGCCAGCTTCCCTCCAAAGCTCTGCCGGCCCCGCGACGACCGTCTCGCTCCACACCAGCTTCTTCATCGCCATCTGCGGCTTCACCCACGGCCCGCCCGCCTCGCTCCAGCCCGCGCAAGCTGAAGATCGACATCTCCAGATCCAGCCGCTTCGCCACTTCCGCCGAATGCCTCACCGCGTGGTACCACTCCGGCGTCCCGAAGTTGATCTTCGGTTCTCAACCACCTGCCCGTTGCCCGACGCCACATCCACCAGCTGAAAGCCGCCAATCCCCACGCGCTTCATCCACTCCAGGTCCTTCGTGATCCCGTCTCCGTCACATTGCCGTTCGTCCAGTGCCACCACGTGCGCGGCTTGGCCGAATCCGGCGGCGTCACAAATCCCTCGCCAGCGCATCACGCAGAAGCTCTGCGCAAAGGCCGTGCCCGCAACCGCCAAGCAGTCCCACCCCGATCAACCGCAACATCATCGCTCCGCGCAGACGCATCTGCTCTTCTCCTCGCATCTTCCGTTCTGACTTCTGAAGTCAAAGCGACGCGCCCTACTGCTCCGGATGAATGCACCTTCAGGAACTGAACATAGATGTCCTAATCCGTCGGCACCATGCCATGGCCGCCATCGTGCATGTAGTACGTTCAGACCATTGCAGAACATCGGCACCTTCGCCGCGGGCCACACATCCGTGCCCAGGTCCTGCTTGCCCAGCAGCTTATACACCGGCCCCGCCGCCACCGCCGCCAGAAACTCGCCCTTCGGATCGCGACCAGTAATCCGTGCTCGCCCGTCTGCAGCAACACCGGCCGCGGCGCAATCAGCGCCACCAGCATATTCGCATCCATCGGAGCCTTGTCCGGAAACCCGCCCACTTCGCATAGTTCGCCGCAAACTGATACGGATACCGCGTCGGCGCCGTCAGATGCGCGATCGTCTCGCCATAGTCGCGATGGCTCAGCGCCGCCCCGCCCTCGCCCAGCAACTCGCAATCACCGCCGCAAACCGCTGGTCGTGCGCCCCCGCCCACATCACCGTCTTGCCCAGCCGCGAGACCCCATGAATCGCCACCCGCTTCGCATCGACCAGTCTTGTCCGTCTCAAAGTAGTCCTCCACCCGGCTCATCCCCCACGCCCACGCCGCAATCGATCCCCAGCATCCGTCGCGCGATCTCCTCGCCCGTCTGCCCCGGCTTCAGATACTGCGCGCGAATCCCATGCGAAAATCCAGTCAGGTAATCCGGATCGAGATCCGCCATAGTAAAACGTCGCAACCCCGATCCCCGCATCCAGCAACGGTTCCAACATTCAATCGCCCGAAGCCGCGTCCCTTCGGTTGCCGGCATCCACAGCTCATTCGTCTTCGGATCGCACACCTTCTCCGGCGTAATCCCCGGATCCTCCACCGCATTCTGAACCGCGCCAAAGTTGATGCTGAAGAACATCGGCACCGGCTTCTTCGCCTTCGCCGGCAGATAAATCCAGCAGATGAATCTCCGGCCAGTTCGGATCCTTCGAAAGATGAATCGTCACCTGCTTGCGAATCGCCTTGCCATCCAGCGCCGGCGTTCCCTTATCCGTCATCTCGAAGCTCTCATCCGCCGGCCGCCCCGGAGCGCGCCCATACTGCTGCGTCTCAAACATCTTCACAATCTCCGGCCGCCGCTTCGCAAACCACGTCTTCGCATCCCGCACCGGCTTGCCATCGTTCAGCTTCAGCGGATCGGCCAGCGTATACGTCCCCACCTTCGACTCGTCATAGTTCACCGGAATCCCCGCAACCACATCCGGCGCAGGTTTCGCCGCCGGGGTAGGTGGAGGAGCCTGCGCATGTAAGACCATCGCGGAGAAAACAAGCACGCAAATCGAGGACACATTTTTCACAGGCATGGCCAACCCGCAATTTTGAATTTGTTTCAAGAGAGAAACAAGCCGCAGAAAAACCCTAGATCGCGCTTGTCCGCTTGTCAAGCAATATGCCCGCCACACGCCTCACAAAGGCGTCGGCATCGCCGGAAAACCCTTCCCCTGCGCAATATACTGCGCCGCCAACGCACGAAACGACGCCACCTGCTCCTCCACCCACGACGAATCCCTGCCAAGCTCCTTCGCAAGCATCCCCGCAACCGCAGGCGCAATAGCGACCGCAGCCCGCGCATCCAGCAAAAGCGCCCGCGTCCGTCGCGACAAAGCATCATCCACCGTTCGAGACATCTCATGCCGCGCCGCCCACACCACCTCGGCCGCAATATACGGCAGATCGGGATGCAACAACTCGCCAAGCGAAGGATCCTCCTTCACCAAAGCAACCACACCCGCAGCATCCGACCCATATACAGCCAATCCACCGAGTTCTTCCGGACGCTCAAAATATCCATGAATCCGCGTAGACGCCGTAACGCAAGGCCTCTCGTCAAGCGCTCCGAGCGTCGCAGCATGGTCCACACCGTCTTCGGCCATATGACGATACGTAGTCCACTTCCCCCCGGCGATCGTCACCAGTCCCGCGTGATCGATATGAATCGTATAGTCACGCGAGATCGCCGACGTCTTCCCATTCCCCGCTCCGGCAGCCTTCGCCAGCGGCCGAATCCCCACAAAGACGCTCAGAATATCCTCGCGCGTCGGCTTGCGAGCCAGATAACGTCCCGCTGTTTCCAGCACAAACTCGATCTCTTCTTCAAACGGCAGCGGCTCATACGAGATCGTCTCAATCGGCGTATCCGTGGTCCCCACCAGCGTGCGATTGTGCCACGGAACCGCAAACAGAACACGTCCATCATCCGTATGAGGCACCAGCAGCGCCGTATTCCCCGCCAGAAACGAGCGGTCAAACACCAGATGTATTCCCTGGCTCGGAACCATCATCGGCTCAGTCGTCGGCTCCGCAAGCCGTCGCGTCTCATCGGTAAAAATCCCCGTCGCATTCACCACCGACCGAGCCGGAATCGCAAACCGCTCGCCGCTCTCCCCATCCAACGCCACCACCCCTCGCACAAAACCATCCTCATCCTTCGTCAGCTCGACAACACCCGCATAGTTAAGCAGCGCAGCGCCATGTTCCGCAGCTGTCATCATCAAATGAATTAGCAACCGCGTATCGTCGAACTGCCCATCGTGATACATCACGCCGCCGCGCAGCCCATCCTGCCTAATCGTCGGCAGCAGCTTCAACACCTCGTCAAAAGAGAGCGTCTTCGAACTTCCAAAGCTGTACTTCCCCGCCAGCAAGTCGTAGACCTTCATTCCAATCCCATAAAACGGCGCCTCCCACCACGAGTAATTCGGCACCACGAACTGCATATTGCGAACGATATGCGGCGCATTGCGTAAAAGTAGCCCACGCTCCTTCAACGCCTCCATCACCAGCGAAAGATTCCCCTGCTCCAGATACCGCACCCCGCCATGCACCAGCTTGGTCGCCCGGCTCGAAGTTCCCTTGCCAAAATCCTCACGCTCCAGCAGCAGCACATCGTACCCGCGCGTCGCTGCATCCACGGCGATTCCCGCCCCCGTAGCGCCGCCCCCGATCACCACAATGTCCCAGGGCTCCCGCCGATCGCGTACCCGAGCCAGCATCTCTTCCCGATTCATCGTCCCTCTCTGCTCCAGCCGCGAGACCGCGCAACGGCCTCTCTCCAGTTGTCCTGCAGCCGCTCCATCTGCTTCTTCTCGGCCTTCGGAGTAAACACGTTATCTGCAGCACGATGCTGCTTGAGCTCGTCCACACTGTTCCAGAAACCCATCGCAAGTCCCGCCAGATATGCCGCCCCCAGCGCGGTAGTCTCAAGCACTGCAGGCCGGCGCACTGGCACGCCAAGCAGATCCGCCTGAAACTGCATTAACGCGTCATTCGCCGCCGCGCCTCCATCCACGCGCAACTCCGTCAGCGGACTCTTCGAACTCGCGTCCATGACGCGCAGCACATCCGCCACCTGAAAAGCGATACTCTCAATCGCCGCCCGCGCGATATGTCCAATCTGAGTGCCGCGCTCAAGCCCAATGATCAACCCCCTCGCCTGCGCATCCCAATACGGAGCACCAAGCCCGGTAAATGCCGGCACAAAAACCACGCCACCGGAGTCTGAGACCGAATCCGCAATCCCTTCAACTTCAGACGAATGGCGGAAGAACTTCATATTGTCACGCAGCCACTGCACCACTGCGCCGCCAACAAAAATACTTCCCTCCAGCGCATACTCCAGCCGTTTCTCCACGCTGCAAGCCAATGTCGTAATCAGCCGCTCCTTCGACAGCGCAAATCGCTCTCCAATATGCTGTAGCAGAAAACATCCCGTGCCATAAGTATTTTTCGCATCGCCAGGCGAGACGCAAAGCTGCCCAAACAGCGCCGACTGCTGATCCCCCGCAATCCCTGCGATCTCAACCTCGCCCAGCCCAAGCGTAGTCGTCACCTGCCCAACCCGCTCGCTCGACCACACAACCTCCGGCAGAACACTCTTTGGAATCCGGAACAACTTCAACAGGTCATCGTCCCACTTGTCTTCGACGATGTTGTAGATCAGCGTGCGTGACGCATTCGTGCGATCCGTAATGTGCCGTCTCCCGCTCGTCAGATTCCAAACCAGCCAGCTGTCGACTGTGCCAAACGCAAGTTTGCCCGCCTCTGCGCGCGCGCGCGCACCCTCCACATTGTCCAGAATCCAGGCAATCTTGCTCGCAGAAAAATACGGGCTTAGCAGCAAGCCCGTCTTCTGCTGAACCATCGCCTCTGCACCGTCATCCACCAATTTCTTCATCAGTGCAGCTGTTCGGCCATCCTGCCAAACAATCGCGTTGTAAACCGGCTTGCCCGTCTCGCGGTCCCACACAATCGTCGTCTCGCGCTGATTCGTAATTCCCAGCGCAACGACATCACGCGGCCGAACGCCAGTCTTCCCCATCACCTCCACAGCCGAACTCAACTGCGACGTCAGTATCTCGAACGCATCATGCTCCACCCATCCGCTGTTCGGATAGAGCTGCGTAAACTCACGAGCCGACGTCCCCGCAATCCCGCCCCCTTCGTCAAACAGAATCGCGCGCGAACTCGTCGTCCCCTGGTCCAGCGAAAGTACATACCTCATCACGTCTCCTTGGATGCGACCTCGTTCCCCTCAGTCGTGAAAATCAAGTCATGCCTTCAACTCGTCCATCATCGCCTTGGCCCTTGCCGGCAGGAAAGGCCGAATTAGCACCTGATATGCTCCTCCACCCACCACAGCCCCAATCAGCGGAGCAACAATCGGAATCCACCAGTAACTATCCGGCGAGGGAAAGGCCGAAGATCCCCAACCCATGAAATAGCAAAAAAGCCGAGGCCCAAAGTCACGCGCAGGATTAAGAGCCCAAGCCTCCAGATATCCCATCGAAGCGCCGATCAACGCCACCAGCAGCCCAATCATCACGGCCCCTCCATTCGCCCCCGGAGCCATCTCGTTGTACTGTTCCGTAATCGCGAAGATGCCCAGAATCAAAAACGCCGTCAAAATAATCTCATCGCCAAACGCATGCATCGGCGTAATCGCGAGGCCAGGATGCGTAAAGAACACCCCCGCCGCCCCGCCTGTCGCCCGCGACAAATTATTCGCCATATTGAAGTGGTCGATCACTGGCGAAAACAGGGCATACACAATTCCGGCTCCGGCAAACGCCCCAGCCACCTGCGCCAAACAGTAAGGAACAACCTTGCGCCACGAAAACCCCCGGTACACTGCCAGCGCAAGCGTGACCGCCGGATTTCCATGGCAGCCGCTCACCGAAGCCGTCGTATAGATCGCAAGCGTAACCGCCAACCCCCACGCGATGCACACTCCCCAGTACGCCTGCTGATAGGGACTCGGGTTATAAAGCGTATACATCGCAGCGACAGAGTCGCCAAACGCGATGATGATAAACATCGCCATCGCCTCCGATATCAATTGCCCAAGATACGTCTTCGTCATCAATCCAAATCTCCTGGCTCGCAAGAGCAACTCTGGTGGCTTCGGTGGCTGATCACAAAATATCGATCAGGCCGCCGCAGAACACTTTGCCTCAACATGCGATTTCGGCAACATCCCACGATACACGCCGTCCGCAGCATCCTCGGAATAGCTTCGCTTTCTGAATTGTCCATCGCTACCACTTGACAAATTCGCCCCCGAACCCGGCCCGGAATCCTGCTCACGCTTCGCCCAAACTCCTCGTCCTCGCCTGCCAGACGGATAAGTCCAGACCTATCTAACCTGTTTAGAATACTTTAGGCCATTTTCGAGAGGGAGGGGAGTCTCCACAAAATCCGACCCTCTATCCCGCATAATGGATAGCTGGGAGTTCAAATGGGCCTGTTCCGCAAAAAACTAAAGCAGGAGCACAAAATCCTGCTCCAGCATGATCGCGCCGCCGGTCAACTCCAGCCGGAGATGCATCGCCCCACCCCAGAGTGCCCTGAGCCCAGACAGTGGAGCATGATCGACTCGATGACCGCCGAGGTCGAGGTCCTCGAGTTCATCGCCACCCTCGTCACCACCATCAAGCCACGCCTCGTCGTCGAGACCGGCTCTTTCCTCGGCATCTCCACCGAGTGGATCGCCCGCGGCCTCGAACGCAATGGCTTCGGCAAAGTCATCAGCTGTGAGTTCGACCCCGTCGTCTACGCCCGTGCCAAAGACCGCCTCGAAACATCGCCGCTCAAACCATGGATCGATCTCCGCAACGAATCCAGCCTCGAGATGAAGATCGACGGCACCATTGACTTCTTCTTCTCCGACTCCGATCCAGACCTCCGCGAGAAGGAGGTCAAACGCTTCCTCCCGCAGATCAACCCCAACGGCCTCATCCTCATCCACGACGCCAGCTCACACCACAAGATCGTCCGCGACGCCGCCCGCGCCATGGAATCCGAAGGCCTGCTCTCCGTCGTCTTCCTGCCCACCCCCCGCGGCCTGGCCATCGCCCAACCCCGCGTCGGTCGCAGCTAATGGCCACCCAGCCCATGCCACCCCCCGCATCAGAAGAAAAATCGCAACTCTTCCGTGCCCCATCCGCCATGTTCTGGACCGGCTTCCTCATCCGTGTCCTCTACATCACCATCGTCCACACCTACCGCATCCGCCCCGAAGAAGATCATCTTCAATTCGGCTGGGAGATGGGTCGCATCGCCCGCGCCCTCGCCACCGACTTCGGCTACGCCGACCCCTTCACAGGCCACTCCGGCCCCACAGCATGGTCACCGCCTCTCTATCCCCTCCTGATCGCAGGCGTCTTCAAAATCTTCGGCGTGTACACCGCAGCCTCCGCCTGGGTTCTCCTCACCATCAACAGCATCTTCTCCGCGGCCACCTCCTGCGTCCTCTACGAAATCGCAGCCCGCTGCTTCCACCACACCGGCCGGGCCCGCAAGATCGCCCTCTGGTCCGGATGGCTCTGGGCCCTCTATCCCGCCGCCATGCAGTTCGCCGTCCGTTGGATATGGGACATGTGCATCACGGCCTATCTCTTCTCAAAGATCATCGCAATCGCCTTGCGCACACGCGGCATCGGTGAAGATGCTCCTTCAGAACCCGCACTCCAAAACCAGACATCCATCCGCTGGGCTGTCTTCGGCCTCCTATCGGGACTACTCGTCCTGCTCAACTCAACACTCCTCCTGTTTCTTCCAATCTGCGGCCTGTGGATGCTCCTCGGAGCCCTCAAAACCAAGACCCCTCTGCTCCCCATGCTTTTTCGCGCCACGCTTGCCTGCATCCTTACCATCGCCTGCATCGCACCATGGACAATCCGCAACTACACCGTCTTCCACACCTTCATCCCGATGCGCGGCAACCTCGGGGCAGAGCTACATCAATCCATCCTCGAAGAACACCAGGGCTTTCCCTGGGGAGCGACTATCCCAGTCTGCGAAGAGTGCCCCGTCTTCCAGCAATATCGCCAGATGGGCGAAGCGGCCTACGTCCATCATGAAGGCGAGCTCGCACGACGAACCATCAGCACCCACAAACGCCGCTTTGTCGACTACTCCCTCAAGCGTTTCTTCTTCTTTTGGGTCAGCCTCCCCAAGCCCGCCGAAAAAGGCATCCTCATCGAAGCCGCCCGCGAAGCAAACTATTTCTTCGTAAGCCTCGCCAGCCTGCTCGGTCTCGCACTCGCCCTCAAACAGCGGATCCCCGGTGCAATCCTCTTCGCCTGGGCCTTCGCCCTTGTCCCCCTCACCTATTACTTCATCACCGTTCAGGCGCGCTTCCGCCACCCGCTCGAACCGCTCATGACCATCCTCATCGTCTTCCTCTTCCAGTCCGCGGAGAAGCGCCGAAAACCCGTATCATTAACTTGATGACTCACGTTCTTGTAACCGGAGGATCAGGCTTCTTCGGCGGAATCCTCAAGCGCCGGCTCCTCGCCGAGGGCTACGCTTGCACCAACATCGACCTCGTAGCCGATCCCGACTCCCACCCCAACCTCACCAGCATCCAGGGCGATATCCGTGACGCGTCGCTCCTGCAACAGATCTTCGCCGGCCAGCAATTCACTGCCGTTCTTCACTGCGCCGCCCAACTAGCACACGACACCGTCGACGAAAGTCTCCTGTGGACCTCCAACGTCGAGGGCACTCGCAACCTGGCAGACGCAGCAAAGCAATTCGGCGTAAAGAAATTCGTTTTCATCTCCAGTAACTGTCTCTGGGCCGCCAAGCTCGGCCACGACGTCGCCGAAGACGAGCCCCCCGACCCCATCGAACTCTATGGCCGCTCAAAACTCGCCGGTGAACAGCTACTCGCCAACTACACCAGCGATCTCGACATCGTCACCATCCGCTGTCCCACTATCATCGACAGCGGCCGCTTGGGTCTCCTGGCCATCCTCTTCGAGTTCATCGACGACGGCAAAAAAGTCTGGGTCGTCGGCGACGGCAGCAACCGCTATCAATTTATCTACGCGCAAGACCTCGCCACCGCCTGCATCCAGGCGCTCAGCTACTCCGGCTCCAACCTCTTTCACATCGGTTCGGAGAACGTCGTCTCTCTCCGCACCGTCTACGAAGCCGTCATTCGAGCCGCAGGAAGCCGCTCCCGCGTGGCCTCACTACCCAAAGCGCCCACGATCGCCACGATGCAACTCGCGCACAAGCTCAATCTCTCCCCGCTCGGCCCCTACCACTACCGCATGATCGCCGAAAGCTTTGTCTTCGACACCACCCGCATCCGCGAACAACTTGGCTGGACCCCCACGCTCACTAACGAAGAGATGATGGTCCGCGCCTACCGCTACTACTCAGACAATCGCAACGAGATCCACGCCCGCACCGACGTTTCGGCCCACTCCCGTCCAACCTCCATGGGCATTATCCGCATCCTCAAATGGCTCTCCTGAGCATTCGCCCAGCTACTGATCCGTCGTCCGGCCGATCCGCCACGCCTTAGCGTACTTCCAACTGATATAGCCCGAGTGATAGAGATGCAGCAGCAATCCTTCGCGCCCATCCAGGAAGCCCAACCGGAAAACATAGTTCCAAATAAACGTCAGCAGCGGAACCAGCGCCACGTTCCAGCAAAAAACAATCCATAACCGGCTCACCTTTCCCTTCGCCGCAGCAAGCTGCCCGCCCAGAGTGCTGTACCGGTTCATATGCTCAAGGTAGATCTCAAGGTTGGGATACCCGTGATGCAGAAAATCCTTCTCCATCGTCTTCACCCGCCCCTCGACCTGGACCGACTCATGCACTGGCCGCTCAGTAAAGTGCGCTGGCCCAGCGGCCGTCACTCGCCGGAACAGCCGCAGCTTCAGGTCCGGGTAATAGCCCCCATACCGCATCCAGCGACCCAGAAAGACGTGCCGAAGCCGCAGCCTGTACCCATCCACCGGCGGCATCGTCTGTTCATCGGCATCCAGCATCGCCCGAATCTCTGCCTGCAGCTCCTCTGTCAACTCTTCATCTGCGTCCAGCGATAGCACCCATGTACTCCCACACCTATCGATCGCAGAGTTCTTCTGCAGCGAAAACCCTTTCCACGGCTCCTCGAAGACCTTCGCCCCAAACATTCTCGCAATTTCGACCGTACGGTCCGTTGACCCCGAATCGACCACCACCACCTCATCCGCAAACCGGACGCTGCTCAGCGTTCGCGCAAGGTTACCTTCTTCGTTGTAAGTAATGATGGCTACGGAAAGTGTCGAACGGGGCATGCCTTGCCCATTCTATTTGCCCTTCAGGGATCGACAAACCTTAAAAGACTGGCGGCGCAAGCGAAATCACAGCCGCTAACCTCCACCCTGCTGACACATAGGTTGTATTGGCCCATCGTGTTCATCCCCCTACAGTTATTCATGGCGAGGTATAGATCGGGCTCTCGGCCAGTTGCCACCCGTAAATTCCATTGCCAGGCACGTCTTAGGCACCCATGACCGAATTGATCCAACGGTACAGGAACGCGGGCTCAGGCATCGTAGTGACTTCAGCCACGCTTATCGCTCTGGTGGGTTGCGTCGCACTCTTCCTTCAGTCCCGTCTCGGTGCTCTGCACTACCCTCATCTGGCACTTACGACGAGGCTTACCGCAAGCCTGGCCTTCGAAAAGGTGATCTGGGTCGCCTGGTTCGCCGTGGGAGTCTCCATCGCACTCCTCGTCTATGAGTGCCGCAGAGACATCTTCATCCGTTGGGTCGCCGGGGCTTTTCTTCTCTTCCTCATCGCCGATCTCCTCGATCGCCAACTCGCCATAACCGCGCTCTCCAGTGACTATCCCTGGATCGTCAAGCTCTGCGCCGCAGCAGGCTCCCTTGCAGCCACAGTCTTTGTCGCGGGCCTTCCCCTCTCCGTACGCCGCCTTACGCTGATCGTCCGCGACACAACCCGCGCACGCGACAACGAGTTGCGACTCCTCGCAGCGGCAGAGTCCAGCGCAGACTCTGTAATTCTCTTCGACAGCGTCTACGACGATGCCGGCGACATATGCGACTTCCGATTCCTCTTTCTCAACAGCAACGCCGAGCGCATGATCGAAATGAATCGCGACGCGGTTCTTGGAAAAAACTTTTATGAGGTCTTTCCCAGCCTCCGCGCAGAGGATCTCTTCGAGCGCCAAAAACGGGTAGCCGAAACCGGGGAGCCGGCAGTCATCGAAATCACCAGCTCCATCTTCAAGTCCGAAGGCCAGCCGGGCCGTTTTCAGATTCAGGTGGCCCAGCTATCCAACGGCATCGCGACCACGATCGCCGACGTCACCGCTCACTATCATCATAAGGAAGACCTCAAGCGCGCTCTCAACTTCAACAAGTCCATCATCGCCAGCTCGCCCTTTAGCATCATCGTCACTGACAAAGCCGGCATCATCACCTCCGTCAATCCCGCTGCCGAAAGAATGCTTCTCTACGAAGAGAGCGACCTCCTCGGCCGGAACAATGTGGATTTGCACGACGCCGAAGAGCTGCGCCAGCGCGCACTCGATCTCTCAGTACAATTCGACACTGAGGTCGATCCCGATCATCATGTCTTCCGTCTCGGACCCGAGCGCGGGCTCATCGACGAAAGAGAGTGGACCTACATTCGCAAGGACGGCTCGCGCATCCCTGTCCAACTCGTCGTCACCGCGCTCCGGGACAGCGACGAAACCATTACCGGCTTTGTAGGGATCTCCTACGACCTCACCGAGCGCAAGCGCGCAGAAGAGTACATCTATCACGTCGCTCACCACGACCATCTCACCGGCCTGCCCACGCGCACTCTTCTCCGCGACCGCCTCGAAGTGGCCATCGAGCGCGCCACCCGCTCCCAGGACAAACTCGCAGTCCTCATGGTCGATCTCGACAACTTCAAACGCGTGAACGACTCCCTCGGCCACCAGGCCGGAGATACCGTCCTCTGCGAGATCTCCAAGCGACTCAAATCGTGCGTGCGCAAGTCCGACACCGTCGGACGCATGGGCGGTGACGAGTTCGTTGTCCTCCTCCCCGATCTTCGCTCCGACAAGGACGCCGAAGATATCTGCAAAAAAATCCTCTCCACAGTGGCCCAGCCCATTCGCGTCGGCAAGCACGAGATCATCGTCACCTGCAGCATAGGCATCAGTCTCTTTCCCATCTGCGAAGACGTCGATAGCCTCTTCAAAAACGCCGACTTCGCCATGTATCGCGTCAAGAACAGCGGACGCAACGGCTCGCAGATCTTTACCCCGGGGATCGCCATGCAGGGCCTCCAGCAGTTGCAGATGGAGTCCGCCCTCAGGACCGCCCTCGAGGATCACGAGTTCGAGATCCTTTATCAGCCACAGCTCTCCTTCGCAGACGGTCGCATCCTCGGCGTCGAATCCCTTCTTCGCTGGAACAGCTCCGAGTTCGGCCTCGTCGGCCCCAACACCTTCATCCCCCTCGCCGAAGAGACAGGTCTCATCGTATCCATCGGCGAATGGGTTCTACTCCAATCCTGCAAAGAGATCGCCGCCCTCCAGCGTCGCCTCGGCGTCGAGTTCACCGTCGCCATCAACATCTCTCCCCGCCAATTTCAGCAGAAAGACTTCCCCGCCACGGTCGAGCAGGCACTCCAGATCAGCGGCCTCAAGCCCGAACAACTTGAACTCGAGATCACCGAACATCTCCTCATGAACGACTCAGAAGAGTCCCTCGAAATCATGCAGCGCGTCCGCAAACTCGGCGTCCGCTTCGCCATCGACGACTTCGGAACCGGCTTCTCAAACATGGGTTACATCACCCGATTTGCTGTCGATCGCATCAAAATCGACCGGTCCTTTATCTCACGCTGCGACGTCGACGAAAACAGTCGCGCCGTAACCGCAGCCATCATCGCGCTCGCCCACGGCCTTCAAATCGAAGTCATCGCCGAGGGCGTCGAGACAGAACAGCACGTCCAAATGCTCCGCCAGATGGCCTGCGATCAAGCTCAGGGATACTTCTACTCTCGCCCGATCAAACTGCAGGACCTCCAGATCTTCTCGCTCCAGAATATTCGCGAACATCCAGACAGCATCACCTCCGCTCCTCAACAGTCGGAGCAGAACCTGCTCGCTCTCTCGGCCCTGACCTCCATGGCTCAGGCTTGAACCACAGCCACCTAAGCACAAAGACACAAGGAATTATCGTTCATGAGCGCAGGGAACCAGAAGCAATGCATCGTCCTGCTCCCCTCCGGCCCGCGCTACGAGCGCCTTTTCGAGGAGATTCTTCATCCGGTCTTCATCGAACGTGGTTTTGTCCCCCGTCGTCTCCAACTCCACCAGCCACTCACAATTCCCATCGATCTCTTCGTCGACGAGATCGAGCAGGCGGACGCTCTCTTCGCCGACGTCTCACTGAACGTCCCCGAAATCTGGATCGCTGCCGGATGCGCCGCCGCCCTCGGAAAACCCCTCTGCCTCATCTCTTCCAGTCAGCACACAGCATCGTCCCTCGGAATCCAATACCTGCCCCTCATCTCTTACCCGGCTGACGCCCTTCCCAGCGACTACCTTCACCTTCAACACAACATAGCCGTTCAACTCTCGGCGACTCAGTCCACAATCCCCGCGCCGGATCCGGAAATCCACGCTCCATTCCCTCCGCCCGCAGCTGCCTCCGACGATCTCGCTCCCTACGAGGTCATGGCGCTCGCCATCATCGATCACAATTCCACCGATCATGGCCTCAGCCCTCGCGATCTAGGTATGGAGATGACGGTCCGCGACTCCGCACACCTCACCAGCCACGCCATGAACTCTCTCAAGCGCAGAAGTTTCATCGAAAGAAAGCCGGTTCAAATCAGCTACGGCAACGAAGTCCACTTCACCGAGAACCTATTCCTCACTCGTGCTGGCAAAGACTGGTTAGCTCATCACAACCGTCGCATCACAGCCCATCGCTCCACCACTCGCACTCGCGATCTCCATGTAAACCGCTAGTCCCGCCCTCACCCTTGGTGGGCGGTCGTCCAAGGCGGCTCTCCCATCGATACATGCCGGTACTCCGGCTCGTATCCAAGCTCGCGTGCGTAGTTCAGAATCCGTTCAAAATCCAGGCTGATCGTGGCCCCGGCCTTCTGCGTCACCTCATCTTCAATCGGCAGATCAAAATCATCCGCGCCATAGCTCAAGCCCTCAAGCGCCCGCTCGTTCTGCGTCAACACCGACGTCCGAATCCGTGGAACATTGTCGAGATAGATCCGGCATAGCGCCAGGTGACGCAGATACTCCGCCGTCGAAATCTCAATCCCGCCAATCTGCGTGAAGTAAGGCTTGAAGGTCCAGCAAAGAAAGCTCGCCAGCCCTCCCGTCTCTTCCTGGAACCTCCGCGTACGCTCCAGGTGCTCCAGACGCTCCTCCACACTCTCGTCAAACCCGATCACCATCGTCGCTGTCGTCTTCAGCCCAGCCGCGACAATCGCTCCTTGCGCCTCAAAGTACTCCGCAACCGTGTACTTGAACTTTGAATGCCGCGCCCGAAACTCCTCGGTCAAAATCTCCGAGCCCCCACCTGTAATCCACCGCACTCCCGCAGCCTTCAGCCGCGCCGCCGCCTCCGCATAGTTCAGCTTTGCATGGTCAGCAAGATACAAAAACTCCGCGATGGTCAGCGCATAGAACTCCAACCTGTCCCCATACCGTGCCCGAATTGCCGCAAACAACTCGCAATAGTAGCTCAACGGAAGATGCGGATTGAATCCCCCATTGAACGCCGCCAGATCCCCACCCAGCGCCAGCAACTCATCCAGCTTGGCGAACACCGCCGCCTGGCTCAACACATATCCGCCCTCCTGCGAGGGCAACCGGTAGAACGCGCAATAGTCGCACTGCGCAACGCATACATTCGTGTAGTTGATGATCCGCATCACCATGTAGGTGCATGAGCCCGGCCTGTGAAACCGGTCTCGCACCGTACCGGCAATCTCGCGGAGCTCAACGTCCGAGGCGTTCTCCCAGAGCCATCGCGCCTCATCCCGTCTAATCTGCAATCCCCGCGCAACCCTCGCGGCAATTCCCCCAACCGACAAGTCCACCGAAACAATGGAAGAACTCATACCCCTAGTGTACCGGCTGTCCGCGTGGTTTCTTCCTTGTCATTCCTGAGCCTTTGTTTGTCGTTCCGTAACGAAGCGGAGGATCTACTTGTAGGTTGCCGTCGTCTTTAACTGAACAACTGAAAAACTGTCCACTGATAACTGATCGCAAATGGTCTTTGCTTGTTCTGCTTCTGCCCTCGCGCAGCAAGCGGAGGAACTTGCCCTCACCTTCGGCAAAGCCGAGAGCTCACCTATAGATTCCCTCTAAGAAACTATTTCCCATTCGCATCCGTCACAGTGTATAAATCCTTCGCCCCTGCTGTGCTCTTCCCGGCTGTCTTGAACTCGCACCAGTGGCGATTCACCCGCAGGAGACCCTCAAACCATGGCCCGCCTAATCCATTCCGCCTCTGCTCTCGCCCTCCTCGCCGCCCTCTCCCCGATCGCCCGCACCCAAATCCCACCAAATACCTGGGTCGACAAAGACACTGGCCACCGCGTCTGGCGCCTCTCCGAAGAACCCAACTCCGGCGGTTTCTACTTCAACATCAACGCCTACACCCCCGACGGCAAGCAGATGGTCTACACCGCGCCCGACGGCATCCATGTCCTGGACATGGCCACAAGGAAGACCAAGCTCCTGGTCCCAAACCCACCCCGGTCCGCAGCTGACGTTAACCAGCAGTCAGGCACCGCTCGTGGCCCAATTCCCGGTATGCTCCACACCCTGGTCGTCGGAAACAAGACCAACAGCATCTTCTACACCTCCGCTGACTCCAACAGAGTCACCTCCGTCTATAAAGCCGACACCAACACCGGAGCCATCCGTAAGCTGACAGAACTTCATCCCAAGCCCAACACCACCGGGCTGTCCGTCGTCAGCGTCAATGCCGACGAAACCCTCGTTGCCGGCACGTACATCGAAGGCGATGCCAGCGGCAAAGAGTACGGTTCCAATGTTCCCGCCCCTGCTCAACCAGCCGGCGCATCGGATAACCGTGTCGGCACCGCCGCTCAGGGACCGCACTACCAACCCACCAACAAAGGCCAGATGATGGAGGCCCGCCTCGCCGCCCGTCTTCCGCTCGTTCTCTTTACCATTCGCCTCGAGCCCGGCCCCAACGGCGAAAAACCCGGCGACATGAAAGAGCTCCTCCACTCCACCGACTGGGTCAATCATCTCCTCTTTTCGCCAACAGACCCCGAACTCCTTATGTACTGCCATGAGGGCCCGTGGCAAAAAGTCGATCGCATCTGGATGATCCACACCGACGGAACCCACAACACCCTGATCCACAAACGCACCATGGCCATGGAGATCGCCGGCCACGAGTTCTGGGGCCTCGACGGCGAGACCATCTGGTACGACTGGCAATATCCCAAAGGCGAAGACTTCTTCCTTGCAGGCTACAACCTCAAGACCGGCAAACGCACTGCATTCCACATGCAACGCGACGAGTGGTCGATTCACTTCAACCTCACCAAAGACCTTGACCTCTTCACCGGCGACGGCGGCGATCCCGGCCAGGTCGCCAAAGCCCCGGACGGCGAATGGATCGAGCTCTTCTACCCCCACATGATCGCCCTCGGCGAAGGTGCGCTCAACGGCCCCGCCTTCTGGCAGCCCGGCGTCTTCAAATCTGAGCGCCTCGTCAACATGTCGCATCACTACTATCGCGAAGAGCCCAACGTCCGCTTCAGTCCCGACAAATCGCTCGTCCTCTTCACCAGCAACATGTTCGGCCCCAGCTACGTCTTCGGCGTAGAAGTCAAAAAAGCCGAGAAACCGCCCGCAGCCGACGTAGTCTCCACCCCAGACCTCGCACGCAAGTTCAACCCAACCGACCCGCCCAACAGTAAAGGCCCGGTCGTCCCACGAAGCTAGGCCGCTTCACCGCACGCCGCATAGTTTCGAACTCAGGAGTTACCCCGTATGGCCCGTCTCCCGCTAGCATCCCTCACCGCTCTTGCTCTAGCTGCCTTTTCTCTCGCTCCATCTCTCCATGCTCAGTCCGGCGCAACCACCGAACAGCTCCCGCCCAAGACCTGGGTCGACAAAGACACCGGCCATCGCGTCTGGCGCATCTCCGACGAGCCCAACTCTGGCGCCTACTACTTCAACGTCAACGCCTACACGCCCGACCACAAGCAGATGGTCTATAACTCGCCCGACGGAATCCGCGTCCTCGACCTCGCCACCATGAAGACGAGCATCCTCGTCCCCAACGCCCCGCCACCCGCCAACGCCGACAACTCCCCCATTGGCTCGCTTCGGCCGCGGAGCCCACGCCATAGTCGTCGGCCACAAAACCAACAGCGTCTTCTTCACCCGCATCGACCCCTCTACTCACAAAAACGCCCTCTACAAGGCCAACACCAACACCCGCGAGGTCCGCAAACTGATTGACCTGCCAGGCCGTCTCGGCATCGTTAGCATTAACGCCGACGAAACCCTCGGCGCCGGCACCTACAACGAAGCCGACGTCCCCGGCGGCGATCCCAACGCCCTGAACGCCTTCGTTAACAATCCTCCGCCCGCGCCGCCGCCGGCCAACGCCAACGCCGCCGCTAACCTCGGTGGCGCTCACGTCCAGTCCGACGACAAGGGCCAGATGATGGAACGCCGTCTCGCCGCACGCATCCCGCTCGTCCTCTTTACCATCCGCATCGAGCCAGGCCCCAATGGCGAAAAGCCCGGCACCATCAAGCCGCTCCTTCACTCCACCGACTGGGTCAATCATCTTCTCTTCTCCCCCTCCGACCCCGAACTCCTCATGTACTGTCACGAAGGCATGTGGCAAAAAGTCGATCGCATCTGGCTCATCCACACCGACGGCACCCACAACACCCTCATCCACAAACGCAGCATGGCCATGGAAATCGCCGGCCACGAATTCTGGGGCCTCGACGGCAAAACCATCTGGTACGACTGGCAATATCCCAAAGGCGAAGACTTCTTCCTCGCCAGCTACAATCTCGAGACCGGCAGACGCACCGCCTACCACATGCAGCGCAACGAGTGGTCGATTCACTTCAATCTCACCAATGACCTCGACCTCTTCACGGGCGACGGCGGCGACTCAGGCCAGGTCGCACAAGCCCCCGACGGCGAATGGATCGAGCTCTTCTACCCCCACACGATCCCGCAAGGCGAAGGCGCACTCAACGGCCCTGACTTCTTTCAGCCCGGTGTCTTCAAATCCGAGCGCCTCGTCAACATGTCCCACCACAACTACCGCGCCGAGCCCAACGTCCGCTTCACCCCCGACAAAAAACTAGTCTTCTTCACCAGCAATATGTTCGGTCCAAGTTACATATTCGGCGTAGAAGTCACCAAAGCCGTGAATCCGCCCGCCGCCGATGTCGAATCCACACCCGACCTAGCCCGCAAATACAACCCGGTCGAACCCACCCCCACCACCACAGAAAAATGAGACCTCGAGTCACCACAAACCCGGGGGTCCCATGTCCCGCGTCTGGGACATGAGTTATCGAAAGAAGCACAAAAGTACGGGTGCCCATCCTTTCCGGCATCATCGAAAAGGGTGGGAAGTAAAATCTCTCCCAGCCAGCTTCCAAGGAAACCGATGCGCAACAAGTTCCTAGTGACAATCCTCCTTGCCTCGCTCTCCGCTGTCGCCCAGCCACAGACACGCCAGATCCAATCGCTCGACTCCGACTGGCGCTTCCTCCAATCCGACGCATCCGGAGCACAATCCCCCACCTTCGACGACTCCTCATGGAGAGCCGTCACCCTCCCCCATGACTGGAGCATCGTCGGCCCAGTCAAAGAAGACGCCCCAAGCCGCGCAGCCGGCGGCTTCTTCCCCACCGGCATCGGCTGGTATCGCCGCACGCTCACGTTGCCAAAACTCGACCCCACCAAGCGCACGTTCATCGCATTCGACGGCATCATGGCCAACTCCGACGTCTACTGCAACGGCGAACTCCTCGGCCATCGGCCCTACGGCTACTTCAGCTTCAACTACGACCTCACTCCCCACCTCCACACAGGAAAAAACATCATCGCCGTCCGCGTCGACGACTCGCAGCAACCCGCCTCCCGCTGGTACCCAGGTGCAGGCATCAACCGCCACGTCCGCCTCATCACCACCAGCGCCGTCCATATAGTTCCTTGGGGAACCTTCGTCACCACACCACAGGTCAGCGCCGAATCCGCGACCGTTCACGTCCGAGCAACCGTGACCAACGACTCTGACTCCGCCGCGCCAGTCAAACTCACCGTTAAACTTCAACTGCCAAGCGGCGGCGGCTACCTTGAGACCCGTGTAGCTATTCAATCGAAGCTAGCCGCCATCGCTCCCCACTCTTCGCAAGATCTGGACGCTGAAACAACCGTTAAGCCTGACCTCTGGGACCTCGCCCATCCGGTTCTCTACACTGCCATCGCAACTATCAGCACCAGCAACAAAACAATCGACGAGGAACAAGTGCCCTTCGGCATTCGCGAGTTCCACTTCGATCCCGACCAGGGCTTCTTCCTCAACGGCAAGCATCATAAGATCTACGGCGTAGCCCTCCACACCGACGCAGGCGCGCTCGGTACTGCCGTCCCGGTAGCCGCCTGGCAACGCCGCCTCGAAGCCCTCCGAGCCCTTGGTGTCAACGCCATCCGTACCGCCCACAACCCACCCGCACCCGAGTTCCTCGACCTCGCCGACCGCATGGGCTTCCTCGTCATGGACGAGTTCTTCGACTGCTGGACCGTCGCCAAAAATCCATACGACTACCACCTCTATTTCCGCGAATGGTCCGAGCGTGACGAAGCCGCCACCATCCAGCGCGATCGCAACCACCCCAGCATCATCCTCTACTCCGTCGGCAACGAGATCCACGACACACCCAAACCCGAGATCGCTATCCCCATCCTCAAACAACTTGTAGCCACCGCCCACGCCAACGACCCCACGCGCCCCGTCACCCAAGCCCTCTTCCGCCCCAACGTCAGTCACGACTACGACAACGGCCTCGCCGACCTCCTCGACGTAGTAGGCCAAAACTACCGCGAACAAGAGATCCTCAAAGCTCACTCTGACAAACCAACGCGAAAAATCATCGGCACCGAAAACACCCACGACCGCAACCAGTGGATCGCCATGCGCGACCACCCCGAATACTCAGGCCAGTTCCTCTGGTCCGGCATCGACTACCTCGGCGAAGCCGGTCGATGGCCCTCCATAGGCGCAGGCAGCGGCCTCCTGCTCACAACCTCGCTTCCCCGAGCACGAGCCTTCGAACGTCAATCCTGGTGGTTCACAAGACCCATGGTTCGCATCGCCCGACGCGTACAAGCCGCCCACCGAGGCCCCGTCGACCCCGGCTACGCTTCACCCACCTCCAGCAACCAGGCCGCCACGACCGCACCCACGGCACCACTCGATCCCACCACACGCTTCGGCCAGCCACTCCTCCTCGACTGGACGCCCAAAGATCAATCCCCCCATACCGAAAACATCGAAATCTACACCAACGTCGAAGAGGTCGAGCTCTTCCTCAACGACAAATCCCTCGGCATCCAAAAACTCCACACCGACGCCAGCCCAATCACCTATCAAGTCCCTTTCGAACCCGGCACACTAAAGGCCATCGCCCGCACCGCAGGAAAAATCGTCGCACAGGATGAACTTCACACTGCAGGCAAACCTGCACATCTTCTCCTCTCAACCGGCCTCGCCGCTTCTGATCTCACGAACACCGCCGCGCCAGCGACCACACCTGCCCTCACGCCAGACTGGAACGACGTAACCTACATCACGGCCACTCTCGTCGATGCAAACAACACAGTCATCCCCGACAGCGAAACCCGCATTCACTTCACCGCCAGCGGCCCGGCCAGCATAATCGCCGTAGACAACGGTAACCTGCTCGACCATGATCCCTTCGAAGCGACCGACCGCAAACTCTACGACGGCCGCGCTATCGCAATCCTCCGCGCCACAGCGCACAAGGGCAACATCACCATCACCGCCACCACGGAAGGCGTTCCCCCCGCGACCATCACCCTCCACGCAGCCCCAGCCCAAGCTCCAACAGTAGTCCGCAGCTTCTAAAATCCATGGCAGCCACCATGTGGAGCCGCCGCCGTTTTCTCACCACCTCTGCCGCCGTCGCCATCGCGCCTCTTCCTCCCGCGACCGAAGACACCCCGCTCATCGACTCCCACGTCCACGTCTGGAAGCACGATCCCGCCTTTCCCTTCGCACCCGGAGCCAATCCTCCAGCCGAAGACGCCTCAGTTGAACAACTCCTTGACCTGATGCACACCAACAGCGTCGCCCGGACCGTCATCATCCAGGTCATCCACTACAAATGGGACAACCGTTATCTCGCCAGCGTGCTCAAGCGCTATCCCCACACCTTCCAAGGCGTCTGCCGAGTCAACCCGCAAGACCCCACCGCTCCCGACCAGCTAAGCCGCCTCACTGAAGTCCACGGCTTCCACGGCGTTCGCCTCAGCCCCTCCGTCTCACCATCCGACGACTGGATTCGCGACCCGCTCATGCCGCCCCTCTGGCGCAGATGCGCTCAACTCAACATCCCTATGACCATCCTCGCGCCGGTAACCCGTATGCCGGACCTAGCACCGCTCATCGAACAGAACCCCGAGCTGACCGTCGTCATCGATCACATGGCCGACTGCCCGATCAACCAGCCCGACAAGCTGAATCTCCTGCTCGCCCTCGCGCGTTACCCAAAGGTCTTCGTAAAAATCTCCCACCTCTGGTCGCTCTCCGCCGAACCCTATCCCTACCCCGACACCATCCCGCAGATCAAAGGCCTCGTCGAAGCCTTCGGCGCATCACGCCTCATGTGGGGAACCGACTGGCCAATCTCCCTCAAACAACTCCCCTACCAAAAAACCGTCGCACTATACCGCGACCACCTCAACTTCCTCTCCGCGCAGGATCGCGCCGAGATTCTCTACAAGACCGTCCAGCGCGTGTGGCCCTTCGGAATCAGTTAGCCGACCTACACGAAGGCTTTCGCCCGATGGACCCACAGATTCGAAAATATCCGTTCACAGCATCTCCACGTCTCCCGCAGAAAGAGTGAGCCTCACAAAAAACGAAGGCGGATGAGGATCACTCTTATCCGCCTTTATCTTCTGATCATTGTTAGGCCTTCCCACTCTAACCATCGGCCTATGCACTGGGCCACAAGTCGACCCTGATTCCCTCTTTCTCGAGGGCCTCCTTGAGGTCGAGCAGAATCTTTCTGACGGCGGCATGATCGGTTGATGGGCTTTGAATGCCCGCCTCACTTAGCATCACGACGGCCCCATAAGGCCATACTCTGCAATCCTGCCGATTGAGTACCAGAAGCGTTTGGGCGATGGTGAGACTTCGCCGCTCTAATCTGTTCTCAGGAAACTTAGCGTAAATTCCTTTCTCCTCAATAATGATCTCGGGATTCCGCCAGAGCCCGCCATCTCGAATCTCTCGATAGTTGTCATCGTCTGCCGGACTAACCGTTCGCCTTGAACCAGAATCAGTTCGACATGTCGCTGCTGATGCAATAGAAGACAGGAGGCAAAAATAAAGTAGAAGTAGCGGTGATCGATCCATCGAACGTCCTCTCTTCCCCCCTACAGATTTTCAGCCCCTGCTCGGCTTACTCCCTAGCAGCTCCCGCGCAATTACCATCCGCTGAATCTCACTCGTGCCCTCCCCAATCGGGCACAACCGTACATCGCGGTA
The DNA here is from genome assembly GCA_963798925.1 of uncultured Acidobacteriaceae bacterium. GTDB lineage: Bacteria > Acidobacteriota > Terriglobia > Terriglobales > Acidobacteriaceae > Edaphobacter. Next base: position 1,406,731 of record CAWCVD010000007.1, read on the forward strand.
AAACTTCTCCGCCGGATAGTCCTTAATAAACCCATAACCTCCATGAATCTGCACGCCCTCATCGCAGATCCGGCAAGCCGCCTCGCTCGCATACAGCTTCGCCATCGCGGACTCCTTTGTCACCTTCATCCCCGCGTCCTTCATCTGCGCCGCGCGCATCGTCAACAACCACGCAGCATCCAGCTCCGTCGCCATATTCGCCAGCTTGAACTGAATCGCCTGAAACTCACTGATCGCCTTCCCAAACTGTCGCCGCTCCTGCGCATACTTCATCGCCGCATCCAGAGCCCCGCGCCCAATCCCCAAACTTAGCGCCGCAATCGAGATCCGTCCCCCATCCAGCACACGCATCGCATCCTTGAAACCATCGCCTTCCTTGCCCACCAGATTCTCCGCCGGAATCTCGCAATCCTCAAAGATCAGCTCCGACGTATCGCTCGCCCGTAGCCCCAGCTTGTTCTCCTTCCGCCCAGGCCGAAATCCGGGCGTTCCCCGCTCCACCACAAACGCCGACATCCCCCCGCGCGTTCCCTTCTCCTTATCCGTCACCGCCATCACCACCGCGCAGCCCGCATAACTCCCATTCGTAATAAAAGTCTTCGAACCGTTCAGCACCCACTTGTCGCCCTTCTTCACCGCCATCGTCCGAGCCCCACCCGCATCCGAACCCGACCCCGGCTCCGTCAAACCCCACGCCCCCAGCCACTCCCCGCTCGCCAGCTTCGGAATCCATCGCTTTCTCTGCGCATCGTTCCCCGCCAGCATGATGTGGTTAGTGCAAAGCGAGTTATGCGCCGCCACAATAATCCCCACGCTCCCATCCACCCGTGACAACTCTTCCACCGCAATTACATACTCCACATAGCCCATTCCCGAGCCGCCCAGCTCCTCCGGAAAGATCACGCCCAGCAGCCCCATCTCGCCCAGCTGCTTCACCACCGCATGCGGAAACTCGCTCTTCTCATCCCACTCGCTCACATGCGGAGCGATCTCTCCCTCCGCAAACGCCCTCACCGAGCTCTGCAACTGCTTCTGCTCTTCAGTCAACCCAAACATTTTCTGACCCTCCGGTCACATAATCACTACTTATACATCTATCACAAATACGCATACTCTGGCGCGCGCACTCACCGCCGAGCAAAGCGAGGCCACAAGCCGCTCGCATCACCAAAAACAAGGTACACACACCACGAAGTGGTCGCCCCGCGCGCAGCGGGCCCGTCCGGCAGGACACAGTCTTTTAAACCAGCCCCAAAGCCTGATCCAAATCCGCCACAATATCCTCCACATCCTCAATCCCCACCGAGATCCGCATCAGTCCATCCGTAATCCCCAGCTTCGCGCGTCCTTCTGCCCCAACAGCCGCATGCGTCATCGTCGCCGGATGGCAGATCAGAGTCTCCACCCCGCCCAGCGACTCCGCCAGATACCCAAGCCGCAACGAGCTTGCAAACCGGTTCGCGTTCTCCAGCGACCCCAGCTCAATGGAAATCATCGAGCCAAACCCCCTCTGCTGCCGCTTCGCCAACTCGTGATGCGGATGCTCCACCAACCCCGGATAAAAAATCCTCTCCACCTTCGCATGATTCTTCAGAAAGTCCGCCACTACCCTCCCATTCGCATCATGCTGCTTCATCCGCACCGCCAGTGTCTTCACCCCGCGCAGCAGCAGATAGCTCTCAAACGGCGACAAAATACCACCCGTACACTTCTGCACAAACCGAAACGTCTCCGCCTGCTCCGGCTTCGTGCACACCAGCACCCCACCCAGCCCATCCGAGTGCCCATTCAGAAACTTCGTAGTCGAGTGCATAACAATATCCGCACCCAACGCGATAGGCTGCTGCAAATAGGGCGACAAAAAAGTATTATCGACGCTCAACTCTACGCCGCGCCCATGACAGATCTCCGCCACCGCGCGAATATCCGTAATCGACATCATCGGATTCGTGGGCGTCTCGATATGCACCAGCCTCGTCTCCGGCCTTATCGCTCTCGCGACATTCTCCGCCACGCTCGTATCGACATACGTGAACGTCAACCCATAATTCGACAGCACCTTGTCGAACAGACGCCCCGTCCCGCCATACATATTGTCCGTGCAAACAACATGGTCGCCCGACTTCATCATCGTGCACATCGCCGTAATCGACGCCATCCCGCTCGCAAACGCATGCGCGCTCGTCCCGCCCTCAAGCGAGCACAGGTTCTCCTCCAGCGCATCCCGCGTCGGATTCGTCAGCCGAGCGTACTCATGCCCCTTGTTCTTCCCAATAGCCTCCTGCTGATACGTCGACGTCAGGTAAATCGGCACATTCACCGCACCCGTCTCCGCATCAGGAGCCTGACCGTCATGAATCGCCCGAGTCGCAAACCCCATCCTCTTCTTCGCTTCCATCATCCCTCGCTCGTTACTTCTTCTTTGCCTTCGCCGCCGGTCGCCTCGACCTCTGCTTCGCAGAAACAGACTTGATCACCAGCCTGTACTTCGTATTCTCATCAAACGGTGTCTTAGCCATCTCAATCGCCGTCATCATCAACTTCTTCACATCAGCCCGGTCCAGCGTCGTCTCATCCTTCAAACGAATGTGCCGCGCAACCGAGCCTTCCCCCTGCAGCAATCCATCAGGATCGGGAAGCTTCGCCCCTTGCAGGAAGAAAAAATTGACGTGCTTCGGAAACACCGCAATCGAAAAAATCGCCTCCGAAGCGCGCTCAGTCGGCGCAAACCCGCAAGCCAGCGCGTTGTAGTTGTCATACACCAGTTCAATCGCATTAGGTAGCCGCTTGCGAAGCTTCGCCAAAGCCCTTCGAGCAATCTCAGCAACCTCCGGCATAAACGCATCCAGAAAACGATCGAGCTGCTGTTCTGAACTCTCCGCTTTCATCCCAATCTCCCGGCCACCAACAACGATCAACTAGCAACTAACCCAACAATCCCTTCGACAAATACCTCTCCGCCGAATCCGGAATCACAGTCACCACTCTCTTCCCCGCGCCCAACTCCCGAGCCACAGCCAACGCCGCGCAAACCACAGCCCCAGCGCTCGATCCTGCAAACACACCCTCCTCCAAAGCCAGCCATTTCACCATCGCCAGCGCCGGCTCATCCATCACCATCATCACGCGATCGCAAACCGACCGGTCAAACGTCGCCGGAATAAACGACACCCCAATCCCCTCCACCTTATGCGGCCCCGGCTCCCCACCCTCAAGCACACTTCCCTGCGGTTCCACCGCCACGCTCAAAATCCCCGGCCGCTTTTTCTTTAAAAACCGCGCCACCCCCGTAAACGTACCCGCCGACCCGACACCCGACACCCACGCATCCACTCGGCCCTCCATCTGCTCCCAAATCTCCGCCGCTGTTGTCTCCTCATGAAAGTCGGGATTCGCCGGATTCTCAAACTGCAGCGCCGCAAAAGCGCCATCCGTCTCTCTTTCAAACTTCAAAGCGCGCTCAATCGCACCGGCCATACCCTCCGCTTCAGGCGTTCGCACCACCGTCGCGCCCAGCCCGCGCATCAGCTTCACCTTCTCTTCCGCAAACTGCTCCGGCACATACAACATCACCTTGTACCCGCGATTCACGCCGATCAGCGCCAACCCCACGCCCGTATTACCCGCCGTCGCCTCAACAATCGTGCCCCCCGGCCGCAACACCCCACGCCGCTCCGCATCCAGCACCAACCCCAACGCAGCGCGGTCCTTCACACTCCCACCCGGATTCAAAAACTCCAGCTTCGCCCATATCTCCGCGCACGATCCATCGCCACTCCTCTGCTCCAGCCGCAGTAGCCGCAACATCGGTGTCTGCCCCACCAGCTCCAGTACATTCTCCACAACCCGCATCCGCTCAAACCTCACACACAAATTCACTCCGCGCCATCATTCCTTCGCCAAAGGCGCGCACCCTTGCTTTTTTACATCAAGAAGAAGACACCTGGCTCGCCCAACCACTCCCCACTTGTCGAGAAACGCTCCTCAACCTAGTTCTTCTTCGCCGAATCGGCAGACCCCGCATCCCCACTCTTCGCCGCATTCGCAATCACCCTCGGGTAATACCCACTCCGCGTCCGCACCGACAGCCTGCCAAAGCTCTTCGCCTTCGCCTCTACATGCACCTCCCGGTACCCACCCAGCGTCGGCGACTTCGTCGAGTGATACGAGATCGTGTACTGCGTCCGGATATCCTGCGCCACCAGCGCAGCAATCGCGTCCACATCATTCACCGACTTCGGAAAATAAGCCGCCCCGCCCGTCTGTTCCGCCAGCGTCTCCAGCACCCGCCGCGCATGCCGCGATTCTCGCTTGTCGGTGTCCTCGCCAAACAGTAGCCCAACGCAGTAGATCACCGGCCCATCCAGGTCCTGAATCCTCCGGATCGTCTGCTCCAGCGTCGCCGTCGAAGCATTATCCTCGCCATCCGTCACCAACAGCAGCACCTGCTTCGGATGCTTCGCATTTTTTGCAAGGTAATCAGCCGACGCCACCAGCGCATCGTAGATCGCCGTCCCGCCGCTCGACTTGATAAATCCCAATCCCTCACGCAGCTTCTCGATATTGTTCGTGAAGTCCGTATCGATGAACGCCTCCCACGAGAAGTCCACCAGAAACTCTTCATCCTCCGGATTCGACAGCTTCACAAAATCCAGCGAAGCCTTATCCACCGCCACCCGCTTGTCGTACATCGAGCCCGAGCTATCAATCAGCAACCCCAGCGACACCGGCAGATCTTCGTGCCGAAACGAATTGATCGTCTGCTGCACCCCATCCTCATAAACCGTGAACGCGCCCCGATCCAAAGTCTGCACCGACCTCCCGCTGCTATCCAGCACCGTCGCATTCAGCCGGACTTCATAAGCATCCTCATGCAGCGTGTACTTCCCACCCTCTCGCCCAATCTGCGCCAACCCTTGCGGCGTGCCGGTCTGTGCCTTAGCCGGAGCATCGGCATCGGGCGAAGGCACCGGATCGCGATCCACTGTCAACGAAGGTTGTTGCGCTGGCTGTTTTGCTGGAGCCTGCGCAGTCGCAGGTTGCTGAGCCCACTCAATCCCAGCGCCAACCGTAGTCATCCACCAAGCCACCGCGGCCACCCACGGAAGCACACTTTTACTGCGAAGGCGCATAGTACCCCTGGCGATTGTGCACCGTCAGGTTCGGAAGCCCCGGCGGCGGCACCAGTCGTATCTTCAATTTACGCCAGTTCCCATCCTGCTTCACCTCCGACGGCCGGTACCCGATCACATATTCGTTCCGCAGCTCCGCGCTGATCCGCGACGCAATGTCCCCAAGATCATTAATATCCAGCACCCGGAACATCCGCCCGCCCGTCATCTCGCAGATATCATTCAGCAGAATCGGCCCCAATTGTTCTTCCGTCGTCGGTGCATACTGGTCGAAGATCCCGATCGAGTAAATCTGCACATCGCTCTCCCGCACCACGCGCCGCAGCTCATTCTCCGTGTACCGGCTCCGATTGTCGCCCCCATCCGAGATGATCAGCAGGGCCTTCCGTTCATACTTCGCCTGCTTCAGCTTGTCCACGCCCAGGTAAATCGCGTCGATCAGCGCCGTCCGATTCTCCGGCTTCAGCATCACCATCCGCGCCTCAACATCATCCACATCCGACGTATAGTCCACAATCACCGCCGGACGATCATTGAACCCAATAACAAAAAATTCATCCTGCGGATTGGACGTCCTCAAAAACTCGCTCAACGCCTTCCGCGCCCGCAGGAACTTCGACGACATGCTCCCGCTCAAGTCAAAGATGACCCCGATCGTCACCGGCGCATCTTCCGTCGAGAAGCTCTTGATCACCTGCCCTATGTTGTTGTCGTAGACCTCAAAATTCTCCTTTTCCAGTCCCGTCACCAGCCGGTTCATCGGATCGGTCACCGTCGCAGGCACCAGCACTAGGTTCACATCCACCCGTATCTTGGCATCCCGCCGAGAAGTCGCCAGGTTTGCCGCATTATCGGCACCTTCAATCACCGGCTTCGCATCTTCAGGAGTCTTCGGCGGCGGCGGTGGAGGCTGCGTATGCACATTACTCAGCGGATTCTCCTGGCCAGCACACACCGTGCTCCCCACCGCACCCCACAGCACAGCCCAAATCGCAACCCACGTCATTGCTACGGCGAGCCCCAGCACCACCCGTCGCAACACGTTACCTCGTCCCCTTGTCTCTTCCTTACTGCCATCTTCCTTGCTGCGCATATCGACCACCTATGCCATTCCGCGGCCCCAGTATCGCTCCCTGCACCGCATAACCAACCCAAGATCCCGCCGGCCCTTCATCCGCCACTTCAGATCACGTAGCCTATATCCATCAGATGCCTTCTTCAACAAGATAATAGACCTCCCATCCTAACCGTTTGTCATAGTTTTATCTCGCGGCGGTCCCTCACATAACCTACCTACGAACTTTACGCTGCAACGGATTCCTCCACCGGCGCCTCACTCTCCTTTCACGCTCCACCCGTACAATCGCTACATACTTAGACGTCTGGAGAACCCAAAAGAAATGGCTCGCCTCTACCCCTTCCGCGCCCTCCGTTACGATCCCGCCCGCGTCAACCTGGAGGCCGTCGTCACCCAGCCCTACGACAAGATCACTCCCGCCATGCAGCAGCGATACTACGAGGCCAGCCCCTACAACCTCGTCCGCATCATCCTCGGCAAACAGGAGCCTGGCGACACCGAGCCCCAGCAGTTTCTCTCACCCGACGAAAAGGCCCACAACGTCTACACCCGCGCCGCCGAATACCTTCACGAGTGGCGCAAGGAGCGCATCCTCGCCGAAGAGTCCGAACCGGCCATCTACGGTTACTCACAGACCTACACCGTCCCCGGCACCGGCGAGACCCGCGAACGCCGCGGCTTCATCGCTCTCGGCCACCTCTACGACTACGCCGACAAGGTCGTCTACCGCCACGAGCAGACCTTCCCCAAACACAAATCCGACCGCCTCGCCCTCTTCAAAGCCACCCGAGCCTACTGCGAGCAGATCTACATGCTCTACTCCGACCCCGCCTTCACCGCCGAAAAGCTCATCTTCGAAGGCTCATTTCCGAACGGTTTCGACGACAATCCAGCCGACCTCGCCATCACCGACGAGTACGGAGTAGTCCACAAACTCTGGAAGCTCACCGACCCCAACCTCATCAATCTCCTCCTCACCGCTATGGCCGACAAGAAGCTCATCATTGCCGACGGCCATCACCGCTACGAGACCTCCGTCACCTACGCCAAGGAGCGCTCCGCCCAGCTCAAACTCCCCCTCAATCAACCCCTCGACGACGACGAAAAGCTCAGCCCCAGCCATCTGCCGCAACCCGCCTTCCCCGAAGCCGCCATGATGATGACCTTCGTCAACATGGACGCCCCCGGCATCACCATCCTTCCCACCCACCGCGTCGTCCAGGGTATCGAAAACTTCTCCTCCCCCGACTTCATTACCAAAGCCAGCGCCTTCTATACCATCAACGAACTCAACGACGAAGCCCCGGCTTCGAAACTCATCGACACTCTTGCCAAATCCCCCGGCGACTCCTTCCTCGCCGTCACAGGAGACGGCAACTACCTCCTCACCCCAAAACCCGAAGCCATCGCCCCGCTCCTCGCAGGCCTTCCCTCCAAACAGCGCCAGCTAGGGGTAGCCCAGCTCCACACGGTTGTCCTCGACCACCTCCTCGGCCTCACCGAAGATAAGATCCGCGCCACTGGCAACATCCAGTACCTCCGCGAAGCCGCCGAAGCCGTCGAGCTGGTCAACTCCGGCCAGGCCAACATCGCTTTCCTCATCAAACCCGTCACCCTCGATCAGCTCAAAGACGTCTCTCTCTCCGGCGAAGTCATGCCCCAAAAATCCACCGACTTCTACCCCAAACTCCTGAGCGGCCTCGCCATCTACGCCCTCGACTAACCCGGACAGCCACAAACCGGGTGCCCATCCTTCTCGGCGTATCGAAAGGATGGGGTATCGAGCTACGCGAGACCGCTCTTCTCACCCTCACTCTCTGCCCACAACCACTCCACGTTTACAATCAACCAGAATCCCTTGACCTTCCGCCCCCGACAAATCGCCGCATGCCTCGCTCTTTCCGCGAGCACCCTCATACCCAGCGCATCCGCGCAGCAACCCATCCCCCGCACCGTCATCCTCCTCGACCCCGCTCACGGAGGCGCTGACCCAGGAGCCCATCTCCCCAACAATCTCCTCGAAAAAGACATCACTCTCGCCTTCGCCCAGCGCCTACGAGCCCAGCTCTCCACCGCCGGATTCGCCGTCATCTCCACCCGCGACGCCGACCCCATCGTCCCCTTCACCACCGACCAGCGCGCCGAGATCGCCAACCAGCGCCACCCCGCCGCCTGCCTCATCCTCCACGCAACCGACAGCGGCGCCGGCGTCCACATCATCACCTCCGACCTCACGCCCGACCAAACCGACACCCCCCACGCAACCATCCCCTGGAACACCGCCCAGGCAGCCTCGATCCCCCAGTCCCTGACCCTCGCCAACCAGATCGGCCTCGCACTCGAGCACGCCAAACTCCCCGTCATCCTCAGCCGAGCGTCCATCCGCCCCGTCGATAATCTCATCTGCCCAGCCATCGCCATCGAGATCGCGCCCCTCGTCAACGGCGACGATCAGACCCCCATCACCGACGCCCACTACCAACAAAACATCGTCAAAGCCATCTCAGACGCCCTCAACACCTGGCGCACTAGCCAACTCGCCGCCGCAGCAGGTACCCAAAAGTGATCCCCCGTTACCAGCGCGTTCTCTTCTGGGGCCTCATCGGCGGCATATCCCTTATGCTCGGCTTTCTCCTCCGCGGCTGCGAGCAGGCTCAGAAACGTCTTGCCCCACCCAACGACGCCACCCCCATCGCCGCACCCACCGCCTCCAGCACAGAAGACGTCACCCTCTACCTCGCCGCCGACGCCGACGCCTCCATCACTCCCACCACCGAATCCATCTCCGTCCCACAAGCCCCCACCCTTCGCGCCCGCGCCCTCGTCGAGCACCTCCTCGGCACCTACGCCTCACCCACCTCCCCCCATCCCCTCCAGGGAGGCCCAGCCGTCGACGACCTCTTTCTCCTCATCGACCCCAACCCCGCCCCAGGCGAACAACCCGGCCAACTGGCCGTCGTCAATCTCCGCAGCTCCTGGGTCAACAACCATCCCTCCGGCATCCAGGTCGAAGCCCTCACTCTCGCCTCGATCGTCGGCACCCTCCACGCGGCCATCCCCGAGATCACCTCAATCCGCTTCCTCGTCGACGGCCAGCCCCACGACACCCTCGCCGGACACGCCGATCTCCTGCGCACCTACCCCGCCATCGACACTACCGCCAAACCCACGCCCCCAACCGAACCCTGAAGCCTAAAACGGCTACCGGATACGTGACACCCGATACCAACCAGCAACTAACGACCAGCAACCAGCAACTGAATCGGAGACCGACAACTGACACCTGACAATCCCACCATCGGCGTCTTCGACTCAGGCTTCGGAGGTCTAACCGTCCTCCGCGCGCTCCTCCCTCTCATTCCGGAGGCCTCGTACATCTACCTCGGCGACACCGCCCGTCTCCCCTACGGCTCCAAATCCCACGACACCATCGCCCGCTACGCCGTCTCCAGCGCCCGCTTCCTCCACGAGCAAGGCGCCGAACTCCTCGTCATCGCCTGCAACACCGCGACCGCCCTCGCCTTCGAAGACATCCGCCAGTCCCTACCGATCCCCGTCATAGGCGTAGTCGAACCCGGCGCCCAAGCCGCACTCACCGCAGGCAAAAAGCTCGAATCCCCACGAGACCGGGTGCCCCATCTTCGCGACGGCCTCATCGTCGCTAAGGTAGGAGAGTCACCACAAAACCGCCCCATCGTCACGAAGCCACTGGCTGACCCAGCTCCCGACTCTGGGACTTGGGATGGACCACCCCAAATCTCCCCCCAGGTCCTGGTCCTCGCCACCACCGCGACAGTCCAATCCCACGCCTACACCCGAGCCCTCAAAACCCTCAACCTGGAAGCCCACGAAAAAGCCTGCCCCCTCCTCGTCCCCCTCGTCGAAGAAGGTTGGACCAACCACCCCGTCACCGACGAAGTCCTCCGCATCTACCTAACCGAAGCCCTCGCCGAAGCTCCCAACGCCCAGACCCTCCTGCTAGGCTGCACCCATTACCCACTCCTCGAGCCCGCAATCCGCCGCACTCTCGCCACCCTTAACCACCCACTCACCATAATTGACTCCGCAAAAGCCACAGCCGAAGCCGTAGCCGCCCACCTCAACCTCACCCCACAAAAATCCCCACACAAACCCCAATCCACGACCTTCTACGCCACTGACTCCATAGAAAAATTCCAGCGCCTCGGCTCAGCCTTCCTCGGCCAGCCCCTCTCCGAGGTCAACCTTATCGACCTCGGCGGCTAAACCCGAAGCGTTGACAGGCCGCAGAGGCAACCATATCCTCGCCTCAAAAGAAGCAAACTGGAAAAGGAAAACTTTCATGGCACATCCGGTGATTCACTTCGAGATTGGCTGCAAGGACAAAGAGAAGACCTCCGCCTTCTACCGCGAAGTCTTCGGATGGACCATCGACGCTGGTCCAATGGGCGCCATCAACACCGGCTCCACTTCCGGCATTCAGGGACATATCGCCGCCCTCGGCCACGAGCCTCACCAGTTCACCCATTTCTACATCCAGACGGACGACATTCCTGCGTCCCTGAAACAGATCGAAGCAGCCGGAGGAAAGATCATCGTGCCTCCAGTCGAAATCCCAAACGGAACCTTCGCCTGGTTCTCGGACTCCGAGGGAAACACCATCGGCCTCTGGAAACCAAAATAAATCCTCCCCGAAGCCACGCTCACCCCTACCAACGCGGAACGCTCATCCTGAGCGAAACTACTTGCGCATTTTGCGAGTAGCGAAGCCGAGGACCTGCCGTTGCACTTGCCGGAAAATCCGAACCGCAATCTCATCTCGTCATACCAGCATAGAGATCGCGGTCGTCCTGGCAGCCAACCTTCAACTTACTTCTACGTCTGAACTCACACATCGTCAAAAATCTTGTCAAGCCCCCTCACTCCTTAACCACCACCGAATGAGTAACATACGTTTGGCAAAAAACCCGATGTACCCAGCTATACTATTAATAGGGGAATAGTAAAATCAGAACCGCATCCATAAACAGCCGGTCTTCACGTATAAACCGTTATTTTGGAAGACTTTGCGCGAAGCGGAATCGAAAAATGGGACTTTTCCCCGGGTTTGCCGTCGAGGTCCGAAACTAAATCCAATCGTTCGAAGACTTTGTACATTTTTCGACCAGGGGAGGGGGACCCTCCCGGAAACGGAGCCGGAACCGAATGCCTTATCTGCTGAAGACCGAACCCGACACCTACTCCTTCCACGACCTGGAGCGCGACGGCGAGACCGTCTGGGACGGAATCTCCAATCCCCAGGCCCTCATCAACCTCCGCAGCATGAAGCCAGGCGAAAAACTCGTCATCTACCACTCCGGCAAAGGCAAAGTCGCCGTCGGTACCGCCAAGGTCGTCTCCGTCGATGACTCCAACCCGAAAGATCCCAAAGTCCGAATCAAAGTCGGCAAACCAGTCAAGCAGCCCCACGCGCTCGCCGACATGCGCGAGGCCCCCGTCTTCAAGGACTCCATCCTCTTCCGTCAGTTCCGTCTCTCCGTCGTCCCCCTCACCGAAGCCCAGTACGATTGGCTCACCGATTCCTGAACTGAGAAAAGTTACGCTTTTTTCGCAATTCTGTTCTTATCTTCGCCTCGCTATGCGCATAGGATTTCCCCATAGGCCGCCTGAATGTCTCTTGATCGCCTCGATTGACGTCGCCACGCTCCTCGGTTGTCAGGTCGCTCTGAACCTCATCTACGCCATAGTCTTCGTCTGCATGAAGCGTATGTACCCTCACCTGCGCGGGGCAGGCTCGGTCGCTGTAGCCTTCGTTACAGCGACCATCGCCAACGTGTTTCTCCTCTTCTCCGGCTCCGCCCCCCTCATCCTGTCCATCTTCGCCTCGCACTGCCTCTTTCTCTCTGCATTCGTCCTCTTCTACACCGGCGTTCTCCGCTTCTTCCGCAGCCCGCGCCCGATTGCCTACGTCTGGGTTCTTACTGCCATCGCCTCAGCCCTCGTCGCGTACTTCGTCCAGACCCACACCCACCCCAAGGCCCTCACCTGGGTCATCGCCATCAGCTTTTTTCTCGTCCGCGGAATCATCGCCGTCGAGGTCTTCCGCCAGGCGGAGGCAGAATCTTTCTCAACATCTTTGCCTACCTCATGGCCTTCTACGCCATCTTTGCTCTCAACCGCATCATCTTTCAGATCGTCTACGGCGGGCTGCCAAGTCAAGCCCAGCGCGAAGTCCTTCAAACAATCTCCGTCCTGCTCAGTGTCTCCTTCGCTTTTCCTCATCGGCCTCTCCTTCCTGCTCATGCTCTGCAGCGATCTCCTCACTCTCGTCAAAGACGAGTCCGAGCGCGACCTGCTATGCGGCGTCCTCAACCGCCGTGGAATCGAACAGCGACTCGACGCCGAACTCAAGCGTGCCCACCGCACCAGTCATGCCCTTTCGATCGCCCTCATCGACTCGACCACTTCAAAGCCATCAACGATCACGCCGGACATGCAGCCGGCGACACCGCCCTTCGCAACATCGTCTCTGCCACCTCCATCCATCTGCGCGTGCACGACCTCATCGGCCGCCTCGGTGGTGACGAGTTCCTTCTCATCTTCCCTCACACTCCCTGCGCCGACGCCTTCACCGTCTCCTCCCGCATCGAGCAGTCCGTACGCGAAATCGAGCTATCGGGTGCCAGCCTGCCAGTCACCGTCAGCATCGGCCTCACCCAGGCCGTCTCCGGCGAAACCGCAGCCCCGCTCCTCGCCCGCGCTGACAAGGCGCTCTACAACGCAAAAAATGCGGGCCGCAACTGCTGCCGGATACTCCTCCACGAAACCGAGGACGAGACAAATCAGCGCCTCCCGATCCCTTCAACCCAGGTGCCCCATCCCTCAATAGAACCCGTCTGTCGGCTGCTATCCTTGAGTGCGCAGCCTCTTCCTTGAAAGGAACTTGCTTCACCATGATTGATCTCAAAGGCAAAGTAGCCGTAGTCTTCGGCCTCGCCAACAAGCGCAGCATCGCCTGGGGCATCGCCCAGAAGCTCTCCGAAGCCGGCGCCACTCTCGCCATCTGCTACCAGAACGAGCGCCTCAAGCGGGAGGCCGACGAGCTCGCCGCCGAGCTCCCGCCGCCAAAGCCTACCAGTGCGACGTCTCCTCCGACGCCGAGATCGACGCCCTCTTCGCCACCCTGAAGAACACCTACGGCACCCTCCACATTCTCGTCCACGCCGTCGCCTTCGCCCCTGCCGACGAGATCAAGAACGACTTCCTCTTCACCAGCCGCGACGGACTTCCGCATCGCCCACGACGTCAGCGTCTACTCGCTCATCGCCGTCAGCCGCGCCGCCGTCCCGCTCATGACCGAAGGCGGCTCAATACTCACCCTCACCTACTACGGCTCCACCAAGGTCTTCCCCAACTACAACGTCATGGGCGTCGCCAAAGCCGCCCTCGAAGCCACCGTCCGCTACCTCGCCGCCTCGCTCGGCAGCAAAGAACATCCGCGTCAACGCCATCTCCGCCGGCCCCATCAAAACCCTCGCCGCCCGCGGCATCGGCGACTTCACCAAGATCCTCGAAGCCGTCGAACAACGTGCCCCCTCCACCGCAACGTCGACCAGCTCGAAGTCGGCAACGCCGCCCTCTTCCTCTCCAGCCCTCTCGCCAGCGGCATCACCGGCGAAATCACCTACGTCGATGCCGGCTACAACGTCACCGGACTCTAATGTTCAGGATTCCTGCCGCGATTTGAAAGAATCGGAGTTTAGTAAACTCTACCGACACCATGCTGTCAGTAGAGCTTTGCTAAGTTTGATCACGGCGCTCGAAAAAGTACATCCTCAACCAGGCGGGCCTCATGAGCATCCGACGCCTAAACGAAAGGAATTTCCATGAAAATCTCCGAAATCCTCCTCCAGGACTACGACATCGAGATCTCCAACACTCGCCGCACGCTCGAGCGCGTCCCTGAGGGCAAAAACGACTGGAAGTGTCACGACAAATCCATGGCTCTCGGAAAACTGGCCATGCACTGTGCCACCCTTCCACTCTTTGGACACTACGTGCTCGAGGACGACGGGATGGACATTGCCGCGCCCAAACGCCCGCATGTCCCGCTTGAATTCACCACACGCGAAAACGCTCTCAAGCACTTGGACGAGGCGGCTACCAAGTGCCGCCAATCCCTCGTCAACGCCTCCGACGATACCTTGAAGCCAAGTGGACGTTCAGCTACGGCGACCAGGTTATCTCCAACGGACCGCGCTCTCAAGCCTACCGCCAGATGTTCTTCGATCACCTCATCCACCACACCGCGCAGCTCGGCGTCTACCTTCGCCTCAACGACATCCCCGTACCCGCCCTCTACGGCCCCTCCGCCGATGAACAGTGGTCCCCGAAGTAAGCAGCGTGCCGACAGCCACAAGCCGGGTGGCCCATCCTTTGTAATCTCATCGCAAAGGATGGGTTATTAAACCAAAACAACACCCTCTATTCCTAAGGCCGCTTGTAAATCTCGCCATTCTTCATCACAAACGCCACCTTCGTCGTCACCGAGATATCTTCCAGCGGATTGCCCGGCACAGCGATCACATCAGCAAAATACCCAGCCTTCAGCTCCCCGATCTGCCCGCCCCAACCCAGCAGCTTCGCTCCATTGATCAGGTCCGCCTGCAGCACATCGCCGCGCCTTCATCCCATTCGCGGCCATCAGCTCCAGCTCCCGAGCCTGCGTCCCATGCGGAAACGGCCCCACATCGCTCCCCACCGCCATCGGCACACCCGCAGCCAGCTGCTTCCTGAACTCCGCCGCATGATACGCAATCTCCCCCTTCTCCCGAGCCGCACGCTCCGGCGTCGTCGCATGCTCGGCAAAGTACTCCGCAATGGCGAACGTCGGCACTGCATAGATTCCCTTCTCCTTCATCGTCCGCATCGTCGCCTCGCTCAGTTGATACGCATGGTCCACCGAAGCCACCCCCGCCGCCGCAGCATAACCAGTCCCCGGCTCACCGGTAGCATGCACCGCCACTCCACGCCCCGACCCTACCCCACCCCCCAATCGCTCAGCCTCCCTCACCGCCGCAGCCAACTCCGCCTCCGAGTACTGATACGGACTCCGGAAAACACCATCACGAAAAGAATCGCGCCCCGTTTCATAAATCTTCGTGAAGTCGGCACCACCTTTGCGTTGTTCACGCATCACCTTCACAATCTCATCCGCGGAATCAGCATAGTCCGCATTCGACAACACCTTCTGCGCCGGGTTATATCCAATCGCGTCCTCGTGCCCCCCCGTCAGATCGATCGCATTGCAACTCATCCGCATCCGCGGCCCCGGGATCAACCCACTGTTGATCGCATTCCGCACCGCCACATCCGCACAACCCGCACCCTCCGTCCCCATATCCCTCTCCGCAGTAAATCCCGCCATCAGATCCGCCTTCGCAGCTCCAGCAGCAATCAGGGTTCGCTCGGGCACGCTCTCCTGAATCGTCTGCAGATCCTCAGCTCCCACGTGCAGAAACAGGTGCACATGTGCATCAATCATCCCCGGCATCAGCGTCATATCTCCCAGGTCGATTACCTCACCCCCCGTCGGCCGCTCCACATGCGCTCCCGCCGCCACAATCCGCTGACCCTCCACCAAAACCTCCCCCGGCATCACAATCTTCGCGCCCGCAACATCCAGCATCCGTGCTGCATGAAGCACCACAACATGCTCCGGCGCACCAACTCCCTGCGCCAGACAAGACCAGGTCATCCCCAACGCCAACCCGCAAACAAGATTTTTCATAGTCCAAGCAGCATATCGCGAAACCGTAACGAACCGAAGAGCTAACCCGCCTTCTCGGTCAATTCCGCCCACCTCGCGTACAACCCATCCGCCTCCGTCTGCGCCGCCTCGATCTCAGCCAACGCCGCCGTGAGCCGCACCGCGTCAACCGCCACAGCCGGATCTTCGATCATGTGCCGGGCCCTCTGCAACCGCTCCTCCGCCGCCTCCACCGCAGCCTCGATCCCGGCATACTCCCTCGCCTCCAGATACGAAAGCTTCCTCTTCCCGCCGCTCGCCTGAGAAGTCGCAGCCGAGACCGAAGCCACCGCTTTCGCGGCGCCTGAAGCGACCGCATCCTCAACCCTCACCTTGCGCCACTGCTCCCACTGCGAATAATCCGCGAAAGTCTCCGCCTTACCGCGCCCATCCAGCCCCAGCACCACAGTCGAAACCCGATCCAGCATATACCGGTCATGCGTCACCAGCACCAGCGCACCCGCGTATTCCAGCAGACTCTCTTCCAGAATCTCCAGGGTCGCAATATCCAGATCGTTCGTCGGCTCATCGAGCAGCAGCAGATCCGCCGGCTCCAGCATCAGCTTCGCAATCAGCACGCGAGCCCGTTCGCCCCCGCTCAACCGCTCCACCGGCTGATTCAGCTGTTCGCCTGTAAACAAAAACTTCGCCGCATAACTCGCCACATGCACCACCCTTCCCTGGTACATCACCGAGTCCGAGTCCGGAGCCAGTGCCCGCCGCAGCGTCACACCCTCCTCCAGCTCACGCGTCTGGCTGAAGTAGACAACCTTCAGCGCAGCCGCTTTCTTAATCGTCCCCGACGCCGGCCCCAGCTCTCCGGTCAACAATCGCAGCAGCGTCGTCTTCCCGCTGCCGTTCGGCCCCACCAACCCAACGCGCATTCCAGCCGTAATCAGAAAGTTCAAATCCTCAACAATCGTCCTCCCGCCAAGTGCAACCGAAACCCCTTCCAGCTCTACCAGCCTCTTCGTCTGCCGCTCCGTCGCAGCAAACTCAATCCCCGCGCTCGACGTCTGCACACGCGCGTTGACCTCCCTCAACTGCCCGATCAACTCGTTGGCGTTGTCAATCCGAGCCTTCGCCTTCGTAGCTCGTGCCTTCGGTCCTCGTCGCAACCACTCCACCTCAGTCTTCACGCGATTCCTCAGCGCATCCTGCAACTTCGACTGTGCCTCCAGATAGGCCTCTCGTCCTTCAAGAAACTTCGAGTACGTTCCCTTCACCCGTAGCAGCCCATCCGCATAAACGCGGTTCAGCTCTACTATCTCCGTCGCAACATTCTCAAGAAAATAACGATCGTGGCTAACAAGCACGCAAGCAAAATCACTCTCATTCAGAAGCTCCTCCAGCCACTCAATCCCTTCCAGATCCAAATGGTTCGTCGGCTCATCGAGCAGCAGCACATCCGGATGCGCCACCACTGCCTCCGCAATCGCCAGCCGCTTCCTCCACCCACCGCTCAGCGTCGCGGCCTCCACACTCAAGTCCGAAAACCCGATCCGCCCCGCTGTCTCGCGCAATCGCCCCTCGCGCTCACCCTCCGCGACCCCACTCCGCGCCAGCGCACCCTCAAGCACACCACGCACCGTGACTCCCGCAGCAAAACTCGACTCCTGCGCGACATATCCCACCCGTGCGCGTTTCCGCACCGCAACATCGCCCGCATCCCCGTCTTCTTCGCCTGCAAGCACCCTCAGAAGCGTGCTCTTCCCCGCGCCATTCGGCCCAATGAGCCCAATCCGGTCTCCATCCGAAACAGTAAAACTAATCTCACGAAACAAAGCGGTCGCGCCAAAGGCCTTCGTCAACCCCTGCGCATTTAAAATCGGCGGCATCTCTCAAGTCTACCGCGCCAGATCCCCATCTTCAGTTGGCATCGTCGCCGCCACCGCAAATCGCACTAAGTTCTTAATCCGTGCTCATCCCCTCAATCCGCGGTCGCGCGCGCTAATCCAGATCAAAGTCCCTCAGCGGCCGATCCGTCAGCGGAGTCTCCTTCGCCTTCTTCACCGCCTCGGCAAACTTCTTCGCCATCACATCATCCTTATTTTTCTGCGCATCCACACTCTGCTGAAAGATCGAGTCTCTCCGCGCATCCGCCTCACGCAGAGCCTTTGCCGCCTCGCCAAAGTCCTCAAACATCTTTTTCTTCGGAGCAGACTTGTGCGAAATAATCGCCCGCGAAACCGGGTCCACCTTCAATATCGCCCCACAATCAGGACACATCACTTCAAACGGCTGATCGCTCAATCCCATGGAACGCACCTCTACAGACCATTCTAAGACTCACCGAGAATAGTTCGACCACCCGCAGCTGACAACTGAGAACTGACACCTGATAACTTCTTACAGCCGCACCACCACATGTCCAGGACACTGATTCGCCGCCACTCCCACCAGCCGCTCCACCAGCCCCTCCCCATTCTTGGCGATAAACCAAACCCCCGCCACCACACGCTCCTGCGGATGCCCATCCGGAAATACATTCAGCGTAATCGCATTAGCATGCTTTCGCAGACTGGCCTCCTTCTGCAACTCAAACGTCGCTGCCATCCGCCGCAGCCGGTTCATCTGATACCGCATCTTCGAAGCCGAAACCTCCGCCGCACGCCCCAGCGCCTCATCCATACCACTCAGATACCTCGTCAGCACATCCAACTCCGTCTCCAGAGCATTCCCTGTCGCCGCAATCTTCCGCTTGCCTTCAATCGACATCGCCCGCGCACCCAGCCGCTGCGCTAGCGCCTCCGCCGTTGTCATCGCATCAGGCAACTGCACCTCATCCTTATCCATCACCGCGGCAATCGCTGGTTCTAGTAGCGTCGCGCTCATTCGCGGCAACACAGGAGTAATTCGCCCCAATATCGCCTCATACAACACTGCACTCTGGGCAAAGTAAGCAACCTCTGCCGGACCACCGATATAAGCCGTCGTCGGCAGCACCGTATCCTGAAACACTGGCCGTAGCAGCGCATTCGGGCTCAGCCGCTCCGGAGCAGTCTCCAGAATCGCAATCAGCTCACCCGTCGAGTAAGTCCGTCCACCAGCCTTCCACTGCCCTTCCCCATTCCGCCGCAAAGCCACCCGCTCGCCGGTCGCCTCCTCCAGCAGAAACAGCATCGACCCACCCTCGGCTACCATCACCTGCGCGTGGTATCCGGCCCTTATCAACTCCTCACCCCGTGCAATCAATGCCTGCTGCAACTCTGCCGCATTTTCTATCGCATACCGCAACGTGCTGGCACCCAGCGCATGAAACCCGCGGGAAGCAGCATCCATCACAATCAAGCCTTGATCGGCAAAGACCCGCGCGATCAGCCGCCCAAACGCCAGCGCCAGCGTAGGCCACCGCCCATCCCTCGGCGCATAACACTCCCGTAGCCACTCGCTCACCGGCGCGAACTCCAGCAACTCACTCGCCCGCTCCAGCACAGCTTCCAACTCCGCACCCGGAACCACGCCACCTACCGGAACCGCATGCGGCAGCTTCAATCCCATCCGCAGTGTCTCCACCGAGGTCTTCGTCAGCAACGAAACCTGATCCACCTCCTCCAGGTCATGGTCTTCTGTAGCCAACCAGAACACTGCAACATGTTCCACCCCCGTCGCCGCAGTCGCCTCCTTTGCCCGGGCGATCGCCGTAGCCGCCTTCAAAATCGTAAACAACGGCCCACCGAATAGCGCCACCTGTTGCCCGGTCACTACCGCCCGGCCACCCGCCCGCAGCTTCGCCACATTCGCCTTCGCCTGGTCGCTGGCGCCAAAATCGATCGCCTCCTGCTCCAGCAAATCAGCCAAAGCTCCGGGGTTCTTTACCACCGCAGCCTTTCCCAGCCAGTTCCCCCCAAACGGTTCCGCTCCAAACCACCGGCGCACCGCCGAATCCCTGGCGCTATCAGCCATCGCGAGATAGTCGCGATAGATCTGCGTCGTCTCCGGCAACACCGTGATCGGAAAACACTCAGAACTCATTCCAGACAGTCCTCATTCTCGCTCAAACTTTGCACGCACTTTTTCTATGCACCCATTGGATGCCCACCCCTAAGTCTAGATGCAGGATGATACCTTACCTCTATGTCGTCTCAAATAAAGACTCCCCCGGCCTCCGATAGGAAGCCCGACAGAAAGAAAGCTGTCGCCAAGCCCCGGCTCATCTCCTCCAAGCTGGCATACAAAGGCAAGGTCTTCTCCGTCGTTACCGACAAAGTCCAAGAGCCCGGCGGCCACATCAACGTTCGCGATGTCATTCGCCATCACGGTTCCGTCGTCATTCTCGCCGTCGACGAGTCCAAAAATCCAGCCGATCCCGAGATCATCTTCGAGCGTCAGTATCGCCACGCCGCCGGACGCACGCTCATCGAACTCCCCGCCGGCCGCTGCGAGCCCCATGAAGCCCCCCTCACAGCCGCCCGCCGCGAGCTCATCGAAGAGACCGGCTACCGAGCCAAACACTGGACCCTCCTCACCCGATACTTTGCCAGCCCAGGCTTCCTCGGCGAGTGGATGCAACTTTACCTCGCCCGCGAAATTCGCCACGGCGCCGCCGCTCCTGAACCCGACGAGAACATCAAGGTCTTCCGCCTCACCCTCTCCGAAGCCCTCGCCCTCATTGGCGCCAACAAGATCCACGACGGCAAGACCCTTATCGGCCTCATGCTCTACGACTCGCTTCGCCGCGACGGTCGCCTCTAACCTGCCGGCCTCCCCTCCTTAAACGTAAAAACCACTCCCTACTTTTGCCCGGCAGGCGCCCATAGTTGCCGGGCAAAAGATTTCCTCGCCCCAAAACCCAAATCGCCAGGTCTCACGTAAACAACCAAAAATCAATGCTGTGACAAAAAAGAGACAGCCCCGGAGATCTCCAGAAAACTCGCCTCCCGGGTTTTGCGTCAGATTCTGTTGAGTCCTGCTTACCGTTGAAGGGCTTTTACTTCGCGGTACCTTACTCAGACAAGAAAATAAGGGAGTTGCTCCATTGGCACAATATAAGGGCACCGTAAAGTGGTTCAACAATGCAAAGGGCTACGGCTTCCTCGGACGCGAGGGTGGCGCCGATGTCTTCGTTCACTACAGCTCGATCCAACGCGAGGGATACAAAAGCCTCAAGGAGGGAGATGAAGTTGAGTTTGACATCATTCAGGGAACCAAGGGACCCCAGGCCGACCAGGTCTCTCGTCTCAAAGAAGTGAATCAAGAAACTACTCAGTCAAATTAGGAACCATCAGCTCGTCTGCGGTTACTCCCACCGCGTTCTGCTTGCATCTCTGCCTTGAGCCTCTCTCTGGCCTGTAGCATACTGGCTCAGTGACCGCGCGCCATCCGCGGACACTGACCGTACACCCATGGACAATATCTCGATCGCCCGCCTCCTCGACGAAACTGCTTCCCTCCTCGAGATCGACTCAGCAGACCCCTTTCGCGTCCGTTCCTACCGACGAGCCGCCGAGGCCGTCGAACAACAAACTACCCAGCTCTCGACCGTCGCCGACGATCCCAAAGCCCTTCTCGCCATCTCGGGCATCGGCAAAGGAATGGCCGCCAACATCCAGGCAGCTCTCTCCACTGGAACTCTGCCCCTCCGCGAAGAGCTCCTCCAGAAATACAAACCCACCATGCTCGAACTCCTGCGCCTCCCCGGAATGGGTCCCAAGACAGTAGCTCTCGTCTGGTCCTCCTGCCAGGTCTGCGACATCGACACCCTTGAGACCGCCGCCAAGGCCGGCCATCTCACCAAACTTCCCCGCATGGGCGAAAAATTCGTTACGAAACTCCTCAAAAGCATCGAGGACCATCGCAGAAACTCCAGCCGCTTCCGCATCGACAAAGCCCAGTACCACGCCGACATCATCTCCAATCTCATCCGCGAATTTCCCGGCATCGAAGAGATTACCCCAGCCGGCTCTCTCCGTCGCGGCCGCGAGACCGTAGGCGATCTCGACCTACTCGTCACTGGCCCAGCCTGTGAGCCGGGCGTCGTTTCGGCGGCAGTTGAGCACGTCGCCGCCCTGCCCCTAATCGACAAGCTCCTCGCCAAAGGCCAGAACAAAGTCTCCTTCACCCTCCGCAACAACCTCCAGGTCGATGTCCGGCTCCTCCCTCGCAGCGGTTACGGAGCCGCCCTCCAATACTTCACCGGCTCCAAGATGCACAACGTCGCCCTCCGCCAGCGAGCCATCAAGCGCGGCCTCACCCTCAACGAGTACGCCCTCGTCCGCGTCGAAGACAACACCATCGTCGCCGCAGCCTCCGAGGCTGACATCTACAACGCCCTCGACCTCGACTACATCTCGCCCGAACTCCGCGAGAACTCAGGCGAGATCGAAGCAGCGGCGGCCCACACGTTGCCCCATCTCATCGAGCTGAGAGATATCCGTGGCGATCTCCACATGCACACCGATGCCACCGACGGTCACGACACCATCCGTCAGATGGCCGAAGCCGCCCTCGCCCGAGGCCTCAAATACATCGCCATCACCGACCACAGCAAAAACCTCGCCATGACCAACGGCCTCGATGACACCCGTGCCCTCGCACACATCAAGGCCATCCGCAAGGTCGACGCCGAAATGAAGGGCAAAATTCGAGTTCTCCCCGGCATCGAGGTCGACATCCTCGCCGACGGCTCTCTCGACCTTGACGACTCCACCCTCGCCCAGATGGACATCGTCGTCGCCAGCGTTCACTCCCACTTCAACCAGCCCGCCGAAGAGATGACCGCCCGCGTACTCCGCGCCTTCGAAAATCCCCACGTCCGCATCCTCGGCCATCCCACCGGACGCAAAGTCCTCGGCCGCGAAGCCTACGCCATTTACATCGACGCCGTCCTCAAGCGCGCAGCCGAGCTGGGCGTCGCCGTCGAACACAACGCGAGCCCAGCACGCGCCGATCTCAACGACTTAAATCTCCGCATTGCCAAACAATACGGCTGCAGGATCGTCGTCGACACCGACGCCCACTCCACCGAAGAGCTCGACCAGATGCGTTACGGAATCACCCAGCTCCGCCGCGCCTGGCTCACCCCCGCCGACGTCCTCAACACAGAACCTACCGCCGAAGCGTTCCTCAAAAACCTCCGCCCGAGACAGTAATCGGCCACCCGCGCGATCGCACTTTCGGGTCATTGACAAGGCGGAACACGGAACGTACCTTCCGAACTGGAGACCCTCTATGAAGAAAGCCGCCTTGTTCCTTGGACTTGTTCTCCTTCTGTTCGTCGCCCATCCCCTCCTCGCCCAGAACGGCTGCGACGACTCTCCCGAAAACCCCACAGCCATCCTCGCCGTGGTAGGCTCCGCAGGAGCCTTCTTCGCCACAGCCCGCGCCCGCATCAAAGCCCGTCGCAGTTCCAAATAGCTCCAGACAAAATAAAGCCGCAAAAACGACAAAACCCTGACTCTCCAGGGTTTTGTTTCGCTATCTAAAATGGTCGCGCAAAAAATCCCGGTCGCTACTTCCCTTTCTTCATTCGCTTCACCACCCCAGCCAGCGAGTGCTCATTCATCGCGCTCACCGCGTCCCCTCGCACCTTCTTAATCCACCCGCTAACCGCCTTGTCGTCCAGGCTCAACCAAGTCCCCGCCGTCGCCTCAAACACGTCGCCCAACCCAATCTGCTTCGCTGGCAACTTCAGTTTCGCGCCGCCATGGGGACCCTTTCGCTGAACGATCAGCCCTGCCTTATGCAGCAGCAGAAACGACCGCCGCACCATCACGGCGCTCTCCTTCAGCTGCTCCGCAATCGCCGACGACGTATGCATCGCATCCGGCTCACTCGCCAGAACCGCCAACACCCGCACGCTCAGTTGAAATCGCCCACTCTGTGCCATGCCAAAAAGCTACCACACCCAACGGATGGGTGCCCCCATCTTCGCGCGGTTTTATCGCGCTAGGGTGGGTGAACCCGCAAAAATCTCAATCCATTCACAATGTAAACTCTTCCAGTGAATATCCTCTTTGTCGGCGACGTCTTCGGCTCCGCCGGCCGCCATATCGTCCGCGAACATCTCCCTCACGTCCTTGAAACCAACGCTGTCGATCTCCTCATCATCAACGGCGAAAACGCCGCTGGAGGATTCGGCCTCACGCCCTCCATTGCCGACGAGCTCTTCGATCTCGGAGCCCACGTCATCACCACCGGCAATCACATCTGGGACAAAAAAGAGATCTTCGACTACATGACCGTCCCCGCCGACTCCCACTCTCGCGGCCGCCGGATCCTCCGTCCCGCCAACTACGCCGTCGGCACCCCCGGCTTCGGCCTCTATCAAGGAGAGCTCCCCACCGGCCAGACCTACGCCGTCATGAACCTCCAGGGTCGCGTCTTCATGTCCTCCTGCGACGACCCCTTCCGCAAAGCCGACGAACTCCTCGGCCAGATTCGTCGCGAATCCGGAGCCAAGGTCATCCTCCTCGACCTCCACGGTGAAGCCACCAGCGAAAAAGTAGCCCTTGGCTGGTACCTCGACGGGCGCCTTACCGCCGTCATCGGCACCCACACCCACATCCCCACCGCTGACGAGCGTGTCCTTCCCAACGGCACCGCCTACCAGACCGACGTAGGCATGTCAGGCCCCTACGACTCAGTCATCGGCGTAGAAAAAGAGCTAGTCCTCGCACGCTTCTTAACCGGTATGCCCGGCAAATTCGAACCAGCCAAGGGCAACCCCAAGATGTGCGCTGCTCTTATCTCCTGTGACGGAGCCACTGGCCGCGCCCACCACATCCAGCGCATCATGCTCGGCGAATAATCGTCCAACCTAGCTGAACGCACCCCACACGTAGCTCATCAGGACCAACGCGCTTCCGATCACACCCAGCCGAAGCCAAAACTCGCGCGTCTTCTCCATGCCAAAATCATCCTCCCCCGAACCACCCCCTGCACTCCCCCAAACGGGTCATATCTTCATACGACCGGAGATCGAGTCATTTGGTGCGATTCGGATTGGAAAGAATGTGTCATCCTGAGCGAAGCGGTTCGCGCACTTTGCGAACTGCGAAGTCGAAGGACCCGCGGTTTGTTCGCATCACCCGGACCTAAACACATTCTGGCCACCATAATGACGACGCCTCTCATCTCCTTTCCTCTGCGCTAAACTGGCCCAACCATCATGCGCCGACTATCCCGCCGCACCTTCCTGCAATCCGCAACCGCCGCAACCCTCGCCACACAACTCAAATCTGCGCCCGCCCAGACCAAAATCCCTTACCCCGAAAACGGCACCCTCATCCCCGACGACGACTGGCGTCTCTGGATCGACGAGAAAGCCGAGTGGAAAGACGACGAGCTCTTCCTCCCTGAAGACATCTCCTGGCAAAACGGCGTCCTCTGCGGCAAATCAAAACCCCTCCCCGTCAACGAACCCACCGGCGGCTGGGGAACCCTCCGCCCCAACAATGGCATCAACGTCACCCTCCCCACCACCGTCGAACAGCACCACTGGGGCAAATTCGGGACCCGCCCTTACACACCCGAAGAGTACCGCTACGCCGCGGACGACCCCATCCCACAAAACGGAGCCTACCTCGGAGTTTCCTGGTGGGGACGCCTCATCGACATCCCTGCCGAATGGAAACGCAAACGCATCTTCCTCCACATCCGCGGAGCCCGCCTCCGCGCCGAGGTCTTCCTCAACAGAAAACTCGTCGGCTACTCCATCATGGAAGAGCTCCCCTTCGAGTGCGACCTAACCAACGCCGCAGACCCCGGCGGGTTCAATCTCCTCGGCATCCGTCTCACTAACCCCTTTGGCCGTTACGACTGGGTCGACGGCCTCAACGCCCAGTGGGGAGCCGTCAAACTCTACCGCTCCCACGGCTTCGCAGGCCTCGACCGCGGCCTGACCCTCAGCGCACATAACGACGCCCGCATCAAGGATGTTTGGGTACTCAATCGACCTGACGGAAAATCCATCTCCGCATACGTGCAACTGGAGATGAGCCGTGAACACCACAATATTCCCATTGACTTCGAAATAATCGATCCAGACACCGCCAAAGTAGTCGCGAAGAAGAGCCGCGCCGAAAGCCTCAACCTTGGCGCGAACGCTCTCGAGTTCCTTGTAGCTCCACCCCTTTCGCAGGAGCTCACCGCAGAGGATGCGCAGCTTTGGAACCTCAGCGAACCGAAACTCTACCACCTGCGCATTACCGCTTATCCATTCAACGGCCCCACCGACACCCGCACCATCTCCTTCGGCTTCCGCTCCTTTGCTCCCGAAGGCATCGATACCAATGCCGTCTTCCGCCTCAACAACCGCCGCATCAAAATCTACAGCTCCATTTCCTGGGGCTTCTGGGGACTCAACGGCCTCTTCCCCACTCCCGAGCTAGCCGAAAAAGAAGTCACCCAAGCGAAAAAATTAAAATCTCAACTGCCTTAACTTCCACCGCAACCTCGCCAAAGAAGAAGTCCTCCGCGCCCACGACCGCCTCGGCCTCCTCCGCTACATGGAACCAGGTGCGGGCAAGATGGCCATAGGAAAACTTCCGCCAAACGTGAAGGCAAACGAAGCCGGCATCGTCATGGAAAAACCCGCTGACATCCCCGACAAGTTCGCGCAGCGCTTCATGTTCGTCAAATGCGTCGAGATGGTCAAAGCCTACCGCTCGCACCCCAGCGTCATCATTTACTGTCTCCAAAACGAACTAGGCGCCGACCTCAAAAATCCCGACACCGTCGCCATCCTCGAAGCCATGCGCGCCGAAGACCCATCCCGCTGCATCGTCCTCAACGACGGTTTCGTCGCGCCACCGCGCAAAGCTGCGCAGGCATGGTTCGAACCATGGAACGACAAACTCCACCGCTCCGACGAAAAAGAATGGGGCGACTGGTGGAATCAACACCAGGGCGCTGGCGACCAATGGTACGACGAGTTCTACAAATCGCCGACCGACTTCACCTACAAAGCCCCCTTCAAAAACGTCCTGACCGAGTTCGGCGAAATGGAAGGCTGCGCCACGCCCGACAACCACGCTCTCATGGTCCATAAGATCACCGAGACCTATCTCATGTACGGCGGCAACAGCTACGACCTCACCGACCACAAAGAGATCCTCGCCGCCTACGACAAATTCTTAGACAAATGGAAATTCCGCAGTGCCTTCCCAACCGCCGAGCATCTCTTCAACGCCCTCGGCAAAAAATGCTACGACACCTGGCAGAACTACCTCGAAAACGCCCGCATCTCCGACGAGCTTGACTTCGCCGTCATCTCCGGCTGGGAGACCACGGCCATCGAAAACCACTCCGGCATCGTCGACAACCTCCGCAATTTCAAATCCGACCCCACACCCATCTCCGCAACACTCACGCCCATCCGCCCCATAGCCAAACAACGCAGCGCAGCCACCGCGCGCGGCGAATCCGCCATCTTCGACCTCTTCCTCCTCAACGACACGCCCGAACCCGCAACAGGAACGTTAACTTTCACCGCCATCACACCCTCGAACAAACTCCTCAAGCTAGCCGAATTCCCCGCGCCGCGCCCCGTCACCGACCAGTTCAGCTATCTCATCAAAGAGTCCTTCCAAACCCCACCCCTCACCGAAGAAGGCCTCTACCGCTTCAAATTCGCTCTCTCCTCCGCCCCGCTCTCCACCCAGACCAAAGAAATCTGGGTCACCGAGCCGCCCGTCTATAAACGCGCCCGCTCCCTTTCCGTCGGAGTCTCCGGAATCACGTCCGCACTCCGCGAGCAACTCACTGATCTGGCCCCGCGTCTGGGGATCGAAGTCGAAAATTTCGCGCAAGGAAAAAAATACGACGTCATCGTCGCCTCCGGACTCACCGCAACGACATCCTCATCACAAAACTCCGGCGACACCACCGGTCTCGAAAACCAGCCAGGCCACGAGACGGGAGCAGTCCAAACCACCGCCCAGCTCGGCCATATAGACGATGCTGTCCTCGATGCCGTTCGTGCCGGAACGCCACTCCTGGCCATCCCGCAAGCCGACACCCTCTCCGAAGGAGTCGCCAAACAACTCGCCAAAGCTGGGGCCTTCACCTACAACGGACCCGTCGGCGACTTCCGCGCCCCCTGGATGGGCAACTGGTACTTCGTCCGCGACCACCCCATCTACGCCGGTCTCCCCATCAACCAGGCCATGGGCATCCACTACCAGGCCAAAGGCCGCCAGTCGAACGGCCTCCTAGTCGAAGGCCCGAATGTTGAAATTATCGCCGCCTACTCCCGCGACCACGACCGCAACATCGGCGCAGGTACCTTTACAGCCACACTAAATACCACAAAATGCATTTACCACCGCGTTCCTGACCTCCACCCCGTCCTCCAGCAACGCCTCCTCGCGAACGCCCTAACCTGGCTCACAACCTGAACCTCATTAGTTCTTTCGCGGAACAAGCGCCAAGAAGACTATGAAGAGATTTGCGATCATTTGCATCGAAATCGGAATGCTATCGGGGATCATGGTGGCGGCATTTACGGTGCCAAAGAGCACCCCGCTACTCCAATTTTTGATTATCAGCGGCGCTTTTTTTCTGACCGGAAATATTCTCTTGTTTAATAAATTGAGACAAATCCGTATGGAAGTGAAACCTTCAGATGGCAAAGTTTGGCCGCATTTGTTTAAGGTTTTTGCGTGGTGCGGCTTCTACTGGTTCGTTTGTTTCCTCTTTAGCAGGCTCTAATGTCACGATGACCCCGTTGATCACATAGCAAGGTTTCTGAAACAAAACCTACCCAAACCACCCCGAAACCGACCCGAAGTGTGCAGCCTTCACCTTGCACGCAGAATATCCGACCTCGGGTGAGGAGAACCCCCGAAAGAACCGAATTAAACAAAAGAGGCAGCCCCAAAAGGCTGCCTCTTCCAGACACAACCGCTTGGTTAGTGATGAGCAGCCGCAGGATGATGAGTCGCCGTAGGCTTAGCCGGAGTCTTCTTCGGCAAAATCACCGCACCGTCGCTCATGATAATCATGATCGGACTTGGGGTATAAGAGGCATAGGTGCCGCTCAAAGTGACCTTCTGACCAACCGCAGTCGCAGCAGCGATATCGTCCGCCAGCTTCTTCGCTGCAGCAGCCTGCGCCGGGGTCTTCTTCGTGTCATCCGGAGCCGTCATATTGAACGTAAAGTCAGCCGTCTTGCCCTGAACCGCGTCGTCGGAGACCGCAACTTTGATCACCGTAGGCGAGGATTCGATAACAACGGCATCCGGGATCTGCACCGATTTGCCCTTGATTGTGTCCCACACCTTGGCCGCGTCCTCAGGCTTTCCATTCTGCAGGATAAACTCCTTATCACTGATCGCCAGAGTCGACAGATCAGGCGTGCTCGCAATCACCTGTTTCACGATGTCCGCTGGCGACGGCGCAGGCTTGATCGCGAAGTCAGCCGGAGGATTCAGATTCGCCTTTGCAGCGGCAACAACCGCGTCGTAGCCGTCATCTGCTCCGTGGTACTTCCTATAGCAATACTTCGCTGTTGGCTCATACTGAGCCTTCAGATTGTCCGGAGCATAAGCCGCCACCCGTGCCGCATAAAACGCGCAATTCGGAAGGTCAGGGGGGGTCGATTGAAGGTAAGCCACTGCCAGAAAGAAGATGTCCTGCAGGACGGACCCGGGAGTCTGGGTCGCCGCCGGCGGAACACTCGAGATCTCCAGCTTGTAATTTGAAATGGCCGTAGCCGTGTCCTTTTTGTTCAGCGCGGCAAACCCAATCGCGCTGTAAAAAATCGGATACGTCCCGCTCTTAAGCTTAGTCCAGTCCGCATCGCTCATCTCCTGCGGCTTTGGCGCTGCGAGACCTTTCTGGGCGTAGCCGGCAGCCTTGTCCAGTGCCACCTGCTTCGCCGCCGCATCAGTTATCTGATCGGCCTGCGCCTTCCGGAAGTAGGTCTCGGTCGCCAGAGCACTCACGTTGTTCGCATCCACCTGAAGCAACCGGTCAGCCGCATCTAGCGCCTTGGCGGGATCGAACTGGCTGTACGCCTGCATCAGTTGCTGAAGCACAGCGGCCTTCACCGCCGACTGTGGATAGGCAGTCAAATAAGCCTCGAGCGCCGGCGCCATCGTCTGCGGTGTTGTCTGCGAAATCGCGCTGTTATAAGCGTTATATTCCGCCGGAGACATCTGGACACCGGCATTGGACTGCGCGTTGGAACCAAGGTTGACCTGGGTTTGTGCTGCTGCTGGACGCGCAACCCATGCCATACCGGCAACGGCCAGGAGAGACGCAACGACTACCTTCTTCATTCCACACTCCTCAATGAATCTCTTTCAAATGTGTCACCGATGCTTCCGGTTCACTTGTACTTAAGACAAAGCACAGCCTGATCATAGTGCATCCGGTTGTAGTCCTCGCCGTTCCCCGCCCTGCGGCCGGAAGATTGAAGTGTTCGTGGCATCTCGGGATGATGATGCGGATTATAGAAATGCCGTAGCCCAAACGCAAGTCTGTGCTCGGTATTGCCAGAAGAAACTCGATTCGCCCACGGAGAGGTGACAACCTTCCCGTAGTGATCATCACACGCATGTCACAATGCTTCCGGTCTATTGTGATGGCTGGCGGGACGAATCTGTTCGAAATATCAATGCACCGTGACTGTCTTCTTGAAAGAGACGCCGTAGAGCCTTGGAAAACAGCGCTTCAAACTCAGAATTCGCAAGTGCTGCCCATTAATAGTGTTAAAGACTTCTTATCCACAATCTGTGGGGTTGTTCCCGTTGATTCCAGGCTGCAACGCGACTAAAGTTGAGCTAGTCATAATCAACAGGCGAGACGCCTATTTTCGCCCGAAGAGGTGCATTTGCTCAAACTAAAGAAGGTCCAGATTCTCGGTTTCAAGTCCTTCTGTGATCGCACTGAGGTCTCCCTCTCCGGCGAAGGCATAGCAGCGATCGTTGGACCCAATGGCTGCGGAAAGTCCAACATCTCGGATGCCATAACCTGGGTTCTGGGAGAGCAATCCGCCAAGTCCCTCCGCGGCGTCAAGATGGAAGACGTCATCTTCGCCGGTACCCGCGATCGCAAGCCGACAGGCATGGCTGAGGTCTCGCTCACCTTGGTCGACCCCGAGGTCTACGACGGAGGCGCCCTCGACTCATGCCCAGAGATAGTCATAGACGAAGCAACACCAACCGATTGGGACGAAGCCAGACTCCGCGAACAAAGCGCAGCAGAGACCGAGGAGGCCGTTGCAGAAGCTCAACCTGGCGTAATCGTCGAAGGCGAGCCCAACGAGCTCCAAAGCTTGCCCGCCACAATTGAGTCGGATACAGCGGCGAACAACGTAGTCCTTAAGATCCGGCGCCGTAAGTTCGGGCGTGTCCCTGTCCGTGCTGGTGAAATCACCATCACTCGCCGCCTTTTCCGTTCTGGCGACAGCGAGTACCTCCTCAATGGCAAAATCTGCCGTCTCCGCGATATTCAGGATATCTTCATGGGTACCGGGCTCGGCGGCGAGACCTACGCCATCATTGGCCAGGAGCGTATCGGCCAGCTCCTCAGCTCGAAACCTCTCGATCGCCGTGCGATTCTCGAAGAAGCGGCAGGCATCACTCGTTTCAAGACCAAGAAGCGGCTTGCAGAACTCCGGCTGGAGGCGGCCCGCCTCAATCTGTCTCGCGTCAATGACATCTTCGACGAGGTCACCCGTCAGATGACGACGCTGAAGCGTCAAGCCGCAAAGGCAGAACGTTACGGCACCCTGCGTAATGAACTCCGTACCCGTCTTCGCATTGTTCTTGCGAGCCGAATGTCTCAACTCGATATCGAACAGACCGCTACCAGCGAGAAGATCTCTCTGCTCGCCACCCGAATCGATGCTCAGACCGCAACCGTCGAAGCCATGGACGCTGAGCACACCGAAGGCATCCGGAACGGATATGCCCTCGATCAGCGGATCCGCGAGGCGAACGCAAAGGCCAACCAGTCTGCTGTCGAACTGGAGCGCATCGCTGCCCGCACCGTTGCGAACGCCGACCGAATCGCCGAACTTACCAGCCGGCTCGCCACGGGCGCGGAAGACCTCACCCAGGCTCAAGCGCAGCTGACTAGCCTCGCTGGCGAGCTTGAGCAACATCGCAGCTTTCTCGAGAACGCCACGGCTGAATCAAATAACTCCCGTGAAACGGCGCAGGCTCATAATTCCCAAGCCCAGGAGGCTGTCCGCGCTGTAGTCGCGGCCGAGCAAGAGGGCGAACAAAATCGCCGCGCATCCATGCAGCTGATGCAGAGGATCGGCCAGACGCGCAACGAAGAGGCCCAGGCTGCAGCCGCTCTCGCCGGCCTGGAACGCGAAGCCGAACGCCTCGTCTCGGAGTCCGAGATGGCCCGCCAGGAGCTTGAAACCCTCGGCGTCCAACGCGGCCAGGTAGCGCTCTCCTTCGAATCCGTCACCGAGCGCCTGAAGCGTCTTGAAGCCGAGATCTCCGAGCTGCGCCTGCAGATCGAAGCCACTCGTGCGGAGGAGTCGCAGTCCAAACGCCGTGGCGACCAGTTGCGCGGAGAGGTAGCAACCCTCAATGGGCGTCGCAACTCCCTCGAAGCACTTATTAAAGAACACAGTTACTCAACAGACACCGTTCGTAATATCTTCAAGACCGACACATACAAGCAGAACACTAACGGCATGGCGGCCGTAGGCACGCTGGCCGATTTTCTTGAGGTTGACGGCAAATACGAGAGCGTTGTTGATGAGTTTCTCCGCGACGAACTCAACTACATCGTCGTCAAATCATGGGACGCCGCCGATGCCGGCATGCACCTGCTCCAAACGGACGTCTCCGGCCGCGCCACCTTCCTTGTCCATCCCAACGATGCCCAGGCAAATTTCCCCTTTGCTGACGGTATGAAAAGCATCGCGCAGACCAACCTTGAGGGTATTGACGGGGTGGTGCCCCTAAAAGAATGTGTACGCGTCCTCGACGGATTCGGTAAGTCACTCGAGGTCATCCTTCCCAAACTGCGTGAAGGTTTCGTTGCGCCGGACTCCTACACCGCCCGCTCGCTTGCTCTCTCAAACCCGCAGGCCTTCTTCCTCTCCCCTTCCGGTGAGACCTTCCATAACGTTACGGTCACTGGAGGACGCCCTCGCGCGCAGGGGCCGTTGGCGCTCAAGCGCGAACTGGCTGAGGTCCAGCAGAAGGTAGAGAAATCCGAGCAGGAACTGGTCCAGACTGACCTCCACACGGTCGAACTTCAGCACCATATCGCAACACTCAACGCCACGTTCGACGGAAAGACCCACGAGCGACGTGACGCTGAACGTGAATCGGCCAACTCCGGCGCAGCCCTCCGTCAAATGGAGTCCGAGGTCGCCCGGATTGAGCGCCGTCTTCAGGACTGGGCTCTGACCAGCGAGCGCAATCGCGACGCCAGCAACCAGAAGGCTGATATCATCGCCCGGCGCCGGCAAGAGGCAACAGACCTGGAGAACGAACGTACTTTTATCGAGGCCAGCCTCACAGCCATTCAGGAGCGCTTGGATCAGCTCCGCGGCCACCGCGAAGAAATGCAGCAGGCTGCAGCCGCATCCTCTGCTGCACTCGCTGGCCTCGAAGAGCGACGTCGCAACGCTGCTGCCAATTTCGAGCAAACCAACCGCATTTACAACGGCCAGAATCAGCGCGTCCAGCAGTTCGAACAGCAACTCTCTGCGTCCGGGGCAGAAAAGCTACGCCGAGAGGAGGAGACAGCAGCCTTGGCCGCGCAGCACACTGAACTCAGCGAGTTGCGCTCCAACGCGCTAGCTGAAACCGAACGCCTTACCACCGAAGCCGGCCAGCTCCGCTCTGCGATGACCGAGCTCGACCAGCGTCTCCGCAATCTCCGCCATGAGACCGAGAATCTCAGAGAGGAACGCGCCGCCCTCACCGCTCGCGCTGCAAAACTCGCCTCTGACATTGAACACATCGACGCAACCTGCCTCAATGATCTCGGTACCGAAGCCATCACCCTCCGCGAAGACGCCGCCATCGCCCGTATTGAAGGCGAGGCGTTGCACACTGAAGAGGAAGAGTCTCGCGCCCTGAAACAAAAACTCGAAGCAATGGGCCCCGTCAACATGATGGCCCTGGAAGAGTACAATGAGACGGTTACCCGCCACGGCTTTCTTGAAGCCCAGCGCAAGGACCTCCTTGATTCAATCGAGAATACCCAGGCCTCTGATTAAGGAGATTGATGACATCTCGCGCACGAAATTCGATGAGGCCTTCAAGGTCATCAACGAAAACTTCTCTGTGACCTTCAGCAAACTGTTTGGTGGCGGTCAAGCCTTCATGAGGCTCACGGACGCTGAAAATACAAACGAAAGCGGAATCGACATCGTTGCTTCACCGCCAGGCAAGAAGCTGCAGAACATCCTCCTGCTCTCCGGAGGAGAAAAGGCCCTTACCGCGCTTTCTCTTCTGGTCGGCATCTTCCAGTTCCAGCCGGCACCCTTCTGCATCCTCGACGAGGTCGACGCTCCGCTCGACGAGACTAACGTAGGCCGCTTCGCCAAACTCATCCACGAGATGAGCGTATCCAC
Source organism: uncultured Acidobacteriaceae bacterium (assembly GCA_963798925.1). Taxonomy (GTDB): domain Bacteria; phylum Acidobacteriota; class Terriglobia; order Terriglobales; family Acidobacteriaceae; genus Edaphobacter. The sequence continues at coordinate 1,441,227 of CAWCVD010000007.1, forward strand.
GCAGTTCGTCGTCATCACTCACAGTAAACGCACGATGGCACAAGCAGACGTTATCTATGGAGTTACCATGCAGGAACCGGGCGTCTCTAAGATCGTCAGCGTAAATCTCAACCGCGGCGACTCATTGGACAATCGCCGCGCCGTAGCCTAATGCCCGTCTAGAAAAATCAAACGCCCACTTTTCCCGGCTGGAGCGATTGGTACTCGCTCCAGGTTTTCTTGGCTCTGACCTTCCAGGTTCGCCTAAAAGTCCAAAACGTTAGTTATCCTGCTAGCATTTCGTTGAAACCTGCAACCCCATAAAACATGTACATACCAATGACAATCACCGCCCTCGCGCTTCTGACGGTTGCGATGATTCTGGTAAGGATATTTTGGTTGCATCTCTCCACTCGATTGAGGTGGTTCCTCATCCGTGTGTCGGTTGTCATTGCCGCAATTCACTTTCTGTTTGCAATAACCAAGTGGAGCACTACGTCCGACCGTGTGAACGTACTGATTAACTGGCTAGCGATCGCCGGTTACATGCTTCTCGCCTTACTCTTCTCTCGCGTGTCTCCCAAGTGGATTACGATTCCCTGTACAGCCATTCTGCTCGTACCGCTTCTGTCATCCAGCGTCTTGCTGCCTCTTACACGGCTCTTCGAACCGGGTTCCCCGCAGGTCACTCCCATTGGTGACCATCTTTTCTACGAGGTTGCTCCTTGGGCGAACACAGGAGGCGGCAACGCCGGCGTAGACGTCATCGTCTATCGATACTCACCACTTATCCCATTTCTACGGCATCGGCTACAGACCATTCCCTTCAATGATCGGGAATGCAATGCATTTGCGGCGATTGCGGTATTGCTTCCTGCAACAAAACGTTATGTCGGTCGATGCCCTTTCTGGCCCAATCAATCAGGCGGTACCCTGGATAAGCCCTTTCCCGCCCCCTGAGCACGATCAACCTACTGCTGTAGAGGTGGTACCGTCTAGATGATGCCAACTGCGCTCCTTCAAACCGACCTTGACGACCTCACTCTTGCCGCGCGGGGAAAGGTCCGCGATATCTATGCCCTCCCTGGCGATCAGTTACTCTTTGTCGCTAGTGACCGTATCTCCGCGTTCGACCACATTTTGGGTAGTGGAATTCCCGACAAGGGAAAGATTCTTACCCAACTCTCGCTTTTCTGGTTCGATTTTCTCAAGTCGACTGTCCCAAGCCACCTCATTACCGCGGATATCTCTCGATTTCCCGTGGAACTTCGGCCCTTTTCGAGCCAGTTGGACGGTCGAAGCATGCTCGTCAAGCGAGCGAAGATGTTTCCCGTAGAGTGCGTCGTCCGCGGTTATCTCTCGGGCTCAGGATGGAAGGATTATGAGCAAACCGGTTCGATCTGTGACATTAGACTTCCTGCAGGTCTCCACGAATCCGACGCTTTGCCCGAACCTATCTTCACGCCGGCGGCCAAGATCAATACCGGAGGCCATGATGAAAACATCTCCTATCAGACCGTCGAGAACACCATTGGGATGGTCCATGCCAGGACCCTGCAGAGGCTCACTTTAGAGATCTATGACAAGGCGAAGAAACATGCGATCACCAAGGGTCTGATCCTCGCCGATACGAAATTCGAATTCGGTCTGATTGACGACACGATCGTTCTTGCCGACGAGGTCCTCACCCCCGACTCCTCGCGCTACTGGCCGGCGGCCACGTACAACCCCGGTGGTCCTCAGGCCTCCTTCGACAAGCAATATGTTCGCGACTATCTTGAATCAATCCACTGGAACAAGCAAGCTCCTGCGCCGGCTCTACCGGACGAAGTCGTAACCCGTACGCGCGAAAAATATCTCGAGGCCTTTCACCGGATTACTGGGTATAAAGATGTCAGCCACAGCTGAACCGGTATGAATCTCTTTGACTGGTTTCTCATCGTCATTCTCGCTTATTCGGTCGTTATGGCCTTCATGCGCGGCCTGATCCTTGAACTCTTCTCCCTAGGTGGCCTGATCGCCGGAATCGTCCTTGCCTGCTGGAACTACAACGGCGTGGCTGCACCTCTGGAACGCCTCATCACGACACCTGCAACCGCCCAAATCATTGCTTTCTTCCTCATTCTCGTTGGGACAATGGTCCTGAGCGCCCTCCTCGGCAAAGCGTTGAACCGCACCGCACACGCCATCGGACTAGGCCTTTTCGACCGCCTCTTCGGGGCGGCCTTTGGCTTCTTACGGGGGTGTCTATTTGGAGTGGCAATCATGATCGTTATTGCGGCCTTTCGTCCACATTCTGACTGGATTGCAAATTCCCTCTTATCTCCCTATTTCCTTGCGGGGGCTCATGCGGTATCCTTCGTTGTACCTCACGATCTTCAGCAGCAGATTCTGAGCGGCGCCGAGCAACTCAAACACAGCGCGCCCGATTGGATCAAGTCGCACACGTAGAGGCAAAATGAAAGAGTGGTTCCAGAAAGGGACCGCCAGCGAGGAAACCTTGAAGCGCGAAATGGACGGTCTGATCACGCAGATGCACAACGCCGGCATTCCTTATTCGGAGGCCGTTCGCCAATTCAAAAAGCGCTACATCCTCGAAGTGCTGGCACAACACAAGGGCAACCAGTGCAAGGCTGCCGAAGAGCTCGGCATGCATCGCAACACCCTAAGCCGCACCTTGGCTGAACTCGACATGAACACCGCCCAGATTCGCAATGGCATGCGCCGCCCTCCCAGCAGCGAACGCCCACGAATTCAAAATATTGCGAGTGCCCGTTAGTCGCCGGCTTAGTCTAAATGGAAGCCGATGATCGCCATCTTTCAACACCGCGCCTTCGCAATCGCCAGATGGATGGCTACGGTCGCACTTTGCAGTTCGTCTCTCGCGCAGTCCACCAACCCATCACCCCCGGTCCCAAACCGTCAGATTCGGGCTGCTGAAGACGCCTACTTGGCAGGAGCCCGCTTGCTCCAACGGAACGATCTAGCGGGTGCGGAGCTCCAGTTCGACAAGGCCGCCAAGCTCAACCCTTCAAGCGCGGACTACGCCAATGCGTACTCCGTCACTCATCGGCGGCATATCACTGAACTTATCCAGGAATCTGGCAAAGCTCGACTGCTCGGCCAGAGTGAAAAGGCTGAGGTCCTTTTGGGTGAAGCCCGCCTTCTCGATCCGCAAAACGCTGTCGCTGGCCAGAACGCTGACCCTGGCGCACTTCCGAAGGTCTTTCGTGCTGAAATTGAGCCGTGGATACGCGACGCCCCGGCGGTTGCCGGGCCGGTCACCCTGTTACCCAACCCCGGCCTAAAGAGCTTTCATCTTCACACAGACGAGCAGGACGTCATTCGTCAGGTACTCTCCGGATACGGTATCAAGGCTACCTTCGACGAGTCCGTGCCGCGGCAAAATCTTCGCTTCGATCTTGACGACTCCAATTACCAGCAAACCATGACCATCGTGCTCAACATGGCACATCTCTTCGCCGTGCCACTCGACGCAAGAAGCGTTCTCCTTGCCAAGGACACCCCGGACAATCGTCAGAAATTTGAGCATCAGTTGCAGGAGACCATCTACATTCCCGGGATGACCAACGAACAGATGGACGAACTTGGCAACGTGGTCCGCAATGTCTTCGACGTCAAGCAGATCAGTATCGACAAAGGCTCCGACACTCTCGTTATCCGAGCTCCAGAGGAGACATTGACCTACGTCAATCTCATCCTCGCTGACCTGATCGACGGTGGCAGTGAGGTGATGATCGAACTTCAGCTGTATGCCGTCGACAGGACCAACCAACGGAACATCGGCGCTCAACTTCCGCAGCAGATCGGTATCTATAATGTCGCCTCGGCTGCACAAAGCCTCGTAAGTTCCAATCAAACCCTCGTGAATCAGGCTATCGCTCAGGGTCTCATACCTGCAGGCGCGAGCAATATCACCATTGCCCTGGCGCTCATCGCATCAGGATTGGTACAGAGCACACTTCTCTCCAACACCGTCGGCTTCTTCGGTGGCGGGATCACCCAAACCGGAGTCACCACTAATCAGAATCCGGCATTCAATCTTTCACTTACTGCCAGCGACACCCGGGCCTTGAACGATATCAAGCTTCGAGTCGGCGACCGGCAACCAGCTACGTTCCGGGTCGGCGAACGGTACCCCATTACGACAGCCACTTATTCCAGTGGCTTGTCAACCGTGTCCTCGGCACTGTCCGGCGTCTCGATCAACGGGGTCAGCGCCGCAAGTTTGCTTAACGCCGCCGTGGGGAGTCCCATCACAATTCCGCAGATCCAATATGAGGATCTTGGCTTGACTCTGAAGGCAACACCCACGGTTCAAAAATCCGGTGCGATCAAAATGCACATCGATCTCAAGATTGAGGCGCTAACCGGTGGCGCGGTAAACAACATACCCATCCTCAACAGCCAGCAGTTCGCGTCTGACATTACAGTCGACGACGGAGAGACCGCGATGATGGTGAGCAGTCTCTCCAAGAGTGCGGCCGCAAGCCTTGGCGGATGGCCAGGGTTGGGAGAGTTGCCCGGATTTCAAACTGCAACGGCAGACACAACCACCGCGACCGACTCGAGCAGTCTGATCCTGCTCGTCACCCCGCATGTCACCCGGCGTCGCTCCAATCTCACGGCTGGTCCGCGAATCGCCATCAATTTGCCGGAGCCATCAAATTAGGGCTGCCCTCAACCGGTAGCCACACCGCAAACACGGTCCCATGCTTCTCCCCGCGTCGCGTCCTGGTCTGGATCCGCCCGCCATGTTTCTCGACGATCCCTTTACTAACCCACAGTCCCAGCCCTGTACCAGTCAGTTCCTTCGTAGTTTGAAACGGCTCGTAGAGATGGCCCTTCATCTCCGGACGAATCCCCTCTCCCGTGTCCGCCACGGTCAATCGAACTCCGTTCACGCCACTGCGCCAATCACGTTGGGCATGTAGACGTACCAGCAGTCGCCCTCCATTGTTCATCGCATCCAACGCGTTTCTGACTAGATTATTCACAACCTGTCGGATCTCTCCTTCGAGCGAGAAGACCCGCGGCGCTTCCATCAGCTTCAAGTCCGCATCGACGTTTCGCACCAGCAATCTTCCCGTATACAAAGCCATCACGGTGTGCAGAAGTTCAGCTATATCCACGGTGACCGGCTTCGTGTGCTGCCGGTTAAAACGCAGAGTCTGAAGTGTGATCTCTGTCACGCGCTTCAGCTCTCCCTGGGCAAGTGTCGTATAGTGCTGCACGTCGTCCATCGAGTCGGCATGCCGGATCAGATAGAGCAGATTCGTAATCGATTCAAGCGGATTGTTGATCTCGTGCGCAATCGACGACGCCAGTTGTCCCACTGCCGCTAGCTTCTCGGACCGTCTGAGCGCTTCATCCTGCAGACGCATCTGCGTAACGTCTGTGTTCACAGCTACGCCCCCTAATATCTTTCCATTCAGGTAGATGGGAGCCGCGACGCTGCGAATCCAACGATCTGAGCTTCGTGCTGTCTCAGTTGACCACTCTCCTGCCAATGCCCTTTGCAGTGTCTTTAGTTCAACCGGAAACTCCCCTCCACTCATCAATTTGGCGACATGATTTGATCTCAACTTCGCGTCGGAGGCCGCGATATACACGCCATGCGGCATGCTTTCAATTACAGCGTCCAGCTCGGCCGATTTCTGCTCAGCCAGTTCATAGGCTTTTTTGAGGTCATCCTGCCGATGTCTCTCAGTAACCTCGCGAAACATCACGATGACTCCCGCTATTGATCCCTCCACGACTATCGGTTCAGCCGAGATCTCCGCTAAGAAGGAACTTCCATTCTTGCGAAACATCGTGTCCGCCATAAGTCGCAATCCCTTATTCTTGCGGACAACTTCGTAGATTGGACATTCCGAATGCGGGAAATGGCGGCCATCGGGATAGTGATGATGCACCATGTCATGCATGTTGCTGCCTATAAGTTCTCCATTGGCAAATCCAAGGGCTCTTAGAGCCGTTCGATTAGCGAAGGCGCAATTCCCTTCCAGGTCTAGCACCCACATGCCTTCCCCTACAGAGTCCAGCAGCGTCTTCCATTGCGACCTTTTGCTCTCTAGTTGTAGTAGTTGCCTCATTATTCACTTCTTCTAGGTGCAATTACGCGAAACCCATCACGCGTTTATCAATAGGATGCAGGTTTGTAATCTGTGGCGTTGATGAGTGATGACCATTGCGGCAACGCGACAACCCGCGTTGACCATCGTGAAATTGACCGCTATACTTGATCTGCAAGGGCGGGAGTAGCTCAGTGGTAGAGTGCTTCCTTGCCAAGGAAGATGTCGCCGGTTCGACCCCGGTCTCCCGCTCCAAATAAGTCCTGCCTGCGGTAAACTTCTCCTACAATTCAGCAGGGCAGAAGTAAGCCCCAATCAAGGCGCGGTACCCAAGTGGTAAGGGAGAGGTCTGCAAAACCTTTATGCGTCGGTTCGATCCCGACCCGCGCCTCCAAATTTAAATTGCACAAAACAAAGGACAATTCCTGACAACTCAGGAATTGCCCTGTTTTTATTGATGCGAGCATGGTCGCCCCCGCCCCTAGAACATCTCAGTTCCGCGTTCTCTCGTTACGATCTTTTGCTTGTCAGTCTGTCAACTGCCATCACAAGTCTGGGGCATAACGCCGTTTTCGTTGATTAACTCGCCTAGACAGCGGTTTGCATGATGCGGTCAGACGTGGATGACCGCACGAGAGAAGAGACTCCCGCCGGTGCCACGTCAGCACTGTCCTTGAAATCCTTTTTCAACCTAAGAAAGGGGCTGTTCATAAGAGTGGGTAGCTCAACCATGCAATCAAAAGGATTGCGGCACCTCAAAAATCAACCTGGCAACATGAAAGAGGAGTTTGAGTAGATGTGAGCGTGCAGCACTTTCACGATCTCACGTTGAATGAGAGTATCACGCCGGCTCGCAGAAACTCCGATGGGGAGTGAAGTCGGCATGAGCGAAGGTACTCGTAAAGACGTAAGTCGAGGTGCAGACGCGGAGAAGGTCCCGGCGGCTGTCGGAGATCGTCAGGACTGCGAGGATACTCGGCACGGAAACGGCGCTAAACGGCGGAGGGAGCGTTTGGTGATAGCGTGCGGGAATGTGAATCAGGTGTCTAAGCACGGAGACCTGATAGTTCCAGAGTGCCGTCCCACTTTCGTGGGGTTCCACGATAAAGAAGACAACTCTGGAAAATCGTGTCACACAACTTCGGCGTTATCGTTCGCAGTCTCATCGGGTGAAAACGAGCACTAGAGTTCAAGGTCCTGGATTTCAATACCGAGAACAAAATTCATATAGCAACCCGCCTGACTCTCTGTGATATACGGCTTCCGGTCCAGAGATCACTAAGGCACATTGTTCGCCATCTTCACACCCCTAAATACAACTTTTCGGTCCCCCCATGCACATGACGTGCCATACCCCGAAGTTATCTGCCAAGTCATGATGCTTTTGGTAAGTGGATTTCCCTAAATGGAAAACACCTCAACCAAAAGAACTTGCAGCTTTGAATAAGTGCACGACTAGCGGATGGGCGGAAGGCATTTTCGAAGCCGCCGTATGCCTGTTTGATTCCTCTGAGCCCTCTTCAGCTCTCGGTTATTCGCAGGCCATTCACAGTTCAAAAAAGTATCAGTTAGTTAGCTGTACGAGACCGAAGGCCTTGCAGAGAAAGACTTCTCTGTCACGAACGACAACGAAGGCTTTTAGAAGACGAATAGCGGTTCCCTGCATCAGTCGAAAGGTTAGAAATGCCTGCATTTATGAAGACTAATCGGAGTGCTGCGGCGCAGCCCCGCTTCTGCCAGTCTGGATCATCTGAGAAATCCACGTGGAATTCATGCCAGTTTCTTTTGACTAATGTGAAGACCTTGTTCTCGCAATCGCGTGTCGGCGCCGCGATGAGCAAAACTGCAATTGCTTTGCCACAAATATCTGGAAAATCAAACTGCACATTAGATCGTTCTAATCAGACGAAGACATGCAAACGAGCTATCTCACGGAATAGCTGTTTCGTTTCTCTACGTACATTCTTGTTCCTGGCGATGTCCAGTGTCCTCGCGGCTGCGCAGACGACGACCACTTCACTCTCTCTAAACCCTTCGAGCGGCGCTAACGCGTCCGCGTTCACCATGACGGCGACCGTAAAGTCGGGCGGAACGTTGATGACGGCGGGTACCGTCACCTTCCGTGATACTTACAACGGCGTCACGCAAACGCTGGGCACCGTCCAGGTGCAGTCGGCCAACGGCGGTGCAAACAAGGGCAACGCAATTCTGTTCAAGCAGCTGGGCGGACTCGGCACGCACTTCATCGGCGCTACCTACAACGGAGCGTCGACCTTTTCATCCAGCACCTCGCTACCTGAAACTGCCTCAGTCACCGGATTCTACTCGACAACAGCAAGTCTCGCATTGACGGGGGGGACTGCAGGTAACTGGTCCCTGACTGCTACGATCGTCGGTACCGGCACTGCGTCCCTGTCCCCTACCGGGACGGTCTCACTTCTTGACACGAGCAACGCCAATCTGCTCTTAGGGACAGGCAGCCTTGGCACGGGAACTGCCGGATATAGCATTGCGTCGGCAACCGGTTCCCCGATTACCGTCGGCACTAAGCCTCAAAGCCTGGTCGCCGGAGACTTCAACGGAAACGGCAACCTTGATCTCGCAGTTCTGAACAACAACAGCAAAAACATATACATCCTTCGAGGCAATGGCACAGGCACTTTTACAGTCTCGGGCACAAGGCCGACAACTGGGAACAATCCCGTTGCCCTTGTCGCCGCAGATTTCAACGGAGACGGTAACCTCGATTTAGCTGTAGCAAATTCCAGCGACCAGACCATTGGTATCTTCCTAGGAAATGGAAATGGCACCTTTCAAAGCCAGGTGACCTATTCCGTGTCCCCCCTCACCTCTATTTCCGCTATGGCAGTCGGAGACTTCAGCGGAGACGGTATCCCGGACATCGCGGTTGCTGGCAGCCCCGGCACCGGCGGTGCAGTGGTTATCATGAAGAACAACGGAAACGGGGTCTTCACACAGGTAACTCCATCTGGAATCGCTGTCGGCAACGCTCCATCTTCAATTGCAGTGGGCGATTTCAAGGGAAATGGAATTCTCGACCTCGCTGTTGTCAATCAAAACAGCAATTCAGTGACGATCCTCATTGGAGACGGCACCGGAACAAACTTCAGTTCGTCGACAGTAACCGTCACCAATGGATCTAGCCCAAGCGCGATCGGCGTCGCCGACTTCAACGGTGACGGGCATCTCGATTTCGTCGTTGCCGAAAGCAATAACAGCCGAGTCGACATCTATAAAGGGAACGGCGACGGTACGTTCACCTTCCAGAGAACTCTTGCAACCGGCAATACCCCAATGTCAGTTGTGACTGGAGACTTCAATACGGACGGCAACATCGATATTGCTGTCGCCAACTACAATTCTGCGACCGCAAGCATCCTCCTTGGGAACGGTGATTTCACCTTTCAGCCCCAGTCGACATCTGGCGTCGGAACAAACCCAATCTCGATTACATCCGGAGATTTCAACGGAGACGGGAGCGCCGACGTTGCCCTTGCGAACTACAACAGCAACAACGTCAGCATTCTGCTAAATCAACTGACCGACACCGCGACTGCATTATTTACCGGCATCGACATTCCTGGAAGTGGCAGCAGTCACAATATTGACGCGTCTTATCCGGGCGACACGAACTTCAACGGGAGCACGTCGCCAACAGTTTCCGTCGCGTCGACCAAAGTCTCCACATCGACTCTTCTTAGTGCAAGTACGACAACCCCTACGTTCGGGCAGCAAGTGGTTCTCACTGCCACTATAGTTCCTGCTGTCGAAGGCGGGTTGAACGCGACCGGAAACGTTACGTTCAAGAACGGAGCTGCAACGCTGGGAACAGCCGCAGTTTCCGGTGGAGTTGCAACTCTCAACGTCACCTCCCTTACCGCTGGGGTTCACAGCATTACCGCAACCTACGCGGGAAATACCAATTTCAACACCAGCACCTCGCCAGCGCTTGGCATTACTGTCAGCAAGGCAACACCGGTTATCACGTGGGCTAATCCGAGTGCCATCGCGTACGGAGCGGTCTTGTCGAGCGCCCAGCTGAATGCCTCCACGACAGTAGCTGGAACGTTTGCCTACAACCCTTCGACGTCAACTTTGCTGACGGTAGGCACGTATACCCTCAACACCACTTTTACCCCAACCGATTCGACAGACTATACGATCGCCACGGCCAGCGTGAGTCTTACCGTCAATGCTGCAAATCCTCAGGTCAACTGGGCGACGCCTGCGCCAATCGGATTTGGCACTCCGTTGAGTGGAATTCAACTTAATGCCACTGTGGCCGTGTACACTCCTGTCCCTCTCACATCTTTCTATAACGTCAGCGGTATTTATACTGACGGGACGTCTTTCGGTTCTGGAGGATTTGACGGGGGTGGCTCAGCCTATTCATCGAACTTGCTGGGAAGTTCCGTCACCTGGAATGACATCACCTACCAGTTAGGACCAGCCAACGCACCTGATGCTGTCAGCAACACAACCATCAGCCTTCCCGCTGGACACTACGCCAGTATTGCGATGCTGGGTGCACTGGTTAACAACGCCACGGCCGCAAACACATTTGTCGTGACGTATACAGACAATTCAACCGCCTCGTTCACCCAGAGTCTGAGTGACTGGGTCTTCCCGTTGAACTACACCGGCGAGACGGAAATCACCTGCGTTCCGTATCGCAATACCTCAGGTGGTGGAAGAGACGCCCACCTGACCTGCGTTTATGGCTATCAGATCCCACTTGACAGCACGAAAGTAGTTCAGAGCATCCAGCTTCCGACTACACGAAATGTCGTCATGCTTGCCATGGACCTTGTCTCGCCTCCGGTTCCAGGCACACTGGTATACACACCCCCCTCCGGCACCATTCTTCCGACGGGAGAGAACACCCTTTCCGTTGCTTTTACACCTACGGATCAAACCGATTTCACGAGCGCTACCGGAAGCGTGCTGGAACTCGTAAACCCGGCCAACACCACAACACTCGTTTGGCCCCCGCCCGCACCCATCACCTACGGGACAGCACTCAGCTCGACCCAGCTCGACGCCGTAGCAGAGACGGTACCTGGGACGACATTGGTCTCCCTCACTCCTTATTACCGCGTCAATGCGTTTCAGACCGACGGCTCCCTTTTCTCAACCGGCGGCTTCGATAACAACGGAAATGCATTCTCGGCGAATCAGATCGGTTCATCCATTGTCTGGAACGGACAAACCTATTCCCTGGGGCCGGCGAATCTTCCCAGTGCCGTTTCGAGTACGACAATTACCCTGCCGCAGGGAAATTTCGTCAAGATGAACTTGATCGGTGCGGCGACCACAAATGTGGGAAGCGCGCAAGCGTTCACGATTACCTACACCGACGGGACAAGCGCGACAGGAAGCTGGCAAATGAGTAGCTGGACACAATCGTCCAACTACGGCGGCGAAACCATCGTTTCAACGACTCCGTACTGGAATACTGGCAGCGGCGGTCGTACTACCGGCAACGCCTATCTGTACGGATACCAGATACCGATTGACGGCACGAAGGTGGTGCAAAGCCTCACGCTTCCAAACAACCGCAACATTGTGATCGTGGCAATGTCGCTCACAACTTCGGCGACTCCAACTGTAGTTCCAGGCACTTATACCTACACCCCACCCGCTGGAACAGTTCTACCCGTCGGTATCAACCCACTCAACGTCTCCTTTACCCCAACTGATCCGGCCTTCCAACCGGCAACAGCGACTGTCAATCTAACAGTAAACAAGGCTCCCCTTACCGTCACCGCCAACAACGAAACGGTCGCGTTCGGTTCAGCCGTCCCGCCATATACTGCAACCATCACCGGATTCGTCAACGGCGACACCCAGTCCACCGCCGTCACCGGAACTCCTTCACTGACTACCACCCCTGCCAACCCTACCGCTGCAAATACCTACCCCATTACCGCAGCACTAGGTTCTTTAGCCTCAGCCAACTATAGCTTTACGTTCGTCCCAGGCACTCTAACCATCACCAAGACCACACCGACGGTCACTTGGAATACTCCGGCGGCAATCACTTACGGGACGGCCATAACCAACGTTGGCCAACTCAACGCAACGGCTTCAGTTCCTGGAACTTTTGCATACTCGGTGACCGCAGGGACAGTTCTTAACGCTGGCTCTTACCTGCTCACCGTTACCTTCACCCCCACTGACTCCACTGATTACTCACCCCAAACGGCTTCCGTCACACTGGTAGTCAACAAAGCCCCGCTGACCGTCACTCCAGCCAGCCAGACCGTGACGTATGGCACAGCACTGGCACCTTACACCTATACCATCACCGGCTTCGTCCACGGTGACACCCAGGCCACCGCCACCACCGGAACTCCCGCGCTGACTACTTCCCCCGCCACTCCGGTCAACGTCGGCGTCTATCCCATCACCGCAGTTGCCGGTACCCTCGCTTCCAGCAACTACACCTTCACCTTCGTCAACGGCGCAGTCACCATCAACAAGGCCGCACTGTCCGTGAAGGCGGCCAGCCAGACGGTCACCTACGGGACGGCACTCGCTCCCTATACCTACACCATCACCGGTTTCGTCAACGGTGACACCCAGGCAACCGCTACCACCGGCACTCCCTCGCTGACCACCACCCCAGCCACTCCGGTCAACGTCGGTGTCTATCCGATCACGGCTGCTGCCGGTAGTCTCGCTTCCAGCAATTACACCTTCACCTTCGTTAACGGCTCGGTCACTATCAACAAGGCCGCACTGTCCGTAACCGCAGCAAGCCAGACCGTCAACTATGGCACGGCACTCGCACCCTACACCTACACCATCACCGGCTTCGTCAACGGTGATACCCAGACTACCGCCACCACCGGCACTCCCTCGCTGACTACTTCCCCCGCCACTCCGGTCAACGTCGGCGTCTACCCGATCACCGCAACTGCCGGTACTCTCACCTCCAGCAACTACACCTTCACCTTCGTCAACGGCGTAGTCACCATCACTAAGGCCGTGCTCACCGTTACTGCAGCCAGCCAGACGGTCAACTACGGAACAACGCTCGCTCCCTACACCTACACGATCACCGGCTTCGTTCACGGAGATACCCAGGCGACGGCCACGACCGGCACTCCCTCGCTGACTACTTCCCCCGCCACTCCGGTCAACGTCGGCATCTATCCAATCACTGCAGCTGCCGGCTCCCTCACCTCAAGCAACTACACCTTCACCTTCGTCAACGGCTCAGTCACCATCAACAAGGCTTCGCTGACCGTCACTGCAGCCAGCCAGACCGTCAACTACGGGACGGCACTCGCTCCCTACACCTACACCATCGCCGGCTTCGTCAACGGTGACACCCAGGCGACCGCTACCACCGGCACTCCCTCACTCACCACCACCCCAGCCACTCCGGTCAACGTCGGCGTCTATCCCATCACCGCAGCTGCCGGTACTCTCGCTTCCAGCAACTACACCTTCACCTTCGTCAACGGCTCAGTGACCATCAACAAGGCCGCCCTGTCCGTGAAGGCAGCCAGCCAGACCGTCAACTACGGGACGGCACTCGCTCCCTACACCTACACCATCACCGGCTTCGTCAACGGTGATACCCAGACTACCGCCACCACCGGCACTCCCTCGCTGACTACTTCCCCCGCCACTCCGGTCAACGTCGGCATCTATCCAATCACTGCAGCTGCCGGCTCCCTCACCTCAAGCAACTACACCTTCACCTTCGTCAACGGCTCGGTCACTATCAACAAGGCTTCGCTGACCGTCACTGCAGCCAGCCAGACCGTCAACTACGGCACAACGCTCGCTCCTTACACCTACACTATCACCGGCTTCGTCAACGGTGATACCCAGACTACCGCCACCACCGGCACTCCCTCGCTGACTACTTCCCCCGCCACTCCGGTCAACGTCGGCATCTATCCAATCACTGCAGCTGCCGGCTCCCTCACCTCAAGCAACTACACCTTCACCTTCGTCAACGGCTCGGTCACTATCAACAAGGCTTCGCTGACCGTCACTGCAGCCAGCCAGACCGTCAACTACGGCACAACGCTCGCTCCTTACACCTACACCATCACCGGCTTCGTCAACGGTGATACCCAGACTACCGCCACCACCGGCACTCCCTCGCTGACTACTTCCCCCGCCACTCCGGTCAACGTCGGCGTCTATCCGATCACCGCAGCCGCAGGCTCACTCACCTCCAGTAACTACACCTTCACCTTCGTCAACGGCTCAGTGACCATCAACAAGGCCGCCCTGTCCGTGAAGGCAGCCAGCCAGACCGTCAACTACGGGACGGCACTCGCTCCCTACACCTACACCATCACCGGCTTCGTCAACGGTGATACCCAGACTACCGCCACCACCGGCACTCCCTCGCTGACTACTTCCCCCGCCACTCCGGTCAACGTCGGCGTCTATCCAATCACTGCAGCTGCCGGCTCCCTCACCTCAAGCAACTACACCTTCACCTTCGTCAACGGCTCGGTCACTATCAACAAGGCTTCGCTGACCGTCACTGCAGCCAGCCAGACCGTCAACTACGGCACAACGCTCGCTCCTTACACCTACACCATCACCGGCTTCGTCAACGGTGATACCCAGACTACCGCCACCACCGGCACTCCCTCGCTGACTACTTCCCCCGCCACTCCGGTCAACGTCGGCATCTATCCAATCACTGCAGCTGCCGGCTCCCTCACCTCAAGCAACTACACCTTCACCTTCGTCAACGGCTCGGTCACTATCAACAAGGCTTCGCTGACCGTCACTGCAGCCAGCCAGACCGTCAACTACGGCACAACGCTCGCTCCTTACACCTACACCATCACCGGCTTCGTCAACGGTGATACCCAGACTACCGCCACCACCGGCACTCCCTCGCTGACTACTTCCCCCGCCACTCCGGTCAACGTCGGCGTCTATCCGATCACCGCAGCCGCAGGCTCACTCACCTCCAGTAACTACACCTTCACCTTCGTCAACGGCTCAGTGACCATCAACAAGGCCGCCCTGTCCGTGAAGGCAGCCAGCCAGACCGTCAACTACGGGACGGCACTCGCTCCCTACACCTACACCATCACCGGCTTCGTCAACGGTGATACCCAGACTACCGCCACCACCGGCACT
Organism: uncultured Acidobacteriaceae bacterium; assembly: GCA_963798925.1. GTDB lineage: Bacteria > Acidobacteriota > Terriglobia > Terriglobales > Acidobacteriaceae > Edaphobacter. Next base: position 1,456,448 of record CAWCVD010000007.1, read on the forward strand.
CCCTCGCTGACTACTTCCCCCGCCACTCCGGTCAACGTCGGCGTCTATCCAATCACTGCAGCTGCCGGCTCCCTCACCTCAAGCAACTACACCTTCACCTTCGTCAACGGCTCGGTCACTATCAACAAGGCTTCGCTGACCGTCACTGCAGCCAGCCAGACCGTCAACTACGGGACGGCACTCGCTCCCTACACCTACACCATCACCGGCTTCGTCAACGGTGATACCCAGGCCACCGCCACCACCGGCACTCCCTCGCTGACTACTTCCCCCGCCACTCCGGTCAACGTCGGCGTCTATCCAATCACTGCAGCTGCCGGCTCCCTCACCTCAAGCAACTACACCTTCACCTTCGTCAACGGCTCGGTCACTATCAACAAGGCTTCGCTGGCCGTCACTGCAGCCAGCCAGACCGTCAACTACGGCACAACGCTCGCTCCTTACACCTACACCATCACCGGCTTCGTCAACGGTGATACCCAGGCCACCGCCACCACCGGCACTCCCTCGCTGACTACTTCCCCGGCCACTCCGGTCAACGTTGGCGTCTATCCGATCACCGCAGCCGCAGGCTCACTCACCTCCAGTAACTACACCTTCACCTTCGTCAATGGCTCGGTCACCATCAATAAGGCCACCCTCACCCTGACCGCGGCCAACGCCTCCCGGCCCTACAACACCCCCAACCCAACCTTCACCGGTACCTTGTCCGGCGCGGTCAACGGCGACACCTTCACCGAGAGCTTCGCGACCACCGCGACGATCGCCTCGGTCGCCGGCACCTACCCGATCACGCCAAGCGCAACGGGCACGAACCTCGCCAACTACACCGTCAACGCCACGAACGGCACCCTCA
>CAWCVD010000008.1:0-2867333 GCA_963798925.1 uncultured Acidobacteriaceae bacterium
GTACATCTGTCGCGCAGTTATAGGAGATTCTGTAGAGACAGCGCGTCTTCTTTTTGCCTCTACTTGCAATCTGCGGTGAAGCAAAGGTTCTTGCTGAAGAAAGGCAATACATGGTTCTGGAAGCGATCGGCGACTGCGCTAAGGTGCGTGCCGGAATATGTCTCAAAGGCGTTTACCACGCCGTAGTTGTCGAGGATCTCATGCAGTTTGGCCGCATCAACACGCAAGCCATCCTGATCTCCCACATCCATTGCAATCGCCCGGTACTGCTTCAGATTCCCGATGTACTGATCAACGAACGCAAGCGGCGCATTGGCCGCGAATTTCGCAACAATCTCCGGCTGAGGAACGCCGTCCTTCGTCGGCAGGTCAAAGTAAAGCGGCGGGTTCTTTGGATCGGGCGCCCATGCCGCTGACGTTGCATATTGCACGGAGCCGAAGCCGGGCGACTGTGCCGCGAGATCGGCAGGGGATTTTGCCGCCGCAACCTTCTTCTCATTCGCGATTGCCCGATCCTTCATCTGATCCGCCGGTCCCGGCCCGCCGCCGGCCATCGGAGACATGCAGCAGGGGCTCATAATGTAAAGTGCACCGAATACGTCAGGGTGCTTCATACCGATGCGCGAAGCTCCGTAGCCTCCCATGGAGTGGCCGACCAGACCGCGGCTCGAACGATTGGGAATGGTGCGATAGTGCGCATCGATGTAAGCGACGACATTGTGCGCGATGTAATCTTCGAAGTCGCCAGTGGTTGCCGAGCTCGAATACATGGATCCGTTGTAGACAGTCTTAGAGTCGGGGAGGACAACGATCATCTCCTGCGCGCCCTGCGCGAAAGCGCCTTCGATCGTTTGCGGAACGTGAATCTCGTGCGTCCATTGCTCGGCGCCGATGGAGTAGCCGTGCAAGGCATAAACCACGGGATAGCGACGCTTTTTCTCCTTCTCATAACTTGGAGGGAGGAAAACAATCACGTCGCGATCGACCGCGTCGCCTTCGAGATTTCCCTCAAGCGCCGCACCGTGAATCTTGATGTGCTCGGCACCTGCGGGCTTAGCGCCGGGAATGGCAGCGGGTACATTGGTTTGCGCCTGGCAGCTGGCGGTAGGTGGCTTGACCGAGGCGACAATAACTGCACACACAAGGAGCCATCTCATTGTTTTCATCGGAACCTCTTTGGAAATTCTTCGGCTACTCGACCGCGTACGAGTAAATGTTCACGCTGAACGGACGCACCGTAACCGTGTCAGGCAGTGACCCAAGTAACTGATCTTCAATTTGAACTTCGGGCTTCTTGTCCACGGCAACGGTCGCGTCGATGGAATCGGGCGCCATGCGGTAAAGATGGCCTGAGCTAGCGAGCTTTGTTCCGTTCAGAGCAATCTGGATGCTTTGTTGCGAGTCGGAGGGATTGAGGACAGCGATAGACAACGTTTTTCGGTCCTCGCTTAGAGCTGCGCTTACATCCAGCGGATAAGTAGGGCTACCGGGATTGGTAGCAGGCTGATCGCCGCCGGCTGGAAAGCCGGGTTTCGGTTGCGGCGAATCGCCGGTGACCTCGAGTGGGATCGTGCCGAAATGGTCGCGATACATTTTGAAGAGCATGCCTGTCGGATTGAGGGTGGCCTCGGTGCGATTCTCGCTCATCATCGCGGTTGCGAATGTGAACGCACCCAGTTGAAAGACGTCGGAGTGGCGAAACATCTCGTGGAATGCCCAGGCGTAGGCTGGCACTGTCTTGTAGGAGTTCGGTCCGCCGCCAAAATAAGCCCACTCATCGATGGCGATCGGAACAGGCTTGGCGCGAAGAGCGGGAATGCGCTTCAGGTACTCCTGATAATGCTCGTATTTGGCGCGAACCTGAACGGCTGGAGCACGTTGCCACTCGATAAACGAAAGAGGAGGATCGATGGGGACCTTCTTCTGTAGCTCGATATCCGTGTGCTGGTTGCCTGACGCGTAGTAGTGTTCGCTAACCATGTCGATGTTATCGAGACAGTTCAGCAACATCTGCCCAGTCCAGTCGGCTATAGAAAGGTAGTCGGGAACGTATTGGCCGTTGATGCGCCTCGACTGATCGGCGCCTTCCATCACGTCAGGCATCGCTCCGCCGGCAATCAACTTGATAGAAGGGTCGACTTTGCGCATCTCTTTGGCGAATAAGTTGTGCTTGAGTTCAAACTGCGGCAGCGACATCGCTCCCATCTGGTAGTCGCCCCACGGTTCATTGCCTACGCCCCAGAGCTTTACATAGTAAGCCCCGGGATGGCCGTTTTCGGCGCGCCACTTGCCCATCGGTGTGCTTGCGGCACCGTTCGTGTATTCGACCAATTCGCGCGCGGACCACGCATCGCCGAAGCCGGCGTTGACGGTGATGTACGGATCAACACCGAGCAAACGGCAGAGAGTGAGAAATTCATCGGTGCCGACGTCATTGGGTTGCACCGCGTGCCATACGGGGTCGAAGATCGGCGGACGCTTGTCGATGTCCCCTACGCCGTAGCGCCACTCGTAGGAAGAAACGAAGTTGCCGCCGGGAAAGCGAAGTACGCCGAACCGCAACTGTTTGAGGGCGGTGATTACCTCAGGGCGGAAGCCTTCAACATTATTGGCCGGCATGAGCGAAACGGCCCCGACATGATAAGAGCCGGTGCCCGTACCGGTGATTTCGAGGGTCGCGTCGTCGGTATCGGCAGCGGAAATATAGCGCAGAGGAAATTTGCGATACCCCGCGCCAAGTGCGTGAATGATGACGGTCTCTCGATCCGAGGCATCTTTTCCCCAAATGAGCGTGACCTTGATGACTGCGCTCGGTGACCCGGCGAGCACGATCCGGCCGATGTAGGCCTGACCTTTGCGAACGGAGATACCTGATTGCCTGAAGCCTCGGGGGTCTTTGCCCTCGAGTTTGACAAGCGGTGACTGTTCGCCGGTGTAAGGAGCCTTCTCGTCCATCGAGACGGCCTGGTCACCGCCCACTGGCGCCCACCAGCGAGTGGGCGTGCGCCGCTGGCGTGGATTCCCGCCGGCATTGCTCATAAGGGGGGCAGGCGTAGGAGCCGAGGCGGCGACCGGGTAGAAGAATTTCCGGTCGACCAGCATTTCCGACCAAACACCTGTGTTGACGATGTCGCCGCCGTGCTCGAGGAACTGCCCATAGAGATATTTGGATATGGGTGTTCCAGTCTTGGAAGCGTCAATCGTGGCGTGAATCGTTGGTGATTGAGAAAAGGCCGGAAACGACAACCCTCTGAGCAACAACAAGGCCATGCCGAGATAGGGAGCAGCGCATCGAGGAGCAGTAGCCTTTCTGGCTGAGACCGTCATCAACGACTCAACTCGTAAAACGCTTCTGAGCAAACTCTTGAGGACGACCCCTAATGAAATCATTCTTCACCCAGAAATCCGGTAAACGTTTTCAATAACGAAGATTGCTCGGCATCGTTCGGCACTCTATTTTGTTAGCGACCAAAACTATAGGTTTCCATTTTTATCACTGTCAAGAAAAAAATCCCACTTACCAAGTTCTCCGAATTGATCTCAGAACAAAATGCGGAATGTACGCGGAGTGCCTGGAGTCTAGCGAGCAGTCTATCTGCTCATTCCCTTTCCAAATAAGCGCAAAACCATCAGCTTGGTGAATTCTTCCACCGCGCACCATTTCCAGTAGTGGCCAGATCCCTCCCGACGGAAATATTCATTACTTTAAGTATCGTTTTCGTTAGAAACCAATTCATTAGAGAGATCACGTTTAACCTCAGCCAGCTGGGGAGCAATGATGGATTCTGTGTCTGATCAGTGACAATTTGCCAAAGACAGGCCGCCGCGACTAAGGCGGTGAACAGGAACAATAGAACCAACGTGAAACGACCGCCGGTTGTGCCGATGGCGCCGCCTGAGACCGAATAGAGGATGCTCCGCAGTGACTTGCGGATATCGGCGTTCAACTCGCGGTCTGTCGCGCAGACGTCTTGCACAAAATCATGGTAGTAGCGCTTGCCGGTCGCGCTCCGGACTTGCTTGAACAACTCGCTGGGGCTGTGTGCGTGCCTTGGACCTATGGGCACATTCAACACAACCAGCGCCCGGAACAGATCGGGGCGCAATTCAGCACAGTAACTGGCAATCCTCGATCCTAGATCATGGCCGATGACGATAGCTGAGGGTTCCTTGAGGGTGCGGATCAGACCGACGAGGTCTCCGACAGCGTTCAGGGCCTCATAGTTCTGCACATCAGCTGGTGCGTCGCTCTGACCGGAGCCGCGAAGGTCCGGCGCGACGACTCGGTAGCCTGCCGCGGCGAACCTAATCGATCGAACGTCGCTTCCTGGTTCCTTTGCGCCGCCGCTCTATCTCTGAGGGAGAGCGAATGCTACATATGCGACCCCTTGCGGACCCTTCGGATCTCTTGCCCCACTGGCGGCAATCACCACGTACTGCCTACCGTCGATCATGTAGGTACTTGGAGTGGCCGTTCCCGCATATGGGAGATTACCTTCCCACAAAAGCTTGCCCGTCTTGGCGTCGAAGGCGCGCAATTTGCGGTCATAGATCGTGGCGCCAATGAACAGTACACCGCCCGCAGTCAAAATAGGGCCACCGTAGTTCTCCGAGCCTGTGTCCGGCATTCCCTTCGCGACGAGCTCGGGGTACTGGCCCAGCGGGATCCTCCAAAGATATTTGCCCATATTCAGGTCGATTGCGTTGAAAGTCCCCCACGGAGGAACAACCGCCGGGTAGCCATCGGGATCCAGAAACTTGCGATAGCCGGTGAAGTAATATCTTGGAGCGGTCGAGGAGGGCTTCCCGGCGAGCTCCCTACGAGCACCTCCGGTTGAGGCTGAGGAAGAACCTGCAGGTGGGGCTGTGGGATGGTCCAGGAAATCAAGCAACTGATCGAGCTGCGCACCCTGCAGGTTCTGGAAACCAAGCATACGTCCCTTGCCGTTACGAATAATCTCGGCGATCTTGGGGCGTGGAAGCCTTATATGAATGTCAACCAACGACGGAAAGGCCGGCGGATTTCCCCGAAGGTCGCTAGCGTGACAGAGCGCGCATTGGGTTTGGTATGTGATCTCTCCAGGGCTGCCCTGTTTGTCTGCCGTCAGGCCACCGGTCCAAGGGAGATCGTTTGAGTTGACATAAATAATGCCCGTCCGCGCGTCGACCGCCGGACCTCCCCATTCGCCCCCACCATCGAATCCGGGAAAAACGACCGTCTGCTTATCAACCGAGAAAGGAACGAAAGGACCATCGCTGTGGAATGACCTGAATTGTTCAACAGCCCAGTCGTGCGCTTCTGGGGTTCGAGTTGTGAGCATGTCTGCGGTCAGACGTTGCCGAGCGAAGGGCAGCGGTCCGAGTGGGATCGGCTGTGTATGGGAGGCAACTTCGCCTGGAACATCCGAGGCGGGAAACGGACGCTCCTCAATAGGAAAAAGCGGCTTTCCCGAGACGCGGTCGAAGACGAAGACGAACCCCTGCTTCGTTGTTTGCGCCACTGCGTCAACCATCTTGCCGTCGTGCTTGACGGTGACGAGTGCTGGGGGCGACGGGAAATCTCGATCCCAAATATCGTGGTGCACACCCTGAAAGTGCCAGAGCATTTTGCCTGTTCTGGCATCGAGCGCAAGCAGAGTGTCAGCAAAAAGATCGTCCCCCACTCGGTCCCAACCGTAGAAGTCAGACACGGCGGACCCCGTAGGTACATACACGATGCCTCGCGGCTCGTCGACCGCCATACCCGACCAGTTGTTGGCCGCACCCGCAGTCTTCCAGACACCTTCGGGCCAGGTTTTATAGCCATTTTCACCAGGGTGTGGAATCGTGTGAAAGCTCCAGACGAGCTTACCGGTACGGACGTTATATGCCCGGATATCACCTCGCGGAGCCGGATTGGTCTCGGGAGCACGAAAGCCGAGAATCAATAAGTCTTTGTAGAGCACCCCGGGAGTCGTCAATGCGACCGTGTTTTGCCTGTAGTCCGAGTCAAGGTCTTTGCGCATATCAAGCCGGCCATCCTCCCCAAAGGCTTTGATCGGCTTGCCCGTGGTCGGATCAAGCGCATATAAGAAATTCATGATGTAGGCGAATAGTTTGGACTCTTTGCCGTCGTTCCAGTATGTGAATCCACGACTCGGTTGCCGTCCATTGATCCCCGAGTCGAACTGCCAAAGCTGTCTGCCGGTCGCTCCATCGAGTGCAATAACCTGCAATGTGGGACCGTATCCGTAAAGCACGCGTCCTACCACCATAGGATTCGTTTGAACCCCGCCGCTGGTGCCGACATCGAAACGCCAGGCCTCTTTCAAGCGCCTTACGTTTGCGACAGTGATCTGGTCCAATGGGGAATAGTGGTCACCCGTGACCCCGCCGTTATAAATGGACCAATCCGTTCGAACCGTTGACTCTCGTGTTTTGGAGGCATCGTAAGCATGCACCGCATCCGCATGATAGAGCGGCGTATCAAACGAAAACGCCACGGTTGCGATAACCGCGAACGTCACAATTTTGTAACAACGATTTGGTCGGTCGATTCCGTTTAACATTAACTTGTTTACATCGAGCAACTGAGGAATTAGCGAGCGCCAATACTACCTCATCTAGCGGATACTTTACGGTACTTCAATGTTTCGAATACTCCGCTCGGCTAGAGTCACGCGGATTGACTCACCAACGGTTCGTAAGAAGCAGGTTGATTTCGCGATTAGGTGTCGTACCTCCCCAGCAGGATTGCCCTTCCCGACGCCCGTGACTTCAACAGTGAGCATAACCGCCACGGTGGGGAACCTACAGCAGATGGCTTTGCTCTCGCTTACGGTGAATTAGCCAGCCAAAGGCCGCACAAAACCTGGGGGCCGATGATTCCTCGAATGTGGTCGAGTTCCCATTTGTCAGATACCTTGGGCGCGTGTGGTTTTTGAGTGCTAGCTTCTCAATATTTCCCTGGTGTTTGTGGGGTATCGGGATCTACATGCGGATTCATAATGTTAACCAGCGTGGGTGGGGGTGGGCGACCAACATCGCCGACTTTGCCCACTATTTCGGCTGGGTGGCCGGCGGCCCTGCTAATGCCTTTTGTGCCGGTGCGGGCAGTTTCACCGTCGCCACCGACCCCGGATCGTCCCGTAGCTTCAAATACAGTGTCGTTCCATCAGCCGGCATTGGCGCGGTAAACTCAGCTTGAGCGAACCCGGTCGGCACATCCGCTGACTTCGCAAAATCCTTGTCTGCCCCAAATGACTGCACCAGAAATAGATTATTCCCAGCCACCGTACAGGTCGTATCTGCGGCAGTGCAGTTGATCGCGCTGATCTGAGGTGTCCGCACCAGCACTCCCAACCTCGTCCAATCGCCCATTGATCCGTCTGCTGCGACCGGCCGGATCGCCAGCGGTCCGAAGGCCGATTGCCCGAATGCTTTCAGCGGATCCAGAGTCGCTACCGCTGTGTGCTCATCCTGCAAGACCAGATTGTTGTCCGCGAGTGAAAGCAAAGTCTTCACCGATCCGTCCGCCGTTGCGATCTCCACCTTCTGAGTCCGCGGGAAGACTTCGTGCGTTGTAATCACGAACGTCAGCTTCCCATAGAGCGAAATCTTATCCTTCCCCCCCAGCACGACTGGCATCGTCCCACTCTCTTCTGCCGGCGATGCTGTCATCGAAACCAAGCTCAACGCAGGCCTTGCCGCCTGCGCCGCGACCTTCACGGTCAGCACACGCCCGTCCTTCAGCTTAGCTTTCGCCTCGTCCCCGTCCTTCGGCGTCACGACAGTCTTCGCCTCCAGCTGCATCGTTGCATCATCACTCCCGTTTGACGGCGTGAACGTCTCTCCTGCGATTTCTACCGACCCCACGCTGCTCAACCCCTTGCCCGTGAGCACTGCCGTCCGATCACCTGAATGGATCGTAACTGCATCCAGCTTGATGTTAGCGTTATATGCGGTAAGGGGAACACGCTCCTGGTTCTCATCGCCAAACTGCTTGATTCCCAGCGAGTACCCACCCGGCTCCACAGTTTTCAGCGACACATCTAGCGCCAACGTGTCTTTCTGTAGACTGCCTCCGTCGCCTTTCGCCGGTTCATACTTTACATCGACGTCCTTGGCATTCTTCGTTCCCTCCGCCGAACTCAGAGCAATATGCTCGACACAAGCTGCTCCATCGCCCTTTAGCGTCAGCTTGTTGTCTTGACCCGCTAGCAGTTGTGTGTCCCCGACGACCTTCCAGTTTTTGCCATTCGTCTGTTGCAGGGTCAATGTCGGCCCCACAAAGTGGTCGAATCCCCAAAAACCTTCGACCGTCCCAGTGATCGTCAGGTCCGTCACCGATCCAACCTTGCCTTGTTGCTTCACCGCATCATTCTCTTTGGCAATCTCCTCATTCAGCGCCTTTCGTTCAGCATTCGGAGCCACCACCAGGCCGCCCTCGACCGGATCCGCCCGCAGCGGCAGGTCCGACGGAGCCCCCGTACGGTTCAGGTGCAGCACCAACTCATGCGCAAACCCTGTCGAAAATACCAGCGGAGCACCCTCGATCTCCACAGCCATCTTCGGGTTCTTCAAGCACGCTACTTCGTCAGCATTGTGCGGTTTCAGCGGAGGCAGCTTTGCAGCTTGGACTGCCGGCAGCGCTATCACAATCACCGTCTTCGGATTATTGAACGACGGCGACGCATTCAACTTCATGTTCAACGTTGACCCATCGGGAAATGTCAGCGCCGGGATGTATTGGTATTGTGCTGTCCTCAACATAGCCACCAAATGCACTGCATCCACGATCGTTCCTACATATGCCGAGTACAACCCACCTCCCACCGGCTGCGTATACGCAGCCGTGTTCGCCAAGTCTGCCGACGGCCCCGCCGACAACGCCTCCGCCACTCCCATCCCATGCCCATCGTTCAACAGCACTGGAGCCGTGGCTTGCGTTAAACAAACCACCTGTTGATCCACCGGCTGCTTAAAGCAATCGGGATTTGGCTTCAACGCTAGAGTCGATGCGAGCTTGGCAGACCGGTCCGCAATCACCTTTGGGTCCTTCGAATCCAATTGTTTCATTGCCACCAGATACCGCTGAATTCGCAACTGCTCGAACGACGCCTCATTCAGGTCCGCATCAGCGCGAATAAACACTCCAGGGCGACCCTTCACCGCAGAACGAAGTGTCTTGAAGTCACCACCCGTCTCCGGCGCAATAAACATTAGTGCCTGCTCAGCCCCTTGAGGTACCGTAATGGTCGTTCCCTCGACGGTTTTCTTATCCCACGTGTCAATCTCATGGAACCAATCATCGGGAGGTTCATTCGTAGTGCCGCGCAGAAACGCCACAACCAGCAGCAAGTGGTTGGATTGGGTCGAAGGCAAATCCGCCTTCACGTAAATCCTATCCCCGACCATCAGATTCGGAACCTGAGCAATGGGCAACGTTACGCTCCCTCGTTGCACTCTGACATCTACTTTAGGACCCTCAAGATCAAACCGTGCTGCATCATCGGCCCGCAATTTAAAACTGCTGTCCCAACATCCCCACTAACCCAGCCAAGAGGCAAGCGACGCCGATTGAAGGCTTCATCAACATCCGTCCTTTAAATATCCGTCCCTAAGTAAACTCCCTCCAACTTAGACGCTGGACTTTCCTCTAGCTGTTGCGCGTTGCGGATTCGATCAAATTGAACTTCCCTAGGCAACCAATTCCCTCCCGTGCCGCGCAAGATGACCGCTTTGCTACAGGCCTTGGAGTGGCGTTCTTTCGACTTCGGCAATTCTAAAGAACGGGGAATTCTTAAGCGTGCATCAGGGAAAAGTGCTCCCTGATACGCCATTGGAACTCGTTATACACAGAGGAAATCCGGTCCCGATCCCCGCTTGGGATTCATATCGGCGTGCGAGATGGACTTCAGCTTTGATCTGAAATGGCAATCGAAGAACGGAGACAAAATTAGCGCCTCCGACATTGCTGCCACGCTCGTCAGTGACCCAGTATTGTTCCTGAATCCGGGAGGGCCCATCGACCCCAATTCAAAAACAATTTATTCGAACCTTGAATGGTTTCACAAGAAAGGTCCGAGCCGAGATCATGCCAATCTTCACGAAGGCAGCTTAATGGAATGCGCCTTCTTCTGAAATTGCGTAATCCCAGATAGATCAGCGTGTCGTGGCTTCGGGTTTGCCGCTCTCAAGGAACGAGTCGAGACTGTAGCCGGCGGACGCGGCTGCCTCTAAGGCCTCCTTGATTGTCTTACTTAACTCCGCGATTGCGCTTCGGTCTGGCACGGCTTCGCCAGCTAACTCGATCAACGCTGGCAATTGGAGCCACCAAATCAATTCGTCGTAGGACTCCTTGACGAAATAGGTGTAGCCGCGGGCCTTATGTACGCCCGTTAGCCTCATGCCGGCCACGCTAACTTGTTTCGCGACAAGTCGGGCCGCATATGGTCCACGTTCTTCGGGAATGACCGCCACGCGATCTTCACCGCGAAACCTGGAATCATCCCTCTACTCCAGGATGCGCGAGGACGCTGGCACCCGGATGCTGCTTTCCAGTGGCCCATTTCCACGATTGTCACCGCTGGCGCAAGCTCTGTTCAAGTGCAGGGGCCATTAGGCCTTCGGATGGAAAGCCCCAACAGGTCGCATCATGCCAGCAAAGCAATGAGGGTTGAGCCAAGCATTGTAGGAGATTGCCGGAACTGATCGATACCTGGAACGGCGCCCTGGAAAGGGTCAGCGAAATACTGCGTCCCATGAGCGACGTTGTGGAAATCGCCTACTATCGGTAACGACAAACGTATTAGTGTTGACCGATATCAGGAAAAACCTCAGTGAGTGATTCGGCCTGATATGGAGTGACCGTGTCAACTGGGCGAGATCTATGGGTTTGTTTTGGTGGTTTTCGTTTTCTTTTCCCGAAGACAGAGCGAGCAGCAGTCGGAGCAGTTTTGAGCGACGATTGATCAGTCTGATATTCGCGGGTCGGAACCGCATAATCATGATCCGTCGGGAGCTGCCTCTGACTGTTATCGCGAGTCCGGTCGAGCCTGTCGCATAGGCCAAGCGAGGGTTCTCCTTCGTGCTTGCCCTGGCTGCTGCTGGCTCTGTGTTCGAGATGGATGTCAGCGTTCATCGATTCGGGGTTCTTGGCTTTTTCGTTTTCAGGAAGTTTTTGTTTTGCTCTGGTTGTCGTCAGGCTGCAACTTGCAGGCTGGAAACAGTCTCGGCTCTGGTTCCAATAGCCCAGATAAAGCCCAGCAGCTCTCGAGCTACTGCTGTGACAATCTTCCTCTGGTCCTTGCCGGCTGCGCCCAGCTTCAAATACCGCTTATGCAGTCGGTGTTGCGCCTTCCACGCAATCTCTTTCGCCTCTTCTGAAATGCTCTCTTGCCGTCTTCGCAGTCCGTACCAGATCCCTGGTGGACGACGATAGCTCCATGCGGCTTCGACAACGATGCGTCGCAGGTGCGCGTTGCCGGTCTTCGTGATGCTTCCGCGTCTGGTTCGCTTGCCACTGGAATCCTCGCTTGGTACTACGCCGCAGTAACCCATAAGCTGGCGAGCACTCCCAAAGCGAGATACCTGGCCCAACTCGCTCGCAATGGTCACAGCCGAGATATCTGCGATACCGCGCAGTGCCTGTAGATCGTTGATGACTTGTTGTAACGCGGGCGAGGCCAGCTTGACCGCTTCCGTGATGGCTTGCTCCAGGCGCGCTACCCGTTCCCGCATGTGCTCGACCTCGTGCAGATAATCCTGCCGCGTGGCCTCCTGAGCTATTTGGGTGAAACGTAGCTGCGCGACCCAGATCAGATAGGGGCGCGTCCACGGCCGAACTCCGGTCGGTGGGCGCTGGCCTGAGCGAAGAAGAAACTTGCTCAACCGATGCCGTGCTCGCATCTGGTCCTGCTTGGCTGCTTCGCGGGCGCGCACAAGATCGCGTAAGGCCTCGGAACCCTCATCCGGAACCCACACCGCCGTCAGATCTCCCGATCGATAGCAACGTGCCAGCTTCTCAGCATCCCGCCGATCCGTCTTGACTCGATCACCAGCCTTGACCGGTACCAGCGTGGGTGCGACAACCTCGCACTGGATGCCCAGTTCTGCCAGCTGCCAGTAGACGACATAACCCGTCGGTCCTGCCTCATAACAGGCTCGCAACTTCTCTGCCGGGCCAAGCTTCTTAATCAGCTTGCGTATCGACTCGGCGCGGTTCGGAATCGTTCCCAGGCTTCGCACCTCGCCATCTGGCTCGGCGATCGCCACGGCAATCGTTTCGGCATGGACATCCAAACCCAAAAATCGTAGCTTTTCCTTCATGACCGGCTCCCTTCCGCTTGTGGCTCTGAGCTGTGCGTCCTTCTGAACTCACAGCCTAACCCACGGTCAGCGCATCGGCGCCGGTCACTCCATACTGACTGTTGACCTCAGTTGAGGGTCACTTCCGATAAGCCGACTTCTGAGGACTTGGCATTAAGGCTCGCCGGCTGGTGGAACCGCCTCTCCTCCAACGAAGCTACGGAACAGAGCCACAACGCGCTCGCAGGCGTCCGGCGCATAGAACATCTCCGTGTTAACCATTGTGTCCGCCGTCATGGATCGCATGCGGGAGAACATCTCCGTCTCATATGCGGCGATTGCATTACCAGGTGTGTCTTCGTTCAGAAGAAACTTTGACAGGTTTAGAGCGTCGAGCATCGCCATATTGACGCCTTCGCCCGCATAGGGCGGCATTACGTGCGCTGCATCCCCAATCAGCGTGACGTTTTGCTTCGGCGTCCAATGTTGATCCGCCGGGCAAACAAGTAGCGGACGCCAGACCATCGAGACGGCCTCCCTGAAGAGCGGTTCCCATAGGTCACTCCATCCTTTGAAGTTGGCGTGGAACCATCTCACTCGCTGTTCCGGACCGATTGCCTCTTCAAGGCTCTGCCTAGCTGCGGGATCATCTGTCTTCAATCCTGCGTAAAGCAACACACTCCCGTCTGGTTTCGTTCCCATGCCGATCGTCCGTTCACTTCCCAAAGCGATTAACGCCGAGCCTCCGAGAAGCCCCCACAACTCAGGTATTGCATGCTTTGCGGCAGGAACGACGCCTTCTACGAGCGAAACTCCGACATACTGCGGCCGAATAGGAGTGACCAGCTCACGCAAGCGAGAGTTTGCGCCGTCGCTGCCAATGGCAATATCAGCCACTGAGGTCTGTCCGTTCGCAAAATGTAATAAGACCTGCTCGCCCTGAAACTCCGAAGACTCCAACTTGCAGTCCCACTGCACGGTGCCGGGCTGAAGCGAGTCTAGTAGAAGGTCGCGCAACGGACCACGTTCGATCTCAGGACGTTTCCCCGGACCGGACATCCGGCGAACATGATCGTGAAGAATTGTCCCATTGCTATCGGTAAGGCGAAGGTTATCGAGGTCCGATCGATGGTTGTCCCAGAACGCTTCCATTAGGCCAGCGGCTTCCAGCGCCGCCAGTCCAGAGTCTTCGTGGAGATCCAATGCGCTGCCCTGGATCCGCGCATTGCGGCTCTGGTCACGCTCGTACACTGACACCTGCACACTGCTTTGCTGTAGCAGTCGTGCCAGCGTGAGCCCGCCTGGTCCTCCGCCCGCGATGGCAATCTTCTTTCCGTCAATGGCCTTCATACTTAATTTCCGGATCATCCTTTACCTGAATTCATGAACCGCAGCAGTCGATACATTCTAAGGCGTACATTCGGCTTATCCGGTCTGATGAATTGCGTCAGCACGACGATCCGGAAAATCAACATTCCTAACCTAAATCTGCCCGGTATCTAGCAAGGAGATCGGGTACGCCTTGCCGACACTCCGTGAGTGTTCTTTGGGTCTTGCCCGCCTCTCCGGGTCCCACTCCAAACTGCTGTACTACTTGAATGTCCGGCTGAAAGTTGGGAGCAATCGGTAGCCACCCTACAATCCAGCCAGAACTAGCCGCACTGGAGACAATCTAATGAAGTGCGTCGCTCGCGCCTGCATTGCCCAGCGCGTGAGCAAGATCGTCGAGGGGCGCGCTTCTGCGTCCGTCGGTGGCGACCACTCCGTAAGCTTCCCGCTCATCGCCGCGCTTGAAAGGTATGCGCCTCTTACTACTGCACTGTTTGACGCAAATCGAGGGCGGAGCCTAAGTCTAGAACATACGAACAACGGTCCGTTCCGCTGGGCAAGCGGGAGCAGCGGCAAACCATCCCAATTGGGACGCATGCTCAAAGTAGTGTCGGAGTTTCTCGCCTCGCTCGCGGGGCTGCCGGCTGCTTTCGCTGAAAGCCTTATCGACCACGGTCGCAATGGAATGTCCCTGACGAATTGCAGTCAGCAGAAGAAAAGCCTCGCGGTCGATGCGACGGTAGTAGACGGAGTTCTCGAAGCGATGAACCGCAAGGTAGATCGGTGACGATATGCCAACCGTGGCAAGGTGCACGTGCCTGGACCGCTTGCGCTCCTGGCTAACGGCGTTGCTGACAATGTCGTTTTCCGGAGTGTTCTGGCGGACTGCGAGAACTACCTCGTCTACCGGGTAACGCAGAGCGAGTAGTTGGAGATGCGGCAGAGCGCTTTCCAGCAGAAGATGGGCGAACTCATCCGCGCTTAGAGGAGGCAGGATGGCGCCGTCGAAGGCCTCTACATAGGCCCACTCCAGTCGGGCGACGTCCACGGCGAGCTTATACCGTGCTCCGGCAAGACCACGATTCTTTGCAAGCCAGAGTGGCAACTTGCCCCCAAGATCGCGAAGAGAGAACGACGTGGAAGGGTTCTCCCGGAGATAGGCTAGGACTAACGCATCGAAGCGTTTCTGGCCGAGAACCGCCTGGAGTGTTGGATAGTCTTCTGAGACCGCTCCGATCACGCGAAACCAGTACTGCTTGTTATAAATCTCCAGACGTTCGAACGACGATAGATGCGAACTTGGCTTGACGTACAAGGCAGCGATCCCGCTCATGGATCTACCGTCCTCCACGACTTGCTGCATCTCGAATTCTGGCGTCAAACAACGCTTCACATCCTCCGCCATACGCCGTTGAAACTCGAGAAGGTTCATGCTCTGGCCTCCTCAAGTTCTGCCTCGGCTGCCGGAGCCGGCTGGGTGTCCGATTTGGAAAGATAGCGGTTGGCCTTCAGAGCCTCTGCATGAACTTCGTTGAAGGATGGGATATTGTCGTCCCACTCCAGCAGCGTAGCGGTAGGGCCAACGCGTTCGACCGCGCGAGCGTAGATCCTCCACACAGGATCTATCACCGGGTGGTCGTGCGTATCCAGCGTATATCTCTCGAATTTGGAGTGACCCGCAATGTGAATCTGGGCTACGCGATCGGCGGCAACCGCATTGACGTAGTCCATGGGGTTGAAGCCGTGATTTTGCGAAGAAACATAGATATTGTTGACGTGCGTCTCATTGCAAAGTGAAATCACAAGGAGCATTGAGTGCATAAACTAGCTTTGTTAGCGTCGTTGGAAGCCCGGCCCGGAATGGAAGCCGCCGTTGAGGAGTTTTTAAAGTCAGCCCAGCCTTTGGTATTGCAGGAGGCAGGTACGATCTCATGGTATGCGTTCAGGATCGGGCCGTCGACGTTCGGAATCTTCGACACGTTTTCCAATGAGAACGGGCCGTAACGCTCACGTAACCGGTGAGATTGCAAAGGCTCTGTTCGCAAGAGCAGAAGAACTGTTCGCAACTCCGCCAAAAATTGAGATGCTGGCTGTCCTGGCGTCGAAAGCCTCCTAAATTCATGATCGGTTCTACTTACGTCGTGCGCCGCTTAGTACATCTAAGACGGCGCACGGCGCTTATGACGATTAGTAGTTAATGACCGAGGTAGTTCAGGTCAATTCTTGAAATCCTTAAGCCACAGCTTGTAGGTTGCGCAAAGGCACGCAACCCACCAGCCCATGGATTAGAGAGCTGCTACGCCATTGAAGCCGGCGAACTTGGCGAAGGTACCATCCTCGCCAAGATTGGTGAGGGTGCCGTCCGGATTAATTGCAAAGACACCGATGTTGCCAGAGCCGGAGTTGAGCGTGTACAGGTTCAGTCCGTCTGTACTTACTGCAATATCCAGATTCGTGCTGCCAGCCGGGTTGGAACCGATCACGGTCGATCCAATCGGTGTCAGCGCGCCGGTTGAAGTGATCGCAAAGCCGGAGATCGTGGAAGACCCCGCGTTGGAGACATAAACAAACTTGCCGTTCGGAGTGACAGCATTCCAGCAATTTGCCGCGCCAAATGTAGCAACGCTTTGGCTGACTGCCGCGAGAGTACCGTTGGCGAGAATTGTGTAGGAGGAGACAGCCGATCCGTTGGTAGTGTCGGCAGCGCCCGTCTCGGAGACAATGGCCTTTCCATCAGGAGCAAAATTCACCGAAAACGCTCCGGGACCGGGGCTCGGATTAGCGACGATTGGTCCAAGAGTACCGTCCTGGTGGACAGGAAACACATCGATATTGTTGGCCAGACGCTCTGTAACGATTAGGAACCTGCCATCCGGGCTCAAGGAGATCGATGCACCGCCTGTGGCGTTGCCCGAGAGGAATGCCGTGGAGTTCGCAATCTGTTTCAAGTGGCCGCCGTCGTTCAACTGAAAGCCCACCACGCTTCCTGCTCCACCCGAGTTTAGGACATAAACC
Source organism: uncultured Acidobacteriaceae bacterium (assembly GCA_963798925.1). GTDB lineage: Bacteria > Acidobacteriota > Terriglobia > Terriglobales > Acidobacteriaceae > Edaphobacter. Next base: position 16,633 of record CAWCVD010000008.1, read on the forward strand.
AGAGACCCAAGCTCAGCGACTGCGACCGGCTGACTTCCGCCCGAGGGAACCTGATCCAAGAGGTTCAAATCGGTGCCGTGGACCCGAAAGACAGAGACGGTCCCGCTTACTGCGTTCATGGCAAGCAGCAGAGAGTGATCAGGGCTTAAGGTAAGCGATCCCTGCGACTCCAGGGGATCGTTGACATCACAGCTGCAACGACCTCCTCTATCGACTTTCTTACTATAGGTGAGGGTTCCGTTGGCGACGCGCTCGAAGGCAAGCACCTCATTCTTGTCGGCGGAATTCGTCATAACGAACACTGCACCTGACTTGGTTTCGTGTTGCGCGGCGCAGAAAACGGGAGACGCTGCCCCAATTCCGACCATGATCATCAACAGACCACGAGTTACTCTCATCTTTACGACTCCTTTTGGGGAAAAGCAGATTTGCGCGAATGCGGATAAGGTATGGACGACCCGTGAGAAATCCGCCCTCACTCCTCATCCGCGCGTCAATTTGAGTCGGAATCGTTGCGAAGGTTACAGGCGGTGACGGGTTAATTTAATGCGCGTGCTAACCGGTTCTAGCTGCGAGGCGAACGCGCATGCCATCATCGGCTGTTCACAGAGCGGAGTGCAAGGCCAGAGTTAGGCTAAGTGTGAGGACGGTGATGTCGTCTTCCTGACCGAAGCGCTGGGCAATGTCCGCGATCTGCTGGGCGGGAAGGAGCGTAAGGCCGGGGAGACGCTCGAAACCATAGAGGTCTCCGTCGGGCGCGCGAGCCTCGAGGACGCCGTCCGAAAGAAGAACAAGGCGCTCGGATTGGGCCAGTTTGCCATGAACCGCTGGGTATACCTGATTCGGAAGGAAGCCGAGGGGCAACGCCGGCGGTGTGCTGAGTTCGCGGCCCGAGAGATAGGGAGAAACGTGGCCGGCGTTCGCAATCGTGTATTCGCCGGAGAGCGCGATTCGGACGCAGCACGCGGTGGTAAAACCAAGCTGGCCCTGCGCGATGAGAACGTTGTTGAGCCCGGAGAGAATGTCGCTGGGATCGTGGGAGGTCTCGCGACGCAGAGCGCCGAGAATCATGGCGACACGCATCGCCGCTGTCAGGCCTTTTCCCGAAACGTCACCAACAACAGCGGTGATCGATCCATCGGGTGCGGGGGCGACGAAGAAAAAGTCTCCGCCCACTTCGCTTGCTGGCAGATAGACCGATTCGACGCCAAAGCCGGGAGTAACTTGCGACGCGCTCTGCAGCAGTAGCTGTTGGACTGTGCTGGCGGCCTGCAGCTCAGCCGCGTAGGCTGCCCGTTCGCGTGCACTTTCGACCATCGCGGCGCAAAGCAGCGCATTCTCAATCGCAGCAGCGGCCTGGAGGGCGATGGTGTTAAGCAGTTTGAGATCGCCTGCCGAGTAAGATGTGCCGGGATTGCTGTTGCCCAGCGCGATTGTGCCGACGTTACGCTGACCTGCGCGCATCGGTACGCAGATCAAGGCTTGTAACATGCACTCGGAGTCGACAGCGCGCAGATCGGCAGCGCAGCCGTTGACGACCTCTCCAATGCCACGCTCGAGGATTGACGCGGCAAAGCGCGAATCCGGCCCGAGCGGATCAGGCTTTCCAGCAGAGCCTCCGAAGCAGGCGGCGGTCTCGAGATTGGCGTCCTGCTTTTCCAGAACGAGTACGCTGCCATGTGTGGCGCTGATGAGCCTCTGCGCCTGCGCCAGTGCGGACTCAGCGACGGCAGTCGAGTTGAGTAGCGCTACCAACTGCTCGGAGAGTTGCTCGATCAGATGCACTTCGCGATAGAGGTGAAGAACCTCCGCAGCGAGTGCGCGGCCCTCGGACTCGCGCGCCGCAAAGTGCGCCAGAAGCAGGGCTGTAGCCTGCGCGGTTTCCGTGGGTCCCACGACATAGCCCAGGGGTGCGTCTTCAAAAACGACTGGAACGCGCGCATCTTCGGGCGATAAGACTTCCACGGCATTCCCCATGAGAGGCTTGCCCTGCGCGTCGACGATGCATAAACCTGAGCCTACAGCTTTCAGTAAGGCAGCGACGACCGACGCGCCACCGGCTGTGGGCCGGAGAAGGGATTTCAGTGTGACGGTGGCCATATGCCTTACGCTCCAGGCGCGGAGAGACCGAGGACCGAACGGGCTTTAGCGATCAGAGCATCGGGATCGAAGGGCTTCGTCATGTAGAGGTCAGCGCCCGACCTCCTGGCCCCGCTGACGATCAAACTCCTGTCCTTTGGCGGTGAGCAGAATGATATGGATGTGGCTCATCCCAAGTTCGTTCTTCACCGCATTGCAGACATCAAAGCCATTTTTCTTTGGCATCATGACGTCGAGAAAGACGAGGTTTGGCTCTTTGTCGCGGATGGTCTCGAGCGCTTCTTCTCCATTGGCCGCCGTTAGCAGTTCCACGCCATCGTCTTCCAGCTCTTCCAGGGTCTGCTGGATCAGCATGCGTAAATGCGATTCGTCGTCAACGATTAGAATTTTCATAGGTGTCATTGATAGATGAGGAAGAGAACGTTCTCCATCCCCTTCTCGAAGCGTAGGGCGCGAACCGCTTCGTCACTGGAGAGCAAAGAATTCAGAATGATGATGTCGGGCTTGGAATCGACGGCACGAGTGACAAGCTCAGCGCCCTTGGACTCGACTACCTGGTATCCACGCGTTTCAAGAGCGTCGGTCAGAGTACGAATGGTAGAGGCATCCTCGTCGACCACCATGACCTTCTTGTGCGACTTGCCTTGATCGAGCAGCGTATCGATCTCATGGAAGAGCGACGCTGTATCGATGGGCTTAGTGAGATAGCGATCGACGCCGAGCCGGAAACCGCGCTCCTTATCCTCAAGGATCGATAGGATGATGATCGGAATGTCCATCGTAGCGGGGTCGTTCCTGAGAACAGCAGCCACGTCGAATCCGTTCATCTCCGGCATCATCACGTCGAGAATGACAAGGCCGGGCGTCTCTTCGCGAATCAAAGTCAGGGCCTTTCGGCCATCCTCGGCCAGACGCACCTTGTAGCCCGCCTCGGTGAGTTCCTGCTGGAGCAGAGAGCGAATGTTGGAATCATCATCGACGACAAGGACCGATTTGTCGCGCGCCGCGCTCGTGGGGACACGCTCGCGCAGTTGCTTGACCAGAGACTCGATATCGATGGGGTGGCGCTTCGGCAAAAGTTCCATCTGCGCGGACTGCTCGAGGATGGGCAGCGTGAAAGAGAACGTGCTGCCGTGGCCGGGCTCGCTCTCCACCCAGATGCGCCCACCGTGGTACTCCACGATTTCCTTGCAGATTGGCAGGCCGAGTCCGGTGCCCTTCGGCTTGTCCGTGAGCGTGTCGCCAACCTGCTTGAACTTCTCGAAGACCTTGGGCTGATCGTCAGGTGCGATGCCGATGCCGGAATCCTTCACACTCAACAGTAGCTCCGTGCCCGCTTGACGTGCTGAGCATGTAATGGAGCCCGCGTCTGTAAATTTGACGGCGTTAGAGATCAGGTTGATGACGACCTGAATCAGCCGATCCTGATCACCGGTTATCGCAGGAAGGTCTGGCGCGATGTCCTGACGAGCTCCAGCTTCTTCGCCTCGAACAACGAGGCCGTCGCAGCAACTGCGCGCCCGATCACGTCTTTGACGGAGATGCTGGTCATGTTCCACGTAAACTTGCCAGCCTCGATCTTGGCCAGATCGAGCACGTCGTCGATAAGCTTGGTGAGCCGCTCTCCTTCACTGACGACGATTTCGAGATTCTCAATAACCTGGCGTTTGGCTTGCTGCACTTTGCGGTCTTCCTCAGGGATCATCGGGAACAACCGTTCTTCAAGGCGGCGGCGAATGATCTTCGCAAAACCGAGAACAGAGGTCAGCGGCGTGCGTAGCTCATGACTCACCGTGGAGAGGAATGAGCTCTTGGCGGCATCGGCCTGTTCGGCAGCCGCCCGCGCCTGCCCTGCTTCTTCAAACAACTTTGCGTTGTGGAAGGCGACCCCTACGGCAGTGGCAATCGTAGAGAGAAGGCGCTGATCAGCCTCGGTGAAGCGGCCTTCCTGCTCGTCCGACTGCACGCTGATGACACCAATCACCTGTCCCCCGGAAGAAATCGGCACGCCGAGGAACGACGCAGTGCGTCGCCCGATCTGTTCCACGCCGAGCCGGGCACTGCTGCCCTCCATATCCTCATTGATGAGCAGCGGCTGACCGCTGCGAATGATCTGCGACGTAAGTCCGGAACCAAAGGGCCGCGGCGAAGCATTCTCGCCGAACGTATAGGGAAACTGCAGCTTCATCGTTGCACGGTCCAGCAACGAGACGTAGGCGATCGGCGCGCGGAAGAGATCGCGTACCTGATCGCCGACAAATTGGATGAGGTGGTTCTTGTCGAGTTGCGTGGCGAGCGCCTGGCTTATGCGATTGATGGTTACCAACTCCGCCGCACGCTCGCGGACCTCGTGTTCGCGCTGATTGATGACAAGATAGGCGTTCGCATTATCGAGAGCGATTGTCGTGTAGGCTGCAAGATTTTCGAGCAGGCTCAGGTTCTGTTCGGTATAGGCATTCTTTTTGAAGCTCTGCACACTCAGCACGCCGAGCACACGTTCCTGGGCAATGAGCGGCAAGTAAATCATCGAGACGGGCGGCTGCGCTGCGCTGCCGTCGTCAAGTGCGCCACCGGTGTGTCTGTACTCCGGAATGTACTTTGATGACTCCGACTCGACGTCATTGATCAGAATCGGCTGGCGGTGGTCGATGCACCAGACGGGAAACTGGTTTTTATCGTCGGTACTCCGCGTGTATGGCGCGTAGCGTTTGCCGTTTTCGATCGCTAGGCTGTACTCGATCAATCGTTTCTCAGGTCGGTAGAGGCCAACCCCGAAGATGCTCGCATCTACGATCTGGTTGACGCGTTCGTAAAGCTTGAAGAGGATGGTGTTCAGATCGAGCGAAGCAGTGATCTCTTTGCCAATTTCGCTCAGAAGCTCGATCGATTCTTTCTGCGCTGTGATCTCGGAGGCCTGTGCGCGAATCTCCTCAGTTCGCTCGTTTACGGTGGCCTCAAGAGCCTTTGCCTGGGCCTCGAGAGCTTCGGTCTTGCGGCGAGCCTTCTCGCGCTCATGCATGATGATGTAACGCCAGCCGGCAAGGGCGAGGACCACCAGCAGAAGACTATAGAGGATATAAGCCAAGGTGGTGCGGTACCACGGCGCCAGGATGATGAAACCGTAGGTGCCTTCCGGGCTTATCCTGCCGTCGGTACTTCGCGCGTGGACTCGGAACCGATATTCGCCTGGGCCGAGGCCGCTGTAATTAGCCTCTTTTTGCTTGCCCCACACTGACCAGTCTTTATCAGCCCCTTCGAGCAGGTATTGGTAATCCACGTTGACGGAGTCGCCATATAAAGGCGCGGCAAACTGAAACCGGACACTGCTCGAACCGGGAGCAAGGCGCAACTCCGCGCCATCACTCAATTCTGTGCCGCCATAGATGAGCGTCGATCCCGCATTGACCTGGCGAACAAGCGCGGGTAGCTGGTCCGACACCGTGGTACGCAACCCCGGGTCAAATCGGAGAAGAGAGTCGCCGGTAGACCAGATGCTCCCATCGCTGTCGACAAAGGTCGGTAAATCTTTGTAGCGCGTAAGCGGCTTGTAGGTGTCTTCATCGAGATGAAAGCTTCCGTCGGAATTGCGGGTAACGCGCGCGATACGGCGTGCGTCGGGGGATATCATGACGGCCCATACGCTCCCATCCGCTGCCTCGTAGATCTGTGGACTCGCATTCGGGGCATCAAGCTTGAGTTGAAGGCGGTTGTCCACTAGAAACTTGTGCGCAGTGCGGTCCCAGCGATAGATGTTCTGGTCGTGGGATATCCCCGCGTACAAATCTCCAAGTGCATAGCTCACTCCGCCGAGACCGGCAGGCATACCGTAATTGGAGGAGACCGCCTCTGCCTTGGAGTCGTGCATTCCGGTCGGCGCAACCTTAATGCGCAGAAGGTGTCCCTTGCCGCCACCCACCCAAAGATCTCCGTCGGAATCCTCAGCCAGCGTGTGCGCCACATAAACGGTATTGGGCAGCCTGCCCTCATCGATCCACTTAACGCCATCCCAGCGCATGGAACCAACGCCGTCGCCGTAGCCGATGAACACGCGATTCGGGGTCTTGCGCGATTGGATAGCTAAATACGACGAGCGGTCAAGAGTGTGAACGGACGGCAACGTTGGGAGCAGTTGGTCACCCACCACCCGCTGCACGGCTTCGCTGGTGGCAACCAGCAACTGATCCGGGGTCTTACCAGATCGATCCTTGAAGGTAAGCAGCGCGAAGCCCTGGTTGGCGCCGTGGAGCGGGACCATCGAAGGGCGATTGGTATGTGGGTCAGAGACCAGCTTGAGAGCTGGACTGGAGCCGCCTCCGTCGGCTACATAGACAGACCCCTGATAGCGGACCGCATCCAGGGGGCCGTTACGCGAGAAGATTGAGATCGGCGAGGCAATCTCCACTCGGGAGATACCCGCGCCGGTTCCGATCCAGAGCGTACCGTCGCGATCCTGGAAAGCACTGAGCGCGCCGGGATCGAGCAAGCCGTCGGAGACATCGAGGATCTGGCGCAGCTTCCCATCGTGAGCCACGATCACCGCGCCGCCGTCGAGTGTCGTGAGGCAAAGGCTACCATCGCGCAGCAGGATGGAGGTGTAGAGCCTGTGGGCCTTCAGGTAATCATCAGCCGGAGTCGGAAACGGCGTGACCTTCTGCCCGTCGTAGAGCGAGAGGAGTCCGTTCCGCTCCGAAACGATCATCCTCCCATCGTCATATGGGTGCAGGAACAGCTTAATGGAGTTCACATAAGCGGCCCCGCCTGGTGCAGGATGCAGCTCGTCCCCCACGATCTCCTCAAGGCCGATGCCGTTTTCGTCCGTAAAAATGTGGCCGGACACAAGGGAGATGGCCTGGAACCGTGAGCCTGCCCGGGCATGCCAGACATGCATGGTTTTGCCGTCCCAGCGGAAGAGCTCCTCGTAAGAGCGAAAGAACATGCCCTGCGGCGTTACCAGCGTCTGCCACACATCGGTAAAGTTGCGTTCTTTCTCCGGCACTTTATCTAATATAGAAATGTAACTTTCGTTGCCTTTGGTATCTGGCGCAAGGTAGCCGAACCCGCCATTGCCTCCTACCCAGATCCTGCCCGTGTCATCCATGGCCAGGGAACGTGTGTTGTCCATACCGGCATCGATCTTGCGCCAGGAAACACCGTCGTACTCAACTATCTCGGCACCTGAGAGGCCCAAATACATCACGCCGCGGCGATCCTGCATGATCGTCCATACCTGCGGAACTGCGCTGAATTCCTTGTAGGAATGCGACTCGAGAATCGGCATGCCGACTTCCGCGGGGCGCGGAGCGGTGGTCGAAGTAGCTTGCGCAAAGGCAGACGCGGCAGAAGTCAGTGCGAGAAGCACAGGCAGAGCGACGCGCCGAAGAACGATAAAGCGCTGGGACAATTGGACTTTCCAATGGCGACTGATGGGAACAGGGGTGATAGTAATATGCGGGCGCATTCAAGTCGAGGAGAATTTAAGAAGCTCAGATCTCGAACATCAGTGGGATCGCGGAGGTGAGGTCTCCACAGAGGACCTCCGTCAGGCCCTCCGCAAATATCGTTCCTTCTTCGATCGCCTCCTCGCATTCTAACGTCTATCTTTGCGAGGATCGGGTCGTCGCTAAGATAGGCATTTTTTCGTAGCGAAGATCCAATACGCGGTTTCGGAAAATGTTCGGCTAGCTTCGGGGGAGGCGAGTAGTCGTAGAATCGGGCCAGCATCTGGCCTCTTATCATCGATTCAGGAATAAACAGCTTTTTGGCGAGGACCACTGATTTATCCTGGCGTATTCTTCTCTCATCAGAGCGCACGTGTCACGGAAACGACACTGATATCGTCTTCCTGGCCAAAGGTCTGAGCTGCGGCAGCAACGGCGGAAGCAGACACTTTTGTTCGGAGTAGCTCGCTCACGCGTTCGAAACCAAAGAGGTGGCCGGGTTGCGAGATGACGTTAAAGAAAACGTCTTCGCCCAGTGCGGTAATTTCCTATTCTGGAGGACCAGTTAGCGAACTCAGAGTAGGGGCCGACCGCTGTTTCCAGCCGACCCGCGCGCACTAGTGCGAAACCCCTCCTCCGCCTAACACCGGGCCTCCCCCGATCCCTCCTCCACCGCCTGCGAAAGCAAGACAGAGTCGTTGCGCTGCCGCACATGAATCGAGGCAACCCTGTTGCAATAGCGGATCGCTCTGGTTGCATCTCAACACACAACCCGCATGCGCGATCAGGCAATCCAGAGTCTTATTTCCAGTGCCTCCGCCCCACCCTACAGGGAGGTTGGGATGTAGAGACTGTGCGCTCGTGCCACCGCAGCCGCACCCTGACGTTGTATCGGGAGCGGATGTTGAAGAAATTGTGCCTTTTTGGTGAACGGATGTCGGCGCTTGATCCCGTACAAATACGATCGATGGCTCGGTTGGCTTTTCCGATTCCACAATATGAATGACATCTTGCTCGTCAATTTCTACACACGTCTTCATATCCAAATTTGTGTATATCTCGATCTTGCCAGTTGTCCCTTTGCTGACAAAGCCAGCAATCCGTTGCATTTGGCTATTACCCTTACTCTTTGCGGCTTCGATAATTGGGTTTGTACGCATAGCTTGAAGTCCTCCTGGACTTTGATTGATTAGGATTTGGCCGGATCGCTTTGTCGACGTAGACGGTGCACCCCAACCCCGCCCTCGACCCGGTGACTTGAAAACTGTGGCGACTTTCTCGGTCACGCTGTGGTGACGAAACTATCCGCCGAGTTGCGACTACATTCAAGCGGTAAAGAACGTAAGGGTAGTCATTCCTTCCATTAACCGCCCAATGCGGCGCTTTGCCGTGACCGTAAGGTGCGTAACTACGAGCGATCGGATTGTGGTTTCGGATTGTGCATAGCCAAAACCCGTCAAATTTTGCTCGATTTTTCCATCCCGTCATACAAGCAATCAAGGGAAGCGAGAGAGCCAACGGCTCACATGCGAGTGCGCCGGTTGTAGGGCGGCAAACCGTTTGTGTCTCACTAATGGCGCGCCGCGTCCTGATGTCCTTCAACTACCGTGGAAAGGCCTGGGTCGTTGTCTTCTGGAATGCGGATCGCACGAGGACCATGTGGCACGCAAGGCACGGTTCACGACTGACGAGGCCCTGGTGGAGTTCACCCGGCGCGCAGGTTGTCCTAAAACGCTCGAAGACCAGTCAGGAGAGATCGCGCTAGAACTGACAGAAGAGCAGTACGCCAACCTGAGGAAGGAAAAGGCATGAGCGATGGGATGATCAGGCAGCGGCGGCCCTTCTTACCGCTTACTTCTCGCTCTTCCCGATGGAGGGATATTTCTTCTTGACAGCGCGTCTAACCTTGATCTTTTCCGCGGATGTGCCAAACTGTGAGACCCGCGACAAGGCATTCTTTGCGTGCGCCTCATTTTCTATGGGGTACTTCCGCTTGTCTGGTTCCGCGAAGGACTTGGCGGGTATTTCTTTGCGTTCGGTCGTTGAAAGTTTCGCCATGTTTGACCTCATTCCTGTTTAGATATGCTTCGCGGTCTCCGGCGCGGCGCGAAGCATATCTCGATCGCTTCACTTTGAGGGATATTTCGGTGTACCGGGTTGTGCGCGATCTGAAAATTCGGGAAGCGGGCCGCCGGACAACTCAGAGGAACAGGTAACCATCACACGCTTTTGAAGAGTAGGACTAAGCGCGAAAGTTCGTCCACGCTACAAGCTGACCGGAAACGCCAGTTTTCGCGAGAGGTCTCCAACATCCTCTTGTTCAGTTTTCGAAACGCGACTACGGTCGCCTTGGTCCGACGTATGTCTCACCGGAGTTCACTGCAAAAGAGAAAACGGCACCGCCGCGAATTGGAGACCAACATGAATAAGATGATTCACATGACCTGCTATATCGTTCTGTGCCTTACGGCGATACTGATGCCGGTAAAGGCAACAGCGCAATCTGACGATGACAAGAAGTTCCTTGCGATGGCTGCACAATCAGATCAAAACGAGATCGCATTGAGCAAAGTAGCAGTTCAGAAGGCGACCGATCCGGCAGTGAAGGCCTTTGCGGAGAAGATGATTGCGGAGCACACGAAAATGACGCAGGGAATGAAGCCTTTTGCAGAGTCGTGGGGTTTGACTCCGCCTTCAGGTCCGGATGAGGATGCTCAAAAGGAACTGGACAAGCTCGACAAGCTGTCTGGAAAAGACTTTGATAAGGAATACATCGACATTATGGTTAGCGACCATTCCAAGGCCCTTAGTGCATTCACAAAGGAAGCCAAAGACACTAAAGACACGAAATTTCGAGCTGTGGTTATTCAAGACAAGACCGCGGTTGCCGCCCATAAGAACATGGCTTACGATCTGAAGAAGAAACTATAGCTGATGAATGACTTAGTAACGTCAATCAGGGGGCTCCTCTGTTCTTTGAGGGGCCTCTACCGCTGATTAGGTTAGCCAGAGAACAATTCCAGGACGCCTAACAAGAATCCTAGCCAAACAAAAACGGCCCACCTTCCGTGGGGCCAGTCCACACCGAAGCGCGAGTCCGATCCGACCTAGAGCAGGTCGTGTAGTTTTGCGATCAGACCAGTTGGATGAATCGGTTTGGGCAAAATATCAAATTCGTGACCTTGCCTTCTCGCTGTCTCCAATTGATCCGCCGTGCTGGCCTGCCCCGAGAACAATAGGATTTTGCACGTTGGCAATTTGGTTTGAGTTATGATCGCGGCTTCAATTCCGTTCATCCCTTGCATGACAACATCTGTGACGAATAGATCAGGTTGGAGCCTTTCCAACGAATCTATCGCCTCTTGACCGCTATAGAATGCGTGGGCGTCGAAACCCGCTCTATTCAGGATGAGCGTCAAGGTATTGGCAATCAATTCCTCGTCATCCACGATAAACACAACTCTTCTCTTCAACGGGACGGCAGAAATAGATTCAGTCATTCAGAGAGGTTCTCCCGAAAGGCCCATTGTGGGTTGTTCGCCAGGTTCAGGATTCGATTAGTTACCCGCCAGAGGAGGAACTCCTTCTTCGTCGATAGCCTCCACCACGCTATCGTCAGTCGAGGGTCTTCCGGCACGAACACTCTCTGCCCCTAACGAGTTTGGAGAGCCAGCGGGTGCATTGCGATCAATTTTGGTTGGATCGGATTCGGGTGTCTTTCGGCTAATCACCGTTGGCTGTTTTTCCTGTGTTGCGTCCATGACGACCTCCTATCTCACGCTGGCTGGTAAGATGCATGATTTTCTCAACAGTCTACAAAGGGGCAGCTTTTTTTGTTTGGCAACGAAGAGGCAACCAAATGCTAGGCTGGCTAATCATGGCCAAGGCTCGAAAACAAGCCGCTGCTTCCGAAGCACCATCCCTGCCTCAAATTGGTGACAAGGTTTGGCCGATAGAATTTTCCTGTTCTTATCGCACGTACTCGTCGTAACGTTCTTCGCCGTTCTCGTGGGGCTGCGCGTTCATGATCTTCTTGGGCTGGGTTGATATTTTCTCCGACAGCTTCACCGACGATGACTAAAAGCACCAATGAGCACTTCTCCCTGTTCGTCGCTGCACCAGCTTGGCTTACTCTTGCAGGCTGCGTATGCTTCGGCGACCGAAGCACAAGCGGCAGGAAACGATGATGCTGCCCTACTGTTGGCTCAACGTGATTTAGCACGTGTTCACCGCCTTATTACCCTTCATCGTGGTCTCTGTCCCCAGTGCAGGGTCAATGAGGCGGCAAGTAAATCTCCGAAAGTGATTCCAATAGACGAAGCTGGTTGATTTCAGGGAATCGCGCAACAACCATTTCGCACGGTGTCCGCTCTAAAGTTCTAGTTCTAACAACCCACGCTCAAATGCTTATGGCTGGCCCCAAGGGATGTAAATGGGGCCTCTTTTTTGCCTGCCCGCTCCTCATCCATGAGTGTTACAAATCGCACGATTTACTGCCCGCGAAGCGATCAAAAGTTGTATCGCTTCACAAAAATTATTTGCGCTGGCTGATGCACAACTGGGTCTGTGAGGCGGGAATCACAGTGTTAAGTAGAGTTCGATGCAAAATTAACGAACCTAGCAGAGACTGGAAGGCCAACCTAACCAAAATCGCGCAAATGTCGAACCATATTCCTAGCGAGTTTTCTGCGAACCCTCTAGGACGTTCCAACGTGTGATGGAAACATAAAAGGTGCAAGGTTTTATCGCGTGAGGCTTTTCCATGACATACCGACCTGCTCCGTTCTTCCCCCATCGGCGCAATCCGGACGGTACGTTTACGTCGATCTGTCTCAGATGCTTGGCTACCGTCGCTTCACACAAATCCGAAGAAGTGCTCAAGGAATTGGAGAAGCGACATATTTGTGACGTGACAACACTCATTGAAAGTGACAGCAAGTGAATTTACATGGCTGATGTCGTTTGGGAGTTCCGAATGCGGAAGCCGAAGATCGGAGATAGAGTAGCCATTCCGAGTCACGCAATAGTCTTCATTATCAAGAGCGTTGACGAAATAAAAAAGACCGTCTATGCGGAGGCCACTCTCGACGGAACTCGGACGGAAAGGGACATCCCTTGGAACAGGCTCACTTACATTGATCGGTGACCTCACCTTTTCCTGTTCTCGGCCTCCCCTCCAGTAAATTCGCATTCAAGCGTGCAAGGACGGTGCAGCGTGCAAGTCAGATTCAAAGCCCCTTCAGATCCTGAGAACCCGGGCGGCTTCCTAGTGACCTTTGAGACTGTTGGCAGCGTGGTTCCACAAACAAACCCGCTCTCACACCTTCAAAAGCAAATTCGACCTCGATTCTGCTTTCATGGCAGCCGGAATCTATCTACACGACGCCAGCCATGCCGATCCAGAGAGAAATTGTCTCTCTCCAGACCCCGAGAAGAACTTTGAAGTGACCGTTGATAGCCTAAGAATAATCGGCTTCGATGGCGGAAAATAGTGGGATCTGCATCCAACCTAAAAGGGGTGACGAATGCAAACAGGCCGCAAGCAGGAGAACAAGGGTGAAGTGAGACCTCCGGTCAACAGAGATCCAAGGCTCGAAGACAAAATCGATGAGGAGAAGGATGAGGAACTCGCCGCCACCATCGAAGAGCCGTCAACTGAATCCTGACGCTGTCGCGTCGCCTAATCGCAGTTTTCTGAGGTGAACGATGAAGCCACGAAACATCGACGTGCACGGCAAAACAAGACCTACTTCCGTCAAGGGCATCGCCACCCCGAAAGCCAAAGCTCATATTGAGGAGGCGGAAGGGATTGTCAAGGGCGATGCTAAGAAACTGGGAGAAGCGATGATGCGGCAGAATCGAAAGACATGAGTGTTACGCTGGCTGAGTCATGGCCAAGGCCCGAAATCAAGCCGCTGCTTCCGAAGCACCATCTCTGCCTCAAGTCGGCGACAAGGTTTACCCGCCGCACTCCAAGACGGTGTAAGTGGTCAGCCACGTATATGTCGGAGGTGACGAGGTAGACCTATACGTCCCAGGCACCAACCTTGATAGGTTTCGCGTCAGAGCCGACGCGCTGACATACGTTGAGCGCAAGCCTCCTGCGAAGACGTCCAACCCTTTCACCACTCCCGAGCCCGTTTCGATGCCGGTGAAATGGTGGAAAGCATCACCACCGTTCAGCGGGAGAGTCTTGAGAGGCTCGACAGCGACATAGATATCCTCAAAACCTATCTGAAGACGCAACACGCGCCCAAAGGGGTAATCGAGGCATTGGAGGGTCTGACCGTCGAGCAACACAAAGCATGGAAATTTGCGGCGGGAAGAGCTTGCAATAATCCCATATGTTTGGCTGCTACATGGGACTACAACGTGGCAGAATGGCCTATGCCTCATATGCTCAACCCATTGCTCCTGCTGGTCGGGCGAGTCCTCGCGGGCATGGTCGCGGCGATGGCCTTCTATCTCGCCTTCTTTCTCTATGAGGACGAAGAGGGCAAATGGCAAAACCGTCTTGAGAACGTATGGATTGCCGTAGACGAGAGAGCTAAGGTGACGAGGAGTAAAAGCCTCGCGCTCCTCAATAAGTTGGGCGAGACCCTGCGCCTGTTGCTGAGGCGCGTCTTCGGCGAGAACTTGATCACGATGCGAGGAGCCTGGGCCTCGCTCAACCTGACAGGAGCTGGAATCTCCCTGGCATTGAGCGTCGGTCTGGGCTCGAACGCAGAGCTGTCCGGATCGTTGCTGTCATTGCTCTACTTATGCTTCTTTGTCGCCGGTGCGGCCTTGCCCGCAATCTACCCAGGACGATGGGTGACGGTCGTGAGGTACCTGCCGTGGCTCGGTTTGCCCATATGGCTCCTCGTTTCTTACCACGGTGATGTCTTCTCGGCCGCCACTATGAGCGTCCTGGCAGCGCTCCTCCTCTTGGTGTGCTTGTGCATTAATTTTTTTGCGCTCTTCATCATTAGCCTGCTCTTCGACTTCATCGCGAACTCCGCGTCCGTCATCAGGATTGCGTCCGTCATCGTTGCGCTCACAGTGTTTTCCGTCTTGATGATTGGTTCCACACTCTTCGGCCTGGCATTCATCGGACCATTCGTGATCGCCAACCTCACGACGATCATCTACTGCCTGATTCCCGATCTCTTGCTAGCGGTGTTGCTTCTCCACATGCTGTTGTGGCCAACCGTCAGCCGGCTCATCTATCCGCTCACGCGGTATCGGATTGTCAGCAACCGCAAGACACTTATCGCCGTGGGCACGCTTTGCACCACCTTCGCGCTGCATGTAGAACACGTGGGCATCAAGGAAGTCTTAAAGCTCCTCTCTTGAACCTAGTCCTGCGCGTACCTGTGCGCGATCTTCGTTGGGTCGATGCAAAATAAGGCAGGAGGATTCAAGCCAACGCATGTGTGTCCGCTTACCTGACAAACAGCGCATCACGGAAGCCATCCACGTAGGCAAGCTCCCGGATGGCTTCGTGCTGCCCGATTGGGATTACAACGTCGCTCCCGCCACATTCCAGCCTGTCATCCGGAACGCCAGGGAGACAGGTGAGCGTGAGCTGGTCCTGATGCGCTGGGGTCTGGTTCCACACTTTCCCAAGTTTCTGGCAGACTTCAAGGGAATATCCACGATCAATGCGAAGGCCGAAACCCTAATGAGCAGCAACACATGGCGAGTACCGTTTCAACGCGGGCGGTGCCTCGTTCCGGCTGATGGATTTTACGAGTGGAAGAAACTGGATCCAAGACGAAGGAGCCGTATGCATTCAGCATGGCCGATGGCGCAGCATTCGCCTTGCCCGGCTCTGGGATGCTGGGCGGCGGGAAAAACACCGAAAGGTTGCCGTGTACAATCCGTAACTGCGGACGGACATAAGGACTGAGGGTCTTGAGAATGGCGGAGAAAACTATAGTGGAGAAGGCAGGGGAAACAGTTGGGTTTGGAATAGCAATGGCGTCAGATGTAGCTGGGTCCATCAAAACGGCGTTTGACGCGGCCGTGACCACGGTTACGAAGGTTTTGAAGAAGGCACCTGCGAAGAAAGGTGCGGTCAAGAAGGCTGCCCAAAAAGCACCTGCAAAAAAGACGACGAACAAGGCGGTTGTTAAAAAAGCGGCAAGAAAGACTCCCGAGATGAAGGCTGCCAAGAAAGTCCCCGTTAAAAAGGCTCCCGCTAAGAAAACCCTGAAGAAATCATCAAAGAAGGCTGCCCGACGGCAGTAACGTTGTGAGGAATATGGCGCACGATAAGGCGAAGAAGAAGGCCGCGAAGAATGTCGAAAAAGCGGTTAGGAAAGCAATCGATAGAGGTCTAACTGAGCTCGCGGTCGCGAAGGCCGTTTCGCTGGGTATAGCGAAAGGTAGTCCCAAGAAGCCCGTTGCTAAGGCTGCGGCTAAAGCCAACCAGCGCGAGGCCAAGACCGCATAATCATCTAACGAAGACATCAAACGTTCCCGGTAAATGGCCCTTGTCGGAAATGACGAGGCATGTTTCCAGCCGTTTGCGAATGCAGTGCTGCTGCCCAGCCTTATACTGCATCTCAATTCTGAGCACGCCAGCGGCATCACGAAGGAGAATCTAAATGGCCGATCCAAAGAAATGTGAAAATCCTGCCTGTAGTTGTATTCCGGGCAAAGGGCAGAATTTCTGCAGTACCCACTGCGAAGGAACAGAGGGAACTACCGAAATCATCTGCGAGTGCGGACATTCATCCTGCAAAGGCGACGCAACCAGCGTGTAGTCAATAGATTAGCAAGGTCGATGAGAGTCGGCCCTAGTAGCTGAGCGCAATCCAGGAACCAGCAGACTGGACGGCATGAAATCCCTTCAATCTCCCCTGAGAGTATTTTTTGTCCTGTCATATCAATGGGTCGGCTATTTTTCCAGCCGACGCGTTTTCCTATATACCCGCTAGCGTAAAGTTTCGCGCGCAGATTCAGTGCGAAACGCCTCCTCCACCCAGAACTGGGCCTCCTCCGATTCCTCCCCCGCCACCTGCGAAAGCGAGACAAAGTCGTTGCGCCACTGCACACGAATCGAGACAATCCTGTCGCAATAGCGGATCGCTATTATTGCATCTCAACACCCAACCCGCATCGCGATGAGGCAATCCGGGGTCTTAATTCCAGTGCCCCCGCCCCACCCTACTCGATCTTCATTGGTTCGGACCCAGCTGTCATGTTTCCGCTCTCCAATTTGAAGTAGGATGCTTGGGATCGTGAGCCGGTAACCGGTACAAGCCTCTGGATTCCCGGCCACCGTCGGCATTGGCCAAGCATCTATTGATGCAATAGAACGCCGCCTCAGCTCGATTAGGCGAAAGGGGATGCCAATTACCGATGCCAGCCCCCTCCTCGATCAGCCCCCTCCGCATCTCCAGCGGCGGATCTGGCGCTTTGTTTCTCGTTTTCCCCTTCGCTCCCTCTGGAACCTCCAAGGCATTCCTGTCCGCGTCATCGCGAAACACACTTGGCGCTCTCTACTCGAAGACAACTTGGTTGGCCGTGCCGCCGAACTGGGTTTCTTCTTCATTTTCGCGCTCTTCCCCGGTCTGTTTACCGCGACATCGTTTCTGGGCATCGCGGCGCGATCGGCTTCGCAGGTTTATTATTCACTTTTGGGCTACCTAGCGATCGTCATCCCGCCCGCGGCTCTGGGCACCGTACTCGAAACCTTCAATCAAACAACGGCCTCGGCCACAAGCGGCAAACTTACCTTCGGCCTGGTCTTCGCGATCTGGACAGCCTCAGTAGGCTTTTCTGCCATACAGGACAGTCTAAATGTAATCTACCGGGTGAAAGAGACACGCTCCTATCTAGGTGCGAGGTTCTCAGCCATTGGAGTGACCGTCATTCTCATGATTCTGGTGACTCTCATGTTGGCCACAATGCTCGGCGCAGACCTGCTCGCGCGCATGGCCTACCTGCACATCTTCCATCACTTCTTGGCTACAGCAGCTGCCTATGCTGCGAGAGGATTCGCCTGGCTCTTCGCTGCCACCCTCCTTTCGCTCTTTTTCGCTGTCATCTACTACTTCGCACCCGATGTGAAGACCAGTCAATGGCATTGGCTCACGCCAGGCGCATCTGTCGGCATCGTTGGCTGGCTTCTAGCCTCCGTAGGTCTAAGAATCTACGTGCACTTCTTCAATGACTACTCGGTTGCCTACGGCGGATTGGGAGCAGTGATCATTCTCCTTACCTGGTTCTATCTCACCGGTTTAATGTTGTTGCTCGGCGCAGAGATTAACAGCGAAATCGAAGCCGCTGCGGCGAAGTGTCTACTGATTACCGAGCATGGCACGACCCATCATTGACTTCGACGGGCTCAAACGTCGCCAATTTACGAGCCGACTTCCGTCCAGCCAATCCTTGCACTGCTGACTTCAGATGGGGAAAAACTGAACACGCTGGTAAGTCTCTAATCGTTGGCAAATTAGGCTAATCTTCAGCGGTTGAGATCGCGTGTTGTTTCGCCAACGGCATGACCCCATCTGCCCGCCCCATCCTTCATGGCACCAACGGCTTGGTCTGTTACCTCTTCCTCTGCAAGATCATCGTCGCCGGTGACTCGCCCGACGCCCTCTTTACAGCGACCTACAAGTGTGTCGGCTCCTCCGCCGAATCGTTTCTTTGTCCCCCATCGCCACGCCTTATTAGCCGCTTCTTCCACCCCCTCAATTCCGGTTTCCGATTTAGAAAATCTAGGTTCGCGTAACCTAGTTTTCGCAGTGCTGAAGAGGACTGGGCGGCTAGTCTGCCCGATTGGCACCAGAAGGCTACCACATCCGCTCGCTAGGCGATTGAAACTTCGCTTGACTCTTTGCCCGGGCAGAGCGTCACTGGATACGAGAGTTATACGAGGTTTTAGTGGATCCAATAGCTGATTTGCTTGTGAAACTGCCTTCGTTAGATAAGCCTCGGCTGAGAGAGTTGTGGCAGAAAAGCTTCAATCGTCCAGCATCGCCTCGTCTTCGCCGAGATCTGATGCTCCCTATTTTGGCATTCCGAATACAAGAACTCTCCCAAGGCGGTCTGCCTGCACAGACGCGGGCCAAGCTCACGGAAACAATTGGAATGTTGAGGACTTCCAGCCGCGAGGCTCCTAGCAGGTTCAGACCCGGTACACGCATTGTTCGGGAATGGAAGGGCAAAGTACATGAAGTCACCAACACGGATAGTGGCTTCAAATACGAGGGAGAAACGTTTAAGAGCCTGTCACCCATAGCCTGTCGGATCACTGGAACACACTGGTCGGGTCCAACCTTCTTCGGCACGAAGGGCAAGAAGTAATGAAGACTAGCCGGTGCGCTATCTATACCCGCAAGTCTTCTGAAGAGGGCCTCGACCAGTCATTCAACTCCCTTCACGTCCAGCAAGAAGCCTGCGAGGCATACATTACAAGCCAGAAGCACGAAGGCTGGCAGGCTCTCTCAGCCAAGTACGACGATGGTGGCTTCTCCGGCGGCAACATGGTTCGCCCAGGACTAAAGAAGCTGTTGGAGGATATTGCTGCGGGCAAGATCGATACCGGGGTCGTCTACAAGGTTGATCGCTTGACTCGCTCTCTCGCCGACGTCGCCAAAATCGTCGAGACCTTTGATGGCAAGGGCGTCAGTTTTGTCTCTGTGACTCAGCAGTTCAATACCACGACATCGATGGGACGTCTCACTCTCAATGTCTTGCTCTCATTCGCTCAATTGGAGCGAGAAGTTACAGGGGAGCGCATTCCCGACAAGGTCGCAGCGTCGAAGAAGAAGGGAATTTGGAGGGGCGGTATTGTCCCTCTTGGCTACGACCATAAAGACCGGCAGCTGCACGCAACAGGTCCGGCACATCTTTGACGAATATCTTCGGTTGAGATCCGTCTTCGATCTCTACGACTACCTGAAGGCAAGTGGCTATCGAAGCAAGTGCAGAGTTAGGGCCGATGGCACAAGCGGGGGGTGGTGGCGGTGGATGCAGTCTCAATCGAACTGCTCTCTGCGACTAATTCCCGTTAACAGGGAAAAATACAGGGAATTTTCTCGATTTTGATCTAGTTGCTTCAGCGGGAATTGCCTCTATCGGCCTGCATTTAGGGCATTTGACTGCGCTCTTGTCCTCAACCCAGCCTGTAAAGAACAGGGGAATTAAAAAGTGGGTATCCGGGAATTGCATTCCCTAATACCCGATTGAAACTCCCCACGCCTATTTCTGACGCGCGTTCAGCTGGTCGATTACACGTTTCAACTCTTCAAGCTTCTGCCCGGCTTCGCCAAGTTTGCCTTCCGCAGTCAGGCGCTGGTATTGGGTGAGGTCTTTACCGGCCTCTGCGATTAGTGCATGCAGGTCCGCCGATTGCGGCGCTTGGGATGCAGCCGCTAGTTGCGGCGCTTCTACGGTTCGTAGAGACGAGGCTTCCCCCCCGTAGAGGGACGCCAACGCTGCCTCAAATGTTGGACCGTAGGCAAGCCGGTCCTGCAGGGCGAGCACGACGAGGCGCAACTCCGGCATTGGGCTTTGCTGAGCCTGCAGATAGATTGGCTCCGCATAGAGCAGCGCACGGCCGGACGGGATGACCAGCAGGCTTCCACGACGCACGTGAGATCCTTGCTGATTCCACAGAGTCAATTGTCCTGAGAGCTGTGCATTCTGATCGATACGCGACTCAATCTGCTGCGGGCCGTCAACCAGTTTTGTTTTTGGAAAGTCGTAGACTACCGAAGTACCGTAGTGGGCACCGTCGCAACGCCCAGCGATCCACCCGATCAGATTGTTCCGGTTGGCGGGCGTGAAGGGGAGGATTTCTACGAACTCCACGTCGGTTTCGCCCGGCAGTTTCATCAGGACGAAGTTCGGTTGCATCGGTTGTTTCGTTTGCTCGCCGTCGTTGCCAAGGCCGGTTTCGGTGGCGACTGTCCAGAGATCCTCGCGGTTGAAGAAGACGTCCGGATTCGTCATGTGATACAGGCCGTATACCTCCGATTGCAACTTGAATAGTAGCTCGGGATAACGCACATGTTTCCGCAGCCCCGCGGGCATCGATGCAGCATCCTTGAACAGGCTGGGAAAGATGCGCCGGTAGGTCGCCAGGATCGGGTCTTCGGGGTCGAAAACGTAAAACGTCGTGGTTCCGTCGTAGGCATCAATCACCGCCTTCACGCTGTTCCGCATGTAATTGAGGGAATGGTTATCGACACTGTAGTGGCTCGAATAGGGATAACTGTCCGATGTTGTGAACGCATCCATCATCCAGGAAAGCCGGCCAGCTTCATCGACCACAATGTAGGGATCTTGATCGAAGGTGAGGAATGGCGCCAGGGTCGCGACGCGGTCGCGTACGTTACGTCGCATCAGGAGTCGGCTCTCGGCGTTTACATCATCGCTGAACGGCAGCTTTGTGAGATCGCCGCGGTCGACGGCGAGGATGATGCGGCGTAGGAAGCTGCCTAGCACGATACCGCCGGTACCCTGATAGGAAGTGAGGCTATTGGTCTGGCCTTGGGGGTAGTCGAACTCCTGCTGCCTTGTCTTGACGTATACGTCGGTGTCGGTCAGTTCGCCAAAATAGATTTCTGGCCGTGTTACGGAGAGACCAGGCACAGTACTCTGGACGGGCATATTGCTCAGCAGGAGCGTCGGCAGTCCTTCCGGCGTGAACCCATTCACAGGGTTCATGGTAATTCCGTAGCCGTGAGTGTAGACGAGCTTCTCGTTGATCCAGTTTCGACTGCTCTCGGGGAGCTTCTCGACGTTCAGTTCGCGGGTTGCCAGCATCACCTGGCGAAGGGTGCCGTCGAGTTCGTAGCGATCGATGTCGATGTCGGGAAAGTCGTAGTAGGTGCGAATCTCCTGAACCTGTCGCAGGGTGTCCTGTAGCGCCCGCCAGTCCCAGAGACGGATGTTCTGAAGCGTGGCCTGATTGTTTGCCGGTTCCGTTGCTTCGACCGAGGTCTCTGCAGGAAATTCGCGCTGCAAGAACCGATCGAGGCCGTATGCCTGCCGCGTCATCTCGATGTTATGGGCAATGTAGGGTTGCTCGCGAACGAGTTGGTTCGGTTTGACGACAAAGTTGCTGACGTACCAGCCGACTACTCCGAGCACGACATAACAGAGCGCGGCTGGAATAATTGCAGTTACAAGCCATATCCCGCGCGGCTGCCGGAAAGCATTGACGGCCGCGATCGCTGCTCCGAGAACCAGGGTCGCACAGACGATAAGAAGTCCGGTGAGCACGACATGTGCGTCCGTGTAAGTTACTCCCTCGAAGATGGTGTGATGCTCAAGCAAGCGGTCGAATCGGTCGACATATATATTGATCGCGAGGATGAGCAGCAGGAATGAAGTTGTGATGGAGAGCCCGCGCCAGGGCGAAGAGCCGTAGATGCTGCGTCGCTTGTCGAGCGCCCGGGCTCCGCTCGTGACCAGGAGGAACAAGACAGCAAGTGCAGTGGTGATGACGGAGAGCGTAACCAGCCAGTCAACGATCAGGTGGCACGCGGGTAGGGTGAACAGGAAGAAGCCAATCGGCTTCCCAAAGATCGGGTCTGCAGCGCTGCCTGCGTCGGACGGTGCATACCAGAACAGGGCCAGCGTGGGCCACTCCTCCATCATCGTCGTACCGGTAACCCCAGCGATGAGGAGCGCGGCGCAGAACGCTACAACACGCAAGGCGGGCTCGATTGAGAGACTCACTGGCTGTCCCGCGATGACGATCTCGCGCTCGCTCGGCAGATCGGCTTGATGGGCGCGCTTCAGGGCTGAAAATGCGCCGTACAGGATGAGAAATGTAGCGACCGCAAAGATCGCGAAGATTCCACACTGCAGTCTCCATGTCGTCCAGAACACGTCTCCGTAGCCGAGCGATCTGAACCAGAGCAGATCGACCCAGTACGAAAGCGCAGTCTTACCTCCGAATAGGATTACGGCGAGGGGGACTATGAGGAGAAGGATTTTGGCAGGACGGCCCAGTGGCTGTTTTTGCTTTGGCCTGTCGATGAACCCGCGTGCGTCTCGCTTCCAGCTCTGCCCGTCATTCATGGTCAAGGGAATTGTACAGGGCCAAAAATGCATTGGCCGCTTGTGCCTCCGCATTCTGATTCTCCCTCTTTTCGTCGGGAGGCAAACGCTCAGCAGAGTTATAACTGGGAGCAGATTAAGAACAAAAGTCCTTTCGCCTGCCACTCATTGCGTCTGAGCCCAAGATGAACCACATGTCCTCGATCATTGGCTCAAACCGCAACCAATAGGGAGAGGGAATTTTCACCAATCGAATTAGCTACAGACGGCCTGACATTAGTCTTAGATTGTGCGCACCGCCTCCTTGTGCGATTCCACTGATTTCCCGAAGGTGCGAGCGGTAGGGATGTCTATTGCGATACAAATTCCGCGGCTCTTGATAAATCGTCCACCAACGTGTGTCTCTGGCGGTGACGATCTTCGTCTGTGCGAGCCCTGAGAATTGCGGACGGGTGAAGGGTCGCAATGATAGGAGGAAGTCCTTCGACCCGCTGGACCTTGCCGTGGACCTTTGTGATCTTGAGGCTCGAGCCCAAGAGAGATTGTGAGGCGACCGCGCCCAAACATACGATCAGCTGCGGTTTCACCGTCTCCAACTCCGCGTCCAACCAAGGGCGACAGGCATGAATTTCTTTCATGCTTGGTTTCTTATGAATTCGTAGTTTGCCACGCGGCTCCCATTTGAAGTGCTTCACCGTATTCGTGACATAGACGTCGCGTCGATCAATCCCAGCCTCTTCCAGGCATCGATCGAGAAGTCTGCCGGCTGGGCCAACAAAAGGGCGGCCTTCCTTATCTTCACTATCTCCGGGCTGCTCGCCGATCATCATGATCGAGACCTTCGGTTTCGTTGCGTTCAGTCCAATCTCTAATTCTCCGAAGACGGCTTGAGTAGCGTAGCGATAGAGGTCACAGCCACGGCATCGTTGTACGGCCTTTCGGAGGACAGGCAATGTTCGTTCTTTTGGAACAAATATCGCGGCATCTTCCTTTGTCTTGGTTGTCATCGCGGAAGCCCATTCCAAAGCACTCTGTCATCAAATGAGCATCGGTACGCCCGGCGACGACTTGATCGTGTAGATGCGGTCGAGCATCCAAAGGAAGTAAGCAAAAACGCTCAGGCTCCAGAATTCTTGAACGTTTTTCGCGATGAGTGCATCACAGCATGACAAGGGAGATTCGTCATGGGTATCGATCCGCGGGAGGTAGGGCCAAAACCGCCTTTTCCAAAACAAGAGCAGACTCATCCCGGGACAGTGAAAAAACTCAAGCCACCAGCAGACCACGGCGAAGAGAGCTATGTCGGCACAGGTAAGCTTAAGGGTCGTGCGGCAATCGTGACAGGAGCTGACTCCGGAATCGGGCGGGCCGTCGCGATTGCTTTTGCCAAGGAGGGCGCGGATGTGCTGTTGAGCTACTTGCCAGAAGAGGAGAAGGACGCTGCAGAAGTTGTTGCTGTCATAGAGAAGGCCGGGCGCAAAGCCGTGAAGCTTCCCGGCGACATTCGCAAGCCCGAATACTCGCAGGCGCTCGTCGCTGCTGCACTGAAAGCGTTTGGCAGACTGGATGTTGTAGTGAATAATGCAGGTTTTCAGATGACACACGACCAGCTAGAAGATGTGCCGCTTGACGAGGTACAACGAACCTTTGATACCAACATTTTCGGCACATTTGCTCTAACTCAGGCAGCCCTGAAGGAGCTGAAGCCAGGTGCCTCCATTTTGAATACCACTTCAATCCAGGCATATCAACCGAGTGAGAATCTGGTCGCTTACGCTGCGACGAAGGCGGCCGTACTTAGTATGGCGAAATCGATCGCAAAATTGGCGATGGAACAGGGCGTACGCGTAAATGCCGTTGCACCAGGACCGGTATGGACGCCGTTGATTCCCTCGACAATGCCGCCGGAAAAAGTTGAGAAGTTCGGCGAAAACACCGTTTTCAAGCGGCCAGCCCAGCCTATTGAGCTGGCCAAGCTGTTCGTCTTTCTGGCCAGTGATGATGCGAGCTATGTTACTGGTGAAGTCTTCGGCGCAACAGGTGGAAGGACACCGTACTAGTGGCCGGCAAAGTGCGCATCGGTATTTCAGGATGGCGCTATGCTGGATGGCGGGGCGTTTTCTATCCTCCGAAACTACCGCAACGCAGCGAGCTTGCATTTGCGGCAAAGAACTTCAACTCGATTGAGATCAACGGGACGCACTACTCCCTTCAGCGACCCGAATACTTCGCACAATGGGTTGCAGAGACACCGGATGATTTTGTCTTCGCTGTGAAGGGATCGCGCTTTATCACTCATATGAAGAAGCTCCGAGACGTTGAAGATGCCCTTGCGAACTTTTTCGCACAGGGGATTCTGTGTCTGGGTAAGAAGCTGGGGCCAGTGTTGTGGCAGTTTCCGCCACGGTTTGTATTCGACCCAGTAAAGCTGGAGACTTTCTTCAAAATGCTACCGCGAACGATGAAGCAAGCAGCTCAGCTCGCTGGCGCACACGGGCCGAAGTTGCATGGCCGGGCGCATACAACAGTCGAACGAGGAACCGCAAAGCAAGAGATCCGGCATTGCGTCGAAATTCGGCATGAGAGTTTTGCTGTTCCGGAGTTCATTCAACTACTACGACGACACAGCATTGGCTCGGTCGTGGCCGACACTGTGGACTGGCCCTTATTGATGGACGTGACCACTGACTTCGTCTATTGCAGGCTACATGGGTCGGAACAACTCTACGCCAGCGGCTACGACGATGCCGCCCTTGATCTCTGGGCCGGCCGTGTCGCTGCATGGGCGAGAGGAGACGAGGCCCCGAGTGGCCGGTTCGCTTGCGGGGAACTATGCAGAAAGATTCCCGTGCGTGACGTGTACGTTTACTTTGATAACGACATCAAGGTGCGGGCTCCTTTTGATGCAAAGAGCCTGCGTGAACGGGTGCAGCAACGATTGGATTGAAGATAACGGTCTAGATAATGCCGCTTGAAATAAAGCGAATAAAGAGCGAAAAATAGTAAAAGCGGTCCGATGATATGAAGCGCTCAGGCACAGCCGATCTTCCACTTCACGGCGGTCGTGTGCCTGCTTGGCTCGCCAGTCGGATGACGGAGTTGGGGATTGCCATCGCCGAACAGGTCATCCTAAATTATGGGCAATCCGAGTTCCTTACCCGATTGAGCGATCCGTTCTGGTTCCAGGCGTAGGGCGCCGTGATGGGAATGGACTGGCACTCTTCCGGTATTACAACCTCGGTGCTCGGCGCGCTAAAGCGAGGGATCAATTCACGTTTCTCGGAACTTGGTTTGATGATCTGCGGCGGACGCGGTCGGTTCTCCGTTCGTACACCGGACGAGTTGCGTGCGTTTTCGCAAAAGACAGGGCTCGATGGCGATACGTTGGCACGCACGAGTCGATTGACGGCGCGAATTGACAACAACACGGTTGCGGATGGCTTTCAACTCTATCTGCATTCTTTCGTGATAACTCAGTCGGGGGAATGGGCTGTCGTCCAACAGGGAATGAATCCGGACATCCACTTGGCACGACGATATCACTGGCACTCGACCAGTGTGCGCGATTTCGTGTCTACGCCGCATACCGCCATCGTGGGCCAGCCACAGGGCGAGATACTGAACCTGGTGGATGCACGCGCGAAGAAGGCGCAGAGTGCCTTGCTCACAATTGCGAAGGAGCCCGTCGCGAGTGCCTTGAAAGAGGCTCGTAAACTCGTCATGCCAATGCGTCATGACGTTCGAGCCAAGGATGTGGACTTGAAACGATTAGGCGCAGTGTTGGCCGTTGCGCACGATCAGGATCTTCGGGACTTCGCGTCGTTGCTTCTTGTCGAAGGACTGGGGCCGCGAACGTTGCAATCCCTGGCGTTGATTGCGGAAGTCGTTCATGGAGCGCCGGCTCGCTTCTCCGACCCAGCACGCTTTTCGTTCGCCCACGGCGGCAAAGACGGACATCCGTTTCCGGTCTCGCTCAAGACCTACGATGAATCGCTTGGCTTACTGCGGCGCTCTCTCGAGGCAGCTCATCTCGGACATACTGAGAAACTTGAAGGTTTCCGCCGTCTAGATCGATTGACCCGTAAGGTCGAAGAAGAGCGTATGCCTTTTGCCGAATTCGACGCTACGATCAGACATGAGCGCGCGATCTCCTCTTCGATCGGAGGGCGGACCGTGTTCGATGGCAAAACGCCAAAGAAGCCATCCATTCCAACATCACAACTGGATTTGTTTTGAAGTAAGAGCGGCCCCCACACTCTAATATCAACTTTTACCGCAGCACCGATTCCGACCGCTCCGGGAAACTGTTATGAGGATCTATCTGCCTTCGGAATAGTCGGCCGTCGCTGGTGACGGAGCCGACTTATCGACCCCCACGCCTTTGCAAGCACATGTGCAGGATCCGGATTTACAACAATAGACCTTCTCGCCTCATCGCTATGCTCGCGCTGGCGTTGCAACTGCTGTGGGTTCACATATACGGTCTTGGGGGCCCTTTGAATCATTCCAAGCCTTCCTTTATTTTCTAACAAAAATTGAAGACTAATTGCATTGAAGTCTGTGATGAGCATGCTGATCCCAAGGTTGCCATTCTTGATTATTCTCGATGGAGTCGGCTTTTACCAAATGGTAGTTTGTTTGGTGCGACGGTCACTTGAGCGTGAGACTCTCCTTTCCCTGACAGAGACAGGACCGCCGCCTCCGAAGAGACGGCAAAGCTTCCACTTCTATACCCGCTGGCCGGTATGTGCACAGCCCGATCGCTCGTAGTTACGTCCCTTACGGTCACAGCAAAGCACCGCATTGGGCGGTTAATGGAAGGAATGACTACCCTTACGTTCTTTACCGCTTGAATGCAGTCACAACTCGTCGGATAGTTTCGTCACCACAGCGTGACCGAGAAAGTCGCCACAGTTTTCAAGTCACCGGGTCAAGGGCGGGGTTGGGGTGCACCGTCTACGTCGACAAAGCGATCCGGCCAAATCCTAATCAATCAGAGTCCAGGAGGACTTCAAGCTATGCGTACAAACCCAATTATCGAAGCCGCAAAGAGTAAGGGTAATAGCCAAATGCAACGGATTGCTGGCTTTGTGAGCAAAGGGACAACTGGCAAGATCGAGATATACACAAATTTGGATATGAAGACGTGTGTAGAAATTGACGAGCAAGATGTCATTCATATTGTGGAATCGGAAAAGCCAACCGAGCCCTCGATCGTATTTGTACGGGATCAAGCGCCGACAGTCGTTCACCAAAAAGGCACAATTTCTTCAACATCCGCTCCCGATACAACGTCAGGGTGCGGCTGCGGTGGCACGAGCGCACAGTCTCTGCATCCCAACCTCCCTGTAGGGTGGGGCGGAGGCACTGGAAATAAGACTCTGGATTGCCTTATCGCGCATGCGGGTTGCGTGTTTAGATGCAATAATCCCGATCCGCTATTGCAACAGGGTTGCCTCGATTCATGTGCGGCCGCGCAACGACTCTGTCTTGCTTTCGTAGGCGGCGGAGGAGGAATCGGAGGCGGCCCGGTGTTAGGCGGAGGAGGGGTTTCGCACTGAGCAAACATCGCCACAATAGGACATGGTCGGGTGATCTTTCCAGCCGACCATGTTTGCTCATCGCTACTTGATCCTCCGGAAAACGAAATAAGCGATGAAGAGGATGACGATTGCGCCTAGAAGTACGGGGAAAATTGACGCCGGAGACGCCGCCCCTCTACCGCCCCCACTAGAATGACTGGCCTCATTGAGTATCCACGCGATTTAACCGTCACTGCTCTAGACTCAACTGCTCATTCCTCTTCTCAATTTCCCGCGACGCACTCGGTTGCAGGCTCTTCAAACATTCCAATAGCTTCGCGGGTTCAAAGGACTTGAGTACAAAGTCCGCCTCAGGACAATCGTCGGCATTTGGAGATGCGATGAGGATTATTGGCATCCGTGGATTGGAGGTCTTAATCTTCTGCGCGATCTCGCGACATGTGATGTCCTCAAGGCCGGATTCCATTACGACACCGCTGATTGCCGGAAAGCGTTGGAATAGCTCCAACGCTTCCACCCCGCTGTAAGCAGTCACAACATTGAATTTCGCGGTCTCAATCACTAATTTCCGTGTAGAGATACTACCTGGAAACTCCCGGTCGACAACGAGAAAGCATGGTCGGATCATAGGTTATTTTGGTGTCCCTAGCTTGTACGACAAAGAATAAGCGGCGTCTTGCGATGTGGTCGCCTTCTTTCCACTCTGAGCGTTTGCTGTGGCTCTGTCAGACTTCGCTTTCTCTTTTGATATCTTCTTGTCTTGCTTCATTTGTGCGGCGGCCTCGGTCTTTACTCGTGCGGGAGGAGTAGTTGATTGAGCGAAGGCTGTCAGGGCCAAAGCCCCCGATAGAAATGCGACTGCCAAAATCGAGGATCGCTCCATGTTGACACCTATGCAGGGTCGGATGCCTATGTTTTGGCATGGGTGGTCTTCCGAGTCGTCTTTCGAGTGTTTTCGGTGGATCAACAGACTCTAGGCCCCCCGCCAACATCGACATTTGATCAGCTTCGCCAGCCGCTTTGTTGTGGATGGATTTTCCGGACTCTTCATGGGAACAGTCTCTCCGATCTCAAGACCTGCTCATCCCATTTATCGGCAAGTTCGGTTGAAGTTAGGTAACGCAAGGCCTCAATGAGTGCATCGCCTTGTTAGCGTCAATCGAGGGTTGCTTCCGGATTGCCGGCCATCCTCCCGGATATTTGATTCGGTTGCGGAAGACTCAGAGAAAGCTGTTCGCCGGAGTATGTTAACTGATGAGTGGGGAAAACAGAGTGATCGACTGCAGAGCTGCGACGAAGAACTATGCCTCTAAACCCGTTCTCCGAGGCATACACCTCGTTGTAGAACCTGGCATTTGTGCCCTATTAGGGGCCAACGGTGCCGGCAAGTCCACGCTGCTACGCCTGCTCTCAGGATTAGAGGAGCCAGACAGTGGTTCCGTGTTCATCGGCGGACTGGGTTTCCGGGATCATGGAGTTAGAATTCGGCGGAATTTGGGTGTACTACCCGAGGGGCTCGGGCTGTTCGAGTCTTTAACGGTCATCGAGAACCTGATGGCAGTTGGACCCATTTATGGACTCACGAAGAGCGAAACAGCAGATCGAGCAGCGGACCTGCTAGGGCTGTTCGATCTTACACAAGGACGCCACACCGTTGCACGCAATTGTTCGTTCGGCATGCGGAAGAAGACCGCCTTGGCCATGGCCCTCCTGCACAAGCCGAGGGTTCTGCTGCTGGATGAGCCGTTTGAGGGTATCGATCCCGCATCGTCCGCGGTCATCCAGATGCTGCTTGGCCAACTCTCCCGCGATGGCGTTACGATCTTGCTCACATCTCACATTCTGTCGGTAGTGCAGAAGTTCGCCACCCGTGTCGTGATTCTCTACGAAGGTCGAGTTGAATCAGATTTCAACCCGTCAGCAACAGAAGCAGGAGTTGAGGAGGTGTACTTCAGCATCGTTGGCAAGCCAGAGCCGGAGGTGCCGGATTGGCTCAGATCCTAGCCCTTTTGTCTCTGTTGAAGAAACTGATGTTGAAGGAACTAGGCAGCATTTCCTCCGTGCGTTTCAATAACTTCCTGTTCTGCATCCTCCTGATTATTTCTGCAAGTGGTGGGACACTGAAAGTGAAATTCTGGAGTACGTTCTTCTTTCAGATTGTCCTCCTTGCGCCTCTGCTGGTTACCTTTTCGGTGGATACCCAGCATAGATTGCCTCCCGAGCGGGTCGCTACGTGGCCACTGACAGGTAGACAAAGACTCTTGCTCAGTTCAGTAAGTTTTGCGTTGAATCCATTATTTATAGTGTTGTTTTTTGGCTACCTGTTCTGGATGGGCTTAGCCACAGCTTTATTTTTTGTTCTACTGGCACTCATCGTCCATACGACGGTTTACGCCGTTAGCCGTCTCCCATTCAAACTACGAATACATGCAAGCCTCGACCTCTCAAGGGCGCCCCTCAAGATCGGCGGAATCGCGCAAGAGATGTGGCAAGGATTGCATGGAACACTCGACTTTTGGATTGCGCTGCTCATCGCTGTTATCGGAACCTTGTATCGGCTGTTTGGGCGGGCACCAGAGCCGACAGCATTTCCTATGCTGTCGTTATTGGTGGGTATTGCAATTAGCACGGTTGCGCAACGCATGCTGCGTCTGGATGAAGGGCGAGCGTTGCTGCGCTATCGTCTCCTACCGATAGCAGGTTGGAAGCTACTGGTCACGCAGGACATGACGTTCTTGATCCCGCTCGCCGTCATGGGTTCACTCCTAAGTCTACGAACAGGTGTTGCATTTGGCTTGGTCGCTATCGCAGTCGGACGATACCCGTCGCTGAGACAGCGGGCGAACCAGCGTAGATGGCGTTTCGTCGGAGGGGATCCCCGTTTTGGGGTAGCACAGTTGCTCCTGGGTGGATTCGCTGGAGTCGGAGCAGCGAGGACGGGACTCTGGGTCCTGGCCGTTGCCTTCGCCATCTATCTGGTTTCCATATTCTGGGGCGAAATGCTCTGGAAACGCTCCCTGGCTGCTTAGTCTAATTCTGGAATGATGCAAAATCGCCGTAGCACTCTTTGAACCGTGCGATCTGTTCGGCTTTTGATCCGCCGTCAGCTTGAACCGCCACTACCTGCCGATCATGCTTATTTTGTACACCAGTAGAACCAGTACGGTCGCTATCGCTATCCAGGCGGTCAGAGTGTAGCGTCGGAAGAAGTACAAGGTAACGCCAACCCAGCAAGAGCAGGTAGCGATCAAAGCGCCGGCAACATAAGGCATAGCAACTGCCACAGAAAAACTCATGCCAAGTATATGCCTAAGCCGGAAGATCTCACCCAGCGTCCTCACGGCGATGAGGAATTGAACCGTGATTCCTATCTGAGCCCAACGCTCTCTAGTCACGACAATAATTGTAGCTGGATGGGCAGCGGATGGAGAATCGCCTGTGCACTCGCCGACAATTCTTGGCTGACCAGGCGGCAAGCGCGGAACGTACCCTTCCAAACATGCTAGCGGCGTGGAGGCCGCTCGTATGCGCAAGAAGAATAAGAAGTCGCTTCGCCGCAAGATCGTCCTTCGCCTGCCTGATCTGGATCATGCAAAGAACTCCGTGCTTAGCAGCCTGAGTTCACCAAACTCGAGACGAAACTATAAGTTCGCAATGGAGCAATTCATCACCCTGGTATTGTTCTGAACCGCGTCTGGCTCTGAACCGAGTCGTGGTGCTGAGATTCCGGCTGTATCTCGAATCTCTGGGTCTCGCAGCGGGAACTATCAACCAAAGGCTCGCCGCGGTCAGGCGTCTCGCCGATGAAGCGGCTGATTCCGGATTATTGAGCCCAGAACTGGCGGCCGGAATTAGGAGAGTCAAGGGCGTGAAGCAGCTGGGCTCTCGGGCCGGCAACTGGCTCAACCGCGATCAGGCTCGATTGCTCCTTGAGAAATCAGATGGCGAGAGCCTCCGTTGCACCCGTGATGTAGCCATGATCTCCATCCTGCTCGGATGCGGGCTCCGACGAGCAGAACTGGTATCACTTAGGAAGGAAGAGGTTCAAAGTCGTCAGGGACACTGGGCAATCGTGGACCTTGTCGGAAAGGGCGGCCATGTCCGCACGGTCCCGGTGCCGGTCTGGGTAAAAAGCGCTGTCGACAGATGGATGGCAGCAGCGAATGTCACGGACGGTCGAATCTTCAGGGCAGTGAGCCGGCACGGAACAGCATGGGGCAAAGGAGTCTCTGAAAACGTGGTCTGGTATGTGGTGCGGAATTCTGCTCAGCGGATACAGCTTGACCATCTCGCGCCGCACGATCTGCGGAGGACATGTGCAAGGCTGTGTCATGTCAACGGAGGCGAGTTGGAGCAGATTCAGTTCCTCCTCGGCCACGCCTCAGTTCTGACTACCGAGCGTTATCTGGGATGCAAGCAGAATCTCGAGGAGCCGGTGAACGACCGGTTTGGATGTCTCTTCGCCAGAACACTCGATTTACGCTAAGGCCTGTTGGCATCGGTTGAAATCAGGATTGGTAACCACCAGCCGACTTGAACTTAATAAACTGGACATTTTATGTGCTACGAAAACCGGACGTTAATTAGCTACGAACAGTGAAGCTTTTTGGAGCCGCTCAAAAGGCTGGGTGACGAAAAGCGGTGCACGGACAGCACACCTATCGCATCACTCCAGCGATAAGCATGCTGTCCCGGCATCTCTTCCGCAGAAGGCAGCCTGCTACGGAATCGGAATCCCAACCGTAGCCGAGCTGACCCGGGTCAACAACCACTTCCCGTTGATCTTTTTGGCTTCACCGCTAAGGTCTACGTGGCTCTTGGCCGTCCAAAACGGCTGGCCAGTGGCCGGATTCAATGACACGTCGAAGTAATGGCATTCGAAATACACCGATGATTTCCATTGGCTGTCACCGTCCTTTACAGGAACATACTTCGTTTTGTACACCGGGGAAAGCGACACAAACTTATTGGCTGGTTGCAAACCGCCGGCAACATACTTGAAGAACGTGCACAGCGTTCCCTGTTTCCCGGCGGCAGAGGTGTCTCCCGAGGGTGTAGGGCAAGTTGCGGGATCCTCCGGATCGCCGTTGCCGATATAATTTCCCGCCGTGGCAGTAGTGTTGATAACCGTGAGTTCGGCGTCTTTGGACCAGATCGCGAGTATGTCGCGGGTTCGCTGAGTTATCACTGCAGGCGAATCGCCGTTCATGGGATCGTGCACGCTGATTGACGCATGAAAGGTTGCGTGAAGCTGTTCCAGTTCAGTCATTTGGGCCAGTTGTTCGTAATCGTCCCACCAACCATCCGCATGGGCAACTCCTATCGCCGCGATAATTCCGACAGCGAGCAGGGCCAAAGAACGTGCGTACCTCTTCCTAAATGTCGATTTCATGTCCGTCTCCCTCTGATTCTGCGGCGAGGTTGTCGTTTTCACCGCGGCTGTTTGTTTGTCTTCACTCCGTTTGCGAAAATCGCAGCCGGAACTTGTAAGTGGGCAGTTTCCCTCTTCGGCGGTTGTTCTCTTTTCTGGTACGCGATGTGACAGTGATGCGTCCGAAGTTTCCACGACTGCCCTTCCGGAAGCAATGCCTACGCGGCGAATTGTTTCTCCCCGAACAAACCTTTCTGCAGTAATCAGTTGGAAGAGTTGTCCCCGAGTAACCTTGGAGTGCTAAACTTGGGCTCACGGTCTGGCGGGTGGGGAATGCCCCTTTCACTCACTGAAGGGACGGTTCGGTTTGACCAGTTTGAGCTGGATCTGAGGACGCGCCAGCTCACTAAGAACGGCGCAAAGATCCGGTTATCGCAGCAGCCGATTCAGGTCCTGTTGTTGCTCCTGGAAGTTCCCGGCGAGATTGTGACACGGGAAGAATTCAGGCGACGCCTCTGGTCGTCCGATGTGTTTGTCGATTTCGACCACGGGCTGAATAAATCCATCCAGAAATTGCGCGACACTCTGCGAGATTCGGCAGGCTCTCCCCGTTACATCGAAACCATTCCGCGGATCGGATACCGCTTCATTGCGCTCCCCGATGGGGCGAGAGGAAGCGTGGAACTGCCGTCAGAAACAGGAATCTTCGTGCCGCCGACTGCCCCGGCCCTCCCGCCTGGCGGCCGGATCGCCGGAAACCGACTGGCACGATGGATTCTACTTGCCGCTTCTGTGGCGGCCTGCGCCCTAGGGTTCTTCGCGGTGGCCCTTTATCGATCCCGCCATCGCCCGCCAGAAGCCCGGTTCATGCAGCTCACCGAATTCACCGATTCTGCCGTGGCTCCGGCGCTATCGCCGGATGGACATATGGTGGCCTTTATCCGTGGCAACAACACCTTTCTTAGCTCTGATGAGATCTATGTGAAGATGCTGCCGAACGGAGAAGCCAGGCGGGTGACGGACGACCACCGACCGAAATACGGGCTGGCGTTCTCGCCGGATGGGGCGGAGATTGCGTACACGGTATTGGAGGGTCCCCGGTTCTCCACCTACACCGTATCAGCGCTGGGAGGTGAGCCTCATCTGTGGATGCAGAACGCAGCGGGACTGGTGTGGCTCGACCGCGATCATCTGCTCTTTTCCGAAATCCGATCGGGCGAGGCAATCCATCTGGGAGTGGTGACGGCAACAGTGACGCGTGACGGTTCGCGTGAAATTTACTTTCCTGCGCACGAGCGTGGTATGGCCCACTACTCGTATGCCTCTCCGGATCGGCACTGGGCTCTCGTGGTAGAGATGAACGAGAACGGCGATTGGGCGCCGTGCCGACTGGTGGATCTGGAGGGCCAGGCCTCCCCGCGACCGATTGGCCCCGTTGGTGCGTGTACCTCCGCGGGTTGGTCCCCAAATGGCAGATGGATGTATTTCGCCGTGACAGTGGATGGGCAGAGCCACATCTGGCGGCAGTACTTTCCAGACGGAGAGCCGGAGCAAATCACCTTTGGACCGACCGAGGAGGATGGACTGGCGGTGGAACCGCAGGCGCCAGCGCTGATTACCTCCGTGGGTGTGCACGAGAGCGCACTCTGGATGCACGACGGGAACATCGAGCGGCCGCTCTCTTCTGAAGGTGAAGTGGTTGGCGGACTGTCTCATCCCGTTTTCAGCCCCGACGCCTCTGCTCTTTATTACCTTCTGCGGCAGGGGCAGAACTCGGGTGCAGAGCTGAGGCGCACAGTCGTCGAGTCGGGAAAGAGCGAAGTAGTGCTACCCGGAATTTCGATGATCGCTTTCGATCTATCGCCGGATGGCAGACAGGTGGTGTATACGACCGCCGCGGCGGGGGGGACGACGCGGTTGTGGCTGGCACCGGTGGGTGGCAGCAATCCCCCCCGAAAATTGGATGTTACCGGCGCGCAGTCACCCCACTTTGGCGTGGAGGGCCAAGTCCTGTTCCAACACACGGAAGGGAACAAAAACTACCTGGAGCAGGTTGACGCGGACGGAACACACCGCTCCAGGGTCGTCCCCTTTCCCATTCTGGAATTCCAGAGCGTTTCACCTGGGCGGCGATGGGTGATCGCATTCGTTCCCGCGACACCCGAAAGCAAAATTTTCGCCGTCACAGCGATTCCGCTGGCCGGCGGAGTGACGCGGCGGATTTCCGCAAGCTACTGCTTTCCAAGATGGTCGACGGACGGAAAATTCCTTTTCGTTCCAGTAAAAGAGTCATCACGGACAAGCCCGGGTCGCAGTTTGGCGATTCCCCTGGGGCGGGGGGAAGACTTGCCGGTTCTTCCTGCGGACGGGATCTCGCCATTCGCCGAATCAAATGTCGTTCGAGGTGCCATATCCGTGAGCCGTGAAGAGCTGGTGCCCGGCAAGGACCCGGAGCACTATGCCTGGGTGAACACGACGGTACACCGGAACCTCTATCGAATCTCACTGCCCTAGCCCCGTAACAGCTATAGGCCGGGGCCATCCGCAGCTACTCCTTCGCGAAGGAGCGCGGCAGGAGTAGAAAGAAGACGCTCATAGGTTTTGGCCCACAGAGGAACTGATGAGCCCTTTCGTTGGTACCGCAAAGTCATTGATGACCTGAGCGACTTGCATCGTTGTATAGGCCTCACACAACCCACACAGAGTATTCGCGCCCGTTTTCGGAGTTCCGCTCGTATAACTGGCTTCGCGGGGCCAAGTGATCTTTGCCATTTGACGCGCTATGACTTTTCTCGACAGGGGGTAAATCGCCAAGTCACTCACCGACGATAGAAAGGGAACCACTTGTCTGTATAGTCGGCATTTCGGACAAGTGGCTCAGGTAGCTGCCGAAAAACGGGGCGGTCTCAACCGGTCGGTGCAACACCATCTGATATGAATTCATTTTCTAAAGGTGGTGTATATGGCACAAGGAAAGTGGGACAGGCTTTCCACGGAGCAGCGGATCGACATGTGGCGCCGTTGGAAGGCGGGAGAGTCGTTGCATGAGATTGGCCGCGCCTTTGGTAAGGGCCATGGTTCTATCCGGTTCTTGTTGACGCAGCGCGGCGGGATAGTTCCTGCTGCTCGTCGGCGTTCGCCGCGAACGCTGACGCTGGCCGAGCGGGAAGACATCTCACGAGGAATTGCTTCCGGTTCGTCGATTCGTGAGATCGCTAGCGGGTTGCAGCGGGCTGTGTCGACAGGGAGCCGGGAGGTGTCGCGTCACGGCGGGCGTCGACTGTATCGAGCCAGTGAAGCCGATCGTCGGGCCTGGGAGTCGGCTCTGCGACCCGTTGAGACCACCGGGGTTATAGGAAACTCCCGTCTTGCCTCCAGTAGTTTTCTTCGTTGCCAAAGCACAACATCGCTGGTATTCCTAGTTTCCTGTCACGAACCTATCCTATGCGACGCCTTTGGTTTTCATTTTTGCTTTTATTCTCGGTCGGTGTGTGCGTCGCCCTTCGTGCGCAGAGCGCGCTGGTTTCAGCTGTCCCAGCGCCGGCCAGGAGCATTACCCTAGGCGATTCGGCCGTCGCGCTGACCGGACACTGGAAGTTTCACACCGGCGACGACATGGCGTGGACCAGTCCGAGCTTCAACGATTCCGCCTGGGGCACGCTGGACCTGACGCCACCGCCGGGGTCGCGCGATCCGGCCTTCGGTGGCAGTTATGTCCGGGGCTGGACAGCGCAGGGGTACAAGGGCTACTCAGGTTATGCCTGGTATCGGCTGCGCGTAGACGTGCACGATGATCAGACTGCGCTGAAGCTGAAGATGCCAAACGATTTCGATGACGCCTACCAGGTCTACGTGAATGGCGAGCTTGTGGGGGAGTTTGGCCGGTTCACAGCGCGTGGCGTCACAATCTACAACGCCTTACCGCGTGCCTTTTCACTGCCAACAAAGATGCGCAGCGGCCCCGTAACGGTCGCCATCCGCATGTGGATGAGTGACACCACGCCACTGGTGGATCCGGACGCCGGTGGCATGCATTCGCCGCCCGTGCTGGGAAAGGCGGCTACAATTGATGGTCTGCTCCATCTGGACTGGGACAGAATCGATCACTCGAACTATAGCGCATTTTTTAACGCAAAGATCCTGCTGCTGGCCCTCGTGGTGGGCTTTGGCTTGTTCTTGCTGGACCGCAAGGAGCCGGCATATCTCTGGCTGAGCCTGACCTGCGCGTTTACCATGGCGCGCTACTGTACGTACCTGGCTGCAGACTACTTTCCGTGGATAAATGCAAATCTCAACCTTCTTCTTTCGGATGTGATCTTGGCTCCCGTGGGAATGGGAGTCCGGGTGCTCTTCTGGGCTTACTGGTTCCGGCTGGATAATATGACGCGGCTGCAACGCATGGTCTGGGGGCTAGTTGTGCTCCAGGGTTTGAGCATGGCGATGCTGCGAACGTCTCTCTATGGCAGCCTTGTTCCCATCCATGCCATCGTCTGGCTCTCACCGCTGACGCTCGGTCTCAAACTGTTGCTGGGCGTCGTGTTGCTGCTCTGGGTGACCTACCGAGGCATCCGCAAAAACAGGACCGAGGGTCTGCTGGCACTCCCGGCAGTGCTGCTTGGGATCTTCTCGCCGTTCCTGACAGAGCTGATTGTGCTGCACGTGCCCACAGAGCTGTTCCTCTTCGGAGTCGGATTTAGCATTGGGGAGATCGCCTCCATATTGTCGCTCACGATCATCACCGTGATGCTATTGCGACGGTTTTTGCACTCTCAGCGGGAGCGCGAGCAGTGGAAGCTAGAGCTCGAGCAGGCGCGGGAGGTTCAGCAGATGCTGATCCCGGTGGCGCTCCCGGTGGTACCGGGACTGATTATCGAGAGTGAATACCGTCCGGCACGTGTGGTGGGCGGCGACCTCTTCCAGATCATCGCGCACCCAGTGGACGGCAGCGCGCTGGTTGTGGTGGGCGACGTGACCGGCAAGGGATTGCAGGCTGGGATGCTGGTTGCATTGATCGTGGGTGCGATTCACGCTGAGGCCGCACACAGTAGCGATCCGCTGACTGCATTGAACGCATTGAATCAACGACTCTGTGGCCGCGGCCACGCCCATGCGACCTGTCTGGCCCTGCGAATTGAAGCCGACGGGGCGGTGACACTGGCCAACGCCGGGCATCTGCCGCCGTATCTCAACGGAGAAGAGTTGCCGATGGAAGGAGCGATGATTCTGGGTATGACTCCGGATGCAGAATTTTCCGTGATGCATTTTCAGCTCGCGTCAGGCGACAGGCTCGTGCTCATGTCAGACGGCATCGCTGAGGCACAAGACGAACATGGCCAGCTCTTCGGCTTCGAGCGCATCCACGCGATGCTGCAAGAGCCAATCACGGCGGCGGAGATTGCCGCGGCCGCTCAAGATTTTGGCCAGGAAGACGACATCAGCGTGCTGTCTGTTAGGCGAACTGCCAACCCCGAGGTAAACGGGGAGACGACCACCGTTTACCTCGGTTCGTAATCTCCAAGGGGAGCCCTATGTTCCTCCGATTGGTCTTTCGTGTCGATCTAGTCCCAGAACATTTGTAACGATAAGTGGACTTGTGCGAAGTGATCTCGTTTAGAGGCAATCCGAAACTTGAGGGTCAGTTGACGGCAACAAGGCAACGCGCTCATTCACCCGATCGGGTCGGCTATGCCTCTAACAAATTTGCCGTATAAACGGCTACTCGGACAATGCCCGAAAGTCCAGTTTTCGGCACGTTCAAGTCGAAGTTGCCGAAAACGGGGTCAGCTCAACCGGTCGATGCAACACTGGCTTGGAGTTTAGTCGCCGGCGTTTCAAAGCCCAAGGTTTATCGCGGGCGTTGATTGAGGCGCAGAGCTACCTTGTTGAGATCGGCTTGAGAGTAACCGGACAAGTCGGTTTTCTTAGGGAAGTACTGTCTTAGCAGGCCCTTTGTATTTTCATTGGTGCCACGCTGCCAGGGGCTCTGCGGATCGCAGAAGTAGACTTTCACATTCGTGTCCACCGTGAAGCTCTTGTGGTTAGCCATCTCGTGCCCCCTGTCCCACGTCAACGAGAGCCGCAGAGTCGCGGGCAGTTTACGCACGTGCTTGCTCAGCGCGGCGACCAGGGGCAAAACCGCGCAGGTTGGGAAGAGTGGGACTTGAACACAAGCCTGATCCTGCAAATGGTCTTCAACGACCGACCGACTTCAAAGGACCGACACGCGCGCAACTCATCATGGCCAGGAGAACAAATCTCCACCAATAGGCTGATTAGATAAGGGCGAAGGTTCAGCAGTCCTCTAGACTGTGGTTGGTTTAGGAACCAGGGTCAGCGGGAGGAAAGGAGCCCGGATGATCATCATAGGTTGTGATTTCCATCCAAGCTTTCAGCAGATTGCCATGCTCGATACTGAGTGTGGTACGACGACGGAGCACAAGCTGAGGCACACGTCGGGTGAAGCGGAGCGATTCTATCGAGCGCTGGCGTCGCCTGCGCTCGTGGGCATCGAAACGGTCGGCAACGATCAGTGGTTTGTTCAGCTGTTGCAGCGATTGGGTCACGAAGTGTGGGTCGGAGATGCGGCCCAGATTCGTGCCAGCTATGTTCGGAAGCAAAAGACGGATCGTCGAGATGCTGGACACATCCTGAAGCTCCTGATCGAGGGACGCTTTCCGCGCATCTGGGTGCCCGGCGCGCAGACGCGAGACCATCGGCAGTTGCTGGTTCATCGCCACAAGCTGGTCCAGATACGTACGCGTGTCAAAAACGAATTGCAGCATCTCATGCTCAACCAAGGCATGCAGAAGAAGCAGAAGCTCTGGAGCACAGAAGGACGTGCTGCACTCGAGACCCTTTCGCTCGATCCCTGGGCAGATCGCCGAAGGCATGATCTGCTTCATCTGCTCGGCATTCTGGATGTGCAACTAGGACAGCTCGATGATGCCGTGAAGCAGGTCGCTTCGCAGTATCCTGATGTGCAACTTCTGTTGAGTCAGCCACGCGTTGGCCCGATCACCGCTCTGGCATTCGTACTCACCATCGGTGATGTCCGCCGATTCCCACGAGGCAAGCAGGTCGCAAGCTATCTGGGCCTGATCCCTCGAGAGCGCTCCTCCGGAGGCAAGCAGAAGATGGGCGGCATTAGCAAGCAGGGCAGCCGGCTCATGCGGTTTCTCCTGGTCGAGGCAGCTAATATCGCGGTGCGGTTCGATCCTGACTTCCGCAAGGAGTACTCTCACCGCTGTCATCAGAAGCACTTCATCGTCGCCAAGGTAGCTGCCGCGCGCAAGCTGGCGATTCGGATGTACTGGATCCTGCGGACGCAAAAGCCATATCCGCAGGTTCTCTCATCGAGAGCAGCCTGAAATGTATTCTGGTCAGCGCAAGCCAGACCGACAGGCTGAGTAGGCGCTCTCGCACCCAGCATAGGCCGGGTGTCCGCATAGAAGAATCATGGTCGCTGTCGTGGCCGTATTGATGGTTGGTGGAGAATACTCCTCCGTAGTTGATTCGATGAGAACCCGCTCGTGCCCTGGTTCCTATACTCCTTGGTATTGAGCGTTGCTCATCGCAGCGGTAAGGAAATCTCTGCCCTTGACAATACCTTCGCCCTTATTGACGGATACATTGACGCAGACTTTCTTCATCGAATCACTTTTCCCTTGCAGTCAGACGGCGGACCATACATTCGGCAAGTTCGGTCCAAGTTGCCGATAACCCTGCCAGCTCAACCGGTCGATGCAACACTATTTAATCAGCTGATCCACAAATGCTTACCCTGAAGAATCGAATCTGGTTTGGCTGATGTGGCCAACCTTAGCCAGGGTAAGGCTCCGGCTGATCAAATCCTAGCCAGCGCATTTAGCTTTTGTTTTCATTGAATGGGGTTTTGAGCTGAGTGTTGCGTCGACCCATTGAGACCACCCCGTTTCCCGGGAAGTTCGGCGATAGATATCGGTATTGGGCGAAGGATTACTTCGGAGTTGCCGACCGCTCGGAAACCATCTAGGCGTGCAGTCTCGGTTTCTGTAACTTAGGACCCCTGTGGGGAGTGTCGGACTCGCCGAGATGCCGTTCGCGGGAAAGTTCCATCAATCACCGAGCTGATAGAACTACGGTGACAGGTTCCTCCGATCTGCGAGGGCCCTTTCGCGGGTTAACGATGACATACGAGTTGAGGTGACTGATGAGGATCTCCTTGAAGAGATGCGTCGAAAGGAGACAGTCGGAGTCAGAAGCCTCACGTGTCATCTTCTCGCAGACACCAATCTCGCTATCCGAATGGAAGCTGCCGCCTACGGCCATAAGCGATTTCTTCATGATGCAACTGTTTCCACCCAAAGTGTGCATTTCGGGCGGTTGGGACAAAAGCAGCGTGTTCCAGACCTTGCTTGTCTCGGGATAAAGAATAGTGAAGTTTGCCCCGCTATCGAGAACACAGCGAAGCGACTGTTTACGGTAAGAAGGTATCTTCAATTCGACGACGATCCTGTCGGGGGTCGCACCTGTGTCAAAGCTGCCGAAGCGGGAAAAAGGCAGTTGTTCCCCATAGAAAGATTCGGCCAAACGCGAGGTTCGATCAAGAACGAGTGTTTTCCTCTCATTATCGAGAAGAATGTCGAAGTGCTTGAGGAAGTTTTCCCCGAGAATGCCAGAAAGACGTTGATGGTTTATGCTAAGTTGCTCTGACTCAAGGGCATCAATCTCGACCCGAAGAACGGTTAGCCCACCAACGCCGATGCTCTCGGCGGTCGTTCTGCGTTGATGAGTGAGACCCGTCGTAGTGTGGACAACGAGCTCTTGGCCTGGTGGGATCGAGAGTTGGGAAAGGAGCTGACTTTGCACGCGAGTGATATTGCTACCAGTATCAACGACGAAGTCGTAGGGACCGTTACCGTTGAGCGTGACTTGCACGACAGGGAGACCCTCCACTAGTCGCATAGGGACGGAGGTCGTGTCTGTTGTTTGCGCCGCCGCAGAGAAATGAAGGAAAACTACACCCAACGTGACCAAACCGGAGCAGAATATGAGATGCCGCATGACGATCCTCCCAGCCAGTGCCCGTGAGCCTGACGGAAACGGCGAAGAGAGTCATGTTGGATTTCCTTTGGATTTTGTGAGGATTTTCTCCGAACGGGAAAAGGTGGAATATGGTCTACCTATTCGATCAGTTCGAGTTACGCGAGAAAGATTTCTGCCTCTACGAGAGTGGGAAACGGGTCGCACTTGAACCAAAGGCGTTGCAGGTGCTTCTTCTGCTGCTGAGCAGAGCCGGCCATTTGGTTGAGAAGAATTTCCTATTGGAGACGGTGTGGAGCAACACTTTCGTAGAAGAAAATACCTTGACGCGCACGATCCTGGTGCTGCGACGTGCGCTTGGCGATAATCGGCACGACCGGATATTTATCGAGACGGTTCCAACGAAGGGATACAGGTTCGTCCACGAGGTTCGACAGGTTCCCGAACAGGAAGATCTGTCGAATGCTTCAGTAGCCGGGATTGAAGGAATGCCCGGAGAAGGGCCCGCCATTGCGTCCGGGGTGATACAGGAAGCAGCGCGCGGCCGAGAGAGGCGACCGGGATTGTCGATTTGGCGACGGTACCTGCCGGCGG
This sequence comes from uncultured Acidobacteriaceae bacterium, assembly GCA_963798925.1. Taxonomy (GTDB): domain Bacteria; phylum Acidobacteriota; class Terriglobia; order Terriglobales; family Acidobacteriaceae; genus Edaphobacter. The sequence continues at coordinate 59,709 of CAWCVD010000008.1, forward strand.
CGGTAGCACTGGTGGTGCTTACGGTGGCTGTGTTCGGTTGGTGGCAATACCGGATGCACGCAAAGGCACAACCCTCATTGCAGCCGTCGATCGCTGTGTTGCCGATCGTCAATCAGACTGGCGATTCGGGTAACGACTATATTTCCGATGGAGTGACGGAGAGCTCGATACAGCAGCTTTCGGCGATCGGGGGTGTTCGTGTGATCGGCGGTGGGTCGGTTGCTCGCTACAAAGGCGTGCAGCAAGACGTTCGCAGTGTGGGGCGCACTTTGGGCGTAGACACAGTTCTGCAAGGCCATCTGCGGCGTGCGGATGGCAGGCTGATGCTGATGATCGAGCTGTGCCGCGTGAGCGATGGAAGTATCCTGCTCAGCCGCGAATATCTGCCGGAAGATAAAGACCTGCAGCCCGTGCAGGCAGACCTGGTGAGGGACACACTGCAAACTCTCGGTATTGAAACTGGAACGGAGTGGCCGAAATCTCAGCTGCACACCCATACGAACAACCCGATGGCTTACGAGGAATTTTTGCGGGGTGAAGCAGTGGCACAGGGAGATTCACCGGCGGAATTGCATGAGGCTGTGCAGCACTTTGAGAAAGCTACGGCCATAGATCCGGGGTTCGATCTTGCGTGGTCTGAGCTGGCACAGTTCCACCTGATGCTGGGCGTTTATTTTGAAGCGCCTCGGGAGCATATGGAGATCGCGCGCCGGGATGCACAACGTGCTCTTGAGCTAAATCACGGTTTGGAGCAAGCGCGCGGTTCCCTCGGCTTGATTGAGCTGATCTATGACTGGAACTTTGCGGAGGCTGCCTCCGAACTGGAGCCGGCGCAATCGGCGCGGACCGCTGTCACTGAGCTGGGCTGCACTGTCCATCTGCTCGATCAAACCGGACGACCGCGCAATGCCGAGGAGATGGTGCGACGAATGCTGGCGTACGATCCGCAATCGGCAAGGCTCATCTCAGAGTTAGGCTGCGTCGCTTACTATCATCGCCACTATGATGAGGCAGTACGGAGTTACACCGCTGCCATGGAGATCGATCCCAATTCTCCACTGCCCTATTGGGGGTTGGGAAAATCTCTTACGCAACTCGGCCGGTATCAGCAGGCGATTGAGGTTTTAGACAGCTTCGCAAAGCGTAATGGTGTCGAGCCACCCATACTCACGGCGGAGTCGGGTTATTCGCTCGCAAAGTGGGGGAAGAAGAAGGAAGCAAGAGAGCGCATTGAACACCTTGTCGCTGACTCGCACTCCGGCTTTGTGGATCCCTATTTTATTGCTCTGGTGCATCTCGGACTAGGGGAAAAGGAACAGACCTTTGCCTGGCTGGCGAAGGCAGAGGATGTGAGGTCGGTGTTTCTAATCTCGACTTTGACCGATCCGAAGTGGGAGGAATTACTCACGGACCCGAGGTTTGGCGCAATGGTTGCCCGAATGAGCGCCAACCACGTGGCCAGGTATGGCTCCCAATTGAAGGGCGAACCGGACGCAATTCCGTAGTGCCCCCAAAGTCGGTTATCGGCAAGTTCGGTCCAAGTGCCGATAGCGCCGTTTTAGGGGACAATGATCGGATTGTCTGATCACTACCTTCACAGTACCAATCACGCCCCATAGAAGTCGGTGGCGTATGCTGGGGAAGTGGAGCCTTATTCATGGCCCTGCGAATTGCTGGTTGAAGACGGCAAACCATGGCAGGACATTTTTCTACTATGAATGGGTTTTGAAATGGATTCTACAAACAAAAATGCCAAAGGAAATCTTAACGAATTGAAAGAGGGGGACCGATGAAAAGCAAAGCAGTGTCATGGACAGTCATGGTGGTGCTTGGGCCCGGGTTCGGAGCTTCCTTACCAGCGATGGCGCGGGCGCAGGAGGCCCCAATTCCACACGAGTGTAGTACTACGCGAGCGGAGTTACAGGCGGAGAAGAAAGTCGTGCTGAATTTCTTGCGGCCTGACATAACACTGCGGGAACTCCTTGCTTTGATCGACCCCAGCTATATTCAGCACAACCCGCTCGTATTGAAGTTTGCCAAGGAGAAACACATCAGCGACTACGAGGAGTTTAAGCTGCTGTTCACCCAGATGGCTGCCTCAGGTGACCCGGGCGGCGGGGATGTACTCGATGGGCCGGCCAGGCGGGGAGGCAGAGCGCCGCAAGCGGTGATTGTGACTGCCGAATGCGACCTTGTAACGGCGATTATCAGGCACACGCCCCCGAACCCGACCGCGCCGGGGACGATCTACGAACGATTCAGCTTCGACACGTTCCGGGTTCGCGGAGGCAAATTGGTAGAACACTGGGATGATGAAGAAATCACGGCGGAGTCCGTGCAGCGGTGAAGTTACTCATGGTGGCGTTGATCTGAGAGTTCTAAACGAAGATCTAGCTGAGGGAGCGAACGTGACGCCATTTACAGTCAGCCGTTGCTTAAGGGACGACGCAGGTCTAGTAGCGAAGAGCCGCGGTGGGATCCTGCTCCGAAGACCTGAACTATTGCTGGCCGCGAGTTGAAATTCACTTACGTGCGTTTTCAGGTCGAACACTAACTGTCCATAAAGTCCCTATTCTCAGTCGTCTTGACTTCTACCTGCTTCGGAGCAGGTACATACCCTCCATTGAGCAACGGCTGGAGTCTGCATTCAATGCAAACATGAACTCTAGACGGGAAAAGCGGTGAAAAGTTATTTTGTTACTCCGATCATTGGAATACAGAAGATGGTTCCCAACCGCAACTCGATTTGCAAGCGAGGGAAGTAAAGCCGATCAACCGCCGCAATGGCCGACAAGAGAAAGGAACTTTCAAAGCAATGAAAAAACTGATTATTACAGCCGTCACGCTAGGCATTACCGCCCTGGCTCCCGCACAAACGACGACCAATACGAACTGCAATGTGAACGGGTCACAGGTCAATTGCACATCCAACACGATCGACTACGGAGCGCAGAATGCTCAGGCGTATCAAGCTGGCGCGGCCGCCGGAGCTGGTATCGGCAATCTGCTCACGCTCGGCATGATGGCCCACAGGATCCACTCGCTTCGGGACCAGGAGAGCCGAAAGCCCTGAACCTGAGCAGAAAGAGAAGATCATGCGACCTTGGCGGGATTTGATAGTCATCGTTCTTTTTCTTAACCCTATTCTCGGGGTTGGGATTGAAGGTGAGGTACAGACAGCGGCGAACGACGCGGCGAAGTCTTCGGCGACTGCGGCGTCAGCCGATCAGCGGGCGCGGTTTACCGGGACGTATCGTTATGCGGGGAGCGCGCAGGAGGAAGAGGCGCGGAGCAAGGCGATTGATCATGCAGTGGAAGGTTTGTCTTTTATTACTCGATCGACTGCACGAAGCCGCGTCTCAGCGACGACGCAGATTCTGGGATCGTATTCGTTCTCGTTCGAGCCAGGGAAGATCTGTGTTCGGCCGCAGTCGCGACCTGGGATGATCTCGGGTGATAAGGGAGAGCCTGCTGACTATGTCTACAACGGCAAGCGGAGCACACTCACTCAGGTGTTTGAGGGTGATCGGATTACGCAGGTTTTTGTGTCGGATGACGGCAGGCGCGAAAACGAATTTACGCTGTCGAAGGATGGCCAGGTGCTGACACTGAAGGTCGCGCTATCGAGTGCCAGACTTTCGAATCCGGTCGTTTATAGCTTGTCTTACAAGAGCGGATTGAACCCAGGAAAGTTACCGATTGCGGTCGTCAGCTTTGCCACGAGCCGCAACGTCGCTTTGATCGGCGTCGGCCGCCGTTTCCCTTTTCATAAATGACCATTGCACCATGTCCACATAGCCTGCCGCACTGAAAGGTGAATTGAAATGCAGCAAGCCGATGGTTACGATTGAAGACAATTTCTGACATGCTCATAAGGGCCGCTTTAATTGCCGCGTCAACGGCGTCGTTCAAGTCCTGCCCCAGCAAATCCATCATCAGCGAGAGAGTTTTGTTCTCGGGGGGATCGACCTCCAGCCGTTTGCAGACTACAATACCCTCTGTCAACCAGACCCCAATAACTACGCCGCTTTGGGGAACCTAGTTGTTTACGCACGTTCCTCGACTCTTAAGGAGCAGATGGCAAGGTAATCTCATGCCCGATCGGAACACTGGAGACTATGAACATTCCCGAAAGTCGGATTATCGGAAACTTCGCCCTCAACTTTCCGAAAACGCGCTCTTAGAAACTTCTACTCACTTGCTTAAGCGCAACGACTCCCGCATAAGCCGCTTCGTAATCTTACCGATGGATATCCCCGCTGAGGTGAGGGACTTGGGATGACGAATGTTTAGGATAAATACGTGTCTACTCGATGCGAAACTGACGCAAGACCTTGAAGCCGCGATACTCAACGTTGCTCTAGCACAGGACAATCAAACTCTCTGTCCGATGCAGGCGAACGAAAGGTTTGCCGCGGCAGAAACGGCGTGGATTGAACATAAAGTGACCTGTCGATTTTGTTGCGGGCAGGAATTCGGGAGAGTCCACTAACCCAGGATGTCGTAATTGATTCGGTTCCCGCAAAGCGGGGTCATCGGCAAGTGGCCTCGAAGTTGCTGAAAACCTCGGCGGGCTCAACCGGTCGGTGCAACACTGGCTTGGAGTTTACTCGCCGGAGTTTCAAAGCCCAAGGTTTGTCGCGGGCGTTGATTGAGGCGCAGAGCTACCTTGTTGAGATCGGCTTGAGAGTAACCGGACAAGTCGGTTTTCTTAGGGAAGTACTGTCGTAGCAGGCCGTTTGTATTTTCATTGGTGCCGCGCTGCCAGGGGCTCTGCGGATCGCAGAAGTAGACTTTCACATTCGTGTCCACCGTGAAGCTCTTGTGGTTAGCCATCTCGTGCCCCTGTCCCACGTCAACGAACGCCGCAGAGTTGCGGGCAGTTTACGCACGTGCTTGCTCAGCGCGGCGACGACCGTCGTTGTGTCTTTGCTGGGCACTTTCACCAGCATGGTGAAACGCGAATGTCGCTCCACCAGGGTTGCGATGTGACTGTTCCTGCTGCCGCTAAGCAGGTCGCCCTCCCAATGGCCGGGAATAGCGCGGTCTTCAACCTCCGCAGGTCTTTCCCTAATAGAGATGGCATCGACGATCTGCCCGCGGGACTGCCCGTCAGCCCGAGCGTGTCGGGAGCGACGGATAAGCCGCTTGGACCTGAGGTGCTGAATCAGCTCTTTTTTCAGCACTCCCCTGGCCTGGATGAATAAGCTGCGGTAGATGGTTTCGTGGGACACACGCATGCTCTCGTTGCTGGGATAGTGGATTTTCAACCATGCTGAAATCTGTTCCGGCGACCAGTCCAGGATCAGTTTACTGGCCACGATCGTCCGCAGCTTCTCGTCGATGGCAAGAAGGCACACCTTGGGTCGCAAAGCCGACTCCCAGGCCCGACGATCGGCTTCACTGGCTCGATACAGTGGACGCCCGCCGTGACGCGACACCTCCCGGCTCCCTGTCGACACAGCCCGCTGCAACCCGCTAGCGATCTCACGAATCGACGAACCGGAAGCAATTCCTCGTGAGATGTCTTCACGCTCCGCCAGCGAGAGCGTTCGCGGCGAACGCCGACGGGCAGTAGGAACTATCCCGCCTCGCAGCGTCAACAAGAACCGGATGGAACCATGGCCCTTACCAAAGGCGCGGCCAATCTCATGCAACGACTCTCCCGCCTTCCAACGGCGCCACATGTCGATCCGCTGCTCCGTGGAAAGCCTGTCCCGTTTTCCTTGTGTCATAAACACCACCTTTAGAAAATGAATTCATATCAGATGGTGTTGCACCGACCGGTTGAGACCACCTCGTTTTCCGGGAAGGACGGCCAACCTAGAGAATCACCACTACCGAGACGGCGGCCTTCATCAACTAGTCCGGGGCGATGAGGTCGCGGTAGGGACGATCATCACTGATCGCCCCCCGCACAGATCCGTACGGGCGCTCGTTAGCGCATACGGCTCTTATCTCGGATGATTGGCGGCGAAGCAATCAAGAAATCGCTTTCCGCACACCCGCCAGCCCCTGTGACACGCGTGCCCCGCTCTGTGTCGGGCGCGTGCTGGACTGAAGGATGTTCTCCTTGATCAGCGGCCTTCCCTCCTCACTCTCCGCCATCGACTGCTCGATTTTGTTCGAATGATTCATCGGTACTATGCCACTGTCCGACTCCTCGGAGACGTACATGCGGGTCGTACGGCCTAGGCCTTCACCCGCCGTCCTGCTACTGGTTGGCAGCAGGCATCTCCGAGGTCTCCCGGTTCTCGTGCATGAAGCTTCCAGGCGTGTCTGGGATCTACGACTACGCAGGACCGAGCAGAAACTTGCGATATCGCTCCCGCTCGTGTTGCCTTCCGCCAATGCAAAAGCGTCAGCGTCCTAATTGCATCTTTTCGAAGCTCAATACCCAGCCCACCTGTACCCCTGTTTACGCTTCGCCGAACACCTCGCGGTGTGCAACGCAAAACTCGGGGCCGAGCGGTTCGCTACTCCTTTCTCGTAGGACTCTTTCATTCCCTGCTTCATGCCGGTTTATCCCGGCGCACCGCATTGGCGATTATGCGTCAACTTAACCGAGGCAGAGGAGAGCCCGCTCATCTAAAACGGAAGCAGTCAGGGAGAGCGCTTTTCCGCGGGTAGGCCGATGCCTTCTCCAGTTGAGTGTTCAGAGCCAATGGGTTGTTTCGACTACTGGGTTCGCTCGATGTCCTGCACCCAGTTTGTCTCCCAGGTCTTGCCCTCGTCTGGCGAGTCCGCCTGCTCCCAGTGACCGGATGTCGGAGTGATGTTGGACCAGAGGAAGCGCGCCCGAACTCGCTTTCCCTTGACCGTATCATTCCCATAGAACGTGCCCACGCCATTGTGGAAGCCTCCAATCATGGGCGGATCCAATGGTTCGGATGGTGTCCTGCTGTCGAGCCACCAGATGGACCACTGCCGGGTCTTTGGGTCGAAGGACCGCAGAGCGACACCGCGATAGCGAGCACCGGGAACGCTGAGCACTGTATCGTCCACGTTGCTGTACCCCCCCATAAGCGGTTGATTCAACAACGTGCCTTCGAATTCAATCCATTCGTGATTATTGGCGAGTCGCTGCTTCAGCTTTCGATGATGGGCCTTCCAGTGACCAACCAGAAAGTCGAAGTCGTGAAGACCTGGGACTGCACTTTCTGTTTGATTCATCCCGGCTCCCGAATCTTGCTGGGAGTGGGCGGTCAACTGTCCGGGCGATACCAGATTCAGGATTAGCAGCACGAGCATGCCCGCGCGGTGCTGACTGTTCATAATGCCCCCTTTGAATTGTGGCAATAGCCCTTGCGCAGGAATGCTTGGAACTCTGAATTCTACTCTCGACGCGCATGATCCGAATGGTGATTGTCACTTGATGGGAACAGTCAGTATGGAGTGACCGGCGCCGATGCGCTGACCGTGGGTTAGGCTGTAAGTTCAGAAGGACGCACAGCTCAGAGCCACAGGCGGAAGGGAGCCGGTCATGAAGGAAAAGCTACGATTTTTGGGTTTGGATGTCCATGCCGAAACGATTGCCGTGGCGATCGCCGAGCCAGATGGCGAGGTGCGAAGCCTGGGAACGATTCCGAACCGCGCCGAGTCAATACGCAAGCTGATTAAGAAGCTTGGCCCGGCAGAGAAGTTGCGAGCCTGTTATGAGGCAGGACCGACGGGTTATGTCGTCTACTGGCAGCTGGCAGAACTGGGCATCCAGTGCGAGGTTGTCGCACCCACGCTGGTACCGGTCAAGGCTGGTGATCGAGTCAAGACGGATCGGCGGGATGCTGAGAAGCTGGCACGTTGCTATCGATCGGGAGATCTGACGGCGGTGTGGGTTCCGGATGAGGGTTCCGAGGCCTTACGAGATCTTGTGCGCGCCCGCGAAGCAGCCAAGCAGGACCAGATGCGAGCACGGCATCGGTTGAGCAAGTTTCTTCTTCGCTCAGGCCAGCGCCCACCGACCGGAGTTCGGCCGTGGACGCGCCCCTATCTGATCTGGGTCGCGCAGCTACGTTTCACCCAAATAGCTCAGGAGGCCACGCGGCAGGATTATCTGCACGAGGTCGAGCACATGCGGGAACGGGTAGCGCGCCTGGAGCAAGCCATCACGGAAGCGGTCAAGCTGGCCTCGCCCGCGTTACAACAAGTCATCAACGATCTACAGGCACTGCGCGGTATCGCAGATATCTCGGCTGTGACCATTGCGGCCGAATTGGGCCAGGTATCCCGCTTCGGCAGTGCGCGGCAACTGATGGGGTATTGCGGTGCTGTGCCCAGCGAAGACTCCAGTGGCAAGCGAACCAGACGCGGAGGTATCACTAAAACCGGCAACGCGCACCTGCGACGAATCGTTGTCGAAGCCGCATGGAGCTATCGTCGTCCTCCAGGTATCTGGTACGGACTACGCAGACGACAGGAGAGCATCTCGGAAGAGGCGAAAGAGATTGCGTGGAAAGCGCAACACCGGCTGCACAAGCGGTATATGAAACTGGGTGCAGCCGGCAAGGACCAGAGGAAGATTGTCACGGCAGTCGCACGTGAACTGCTGGGCTTCATCTGGGCTATTGGAACCAGAGCTGAGACTATTTCCAAGCAGCAAGTTGCAGCCTGATAACAACCAAAGCAAAGACAAAAACTTCCTCAGAAGGAAAAAGCTAAGAACACTGAATCGATGAACGCTGACATCCATCTCGAACACAGAGCCAGCAGCAGCCAGGGCAAGCACGAAGGAGAACCCTCGCTTGGCCTATGCGACAGGCTCGACCGGACTCGCGATAACAGTCAGAGGCAGCTCCCGACGGATCATGATTATGCGGTTCCGACCCCCGAATATCAGACTGATCAATCGTCGCTCAAAACTGCTCCGACTGCTGCTCGCTCTGTCTTCGGGAAAAGAAAACGCAAACCACCAAAACAAACCCATAGATCTCGCCCAGTTGACACGGTCACTCCATATCAGGCCAAGTCACTCATTGACGTCACAATTTGTCCGATTCAGTGCCTGAAATAATCTTGTGTTTTCCGGTCCGGTCAGCCGTTCCCTGAAAGTCGGGTTATCGGCAACTTCGGTTGTTGTTTCCGATAAGCCCGTTTATCAGGACGAATCCTTTCCTCTGGTCCAAATGCTGAGGATATCGTCGCTAATGAGTCAACTCGTTGGGGGTCCCGCTGCACAAGAAACTCAAAACTCAAGCCGCAAGCGGCCATGCTCGGCTATCGCCAGTTCACCACGACCTCGATGGGCTGGGCGGCGGCCTTGTCTGATGCCGTGGCAACCAGGAACCGCTGACCGTCCCTCGTGACTACATATTCGCCGTGAGTGGCGCTGGCACCAACGCCGGGGACATCGAACAGGCGTTTGGGAATCCCGGCAGCGAAAGCCGGACCATCGGTCTTAACGTCCACGGCAAAGAAGCTGTCGCCGAAGTGGTAGAACAGCTCCTTCCCGTCGCCGCGCCATTTGGGCAGCTCGCCTTTGGCGGTAGAGACCTGCCATTTGCCGCGCGGCTGGGACGAGTCCAGCGAGAACCCTTGTACATACACTTCCACATTTCCGGATTCCAGTGAGCGATAGGCGACCCAGCGGTCGTTCGGAGAGAATTGACCTTGCTGGGTCGCGAACTGCGTATTGATGAACGGCACGGGCTTCCGGTCGCCGGCGAGAGGCAGCACATAGAGTTGATGTGAACGATCAAGGGCATTGTCATACAAGAGATATTTGCCGTCCCGCGACCAGTCCAGGACGTTACGCTGCCCGTCCTTGCCTGCCAGCAAGAGTTCCTCCGGGCCAGACCCGTCGGCAAGTTTCCAATAGATGTTCCTCTGCCCGGCGCGGTCCGAGGTGAAGGCGATCCGCATTCCGTCCGGCGACCAGATGCAGTCCAGGTCGTCGGCGGGATCGAAGGTCAGCCGAGTCTTACCGCCGCGCACCAGATCGAAGATCCAGATGTCCCGTGTCTTCGTCTGTGGATCGCGGATACTGATGGCCAATTTTCTGTCGTCCGGTGAAAGAGCAGGGTTGGAGTAGTCCGCGGCCTCGCCGACGACGCCAAGCGCCTTGCCATTGCGATCGACCCACTGCAGAGAAGACGGGGAATCGCGGCTGTCATGGCGCCACAACAGCACGCCGTTTGGAGAGGCGGCGAAGGTCGCGACCGGGAGGTTGCTCCTCGCCGCCCCTGACTCGATGTGATCTGCGACTGGATGCGGTTCACCCGACAGCTTCAGGCTCCCGATGTCAAATGGTTGTGCCATCAGCGCATTCCCGCGCATGAACAACAGTTTGCCGGATTGGAGATAGGCGGCATTGGTATTCGTGGCTACGATGAACGTGCGATCGTTCGAATCGAGGGATGCGACATAGATGCCATTTTGATAGGGCGGCGTGCCGCCGGACAGATACAGGTAATGTTTTCCGTCGGGAAGAAACTCAGGCCATCTCTGACCAGTTTCGCCTGGCGCCACCGGAAGCGGTTTCACCTCTCCTCCGGCCACGGAGACGCGCATCAGGGTTCGGGTTGTCAAATTCGTGATGATGATCACCCCGTCGCGATTCCACGTCCCGCCGCCCACGGCGTTGCAGTCGCTACAGATGGTGACCGGCGATCCCCCCGATAGGTTCACTTTCTGGAGTGTTCCATTGGAGGTGAATGCGATCTGCTGCGAGTCCGGTGACCAGAAGGGAAAGCTGACTGGACCTGAGATCGGGATCTCCATCGCATTGGCTGCATTCAACGAACGAACGAAGAGCCTCGCGTCGAAATTGAAGGGGGTGGATGAAGCGGCAAAAGCGATGTGCTGGCCGTCGGGCGACACTGCCGGCAGCAGCTGGTAGTAGAAGTGCAGCTTGTCCGGGGCGGGAATCTGAAACTGCACCATTGCGGGCAAGACAGGCTCTTTACGCAGATGGACGGCGATCCAGACCGCCGACGCAATCAACAGCACCGCCGCCACTCCCGCCGTCCGTTGCCACATGCGCTCGCGACTGCGGCCATTTGGCGCGACCGGTGCAGGCACGCCTGCCTCAGGGCCCGTCTGGGAGTTTGTCTGGGCGACCCATCCAGGTTCGCGGCTCTCCTCCGCTTCGCTCACCACGTTTACGTTTGCAATAAACCTGTACCCCGCCGTCGGCACGGTTTCGATATACCGCGGCACTTGACTGTTCTCACTCAACGCCTTGCGTAGCAGCCCGACAGCCCGGGTCAGGGCGTTCTCAGTCACCATGGCGTCCGGCCAGACGTGGTCGAGCAACTCCTGCTTCCGCACCAGGCGGTTCCTGTTTTCGATCAGGTAAACCAGCAGGCGCAGCACCTTGGGCTCGATCTGGACCGGGGTTCCATCCTCACCAAGCCGGAATTCGCGATCATCCACCTCGAACTGATCAAACCGGTAAACCATTTGGTTTCTCCAGCTTAATAAGACATCACAAGAACATCCTCGGCATCAGCGAAACATCCGGTGCCATCACGGGAACATCCGGTAACCCTCAATACCATCAGCAGGCCGGAACGGCATAGTTCACCGCATCGAGGTGAACCCCATGCCGTTAATCCGCCATTTCAACCGCCTTTTCGTCCTTCTGGCCTTTGCAACCTTCATCCCGGCAATGGCCCAGGCCCCGGAACAAACCGCGCCAGCTACCAATATTGTCACGACGAAGATCAAGTTGGACGATCTCTCCATGATTATTATCCCGGTAGGCATTAACGGCTCCGGCCCCTACGACTTCCTGCTCGACACCGGTTGCGCCAAAACCATCGTCGACCAGAAGCTGGCTGACCAACTCGGTCTACCGCGGGCAGGAGAGAAAACCGTCGTCGGAATACTTGCTTCCACCAGGATGTCGGTAGTCCATGTGAACTCGCTCTCCGTCGCCGGAGCCAGCGTTCCTGGAGGAGAGATCTTCAGCTCCGATCATCCCGCAACGGTCACCAGCAATGTGCGCGGCGTCCTCGGTGAGGACTTCCTGCGAAACTTCGACCTGCTCATCGACTATCGCCACCAAACTATCCGTATCGAATCTCCGCTGGGATCAATGGCGCAGACGGCCCTCGGCGAGCACCTGCCGCTTCAACTCAGCGGTATGCTCCATGGGCAGCCGACTCACAACCGGCTCGTTGTCTCCGGCCACATTCCAGAACTCGGCGACACCCCGATGCTACTGCTCCTCGACTCCGGCACAAATTGCGCCACACTGTTCCGGGACAGCCTCGGTCCAGGCGCAGCTCAACAGGAACCAATGCGCGCCGGCAACTTCGATCAATGGGTCTCCTCGTCAGCATCGACACGTACCGTTCGGTCTCTCAGCCTGGGAGGCAACTCTCTTACGAACCTGACATTGATCGCGATCTCCCGCCGCGCCGAAGTCGACACCGATGGTCTCGTTCCCACATCGCTCTTCCATTCCATCTTCATTAGTCACCAGGGTAAATTCGTCATCCTGAACCCTTCGTTTCCTAAGATTCGCAGCTAGACTCGCGACTGGGACACCGAAGTGAATGGAAGACGGGTTTGAGCACTTCGCCGGAGGCAGCCTATGCGCCTAGGCTGGTGCCAAATCGCCCATGCAGTGCGCCGGGATAAACCGGCATGAAGCAGGGAATGAAAGAGTCCTACGAGAAAGGAGTAGCGAACCGCTCGGCCCCGAGTTTTGCGTTGCACACCGCGAGGTGTTCGGCGAAGCGTAAACAGGGGTACAGGTGGGCTGGGTATTGAGCTTCGAAAAGATGCAATTAGGACGCTGACGCTTTTGCATTGGCGGAAGGCAACACGAGCGGGAGCGATATCGCAAGTTTCTGCTCGGTCCTGCGTAGTCGTAGATCCCAGACACGCCTGGAAGCTTCATGCACGAGAACCGGGAGACCTCGGAGATGCCTGCTGCCAACCAGTAGCAGGACGGCGGGTGAAGGCCTAGGCCGTACGACCCGCATGTACGTCTCCGAGGAGTCGGACAGTGGCATAGTACCGATGAATCATTCGAACAAAATCGAGCAGTCGATGGCGGAGAGTGAGGAGGGAAGGCCGCTGATCAAGGAGAACATCCTTCAGTCCAGCACGCGCCCGACACAGAGCGGGGCACGCGTGTCACAGGGGCTGGCGGGTGTGCGGAAAGCGATTTCTTGATTGCTTCGCCGCCAATCATCCGAGATAAGAGCCGTATGCGCTAACGAGCGCCCGTACGGATCTGTGCGGGGGGCGATCAGTGATGATCGTCCCTACCGCGACCTAATCGAGGAGATTGGTAACGGGAAGTCGGCTTCTGCTTACTGATGTGCTCCAGTTCACTTGGACGTAAAACCGGCTTCCCGGACGAGTGGCTGCTACAAAGCGCGTCATGATGGCATTCTTGATGGGCAAATCACTGAAGCCGAAATGAAGGAGCGATTGATTTCTTAGCGATTGCACTTTCTCTTATGGGGTCTGCTGGGGAGCAGGCCCTCCTTTTCGCCGCCCTTCCCACGCCGGGCGTCGCTCCCGACGCGCGAGCGCACCACCCTCCCACACAATGGGCTCATGGTTGGCATCGGAATTGCTCGTGACAAACTGACTTCCGTTAACGGGTGAAGTTGAACCCAACCCGAATCGCAAGCGACTTTTTAAGAAGTTTAAGGGCGCTTTCGGGCGTTTCTACGTTCTCAATCGAATCCCGCGGTTGGAATGTGGGACCTATCGTCGCGATGGTTCCAACCGAACGAAATGGTTCGATCTGCACAATCTCCTCGAGATTGACGGCTATGGGCTGGAGCATCCTGTCATTGAGATGAAAGAGCAGAGAGAACGGAAGAATCCCGAGCGACCCCTGTTACTCGAAGGTAGCCGTCAGCAGTCACTTGGAAGGCAAGCCGATAAAGCATTCCACGAACCTATCACTTTCCCGAAAGAGGTCGAACCGTGCTCGCCCAGAGGCGATAGCCAGAATGTTAGTGACTGAACAATGCAATCAGCAGGACGATTGGTATCGGCACTCCTAACAACAAAAGCAAAATAGAACGCATTGAAATCCTCCCGTTTGTGTTACGTAGTAACTAATACTTTAAAGCACCGGTTCCCTCTACGGTGACCACGTTGTCTCGTTGCCTGCCTCCGATGGTCGCGGAAAAGCTTGCACAGAATGCTCCCATGAGGAGAGCCAAGAATATCCATAAAAGAGTATGCGCAGTCGCCTTACGCGCAGCCTCCACATTCAGTTGGGCATTGGCGAAAGCATCCGAGACGCGTTTGTCGGCCTCAGTTTGAGGGAGGCCCGTTCTAGCCGAGACCAGTTGATCAAGATAGGATTTATCCGCCGGGGGCATATCTCCCTGCGCGAGTGCGTGAGCAAAGATGACTCCAGCCTCCGCTTGGGTAACGGGGCTAGTCGTCTCAGGTTTGCTGTTATCGGCACGAAAAAGACTGTCCACGAAGTAGGCATTCGGGTCGAGACCATCCGGTCGAGCTGCACCAAAAGATGCGCTTCTAGTTTGATTCGTCGAACTCGAACCGATCATGGTTGTAGCAGCGGTGGCTAAAAATGCAACTGTGATCACGAACGCTGTCGCCCACGCCAGAAAACCATGTGCTGTGTCTCTGAAATAGACCTCGTCGGTATGAATACTCGCCCATTTGGTCCTCAAGCGCCCCGCTAAATAACCACCCATTGCCGAACTCAATATCTCCATGACGATGAGCCAAATGATCGCTGACTTCCCTACAGTGGACGCGGAAATACCCGAGCCGGAGTACGGGGAAACTGAAGACAAGCCCAAGCCGGTACCCAATGCGAGAAGAATGAGCGATAGAGCCGCCGTCACGAAGGCACCCGCAATCACCGCTGACCAGGAAACTCCGGAGGAGTGAGCTTCATTGTGCTCAAACTGGCTTGAATAGGAGCCATAGGGTTTTTCAGCTATTACCTGTTCCATGGAGTTGCCATCCTTTTGTTGCTACAGTGTCACAAACTGGTACCTCTGATGCTCAATCGGTTCCCCATCGTTTCCTGAGGAGGTCAAAATATGGGTCCCCAGCGTTTCCTGTGGCGGCGAAAGTGCAGTAGCTCAATTTTGCGGGAACCTGCAATAACGCGAATAACCGAGCGAGGTCCTTGGTTAGTAGACCGTCCGCACCGCCTACTCGCGTTTCCAAATTCTCCCCAGAGCGGCTCGCTCTAAAAAGGAACTGCCAGTTGATACTCGAGTCCCGACAAGAACTCCCTCGTCAGCAATCACTCCGGCTTTGTCAAGAAGAGGTTGGGCATCAGGTGTCGCTCCGATTACTTTCAGGTGAGCGAATCCGTCATGCACGAAAGCAACCGCTGCGGTCTCATTCAGAAGGGTCGCGGTACCCTCGCCGGAAAGAACCAGGAAGAGGCAGTCGAAGAATACGGATGGTCCCCCAGCCAATTGGAAATCGGCAGGGATCACCGTTCCGTCTTTGGCCTTCGCTCCACCGATTTTTGGGGCAATCACCTTGACCTTGCAGCCTTGCTTGGCGGCAGCTTTTGTTAGATTGGCGACGATGGTAGCGTCGCTGCCATCGGCAACGAGACATCCAATCAGCCTGCCCTCCAGAGACTTCGTAGCCTTTTTCAAAATGCTGAGAGCTGGAGATTCAGGCAGGTCCTGCCGCGCGGGTACTGTTGTAGGTACCTTGGTGATTTTGCCTGTCATCCCAAGCCCGTCTGCGACCCGTCTGCGACTCCCATGTCGACGTTGGCTAACTGGCCCAGCATCCTTTCGCGAATCGCCACGGTTTCGACCTTACTGAGCTCAAAGATGAATGCGGAAACGATATGGTTTTGTTCTGTTTCGGTTTGGGAGAAGAAGAACTGACGCGCCTGGCTAAAATGATCTGCGAAAAGCTCGGGCCGAATCCTCAGCTTGTCCCCTTCAACATGCTCCTTCGTTGAAACAAAACCGAGTTGTGGATCCTCGCGAGCTGTGTTGGCTTCCAGCGAACTAGGGGAATACGAAACGCGGCCCGCCGGGACCTGAAATTGCATGTGGCCGTCGCGTTGAAAGGTCATCATGGGGCATTTAGGAGCGTTGATAGGCAGCTGCGCGAAATTGGGGCCTCCCAAACGAGACAACTGGGTGTCCAAATAGGAAAGGTTTCGGCCTTGGAGCAGAGGGTCATTGGAGAAATCGATTCCTGGGACGACATTTTGGGTCATGAATGCGACCTGCTCTGTCTCCGAGAAATAATTAGTCGGATTGCGGTCCAACACCATCCGACCAATCACGCGAAGCGGGATCTGCCCTTCGGGGATAAGCTTCGTGGCGTCCAAAACATCAAATTCAAACTTCCCTACGAACTTTTCATCGAACAACTGAACTGCCAACTCCCACTCGGGAAAATTGCCATCATTGATGGAGTTCCACAAGTCGCGTCGGTGGTAATCAGGATCGTCCCCGCTGATCTTAAGGGCTTCGTCCCACACCACCGATTGGAGTCCGAATTTGGGTCGCCAATGGAATTTGACGAAAGTGCTTTTACCGGCTGCGTTGAGGAGGCGGAAGGTGTGGACACCAAACCCCTCCATATTCCGAAAGGAACGCGGAATCGCGCGGTCCGACATGATCCACATCAACATGTGAGTGCTCTCAGGAGTAAGAGAGACAAAATCCCAAAACGTGTCGTGAGCAGTTTGCGCTTGTGGGAATCCCCGGTCCGGTTCCTGCTTCGCAGCATGAATAAGATCCGGAAATTTGATCGCGTCTTGAATGAAGAAGACCGGTATGTTGTTGCCGACGAGGTCCCAGTTGCCCTCCTTCGTATAGAGCTTCACCGCAAATCCGCGCACGTCGCGCGCCATATCGGAGGAACCGGCGTTTCCGGCCACGGTCGAGAAACGTACAAACACTGGAGTTTTTTCTCCAACCTTGCCGAGGATTCTAGCCTTGGAAAACTTCTCCAAGGAGTCGGTAAGCTCGAAGTAGCCATGGGCGGCTGCGCCGCGAGCGTGCACAATGCGTTCAGGAATGCGTTCATGGTCAAAATGGTTGATCTTCTCCCGAAGGACAAAGTCTTCCAGCAGGACCGGCCCAGGCCGTGAGATTGCGGATGCTTTGAGTGAGTTCTCGTCGTCCGAAATGGGTTGCCCCTGTTGGGTCGTCAATTGAGGATGGGTGCCACCCGCACGTTGGTGTAACTCTCCGCCATTTTCTGTTTCGCCTTTGCTCTTCTTTATCTTTAGCGGGATGTCAGCGACAGTTTTTTTCATGGGTTCCCCCCCTTTACCGGTTCGTCGACGCAGAAAGGGAACCTCGCGGCGCGGAGTGGAATGCCGATGACTGTTTGATGCGAGATGGACGCTAAATGTGTCCCATTGAGTTTTCATCCCTGAATTTCTGTGGCCTTTGGGCCAATTTGTCCCAATCGCTGGAGACATCCAACTTTATCCAGTTCCGCGTACTCAGAGAGAGGAAAGCCTTAGTGCGCACGGAGCACTGATCTTGCACTGGAGCGTCAATGGAAAAGGCTAACGAGGAAACACTGCGGCAACGACTCAATCAGGCCGAAACGGCGCTAGAAAGAAGCGAGCGACTCGCGGTCGCCAACCGTTACGCCGGGGCGATCATGCATGAGGTCAATAATCCCCTTGAGGCGATCACAAATCTTGTCTACCTGACCAAGCTTCAGAAGGACAGCCCTAAGCAAGTGTTGGGAAACATGCTTGTAATTGAGGAGCAATTGAAAACGCTCGGTCGAGTTACCAGCCAGGCCCTAACCTTTCATCGAGAACACGCTGATGCTACAGAGTTTGATCTGGTCGATATCGCGGAGTCGGCTCTCCAAGTACACGCGGACAAGCTCGCAAGACATCAAATCAGCATTGATCGGCAGTTTCGAGGTTCGGCAAAGGCGACCGTTTTTGGAAGTGAGATATTGCAAGTGCTGTCGAACCTGATCTTGAACGCAGTAGACGCTCTCCCGCGTGGCGGGGGTAGGATCTCGGTCCGAGTAAGGAGCAGTGGTCAGCGGGTTCACATTCTCATCTCAGACAACGGAGAAGGCATCCCGGAGAACTTCTCTTCTCGACTTTTTGAACCCTACATCACCAGCAAAATCTCGGGCACTGGCCTTGGGCTCTGGCTCTCGCAGCGAATTATCTCAAAACATCGGGGCACGCTGCGCTTTCGGACTTCACGAAGAAAAGGCAGGTCAGGCACCTCTTTTCGCATCTCCCTGCCATCGACCCGGGCAAATCAAATGAATGAGTCAATTTGACAGACTACAAGCTTAGCCATAGCCTTGGGCCGGCGACTAGAAATTCTGGCATGCTGCGCCAAACACTGTGGCGTCTCCCACTTCGACTCTCTCAATGCTGGAAACCAGTTCATGCTAACTTCTCCTGTGAAGGAAAAGAAAAGCCCCCGAGCGATACGGAGGCTTCTGAAAAATCGGCGAAACGCCGCTGTCACAACTTTTTCTTGAGGTCGTAGGCCATGTTCTTGTGTGCAGCGACGGCCGTCTTTCCTTGAAGCACGACCGCCCGAAATTTCGCGTCTTTCGTGTCTTTCGCTTCCTTTGTGAAGGCGCTCAAGGCCTTGGAATGGTCGCTCACCATTTGGCTCATGTACTCCTTATCGAAGTCATTTCCCGAGAGCCCCTTCAGTTTGTCGAGCTCCTTCTGAGTGTCCGCATCCGGGCCGGTGGGAAGCGTCAAACCCCACGATTCGGCAAACGGTTTCATGCTAGAAGACATCTTCGTGTGCTCTGTGATCATCTTCTGCGCGAATGCTTTTACAGCCGGATTTGTGGATTTCTCCTCCGCCAACTGGGCAAGTGCAATCTCGTTCTGATCTGATTGGGCCGCCATGGCCAAAAACTTTTTGTCATCGTCGGTGGCCGCTTTCGCCTTCAAAGGCGCTAGAACTGACGCAAATCCCAGAACAGCGCAGAAAATCATCTGACTTATGTGTTTCATGTCTTCTCCGGGTACGGCGAAGCCGCACAATAGCTAGTTCACTAGTTCATTGCGTAAGAAGCGATCTCACTGCTGAGCGTTGCACGCTTGTTGCACATACTTTGGATTGGCGTTTGTTAAGGCAACATGCCGCGGCGATGAATAACTACGCAAGGCCAATCTATGCCCCGGGAAAGATTCTGCTCTTATCAGGTCAAGCCTCCACAGCGGAATTACTGGCGGTTGATCGTTCTGAGGGGCACGAATTCGAGCTTCTCACCAAACCGGTCCATCCGATCTATCTACTGACGAAATTGCGCGGATGACCTCTGATCGTCTGGCGTCTTGAATTGAGCTTTTAGGTGAACCCCTGAGCACCAGCGGAGATTCGGTTTGATACTACGTTGGCCTCAGCCTCATCCAAAGGGGAGAAGGCTCGTTCTTTAGCCCTCCGCGAATAGAAACTCTGCATCCAACTTTTTCAGTTGCGAAACGTTGGAGCTTCTTTGGCGAAGACAAAGCCCCACTTAGAGATCGTCACCGACCCAGTCGAATCGGCAAGAAGCGCCGGGCTTCGCTATGTTTCCGATGCTAAGCCAGGGATCACGCGCAAGAGATGGCGGAAGGGGTTTCGCTACTACGACGCGGAAGGAGAGCGCATACATGACCCAGAGACGCTCGCCCGAGTCAAGTCCTTAGTCGTACCCCCCGCTTGGAATGGCGTGTGGATCTGTCCCAATCCCAAGGGGCATCTGCAAGCCACCGGACGAGATGCCAGGGGTCGAAAGCAGAGCCGATATCATCCGCGCTGGCGCGAGGTGCGTGATGAGACCAAGTACGAACGAATGATGGCTTTTGGGATTGCTCTTCCCATGATCCGCGAACGCGTCGAGCTGGATCTCGCTAGGCCAGCTTTACCACGAGAAAAGATTCTTGCAGCAATCGTGCGTCTGATGGAGACTACCTTGATTCGAGTCGGGAATGTAGAGTATGTCAAACAAAATCAGTCTTACGGGTTGACTACGATGCGCGGTAAGCATGTCCAAGTCGACGGATCTACGATAACCTTCAAGTTTCAGGGAAAAAGCGGCGTTCGACACGCGGTGGATATCACCGATCGAAGACTGGCGAGAATCATTCAGCGCTGTCAAGACATACCGGGGTATGAATTATTTCAGTATGTCGACGGCGACGGGCAGCATCACACGATAGACTCTGCTGACGTCAACGACTATCTCCGCGAGGCGACGGACCAACACTTCACTGCAAAGGATTTTCGCACATGGGCGGGTACCGTGCTGGCTTGCACGAGATTGCATGAGCTCGATGTGTTTGAGTCGGAGGCCGAGGCCAAGAAGAATGTGGTGGAAATTGTAAAGGCTGTTGCAGGGAGGCTAGGAAATACACCCTCTGTATGTCGGAAGTGCTACATCCATCCGGTGGTGATCGACGCCTACCTGAGTGGTGGGATTACTAAAACAGTGAGGGAGCACGAACCCGAGGAGACATCGAGAGGACTTCAGCGGGAGGAAATGATTCTCATGAAACTTATGCAGCGCGTACTGAGACTTACCGCAGCCTAGACCGATAACGAATGCGGTTAGGTCGTCACGATAAGAAGGAGGATGGCACCGAAGATTCCGTTGCCAGGTCGGGACAGAGGTCCGTTCGGAAGTCGTCTAGAGACGACTCCGGCCTCTTCCGAAAAGAAGGTAAATGACAATCAGCGCCAGAATCAAACTTAGACCGCCGCCACCGTAGTAGCCGAGCCCGGGTCCCATGTAATAACCGCCGCCACCGAATAAGAGGATAAGAAGAACTAGAACAAGAATGAGAGGCATGCGCGGAAGTGTAACATGCCGGAAGAACCCTGACTTGGCTAAGTGGAAGCGGATGACACGTTACTTGGAACGCTATAGGTGCTTCGAGAATTTTAGACCGAGTTTTTCACTTCCGAAACAAGAGATCCGACGGGATTGGTGATGGCCTGCTTTGCGATAGACCCTAAAGACTCGCCACGACGATACATCAGATAAGCTGCAACGAAACCCGAGACAACGGTTGCCAACAAAATCACTTTTTGCAATGAGCTGCGGCCTTCGGGGGGTGCATCAGTTGTTTTCATATATCCTCCTCGCTTGTTCTGAGATTGTTTGATGCAGTTTCGCAACCGATGAGCGTCAACTCGTTCGGAGGTTAGAGCCAGGCATGAATCTGGATGCAAAGTTCTAGCGAAGCGAAGCTAACAGTCCCATTGCGGCGCGGCGCTCATGACAATGGTGCATGCCCCTTCATACCCTTCGAATTGACGCAATGGCCCATCACTTTTTTGTCCCTTGTGAGCAGAACGACGATGACCATCAAGGGTGGCGCTAACAGACTGTTCAGAATAGCCGACCAGAACGGCATCTTGACCGCACTGATTCCGGAATAGACGAGTAGTTGTTTTGGTGGTCATAGGGGCCTCATACGCTTGTGATGATCTATGGGATCGGCTTGCTCGATGGAACCCGAGTATCTCCTCCGATGCTGCCCACTGCGCTTTACAGATCCGAGTCATACCGCCTCTTCTTGATCTGCGTGAGTCTTTCGCTCATGAAAGAGGCGATTCCGATGAATAGTCCAGGCCAGAGTCGATATTCCGAGCCAGACCACAGTCGCGACTATAAGGATGCAGAACGCCTTATGCTGGGCCAGGCCGATCCATAGCGTGAAAGCAAACGCCATAAGTCCAAGACACCCGAGGGATGCCCCCACTGCGTCGATACTCGTAGGGAGCCGACCTCGCTTCGTTCCATCGAGACCATGCTGTGCCTTTCGTTTCTTCTCATGGCCTTCTATCAAACTGGCGCCTGCCGGGAAGATTGCGGGGAATGCCAGAAACAGACCCCCCAAGCTCGGACCGACGCGTTTTGCGATGAGGCCAGCAAAGACGGTGCATATTCCGCCAAACAGGAATCGCAGCGCGTACTCGTGGGGCTTCTCTTGCGTTAGGTCCGAAGTTAGGCTTTACCGCCAGTTAGGCCAATCGGCAAGCAGTCCCGCATTAAGCACTGAAGGCCACAGGGTGATTGCCTGCGGCCTTCGCCGTGAGAGGCGACGATCGGATTAGGAGACGTTGCCGTTGAGGCCGGCCGGGAAAAAGACTCCCTTGTTGCCGCTGGAGGCGGCGGGAGAAACTCCGGTGACGATTGAAAGGATTTGTTGTGGTGTTCTCGCGAAGCCGATGCTGTTGTTGTCCGCATTAACGATTGTGGTTGAGGGAAAGGTTGCAGAGTTGGTATTGAGTGCGACCTTGACTGTGTTATCGATACCCTGATCGTCTGTTGCCTTGATTCCTCCGTCGGTGGTCTGGGTCGTGGGCGCGGAGGTGGGGTTGGCAAGCAGAGAGCGGGCTGCTGATATCTTCTGCGTAAGGTTGGTCAGGGTTCCGGTGGGGACACCAGATAGGGTTGGGTTGCCATCGAGTGCGTTTATTGCAGTGCGAACCAGACCTGCGTGGTACGCCTCGACAGCGTGAATCCCGACGGCTGCACTTAGGTTCGAGGATGAGGTGATGGAGCCTGCTGCCCCGTGATATGCGGTGACGCCCACGTCCTCAAAGATATAAGCGCCGATCAGAAAGAAGGCATCGCTGGAGAAAGGATCGAATGTTGACCCTATCCCGGCCGCTACGGCAAGCATGTTGAAGGAGGTGACCAAATCGATCTGGGGTTGGGCCACGGCTGACGAGCCGAGTGCGCCGCGAAGGAACGAGACATGCTTGCCTTCTTCGATTGCCGTCTCCGTGGCATAGGCTTTGATGGTTGGGATGGCGAACGGCACCTTCGCGAAGCTGGCTTTGGTTACGACAGTGCCCTGAGTGCCTGTGCCGGCGATTCCGATTGGGGTGGAAAGCTTGTCGATGGTGACGCCGTTGGCGGCGAGATTATAAAAGTTCGCCTCAAGGTATTCGAGGTTGAGAGCGAAGTTGAGTACGTCGGTGTCGGTGAGGGTTGCTGCCTCAGCTTTCCTGGTGACGCCTCCGAGGACGAGACCAGCGAGAGCCGTGGTGCCGAGCGAGAGCATCTGGCGACGGCTCTTCACGATGATGTCATCTAACACTTGTGTCTCTAGAGTTGCCATAATGTCCTGTCCTTAGGTGGTGGTCGATTTGATAGTGCCGTTGAGTCCTGCGGGGAAGAAGCCGCCTTTCGCCAATCCGACGCCTGCACTGCCACCGTAGACGATGTGGAGTACCTGATCGGTGGTGCGGGCGAACGCGATGGCGTTGATCGGGTCTGCTGCAACGATCGAACTTGTACTCAGCGTCGTCTCTCCGGCGATCATGTTGCCGCTGGCTGCGCTGATCTTGCCGCGTAGAGCGGACACAGCATTGGCGTTTGTAAGAGCTGCCGTTTGGGCCGCAGTCGCACCGCTGCTTGCGGCGCCGGCCGCGATAATCGTACGGATCGCGGCTGCATGATATGCCTCTACTGCCTGAATGCCGGCCGCAGGGGACAGATACGAAGCTTTATTAGTGATGAGCGGAGCGGCACCCGAGTAGGCGGTGACACCGACATCTTCAAAGATGAATGCTCCTACCAGGAAGGAATATTCATCGGTGAAGGGATTGAAGATTCCTGAGATGCCGGCGGCTGTAGCAAGGCCAGCGAAGAAGCTTAGATCGATAGCAGGACGTGATTGCACAGTCGCGCCCGCGGCTGAGAGAGCAGACCGGAGAAAGCGTACATGGTTGAGTTCATCCTGTGCGGTCTCGTTGGCGTATTGCTGAATGTAAGAATCGGCGAAGCTGACTTTGGCAAAGTTGGCAGGCAGCGTAGTCGTTCCTGCTCCCGAGCCTGCGTCTGCCGCGGAGAGACCGCTGCCCGTGGTGGCGTAAAGGTAGAACTCCGCTTCCAGATATTCGAGGTTGAGTGCGAATGTCAGAATGTCGGCATCAGTGATGGCGGGAGTAACAGGTGTTACGGGTGTGGTGGGGGTGGGGGACGTTGAACTTCCTCCGCAGCCGGCAATAATCGTTGTTGCTGCTAGAGACCCGGCTCCAGCCATAAACGTTCGGCGGGACAAAGCCTTATCAATAAGATCATTCAGGTTTCTTTCCACGGTTTACCTCTCCTCAGTGCACGTTGCTGACTGCACCTTCACTTCGAGCACGCGCGGGAAAGCGGATTGGATTTAGGCGGAGAGAGGGGATTTCCACTTCGATTGATTGGGCCGAAAACAAAGTGACGCCATCAACAAGCAGGCTCTTCTTTGAATTGGATCCTTGACGATAGAACGCATCTTACTTCATACGAAACATGTGGGTGAGGAGAATCCAATGAGACGATTTCATGTTCTAAATCAATTCTTGCTGCCTGTCGCGCTTATCGCTCTCCCAGGAGTTGCGACCCTAGTGGGTTGTAACGCGGCTTCATCGCATCCTGACGATAAAGCGGCGGTTACAAATTCTCTAAACAGCAATAGCCTTAGCGACATCAGCGTTTCTCAAGATAAAGACAAGGGCGTGATTACACTTACAGGAAATGTCAGTTCCCAAGACAAAAAAATGCAAGCCGAGAACCTCGCTAAGCAGTCGGCCCCTGGTTACACGATTGCCAACGAAATTGGAGTTCGTCCTACCGGCGCAGAAAACCAAGCTAGTTCCGTCTCTTCAAATTTAGACAATGGGATTGAAAGTAACTTTAAGGCTGCCCTCAAGGGGCACAAGAACCTCGATGATCAGAGTATCGATTATTCGGCAAAGAATGGAACGTTGGTGCTGAAGGGTTCGGTCAAGACGGCGAACCAAAAGAAGGAAGCGGGCGACTTAGCAAAGCACGTACCGAATGTTCAACAGGTAGTGAATGAGATTGAAGTAAAACCGGGGAAGCATTCCACCGCGCATTCATAGGACGCCGGAATTGAGAAGTCTTTTTGCGCTTATACTTGGCAACGCAACTTTTCGAGGAGGTCGGAGGGGTGAATCGGTTTGGTCAAAATATCAAATTCGTGACCTTGCGATCTGGCCTTTTCCAACAAGTCGTTAGTAGCTGCCTGCCCAGAGAATAGAAGGATCTTGCACTTGGGCAGCTTGCTCCGCGTTATTATCGCGGCTTCGATACCGGTCATACCAGGCATGACCACATCGGTGATTAACAGATCCGGTTGAAGTTTATCTAAGGCATCCACCGCCTCTTGACCGCTGAACAAAGCATGAGCATCGAAGCCCGCATGGTTCAAAATGATTGCCAAGGTATTTGCAATCGTGGTTTCGTCATCTACAACCAGCACAACCTTTTGTTTTGGTACAGAGGCAGAAACAGATGCAGTCATACAGTGGTCTCTGAGGAATCTTTACTCTATACCCTGTATGCTCGTTCCGTCCTCAGGAACTCAATTAGCCACTTTACCTACAGGCGGAGTTTCTTCGTCTATCACGTCTACTACATTGTCGTCAGTCGATGGGCGGCCATCTCGGACACTGCCCGATAGAGGTCAGACCTCCGGCAGAAGCGTCAGTGATTCAATCCCTTCTTTGAAAGGGATCGGAAACGATCGTTCAATGTGTTGTATACGTCGTATACTAAATGAGTATACAGTGTAGACATGACAGCAACGACGAGCCAGAAGGTTGCCAGCGCTGCACGCAGGCTGCTCGATAAAGAGGGAGCGGAGGGCGTGACCATGCGGCGGGTAGCGTCTGCAGTTGGCATTACGCCGATGGCGCTATATCGGCACTATCCAAACCGCGATGGGCTGTTGAATTCGCTGGCGGATGCAGGCTTTGTGGAACTGTCGGAGAAGCTTTCGAGTGTGCGCCTGACGGGCGGGATCGAGCAGCAGCTACTGAAGATACTTGATGTCTTTCTCGACCATGCGTTTGAGGAGCCGCGTCTCTTCACGTTGATGTTTCTTACGAAGCGAGAGGGTGGGCGGCAGTATCCGGAGGACTTCAGGGCGGGGCGGTCTCCTACGGCGAATGCCTCGGCTGATGTGATTGCGCATGCGATGGAGACTGGGTATTTTCGCAAGGACGATGTGTGGGAGATCGTCTTTGAGACGGGCGCGCTGATGCAGGGCCTGGTGATGCTTTACCTCGGAGGCCGAATGGCGATTTCTCCAGAGGGTTTTCGTGCCTTTTGTCACCGCTCATTTGGAAGGTATTTGAATGGCATACGCAGCTAATTACCGCAGAGTCAGGGGAGCAATTCTCGCAATCGTCGCGACAGGGGCGATGCTTTACTTCGGCAACGGCCTCAATCCATTGTGGCCGCTCATGTGGATTGCCCCGCTGCCGGTGCTGGTGTTCGCGTTGCGGAGCAAATGGTGGGCCACGGCGATGGTGACAGTGGCTGCGATGCTGCTCGGCAATTTGAACATGTGGAGCTACTTGACGAAGGCGTTGGGGATGCCGGTATCTGTGTGGGTGGGTATCTTCCTGGCTGCGAGTGTTGTCTTTGCAGCGGGAGTGCTTCTGTTTCACGTGCTGGTGTTGCGTGGGGCAGTGTGGAGCGGACTGGTGGCGCTGCCTGCGGTGTGGGTAACGAGCGAGTATGTCCGCAACTTCACGACGCCGCATGGGTCCGCGGGAAGCTTGGCGTACTCGCAACTGCGCTTCCTCCCATTCCTGCAGTTTGCTTCGATCGCGGGACCGTGGGGGATGAGTTTTGTGCTGCTGCTGTTTCCCCCGGCGATCGCGATTGGACTGCATCTTAGGAAGACCTCACCGAAGCGTGCTGTGCAGGTTGCGGGTGCCGGGATTGGAGTGGTCGTGGCTGCACTGGCGTTTGGCGCGGTGCGACTGGCGATGCCAATGACCGAGACAGCGCGTGTGGGGTTGATCACCTCGGACGAGAAGGCAAATGCCGGGGTTACCGATCCGGGTGCGGATACAGAACGGCTGTTCCGCGACTACGCACGTGAGGCGCAGAAGCTGGCAGCGAATGGCGCGCAGGCGATCGTGATGCCGGAGAAACTTGGCGTGATACTAGAAGGCAAGACGGCTGAGACGGACGCGTCGCTACAGTCGGTGGCGGCCCAAACGGGAACAACGATCGTCGCGGGCGTTGTGCATGTGGACGCTCCGGTGAAGTTCAACGAGGCGCGGATTTATGCCCCGGGTTCAGTGGTGCAGCGATACGACAAGCAGCACATGCTACCGCCATTCGAGTCGAACCTGAAACCGGGAACGACCTTGACACTGCTGTTGCGACTGCAGCAGAAGTGGGGCGTGGCGATCTGCAAGGATATGGACTTTGCATCCCCTGCACGTCTTTATGGCGAGGCCGGTGCGGGGCTGCTTCTGGTTCCGGGGTGGGACTTCACGGTCGACGGCAGTTGGCACGGGCACATTGCAGTGATGCGCGGAGTGGAAGACGGCTT
Source organism: uncultured Acidobacteriaceae bacterium (assembly GCA_963798925.1). GTDB lineage: Bacteria > Acidobacteriota > Terriglobia > Terriglobales > Acidobacteriaceae > Edaphobacter. The sequence continues at coordinate 86,959 of CAWCVD010000008.1, forward strand.
TAGCATCGCGCGCGCGGCGAAGAACGGCTTCCTGACGGTGAGCGACAACCGCGGCCGCATCGTAAGCGAGGTGAGCAGCGGCTCTGCTCCGTTTGCTACGCTACTGGTGGATGTCCCGGCGGCCCACAGCTGGACGGTGTATCAGGTGCTGGGCGACTGGTTTGCGTGGGTTGCGATTGCGCTGTTGGCGTTTGTGCTGCTGCAAGTGGTGCGGCCGACCACCCGTGCTCAGGGCTAAGATCCGGAGACTGCACGAAGGCTTTCGATGACGCCCTACCCTACTCGATCTTCGTTGGTTCGGACCCAGCTGTCATGTTTCCGCTCTCCGGTTTGAAGTAGGATGCTTGGGATCGTGAGCCGGTAACCGGTACAAGCCTCTGGATTCCCGGCCACCGTCGGCATTGGTCAAGCATCTACTGATGCAATAGAACGCCGCCTCAGCTCGATTAGGCGAAAGGGGATGCCAATTACCGATGCCAGCCCCCTCCTCGATCAGCCCCCTCCGCATCTCCAGCGGCGGATCTGGCGCTTTGTTTCTCGTTTTCCCCTTCGCTCCCTCTGGAACCTCCAGGGCGTTCCTGTCCGCGTCATCGCGAAACACACTTGGCGCTCTCTACTCGAAGACAACTTGGTTGGCCGTGCCGCCGAACTGGGTTTCTTCTTTATTTTCGCGCTCTTCCCCGGTCTGTTTACCGCGACATCGTTCCTGGGCATCGCGGCGCGATCGGCTTCGCAGGTTTATTATTCACTTTTGGGCTACTTAGCGATCGTCATCCCGCCCGCGGCTCTGGGCACCGTACTCGAAACCTTCAATCAAACAACGGCCTCGGCCACAAGCGGCAAACTTACCTTCGGCCTGGTCTTCGCGATCTGGACAGCCTCAGTAGGCTTTTCTGCCATACAGGACAGCCTAAATGTCATCTACCGGGTGAAAGAGACACGCTCCTATCTAGGTGCGAGGTTCTCAGCCATTGGAGTGACCGTCATTCTCATGATTCTGGTGACTCTGATGTTGGCCACAATGCTCGGCGCAGACTTGCTCGCGCGCATGGCCTACCTGCACATCTTCCATCACTTCTTGGCTACAGCAGTTGCCTATGCTGCGAGAGGATTCGCCTGGCTCTTCGCTGCCGCCCTCCTTTCGCTCTTTTTCGCTGTCATCTACTACTTCGCACCCGATGTGAAGACCAGTCAATGGCATTGGCTCACGCCAGGCGCATCTGTCGGCATCGTTGGCTGGCTTCTAGCCTCCGTAGGTCTGAGAATCTACGTGCACTTCTTCAACGACTACTCGGCCGCCTACGGCGGATTGGGAGCAGTGATCATTCTCCTTACCTGGTTCTATCTCACCGGTTTAATGTTGTTGCTCGGCGCAGAGATTAACAGCGAAATCGAAGCCGCCGCTGCGGCGAAGTGTCTACTGATTACCGAGCATGGCACGACCCATCATTGACTTCGACGGGCTCAAACGTCGCCAATTTACGAGCCGACTTCCGTCCAGCCAATCCTTGCACTGCTGACTTCAGATGGGGAAAAACGGAACACGCTGGTAAGTCTCTAATCGTTGGCAAATTAGGCTAATCTTCAGCGGTTGAGATCGTGTGTTGTTTCGCCAACGGCATGACCCCATCTGCCCGCCCCATCCTTCATGGCACCAACGGCTTGGTCTGTTACCTCTTCCTCTGCAAGATCATCGTCGCCCGTGACTCGCCCGACGCCCTCTTTACAGCGACCTACAAGTGTGTCGGCTCCTCCGCCGAATCGTTTCTTTGTCCCCCACCGCAACGCCTTATTAGCTGCCTCTTCCACACCATCAATTCCGGTTTCCGATTGCAATTTCGGTTCATAAAACAGTGCATACGTAATGATTGCGCCTGCTCCAATACCCGCCAATAACAACAGATTGCTTGCTCTCATTTGGGCACCTCAAGTTGTTGGATGCGGAATCGACTGAAGGGGAAATATATCGACAACCGACGAGGCACGCAGCGAGTGTCCGTCGCGTCTATCGTAGATGCGAATGACGGAACAGCTCTTAGGGATAAACCTGTGAAGGATAGTGCGCGCTCCCATCTTCATTCTGATTTTCAACTCTAGACATGGTCAGCATTCTACTTCCTGCAAAGTCGGGTGGTCTCAATGGGTCGACGCAACACTCAGCTCAGACCCACATTCAATGAAAACAAAAGCTAAAAGCGCTGGCTAGGATAAGATCAGCCCGGACCTTACCTGGCTAGACTTTGGCTACATCAGCCAAACAGATCGATTCGTCAGGGTAAGCATTTATGGATCAGCTGATTAGATAGCGTTGCATCGACCGGTTGAGCTGACACGGATTATCGGCAAGTTCACTCCCGAGGATGCCAATAACCGGTCTTCGAGAAGTTCGGCCCGTGCCTAAGCTTGGGACTCGGCTCCTGACGTTCCGTGTGTTAACAAACCTGGAGGTGCGCGAGGAACGGCGTGGACACCATCTGACAATACTGCCGCGCCTATGACCGGCTTATCCCACCGACTTTCCAGCGTTCGTTTTCGACGGGCTACCGCCGATGTTACGGTCTCACCTCGTAGACGATGTTGAATGGTGTCTCCGTGGTTCGGCGAAATCGATGGAATCCCGCCGCACTTACGACGTCCTTAATCCGACCCTCGCCTGCTTGAGCGCCGAGGCACAACCCGACCTCCTGAGAACGGGAGCACGGTGTACAGAGCAGTGTTGAAAAAGAGTAGTAGACTCGCCCAACCGGATTCAGGTTTTCCTTCAATTGGTCGTTGGCAAACGGTTCGACAATCATCCAAGTTCCATCCTTAGCTAAGGACTGTCGGACGTGCGACGCGGCTCCGACTGGGTCTCCCATGTCATGCAGGCAGTCGAACACAGCGACAAAGTCATAGTCCTTGCCTGGAAACTCCTTCGCTTTGGTCAGCTCGAACGTCACGCGGTCAGAGAGCCCGGCACGTTTCGCGGACTCGCGCGCCGCCTCGATCGATTTATCGTGGTAGTCGAAGCCGAAAAACCGAGAGTTTGGAAATGCCTTCGCCATCAACAGAGTCGAAGCACCCTTTCCGCAGCCAACGTCCGCCACCTTCGCGCCCTTCTCAAGCTTCGCTTGAACACCATCGAGCGAGGGAATCCAAGTGCTGACGAGATTTGCCGCATAGCCTGGGCGAAAGAACTTCTCGCATCCGTGAAAGACGCCTTCGGCATGCTCGCCCCAGCCCATGCCGGCACCGCTGCGGAACGATTCCGTCATCCGTGGAACTGCTCCCAGTACGCCCAATGCCAGTTCAAATGCGCCCGGCAGATAGGCAGGACTTTCCTCATTCGCTAACGTGAACGCTTGCTCGGCAGTCAGTTTGAACGTATTGGTTTTTTCGTCATAGGTGACATAACCGCCAGCTGCCTGGGATGACAGCCATTCACGCACATAACGTTCATCTGTCTTCGTTTTGGTCGCGAGCTCTATCGAATTCATCGGTCCTTCGGCAAGGGCCTTGTAGAGTCCCAGCTTTTCTCCGATCACGACCATGCCACTGTGAACGGCGGCGCCAAGATCCAATACGAACTGCCCAACGAAGGCGTTCAGTTTATCCATATCAAGAACAGGTTGTGCTGATGCACTCATTTTCTTTCTCCTTTGTGGATCGATGCTTCTTTCTTCGGTAGCTGCAGCTTTGGTAAGATTGCTTGCAGGATGTCTTCTCGCGTGCGGGGCCCTAAAATAGGGACAAAGTGGATGAGGAATATCGTGCTTTTCGTTTCCTTTTTCGTCCCCGTTTTGGATATCGATCGGCGAGAATCATTTCGTACTGAGGATTAAGGTTTGCAATTGCCAGGATGCTCAGAATCCGGATCGGTGCAGAGGGGTCCCAACTGTGTCGTCGGATTCGGGGCACTGATCATTGCGAACGGTCCAGCCTTGTGCTCTCCATTGAATGGAGTCAACTTAGTCGGGTCATCCGCGGGGAAGCCACAGCTGGCTGCGTCCTGCGGATTGTTAAACCAGAACCCAAGGTGAAAGGTATTGGTAGGTGTAAGAGCTACGTCAGCGTCGAAGCCGAAGATTTGGTCGAGCAGGATCGTCTTGATGCGGACATGACCGTCATCGCTAAGCTTGCTGATCTCGATGTCTGACTGGTACCACGCAAGACCGAAGCTTCCCTTGAAAACGTTCTTGAAATTGGGATCGGAGGTTTTATCCGACAGGAACGGGCTACGTTGTACTGTAAAGAGATCGAAGGCAAGACCGGGCTTGAATCCATCAAGATCCAGAATCAGAGTGTCATTGAGTTTGCCGCGAATGACTGTCGCCCGGGCCGTAGGTTCTTCATAGGAGTCTTTGCGAAGACAATTAACAAAGCTCGGATTTGCCACCAGATCAAAGCTGATTTCATCTTTCTTGTCCTGGGCCGAGGCGGTGGCTGGTAGGATCCCGCCCCCAATAGCCGCGGTCAAAGCGAAGAGCATCGAACCCATCTTTAGGTCATTCCAATACTGCGTATACTTATGATTTCCCATTGCATTCTCCATTCATCGATAAATTGAACCGGACCACAAAAGATCCGGACCTGTTCGCCCTTTTGAGGGGAGATTGTTGAAACTCGGGTAGCGGGGAGGAGCGACTCACGTAAGACGGTGCTCGGTACACCACTTCAGACTTGGTATCGCTGCACGGCAGTGCATCGCGATCAGCAATGGGATCACTCTAATGAGGAGGGCTTTAGAAGTCCCTAAGGCCGATCAAAAAAAATGCAAGGAATTTCCAAGGAATATCCAAAGACGTCAAAGCCTCTTGAGATCAATCATTTGTATGAATTTTCCAGATTCCGATTGGACCCCGAAAATCACTTGCTCGAGAGTGAAGGGATTCCGATTTCACTAACTCCAAAGGCCTTCGAAATCCTGTTGGTCCTGGTGGAGAACGGCAACCGCCTAACCACCAAAGAAGAGCTGATGCGCAGAGTCTGGCCAGACAGTTTTGTTGAAGAGGCAAACCTAACAGTCAACATATCTGCGCTACGAAAACAACTCGGCGAAACGCCAGATGGTCAGCAATATATAGAGACGGTGCCTAAAAAAGGCTATCGCTTTGCGGTGCCGGTCTCGCATTCGCAGGCTGATGATCGCGTCGCAAGTGGACAGTCGGTCATCCCTGCATACAAAGCCTCTCGAGAGATTTTGGTTCGGGGTCCAGATCGCCGGGTCAACGCCGAAATCGCCTTTGAAAGGGCTTCCGAGACGAGAAGCTCGCTTCGTCTGGTTGTGACCTTCGTCGGCTTGTTGGTCATTGTTTTAAGCGCTTGGGGTTATAAGGTTTATCAAAACAGGTATGCCCCGAGGCAGAGTTCGCGGTTGTCCCGCCGTCTGGCGGTCCTTCCCTTCCAGAACCTGCAGAATGATGCAAACACCGACTTCCTTGGATTTTCTCTTGCCGACGCGATCATCACAAAACTTGGTTACGTCAGTGAGTTGAATGTTCGACCCTCCTACTCCGTTCAGAAATACGAGAAGCGCCCTATCGATATTCCGAAGATTGCCGCGGATCTAAACGTTGACACGCTGCTCGTTGGCACCTTTCTACGCGAGGGTGACAACTTACGAATTGCTTGCCAGCTGATCGATACTCGGACTGAGAATCTTCTTTGGAAGGGTGGCTTCGATCTCAAATACGACAAACTACTCACGGTCCAGGATCAGGTTGCGCAACAGATTATTCGAGGCCTGGAATTGACGCTTTCCGCCTCCGAGTTAGGACGGCTGAAGACAGACGAAACCGTGAGCCCGCTAGCCTATGAATACTACCTGCGGGGGGTTGACCTCTACTCGAAAGGAGACGCCCCCCTATCCGTCAAGATGTTGGAGAAGTCGACGCAACTCGCCCCCCATTTTGCCCTATCCTGGGCTAATTTGGGGAAAGCGTACTCTGCGAATGCTTCGTTTCAGTTTGCCGGAGCGGAGTACTACCGAAAGGCCGAAGAGGCGTTTGGGAGAGCCCTTTCTCTGCAGCCCGATGAAATTATCACTCGCATCTACATGGCAAATTTATTGACAGACACAGGCAGGGTAGAAAAGGCCGTGCCATTGTTGCGAGAAGCCCTCAAAACAAATCCGAATCAGGCAGAGATCCACTGGGAGCTGGGTTATGCCTACAGATTTGCCGGAATGTTATCTGAGTCCGCCTCCGAATGTGAAAAGGCCCGTCAACTCGACCCCGGCGTCAAAATGAACACGTCGACCTTGAATGCGTATCTCTATCTCGGACAATATGACGAATTTCTCCGAAGCCTCCCAAAGGAAGATGACGCTGCCCTCATTGTCTTCTATCGGGGCTTCGGTGAGTATTACAAGAAAGACTTGGACCGGGCAGAAACGAATTTCGACCATGCGTTTGAACTTGATCGCACCCTTATACAGGCAGAGACTGGACAAGCTTTCAGCTTTGGAATTCAGCATGAGAATGCCAGGGCCGCTGCAATTCTGCAAGCATTGGAAACTAAGGTCAACGAACGAGGTGTGGCCGATCCCGAAGCCATTTACAAGATCGCTCAGGCGTATTCATCGATCGGAGACAAGACATCCGCGCTCCGCGTTTTGCATCGCAGCATTGAGAATGGGTTTTTCCCTTATCCTTATCTTGCCACTGACCCCCTCCTGAATTCCCTTCGAAGCGAACGCGAATTCTCAAAACTCATGAATACGGCGCGGCAACGTCACGAAGAATTCAAGAGTAGATTCTTCTAGTGGTCAAATTCGATCTAAGCGGCTAGGTAATGCGACGTCGGGTTCAGACCAAGGCCGCAACCATGAATTATGTGAAATGTTTGGATGGATAAGTCGCGGGTTTGAGGAGCACTTGGTGTACAAGGGCTGAACTCAGCGATTACTTGCTGATTCAGAGACATTCAAGGAGGCTCCTCGTGACCAGTATGCACTTCATCGGGTTGGACATCCACAAGAAGACGATCAGCTATTGCGTGAAGGACCTGAGCGGTACGGTCCTTTCTGAGGGTACTGTTGTTGCGACCAGAGCACGGCTCAACGAGTGGATGAAGAGCTTGCCGGCGCCCTGGACCGTGGCTATGGAAGCGACCATGTTCACCGGCTGGATCTATGATTACCTGCTGCCTCATGCGGCAGCCGTGAAGGTTGCGCATCCGCTGATGCTGCGGGCTATTGCGGCGGCCAAGAAGAAGAACGATCGCATCGATGCCAGCAAGATCTGCGATTGCCTTCGGTGCGATTTCCTGCCTGAGTGCTACATGGCCTCCAGCGAGGTTCGGGAGTGACGCAGAACGTTGCGTTACCGTAAGCTGCTGGTCCGGCAGAACGTACAACTGCGCAACAAGGTCTCGCAGATGCTGATGGAATCAGGTGTGATTTACAACAAGCAGAAGCTCCACAAGGTTGGTTACTTCAAGGAGTTGATGGCGACTAACCCGGACATCAGCAGCGAGCTGAAGCCGCTGCTGACGATCTGCCGTGAGACCATCGTGCGGATCGGCAAGACTGAGAGTGCGCTGGTGCGCTCGTTGCGCCGCGATCCGCTGCTGCACGCGCGTGTCGAGCGCCTGATGACGATCCCCGCGGTCGGGCCGATCACCGCGCTGACCTGGGTGCTTGAGGTTGACGATGTAGCTCGCTTTCACTCGGTCAAGCAAGCTGTGAGTTACTGCGGTCTGTGCGGTGCTGAGCGAAGCTCGGCGGAGACGATCAAGCGCATGCCCATCTCGAAACAGAGGAACAAACATTTGCAATCGGTGTTGATCGAAGCCGCTAAACTCGCTCCTCGCTTGAGCCCTGATCTGGCGCTGGTTTATGACACGGAAAAGCAGAAGGGCCATGCCAATCGAGCCTCGATTGCTGTTGCCCGGAAGCTTGTCGCCTACCTTCTTGCGGTCGACCGCAGTGGACGAGAGTTCGTAGTGGCAGGAGAACAAAAAGCAGCGGCCTGACGCCGCTACGAAGAACGAGCAAGTTCATCGAACGCAACCTGCCAGGTCCCGCAGAAGCCGACTGGGCGACGGAGCTACGCTCCCGATGCCTCCTTCGAAATGTTTCGGGACTGGCAGGAAACACTCACTCAATCTTCTGTGACGGTCCAAACGACCTGATACAGCGAATGGATGTCTGGTTCTGCGTTACACGCAGGAACCGCGCCGAGAGGCACAACCGCGAAGGGATGAACACGCTCAGTGAAACAACCAGGCGCTCTCCTGAGCGCGACGGGAAATCCTTTGCCCCACTTGACAAAGACTTATCATGGATGTCGGCTTATCGGCAACTGACATGGTCGTTATTCACATCGCGAATACGCTGAGGATACGTCACGTCCTGCGTCTGCTGAGGCCGACGGGGAGTAGTAGACAAGCTTGGAGATCCCATTGCCAGTCACGTCGCCGCTCAGGCGACGTCGATGCTTCCGGAGATTGACGAATGCGTAGACCTCGACAGGGGGATGCCGAAGCTCTATCAAATCTCGGTATTTGGCGGAATGGAGGCGGCGTGAGTCTTATGCATAGGCTGTATGAAGTGGCAGGAACACGCGGACAGTCGTTCCGTGCCTCTCCGATTCGTTGTTACTCTGGATGGTGATTCGCCCCCCGTGTCCCTCAACGAATTGCTTTGCGACGAAGAGTCCGATTCCTGTGCCGACCGTATCCCGCGTCGTGAAGAAGGCGTCAAACACTTTCGGCAAGTCCTTAGGTGCAATTCCCACTCCGTTGTCTTCAACGGCCATGACAACACCCTCGGCCGCACTCATGTCATCGGTAACGAAAACGGAGAGAGTTCCACCTGCAGGCATGGCGTAAATTGAGTTCGCAAGCAAGTTGGAGATCACTTGCATCATCTCTCCACGGCGAAGCACCAACGTTGTCGTAGAACTGAGCGATTTCCTGACAGTAATGCCGGCAGCATTGCAGCGCGGTTCGTAGATGGTGAGTGCATGTTCTGCGATCTCACTGAGAGATGCCGCTCTAGCCGAGGCGTGCTCGCGATAGTACCCAAGCGTTTGCTTTGCGATATGCGCCACGCGTCCGAGTTCGTCCTCCGCCGCTGCCAGGTACCCGAGCCCTTCATCGTCGGCGATTTTTGCCCGCAGCAGATAAAGCAGGTTCGTCACCGCTTCGAGTGGATTATTAATCTCATGCGCAATCGTCGCAGCCATCCGCCCCGTCGCTGCGATCTTCTCTGCTTGTAGCAGCGATTGCTCCATTCGCTTACGGTTTGAGACATCGCGAAGAATCTTAGATGCTCCAATCACCCTGCCTTCCTCATCCCTAATCGGGGAGACGGTAAGCGACACGTCGATGAGCTTTCCGTTCTTCACGCGCCGGACCGTTTCGAAGTGCTCGATTCGTCGCCCAGCGCGAATATTTTCCAAGATCGTCTTTTCGTCGGAGTAAAGGTGCTCAGGAATCAGCTTGAGGATCGAAGCGCCGATCATCTCTTCAGGGAGGTAGCCGAAGACCCGTGTCGCAGCATCGTTCCAGCTCGTGACAGTGCCGTTCAAGTCTTTGCTCAAAATGACGTCGTCTGAGGATGCGACGATCGCTGCGAGTTCACCAAGACGTTTCGCATTGTTTTGCATTTCCTCTTCGGTCTTGCGAAGGTCCGTAATATCACGGATCGTGCCGAGGATTCTGCCTCGTGAACTCTCTGGCTCGGGTTGGAGGTTTCCATTGATCTCGATAAATCGAGGAGTGCCGTCAGGGCAACGCATCAGACCTTCAAAGTGGACTGGCTCGCCCTTTCGCAATGTATTTTCTATCGCTTGCTTGAATGCATCGCGATAGTCAGGATGAAGAACCTCGCTCATGAATGCGGCGCCATTGACTGGCCCATCTTCGCGCGTGCGCCCGAAGATCTCATACATTCGGTCATTTTCCCAACTTCCAAGGTCCTCCACGGTGTCCCAAACAAAGATTCCCAGCTTGGCAACCTCGGTCGCCAACTTCAGCCGGGCCTCACTTTCGCGAAGTTTCCGGGCTCCAACCACGATGTCGGTCATATTGCGGAAAGCGTCGTAGATGCCTCCGATACTGCCTTTCTCATAAACCGGAATCAGGGAATAGCTGAAGTAGCGGTCCTCGAGGACTCCATTGAGCAGGATGGGAATGAACATGTTGTCCCGTACTGCCGTCTTCCCCTGGTACAGACAAGCTTCCAGATCGGCCTTCACTAAGTCCCACGCTTCCTGGAAGACGTCATGGTACAGGCTCCCGAGAGCGTTCGGATGTTTCGTCGTGAGAGTCGAGATTGCTGCGTCGTTGTAGAGAAACACCATTTCCGGCCCCCAGGCCAAAATTGTCGGAAAAGGTGATTGCAACATCAGATTGACTGTTGACAACAGGGTTTCAGACCAGTCTTCGATCCGCCCCAAGGATGTCTTGGACCAGTGGTAAGCACGAATGCGCGCCGCCATTTCACTATCTCCTGCAATCAGGAGATTCACTCGGTCAGTATGGGGGGCCTCATGCATGATTTATCGGTTCGACTTCGCGGTTCTCAAGCCCTAATCATGCCAAAACAAGGGCGCAGGCAGGGATTATCGCGAGCCTCAATATAGCACTACTTCGAGACTCAAACGAGTGATCCTTAGCTTCAGGCATGACAAGCGTAGGTTTGGCACGAAGGGATAAATATGACCTATGCGCCACGTTTTCTTAGACTTGCTGAGATTTTTTGATCAAGGTGAATCAGTTTCGAACCGAAGGCCGCGTGGGGCCGGTAGATTGGCGTACCATTCGGGATTAGATCTTGTGACTTTAGTTGTGATCCACATCGTCCCTCTCTATCGTTAATTTCGTATTCTGGCGGATCAGGTAGCGAACTCAGAGTTGGGGTCGACCGATGTTTCCAGCCGACCCCGCCCGCATTCAGTGCGAAACTCCTCCTCCACCCACCACGGGGCCTCCTCCGATTCCTCCCCCGCCGCCTGCGAAAGCAAGACAGAGTCGTTGCGCTGCCGCACACGAATCGAGACAACCCTGTTGCAATAGCGGATCGCTATTATTGCATCTCAACACGCAACCCGCATGCGCGATGAGGCAATCCAGAGTCTTATTTCCAGTGCCTCCGCCCCACCCTACAGGGAGGTTGGGACGTAGAGCCTGTGCGCTCGTGCCACCGCAGCCGCATCCAGATGTTGAATCAGAAGCGGACGTTGAAGATATTGTGCCTTTTTGATGAACAACCGTTGGAGCTTGATCCCGTACAAATACGATCGAGGGCTCGGTTGGCTTTTCGGATTCCACGATATGGATAACATCTTGCTCATCAATTTCTACTGACGTCTTCATATCCAAATTTGTGTATATCTCGATCTTGCCGGTTGACCCTTTGCTGACAAAGCCAGCAATCCGTTGCATTTGGGTATTACCCTTACTCTTTGCGGCTTCGATAATTGGGTTTGTACGCATAGTTTGAAGTCCTCCTGGACTCTGATTGATTAGGATTTGGCCGGATCGCTTTGTCGACCTAGACGGTGCACCCCAACCCCGCCGTCGACCCGGTGACTTGAAAACTGTGGCGACTTTCTCGGTCACGCTGTGGTGACGAAACTATCCGACGAGTTGCAACTGCATTCAAGCGGTAAAGAACGTAAAGCTAGTCATTCCTTCCATTAACCGCCCAATGCGGCGCTTTGCCGTGATCGTAAGGGGGCGCAACTACGAGCGATAGGGTGTGGTTTCAGATGGCGCCTAGCCAAAGGCGGGATTCTTTGCTCGATTTTCCATCCCGTCTTACAAAGCAATCAAGGGGAGGCGAGAGAGCCAGCGGCTCGCACACGAGGACGCCAGATGTCACGGCAAACCGTTTGTGTCTCTGGCTCCCTGCATGGCATCAAGAATCCCGAATTGCTCCCATATCTCCAATACACCTGGCGGTGCAACGACTGCAAAAGAGAAAGAGTCTGATCTCGCATCAAACGGTGCAGGATGAGGGATAACGCAAACAGTGAACTGGGCTGGCCCGCAATCGCATTTCTGGTCGCGATTGTAGCGTTCGGAGTTGTCCTCATTGGTCACGAGCCGAAGTGGCCAATTTATGTTTCTATCGTGGTTTGGTGGGGATTCGTTATCTGCAGGGCCATGCGAAACTGAGATTCGACCTAGAGTAGCCGGTGTAGTTTTTCGATCAAATCAGTTGGATGAATAGGTTTAGCCAAAATATCAAAATCGTAACCTTGCGTTCTCGCTGTCTCCAACCGATCCGCCGTCGTGGCTTGCCCCGAGAACAAAAGGATTTTGCACGTTGGCGATCTGGAGCGGGTTATGATCGCGGCTTCAATTCCGTTCATCCCTTCCATCACAACATCTGTGACTAACAGATCGGGTTGGAGCTTTTCCAACGAATCTATCGCGTCTTGACCGCTGTAGAATGCGTGGGCATCGAAACCCGCATTATTCAAAATGATCGCCAACGTGTTCGCAATTAATTCCTCATCGTCCACGACAAATACAACTCTTCTCTTCAAGGGAACGGCAGGAACAGATTCAGTCATTCAGAGGCCTCTCCCAAAATGCCTATTCTGGATTGGTTTCGCTAGGGTCCGGGTTCGATTAGTTGCCCGCCAAAGGAGGAACCCCTTCTTCGTCGATAGCCTCTATCACGCTATCGTCGGTGGAGGGCCTGCCATCGCGAACACTCTGTGCCCCTAAAGAGGTCGGAGTTCCGGCAGGTGCGTTGCGATCGATTTTAGTTGGATCAGATTCGGGTCGTGTCTTTCGACTGATCACCGTTGGCAGTTTTTCCTGTGTTTTGTCCATAACCACCTCCTATGTCATGCTGGCTGGTAAGATGCAGAATTTTCACAACGGCCCATGAGAGAGGGGCCTTTTTGTTCGGCCACGGAGCGGCAACCAGATGCTACGCTGGCTGAATCATGACCCAGGCCCGAAAACAAGCTGCTGCTGCGTCCGATGTCCCATCGTTGCCCAAAGTCGGCGACAAGGTTTACCTGCTGCGCTCGGAGATGATCTACGAGATCAGCAAGGTTATGTCGGAGGCGACGAGGGAGATCTGGACGTCCTAGGAACCAGTCTTGAGCGGTTTCGCGTCCGAGCCGACTCGCTAACATTCGTCGAGCGCAGGCCTCCTGCGAAATCGTCCAACCCTTTCACCACTCCCGAGCCGGTGTCCGATGCTGGCGAAATGGTGGACCACCGTTCAGCAAAAGAGCCTTGAGCGGCTCGATAGCGACATCGATATCCTCAAATCCTATCTAAGACGCAACAGGTAGGGCCCCGAGAGGATGGGATGGTGCCCAGTTTTTTTGCCACCAAGCGACAACCTTTTGGTAGCATTTTCGCTCAACATAGCTAGAACGGTCATAAACTCCAAGCTAGCCCCCATCTGTGCGGATGGGGACTTTTTTGCTCGTCTGGATATCTACTTGGTCTGAAATGACCGAAAATCCCGTTGGAAACGGGACACCGGTGAGGTGCAGGCTGACCAAAGGAAACCCCGGCTGACATCGATCGTCCAGCGGTGGGTAGCTGGGTTCTCGCGAGTAGTACCGCGGCGGTCGCGACGACACAACTTGGCATTTCTTACAGAATGCGCTCACTTTATCCCCCTCAGACCACGCCGAAGCAACAAGGCCAGTCAACGTTCCGGTGCCAGGTGAATGTATCGATCAGTTGTCCCGAAGCCAATCTTGCATCCAATCCGAAAGGGGTGACGTATGCAAACAGGCCGAGAGCAAGCCAACAAGGGCGAGGTAAGGCCTTCAGTCAACGAAGATTCAAGGCTCGAAGACAAAATCGAGCACGAGAAGGACGAGGAACTAACCTCTACCATCGAAGAGCCGTCCACGGAATCTTGACGCTGCTGCGCCACCCACGATAATTGCAGCTTGATTCTGAGGTGAACTATGAAGCCACGAAATATCGACGTCAACGGCAAAACGAGACCCACTTCCGTCAAGGGCATCGCTACCCCGAAAGCCAAAGCTCATGTCGAGGAGGCGGAAGGGATTATCAAGGGCGATGTGAAGAAAATGGGAGAAGCGGTGATACGCCAGAATCGAAAGACATAGGCGTTACGTTGGCTCCGTCATGGCCAAGGCCTCAACCAATCTGCTGCTTCGGAACTATCGTCCCCGCCTCAAGTCGCGACAAATTTACAATCTGCACGTCCCCGACACTAACCTTGAGCGCTACCGCGTCCCGGTACGTGACCTTCGTTGGATTGAGTAGAAATAACGGAGGAGGATGAGCGCCGCACTCCAGAGTGTTAAGGTGTAGTCTCGCGGTCCATTCAGCACCTTCCTGGATTTTCGTGACAGGAAGGCACTCCATCGATGAAGTCCTGTGCGGCGGCGTCCTGTTATTTTTAGGCATGCTCAATGGTTTGGGTGTAGGGAAATTACAACCCACAGCGTAATCTGCACAAACATAGATCCCATGTAACTTTCTGCGTATTTAGGCGCTCTGCCTCGCATCCAAACACATAAGTGTTTCTACTCATCCCAACCGACCGGCGGTGAAGTCTCGACCCCATGAGAGTGGACAACCGATTTTGCGTGCGGCGATTCTGAAAGCTCGGGCGATGCGCCTCATTATGCGTATCTTACTGCCGCTAGCCAGTGTGCTCGGCGTCCGCGATCGGCTTTACGCTCAGCTGCCGTTTTATACCGATGACCCCGCAGTCACGGAACGTGGGAAGTGGCACTTCGAATTCTTTGATGAATATGATGCTCTTCAGCTTCAATACCCTAATTCGAGGCAAAATACAGCGAACTTCAAGCTCAACTATGGCCTGCCGCACAACCTTGAAGTCGATTTGGATTCTCCATACCTCTCAATCTACCGAACGGCAGGAAATCAAACTTCCAGAGGTGTGGGGGACACTAATATGGGCATTAAGAAGCTCTTTCGCAAGGAATCCCCAACCTCGCGAGTTCCGGCTCTGGCTGCCAGCTTTTACGTTGAGCTGCCAACCGGCGACGCAAGCCAGCAGCTCGGCTCAGGTCTGAGCGACTACTGGCTCAACTTGATTGCACAAAAGTCCCTATCCCCAAAAACCAGAATCACCGGGAATTTAGGATATTTGTTTGCCGGCAATACGAGTACCGGTGCGCTGGGAACCCAAAACACACGAGGGCATGTTGTCCCGGGCGGCCTTTCACTGCTCCACGACTTTCGTCCGTCGCTCACGCTAGGAGGCGAGGTTTTCGGAGCATACACCGAAAACGAAAATTTGGGAAAATCGCAGTTTCAGGCGATGGCGGGAGGGCAGTATGTCATCCGCAAAGGGTTGACCTTCTGCTTCGGAATACTTGGGGGTAAATACGTCGCGAGTCCGCGCTTCGGTGGGCAGATTGGCTTTACGATCGATTTTCCCTGAATTCTTGGATTCTTCGTTAAAAACATCGGATTCATGAATGGACACTGGATCCGAAACGAACTGCCCATTAACGAAGTGACCAAAGGAGACCCAAAGCTGCCGCACTCATAATGAGAGCACAAGCCCAGCCTAGGACCTTCATGTTGAGAGAATTGACGCAATGCCCCATCACCTTTTTATCGCTCGTGAGGAGAACCACCATCACAACGAGAGGCGGTGCAAGAAGGCCGTTGAGAATTGCAGACCAGAAGAGCATCTTCACGGCATTGAATCCGCTGAAATCGAAGCCCAAGCCAATCGCTATGGAAACGCCGATGATTGCGTAAAATTTTGTCGCCAGCTTTGGTTCAAGATTTAGAGATGCAGACCGCCACTTCGCTGCCTCGGCGACTACGTATGCACAGGAGCCTGCTAGAACAGGAACAGCGAGCATACCCGTTCCGATCAGTCCCAGGGTAAACAACAAGTAAGCCCCTCGGCCCGCCAAGGGCCTCAATGCTTCAGCAGCCTGTTTAGCAGTTTCGATTTCTTTCAGTCCGTGGGCGTTCAGCGTAGCTGCAGTAGTCAGAATGAGGAAATACATTACAAGGTTGGAAAGTAACATTCCGGTGATGACGTCTCTTTTCGCGGATCTGAGCTCCTGATTGGTGGCTCCCCGCCTCTTGGCGACAGTAGTCTTTCCATGATCGCGGTCTTCTTCCACCTCCTGAGCAGCCTGCCAGAAAAACAGGTAAGGCGAGATCGTGGTTCCGAGAATGCCGACCAACACTGCCATATACTCTTTGGTGAATTCGAAGTGGGGAACGAAGGTCGCGCCTAGCACCGCCCGCCAATCGGGATGAGCAAGAAATGCCGTAATGACGTAGGCAAAAAGTACCAGCGTAAGCCATTTGAAAATGCGCGCCATTGTCCGATAGGAAGTCCAAAATAGTAAGCCCAAGATCGAGGCGGCAAAGAATGGCGCCCAGAAGTACGCAGGGACGCCCGTGATCATCTGGGTCGCTTCGGCCATACCACCAAGATCGGCGCCGATATTGAAAACGTTCGCAATTGCAACTAGGGAGCAAGCAAGCCATAGCACCCAGCGCGAGTAGCGCGTGCGAATTACGCTTGCGAGGCCACAGCCTGTCACCATGCCAAGACGGGCGCACATCAGTTGAACCGCCGCCATCAGGGGGAAAGACAGGAGGGCTGTCCAAAGCGTGGCATACCCGAAAGATGCCCCGGCAACCGAATAAGTAGATATCCCGGAGGGGTCGTCGTCGGCGGCCCCCGTGATAAGTCCCGGCCCAAGCTCCGCTAGAAAGCCTTGCAGGCCAGCGATGGGCTTGTGAGGCGTGACTAAATGTGCTTCATTGCCCATTTCGAACCTCGACATCCATTGCATCAGATGCACTGAGGAGGGAATGACAGGCGCAATGTTCAACAATAAGTAAGACTTCAAGGGTGGAGCTTGGAGACGTTGTTTTGGACATCTCTTGGACGCTGTTTGGCGTTTTGTCAGAGGCGAAGAGTCCTGGGCGATTTGAGCAATGATCTCAAAGTTGATCGACCTGAATTCTCTTGACTCTTTGCCCGGGCAGAGCGTCACTGGACACGGGAGTTATACGGGGTTTTAGTGGATCCAATAGCTGATTTGCTTAGCGAAACTGCCTTCGTTAGATAAGCCTCGACTGAGAGAGTTGTGGCAAAAAAGCTTCAATCGTCCAGCATCGCCTCGTCTTCGCCGAGAGCTAATGCTTCCTATTCTGGCATTCCGAATACAAGAACTGTCCCAAGGCGGGCTGCCTGCGCAAACGCGGGCCAAGCTCACGGAAACAATTGGGATGTTGAGCGCTTCCGGCCGCGAAGCTCCCCGGAGGTTCAGACCGGGTACACGCATTGTTCGGGAATGGAAGGGCAAAGTTCACGAAGTCACCATCACTGATAGTGGCTTCGAATACGAGGGAGAAACGTTTAAGAGCCTGTCACCCATAGCCTGTCGGATTACCGGGACACACTGGTCAGGTCCGGCCTTCTTCGGTACAAAGGGCAAGAAGCAATGAAGACTAGCCGGTGCGCTATCTATACCCGCAAGTCTTCTGAAGAGGGCCTCGACCAGTCATTCAACTCCCTTCACGCCCAGCGAGAAGCCTGCGAGGCATACATCACAAGCCAGAAGCACGAAGGCTGGCAAGCTCTCTCAGCCAAGTATGACGACGGTGGCTTCTCCGGCGGCAACATGGTTCGCCCAGGACTTAAGAAGCTGCTGGAAGATATTGCTACGGGCAAGATCGATACCGTTGTTGTCTATAAGGTTGATCGCCTGACTCGTTCTCTCGCTGACTTCGCCAAAATCGTCGAGACATTCGATGGCAAGGGCGTCAGTTTTGTCTCTGTTACTCAGCAGTTCAATACCACGACATCGATGGGACGTCTCACTCTCAATGTCTTGCTCTCATTCGCTCAATTTGAGCGAGAGGTCACAGGGGAGCGCATTCGCGACAAGGTCGCGGCCTCGAAGAAGAAGGGCATGTGGATGGGTGGTATTGTCCCTCTTGGCTACGACCATAAAGACCGGCAGCTGCACGTGAGTGAGGCGGAGGCGCAACAGGTCCGGCACATCTTTGATCGAATATCTTCGGTTGAGATCCGTCTTCGATCTCTACGACTACCTGAAGGCAAATGGCTATCGCAGCAAGCAAAGAGTTAGAGCCGACGGAACGAGTGGGGGCGGCTCGGTTCTCTCCAGAGGAACCCTCTACCACCTGCTTAGCAATCCGGTCTATATCGGAAAGACTCGACATGGAGGGAAACTCTACGAAGGGCAGCACAAAGCGATCATCGACCAGAAGACTTGGGATCAAACTGCTGAACTGCTGGCCACGAATCGAGTCAAGCGGCGAACGTCCCACAATGTAGCTTCCGGACGAATCCTGCTGGGACTGTTGTTTGATGAGCGCGAGAACCGCTTCACTCCGACCCACGCCTCAAAGAAGGGTCGGCGCTACGCCTACTACACACTCAATGCTGATGATGGAAAGGCAACCACTCGTCTCCCTGCTCTCGAATTCGAACAGCTTGTAGTGGGACGCATTCGAGAATTGCTTTCGCAACCCCTGGAATTGGCTGCGCAATTCTCAGATCTTACGGTCAAAGATACACGGCTGCTAGTTGCAGCAGGACAACATCGCGCAGAACAGCTGGGCGACCTAGGTGCCAAAGTGTCGGCTCGACTGATGCGCAATATCCTCAATTGTGTCGTCGTCCGTGAAGCGGAAATTCAGATTGAGATTGATCACCTCAAATTGAGGTCTGAGTTGCTCGGGAATGAGAACAGTGCCACCTCGGATCAAGCACACCATCAAACTTACTGCTCCTTTGCTGATTAGGCGCAGAGGCAGCGAGGTACGTCTGGTTCTCGAAAATGGAGAGCCATCAGAGGCTAAACCCATTCCATCGCTCACCAAAGCCATCGCCTGGTCCCGGCATTGGGCAGACCAGATCGTGAGCGGCAAGCTCGTCACGATGGAGGATTTGGCTAAATCAGCAGGTGTAAGCAAGATTCATGCCCGTCGTATGCTCCGGTGCGCGGCTCTGTCGCCTGCTCTCACAGCACAGATACTGGACGGTAGGCAGCCTGTGGAACTGACCTTCGATAAGCTGACTCGAAACCTGCCCTTATCTTGGGAAGAGCAACGCCTATATACCTCAGGAAAAACTCTACAAAACGGCAGATATTCAAGAGCATGAGATATCGCATGGTTGAGGCCAGCAACTCCCGGTTCCACGCGATCTTGAATCATGCTTGACGAGTTCTTGAAATGCATTTGTCGCGATTTTCTGATTCGTTTGTCGATAAGTCGACTCGGCGATCAATGTACAGGGACAGGTTGCTTTTTTATGCAAAATTGGCTTAAAGATAGCGATGACGTTGCAGTGTATCTCGAAGCAGAGACTTATCAACGATAACCGAGTCACCCGTTGCCCAGTGCGCCACAGGGTGCCCGCATGGTAATAAGTAGGCCATAAGCTACTTTCGAGGACACTGATTGGCCGACCGGCCTGTACTACAGGAGAACTGTCACTCGCAATCGATCGTTCACCGTCCCTCGACGGTATCCGCATTTGAAGTCTGCAAGCCCGTAAAGTAACGGGTGACTCTCGCGTAGCTAAGTTTCTGGCGTCGCCGTAGGCAATCCCCTCTTCAATTCACTGTTCTTGTTCACCGCGAGACTTCAATCTGTGGTTGCCGTGTTGTGTCCAACGGTGGTTTACGTGCACTTTGCGTGACCTCAAGAACGTGCGTCCCAAGACGAACAGTTTCCTGGCTGCGGAATTCGCCATGACCATCACCGACGGCAACAGGAGTGCCGTCATCACAAGGCACCCATGGCTACTCGGGGTGCAAGGAGATCTATGAAAGCAAGCCGTTCGATCAACTCCGGTTTTCAAGGGAGAGAACGTTGAACCTCGGATCTGCTCTCGAGGTGAAGCATCTCCCGACAAGCGCGTTGCAGCCCCATTCACGCAATGCACGTACTCACTCAAGACACCAGATTCGTCAGATCGCAGATAGCATACGCGCCTTTGGTTTTACGAACCCTGTCCTCGTTGACAGAAACGGCCGGATTATCGCTGGGCACGGCCGTGTTGAGGCGGCCAAGTTACTGGGCATGGAATTCATACCGGTAATTTGTCTGGAAGATCTGACGGAAAATCAGATCCGAGCCTACATCCTCGCCGATAACAAGTTGGCTGAGAACGCTGGCTGGGACAAGGAAATACTGGCTACTGAACTCCAACACTTGATGACGACGGAGGGGCTCGACTTCGACGTCACCGTGACTGGATTCGAGATTCCGGAGATTGACATCATCATCGCGGATTCACCTCAGGCTGCAGTTGAGCCTGAGGTAGTCGCCGAGCCAGAGGAAGATCAGCAGGCCATCTCACAGCCTGGCGATCTTTGGCAGTTAAGCAAGCACAGCATCTTCTGTGGAAACTCACTCGAAGACGCTAGCTATCAGACGCTAATGGGCAGCAAGCTCGCTGCGGTTGTATTTAGCGATGCTCCGTACAACGTTAAGGTCGACGGTCATGCCACGGGGAATGGCGCGATCCACCATCGCGAATTCCCAATGGCATCCGGGGAGATGAGTGATGCTGAGTTTTCCCAGTTCCTTGTTACATGCATCGACCTATTGGTCCAATACTCCACCCCTCAGTCCGTGCATTACCACTGTATGGATTGGCGCCACATTGAAGCTCTCCTCACCGCGGGACGGCAGCACTACGATCAGCTGCTGAACCTCTGTGTCTGGGTTAAAGACAACGGTGGCATGGGGAGTTTCTATCGCTCCCAGCACGAACTCGTTGCGGTGTTTCGTAACGGCAAGCAGTCTCATCGCAATAACATTCAGCTTGGCCGCTTCGGTCGCAACCGAACGAACGTATGGCAGTATCCATGCGTTCAAACGTCTTCGAAGCGGAGCGATGAGGGCAACCTTCTCGCGCTCCATCCAACCGTGAAGCCCATCAACATGGTGGCCGATGTGCTGCTCGACTGCACCAAGCGTGGTGACATCGTTCTCGATGCCTTTCTTGGGTCGGGAACGACACTGATGGCCGCAGAGCGGGTCGGCAGGATCTGCTATGGCATCGAACTCGATCCACTCTATGTCGACGTCGTTATTCGGCGTTGGCAAAAGCATACGGGCAACGACGCCATACGCATGGCGTGCGGCCGCACCTTTAACGAAATCCAAGCGGAGGTTACGAATGTCTAACGATGAATTTGATAACGGCAATAAAACGGGTTTTTGCAAGCCACCGAAGAGTGGTCAATTCAAAAAGGGCACGTCCGGCAATCCTGCCGGTCGCCCCAAGGGGTCGAAAAATCTTTCGACCATTGTGCTGCAGGAAAGCCGAAAGCCAGTTCGTGTGCAGGGTCCTAACGGATCGAGCATTACGACCAAGCTTCAGGCGGCTGTAATGCAACTTCAAAATAAGGCCGCGCAAGGACACCTCCCATCGCAGCGTGAGTTATTTGCGCTAGTTCGATTAGCCGAAGAACGGGCAGAGACTGGCGGCAATTCTCAGGCTATGCCCGAGGCAGATCAAAAAATGATGCAAAGCCTTCTGCAACGAATGAAGCAGATCCCTAACCAGCAAGAAGAAACTATCTCAAAAGAAGAGGATTCAGAATGAATAACTGTGAATTATCCGTTGCCGAGTATCAATTTATTCTGCGAAACGATTTTTCGAGTTTCATCGAACGCGCATTCATTGAGCTCAACCCGCAGACCGACTTCATGACCGCACCCTATATAGATCTTCTGGCCTCAGCTCTTGAAGGATGCCGCACCGGCAGAGACGAGACGACTAATCATCAACCTCCCGCCACGGACGTTGAAGTCCCACGCGGCCAGCGTGGCCTTCCCGGCGTGGCTCTTCGGCCACGATCCCACAAAGCAGATCATCTGCGCGAGCTATGGGCAGGATCTGGCCGACAAACATGCTCGCGACTCGAGAACAGTTATGAGTAGTGCGTTTTACAAGAACGGTTTCCCGAAGACCGTTCTGTCGCCAGACAGAATTTGCGTAAGTGACTTCATGACCACAGCGAAGGGGTTCCGAATGGCGACCTCAGTGGGCGGCGTACTGACGGGACGTGGCGCAGACGTTTTGATCCTGGATGACATTCTCAAACCGGACGAAGCACTTTCGGAGAGCTCGGCGAACGGCGGCGAATGAATGGTACTTCAATACCCTTCTGAGCCGGCTGAACAGCAAGCAGAACGGGGCGATTATTCTGGTGATGCAGCGGCTGCACCAACAAGACCTGGTTGGTGAGGTGCTCGAGCGTGAGCCATGGAAGGTGCTCTCCCTTCCTGCGATCGCTCAGGAGGACGAGGTCTACTCGTACCAGCCCTATTCTGTGATCGAGCGATTTCGGCGAAAAGCGGGCGAGGCCTTCATCCTGAGCGCGACATCGTAGAGACGTACGCAAGATTCGGGAGACGGTCGGCGAGTACATCTTCAAGAGCCAATATCAGCAGAGCCCGATCCCGCGCGAAGGCAACCTGATCAAGCGGGAATGGTTGCGCTTCTACGATCGATCGCCGGCGAGCTTCAGCTTCACTCTGCAAAGCTGGGACACCGCAAGCAAGAGTGACGAGCTCAATGATTTTAGCGTGTGTACCACATGGGGTGTCAGCGATCAGAGATCTCTATTTGATCGACGTTTTTCGCAAGCGGCTGACCTTCCCGCAACTTAAGACATGCAGCCGTTGAACTCATCGACGACTCTCCCCGGACAAGCTACTGATTGAAGACAAGTCCTCAGGAACCGCATTGATCCAGGAACTGCGAATCGGAGGGCATATACGGAGTTGAGCCCTACAAGCCCTCGCCCGGCAGTGACAAGCTGATGCGTTTTGCGGCACAGTCGATCAAGTTCGAGGCGGGAAGAGGTCTTCCTGCCACGGCATGCGCCTCTGGCTTGAGGAGTACGTGCAGGAGATTACCGGTTTCCCAGGCAGCAAGTACGACGACCAGGTGGACTCGACCTCGCAAGCTCTCCACTATCTCGGCGACCTGAAGGACTCCTTCGGATTCTTGGACGCAGTCGCACGTCATGTGACAATATCCCGGATGTATGAGACCTGTTAAGGGCTGTATTACCCAATTAGCATAAGGGCTTCCCCTCTTCATCAAAGGGGCGGCATAGAACGCACTACAGCGTTGACAAATCCGCATTTCTCATACATGTCGATGGCCTCGCTGGTGTCCTGTTCCTGCCGCCCTTGAATCTTGATGAACACGAAGAGCAACATCACAGCCAACAGAGCAGCCATAAGCGTGTCTTCCATCGGTGGTGTCGCCGATTGGGAGATGACCAAATGGGTGTGCTGAAGTGAAGAATAGGATTCAAAAAACCTCACGTTCAGACTCGCGGCTGCCGTGGGACCACAGCACTGCAGCAAATCTGTGTACACTCCCTTCCTTCGAAAATCTAAGCGCAACCGGAAGGAGTTCCTATCATGCCTGTAAACCCTGAACAAGGTGCACTCCCGTTTATACCGGATGATCGAACGTTGCCTGTCCTTCGGGAGGCGGTTCAGAAATGTCGAGACTGTGATCTCTATCAGAATGCAACGCAGGCCGTTTTCGGAGAACTGGAGACTGGAGTCAAAGCAAAAAAGCCGAAGACGAAGGTAGCATCGTATTCGACTTTGGGAACGGCGCAAGGTGAGGACGAAGACGCAGGAGTGCCAAAGGTGACCAAATGTGCCCGAACAATTCGCGAGAACGAGCTGCCATCAGTGCAGACAGGGGAAGAAGCTGCCAAGCCGGGGAACTTCGAGCGTATCGCCTTTACGGCATCAGTCACGGCGGTCGATGACGCGAGACTCTTCATTCGTCCCCTGAATGCAGCCACTGCGACGGAGATACCGGCCCCAGGGTCTGACGTCCGTTTTCCTTTCTGGTCACCCGACGGACGGCAGATCGCATTCTCTTCCCGAGGGACCCTGGAGAAAGTGGATGTCTCCGGGGGGCCGCCCGTCACCATCTGCAACCGCTGCAACGCCGGTTTTGGAGGGACGTGGAATCGTGACGGCATAATCATCGGTACAAGCAGGTCCGGCGCACTGTTTCGTGTCTCTGCGGCTGGGGGTGACCTAAAACCACTTCGCCCATTAGCTGAAGGCGAGCTCATTCAGATTTGGCCGGAGTTTCTCCCCGATGGAAGGCACTACCTCTACCAATCTAGGAGTGATCGGCCTGATCAGGAGGGTATCTACGTCGCTTCGCTCGACTCCAGTGAGCGCAAGTTCATCGTAGCCACCAATGCCAACGCTGCATATCTCCAATCGGGTCAACTGCTGTTCATGAGAGCAGACGTGCTAATGGCGCAGGCATTCGATCTCCACAATCTGACCCTACGTGGCGAACCGCGTGCAGTCGCAGACCACATTGAGGAGCCTGCGGCAGGAGGTAATACGCTCCCGCTCGCAACCTTCGCCGCCTCTCCCAACGGCGTTCTGGTATGGCGCCGCGCCAGCCAGTCCTCTCAGTCCTCGCTGCAGTGGTTCGATCGCAACGGCAAGAGACTCGGCGTCGTTGACGAGGCCGGAGACTACTCGAACCCGGCCCTCTCACCGGACGACACCAAACTGGCCGTTGACGTCCGCGATCCGAGGACCAGGACGCGTGACATCTGGATATTCGATCTAGTGCGCGGCACGAAGATCCGACTGACCTTCGATCCCGCCGATGATGTGAATCCAATATGGTCGCCGGACGGAACGCGGATAGCCTTCACCTCTGACCGCACGGGTCAAAGAAACATCTATTGGAAGGCGGCCGACGGTTCTGGCTCGGAGGAGCTATTGCTGGGCGGAAAGGAAGGACAAGAAAACGTAGAAGACTGGTCACAGGACGGCAAATATCTTATGTATAACGTTCTGGTTCCCGGCGGGGCCCATCTGTATGTGCTGCCTCTCGTCGACCGTAAGCCCATCCAGTTCCTGAATTTAGAATTCCGCACCGAGGAGGGTCAATTCTCTCCGGACGACCGGTGGGCTGCCTATCGCTCCACGGAATCCGGGAGGCCGGAAGTCTATGTGCAGGGACTCCCTCTGGACCCGTCGAAGCCGCGCGGCAAATGGCAGGTCTCGGTAGCGGGAGGGGAGGTACCCAGATGGCGTCGTGACGGCAAAGAACTGTTCTTCGAGTTCAACAACGGCTATTTTGCAGTGGATGTGAAGACCGAAGGCCCCTCCTTCGAAGCCGGGATTCCCAAACCCCTTTTCACAGCTCCCACAGCAAGTACCAGCGTGGGCGGCGGTAGCCCATTTGTAGTCACCAGGGACGGCCAGCGGTTCCTCGTCATAACAACGATTGGTTTAGGAACCAGGGTCAGCGGGAGGAAAGGAGCCCGGATGATCATCATAGGTTGTGATTTCCATCCAAGCTTTCAGCAGATTGCCATGCTCGATACTGAGTGTGGTACGACGACGGAGCACAAGCTGATGCACACGTCGGGTGAAGCGGAGCGATTCTATCGAGCGCTGGCGTCGCCTGCGCTCGTGGGCATCGAAACGGTCGGCAACGATCAGTGGTTTGTTCAGCTGTTGCAGCGATTGGGTCACGAAGTGTGGGTCGGAGATGCGGCCCAGATTCGTGCCAGCTATGTTCGGAAGCAAAAGACGGATCGTCGAGATGCTGGACACATCCTGAAGCTCCTGATCGAGGGACGCTTTCCGCGCATCTGGGTGCCCGGCGCGCAGACGCGAGACCATCGGCAGTTGCTGGTTCATCGCCACAAGCTGGTCCAGATACGTACGCGTGTCAAAAACGAATTGCAGCATCTCATGCTCAACCAAGGCATGCAGAAGAAGCAGAAGCTCTGGAGCACAGAAGGACGTGCTGCACTCGAGACCCTTTCGCTCGATCCCTGGGCAGATCGCCGAAGGCATGATCTGCTTCATCTGCTCGGCATTCTGGATGTGCAACTAGGACAGCTCGATGATGCCGTGAAGCAGGTCGCTTCGCAGTATCCTGATGTGCAACTTCTGTTGAGTCAGCCAGGCGTTGGCCCGATCACCGCTCTGGCATTCGTACTCACCATCGGTGATGTCCGCCGATTCCCACGAGGCAAGCAGGTCGCAAGCTATCTGGGCCTGATCCCTCGAGAGCGCTCCTCCGGAGGCAAGCAGAAGATGGGCGGCATTAGGAGAGTCGTTGCATGAGATTGGCCGCGCCTTTGGTAAGGGCCATGGTTCCATCCGGTTCTTGTTGACGCAACGCGGCGGGATAGTTCCTACTGCCCGTCGGCGTTCGCCGCGAACGCTGACGCTGGCCGAGCGGGAAGACATCTCACGAGGAATTGCTTCCGGTTCGTCGATTCGTGAGATCGCTAGCGGGTTGCAGCGGCCTGTGTCGACAGTGAGCCGGGAGGTGTCGCGTCACGGCGGGCGTCCACTGTATCGAGCCAGTGAAGCCGATCGTCGGGCCTGGGAGTCGGCTCTGCGACCCAAGCTGTGCCTTCTTGCCATCGACCAGAAGCTGCGGACGATCGTGGCCAGTAAACTGATCCTGGACTGGTCGCCGGAACAGATTTCAGCATGGTTGAAGGTCCACTATCCCAGCAACGAAACCGGGAGCGCATGACCGTGCGCGGCCTGAGTAACAACCATAATCCCGAGGTGAAGAATCTCTTCAAAGGGGCTGCAATCTCCGCCAGCACTCACCCTGGTCCCCTGTACGATTTCTATGTTGCTCTTCTTGAGAAAGGGATGCGACCAACCATGGCGCGTCTCACCCTGGCCCGAAAGATTGCCAGCATTACTCTAACGATTAGGAAGAAAGGAGCCGATTTCGACGCCACACAACTGCATCGGCAAGAGGCTTGAGCGTCTGTGATGAAGAGGCCTTTCCATCTCCGGCGATTCCTCTCTGGTGGTCAGTCGGGTTCTCGAGACGCTCGGTTCGAGGTGAGTATCAGTCAATGAGTTCGGCCCTGTGTGCTTCGGCACCGAGTCACTTAATGCACGCTATGCCGCCTCGGATAACCAGAAATAGCGATAGGCCACGAGCCTCTAATAGAACCATGGTTGACACCCAAATACCAGATCCGCTTGCCAAGTTTTAAACTCGATTGGCGTCGTCGCCACCGGAAGATGAAAGCTACGGAAATGGAAAACAGGCTACAACGAACCCTTTCGAGCGAATCGGGGGGCACACTCACAGGCAGTGGCCTGGATGTCGAGACAAAAATCTTCTCGGTGTCCGGTCGAGGGGGAACTTTTTTCTTGACATCCCTTTTTATAGCACTCTTTGAACCGTGCGATCTGTTCGTCTTTTGATCCGCCGTCAGCTTGAACCGCCACTACCTGCCGATCACGCTTATTTTGTACACCAGTAGAACCAGTACGGTCGCTATCGCTATCCAGGCGGTCAGAGTGTAGCGTCGGAAGAAGTACAAGGTAACGCCAACCCAGCAAGAGCAGGTAGCGATCAAAGCGCCGGCAACATAAGGCATAGCAACTGCCACAGAAAAACTCATGCCAAGTATATGCCTAAGCCGGAAGATCTCACCCAGCGTCCTCACGGCGATGAGGAATTGAACCGTGATTCCTATCTGAGCCCAACGCTCTCTAGTCACGACAATAATTGTAGCTGGATGGGCAGCGGATGGAGAATCGCCTGTGCACTCGCCGACAATTCTTGGCTGACCAGGCGGCAAGCGCGGAACGTACCCTTCCAAACATGCTAGCGGCGTGGAGGCCGCTCGTATGCGCAAGAAGAATAAGAAGCCGCTTCGCCGCAAGATCGTCCTTCGCCTGCCTGATCTGGATCATGCAAAAAACTCCGTGCTCAGCAGCCTGAGTTCACCAAACTCGAGACGAAACTACAAGTTCGCAATGGAGCAATTCATCACCTGGTATTGTTCTGAACCGCGTCTGGCTCTGAACCGAGTCGTGGTGCTGAGATTCCGGCTGTATCTCGAATCTCTGGGTCTCGCAGCGGGAACTATCAACCAAAGGCTCGCCGCGGTCAGGCGTCTCGCCGATGAAGCGGCTGATTCCGGATTATTGAGCCCAGAACTGGCGGCCGGAATTAGGAGAGTCAAGGGCGTGAAGCAGCTGGGCTCTCGGGCCGGCAACTGGCTCAACCGCGATCAGGCTCGATTGCTCCTTGAGAAATCAGATGGCGAGAGTCTCCGTTGCACCCGTGATGTAGCCATGATCTCCATCCTGCTCGGATGCGGGCTCCGACGAGCAGAACTGGTGTCACTTAGGAAGGAAGAGGTTCAAAGCCGTCAGGGACACTGGGCAATCGTGGACCTTGTCGGAAAGGGCGGCCATGTCCGCACGGTCCCGGTGCCGGTCTGGGTAAAAAGCGCTGTCGACAGATGGATGGCAGCAGCGAATGTCACGGACGGTCGAATCTTCAGGGCAGTGAGCCGGCACGGAACAGCATGGGGCAAAGGAGTCTCTGAAAACGTGGTCTGGTATGTGGTGCGGAATTGTGCTCAGCGGATACAGCTTGACCATCTCGCGCCGCACGATCTGCGGAGGACATGCGCAAGGCTGTGTCATGTCAACGGAGGCGAGCTGGAGCAGATTCAGTTCCTCCTCGGCCACGCCTCAGTTCTGACTACCGAGCGTTATCTGGGATGCAAGCAGAATCTAGAGGAACCGGTGAATGACCGTTTTGGATGTCTCCTCTCCAGAAGACTCGATTTACTCTAAGGCCTGTTGTCGTCAATCCACAACCGTATTGAGGCAGCGGCGGCGACTCGGCAGTCTTATAGAAACGACAACTACGCTCTCAGCGAGCTCGACTCCGCTGCGATCAGTCTGCGTGACAATGTTGGGTGGGATGTCTAGAATAGGCTGTCTCTTTACCACCCTAGCCCATGAACCTTGCAGGAGCTCGATGATGCCCCGCCCTCTTTACGTGTTTCTGCTCTTGCTCTGTGCGCTCGCCGTAGAGAGTCAGTCACAGAAGACACAGACGAGCACCTCCCCCAGTTCCACGGCCGCAGCCCCTCGCGTCGAAGTGTCACTTCGCGATGGATGGCGCTTCAAACTCGGACCAGAATCCGCAACAGAGCTCCAGGCTGAACCGGATGCGACATGGACAACAGTCAGCGTGCCTCACACTTGGAACCGCGTGGGCTACTACAAGGACGCACCTGCATCGCACATCAACACCGCGCAGAACATCGTCACCACGCAGGGCGTCGGATGGTACAAGCTCGCCTTCACGCCTCCAGCGAACGTGGCCGGAATGGAAAGCTTTCTGCAATTCGACGCAGCAAGCCGCATCGCGACTGTCTGGCTGAACGGCACCCTGCTTGGCACACACAAGGGAGGCTTCTCGCGCTTTCGCTTGGACAGCACAGCCGCGCTGAAACCGGGCCAGCAGAACATGCTTACGGTGAAGGTTGACAACACAAAGCCCGCACCGGGAAGCTCGACCGCCGATGTGTTGCCGCTTACGGGAGACTTCTTCGTGTACGGCGGCCTGTACCGCCCGGTGAGCCTGATCTTCAGCAGGAAGCTGCACATCGATCTCATGGACTACGGCTCCTCCGGAGTGTATGCGAAGACGAAGTCCCTGACGTCTGGAGGGGCACAAGTAGAGGTCCGCGCACGGTTGCGCAACGACAGTGAGCAGAGGGGCACTGTGATGCTCCGAACCCTCCTAATCGACTCCATGGGCAAGGTCGCGGCACAACAAGAGCAGTCCGTCGCTGTAGAACCGGCGAGTGTGGCAGAGAGCGTCGTAAGCGTGGCTGTGCCGCATCCGCATCTTTGGCAAGGTGTGGAGGATCCGTATCTGTACCGCCTGGTGGTGGAACTCTCAGACAAGTCCGCCCAGCTTGTGGACCGCGTCTCTCTCCCCTTTGGCATCCGGCAGGTCCGGTTCGATCCAAACGACGGGCTGTTCCTGAACGGAAAACACGTGACCGTGCATGGCGTGGGCTATCACCAGGATCGCGAAGGCAAGGGCTGGGCCTCGGAACCTGCGGACGTTGCCGCAGATGAGGCAACGATGCGTGAGATGGGGGTCACCGGTGTACGCCTCACTCATTACCAGCATGGCCAACCCATTCACGACCTCGCGGACCGGGACGGACTTGTGCTCTGGGACGAGATACCCCTGGTAAGCCAGTGGACCTTGGGCGAGAGCCTGCAACCGACCGAAGCGCTTCGTGAGAACGCCCGGCAGCAAGTCCGCGAGCTCATCGCGCAGGACTTCAATCATCCCTCGGTCATCACCTGGTCCATCGGCAATGAGATCGATTTTGGAAATAGCATACCGGCCTTCGTGGGGAACAAAACAGGCGCCATTCCAGATCCCCTGCCACTACTGAAAGAGTTGAACCAGTTGGCGCATGAACTGGACCCGAGCAGGCCCACAACATTGGCAACGTGCTGTGAGGGGATACGCTACGCACCCGATACCGTCGTGCCCATCACGGGCTCGGTCACCGACCTCTCCGGCGCAAACCGCTACTTCGGCTGGTACTACGGCACGCCCTCCGACTTGGGCCCTCATCTTGACGCCCTGCATCACACCCGGCCTGCACAGCCCATGGCTGTAACGGAATACGGCGCCGGTGGAGCAATCTCGCTGCACTCTGACAACGCGCTCGGTGGCCCGGAGTCGCGCAATCGGCCTCAGGCGGAAGAATACGAGTCCTATATTCACGAGCAGAACTGGTCCACTCTGAGCATCAAACCGTATCTGTGGGGTACGTTCATATGGAACTCCTTCGACTTCGGCAGCACAACGCGCAACGAGGGTAACGCCCAGGACATCAATACCAAGGGCATCGTCACCTTCGACCATAAGTACCGGAAAGACCCGTACTTCTTTTACAAAGCCAACTGGACGGCCACGCCTACTGTCCACATCAACTCCAGCCTTTATACCGAGCGGGCCTACCGGATAGCAGATGTGCGGGTGTACAGCAACGCGCCAAAGACATCGCTGCGAGTCAATGGGAAGCTCATTGGAGTTCTTGCAAATTGCCCCGATCGCATCTGTGTCTGGAAGGGTGTCGTTCTCAGCTCCGGCACGAACAACATCGTCGCAAGTGGTTCGTTTCCCAAGGGAGATGTAGAGGACAAAACGCAGTGGCATCTATCCGACGCTGCCGCGAAAACCGTGAACATCGATTGCGGTGCTCTGGTCGCAGGGGCAAGCGATGGAAAACACTTCGGATCGGATACGTTCTTTGAGGGCGGAACGGCCGAAGCGATCTCCGGCCCGGCGGCTCGGGGAAGAGTTCCGGTTCCGCCCAAAATCGCCGGCACCAGCAATCCAGAGATAGCGGCCACCTACCGGTCTGGATCGTTCACCTATCGTGTTTCCGTCGCTGACGGATCCCACAGCGTTGTCCTCACGTTTGTCGAGCCGTCTCTGCATCCCGGCGACCGCATCTTCGACGTCTTCGCGAACGGGCAGAAGGTTGTCACCAATCTGGATGTGGCAGCCGCCGCCGGAGATTCCCTCACCGCCTATCAAACGCATTTCGAGGTGAAAGCCAAGGATGGCATGGTGATTCTTGAGTTCAGACCGACCAAAGGAGACGCAATTGTCTCCGCGATACAGGTGCAATAGGGTCGCAAGTGGCCCGTAGGTATGCGGCCCTTCGACGGTGGTCTGCGTCTCGTTACTTTCGGCGAGTCTCCGTTCGTCTTACGGCGAGTGCAGACCAGTCTGTCGCGCCCATCCAACCTCGTCCTGGTGTACGCTTCCGTAGCTTAAGGGAATTCGTGACTGGCGCGAAATCGCCGAGTATCAAATCGAGAGGCAATCGGGTGGAAACGCGCATTGTCCTGTTAGCACGAGTCGAGAATACTTCCGGTTAACCCGTGACTCGGTGCCCCGGCCCTGTTTCGTGCCTCAGATAAGAGGCAGCAGCTCAGTCTGCTCTGCAGTTCATTGGCCGAGGCGCGCAAGAGCCTCGCGCAGCGGAGCGCTGGATGCGCGAATTAGGCCACCGAATGGCGTGGTCATCTCCACAATCAGAAAGAATCCCGCCGCAACGGCGCATGCGTAAATGAAAAGGCTTGCCACAACCATCAAGTTGCGAGGGGCGAAGATGCCGAAACTGACGAACACGATAGTGGCCCAGGCAATCTCAACGATCATCAATGGAATGGAGGTGGAACTACGTATCTTCGAGGCAGCGAGCCAACGCAATTCTCCTAAATCGACCAGTAAACTGAGCGCCTCTGCTTTTGCTGCTCGTTGAGCGTCGTTCTCTGGTGTCAATTCCTGAATTTTGTCGAATATGATTTCGTCTCCGGTCCTCGGTGTCAGGTTCGGAGCCCGGAGGCGCTCTTGCGGCCAACCTTGATTCAGTATGTCGGCGACTCTGCCGCGCAGCAACTCTCGAGCATCAGTGGCGGCCTGCCCATAGTGGGCGAGAGCGCGGTCCAGCAGGGTTAGCTTGGAGGCCATCGCTGACAGTTCTCTCTCCTGCTGGTCAAATGCACTTTTCCCTGACGAGAGTTGAAGGCTTAGAAGAAGAGCAAACATGGACGTCAGCAGTGACGCACCGACCTTCACATGCGTGATGGTATCCGGAGTCAGGTAGTGGTCTTGAAGGCGGCGGCTCAGAGCCATTCCAAGCATGGCGCCGCCGAAGACAACCGTGAGCACAGCGAGACTGATGTTGATAGAGTTCATTGCTTCCAAGAATCATTCCGGAGCGATGAGGGTCTTTTCAACGGCACGATTAGCCGCTCAGCACTTTCTTCATACGCAATTCTTCGACAGCCCTCTGTGCCTCTTCGCTGAGGTTGGATTTGCCGACCTGGATGATCACCTTGCTAATCTTGCCGGTGAACTTGTTATCGCCCACGTTGTAGTCGTCGCTGACGGCCGTGTAGAGGTTCTCGCCCACGTCCGTTGTCTCCGCGCCAAACGCATTCGGATGAGTGTGCTCAATCCGCCCTGTGGCGACCTTTTCACCGTTGACAAAGATCGAACCGTTGCCTCCCGCGCCGGGCCTGCCTCCGTCGTAAGCAAATTCGAAGCGGAGCGTCACTGGGCCGGACGGGAGGCGAGCGGGGCCAACGATCTTGTAGGTCTCGCGACCGAGAAAGTTGTAGGCGAACCTGGGTGCGCCGTTCTTGACGTAGAGGCTCCAGCCGCCCATCTCCCCGCCCTGGGCGATGACAACCCCTTCAGCGCCCGCCTCAGGGATTTCGATGTCGGCCGTAACCACGAAGGAGCGGTTCTTGATGTTGATGAAGCCATTCTCCGGTATTCCCTTCATCCCTTCATAGACCGTCATCTCGGTGCGGCCTTCCATCAGATCCGGACGGCCCGCCAAAGCCGCATTGAAGCGCTCCCAGGCGCGGTCGTCGAGCGGAAGCACGTTGTACTTGACGGCCTCCTCCAGGAAAACTCCTTTTAGCTTTTCAAGCTTGTCGGGGTATATCGCTGCAAGGTCATGCGCGCAACTGAAATCCTTCTCGACGTCGTATAGCTCCCACTTATCGTTTTCAAATGTGGCGCGCGGCTTAGCCTCCCACGGCGGGCGGTGGACCGTGGTGGCGAACCAGCCGTCCTGGTAGATGCCCCGGTTGCCCGCCATCTCGAAGTATTGCGTGGTGTGGCGCGACTTGGCCTCGGCGTTATTAAGAGTGTCGAGCATGCTCACACCTTCGATGTGTTTCTGTCGGACGCCATAGACGACATCTGGCTCGGGCAGCCCCACTGCCTCTAACACCGTCGGGGCGATGTCAATCATGTGGTACCACTGGGAACGCAGGCCGCCCTTCTCCTCGATCCCCTTCGGCCAATGGACCACGATCGGTTGGCAGATGCCCCCGTAGGAGGCCACCTGGTGGCCCCAGGCAAAGGGCGTGGCGCCGGCGAAGGCCCATCCGTTGGGATACAAAATGTGGGATTGGGGGCCGCCAAATTTGTCGAGGTTCTTCAGCGCTATGTCGAGCGGCTCGGGCAGTCCGTTGAACACGGATAGCTCATTGAACGCGCCGATGGGGCCACCCTGGAAAACCGAGCCATTGTCGCCGGTGATGTAGAAGACCAGCGTGTTGTCCATCTCGCCCAGGTCTTCGATCGCGTCGAGGAACCGCCCGATTTCGTAGTCGGTCACCGCGGCAAAAGCGGCATAGATCTCCATGTACCTGGCAAAGACCTTTTTCTCATCGGCCGTCAACTCGTCCCATTCCTGAATCCCGGGCGGCTTCGGTGCGAGTTCCGTGCCCGGTGGCACGACCCCCATCTTGAGCTGGCGGGCCAGCGTTTCTTTCCGCACCTGGTCCCAACCCTGGTCGAACTTGCCCTTGTACCGGTTGCGCCACGTCTCGGGCACCTGGAACGGACCATGAGTGCCGATGGCGGAGTAGTAGACGAAGAATGGCTTGTCCGGCGCGAGCGAACGCTGGGAGCGCACCCAATCGATGCCTTTGTCGGTGATATCGGTGCTGGCATAGTAATTGGCGTCGGGGTGCATATCCACCCTGTTCATGTTGTCGTAAATGACCGGATGAAACAGGTCAGCCTCGCCAGCCATGAAGCCGTAGAACCTCTCAAACCCGCTATTCATAGGCCAGCGGTCGAACGGTCCGACAACGCTGGCTTCCCAGGGTCCCAGCTCGTGACATTTGCCGAACATGGCGGTGTTATAGCCGTTGAGCCGCAAGATTTCGGGCAGCATCGTGACGCTGGCAGGACGCATCGCGGTGTACCCCGGGAACGCGGTGGCAATCTCCGAGATCACGCCGAAGTTTGTGCTATGGCTGTTGCGGCCGGTAAGCAGGGCCATGCGGCTGGGCGAACACAACGGGGGGACTTTGAAATTGTTGTAGCGCAGCCCGGTCTCGGCCATACGGTCCAGCGTCGGCATCTGGATCGGACCTCCGAACGTCGATGCATCTCCGAAGCCGAAGTTGTCGAGAAGGATGACCACCACGTTCGGCGCGCCTTTCGGCGCTTTCACCTGGAACCGTGGCGGGGCTTGTGCATTGTGCACATCAAGTTCGGTGATCGGCGGATACTGAGGCTCGGGGACGGGTAGCACCGTACGGTCCATGGTCTTCTCCTGATCCATGACTCTCGACCGCGGGTGGTCGCGGTCCGCCGCTTTCTGTGCCAGAGCGTCAGCAACATGGAGGGAAGGCACAGATTAATTCAGACTTGGGCGTGGGCTTGGACTAACCCCCACCTGCGCCACTTCCTCGGTTTGCAGGATGCCTCGCACTGTCGTTGATAGTTACTTATATGGCAATGGATGGTGTCAGACCACTAGCAAAAGTGACAGGCACTTGTGCTTGGTTGGTATCGGAAACAGGGTACCTTCACCGAACGTTCAGTTCGGGTTGCACCAATGCTGGACGAGTGATAAATCGCCGAGTCAGTGCGCCGGGATAAACCGGCATGAAGCAGGGAATGGAAGAGTCCTACGAGAAAGGAGTAGCGAACCACTCGGCCCCGAGTTTTGCGTTGTACATCGTGAGGTGTGCGGCGAAGCGTAAACAGGGGTACAGGCGGGCTGGGTATTGAGCTCCGAAAAGATGCAATCAGGACGCCGACGCCTTTGACTTGGTGGAAGGCAAAACGGCGGGGACGATATCGCGAGTCCCTTGTCGGTCCTGCGTAGTCGTAGACCCCAGACACGTCTGGAAGCTTCATGCACGAGAACCGGGAGACCTCGGAGACGCCTGCTGCCTAACCAGCAAGCAGGACGGCGGGTGAAGGCTCAGGCCGCACGACCCGCATGTACGTAGCCGAGGAGTCGGACAGCGGCATAGTACCGATGAATCATTCGAACAAGATCGAGCAGTCGATGGCGGAGAGTGAGGAGGGAAGGCCGATGATCAAGGAGAACATCCATCAGTCCAGCACGCGCCCGACACAGAGCGGGACGCGCGTGTCACAGGGGCTGGCGGGTGTGCGGAAAGCGAGTTTTTTGATCGCTTGCCGCCAATCATCCGAGATAAGAGCCGTATGCGCTAATGAGCGCTCGTACGGATCTGTGCGGGGGGCGATCAGCAATGATCGTCCCTACCGCGACCTCATCGAGGCAAGATAGATACCGGGAGTGAGCTTCACAGAAGCTATGTCGAGATGTTCGGCGGTTCGATAGAGAAGCTGCGGTTGCGAGCCGCGGGCCTCTACTGTGTCAAAACGTCAACGTAACACAACTTATTGAAACCAGACGCTACAGATCGCACTGTACACGACCCATTACACAATAAATCCGCCGTTATTGGACCCTAATGAACCCTCGTCGACCGGGTAGGTAGCGCGTGGGTCTCAACGGCCTAACACTTTTGAGGGAATATAAGCAACCATGCCGATATCATTTGGGCAATGTCTGACATTGGCGAGAAAATCAAGTGGGCCGATAAGCATATCGGTGATTTCAAGATCGCCATGGCGAAGTTCAACAGTACCAAACCCTACGGCGTTAGGGTGGATACGGAAGCCGAACCCGGAAAGTCATTTATCCATATCCTTAAGGCAGACCCCGTCCCGGCGGAGATCAGCCTTATCGCGGGCCATGTCATTCAAAACCTGCGTTCGACTTTCGACTATTTGGCTTGTGCTCTTGTCCGCGCCAACGGCAACGTCCCTAGTAGACTCATCGAATTTCCAATCTTCGACGAGCCTATTACATCAAAGCTTGAATCCCGATTCCGTGGAAAGGTTGACGGCATGAGGAAGGTTCATCGTCTGAATATTGCGGACAAACATAAAATGCTCGTTCCCGCGTGGGGAAACGGAAGTCATACGGCAAATCAGGGACATCCACCCATACCAGGGAAGGGATACGACAGGCTGAAGGGTGTCGTGATTGAAAATCGGCATGCTTGCGAGGTGATGAAGCACCAGGACGGGCCTCAAACGCTTCACCATGTTGACCCGCCGTATGTCCACGAAACTAGGCGCATCGCCGACAGGCACCGCAGCCCCGAGCGGAAGGATTATCGACACGAAATGACGAACGACGATCATGAGCGCCTCGCCGACATACTGCACGGCCTTACCGGGATGGTGATGCTGTCTGGTCATCCCTGCGATTTGTACGACAACCTTTACCGAGGATGGCAGCGGGTCGACCGAAAGGCATTTGCGGACGGTGCGCGCGAGCGAATTGAGTGTCTATGGTAGAGTGGCGCGGCCGTGGCTGGAGTGCGGCAATCTTCAATGTTCGATGAAATGGCGGTGGCGTGATGGCGGGCTAAACGTAAGCAAGTGGCAAGCGGGGCGGCGTAAGGCATTCTACGATCCGGCGATGCAGTTTTACCTCCGGTTGATTCGGACGGCGCTCGACGAGGCTAAGGCAGTGAAAGAAGTTCCGTGCCTGTATGGTTTCGATTCGGTGATGGCGTTGAATGATCGGCTTCCCCAGGTTGTGGCGTGGGATGACGCGATTATGGCCCGAGCGTGGATTGCCAGGGCGACGCCGGACCGCGACGCCGATGAGGGTGGCTATCTGCTCAGTTTCGAGCATTGCTGCGAAGTGCTTGGGCTGAACGCTGACCATGAGGCGACCTGGATGCTTCGCGAGATCGACGAGTGTGCAGACTTCGATACCGAGGAGGTTCACGCTCGGGTGCAATGGCTCATGGATAACCCGCCGGATCAGGTGGAAGAGGAGTTGTTCGAGGGCTTGCGGGTGGTGCCGAAGCTCGATCAAATGTCAATGTTCAGTGGAATGGAGATGGTGGCATATTCTTACTGTTAAGATCGGATTGTTATAACCACCACTCGGGGGGCAGCGATGCCGAAGAAGGGCGAAATTCTAAGAACGACCTTTGAGAATTTTGAGGTAATCGCTCAGATAAAAAGCGGCGGCGCAGGTGAGGTATATCGCGCCAAGAATTCGTCGGGAGAGCCCGTAGCTATTAAAGTTTTGAAGTTTGATCCGGACAGCACAAAAAGAAAAAGGTTTCAAAGAGAGATTAGGTTCTGTAGTCAGGACGTGCATCCCAACATCATTCGGATTTTAGGGGATGGGCTGTACGTTGACGCCTCAGGCATACGCTTGGCGCGGAACAATCAGGTCAACGTGCGAGTCGTGCCAATCATCACGGCAATCGAGGAGTCAGTGGAATTGGCGCACGATATCTTCTGCCGGGTTTACCGCAAGATGCCCAAGGCGATGGAGAGAGTGCACTAATGGGACGCCGCGTCCTGATGTCCTTCCACTACCGGGGCAAAGCTTGGGTCGTTGTCTTCTGGAATGCAGACCGCACGAGGACAATGCTGCCACGCACGGCCCGGTTCACGACTGACGAGGCTCTGGTGGAGTTCACCCGGCGCGCTGGTGGTCCCAAGACGCTTGAAGATCGCAATATCCTGGCAATGATGATAGAACGCAAGTCAGGAGAGATTGCGCTGGAGCTGACAGAAGAGCAGTACGCCAAACTGAGGAAGGCATCACATGAGCAATGAGATGATTTGGCACAGGTTTGCGCCAAGTGAGGAACCAACTGCTCTCACTGCGAACTTGTGCGCTGAACAAGGCTGCGACCCATGCAACGGTTGGGCAACCGATGTCGCAGGGTGTGAGGGGAAGACGGTCTGGTGCATCTGCCTGTGCCATCGGGCTGTTGAGGGCAGGCCGAACTAAAGGTGACGCTGCTACAATTCGGCCTCCAGGCTTATGGCCGATAAAATTTTCCTCTTCTTGTCGCACGTACTCGTCGTAACGTTCTTCGCCGGTCTCGTGGGCTGCGCGTTCATGATCTTCTTGAGCTGGGTTGATATCTTCTCCGACAGCTTCACTGACGATGAGTGAAGCCTTCCACAGAGTAGACTCGCAGTGCCTAGGCCGTTATTGATTCATCAGCCGAACGGTAAGGTACGCCGCGAGCATCAGACTCGCCAGGACAACGAGAATCGTACCTCGTTCTATCCAATCATTTCCTTTGAAAAGGCGCACACTTCCCCAGACGCGGAATCCCGGAAAAAGTCTCGCCACGCGAACGAATTGTCGAAGGCGGTGTCATCGGGCTGTGCTTTGAGCTAAAATCTTTTTCGTCCCAGCTCTTACGAATCGGCCATGAACGCTTCGTCCTGCCCATCGCTTTACCGACTTGGCCTGCTTTTGCAGGACGTATACGCATCGGTGACTAACGCGGAAACCAAAATGGATTCTCACTCCTTACTCTCGGCAGAACGTGATTTAGCGCGTGTTCACCGCCTGATTACGCGTCATCGTAGTGTCTGTCCACGGTGCAAGGTCAATGATGAACAAGGGCGCGCGGCGCGGTGCGACAGTAAGGTGATTCCGATAGACAGAGCTGGTTGAGTCGCGGACACAACGCAGCAACCTTTTGGCACTCTGTTCGCTCTAAAGGTCTAGTTCTAACAACCCACACACTCATTGCTTATGGCTGGCCCCAGGGGATGTAAATGGGGCCGCTTTTTTGTACGGCAATATCTCTCAGAATCCTCCAAAAGACACCTAAGGGATCTGTAACGTGCTCGAAAATCTCTTCAGTCAACAGAGCGTGCGCTCCAAGCAATTAATGGCCCCACTGCTCAGGGAACGCGAACAGTATCTAGTTCATCTCTTGAGTCAAGAGGTCAGCACACCTCGGGTGAGAGATATCGCCTCGATGTTGTTGCACGTCATCCGGCTTCTAAAGCTCGATTCTCCCCGCATCGTGCACATAGAAGAGATTCGAGACGCAGCTGCTAGGTGGGTACATGAGGTCGACCCCCATCTATCCCGAAAGGTCGGACCCACTTCCGAACACAATTTTGCCTCCATTGCTACGAGGTGGCTTAGACACGTCAATTTAATACATGCCCCAATCTTGCCTGAGCGGCCGATCGACATTATCGTCGAAGGCTTCGTTGAGTCTATGAAACAAAGACGGATGTATCCGCCGACGATACGGACATACCGCTCCCGGTTGCTTCAATTTTTGCCTTGGGCGCTATCCCGCCATGAGGATATATCCTCCGTCTCTTTGGTGGATGTTGACGATTTCTTCGAGCTGAAGAGGGCCCAGGGATGCTTACCGAGGTCAATAGGTTCGCTCTGTTGCGCGCTAAAAGCATTTTTTAGGTACACGGCGCTGCGCGGTATACACAGCTCCAACCTTTCACTGGGCATTCGATCCCCGCGAATATCGCGCTATAGACATTCGCGGGCAAAGTTAGGGTGGAGACATGTCCGACTCCTGTTGGATTCGGGAGGTCCCACGGGGCGATCAGACCTACGTGCGTCAGCGATCTTATTCTTGTGTTCCATTTATGGACTTCGCAGCTCAGAGACCGCGAATCTGACTTTAGATGACTTTGATTGGGTTGATGAAACCTTCATCGTGAGGCGAGCCAAGCGCGGAAGGACCCAACAGTATCCGATTCAAGCTGAGGTCGGGGAGGCTATTCTTCGATATCTTCAAAATGCGCGGCCTCGCTCTTTGTGCCGAAGTCTCTTTTTGACCCTGCAGCCTCCGTATCGATCGGTCAATCCGGCGACGTTTTCTACAATTATCAAGAGGCGGATTGAACGTTTCGGGCTTCCGCTCAGCCCTTTTGGTCCCCACGCGCTTCGCCATGCCTGCGCAACTGAGCTATTGCGTAAAGGCTCATCGCTGCAAGATATCGCCGATTTTTTGGGACATCGCAACCTTCAATCGGTATGCATCTACGCGAAGTGCGACGTCCGTTCTCTCAAAAAAGTGGCAGCCTTTAGCCTGGGCGGTGTGAGATGACCTTTGCAGAGGGCATCCAGGAGTATGTCGTGCGTAAGCACGCTGAGGGCATCGGGTTTGCGAAGGGCGAATCGTACTTAACGGGATTGCGTCAGTCCGTCGGCGATGTGCAGCTTAGTCAGGTCACATCACAACAGGTCTTGGCCTTTCTGAACGGTCCATTGTTGAGCGCGCCAACTTGGCGAATGAAGTATTTCGTTTTGCAGCATTTTTTCGACTTCTGGGCCGCCCGCGGCGCAATGCCTGAAATGCGGATGCCTCAGATAAGAGCGCAGGAAAGGCGCAATTTCTTTCCATACGTCTATTCGCGACCAGAACTAATACGTCTACTGAAGGCGACCTCCAGGAATTACAAGGCCCACTTGGCCCTCGCTCGACCGACGATGCGCGTCTTGATAATTCTCCTTTATGGAACCGGAGCTCGCGTTGGCGAGGTTCTCAATCTGGTAGTGGACGATGTCAATCTCAAACAGAGCAACATACTGATTACGAGCAAGGATCCCAATCGGCGTAGGCAAATCCCCATCGGAGCCGATCTTCGAGAAGTGCTCCGGAGGTATTTAGCGTGGAGGGCAACCAAGCCGCCGCGAAGTCCCAGGCTTCTCCTCACTAAGTCCGGTCACCCCGTAAAACTCGGCACAGCAGACAGGAACTTCATGAGGCTTCGCGAAATCGCTAAAGTGACTCGCAAAGCCGAGGTGCAGCCTCGTCTGAACGATCTGCAGTGCACGTTCGCAGTTCACAGAATTACCTCTTGGATTCGACAGGGAACCGACCTGAACCGGATGCTGCCGGCGTTGTCGGTCTATATGGGGTTGGTGGGCTTGAATGCGACTGAGCGTTATCTACACATGACTCCAGCGCGATTTAAGAAGCACTTGAGTAAACTAAGTCCTCGCAGTCGGAAACAGCACTGGCGGAACGATAAGAACCTAATGGAATTCTTGGCGAACCTATAATCATGGCGAAACCCCGTAAGGCCCAAAAGCAGGAGCCTGAGCCCGAATTGCCGAATCTGCCTCAAGTCGGCGACACGGTTTACCCGCCGCACTCGCAGATGGTCTACGTGGTCAGCAAGGTCCATGTCGGCGGTGACGAGGTAGACCTATACGTTCCCGGCACCAATCTTGAGCGGTTCCGTGTCAGAGCCGACGCGCTGACCTACGTTGAGCGCAAGCCTCCTGCGAAAACGTCCAATCCTTTCACGACTCCCGAGCCCGTCTTCGATGCTGGCGAAATGGTGGAAAGCATCACCACCGTTCAGCGAGAGAGCCTTGAGCGGCTCGACAGCGATCTGGACATCCTCAAGACATATCTGAAGACGCAACGCGCGCCTAAAGGCGTGATCGAGGCATTGGAGGGTCTGATGGTCGAGCAACACAAAGCCTGGAAGCTCGCGGTGGGAAAGATCAAGAAAGAGTTAGGTCAATAGTCCTATATGTGCGGACGCTACTTGGGACTGCAACGTGACAGAATGGCCTATGCCTCATACGCTCAACCCGTTGGTCCTGGTGATCGGGCGAGTCCTCGCGGGCATGGTCGCGGCGATGGCCTTCTATCTCGCCTTCTTTCTCTATGAGGACGAAGAGGGCAAATGGCAAAACCGTCTTGAGAATGTATGGATTGCCGTAGACCCTCCGAAGCGAACGCGATCGTGACCTCTCCGAGTTCTTGGGCCCGCTTAAGGTCTCACCAAAATTCCTTTTAGAGAGAAACACCAAACGCCCGGACAACACCGTTGGGCGTCTTTCTCTGGATACGAAAAGCACATCTAAGAAGCGTCGATTTTGCGGGGAATTCAGCCGGTCTGAAGTTTATTCGGGCAGAGAAAACGACCCAGAAGACTAAATGGCGGAAGAGGAGGGATTCGAACCCCCGATACCCTTTCAGGTACGCCAGTTTTCAAGACTGGAGCCATCAACCACTCGGCCACTCTTCCTCTTTGAAGTTTAGTATGCGACGGGCACGAACGCAAAAAGATCAAGACTTGGCAGACAAATTTTCGAGCCAAGCCTGAATGTCGCTCTCTCGCCATCCGACTGCTCTTGCACCCGGCGACACCTGTCTCGGGAAGGTGCCTCGTGAAATTTGCAAATAGCTTGAGCTTCGTGACAATCCCGTGAGATCAAGTATCGACGATAGTCGGAGAATTCTTGATACCATATGCGCCTCCTGAAGATAACCAGCTCGCAACCATCGTACTGCTAATCCATGTTCTGAAATCGTCGCCTAAGGCGCACCATTTTCTTCTCTTTCCCTGAAAATTATGTACGGGTGGTATGCACTGACTCCGTGCTCCATTCAGAGTGAGAACCTTAAAGTGTGAAGCGGCTCCGAAAGGTTCGGAGCCGCTTCTGGTTTGGGGTTCAGTTGGGTTTAGAAGAACAGCTTCGCGGCAAACTGCATCTGGCGTGCGCCGTAGAGGAGGTTGTTCGTACCTGAGGTCACGCCGAAGGCCGAGAGGCCAGTGCCGCTGAAGGGCGAGATGCAGCCCTGGAACGTGGCACCGGGTGCGGGCGCGGTGGCGTTGCACTTCAGCGATCCGGAGGTGGTACCGCTCGCAAGATACTGCGAGTAGGTTCCGTTAACTCCCGTGA
Source organism: uncultured Acidobacteriaceae bacterium (assembly GCA_963798925.1). GTDB lineage: Bacteria > Acidobacteriota > Terriglobia > Terriglobales > Acidobacteriaceae > Edaphobacter. Next base: position 130,128 of record CAWCVD010000008.1, read on the forward strand.
TGATCTGGCGATTGAGGAGATTGAAGGCATCCGCAGAGATCTGCATGTAGAAGTTCTCGTGGATGGGAATGTTGCGAGCTATACGGAAATCGAAGTTGTTGTAGCCCGGCATGTAGATGCTGTTGCGGCCGATCTGCGGGGGACGGCCGGTAGTGGGAGCGCCAGAGCTGGAGCTCATCGCGCCACCGTAGATGTTGCCGTCAGCTCCGTAGCTGGTTCCGGTGCCGGAGTAGACGGTTCCGCTCATGCCGAGGAAGATTGGCTGGCCGCCCGAGGCGATGAAGCCGCCCGAGAAGAGGAAATCGTCGAAGGCATATTTGACGATCTTATTGCCCTCCATGATGTTCGGCTGATAGACGAAGCTGAGAGCGAACCGATTGCGGATGTCGGTGTCGGACGGGCCGTTGTCGCGACGTGGGTTGTTGGGATCGAGCGGGGTGTCGCCACCGTAGAAGGTGCCGTTGGTGCCCTGAACTTGGCCCGTGTCAGTGGCGCGTGCCCATGTGTAATTGGCAAGCACTTCGAGGCCGTTGCTGAACGGACGGCGAACGGTCGCGGCGAGCGAGTTATACCAAGTGTTGGCGACGCTGAACCCGGTGTTGAGGGAGGTGATGGCCGCGTTGCGGCGATCCGACTGCAGGTAGACCGGCACAGTGATCTGGTTGGTGATATTGTTGGCGGCGTCCTGGACGTTGTAGGTGGCTAAGCCGTGCGGGGTCTGGCCGATAAGGTTGGCATCGAGGAAGATGGGCAGACGGAGTGCACGGGTGCCAACGTAACCAACCGAGAAGGACATTTTGCCAGGGAGAGCCTGCTCGACGCCGAAATCGAACTCCTGCGCCAGAGGTGGAACGAAGTTGGGGTCGAGGCCGTGGAAGCTCTGAGCGCCGAGGATTGGAGGACCGTTGACAGCGGGCGCAGTGCCGCCAGAGGGGATCAATGCTCCGGAGAGCGGCGGCCCGGTCACGGGGAATGGAACGAAGGGGTATTTGAGGCTATTGGCTGCGCTCGGAACAGTCGGGCAACGAGCTTTCGTGACGCTGCCGACTGAGGATTCGCAACCAGAGTAGTTGTAGTTAACCTGGACGACGCCGTTCTCCACGCGCATGGCGTAGTAGGTTGAGCCCTGGTTTAGAGCGGAGAACATACCGTATCCACCACGGACGACCGTTCCAGGATATGGCGACCAGCTGAAACCGATGCGAGGTTGGACGCGGTCGGTGACGTTCTTGATGGTCTGGCTGTACTCCGTTGAGATGGGCGGGAAGTTGTTGTTGATGAGGCCAGGAGGCGGGGTCAGCTGGATATCGTAACGAACGCCAACATTGAGGGTGAAGTTAGGCTTGAGCTTCCAGGAGTCTTCGGCAAAGGCGTCGTACATCTTCATCCAGAAATCGTCCTTGCCTTCCGTGGTGGGCGTCGTATTGACCTTGTCGATGGTCTGGACGAAGGTGTTGTAGTGATAGCCGGCGTAGGGATCGGTGTCACCGGGTTGGCCGGCGAAGGCGTCCTGGATCCAGTCCTGGAAGTTGAGCAGGGTGGTGGAGTCGCCGTAGCTGTAGATGCCGCCGCCTTGGAAGAGATTGATCATTACCTCGTGAACGAGGTTGACGTCTCCGCCGAACTTGAGCGAGTGACGACCCTTCGTAGTGGAGAAGACGTCGGTGAACTGAATGCGGTGCTCGTTGGGTTCAGCTACGCGCGGAAGAGCGTTAGGCATGCCGAAGGTCAAGACACCGGTAGCGACGCTGGGACCGGAGGCGTTGGCGCCGGCGGTCTCAAGGTCCTGACCGTACTGGAAGTGGATCTGATTGACGGAGGCCTTGGCGATCTGCGTGGTGAGTCCGGCCACCAGGAAGCGCTCGTGGTAGCTGGTTGGGCCATTGGTCGAGGGCGAGCTGTTGGTGAAGGTGTTGGCCGGGCTGTAGCCGTAGGACGAATCGTAGTCCGAGAAGTTGTAGTCGACGAAGGCGTCGTTGCGGTTGTTGATGTGCCAGTCAAGGCGAGGAAAGAAGAGGTTCTGCTTCTGGAAACGGGCCGGAGGCGCAGACCCGACTGCGACGTTACCTGTGTTTAGTAGGAACTGAATGCCAGCAGTGCATTGAGCAGAGGTGATGCCCGTTGTGCCGGTATACCCCGGAGTGCCGACTACCGGGCACTGAGTCGGAGTGACCGTGGTCGTGCTGGACGTGGGTCCCGACGGCGTCAACGAGATGATGTTGGTGTTGGCGTAGAGGACGCGACCGACCTTGCGAAAGCCGTCGTAGGTGAAGAAAAAGAACAGGCGGTCATGCATGATAGGTCCGCCGATCGAGCCGCCGAACTGCTGCTGCTGGTGGACCGGCTGGGTCAGAAGGAAGGGGTTTCCGTTGTTGTGGAGGGCCTGGTACTTGTTGTAGGGATCGAGTGCGTTGAGACTGGGATAGCGGAGGTAGTAGAAGGCGTCGCCGTGGAAGTGATTGGTACCCGACTTGGTGATGGCGTTCACCTGACCGCCGGCGGCCTGACCGAACTCCACCGAGTAGTTGGACGCCTGGGCTTGGAACTCCTTGATGGAGTCGATGGAGTAGACGTAAGGGGCGCCGGAGGCGCGGCCACGGGCCTCGGAGAACAGCATTTGGTTATTGTTCGAGCCGTCGACGTAGTTCTGGTTGTAGAGACCGCTGATGCCGTGGAAGCTGACGAGGCCGGAGCCGCCGTCGGGGGTCACATTGGGCGTGTTCAGGACGAAGGCGCTCCAGTTACGGGTCGAGACCGGAATGTTCGAGATAAGCGACTGATCGATGGTCTGGGCGACCTCAGTCTTGTCGGTGTCGACCAGCGGAGACTCGCTGGTGACAACGACCTCAGTGGAGACCGAAGCTGGAGGAACGGTCACATCAACGGTGAGGACCTGGCCTACAGTGAGGATGAGATTTTTCCGATTGACCTTGCCGAAGCCACTGCCGCCTGCGGTCACTTCATAATGACCCGGAAGGAGGAAGTTGGCTGCATAGGAGCCGTCGCTATTGGTGGTGAGGGTACGGGAGACACCAGTCTCGGTATTGAGCACGACGACGGTGACGTTGGGGACCGCGGCGCCGGACTGATCCGTGATGGTTCCGTTGATGTTGCCGTTGCCGGAGGTCTGAGCCATGAGCGTAAGGCCGGCAGTGACTAGAAGAACGGCGAGCGCAAATCGGAAGACACGTCGACTAGCGAAGAGAGATTTCATTGGGTACAGCCTCCTAAAGGATCACCGAATCAAAAGGGACGGTGTGAAAACGAAGGGCCTGGCATCTGTTTTGACTGTGTGCCGGTCGCTCGAACGTTCGCTCACGACCATAAGTTGATTTGTTGTAATACTTCAACAGTCAGGCTTCAAGGTGGGGAATGTCAAGGGCGATTTATTAACACAATGTTACAAAGCCCCTTTTTGCACATTTTTTGATTGGACGAAGACAATTTTGAGACGTCTGAGAGTCGGCGACGCACACAGAGCCGGGCCGCTTGGTCAGTGGAGTCTGGAGGGAATGATGGCGTGCTGGATGAGAATCTCGAAGGGAACGATCTGGAGGGTGTTCTCGTGGGTGGCCTCGAGGACGATGGAACAAGCGGCTCCGGCCTGCTGGACCTGGAGCCAGCGCGAGGCACAGATGCACCAGCGGTCGCCAGATTTGAGGCCGGGAAAGCCGTATTGTGGCATGGGCGTGATGAGATCGTTGCCAAGCGAACGGGACGCCTCGAGGAAGGGCTGGTCGACGACGCAGCAGATGGTGTGGAAGCCAACGTCGTCGGGCCCGGTGTTGCAGCATCCGTCGCGGTAGAAGCCAGTCATGGGCTCGCAGCCACAGGTCTCGAGAGGCTGGCCGAGGACATTGCGGGCGGGAGACTTGATAGGCTCGGCGGTGGGCATGAGATTTCCTTCCTTCAGTATGTCACTGTTCGGTCCGACAAGAGAGCACGTCACGGTAGCGTCGGCTGACCCGAGACTCTAAACGTGCGCGGGAGTAGGTTTTTCCGATCGTATGCCTCTTCCCATTCGCAGGAAGGGCTCTTCGTAGAATCTTCGTGAGAACCATGCGATCAGAATCGCGAATATCGCACAGACTCCGAAGCGAATCGAAGACGATTCCAGGAACTGATGCAGGGAAGGGTTGAAGACGTGGGGCAGAATGTCGTCGTACCAGGAGAAGACCAGGACATGAATGAGATAGAGCCCGTAGCTGATATATCCAAGAAAGCTGAGCGGTCTTGCCCAAAGGCTGATGAAGATTGGGCTGCGCAAGCCGAGCAGAAGGAGCAGAGCGCCAGTGAAGACAAGATTCCACGGCATCGTCTGTAATGTATCGCCAACAACGTTTCCGCGATGAAGTATTCCGAACGGGCGACCGACCAGAAAGACGCAAAGACCACCGAAACAGAGAGCCAACCCAAGTCGAATCCCGTTGCGGAGTGTGCCACGGCGGGATCGGGCAAAGATCGCCGCTAACGCTCCGAGGGCGAGGTTGTCGGCGATCAGATACGTTGCGGTCTTCTGATCTCCGAGAGGGAGAAGATTTGAAGCGGTGAGCCAGCGAAGGATCGGCTCAACGACACAGAGGCCCAAGCAGAAGAAGGTAAGAACCCGAACGCTGACCCTACCGACGACCGACGGCCATAAAAGATAGAACTGCTCCTCAACGGAAAGAGACCAGAGCGGGCCGTACCCACCGGGAATATTGAGGAGATACATGTAGTTTGCCAGAAAGAGTAGAGCGACCACTGTCTGCTGAAGATGCAGATATCGAAAAAGATCGAGGAGAACAAGAACGGCAAGATAGGCAGGCAGAATCCTCAGAACGCGACGCAGATAAAACTGGCGGTAGTAGGAAGGACTCCCCTTCGTATCTATCAAAATTCCAGTGATCAGGAATCCGGAGAGCACGAAGAAGAGATTGACTCCAAGCCAACCGACAACGGAAGCCTTCATGAAGAGGTTCACTATGTAGATTGAACTGGTTGCGCCTGACCACCGCAGACCATGAAACGATACGACCATCAGAATGGCCAAGCCCCGAAGGACATCGAGCTCTGGCATGTGTTTGCGCAGAAGCGGTGTGTCGGATGGCTCGAACAAAGATTCCTTCCCCAATTCTGATTAGAAGTCCCTGTGGGCCTGCTTCAAACTTATCACTTGTTTAGAGGGTCAAGCCCGTAGCCGAAATATCCTCAACCGAGGATTGAGAACTTGCGGCGCAAGACTACTTCGCTGCCAAGGCAAGCTGTTGTTGATACTCCTCGTACGGTCCCTTGTGGTCGGTGATCCGGAAGTCGGTGGGGCCTCCTTCGAAGTGCCAGATGCGCGTCCCTGCCTCCTCGATGAGGTCTTCGTCGTGGGTGACGAGGAAGACGGTGCCCTCGTACTTCTGGATAGCTTGGTTGAGCGCGTTGATGCTCTCGAGGTCGAGGTGGTTCGTCGGTTCGTCGAAGACGAGAACGTTAGGCTTCTGCAGCATGATCTTGCAGAAGAGCAGACGTGCTGCTTCGCCTCCGGAGAGGGCTTCGGTCTTCTTGAGCCCCTCTTCACCGCGGAAGAGCATCTGCCCGAGGATGCCGCGAATGTCCTCTTTGGTGGCTTTGGGGTCGAAGGTATGCAACCACTCGGCCGCGGTCGTGCCCTTGGGGATCGACGATGTGTGGTCCTGGGCAAAGTAGCCGATCTGAACCTCGTGGCCCCACTTGACGCTGCCGGAGTCGATGGCCGTGGCGTCGGACTCTTCTACGCCTGGACCGTTGGCGAGCAGGGCCTTTAGAAGCGTGGTCTTGCCCTGGCCGTTGCGCCCAATGAGGACGACTTTTTCGCCGCGCTGGACAGCGACGGAGAAGTTGTTGATAACATGCTCGGTCTTGCCGTCAGGCTGCGTGTAGGATTTGTTGACGTTCTCGACCTCGAGGACGTTTTTGCCCGACGGACGCTCCATCTTGAAGGCGATGAAGGGACGGGCGATGTTGGAGCGGGCGAGTTCGCTGGTCGCAAGGCGCTCGACTTCCTTCTTACGCGAGTTCACCTGCGAAGACCGCGTACCTGCAGAGAACCGGGCGATGAAGTCGTTAAGCTGGGCGATCTTTTTCTCGCGCTGCTCGTTCTGGCTCTCAATTCGGGTGCGGATCGAGGTCTTCTGCAGAACCATCTCGTCGTAACCGCCGGTGTAGACGATGATCGTCTCGTAGTCAATATCGGCGGTGTGGGTGCAGACGTTGTTGAGGAAGTGCCGGTCGTGCGAGATGGTGATGACGGTCCCGTTATAGCGACCCAGGAACTCTTCGAGCCAGTGAATAGACTCGAGGTCGAGATAGTTGGTGGGCTCGTCGAGAAGCAGTGCTTCCGGGTTACCGAAGAGTGCCTGCGCAAGAAGCACGCGAACCTTTTGGCCGCCCTGCAACTCGGACATCTTGCGCTCGTGGAGCTCATCGGGGATGTCGAGACCCTGAAGAAGGACCGCGGCGTTGGACTCGGCCTCGTACCCATCCTCGTCGCCGACGACCCCCTCGAGTTCGCCGAGGCGTGAGCCGTCCTCGTCAGTCAACTCCGCCTTGGCGTAGATATGCTCACGCTCTTCAAGAGCGGCCCACAGACCCTTATTGCCCATGATCACAGTATCGATGACGCGAAACGCGTCGAACTCATACTGGTCCTGCTTGAGGACGCCGACCTTTTTGGGACGAACGACAGTTCCCTTCTGTGCGTCGATCTCACCCGTGAGGACCTTCATAAACGTGGATTTGCCGGCGCCGTTGGGGCCCGTGAGGCCGTAGCGGCGGCCGGTGGTAAAGGTGACAGAGACGTCCTCGAAGAGAAGCTTCGAGCCATAGCGCATGGTGACATTGGAGACAGAGATCATGGTCTTTCCTTCTATTTTATAAGTCCGGCACGTCGAAACGCATGAATGGACTGTGATTCAACTTACGGCGTGGTCCGAGCAAGCCGACCAATGGCAAAACCACCCAAGGTCCCGGTAATGAACCGGAGACCAGGTCCACGAGCAAGTCCACGAAGATCGATCGTGTCGGTGCGATGGTGAATCAGGGCAGCCGAGTTCTGCGTCAGCAGCTCCCTCTTTGATTTTACTTGTTTATGCGAAGGATGGGGAGACGACGGCAAAGTGCGCGGTGCGCCGGCGATAGAGCAGGCTCACCAGATGCAGAAGGAGCAGGGCGTCAAGCGGAGTCCGGAACCGCGGATCGGAGTTGGTGAGCAGAAATGGCAGAACATACACGATTTCGAAGGCAAAGAGAAGTTTGTCGTCGAAGGTGAGCGCAGGACGGCCGGGAAGAAGCAGCGCCGCGAGAAAGAGAAAGACGGGAAGAGCGAGAACAGACTTGACCAGGCCGAAGGGAGACAAGAGAGGGTGAAATTTGGTGTCGGGATGAAAGAAGATGAAGATCTTCAGGAAGAATAGCTTCATCTCTTCGCCCGGGTGATGAATGGCGAAGTCGATGGATCGCCGGGTGAAGGTTGCGCCGATCTCGGCTGAGTAGAAGTCAGGGACGGGCTCGCCAGGGTGCGATGCGGAGAAGTCCGGGAGCAGCGAAAATTCGGCGTTGAGGTGATTGAGCAGGGCCGCCCTGGTCTCAGGATTGTGGCCGGCATAGAGGTTGTACGGCCCGTTGCGGGGAAAGTAGATGGAGCCGTGGCCGCCGATGCCGAGGAGACAGAAGCCACCAGCCGCAACCATACAGAAGACCGCGAAATATCCGGTCTTGCACGCCAGCGACAACCCGCTCCCGCGAAGCAGGAGCAGCACAAAGAGGACAGGGAGAAGAAGGAGTAAATTCGGGCGGCAAAAGCCGGCGGCGGCAAAGATGATTCCCGCAAAGGTGATCTGCCTGAGCGTCGGCGTGGGCGCGCTGTGAACGATTCGCAGGCATGCGAGGACGAAGAGAAGCAGAAGCACGGTGCTCAGGGTCACATCCCACAACTTGTTGACCGACAGGACGAATTCGGGAAACAGCGCGACAGGCAGCAATCCATAGGCACTCCAGGAGGCCGGCAGGCGCAGTTCGCGCAGAAGCAGATAGCAAACGCCCGCGAGACCAAGTTGAAGAAGGATCTGCAACACAACGACGCCGCGGACGCCAGCCAGACGATACGCCGGCCCGGCAAAGAGTGGATAGGCAAGAGGTGTGAACGTGTCGTCGACGTGACCCGTAGCGGCCCATTCAACGATGTCGGTCCCGTAGCCGGGCATGGGATAGGAAACCGCTCCTCGCAGAGCCACGGCGACGCTCAGTAGTCCGGTGATAAGAAAGGGAAGGACTAGAGACCGCTTGGAACGCATCTGCGGAGAATGGTAGGGATAGTCGAATGGATGGTCAATAACGAAATTGGAGGGGTCGATCTTTCAATAGCCCCCAACGACAATGGCTCCGCTCTTAGGCTGGTTGGCCTCGAGAGCGGAGCGCCTTCATCGGATCGCGTGTGGGTTTATTGACCGCGGCGGGCTGGCCCGGAGCGGCTGCCTGGACGGCTGTGAGAACGTCCGCCGCCGCAGGTCCACGACCGCCGGAGCTGCGTCCGCCGGAAAAGCCCCCGCCGTTGCGGCTGCGGAATCCGGTGCGGTTGCTGCCGCCGTTGTTGTTCTGTGGCGACATCGGGGTAACGGAGTCATTTCCCTTCCAGGAACGAGTCTCAAGTTGAAGAATGTTCATCCCAGGAGCCGTTATGTCGAGCGGCTGGTTGCGAACTTCCTTCTCGAGGTTCTTATCGGCCTCACGCCAGTCAAACTTTATCTTCAGCTCGCGTTCGAGCTTACGGGCCTCGTACTTCTCCTGCGGCATCACGAACGTAGTAGCCACGCCCTTAGCTCCTGCGCGCCCCGTACGGCCAATACGGTGAACAAAGTCGTCGGAGGCGTTGGGCAGATCGTAGTTGACGACGTGAGCGATGTCCTGGACATCGATGCCGCGAGCGGCAACGTCCGTTGCAACCAGAATGCGGTGACGGCCATTGGCGAAGCCTTTCAGAGCCGCTGTGCGCTGCGACTGGCTGCGGTCGCCGTGAATCACGTCCGCGTCGTGCCCGAGCTTTTCCAGCTTCTTGCTGATGCGATCGGCCCCGTGCTTGGTGCGTGAGAAGACAAGGAAGGTTCCCTGCTCTTCGCGCAGCATCTGGTCCAGCAGGCCAAGTTTCTGATCCTGCATGACGGTGTAGACGCGCAACTCGACGCGGTCCGAGGGCCGGGAGGTCTGGCCGATCTCGACGCGGACTGGCTCCTTCACGTAGTCGCGAACGATCTCGCGGATATTGGCATCGAGCGTCGCCGAGTAGCACATGGTCTGGCGAGTGCGGGGCAACGCGCCGACGATGCGCCGGATGGAAGGCAGAAAGCCCATATCGAGCATGCGGTCTACTTCGTCCAGGACGAGCATCTCGACCGAGTTGATGTTGATCTCACGGCGCCGGAGGTAGTCTTCGAGGCGACCGGGAGTAGCGACGACCAGGCGCGGGCCACGGTCGAGCTGATCAAGCTGATTGTTCTCCGAGAGGCCGCCGCAAACAAGCACAGCATCGCTCTTGGAGCCGGGGACAAGCTTCCAGTAAACCTCGAGAACCTGCATGGCGAGCTCGCGGGTAGGCAGCAGGATCAGCGCGCGGATGGGACCGCGTTTGCCCTTCGTGCTGGGGGCCGACGTCGCGTCGAGCCGCTGAATCATCGGAATCAAAAAGCTCAGCGTCTTCCCCGTACCAGTGGAGGCCGTGGCGAGAATGTCTTTTCCTTCAAGGGCAGGCGGAATCGCTTTGGCCTGCACCGGCGTCGGCATAACAAAGCCCGCGTTGGTGAGGCGGCTCTTGATCGAATCAGAGATGTGGAAGTCGGTAAAACGGATGTCGTCCACGAGAGAGAGGCCGGCTGGATTGACATTTCCGGGATTAGATTGGGCAGGGTTCGACGTCGCGGCTGGCTGATGATTTGAGTTGTGTTGTTCGGTGGTTTCTAAAGTTGCAGAGTTCAAAATTTTTCCTGTCTGTTTGCACCCTTTTTAGGGCGGTTTGACTACGGCATACGAATGCAGAGGTGCGTGTGACACCATGGATTTCAATTAGTCAGCATTGCTGTCGGTAGTCGAAGCGCTGCTGCTGCACGGCGAGACTCGTCCGATGACGTGTCTTCCAGCCAGAGCAACCAGCGCGGCTTCCAAAGGTTGGGGAAGGTGTGCGGTGGGGAGAGGCGAATCGCAGTCTCTGGCCAAACTCTGAATTCCATTGAAGAGTTTTTGCCTGCGATGCCTGTACTCTTTTTGACCAGAGTACAGGCTTAGTGTACCACAGCCAATCAGGCATTCACCATATCTCCCCCCTAAAAGATTCCGGAAATAATCAATTTGCCTTCCTCCATTGCAATTGTTTGCATAGATCCAAGACTGTCTCGCCGTAAATCTCACAATTCAAAGACCCGGGTATTGGCTTGTGACATGCGATACGTACTCCCGAAACACCACTTCCGCAACAAGCTGTCGGGCCGCGATTCAAGAATCTGGGCTACTCTTCTGGGACCACAATCATTTTTGCTTTTTGCGGCGATTGGCGAAAGCCGCGAGTCAACGGATTTCCATTTTCAAAAGATCGCTGCTCTAGACGCAGCGGAGGACAATTTATGAAGAAGATGCATTTGCTTTTTGCGGCCGGGTGTCTCTTAGGCCTTGGCGGAGTCGTTCACGCAGATACGGTTGCCATTGTAAGTTTCGATAACCTTCCGCAGGGACCCTCGGTATTCTCGGGCGTTGAGCAGACAGTGACGCCGGTCCCCGGCGTGGCTAGCTTCTCCGGCGGGGAGGTTCTGGGAGACGCGACAAACTTTCCCGCGATCATCTTTGCGACCGCGCCGAACGTCTACGGCACCATCCAGGCCGGCAATCTATCCAGCACGATGACAATCTCCGTCGATCCGAGCTTTACCGCCGATGAGATCAGCTTCGCGCTCTTCAACGGGAATACAGTACCGGTCTCCTACGTTGTGGATGCCTTCAGTGGCGCGACTCTCGAAGCGACTCAAACCTTCACTAACGTTCCAGCCAACTTCAACTCCGGTTTTGTTCTGCCGGATCTGTTGGGGACTAACCTTACCTCCGTTACAATCGCACCGACCACCGGCTCGAGCACTTTCTGGGATTTCGAGATCGACTCGATCGCTTTCAATGAATCCGTTACCCAGGCCATCCAGCCAACTCCCGAACCGTCCAGTTTCCTGCTCCTTGGAACGGGACTCACGTGTGCCGCGGGTGAACTCTATCGGCGCGCACGACGGACTGTTCAATAAGGCCTGGGATTTCGGAGGTCGAGAGACGGGCAGGTAGCACGCGCTTGTGCGCTACCTGCCGTCTTTTGCGTTGTACCTGCGCGATCGAAGCCCCACGCCCATCTTTTGAGCTGTGACTGAGATCGTCCGCGAATGGACAGCACACTCCATGGATGGACAGCTTTCGGCGAATGCTGCGAGCGGAGACGAATCTTTTCAATCACTTAGTTTCCCCTAAATTGGCACCGCAGATGCACAACACCTCCTACCAGAGGTCTTCCATGAAGCTACAGTTTGCGGCGTTGCTCTTTGTCGCCTCCGGCTCCGTTGGATACGCGCAAACCTCAAAGACATGGACTGGCTTTGTTACCGACACTCATTGCGGCACGCACTGTCAACGAACTTCAGCGATGAATCCGGATCGCACTTGTGTTCAGCGGTGCGTCAAACAGGGATCGAAGTACGGTCTCTGGTCAGGCAATCATGTCTACACCTTGGAACCACAATCCAAAGTCTCCAATTTCGCGGCCGAAAACGTCAGCGTGACTGGCAGTCTCGCGAATGACACGATTCACATCGATTCGATCACCCGGATCCCGGATGAAAGGCATAAATGAACTCCCTGATGCAGGACCTTCGCTTCTCCTTTCGCCAGATCCGGCGCACGCCGGGATTCATGATAACTGCGGTGCTCACGCTCGCGTTGGGCGTCGGTGCCAACACGGCCATCTTCTCGCTCCTGGATCAGGCGCTGCTGCGCTCGCTGCCCGTGCGTGCTCCGGAGCAGTTGGTGATCCTGAGCAATCCAGGCAAAGCATGGGAGGGCCACTCCAGCAACAACGGCGCAGGGGTGGACAAGTCCTTTTCTTATCCGATGTACCGGGATCTGCGCGATCACGGAACAGCATTCGATGGATTGATCGCTACGTCGCCGGCTGAGGTTGGGATTGCGCGAAACGGTGCTTCGAACCTGGCGAATGCAGAGATCGTCAGCGGAAATTACTTCACAACGCTGGGAGTGCCGGCTGCCATGGGGCGGCTTCTGGCGCCGGCAGATGATGCGACGCCGGGCAGCAATCCGGTCGCAGTGCTCAGTTTCAACTACTGGAAGACGCATCTTGGCGGAGATCCAGGCGTCGTCGGACAGACACTCTCAATCAACGGCCAGCCCTTCCAAATCATCGGCATCTCCGCGCCGGAGTTTCAGAGCGCAGTCTGGGGACAGGTGCCTGACGTCTTCGTTCCGATGTCCATGCTGGAACAGATACGACCCGGCAAAGGCACTCGCCTGCAGGAGCACAAGGACCGCTGGATGAACATCATCGGCCGGTTGAAACCAGGCGACACGCCCGAGCGGGCGCAGGTCGAGATGGCTCCGCTCTGGCATTCGCTGCGCGCATCCGAACTGAAGGCGCTTGGAACGAAATCGCCACGATTTGTCGATGATTTTCTGACACATAGTCAGTTGCTGGTGCTGCCGGGATCAAACGGCATCTCGTACAACCGTGACGCGCTGACCAAACCGCTGTACGCGGTAATGGCGATGGCGTTCCTTGTACTTCTGATCGCTGCTGTGAACGTGGCAAGTCTGTTGCTGGTCCGCTCCGCCGCTCGAATTCGCGAGTTTTCATTGCGCTATGCATTGGGCGCGAATGCACGTCGTGTCGTGCAGCAGCTTCTGCTCGAAGGTGTGCTGATCGGCATCGCAGGCGGAGCGGCAGGTCTCGTAATCGCGCCGGTTTGCATCCGTGTTCTGGTCCACCGGCTGGACCCCGACACCGCGCTCGCCTTCTCGACAACTCTCGACCTTCGTTTGCTCGCGTTCAACTTTGCGATCGCGCTGGCGGTGAGTGTGCTCTTCAGCCTGGCGCCTGCGTTGCAGCTTATCAGGCCCGACATCGTGAATGCGTTGAAGCAGCAGACCTCGACCATGTCGGGCGGCACGCTGAACTTCCGCCGGCTCATTGTCTCCCTGCAGGTGGGGCTAAGCGTTCTTCTGCTGGTCGGCTCAGGCTTATTCGTGCGTACCATGCAGAACCTCCGGCACGTCAACGTCGGTTTCAACGCCTCCCATCTGATCACTTTCGATATCGATCCTCTTCTCTCCGGCTACGCCAAAGAGAAGATTCCGCAGTTGCAACAGAACGTCCTCGACACGATGGCAACATTGCCTGACATCCAGGCGGTCGGCGCGACCGACGATCAGGAACTGGCCGATAACAATCACATGGGCAACGTAACAGTAGAAGGCTACGTCCAGCCTCCAGATGAGGACTACGACGTAGAGCGGCCCTCCATTAATCCAGGCTTCTTCCATGCGATGCAGATTCCGTTGCTGGCCGGGCGCAGCTTCACCGAAGACGACGACAGTGCTCATCCTATGGTCGGAATCGTGAACGAGACGTTTGCGAAGCACTATTTCAGCAGTCCAGCCGCCGCCATTGGAAAACGTGTCGCGGCAGGCGGTGGAAACCACCTGCAATACATGACGATCGTCGGCGTCTCGCGCGACGCGAAGCACACAACCCTGCGCCAGGACCCATCCCCGAGCCTCTTCATACCCCTTCGACAGCAGAAGACCCTTGACCAGCTCTATCTCTATCTCCGCACCGCAACACCGCCCGAACAGACCTTTGCGGTCGTGAGGCAGGCGATGAAGCAGATCGATCCCGGGCTTGCGGTGGACGCGATGCGAACTATGGACGATCAGATCGAAACAACGCTCTCGAACGAGCGGATGATCGAGCTGCTGGCGATCTCGTTCGGCCTGCTGGCGACGGTGCTTGCAGGAGTTGGCCTTTACGGCGTGCTGGCCTACTCGACGATGCAACGGACCCGCGAGATTGGCGTTCGAATCGCGCTCGGGTCCTCCAAAGCCGGCGTATCGCGGCTCGTCCTCGCGGATGTCCTCCGTCTCACCGGCATCGGAGTCGCCGTCGCGATTCCCTGCGCCATCCTCCTGGCAAGATTGCTGCGGAGTCAGCTCTTCGGCGTCTCTGCATCAGATCCGATCACCCTCGCCGCTGTGGTGCTGCTGATCGCTCTTGTAGCTCTAGCCGCCGCCGTGATGCCCGCCTGGCGTGCGTCCTCGGTCGATCCCGTCAAGGCACTGCGAACCGAGTAAAAAGCCCCTAAGTAAGCTACGGAGAGGCCATCGTCCTCTCTCCGTATTTCTTTTTTTGCCCTCCTCTCTGCATTTCTTTGCGTAACGCGGCCTTCCCCTGTGCGTAACCGGCTCAATCTAAATGCCGTAGATTGGCACTTCAGATGCACTAGCAAGGGTCTCCAGTCTCGAGCAGCAGCCATTGGGCCGCGATTTCCCTGTTCAAGTATTTGGGCCACTCCACAACTTTCCCCGCACCGCATTCTGTTGAGCGCTGAACACCGCCCGCTGGCAGAAACCATAGTGCCAAGAGGATTGCTGCTCCATGAGCAGCGGAGGATCATTGCCATGCTGAATTTCAAATCATTGATCGTGATCGGCTTCATCTTCGGCGGAATCGCCCACGCCGATACGGTCGCCGTCGTCAATTTCGACACTTTTCCGACTGGGCCCTCGACCTTCGCCGCAGCCGGTACCGCACAAACCATCACCGCCCCCGGCATCGCTACCTTCACCGGCGGGGTCATCCTGGGAGACGCAACCAATCTGCCAGGCCTCGAATTTGCAACTCCTCCCAACGCCTACGGCACCGCCGGATTCGCCGACAGCAGCCTCTCTTCCACGCTCACCATCATGGTGGATCCCGCCTTCACAGCGGACGAAGTAAGCTTTGCGTTGCTCAACGGAGCCACCATCACCTCGGACTACGTCGTCAAGGCGTTCAGCGGCGCAACCCTCCTCGAGACGGACACCTTCCCCGGAGTCGCCGCCAACCTGAGCTCCGGTTTTGTGCTGCCAGACATCTTTGGAACGGACATCACCAAGGTGACGATTCAGACCACAACCAGCGATCCCAACGTCGACGGCTGGGACTTCTTCATCGACTCGGTGGCCTTCAACGAATCCATCAATCAGGAGATCAATCCAACTCCTGAACCATCCAGCTTCGTGCTCCTCGGAACGGGATTAGCAAGTGTAGCCGGCGGACTCTACCGCCGAATGCGCCGCTCTGCATAAAGACACGCTTCACTTGAGGCCGATCGCAGCGTCACGGGGTTGTCGTGATCGCTGTAATCACAATACAATCCTGTGGGTCGGTGTACTTCAGGGGACTCTTCGACAGGTAAGTACATATTCCACGTTTGCTGCTGATGTAACTCGCCCCCGAAGTAGTCTAATCCCGATTCTGTGTCCCGTCCTTTCCCAGGAAAGTATGATTTCATCGGATAGCGTGGCCCTCACGCGCTTTTCATCTCGGCGCGACGTAGCGATATTTTAGCGAAGAAAGCCACATTCGCAGCGATGACGAACACATACTCAAGGGAAAGTCCTCTTTGAAATGGGCTGATTGTCCACGGATTAAACCTCGCAAAGATTACAAACCAAAGTGAGTCCCGCAACCGACTCAGCGACCCATGGCCACTTCCATGCAGTCGCTGCAGAAGCAAGATACGCCGGTGCTTCCATTAGACCTGCCACGTAGAATCCTGAAAGCGGCCCTGCACCCCAAGCTAAAGTTCCCGCTAACAACCAAAAGACCTTGTAAATGGCAATTAGTAGCATCACAACGCTGGCCAGGGTTATTCCTGACCACATAACAACGCGGTTTGATATTGATTACTATGGCCCCGCCTCTGATCCGAGAAAGAGAATATCTGCCCACCGGGGAGATGGCCACCGTAAACATCCACGACTGTGCCCCTTGGCTGGAGTATCTAGATGGTTACGCGTCGCATTATAGAGAACTCGATTGCATGTACTTGGCAGGCGGGGTCATCCCTTGGGAGCACCCCCTCCACCGGGGCCACAGAAATGAGTTCCAAACAGCCGAAAAAGGCACGACGTGTAAAACGCATCGCGCAAGAGGGAGAGGCAGGGACAAGTCCCTGCCTCTCCGTGCGTACGAAAAGTAGCCGTGATCCGCAACGTCCTTCACTCAGCTAGATGTGGCAGCTCACCATGCCACGCTTCTCAAGATACTTCTGGTGATACTCCTCCGCCTTCCAGAACGTCGTAGCTGGAACGACCTGCGTCGCGATGGGCTTGCGGTAGGAGCCTGAGGCGTTGAGCTCAGCGATCCTCGCGCGCGCCTGCGCGAACTGTTCGTCGTTGTGGGTAAAGATCACGCTGCGATACTGCCTGCCCCAATCCGGTCCCTGGCGATTCACCTGGGTAGGATCGTGCATCGCGAAGAACGCGTCCAGCAGTGTCTCGTACGATAGACGGGATGGGTCGAAGGTGACTTCGACAACCTCCGCATGGCCGGTGCGGTCACTACAGACTTCTTTATAGGTTGGGTGTTCGAGGTCGCCGCCTTCGTATCCTACGGCCGTGTCGATAACCCCTGAAATCTCTGCAAAACGGGTTTCAACTCCCCAAAAACATCCTGCTCCAAATGCTGCTTTTTCCATTGCCACTCTGTTGCTCCTTGCTACTCCATTGGATGCTCATCGCCTGTGATTGTCATCAGCCACAAGGTTAATTGCGGGAGTATTTTGGGCGCACAAAGAGAGATGTGTCAATGGGGTTTATCGAACTTTCGTGGGAGCGTAAACAATTTGCAATATTGACGGGAAATCGATGAAAAAGGGAGCCTTCCCGCCGCAGGAACCAGATTGATCACTTGCCAAAACGCTGCAGACTAACGCGGGCGCCGGGTACGCCCAGAGCCGCGCACTCCGTCCGGTTTTCGGCGAGGTCGGACCGCCTTCTTCTTCACCGGCGATTTCAGTTGCGCGAACTCCGGAGTCCTCTTCTTCGGCACCACTTTCTTTCCCTTCGCCGCCCGATCGAGCGCCGTCACCTCGCCCGGAGTCAGCTCCCGAAACTGACCCGGAGCCACATCCAGGCGCAGCGCCCCATATCCAATCCGCGGATCTTCTCGACGTGGTGGCCGATCTCTTCGAACATCTTTCTGATCTGGCGATTCCGCCCCTCGGTCAGCGTCAGCTCATACCACGGGTTGTCGCCCCCGCGGACAAGTTCAACCTTTGCCGGAGAGGTAATCACGCGGTCGCGCCTTCCGCTGCGCACCTCGTTGAGCCGTCCGCGGTCGATCATGATGCCCCGGCGAATCTGCTCCAGACCCGAGTCGGGCGGCACGCCGCTGATCTTGACCAGGTAAGTCTTCTCCACGCCGGTCGCAGCCTTCGAAAGCGAGTTGGCAAGGTTGCCGTCGTTCGTCATCAGCAACAGGCCTTCGCTCAGGTAGTCCAGACGCCCGACCGGATAAAGTCGCACCTGGTCGCCATGCGGTCCATGCTTCTGCTTCATCAACTCCATCACCGTCGGACGGCCTTCGGGGTCGTCGAGCGTGGTCACATAGCCGCGCGGCTTGTTGACCATGTAGTAGCGCTGCTGCTGCGGGCCTTCGAGCAGCTTGCCGTCCACACGGATGTGGTCGCGCGTCGCGTCGTGGCGAGTGCCAAGCGTGTTGACGACCTTGCCGTTCACCTGCACCCGGCCCGCGAGGATGATCTCCTCGGCCTTGCGCCGGCTCGCGATGCCCGCCTGGGCGAGGATCTTCTGCAGGCGATCGCCTTGAGGTTCGGGGTTGCCCTCTTCATTCGATTCAGGTTTTGTGGAGGGAGCGGACTTCGTCATAGGTGGCCTTCCGACTGCGGAGCTGCTCATCGCGGTCGTTACTGTCTCTCTCAATTGTATCCGGCTCAACCAAAAGTGTTTGCCATGAGGTTTAAGTTGTAGAGACTTTGCCCCGCCGGACAGATATAGCTCAAATACAGAGCGCTCGAAAAGGAGGGCGAACGATGTTCCATTGGATGAGTGCGAACTGCAGGATGGCAACCCTGATGCTGATCAGTGCCTCTTCTGCGACGGCGCATGCGCAACAGACAGCCACAACCAAACGTGGTGGAACCACCCCAGCCTCCGTAACCTCAAACAGCGAAGCCGTGACGGGAAGCGCGAATGGCAGTGTCACCGCAATCCGGCCCGACGCGACCGAACAGGGACAGTAACGGGCAGCAGGGTGGAACCGCAACCCAGGCTCGGGACGATTCGCTCCGGCTTACACGTAGAGCGTAATACCGTACCGGGCCGAAATCTCCTGGATCTTCAGCATGTCCGACGCAGGGAAGTAGGGACTTACTGCTTCGAGGTAGTCTTCGAATCCGCCGGGAACAATGAAGACAAAAATGCGCCCAGGGGAAGTCCCGGAGTTGCGAAACGTATGAATGCTGCCCCGTTGCGCATACGCCACCTCACCACGCGGAAGCCGATACCAAACCCCTTCGCGAAAGATCTCAAACTCGCCCTCGAGAACGGTGAAAGTCTCATCTTCCTTCTTGTGGCTGTGAGGTGGAGGGCCTCCACCGGGAGCGACGTGTTGCACAATCGCAGAGGAGCAACCGTTAGTCATCGAGGAGTCGATCAGAACATCGACGCGCTCTCCAAATACCTCAAAGCTTTTGATCGGGGACATCGGTCCTCCGTTCGCCGAGTTGCAGTTCAGAGCCCGGGAAACGTCTCAATCCTAACAACGAATCTCTACTCAGTGTTGTAGAGACGCACAATAAAAGAGATCTGATAGACCAGCGAAACCGCAAGTAGACCCAGTTGAACCCGCCGGTTTCTCACCGCGATCCCAATCGCACAAACCGCCAGACCCAGGACAATCCGTATCGGATACTCCATCCCGAAGGAGTGCAGGTAAACAGAGCCCTTCAGGCTGGTGTCGATGATGTCGGCAACATAGGTCGCCGCGAGAAAACCGAAGAACCACTTACGGCGCGAGAGGAAGTACTCTTCGTAACCCGAATAGTCCCGCAGATCCGAAGGAAAGAGAAACGTGCAGAGAGAATAAAAGAGGATCGCGTAGAGAATCACGAAAAAGTAGATCGAGAACGTCCACTGCTGCACCAGCGTCAACCGGAACTCCCACCACCAGAAGTGAATGATCGAGAGCAGAAGCGAGGCCGCCCAGCCAAGATGCAGGATCGAGGCCTTGTCTCGCTTCGGATGCTGGACAAACCGCGCAAAGCCGCTCAGAAGCGTTGTAATGCACAATCCGACAATGATGGAGATAACGACCCGGACATGCTGATAGAGATCCGGGCTGGACGAAGGTGAGCTCATGTCGAGAATGTTACCGAAACTCAGTTCAGGACCCGCTAGTGACGATCACTTCTTACAAGCCGACTTATGAGGAGTAATGGTTCGTCTCCGTAACAGCGATTCAGTGCCAACACCTGACGGAACAACTTCCCGGAGTTTAGGGTCTAATGATCTGAAGCAAGTCATGCATCGCGAGGCTTTATGGTAGGCACCCTAATGGCGCTGCTCCTCATACACGGCGGTTTTCTAGCTCCTGACCCGCACAGTTCATATCCTTCATTCTCTTATGAAGTGGCGCGGTCGCATGAAGTAAAGCCGCATCGCCGGACAATTCCGGTCGACGGGGTCAGGCCGGGCTTCAATCAACTGCACCTGACGCTAATTGTGTCACCAACGGGTGATGTGATGAAGGCAGACGCAAGCGGAAGTGATGCCGACCTGAAGTATTGGCCCTCTCTCCAAGGAGAAGTTGAACAATGGCGCTTTGAACCGTTCGAAGAGAACGGTATTCCGGTCACAGTCGAGGTAGAGGAGTACATCGACTTAGTGCCACCGGAGCGCTTTCCCAAAAAGCACGTGACCGCCCCAGCGATCCGGCCAGATTCCAAGGTCACCGTCACCCTGGAAAGGTCGGGGTGCTTTGGGAGTTGCCCTTCTTACACCGTGGCGATATCCACGACCGGCATTGTGTTCGATGGACGAGGCTTCGTAGTAGCCGAAGGAAAGCATACAGACACGGCAGACGCGGACGAGGTCCGAAAGCTCGCTAAACGCATCGTCGAAACGGATTTCTATTCCATGGATGACAGCTACAGTGCTTCAGTAACGGACATGCCTACATACGTGTTGACTGTCTCGATTGACGGACACCAGAAGCAAGTTGTTGATTATGAAGGGGCGTGGGAGGGCATGCCCGCTGTTATTACTGAATTCGAAGAACGCGTGGACGCTTTAGCGCGAACGCAGCTCTGGATTGAAGGCGACGAAGGTCTCGTTCAGGCGTTGAAAGCTGAGAAATTTGATTTTCAGACCTTTGCAGCCCAAACAATGCTGAAAGCAGCGGCGGCTCACGGCCAGACCGCTACGGTTCAGCAGTTCCTCCAAGCCGGGGTTCCGCTCAAACCAATTCCTAGGCCAAAGCTCGGCAAAGAAGAGCCTGGTACATCCTTTCAGCCAGTCGGACTGCTGACCTCCGCCAGCCACCATCCCGCCACACTTCAAGAACTGATTAGCGCTGGCGCAAGCCGTAGCGACCAAGGTGACAAAGACCTGGCGCTGGTCGGCGCTGCTCAATCAGGAAACGTCGAAGCTGCGCGTGCCCTGATCGCTTATGGAGCCAACCCCAATGCTGACCTGAAGAAACTGACTATTACTCAGGAGGGCGGCGCGATGACACTGCAGGGGTCTGGTTCCGGAAGCATTCTGATTTATGCCGCTGAGTCCGGTAACCCTGCGATGGTTCGCGACATGCTTCAGTACCACCCAAAGCTGGAGGCACGCGACCGAGAAGGTAAAACCGCCATGTTTTCAGCGGGGGATTATCGATCCGGCGATCAGGATGGTGCACGGGTTGAGTGTGTACGCCTGCTGGCAGAAGCTGGAGCCAACGTGAATGCCCGAGATCATGACGGCAACACTCCTTTACACGAGACCTTTCTCACCGATGTGGAGGAGGAGTTGCTAAAACTTGGCGCGAACGTGAATGCCCGTAATAACGACGGTGAAACCCCGATCTTCACCACCGTAGATGATGACGCCATCCCACTCTTTATTCAGCACGGAGCCGATCTCAGCATCCGCAACAAACAGGGTGAAACTGTTATACAGGCCTCGCAAGGCAAAGGACCGCTGCGGCAAGAAGCGCTTCGGAAAGCCATGCAGAGCGCGTCACCTCGATTAAAACCCTAGCCCGCTCAGAACCTGAAACTCAAGGCGGCACCGTTCGCGCGGGCACATAAGTCCTAATAAACGCCGATCTCGTCACTTGGGTTCCATTTGTCGACAACGAGTTTCGTAACAGTCTCATGTCGTGGCCGCTCGATCGCCCCGCAAAGCCTGTTCTTCCCTACAGCTTATTCGTATCAATAAACGGGGTGCGCTGCATCCCGGTGGGCGCAGGCTCTAGCGGAACATCCGGCGGATATTCGCCGTCACCCTCCGGCGTCGCCACCGTATCGGGTTCGTTGTCCTCTGGCGTATCGGGAGAGTCACGCGGGTCAGGTTCTGGGTCGAGTTTGGATTGTGCCATCAGCCCTCCTCGGAGTCGCGCCGCTGATCGCTCTGAATCTGAGCGTCCATCGCCGGCGAATCTTCTCCATCCGTGGATTGATCGGTGTCATAGTTAGGCGGCAGGCCCGACAGACGCCCATCGACAACAACCTCGTCAGCCGCCGTGTCGAGAGGATACGAGCTGTCGCCATCGGCCTGGGGTTCGGTCTGGTCTCTCTCACGTTCGAGCTCGCCTGGGGACTCGGGTGCGTGGTGATCCATCGGAATCTCCTCCTGCTCGGCCAGCTCGCCAGCCATCTTCTCAAACTCTTCGATGCTGGGAAGCTCGTTAACGTCTTTCAGTCCGAAGCGCAGGAGGAAGTCCTTTGTCGTCTTGTAGAGAATAGGGCGGCCAATCACCTGCTTGCGCCCAGCCGTAGTAATCAGCTTGCGGGCCATCAGGCTGCCGAGCACGCCGCCGGAATCGACACCGCGGATCTCCGAGATCTCCGGTGCCGTCACAGGCTGCTTGTAAGCCACAACAGCGAGCGTCTCCAGCGCCTGCAGCGAGAGCTTCAGCGGCGGCTTCAACGATTTCACGAAGCCACGTACGGCATCATGGTACTCAGGCTTGGTGGCCAGACGATAACCGCCGGCGACCTCACGAATCTCAAGGCCCCGGTCGGAAGAGGCGTAATCGGCGATCAGTTGGTCGAGGATCGTACGGAAGTACTCGCGGAGCCGGCGCTCCTTTTCCTTCGTCTCGCGAGCAAGCTTCTTCTCGTCTGCCTCAGTTGCCTGAACAGCAGCAGCAGGAGCGTCGCTTCCCTGCTCTTCCGCCGCCGATTCCGTTTGGAAGATGGCGAGAATGGGTTCGACCGAGTCGGCGGAGCTCATCGCAGCGGTGGCCGCAGCTGCGCGCAGACGAGCGGCACGGGCATGGGCAGCCTCTTCGGCGGCAGCATCGTGAAGATGACGCTGCAGAGCCTCGGCGTGCTGCGTGTCGGTCTCAGTCGCGGGAACATCCTCGAGAACTTCGTCGTTCAGTTCGTCCTCGTCGGGAGCGTTTTCTTCAAGCGCCAGGGCGTGCTGGACGGCGTCGAGATGGTCGAGCTCGGCCTGGGCTTCGTGACCCAGAAGGCCGGCGAGTTGAACCAGGGTTACGGGCTCTTCTGACGCGTAAATAACTGCTTCGATCTTTGCTTTAAGGCTCATAGTTTCGTTGTGTCCTTCTAAGCATACCAATGCTGGGTATCATTGCTTGCAGCACGCCGAGGAGAAACGAGGATGTTGACGCGCAGGGAGTGGATCAGACAAGTCGCAGGCGTAACCGCAGTCGCTGCAATGCCGGAATTAATGCGAGCCGGCAGTCCCATGACGCCAACAACGCCCGAGCAGCCGATTACCGGAGCGGCCTCATTGAAGGCTCGCGCTGCCGCTCGCGGGCTGCTCGCCGGAGCCGCCGTGAATGCGAATCTCTTTCGCGACGATCAGGGCTTTCGAAACCTGCTGGCCGAGCAGTGCAGCATCCTCGTGCCGGAGAATTGCCTGAAGTGGGGTGTCTTGCGGCCGACAGCCGATACCTGGAACTTTACCGACGCCGACAGCCTGATCGCCTTCGCCGAGGCAAATGGAATCAAGGTGCGCGGGCACAATCTGGCCTGGCACGAGGCCATCCCCGCATGGTTCGCCGGCACAGTGAACAAGGAAAATGCGCAGAAGTTCCTCGTGGACCATATCCACACCGTCGCCGGACGCTACAAGGGAAAGATTCACTCCTGGGATGTTGTGAACGAAGCGATCTGGCTGAAGGATGGACGGCCCGATGGGTTACGAACCACCTCGCCGTGGTTTGAATTGCTTGGTCCCGGATACATCGATCTCGCCTTCAGGACAGCGCGCGAGGCAGACCCCACAGCCCTCCTGACCTACAACGACTACGGCATCGAGTACGACAACGAAGAAGAAGAGAAGAAGCGCGCGGCCGTACTCGCGCTGCTGCGGCGCATGAAGGCCGACAAGGTCCCGCTCGATGCGCTGGGGATTCAGTCGCACATCAAGGCAATCAGCAAAGACGGATTCGGCAGAGGCCTGCGCGAACTTCTCGACGGCGCGAATGCCCTCGGGCTGCAGGTCTTTGTGACCGAACTGGACGTAAATGACGATGCCGTCGAGACGGCCGACATCGCCGAACGCGACAAAATAGTCGCCAACGTCTACCGCGACTACCTGACCAAAGTCCTCCAGGGGAAAGAGGTCAAGGCAGTGCTAACCTGGGGCGCAACCGACAAAAACTCATGGCTGAACCACGGAAAGATTCGCAAGCTGCATCCCGACAGACTCGAGCGACCTCTACCCTTCGACGACAAATACGCCCCGACGCCCACCTTCTTTGCCATGCGAGATTGCTTCGACAACGCGAAAAAGAGATGAAGAGAAGATCGCGACGAGTCAAATCGGAACCGACGCCGGCTCCCGTGAAAATAAAGTTTGAAAAAGAGGAAAATTTTAGAGTCCAAAAAACGTGCACCTAAGAACCACGTTATGACCACAAAAATGCACTAACAAACCATCGAAAAACCACGTTTTTACACTGTGGAAATCGCGAATCCCCCTGTAAACACGCCACTCCCACCACAAAATCAAAAAAACTTGGCAACAACACAAACCGGACTCTACCTCGCGATCATGTTGAAGAGCCAAAAGAGGGCGCCCGAGAGCAACGCCGCTGCCGGCAGCGTAAACACCCAGGCAAGAGCGATATCCCGGATCGTAGACACCTGCAAACCGCTCTTGTTCGCCGCCATCGTGCCCGCCACGCCCGAAGAGAGCACGTGGGTAGTACTCACCGGAAGCCCATAAGTATCAGCGGCAAGGATCGTGCACATCGCAACCAGCTCAGCCGAAGCCCCCTGCGCATAGGTAAGATGAGTCTTTCCAATCTTTTCACCAACCGTAACAACAATGCGCTTCCAGCCGATCATCGTCCCAAGACCAAGCGCCAAAGCAACCGCGACCTTGACCCACGTAGGAATAAATCGCGTCGATTTGTCCAGCCAGCCCTTGTAATTAGCGATGATCTTCTTATCCGCATCGCTCATCGCCGGTCCTGACTTCGCCAGAATCCGGAAGGATTCGCTGGTCAGGTACATCTGGTTGCGAACGTTGGCCTGCATATCCGGCGGCACCTTGCCAAGCGAGCCGTAGGTGTTGGCTTCGTTGCGGATATCGGTGACCATTTGCTGGAGCGACAGAATGACGCCGGGCTCGTACGTCTTCGTGCTGACAAAGCGTGAAAGCTCGGGTTCCGCACTCTGCGCTATCGTGCCAGGGTCCACGTAGTTGTTGAGCACACCCGCTACCTGCGTGGAGACGGCCGCGAAGGTCTGGACCTCTGAGGCGCCCACCGCATGGTTCAGCGCGTAGGCCGTCGGTACTGTGCCGACGAGAATGAGCATGATGAGACCCATGCCCTTCTGTCCATCGTTCGAACCGTGCGCATAGCTGACGCCACCGCAGGTAAGGATGAGCAGAAGACGGATGTAGAACGGGGGCGGCGCAGTTCCTTTGGGAGCTTCATAGAGCCGAGGGTCGCGAGCCACCAGCTTGAATAAATAAAAAACCAGAGCGGCACCAACAAAGCCGACGATCGGAGAGAGAAGTAGGGCTTTGAAGACCTTGATGACCTGGTCCCATTCAACCCCGGATGTCCCGGAGTTGCCCTGCATCAACTGGTTGGCGATGCCCACGCCAATGATGGAACCGATCATGGTGTGCGAGCTTGAGGCAGGAAGGCCCCGCCACCACGTCGCAAGGTTCCACAGAATCGCCGCAACTAACAACGCGAAGACCATCGCAAATCCAGAGCCTTTGCTGACCTTAAGGATTAGCTCTACGGGCAGCAGAGTGATGATCGAGAAGGCGACCGTTCCCGAACTCAGAAGCACCCCGATGAAGTTCATAATGCCGGAGTACACAACGGCAATGTGCGGCTCAAGCGAGTGAGTGTAGATGCAGGTCGCGACAGCGTTGGCAGTGTCGTGGAAGCCG
Organism: uncultured Acidobacteriaceae bacterium; assembly: GCA_963798925.1. Taxonomy (GTDB): domain Bacteria; phylum Acidobacteriota; class Terriglobia; order Terriglobales; family Acidobacteriaceae; genus Edaphobacter. The sequence continues at coordinate 155,820 of CAWCVD010000008.1, forward strand.
TTGACGAACTCGAAGCCGAGCGCTATGAGCAACGCTATGCCGAGCAAAAAGAATGGGAACACAGAGGCGGAGTGAACAATCGAAAGATCTTTCGCCAGCTTTATCCCGATGTAGATCAATCCGCCAACCAGCATGATGGCGAAGACAATCCCTCCAATTTTTCCGGGGGATGACTTCTTGAGTTTTTCATCCAACAAAGAACCGGAAGGGGTCATTACAGGAGTAGCCATCAATGCATGCACCTTGAAAATCAGGATGATTTGCGTGCCCTGACGATAGGCGCGCAATGAGAACAATGTGTTACAGCAGCGTGAAAGATATGTTCTTTTGATCGGAGGAAAACATGGGAGGCTCTTGTGAAACCTTCCTTCGACTAACCAAAACCAATCTGCAAAGAATTGCATCCGACTGAGTTCAGAATCAGATATTCCGTTCCTTACCCAATTCGTGCCAACCGAGACAAATGTGATCTTAACCGCTGAAAAATCTACAACTTTAGTTCGTTTCTCCACGCTGTAACAACGCCTATAATTCAGGTTTTCGGAGGCCCGAAGGATGAAATCTCTTGCAACGTGGCTGGGCTCGGCGGCAGTGGTTTTCGGAGTGATTCTGCTGTGTGGTGTCTGCCCGGCGCAGGCCGATAGTTACACAATCTACGACTTGGGGAATGACAATTCGCGCGGCATTTACGGAATTGATGCTGCGGGTGGGGTGGTGGTCTGGGGGACTGGTGGGTGCGGGCTCTCCTCATTTTGTTATTTGACGTACGTGGATGGTGTGGCGACAAGTGATGGCGGTACCGCTCCTCTGCTCGACTATGACAATGGATCGGCGTGTGGCTCGACTCTCGGCGGTTTCAATGTGTTGAAGTCGGTTTGCAACAGTGGTTGGGTAGGATTTGGGGCCATCTACAATCCTAATGGCGATCCGAACGGCGTCTATCTCAGTTCTGGATCGGGCGTTGATTTCCTTGGCGGCGGCTCGGCGGATCATATTTACCTAAACTCGTCAGGCGATTTTGCATGGGTCGACGGTCTGAACGATCAGATTTACGTTGCGATTCAAGACCCTGCGCCCCCGGTCGAGACCGTGGATTTTCTTGCCAAGAAGGAATTTGTTGCGATCGATCCGACTCCGGAACCGGCGAGCCTTTTGCTGCTGGGAACGGGCTTGATCGGAGTTACGATTGCGATTCGCGTCAAGGGCCACAGCTAAAGTCCAAGGTTTTCGAATTCCAGCTTAGCGCCAGTCGTCTCGTGTCTGGGCCTGATCGGCAAAGACCTGGTCGAAGTCGTCTGTCTTCTTGATGAGGATGTCGCCTTGCAGGGCCGGTTGGTAGAGAAGGACTGCCTGGAGGCGCACCAATTCGAGCATCGCCAAAAACATGCAGATGAGCGAGCGCGAGGTGTGGGTGTTGTGGAGTAGGCGGCGCAGGCTGACGGGCTTGTCTTCCATGACGAGCCGGCGTTTGACATAGTCGATCATCTGGGCGACTGTGACCGCATCCTCGTCGACATCGAGAACGGGGCGTTCACGCATCCGGTGGAGTATGTCCTGAAAGACACGGACGAGGTCGACGGTGTCGGCCGCAATCTCCTGTTCGAGAATTGATTCGTCTGCTCCGGCGGCCAGTGTGTCGCGGCGGAAGTTCTTCATGCCTGGGTTGGTCCAGGTGGCCTCTTCGATCTGCTGTTTCTGGAGAAGCATCTGGGCGGCCGCCTTAAAGCGCTCGTGCTCAAGGAGACGCTCGACCAGTTCGCGGCGTGGGTCTTCGTGCTCTCCGCCGACGACGTCGCTGGGATCACGAGGAAGGAGCGTCTTCGACTTGATGTGGATCAGGAGCGAGGCCCAGTAGATGAACTCGCCGGCCGCGTCGACGTCGACCTGTTTGAGGTGTTGTGTGTAGTCGAGAAACTGGCTGGTAATGCGGGCGATCGGAATGTCGTAGATGTCGATGTTCTGCTTGCGAATCAGGTCGAGCAGAAGATCGAGCGGGCCGTCGTAGACATGGCCGACAGTGACCGAGAAGGGGGACTGCGAGACCTCTTCTTTGGCCTTTGCCTTTTCTTTTGCGGCGCGTTTCGCCTCCGCGGTGGCGGGTGGGGGGACTGGGGGGTGCCGAAGGGCGAACGGTTCGGCGGATTCGCGCGCGTTTGGCTCGGCTTGGAGTTCTTCGACACGCGAAGAATCTACATCCACAACTGCCGAACGTGGGGCACCCGGTTCTACGGTGGGCTGGGTCTCTTTGGGGGTGGAGTCGGGATGGGGGTTCTGTTCGGACATTAATTCACTCAAAACGTTTGCCTTGTTTCTCTATTCGAGGCCCATGGCCTGCCGTACGTGCTGGAGAGTTTGGATGGCTCGGCGTCGGGCTCGTGCGGAGCCGTCCCATAGGATTGCGTCGACGTTTCCGGGGTCGGATTCGAGGACACGGCGGCGTTCCTGAATGGGGGTGATCTCGCGAACGATGGAATCAGCCAGCCAGCCCTTGCATTGGATGCAGCCGATGCCTGCGGTTCGGCAACCCTGTGCGGCCTCGGCCTGTGTCTCCGAGGTTGAGAAGACCTTGTGGAGATCGAAGACTGGGCAGACATCAGGGTTACCTTTGTCAGTTCGGCGGATGCGCGCTGGATCGGTAACCATCGTCTTGAGCTTCGCGCGCACGTCGGCCTCTGGCTCGGTAAGCATGATGGTGTTGTTGTAGCTCTTGGACATCTTGCGGCCGTCGAGGCCGGGCAGTTTGGGTGATGGTGTAAGGAGGACCTTCGGCTCGGGCAGAATTCCGTTGGTGACGATGTTTGCGGAGATCTCCGCTTCGATGATCTCCCGATCAGAGAGGTCTGCGCGGGCCTTTTCGATGGCCGGAGTGGGTTGCGAGCAGTAGAGGGCGTTGAAGCGGCGAGCTACCTCGCGAGTGAGTTCGACGTGGGCGACCTGGTCTTGGCCGACGGGAACGAAGTCGGGCTGGTAGAGAAGGATGTCGGCGGACTGGAGGAGCGGGTAGCCGAGAAACCCGTAGGTGTTGAGGTCCTTCTCGCGGAGCTGCTCCTGCTGGTCTTTGTAGGTGGGGACGCGCTCGAGCCAGGGGAGGGGGGTGAACATGCTGAATAGGGTATGAAGCTCAGCATGCTGGGGAACGTGGGACTGGATGAAAACGGTCGACCGCTCGGGATCCAAGCCAGCGGAGAGGAAGTCGAGGGCGACATCGCGGATGTTCTGGCGCAGGGTCGACGGGTCGGCGTAGTCGGTGGTGAGGGCGTGAAGGTCGGCGATGAAGAAGTAGCAGTCGTACTGATCTTGGAGCTGAACCCAGTTGTAGAGGGCACCCATATAGTTGCCGAGGTGGAGACGGCCTGTGGGGCGCATTCCGCTGAGGACGCGGGGGCGAGACGTGATAGGAGCGGTTTCAGTCATTTGGGCTCAAGTGCAAGGGTAAATGATTTGAGCCAGATGCTGAGTTTTCCTCTGCTTAGTTCCGTACCTCAACAGCCCGTCATTTGCCATCGGGAGCGGGGACCATAACGGCGTTGGGATCGACCTTCGGGATGCCGAAGTGGCCGCTGAGGTGGACGAGGTCGAGGGGGCGGAGTTCGCAGCTCACCTGAACAACGCTCATGTCCTGGCGGGAACGGGTAAGGACGGTGACGCCAGTGATGTCAGGGCCTGCGAAACGAAGCCAGAGGTCGGTGACGGTGGAGTGGGGTTGGGCTGTGTTGGCTGGGGTTTGGTTAGCGTTGACCAGGTGCTTCCAGCCAGCGGCGTGGTAGCCGGCGATTATGGCGGCCATCGTTTCAGGCGTATAGAAGGCAGGCCGTGGATAGTGGTAGTTGTCGACCGAGATGCCGGTGAGGGCAGCGGCGGCGTGGTTGGCGTCGAGGCCGCCGGAGGCGAGGAGGTTCTGGGCGATCTGGAGCTCGGAGCGATCGAAGCTGAAGGACGTATGCGTAGCAGGCTGGTCGGCCAGGTTCATCAGCGAGTCATGCAGGCTGAACGGCGCCGGTGGCTGGGCATAGGCGAAGACAAGGGTGGAGCACAGGAGCGTGGGGAGCAGAAGTGTACGGAGACGATGATTCATTCTTGGCCTCTTTCCTGTTAGACCCGGATTTTGAGACAGAGTTATGCGGATCGAAAAGAAAGTAAGGCACGGGTTGAGCGGTGGGACATCCGGTGTTTCACTGGCGAATAAGCGCTTAAGCATAAAGAGCAGGGGTAAAAGCGGTTCGCGCAAGGCGCGAATACCCCATCCTTTTCGATACGACCGAAAAAGATGGGGTATTCGGTTCGTTGCCGATCTTCTATTGCGGCGGGCGGGGCGAGAAATAGCCCTTCTGGGCGCGGACGTGGTAACGCGGGTCGATGGCCTGGAGGTAGATGGTGCGGAAGGAGCCGTCCATCTTGAGGTTTGCGGGCCGGTAGACGAGGTGGTACTGGCTGCGGAGTTCCTCTTCGATGTTGCGGAAGCCGATGGCTACGTCCTCAAGCTTGATGGGATAGAAGGGCATGCCGCCGGTGGCTTCGGAGATGGCCTTGAGGACGTCGTCGCCTTTGTCTTTGCTAGGGCTGATGTTCGTACTGATCGTGTAGACGATTGTGTCGGCACGTTGGCACATCTTGATGGCGTCGGACTCTTCGACGCGGCTGTAATTGTCGTCGCCGTCGGAGACGAGAATGAGGGCGCGACGCACGGCACCGGTCTCCTGGAGGGTCAGCATCTGGTCGCGGCAGGTCTTGTAGAGTGCGTCGAAGAGCGCGGTGCCGCCGCCCGGACGGAGCTTGCGAATGCCCTGATTGAGGAGATCGACGTTGTTGGTGAAGTCCTGGGTGAGATCGGTCTGGATGTCGAAACCCTCGACGAAGGCGCGATCGTTGATGTGGAGGATCTGCAGGAGAAACTCGACGGCGGAGTCCTGCTCAAACTGAAAGCGTTGGCGGATGGAACTCGAGGTGTCAAGCATAATGCCAACGCGGAGGGGAAGATTGGTCTGCTGCTGGAAGCGAAGCACGGCGACCGGAGGACGGCCATCATCGAGGAGCCCGAAGTTTTCGCGCTTGAGGCCAGTGATGAACTTACCCTTCTTGTCGGTGACGGTGAAGATGAGATTCACTTCGTTGACACGGACAACGATGTCGGCTCCGCCGGAGGGCGGTACATCGGGCTGCTGGGTCGTAGGCTGGGCAGGGCTTTGGGCTGCCGGCAGAGCTGGTGCCTGGGCCTGGGTGGTCGCTGGAGCCTGACCTGCAGTTTGGGGAGGCATCGCAGATGGTTGCGAGGCTTGGGCGGTCTGCGAAGCAGGCGCGACGGTTTGTGCCGTGGGCGCGGCGGTGGCTGCTGTTGAGGTGCCTGTTTGCGCATGGAGAGGCGCGACGGCAACTGCAAGGCAGAGGAGGAAAACGGAGCCGATAAGCTCGGCAGCATGGGTGGTTCGGTCCAGAACGTTCACTTTAGTCATTTTACCGGAATGGCGGGTGGATTCGCGCGAATTGCTTTGAGGAACGACTCCAACTCGACAGGGAGGGGAGCGTGCAGGTCGAGGCGTTGTTGGGTCTGGGGATGGATGAAGGAAAGATGGGCGGCGTGAAGAAAGTTGCGGTTGAGCCGGAGGTCTTCCTGGAGGTCTGGAATGACGTGGGGAGAGCCGTAGAGGGTGTCGCCAACGACGGGTTGGCCGAGGGACTGGGCGTGGACGCGGATCTGGTGGGTGCGCCCAGTCTCGATACGGACTTCGGCAAGGGTGAAGGGACCATACGGAGTGGTGAGACGTTCGAGGACGTGGAAGTGTGAGACGGCGGTTCGGCCGTCAGACCGGCGGGTGGTCATACGGGTGCGGCGGACGAGGTCGCGAGCGATGGGAAGGGTGACCGTAGTGTCATCTTTTTTGAGATGGCCGTGGAGGAGGGCGAGGTAGGTCTTGGCGACCTGGCGGCGGGAGAACATCTCGCCGAGTTTGCGGTGGGTGCTGTCATCTTTGGCGACGAGGATGAGGCCGCTGGTCTGCTTGTCGAGGCGATGGACGATGCCGGGCCGGAGGTCGCCGCCGGTGGAAGAGAGCTCTTTGAAGTGGAAGAGGAGAGCATTGACGAGGGTGCCTGTGTTGCGGGTGTCGATCTCACCTTCGGCGTTGAGTGGGGCTGAGCCCGCTCCGGCGTGGACCATCATGCCGGCGGGCTTGTCGACGACGGCGAGGTGAGGGTCTTCGTAGAGGATATTGAGGGGGATGTCTTCGGGGGTGGCGTGCAGGGGCGGGGGTTGTGGGGTGCCTTCGATCTCGATGGATTCGCCGCCGCGGAGTTTTTGCTTGGGTTTGGCAGGGTGGCCGTCGACTCGGACCTGCCCGGCTTCGATGAGGAGTTGGACGCGGCCACGCGAGATGTCGGGAAGGGCTTGGGCGAGATACCGGTCGAGACGGAGATTGGCAGCGGCAGGATCGGCGGTGAAGGTGCGGATGCCTGCGCCGGCGTCTTCTTCCAGGTCGTCGAAGTCGATCACGGGAACTGGAGGCGGGAGGGTCTCTTCGACGCCGCGGTTGGCGCGGTACTCGGGCTTGACGGTGTGGCGGCGCTGGCCCTTGGGAAGCATGTTCTTAGACGGCATGAGTGACCCGCTCTTGTGACTGAAGGAGAAGGACAATGGCAGCGAGGGCGATCATCGCGAGGGAGATCCACTGGATCGGGTCGAGGAGGTTCGAATCGGGGAGGGGTTGGCGGGAAAACGTCAGTAAGAACTGGATGGTGCCGGAGGCAGCGAGGGCAAGGGCCAAGGTGTCGCCGGACTGGTGTCGCAGGGGTAGTTGGCGGAGCAGGACTGTAGTGAGAATGGCAGCGGTGCACGCGGCGTAGAGGGCTACGGGATGGAGCGGGATGTGGTCGGGTGGGATGCGGAGGCCCCATGGGAGGCGGGTTGGGAGGCCGGCGTCGCTGCCTTCGGCGAAGTGTCCAAGGGCGAGGAAGAACCAGAGGAGCGTGGCGCATGGGGACCAGGCGTCGAGGGTATCGAGCAGCGGGAGATGGCGAAGGCGGAGATAGATTGCTGTTGCAATGACGGTGAGGAGAATGCCTGTGGCATTGAGCGAGGGAGCGGTGAGCAGGAGGATGGGATAACCGACGAAGATGCGGGGGTTGGCTGCGATCAGGAGAAGGCGCGAGAGGACGAACGCGGAGAGGAGGGTGAAGAGACCGGCGTTCCAGAGTTTTTCTGGCGGGAGGGCGGTGATGGCGGCGGTGCGGAGGCTGAGAGTGAGAGCTGCCATTAGGCCAATGGCGGCGAGGACGCCGAAGGTTGGAAGCAGGAAGTGGCCGGAGTGAATGAGATAGGGATGCATGAGAGCTGTGAGTTTTGAGCTCTTCGTTTCCTGGGGCAACAAACTCTTAGGGAAACAAGAAGACCGACCCGCTTGGCCGTACATCGAAGCGCTGGTGAACCCGTCCTAAGACGGCGGGACCAAACCGTGGTTCTTTAGGCGTTCCTGACTGGAGGACTGCACACCGAACCATGTCTACGAGTCGGGCCCCTGTTCAATGAATGTTGGTTCAACCAGCGTTGTTCTAGTACCTGCTTTGCAGGCCGGCTTTCTTAGGTTGGATGCTACCTGCAAGGGCGCAGAATGGCAAATGGGGCAGGGACGGGGCTTGGGTCTGGATCGGGCTTGATTTTTCGCTACGGTCGCTCGGGCCAGTCCTTATCGGGGCTGCGGGGCGGTGGTTGATTGGGGCTTAGATTGTCGGGGGAGATCTCGGCAAAGATGAAGTTTTCAGGAGGGACGGGGCTTCCGAATAGCCGACGGAGCAGCGCGAGTTGGCCTGCGTGGGTCATGGCATCAGAAAACGGTCCTTGAAGAAGAATTTCGGGAGTGATTTCGTGGAGTTCCGAGCCGAGTTCAAGATGATGAGCGAGGTCGGTGAGGACTTCGTGGAAGTGCTCGACGGCGGCGGAGAATTCGGCGAAGAGTGGAGGACGGTAGGAGCCCCCCAAGAAGAACATGCGGGAGTAGCCGAGGACGCTGTCCATGTGGCGGACGAGTTCGTGGGGCGTGCGGACCTGTGGCGCGGCGTGGAAGTCAGCGAACTCAGGTGGTGCGTCTCGGAGAGCCTTCTGGGTCCGATAGGCCAGGGCGGCGAGAAAGTGCTTGAGCAGGGCTCGCTTTTCGTCCATCGCACCTTCTTTTCTTCCGAGCTAGTTGCCGACCTGAGTTGCGGGTGGCGGAGTTGCGGTCTTTGCTTTGGCTATGAGTTTTTTGAGTTTGCCCTCGACATCGGAGCCGGAGCCCATCATCTCGGAGGTGAGGACGCCGTCGGAGTCGATGGTGAAGTAGTGAGGGATGGAGTTGATATCGAAGAGATTGCTGAGGTGGTGGTCAGCGTCGCGGTACTGGACCCAGGTCATCTCGTTCTTGTCGATGAAGTCGCGCCACTTTTGCGTGTCGGAGTCCCAGCTGACGCTGATGATGACGAGAGGCTGGCCGGCGAACTCTTTGGCGATCTTCTTCATGTGGGGAAGCTCTTCGTTGCAGGGACCGCACCAGGTGGCCCAGAAGTCGATGAGGACGACACGGCCGCCCATGGCGTCGAGACTGAACTTTGAGCCGTCCAGGGCAGTGACAGTGAATGCCGGCGCCATCTTGTGGGTGGATAGAGCGGGGTCTTCGGCGAAGTGCTGGGCGCGCAGGTAGCTGGGATCTTTGGGCGAGACACAGGTGAGACAGGTCCTGAACTGATCGCGGGCGGCGTCCATTTGGTTGAGACGGGCGAGGACCTGGCCGTCGAGGTAGTAGGCGGAGGCGTTCTTCGGATTGTCGGCGATGGCGGCTTTGAAGGCGGCGTCCGAGGCGTTGAGGATGTCGGTCTTGTTTTTGTCACCGGCCTCGTAAAGGAGGGCGTGCCCGCGTTTGACTTCAGCGTAGGACTTATCGGTGGGGTTGGCCGCGATAGCTTCGAGCGAGGATGCGGTGCCCGCAGCATCTTTGAAGCGGCCGCTTTTCATCTGGGCTGTGTAGAGCTCGGTGAGGCAGTCCTCGTCCTTCTCGGCGGCAATCTTGCATGCCTTTTTGAAGGAGTCGATGGCAAAGACGAATTGCTGCTTGCGTGAGAGTTGCCTGCCTTCGGCCATGGCGGAGGTGAACTTCGGATCGGATTTGTACTCGGCCGAGCTTTGCGCTTGGAGAGTGAGCTGCAGTCCGAGGTTGCAGAGAAGAAGAACGGCAGGCAGACGGAAGGAGTGCATGGGAACTCCAAGGATAGAATTGCAAGCGTGTGATTCTTGCAGCAGAGTAATGGATGGTCAAGCGAAATTGTCAGTTAAACGGCATTTGTGGGCATCAGGGAATGGACGCGGTCTGGACGGCGGGTTTGGCCAGTAGCGAACGTACTTTGGCTCGGATATCTCCTTCGCCTCCCGTGGTTCGCAGCTGAATGATGCCGTTGGCATCCAGGATGATGTAGGTCGGGATAGCGCTGACGTGGAAGAGGTCGGCGATGGAGTGGTCGGTGTCGCGGATCTGAAGGCCGACCATTCTGTTTTCCTCTCGATAGCGCTTCCAGGTCTCTTCGTTGCTATCGTCGCTAACCCCTAGCAGGACGAAGCGGTCTTTGTCAGCCTCTTCGGCGATGGATTGGATGTAGTCGAGGTCTTTGACGCAGGCTGGACACCAGGTTGCCCAAAAGTCGATGAGGACAACCTTGCCTGCGAGCGAATCTAGAGTGATGGGTGTGCCGTCCGGCTTCTTGATGGAGAAGGCCGGCGCGGCTTCTCCGCGGGCGAGAGTTACATCACCGGCGAAGTTTTTTGCTCGGAGGCATTCCGCGGGGCTGGCTGCAGGATTTGCGGCGCAGGCTAAGAACTCGTTCTTTGCTTCGGTGTCTTTCTTGAGGATTGCGAGGATGCGCCCGTCGAGCATGTGAATGCGAGGATTGGACGGGTCGTCTGTGGCGGCTTGTTTCAAGACTTCGTCGGCTTGTTTGAGTAGCGCGTCGTTGGGTTTTTGCTTGTTCTGCAGGAGGAGCGCCGAGGCCTGGAGATATTCGGCACGAGCTTTCTCGACTTGCTCCGGGGCCAATGCGGACCAGGCAGCGGCGGATGCGGCTGCATCCTTGGGGAGTTCCATCTTTAGCTGGAGATTGGCGATGGTTTCGAGACACTCGGCACAGTTGCCATGAGCAAGCTTGAGCGCTTTGCGATCGCTGACGAGAGCAGAGGATAGCTGGCGGCGCTGCTCAAATTTCCTGCCTTCGTCGAGCGCGGCGCGGACGGCGGGATCGAGTTGCGGAGATTGAGAGAAGAGTGGGCAGGTGAGGAGTGCAGGGAGGATGACAGTTAGGGGAAAACAGGGCCCGCTGGTTCGCTTCATGCGGGACATCTTACCGCGTTGAGGCCGCGGGCCAGAACTTAAATCGGATCAGCCGGCCTTACGGTCTTCGAGGACCTCGTCCAGCATGTGGGCCAAGGTTGTGGCGCGGGTGCGGGTGGAGTGCTGTGAGGTCTGGAGGTTGCCGGCGAGCGAGTCGTAGCGCTGGCGGGCTGTACAGAGTTCGTCGGCGATGTTGAGGGCGGCGAGGACTGCAACGCGAAGGCTGTCGACGGTGTTGCCGTGGGCGGAGACGGCGCGCATCTTGGTGTCGACGATGGCGGCTAGGCGCTCGATGTAGGCGGGGTCGGTGCCGCGGAGGTGATAGACCTGGTCGTAGATGTCGACGGAGACGGACTGGGCTGCAGACTGGTTTTCTGTGGCCTTGGCTGGTGCTTCGAGGGTCTGGTCCATTGGTCTCCCTTTGTGTGGGTTAGAGGAGTTCGTCGATCTGATGAAGCATCTTTTCGACGCGGAGGCGAACCTGGTCGCGCTCTTTGTTGAGTGTGGTGAGTTCGGTTTCGACGGCGCGGGCGTTGGCCTTGAAGGCGGCGAGCTCTTCGCGGAGTGAGGCGGCTTCGGCCTCAATGGCGGCGCGGGCTTCGCGTTCACTCTTGACGATTTCTATGGCGCGGAGGACTTTCTGTTCGAGCGCTTGAAACTCGTCCGCACTGATTCCGGAGCTGATCGTAGCTGTGCTCATATTTCTTTGAGTATAGACGCTAAGGGCGCGGATCGGGTCTGAGGGAAACGGGGGTGGAATCTATCTGGGTGCGGTTTTTTGCTGATTATTTCTTTACGTGGTGGAGGGTGCGATTTTCGAGGGGGTTTGGTGAAAAGCTAGTGTCTTTTGGATGGTTTTTTGTGGTGAATTTATGGCGGATTGGTGGTGAATCGTGGTCATTACGAGGGCAGTGTTTGATCTCTAAAAAAATGCCACATTTTGAAAATAATTCTGTGGATTTTTTAGGTGAGCAGGGGGGACGCGAGGTTAGGGGTGGTAAGAGAGCGAGAGGATGTTGCCGTCGGGGTCGTTGAACCAGGCGATTTTGGCTCCGCCGGGCGCGGTCCAGATGCCGTCCGCGTCCTGTTGCAGGAAGTGGTAGCGCTCGAAGACGATGCCTTTGGCTGTGAGTTCGCGGACGGCGAAGACGATCTCGGGCACACGCCAGCCGAGGACGGTGAAGGGGAAAGGAGTGAACTCTTCGACTTTGGTGACGCGGATGTGCGTGCCGTTGGAGGCGACCTCGAGAGCGAAGCCGTCCTGACTGATGAGTTCGAGACCTAGGGTATCGACGTAGAAGAAGCGGGCGCGTTTGAAGTCCCGGGTCGGGACGAACCCCATGACGGAAGCGTTCTCGAGCATTCGTGCACCTCTGGAACGGCAAGTTTAGCTTATTCGGTGGATGCCGCGCCTCGCAGGGTTCCGCCTAGCTGGGTGAGGGCGGCGATGATGGCTGATTGCCAGGCTGTGAGCTCGTCTTCGGTGAGGGTGCGCTCGTGCGACTGGAAGGTGGTGCGGACGAGGAGCGAGTAAACGCCGGGGTATTTCTTGTTGCGCCAGACTTCGACGGGGCTGATGGTCTGGAGCTCTGGGATAGCAAGGGCGTGGATGGCGGCTGCGATGGTATGCCACTGGATACCGTCGGGGAAGACGAAGGAGAAGTCGCGCTCGACGGCCTGGTAGCGGGAGAGTTCGCGGGCGGTGACTCGCTTTAGGGGGAGAACGTAGAGCCTGGCGAGGTCGAGTTGGGCGAGGTAGACGGGTTGGCGGAGCTTGCGGGCTTCGCGCTCGGTGGCCCGGAGTTCGCCGAAGTGGGCGATGGGTTGCTTGTTGAGTAGTGCGGTGGCGGAGCGGCCGGGCTCGAGCCAGGCGGGTGCTTCGGCGGTAAAGGTGACGGCGGCGGGGCCTCCGGGTGGTGTGAAGAGCGAGAGGACGGATTCGATGGCGCCTTTGAGCTCGAAGAAATGGGGGGACTGGGCGGTGTAGCGCTCGGCTCCGGTGATTTCGCCGGTGAGGCCGAGGGTGAGTTGCGGGGTTTCCTGGACTTCGGCGATGAAGGTGCCGTCGGCGGGGACCGTGCCGGTGAAGATCTGGCCCTGTTCGAAGAGGCGAACGTTTTTCACGTCGCGGTTCAGGTTGTGGGCGAGCATGTTCAGCATGCCTGGGACGAGCGATGGCCGAAGGAGGCTGGCTTCTTCGGAGAGAGGGTTTTCCATGGGAACCGACCTCTTGTCTCTTTCGGCGAAGAGGTCGGCGTCGGATTGCGACGCGAAGGTGGTGGAGATGGCTTCGCTGTAGCCGAGGGCGAGTAGGCGGGTGCGGATGACGGCTTCTTTTGCGGCGGTTGGATACGAGGTTACGGGAAGCGGGGTGGGGAGGGTGTTTGCGAAGCGGTTGTAGCCGTAGACGCGAGCTACTTCCTCGATGAGGTCGATCTCGCGCTCCAGGTCGAGACGCCACGAGGGGAGTTGGACTGAGAAGGTTGTGTCGGATGGGGATGGAGTTGAGGCGCTTCCACCCACGTCCGCAAAAGCCGGGCGTGGGGCACCCAGATTTTTGGCGGTGAGGGTGCAGCCGAGTGCGGTTAGGTATTGGTGAATGACGGTAGGGGCTAGGGCGGATTGGGTCGGGGTGTCGTCTAGTGTTGTGCCCAGGTGGCGTTGCACTTGATGGACTGAGAGATGGATTGGAGGGCGGTTCGCGGTTTTGGCGGCGATCTCGGGGATGAGGACGTCGGTGAGGGGGCCTTCGGCGTGGCCTCCTGCCTGGAGGATGAGATTGGAGACTAGCGCGTTGGCGATGGGGGCTGCGTTGATGTCGGCTCCGCGCTCGAAGCGGTGGGAGGCGTCGGTATGGAGGCAGTGGCGGCGGGAGGAGCGGCGGACGGCGGTGGGGTCGAACCATGCGGATTCGACGAGGATGTTTTTGGTTTCGGGGGTGATCATGGAGTCGTAACCGCCCATGACCCCGGCCAGGGCCAGGGCTTTTTTGTGGTCTGCTACGACGAGGTCGTTGGGTTCGAGGGTACGCTCGGTGCCGTCGAGGAGTTTTAGCTTTTCGCCCTTGTGGGCCAGACGTACGAGGATGCCGCCTTCGAGTTTGTCGAGGTCGAAGGCGTGAGTGGGGTGGCCCATGCCGAGGAGAACGAAGTTGGAGGCGTCGACGGCGTTGGAGATTTGTTTCTGGTTGAGGAGGGTGAAGTATTCGGCGATTTGGCCGGTGCTGGGAGCGATGGTGACGTTGCGGAGGATTTGGGCGGTGAAGCGGCCGCAGAGGTCTTTGGCTTCGATCTGGATGGGGAAGGTGGACGATACAAGTCGGGATGACACACCTGACCTAAGAGGAGAGAGCGCGAGGTTGTAGATAGTAGCGGCTTCGCGGGCGATGCCATAGTGGTTCATGGCGTCGACGCGGTTGGTGGTGATGTCCATCTCGAAGAGGTGGCCGTTGTGGGGGCCGAGGGAGTGGACACCTTCGACGGCGATGCCCCGGAGTGTGAGGTCATCTGCTAGTTGCCGGTCATCGACGGGAAGCGCGGGTAGATAGTTGCGAAGCCAGTTGGTAAGGATGTTCATGATGGACGTTTTTAGTCTAAATGTTTCGCAGGAGTGATTTGCGCGTTGCGTGCGGTTGAAGATGATTGGGCCGATTTCGCGCTCCACGAGGAGATCCTGCTCGATTTTTATGACTTCCATAGTTTAACTATGTAATTCTTTCGATTGCGCTGAACTCTTCTGCAGGTTGTTGCGTATCGGGATGAATGTTTCCCTTCGAAAGGTGGAAGATCATGAGGAAGATCTGTGCGTTGATGGCGATGATTTTGTTGTCGGGCTCGTTTGCTGTGGCCGATGCTCAAGCGGTTCCTTCGTTGGACAGCATCAAGAGTCAGGAGGAGCTTACGAAGGCGATTATGATGCTGGATAAGGAGCTGTTCGACGCGTACAACACATGCGATCTGGAGAAGCTTGGGACGTTGGTGGCGGACGATCTGGAGTTTTACCACGACCTGAGCGGACTTGCGACGGGCAAGAAGACATTTCTCGATGCAATCAAGAACAACATCTGCGGGAAGGTGACGCGGGAACTGGTTCCTGGGACGCTGGAGGTGCATCCGCTGAAGGGGTATGGGGCGATGGAGATGGGGACGCACCGTTTTCTGCATCCGTGGACGCAGGACCATGGGGTGGTAGGCGAAGGGAAGTTTATTACGCTGTGGCAGTACAAGGATGGGGCTTGGAAGCTGAGGCGGGCGATCAGTTATGACCATGGTCCGGCGAAGTAGTTGTGTGGCTCGGGGACGTACAGGCAGTCAGGAAGTCAATTTTGCTTGACGGACGAGATGGGTGAGGTATGCTTTTTCGCCATGGGCAAATTTCCTTTTCCAGGTTTTAGAGGGGCCAGCCGCGGGCGTGGCCTGGCAGTGACGACGGCAGTCCTGATGCTCGCGTTTTGCGGTGCGGCGAGAGCTCAGGATTCGGATTCGGAGGGATGCAAGGATTCGCCGCTGATTTCGCGGTACCCGAAGGCTTTTATCGCGAACTGCGACCATAAGGAATTCGATTCGGCGACGATGGAGATCAATAAGGCAGGGGATCAGAAAGGTGTTGAAGGGGACACCACGATCCTGACGTACACGATTCCGGAGGGCGCGAGCGATCTTGCGATCTACCGGAACATGCATAATGCGCTGGCCGGGGCGGGGTACAGCTTTTTGTACGAGGAATCGCCCTATAAATTTACGGCGAAGAAGGGCGCACAATATATCGCGCTAGCGGAAGGAGGCGGCTCGACCATTCTGACGCTGGTGAAAGAACAGGCGATGGCGCAGGTGGTGACGGCGGATGCGAAGTCGATGAATGACGCGCTGGATTCGGACGGACATGTTGCGGTGTATGGGATTGAGTTTGCAACTGGCAAGGCGGATCTTCTGCCGGCGGCTGATGCTCCTCTGCAGCAAATGTTGATTCTGCTAAAAGGCAATGCGGGCCTAAAGTTGCGCGTGGAGGGCCATACCGACAATGTGGGGACTCGGGCGATGAATCAACGGCTGTCGGAGCAGCGAGCAGCGGCTGTGGTGGCATGGCTGGTGACGCATGGGATAGCAAAGGACCGGCTGACGGCGCAGGGCTTTGCAGAGTCGAAGCCGGTGGAGGACAATTCAACTGAAGAGGGCCGGGCAAAGAACAGACGCGTGGAACTGGTGAAGATCTAAGTCGTGAATATCCGGTAAGGAGAAGAGATATGCGTTGGTTATTGCACTGGATTTTGAATGCTCTTGCATTGTTGGTTGTCGCTCACTTCGTTGAAGGATTTGTGATTAACGGGTTTGCGTCAGCGCTGATTGCGGTGGTGGTGATCGGTTTGCTGAATGCGACGCTTGGGTTCTTGCTGAAGATCATCACGCTGCCGTTGGGGATTCTGACGTTTGGGTTGTTCTTTCTGGTGATCAATGCGGTGATTCTCTGGTTTTCGAGTAAGTTTGTGCCGGGTTTCGCGGTGACGACGTGGAAGGCGGCGTTTTTGGGCGCGCTGGCGCTGGCGGTGATCCATATGCTGTTCGGGTTCTTCGGGGTTGCGTCGGCGAAGAGGAATCGCTGAGCCGCGGAGAGGAGTTAGCGTGGTGAGGATCCTGAATTATCCTGTTCTGGTCTTTGTGGCTACGTTTGTTTTGCTTTGGCTCGCCGCGTGGGCAGGCGAGAAGGCGAGCCAGCGGCGACGCAACCTTACGGACGAGATGCGTTCGGATTTTTCGGTAGTTCTTGCAGCCTCGCTGACGCTGCTGGGTTTAATTATCGGGTTCAGCTTTTCGATGGCTACGGGCCGCTATGACCTGCGCAAGACGTATGAAGAAGCGGAGGCGAATGCGATTGGGACGGAGTATGTCCGTGCAGATCTGCTGGCGCCGGCGGAGGCGTCGCAGGTGCGAGGGCTGCTAAAGCAATACACCGACTTGCGGATCCAGTTCTACAACATACCGAGGTGGGATGGCCTGACAGAGATCAATCAACAGACGGCACAGATTCAGAATCAGCTTTGGATTGCTGCTTCGCAGTCGGCGATGGCACAACCGACGCCGGTGAGGGCACTTGCGGTTGCGGGAATGAATGATGTGCTGAACTCGCAGGGGTATACGCAGGCGGCGTGGTGGAACCGGATTCCTGTGGGGGCGTGGAGTCTGATGTTCGCGATCGCCGTGGCCTGCAATGTTCTGCTGGGGTATGGAGCGCGCAAGATGGGCTGGAGACTGCTTATGGTGCTGCCGCTGTTGGTGGCGATCTCGTTTTTTCTGATTGCGGATATCGACAGTCCGCGGGGTGGTGTGATCCGGGTGCATCCGCAGAATCTGGAGAGTCTGCGGGCGGGATTGCAGTAGGTTCCCCTGAAATTCTGCGGCGCTTCGAACGCAATGCGGGGATTCTTCCCCTTCGACAAGCTCAGGGTCAGAATGACGACTTCATGAGGGACTTGCTAGCTAGCTGACTCGCTAACCAGCCGACCAGCTCGCATTAGGCGAATTGTTCGAGGAAGCGCATGTCTCCGGAGTAGAAATGGCCTATGTCGGCGACTCCGTGGAGCATCATGGCGATGCGCTCGACGCCCATACCGAAGGCGAATCCGGTGATCTTTCCGGGGTGATAGGCATCGTCGGATGGGTTTGTTTTGCGGCGTTCTTCGGTGACGGCGGCGAAGACGGCGGGGTCGACCATGCCACAGCCGAGGAGCTCGATCCAGCCCGAGTATTTGCACTTGCGGCAGCCGGCGCCTCCGCAGAAGATGCAGGAAATTTGCACGTCGGCCGAGGGTTCGGTGAAGGGGAAGAAGCTGGGGAAGAAACGGGTTTTGACGTCGGAACCGAAGAGGGCCTTCATGGCGTGGTCGAGGGTGCCTTTGAGGTCGGAGAAGGTGATGTTGGTGTCGACGCAGAGGCCTTCGATCTGGTGGAAGATGGGGGAGTGGGTGGCGTCTGCGG
The DNA here is from genome assembly GCA_963798925.1 of uncultured Acidobacteriaceae bacterium. Lineage (GTDB taxonomy): Bacteria > Acidobacteriota > Terriglobia > Terriglobales > Acidobacteriaceae > Edaphobacter. The sequence goes on from CAWCVD010000008.1 coordinate 173,131, forward strand.
CGTCGTTGCGGTGGACTTTGCCGGGGATGACGATGCGGATGGGTGGGACCTGCGCGATCATGGTGCGGATCTGGACCGGGCTGGTATGGGTGCGCATGAGGAGGCGGTCGCGGCTGGGGCGGGATTGCTGGGCGGCGATCTGGAGGGTGTCCTGTGTGTCGCGGGCGGGGTGGTTGGGGGGGAAGTTGAGAGCTTCGAAGTTGTAGAAGTCGGACTCTACCTGGGGGCCGAGGTTGGTGCTGTAGCCGAGATGATGGAAGACACGGACGACCTCGTGCATGGTTTCGAGCAGCGGGTGAGGGATGCCCGGCTGACGGATGGAGCCGGGGAGGGTGATGTCGATTCCCTGCTCGGCTGATTGTCTGGGCGTGGCTGGGGCTTCGAGGGCTTGCTCGATCTGCTGCTTGAGTTGGTTGAAGCGGATGCCGAGGGCCTTTTTGGCTTCGGGCGGGGCGGATTTAAGCCAGAATTCGCTGATTAGCTTGAGGCGGCCTTGTTTGCGGCCTAACCAGTGGAGGCGGAAGGCTTCGACATCGGTGCGGTCGGCCGTGCGGGCCTCTTGGGCTAGTGTGGCGAAGGCGGCGTCGAGGGAGGGTTCGTCGAAGGACGAGAGCTGAGGGATGGATTCGTTCATGAGTGATCTTTAGGATAAATGACCGCGGGTGTCGGCTTCGATCTCGGAGGACGAGTGTCGTTTCTTCGGGCTTCGGTGGCGCGGGGAAACCCATGTCCCAAGGTCGGGACATGGGGCACCCGACTGGGACTTCTTAGTCTTGTTCGCCGCCTTAGTCTTGTTCGCCGAAGACTGCTGCGTAGGTCTTTCCGTAAGGGTAGAAGCGATCGGTTTCGCCGCGCTTCCAGGCGGCTCGGTGTTCGGCGTCGGTGATGTCCCAATCGGGGCGGCATTTTTTTGTGACGGCGCGGAGGTCATGGCGCAGATCTTCGAGGGTGGGGCGGCCCCAGAACCAGTAGCCGTTGTAGATCTTGAAGACGACGAGGCCGGGTTCGAGCACGATGGTGTGGGGGATCATGGGGTTGTGAGTGGGGTCAGTGTATTCGGCGATATCGAGATCCTTTTGAACGCGGCGGCCGGCGTCGGAGAGGAAGGTCCAGTGGGCTCCGACTCCGGTACGATATTCGTTGGTCTCGGCGATGTTGTCGGTGCTGATGGTGACGAGGCGGGAGTAGCCGACCTCCATTTCGCGGTGGAGCTGGACGAGGAGCTCTGCCTGCCGACGGTCTTTGGGACAGAAGCCGCCGCGGCTCAGGACGAGGACCATGGGGTGTTGGCCCTGCAGCTCGGAGAGTTTGCGGCGGGTTGCGGTGTGGTCGCTTAGTTCGTAATCGGGGAAGATGGCTCCGGGGACGATATCTGCACGCATTGGCTCGAACTCCTTCTTATCCCCATGATGCGCTTCTCTTGCCGGAGTTGAAGGTTTTTCGTGTTCGAGCGCTAGAGCGCGGAGAGGACGACGAGGACGACGAGCAGGCCGAGGAGGAGGCTGCGGCGGTCGGTGATGGCGTAGACGACGGGGTCTTCGTGGAGGCGGCCGCGGGAGGCCTGGAGCCAGAGACGGCTGATCCAGAGGAGAAGGACAGGGACGAGCAGCCAGAGGCGACGGGTGTGGTGGTAGAGCTGGGCGGCGTCGAGGGTCGAGAGGTAGAGCGTTAGGACAGCGACGGAGACGTATCCGGAGGCGGAGCCGAAGCTGCGGAGCTGCTCGATGTCGGAGGTGTGGTAGCCGCGGCCGCTGGCGCTGACGCCGCCGCGCTCGCGGAGGTTTTCGAGCTCTGCGAAGCGTTTGACGAAGGCCAGAGAGAGGAAGAAGAAGATGCTGAAGCTGGCGAGCCAGGTGGAGACTGCTATTCCGGAGGCAGCGGAGCCGGCGATGATGCGGATGGTGTAGAGGCCGGAGAGAACGATGACGTCGACCAGAACAGAACGTTTGAGCCGGAGTGAGTAGGCGAGCGTCGTGACGAGATAGACGCCCAGCCAGAGGAGAAAGTAATAAGGCTTGAGCAGGAAGAGGAGCTCGGGCGATAGAGTCGCGACGGCGTGGGGAACAAACAGTGCCAGGCCGAGGGATGCTGCGAGAAAGAGAATGACGACGAAGACTCCGGAGAGGGCGGAGAGATCACCTGAGGCGAAGGGGCGGCGGCTCTTGCGGGGGTGCTGGCGGTCGGATTCGAGGTCGAGCAGATCGTTGATGATGTAGGTCGCTGAGGCACAGAGGCCGAAGCTGAAGAAGGCGACGATGACGGCTGCGATGAGACCGGGAGCCCAGGCGTGGGCAAGGACGAGAGGAATGAAGAGGAGAACGTTCTTGGCCCACTGGTGGAGGCGGATTGCTCTTGTCCAGGCCTTGAGGGACGGGACGCGCTCGTCGAAGGTGCGGACGGGAGTGATGTTGGCTCGCCGGAGAGCGGTACGCAGGCCGGGGGTGGGGTTGGCGACCATGGGCTCCTTGCAGTGCTGGAGGAGCGTTAGATCGGGCGACGCGTTGCCGATGTAGGAGAAGTTGTCGCCGAAGCTTGACTGGAAGGCTGCGAGCTTGTTCTTGCCGGCGAGGTTGGTCTGGCCGTCGGAGGCCAGGACGCCGTCGAAGAGGCCGAGGTGAGCAGCGATGCGGTTGGCGGTGTCGGCGTCGGCGGCTGTGGCGAGGTAGATGGGGCGGCCTGTGGCGCGCTGCTGCTCGAGGTACTGGAGGAGTTCGCGGTTGTAGGGGAGATGGGCGACATCGAGCTGGATGGTATTGGCTAAGTGGCGCTTTAGTGAGGCTTTGCCGCCTGCGATCCAGGCTGGAATCTTGAGGAGTTGGAGGGGGTGATGACGGGCGACGGCTAGGGCAGAGTCGTGGAGAGTGTCGGATTTGACTAGGGTTCCGTCCAGATCGACACAGAGCACCGGCAGCGCGGCGATGTCGGATACGGGGGCCTGGGTTGGCAAAATTGTCCTTCCTTGCGTCTAACCAATGACTGACAAAAAGGATAGCGTGGAATGATGGCGCCAAACCATGACCGGGCGCCGAGGCAGCCAAGGCCATTATCAAGTATTCTGGTGTATCAGGGATAAGAATCAAAGACCTGGTTCTTGAATCTAAAGAGAAAACCAACTTCCTGAATCAAAAAGAACAGAGAGCTGCCATGTTGTCACAAATGAGCGATCAGGATTCGCACACCGAGAAGCCGACTTTGGAGACGCAGACGAATTTTTCCTCCCCCCAGCCAGCGCCTGAGAAGTCGAAGGGATCGGCTGCACGGAAGTGGATTGTGCTGCTGGTGATCCTGGCTGCGGTGGGCGCGGCTGTGTGGAAGATTCGCAGCAATGCGAAGGAGCAGGACTCGCTGCAACAGATCATGGCGGCGCAGGCGGATCGTCCGACGCCGGTTCAGGTGTCTGCGGTGCAACAGAAGACGATGCCGATCTTCCTGACGGCGCTGGGAACTGTGACAGCGTACAACACGGTGACGATTAAGAGCCGGGTGGATGGGCAGTTGATGCATGTTCCGGTGAGCGAAGGCCAGGCTGTGCGCGAGGGACAGTTGCTGGCGGAGATCGACCCCAAGCCTTTTCAGGCGGCGCTGGAGCAGGCGCAAGGACAGTTGGTAAAGGACCAGGCGAACGCAGTCAATGCGCGGGCCGAGGCTTCTCGATATAACGCGTTGCTTCAGGCTGGGGTGGTTTCGAAAGAGAGTCAACAGCTGCAGGCTTCGAATGCCGGGCAGGCGGAGGGCTCGATCGCCGCGGATGAGGCTGCGATTCAGGCGGCGAAGGTGAATCTGGGATATACGAAGATTCTGTCGCCGATCAGCGGAGTGGTGGGACTACGACAGGTTGATCCGGGCAATATAGTTCATGCTTCGGACACAACTGGTTTGCTGGTGGTGACGCAGCTCCAGCCGATCGCGGTGATCTTTACGCTGCCAGAGGACCAGCTGCCGGAGGTGTTGAAGCGGACGCGTGGCGGGAGCAGGCTGGCCGTCGAGGCGTTCGATCGTGCTGCACAGACACACCTGGCGAGTGGGAGCTTGCTGACGGTGGACAATCAGATTGACACAGCGACAGGCACGGTAAAGGCGAAGGCGGTCTTCGAGAATCGCGATGGTGCGTTATTTCCGAACCAGTTTGTGAATGTACGGCTAATTTTGCAGGAAAAGCAGAATGCGGTGGTGATTCCGGCGGCGGCTCTGCAGACGGGGGCGCAGGGAAATTTTGTTTACCTGCTGAAGCAGGGACAGCCCCCGGCAGACCAAGTCGAAAAGAAGAACACAGACATGCCGCTGCCCCAACTGCCGGAGAACCAGACGAACTACTATGTCGAGGCGCAGCCGGTGAATGTGGCCCTGACGGAGGGTACGCAGGTGATCGTGAATGGCGGAGTGAAGCCGGGCGATCAGATTGTGGTGGATGGACAGGAGAAGCTGAAGAATGGGAGCAAGGTGTTTCCGAAGACTGCCTCGGGGAAGGCGGTTGATGGGGCGAGCGCCGAGCTGACAGCAGGTGACGGGGCGGTCCGTCCTTCATGAACTCTTCGATAAGGGCTGCCTCTGAGGGCCCCGCTTCCATGGACTCTGCACCTGCCGGTCCGTCTTTTATGAGTCCGTCGAGGCCTTTTATTCTTCGGCCGGTGGCGACGGCGTTGCTGATGGTGGCGATTTTGCTGGCGGGCGCGGTGGCTTATCTACAGCTGCCTGTTTCGGCGCTGCCTCAGGTCGACTATCCGACGATTCAGGTGCAGACGTTTTACCCCGGAGCAAGTCCGGAGGTGATGGCTTCGTCGGTGACGGCTCCGCTGGAGCGACAGTTTGGGCAGATACCCGGGCTGAGCCAGATGACGTCGACGAGTTCGGGCGGCGGAAGCGTGATTACGCTGCAGTTCTCGCTCGAGGAAAATATCGATGTCGCGCAGCAAGATGTGCAGGCTGCAATCAATGCGGCGTTCAGCTATCTGCCAAAAGACCTGCCGAATCCGCCCACGTACAGCAAGGTAAATCCTGCCGACGCGCCGATCATGACCCTGTCGCTGACGAGCGATACTCTGCCGCTGGCGCAGGTCGAGGACCTGGCGGACACGGTGATTGCGCAGAAGATCTCACAGCTCTCGGGCGTGGGATTGGTTTCGATCAACGGTGGACAGAAGCCGGCGGTGCGAATTCAAGCGAATCCGACCGCGCTGGCGAATTACGGGTTGAGCCTTGAGGACATTCGAACGGCGGTGGGCTCTGCGAATGTGGATCAGGCGAAGGGCAATCTGAACGGAGCAACACAGTCCTACACGATCGGTGCGAATGATCAGATTCCGTCGAGCGCGGGTTACAACAATGTGATTATTGCTTACCGGAACGGGTCGCCGGTGCGGCTGTCGGATGTGGCGAATGCGGTGGACAGCGCGGAGAACCTGTTTCAGGCGGCCTGGATGGGGACTTCAGCGACGGCTACGGCCAACGGTCAGCCTGCGCAGCCGGCAACGCTGAAGCCGGCGGTGATTGTGAACATTCAGCGGCAACCGGGCGCGAACATCATCGGCGTGGTGGATGAGGTCACGAAGATTATGCCGCGGCTGCGGTCGTCGATGCCGGCGACGGTTGATCTGCAGGTGCTTACGGACAGGACGAATACGATTCGGGCGTCAGTGGCGGACGTGAAGTTTTCGCTGATTCTGACGATCGGTCTGGTCGTGATGGTGATCTTCCTGTTTCTGCGGTCGTTCGCGGCGACGGTGATCCCTTCGGTTGCGGTGCCACTGTCGATTGTGGGGACGTTCGGGGTGATGTACCTGTTGGGCTACAGCCTCAATAACCTTTCGTTAATGGCGTTGACGATCTCGACGGGCTTTGTGGTGGATGACGCGATCGTGATGATCGAGAACATCGCTCGATTTCTTGAAGAGGGCGACTCGCCTCTGAACGCCGCGTTGAAGGGGTCGGAGCAGATCGGGTTCACGATTGTTTCGCTGACGGTGAGTTTGATCGCGGTGCTGATTCCGCTGCTGTTCATGGGCGATATCGTGGGGCGGCTGTTCCGCGAGTTTGCCGTAACGCTTGCGGTTACAATTCTGGTTTCCGCAGTCGTGTCGCTGACGCTGACGCCGATGATGTCGGCGAAGCTGTTGCGGCATACACCGGCGCACAAGCAGAGTGGCTTTTATCAGAAGAGCGAGGACTTCTTTGAGTACGTCATTGCGAAGTATGCGATCGGCGTGCAATGGGTGCTGAAGCACCAGACGTTTACACTGCTGGTGACTCTGGGGACTTTTCTGCTAACGGTGTACCTTTTCTGGATCGTGCCAAAGGGGTTCTTCCCGGTGCAGGACACGGGCGTGCTGCTTGGGATTACCGAGGCTCCGCAGACGGTCAGCTTCAACGCCATGAGTTCGCGGCAGCAGGCTTTGGCGCGAATTATTTTGCAAGACCCAGATGTGGAGAGTGTTTCGTCGTTTATAGGAATCGATGGGACTAATTCCACGTTAAATAGCGGGCGGATTCAGATTAATTTGAAGGACCGCGAGAAGCGTAAGACGTCGGCGCTGGAGGTGATTCAGCGACTGGAGCCCAAGGTTGCGAAGGTGGATGGGATTCAGTGCTATCTGCAGCCGCTGCAGGACCTGACGGTGGAAGACCGCGTGAGCCGGACGCAATATCAGTATTCGCTGGAGGATGCGAATGCCGAGGAGCTGGCGTTCTGGACGGACAAGATGGTGGCGAAGCTGAAGACGATTCCGATCCTGAGCGATGTCGCGAGCGATGAGCAGATCGGTGGGCTCGAAGCGAGTCTGATTATCGATCGCGATACGGCTTCACGGCTCGGGATTACGCCGCAGAATATCGACGACACCCTGGACGATGCGTTTGCGCAGCGACAGGTGTCGACGATCTTTACGCAGCAGAACCAGTACCACGTAGTGCTGGAGGTTGCGCCGAAGTTTCAGCGGACACCGGAGTCGCTGGGCAATATTTATGTGAAGAGCTCAAACGGGACGCAGGTACCGCTGTCGGCGTTCACGCACTTTGAGGAGAAGCGGACGCCGCTGGTGATCAGCCACCAGGGACAGTTCCCTGCTGTGACGATCTCATTCAACCTGGCGCCGGGGAAGTCAATTGGCGATGCGGTGAATGCCGTGAACAAGGCGAAGGACGAGCTGAATATGCCGCCGAGCGTGAGTGCGGAGTTTCAGGGTTCGGCACGGGCGTTTGTGGCATCGCTTGAGAATGAGCCGCTGCTGATTCTGGCGGCACTGATTGTTGTCTACATTGTGCTGGGTGTGTTGTATGAGAGCTACATACACCCGATCACGATTCTTTCGACGCTACCTTCGGCGGGTGTGGGTGCGATTCTGGCACTGCTGCTGTTTCATGTGGATTTGAGCGTGATTGCACTGATCGGAATTATTCTGCTGATCGGCATCGTGAAAAAGAACGCGATAATGATGATCGACTTTGCGCTGGAGGCTGAGCGTGAGCAAGGTTTGTCGCCGACGGAGGCGATCTATCAGGCTTGCCTGCTGCGGTTCCGGCCGATCATGATGACGACGATGGCTGCCCTGCTGGGAGGATTGCCGTTGGCGCTAGGCACCGGGACTGGCAGCGAACTGCGAAGGCCGCTGGGGATCACGATTGTGGGCGGGTTGATTGTTTCGCAGGTGCTGACGCTGTTTACGACTCCGGTGGTGTATCTGTTCTTTGACCGGCTGGCACGTGGATCGAGGCAGCGTGATGCAGAGTTGGCGACGCAAGCTTTGACGGCGGATTGAACGGGGGATTAGGGACCAGGGCCTGAGGACCAGGGTCTAGCGGGGAAAGGGATCGGGTTCAATGCATTTTTCAGCTCCATTTATTCGGCGACCGGTGGCGACATTTTTGATGTCGGCGGCGGTGATTCTGGCGGGAGCAGTGGCGTATACGCTGCTACCGGTGGCCAGTTTGCCGCAGGTGGAGTTTCCGGTGATCTCGGTGGGCGCGAGCTTGCCAGGGGCGGATCCGGAGACGATGGCTTCGTCGGTGGCGACGCCGCTGGAGCGGCAGTTTTCGAAGATTGCCGGCGTCAATGAGATGACCTCGTACTCTTCGACGGGGACGACCGGGATTGTGCTTCAGTTTGATCTGTCGCGGGATATCAATGGAGCGGCGCGAGATGTGCAGGCCGCGATCAATGCGGCGCGGAGCCAGTTGCCAGCGAATCTTCCTAGCAATCCTGGTTATTACAAGGTGAATCCGGGCGACTCGCCGATCATGATTCTGGCGTTGACCTCGGACACGATGAATGTGCCGCAGCTTTATGACGCATGCGACAGTATTCTGGCGCAGAAGATCGCGCAGGTGCAGGGCGTGGGACAGACGTGGTGCGGAGGAAGCGCAAAGCCTGGTGTGCGCATCGAAGCGAATCCGATGCAGCTGGCGCACTATGGCGTGGGGCTCGAGGCGTTGCGCGCGGCGATCGGCACGGTGAATGTAAACCAGCCGAAGGGCTATCTGCAGGATGATGAACGACGTTGGAGCATTGATGCGACGGACCAGTTATTTGGGGCGGCGGCGTACGCTCCACTGATTGTGGCGACAGATCGCGGGCCGGTTAGTTCTGCGCCGGCTCGTACGGGGTTGCCTGCGTCGGTGGCAAGTGCGGTTGCGAATGTGTCGACGGCAAGCACGGGTTCTGGCTCTGCGGCGGCTTCAGGGACTGGTGGGAATGCGGCGATGGCCGGCGTTGCAACACCGACGGCTGGTGGCGTTGGCGCGGCGCATGGCATTGTGCGGATCAGAGATGTCGCCAAAGTCACGGACAGCGTTGAGGATGTGCACGCGACGGGCGTGTTCAACGGCAAGCCTGCGATCCTGGTGCTCGTGTTCAAGAATTCCACCGCGAATGTGATTGAGACGGTGGATAACGTGAAAAAGATGCTGCCGATGCTGGAGGCGTCGATTCCGCCGGCGATTCAGGTGCACGTTGCGTTGGACCGGACGACGACAATCCGCGCCTCAGTGCGGGATGTTACGCGGACGCTGGTGATCTCGATCATGCTCGTGATCATGGTGGTGTTTTTGTTTCTGCGGGAGGTGCGGTCGACGCTGATTCCGACGGTGGCTGTACCGTTGAGCCTGCTGGGGACGTTTGCGGTGATGTATCTGCTGGGATATACGCTGGACAATCTGTCGCTGATGGCGTTGACGATCTCGACCGGGTTCGTGGTGGATGATGCGATTGTCGTGATCGAGAACATCAGCCGACACCTGGAAGCGGGGATGACGCCGTTTCGCGCAGCGATGGTTGGGTCGAAGGAGATCGGGTTTACAGTGCTTTCGATGAGCACGTCGCTGATTGCGGTATTCATTCCGATTTTGCTGATGGGCGGAATTGTGGGCAGGCTGTTTCGTGAGTTTGCGGTGACGCTGTCGGTCGCGATCATGGTGTCTCTTGTGGTTTCGCTGACGACGACGCCGATGTTGAGTGCAAAGTTTCTGGAGGCACATAACAAGCGGCAGCACGGATGGTTTTACCGGGGTGGCGAGCGTGCGTTGAAGTGGATGTCGTCGGAGTACGAGCGTGGACTGCGATGGGTTCTGGAGCATCAGAAGCTGGTGCTAACGATTACAGTACTGACATTTGTGCTGAATGTTTATCTGTACATCCTGGTTCCGAAGGGATTCTTCCCAGAGCAGGACGCGGGCCGCATTGGCGGACAGGTGCAGGGGCAGCAGGATGTTTCGTTCCCGGAGATGAAAAAGAAAGTCCTGGAACTGGCGGCGATTGTTGGGAAGGATCCTGGTGTGCAGGATGTGACTGCGTTCGCCGGCGGACGCGGCAACTCCAATTCGGGTTTTATGTTCATGTCGCTGAAGCCGGATGCGGAGCGGCTGAAGCGAGGCGATACGGCACAGGTGATCGTGAACCGGCTGCGGCCGCAGGTGAGCAATGTTCCGGGGGCAATCCTTTATCTGCAGGCATTTCAGGATTTGCGGATTGGTGGACGGAACACCGCAACGGAGTATCAGTACACGCTGACAGCTGACCAACTGAAGGATCTGAATGAGTGGGGTCCGAAGCTGAAGGACGCGATGGACAAGCTGCCGCAGATCAAAGATGTGGCGACGGACCAGCAGCAGCAGGGATTGCGCGGACAACTGGTGATCGACCGGGCGACGGCAAGCCGGCTGGGAGTTTCGCCGTTGACGATCGATGCGACTTTAGCGGATGCGTTTGCGCAGACGCAGGTTTCAACGACATACATGCCGCTGAATCAGTATCACGTGGTGCTGGAGGTCGCGGATGAGTTCCAACAGGATCCGGATGCGTTGAAGAATATTTATGTGAAGAGCACGACTGGAGCGATGATTCCGCTGTCGACGGTGACCCACTTTGAGACGCAGAGGATTCCGCTGGCGGTGAACCATCAGTCCCAGTCTCCGGCGACGACGCTGTCGTTCAATCTGGCGCCGGGGTCTTCGTTGAGCGAGGCGACGCAGGCGATTCAACAGGCGCGTGTGGATATCGGGATGCCGGCTTCGATCCATGGGGGATTTGCGGGATCGGCGCAGGCGTTCAAGGACTCGCTTTCGAGCGAACCGTGGTTGATTCTGCTTGCTCTGATTGCGGTTTATCTTGTGCTGGGAATTCTGTATGAGAGCTTTATTCATCCACTGACGATCCTGTCGACGCTGCCATCGGCTGGCGTGGGCGCGATTGTTGCGTTGTTGCTGTTCAAGGTTGATTTGAGCGTGATCGCGATGATCGGGATTATTCTTCTGATCGGAATTGTGAAGAAGAATGCGATCATGATGATCGATTTTGCACTGGTGGCGGAGAGACAACATGGGAAGTCGCCGCGGGAGGCGATTTACGAGGCTTGTGTGCTGCGGTTCCGGCCGATCATGATGACGACGATGGCGGCGCTGCTGGGTGGACTGCCGCTTGCCCTTGGACATGGGGCAGGAAGTGAGATGCGGCGGCCGCTGGGGATCACGATTGTGGGCGGCCTGGTTGTGTCGCAGGCATTGACACTTTTTACTACGCCGGTGGTTTATCTGTTCTTTGACCGACTGCGGGGAAGGTTTGAGCGGGCGGGGTTGCGGCGGAGGCGTGGGCGTGGGGTGGCTGAAGCGGTGGCTGGGGATTAGGCTCGTCACGCACGAACGACGCAACAGGTAGATTCCTCCCCCTCGACGTCGCTCGGGGTGCGGAATGAGAAACGAGAATATTAGGCGAGGACGGGCTCGGGGATAAGGATGTCGTTGGAGCGGCGGCGTTCGAGGGGGCTTCCAGGAGTCTTTCCCACCTGCGTTGGTGGGAAGTAGGAGTTTTCGAAGTATTGGGCGAGCATGCGGTGGGTGTTGAAGAAGCTGCCGTTGATCGCGATGCAATGCTGCTGCAGGCGCGACCATGCGCCTGGATTGGCGTACATCGGGGCGATGGACCGCTCGAGCTTGTCGTAGAGGCTCTTGGCTTCGGCTGCTTCGTTTTCGCCGTCTTCGATGGCCCAGCCGGTGGTGTTTTCGGCACAGCCTTCGATCCACCATCCATCGAGGATGGAGAGCGAAGGGACGCCGTTGAGCGCGGCCTTCATGCCTGAGGTGCCGGAGGCTTCGTAGGGGCGGCGCGGAGTGTTGACCCAAACATCGACACCCTGGGTGAGAAGTGCGCCGAGTTCCCAATCGTAGTTCTCGATGTAGTAGATCTTGAGTGCCGAGGAGTTGAGCTTGGCGGCTGCGGCGTAGACGTCTCGAATGAGTGTCTTGCCGGCGTTGTCGGCGGGGTGGGCTTTGCCGGCATACAGGATTTGAAGGCCGCCGATCTTTTCGGCGATAGCGACGAGGCGCTCGGGGTCCTGAAGGAGGAGGCTGGCGCGTTTGTAGGTGGCAACGCGGCGGGCGAAGCCGAGCGTGAGGACGTTGGGGTTGAAGTGGTGGCCGGCGCGCTTAGCGATGGTAGCGAAGAGGCGCAGTTTGCCCTTGTTGTGAGCGGCGGCTATGCGTGCCGGATCGATACCGTAGACAGAGCGCAGGTAGTGATTGTCGGTACGCCAGTGGGGGATCTCGCTGTCGAGGAGATCCTGGAACTGTGGAGAGAGCCAGGTCGCGGCGTGGACGCCGTTGGTGATCGAGTAGACCTTGTACTCGGGGAACATTTTCTGCGAGACCTTGCCGTGTTGCATTGCGACGCCGTTGACGAAGCGCGAGAAGCGCAGGGCGATGTAGGTCATGTTCATGAGGCCGTTGTGAAGACAGCCGAACTGATCGATGGCGGAGGCACGATCATGACCGAGGACCTGGTACATCTGATCGATACCGAACTGATCGTGGCCTGCCGGCACGGGGGTGTGGGTGGTGAAGACACATTGCTGCCGGACGGCGTCGATGTCGGCTTCGGTCGCGTCGCGGAGAGGCCTGCCGTTGAGATGCTCTTCGAGGAGACCGATGGCGAGCAGGGCTGCGTGGCCCTCGTTCATGTGGTAGACCTGCGGCTTGCAGTCGAGGGCCTGAAGCAGAGCAACGCCGCCCAGGCCGAGAACGGTCTCCTGACAGAGGCGATAGTAGGTGTCGCCACCGTAGAGGTGGTCCGTGAGGCGACGATCCCAGGGGTCGTTGCCTTCGACGTCGGTGTCGAGCAGAAAGACGGGGATGACGTGGCCGGTAATGCCGAGGACGTCGAAACGCCAGGCGCGAACGAGGATCTGGCGGCCCTGCATGGTGAGGGCGACGATCTGATTGGCACTGGGAAGAGTGGTCTCGGGCGACCAGGGGACGTCTGCCTCGGTCTGCTGGCCAACGTCGGAGAGCTTCTGGCGGAAGTAGCCGCGCCGATGGACGAGCGAGATGGCGACCATGGGGGCAGAGGTGTCGGCCGCGGAACGAAGAGTGTCTCCGGCGAGCATGCCCAGGCCACCGGAGTAGGTCGGGATAGTTGGAGAGAGGGCGATCTCCATGGAGAAGTATGCGACTGTGCGGGAGGTCAGATCGGACGCTGAAGACGGGGTGAGAGTAGGAGCGAGAGTCATGCGGTGGTGGATCCTTTTCTCATCCGAGCCAGTGCTGCGTGAAGAGCGTGGATTGGATTCGATGCCGGAACTCTCTATCGGCTGTGGAGATAGTGTGCGTTATGCCCGCGGACTGGAAAAGTTGAATCATCGAATCTGGGCTGATTTTAGCAAACCGTTTAAACGCTTTAATAGGACCTATGGTTATCCACGGTGGTTCTATCGTGTGATTGACCCCAAGCTCGCAATTGTCGCGGCATCAAGACGTTGGGCCAAGTGGTCTAACCAAAGGAGATGTTCGGGTTTCATGAGGACGGAGCGGAGGCAGGTAACGGTATTTTCAGGGTCGGCCTTGGGAGTGCTTTGCCAAAGATTTTGTGGAAAAAAGCGCATGGGGAGCCTGGCGAGGGCCAGATGGAGGTCTCGCTTGGCAGCTTCGTCGAAGATGCGCTGGGCAAGAGCCGAGGATTTCTCAGGGGTGGGGGCACGGACGGTCCAGAAGAGAATGTCAAGTTCCGGCGGAGCGGTTGGGGTGAAAAAGTATGTCGATTCGGCGAGGCGCTGGTAGAGTTTGAGGGCAGCGGTGTGGCCGGCTTCGAGTCCTTTTGCGAAGGGTCCGCCGGGCGTGCAAGGGAGGAGTTGCTGGGTGGCCCAGAGAGCTACCGCCGACGCTCCGGCGCGCGAGCACTCGAGGGAGATTTCCCCGAGGTGGAGATCTTTGGAGGAGAAGTAGGTGTACGGTGAGTCGTGTTTGTAGAAGCGACCAACTGCGGGGTCACGGAAGAGAATGCAGCCGCAGCCATAGGGTTGAAGACCGTGCTTGTGGGGATCGATGACTATGGAGTCGGCGCTGGAAATTGCGTCAAAGGCAGCGCGGGTTTCGGAGGATAGATTTGCGGCGAGGGTGAAGTAGCCACCGTAAGCGGCGTCGACGTGAATGCGAAAGCTGTATTTTTTCTGGAGGGCGGCGACCTTGTCGAGCGGATCGACTGAGCCAATGGCGGTAGTCCCTAATGTAACTACGACAGTTCCAATGATGCCGGTTTCGAGGAGGCACTCGAGTACGGGGAGATCCATGCGGCCGCGCTCGTCTGAGGGAACGGTGATGAAGGGCAGGTTGAGGACGCCGGTGATGCGGCTGTGGGTGTAGTGTGCCTGGTCGGAGGCTGCGATGGCTTTCTCCGGCGCGTATTGCCCGGCGACCCACAGAGCCTCGAGGTTGGCGAATGTTCCTCCGCTGGTGAGATGGCCGAGGTGCCGGGGCATGCAGAACATCTTCGCGAGCGCGGCTACGGCTTCGATCTCCATGGCGGAGCTGGCGCGGCCGCCGTCGAGGGCGTGGTTGTTGGGATTGATGGACATCGCAAGAGCGTAGGCAGCGCGGGCGACGGGGTGAGGCGGCTTCAACATCTGACCGGCGTAGAGAGGATGGGCGTAGGGGTAGTTGTCGTGAAGGCGGGTTGCGACCTGCTGCAGGATGGCCGATGCTGATTCGCCTAGCGGAGCTTCGGGGCTAGGCGGGAGATGGGCGAAGCCTTCGTCCAATGTGCGCTGGGATTCGGCGAGCAGCTTGAGAAATTCGTCTGACATGGATCGCCTGGTTGCGTTAGAACGCGGAACGCGTAAGGAAACCGAACTTCATCATAAGACCAAAGACAACAGCAAGGATAAGAGCAAGGGTGGTCCAGGGGGTCGCGGTTCGGAGCCGTTTGCGGAGAATCTGGACGATGACGATGACCACGTAAAAGGCGAGTGTGAGCAGGAGACCATCCGCGACGAAGATTCGAATCGAACCGGGGGTGGCGAGAATGATGTGCTCAACGTGGAACGGCGGCAGCATGGAGCCGCAAAAGAAGACCAAAAGGAAGAGAACGAACTGGAGGATCGCGAGGCTGACTCTTTTCATGGACTTGCTCTCGATATGAGTTTAGCGCGGGCTTACGGCAGACTGGACTCAAACAAGCCATAGCGGTGCTCCAACTGCCACTGCTCGGCGGCTTTTTCGCTGGACTGCAGGAGACTCAGGCATTTGGCCGAGGGGTTGGCGGTACCAAGCGGCTGGCCCGCGCAAGCGGGAACGGTTTGGGTAAAGACGTCGGGCTGTTGCCACAGGCTGGCGCCAGGGAGGAAGCTGTGCTCGAGGCTGGTTCGGGCCGAGGCTTTGAGGTCGAGATAGGAGAGACCGAAGTCGAGGGCCGCGCGTGTGTATTCGTTGGTGAGATCGATGCGGGAGACTCCCTCGTCGTCGGTGGAAAGGGCGATAGGGACGCTGGCGGCACGGTAGATAGGTAGCGGATGCCAGGGTGTGTTCACACCGAGAATCACGTCGTTGGAGGTGAGGTTGATCTCGACCATGATGTGACGGGCAGCCATCTCCTTCAATAGGGACTGGGGTTGATCCTCATACATGACGTCGACGCCGTGACCGATACGTTCTGCGTGACCGAGATCGACGGCTTCGCGAATGTGAAAGCGAAGGCCGTCAGGCGGGACGAGACCTGGCGCAATTTCGCCAGCGTGAAGGCTGATGTGGACGTTGGGATAGACGCTGTGCAGGTAGTCGAGCATGAGCATTTGACGGTGGTACTCGGACATCGCCATGTAGGCGTCCTCGGGCTGAACGAAGTTGATGCCGACGACACGTGGATCTACGGAGGCGACTTCGAAGGCGAGCACGGTCTGGGCGAAGACCTGTTGCGGCGGAGCCGAGCGAAGAACCTGATAGAGGAATCGAATTTTGACGGAGCAGGCGGTTCTGGCGCTGGGTTCGCCACAGTTTTCGATTTTGTTCCGGGCGTCGAGAGCGTCGTCGAGCTCCTTGCGGTCGATGGCGACTTCGTCGCGGAGGCCTGCGGCAAGAAGGGTGTCGCGGAGTCGACTAAGTCTTCGCGGGTGGTTCCGGTTGCGTCACCGGTGCGATTCTGTGCCGGGTCGGCAGGCGTTGTGGGCCAGCCGATACGGGAGCTGATGTTGGTGACGTCCGCGAAGACCGGGGTTTCCATGACTTCGAGGTACTGCTCGTTTTGCGCGGCAGCACGGGCGGCGACCTCGTCGAGCCACTCGGCGGTATGGGATTTGTCGATGCCGTTGAAGCGGGCGAAGGTTGCAAAGAACTGGTCATGGCCGCTGATGCCGGCGCTGGGCACGAAGCTGCGCATGGAGAAAGAATCGATGAGGGCATCGTAGAGCTTCTGGTCCTTGAAGGCGCTCTCCGCGCGGACGTTGCCTTCGCCACAGACGGGTTGCGGTGGAAGGCTTCGGGTGGTGGCGCTGGGCTTGAAGAAACTCATGGTTTTTGGATCGACGCAGAGAAGATCGGCGGCTGCGTCTTTTATGAATGTCTCGGCATAGATGGCCCCGGAGAGGTGCATGTGGAGGTCTCCGCCCTTCGGCATACGCATGAGGAAGGCATGGAGTTCGAGTGGGCTCTGTCGAGCGGCGTTGAAGGCGCGGACGGCACGTTGTTCGCCGGGCGTCGCTGCAACGACGGTGTTCCTGGCGGCGGATTGAGCCGTGGTGCGGATTGGGGCCTGAGCAGGCGCGACCACGGCGAGACCGAACAGAAGCGAGGCGGATACGGAAGTTCGAATACGAACAAACATGAGCGTCCTTGGGATGCGGGCGATGAGAAAGGATAGCGCGAGAGGAGTGGGTTGGCGGAGCGGCGCTGGATTGTTATACTTGAGATGCGTTTGCGTTGCTGGTTCCCCGCCAGCAACAGCTCCCCTGAAAAGCCGGGGCGACAGATGTAGAAGGTAGCGCGCGGTGGTTCTTGGCGATCCCCGACAATAAGCGTTATGCCAAGGCCAGATAGCTCAGTGGTAGAGCGCGGCCCTGAAAAGGCCGGCGTCGGCGGTTCGATCCCGTCTCTGGCCACCACTTCCAAATCCGGGCCGATCTTTTGGCAGAGGATTTAAGGCGGACGCGGTCAGCCATCTTAAGGTTAGACATCAGCTGGAGTGACCCAAAATCACCCCACAGTGCGGCACTCCGTCTCTCGCCACCATTTATAGCCAACAACTTACGGCATTGATCGCATTTTGGCCTTATATGCGGTTATGTTGAAACTTTAAGTCAGGGGTTAGCCCTGAATCGTGGATCTTTTGTTTTCTTGTCTTCTCGTGATGTTTATCTATTGCTGCTTTATCTGCACAAGCAGAAGCCCATTACGTTCCAGGTCGAGTCCGAGCTGACCGCCCTTGAGCTGTGTTCGTTCGGGCGGCCCTAATGCCGTCTCCTGGTTCAACTGTTCTACCTGGACCTCAGTTGGGTCAAGCGGTTTGCCCATCGCGGCATACTTTGGCAGTACATTGCCATGTTCGTTGTCGACCCTCTGTATCGATACTTCCGCATTTCGGGGCACATTGAGAAACTCAAGCGTCATCCTTTTTGGTCCACCGC
The DNA here is from genome assembly GCA_963798925.1 of uncultured Acidobacteriaceae bacterium. GTDB lineage: Bacteria > Acidobacteriota > Terriglobia > Terriglobales > Acidobacteriaceae > Edaphobacter. Next base: position 190,497 of record CAWCVD010000008.1, read on the forward strand.
GATTCTCTGGATCGACGAGATTCCAAGCCGCAATCACCAAGGTGTTGTCTTTGCGCTTTGTCACAATCACGTTGGGGGACGGACTCGCCAAGCGTTCATTTCCTAACTCGTGAAGAAGGGCGAAGGCATGGTAACTCGGCTTGTTGATTCCGCCCTTCGCCCGCAGGCCAAACGCGCCCTCGAAGGGACGGGGAGCCGGACCGCCTTCTTCAAACACATCCGAGAACGTCCAGAACGACATCATGTCTACCATGCCGTCGCACTGTCTTACGGTGTTTGCCAACGCGGGACCTACATAGGTCGTGTCGCGAGCTTCCATATGCCCGGGCACATTCCATTCTGTCCAGAAGAGGGGTAGGTTTGGCGTCACGGAGGCCTGAATTTGCTGATGTACCTTCTGCACTGCGCGGCAGACGCGGTCGTCCATCGGGATGTTTTCGTCGGTGCCCAACATATCCTGAACAGAATCATCGGCATAACCGTGTGTCGAGATAAAGTCCACGGGGACATGCGCTGCCGCTGTGTGCTTGAGAAACTCATCTACCCAATGGGCTGCGGATGTTGCAGGGCCACCGACGCGAAGACGCGGATTTACCGCTTTCAGAGCGCGTGCGGTGTGGTCGTAGAGGGCGAAGTAGCTGGCTTGCCGCGGGATGCCGTTCCAGAAGTCGATGTTGGGTTCGTTCCATACTTCGAAGTACCACTCCGCTACTTCGTTGATTCCATAGCGATCTACGAGGTGTTGGGCGAAGTGGGTCATCAGATCGTCCCAGCGTTCCATGCTTTTTGGAGGGGAGACGTTCGGCTTGTACCAGAAGGGATGGAGAGCATCGGGGTTGAAGGCTAACTTCTTTGGCATGAAGCTGATTTCAACTACGGGGCGGACGCCGTTTTTGAGGAGGCCGTCGTAGATTTGATCGACATAGGCGAAGTTGTAGACGGGATTGCCGTGCTCGTCTTCGTTGTAGACGCCTACTTCATCATGCAGGATCGCGTGGAAGCGAACGTAGCGGAAGTCCGTTATTTTCTTCACTGCGCGGAGGTCTTCGCGATAGCTTTCGCGGAGGGTGAGGATGGCTCGTCCTGAGCCGAACATCTGTTCCCAGAAATGGGGGAAGGGAGTGGTCTGGGCCTTGGCGTCGATTTGGACGACCTCCTGAGGGGAGGCGTGTGGTGAGGATGAGAGAACCAAGGCGAGAAACGCGAGCTGAAAGAGACGAAGTCGAGACATGGGAACCTCGGTCGAGAAGAGGGTGGTAGCGGATGGTCAGATCGTGGTTCTTAGTGTAAAAAACATGGTACTTGGATGGTTCTTAACGTGGTGGGACTTCAGGAATGGAGAGGGTTTTGTCTTCTGTGGATGGAAAAAATGTTGGCGCGTGGAGATGCACTATGAATGGGGCAGTTGTGGCTGTCCAGATTGTCAACTGCGGGGTCTTCAATACAAGGTGAGAGTCGTAGAGGAGGACGCTCGTGGGAGCCGTCCTCCTCTCGTGTGGAGTTCAGGCGTTGTTAGAAGCTGAAGCGAGCCTGCAGATCGATACTTCTGGATCCGAGGGCGCTTGATGCCTGACCGAGGTTGGAGTTTGAGATATTCGTCGAAAGGGTGCTGGGGTTGATATTCAATAAATTGAAGGCGTTAAGCATGTTGGCTTTGATTTCGATCCTGGCGTTTTCACCTAGCCCTGGGATCCTAGGCAAGCCGAATGCTTTGGCGATATTTATATCGACATCACGATAGTCGGGACCGGGAAAGGAGTTGCGACCGATTCCCGGCGGAGGGATGAAGTTGTTTGTGGCCTGTCCTGGATTGTCGGTAATCGCATTCGAATAGTTCGGGACCATGAAGTATTTGTTCGCGAATTGATTGTTGTTCGTACCTGTATTGGCGGTTCCCGGGTTGGGGAAATTGCTTCCTGTTTTGAAGGCGTTGTTGCTGGCGTTATTGACTGCTCCTCCGAGGTAGTACGGACGCAGGTTCTGGAATCCGTAGTTGCAGGTATTGCAATAGATTTGATGTGGTGCGTTATAGACGGGAGTCCATCCATAGCCCGAGTGAACGGTGAATATGCCACTGAGGGACCATCCACCGACGATCTTCTCGACCCAGTTGTGGCTGCCGCGAAAGAAAACCGGCTGCCAGATGCCAAAGAGCTTGAAAGACTGATTGACGTCGAAGTCCGATCGCCCATAGGAGAAGCTGGGGTTGTAAAGGTAAGGATCGCGAGAATACGGACCGGAGTCGGTATCCAGGCTGTGGGCCCAGGCATACTGCGCCTCTGCGGCGAAGGTATGCGAGAACTGATGCTTGAGTCCGGCGAGCAACATATTGTTGTTGGATTTACCCTGGCTGCCGAAGGTGTTGACGCTATTTACGAGGGGGTTCTGTGGTGCCCCCGTAATTTGTCCGAGAGCGGTTGCGTCATAGTTGTACAAGGTGTGATGACCGGAGCTGCCTACATAGCCGACAGTCATAACCAACGAATAGCCCAAGTCCACCTGCATGTCGAGTGAGTAATGATGCGCATACTCAGTGGGCAAGTTACCGGGCAGCGCGCCGACGTTTGCGCTCCCGGCCGTCGGCAGGCCCGCGGAATTAAACGTGGTAATCGTGTGTGGATTTGGCGGGAAGCCAAAGATATTGGTTGGGCTGCTCGAGACCGCGTAGAGAATATTCGGATTGATCTGCGAGGGGTTTTTACTGCTGCCCGGAACAGAGCTGGTTCCCGGCGGGTTGCCGTCATTCACATTGGAGTTTGCAATCTGCTCCTGGTTATAGTTGAGGCCGTAACCGCCGCGGAAGACTACTTTGCCATTGGATGCAATCGGACTCCAGTTGAAGCCGACCTGCGGGCCGAAGTTGAGCGTTTGCGCGTTCCACGCGCCGATTCCCGTATGAATCGCGATGCCGGTTAAGAGGGCTGCGCCGCTGCCAAACTTGAGTACACCCTGGTTGTTGTTCTTATCCGTGAGCGGCCCGAAGTAGGAATAGCGGAGACCGGCGCTCAAAGTAAGGTTAGGACGAGCCTTCCAGTCGTCTTGAAAGAAGACACCGAACAAGTTCTGGCGGTTGTCGTTGCGGAAGCCGCCAGGAATACCGGTGGTTGCCTGGAATGGACCGCCTTCCGCCTCGGGGGCATCATTCAGGAAGTCCCAGAGATTATAGAAGGTGTAATTCGGTACCCCGATCGGATCATTCAGATAGTAGAGCCGAGTAAAATCGAATCCGAATTTCATCGTTTGCGAGTGAAGTACTTTGGTGGCTACGTCCTTGTAGCCGTAGGTCCATTGGTTCAGGTGATTCGGTCCCGACGCGCCGAGGTTGCCCAGGTTGATACTGCCAATCATCGATACAGTGTCCTGGGGCAGGCCGAAGGGTGCTTGAGGGTTGCTCTCAATCTCGTTATAGCGCCAGCCCGCCGCGTTGGCGCGGGCTTCGTTCAGGAAGGTCGGCGAGAAGGTGTGGTTCCAGATCACCGAGAAAGCGTCATTAATCTGCGAGTGATTGAAGAGCTGATAGCCGAGTCCGCCCCTAAGGTTAGTAATGCTAGCTGGAACCCAAAAAATCGCGAAGCTGGCATGATCCTTGTGGGTCACATCGGCATCGAGGCGTCCGTTGTACTGTTTGAAATCGCTGGTGGTCGGGTTGACGATGCTGTACTGGGCGATATTGGGAACGTTTGAGAGTCCATTGCCGACGCCGGGCGTGCTGGCGTTCACGTAGGTGAGGTCCTGCTTGCCCAGGCCGTTGGTGAGCGGCGAACCAATGTTCAAGCCCTGACCCGCGATGGTACGGCAGGTTACGCCTTCAGTGAGGCCGGCGTTTGCGCAGGTTGCAGCGGCAATGACGCTGCCGGAAACTGCAGCTCCCTTGAAGTTGAGGAAGGTCGCGGCGATGCTATTTGTCGGCGCCAATGCCGCAAGCGCTGAGGTGGGGAACCATTGGGTGCTGGTCGCCGAAATGGTCTGGTTTTGTCCCTCGTAGGCGAAGAAGGCGAAGACCCTGTCCTTCCAGATCGGTCCACCGATGCTTCCACCCAGTTGGTTATAACGGTCCTGATCCCGGAGCAGGCCACGCTGGGAGGGTGTCAGCTTGGCTCCGGTGACTGGATCATTCGACTGCACCGACGAGGGACCGTTCCAACGTTGATAAGCATTCAGCCCAGGACGAGCGATCTGGATGAAAAAACTGCCGTGAAAACTGTTGGTTCCACTCTTGGACGTAATTTGGGTCAACGCCCCCGAGAACCGGCCATTTTCAGCGTCGTAAGCATTGGTGACGATATTAACGTTGCTGACTGCATCCTGACTGGGGGTAATGACCGTCGATCCGCCCCAGACGGCGCTCACGGTACTGATACCGTCGACGCTGTAGCCGTTGGTTTCAAACTGGCCGCCGTTAGCGTTTGCGGAAGCGCCATTTTCCGTCGCAAAGATACTGCTCGAGTGTCCTAAATTGCCGCCTCCACCTGATGAGGCCCCGGTTTGGGTGCCCGGAGCCTGGAATCCACCGCCTCCGCCTGACTGCGCTCCCGAAGCCAGAACCCCAGGCGCCAACTGAATGAGGCTGGTCACGTCGCGTTGGTAGACCGGCATATGTTGGATCTCGTTGTCTGAAATTGCTCGTCCGGTGCTTGCGGTCTCGGTATCGAGGGCTGGCGAGAGAGAAGCGTCCACGTTAACGGTCGTCGACTCCACGCCGAGCTCCAGCTTCACATTGAGGGAGTTCGGCTGCTCTGGGATCAATTGCAGGTTGTCGAGAACCTGCTTCTGGAAACCGGCCCTCACAACAGTCAGCGAGAAGTGGTCCGCAGGGAGAGCGTTGAAGTTGAAGACGCCGGCTTCATCGCTCGTTCTTACCACCGTCCCGTTGGTCGACAAGTTCTTGAGCGTAAGGGTCGCTCCAGGGACGACTGCTCCTTCGGGATCGGTCACAACACCTTGGATGGAAGTGCGATACTGTGCGAACGCAGGCACGGTTGAGGCGGAGAAGATTATTGCGGCAGCTAATACGATGACGCCGAGAAGACTCCGGCGACCCGAAAGCTGCCTGACTGGCCTTGGAAGGTTGGCGTAGACGATCATGCTTGGGATCCTTTCTAAACCTCTGATAACAAATGATTGTGCTCTTCTTGGCACAGTGGGGAATTTCTTGAGCGGCCTGAAATGGCCACCCGAGGGAGGGCTCGAGTTGAATAGAGGGGGGAGGGCATGAAATATCCCGGCGAACACGAGCCGATGAAGGGACCAGCCCGTGACCTATACGATGCCGTTTTGCAGTCGGAAGTTATTGGCAGAGCGAGGGCAAGACAATCAATCGTTTGATATCGTCATCATTCCTGTTGAGCGCCACCAAGTCGGTCCGCTACGAGCGAGTCGAACTACTCACTGCCGAATCCGTCACGACGATTAGCAAGAGGCGCGAAGGACGCTGTTTACTTCTGCGTCTTCATGAACTGACGTATCAACTCGGCTATCTCATCTGCTTTGGTATCAAGCGCGAAGTGTCCTGCGTCGAGCACGTAGACCTTCGCGTTCGGTACGTCCTTGCGATAGCGTTCCGGTTCGCCGAGGTCGAACGAGAGATCGTGCTTGCCCCAGAGGACTAACAGCTTTGGCTGTATCTTCTGCATCCATGCCTGCCACTTAGGATAAGCATCGACGTTGGTGCGGTAGTCATAGAAGAGATCGCTTTGAATCTGCGCCTGTCCCGATGCGTTGAGAAATGCGTACTCATCGGTCCAGAGATCCGGGTCGTAGAGCTCGATGTTGGGATCGTCTCCAATGTGGCGAACCTTTGTGGTTTGGAGCGACAGCAGGTTTGTTCGCAAGGCGTCTTCGTGAGTAGACCTGTCTGCCCAGAATGCCCGCCGTGTTGCCCAGTTCGCGCCAAGGCCTTCGTTGTGAGCGACGGCATCCTGGACGATGAGAGCCTGCACGCGCTCCGGGTGTTTCAGTGCCATGCGAAAGCCGACCGGACCACCGTAGTCCTGCATGTAAAGCGTGTAATGCGACAGATTCAGCGCTTGCGTGAAGCCGTCCATCACGGACGCGATGTGATCGAAGGTGTAGCCGAACTGCTTCGGGTCGGGCCAGTCGCTGTGTCCGTAGCCCGGATAGTCGGGCGCAACCAGATGGTAGTTGTCTGCGAGTCGTGTGAGCAGCGGCTGAAACATTCGCGACGACGACGGAAGACCGTGCAGGAGAAGAATGGTGGGAGCGTCTTTCACCCCGGCCTCTCTGTAGAAGATGGAGAGTCCATCGACTTTCACTGTGCGATAAAACACCTGTTCCATTGCTTTGTCCTTCTTCTGGGCATTCAAGCCCACGGCGGTAGAAAGCACGAGCGCGAGGGTCGTCAGCGTCCGAGGAATCGGTTTCGTCGTGTGCATGCATGCTCCAATCTAGTTTGCCCTATTCTGCGACTTCGAAGATTACATCGAGTTCTATCGGCATCCCGAACGGAAGGCTGGCAACCCCGATTACCAGCCGAACCGGCATCTTCTCAATGCCAAAGAGATCTCGAAAGAGGTCCGAGGCGGCGTCCGCGACCCTGGGCTGGTCGAAGAAGTCTCCGAAGGTTGCTATGAAGACTCCGAGCCGGACGACGCGTGTGACTCGATCCAGCGAGCCCAAATGTTCTTTCGCCGCGGCGAGAATGCCCAATGCCGCGGTGTAGGCGGCATCTCGTCCGGCTTCAATATCGAGCTCTTTGCCCAGCCGTCCAACATACTTCGGCTTGTGGTCGACAACGGGGAGCATCCCACTAAAGAAGAGGAGATTGCCCGTCTGTACAGTCTCGACGTAACTGCCAAACGGCGTGGGCGCGGCTGGGAGCTGAATGCCAAGATCCTGCAGCCGTCGCTCCGCACTGCCCGGCTGCGGACCCGTATCGCTTACCATTGGCCTACGTGCGCACCGTCGTCCACGTGCAGCACCTCCCCGGTTACGTGAGTAGCTTCCGCCAGATAAACGACAGCCTTGGCGATGTCCTTTGGGTCTGAGATTGTGCCCATCGGGTTACGGGTCATCAGAAGCTCCTTCGATGAGTTCTTGTGCAGAGGCGTGTCGACAATACCCGGCGCGACTGCGTTGAAGCGGATGTGGTTCTTCGCGTATTCGCTCGCGAGGCTGAGGGTAATTGCATTCAGTCCGCCCTTGGTGATCATCGGAATCGATGCGGGGCTACCCTCGATGGGGTGATCAGCCAGCGACGCTGTGACGGTTGTCACGCTGCCGCCAGTGCCCTGCGAAAGCATCTGCCTGACCGCGCGCTGGGTGATGAAGATGAAACCTTCCAGGTTGGTGGAGACGAAAGCGTGAAACTCGTCGATGGTGTAGTCCGTGAAGGCTTTGACTGAGAAGATACCCGCATTGTTGACGACGTGGTCGATCGAGCCGAACCTGGTGATCGCGGTCTGTGTGACGTTCTCAGCAGTCGCCGCCTGACCGATGTCTCCGTCGACGAGCGCGAGATTAGGTGACGGCGCGAATCCGGCGCTGGAAGCGTTGCGCGAGGTCGCGACGACGTTGTAGCCATGATCCAGAAAGTCCTGGACAACGGCTGCTCCAATCCCTTGCGAAGCGCCGGTTACGATGACTGTCTTTTTACTTGCCATGGTTGGCTCCTATTGCTTCCTGGGGAGAGGCCTTCAAGGAGGGCCGCTCTTTAGGTGCTCGATTCCTTAGCTGCCAAAAGACGACGTTCAAGAATAGTACTGCGCAGACGGTGGCGAGTGAGTCTTAATGAGCAGGCACGGACTGTTGTTGGCGAATCTTTCGGTCAGATGTCTCGTCCCTGTTTTCTGAATGCCGACATAGAAGAGTTCAATTAATCTGCAGATGGGTCCTAAGGCGGATGTCGTCTGATGACGATCCGACCATTACGTTGAAGATTCCTGGGGCAACGATGAACTTGTGCGTCGCGACATCGTAATAGGACAACTGAGACGCGGGCAAGGTAAATGAAATGTGTTTAGTCTCACTGGGATCCAGCGTTACCCGCTGAAATCCACGCAAGCTTTTTATTGGTTGAACGACGTTTGATTTTGTCTGATGAACGTACAGCTGTGCGACCTCCGCCCCTGCCCGGGAGCCAGCATTTTGCAGATCGAATGAGACCTCGACTTTGCCAGTCGTATTGATACTGGCCTGGGACAGCTTTAAGTTGCTGTACTTGAACTGCGTGTAGCTGAGACCGTGACCGAACGGATAAAGAGGCACGCCCTTGAAGTAGAGATAGGTAAATCCCTTCGACACATCGTATTCATTCTGCGGTGGGACTCCGTCGAGACTGGCGTAGACCGTGTAGGGAAGATGGCCGCCGGGGTTGTAGTCGCCGAGGAGAACCTGGGCAATCGCACTGCCGCCGGCTTCGCCTGGATACCAGGCGTCGAGGATCGCGGGAAGGTGATCGTTCGCCCAGGTTACGGCCAACGGGCCGGCATTCATCAGCACCAGGACAGTCTTGGGGTTGGCGGCGTAAACCGCTTCCATTAATTGTTGCTGCGCGCCGGGGAGATTCAGATCTCGACGATCTCTGCCCTCGGCTTCTACCCTGAGATTCGTTCCCAGAAAGAGGATGGCTACGTCGGACCTTCGCGCCAGATCTACTGCGCGAGCGATCATTGCTGGATCGGCGGCTTCAATAAAACCTGTGCCTTGTTCGTACTCCACTTTCACTTCAGAGCCGAGTGCCTCTCTCAATCCCTGAAGAGGGGTCACTTTGCGCGCAGGCGTTCCGTAGTAGTTGCCGGTCTCGAAGGCGGAATCACCTGCGGGACCGATAATTGCGACGCTCTTCAGGTTTTCTTTCTTGAGGGGAAGAAAGTTGTTTCGGTTGGAGAGTAAGGTGATGGACTCGAGCGCTGTTTGAAGAGAGAGCTTCAGATGTTCTGGTGAACGAATCACGTCGGCGGGGATCTTGGAGTAAGGGTTCATCTCTGACGGATCGAAGGCGCCCAGGCGGAAGCCGACTCGAAGCACCCGCGACAAGGCACGGTCCACGTCGGCAGGCTCGAGAAGACCGCGCTTGACGGCCAAAGGAATATTCGTCTCATACTGGGCGTCGTCTGAGTCGCATCCTGCCTTGATAGCCTCTGCCGTTGCTACCACTGGATCTTCGGTGATGTGATGCGCCGCCACGAGCAGATTGACTCCGCCGAGGTCGTCGGTTACGAATCCGTCGAACTTCCATTGCTCGCGGAGAATGTCGGTCAGCAGATACTTGTTGATCGCGTCGGGAGCGCCGTTAATCGCGTTATAAGAGGCCATTACCGATTGCGCGTGTCCTTCCATAATGGCGTCTTTCCAGTGGGGCAGCCAATATTCCATCAGGTTGCGCTCATCCACTTGAGCGGAGAGATGCTGGCGGTTTGTCTCGACGTTATTGACGGCGAAATGTTTCACGGTTGCAGCGACCTTCAGATAGTGCGGATTGTCGCCCTGTAATCCCTGGATGTAAGCCACGGCCATGCGTCCGGTAAGAAACGGATCTTCGCTAAATACCTCCTGAATTCGCCCCCAGCGCGGATCGCGACTTATGTTAATTACAGGGGAGCGGAAGACCAGGCCATGTTTCGAACGGGGTCCTTCCGCGCCGATGTTGTATAAGGCGCGAGCTTCATCCGACATTGCATCGGTGATGGTGTGGACGAGGGATGGGTCCCATGTTGCGCCCATCGCAATTGCTGCCGGAAAGAGCGTCGTTGGCTGCTTGGACCAGACACCATGCAGGGTCTGGTTCCATCCTCCCCACGCCGGAATTTTCAGACGCGGAATGCCGACATTTAGATGATTAAGTTGCTGGGCTTTTTCTTCGATGGTCAGGCGTCCGACCAGGTCGGCGACACGCTGATCGATCGGCTTCGATGGATCCAAGTATGCAGGCCGTGGCGCGTCTTGCGCCGAGGCACTGCATAGACAAAGGAATAGGCCACTGAGAATTGCAGCGTGCTTCATGGTTAGAGTCTCCCTTTGGACGCGCGTCACGAACTTTGGAGCATTACTTTGGAGCTGTCTGCTTTTGCCGCAGCGGTTCGATCACTGATGCCATGTCCTGTTCGCCGAACCCTTTGGAAATTGCATTCTCAAAGAGACTTCGCGCCACTTCGGCCGTCTGGAGATCGACTCCGTAATGCGCGGCCTCATTCTCTGCGTATCGGAGGTCTTTGGTCATGAGTTTGAGGAGGAAGTTTACGGCGTAGTTTTGACTGGCCATGCGAGCCGAAATGGCTCCAAGAAGTGGACTGCCGGGCGCACCTCCTTTTAGCACGGTGAGTGCCTTATCTCGATCGAGCCCGCTGCGCTCGATCCATACAAGGGCCTCGGCCAGCGACGCCACCTGAACTCCGCACACGAAGTTGTTGATCAATTTCATCTTTGCGCCGCTTCCCACAGGGCCAAGATGAATGATCTCTTTGCTCATTGCCTTCAATACCGGTTTCGCTTTTTCAAGCACGGCATCTTTGCCTCCAACCAGGAAGGAGAGTTGCCCGGCTTCAGCCTGCATCCGGCTACCGGTGACAGGGGCATCCAGAAAATCCACTCCATGCTCCTGGGCCAGATTCGCCAATTCAGCGATCCAGGCGGGACTGACAGTACTCGACTCAATCAGAGTTGCTCCGCTTGTCGCAGCAGCAAGCGCACCGTTCTCACCCAGCCAGACCTCGCGCGATGCCGCGTCATCGGCCAGCATGCTGATGATCACCGACGCGCCGTGGGATGCCTCCGGCGGCGTTGACGCAAAATGCGCGCCTGTTGCGGTCAGCGCCCGAGCCTTCGCTGCTGTGCGGTTGTATACCCTCACAGAAAAGCCGGCTTTCAGCAGGTTCGCCGCCATCCCGGCACCCATGGTTCCAAGCCCGAGTATCGCTACCTCTTCACCCATGAAATCGCTCCTCCAGATTTCTTTCTATGAAAGCGGACGCACACCAATCTGACGATTTGACTGCTTCGGCGCGATACGAACTGGGTTGCGGAGGGCCCGCCCGAACCCTTGGTATTGAACATTCATCCAGTCTCCGTCGTTCAAGACAACGCCGTCGCCAAAGCTAAGAGAGTGAGCTCCGAAAAAGTGCACATGGACGTCACCGGGTTGACGATGCCCCTCAAATTTGAAGTGATGATGTTCGAGATTGGCGAGACTATGGCACATATTCTCTTCACCCGTCTCCACGCTCTTCGACCAGATGGTGTCTGCGCCGCGCTCGATCCGAACTTCGCCTGCAATTGCCTGGAATGCCGCCCCGACGACCAGCTCGGGTCCCAGACTACAGGTCCTGAGTTTCGAGCCCGCTAGGTTAAGATAGTTTCGCTTTTCGAATTGATGATCGGAGAATTCGTTGCCGGCGGCCATTCCGATGCGATACGGTGTTCCGTCTGGCCCGATCAGATAAATTCCAGCGAGTTCCGCCTCTTCCCCGCCGTCCTCGGCAAAGGCTGGAACCGACAGAGGTGCGAATGGCGGCCGCACCATGTAGCCGTTGCCTTTGTAAAACCACTCGGGCGCGATCCCGATTTCGCCCGCGGCTGGATGCCCTCCTTCGAGACCCCACTGAAACATACGCATGCTATCGGTCGTCGTCTCGGCTGCCTTAGCAGCAGCGAGGTGCATCGCCTGTCTATCCTTTGCGCTTCCAAGATGCGTTAGACCTGTACCAGAGACCAGCAGGCGCGCCGGTTCGCCAGGTACGTCAATAGGCGCCAGCAGATGCCAATCCGATTTCCCAGCGTAGATTTTGTCGTAGTCGAGCGTCTCACCATGCGCCAGTGTAAGTACCTCTTCGCTCAGTCTCTGCCGGTGGCTCAAACATCGATGCACGAGTTCGTAGACGCTCTGCACTTCAGTGAGACAGCGGAGATTCGGCTCTTCGACGATTGCCACACGACGCGACGAACCGTCGCCAATTTGAACAAGGTGAATCATCTCTCTCCTATGCCCTACTCAATAATTTTGAAACGCTTCAGCGATTCTTCGTTTACAGTTAGGCCAAGGCCCGGAGTATTCTCGTCGAGATCGATATAGCCATCCACCGGTACAGGTTCACCGTCGAAGATGTACCAGAACAGTTCATTGCCTACTTCAACGTCTACCTTGGGAAAGAACTCCGCCATTGGGGAATTCAGGCTTGCCATCACGACGTGGTAGTTATGCATCTGGCCGGCATGGGGCACTACCGGAACCTGATATGCCTCGGCCATTGCCGCGATCTTGCGCGCCTGGCTGATTCCGCCGACGCGGTTCGTATCGAATTGAATGTAGTCGAGAGCATTAGCTTCCAATAGATCACGAAAGCCAAAGACGGTGAACTCATGCTCCCCACCGGCGATGGGCACGCGTCCGTACGCTTTCAGCTCACGGTATCCGCGTGTGTCGTCCGGGATGACGGGCTCTTCCAGCCATCGCAGATTGAATGGCTCAAGGAGCGGCAACATGCGTTTTGCGTAGTCGAGTGTCCAGCCCATGTAGGCGTCTGCCATGAGATCGATGCCGTCGCCTATTACTTCTCTGACCGTACGGACGAGTTCAATATTGCGCCGCATTCCCTCCGCACCATCCACCGGACCCCATCCGAAACGTAACTTCATCGCCTTATAACCCTGGTCCTTGTAACGTCCGGCTTCCACTCTAAGTTGATCCAGCGGCATGCTGTAAAGGCGGCTAGCGTAAACAGGGATGCGTTTCTTTGTCCGTCCTCCCAATAGTCTGTAGACCGGCTGTTTGGCAGACTTGCCCAAAAGGTCCCAAAGAGCAACGTCGACTGCGCTGATGGCCGTCATCGCGATGCCCTTACGTCCAAATGCCATCGTTCGGCGATACATTAGCTGCCAAAGATATTCAGTGTCCCACGGGTCCGCACCCAGAAGCGCCGATTTCAAGTAAGTATCAATGCAGGCCTTGGTAACGAGAGGAGCCAGAGCCGCATTGCCCAAACCGACAAGACCGGCGTCTGTAAATATTTCCACCAATACCCATCCATGAAAGGCAAAGTTGCCCATCGACGCTTCGCGGAACATAACAAGGTCCATTGGATTGGTGCAGAAGTGGGGAGGCAATGGTGTAGTCTCGCCTTCCCACTGGACGACGCGTGTGCGCACTTCTGTAATTTTCATGATTGGCTCTCTATTTCTAATAAGTCGGGAGTCTTAAGCGGGTGCACCTTGCCTCCTAATAACAGGATGGCCAGGAAGCCGATGAGGTGAAAGGTTCCAACGATAACGAACAACGTTCCATATCCAAATCCGTGACCTAACAAAAACCCTGCAACGACGCCAAAGATTGCTCCGCCGATTGCTCCCCCGAATCCTATGAGCCCTGAGACAGACCCAACTGCGGACAGGGGAAATATGTCGGCGGGCAAGGTCATGATTAGACCTGACCATGATTGCTGACAGAAAAATGCAATGCTGAACAGGGCAAGCGCCCATGCGACCGGAACGTGAGGAATCAGCATAACCACCGGCATAAAAAAGGCGCTGAGACCAAGAACAAATTTTCGAGAAAAATCCAGTGATCGTCCCCGCCTCAACAGAGCGCTTGACAGCCATCCTCCCAAGAAACTGCCAATCCCCGATGCCGCGTACGGTATCCACGCGTAGTAGCTCACATGCTTAATATCGAAGCCGCGAACATCGTAGAGATACTTCGGCAGCCAGAACAGATAGAAGTACCATGCTGAATCGCTCATGAACTTTGCAAAGACGAGCACCCGCACTTTGCGCATGCCAAGGACTTCCACAAATGAGAGTCGCTGAGCGAGGAGCCGCGCGTCCAACGTGTCTATGGAGGCTTGCTTGTTTCCTCGATAGCTGATCGCCCACCAAATCACCCATGCAAATCCGATCGCTGCTGATGCAAAGAAGACCATCCTCCATCCTGCTGTAAGAAGAACGATGCCAATCAGAGGGGGCGCGAGAACTGATCCTACCGCCGTTCCGGCGTTGATAACTCCCATCGCCGTTGACCGTTGATGCGGAGGGATCCACTCAGCCACAACTCTTGTGGCCGCAGGAAAGCCTCCGCCTTCCCCCATGCCTAAAAGGCAGCGGGCCGCCAAAAGGAACGCAAAGTTCATCGCAAGTCCATGCAACGCGCAGGCCGCTGACCACCAGAGCATGATGAGAATAAATCCCCGTCGCGTTCCGACAATATCCAGCATCCGCCCGCCTGCTGCGTAAAGCACAGCGTAAGGAATGAGAAAAGCAAACTGCAACCACGAGAACTGCTGGTCGTTCAATGGGATGGTTTTTTGAATCGCGGAGATAGCGACCGGCAGGGTCTGCCTATCGAAATAGCTAATGGCAATGGCTGCCGTTACCAATGCGACAAAAAACCACGGGGCATCGACCGAGTTGCGCCGCATTGTTTGATTGGTGTCGCTCAGCATGGTCGCCACGGGGTTCACCACTTCAGACGTATCAGCGATGTAGCTTGTCTCGGAAGCTCCGTCGAAATCGTAATCTTTCCTTCGCTCACGTCCAGCCACTCCGGTGAGCCCAAAAGCTCCAGCTGCCCGGCGGCTTTCAGTTCGGAATACTGTTCAGGGGTCGGCGATTGGGGAGAGTTCATCTTTTTCCATACTGTGTAGGAATTGCTGTGGGTCTCATCAATACGGTAGTGCTGGAGCAGAACCTTGTTTACTCCCGCCGGAATTCCAACAACGGTCACCTTCACTTGTGCGCCCGCCGCCGGAAGATCATCATCGTGGTAGTTCCACACCATTACGGCTGCTTCCCGATCAGCCTTCGTTGCGAAAGCATCGATATCGGGGGCCTGCCGCACTCCACTGCTGAGGATGTCATCCAGGGAAACCTGTCCTGTGCTGCTCGTGTTGACCCGCTGCCCAGACATTAAGCCTGCCATCCTGAAGACATTGATCACGGGTTTGTCGACTCCGTTCGTCGCAAGCGTGCGAAAACCTTCGAAGTATTCTTTGTCCTCGAACTCGAAGGACCACGACAACATGGAGAGCAAGTTGACCTTGTAACGATCCTCCAGAGAGAAGAGATTCTTGATGGCGGCTGCCGTGTAAGTTGGATACAAGGGTCCATTTCGGTAGGCGTTCGACGGATTCACCTTCATCGAACATGCTGCACAACCTTCCGGATCTGCTTCGCTCAGAATGATGGGAAGATGAATGTACTTTGGGTACTTCGCGACGATTCGAAAACCCTCGCCGGCCGCCTTCAATTCGTTCGCGAGTCCCATTCGCACATGTCCGTCGACAACGGTTGGGCGGCCCTTTGGGTGAAACGAGATGAAGTCCAGTGGGATCGACTGGCCGTTCGCTGCACTCTTGTCATTCATACAATGCTTCAGGAAGTTATCGAGAAACATGCTCGCTTTTTCCGACGCCGGCCCGGTACTTGCAGGGCCACCCACGATTGCGGTCGGCAAAGCAGCTCGAATCCCTGCGACGGAATAGTCGTAGAGTTTGAAGTACTCCTCTGGGGTAGCGTGCCAGTAAGCAATATCCGGTTCATTCCAGACTTCGAAGTACCACTTACTCACCTGTTCTTTGCCGTAACGCTGCACCAGGTGCTCTGTGTACTTTCTGACCAGCTCACCCCAGACCGCATAGTCCTTAGGTGGATTGTTAGAAGCTCCGGAGATTGTGCTGCCTGGATAGTGGACCTGGTACTCGCTCACTCCGGGAACTGCTGCTGCCAGGTCTTTGGGCATAAAACCTAGTTCGACCATCGGCCGCACGCCTGCCTTTTGAAACTCGTCAAAGGTTTGATCGGTAATGGTGAAGTCGTATACCGGCTTTCCGCTGGAATCGACCGTGAAGACGTTCGACGAACTCCACTTCAGCTCCGCTACTCCGTTGCCTGAAGTCAGTAAATGATGCGCGCGGATATAGACCGGCACTGGACTCAGGTCGTGTAACTCCCTGAGTAGTTGCTTGCCGTATTTCATGGTTGTGTAGTTTGACTCGTCGTAACCAAACCAACTGTAAATCGGGGTATAGGTCCCCACCGGTTTCGTGAGGTCGACTTGAATCGATACCGGATTTGAGTCTGACACCTGTGCTGCCGATGACATCGCGGCGGCACAGATAAAGATGAGTACTAACTTGTGCATTTAGGCGGGACCTTTGGTAGTTAGAAGTTGTATTTCAACGCAAATTGAATGTCGCGGGATGGGACCGAAGTCGACGTCACAGTGCAGCAGGACGAAGCATCGATTGTTGCACTGGGGGCGTTAAAGCTGGTTGTGTTCGGCAGGTTGAAGAATTCAACGCGGAAGGACAGTACGGACTCACCTGGCAATGCGAAGTTTTTGAATAGCGACGCATCATACTGACGGAATGCGTCCGATTGAAGCGTATTGGCCTTAACTTGCCCATAGGTGAACTGTGGTGCGACGACATAGCGTGTCTTGTCGAACCAGCTCGTCAGTGTCTTGTGGAACGTGGGCGACCCACCTGCCGGATTGATGTTTGGCCGCTGGCTGCCAACGCCGGTGTTTGCCCTGTCCGACGACACCACTGGCGTATATGGAGTGCCGCTTCGTAACACGATGATCGCCTGGACCTGCCATCCCCCAAGCACTGAATCCACAAAACGGTTGCTGTTGGCGAGATAGGTTTTGCCTCGTCCCACCGGTAACGCATAGCTCCCGCTTATGGCAAGATTCTGTGGCGTGTTGAATGGAGAGTACGTCCTCTCGTATCCAATATTTCCTCCGAGTGCCGGTGATTGGTTCGATTGCATGAACTTCGACCACGTATAGGCAATCAATCCGGTAATTCCATTGGCTAAGCGGCGCTCGACCTTTGTCTGCAAGGACTGATAGGTCGTCCCAAGATCCTCCGATTGGAATGTAATAGTGCCCCAGGGCTGATAGGGACGCCGAGCCTGGACCGCGCCCGCCGCGGGAGACGGATCGTTGAAGTCATCGGTGCTCTGTAGATGGAGTCCGTGATTTCCGACATAGTTGATATCGAGGACGGTCTTGGGAGAGAGTTGTTGCTGCACGCCAAAGCTATAGTGCTGATTCCTCCCGACGTCGAGGTGAGTGAGGGTCGGCAGGATGGCTGGATTCGCCAACGCTGAACCGAGCTGCGATCCCAGGAAGAAGTTTGCGGTTGTTCGAACCGGAACGACATTCTGTGTTTGATTAACTGTCTCTGATAGCAGGAACGGTAGGATATTGCGATTGACTCGGCCGCTGGTGCCTTCAGGCTCATAGAAGATACCGAAGCCGCCTCGCACCACTGTGCCAGCAAATGGCTGCCAGGAGAATCCGACGCGGGGACCGAACTGCGTGCGGTCGGTGTAAGTTATCGAGTAAGGCAGACCGGCCTGACTACTGGTTTGGATATATTTCCCAAAGAATTGATAGGCAGCGGGAGCGCAATACTGCGAAGTCAGGTCGACCTGGCTGGTATTGCCCTCGACAATGATCGGTTGTGCCTTGGTGGGGTCGAATGTACCAAGTTGCCCTTTGTACCCATCCAACCACGGAGAATACTCATACCGGAGACCGACGTTTACGGTTAGCTTTGAATTAACCCGGATGTCGTCCTGGCCGAAGTATTGTTGGTACCAGCGCTGTCCGCCGAAGTTGTTGCCGGGATAGGCTCGGCCGACCGACGCTGGATACCCCAGAAGAAAGTCGGCGAACGCGTCTCCGCCTACCCCTTGGTTCTGCGTCTCGGCACCAGTAAAGCCAAACAGACCGGCGTAGACCGCACTGTCATAACCGATCCACTGATAGTAACGAACCAGAACCCCGAATTTGAGAGAATGGCGGCCCTTAACCCACGTGAAGTTGTCGGTTATTTCGAACGCGGTGCGATCTTGCGACTTGGGACGTTGATCGAATGTGGATCCCTGCAGGGCAGCGTAGCCGCTCCAAGAGTAGTCCGGAAAGGAACTTCCTGTTCCGGGTCGCGACAAGCCGGTGAATCCCTGGATATTGTTTGCGGCGTTGAAGTCAGGTCCTTGCAGGAATGCGGAGAGTCGCACATGACTGGGCATGTAGTGCGTGCGAAAATCCTGGACCTTATTTGCTCCGATATTCGTAATGAGACCGACCGCGATGTCCTGACCGTTTGAAGTCAACGAGGCCGTCTTCAGTAGTGGCGCAAAGTTCGGGTCTGTTTCGCGATTATTGATATAGGCCCAACGCGCAAAGAATCGATTATTGGAGTTGATCTGATCGTCAATGCGTATCGTGAATTGATCCCAATCGATCGCTTGTGATGGGACCGCCTGAAAGCTCGTTGTCCCAACGTTTGCTTGCGGGTAATAAGCGAGCACAGCGGCGGCCTGCGGAACGATTCGCGAAGGACAGATCACGTTGAGAACACCGTTGCAATTGATCTGCGTGCGGGTCCCGGTTGATGTGGTTGTCAACGGATCGTAGAGCACCTTTAGGCCAGGAGCGCTGAAGTCGCCTGATCGCTGAGCAATGGTAGGCACAGTGCCACTTTCCACCAGTCCCTGGCGCTGTCGCTGACCTTCATAGTCGACGAGGAAAAATGTCTTGTCTTTTCCGTTGTATAGATGCGGAATCGACAAAGGCCCGTTGATGTCGCCGCCGAATTGGTTGCGCTTCAGAATCGCGCGTGTTTGCGAGAAGTAATTGCGAGCGTCAAAGATATTGTTGCGCAGGAACTCAAAGACCCCACCATGAAACTTGTTTGTTCCCGACTTGGTTGTCGCGTTGAAGAACGCCCCGCCGCGGTTGAACTCCGCAGTATACGGACTCTGCTGCACACTGAATTCCTGGAGCGCATCGATGGATGTCTGGATGAATGTTCCGCCCTGATGTTGCTCGCTCACGTCCACGCCGTCCAACAAAAAAGAGATCGCACTTCCGCGAATGCCGCTGATCGTGTTTCCATTGACGATTTCAGGGCGAATCGCCAGTGAGTTTCCGGTTGCCGGCAACAATGCCGCACCAGGCGTAAGCTCTGCCAATCGGTAGAAGCCTCGTCCGTTCAAAGGCAGGTCAGTTAATTGCTGATTATTCATGACAGTACCGAGCGTCGCTGTATCGGTGCTCAAGATCGGTACGTCGGTATAGACCTGGACTGTCGTGGTTGCTTCACCGACCTTCAATCGAAGGTCTTCGCGGACAACCTGTCCAACCTGAACCTCGATATTGGAGGTATTGATCGTTTGAAACCCGGTTGCCGTAATGTTGAGTGAATAGATTCCGGCCGCTACGGGTGTAATCACAAAATCACCCGACGAGTCCGTTACCACGGTTTGGGTAATATTAGTGCCCATGTTGGTGGCTTTGACGGTTGCGTGTGGAACTGCAGCCCCTTGCGCATCCGTGATGTTTCCGACAAAACGTCCTGACTCAACCTGGCCTCTGGCTGACAATGCAACTCCTAGAAGAAGAGCCAGAACTATGAGGCTCTGGATCTTCGGACCAACCGTGCGAGCTTTCATTTTTATCCCTCGGCACCTGAATTTGCGGAAAATAGGAAACGTTTTCGCGCTGTGTTTGAAACGTGCTAAAGGTAGTACCAAGAACCAAAAAGTGTCAAGGCAAATCTGAAAACACGAAGTTAACGAAGCCAAGCAGACCGATTAATGCATACTTTTGGGGGGCCTGTCGAACGATGATAGAGCGATAGAATCCTTGAGTTTGCTCGTCATCACTTCATTTGGCGCGTCTATCTGTACGCAATCGCGTTCTTGAACCTCCCTCTGGGTTATGCAAAGGCCGATCTCAAAATGAGAGACGAGGGACCTTTTCAGGACTCGGAGGATAGGTAGTACCAATTGATATTGGCCTTCGATTTGACATCAACTTGCGGGTAGACCAATATTCAGGAATGAAGGAACGTAGAAGAGCGCCGCTCGGTGACCACGGACACGTGCTCAACGAGAAAGAGGATGTCACGCAGCTCCTGATCCTTCGCTTTCAGCAGTTGCTGAGCGAGGGACTGCTTACTCCGGGAACCAAGTTGCCCCCTGAACGCGAGCTCGCCGCGAATTTTGGCG
Organism: uncultured Acidobacteriaceae bacterium; assembly: GCA_963798925.1. GTDB lineage: Bacteria > Acidobacteriota > Terriglobia > Terriglobales > Acidobacteriaceae > Edaphobacter. Next base: position 210,465 of record CAWCVD010000008.1, read on the forward strand.
TAGCTCGGTCATCCTTGCGACCTGCTCTCAAAGTACTTGAGATTATGGGCGTCATCACCCAGAAGGTAGGAGACGGAAGTTACTTAAATAATGACGCCTCCTCGGTACTAGCAGTCCCGATGGAGTTTCTCTTTCTGTTAGACGACACCTCGGTTCAAGAACTCACAGAGATGCGGCTCCTGATCGAACCATCTCTCGCCGCTAAGGCCGCTGAGCGCGCAAATGCGCAACATATCGCATTGCTTAGACAATCGGTTCTCGACCTGGAACACAGCAAACATGATCGCGTTCGTCTTGTCGCCTCGGATTTGCTTTTCCACCGCGCAATCTTTCAGGCATCAGGCAATCGTCTTGCAGGGCGCCTCTTCCAAACAATTCATCGCGCCATGCTTAACATGATGATGGTCACCTCACAGCTTGTTGATCTGGAACACACCCTCAAGTTCCATCAGCCAATACTCGTCGCGATCGAGCAACGAAATCCGGACCTCGCATCACGTCTTATGACGGATCATCTGAACGACGCACGCGACCTCTTGCTCCATAGTCGTCAGCGAGAAACATCCCGGCAACTCCGCAATCACCTTGCAGCCGGTAAGCCGGTTCATAAGCGTATTCGCAAAGCTGCGTCAATCTTTGGCAGATGATTCCGTCTTTGACCTTAGCTAATTGGCTCGGCGGTTCGGCGACTTTCGTATCGCTTCTTATTCAGCGTTTCCCACTGATCCAGACTTGATTCGACGAGTGGTCTCAGTTCCAAGAAAAACTCCCGTTTTCACGTTCGCCGAAGAGTTACGATCAACATATGATTCTGAACCGACGGGTCGAAGTGATTGATTCCCACACGGAAGGGGAGCCGACACGCGTTGTCATTGCCGGGGGACCAGACCTCGGTACAGGAGATCTGCCGAACCGGCTCCAGCGTTTCAAAAGCGAATTCGATCAGTTCCGACGCGGTGTCGTCTGTGAGCCACGAGGGTCGGAGGTGGTCGTCGGTGCGCTCCTTTGCGAACCGGTCGATTCGCAGTCCGCCGCAGCGGTTATCTTCTTCAACGATGTCGGGTATCTCGGCATGTGTGGGCATGGAACAATCGGACTCGTAACCACACTTGCTCATATGGGGCGAATCACCGAAGGGCAGCATCGAATCGAGACGCCCGTTGGCACCGTTTCGACCACGCTCCATGAAGATGGACGGGTCTCCGTCGCAAATGTTCCAAGCTATCGTTTTCGCGCATCCGTACCCATTGAGGTGACCGGTTATGGATGCTTTACCGGCGACATCGCCTGGGCTGGAAACTGGTTCTTTCTCATCGGAGACCACGCATTCGATCTTTCGCTCAACAGCCGCGCAGAGCTTATCGCCGTCTCAACCGCGATTCGTTCCGCCCTGATTGACTCCGGAATCCGTGGCGAAGGCGGAGCCGTGATTGATCACATCGAATTCTTTGCCGCGCCACAATCCCTCAACGGCTCATCGCGTAACTTTGTGCTTTGTCCGGGAGCGTCCTTCGACCGCTCGCCCTGCGGCACCGGTACAAGCGCCAAGATGGCATGCCTCTACGCGGACGGAAAGCTTGTCCCAGGAGACATCTGGATTCAGGAAGGAATTCTCGGCACTTGCTTCGAAGGCACAATCACTGGTGCTCCGAACGGCCGCGTTCATCCGGTAATTACCGGCCGTGCGTGGATTACCGCGGAGTCCAAACTTCTCTTTCAGGACACCGATCCCTTTGCGAATGGCATCGCATTCTGATGAACACCTATGACGTCCTAATCATCGGTGCCGGTATCGTTGGCTGTGCCTGTGCGCTAGAGTGCGCCCAGGCGGGTTTGCGCGTCGGCCTCATCGAAGGCAACGTCCCCGGCGGAGGCGCGACCGCGGCAGGCATGGGTCACCTCGTCGTCATGGACGATTCACAGGCTCAACTTGACCTGACGCGATACTCGCGCTCGCTTTGGCAACAACTAATTCCAGACCTACCGGAAGCCGTCGAGTACGAGACACGCGGCACCCTTTGGGTGGCGACTGATGAAGAAGAGATGGCTGAAGTGCGCGTCAAACACTCGACGTACACCGCGGCCGGGGTTCGCGCCGACATCCTCAATGAAGCCGAGGTCGCTGCTGAGGAGCCTAAACTCAGGCCAGGCTTGGCCGGAGCGCTTCTCGTCCGGGACGACGGAGTTATCTATCCCCCCGCCGCGGCCAATTGGTTTCTCGAGCGTGCTGTAGCTCTCGGAGCAACCTTGTTGCGGGGTTCGCAGGCCGTCTCCAGCACCAACGGCATAGTGCGACTAGCCGACGGGACCAGTTTACAAGGCGTTCGCACCGTGCTCGCAACCGGAGCCGATCGCTCCCTGTTACCCACCTTGCCAATCAAAAAGCGCAAGGGCCATCTGCTGATCACCGATCGCTATCCTAATTTCCTTCATCATCAACTCGTGGAACTCGGCTACCTGAAGAGCGCGCACTCCCTGGAGACGGACTCTGTCGCCTTCAACATCCAGCCACGCCGCACAGGGCAACTCTTGATTGGCTCTTCACGCCAGTACGGCAACGAAGATTCGAGGTCCGACACCAAAATTCTCAACCAGATGCTCGAGCGCGCCCAAAGCTACATGCCGGAGCTAGCGCAGATCTCCGGCCTGAGAGTCTGGACCGGCTTCCGTGCTGCAACCCCCGACAAGCTCCCGCTGATCGGCCCTGGCGAAGGCCTCAGCAACGACCCGACACTCTGGCTTGCAGTCGGCTTCGAAGGCCTCGGCATTACGAATGCTCCCGCTGCTGCTCGTCTGCTGACAGACTTGATGCTCGGCCGCGCATCCGAGATCAACACAACTCCCTACTTGCCCCAGCGGATGAATGCACAGGCGACCGTGCATGCCTGAGACGATAACAATATGGGTCAACGGAGTGCCAGTGCAGATGGCGTCCGAATCGATGGTCTCTGCAGCTTTGCTCAAGGCTGGCGTTCCCTGCCGCCGTTCGGTCAAAGGTGAATTGCGCACAGCACTCTGTGGCATGGGCATCTGTTTTGAATGCCGCGCAACCGTGAACGGGACACCTCATCGCCGCACCTGTCAGCTAGTCTGCCGCGAGGGCATGGTGGTGGAATCGGACAGATGAGATACGCTGATGTCATCGTCGTGGGGGCCGGACCGGCCGGCATCGCGGCTGCAACAGCTGCTGCCCGTCACGGGCGAAGCGTCCTTCTTCTCGACGACAACACCAAGGTCGGAGGACAGATTTGGCGTAGTGGGATCAAAGCTGCGAGTCAGCACGCGGATAAGCGAGAAGACGCCAGGAGAGACAAGGTACTCAACGCACTCGCCTCCTCCGGCGCAACGCTCCTCTCTACCTGTCGCGTCTTTGATGCGCCGGCCCCGGGAACCCTTCACGCACTTCGCGAAACCGATGGCGGTGCAGAGGCAGTGACGCTTCGCTATGAGCGTCTGATCCTCGCAACTGGAGCTCGCGAACGATTTCTTCCTTTTCCCGGCTGGACTTTACCCGGAGTCTTTGGAGCAGGCGGTCTGCAAGCTCTCGTCAAAGGCGGGTATCCAGTGCGTGGTAAGCGCATAATAGTTGCCGGCTCCGGGCCGCTCTTGCTTGCCGTGGCCGTTCATCTCGGCGAGCAAGGAGCGCACGTAACCAGCGTCGCGGAACAGGCATCCCTAACGCAGTTAATGCCGTTCATCGCCTCATTACGGTCGCATCTGGCAAAGGCTCTGCAAGGAATCGGCTATCGCGCTGCTCTTCGCAAAACTCCCTATCGCACGGGCTGCTGGCCCATCTCCGCTCATGCAGACGAGGCAACCAGGTTGCTCAAGAGCGTTCGTTTCACCAATGGAAAGGAGAGCTGGGACGAACACTGCGATCTCCTTGCTTGCGGATTTCACCTTGTGCCCAACACTGAGCTCGCATCTCTGCTCGGCTGCACACTTCGCGGCGACTTCGTCCAAGTCAACGACCAGCAACAGACCTCGGTTACAAATATCTACTGTGCGGGAGAACCGACCGGTATTGCCGGACTTGACGCCGCACTGATCCAAGGCGAGATCGCGGGACTCGACTGCGCCGCTCAACCTACGAGTTTTCTCCGCGCTCGTAACGCGGCCGAGCAGAAGTTTGCCAAACGCCTGGAGTCTGCCTTTCGCCTCCGGCCTGAACTCAGTCTGCTTGCAGCACGCGACACGGTCGTCTGCCGTTGCGAAGATGTCACCTACGAGGATCTCGCTGTGCGCAGCGGATGGACCGACGCAAAACTTCAAACGCGCTGCGGAATGGGCCCGTGCCAGGGACGCATCTGCGGACCGGCCACCCAAACGCTCTTTGGATGGACGCCGAAGTCGGTTCGCCCGCCTCTATTTCCGGTTCCCGTTAGCGCACTCTGCCTTCACGATTCCCAACACGATGTACTTCAGGAGAATGCATGATCTGGTCTGGCGTAATGCCTGCAATGACGACACCGTTTGACGCTAACCTCGCAGTCGACCATCCCTTCCTCGCCCAACATGCCGCATGGTTGCTTGGCAACGGGTGTTCCGGTCTGGTGATGCTCGGCTCACTCGGCGAAGGAGCCACCCTCGAACACCCCGAGAAGATCGCGATCCTCAAAACGGCAGTGCGCGTCGCGCACGGCAAAGCGCCTGTCGTAGCAGCGATCTCTTCGCTCTCTACAGCGAATGCGGTACGACTAGCCAAAGACGCCGAGCAGGCGGGTTGCCAGGCCCTGATGGTCCTTCCGCCCTACGTCTACACCTCCGATTGGCGCGAGATGAAGAACCATGTCTCCTCTGTCATCGCGGCGACCAGCCTCTCCTGCATGCTCTACAACAACCCTGTCGCCTACAAGACCGACTTCCTGCCAACCGAGATCGCAGAACTCGCCAGTGAACATGCGAATCTCCAGGCTGTGAAGGAATCGAGCGCTGACATTCGCCGCGTCTCAGCTATCCGCGAGATCCTGGGCGACCGGCTCGACATCTTCGTCGGCGTCGACGACGTGCTCGTCGAAGGCGTCAACGCCGGAGCCAAGGGGTGGATCGCGGGCCTCGTGAACGCATACCCCGCCGAGTCGGTTGAACTCTTCAATCTCGCCAAGACGGGAAACCGCGAAGAGGTATTCGCGCTCTACCGTTGGTTTCTTCCTCTTCTCCGCATGGACACCGTGCCCAAGTTCGTACAACTCATCAAGTGGGTGCAGGATCAGGCTGGTGTCGGCTCCGCACGTGTTCGCGCACCACGCATGGAACTCGTCGGCAAAGAACTCCAGGCTGCTCAGGCCGTCTTTAAGGTAGCAGCGGCGGCCCGGCCCAAGGTCAATGAGAAACCCTTCTCCAGTTTCAAGGGGGCTTAGGCAAAGAAGCCATCGGCTCGCCGTTACCTCTGCGATCAGCGCCGCAAATCTCCCGGCTTTTCGAGTATGCCGGGTTGATCCAAGAACTGCGCTGTCGTCGCCAACGCAGCAAAGGGTCCTCCACGCGGGAATACCCACACGGAAATACACTTGAACAGCAGTTGGTCTGAATACGAAGGACCGGTCTTATGGGCCCACCATTTTTGCGATGTAATGGTAACGGCATTTATGGTGTTCCCGATGGTCCACATCTGTTTTGCCGGTCAATTTCCAACTGAGGTTCAGATAATCGCGTGGAAAATAAATGGTCAGGGCCCCCAATCATCCAACATTCAATTCACTCGACGGGAATCGCTTGGAACCGGAATTTGCCCACCACTACAACGTGCGCTTGAACAATGGCGTGGCCACCAGCAGCGCGCCTACACCGAAGGCGAATAGAAAGAGAATGTCGGGACCGATGGAGACGAAGCCTCCATCCTTAAGAAGAATGGATTTGAAGCCGTGGACCGCATAAGTAAACGGATCGACTGCGGCGATAACGCGGAGCCAGGGCGGAAGACCGGAGACGGGAGAGATCGCCCCACTGGGAAAAAAGAGAAGGGTGTTGAGCACTCCGAACATGGCACGAGGAACGAGTGGATCTTCGACACGCACCATCATCAGAAACATCATGCCATTGAAGGCAACCGAAGTAGCCACAATAAGCAGCGAGAGCTGCACCGCCTGCATAGGATTGAAGATGACGCCGAGGCCGGCCAGCAGCGTGCCGATTACCGTGAGGCTGATGCCGGAGAGGACAGCCTTAATGGCGCCAGCGAGGTTAAGGCCTAGTACAAGTTCAAGTCGGGTGATTGGAGTGACAAGGTAGCCCTCATGCACGCCACGGGCTTTGTCATCGATGTAGAGCATCCCGCCACCAATCATCACGGCAACGTACATCGCCAATGAGATGGAGCCGGCGAGAAGGTACTTCATGTACTCGACATACGGGTAGAGCTCAACGATTTTGAGCGTAACCTGCTGGACGATGAGAGGTTGAACCGCCGGCGCATTCAGCGCCTCGACGAGCGATTGCATCTCGGCCTCAAGCGAAGCACTCATAGTCTGGTCGGTGTTATCCACGACCAGGCCGAGAGCGGGAGAATCACCCGCAAGTACGCGGCGAGAGTACTGCGTAGGGATGATGACAGCGCCGTCGATTTTGCCCGTTCGGACATCTTCCCGTGCCTTTACTTCGTCGTCGTAGGGAATGGCGGTGAAGGTGTCAATATTGGCGCGAATCGCGTCGAATGCCTCATGGATCTTGAGCGCCTGCGATCCGTGGTCGTAATCGACGACCCCCATGCGGGCATTGCGGATTTTGCCGCCGAATGCGTTACCGAGGATGACGAGCTGCACCAGGGGCAGCGTCATCGAGACCATCATGAGGGCAGGAGAGCGGAAGAACTTGCGCATCTCGCGTTCGACAATGGCGAACATTCTGTTCATGGTTGCACCCCTGGGCGTGGCGGCATAATGAAGGACGGCGCTTTAACCTGTTCATCACGGAGTGCGCGACCGGTGTAATGGACAAAGACGTCGTCGAGGGTGGTGTTCTGAACGCTGAGAGATTTGAGAGTCTCATTGCGACCGACCGCCATCTCAACGAGTTCGGTAGTGGTACGTGAGCCGTTCGATGTCAGGACACGGTACATCCCGGCACTCTGCGATTCGACGCTGGTAACGCCGGAGAGACGGTCGAGATGCAGAGGCCAATCAGAAGACTCACGCGTAAATTGGACCTCGACGACATTCGTGCCTGGAACGCTCGCCTTGAGTGCCATGGGAGTGTCGAGCGCGACAAGCTTGCCGTGATCGACAATAGCGATTCGATCGCAGAGGCGGTCAGCCTCATCCATATAGTGAGTCGTGATGAGCATCGTGAGGTGATGTCGGTTTTTGAGGTCGTTCAGCATCTCCCAGACCGCGACACGCGAGACCGGGTCGAGTCCGGTCGTTGGCTCGTCAAGGAAAAAGATGCGGGGGTTGTGGACGAGTCCGCGAGCAATCTCGAGGCGGCGGCGCATTCCACCCGAGAGAGTCTTCGTCTGGGCGTTACGCCACTTCGTCAGATCGACAGCCTCGAGGAGCTCGTTAATGTTGCGCTCGCGTGTGGCCTTCGGAACATCGTAAAGCTTCGCATAAATGATCAAGTTTTCTTCGACAGTAAGGTCGATGTCGCTCGTGAGAGCTTGCGGGATAACGCCAATGACGCGACGGACGGCGTCGGGCTCCTTCGAAACATCGTGTCCAGCGATGACGGCCTTTCCTTCAGTGACAGGGATGAGCGTCGTCATCATGCGGATAAGCGTGCTTTTACCGGCTCCGTTGGGGCCGAGCAGACCGAAGATCTCGCCGTCAGCAACGTCAAAGGTGATGCCTTTAACCGCTTCAAACTCGCCATATCGCTTGACGATATTCTGAACCGAGATCGCCGCTCGTTCTTGTGGGTTCTCACTCATGGGCTCACCAGCTTGCTCTTGGGGATATAGACCTCTGCCGTCATTCCGAGCGTGTACTTCATGCCGGGGTTGGGTATCAGCAGTTTGAGCTGGATCGTCTTGATGTCTCGCTTACGTCGGCTGACATCGCGCTGAGTCGCGAAGTCGGCCTCGGCGGACTTGTTGATGACTTTCCCCTGAATGGCCTCTCCGCTAGGCATGACAACGCGCAAAGTATCGCCTAGCTGGACGGAGTCGGCCTGAGTCTCCGGGAGCGGCGCGTACACCCAGGTCTGGGTGAGGTCCGTAATAGTAACGATCGGCGTACCTGCAGCAACGACCTCGCCCTGACGCGAGGCGCGTACGTTGATCCTGCCGGAGATAGGCGCTAGCACGTTGGCATAGTTGAGTTCGACCTGCGCCTGATTGAGCATAGCCCGCGCATTCTGCACATCACTGTTGGTTGAGGCTACAGTCTTGGCCGCGGCCTGCGTCTGGATAGTGTTCGCGACAGCGAGCTTGAGCGAGGCCTGAGCAGCCGAAACGGTTTGTCTGGCGGCGTCGACGGCAGCCTGCGCAGCCGCGAGGCTGGTCTTGGCCTCCTCGCTCGATTGCTCGCTCATAACGCCCTGCGCAGCTAAAGCCATCGTGCGCTTGCTGTCGGCTGCTTGATGATCGTACTGTGCCTGGGCCTGAAGCATCGAAGCCTGGGCCACCTTAACCTGCGCCTCGGCGTTGGCCACTTGGCTGTTGGTGCTACCTTCGGTCTGACGCTCGGTATCGCGGGTCTGCTGCAATTTGAAGTTCTGGCTGTTTGCGGTGGCCTCAGCGGCATTGCGCGCAGCAGCCAGATCATCGCTCTGTATAGTGGCGATAAGTTGGCCAGCGGTGACGGTGTCGCCTTCGTCGACGGCGAGAGTCTGGATGCGGCCCATGATGCGGGAGCTGACGACAACCTCATTCGCGTCTACAGTCCCGATGAGCTGAAGATCGGTTGAATGGTTGGTCGAAAATAGGTACCAACAGAGCGAAATGACAAGCAGAGTACCCATTAGGACGAGAATGCGATTTCGTGGATTCATAGTTACCTTTTCCTGTGGGAGCCACGGGTGACTGCAGGCATCGGCATAGCGGCGAGAACGCGTCGCGCTAGCTTCTGGCCTTGAGCACGGTCGACAAAGAGGGCGTTGGCAAGAAACTGCACCGCGGATTTGCGGCGTGAAACAAGTGCAATAGGAGCGAGGGGATCGAAAGAGTCTGCAGCGAGTGCAGCTCGCATCATAGGGGCGCTCAGAAAGTAGAAAACGTTGGCGCCAAAGCTGGAGTAGATGACCTGCATCCAGTCCATACGAATCAGCTCGCCGCTGCGAATGCCGTCAATTACCGTCTTTCGCATTCTGGCGAGCAGAGGCTCCATTGCGGTACGGGCGATCATGGGAAGCGTGGAGCTCTTGCCGCTTCGAAAGCGGATCATCTCCTGCTGCATGAGACTCTGGAAATCCGACTGTGCCAGAATACGGTCAAAATGGTTGAGCGCGAGGCGAAGCAGGTGTTCGCCTGGCGTGCACTGTTGATCTAGTACCGCACTGGTAGTCCTGACGACATTACCTATCACGTCCTGAATGGTTGCGGTGTAGAGGGCTTCCTTGCTCTTAAAGTAGTAGTACAGCAGGGCCTTATTTACCTTTGCTGATCGGGCAATCGCGTCCGTGCGCGCCCCGGCGAGACCATGCGCGCTGAACTCACGAACCGCCGACTGAAGGATCTTCTGGCGAGTCTGGTCCGCGCGGTCCTGTTGGTTGACGTCTTGGCGCAATGTAGTCATTAACTAACCAGTTAGTTAATATTATATCCCGAGTGTCCCAGGGTCGGCCCTTCCCAGCCAGGAACTTACAGAGTACCTACCGCCAAATCACGTTCAGCGCGATGCAACTTGCCAGCAAGGCCAGCGACAATATCCAGAGAAGGCGATTACTTTCGGCCAGACCTGCTCTCCATTGGAAAACCAGGCTATTCTGAATCTCTTGTGGCGTGGAAGCTTCGGCGCAGCTCACCAGCCATCCGAGCGCTAGAGCGGAACAGAAAGCGTAGATCGCCGCATGGAAATTCGCGTTCATAACGCTGCCGTAGATGATCCAGCCCTTCGTAAAAGCCACTAAATGCGTCAGGGCCACAGCCGTTCCACCGAGAAAGGCGACTATGGCGCCGCGTTCAGTCGTTCGCCGAGTTGTCATTCCCAACAGGAAAACGGCCCAGAATGGCGCAGCAAATACAGAGAAGATAAGTTGTACGTGTTCCATCAGGTCGGTAAACAGAAAATCGATATAGGAAGCGACTGTACTGATCACGATCGCTACTATCGCAGCTATGCGACCGACGGCGAGGTAATGACGGTCACTCGCATTTCGCCGGATATGGGAATAGATGTCCTCGGTCCAGATCGCAGCAAACGCCGATACATTCGCTGCCAACCCCGACATCAGGCTCGCGATGAGGGCCGTCAGTCCCAACCCCAGCATCGTCGGGCCGTAGAAATAAGTCATGAGCGCCGGAAGAGCCTGGTCAAACCGCTGGGTACGTCCGAGTTCGGGGAGAAGGTGCACTGCTGCCAATCCAGGGACAACGACGAGAGCAGAGAAGAGCAGCTTTCCGAAACCCGCCCACAAAGGGACTTGCCTGGCTTCGATTTCGGTCCTGGCAGTAAAGGCACGTTGCATCAGAACAAAATCAGTACACCAGTAGCTAAAGCTGAGGACAAACCCCAGGCCGAATACAACCCCGACACCGTCGAGCGGTGCCGCACTCGATGCGACCGGAAGTCCCCTCCACAGATGAAAACCGCCAGAGGAAGAGAGTGATCCACTTCGCAATGCGTGCCAGGCCACGGGCGCGATGCCAGCCATCATCACGATCAACTGAAACACCTCGTTGTAGATGGTCGCTCTAATTCCCCCTAAGAGGACGTAGACAAGGACAACGCTGGCCGATATCAAAATGCTCTCAAGAAACGTCAGCCCCATAATTGCCTGGAGCGTCTGGGCCATCGCATAGAGGCTGATACCTGCCAACAGCAGCATCGTAGTAGCCAAAACGGACGCGTTGAGCATTCGCAGGTTTGGGCCGTACCTAACATCAAGGTATTCCGGCACACTTCGTACCCCGCTTCGCCGGTAGACAGGCATCATCCAGATGGCAAGGAAGACCATGGCAGGAATAGCGCCAATCCAGTAGAAGTGAAAGGCCTGCGCTCCGTAGTGCGCAGCCATCGCGCTTAGGCCTACGATTTCGAGGGCGCCGCAGTTTGCCGCAAGATAGGCCGCGGTGACGATCCATAACGGTAGCGATCGGCTTGCATTAAGATAAGCGTTCGCACTCTGACTTCGATGGCGCGCCCACCAACCGATCAGAAGCGTAACGAGAAAATAGAGCGGGAGAATACCCAACCCCGCCGAAAACTTGAGTGGTCCCCGCATTAAAGACTTTGTCCTGGCACTCGACCTCGTGAGGGGCCGAGCGACCTGATCCTATCCGTCGATCTCCAACCGGTCAACGCATTGCCCGAACCATCACACAATTACCATAAGCTTGCGTCATTGAACGCCGCCTGCCTGTTCCTGCGCCTCTGCGCTTGGGTGTTTCCGCGTCAGGCTCGCGATTACACGCCCATGCGCGGCTTGTTCTTGCGAACGTAGTCGGTATCCTGAGTTGGCACGGATTCGCACTCCAACGCAATTGTGGTTACCGGAAAGTCGGGAGCTGCCATGGGAAGATCGAGAATGCGAACCCGATAATCGTCCTGCATGAACTTCAGGGAAGCACCCGTTTTTACCAGCTTGGCAGACTTCACCTTTGTCCTAAGGCCGGATATCGCAACGTACTCGCCGGGCCAGAAATGCACGTGCATATAAAGTGTGTTGCCAATTCGCGTGAAGCTCGCATAGTTCGAACGCCGCACCTGGCACAGATCGGATTGATATATCGAGTGCCCATTGACCTGCATCCAGTTGCCGACCTCCGTCAGAACCCTCACTGAATCTTCCGGAATGGAGCCATCCGGCTTCGGTCCGATGTTCAGCAGATAGTTGCCCCCATCGCGCACGCACGTGATGAGATTCCGGATGATAGTCTTCGACGTCTTCCAGTTATCGTCTGCTCGCTGATAGCCCCAGCTATCGTTCAGCGTCATACAACTCTCCCACGCACGACCTCCCGTCTCGGCAACGATCCTCTGTTCTGGAGTCGAGAAGTCGCCGGGCAGCTTATTGCGATTGTTCACAATAATGTCGGGCTGAAGTTCGAAGACCATCTTGTTCATGCGCTCAGACTCCCAGCCCTTGGCATCGAGAGGCCAGGAAACGTCATACCAGAGCACATCAATCTTCCCGTAGTTCGTGAGAATTTCGCGGATAAGACCGTGCGTATATTCCACAAATCGCTTGCGTGCCTCTTCGTCAGTGGCGCAGCGAGCACCGTCAGGATGGTGCCAATCCATCAGCGAATAGTAGAACCCGACATGAAGCCCTTCTGCTCGCGCAGCCTCCACGTATTCACGAACCAGATCTCGGCCCGGCCCTTGCTTCCAGGCGCAATAGTCTGTGAGTTTGCTGTCGAAGTTGCAGAATCCTTCATGATGCTTGGTGGTCATCACCATGTACTTCATGCCCGCCGCTTTCGCCAGCTTGGCCCAGGCACGCGCAGAATTCTTCACCGGATTGAAGGTCGTTGCATGGGGCGCATACTCAACCACAGGAATGGCCTCATCCTCCATCACCCATTCGTGCCGACCTATCGTGCTATATACCCCAAAGTGGATGAACATTCCGAATTTAGCCGCATGCCACCACTCCATGCGCCGTATCTGGTCGGCGGTAGGAGCGGAGGAGCTTTCGACCTCCTGACCAGCTGGCGCCGCGGAAGCTGTTCCTGAGATCGCCAGCCCAGCTAGAGAGGCCCCGGTTCCAAGCAGCATCTGACGTCGGTTGAGATTGAAATTTTGCATCGTTGATCTCCTGTGCTTAGCCACGTAAATTGAAAAAGCCGCCGTCCAGCGGGCAATCCGCGCCGGTGACGAAAGACGCTTCATCCGAGCAGAGATAAAGTGCGAGCATGGCCACTTCATTAGGCTGTGCCATGCGGCCGATGGGTTGGGAAGCAGAAAGCCTCGCGAATGCCTCCGCTTCTTTGCCGGGATAATTTTTCTTGATGAATCCGTCGACAAACGGAGTATGCACGCGTGCCGGCGAAATAGCATTGCAGCGTACTCTATGACTCAGATAGTCGCGGGCGACCGAGTAGGTCATGCTCAGCACCGCACCCTTGCTCATGGAATAGGCATAGCGGTCCTCGAGACCAGCACTTGCCGCAATCGACGCCATATTAACGATCGCTCCGCCACCATTCGCAACCATCGCGGGTACTGTTTCCCGCAGCGCATGGTGAGTTCCCAACACATTGACGCGAAATACGCGTTCGAAGTCGTCATCACTCGTGTTCTCAAGCCGGCCCACTTGCGCTATTCCAGCACTATTGACCAGGATGTTCACCTCGGAGAGTTGCAAAATCTCCTGAAATACTGCCCGGGACTGTTGTCCGTCAACGAGATCGCACATGTGCGCGGTTGCGTTGCCGCCGAGTCGTACGATCTGTTCCGCAGTCTTCTGAGCCGCTTCACCGTTCAGGTCGACAATGCGGACACGAGCTCCGTGCTCGGCAAAGCTCTCCGCAATGGCTTTGCCAATACCGCTGGCCCCGCCCGTCACTAGCGCTACTTTCTTGTCCAGGCGAAATGAACTCACTCGGCCGCACCTTTGCGCGGTCGACTAAAAACGGAGAATGACCGCATAAGAGTTCTATTGGGTGCAGGCGTTGTATGTCAATCCTAAAGATTTACATTTCATTATTTGAAATATCCAAGCTTGGCCGAGATCTCAAGCGCAGCCTGTTTCACGGTCTTCGCAATCAAGGCAAGGTTGGTTTTATTGACGCGGCTCGTCGGACCAGAGATGCTGATGCCCCCAGCTACCTTCCCATTGGCATCTAGAATCGCGGCGCCGATGCAACGCGCTCCCGTAACGGCCTCTTCGTCGTCAAGCGCGTAACCCCTGCGAACAATCTCGGCAATATCCTTGCGAAGCCTGGCAACACTTGTAATCGATCGAGGCGTTGCACTTTCAAACCGCAGCGTCGGAATCAGCAGTTCGCGTTGCTCCGCCGACATTGCCGCCAGCATGGCTTTGCCCAGCGCTGTGCAGGAAAGGGGGCGTCGAACACCAATCTCAGAGACTAGCCGAAAGGTATGCAGGCTCTCCATCACGTCCACATACAAAATCTCTGTTCCTGCGAGGGTCGCAAGGTTCACCGTTTCGCCGGTCGATCTCCAAAGCTGCTCTAGAACCGGGCGACTCATGCGGCTAAGCATGGCCTGATAACCAACTCCGCTGCCGAACCGCACCAGACGCGGCCCAACCATGTACGCTCCAGAGTCGTCACGAAACAGGTATTCTTCGCCCTCAAGATGCTTGAGAAACCGGTGTGCCGTACTCTTGTTTAATCCAGTGAGCTTCGCAATGTCCTTTAACTGCAGCCCCGATGGCGAGCGGTCAAGAAGGTCCAGAATGCGAAGCACTTTTCCGACGACGCCGACCGGGGTAATGGTCGTCTTGCCACTTGCAAGCATAGGCCTAGTGTATTTCACTTGCTCATCGCGACTGGCGGCGTTCGGAACTTTTGACTCAGGTGTACGCCTCTTGCGGTTCAACCTGCGTAGCTGTTTGCACGGCGTGCCGCTCCACACGAAGAACGAGGATATCGTCCGTCTGGCCGAACCTCTGGGCCGCTGTGGCGACCTCTGCTGTTGTATTCGAATTACGCAGCATCTCTTCAATTCGACCGAATCCAAACAATTCGCCCTCATTGTTCTGGGCTTCGACAACGCCATCCGACATAAACAGCAAGGAGTCTCCCGGCTTCAGATTAAAGGATGTGACGGAAAAGTCCATGCCCGGAAGCATCCCCAAGGGAAGCGAGCCCTCAATCTGCATCTCCAACCCATTGAGGTAAGGCGGCAGTTGACCGGCATTCGCCACTTCAACACGTCCATCGGGTGAAAAGCGCAATACGATGCAGGTCGCACTCGCCGATTCGCGTTCGCAAAGCTGTCCATTGAGCACTTCAAGCATGTGCTGCGGATTGTTGTCGTGCTCCGCCGCAGAACGGATGACTCCGATAATCATCGCGACGAGCATCCCTGCCTGAAGTCCCTTTCCCGTGACATCGCCGAACACAATCAACGAAGTTCCATCCTTGTCGTTCGGCACAATCTGAAAGAAATCTCCACCTACTTCGCGAGCCGGTCTGTACTCGCTTTCGACATGAAGATCGTTCAGTTGTGGCAATTCATTCGGAATGAGGACCTGTTGAATATGCTTGGCCTGCGCGATCTCCATCTTCCATTGTTCCTTCACCCTTTGCGCAATGACGAACCGTCTCAGCAACATCACCGTGATAATCAGCAGTGACAGAATAGTGGAGAGCGAGCCAAGATTAATTGCGAAGCCGAGAATAGTGAAGGTCGTCTTCACATGGATGAGACGTAGTTCATGACTGTAGTTCGCGATAAAGGCAAGGAGAACAGCAACGGCTGCCATCACTCCTTCCCCTCGATTCTTCTTGAACCCGCTGTAGGCAACAACCAACAGAAGAACACCTAGCCCCAGCTTGACGATCAACAATAACGGGTTCAGGAACACCGCAGCGTGCACGGGGACATGCTGTCCATAAAGAGGTTGCCTGAGCATCGCCGTCGCAACAGAAAGGATGACAACGAGCGGCCACACAATCCTGTGCAGAAGCCCGATCTGTTTCAGCCGAAACCAGTAACCCCAGAAGAGCACCCACAACCCGATCCGCAACGGGGCCGCAATCACATCAATCAGGACAACGCTCGTAGTAAGTCCGATCCAAGTCGTGAAATTGTCGAGCAGGACAACCGCATTGCTCAGTAGAGTAGCTTCGCAAACCAGTCCGAGCCACAGATAGGACTTCTCCTGCCGATCGAGCCAGAACAACGCGAACGACATCAACAAGGCCATCAGGAGAATCAGCATCTCCAGAAACCCGCTGCCGACAAGGTGGCCAATCTCATCCCAATCCAGGCGGACTTCCGTCGAGATAGAGGAGGCATAACCCAACTCGGGCGGCTCATGCAGACCGCCCGCATCGGGGCTATTGAAGGGCGTGGCGCTGTCCATCCACATACGAATGGCAATCGATACGTTGCCATTGCGAACACCTTTGGGCAGGCGAAATGCCGTAGGCAGGCCGCTGTATGCCGTAACTCCGCGCGATGAAAATCTTCCGAACTCGCCCAGCCGCTGACTGTTCACGAAGACCTGGTAGGCGTCGTCAAAGCTGTCCGGCATCTTCAGCGCAAGCGAGCGATTTGCTCCATCCACGTCGACGTGAAGCCGGTACCAGGCATATCCGGAATAGCCGGCATGGCCACGCGCGGTCCACCCCGCAGCAAGTCCGCTGCTACCCGGGGTCAGATCCACCTCTTCCCACCCAGAGTCATCAAAGTCCGCCTGCGCCCAGGACGGATCATCTCCAACATGAAACTTCCACGGCCCGGCAAGCTCCACCGAGGATTCACCCAGCCTAACCCGAGGAACTTCACCTGCAGACGCGACGTTTCCGGCCTGAGGCTGGCCCATCAAGGGGCCAGCACAAAGGGAGAGCAGCAACAAAAGGAGCAGGCACAGGCGAACGCGAAACATAGGCACTCTCGCGGCGGAAAATCTTCAGAGACTAGAGACTACACGACCTGGACGGTCTTTTGTTACAGCCGCCCGAACCGACGAAGAGACCCCTTATCCCATCCTTCAGCATGAATCGATCCCGGATCCCTGAACAAAACAGAACTGATAGCAATGCACGCAAAGAAAGAAGCCCACACCAATGGGGTATGGGCTTCACGGTCTAAGTTTAGTTGGCGCGCCCTCGGGCGACGAGACCTTGCAGTCTACTTCTTTGCGAAGGCAAAAAGACGGCGTTCCTTAGCAAAGTACAGACCAACCATCATGACTCCAGTCGAGAGCAGAAAGAGAGAATTGGGCTCGGGAGTCGGAACAAAGGGTGGTTCGTTGACAGTGGCTGTTCCGTCAACGAAGAGACTGGGATCGACACCGTTTTCATAGATGACAGCCTCTCCAAGGAATGGAAACGAGCCGTCATAGAAGGAGAATGTATCGCTCCCTGGTCCCGATTGTCCACAACTGGATTTGGAAAAGATACTCGCGACGCCCCCATCACCCGTTGTGTCACATTCGAAGGTGAGGCCAGAAAGTCCCGAGAACGTTAGGTTGAGCGAGGTAATATCCTGCGGGGGTACCACAAGATTCAACAGGATCGCGCACCCATACGTGCCTGGATTCGACGGAAGATTCGGTACTCCAGCAATTTGACAGGCCAAGGCAGTAAGGCCGACGTCGATCGGAGCCGTGGAGTCAAATACCCCACAAATGCTGGCATTAAGGATGCACACATTTGGGTCGAGAACCTGTACGTGGAAGTCAACACCCCTCTGAGCTCTAGCGCTTGAAGCGAGCCCGCAAAATAGAGCCAGGATAAAAAGGATGCGAAGTAGATGTTTCATTGGTGTTTCCTCCGTAGTTGGGTGCAAGCCCCGCAAAAGTGGTGCACTTCAAAGCTCGTCTCCGGCGTCGTACCTCGCACAGGGGCGAAAGCTCGTTGCTGTACCGTACAACCGAGAATAAAGCACGTCACTGGCCAAAGTTGGGCCTTGAAAATCCATGATTCTATGCAATCTCTCGACCGGGACTGTGCAAACTATTGCATACTAGCGGAACCATAGGTGCGTTTTCAGAGGTCTGAACACTATTCGATAGGAAAAAGTTCTCGGTCATACGCACTCGCGATGACAGTGCAGGCGCCACCAAGCAAATTAGAAGTCAAAATCGAGCAAAACAATTTGGAAAGGTGCCGAAATGGCCCCGTCCACGGTAGACTCGGAAACACGCTTTCATGTCTCCAACCGAACAGTCCGCAGCACTCGATCAGAGCAGCCTCCCACTTGCCGAACAGGTTGTCCGCCTGCAGGCCTTACTTGAGGCCTCCCGGTCGGTTCACTCCACCATCGAGCTGGCCGATGTGCTCCACCAATCAGCCTGTATCGCCGTGCGCGAGCTCGAACTCGAGGGTGCTCTCTTCACCCCTCAGGATGTCTCCTACGGAGATGTGCCCGCCACGGCCGTCGCTCAACCATGCGTGAGCTGCCCGCGATTTGAACTGCTCTCCCGCGATGGAAAACTCTTATCAGAGCTCGTTGTAGCGCCCCCCGAAGGACGGCCTCTCAGTCTCTATGAAAGCGACTTCCTCGAGGGCCTGGCCCTGCAAACTGCCATTGCCCTTGAAAACGCAATCAATCACAAGCGCCACCTCGAGTATGCCCGTCTCGCCCAGGATCTGGACGCTGCCCGAGCTATCCAGCAGAGTCTCCTGCCCCAGTCCATGCCTGCGATTCCAGGCTATTCCGTCGCCGCCCGTTCTCGCGCCTGCTATCACGTCGGGGGAGATTATCTGGACGTAGTCACCGAGCCGGACGGCTCTCAACTCATGGTCGTCGCCGACGTCGCCGGCAAAGGACTGGCGTCGGCCCTCGTCAGCACGGCGTTCCGTTCCGCCTTTCGTGCCCTCGCCCGGCAGTCTCTTACTCTCGCGGAGCTGGCTGGCCGGCTCTCGCAGCAACACTGGGACGAAGGCTCCGAAGCCCGCCGCCGGTATGTCACAGCCATCTTCCTGCGGCTCCACCCGTCAGCGGCCGAGATGGAACTCGTCAACGCAGGGCACAATCCCGCATTCCTGGTAACCAACGGCGACACCCCCGTCCGCCTCATCGAAGCCAGCGGTACGCCTCTGGGCATGCTGCCCGGCTCCAGTTACTCCGTCGAACGAGTCCCCATCGAACCCGGCGCGCGCATCCTGCTCTACACCGACGGCCTCACCGAGATCTTCCGAGGCGAGGAAGAGTTCGGTCAGCAACGCCTCATGGATACCTTCCTGACCATGGACTCGCCCCAGCCATCCGATGCCAACCAACCCGCCGAAGACACCCTCACAAACCTGTGGACCACGATTGATACCTTCTCAGAGGGTGCCCCCCAGCAGGATGATATGAGTGCAATCGCACTTTGCCGCCTTACGGGCAAGTCCAAGGAGAAGGCATCGTTATGACCGTGACTAGCGGCAGTAAGGTCGAGGTGCGGCTTCCATCGCGACTCGGCTTCGAAAAAGTCGCCATGAGCACCGCCGCAGGAATGGCGAAGCTTATGGGCTTCAGCGAAGATCGAATCGAGGATCTCAAAACCGCTGTCGCCGAAGCATGCATCAACGCAATGGAGCACGGCAACAAGATGAACGCCTCGGTCCCGGTCAACGTCGTGCTCTCGATGAATCCCAATGAGCTTGAAGTCAAGGTAATGGACAATGGAACAGGCATTAAAACACCCATTCCTACCCCGGATATTGATCGCAAGATGAGCGGCGAAGAAGAAACCCGCGGCATGGGGATGTTTCTCATACAGGCCCTTGTTGATCAGGCCGAGTGGGTGCCCGGAACAGGAACCGAGGAACAGAGCTTCGTGCGCCTCGTCATCCGGATGAACAAGGAGAGTGAATAAAGTGCAAGCGGCGAATAAGGTCTCGCAACAGCAACTGACCGGCGCAAGCGGTCAGCAGATCACGGCCCTCCGCTTCGTCGGGGACATCTCTTCCGCCTCCAAGGACGCGGTCGTCGGCACTTACCAGGCCCTCGACAAGGCAACCCATAAGAAAATTCTTCTCGACTTCAAGGGAGTTGAATACCTCAACTCCTCAGGCATCGCGCTCGTCATCCAGGTCCTCATCGAGGCCAATAAGGCTGGCCAGACTGTCGCCATCTGCGGCTTGACCCCTCACTTCACCAAGGTCTTCACCATGGTCGGCATCACCAAATACGCCTCGCTCTACCCCGACGAGGCTGCCGCTTTAGCCGCTCTCTGATCTTCCCGCTTTAAGAGCTTCGAAGCCCATCGCAACAGACCACATGAGTCTGCGCTGTCTTGCGGCAACTGCGTTGGAAGGCCTCCTTCCACATTCATTTCCCATGTGCGTTCACCCAGCCGCGGCTTGGCATGCCTTGAATCCCAGGTATTCCCGGCGGACGCCTCTGTGGATGAACTCGTCTTATTTCCCATCAGGTATTATTTTCCTATTGACAGACGTCCGCCGCGATGCCGATAATTCACCCCGGTCCACTCGATCCCGGTTAAGGGCCCATCAGCATACAGATTCCGGCCGGGATCGAGAGAAAAAAACAGGCGAATTGGCACGCGCGTGGTGGCAAAAGATCCGCGCCGGTGGCAACTGAAGTCATTACTATCGAGGTCGATCATGCACTCCAGAACAAGCAGGTTTCGTGGCAGCTTCGCAAATGCGGTAGGCTCAGCATTCCTTTTCCTGGCTGTGGCGTGGCAAATCGTCGGCCCAGTCGCGGTTAGAGCGCAAACCGCCGGGGAAGGCACCATTTCGGGCACAGTCACCGACAGTACTGGAGCGGCCGTCCCCAATGCCGTTGTTACCGCGACCAACATTGCCACCAACATCGCCACCCAGCGAACGTCATCGTCCTCCGGCCTCTTCACCATCGCGCCCTTGCAGCCGGGAATCTACTCGCTCAACGTCGAAGCAAAGGGATTTCGCACCCTCAAACAGGACAATCTGGCCGTCAATGCCCTCGGCGTCCTCAGCGTCAACCCGGTCCTGACCGTCGGTGAGACCACTGAGACTGTTGAAGTAACCGCCGCTCCGCCGGTACTCGACACTTCCACCGCGACGCTCGGTCTGACGATGGAGAATCAGACCTACGCCAACCTTCCCCTCCAGATGAACAACGCTCAGCGTGATCCAACGGCCTTTGGAGTCCTCACTCCCGGATCGCAGGGTGGCGCGCGCCTTCCCATCATTGGTGGCACCGGCAACTACCTCGGCCAGCTCTATCTCGAAGGCCTTCCCGCAGAGACCATCAGTCAGCAGGGAGACAATCGGCTCGTCTCACTGGCCGTAAGCGTGGACGCCGTCGATCAGTTCCAAGTTGTCACCAGCACCCCGCCAGCCGAGTACTCTGGGGCCGGCGCGATGAACTTCACTATGAAGTCCGGTGGTCTCCACTACCACGGACAAATCTCCGACTTTGTTCGCAACACCATCTTCGACGCCTGGAGCTTCACCGCCAAAGCCGCCACGACAAAGAACGCCGCTGGCCAGACTGTCCCCGCGCCAAAGCCTGTTGAGCATCAGAACGAGTTCTCTGCATCCATTGGCGGCAAGGTTCCCTTCACCCACGAGAAACTCTTCTTCTTTGCCGCCTATGACAGGTTCCATGAACGCAAAGGCGCCAGCTATTCGCTCTACACCGTTCCCACAGCCCTCATGCAGACCGGAGACTTTACCGAACTAAACGGCGGGGTAGGCACCGGTGGTGTCTCCGGAACGACCGGAAACCCCGCAATCATCTACGACCCTACATCCAATAGCTGTTCCGGAACCACGTGTACCAGAACTCCTTTTCAGGGAATGAAAAACGGTCTGCCGACCAATAACATTATTCCTGCCAGCTACATCTCACCAATCGCAAAGACAATGCAGTCCTTCCTGCCAGCTCCCACCAATCCCACTTCCCTCGTCAACAATTATCTGGGCGGTCAACCGAGCGGATTCGACAACTGGGTCGTCGACTTCCGTGTCGATTACGACCTCAGTGCCAAACAACGGCTCTCAGCTGTTGGCGCACTTGGGACCGTAAATTACGTCAACAACTACAGCGCGGGAGGCACCGGAGCAACCACCTACGGATATTTACCCCTCCCCTACGTCGGTGGCGACCTCGCCAACATTTATCCCAAGGTTATGGACATCGAGGACACCTACACCATCTCCCCGAAGATCATCAATCAATTCAAATACGGCTTCACCAGGTTCTTCCAGAACATTCAAAATGCGACCCAGGGCATAGCCAAGTATTCTCCGACGACCTTGGGAATCAGCAATCTGCCCGCAGGCCAGGCAAGCGAGGAATTCCCGGGCGCGATATTTCAGCAGACAGGGGGCGTCACGACTTCTCTAACCGGCTGGACACAGAACAGTAACGCGGCCGCCACTCAGCTCACTACGCCGAACAACTTCACCATCGTCGACAACCTGCAATGGCTCAAAGGCAAGCACGCCCTCACCTTCGGTATTCAGGTCCAATGGCAGCAGATCAACAATGCCAACCCGGCTACCTACACTGGCGTTCTTTCCTTGCCCTATAACTCCTTGTCTACGGCAGCATACGCAGCCGGATCCAGCCAGCTCAACACCAGTTCGGGCTACACTTACGCCAGCTATTTACTTGGAGCCGTGGGGAATAACGGCACTGCCGCGCCCTCCATCGGCCTGCAACCGGTTAGCGAAGAAGGCGGTCGATATCGCCCCATCTCGCCGTATGTCGAAGACAGCTATAAGGTCTCGTCCAAACTCACCCTCGACATGGGTCTGCGCTGGGACTACTTCCCGCCCTATCACGAAGTCAAAGATCACTGGACCTTCCTCAACCCGAACATCACCAACGCGGCAACCGGAACACCGGGCATGTTACAGTTCGCGGGAAACTACGGCGGCCCAGGCGTCAGTTGCGGATGCCGAACTCCGGTCCAAACGTATTGGAAGAACTGGGGACCTCGAGTTGGACTTGCGTATGCGGCCGACGACAAAACTGTCTTCCATGTCGGGTTCGGTATGGTGTTCTCTGAAGCCGGCGGCGTAGGGGGACGCGGAGGCGCGTTTAACGGCACCGGACAGACAGGATTCAACGTGACCGCAACCGGCCCAGCTGAAACCACCAGCGGTCCCACCGCTGCACCATCCTTCTATCTCAACAACAGTTCCCAATGGACCGCCTTGGGATTAGCAAATACCTCGCTCTTTGGACCGGGATACGTCTATCCCACGCCGCCCGCACCCAGCGTCGCGGCGCAGATTCTAAACACCGGCAACTATCTGAACTCCTCGAACAAAATCGTCACCGCCAGTAGCGTCGGCTTCGCCGATCCCTACATCTCCGGACGCGCCCCTGAATTCAACTTCTATAACGCCGGCATCCAGCGGGCTATCACCAAGGACATGACCATTGCCATCAATTACGTAGGTGATCAGAGCCACTTCCTGATCAACTCCACCTCCAGTGGAGCAAACGCCCGTGGTTATTGGGTCAACCAGCTCAACCCAATCTATCTTGCTGGTCTTGGCAACGTAGTCGGCGTCAGCAGTACAGGAGCCAAGGTTCCGATTCTCACCGCACCTGCAACTCCCGCAAACGTTGCCACGGCAAAAGCAGCTATGTCCGGAGTCAACATTCCTACCTTCTTCCAGAATGCAGCGGCAACCGCCCCGACCACGTCAAGCCTAACCATCGCCCAGGGGCTAGTCGCCTTCCCGCAATATAGCGGCGTCAGTGACACATGGGGGACTAACGTTGGCAACTTCAGCTACAACTCGCTGCAGATTACGTTGCTGCAGCGTCTCAGCCACGGCCTCAGCTTCAACGTCAATTACACCTACTCGAAGAACATCGGTGACGATGGCACCTTCCGCAGCGGCTTTGACATTCCCGCTGCTGCTATCTCCGGAGGCGGACAGAGCTGGAAGCAGGACCGCATCGAGCGCTCCTGGACGACCGTCTCAGGCCCGCAAAGCCTCCATGCCTTCGGCGTCTACCAGCTCCCATTCGGCAAAGGACACATCGGCAACGACTCGATGATTGTTCGCGCGCTGGCCAGCGGATGGCAGTTGTCAGGCATCTACACCTATGCCTCCGGAACCCCAATGGCGGTTATCTGGAACGGATGCTCCACAACCAACTATCCCGGCCAGGGTCAGTGCATGCCCGATCTGAATCCGGCCTATCTCGGCAAGACCGCCCGCATTAACGGGAGCTTCGGTACCGGACCCAACGGAACCGTCGCCTCGAACTTAGGAAGTATCAAGTATGTCGATTCCAACGCATTCCAAACTCCAGCCAACATCTCCACCCTAAGCACACAGCAATATCTTCTCGGAAACGCTCCTCGTACCCGGCCCTTCAATCTCAATAACCCGGGAACGCAGAACCTCGACACCTCTGTACGCCGCAGCTTCGGTCTTCCCCGTGAGATGGCGTTGGTCTTCGAAGTCGACTGCCTGAACACCTGGAACAAGGTGACCTTTGCCGGTCCCGCTGTAACCTACGGTGCCTCGACCTTCGGCACCATCAGCGGCTTGGCTTCGGGTACCAATCCACGCGACTTCCAGTTCGCCGGACACTTCAACTTCTAACTTGACTCGATTCGCAACCGCAGCAATCAGAAGTCAAATTGACCCCCTGGCAGGCAAATCGCTCGCCAGGGGGTCTTCTGTTCAGCCGGCTTCTCTCCCCCATCGAGTCTCCGCAGCGGGAAAACACCTTTTGCACGGATCGACCGAGCCGGGCGTACAATCTGGCTGAACACTTATAGAGCCAGGGCTTCCCTGATCCGCGGACACCGGCCTGAACTGACTTCCCTTCTCTCCCGCGCCGAAAATGTCGTTCCGCCGACCGGGAACTTGATGCAACAAAAATATTGCAATTTTTTGACCTATAAATGGCTTCCTCTCTAGTAAATGTTCGCAGTACGGGAGTAAAGTACATCCGTTCACTTAACCCAGTGCCGTTATGTCTTCTTAAGTTGAAGCTCTGAAATCGTCCGACGAAAGTAAGAACCGGTAACGACAAAATAGCGTGGCTCAACTTGTGGCCGTGCCGGATTTGCAGTCCCTGGTTTCACTCCCGCAAGCTCTTGGCTGGATGCGGATTCTCCATACTTCGGTATGGATTTGTCGCGGGGCTCCGAAGGTTCTCAAGAGGTATCTACTGATGAAGCGCCTCCTTCGTACATTCGCCATCTTTGCAGCCGCCGCTTTGTGCCTCTATGGTGCATCCGACACTGCACTCGCCGCCGTACCCACTTCAGCGCCTCCTTCGGCGGAGACTGCCACCATTCCTGGACCGCTGCGCTCCTTCATGCGCATGGCCGCCATCAGCCAGAAGGTCTCTTCGGACGATGTGTTGCCCTTGCTCGCCCGCAACGTCTTCATGCAGGGCTATCAAAGAGGCACCCCAACCGAATTTCTGCTCCTTCTCAACCGTTACGTCCAGCAGGCCCGTGAACTTCAGATCCTGGCCGGGGCCGGCAACACGATTCGTGTCGCCGGCTGTGACGACGCGGGCACACTCGTCCAGATTCTCGGCTACCGGCTCCGCGAAGGTTGCGGCAGCAAGAATTTCTTCCTTGAAACCGCAAACCCTGAGCGAGCGTTTCTTACAATCGACTCCGGCTTCCCTCTCACCGAACTCGAGGAGGCCCTCCAGAAGGGGGGGCCGTTTGTCTATCCCTACGCACCCTCCAAAGTTCCCGTCCTGTTCAAGGAATCCGACTGGACCTCGCTGACTGTAGGAACCAAGAGAAGCTACGCCAACATCGTCGATCTGCTGACCAACGAACCCATGGCCGCCCGCCTCTACTGGGCGGTCACCAAGAACGACGCCGAGACCAGGGAGGCGCTTCTCCACACTCCTGGCCTCAGACGTCTCCTTCCCTACGCCGCCACCCTCGATTTTTACGGGAGCCAGTTATCCATTCGCTCTGGCCGCGTTGTCGTCCCAGGAGAAGCCTGGACCCAGGTAGCCTGGAAAGATCTCGTCGGAGTAAGTCCCGACAACCCCGGGGAGTTCGTCGTCCGTCTCCTCGCCAAAGACAATGGATGGCTCGCCGCCTACTACGACATCCTCACCCGGGTCAGCGAGTCGCAACGCGAGCACCTCACCGAAAACGGCAGGCTGAAACGCTTATATGAAAGCCTTCGTGGAGCTGATCTCGAACCCGCCGCAACCAGAGGAGTCTTCCGCCAGGCCCCCGACCTCCTTGTTCTTTTCACTCGCGTGGAATGGGAGCCAAACGGCGATCCGCACGTCCCCGGAAATCTCGACGTCTGGAAGCAGATCCTTCGCCAGAAGAGTGACTCGAAGGCGGTCCGCGAATGGAACAAGCACACTCACACCCTCGACCATCCTGAGCAGCTGCTGGAAGCCATGGTCGCCTTCTCGCGCGACGTCACCGACGTCGGCCCGCTGCAAATCTACCTCACCATGTGTGAGTTGGATAAGGGGCGTGCCCCGGATCAGCGCCTCGCGCCTCAGACGGTCAGCTTGCTGGCCGGGAAATTCGCCCAATTCAACAACTGGTACCTGATCTTTGCCGAATTTCCCGAGTTGAGCGATGGATCCATGACTCGTTTCGTCGAGGTCGGCGACTCAATCGACAAAATCTCCAACGACACACTCCGCGCCAACGCCCTTGGAGCCCTTCAGGCCAACATCGGACTCTGGCAGATCCTTGCCCGCCAGGCAGAAATCCCGAAGTCGGACCTGAACTCCTCATGGCAGAAGATGATTGAGCCCTTCTCCAAAATCACCTCTTCGCCGCAACTCTTCGACTCCACACGCGCCTCCTTGGGAGAGCTCATCGTCGCTGCAGGCGGGCGCCCCGGCGATTCGCCAGGTGTGATCGTCGAGCTGCTCGCCGGTCCTCCTCACCAGGACACCCCCGACGGTCAGCGCGTGCATCAGGAGCTGGCCCGCAGGATCAACGCAGTTCTCGACGATCAGCATCTCGTCTCCCTCGACACGCTCTACGCCCTCAGCGATGGCTTCAGCGAAATGGCCCAGGGCAAGCCCGCGAACAGTCAAATGATCTCGCTCGCTGGCGAACTCCGCGAGTTCGAGATGCCTCGGCCAATCTTCACCGCGAGTGAAAAAATCGACTGGGCTCCCAGGGTATACACCACTCACCACCAGGAGCTGCAGGTACAGACCGACCTCACCAAGGTCATCAAATCTCCCGCTACCAAGGCGCAGCTCGAAGCCGCTCGCGGCCAGCTCACCCCCTTTCTCAGGGATACGCTAGTCGGCTTGAACTACGCTTACTTCGAGCCACCCGGGGCTCAGATCCTCCACAACAATCCCCTCTTCGTTCGTTCCCACGACTTCACCGAGATCTCCATCGTCGGTACCGAACAGTTCTGGCAGACCCCAATGCTCCTCGGCGTTGGCACTCCGGCAGGCGGCGGCGCTTATCTCATGGGATCGCTGACCGATCTCTCCTACGCACTCGCAATGACCGAAGAGGACTTCATCGCTCCCGAAAACGTCCAGGCTCTCATCTGGAAAGAGCTCGTGCCCGATCTTCTGGTCAGCGCAACTCTTCCGCGCTGGTGGAGCGTCAGCCCCGCTGAACTTCACGCTGTGGCCCTCTACCAGCGTTCCGGAGAGGAGCTCCTCGCCGCGTCGGTCAAAGACGAACAGCTCAAGGCGAAGTTGATCGTCATTCTCTCTGATCGCATGACGGAACAACGCATCGACCGGGTCCAGAAGTCGCTCTCGACCGATGAAGGTCTCAACGCCATGCTTCCCCGCATGATGCCCGAAGACACTTTCTATCTCGCCGCCACGTTCCGCACAAAATTCCCCGCCGATGCTGCTTCTTCTGGACCCGCAGGACGTCAGCTGGACGAGCTCGCCCGGCAACATCCCAGCGAAGTCAGCTTCGAACGCATCTCCAAGGACTTCGGGGTCCCCCATCCCACGCTCGCCCGAACCTACGGTCGCGAGTTGCTCAACGTAAAACCCTTTCCGTTCTTCGGTGGATACTCCAGTCGCCTCTTTGGCGAGTCGTGGGAATCCAGCAATCTCTACTGGGCCCGCCTGGCCGACGAGATGGGCTATTCACCCGTCATGCTCAACCGTCTCGTCCCCGAACTCACTCGGCACATGACCGCCAAAATCTTTGCCACCGACCTTGAAGATTGGCCAGCTATGGTGCGAGCCATGAGGGAGACAGGCGACGATCTAAAGCAGGGCAAGATCGCCTCCTTCCCACCGCCTACCAACACTGCCCTTCGCGAAGACAAACCCGTACCAGAGGCGAACAACCCATAGGAGAAAAGATGATGAAGAGATATTTCTTGCTTCTTTGCTTGCTTGCGGTTCCTTTCTCCGGCGGAGGAGTCGGAGCGTCGGCCCAGAGCGACTCATCCCGCATTCGAGTCAGCGTCGTCCTCGTGCAGCTCAACGTCGCCGTCACCGACAACAAGGGAAACTACATCAGCGGTCTCGGCCCTGAAGACTTCTCCATCACCGAAGACAAGATTCCCCAAAAGACAGCGACCTTTGAAGAAGGAAACGGCCCGACTCGCAGCATCCTGACCGTCGCCAACCCCGAGGGTAAAGCCATGACCGCTGTCGCCGACTCGCCAGGCGGCCAGGACTCCCCCGAGGGCTCCAAACGTTTTGCCGGCGCCAACGTCTTCATCCTCTTCGACACCAGCAATTACATGTATCGCGGATTTGTCTTTGCCCAGGATGCCATCGCCGATTTCATCCGCTCGCTCGAAGGCGTCAGCCAAGTAGCCCTCTATTCCTATAGCCGCGATCTCTCTCGCGTCACTGCCCTTACCCCTGATCGTTCCCAGGTCCTGCGCGGCGTCCGCAACACGGTCGCAGGCGACGACGCGGCCCTCTACAACGGCCTCCTGCTCACGGTGAAGGACGCTGCCCGCCTCACTGGCCGCAAAGCAATCGTCGTCTTCTCCAACGGACCCGATAACGCCAGTCTCGTCCCACCCGAAGACGTAGCCGAGCTCGCCCAGTCCACCGGAACCATTATCTATATGATCAGCACCCAGGCCGCCGAGTCCGAGCCCGTCTCCACCGCCGTCTTCGAGCGCATGACCAGGGCCACCGGCGGCAAGGCCTACTTCGCCAAGGACTGGCGCGACGAGAAAGATGCCTTCGCCTCAATCCGTGACGACCTCGCCCACCTTTACGCCATCAGTTACTACCCTACCGCCAACCCCAACCACGGCTGGCGCGCCATCTCCGTCAAACTCGTAGGCAAAAACCTGCAGAAGTACCACATCCGCACCCGCGCAGGCTACCGCCTCCTCCAGTCAAGCCAGGCCAGCCTTCCACCAGAAGCCGAATCCGCCTCCAAATAACCGCAATCGCGAAGACTATCGATAGTGGGGAAAGAACAAAAAAGTCTAACCAAAGGTTAGGGCTAACTTGTGCATTTGCACGAATTTGGCCGTAAGTCCTTTGCTTGGAGGAATTTGCAGTCGCGATCTGTCTGTAAAGGTAAGTATCCCTTGACGTAAGGTAAGATTCCTGTTCTACTAATCTTGCCATGAAGATACCTCAACCCATTCCAGCCGAACGTCGCTTTACTATCAACGATTTCAATGCTCTTTTCCCAGACAATGATGCATGCTTGGACTGGCTTATGGAGCAGAGGTATCCGGATAGTCGCGCAATCTGCTCGTATTGCAAGGTGGAACGCAAGCATCATCGGATTGCGACCAAGAAGGCATGGGCATGCGACCATTGCGGAACCTACATCTCCCCAATGGCAGGGACGATCTTCGAGAAGTCCAGCACATCTCTGCGACTCTGGTTCTACGCGATGTACCTCATGTCAGCGACCCGCTGCGGGATCAGCGCAAAGCAGATTCAGCGCGAGTGCGGCGTAACCTACAAGACTGCATGGCGCATGTTCAAACAGATTCGCACCCTGATGGCTGAGGACTTGGTTCTATCGGGGAAAGTCGAAATGGATGAGACGTTCCATGGCGCACCTAAAAGGAATCAGCATGCTGATAAACGCATCGAAGGCAAGTACAAAGACAAGCAGCCCATTTTTGGGATTGTCGAGCGCAAGGGTCGCGTCATTACTCGTGTTGTTGACGACGTGAAGGAAAAAACGCTAATGCCTATTATTGCGGAGCGTGTGCTGCCTAAGAGCGTGGTCTATACCGACTCCTATTCCTCGTATGACAATGTGCGCTGGATGGGCAATAACTACAAGCATGAACGCATCAACCATACGGCTGGGATCTACGTCATGGGTCACGTTCACACTCAGACCATCGAAGGGTTTTGGAGCCTATTGAAGCGCGGAATCGAAGGCGTATACCACTCAGTTAGCACCAAGTATTTGCAGTCTTACTGCAATGAATACTCGTTCCGCTATAACCGCCGAATGGATAAGCAGCCAATGTTTAAGGCTTTGCTGGATCAGATTGTGGAGAAGGCGGAATAGTCTTCTTTACAAGAGACGCAAACTCTTCATGTGTGATCGGGTACATCAACTCCTGAATCTCTTCCGAGGGAATCAGGAGCTTTCTTTTGCCGTTCTGTTTCTCTTCATCCGTTAGCTTTGATGATCGACTCATACGCTTAAAGTCTACTTCTCAGTGCTATCATTACGCCACCCGCTATAAGCATAAGAAAAAAAAGAGCTACTGCCGTGATAATACAAACGTTAGCTAGCCGGTCCTCGGCCCCTGCCACGGATGCTTCGGCTCTTGAGGCTTCCATATCAGCCTTAAAAAGTTCCATCTCTGCACTAGAAAGTTCAATTAACTCTCTCGACGGAGCATCAGGCTTCTGGGAGAAAGTCGGGTGGTATTGTGCTATCGCTGTTGGCGTCGGGGTTATAGCAGAGGTTTTCACTATCGTTCGGGAGTACTTGGAAGATAGGCATTCCTGGCGACGCGGAATCATGCGTCCCCCAGACTGTCCCTCTTTTGGGTGGGTGTGGTTTGATGTGTTTGCAACGGTCGTCGTAGTCGCGGGAATTTTTGGTGAGGCTGGAGCCACCGGGAAAATTTCATCGATTAATAGCCTGTTGCGCTCAAGGACTAGCGAACTTAGAGCTAAGAGCGACCAGTTGCTTGGACTCATTACGCGAGAAGCGGGAATAGCCACAAAGCAAGCAGGTGACGCCAACGAACGAGCCGGCAAGAATGAGAAGTCGGCGGCGGACGCTAACCGCAAAGCCGAGGCCGAAAAATTGGCTCGCGCTGAGCTTGAGGCCAGCGTCGCATGGAGACGCCTTTCTGATCGACAAAAAATAGACATGAGCAGCGAATTGCGTAAACGAAACTTGGCCCCCGAACAGATTAGAGTTGTGTTTCTCCCGAGTGACGTTGAGGCATCGAATTTTGCAGCAGATATTGTTGAAATGCTAAGGGACGCTGGTTTTCCAGTATTTCCTCCTGAACCGATCGGTTTTTCAAACCCTGATCCGGTTCGTATAACGGACCCTGTACAGAGAGCCACGACAGGCGTCCAGATTCTAGGAACAGACGATGATCCAAGCAGAGAAATTAAGAAGGGGATAAAGGAAACACTTGAAGCGCATGGCTTCGACGTCAAAATAGGAACGTCAAATGCGGCGGGAGTCGCACAAGTGCTGGGTCCTAATGTCGCCCTCGGGGTTGGTCCTAGGCCACTAGGGCCACAAGGAGAATACAAACTAAAAGCGGGTAAGCATGTACAAGTGAAGAAGCCAGATGCAACCAAGAAATAGACCCAAAAGCTCACTGCCCTGTCACGGAAGAATAAGTATACCTTACGTGCGGGGATACTTACCTCTGTAAATAATTGAAAACAAAGTATTTCCCATCCAATGGAGGAGGGGGCTACATGAGAAAACTATCAATGAGTCAGATAGCCCATCCCGGCCAACACCCCGCGCATATAAGCAAAGCTCGCCATAGCGCCAGGCATGGGATCATCCGCGTGAACCTCATACTCGAGGTCGACGAACCCCTCGTACTTGATCGCAATCAGCGCCTCAAAAACCTCACGAATCGGCATGATCCCGTCGCCCACGGCAACCTGACTCTCCTTACTCGTAAAACTCGTCAGGTCCTTCGTATGCATGTTGTAAAGCCGCGGGCCTACCTCGTGGATTGCCTTCACCACATCCGTACCCGCCCGCACCGTGTGCCCAATGTCGATGCAGCACCCAATTCGCGGGTCATACTTCTTCACCGCGTTCAAAACATCGAGCGGCGACTTCCAGATCTTGTCCTCCGGTCCATGGTTATGGATCGCAATCCGAATGTCGTACTCCTTCACGAACTTTTCAATCCGCGGAAGCACCTCCGGCGCCGGATCGCCCGCCACAATCACTCGGATGCCCGCCCGCTTACAGTACTCAAACTTGCTGCGAATATCGTCATCCTCATCCTTCGGGAAGTAAATCGTTCCAGCAGCATGAAGCTTGATGCCATTCGCAGCATAATCCGCCAGCGCCTGGGCCTCCAACGTCGGATCCATCGGCAGATGGTCCTTCACGTCCTTCGCATTCAGATCAGTTACGTTCAACTGCTTCATGTAGGCGATCATCTGTGCACGAGTAAAGTTGCGGAAGGTATAGCTCGCCAACCCCAGATGAATCGGCGAAGGCTTCCCGCT
The DNA here is from genome assembly GCA_963798925.1 of uncultured Acidobacteriaceae bacterium. Classification (GTDB taxonomy): domain Bacteria; phylum Acidobacteriota; class Terriglobia; order Terriglobales; family Acidobacteriaceae; genus Edaphobacter. The sequence goes on from CAWCVD010000008.1 coordinate 242,735, forward strand.
AACCGGAGTAGGTTGAGCCAGCAAAGTTGCACCCCGCGGAGAGACGCTGGCCGCAGCAAGAAGTGCACCGGACTGAACAAAATTGCGACGCGAAAAAGTATTCTTCATAGCCCTCACACCACTAACAAATTATGGAAAAAATATCGTTCAACGAAGGCCGGGCGAAACGCAAAACTACAGATGCGGCGCCCAACCCTTCTCATACTCACGGCCCCACATCTTCATGGCAGCCGGATCGTTCTGAACCTTTGCGTCCGCAGTATTCAGTTGCAACTCGCGATTAACTTCCCACGCAACATTCGAGAGTTGCAACATCGTCACAGCAACGTTTCCAACTGAAATCGGCGCATTCAACTTTTCACCCTTGCGAATTCCCGCGATAAAGTTCGCAAAGTGCAAATCGGTCATCGAATCGCGCCCCGTCAGATCGGACGACGAGGTCTGCTCCTTGTTCGCCTTGTGCTCGTCCGTCTTGTTCCCCTTCAGGTCGTAGACCTCATAACCGTCCCGATCGACCAGCACCGTTCCTGTCGTGCCCACAATCGTCGAGCCGCGATCCCGGTTATAGTACTTCATCCCATTGCAGCACTTGCACTCCCACGAGATCATCTTGTCCTCGTAGGTGTAACTCGTCATCAGCGTGTCGTAGAACTGCCAGTCATCTTTGAATTGATAACGACCCCCCGAAGACGTAATCCGCTGCGGATAATCCACACCCAGCGCCCAACGACAGACATCAACCTCATGCGTCCCGTTGTTCAACGTCTCCCCAGTCCCCCAGATCCTGAACCAGTGCCAGTTATACGGCTGAACGTTATCCTTATACGGTTGTCGCGGAGCCGGCCCCTGCCAAAGATCCCAATCCAGCGTAGCCGGCACGGGAGCCTCTTTCCCAACCCCAATCGACTTCCTCACATTGCTGTACCAGCACTTCGCAAAATAAGCTCTGCCAATCAGCCCGTTGTGGATCTTGTCCACAATCTCGATCGTATGCGGCGACGAGCGCTGCTGCGTTCCCATCTGAACCAGCTTCCCATACTTCTGTTGCGCCTCGACGAGCATCGCGCCTTCAGCAGGATTGTGGCTGCATGGCTTCTCGACATACACGTTCTTCCCCGCCTCCAGCCCGAGGATGGCCATGGGAGCATGCCAGTGGTCAGGGGTAGCAATCGTAATCGCATCCACATCCTTCTTCTGCAGAATGATCCGGAAGTCTTTCTCAGTCGCGGGAGCCTCGCCCATCTCCTTCTCTGTAGCAGCGGCGAACTTCTTCAGAATGTTGCTCTCCACATCGCACACGTAGGCGATTCGAGCCGCACTCTTATTCGCCTTCAGCGCCGAAAGATGCGCATAGGCTCGCGAATTAAGCCCTATGACAGCAAAGTTGAGCCGGTCGTTGGAGCCCATGATTTGCCCATAGCTCTTCGCAGTCGATCCCAAAGCCAACCCCGCCGCCCCCACTGCAAGCGTGTCTAGAAATTCACGTCGTGTCACCATTCTCATCTCCTTCAAATCAGTAAGACTGCAATTCAATCTGGCCGAGGTTGTTCGACCGGTACGGAGAGAATCGGTCAAAAGGATGCAGTTCATCCTACAAACCACACCAATTCAATTCACTAAAAAGCATCTGCGTTTTGCAGACACTGCTTCATGCCCGCCCAGCTGATGCGCGTGGAGGCCTCCGGCGTACCGCCGCCGCGCCAGTGCGTCTCGAGACAAACGGCATCACGATAGCCCACCGCCTTGAGAGCACGATACTGGGCGGTCCAATCTATATATCCCTTATCAACCGGCGACCAGACTATCTTGCCGGATGCATCCTTCACCGCGTTCTTGCAATGGCAATGGTGAATACGATTCTTCGGCAGACTGTCCCAGCCCCCTGGAAACGCATCCATCTCGCCACGCATAACAGCATTCCCTGGATCCCAATTGAGCGCAAGATAGGGAGATGGAACGGCAGCCAAAACCTTAGCAGCCTCACGCCCCGTCGCCGTATTGCAAGCGAACTCATTCTCAAGCACGAGAAGAAGTCCCTGCTTGCCGACAATCTCCGCGGTTGCGCGAAGCTTCTCATCGATAGCCGCTCGGTACGGAGCCACATCGTCAAGCCGCCAGAAGTCAAAGCACCGAATCTTATTCGTCTTGAACTGCTTCGCCAGAGCGATGCTCCGTTCGACAACCTCATCCTGGTGCTTGTAAGCCACTTCAGCCGCCCCGTGCATGTCGTCTTTTGACCCATACTGCGACTTAGGAGCGCCGGGCCAGTCAACCTTGAACAGCGGGCTCGCAATGTCGGTCACTTGGAGTTTGTACTTCGCCAGAATCCGCTGCGCCTCCACAATCTCTGCATCCGTCGAGGCTTGGAGATTCTTGCCCCACATCTCACGAAGCTCAACCCATTGCAGCCCAAAGTCATTCGCAACGACGGAGCATGCATGGTCGAAATCCTGCGATATCTCATCCGAGATAACCGAGATTCTGAAGGGTGACTGCGACGCCGACTGCATGCCAAAAAGTGAACGTGTCGCGCAGGCGACAGCAGTCATTCCTGCTCCTGCGAGAAATCTTCGTCTTGAAACGCCTTCCATGCCTCTCCTAATCGATCGTATTGTCTAATGACGACTTCGGGTTGAAGTTAGACTCACCGAAATTGAGATGCCGGTCACTCAAATAAGCGGTGACCGGCTCTCAATCCTGCAAAAGTCACCTCTTAGAACAGGAAGTGTACCGAAGCCTGCACTGAGCGGCCGCCTCCGATACCATTCACACTACCTTGGCCACTGCCCAGTGTGCCGGTCACTTGGCCGAAGCTTGATGCTGTACAGCAGTTATTGCTCGTTGGTTGGCCGAACTGCGGGGTGTTACTCAACTGAAAGGCCTCAATGCGGGCTGTCATGGTAGCTTCGCGATACAGATTGAAGCTCTTGAACAGCGCAAAGTTGTCCTGAATATATCCAGGCCCGCGGAACGCGTTTCTTCCTGTATTGCCCACATCAACGTTTTGCGGAGTGCACCCTGACGTTGGGCACCCAGCGGGAGTAGAGAACGCAGTCGGATCAAACCAATGAGCGTTTCCCCCGCCAACGGCGTGGAGCGCACGATAAACGCCAGTCAGGCTTCCCGTCTGCGTAGTCCCGGGAGTATTGAGGTTTGCTCCGTTCGTCGCCACAGTAAATGGAAGGCCGGAAACCACCGAGATGATTCCAGATACCTGCCAGCCTCCCAGGACAACAGCGCCGACTCCAGAGGTAAGCTTATCGTGGCCACGACCGAAGGGAAGTGCGTAGGTAAAGCTCTGTTCATAGTTGAGAGTGCGATCAAAGTCTAGTGGGGCATAATTTCTACGCTGGTTAATCCAGAACGTAAGCCCGCCATCATCGTCGTTGAGGTAACCCATTGCCTTACCCCACGTGAATGCTGTCGTAAACGCAAGGTTATTGGAAAACCGCTTGTTGAGCTGCGCCTGCAGCGATTGATAGTTGGAGGAATAGCCGAGGAAGTATTGGTTGGTCGCCTGACTCGGAGTACGGTGCACATTGGGAGGGCAACCAACGCAGTTGTACTCTGGCGCTGAATTCGCTCCTCCGCCGTAAGTGAGTGGATTGTTGATGTTCTGGCTGCCTGATATATCCACGCCATGATTCGCAACATATGCAAGCTGGAACGAGAGATTGCCACGAAATGCCTGCTGCACAGCGAGGTTCCACGACTCTGCATAGGGATTCTTATAGTTATTAGGAATGAAGAAGTAATTTTGACCGGCAAGTTGGGCTGTGTTGGCGGGAATAATTCCATTGGAAGGAATGGGGACTGGAACGGGTGCCGGAAAGCCAGCCTGGAAAGTAGCTACCGTCACTCCGTCGGCCAATACAGCAGGGGTAAAGGCGGACGAGCCGACCAACCCATAGCTGTTATTTGCACGCACAGGATAGTTGTACGCGTAGGTGTTATCCGGGAAAGGAGTGTAGCTTATACCGAACCCGCCGCGGACTACAGTATCATCCGTGACTCGGTAGGCAAATCCTGTACGCGGTGCGAAGTACTTGTACCGCGTCTGCATGCCTAGATTCGATGGATTGCCACCAATGCCCGCAATGACAATGTTGTTGTTGACAGGATCATAGTTAGAGAAGCCGCCAGCACTCTTGGGAGTTGCGGGCGGATAGAACTCCCACCGGATACCAAGATCAACCGTCAACTTCGGGGTGACCTGCCACTTATCGGTGGCATAGGCAAAGAACCACCATTGCCGGTATGCCGGAAAGAAAGTGTTAAGGTCGCGCCCCGTCGAACTGGGCAGATCGAGAAGAAAGCTGGCGATATCGTTGGCGATATTAGTCTTTGCAGCTGCGCAGCTCGTTGGCGTCGGGCAGATTTGGGTTGACGTTTGAACGTCCGAGAAATTGAATACACCGCGCGGACTGAAGGTCTGGTCCTGCAGTAGATCGTCTCGGATGCGGCGTAAGTCGCCCCCGAACTTTAAGGTGTGGTTGCGAATGACTTTGGTCCAGATATTGTCGAAGTCAATATTCGTCTCGCCCCTGATCCAGGGCACTGAGGCGGAATATCCGATCAGCGTACCGGTAAAACCGCCATTAATGGTAAGACCGACCTGTCCCGAAGTGAATGGCTGTCCGGCGATGTTCACACCTGGAATGCCGAGCGTGGTTGCATCGTTCGAACCGTAGTCGTTGGGCTGCGCATTATTCCTCAAGTGAGCGACACCAACTCGCGCTTCAGTGAAAAACGAGGGCGAAAAGATGTGGTCGTAATTCACCCCCGTGCTATAGGACGTCTGAATGCCTGTACCTTGAAATCCGCCTCCTGCCGGACCGCCCAGGAATGAGCCAAAGGCAGGTGCCTGAAAGGTATTGACGCGCTGCCAGCTATAGCGGGCGCTGAGATGATTCTTTTCATTGATCGCCCAGTCGATCTTCGGATCGAAGCTGTTTGTGCCTTTTGTGAACGGAAGATTGGTGGTGTAGTTATTGGCTGGGTTTCCCAAAGGTGCGTTGGGATTCAAGACTCCATTCGTGGCCGCGGCTGCATTCACCATTTGCAGTATCTTGAGCGACACTGGATTGACGCGATTGAACGGAAGCTGATTGTTCGGGAACGGCGTCCGCTGATGCCCGGGGCCAAATCCATTCCCATCTCCGGTACTTGGATCATAAATTTGACCGGTTGTACCAGAGAGCGCGGCGCTCAAATCGATATTGCCGGATGCATTTGGCGTGTAGTATCGCGGATCCGGAATCGTAAACGTGCTACCGACGCTCTCATGGTCGGACGTCCCAAGGTAGTCGACAAAGAAGAACAGTTTGTCTTTGAGGATAGGCCCGCCGATGCTGCCGCCGTAGTAGTTGTAAGACAGATGGCCGAGCGGTCCGCCGAAGTAGGAGCGCGCGTTGACCGCACTGTTCTGGATATACTCGAAGGCCGAACCATGAAATGCATTCCCCCCCGATTTGAGAATAACGTTGGTGACCGCTCCCGTAGCGCGGCCGAGTTCCGCTTCGAAGTTATTCGTGGAGACGTCAACAGTCTGGATGGCCTCTAGCGGAGGGATAATAATCTGCAGAAGGCCGGTACGCTCGTCGTCGTCGATGCCTTCAATCTGATAAAGATTGCCCTCTCGCGGCAGACCGTTTGCCTGCGTCTGCAACGAGCTTGCTGCATTGAAGAACTGGGAATGCTGGAAGGTCGCCGGCGCCATACCGGGAACCAGGTTCAGGAGCGACTGGAAGTTACGATTGGTGCCAACGGGAGAATCGGCGAGTTGCTTTGATTCCAGCTTTACGCTGATGTCAGCACGGTCTGTTTGAAGCAACGGCGGTGCAGTCGTCACAAGCACTTCTTCCGAGACGCTGCCGGTCACCATCGAGACGTCCACTCGAGTTGATGAGTTGCTGAGCAGGGTAATGTTCTGCTGGGTCTCTTTCTTAATCCCTTTGCTTCGGCAGTCAGGCTGTAAGTGCCGGGCGGCATATCGGGGAAAGTGAAATTGCCGCTCTCATTCGTCACTGATTCGTGAATGAGGCCAGTTGTCGTTTCCGTCGCTGTGACCTTAGCTGCGCCAACTGTTGCGCCCGTTGAATCACTAACCGTACCAAGCAGTGTTCCGTTCACGGCCTGGCCAAAGATGGAGGGTGAGAGGCTGATTGCGAGAAGGAGAGCGAGTAATCTAAAACGTTTTAGGGCTAGCACGTGGAACCTCCAGAAGATAATTCAGTTTCAGGGGCCGCTGGTTTATTGTTTGAAGAGCGAACGAACGGTATCAGGATGAGTTTCCAATAGTCAATAGATTTTAGAGACTCTCGTTCTCTATTTGAAAATCTCAAAAGAGGCCCGACCACTTCGCCGATCGGACACGCCGCGTCGCGATTGATTCGGAGCCATACTCGCCTAAATGAGAGGCGCATCCTACCCGTCTCGTGTCCTCAAGACCTCACAAATAACCGGTCGACTCGGCCCGCCCAATTGCGCCGACACCAACGATGGCTGCGAGCGCAGCGGCAAAGAACTTAGGTATGAGAGATTGCACAGGAAACTCCATGAACTAAAGGAGAGGCGGTCGGTGCAGCACACCGACCGCTTCGTGGAGCGGGTAGGACGTTGAGTCTGCGCGGGTTCGATCTAGAACGTCAGCCGACCTCCCAGTTGGATGACACGTTGAGTGCCCTGCGCCCCGGTGATCTTGGCGTCGTTGCCCGACGAGAGGGACGTTGTCGGGTTACCGACACTCACCCAGTTCAAGGCATTGGTGGCTTCGGCACGGAACTGGAACGCTATTCCATGCTCGAAGGAAAAGGTGCGGAAGACTCCCATATCCATGTCGCGGAATCCCGGTCCGAGAATGGAATCGCGCGTCACATTGCCATCGGCGCCACCAGGGCCGATGCCTCCGGGGAGGCCAGGTCCGTTGTTAGTGAAAGCTGCCACATTGAACCACGCGTTCAACTCACTGTTTTGGGCGCAAACCCGGCAGCCGTGAGGGAGCTTGGGGCTAACGCCCGGAACGGCGTTGGGACGGTTCGATCCCGAACTGTCAGAGTTCTTGGTGGATCCTGTGGTCATGTTCAACGGCGCGCCGCTAGTCATATAGAGAACCGGTGAGATCTGCCAGCCGTTTAACACTTGCTTCAGGAACATGCTCGATCCATGAAAGTAGTCGATGTTCCATATGGCGGAGATCACCGCGTTATTGGTCCGGTTAGCATCCATCGGACCCTTTTCCTCCGCGAGGCCGCCGCCGACGGCGCCCAAAGTATTATTGGTGGCGGTGAAGGCCCCGCCTAAGTAGCCGAAATCCTGCGCGGTCATCTGTCCAATCGCCGACTCGTTTGAGCTTTGTAGCGCGCGGCTCCAGACATAGAAACCGCTGATAGTAAAGCCATGCGACAACTGCTTCTTCGCCGAGACTTGAAGAGCGTTGTAATTGGCGTGCTGGTTTGTGATCAGATAGATGTTTTGTCCCATGGTGCCGGTGTTGATGCCGGCCGGACCGGTTGGACAAGGCCCAACACAGGGATCGAACTGGCGCCGGTTGGCGATGCTGGTCGCTGAAGTGCTGGGCGTACCGAAAGCGGTCGAATAAGGAGCGTAGTTGCCGTCGATCATGGTGGGCACGTTATGCGAGAGCGTACCTACATACGCCACCGTCAAAGTTACCTGGGCGGGCAATTGTCGCTGCACGGACGTGTTGAACTGGTAGATGTAAGGATATTGCGCGTTCTTGTCGATGCTCTCGACGGCGGCCGACGGGAAGAACTTCGGCGAGCTTGGCGAATAGATGTACGGGAAGATGCCTCCACCAGGTGCGGTGGAGGGAAAATCCCCCGGGGTCGAGTAGATATTGGTGATTGAATTAACAGGACCAAAAGTCTGACGTATGGCGAACGGGGCGCCGTTGCCAGGCTGGTTCCACTCGTTGCCGCTGGTAGTGCCGTAGAAGACGCCCGCGGCGCCGCGAAATGCGGTTTTGCCGTCCCCAAATGGGTCCCATGCGAAACCGACACGCGGCGCAAGATGATGGAATTTCGTGGTGATTATGCCGCGACCGATGCCCGAGTCTCCCGGGAACAACAAGCCCTTTGGCGCGACCGGTGACACGGTGGATTGCACGCCGGGAACGAACGATGCCGTCCTGTTCAGGGACTCGACGGGAACCGTATCGATGTCCCACCGGAGTCCAAGGTTGGCTGTGAACCGGGGTGTGATCCGGTAATTGTCCTGCACGAACGCCGCAGTGTGCCAATAACTGATCAGCGTTGTATAAGGCGTGTCCTGTTCGAACGAGGAAGCCTGGCCGGTAACCCAGTCCGAAAACACATTGCCCGTGGACGTGGGTGCGGAGGTCGCAAAACCGATAGTCCCAAAGTTCAACAGATCGGCCCAGAACATAGTCTTATCGAGAGCGAACTCACCGCCAACCGAGAGGGTGTGTTTACCCTTGACCAGGCTGACCATGTCGCGTATCTCATAGTTGTTAGAGCCCGTGAACGGACCGGCGTTGGTGGTGGTCGCACTAAAGGCCCCGGATGGAGAGAAATTGGGCAGTGCGTTCGGTCCCTGGATGAGGAAGTTCGAGCCGTATGTGGCGAGAGTTTGCGTTGCCGGGCCGCTCACTGGCAGGTTGACGCGTCCGCCCGCCGCCCGCGTGAACGTAAACCAGAACTGATTCGCCGTGGTGGGGCTGAAAGTATGAACGTCGCTGAGGTTGACATTGTACTGATCCGCAGCGGACTGATTGATTGTCCAGGGGACGTTGCCGCCGGGGTTGTTACCTTGCACGTTCCTGACAAAGAAGAAGGTCACCGTTGCATGGTCCTTGTCGCCAAATACCTGGTCATACTTGCCCAGGTATTCGTTTGCCGTTAACGGGGTGTTGTAGACGCCACTGTAAGCCCCGCCTCCGGTCGCGGGTTTGAGAGCGCCGTTGGGCAGCGGGACGGAAGTGCCGAATTTGTTGGTTACGTTGTCGAAGTTTGCAATGGTCGTATCCAAGAGAGCCTGGGGGACGCAGTTCGGTGTGGCAACCTGGCAATTTACGCTGCTGTTTGTTCCTTTCACCTGTGTCTTAGTGCCCGGCGTGTTGACTATGAAGGTGTCTCCGGTAAAGTCGCCCAGACGCTCGGCAGCAGTGGGCACAATGGCGCCCGTGAGCGGCGCTCCGGTCACCTGGCGTAGACCGCCATAACTGAAGAAGAAGAAGGCCTTGTCGTGCTTGATGGGGCCGCCGACGGTACCGCCAAACTGGTTGCGGTGGTAAGGCACCTTAGGGGCCGTACCCGGATTCCACTGCCAGGCGTTGAAGTCGGTATTGCGGTTGAACTCGAACAATGAGCCATGAAATTTGTTTGTTCCCGACTTTGTGATGACCGTAATGACCGCGGCCGAGAACTGGCCGTATTGCGCCCCGAACGCGCTGGTCTCCACGCGAAACTCTTCGAGTGCATCTGGGTTGGGTGCCGGGTTTCCGTAGTTGCGCATCCCGGTTATGTTGTTACCGCCATCCAGGTAAAAGGCGACCTCAGGATTGCCTCCGTCAATCGAGCCGTTGATCTGGACATCCGCGGACGGTAGCCCAACGGTGAAATTGGGGGAGCCGGTGGGGTTTGAAGTGGGGCTGTTGTTATTGGCCATCACGCCCGGCGTGAGGGAAATTTCGGAGTATGCATTGCGATTGACGAGGGGCAGACCGAGGATCTCGGCCCCCTCAACGGTTCTGCCCAACACCGCGTCGGACGTATTGACCAGCGGGGGAGCAGTCGTGACCGTGACGGTCTCAGTTGCAGCACCGACGGACAGTGTGATATCAACCGTCTGCGTCTGGTCTACGTTGAGGGCGATGTTCTGTTGCACGAAGCGTCTAAAGCCGGTCGCCTCCAGCTCGACGGTGTACCTGCCCACGGGAAGGTAATCGATGCGGTACTGTCCATAACTATTGGTTGGCGCCGACCGGGAGAATCCTGTCTCCACGTTGGTTGCCTTCACAGTGGCAGTGCTGACCACCGCGCCGGTTTCATCCTTCGCAGTACCGACGATGGAGCCGGTAGTCTGCTGTGCGTGGATCGACGCGACGCTCGCAAACATCAAAAGACCCAGGACCCACGAGCGTTGAGCGAAAAATCCTCTTCCATGGTGAACAATCTCATTCCGGCTGACGGCGGGTAGGAAGCCTACAAGGCTAAAACGTTTTAGAGCGGACACGTGGAACCTCCAGAAGATAATTCAGTTCAAACCCATTGATTCAATTGTTTGAAGAGCGAACGAACGGTATCAGAATGAGTTTCGAATAGTCAACAGATTTTAGAGACTCTCGTTCTTTATTTGACAATCCCGAAAAGAAGCAGGCCATCCCGCCCGAATGAGCCCGCCCCAAAGCGATCGATCCGGACAGAGATGTTAGCCGACAGAGTAAGCAATTTCCCTATAGAAATCAGAAACGTCCGCCAACTCTTGCACAAAAACTGCTAGGGACACCTCGCCTTGTTGTTGTAGGTTGGTTGCATGAAAACACTGCTGCGCCGCTTCCATTCGTCGGGGATATCTATGCGAACTCACACATCGGTCGGTTGTCTTCTCCTTCTGGCGTCCACTTGCGCCGTACTCGCTCAGGCAAATGCCACAAAACAGGCAAACGACGAGGAGTACACCAATAAAATCAAGCAATATCTCTCCGACCCTCGGTTTACAACGGAACTGGTTGACCATCTACCCGCCTCATCCAAGGTGCCCACTCCCTTGAAGTTTTTGGGGAAAATGCCTGGCCAGCCTGGGGAACTGTACTACACGGCTGACATCAACCGATACTACGAAGAGCTAGCGAAAGATTCGGTGCGCGCTAAGTTCTGGAAGCTCGGCATGAAGTCCGAAGAGGGGCGCGACATGGTCGTGCTGGCGATCGCAAGTGAAGAGACGATCAAGAACCTTGAGAAATACAAGGCCGATCTGGCGGCCCTCACCGATCCGCGCAAAACAACCGAAGAGCAGGCACAAAAGATCATCCATACCAGCAAGCCCATCTACTGGATCACCAGCGGCATCCACTCCCCCGAGACCGGCGGCCCACAGATGCTCGTGGAACTCGCCTACCGCCTGATCGTCGAGGACACTCCCTTTATTCAGGAAATTCGCAACAACGCGATCGTCTTCATCACCCCTGTGGTCGAAACCGACGGTCGCGACAAAGAGGTGGACACTTATTACTACGGCAAAGAGACCAAGAAACCGCGGCCGCCGCTAATGTACTGGGGAAAGTACGTCGCTCATGACAATAATCGCGATGGAATGGGCCAATATCTTCATCTCACTCAAAACATTACTGCCGGCGTTCTGGAGTGGCATCCCACCGTACTTCACGATCTGCACGAAGCCCAGTCTTACCTCTATGTCTCCACCGGAACCGGGCCGTACAACCCATCGCTCGATCCGATCGCGGTTGACGAGTGGTGGATGCTGGGTGAGACCGAGATCATGGAGATGGCAAAGCGCGGCGTACCAGGCGTCTGGACCTACGGCTTCTACGACGGGTGGGTACCAAATTATCTCTTCTGGATCGCTGAAACGCACAACTCCTTCGGGCGTTTCTACGAAGTTCAATCCTACGGACCAGACGTCACAGAGAAACTGCAACTGCCCGCAACGACAACCAGCCGTGAATGGTATCGTCCCAATCCTCCGCTTCCGACCGTGAAGTGGGGACCGCGAAATAACACCAACATTCAGGAATCGGCGATCCTTCTTGCTCTTAATAAAGTCGCCAAGGACAAGGACCTCTACCTCGAAAACTATTGGCTCAAAAACAAGCGATCGGTTCAGAAAGGAAAAGACGGCCCAGTCTACGGATGGGTAATTCCCGCTCAGCAACTCCATCGCGTGAACACGGTGGAGATGGTCAATGACCTGCGCCACCAGGGCGTAGAGATCGGCATCGCGACAAAAGACAGCGCCTACGGCAACCTCAAAATCTCGGCCGGCGACTACATTATCCGAGCTGATCAGCCCTACCGCACTCTTGTGGATATGTACTTCAGCCTTCAGAACTATCCTGTAGCAAATCCTCTTCCGTACGACGACACCGGCTGGACGATGCCTCTGATGCGCAATGTCACCGTAAAAAATGTGACGGACAAATCCCTTCTTGATCAATCCCTCGCCGCAATCGACAAAGACGTCACTGCGCCAGGTGTAATCCAGGGCACGGGAGAAATCCTTGTTGTTGAAAACAACACCGACAACGTTCTCACTACTTTCCGGTTCAGGAACCGCGACACAAAAATGGAGGCCGCTGAAGAGGATTTCGATCTCGACGGACATCATCTCAGAGCCGGCGCGTTTATCGTTCGCAGTGGAACTGACCCAAAGATTCGTGCGAGCGTTCAGGAACTCGGCCTGACGGCTTACGCAACCTCCGCAACCAATGTGAAGACCCATCCCCTGACCATTCCGCGAATCGGGTATGTTCACTCCTGGCAAAGAACGCAGGATGAAGGGTGGGTCCGCGCCGCGCTCGATCACTACGGCGTTCCCTACACTTACTTCGCCGATCAGAAACTCCGCGACGGAGATCTGCGCGCCAAATACGACGTCATCATCTTTCCCAGTATCGGCGGAAGCTCAGTGTCGCAGGTCAACGGAATTCCGAAGACAGGCCCTGATCCGATTCCCTACAAGAAAACCACCCTCACACCAAACCTCGGTGTCGAAGACTCGAGTGACGACATCCGGGGCGGCATGGGAATCGAAGGTCTCACTGAGTTGGTGAAGTTCGTCCAGGCCGGCGGCACTCTCATCACCGAGGGATCCACGACAACCATCCTGCCTGACTACGGAATCACGACGCGAATCACCGTTGAGCATCCGGCGTCCCTATACGCCAAAGGTGCATTAATGCGCGGCATCATCACTGACAAAATGAGCCCCATCGTCTACGGGTATACAGGCAACCAGATGCCGGTGTACTTCAGCCAGGAGCCACTCTTGAACACACGGGGTGCCGGAGGCTTCCGCGCGACTGCAGCTGTCCCTGGCGTAGGTGCTGACATTACACCCAACGCCGTCCCCATCCACCTCTCACCCTATGATTCCGACGACACCACCGCTGAGCCAAAGGGCTTGCCGTCGCAGATCAGCGACGCGGATGCGCTTCGTCAGGCGATGCGCCAATTCGGAGTTACAGAGGACACGTCGGCTCAACCAAGGGTCGTGCTCCAGTTCCCTGCCAAGGCAGACGAGATTCTCCTCTCCGGAGAACTCGCTGGCGGCCAGGCCCTCACCAATCATGCCCTCGCCCTCGATCAACCCATCGGTCAGGGACACGTAGTCATGTTCGCGCTGCGGCCTTTCTGGCGTTGGCAGACTCAGGGGACTTACGCCCTCGGCTTCAACACAATCCTCAATTGGGACCACCTGGATGCTGGCAAGAAGGAGACGAAATCGGGGGACGCGTTCTCCAATTGAAGGACGCGTATCTTTGTTTTCTGCGAGATCTACCGTGAGGGGACCATCTAAGACAAATTAGCTTGACCAGGGTTGAGACAATCGTTTAACTTAGCATGCGTTCCCTATAAGGGCCGTACGCAGCGGCGTAGCTTTGCCCCTTTTTCTTGTTTGCGTTTTGGTGTTGCTACGCAAATAAGATTCGATGTTCGCACTAATTCACAGAGAGATTAAGTACGCACTTAGAACAGTAACGTTTTTTTGGAGGAACCAATGACCAGGAACTGGAAGAATCACCTGGGGCTGAAGCCCTGGTTGCTTATAGTAGCTTTGCTAATCACATGTATTTCCTCATCACATGCGCAGCAGATTACTGGTTCAATTACCGGTAAGGTTGTCGATGAGCAGGGCGCGCTGGTGACGAACGCCAATATCAAGGCGACCAATGTCGCAACCGGCTTTACGCGGATGGCGAAGACCGATGACGCCGGCGGATACAACATCCAATATCTTCCGGTCGGCACGTATACCGTGACCGTGGAGGCGCAGGGCTTTAAGAAATTCCTGCAGCAGAACCTTGCGATCGCGGTCGACCAGACACTGCCGTTGAATGTAACGCTGGCGGTTGGCGCTGAGGGTCAGACGATTGAAGTTACGACGGCTCCGCCTGTGATTAACACAGCTTCCTCGGAGGTTGGCCGAACCATCGCTCCGCAGGAGATGAATAACTTTCCGCTGACGACTCGTAACGCGTATGCGGCGCTGTCGGTGGTTCCCGGCGTGCAATCGAACAGTCAGAGCAACAGCCAGAACACTCCGAATTTTGTCATTGGCGTTCCCTCGACGCAGGTCATCATCAATGGCGGCGTCGACGGCGGTGTTCCAATGGTGAGCTTTTACCTGGATGGCGGTATCAACATGACCGGATTGCGCAACTATGGCAATCCCTTGCCGAACCCGGACGCATTGGAAGAATTTCGCGTAGAGACCAGCAACTACGGGGCCCAGTATGGCCGCATGTCGGGCGGCGTCGTGACAGCCGTCACGCGCTCAGGGACGAATCAGTTTCATGGTTCGTTATTTGAGTTCTTCCGCGACACCAACATGAACGCGAACTCGTGGGGCGCGCTGCCCACCGCGAAGACGCCGTTTCACCGAAACAATTTCGGCGGCACGGTGGGTGGTCCAATCCTGAAGGACAAGGCGTTCTTCTTCTTCAGCTATGGTGGTCTGCGGCAGACCGTCGGTCAGTTTCTCTCCGGTGGAATCACGCCGACTACGCTTGAGCGGCTCGGTGACTTTACCCAGTCCTATACCTACAACGCGACGACGGGGGTTAAGACACCAATCATCCCCAACATGCCCGGCACCAAGACTCCGTGGGTGGGGACCAACAGTTCCAGCAATTGCACGGTTGCGAAACAAGGATGTATCCCGCAGACTGCGCTGGACGTGGCAGCGGCGAACCTGCTGAAGACCTATATCCCTTTGCCCAATGCACCGACTGTGGCCGCGCCAGGTAACTATGTAGGAAACTTTAGCAGCCCGACGGACCAGAATGAATATCTGGGCAAATACGATCAGGCTTTCGGGGCCAAAGATCACGTATCGGTGAGTTACTTCTATTTGAAGACAACTCAGGGCGGATACGGCGGCGGCAATATTCCCTATTCGATCAACAATTCCTTTGCCACACAGCAGAATGCCAACATCAGCGACGTTCATACGTTCGGCCCTACAACTGCCAATCAAGTATGGTTGAGCCTGACCCGGGTTGTCGGAGGCCGTGTCAACACGCCGACAGTTTCGCTTGGTGATCTCGGATCAAGCTTTACGATCCAAGGGCCGAAAGGGCTTCCACAGCTGTCTCTACCGAATTACTTCAACGCGGGCGGAGCGCTTGCAGGGCCGGTGAGCAACACGAATTTCTACGGCTTGCGTGACGTTGTGAGCATGACCAAGGGCAGACATAATCTTAACTTTGGAGCCGAACTCTCTCTCGAAAAAGATGAGATTGCCGGCAATCTGTATAACTTCGGAATCTTCAACTACAACACCACCGGACCGACGACAACCGGGAACGTGGCGGCTGACTTTGTCACTGGCCAAGTAGCCAGCATGGAACAGGACAATCCTTACCACGGATTGCTAAATACCTGGTATTACGCGTTCTTTGTGCAGGACAATTATCGAATCACGCCGAGATTTACTGCGAATCTCGGTCTTCGGTATGACATTGAGGAGGCTCCTGTGGAGTCTGAGAACCTGACTGCTGCGTTTGTCGCAGGCCGTCAGTCGACGGTTGTACCGAGTGCGCCGCAGGGAGTTCTCTTTCCGGGAGACAGCGGTATTCCTCGCGGCATCGCACAAACACCGAAGGACCACTTCTCGCCACGCGTCGGCATGGCGTGGGATCCGTTTGGCAATGGGTTGACTGCTGTCCGCGCGGCTGCGGGTATTTTTTACGGCAGCGTCTCGGGTAACGAATGGAACCAGCCGGCGAATGCTCAACCGTATGCGATCCGTCAGACGTTCAATTCCATTACGTCTATGAGCAACCCTTATGGGAATAAGGCATCCTTTCCGAATGGAGATCCCTTCCCATATGTCTATAGCTCATCGAGTCCAAGGTGGATTCAGCCTGGGGCAGCCGTAGAGGCGATCGATCCAAACTATAAGTGGACGTCTGCCTATCAGTTCAATGTGGCTGTCGAGCAGCAACTGCCGGCCAAGATTGTGCTACAGACTGCATATGTCGGCAATCTGGTACGTCATGTGCCGACTGCACCGGACGCCAACAATCCGATTTATGCAACGGGCGCAAGCACTACGCAGACGAGCATCAACGCACGACGCCCCTATTTCGGTGCGAACAACGCTAACGGCACTACGCTTGGCCAGGTAATTCTGATCGAATCGGGACAGACCGCGAACTTCCACTCAATGCAGGTTTCGGTTCACCGACCGCTGGGGAACAATTTCCTGATTAATGGATTCTATGTGTGGAGTCACTCGATCTGGAGTTCGAATGCAAGCGCAATCGGTCTGGCTCCCACAGCGCAGAACTATAGCTATCTGAATGAAGAGCGGGGACCATCGGATCAGGACCGCCGCAACATGGTCGGGATCAATGGCATCTGGAATCTGAATTATTACAACGGTTCAAGCCGCTTCCTAAGCGTATTGCTTAATGGCTACTCGCTGTCGACGCTTGCCAGCTTCAACAGCGGAGCGCCATTCACTGTTACGACGGGGTCGGATAAGAACCTTGACGGCTACAACAACGACCGGCCGAACCTGGTATCGGGCGTAAACCCGTTCCTCGACCCGCACAGAAGCCGTTTCACGGCTGCGCAGGCGTGGTTCAACACCGCCGCCTTCGTTGCGAACGGTCCTGGTCTTGCTGGAGGAATCGGGCCAGGTGGTGCCGACGGAAACACGCCGCGCGACTACATGCGTGCGCCGGGTTATCGCGACGTCGATCTTGGTGTCTCCCGTACCTTCAAGTTTGAACGTGGAATGGGCCTGATGTTTCGCGCTGATGCGACCAACGCGTTCAACATGGTTAGCCTCAACGCACCGGGATCAAGCGGAGTGGCTCCAACCGTAGGCGCTGCTCCTTCGTCAGGGACCTTTGGCAAGATCACCGGGGCTGCGAGTCCGCGTCTGATTCAGGTCGGAGCACGATTCAACTTCTAGACTGTCAATCTAATGTCGGAGTGAGATCGTCCTATTTATGGGCTCCGTTACGGAGCCCATAGTTTTTTCCGAAGCCGACGTTTTACATCCCAGTGATTTGCGTAAGCGGCTATTTTGCCCTGTTCCAGAGTTAACATTCAGAGACTGAACAAAAGACACTGATACGGTTTCATGCGACAAATCCAGACCGTCCTCGTAACAACTAAAGCTGATGTTTGATTTTGAAAGGAACTAAAGACATTGGCATTTGCCAAAGACAGTCCCATTGACTAAATTGTTAGTGATAAAAATCCCGATAAAGTTCGGTATCGCAATAAATGCTCACCGATGAAACTAAGACCCATAATCAAGCCGTCTAACCAATGCAGTGCCATCCAAGAACGCACAACGCGGTACCAGCGGAACCAGGAGCGGATCAGATGCAGAGTGATGGCGTCAACCGGCGTTCTTTTCTTAAAACCATGGGCTCGGCAGGAATTTTCGGCGCAGTTCCCGAGGTTGCCTTGGGCCTCCACCCAGGCGAAGGTCACATCATCCACGAGATAGCCGAGCCGGGTCAGGAAGCGGACACTAAACCGAAATATTCCATCAAATTCGCCGTCTGCGGTATGAGCCATGATCACATCAACGGAATGGTCGGAGCTATCCAGCGCGGCGGCGGCGTCTTAGTCGCGGCTTGGGGAGGCGAAGAGGACAAGCTTACCGCCTTCAAGAAACGTTACCCAGACGTCAAGATCGTCGCAACCCAGGATGAGATCATCAATGATCCCAGCATCCAGCTCGTCCTGACATCGCAGATCGCCAACGAGCGCGCTGCCATCGGCGTTCGCGCAATGAAGCACGGCAAAGATGTTCTTAGCGACAAGCCTGGCGTCACCACCCTCGAGGACCTTGCTGCCATCCGCAAAACCATCGCCGAGACCAAAAAAATCTACGCGATCATGTACAGCGAGCGGCTCGAGGTCAAAGCTGCAGTGAAAGCAGGCGAACTCGTCCAGGCCGGAGCCATTGGCAAAGTGATTCAAACCATCAACATCGCTCCGCATCAAATCTTCCAACACGCCGGCGACGCAGGCGGAGGCGGAGGCCGTCCCGAATGGTTCTGGAACCCTGCTCAGTACGGCGGCATTCTCTGCGACATTGGCTCCCACCAGGTAGACCAGTTTCTCTACTACACCGGCTCGACCGAGGCTGAGGTCGCCGAATCTCAGATAGCCAATGTCCGCCATCCCCAACGACCCCAGTTTCAAGACTTTGGCGACATGGTCCTTCGCGGCAACCGTGGCCTTGGCTACGTTCGTCTCGATTGGTTCACCCCCGATGGCCTCGGTACCTGGGGAGACGGCCGCCTCTTCATCCTGGGCACCGACGGATACATCGAGGTCCGCAAATACACCAACGTCACCGTCGGCAAACAGGGGAACAATCTCTTTATCGTCGACAGAACCAGGCCCGCTACATCGATTGCAACAACCTGACCTTCCCTTCGGCCCACAGTTCGTCGCCGACATCGTCAACCGCACCCACATCGCGCAGGACCAGACCCAGTGCCTCGCTCGCAGCCGAGCTCGTCATCAAGGCCCAGAAGAATGCCACGCTTGTCCATCTCGAAGGATGAGTCGAGAAGCTAAGAGTCGAAGCCATGACCCGCCGCATCTCCCGTCGCAAGTTCCTCAAGACCGCTGCTGCCACCACTGCCGCCGTCGGGTTTCCCAACCATCGTCCCTTCGCGAGTCTTCGGGCAGTTCGCACCCAGTAAGCAGATCAATATTGGCGCCATAGGCGTGGGACGCATCTCGCGCGGGCACGACATGCCCGCCATCCTCAAGGTCGAGAATGCCCGCATTACAGCCGTCTGCGATCTCTCCGTCGACCGCGTTGGACAAGGCAAACAGTTCGATCAACGACTTCTACGCAAAGAAGACCGGCAAACCCTACGACGGAGTCACCGGGTACGCTGTATACCGCGAACTCCTTGCCAACAAAGACATTGACGCTGTCGTCATCTCGACGCCCGATCACCAGCACGCCCGCGTCGCCGCCGACGCCGTTCGCGCCGGCAAAGATGTCTATCTCCAGAAGCCCGCCTCGCTTACCATCGCCGAAGGCCGCTATCTCTCTGACGTTGTTCAGTCCACCGGCCGTATCCTCCAGATAGGTAGTCAGCAGCGATCCTGGAAGCAGTTTCATCGCGCGTGCGAGCTCGTCCGCAACGGCCGCATCGGCGACGTGCAGCATGTTGAGATCGGCCTTCCTGGCGATCCCGCTGGTGGTGATCCAACGCCGATGCCCGTCCCCGGTGGCTTCCAGTACGATGCTTGGCTTGGCTCTACGCCTGAGGTTTATTACACTCTCGACCGTGTGCATGCCGCTCAATGATTCAGCCGTCCGGGCTGGCTGCGGATGGAGCAGTTTGGCGCGGGCATGATCACGGGTGGGGCGCGCACCATGTCGACACTGCTCATTGGGGCATGAACACTGAGTACACGGGCCCTGTTGAGATATGGGGGACTGCCGAGTTTCCTATGCAGGGATTGTGGGATGTGCACGGAAAGTTCTTGACTCATGCACGCTATGCGAATGGCGTTACGATGGATATCTCCGGCGATTTCCCCAACGGAATCAAGTGGATCGGCACCAAGGGATGGATCTTCGTGACGCGCGATGAGATGACGACGCCTACGAGTCAAATGGTGCGGCGGCAGTGAAGATTGAACCACTTATGGCGAGCGATCCTAAGGTTCTGGACTCGGTGATTGGGCCTGATGAGATTCATCTTTATACGGCAACGGAGCAGCATGCGAACTGGATCGAGTGCATTCATACACGTAAACCGCCGACTGCGCCGGTAGAGATCGGCCATCGTGCCTGTTCTACTTGCCTTTTGCACCATATCGCGATGAAGTTGCCGCGGCACCTTTACTGGGATCCGGTTCTGGAGCGGTTTCACAACGACGACGAGGCGAACTCGATGCTCTCCCGGCCGCAACGCTACCCCTATATCGAGACGTAAGCGCCGATTTTTTTCTTGTGTGGTGGAAGCCCTGTTTTTCAAGGGGTTTTTGCAAATTCTGGTGTACAAAACGTGGTTTTTGCGTGGTTGTTAGTGCAAAAATCGTGGTGAGAACGTGGTTCTTGATGTCACATTTTCTGACGCTGAAAATTTTCCTCTTTTTCAAAGTTTATTTTTCTTCGATCCCATAGCGGGAATCATGCGCCCGGAATTTTGAGCGTGATTCGATAGATACTGCTGCTGGCTGTGATGTAAAGCGTCTTGCGATCGGGTCCGGCCCAGTTCAGATTTGCCGTGGTCTCCGGCATCAGGATCACGCCCAGCACCTTGCCTTCGGGGGTAAAGATCCAGATGCCGCCGGGGCCTGTGCTATAGACGTTGCCGAGGCGATCCACCTTCATCCCGTCGGGACTGCCTGGCCGCTTTTCGGAGGTTGCGTCGTAGAAGACTTTGCCCTCGGTCAGCGATCCGTCCTTCTCGACTCGATAGCGCATCCAGATCTTTTTGGGTTCGGAGTTGTTGACGTAGAGATACTTCTCGTCGGGTGAAAAGGCGATGCCATTCGGCCGCGTCAGATCCTTTGAGACCAACTGCAACTGGTCTCGCGCGGGAGCCGATCCGGGCTTCTGCGAGACCGCATTCGGGATCCGGTACACCCCATTCATTTGCAGCTCTTTGATGGGATCGTCATCATGCTGTGTCGGCAGCCCATAGGGAGGGTCAGTGAAGTAGAGCGACCCATCTGACTTGCGATAGACGAGATCATTCGGACTGTTCAGCTTCTTTCCCTGGTAGGAGTTGGCGAGCACGGTCACCTGGCCTTTAGGGTCCATGGTCTCCAGGCGCCAGACGTCACGCTGCGCGTGGCCGGCGACCGTCAATCGTCCCTTCGGATCGAGCGTCATGCCATTTGAGCCTGGCTCCTTTCCGCCATAAGGAGTTTCGCCCTTGTATCCGCTCGGCTGCATGAAGATGCTGACGGTCCCGTCCGGTGTGAGCTTGCGAATGCTGTTACTCGTGATGTCGGCGAAGAGAAGATAGCCGGCGGGAATCCAAATTGGCCCTTCGACCCAGGTAAATCCTGTCGCGACCCGCTCCAGGGTTGCGTTCGCGGGGACAATTGCATCGATCCCCGGATCCCGACGATCGACCTTCACGGGAGCGGTATTTTCGCCTCCCCCAGCGGCGATGAAAACACCCTCAGTTCCGGTCATTTTTCGCGCACCCGCATCGACAACAAAGAGGCTCTGAATCAACACAACCAGCATTGCACTGCAGTGCAGCATCTTCATGGATCGCATCGATCATCTCCTGAATATCTCCTGAACCTTCTGAGGGCTCCTGCCGGTGCCGGAGTGCCGCCAGGCCCGTCCGTTACTCACACCGAAGGCTACTTCATTTTGCTCAATCGTGGCCAGCATCGCCTCAAACGCTGCGCAGCACTTATGATCATTTCACCATGAAGACGACTCTTCAGAGTCCGGCCGATGATTCGCTGCGTGGTTCGGCCGATGTGCGATCCGACATGCGCAAGCGATGGCTTATTCTTCTGCCCGCTGTCTTCGTCACTTATAGCCTGGCCTACGTCGACCGCGCTAACTATGGTTTTGGCGCAGCGGCGGGTCTCGCCCAGACGCTCCACATCAGCAACTCCCGATCTGCGCTTCTCGGGGCTCTTTTTTTCCTGGGATACTTTATCTTTCAGATCCCTGGCGTGGCTTTTGCAAGGCGTGTGAGTACACGCGTTCTGATCTTCTACTCCCTCATCGGCTGGGGCGTTCTTGCCTCGCTGACAGGCGTTATTCGGAACTTCTGGTTGCTTGCGCTCGACCGAACACTTCTGGGGGTGGCTGAGAGCTTCGTCTTCCCTGCCATGTTGATCCTGCTCACCAACTGGTTCACGCGTGGCGAGCGCTCCCGGACCAACACAGTCCTTCTGCTGGGAAACCCCATCACTGTGCTTTGGATGTCAGCCGCTACGGGCTACCTGATCCGAAGCTTCGGCTGGCAGATGACCTTCATCCTCGAAGGCATCCCCTCGGTCCTTTGGGCGTTTGCCTGGCTTTACCTCGTACGCGATCGACCGCAGGAGGTCTCGTGGATGAGCCCTGCAGCCAGTACCCAACTGAACGAGCAGCTTGAGCGCGAGCAATGGCTTCTTCCCCAAGTGGCGAATTTCAGATCGGCGGTCCGCAATCCGAACGTCATCCTTCTGTGCATTCAGTACTTTTGCTGGAGCCTCGGCATCTACGGATTTGTGCTGTGGCTGCCGTCGATGATCCAGAACGGAGCCGCTCGCGGCATTGAGATTATCGGCCTTCTCAGCGGAGTGCCCTACCTTCTTGCGATCATCCTGATGCTGTTCGTGGCTCACTACTCGGATCGCAGCTTCCGTCGACGCCGCTTCGTCTGGCCGTTTCTTATCATGTCGGGATTGGCTCTCTTCGGCTCGTATCTGACCGTGTCGAATACCTTCTGGTGGGCCTATGGTTTTCTGATTCTCGCCGGAAGCTGCATGTATGCGCCTTACGGCCCCTACTTCGCGATTGTGCCTGAGATGCTGCCGAAGAATGTCTCCGGCGAGGTTACGGCTCTTATCAATAGCTGTGGCGCTCTAGGCGCGTTCGCTGGAACCTGGTTCGTCGGCTTGCTGCAGGCTTATACGGGCAACTCGCGGGCGAGCTTTCTCCTGATGTCTGTGTCGGTGATCATCGCCGGCGTCATCATTCTCTGCCTGCGCGGCCCGTCGAACGATACGCTGGCAACACTTCCCGATCCTGTGGAACCAATCTAACCAATTATCAGGAGCCCCAGCCATCTCTGAAATCACTCTCAGCTCCGTACTCGAAACTGCCGACTTCAAGCTTTCGGCGGTCGCCACACACGCTCCGGGACCATCCGGGTTTCTGCCTCTTACGCCTGAGATGCTTTTGACCCAGCCCTCCGGGAATCTCTTCGGCCTGACCCAGAATGCGGGCATGGGTTGGGATCCCGCGCGGATGCTTGGTCCTGAGGTTCTCATTCTGAGCACGCACGGCGGTTTGCGCGCTCCGGACGGAACGCCTATCGCTCTCGGCTTTCATACGGGCCATTGGGAGGTGGGCTCGCTGGTTGCCGAAGCTGCGCGTGAATTGAAGTCGCTCGGCGCCGTTCCTTTCGCCGGAGCGTGTACGGACCCCTGTGACGGCCGCACCCAGGGTACGAACGGCATGCTCGACTCGTTGCCGTATCGCAACGACGCTGCGATTGTGCTGCGGCGACTGATGCGGTCACTTCCGACACGCACTGGCGTTCTTGGCGTGGCGACCTGCGACAAGGGTTTGCCGGCGATGATGATGGCCCTGGCTTCGTCGGGAGCTTATCCCAGCGTTCTTATTCCGGGTGGCGTGACGCTGCTTCCGGAGAATGGCGAAGACGCGGGAAGAATTCAGACCATCGGTGCCCGTTTCGCGCAGCACCAGATCTCGCTCGAAGAGGCTGCAGAGTTAGGTTGCCGCGCGTGCGCTTCTCCGGGAGGAGGATGTCAGTTTCTCGGCACTGCGGCTACTTCGCAGGTGATTGCCGAGGCGCTGGGTCTCGCGCTGCCGCACTCGGCGCTGGGTCCCTCGGGTCAACCGATCTGGCTTGATGCAGCGCGACGCTCGGCGCGTGCGATCCTGCGCATGAAACAGCTTGGCGTGGGGACTCGCGATATTCTTACCGACGCTTCGGTTCACAACGCGATGGTGGTTCACGCGGCCATTGGCGGGTCGACTAATTTATTGCTGCATGTGCCTGCGATCGCTCATGCGGCAAAGCTCAGGCGTCCGACGGCGGACGATTGGGCGCGCGTTAATCGTCAGGTTCCACGTATTGTCGATGCATTGCCGAACGGCCCGCAGAACTACGCTACCGTTCAGGTCTTCCTCGCCGGAGGAACGCCTGAGGTGATGCTCCATCTTCGCCGGGCAGGTCTGCTCGATACCACGGTGAAGACTGCGACGGGAGATACGCTCGACCACAATCTGGATTGGTGGGAGCAGAGTTCCCGCCGCCATACGCTGCGAAAGAATCTTCTGGATCAGGACGGCATCGATCCAGATGACGTGATCATGTCACCGGATCGTGCGCGTTCGCGCGGTCTTACCTCGACGGTTTGCTTTCCCAGTGGCAACCTTGCACCCGAAGGCTCTGTGATTAAGAGCACGGCGATCGATCGCACGTTGATGGATGCCGACGATCGATACCATCACGTTGGTCCGGCGAAGATCTTCGTCACGGAAGAGGCAGCGATTCATGCGATCAAGACGGGCGGAGTGGTAGAAGGCGACGTGATGGTGCTGGTGTGTTGTGGGCCTGCGGGAGCCGGGATGCAGGAGATCTATCAGATCACTTCGGCCCTGAAGGCGTTGCCTTTTGGCAAGCATGTTGCGGTACTGACGGATGGTCGTTTCAGCGGCGTCTCGACCGGCGCCTGTATCGGGCATATTTCCCCTGAGGCGCTGGCCGGCGGTGCTCTCGGTAGACTTGAGGAGGGCGATCAGATTGAGATTATGATTGACCGAAAAACTCTCACCGGCACAGTCAATCTCGTCGGAAGTGGGAGTGAGCTCTTTGGTGCTGGGGCCGGGTTCGCCGAGTTGAGACGGCGAAGTCCTCGCCCTGATCTGAGGCCGCATCCCGAGCTTCCCGACGATACGCGTTTGTGGGCGGCTCTGATTCAGGCCAGCGGAGGCACGTGGGGCGGGTGCGTCTATGACGTGGACGCGATCACTGCGAAGCTTGAACCTCGTGAAGGGTCTGAATCCGCGGTGCAATCGAATTCATCCATTCGTTCCGGAAAGGCTGGAAGCCTGTGATTCTCTATCGAACCGCAGAGACGTTGTTTGTCGAACACGAGGGGCATGCGTACCCGCTCCAGGAATCGTCTGTGGATGCTGTGATCGCTCATCACGACCTTCACGCTCGTCTGATGGATGAGATCACGAGGGCGCCGGCCGCGGATCATCTGCTGCATGCTCCGCTTCTTGCGCCTATTAGCAACCAAGAGGTGTGGGCTGCGGGCGTGACCTATTACAGCAGCAGGCGCGCGCGGATTGCCGAATCGAAAGATGCCGGCGGGGGCGACTTTTACGATCGCGTCTACCACGCTGAACGGCCTGAGCTCTTCTTCAAGGCGTTGGCACACAAGGTCGCCGGACCGGAGAGCACGGTGAAGATTCGCCGCGATGCCACATGGTCCGTGCCGGAGCCGGAGCTTACGCTTGTGATCAACGCTCGCGCTGAGATCGTCGGGTACACCATCGGCAACGACATGAGCTCGCGCGATATCGAAGGCACGAACCCGCTCTATCTTCCGCAGGCGAAGGTCTACGATCGCAGCTGTGCGCTGGGCCCGGGGATTCTTCTGCGCAGCGAACCGATGCCTTCTGCTACAGAGATCACGCTCGAGATCAGGCGCGGCAATCATTCGGAGTTTTCTGGAACGACCACGTTAGCCGCGCTGAAACGCGAGCCTGCGATACTGGTCGAGTATCTCTTTCGCGACCACAGCTTCCCCTATGGGTGCTTTCTGTTGACGGGGACAGGCATCGTGCCGCCGGACTCGTTCACTTTGCGTAGTGGCGATGAGATCGAGATCAGCATAGAAGAGATCGGCACGCTTAGGAACACGGTGGAGTAGCACCAGAACAGGTTTGAAAGGAAACAGCATGGATGTAGCTCAGGTATTGATCGACGGGCAATGGCGGACGGCTGATGCAGAGGGGACCTTTCACGCTGAGAATCCGGCCAAGGGCGAAGCGCTGCCGATGGCCTTCCCTATCAGCCGGTGGTCGGACTGCGATCGCGCGCTGAATGCAGCGACCGAGGCTGCGAAGGAGCTTCGCGATACGGAACCGGCGAAGATTGCGGCGTTTCTGGAGGCTTACGCTGACAACATCGAGAGCGCAGCTCCTGCTCTGGTCGCGGCTGCGGCCGAAGAGACTGCGCTGCCGGTAGCGCCGCGTCTGAAGGACGTCGAACTGCCGCGTACGACGAACCAGCTTCGCCAGGCGGCGGCTGCGGCGCGCGATGAGTCGTGGCGCCAGGCGACGCTGGATCTCGAAAAAAATATTCGCTCGTGCCTGTCTCCGATTGGGCCGGTTGTGGTGTTTGGGCCGAACAACTTTCCGTTCGCGTTCAATGGCGTGAGTGGAGGCGACTTTGCAGCTGCAGTTGCCGCGGGGAATCCGGTGATTGCGAAGGCTCATCCGCTTCACCCGAATACGACTCGGCTGCTTGCGGAGCAGGCGCTGCGGGCGGTGGAAGCGACGAAGATGCCGCGGGCGACGGTTCAGATGATCTACAACGTCAGCAATGAGACGGGGTTGAGGCTCGTGGGCGATCCGCGCGTGGGAGCGATCGGCTTTACCGGCAGCCGCAATGCGGGGCTGCATCTTAAGCGTGCGGCAGAAGACTCGGGGATTCCGATCTATCTTGAGATGTCGAGCGTGAATCCGGTGGTCTTTCTTCCGGGCGCTCTCGCTGAACGCTCGGAGGGATTGGCGCAGGAGTTGGTCGATAGCTGCCTTGCGGGTGCGGGGCAGTTTTGTACGAGCCCGAATCTCGTGCTGGTGTTTAAAACTCCTGAGACTGAGGGTTTTCTTGGGAAGATCGCCAGCTCTTTCAGCGAGCGGCCGGCGCAGCCGCTGCTCTCGGGGGCGGGGCGCAAACAGCTCAATCAGGGGGTTGTTGCGCTCGCCGCGGCGGGGGCTCAGGTGGTTACGGGCGGAAAAGACGCTCCCGGAGAGGGTTATCGATATGCGAATACGCTTCTGAGGGCCAGTGGCGCGGAGTTTCTGGCGAAGCCTCATGATCTTCAGCGGGAGATCTTTGGAAATGCGACGCTCGCGGTTGTGGTCGATACGCCGAAAGAGCTTGAATCGATCCTGTCGTCACTCGAAGGGAATCTTACGGGCAGCGTGTACTCGGACAAGGCGGGGGTGGACGACGGGCTTTATGACGCGGTCGCGCCGATCCTTCGGCAAAAGGTCGGACGGCTGCTGAATGACAAGATGCCCACAGGGGTCGCGGTCAGTTCTGCGATGAATCACGGCGGTCCCTATCCTTCGACGGCTAATCCTGGTGTCACGTCAGTGGGTTTGCCGGCGGCGATGAGGCGCTTCGCGAGGCTCGATTGCTATGATGCGGTTCGCCAGGAGCGCCTTCCTGCAATCCTGCGGGACACAATCGCAAACGGGGGCACGTGGCGGTCGATAAACGGAACCTGGATCAAAGGATGATCGCGGGGAATTCTTTCTTGTGCCTCTGAAGAAAATGCTTCCATGGACGATCGAGTAAGAGGAGAGCGCGGATTGTCCTGCGCCCGGTCGAAGAATGGCAGATTATCGTCAAATCATTGATAAATAAAAGTTTATATGGCGGATTTAAGGGCTTGCTCAGTTCCTTGACGAGCAATCTCCGTGACAGTTTGATTTAATTGTAGTAAAAGTCCTAATTGTTTGAGAAGAGTGCTGATGATGTGCGGAAAAGACGTCGGTACGTATGTTTAGTCTGGCAGGGAAATGCGCCGTTGTCGTCGGTGGGACCTCCGGCATTGGGAGGGCTATTGCTCTCGGTCTCGCCTGTGCCGGAGCTGACGTCGTTGCCACCTCGAGATCGAAGGAGGCGGTCGAAGATATGGCGAGCTTGCTCGAGGCGAGGGGCCGCGAGACCCTTCGCATTGCCTCGGATGTACTTGATCGTCCTTCCCTCCAGGCGCTCCACGATGCAGTTCTCTCTTCCTTCGGCCACGTCGACATTCTGGTCAATTCGGCGGGAGTCACTAAGCGGGTGCCAACTCTGGACTGTTCGGAAGACCTATGGCAAAGCATAATGAATGTGAATCTTAACGGCACGCTGCGGGCCTGCCAGATCTTCGGTGGAACTATGCTCAAGCAGAAGAAAGGACGGATCATCAACATCGCGTCGCTCTCTACCTTCGTCGCTTTCTATGAGGTCGCTGCTTATGGCGCGAGCAAAGCAGCCGTTGGGGCGCTGACACGTTCTCTCGCCGTCGAGTGGGCTCCGTATGGTGTCTGCGTCAATGCGATCGCGCCAGGGATCTTCCCCACAGACTTGAATCGCGATCTGCTCGATTCGCTGCGGGGCAAGGAGCTGCTGATGCGAACGCCGATGGGCCGCTTTGGCACGGTGGATGAAGTTGTGGGCAGCGCCGTCTTTCTCGCCTCCGACGAAAGCGCTTTTACCACAGGGCAGATCATCGCCGTCGACGGCGGACTTCTCGCCTGCGGGGTGAATCAATAGCCATGAAATCAAATCTGCGTTCGAAGAACGGGACTCGCGGCATCAAACGCATCGACCTGGCCTATGTCGAGCTGGCATCGAGCGAGAACGCGCGGGACATCAATCGCGACATCGTGCTCGAGATCATCCGCTCGCAACAGCCTGTGGCGCGCGCCGATCTCGCACGCTCCTCCGGACTGCAGCCAAGCACGATCTCGGCGATCGTCGAGCAGTTGATCCATGAGAAATGGGTCTCCGAAGGCGCAATGGCGCGTCGTCCGCGTGGTCGTCCCTCTACACTGCTCTCGCTGAATGATGCGATGGTTATTCTGGTTGCCGATGTTCGGCCCCATCAGGCCATCGTCGCTTTAGTTGATCTCAACGGACGTTTTCTTGCCCGCGAAGCGGTGCCTCTGGTCTCCGAACCCGTGCGGTCTGTCGCCAAGATCGTGCAGTCGATGGAGTCGATGCGGGCCGCCCACAGCGATCGCTCGTTTGAAGGCATCGGGATCAGCATGCCGGGCCGTGTCGATCCGGAATCGCAGCGGCTGATCCTCGCACCCAACCTCAAGTGGTCCGATTGCGACATCAAAGGCGCAATTGAAGAGCAGATGCAGCTCCAGGTTGAGTTGGCCAACGCCGCCAACGCCTGCCTGCTCTCAGAGCTCTGGTCCGGCCGTCTCGACGGCATCCGCAACGCCGTGCTTATCACCGTGTCGGAGGGAATCGGCGGCGCGATCCTCGCCAATGGACAGATCATCACCAGTCGCAGCGGTCTAGCGGGCGAGTTCGGGCACAGCCCCATCGATCCCTCGGGCCCGGTCTGCGGCTGTGGCCAGCGCGGTTGCTGGGAGGTATTCGCCTCGTCCACAGCCGCTCTGCGCTATTATGCGGAGCTTTTGCCAAAGGTCCGCGTGAGCAGTATTCACGACCTGCTTCGCCTCACCGAAGAGGGAGACGCCACCGCGATCGCCGCTATCACTCGACAGGCAGAGTATCTCGGTCGCGGTCTCCGCCTGGTGACTGCATCCCTCTCTCCCGAGGTCGTTCTCATCACCGGCGATCTGACTACTTCCTGGGCTCGCTTCGGTCCAATCATTCAGAGAGAGATGGCCGCCACGATGCTCGCCGGAACCCCGCCGGAGCTTGGGATAACGAAAGACGGTGAGCTCTCGCGTCTCCGTGGTGCAGCCGCGGTGGTCCTCCAACGACACTCCGGATACCACACATCCACTCACCTGGCGGCATCGGACAAGAGGAGCCGGCGCAGTGCAACCGCTCGCAGATGAAGACGCCTGAGAACCTCTCTTCTCCTCAGAAATTTCAGCGAACTACTCAGCTTGACACGCCTCTCTCCGGTTCGATAAAGTTCGCGACACGTACAAAATAACTGGGAAGCTCGTCGGCAGAAGCCGATCGAGGACGCAGCCTCCTTTCTCAACACCAACACAGCAGTGCCTGGAGATTCATTTATGCGGCTTCAACGATTTGCTGCTCTTCTTCTTACGCTCGGAATCGTCTCCACCTGCACACGCGCCCAATCGCAGAAACCGCTGCCGTATCTAGATCCATCGCTTCCCACTGAACAGCGTGTTGACGACCTTGTCTCCCGGATGACCCTGGATGAAAAGGTTGCGCAGCTCATCAATACCACGCCGGCCATCCCGCGGCTCGGCATCCCTGCTTACGACTATTGGAGCGAAGGCCTGCATGGCATCGCCCGCTCCGGCTACGCGACCTTGTTCCCGCAGGCCATCGGCATGGCCGCTACCTGGGATACGCCGCTCGTCAACCAAATCTCGACGGTCATCTCCACCGAGGCTCGCGCCAAGTACAACGAGGCCGTCCGCCACGACGTTCACTCCATCTATTACGGGCTCACCATCTGGTCTCCCAACATCAACATCTTCCGCGATCCACGGTGGGGACGCGGCCAGGAGACCTACGGCGAGGATCCCTTTCTCACCGCGCGTCTCGGAGTGGCCTTCGTCAAAGGCCTTCAGGGAGACGATCCAACCTACTTTCGCACTATCGCCACTCCCAAACACTACGCCGTCCACAGCGGACCGGAGTCTACGCGCCATTCGGCCAACATCGACCCAACTCCGCACGATCTCTGGGATACCTATCTCCCCGCCTTCCGCGCCACCATCACCGAAGCGAAGGCTTACTCGATCATGTGCGCTTACAACGCCATCGATAAATACCCTGCGTGCGCCAACAAGATGCTGCTCGAGACGATCCTCCGCGGCGACTGGAAGTTCCAGGGCTTCGTAACCTCCGACTGCGGCGCCGTCGACGACTTCTTCGAGCCAAATGCCCATCACACCTCGCCTGACAGAGATTCAGCCGCCGTTGCCGGCGTCGAGGCGGGAACCGACACCAACTGCGGCCGCACCTATCTCGCGCTTACCGACGCGGTTAAGAAGGGGTTGATCAAAGAATCCCAGCTCGACGTCTCGCTCAGGCGGCTTTACCTTGCCCGCTACAAACTCGGTCTCTTCGATCCACCCGAGACAATGCTTTGGTCGAAGGTTCCATTCTCGGAGGTGAACTCGCCTGCCCACGCGGCGCTTGCCCTGAAGACCGCTCGCGAGTCGATGGTGCTGCTCAAAAACAGCAACAATACGCTTCCTCTGGCTCCGGCGAAGATCAAGACCATCGCCGTGATCGGGCCGAACGCCGCCGAACTCTCCGCCGTCGAGGGCAACTACAACGCAGTGCCGAAAGATCCTCTTCTTCCTGTGGACGGCATCATCCGGCAGTTTCCTGCGGCAACGGTGCTATACGCACAGGGATCGCCCTACGCCGAGAATGCATCGATCGTCATTCCCCGTACTCAATTTCGCAGTGGCCCCGGCTCCAATGTCGAGGGGCTCAAGGGCGAGTACTTCAACAATGATTCGCTGACGGGAACTCCGGCCCTCGTCCGCGTCGACAAGCAGATCGACTTCGACTGGAACTCTACCTCGCCCGACCCATCCAGGCTCGATCCAAAGGCCTTCTCTGTTCGGTGGACCGGCACAATGCAGGCGCCTGCCCCCGGCGACTACGAGGTCACCGGCATGCTTGCCCACTGCTATCCCTGCAACAACTCCGAGCACTACACCATCCGCTTCGATGGCAAAGACATGCTCGCCTTCCAGGTAAGCGAAGACAAGGCGCAGCATGGATCGACGACTACTGCGGTCAAACTGCACTTTGACGACACCAAGCCCCACAACTTCGAGGTAACCTACGCCCACCGTGCGCGCCTGTTCGGCGCAGGGCTTTCGCTGCAGTGGACCGCGCCTGTCGAGCCTCTGCGGGCGCAGGCTCTCGACGTCATCAAGAGATCCGATGTCGTCGTTGCCTTCGTTGGCCTGTCGCCGAACCTCGAGGGAGAAGAGATGCCTGTCCACATCCCTGGCTTCTCCGGCGGCGACCGCACCGACATCACGCTGCCTGCCGCTCAACAGCAGCTTCTCGAGGCCGCCAAAGCTACCGGCAAGCCGCTTGTCGTCGTCCTGATGAATGGCTCGGCGCTCGCGGTCAACTGGGCCCAGCAAAATGCTGACGCAATCCTCGAAGCCTGGTATCCGGGGGACGGCGGCTCGCAAGCCATCGCAGAGTCGCTCACCGGCTTCAACAATCCTTCAGGACGCTTGCCCATTACCTTCTACACAGGCCTCGATCAGCTTCCGGCCTTCGAAGATTATGCGATGGCGAGCCGCACCTATCGCTACTTCAAGGGCAAGCCGCTCTACGGATTCGGTTATGGGCTTAGCTACACGACCTTCGCTTATTCGAACCTGAAGCTTTCCGCTTCGACGCTTCATGCCGGCGATTCTCTGACCGTCGAGGCCGACGTCAAGAACACCGGCGCCCGCGCGGGTGAAGAGGTCGCTGAACTTTATCTCACGCCGCCTCATACCGATGTTTCTCCAAACCTCGCACTCGGCGGCTTCACGCGCGTCCGCCTGGCTCCTGGCGAGACCAAGCACATCAGTTTGACGCTTGACCCACGGACGCTCTCGCAGGTTGACGACAAGGGCGTCCGCGCGGTCACTCGGGGCAGCTACAAGATCGCGTTAGGCGGGGCTCAGCCCAGCGAAACCAGCAACAGCCAGAGTGTCACGTTCACTATCGAAGGTACGCAGGAGCTGCCGCGCTGATTTGTAGCTTGAGTGGCTCCAAGTTGTAACTTAATAAGTAGCTATTTGTTATTCAATAGGTTTTATTTGTAACTGGAATGGATCCAAGGACTCCATGCGATCTTCGCGCAACCTCGGCCTCCTGCTTCTATTCTTTGCAGCAACGCTGTGTGTGCGCGCCGAAACTGGAAGTGAGGCCTGGCTCCGTTACGCTCCCATCACCGAACCCTCCCGGTACGCCACCCTTCCCAGCCGGATCTTGGTCCTCCCGGGTAGCCCGGCCGACCTCGCCGCGGCCAACGAGCTCCAGCGAGGACTTACCTCCATGCTTGGCCGCCCCTTCACAATCGTTCATGGCGTTCACGGAACTGACGCCATCATCGTCACCAACCTCGCCTCTTTGACTCGCGCAGGCGCCGCTATCTTTACGTTCACCGGCGACAAACTCCCACCAGAAGCCTTCACGCTCGGGGAAAAAGTCGAAGGGAAGACCCACCGCTTAATCATTCTCGGAGCGGATCCGCGTGGCGAGTTGTACGGGGCATTTCATCTCCTCGAAATCGTCGCCTGCGGACAGCCCCTGCCCACGAAACCGATTACGGATTCACCTTCTTCGCCCGTCCGGTGGGTCAACCAGTGGGAAAATCTCGACGGCACCATCGAGCGTGGCTATGCAGGCCGGAGTATTTTCTACGAGAACGGCCACGTTCGCGCCGATCTCACGCGCGTCTCCGACTACGGCCGTCTGCTCGCGTCCGTCGGGATCAATGGTGTTACTGTCAACAACGTCAACTCGGACCTCCGCACGCTCGAACCCGAGATGATTCTCGAATTCGCGCGTATCGCTGATCAGCTGCGCCCATGGGGCGTGCGGATGTCGCTCTCGGTCGATCTCTCGAGCCCGCAGGTTGTCGGTCATCTCCCGACATTCGACCCCGTTGAGCCCACTGTCATCGCATGGTGGAAGGCCAAGGTCGACGAGATCTACAAAGCCATCCCCGACTTCGGGGGCTTTGTGATCAAAGCCGACTCCGAAGGGCGTGTCGGTCCTTCGCAATACCATCGCACTCCGGCAGAGGCTGCTAACGCCGTCGCGCGTGCGCTGAAGCCTCACGGAGGGATCGTCCTGTATCGCGGGTTCGTCTACAACAACCACCTCGACTATAACGACCTCAAGGCCGATCGCGCCCGCGCGGGGTACGACAACTTCCATGCCCTCGACGGCAAGTTCGAACCTAACGTCGTCATTCAGGTGAAGAACGGGCCCATCGATTTTCAGGTGCG
Source organism: uncultured Acidobacteriaceae bacterium (assembly GCA_963798925.1). Classification (GTDB taxonomy): domain Bacteria; phylum Acidobacteriota; class Terriglobia; order Terriglobales; family Acidobacteriaceae; genus Edaphobacter. The sequence continues at coordinate 276,575 of CAWCVD010000008.1, forward strand.
CGAGCCGGCGTCGCCGCTCTTCGCTGCGCTGCAGCATACTTCGCAGGCGATTGAGCTGCAGATTACGCAGGAGTATCTCGGGCAGCAGCGGCATATGGTCTTTCTGGTTCCGATGTGGAAGACCACTCTCGACACCGACATGCGCGCTGATAACCGAAGCACTCCGGTCAAGGAGATCGTCGAAGGCAAGTCTTTTCACCAGCCCCTTGGCGGCTTTGTCGGAGTGGCCAACGTCGGCCTCGACACCAACTGGATGCATCATCCGATGGCGATGGCAAATCTCTACGGCTTCGGGAAGCTGGCTTGGAATCCCGGCCTCACTACGGACCAGATCCTCGATACGTGGACCCGCCTCACCTGGGGTGATAACCCTACCGTCGTCTCAACCATCGACGAGCTCCAGCGCCACTCCTGGCACGTGTATGAGCAGTACACGGGCAACCTTGGCATTGGCACGCTTACCAATATTCTTAGCTACCACTTCGGCCCCGGCATCGAGTCCGCTGAGCGCAATGGCTGGGGGCAGTGGTTCCGCGGCGATGCGCAGGGTATCGGCATGGATCGTACCGTAGCGACTGGCACCGGCTACATCGGCCAGTACCCGCCTGAGCTTGCCAAAGTCTACGAAGACGTCAATACGTGTCCCGACGACCTTCTTTTGTTTATGCACCATGTTCCGTATACGCACGTCCTTCACGACGGCAAGACGGTCGTTCAGTACGTCTATGACGCCCACTACGAAGGTGCCGCCGCCGCGCAGACCTATGTCCCACGGTGGCAGACGCTCAAAGGTCTCGTCGATGACGAACGGTATGAGCAGATCTTGAAGCTCTTCACCTACCAGGCCGGCCACGCCATTGTCTGGCGCGACGCTGTGACCCGCTGGTTCCAGAAAGAATCCGGCATTCCCGACAAGCTCGGCCGAGTGGGGAACTACCCTGACCGAATCGAAGCCGAGAATATGACGGCCGACGGGTACACCCCTGTCGACGTTAAGCCCTGGGAGACGGCCTCCAACAGCAAGGCCGTCGTCTGCAATCAAGCGTCAGGCTGCGGTCTCACCACCACGCTCGACAAACCCGCGGGCACCTACAACATCATCGTCCAGTACTTCGACTACTGGTCCGGCAAATCGAGATTCTCGCTCGATCTCAACGGCAAACCCATCGGCAACTGGATCGCCGACGATACTCTTCCACCCGTACGCGCTGAAAATCAACCCAATGGGGACACCAGCACCCGTATTACGTTCCGCAACATCACCCTCAAGCCCGGCGACACCCTGACGCTCCACGGCACTCCCGACAACACCGAACCGGCTCCAGTCGACTACGTCGAGATCACAAAACAGTAGACTCAATCACCATGAAGATTACCGCCGCCAAGCTCATCATCTGCTCCCCAGACCGCAACTTCGTCACCCTCCGCATCGACACCGACGAAGGCATCTACGGCCTTGGCGACGCTACGCTCAACGGGCGCGAACTCGCTGTCGCGTCGTACCTCCAGGAGCATGTGCTCCCTTGTCTCATCGGCCGCGACCCATTTCAGACCGAGGACATCTGGCATTACCTCTATCGTGGAGCCTACTGGCGACGCGGTCCTGTGACCATGGCCGCGATCGCCGCCGTCGACGTTGCCCTCTGGGACATCAAGGGCAAAGCCTTCAACACTCCGGTCTACAACCTCCTCGGCGGCCAGTCGCGCCAGGGCTGCCTCGTCTACACCCATGCCAACGGGGCCGACATTGCCGAAGCGCTCGACTCCGTTCGCAAGCACATCGACGAGGGTTACCTCGCTGTCCGTGCACAGTCCGGAGTTCCCGGTGTTGCGTCCAGCTACGGAGTTCCCAAAGCGGGCAAGCCTTACGAACCTGCCGAGCGTGGTCTTCCGTCCGAATCCCTCTGGTCGACCGAGCGCTACCTCAACTTCGCCCCCACGCTCTTCGAGAGACTTCGCGTCGAACTCGGCCCCGACGTCCATCTTCTCCATGACGTCCATCACCGGCTCACACCGATCGAAGCGGCGCGTCTCGGCAAGTCGCTCGAGCCCTACCATCTCTTCTGGATGGAAGATCCCTGTCCCGCCGAACTGCAGGAGAGCTTCGAGCTCATTCGCAAGCACACCACCACCCCCATCGCCGTCGGCGAGGTCTTCAACTCCATATGGGACGCGCATGACCTCATCCGTCACCAGCTCATCGACTACATACGGATGACAATCGTCCACGGCGGCGGCATCACTCATGCAAAAAAGACGGCGGACTTCGCCGCTCTTTACAACGTGCGCACCGGCTTCCATGGCGCTACTGATCTATCGCCCGTCACCATGGCCGCTGCGCTCCACTTCGGCCTCGCCATTCACAACTTCGGCATCCAGGAGCACATGCACCACTCGAAGCTCACCGATGAGGTCTTTCCTCACCACTACACCTTCAATGCGGGCTACATGCATCCCGGCGATGCCCCGGGTCTCGGCGTCGAAATCGACGAGAAGCTCGCCGCGAAATATCCATATCAGCGCGCGTATCTCCCTATCGCCCGCAAACTCGATGGCACCCTGACTGACTGGTAACCCTCATCTATGAATATTCGTTTCTCCCTCGTGCTCGTTGCTGCTGTCACGTTATTTACTCCATCAATGCTGCGTGCGCAGGCCGCTGGGTTTACACCGCCGCCTCCGCACATCAATGCGCCGCCTGCTGAGATCAAGCGCATGCCCGGCGATGGAGAAGGCGCCTACAAGACCGGGAAGTACCGCGACCTCTTCGCCGAGCACGGCCATCCCGCGGCTGAGTCCAAGGCTCGCCTCGAAAAGGCCTTCCAGCAGCTCTTCCACGGTGACGCCGTCTCCGAACGCGTCTACTTCGAGGCCGGCAAGAATGAGAACGGCACCCTGGGTTACATGACCGATTGGGCCAACAACGACGCCCGCACCGAAGGCATGAGCTACGGGATGATGATCGCCGTTCAGATGGACCACAAGCGCGAGTTCGACGCTCTTTGGAACTGGTCCAACAGCTACATGCTGATCACCGACCCGCACAATCCCAACGTGGGGTACTTCGCCTGGTCCATGAACACCGATGGCACTCCGCGCTCCACCGGACCCGCACCCGACGGCGAGGAGTACTACGTCATGGCCCTCTACTTCGCCGCCAATCGCTGGGGCAACGGCCAGGGGATCTACAACTACAAAGAGCAGGCCGACAAGATTCTTCGCGGCATGCGCCATCATGCGGTCCTCACCGAGACCGGCCCATTCAAGATCCACCCCGAAGATCAGCCCTTCCAGTACTCCCCGATCACCAGCCCCAACACGACCGAGCGCGAGCAGGCTCAGCACAACATGGCCATTGAGCTCAAAGGTGAAGGCAAGACCCCGCCGCCTGATCCCTTTGCCCGCTTCCGCCAGGGCGGCCAGATGCCCCAACGGCCCGTCACTGCCGGCCCCATGGTTGACGAGACCTACGACATGATCCGCTTCGTTCCTGACGTTGGCCCCTACAGCAATACGGACGCCTCCTACCACCTCCCCGCCTTCTACGAGCTCTGGGCGCGCTGGGGTCCTGAAGAAGATCGCGAGTTCTGGGCCAAGGCCGCCGACGTCAGCCGCGAGCTCTTCGTCAAAGTTACCGGCACCGAGACCGGCCTCACGCCCGATCGCTCTAACTTCGACATGTCAACCATCACCGGCCGCGACGGTCAGCCCACGCCCTTCAGTTACGACTCATGGCGCTCCGTCAGCAACTGGGCCGCCGACTACAACTGGTGGCGCAAAGATCCTCGCGAGGTCGTACTCTCCGACCGCGTTCAGAGATTTCTCATTAGTCAGGGGATCAGCATGTTCGTCGATCGCTACACTCTCGACGGCAAACCGCTTTCGACCCGCCACTCCGTCGGTATGATGGCCGCCGCTACTGTTGGCAGTCTCGCCGCCACTCCCGGCGCCAACGAGAGGGCCTTCGTTGAAGAGCTATGGCGCACTCCGGTACCAGTCGGCGACCAGCGCTACTTTGACAGCATGCTCTACATGTTCAGCATGCTCCACGTCAGCGGCAACTACCGTATCTGGGGACCCAGCGACGGCCACTAGGCCCGTGCAGGCTACACAGAAAAGAGAATGTGGTTGAAGACGTTGTAGAGCGGATAGAACAGTGCCGCGACAAACCTGCCGCCAATCAGAAAAAGAATGATGAGGCTGAACATCCCGATACGGTCGTAGACCTGAGCGACCTTGTATGGCAGGAAGTGGCGCAGGATGTGGCTTCCATCGAGCGGCGGCAGCGGAATCAGGTTAAAGACGAAGAGCAGAAGGTTGATGAAGATGACGAAGTAGAGAAAGAGCGCGATGGGGAAGAGAGCGGGAAGCCCTTCTGTTGCAACGCCGGGAATATGCTGCGCGATCGCAACCGCCGTGGCGATCGAGGTGTCTCCGGCAGGAAGAATGTGCTTAATCACGATGAGCAGGATAAGAGCGATGGTTGCCTGGAGCAGATTGCTGGCGGGACCGGCGAGCGTGACCAGGATGTCGTCGCGGCGGTAGTTCTTGAAGTTGCGTGCCGTGACGGGTGTGGGCTTGGCCCAGCCGACCAAAAAGCCACCGTAAACCAGAGAGATGAGCGGGAACAGAATCGAACCGACCGGGTCCAGGTGCTTGAGCGGATTGAGGGTGACACGGCCGAGCATCATGGCGGTCGGATCGCCGAGGCGCGCCGCGGCCCAGGCATGAGCGCACTCGTGCACGCTGAAGGCAAGAATTAAAACAACGATCTCAAAGAAGATAACGACGACGTTCAGGGGCATATCTCTTAAGTCTACTGGAGTGCGACACACCGCGCGCGAACATAGGATCTTCCTGGTTGGAAGCTGGGAACTGCTGCGCCAGCACCGACGTCAGGCGTTCTTCTGGCGTTTGACCTTGGCGGGGATGCCTACGGAGACGGTACCGGGCGGAACGGGTTTGGTGGCGAGGCCGAAGGCTCCGAGCATGGCGTTTTCCCCTACATTGGCTCCGGCAAGGACCGTGGCGTGGTAGGTGACGCGAGCGTGGGGGCCTAGTTCGGTGACTTTGTTAGTGACGTCGGCCTGCAGGTTGATGTTGTGGGTATGCGAGTAGATGTTCGCGTAGTCGGAGACGCTGGTGCCTTCGTGCAGGATGATCTCACCTCGGTCGTCGAGCATGACGTTCTTGTGGATGGTGCACCAGTCTTCGATGGTGAGGTTGTAGCCGTAGGTGAACTCGACGTTATGGAAGATTTTGACGTGCTTGCCGAGGTGCCGGAAGATGTGTCGGCCAAGCATGCAGCGGAAGCGGAAGCCGAGCCAGTGGTTCAGCCCTACCGGTGACCGATCGAACATCTGCCAGAACCAGATCAGCGGTTTGCGGATGGCGTATTTTTCCGCGTCGATGTCACCGTAGTACTCGGGCTCGAGCGTGGCATTGCGCGGATCGAAGCTTTCCATCAGCGCATGCATGGCCAATTCGGCATTCAGCGTTGCCTTGCCCGGGCCGCCGTAGGGGCGGCCGAGGTAGAGCTGGATCAGCTCATCGCGAACGATCTGGGAGCGGGTGTCGACGGTCTGGTGGCGGGTAAATTCATCGTTGAGGCGGGCGAGCCAGCGACGATAGATGGCTTCGGCTTCAGCTGTGGGCTTCAGTTCGCGGTACTCATGCACTGCCATGGCGTTCCCTCTTGAAAATCGTGACTATTCGATGGCGAAGACAGCATACACGGTAGCGGATTTTTCGATCTTTTCGGGCGCGATCGCTAACGGTTTAAAGTTTGATTCTGCTTGTCGCGACTGAGGCGGACTCAGTATTGAGCGCAATGCCGCCGAAAATCGTTCTAGGCGGAGTCTGATTACTCGCATAGACCAGCGGCCCAAGCTTAGCGTTGAGACCCTTCGCCATGCGTGTGGCTATCTGCTGAGCGTGGGTGAGAGCCTTTTGCGCGGCCTCGGCTTCCAGGGCATCATCGTTCGCAAGTTTCCACTGAATGCCTCCGCTGTCGTTGGCGCCCGCCGTAATGGCGATGTGGAGTACGTTAGCAGCATCACTGGGAGCGACCGTGACCAGCCAAGACTGCGAGAGCGCGAAGCGCAGACCCTTCGCGTAGCGGGGCTTGTCACTGTCGTCAATGGCGTTGAGGTTTTGACTCGCACTCTGGATCGAGGTGCTCTTGACTCCGCTGTCCTGGAGGGCCTTCATGATTGCGTTTGAGATGCGAGAGCCTTCGGCGTAAGTGGAGTCCTGATCTGTTCCATAGGTGCTGAAGCCGACTGACACTACAGCTACATCTGCGATTGCCTCCGCCTCGTCACTAGTGGTGATAGCAATCGTCCGGTTGTCTTTGTTGACCTGAATGGTCTGGGCCTTCAACAAGATGGGCGCTGTGGCGGCAAAGACGAACGCTGAACCTGCAATTAAGCGGAGGCTCTTCATTGGTCATCTCCTGTGGACTGTAGTAGATCGGCGAAAGTGGATTTGTGTTTGGGCTTGGCTGCGAGCTTCTGCTTCGGATCGGGAAGAATACGCGCAGGCCGCGGTGTCCCTACCCGGTCGCGGGCGTTGGCCTTGACCGCCTGAACCTTCGAGAATTGCCGTTTCTTCTGCTTCGTCATGACCCTTCCTCGATCGTTTTAGAACCCATGCGTGATTATGCATGACTCTTGCCTGCAAGGGGGCATGTGATGCAGGATGGCAGAGGAGCGGCGGCCAGGCGACCTGGTCGACGGCCGGATGAGGTGCTGCATGGAAGAGCGCGATTTTTTTGATGAGAAGTCTGAACAAAGGACGCACCTAATGACCTGTCCGCACTGCGGACAACAGGGGGAGTACCAGATTGACTGGATTGTCCGGAGGAAGAAGGCGCAGTTGCCCCGCGGGGCCGATGACCGCGATCGCGCCCGTTTTGCCAAGGCCCAAAGCTATATGGTGCGACGCGATGACCCAATGGGATGCAAAAACGTACGATGCAGAAAGCGCTTCGATGTCGTCGGAATTCAATCGGTTGCGTTCATCTAGCAGGATGCGCCCAATCCTGAAGCGGCCCGTTCGATCGGGCAATACGGCAGAAGATTTCCTCGCCGCCGGGTCGTAGCAGAAGTTCGCCGCCCGGCTGTGATTTAATACATTTAAGAGTTTGGAACCGTCGCGAAACGGCATCCACTCCCTCGAGCAGAAGAACAAACCCAGGCACCAGGCGGAGACCAGAGCGATATGGCGAACACACTGCTTCCAATCGAAGAACGCACCTTGACCCCTGAACAGGTGGAGCGGCTGGATAAGCGCCGTCGTCGCGGCCAGCTCTTTCTGGTTCTCTGTTTCCAGACCCTGATCGTGGGAACGCTGGTCACCTTGTGGGCTGGACAAGATTGGACACTCTCGCCGGGATGGACGCACCCGATGGTTTACTGGGACGCGGCCATGTTCATTCTTTCGCTCGTGTTCGGCGTCGTAGGGGTACGGCTGAAACGCGGCAGCAACGAGTTCATTAGCTATTAGCTAGCCTCGAACTCGCTATCTGGCGCTTGCCGGTTGAGAAGATTGCATCAAAATTGAGAGTCGGTGTGTAGCCTGAAGTCCGAAGGATGCAAGGCATCGTTTCTGTGCCCTGCATCTATACTTGAATCTCCTGAGATGCTGATTCGTTTTTCGTGCCTGTTCGTCTTAAGTACAGAAATTGAAGCACATGGCCACGACAATGCTCTTAGCCTCACAAATCTTCGACGGCCAGCGCAATTCAGCGCTTGAGCTTGAGGACGATCCTGCGCAGGCCCCCGGCAGGCTGCGTGACAAGTTCGGCCGCGCCATTACTGACCTCCGCGTCTCTGTAACCGATCGCTGCAACTACAAGTGCGTCTATTGCAGGACGGGCAACGAGGGCGCTCAGTACACCGAGCTTCCCATCGCCGCCTATCTGCGGATGGCCCGGTTGTTCGTCTCCCTGGGCGTCGAAAAGATACGCCTGACCGGAGGAGAGCCACTGCTGCGATCCGGCCTGGTGGAGATGGTCCGCGAACTCGCAGCCATGCGCACAGCCTATCTGCCGGACGGAACCTACGTCGGCGACCTGCCGGAGGCGGGCCAGCCGCTCGACATCGCTCTCACGACGAACGGGCACCTTCTCGAGGGACTCGCTGAACCCCTGAAAGAAGCTGGGCTGAGCCGCGTCACCGTCAGCATGGACGCTGTCGATGCAGCCACCTTCTCGGAGATCACCCGGGTACCTCGCAGCTTTGACCGAGTGCTGGCGGGCATTCGCAAGGCACGGGAGATTGGGCTCGGGCCAGTGAAAGTGAATTGCGTTCTCCTGCGCGGCTTTAACGACGGACAGATTGAGCAGTTCGCCGAGTTCTCGCGTCGCGAGGGCGTAATTGTTCGCTTCATCGAGTGGATGCCTCTCGAAGAAGACCGCAGCTGGAAGAGGGAGACCGTGATCTCGATGGAAGAGATCGTGGAACGGTTGAACGCGTACCGTCCGCTGGTGGAACTGCCTCCTCACGCGGCGAGCGAGACCGCCAAACGGTTTACGTTTGACGATGGCGTGGGAGAGATCGGTATCATCGCCCCAGTTTCGAGACCCTTCTGCGGCCACTGCAGCCGCGTACGTCTCACCTCCGATGGCAAGGTTCGGACCTGTCTTTTTTCACAGAGCGACCACGACTTCTATGGCAGGATGATGCATGGGGGAACGGATGGGGAGCTTTGCGCGTATATTCGCAAGACCGTCATGCGTAAAGAAGCCCGGCACCATATTGGTGAACCAGGTTTCGAGAAGCCGTCGCGCAATATGGTCCATATCGGTGGTTGAACCGTTCACGAATGGATACCGGGGTCATGAAACTCTTTATGACTTTGAATCGTCGATAGAGTCGACTGATATCTGATGTTTCAGTAATGCGAGGGTCGCAATTGAAAGAGAGACGACAGTTTGAGGTGATCGAGAGCCGTCAGATGGACCACCTTCGGGTGTTCCACGATGTTGCTCGTGCCTTGACCTCAAGTTTGGAACTGGAAGAGATACTGAGTGCCATCATGGACAAGATGGCGCAGTTCTTCGGCCCGGAACGATGGTCGATGTTGATGGTCGACGACAAATGCAATGAGCTCTACTACGCGATTGCAGTTGGAGAGAATACGGAAAGCCTTAAAGGGTTGCGTGTTCCCATGGGGGAAGGGGTTGCGGGATGGGTCGCCTCGACGGGCAATCCGCTGGTGGTTCCGGATGTGGCGCTGGATCCTCACTGGTCGGCCTTTGCGAGCAAGCATCCCGACCTTAGAATCAAATCGATCGCCTGCGTACCTGTTCGGTCGGGCAACCAGACGCTGGGGGTGATCCAACTGCTGAACAGCAAACTGGACCTTCTGTCCGAGTATTCCATCTCGTTTCTTCGAATCCTCTGTGATTATGCGGCGATAGCAATTCAAAACGCGCGGGCGATGACCCTGATCCAGGAACTGACGATCACTGACGACGTAACTGGGCTCTTCAATGCGCGGCACCTTTACACCCTTCTTGAAGAACAGGTGGCACGGGGGCAGGTATTTAGTTTGATGTTCGTCGATTTGGATCACTTCAAGTCGGTGAACGACACTCACGGGCATTTGATCGGCAGCCGTCTCCTCGCGGAGATCGGCGGTCTACTGAGACGAAGCCTGGGACCGAATAATGCAGCATTCCGCTATGGCGGAGACGAATTTGTCGCGCTGCTGCCTGGAATGGGTAAGTCTGCTGCAAGCGGAACCACAAGAGCGCTGCGAGACGACCTGCGCGCCGCGCGCTTTCTCGAGGGTGCCGGCCTTTCGCTTACTGTATCCGGCAGCTTCGGGTTGGCGACCTATCCCGAGGACGGCAACACCGTGCCGACGATCCTCCGCGCCGCCGACACGATGATGTACGAGGCCAAGGTGACACGCGACAACGTCGCCGTCGCAGGCAAAGGGCTGCTCGAGAAGGCCACCGCGATGGCGGCACAAGGCAGCGGTTCGCGGCAGGCGGTCTCCGGCGCATTCAAACTACATCAGACACCCCGCATCGACGGCCGCTAAGCAACACACGACGCTGCGACCACTTCAGACAGGTCTAGCTGGGTCCACGACGTTCAAGAGTGGTTCCCCGGCGAGGATCCGGCTTGATGACGTCGCGATTTTCAGGCGATATCGGATGGACGCCAAAGTCCCACACACCAAGATTGACAGCCTTGTCCGAGATGACTTCCATCAAGCCGAACTCACCGAAATCCAGGGGCTCCTTCGGCGTGATTTTGAGCCAGTGTCCGCCTGGAAGAAGCTCGGATGTGGTCTCGACCACATCCTCCTGACGCTGGCCAGTGCCGAGCAGGCTGATGCGAAAGCTGGCGATCACGCGGGCGCCGGTGCGGACGTCAGCGCGAACGATTACATAGCGGCTCTGCGGGGAGCCGCCGCCGGGATCATTGGGAATGCGGCTCGTCGCGCCGTGCGTGTCGACCGTCAACGGAGTCCCGGCCGTACTCCCTACCGTCTCGTCACCAATCCGCAGATAGAGCACCGGATCTTTGACATGGAGCTGAATGGGCGAAGTCTCTCCCTTGAGAGTGACGATGGGATGGGCCGCGGAGAGCGGATTGACACTCGCCTTCAAGAGATTGTGGCCGGTGTTGCGATTCAGGTCGCTGTCGGTTTGAGCAAGGGGAACAAGCTCAGCCGTGCCGCGATACGTATCGAGAGCGAGCGTACTATCCTCTTCAGGCAGGCGCAGATCTTTAGCCACCTCAGGTGTGAGCGCGGTGCGGTCAGCCTCCTCTTTCAGTAGCTCCGGATCGATGGCGGGAGGTTGAGGATTGTCCGGGTCGGGCGCAGTGTGTTGCTTCTCCCAGCGATGAGTCGCGTCGAGATCGACGAGCGAGAGCGGGATCTCCTCTTCCTGGCCGCCCCGTTCGGCGCTGATGTAGCGCACGACGTTGCCGACGATCTTGTAGCTCATCACAATCTGGTAGCTTCCATCTTTGAGGATGAGCCGGGTGCGATGCGGAGTCGACGAGTCCGGCTGGAGCGCGACCGTATGTTGCGAGTACAGCGCAGGCACAGACGCAAACGCTATGACGAGCACAACGGCGAGAATCTTCGGAACGTAGATCGGGCAGCGGCTCATGGTTGATCTGCTGATCACAGTTTAGACGCGGCCACTCGACGCCGGGAGCACTCGGGCTTCATTTGACTGATTCGAGACAAGTTTCTGATGCAGCCAAAAAGAACCAGTTTCGGCCTGAAGGGCAGATGGCCGCTCTCTTTGACTCTGAGGCTATTTCTCTGCCAGCGTGATGCAATCCTCGAGGATGTCGAGAGCGATATCCGCCTCCTGCTGCTTCACTATAAGCGGCGGGCAGAGACGGATACTGGTCTCGCCGCAGCCAAGGATCAGCAAGCCGCGCTCGAAGGCCAGGTCTACGATCTTGTCTCGCATTGCACCAGCAGGGGTGCGGGTTTTTTTATCGCCAACGATCTCGATGCCGATCATGAGACCTCGGCCGCGGACATCGCCGACGTGAGGATGCTTCGCAACCCAGGGACGAAGCCGTTCGAACATCGCCTCACCGACCGTCGAGGCATTCCGGAGGCCTTCACGCTCGAGGATATCCATCGTTGCCAGCGCCGCGGCAATCGCAACAGGGTTGCCGCCAAACGTGCTGGCATGAGACCCCGGAACCCAATCCATGATCTCTTTCCTGGTCATGCAGATCCCGAGAGGCATGCCGCTCGCGATGCCTTTCGCGATGCAAACCATGTCGGGCTGCACGCCGGCGTGCTCGATGGCCCACCACTTCCCCGTCCTGCCTGCGCCGGACTGGACCTCATCGGCGATCAGCAGAATGCCGTGACGATCGCAGATGCGGCGGATCTCCTGAAGGAAGTTCGTCGGCGCCACAACATAGCCGCCCTCGCCCTGAATTGGTTCAAGAATGATGGCGGCAACCTCTTCGGGGGGGAGAATGGTCTTGAAGAGGCGATCTTCGATATAGCGAGCGCAGTCGAGGGCGAAGGCCTCCTGCTCGGCTGGGCCGCCGGTGGTGCCGCGGTAGGTGTAGGGGTAGCGGATATGAGTGACGCCGGGGACAAAAGGAGCGAACCGGCGCTTCTGCTGCGGTTTGGAACCCGTCAGCGACAACGCTCCCATGGTGCGTCCGTGGAACGCACCGAAGAAGCTGATGATGTTCTGGCGTCCGGTGTGATAACGGGCCAGTTTCAGAGCGCACTCCACAGCCTCGGCTCCGGAGTTGCCGTAGTAGAAACGGTGCGGACCAGGCATAGGGGCAACCGCGGACAACCGCTCCGCCAGCTTGGTCATATGTTCGTAATAGAAATCGGTGCCCGATATATGAATGAGTTCGGCAGCCTGATCCTGAATCGCCTTAACCACCTCAGGATGACAGTGACCTGTGGAGTTGACAGCGATGCCGGCGGCGAAATCGAGGAACTCGTTGCCGTCGACGTCGGTGACTCGAACGCCACGGCCGGACTTTGCCACCATGGGATAGCTGCGCGTGTAGCTGGGGGAGATCAGGCGCTCATCGTCGGCCACAATCCTCTTCGCGTTGGGACCGGGAAGCGCGGTTTTAAGCTTGGGGCCGAAGTTCGCGTAGTTCTCCGTACGGGAATAGGCGGGGACGGTTTCCTGGGTCAGGGTGCTCATGCGATCTCTCCTTATAGCGTTGTCGATTTGTGGTGCCGCTCATCGCCGCCGGGACCCGAATGCGGGTCGGGTTTGCGGAAAGTGGGAAGAGCGGTGTGCGCTAGGAGCTGGACTTCGCCGGCTGGAGGTATCTATGCTTAGTCGCCGGCGAAGAGGCTAGGTCGCGTGAGGCTGGGAAGAACGCGAAGGTGCCGGCGCGGCATCTGGTGCCGCTTGGAGCGGCACTGCGGGCTGGCGGTTGGGTGGGTCCGGGCTGTGGCAATGACGGGGAGCTTCATGGGCCTGCGCCTTTGGGCTGAGTATACCCTACCCGGACAGGAGCATTCACTCATCCGGAAGTGTCATTCTCCACGCTCCAGAGTTGACAAATCCGCCCCCGGCAGACTCCTCGGATGAGGGGACTCAGGAGCAGTCGCAACCACGGAGGTCCAGACCTAACCTACATAGTTAGAAGACTTTGCACACTTTTCAGCACAGGGGGTACCCTAGGCGCTACCGGATGACGCTGCCCGGAACCATCGCCTGAGGAGCATCGTTGTCGAACTGCATCGTGAAGGCAAACATCAGACTGTAGAGGTCGCTGTGCAGCGTCGTGAAGTCGAAGCAGAGCACGTGGCGCGTCGGCTCAACCGGATCGGACTTCTTACGGGCTTTAACAGGAACGTTCCCGAGCACGCATGCCTTGGCGGCGTAGGTCGTGCGCGGAAGTTTGTTCTCCGGGGTGACGGGCATTGGAACGGAAGCCAGAACGATGGCGGCAGGATGACCGTCGACGGCGTAGCTCGTTGGCTCCTGGGTAACCGTGGGCTCGCCATACTGCTTGAGTTGCCGGAGGATCTGCTCGCGGACGAAGGGGCCAAGTAAAGTCGCTCCGTGAAGTACGTTCGGGCAGGTGTTGTCGATCGTTGAAAGAACAAACGCGGAGCTGTCGACCGCGTTCGTTGAGTTGGCGAAAAGGGTCGAATGGGCACACTTGGGCGTCGGGTCGGCGCTGGGCTTTGGCGTCAGGCTTGTGGGATCAGCCACAAAGCGGCCCGGATAAAAGTAGGTGATATTCAAAGCGGAATCGTGAAAGCGCTTTGGAAGGTTAGGATTCGGTTGGTCGGGGGCTTGGGCCGGAGCGATCGCACAGACAAGGAGTAGCAGAAATACCGGAAAACGGAGCACCATTTCCCTATCGTAGCACCGCAAACCGGCCTCCGGGCGGGTGCAGAAAGCGGGATACGATGGAAGATATGCCCTCCACGTCCTCCCCTAACCGCATCTGGATTTTGGCTTCGTTTTGTTGCGTCTATCTTTTCTGGGGAGGCACGTATCTGGCAATGCGCTTCGGCGTGGAGGTGTTGCCGCCATTCCTTCTTGCCAGTGCTCGTTATTTGATTGCCGCTCCGCTTTTACTAGGTTTCAGCGCAATCTTCAAGCTCAAGATGTGGCCGACACTCAGGGAGATGGGAATCCTGGCAATCATCGGAGTCCTGATGCTGGGCTGCGGCAACACCGGCGTGATCTGGGCCGAGCAATATATCCCCAGCGGACTTGCCGCTTTGCTGGTTGCGTCGATTCCACTCTACGCCGCCCTCATCGAACTGATTCTTCCCCACGGGGAGGGCCTGCCCGCACGCGGATGGATCGGAATATTCGTAGGATTTGCGGGGATGGCATTTCTTTTGTGGCCTGGGATTCGCACCGGCCTCCATGGAGACTCGCACCAGATCATCGCCGCGATGGTCACTCTGGCCGGATCCCTCTGTTGGACCTGCGCCTCGGTCATCTCACGAAGATCGACGATTCACATCAGCGGACTAGCATCCGCCGGATGGCAGGTACTCTTCGGCGGCCTGTTCAACACAGTCCTGATGTTAACAACCGGGGGGTGGCACGGCGCACAGTGGGGCACAAAGGCCTGGGGATCGATTGCGTATCTCGTCGTCTGCGGATCGCTCGTGACCTACACGGCTTATCTGTATCTGCTGGACCACGTCGCGGTGTCCAAAGTTGCCACCTATGCGTTCGTCAATCCACTGATCGCCGTAGTTCTGGGAGCAATTGTCCTTGAGGAGCGTCTCTCGTCTATTGAATATGTCGGGATGGGCGCGATTCTGCTCGCCGTCTTTTTGGTGACGAGTTCCAAGATGAAGAGCGGTAAGCCCACAGTCGTGGATGAAGACCTGGCGGTGAGACAACAGGCCTGAAGGTCTAGTGGTTTCCGCTGCCGATGGTCAGGGGATAAAGTGGCGCAGCCTTGTCGTTGCCAAAGCGGACTGTAGTCTTGGTGATGCGATCGAGCGTCTCTACGCTGTTCGAGGTGAAGTACCACACCAAAAGATGGCTGTTCCAGTTCGTCGAAAGACCCAAAGTGTAGAGCTGCGAAGGAGCGGCAGCGTCCACTTGACACAGGCCCTGCGCGGCCGCCATGTGCACCTTCTGCCAGCCGACGGTGTACGTGGAGGACTGCGCCGTCGGCCGCATACCCGGCACCTTGGTGACGATCTCCGCCAGGTCATTGAGCAACGTCGTGCTGGCGCTGTCGTGTTTGGCGTTCAGGCAATTAACGTCGAGCTCAGCGAGAAGAATAGTCGCCGAGGCAGCCTGAGTTACGGTGATTTGTTTTGCGCCGTCGGCCGTCGGTTCAACCTGCTCCTTCGCCTGACCACCCGGAGGAAGGCGGAGTAGAAGTACAGGCCGCAGGCAGTTGGCCGCGTCAACGAGCTTCGGATCCGTCGCTCCAGCGACTCCGGGGAGAGTGAGACGGCCGTCTCGCATCGCATCTTCCGTGTCGCCTTTCACCAGGTCTGAAGGATAAAAAAGACGCAGCTTGAGCGCCTCACTCTCCCATTCCGTAGTGTTCGGCGCTGGCGCCTGAGCCATTGCCGTGAAGGACACCAAAGTGGCAAGGAGTGCGGTTGGGAGCGTCACAATCGAAGCGGAGGTTCTTCTAGAAGACAACATCGTTATTTGCGCTTCCAGCGCACGCCATCCTTGGAATCTTCTATTACGATGCCTTTCGCGAGCAGATCGTTGCGAATGGCGTCGGCACGGGCGAAGTTACGCGCTTTCTTGGCCTGGGTGCGTTCAGCAACGAGAGTGTCGATCTCCGCGTCTGAGAGTCGCCCTAACAGGTCAGGGCTAACCTGGTCTTCGCGACCTTCCCCCAAAGCCCACTGGACAGCCCGCTCAGTGGTCTCAAAGTCGCGATCTTGAAGCACAGCAAATACTTCGTCAAAGAGATCCAGTACCTGCAAAATATCCTTAGCTACGCCAGGCCGTAGAGTTCCGGCATCTCCGGCCGCATTCCCAGCGCGAACAAGCTCGAAGATTGCGGCGCTGGCTTCAGCAGTATTCAAGTCGCTAGCAAGCGCTGCTGTATAGTCTTGACGCGCTTTCTCAACCAAGGCCGGCAGATTCGGATCTGAGGCAGTTTGAGAATCGTTAAAACCGCCTTGCAACATATCGGCACTAATCTTCATGCGCCGATAAAAAGTGCGCAGGCGATCGACGGCGTTCGTGGCATCCGCGAGGCTGTCGAAGGTGAAGTTCATCTGATTGCTGTACGGCACCGAGATCAGCAGGAAGCGAATGGCGGATGCACGGTAGCCCTTGAGCAGCAGGTCGCGGAGGGTATAGAAGTTGCCTTCGGACTTCGACATCTTCTTCCCTTCGACCAGCAGAAAGCGGACGTGCATCCAGTGCCGCACGAAGATCTTGCCTGAGGCCGACTCCGACTGCGCGATCTCGTTCTCGTGATGCGGAAACATCAGGTCTTCGCCACCGGCGTGCAGGTCGATGTTGTCGCCCAGAAGCTTCCTCGCCATAGCCGAACACTCGATGTGCCACCCGGGACGGCCGGGGCCAAGCGGTGTCTCCCAGCTCTGTTCGCGGGGCTTAGCAGCCTTCCATAGAGCGAAGTCCCGTGCTGCATCCTTCTCGTACTCGTCCACATCGACGCGCGCTCCGTCTTCGATGCCGGCGAAGTCCTTGCGTGACAGCTTGCCGTACTCAGGAAACCGCGCTATGCGGAAGTACCAGCTTCCGTCCTCGGCGCGGTAGGCAATGTCCTTTGCTGCGAGCTCTTCGATCATCGCGACCATCTCCGGAATGCTCTGAGTCGCGCGGGAGAAATGCTCCGGGTGCTCGATATTGAGAGCGTCGAGATCCTCAAAGAAGGCCTGTTCGTACTTCGCCGTGTACTGGGATATCGGAACGCCGGCGGCTGCGGCGTTGCGGATAATCTTGTCATCCACGTCGGTGATGTTCATCACGTGATCGACAGCCATCCCCTGCTGGCGGGCGAAACGGCGGAGAACGTCGACGTGCAGAAAGGTGCGGAAGTTGCCGATGTGGCCATAGTCGTAGACGGTAGGGCCACAGCAGTACATGCGCAGCGCCGGAGTCGCGGACGGAGCGAGGGGTTCAATCTTTCCGCCTAAGGTGTTGAACAGTTCGATGGTTGCCACGTACTCTCAGTTCCTGTCGCAGCCGGGCGCGTGGCGCGGTGCAGACTGCTTTAAGCTTGAGATTCCCTGTCGATTCTAGCTGATTGCCCGTGCTCTTTTGTCAGCGGCCTGTCTACGGCTGACCGAGTTTGAGCTGCGGGGCCGCACCAAGGTCTTCCCGGGCAAAATCGCCCGCGATGAGCTTGGGCCAGGCAGCGGCTGCGATCATGGCGGCGTTGTCGGTCGAGAGGGCGAGCGAAGGAAAGGCGATGGGCAGTCCGCGGCGGTCCGCCTCCGCCTGAAATCTGCGTCGAAGTTCGCTGTTGGCTGCCACCCCGCCTGAGACCACGATGCTGTGGGCACCCAAGGCCTCCGCGGCGGCAAAGGTCTGGCGCAAAAGATTGCCGACGACCGCATACTGGAACGACGCAATTAGGTCCAGCGTCTGCTGATCACAGAATTTTACGCTTGCGGCAGCCTTAGGGGTGAGGGCGGGGTCCGCAGCTAAGGCGGCGCGGCGCGACTCGATGCTTTCGCGCATGGCATTGGCCTCCACATACCGGAGAACGGCGGTTTTGATGCCGCTGAAGGAGAAGTCAAAATGCGGACCTTCTGTCGCCGTTGGAGCTTTCTTGTTGGTAATGCCTGCTCGAGGAGGGCGCGTGTTGATCGGGCCAAAGCTAAACGGCACGGCTCGCGGATTGCCGTGCGGCGCGAGAGCATCGATCCATGGACCGCCGGGATAGCCCAGGCCAAGCAACTTCGCGACCTTGTCGAACGCTTCGCCGGCTGCATCGTCGACGGTGCGTCCTACGTTGCGGTAGCTCCAGGCCTCACCTTCGTTTCGTTGCTTGGCAAGGTACAGATGCGTATGCCCACCCGAGACAACCAGCGCCAGCAGAGGAAATGCCATTGGAGCGTCTGCTCGCCCACGAGCCTCCATCAACACGGCGTGGATATGACCTTCAAGATGGTTGACCGGGATCAGGGGCTTGCTGAGCCCAAAGCTGAGGGCCTTGGCATAGGTGATTCCGACCAGCAGCGCGCCTGCCAGACCGGGCCCTTCGGTAACTGCAATGGCATCAAGATCTGCAAAGCTAACGCAGGCTCGAGCCATAGCCTCGCGAACAACTGGAACGATGTTGCGAAGATGCTCGCGTGAGGCCAGTTCAGGCACGACGCCGCCGTAGTTCGCGTGCAGCGACATCTGTGAGGCGACAACGTTGGACAGCGCCTCCCTGCCCGCGCGCACAACGGCCGCGGCTGTCTCATCGCACGAGCTCTCGATGCCGAGAATCAGGCCAGTTCCACTGCGGTCGCGCATCTCTCTATGATAGGGGCAACGATGGCAGCACTCGAAGATCGATGGATGCATAACGCGAAGTACCTTGCGGCGAGGGACATCCTCGTCGCGCTGCGGGCCAGTGGGCATCAGGCTTACTTCGCTGGCGGATGCGTGCGGGATTTGCTGTTGGGGGTTGAGCCGAAGGACTTTGACGTAGCTACCAGCGCCACTCCCGATGTTGTGATGGAGATGTTTCCGAAGACCTACTCGGTCGGGGCGCACTTCGGCGTTGTGCTGGTTTGTACGCCTGATGGAAACAACGGCGAGATTGCTACCGAGGTCGCAACCTTTCGCCACGATGGCGCCTATAGCGATGGACGGAGGCCGGATACGGTGCGGTTTTCCCTCGACGCGCGGGAAGACGTGTTCCGCCGCGATTTCAGCATCAACGGCATGTTGCTCGATCCACTGATCTTCGAGGAGACGGGCGATCGCGAATGCGGCAACTCTCGACTTTGTCGGCGGACGTGCAGATCTGAAGGCCGGAATAGTCCGCGCAATCGGCGATCCGGAGCTGCGCTTTGCCGAAGACAAGCTTCGCATGCTGCGAGGCGTACGCTTTGCCGCTCGGCTAGACTACGAGATCGAACTGCAAACCATGTCGGCGATCCAGACGGCTGCATCTCAAATCAGCCAGGTTAGCAGCGAACGAATCCGCGACGAACTGACACTGATGCTGACCGAAGGCCATGCGCGGCGAGCGTTTGAGCTGCTCGATGCGACCGGACTGCTGCCCCAGGTGCTGCCCGAAGCAGTGAAGATGCACGGCGTCGAACAGCCTCCACAGTTTCATCCCGAGGGCGATGTGTGGGTGCATACGATGCTGCTGCTCGAGAAGCTCAAGCCAGGCGTGTCGGCCACACTCGCGTGGAGCGCGCTCCTGCACGACATCGGCAAACCGGCAACCTTTCGGCCGCCCGATCCTAAAAAACCTGGCGACAGAATCCGCTTCGATGGCCATGTTGAGGTTGGTGTGCGGATCGCCGAGGCGATTCTCTCGCGTCTGCGGTTCTCGAACGAAGACGTGGAGCAGATCCTCGCACTGATCAAGAACCATATGCGCTTCGGGGACATTCTCCAGATGCGCGAATCGACGCTGAAACGATTTCTTCGGCTGCCAAAGTTCGAGGAGCACCTTGCGCTTCATTGGATGGACGCAGGCTCGGCCCACGGCGATCTGCGGCTCTACGAGTTCGCGAAACAGCGGCTGGAAGAGACTCCGGCGGAGACAATCCGTCCGAAGCTTCTCCTGAGCGGAAAGGATCTGATCGAAGCCGGCTATCGGCCGGGACCACAGTTCAAAGCGATGCTCGAGGCCGCGGAGGACGCTCAACTCGAGGGAGTGGTGACAACTGCCGAGGATGCGCTGGCGCTGGTGCGTGCACAGTTCGGTGGGTCTTCGGGATCAGGCGAGACCCAAAGCCATTGAGGTGAGTCTTCGTCGCACCGCCATCCGTCCTAAGCATGTAGGATCTACTTGCCATGTCTCCGCATTCTTCCGCTCTTCGCCTGTTTGCGCTGGTTCTCTTCGCCTCCTCGCCGCTCTATTCTGCAGTCATCGGAACCAGCAAGCCAGCCGAATCGATTACTGCCGAACGTATCGCAACGCTACCGAAGAAGGATCGCGCGGCATGGACGGCCTATCTTGAACGCTCCCAAAAACAGATGCAGGTAGACAGGGCTTCGTTCGCAGCGGAACGTGCACCGGGAACGGCTGAGCCTCCCCTTCCAAAAGAAAGTTTCAGCGCGCGAACGATGCCGCTGAACCGCGAGGCTGCCTGGTACGGCTCTGCAGAGGCGCGGCACGTTGCGGACGTGATCGTAAGCTTTCAGACGCCTGCGGGAGGCTGGAGCAAAAATCTCGACATGAGCGGAACTCCTCGGCTGCGCGGCCAGAGCTACACGCCCGACAATCTCTCGAAGCATCCCAGCGAAGATGACTTTGACGCGCCGAAAGACCCGCATTGGAACTACGTTGGGACACTCGACAACGACGCCACCAATACCGAACTGCATTTTCTTGTTCTTGTCTCAGGAGCAACACCAGGCAGCGCAGGCCAGGCGTATCGATCTAGCTTTCTTCGCGGCATCCGTTATTTGCTGGCCGCGCAGTTCCCCAATGGCGGCTGGCCGCAGGTATGGCCGCTTGAGGGCGGATATCACGACGCCATCACCTTCAACGACAATGCCGTGACCGAGTCCGCTGAGACCCTTACCGCTGTCACCGAGGGTGCGGGCAACTACGGCTTCGTGCCGGCAGAGCTTCGGCAACAGGCAAAGATCGCCGCCGACCACGCGTTGCAATGCATTCTGGCGGCCCAGATTGTCGTGAATGGCCAACGCACCGTCTGGGCCCAGCAGCACGACGCGTTGACGCTTACCCCAGTCGCCGGACGCAACTACGAACCGGCGGCGCTCTCGTCCGGAGAGAGCGCCGACCTTCTGCTGTACCTGATGCAACTGCCGCATCCTTCGCCTGCTGTTGTTGCAGCGGTAAATGCGGGCGTGACGTGGCTCAAGGGTGCTGCCATCACCGGGCAGGAGTGGGTTGGCGGGCCGAGGCACCGCGGGCGGACGGCATCTGGAAGCGAAGCCAGGAGCCGGGCCAATCTGGGCTCGCTACTACAGCATCGCTACGGGAAAACCAATCTTCGGCGATCGCGACAAGACGATTCACGACGACGTCAGCGAGCTCTCCCTGGAACGACGTAATGGGTACGCATGGTACAGCGCAGGCCCGCAGCAGGCGCTCGATGCCTATACAACGTGGAGCCATAACCACTCCGGCGACCAGTCCCGCTAACACCGCATCTCATTCTCGATGGCTGAAGACAACGATGTGATTGTGATCGGGGCTGGCATGGCTGGTATGACGGCTGCTCGCGCTCTGGCAGAGTCCGGCCGAAAGGTGCTGGTCATAGAAGCGCGTGACCGTATCGGCGGCCGCATCTGGACACGCCACGTCGGCGACGAGGCAATCGAACTCGGTGCGGAGTTCATCCACGGCCGCCCACCGGAGCTCTGGGCCTTGATTGAGGAAGCAGGGTTGCAGACATATGAGCACGAAGGCGCACAGGCCTGTTTTGAAGAGGGCAAATTGAACGATTGCGGCGGAGAAATGGAAGAGGTCTTCGAGCCGCTCGGAAAATTGGAAAAATGGGATGGCCCCGACCTGACCTTCACCCAGTATCTTGACCGCGAGCAAATACCGTTGGACCAGCGGGGCCCGATGATCGGTTACGTCGAAGGCTTCAACGCGGCCGATGCTCGCGAGGTAAGCGCAGCGTCGTTAGGAGTCCAGCAGACCGCTGAGGATGCGATTGACGGTGGCCACAATTACCGACTTCGCGGAGGTTATGACCAACTCCCTGCCTATCTCGCCGAACGCATCGCAGCTTCCGGTGGCAGACTGCTGACGGAATCTCCGGTCAGCGAGATTCGTTGGCGTCCGGGACGAGCGGAAGTCGTCGCTCGCTCCGAGACCTTCAGGTCCGCGCAAGTGGTCATTACCCTCCCACTCTCCATCTTGCAGAGCGGTGACGTCGCGATCTCGCCTCAGCCCGATAGCGTGGTTGAAGCCTGGCGCCGCCTCCGCATGGGGCAGGCTCGTCGCTTCACCCTGCTCTTCCGAGAAAGGTTTTGGGAGCACCTGCCGCCGCAGCCCGCACTCAACGAGTTGGGTTTTCTGTTTGCCTTTGCCGAAACGCCGCCGGTGTGGTGGACGTCCCATCCGGAGCCTAGCCACACCCTGACGGGATGGGTAGGCGGGCCCCGCTCCTCGCCGCTGGCTGGGTTGAACGAGGAGCAGCTCGCCGCGAGGGCTTGCTCGACACTGGCAAAGATCTTCAACATCACAGAGGACGAAGTTCGCGGGCAGTTGCAAAGCTGTCATTCGCACGATTGGCGTTCCGACCCCTTCGCGCTCGGCTCCTACAGCTACGTGGCCGCGGGAGGACTCGACGCTTCGAGACAGATGGCCGAGCACGTCGCCAATACTCTCTTCTTCGCCGGGGAACACACCGATATCACTGGCCATTGGGGAACGGTCCACGCAGCGATGCGATCTGGACTAAGGGCCGCCGAGCAGATTCTTACGGGTGTTCTGTAGCAGGAAGCGGAATGAAGTGACCGTTCCGCCCTCGCACTCTGCTTCAATCTCAACCTTCCGCTCCAGTATTTTGTAAACGCATTGTCAACGCGGATTGGGTGTAATGTGGATGAGCGGAGCGCCCGGAATCGAAGCCAACACCGCCCCGGTTCTCTGCATCGGACAAATTTATGGCCATCGTGAAATCGTTGCTCAACACCCCCGCCGATCACACCCCGAACACGCGCCTGTCCATCGATGGCCTCGAGGTTCCTGGCCACGTCGGCGAGCTCCTGATCGACCTCTTGAACCGCCGCACTGCGGTGAAAACTCAAAAAGCCGTTCCCCAGGTCTGTTATGTCCCCCAGATGGGGCCGATCCAAAGCTGTGACACCTGCATGGTGAAGGTCAACGGCGAGCTTGTGCGTGCCTGCGCGACTAGGGTAGTTGCAGGCATAAACGTCGAGACAGCTGGCGAAGCCGTCGATATCGCCCAGCGTGAGGCCTTCGATCGGCTCCTGCAGAATCACATGCTCTACTGCACTGTCTGCGACAACAACAACCAGAACTGCACCATCCACAACACAACAGCGCTACTGGATGTTAAGCACCAGTCCCGTCCCTATACGCCGAAGCCCTACGAAAAGGACATGTCGAATCCTTTCTACCGGTACGATCCCGACCAGTGCATCCTGTGCGGGCGTTGTGTCGAGTCGTGCCAGAACGTCCAGGTCAACGAGACCCTGACGATCAATTGGGAGAGCGACCATCCGCGTGTCCTATGGGATGGAGGAACGAAGATCGATGGCTCCAGTTGCGTCTCCTGCGGCCACTGCGTCACGGTGTGCCCCTGCAACGCGCTGATGGAAAAATCGATGCTCGGGGAAGCGGGCTACCTAACCGACACCCCAACAGCCGCACTCGATAACATGATCGATGTCGTCAAGGGAATCGAGCCGCCCATAGGCTACGGGCCGATCCTTGCCCTCTCCGAGATGGAAGCGGAGATGCGCACCAAGCGAACCAGGCGCACCAAGACCGTCTGCACCTACTGCGCGGTCGGCTGCAGCTTCGAGGTGTGGACAAGGGATCGCCACATCCTCAAGATCGAGCCAACCCACGGTCCGGCCAACGGCATTTCAACCTGCGTGAAGGGCAAATTCGCCTGGGGTCACATCAACTCCGACGACCGGCTCGTGAAGCCGCTGCTGCGCGACGGCGAAGGTTTTCGCGAGATCGAATGGAAGGAGGCGCTCGATATCATCGAACGCACCTTCAAGAAGATCAAAGCCGAACACGGCCCGGACGCGCTCGCCTTTATCGCCTCATCGAAGTGCACAAATGAAGAGAGTTTCCTTATGCAGAAGCTCTCACGCGCCGTTATCGGCACCAATAACGTAGACAACTGTGCCCGGTACTGCCAGAACCCTGCGACCATGGGACTGCAGCGCACCGTCGGCTACGGCGGAGATTCGGGTTCGATCGCCGACATCGAAAGAGCAGGCCTTGTCGTCATCGTCGGAGCGAATCCGGCCGAGAATCACCCAGTTCTCGCCACGCGCGTCAAGCGCTCTCACAAGCATCGCGGTCAACGATTGATCGTCGCCGACCTTCGCAAGCACGAGATGGCCGAGCGCGCCGATATCTTCTTCCGCCCGAACCCATCGACCGACGCCGTTTGGATGTGCGCAATAGCCAGATACATCATCGATCACGGCCTGGCGAAGATGGACTTCGTCAACCAATGGGTCAATAACTTCGATGCGTACAAGAAATCGCTCGAGCCCTTCACGATGGAGTACGCCGAGAAGATTACCGGCGTGCCCGCAGGCACGCTGATCACAGTTGCCAACGAAATCGCAGCAGCCGACGGCGTCTGCATCCTCTTTGCTATGGGCATCACGCAGCACTGTGGCGGCTCCGACACCGCGACATCGCTCTCCAATCTACTGCTTGTCACCGGCAACTACATGCGCCCCGGCGCCGGAGCCTATCCTCTGCGCGGACACAACAACGTTCAAGGCGCCAGCGACTTCGGCTCCATGCCCAACGTCTACTCCGGCTACCAGAAGGTCGACGACCCTGATGTCCGTGCGAAGTTTGAGGCAGACTGGGGCGTCAGCTTGCCCACCTCCAACGGAAAAGACAACCACCAGATGATCGAGGCCATCCTCGATGGCTCGATCAAGTCTCTCTATATCAAGGGCGAGGACACCATCACCTCGGACTCCAACGCGAACTACGTCGGCGAGGCTCTGGAAAAAGTAGAGTTCCTGATCGTTCAGGACATCAACTTCTCGGAGACCTGCCGCTTCGCCGACCTCGTTCTGCCTGCCTGCGCCTCGCTCGAGAAGGACGGCACCTTCACGAGCACGGAGCGACGTATTCAGCGCATTTACAAAGCGATCGAGCCTCTCGGAGAATCGAAGGCCGACTGGGAGATCATTCAACTGATCGCCAACCGCATGGGGGGCAACTGGAACTACTCGCATCCCTCCGAAGTAATGGACGAGGTAGCGCGCCTCACCCCCCTCTTCGCCGGCGTGAACTACGAGCGACTTGAAGGATTCAAGAGCCTGCAGTGGCCCGTGCACGCTGACGGCATCGACTCACCGTTGCTCTTCACCGAGAAGTTTCCATTCCCCGACGGCAAGGCCAAGTTCTATCCCGTCGAGTACATCGCACCCTGCGAAGAGACGAGCGAAATCTACGATCTTCATTTAAATAACGGCCGTCTCCTTGAACACTTCGAGCAAGGCAGTATGACTTACCGCACAGCTGGCATTAAGGAGATCACTCCAAAGAACTGGGTCGAAGTCTCACCGGAGCTCGCCGCCGAGCGCGGCGTCACCACTGGCCGCTACGTCCAGGTCACTTCGGCGCATGGCAAGGTCCGTCTTCAGGTACTCGTCTCCGACCGTGTCCGAGGCAAACAGCTCTACATGCCGCTCAACTCCATTGAAGAACCCGTGAACCGTCTCACCAGCAGCTTCACCGATCGCAACACTCACACTCCTGCCTTCAAAGAGACGGCGGTCAGCATGACCGTACTGCCGGAGCAGGGTGAGTCGCCTCTGCCGCGAAGAAACTTCCGCTATGGCAACCGCACTCCGCAGCCCGGGCTGGAGATCGAGCGCAAGTGGGCAAGGCCGGACTACCATCTGCCCGGCACCGCTCCGGGCGACAAGCTCGTTCAGATCACCTCCACCACTGTTTAGCTTTCGCCGCCACTCGAAGGAGTCCCAATGGCCAAGCCAATCGCGTTCAAGCCCATCACCGTCGACTTCAAAGCCGATCTGCAGCGCCGTCTCGAAAAAGCCCCCGAAGAACATGCTGCTGCGCTGCTTGCCGCCTACGACGTCCTCGAAGCCGCCCACGATCAGGGCCTGCTCGATATACTCCATGGCTTGATCGCCTCCAAGGACACGATCATCACCACGCTCTCCCGCTACGCCAGCCAGCCCGAGGGCGTAGCAGGCATCCGCAATCTGCTGACCGCTGCCAAGATCCTCACTGAACTCGATCCCGAAGTCCTCGATCACGTCTCAAAGGTGATGGCGAGCGCCACGGAAGAGCACAAGCGCGAGCAAGAGCCACCCAGCCTCTTCCAACTCGCCAAAAGAGCCAACAGCGAAGACAGTCGCCGTGGACTCTCGTTCATGACGCTGATCCTCTCCGGCTTCGGCAAGTCCCTGAAAAGCAGCAATCACGAAAAACTGTCGAGGAGACTGCCGATCGCGACTGATCCTGCAGATTTCTAGTGCGGCCCCGCGCCGTCCGCAGCAGGCTCTGGTCTCACCAAATTCCGCAGCCCCGAAAACGGCCCCACCGGAATGTACTCCACATTGAGATAACCCGCCTTCACGAGTGGCAGATCCGCCATAATCACCCTGCCCTCCTCCGCAGTCCTGCATCGCAGGAAAAGGACAGCTCCCTTCCCATCACCTCTCGTGTACCACCGATCGACCTTCCCCTCGAGATAAAGCTGAACCGCCACGCGCACCTCTTCCTGCACGAGCTTCATCACATCCGGAAGCGCGACGCCGGGTTTCAGTGAAGTCATCGCCATCACTTCAGTCACAGGAGCGGGGGCTGGAGCGACTGCGGTGCTCTGCGGTTGCATCTGTATGCCGGCGCCAAGCATAAAGACTGAAAGACGAAGCAGGATCATCTCAAACCTCCATAAACCGCACAAACATCGATGTCATTGCAAATACAACTATCTTTCCGTTGTGTCCACCTTTTTCCTGAGTATGGTCAAATAAATCTGTGACCAAACCGTTCGATATCGGCAACGTCCCCGTAGGTCGGGGCAAGCTCTTCCTCATCGGCGGGCCTTGCGTCATCGAGTCCGAGCAGCACGCTCGGACCATGGCCGACGCTATCCAACGCATTACCTCTGACCTGGACGTTCCGTACATCTTCAAGGCGAGCTACGACAAGGCAAACCGCACCTCGATCAAGAGCTTTCGCGGCCCCGGCCTGATCGAGGGCTGTCGCATCCTCCGCGCCATCGGCCAAAGCACCGGCCTGCCGGTTCTGACCGACGTCCACACCGCTGTCGACTGCGCTACCGTCGCCGAAGCGGTCGATGTACTGCAAATCCCCGCGTTCCTCTGCCGCCAGACCGATCTCTTGATTGCCGCCGCAGAGGCGACTGCGCAGACCGGCGGTGCTATCAACGTCAAAAAGGGCCAGTTCGTGGCCCCATGGGACATGCGCCACGCCGTCGAGAAGATCCGCGAGAGCGGCAACGACCGAGTCTTCCTCACCGAGCGCGGCTCCAGCTTCGGCTACAACAACCTCGTCGTCGACATGCGCTCGCTCCCCATCATGCGTCGCTTTGCACCGGTTGTCTTCGATGGCACCCACTCCGTCCAGACACCCTCGGCAGGCAACGGAGTCAGTGGTGGCCAACCGGAGTTCATCCCCGTCCTCACCCGCGCCGCAGTGGCGGCAGGCATCGACGGAGTCTTCCTCGAGGTCCACGACAATCCGGCGGAAGCTAAGTCAGATGGTGCCAACGCGCTTCACCTCAATCACCTGCAAGCCACCCTGGAACAACTTTTAGCCATCCATAAGGCAATCTCCTAGCGCGAACTCCTAAGCCGCTGGGCCCTGTTCCCTAGTCCCTATTTCTTAAAAAAAACGGCCCCTCATTGAGGGGCCAATCTGCCTTGGTTCTCTCTGGTTAGGAGAGGTTTTTGCGAGTGCGATCTAAGCCGCTATCTCGGCAAACTTGCGGGCGGTACAGACAAGCCATACCGCCCTAGGGGGAGGGGCTACTGGTTGGTCACCTCTTGAGGTGAACCAGCTCCCGTCGGGGAGTTCTTTGCACCGGCGTTCGATGCGGTGCTACCACCCATCGTCGCCAGGCTGTTATGCAGCAGAGTTACCCGAACACCGTTCGTGATCGCCTGCTCTCCATCTGCAGAATCGGTCGTATTCTTGCCGAGTCCTGATTTGTAAATCCGGTATACCGGAACCTGATGCTCAGTTACGAGGTAGCGCGCAACAGCGTCAGCCATCGCCTGGGAGGTCTGCACTCCCGACCTGCTATAGCCCTGCACCTCGATGATGTAGCCCTTTTCGCCCGCGAGAGTAGTGGCCAGAGCGTCGAGGTCCGACTTGCCCGTCGGTCCAAGCGTCGTACGCCCCGCCGCAAACTTCACGGATGTCGACGACACCCTCTGATACTGATCCAGGTTGCCGACGGTTGTGTTCAGAGCGTCGGTCCGTGTGCTGGCGTTGCTGGCAAGCTGATTCGCGGAGTTCGCCCGATTTGCCGCATCCTGTGCGTGTTGATCCGCAGTGTTCGCCGCGGTCATCGCATTCTTGATGCCGGCCTGGGCCCGCGCGTCAACATCCTTGATATCGTTAGCATTCTTGGCCTGCAGCTGATCAAGTTCGTTCACCTGATCCTTGATGGGGGCCGTTTGCCGATTCACCCACTTCTTGCGGGCGAATGGGTTCATATGACCCCAAAAGCCTTCCTTAGACTGGTCCTGAAGAGGCTTACCGGTCGCATACGTCGTGCTGTCGTTCGGATTGATCGTGCTGGTCGAAGTGGTTGCACTCTGGTCGGTCGTCTGCGTCGGAGTGGTGCTGGTCTGCGCGAAGGCTGTCAGCCCAAGCGCACTTCCTAAAACCAGTGCTGGGAGGCCGAAAGTAGTTCCAGATTTCATCATGGTTTGATCTCCTCTAGTCAACAATGCGCCTGTGTTCCAGACGTCAACTCACCATTGCTAGAGCAGGTAGCATGCCAAACCAAAAATGAACGGTAAGCTGCTGCAAATGCGTGGCTTTCTTCAATTTGTCGATTACCGACCGGCGGCAGTTTAGAGCCAACTCCCGCAAAATCTTCCGGATTGGCCGGTAACTATTACTGGGAAACCATTCACCCGCAACCGTTGCCCTCAAAGGTTACCTCGTCTCCACGAGGATGATTCGGATCTCCGGCATCTGCCCATTCCAGTTCGCTGCAATAGCCTCGAAGATAAGGCGAAAGTCCCGTTCCTCTCCCGGCTTCAATGGCGCCACGCTCACCGGCTGCGTGTCGACATACGGTTCTCGCGTGCGGATCAACGCCAGAGGCAGGGTCTCAATCTGTGGCGGCATCGCTTCGTCGTTGCGAAAGATCACCTGCACCGTGATCCCCGTCACGGTCTGTCCGCCCGTGTTCTGGATATGACCATCCACATAGGTCGACTTGCCGCCGGAGAGGCTGGTCGACTCACTCATTGCGAGCTGCGACAGCTGCAGGCTAGCGGCATAAGGCGAGAGTGGCTGGAGCGTATTCGGAACAACGGTCTTATGTCTTCCCGTAATTACGAGAACAACGACCACTACCAAGACTGCCAGCCCGGCCACCGCCCACGCCATCACAGGAACCCCGCCGCCCTGAGGCGGTTTGCTGGCAAACATCTCGCCCTTCTGCTTCGCGGAAGCATTCAAAGATGAATTCTCAGAGGTGTCGGCTGGCCGGTTGAGTTCGCTCATAAGCCGAAATTCTATACCGTTGATCCAACCAGCCAACGCAAACGGCGGGGAGCGAAATTCTCCGAGGAAGAATCAAAACAGTATCGCCGCAGCGAAAACTTCGCGGCTTTTTCATCAAAGGCAGGAACTTCCTGATACAAAATCGCGTTAACGAACATCTAACGGACATCAATTGTTCTGAAAGCCATCCTCCCCGAAGCACAAAGAAGGCCAGTCATGGATCCGCAGAAAGAAAGGTCGCCCCGCTCCCCGATCGACCCCCAGTATCCTCTCAACGGAATCGCCCAGGCAGCGGTGCAGGCGCCCGCAACGCCGACTGCCGCAGATCGCCTTTACCAACTTGCTGCCTTGACTGCCGGTTTTTTCCTGCTCGCAACCCTGCTCTAAGCAGCCCCGCACAGCTCAGGCAAAGCTTGCGCGCTTCACCTTCTGCCTGAAATCTTCCCCCTGCATCTCCACCACCACGCACATCTCCTGCAGCCGAGAACGCATGCGCTCGCCGATCCGATCGCCCAGTGTTTCTTCACGGACCAGCGCTCGCGGCCCGGTCTCCGTACCCAATGGCCCCGCATTCGCGTAATTCGTAGTGATGATCGTCGTCCTACGATCGTTGTAGCGTGTGTTCAAAATATGGGCGACCGTATCCCACACCCAGTCCGTCGGCTTGGAAGCGCCAAGCTCATCGAGCACTAGAACCTCCGCCTCAAACACCGGCCGCAGCACCTCAAGCTCAGTCTCGCGAACCTGGGCGTTGTAGCTGTTTTGCACCTGCTTTAGCAGGTCACGATAGTCGTAAAAGAGGCCGTTCGCCCCTCGCTCTGCCACAAGAGCCTGCAGAATCCCAACAGCCAGATGAGTCTTGCCCACACCGATCGAGCCAGTAAGCATCAACCCCCTCCCACCAGTCTCCAACGGAAAACTCTCAATAAACTTCCTTGCCGTTAGAAGGGCCAGGCCCTGTGTCCTGTGTGAGTAAGGAAGGTCCGTGTCGTAGTTTTCGAGTGTGCAATGCTCGTATCGCTTTGGAATGTGCGCGCGTCCCAACGTTCGTGAGACCCGGCGCTCAATCCGGCAGACGCACTCCCGCGCAAACTGGCGCCCACCATCCTGCACCACCCTAAGACCAGACCCACCGCAAATCGAACAAACTTCACTCATAGCCGTACCCCAGTATCGCAGCACCTGAATCCAACTGCCCCCTGTGCGAATCTAGGATAATCAGATAAACTTAGAGTACTGTCGAAGCGCTCCTGTACCAGGGGCGTAAACCGTGGCGCGACAGGCACATCGATGTGACGTGTTTCCGTCCGTTGCAAGCGATCCGCGTCCGGCAGGCAGATCAAGTTCAGGAAAAGGATCATCATCATGCCGAAACAGGGAATTCACCCGAAGTACGAAACCATTCACGTCAAGTGCGCGTGCGGAACCAGCTTTGAGACCCGCTCTACGCATAAGGGCGACATCGTCGTTGAAATCTGCTCCGCCTGCCACCCCTACTTCACCGGCAAGCAGAAGCTGGTCGACACCGCAGGCCGCGTCGAGCGCTTCCGCCGCAAGTTCGCCAGGTCCGACGCAGGCAAAGCCGAAGCCGCAAAGTAAGCGGAGCCGAAACCACATGAAGGCCTCCGCCAAAACGGAGGCCTTTTCACTGCAACTGCCTCGCTAACAAGCTAAACTTGCGAACCGCTGACTAGCTGACCAATGAAAAAGCGCTACACCCTCGAGCAGAAACGCTGGGACTCACCCCACGAGCACGCCATGCCCGAGGACTCCCGCGTCCCCGCCAGCTTCAACATCGGCAACGTCCGCATCGCTCCGGCAACCGTGCTTGCACCCATGGCTGGCGTCACCGACACGGTCTTTCGCCGCTTCATCAAGAACGCCAGCCAATTCACCACCCCTTCTATTCAAAGCTGTCATCCTGACCAGAGCGAAGCGCAGTCGAAGCATCTGCGGCTTGCACCTGACGCCACCAACGTAGACACCGAAACCACCAACCAGCAGTCCGGCTGCGGCCTCATCATGACCGAGTTCACCTCCGCCGACGGCCTCTCCCGCATGCGCGAGACCAAGCGCAAACGCTACCTCACCTACTACGACGACGAGCACCCCATCTCCGCGCAACTCTTCGGCTCCAACCCCGTCACACTCGCCGACTCCGCCCGCATCGTCCAGGACGCAGGTTTCGACCTCGTCGATCTCAATCTCGGCTGCCCCGCCAAGCGCGTCGTCGCTTGCAACGGCGGATCCGGCCTCCTGCGCGACCTCCCGCTCATCGAAACCATCTTCAAGACCATCCGCGCCGCAGTCACTATTCCCTTCACCGTCAAGTTCCGCCTCGGCTGGAACGACAAGCACATCGTCTGCGTCGATCTCGCGCGCATGGCCGAAGACTGCGGCCTTAATGCCGTCGCCCTCCACGCCCGTACCCGCGAAGACGGCTACACCGGCCAGGCCCGCTGGGAGTACATCGCCGCCTGCAAAGACGCAGTCAGCATCCCCGTCATCGGCAACGGCGACATCCGCAGCCCTGAAGACGCCGCCGCCATGGTCGACATCACCCACTGCGACGCCGTAATGATCGGCCGTACAGCGCCTTCAAACCCGTGGATCTTTCGCCAGATCGCGCAGTACACCGCGTCAAAGGAAACCACTGGCGCCGGCACCTACGACCAGCCGACCGATCAGGACCGCTACCGCATGATCCGCACCTACTTCGGCATGCTGGTCGACGAGATCGCCATCGAGGAGGCCGCAGAAGCCGCCCGAGCTGCCGCAATCACCGCCGCAGGCCAAATTGCCCGTGACCAGCGCCACCGCGACTGCGTCGGCAAGATGAAGCAGTTCGCCAGCTGGTTCACCCACGGTGTTCCCGGCGGGGGCGCACTGCGCAAACAGATCTTCGAATCAAAAAACGGCCCAGCCGTCCTCGACGCCATCGAAAGCTTCTTCGCCGCTCGCGCAACCTCCACTGAACCGGAAGAGACCGTCGCAGAAGTAGACGAAACGATGCTAGCCTCAGCCGCCGCATACTGTGACTGATGGTAGGACAAACGAGTCGACCACTACTGCGCTGAACCCACTCGTTTAAAAGTCACATTCATCGTCGTGTCGATCGCTTTCAAATCCCGGTCGAGCTGTACTAGCGAAGCCCCTCCGTCCTGAACCAGTAGCGCCTCCGAGCCATTTTCCTTATCCGGATTGAGCTGATACACCGTAGCGTTATCGTCAGTCGCATCCCCACGCAGTAACGTCCACTCGCCGCGGTCCGAGTACGTCACATCTCCATGCGGCGCGCCGCGATAGGTCTGCGTCCGCACATAGTATGCATAAGTAAAATCGAACTTGCCCTTCGTATAAAGTCGAAGCACAGTGTCCAGCCCGCTGCAGTCCGCGCACGGCAGCGTTCCCTTGTACACCCCTAGAAGTATCGCCGTCCCGGGCCGCGGCGCTCCCAGCGCAATATGAACACGCACCAAATAAGCTGCCGTGTCCTGAGGAGCAGCACCCGGCGTCTTCACCGCCGTCTCAAAACCGAACACCAGCGGGAAATCCCCGATCTTGGCCGCATTGAACCGGAACCGGCTGCCCTTCGGCGCTCCTTCAGACTTTCTGCCAGCAGAAGAGGCGTCATCTCCCAGCTCCGTCATACCCGAATCCTTCGGCAGATGCAACACCCAGCCAAAGCCATTCACATCGCCCGAAGACAGCTCGACCACCACCGTATCGCCCAGGTTCAACGAAACGTCTGTCCGATTATCCGCCGCTCCCAGCGTCACCGTCTTGGCTTCAAGCGCCGTCGCGCCCATCGTCACGACCCCGAGCCCAATCACTCTCATCACGCGCCTGAAATTCATCGACGCCTCCGTAGTCCATAAGCCCGCAACTCAAACCAGACCCTGCGCTCCACCTCGCTTACGCCACACCACCTTGACCTTGTCCCGCCAACGCTCATCCAGCGCCGCTAAAATCCACTCTACTCGCGGCGACAGATATCGCAACACCACCTCTGTGGCCGGATGCACCCGCAACGCCGGCGCAACCAGAAACAGTCGCGGAGCCTCCGACGACAATCGCAGCCCTCCAAAGTATCCATGCCGCTGAAACTCGCCCAGTCCTGTGAGATTGTCGAGATTCTGCAGATGATGCCATCGCACCCGAACCCAGTAATCCAGCCCCTGCAGCGCCAGATGCAGATCTTCATCCGCCTTCAACTCAATTACCGCTAGACGTCCATCGTCTGTAACGCTCAGCAGGTCGAGCATACCCCGATCCGCCGCAGCAAACGCAGGCACCTGCGTATAGACATGTCCTGAATCGAGACGCGTGTCGAGCAGTTTTACCTCCCGCCGCAGCACACTCTCCAGCCACCGCTCCGGCTGCATTCGGTACAAAGGATCTCTTTTATCCCCGCTCGCCGACCGCCGCTCAAACAACCTCGCCACCAGCTCGCGCAGCACATCCTCGTTCGCCTCAGTCAGCAGAGTCTCATTCGCCCCGGCGCCAAACGTAATCTCCTGCGCAGTGTTGAACGAATCTCCCGCGTAGCCGACGCGCACCCGCGCAAACTCCAATCCATACAGTAAGAACGCCACTTCCGAACCGCCACGAAAGCGACGCTCCACCGTCCCACGCATCGTCTCCGGAACCAACGCCATCACCCGCGCCGTTGACTCCGCAAACCGCTCCTCTGCCGCCCGCTCATTCGGCGCATGCATCAGCCGAGTCGTCAGATTGCCGTGATCCGCCACATCACGCTGCTCCAACTCCTCCGTTCTCTCGTCCAGCTCCCACAACTCCCACTGAGCGGCTTTTTCATTCAGCCAAGCTATCCGCGACAGCGTCAGCGTCGCCATCCTCCGCGGCACAATCAACTTCAAACCCTGGTACACGCGCCGTCCATCGCCCGACTCACGACAGTGCTGCAGCCACAAAATCCCCAGCGTCAAAATCCCGTCGACCGTCGCCTGAGTCTCCTCTTCATTCACACCGATCACAGCCCACGCCTGCGATCCCCTCACCAGCGATCCACGAGCATAGGCCGGCCCAAAACTCTTCTCCAGATCCATCGCCGTACGAAACGCCTCAGCCTTCCACTCAGAAAAGCTCCTCAGCAACACCCGCCCCAGTACCCGCAAGTACTTCACCCTTGTCGCCTCGCGCGTCGAAGGTGTGCGCCGGTCGCGATCCCCCACCAGTTCCAATGTCTGGGGCTTCGTCTGCCCGAAGCGGTGCGTACTCAACCGGAGCACGCCGTTCCTCATCGTCGCCCCGCTCACCCTCCGGACGACATTCCGCTCTTCACTCCAAAGATGCAGCGTGCATCGCCCATGCTCGGTCGCCAGCCGATACTTCGCTGCGCGCATTTCGAAGACAATCTTGCCATCCTCAACCACCACCGCGCGCTCATGCTCAGCGAGGAATCCTTCCAGCATCGCTGCGATCTGCTCTATTGTCTGTGCGGGATCCTTGGTCTTCTCCGCGGAAGTTGCTCTGGGCGGCATAGCCGAACCCTAACACATCCCAACGGCACCGCGAAGCCACTCGACCTACACCGGAAGATGAAAATGAAACGAAGTAATTCTCATTCGCTGCCGCAGATAAAATGCATGCGCCTCCTGCCGTTGAGTGCCGGAGTCCAGACTGAACGAATCGCATCCAGCCTCTTTCGCCAGCGCAATCAGCCACTGCAACATCGTCTCTCCGTGGCCCCTCGAACGCGCTGCAGCGTCAGTTACAAGGTCATCGACATAAAGCGTCTTCCCGCTTGAGAGCATGTTCTGCACCCTGAACCCTGCAACCGAAACGATGGCGCCATCCAGTTCGAGATACGCGAGCTGATACCCCTCAGCCTGCTGAGCCTGAACTCGTCCGACAAACTCCCCCGCAACCATCAGCGGCCGAAGCTGGCTCATCACCGGAAAGCACCGGTTGATCTCGTCAGCCGTCGTCGCAATATGAATATCTCCCATCCTTCTCCTCGTTACCAGCGCTCTTTCGAACGCAATCGCACAATGTGAGCCACATGGTGCAGCGAGTGCCACGCATACACAAGCGTCGTCTTTTCAATCGTCATCGGCCCGTTCTCGGGATGGTGAAATCCTCGCTTCCATTGCTCCTCATCCAGCGATTGCAGCAGCATCACCCACCGCGCATGCAGGCTCTCAATCAGTTCCAACGACCACTCCACCGGAGCCGCCGTATCATGCAGCTTCGCCCACGCCACCTCGTCATATGGCTTCACCGTCGGCCAGTCCTCGGTCAACGCCAGCTTCACCCGTATCACAGCATTCATATGGCTATCGGCAATATGGTGCACGACCTGGCGCACCGTCCACCCGCCATCGCGATACGGCGTGCTCAACTGGGCGAACGTCAACCCGTCCACCGCATTGCGCAACTGCTCAGGCAACTCAGCCAGTGTCGCGATCGCTCCAGTCCGGTCGTCGTCGGAGATGGTCGCGGGGGAAACAAAACGGCCAATGGGATACCTCGGGTCTGCATCGTGCGTCGACATACGTTCCTCCCCAGCCTTTTAATGCACCGTAGCACACCACGTTGTGTAACCTGCTACAGAGCAGGCAAAATCCATCGAATGCGAACCGCCTCCACCCCACTCGCCGTTCTCCTCATCTTAGTCGTTGCCGCCTGCGCGCAAAGCCCTGCGATCCCGTCGCCATCGCCCGCACTGCAAAACCCTATCGGCTTTGACAGCAACGAATATCCCGGCGACAACGCTCTTTCCGCCCTCCGCCGCAACTTCGCCTTCGCCGGATACTGGCTCACCAACCCGCCCGGCGCGCACCACAACACCTGGACCGGCAAGCGCGAAACCCTCCTTCGCAATGGCTTCGGCTTCCTCGTCCTCGCCAACGGCAAAACCGACGCGGAAATCGGTCGAGCCAAACGCAACGGCACCCCTCCAGCCGCACTTGGCGCCAAAGACGCGGCCACTGCCATCGCCGCCGCCACGCGAGAACACTTCCCCACTCACACCATTCTCTTTTTGGACCAGGAAGAAGGCGGTCGCCTCACCACCAACCAATCCACTTACCTCCTCGGCTGGACGGAAGCCGTAGCCCGATCCGGCTACCTTCCCGGCGTCTACGCCAGTGGTCAGCCCGTCGACGACGCCCCCGGCAAGACCATCACTACCATTCAGAACATCCGCGAACTCGTCGCCGCCGGACATCTCCACGAGATCGCGTTCTGGGTTTACCAGGACGCCTGCCCACCGGCCAACGGCTGCACTCTCAAGCCGCCGCCACTCTCCGCCAGCGGCACTCCCGACCTCACTGCATGGCAGTACGCCCAATCCCCCCGCCGCAAAGAGATCACCGCCGCCTGCGCCAAAACCTACGCCCCCGACAACAACTGCTACGCTCCCGGCACCCCCGGCATCATGCTCGACCTCAGCGTCGCCACCACCGCCGACCCATCCCACGGCCGCTGATATCGCATCCCCATCCGCATCGTCTACTAGATAACTCCGCAAGAGGTGCTGGCATGAAAACCAGGTTGACGATCCGTGTATTAGCCGGACTTTTTTGCTCGGCGTTCATCCCCCTCACCCGCGCTCAACCTCCCAACACCCCCACCCCAACGCTCACCACTCGCTCCACTCTCGTCCTCGTTCCCTCACTTGTACGCAACAAAGCCGGAAACCTCGTCTTCACTCTCAACGCCGACGACTTCACCCTCACCGACGACGGCATTCCCCAGAAGATCGCCCTCGAAGAAAGCAGCGGCCAACCGCTCGCTCTCGTCATCGTCATCGAGATTGGCGGAGCCGGAGCCCGCGAGTTCAACAAATTCCCCGCCATCGCTCCTCCCTTGGCTCCCATGCTCGAATCCATCATCGGAAACGTCCCCCACAACGTAGCCGTCGTCGCCTTCGACAGCCAGCCCACACTTCTCCAGGCATTCACACCCAACCTCGAAGCAGCAGCCGACGCCATCGGCACACTCACTCCCGGCTGTTCCCGGCAACATCACCTCGATGACTGCGCCTCGCCACTCGCCATCCACAACATCCCGCTCGGCGACAACGGAGCCGCCATCCTCGACAGCATCGGATTCGCGGTCGACCTCCTCCGCCGCCAGCCTCCCAGCTATCGCCGCGCCATCCTCCTCATCAGCGAGACTCTCGACCGCGGCAGTCACCTCAGCCTCGACGACGCTCTCCGCGCCATCAACGACACCAACACCGTTATCTACAGCATCGGATTCTCAACCGCGAAATCCGAGGCCGCACACTACGCCGCTCGCGAACTCCCAACCCAGCCCGGCGGCCTTTGGATGGAAAACCACCACCCCAATCCTCCCCGCGGATGCATGGGCGACGATCCCGACCCTGACCCCGACGCCACCCACAACAAAGCCATCCAGGCCTACGACTGCCTCACGCAGCTCGCTCCGCCGCTGGCACTCGCCAAGATGGCCGCCATCGCCGCCACCGACGGCCTGAAACGCAACATACCCGAGACTGTTGCTCACCTCACCGGCGGAGAATACTTCAAGCTCACCGACCCCAAAAACCTCGAACGCGATCTGGCCACCATCTCAAACCACATACCGAACCGCTACATCCTCAGCTTTCAACCGAAGTCTCCCCACTCCGGCCTGCACGCCATCAATCTGCAACTCAAAGACTATCCGGAACTCAAAGTTACTGCCCGAAGCAGCTACTGGGCCGACAGCGAGAGCACTCCGTCCACCCAAAACACCCATCCATCGCCGTCACTCCACTAGCTCGCTAAGCCATGCATCGTCACTACGCAAGCGCCGATTCTTCAGATCGTCGGCGCAAACGTATCGAGAATCGTTACAAAAATCACGCCAAAAAGGATCACCAGAACCTGCCACCACCGATCAACCCACGACCCAGCTTCATTCGATGCACTCATCGCAAACATCCTCCTCCCCAAATCCTAACCGACAACCAAACTCACGAGCCAATCGCATCCAAATCACCACCAGCAAAAACTAACAACTGACAACCAACAACTAGCAACCAGCGGCTAACAATTCCATTGCCGCATCCACCACCTGCCC
The DNA here is from genome assembly GCA_963798925.1 of uncultured Acidobacteriaceae bacterium. Lineage (GTDB taxonomy): Bacteria > Acidobacteriota > Terriglobia > Terriglobales > Acidobacteriaceae > Edaphobacter. The sequence goes on from CAWCVD010000008.1 coordinate 315,169, forward strand.
CTATCATCAAAAGAAGATGACCCTCCCACCCCTGGACCACAAGCATTACTTCACTGACAAACTAGGAATCTCCGAACGCCTCATGGAGCGCTGCCTCGGCGAAGCTCTCTCCGCCGGCGGCGACTACGCCGACCTCTACTTTGAGTCGGTCACATCCTCCGCCCTCGGTATCGACGAGTCGCTCGTCAAAACCGCGGCCCAGGGCATCAGCCTCGGCTGCGGCATCCGTGTCCTCTCCGGCGAGCGCACCGGCTACGCCTACACCGACGACCTCTCACCCGACTGTCTCCTCCGAGCCGCGCGTACTGCCGCCCTCATCGCCAGCGGTCCCGCCAAGGAGCTCATGAGCGGCTTCCGCCACACCGAAACCCCCACGCTCTACCCGGTCACCGGAGCGGCCACCGACGCCGAGATCGCCGCCAAGCTCAACCTCATCCAGCGAGCCGACGCCGCAGCCCGCGCCTACGACCCACGAATCACCCAGGTCCGCGCCGGCTTCAACGACGAGCTCCGCCGCATCCTCATCGCCGCATCCGACGGCACCTTCGCCTCCGACACCCAGCCTCTCGCCCGCCTCAACGTCTTCGTCATCGCCAAAGACGCCACCAACACCGCCCGCGGAACCAGCGGCGGCGGAGGCCGCGTCACTCTCGACTTCTTCAGCAGCCCCAGTGGCCCCGGAGAACCGGACAGGTCCCCGGAGCACCACGCCCGCGAAGCCGCCCGCACCGCAATCCTCCAGCTCGGAGCGATCGCCGCACCCGCCGGAGAGATGCCCGTCGTCCTCGGCCCCGGCTGGCCCGGCGTTCTGCTCCATGAAGCCGTAGGCCACGGCCTTGAAGCCGACTTCAACCGCAAAAAAACCTCCGCCTTCGCCGGCCTCATCGGCCAAAAAGTCGCCAGCGAAAAAGTCACTGTCGTCGACAACGGCCGCATGCCCAATCGCCGCGGCTCCATCAACGTCGACGACGAGGGCAACCCCACACAGGAGACCGTGCTCATCGAAAACGGCATCCTCCGGGGCTACCTCTCTGACAAACTCTCCGCCCGCCTCATGAACATGCCCAACACCGGCAGCGGCCGCCGCGAGAGCTACCACCACATCCCCATGCCCCGTATGACCAACACCTACATGCTCAACGGTCAGGACGCCCCCGAAGACATCATCAAATCCGTCCAGCGCGGCCTCTACGCCGTCAACTTCGGCGGAGGTTCAGTCGACATCACAAGTGGCAAGTTCGTCTTCACCGCCAGCGAGGCCTACCTCATCGAAGACGGCAAGGTCACCCATCCCGTGAAGGGCGCAACCCTCATCGGCAACGGCCCCGAAGCCCTCAAGTACGTCTCCATGGTAGGAAATGACCTGGCTCTCGACGAGGGCATTGGCACCTGCGGCAAATCCGGCCAGTCCGTCCCTGTAGGCGTCGGCCTGCCCACCACCAAACTAGACAAAATGACCGTAGGCGGCACTGGCCACTAGACAAAACCCCGTCACACGGCCCGGATCTCATACTCCAACCGCGCGGTCCCCCTCAACTCCACCACCGAAAAAGTCTTCCCCGGAACCGGCGACTGCGCCTGCTCGTGCACCGCCTTCTGCGCCGCCGACGAAACACACGCGGCATCAAACACCGGCACCCGTTCCACAATCTCGCCCTCGCGCTCCACCGTTACGCGTATGCGATCCGACTCAAACACGACCCTCTTCTGCCCGCCGCCCGCAAGTGGATACCGAACCGCCGCCCCACCATCCGAATACTCGGCCTCGAGCCCAGTGGCCTCCATCGGCAACGCTCCTCCGGTTGAAGTTCCCCAGGCAGTCTCCTTACCAGCCGTCTGCGACTGCAGCAGCACGCCACTCTTCGGAGTCCACACAAACGTCAGACCAAACCGCTCCTGCGGCGTAATCACCTTCGGCGCAGAAGCAAACGCCGCGTAATACCCCGGCCGCCGAACATAAGTGAACACCGCCGGCTCGCGCGTATCCTTCCGCTGTTCCACAAAGTTTTGCTCATTCAGAGGCCGCAGCAACATACGCGCCTCCGCGATCTGCTCTGCCGTTGGGTGCCATTCATAACTCGATCGCTGCAGAAACAAATACGGCGACAGCGCACTGAACTCACCCACCTTCAGCGGGCCCACCTGCGGCCACTCTTTGTTCAACTTCTCTCGCGCAGCACGAATCGCCTCCGCACGCCGCTCCGGTGCGGTAGCAAAAGCCCGCATGATCGTGCATCGTTCCGCCAGCGGCGTATCAATCGATCGGTAAGTAGCATGCTGCTGCCGAGTCTCAATACTCCGATTCAAAACATAAAAATCCTGCCCAGGCTCAGGCAGCGCGTTATACGACAACCACTCCCCGAACCGGTTCTCCTCTTCCACCAAAAGATCAGCAAGCGCAGGCGTACCCCGCCAGTAGCTATACGCCATCTGCAGATTTTCGTGATGAGTATTGAGCGTATACCCCAGATCCGGACCATTGCCCTCATACATATAACCCGCCGGGCTCTGCAAATCCTTAGGGCTCGCCTCCAGCCGCTCCCGCAGCCGCGCCATCAACTCGGCATCCGGATACAAACTCAGAAACGCCGCTCCTCCCGCAAAGATGTTCGTGTACTGATTCGAAAATTCGCGCCCATGGCTGTACAGCTCTGGATCGAACAACACCGCATGCATCGCCTTCCGGCACGCGTCTATGGCCCGCTTGTGAATCGACTCCGAGATCGGAGGCCCGCTCTTCAGCAGCCGCAGCGCCTCCGAGATGAACTTCACCGCGAACGAAGTAGCCGCAAGGTTCCACTCCTTCGGCCCGTACTCGCTGAACTCCCCGTCGCTGCTCTGGCTGTTGCACCAGAAATCGAACGCGAGCTCTAGCCGCGCACGCAGCGCCGGATTCCCACGATACGGATTCCAGCTCCGCGCCGTCGTATAAAACCACGTCAGCGTGAGAATACTCTCCATAATGCGCGCATTATATGGATGAAGCTGAGCCGTCCCGCGCCAAACCGAGATATCAATGAACCCGCGATCCGGCCCATCCAGAACCACACTGTTCGCCACCCGCGCAAAGTGGCTCAAGGCGAAAGGCAGATCAAGATCGGCATCCGCAAAGTCCGCGGGTCTAATCTTCGCCGCATCGACAGGAGGCACCGGAGCCAGCCCCGCACCCTCAGGAGCAGCCATCAATTCAGGCGCGCCCATCAACGAAACCGCCGCCGCGCTTGTCAGAAAATCTCTTCGATTCATCCCCATCCAAGCCTCACTCCATTCATCGTTCCCGTCATCAGGCTCAACAACATGCCGCCATCAGCACTCAAAAAAAACGATTCGGCACATCATATCAATCCAATAAATAACTCCACACTCCGCTACAATAGACATAGCGCCCCTTTGAGCATGACAACGGAAAGTTCGATCAAACGCACAACTTACAGTTACATGTTCAACGAGGTGTCTCATGGCAGTCGAACGGGAAAAATTCTACGAGTGTGAAGTGAAACGCCGTCGCGTCCGCGCCGCCGGCGGTTACGAGCCATTCTGGAAGGTCAAACCCATCAACGTCGCGCTCGAAGACAACGACACCGAGTTCCGCTGCATGCACTGCGGCGGCGCAGTCAAAGTATTCAAGCGTCGATCCGAGGACGGCCCCGCCGCACACGTCGAGCACAAACTCAAGAACGACTCCGAATACTGCGCCGCAGGCATCCACTTCCGCGCGGCAACCGACGGACGTCAGCCCCGCACCTCCCAATCCCCGGTAGTCTAAGGTCTTGGAAGTCTGCACCCTGACCGGCTGCGTGCCGTGTATTGCTTCGGCTGCTCCATTTTATGCACCTCAATCACAAACGGGACCCCAATCCGCCTCACAATAGGGTGGCAGATGAGTGACCCCTCCGCTTCGAGAACTCTCGAGACGATATCCTGAAGAGGATGCCGACTCAAACCACTACCGATCTCAAAAACATCGCCTCCGACGTCCTCGCCCGCGCCCTGAAAGCCGGAGCAACCGACGCCGAAACCGTCGTCTATGAGGGCGACGAGTTCTCCGCTCTCGTCCGCCTCGGCCAGGTCGAAACAACTCAAAGAATCCGGCTCCCGCGCCATCGGCCTCCGCGTTTTTCTCGACTCCGCAAATGGAAAGCGCGTTGCCAGCACCTCCTCCAGCGATCTCTCTTTCGAAGGGCTCACCCGCCTCGTCGACGGAGCCGTAGCCCTCGCCCGCATCGCCAGCGAGGACCCCTTCGCAGGACTCCCTGAGCCCGAAGAGTTCGGCCAACTCCACGGTGACCAGCACCTCTACTTCGACGACGTCAATCACATGCCCCCGGCCGAGCGCATCGAGATCGCTCGCCGCACCGAAGCCGCTGCACTCGCCTACGACACCCGCATCCAGAACTCCCGCGGCGGCGACTTCGACACCGCGACCTCCCACAAAATCATGCTCAACTCCCGCGGCTTCTTCGGCGAATACCGTCGCAGCTACTGCGGCTTCTCCGTCTCGCCCATCGCACAGGACGAAGCGGCAACATGCAGCGCGACTACTGGTACTCGAACGCCCGCACCACCACGCTCCTCGAAGACCCCGAAGCCATCGGCCGCGAAGCCGCACGCCGCGCCCTCGAGCGCCTCGGCGCACGCCGCGTCCCTACCCAGAGCGCCACCGTCGTCTTCGGCACCGAGCTCGCGCAATCGATCATCGGCAACATCTTCGACGCCGTCAACGGCGACTCCATCTACCGCAATGCTCCTTTCTCAGCGGCATGCTCGGCGAACAGATCGCCGGCGAAAACATCACCGTCATCGACGATGGCACCCTCATCTTCGATCATGACGGACAAAGTCGGCGGCTTCGGCACTCGCCCCTTCGACTCCGAAGGCCTCCCCACTCGCCGCACCGTCCTGGTCGAGCGTGGCATCCTCAAAAACTACGTTCTCAACACCTACACCGCGCGCAAACTCGGCATGAAATCCACCGGCAACGCCTCACGCGGCCTCGCAGGAAACCCCGGCATCGGCGCCGGCAACTACTTCTCGAACCTGGCACTCTCACACCCGAACAAATCATAGCCGACATCAAGTCCGGCCTCTTCGTCACCGAAACCATGGGCCACGGTGTCAACCTCGTCACCGGCGACTACTCCCACGGAGCGAGTGGCCTCTGGATCGAAAACGGCGAGTTCACCTATCCCGTCGAAGAGATCACCATCGCCGGCAACCTCAAAGACATGTACAAAAACATCGTCGCCATCGGCAACGACCTCCTTTTCCGCGGAGCCAGCGCCGCTCCCACAATCCGAATCGAAGGCATGACCATCGCTGGCTCGTAGGCGGCCTGCCGTAGAACCGGCTACGGCGTTTGGGTACCCCATATCCGGATTTTCGGACATGGATTTGCACGATATCCAAGGTCACCCTTCCGAGATGCTCTGGCTCGATAGGGAAATGGACAAATTCGCAGATCTAAGCAGATCCGCTGAGAACATGTACCAATTCGTGACAATTCAAGCGCACGCCGTCGCGACTACAATCTCCCTGTGGCCGCAAGCTTCCACTTCGCGCACTCCATAGGCTTCGCGCCCGAGCGAGCCGGTGAAATCCTCCGCTCCATCCCCGCCCAGCCTGGAGTCTTCGCCCTACGCGGCCCACGCGCCGAAGACGCCCCCTACCTGACGCAAACCACCGACCTCCGCCGTCGCATGCGCCGCCTGCTCGACCCTCCCGAGTCCCAATCCAAACGCCTCAACCTCCGCGACAAAGTCGCCCGCATCGAGTACACCCTCACCGGCTCCCGCTTTGAATCCTCACTCGTCCTCTACGACGCCAACGCAGCCCTCTTCGGCCACCCCGAAGCCCGCCGCCGTCTCAAGCTCCACACGCCTTACTTCCTCCGCCTCACCCTCGATAACGAATTCCCTCGCGTCTACGCCACCAACAAGCTCTCCAAACGCGGCCTCGCGCAAATGTACGGGCCCTTCCCCTCGCGTCTCGCCGCCGAGCGCTACTGCGACGCCGCTCTTGACCTCTTCAAACTCCGCCGCTGCCACGAAGACCTCCATCCCTACCCCGAACATCCCGGCTGCGTCTACGGCGAGATGAACAAGTGCATCGAGCCCTGCAAACAAGCCTGCACCGCCGAGCAGTACGCCGCCGAGACCGCCGCCGTAAAAAAATTCTTCGACACCCGCGGCGAATCCATGGTCATCGACATCGGCCTCGCCCGCGAAGAAGCCTCCTCCGGCATGCAATTCGAAAAAGCCGCCGCCCTCCACGCCCAATGGCAAAAGGTTAAATCCGTGCAAGCCCTCGCCGACTGGATCGTCCGCCCGGTACCCAACCTCCGCGCCATCATCATCCAGAAGGCCGCTCCAAACATCGAAAGCGTGGATAATCCCGAGAACAGCACTGAAGACAGCGCTCAGCAAGCCGCTCTCTTCCTCCTCGAAGCCGGCTGTCTCATCGGCCCCGAACGCCTCTCCACGCTCGGCGTCCGCGCCGTCCGCGAACAAACCAGCGTCGGTAGCTCCCTCTTCGCACAACCGCTCATGCTCCAGGCCATCCCTCTCGAAGCAGAACCAGGCGCAGCCATCAGCCCCACCTCACCGGAGGAGCGCGCCGCGCACGCCGTCACCGCACTCGAACAAAAGGCCGGCAAGCCCAGCGATCTCGCCCTTCTCAGCGATCATCTCTCGCTCTTCCGCCGCTGGTACTTCCGCCCCGAAAAGCAGCGCAACGGAGAATTCTTTCTCCCCAACGACGACGGCACATGGCCCATCCGGCGCATTCTCCGCGGAGCCGCCCGCCTGGCCATCGGCGACCCCAAGCCCATGGCCGAAACCAACCGCGAAGCCGCACCCACAGCCACCAAAGACATCAAAACCCGCATCCTCCACGAAGGCCGCCCAGACGTCGAAAGACCAGTGCCAGTGGTGCCAAAGAATCGCTAGCGGGAAGCAACTCCATATCTTCTGTCTATTTCTCTGCTACAAGTGCCAGTCGCGAAACGGTCACGCTCGTGATCGAATGTCGGCTGGTCACCAAAACATGAAGATGGCTATTCTGCATAATTGCAATCCTGCCTGACCATTACAGGGGACGCCAATGACGTTTCACGCCTGGATGATGCTGGGAATTCTCGCCGTGATGTTCGCCCTGCTGATATGGGGCAAGTTGCCGGCATGGCTGATATTCATGGGTACCCTGACAGCTTGCATGACGCTGAAACTAGCCTCGGCAGAAGCACTATTGACAGGCTTCAGCAATACGGGCGTCTTGACCGTTGCGGCGCTGTTCCCGGTGGCCGCGGGAATGTACGCGACAGGCGCGATCTCACTCTTGTCGCAACGAATGATCGGGTTGCCGAAGACCGTCGGCGCCGCGCAGCTCAGGATTCTTCCGCCTGTTGCGCTGGGCAGCGCTTTCCTAAACAACACTCCCTCGTAGCCATGATGATTCCGGTCGTTCGCGATCTCGCGCGAAACACGGGCCTTGCGGCGTCGAAGCTCTTCATGGGCCTCAGCTTTGCGTCTATTCTCGGCGGCACCATGACGCTGATCGGGACATCGGTAAACCTGATCATCGCGGGCCTGGTGACCGACGCAATGGCCTCGGGCCGTCTCACCGGAATGAAGCCGCTAACAATCTTCGAACCTATCTGGGTGGGGTTGCCCGCTACAGTGGCGGGACTACTGTTCATGATGTTGATAGGCACACGACTGTTGCCGGGAGACAAGCGCCGGAGCGAGCACCAGCTCGGTTGACGGGCTCTTCCGAGTCGAGCTGCGAGTGCAGCCGCAAGCCAACCTCGATGGCAAAACGTTGGAAGCCGTCGGGTTCGCCAGGCCGGTGGGCTATAGCCTACTGTCGATCACGCGAGGTCAATCGACAGTCGAAATCACCCCGGCTCTCAAACTGCTCGGCGGCGACGTGCTGGCCTTCGCCGTGCCCGTAGGAATTTTGCCCGGGTTATGGGCTACGATCGGGCTGGTTCCCCTGCACGCGAGCAAAGACTCCTCTCCGCGTTACAAACATCAACTGGTGGAGGTCGTCGTCTCGCCCAGGGCTCCGGCCGTCGGGCGATTGATCTCTGAACTTCCATTGCCACACAGCCCGTACAACGTCTTACCCGTAGGGCTCTCGCACATCGGGCAGGCCCCGGAAATCCCCCTGCGTGACTATCGGATCGAGGCCGGTGACAGCGGAATTCTGGAAGTGGATGATTCCTTCTTCTATGAGAACCGGAGTGAGACCGACTTCACCATGACGAAAGCGATCGACGGCTTCCACGTGCAACGGATAGACCGGGCATTGAGGGCCTCTGTAATCACTGTTGCGATGGTGGCCGCCGCCGCGTTTGGCATAACCACCATGCTGAACGCCGCTTTACTGGCTATCATGGCGATGCTGCTCTCGGGTTGCCTGCCGATTGAGCGCGCCTGGCGCAGCCTGGACTGGAAGACGTTGGTCGTTTTGGGGTCAGCAGTGGGACTTCAGTCAGCCGTCACAGGTAGCGGGCTCTCGCAGAAGATTGCCGAACTCTGCGGCAGCATCGGAGGCGGCAATCCAAGGATATCGCTGGCGGTAGTGTTGGTCGGCACCCTGATCATGACGAACATCATTACCAACGCAGCAGCAGCAGCTTTCATGTTTCCCGTAGCTTTCTCGATGGCGCAAAGGCTGCACGTAAGCTTCTTGCCGTTCGTCATGATCCTGATGGTCGGAGCCTCCTGCGCCTTCATCAATCCCGCAGGATTCCAGACGAACCTGATGGTACAAGGGCCCGGGGGATACAGCTTCGGGGACTTCGCGAAGGTTGGCCTACCGCTCACACTCGTAGTCGGGGTTGTGGTTATCATTGTCGCGCCGTTGGCTTACGGGTTTTGAGAACTCTGAATCGAATCATCTAAGCGGTCACTGAGCGACTCGACGGTCTCGAACCGTTCGTTATATATGGAAGCTGTTCATGTTCCCTTGCGCCTATCCACCGCGTCAACTAAAGTCTGCATGGCAGGTACAGTTCGAATGACATCTCGCGTGACCCGCATTGCATACGCACTCGTCGCTATTCTCCTGACTTGTACCGCGGTGACACCCTCTTCCGCGCAGACCCAGCCCAACACGTCCATGCCAATAGTGTTCGTACACGGCAACGGCGATGACGCTTCCAAGTGGATTGGTATCATCTGGCTCTTCGAGTCCAACGGTTACCCCGCCGACAAGCTCTTCTCCGTGCGCTTTTCACATCCCAACGCCCGCGCGAATGACACCGTCGAAGAGGTAAATCGCTCTTCCACGACCGACGCTACCGCTGAACTCAGCGCCTTCGTCACTCGCGTCCTCATCGAAACCCACAGCGCGAAGGTGGCCCTCATCGGGAGCAGTCGTGGCGGAATGACCATTCGCAACTACCTCCTCCACGGAGGCAGCAACAACGTCGCCTTCGCAATCACCTGCGGAACGCCTAATCACGGAGTCCTCGCGCTCGACGCCAATCTCGACGGCGAGTTCAATGGGAAAGGTCACTATCTCCAGTCACTCAATCACGCCTATGGCGATGGCTCCGAGGTGCCCCCCGGCGTCAAGATGATGACACTTCGCAGTGACAAGCTCGACAAGTACGCTCAGCCGAACGGCATCGCATTCGGCACGCCCCAAACAACGACTGGCGTCACATACGAAGGCCCGGCACTAGCCGGCGCCACAAACATCGTCATACCCGACCTCGACCACCGCGAACTGGCCTTCTCCCATCGGCATTCTCAGAGATGTACAAGTTCATCACCGGCGCGACGCCCACGACTACGCAGGTCACACCGGTATCTTCTCCAACTCTCTCCGGTCTTATCACAGGCTTTGAGAACGGCGCCTTTACCAACCTTCCGCTTGCGGGTGTCCATCTTCGCATCTACCCGGTAACCTCCACCGAATCCGCCACGCCAGCCTACGAAACTGTCACAAAGAGCGATGGGAGATGGGGTCCATTCCAGGCCTCGCCTACACAGGAATACGACTTCGACCTTGAATTTCAGGGCCGACATGTCCGTTTCTACAAAGCCCCGATCCCGCGCTCAACAGCCCTGCTCAATCTGCGTTTGTTGCCTGTCCCAACGGAGCCGAAGGTTGCGGGCCAGGGCGCTACTTCCGTCCCGACGCATGGCAGTCAACTTCTTATCGCACGTTCCCAGGGCTATTTCTCACGCGAACGCGACCCTGTACTGATTGACAACAAAGTCGCCACCGACGAACCCGCCGGCCTCCCCTTGAAGGACGCCTTTATTGCTGATCTCCCCACGCCACCCACTCAAATCACTACGGTAGCCTTGCGAAAAGAAACCATCGCAGCCAGGCCTTCCACCAACCTCGCAAACGACCTCCCGGTTGTTGACTTTCTCTGGTAAACAGCAAAATGGCGCTTTCGGCAACTCGAGCTTAATAACTGGAGTCGTACCCAATCGCATGAAACCGCATCCGGCATCCAACTTCTAAAAAATCGTCGCCTAAGGCACCAAGATTCACTTGGGAGCAGGAACGTAGCCCGGCAATATTCGCGACTGTGCACGGAATATGTGATATTGCCCGAAGGTTACATCGTTCAATATCGTCTCAAAGCGTCCATAGACTCCGAAGCTCTCACCCCATTCCTCCACAAGCTTCACCGTGCGCTGCCTTGAAATGGAGACACTTCGTATCGGACAGATATAAGTCTCCTCGCCGATCATAACCGGACCGTACTCCACCATGATCCCCGAACTTAGCATCGGCAATCGCGGCTCCAATTTCGCATCCACTGTCAGCCGAAGAATCGCTCCGCTCGCCGGATTGATAGCGATCTCCCCGCGATACGCAGCCATTTTCTTGAAGGGGATCGTGCCGTCGGGATCCGCAAGGCAGCAAAACCCCACTTCAAAGCGAGCCATGTCCTGCGGAACTGCATAGCGGAAGACCGCCTGCGGTCCCTCAGCGCCCGACTCCCAGTGGCTCCAGGTAAATTCGCTCCGCGCCGAAGCAATCCCCGCGAACACCATAGCCAGAATAGGCCCGAAGGTTCCTTGGGTGTCCAGCTGCCTTTCTCGCGCACTCAGCTTCTTTCCCTTCCTGGCTTCTGCGTCCACCACCTCCTTGCCGTTGCGAAACGTCACGCTCGTGCTGAACGTCTCTGTCACGTGCAACGACTGATCGCTCGCCACTGTCTTCCATTCCTCCTCATCTTTTTGCCGAGGCTCGTCATATTGAACAGTCGTCCTCGTCGCGAAGAAGTCAGGCAACTGCCGCATCGTCTTACTCAAATAATCGAGGGTCCGCGAGAGCATCTGTCGCCGTAAAGCAGGGTCCGGTGGCGCCATGGCAGGAATGTCCGTCGCAGGCAGCGCCAGAAAGACCGAGCGGTCGGCCAGCGCGACCAACGCAGCCCGGGACCTGTCGCCAGGCAGCCGAGCCTTCCAGGACGACAACCGTGCACTGCTCATCCGCTCAATCAAATCCATACCCGAAAGTTCCTGCGCAACCTCGTTGTCCTTGCCGCCATGGGCAGTCTCCATCATCCGTTCCAACTCCGCCACCGAGACGCGTCTCGCCTCCGAAGGGTGATCGTGATAGACCGGCTCGTTGTAGTAACCGGAGCGTGCGCCGGCAGTCATATCTGGTTTGCCCGCCACTACTTTCAAATCGTGATACTCATCCATCTGATTTGTGATCGGCGGATCGAACGTCAACGTATAAAAGACACTCTCCCGCTCGATACATCTGTCGATCATCGTAGTCAATTCGCTACTTGTGTCCAGCAATCCTCCGCCGCTTTGAACCGCAAGCACATCCAGCGCCATGTGTCCCGGCAGTACCTGTTTTGCAGATCTCACCGGAGCAAGAAAACCTTGATAGGAATAATCGCGATCCGGGTACGGCCAGCTCCAGAGGGCGATCCGCGCCTCGCGCAGCCGCGTTGAGAACTCGGTAACCTCATCGAAGCCGTTATCCCAAACGTGCCAGCCTGGGCTCAGCCAGAACAGCAGTTTTCTACCCGGCCTCCGCCGCTCCGCCAGCACGATCGAACCAAGAGAGCTCAGAGAAGGGTTCAGCGCCTGGTGTCCTGTTCCTGACACCTTGATCCCGAAGGACCGATCCACATGAAACGCCGGAATCTGCCGAATTACAGGCAGATCGCCCCCGCGTGCGATCGCCTCAGCCAGCGCGTTCCCATCTGTAGAAGGCTGCGGCATAGAAGAGAGCCGGGGCCTGGACGAGGCAGAATCGCGCATGGACGGAATGAGAGGGTTGGAAAGAAGATAGAGCGACACTGGCTGGGCAAGATGCCCGTGGTTCTCGCGTAGAAATCTCTCGGCTTCGCTCTTTGCGAGCGGAATCTGGCTAGCCTGCAGGTTCAAGGTATCGATGACCAGAATCACTTCAAAAGTGCCAGCCGGGGCTGTGGTTCCATCGACTGCCTGAAAGGAGACAATCTCCTGCGGCTGATCGTTGTCGAGCAATGTAAAGTCTTTGAGCCCGAGACCGGCCACCGGCTTTCCCGTTTTGCCGGTCACCACGACATCGAGCTTGATCAGTCCCTCCGTGGTGTTCGGTGCGGGCGATCCTGCCGTGGCGATCGGTGTCACGCCGCCTGCTGAAGGAGGGCCTTGCCGCGGTAACCCGAGGGCTGGCACACAAAAGAGGAGCGCCGCACCAATCCGGAACCGCCTGCCCCCGCTTGTCACTTCATTCGGAGTCGGCCCATGTTCTCTCCGGTGAAAAGTATACTCGCCGCCTCTATTTACAGACCGCACTCGAAGCATCGACGGTCGAACCTTGCGCTCAAACTGTTATTCCCCTAAGTGATAGGTACCGATCGCGTCCAGCCCAAACCGTGCCTCTTCCTGAGCAGCCCACGCTGATAGACTTCCAGTCAGGAGCAATCCCCAAGTGATCGAGCTCGCATTCTCCATCCTCGCCGCCGACTTCGCCCACCTCGCCGACGAGGTCGCCGCAGCCGAGCGGGGTGGCGGCACCATCGTCCACGTCGACGTCATGGACGGCCACTTCGTTCCCAACATTACCTTCGGCCCGCCGATGGTCAAATCCCTCCGCCCCATCACCAAGCTCCCCCTCGACTGCCACATGATGGTCGAAAACCCCGACGACTTCATCGCCGACTTCGCCGAAGCCGGCGCCGACATGATGTCCGTCCACCAGGAGGTCTGCCGCCACCTCTATCGCACCCTCCAGCAGATCGCACACCACGGCATGCAGCCCGCCGTCGTCATTAACCCAGCCACACCGGTCGAGACCCTCGTCGAAGTCCTTCCCATCGTGCACCATGTCCTTGTCATGAGCGTGAACCCCGGCTTCGGCGGCCAGCAGTTTCTGCCTCTCTGCCTCGATAAAATCGCCCACCTCGCCGAGCTCCGTGACGAAATGGGCCTCAATTTTCGCATCGAAGTCGACGGCGGAATCGCTCACGATACCGTCGCTCTCGTCGTCGAAGCAGGAGCGGACATGTTAGTGGCCGGGTCGGCCATCTTTGCCCCCGGCAAAACCGAGCACAACGCCAGGGAATTCCTCAAACTGGCTCGTGCCGCCTCGCCAGCATAAATCCGGCGGGGCATTTAGAATATAGCTAGCCTCAGCGGGGTCGTAACGCCGGGGCCATGGGGTCAATTGCCGATGAACAAGCGTTCCTTCTTCCCAAGTCTTCGTGCCGCCTCGCTCGCCGGCCTCGCAGTCGCAGCTTTTATCCTCACCAGCAGCGCAAACGCCCAGGTTACCGGCTCCACTCAGACCACGACCGGCGCCAACGGCCAGCCACAGACGACCGTCACTCTCTCCGACACCACCAGCAAGAAACAAGACAAGGTCGTCCAGTCCAAGGACACGAAGAAAGAACTGGCGAAAGAGAAGAAGATCGCTCCCGTCGACGCTGGCCTGCCCGACAAGGTCCTTTACGACAAAGCCCTCAACGCCACCAAGAATGGCCACTTCGACGTCGCCCGACTCGACCTCCAGACCCTCCTCAACACCTACCCCGACTCTCAGTACCAGATGAAGGCCAAGCTCGCCATCGCCGACTCCTGGTATCACGAAGGCGGCACGGCCGCGCTCACCCAGGCCGAGCAGGAGTACAAGGACTTCATTACCTTCTTCCCCAACGCACCCGAGGCCGCCGAGGCCCAGATGCGCGTCGGTGACATCTACTTCCGTCAGATGGACAAGCCTGACCGCGACTACTCCAAGGTCACCCACGCCGAAGAAGAGTATCGCCTCATGCTCCAGCAGTTCCCCGAGTCGCCCCTCGTCCCACAGGCCAAGCAGCGCCTCCGTGAGGTCCAGGAAGTCATGGCGACCCGCGAATCCGAGGTCGCTGCCTTCTACGCCACCCGCAGCAACTGGCCTGCGGCTATCGCTCGCTACCAGACCGTCGTCGACACCTATCCCCAATACAGTCACATGGACGATGTTCTGATCGGTCTCGGCGACTGCTATGAGACCCAGGCCCGCTACATTCGCACCTTGCCGCTCCCCGAAGCCTCCAAGGCCGCTCTCGAAAAGACCTATGACGATCACGCGATCGCGGCCTACACCAAGGTCGTTCTCGAACACTCAGCCGCACCCCACGTCGAAGACGCTCGCGACCGCCTCGACGCCATGAACGTTCCGATCCCGACGCCGACACCCGAACAGATCGCCGCCAGCGTCGCGCTCGAAAACAGTCGCCGCCAGTATCGTCTCCAGGATCGCGCCACCATCCTCTTCATGCACCGGCCCGACGTGGTCCTCACCGCGAGGGACGGTGAACCCACGCTCGCAGACCCTCCGCCCACCCTCGCGCCCGCAGTCACTAAGGCAATCACCGCAGAGTTCAATGCGGCGATGAACCCCAACGCTGCCAAATCAGCTCCGGCAACAGCTCCCGCTGCCGGCAACGCACCCGCCGCCACGGCCGACGCAACCACTCCTGCTGCGCCGGCGACAACCGCTCCCGCCGCGCCTCTCGCGTTCCAGGACGTTCCCGCGGCAAACGCCGCCGGACCCAGCGGATCGGCCGTCATCACCAACGTTCAGGGCAACTCCTCAGCCCCACCCCCATCTGGCGGCGGCAACACCGCGGGCGTTGAAATCCTCGGCTCCAATCCCAACGTCAAGCCCAGTGACGGCGGCGGCCTCAAAGCGGTAGGCCCGCCCAACGCGGAAGCCTTACCCGCACCCGAGAAAGCTGCCGAAGCTTCCAGCCAGGTAAACGACATCCAGCCCGGAACTCAACCCGCCGCACAAGCCGGCAACGCCAACGGAAAGAACGGCAAACCAGAGTTCGACAAGGGCGACGAGTCCTCCAGCAAGC
The DNA here is from genome assembly GCA_963798925.1 of uncultured Acidobacteriaceae bacterium. Taxonomy (GTDB): domain Bacteria; phylum Acidobacteriota; class Terriglobia; order Terriglobales; family Acidobacteriaceae; genus Edaphobacter. The sequence continues at coordinate 330,491 of CAWCVD010000008.1, forward strand.
ACAAGAAGAAGAAGGGCCTCGGCAAGTTGAACCCCTTCTAACCCCGGCCATCCAATCGAGCAGAGAAAAGGGATGCAGCCAATCGGTTGCATCCCTTTTTCCTTATCTTATTTTCGTTATTGCAGGATCAGGACGCCTGCCTCACCACAACTCTCCTGCGAACTCGCGGCACAATTAACGCCGACAGCAGAAGCAGCGCCGCAACCCCGAGCAAAAAAGAAAACAGCGGGCTCAGCGACACCCGGTGCGCACCCCCCGGTCCAACAGGCCGCGATACGCGCGACAGATGTCCGCCCACCACATACGCGCTGCCCGAAAGCGACTCGTCTGTCTCATATACCGCATTACCAATCAGCACCACCGCGTCGCCGCCAATCCGCGCCTGCGAATCCACCACCGCATTGCCCCAGATCACCGTAGCGCTCCGATGCACCTCCCCGCTCACATTCAGGCTCCCAAACAGCACTACCACTCGACCAGTCAGGTCTCCTTCCACCTGCACCGAGCAGAAGATGCACGTCGCATTATGCACCTGCTGGCCCGAGGCCACGAAGATGTCCTGCCCAAAGTAAGTCCGATTCCCCGGCGCCTGGCCCAGCGCGCCAGCGGTCAACAGAAGCGGCAATACGAATCGAAGCACGCGTAAACGCAAAATTCCCCCAAGAACGATATCCCCGAAGGATACCCAAAAACGATGCCTAAGAACGATTACCAAGCCAAAACAGAAGAGCGGCAACTGGCACCAGGCAACGCAGACCAATGAGTCCGCCAACCGGTGACATAAGCATACGCAGACACCAACAACAAGGTTCCCCTCAGTATCCTCGTCCCCTTGGATACGCAGGAAACTGATACCGGTTACGCCGAACCAGATACACAATCAACCAGATCACTCCGATTATGAACAGGAACGGCAAAAACGGCAGCAACAGCCACAAACGCCCCGGAAGCACCGTACTCGAGCCGTGAACCATCGCCCCGGAGTCCGCCTTGACGTCCCCACCCACAACGGCAACCTCGCCGCCCACCATCGCCCCCGGTCCCAGCTCCAGATCCCCGCCAAAGGCGGCAACATCGCCCGAGATGCTCCGGCCCTCATCCACAATCACCGATCCATACGCCACGGCAACATCGCCCTTCACATCCCCATGGATCCGAACCGTACAGGCCACGCAGGCAATATCCCCTGCTGTCTCTCCCTCTGGCACCGTGATGTCGTTCCCGACAGTAGCGTGGTCGTTTCTGGAGTCGGCAAAGCCCCGAAGCGTCAGGGCCAGAAGAAAGGCAACTGCGAACAACCCTCTGCGCATAAAAACCTCGAAAGGAAGTCTAAGCTTTTCCGATCCACACAAGCCAGGGCAGCGCCTCAAACCCGGCCCGCAAGCTCAGTGCTAACCTTAAAGCATCCATGAGCAAGCAAGCCAGCAACCACGAACTGCCTAAATCATACGATCCGTCTGTAATTGAAGAACGCTGGGCCCGGTACTGGGTTGAGGAGCGTCTGTTTGACGTTTCAACCCCCGAAAGTACGCAGGATGGAACCACAAAGTTCACCATCCTCCTGCCCCCGCCCAACGTCACCGGCCGCCTCCACATGGGCCACATGCTCAACCAGACCGAGATGGACATCCTAACCCGCTGGCACCGCATGCTGGGCGACCTCGCCCTCTGGATCCCCGGCACCGACCACGCCGGCATCGCCACGCAAATGATGGTCGAGCGCCAGCTCAAAGAGGAAGGCACCACCCGCCAGCAGTTAGGCCGCGAAGCCTTCACCCTGCGCGTCTGGTGCTGGCGGAAGCTTTACGGCGGAGCCATCCTTGAACAGATGAAGCGTCTCGGGGCCTCCGTCGACTGGTCCCGCGAGTACTTCACCATGGACGACCGCCTCTCCGTCGCGGTCAAAGAAGCCTTCATCCGCCTCTACGAACAAGGCCTCATCTACCGCGGAGCCTACATCGTCAATTGGGACCCCAGCATTCAGACCGCCGTCTCCGACCTCGAAGTCGAGCACGAAGAACGTCTCGGTAAGCTTTACCAGATCAAATATCCGCTGGCCGATGGCACTGGCCATATCACCGTAGCCACTACCCGCCCCGAGACCATGCTCGGCGACACCGCCGTAGCCGTAAACCCAGACGACGAACGCTACACCGCGCTCATAGGCAAAAAAGTCCGTGTGCCACTAACAGGCGTAAACGGTGGCCCCAACCGCGAAATCCCCATCCTCGCCGACGACTGGGCCAAACCCGAGTTCGGCACCGGAGCTGTCAAAGTCACCCCCGCCCACGACCCCAACGACTTCGCCATCGGCCAGCGCCACAACCTCGCCGCACCCAGCATCCTCGACGAGACCGCGCACATTACCCTCCCCGGCTCACCCTACGACGGCCTAGACCGCTACGAAGCCCGCGACCGCATCGTAGCCGACCTCGAATCCCAGGGCCTCCTCGAATCCATCAAAGACCACACCCTCACGATCGGCCTCAGCCAACGCACCGGCGTAGTCATCGAGCCGCGCCTCTCACTCCAATGGTTTCTAGCCGTCAACAAAACCCCCAACACCGGCGGCAAAACCATCGCCCAAAACGCAATCGAAGCCGTCGAGTCCATCAACGGCGAAAAACCCGCGATCAACTTCACCCCGGAGATGTACAAAAAGATCTACCTCGAGTGGATGACCAACATCCACGACTGGTGCATCTCCCGCCAACTCTGGTGGGGCCACCGTATCCCCGCATGGCACTGCAAAAACCCAAAATGCAACGCCATCACTGTAGCCCGCGAAACCCCCACTCACTGCGAACACTGCAACTCCGCGGAAATCGTGCAAGAGACCGACGTCCTCGACACCTGGTTCTCCTCCGGCCTACTTCCCTTCACCACCCTGGGCTGGCCCGAGCGCGAACGCCGATCAACTAACAACCGACAACCCATGCTACTCCCGACCTCGCCAACTTCTACCCTACCACCCTCCTAGTCACCGGCTTCGACATCCTCTTCTTCTGGGTAGCCCGCATGATCATGCTCGGCTGCCACTTCATGCAGGACGTCCCCATGCCGGACGGCAGCAAGCGCCAGCTCGCCAACGCCGTCCCTTTCAAAGAGGTCTACATCCACGGCCTCGTCCGCGACGCCAACCGCGAGAAGATGTCCAAGACCAAGGGCAACGTCATCAACCCCATCGACATCATCGAGCGCTTCGGCACCGACGCCGTCCGCTTCACCCTCGCCTCCATGGCCTCTCCGGGCACCGACATTGCCTTCAGCGAAGCCCGCACCGAAGGCTACCGCGCCTTCGCCAACAAAATCTGGAACGCCGCCCGCTTCCTCTTCATGAACATCGACCGCGCCCGCGAAGCCGGCTACAAAATCACCATGACACAATCCCACGCACTGAGCCGCAAATCCGGGTGCCCGACTTCCCGCATTTGGGCAAATGGCATGTATCGAACACGTCCCACTGGAAACCCGCTGGATCTTCGATCGTCTCCACGCAGTCACCACCAAGTTCACCGGCACTTACCAAATATCGCTTCGACGAGGCCGCCAACGCTATCTATCAGTTCTTCTGGGGAGAACTCTGCGACTGGTACCTCGAACTCGTCAAACTCCGACTCGACTTCGCTGAAGGCGCGCCGACCAAACCCACACGACCGCCCTGACTCTCGCCTCCTCACAGGAGCTTCGAGTCCGCCCTCCGTCTCCTCAGCCCCTTCATGCCCTTCCTCACCGAAGAGATCTGGCACGCCCTCTACAACGACGAGCCCCCCGCAAAATCCATCGCCCTCACGCGCTACCCGCGACCGACCGATTTCCCCGCCGACCCCGTAGCCGCAAGCGCAATGAAAACCATGCAGGACCTCATCGCCACCATCCGCGCGCTCCGCAAAGACCTCGGCGTCCCCGAAAAGGAATCCACGCCCATCGAACTCCACGCCAGCAACCGAATCGTTGCGCTTGCCGACGCCAATCAGGACATGTTCTTCCGCATGGCCCGAGTCGACTCCATCGAGTTCGCCGCCGCCGCCACTCTCCGGCGCAAACGCCCGCAGCACCGCGGACTTCGATGTAGCCGTCCTCTACGAGCGCCAGATCGACATCCCCGCCGAGCGCGAACGCCTAACCAAAGACCTCGCCAAATACGAAAAAGGCCTCGAGGCCGCCAACCGCCAGCTCTCGAACGAAGCCTTCACATCCAAAGCCCCAGCCCACATCATCGAAGGCCTCCGCAAACAGCACGCCGAAACCAAAACCCTCTACGACAAAACCAAAGCCGCCCTCGACGCTCTGCCACCCGCCTAGACTTCCGCATCATACTGACTGATGCGAAAAAAGCCAGTTGAGACGACGCCTGCGAACCGGAAGACCGTCTTGGAAGAGCGCCGCAAGCTCAAGATGGCCCGTTCCGCCCACGCCTACGTCCGCGGAAACACCCTTCAGTTCTACGAGTGGCTCAACGCAGGCTCCGGCGACAAGCTTCCGCAGGGTCCGCCCATTTGGATTTGCGGCGACTGCCACGTCGGCAACCTCGGCCCCGTCGCCAACGCCGAAGGCAAGGTCGAAATCGAAATTCGCGACCTCGACCAGACAGTCATCGGCAACCCCGCACACGATCTGGTCCGCCTCGGCCCTCTCGCTGGCGACCGCCGCACGCGGCTCCGACCTGCCCGGAGTGACCACGGCCCTGATGATGGAGCAGATGGTGCACGGCTATCAAAGCGCACTCATCTCCAGAAGAACTAAGAAGCCCACCAAAGACTCTCGGGAACTACGCCCCATCGAGAAAGTGCTGCACCAGTCGACGAAACGCGAATGGCGGCATCTCGCGCAGGAGCGGATCGAAGATGTAAGGCCGACGATTCCGCTGGGAGAGCGCTTCTGGGCCCTGGACGAAAAAGAAAAAGCAGAGATCGCCCAACTCTTCGAAACCGAGGAAGCGCGCAAGCTCATCACCTCACTTAAACATCGCGACGACGACGCGAAGATTCGTGTCCTCGACGCCGCCTACTGGATGAAGGGCTGCAGTTCACTCGGCCGTCTTCGTTACGCCGTGCTGCTCGGAGTTGGCCCTAAGAAAGACAAGGAGTACTGCCTGGTCGATATTAAAGAGGCCGTCCGCGCCGCCGCGCCGGCAGCAAAAAACGCCGACATGCCAAAAGACTTTGCGCAGCGCGTCGTCACCGGCGCCTGCAATCTGTCCCCGTTCCTCGGAGAACGCATGCTGGCAGCAAAGTTTCTCTCCCGTCCAGTTGTGCTGCGCGAGCTAATGCCCCAGGACCTGAAGCTTGAGATGGATCGCCTGACACGCGAAGAGGCCGTCGCCGCAGCCAGCTTCCTTGCTGGAGTCGTAGGCAAAGCCCATGCCCGCCAAATGGATGTCGCCACCAGAAAACGCTGGATAGCGGAGCTGGGCCGAAACCGCTCAAAGAATCTGGACGCTCCCGGTTGGATGTGGCGAAGCGTCGTCGAGCTGATCGCAAGCCACGAGACCGCCTATCTCGAACACTGCCGCCGATACGCGATGGCCTGACCTCGGACCAGCCCATCCCCGCCAATGCAAAGGCCCCGCATAAGGCGATGGTCTAGAATCAACTCGTCCCGCGCCTCGGAGCACACCATGAGCCGAGTTCTCATCATCGGAAGCCACACCCAGATCAGCCGCAAGATCGGCGACGCCCTCACGGCCGCCGATTTGCCGATCGAATATTCGGCAGGCCCCGCCGATGCCTTGAAGCGCCTCCGTACCTGGCCCTTTGCGGTCGTCATCACCAGCGCCGACAGCGATATCGAGGAAAACCTCGCCCTGCTCGAAGAGATGCGTTCCATCAGGCCCGACCTGAAATGCATCGTCCTGGCGCACCACAGCACCCCCGACAAGGTCATCGCCGCCCTCCGCGCCCGTGTCTACGGCTGTTTCACGCCTCCCTTCGATACCCACGAGATCGCCGCCCTCACCTCTCGCGCCGCGTCCGACAATCAATCGCGGGACGACATCGAAATTCTCTCGGCCAGACCCGGCTGGGTCTCTATCCGCGCCCATTGCCGCATCATCACCGCCGAGCGCCTCCTTTCGTTTGCCAAGGAGCTCAGCGCTCAGTTGCCCGAGGACGCAAGACAGGAGATCATCCAGGCATTCCGCGAGATCCTCATCAACGCCATGGAGCACGGAGCAAAGTTCAATCCCGAACAAGTCGTCGAAGTGAACGCCATTCGCACCGCCCGGTCGATGGTCTTCCGAGTCCGCGACCCAGGCACTGGCTTCCGCAAAGACTCGCTCCCCCACGCAGCACCCGTTGCCAATTCCTCTGCCGATCCCACAGCCCACATCATGCTACGCAAAGAACAAGGAATGCGCGCTGGCGGATACGGCCTCCTGCTCGCAAGCGGCACCGTCGATGAGTTGATCTACAACGAAACCGGCAACGAAGCCATCCTCATCAAGTACTTGGATAAGACCTAAAGGCCCGAGCCTCTCCGCGCCCCGAGCCCGGCAGCCCTGAAAATCAGGTCACCAACGAAGCAGTGCTATGATACGCGCACTCCGGGAGAACACGATGCCACGAACGCCTGCCTCTTACCCGAGCTACGCCACCTCATGCGATCCGGCTTTGCCGAAGGCGGCACTGGAGTTCCGATTACGCCACTCCCCGCCACTCACTACCGCTCGTCTTCTCGGCGGCATCAACGTTACTGCGTGGCTCTATCAAGACAAAACCGGAACGAAAGGCATTCAGGTCAATCCGAATACGATGATAGAGGAGCTCATCCGGCAATTTGGTCCGGCAGAAACTCCCGACGCCGAAGTTGGGATTCACTCGGAGATGAAAGCTGGCGAGTGGTTCCGGATCCGGTCTCACTTCCGCGTCCTTCAGATGTTTTCCGAGCGAATTCCCTGCCCGATGATGTGTGCACCGATGCTGAGAACTTATTTTCCCGGAGTGCCTTGGTACTACTACTACGACCGCCGTTCATGGGCTGGTCCAAACGGCACCCTCATAAAATATCCAGCAGAGATATTGAAGATAGCTTATGGAATTTAGCTTAACCATCCTTCACCGTCTGACGTAAATCGCAGCCATCATACTTACGCCCAATCAACCGCACCAGCCGCCCAGCCGACCCACGCTCCACCGTCATCCCCACATCCCTCATCGCACCCTCCAACCACTCCACCGGCAACCGCAGTTTCCGGTAACAACTCTTCTCCATCTCCCATCGCCCATGCACGCGACGAGAAACCAAATCATGCACCATCACGCTCTCCGGCTCATCAAACTCAAGAAAGCACATCATCACTCTCTCCTCATCCCCATAAACCGGAATAAACCGATCAACTCCCTTCGCCTCCACGCTCAAATCGCGATAACTCACAACCACCCGTCCACCCGGCACCAACGCCTCCCGCACCGATCCAAGCAATCGCACAACATCCTCCTTGCTCCCGAGGTGCGTAATTGTATCCCCCATACAAACCACCACAGCAGCCGAACCCGCCGCAACAAACTCCCCGACCCGCAACAAATCCGCCTCGACCGCCCGGACCTCGAACCCAGAAGCATGCGATCGCAACTCCTCCAACAACTCCGCACTCGTATCCAGCGCCACCACCGGCCAGTACCCCATCTGCGCCAGAGCAATCGTCTGAAATCCAGGCCCACATCCCAAATCCACCGCAAGCCCACGCCGCAACTCAGACGCACCAAGCGCATCTTCCAGCACCGCCCTCTGCTCCGCCACTTTCGCCGCAAACGGCGGCCCAAACATCCACGTGTAATGCTTCGCCAGCAATCTGCTGTAGTGTTCTTCCACACTGCTCATGCGATCAGTTTATCCACGCTTCTCCCACTTAAGCTCGACACCCAAATCATCCCCGTCGCTTCCTCACAACCCAGGTCGTCATACACCGATAGTCCTGCACCACCGTAGTCTTCAACGGATCCACGAGCACCGCATTCAACTCCTGCGTCAACCCGAGCAACATCTCCTCATCCACCAGATACCACTCCGACCCATCCCCCACCACAAAAACATTCCCACGAACCCGCTTGAAGTTCATTCCAATCCTCGAACCCAATCGGCAAAACAACATCCCTCCCGGCCTCAAAACCCTCCACAGTCCATCCACCATCGCTCGAAACTGCCGGTCGTCTCGCGCAAAGTGAAGCACCGAGTTGCAGATCACTACATCCGCAAACCCATCGGGAAACGGCATCGCCTCGATCGCCCCAACCTGAAAGTTTTCTTCCGGCAATCCCGTCTCGAGCGACGCCGATAACCGGCGGACATGCGCAACGCCCGCGGCGTCTTCGTCCAAAGCGTAAACCTCACATCCCACTCGCAGCAGATGGACAAGATTTCGCCCATACCCGCATCCAGCGTCGAGCACCCGCATATCCGCCGCGATGTTCCCCCGCAGAATCTGATCGAACACATAAATATCAATCTGCCCAAACTGCTCCTGAACGCTCAATCTCACTTCGCCACGATCCCGCTTCATATACGAGTTGTATCAGCACCACCATCTCGGCAGAGAAAAAACCCCCGGGTGTGCGTCAGATCTCAGCTCAACATGAGCGTTACGGTCACTACTTTCACAACGATCGCCACGATTCACCCGCGCGCCTGAAAACATGCGCCATCGAGTAAAAGAAAACACTCGAAGGACGATTAGGAAGACCACCCGTGGCACCGCGCAGGCATCCGATCTGCATAGGTGTCAACATGCGCTTACTTTACGGATAGAACTCGCCCTTTCTAGGCAAGAAGACGTGATCGAGGCGCTCGAGGAGGTCCGATAATGACGCTGAACACAAACAATAATCCGTCCACGAGAGAGTCAGACGACGGCAAGCAGTCTGGACAAGAGGATCGCAGCACAACCCTCGTGCCAACACGTGTCGGCCGGAATACCGTCGATATCGATGTTCCCAAACTGAGGCATCTAGTCAGCAAAATGAAGTCTGAGCTCATGCCGGATAGAAAAGTCTAACCAGAACTCGCCGGCCCCCACATCTCGACTCGGACGTCCTTCGGCACACACCTGCACAACGTCAGTCTGTCATCGGCACCCACACGTCGATCCGGGTCCCCTTTCGAATTTCCGAATGAATTTCGAATCGTCCCCCCACCAGACGCACCCGCTCCCGCATGCTCCGGAGACCGAGCCCATGGCGACCCGCGCCATCTTTAATATCGTAGCCCCCACCATCATCGGAGATGGATAAATGAAGGGTGTCATCCATCGACTTGATTCTCACCCGCGCATGAGCTGCTCCACTGTGTTTCTGGACATTCCTCAGTCCTTCCTGGACGATGCGAAACAGGCACAGCGAAATGTCAGGAGGCACGGAGTGCGGCACGTCCTTATCGGAGAATACAACCTGGATTCCTCGTTGAGCGGTGAATTCCTTGCAGAATGCCTCCACTCCCGCAGCCAGCCCAAGCGTCTCAAGTGTCGAAGAATGCAGCCGGTGCGACAGGACATGCAGATCGGTACCAAGCTCACCCGCGGAGTTCACAAGCTCGTGCAGTTTCCGATTTGCTTCGGCTGGGGACTGGGAGACCATCTCAGCAGCTGTTTCCAGTCCGAGCGATAGCATTGCTAGCCTCTGACTGAAATCATCATGCAATTCGGATGCCACCCGGGCACGTTCAACCTCTTGAGCATTGATGAGCATGCCGCTAAGGCGCATCTGCTCGATTCTTGCGGCACGGAATCGCTTACGCTCGAACAGGAGATAGACGATCAGCAGGCTCAGACTCACAAGGACCAGCAATCCGATCGGCAAGGTGCGCCTGTGTTGTTCCCACAGAGTCGGCTGGCGAAACAGAACGGTGCTTCCGGCAGGGAGCCTGCTTTCATCTAAATTCCATCGCTGCAACTGACGCCAGTCGAACAAGTAAAAATTAGGACCATGCACGATGGGAATGTCATGCGGCGGCTTTCCCCCTAAGATCTCGACGGCATCGCGGCCCATGATCTTGCCCTGTTCTTCGGCGCTAACCACAAATCCCCCGACAACGCCGTGGCCCAGATATGTGTCGCCTATACCAAAGACCGGAGCATTTGAGGCGCCAGCGACCATGGGAAGGGCCTCGGGGGTGCTGAGAAACTCCCGTCCCTGTACGTCCTTGAAGAAGGAGACAAAAAGAACCACGGATTGGTCGGGAAGATCCCTCAACCTCTCCAGCAGCTTGCTCATCGGCAGGTCGGTCAGGTAGGTGACGTCAAGCTTCTTCTCATAAGAAAGGAGGTCCGTCTTTACTATCGCGGTGAGACTTCGGTCATAATCGGATTGCCCACCGACCACGAAGAGGTGGCGGGTTCCCGGTAGCAAACCCAGCGCAGCGTCCACCGTTTTCGCGGGCTCCAGTTGAAACCAGGAGCCCGTCGACCGTTGATCGCCTCTGACTTGGTCGTTCGTGCCCAGAACGGTGCAACAGAACAATACGGGGACGTTGGGGAATATCGCGTTCGGCTCCGCCAGGACCTGATCCGCGTCCCCCACCAACACAATCAGATCCAGTTTGAGATGGCGATACTGCCCGACAAGGAGATTAGTCTGCTCCTGCCAATCTTCCGGGTGATAAACGGTATCCAGGTTCTCCCAGTAGAATTCGATCTGGAACCGCGGATCTGCGTGCAGCGCCGATATAATCTGGTTGTTCACAATCACCGGACCAGGATGGGACGATCCGAGAACACTGACCATGAGAACGTTTTTTCTGACCTGAGCGCGGGACGCGGGTGCGAAATAGACAAGCACGAGAGCGGCCAGAACAACAAGCGAGCTTCGGATAAATCGCCCGAAGAGGCGAGATAGCGAACCGACGCGCTTCCTTGGATTCACGCACTTCATTGGACTTGAGCTCTTAGGTTCCGGGAGTCCAGTGAGATTATGCGCCTCAGGATAAAGGGAGGCAATGCGGCAATACCAAATCAGAGACGACCTCGATTGAGCCGTTACTGAGGTCTGTGAGTCCACATGCCGGCACAGGCAAGAAGAAGTATTGCGAGTTTGGCGATCAGCACAGCCATTGTTCCACTGTGCCACTAACCAGGTGCCGTCAGGACCTAGTGGAACTTGCAGTTAAGGGCCTACATTTTTGCCTGCTAAAACAGACACACGACCCTCTCGACGCACTCAACTAAGAATATGGGCCGGACATTTGCGAGATTCTGGCGAGGTCGCGAAAGTAATTGGAGGCCTGCGGCGGCGCTTCCTTCAGCACAATTTCCATGATCCATTGACGATCAACTTCGATTCCACATCCTTCAAGAAACCTGGCATCGTCGTTCATTGTTAGCCTCCCAGTCTCTGCTAGGTCTGCGAATTTGTATCAAACTCTGGTCAGTGTGATTCCCATTTCATGGCCGCCGTTGTGCACCAACCGATACAAATAAATCTTCCAACCCATACAACTTAATCACTCCCGGCGCGGACACAAAACTTCCCTGAAGAGGTGCGGTTCAGGATTCGAAGCTACCGAAATTCCCGTTTCCCGTTAACTTCGACAGCAAGTTTTGGATAGTCGTTCGATGAGCGACTTGCCCGGTTGGCGATAGATAGGCGTAAGATTCTGGTTGCACCCCGAGGGCCTGCGGGTTCAACCAAACGACAGCGATGGGAAGGAGATATCCGTGATAAGGAAGAGTCTTCTATCGTTCAGCATTGCGGCAATCGTGATTTTGACTGGCCTGTGTTGGAGTCAAAGTCCGGCGCAAACCCCTTCTGACAACTCAGCCCAGAGCGTTACGGACCAGGATATCGATTTATTAAGGAAGGATGTTCGGTCACAGAAGAGGCAGCTCATCGCTTCGAATCTTCAGCTGACCGATCAAGAGGCGGTGAAATTCTGGCCGCTCTATGACCAGTACACCGCCGATCTGGTGAAGATCAACGACGCGAAGTATGCGGCGCTCAAAGAGTTCGCGGCCAGCTACTCTACCATGACGGACGATCAGGCAACGGGATTGGTACGCAAGATGCTTGGCGTCGACCAATCGGTTGCGGAGTTACGGCTGAGATACATTTCGCTCTTCAACAATGTGATACCAGGCAGGAAAACCGCGGTATTTTTCCAGTTGGATCGGCGGCTGGTGATGTTGATTGACCTGCAGCTGGCTTCACAGATTCCGATGATCCTGCTCTCTGGCGGAACTCCTAAACAATAGTGCAGGAGGAGCGTGGTCTCGCTGCGCTCAGGAAGTTGCCGAAAATCCCGGTTTTCGTCGGGCCCAACAAAGGCAATTTCCCAACCCAGGAAATCAGCTTCTCGCCTTCCGGCCTGAGATGTGCGCTCCCTGCTCCGCCACCATGCTCTGCGCAGTCCATAAACTCGTCGAACTTCAACGGCACTGCCATCAACGGAGGCGCTTACATCTGGTTCAACGCCAACTTCACAGCCAGCGGAATTCCAAGCAGTGGAGCGACGGTCTCTCTTGCCAATTCCACAATCTCCTTCACGCGAGGCGGAACGCAATATCAACTCTCAGTTCCCAACGCGCAGGTCGTCTTTTCCCCGAGCGCCACTTGCAGCTCCACCACCTTCAACACAATGACGAACACCTGGACGACGACCGTACCGGTCACGGGAGACGACGAGATCTTCCTGACGGGTCTTGCCTGGCCTGTACCCGCCGGCGGACTCGGGGGTGGCATCAATCCTGTAAATTGGCAGGGTTCCTTCGACACCAACGGTGCTTCCGGCGTATCGCTTCAGTGGAAGTGGGGCGCGGCAGTTTACTCCGTCTTCACCACCGACTACAACGCTCTCGCAGTCAAGCCCGCTCATCAGACAGCCTGCGGACAAAACAACGGTGACCACGCCGGGACTCCCGAGGGTATCAACAACAGCAATCGGCCATGGAACGGGTTCGTAGTCGGCGGGGCCAGAGGCGGCGGGGGTTCTAACTGGACCGGATCCTGGAGCAGCACCCAGAGTGTCTCTCCCGTGTGCAAATCCAGCTCCCCGTTCAGATCCTCGCCTGCTCCCGCCAGCTTTGCGATGCCATCCCCGAGCAACCACGGCGTCGTCGTCACGAATCCGGAGGCGCTTCGCTGGTCTAATCAGTGATCACTCAATAGGAGTGTGCCGGTCATCGAAATCCAACGTTTTGAGCTCTGGGCGGATTACGGTCAAACCGGAAATTATCCCGTAATGCCCGCAAAGTCGGGTTTCGGCAAGCAGTCGAACCTGCCCGCATCTTTCATGAGTGCCGAAGACGCAACACGTCGGAGCTGGATATAACATCGGGGGATGAAATGTATCGCAGTAGCGCTCTTTCTCGGTATCATTTCGGCATCCAGCCTCGCGCAACATTCTCCTGATCAGGATTCGATCCACAGCATGCGTCGCGCGTCCAATATCGCGATCGCGGCGGGCGATGTAACGGGTTTTGCGGTGAGCCTCGATCAAGACTTTGTGGTGGTTACCGGAAATGGCTCGCTGCTCTCCCGCGAAGCGTACATCGCAGCGTTTGCGAAGGACTTTGAAGATCCCCACTCTGTGCGGTTTGAACGTATCCCTGATTCGATCGAGGTCTCGCGTTCAGTCCCGCTGGCTGCGGAACACGGCCACTGGGTGGGACGTCTCCCCGGCGGCCCCGTCATCTTCAGCGGCACGTATCTCGCAATGTGGCGCAAAGCTGCGAGCGGCTGGATACTGCGGTCAGAGCTGTTCGTCTCGCTCGAATGCAAAGACGCTGTCGCGTGCGAAAGCTATCGCCGACGATATGGAACGACGCCAGCAAAGCCTGAGGCTGGGAGCAAAAACTAACCCAGGCTGGGTGCCCCACATCTCGACTCTCAGATGTGGGTTGGAGCAGCAACCACTTTCACCCGAGCAACATTGGCCAGCCACCACCATCTACAAACCAGATACCTGTGTCGCAGACATAAAACTTCCCTGAAGAGGTGCAGATCGGGATTCGAAGCCACCTGGCAATGCCATCGGCGTAGAATTCAGCTTGGCAAATGTACATGCGATATCGATCGACCGGGTGCCGGCTAAAGAAAATCGCAGCGTTGTTGGTGGGGTTCCACCCCAGAGAGAGTCCAATGCGAATTCCCTTTGACAATCCTGCCGGAGGCCTAACTTGGGAGGCCCTGACCGGTTATGCCGGGCACATTCCAGGGAGGATTGGGTTTGCGGCTGCGTCCGCATTACTGACTTCGGGTGTGCTGGTTCCGGCAGCGCAAGCGAAAGGTATGCAGTCGGCTTGTCTTGATCGAGTAACTCATTCAACCCCATCCGCTATCACTCGTGCTGGCTTGCCGAATTTAGATGAAGGAATGAGCTGCATTCCTCCTGCAGGTAAATCTGTGGTCGAAAACAGTTCTTTCCCGACGTCACCGCGACTCATTGTGATTGGCTTCATGGGAGGCCGAATCAAGAGCAGCAATCTCATACACAGGGAAGCATCGCTGGCGAAGGAGTTGCAAGACGGCTATCCACTCCGCGTGTATGCTGTGGCCTTTGCCAATCATGACGCGCAAAGCGCTCTCAAAATCGTACTTAACCTTCTTGATGAGAATCGCGATGGCAGTCTGAGTGCGGACGAAAAGAGCGCCGCCCGTATCGTCATCTATGGGCATAGCTGGGGAGGATCGGAGACTGTCGCTTTCGCGAGGCGGCTAAACACACTCAGTATTCCCGTGCTGCTGACCATCCAGGTCGATAGCGTTCAAAAGCTGAATGAGAACGACGGAGATATTCCGCCCAATGTTCGCGAGGCAATCAACTTCTATCAGACGGAGGGATTGCTGCATGGCCGAAGTCTGATTGAGGCCATGGACCCAAAACAGACAACTATCCTTGGGAACTACCAGTCATCCTACCGAACCAGTCCGATCTCTTGCTCTGACTATCCGTGGTTTGCCCGAACCTTCATGAAGTCTCATATCGAGATCGAGAACGACCCTTCTGTCTGGGAAAAGATCGCAGCGCTCATTCGAACCAAACTCATCAGTTGAGGATCGAACTTCGGGGAACTCCACAGAGAGTCTGGCATTATGGTCAAAGGAGCTGGCCTGTGAGCATCGGTCCAATTTTCGAACTCGGTTATGCGGAATATCTTGTTATTCTGCATATCGGAATTTGATAAGCGTTCAAATCCACCCATTTTGAGCAACAATTTAGTTTTGCCGCGTAAAGTGCTAGATGTCCGTCGAGAAAGACTTTACGTTCTGGAGTTCGTCATGTCCTCACGAGCGTTGCCAGCACAAGCTAAACAGCTTTTCCAATACCTTTTTGAGCATGCGTCACTAGGAATCGCAGTGGAAGATCTCGAAGGGAGGCTCTTGCTTGCCAACCCAGCGCTTTGCTCCATGCTGGGATACCGGGAGGACGAACTGTGCGCGATGAGTTGTTCCCAATTTGCCGATGCCAAAGATTCCCAGGACGATTGGGCTCTCTTTCAACAGCTCCGTGCAGGTGTCATCGACAAGTACTCCCTGGAAAAACGGTATGTGAGAAAAGATGGATGTCAGCTTTGGGGACGTCTGAATGTGTCTGTGTTGAGAAACGTGGATGGAGGATCCACGCTCGTCTTTGCCTTTGTGGAGGACATCACGGAGCGGAAGCGGTCGGAAGAGGCACTGCGAGAGAGCGAAGAACGTTTTCGTTTGGCGGCTCAGGCCGCAAAGGTGTATGCGTACGAGTGGGACGTTCCAACCGATAAGGTCGTGCGATCCGAGGAATACGGGAATGTCCTCGGTTACAGCAATCACGAGAAAGAGCTTACTCGTCAGCAGATCTTAGCCACCATTCATCCAGACGACCGCGCACTGTTTATCGGTTCGGTCGACCAGCTTACTCCACAGGACTCGACTTCACAGGTTAGCTATCGCGTGCTGCAGCCCGATGGACCCGCTGTTTGGTTGGAGAAGAGCTCGAGAGCCGTCTTCGACGAGCAAGGAAAGCTGCTGCGAATGATCGGAATGGTGGCGAACATCACGGACCGAAAGCTGGCTGAACAGGCGCTGCGCGAAAGTGAGGACAAACTCCGACTCCTTCTCGACTCAACTGCTGAAGCCATTTATGGGATTGATCTCGAATACCGATGCACGTTCTGCAACCCCGCCTGCCTCCGCGCGTTGGGATATGAGCGCATTGACGACGTGCTCGGCAAGAATATGCATGATCTGGTGCATCACACTCGTGCTGACGGAACGTTGTTCCCGGTGGAGGAATGTCGAGTTCACCGGGTAATCCGAACCGGGAAGGGAGACCACACGGAAGAGGAGGTCCTATGGAGGACTAATGGAACAGCTTTCCCTGCCGAATATTGGTCCCATCCTCAGCTGAGAGGAGAAGAGGTCGTTGGGGCCGTGGTCGCTTTCGTCGACATCACGGAGCGCAAAGTGGCGGAAGCTGCACTCACGAGCGTGACCCGCAGGTTGATTGAGGCACAGGAGCAGGAACGTAGCCGGATCGCCAGAGAGCTTCATGACGACATCGGTCAGCGTCTCGCAATCTTGGCCATCAAGCTGGCACAACTCCAACGAAGCCCTCACAATTCGTCGGAACTCACTAGCCATCTGGGCGAACTAATGAAGCAGACCTCCGAAATGGCCGCCGATATTCAATCCTTGTCTCACGAGTTGCACTCCGCGAGACTGCAATACCTGGGTATTGCTGCGGCCATCAATGGCTTCTGCAGAGAATTCGGCGAGCAGCAGAACGTGGAGATTGACTTCAAAATCCACGATTTGCCGGCCCCTTTGCCGCCGGACATTTCACTTTGCTTCTTCCGAGTCCTGCAAGAAGCCCTGCATAATTCGGCAAAACACAGTGGGGTACGAAACTTCGAGGGTGAATTGTGGGGAACATCGGATGAAATTCATCTCACGGTTAGCGACTCCGGCGCTGGCTTTGACATCGATGCGGCAAAGGTGAGCCGAGGGCTTGGCCTCATCAGCATGGAAGAACGTCTTAGAATCCTGAATGGAACGCTTTCAATCGAATCCCAACTCCACCGTGGTACCACGATTCACGCTCGTGTTCCTTTCACTTCAGGAATGGATTCCCTCCCTGCAGTCGAATAAGTTACGTCCATCAGACTCATTTTCTGAATTTGAAGGCGGCTAGTGCTGAGCGATCTTCTGGGGTCATGCTGGAGTGGTCAAGTTGCCGGAAATCCGTTTTTCGGCAGGTAGGCTGTTATGGTGTGAACGAGCGGGTAGCGACCTACTTGAGGCAGCGGATTGTGAACGGATAGAAGGGCAATTCAGTGACGAAGTGGGTCATGGCAATACTAAAGGGTCTGCTCTGGGGCTATCTGGCCTATTTGCCCCTGATGGTCAGGCGTAGAGTACGCAATCTATCGCAGGCTCGATTCGGAGAGAGTCTTCTACGCCTTGTACTATGCGTTTGCCGCACCGTTTCTGCTCTCCCCGTCGAACTGGAGACATGTCCAGGGGGACGAACTCGTTCTGAACATGGTCGGGTGTGCGGCACTTGTGACCGGCATCTCCGTCATGCTCGGAAGGAGCAAGTCAAAGCCGCATGCCTGAAAAGTCGGATTATCGGCAACGTTGATTTGTAGTTTCCGAAATGTATGGTCCGCCGTCTGACTGCAAGGGAAAAGTTCTGAGAGAGAAAGTCTGCGTCAATGTATCCGGCCTATTGGTGGAGATTTGTTCTCCTAACCGCTCGGCCGTGTGAAGGCCCAATCGGAAAACAGGTTTCAGACACGCCGTTGTGACTGTTCTTTCATCTTCACTCGTCCTGTGCAGACCTTGGTGGGAGAACTTGATGTGGGCCTGTTATGCTGCCATCGCACCCGGAACAGCCCGGTAGTTCTGACCGCTTGAAAGGACCGCCCACGCAATCCGCGCCAGCTTGTTCGCCATGGCGATAATTAAGACGTTGCGTGGTGCCCTCATCTCGAGCGCCGTTAGCCATGCGCCCATAGCGATCCTGTCTCGTTTTGATCGCAACACAACAGCACGGGCTCCATGAACCAGGATCTTGCGCAGGTAGCAGTTACCGCGCTTGCTGATCCCATACAGCTTCGCCTTGCCCCCGGTAGAATGTTGCTTCGGTACCAGTCCCATCCAGGCTGCAAACTCACGTCCCTTCTGGAAGGCTGCCCCGTTGCCGATCGAAGCGACGATCGCCGTTGCGACCAGCGGTCCGATTCCCGGGATCTGGCGCAGCCTGATGCATGCAGCATCACTTGAAGCGATCCGCTCCACTTCGTGGTTCATCTCGACAATCTGAAGCTCCAGGTCCTTCCACTCGTTCCACAGCATCGCGACCAGGTTGCGCATCCTCGGGGTGAGGTTTTCGTTCGCGTTCTCTAGCACCTCGGGGCTGGCCTCCCGCAGCCGGATCGGGCTCTTGGCAAAGACCATGCCGCGCTCCAACAAGAACGCACGAATCTGGTTGATCAAAGAAGTTCTTCGTATCATCAGCCGATCCCGCACCCGGTGCAGCGCTTGCAGGTCGAGCTGGTCATCGGTCTTGATCGGAACGAACCGCATGTTGTGCCGATCGACCGCTTCGGCAATCGCCTCGGCATCGAGGAAGTCGTTCTTGTTCGACTTCACAAAGGGCTTTACAAACTGAGCGGGGATCAGCTTCACATCGTGGCCCTGTGCTCGCAACGCACGGCCCAGAAAATGCGCTCCAGAACATGCCTCTAACCCGATGAGCGACGTCTGGAGGTTCGCGGTGAAGGTGATTAGCTGCTTCTGGGTGAACTTCTTCTTCAATAGCACCTTGCCGTTATCGCCAAGGGCTACCAGGTGAAAGGTCGTTTTGCCGAGATCGATACCTACGGAGCGAATCTGCATGTCGATGATCCTCCTTGAACCTGCCAACAAGATCACCCACGCCAAAGTGGGAGATCAAGCGGCGGACCATCTCAGTAACCCCGTTTTTCGTGCACTTCGACGCTAAGTTTGGAGTCGTCGGTCGGCAGGATTGTTTCCGAATTGCCGATCACTCGCCCAGAATCATCTCACGTCAACGGCTTTCTTCTGATCGATCTCGCCGACCGGATTCTAGTAGACTCGCTCGCATGCGCATTGAGTTGGACCATGTATTCATCTGTACCGCTCCTGGCGCTCCCGAGGCCGAGGAATTTATTCGGTTCGGCTTGCGGGAGGGATCGCCAAATCGGCATCCCGGACAAGGAACAGCCAATCGCCGTTTTGCCTTTGCGAACGCCATGATTGAGTTGCTGTGGGTAGATGATGGAGAAGAAGCGCAAAGCGACTGCTCACGACGCACTCAACTTTGGGAGAGATGGTCTAGTCGAGAGGGTAACGCCTCTCCCTTCGGCATTTGCGTCCGCCCTGTCGATTCTCCGAATACAGAGTCACCGTTTCCGGCGTGGAAATATCGACCGTCTTACTTACCAGATCCGCTCGTTATGCATCTCGGCGAAGCTGGGGTCGAGGAGCCGATGTGGGTCTACCTTGGCTTCATGCAACGGCTTGATCGTGAACAGCGGTTTGTAGAACATCCTATTGGCATTCGTGAGATCACTAACTTAACTCTGACTACGCCCGCGCCACTTCGGTCCGTCGCGTCTCAGAGCATGGTCGAGAGTGGAATTCTCTCATCGCAAGATGGGCCAGAATCTCTCCTCGAAATTGAATTCGACGGCAGCGGGCGCAAAGAGATTGCGGACTTCAGGCCGCATCTGCCAATCGTCTTTCAATTTTGATTCGAGGAGAGAAATTCGGCCCTCAACGGCGCTTCGCCGAGACTGCGGAAGATCACGGGCAAACCGGAAGTTATCCTGTAGTGCCCGCAAAAGTCGGGTTTTGGGCAACTTCAGTTTTGAACTTTCCTATAACCCCGCTTTCGACAGTTCCAACTGGACTGTCAGAGCGAATCCGCAAATACGGCCCCTACGGAACGGCCGCTATTGAAGAGACCACGGATTATATTTCCTGCTACGTGGCGGGAGAAGGCAGAATTGACGGTTCGACCCTACAAGACTGAATCACTTAGCCGCTTGCACGTTACAGTCGGTTAGTTTGTAGTGCCAGACTTCGTGATGGCTTTCCCGATTGATCGCAACTTGCTCAGGTAATTGAAATCCACCAACGCTCTGATAGGTATAGGTGAGGATTATACGATTGCCAGGCCTAAAATCTCCATCCTCGCCGAGCCGATATGAGGTCATGAGAAAGCCCTGTGGGCCAGGACGAAAGTCTGTTTCCCGGCGATCAGAGGCAGATCCTTTTGCCGCTTCTCTCTGGAGGCTCATGTCGTGCGCGAACATCATCTCAACATCAAAAGTTTGGACCTTGAGTTCGAGCTTGTAGCCTGACGCGGTCGGCTCGACGTGAACGGGCGTGCTTTCCGGCGGAAGCATCGCGTTATTGCTGGCAACCAACCAGCTATTCAAGCTGAACTGCACAGCGTGTTCGAGGAGACCTTCCGCCATGCCTCCATGGGGAAGCTTGTTTACTTCATCGTCGGTCATTCCGGCTGACACTGCAGCGTTCTGGCGAGTGACCGTGACGCGATTGCGAATGGGTTGAATGAGTTTGGCGATCTCCTCGTCCGTTCCTTCATCGCCGACGCGTACGGCCTCGGTGAAGTGCTGCTTCCAGTCGAACTCTACGGCGCAATTGAAGGATTGGAGGTTCCTTTCAAAGGGAGTGTCATACTTCGCACGGGCCTGCTTCAGGAACGTCATATCATCGGTTGCGGCCTGTGCGTGGCAAAACGCTGCGCAAAGGCCGAACGCCAAGGTTGAGTAGAAAAATCGCATGATGCATGTTAAATGACGAGTCAACCCAGTTCGATTCCTTGGGATAGAACGACCGAATATCCTAAGAAAGCCTGATGGTCCATTGCAGCGAGGCATGCGGCTTGGGTTGTAAGGGCAATGAGCGTCGGGGAGTGCCCGCCCGCGTTATCGGCAACCTCAATCGCTACAAGCCGGGGGCTCACATCTCGACTCTGAGATGTGGGTTGAAGCGGCACTCCTCCCACCCGAGAAACACCGTCCAACCGCCACCATCTACAAGCCCAATACCTGCATCGCGGACACAAACTTCCCTGACGCCCTCACCCAGCCGAAACTACCAAACCCGACACTGTTCAACATGCACCATCGGCTGACCCACCTTGCAGCTGAACGCCTTTTGAAACTCCGGCATATTCGAAATCACATTATTGACGCGCAGCTCTGGTATCGAATGGGGATCGATTAGAACCACACTCCGCGCAAGCTCCGGCCGGTATTGCTCACACCAGCTCGTTCCATACGCAACAAAGAATCGCTGCAGATTTGTAAGCCCGTTGGCATCCTTACTGTCCAGCGTCTTTCCCTGCTGCTTCAGATCTTCATTCAGCGCCGACAAAGCAAGATAAAGCCCGCCGTTATCCGCCGTATCCTCGCCCTGAGTCAGCTTCCCATTCTGCTTCACATCAGCAAAGCCAGGTATCGGCCCCGTGTATTCCTTCGCAATACAGGCGCCTCTCTCGTCGTACTGCCGTGCGTCCTCTGGCGTCCACCAGTCGTGCAGGTTTCCCTTCACATCAAACTTGCGTCCCTGATCGTCGAAATCGTGGGTAAGTTCATGCCCCACCACCGCACCCTCCGCACCGTAGTTGATCACGTCGTCCTGCGTCGCATCGAAATAAAGCGGCTGCAAAATACCTGCCGGAAAGTTGATCGTGTTCGTCTGCGGATCTTCATACGCATCCACCGTAGGCGGCGTCATACCCCAACGCGTGCGATCCAAAGGCTTCCCGATAAAACTCAGTTGCCGCTTGAACTCAAACGCCGTGCCTCGCTCAATGTTCAGCGGATAACTCTCGCGTGTCACCGAGTACGAGCCGTAGTCGATCCATCGGTCCGGATAACCGATCTTGTCGATCACTGCAGCGAGCTTCAGTTGCGCCTGCTGTTTCGTCGCTGGCTGCATCCACGTCACACTCGCGATATCCCGCCCCATCGCAGCCTCAATGTCCTTCACCATCTTCTGCGCCCGGGCCTTGCTCTCTGGCGGAAACACCTGCGCCACGTACACCTGGCCAAGCGCCTCACCGAGATACCCATCGACCCCCGCAGTGCAACGCCGCCACGCCGGCGACTGCTCCTTGCGGCCCGTCAGCACCGAGTCGTAACTGAAATAGGCATCGCGCCACCCGTTTCCGAGCGACCGCGAAGCGTCAAACAGAAGGTGCCAGCGCAGATAGAGCTTCCACGTCGCAAGGTCCTCAGCAGCGAGCAACTGATTCATCGCGCGGAAATAATCAGGCCACGTCACCTCATACAGAGAAACCTCAGGCGCACCGAGACCTCGAAAATAACTATCCCAGTCAAACAACGGCGCAAGCTGCTTAAGTTGAGCTAGCGTGTAACGGTTATTCATCTTGTTCGGATCGCGCCGGGTGACGTTATCAATCTGCGCCTTCGCCATCGCCGTCTCCACCCGCAGGATCGTTGAAGCACCGTCGGCCGCTTGCGCAGGCGTCGCTCCATCCATCTTCAACAAATTAACGATTAGAGCCGTGTACTTCTCCCGAACCTTCTTCGTATTGTCGTCGTCGTTCAAGTAAAAATCCCGACTCCACATACCAAGGCCGCCCTGGTCCACACCCGCTACCACGCGATTGACGTCGTTGAAATCAGGTTGCGGTCCGAAACCGAAGAGCGGGACGGCGATCTGGTTATCATCGCCCGACCAGGCCTGGCCAAACGAACTATGAAGCACCGCCAATACCGGCGCAATCTCCTGTTTGTCGCGCATCCCCGCAATGCGGTCGAGCAGCGGCTTGATCGCAGCCAGATCGTCTGCGTTCGAACTCGCCTGATTCATGCAGGCCGCATAAAAATCGCCTATCTTCTGTTCGTTCGGCGAACGGGACGCCAACGGCGCCTCATTCTTCTCGAGAATCTGGCGAAGAATCTGCCGGTTCCACAACGCGAGCATGCCGCCAACGCCCCACGAAGCCTGATCCGGCGGAATCGGATTCGCTGCATTGAACCGGTTACACACATACCGATAAAAGTTGTCGCAGGGACTCACGGAGGAATCGACGCTCGTAACGTCGATATGCTGAAGCTCAACCGGCTTGTCCAACGGCTGAGCCGATTGAGAAAGCTGAGCGGACTGCGCGAGGCAGCAGGCAGACAACGCAACCGGCGCAACAAGAGCGAGGCGAATCTTCATCGTGGGTTCTCCAACCTCAGGTGTTTCTTTCGTGCTGCGCAGACATTGCCGAAATTGTAATCAAACGCCAATAGCCCTCATCCCAAAAACTAGCCATTCCGTCACACTTCTAAGCGGGTGCCCCACACAGCCAGCCCTGAGCTTTTCGAAGGCCTGCCCTGAGCTTGTCGAAGGGGTCCCGATTCTGGGATGCAGGTTGGAGCAGCACACCCGAGGGAAGTGCAAAATCCGAAAATATCCACAGAAATATTTCAAAAACGTGGCAAATTCTTAGCACACAAAAACCGAGCACTTAGAACCACGCTTTTTACACTCACCACCACGTTTCTGACCACAAAACACCACATCAAAAACATCAATTTTCCCGGCACCCCCCCTAAAAAACGCCCAAAAACCGCAAAAAATCATCCCCAATCACACCCCAGAAAAAATTCCGTAACAAAGGGTTTAGGATGGCTCAATGGACTGGAAGAGCAAAAGGGTAAGCGCCATCCTCGAGGCCGCCCTCGCCGAAGACAAAGTCGCCAACGACATCACGACCGCACTCACCACTCCACCCAACCTACGCGCCTCTGGAACCATCATCGCCAAACAGCCCTGCATCGTCTCCGGACTCGGCTGTATCCCTGTGTTTCTAGACATCTTCGCCCGCATGTCCGCAAAACCGGTGGGCCGTTTCGAAGTAGTCAGCCACCCCGAAATCTTCGACGGAGTCCGTGTCAAAAAGGGTCAGACCCTGGCCGTCATCCGCCACAACGCCGCCGCCCTGCTCTCCTGCGAACGAGTCATCCTCAACCTCATGCAGCGCATGTGCGGCATCGCCACCCTGACCAACGAGTTCGTTAGAGCCGTAAGTGGCACAAAAACCAAGGTCTTAGACACCCGCAAAACCATCCCGGGCCTTCGCGTCCTCGACAAGTACGCCGTCTCCTGCGGCGGCGGCGTCAACCACCGCCTCGACCTCCAGGACGGTATCCTCATCAAAAACAACCACATATCCCTCGGTGGCGGGTTGCCTGCCGTCCTCGAGCGCGCCCAGGAAAACCGCAAATCCAACCAATGGATCCAGGTAGAAGTCCGCTCCCAAACCGAACTCGAACAGGCCATCACAGGTAAAGCCGACTCGATCCTCCTCGACAACATGACGCCATCTCAAGTAAAGAAAGCAGTTAAGCAGATCCACGCCACACTTCCTACCGTTCCCATTGAAGCCTCCGGGAGCATGAACCTGAAGACCGTCCGCAAGTACGCGCTAGCCGGCGTAGACTTCGTCTCCGTCGGCGCCCTCACCCACTCCGCCACCGCCGCAGACCTGAGCATGCGCATCACCGCCGACATCTACTGAGGACAGTTTTGCCCGATTCATTCGACTTATCCGCCGTTCGAGAAGCTCTCGCAGGCACGATTTTCGCAGAGCAACTCCAGCATTTTCAATCTGTTGGATCGACCAATATCCTGGCTCTCGAGGCCGCCAAAGCCGGCGCTAAACATGGCAGTGTATGGATAGCGGACCAACAAACAGCCGGACGAGGACGCAGCGACCATAAGTGGCACTCCACCGCGGAAGATGGCCTCTACGTCAGCGTTCTCCTGCGCCCCCGCTTGGCCTTACTCGACGCCTTATTGCTATCGCTGGCTGCCGGCCTGGCCGCCCAAACAGCCATCTCTACTGTTACCGGCCTAACCCCCGATCTCCGGTGGCCAAACGATCTGATGATCGACAACAAGAAGTGCGGTGGCATTTTAACGGAAACCTCCGTAATCGCCTCACAACTGGACGCAGCGGTGATGTTGCACTACGCGGTTGTAGGCGTCGGCATCAACTTGAATCACCGGAGCTTTCCCCCGGAACTAGAATCTCTTGCCACCTCCCTCCGATGCGAAACCGGCAAATCATGGGCACGTGAGCCGATCCTCAGCGAATTTCTAAGGGAACTGGAGAGCGAGATTGCACAGCTTGAACGAGAGCTGCGCGGGACTTCACCCGCGCGCGGTCTGCTGGACAGATTCACTGCTGCATCAAGCTGGGTTCGCGGCAGGCACGTCAACGTCGATGAGGCTGGCGGCTATACTGGCGTGACAGACGGGCTCGATGCGCGCGGCTTTCTGCGCGTCGCAGGAGATGATGGCGTGATGCACACTGTTTTCTCCGGCGGAGTCCGCGCAAGGTAACCGCGCAGACAAGGGAAACTCTAGAAATGTTGTTGGCACTCGATGTAGGTAACACAAACACGGTCCTTGGGTTGTACCAACTGGCAAAGGAAGCAACAGACCCAGCGGGTGAGCCCGAGATGGTGGCGAATTGGCGCATTACAACGCCTTCCTCAGCCTACACAAGCGACGAGTTTGGGGTCTTGCTGCGCAACCTGTTCGAACTAAAGAACCTGAGTACTGACGTCGTCGATGGAATAGCGATCTCGTCGGTAGTGCCTCCCCTGGACTCAACCTTGCGCCAGGTGTGCGAACTTCATTTCAAGGTAAGACCTTTGTTCGTTGAGCCTGGCATAAAGACTGGCATACCAGTTCTGATCGACAATCCTGCTGAACTCGGCGCCGACCGAATCGTCAACTGTGTTGCGGCATTTGATCGCTTCGGTGGCCCCTGCATTGTCGTAGACATGGGAACTGCCACCACTTTTGATGTGCTCTCGAAGAAAGGTGAATTTCTCGGCGGCGCGATCGCTCCAGGCCTCGGAGTATCAGCTGACGCTTTGTTTTCACGGGCAGCCCGACTACCCCGTACCGACATCAAGAAACCCGCGAAGGTCATCGGCACTGGAACCGTAGACAACATCCAAATCGGCCTCTATTACGGCTACATCGGCCTGGTAGACGGCATCCTCGAACGCATGATTGCAGAGATGGGACCAGAGACCAAGACCGTAGCCACGGGTGGTCTTGCGAAGCTAATCGCCGGTGGTTCGAAACACATCGGCACAGTGGACGATATGCTGACTCTCACGGGGCTGCGCCTGATCTATGAGCGTAATTTTGATCGGCACAAAAAGCGCGGTTTGTAATTCAATGTGCTCATCTCTGTTGCTTTAAGCTTTAAGAGCACATGAGGAACTACTTCAATTACTTTACCGAGATCGAAGAGAGATTTCAGCACAGGCGCGGTTCGCTGCTGATGCTTTCGACGCTGGACTGGGCGCTGATCGAAACCTGGCGCGAGGCCGGTGTTCCGCTGGAGGCCGCACTACGGGGTATCGACGATGCCTTCGACAAGCATGATGCAAAGACGCTGCGTTCGCCCAGCAGAACGCGCAAAGTAAATGGTCTCGCGTGGTGCGCCCAAAGTGTAATGGAAGCCGTCGAACAAGCGATGCAGGCCTCAATCGGTACCGTGCCATCGGCACGACAGGTCGAGAGCGGCTTCGAGTCCGAACCTGTGGGTCAGTATCTCGAACAGAATGCCAAAATCGTCGAGGCAGCAAAACTCAACTCTCCTGCGGACTCAGTTGCGGCCGAGGTTGGAGCCCGATTACGTGATCTGGCCATGGCCCTGCGCGCCGAGCCGGCTCGCTCACTTGAAGAACTCGACCGAACGCTCAGCGTGCTCGAAGAGAAGATGTTTGCGGCGCTGCTTACGTCAGCGGACGAAGAGGAGCTAGTCGCATTGCGTGAACAGGCGGCAAAGGAGTTAGCACCGTATCGCGGAAGAATGCAGGCCGTGCAGATCAAGCAGGTGCAGCAACAATTTCTCCAGAAAAAACTTCTGGAATCACGCAGACTACCCCGGCTAAGCCTCTTCTATATGGCTCATAGATGAAATTACTGATTGAAAAGCCAGTTTATGGCGGGGCTGGCCTGGCCCATCAAACGAAAGGCGAGGGTTCGGGCAGGGCCATATTTGTGCCCTTCACTCTGCCCGGAGAGCTCGTCGAAGCTCGCCTCCTTGAACAAGAAGATTCTTTCGGAGAGGCCTCTTTGGTCCGGATTCTGGACGCCTCAGAGGATCGAGTAGAACCTGAGTGTGCGCACTTTGGTTCGTGTGGCGGATGTCATTATCAGCATGCAGCATACGCGGCGCAGGTGCAGATGAAAGCTGGAATCCTGCATGAGACACTGGAGCGCGCGGGACTGACCGCACTGCCTCCGATACAGCCAATCACTGGCCGAAGCTGGGGCTACAGGAATCGCACGCGGCTTCGTATCGAGGAAATTGATGGACATCTAAGAATTGGCTACAGTCGTCGCGGTTCGAACGAATTTCTCGCAATCCACGAATGCCCAATTTTAGCCCCGTTGCTGTGGAGATTTGCTGAAGCCTTGCTTCAGGTAGCGGCCGATGACACCACGGTGACGCGATGGCTTCGCACCGGGCTCGAAGTAGAACTTTTTGTGGCGCATGATGAAGCCACGTTGCAAATATCCATCTTCCAGAAAACTGCAAAGAATGGACTCGCGCCGTTCTGCGAGCGAATTCAGAAGCTCATTCCAGAGCTGACCGGCGCCTCTACCGCAATCGCAGTTGCGGCGCCAAAGCAGGGAAAGCTACTGCGACAGTTGGAAACATGGGGAACCGAGGGATTGATCTATCGCACGGCGGGCGAAGGCTACTGGGTAAGCCGCGGAAGCTTTTTTCAGATAAATCGCTTCCTTGTCGATGAACTCGTCCGAATCGTAACTGGAGGACGTAGCGGCGCAATCGCATGGGACTTATACGCTGGAGTCGGATTGTTTTCTAGGGCGCTCGCTAAGACCTTTCAACAAGTCGTCGCAGTCGAAGCTGCGGCAAGCGAGCTGGCTGCTTCATTCAAAGGGCCAGGAAGGCGAGCCGTTCGGGCCACGACAGTGGAATTCTTGCGCAGTGCGGTCGTGCAGCGAGAGCGACCACAACTGATCGTCGTCGATCCTCCTAGAGCAGGCCTGGGTTCAGAGGTCTGTGCTCTATTGATTCGAGTCGCCGCACCCGAGATCATCTACGTGTCCTGCGATCCAGCAACACTGGCTCGAGACTTGAGAGCGCTTGTCGGAGCCGGATATGACCTGACGGAGCTGTACCTCGTGGATATGTTTCCGCAAACGTATCATCTGGAAACTGTGGCAGTTTTGCGCAGGTAATCACAGCCGCGTGTGATGAAATGGGTGTGAGTGTGGTCTGCAGGTAGAGCTTCGAAGACCAAAGGAATAAACGACCCGAAGGCAGAACTTTGGCCGAGGGCGTTTGCACGCGTCCGGGCACTTGAGTTCCGGCGAGCTCCTTTGTTAGCAGCCGTTTGTTGGTTCGCTCTTGGCGAACTGATGGCGCGGAATCGTCAGACGACGGTCGTTCTGCTCATCGCAGTTTGTCTGTTGGCCTTTTTCATCCTAGCGGCCTTGCGATGGTCCCTGCGCATCGCGATCATACCGTTGGCGGCCTTCTGGATGGCGATTGGCTGTTGGTGCGCGCGGATACAACCTCTTCCCCCAACTCAGCAGACGCTGGCAACCTATGCAGATGGTCTCAGCAGACAACTTCGCGGTCATGTAACGAGAGTGCGCGAATTGCCTCCGCAGCCAAATGAATCCGATGAAGATAAAGAGTACGGATGGTGGCCCGAAAAAGAGGCGAACCAAGAAGACGCTGTCAAAGGCGCACTTTCAATAGATATCAAGGTCGACTCGATCGAAGAGCTAACACCCGATGTTTCGCGCATGATCCCAATGAGTGGGGGAGTACGAATCAACGTTATTGCAGACAAGCCGTCTTCCACTATCAACCTTGGTGATCCAGCTACCACGGCTGCAACTATCCGTTTGCCTAAATGCGGTGACATATTGGAAGCCTCAATGCGTATCAAGGTGGCTGAGCGTTATCGTGACACCGGCGCCTGGCAACATGCAGACTATCTCTTAGCGCAAGGGATCGGAGCGCATGCGAACATACGAGCTTCGAAGATCGCCTGGCTCCACCCCCCAGGCGGAGCCGACCACGCAGCGCAGCTGCAGTGCAATGTCTTTGCCGCACAGGGGTGGGCTTCGGGACGTGTCCTCGGCTACGTCCGCTCAAACGCGAATCGAGAGTTGCCAAAGTCCTTGCGCCTCAGCTCAGACGACGCGGGAATGTTGAATGCAATGCTGTTCGGCGACCGCGCCGGGTTGATCAAGGCGCAACGAGTGGGCTTCGAGCGTACGGGGTCGTTTCATCTATTTGTGGTTTCTGGGATGCACGTGGGCTTGTTGGCCGCGTTGACATTCTGGTTGACGCGAAGGCTGAAGCTGCGCGAGTCGCTGTCGGCGCTGATCACGATCTTGCTCACTTTTGGTTACACATTATTGACGGGCTTCGGCACTCCCGCTCAAAGAGCGCTCTTTATGACAACGATCCTTCTTCTGGCGAATTTATTGTCACGAGACCGCAACGTATTGAATGCTCTTGGCGCAGCAGCGTTGGGCGTTCTGGTATGGTCGCCCAGCGCTCTGTTCGAGTCCAGTTTTCAGATGACCTTCCTGGCTATCATCGCCATCGCGGGAATCGCCAGTCCGATGGCGGAGCGAAGCTTTCTCCCGTACGCCGGCGCATCCGCCCACCTTAAGGACAAGTGGCGGGACTCCACGCTACTGCCTCGTGTGGCGCAGTTCCGGGTGATGTTACGCCTTTGGAGCGAGACTCTCGCCTGCCTACTCGGCGGCTGGGCAAGCAACGCGCCGTCCCTGCTCGCGCGCTGCTGTTTCTGGGTGATCGACTTGGCGTTAATCGGCGCGGTCGCGGAGATGGTGATGGTTCTTCCCATGGCCTTCTATTTCCATCGTGCAACGATGTTTGCCATACCGACGAATATGTTGAGCGTGCCACTGGTCGCTCTATTGGTTCCATCGGCCATCATTACCTTTTGCGCATCTCTCGTACGCCCTTGGATAGCAGTGCTACCCGGCGCAGCAACGGCCTTGCTTCTGCATGGAATCACAGACGTCATCCATCGTGTGAGTGCTGTGCAAGCCGCAGATCTCAGGGTACCTGCCCCGGCTTCGTGGGTTGCGGTGATGGCGATGGGAGGGTGGTGCCTCTGCTGTTGGGCGGTGCGGCGGTCGGGGGGGTGGGCGCGAGTAGCGGTGGGGATACTACCCGTGATTGCCGCGATGGTGTTGTGGCCTCAGCGTGTAATGCTCTCGCCTGGGATGATGGAGGTGACGGCACTTGACGTGGGGCAGGGTGACTCCATCTTCGTGGCGGGGCCGGATGGGGCGACGATGCTGGTGGATGCCGGGGGGCCTATCGGGGTAGCCGGGGCTCAAGCTACCAGCCAGTTCGATGTGGGTGAAGAGGTCGTCTCGCCTTATCTATGGTCGCGCAGCCTCCGGCGACTTGATGTGCTCGTGTTGAGCCATGCGCACAGCGACCACATGGGTGGGATGCCGGCGGTTATGCGGAACTTCATGCCACGGGAGCTATGGGTCAGCGTTGACCCTGACTCGGCATCCTATCGGGCTCTGCTGGCGGAGGCACGGGATCTCGGTGTGCAGGTGCGTCACCTTCATGCCGGCGACCAGCTGGCATGGGGTGGAATGCAGGTTACGGTGCTGGCGCCGGAGGCGGGATACAGCAACACGCATGCACCGGGGAATAACGACTCACTAGTGATGAGGCTGCAGTATGGCCGATCCTCGGTGCTGCTGGAGGGCGATGCTGAGGCGCCGAGCGAGGGCCAGATGTTGGCGCATGGCCGCGTATCTGCCGTGACGCTGCTGAAGGTCGGTCATCATGGCAGCCGCACCTCGACGACAGAGGCGTTCCTGAAGACTGCTGCACCGAAGGACTCTGTTGTGTCGGCGGGCAAGGGGAATCCATTCGGACACCCTCGCTTGGAAGTAGTAGAGCGGATCGCAGAGGCCCGGTCTAAGCTGTACCGAACGGATGAGTTCGGGCTGACGACGTTCCTGCTGGGCCGAGACGGCGGAATCCGGGAGATTGTCGGTGCATCCGATCAGTAGTGGAGTTGCGGGGGGTTGGGATGGAATTGGATGAGGTGAGGCCCGAAGTTGGATCGATCAGTGCGGACGATCGCGCGGAAGAGCAGAGGCGGCTCCGGCGTCTACAGATGATGATGAACATGGTGATGCAGACCTTCACACACGCTCGTCTAATCCCCGTTTTAGCAGGTATCCACTGAGGTGTCCATGAAAAAGGTGGACACCTTCCAGATTTACTATTTTTTGGGAACTGAATCGCTTGCACCGCTCCGCGTGGCCGACCGGACAAGGCCATGCATCATTTTTCGCGTGGTGAGCGACACGTAACCCCACTGTTTGCAACGATTCTGGTTACAAATCAGATCCATTTTGCGTGGTTTTTCGTGGTCAAATCGTGGTCAGATCGTGGTATTAGATCGTGGTGCTGTTGCGGTTGCTTTTGCGGTTGCTTCTGCCCGCCATCCCCGGAATTATTGGGCAGTCTCGCGGCTGTCAAGGGTGCGGGGTTTTATCCCGCATGGCGGAGCCACGGCGCAGCCGCCCTTTACCGCCGTGAGACACTATCCGCCGTGCGGGTGGCGGGCTGTTGTTGCCTCTGGCCGCGCCCGCTGAAACGTCCTGGCCCCGATGCGGGCGCGGCCCAGCTTTTCCCACCGATGCAGCCCGGAGCTGATCGTGTCCCGGCCACTGACGACCAGAGGGGGCGAAAAGGCCGATGGATGGATGCACCACGCGGGGCGCACGGGGAAGCCGACGATGGCGGTGATGGGTGGGGGTGGTGGGGCGTAGTGTGCCCCGCCGCACCCGCCCATGGTTTCCGCTGTGGCGCGGGTGGGACGGGAGGCGGCGCTGGGGTGCCCGCTGAGGTGGGTGGGCGTGGCCGCAGCCGTGACCGCGACACACCGGGCGGGCGCGTGTAACAGCGGTGATGCGGTGTGGGTGCATGGAGCTGCGAGGGTGTAGCTGTAGCGCCCGAACCGGGGCGCGGGCGCATACGGCTGCGGCCACAGAGACCGGGTATGGCGTGGCGCGTGCCGCGATGATGCCTTGCCCCTGCAAAAGCACGCGCCATGCCATGCCCGCACCGCATACCGTGCGTGGAGGCACGATGCTCGGAGCTGGTGCGATCGAACTCCCACGGCTGACACACGAAGGCCCCGCCAGATCGACGGGGCAGAGAGGTGCTACTCGGAGGGTCTACGGCTTCACTCGGGACGCGGCGGCGCAACCTTGCCGCCTCTGCGCCTCGGGAGGACTTTGCTCATTGCAATCCTCGACCCCAGACCATCGAGCGGTCGAAGCCGTTAGTGTCACTGCCTGACACCTGCTGACGGATCAGCACCTGCCAAGCGCGTACAGCGGCATCCAGCCGCCGCAGATTGGTCGAGAGAGGCACCGCGTAGCCCGCGTAGGCCCGGTAGGTGTGCGAGACACACTCCGCTGCAGCGATGACCTCATGCTCTGCCTCACGGAGCTTGCTCACAACCCCTCCGCGTAGCCCGACGACTGTGCGATCGTTCCCGGCAGCGTCTGTTGCCCCGACGCTTCGAGCACAGCCGCCGTGGTGGGTGCCTGGGCCTCGTCGTGATTGTGCTTGTGGCCCGCCGAGAGGGTGAGCTTCGTCACCTGCCCATCGCGCACCGCTGCCCTCGTAACGCGCTCTACCTCCGCGCCGCACTGCGGACATCCGATCACATACCAGAGCGTCGACCGTCACCGTCACGAGCGCACCTCCGCGTGCGCGGTGATGGCGAGCTTTGCTGCGTAGAGCAGCACCGCGCCCTCTCGCGCCGAAAGGAACTTCATTGCCACGCCATCAGCGACCGTTGCGATGAAGGCCTGAATGCTGCCTCGGCTCTTGAGCAGCGGCAGCGCGTTGCAGTAAGCTTCGCCAGCCGCATCGGTTGCGTCGGCGTCGGAGCACCTTGCCTCCTTGGCCCCTTTGTACGCATCCGCCGCCGCGCTCTGCGCGTACTGGATGGCCTCTTCGACTGTCACTCCATCTGCTGCGTAGGCCTGTAGTTGCAGCCTAGACACCTTTGCTTTTTCGTTCATTGAATCGTCTCCGTTTCAGGGTTGAGTTTCGCGAGTTCGAGTGTGGACGCTGGTACTGGCACCGCTTCGCCTTGCAAATACCAGAGCGTTGAGCGGAGTGACGTGTGGCCCAGCAGCGATTGAGCGAGGCGCAAATCGAGCGTCGCGTCGTAGACGCGGCGTACTGTTGTTCGTCGCAAATCGTGCGCCGTGACGCGACGGGTGATGCCGACGCGCTCCTTGAGCCGACGAAATGCGATGTGTAGCCCGCGTAGCGTCATGCGACCGATCGGAGGCAACGGCTTGCCCGTTTTTGGATGAAAC
Organism: uncultured Acidobacteriaceae bacterium; assembly: GCA_963798925.1. GTDB lineage: Bacteria > Acidobacteriota > Terriglobia > Terriglobales > Acidobacteriaceae > Edaphobacter. The sequence goes on from CAWCVD010000008.1 coordinate 363,898, forward strand.
CCGCGTGGCAGTTGCGCCACGAAAGGCTTTGCCATGTCGCTGCATTGTTCGAGGAGCGCAGCTAGTTCGGCGGTGACGGAAGCTGCTGCGTGTTGCTGAACTTCGTTCGAAAGGACAGCTTTCGGGTTGCCCGGTCGTAGTTGGATGGCCCCAGCCGTGCAGCCGTACCCGCGCGGATGGCGAGGTCGCTGCACAGCAGCAGCAGCATTGGAGGTTTGGAGCCGCCGCCGATAGCAGCGTCCCGCGCTCGTCCTGAGTTGCCGTGACGTTCCGGGGCTTTGGCATCGCCGGAACAAAAATCACGCGGCGCAGGACTGGCGAGGCTCCGTAGTTCTCGCTCAGATAGACGATCAGCTTTCGGGCGGCTGAGGCGACCTGATATTTCGTGAAGGGGTTTTCGTAGCGCGCGACCTGCGTGTTGATTGCCGCTGCGTGGGCCGGGGTGAGTTCTGGCGGCCGCGACGGCCCCGCTGCTGTGACGATGATGCGGGCGGCGGCGCGGTCTTTGCCGTGTGCGTCGCGCGTGAGGAACGGCGCGAGGGCTGAGGCGACTGACGGCCCACGCGCGGCGGTTTTGGGCGAGCGGCAGCCTTTTGTGCTTCTTCGTAGGCAGTTGCAGCTTCCGGGTTATCGAACGATTTTCTTCTGCGGACACCTTTGCGGTCTCTCCAGTCCGCAAGATACCTGCTACCCTTTTGAAACATGAGGACACCTCTGGACACCTCTGGTGAGGTCGAATTAGACGAGTCTACGCGGCTCCGGCGTCTACAGATGATGATGAACATGGTGATGCAGGTGATCGCTCAGGACGGCTCGCTTACGGTAGATGATGCGGCCCAGATGATCGCCGACACCAGGAAGGCTGCGCTGGCTATGTTTCCGGGGAAGGAACTTGCGTATGACCTGATCTGGCGGCCGCGCTTCCAGAGGCTGATGCGGGAGCGGTTTCGCATTATGTAGCATGGTTGGCGCTATGACGTTTGTACGCGTTCCTGCTGATACGCTTTGATTATGCGGATTCGGCTGGCAGTCGAAGAGGATATGCCTTCTCTGATGGGGCTTGTGCGGCGAGTGGTTCCGCTGATGCGCGCGACCGGGAATCTGCAGTGGGATGAGAACTATCCGAATGAGGCGGTGTTTCGGCGCGATATTGGCCTGAACCAGCTTTGGGTGGCGGAGATTGACGGCGATCTGGCTGGAATTGCGGCGATCACGATGGATCAGGAGCCGGATTATGCGCAGGTTGGCTGGGATATTCACGAGCCAGCGATTGTCGTGCATCGTCTGGCAGTTGATCCTGGGTTTCGCGGCGCCGGTGTTGCGAGTGCGCTGATGCAGAAGGCCGAGGAGATCGCAGTGGAACGTAGAATTGAGGCGCTTCGCGTCGACACGAATACGAAGAATGATGCGACCCAGCGGTTGTTTCCCAAGCTCGGGTACGCACTTGCGGGGGAGATCGGGCTTGAGTTCAGGCCTGGTTTGCGGTTTTTCTGCTACGAAAAGCGAGTGCGCAAAACGGGGTAATATTCGTGGTGCTTGGTGCATTTCGCTGGTAACGGACAAAAAATCGCCGCCTGCGATTGGCAGGCGGCGATCTGTCTTTTCGGTTGGAGACCGGCTGGTATGCCGGCCTTGTTTTGGCTAGAACTCGATGCGGCCGGAGAGCTGGACGGCTCTTCGGGCGTAGTTGGGGCTGTTGGTGACAGTGCCGAAGTTGGAGCTGCCAACCGCAGTGCCAGCCACGGCAAAGAAGGTTTTGTTGGTGACGTTGTACATCTCAGCGCGAAGGTTCAGCCGGGAAGACTCGCCGAGGTGCAGCGGGAAGCTGCGGACGAGAGCGATATCGAGCTGGTAGTTGCCGGGACCGTAGAGGCCGTAGGGGGCAGTGCGGGGAGCGTTGCCGAAGGTGTAGGAGGGCGCGACGGAGGTATTGAGCAGTGTTGTCTGGCCACTCGGAACGGTAGGCGAGATGAACGGACCAGTTGGGGCAACGGAGGTGCTGCCGACGCTGGGAGCGACGTAGCTGATGGCTCCCGTATTGGCTGCCGTGATGCCCTGCCCCCACTTTCCGTTGACGCGAATGGGACCGGCGAAGTTCGGATTGAGGGTTGGAGCACAGGTGCTTTGAGCGGGATTGGTCTGGCATGCCGACCCGGTGACAGCCACGGGCGAACCGGAGAAGGCCTGGAAGATCTCGGAGAACTTATATCCTCCGAAGATTGCGCGTTCGATGGCGTTGCTGCCAAGGACGGACTTGCCGATCGGAAGATCCCAGACGCCGGTGACGACGATGTGCTGCGGCTGGTTGCTGGTGGAGACGGAGCGTTCGATGGCGTCCTGCTTCCATGCCCTTCCGCTATTGGAGTACGCCGCCGGAATGGCGTAACCAGAACGGAAGGTGCCGCCGTCGTCGATTGAACGTGACCAGGTGTAGTTGGCCATGAAGGTGAGACCATGCGAGGCCCGCATGTTCAACGTTGCCTGCAGGGCGTTGTAGTTGGAGTTGGCGACGTAGCCCCAAGTGTCTCCGACAGTCTGGAAGGGGAAGGGTTGGAGCAGCCGGGCGAGATTCTGGCCTGTGTTGAAGTTGCTGAGCGACGATGGGCAGACGCCGCCATTTGCAGCGCAGAAGTTAGTCAGTGCGGTTCCGGTGAGAGCCAGATTGGAGTTGAGGTTGAGATATTGCGGATCGAGCTGGTCAGCCCAGAAGCCGCGAGCGTTGCTGCCGTCGGACTGAAGGAAATGTCCCTGCGAACCGACGTAGGTGATGTTCGAGACAAGAGAACTGGTCCACTCGTGTTGGAATCCGAAGTTCCAGTTGATGTACTCGGGGGCGCGGCTACCGAGATATGGATCGGCGTATCCGATGGAGGATGGGGTTCCTGTGTAACTAGCGGAACCGCAACCGGGAGTGGTGTAGCTGCTGACATTGGTGTAGCCGGTACCGAAGGCCGGGCCGGATGCTACGCCGCACGCACTGGCATAGGCCGGAATCGCGCCGTTGGTGCCAGTGAACGGAGCGGTACTCAACAAGCTGCCATTCGCGGAGAATGACGGAGCGGCAGAGAAGCCGAGGGTTCCGGTGCTGGTAGACAATCCACCGACCGCATTGCCATGAGTAAACATGACGCCGTAGCTGGCGCGAATGACCGTCTTTGGGTCGACCTGGTAGGCAAGTCCTACGCGAGGACCAAAGTTCTTGTAGTAGTTATTGACCGGAGTCGAGCAGTTGCAGGTGTTGGCGCCAGTGCCAGCAAACTGCAGCGCTCCATTGAAGCCGGTGACGGGGTTGGCGAGATTCGGATTGAAGAAGCTCATGCCGTTGTGCACTTCGGTTACCGACGGGAAGAAGTCGTAACGAAGGCCAAGGTCGAGGGTCAACTTCGGAGTCACTCTCCAGTTGTCCTGGACGTAGGGCGAGATGGCGCGGAAGCGCGCGCCAAACTCCTGTTGGACGTACTGAGTGAAGCTTGTCTTATCGATCTGGCCAACGAGGAAGCTGGCATACGAGAGGCCGGTGTTTGGGGCTGCGGCGAACTTGGGAGCGGTGTTGCTGGAAGCCGTGATGCCTGCTGTCTCGGTTACGGCGGTGGTCAAGGTGACGGGCGAGGTTCCGGTGGTGTCGTTGATCACGTTATAGAGAAGCCATGCGATCTGACCGCCAAAGGTTAAGGTGTGCTTGCCCTTGACCCACTGCAGATTGTCGAGCAGGGTATAGTTTTCCGCGAGAGTAACGGAAGCTGGTTCGCCTGCCCAGTTGGTGGGAGCATCGGTACCGGCAAAGACAACGGCAGGGAACGCCTCCTGCGCCTGACCGGCGGGCAGACCTGTAATTCCCATTGCCGTTGCGGCGTAGGCGGGCACCTGGTCTGCGTTGAATGTGGGTCCGTTGTAGCGAGCGTAACCCCACTTGATCTGATTGACTATGTTCGGGGTGAAGATGTGCGTCTCTTCGATGACACCCACTGCGGTCTTGGGGGCGTAAGCCTGACCAAAGTTATATGGTATGGGGCCAACGTTGCGACCCGCGGTTGTCTGACCGACCGGGACCGAACTGGCCTGGCGACCGATGGCCGCTACAAAGGTGAGGGTGTCCTTCTTGGTGACGTTGTAATCGATACGATCTGTTGTGGACCAGTTGATGAGGCCTGTCTTATTTGGAGCGACATAGTTGTTCTGTAATGCGCTGCTGATGCCCGTGGTGGGCAGGAAGCTCTGCATCTTCTGCGCAACGGAGGAGAACTGGCTGGCGGGAATAACGTTGATGGGAGCGCCGCTCTTGACCGGGTTGCCGGCGGGACCGGTTCCGGTGCCTCCAGTGTAGCCGTACTGATAACGGCAAGGACCGTTCGTGCTCTTCGCAGTACACGCCGTTTGAGTTGAGGGGTCATAGATGTTGACGCCCGTTGCGCTGAAGTCGCCCTGTTGCTGGGCGAGCGTGGGGAAGGTCATCGGCGTGGGAGTCGCGCTGGAGTAGCGGAAGCCGTTGTAGTTTCCGTAGAAGAAGACCTTTTCCTTCCAGGAACCGATAGGAATAAGCGGACCGCTGAGATTGATGCCGTACTCGTTGCTATGCTCGACGGGTTTGACGGGGACACCCGTAGCCGGATTAGGGACCGATCCGAAGAATCCCCAGGTGTCGAGTGCAGTGTTGCGGAAGAACTCGTAGACAGAGCCGTGATATTTGTTGCCGCCTGCTTTGACGGTGTAGTTCTGAATGCCCTGGCCTTCATAGATGGCCGAGTAGCCGCTGGTCTGCACGTTGAACTGATCGACGGCATCGACGGAGATTGCGGTCCAGACGTAGCGCGGGTCGCCATTGCCGCCGGCGCGCACAAACGGAAGGCCGTCAACATACACGGCTGAGACGGCGCCGCGGCTGCCGGAGCCGTTGACGATCCCGGTGTTGGTGGTCGCGTTGCCGTTGGTGTTATTGCCCTGAACTCCGGGCATGAGGAAAGCGAAGTCAGTCGCGCGGCGCTGATCGGGATTGCCGTAGGCTCCCATCTCGATGGGAAGTGCAGAGTAGAGATCATTCTCCATCGTGGCGCCGAGAGTTGCGTTGCTCGTCTCGAGCTGGGGCGGCGCAGTGGAGACACTGATCGTCTGGGTCTCCGATCCGACCGTCAGAATGAGTTTGAGATCCTCTACTTCCAGGGCGTTGACGTGCACGTTTTCCTGGGTGAGGCTCTGAAACCCCTTGGCTGTGATGCTGACGGTGTAGATGTCGTTGTTGAGCGGGGAGAGATCGAATTCGCCTGAACTCGATGTAGTGCGCGAGAACTTTGTACCCGTCGTGGTTGAGGTCGCGGTGACAACAGCGTTGGGAATCACGGCTCCGCTGGAGTCAGTGACTGTGCCCTTGATCTCGCCTTTGCCGGCGAGTTGTGCCTTAACCGGAGAACTCGACAGAAGAAGGACGACAAGGAGCAGAAGCAATCCGGAGAATACACGGACGGCTGAAGTTCCACGGCGAACCGTGGCGTGTTTTTGAATCGAATGGAACGTCATAATCTAACCTCACGAATTTATTCTCGGACGGAGTTGGGATCTTTTGTCTGCCTACACCAAGCCGGCGCGCCAATTTTGGCTACTCAAGGTCAGACCACATTGGGCGCGATAGAAAGCTTCTGCTCTTGGAGCAAGACCTGTCAAGGCCTAAAGAAAACTATTTCTAATTGTGTATATGGAACGAGAACACGGCGTGGACAGGGCTGATCGTGAATTCGGAGGCCGAACTAAAGTGGAGGGCAAAGAGGGTCTATGGATTTATGGAGGTGGTTCGACCTCAATATCGCGAAAATGGAAAATTGGGCGAAGTCGAGGATTGGTCGGAGCTGTGTCTACGGGGTCTGGGTCGGGCCTAACAGCGGAGTTTTGACGGGGGTTGCGAGGCCGACGATTTCGGTAAGGATGTTGCTGAAGAAATTAGTGATCCAGAGATTGCCGCTGGCGTCGACGGCGATGGCGAAGCCCTCGTCGATGACTGCGTCGTGGGCGTAGCCGACGGTAGGGGAGAGGATTTGCCCGGGAGACGCGGTGGCCGAACCGGCGAGTTCGGTGATGGAAGAACCAAAGTAGTTGGTGATCCAGACGTGGCCGGAGCCGTCGATGGCGATGCCCTGGGGATGCCAGATGCTGGCTTTATTGTCGCTGTAGCCGGATGAGATGACGGTGCCGTCAGAGGCGAGTTGGCTGATGCTGTCGCCGTAGTAGTTGGCGACCCAGACGAAGCCGCGCTGGTCGATGGCGATGCCCGAGGCTCCATTGCAGCAGGTGTAGGCGGTGAACTGGGAGCCGTCGGGAGAGATTTTGGTGACAGTGACGTCTTCCTGATTGGCGACCCAGGCGTTGTGAGTGGCATCGACGGCGACGGCGACGGGGAATGCTAGTTTGGGTGACGTGTAGGCGCTCGAGGAGACGGGTTGGCCGTTGGTGGTGGAGAGCAGGGTGAGGCTGGAGTTGCCGTAGTTGACGATCCAGGCGGTGGCATTGGTGTCGACGGCTATGGCGATGGGGTAGTAGATGCCGCCCGCGATGTAGCCGGAGGCTCCGGAGATGGGCTGGCCGGAGGGGTTGAGAACAGTGATGCTGCCGAGGCCTTTGTTCACACCACTGAGTGTGCTGTCTTCGTTGGGGATCCAAGCGTTGTTTTGCGCGTCAACGGCGAGGCCGTAAGAGTGATAGAGGCCGCCCGAGGTGATGCCGGTTGGGAAGATGGGATTGCCGGTTGGGGAGAACTGAGAGGCGACGTTGAAGTAGCTTGCGACCCAGACGTTGCCGGTGGCGTCGACGCCTACACCGGAGGGAGAGCTCATGCCGGCCCCAGAGTAGTTGATGAACATCGTCCAGTCGGAGGGAGCGGTGGTGAGCGCCGGGGTAAAGGCCGTGCTGGCGGTCGATTGGGTGTAGAGCGCGGCTACGTTGGTGCCGGGACTACGCACGAGATTAAGGGCGGCATCGAGGGTGTTGGTGGGAGCGGATGCGCCGCTCGGAGTTGTTGCGGTGAAGAGCGGAGTGCAGCCTGAGGCGGAGGCTGCTGTAGCGCAGGTGTTGAGAAGGTTGGCAATAGAGTTGATCTTTGCGGCGGGCGATGTGGCGTTTTGAGGGAAGGATGCGCCGGGAGATTTGCCTGTAGTCAGGTTGGCGAGGTTGGCTGCGGTCGCGACTGCGTTTGCGAGACCCTGGGTGTTGGTGGGAGTGGCTCCGATGTTGCCGCCGGGGCTGAGAAATTGGGCGAGTCCGTATGCTGTCGCCGCTGTGGTGACTTCGTTGATGGTGAACTGCGGGTTCGATGCGGTCTGGTTGCAGGGACCGATCGGCGCTGCGAGGGTGATCGCTGGGTTGGCGGCGGCTTGGAGTTGTCCTCCGCGAATGATTACGTAGACCTGCGAGGTCGCGGCGGGACAGGCGTAGCCGGCGGGAACGGTGAAGGCTCCGGCTGCGTCCGTGGTTAAAGTGCTGCTCAGGAGAGTTGTTCCTGTGGAGCCGTTGCCGGTGGTTCCGGCCGCGTAGAGTTGAACCGTGGCGCCAACGATTGGTTGGGTTCCGGCCATTGCTCTGCCGGTGAAGCCGAAGCCGGGATTGTTCGCTGGAGTGATGGTGAGGGCGCCGGTGCCGAAGGTGAAGGTGTAGTTCGCGGCGGCGAGAGTTCCAAGGGCGGCGTTGATCGGGTAAGAACCGGGTGGTGATGAGGAGGTTGCGGTGGTCGTCAGGGCTGGGAGACCAGTGACGACGGCGGGGGTGTCGCCGTTGACGAAGCCTGTGATCGTGGCGGTGAAAGTGGGGAGCGCAGATCCTTCGACGATGCTCTGGTTGTTGGGCGCGAGGGTAAGGGTGGCTTTACTGACGGTGAGGGTACCGTTGACGTAGACGACGTTGTAGTTCGCGAGATTGGTGCCTGTGGCGGCGGGAACGATCGGGTAGGTGCCAGCGGGAGAAGATGGCGTCGCGGTGGTCGAGGCGGTGAGGGTGAAGGTGTCACCGGCGAGCGCTCCGCTGGCGGAGGCGGTCAAGGTTGGATTTGCAGCTCCGTAGGCTCGGCTTGCATTGGCAGCGGTGACGGTTAGGGTGGGGTGAGGGGCTGGGGGAGCGGAGCCTCCACAGCCAGCCAGAGAAAGGCCAAGGACGCCAGTCATCATCACGGTGAGAGATGAAGGGATACGGGGAAGAATGAATCTCACAGGATTAACGATAGCAGGCTGTAATTACTGGTGACGGTATGGTTGGGTGAGACCGGCGAGATCGACGGAGGCGAGGAAGGAGCGGACTGCGGCAATCATCTGCTCGCGAGCGATAGCGGGAGGGAGCGTGGTGTCGATGGTCTCCGCTTTGATGAGGATGGGGATTGGACGCTGCGGATCCTGCGAGAGGAGAGCATGGGCCGTGGGCTTGCTGTAGACGAGGCCGAAGTGGGTGCGATCGCTCGAGTACTCGCCGCAGCTGTCGCCGTTGCAGATGGTGGTGGCTTCGAGATATTGGGTTGCGCCGTCGTTGAAGAAGGATCCGGAGAATCCGATCGGAACGTTGTTGGCTGTGGGGAGGGTGATCTGATCGCGCCAGAGGGGATCTTCTCCGCGAGCTGAGTGGCAGATGAGGGTGTCGTGGGAGCCGAGGACCGGCGACACTCCCAGGGCTATGTGGGTGCCTCCATCCGCGGGCACATACTCGGCCCAGTGAAAGATGAGCGGGCCGGTGACGAAGTTCTCATTCCACGAGCGCGCGAGAGTGTAGGCGCCAATGTGCTGGGGGAACTGTCCCGGGGCATTCTGATCGGCTTTGGTCTGTGCGGCGAAGGCCTGGTTGAAGCGATAGGCGCGTGCGACACCGAAACAACCGAAGAGAACAAGGGCCAGCATGGCGAGGAGACGGAGGTTGGCGTAACGCCTGGCTGGGGACGCCGTCAGAGCTGTTGCGTCCATGGGCGAAGCGATAGCTGGCGGTTTGATCTGGCCGGGAGATTCACTGAGGCGGCGCACGACGTGGAAGAGAAGAAAGGTTCCGAGGAGAAAGAGACATGCGCCGATGATGTAATCGCCCATCTCCGCACGGCTTTGGAGCCACGGGAAGCGAAGCGCGACGAGGTAGTAGAGGACGAGGATGCAAAGGCGGGCGAAGTTGAAGAGATAGCCGAGGAGCACAGCTCCGGCGACTACTGAGGCGTGAGCGTACCAGCGAAAGCGATAGACGTAGCCTGCGATCAAGGCGATGAAGCCCATGGTGACGGCTCCGCGAATGCCGTTGCATCCTGGGGCGATGAACATGCCGAACTGCGGGGTGAACATGAGGCGCAACTGGTCGGGGCTTAGGGGCTGACCTAGTGCGATGGCAAATGCTCGCGCGACGTGAGCGGAGGCACGCTGGAGCGGGAGGTCGACGAAGACATTGAAGATGTGGGGAATGGGATTAACGAACCACAGGAGAACCAAGGGAAACAGCGAGGCCCGGAAGAGACGTGTTCCGCCAAAGAGCAGAACGATGCCGGCCCCGTACGCAAAGACCACAAGGGAATGCGGCGGAATGTAGATGGACCACTTGGGTGAGAGAACAAAGACGAGGATCGACTGATCGCGCACGTGGACGATGGTGGCGGTGGCGACGAGGATGACGAGGCCCCACCAGGTACCCTCCATCTCCCAATTGAGGGATCGCCATGCCCTGAGGACGAGCACGAAGCTGACCAGCGGGATGAACATGCCGATGGACTTCAGGGCGTCGGTCGTCCAGAGAAACCAAAGGGCATTGATGGTCGACCAGATGGTGGAAAGACCCAGAATTGCAAGCAGGCTCGCAATTCCGGCGGCCTGAGCCGTGCTGATTCCGGCCACTCGACGCGACAAGAGCGGGCGGTCTTCAGCGGCAACCGGAAAAGTCGACATACATTTTCACTTCACGAGCTGGATGGCAGATTCCGGGGAGGAGTTTTTCCAGCTTTGCCAGGTTTCTACTTTTACTTGGATGAGGTCTTACGAGCCTTGATGCGTGCGCGAAGTGAGGCTACAAGCGCACCTGCGGAGCCCACTACGGCAAGGATCGCTGTTGGGTTTTCGGGGGAGTTGACACATCCGCCAGGACCGTCCTGGCCATAAAGCGGGACGGCGACGGAGAGGAGGGCAATACTGGCTAGGATTAGGGATGTTTTCTTCATTGTGGGTCCTCAATTGGGAAGGTAACGTTACGAAAGTTGAATGTCAACGCAGAATGACCCTCATTGCATAACACTTTTTGGGTACCGCATTGATTTTAACAATTATCTACAAGACGGTGGCCCAATGCGTGTTTCGAAGACGACCCCTCCAGGCTCCGAGGGCATGTCGGGGCGAAGGCTGCTACTGGGAACCTTAGATCGCGTGTTTCCTGATTTTCTGCCTGACCGAGGCGAGAGGGCCTGTACTTCTAGGGGTGCAACTGATCCAGCCACTTGTGCAGGTCGGCCTCTTGCGTGGCGCGGCGGTGAACGCAGTCATTGATGCTGTCAACTGCTTTGGCAAGTGTGCGTTCGCTGGCCTCTACCTTGTGAGTGGCGAAGAAACCGGTGACTTCCTCGCGCTGCCGCTCGGTGCAAAAGGACCCAGTTGCGGCGACGAGTTCCACGCCTGAGGAAACTGTTAACTGGGCATGTACACGGGTCCAGTTTTTGCGGATGTACTCCCATGACTGGTCGCGGGTCTCGCGGTGCCGGAGCAGGACGGCGAGAACGGCGCCGCTGTCCTGATTGCGCACTCCTCCGGAGGCGATGAAGTCGAGCGTACGCTGGACAAGCGCGGGGTCATGGAAGTGGGCAAGGGTTCGTAGAGCGTCGGACCTCTCTTCCGGTTCCCCGGAGTTCTGACTGATAGCAAAGATCCTCTGGTAGAGGGCAACATCGCCGTTGGCGGCGCTGATGAGGACGGCGGAGTCGGAGAGCGTGGCGTCGAGGGTCTTGTCCTTCTTGTTGCCGTCGGCAAAGACCCGGGCTGCAAGTTGCTGGGCCTGCTGGAGCACGGCGGGATCCTGGGCCTGCCCAAGCATCTCGAAGAGGGTGCCGCGGAGCTGCTGGCGGTCGAAGCTCTCACCCTTTGCCGGGCTGCCCAAAGCGGCATAGACAGGTTCGAACTGGATGCGGATGACTGCCGCTAATTGAACGCGATCCTGATCGGAGGCGATGTCGGAGTCGATCTTCTCGATCTGTTGGTGGGCGGTTTCGAGCACGGCGGCGTTGGGGTCCCGCCTGAGGGCAAGGACGAGATCGAGATAGTCCCCGACGGCGCCCTGCCCGGAACGGGTGAGCGCCCAGCGATCGCCGAGCAGGCCGATCTTCTCAGGCGGAGTCAGGGTGCTCTCAGCTTTGGCGACGATTGCCTTGTATTGGGTGGGCGTATAGAGGGTGCGGTAGTAGCCTTTGGCGTCGGCGTTGACGTAGAGCACGGGAAGCCCGAGGTCCATCGGAATGGGGATGTCGGAGTCCTGCGGGTTGAGGACGCGGCAGACGGGCGCTCCGTTTGTCTTGAGACACACGGGGATGGTCCAGCGCTGGACGGTGGCTCCGTCGGCTGTAGTGGGCGACAGGAAGAAGCGGCTCTGTTCGAGGGGAATGCCTCCGGCCTGTTTTTCGCTCAGTGTGAGCAGCGGAACTCCGGGCTGGGTGACGAAGCTCGACATGATCCGGTCGACCGGAAGATGCGAGGTGGCGGTCTGGGCGTTCCAGAAGTCTTCTGCTGTGGCGTTGGCGTACAAATGCGCCTGTAGGTAGTCGTGCACGCCCTGGCGGAAGAGGTCTTTGCCGAGGTAGTTCTCGACCATGCCGATAACCGCGCCTGCTTTGCCGTAGGCTATGCCGTCGAACATCTCATCGATCTCGTCGGGCGTGTTGGCAGTAGCGCGAATGGTGCGAGTGGTGCGCCCGGCGTCGAGGTTGAGGGTGTCGTCGAGGGTGACTGCGTCGTCCTGTGTGAAGTTCCATTCGGGATGCCACTGGGCGACAGGCTTGGTCTCCATCCAGGTAGCGAAGCCCTCGTTGAGCCAAAGATTGTCCCACCACTGCATGGTGACCATGTCGCCGAACCACTGATGCGCCATCTCGTGCGCAACGACGACGGCCACGCGTTTTTTGGAGGGGATGTCGCCGGTTTTGAAATCGGTGAGGAGATCAGTCTCGCGATAGGTGATGCAGCCGAAGTTTTCCATTGCGCCGGCCTCGAAATCGGGGAGAGCGACCATGTCGAGCTTGGGCATGGGGTATTTAATGCCGAAGTAGGCGTCGTAGTAGTGGAGAACGTACTTCGCGGACGCGAGTGCGAATTTGGTGAGGGAGACTTTGTCGGGCGTGGAGCAAGCGCGGATGGGGACACCGTCCGATTTGGTTTCGGTGCATTCGAAGTCTCCCACAAGAAACGCTACGAGGTAGGTGGACATCTTCGGCGTTGTGGCAAAGTGGAGCGTGTGTTTGCCGGTGTTGGGGCCGGTTATGTCGGCGATGATGTTGGTGTTCGAGATGACGGTGTCGGCGGCGTCGACGGTGAGGGCGATGTCGAAGGTGGCTTTGAGGGCTGGCTCGTCGAAGCAGGGAAAGGCGCGGCGCGCGTCGGTGGCTTCGAATTGCGTGACGGCATAGTTGCGGAGCTTCGACTTCGAGAGATAGAAGCCGCGCAGCTTGTCGTTGAGAATGCCGGTGAAGCTGATTGCGAGAGTGACTTTTCCTGCGGGGAGCTCGTCAGCGAAGGTGAAAATGGCCTGTTGGTTGCCGTTATCCAGGGTGGTCGTGGCGCTCTGAGGGTGTTTGTCGGCGTCGAGAGGGCTGAGCGGCACGGGCTGCGAGCCCAGCTTGCCATAGGAGTAAGCGGTGGCCGGCGAAACGTACGCCTTGACCTGGCCGAATTTGATCTCGAGAGCGTTGAGGGTGATGGTTCGGGTGGGCGCATCGAGGGTTACGTCGATAGTCTCTTCGCCGGTGAAGGTGGCGGCCTGGAGATCGGGTGTGAGCGCGAGCTTGTAGTGCTCGGGGTGGACACCGATGGGGAGACGCTGGGCTTGAGCTGCGAGAGGTGCGCTGAGAACCAGGGCTGAGAGAGTAAGAACGGTGCTGCGAAACGGCATGAACAGGGCCTCTATTTGATAGTAGTGATTTTTTGAGGCCCGTGGCGACCGGCTGGCGTTGGAACCGCTCTATTTGATTCTGCCGACGCAGAGGCGCGCGGGGCGGTGCCCCTGGATGGTGATGGTCTCGAGCGGCAGACCGGCTTCGGTGCAAAGGCTTTGCCAATCTTCGCGGCGGAAGCTGCGACGGATGGACACCGGACCGTCGTACCGGACGAAAGGATGCCAGTTGGTAAAGCGCGATAAGAGACGGAAGAGATGATAGGGGACAGGCTGGCGATGGAGATCGTTGATGAACCACCCGAGGCGGGCACGTTGGTCCATCCAGCGAAGAAACTGAATGATCTGAGGGTTGGTGAGGTGATGGGCGAGCAAAGAGGAGACGATAATGTCGATCTCACCGGGGACGGCGTCGCTGAGAGCGTCGCCGACGATCCATTGGATGGGCTGCGTTTGCACTGTTGACTCTTTGGCGACGCGGATGGCGTCTGGGTTCAGATCGATTCCGGTGAGCGTGACGGGAACTCCACTTCGGCAGGCCCATGTGTGGATCTTGCGCAGCATGTCTCCGTGGCCGCAGCCTATGTCGACCACGCGCAGGGCCACGGATGAAGGTTGAGTGACGACCAGTGTTTGCATCCACGAGATCGTGGGGCGATAGGCGAAGGTAAGACGATTCACACGGGCGATGTCATGCAAGCAACCGTGAAGGTCTTCATAGCTGCAGGGATCGTCCATCCTTTCGACAAGGTTCGCACGCTGGGAAAAATCGAGATCTGCGAGTGGCACTGTGCTCCTGGAGACGAAGGATGGGAATGCGGTTTAGGTTTGCAGGGAGTCGGCGCGCTCAGAGTGGCCAGAGCTCTCGGCTGAGCGGGCTTCGGCGTAGGCGGCGGCTCCGAGAAGCGCGCAGGTGTCGTCGAGGATGACACGGACGGGAATGGATTCGAGCAGAGGGGACAGGCGTCCCTTGTCGAGGAAGGCCTGCAGGAAGGTTCCGTTGCGCAGGGTCTTCAGGATTTTCGGGGCGATTCCTCCGCCGAGGTACATTCCGCCGGTCGCGAGCACCTTCAAGGCGATGTTTCCGGCTTCGGCACCATAGGCTCCGGAGAAGATCTTCATCGTCTCGAAGCAGATGGAGCTGGAGCCGTCTTCGGCGCATTGGCCGATCACGGCGTTGGGGTCTTCTGCGATCATGCGATCGTGCAGCCAACCGGGCTCGTTGATCTTCTCGACGTCGCGCAGGAAGGCGTAGATGTTCTTGATGCCGAGGCCGGAGACGACGCGCTCCCAGCTGACCCGGCCCTTGAGAGTGTTGCGTAAGTATTCGAGGAGGGCGATTTCGCGGTTGCTGCGCGCGGCGAAGTCGCAGTGGCCGCCCTCGGAGGGAATCGGCCGATGCTGCTTGCCGTCCCATATCAGCAGCGCTTCACCCAGCCCTGTGCCGGCGGCCATCAGTCCTGCGTGTCCGGTTGCCTCGGGGTCACCGCTGTGGAGGGTGAAGATGGCCTCGGGTGCGAGCTCCGGGATGCCGAAGCCGTTCGCCTCCAGATCGTTGATCAGTGAGATGTGTGGGATTTTAAGGGACTTCGTGAGATCGCGCGTATCCAGCGTCCACGGCAGATTGGTCAGCTTCAGGCGGCCGTCGCGAACAGGACCGGGACAGCCGAAACACGCGGCGACGACCTGATCCCTCTTCTCCGGGCCGGCGACGAAGAATGCCTCGACTACGGCGTCGAGAGTGGCAAAGTTATGGGCGGGGAATTTCGCGTCGCGAATGGGCTGCAAGCGGCCGTTGGCGAAATTGTATAGCGCAAGATGGACCTTGGTTCCACCAACATCACCTGCGAGGATCATCTATTTAAGCTCCAGAGTGCCGGCGGAATCGGAATTTCCCGGTGGCGGAAGCTTAGCTGCTGCAGCAGCATCGAGCAATAGCGAGAGTTGGCCGCTTGCGGGACGGATGATCTGCGAAGGATAGGTCTCGGGCTGGTAAGGTCCAAGCAGAACGTCGTGCAAGACCTGAGCTTTCCCTGCGCCCTCGATGAGGAAGACCACTTCCCTGCCCTGATTGATCACCGGCGAGGTCAGCGTGACGCGCCAGGTGTCTTTTTGCGGGACGTGGTTGGGCACGACGATGTGGCTCAGCTCGTTGAGCGCTTCGGTGTGAGGAAACAGCGAGGCTGTGTGTCCGTCGTCGCCCATGCCGAGCAGTACAAGATCGAAGGTCGGGGTCTGGGCTCCCTCGAGCTTGAACGTGTTGCGGATCGTGGATTCGTATCGCGCTGCAGCTACTTCGGGATCGAGCTCACCCTCCATGCGGTGGATTCGCTCGGCGGGAAGTGGCACCTTCGAGAGCAAAGCCTCTTTGGTCATGCGATAGTTCGACTCGACGTTGTCCGGCGGCACGCAACGCTCATCGACCCAATAGAGCTCGATTTTGTCCCACGGTACCTGCTTGAGAAATGGCTCTGCCGGATTAGCCAACAGTGCGAACATCGTCTTGGGAGTGGTGCCACCGGAGATCGCGATGCGCGCGATGCCGCGCGTGGCGGCGGCTTTGGTGGCTGAGGCGGTGAAGAATTCTGCGGCTGCACGAGCCGTATCTGCGGGCGTGGGCAGTACGCGATAAACCACGTGAAGTGGGCGGGGCATAAGATCGTGTTCCCTTCAGAGGCTCAAAGTTTGCGCCATTTGCGCCCGTCGCTCTTCATCATAGCGTCGGCGGTGGCCGGTCCCCAGGTTCCCGCGGCGTAGTTGGGGAGGTCGCGGATGGGATCATTGGCCCAGGCTTTGAGGATTGGCGTCATCAATGACCACGTGGCTTCGACACCGTCGCGATGGGCGAAGAGGGTGGCATCGCCGAACATGGCGTCGAGCAGCAGACGCTCATATCCGTTGGCTGAAGAGACTCCGAAGGCTTCGGCATAGCTGAAGTCCATGTTGACTTTGCTGATGGTCATGGTGGGCCCGGGCACCTTGGCACCGAACTGCAGGGTGATGCCTTCATCGGGCTGGATTCGCATGGAGAGCACGTTCGGACGGATGCCTTCCCCGCCTTTGCCCTGTGCGTCTTTGAAGAGGAGTAGCGGCGGCAGCTTGAACTGGATGCTGATCTCGGTGACGCGTCTTGCTAGCCGTTTTCCGGCGCGAATGTAGAAGGGCACACCGGCCCAGCGCCAGTTCTCGATCTCAAGCCGGAGCGCGGCGTAGGTTTCTGTTTGCGAACGAGGATGGACGCGGTCTTCCTGGCGGTATCCGACGACCTGCTTTCCATCGACAGTGCCGGGGCCATACTGCCCGCGCACAGTGTCGGCGGGGTGGATGGGCTGAACGGCCTTCCATACCTTTACTTTTTCGGCTCGTACGGCGTCGGCGGCGAAGGAGACGGGCGGCTCCATGGCTACGAAGCTGAGGAGCTCCATCACGTGGTTCTGCACGACGTCGCGGAGAGCGCCTGCGGTTTCATAGAACGGCCCACGGCCTTCGATGCCGATGCTTTCGGCGGCGGTGATCTCGACGTGGTCGATGTAGTTGCGGTTCCAGACGTTTTCGAAGATGCCATTGGCGAAGCGGAAGACGAGGATGTTCTGTACGGTCTCCTTGCCGAGGTAGTGATCGATGCGAAAGACCTGGTTTTCGTCGAAGACCTTGTTGACCTCGTCGTTGAGTGCGCGGGCCGATTCGAGATCGTGGCCGAAGGGTTTTTCGATGATGATGCGGACCCAGTTTTTGCCGTCGCCGCAGTCTCTGGGCCTGGCCATGCAGTGATTGCCCAAGTAGGTGATGATGTCGGAGAAGTACTCTGGCGCCGTGGCGAGGTAGAAGAGGCGGTTCCCTTGCGTGCCGAACTTCGTGTCGATCTCCGCGAGCCTCTCTTTCAGAGCATCGTAGCCGGCGGCATCGTCGAAGTTCATTGCGTGGTACTGGATGCGCTCCAGGAACTTGTCGAGTTTGGGGTCATCTTTGTCGACGCCGCCTCCACTGATGATCCCCTCCTTCATATCCGGGGCGAAGGTCTGCTCGAGTGGCCGCCGAGCGACACCGACGACGGCGAAGTTCTTCGGCAGCAGACCGGATTGCTCGAGGTGATAGAGCGCGGGCAGCAGCTTACGCTTGGTGAGATCGCCGGACGCTCCGAAGATAACGACGATGCAGGGATCGGGCGTGCGCTCAGGCTGTTGCGTGGCAGGTGCGGCGACGGTTTCGCTGATTAGTGTGTCCATCGATCTCTCCACGGTTACATAGAATTTTCGTTGTCGTTCGATCTCTAGGATTGGATCTTCTTTACGTCGTGTCCGCCAAAGGCTCCGCGCATGATCGAGATCATGCGATCGGTAAAGTTGTTCTCCTCGCGCGAGCGCAAGCGGCGGATGAGCGACTCGGTGATCACTGGCGCGGAGATGTTGAGATCGATTGCCTCGGTTACGGTCCAGCGGCCTTCTCCTGAATCCGGAACAAAGGCCTTGAGCCCGCTGAGCTTCGGATTCTTGGCTAGCGCGTCCGCGGTAAGGTCGAGCAGCCACGAGCGGACCACCGAGCCCTTCTGCCAGATCCTCGAGATCTGCGGCAGATCAAGGTTCAACGGAGTTTTCGCATGCATGATCGAGAAGCCTTCGGCATAGGCCTGCATCATGCCGTACTCGATTCCGTTGTGCACCATCTTGACGAAGTGACCTGCACCGGAGGGTCCTACGTGCCCCCAACCCTGGTCTTTCGCCGGGGCGAGCGTTTCGAAGATGGGCCGAAGATGCTCGACCGGCTCTTTGTCGCCGCCGATCATCAGACTGTATCCCTCTTTGAGGCCCCAGACGCCGCCGGAGGTTCCGCAGTCGATGAAGTTGAAGCCCTTGGCGGTCTGCTCCGCGTGGCGGCGCTGCGTGTCCTTGTAGTTGGAGTTGCCTCCGTCGATAAAGGTATCGCCCTTCTTCATCAGGGGCTGGAGCTTCGCAATCGTCTCGTCGACTGGGTCACCCGAGGGAACCATGATCCAGATGGCGCGGGGCGCGGCGAGATTGCTCACCAACTCTTCCAGCGAGTTGACGCCGAGCGATCCGGCTTTGGTCAGCTTGGCAGTTGCGTCCTTGTTGAAGTCGAAGCCGACGACCTTGTGGCCGGCCAGACGGAGCCTCTCCGCCATGTTGAAGCCCATCTTGCCGAGTCCGATGATTCCGAGTTCCATGATGTTTCCTTTCTTGTGCTGCTCAATTTTCTTATCGATGAAAGCTTACTGGCCTTCCGGAAAATCTGCGCCGACGGTGACGTCTTCCCATACGGCGATCTCTTTCTGCCAGTTCTCTAGTTTGGCGCGAAGGCGTAAGAGCGCGCCTGCTCCGAGTAGAAGGCGCAGCGGTGGATTTGGCGATTCGACGACCTGAATCATGGCCTGCACGGCGCGTTGCGGGTCGCCCCTCTGCTTGCCGTCCTGCTCGCTCATGTAGCGCCGAGCGTTGGCGGCGGTCGAGTCATAGTCTGGGATCTTCTTCTCTGCTGCGACGCCTGAGCGCCCGAGAAAGTCGGTTCGGAAGGGCCCCGGCTCGATGATCGTCACACGAATGCCCAGCGGGGCAAGCTCCTGCGCCAAGGCCTCAGACAGCCCTTCCACTGCGAACTTCGTGCTCTGGTAGAGTCCCCAGCCAGGACCTGCAGTCACACCGCCAATCGAAGAGAGGTTGAGGATGTGGCCGCTGCGCTGCTTGCGGAGCTGCGGCAGAAAGGCGCGCGTGACGCGGAGAAGGCCGAAGATATTGGTCTCATACATCGGCATGAACTCTGCTTCGGAGACCTCTTCGATGGCACCGGCGACGCCATAGCCTGCGTTGTTGACCAGGACATCGATGCGGCCGAACCGGGCGATTGTCTGCTCTGCGGCTGAGTCAACCTGGGCCTGATTAGTTACATCGAGCGGGAGCACCAGGCAGCGGTCAGAGTAGTGGTATCCAAGATTTGCGATCTGCTCGGGCTTGCGGGCAGTGGCGATCACCTTGTGCCCGGCTCGCAAAGTCTCCTCGGCAAGCAATCTGCCAAATCCGGTCGATGCTCCGGTGATGAACCAAACACGCTGAGGTGACTGCGCCATTAAAACCTCCAGATCCCAAATGCTTTGGATGCTCAGGCAAGACAGAAGGGCGCAACCCAGGGATGCGCGTTGTTTGGTTGCGGTCCGGAGAAACTTTGGGCGGAGCCATCATGCTCCGCCCAACGATCTACTTCTTCACCAGCTTCTTTGCGAGCTCGACCACGTGCGCGACGTTGATGCCGAGCTTGTCTAGCGCAATCGCGCCCGGAGCCGAAGCGCCAAAGCGGTCGAGTCCGATGACGCCGCCATTGTGGCCGATGTACTTATACCAGCCCAGAGTTGCACCAGCCTCGATGGCAAGCTTCGGTGTGTCTTCCGGCATGAGGCTGGACCTGTACTTCTCATCCTGCTCATCGTAGATCTTGAAGCTGGGCATCGAGATGACAGTGGCGTTAATGCCTGCGACTCTCAGCTCGTCGGCGGCCTTGATCACAATGGAGACCTCGGAGCCGGTTGCGATAAGGATGATGTCCTTGCCGTTTGAGACGAGCTCATAGGCACCCTTCTTTGCGCCGGCCTGCGCTTTCGCTGCGTCCAGCACCGGGAGATCCTGCCGGGATAGAGCCATGAAGCTTGGGCTCTTTCGCTCGAGAGCAAGCTGCCAGCAGGCTGCGGTCTCGTTGGCGTCTGCGGGGCGAAAATCGGTCAGATGAGGAATCATCCTGAGGCTCATCATCTGCTCGATCGGCTGGTGCGTCGGTCCATCTTCTCCGAGACCGACGGAGTCGTGGGTGAAGACGAAGAGCGAGTGCACGCCCATGAGTGCGGCCAGACGAATGGCCGGACGACAGTAGTCGGAGAAGACGAAGAAGGTCGAACCGAAGGGAATGATCCCGCCGTGCGCGGCCATTCCGTTGACCATCGCCATCATGCCGAACTCGCGCACGCCAAAAAAGACGTTGCGGCCTTTGGGATCGACATGAAAGCTCGGCGAATCCTTGAAGATTGTTTTGGTGGAAGTGGTGAGGTCGGCTGCGCCGCCGAATAGCTCGGGCACGACGTTTTCGATTGCCTGCATGACGGCTTGGCCGGCGTTGCGGGTGGCAATCGGTTTCTCGGTTGGGAAGGTGGGGATCTTTTTTTCCCATCCGTCGCCGAGTTTGGCAGCGACGACACGGTCAAATTCCGCCGCGGGTTCCGGGTAAGCCCTTTTGTATTCGGCGAACTTCGCGTTCCAGGCTTCGTGCTCCTTCTTGCCCTTGGGCTTGGCTTGTTCCCAGTTAGCGCGGGCTTCGTCGGGGACGTAGAAGAATTTGTCTTCTGGCCAGCCGAGGTTCTTCTTGGTGGCTTTGACGGCGTCGGCTCCCAGAGCCTCACCGTGAGCCTTGTTCGTGCCGGCCTTGGGGCTGCCGTAACCGATGATGGTGCGAACGCGGATCAGCGACGGACGCTGGGTCTCGGTTTTCGCGGCGAGGATTGCCTTTTCGATAGCAACGAGATCGTTGCCGTCGGCGACGTGCTGGACGTGCCAGTGGTAGGCTTCGAACCGCTTCGTGACGTCTTCGGTGTAGGAGAGCTCGGTGGGGCCGTCGAGCGAGATCAGGTTGTCGTCGTAGAGCACGATGAGCTTGCCGAGAGCGAGCGTTCCGGCCAGCGACGCGGTCTCGTGTGAGATGCCTTCCATCAGGTCACCGTCGCCGCAGAGCACGTAGGTGTGATGGTCGACGATCTTGAATTCGTCGCGGTTGTAGACGGCTGCGAGATGTTTCTCTGCGGTGGCAATTCCGACGGCCATGCCAAAACCCTGGCCCAGCGGGCCTGTCGTCACCTCGACACCGGGCGCTTCGCCGTACTCGGGATGTCCGGGCGTGTGCGAGCCCCACTGGCGGAACTGCTCAAGCTGCGACATAGGCAGGTTGTAGCCGGAGAGATGCAGAGCACCGTAAAGAAGCATCGAGGCGTGACCGTTCGACAGGATGAAGCGGTCGCGGTCGATCCACTTCGGGTCGGCGGGATCGTGCCTCATGATCTTGTGATAGAGGAGGTAGGCGATGGGAGCGCAGCCAAGGGGTGCGCCGGGGTGGCCTGAGTTTGCCTTTTGGACACCGTCGACGGCAAGGAAGCGAAGGGTGTTGATGGAGAGCTGATCGAGTTCGTTTTGGCTGGACTTTTGTTGTTCGCTCATTCTCTTCCTTTTTCGTGAGGAGACTCGAAGTTTGCCTGGCGGCGTGGGTCTCGATGATCTGTAATCTGATTGATCTTTAGCCTATTGATTTAAGACAGTGTACTAGCCCAGCGCGGTCACCGCATCTCTGCACCAAACAAACTGCATGGCTACGCCAGGTTGGATGCGGGCGGCGCGATGACTGACACTTCGATATTTTTGCCGAGCCATCGTTCCTCGTTTTTCTGGGCCGGCCATGCAAGAGTGAAGATGATTTTGCCGGCATCTTCGGGAGCTGTGGGAATATCGACGAACGAGCCTGGATACCCAACGGAGCGCGCCTCCTTCGTGAGGGTCGTCGCCCAGTTATCCAATGTATAGACGATGCGAAAGTGCTCGCGGTCGACGATGCGCAGCGTGTGGCCTGAGAATATCGACGAGAGGGGCCGAGTCACCTCAAAGATCTCAATATGGTTGGTGAATGTACGTTTGCCGGCGGCGACGGCGTAGCGCGACTCGACGACAGAGATGCGATCGAAGACGCAGCCATCGGAGGCGGACCGCAGCAGCTTCAGATACTCCGCATGCGCCCATACCAACGGTTGCGCCGAACCCGCTGGGCGACCCTTGAACATTCTTTTTGCAGGGAGATCGTCGTAGTCCCACACCTGCTCGGGCAGCATTCCGCCCTCGGAGCTGAAGTTTTCAATTGCCTTGATGTGTTCCGCGTACGAATGCCCGGCGCAGAGCTCGTAGTGTCCGCGCTCGCCGGTCAGGAGCGGCCAGGCGCGTCCCTGGCCTGATCCATCGTAGTTGCTGCCGTCTTTCTTCTGGCCGTACCCGTCATGGTTATAGCGCCGCCAGCAGTCGCCCAAGGGCGTCTCGATCTTCAGAACGTGGTCGACGACCTTCAGCGAGTCGACGATCAGCGGATCATCGGGCCGGCGAATCCCATAGCGAACAAGTTCCAGAAAGCCAGCGTCGATGACCTGGCGCGCCTCGAAGTCTGTCCGCTCTCCAGGCTCACGATTGTTGATGTGAATCCAGCCCGCAGGCAACTGAGGGTTGTAGAAGGGCTCCCCCTCGGCCGGTGGCTGGATGCGCACGTAGTGATATTTGATGTCGGGATGGAGCATACCTTCGCTCGTTGTGGTCCACTCATCGAGGTGGGATTCAATCCAGTCGGCGTACGACTCCAGGTAGCTGCCGAGTTCGGAGGATTGCCTTGCCCGTGCGATATCAGCGGCACAAACCAGCGCTGCGATGACGGCGGCCAGCGTCGACGGCGAGTACCCTGCGATCTCCTCCCAGCGATCCTGCTGCGTCACCGGCGCGTAGCGGACCAGAAACGCGGCCGCTCGCTCGACAAATGGGAAGATATCGAAGTTCCCGAGCCCTTCGGCCTTCCACAGTCGCCACGCCAGCATGATGGGAAATGCGACCTCGTCGAGCTGAATTCCGGTCCAATAGGGCGTGCCATCGATCCAGAAGTTCTGCGCGAAGCTGCCGTCGGGTTTCTGCGTGCAGGCGAGGTAGACCAACGCGCGCATCGCGGTATCGGTGCGGCCGCAGGCCAGTAGAGCGGAAGCGGTCTGGACCATGTCCCGGGTCCACACCAGGTGGTAGCCACCGAGATCGCTGTCTCCCTTTGAAGCTCCCCATGGGACCGAGGCTGAGGCGATAAACGCTCCTGAATAGGTCTTGTCCTCGTGCGTCAGCAGTACGTTGTGGCTGATGCGCATCAGCTTGCCGCCGTCTTTAGACACTGTCGAGAGCCTTGGCGGCGAGACCGATCGCGTCCACTGGAGGAGAAAGCGCCTTTGGTGCTCATCGTATGGAGTCGCAAGGGTCTGCATCATCTGGGCGATCGCCGAATGGTTTCCATCGCCGAACGAGATCGCGATGGTGAACTCGCGGTGTAGCGCCACGTCGATCTCGCCCATCACGGCGATGTTGCCATCGAGGGCCTGGCCGAACTGCCAAGTCATCTTCATGTCCAGGCACAGGTCCTGATATCCGTCACTGGTTCCCACATAGCCGCACGATGAGCGGCTGAAGCCGCAATCGGCTCCCATGGCCAGCATCGAGCGGTCCTTCCAGGCAAGCAGGCAGCGTTTTCCGGCCACATCGATCGAACGCGCCGAGTTCCCCGCCCCGCCGCCGTCGAGATGCGGCGCCAGCAATGCATAGCACTTGAGGCGTGAGAGAACGTCCTCGTCCCCGCTGATCTTGACGTTCATCAGGACGACAGGATGGTGCGGATCGCAGATGAACTCCTTAGTGACTGTGTAACGGCCCTTCAGGTCGCTTCCCGTCACGCGCACGGCGGGAGCGCTGCTGTCGATGTAGTGGAAGTCGTAGTCGAGGTCGCGTTTTTCTTCGTGGAAGAAGGTCTCGCCGTCGCTGAACATCAGTTCCATGTCGCGCGTCTGGGGATGGTCGATGGTTGGATAGTAGATCTCGTTGAGGGTTCCGTGCGAGATCGTAAACCAGACGCGGCTTGAGGCTGCGTACGCGGTCGAAACCGCATCTTTTTCACTTGAGGTCCAGCGTGGTTCGACACCTGGGGCTCCGAACGCAGGTCCGTCGTCGTCGAGCCAACGGTAGGAAGCGCCTAAATCGCTCATTGACACTATTAGAGCGCAAATCTGCGTGAATGGTTACAATTTCGCTGTGAAGGGACGATGAACGCCGCGATGGTCTAAGATTTTTCCAGAACTTTCGAGGTGTCTCGCGCCCTTTCGGGTGCATCGCCCTACTCGCATGCAGCATCGAACTAGACTGCCGGCCATGCAGCTGCTGGCCGACACAACCGAACGACGACAGGAGAATCACCGTGGCCTACGAACTACCCCCTCTGCCCTACGACTACGCGGCGCTGGAGCCCTACATCGATGAAGCAACGATGAAGCTTCACCACGACAAGCATCATCAGACTTACGTCACCAATCTCAACGGCGCGGTTGAAAAACATCCCGATCTCGGCAGCAAATCGCCAGAGGAGCTGATCAAGAATCTCGCGGCCATCCCGGAGGATGTGCGCAAAGTTGTGCAGAACAACGGCGGCGGCCACGTCAACCATACGATGTTCTGGCAGATCATGAAGCCCAAGGGAGGCGGCGAGCCCTCCGGCGACATCGCGGCCCAGATCAAGGCTGACTTCGGCGACTTCGAGTCGTTCAAGAAGCTGTTCAATGAGACCACGGCGAAGCAGTTCGGCTCCGGCTGGGGCTGGATCATCTTCGTGGGCGGCAAGCTCAAAATTGTGACCACAGCGAACCAGGACAATCCGATCTCCGGGGGCAATTATCCGATCCTCGGCAACGATGTCTGGGAGCACGCTTACTACCTGAAGTACCAGAACAAGCGCCCCGACTACCTCGCGGCGTGGTGGAACACGGTCAATTGGGATGAGGTGAATAAGCGCTTCGCGACGGCCAAGAGTTACAAGTAAAAGCCGACGGATAATTGATCCGATTCCAATGACAGAGGGCCGCGAAGAGAGCGGCCCTTTTATCATTGTGGTGCATTTTCCTAAGCGATGAGAGATGCTATTCGGCTGGGCCTTTGCGGGGCCGCCGATTCGCTTGAAGAACCTTCTTACGGATGCGCAGCGTCTTGGGGGTGACTTCGACTAGTTCATCGTCGGCGATGAACTCGATGCACTGCTCGAGCGTGAGCTGCTTGTAAGGAACGAGGCGGACGGCGTCGTCGGAGCCCGAGGCGCGCATGTTCGAGAGCTTCTTCTCGCGGACGCAGTTGACGTCAAGATCGTTGTCGCGCGAGTGCTCGCCGATGACCATGCCCTCAAAGACGTCGATGCCGTCAGGGACGAAGAGAATTCCGCGGTCCTGCAGGCCTTCGAGAGCATACGCGGTCGTTGTGCCCTGGCGGTCGGAGATGAGAGCGCCGCTGGCGCGTTGCGGGATCTCGCCCTGGTACGCGACGTAGCCGTCGACGATCGAGTTCATGATGATGGTTCCGCGGGTCTCGGTCAGCATCTCGGAGCGCAGGCCGATGAGGCCTCGGCTGGGGACGCGAAACTCCATACGGACGCGGCCGGAGCCGTGATTGGTCATCTTGGTCATCTCGCCCTTGCGCGGCCCGAGACGCTCGATGACGGTGCCGACGAAGTTCTCCGGCACGTCGATGTAGAGATGTTCGACCGGTTCCATCAACTCGCCGTCGACGCGTTTGGTAACGATCTCGGGACGACCGACCATCAGCTCGAAGCCCTCGCGGCGCATCATCTCGATGAGGATACCGAGTTGCAGTTCGCCGCGGCCGAGGACCTTGAACGCGTCAGGAGAGCCGGTCTCCTCCATCTTGAGGGAGACGTTGGTGAGCAGCTCCTTGTCGAGCCGGTCGCGAAGATTGCGCGAGGTGACGAACTTGCCCTCGCGTCCTGCGAAGGGGCCGTTGTTCACATTGAATTGGATGGCGATGGTCGGCTCGTCGATGGTGATCGGCGGAAGCGGCTTGGGATTTTCGACGTCGCAGAAGCTCTCGCCGATGGTGATGCCGGGGATGCCGGCGATCGCGACGATATCGCCGACCTGCGTCTCTTCGATGTCGGTGCGCTTGAGGCCGGAGAAGCTGAAGAGCTTGGTGATCTTGTACTTGGCGAAGGTGCCGTCGAGGCGTGCGACGTTGTACTCCTGCCCGGTGCGCATGGTGCCGTTGAAGACGCGGCCGATCGCGAGGCGACCGAGGTAGTCGGAGTAGTCGAGGTTGGTGACGAGGATCTGCACTGCACCTTCGGGCTCGCCCTTGGCAACGGGGATGGTGGTGATGATCTGCTCAAAGAGCGGCTGCAGGTCGGTGCCTGGGATCGCGGGATCGGTTGTGGCAGTGCCGAGCTTGCCGTTCGTGTAGAGGACCGGGAAGTCGAGCATGCTCTCGTCGGCATCGAGATCGATGAAGAGGTCATAGACCTCGTTGAGGACCTCCTGCGGGCGCGCGTCGGGGCGGTCGATCTTGTTGATCACGACCATCGGGGTGAGGCCGGCTTCGAGCGCCTTCGAGAGCACGTAGCGGGTCTGTGGAAGTGGGCCTTCGGATGCATCGACGAGGAGGACAACGCCGTCGACCATCTTCAGAGCGCGCTCGACTTCGCCACCGAAGTCGGCGTGGCCGGGCGTGTCGACGATGTTGATCTTGTTGTCGTGATAATAGAGCGCGGTGTTTTTGGCGAGGATGGTGATTCCGCGCTCTCGCTCGAGATCGCTCGAGTCCATGACGCGCTCGGCGACGGCCTCGTTGGAGCGAAAGGTGCCGCTCTGGCGAAGCATGGCGTCGACGAGGGTGGTCTTGCCATGATCGACGTGGGCGATGATGGCGATATTGAAGATGGGCTTGACGGCGACTGCGGCTGAGTTGCTCACTGCTGGTTTGTCCTGTCTTTGCGCTTAGGGATGGTTTTTGGGGAAAAGCGCGTTCACTCCTAGTTTATCGCAGTCGAGGCAGGATTCGCTGGTTAAAGCTCAAGCGTGGCTGGTTCTTCGCGTTTTCGCGCTAAGGCACAGCGAGGATGACCTATTTGGCGATTGTGAAAATTCCAAAAAAATGCCGGAGTTCGATGAACTCCGGCATAGTGAAAACAGATCGGCTAGAAGATGATCTTGGCGCCGAGCTGGATGTTCCGGGTGCCCTTGCCGAAAGGCGCCGCAACACCGCCGCCAGAGTTGGCCATGTAATTGTTGAAGGAGTTATATCCACGAACGGACAGGTTGGCGTCATTGAGTGCCTGGTCCGGCGTTCCGTAGTAGGCTCGGTTGGGCACATTGTAGGCGTTGATCCGGAGTTGGCCAGATATGCGCTCGTTAATCCTGACTGTCTTGAAGACACTCATATCGAGTTCATTGACGGTGTTACCACGGAGAGTACTGCGGCCTACTCCGGGGTAGGGATTGCCGCGGGCCTCGGCCTCGTACTGGTTGTTGACTAGCCAGTGAACAGCGTTCGGCGTGGTCGATTGGCCTGTAGTGTAGTCGAGATAACCAACTCCCGGACCACCGTTGTATCCGACCGAACCGATCGGTGCTGACTGGTTCGAGAGAATGGGCCGGCAGCTATCGCTGCCAATCACATTCGTGTTGTAGTTGTTATCGCAGAAGCTGAATAGAGCCTGTCCCTGGTTGGCGTAAGGGATCGTCTTAAGGCCGTTAGGGTTGGAAGAAGTATTCGTGGCGTTCTCGATCACTACGTTGCCAGGGCTTGCCTTGGTTAGCTGGACGGGAGTGTAGACCTGGCCGCTGTTGTAGGTCCAGATGGTATTGACCGAATAGCCACCGAGGAGCCGTCCCATCAGTCCCTTCTGCGCAGAGTAATAAGGGACCTGGTAAACCATGGAGAGAGTGAACACGTTCGGGTAGGTGTTTCCGGAAACGGCACGCTCGGCCTGATTGGTATTGAAGGGGCTCTGTGCGGTCGAAATGGTACCTCCACCGGTCGCGGTACTGTAGACTTCGTCCGCGTTGTCTACTCCCCGACTGTAGGTATACGCTGCATTTGCGGTAACGCCGTGGTAGTTCTGGATCCTCAGCTGGGTCTGCAGCGAATTGTAGATATTGAAGGCTGTGTTGGCGCGGGTGGACAACGTGGTTAGGTTGCAATTTTGCGTGCCGAGGCCGACAGCACCCGCCGTGGTGCAGTAGGTGGATGAGGGGAACAGGCTGGGAAAGCCCTGTGCCAGTGTCAGGTAGTTCTGCCCTGCAGTTACGGTCGAGGTCGGCGGCGCGGCGTTGATGAACGCATTGCCGTTCAGGTTCTGGAATTGGTCGTAGGAGTGGTTTCCGACATAGCGGACCTCCGCGACGGCCAGTCGACCCACCTGCTGCTGGATACCCAGGGTGTAGTTTTCGGCGATGGGATTCTTGAATGGAATGTTGACTGTGCTCTGGGTCTTGACGCCGGGATTGACTCCAGTGGGATTGTATTGATCGTTCTGGGCGTGGATCAATGCGTTGCTGGTGCCACCAGAAGGCAGACAGTTGACGGTCGTCCCATTGCAGTTGATGACGCCCGTATTGACGATGGGAGCGGAGGTATAACCGTTGAGGAAGATGTTGTAGTATGCCGGATCGAAGTTGATTGAGAAGCCACCACGGATGACGAACCCTTGCCGGAACGAAGGGCTATACGCAAAGCCGACGCGCGGTTGGAAGTTTTTGTAGTTTTGGGGAACGAGAGGGAACGTCGTCTGACTAAGCGGCAACGTCGTGAGCCAGATCGGATTGGGTCCGGTCTGACGGGCAACGCTAGTATCGTGCAGTAGATTGATGCTCTGCGAGAAGTACTCCCAGCGCAGGCCGAGGTTAACTGTGAAGTCCCTGGTTGCCTTCCAGTCGTCTTGGAAGTAGAGGGCCCAGTCGGGCTCCTTGAAGGGGATGTTGGGGTTTCCGTTGGCCAGGCTTAGGGATGAAACTCCAGCGAGGGCATAGTTGAAGCCCTGAAAGGTAAAGGTACCGCTGGTATTGGGCAGGAAGACATTGGGAGAGTTCTGATAATCGAACTCGCCGCCGAAGGTAATCTGGTGGGCTCCGATCGAGACGTTGGCATTGTCCTGAGCTTGGGTTGCCTTGACGATGCGGCCCTGGGGAATGTTGTTTGCCTGACCGTAGCCGGCATAACCGGTGATACCGATGCTGGAGGGGCACTGAGTCAAGTTTGAGTCGTCGCAGCCGGGATAACCGCCATCGCCGAAGGTAATCGTCGCCTGCTGGAAACCGTATCGCAGCTGGTCGACCCAGCGGGAAGAGAAGGTGTGAGTCCAGTCTCCGCCAACGGAGTAAAGCTTGTCGTTGGTGTTGTAGTAGTTGCCTGTGGTAATGGTGCCGCCTGAGACCTGGGTCGGAGCGTTCTGGTACATATAGCGAAGATAGAAGCGGTCTTTTGTCGTGGGCTGATAGTCGCCCCGGTAAATCTGCTCATTGTCGCTTGAGGTGCTCGGGAGCAAACGCTTAATGGTGCCGACCTCAATGGTAGGCGAACCGGCTGGACAGCTTGTGTTAACCGCGGCCGCACCGTTAAGGGCAATCGTATTATTTCCTGTCGACGCGGCGCAGACGACGACGTTTCCCACCTGAGAGCCTACGACCGGATTCCCCCCTTTTACAGAATACGGCCCCTGCTTTTGGAGGGAGGCGACGAATGGATTGCCAGGAAAGGCGCTCTGCAATTGCGAAAGACCATTTGGAGTGGGGGTAAACGTGGTAGAGGTTTGCGGCGCAGCGCCGTTGGTCGTCCGGCGGAAGAGCAGGCCCGCAAAGAAGAAGAGCTTGTCTTTGAAGACGGGGCCGCCGACAGTACCGCCAAACTCATTTGCCGTAACGCGGGGGACAGGAGGGGGGCAGCTACCCAGAACCGGGGTCGAACCAGGTGCGCAGAAGCCGAACTGCACGGCCTTCTGGCCTTGCGTGAGAGAGCTTCCCCACGATCCGAAGTAGTTCTCGAACGCTGAGCCGTGGAAGGCGTTCGTACCGCTCTTGGTGATGTAGTTGACAATCGAGCCGGCATCGCGGCCATACTGTGCGCCGTAGTTGTTGGTGATGACGTTGAGCTCCTGAAGCGCGTCCTCGTTTCTGAAGAAGAACTGCGGACCGGCGACGGAATTGTCGTTGTTGGACTGGCCATCGATCTCGAAGTTGTTGGAGCGCCCGCGCTGTCCGTTGGAGGAAAAGCCGACGCCGTTGGTGTTCGAGAAGTTGTCGCCGAGTGTACGCACGACACCGGGGATCAGCAGGGTGAGCTTGTCGAGTCCGCCGCCGGTAGGCAGGTCGGTAATCTGCTGCGTATCAAAGGTAGAAGTGATCTGCGCCTGAGAGGTCTCCAACAGGTTCTGCGCGGTGCTGACGCTGACCTCCTGGGCGCTGCTGCTGACGGCTAGATGCTGAGTACCGACGCTCGAAGTACCGCCCGAGGTTACCTGAAGGTTATCGATTTTAAGGGGAGCGAAGCTGGGGGCAGTGACAACGACCGTATAAGTACCAACCGGCACGTCGCTAAGCTTAATTGCGCCGGAGCTATCGGTCTTTCCAGTGATTTTGATCCCGGTCGCCGTGTTGGTCGCGACGAAGGGGGCACCCGGGACGACTGCTCCGGAAGGGTCCGTAATAGTGCCTGTAATGGTTCCTGTAATGATTCCCTGGGCGGAAGCTGCTTGCGGATGTGAGATCACCAAGCACCCGATAAACAGCAGAAAGAGAGAAGTCTTGCGCAGTAATATCTTCATGAAATTTGCCTCGTTCTCAGAGATGTAGAACAGGGAAACTAGTCACTGGCCCAAGGGGGTTCAATTTGCCGCACTACTTCCAGTCATCAAGAAATCAATCGATCATGACTGGGGTCCGGGACGCCTTATCTGCGCAAAACTCAGCTGGACGGGTCACCTAGTTTGTAGTATTCGAGATATCAGTAGGCAATCTCGGGGCCAAACAGATTTGCCCACTTTCTAAGGGTTTTGGTTAGAGAAATAAACCAAAATTCATAGAATTTATATTTGAAAGTTCCCGATTCTATAGATTCAACTTTTTGAAGATGCGCTCGGGGATGTTGCGGATCACGAACATGATTGGCTGCCATTGGAACGGGACGTAGAGGAGATCCCGTCGCTGGTCGATCGCCTTGACGATGGATTCGGCGACCGAATCGACATCGGCAAACTTTTCACTCTTTGGCATGCCGGCGGTCATGGCGGTGCGGGTAGGACCAGGCTTGATGGTGAGGACGGTGACGCCTTCGCGGTCCACGCGGTTGCGCAGGCCGGCCAGGAAGGCTGAGAGACCTGCCTTCGACGAGCCATAAACGTAGTTCGACTTGCGCCCTCGATCGCCGGCGACGGACGAGATGACGGCGAGTGTGCCCGCGCGGCGCTGAACGCAGAAGTTCGCCAGCCAGGTGAGAAGCGAGATAGGCGCCATAAGATTCGTGTAGAGAATCTGCGCGGCGGTGTTGAAGTCCTGTTCGGCTTCGGCCTGATCGCCGAGGATGCCGTGCGCGAGATAAGCGATATCCATGCCGGTGAGGGAGTTAACGGCGTGGGCCAGGAGTTGGGGATGCTTGTCGGTGTCGTCGAGGTCGGCGACTGCGGTGTCTACGTAGCTGGCGCCTCGGGTGCGGAGGTCGGCGGCGACAGCTGCGAGTTTTTCTGCATTGCGCGCGACGAGGAAGAGGCTCGCGCCTTGCGTAGCCCAGATGCGACACGTCGCCTCTGCGATACCAGAGGTTGCGCCGAGGACAAGGATCTTACGCGGGAGTGGTTTGTCGGTGGTCTGTTCTTGCGTGCTCATAGTTGTCGTGGGTCCCGTCTACGTATCTAGAGAAGATTAGCGGTGACGCGCTCCCAGAAACTGGAGGTGAGCATCGGGTCGCGGAAGCGGGCGAACTGTTGCCAGTTGGGATAAAAGGCCTGGTACTGCGCGGCTGTCATTGCAGCGTCCTTCGCGGGGTACAGGCGGCCTCCGAACTCGAGCGTCATGTCGGCGAGTCGCTGGAAGAGCGGAAAGCTCTTGTCCGGCTTGATGGGAAAGTCGAGTGCGAGCGTGATGCCGGGTTTGGGAAAACTCATCATGCCGGGAGAGGGCACATCGCCGAAGGCCTTGAGCACTGCGAGGAAGCTCGCGAGCCCGGATTTGGCGACTTCGTGAAGGATGGCGACGGTTCCTTCCTTGGCGTGTTCCCACGGAATAACGTATTGGAACTGAAGCAAACCGCGCTTGCCGTACATGCGATTCCAATGGAGGACTTTGTCGAGCGGATAGAAAAAGGGCTCGTAGTCCTGCTCGGCGACGGCGCGCTTATGAATCTGTTTGTGGAAGAAGGCGGAGTTGAAGAGGCTTACGCTGAGGGAATTGAGTGCGAACCCCGGCGCGTCGAAGGGGAAGACGAGCTTCGGTTTGGGCGATAGGTTGAGCGTGTCGCGTTTGGTGGAGTGATCGCCCTGCATGAAGATGCCGCGGGCAAAGTTGCGGCCGGTGGAGGTGCAATCGACCCAGCTGACGGTGTATTCGATGTCCTTGCTTTGATTGGTCAGGTCTAGGAACTCGTCGATTCCATGGAACTGGATGCCCTCGTAGTCGATCTTGCGGGAGACGATTGACTTAAGGCGCAGGGTTGCCCAGGTGATTAGGCCGGTGAGGCCGAGGCCGCCGATCGTCGCGGCGTAGAAATCGGCGTTTTCCATAGGCGAGCAGAGCTTGCGTGAGCCGTCGGAGCGAACAAGCTCGAATTGCGTAATGTGCGAACCGAAGGTTCCGGCGACGTGATGATTCTTGCCGTGGATGTCATTGGCAATTGCTCCGCCGAGAGTTACATATTTCGTTCCTGGAGAGACGGGAAGAAAAAATCCGCGGGGAACGGCAAAATCGAGGATCTGCGCTAACGTGACGCCCGCTTCGGCGGTGAGAAGGCCGGTCTCGGTGTCGAAGGCGATCAAGCGGTTCATGGTGGTCGTCAGCAGGAGGTTACCGTCTTTGAGCAGGCACACGTCTCCGTAGCTGCGGCCCATGCCGACAGGCAGCGCGCCGTTGTGAATGCCGTCGATTGCCGCGGGGAAATCGCTCTGCCAATGCAGCGGGACTATCTTTGCACCGTAGGTGGGGTAGCGGCCCCATGATTCGAAGGGAGCTTTTCCTGCGGGCTGGCCGGACGCCTCATAATCGAGGCTTTGCTGCTGGACCGGCTGTATCTCGGCAGTCGACATACTTACAGGATATCCGAGTGTGCTGTTTACAGGTTTCCGGCTGACAGCGCGGTTAGCGGCACGTCGCTTAGAATTCCTTGTCGTGTGTATGGATGCAGGTGTTCGAAAAGGAAAAAGGCGCGACCGAAGCCGCGCCTGCTTTTATTGCTTGTAGCTTTCTGTTATGCGGCGGCCTTCGTGGTCTTCGCTCGCTTATCGGCTGCAGTCTTGAGGGAGGACTTCGCCTGCGCGGCGAGAGCAGCAAAGCCGGCGGCGTCGTTCGCGGCGATATCGGCGAGGATCTTGCGATCGAGGGTATTGCCGGCGAGCTTGAGGCCGTTGATGAAGGTCGAGTAGCTCATGCCGTTGATGCGGCAAGCCGCGTTGATGCGGACGATCCAGAGAGCGCGGAACTGACGCTTCTTCTGCTTGCGCCCGGTGTAGGCGAACATGAGCGAGCGCTCGACGGCCTCTTGCGCTGCCTGATAGAGCTTGGATTTGGTGAGGAAGTAACCGCTTGCACGCTTGAGGATCTTTTTACGGCGGTCGTTGCGTTTTGTACTCCGTTTTACACGGGGCATCGTGATTCTCCTTTTGCGTACTTCGTTTGAGCGGCTGGAGGTAAGGTGGCCTCTTCACTCGCTATGCAACTTCAAGTCTCGGTGGAACGCTACCGCAATTCCAGGGGCCGGAACGCTTTGACTGGCCCTTTGCTCCTATTGAAGCGACTTGACTTGAAAGACTGACACTTCCCTGCCTGAGAATCAGGCGTAAGGAAGCATCCGGGCGACTTTTGCCTGATCCGCCTTGGAGACCAATACCAGTCCGCCGAGGTGGCGCTTGGTTTTGGTGGCCTTTGAGGTGAGGATGTGGCGCATCTTCGACTGGCCGCGCTTGAACTTGCCCGTGCCTGTCTTATGGAAGCGCTTGGCTGCGCCGCTGTGTGTTTTCAACTTTGGCATGTGTGTTCCTGAGTGTTTCTGGACAACTTACTGAGTATATACGAAGTTGGCCGTAAATTTGGGCAGAATCGCGGGTTGGAAGTAATAAGCGCTAAGTGCTTTCTTTCCCAGACACGAGAATGACCCTCCGAAGAGGGTCATTGGCTTAGCTCCGGCGAGCATTCTCAATCCAAGGTGTCTTTCCTGGTCGTTCCAGGTTTGGAGAGGGCAAACGTGCTAGCCCTTTGGACCTACTGTCGTGCCGCCACTGGTGGGCGAGCCGCCGCTCGTAGAGCCACCGCTGGTAGAACTGCCGGTGCCGCAGTAGCCGCCACCGTTGCCTTTGCCATGGTCGCAGTTGTTTCCTCGGCCAGAGTTTTGACCGTCCTGGTCGCACTCGCGGTGGGAGTCCGCAACGATGTGATGGCACCAGCCGAGGAACGACCAGTGGCTCTCGTCGCTGCTGCTGCTGCCATGATCACAAGCGAAAGCAGAAGTATTTAACAGCGATAACCCAAGAACAGAGGCGGTCAGCAATCTATTTAGTTTCATTGGTTTACCTCACATCAAGAATATCAGCATGCAAAATCTTGCATATACCACCTTTGGGTTATGGCTGGCGCAGGCAGCCCGCTATTTTCGCCAAGATATTACCGAGGATCTAAGTGCGGGTCTCATAAACAAAAAGGACGAAAGAAGCACTTCCTTCACGCAAGAGAATGACCCTCCGAAGAGGGTCATTGGCTTAGCTCTGGCGAGCATTCTCAATCCAAGGTGTCTTTCCTGGTCTTTCCAGGGTTGGAGAGGGCGATCGTACTAGCCTTTTGGACCTACTGCCGAACCACCGCCGGTGGGCGAGCCACCGCTGCCGGTCGAAGAGCCACCGCTGCCAGTCGAGGATCCGCCATGGTTGCAATCATGACCTTTGTCGCGGTCGTGGTCGCAGTCTTTGTCTTTATCGGAATGGTTGCAGAAACCAAACCAGGACCACGACCAGGACGACGACGAATGGCTGTCGTGATCACAAGCTAAGGCCGAGGTTGAGGGGACAAGCAGGGAAACACTCACAATTGATGCAGCAATCAAGCGGTTCAACTTCATTGGGTCACCTCAGGAATACCCTTTCATAACGAACTAGGGGGAGAATATCTCTAGTTACGGGTCACGACTCTAACACTTTCGGGGGATGCAGCGGGTGGTTTTGAGGGTGTTTCCCAAGCCCTTGCATTTGAACTAAATCGCCCCTGAAATCCACTGAACCAGAAGGGGTTCCGGCCGCCTTTTCGATACCACTTACGTGGTATACTTAAGGCACGGAACGTCAGGCCGAAACCTGTGTAAAACGCTGGAATGGCGCGGGTTTTCGCGAATCGCGCAAACTCAGGGGCAGGCCGGAGAGACTGTATATTCAGCAAGCGCTGAACGGAGATCCATGGCATCGACTGCAATCCCTACCGAAGGTGCTCTTTTAGAGCTTGAAGTTGGCAAAATCAAGGACACCCCCACCCGGAAAAAGGAGGGTGGCGGTTACTCGGCCGAGAATATTACCGTTCTTGAGGGCCTGGCGGCGGTGCGGCTGCGTCCGGCGATGTATATCGGCTCAACCGGCGAGATGGGGCTGCACCATCTGGTCTACGAGGTCGTCGATAACTCGGTCGACGAGGCCCTAGGCGGCCATGCGAGCAAGATCGACGTCACGATCCATGTCGACAACTCGATCACGGTGGTCGACGACGGGCGCGGAATTCCGGTCGACGACAAGGTCATCAATGGCGAGAAGATGCCCGCGGTGCAGGTGGTGCTGACAATGCTCCACGCCGGCGGTAAGTTCGACGCCTCGAACTACAAGGTCTCCGGCGGATTGCACGGCGTCGGCGTCAGCTGCGTCAATGCGTTGAGCGAAGAGTTGGACGTCGAGGTATGGCGCGATGGCCACGCCTGGGAGCAGGAGTACTCCAAGGGCGCTCCGACCACGAAGTTGAAGAAGATGGGCGCTTCGACGCGCAAGGGCACCAAGGTCCACTTCCTGCCGGACAAGACGATCTTCACTGTCACCGAATTCAACTACGACACGCTGGCGCAGCGGTTACGCGAACTCGCCTTCCTCAACAAGGGACTCGAGATCCATCTCACCGACCAGCGCACGACTGACACGAAGACGGGCGAGTATAAGCACCAGGAGTTCAAGTACGTCGGGGGAATCGCGGAGTTCATCAAGCATCTCAACAAAGGCAAGCAGGTGCTCCACGACAAGCCGATCTACATGGAAGCCGAGCGTGATGGCGTGGCAATGGAGATTGCGCTGCAGTACAACGACGCCTACTCCGAGACGGTGTTTACGTTTGCCAACAACATCAACACCATTGATGGCGGAACGCACCTCTCCGGTTTCAAGACCGCACTGACGCGTACGATCAACGCCGCCGGGCAGTCGCTTGGGCTCTTCAAAGACGTCAAAGAGAACCTGAGTGGCGATGACGTGCGCGAAGGGCTGGTCGTCGTCATCAGCGTGAAGCTGTCGCAGCCGCAGTTTGAAGGACAAACCAAAGGCAAGTTGAACTCCGATATCGCCGGAACGGTGCAAGCGTTCGTCAACGAGCGGCTCGGTGGATTCCTGGAGCAGAATCCCTCCGTCGCGAAGAAGATCATCAACAAGGCGATCGATGCGGCGCGGGCACGTGAGGCTGCGCGCAAGGCTCGCGACCTCACTCGCCGCAAAGGGGCGCTCGATGGCGGCGGTCTGCCGGGCAAACTCGCCGACTGCAGCGAACGTGAGCCCGATCGTTGCGAACTCTACCTGGTCGAGGGTGAGTCCGCAGGCGGAACAGCCAAACAAGGCCGCGACCGCAAGTTCCAGGCGATCCTCCCGCTCAAAGGCAAGATCCTCAATGTGGAAAAGGCCCGCTACGACAAGATGCTTGGCCACGAAGAGATTCGGGCCATGATCACGGCGCTTGGCTGTGGCATCGGTAAGGATGACTTCGACGCAACCAAACTTCGTTACGGCAAGCTGATACTGATGACCGATGCGGACGTTGACGGATCGCACATCCGCACGCTGCTGCTGACCTTCTTCTTCCGCCACATGACGGAGCTGATCAAGCGCGGCCACGTCTATATCGCACAGCCGCCGCTCTATCGCATCAAGAAGGGCAAGTTCGAACAGTACATTAAAGACGACCGCGAGTACGTCAGCGTGATGGTCAAGCGCGCCTCGGATGGCATGGTGATTCGCTACGGCGATGGCGGCGCGAAGCTCGAAGGCAAAGAGCTGACGAAGTACATGACTCAGCTGAACGACTATCTTGGCTTCTTCGACAAGGTGCAGAAGCGCCTCCGCAACGAGGAGGTTACGCAGGCCTTCGCCGAGCTATTCGCCCACGAGGGCAAAGACCCTGCGCGCCGCGTGGACTTTGAGTCCCCGGCGAAACTGGAGAAGATGCGCCAGCGGCTGGCGGGGATGCAGAAGACCTACCAGTTCAAGAACGTCGGCGATGTGATGATGGACGAGGAACACCGAAGCTATTCGGTGAGTTACACCGATGCGCAGGGTGCGGTGCGAACGATCGACTGGGCACTGGCCTCGGCTCCGGAGAGCAGACAGATGCTGGCTAAGCATGCGCAGATCAAAGACCAGCTGGTTGCGCCGTTCCTGATTGAATATGCCGCGAAGACCAAGGCGGAGGCGGAAGCTGCGGCAGCCGAAGAGGCTGAGGAGGCTGCGTCCGAAGAGGGTGTTGCGGAGATCGCAGCGGCCCCTGGAACCGTTGCTGAGACGAAGGCCGCGAAGCGTTCAAGCAAGGCCTCTCAGGATCCTGTGGAGAAGAAGACGGCGCGCGAGGTCTTTGACTATGTGATCGAACAGGGCCGCAAAGAGTACCAGGTGCAGCGATATAAAGGTCTGGGCGAAATGACGGCTCCGCAACTGTGGGAGACAACGATGGACCCCGAGCGCCGCACGTTGCTGCAGGTGAAGCTCGAAGATATCGCGGCATGCGAGGAGATCTTTACCACGCTGATGGGCGAGGACGTCGAAGCCCGAAGGAAGTTCATTGAAGAGAATGCTCTGGATGTGAAGAACCTGGATATCTAGTTCGGAGCAGGAACAGGTTTACAGCCTGGCCTTTCTGGCCGGGCTTTCTTTTTGGGGGCGGGTTCGTGCACACTCAGAGGATGGTGCGCGTCGGTGTCGATGAGAATCTTGCTCAAGAGTTGTTGACTGACTTTCCTCGGGAGGCAGAGATCGTGCGGGTACCCCGCAAACTCTCGCAGACCCTGGACGTCGATTTCTGGCTACTGGTCTTTGCGCGCAAGAGCTATCAGGAGACCTTTCAGCACTTGCGTGGCGTCAAGATAGTGCAGTCGATGATGGCCGGTGTCGACTGGATTCTTCCCTGGCTTCCCAAAGATGTGGTGTTATGCGATGGATGCGGCCTGCACGACATCTCGGCATCGGAATGGGTGATGACGGCGATTCTGTCCTCTCTCAAACGATTTCCGTACTACCGGGACGTGCAGCTTCGCGAAGAGTGGAAAGGTCAGGCCTCGTTTCGCGATGGATTCATGAACGTTAGCGGCACCAGCGTTGGGCAGTACGCAGTTCTGGGAGATGACCTCGCAGGCAAGACAGTGCTGATCGTCGGCTTTGGGTCGATCGGGGCAGCGATTGAGGCGCGCCTGGCTCCCTTTGGAGTGAAGATCATTCGCCTTGCCCGCACGCCCCGGAAAGAACCGGAGGTCTTTCGTGTCGGCGAGTTGCGAAGGCTGTTACCCGAAGCGGATATCGTCGTTGCAATCGTGCCGTTGACCGCGGAGACGCGCGGATTGATCGGAGAAGCCGAGATAGCATTGATGAAACCAGGTGCGTTGCTCGTGAACGCGGCTCGAGGGCCGGTTGTGGTCACGGATGCGCTGACGGCAGCATTGCAAGCGAACCGGATCCACGCGGCTCTCGATGTCACCGACCCGGAGCCTCTGCCTCCTGGGCATCCACTGTGGTCCGCCCCGAATTGCATGATCACTCCGCATGTCGGAGGATCGACGCCAGAGTTTATCCATCGAGCTTTTCAGTTCGGCGCGGAACAGGTACGGAGGTTCATTGCCGGCGAAGAGCTGAAGAACGTGGTCTCGGACGCGGGTTATTGATTCACCGAAAAGCCGTCAAGAGCTCGTTCGGCGAACCGAGGTTGCTCTAAATCAGATTGAGCTCTTCGTCATCATCCTCTACCTCATCGCCGTCTAGATCGTCTTCTTCTTCTTCTTCTTCCTCGTCATCTTCCTCCTCATCATCTTCATCCTCATCATCGTCGTCGTATTCCTCATCCTCTTCATCTTCCTCTTCGTCAAGTTCCTCCTCGTCGTCTTCGTCGAAGTCTTCGTCCTCGTCCTCGTCGTATTCATCGTCGTCGAGGCCACCGCGTTTCGGTGTGGCGTCGAGGATTTCGTCAGGGATATTTTGAGAATGGCCGCACTGAGAGTTCACGGGGAACACGAGAGCCGGATCCGCTGTATGAAAGATTGTGTTGAAGACGATGGGTTGCGTGTCGGGCGCCATGATGATGTCTCCTGTCCGGAAAAATACGTATTGGGATAGATGCAGTCGAAGGTAAAAGGTGAGTTGCAAAATTTGAGTTTGGCTGATTTAGAAGCTGAGGGGAATCTGGCGCTTTTGCTCATACATTCGCTGGTCCGCCAGGCGGCGGAGAAGAATCTCGTCGGTCGCGTCGTCGGGGTAGACAGCCACTCCGATGCTTGCGGTAACGCTGAGCTGGTTGCCGCCGATACTGACCGGCCTGCGCAGAGCAGCGTGGATGCGGCCGGCGCCGGCCTCCGCGACGATATCAGAAGACTGGCCCACGGGCAGGTCAGTTGTCAGGATGATGAACTCGTCGCCGCCCAGGCGAGCGACCGTGTCCTGCGGCCGAATCGCGCCACGGAGATTTTCGGCGATATGCCTGAGAAGTTCGTCGCCGACGTCATGGCCGTGCGTATCGTTAATCAGTTTGAAGCCATCAAGATCGATCATGAAGAGCGCAGCGCGAGTGCCGTTGGTGGTCGATTGTTGGATTGTAGTGGCGAGCTGATCCTCAAAGTGACGTTGATTGGGAAGGCCCGTGAGGTGATCGTGGAAGGCATACCACTCGTTCGTGGAGACCTGTTGCTCGAGCAGAACGAGCAGCATTCCAATAGTGACGAGAAACTTCTGCAGATTCCAGACCTCATCGGCGATGGCGTCGTATCCCAGATGGTTGCTAACCCAGGAGTGCAGAAGAAAGACAAGAGACCAGATCACAAAACCGAGAACGATGGCGATCTTGCCGAGGCTCCGGCGGGGCAGGCTCAGCTGGAAGAGCACGGCGGTCGCGAAATAAACGACAAAGAGGACAAAATAAGCCGCGCTGCGAAACGAGTTCGAAGAAGCAAAGAACCAAATTGGAACCCAGGTACCGAACTGCACGAAGAGGATCCACCAGCCTCTTCCAGGAGTCCAGGTACGCGAGATAGCGAATGCGCTAACGACCCCGAGGACGAGCCCGAAGACTGCAACAACATGATAGGCCCTCGGATTGTGATTGCTCAGACCATAGAGGGTGAGCAGAGCCGCGGGAGGAATGGAGTTGATCGCAAGATAAAGCAGAAAGGGTCTGCGCAGGAAGAGGTCTCTGCCTGAGGCCCAAAGAAAGATAGCGCCCGCGACGTAAAAGAAGTTCAGCGCAGCGACATGCGCAACCAGCCGCAAGGTCCCCGGAGGCGGGTAGGCGGTGTGAATGATGGCTTCAAAGAAGATGAAGAGCAGGCCGATGAGCCAAAAATCCACCGTCTCGCGGGGATGACGCCGGCGCAGGAAGTAAAGGAGGCTAAGGAGAAGCCCCATAGCAACAAGATCGGGTACAAGTAAGTAATTCATTATCCTTCAGACCGTCCCACCGGTGCTCTGGCACGAAGGCCAAGTGCTTTCTGGGAGAAAACTTAATGATGGAACACTAACGTTAAATTCGTGCGAATGGAATTGTGGATTTAGATGCGTCAGCCTTCAGCGAATGGACGAAGTTGCTTTTCAGTAGGAGGCGTGGTCACAAGGCTAACCAGGACCAGACTTAGCAGCGAAGCCAGCAATGCAGGAAGGATGGCGTCACGCGAGGCGACAGCCTCCGGCAGGTGGGTGTGGATAAACTGCGTGTCCCAGAAGATCGTAACAAACGTGCCGGCAGCAATGCTTGAAACGGCCGCGGCGGCCGTGGCCCGCTTCCAGAAGAAGGCGGCGAGAATGACAGGGGTCAGCGCCGCTGAGTAGATCGTATAGGCATAAAGAGCTTTCTGGAGCACGGAGTGCGTCCCCAGCGACTGAAACAACGACCAGCAGCCCAGTAGAACGACCAGGAGGCGGCTTACCATCAGGATGTTGCGGTTCGAAGCGTCCGGCCTGACGTAACGAACGTAGACGTCATTAATAAGGTTCGTGGCCGGAGAGAACAAATAGTTGTTCGCCGTGGAGATGACCTTTGCAAAGATGGCACCCACCATGATGGCGCCCAGCAGATGCGGAAGTGCATGGAGCGCTGTGTAGGCGAGAATCTCCCGAGGATTTTCGCTAACTTCCCCAGAAGGAAACAACGATGAGCCCACGACCGCGATCGCAACGATGACCGTCTCGAGAATAAGGATGCCAACGAACCATCCAACTACCGCGCGAGTGGCGTCCTTTTCCGATTTTGCTGAGAAGAACTTCTGATACATGGACTGATTGCCGAGCATCAACAAACAGGTTGGCAGAAACAGTTCCAATGCACGAACGGCTGTGAAATCTCCAAAGACCTGAAAATGTGTGGCCGGTAGCGAAGACGAGACGGCAGACCATCCTCCGGCGATGTGCGCCAGAATCGGCAAGGCCACAATGAGCGTGATTGTTGCCAGTAGGCCGATGGCAAGGTCCATATAGGCAACCGAACTCATCCCGGCAATGGCGGTAAAGACGATGACGAAGGCGGCGATGATCTCCTGTCCGTGACGTGCAGTGACGGATGGAAAGATAAGGTGAAGAATGTCTCCGCCGCCGATGAACTGGTAGCTGGTAATCGCCGTGTACGCAAATAGCACCGCGATGACGCCAAGAACTCGCGCGGTCTGGTTGTAACGGGCCTCAAGAAGATCGGGAATGGTGAACTGCGCGAATTTGCGCGCGCGAGGAGCAATGAAATAGATAAGCAAAAGGCCGGCCCATCCACCGGCGGGTTGCCACAAGGCAGGAAAGCCGTGTTTATAAGCGTTCTCCGCTCCAGCGAGCAAGGAGCCGGAGCCGATCCACGAGCTCAGAAGCGTGAAGATCAGGACGATCGCAGGGAGGGACCGCCCCGCGACAAGGTAGTCGGCTTTCGTCTTGACCTTGGAGACGCGACCCAGCGAGACCCCAAGGAGCGTGAGGACGATGAGGCCTAAAACGATCGCATAAAGATTCATTTAGCTTTGGACAAGTGTACTGGCTGGTAGCTGATTGCGGTACCGGCGACCCGACCATAGCTGGTTAGGCCGCCGACTCCTGAAGCGAAGAAGAATCTCACCAGACCTTGCAAGCCGGCGCGTGTACCATCGGTTGACCTGCCTTGCAGCTGAACGCATGCTGGAACTCCGGCATGTTCGAGACGACGCCGTTGATACGGGCAAATCCGGGCGAATGTGGGTTGGTGACCGCGCTGACACGAAGGTTTTCGGGCCGT
The DNA here is from genome assembly GCA_963798925.1 of uncultured Acidobacteriaceae bacterium. Lineage (GTDB taxonomy): Bacteria > Acidobacteriota > Terriglobia > Terriglobales > Acidobacteriaceae > Edaphobacter. Next base: position 406,490 of record CAWCVD010000008.1, read on the forward strand.
TCATTTTCGCAGGCCCACTGCGCCATCCCGACGAAGAACCGCTGATCCGGAGTGAAGCCGTCAACATCGGCGAGCTTTTGACCCGCGGTCTGCTTCTTCCACGCAATGTAAGCCAGCAGCGTGCCGCCCAGGTCAGCAACATCCTCGCCGCTCGTCAGCTTGGAGTTGATGTGAATGTCATCGACGATGACGTACTCCGCGTATTGATCGCGGATGCAGTTGATGCGATCCTCGAAGCCCTTTGCGTCGGTGGAAGTCCACCAGTCGCGCAGGTTGCCCTTTGAGTCGAACTGACGTCCCTCATCGTCAAAGGCATGAGTAAGTTCGTGGCCGATCGTCGCTCCAGTATTTCCGTAGTTCGGCGCGTCATCGAGTTTTGTATCGTACAACGGCGGCTGCAGGACGCCAGCCGGAAAGTTGATGTCGTTCATCTGCGGGTTGAAGTAGGCGTTCACCGTCGGCGGCGTCATCCCCCATTCGTTCAGGTCAACCGGTTTGCCCAGCTTGTTCCATCGGCGCGCATCTTCAAAACGATACGATCGCATCGTGTTGCCGAAGTAGTCGTCCGGCTTCACCTCAAGCTTCGAGTAGTCGCGCCACCGGTCGGGATATCCGATCTTATTGCGAATCGCGTGCAACTTGCGCAGCGCTTCCTGCTTCGTCTCCGGGCTCATCCAGTCGAGGTTCTCGATCTCATGCTGCATCGCGGTCTCGATCTGTTCGGTCATAAGCTGTGTCTTGGCCCTGGTGTCCGCGGTGAAGGTGCGCTTCACGAACTCCTCACCCAACGCTTCGCCGAGATTGCGATCCACCGCGCGAGTACAGGTCTTCCATCGCGGCGGCATGGACGGAGTGCCGCGGAGCGTCTTCGAGTAGAAATCGAAATCGGCCTCTTCGAACTCATGCGAAAGATAAGGCGCCGCCGAGGTAAGAAGATGAAAGCGCAGATACCCACGCAACGCTTCTATTGGCTCTGACGTAAGCTCCGCTTGAACAGCCTTCATGAACTCAGGTTGCGAGACGTTCAGTTTGGTGATGGATGGAACGCCCTGCTCCGAAAAATAGTGCGGCCAATCGAACGCAGGGGCGATCTGGCCGAGTTCAGCGACCGTCATCATGTGGTAGGTGTTGTGCGGATCGCGTCTCTGAACCCGCGTCAGCGAAGCTTTAGCAAGCGCCGTCTCGATGCGCAGGGTGGAGTCGGCGTCAGCTTTGGCCTGTTCGGCGCTCTCGCCGCCGAGTTTGAGCAGTTGCTCGATGTAAGCGACATATTGTTCGCGGAGTTTCACGCTCTTCGGATCTGTCTTCAAGTAGTAGTCGCGGTCAGGAAGCCCAAGGCCACCCGCACGAAGCTCAACGATGACCAGCGACGAATCTACTGCGTCCTGGCCGGTGCTGGAGCCGAAGAAAAATGAACCGGGATACTCATGGTGCAGCGCCGCGATCGCCGTGACCAGTTCAGGCGGAGTCTTCAGCGCTTCAATCCGCGCAAGCTCCGGTTGTACGGGCTTGATGCCACGCCCGTCGATGGCTGCCGTGTTCATGCACGCGGCAAAGTAGTCGCCTACCTTCTGTTGCACAGGCGTGCGTTTCTTCGCCGTAGCATCTTCTTGCAGAATCCCCCACAAAAACTGCTGATTCTCATTGCCCAGCTTCGCATAAACGCTCCAGCCGGACTGATCGGCCGGAATTGGATTGTTCTTCATCCACCCACCGCAGGAAAATTTGTAAAAGTCCACGCAGGGATCGGCCGAGCGGTCGAGGCTGCTGAGGTCAAGCGAAGGCGAATAAGGCATCGCCTGCAACGGCTGAGGCGCCGGCTGTTGTGCGGGAAGGCAGAGAGGAAAGAAGAGTGAGGCGGGCGCAAGGACAGCCAGAAACTTCGAACGCATGGATTCTCCTGTGTGCATCATCCTACCTGCAAAGGCGGGCAATCGGCCAAATACCGTGGCCTGGAAGGGAAAGATGAGGCAATCCCAATCCGGGATAGACTGTTGGCGGTTCCCGAAAGCGAGTACGCGGAACCGGAAGAGGACAAGACAGAATGATGAGTAGTCTTTGGAAAAGGTGTGTCGGCGTGGTCTTAGCCGCGGCCGTCGGAAGTTCGGTTGCCCTTGCGCAGACAGCACCTATTACCTTGAGTGTCGATCTGACCGATGCACCGCGCAAGATTCTTCACGCGACTGAGGTGATGCCGGTGACGGCCGGCCCGTTGACCGTCGTCTACCCAAAGTGGATTCCCGGCGAGCATGGGCCAACCGGTCCGATCGAAAATATGGCGGGATTCTTCATCACGGCGAACGGACGGCCGGTGAAATGGGAGCGCGACAAGGTGGATATGTTCGCCTACCACCTGACGGTGCCGCAGGGTGCGACCAAGCTGGAGATGAAGATTGATTTTCTGGCTTCGTCGTCGCTGTCGGGCTTTTCATCGGGCGGTTCGACCAGCGAAAACCTCGCGCTGCTCAGCTGGAACACGCTGCTGGTCTATCCCGCCGACACAGAGGCAAGTCAGGTCATGTTCACACCATCGATCACGCTACCCACGACATGGCAGTTCGGAACTGCTCTGGACACAACTCGAATTCAGGCGGCGGGAGCTATATCAATTGCCGACTTCAAGACAGTTTCGCTGGAACAACTCGTCGACTCCCCGGTGCTCGCCGGCCGGTACTTCCGCGAGGTTCCCCTGGCTCCCGAGATCACGCCGAAGCACTACCTCGACATGGCGGCCGACGGCCCCGAACAAGTCGAGCTCTCGAAGGAGCACATCGCCGAATTCGACCGCCTCGTACGCGAAACGGGCGCGCTGTATAAAAGCAGGCACTACGGCTCCTATCACTTCCTAGTCACCCTCAGCGACGAGGTCGCGCACTTTGGCCTCGAGCACCATCAGTCGAGCGATGACCGCGTGCCCGCAACTACGTTCATCGACGATCGTGAATTCACGCTGGGCGGCCTGCTGCTGCCGCACGAGTTTACCCATAGCTGGAACGGCAAATACCGCCGTCCCGCCGGCCTCGCCACCAGCAACTACCAGAAGCCGATGGTGGGTGATCTGCTGTGGGTGTACGAAGGGCTCACGGAGTACCTCGGCGACGTCCTGGCGGCACGCTGCGGTATCTGGACCCCCGACCAGTACAAACAGCGGCTGTCGACCATCGCTGCAGAGTATGACAACCGTCCAGGGCGTACATGGCGCGACATCCAGGACACCGCGACTTCAGCTCAGATTCTCTACGACGCGGGCGGAGGATGGGATAACTGGCGTCTCAACGTCGACTATTACGACGAAGGCGAGCTGATCTGGCTCGACGTCGACACAACGATTCGCAAGGTGACGGATGGCAAGAAAACGCTCGACGATTTTGTAGCGAAGTTCCACGGGCTCGGCGGCGACACTCCACCGAAGGTGGTGCCCTACACCTTCGACGACGTCGTTGCCGGATTGAACTCCGTTGTCGCAAACGACTGGGCGACCTTCCTTCGCTCGCGCATCGATTCAAACGCCTATCAGGCGCCCCTCGGCGGTCTCGAGAATGGCGGGTACAAGCTTAGCTACTCCGACAAGCCGAACGCGTGGAGCGCGATGGAGGATGCCGAGCGTGGAAGCTTCAACTTCTGGTACTCGATCGGCCTCCACTCGGGCAAGTCCGGCAATGTATCCGACGTCCTGAAGGGCGGGATCTCAGACAAAGCCGGCATTGGACCTGGAATGAAGCTGATCGCAGTCAACGGACGAGCGTACACACCCGACGTGTTGAAGGCGGCGATTCATGATGCGAAGGACTCAGGACCGGCGATCGAGCTAATCGTCGAAAACACCGGCTTCTTCAAAGTCATTCGACTGGACTACCACGGGGGCGAGCGTTATCCGCAACTTGAACGGGTCTCGAGCGTTCCGGATCGTATGGATGACATACTGAAGCCCCAGGCGAAGTAGCACCGGGCTAAAAGTTCGGGCCGTCCGAAGTTCAGAAGAGAGGAACCGCGGCTGCGATGAAGACGTCTTGCTCGAGTATTTGAGCAGACGGTTCGTCGCGGTCGCGGTTTTCCTGTTCTTGCGCTGACACTAAAACAGTTTCGCAAACATCCACCACCAATGGAGTGTTGACAGATTGGTGGCCGCTTGACTGGATTTACAGTCTATTGGTGCGAAGAGGGGGGCTCGAGCATCTATTTTCACAGGAGAAAGAATGCGAAAGCTGTGGAAGGAAAGGCCGTTCGCGATGAGAAAGCTGGAGCAGCTGTGGCGTCTGGTGCGGGAGAGTCATGCGCGGCCGATGACGGGCGTCTCCCGTCCGGTCGAACTGGTCGATCACGATGGGCTCGGCGTGACGTTTATCGGCCACTCGTCTTTCTTGTTACAGGTAGACGGCCGAAAAGTACTGGTCGATCCCGTCTTTTCCAAGCGGCTCATCGTGCTCCGGAGGCAGCGCCAGCCAGGATTACGCGTGGAAGAGCTGCCTCCCATCGATGTGATTCTGCTGACCCACGCACACATGGATCATCTGGATATGGCCTCGCTAAGACGCGTAATACGTGCCACGCGCAAGCTGACCGGAACCACACCCGAGGTCATAGTACCCAAAGGCGTTGAAGATCTGGTGGAAGGGCTGGGGTTCAAAAAGATCCACGGGCTGAGATGGTGGGACGAGGCAGAGGTGGCAGGACTCAAGGTCACGATGACTCCGTGCAAGCATTGGGGCGCGCGTATGTTTCGAGATGTGCATCGAGGGTACGGCGGATACGTCGTCGAGGGTGGTGGTCAGCGCGTTTACCACTCCGGCGATACAGCCTATTTCGAAGGGTTCAGTGAAATTGGCGCAAGGCTGAAACCCGAGGTCGCTCTGCTGCCCATTGGGGCCTACTTCCCTGACGCCTACCGATCGGTCCACACCAGTCCGGAAGAAGCTGTGCGTGGCTTCGTCGAACTCGGTGCCGAACGAATGGTGCCGATGCACTACGGAACCTTTCGCCTCGGTCGCGAGCCGATGGAAGAGCCTCTGCAACGGCTGGAGGCCGAAGCCGTACGGCTCGGTATTAAAGGACGGGTAAAAGTTCTCGAAGAGGGCGAGACGATGCACCTTTGTCCGGCAGCCAGCATCCCATAAGGCATGGTTACTCTAACTGTAAGTGCAAAGGCGAGCGGTACGTTTGCGATTGGCGGTGACATCCCCGTCAACCGGCTGGGTTACGGGGCGATGCGGATTACCGGCGACGGGATCTGGGGTGAGCCCAAGGATCGCGAGGGCGCGAAGAGGGTCCTGCGACGGGCGGTTGAGCTTGGCGTGAACTTCATTGATACCGCCGACTCGTACGGGCCGGAGGTCAGCGAGCAGCTGATCGGCGAAGCGCTAGATCCCTACGCCAAAGGCCTCGTGATTGCCACCAAGGCCGGTCTGACCCGGCAAGGCCCCAACAAATGGCTGCCCGTAGGCCGTCCTGAATACCTCATCCAGCAGGTGGAGATGAGTCTGCGTCGCCTGAAAACCGACCGCATCGATCTCTGGCAGCTTCATCGCATCGATCCGAAGGTGCCGGTCGAAGAATCGCTCGGCGCGATCAAGCAGCTCCAGGAGCAGGGCAAGATCCGCCACGTCGGGTTAAGCGAAGTGAAACCCCACGAGATCGATCAGGCTCGCAAGGTCATCGACATTGTCAGCGTGCAGAACCAGTACAACATCGGCGACCGACGTCATGAAGACGTGGTTGAGTACTGCGCGAAGCATAAGCTCGCGTTTATTCCATGGTTTCCCGTTGCGGCTGGCAAATTGGCTCAACCTGGCGGAAAACTCGACGCGGCGGCCAAAGCACATAAAGCGACTGTCTCTCAGCTTTCGCTGGCCTGGCTGCTGCATCACTCTCCCGTTATGCTCCCGATCCCCGGAACCTCTTCGGTTGAGCATCTCGAAGAGAACATCGCCGCGGCGGAGGTACACCTCTCCGATGCGGAGTGGAATGAAATAGAGGCATCCGCGAAATAATCTCACTTGAGGAGAACGAAGAGGGGGACCGCCCACAGGCGGTCCCTTCTTTGCGTCGGCGATACCTTGGCCTGACGGATAAATTGCCCGCATCTCCTCCGTGGTCCCGAGGCATCTCAGCCCGCTGTGACGACCTTTGATGTCTTTGCGCGTTCCCTCAAACAGAAACTTCTGGAAATTATTGCTTTTTTGATGGAAAATCTACCTCCGACAATCTAAGTTCAAACAACATGGAAAATTGACGGCCTGGCGGCAAGCCATTCGATTGTTCATTTTTCTGTTGGCTGTAGTTTGCACGGTGATGATTGGGAGGAAGTTAATTGCGTACACATATCGGCGGAAGCCTTACCCGCACAGCTCTGGGGCCTGCGGCTGTTCTCTTTAGTTCTCTCTCTGCCTGGTTCCTCGCTGGTTGCGGCGTTACGTCGTACACAGATACCAGTACGCACACAATGACTATTAGCGGAACCGCCTTCGGCGGCCAGCCTCCGATCAGTGGTGCGTCCATCGTCGTCTACGCCACCGGACAATCAGGTTACGGCCTCCTCCCGAGCGCGCTCGGAACCGCGACGACCGATGCCAGCGGCAACTTCCAGGTCACCTCCTTCATCAATTGCAGTGACCCGCAGCAGGTTTACATCGTCGCCTCTGGTGGCAACCCGGGTTTCAGTTCCCCGACCAATAACGCGGCAAGCGTACTCGTCGCGGCTCTGGGCAACTGCTCGACCGTCGGCGCCAGCACGCACGTCGTGATCAACGAAGTCACTACGATCGCAGCGGCTTACGCGCTCAGCGGCTTCGCGGCCAACTCAGCTAACGTCACGATCGGAACCAGTGCCACCAATCCGACCGGCCTGCAGCACGCCTTCCAGAACGCCGCCAATATCGTCGACTTTACATCCGGTTCGGCCCTTACCACGACGCCGGGCGGCAATGGCAGCGTACCGGCGAGCATGATCAACAGCCTCGCCGACATCCTCGAGCCCTGCGTCAACTCCGCCAGCAACGCTAGTGCAGCATGTTCTTCTCTCTTTACGAACGCGACCCCGCCCTCCGGCTTTGGATCCGCCCCGGTAAACACCTGGCAGGCCGCGCTGGATATGGCCCAATTTCCCGGGAACAACACAGCCGCTCTGTATGGCCTAATCCTCGGTACGCCGTCCTTCCAGCCAACAGTCGGCGCCACCGCGCCAAACGATCTCTCGATTGGCATCCTCTACACGGCGGGCTTTGCAACGAACGGCACCACCGCAGCAGCGTTCCCCTGGGGAATCGCCGCCGATGCAAACGATAACGTCTGGGTCACTGGAGTGACTAACGCCGGACTGATCGAACTTTCCAGCAATGGCACACTTCTCTCGCCCTCCGCCGGAGGTTGGGGTAGCGCAGCCCTCCAGGCGGCAAACTTTACCCACCAGGTTGCCGTGGACCTGACGGGAAACATCTGGACGGTCGACAGCGTACCCGCCGGCGGCAATATCTACCAATACAACCCCGGCGCTGCGACGACGACTGTTACCACACCAGGTACCGTCGCTCTAGCAGGAATCGCAGTCGATGGAAGCAACAACATCTGGTACTCGACCAAGGCCAGCTCCGGCACCCAGGTCTTTGGCCAGCTCGCGTACAACTCCGGGAACCACACGTTCGCCACAACGCCAACCGTCTTCAGCGGCAGCAATGTCATCGGATCGGGTGGTGTTTACGCGCTCACGGTGGACGCAAAGACCGGCAATGTCTGGGGACCCTCTCAGGGAGCGGGTATTTCCAACTACTTCCTGGCTCCATACTCTTCGCCCGTCTCTTCAGTCACTACCAGCGGTGGCACCAACTACGCCGCGGCGGTGGACAAGAATGGCAACACCTGGATCACCAACACGGTTACCGGAACGAACGCCAGCTCACTCTATATGGTTGCACATGGCAATCCTTCGGGAACTCCAATCGTCTACACACCCACGGTTACCACGGGGGTTGGTCTCGACGGCTCACGCTCCATCATGATCGATGGCAACAACCGCATCTTCATCAATAGCTACACAGCGGGAACCATCGTCGAGTTCGATCCTGCTATCGGAACCACCGGAGGCAATCCCGGCAGCTTCCTGCTCACTGCAGCGGGAAGCGGCTTCGCTCCCTACAATGCGGCGGGAGTAAGCAACTCGGCTCTGGTTAAGAGTGGAGATCGTACCATGGCGATCGACGCTGCCGGTGCTCTTTGGACCGTCAATGGAACCTCAACCTCAATACCGGTCGTTCAAATCCTCGGCGTCGCGGCCCCAACTGTATCGGTTCTGGCGGAGGGCAAGTACGGTGTCAGACCCTGATCTCAACTTTCAACCGCTCCAACAGAAGGGCAGCGGTTCCGACCGCTGCCCTTCTTCTTTGCTGAATCAAATCCTTCATCAACGCCAAGAAACTACACCTTCGGCGAAGCCAGATCCAGCGGCTTTGTCGTAAGATCGCCGCTCGGATCGTCCTTCGTGTTCCAGCCTGGCAGCTCCTGTGACCCGGTAATTAGTCGCGCACTGTCCCTGAACGTCAGATAGGTCCACGCCCACTGCCGAAAGACGGCTAACCGGTTGCGAAATCCGATCAGGAAGAAGATGTGGACGACAAGCCACGTCATCCAGGCTGGCAATCCGCTCCAATGCCCATGGAATGGCCACTGAATGTTCGCAACGGCAGCCTTTCGCCCGATCGTAGCCATATCGCCTTTATCGAAGTAATGAAAGTTCTCATCCTTCCCGCTACCATCGCTCCCCATCCCTTTCGCGATCAGGTAGCCGATTCGCTTAGCCGCATAGCGACCCATCTGAATGGCAGGCGGAGCAACGCCCGGAACCTGCCTGCCGTCTTGCTCGATGTGCGCGAGGTCGCCGCAGATGAAGATCTCCGGATGGCCCGGAGGATTTTAGATGACCGTCGACGAAGACGCACCCGCGCCTGTCGGTCGGCACGCCCAGCAGCTTGCCCAGAGGCGAAGCCTGCACTCCCGCAGCCCACAACGTGACGAGCGCATCGATTCGCTCCTCCCCCACCATCACATAGCCGGGTTGAACGTCGGTTACATGAGAGTTGGTCCGGTACTCCACGCCCAACGCATTGAGCTGTTCGCCAGCCTTACGCTGCAGGTCAGGAGGGTAAGCCGCGAGAATATTCGGAGAGCCTTCAAGAATCAGCACCTGCGCCATCGAAGGGTCGATGTGTCGAAAGTCCTTCGCCATATAAAGCTTCGCAATGTCACTGATGGCTCCTGCCAACTCAACGCCGGTTGGGCCTCCACCGATGATGACAAAGTTGAGGGCAGGATGCGTGCCCTTCTCCATCATCTGACGCTCAGCCAGCTCGAACGCCAGCAACACGCGACGCCGAATCTCTGTTGCGTCCTCTACCGTCTTGAGCCCGGGAGCGAGCTTGGCCCAGTCGTCGCGCCCAAAGTAGGAGTGGGTCGAGCCCGTGGCAAGAATCAGAAAATCGTACTGCAACTCGACGCCGGTCTTAAGCTGGACACGCTGTTTTGCAAGATCAAAGCCAACCGCTTCATCCATCAAAACATCAAGATTTGGATAATTCCGCACGATCGCGCGAATCGGCTGCGCAATATCGGCCGGGGAGAGCACGGCCAGCGCAACCTGGTACAGCAGAGGCTGAAAAAGATGATAGTTCTTGCGATCCACCATCGTCACATCCACCGGAAGCTTGGCGAGATTGATCGCGGCGTTGATTCCGCCGAAGCCGCCGCCGACGATAACTACCCGCTTGCGCCGAGTCTCGCTTCGATCCGCTGTCGCCATAGTTCAGGCTCCTGTTCCGTCATGCTGCTCGTTGCGGCGTTCGTTGTGTGGACCTGGCTGGACATCTCCAGCTTATCCCTTCAAGATTCTCTACTCTATTGGATGCTCTTGCCCGGGTCTGGTTCCAGAGCAGTCGAATCATCAAAGGCCGCGACCTAGGGTTGCTTTTCGAGAGTCAGCGACAGGAACCCTTGGGTTCCCGCCGCCACAGCAAGTTTCGTGGTCGCCGCCGTCCCCTCCACCTGCTGCGGCGCAATCGTCACCAGGCCACTCACATCGGAGGTCATCGACGAGGAGGACGACGCCAGCATCGGCGGGTTCGGGCACCGCCCTCGGTCGGTGCAAGGGAGCTGCCACGCATCCACCGTCTGATACACCTCAACTACGGCGCCCGCGACAGGATCGCCAGCCGTATCCGTAACACGCACCACGACAGGCGTCAGATTCGAGCTTGCCGGGACGGTCTGATCCGCTCCGCCAACAGCAACCAATCGCAAGTCCGCCAGATCGACGCCCTGGGTCGCGAACGTCGCACACACGCTGGTCCATGCGCACCCGGACAAAAGTGCCTGTCCACCCGGCGCCAGCGGCCCTGCCGTCGCAAGCGTCTGGGCAGTTCCTTCGTCGCTCACCTGCGACTGTGCCGGCGACGCAACCACAAGCCCTGAGATCGTCTGCCAGTTGACCAGCGCGCCCGTCGTCGAAAAGACGGTATCGCTGGCAGCGAGTTGAGGACTCCACTGCACGATCGCCCCAGCTGCGATGTACTCAACTGGCTGCACAGCTGTTGCGGCCTTCATCTCAGCCAGCGCATTCAACGAAGCGTTCGCTGTACCATCCACCCCCGAGGCCTGCAGCATGATCGTCCCCGAAGTCTGCGGAGTAACCAGCGTCGAGGCGATGCCCCGAGCGTTGGTGAGCAAAATGCAAACAGGGGCTCCGCACGCCGCGAACTGGACCGTGCCGGCAATCGCCGAAAAAGTCACCGCTGCTCCAACCACTGGCGTGACACCATCACCACCGAGCACCTGCACCGCAAACGGCACCGCCGCCTGTTGCCCGAGAAGAACCGTGCCAGATGGAGCGCTCAGCAGATTCAACGTCGGCACCGGCGCTGCATAGCTCAACGCCCCACTCATCACCGTCGTTCCTCCAGTCGAAAGGTCCTGCACGGTAACATCCGCGGCCACCGCGGTAGTTGAACCCAGCGCATGAAGAGAAGGAACAGACGCAACAATCGTGTTAGCGCTCCAGCTCAGGACAGTTGCAGCGATGCCGTTAACATAAACTGCGTTCCCGGTACGAAAGCCCATCCCGGTGATCGTGATTGTGCCGCCCGCCGGGCTCATCGCCGAAGGAGTCACCGAATCCGCATACAAAACACGCGCCTGATAGTTGAAGTCGGGCCGCCCGTCCCCGCGCTGGTCGGCGATTACAATTCGTAACTGATCCGGTTGCGTAAACGATGTCGTCAGCGTCGTCATGCCGGTCGTCGTGCCGTTGAAGGCCTCGCCCACACCCCCCACTCCTGGCAACGACCCGAGCGGATCCGTTGCATTCCACACGCCGATCACCGGCAACGCCTTGGCGGTCGTGGCGAAGCCCTGCTCATCCTCGGCGGTCACCTCCAGAGTGAATGAACGATTGCCCTTCACGCTCAGCGAGGACCACGCCGCGTGCCCATATCCGCAGAGCGTCCCCAGCCACCAGCCCTGCGCGCTCACCGCTGCCGGTGCTGCTTCGACTCCGTCCGTAGACGCACTGCAGGTATTCGCAGGATCAACTGTAGAAAAAATCATGAACGTCTCCCGGTAGCTTGGGAGAACCTGCGCGTCCAATGCTGGATCCGTGCCCGAAGGATCGACCGTGCTGATCGTGTACGGTCCCACAGCATATTGCCCCGTGTAGAGCGGATTGATTGGCTCCGTCTCCACAAAGACATTCTGCCAGTCCCCTGGAAGCATCGGAACCCGTTGCAGGTTGTACCATCCTTCGTGGTCCTGCCCCTGCATCCCCTGGCTTCCGCCAAACGAGTTGTCCGGCCCCGTAACCGGGTTCCCATTCGACTGCCGGAACACAGCGCCGGAGACTGCCGAAACCGTGTACCAGTCCTCGATCGCCGAGGTAGACGTGTACTGCGCCCAGCGCCGCGCAATCACATTGACACCCTGCATCCCCTGCCCGTTGGGAAACTCCAGCACACCAAAGAGCTGATTGGCGTTGTACAAACTGTCAGTCTTCCCCGGCGGAGCGTGGCCCTGATCGATGTAGTAGAGCTCCGCCAGCGCCGAAAGATCATCCGCGCGAAGCGTAAACGGCTGCGGCATGCACTGATAAGTAAACCGCCCGCAGAGAATATCAATCGGATGCATCACCGGCCAGTTCAACGCCTGGTTGTAAGAGGCCTGCGGAACACCCGTAAACACATTGTCGTTCGTCTGCGACCACCCCAGCCCAAGCACCCGCCCGAAGGCGCGCATTAACTGATACTGCAACTGCATCTGCTGCTCCGGATCAGATCCCGTGCAACGCCCGTTCAAGACCAGAAGAGCATGCTGGATGAATCCCGCAGGAACGATCGAGTCGACGCTCTCGGTCACGCCATTCTGCAGGCAACTCGTAGGATCGCTCGCCCCATTGCCCAACAAAAGATCAGTCACAGAGCCATCGCTGTCGTAGATCACCGCAATCTGGATCGAGGCGTAGTTGCTGCTCTGCACATCTGCGGGAAAGATCAACCCAGAAGGACCAAGAAACGTGTTGGCGCCGCTCACATGTTCCGCAAGCGTCCCTCCTTTCGCAAGCACCAGGCTCGCAGTCGGAACATTCCACACATTCGCCGCCGTTGCCACCAGCGCATCGGCCGCAGCATGATTCACCGTCGCGCTCAAGTCGCCCGGGTCAGTGAAATAGAGCGGCTGATTCGTGTACCAAACCACGGGAACACCGGACGTCGTGAAGTACGGCGGCCCCGTCACCCAGCGCGGACCACCCGCCCACAACGGCCCAGCCACAAATCCAACCAGAGCCGCAGCCACAATGCCTACACGAGCGCATCTCTGCCACAGCTCAAAGCTACCGGGCACGCTTCCCTGTCTGCCACGTGCTCAACAAACCAATCACCGCATCCACCGAAAGCCTGTTGCGCCGGCACCGAACTCCGCACCGCACCCGTCCCGTCGCCTGCCGTAACGACGAGAGCTCCAGAGTCAACCTGCGATCCCGAAGGCACAGCCAAAGACCATCCGCTGCTGAGGAACCCGCACCGGCAAGCGACCCGGCTTTCCTGCACTCGGCGGCTCGCTCCGATACGAGACAGCGCGAGGCAATCTCGTTCCCAGCCAACGCAAGTCGACATACGGCCGCTGCGGCGCTATGGAAGAACCCTGCGCTCCGAAGCCCCTTCCACCCTGCCGAATTGGTATCGCCCCATCGAATCCACCCACAGGCGAGCTCAGTCCCGCTGCCCCCGGCGCGTGCAGCAGCATCAGCAGCTGCTGTCCTACGCGGTAACGCTGATTGTCGCCCGCCCAAAGACCAGCCCACTCCCGCAACGTGTAGTTCGTCCCCATGGCACAGCCGCGAATCCCCTGGTCGACGCGAAACTCGATCTCAATCACTCCGCTATTAGGTCTCCGGATCGCCACCACCTGGCCCGCGAAGATCACATCAGCTTGGTCGGCGAGTTGATGCAGTACATCGAGAGCAGTCTCAGGCTGCACCGTCGGCGCAACCGCCGCCTGACCCAACGCAAGCGGGCACAGCAGCAGCGCAAGCAGCGCAACGGCACGCGGCCTCGCATACCTCCGCACAATCCGGCCCATATCTCCCTCCGTCTCTCCTGTTCTTCGTCAGAAAAGGAGCGGAAGAGAGCCGTGGCCTAATTCTGCACACTCGCGAAGCGGCCGGTCTAAATCTCCGGGTAGAAATCGAAAAACGCGTCCAGACTCATCTTCAGCTGTGCCTCGATCTGCTCCCGGCTACCCTCCAGGACATGCATCGTTACCTGCGCCTGGTTGCCGTTCTTCAGCGTGATGGGCGCATCGCCGACTGCAGCCACCTCGTCCGCGGGTAACAGCCTCATTCCATAGACCAATGTCAGATCTGCCATAGCTTCAATTCTTTCACCAATCCCGCCCTTGCATCTTTTTTCACCGCCGCGCATTTACACTAATGTGGTCCATATGCCTGAAAACACGACTCGCGACACCGTCATCCTCGGCTCCGGATGCTCCGGCCTTACCGCTGCCATCTATGCTGCCCGATCCAACCTCAAGCCCCTGGTCCTAGAGGGCCACGAGCCCGGCGGCCAGCTCTCTATCACCACGCTCGTCGAAAACTTCCCCGGCTGGCCCGAGGGCATCCAGGGACCCGAGCTCATCGAGAACATGAAGAAGCAAGCCGTCCGCTTCGGCGCCGAACTGCGCATGGCCCATCTCAGCTCCGTCGACCTCACCAAGCGCCCCTTCGCCTTGAACCTCGGCAAAGAAACCATCCACACCCGCACCCTCATCATCGCCTCGGGCGCAAGCGCGCGCTGGCTCAATCTCCCCAGCGAGCAGGCCCTCATCGGCCACGGCGTCACCTCCTGCGCCACCTGCGACGGCTTCTTCGCCTCCGGTAAAGAGATCGCGGTCATCGGCGGCGGTGACTCGGCCATGGAAGAGGCTCTCTTCCTCACTCGCTTCGCCACCAAAGTCACCATCATCAACCGCAGCGAAAAGTTCCGCGCCTCGAAAATCATGTTCGACCGCGCTGTCGCTCACCCGCAGATCAAGTTCCTCACCAGCACCACCGTCGAAGAGGTCCTCGGCGTTGAAGAAAAGGATGTGAAAGGCCTCCGCGTCAAAAGCCGCGTCTCCGGCGCCGAGTACGTCCTTCCCGTCAGCTTCATGTTCCTCGCCATCGGCCACATCCCCAACGCCCTCGCTTTCAAGGGCATGATGGACCTCGACCCCGACGGCTACATCCTCACTCGCAACAACGTCTACACCACCCTCAACGGCGAGATCATCCCCGGCGTCTTTGCCTGCGGAGACATCCAGGACCGCCGCTACCGCCAGGCCATCACGGCCGCTGGCTCAGGCTGCATGGCCGCCCTCGAAGTAGAAAAATACCTGGAAGAACACGGCCGCTAAAATGGCTACACCCGTGCTTGAGACCTCACGTCTCCTGCTCGCGCTGCTTCAACTCGCCGACGCCGAAGAAGTGCAACCCCTCTTCGCGAACTGGGAGATCGTACGCCATCTAAACGCGCGCGTGCCCTGGCCCTTTCCGCCGGACGGAGTCCGCACCTACTATCTCGAATCCGCATTACCCGCCATCGAACGCGGCGAGCAGTACCACTGGATGCTTCGCCTCAAAGGCGACCCCGCGAAAAAGATCATCGGCTCCATCTGCCTCGTCCTCACCGGTCCCGTCCATCGCGGCTTCTGGCTCGCATTACCCTGGCAGAGACAAGGCCTCATGACCGAAGCGGTCAACGCCGTAAACCGCTTCTGGTTTGAAGAATTGAAGCAGCCTGTCCTGCAAACTAAAAAAGCATGCGAAAACACTGCCTCTCGCGCCATCTCCATTCGCGAGGGAATGCGGTGCGTCGATCAGACCGAAGACGACTACGTCTCCGGCCGTCTTCCCACCGAACACTGGGAGCTGACAGTTGAAGACTGGCGCAGAATAAATCGATAGCAGTTCGCTCGAATCCTGGCATGCTCAAAATCTTCCGTGTCTACTTTTCCTGTTTGCCCAAGTGGTAGCTAATCCCAATCTTTGAGGCCAGTTCATCCATTCCTGGATTGCTCGCCGCCAGGTAGCCGTTCGAAACATGGAAAAAC
Source organism: uncultured Acidobacteriaceae bacterium (assembly GCA_963798925.1). Taxonomy (GTDB): domain Bacteria; phylum Acidobacteriota; class Terriglobia; order Terriglobales; family Acidobacteriaceae; genus Edaphobacter. The sequence goes on from CAWCVD010000008.1 coordinate 422,108, forward strand.
ACGAATGGGTCGACGCGCAGATCCACCCGTTCCGTCAGTTTGAACAGAAAGCCAAGGTCAGCCTGAACGTTGAAATTGGCATAGCTCGCGTTGGGTGACATCGCCTTCTGCGTAAAGACGGCAGCCCCAATCTTGCCGATCACGTAGGGCCTGATGGCCCTTTTGCCCCGCCACAGCATACGAAAACCAAACGGCGAAATCGACACTCCAGGCACCAGCTTCTGGTTGGGACTCAAGGCATTCCCCCAAAAATCCGAGACGGCCGGCTGGCTTAGAATGAGAACCGGAATAACCTCCGCCACATAGTCGAACTGTGATTTCAGGAAGTAGCCCCAGCTATGACGGTCGTACTCCACGCCCACCGTCCAGGCATTGCAGCGTACCGTAGCGCTATACAGTCGATAATCGCCATACGGAACCATGCCCGTCACGGCGATCTCACTCGCTACTGGCTGCTTGCCGGGGGACCTGGTAGTGACGATGTTGTCCATCGTCAGCGGAGCTTCCATCTCCACCATGTGATTCGGCTGCGGCATGGCTTCCGCTACTATCGGAACGTCCGTCTCCTGGGAATATGTAAGTTGCGGCGCAAGAAGACAGAGCACCGCCAGAATTGAAAGGCAAACACAGGAGGAGTTGCCGGCAAAGCAACCCTTACGACTCGGCGGATCATAGGCAGACTCACAACTTCGATTGCTTGCCAATAGGGCACCCGGTCAGTGGAATTCGATCGGAAGGGTCCCAAATGCGCAAAACGATACAGCCCGAAGCGCTAGTGTAGGTTCAAACTCGCCGCGCAAGAGAAGTTTTTTCGCATTCCTCCAACGCAAGTTAACCAAACCGGCTCACACTCCCTCAAGGGGCCGAGACGGCTCTCTGCAAAAGCGACTTGCTCCCCAATTCGAAAAAACGTAGCGGTAGGGTGAGAAGGCAACCTGTTTGTTTCTCATGATTTACTGGCGTCGAAATTTATTTTCTTCGTTTTTGGCCCGGAAATCGCTTGTCAAGTCTCACAACCATCTAACCCACTGAAACGAAAGCAAATCGAGTTGGCATTTTAGTTTCATTCCATTCGCTATACTTAAAATAGAAATCAAGAAAAGCCCCAGCTCAAGTGGGGCTTTTGCATTTTGGATCCGCAAGTTGCCTGTTTGCACGAATTTAGCTATAAGCCCAACGGCTGGACGAATTTAGCAGATCGGCTGGTCGCTAACTCATTGTAAACATTAGGCATTGGCTTCTACATAGGGGAGGGGGGTGGGTCTAAAACTTATGAAACATGAAGAAGGCCCCAGCCACCAGGCACCCGAACGCCGCAAAGTGATTCCAGTGCAGCCGGTCGCCAAAATAAAACGTCGAGAAGACCCCAAAGACCGCCAAGGTGATCACCTCCTGGATCACCTTCAATTGATCCGGCGAGAAGGTCTTCGCGCCAATTCGGTTCGCGGGCACCTGCAGGCAGTATTCAAAGAAGGCGATCGACCAGCTCACCAGGATCACCTTCCATAACGGAACCTCGCGAAACTTAAGGTGCCCGTACCACGCGAAGGTCATAAAGATATTCGAGCCGATCAGCAACAAAATGGTCCACATAGACAACAGGTCTCCCTCAAGATCAACTGAAAGTCAGAAAGATAAGATGCAAACAGATGTCGATCGCTGAAAACCTCGCCCATCTGCACGAACAGATCGTAGCAGCCTGCCGCCGAGCCAACCGCTCGGAGAGTGAAGTAGCACTCATGGCCGTCAGTAAGGTTCACCCGGTGGAAAAGATTCTCGAAGCCTACGCCGCCGGTCAGCGCCTCTTCGGCGAGAATCGCGTTCAGGAGTTTCAGGAGAAATCGCCCCACGTCAATGCTCTGGCTGGCGCAGAGTTTCACCTCATCGGTCCGCTGCAGTCGAACAAAACCGCAAAGGCTGCCGAGCTCTTTGACGCCATCGACGCCGTCGACTCGTTAAAGATCGCGCAACGCCTCAACACAACCGCAACAGCACTGGGAAAAAAGCTCCCAGTGCTGATCGAGATCAAGCTGAGCCACGAAGAATCGAAGCACGGACTCGCACCCGGCGAACTCCCATCCCTTCTCGCCGCGATCGACGAGCTGGAGTCGATCGAAGCAGTCGGGTTGATGACGGTTCCACCCTGGTCCGAGGACGCCGAGACTGCGCGCCCCTACTTCCGCGAACTGCGAAGGCTGCGGGACGAGTCCGGAACCCGGTTCCCTCGCGTAACGCAACTCTCTATGGGCATGTCGAACGACTTCACCGTCGCGATCGAAGAAGGCAGCACCTGCGTCCGAGTCGGCACAGCCATCTTCGGCCGCCGCGTTCCGAAAACCTGACAATGACGGAATCAAAGTGATGGAATCAGGAATCGCAAGAGACGTCGGGGACGGATGCACGCTGACTGTGCGAGTTCATCCGTGCGCTAGAAAAAACGGCGTGACAGGAGTCCACGCCGACGCGCTGAAGATCGCGCTGACCGCTCCGCCCGTGGACGGGAAGGCGAACGACGCACTGATCGCATTCTTAGCGGAATCCCTTCAGCTTCCAAGATCGCGAGTTGCCATCCTTGCAGGCCTGTCGAGCCGGAGCAAGACAATCCGCATCACAGGAAGGAGCGCAGCCGAAGTTGAAGCTGCGCTCTTCCCTGCTGAGATTGTCTGAACCGCTACTTGACCGTCAACTTTGCGTTAGGAGCTACCGTGATACTCTCCCCGTCCGTTGCCGTTACCTTCAGATTCGAAGCCGTCACATCGGCATAGGCGATTTGAAGGCCCTTCACAGCCTGAATGTCGACGTTCTTCAGGACAATGTCCTTTACCGGAGACTCAGGTAGTCCAACGATCACCCCAGCCCACGGGCTGTTCACCGACTTCACGTTCTCAATCGTGATTCCGTGAAAGAAAGGAGTCAATCGCTGCACCGGCTCTGCAGCAACATCGCCATCAGGCATCGCCTTCGGGTAATATTCGCTGATCAAAATCGAGGTCTTCACATCCTCCATCGTGATGTCCTTGAAGGAGATGTTGCTGACATCGTTCCCGCGGTCGCGATTGGCCTTGATGCGAATTCCCTGATCGGTTCCCTTGAAGTGGATTCGCTCAGCATGAATATTCTGCGCTCCGCCTGCAATCTCGCTCCCGATCGAGAGTCCATGTCCATGCATGAACTCGCAGTCCGTAATCGTAATGTTCTTGCTCGGCGAATCAGGACCAGGAGAATTGATGATTCCGCTCTTGATGGCGATATTATCGTCGCCAACATCGGCATAAACGTGGTCGATCACCATATTCGACGAGCTGAACGGATCGATCGCATCCGTATTCGGCGAGCGCACGGGAGCGAGAATGCGAACGTTACGGATCGTCATATCGTCCGTGTAGTAAGGAACGATCTGCCAGCTGGGCGAGTTCTGCACAGTCACTCCCTCCATGCGAATGTGCTGGCAGTGATCGAAGACAACCAGACGAGGACGGAACTGAATCGTGCCGACAACCCCAGCCCCGCGCGTGGAACGAGCCTGGGTCCACCAGCTTTCGCCGTTTCCGTCGATCGTTCCGCTGCCGGTAATCGCGATCTTCTCGGCGTTTGTCGCACTAACGAGCGACTGCGTTCCGGGTGCGCGAAACTCCGTCTTCGCCGGATAGTCCGCATGATCAGGCGACCCGAGCAACGTAGTGCCCTTCGCAATATCCAGAGTGATGTTGCTCTTGAGCACGACAGGACCGGTGACGAACGTTCCGCCTGCGAGCGTGACAGTTCCGCCGCCCGCGCTCGCGCAAGCGTCAATCGCCGCCTGAATCGCCTTCGTATCCTTGGTTGCGCCGTCCGCCTTCGCTCCATACGTCTTCGCGTCGCAGATCTTGCCAGCGGCCATCGCAGGAACTGCCATCGTCGTGGCGATCGCGGCCAATGCAACCAAACGAATCTTCAAGAGGTTCATCGTCTCTCCTTCAGCGCATCCACGCCCACAGGAATATTACCCGCAATTGGTCATACCACGCACGCCTGAGGGAATATTTGTCAGGGATTCGTTACACTTCCCCCCATGAGTGACAACGAATGAGCCGACTGATGAGTGACCTGAATGACTGAGTTAAGGCGCGGGCTATCAACAGGATCGGCTCTTGGCCTCAACATCATCGACATGGTCGGTGTCGGCCCGTTCGTGACACTCCCCCTGATCATCGGCGTCATGGGCGGTCCCCAGGCAATCTTCGGATGGCTAATGGGAGCTCTCTTGTCGCTATGCGACGGCCTCATCTGGAGCGAACTGGGAACAGCGTATCCAGAAGCTGGAGGCTCCTACGCCTACTTGAAACATCTCTACGGAGAGAAGACTTTTGGGCGCGCCCTGTCCTTTCTTTACGCATGGCAACTGCTAATCAGCGCGCCACTCTCGATTGCGTCGGGCTGTATCGGATTTTCGCAGTATTTGTCTTTTTTTCTACCGCGCTCCACTCATCCTCTTGCGGCTGCGTCCCTGTTCGGTGTTCCTCTGGTGTTGAGTGGCCAGACGTTGATCGCCATGTCCGCTTGTGGTGTGGCGATGGTCATCTTGTATCGCAGCATCTTCGCCATCGATCGAATCGTTCGCTGGCTGGGATTTGTGGTTGTGCTGACGCTCCTGCTCATCATCGTCGCAGGCTTTACGCATTTCAACGCTCACCGCGCCTTCGACTTCCCGGCCGGGGCGTTTCACCTCAATGGAGCATTCTTCGTCGGCCTGGGATCTGGAATGCTGATCTCGGCATATGACTATTGGGGTTACTACAACGTCTGCTTCCTGGGAGCGGAGGTCCGGGATCCACGGAGAACGATTCCGCGTGCGGTACTTGGTGCGATTGGTATCGTTGGGACGCTCTACCTGCTGATGAATGTCAGCGTATTGGGCGTCTTGCCGTGGCGCGAGATGGCGCAAAATACCGATAGCCACGCCAGAATGTTCACGATGGCCGTATTGATGGACCGGCTTTACGGGCACACGGCGGCAGCTGTGATTGTCGTGCTGATTGCTCTCGCGGCGCTTGCCTCTGTATTTGCGCTACTCCTGGGTTATTCGCGAATTCCCTTCGCTGCAGCACGCGATGGCAATTTCCCCGGATGGTTCGGGGTGCTGCATCCGAAGCATGAAATTCCAACGCATTCGCTGTTGACGCTTGGCGCCGTGACTTTGTTCTGTTGCATCTTTCGGCTGCAGGAAGTTATCACCACACTGGTGGTGGTTCGAATCCTGTTCCAGTTTCTACTGCAAGGAGCAGCCACGCTGCTGCCGAAGCATCGTAAGGAGAGGAAGATACGCGGATTCCGGATGCCTCTCTACCCTCTGCCAGTACTAGCTGCGCTGAGTGGCTTTGTTTTTGTTCTCATTTCACGACCTAATTTCTCTCGAGAGATGGAAACCGCGGGACTAATTTTAATCGTGGGAGCAGTGGTCTATGGGCTTCGCTTCTTGAACTTGAAGGTGCGAAGTCGAGCGTAAGCAAGGGAAAGCTCCGTTAGACCCTGGGCGTCCTAGATATCTGGTTCAGAATCTGCACCTTACGAAGATTCTATATTTTTCCCTTTTTGACCTAACCGGAGATGAATCCCGTTGTCTAATCGGCGAATGGACAAGACGGAAACAGAGGCGATCAGAGATGTGCTCGCTGGCGACAGGGATGCATATCGCGTTTTGATGGATCGCTACTTTAGTTCCGTCACCCGCGTCGCATTTCGCATCACGGGCAATGAGGCCGATGCGGAAGAAGCGGCCCAGGAGGCTTTTCTGCGTGCCTATAACAAGCTTTCGAGTTTTCGGCAGGACTCGACCTTTTCGACTTGGATTATGCGAATCGTTATGAATACAGCTATCAATCTTGTTGAACGGCGCAATCGAGATCTTTCGTACCATGCGCCGCGGATCGACGACGAGCCATCGCCCGCGGATCATACCGTACGCGTCTCGGACAAGCAGGCTGGACCTGAGGGCATGCTGCTCAATCGCGAGGCTGCCAATTTGCGCCGTACCGCAATGGCCGAGTTGACTCCGATGGAGCGAACCGCGTTCACGTTACGGCATATGGAAGACGTTCCGATGGCAGAGATCGCAGCAGCGTTGAACGTTACAAGTAACTCAGCCAAACAGGCCATCTTTCGTGCGGTCAGCAAACTTCGCCGATCGCTTACCCCGGTCGCAGGAGGTCTTCGATGAGGCACTTCTCTGAAGAAGAGCTGATCGCTTATCAGCTTCAGGAAAACTCCGACGCAGTCGCTATCTCTTGCCACCTTGAGAATTGCCGGGAATGCGCCGATGTATCAGAGTCCATAGCCGAAACACTCAGAGTCTTTTCGGCGGAGCCGGCTCCGCAACCCGACCTCGAACGTAACTGGCACCGGATTCGTGCCAACCTCAGTGTGCTCACCCCTCAGCGTCGTAGGCGCTTTGAGTTTTTGCGATGGAATTGGGCGTGGTCTGCAACTGGATTGGCTGCTGCGGCAATGGTTTTGCTTACTGTGTTCGGCGTGTATCTGCACCGTAGTGCTGAGATGAAACGCAACGTTGCCGTTAATGGTCATGGACCGATCACTGTGGAACCAGCGGACCCAGCGATTGCCAGCCATCTGGAAGCCGCAGAACGGCTATTGACTGAAGTGAACAATTCCTCCGGTCCTCTCGACGAGGGAACGCGTGAGCAGGCGCATAGCCTTCTCTTGCAGAACGCTATCTACATTCGCAATGCGAGGAATTCGGGCGCTCTTGGCGAAGCTGCGATCTTAGAGAATTTTGGCCGCGTGTTGACCAGTTTGGACAACGAGCCAGCAACGGAGCACAGCACTTGGCGGCTCCGGCTGGAAATGAATACGAGCGGCCTGTTGCTTGATATCAGGATTTTGCAACAAAACGATGACCGATCCCAAGGAGTTGTACAATGACAAATCTTACGCGCACCGCACTTTGCTCTCTTGCTTTGAATCTCTGCTTAGCCACGCAAACTGTTCGTGCGTTAGCGCCTGAGTTTTCTTCTTCAGCACCCGTCGTCGTTGTTGTGGATGACGATGCTTATGCCGTGGGGACTCGCGCGATGGATGAGCATCGCTGGCCAGATGCCGTCTCTGCCTTTGACAAGGTGATCAACGAGAAGGGCAAACGCGTTGATGCGGCTTTCTACTGGAAGGCTTATTCGCTCAATAAACTCGGCAAGACACCCCTGGCAGCCGCCACCTGCGATCAGCTCCACTCCCAGTTTGCAGACAGCCCTTGGAACAAGGATTGCGCTGTCATTTCGATGGACGAACAGGTTGATCCGAAGGCGATGGCAGACGACAAAATCAAGGTAAGAGTGGACAGGGTCCGCCCTTACGTGAAGGTCGCTCCCTACGGTGTCTACGTGGATGGTGGGGATAACGGAGTGCCGAGGGGCTCAGATGAAGATCTGAAGATACTTGCGTTGAATTCGCTGTTGAACAAGGATCCTATCACAGCTCTTCCTCTGTTGCGTGGGATTTTGAGCGGCAACCAACCGATAAACGTGAAGAGGCATGCGCTGTTCGTGCTAGCGCAGAGCAAATCACCAGAGGCCGAAAGCATTCTGCGCGATGCTGCTCTGGGAAAGCTTGACCCTCAACTGCAAGGTGAAGCGATCCGATCGATGGCGGTGTTTCAGGGCAAAAAGGCCAACGATACTTTGGCTGAGGCCTACCGCATGACGACGGATCCCAAGATCAAAAAGTCGATTATCTCCGCCATGTTCATCACCAAAGACGCGCCTCGCATGGTCGAAATGGCAAGAAACGAAAAGGATCTGGAGTTGAAACGCGCCATAGTTTCGCAACTTGCTCTGATGAACGATAAAGCAGCAACCGATTACATGATCGAACTGCTCAAGTAGGCCAGGTTACCCTTGGCCCCAAGCGACGCACAATTTGATTCAACATCTTCAGGAGAGAGCCATGCGTATTCTCGGACGTATTCTTGTAGCCGCCACCGTTCTATCGGCCGCGCCCACTCTGCTGGCACAACAGCCAACAATCACACACGGCCAAGTGATAACTGAAACTGCAGATCACGGCCTCGGCGCGGCGATTGATGGTCAAAAGCAGCAGAAAGCCGCGACATGGTTGGGCTATTCCATTCCGGTCGTCAGCAAGTTTTCTTCAGGATGGAACTCGAACCGCATTGCCTATCTGGAGGGCAATGGCGATGATGTGGCGAACGATTCTGAAGGAAGCAACCAGTCAACTGATCACGCCATCGTTCTGTTGCGTGTCGCAGACGGAACCGTGATGAAGGTACGAGTCGAGAGTCCTGAACGCGCACTGGATGCAGGAGGGTTACGGTTCGTCTGGCTAAACGGCGTCAACGCGGACGACAGCGTCGGGGTGTTGGCCGATCTGGCTCGACAGGGCGATGCGCGTCGTCTCCGCGACAGTGCCGTGTTTGCCATTTCGATCCACCAGGCGAATTCGGCGACAACGGCCTTGATTAGCTTCGCCGGTACCGGTAACGATCTTGGTCTTCGCGAAAAAGCAGCATTCTGGCTCGCCAGCCAACGCGGTCAAGCTGGACTCGCGGCAATCCAAAAGTTTGCCCGTGAGGATGGCGATCCGAAGTTTCGCGAAAAGCTTACATTCGACCTTACCCTGTCGAAGGACCCTGCGGCACTGAACGAACTCATCCGCGTGGCGCATGAAGACGCTTCGCCAGAGGTTCGCAAGCAGGCGCAGTTCTGGATGGCGACTAAAGGCGGCAAGAAAGTCACTGAGGATCTTCGCACTCTTGCGACCGATGACCCCAACGAACAGGTACGAAAGTCTGCTGTCTTTGCGCTTTCTCGTTTACCTGGTGATGAGGCCGCTACTCAATTAATCGCTGTGGCCGATTCGAGCAAGGATCCTCTCGTTCGCAGACAGGCGATCTTTTGGCTAGGCCAATCCACGGACCCACGAGCGCTCGAATACCTGACAAAGTTGTTGAAGCAATAGACCCGCCTAGGACATCGAGCTGCAGATAAAGGGAGCTAGAACCTCACTGCAACAAGGTCCTACTCAGTTGGGCCGAAGTGATACGTGATACCGGTAGCAATACGCAGATCGTTCTGGCGATTGTTTACGGCGTTGGGAATTCGGCTGTAAATCCAATCGACCTCGCCAAGGGTCATGCCAAGTCTGCCCTTCAGTCTTGTCGTCACTCCGCCGCCAGCGAGTACGGCAAACGCATTGCGGTTAATCGTGAACTCGAAGTTGACGTCCTCTTTCGCTCCGCCCAGCAAAGCCTGTCCGTAGTAAACATATCGACTTGAATTGCGGCGAGTGTACCTCGGACCAAAGAGGTAATCGAAGATCAGGATATTCTGCAGACTGTTGTCCACGTTGGTAGCATGGCCAACCGTCAGATCGGCAATGCCTGCCCAATGGGACGTTATGTTGTAAATTACCGTCCCGCTTCCTCCGTTGAGAGAAAAGCACCCGCACTGACCTGGCGGTGCGTTCGCGTGGAAGTAGTTGTAGTTGGCGCCGAATTCGAGCCTCGGTACGCCGCTTAAGGCGCCACTCATTGATATCGCCTGGGCGTGGAGAGCGCAAGGCAAAACGAGTAAGAGTACCAGGAACAGCGCGCTGCGAAGATGAGTCATCTCTTCTCCTACTGCACGATCATTGTGGCTGTTGCTGCATGCTGAACGGCGCCTTCCGTGCCGGTGACCGTCAGCGAATAGGTGGTTGGGTTAAGGGTGAAGTAACCGCCGGCGCAGCCACTGAGAGCGGCGATCGGCAACAGCGAGCCAAGCATCAACAGAAGAATCATCAACGTCCGCGGTACCTTGCGCCTGAGTTTGCGGACTGCTCCGAGACCAACCAGGCCGAGCATTCCAAGAGCGATCGGCACCCGGTTGCTTGGACCGGACTGCGGCGCCTGATTCCGTGCGCTCAGTGAGCTGCTGGTCTGAACGTTGAGAGTAATTTGGGTCGATCCACTACCGGCTTTGATGGTGGATGGTGTGAAGGTATAGGTGGATCCCGCAGGCAGACCATCCACCACGACCGTTACGTCATTGAGGAAGGTCGTCGCGCTTACTGGAGCCAAAGTAAAGTTATACGTCGTGGTAGCACCGGGGAATACGCTTTGACTTGCCGGGCCGCTGTTTGTGTTGGTGAAGTCTTCCACCATATTCGCGATCGGAGCGGATGTGCTTGGAGCGAAGTTGTTATCACCCGAATAGACCGCCACAATTTGATGCGGGCCAGTAACAAGGTTTGTGGTTGCAAAGGCCGCATTTGCATTTGTGGTGAGCGAGACGACAACCCCTCCGTTTGCGCTTAGCGGTGAAGACCCAAGTACAGTGGTACCGTCCATAAAGGTCACGGTTCCGGTGGCGTTCGGGCTAGGAGCGGTTACATTTGCGGTGAAGGTGACACCGGTGTGGAGCAACTGTGCCGGTGCACTCACGACGATCGTCGTGACGGTGGGGATTTTGCCGACAACCTGCGTCAAGACTGCCGAGGTCGCAGCACTGTAGGCAGAATCGCCTGCGTATGAGGCGGTGATCGAGTGAGTGCCGATTGTCAACGCCGCGGTAGTGAAGGTTGCAACTCCAGCGGCGTTGATGGTTCCGACGCCTAGAATAGTGGTGCCATCAAGGAACGTCACAGTACCGGTTGCCCCTGCTTGTACTGTGGCCATGAAGGTCACAGCCTGATTAGGCGCCGACGGGTTCGCTGAGGACGCCAAAGTCACTGTAGCAGCGGTCTTCGCCACGATCACTTGAGTGGGTGGTGATGTGATTGGGCCGCTTGTTGCTGTATTTGTAGCGGTCGCCGTGATCTGGTTTGTGCCAATCGGCAGGGAAGGTACGGTCAAGGTAGCCTGGCCATTGACTATCGGCGCAGTTCCCAGGATGGTCGTTCCGTCAGTGAACGTAACGGGCCCGGTTACTCCCGAAGGGATTGGCTCAGTGATCGTTACGGGGGTGTTAGGCGTTGGGTTGTTCGGAGTAACAATGGGTGCAACCAGGACTGGCGTCACCGCGGTGACGGTTACGACAGTCGGCGCTGACGTTGCTGGATTGTTGTTCGTATCTCCCGACGTTGTTGCGGTAATGGGATCTGTTCCCACGGGCAAGGAGGGGACGGTGATCGTCGCGACTCCGTTGACTATGGGAGCTGTGCCGATCGGTGTCGTACCGTTGGAGAACGTAACGGTACCGGTCACACCAGGAGGCACCGTTTCTGTGATCGTCTCCGGTGTGTTTGAAGTTGTGTTAGGCGCTGAGACAACTGGTGGAGGTATGACGGGAGTTGCTTTGTTGACTACTTGGCTGAGAGGCGCAGAGGTCGCTGTCCCATTGTTGGTGTCGCCGCCATAGCTTGCGGTGATGGTGTGAGTTCCCGCTGTGAGCGTCGAGGTGGTGAAGGTTGCGATGCCGTTGCTGACCGTACCCAAGCCAAGGGTTGCCGAACCGTCGAGGAAGGTTACAGTACCAGTTGCACCGGCAGAGACCGTTGCTGTGAAGGTCACGGCCTGATTGAAGATTGATGGGTTCAGAGATGATATCAGCGAGACAGTTGGAGTTGGCTTGCTAACGGTCTGCGTGGTGGTGCCGGTTGCAGGACCGTTGTTCGTGTCGCCGCCGTAGGTAGCGGTGATTGGATCAGTGCCAACGGGCAGAACCGTCGTCGTGATGGTAACTGTACCGGTTGTCGGATTGACCGGACCGCTGCCCAGAGTCGTTCCGCCACTTGTAACCGTCACGGTTCCGGTCGTGCCAGTAGGCAAGGTTGTCGTAATCGTAACCGTACCCCCGAAGGTGCTCGGGCCTGAGGTGGTGACAGTGATGGTTGGTGTTGTCTTATTGACTATTTGGGTGAGGGGTACTGAGGTGGCTGCATTGTTGTTTGTGTCGCCGCTATAGCTTACGGTGATCGTGTGGGAACCAACGATCAATGTGCTGGTCGTGAGAGTCGCCTGGCCACCGTTTAGAGTGCCGGTGCCAAGGACTGTCGCTCCATCGAGGAACGTTATTGTGCCCGTCGCACCAGCTGGTGCTGTCGCTGTGAAGGTCACCGGCTGATTGATGGTCGATGGGTTGAGAGACGATGTGACGCTCACCGTCGGAGCAGTCTTCACCACGGTTACCGAGACCGGGAGCGAGGTCGCGGGATTGTTGTTTGAATCTCCAGGAGTGCTGGCCGTAATCTGGTTGGTGCCTAGGGGCAGATTACTGACTGTGATGGTTGCCACTCCGCCTACGATTGGCGCAGTGCCTATCGGCGTCGAGCCATTGGAGAAGGTGACTGGTCCAGAGACTCCAGGAGGCACAGTCTCAGTAATCGTAACCGGGCTGCCAACGGTCGGGCTGTTCGTTGATACAACCGGTATGGGGAGTACTGGAGTGGCCTTGTTTACCGTCTGCGAGAGAGGCGCCGAGACCGCTGGACTATAGTTCGTATCTCCGCCGTAGCTTGCGGTAATGCTGTGAACTCCAGCGTTGAGCGTAGATGTTGTGAAAGAGGCGATCCCATTGTTTATTGTCCCAGTTCCGAGGGCTGTTGAGCCATCAAGGAAGGTCACCGTGCCAGTCACACCGGTCGGGACCGTCGCGGTGAAGGTTACGGACTGGTTTACGGTTGATGGGTTCAGCGAAGACGTCAATGAGACCGTCGTCGTTGCCTTGTTTACTGTCTGCGTGGTGGTTCCGGTGGCCGGACCGTTGCTCGTGTCGCCGCCATAGGTGGCCGTTATTGGATCCGTACCTACTGGCAGGACTGTGGTTGTGATTGTGACAGTGCCAGTCGTCGGATTTACGGGGCCGCTACCCAGAGTCGTTCCGCCACTTGTAACCGTCACGGTTCCGGTCGTGCCAGGAGGCAGGGTCGTCGTGATTGTGACCGTGCCGCCAAAGGTGCTGGGACCAGAGGTTGTGACTGTGATCGACGGCGTTGTCTTGTTGACTACTTGAGTGAGTGTTCCCGTTGCTGAGTTATTGTTTCCGTCCCCGTTGTAGGTCGCCTTGATAGGATCGCTGCCAATCGGAAGCGAGGAAGTCGATACAGTCGCGGTCCCACTCGCCAACGTGGATGTACCTAGTACGGTGGCGCCATTCGTAAACGTCACTGTTCCGGTTACGCCGGAAGGCAGGGTGGCCGTAAACGTAACGGACTGGCCCGAAGTAGAGGGGTTAGTCGAGGAAGCCAACCCTACGACTGGGGTCGCTTTGTTTACAGTCTGAGTGGTTGTTCCTGTAGCAGGGTTATTGTTTGAGTCGCCGCCATAGCTCGCAGTGATTGGATCAGTACCTACAGGCAACGTAGTCGTGGTAATCACCACGGTTCCAGTAGTCGGATTGACGGTTCCAGAACCAAGAGTCGTGCCGCCGCTCGTTATGGTCACAGTACCAGTTGTCCCGATGGGCAGGGTCGTCGTGATGGTGACCGGAGAACCAGAGGTGCTCGGACCAGAAGTCGTGACTGTGACCGTCGGGGTCGTCTTGTTGACTGTCTGAGTCAGAGATGCAGTCGCGGTACTGTTGTTCGCATCACCGTTATAGGTCGCCGTAATCGAGTTAGCTCCTGCCGGTAAGACAGCCGTGGCCAAGGTTGCGACACCATTCGTCACCGTCGATGTGCCCAGAGCAGTCGGCCCGTTGGTAAAGGTCACTGTACCCGTTGCATTCGTTGGAAGCGTGGCGGTAAAGGTAACGGATTGATTGAAGGTCGAGGGATTTGTCGAAGAGGTCAGAGTCTCTGTCGGCGAGGCTTTCGTTACGATCTGGGTCGTCGTCCCGGTTGCCGAATTATTTGTTGCGTCTCCACCATAAGTTGCGGTGATGACATCTGAACCGACCGGAAGCACCGTCGTAGAGATCGTGACCGTGCCATTGGAGGCGGTGATAGTGCCACTACCCAGCGTTACGCCACCGCTCGTCAATGTGATAGTGCCAGTGGGACCGTTTGGAACAGAGGCCGTAATTGTGACCGAGTGGCCAAAGATACTAGTCCCAGATGTGCTCACTGTGACCGTTGGGGTGGCCTTCGCCACCGTTTGAGTCAAAGTTGCGACGGAAGAACTGAAATTTCCGTCGCCGCTGTAGGTCGCTGTAATTGGATCGCTACCGAGCGGGAGTGTTGAGCTGCTTATGGTCGCGACTCCACCTGTCACAGTTGAAGTACCCAGCGAAGTTGTGCCATTGGTGAAGGTCACCGTTCCGGTTACATTGCTCGGCAATGTGTCAGTGAAGGTGACGCTCGCGCCCGGGAGCGACGGATTTAGCGAAGAAGTCAGAGTCGACGTTGTAGTCGCCTTAGATACGGTCTGAGTCGTGGTTCCCACTGCGGTGGTGTAGTTTCCATCTCCACTGTAGGTCGCAGTAATGGGATCGCTGGGAGGCGTCAGGACACTGGTCGTGATGGACACCGTGCCATTGACTATGGTTCCAGAGCCGAGGGTAACTGTGCCGCTGGTGAAGGTCACAGTGCCAGTAACACCGGAGGGAACTGTCGCGGTAATCGTAACTGGATTGCCGTACGTGCTCGGCCCCGATGTCGTCACTGTCACAGTTGGTGTCGCCTTGTTCACCACCTGAACCAGCACAGGCGAAATACTGGAATTGTATTGCGCGGTAATGTTGTGAGAACCGACAGCTAGGCTGGAGGTCGTGAAGGTGACGATCGGTCCGGTGATGTTGGTTGTGCCGAGGAAAGTGGCACCATCATAAAAGCTCACGACCCCGGTTTTGCTCGACCCTAACGTCGCAGTAAAAGTAACAGATTGCTGGTAAACGGAAGGGTTGAGAGAGGAGGTCAGCAGGATGTCCGAGACTGTATATGAAACAACACTTGAAGTGCTGGAGTTGTAGTTGGAGTCTCCAGGGAATACGGCGCTCAGAGAGTCTGATCCGGTTGGAAGAGTTGCTGTTGTCAGCGTAGCGACGCCGTTTGAAAGAGTGCCCGAGCCAAGCAACGTTGTGCCGCTGAAGAAATTAACGAGATCGCCGTTTGTGGTTGTAGTCGGAGGACCAACAGTGTAGGGCGAAAGGACTGAAGTAAATGTTACCGGGAGCCCACTCAAAGAGGCGGACGCGGGTGATACGGTCAAGCTGAGAGAGGTATTTACTGGAGCTGCTGTGAGGGGAACTGTGCTAGAAAGGCTACCGAAATAGATCCCATCTCCAGAGTAACTGGCATCCACATTATGGACACCGCTACCCAATGGGAAGACTGCGACGCTGGTGAGCGCAGAGGCAGTAGATGTTTGCTGAACCTGACTGAGTGAGACTGCAGCCCGGGGGGAATCAGCATCTGTTCCGATTAGATCTGCGTTGCCATCGTTGTTGTAGTCACCCGCGTTGACAGCATAAGTAAGTGCGAAACCACCAATGGTTGGTTCCTGGTACGGCTGGAATGTACCATCTCCATTCCCTTGATAGACCAGGGCACCCGTGCTGCCACCAGCGATAATGTCAGGTATTCCGTCACCATTGACATCGGCAAGATGCGGGTCGGATGGGATATCGGAGAGATAAGCGACTGGAGTCTGAAACGTCCCATCGCCATTTCCGATTAGGACGAACAGGCTGTTGCCAACGATGCCGCCGCCTGGCTCTGTGATGGTCGCCGCGATCACATCAGCCTTGTTGTCGGCATTGGTATCGCCAGTTGTGAGGAATTCTCCAATCTGGGTCGCCACGGGCGTCGTATGTTGCTGGAAGGTGCCATCTCCATTGCCGAACGCAACATAAAGGTCAAATAGCTTACTGCCGGGCACAGTAGTGGCGAGAGCGTACGCGATATCGTCATTGCCATCGCGGTTGAAGTCCGCAACGACGACGCCACGTGTTACGGCATTGGTTGAAAGTATGGTCGACTCTTTGGCAAAGGTGCCGTCACCCTTTCCCAAAAGAAAAGTAACATTCTGTTGCGAGTTATCTGTAACGGCAAAATCCACCAGGCCGTCGTTATTGAAGTCTCCCATGGCAATGCTGGCCACATCGCCGGTCGAGTAGAGCACAGGATTTAGAAATGATCCATCGCCGTTGCCCAGAAGGATGAGCAATCCGCCGTTGGTTCCATCGGAGCAGCCTAGGGCGATATCGGTATTTCCATCTCGGTTGAAGTCGGCAAGAACAATCTGTAGCACTTTACCCAGGGTGCAACCTGGATAATTTACCTTTGGCTTAAACGTGCCGTCGCCATTGCCTAAGAGAACTGAGATGGTTTGTGCGGCGTCTCCAGTTACGACGTCAAGATTGTTATCGGTGTTGAGGTAGGCTGAAGCGATAGCCGCTGATCTTTGGGTGTCGCCGGGGCCTCCTATGGCGAATGGCTGATTCTGAACAAAAGTTGTAGCCAGCGTGGAGACAACAAGACTCTCCGTCCCCAACAGGTTGTTGCCATTGCTGGTGTCCAAGAAAGAGATGGTGCCGGTCGGCCCGGTTGTGAGTGAACCGAGTCCGTTCACCGTTCCTTCGAGCGAGTAATTACCGATCGTGCCTGTCGAGGTCAACAATATGTTTGAGAGGTAGGTTCCGGTCACCGAGTATGTAACAGTGTTAGACAAACTGCTCCCATAGCTCTTGTTTGCTCTGAATACCGCCTTGTAGCTATGATTACCGATTGGACCACTGCCGAGTTTCACAGACGCAGTTGCGGCTGGAAATGTCAGCTGTGCGACCCCTAAGGCGGAATTATTTTCGCAGAATATTGCCGTCGCCTCGCAAAATAGAACGATTCCGGCGGTAACTGGAGAACCACCGGAGGTCACAGTTGCGGTCAAGGTAATAGGTGTCTTATATGGGACAGAGGTAGCGGATATCGCGAGCGTGGTCTTCGTGGCCGCAGGCGCCGCAAAAGCTGAGGAGACAATCGTCGTAACCATAATCGTTACGAGAAAAGCCTTCGAGCAGTATTTACCAACCAAGGAATTAATCGAAGATCTAGATGAGCTGTGCGCCAAGCTTGTCATATGCGTCCTTTTGGCTCGCACTACATGCCGAAACTTTAGTACCCACGGTAACCTCCCACCCGAGGCAGACCTATTGCACTAAAGTTGCACCGATCGGATTTCGATTGGTATCTATCTCGCTGTCA
Organism: uncultured Acidobacteriaceae bacterium; assembly: GCA_963798925.1. GTDB lineage: Bacteria > Acidobacteriota > Terriglobia > Terriglobales > Acidobacteriaceae > Edaphobacter. Next base: position 439,172 of record CAWCVD010000008.1, read on the forward strand.
TTGGTCTGAGTCACGCCAGTGACCGCTATAGTTCGGACTAAAATTGCGGCGCGGAGCAACTGTTAGGCGCAAAAGACTGGGCGTAGAGTGAAGTCCGTCTCACCAAAGCCGCGATGGATCAAATCTGAGGGCTTCGAAGCAATAGAGTTCGAGGAATGGCAAGCCGATTGCCCGGTATTGTCTGGCTACTCCTCAACAACGGCCTTAACCAGATTCCGGGGACGGTCGACGTCGATACCGCGATTTACGGCGAGCAAGTAGGCGAGCAGTTGAAGAGGCACAACCTCGAGAATCGGGGATAGGAGCTCACTGCTAGCGGGTATAGAGATACAGGAATCGCTGTATAGGGGGGCTTCTCGGTCGCCTTCAGTTGCGAGAACAATGATCTTCGCTCCCTGCTCCCGCATATCCTTCATAAGCTGAATGACCTTCGAATAGCGCAGGAGCGAGTCAGGATCGCTCGCATCGGCGGTGGCGATCATGATTAGAGGTGCGTCGGCGCTAACCAGCGCATTGGGCCCGTGTTTCAGCTCTCCTGCGGGGTATCCGTCAGCATTGAGATAGGCAGATTCCTTCAGCTTAAGAGCGCCTTCTCTGGCGATTGCATAATGCGCACCTCGTCCCAGATACAGCAGCGTGCTGGAGCCTGCGAGTTGAGGGACAAGCGCCTCGATCTGGATTTGCCAACTGGGCAAGGCGGCCTGGATGAGCCAGGGTATCTCCTGCAATTGACGTCCATGCGCTTCGGCTGCCTGCTGTGTCATGCGCCCGCGAAAGCGCGCAAGATGCAGAGCCAATGAATACAGGACTGCAAGTTGCGTGGTGAAGCTTTTTGTCGCCGGGATGGCTTTCTCAACGCCGGCGAAGGTTGGAAGCGAAGCGCTCGCCTCGATCGCCATACTGGAATGGGGATTATTCGTGATTGCAACCGTTGCAAGACCGCGAGCTTGGGCCTCTCGCAGAGCCGCGAGAGTATCCGCCGTCTCCCCCGATTGGGAGATAAGAACGACGCCAGGATTGTGGAGGGTGTGCGTCGAACGATAGGTATATTCGCTTGCGTACTCCACATCGACAGGAATACCGGCAAGGTCCTCAAGCATGATTTCGCCCGCCAGACCAGCATGACGGCTGGAGCCGCTGGCTGCGATTACGAGTCGTTCACGCCTGCCGAGGGCGTCGATGGCTGGCTGGAGCGTCTCTGCTGCCCGAGGGCCGCCAGGGACGTACTGACCGATAGTCGCAGCGAGCGCCTGCGGCTGCTCGTAGATCTCGCGCAACATAGCGTGAGGAAAAGCCTCGGGGACAGGTTTCATAGATTCAATCATGCGCCATACCAATCCATGGAGTGTTTTCGGTTGGCTCGGACCCGAACGACCGCGGAACAAAGCTGCTTGTGCAAAAGAACCAACGAAAGACTCCTACGTGACAGGACCAACCGATTCGAATGAATCAGACGAAGCAGAGGGCGACATCTAAAAGAGGTCTTCATTAAGAAATTATTTCCCCGTGCCTGTATGTACGACTATACTGGGTAAGGAACTTTGGAGCAAACCACATTTCTGTTGGCCGGCTGGTGATTAATCAATGAACCCGCAGAGGCATTTCTGCTTTTTTGCCATGTTTGTGTAGCGGACATGGTTAACTGAGGTTGCGCTCACCGCGTGGTTTAGAAAGGATAGTGATGATTAGCACGATAGCAGCGCGGCGGCTGATAGGCGCAAACACAATAGTAGAGAATCCACTCGTCAGCCTAGAAGATGGACGCATTATCCGTATTGAGAGCCTCAGCGAAAAGGATTGCGAACGCGTCATGGCGACGCATCGGTTTCCGGGGGCGACACTAGTCCCGGCCTACGTCGACATCCACATCCATGGTTGCGCAGGGCACGACGTAATGGAGGCAACACCGGAAGCTCTCCGTACAATTGGGACTTATCTCGCGACCCGAGGTGTCGGAGCCTACTTTCCAACGACCGTTACTTCTCCCAGGGAGGAGACGTTGCGATCTTTGGCGAGCCTAGCAAATGAGATGCGCCGTTGCACCTCTCGTCGTAGGGCCACTCCGCTAGGGATACATCTAGAAGGCCCCTTCCTTTCGCATCTGAAACGAGGAGTACACAGGGACGCGCTGCTGGAGGCTCCGTCAATTGCTCTGTTTGACCGATTCTGGGAGGCTGCTGAGGGCAGAATTCGCCTGATGACTATCGCGCCGGAACTATCCGGTGCGACGGATTTGATTGCTCATGCGACCGAGCTGGGCGTGCGCTGCAGTATGGGACATAGCGATGCTCGAGTCCGCGAGGCAGAGGCAGGTTATGCGGCCGGAGCTCGTTCGGCGACCCATACCTTCAATGCGATGCGTGCGATCGATCATCGCGAGCCAGGGCTAGCCGCTTACGTCCTCGACAAGGGGCCACTCTTCGCTGAGATTATCTGTGACGGCATTCACGTCGATCCCATGATGGTCCGGCTGTTTTCTAGGGCGAAGGAGGCGGGCCGCATCATTTTGGTAACTGATGGAATCAGTGCCACTGGTATGCCGGATGGGGTCTACATGTTGGGAGATATGGAGGTGGTGGTCCGCGATGGACGATGCACATCCAACGGCACTCTGGCCGGTAGCGTTTTGACTCTAGACAACGGAGTGCAGAACTTCATGAAGTTCACTGGAGCAGACCTGCAAACTGCGGTGGGTGCAGCCTCGCGCAACCCTTCCAGGCTGATGGGAATCGACGACAACTGGGGAACTCTCGAGGCTGACCGCCCAGCAAATATTACGGTGCTCTCGCCGTCGGCGGACGTAATCGAGACCTTCCTGGCGGGCCATGCCACTTTGGCTGAAGCTAGCGTAAACGTCTAGGCTGTGTAGCGTGCGGTCCATTACCCCAAAAGGCGCTTCGCGTGTATCGCTGGCCGGTTTTCCATACAGGAAATCGCGATAGACATCGAACTTGAATGCGGGTAGAAGTTATATTGATCAAGATGCCAAACATCGACCTGCGCTCCGAACCGTCTCTTTCGGGAGAAGATTCGCGCCATCGATGGAGTCACGGGAGATAGAAGTGCCGAAGTCTCAACTCCAACTTGCTTCATCTGTGCGTCCTCTCGATAAAAGTGGATTTATTCCGCTCTATTACCAGATTCAACGTGCGTTGATGGAGAAGATCCAGTCCGGGGAGCTGTCGACGGGAGATCCGTTGGCCTCTGAGGAGGAGCTCGCGCGCGTTTATCAGGTGAGTCGAATGACGGCCCGCCAGGCTCTTCACGGATTGAAGATAAGTGGCTTTGCCTTTAGCCAGAAGGGGCGAGGAACGTTCGTGACTCGGCCGAAGCTTGAGAAGAACATCATGCATCTGCGCGGTTTTACCGAGGATATGAAGCATCTTGGCATGGTTCCCAGCTCAAAATTGCTGGAGCAGACGGTGGTGAACGCGACAGAAGAGCTTGCTGGGAAGTTGAAAGTTGATCCAGGAGAGGTTGTCATGCGGCTGCGTAGGCTGCGGCTTGCTGACGGGATTCCAATGGCACTGGAGGAGTCTCATATTCCACTGAAGCAGTTTCCTGGTCTGGAGAGGATAAGCTTCGCAAAGCAGTCTCTCTACTTTGTTCTTCGTGAGAGCTATGGGGTGCGCGTAGCGTGGGCCGATGAGGTAATCGAGGCGCTCCCGGCGACGCGAGAAGAATCCGACCTCCTGACGATTCCGAAGCGGGCGAGCATCCTCTCCATCTCCCGCATAATCATGACGACGGAGGAAACGCCAATTGAGGTCGCTTGTTCGCGTTATCGCGGGGACCGTTACAGAGCTTCGATCCGGGTCCCGACCACAACTATTGAATGATCCCCGGATTTAGCGAACCGGATGGTTCCGGAGTGGCTAAATTACGGTGTCCTCTTAGCGCGAAGAAGAGAATGTAAGCGTAGCAGAGCAGAACGATGGCAAAGCTGGGCTGATAACCGAACTTGTCTGCGAGAAATCCCTGGATCTCTGGGATGATGGCGCCGCCAACGACCATAGTGACGAGAATTCCTGACCCTTGGCTGGTGAAGCGCCCAAGACCCTCAACCGATAGTGGGAAGATGCAAGGCCACATGATGGAGTTGAAGAGGCCACAGGAGACGATGGCCCACATGGCGATGTGTGCGTGAGCAACGAGCGTGGTAATAACGAGCAGCGATGCGATCAGTGAGACGAAAGCGAGAGCTCGTTGCGCCCGGATTCGCTGGAGAGCGAAGAAGCCGATGAGGCGGCCGATTCCGGCGCCACCCCAATAATAGGAGACATATGTGGCGGCAGCGTTGTGGCTGAGACCTCCCATTGAGGTTTGGCCGAGGAAGTTGATCAGAATGCTGCCGATGGCGACCTCGGCGCCGACGTAGAAGAAGATGGCGAGAGCACCGAAGCGGAGGTGGCTGAAGCGCCAGGCACTGCCGTCCGATCGCCCGGTTGTATTGCCTCGCTCGATCACATCGGGAAGGTGGACAAGGGCAACAATCGTTGCCATTGCAAAGGCGCAGACAGCCAAAATTGCGTAGGGCATTCGGACAGAGCGCGCTAGTTGAGCTGCCGTTGCGCCGGCGGCGATGAAGATGAAGGCCGCGCCAAGTTTGGGAGCGATGGTTGTTGCGGAGGAGTTGAAGAAGCCGCAGAGGTTAAGCCGCGAGGCTGCCGTCTCAGGACTTCCCAGTGCGCCCACATACGGATTGACGGCCACTTGAAGGAGTGCAAGTCCGCTGCCTACGACGAAGAGGGCGAAGAGGAAGAGCGGATAGAAGATGATGATGGAGGCCGGCAGAAAGAGGAGCAATCCAAGCCCTACGATTGACAGTGAGACGACGATCCCTCGCTGATAGCCGATTCGGCCGACGATCCAGCCTGAGGGAAGCGACATGACGAAGTAGGCGCCGAAGAAGCAGAACTGCACAAGCAGAGCTTTGACGTTGGTGAGATGGAAGAGGTCTTTGAAATGAGGGATCAGAATATCGTTGAGAGATGTTATGAAGCCTATGCCGAAGTAGAGCGAGACCATCAGCATCAGTGGAACGGTGTAGTTTCGGCGAGCCGTTTGGCTTGGCGAGAACGATGCGTCGGTCGTAACTCCAAGTGCCATTTTGAGTCCTTTTTTGCCGCTTTGCAGTTACAAGTTAAATGTCTAGATGACTATACTGATTTCTTTCTTAGTTGAGCAAGCGTGATGCTTTCACTCGACTTCCTGCTGCTTTTGCAAAACGTTCGGTTATGCTCTCGGGGCGGGTGATGGCGGAGCCTACTACTACGGCCCGGGCGCCTAACTCTAGGCACCGGCTTACCTCTTCGGGAAGCGTGATGTGGCCTTCTACGAGAACCGGGATTGTCAAGTGCGTCAGGATGGATTCGACGAGCCGCCAAGAGATGGTCCGCTGTCCTGAGGTCTCGGCGGTGTAACCGTAGAGAGTGGTGGCGACGGCATCGGCTCCGGCACGCTCGGCGGCGAGAGCCTCTTCGAAGGTAGCGATGTCGGCGAGGACGGGGCGGTTGAGCTCGGCGTGGATGCGTGGGATAAGTTGAGGCCAGGGTTCGGGAGCGGTGAGCCGACGCGGGGTGCAGTCGAGGGCGATGATGTCTGCCCCCGCGTCGCTGATGGCTTTGGCTGAGCGGAAGTCGGGTGTGATGTAGACATCCCCGTTTGGATCGAAGGTCTTGATGAGGCCGATGATGGGAAGCTCGGTGAGCTTGCGGAAGGCGGTGATGCGGGAGACTCCTTCAGCGCGAAGGCCACCTGCTCCGCCACGCAGGACCGAAGTGGCGATGCGGGCGAGCGTGTCCAGGTCATCGAGCGGATCGCCCTCGGAGGCCTGGCAGGAGACGATGAGACGTCCGCGAATAGCCTGGAGCGGCGAGTTGCGAGATTCATTCGAGTTCTGGGACACGTGAAGGTCTTCTGAGCGCGGCGGATGTCCGCTCGCTCTGCTGGAAACAGCTTATCTGCAATTCGCGCTATTGTGGATGAGCTGAATGAGGAGTGTGAATTGAGTCGGATTACTCGGCGTAATTTTGTTTTTGGTTCGGCGGCGGTTTCGCTGGTGGGCGGACGGGGTTTGGGTCAGGCTGCGGCGAGAGGTAGTAGCGGCACCAGGTTGCTTCTTGTTGGGACGCAGACCTCTGGCACAAGCAAGGGCGTGTATTCGTACTCGTTCGATCCGGCTGCCGGGGACCTGAAGTTGCTGGGTCTGGCGACGGAAACGGAGAATCCTACGTTTCTGGCGCTCTCTCCGAATCGCAGGACCGTCCTTGTCGCGAATGAACTGGATACGTATGAGGGCAAGAGCAGCGGAGCGGTGTCGACGTATTCGCTCGACCAGGCGAAAGCCCGGTTGACGAAGATCAGCGAGGTTGCTTCCGGAGGCGGAGGGACTTGTCATGTAGCCTTCGACCAGACGGGGCGGTGTGCGTTTGCTGCGAACTACGGTGGGGGAAGTGCGGCTTCGTTTACGGTTGATGTGGACGGCAGGTTAAGTCAAGCGGTCACGTTTCTTCAGTACACCGGGCATGGGCCGGATGCAGAGCGGCAGAAGGGGCCGCATGCGCATCGCGTGACGGTGTCGCCGGACAACCGGTTTCTTTTCGTCAACGACCTGGGGCTGGACGTGATCCACATTTATCGGCTGAATCCGGCGACTGCGGAACTGACTCAGAATGAGCCGGCGGTGTGGCGGTCGAATCCGGGGGCGGGGCCGCGAGCGTTGCGGTTTCATCCGAACGGCAGGTTTGCGTACTGCGTCTGCGAGATGGCATCTAGCGTGATTGTGTTGCGGTGGAATGCTGCTTCCGGCGGGCTCGAGACGGTGCAGGAGGTGGGGATGCGGCCGCCTGAGTTTCAGGGCACAACGGGCGCTTCGGATATTGTGATCGATCGTGAGGCGCGGTTTGCTTATGCTGCGGATCGGTTCGATGACATTGTTGTGACGTTTGCCATCTCGCCTGCGGACGGGCGGTTAACTTTGTTGAAGCGGACCTCGTGTGGAGGGAAGGTGCCGCGACATCTTGCGCTGGACCCGAGCGGACGGTGGTTGCTGGTGGCGAATCAGGCTTCGGACAATATTGCGATGCTGGCTCGCGATGGGCGAACCGGGCAGCTGGCTGAGAGCTGGAAGAGTTTTTCTTTGTCGAAGCCGCAGTGCCTGGTGTTCGCTTAGTTCGGGGGTACCCCCTCCCCCCATGTAGACCGCAAAACCTTTATTTCGCATAGGTTTACGGGAAGCAACTCCTCGTAAAATCCTCTCAACAAAGGGGTTATGGTCAAATTCGTCTATTCAAACGAGTTAGCTGGTTCTCCCTTCCGGATATTTTCTTTATTTAATCTATATATCCAGTATAGCGAGTTGAGTGTAACTAAAATGCCAATTCGATCTCGTTTGATTTGAGAGAGTTAGGTGGTTTTCGGACTTGACATACGATTTTTGGGCTGTTCCGAGAAAAAAGTTGTAAGTGATTGATATTTTTGATTTTGAGTGGAAAGTCGGTAAAGCAAAAGCGGGACCTCCGCTTCGCGAGGGGATTAGGGCTGCGTTCTGGACGCGACGGTTTTCGGCGTAGGCTGCTCTTACTTGGCGGGACAGTTGTTGCGGCCTGTGTCGGCTACGCTGGCGATGAGCCATTTGCCGTCTTTGCGGACGAGGTTGAAGAGATCGGTGCCGCAGTGGTCGACTTTGCCGTCAACGAGGAAGTCAAAGGGAGCCCAGACTACAGCGAGGTCGTTGTCGATACGGATGAGCGGGTCGTGGATGCGCTCTTCGATCTGCTTTGTGCCGGGGCGTCCTACGCGTTCGGCGAAAGCGTCGAAGGTCATCTGGGTGGGATTGCCATCGCGCATCAGGACCATCGAACCGCCGGGCAGGAGGGGTTGTTTGATCGCGGCTGGGTCCCGCTTGGCCATGCCGTCGAACATGGCTTGTACTGGGACTAGAACAGCCTGCTCTTCCGGTGTGAGAGCGTGCAGGGAGACGGGCAGAAGAGTTGCGAGGGCAAGAGACGAGATGAGGCGAAGTCGATGAGTGGGTTTCATGGCCTCCCCATTCTAATCCGAGCAGTCAATCTGCGGTCCGATCTTGATCGACACGGAACAATCAGGCCTTCTGCGCGATCACGATCCATCGGAGCCGCGCAACTCTTTGAAGTTGGCAGGCTCGGGAGGGTTGGCTTCTTTGGACTGTCCACACTGTTCGTAGGCGTGGCTTACGAGGCAGTAGCTGGTGGAAGTCCAGTTGGACTTTGGGTCCTTCTGTTCGTCGTCTTCATATTCCAGAAAGAGCGTGATCTTCTTCCAGTCCGGAGCGATGGTGAGGTCGGCGGCCTGAGGTGACCCGCCCTCACCACTTAGGTCCTGGTCGATATCGAGGGCGGAGGTGATGTCGCCCTGGGGAGAGACTGCAAAGAGGTTGAAGCCGAAGACCTCGCAGGAGCCGCACTGCCCGGAACCGAAGGGACTATGGGTTGAGGTAAACGGGCCTGAGCGTATGAGGCTCCAACCGTCAGGAAGGGTTTTGGTTTCGAGGTACTTTTCGCCGATCAAGAATTTGGTTCGCTTGATGGTTTCGCCGTTGCGCCAGGCGAGATTGGGCCCGCAGACGGTGGCGCCGCCGGCGAGTTGCTTCCAAAAGTACGTGAGCTGGTCAGCTTGCGGAGAGACTCTCCCAGGTGCGTAGAGATATCCCTCCTCCGGATTAATCAAAGCGAAGGTGGAACGGATGTCGGAATCTTTGCCGGGGGCTGTGGGAAAGAACCAGGATTCGAAGCTGTCGCCATAGAGATCGGTTTGTTGAGGATTGTCGTCACATGGGGAGACCGAGAAAGTGCGCGGTGAAGCAAGGCGAAGATGGTTGAATGTGGCGGGGTCGCCCCACTTCCGCGCAGGTGAGGTGCTGGCGTAGTCGCCCATCTTGTGGCCGTCGGGTGCGGAGCTGAAGACGTCGACCATGAGGTAGAGTTCGGTTAAGCTTAAGCTGCCGCGCCGGAGGAAAGGCTGTGTAGGGAATGAAGACGTGGAAGGTGTAGCCGGTCATGTGACCGGAAGGAATCGGATTGCCCGCTGCATCCTGCTTGATCTCCTGGCGGAATTCGCCGTTGATCTCTGAGGTCACGCCATCATCGGACTTTGGCTGGAGCGCGACGGGCAGGTCCTGGGGAAAGAGGCTGGCGTTGAGCGCGTCGTAGGCGGTGAAGGCGAAATCCTCGAAGGACCGTTGCTGGTAGTTGGCCGTCGCGACGAGCCACTGGCGAACGAAGAGCCGCTGGAGGTGCTCGCGATACTGGATCTGTTCGTTGTACCAACGTTCGCAGTTTTTCGTTCCTGCGACGTCGTCGCCGGAGTTGTCTCTCTGACCGGCACAGTCCTTCAGGCTGGCGAGCTGTTCGGCGCCGAACTGATTTCCCCAGCCGATGGCCGGCATGGGAACGCTGGGCGAGGTGGCGAGCCAGACTTCGATGTGATCGCCAGAGAGCATCTCGGATTTTTGGCCGGGCCAGTGGATGTCTTTTTGATCGACCTGGACCTTGCCCCAGATATGGAGTCCATCGTCAGTTGAGCGCAGCCAGATATCGGCGGGATGAGCCTGCGGACCGTGCGCAATAAGGGCGAACGAAGGTTGGGTTGTGAAGATGGTTGGCGCGACTTTGAACAGGTCCTTCGACGCGATGGGAGCGACGGTGGTGATCCTGACGGCTTGTGGTTTGGGTTGGGACTGAGTCGGGGATGGCGACTGTGACGGAGCCTGCGCCGAAGAGTTTGCTGCGAGGGCCAGCAGGACAGGGAGGAAGAGTGGCTTCACGTTCATTGGAGTTCCCTTTGAAAATGGAAAAGGGCAGGTGCTACGCAGGCAGAGTGAGAATGGCTCCCCAGTTGAAGCCGGCGCCGAAGGTGGCGAGGACGATGGGGGCGATGGGAGGGGTGGGGTTGGCGGCACGCCACTCGGAGGCGGCAATGAGGAGAGAGGCGGAAGAAGTGTTGCCGTAGTGGGCGATGTTGCGGAAGAAGCGGTCTTCTGGGACGTCGAGGGCGGTGGCGACTTTGCGGATGAGATTGAGATTGGCTTGATGCATGAGATAGAGAACGGCGTCTGCGGGCTTGAGGTTGTTTTTGGTGAGGAGGTCTTCGACGGCTCGGGGGATCTTGCGTGAGGCCTGGACGATGACATCGAGACCCTTCATCTGGATGGCGCCGCCGTGCTCGAGCTTGAGGGCTTCGGCGTAGTTGCCGTCGGTTGCGAGGATGGAATCGGCTATGCGGAGGAATCCTTTTTCGTTACTGACTATTGCTGCCCCAGCTCCATCGCCGAAGAGGATGGCGGTGTCGGGATCGGCGTCGGAGATGCGACGCGACATGATCTCAGAGGCGACGACGAGGATGTTGCCGTAGCGAGGGGCGAGGTCGGCGGCGAGGGCAATGGCTACGAGGGAGCCGGCGCTGGCTATGGGAATGTCGAGCGCTGGTGTGGCGGTGAGGCGGAGTTTGGCGGCGAGCTGCGAGGCTGGGCCGGGGAAGGCGCGCTCGGCTGAGCCGGAGGAGAAGAGGATGAGGCCTATGTCCTGTGGGGTGAGGTTGGCGTTCGCGAGACAGTTGTTTGCGGCTTCGAGACCAAGGTCGGCTACTGTGGTTGTTTCGTCGGCGTAGCGGCGGTCGAGGATACCTGAGGATTTTTCGATGGAGGCGGCTGTGCGGCCCGTACGCTGTTCGAGATCGGCGTTGGTGACGATGCGCGTGGGAAGGTAGTGCCCGAAGGCTCGGAGGTAGGACATGGGAAGGCTCCTCGTGTGTTTTGACGAACCGCGCGACGAATTATTGGGGCTATTTGCGGGTGTTGAGGTAGGTTTCGATTTTGGTGACGGTGTCGAAGCGCTCGGGGACCAGGTCGGCGTCGGGGATTTTGACGTTGAACTCTTTTTCGAGTCCGGTGACGAGGTCGGGGAGGGTAAAGGAGTCGAGAGTGCCGGAGTCGAAGAGGGATTCGTCCGGGGCGGGATCGTTGGAGATGTCGGCGACTGCGTGGATGACTTTGAGGATGCCTTCCTGGGTGCTCATGGTTTTAAACCTGCTTTGCGCAATTTGTAACCGTCTGCGTAGCTTTTGACGAAGAGAAGTTTATTTCGTTTCACCCTGAGCGCGGGTAAGGGGTGGCTGGTAGGTGTCGTACTGCTCCGTGATGTCGTTGAAGAGTGCGCTGGCGAGCTCGGTGTAGCCTTCGCCGGTGAAGTGAGTGTGGTCGGGCTGCGCCCAGGAGATGGAGACCCAGTCGCGCATGGAGCCGAGACCGCCCATGCGGGAGCGCTGGTCCCAGTAGGCGCAATTCATCTGGCGGCAGACGTTGCGCTGAGCTGCGACGATGCGGTCGACGCCGGTGAAGGGTTTCCAGGCACGACGGCCGGCACGCATGGCACGGTCGGGCGGACCGACGACTAGGATGGCGGCTGTGGGAGCGAGGCGGCGGCAGCGCTCGATGATCTGGCGGAACATGGCAGCATAGCCCTCTTCGGTCCAGTTGCGATCGCCTGCCTCGTTGGTGCCGTAGGAGAGGACGATGAGTGCGGGATTGGTCTCGAGCATGAGGGTCTGCTGGAGGGCCTCGTTCCAGCGGAGGAAGAGTGAGGCTTCGGCGCCGTTGATGCCTGCGGCTTCGTAGGTGACGCCGGCGCCGTTTTCGGTGGAGAGACCGAGGAGGCGGACGGGAGCGTTCTCTGTAGTGAGGACTTCGAAGTGGTGCGGGCCGGGTTCGACGGGGGCGACGAAGTGGCCGGCGGTGTCGGGCGCGACGGTGTCGGAGCTGGCGGTGGAGACGGTGGCAATGAGGTTGTCGTTGTCGCGGACCTCGACGGTCCCGCCGTTGGGCTGGACGAGGTACTGGACCTCGAGGGAGGTGGCGTCGGCGTCGAGGGAAACCCAGTTCCCTGCTGCTTCGGTGGAGAGGCTGACGCCGCCCATGCCGACCATACCGTCGCCGATGTTGTTGAGGTGAGTGCCAAGGGCGAGCCAGCCGGTGGACTGCGCGCGTTTGGTGCCATGGATGCGATAGCCAGCGAAGGGATAGCCTGCGTAGGAAAAGCCGGCCCCACCATCACCGAATTTTCCCTGGAAGAGTGTGCGGAGGGCTCCGGTGAAGACGTCGGCGGCGGTGTGGGAGTCGCCGAACTGGATGACACGGACGAGCTGAGCTTTGGGATCGGCCTCGACCTGGCGGAGCTGGTCAAAGAAGGGTTGGAGAGCGCGAGGGTTTTCGATACCGATGCGCGGGCTGGCGAGGGAGTGCATGATGCGTTCGGTGATGGCTTCACGGCTGCCGAGGGAGACTGGCGGGGCGGCTCGAAGGGAGACGGAGGTGGTGCGAGCAGAGGTGGATGGGGCAGCCGTGTGAGTCGAGCTTGATTTGGTTGAGACAGATTTGGTTGAGGATTTTGCGGTGTGCTTGCTGTGGCTCTTTGTCTTGTAGGGTTTCGCCACGGGGGCGCGTTTGATGGTTGCAGGGTCTTTAGGTGCCGGGTGCTTCGTTGTTGCTGTGGTTTCGAAGGCGTGGGAAGTTGAGCCGGTCGCGGCGGCGAGCAGAAAGAGCGTCAACGCGATAGAGATGCGCCGGAGCAACATTTATTGCACCCCCGTGGGTTTGGCCTTGTCCTGCCGCGCTGCGGCTTCTGAGATGGCCGATGGGGAGAGCTTCGGGGAGTCCGGATGCGTTTGCATGTATCTCTCGTAGCCTATCAGGAGTTGGCCGGTGAGGAGCTGGGCGACGATGCGCGCGCCCTGCGGAGATGGGTGGATGAGATCGGCACCGACCATGGGAGGGTGACGGTTGTACCACTGGCCCATGGTTCCGTTGCCGCCCATGGCCTGGTAGGTGTTGAAGAAGCCGCAGTCGGTCTGGTGGGCGACTCGCTGCTGGATGGCGACGATCTCAGGGATGGCGCGCATGGTGGTGATCTGGTCGCTGTTGCGCTCGCCGCGGTCCATCGGACTCATGATGAGGATTGAGGCGTCAGGGAGGGCGGCGCGGACGCGACCGATGGCGCGGATGAGCTCTCCCTCGTACTGCTTTTCGACGTAGGCGGGGAAGCCGGACTCGTTGGTGCCGTAGTTGATGACGACGAGGTCGGGGTGGCGATGCTCGAGCGCGGCGGAGAAGGTCGCGGGATTGAAGGCTCGGGACATGACGGTGGTGGAGGCTCCGTTGAGGCCGATGCTGTCGTAGGTGAGGCCACGATCGTCGCGGCTGAAGACAACTCCAAAGAGTTGGACGGGGTTGTTGGTGACTGTGAGTTTGACTTGTTTGGTGCCGGAGGGGATTGGGATGGAGGCTGAGTCGCTCTTCTTGGTGTCGGCTGCGGTTGGGATGCTGCCAGCGGGAATGCCGTCGGCGGTGATTTCGAGGTTTCCGCCGTTAGGCTGGGCGAGGTAGTCAACTTCGATGGAGGTGGAGTCGTGGTCGACGAGGTGGATGGTGCTGGTAGCGCCGACGGGGCCAATAAAGAAGGCTCCCCCAAGGCCGTAGTTGGCTTCGTGCATGGAGCCGACCGCGGTGTCGATCTCCCATCCGGTGCCGGAGACGTCGACGCCGCGATGGCCGTACCAGGCCCAAGGCTTGGCGATGAGGATGAAGCCGGGGCCAGCGTTGCCGAACCGCTCCTGAAGGAGGTCGCGGGCGTCGCCGGTGATGAGATCGGCGGTGGTGGGCGAGTCGCCATAGTGGACGATGCGAACGGTTTGGCGCGACTTGCCCGAGCGGAGGTCGCGGAGGGCGGCGTAGAAGTGGTCAAGGGCACCGTTGTCGTCGATCAGGAACTGGGAATCGAGGGTTGGATTGGCGGCTACCGCGGCGTTGCGGCGGATTTTCGGCTTGGGCACGGCGAGGACGGGTGGAACTGGAGGCGGCGGGAGCTTGACGACGGGAATGATGGAGGCGCGGCCGGAGGGAAAGTCGGCGATTGGGCTGAGAGTGGCTGGGTCAAGGCCGGTGTTGGCTCCGACGTAGTGGACGACGAGCAGGATGGCGGCGAAGGTTGCCGTCGCAAGCATCGTCTGTGTAGGGAATTTGGGCATGGCCGTCAGAAGTTGCTGTAGACGAAGGAGGTTGAACCGCGGCCGGCGAGGAGCTCAATGAGAAGAACGGCGGAGGCGAGGCCAGCACCCTGGAGGATGAAAGGGGCGCGGCCGAAGACTTCGACGGTTTTGTCGAACCATCTGGGCGGGATGGCGTGGATGGCGACTCCGGCGAGCATGATCGCGATCATTGGGAGGCTGATGTTGGCGACGGTGAAGGTCATGGAAGCTAAACGACCGAGGATGGCTAAGGCTGTGGCGACGTCGGGAGAGCGGAAGAAGATCCAGGTGAGGCAGACGAAGTGGAAGGTGACGAAGATAGCGATGTAACGGCCCCATCGGGTGGTGGGGTGTTTACCCTGCAGCTTTTGGCGGAGGGTTTGGAAGGTGCGCAGGGTGGTGAGGCCGACGCCGTGAAGGAGTCCCCAGAGGACGAAAGGCCAGCCGATGCCGTGCCAGAGACCTCCGAGGAGAAAGACGATGATTGGGTAGAGATAGCCGGCTCCCTTCCAACGGGCAGCATTAGGGAGAGAGAAGTAGAGGTAGTCGCGGAGCCAGTTGGAGAAGGTAATGTGCCAGCGACGCCAGAAGTCGGCGATGTTGATGGACTGATAGGGGCGGTTGAAGTTGTCAGGGACGGTGAGACCGAAGAGTAAACAGAGGCCCATGGCGATGTCGGTGTAGCCAGAGAAGTCGAAGTAGATCTGGAGGGCGTAGGCGTAGACGCCGATGAGAACTTCTGCTCCGCTGTAGAGGGTGGGGGTGTCGAAGATGCGGTTGGCGATGTTGTTGGAGAGGAAGTCGGCGATGAGGAGTTTTTTCATGAGGCCGGAGGCGATGAGGAGGAAGGCTCGACCACCCTGGGTCTTGGTGAGGGAGAAGGGCTGTTGCAGTTGCTGGATAAGGTCGGAGAGCCGGTTGATGGGGCCGGCGACGATGACGGCGAAGAGCGACGCGGAGGTGAGATGGGTGAGATAGCTGCGGGTTCCCGGCCTGGTTCCGCGGTAGAGGTCAATGGTGTAAGTCATTGACTGGAAACAGTAAAACGACAGGCTTAGAGGGAAGATCCAACGATAGAGCTCGGCGTATTGCTTGAAGGCAACCGGGATGAGCTTGGTTGCAGCCAGGAGGCCGACGTTTAATATGACGCTGACGAAGACCAGGGCGAAGCGTGGGGTTTCTCGTTCGCGGGGAATGCGTTGGAGGCCGAACCCGATGAGGAAGTCGATGCTGGTGGCGGCCAGCAGAAGGATGGGGTAGAACCAGGCTAGCCTGGCGAGGAAGAAGATGTTTGCTGCCAGCAAGATCGCGATCCGAGCGGACTTCCAGCGATAGCACGCCCAGTAGAGCGTGAGCGCTATGGCGGCAAAGGCGAAGTACGCCGGGCTCAAGGGAGACATGACGCGTTCCATCCAGATGGCGGATCGGGGTGGGATGGGGGATTTCCAGCTTCCCTGCCGGTCGGCTCAGATAAGACGATTGGCGGGTGAAAAGGCCACTTTTCAGGGAGATTGGCACTTCCCCTTTTCCAAGCACATCGTTACATGAGTCTGATCGGAGCGCGGGCCGGAAAGAAATAATACGAAAAGGGGACGCGAGACAGTAACGGTCTACTTGTCTAGAGAGGTATTAACTCCTTTGTGACATTCACTTACAGGGAGGAGTTTTTTTGGAGGTTTTTGGGGCCTCCCAGGCAACCCCGAAAGCTGTTGACAAGAGGCTCCGGCTGTGATGAACTGACCCCCAGTTTAATGCTTGAAAAAGTGCACTAGAGGCCTTGAATTTCTTATACTTAAGGGATGGATACGAGACCCGGAAACGAACGTACGACGACACTGGCAGGGAGGTCCAAAGCTGCTCTGATTCTTGCTGCTGTGATCGTCCTGTCGGGCTTTGCGACGGACACGGCCACTCCGGCTTCCGCGCGAGCTAGTGATCCGACGATGGTAACGAATGATGTACCCACGTCTGAGATCGTCACGACTGTGCCCGCACCCAAAACCACGGTCCTAACCCGAATCAAGAGCGGCATGGCGAGCTGGTATGGCTCGGTTCTGCAGGGCCACCGCACTGCCAGCGGGCGCCGATTCGATATGTTTGAGTTGACCGCCGCTCACCGGACGCTGCCCTTTGGCAGCCGGGTGAAGGTGACCGACCTGAGAAACCACCGTTCTGTAGTGGTGACGATCACGGACCGCGGGGTTTTGCTCCCGGAGCGGGTGATCGACTTGTCGTGGGGGGCTGCCCAAGAGCTGCATATGCTGAAGATGGGCGTCGATCCGGTTCGGTTGGAGTTGATTACGGAACGCAGCTAGCTGGAAGGAATGGATGGGCTTTGGCGACGGGAGAAATGATCCCGGAGCTGAAGCCCTTTTCCTGTTTTTCGCGCTGTTTTTTCTTCGGGTGGAGTTTGTGGTGTTTTTGTTGGGGGTTTTTTGATTTCCACAAGGTTACAACGTGGTTTTTAGATGGTGGTTAAGTGCATTTTTGTGGTCGTAACGTGGTGGTTGGGTGCACTTTTTCCGGTACGGAAGATTTTCCTCTTTTTTGAAGTTTATTTTGGGCGTTAGAAAGAAATGCGATCATTCCCCTTTGACAAGCAGGGTCAGGATGAGGACCTCTAAAATTGGACGACCTCTTGCCAGGGTCAGAGCGACTTCGTTTTGCGAAGGATGGCTTCGACCTCGGGGCGGTGGGGCATTGAGGGGGCTGTGCCGGAGCGGGTGACGGAGATTCCGGCTACGGCGCAGGCGAAGGTGGTGGCTGCGATGAGATCCTGGCCTTCGGCGAGGGCGGCGGCGAGTCCTCCGTTGAAGGCGTCGCCGGCTCCGGTGGTTTCGACGACTGGACCGGCGTTCAGGGCCGGGACGTGATGGGCAAGGGTTGTGTTTTTGATGAGAGCTCCCTCGGCGCCGAGGGTGAGGATTACGTTGCGGACGCCGCGGTTGAGTAGGGCGATGGCGGCTCTTTCGGCTGAGGCGAGATCGGTTACGGGGATGCCGGTGAGGGCGGAGGCTTCGGTCTCGTTGGGAGTGAGGTAGTCGCAGAGAGGGTAGATCGTTTCTGGGAGTGGGGTAGCTGGGGCTGGATTGAGGATTGTGGGGACGCCGTGAGTGTGGGCGAGACGGAGACCGTGCTCGACGGTGGCGAGGGAGAGCTCGAGTTGGGCGACGAAAACGGCGGATGCGGCGATGAGCTCCGTCGCCTGGTCGACCTCGCAGGGAGTGAGTTCGAAGCAGGCCCCGGGAACGACTACGATGGCGTTCTCACCTTTGGCGGCGTCGATGAGGATGACGGCGGCTCCGGTGGGGTTGGGGGTCGAGAAGATGAACCGGGTGTCGATTCCTTCTTTGCGGTAGAGAGTGCGGGCGATCTCGCCGAAGGGGTCGGGGCCGAGTTTGGAGATGAAGCTGACGTGAGCTCCGGCGCGCGCGGCGGCGACGGCCTGGTTGGAACCTTTGCCGCCGGGGCCAAGCTGGAAGGATTGGCCCATGAGGGTCTCGCCCCATGCGGGGAGGCGGTCGATGCGGAAGGCGAGGTCAGCGACGTAGCTGCCCATGACGGTGACTGTGCGGGATGCGGGTGTTGGATTCATGATGGGAGAACAAGAATGGCGTTAAGATTCGTTTATGCCAGTCGATGCAAAGTTACAGGCGATTCTGAATGCGGGCAAGGCCCTGGGGGTTCCACCGATCGAGACGATGACGGTGGAGGAGGCTCGCGCGGAGCGAGCGGCGATGATGCGGCGGTATGTGCCGATGCCGGAGTATGCCGGAGTGCGCGTGCAGGAGCGCACGATTTCGGCTGGTGGGCGTTCGATTGCTGTGAGGGTTTATCGGCCTGCGGGTGCTAGCGGGATATTGCCTGTGGTGGTGTTCTTTCATGGTGGCGGGTTTGTGGTTTGTACTTTGGAGACGCATGATCCGTATTGCCGGGCGCTGGCGACGGAGGCTGGGGTGATGGTTGTGTCGGTGGATTACCGACTGGCCCCTGAGCATAAGTTTCCGGCCGGCGTGGAGGATTGTTTGGCGGCCACGGAGTGGGTGCTGGAGCATGTTGAGGAGCTGGGTGGGGATGCGGGGCGGGTGTTCGTTGGTGGCGATAGCGCTGGGGCTACGCTGGCTACGGTGGTGGCTTTGCTGCTGCGGGATCGTGGGGAGGCCGGAAAGCTGGCGGGGCAGATTTTGTTATATCCGGTGGCGGGATACTACGATCCGCCTACGGTTTCTTATGTGGAGATGGCGGAGGGATACGGGCTGACGCGGAAGGGAATGACTTGGTTTTGGAATCACTATTTGAATGATCCCGGTGAGGCCAAGGATTTTCGGGCGGTTCCGCTTATGGCTTCGTCCCTTGCGGGTCTGCCGCGGGCTTTTGTGGTGACGGCAGAGTATGACGTGCTTCGGGATGAGGGGCAGGCTTATGCTCGGCGGATGGAAGAGGCTGGGGTGAACGTGATGCAGGAGATAGCGTTGGGAATGAATCATGGGTTTGCGGCTTCGCCAAATGAGTTTCCGTTTTTGCCCCAGGCGAAGGAGCTGTTGCGGAGAGTGGCGGGGTGGATGGAGGAGTAGATCCGGACCGGGACCCTATCTATCGCTTTAATACGCGCCGCAGGTAGATGCCTTCGAGGCTAAATGAGACCAGGCCGCCTAGGCAGTCTTTCGAGTGCAAAGAGATCTTGATTTTCTGTCGAGAGATTCTTCCGTTGAAGGAACAGAAATCTTGAAGATAGTTCCACTTTTGCCTGGTCGAATGCTGCTCCGCACAAAAATCTTGCCACGGTGACGTTCGATAATCTGCTTAGTGAGAGATAGACCGAGGCCGTTCCCACGTTCTTCCTTTGTAGTGAAAAATGGCTCAAATATATTCCCCTGATCTGCAGCGGGAATGCCATGACCGTTATCTGCAATCACGAACTGAACTTCGCTTCCCCGCTTTCTTAGACGAACGGACAGAGTACCGCCAAACGGTAGTGCGTCCAGAGCATTCACGATGACATTGGAAAGAACCTGAAGCATCTCTCCCGTGTAAACCGGGACGACCATACCTCCTGGCAGGTCCTTAACAAGGTGAACTCTCTTGGATTCGATAGTTCGTTGATGAATGCGAAGCGCAGCTTCCGTTAAAACAACAAGGTCGATCGGTTTAGGAACGCTAGAAGCTCTCGCGATTCCCAAAGTCTGGCTGGCAATATGGGTCAGAGTGGCCATCTGCTCTTCGGCGAGACTCATGTACATTCTTACTTTTTCAGGATGATCAGCTTCTTTGGCAGCGAGGAAGGTGAGATGTCCCAAAGCCTCAAGAGGGTTTTTGATCTCGTGCATGACCTCGAGAGCGAGTCGCCCAGCAACGGCCCGCTCTTCTACCACTCTCAGCGCCTCTATCGTAGAGGCTAATCTGCCTTGAAGGTCGGAGATGATGGTCTGCTTCATGAGCATTCTCCATAGACCGGAACTGGAGAGAACGCCACATGACGTTTTTGCTAGAGGAGGCTCCCTCCGCAGACCAGGGTGTTTTCCTGAGGTATGGGATGCCAGAATCTTTTGTTATGTCGCCTTAACGACATAGATGACAAGGAATGACCAACTCCGACTTCGACCAGGAATGAATAGGCAACAGGCTATTGCAAGGATGAGGTGACGGTTTGAGGGCTGATCTTATTTTGAATGAATGCGATAAGGGTCCCCGGGTCTAAAAAGGTGGTGAGAAAAGTATCATGTTTCTCTGCCGAATCATCCAGTGCTTCCACGCCCAGGACAAGATTTTCCATATCTGGCCGCAGTGTATGCGCCGTCTTCAAAACGGATACACACTCTTGAAGAGGCAGCGACTGACACAGGATGAACAGGTCAATTGGCTCTGTGACCAGGATCTGGACGGCTTTGGTCGCCTCTGAGGCGATCCACACCTGAAAACCGGCCTTTTTCAGGATCAATTGGCGAGTTTCCAGCAAGATCGCATCGTGGCCGAAGATCAGGATGCCCGCAGAAGCGTACACTCTAAGGCTCCTTCGCAAATATCAAATCGCGGAGTCAGAAGCATAACCGATCCATGCCAGTCCGTTATGTCTTCCACCGGCCAGAACGATCCCTCATTCCCCGCGTAAGCTCACTTGAGTCGCCGGGAATCAAACCTCTTATCAGAGACGTGATTAATTGCCATTCAGGAAAGTGGCCATCCTTTGCGAACTGACGTAAGGGAGCGGTCATGTCTGACGAAAACAACAATCTCTTTTTATCCTCTCTGTCCTCTTCGGCCCGGGAAAGGCTCATCTCGGCGTCTACCGAAGTGGAACTCCCGCTGAGGACTGCGCTCTATGAGGCGGAGGAGACGCCCAAGTATGCTTACTTCATCACCTCTGGCATCGCTTCCATTGTGACGGCGATGCCGGATGGAGGAACGGCCGAGGTGGGGTTGATCGGGCGTGAGGGATTTGTTGGGAGCTTTCATCTTCTAGGGCCTGCGCGGGGCACGACCGACTGTTTCATACAGTTGGAGGCAACCGCCCTGAGGATTTCCATGCGTCAACTTGAGATGGAATTTCGCACTTCAGAGGAGATACGAGATCAAGTGCTCGAGTTTGTGCAGAGCCAGGCTCTGAGTCTCGCTCAACTCGCAGGATGTCATCGTCTCCATGAGGCAGAAGAACGACTCGCTCGTTGGTTGCTGATGGCTCAGGATCGAGTGCAGTCGAACAACCTGAATTTTACGCAAGAGTTTTTGGCCATGATGCTCGGGTCGAGGCGAACTACTGTCACTGCAGTAGCCGCCGAACTACAGCGCAAAGGGTTGGTCGAGTATCGACGAGGCCGTGTAAGAATCCTGAATCAACAGGCCCTCGAGGAAGTAGCCTGCGACTGCTATCCAATCATCAAGCGACTTTTTAGCGACCTCTACAAATCGAGCGTCCCGACAGGGCGCGGTTAGAATCGGCCACGTGCGAATGAAATCGCGATTCAACCGGAGGGAAACTCAGTACTTGGGAACTGTTCCCGATTTGCACAGCTCCTGAGGGGGCCGGGTTTTCTTCTGCTCCTTAGTCTTTCCAAGCTCCAAAGGGCGCGCCCATAGGCTTCATTCACACAAGCTCAACGGTTGGAGACACCCAGCGGCCTTACGCTCATTGAGCGCGATTTTCCGCCGCCAGGTGTCTCTTCACTCAGTCTCAGTCAAAATGATGCGAATTACTGCGTTCCCCCGCCTGTGGGAGCAAGGCCGAGCACCATCTGCGTGCCGCCGTCCAATTGGATATCTTGCTTGGCGCCGAGCAGGATGCTGGAAGCCTGAGACATTCTGGGATCTTGTTGCCCAGGCATATTGTTTGCCAGCAGCACGCCGGGAACCGACGTGGTGGCGATGGCTATGCTGCCGGTTCTGGCTACGACGGTTCCTGCTGCGGGACCACCATTTCCTGCAACAGCACCGGGGCCTGCGCCTGTGCTTTGCGGCGAGCCGCTTGCCATGCCGCCGGCATTAGTGCCACCTGTACTGGGGTTAGGAGATCCGCCCACCGGAGGGCCACTCATGGCGCTGGCCGATGCCGCGCCTCCCGCTGGAGTGATCGACTGAATCTGGGAATGAACCGACACGCTCTGACCACCCTTTAACTCGATGTGATCAAACTGGAGCGCCACCTGGGAATTGTCTCCCGCTTCGCTCGGCTTCGCGGCGAGCACATGGCCCACCAACTTCGACCCCTTGGGAATCTCGGTTCCGTCGGCAGTCTTTACTGACGACTTGGTCTGGACCACCACACTGTCGCCAGTCTTGGCGGTCTTTGAATCCAGCTTGCTTACAAGTTCGCAGTTGACTGAACTCATCTCAATCGCGGGTGCTTGCGAACTCGCGGCCGGACTGTTCGGCGAAGCGGGTTCCGCGGCCGCAGGGTTCTGCTGGGTGGGGGGTCTGTTCGGCTGGCTGTCCGGGGGTGGCTGCTGCGCCACGAGGGGAAAGCTAGCCAAGGCGAATAAGGTCGTTACGAGCGTTGCGCGTGTTTTCATGAAATATCTCCTCATCGGTTCCTATACTTCCAAGCCCGCACGTCCGCGGCCCGGTCAAGAGTTTCGAGATATGTCGCAACTGTCGTGCCAAACCAGGGATCTCCGCCGAGATTGCTCCAAGCGGTTGACTTGAAATCGATTGACGTTCGACAGCGCACGATAGGCGTAGTTCCGAATCAACGCTGGACCGAATTCTCTCCACAAATCGAGTAGTTCTTCCCAGGTCGAGTAATTCTTCCCAGGTCGAAAACTCCTTGTTTCTTGCTTCTGAGATAGGGGATTCGGAGGCCTGGCCCGGATTGTTGTCATCCCGAGCGCACTGCTGGTGCGCCCCTGCGCTCGAGAATGAGCTATATGCAGCCGTGCGACAACATCGGCCTATGATCTATGTGAAAGCCTATGGACCACCTTACGAACGACACCATCCAAACAATCGAGCGACTCCACTCGGCGTGGATGGATCATGAAGTTGCCGGGGAAGCACACGACTTGCTGGCTTACTGCGCCGAGGATATCGAATTACGTCCCCCGGATGGGCCGCCGGTCTATGGCCGCGATGCAGTTCTCGCGCACTTGATGGAGGGAACTCCCCGGATTCACTCGATCGAGATATCCGACCGGAGTCTTTGCGGATCAAGCGAGGGTGTGTCTCTCACTGCAAACTATCGAACGACGTTTTCGCTGCCGGGAGACGGCGCTCCCAGGCTGGCGACAGGAAGCCACAGATGGGAACTGCGGGAGCAAGGTGGTCGATGGCTAGTCTCTCTCGTGAGCTGGTCATCTTCAGCCGCGACCGATCAACCTGAGTGACGGATACCCTCTCCACATGGTTCAGTCTCAACCGAGTGACATGATCACAACACGCGATCTGCCGGAGCGTACGATGAGCGATGCTCTGACGAATTGCGGACGGGCAATCTTTGAGAGCTAAACCCCGAAAGGATCGAGCATGATAAAACTCACACCCTTCCTGCTATTTGACGGCAATTGTGCCGAAGCCATGTCGTTTTACCAATCTTGTCTGGGCGGCGATTTGACTATCACGAAGGTGGGTGACACGCCCATGAAGGACCACATGCCGCCAGAGCAGCATCACAAAGTGGCTTATGCCCAGTTGAAAAGCGGCGTCATGGAGTTTTCGGCTACAGATTGGCTTCACCCTAAGCGAATTCCGAAACAGGGCAATACTGTCGCGATGTATGTTAACGGCGGGAAGTACGAAGAGTTGAGAGCCGTCTTCGACAGGCTCGCAGCGGGAGCAGACACTGAGCTGTTGGACGATTTGCGGGATATGCCGTTTGGAAGCTATGGGCATCTTGCCGATAAATTCGGCGTCCATTGGTTCTTCCGGGGGGAGAAAAAGGAAGCGTAATAAAACCCTGCTTTTCAGGACTGCGAATGCAGCAGCGACCTGAGGTGCGTCCTGGTGATGGAGATGACGCTGATGTCGTCCTCCTGACCAAATTTCTGGGCTGCGGTGGCGATTGCCGCGGCGCTGGCCGAATCGCGGACCAAGGCGAGAACGCGCTCGAAGCCAAAGAGGTTTCCATGCAGGTCGGTGGCTTCGGCAATGCCGTCGGACATTAGAAGCAAATGGTCGCCTTCGGTAAACCTGAACTGGAGGACCGAGAACTCCGCATCTTCGATCATGCCCAAGGGTAGCGATCCTTCGATCTCGACCGGTTGGCCGTTGAGGTACGGAGGCAGGTGTCCGGCGTTGGCTAACGTTGCCCCGCCATCTGCGGCAATCCGCAGCGCGAGGCAAGTGGCGACTGCGTGGCTACGTCCCCACAGCCGCTGATTCAGCACGTTCAGCACGACAAGCGGATCGGGATCGAAGTGCGCCGAGGTACGGATGGCGCCGACCAGAAGCGCCACGAGCATTCCTGCCTGAAGGCCCTTGCCGACAACATCGCCGGCGACAATCAGCATGCTGCCGTTAGAGGGGTGCGGAATGATCTGGAAGAAGTCGCCGCCGACCTCGCGCGCGGGACGGTACTCGCTCGCTATGGCAATGCCCGGAAGTGTGGCGATGGGCTCAGGCAGAATCACCCGCTGCACCTCCTGTGCCTGCTTCATGTCGAGTTCCATTAGACGCTGCCGTCGCACCGTTGCCAGTAGCCGCCGCAGGAGGAGCCCGGCGATTACAAAGGCAAGGAGCAGGTTGGCGATATCCCCAAGCGTGATCTGCACACCATATGGAAACCAAGTCAGATGGATATGTAGAAAGTTGAGTTCCTCCCAAAATTGCGCGACACCCCAGAGCACCACGGCTGGCAGAACTGACCAACCCTCTACTCCCTCCTTGCGGATACCCTGAATGATGCACACGAGCATGAGCGGCAGGAAGAGCAACTTGGTAATCAGATACACAGTGCTAAATGCGGCGCTGACCGAATGAGAAACCACCGTAAAGAGCAACAGGTTTCGGCCCAGAGCAGTCGAGACCGCGTAAAGCAGAGCCAACACTACTACAGCCCGCGGCAGCCATGCCGGCCGATGAAGATCAAACCACCTCCACCACACCATCACCCACGTAGCGCAAATTAGCGGGCGTAAAACGACGAACCGAAGCGGATCGCCGGCCGCCATACCCATGTATTGCGTAGTGTCAAGGAGGACCACCACAGTGTCGAATATTGCTGTAAGCAGGCATGCCGCTCCGAGCCAGAGGTAGAGTCGGTCTGAGCGATCGACGAGTGTCAGGCTGAAGGCCAGGAGAGCGAACAGCCCGAACACTGCTGCCGACAGAAGATGGTCACCGATTGCACGGAAGGCGTCGAGCCAGCGCAGCTGATCGTTGGCGGTCACCGCTCCCGCCTTACCCAGGAGCGGCGCGGTGCGCAAGCCACCGACATCGGGGTAATTCTCGGGTGTGGAACGCTCCATCCAGACGCGGAAGGCCAGCACCCGAGTGGAGGCGCCATCATTGCCTGGTTCCGGCAGATCGAACCTCATGGGCTGCGTGTTATAGACGACCGGCCTGCTGGACGAGAATCCACCGAAGCTGCCAAGCAGATTTCCGTTCTGAAAGACCTGGTATCCGTCGTCCACGCCGGGTGGGCCCTCGATGGCCAGTTTTTCTCCTGCCGGAGCCGTCACCTGCACCCTGAGGCGATACCAGCCGTAGCCCCAATCGCTGGCATGCCCGCGAGTTGTCCAGCCTGGCACCATCCCCGAAACCCCGTAGACGGGATCCAATGCACCGTCCGGCGGCGTAAGGTCTACTGTCTCCCAGTTCGAGTCGTCGAATCCCGGCTCGGCCCACAGGGGAAGATGGGACACCGGGTCGACCGGTGAGTCGCCAATGTGAAACTTCCACGGCCCATTGAGGGGCGCTGTTGAGTCGCCGACGGTGATGTGTTCGATCGGCGCAGCCGTGGGCGGTACAGCCTGGGCTAGTGAGCGGGCGGCGAGACCGCACCAGACCAGCAATAAGAGAAGGAGAGAAAAGCGGAAACTTCGGGCCACTTTGGTTTCCCCTCACTTCCTAAAGTATTGGAACGCAGACCAAGTTAACCCGTAGACACAGCCTTGGATAGAGGCAAAACTAACAGGGTTTAGTCTGAAAAGGCCGGATGACGGCGTTAGCCTGGTTTTTTGGGTTGCCACTTTTTGCGCACTGGGGTGGGTGTTGATGTGGGCTCGGCTTCAGTAACGGTTGGCGTGAGTGATGCTGTCGTTGAGGGTGTTTTGGGTTGCCACTTTTTGCGTTCGGGCGTCGCAGGGGTTGATGGCGGCTGGGCTTCGACGGGCTTCTGGGCTTCGGGCTGGGTGATGTTCTCCGATGAAGATGGCTCGGGTGTTTTTTGAGTAGCAGGGGTTGCGGGTTTTGGCTGCCATTTTTTGCGTTCGGGTGTTGGGGTTGCGGTTGGCTCTGTGGTGATTGGTTCTGCGGTTGTGGGGATGATGGTTTCGGCTGTCGGTTGAGGTTCGGGGTTTGTTGGTGGGATGGGTTCGCGGGTGGGTTTTGTTTCGGCTGGTGGGGTTGGTTTGACGTCGATGATTGGGGCGGTGAGGCCTTTGGCTTTGCGGACGCCTTCGAGCAGGAGCTCGGCTACGTCTTTGATGGCTATGTCTTCGTGGGTGGCTTTGTCCGGCGTGCTGCCTAGCATGCTCTTGCAGAAGGGACAGCCTACTGCGAGGACTTTTTCTCCTGTTTCTCCTGCGGCGGCAGTCAGGGTTTGCTGGGCTTCGCGGAAGCGGTTGTCGGAGATGCGTTCATCGCCCTCTTCTTCTTCTTTCCAGAACTGGGCTCCGCCCGCCCCGCAGCAGAAAGAATTTTCGCGGTTGCGAGGGAGTTCGGGTGTGTTGTTGCTGAGGACGTGGAGAAGTTTGCGCGGGGCGTCGTAGACGCCGTTGTGGCGGCCGAGATAGCAGGGGTCGTGGTAGGTGATGGTTGCTTCGCTCGGGGCAGGTTGGAGTTTTTTGTTCGCGACTAAGGTTTCGAGGTATTCGGTGTGGTGGAGGACTTTGTAGTCGCCGCCGATTTGTTTGTACTCGTGGCCGATGGAGTTCATGCAGTGGGGACAGCTGGCTACGATGAGTTTGGGGCGGATGGTGTTGAGGGTTTCGACGTTCTTGTCGGCGAGCTGGCGGTAGAGGTATTCGTTGCCGGCGCGGCGGGCGGAGTCTCCGGTGCAGCATTCGCGTTTTCCGAGGACAGCGAAGTTGACTTCGGCGTGGTTGAGGAGCTCAACGAAGGCGCGGGCGGTTTTTTGGGCGACGGGATCGTAGCTTGCGGCGCAGCCTACCCAGTAGAGGACGTCGGGGGTGGGATTTTCGTCGGTGGTTTTGACGTTGAGGCCGTCGGCCCAGGCGAGGCGCTGCTCGTGGTTGATGCCCCAGGGGTTTTGCGCGCGCTCCATGCCTCGGAAGGCGGACTGGAGTTGCGAGGGGAACTCGCCTTCGATCATGACCTGGTTACGGCGGATGTCGATGATGTCGAGCATCTGCTCGTTTTGGGTGGGGCAGACCTCGATGCAGGCTCCGCAGGTGGTGCATGCCCAGGCGGCTTCGGGTGTGAGGGCGAATTTGAGGAGGGGGTTCGGGCTTGGTGTTCCTTTTTCGAACGGCGCCGGGCTGAATGCGAATGGGTTTTGTTGGGCGGCGAGGTCGTTGAGCTCCATGCGCTTGTTGATCTCGAGCGCGGCTGGGCTTAGGGACTTTCCGGTTGCGGTGGCGGGGCAGACGTCCTGGCAGCGGTTGCACTGGATGCAGGCGTAGGCGTCGAGGAGACGGGGCCAGGCCAGGTCTTCGAGTTTGTTCGCGCCGATTGTGGATTCGGATTCTGTTTCGCTTTCCAAGTTGAGGGTGACGGGCGGGAGGGTGCCGGAGTTTGGTTCGCGGGCGACGAAGTACTTCGCCGGAGCCATGAAGATGTGGACGTGCTTGGTGTAGGGGAAGTAGGCGAGGAAGACGAGGACGCTGCCGAGGGCTCCCCAGTACCCGAAGATGCGGAAGGCTTCGGCGTTGGCGGGGGTGAAAAGGTGTGAGAGTGTGGAGGCGAAGGGTTGGAGAGCGTCGGTACCTTCTGCGGCAAGACGGGCTCCAGCTCCGATGGCTCGGCTGCCTACGTGGAAGAGGATGAAGGTGGAGACGATGAGAGAGTCGCGAGTGATTTTGGCGTGACGAACGTCTTTGTGGAGCAGCGTGCGTGGGTTGAAGCGGAAGTCGCGGCGGCTGGGGAGTGCGAATCGGCGAATGACGAGCGCGATGACTCCGAGGAGGACGAGGAAGCTGAGGATGTCGGCGAGGAGGTTGTAAGTTGCGCCGATCGGATTCGTGGAGGAGATAGTGAAGCGGACGTAGCCTTCGATGGCGTCGACCAGGTTGACGAGGCCGTAGAAGACGAAGCCATAGAAGATGAAGGAGTGGAAGAGGCCAATAGTGGGGCGTTTTTTGAAGGTGCGGGTTTGGAGGAGGGTTGTGGTGAGGGCGTAGGCAAGGCGGCGGGGGAGATTGTTGAATCGGGGCTCGGGGTCGGGAGTGCCTCGGCGGATGCGGAGGTAGAGGCGATAGAAGCCTTCGAGGCCCAGCGCGAGGGTGACGAGCGCGAAGAGGAGGAAGGCGATCTTTTGGGAGAGTGGAAGCATGGGATTCGGAAGAGAGCATACTCCAGGGACTGAAGCCACTTTCGTTATGCGAATTTTAGAGGCCCAAGGCTAAAGCCTCGGGGTACCTAGAAGCAACGGGAAAGACAACTGCAAAAGGCAAATGCGAGGATTCTTCGCTTCGCTCAGAATGACGACTGGATTTTGATGTGATCCGTTAGTAACGGCTCATCTTACTGTTCAATTTCATTGCTTGGTCATTTTTTCAACTCTGCGAGAATGGCGGGGATGAGTTGGGGTACGTCGCCGATGATGCCGTAGTCGGCGATTTTGAAGATGGGGGCTTCGGCGTCGCGGTTGATGGCGACGATGGTTTTGCTTTTGTTCATGCCGGAGAGGTGCTGGACTGCTCCGGAGATGCCGACGGCTATGTAGAGTTTGGGCTGAACGGTTTTTCCGGTTTGGCCTACTTGTTCAGAGTAGGGACGCCAGCCGGAGTCGACGATGGCGCGGGTGGCTCCGACGGCGGCTCCGAGCTGGTCGGCGAGGGCTTCGACGTATTGGGTGAAGCCTTCGGCGCTGCCCACGCCGCGTCCGCCTGAGACGACGACGTCGGCTTCGGTGAGGGAGACGCGGGTGGCGCGCTCGGCAGTCTTGCCGGTAACTTTGAGGCGCGGCGTGGGAAGGTTTAGGTCGACGTCGAACTGCTCGGCGGATTCAGTGCGCGGAGTTGCGGGGTTGAAGGCGCCGGGTTTGATGGTGACTATTGCGATGGGGCCAGTGGCTTCGATGGTTTCGGTTACTCGGGCCAGGAAGGTATAGCGCTGAGCGGTGAGAGTTTCGCCGTTGGCTTTGAGGCTGATGATGTCTTCTAAGAGAGGGGCGTCGAGTTTGATGGCGACGCGAGGGCTGTATTCGCGGCCGCTGCGGCTGCCGCTGATGAGGACGACGGAGGCTTCGCCTTCGCGGCCGATCTGGGCCACGGCTGCGGACCAGAGTTCGGGGTCGTACTGGGCGAGGGCTGGGAGGTCGGCGACGAGGACCTGATCGACGGTGCGCGCGACCTCGGTGGCTACGGCGGCGATGTTGCTGCCGAGAACGAGAGCGGCGACTGGAGTGCCGCTTCCCTTCTGCTGGGCGAGCTCGCGGGCTGCCGAAACCATCTCCAAGGTGCTCTTGCTGACTCTTCCGTTGGCGTGCTCTGCGACGATGAGAATCATGCGATCACCTTAGCTTCGTTGCGGAGGAGGTCGACGAGTTGCGCTGCTGCTGCGGGTACGTCTTTGCCGTCGAGGATCTTGTTGAGGCGGGCTTTTACCTGGATCTCCGCGTTGGTGAATTTAAGCTTGGGGGTTACGTTGAATTGGTCGAGCGATTCTTTGCGCAGCTCTTTTTTCTTCGACTTCATGATGTTGGGGAGGGTGGGATAGCGGGGCTCGTTGAGGCCCTGCTGGGTAGTGATGACGGCGGGGAGCTCGAGGGTGAAGGTTTCGCTGCCTTCGTCGGCGTCGTGCTTGCCGGTAAGCGTGGTGCCTTTGAGCTCGAGGGCGCTGGTCCAGGTGACCTGGGGCCAGTTGAGACGCTCGGCGGTTGCGGCGCCGAGGGCGTGAGAGTCCCAGTCGGCTTGCTGGCCGCCGGAGAGGATGAGGGTTGCTTCTTCCTGCTGGGCGATCTGCGCGAGAACCTTGCTGAGGGCGATGGCGTCGAGGCGGGCGTCGGTTTCGACGTGAATGGCGCGATCGACTCCCATGGCAAGTGCGGTGCGAAGAGCATCCTGAGTGCGGGCGGGGCCAATGGCGACGGCTATGATCTCGGCTTCGACGCCGCTTTCGCGAAGGCGAAGGGCTTCTTCGACGCCGTACTCGTCCATGGTGTCCATGACGAGCTTGCTGTTTTCGAGGGCGACGGCGTTGTTGGCCATGTGAACGCTCTCTTCGGCGTCGAGAACCTGGCGAATGTACGTCAGAATGCGCATGACTGCTCTTATGCTCCTATGCTTCTGAGGTTTGACTCGGTGAGGCCGTCAGGCGTTGCTGAGCAGCATGATACTCGCGTTGATTCATGTTGCAGGGCGGCTTGGAGCTTTCTTCCGAGAAGAATACTGAACGGCGGGTAAGAAAGTCAACGCGGCCTTCTTTGCGGCTTTGGAGGAGATCGTTTTTCGTTTGGGTGAGTGGGAGGGTCGAACGCGGATGCCTTCGGTGAGGAGCTGAGTGAAGTGAGTGGCGATCTCCTGGCCGGTGAGCGGGCCTGCAGGTTTGTACCAGGTGCCGATCCAGTTGATGGCTCCGGAGATGGCGAAGGAGGCGAGCTTGGGATCGCAGGGTGCGATGGACTTGTCGGCGATTCCCTCTTCGATGTAGCTGCGGATGGATGCGTCGATGCGGCGCTTGAGCGCGCGGACCAGCTTGCGTGTCTCCGAGGAGAGTTCGTTTTCGTCGAGCATGGAGACGCAGCGGCCGAACTCGTGGAGGACGACCGATCTTGCGTAGGCTTCGATGTAGGCGCGGACCTTGTCGAGGCCGGTGCCGCGGCTGACGAGAGCTTTGTCGAGGAGGGTTTCGATGAGGGTGATGCCGGCGCGATAGCACTCTACGAGAATCTCTTCCTTGTTGCGGAAGTAATAGTAGAGAGCAGGCTTGGTGATTTGCAGACGTTCGGCGAGTTCGCTCATCGAGGTGCGGCGGTAGCCTTGCTCGAGGAACAGGTGTGCCGCAGTCTGGAGCACTGCATCGCGCTTGATGTCCTGGTTGCGCTGCCGAGCCTGAAACGCTTTCCAGGGTTCGTGGGGGCGCGTGGAGTTGTCTTTCATGTTTCTGATTGTCTCAGGATGGAGGAGGTCGCGGGCAAAAGGTTTTCCGAATTGGCTCAGACCTTGAGTCCGATGAGCCTCATCAGCTCGATGCCATTGCTCTTTGTCACGACTCCGTCCTGGAGTTTGTAGTCGAAGGTCATCCTGCCTTCTTCGATGTGATCCTGAAAGTGGGCGTTGCGGGGACGAGCTTGATTTTGATCGCCGATATGAGTGAGGGCGAGATCGTGGGTCGTGATGAGGCCGATGGCTCCGCTGGCCAGAAGGGCGTGAACGACACCTTCGGCCCCGACGAGACGGTCTTTGGAGTTTGTGCCTTGAAGAAGTTCATCGAGGAGAAAGAGGACGGGCGGGTTGTTCTCGGCGAGGTCGCAGATTTGGCGGAGACGGGTGATCTCGGCGTAGAAGCGGGAGCTGCCCTCCTGCAAGGAGTCGTTGATGAGGATGCTGGCGCCTATTTGTAATGGTGTTAGCTGCAAATGCTGGGCACGGACCGGAGCTCCCGCCATGGCGAGGACCGCATTGATGCCGACGGCGCGGAGGAGGGTGCTTTTGCCCGACATGTTGGAGCCACTGATGAGGACGACTGGCGCCTCTGCGGTGAGGCTGACGTCGTTGGGAACGCACTTTGCTGTGGGGATAAGAGGATGGCCGAGTTGCCGGGCGTTGAAGCATGGTGGGCCTTCGACGAACTCCGGGAAAGGGTCGGCGGGGTGCTCGTAGCTGTAGCCGGAGAGAGAAAGGAGAGCCTCTGCTTCAGCAACTGCTTTGAGCCACGAGCGAACGGCGGGACCGTGTGCGCGGCGCCAGGCTTCGGCCGCGTAGGCGACCTGGACCCCGTACATCAGCGGTATGTTGAGAAACCGCATGAAGGCGTTGTCGAGCGAGCGGATGTACTCGACGATCTTTTGAAGACGGCCTATTGCCTGCGACGCTGGAAGATGGTGTGAGGAGAGCGCGGTCTGGATGGCCTGAAGGCGCGAGGCCTTGAAGTGTTCACGCTCGATCCGGGCCAACAATGATGTGAGGAGTTGCAGGTCGTCGAGGGCGTGTTCTGTTTGGTGGAAGACTGCAGAGGTTTGTTTTCGTAGAGACGCGGTGATGATCGTCTCGACGATGATGATGGCGAAGAAGGGTGTTTTGGTTCCGAGCTCTGCCCACACTATTGCTGCGGCTGTGGCAGCGACGGCGAACAGGAGAGATAGCCAGCGAAGCCATGGACGGGCGAGTTGATTCGGAGCTTCCGCCCATTGCGTGAGGGCTTCGGGATGGATGCCTACCTTGAGGTCTTTACCGGAGATGGGGCCGAGGATGGCCACGTCTTCGCGCAGATCGAGGTTGCTCCGCAGCTCGGTGATGGCTTCGTGGCGCTGGGTGATTTCAGCGACCGGCGATGGGGCAAGGAGCCAGCCAGCCAATGTGTCTTCTCCCATGCGGGTGCGAGCTGCGGATAGAAGCTGGAAGAGGCTGGCTTCGCCAAAGAGGTCGAGATCAGTGGCGTAGAGGCTGGAATGGATATCGATGCGCGAGCCGGTTGGATCGGGGGCCGGCCGGTTCGGGTCGGGCCCGTCTGCATGGAACCACCGATCTTCGATGCGGGCGAGGCCTTTGCGATAGAAGTCGACGGCACGTTCGGCGCATGCGCGATTGCGCAATACCTTTGCGTGGAAGATTGCGATTGCGAGGAAGAGTGCGAGGGCAAGAAGCAACGACCAGGGGGAGAAGGCGTCGCGATGGAAGGCGAACCACGCGGCGATGAGGGTTGCGATGACGACTATGAGGCGAAGATTTCCGAGGCGTATGTGCAGTTTTTCAAAGCGCGCGACCTGTGCCTCGCGGTCTTGCCGGCGCTTTTTGTACTCCTCGGACGGGGAGATGCTGGTGGGAGCCACAGAGGTATTATCGCTTACCGTCGCCGGGTTATCGCGCCGGTGGAATCGATCGCGCAAGCCGCTTGGAAGCCCTGCGTCAGTGCATTGTATTGGCTGTGTTGAAGGAGGCGAGGAGGCGGTCGCGAACGAAGACGATGTGTTCTTTCATGGCGAGACGGGCTTCTCGCTTGGTTTCCTTCTTGAGCGCCTGATAGATCTTCATGTGGGCGACCGGAGCAGTTGTCGCGGAGAGCTCGTAGGACTTGGAACGGCAAAGGAGAGCCTTCTGCTGAATGTTTTCAAGGACGCGACAGAGTTCTTCGTTGCCGGTGGCGCCAGTGATCATAGAGTGAAACCGCATGTCCTCTTCGATATGCTCGAGTTTGTTGCCTTCCTTGAGGTACTTCTTGGTGCGGTTGATGCTGGCGGCAAGATCATTGAGCAGCTTCGGGGTGATGTTTGCCGCATCGATGGAGTGGACCTCGAGGACCTCTCGGAGTTCATAGAGATCGCGGATATCTTTGGGAGAAAACTGGCGAACGTACGCACCGCGCCGGGGCTCGATGCAAACGAGCCCCTCCGCCTCGAGCCGGTTCAACGCCTCGCGCACGGGAGACTTGCTGATGCCGAGCTGCGTTGCGAGAGACTCTTCGGTGAGCCGGGATAGTTCGCCGAGAGTTCCGTCAAGCAGGTTTTGCTTAATGCTCCGATAGGTAAGCTCTGTAAGGTTTGGGATTTTCGCCAGTTTGATCATGATTGTTGATAAGTCTTCGGGATTTTACACGACTTGAAGTTTGCTCGAAGAGAAGAATGACCGATTTTCAACCAATCCGGATCGTTTTCTTTCAGGCATGTTGCATTATGAGATAACAGTGGCTGCCGATTTTGCGCGTTTATGGGAACTCCATATTGAACTATGGGACGACAATTCGCAATGCACATCTCTGCATGTGCATCGATTTGGGAATTATTGTCATGGACGGCAGTGGGATATGGAAAGACTCAGAGGATATACGAGGGAGCCACGGACGATTCCTTTGGCTACGTCAGTTCCGGGCTTCTGTCGGCCGAAGTCGACGATCCTAATGGAAGATCTGGGGCAAAGCTCTCAGACTAGAATCGAACGACGATGATTCGCCGCCTGCTAGCGTGGATGAGGGGCAGTGACTCCGGACTGCGCCTTCCCTGGCGCATGTTCTGGGTGGGTCTTGCCATCCGCGTCTTGTACATCACGCTTGGCCACAGCTTCCATTTTCGCGATTTTCAGGACCACTTTCAGTTTGGGTGGGAGATGGGGCGGATCGCGCGGGCGGTTGCCACGGGCCGTGGATATTCGGACCCCTTCATCGCCCCTACCGGTCCAACGGCCTGGTGTCCACCGGTGTACCCACTTCTACTCGCTGCAGTCTTTAGGGTTTTTGGCGTTTATTCGGGGCTTTCTGCGTGGGTGATTCTCACGATCAACAGCATCTTCTCCGCACTCACCGCGGTCGCAGTATTTGAGATTGCGAATCGCAGCTTTGGGCGCAAGGTTGCGCTCTGGGCGGGTTGGATCTGGGCGCTCTACCCGGCGGCAATGCAGTATGCGGTGCACTGGGTCTGGGAGATGGCTGTTACGACTTGTCTTCTATCCTTCGTCCTTGTGATTGCTCTCCGGGTTCGCGGTATCGGTAACTTTGTGCCTCTGACGGGTCGTGAAAAGACTTGGTTGTGGGCGGCTTTCGGGGTGGTCTGGGGCTTGATTGCTCTTCTCAATCCCTCGCTGCTTATCTTTCTCCCGGTGTGTGGGCTTTGGATGCTTTGGGGAAAACGTGGAGCGATTTTGCACGGCGTTGCGCGCGCTACTTTGGCTGCCTTTCTGTGTGCTGCGTGCATTGCACCGTGGATCTGGCGCAATTGGGTTGTTTTTCACGCCTTCGTCCCGATACGTCCGAACTTCGGCGCTGAACTCTATGCTTCGTCGCTGGAGAGCAACGATGGTTTTCCGTGGGGGGCGGCGGTCGCAGTTTATCCCGCTACGCCTGACCAGCAGCGTTACCGCGCGATCGGTGAGATCGCCTTTTGCAAAGAACGCGGCGAGATGGCGAAGGCGATCTTTCGAGCCAATCCGGGGCGGTTTACCCGGTACACCTGGAAACGCATCTACTTCTTTTGGGTCGGCGTTCCCCACCCTATCGAAAAGAGCTTTCTCACTGAGGTCTTTCGCGAGCTCAACTACTCGTTCCTGAGCCTGAGCGGAGTTCTCGGCCTTGCGTTGGCAATCTGGAGGCGAAAGCCCGGTGCTGGACTCTACGCTGGCGCTTTTCTTCTACTCCCTCTTGTCTACTATTTCGTGACTGTTCAGGCGCGGTTTCGAAGTCCGTTGGAGCCGCTGATCTGCGTGCTTGGCGTTTATCTGTTTCAGTCGGCGGATACGAGCCGCGTGTGGTCGTGGAAGGCGCGACGACTTGTTCGAGATGGCGGCTAGATTCAGCTTCCGGGGTGGTACTCGCGTTTGATGTGGGCTTTGAGGTCGGAGGGATAGAAGTAGACTTCGCGCAGATTGCCGATGCTGTAGCGTTTTGCCTGGTCGTCGAAGTATGGGGATAAGGGATTGCCACTCTCTCCGCCGGCAGTGACGGCGAGCGCGTGAACCTTTTCGCCGAACTCGACTACTGCGACGAAGCTGTTGCCGCTGGTGCCGTACCACTTCTTCGTTCCTGGATAGGGACGGGCTCCGAATGACGCGAGCGAGCCCCATAGAGAAGAGGTAAAGCCGACGGGGATGCTTGGTTCGGCGTCGTTGAAGGGCTGGACGAGGTCGCCGTTGAGGCGCTGGAAGCGATTGATGTCGCCCCAGGGCGTCTTCCAGGATCCGAAGTCGGCGATTAGCCGATCGGAAGCCGCGGCGAGGGATTGCAGAAGGGCTTGTGGGGGTGTCTGGGTGCCGATGTACTCTTCGACGGAGATGCTAGTTTTTCGCGCTTCATCGAGAGTGTGGCGTCGGATGTCTTCTCCCCAGAAGACGGCGAGGGATGTCGGGATGGAGGTTGTGGCCCAGCGATAGTCCCAGGTGCGCAGGGTTGTGATCTGATCGGCGAGTTTGGATTTCAGTGGATCAGAGCTGGGCGTGGCGTCCCAGGCCTTGATGAGTGCGGGGATCGGCTTCTCGAACCATGGGAGATAGCTGTCGTAGGCTGCGCTGATCAATGAGTTGAGGGTAAAGTCCTTTTTGTTCTGCAAGACTCGGACTGCGTGTAGACCGCGTGCAGTCTCGGTGCCGGATTCGACGTAGGGTGGGAAGTCTTTCTTGCGCAGACTGCTTTCGCCTGCGCCGGACCACGGGGAGTTGTTGCTGTTGTAGAGCCAGCCGCTCTTAGGGTTGAGCAGCTGCGGGAGTTCGTCAACGGTAAGTAGACCCTTCCAGTCGGTGGAGGGATTGCTTCCATCAACTGGCTTGGTGAAGTCGAAGCTGGTATCGCGGCGCGGGATGAAGTTGCCATGGAAGTACGCGATGTCGCCATCAGAGTCGGCGAAGATGGTGTTGTTGGAGGAGTTCGCCTTGAGCTCGAGGGTCTGGCGGAAGGATTTGTAGTCTTTCGTTTTGGTGCGGACGTAGGACTGGGTCAGCGCCTCAATGGGCTTTTGCATGAGGTCGATGCTGACCCATTTGCCGCTCTGCTCGCGGATGATGGGACCGTGATGGCTGAAATAGACGGTGAACTTCTTTTCGGCCATGCCAGCGGCTATCTTGTAGGGGACGGTGATCTCCTTTGAATGGATCGGGCGCTCTTCTGTTCCGTATTTATAGGTAAAGCCGTCGCCCTTTTTCTGAACTGTTTCGAGAAATTCATCGACTGCGTCGACGCCGCTTGAGGTGTGCATCCAGCCGGTGTGCTCGTTGAAGCCCTGGTAGATGAAGAACTGCCCCCAGGTGACGGCGCCGTAGGCATCCAACCCCTCGTCGCTCGCCATTTGCAGCTCCGAGCGAAAGAAGAAGGAGGTGTGAGGGTTGATGAGAAGAAGGGCGTGGTGGCTGGCAGTGTTGGAGGGTGCGATGGCCATGCCGTTGGAGCCTGTCGGCTCGGGTGGGTCGCTGTCGTGGATGTAGGCGATCTCGTTCGTGGGCGCTACGGGGTTGGAAGCCTGGATGACGGGAGCTTTGTTGTAGAAGGCTTCGAGGTCTTTGAGGTTGACGCGCTCGATATCGCCTCCGATGCTGCCTTCGGTGAAGGAGAGCGCCATCCACGGCTCGAAGTGTTGGATGACTCGCGGCTTCACCTCGGGATGTTTGTAGAGGTAGAAATTGAGTCCGTCGGCGAAGGAGTCCATCAATGCTTTGAGCCAGGCGGGGCTTGCGGCATATTGTGACTTCAGATCGGCGGGATCGATGAAGAGCTTCATGCGAAGGTCAAGGTAGATCCTGGATTCGCCTTCGGCCTCGGCGAGGCGGCCCATCGAATTGATGTAGTTGGTCTCGACGCGGTTGAAGTCGTCCTCCGCCTGGGCGTATTCCATGCCGAAGACTGCGTCTGCGTCGGTCTTGCCATGGATGTGGGCGATTCCCCAATCGTCGCGGGTGATTGTGACGTTCTTCGCTTCGCTCTCCCAGCGCGTGACGTCGGGAGTTTGCGCTGTGCATAACGTTGCACATGATGAGAATGCGATGAGGGTGATGATGAGATTCTGCCGGGGGCGACAACTCTTCATTGAGCTCTTACTCCGTTAGGCGCACAGCCGCTGGCGTGTGTTTCCTATAGCGGTGGCGGTTTGACCAGTTTACCTTTCGGGCCGAAGAAGGAAACGGTTTGGTGCGAGTTATCCAGGACTCGTTTTGAAGTTTTTGTGGACGAAGGACAGTGAAGCCCCTAATATACGGAGTGCTTTCCAAGTGAACCGTTTTTCGAGTGTAGTGCAATGACCTTCGCGTGACCGGCGATGCAGGTGATCTTCGGCTTATGCGAGTCCGAAGGATGTTGACGAGAAAGAATACAAGGAGATGACCGATGAAGAGACGCATCTGTATTGGCTTTGCCCTGATCGCCATGATGATTGACGGAAGTCAGATCAGTGTTGCCCAGAAGCCACTGTTCAGCGCCGCCGACACCCAGGAGTTGCTGGCATTCAAGCTTACCGACCAGGTAGTCGACGGCTACTACAAAGGGACGATGGCGGTTGCCGCGTTTGCGAAGGCGCATCCGGAGATGAAGTTCAACGATCCCGATGAGAACAAGGATGCATCCGATACGACGATCAGCGACATGGTGGCGCACTTCTCGAAGTTTCCGCAATTCGATTCAATTATGAGGAGTAACGGCATTTCGACGCGCCAGTATGTCGACACTATGATGGTTCTGGTTCCGGGGATGGTGATGGTCGATATGGAGAGTCAAGGGCTGAAGTATAAGCCGTCGCCGATTATCTCGGCTGCAAACTTGGACTACATCAAGAAGAATCACGATCACCTGACAAAGGTCATGACCGAGATGGGTGGCGCAGGCGGCGACTAGTCGAGAAATCACGACAACCAGAAACGAAGACAAACAGTGAATTGCTTGCGAAGGATCTCTGCGTTTGTTTTCATCTGACTTCTGGTGCAACCGAGTGCGTTTCGATACTTTCTGGCCAGTTCGCGGCCATAAACTGAGCAGCAGGAAATTGGGGAGATTTTCTGCCGGAAGGTGCTACGCTATCAGCCACTGACTGAATGGGCCTTTTGCTGAGCTGAACTGGAAGATTGATGGATCGCAATCGGGGAAGAACAGACAGAGAACTCCGTTCTTCCGGAACTCAGTACGGCGACTTCAACACAGGAACGAGAGGAAGCCGCCACAAACCACGAAATTGCCAAGGAGCGCATGCCATGCTTTGCCCATCCTGCAACGCTGAGACAGGAAGTTCCGCCTTTTGTCCGAACTGTGGTGCGAATACTGCGACTGGCGCCACAGCAGCAACCACTCCCCAAGGCGGCCTGTCGGAGACAGCTGCCGGTGCGATCGCGTACGTCACCATTATTCCGGCCATCATCTTTTTGGCCATGGAACCTTATAACCGCAGCTCCTTTGTCCGCTTTCATTCCTGGCAGTCGATCTTTCTTGGAGTTGCGGCGGTCGCGCTGCACCTGATACTTGCGGTCATTCCCATTATTGGATGGCTGTTGATGCTGCCGGTAGGGCTAGGATTTCTAATTATCTGGCTCATCGCGATTATTAAGGCGAGCAAGGGAGAACGATTCAAGATTCCGTTTATCGGAAACTTTGCTGAGCAGCAGGCCAAGTAGTGCGCAGGGCTCGTCTGCGCGGCGAGCCCGCCTGACCTGATTTCGTAAAAGGAACCGCCATGCCCGCGGAGCCATCCGAAACCGTCGCGGTCGAATTCTCACTGAAGGTGGGGGAAGAGACATTTGGTGCTGAGGTTGCGGTTCCAGCGGGTCAGACGAATCTGACCGAGTTGCTTCCGATCATTCAGTCACTGGAGAATGCGGTTGTAGGTGTCGCGATCAGCAGGATCGAGAAGGACGGCTTCGCGATCTCGTGCAAGGCCGGTTGCGGCGCCTGTTGCAGGCAGATGGTGCCGGTAAGCATCTTCGAGGCGCAGGCATTGAGCGAGTGGATCCGATCTCTGCCGCTTGAAGAACAGAAAGAGCTTGAGGGCCGCTTTCATCGAGCCCTATCGACCCTGCGAGACAGTGGCATCATTGACCGACTGGTTCATGAGGACTGGTTTGCCAACAGTGAGACATCGCAAAGGATGGCAATCGACTACTTTCGTCTCGGTGTTCCCTGCCCGTTTCTGCGGGACGAATCCTGCAGCATTCATGTGCGGAGACCGTTGAGCTGCCGTGAGTATCTTGTGACGTCTCCGCCGGAACGCTGCACCGATCCCGCAGTCAATATGGTGGCAGGCGTCGAGCTTCCATTTAAGCTCTCACGAGCTCTCTATCGAATTGGCGCGGAGCTGGAACACGATCGTCGCGGCTGGATACCGCTGGTCTTTCTTTTTGCGTGGATGAAGAGCGGAGCTGATCCAGGGGCGGCCTTCTCCGGAACTGGACCGGAGATTCTTCGGCTGTTTCTAGATCATCTCGCGACGGCCCCCAAACCGGAATGAAGGTCTGCTCCGACCTTGCCTACCCTTGCTTTTTGGAACTCCGAACTTCCAACCAGGGATGCGAAGTCAGGTCGTCTCAATAGCGACTGGCTTAGTATCTTGCTGCCGGAAGACAACGTGGACGAGTCTGATTGAGAAAAAGATAAGAGCAAGCGCAACAGCGAACCATACACAATAGAGAACGTGCACAACCCAGAGTGGCGCGGCACCGATGTGGCGCAGCAGGGATGGAAGAAAGTTCCAGGTGGTGATGTGTGCCGCATCCCAGGGATCTTGAAACATGGCTGGCGTATTGAGACCCCAAGTCTCTCGCCTGCCCAAGGCAAAGGCTGCGATGTTCTTGAAGCGGAGAAGCACGATCCATGTGGGATGGCTGAGTGTTTCCATTTGGTAGATCTCGAGCGGCAGCCAAAAGGCCAGGGACGCGCATTGGATGGCCACACTAGCCGCGATGATTGTGAGCGCGAGCCGACGGATCGTTTGCCCTAGAACCTGCCAGAAGCGGATTAGGAGTGGAATAGCGAGCAGTGTCGCGAGTTCGACAACGCTCGATTCGTAGCGTGCGCCCCATGCAAAATCTCCTCGCCACCAGATGAAGTTGGCATAAAAGGTGATGTAGGCTGCGAGTAGGAACAGCGTAGCCGCAAAGAACGCTCGCATCGGGGGGCTCAGCTGCTTCCACAGAAGAGCCGCGAGAAGCAGGGCCAGCAGCAACATTGGATCAAACAGAAAGATGCTCTTTTCAGGAGAGAAGAGTGGGCCAAGGATTCCGGAGTCGAGACCACCGTGAAACCATGATCCGTTGAAGGGGAAGTTAACTGGAAGCGAGGGATCTGTTTGCCGCGATTCGTGTCCTAAAACGGTGAAGTAAGTATTGGTCCAGGAGCCGAACCGTATGTACTGATAGATTCGATCCAACAAGACGAAGACGGCATAGACAGGGACAGCGGTGCTTAGATAGGTCTGGAAG
Source organism: uncultured Acidobacteriaceae bacterium (assembly GCA_963798925.1). Taxonomy (GTDB): domain Bacteria; phylum Acidobacteriota; class Terriglobia; order Terriglobales; family Acidobacteriaceae; genus Edaphobacter. Next base: position 480,028 of record CAWCVD010000008.1, read on the forward strand.
GCGTGGCGGAAAGAACTGCCGTCAGCCACGACCAGTGCGGGCTGTTGCGAATTGACGTGTTCCTTGCGACGGGCGAAGAAGCATGCGAGCAGAAGAAAACAGCCAACGCCCAGGATATCGAGCGCCGTGGTGATGCGCGTTAGCAGGTTGAGGCCGAGTGCTGTTGCACCCCAGAACAGTGCTCGCCTGCTTCCGGTAATGAGCCACCTGTACTGCAGGGCCAAACCAGTGATCGTCAGCAGAAGGATGTAGTTGTTCTCCATCATGTTCTGCGCGTAATGCAGATGCGTCGTTGCGCAAAGCAACCCCAGGGTGCCGGCGACTGATTCGCGCGTCGAGAAACCGAAGAGTCCAAGCAGGCGGAAGGCCGCGAACGCAGTGAGCACATTGACGAGGATGTTGATGCTGAAGCTGACGATGATGCTGCGGATGGCTGGATCAGTCTCGCTGTTCGCATAGTTTCTCCAAAACGGCAGATGAGCTGCCGCGGAGCCGACGAGGTCAGCAGGGAGCATGAGCAGAGATTGGCCAATACCGTACGAGGCGTAGAGACGGCCACCACGTCCATGGATTCCGAACTCCGGGTATTCGTCGGGAAAGACCTGCGGCTGGCCCGTCCAAATGGAGTGAGCCACCTGGAGACGGTGAGTGGTGTCAGATGATCCGAGTTCGCCTGACTGAATGAGAAAGGTAAGCAGAGCGGTGACGACAAGAAGCAGAGGAAGCGGGCGTGCGAGAAGGCGCATTGTTTCCATGCTACTTGCTTGATTGTCCTTTTCAATCGAGAACATCTGCGCTTGTCTCTCGACACCGTCGGAACTGCTCAACAGATGCGTATCGCCTCGATACCGAGTAGCTTGGCTAGTTTTTCGAGCTTACCAGCGATGTGTCCGATGCCGACGGCGCAGTGGTGAGCCGGCGCTTGCTCATTCCAACGATTGACAAAGTTGCGGGCGCCGATCGGGAACCGGTAGCGGCTATTCGTGTTGCCGATCTCTAGGATGGATCCCTGCACGGTTTGTCCCTCGGCGAGGAGCAGCTTGAATCCTCGCTCTCTGGACTCGACAACCGATAGAAGAGTGACCGGTCCGGTCTTAACGCTCATCTCGACCGAGAGACCGCGTCCGATTTTTCCGTGATAGACCTGCAGGGGACGTACCTTGGTTTTGCCCTCCGCTATGCCAGCGTGGCCGGGTCCATCGTGCCCCATGAGAACGATGTCGTCGGTAAAGTCGAGAGCGTAGTACTCGGTGAACGAGCCGCCGGCGCCGAAGCTGTCGAGGATTTTCATCGCGAGTACGTTCTTGATCTCATACTCGCCGGCGACGGGAACGCCGCGGCTCGTCAGGAGCGACGCGCCAAGGATAATCGAAGTGATAGTGTCTTCATTCTGCTCGACGCCGGATCCCTTATGGAAGTACGCTAGCGCTCCGAGTGCGTGGTCTTCGATGAGTTGTTCGAGAGCTGCGGAGGTACGGGCAGCGCGTTCGAGTTCGTCTTGTGAGCAGTCCGGCTCCACATCAAACGAGTGCGTGATTGAAGATAGCTGGCGTGCAAGCTGGGAGGCTGTGACGGCTTGCCGCAATTGACTGAGTTCGTCGATCTCGACTGCTTCGATGTGCGTACCGAAGACGGCGCAGACCTGAACCAGATCGGTGGCTACGTCGAGCATGCCGCTGTAGTAATGTCCCATCAACCCCAGCCGAGTGTGGCTAAGCGTGTGGACCACTTGGGCAGCGTCGAGCCATTCGTGGATCTGTTGCCAGCACTCGGGATCGTCGTGAAGTACGCCGGTGACCTGGTGAAACGGGATAGCGGATCGGGCGAAGACATTGGCAAGTTCCGGGACTGGACAGGAGGAGCAGTAAGCTAACCATTCTGCTGTCATTGCGTTGCGGTTGGGTAGAGCGTTGAAGCTCTTGTAGTCGATTGCGGGTTCTGGTTGGAGATTAAGGATAAGTACCGGAACTTTGGCGCGTCGTACGACCGGCAGGACGGTCGAAGAGAGAGCGTAGGTAGTGACGTAAAGCACTAAGAAGTCAATGTCTTCGCGGCGTGCTTCATGGCCTGCCTCGACGGCGCGATCAGGGGTGTCGACGAGACCGAAGTTGATGATCTCTCGTCCTGGGGCGCGGAGCTTTTCTTCGACAATGTGAAGGTAGTTTCTTAGTCGCTCTTCAAGGCCGGGGAACTGAGCCCAATAGGCTGACAGGCCGATTCCGAAGAGACCAACTCGAAGATTCGATGGATTTTCCAACCTCAACCCTTCCAGTTTTCGTCTTGTTCACAGCTGGGAATGTCTCAGGGAATTAGAACAGAAAAGATTTTATTCCGGTTCGGAGGTGCGTTTTTTCGGGGGGGGGGTTGAAAAGTTGAGGTCGAAGTCGTGGTTTTTTGATGGTGGATTCGTGGTGGATCGTGGTGGATTGGCGGTCGTTTTTGGGCGTTGAAAAATCTGCAACTTTCTTGAAATTAATTTTTGAGAGTTCACCGACGATGCAGCTTTCCCCCGGGAAGCAGAGGGCTATCGAGATCCCGTGAGTGTGCACCGATGTTACTGCGCCGTTTTGATGCCCAACTTCATCGTTGTCATTCCGGAGTAGATGAGGTCGACCGCATCTTCGGATTTCTCGGCGCTGAAGCTCTTTGCGTCGGAGTCGACGGCGACTTGAAGCCCGGGCAGATCCCACTCTTTGTCCGTGATCTTCGCTTGCACCATGTCCTTTGCGTGAATTCGGAAACGGAGTGTTCCAGTCGCAGAGATGGTCAGGCCCTGTTTGTCCGCCGCTGCATCGATCATCGGGGACTGGACGAGACGAATCCATCCGATCTGCCCTGAAGGAGTTCGCCACTGCGCAGTCACAGGATGAAACTGCGTCGTCGTGCCGGCGTCCTTGGTCTTGTTGGTCGACTCTCCGCCGAAGATCACGTCGCGGCCTATCCATGCGGTCGCTACTCGTTCCTCGGTGATCTGTTTGCGCAGCAGATGATCGCCTGCGAAGACTTTCATCTTCGCGAAGGCTTCCGGCGGGATGCGTGTGCCGAGAATGGTCAGGTGAGGTGCGAACCATACGTCGGCAACATGGTCTGTGGAAGCAGCGATCGGGGGCAACGGTGCGTTCTTCGCATCGAGCACGGTGCGCATCCAAACACCAACGATGCTGACGTAGCTTTCCATGTCCATGCCATAAGAGCGATCGTATGGGCCTGAGACGTTTCGAAGCAGCGGGTTGTAGAACCCGGCTATGTCCTTCCAGAGTGTTGCCTCCATCTCGCTTCCGATCGTCTGCATACGTTGGGTTGACCCGTAGTCTCTCCAGAGAGCCAGACCGTAGAGATCGACACCGTAGTAAGTTGGGGAGTTGTACTCGAAGAATGAATCGTATTTTTTGAAGAGAGTGTAGACGCTCTCGTTCCAGTCGGCAGACTGCTTCTGCCAGTCGGCGCGCTTGTCATGCACGGCGGCGAAGTCCCAGAGCGAGCCATACATGAGCGCGATGTTGCTGTAAGAGGGCAGAAGCCTTCCCTCTTTCATCTCTCCGTCGATGGCGCGATCGATGGCCTCATACATGCGTTTGGAGAGGTCGGCCGGGATGCGATCGGGATACTCGATCAGGATCATCTGGAAGGTAGTGCCGATAAAGACGCGCCAGTTGGGGTCGTAGCCGCGCCACATGACGGGATTCCCGGTGGGATCGGGCTCCTCGGGCGTTCTCCGATAGGTTCCGTACCACTTAACTCCGGGTGTGATGTATTGCTGCTTGAGAACGGCATCGATAATGTCCGCCGCTCTCTGTCGATCTCCTGGAGCGTCGCGAAGGAGGAGTCCGAGGGCGTACCAGCTCGACTCCCGCACCATATAGCCTCCGAGCCGCGCAACGTTGGCCTGGTAGCCGGGGCGATGCACGAGCTTCACGTTTTGATCCCAGAGCTGCGCATCGAGATCCATCGATTGCTGAAACAGCTCCTGAGTGTTCTTATCCAACGATGCCAGATTGACATGGCGCGGAGTCACGAACGCCTTGCTCTGCAGCGTGAGTGCCAGCGCTAGTGCGAGGCCTAACCCATATCGTCTCTTCATGTGATCTCCAACATTGTGGTTTCAAGCTGCTGTGATTCGTGACGCTCGATGCAGAGCGTTGAGCGCAGGAACGAACTGGAAGGCCCGAATGAAAAGATTCCGGGCCACCGATTGGGTTTAATCAACGAGCCTCTCTCTAAAAGCTGAACTTCACTCCAAATTCAACCTTTCGACTTTCGGCACCAGATGCGACGGACGTGATTGTTCCAACGTTCGCGGTATTGGTGATGGTTGAATTTGGAGTTCCAAAGTTCGGGTGGTTGAAAATGTTGAAGGAGTCTGCGCGAAGCTGAAGCCGATAGCGCTCCTTAAAGACTGTGTTTTTCTCGAGGTTCATATCCCAGTTCTGATAGTGAGGACCCCAGAGCATGTTATATGCGGAGGTCCCGTAGGTATCGTAGGTAGCGGGCCCCGTCGCGCTGTAGAGCGCACTGCATGGGCCGGTGGCGCCAAGCGCGTTGTAGCAGGGAGGTGCAGCAAATGCGGCCGGATTGAACCACTGGAACCTGGTCTTGTTGGACGGATAAAGAGGAGCTCCGGCGACTGGGTTGGCGCGTCCACTTACAAGACCCACGGGGCTCCCCGGAGCAGTGTAGCCGACTGAGAAGGGCTGGCCGGTCTGGAATGTGGTGATTCCTGAGATCTGCCATCCGCTGATGAGCTTATTAACAATGTTGCCCGAGTTGCCGCCCACCAGTTGTCCCGTGCCAAAGGGAAGCATGTAGGAGTAACTGGCGACGAGGACCTGTGGGGTGAGACCGGCGATGTTGCCGAATGAGTCGTTGGTGTTGACGCCGGATGCGTTCTGCAGGTTTTCTGTTCCCAGGACGCGGATCCACTGGTATTCAGCGTTCAGCGAGAAACCATGGCTGTACTGTTTATGCACGCCGACCTGGAATGAGTTCATCGAGCTGTGAAAGATGGGGTCGACCATGAGGCTGATGGTCGAGAACGGCTGAACGAGACGACGGGTCTGAACGACCGCGCCTACAAGCGGAAGTGGATTCAGATTAATGTCCGGTGCAACAGTGCCGCTGCCGCTTGCATTGTTCTGTTTGATGTTGTGCTGGCCGACGTAACCGATACGGACGTCCAATCCTCTTTGAAATTGGTGTTCGATGGCGAGGTTGTACTCCTCGGTGTATGGGGTGGTAGTGGATGTGTGTTGCGCGTTTACGGACGGATTCGCTGCGAAGGCTCCAGTGGCTGAGAATGGGGCATTCATTGTGATGGAAGGAATGCTGCCTGCGGGCTGCGAGAACGTCTCGGATCCCGAGAACGGAAGGGTTCCGAAGGCGACTCCAAGGTAGGAGGCGGGTAGAAGATTGAAGTAGATGCCGAATCCTCCGCGGACAACGGTATTTGTCCAGGGCTCGTAGGCAAAGCCGAAGCGCGGCGCAACGTTCTTCTTCGCCTGGCCGAGGTAGTTCCAGACATTGTTTGAGAAACCAATCTGGGATGAGAGTGTGATTGGCAGCGTGAGGAAGGCTGGAATCGCGGATGACGGATACGAGTTGCCCCAAACGACGATCTTCTGCTGGCTGGGGACATAGAGAGAGTTGTTTCCGTAGGGATTGTCGGAAAACCACTGCAGATCGTAACGGAGTCCGATGTTAAGAGTCAGGTTGTGCTTCAACTTCCAGTCGTCCTGGACGAACATGCCATATTGGCTGGATAGATTTCTTGTGATGTAGTTATTTGGACTCGCGTTCCCGGTTGAGTTTGGGTATCCAAGCAAAAAGTCAGCGTAGGCGATGCCGGTGTACCGGCCGGTAAACGCGTAGGAGCCACGTTGAGGCGCGACGGCGGCATCGTTCCAGTGGTTGTCCCAGAGATATGAGAAGCCTGCTTTGATGGTGTGTTTCGCCAGGATCTTGGTGACCGCCGTGTTGGCCTGAATGACCTGCTCGAGGTCTTTCGATCCGGCCTCGGAGACGGAGGTGATGTTGGTTACGGTTAGTTGCGGCGCGCCCTGGATAAGTTCGGGTCCTAACCCTGGGATGATGGCGGAGAAATTAGTATTGACGTTCTGCGGCGTGCGGTAGATGGGGAGATGGAAGTAGGACGCGTAGCTGTCGATGAGGAGCGACGGAGAAAAGGTGTGAGTCCAGCCGATGATGACGTTGCTGTTGTGCTCGCCGTCGCCTGAGAAACCTCCAGCGAGGCTCGAGGTTCCGACGTCAGGGTTCGGGCCATAAAAGGCTCTCAAATACGTTGCGCGAATCTGATTGTGGTCATTGATCCTGTGATCGAGACGGACGGAGTAGCGCGTGGCGTTACTGGTGTAAGGAACCAGCTCAAGCGTGTTGGTTCCGCATCCACTGGTGGTCGGTAAGGGATAGAGCAGATTTTGCAACTGCACATCGACGGAGTTGAACATGCCTGAGGGGATCTTGTTTTGCGGGAAGGCAACGCCCGTCAGCGGATTGACGATCGTGGTACCGCCCGAGCTGGTGGCACACGCGCCACCTGCTAGGAAGGCGGAAAAGTCGCCGGACCGTTCGGCAGAGGTTGGCTGCTGGCTGTTGACGTTGGCCGACTGCGAGAGGCGGAATCCTTCGAAGGCAAAGAAGAAGAACGAGCGGTCTTTTCCGTTGTAGAGCTTCGGGATGTAGATGGGGCCGGAGAGATTGCCGCCGTATTCATTGCGTTGGTAGGGTGGCCGCGGAAGCGCGCCGGCAAAGAACTCCTTCGCTGAGGTGCCTTTGGAACGATTGAATTCGAGGATCCCTCCGTGGATCTGGTTGGTTCCGCTTTTACTGACGACGATGATTTGGGATGGCTGATTGAATTCAGCGGGAGCTCCGTTGGTGAGGACCTTGAACTGGCTGATGGCATCGAGCGACGGGACCTCGCCTTCGCCACGCTGGAGGGTCACCTCCTGGTTTGTGACTCCGTCGAGCGTTGAGCCGACGCCGCCGTAGGAGTTGCGGGTTCCTGTGCCGATCGATGGCGTGACGCCGCGGACTGCGAGCTGATCCTGCGCTCCTGCGCCCTGAACTCCGGGAGCGAGCGCGATCAGGCCAATGACGCTGAGGCGGCCGTTAAGCGGGATGTTTTGGATTGCCTGGCTGTCGACGACCAAACCGACAGAGGAATCCTGAGTCTGAATCACCGGAGAGGTGCCGGTGACTTCGACGGTCTCCTGCTGCGAGCCCACAGCCAACTGCGCATTGATCTGGGCAGCTTGATTGATCTGAAGCGTGATTCCATTCTGCTGGAAGGATTTGAACGCGGGATCATCGACCTTGACGCTGTATTGACCGGGAGGGAGTTGGGTGATGGTATAGGTGCCGGCGGCCGAGGTCGTTGCCGTTCGGATGGCGTTGGTTTCAACCTCGCGCACTGTGACCGTCGCTCCGGCGATGAAGGCTCCGCTAGGGTCGGTGACGGTGCCAGTGATTGAACCCGTAATTCCCTGTCCGAAGGAGCTCGGGTGCAGGGTCAGAAAAAACAGAATGAGGAGTCCAGCGAGGAGGGTGGACCTCTTCGCTACAGGCGTGCGAGCTTCGGCGGTTTGATTTGGCGTCTCCAATAAGGTTTTCATCACGTTCTCCTTTGCCCTCTGAATTCAAAGTCTTTTGAATTCATTCCTTTCAAGGCCCCATCCGTCCAGAAATGGTCAACTGCTTTGAGGGCTTCGGTTTCCCCGCATTTAATGTCGCTGGCGGATGCAGTTTTTGTTGCCCAAAAGGTGCTCGCGGCAAAGAACGATCGGCAAGTGAATTTACGGTGAGAGAAATGTGAAGAGAAGGGTGTGGAAGGAGATACGAAAACGAGTTGATCCACGTCTCTCTACCAGCCAGAGTTAGTGCCACGAAGGGTTGTTGACGCGCAATGAGTTGGTGAAGAAGTTTTGTGGCGTGAGAAAAACTCTTAACCGTTAGAAATGTTCTAACTGGGTGAAGGTCAGGGGTTTTGAGTTTCTGGTAGACTCACTTTTCATCGAGGGGCGGCCTATGACGCGTCTTACGGCATCGGAGACCAATCCATCTGAGGCTGAGGCAAAAGAGCAACTGGCGCTCCTGGATCGCGTTACCCGAAGTCCCCAGCTTCGGCGGTCTTCTCGGCTGCGCGACCTTCTCGTCTACATCGGAAAACAGTCAATCGAGGCGGGGAGGACGGATCTCCATGAGCAGGAGATCGGGAGCTCGGTTTTTGGCCGTCCCGCGTACTACGACACGAGCCAGGACAACATTGTTCGAGTGAACGCGACGGAGCTGAGGAAGAGGCTTGAGAATTACTTCGCTACTGACGGCGCTCATGAAGAGCTGGTATTGGAGATTCCTCGCGGGGGCTACTGCGCGGTCTTTGCCAGAAGAACGGTACCGGTTCCCGCTGCGTCTGAGAGTCACCTGTCTCACGAAATCTCTCCCTCGGCCCCAATCCCTCATGAAGATCCGCCTTCTCATCCGTCCGGTTCACGGGACGTAACGCCCGCCGGGGGCAGGCGAAGGCCTTACCTGATGGCTGGCACTATCGTTGCGCTTTGTGTGGCTTGCGCGTTTCTGTATTGGCAGAATCGAGCTATGCATCGGCAGATGCATGGATGGCAGAACACTCCTGCTTTGCGATCGTTCTGGGGGCCTTTTCTCGGGAACGATGGGGAGACAGACGTCATCCTCGCGGATACTTCTTTCGCTTTGGAAGAGGACATTCTCAAGACTCCTATTTCTTTGAGCGAATACCTTAACTATGGATACAGGCGCCTTCAACAGAAGGAGGGCGTGAGCGCCGATACGAGACAGGCTGTGGATCAGATCCTCTCGAGGAACAACGGCAGCATCAGCGACTTCCGAGCGGCGAGAAGAATTATGATGCTGGAGCCGTTCTCGTCTTCGACACACCTTCGTTTTGCTAGGGACTACACTCCGGACGCGCTGAAGCGAGATAACGTCGTCTTGATCGGAGGCCGGAAGTCCAATCCCTGGGTTGATTTCTTTCAAGATCAACTTGAGTTCACCATGGACTTCGATTCCGCTCTTCATCAGAGCGGGGTCGAAAATCGCCACCCCCTACCTGGTGAACCGCAGTTCTATTCGCAACCCCAAGATCCTACGAATGTTGGCTACAGCGTGGTGGCATTTTTGCCCAACATCGGACAGACAGGCAATGCGCTGATCATCGAAGGGAGCGACTCGCAGGCGACCGAAGCGGCTGGCGAGTTTGTGACCGATGAGGAGAGTATGGCCTCGTTGAAACGCCTGCTTCACTCGAAGGCGTTTCCTTACTTTCAGTTACTGCTGAAGACTTCGCGATTGAGCGGAACACCCTTTACGTCGCAGATCGTCACCCTGAGAACGTCTCCCGCGCGAACGCGCTGACTCGACGCATTTAATCGCACACTCTGTCCCCGAAAACCCGCGAAGCACGCGGTCTTTCGTCAATTTGAATTGTTGACGAAGCAACGCCGATTGCCATCTGACTACTCAAATGCTTTAAGTTCACGTGAATTGGGAGGCAGGCAAAATGACAGAAAGTGAAATCACCCGCCCATTCTTGTTCCAACGGCATTCTGAGGAAGAATTGAGTGACTACCATGAGGGATTCACTGCCGGGGTGAAGGGGCAACGGGTTGAAACCAACAAGAGCATGGCTTGGCGAAGCGGATGGACCGAAGGGCAAGATTGCACCGTCGAATTCAGATGGTACTGAAGCTCTTTTCGCCGCTAAGGATCTCGTCAGTTGTAAGGCCGCGGATTGAGGCGTCGAGCAGTTCAACCATGTGAAAGGTGGGCAACGCACGTTCTCCACGACGGCGGAGAGCGCTCATCAGCTGGAGAAGGCAGCCGGGGTTGGCGGATACGAGTGCCTGCGAGTGCATGTCGAGGAGATGGCCGACTTTGCGATCGCCAAGCTGCTGCGCGGGCTCCGGCTGGAGTAGGTTGTAGACACCAGCGGAGCCACAGCAAAGAGTGGGTTCTGCGATTTCGGCAACTTCCAGTTGAGGAATTTCAGAGAGAAGCTGGCGCGGTTGCCGGTGGATTCCCTGCGCGTGACGGAGATGGCAAGCGTCATGGTACGCGATGCGGATGGGCAGCGGATGACGTGCGGCTATCGATGGCGTGCTTGAGAGAACTTCCGTAATGTCTTTGCACTTTGCAGAGAAGGCGCGAGCTCGAGCTGCCCACTGGGGATCGTCTCGGAGCAGGTGGCCGTATTCCTTCATCGTCGAGCCGCAGCCCGCGGCGTTGATAACGATGGTGTCGACGTTGGAAGCTTCGAAGAGCGCGATGATGTTGCGTGCCATGGCGGCAGCCTGGTCTTCGAGGCCAGAGTGAACCATGAGGGCCCCGCAGCAGGGCTGATTGGCTGGAGTGATGACCTCGAAGCCTTCAGCAGCGAGTACACGCGCAGTGGCCGCGTTGACATGGGAGAAGAAGACCTGCTGGACGCATCCGGTGAGCATGCCTACGCGACCACGTTGCGTGCTTGTGGCCGTGATTCTTGTGGGCATGGTCCATGCGAAGCGTGAAGGGACGGTGGGGAGCAATGCTTCCATCGCGGCGACGCGCTTGGGAAGGAGTTTGAGGAGGCCGGAGGCTCGAACGAGGTATTGCACGCCAGTGCGCTGGTAGAGGAAGAGCGGGCCGGCCATGAGTCTGAGGCGATTGGGATATGGGAAGGTGGCGAAGAGGAGTTTGCGGAAGAGCGAGTCCGCAGTTGTGCGGGGAATGTTGCGTTCAACCTGGGCGCGCGAGTCTTCGATGAGCTTGTCGTATTGAACGCCGGAGGGACAAGCGGTCATGCACGCCATGCAGCCAAGACAGTTGTCCATGTGGACGCGGAAGTTTTGATCGAGCGACGCTTCACCCTGCGCGGCCTTCGCCATCATGTAGATGCGGCCGCGCGGCGAGTCCATCTCTTCGCCCCAAAGAACGTAAGTCGGGCACGCGGGCAGACAGAAGCCGCAGTGGACGCAGTCGGAGAGGAGCTCCTTTTCGGGAGGATGATGGGCGTCGAAGGAGCTGCGCTCTGCGACCGTTTGGATCGAGGTCAAGGATTGAGACATTAGCTGAACCATGAGACAGGGTGGAGGGTGTTTTGTGGGTCGAATTGGTGCTTTACGGCTTGCATGAGCGGAAGTACGTTGGGACTGGCCTTCTGGCGCTTTCCGTTGGTGGACGAGGCAAGGACGGTCAAATTGGTCTTGATGGTCTGAACGTAGTTCTCGACGGCTGCGGGTGTGCCCTCGAGAGAGGCGTAGATGATGCCCGTTGATTGAGCGACACAGGCAACTTCGACGTCCGGGGCCCATTTCATGTGGTCGAGGTATTCGCCCAGCTCCGATGGAAGAACGGAGAGTTTGATGATCGTGGCATTCTCTTGAAAGAGAGATTCGCGGGCTGTTTTTACGTCTTCAAGAGAGCCGGGGGCAAAATGCCAATTTGATGGGTTTGATAGCGGGCTCACTGACGCTAGCTGCGCGTCAACTTTGAACCTCGCCGCATCGACCATCTCGTAAAGAATCTCATCCTGCTTTGCTTCGGGGTGGGCGTCCAGTTGCACGTCGAGGTGGAAGCCGTTAGCGTCGCCGCGAAGTTGGAGCGCCTGGGTCAGGAGGTGACTGGCGCGGATGGATGCCATAAGTGGGGCTAGCTGCTGGGCTTGCGGGGCGGAGACTGTGAAGGTTTGGGTGTGTTGCGGCAAAGGGTGCAGGCGGAAGGTGGCCTCAGTGATAACGGCCAGGGTGCCGAAGCTGCCGGTGAGGAGTTTGCAGAGGTCGTAGCCTGCGACGTTCTTGACGACTCTGCCGCCGGAGCGTGCGACGGTGCCGTCGGCGAGGACGAGGGTCATGCCGATGACGAGGTCGCGAAGGCTGCCGTAACGGTGGCGGAGCGCGCCGGAGTCATTAGTGGCAAGAACACCTCCGACAGTTGCGCGTTCGGACCAGAGAGGATCGAGTGCCACGAACTGGCCGTGCTGTTTGAGAGTCTCTTGAAGATGCTGCCAGGTGCATCCTGCCTGGACCGTGCAGGTCAGGTCCTGCCATGGGTGTTCGATAACCCGGTTAAGACGAGAGAGCGACAGGTGGATGTTGGTTCTTGTGGGATTGCCCCAGGACTGTTTTGTGCCGCCTCCGATTGGCGTAACGGTGAGCGCGTTTTCGTTTGCGTAGCGGAGAATCTCGGAGACTTGCAAGGTGTCGGCGGGAGAAACAATAACGGTGTCTTCATTAGCGCGGACGTGTTCTGCGCCGGTGAACGCGGCCAATTGACCGACGACGTTGAGCTGAGTGGCAGGCATCAGAAGATCTCCGCGATGCCGCTGGTTTCGAGGTTGTGGGGGACGTAGGCTCCGCGTGACCGTTCGCCGCAGAGGCGTGGCGTGGGAAAGAGCTTGTCTGGGTTGGAGATGTTTTGAGGATCGAAGGCGTGACGGACGCGCTGCATGGTCTCGAGGTCCGGGTCTGCGTACATGTAGGACATGCTGCATTGTTTTTCGCGGCCGACGCCGTGCTCACCGGTGATAGAGCCGCCGGCTTCAACGCAGACATCCAGAATCCTCATGGAGAGGTTGATGGCGCGGGCTTCTTCACCGGGGTTGTCGGCGCAGTACAGAACGATGGGATGGAGGTTGCCGTCGCCGGCGTGGAAGACGTTGGTCACGCGGAGATTTGCTGCTGCGGCCATCTCGGCGATCTTCTCGAGGACGGCAGGAAGAGTGGTGCGGGGAATGACGCCATCCTGCACGATGTAATGCGACGAGAGACGGCCGGCAGCAGCGAACGCGGCCTTGCGGCCCTTCCAGATCAGAAACCGGTCCTGCTCGTCGACGGCAAGCCGCGTCTCCCATGCCCCGTTCTTCTTTGCGAGCGCGATGACGGTCGTCATCTGCAGGTCAACTTCGGCGCGCGGGCCGTCGAGCTCGATGAGCAGAAGCGCCTCGCAGACAGGATAATTCGGATGAACAGAGGCTTCAGCCGCTTGTATCGACAGGCGATCCATGATCTCCATGGCTGCGGGGAGTTGGCCTGCGGCGATGACGTCGGAGACGGTCTGGGCAGCGGCCGCGATGGTGTCAAACGCTGCGAGGATGACCTGCACCGTCTCCGGCTTGCGCACCACGCGGAGGGTCATCTCAGTGGCCACGCCGAGCGTGCCCTCAGAGCCAATGAAGACGCCGAGGAGATCGTAGCCGGGGGCATCGGGCGTTTTGCTGCCGAGGGTTACGATCTCACCGGTGGGCAGAACGACGGTCATCTCAAGGACGTGGGTGACGGTGAAGCCATACTTGAGACAGTGGGCTCCGCCAGCGTTCTCGGCGACATTGCCGCCAATGGAGCAAACGGACTGCGAACTTGGATCGGGCGCATAAAAGAAGCCCTGCTGGGAGACGGCCGCGGTAACGTTGGCGTTAATGACACCGGGCTGGACAGTGATCTGCTGATTGGGCAAATCGATATTGAGGATGCGGTTCATGCGAGAAAGGCAGATGACGACCGAGCCCTCGGCGGGAAGCGCGCCGCCGCTGAGACCTGTGCCGGAGCCGCGAGCGACGAAGGGGATGTTGTTTCTGGCGCAGATACGGATTACCGACTGTACTTGCTCGGTGGTACGCGGCAGGACGACCGCGCTGGGTGTGACCCGGAAGGCAGTGAGTCCGTCGCACTCATAAGTCTGAAGCTGGTTGGGCGCGGTAATCAGACCGGACTGCGGAGCGTATCCATCGGTGCCGTCAGAGGTTACGGCATCACGGAGTTCGGCGAGGATGGCGGGAGAAAACATGGATCGGTCGCGTTGCTCCATGATGCTATCTGAAAAGAAGATGCCATGAAGGGCGATTTTGTTACTTGTCTTTCGATTGCCGAACGGGTTATAGTTACCGGTAACGTAAATCGTCGAACAGAGATTTACGACGGAGGAAGTCTCGTGGCCCAACATATGATCACTGCCGATGCTCCTTTGAAAGACATGGATGAGTGGGATGATTTTCTTACTGGCCGATACAAGGAAGGAAAGAGTGAGGCCGAGTTTCGGCAGTATGACGAGAAGGCGACTCCAGGTGTGGCGGAGTTCTACCGGCTGAACCATCAGTACCAGACCTATGACTATGTGATGGCGAAGGAGAAGGAGTACTTCAGCCTGAACAAAGGGGAAAAGAGCATCTGGGAAGCTGCCGAATTTTTGAACACGCTGGTCGATGATAGCGATCCGGACACCGACCTGACACAGATTGAGCATTTGCTCCAGACTTCGGAGGCGATTCGTAAGGATGGACATCCAAGATGGTTTGTGCTCACGGGTTTTATTCACGATCTTGGCAAGGTCCTGTGCCTGTGGGGCGAACCGCAGTGGGGCGTTGTCGGCGATACGTTCCCTGTTGGCTGCGCCTATTCGAAGGACATCGTGTTCCCTGAGTACTTCAAGGCAAATCCGGATATCAACAATCCGCTGTATCAGACGAAGTATGGGGTCTATGAGCCCAACTGCGGTCTCGACAAGTTGCATATGTCGTTCGGGCACGACGGCTACATTGGCGAGGTCATGAAGAATTACATGCCGGAGGAGTCGCTCTATATGTTGCGATACCACTCCTTCTACGCGGCCCATCGACACGGCGCCTATCGACACCTGATGACGCAGCATGATTTGGAGATGTTGGAGTGGGTGAATAAGTTCAATGTGTATGACCTGTACTCCAAGGGTCACACCAAACCCGATGTTAAGGCGTTGAAGCCGTACTACGACGATCTCTTCGCGGAGTTTTTCCCTGCCAGGATCGTATGGTAACAACTTGATCGGTGTACAAGCACAGGCCCTGAGATGCGATCTTCGTCTCAGGGCTTTGTTATCACATAACACAGAGGCGCACGAGGATGTCAACTCGATTAGTGGAAGGAACGGCGAGCCAACAGGGCCGCAACATCTTTGTGCATCCCGGTAATAGCTCGATGCGGCGCGTAAGTTATGGGCGCATTCGATTGAGTAACGATCTTAAAGCAGTGAATTTTGAAAATGAGGGTCAGGAGACCGGACTGATCTGCCTGAAAGGTGAGTGCGAAGTCCTTGCCGGCAACAGGCGTTTCCTTCTGACTCGTGGCGACGCCCTGTACATTCCGAAGGGCAATTTCATCGCTGTTCAAACAGCATCGGAAGTCGATCTGGTTGAATGCTTCGCGCCGGTTGATGGGGAGTATCCGCTTCAGTTTGTCTCTGGCGAAGATGTGCGAAGAGATGAGAAGCTGCACTTCGTCGCCGGAACATCGAGTGCGCATCGAGAGATCAACATTCTTCTCGGAAGCAATATTCAGGCGGGACGACTTGTGGCCGGGATTACACGGTCTCTGCCTGGCAACTGGACAAGCTGGCCGCCCCATGAGCACGCCACGATGCTCGAGGAGATCTATGTCTTTGTCGATATGCCGGCGCCCAGCTTCGGACTTCAGCTGGTCTATACCGAAGGGATCAGCGCAGCCGAGGTGGAGGTCGTGCGGGAGGGGGATGCTGTCCTGCTGCCGGAAGGTTTTCACCCCAATGTTGCGATCCCCGGGGCGACCTTGAATTTCGTGTGGATCATGGCCGCTCATCGCGAGGTCGTCGATCGCAAGTGGGGAGTTGTTCAGGTTGATCCTCGGTACAATTGACTTTGAGTGACGGTGAATACCGCTAACTACTGATTTAACGTTCCTCCTCATTCGGGCCTCCAGACAGTTGAAACATGGCATGACATGCGCGATCTCCTGTAAAAACGCTTCTTTTCCATGGAATTGAGCGGCGACTACCAGATCGCGCTATGTCGATTTTCGAGAGGTATATGCCGGACTTCCGTTTGCGGTATCGATTGCGAAATATCCGCATAAGTCGTTCTATCTAATAAATTTACCTGATTTTAATATGGGTTTTACGTTAACGGTACCGTACATTGATTCTCCTTGACAGTGAACTCACCGCATCGGTAACGTTTTGGCGGTCCCCCAAAAGTCGGGAAACTATGCGGCGAAACTCCGTGCGGAGATCGCCATAACTCAGAGGCCAACTGGATTTTCAAAAAGAGGACAAGAATTATGCGCATCCACATCGCAAGAGATATCCGAGATCAGAAGACATCTTCGAAGATGAGGCAGACTACCTCTCGATCGTCGAGGTGGTTTCAACTGGCGTTAGCGCTTCTTTTGCTGTTGCCTGCGCTCAGCGCTTATGGGCAGTTTGAATCTGCCTCTGTGCTTGGCTATGCCAGAGATAACTCGGGCGCGGCAATCCCAAACAGCACTGTGACTTTGACCAACAATGCGACTGGAATCACGCAGAAGGCGACGACCGATGCAGAGGGCCGGTATGAGTTCTCGAGCGTCCCGATCGGCTCCTACACAATTACTGCCGAGGCTGCAGGTTTTGAGCGGGAAAAGACGCAGGCGTTTACCCTGACCACCGATTCTCGACAAAGAGTGGACCTGGCGCTGCGGCCAGGATCGGTCAACGAAACCGTTACGGTGTCCTCTGCTCCAACAGTTCTGGAGACGGAGACAAGCTCTCGCGGTCAGGTGATTGGAACGAAAGAGATTGAAGATCTGCCTCTGAATGGACGTTCGTATGCCGACCTGGCGCTGCTGGCCCCCGGCGTCCGCAAATCATTTCTTGAGAATCAATCGACGACGAGCCGCGAGGCTTCGTTCAATGTGAACGGACAACGCAGCGCGTTCAATAACTTCCTGCTGAATGGTCTGGATAACAACTCGTACGGCACATCGAACCAGGGATTCGCGAACGAGAATATTCCGCCCTCGCCAGATGCCGTTTCTGAGTTCCGCCTGGAAACAGATAACTACAGCGCAGAATATGGTCGCGCCTCCGGTGCGGTGATCAACGCCTCCATTCGTCGGGGGACAAACCAATTTCACGGCCGCGCATGGGACTACATCCGCAACACCGACCTGAATGCAATTGGGCCCTTTGCGCCAAGCGGCGGAGTCAAGCCCACATTCATCCGCAACCAGTTCGGCGGGACCTTCGGTGGCCCTATCTGGCGCGACCACACCTTCTTCTTCATGGACTACGAAGGAGTACGTCAGATCTTCAAGAGCTTCGCCACAGCTACGCTGCCTACTCCAGAGCAGAGCACCGGCACTTTCCTGCTTCATCGCGTTGACGGCAGCACTGCTCCGATCCCGCTTCAGAATCCCATCACTGGCAAGGTCTACCCGAACGGCATTATTCCCGCCGCGGATCAGAGCCCTTTAGCAAAGTCGGTTCTTGCTGCTCTGCCCGTGACAAATAATGGCGCGCTGCCGGGTACGCCGAACTCCTTTGCCAATAATTTCACCAACTTTCCTCGCGGCACCATCCAGGACGACAAGGGCGATGCACGCGTAGATCACACCTTCAATTCCAAACTCAGTGTGTTTTTCGTTTACAGCGAGCACCAGGAGACCATCTTCGATCCGCCTCCCTTTGGTGGACCAGCCGGTGGCAACGCCAATACCAACGTTCACATCTACAACCGTCAGATCGCTTTCGGCACGACATACGTCATTACGCCGACCTCTCTGCTCGATTTCCGCATGGGGATTGGCACAAACCAGGGCGCGAAATCACCTTACGGCGTCGGCACTCCGGGCTTGCTCGCTGCGGCTGGAATCACGGACGGCCTGCCCACCAGTCCTCTTATCGTGCGCAGCTTGAACGCACAGGCTGTCACTGGATACACCCAGTTCGGCACACAGCCGGCGAGTCCGCAGTTCCAGAACCCTTCCGTCATCAACCCGAAGGCGAACTACACTCTGGTTCACGGCATCCACTCGATCAAACTCGGTTACGAGTACCAGGCCATCAATACACAGATCAACGACTACAATCCCAGCTTTGGTCAGAGCAACTATGGTGGCGCCTACTCCACGACAGCGGGAACGCCTACCGACACAGGCACTGGCAATAATGCTTCCGCACAGATCTCGCAGGCCCATAATCTGGCGGACTTCATCTTCGGAAACCAAAACTCCTACTCATTGACTAACTTCTTCATCGCCAGCGTACGTCAGCGGATGAATTTCATGTACGTTCAGGACGACATCAAGTTGAGGCCGAACCTGACAGTCAACGCCGGCCTGCGCTACGAATTAGCCACGCCGCAGTACGAAGCAAACAACAAACTGGCCAACTTCAACCCGGCTAACAACACCCTGATCCAGGCGAGCAATGGATCCATCTACAACCGCGCTCTCGTCAACATGCCGCTGAACAACCTGGCTCCGCGCATTGGCTTCGCCTACAGCTACACACCCAATACGGTGATCCGGTCGGGCTACGGCATCAGCTACACGCAATACAATCGCGCCGGCGGAGAGAACAACCTGACCTACAACGGTCCGAACGTCGTCAATGCAACCGTCAACAATCCAACACCAACGACATCCAATCTTTGCGCCAACGACACACAAAGTCAGTTGACATGTTTCCGTCAGACGCAGCAGGGATTCGCGGCGAGCCTTGTCTCACCCTCCGCATTCAATCCCGCATTGGTCACGTCGCGTTACATCCCACCAAATAACAAGACGGGCTATGTCCAGAGCTACTTCTTCGGAGTGCAGCAGCAGCTTCCTGGAAACGTTGTGCTGGACCTGGCCTACGTCGGCAACAAAGGCACCCATCTTCAAATCCTCGCCGATTACAACCAGGCTGCAATCTGCACCGCGGCTCTAGCCGTCAACTGCCCGGGCGGCACTCTTGCGGCACGTCGTCCTGTCCAGAACTTCGGCGACATTGAGATTGCCACCACCTCCGGACCGTCGAACTTCAACTCTCTCCAGTTCAAAGTAGAGAAGCGCTACACAAACGGCATCTATCTCCTCAACTCCTTCACCTGGGGCCGCGCGTTTGACGAATCCTCGGGGCATCTTGAGACGAGCAATGGCGATAACTCCCGCGTAAACTTCGCCAACCCTAGAGGAGACTACGGCAGATCGGGCTACGATCAGCCGCTGAACAACACAACTTCGATCCTCTACGATCTTCCTTACGGCACCGGCCGCCGCTTTGGCAGCACTGCTCCGTACATGGTCAAATTCTTTCTCGGAGGTTGGCAGTTCAATACCATCAATTACATGTCCAGCGGTTTGCCCGTAAACCTCAACTATAGCCTTTCGACCTCAGCCGGCACGAACGTGACCGATCTCTACACCTACCGTCCGAGCGTCTCGGGCAATCCCGTTGCTCCGGCCTCCAACCGCGTCAAGACGGCGAGCGCTCTGAACGGTTATCTCAACAAGGCGACTGTCTTCGTTCCGCTTACCGGCAGTCCTTTCGGCAATGCGCAACGCAACATGGTTGTCTCGTATGCCTTCTTCCAGACGGACCTCGGCCTTCACAAGGCCTTCCCGTTGTGGCGCGAAGGATCGAGCTTCGACTTCCGTGCTGAGGCCTTCAACGTCCTCAACAAGGTCAACTATCAGGCACCCGATCCAAACGTGAGCGACTCTACCTTTGGGTCCATCACCTCCGCTTATCCCGCGCGGCAGTTGCAGTTCGCAGCTAAATTGATCTTCTAAGCAATCTGCGACAATCCGCGAACGATCTGCAGTCAACCATGAACCATGGCAGCGTCGTGTGTCCCGCACACGACGCTGCTTAGCAACAGAGATGTCTCCAAGGCTAACCCATGATGTTTTTCAGAGCAGCAGAGCGTGTTGGAGTGAGCGCACTCCTATTGGCCCTGGGGCAGTTCGCCACGGCACAGCAGCAAAGCTCGCAGGCGGCGCAAGATAAGATCGTCCACCTGAACCAGATTCAGGTTGTCGGCTCACACAACAGCTATCACGCCGGCTTCGCTCCAAGCGAACGCAAGTACATGGAGATGAAGAATCCCAAAGCGCTTCGGAGCCTGGACTATCATCATGCTCCGTTGGGTGATCAGCTCTCCGGCGGAGTGAGACAGGTGGAGATCGACATCTTCGCCGACCCCGAGGGCGGCCGATTCGCTCATCCAGCGATCGTGCGAGGCGTCGCAGCAGCAGGGCTCCCGGCAGATCCCGACTTTGATCCAAAGCACGAGATGGATCAGCCCGGCTTCAAAGTGATGCACGTTCAGGACATCGATGAGCGAAGCACCTGCCATACCTTTGTCGCCTGCCTGAAGGATGTCCGGGCATGGTCGAAGCAACATCCTCGTCATCTACCCATCTTTATTCTGGTCGAGACGAAAGAAGATATTCCGCGGGAGATGCCGAGCGCAGTCAAGGCTCTGCCGTTTACGTCGGCCACGTTTGACGCTCTGGATGCAGAGATCCGATCGGTCTTCAAACCGGAGGAGATGATCACTCCCGACGAGGTGCGCGGCGATTCTGCGACTTTGGTGGAGGCAGTGCGGGCTGGCAAGTGGCCAACGCTGGAGAAAGCACGCGGGCGCGTGGTCTTTTTGATGGATCAACAACACGTAGGTCCAATCTACACGCAGGGACATCCTTCCCTGCGTGGGCGCATCCTCTTCACCAATGCAATTCCCGGTGCTGCGGACGCTGCGTTCGTCGAGCAAAACAACGGATCGATTGAAGCAATCAACGCCCTGGTTAAAGAGGGGTATCTTGTTCGGACGCGTACGGACGAAAGTACCGAGCAGGCACGGACGAATGACACGACCCGGCGTGACCTCGCGCTTGCAAGCGGAGCGCAGATGCTGAGCACGGATTATCCCTCATCCGAGCCTTCGCAATGGACGAAGTACTCCGTGGGGTTTCCTGACGGACTCGTGGCGCGATGTAATCCCGTCAATAAGCCCGCCGGCTGTGTTGACGGCCTTCTCGAGAACACAACCGGAGCGCAATAGTTATTTCGCTATCGTGTTCGCTGCTTCCTAGTGAACCGATGTCGAATCCGGTCCTTCAACCCGCATCGCCTCGGTCAGCACACGACCAACAGCGGCACTCGGGCGATTGATGCGGAGCAGCGAAGCAAACGTCGCGGCGATATCGACCGGCGCCACCAGACCGTGATAAGTCCCAGGCACAAAAGCCGCGCCAAAAAGCTCCAGCGGAACATGCCTGTCATAACTGTTCGCAGAGAAATGAGTTGTCCCCGATCCGTTCCATGGAAACTGATACGGCCCAAAGTTAATGTGCAGCGCCCAGCCGACGTTGGGCGAATAGCTGTGCGCGACCAGCCTTCCATATTGGGTATCGGGCAACTCTCCCTCGCGCATCTGCTTGCTTGTAAAGATGTGCGTGATTACCGCGGGCCCTTTCTGGCGTCCAACTGCGGTTCCGTCACCTAGCTGCGCGAATCCAGCGAAGACCTGCTCTACCATCGCCTTTGTGGTGTTCTCCGCCTCTTCCTCGTTCACTCCCGCCGCTTCAAATGCCGGCCGGTTCAACAGAAGATAGGGATTGTCCATCTGCAGCACATACGCGCCTTTTCCCTTCAGCGGATATTTTGCCTCGAGCATCGCTTCAAGCGGTACTGTAAATTGCTTTGCAGGGAAGTCCAGAACAGGCATTCCCACTGCGTCACCGGCCTTCTGAGTGGTAGCCACGCCATGATCGCCGGTCATTGCTACCATCACGTTCTGCAACCCAATTGTCTTATCGAGAAACGTAAAGAATTCGTCGAGCAA
Source organism: uncultured Acidobacteriaceae bacterium (assembly GCA_963798925.1). Taxonomy (GTDB): domain Bacteria; phylum Acidobacteriota; class Terriglobia; order Terriglobales; family Acidobacteriaceae; genus Edaphobacter. Next base: position 501,650 of record CAWCVD010000008.1, read on the forward strand.
AGCGTCTGACTGCACGATCAACTCGTGTTGGGAAGGATCGTCGGGGCCAAACGCGTGTCCATTGATGTCCGTCGACGAAACGGAGATCGTGATCATATCGGGAACGCCAGCGGGATTTAGCCCCAGCTTCTCGCCCTGAATGAGGGCCTTGGCGAAGTCGAGCTGATAGCCGACGCTCGCGGCCGATCGCCCCACTCTCTCGTAGAAACTCCCCTGAGCGCCGCTTTCTTTCCGCGCTTCCTCTGCACGTCCACTCGCGTTGAAATCAACGGCCCAACCCGGAAGCTGCGTCATCCAGTAGGTCGACGTGACCCAGGTTCCCGTATCTTTATCGATCCAAAACGCACCCTTCGTCGCATGTCCGCTGGTCAAAATCGCTGCCCGATCTTTCATCGAAACGCCGTAGACGCGGGCTCGGCCCTCTGTCGCCAGAACCAGCTCATCTCCCAGCGTGCTCGCCATCTCCCTGTGCGCAGAAGCGCCGGTCAGATCCTTCGTTCCTGCGGGCGCGCCAACCAGCTTGTAGCGACTATCCGCAACTGAACTCACTTGTCGCAGCTTCCCATCCGGACCTGGTTCGTACCATTCGTTGAGTGGAATCTGGTGCCCATCTGTATAAGCTCCCGTCCCAATCGTGGAGTGTCCCGCTGCGGTGACTAGATTGGCATAGTCGTAGTAGCAATCCGTGAAGTGAGCGCCTTGCTTCAGGAAGAGATTCCATCCATTTTTCGCTTTGAACTCCGCGCGATATCGATCCAGATAGTCCCCGCGAAACTGATCAAATACCAACACCACAATCAACTTTGGTTTCGCGTCATACGCATCGGCGCACAACATCGGAGCCCACGATACAAATACAGTCAGCAATACGAGCAAACGAGCGATTTTAAGCATAGTTAAGTTTACTTCTACGCCTCTGAAATTTGGCGCGTATTACGACAACATTCGCAACCGGCGATATCACTTTTTCTTCAGGAACCGCGGGCTCATCGACGATGAGAATGGCTTTTCGCCCCGCGGTCCAACTTCTCCCAAAAAGACCCGGCTCAGCGCCTGAAAAATCGCTACATTGGTATGCATGTTTTGGAAGCGGTTGCTCGTCATCCCGGCCTTCACAGCGTGCCTTCTCAACCCGCTCGCCGCAAAGGGCCAATCCTCGAAAGAATCCCCGACAGGACCCGCAGAGGCAGTCCTTCGCCGCCTCATGCCGCGTCTCGCGCCTCAATTTCAACTGGCTATCGCGGCCCGGCCTGATCACAAAGACTACTTCCGTATCACCGGCAAGCCCGGTCACATCCGCGTGGAGTCGGCTACGCAGCCAACGCTTTTGTATGGAGTCAACTGGTACCTGAAGTACGTCGCACACCTGCAGGTCTCACCCAACGGTCTGCAACTCGGTGCGGCCGGCTTGGTCCTGTCGGCGCCGCAGTCTCCGATCGAAAAGGCGGCACTCTATCCATGGCGTTATGCGCTCAATGAAAACGTGGACGGGTACTCGGCTCCTTACTGGGACGAAGAACGCTGGCAGCACGAGATCGACATCCTTGCATTGAGCGGAACGAACGCCATTCTGATCGAGCGCGGCATGGATCTCGCCCTCTACCAGACCTTCCGCGACTTCGGATACTCGGACCAGGCCATTCGCAATTGGATCGTGCAGCCCGCGCACCAGAACTGGCAGTTGATGGGCAATATGTGCTGCTTCCAAGCTCCAATCTCCATCGAGCTTCTGCAAAAGAGATCGGAGTCTGCCAAGAAACTGATAGCCATGTTGCGCAGTCTCGGGATTACTCCTGTCTTCCCCGGATACTACGGTATCGTTCCAGCTGACTTCGCCTCTTTGAATCCCGGGGCCCATGTAATCACCCAGGGCGACTGGAACGGCTTTACCCGTCCCGGTTGGCTCGATCCTCGCGATCCATACTTCGACAAGCTCGCCGCATCCTTCTATCGTCATCAGCACGCGCTGTATGGCGACTCTGCGATCTATGACATGGAGATCTTTCAGGAGGGCGGCGCCTCCGGAGACGTTCCTGTTCCTGAGGCGGCGAAGAAGGTGCAACAGGCTCTTATGCGGGTGCACCCTGATTCGTTTTGGATGATGCTCGGCTGGCAGCAGAACCCAACGCAGGAGTTGTTGTCTTCGATCGATACCAGTCACGTTCTGATTGCGGAGATCGAGCAGGGCCGGATTCCGCGCGAAAATCGCGACCACGAATTTCGCGGAGCCGCGTGGCTCTACGGTGGCCTGTGGGAGTTCGGCGGACGCACCACGATGGGCGCTCCGCTTTACGATTACGCAGTTCGACTTCCGCAGATGGCGAAACTGCCGGGAAGCCGAATCGTCGGCACGGCGATCTTTCCCGAGGGCCTGGATACCAATCCCTTCGCCTTTGACCTCTATACAGAGATGGCCTGGCATGCCGACCCAGTCGACCTGCCCGCATGGACCGATGCCTATGCTGTCCGGCGCTACGGTGGCGACGATCCTCACGCTCGCCAGGCCTGGCAGATCCTCCTGAAGACCGCTTACGGCTACCGTGCCGACGGCAATATGGATCATGGCGAACGTGACGCCGCGCACGATTCGCTCTTCGACTCCCAGCCATCTCTTACGTCAATGCACGCGGCAACCTGGTCTCCCGACGTTCTTCGTTATGACCCGGGGGAGCTTCGGCCCGCATTGACCGAAATGCTTGAGGTCGCGCCTGAGCTGCGGTCGACTGAGACCTACCGCTACGATCTGGTCGACGTGGCCCGTCAGGTGATGGCGAATGAAAGCCGCCGCCTGTTGCCCTTGATCAAGAATGCTTACGAGTCCAAAGATAAGGCCAGACTCGATCAACTGGCTAAGGAATGGATGCGCGACATGCAACTTCAGAACGACCTGCTGGCTACCAGCCCATACTTTCTTCTCGGCAGATGGCTCTCCTTCGTTCCACCCTGGGCCTCATCGCCGCAAGAGCTCGACCGGCTCAACTACGACGCGCGCTCAATCCTGACGACCTGGGGAGATCGCAAAGCGAGTGAATTTGGTCTTCACGAGTACGGCAACCGCGACTGGGCAGGCCTGACCAGCGATTACTACATGCCCAGATGGCAGATGTTCTTTGACTCTTTGGATGAATCCCTAGCTATGGGACATCCCGTCAAGCCAATCGACTGGTACGACTTTGGCGATCGATGGAATCATAGCCAGAAGTCCTTCGCCACCGTGCCCAAGGGAGATTCCTATACCGCTGCATTGGCCATTGCGCGTACTCTTAATCTTCTTCCCAACCAGGCGAAGCTGGAAAGGTGAACCATGGCAACGACGAGTTCCACCACGACAATCGCCAATCCGTCTCGTGAAGGCTTGCTCTCCGGTCGACTACTTTCGGTCGACGTCCTTCGCGGACTTACGATCGCCTTCATGATCCTCGTGAATAACAACGGAAACGAGGCAGCGGCGTACTGGCCGCTCAAACACGCCGCCTGGAATGGATTCACTCCCACGGACCTGGTGTTTCCGACGTTCCTCTTTCTTGTTGGCATCACGACCGTCTTTTCGGCTGAGTCTCGGCTCGCAAAGGGCGCGACGAAACGCGACCTGTTTCTTCATGTCCTTCGCCGGTCGATTGTCCTCTATCTGCTCGGTCTGGTGGTGAACAGCTTCCCTTACTTCCATCTGCACACGATGCGCTTCTATGGAGTGCTCCCGCGCATCGCGATCTGTTACCTGATCACCGCGTCGCTCTATCTCCTCAACCCCGGCTGGCGCAGCAAAGCGGCCTTGGCAATCGCCGCGCTCGCGAGTTACTGGATTCTGATGCGTTTCGTCCCGGTTCCCGGATATGGAGTTCCTGGCCACGACATTCCGTTACTGGACCGCGACGCCAACCTGACAGCATGGCTCGATCGACAGATATTCTCCCCGTCCCATCTCTACGAGCACACCCGCGACCCCGAGGGACTTCTCAGCACCATACCTGCTCTGGCAACCTCTCTTCTCGGTCTTCTCACCGGAATATGGCTGCGAACAAAGCGCACCTTGACTGCCAGATGCACAGGAATCGCCATCGCTGGGCTTACCTGCGTCATACTAGGCGGCCTCTGGAATCTCACCTTCCCCATCAATAAGAAGCTTTGGACCAGTTCCTATGTTCTGTTCGCCGGTGGCCTCAGCCTCTTGCTGCTCGCTCTGTGCCTGATGCTCGTCGATCTCAAGCAGAACAATCCCAACGGACGAAATCGCTCGCGGTTTCTGACGCCTTTTCTGGCCTTTGGAACCAATGCCATCGCCGCCTACGTCTTCTCAGAACTGCTGCAATCAACGTTCGGGAGCATTCACCCCCAACCGGGCGTGAATTTGCAACAACTGCTCTACCGATCCGTTCACGACTTTGTGCCGGACCCGGCCTTCGCTTCCCTGCTCTATTCACTCGGATTCGTTGCCGTGTGTTGGGCTTTCGTCGCGGTGCTCTATCGTCGCGGGATCTTTATCAAGATCTGAATCATGCCCTGAGTTCAAGCGCAAATCTCAGGTGGGACCATAGGGCTCCCGCAGGCGAAGATGTCCGGTCAAAAATAAAGTTGAAAACAGAGGAAAATTTTAGGCGCCAAAAAGACGACCATCAACACACCACAATTCACCACACTTCCACCACGAATTAACCATCAAAAACCGCACAAAAATACACGCTTTTTTCGAAAACCCCCTGCAAAAACACCACTCCACCACGCCAGAAAAAAATTACGCATCCTTGTACGGAATCCAGACCTGCATCGAAGCAGACTCCCGATTCGCCCAGGCATAGTAAGGAATCAACTTCACCGTAGTAGGACTCTCCGGCGCCTTCGGAGTCGAAGCCGGGAAGTAAAGTGCTGTATCCGTTGCAGTTTTACTGATCGTAGCCGGATGAGTCAGCACCATCACACCATCCAACAACGTCGGCTCAAACTGCGCTGTAGTAGTCCCATTTGGCAGCACGGTATACCCCGCAAGATTCATCCCGACACCATGATCCGGCTGATCTAAGTGCTCCATACAGAACACGATAGGCCCACGCTGGAACGCAACTCGCCCACGATCTTCCGTCACAGCAGGATTCGCCTTCAGCAGATGAGTCGTCATATCGAAGTTCAAATCTATCGTGTCATTCTCTGTCCAGCGCCTGCGAATTGCGAAGTATTCACCAGACTTAGCACCTGCGACGTCCTTGCCATTTACCTTCACACTGTTCTTCGTCGACCACCCGGGAATCCGCACATACATGACAAACTCGCTCGGCGTCGCCGGGCTAACTGTCATCTTCACGTCGCCGCTCCAGGGATAGTTCGTCTTCTGAAGAACCTTAAGCCCTGTACCATCATGAAGATGCCAGTTCATCTCCGAGTTGTCATACAGATGAACATAAACTCCATTGGTGCTTGTGCTGTAAAAGTACCCTGAAAGCGATGCAAAGGTTCGCTCGAGATTCGGCGGACAACATGTCGTGTCGTACCACGCATTCCGGATCTTGCCATCCACCAGATGCCTATCCCTCGACTCACCCGCAGGGTCAAATGCCAGGGGATTTCGGTAGCAATACGTCCGGCCGTCGAGCGACATCCCCGAGTTGATGCCGTTATATAGCGCGCGCTCAATGACATCGGTAAATTTCGCGTCACCTGAGGCCGCCAGCATGCGCCAGTTCCACATCATATTTCCGATTGCGGCGCAGCTTTCGCCATAAGCCTGTGCATTTGGAAGCTCGTACTGATCGCCAAAAGCCTCGCCTGCGGCACGCGCTCCGACGCCTCCATTTACATAGAGCTGATGAGCGGTCAGGTCGTTCCAAAGTATATTCAACGTCTTCCAATAGGCCTGGTCGCCGGTCTCCAGGTAATAGTCGGTGGCACCGCAACATGCATACATCGCGCGCACCGCATGTCCTTCGAGCTTTGTGCGCGATGTAAATGGAATCCCGCAGTACATATATACGATCTGCTGCGGTTTTAGCGAGATCCGCTCATCTCCATGCAGAATGTAGCCTGCCAGATCGATATACTTGCGATCGCCCGTTGTCCGAGATAGCTCTATCAACGCCATCTCGATCTCCGGATGCCCGGACACAATTGCCTTTTGGTTGGCCCCCGGTCCGTAGTTCGGAATCAAAAAATTATCTACAAAGCGAATGCCAGCATTGAGGAGCGTCGGATCTCCCGTGGCTCGATAGTAAGCGATCGCCCCCTGCAGCATGTGCCCGATGCAATACAGTTCATGGCCAGTCGTTTGAGTGTCGTACTGCATGCGCAGCGGCTTTCGGTCGTCGTTGTAGTAGGTGTTCAAATATCCGCTTGGTTCCTGGATCGCAACGACGTCACGTATCATCGCATCCGTTGTCTTCCTCAAGTCTGGATTGTCAGCGATCTGCAACTGAAAGCCAACCGCCTCCGCCCACTTGTAGATATCTGAATCGGAGTAGACCGGTCCCTTTTGCGGCTGCGATGACTTGCCTTCGAGTCGCAGAAAGTTGTCCATCCGGCCATGCTCAAGTAGCTCGTCATGCATGCTCGGGATGCTCGCCACCAGGTTTGTTTTGCGTCGTTGCGACCAAAATCCGTCTTGAATAATGACTGCTCTCACGGGTATCGTCTTCAGCTTGGCGTACGGAGAGTTGGACAAGTCGATTACCCCAGCGTGCTTCCAATCCGCCTCCAAAAACTTTGCCGGCTGTTGTTCAGTCGAGAGCAAGGAGAGCAAATTTGCGCTTTTTGGGCTGGCGTATGAGATTGCTGATGGGACAGCTGAGGCTGCAACTGAGGCGATAAATTTGCGACGGGACAACCTGCGTTTCATGGCCGCCGTTCCCTCCTGAGGATTCAAGACAGTCCTTTGTATTCCCCCAGGCAACGTTCCGTCAAGATAACGTTTTCTCGCCTGCTTCCCACCGTATTAGCAATAACGTTCAGTGAAAGTCATGCGACCGCAATACCAAGGCTTGGTCAGACAGTTCTCTAAGCCGCATCGCCTTTATGTGAATAACTCCATCTTGATTTTGCAGTAGACCCTCCACTGCCAGGAATTTGCTGCGGGTTACGGTCAATCTTTCACGTTCGTACAGGTCTGGGGTCACGATTACGTTTGCAATCCCCGTCTCGTCCTCCATCGAAATGAAGATAAACCCCTTTGCGGTGCCCGGACGTTGACGAGCGATCACACACCCTGCTGCCCTGACGTATTCACCATCCTTCCGAATTTTTAATTCATGAGAGGTTAAGATCCCCTCCTCTCGTAACTCAGAACGGCGATAGTGCATTGGGTGCCTGCCGACCGTCAGACCCGTTCCTGAATAGTCGGCGACCAATCGCTCTTCTGTAGTCATTTGTATTAGAGGCAATGTCTCGGCATCATCCTGAAGGAGATCGCTACTCTGTCGGAAGAGCGGGCCTTCCATCTTCCCAGCGCGTTTTACCTGCCATAGGGCGTCACGTCGATGTCCAACTCCACCTAGCGTATTGAGTGCGCCGATACGGGCGAGCAATGCCAGTTCTTTCTGATTGAGTTGCGGCACACGCAAGGCCAAATCCTCCACTGAATGGAATGAATCGTCTTTCCTGCGGGACGCGACTATCGCCTCTGCTGATTGTTGTCGCAGACCCTTCGCGTAATCCAGGCCCAAACGCAGGGACAGCGAACCATCTGGTTCGCGTTCGACTGCACAAGGCCAATCTGATACCTGGATATCAATTGGCTTCACGCGTAAACCGTGTCTCTGAGCATCCTTCACCAGCACGGCGGGCATATAGAAGCCCATCGGCTGATTGTTGAGAATGGCGCATGTAAAAACTGCGAGATATTTGACCTTGAAATAAGCGGACGCATACGCTATCAATGCGAAGCTGGCAGCATGGGATTCAGGAAAGCCATATAGCGCAAACGAACTGATATTCTCGATAATCGTTTCTTGAGCCTTCGCGTCTATGCCGTTGGTGGTCATTCCCTCCCGTAGCCTGCCCTCCAAATTTTTCATTCGTTCCCAAGATCGACGCATACCAACTGCACGCCGTAACTCTTCTGCCTCAGCACCCGAAAAGTTGGCAACAGTCATGGCCATACGTAAAAGCTGCTCTTGAAAGAGAGGGACACCTAATGTGCGATGGAGCACCGACTCCAATGACGGGTGCGGATACGTTACGTCTTCCCGGTTCTGACGACGGCGCATGTACGGGTGCATCATCTTTCCGACAATGGGGCCTGGCCGGATAATGGCAACTTGCACAACCAAGTCATAGAACCTTGTGGGATTGTTTCGTGGGAGCGAGGCCATTTGAGCGCGGCTCTCAACCTGGAACATCCCTACGGTGTCCGCCTGTTGCAATACCTTGTACACGTCCTTATCTTCGGGCAGTTGAGCAAGTTCGACTTTGTCGCCGTAGTACTCAGGGATAAGCTCTTGGCAATTCTTGAGAACTGCCATCATGCCGAGACCGAGAAGATCAACCTTGATGATGCCGAGGTCGGCACAATCCTCTTTATCCCATTGCACGACGGTGCGCCCAGGCATGGAAGCCCGCTCCAAAGGTACAACCTGATTGAGTTGGCCCTTGCAAATAACCATTCCTCCTGAGTGCTGGCCGAGATGACGGGGGAGACCCTGAATCCGCATACAAAGCTCAAGATATTTCGCGATGCGGGGGTGTTGTACGTCGAAGCCCGCGTGTTGAAATGAATGCGCCATCGTGTCAGTTTTCCCTCGCCACTCCCATTGACTGACGAGGGTAGATAGACGGCCTAACGATTCTTCATCGAACCCAAGAGACTTGCCGACCTCACGAGCTGCGGACTTACCACGATAGGTAATTACGTTGGCGGTCATAGACGCACCCAACTCGCCATAACGCTTGTACACGTACTGGATTGCCTGCTCCCGTTGGTCTCCGGATGGCAAATCCAGGTCTATATCAGGCCATTCGCCACGGCTATCACTTAGGAATCGTTCAAATAGGAGATCCATTCCAACGGGGTCAATTGCCGTAATCTCCAGTGCATAACAGACGGCGGAGTTGGCCGCACTCCCTCTGCCCTGTATCAAAATTTCATTGCGTTTGCAGAACTCGATAACATCCCAGACGATGAGGAAGTATCCGGCGAATCCCAGCCGCTCGATGAGCGCGAGTTCGTGTTCAACCTGCTTCTTCGCTTTCTGCAATAGATCAGGGTCATTCTTCGGACCATATCGACGTATCACCCCATCAGCGACTCTTTTCCGCAGAAAACTATCCATCGTCTCGCTATCGGGTACGGGGTAGCGAGGAAACTCGTATCCGAGGTTGCTCAATTCGAATCGGAGACGGTTGGAGAGTTCGACGGTATTAGCGATGGCGTGCGGCATATCGCGAAAGAGCGAGGCCATCTCTCGCGCGGAGCGTAGATACCTGTGGTTATTCAGAGCAAGCAGCCGTCCCGCATGGTCGAGGTCAGTGTGATGACGAATGGATGTGAAAACATCGAGAATTTCGCGGTCGTATGGGGTAGCGTATCGTGTACCGTTCGTGGCGAGTATCGGCAACCTGAGTGCGCGCGCAATGCTGAGTGCAATTTGATTGCGCCATTCTTCTTCGCGCTCTTGATGCCGCTGAACCTCGACGTAGACGTTATCTCTGCCGAAGATTTCGATTAGCTGCTCCATCGCGTTACGGCCTGCCTCTTCCCCGCCATTGACTAGAGCCGCTGCTAACGGCCCTTCGTCGCCGCCTGTGAGACACACCAGCCCCGATGCGTATTGACGAATGTCATCAAGAGTGGCCGCGCCCTCACCTTTCGTCTTCTCCTGCATCTTGAACTGTGTGATGAGCTGGCAAAGGTTCTGATAGCCTTCGCGGGATTCACATAATAGAGGTAGACGTGCAGGTTCAGTCCGATGTCGATGTGGCAGCCAGGCTTGAGGTTTAAGGCGAGGGCCGAGGCACGAGACAGAGACTTCTGCTCCGATATGGGGGCGAATGTGGTTCCGCTTTGCGCTTGTGTGGAAACGCGCTGCCCCATAGACTCCGTTGCGATCCAGGAGCGCCATTGCCGGCATGTCGAGTTCCAGGGCGCGTTTGACCAGTAGCTCCGGCTCCGACGCGCCTTCAAGGAAGCTGAAGGCGCTTGCCGCGTGCAACTCCACATATTGCTCAGTCATAGAGCGCAACCATCTGATAGATGTTTTGGCTTACATTGCGGACAAGACAGCAGCACAAGAGCGACCCGTCGTTGGACCGCGCGACCAAATCCCATTGCTCCAGCGCCCAGAGCATCGGATTCCACCACTCGCTGCCGGCCTCCCAAGGTCCGTACGCGTGTTCAACCTCGTATCGCTTGTACCGAAATCTAAAGCCCGTTGGCCGCTGATTACACAACGTAACCGATATGCTCTCCGCTGGGCGGAGCTGGCGCATAACGGAGGTTGATCGGACGATGTCATTCGCAGAAACAATTGATGAAAGGGTGAACGGCTCGATACGGAAGGCGTCCGGCTGATGGGTGTCTTTGAGTACAGGGCTGCCTACGCATTCCTCGCCAACAATAGCGCGAATCTGAGCGAGTGTTACGTCGAGACGATCCGGTTCGGGAAGCTGCGGTGAGAATAGGCCGAGTTGAACCTTACTTGTGCTGCCGGGTTCGGCTGTGAGAGCAACGGAGAGGATGGGGGCTGATGGAGGATGAGCTTCTAAATCGAGATGGAGTAACTTGATCCAAAGCTGTTTGTCATTGGACGGGAGAGCTGGCCTCACTGTGCGCGTGTGAAATGATCCGCCTTCCAGAAATAGGGTGATTGTCATAGCAGCGAGAGCAAGTACCCGTGCAGTCGCGCGTGTAATCAGTTGTTGGAGCATCACGCTCACAACGAATAACAATGAATCGAGCAATTCGACGGGCGAATCAAGTTGCATCTGCTCTTCCAATCGAAACTGAGGCTCAATCGGAACAAACAAATGGGGCTGCTCTCCCCGCGCTAATTGACAAAGACGTTGGCCCACTTGTCCCATACGTGCAATCACTTCCCTCTCGGGAAGCGCTGCTAACATGTCAAGGGTGCGAATGCCCCATGAGGCGAAGGTTTCAGCATCTTCCTCAGAGAGATTTAGAACTGACAGAGGCAGTGAGGCCAAGATCGCGCTTTCCTGCCCGTGGGGGATGATTGTTACATCAGGCCGAGTTGTGCCCCGTGCAAGGCAATCAGCTGCGAAGAAATTGCTACTCACAGTTGCAGAGGCAGAAATTCCCAAAGCTTTCACACGTTGCAATAGATTCTGCGTAAGAACGCGGGGCGGTCCTAGTAGCTTTTCGGTTCCCGCAATGTCGATGACACACACAAAGGAGTGGTGATCGCTGCGGTCTTCGATACGCGGTGAAAAAGTGCCGGCGCATTCGAGGAGTGCCGCCTTCGTCGCGAACTCCTCCTTCAATGAACGAGATAGCACAACGATCGACGGGAACACATCAAGTTCAACCTTCGTCATGCCACGAGCAATTCCCATGCTACGGGCCTTCGAGTTGAAAGAACATACGGTCTGCAAGGGAGGTTCACCCTCGATAACGACGAAGGCCTTCTCTCGCAGTTCAGGTCGTAGACGCAACAGAGCTTGCGCAGGGAACTCCCTCGCGTAGAGGCAGGCATAGAGTTCCATGGGTGTGCTCATCGGACACCTGCCCATGTGGTGCAGGTCTCCCAGCTTGCACCCGTAGCTTTTTGTGGAGGTTTTCGCAGGGGAATGATATTGGAGGGAGCTTGAGTGAATCGCTGTCTAGAGACTTCGATGTGATGGCGGAGACCACTAAATACAGTTGTGCCTCTTTGAAGTGTATCGCTCGGCTGCAATCGCAGAACCAGTTCCGCGCTACTCTTGGCGCATGGATGTTGGGTTAGGAGGAGAATGCTTGCTTGCGATTTCTCGGCAGCGGCGCGGTATCGGAACCACGTCGCTAATGGCACACGCGATACGTGTTCAGGCGCAATGCTACCCATGTCCAACACAATCGCGCTGAAGCCGCCGCCTTGCAGAAGAAGGTCTGTGACGCGAAGAGCTTGCTCAATCCTTTGCCACGGCTTGCCGGTAGTAAAAGATTTGTAAGGTGGTCTTGCCGACGGTGATGGATTCGGTTGAAAGACTTCGCGCTCTGTCTTTATCCTGCGTTGCGGTTCAGCACAACGTGGCGTAATCACTGAAGGGTGCAGCAAATCGTTGACGGCATCAGAGAGTCCTTTTACCTCACCACGTGGATGCGGCCCAAAACCGCCGCCATGCAACCCTTTCTTAGCGGGTTTCGGTATCAGGTATTTTTCGGGAAGTACAAAGCCGGTCTGTAGGCGCTCGGGCACTTTGCTTGAGGCCTGGACTCCGCAACGAACCCAGAGAAGACGTTTCAGCTCTACCCCAACTGCCGCCGCCGACTCGGGATTAAGGGCGTCTGACACGTCAATCCATGCGCATACTTTTTCGGCTTTTGTGACTTGAGCGATGAAAGAAAGCGCGAACGAAGTGCGGCCTGAACACTCGGAGCCAACGATTTCAGTGACAGCTCCCAGAGGCAGCCCGCCCTCCAGAAGCTCGTCGAGCGTGGCGATACCTGACGGCGAAACAGGGCGGACGATCCGAGGCGCTGGTGTCAGCGCCGAGGGGATTCGCCTTGCTAATGTTGCTTCGATCTGAACACGGAGAGCGGAGGCAGAAGGCATAACAATCTTCGTCTTATCTTCGCCTAAAAGAGGCTGGGGATGTCAACCCTTACTGCACCATTCGTAGTGCAATCCATGTAAAATCAATGAGATAGATGGATGGACGCACGGCACCTTTGATGAATTTCGCTGCTACCTCTCGTTTTCAACCTGATCTTGACGGTCTTTACTGTCCGATCACGGGTGGATGCAGGGTCGCAATCATCGGCGGGAAGCCTTCGACATTCTGAACTTTGCCGTGGGCTCGTGTGATCTTGAAGACTTTTACCAAAATCGATGCCGGCCTCTTCAAGAGGCCTATCGCATTTGCGGTTCGCCAAACGCTGCTTGTACAGCTTTTGCAGAACCGGTGGTGTTCGCTTCCTGGATTACAAAGGTCCGGCACTTTTATTTGCGTCCACGAACATGCTTTGCACCTTTCCAAGGCAAATGATTTGATGCGTAAGTCGCGGATAGACTACGAGTCCATCTGACAAATCCTTCGTAAACTAGATCTATGAAAGCTCTCCGCTCGCCGGTTTACGTCACCACTCTCATTGCGGGAGCTTTCTTTATGGAAAATTTAGATGGCACCATCATCGCCACGGCTCTCCCTCAGATGGCGCGCAGTTTCCATGTGGGTGCCGTCAACCTCAATATCGGCATGACGGCTTACCTGGTCACGCTCGCAGTCTTCATCCCGATCAGTGGCTGGGTGGCAGACCGTCTTGGTTCTCGTTCTATCTTTGCCTCAGCGATAGCGGTCTTTACGCTGGCTTCGCTGCTTTGCGGACTGTCCAACACCCTCACTCAGTTCACGATCATGAGGATTCTGCAAGGCATCGGCGGGGCCATGATGGTACCCGTCGGTCGTCTCATCGTCCTGCGTAATACACCAAAGGAGAAGTTGACCCAAGCCATCGCCTACATCACATGGCCTGGCCTAACTGCCCTCGTCATTGGCCCTCCGCTTGGAGGCTTCATAACAACTTATTTAAGCTGGCACTGGATCTTCTTCCTCAACCTCCCCCTCGGTATCTTCGCTCTTATTTTGACAATGCTCTGGGTCGAAGATGTTCGCGCTGAAGAGAGGCACCTTTTTGACTGGCAGACGTTCCTTCTCGCAGGCTTTGCTTCTGCCGGAGTTGTCTACTCGATGGAGAAGCTTGGCGGAGAGGGTGTGCACTGGCAGTTGCCCATCCTCATCCTCGCGCTAAGCATATTGAGCGGGACTCTCGCCATCTTCATCGCACGGCGCAAGCCAACCACATCGCTCATAGACCTCGAGTCGCTAAGACTAAAGACCTACTCACTCTCAATTTATGGAGCGAGTGCATTTCGTATTGCCGTTTCGGTGTTGCCATTTCTTCTGCCGCTCATGTTCCAAATCGACTTCGGATTGAACGCCTTTCGATCGGGACTCTACCTGCTTGCGCTCTTCGCGGGAGACTTAAGTATGAAGGCCTTCGTCATCCAGATCCTACGCCACTTCGGCTTTCGTCGCATCCTAATCTTCAACGGAGTCATTACAGCGGCATCGATTGCCCTTTGCGCGACACTGAGTCCCGCAACGCCACCCGTTCTCATTCTCATCATCCTGTTCATTCACGGAGCTTGCCGGTCCATGGAATTCACGTGCATGACGACCCTAGCCTACACCGAGATACCACCTGCCAGAATGAGTCGGGCTAACGGGTTCCTCAGCGCAACGATGCAACTCAGCGTGGGCATGGGAGTCGCCGTTGGGGCTATCACCTTGCGCCTCGTAGCCCACACGCGCGGCCATTCTGCGACCGTACCCGAGCTTGGCGACTTCCACGTCGCCATTCTTTTAATGGCTCTCTTGGCACTTGGCCCCGTCTTTAATAGCCTTAGTCTCCCACCAGACGCAGGAGCCGCTACAAGCGGCCATAGTCGCCGTCGAGAGCTCGAAGTCAACCCAGTCTAACGACGAGTTTTGTCGACTCGCCGACACGTGTAATGCAGCGCAGATTGGACGACCTCGTCTATCAAACTATGCAGGGATCTTACAGATCCGATTAGTTTCGACCAGATGGATGCGATGTTGGTTCAGCAACTACCAGACATAAGTGGCAACCGATCCTGCGTTGAGCGATGCTGTAAACGCCTTGGCGTGGTCGCGAACGGTGAAGGTCTGCGGAACCGCGCTGGTGTTCGAAACGATAAGTACTTTTTCGCCTGTGGGAGTTTTGAAGGCCACATTTGGGAGTTGGTCAAGATCGTTTGATCCGATGCGAATGGAACCGGGGCGTACAAATTTTGACGCGTGAGCAAGCGCGTAATAGGCAACCTGGCGAGTTACATTGTCGCCGTCGATAGTAATTGCGCCCACGCAGCCGGTACATCCGCCGTCGTTTGTGTGCGGGCCGTTTTGAGGGTCGGCAGCGAGGTTCCAAAGCAGAATGTTCTTGCTCCAATTGCGAGAGACGCCGATGATGACCCTCGCAACGGGCTTGCTCAGGTTCATAGTAGAACTGCCACTATGGTCGGTTACGGATTGCTCTGTGAAGTAGAGATTCTTCGTCGGGAAAGCATTGTGTACCTCAGTCATTGCATCGACCG
The DNA here is from genome assembly GCA_963798925.1 of uncultured Acidobacteriaceae bacterium. GTDB lineage: Bacteria > Acidobacteriota > Terriglobia > Terriglobales > Acidobacteriaceae > Edaphobacter. The sequence goes on from CAWCVD010000008.1 coordinate 516,898, forward strand.
TGCCGCCATAGAGATGAAATCCCGTGCCATCAATGTACTTATTCGCCCCGGGGTCTCTCAGGATGGATAGAGGATAGAGGGGGTGGTCAAGGTTGTGGTCGTATAGAACGATTTTGGTCTTGATGTCTGCTTTCGTGAAAGCAGGGCCGAGGTCGTTCTTGATAAAGTCGTCTTGCTCTGATTCGAGCATGAGCATACTGGGTGTGTTCTTTTCGTTCAGCGGCTCGTTCTGGATAGTAAGCGTGTCGACGGGGATGCCTTCGGCCTGCATTCCCTCGATGTATTTGACGAAATAGGTTGCGTAGGCAGGGAAGTATTCAGGTTTCAGAACACCACCTCTCGCAACGCCGCTCGTCTTCATCCACAAGGGTGCGGACCATGGAGAGGCGAGTATTTTGATCTTGGGATTGATCGCTAAGATTTCCTTCAGTACGGGAATGACGTCTTCGCGGTCAGGTGCAAGGCTGAACTTCGTCATGCCGGGATCAGTCTGGCCTTCGGGCATGTCGTCATAGGAGTAGACGTGGTCGTTCATATCGGAGGCACCGACGCTGACCCGAATGTAGCTGACTCCGATGTTATTGCCGTCGTCGGCATAGAGCTCATGCAGGATTGCAGCGCGCTTTGCAGGATCCATGCGCGACAGGAGCTGAGCGCTGCCACCGGTCAGCGCAAAACCGAATCCATCCATCGATTGATAAGTTTTCGCGTCATCGACGGTGATCACCATATCGTTAGCAGGAGAGTTCGTAAGACTCAAAGGCGGCGTCTGCAACTGGAAGAGGGCCGACCTATCAGCGTTCGTCAACCATACTGAAACCTCTTTCTGCGCATTCGATGACAGCGGGATCAGAATTAACACGAGAAATGAGAGATGGATTATAACCTTCGATTTCATTGGGCTTCCTTGTTGATGATTGTTTGTATGCTCGCTGTCTGTGACACCTTTGTTCGCGCGACCGTCTCGTATCCTTGTGTTGCAAAATTCTTCACGCAGACAAGGAAATGCGGGCCAAACAAGCAGTGCGAATGGAATGGTGATGCGCAACTCCTGTTGACTGCGAGATTCAGCGAGATTTCCTGAAGTCGAAATACGCTAGATTCATGTTCCCTGCTGTGGCAATATGAACGGTGAGAACCGTCTTCCCTGCAGGGAGTCGCAACTTGACGATACCCGGCGAGATATTCCAGTGATGCCACTGTCGCCAACTAATCGGATCAGAAGCATTAAACGTTGATACGATCGGGATGGGTCCGCCCGCAGGCTCCCCGTTGACGTCGAGTGTAACGCTTCCTCCGCGATTCGATGTGTACAAGAGATCGGCGACGTAAACCCCTGGATGCGCTACATCAACGGTGATGTTGAACCACTCGCCGGGCTCGGTCCAGCCGACATAGAGCTGGTCTCGAGGCGGCTGGACCAGGTTATATGGGTTATCGTCGATCTGATCGTGGAACTTGGTGTAAGACGTGTCGACGCCTTCGTTCATTCGGAACTCGTTCAAGTATGTTCCGTCTGCGGGATTTAGACCACCGCTGCCATTGTTCTTAGAGTCCGTATCGTGATAGGCGACTCCTTCGCCTCCGCGGTCGTAGTATGCGAATTCCACCCTTCCAGGAACCGCCTGCGGCCCCTGTTTATGGCGACTGTCTCGATAGGGCGTTCCCTTATAAAGGTCTTGGGGATGTGGTCCTGATGCTTGGAGGAGGATTGCCGTATTGACTATGACCAATGCCGACAAACTCACACCGAATCGCATCGTTTTCCTTTTTAATAGCTGGGTTTCATGCGCGACATCTGAAAAAAAGCCTTAAGCCAGGTGCCGTGAGTCCGAACTTCCGTACAACAAATAGCATATGAATGCTCAAGTAGACAAACGTTTGTCTACTTCGTCTTCCCGATGGCCCAACAGCAAATAGTAAGCGTCCTGAAGTATATAAATTATCAACGGTTCGGCCTTCGCTATTCAACACCGAGTGGTTGAACCACTTGATTTTCTGCCATCCCCATATCGTTGGCGAAAAGTGACAATTTGTACTAAAACGCATTAGATATGGGTTTTTTAGCCCATTGGGAAATCGATAGCGAGGTTAGACCAGTTGGGCAAATACCATTTGTTCAATGAAGAAATTTTACTTTTCCCCTTTTTAAGGGCTTGACGATCCCTCATCCTTTGGAGCTAAATGGTTCCGCACATTTTTATGTAGAAAAAGACAAGCGTTTGTCTTGGTAAAAGAATGCGGACTCCTGGATGAACTTCCAAAGAGTTACGTATACAAGGGCGCCGCGTTTGAAGCGGAATCGACACAACAATATGGGGTCAGCAACAACAGCATTTCCTGGAGGCAACATGATGAGGTCAAGTTGGTTGAGTAGGACGCTCGCAGTCGTTTTGTGGGTCGGGTTTGCAGGAGCAGCTTTCGGGCAGAGCACCAATTCCGGTGATATCAGCGGTACCGTCACCGACACCAGCGGCGCTGCGATTCCCGGGGTCGCGGTTAAGGTGTTCAACATTGCAACTGGTGTGTCGAAAGATTACGTAACAAATGACTCGGGTGTTTACGACACGTCCTCGATCGTTGCGGGAATTTACAAGCTTACCTTTACAAAATCTGGATTTTCAACGCTTGTGCGGTCATCGATTACGGTCAACGTCGGACCTACTACTGTCAATGCGCAGCTTACCGTTGGAGGGGTCACGCAGGAGGTCGTGGTGAGTACCGACATACCGCTCCTGACGACAGAGAACGGCGAGCAAAGCACCACACTTTCCGCTGAAACACTGCAAGCCCTTCCCGAGGTGGGACAGGACTGGACCCAATTCGCAATTCTCCTTCCAGGAGCCGCAGGCGCTACCGGCGGCGCGCAGGGCGCTCTAGCGGCAATGGGCAGCACCGCCCCCGGAATTACGGTCGCAGTCAATGGAAATCTGCCGTTCAGCACAGTACTTTCAGACGGAGCCGAGACGACTCTGCCCGCCAGCGCAAACTCTGACATTCTTACGCAGGAGACGATCCAGGAGCTTCAGACCGTCACGTCAGCATTCTCTGCGCAGTACGGAGTCGGCGGCATCATGTACAACCAGATCAGCAAGGGCGGGACAAACAAATTCCATGGAGCAGTATATGAGTATTTTCAGAATGAGGCGCTGAATGCTCTTCCCTATCAATTTAGCGGTCGACAGCGTCCAACGAAGTACTTCCGCTATAACAATTTTGGCGGCTCCGTAGGTGGCCCAATCCTGAAGGACAAGCTCTTCTTTTACTTCAACTACGATCACATCATTTCACACGGAAGCACAAGCGCCGCCTCTTTTACAGTTCCAACTGCGGCAGCTCTGGCCGGTGATTTCTCGGGGTTCACAAACTCATCTACGATCCAGCAACACAGACCACCCAACAGACTGGGACATACCTCTATCCTGGCCAGACAACCCCGACCACATGCCCGTGTGTCATTCGTACTTCGTTTGCAGATGAATATCACAATGGCAATAGAATTCCGAGCCTCCCGAATCGATCCAGTCGCGGTCAGCCACTCAGGCATATTGGCCTAAGCCTAACGGATCGGGTTCTCTCGCCAGCAGTGGTTTGGCTACCAAGAATTATACTTACACCGCTCCCCAGTCTTCCCCCTTCATTCGATACTTCGGACGGCTAGACTACCAAATCAAATCCAATAACCGCCTAACGATCTCTGAAAGTGAAGGAGACAATCCTGGTCAGGGTTTCGGAGCCGGAATCTGCCCTATCGATTGTCAGAGCCAGGATGTGAGCAAACAGAACGCTCAGATCTCAGATGTGTGGGCCATCACTCCGCGTATCACCAACGAAGTCAGGTTGGGCTATACGAATCAGCTCAACTTCTTCTCACCTTTGACCGCGGGCTTGGGCTATCCCGGCAAGATTGGATTGAAGTTTGCTAAGGCAGACACCTTTCCAACATTCAACATCAATACGTATGACACGGTCCTGCAGCCTCAAAGCAACGCAGTTTATAAAGAGCATGCGTATGATCCGTCGGACGTAGTTACACTCGTCACCGGAAAACATATCCTACACTTCGGCGGGGAGTTTCTTATCTACCAAAATAACTCCACTGCCTGGGGAAATGAGGATGCGGGATCCTTTACCTACACCGGCTCATATACACAGGCAGGCCCAGGAATCACCTCAACCGGACTTGCATACGCTGACTTCCTGCTCGGACAAACGCAGAAATGGACTGCAAGCGTCACGCCGGAGTATGGCGGTAGACAGAAACTTCCGCAGCTCTTTGTTCAGGATGATTACAAGGTGAGATCCAACCTTACTTTGAACCTCGGGCTGCGTTACCAGATTCAAACGGGCTGGAGCGAGGTCAAAGGAAATGAGCGTTCGTTTGACCCGACGGTTCAGAATCCCGGAACCGGCACACCTGGTGCCATGTGGTACGGATCAACCCATGCAAATGGTCGCACTCGCATTCAAGACAGCGTCTATAGCACCTTCCTTCCGCGGTTTGGATTCGCCTATCAGCTCGATCCCAATACGGTGGTCCGAGGCGGGTTCGGCATTTATGCCTACAACTGGAGCAATGACACCTACAACGGCGGTGTGATGGGTGCAGCATTCGGTTCTCAGGGCAATGTGACTGACAGTACGAACGGGGTTACCCCTGTCGTGATCCTTTCGGGATCAGGAGCAAATCTTCCCTATATTGCCGCTTCTACCGATCCGGCTGCATTCAACGCCAGCGGGAGCAACACCACCAACGTAAACTATGCTCAGTTCCATCAGCCGGTTGGAGGATCGTATCAGTGGAACATCCAGGGGCAGCGTCAAATCAATTCGAATTTGGTGGCATCGCTGGCCTACGTAGCAAGTCACGGTCATGACCTGCCCTTCCCGGTCGATGTCAACCAGGTCCCCCAAGGCAAACTAGCGTTTAACGATCAGCAGTTCCGGCCCTATCCAACTTATGGGGCGATTAATGTCTCCGGGACGGCGCCTAACGAGAATTCAATCTCGAACTATAACTCCCTGCAGGCCGTTATCCAGCAGCGCACGAACTATGGACTCAACTTCAACTTCAGCTACGTCTGGTCACACTTCCTGGACGATATGGATACTTCGGGCTGGGGCAGCCGGGCTGGGAGTCAGGCTTGGCAAAATGCCTACGACCCACACGCCAACTATGGCAACTCGAACTTCGATGTCAGAAATGCCTTCAAGGGAAATGTCGTTTATCAGTTGCCCTTTGGGCGTGGCAAGCAGTTCATGAACAATAATCTGCTGCTCGATGAGATTTTTGGCGGTTGGCAGACATCCGCTATCATCATCGTCCAGAGTGGTCAACCCTTTACTCCGGTTATGAGCAACGGTGGTAACTCGTACGCTTCTGGCGGCGGCGGCTTTGCCTGGTATCCGAACGTCATAGGCAACCCAAACCTTGCGAATCGCGGGGTCAAGCAATGGTTCAATGAGGCCGCCTTTGCTGTTCCGACCTCTGGAACATTCGGCAATGAGAGGCGGAATCAATTGACGGGTCCTGGGTTAAGCACAGTCAATCTGTCACTCGGCAAGACATTTGCCATCTGGGAGCAGGTTCGCCTGCAGGTTCGTGCTGATGCGGACAATTTGTTCAATCATCCGAGTTTCGCATTGCCGAACAATAACCTGAGCCTCACAGGATCAGCAATTTCGACCGGAACATCGAATATCTCGAGCACTTCTGTTCCGATGCGAAACATGCAGCTTAGTGCACGTATCACCTTCTGATTTTTCTTCAATTCCGGGGATGGCGGCTATGGCCGCTGTCCCCGTCTCATTTAAGATGGTTGTCTGTGTTCTCCTCTCTCGTCATTCGCGTGTTTTCTCTTCAAATCAAGCGCGCATTCGGATTTGCTGCTGTTGCGATCTTTACTGGAACAGCGTGCGTTTCGCCCGTGTTCGCTGCGCAGGCGGCCAACACCGCGCAGATACATGAGCGCCGCGCGCAGGAGTATTTGAACCAGAAGCAACCTAAGCTAGCCATTCCCGAGTTCAAAGCTGTGCTCGCGGCTGATCCAGACAACCTGAACGCTCTGGCGAATCTCGGCGTTCTGCTTTACTTCGAACAGAACTACGCAGAGGCGGCCCCTTATCTGAAGCAAGCCGTCGCGAAACGACCTGATCTAAGCAAGATTCGAGCATTGCTGGGCCTGGCTGAAAAATCGCTGGGACAGATCAAAGAGGCCCGCGCCGATCTCGAAGCGGCGCTACCGCAGCTGGCTGAGCCGTCGGTTCGAGTTCAAGCAGGGTCGGCGTTGATCGAGATCTATGCGGCAAGCCAGGAACTGGACAAGGCAGCGGCTACCGTGTCGCTTCTGAAGCAGGTAGCGCCGACCGATCCTCACGTTTTATATACGGCCTACCGAATCTACTCGGATCTTGCAGGGGAGGCGATGTTAGATCTGTCGCTGGTCGCGCCGGAGTCCGGGCAGATGCACCAGGCGATGGCACACGAATTGTATCGAGCACGCGATCTAAATGGGGCGATCGCTAACCTGCGGAAGGCTGTAGCAGCGGATCCGAATCTGCCGGGAATTCACTATGAGTTGGCAGAGGCGTTGCACAACTCTCCCGATCCCAAGGTCCGGGACGAAGCAGAACAGGAGTATAAATTGGCGGTGGCTGCAAACAGGCATGATGCGAAGGCTCTCAGCAAACTCGGGGACATTGCGGTCGATAAGAGCGATCTCGATGGAGCAGCCAAGTTTTATCAACAGGCGCTAGCCCTGGTTCCAGGCGACGCGGACGCCTCGATCGGATTGGCCCACGTATACATAGAGAAGAACCAGCCTGAGGCGGCGCTTCCTTTGCTTGAGAGTGTGGTAGCCGCCGACCCGACGAACGTTCTGGCGCACTATCGTCTGAGCAGTGCATACCGAGAATTGAAGCGTCCGGAAGATGCGAAGCGTGAACTTGAGGTTTATCGGAAATACAAAGCGATCAGAGAAAAGATGAGGGCGATCTATCAGGAGATGCGACAGGAGAGCCCGCAGGGCGATGGGGATAAAGAAAGATAAATGGCAAGTATGCGGGTAAGGTTGAAATGCTCTAAGGGTTCCATTGCGCTCCGGGTTACTCGCGTCTTCGCAGTTGCGGCTTTCCTGAATCCTTGCGCGATAGTGGCACAGGCGAATGTGGAGAAGCCGTTGCCGGTTCCGCAACTTATCGACATCACGGCATCCACCGGCATCCACTTCGAACATCTTTCCAGCCCGGAGCAAAAGTTCATTGTGGAGTCGATGAGTGGCGGTGTGGCGCTGATTGACTACGACGGAGATGGGTGGCTGGACATCTACTTCACGGGGGCCCCAAGTGTCGCCATGCAGCTGGAGGGCAAGAAAGCCCGGAGTGCGCTGTATCACAATAACCACGATGGGACGTTCACGGATGTTACGGATAAAGCCGGCGTGGCTTCTCCATGCTGGGCCATGGGCGTAGCTGTCGGCGATTACAACAATGACGGACGGCCCGATTTGGCGGTGAGTTGCTTTGGTGGAGTCGTACTTTATCGCAACAATGGAGATGGTACCTTCACCGATGTCACGAAGGCGGCTCATCTTGACAAGGACGTGGGTTGGGCGACTGGAGTTACCTTCGGTGATTATGACGGTGACGGTAACTCCGATCTCTTCGTGCCTCACTATGTCGATCTCGACTTGCACGATTTGCCGACCTTCGGATCACGAAAGACCTGCGAATATCATGAGATTGCCGTGCAATGCGGGCCGCGAGGCCTGAAGGGCTCGCCCGATGCGCTGTATCACAACAATGGAGACGGAACCTTTACCGAAGTCGCAAAGCAGGCTGGCGTCGACGACGCGAATCACTACTTCGGGTTGGGAGCGGTCTGGTCGGACTTCGATAACGACGGCAAGTTGGATCTCTTTGTTGCCAATGACGGAGAACCAAACTACCTGTACCACAACGAGGGCAACGGACGGTTCAAGGAAATCGGCTACGACGCTGGCATTGCTGTGAGCGAAGACGGCGTTGAGCAGGCAAATATGGGCCTCGCGCTAGGCGACTATATGAATAACGGACTCATGAGCATAGCTATCTCGCACTTCAGCGACGAGTATGCGGTGCTCTACCGCAACGATGGAGGGCTGAGCTTCTCGGATGTGTCGTTGAAGGCCGGAATCGCACGAGCGAGCATACCTTTTGTTGGCTGGGGTGATGCGTTTGTTGATTTGGCTAACTCGGGTTGGCAGGATTTGATTCTGGTGAATGGTCATGTGTACCCGCAGGTGGACAGCGTCAAGATTGGAAGCACTTACCGAGAGCCAAAGCTGGTGTATCAGAATCAAAGGAACGGAAGTTTTCGCGAAGTGGGAGCACTTACGGGTACGGCAGTGAGAGTTCCGCAGGTGAGTCGAGGATTGGCTGTAGGTGATCTCTTCAATCGGGGCAGACTTGACATAGTCATCGAGAACCTCACGGGCGGACCGATGATTCTGGAGGCAATGAGTAATCCGGCAAACCACTGGGTGAGTTTCGAACTGGAAGGGAGCGTGACGAACAAGCTTGCGCTAAACGCACGCGTCTTCGTGACCACCGGAAAGGTAAGGCAAATGCTAGAAGTAAGAAGCGGAGGAAGCTACTTGTCGCAGAGCGATCTACGCCTGCATTTCGGACTTGGAGAGGCGACGCGAATCGACAAGGTGGAGGTTCAATGGATGAATGGGAAGACGCAGGTCTTTGAAGGGATAAACGTCGACCGCTTTTATCACTTGAAACAAGGTGGGGGATTGTTACAAGTTGATCGCAAAAACGCGTAAAAAACATACACTTGTGCAAGATTTATGACGGTGCGTGCAGTCTGGAGCGAACCGCCCTCCGGCCGAATTCCCGCTAACAGCGGAAAATCCGGGATTTTTGAGTATTTGTCTTGAGACTATTAAGTTGCAATGGCCATAATGCTTGAATAAAGGTCATTTACCCCTTACCTTCTCAAGCGGTGACCAAACAAAACAGGGAATAATTCTTCGATCTGGAGTCGATCGGCTTCGAGGTCTCTGAGATCGATCTCCTCATCGATGGCATCAACACAGTGCCCGAGGCGATCCTGATGATCGCTTGCCAGATTTCTCGGAGTTTGCGACCACCGTTTCCGGTGGACTATGGCAGCTGGACAAGCACTGCGTCCTTTGTGGCAACGCGTTGATCACAGTCGACTACGACCGCCTCATGGACTTTGCGTCCCATAAACCAGCATCTTGTCTAGCGGTAAAGACAAAACCCACATCATAGGAGCCCTAGCAAACGAACAGCACATAGAGCGAGACCACGTCGAAGGATTGATCGCTTAAAATTCCGTGAAAGCTCACCTGGTCGCTTTCGTTGTAGGAACTCCGTAGCTTGGAAGCTGTCGTTGCGGCAACAGTACGATCCACGACGCCAGTGAACGGACTGTCAAACTGGAGCAAACTCCAGTCGGACTGCTGCGTGTTTTCGAGATAGGCCAATTGTCCACGGAAATGGATCGTCCCCGCGTATTGGCCCGGGGCTGAATAGGCCCCCCGTAGGACTACATTAGCCATAGCTCAGTGACCTCGGACTAGTGTGAAGAATCGACCGCGAGTTTGTTTGGTCCGCCCTCGGTCGCAGCAAAAGAGAAGCGCCTGCAGGGACACGGGCTCGCCCCCGATTGGAGAAGACTCAGTGCGGAATGTTAGGAGCAGAGCGCGCAAGCGTCAACAGAATTGTGAGCGGTGCACGAACGCGGCTAGTCACCGAACGCGGCCGGCGAGCGAACTCTTGCAAACGGAGAACACACACCCCTCCTTGCCCCCCCTGCCGAGAAAAGCCTGCATCGCGGGTGCGTTGTCGTTTGGGCCCTGAGTGCAGGAGGTTCTCTCCCGTACAAAATTGGCGGGCAGTTGGCCAACAGTTGCGTTCTACGGTTCCATTGGGAATTTAGGGGATATCCCGCCAAAGGCACTTTTGCCGAGGAGGAATGCCAAATTGCGTTGTGCGTCCTGTTGGCCTTGCGCTATTATGCGACGATTGCAGTTACGTTGTTGTAGGGTATCCTTAGTTCGACACCCAGATAAATCCCCTGAACAATGGCAAAGTGGCTATGGGATTGATCGAGTGCAAGGTATCGTGGCGTGTCTTCTGAAGGCGTCCTGGAGGTAAATTATGCGTCCCGAACAATGGGAAACGTTCAAGCGAGCGGTACGCCGCGAGAAATTGGACAAGATTCCGATGGCGCTCATCGTCGATAGCCCATGGATTCCAGGCTATCTTGGAATCAAACACCTGGACTATTTCCTCGACCCTGAACTCTGGTTTCAGTCCAATCTGAAGATCATGCGCGAGTTCCCGGACATCATCTTCATCCCCTCCTGGTGGATGGAGTACGGGATGGCCGCTGAGCCCTCCGTGCTGGGCGCCAAGATAAAGTTCTGGCAGGACAATACGCCCAGCGAATACCAGACTCTGCGGAGGCTGGAGGATATCGACCTCTTTCCCGACTATGAGGTGGAGGCAGACGGCTTTGCCGGCCTTACCTTGCACCGCATCGGCATGGCCCGGCAGCGCATCCTGGATGCCGGCTATATCCTTCCCATGGTCACCTCGCGCGGACCACTCTGCACCGCGGGATTTGTACGCGGGACCACGGAGTTCATGATTGATCTCGTGGAAGATCCCAAGGGCGCGCACAAGCTCATCGACCTGTGTACGCGAGTGATCATCGATTGGCTTAAAGCGCAGCAGAAGGTGATGGGTGACGGAGTCGAGAGCATTTTCATTCTTGATGACATTGTCGGCTTCATCAACGAAGACCATTACCTGGAGTTCGCGCACCCATATCTGAAGCGGATTTGCGATGCATTTCCGAAGGACTGGGTCAAGCTCTACCACAATGACGCGGAAGTCGACGCCTGCCTCGACCACCTGCCGGACACGGGATTCAATGCGCTCAATTGGGGCAAGCAGAGACACATCACTGAAGTTAAACGACGCGTTGGCGACCGGATGTGCTTAATGGGTAACGTCAATCCGCTGGAGATTGCGGTACGCGGGACACCGGAGGAGGTAAAAGACGAAACCCTCGAGGTTCTGGAGGGTTCCGGTGGCGAGGGGATCATTCTCTCGGTAGGCGGCGGGGTGAGCCCGGGAATGCCGCGCGAAAATATCCTGGCTATGCTTGAGGCATTGGAAGAATTCAATGCAAAACGTTCAGTCGGCGCCGTTTCGAGCGTTCGCTAAGGAGAGTCTGGATGCCCGATTATGCCCTGATGAATCAGTTGCTCTACGAGGGAAACGCCGACCGGGTGGGACAGCTTACTGAGGAAGCTCTGGCCGAGGGGCGGTCCGCGCAGGAAGTGCTGACGGAGGGATTGATCGCGGGCATGAGTGTGGTCGGCGAGGATTTCAAGCACAATGTGCTCTACGTTCCTGAAGTCCTGATCGCAGCGCGGGCCATGAAGGCAGGCATGGCCGTGCTGAAGCCGCTATTGACCGCGAAGGGCAGCGGCGTCAAACCCAAGGGCGTTTTGCTCATGGGCACGGTGCGCGGCGACCTGCATGATATAGGCAAAAACCTGGTGGGGATGATGGCCGAGGGCGCCGGTTTTGAGCTTCACGATATCGGCGTAGATCAGAGTGTGGACAAATTCATGGCCGCGGCCGAGCAATGCAAGCCAACCATCATCGGCATGAGCGCGCTGTTGACTACGACCATGATGTACATGAAAACCGTAATCGACGGCTTTGATGCGGCCGGCATGACTCACATCAAAATGGCGATCGGAGGCGCTCCCATCAGCCAGATGTTTGCAGACGAAATCGGGGCGGACGGATACGGCGCGAATGCCTCAGCCGCGGTGGATTTGTTCTTGCGACTTGCGGCACAGGGATAACCGAAATGACCACGTATAAGATCTTGTATTGGCAGGAAATCCCCACTCAAATCAAGGCCGAGGATGAGTCGGAAGACCTCAATGTAATGCTTGACGGGAAGTTCATGGCGCAGGTGGATATTCTCGCCGCCAAACGGGGACTGCAGGCGGCCGACGACTATCTGGCTCAGTGGAAATGGAGCGAGGAAGAAGAGCGCGAGGGTTCTGCGCGGGAAGTGGCGGAAGCCGTGAAAGCCGAACTCGAAGCGAAAGGCTGGTAGGAATTTCCTGAAAATGGCTGTTACCCTCACCATCAACGGACGATCTACCCAGGCGACGGATGGGCTGTCGTTGTTTGATTACGCAGAAGCCATGGGCATTGACGTGCCCACATCCTGCCGCAAGCAAGGCAAATGCAAAGAGTGCATGGTCGAAGTTGTGGAAGGGATGAGCGCACTCTCGCCGATTGCTGAGCCGGAGCGTCATCTCAAGGGCAACTTTCGCCTGTCATGTCAAACCCGCGTGACGGCTGCGGAAGGCCACATTCGCTGCCATACCATGCGGCGTGGACACATGATTATTGAGCGGCACTCGTTTGGATTGCCGATCAGCAATCGCGAATTGAAACTTGATCCGGCGGTCACGCGCGATGGGGACCGTATCCTCATAGACGGAGTGGAGGTGGAGCGCTCTGATGGGCCGATTCTCGGCATTGCAATGGACCTTGGGACCACCACGGTTGTCCTGCGGCTCGTCGACCTTGAAAGCGGCGAATTGATTGCGGACACATCTTTCGAAAATCCGCAGCGATTCGCCGGTTCGGAGGTCATGTCCCGCATCGCCTACGACACCGAACATCCCGGAAGACTGCTCATGCGTACGCTGGCCGGATACCTGTCCCATGCCATCGAAAAGTTTCCCGTAGATCCTAAGACGATCTACGAGATGGTCGTGGTGGGCAACTCCACTATGCGCGATCTTTTCTTCCGGCAGAGTGTGTATTCGATTGGGCAAACGCCTTACCGGTCGATTACGGAAATCGAAATGGCCGAGGGTCAGCGGAGCACAACCAGCTTGATCCAGACGGGGCTCCGCAGCCTGTTGCCCATTCATCCCAAAGCTCGCGTGTACGGCGCTCCCATCATCAGCGGCCACGTTGGAGCGGACGCCGCCGCGTGCATGTTGGCGGTTGATCTCGCCCACGAAGAGCGCCTGGTCGCTGTCATGGATATCGGGACGAATACCGAGTTGATTGTTGGCAACAAGCATCGCATTCTGGCGGCATCATGTCCGGCTGGCCCTGCTTTCGAGGGCGGAGCCATCGCCTGTGGCATGCCTGCGTTGGATGGAGCAATCGAAACGGTGGCGATTGCCGATGACGAGACCTTTCGCCTTGGAGTCATCGGCGATGTTCCACCCCAGGGCATCTGCGGTTCTGGCCTGGTTGATCTGCTGAGCGAGTTGCTTCGTACCGGCCGCATGAATGATATGGGCCGCTTTGAGGATGATATTCAGCGCATCACGCTTCACCGTAGCGAAGCACCCGAAGAGAACATTTTTCTGCTGGAGAGCGATGTCAACGAGTTGGCTCAGGCAAAGGGCGCGAACGTCGCGGGCCTGCATACCGTCTTCTCGAGCTATGGCGTCGACTTCGGCGAGATCGAGGTTTTTTATCTTGCAGGAGGGTTCGGACGCCATCTCAACGTCGAAGCGTCGAAGCGCATCGGGCTTGTTCCCGGCCTCGACTCATCAAAGATTGTCCAGGCAGGCAATACCGCGATTGAAGGCGCGACCATCGCTCTGCTCTCGAAATCAAAGCGTCAAGAACTGGAGGACCTGGTAAAGAAGGTGGAGCACTGCCGTCTTGAAACTCACCCCGACTTCTTCAATTTCTTTGTGGAGGGCTGCCAGTTCAAGCCCGTGGAGCCGATTCCATGCGCAAGTTAGCCGAATCCATCGAACTGGCCGGCACGCTTCCCGATGTAAATGTGTCGCCCGAGGAGTATGTGCGCCTGCTAGGTTATCCGCGCGGCTGGGAGCTGGAAGGCAGGGCCATGGAATTGGCAAACTCGGCGAGGGCTTGGTACGCAGAGAATGGCCGGCCGTGGTTCTATGCCCGGCAAGCCGAGAGCTTCGAAATCAACGGTGATTCCATTTGCATCGACGGAACGCAGTTCACCAGCAAGCGACTGCAGCGCACGCTTCAGCAAGCTGAAGCCCACAGCTTGATCCTTGTTGCCGTTGGCGCGGGTCCTGAAGCTGAAGAGGAAGCCCGCCGGCGCTGGCAGGACCAGAAACCCGACGAGTATTTTTTCCTTGAGATCTTCGGCTCTGCGGTCGTCGAGCATCTGGCAACTGCAACCGGAGCTCGTCTGTGCGATTGGGCCGAACAACATGACATGGCTGTGTTGCCCCACTCGAGCCCAGGTTATTCAGAATGGGATGTCGCAGAACAACCGCGGTTGCTCGAGTTGATGAAGCGGACGCGCAGAGAGCCTTTCCCTTCCCCCGTGGAAGTGTTCGACTCTGGCATGTTGCTTCCCAAGAAAACTCTGCTGGCAGTATTCGGATTGACGCATCACACCGATCGATTGCGCAGGCTCACCGACCTTGTTCCCTGCGAAAGCTGTTCCTTTGGTCCATGTCAATACAGGCGCGCGCCCTACCGGCGTGCCCCGCGAACGTTGGGCGAAACACTTCCGGTTCGCACTGCTCTGCTGGACCAGGACGCCGAGTACAGCGTGAATCGAAGAGCTCTGAAACGTTGGGCAGAGGAGCGCCTCTCCTTGCACCTGAACCAGGATGGCTCGCTCGACGCTCTGTTCCGCTATGACGGGACCACTTGCACCAACATGGGCCGGCCGCTGACGTATCACTATAGCGTGAAGCTGGGCCCTTCTGCCGAAGGGTATCCCATTCAGGAGCAACGATGCGTGCCAGCCCCTGGCGACACGGGGCACACCGCCATGTGCCAGTATGTGCTAGATTCCGTTGGCCTGATGACCGCCATCGAGCGCGAGAAACCGCTGAGCGGTGAACGATTGAGTGCTGTCTTATCGTGGCAGCGCAAAGCCAGCGCTGCAGGTTGCTATTGTGATTCTTCCAGCCGCGATCACAAGTGGGGTCTGGTTCTCGAAACAATTCACTATGCGCTGGTTCAAAAGGAACGCACGCAGGATACGGATTCTTTATGAAGATGCTTTTACAGGATGCAGTCCGCAAGCGACCTCTGCTTGGCGACGGAGCCATGGGGACGCAACTTATGTTCGCAGGATTGGAACAGGGCAATTGCGGCGAGGCATGGAATCTCACCCATCCTGAGAGAGTGCTCGCCATTCAGCGACGTTATGTGGAGGCGGGCTCGGACTGCCTCATCACCAATACCTTTGGCGGCTCACGCATTATGCTCAATCGCCACTCTGAGGCGAACCACGTAGTTGAAGTGAATAAAGCCGGCGTGGAGATAGCCCGTCAGGCCTTCAACGGCAAAGATGGGTACGTGCTCGGAGACATCGGCCCCTTCGGCGGCTTGCTTCAACCATTCGGAGAATTTACTGAAGCTCAGGTGCGCAGCGCCTTCGAGGAACAGGCCACGGCTCTTGTCGATGCCGGTGCAGACGCCATCATTATCGAGACACAAACTTCGCTTGAGGAACTTTTGATCGGCATTGAAGCAGCCCACGCGGCAGGCTCGAAATGCATCATCGGGTCCATGGCCTACGACGTCACTCTCGACGGTTCCACCTTTCGCACTATGATGGGTATTGATCCCGAACGTGCTGCCGAATTCATGGAGGAGCACGGCGCCCACATCGTCGCCCTCAACTGCGGCACTGGCATGGAGATGGAGCGAGCGCGCGACGCGGTCGAGCGTTACAAGCGCACCACCAGCCTGCCGGTGATGGTTCAGCCGAATGCCGGGAAGCCTCAGTTGATCAACATGAAAGTCGTTTACGACGAAACGCCCGAGCAAATGGTGAGAGGCCTCGTTCCGCTCCTGCAGACAGGTGCAAACATCGTCGGTTCCTGCTGCGGCAGCACACCGGAACACATCCGTGCGTTCAGAAAAGTGATGGACGAATTCCTCGCATCAGAAGGAATTGAAGCCAATGGAGGGCTGCGTGAAAGTCAAAATATGTGATGTGAACCCGGCCGCCGAATCTAAACTTCCGGAGCACACCGGCGATAAGTCTGGCATCGGCGTCCACTATGTTGACGCCTTCATCAAGCCGATGAATGTGAAGCTCGAAGATGGGACGCCGGTGAGATGCAAGCGCCGCGGATTGAAAATCGTCCTCTCCGCAGGCGCTAAAAAAGGAGAGGGCTTGATGCGCCGCATTGATGTGAGCGCTGACCCGGCCGTCATGCTGAACGCAGCCCTGCAGGAGGCCGCCAAAGCTGCTGGCATCGAATTCATGGTGGAAGACGGAGCGATCTTTTGCCTGCTTTAAATCGCGTGGTTCCGGTTCGGGCACTTGCGCACCCACAGATTCGACCGAGATCTTGATCATGCTTGCGGCTGCGTGGGAGTTCGGTCGGTAGCAAGCAACAAGCCAGTCGGCTTAAGAGTAGGAAATAGCTTGAGTGGCCGCGGCGAATCCCGATAGGCAAGTGCTCCTTCGTATCCAGGCGCTAGTGCCAGATCATGTAGTGTCCACAGCTTAGCGGCGCGTGAATCGTGCGCGACATGCACAAACCCGGCCGGAACATCTGGATTTACCGTCACCCGAAAGCTGTCCAGCGGTTCCGAGAGGCCATTGCCGAGTGCCTTGACGTATGCTTCTTTACGCGTCCAGCATCGGAAGAACGCGCGCGCTCGTTCGCTCGCAGCCAACGACATCAAGTCCGCTGCCTCCTCCAGACAAAAGAACCGTTTTGCGATTGCGGTCATGTCTGGCACGGAGCGAATTTGTTCCACATCCACGCCGATCTCGCGATCCAAAGTAAACGCGAATACAGCCAGACCGCCGGAATGGGAAACGTTGAATTTCACGCGGTGCTCAGGAGCAAGTGCCGGCTTCTGGTTCCCGCCATAACGGAACTGAACCGCATCCGGACAAATGTCGAGGTAGCGACCGAGCAGAAGCCGGAGGGCACCGCGGCCCAGGATGAACCCATTCCGGAGACCCTTGAAGCGGAATTTCGCGGCGCGGTCCCGTTCCGGTGGCGACAGAACGAGTCGAAAACGGGGGACCTCGGCCTCGCCGTCATCGGTACGGACCGACCACACATGAACGTCTCTGCCTCTTAAGATAAAGCCGCTAGCAACGCCCACAAATATCCACCCCGAAAATAGCGAGCCGCTAATACTGCATCAGTGTTCCTTCTCTTCGGCCTTTTCGGACTGCCGCCGCAAATAATCCAAGACTGGCGGGCAGAAAAATCGCCACTATCCCGAGCAGCGTGGCGAGAGGCTTTGCGATCATGACGACAGAATATCCCTGGAGCATCGTCATGCGGAGGGCGTCCAGACAATAGGTGATCGGATTTACCAGAGCAACCTTCTGCATCCAGGGAGGCATCATGTTGATCGGAAAGTAGGCTCCCCCGACGATCGTACCGAAACCGCCGAGGATCCACGTAATCGGATCTCCCTTCCTGAGCCAGACCACAGCAGCCGCCGAGAGAACACCGAAGGCGACAAATATCGTGAGAGACAGGACGAGAACCAGTGCGGTTGCTGGAATATTCAAGTGGGTCAAGTCCACCCCGAACCCCACGACTCCCGCCGCGAGAATCAGGAGCAGTTGCACTCCCCCCGAAATGAGGCCGTAAAGTGAAGACATGAGGGCAACGGGGATGCATCCGGTCTGGCTGCTCATCATCGCCTCGAAGCATCCGGTCACTTGGGCCAGGCGGATGGATTCCGAAAACATGCGCAGCGTCAGGTCGAAGTAGCGCGCGAATGCCAGCCCGATGAGGGCAAAGGAGAAATAACTGTACCCATGTCCCTGTAATCCGGGAGAGGTGCGCGGCGTGATGAGTTGGCTCAAGAAGTAGAACAGAACCAGGAGCATCATCGAGTCGACAATGCGGATCAGGAATGCGGTTTTGTAGCCGGATTCTATGCGATAGTCCCGTACGACGAATGCACCGGCTTTGCGAAGCAATGGGATCATATGCCCCCCACCGCAAGCGCCCGACGGTAATACTGAGGGAGCGTGATTCGGTCCCGCTTCAGATCCGACATCGAGCCGAAGGCTTGGATACACCCCTTATCGATTACGAGCACCTTATTGCAGAGTTTGAGCGCTTCGTCGATCCGGTGCGTGGCGATTAAAAGGGTTTTGCCAGAATCACTATATATGCGGCTAAGGATCAGATCGATCATCTCGTCGGAAGCTATTGGATCTAGGGCACGAGTCGGCTCGTCGAGAATCAGCACGCGAGGCTCAGCAATTAGTCCGCGCGCCAGCGCAAGCCGCTGTTTCATCCCAGAACTGTAGCCCTCCACAACTCGATCCGCCGCTTCCTCCAGCCCAACCAAACTCATTAGCTCCTGAATACGATTACGGAGATCCGCACCACCGAGATTATCCAAGGCGCCGAAAAATTCAAGATTCTGAGTCCCGGTTAAGCGCCAGAAAAAGCTTCGCTCTTCGTTGAGGACGAAGCCGACAGATTTTCGTGCGTCCGCACTGTGGTGGATCGTGCTGAACCCGTTAACGACAATGTCTCCCTTGGTTGGGAGTATCAGGCCGCCTATGAGCTTCAACAACGTCGTTTTGCCCGCGCCGTTTGGTCCCATAACCGCAACACGGTCGCCCCTTTGGATTTCGATAGTAGCGCTGGACAATGCCGTGTGCAGGCGCCGCGGCCGGAGAGGGTGCGAAAGCATCTCACGATATCGCTTCACAATAGGAAAACTCATCGTGACGTCGACTACCGAGATAATCGGCGCTTCCGGAACCGGTAGCCGAACAACAGCGGGAAAGCTAGAGCTAGACGACTGATTCATGATACTCGACACCCACCTGCTTCCCCGACGACCGCGGCAATGAAGCGTCGATGCCGTCCGCCAGCAATCCTGCAAGCTCATGGGAATTCACCGTCAGCAGCGCTTGGTGATCTCCGGACACCTTGTAAACACTCAGGCCGCCCCTCGCAATGCCTTGCCACCCAAGATACCACCCGAAGAGGCGACGCCACTTATTCGCAACGATTGAGTTATGCCACTTCTCGGACACGTAGAGATTTATCGGCCCCGTGAATGGCTTGGGTCGGTATCGCAGGAGGAGTTGCCGGTGATGCTCGAAAAGATCTCTGGAACTCGGGAGCCCGGAGTCCGAACTGGACTTGGGCCGGAGGTTTTCAAGCTTGCGCGCCATCAGCTCAGAAAGGCGAGTTCTCCTGGAGCCGTCTCTGGCAACCAGTAGGCCCCGGAGAACCTCGCCCATGTGTTGCCCTTTTTGCCTGAGATAATCGCCATAGTTGATGAGGTTGACCAGAAACGTGTGGACAGCGTTGGGCCGTAAGCTGTCGATGAGAGCAAGCAACCGCACATCTTCACCTTCACGGACCAGTTGATGGGCGATTTCAATTGCCACCGCCCCGGCGAAGCAATATCCCCCGACGAGGTACGGACCCGCAGGTTGAACAGTCCGCATTTCTGAAAGACACTCACGCGCCATTTCCGTGATGCTCAGGTAACCACTGGCACCGCCGCGGACCCATCTGGGGCGGAGACCATAAACAGGTTGATCACCGTCGAAGTGCGCTGACAGTCTCGCTAGGATCAGTGTGGTCTCGTTCACGTCGTTGCCATAGCCACAAGCGAGAAAGAGTGGTGCGCGCGTCCCACGCCGTTGAACCGGAACTAGGCATTGCCACGGAGCATCTTCGGGCGCTGCGCCATCCCCCGCGCCGAGGAGATCGGCTATTGCCGCCACAGTTGGGCGCTCGAGCAATTGCATCAGCGCGAGTTCCTTGCCGAATCGCTCGCGCAAACGTCGCTGCAGCCGTGCGGCTAGCAGTGAATGACCACCCAGTTCGAAGAAGTTCTCTGTGATATCAACCCGTTCGATGCCGAGCAGATCCTCAAAAATTTCCGCAACACTTCGCTCGATCGCAGTCCTAGGCGGCACGTAGTCTTCATGAGCGCTGAAATGATGGTCCGGAGCCGGCAACGCGCGACGGTCAACTTTGCGGTTATTAGTCAGCGGAAATGCATTAAGGACCATGAAAACGGACGGCACCATATAGGTGGGAACCTTGGTGGCAAGTGCATTCCGCAACTCTGCAGTATTCACTTCCTGACCTTCCCGTGCTGTAACGTATGCAGCTAGGCGCGGATCGCCGGCGAAGTCTTCACGTATGACTACGACGGCCTGACGAACTCCAGGCTGCCCCTCCAGGGCGGCTTCGATTTCACCTAATTCGATGCGAAACCCGCGAAGCTTCACCTGATTGTCGATCCGTCGGAGAAATTCAATGTTGCCGTCCGGCAGGTAGACGGCCATATCGCCCGTGCGGTAGAGGCAGCGGTCAGGGTCAAATGGGCTTGGGACAAATCTTTCGGCAGTCAGTTCCGACCGATTCAGGTACCCCCGGGCAACGCCATCCCCGCCAATAAAAAGTTCCCCGGGCGTTCCCGCTGGGACGGGCTGCCCGACTGAGTCAAGCAGGTAACAGGTGGTGTTCGCGATAGGTTTTCCGATAGGAACAGCGCTTTCCCGGCGGTCAACTCTGTGTATGGCTGACCATATAGTGGTTTCGGTCGGACCGTACAGATTCCAGACTTCACCACTGAAGGTCAGCAGTCGATTGGCCAGTTCGCGCGAAAGCGCTTCGCCGCCACACAATATCTTCAAACCGGCGAACCCCGTCCATCCCGATTCCAATAGCATCCGCCATGTCACGGGTGTCGCCTGCATAAGCGTCGGACGGGATTTCTTGATCAGCCCAGCCAATGCTATCCCGTCCCCAACGGTATCCGTGGTTGCAAGGATGACGTTCGCACCGGACGTAAGCGGTAGGTAGATCTCCAGTCCGGCGATGTCGAACGATATCGTAGTAACGGCGAGCAAGCGGTCACTCTCGTCTATCCCAGGCTCACTCCGCATAGAGGCGAGGAAATTCACGACCGACCGATGCGTAATCTGGACACCCTTGGGTTTACCGGTTGAGCCCGAGGTATAGATCACGTACATCAGATTATTTTGCGTCAAGCTGCTTGACGGCACAGCAGAACTCTGGCGTTCAATTCTATTGCGATCCCGATCAACGCAGACCACTTTGGCTATCGTCGTCGACAAGTTAGCGAGAAACTGCTGCTCCGTTACCAACACGGCTGCGCCGGAGTCTTCTAACATAAAGGCAATGCGGTCTGGAGGGTATTGCGGGTCAAGCGGTATGTATGCCCCTCCCGCCTTCAGGATTCCCAATAGTGCAACAACCAAATCGATCGACCGTTCAAGGCAAAGTCCGACGAGAACTTCCGGCCCAACGCCCAGCGACCTAAGATAATTCGCGAGCCGGTTCGCTCGGCGGTCGAGATCCTCATAAGTGATTTGATCGCGGCGGCAAACCACTGCGACAGCACGGGGCGTTGCGTCAGCCTGCCGCTCGAATAGGTTATGGACGCAGAGGTCGGAGCTATAGTCAACGCGCGGGCCCTGGGCGTTCGCCAGAAGGCGTTCACGTTCCGGTCCGCTGACCATGGGCAGTTCCGCAATCGGCCTGTCCGGAGCCAGGATTGCAGCAGATAACATGTTGATGAAATGCCCCATCATGCGCTCAATGGTTGCGGCCTCATACAGATCGGTGCTGTACTTCAGCGATGCAGGCATCGCTGAACCCGTATCCAGGAGGGTCAAGTCGAGGTCGAATTGTCCTTCCTGCTGATTCAGGGGATAAGCTTCGAGGGCGAGAGAGCCTAACTGGGGACGAGTGCTTGTGTGTGGCTGCAACACCTCTCCCCCTAAGCCAATTTGCGTGGTTTTGATCAGGTTCAACATCACCTGAAACAAGGGCATTCGGCTTGAATCGCGCTCGGGTCGCAAGCGTTTTACGAGTTCTGGAAACGGGAAGTCTCCGTAGCGTTGAGCCTCAATGATGACCTCACGCATAGCCGCCAAATGCTGGCGGAATGTGGTGCCCGTCTCAACAGGTGTGCACACCACAACGGGGTTGACGAAGTACCCGACGATACTATCGAACTCTGGACAACTCCGTCCGATCAGGGGCGTTCCGATGGGCACCTCAGGTGCGCCCGTGTACCGGTGCAGGAAGGCATGAAACGCGGTCACGAGTACCGCGTATGTGGTGGCATTCTCTGCCTGGGCCAAGGCCCTAATCTGCGTGGCTACGCTTGCCGACAGCTCGAAGTCAAACGTGGCGCCGCGAAAGTTTTGGACGCTGGGACGGCGGTGATCAGTGGGCAGGTCAACGGATGAAAGGTTGCTCAGCCGGGAGTTCCAGTAACGCCAGGCTTCCAATCCTTCTTCCGATTCAATCATAGTTCGCTGCCACCTGACGAAATCGGAATACGATCCCGCCGGACGCAGAGATTCGTGGTCCGCACCCTCGTAGAGCGATGTCAAATCGGAAAGGACAATTCCGAGCGACCACGCGTCAAAGACGATGTGGTGTGCAGAGATTAGCAGGACGTGGCCGTGCTGCGTATCAGAGCGGAGGAATAACGTACACCGGAACAGCGGCCCACTGATGAGATCGAAGGGACGCCGATAGAACGTGTCTATCTGGAGTGCTAACTCTTCTTCGTTCCAGTTGAAGCCTTCCACCACTTCAAGAGGGCATTCCGGAACCGGGCCGACGCATTGCTGGAGCCCATTTATATCGAGCCCGAGTGTTGATCGCAACATCGGGTGTCGCTCCAGCAGCGTTCGAACAGATCGCTCCAGACGCTCGCTATTGACATCGGCGCGCAAGCGGACGCAGAACGCGACGCTATACGCTGCGCTTTCGGGCGCAAGCTCATGCAAGAACCAAAGCGCCTCCTGCCCGAGGGAGAGCTTAAACGGCTCGTTTGCGGTACCTGCCGCCTCTCGTAGCAAGCGTGTAAGCAGTTCCCGCTTCGCTCTGCCATCCATTCCGGCGAGCTTACGCAGATCAACGTGTTCACTCATGTTCTCGGCAGTGCGAGCCTCTTAAAGCTCCGCTGAAACCTGTCTTCAAAAGACACCAAGGTTTGGTGGGTTGTCAACAAAGATCGTCAATTTGAGTGCAGATCGACCTCGGCGTAAGTCCCTACTTGTCGCGGGATGACTGAACAACCACGGGGAAAAACACGATGGGAAGGTATACGGGCGTTTGGCAAACAGGGAATGAACATATGAATTGTTTTTCTCCTAGATGGCAAACTCTTGCAAGGTGCGGGATCTCGCAAAGTCAGAAGATTCACAGCGGCTGGGTCTTCGCGCGAGACCGATGTCAACCGGCCAATTGGTACAGTGTCCTCTTGCCTTGATCAGTGCTAGCCGGTAACCCCAATGGCCATTGAATTGCTCAGATTAACTCCACAGCAGACAGAAGAATCCACAAGGGGCGCCGGGCTTTGAACCCTGCTGCGTGGAGTGGAAGTAAACGGGGAAATTGCAGGGATGTGCAGGGATCTTGCGGAGGACATGTCATTCGACGAAAGAGATTTCCGTGGCAACGGAAACGGCATGCTCTGCCCACCCATCGCGATAGTGGGAATTGGTTGCCGCTTTCCGGGGGGAGTGACTGATCCGAGGTCCTATTGGCGCCTTCTGCAAGATGGGATCGACGCGATCACGGAAATCCCCTCAGATCGCATCGATATCGGGACCTACTATGATCCGCGTCCAGCCCAACCGGGGAAAATGAGCACCAAATGGGGTGGCTTTCTAAACCAGATCGAGATGTTCGATGCCGCCTTTTTCGGTATTAGCCCGCGTGAGGCTGACCGGCTGGATCCCCAGCAGCGGCTGCTGATGGAGGTGGCGTGGGAAGCGTTGGAGGATGCTGGCCAGCCCTCAGAGCGTCTAGCGGGTAGCTTGACGGGTGTCTTCTTAGGCTTGTGGCTGAACGACTATGAGGCCCGCCTTTTCGCCGACCCTGCAGCCGTGGACTTCTATATGACGACAGGGACAGGCCGTTATTCAGCCTCCGGTCGCCTGTCCTATGTTCTGGGGTTGGAAGGCCCTAGTTTAACCATCGACACCGCCTGCTCCTCGTCGCTGGTGGCTGTTCATTTAGCTTGTCAGAGTCTGCGCAGAAATGAATGTTCTTTGGCGTTGGCGGGGGGAGCGAACATAATACTCCAGCCCCACATATCAATTGCCTACTCCCAATCAAGAATGATGGCGCCGGATGGCCGGTGCAAGTTCGGAGACGCCCGGGCGAATGGATATGTTCGCAGCGAGGGAGCCGGAATAGTCGTTCTAAAGCCCCTCTCCAAAGCATTAGCGGACGGCGACCCTGTCTACGCGGTAATTCGGGGCAGTGCGGTTAACAACGACGGCCGCACCAGCGGCTACATGACGACCCCGTCGAGGACGGGCCAGGAGAGACTGCTGCGCCTCGCCTACCGCGACGCTGGGTTGCCCCCCTCCCAGGTGCAATACGTCGAAGCTCACGGCACCGGGACGATTGCGGGTGACCCCGTTGAACTTGCCGCGCTGGGCAACGTGCTCTCGTCCGACCGGCCACCAGGAAAAACGTGTTACATCGGCTCGGTAAAAACTAACTTCGGGCACACCGAAGGGGCCGCGGGAATCGCGGGACTGATCAAGGCGGCGCTTGTCCTCGAGCATCGCATGATTCCCGCAAATCTCCACCTGCGAGAACTCAACCCGGCCATTGCCTGGAACGACTATCCGCTTGTAATCCCCCGCGAGTTGACGCACCTTGCGCAGGATTCTGAGCTCGCAGTGGCGGGCGTGAGCGCTTTTGGCATTGCCGGCACCAATGCTCACGCCGTCCTAACCGAAGCGCCGCGCCGGGAACAGGCGAATGAAGACGCGCGGACGCATGCCGATCGGGCACGCGTCGTGACTCTTTCGGCGCGTTCGCCCGAGGCATTGGCCTCGGTGGCTCGCGCATACGTTTCCGCGCTCGAGGAAGAGGGCGGGCCCTCGCTCTACGACGTTTGTTACACCAGCGCCTTGCGGCGCACTCACCACGAACATCGTCTCGCAGTCACGGCTGGCAATCGGGCGGGTGCAAGCGAGCATTTGAGCTCCTTCTTGAGTGGCAAGAACGTTTCGTGGGTGTCGACGGGAAAGGCGGAGCTGGAAACAAAGCCGAAAGTCGTATTCGTCTGTCCGGGACAAGGCTCGCAGTGGGTCGGGATGGGCCGCCAGCTCCTCCGCGAAGAGGCGGTTTTCCGCGAATGGATACAGCGTTGTGAGCGCGCGCTGCAGCCTTACGTGGATTGGTCGCTCCAGGCACAATTGCATCTCAATCCCGACACACGCGGATACCGGCTGAACGAAATCGATGTCATCCAGCCGGTGCTGTTTTCGATTCAGGTCGCCTTGGCTGCTTTGTGGCGTTCGTGGGGCGCGGAACCGGACGCGATCGTTGGACACAGCATGGGCGAGGTGGCCGCGGCTTTCATCGCTGAGGCGCTCAGCCTGGAGGATGCAGCCCGCGTGATCTGCACCCGCGCCATGCTCCTGCGCCGAATCAGCGGTAAAGGGGCGATGGTCATGGTGGCGCTCACCGTGGATCAAGCCCGCGAATGCCTGCTAGGCTTCGAGGACCGCGTCTCGGTCGCGGTGAGCAACAGCTCGCACTCCACAGTCTTATCGGGCGATCCCTCCGCGGTGCAGGAGATTATCGAAAAGCTCCAGACCCGCAACATTTTCTGCCGCCCTGTGAAGGTGGATGTCGCATCCCACAGCCCTCAAGTGGATGCTCTGACCGACGACCTGCTTCGCGAACTGGCCACCATTCAACCGCGCAAGACAAAAATTTCGCTGTATTCGACGGTGGATGCGGACCAGATCGAGGAACCTCTGCTCGACGCGTACTACTGGGTACGCAACCTGCGTTGCCCGGTGCTCTTTTCGAGAGCCGTCCAAAAACTAGCCGACGACGGACACACCGTATTCATCGAGCTCAGCCCGCATCCCGTGCTGACGGCGGCTATCGAAGAAACCGTTACCGGCGCGGGCAGAAAACTCCGTGCCATTCCTTCTCTCGAGAGGGAAAAGGATGAGCAGTTGACTCTACTGAACTCGGTCGGCCGGCTTTACACGATGGGATATTCGGTAGATTGGGCGCGGCTGTTCCCGTTTCCAGGCAAGGTCGTTCCGCTTCCGCTGTATCCTTGGCAGCGCCAACGCTTTTGGCTGCAGTCGGAACCTCAACAACCGAAAAACGGCAGCGCATCTTTCCTGCCGACAGCCGGCAAGAACCACCCTCTCATGGGCATCCGTTTGCCGCAGGTGGCGTCGCTGCCAGCGAGCATCATTTGGCAGAGTGAGACTGGCGAAGGCTCCTCGCCGCAATCCGGGACGGCATGTATCGACATGGCTGCCGCCGCGGCGACCGAGGTATATGGACCGAACCTGAATCGGATCTCGGATCTCAAGACATATGTGATGCCCGGTCTTGTTGCGAATTCGGGAGCGCGGACGCAGTTCATTCTGGATACCGACGGGCCCAATCCGGCATCCTTTCAACTGTTTTGCCAAGGATCCGAGCCAAGCGGCGAATGGACGAAGTACGCCTCCGGAAAGGTTGAGCCGCAGGAGGCGAAAGCGGACTGGATATACGAGCTCGTCTGGAAGGAGAAAGCCCTCAAGCACAGTGCGCACGAGGCCCCGGCGGGACGTTGGCTGATCTTTGCCGATCAGGGCGGAATAGGTGTAGCCGCAGCGGCCGCGATGACATCACGCGGGCAGGATTGCGTGCTCGTCTTCGCCGGCGAGTCGTTTGAAGTTCAAGCGCCGGCTTGCTTTTGTGTCGCTGCGCAGAATCCGGATCATATTACGCAACTGCTCAAGCTGCTGGCGGAAGATGGGCAACCGTCTTGCCGGGGCATCCTCTATCTCTGGGGTTTGGATTCGCTGGCTGCCGGTTGCGATGGCGCATTGCGTTTGATCCAATCGCTCGCACGAACAGAATGGAATACCGCGCCGCGCCTCTGGGTGGCTACTGCAGGAGCGCAAGCGGTCGAGCCGACGGATGGCGAATGCCTTTCGCTCAAACAAGCTCCTTTGTGGGGCCTTGGAAGGGTGATTGCTCTTGAGCAGCCGAACCTGTGGGGGGGAATGATCGATCTGCCTCGCCTCGGAAATCCCACGGCGGCGAACGCAGGGATAGCGGAACTTTGCGAAGAGCTACTCGCTTCCGACAGTGAGGACCAGGTGGCACTCCGCGGGAACCGGCGCTATGTCTTGCGTCTGGAGCGGTCTCGTACCGCAGTCGTGAAGAAGCCGTTCACCTTGTCGCCTGAAGCGACGTACCTCATCACAGGAGGCTTGGGCAGCCTGGGACTCCATCTCGCCCGATGGCTGGTTGCGCGAGGAGTACGGCATTTGGTGCTAACCGGCAGGACTGGGCTGCCAGATCGATCCATGTGGCCCTCGATTCCTGCCGAGACGGAAATCGGAAAACGAGTCGCAGCTGTTCGGGCGCTGGAAGAAAACGGCGCAACGATTCATATCGCCAAGGCCGATGTCGCCGATCGGCGAGAGATGTCAGAGCTTTGGAACAAACTGGATGCGCACCACCCGCCAGTTCGAGGAATTATTCATGCCGCAGGCATACTGCGGCCGAGCGCGCTGGTCCACCTGGAACCGGATGAATTTCATGATGTCCTCCGATCGAAGATGGACGGGGCCTCCTTGCTCCACGAACTGGTCCAGGCGACCACATGCCGAGCGAACGCACTGGACTTCTTCGTCCTGTTTTCCTCCGGCGCCTCAGTATGGGGTTCGCAAGGCTTGGCGCCTTACGCGGCAGCCAATCACTTCCTCGATGCGCTCGCCCAGCATCGTGTGGCACTGGGACTACCCGCGCTTAGCGTGAATTGGGGATGGTGGGAAGGCGAGGGGATGGTATCGGAGGAGTTGGCCGCTCGTTTCCGAAGCATCGGGATGAAGGGTCTTCCAGCGGACGGCGCCCTCGCGGCGCTCGTGCACCTCCTGGAGACGGGTGCAGCGCAGAAGACAGTCGCGGACATGGATTGGAGCGTATTCCGGCCCATCTTCGAGGCCAGGAGAAAACGGCCGCTGTTAGAGTGCCTGGCAGCGCCGCCCAGAGAGGCCGAGCCACTGAAGGCACGGGAGGAGAAGCGGCATGGGCCGCTTCAGCAGATAGAGCAGGCCTCGGCGAGCGAACGGAAGCCGATGTTGCACGATTACATCCGCACTCAGGTGGCGGAGATCCTCGGGTTTCGCTCGCCGGACCGCGTCGATCCGCGGCAAGGCTTTTTCAGGATGGGGATGGACTCCATCATGACGATGCAGTTGCGGACGCGCCTCGAAACCGCCCTGGACCATTCTCTGCCACCGACGGTTGCCTTCGAGTATCCGACAGTCGATTCGCTGGTAGATTTCATCGCCGGGATGATTCTGGAACCCGAGGCGTCGGCCATTCGTCCGGTGGACGCGCCAGAGAAACAAGAATTGAGTGACGTGGACATCGAGTGCGAACAACTTTCCGAAGAGGAACTCGTTGCATTGCTCGAGCGGAGATTGGAACAGATCAGATGAACAGCGGCGAAGAGAATCCATTGATGAACCGCGCATCGGACTCCAAGGATCGGAGGGCCGTGCTGGAGCGGGCGGTCCGGACGATAGGAGAAATGCAGGCCAAGCTGGATGCGGTGGAGCGTGACAAGCGCGAAGCCATCGCGATCATCGGGATGGGCTGCCGGTTTCCGGGCCAAGCTACGAGTCTGGAGGCTTATTGGAATCTCTTGCGGGACGGGGTGGATGCCATTAGCGAAGTGCCGCCAGATCGCTGGGACATCGACGCTTTCTACGATCCCGACCCCGATTGCCCCGGGAAGATGTACACCCGCATGGGTGGCTTCCTTGAAGAGGTGGATAAGTTCGACCCGTATTTCTTCGGGATGTCTGCGCGTGAGACCCTGAAGACGGATCCGCAACAGCGGTTGGCAGCGGAAGTAAGCTGGGAGGCGGTGGAAGATGCCGGCATCAATCCCAAGGACTTGGCCGGAGCCCAGATCGGTGTGTTTCTCGGTATCACGAATAGCGACTATGCCCGGGTTGTGGAGCGCGCAGGTCTCGAATCCATCGATGCGTATCACCTTACTGGCAACTGCCTCAACTTCGCTGCCGGCCGGATTGCGTACCTATTCGGATTCCGCGGGCCGGCGCTCGCCGTAGACACCGCCTGCTCGAGTTCCGGGGTCAGCGTCCATCTTGCCTGTCAAAGCCTTCGCAACCGCGAATGCAATCTTGCCCTGGCAGGCGGCGTAAACCTGATCCTGTCGCCTGAGATCAGTATCACGTCTACCAAAGCGAGAACCCTTTCCCCCGATGGACACTGCAAGACCTTCGATGCGAGCGCCAACGGTTATGTCCGCGGCGAGGGCTGTGGAATTGTTGTCCTGAAGCGCCTCTCCGACGCGTTAGCGGACGGAGATCGCATTCGCGCCGTGATCCGCGGTTCCGCAGTGAATCAGGACGGCGCAACCAGCGGGATTACGGTTCCCAACAAAGCGGCGCAGGCCGAGGTAATACGCCAGGCGCTGGAGCGGGCAGGCATCGAACCGAACCAGGTCGACTATGTCGAGGCCCATGGAACCGGCACGCCTTTGGGAGATCCCATTGAAGTGCGAGCTTTGGCTGCGGTCTACAGCAAGGGGCGATCTGCGGACCGGCCGTTGATCATCGGCACCGCGAAGACCAATGTGGGCCATCTCGAATCCGCCGCCGGTGTCGCGGGACTGATCAAAACCGTGCTTTCACTCCAGCACCGGATCATTCCTCCCCATTTGCATTTCAAAAAGCTGAATCCCGCGATTTCTCTTGATGAGATCCCTGCCGTGATACCCGTTCAGCAGATGCCCTGGCCCAGCACAAATAGGGCCCGCGTGGCCGCGGTCAGTTCTTTTGGTGGCAGCGGGACGATTGTCCATACGATTGTGGAGGAAGCGCCAGAAGCAGCCCCCGCCATCGACCCCAACTTTCGAAGCTCGCAGTTGTTCTGTATGTCGACAAAAGATCCGGCAGCGTTGCGCACGCTGGCCGACCGGTATGAGCATCATCTAGCGGATCTCCCGGCGGACTCGCTCGCGGACGTTTGTTATACCGCCGATACCGGGCGGGCGCACTTCAATCACCGGCTGGCAATCGTAAGCTCGAGACCTGAGGAATTGCGAGAGCGCCTGGCTGCGTACCAAGCCGCCGAGGATTGTGCGGGACTGTCGCACAATGAGTGTTCGGGAAACCAGAAGCCCAAAGTGGCGTTCCTCTTCACCGGACAGGGCGGCCAGTACGTCAACATGGCTCGCAAGCTATACGACGGCGAGCCGATCTTCAGGGGTATCCTCGACCGATGCGATGAGTTGCTGCGGCCGTACCTGCCGAGGTCGTTGCGGTCGGTTCTATACCCGGAGCACGGTGAGTCGACGCCGCTGGACGAAACCCAGTACACGCACGTGGCGATGTTTGCCGTGCAGTACGGGCTGGCTGCGTTGTGGCGTTCGTGGGGCGTGGAGCCTTCGTTGGTAATGGGTCACAGCGTGGGCGAGGTCGTGGCCGCCACCGTGGCCGGACAGATGAGTTTCGAGGACGGCCTCAAGTTGATGCGTGAGCGGGGCCGCCTGATGCAGAGTCTTCCTCCGACGGGGATGATGGCATCGCTCCTGGCGGATGAAAAACGTGTAGCGGATGCAATCTCGCCGTTCCGCGAGCGAGTATCGATCGCCGCCGTCAACGGCCCCGAGAGCACCGTGATTTCGGGCGAGCGTCTGGCGGTGGAGGCGATCCTGAGGCAACAGGAGAGCGCGGGCACCGTGGTCAAAGTCCTGAAGGTGTCCAATGCCTTTCATTCGCCGCTCGTGGAACCTGTGCTGGCAGAGTTCGAAGCGGCGGCAAAAGAAGTGCAGTACTCACCCCCGCAGCTTCCGCTGTTTTCCAGCATGCGGCTGGAGATGGTGCGCCCGAACAACCTGCTGGATGCCACATACTGGCGGCACAATCTCCGAAACACGGTGCGCTTTTCCGGCGCGATCGCGAAGCTTTACGAACAAGGCTATCGCGTGTTTGTGGAGATGGGACCCTCGCCGATCCTGGTCAGAATGGGAAGCCAGTGCGTGCCGGTCGGAGAAGGCACATGGCTCCCTTCTCTTCGAGAGGACCGGGACGACTGGCAACAGTTGCTGGAAACACTGGGGCAGCTCTATGTCAACGGCGTCGATGTAAACTGGCTTGGTTTCTATCGAAATCGCCGGGCCCGGAAGGTAACGCTTCCGACGTACCCTTTCCAACGCGAGCGGCACTGGGTTGATTCTCCCCCCTGCTCTCAATCGCATACAGGCGGTGTAGCGGTGCAGGCCACGGCGACAGGACACCCGCTGCTTGGCTTCCGGTTGCGTTCCGCGATTCCCGTCTTCGAACAAGAATTGAGCGCCGCGACTATTCCGTTTGTCGAGCAGCATCGTGTTTTCGGCTCGCCGGTACTTCCTGCTACAGCGTATCTGGAGCTTGCGCTGGCAGCAGCAGCAGAGATGTTCGGTATCCGCCAGTGTGCCGTCAGAAACCTGGTTCTGATACGGCCCCTGATGCTGCCCGAAGGCGAGCGAAGGACGATCCAGGTGGTCATGAACGAGGCAGAGCCGGGTGCCTCGACCTTCCAGATATTCTGTCTCCAGGGGAAAGACAAAAAAAACAGCGGGGAATGGGTGCTTCACGCCACCGGAGAGATCTCTCCGGTGGCGCCCGGCGACAGGGTGCCAGAGCCGGTCGACATAGCCGAAATTCAACGTCGGTGCAACCAAAAGGTAGAAGCGGAGCCCTTCTATGAGTCGCTGCGCTTGCGCGGACTGGAGTTCGGGTCAGATTTCAAGGGACTCGAAGCGCTGTGGAAACGAGACGGGGAAGCGATCGGTTCGATTCAGGCTGCCGGATCGTTAGTGACCGGAACAGAGCCTTATCTCATTCATCCAGCGTTCCTGGATGCATGCCTCCAGCCGGTTACCGCAGTGCTGCCGGATGCAGCTGCTTTGGATCCCACTCAGACGTACCTGCCTCACCGGCTGGAAACCTTCAGGCTATTTCTCCCTCCCCCGGACCGGGTGTGGAGTCACGTCGTACTTCGCCCCGGTGTGGGAAGCGATAACGACGCGCGTTGTCGCAGACCTCGACGTTCTCGACAGCGAAGGTAAGAAAGTTTGCGAAGTTCGCGGTTTGGTATTGAGGCGGGCACGAAGAGACGACATCACCCCCTCGGAACAGGGAGACCTGCAGGAGTGGCTTTACGAGCTGACCTGGGAAGAGGCGCCTCGCAGGATGGCAATGGCTGAGCAATCTGCCGGCTTCCTTTCTGGTCCCGCGCGCATTGCAGCAGAACTACAGGCACATTCACGCGAATATCGCCAGGAACAGGGGTTTGAACAGTTTGCTTCACTGCTGCCCCGGCTGGAAGCGCTGAGCACGCAATACTTTCGGCAGGCCCTGACGGAACTGGGCTGGAACGCACAGGAACAGCATTGCTTCACGACGGAGTCGATAGCGCGCGACCTACGCGTTCCGCTACGGTACCACCGCCTCCTGTGCAGAATGTTCGAAATGTTAGCCGAGGACGGGTACTTGGTACATGAGGGCAGCGAGTGGAAGGTTTTGCGAACTCCGCCCGGCGCAGAGCCGGAGGGACTGCTATCAGTTTTATTGAAGGAGTATCCCGCTTGTTCTGCGGAGTTGACACTGACCGGACGGTGCGGCCGGCAATTCGCCAGGGCAATGCGAGGCGAAATTGAAGCGCTGGAGCTGCTATTCCCTAACGGATCTTTGAGCGACATCGAAAAACTCTATAAGGACTCGCCGTATTTTTCCTTCTACAACCAATTGATTCAGCAGGCGGTGTCGGAGGCTGCGAGCAGACTCCCGGCGGGGCGGCGCCTGCGAATTCTGGAGATCGGCGCGGGCACCGGGAGCGCGACCTCCTATGTGCTTGCAAAACTGTCGCCGGAACGGACGGAGTACGTCTTCACGGACATCTCGACTTTGTTCGTATCCAAGGCACGGCAAACATTTGCAGCGTACCCGTTCGTGAATTACCGGCTTCTGGATATCGAAAAGGATCCGTCGGAGCAGGGCTTCAGCCCGCATAGCTTCGACGTAGTGATTGCGGCGAACGTGCTGCACGCGACAGCCGATTTGCGCCAGGCGCTCGAAAACGTCCAAACGCTCTTGTGTCCCGAGGGATTGCTGCTGCTGCTCGAAGCCACGCGCCCAATGCGATTCGCGGACATTATCGTCGGCCTTACCGAGGGCTGGTGGCGGTTCACGGATACGGAGATCAGGTCCTCTCACGCACTGCTCTCCGAAGAGAAGTGGCGCGAGCTTCTTAGCACACGCGGCTTCAGCGAGGTCGCAGTCTCCCCGGAACAGGATGGGGAAGATGTGCTCTCGAACCAGAAGCTGATCCTGGCGCGCGCGCCTCACGCCGTACGGAGCAGTGAAGAACGGAAGCCGGACGAGGCCGTCCCGGCGAATAGAGAGAAGTGGCTAATAGTGGGCGACGGGAACAACGTGGGAAGCAGCATGGAAAGAGTGCTGAAGTCCCGAGGGGAGGAATGCACTCTCGTTTCCGCCGGAACCGATTTCGAGGATTTCGAGAGGCTTCTGATATTGGCGGGGTGCACGGATGAATCGCCCCTGGACGAAGTCGTCTACGTGTTGCCGGTTAGCGATGCCTCGGCTCCCTCCGGAGAGTGGCAGGCCATGAAACACAATATTCGAACGGGGTGCGAGACGCTGCTTCACCTCGTGAAGGTCCTTGTATCCGGAGGAAGACCCCGTACGAAGAATCTCCGGATCGTAACGCGGGGCGCCCAACCCATGGATTCCGAAACTGGCTTGGCGCCGCTGCACCAGTATCCCGCTGCGGCCTTGGGCAAAACGATAGCGCTCGAGTATCCGGAGCTTCACTGCACCCACGTTGATCTGGACCCGGCCGGTGCAGCCGGTGAAATCGAGGCACTGCTCGAAGAGTTTAGCGACCCTGACGGCAATAAGGAACAATTGGTAGCGTTTCGCGGACGACGGCGGTTCGTGATGAGGCTGGTCCGAAGAGATGCCGCTTTCCGCGAGGCATCCAAGGCTCGGGGTGGGGACTTCAAGCAGCCGTACCAGCTGACGATCTCTTCTCCCGGTGTCATGGACAATCTCCGCCTGAGCGTTTCAGAACGGCAAGCGCCCGGGAAGGGAGAAGTAGAGATCGAAGTCCACGCTAGTGGCCTGGGTTTCAGGGATGTGTTGATTGCCCTGGGTCAATATCCCGGGACCTCGCAAACCCTCGGATACGAATGCGCGGGAAAGGTCGCGAGGGTGGGGCCGGGTACCGCGCCGTTCCATGTCGGGCAAAGGGTAATGGCGGTGGGGTCCGGAAGCTTCGGTTCCTTCCTGACAATTTCAACCGATCGGATCGCCCCGGTTCCGGAGCGCCTTTCCTACGAGGAAGCAGCCACCATTCCGAGCGCCTTTCTGACAGCGCACTACGCCCTCCGCCGGCTAGGCAAGATTTCGGCCAGCGACAAGATATTGATACACGCGGCCGCGGGCGGTGTTGGTTTGGCGGCCGTGCAGCTGGCGCAACGCGCTGGCGCGGAGGTCTTTGCCACTGCAGGCACTCCGGAAAAACGAGCTTACTTGAAGTCACTGGGTGTGCCGCACGTGATGGATTCGCGATCACTCGACTTTGCGCGCGAAATCATGGAGATCACGGTCGGCCGCGGAGTGGACGTGGTACTGAACTGCCTGGCCGGGGATTTCATCCGCGAGAGCTTCTCTGTGGTTACTGCTGTCAATGGTCGGTTCTTGGAGATCGGGAAGACGGGCATTTGGGATGAGACCCAGGTAGTGCAGTTAAATCGGAATCTGTCCTATTTTCCAATTGACCTCGCGTCGGAATTCGAGAAAAATCCCGGGCTTGTGCGGAGCCTCTTCGATGAGCTGCTGCCGGATTTTTCAAACGGTCTGCTGAAGCCGCTGCCCCGGAAGATGTTCCCCATTGGCGAAGCAGCTGTCGCGTTCCGCTTTATGGCCCAGGGCAGGCACAGGGGGAAGATCGTGTTATCTCACCCGAGTGGCGGAGAGCAGGTCAAGGCAGTCGTCCCATCGGACGCCGAGGGGAAGATCGGCCTAAGGCCGGATGGGACGTACCTGGTCACCGGGGGTCTGAGCGGGCTTGGTCTGCTGGTTGCGCGGTGGATGTTCGAACGCGGTGCGAGGCACTTGATTCTCATGGGCCGACGTGCGCCTTCGGAAGCAGCCGTTGCCGCGATACGCGACATGGAGGACAAAGGCGCCGGGATCACGATCGCAAGAGGCGACGTCGCCGACCGCGCGTCTCTGGCCCGGCTCTTCGCAAGCTTCGGTCCTTCGCTGCCTCCTTTGCGGGGGATCGTGCACTCCGCGGGAACACTCGACGACGGTGTGCTCGCCCAGCAGACTTGGGAGCGCTTCGAGAAGGTAATGGCGCCGAAGGTGGATGGCGCATGGCATCTTCACACTTTGTCGCAGGACCAGCCATTGGACTTCTTCGTGCTCTTTTCCTCGGCGGTCTCGATGCTCGGATCGGCTGGTCAGGGGAGCCACGTCGCCGCATGCACGTTCGAGGACGCGCTCGCGCATTACCGGCGGAATATTGGACTGCCGGCGCTGAGCATTAACTGGGGGCCGTGGGCTGAAATCGGCGCCGCAACCCAGGGCACGGTGAACGAACGACTCCGAACGAAGGGATTCCGCTCGATCGAATCGCGGCAGGGACTCCGCATCCTCGAGCATTTGATGTCGCAGGACCATGTACAAGTGGGAGTGATGTCCGTGAATTGGCGACAGTACAGCGATTTGCTGACATCAGCGCATCGTTCCAGTCTGCTATCGAAGGTCTGCACGGCGGAGGTGCGTTCGGCGGGCGAACCGCAGAAAACCGCGCAACCTCCTTTGCTTGAACGGCTCCGACATGCGCCCACGAAGAAGCGCCGCCAAACCCTCGAGGCACACATTCGCGATCAAGCCATCAAGGTGCTCGGGCTGAGCCCCTCGTTCAAGCTCGATCCGAACCAGGGACTGGCATCATTCGGGATGGACTCCCTGATGACGATCGAGTTGAAGAACCGGCTCCAGGTCAGTATCGGCAAAACGCTATCGTCCACTATCGTCTTCGACCACCCCACGGTGGTCGCACTGGCGGAGTATCTCGAGCAGCATGTCCTGCAGAAGGTGGAGGATTCGAATGAGGCAGCGGACGAACCGAAACTGCACGACCAAAAAGCTGGACTGATCGAAGTTACGAAATTGTCGGAAGAGGAGGCAGAGGTCATGCTGGCGAAAGAGCTGTCCCGCTAGACCTGAGAAACCATGGAAGCATATCCGCAAGCCCCAGAGCAGCTTTCGCCGGTAAAAAGAGCTCTGGTAGAGCTCCGACAGTTGCGAGCCCAACTCAAAGAGGCCGATCGCGTTCGCAACGAACCCATCGCGATAGTTGGAATGGGATGCCGCTTTCCGGGCGGGGCCAACAATCCGGAGTCACTCTGGCGGATGTTGTGCGACGCGACCGATTGCATCCGTGAAGTGCCTGCCGACCGCTGGGACATCAATGAATTCTTCGATCCGAACCCCGACGCCCCTGGGAAAATGTCGACGCGGTGGGCGGGCTTTCTAGACGGCGTGGCGCAGTTCGATGCGGATTTCTTTGGAATCTCTCCGCGCGAAGCAGCGAGCCTCGATCCGCAGCAGCGGCTGTTCCTGGAGGTGTGCTGGGAGGCCCTGGAAAATGGCGGGCAGTCGCCCGAAAAACTGCAGGGCAGTTCGACCGGGGTATTCCTCGGCATCGCCAGCAACGACTATGCCCAGCTCCAGATGCAGTTCGGAAACCCCGCCGAGATCGACGCTTATTTCGCAACCGGGACGTGTCACAGCGTGGCCGCCGGACGGGTGGCGTACACACTCGGCCTTCAGGGCCCGGCACTCGCAATCGACACGGCGTGTTCGTCCTCGCTCGTGGCCGTCCACTTGGCATGCCAGAGTCTCCGCCTCGGAGAATGCCGGATGGCGCTGACGGGTGGCGTGAACGTTATTCTCGCGCCCGAACTGCTGATCAACTTCTCCAAATCACACATGATGGCAGCGGACGGCCGCTGCAAGACGTTCGACGCGTCGGCGGACGGGTTCGTGCGCGCTGAAGGCTGTGGGGTGGTCGTGCTGAAGCGCCTGGTGGACGCATCGGCGGATGGCGACAACATCCTGGCCGTGATTCGTGGCTCTGCTGTGAATCAGGATGGCCGGAGCAGTGGTCTCACGGTTCCCAACGGCTCCGCGCAACAGGAGGTGATTCGCGATGCATTGCGGAACGCCAACGTGGAACCGCGCGAAGTGGGGTATGTAGAAACGCACGGCACGGGCACGTCTCTAGGAGATCCGATCGAGGTGCACGCGCTGAATGCAGTGTACGGCGAAGGACGATTCACGGAGTTTCCGCTTGCTCTGGGTGCGATCAAGACGAACGTCGGCCACTTGGAAACCGCGGCAGGCGTCGCCGGGCTTCTTAAGACGGTGTTGATCCTGATGCACGGCGAAATTCCACCCAATTTGCACTTCAAGAATCCGAATCCGCACATCGCCTGGAATGATATGGCGGTCTCCATTCCTACGGTTCGTACGCCATGGCCAGCGAATTCCAGCCGTCGCGTAGCGGCCGTGAGCTCTTTCGGCTTCAGTGGCACCAACAGTCACATCGTAGTAGAGAGCGTAGAGGGAGTGCCAACGCTACTTTCAGCCAATGACACGGACGATCCCCGCGCGCTGGACGGCGGCCTGCCGTTGAAGGACCGGTCTTATGATGTTCTGACGCTATCAGGGAAAACGGCGTGGTGCGTTGAAGGAGAGCATCGTCCGTTACGCCCAACACCTCGCAGAGCATCCGGAGCTTTCGCTTGGAGATGTGTGCCACACGGCGAATTCGGGGAGATCGCATTTCGAGCATCGGTTCTCGGCGGTCGCATCATCCTCGGAGCAATTGCGGGAAAAGCTGGCCGCGTATGCCGAAGGCCAGGATCCGGTGGGCGTGTTCCAGGGACATACCGATCTGACCCGCCGCCCGGAGGTGGTCTTCCTTTTCACCGGGCAGGGTGGGCAGTACCTGAACATGGGGCGCGCTTTCTATGAGAGCGAGCCTGTCTTTCGCGAGGTGGTGGATCGTTGCGACGAGTTGCTGAAGCCGCATCTGGCGCGATCGCTGCGGTCGGTGCTGTATCCGCCGCCGGGGGAGACGACGCCTTTGGACGAGACCGAGTACACGCATGTGGCGATGTTCGCCATCCAATACGGGCTGGCACAGTTGTGGCGGTCCTGGGGGGTGGAACCCGGGATGGTGCTGGGCCACAGCGTGGGGGAGATCGTGGCGGCAACGGTGGCCGGGATGATCAGCATGGAAGACGGGCTGATGATCATGCGGGAGCGCGGCCGCTTGATGAGCAGCCTTCCCCGGATCGGTCTGATGGCCTCCTTGATGGCCGGGGAGACGCAGGTGGCCAAGGCGCTGGAGCCATACCGCGACCGGGTCGCCATCGCGGCCTTGAACGGTCCGGAGAGCACGGTGATCTCCGGAGAGCGGACGGCGGTGCAGGAGGTATTGCGCGATCTCGAGGCGCAAGGAGTCAAGACCAAACCGTTGAAGGTATCGAACTCGTTTCACTCGCCTCTGGTAGAGCCGGTGCTGGAGGAGTTCGAACGGGCGGCGGCGCGAGCCACGTATCGCGCGCCGGAGATCCCGCAGTTCTCCAGCATGCGGTTGAAATGGGTGAACGGGGATGAGTTACTGGATGCCGCCTATTGGCGCCACAACCTGAGGCACACCGTGCGGTTCCACGATGCCATCGCGGCGGTGTACGAGCAGGGCTACCGGGTGTTTCTGGAAATCGGCCCCTCGCCCATTCTGGTCACCATGGGCGCCCAGTGTCTCCCACAAGCCGATACCCTCTGGCTTCCCTCCCTCCGCCCGGACCGCGACTGGGAACAGATCATGGAAGACCTCGGCACCTTGTACGTCAACGGCGTCAACATCGACTGGAATCAATTCAACCGCTCTCACCCAGCCATGAAGGTCATGCTGCCGACTAATCCGTGGCAGCACAAACAGTTTCTGCTGCAGGCAGCCAAAACACGGCAACGAGGGTTCGGATGGGGAGAAAAATCCCGCTGGCAGGATTCTCTCACTGCCACCGCGACGCAAGCCCGGCAGGTCCCGATGGACCTGCGGCTGGACAGTTACGAAGCGAAGTGGAAAGCGCTCGACAGGCTGACCACGGCCTGTATCGTTCACACGCTCTCCGCGTTGGGCGCGTTTCGAGCACCCGACGAAACACACACGCTCGACTCATTGCTCGTTGAGTTCAGGATTCTCTCCACGTATCGGCCTCTCCTTGCGCGATGGCTGAAGATCCTGGCCGCCGAAGGAATATTGTTCGAGACCGGCAGTGCGTGGCGCGCTCCAATCGGCCTCACTGGCGACCTTGAATCCGCTTGTCGCCTGGCGGCCACACAACTCCAGGACATTCCCTTCGTCCTGGAGTACATGCGACGTTGCGCAGAGATGGCGCCAGCCATTTTGAGAGGCGATGCATCGGCCCTCGATACGCTTTTCAGGGGAGGTTCGCTCGAGCTGGCGGAAAGCATTTACGAACACTGGGCTCTCTCGCGTTACTTCAATGGGATTGTCCGATCGGTGGTCGAATCGCTCGTTAGGGCTCTGCCGCATGGGAGCCAGTTGCGGATTGCGGAGATCGGAGCGGGTATCGGGAGCGCGACTTCGGGGGTGCTACCCGTGCTGCCGCCCAGTCGAACTCTTTACTCGTTCACCGATGTATCGAAGTTCTTTTTTGATCACGCGCGCGAAAAATACAAGAAGTATCCGTTCCTTCGCTTCGGATTGCTGGACATCGAGAAGAACCCGGTCGAACAAGGCTTTGGGGAACATGCATTCGATGTTGTGGTGGCCTGCAACGTATTACATGCAACTCGAAACCTGGACGAGACGATTCACAACGTTGCAAAGCTCCTCGCCCCCGGAGGTGTATTGGTGCTGTGCGAAGTAACTAGCCCGAAATCGTGGATCGAATTCTCATATGGCCTGATGGGGGATTGGCACCGGTTCAACGACGAATTGCGCCAGAACAACCCCCTGCTGCCGCGAGAGGAGTGGGAGAAGCTACTTTGCTCGCATGGGTTCGAGGATATTGCGTCGTTCCCGGAGGCGGGCTCGCCGGCCGAAATTCTGGGACAGCACTGCATAGTGGGGCGCGCGTCATTCGCGTACGCGCGCGGTGACGACGGGCACGCCTCGTGGATGACAGAGGACCCGCGGGACGGGCGTTCGACGGCTGCTTCCGAGAGCTCGAGCCGGACCTCGAAGGGCCGCGCAGAGGAGTTCCTGCACGCGCTTCGCCAGTCCGCTCCTGGCGAACACCGCGAGCTGTTGGTCGAATTCGTCCGAAGCCACGTAATGAAAGTGCTGCGGCGCGACGGGTCGGACCCGATCGAACGGCGCCAGCGCCTCATGGATCTCGGCTTCGACTCCTTGATGGCGGTGGAACTGAGAAATGCCTTGAGCTGGGACTTGGAATTACCTCAGACGCTTCCCGCGACACTTATCTTCGACTACCCGAACGTGGAGGCCATCGCCCACTATATCGCCTCCCAGGTTTTGACTCTGGATGAGGTCTCATTGGAAAGCCAGCCCTCGGACGCGCAGCAGAGGCCTTTCGGCCAGAGCGCGGATATTCGGCCAGCACCGCTGAGTATCGAAAATTTGTCGGATGAGGAAGTGGAAAGGCTCTTGGTTGAAAAGCTGGGAACGATGTAACGAAGTAAGAGGCACAGGAGACGCATTTTGAACGGGGATCCCAAACAGAGTCCACTTTCGCCGATCAAGCAGGCTTATCTCAAGCTGAGCGAGATGCAGGCACGGCTCGATGCGACGGAGGAAGCACGGCGCGAGCCGGTTGCTATCGTCGGGATGGCCTGTCGCTTTCCGGGCCGCAACAACGATCCGGAGTCGTTCTGGCAGTTTTTGCGTGCGGGAGGGAACGCCATCCGCGAGGTTCCCAAGGACCGGTGGGACATCGACGCGTTCTACGACCCGAATCCCGGAACGCCCGGGAAGATGTACACGCGAAACGGAGCCTTTCTGGACCGGGTAGACCTGTTCGACCCGCAGTTCTTCGGCATCGCGCCGCGCGAAGCCACTCGGATGGACCCGCAGCAACGGCTGCTACTGGAGGTCGCCTGGGAGGCCCTGGAACGCTCGGGAATCGCACCGGACAGCTTATCGGGTAGTCGAAC
Organism: uncultured Acidobacteriaceae bacterium; assembly: GCA_963798925.1. GTDB lineage: Bacteria > Acidobacteriota > Terriglobia > Terriglobales > Acidobacteriaceae > Edaphobacter. The sequence continues at coordinate 558,248 of CAWCVD010000008.1, forward strand.
CGGTGTTTTCGCCGGTGTCTGCACGAGCGACTACTCAGATTTACAGGTCCGCAAGCTGGATGTTACGAAACTGGATGCCTATCACGCTTCCGGTATTGCACATAGCATGGCATCGGGCAGGCTCTCCTATGTGCTGGGGTTGCAGGGACCGTCGATAACGATCGATACCGCCTGCTCGTCTTCGCTGGTGGCAGTGCACCTGGCCTGTCAGAGCTTGAAACGAGGCGAATGCAGGCTGGCCCTTGCAGGAGGAGTCAGCGTCATGCTCACCCCCGACATGTTCATTGCATTGTCGAGGGCCTCGATGCTGGCTCGCGATGGCCAGTGCAAAACCTTCGATGCTTCGGCCGACGGTTACGCGCGCGGTGAGGGTTGCGCGATCGTGGTGCTGAAACGTCTGTCGGACGCTCGTGCCGACGGCGATCATATCCTTGCCCTTATTCGCGGTAGCGCGATCAACCAGGACGGCCCGAGCAGCGGACTCACAGCACCAAACGGCCCCGCTCAAACCTCGGTGATTCGCGACGCGTTGTCCGACGGAGGCGTCGAGCCGGAACAAGTGAGCTACGTGGAGACGCACGGGACGGGCACATCCCTGGGAGATCCCATCGAGGTGCAGGCGCTTGGAGCAGCGTATTGCCAAGGCCGGACGCACAGCAATCCTCTACTCATCGGCGCACTAAAGAGCAACATCGGTCACCTGGAGGGCGCAGCCGGAGTTGCCGGCCTGGTCAAGCTGGTGTTGGCAATTCAAAACCGAGAGATCCCGCCGAGCCTGCACGTCAGGAATCCCAATCCGTTCATCCCGTGGGAGGGGCTGGCCGTAAAGGTGACGACTCAACCGACTCTATGGGACGTTCCCGGTGGCACGCGCATGGCAGGATTGAGTTCGTTCGGATTCAGCGGGACGAATGCTCACGTTGTGGTCCAAGAAGCTCCTGTGCCGCCGGCGGTGCGAGCCGGAATGGAGCGCCCGAAACACCTGCTGGCGCTTTCCGCGATGACCGAGGACGCGTTGCGCTCGCTTGTAGAGAAGTGCCGAGGGCATTTGGAGTCACACTCGGATGATGCCATCGGCAACATATGCTACACCGCGAATTCAGGCCGGGCACACTGGCCGCACCGGATGGCTGTCTTGGGCGAGTCCGCGGCGGAGATGCGCGCAAAGCTCGAGAAACTCGCTTTCGGCGACGCGATGCCGGCGGGAGTGATCAGAGGGCAGAAGACGACTTCAGAGCCGCTGAAACTGGCGTTTCTATTCACCGGCCAGGGCTCGCAATTTGCCGGAATGGGACGAGGGCTGTATGACACGCAGCCGGTATTTCGAGAAGCGATCGACCGCTGCAACGAGATTCTCCGAGATGACCTTCAACCATCGTTGCTCGGCGTGTTGTACCCGGCGCCTGGCGAGATCTCGCCGCTGGATGAGACTGCCTTCACGCAGCCTGCGCTGTTTAGCCTGGAGTACGCGCTTGCGCAATTGTGGCTCTCGTGGGGAATCCGGCCCGCAGTGGTGATGGGTCACAGCGTTGGAGAATACGTCGCCGCCTGCGTGGCTGGTGTCTTCAGTCTCGAAGAAGGAATGAAGCTAATTGCAGCCCGTGGCCGACTGATGCAGCAGAAATGCGAAAGGGGCGTGATGGCTGCAGTGGCCGCGGAAGAAGGACTCGTGGCCGCCGAAGTGGAAGCCTATCGCAAGGACGTCTCGGTCGCGGCGTTCAACGGCCCCGGGAACACAGTCATTTCCGGGCGGACTGGGGCGGTAGAAGAACTCCTCGCGAAATTCGCCCAGGACGGCATTAAGACCAAACGGCTCACGGTCTCGCACGCGTTCCACTCTCCCCTCATGGAGCCAATGCTGGAGGACTTCAAAAAAATCGCGGAAACCGTGAAATACGCCGCGCCCCGTATCCCGCTGATCTCGAATATCTCAGGTCAGATGATCGCCCCTCAGGAAATTCCGGACGCCGCCTACTGGATGCGCCACGTCCGCCATCCAGTGAATTTCTCCGCCTCGATGAAGACGTTGCAGGACAAAGGGTGCCAGGTGTTCCTGGAGCTTGGACCGACTCCAACCTTGTTGGGAATGGGTGCGAAGTGCTTGCCCGAGAACTTCGGTACGTGGCTCCCATCGCTGCGCAAAGGACGCGACGACTGGCAGCAGTTGCTGGAGAGCCTGGCATCCTTGTACGTCCACGGAGCGGACGTCGACTGGAAGGGTTTCGATCGCGATTACCAGCGGCATCCTGTTGTATTTCCCACGTACCCGTTCCAGCGGACACGGTACTGGATCGATCTTCCAGGAGGGCTGGCTGCAAAGAACGACACACCAAATTCGCAATCCAGGACTCTCGGACATCCACTGCTGAGCCACCGCATCGATTCGCCATTCTCAAAAGACATCCTGATCGAGTCACTTATTTCAACAGCTGGCTTGCCATGGCTTAAGGATCACCAGGTTTTCGGCTCAACCGTCTTCCCCGCCACCGCCTTTCTGGAGTTGATTCTGGTGGCAGCCAAGGAGGCTCTCGGATCCCACCTGTTCACCATCCGGGATATGGATATTCGCGAGGCAATGGTCGTCGAGGATGAAATGGTCCGGAAGATTCAGATCTCCATCAAGCCCGAGGACGGGGAGAATGCGTCCTTCCAACTCGCCAGCGTCGCGACCGGCGAGCCGGGCGTGGGTTCGAAGTGGAAGATTCATGCCGCAGGCAGGATTCACATCGAAGCCCGCGCGAAGCAGGAACGGGTGGATATCGAATCACTGGATGAAGTGAGATCCCGATGCTCGAAAGAGATTCCCATCGAGACTTACCACGGTCAGTTCCAGGCTTTGGGAATGCATCTGGGCCCTAGCTTCAAAGGTTTGCATAGATTGTGGACGGGCAAGAATGAAGTCCTGGGCGAGGTACAGCTCGTGCCGGAGATTGCGGGAGAAGCGCACTCTTATCGGATCCATCCCGGACTATTGGATCCGTGTCTCCAGCCGTTCGCCGCAGCGGCGTTGAGTCTCGATGAGCTCGCGTCAGGCAATGCCATCTATATGCCGGTGGGAGTGGCCAGTTATACGGTATATCGGGATCCCGGCGACAAGTTGTGGAGCCACGTCGCTGTTTCGCGGGGTAACGGGAAGCCGCAGCCAACAAATTCTCTAGAAGTCGATACCTTGGTTTTCGATTCCGGTGGCGCGCTTGTCGCTGAGATAAGGGGAATGTCGCTACGGCGAGTGGATCGACAGGCACTCGCAAAGCGCCAAGAGGAGCCTCTTCGAGACTGGCTGTACGAACTGAATTGGAAAGCGGTGCCGTTGCAACAGGAAGCGGGTCACGCCGGGCCTGCTTCTATCGCCGGCCCACTCGAAATCGCCGATGTGCTGCGCGTTTATGCCGCACAGCACCGTGGCGATGCTGCGATGGCCGAGTTTACGTCTCTGTTTCCGCAGCTGGAAACGCTGAGTACGCAATATGTATGTCGAGCTCTCGGCCAATTAGGCTGGAGCATTCAACTGCACGAACATTTCACGACGGAAGCGAAAGCTGCCGACTTAAGAATTCCTGAAAAGTATCGGCGGCTTTTCGAAAGAATGTTGGAAATACTGGCGACCGACGGCATTCTAAAGAGAGGAGATGGTGACTGGATGGTCTCCCGACTCCCTCAGGCAAAGGATGAAATTTCCGGGGATGACCTTCTGCAACAATACCCGGATTGCTCGGCTGAACTAAAGATGACGATCCGTTGCGGAGAGCATCTGGCCGAGGCCATCAGGGGAGAGTGCGAGCCACTGGACCTGCTGTTTCCCAATGGTTCCACAAAGGATGTCGAAAAACTCTACAGCGATTCCCCGTTCGCGCGTTTCTACAACGGGCTCGTCAAGACCGCAGTTCACACGCTTCTCGCACGATTTTCGACGGACCGGCCCCTGCGAATACTCGAGATCGGAGGAGGGACGGGCAGCACTACGGCCTCTGTGCTGCCTGAACTTCCTTCCGGACATACCGAATATGTGTTCACCGACGCCAGTCCGCTTTTCTTTTCAAAAGCCAGGGAGAAATTTGGCGAGTATCCCTTTCTTAAGTATCAGCTTCTCGACATCGAGAGGGACCCACTGGCGCAGGGCTTCGACGCTCATTCGTATGACATTGTAGTTGCGGCGAACGTGTTGCATGCGACGCAGGACCTCCGTCGGACGCTCGCGAACGTCCAGACGCTGCTCGCCTCCGAAGGTGTGCTTCTGCTCCTCGAAGGCACGCAGCCGCTCCGTTTCGGCGACTTGATCGTCGGACTCACCGACGGATGGTGGAGCTTCACGGACACAGAGCTGCGTCCTTCGCACGCGTTGATATCAGGGCGAAAATGGCAGGCGCTTCTGGCCGACTGTGGGTTCAGCGACGTGATCATTGGTCCCGAAGGCGACGGCGTCCTCGCGAATCAGGCGTTAATCCTTTCGCGCGGACCTCGTGTCGCAGTTGCCGAGGGGCAGTCGCCTATCCTCGCGGGACAAGAGAGCGGCTCGTGGATGATTTTTGCGGACCGCGGCGGTCTCGGAGAGAGTGTTTGTGCCTTGCTAAAAACACGGGGCGGGAATTGCTCGATCGTAATGGCGGGAGAGACGTTCGAAAAACCGGGCGACGGGAGCTATCAAATCAACGTCAGCAACCCAGATCACTTTCAGCGGGTGCTCCGCGAGGCGGCTCTGGCGCATGGGTCCTCTATCGAAAAAATCGTTTATCTATGGCCCCTCGATATTCCAGAAGGCCGGATCGGCAGCTGTGACGATCTGAACGCACGCGTCCAAAACGGATGCGAGACCTTGCTCCACATGGTGAAAGCGCTGGAGCGGGAAGGGGTCAAGGCTGGCGGATTATCGATTGTCACCCGCGGCGCGCAGTCGGTCGATTCATTCGACGGCTTGGTTTCGCTCTCGCAGACTCCCGTGTCCGCCATGGGAAGCACCATTGCGCTGGAGTATCCCGAACTGCCCTGTTGCAGAATCGATTTAGATCCCGACCATTGGCCAGGTGAAGCGAGCGACCTCGTCGCGGAACTTCGAGCTGGAAGGGAGGACTTGGTTGCGTTTCGCCACGGATTCCGGCATATCGCTCGGCTAAGCCACGTGCGTTTGGGTGAGCTGCCCGTAAGCCAGGGCGGCGAGGCAACTCCGCAGGCGTACCAACTGCAGACATCATCGCCGGGATTGCTGGACAGTCTGACACTCGAGCCTTTGGAACGACGGAGTCCTGCACCCGGTGAAGTAGAGGTCTCTGTCGTGGCGACGGGCCTGAATTTCCGCGATGTCCTGATCGCGATGGGACAATATCCAGGCGACTCGCAGGTGTTTGGCTACGAATGCGCCGGCAACGTCGTGGCTCTGGGCGATGGCGTTCACCATGTTCACCTCGGGCAACGGGTAATGGTACTGGGGCCTGGAAGTTTTGCTTCTCACGTGACGGTCCCGGCAGATCATGTCATGCCGGCTCCGAGGTCTCTGAGTGATAACCAGGCGGCCAGCATCTCCAGCGCATTTCTTACCGCGCACTATGCGCTCTGCCATTTAGGCCACATTGCCGCCGGCGACCGGATACTCATTCATGCCGCGACCGGAGGCGTGGGGTTGGCGGCGGTGCAACTGGCGCAAAGGGCGGGAGCGGAAATATTTGCGACTGCCGGCAGCCTGCAAAAGCGGGAATACCTTAGATCGTTAGGAGTCGCTCACGTGATGGACTCGCGATCTCTGGATTTCGCCTCCGAGATCGAACAGGCAACTGCTGGGAAAGGCGTTGACCTCGTGCTTAATTCCCTCGCCGGGGAGTTCATCGAGAAGAGCTTCTCCGTGTTGGCTGCGAACGGCCGCTTCCTGGAAATCGGAATGACCGGAATATGGGACCAGGATCGAGTCTCGCAACTGAACCGAAACATTTCCTATTACCCGATCAACCTCGCGGAGACCTTCCGCGAGGATCCGCAGCTCATCGAGAGTCTCATGGCAGAGATGATGAAGGACTTCGAAAACGGCGTCCTGAAACCCCTGCCCTTGACCGTCTTTCCCATTGAGCAGGTCACGGATACCTTCCGATACATGGCCCAGGCGAAGCACATCGGAAAAATTGTCGTCACACATCAAGCTGCGTCGCACGCACGGCGAAGAGCGGACACGGGAGCACGGAAGACTCTCACGTTCGACCCGGATGCCAGCTACATGATCACCGGCGGACTGTCAGGGCTGGGTCTGCTGGCGGCGGAATGGATGGTACGGGAGGGCGCCCGGCACTTAGTCCTCACGGGGCGAACCGAACCTTCCGGGCAGGCGCTGGAAATGATCCGCGCAATGGAGCGCGAGGGCGCCAGGGTGTTGATCGCCCAGGGCGATGTTTCGGATCGCAACCATCTCGAACAGATCTTTGTGAAGTTCGGGAGCACACTGCCGCCACTCGCCGGAATAATTCATTCCGCGGGAGCTCTCGACGATGGCGTTCTTCTGCATCAGAACGGCGAACGCTTCCGGAAGGTGCTTTCCCCGAAGGTCGCGGGATCGTGGCACCTTCATGAATTGACACAGGACCTGCCGCTGGACTTCTTTGTTATGTTCTCCTCAGCGGTTTCGTTGTTGGGTTCGGCAGGTCAGGCCAACCATTCGGCTGCCTGCGCCTTTCAAGACGGCCTTGCCCAGTACCGCCGTGCGCTGGGATTACCAGCCTTGACCATCAACTGGGGACCATGGGGCGAAGCGGGCGCTGCAACACGGGGCAAGGTTACTCGGCGTTCGGGGTCGAAGGGCTTTCAACCCATCCCGCCGGAGCAGGGATTCCGCATCCTGGCGCGCCTGCTGGAACAGGCTCCGGCACAGATCGGGGTCATGTCGGTGGATTGGCGTCAATACTCCGATTCCTTTTCCAGCAGCTCCACGTCCGCGCTCCTCTCCGAACTGAGCCGTCCGAGAGACGCCGCTGCCTCGAAGCCGAAAGATACAAAAGAACCTGTTCAGGCGGTGATCCAGCGACTGAATGGTGCCCCGCCCACCAAACGGCAAACACTATTGACCGATTATGTGCGGGCGCAGGCGATGAAGGTGCTTGGTCTGGATCACGCACCGCCGATCGACTCAAACCAGCCGCTGAATGACCTTGGGCTCGATTCATTGATGGCGGTGGAGCTGAGAAGCCTGTTGAGCACCGAGCTCGGACTTGCCCGAAGTTTGCCCGCCACTCTGGTATTTGATTACCCGACCATAGCCACACTTACGACCTATCTTGCCGAGGAGGTCTTCATGTGGGGCAAGGCGCCGGTGCCCAAGGTGGAGACTTCGTCAGAAGACGGCCTCGCGGGGATTTTGGATCGGATCGAAGGTCTTTCGAAAGAAGAAGTCGATCGCATCTACAACCAGGAATAAATGATTCCACAAAGGCAGAAAGCGGATTAATACGATGATCGATTTTCTCGACAGGATTTCCAAGCTCCCACCCAGGAAGCTGGCTCTATTGGTCAAGGAGCTCCAGGACCGGTTAGAGTCACTCGAGAAAGACAAGCGCGAACCCATCGCCATCGTCGGAATGGGCTGCCGGTTCCCCGGTGGTGCCGATAGCTCGGAAGAGTTCTGGCGAGTTCTCCGCGACGGCGTGGATACCATTTCGGAGGTTCCTCCGGACCGCTGGGATCTCGACTCGATCTACGATCCGGAACCCGGGAAACCTGGAAAGATATGCACCCGCTACGGTGGGTTTCTGGGCTCAGCCGACCGGTTCGACCCCCTCTTCTTCGGCATTTCACCGCGGGAAGCGGCCAGCATGGATCCGCAGCAGAGATTGTTACTGGAGGTCGCCTGGGAGACGTTGGAGAACGCAGGCCAGTCGCCAGAGAAATTGGCGGGCACGAAGGCCGGCGTTTTTGTCGGAGCCTGTAACAGCGACCACTTGCGGCTGATATCGGAGTTGGACCCCAAACAATTGGATATGTATCTCGCTACCGGGGCCTCGCATTCGATCATCCCCGGCCGCATCTCCTACTTCCTGGGTCTGCACGGCCCCAGCATCTGTTTGGATACCGCGTGTTCTTCTTCGCTCGTCGCCGTTCATATCGCCTGTCTCAGCCTGCGCACGAGGGAGTGCAATGCGGCGCTGGCCGGTGGCGTCAATCTCATGCTCGCGCCCGATTCGACAATCATGTTCTCGCGGTCAGGCTTGCTGGCGAAGAACGGCCGCTGCAAAACCTTCGATGCCGCAGCCGACGGTTACGCGCGCGGCGAAGGCTGCGGTATGGTGCTACTAAAGAGACTTTCCGACGCGCTCGCCGATGGCGATCGGGTTATGGCGGTGATTCGAGGTTCGGCAGTCAACCAGGATGGTCGAAGCGGCGGGATCACGGCGCCGAATGGTCTGGCGCAGCAGGCGGTAATCCGCGAAGCACTGGCTGCGGCGCGCATAGAACCCCACGAAGTAGACTACGTCGAAACGCACGGCACGGGCACGTCTCTGGGAGATCCAATCGAGGTTGGCGCTCTCAGTGCGGTTTACGGCGATGGCCGTTCGAAGAGCGATCCGCTGTATATCGGCTCGGTCAAAACCAATATCGGCCACACGGAGGGTGCGGCGGGGATTGCCGGTCTGATAAAGCTGGTTTTGTCGCTGCAATCCCGGCAGATACCGCCGCACCTCAACCTCAAAACGCTCAATCCCTACATTCAGTGGGACGAGATCCCACTCGAAGTCCCAACGCAGCTGCGAACGTGGGCGGCGAGAACCACGCAGCGCATCGCTGCGGTCAGTTCGTTCGGCTTCAGCGGTACGAACGCGCACATCGTGGTTGGCGAATACCCCGAGCCAAACGAGGCCGATACAAAAGCGGACCGGTCTTATGCTGTTCTGACGCTATCAGGGAAGACGGGTGGTGCGTTGAAGGAGAGCATCGTCCGTTACGCCCAACACCTGGCGGAGCATCCGGAGCTTTCCCTTGGAGATGTGTGTCACACGGCGAATTCGGGGAGATCGCATTTCGAGCATCGGTTCTCGGCGGTCGCATCATCCTCGGAGCAATTGCGGGAAAAGCTGGCCGCGTATGCCGAAGGCCAGGATCCGGTGGGCGTGTTCCAGGGACATGCCGATCTGACCCGCCGCCCGGAGGTGGTCTTCCTTTTCACCGGGCAGGGTGGGCAGTACCTGAACATGGGGCGCGCTTTCTATGAGAGCGAGCCTGTCTTTCGCGAGGTGGTGGATCGTTGCGACGAGTTGCTGAAGCCGCATCTGGCGCGATCGCTGCGGTCGGTGCTGTATCCGCCGCCGGGGGAGACGACGCCTTTGGACGAGACCGAGTACACGCATGTGGCGATGTTCGCCATCCAATACGGGCTGGCACAGTTGTGGCGGTCCTGGGGGGTGGAACCCGGGATGGTGCTGGGCCACAGCGTGGGGGAGATCGTGGCGGCAACGGTGGCCGGGATGATCAGCATGGAAGACGGGCTGATGATCATGCGGGAGCGCGGCCGCTTGATGAGCAGCCTTCCCCGGATCGGTCTGATGGCCTCCTTGATGGCCGGGGAGACGCAGGTGGCCAAGGCGCTGGAGCCATACCGCGACCGGGTCGCCATCGCGGCCTTGAACGGTCCGGAGAGCACGGTGATCTCCGGAGAGCGGACGGCGGTGCAGGAGGTATTGCGCGATCTCGAGGCGCAAGGAGATCAAGACCAAACCGTTGAAGGTATCGAACTCGTTTCACTCGCCTCTGGTAGAGCCGGTGCTGGAGGAGTTCGAACGGGCGGCGGCGCGAGCCACGTATCGCGCGCCGGAGATCCCGCAGTTCTCCAGCATGCGGTTGAAATGGGTGAACGGGGACGAGTTACTGGATGCCGCTTATTGGCGCCACAACCTGAGGCACACCGTGCGGTTTCACGATGCCATCGCGGCGGTGTACGAGCAGGGCTACCGGGTGTTTCTGGAAATCGGCCCCTCGCCCATCCTGGTCACCATGGGCGCCCAGTGTCTCCCACAAGCCGATACCCTCTGGCTTCCCTCGTTCCGCCCGGACCGCGACTGGGAACAGATCATGGAAGACCTCGGCACCTTGTACGTCAACGGCGTCAACATCGACTGGAATCAATTCGATAAGAACCATTCGCGCCGACGGATAGGTTTACCAGCTTATCCATTCCAGCGAGACCGCTATTCTCTCGACTCTTCTGAACATCCATCTCGAAGCAATCAGACGTTGAGCATCAGCCTGCCCGCAGGCGAGGAACGGCTGCAAACTGCGGCGCAGAAAGGAGCGTCGTTGCGAGCCGAATGGTCCGCTTCGCCGGAGCAGGGCGGATTCGGTGTGGTGCGCCTTCTCGACGAACACAATAATATTGTTGCGGAAATCGCCAGCGGTCCACAAAACCTCACTCATTCGCGGAAAGGCAAAGAAGAAAAGGAAACGGAATTCAAGGACTGGCTCTATGAAGTTCAGTGGGAGCCGCAGCAGCCTGGAGACACCAGGGCTTCTGCACACAATCCCGCAAAGAAGTGGCTAATCTTTGCAGATTCTCGAGGGTTTGGTGCTTCGCTAGCATCGTTGCTCAAATCGAGCGGTCACAATTGTGTTCTGGCGATGGCGCGCAACCCCGGGACGGATTCCGGCGCTTCAATATTCACCGCCGATCCCTCGCGCCCCGAAGAGGTGCAGCTCATGTATCGCAGGATCTGCGAGGCTCACGGTTCCTCCTGGGATGGAATCATCCATCTCTGGAGCCTCGACTCTCCATCCAACGATCACCTGACAATTGATACGCTCCGGGAGACACAGTCCCGCAATTGCGGGAGCATTCTTCACCTGATCCAGTTGCTGAAAGACGCCACAAGCGCCAAAGCGCCACGGATGTGGGTAGTCACGCGGGGTGTCCAGCCAGTTGGATCACAGCCCGAGCCAGTCGCAGTGGCGCAGGCACCGCTCCGCGGACTGTGTCGAGTCGTCGCCATGGAGCATCCCGAACTGCGCTGTGTCAACATCGATCTGGATCCACTCGACTCCGAGCAGAACGTTGCTTCGCTTCATCGCGAATTGTTCGTCACGGGTAACGAGGATCAGGTCGCATTTAGACAAGGAGTTCGCCATGTCCCGAGGCTGAGGCCTGCCTGTCTTGAAGCCGCGCCTGCGCCGGTCGCAACTGTATTCAACTCCGACGGAACATATTTGATAACCGGAGGATTCGGGGACCTCGGTATGTACGTGGCGCAGTCGATGGCGCGCGCGGGTGCTCGGCACCTCATCCTGATGGGTCGCCATGGTGCTTCCGCCGATGCGGACGAGAAGATCAAAAAAATGCAGGAAGCCGGCGTTGAGGTAATCCCGTACCAGGGCGACGTCGCCCGGAGAGAGGATGTTGCCGCGCTTCTCACTAAGATTGATAGTTCGATGCCGCCGTTGCGAGGAATCATCCACGCAGCGGGTGTCTGGGAAGGCGGCGTTATCCTCCAGCAGGACTGGGAACGGTTTGCCGGCGTCCTGGCTCCGAAGGTCCAGGGAGCGTGGAACCTCCATGAACTCACCCGTTCGATGGCGCTCGACTTCTTCGTATGCTTCTCATCCGGAGCGTCCATACTCGGAGCTGCAGGCCTCGGCGACTATGCGGCTGCAAATGCTTTCCTGGATGCCCTCGCGCACTATAGGCAAGCCATCGGGTTGAAAGCTGCGAGCATCAACTGGGGGCCGTGGGCCGACTTGGGAATGGTGCGCAGCGTGACTGACCTCGATGCGAGCCGCTGGAGTGAACACGGCATGAGCACGATTCCGCCGGATGTAGCTCTCGAGGCGCTGGAGCAGGTGATAAGACAAGGAACCGCGCAGATTTCGGTGTTGCCCATGAACTGGGTTCAGCTCCAGTCTGCGATTCCGTCGCTGGGGCGTTCCCCATTCCTCGAAGAGCTGGTCGCAAAGGAGCCGGAAAAAGACGAGCGCACGGCCGCCGGAAAGGACACGTTGAGTCCGAAACTCCTCCTGGCTATGGATCCTGTGCAACGGCGTCAGACGCTTATTGACAAAGTTCAGGCGGAGGCGGCGCGAGTGTTGAGAATTCCACCTGCTCAGCTCGATGTCACGCGTCCGCTCAACCAGTTTGGCCTGGACTCGCTAATGGCGCTCGAACTGAAGAACCGTATGCAAGCCCAATGGGGAATCACCGTACCGCTGGTGAATATTCTGAACGGGCCATCCGTAACGGGCCTGGTGTCAATCCTTGAGGTGCTGGTCGATGCTACAGAGGAACCTTCTGACGGCGTATCGGCAATTGCCTCGCAAGACGGATTCACCCGGAACGTAATTGACAGCGAGTCGGCACACCAGCTCTTGCACCGGCTGCCGGAGCTCTCCGACGATGAGGTCGATTCGCTTCTCAAACAGATGGCAGACTTGAGTTAAGGTGAAGACAGTGCCCACTACCGATCCATGGATTGTTCGCTGGCGGTCTGCCCCGGCGCCGCGTCTACGCCTTTTCTGTGTGCCATGCGCCGGACGGGGGGCTGCGCTGTATCGTAGCTGGCCGGAGTTCAGCGGTTCCGAAATGGAATTGTGCGCGATGCAACTGCCCGGTCGAGAGAGCCGGCTCAGAGAGCCGCCACTAATCCGAATGTCAGATGCCGTCGAATGTGCCGCCGAAGTTCTTGAACGCCATCTGGACCTGCCGTTTGCGCTTTTCGGCCACAGCATGGGAGCGATACTTTGTTTTGAGCTGGCGCGCTTATTGCGCAGTCGCTACGGCGTCGCGCCGATTCATCTCTTCGTCTCGGCGCGGCGGGCGCCCCAGTTCCCCGACCCACGACCTCCGCTTCACCTTCTGCCGGACGCCCCCTTTATCTCCGAAATCGAACGCCGATACAACGGACTCCCGCGCGAAGTGCTGGCCAATACCGAGTTAATGGAACTATTGCTGCCGATGCTTCGCGCGGATGTGCAAATGATTGAAACCTACGCCTATGAACCCGGCCTTCCTCTCGATTGCCCCATAACCGCCTTTGGTGGATTGAAGGATAGCGACCTGCGGATGGAGGACCTGGAGGGCTGGCAGGCACACACCAATTCCCGCTTCGAGACCAAACTGTTCCCCGGCGATCATTTTTTTGTTCAGTCCGCTCCGAACGAAGTCCTGGGAGCAATTTCTCGCAGTTTGAATTTGGCAGACGACTTCGAGTCACACCGAGGCTTTGGCGGATAGTCCAACCATCTTGCCGAACTGGCTGATGACCATGAGCTCGCTAGTCTCTTCGACGAGGTTGATGCCGCTAACCTTTACCGAATCTTGGGGTGGTTTTCAAGACCGAATTCCCAAAATGGGAATCCCTCAAAAATAAACCCAGAAAAAGTGGCATGTTTTTCGAACCCGAAAACTGACCGTCAACGTACCATCTTTCGCCAGCAATCCACCACAACTCCACCACCAAAAAACCATGTTTTACCACCCGTTTTTGCCAAAACCCCCAGCAAAAACAGGGTCCCACCATCCCTAAAAAAAATACTGCCAAAGCGTGTTCTCTTCAGGCAGGTTTCGGTCCCTTCGGGGAATGACGACGGCGGCGACGACCTCGTCCTGATCTTCGAGGTTGAGGACCTTGGCGCCGCCCGACCGACCAAACTCTCCGACTACTGAGAATGCTCCGGGGATGTCCAAAACCCCAGTGCAACAAAGTTTCTCTGGGGAATGCAGCTTCGTCTAATAGCCTAATTTTCTGGGCATTTTCACGAGTTTTGCGAGGAGTAGAAGCGGATAGGAATTACGCGTGGACTTACTGGCGGTCGACGCAGTCTGTTCATACAAAATCACTGAGGGACTCACCAACTCAGGGTGATCCTCATACGTCGGCTTCTCGTCAGTGATTCCTCAACTGGCGAGAACGGCGTTTGTGGGAACTAACCGGATCATAGCCGCAGCTCACCGCCGATTCTATCCAGAAAACCGACTCGCGAACCGATACCGTATGAGTGGATTGGCGAATCTCGCTACCAATAGGCAAGTGGATCGGGGAGCACAGCGCCGCAGCCGCACTTCTGTTGCGGAGCTTCGACGGGAGTCATCCTGTCACAGCCAGGACAGCGGACGCGGCGTGGATTAAGGCGTCCCGGAACCCACACTCCGGTCATTCCGCCCTGCCCAAATTCCGAGGTAAAGTAGCGACTGACCATAGAACGATGCTCTCCCTGCTTCATCAGGGGCGCCATGGAATCCCGGGTTTCCCAGGCCGTGATGGTCATCAGGCAATCTCCCACGACAGTTGAGACCATGCTGATGAACCCCGGCATGGATAACATGTCCATGGCAATCTTGCGGCCGCTTTCCCGGATGATAGCTACCTCCTCTGCATTGCGCGCAAAGAAGTTGGTGATACTGAATGCACCGGGAAGTGCGGTGCTTCCATTGCTTGCGCGAACGCTGGTGCCAAATCCGAAGGGGCCGATCGAGGAGGGCTGCACGATGATGTCAAGTCCCAAGGCACGCGGTACAGCGCCACTATCGAAATATCCCCGCAGGAAGACGACCTTGCCGCCTTCGATGCGGGCGAAGTCCGCTCCGGCGAGCGCGATCGAATGGCCCGTAGGTGGCAGGCCCATCATGGGGCCGGTGTTGGTGCCTTTCATGAGCCACTCGGCCGAGACCAATCCCTGATCATTATGGGTCAGACTTACCGTTTCGAAACTCAAGTCGGGGAACGCATCCCAGAGGGATTGTGCGTAGGCAGCTATCGCTGCTCCGGCAAGCGGGCCGGCGGTGGTTGGGTCCGTGTAGGTGCCCCCCTCAGCGAATGTGGCGACGATGCCAGCCGCATCATGCCGATTCCAGGCGTCGGTATAGTGCTGAAAGACTTCTGCTGCAGTCACGGGCATCCACAGATGCTAGCACTGGAATGCGGCAGGAGGCGAAAAGTATCGTCAGCGAGCGAGGCGCTGGTGGAACTGATACGCCCAGAGGAGGGATCATTTCTCTTTTTTAGATGGAACTTAGGGAGATTAGGAAAGCGGATACGCAACGCCCCGCATCATCCCCGCGCCATTGAGGCGAGCCAAGCCCTTCCATGCTCCAGATCGAGCGTTAGGACCCAGTCATTCAGAAACTGTGCACCTATGTTGCCATCCATAATCAGATCACGCGTGCGGGTTGTCCCTTCGACTGTAATCCCGTTTGCTAGCTCGAAATGACCCGGTTGCGGTGTTGTCATATCGATCGGCAAGCCAAGTAGCGCCGCAATGTGATTTGCGACGACCAGAGATCCTCCATTACCGCTATCGAGCTCCATCCACGCAAGACCTTGAGGCGTGCGCACTGCCCCATCCACAGACAAAGCGATTCCTTCCACATCTCGAACAATGCGTATGGGGAGTTCGCGTGCAGTTTGTACTCGTTCAGCTAAACTCGACGGGCTTTCCAACACAATCGCCTTTCGCGGGATAATTGTGATCGTTTGGTGGGCAAACAGATCGAGACCAAGGGAGCCATCCACCGATGGCACGTCCGGGCCGAGAAACTTCATGATGTCAACTGTGCTGACGACAGGCGCGAGCAGCTTTTGTCCGGAAAGATCAAAGGTGATGTTGTCACAATGCGCGTTGTCGAGCCGTTCCCCGCTCATCCGAAATCCACTGATCCTACCCCAGGGATGGCATCCGATCTTCTCGGCAAAGCTGGGCGAAAAGCTCGAGACTCCCTCGCCAGTATCAAATAGGAATGTGCCCGGCTTTCCGTTCACAACAGCATGAACGACCGCCTGGGCACGGAGATAAGGTTCCAGCGGTATGGTCGCCAACGGCGCCGGTCTCGTTTTGGATTGAAGTGCGGCGGGAAACAAAACGGCGCAACAAACGACAGAGGCCATCTTTACGGACAAATGCCTTTGCATGAAAACTCCTTTGCGGCTTTAGATCCTTTCATTTGGCAAACGGTTAGCAAAGATCGAAAGAGGGTGGCTCCTTTTGGAACGAGCGCACTCTCACCCGGTACCGCTAATTGCAGTGCTGACCTCAACCGCTGGAACTTCGAAAATCCGGGTCAAGCGAAGCTTTCTGCCCGGACAACTCGAACTTCCCGCAAAACGGTGTCAGCTCAACCGGTCGATGCTGTTAGCTCAACCGGTCGATGCAACACTATCTAATCAGCTGATCCACAAACGCTTACCCTGGAGAATCGATCTGTTCGGCTGATGTAGCCAAAATCTAGCCAGGTAAGGTCGCGGCTGATCTAATCCTAGCCAGCGCTTTTAGCTTTTGTTTTCATTTGAATGTGGGTCTGACTGAGTGTTGCGTCGACCCATTGAGACCGCCCGACTTTCCGGGAACTTTGGGTCGGGATCGATCAATGGAAGAGCGTTTATGAGGACTGATCTGTCGGCGGTGCGTTCTTGGCTTGCTTCGACCTCCGACGCCAGACAGCTCTGAAGACCAGCAAAGCCGCCAGTAAACCGATCACGAACCCACCGACCGCGGCAAAGCCATCGTGATAGTTCGGGTCGATCAAGAGTAATAAGAGAGAACTCAACCAATAACCCGCTCCCCACACGAGAAGTGCGCTTAATGAAGCAAGAAGGAATCTTCCAACCGATGTCATCTGAAAAGCGTACGCCATGACAGCCGGCAAGCGCGTTTATGAGGAGTAATCCGTTGAAGTTGTCGAGAACGCGACTTCTCGGGAGCCTATACTGGATTCGGCCTAGCTGGACGATGGACTAACGCTAGAGGAGACATCTTGTTCGACGGTGGCCTCATCCCCTGTAGCAGCTTTGAAGCCTCAGCACACCCATTTGCGGAGTTCTCTTTGAGCAACGCCGGTGAGGAAGTTTTGCGCCTTCGCTATGTCGCCGATGCAGAAATCGAGATGCACGGTGGTATTGCTTATCGAAGTGAAACCGGTGGGCAGCGCTGGGAGTTGCAGTTCTTTCGGACTCCGTTCTTGCAGAGGGAGTCATATCGAGTGATGGGCAACGGGACTTTGGTCGCCAGCACTGATGTCTTCAAGCCGCTACGGACTGCCGCTATCACTTATTCTGACGCTACGGTCTGGCAGTGTCACATCAAGATGTTTGGTGCGGAGGTCGATGACTCCGAAGGTACTCAACTGCTCCATACTTCGCCAAGAATCGGACTAGTGATGGGTGAAAGCAGCCTCCATGTCGACCATGAGATGGAAAAGCAACATGGGTTGGCACTGCTCCTCATCTTGACTCATTTCACAACACATAGTGACCGTTAGCCGCGATACTATTCGCAAGCAGCGGAGACTCCTGAAGACACGAGATCATCGGCGACTTCTTTTCAGTCCTCATAAGTCGGCTTTTCGGACCTAATCGGTTTCGCTCAATGAGTGAGTTGGCGATTTGGCACTCGTCGAGATTGAACAATTGCTTGACTCGCTTGACTCAAAAAAGCTCGTTAGTCGTTATCCATCCGCTGACGACAACGGATAAGACCGGACTGCCGGGTTCGCACTGTAGTCCGGCAGTATCTAACGGCGCTAATGCGCGTCCGCCACGTTTTCCATCCAGGCAAAGGCCTTATTCCCGCGACGAGACCGGCGGAGTTCCACTATCGACGAAGGTGTAAAACACAGCAACACGGCCGTCGCGTTCCTCCAGAACGTCCGTACCGGTATAGCTGAACGGTTGGCCAGGAAGTCCGCTGCCCCAACGGCACATCCCGACATTGTGCATCGTGTGAATATCGCCAACCACCTTGTAACGGTACTCCGGGACGCGCTTACGAATTTCCGACGCTGCCTCATTGACCGCCGCAATGCCGACCAGGCGGCCACCCGGGTGTATCCATACGCAATCTTCCGTATAAGAATTGCGCATCATGGCTTCGCGCTTCACTGGATCAAGCTCGATGAAGATCTCATCGAAGTTGTGGTGCATCAGTTCTGTAACTGTCATCTTCTCCCCCTTTCTCTTTGCCGGTGTAACGATCTTTCCTTTGAGCTTCCTGGCCACTCTTCCTCCTGGCATTTCTCTCAAAATACTTGGAAGGAACATAGAATGGCTTGTACGAAACGGCTACGATTGTACGAAAACGCTATGGGCGAGAGCCGCAAAAGGAGGACGACATATGCGGGTTTCTGAGGGATCGGACACATTTGAGTTTCGTTCTCCGCACGGCATGAAGGCGGCGCACAGCAGACTTCGAACCTTTGCGGGCATAGCGGTTCGTCACCTGCAGCACTTCAATCATCCAGGCCGTGCCTGGCACGATTTGTCGGGTCCGCAAGACACTCTCACAGTTATGCTCGCGGAGATAGGCGGCAAATGTGAGGCCCGCACAAATCTGCATCGTCCCGCGGCCCTGGAACGTCAACGGCCTCATCACATCAGTTTTGTCCCGGCAGAGATGAGGGTTTGGGGCTATACGGACAACGTGGAGTCTGTACGCGAACTTCGCCTGAGCTTCGACCGGAAATCTTTGGGAGATTGGTTCGGCCCCGATCTGGACCCGGGCAGAGCAGGAAATCCTGAGCTGATGTTTCGTGGGCCCTCTGTGGGCTCTGCGATGCGGCTACCCGAAGAAATCGGGCGGTTCTTGGAATGGAGTTGGTGCGGCCATACAGAACCTTCAGTTTCAATATCCTGTGCAGTAAAGCGTAAGGTGGAAGCCGCGCCTCTGGCGTTGATTAGCCTTCATTGCCTTCCTCGATAAAGGCTTTGGTTTTCCCTTGCTTGATGGAGTCAACCAACGTCGAGTGATCCTGCTCTGTCTGATCTCCGTAACTCTCAGCCCACTCCGCCAATGCCCTATCGAGAACCGCAGAGTTGCCACAGTAGCCGGCGATCCGCGCGGTATCTCCAACTCGCGCATGTGCTCGCGCGAGCAATGCTCCGCACGCCCAGGCAAAGAAGTTATAGGAGGCTCCCGTCAGCCATTCGATTGGTATCGACGCCTTCAGGTTCTTCATTTGACGTACGTAGTAATGTCTTCCGTCGATATCGGTATAGCCGAGCATTGGGTCGTTCGAGGCTTGCAGTCCTTTCTGTCCGAACACGACTCGCTTCCCGTCGTGGAGAAACTCTTTCGGGAGTTCCGGCAGGTAAGGGGCATGGGCCGGCGGTGCAGCCTCCTTAACTTGCAGGAATAAGGGATCGCTATCTCCATTGCCGAAGAGTAGCGCCAGGTACGCACGGGTTCCTACCGAACCGACCCCCACCACACGGTGGGCGACATCTGCTACCTGGTAGCGGCTCAGCATCAAGCTGCGCTCACGCGGAAGCGTGCTCGAATAACGGTTCAGGGCTTCAATCACCTTTGCTTTTGTGGAAGTGCTCACCCGCGTCAGTACAGGCGGATCTTCACGAAACACCCAGGATCCATCGCTCTTGCGCTCGGCGACCTTCGGTACAAGCGTTTTATTGTCGGTGGCCAATGCTTTGGCCAACACTTTTCTAAAAACTGCTTGGGACTTCGGATCGATTTTGACCAGCGGATTCAGCCGTCCGGGGTAGGCATGCAGATACCAAATCTCCAGCAATCCCATGCTTTCCAGTCGGGTCATATTGAATCGGTAACCTTCGACGGCACGCTGTACGGCAGCAGCCCGCTCGCGCCGGTTCAGGCCATTTTCACGCCCAGCTACGTTTACGCTTGCCACAAGACGCTTAAGGTCCCATTCCCATGGACCAAGGGTTACCTCGTCAAAATCATTCAGGTCGAATACAACTTCCCGCTGTGGTGTGCCATAGAAACCGAAGTTATTCAGATGTGCGTCGCCATCGATGATCACGGGAATTCCAGTGATTGGTGACGTCGATAGATCGGCCGCCATCACGCAGGCCGAGCCCCGCAGGAAGGTGAACGGCGAGGCCGCCATGCGTCCCATGCGCAACGGAATGAGGTCCTTTTGTCTGCCTTTGTTGTTCTCGGCAATTAGTTTCAGCGGATCGGGACGGTTCCTCGACGGTATCCATTCGGCATGCGACTCCCGCGGGACCTTCTTGCGCAGGTCCTTGCCGATGGCATGCCGTTGCTCCCATGGAGCAATCTTGTGGCCGAAGTCATTTCTCGGCGGCGGATCAAGCTTTGCTACTGCCATGGTGCCCCTCCTGAAACCTCACCTCACTTCGACAGGTCAAAATCAATACACACCAAAAATCGCCAATCGTCCAGATGTGGAGTGCCAGGTCCCGTGCCAAGTCCTGTCGGGTAGTGCGACTTGGAGTGCCCGGCTTGAAATGTGCCAGTGGAAAAGAGAGACACTGGACAAGGAGAGCATATGGGACGAGGCAAGAAGTATCAGCCTGAGCAGGTGGTAAATCTGTTGCGGCAGATCGAGGTCGCGATCGCTAACGGGAAGACGACTGCTCTGGCGTGTAAGGAAGCCGGTATCGTGGAGCAGACGTACTTCCGTTGGCGCAAGGAGTACGGTGGGTTGCAGGTGGACCAGGCGAAGCGGCTGAAGGAGTTGGAGCAGGAGAACTCCAAGCTGAAGCGCTTGGTAGCGAACCTGAGCCTGGATAATCTTGTGTTGAAAGACATCGCCTCGGGAAACTTCTAAGCCCTGAGCGACGACGGATCGCAGCAGACCATGCACAGCAGAAGCATGGGATGACGGAGCGCAGGGCATGCCGGCTGGCCAACCAGCCGCGCGGCACGCAGCGCTACCGTGTGATCCGGCGGGAAGACGAAGACGCACTCACGCATGCGATCGTTCAGCTTGCCAGCCAGTACGGCCGTTATGGCTATCGCCGGATCACGGCGTTGCTGAAGCGGGCCGGCTGGCGGGTAGGCAAGGATCGCGTGGAGCGTATCTGGCGTCGCGAGGGGCTAAAGGTTCCACAGAAACAGAAGCCACGGGGCAGGTTGTGGCTCAACGATGGATCGTGCGTGCGGCTAAGACCGGAGCGGCGGAACCATGTATGGAGCTATGACTTCGTCAGTGCTCGGACGCATGATGGCCGCAGCGTACGGCTTCTCAACCTGATCGACGAACACACACGCGAGAGTTTGCTGGTGCGTGCGGAACGCCGCTGGTCAAGCGCCAGGGTCATCTCAGCACTGGCCGATGTGATGGTGATGAAGGGAGTGCCGGAACACCTTCGCTCGGACAATGGGCCGGAGTTCGTCGCGAAAGACCTACGGAAATGGCTGGCCAAAACAGGAGCAAAGACGTTGTACATCCAGCCCGGCTCTCCTTGGGAGAACGGCTACTGCGAGAGCTTCAACTCCAAGCTGAGAGACGAGTTCCTGAACGGTGAGATCTTCTACTCGATGAAAGAACTGCGCGTGCTGGCCGAACGCTGGCGCGTCCACTACAACACCGTCAGACCACACTCCTCGCTGGGCTACAGACCACCCGCGCCCGAGGCATCGCTGACCAACAACGTGGGGCGTGGAGAAGTGGAAACCGCTACGCGCTTCCCACTTCTCCACACCCCCGACGGCGGCTACTTGAACTCAGAAATAGCTGCGTTACACTAACTCATCCAACGGCACAGAAGATCGGGCACTCCACCTGCTTGCACTTCATCCAACCGTGAAACCAGTCAAGATGGTTGCCGACGCAATTCTGGATTGCACCAAGCGCGGCGATATCGTTCTCGATGCCTTTCTTGGATCGGGGACCACACTCATGGCTGCCGAGCGGGTTCACCGAACGTGCTACGGCATCGAACTCGATCCCATGTACGTCGATACCGCGATTCGCCGCTGGCAGAAGTACACCGGCGGTGACGCGGTCCACACCATAACTAACGAGAGCTTTGACCGGGTTGCTGCAGAAAGGACTCGATAAATGATCGATAAGAAACAGGTGCTTTCTAAACAGTCGAGTCCTAATTACGAAGTGGGGTATAAAAAACCACCCGTAAAAACCCAATTCAAGAAAGGCACAAGTGGCAACCCGAGTGGACGCTCTTCTGCCAAGCGTAATCTGCCCCGAAGAGATAATATCAAAGCTATTTTCCTTGAGGTTTTGGATAAGCCGATCAGAGCCAGCGAAGGAGGGAGGACTCGAAGCATCAAAACAATCAATGCCATTTTCTTGAAATTGAGGTCTATGGCATTGACGGGTGATTACCGCGCGCTTCGGCTCCTAATCGATCTGTGCAAGTATTTCAACCTTAATACTTTTGAGGGGCCGAATGAGGAGTTGCAGGGTCTATTCGACTCAATAATGGCCGGCCCTGTCGAAACGCCGGGAGATAAAGAGTCTTAACTGGCCATTAGTGCGGAACGGACTGGGCGGCGGCTTGGAATCGCCGCCCACAACTTTCGCCTTATCGCTCGCTAGGGTCAGCTAATCTATTCTGATGTAATCAACGTGAGGACGCGACCAGCGATCCCGGAGATACAGATGTCACCAAGCTGCGGTCCAGAACCGGGCAGCTGTTGCGCCCCGTGCAAAGCTGAGGGGCCAATATGCGATTCGCCCACCACGGAAAGGGAAGCCGTTGAGATCAGAGCCGCACAGCAGAAGGTCGAGGACTTGGTTGCCCTGCCGGGCGGGACGTTTCTAATGGGCACAGACTATGCTGAGGGGTTCACGGCCGATGGCGAAGGACCCATACGCGCCGTCACACTTAGCCCGTTCTCGATCGAGAAATATCCTGTCACCAATCGACGCTTTATGCAATTCGTTGGGGAGACGGCATATCAGACGGAGGCCGAACGTTTCGGGTGGTCTTTTGTGTTCTGGGCGAGCATACCCAAGAAGCGGTTTGCGGCAGTTGTGGAGGATACGGTCCATGTGACGCCTTGGTGGTGCAAGGTGCCGGGGGCAAACTTCCGGTCTCCCGAGGGACCGGGCTCCGATGTAAGGGCCCGCATGAATCACCCCGTCGTTCATGTGAGCTGGAACGACGCCAACGCATTCTGTCGATGGGCAGGCTTACGTTTGCCTACGGAAGCTGAATGGGAGTGCGCCGCTCGGGGTGGCCTGGAACAGAAGCTCTACCCTTGGGGCGACAAGCTGCGCCCGGGTGGCGAACATCGCTGCAACATCTGGCAGGGAGAGTTTCCGTCCGAGGATACGGGTGATGACGGCTTTAGAGGTACGTGTCCAGTGGATGCCTTTCAGCCGAATGGCTACGGCCTCTACTCACTGTCAGGAAACGCTTGGGACTGGTGCGCAGACTGGTTCGGAACGGCTCATTACCCGGAAGGTGCGACTGACCCGACAGGCCCCGCCAGCGGCAACGCGCGGGTTATGAAGGGTGGATCATTCCTTTGTCATAAGTCTTACTGCAACCGCTACCGTCTGGCGGCGCGGACAAGTAACACGCCTGACAGTTCCGCCTCCAATATCAGTTTTCGTTGCGCTATGAGCGGTCACCACGGATAGACCGAGTCCTGACTCGCGATAGAATTTAGCGCCTTGTCAAAGGGGATTGCCGATATCGACACATCTCTTGACATCTTACTTTCGCAGGAATAATACTGAGGCGGTTGTAATCGTTTGCATAATGTCAGCAAACTGGGTCAAGTTCGAGACCCTGTACATCAACTCAATGCTGAGTTGATACAACTGGGAGTCCTCATGGATCGTCGTCAATTCATTCAGGCAGGCGTTGCTGCTGGCGTAGTCGCCGCTGCCAACCCGGTCCTCGCAGTACCCGCCAAGCGCCCGCCCAACGTTCTCTACGTCTTCGACGACGAGCACCGTTTCCAGTCCATGCCGGACGAACCTTACGCCGACACCATCACCGCACCCAATATTGACGCCTTTCGCAAGGCAAACTTCTCCATGGAGCGTTGCATCTCTAATTACCCGCTTTGCTCGCCCTACCGCGGTATTTTCATGACCGGTCTCTGGCCCTACCAGAACGGCATCACCCGCAACTGGATCGAACTCAGCACCAACTTCGAATCCATTGGTCATGTCTTCGACAAGGCCGGCTACCGGACAGCTTACGTTGGCAAATGGCATCTCTCCGGCCCCGGCCATGATCGCGCCTTCATTCCCCCCGGCCCGCACCGTCAGGGCTTTCAGGACTGGCACGTCTGGGGTGCTGTCGACAAACACATGAGCTACAGCTTCACCTTCAACCCGGACACCGGCGAGAAGATCCAACCCACGGGCTACCAGGCCACACTCATGACCGACCAGGCGGTCAAGATCATTCATGAAGATCACGCTGACAAGCCCTGGATGATGGTCGTCTCATGGCATCCGCCGCATTTCCCCGTCGACGATGCACCCGAGGAAGACGAAGCCTACTTCGCCAGCAAGAAGGTGGCGCTTCGTCCTAATGTGAAGACCGGTATCAGCGATCACGGCCCCGTCGCCTCGACCGAAGCGATCACGAAGTTCCATCAGGGTTATTACGCGCACATACGTGCCATCGACCGTGAGTTCGGGCGCCTGCTCAAGGCGCTTGACGATACAGGACAGGCCGACCATACCATTGTCATTTTCACGTCTGACCACGGCGAAATGGCTGGCTCGCACGGCCGCATGTACAAGCAGGTTCCATTCGAGGAGTCCTCACGCGTCCCGTTCTACGTCCGCTACCCTGGCGTCACTCCGAAGAGCGGCGCCTCGGATACGCTCTTCGCTTCCATCGATATCTACCCTACGCTCTGCGGGCTCGCTGGCATCCCCGTCCCGTCCCACGTCAAAGGCAGGGATTTCTCGGCCACCTTGCGCGGCGAGTCCACCTCGGAGTCCGACGTCGTCTTCCTCATGAACCAGGGTTTGCTAGACGGGGGGGAAGCGCCAGGCAGCGCCAAACCAGCACCCGCGCGCGGTGAAGAGGGCGATCCTAACGGCGGCGGCTATAGCCCACCCGACTTCCGCGGCCTGCGCTCGAAGACCTATACCTATGCGGTTGCGCGCGATGGCAAGTGGCTGCTCTACGACAACGTCAAGGATCCCTACCAGCAACACAACCTCATCGAAGACTCCTCACAGAAGCCGCTGATCGACCACTACAACACGCTGATCGAAGGCTGGCTGAAGGAAGCCGACGACCCCTTCGACTTCCAGAACGCGCTCGCCAAGCATTCCGCAGCGCCAGCTAATTAGCGATCGGCCAGCAGTGAGGTTGCTCTTCGGTATGACGGCCTATTCCTTCTCCGATGTACCGCTGGACAAGTGGAAAACAGGTCACGAAGCTCCAGTCTGCGATCACTATGCCCACTAATCTTTTAGGATTAAGCAATATGGCTGAGCATGTTGTTCTTCGTATACCCAAAACTATCATTCCTCGGCTATCTATGAGGGCCACTCCCGCATCGGGTTTAGGAGAACTATTTGAATCGCCGTGAATACATCAAAGCCAGTCTGTTGGCAGCCGGAGCAGTGGGAACCCGATCCGCGCCTTCGCAAAGCGGCACCGGTGCAAGCAAGCACGAACCGTTTCCCCCGCCACGAAGAAGCCCAGATGGTGAAAGGATGCCCAATATCCTCTGGATTTGTACAGACCAGCAGCGCGCAGACACAATTGGAGGGTTCAACAATCCGTATATCCATACGCCACGACTGCGAAGGCTAGTAGATGAATCCGTGACGTTCACGAATGCCTTTGCACAGACGCCAATCTGTTCTCCCTCGCGGGGCAGCTTCCTTACAGGGCGTTATCCGCACGTAACTGGCCTGCGTGCGAACGGCCAGCGCATTCGCGAGTCAGAGCGACTAGTCACACGTATTCTCGCCGATCATGGATACAATTGCGGTCTGGTGGGCAAATTGCATCTGTCGCCATGTGCTGATGGCCAACTCGAGCAGCGAATCGACGACGGATACGAATTCTTTCGATGGAGTCACGATCTCGACGATGATTGGCCGGGCCATAATATGTGGCGCGTCTGGTTGGAACGCAAGGGCGTCACCTGGCCAACGCCGCCGATGAACTTTACAAAAACACGGGTCTGGGGTGTGCCCATCGACCCGAAGTTCACACAGACGGCGTGGTGCGCTCAGGAAGCGGTCGGCTTCATCAGAGAGAAGAAGTCATTTGCGCCATGGCTCATGTCTGTGAACATCGTGCAGCCCCATCATCCGTTCGAGCCCACCGAAGAGTACCTGAGCCACTACCCGGCGGACAAGATGCCGAATCCGATCTACAGAGACGGCGAGCTTGCGTCAAAGCCCCAATACCAAATGACCGACCACAACGGCGCGTATGGGGGCACCAACATATCTTTTGCGGCAGAGAACCCGAAGGAGCGGCGCGAAACCACCGCGGCCTATTACGCAATGATCGAGCAGATCGACCGGGCTGTCGGAGAGATGCTGGATGCGCTAGAAGAGACCGATCAACTCAACGATACGCTCGTTATTTTCATGAGCGACCACGGTGAGATGCTCGGCGATCATGGCATTTATCTGAAGGGCCCCTACTTTTACGACTGCCTGACGCGTGTTCCTCTCATTGTCCGTTGGCCCAAGCGTTTCACGGCCGGCCTGAAAGTCGACGCACTAGTCGAACTGGTGGATATCGCCCCAACACTTCTCGAGGCCGCGGGAATTGCGGTTCCCGTCGGAATCCAAGGCAAGAGCCTCGTTGATCTGCTCACTGGACGAACAACGACTCATCGCTCAATCGTATATACCGAATACCTCGACGCCCAGGCATTATTCGATATTCCACCCATATGTTCAAGCGTCCGAACAGATCGGTACAAGATAGCGTATTACCAGGGCATCCACACAGGCGAGCTTTACGACCTAAAGCGAGACCCAACCGAGACCTATAATTTATGGTCGTCCGTGCACCACTCCGATGTGAAAGAGGAAATGATGGCGCTCCTTGTCGACACGATGCTTTCAACAACAGATCCCCTGCCTCAACGACGAGTACTCTGGTAGACCCGGCGCAAAGGGCTGCGGCGGACATTCGCTTTCTCCGACTTTAGAACGTGATCTTCCCCGCGAGTTGCAAGACGCGTGCAGCTCCGGTCGATGTCACCTGTCCATAGTTGGTCGCGGTGGTCCCGGTCGATACGGCCCCAAAGTTTGTATGGTTGAAAGCGTTGAAGCTTTCGAAACGAAACTGCAGATTCCGTTCCGCACCGAAGCCAATGTTCTTGAACACGCTGAGGTCCCAGTCTTCATATCCCGGCCCGATGATAGAGCCGTTGTGTTCCGTTCCCGGGCGGTATTGTCCGGCAGGGACAGCAGCAAATGCGCCTTTATTGAACCAGGTCGAGAAGGTATGTGGGGCGTTGGCGTTCGGGTTCGACACGTAGTCAGGCCTCCCGCTGCCCTCCGCCGTGCCCGTCGCGAGAAGCCCTTGACCCGCCGGGTCTACTGCACCAATGGTCGCGGTCAGAAACTGACCAGATGCGTAGCCAACGATCCCGGAGAATTCCCAACCGCCCAGCACGTAGCCTTGAATGGACCGTTGCCCCAAAAAGAAAGGCAGCGTGTACACGAAATTGCAGTTCAGAATGTTGGTACGTCCGTTCGGGTCTGGTCCATACTCTGCGGCCGGGTTGTAGACATTTTGTGGTGCGACCGCATTCGTCAAAGTCCGCGAGTATGTGTAGTTGACCGTCACCAACGATCCTGTATGGAATCTCTTCGTCACTGACGTTTGCAGGCTGTTGTAATTCGAGATGAACCCTTGGATATCCGAATTGATCGGACCATAGCCTATGTATGGTCGAATCTGGTTCAGGGATGGGGTGTTGGTCGACGTAACTACATTGTTGGCGATTATGCTCTTCTGTGCGAACAACCCAGGAAGTGGCTGATTAATATCCTCGTTCACCGGCAGATGAATACCGCGGTTTGCGAAATAGCCGACATCAACCAGGATAGAGGTGAACAACGTGTGCTGTACATCCAGTGAGTAAGACTCGACGTACGGCGACTGCCAATTGACCTGGGCCGCTTTCACGACTTGCGGCGTCGGATTGCCGGTTGCTGTGGTCGCGGCTGGATTCGAGAAGTTTGTATTCGACACGAGAAGATTCTGGATGTTCGGCTGGTTCATACTTCCGAGGCTGCCGTAGTCGGCCGTGGTCGACTGCAGATAGTAAATACCGAATCCACCGCGGATGGCCGTCTTGCCTTTGCCTCCCACGTCATACGAAAACCCGAACCGCGGAGCGAAAGTGAGTTTCGGCTGAGTGTAGACCTTGCTTCCATACGGAGAATTTTCGTTCGCGATGATAATTCCATTCATCGAGGAATAGTTCGGGTTCGGTACGACACTTCCGCCACAGGGCGTCTTCAAGCAGATGAGCCCGGAAGTGTCGATCGTCGGCGCTTTCGTCGGGTCATACATGCTAGGCACGAAGTTGACGAACGGCAGGTACGGGTGCCCTTTCAGGGTTCCAGAAGACGGCGACACAATGTAATCGTAACGCAAGCCAAAGTTCAGCGTCAGTGAAGGCAATGCGTGAAAATCGTCCTGGACATAGGCTTCATACACATTGGCGTGCAAATACACGGAAGGATCTGGGGCCACTTGTTGAAACGACGTCACCGCGCCGCGAAGGAAATTCGCAAACGCCTGGTCAAACTGTGTCGCTGTGGTGCCTCCTGCCGGAGGCTTAGGCACCGTAGTCGGCGAGAACGTGAATGCTCCGGCATTGGTTGTCCCTGTGTTGTTACCGGCCTTCTGCCATTCGAGGTTATATCCGGCAGTCACTGAGTGCCTGCCCCAAATTTGCGTATCGTTCGCGAAGACCTGCGTCTGCGGTTCACCATTCGTATACGGACTGATCGTCGCATACGTAGAGCCGCCGATTGCCAGGTTCGGAATACGGCCAGTAGTGTTCGCGTATGGCAACGTAGGCCGCACATCCGGTGAGTTCGCTGCTAGTAGCGTACCGATCGCCTGTGCGGTCACGTAGCTGCGAAGATAGCCGCCACCGGCCTGCAGTACGTTAGTCGGGCTGAACACATAAGTTCCCGTGCCGAAATAAGCGCGATCGCCGTCCGTGACATTCGCCGTACCGACGCCGGGTGCCTGCACGCCTTGCCTCAGGCCATAGGGTACCGTGAGATTGAAAGGATCATCGAAGAAACGAAACATCACGCTGAACTTATCGTTGAAGTGATGATCGATGCGAGCAAACGTCTGAGTTTCATTGTTTGTTCCTGGCTCCGGCGAGATCAGCCCTTGCGGATCGGTTGGGCTGTTTGGCAGGGGAACTTTATTGATGACGTCGGTTAGGTACGCTTGCGCTTCAGGATCGATCGTGGTGATCGAGGTGCCGGAAGCAGTGCACGCTCCCGCAGTGCTATATGCCGTGCACACGGTCGCGTTGAATATTCCCTGCCGCTGTTGGGCAGTAGGCACGTTGGACAACGTTGCCTGCGTGCTATTTTCGCTGCGGAGAAATTCCTGCCCCACAACGAAGAAGGTCTTCGCATGCTCGCGGCTGCCATGGTGAGGAATCCAAATTGGTCCCCCAAGCGCGTAGCCAAAATCGCTATACCGTAATAACGGACGCGGCACATTCGCCAGATTATTAAAGTAGCTATTGGCATTGAAAATCTGGCTTCGATAGAACTCGTATGCCGAACCGTGAAACGCGGAGTTACCCGACTTTGTTGCGACGCTGACAAAAGCGCTACCAGAGCCGCCATATTGAGCGCCGAAGTTGCTGCGCAGCAGGTTGATTTCCTGAATGAAGTCAATGCCGGGGTAAGCGCCAATCTGGGTGCCACCGG
Source organism: uncultured Acidobacteriaceae bacterium (assembly GCA_963798925.1). Classification (GTDB taxonomy): domain Bacteria; phylum Acidobacteriota; class Terriglobia; order Terriglobales; family Acidobacteriaceae; genus Edaphobacter. Next base: position 587,799 of record CAWCVD010000008.1, read on the forward strand.
CTGACCGTCGCTGAAGATCTTGCCCATCAAGAAAATACCCGTTGAACTGGGCCGGAATCCCATTCACCTCATAGTTGGCCGAGTTGACGCCGCCAGCAGATGCAATTGCTCCGCGATCTTGCGTGCCCCCTGGGATACCGCCGCTAACGCCTGGTTGAATGGCGACCAGCTGTACGAAGTTGCGGCTGCTCAGGGAAAGTTGCGTTATCTTTGTGGACGGAATCAGTGTGCCAGCAGCCGAGTTGTCTAATTGCGGCTGGATAACCGCGTCCGACGTCACCGTCACCTGCTCGGTGACAGAACCAGCATTGAGCGTGAAATTCGCAGCCGAAATCATACCGGTGTGCACATCCACACCGGCAGTGGCGGTCTGAAAGCCCGGAGAGCTCGCCGTCACCGAGTAGTGCGCCAACGGAAGAAAAGAGGCCGTGAACTGCCCTTGAGAATTCGTCTTTAGCGTTCGTGCCACCAACTTTTGGTCGTCGTTCTTAACAACGATCGTCGCATTCGCGACAGCGGCTCCGGAACCATCCTGCACTCGGCCATCGATCTCTCCGGTTAGCTCTTGACCGTAGCCTGCTCCGCAAAAGGCCGTGGCCAGCAATAAAGCCCCCAAACAGCATTGGGAGAAAGTGTTCAGGATGGAATATGTAAAGCTTTTCATTTTTATTCCTTTCAATCCTCTCAAGCATGCCTGGCAAAATGACGATTTGCAGCTCTAGCAAGAAAAGTTGGAGGTACTAGGTTGGTCGGGAAATGATATTAGAGAGTGGCTATGGGGTTGTCAATAGTGCTTCGGTGACGGAACGAGATAGTCCTAGAGGACTATGCCTGTAGTTAAGCGATAACGGTTTTCTGATTGCCCACAGCGAGGTAATAGAACAGGAAAGGGAAGCATTTCCGAAAATTTCGGCGGAGGACAGCAAAGATCGTTGAGAGAATCGCAGATGCCCGTAGCGATGCGCTCTCAAAGTATGCGATGGCGCTTGACGATGGCGTTGCTGCGGTTACGGATCGGATATGCAATTTCCGACAAAGCGCTATTATCGATTGCAATGCCGACCCGTAATTTCTACTTAGCGATCATGGCACAGATAGCATTCCTATTGTCTGGCTGCAAGGTCAACACACATAATCACATCATCAGTGCGATTCCCCGTAGTACCTCCGAAGCGTATTGTGTAGCTGAGCACGCAGGCCTCTCTGAAGCTGCCGCTCGGAATCATGCCTCCATATATTGGAACGGTCCACGAGGCGGGGATGATAGTGAGCAGCAGATAGTGCTTGTAGATCGAGCCATCGAGCAGAGAAGTATGGGGATAGTACTTACACCAAATGCTCCGTTCGCGCTCGATACCGTCATACAACGAGCTCTCTCACATGGCGTTCCAGTCGTCATACTCGGTCCCTCGATCTCCTTACCCCCAGATCCAAATCTTTCATTTGCACTCAACAATGCGCAGCACTCTGGTCAACTGGCTGCCGAGCGCATTAAAGCAATTGTTGGAGATGAGGGAGAAATCGCAATAGTTGGAGTTGACCCGATGTCACCTGGAAGCAAGGATTTAGCAGATAAATTTGACGCTTCACTCTCTCGGCTTGCGCCAGGAATTCGCGTCGCAAGCAAACTGGTGGGTTCGTTTACCTCCGGGCAGGCGGAATTAGCAACTGAAAAGATGATTGAAGATTATCCTCGCATAGCTGCCATCTACGCTTTAAGCGTTCCAGCGACGCGCGGTGCAATTGCCGCTATACGCAGCTCGCAAAAGGATAGCAAGATTCGCATCGTTGGAACCGACCAGACCCTGGATCTGCTATTTCTGCTGCGGCGAGGTGTCATCGATTCACTCGTCATCGAAGATATGCGCGGTATGGGCAAGCAGGCAGTGCAGAATATCGTAGCGACTCGCCAGGGACGCTCTGTACAGTCGACTACATACTACGAACCAGTTCTCCTTGATCGTAAGAACATAGACGATGAAGCAATTCAGCAAATGCTAAAAATGGATTGGAGGCCTCGCGAATGAACGGCATTCCGCCCATGAAAATCTTTTCGTCTTTGGTTCTGGCCACTGTTCTTGGCCTCGTCTCTTGGAAAGCGGCTATCTTTCTGCATCAGTCCTCTTTGCCTTACCAAGACTCGTTCGGACGCAACGATGCGACGGAATGGGTGCCGATGGGGGGTGACTGGCAGATAAGCGACGGAACCGTCATCAACCGTTCGGATGAACACGGCGCGAAGCTACTTACGGGCTCGAGTGAATGGAAAGATTATGAGCTCGATACGGAACTAGAGCTTATTGGTCATGAGGGTGACGTAGGGGTGATGGTCCGAGTAGAGGATGAAGAGCTAGGCGTCGATTCCTACAACGGTTACTACGTCGGCTTACGCTCCCTGGATTCTGCGTTAGTCATTGGTCGAGCTGACCACGGCTGGATTGAAGGTCGGCCAGAGGCGATGCAAGGAGGAGTCCAGACAGGCGTGTGGTACTCTCTCCGCGTTGTAATTGTTGGATGCAACATCGGAGCCGAAGCTGTGAATGTCGCCACAAAACAAACATCATGGGCGGCGTTTGAAGAACAGCCATGTGTGCCACGCGGAAAGATCGGCTTACGCTCTATGGCAACGGGTGGAGCATGGAGGAAGGTATCGGTGCGGCGCGCTGCATATGCTGACTTCATCACAATTCGTAATCACGCTTCATTTTTGCAAACTCCTATATACCCAATCCGGGAAGATGAGTACAACCGTATGCGCGAGTCTAATTTTCGCTCAACCTTCACGTCTCCACGCAGTTATCGTAGTCCGGATACTTCAACGGAATCCTCCTCAGCAGAAACTACGCCAACACCTCCACTGATTCCCATTGAATCGGCCAGAGCATCCACGGGGCAAAACAAAACTGTAAGACTGCGGGGGGTCGTTACACTGACGTCACCGATGTACATTCAAGACAACACGGGCGGTATCGCCGTCACCCTCCTCAAGACTCAGCCATTGAATTTGGGCGACGAAATCGAAGTCATTGGAGCCGTGATCGCGAACAACTCGTCGTCTCATTTCGTTGCCAACGAGGTGCATCTACTAGGAGATCGGACACTCCTGGTGCCCGTCTCGGTTACCTCAACGCAGGCGGCCGATGGAGCCTTCGACGGGCGACTGGTGGAGTTGCGGGCAACGCTGCGTTCAAAGCAGGTCGCTACAGACGATGAGATAACGCTACTGCTGGAAGATACCGAGCAGACGTTTCGCGTCGTCGGTCGGGGTGGTTTATCTCCGAAGCAATTTGATGCCTGGATTCCGGGGAGCGAGCTGCGTGTCCGCGGTATCTGTACCGTTGGCCCGTGGCTACGGCCCGAAGGCGGCTCATTCACCATTCTGTTGCGTTCCGTCGATGACGTTGAGGTACTTTCCGGGCCTCCCTGGTGGTCGCCACGCCGAATGGCCCGCTACATTGTCTTTCTTCTCATGCTTCTCGTCCTCGGAGGATATTTTTATCTTCGAATGGAACGATGGAAGATAAGCGCCATCCTAGGGGAACGAGAACGGCTCGCACACGAGATGCACGACACGTTAGCGCAGAGCTTTGCTGGCGTGGGTTTTCATTTACAAGGTGTTCGCAATAGCTTGCGGACGGGCTCCATCGACATTCCAGCAGTCAAGGAGAAACTGGATGTAGCCTGTGATATGGTGACGCGCACGCATCGCGAGGCCAGTGCTGAGATTGCGGCTCTACACCCCGATTCGCATAGAGATTTCGATTTACTGACAACTTTGGAGCGCTGCAGACGATCGATGTTGGACGACAGTTTGCCGCCGCTAACACTGGTACGCGAAGGCGTTCCTCGAACTTTATCGCTCACGGTGAGAGACGCCTTATTTCAGATTGGCCGAGAGTCGCTCGCCAATATTCTTCGCCATTCACGGGCGACAGAGACAGTATTGAAGCTTCGCTATGAGGCCAAACATTTAGTGTTGGAAATCAGCGACAACGGGGATGGCTTTGATTACGAAGAACATGCGGATGGCTTCGGAATCCTGGGAATGCGCAAAAGGTGCCAGAAAGTGGGAGCCGTATTAGAAATAAAAACGGCGCCTGGCCGAGGCACCTGTGTAATTGTTCGGGCGCCGTATGGAGCACGCCCGGCCTTATCCGACTGGCTACTCTCCGACCGCGTTCGTCCGCGGCGATCGGCCTAATCGCTTTCGAGCATCGTTCTGAATCCCATCCGGACAGCCTGATGATTGTCGATGACGAAGACAAGAATTGCGTTTCGGCCACCGCAGCTCCAGTTGGTCATCGCACAACAAAACGACGCTTATGCATTTCCGCGCGTGGTGCTGCAGGACTATCTGAAATTAGATCACTGCGACCATTGACCGCCTCAACTAAGCGTGGCTACCATAGTCGTCGCGTGAAGGCCTGTTAAAACAAGGCTGTAACCGATCTGACAAGAAGATCTCGCGTCACAGACATTTATTCGACGAAAGCATTCGCAGAAACTACTTCGAGGCTAATCATGACAGTGCGCAAATCTCTGCTTTACACGATCGCCGTTTGTGCAATGACAATCATGCGGTCAACGGTTATCGCCCAGCAACAGACCGCGTCGCTCACCGGCCAAATCACCGACGTTTCTGGTGCGGCGGTGGCGGGCGCACGAGTCACTGTCGCAGATCAACAACGTGGATCAAAAACCATGGTAACGACCGATGAGCGCGGCAACTACACTTTCCCAGAGTTAGCTCCCGGAGATCAATACCAGATAACCGTCGATAAACAAGGATTTAAGCAGAGCGTGCAGCACAACGTTAGTCTCCAGGTAGCACAATCAGCGAAGATCGATCTACGACTTGACATCGGCGATGTTAGCGAAAGCGTCACCGTCTCTAGTGCCCCGCCGCAGCTTGACACCCAAACCTCTTCATTGGGTCAGGTCATTACTGGGCAAACTGTAGAGAGTTTGCCGCTGAACGGACGGAGCACCTTCCGTTTGATCGCACTTACACCGGGTGTCACATTTTCACAATCGGCCTATGGACAGTTTGGCGATGTGACTGTGAACTCCACATGGGACACTAACTTTACTATCAACGGCGGCCGTGCCCAGTCCAATGAGATCCTGATAGACGGCGTGCCTAGTTCGACGGGATTCTTCAACCAGATCACCACTCTGCCCACTGTGGACGATACGCAAGAATTTAAGGTGCAGTCGAATAATCTGTCCGCAGAATATGGAAGGTATTCTGGCGGCGTAATCAATGTCACTACTAAAGGCGGAACTAATAACTTTCACGGAAACGTCTACGAGTTCCTTCGGAACTCTGCCATGGATGCCAATGATTGGTTCAATAAGCGGGCGGGAAATACAATTGCGCCCTTTCGAATGAATCAGTTTGGCGGAACAATTGGCGGCCCAATCAGTATGCCCCATATCTATAGCGGCCGTAATCGTACTTACTTTTTCGTGGCCTATCAGGGCACACGACGCACAAAGGGAAGCACATTTATCGGCACGGTGCCTACTGCTGCTCAAAAGAACGGAAACTTTGCGGGCTTGCCCACGATCTATAATCCGTTCACAACCAACTCGACCACCAAGGTGCGGACAGCATTCTCGAACAACATGATTCCGGCGAGTATGATTGATCCGGTTTCAGCTCAAATCGAAACATACTATCCGTTGCCAAACACCGGTGCACCCGGGGCAACAACCAACAACTATCTCAGCAATGCGCCTACGATTCTTAGTCAGGATGTGGCGAGCCTCCGCGTCGACCAAAACATAAAACAAAACTACCATCTTGCCGGTCGCTATGCGTACACTAACACACCACTCACCCAGCCCAACACGTTCGGCAACATCGCCACCGGCGGAGCAGGGGCGGTGGGAACCACTACTTTCACAAATCAATCGTTCGCATTTGACAACCTTTACGTCTTCTCCCCCACGCTATTGATGAACGTCAATTACGGGTTTGCTCGGTGGTACCAGGTTCGGCAGACACGCAGCTATGGTTTCGACAACGCGACACTTGGATTTCCCGCCTCGTTGGTCAGTGCAATCACGATTCCCATGTTTCCAGCCATAACCATCGGCGGTGGGTACTCGGGTCTAGCCAATCAGAGCTATCTGAACAATGGCAATGACTCGCATGCGCTCCTCATCTCCGTGACTAAGATCGCTGGACGCCACAATATCGTATTCGGCGGAGACGGCCGGATGCATCGCATCAACTTCTTCAACGTTTCTAACAGCGCCGGAAGCTACAGCTTTGCAATCGCACAGACGCAAGGTCCAGTCGCCACGACGGCCACCAATGGCAATGCCTTCGCCAGCTTTCTTCTGGGTTTTGGATCGTCGGGCACGATTCCCATTGGTTCAGGTGTGGAGATGCAGAACTTTTATGGAGCAATCTATGCGCAAGACAACATCCATCTGACCCAGAAATTGACTGTGAATCTCGGCATCCGCTACGACAGCGAATCACCCTACTTGGACCGCCACAACGAACTAAATTATTTCGATCCAGCGATTTCGAGTCCTGCTGCTAATCCAAGTTTTCCTGGACTTACTGGGGGATTGGTTTTTTCCAATACAGGTTCAACTCCTCGCAACGTGTACTGGCGTCAAAGCGACAATGTCGCACCGCGAGTGGGCTTCGCGTTTAGTCCGCAACCTACGACCTCTGTTCGCGCAGGTTTTGGCATGGCCTATGCGCCGCTAGAAATCTCGAACAACGCAGTCGGATTTTCTCCAAGCCTCGGGTACGCTTCGTCCACTGCCTGGAACACCTCTGGTGATGGGGGCCTCACACCCACAAATTTGCTGCGTAATCCGTTTCCACAGGGACTCGTGCAACCGACGACGAACAAGCTTGGCGCAGGAACTCAACTTGGACAAGCGCTTACGGTCTGGGAGCACAATCCGCCAACCCCATACGCTCTGCAGTGGAACCTTGATGTGCAGCAGCAGTTTCCGGCATCCCTACTGTTTGATATCGGATATGCGGGATCGCGAGGGGATCACTTAACTGGAACCTTTGATTTAAATACACTCAACCCGCAGTATCTAGCGTTAGGCAATGGTCTAACTACACAGGTACCTAATCCGTTCAAACCGTTCGTTACCATTGGGACGCTATCGAATGCTACCGTAGCCCAACGACAGCTCCTTCTGCCATACCCCCAATTTCTCAGTGTGCAAGAAGTTAACGATCCGTATGGGGCATCCTCATATAACTCGTTGCAGGCAAAATTGGTAAAGCGGATGTCGAACGGAATTTCGTTCCTGGCAGCCTATACATGGAGCAAGCTAATCTCTAACGTCAACGCACAAAATGCACCGATCGGTACCACGGACAACACAGGAGTACAGAATTACTACGATCTCCGGGCGGAGCGCTCGGTCTCCGAACTGGATCAGCCCCACAATCTCATCGTAAACGGGGTAGTTGAACTGCCCTTTGGGCAGGGCAAGCATTTTCTGGGTAGCGTTGGCCCTCTAACCAATAAGCTGATCGGCGGGTGGCAATTGACTTCCATCTTCACTGAACAAAGCGGCTTTCCCCTTACACTGAGTGCGGCCCCGACCGGTGGGGGCAACCGTCCCAATCTTGTCTCGGGAGTAAACCCATTCATCCAAGGAAGTCGATCCAATCAAACGCGAGTGCTGGCGTGGTTTAACACAGCCGCGTTTGCTACTCCTCCCGCTTATACATACGGTACTATGCGCCGCACATTTACCACAGTGCGCGGTCCAGGCGTGCAGAATCTGGATGCCTCCCTACAGAAGGAAACTAACTTCGAGAGGATAAGTACGGAATTTCGAGCCGAGTTCTTTAATGTCACCAATACACCGCATTTCTCAATGCCGGATATGGCACGGCAGGATGCGGCATTCGGAACAATCACCAGCGTCATTCCTTCTCCACCCGAACGAGAAATTCAGGTCGCTCTCAAAATATCTTTCTAGCCATTGTGAATTTCGATAGAGGAGCCAGGAATGAATCGTCGTGATTTGATCAAAAATGCTCTGCTCTCGGCAGGCGCCATAACCGCGAGCTCCACAGGTGCGCAAGAGGCCATGCCGAATCCGGAGAAACACAGCTTCCCTTCGGCGCCGCATAAGTCCTCCGGCGAACGAATGCCAAACATTTTGTGGGTGTGTACCGACCAACAGCGATTCGATACGATCCAGGGCCTCAGTAACTCGGTTATCAAGACTCCCAATCTAGCGAAATTTGCAGCCGAGTCAGTGACCTTTACGGAAGCCTTTGTGCAGTGTCCCATTTGCTCGCCGTCACGCGGCAGCTTTCTCTCCGGCCGTTACCCACACACAACGGGCTTACGCGCCAATGGCCAGCGCATCCGCCCTACCGAGCGATTAGTTACACGCATTCTGGCGGATTATGAGTACACATGCGGCCTTACGGGTAAATTGCACCTCTCACCATGCCTGGGAGGCCGAGTGGAAGATCGCATCGACGACGGCTACGAGGTATTTCACTGGAGCCACGATATAAGCGATCAGTGGTCTCTGAAAAACGAGTGGTATGTCTGGCTTGACCGTCAGGGCGTAAAGCTACCCAAACTGCCGGCGCAACATGTTTGGGGAATGCCACTTGATCCCAAGTATTCGCAAACCGCTTGGTGTGCGGACATGGCTATTCAGTTCATGCGCCAGCAGCGAGAGTTTAATCCATGGCTAATGTCCGTCAACATCTTTCAGCCGCATCACCCATTCTTTCCAACCGAGGAGTACCTCAGCCATTACGACCCGGCGAAGATGCCCGACCCTTCCTATCGTGATGGAGAGCTAGAAAATAAGCCCATTTTCCAGAAAGTCGATCACCAAGGTGCCTACGGTGGCTCCGCCATCTCGTTTGCAAAGACTTCACCAGAAGAGCATCGCAAGATTACTGCAGCCTATTACGCGATGATCGAACAGGTCGACACCGAGATGGGTCGCATGTTGACTGCGTTAGATGAGACTGGTCAGGCCGACAATACGATTGTCATTTTCATGAGCGACCACGGTGAGATGCTTGGCGATCACGGCATGTATCTCAAGGGTCCATACTTCTACGATTGCCTCACTCGCGTACCACTCATGATTCGATGGCCTGGGCGGTTTAAGGGGGGTACAAAGATTACCTCGATGGTGGAATTGGTAGATATTGCGCCCACCTTGTTGGACGCAACCGCCATCCCGATCCCTTCCGGCATGCAGGGTCGCTCGCTTATGCCGCTTCTAACGGGCCAGACAACAAGCCATCGTGATTCCGTCTATATGGAATATTACGATGCAAACGCTATCTTCGAGATTCCTCCCATGATGTCCTGCGTACGCACGGCCAAGTGGAAGCTCACTTTTTGTGACAAGCCGCGCACAGGAGAACTCTATGATCTCGAAAACGATCCTGGCGAGTTTAGGAATGTGTGGAACGATCCACACTACAAAGACGCACAAGAGATGATGCTACAGAACCTAGTGGCCCGCATGATTGAAACCACAGACCCTCTACCAGAACGTCATACCACTTGGTAGCAATATTCGAGCCATGATAGGCGTTATCTACCTTTCCACATCGAAAAGCATCATAAGAACTTCTCAATTGAAGACAAAGGCAGGAACATTCATGCGGGCTATGATAATTAGCTGCATCGTTACAATTTTGCTACATTCTAATATTCACGCCCAACAACATCGCCCACCTGCAGTTCCGCTCATAACCAACGATCCCTACTTCAGTATTTGGTCAATGAGTGACAAGCTCACCGACGGCCCAACAAAGCACTGGTCGGAAGCGCCCCAACCAATAACTGGTCTGATTCGGATCGACGGCAAGACATATCGCTGGATGGGTGTGCATCCGCGTCAGTACTTCGGCATGCCAGACGTAGATCCGATGCAGCAGACATCTGTCGAGATTACGCCGCTACACTCAAAATACCGCTTCGCCGCCGCCGGCGTTGAACTGCAAGTGACTTTTTTTACTCCTCTATTTCCTCAGGATCTAGACGTTCTTTCACGGCCAGTCACTTATCTTTCCTTAAGAGCTGTTTCTACAGATGGCAAATCTCATCAAATCGATCTGTTACTCGATGTAGATCCAATGGTCGCGGTCAATGAAGCGGCACAGCCGGTGACATGGTCGCGTACTCGCGCAGGCACTCTGACTGTTCTCAACGTTGGATCGCGAGACCAGGCAACCTTGCATCAGTCGGGGGACCGCATCCGCATCGACTGGGGATATTTCCATCTCGCCGTACCAGATTCAGCGGACGCAACAACCTCGCTGTCCTACGATGGAATGGCTGACTTTGTTACTACCGGGAAACTTCCTGAGTCGGACGAGCTTGGTATGCCGGTACCGGCAGAGTGGCGCAGACATCCGGCGCACCTCTCAGCGAGGATTCCCTTTGGCTCTGTCGGCGCAACGTCGGTCGAGCGTCACCTACTATTCGCCTACACCGAGAGCTACGCGATTGAGTACTTAGGCCGCAAACTCCGTCCTTATTGGCAACGCAATGGTACCAGCGAATCGGCGATGCTCGCCGATGCTGAACGACAGTTCCTTTCCCTGGAGGCCCGTGGCGTGAAGTTCGATTCCGATCTCAGCGCGGACATGGCTCACTCCGGCGGAGAAGACTACCGCTATTTTAACCTCCTTGCTCTTCCGGCAAACAATCGCTGCTCACAAACTGGTCGCCGATATTGACGGAACCCCGATGCTCTTCTCCAAGGAGAATGACAGCAACGGCTGCATCGACACGGTCGACGTGACCTACCCTTCGTCACCCTTTTTTCTGTTGTTCAACCCTCAGCTGCTCAAAGCTCAACTTGAGCCGCTGATGCGGTACGCCGCTCTTCCGCGTTGGCGGTTTCCGTTCGCACCACACGATCTTGGAACCTATCCTCTAGCAAACGGACAGGTCTATGGCGGCGGCGAAGTTGGCGAAGACAACCAGATGCCTGTCGAAGAAAGTGGAAACCTATTATTAATGATCGCGGCGCTAGGCCGTGCGGAAGGAAACTGGGATTTTGCTAAGCGATATATGCCGCAGCTCACGAAATGGGCTGCATATCTCGATGAAAAAGGAATGGATCCCGAAAATCAACTAAGCACTGATGATTTTGCCGGCCACCTTGCTCATAATACGAATCTCTCGATAAAAGCTATCGAGGCACTCGGAGCCTTCGTGCAGATCGCACGTGGCGTAGGCGATACCAAGTTAGCGGACCGCTATGAAGACACTGTACGTAAGCTGCCAGCGAAGTGGGAGCAGATGGCCCGCGATGGGGATCATTACAAGCTGGCCTTCGATCAACCTGGCACCTGGAGCCAGAAGTACAATCTCGTTTGGGATGACATCCTCGATTTGCATTTGTTTCCGAAAAGTGTAGCTCAAACAGAATGGGCGTTTTACTCAAAACACATGCAACCGTATGGTCTTCCTCTGGATAACCGCAAATCAATCACAAAGTTGGATTGGGAGGTGTGGACTGCAACCATTAGCAGTGACCCGAATCAGTTCCGCGAACTCATTCATCTTCTCACTGTATGGGCCGACACCACGCCGTCCCGCGTACCGACCACTGACTATTACGACACGATAAGCGGCAAGCAAATGGGGTTTCAGGCAAGGTCAGTCGTTGGAGGAGTTTTCATTAAGGCTCTTATGGATCCCGAGGTAGTCAAGCGCTGGCGAGCTTACCCAATGAATTAGCCATCGCTTGGGAACGTTAATTTGTCGACTGACCCATTCCTTTTACCGTATGCTGCGCCCGAACTGATTTTGATTAGGAACGGGAATCGCTTCCAGGTTCCTATGAGCCACGAGCGCTGTCAAGGAAAGTGCTAGGAAGGGATTGCTCTTTTTTTTCTGCATCATCTGTTTTTTATCGGTCAGTTTACCGACACCGTACTGCAGAAACTTCGGCATTGACCCTACTCTATGCAATGCTTTACATTTTTCCATGCGCGGCCATGAATGCCGCAAGGAGAAACCACATGGCAAACCGGCGAGACTTTATCAAAATGGGTGCAGGTGTTGCAGCGGCGACCGTCGCCCCGGGCGCGGCAATAGCATTTGGATCACCTGCCCCGCACGCTGCAACAGGCGCAAAGCCGAACATCATCTTCATTCTGGCTGATGACCTTGGATTTTCCGACATCGGTTGTTACGGCTCGGAAGTGGCAGACTCCGAACCTCGACAAGCTTGCGGCGCGCGGCATCCGAGTCAATCAGTTCTATAACAATCCCCGCTGCTGTCCCTCTCGCGCTTCCCTCATGACGGGCCTCTACGCGCAGCAGGCCGGCATGGGCGACATGGTCGCCGACCACGGTCGCTATCCCTATCCCGAATACAACGGAATCCTGAATGCCGCTACACTCACCATCCCCGAGGCACTAAAGACTGCCGGCTACAACACCGCGATGGTAGGCAAATGGCATCTTGCGACGGAAACGGAGGAAGGAAAGCGCAGTTGGCCCCTTCAACGCGGCTTCGACAAGTTTTGGGGCATGATCGCGGGGTCTTCCGTTTACTACGAGTCGCCTCACCTTATGAACGGCAACGATCCGCTTCCGCCACCACCCAAAGATCAGTACCTAACCGACCTTTGGGCCGATCATGCTGCTTCGTTCGTCACGGAACTTGCCCCGCAGAAAAAACCCTTCTTTCTCTATACCGCTTTCAATGCTCCGCATTGGCCCATTCAGGCGCCGGAGGAGACGGTCGAGAAGTATGCGAAACGTTACGAGGCGGGCTGGGACGCACTCCGCGAGGAGCGGCACAAGAAGCAGTTGTCCATGGGGCTCGTTTCGACGCAATGGCCACTGACGCCTCGCGATCCACGCGTGCCTGCGTGGGACAAGGTGGACAACAAAGACTGGGAGATACGGCGTATGGCTGTGTATGCCGCGATGATCGATCGCCTCGACCAGGGTATCGGTCGCATTATCACCGCTGTCGAAAAGGCTGGTATCGCTGACAACACACTGATCATCTTTATGTCCGACAACGGCGGAAATGCCGAAGAAATTGCCCGCGGCAAACGGCAGACCCCTAACGAATCGCGCGAGGGGCCATCGCACGTCAACACCGCAACCGAAGCAAACGGACCGTGCCAGAGTGGAATGACCTGCGCTGGCAACGTACCAGGCGTTGTGCCCGGGGGCGAAGATACTTTCCAGAGTATTGGCATCCCATGGGGTAACTGCGCCAACACGCCATTCCGTCTTTATAAACACTACGCGCATGAAGGCGGCGTGAGTACGCCGCTAATCGCGAGTTGGCCTGCGGTGATCAAGGCTACCGGAACACCGGTAAATGCGGTTGGCCACGAGACTGACTTTATGCCCACGTTCCTGGAAATCGCGGGGCTAACTTATCCGAAGCAAGTGGCCGCCGGCCCAATTCCCGCTCTTGCCGGAGAAAGCCTCGTACCGATCTTCGTTGGCAAATCGCGAGCTCGCGGACCAATCTATTGGGAGCATGAAGGAAACAAGGCTGTGCGCGACGGTAAATGGAAGCTCGTCTCGCGTTTTCCGGACGGTTGGGAACTCTTCGACATGGAAGCGGATCGCACCGAGTTGCACGATCTCGCAACTGCTCAGCCTGAGCGCGCAAAGATAATGGCAGGGATGTGGGATGCGTGGGCAAAGCGGGTAGGCGTGCAACCGTGGCCCATGCCGGAGACACCTGAAGGAGAACGAACCGGAAATCTGGTAGTGCCGCCTTACCTTCAGAAATATCAGCCGGCAAAAGAGTAACAGTCTCATTACAGTCTGAGTTTATGGCTTAGACCAGGCATTTCGGACCATTTTTGGTCGCAACACCTGGTTTGTTTAGGATCAACAGAGAATTATGTAACCGTCGTAGGGGATAGCATCGCCTATCAGGATCGTTCGAAGATCATCGATATCAACGTCCTTTCTCGGGATACGGAATGTGCCGTGAACAAAGTCTCCAACTCAGCTTGGCTTTGCGAACAGTTGCATGTCGCCGTTTGTCTTTGGCAACAAGGTGTAACGCGCAATGCGAAACTCCGCCCAATAGCCAGCCCACCGCGGATCACTCTGCAGCGCATCCCCCAGCGCCCGCAGCATTAAATCGCGGACGTCCTTGTGCGTCGGATCGCCAATCAGGTTCACAGCATCCTCAGAATTCATGTCGTAGAGCTCATCTTTCGGTGAACTAAGGTTATAGGCATATAGAAAGTAGCGGCCATCCGCTGTCCGGTGACCGATTCCACAGGCGAAGTTCACACCTACATGCCAGCCACCGAAAAACAACAAGGGTTCTCGCTGAGGCAGTTTTCCGCCGGATAGCGCTGGGAGCAGAGAAATACCATCGAATTTTGCCTCCGGTTTTACTCCCGCTACATCGAGCAGCGTTTGTGAAAGGTCCAGGAGCGAGACCGGTTCTTCGACAACGCGTGCCTGGGCTAGCCCAGCCGGCTTAATCGATCGAACGGTACCCGAAGCACATCGGGATATAGGTAGACGCCTTTGTCGACCATTGCGCGACGCCCATTCATTTCACCGTGATCACTGATGAACACAATCATCGATTCATCATAGAGACCAAGTCTGCGGATCTCATCCAGCACTATGCCGATCGCGTGATCGACGATCTCCATCTGTAGAGCGTAGGCCACGCGATAATCGAGCAGCATCTGCGGATCGTAGATACCCCAGTACTTGCGATAGACATCGAGAATCTCCCCTTCGTCATCGCCGCGACGAAAGTCACGCTGCCGAACCGCTTGATATGACTGTGGGAGGGTCATCGACTGTCGAAGCGCCCGCTCTCGGGCCTCGAATCCAGCGGGAATCGAGAACGGCTGGTGCGGATCGAAGAAGTCAAGTTGCAAATACACTGGTCGCTTTGCCGCGACGCCAGCCTCAACGAGGTCGCGCAAAGTATCGATCGCACGCATTGCCTGGTAGTACGTGTAGTGGGCCTCCAACGGATATGGCTTGCCGTCTTCCTGAACAATCCAGCCACCGACGGAGTTGCCGGGCGTCGTGCGATCCTGCATACGAAATACGATTTCCCGCTCGTACCTTTGCGGCTTTACGCCGAGGTGATGCCGATATGCCAAGAATCCATCATCATCAAACACAGGAGGCGACCAACGGTCCCACGGATTGTCGTTCTCCGTGAAGGCATCAATGAACTTCTTCGTGCCGACATGTCCCTTGCCTACTTGACGCGCAACATATCCAGCTGCGCGCAAATACTCCGGATAGATGATGTCATCGGGCCGCAACTGCGTCTCCAGCCCTTCAGGTGCGCGTTCGCCATTGCCCTGAACATAACTGTATCGACCCGTCAGATACGAAGCACGAGAAGGAGCGCATAGCGGTACGGTGCAACAGGCGTTCGCAAAGAACGTGCCGTCTTTCATGAGCGAATGCACGGCCGGCGTGTGCACCTGTTTCGAGAATGTCCGGTCGGGATGATAGAGATCAGGGCTCACCATATCGGCCGAGATCATGAAGATATGGGGACTCTTGCCGGAGCGGGTTCGCTCAAACGGTCCAATGCCTGTTCGCGGGTGAGTAAACTCTACCGCCAAAGGATGTCCGTCCTGCTGCGGTAATGCTGCGCGCACTGTGCCGCCAAGAGCAGCGACGGTAGCAACTTCCAGAAAATGACGACGGTTCATGGCCAAACTCCGGGACTGATCATACGCAGATGCTTTGCCGAGTGTAAAGCATTACAGAAATTCGGGCCGTCTGTTTTTCACCGGCCAAGAGAGTTTGAGCGAAAGCTAAAAACGATGTTATTTGGCCTTCGGAGGCGCTGTGGATCCGCGCAGAACCAGACTAGTCCTTATGGTCGGTGTCGGCAGTTTTCGCCCCTGGGCCGCGCCCGCAGCCTTGAGAAGCATCCTGAAGATATTGGAAGCGATTAGACGACGTGGAATTTCGACCGAGGAAAGCGGCGGTGTCACCATATCGCACACGGGAAGGTTATCAAAGCCGATAATCGAGAACTCTTCGGGCACGGCAATATTGTGTTCGTGAGCCGCTCGAAGCGCGCCGAACGCCATAAGGTCGTTCGTACAAAACAGGGCTGTCGGCCGTGAGGTCCTCTGCAGTAACCGCTCCATGGCAGCCTGGCCGCCCTCCACGTGCAAGTCCCCTTCGATTACCCAATCCTCATTCACCCGGATCCGAGTCATTTTCATCGCGGAGTAGAAGGCTTCCCGCCTCGCTCTCGTGGAATGGAAACTGCCGGGCCCCGCGATGAACCCTATGCGCCGGTGGCCGAGTTTATGCAGGTGACGTATCGCTTCAATTGCTCCGCTCATATGGTCGACATAGATGTTGTTATAAGGTGTGTGCGTACCTTCTTGGTTCATCAGAACGAAGGGACAGCGATGCCGTGCCGCAAACTCGAAGGCAGCATGGTTCGTCTCGGAGGTACAAACGGCGATGCCGTCCACGTTCCGCTCAATCAGGCGCTTTAGGCATTGCTCCAGGCGATCGCTCTGGTAGTTTGTATGCGTGAAGACCACATCAATACCTCGTTCCCGAGCTCGCGCTTCAAAATCGTCGATCAGATCCGGGAAAAACGGGTTGTTGATCTCAGAAACTATTAGGCCAAGTAACTGGCTCTTGCCAACCCGCAACGTGCGAGCGCTCGTGTTGGGCACGTAATGTAGATCGTCGATGATCTTCTTGACGCGCTCGAAGGTTGAAGGTTTGACTTTGGTGGATCCATTGAGTACGCGAGATATTGTTGCAGTCGAGACATTCGCGCGCCGGGCTACCTCTTGGATATCCATAGGGATAAGCATACCGAATACGCCCAGGCGCAGTTACGTTCCCGAAGAATTTTATGACGTAATGTCAGTCAGCAGCTGACCGCTGAGTGGGACTTCCTTGCTTCTAGGAGAAGCCCTCGCTAACCTTCCAAATCCTCGACAGCCCCAGGTGGCTTCGGGTCTGAACGGATGTAGCCGCGCCCAAGTTGAAGGCGCGACCGCTGTTCGGTCTCGTTAGGGTTGCCACCGATCTCTTTCAGCATACATTTGTGTAGAGCTTCCATGCGGGCTTGATGCTCGGGCCAACTGGCGAGACTCGTAAACTCCTGCGGGTCTTCGATGAGGTTATACAGTTCGCGTTCCGCAGGATGGTCTTTGTCAATCACCGTATGGTACACATACTTCCATTCTCCGCTGCGGAACATTACGTACCCGGAAGCAGTGTTATGCGCATAGTACTCGCTGACGGCGAAATCCTTCCATGCGGCGTTGCCATGATCCATCCAATGCAGCATCGAGGTGCCGTTCCAGTCCTCAGGCGTGCGAGCGCCAGCGATCTCTGCCACTGTCTTTACCAGGTCGACATGGGACGATGCCCCCTTGCGCCGCTGTCTGCCACTCCACCGCCCAGGCCATGAGATCACAAGCGGCACTCTGGTTGAGGGTTCATACATGCAGTTTTTCCACCACATGCCGTGTTCGCCCATGTTTTCTCCATGGTCGGAGGAATAAATGATAACGGTGTTCTCAGCCATTTCAGGATGGGTGCGTAGCGCCGCCAGCACTTTGCCGATCTCGTTATCCGCCCAGTCTGTCAGCCCGTAGTAAAGTTCGCGTCCTCGTCGAACAGTGTCCTCTGGGACGCCAATCTCCTCAAAGCCCGCGCGCTGCACCTTGTAGTTTGTCGTCAAGCGATCAAGAAAACCATCAGGAATCTCCGGCATCGCTACCCTACCGCGATATGGCAAAACGTTGGCTTCCGGCACAATCAACGGAAAATGTGGCGCCATATAACCAACAAAAAGAAAGAAGGGCTTTTCATTTTCTCCGCGCTTGGAAAGAAAGTCTACGGCACCCGCCGTTACTCGGCGGTCATGTTCAACGGTGCTGCCGTGGTCGCCAGGATGGAAACCGCCAAATCGTGGGGAAAGCCTTTCTTGCTTTGTATGTGTGGGCGGCAGGCGACGTCCCTTACCCGTCTTGTACCAGTTATTAAAGTTGCCAGCCGATCTCAGTGAAACCGTATCGTCGGGTGTAGTCGTAGTGTTGCTTCCCGCAAAGAAAAGACTCGTAGCCAGCCGCATTCAACACTCTCGGCAGGGAAATCATATCGGCATTTGGCAATTCACTCGTCAGTCCCCAGGCGTCCACTCGTGAGGCATACTGCCCAGCAGTCAATGACAGCCGCGATGGAGCGCAAAGAGGCGAGTTGCAATAGTGTGCATCGAAAGTGATACCGTGCTGAGCTAACGAATCGACATTGGGTGTTTGCACGAGTTTGTTCCCGTAATAGCTTGCGACCTTGGGATTGTGCTCGTCCGACATAATCCAGAGAATGTTAGGTTGCTTCGATAGCCTCGCTGCACGTGCCTGATCCAGTGCGAGACCGCACGCACTGGCGGCGGCGCTACTGAGGAAGGTGCGTCGTGAGATTTGGCGATTCAATTTGGGCATAGCCGAATCCACTGGTGATGCATGCACCACATTCATTCAGAACGTAGTTACCTCCGAATTGCAGAGCGCGGTTCGGTCCGGTTGCCGTTATCTGACCGTAGTTGCTTGTTCCCAATGTGGTTTGAACCCCACTGAAATTAGTGTGATTGAAGACGTTGTATGCTTCAGCTCGCAATTGAAAGCTAGCCTCTTTCCAAATTAGGATATTGCGGAAAACACTGAGATCCCAGTTCCCATAGCCTGGTGCCAGGATGTTGGAATCGCCATCATTCCCCGGCCTGTATTGGCCGGTCGGAACCAGCTGGAAGGCACCGGTATTGAACCACTGCCGTAGGCCATGAGGAGCGCCAGCATTGGGATTGGAGATATAGTCCGGCCGGCCAGTCGCGGGTCCAACAAGAAGACCAACGCCGCCCGGATCCACTGCGCTCGTGGTGGCGGTTAGATATTGACCGGATCCGTAAGATACGATCCCGCTCACCTCAAATCCACCCGCTATTCGACCTACAATGCCTTTTTGAGTCTTATAGAAAGGCAATGGGTACACAAAACTTGCGTTGAAGACATTTGTTCTCATTTGTGGATCTGGACCATATTCCGCCGCGAGGTTTGCGGAGTTCTGCGGGGTTCGCGCATTGGTCAAAGCCTTCGACCAGGTGTAGCTCGCAGTAATGATCCCACCGCCGTGGACTTGCTGTCGGTAAGAGGTCTGGAGGCTGTTGTAGTTCGAGGTGAAGATCGTAGCCTGAGTCGTGATCGCACTATAGCCAAGGTAGGGCCGAATCTGGTTCAACACCGGCGTATTCCCTGCTGTCACCACGTTACCCGAGATCAAACCATTCTGGGCATATAGACCCGCCGGCGCTTGATTGACGTCGATGTTGGCATACAAGTGAACCCCATGGTTTCCATAGTAGCCAACGTCGAGGACACCTCCTTTCTTCAACTGCTGCTGGAAGTCGAGACTGTATTGTTCCGAATAAGGTGCCGTGTCATGAACCTGCAGAGCCTGGAGAATGCTAGGAGAAGCGCTGAATTGCGGCACTCCATTGCCCGGATTCGCAAAGGACGGATTTGAAATAGTTGCGTTGAGAATATTCGGATAGTTTTGGGCTTGCGCAAATTTGATTTGATTTCCCGTTACGGAGATAAAGTAGACGCCAAAACCACCGCGCAGCGCCGATTTTCCATCCCCAAAAACATCATAAGTAAAGCCGAAACGGGGCGCAAAGTTCTTATTGGGCGTCGCTTGCATCGTCGATCCATACGGTGAGTTTTGGCCGCCAATGATAATTCCGTTGAGAGGACTATAGGCGGGATTGGGCGTTTTGCCACCGGCACAAGGCGCAACCGTACAGATGACTCCAACATTATTAAGGGTCGGCGCATTGGCGGGATTATAGGTTTGCGGATCGAAGTTCTGCACTGGCAACTGCGAATAGCCGGGTCCCAGAACCGCGCTCGTGCCAGACGCAAAATAGGTGTACCGAACGCCTGCTATTAAGGTAAGCCGTTGTGACGCCTTGAAGTCGTCCTGAACATAGCCCTCGTAGATGTTAGTCCTGTACGCTGCGTCAGCGTCAATATTTGCCTGAGTGAACGTGGCAGGGGCCCCCAAAAGGAAGTTCGCGAACGCCTGATCGAATTGCGTTGCGCCTCCCGCGGGAAGCGTGCCGGGAGCAAACGTGAAGTTGCCGGCATTCGCCGAGGCAGCGGTACTGCCCCCGGTCATAAGTTCTATGTTGACGCCAACCTTGAGCGTATGGCGTCCCAGCGAATTGGTGTTATTGACAAAAATCTGATGAAGAGGTGTTCGCTCGTTGTAATAGGAACTCACGGCGTAGTTCGCTCCGTTGATGGTCATGTGTGGAACTTGGCCGAGGGTTGAGACATAGGGGAGTTGAACATGGATGTCTGGTGAATTGGCGGCTTCCAAGTAGCCTATCGCCTGGGCCGTTACCCAATTAGCCCTCGTGGAATAGCCGCCTTCCAACACATGGTTAGCATTGATGACATAGGTCACATGCCCCAACCAGTTGGTCGACCCGTTCGTCATTCTTGAGGTTGCAACACCCGGAATACTGGATGTCGACTGAAATCCGTTAGGGACAATGAGATTGAACGGATCATCCAGATAACGGAAGAAGACGCTCAATTTGTTATTGAACTGGTGATCGATACGGATGAGGGTCTGGGTCTCATTGTTGGTGCCGAGGGCTTGAGTGATCAGGCCTTGCGGGTCAGTTGGGCTATTCGGCAACGGAAGCTTGTCGATAATGTCGAGAAGATATTCCTGAGCCGTCTGGTTGATCGGAGTGATAGAAGTCACCGTCGTCGTACATTTGCCCGCGGTGTAGACCGTGCAGACAGGGACGTTGAAGTTTCCACTGCGCTGCGCGGCTGTTGGAAGGTTGGTGATTGTCTGCTGGACCGAGTTTGCGCTTCTCAGGTATTCCTGACCAAAAAAGAAAAAGGTCTTCGCTTTGTGACGGTCCGTAAGCTTGGGTATCCACACCGGGCCGCCGAGGTAGTACCCAAAATCAGAGTACCTTTGCCCTCCACGCGGGACCCCGGCCAGATTATTGAAATAAGTGTTCGCGTTAAATATCTGGCTTCGAAAGAATCCGAAAGCACCGCCGTGGAAATCCGTGCCTGCGGACTTGGTTTGAACACTGACGAATGCGGCACCATCGCCGCCGAATTCTGGTCCATAGCTGGCACGTTGAAGATTGATCTCCTGGATGAAGTCCACGCCCGGAAAAGCGACGGGCTGCTGCCCGGCGCGCTTCAGGGTGTCCGCCCCGTCTACAAAGTACCCGTTCGCGGCAGTGCCATTGCCGTTGACGGAGAAAGTCTGAACGTTGACTGCGCCGCTTGTAGTGATATTCCCGCGGTCATCCGGTCCGGGGATGCCGCCACTGATTCCAGGCTGAATGTACAAGAGTTGGAGATAGTTTCTGCTGCTCAAGGACAACCCCGTGACTTGCTGGCTGTCGATGAGCGTACTGGACGCTGCCGTATCCAGCTGCGACGAAATCTCATTTGCTGTAACGGTGACGGCTTGTGAAACCGCGCCCGCAGACAGTTCCACTGAAACCGTCGACGGCTGCCCGACGTGAACCCGGATCCCGCTAACGGTATAGGTCTGGAATCCCTCCGCAGAAACAGCCAGGGAGTAGGAGCCGCTGGAAAGCAGTGGCGCAGTAAATTGGCCTTGTGTATTGGTCTTCACGGTTCGCTCAACTAAGCTCTCGTCGGTATTCGTGATTGTCACAGTAGCATTTGGAACAACCGCGCCTGTTCCATCCCGTACCGTGCCATCAATTTCGCCTGTTAGCACCTGCCCGAAGGTACGAAACGTCGTCGAAAGCAAAAGAGCGACGCAAGCCAAGCTGCCAATCCGGAATGCTCTGCGAAGCGAAGTCGAAAGTCTCGTTGGGCTGATTTGCATAACCTACTCCTTTGGAGATCCTGACAAATCCCGGCGATCCGAAAGCAAATGCGGACAGCAGATCAGAGCTATCACCTGCAAGGGCAGAGGGCTCGGAGATCGGCCCGACCGACAGCCATAACCCGAAGTCATTTGTTGAGCTTTTGTTCCTGCCATCTCCTGGTGGTCTCACACGACGGGTTAGGGATTCGTCTTCTTTTATTTAGGATGTGGCCTACGTTCGCGGATCGCTAGCGAATCTCAATCGCAGCAGACCCTACGCAGGGGTTACAATGTAATCGATTACTGGACGCCAAAACGATATATTGTTCTGTTACAGATTGTCAAGGACATAAACCTCCAAACGAAGGTCCTGCCATAGCTTTACTTATGCCGAATCAGCGCGCTCAAGCACGCTTCTCTCGATCGAGTGCCGGAAGTTAGCCCACGTGTGCGGGTGTAAATTTAGATCGTTACTGAGAATCTCATTCATGAGTTTGCAATGAAGTGATGGACGGATATGATCTCCGTCTTGCTTTTCGGATAGCACCGCCTTAGCTAGGTCCCCGGATGAGAGGAATAGGCCCCGAGCGCTTTGTCATACGGGAAGGCATCGCCGGTGGATTTGCTCCAAGCGATTAACGCCGCCGTCGAGTTTCTCCAGCAACTCTTTGCTTGCCGGGTCTCTCACGAGGTTCTTCAACTGGTATGGGTCGGCCGCGTTGTCGTACAAACACCAGCGGCCGTCCAACTGCACGGCATAAGTATGAGTTCTGGTGCGGACACCACGATAGGTCTGAACGTTCACTTCCTGACGCGTCGACGGTCCCTGGTCATTCATCAGGAAGACCATCTCCGATTCCTTGAAGGTCTTATCACCGCGCATCAGACCGGAAAAATCGCGGCCGCTGCAGTGTTTGGGGACGGCGATAGTCGCAAGGCCACACACCGTAGGATAGATGTCCACTGAGGCGAAGAGCGCATCCGAACTTCTGCCGCTCCTCACCTCTGGCAGGCGAACGAAAAAGGGCACTCGGCAGGATTCTTCGTGTGGCATCTGCTTGGCCATATGGCCATGAGAGCCCATCATCTCGCCGTGGTCGGATGTGTAGATTACTACGGTACTATCGGTCATCCCATTGTCATCCAGAGCCTTGAGGAGTCGCGCAAACTCTTTATCAACAGCGGTAATCCCGCCGTAATAACCCTGCTCGGCTTGGCGCAGCGTATCTAGAGACTCCAACTGCGGATATGGGTTGGTGATCTTGTCGGCAGGCGTCGGAAGACGGACGTTCGGGCGCAGCTTCAATGAGGACTCGTTATAAAGACTCTTATCCTCGTCGGGTGGATCGAAGGGCGGATGTGGCGGGTTCCAGCTGAGCACGAGAAACCAGGGCTTCTCCGCGCCCTTCTGCTTGCCGATGAACTCCAGCGCCTGGTCGGTCATGCGGGTTGGTTGGTAGCCAGGTATAGTGAGACGCTCACCCGTCTCCTGATCGAAGGTAATACCGTCGTAATGCTTGTTGGTGTTGGCCCATGCGTGCCAGTCTTCAAAGCCGAAGCGGTACGGTCCCTTAGGGACAAATTTGTTTTCGCCATCATACAGATGCCACTTGCCCACATAGCCGGTGTGATAGCCGGCCTTCTGAAAGGTCTCTCCGAGACCTGGCACAAGCGGTTCGAGCGTCTGCCCGTTCTGCGTCACCCTTGACTGCGACGAGTACAGGCCGCTGACGAGGATCGCGCGATGCGGGACACAGAGCGGATAATTCGAAATGCACGTCTCCATCGAGAAGTTCTTACGGCGGAAGCTCTCGAGGGTCGGAGCAATCACCGGACTCAAGGCTTCGCCTGGCAGCGAGAGCGCGCGATGCTGATCGCTGAATACATAGAGCAGGTTGGGGCGCTTATGGGACGACTTGCCGGACTGTTTGGCGGCGAGCGGCATCGCCGCAACTGCGGAAGCGACAGCGCCACGCTTGACGAACTCACGACGGTTCATGGGCAGTATCTCCAATGCCCGCGAGTGTAATCAATTACACTCCCTCACGCAACAAAGAGCTTTCTCTCCCTCGTTCCATGCGAATGCGGGTCCTCGGCCCACTCAAGGCCACTTGAACGGGCCATCCATCACGGAAAATAAATCCTCGCGAGTTGCAAAGGAGAAACAGTTATGAATAATGCCTTTACGGAATGTAGGAATTTGGAGCTGAGCCTTGGCGGTAAGGTGAGTACCAGTTGTGTCGTGTCGGCCACTTCGTTTGATACTTTCCGTTTTGAGGTCCTGTCGGCAGGCTATCTTGCGTGCGTATCGTCCACATTGCCAACTCCGCCATCAACTTAGCCTGCGTATCCGCATACTCCGATTTCCCGAAGAGATTCATCAACTCGCATGAGTCGGTCCGCAGATTGTAAAGCTGCCCGTAGCCCATCATGTCGTAGATGAGCTTCCATTCCCCCATGCGGACCATCTTTTGGTTTCCGCTCTGCGTAACTTTGTTGAGCTCATCCCATGAACCCATGCGCGCCGGATCGTGTGAGATCGCAGTAGAGATGCTGTCGACATCGTCGTAGTACAGGCCGCCTACACCTACGCCGGCGTAGATACTCCGGAATTCCTCCCGCGGAAACTCCTGCCCCTGAAGCAACGGCCATAAACTTCTACCTTGTACGCCGTTGGGAATCTCGCTACCCATGGCTTCACACATGGTAGGCATCAAGTCGGTCATTGACGTAAAGGCTTCCGCTACGTTCTTGGAAGGTCGTACGCCATATCCCCACCAGATCTGAGGCGTGTGAGTGAGGTCTTCGTACAGGCCGACGCCCTTGCGGCCCAATCCGTAATCCATCAGATAATCGCCGTGATCAGCGGTAAAGACAACTAACGTCCTCTTCGATAATTGCCGCTTCTCAAGATATTCGGTTAGCCGTGCAATCTGGTCGTCAATCATGCGAAGGGCTCCGAGATAGTTCGAGACATATCGACGCCACTGCTTCTCTGTATCCGGAAAGTTGTCTTGCTGCAGGCGATACTCCCATCTTGCACGCGGACCCATATTCTTCAGAGCCTCTGGTCCCGCACATCGGGCAGGAACCACATCTGGCGCAAACATATTCCAATATGGTGTCGGCACCTGCTCAGGGTCATGCGGTTCGGGAAAGCTGAGCTGCAGCAGAAATGGATTTTCGCCCGATTCGTCAATGAACCTCACTGCTTCGGAAACGATGCGATAAGGAATCTGCGTCGTAAGCGGATAAGGGCTGGGTTCTTGGGCGACATTGAAGTGCAGACTCTTAAGCCACTCGTCGAAGTTCGCAACCTCAGGTGGAGCTTCCGGCGCAATGTAGCCGCCTTCATGCGAGAACTCACGCCAGACATCCAGGTCTGCCTTCGTCAGATAGGTATGGTTTTTTCCAACAAGCGCCGTGCGATAGCCGCGGTGTTTTGCAACCTGATATAGGTCTTGCGAAAAGTACGCATCCTTGGCCTGCAGATTCATTCTGACTCGGTGGGCGTCGGGCCAGCGTCCGGTCAACATTGAGATTCTGCTGGGAACACAGAGCGGGGTCGTGCAATAGTTGTGCTGAAAGCCAACTCCGGACACTTGCAGGCGATCGAGCGTAGGGCTCGTATCCAATGGAAAACCAGTAGCTTTGCTCAGGCCGTAGTGACGCTGATCAGCGATGATCAGGATAATGTTGGGCGTTTCGACGTTTCCTTCGGCCTCCGTCGGCGGCACCGCCCGTGTTGCTAAAGCCATCCCCGCGGCCTTAATGAAATCCCGTCGATCCATCGCGCCTTCCTTTCGTTCGCATGCGACCGCCTGAACGCCGTGCCATTCTGCCGATCCGAGAAATTTCGAGATTCGTTCTCTTCGAGTTTGGCCCGGTCTTTGAATCTCCCGGGACTTATATCAAACGGCCAGCTCCGGAAATGCCGTGATCCGCAGCTTAGCTGCCGCATATGGGACAAGACGAATGTCTTCCTCAGGTAATTCGCTGCGTACCGGACTCATCGGCGGGGCAGCAGCGACACCATCTTCCGATCGCCACGACGAGAGGCGCCGAGCCTTAGCCCGAATCACAACAGCGGGATTCGCCAATCCAAAGGGCCTAGCGCCGACTTCGTTTTCAACGACTATCAAAGCACCAGCATTCTCCTCCGTGACCGCCAAAGCATAATTCCAGCCCGCGGTGGGATAAACCTGCCAATCGGCGGTCAGGCCCTGCTTCTGGAGTTGCACCCAATCCTCTCCTGGGCTCAGCGAAAATACGAGAGGACCTCGTTCCACAGTAACCGCCCTGTTGTACCACCGAGAAACGCGTGGAAACATTGGCAAAGTGATCTCGATTTGATCGCCAGCTCTCCATGCGCGCTCAATACGTGCGAATGAGCCTGCCTGAACACTAGCTTCACCTTGCTTTCCGTTGACCAAAATGGTTGCTTCTGTGGCCCATGCAGGAATCCGCAGCAGCAGCGGAAAGTTCACAGTTCGATTCGTCTGCACCGTCACTCGGATCTTTGAGCGGAACGGGTAGTCAGTCTCTTCGACAAGGCGCACTGCAATACCGCGAACAGTAGTATTCACGGTGCAAGGAGAGTAAAGAGTAGCAGCCAAGCCGTCATCCGACGTCTTCATCCATAACGCCGAAATCATCTTCGGCCAGCCTTGATGATAATTCGCTGTGCAACAACCGAAGTTCGGCTGTAGACCGAAAATATTTGCCTCCGGGCCGTTGGTCGTCCAAGGCTTCGAATTGAGGCTGACCTGTACCTGATTTGACTGCTGATCGTATTGATGTGCCCACATGTCTTCGGTTAGCGTGCCCGGCAGTGCATTGAAGGCGATCTTTTCAATGCGATCTCCAAGCTCCGCGTCGCCAAAGGTCGCCAGCGCAACTTCCAGTGAGAATAACGTCTCGACGACAGTGCATAACTCTGTCCCCTGACTGGGATTGAGGCCCGCTAGATGCTCGTCGCAGGAGAACATGCCATTCGGCACTCCGTGGTATCGGTACAGCGCGTCTAACTGGCGATATAAATTGCCGCGCTCTTTCGGATCGCCAGTCAACCGAAATTGCACAGCCGCTGTCTTCAACGCCTGCCCATTGTTCACCCCATGCGATTGCATGCCCTTGGAGTTGTTGCCGCCCGTATTTTTCAGGACAGCTCTCGTAGCTGGGGTCTTGAATTCGAAATCCTCAAAGCTGGCAACCCAATCGAAACCCTGATCCCTCAATACTCCTGCTAGTTCCAAAAGCTTTGGATCCTTCGTACGTTCAAACAACCATTCCACTACCAGCACCTCATCTTGCCAGCGATATTTTCCCCAACTGGCGAGAGGGCGCTTAGGAAGTTGCTCCAACTGGTAATGGAAATATCTGGTAAGCGCTGCCGGCACTCGTGGATCCTGCGTCGCCTCGAAGTATTGCGCCAAGGCCTTCATCATCACCATACGAGGCCACCAATCGTCGTTGCTCACAGGCCCTATGGCTCCGTCTTCTCGCTGATGATCCAGTGTCCAGTCAATGAACTTCTGAGCCTTGGCCTTGAGGCTCTTGTCATCCAAAAGGTACGCAAGTGGAACCAGACCATCCAGATAATATGGACCGCGCTCCCAGCTCTCGCCCGTACCCCCTAGCCATCCGCTGTTCGGGCCAACGTCGGGCCAAGTCTCGTCGAGATGTCCGCTCAACCCATCCGCCTGGATTCGCAATTGCCTCAACATCCAACCCGAAGGTTTGATCGTCCCTAAAGGTAGAGGCTGTAACGCCGTGGGCTCTAACGCAGTACGCCTCACCGGCCCGGGGATCTGCGAAAAAACTTCATCCGATCCACGCAGTAATGCTAAGGCGGGGTGGGCGCACGCTAGAGCTGCAGTGCTCTCCACCGCTGTCTTCAGAAGCTGGCGACGAGTCTGGACATTTGTCTGCTTCATTCCCTACTCTCGATCGTCTTCCAAGTTATTTTTCCTGAAGTCGTATTACCGTAACGCTTTCGTGCGGAAAGCTGGTTGTCAGGGGCTCCTTCGGAATTACGTTAAGGCTGGAAACCTCGGGCACGACGCGCCTCGGCTCAACTTCGTCGTTGATCACATAACGCGAAACGGCGGAGATCTGCTCCACTTTGGCTATTCCTGACGTAGTGAATGAGCCCAGGTCGATTCGGACTGGAACATCTTCTGTCAGCGAGCGATTGACGCAGAATAGCGTCAGGGTCCGGTTGGCAACACTTCGTGTGGCCACGACGTCGATGTAAGGAACATCCGAAACCTCTGCGTATCCCTGCGTTCCATTCTTCACGCTATAGGTTCCGGAGTTTGTCGTCACGGGCAGCACAGTATCGTCCTTGGACGAAGAATACATCTGAAATACATAGTAGGCCGGTGAGGCAAACACCTGCTCCCTACGCTTCCAGATTCCTGCGAACTCCATCAACCCAGTGATATCGACCAGTTTCACCTCGCCGTTGTGGCGAAGATAAGTGTTGAAAGCGGCTGCAATCATCACGGCGCCGCCCTCGTTTCGTGAACTTGGGCTTTCGTTCGTGAAATTGCGTTCGCCCTCTCCTTTACTGTTGAAAAGCCACTCCGTCACAGCCAAATGAGCCGTTCCCTTGTACCCAGGCCCCGCATCGATCTGAGCCTGCATCCGGTCGAAGTCAGGACCGACGGCATAAGGCACAGCGTAAGCGGCGGCAGCCATAAAGTCTGGCGTATAGGGGTTCAATTGAACGTGATTTGTCCCGGTTATAAAGTGTGTCGTCAGCAGATCGAAGGTGCTCGGAGGATTCGTGAGCTGTGCGGCATTCCACTTCTCAAATCCGTTCGGTGTATTCCCTGTAGCCATTAATGTCGCGTTCTTCGATACCGGCCTCAATGCCTTGCTGAAAGCCAGAGTTCGCGGTGCAATCTCACGGATGTCCGGATACCCAACCTGCCATCTCCCGTAGAGTTCGTTCCCCATCTCCAGAATCAGCGGCCCTTTGTAACGATCGCGTATGTAGTTGACCCAATCCACGGCCTCCTGCGGTGTCCCGCTCCCCATGTTCAGGTTGAACTGCGGCTCGGCGTGCACAAGCTTGCAGAAGGCAAGGAATTCATCCGTTCCAAAGTTGTTGTATTCCGGGATACCCCAGGCGATGTTCTCCATTGTGACTCGTTTATCCAGAGGACCAACACCGTCCCTCCAATGGTAGTAACTGCTGAAGTTGCCTCCCAGGCGAAGTTCTGTCATATGCATCGCGTCCGCCATGCGAACTACATCGGGGTCGAAGGTTCCAATGGCATCGTCTGGCATCAGGGATATCTGGTCCACATCGACGCGCTCATCGCCTTCGACGGAGACCGCAAAATCTACTGGCTCAAGCGGACGCACATCCTCTCTCTTCAGTTCAAACTTGGCGCTGTATTTGGTCCATTGCGCAGCCGTCGCATCTATGGATGCCGTAGCCAGCACTCTGTCGGAATTACGGGAGCGAAGGGACACATTCACACGCGAGAGCCCGCTCACATGCTTGGCATAGAGTGAAACGTTGTAACCATACGTTCGCGGTACAGGTAGGTATACCCGTTGTTGGATACCGGTGAGCTCACTGGGCGTCCCCATAATCTCCAACGATTGCCAGCTATTGGCGGCATCTCCGGCATGGAGTTCATAGCGGTTGCCGGCGGCTCTGTTCAAAGCCTGCCACGGCACGGGAATGCCCGTGCGATTCGTTGATTCGATCAACTCAGGTTGGTCGCGAAATATCTGCTCCAACATCGCGTGGTTCCACAGCCCGGCTTCGAGGCTCCC
Organism: uncultured Acidobacteriaceae bacterium; assembly: GCA_963798925.1. Lineage (GTDB taxonomy): Bacteria > Acidobacteriota > Terriglobia > Terriglobales > Acidobacteriaceae > Edaphobacter. The sequence continues at coordinate 617,489 of CAWCVD010000008.1, forward strand.
GTTCACTAATATCTCGGCAATAACTCCGTTATCGATCGAGTAATCGATCGGCTCGATAAAGGTCCCAAAGATGCGTGACGGAACCGTTCCCAGGTCTCCTCTTAAATCCACTTTGACTTCGACGACCTTCGGCATCGAAGTGGACTGCGTGATCTGAGCCACGGATCCTGCTGACAAAAGCAATACGGCTAAGGATTGGCAAACTGCACGTATCGCACGCATTAGGAGTACTCCTGTAATGGATTACACCACAGCAAACTACCAACTGAAGATACTACTGTCAAGGTTTACCCGGCCTCGAGTCCGGGTTGCGCATAAGAGAAGGTGAATCATAGTGTCGTTAGACAATACCTCCACAAAACCTATGCAGTGCTTCTCGCCCTTCGGCTTCCGAAGGCAAATTCGCAATATTAGAACCATCTGCCGGTAAATCTGCCAATCGTAACAGCCAAATACTCCCCCTATTGCTCGGGAATCCTGCTCGCCTTCAGTCAAACCTTCTTGACAAGCATTGCGCCCAAGGAAGATATTTTTGCGCTATCAACGTAATGCATTACACACGCCGTCCAAGTGCCAACATGTCGCCGTTCACACCCCGCTCTTGGGCTAGGAAAGGAATAACTCGAGCAGCTTGGGGCAAAGAGCTGTAATCCGTCAGGCCGCTCGCAGATTTGTCCATTGAATACTACGGAATGGCCATTTGACTGGAGGATCGTATGAAATTGAAGAAGCGATTACTAATACTTACTCTCGGCATACTCCCTTTGATCTATACAACCTCGTTGACCGCTCAGAGCGGAACTTCTTCAATCCAGGGAACCGTGGCAGACTCGTCTGGTGCCGTTGTTCCAGGCGCCGACGTGGGCCTGACGAATAATTCGACCAACGTCGTACTCAAGGCGAACACGGACGCGTCGGGTAGCTATTCGTTCCCTACAGTGCCGCCGGGTGTTTACTCACTCGAAGTATCGAAGAGCGGCTTCGCCTCAGTACAAGATCTCGCAATTCAACGTCATAGTCGGCCAGCACGCTACCGAGAACGCGATTCTGAATGTGGCTTCTTCGCAGGCCACCGTCGTTGTCGAGGCTAGCGGTCTGTCCAATCTGCTCGATACCCAATCGAACGATCTTGGTACTGTAATTGGCCCCCAAAGCGTGCAACAGCTTCCTTTGAACGGCAGAAACTTCCTCCAATTAGGTCTGCTTTCCGGTGCGACTCAGCCAACCTCAGGAGCGGCAAATGGTTCGATTGCTCAAACCGGCCATCCTGGCATGTCGATCAATATCGCAGGCAATCAGCCGGACTACACGATGTACGTCGTTAATGGCCTGCAAACACTAGGTAGCCGCGCGGGTAACACGTCCCTCAATCTTTCCGTCGGCGCCATCGATCAGTTCGAAGTGCATTACGGCTTTTTTATGCCGGATATGGGACCGAACCCCGGCATCGTCGATGTCGTCACCAAGAGCGGAACAAATCACATTCACGGCGAAGTGTACGAGTTTGTTCGAACTAACCAGATGGCTGCGCGCAATTACTTCAGTATCAACTCCACCACTGGCCAACCCATCCCCCTTGGCCCATACCATCAAAACCAGTTCGGCTTTGATCTCGGTGGTCCTGTGCTTAAGAATCGCCTCTTCTATTTCGTGAACTACGAAGGATACCGCCAGTCCCAATCGGCGATTGTCAACGCCTACACTCCCACCTCGGATATGTTCAACGGAGACTTCTCACAAGCTGGCGTGAACATCTACGATCCACAAACCTATAACCCGACAACCAACACTCGGAGCCAGTTCCCTGGAAATAAGATCCCCGCGAATCGCATCTCAGACTCCATAAAGACGCTGCTTACCTATTACCTGCCAGGATCAAGTCTTGCGAGCAAACCCAATAACGTGAGCGGTACTCCCAGAACGACCTTGAACTCGGATCAGTTCATGGGCCGCATCGACTACAACCTCAACCAACGAAACCAGATCTTCGCCCAGGGAAACTGGTTGAACTCGCCCGCAAACAACCCAGGTCTCTTTCCGGGCCAAGGCACTGCTTTTCCCCTCGATACGGAATTGGTAAATGTGGGATGGAACTGGACTCTCAGTTCTTCGAAGGTGAATGAGCTTCGCCTGGGGGGAATCCGCGACTCGGTTTACGACGAGGGTCTGCCCGTAAACGGGCTGCAGCAGAAGCTCAATGTCACAGGTACGGCCGATCCCAACGGCGTCCCGGGAATCGGTCTAACTGGCTTCACCGGCTTCGGCACTTCCACCGGTCTCATCGGTAATCTAGATAACGTCTACCAAATCGACGACGGCTTCAATTGGCTGCACGGAAATCATCAGATCAAGTTTGGTGCGGAGATCGCCTATCTGCGAACCATCCAATCAAGCGCCAACGCAAACGCGCGCGGTGTCTTCAACTTCAACGGCAATTTCACTGCGCAGTTCCCTGCCAGCGGCGGATTTACTCCCATCGCCGGCACGGGCAGCTCTTTTGCGGACTTTCTATTGGGAGACCTCACAAGCGCCCAATCCATCGGCATGCCGCGAACCCACTTACGCTGGACTACAGCGCAACCGTACGTCCAGGACACCTGGAAAATCACACCGACCTTCACTGCCAACGTGGCGCTTTCCTGGTACGGAGCCACTTCGCCCAACCCGAGTGGTCAAGAGAATAAAGACCTCATTCACGGATTCGATTTCGTCAAAGGTATTCCGACCTTCGCCGCCCTCGGCCAGATGAACCCTTCGGTCTATCCAATGACTATGACGAACTGGGCCCCTCGGATCGGATTCAGCTTCGCGCCGAGTTCGATAAAAAATACCTTATTCCGCGGTGGATGGGGCCTCTACTACACCACCCAGGAAGCAGTGAACTTCCAGTACGCGGTCGTCTCTCAAGTCATCACGATTAATAACGCTGTCTCGAATGTGCAGCCAACCCCAACCTACGTTTTTGGTGTGAACGCCATGCCATCTGTGAGCGTTGGACAGATCACTCAGGCCCAGGCCAACGCAATCACTGGCCCAATTCAATACCTCAGCGAGACCAACCGGTCTCCCTATGTAGAGCAGTGGAACGCCGACATCCAGCACACGTTCGCTTCAAAGTATTTGCTGGACGTCGCTTACATCGGGAATGCGTCGCATCATCTCGCGCTCAATTGGAATCCCTTCGACTGTTCGGCACCCGGATCAAATCTCTGCAATGATTCCAATAACCCCTACTTTCCGAAGTTCTCCTACATGCAGGAGGTCAATAGCATCGGTTACGGAAACTACAACGCGCTGCTCGTAAAATTTCAACGGCAGTTTTCCAAAGGTTTGAGCTTCCTCGCCAACTACACTTGGTCCAAGGCGCTCGCAGCATCTCAGGAAGGCAGCAACGGCACCCTCAACCAGAGACGAAGCTGCCTCCCTGGTTGCGACTACGGCCCAACGACGTCCAACCTTCCGCAATCGCTCGTAATCAGCGCCGTCTGGGAGCTGCCGCTAGGGCGTGGCAGGCAGTTCGGAAGCCAGATGAATTTTCTACTCGATACAGTGATTGGGGGGTGGGACCTTGATGCCATCGCCACCATGCAGAAGGGTAATCCCTTCACGCTGACCGCTCCAAATAACACGGCTTGGTCTCCGGGACAGATCCGTGCAAACACGTATTGCAACGGCAGGAACGCGTTGGCCAACAAAGACGTTCGCTCGAACGGTCACTACTGGCTCAAGGGGCAGACCGTAGGCCAGACGGAGGGCAATGGCGCCTGCTATGTCGATCCTTCGATCGATCCGGTGAATCTTGTGAACGGCAAACTGCCGGGCGGTGCGAGAGCAGCCTTCGGAACCACCAGCTTCGACAGCATGACTGGGCCTGGTATCAACAACTGGGACATTGGCGTGCACAAAAACTTCACCATCTATAGGGAGACTAGGTTCACAATACGTGGAGAGTTCTTCAATGCATGGAATCACGCCCAGTTCGCAAATCCAACCAGCGGCGTCGCGTCAAACACCTTTGGTCAGATCGGCGGCACTCAGCACGACGCCCGCGAAATACAAATCGGGGGAACATTCAATTTCTGAAAGTCGCCAATCGAACGCAGGCAAGAGCAATATGAATTTTGGTTCTCGCCCACGGGTCCAGGGTGTCGAATCTCGGGAATGCCTTTGCCTTTTGACAGGGTGCCACCTCAGGCGCTTCTTAAAATCTACACTCTAAACTTTCTGGTCTAGCTCGTTTTCCCTTCTGTTCCAGAGAATGCGACACTGAGAGGTAGAGCGGAGAACTGTAACTGAAATGCAAAGAGGCACAAAGACCGACCCAAGCCGAAGAAGCTTTCTCAAAGCATCCGGGCTATCGGCCATTAGCACCGCACTCCCGGGCAAAGGGCTCGCACGGGCGGGCGAGACATCCGAAACGCAGCAAGCTGCTCCCTTCCGCAGTGCTGTCGATGCAGTGAACATCTTGCAAGGTACAAATTCAACTCGGGATTTCTCCCGAGGTAATACTCTTCCCATCGCCGCTTTGCCTTTTGGCATGGCACATTGGACCCTGCAATCTCACGAGGGTACGCCCTGGATGTTCCAGCCAGGGGCGCGGCGGATTCAAGGTATCCGCTGCACTCATCAATTGAGCCCATGGCTCGATGACTACGGCCATGCAACCTTCCTTCCTTTTTGTGGTGACATCCGTCCTGAAGCGGCTAATCGTGCCTCATCGTACAGCCCCGAAGATGCGCAGCTCGCGCCTTACTCTCTTCGGCTCTTACTGCTGCGTTATCGGGCCCATTTAGAACTAGTACCGACAGAGAGATGCGCAATTCTTACCGCGACCTTTGAAGACAGAGATGGAAAGACGACACCCGGTCTGGCCTTCGATGTGCCCGGCAACGACACGGTTATCAAGGCGGATCCGATAAATCGCTGCATCCGATTTACATCAACGGCTAACGCCGGAGGAGTTCCGGAAAACTTCGCAACCTACTATCTCATCCAGTTTCCCGAGGCCTGGGAGAGCTTCGAAATAAAGAAGGTGAAGGGGTATCAGGTCGGAATCGTCCGCTTTCAGGGGGGCCAAAAGATCGAAGCCAGAATTGCGACCTCGTTTATCTCCTTCGACCAGGCCCAGTTGAATCTCGAAAAGGAGCTAAGCGACACTCCGGCCGCATCTCTTCGCGAAACTGCAGCCGCGCGATGGAACGAATTTCTGCACCGAATCGAAATCGAGGGTGCCACCAAGCACCAGCAGTGCACCTTCTATTCCTGCATGTATCGCGCGCTCCTTTTCCCCCGCATCTGGCATGAGCCCGACGCAAATGGCCAAATGCATCACTTCAGCGCATTCAGCGGCCAAGTCACGTCTGGCGTAATGTACGCCGACCACGGCTATTGGGATGTCTATCGCGCTTGGTATCCGCTAATGTCGATCGTCTTTCCCGATCGTCTCGGAGAGATCCTGCAGGCTTGGGTCAACGCCCTCAAGGAGGGCGGGTGGCTGCCGCAGTTCCCCGCTCCCGGCTACCGCGCTTGCATGACTGGAAGCCTCATCGACTCGATCTTCGGCGACGCCGCCGCCAAGGGAATCAAAGGCTTCAATCTCGAAGACGCCTATGAAGGCCTGAAAAAACACGCTACGAAGCCCGGCGACCCCTCCAAAGGATACGGCCGGGTCGGTCTCGAAGACTATCTCAACTTCCACTACATCCCTGCTGACAGCATCCCGCAATCAGTGGCAGAGACCGTCGACGCCGCCTACGGCGACTTCTGCATCGCCCAAGTAGCGAAAGCGCTTGGCAAGCAGGAAGACTACCTTATCTTTATGAAGCGCTCAGAAAACTGGCGCAACGTCTTTGATCCGAGCGTCAGATTCTTCCGAGGAAAGAACGCAGACGGCTCCTGGAGCTCTCCCTTCGATGCCTTTACGTGGGGAAGTCCATATGTCGAGGGCGGCGCATGGCAGCATCGCTGGGACGCGCCTCACAACATCCCGGACCTTATCGAGGCGATGGGAGGCAATGCCACCTCCGCCGCAGCCCTGGAGGAGATGCTCAAGCTGCCGCCCCTCTTCAACGTCGGTGTCTACGGAGAAGAGATCCACGAGATGTCGGAGATGGCCGCCGTTCCCTTCGGCCAATACGCACACTCTAACCAACCCTCACACAATCTTCTCTATCTTTTTTCTCACGCTGGCCAGCCCGCTCTCACTCAGTATTGGGTCCGCAAAGTCATGCGCGAACTATATACACCAGACACCTTTGCCGGCGACGAAGACACTGGCTCCATGGCCGCGTGGTTCATCCTGAGCGCCTTGGGTTTGTACCCTGTTTGTCCCGGCAAAACGTCGTATACCTTGGGAAGTCCCCTCTTTACGCGCGCGACGTTGCGCCTTCCTGGAAATGAGACCTTCGTCATCGAAGCACCGGCCAACAGCGAGACTGCAGTTTTCGTCCGCAGCGTTCAGCTGAATGGGCAACCTCACGCGGAACAAACACTGGAACATGCCGTATTCGAACAAAGCGGCACCTTGAGATTCGGGATGGCAGAGTGATCTCGGCTCAGCGGTATCACTCCGTTGAACTATAGCTTACTTTTGCGGAATAAAGGCTAAGGGGTTCGCTTGGCTTCTTCTTGGGTGTCGGCGGCACGATATAGTTTGGACTTCGGAGAGTACGCCTAAACGCGCTTGCGTTGACTGACTGGCCCCCGATTTCCGAAGTTCCCGCAAAGTCGGGTGGTCTCAACCGGTCGGTGCAACACCATCTGATATGAATTCATTTTCTAAAGGTGGTGTTTATGACACAAGGAAAACGGGACAGGCTTTCCACGGAGCAGCGGATCGACATGTGGCGCCGTTGGAAGGCGGGAGAGTCGTTGCATGAGATTGGCCGCGCCTTTGGTAAGGGCCATGGTTCCATCCGGTTCTTGTTGACGCTGCGCGGCGGGATAGTTCCTGCTGCCCGTCGGCGTTCGCCGCGAACGCTGACGCTGGCGGAGCGTGAAGACATCTCACGAGGAATTGCTTCCGGTTCGTCGATTCGTGAGATCGCTAGCGGGTTGCAGCGGGCTGTGTCGACAGGGAGCCGGGAGGTGTCGCGTCACGGCGGGCGTCCACTGTATCGAGCCAGTGAAGCCGATCGTCGGGCCTGGGAGTCGGCTTTGCGACCCAAGGTGTGCCTTCTTGCCATCGACGAGAAGCTGCGGACGATCGTGACCAGCAAACTGATCCTGGACTGGTCGCCGGAACAGATTTCAGCATGGTTGAAGGTCCACTATCCCAGCAACGAGAGCATGCGTGTGTCCCACGAAACCATCTACCGCAGCTTGTTCATCCAGGCCCGGGGAGTGCTGAAAAAAGAGCTGATTCAGCACCTCAGGTCCAAGCGGCTTATACGTCGCTCCCGACACGCTCGGGCTGACGGGCAGTCCCGCGGGCAGATCGTCGATGCCATCTCTATTAGGGAAAGACCTGCGGAGGTTGAAGACCGCGCTATTCCCGGCCATTGGGAGGGCGACCTGCTTAGCGGCAGCAGGAACAGTCACATCGCAACCCTGGTGGAGCGACATTCGCGTTTCACCATGCTGGTGAAAGTGCCCAGCAAAGACACAACGACGGTCGTCGCCGCGCTGAGCAAGCACGTGCGTAAACTGCCCGCAACTCTGCGGCGTTCGTTGACGTGGGACAGGGGGCACGAGATGGCTAAACACAAGAGCTTCACGGTGGACACGAATGTGAAAGTCTACTTCTGCGATCCGCAGAGCCCCTGGCAGCGCGGCACCAATGAAAATACAAACGGCCTGCTACGACAGTACTTCCCTAAGAAAACCGACTTGTCCGGTTACACTCAAGCCGATCTCAACAAGGTAGCTCTGCGCCTCAATCAACGCCCGCGACAAACTTTGGGCTTTGAAACGCCGGCGACTAAACTCCAAGCCAGTGTTGCATCGACCGGTTGAGCTGACAGGCGTTATCAGCAACTTCGGATTTCGCATCACCGTGAGGCCAACGTGACGAGGGCTATTGTATTTCATGTTTCAGAAGCGCATCGTGGCGAGTCGCATTCGAGGCAGCCAAGCGTGAAGGCAAAAGGGAATGGACCCAGCTCGCCAGTCCGGTAAAGCCCATTAAAGAAGATGAATAAACGACGTGCGATTGATTCGTGGAAGTGAAGCGAAGGCTTCCAAGCGCCGCTATGCCATCCACAGTCCCGAGCGTCCATGATTTGAGTAGCGGAGCTCCACTCAGAGAGGGTGGAGTAAGGTCGATCTGCGCAACACCACCAGAGTCCAGTTTCGGGGAGCGCGGGACCTGTTCCCACTGAAACGCGTGCAAATACCGCTTCGAAGGCTCCGCCCCGCTCTCTCACGCAGAAGTCAAACAGTTTGATTTCGGGAGGAGCAAAGATAACATGCTTGCTCCACCCGGACTGCCCGTCCCGGCTTTCGGCATAACCGTGAATGAGGTAGTTCTCTTGGTTGGAACCCGCGACGTACCACATCTTCCACTTTCCATCGTGGTAGATCAGATTCGGCTCATACACGCTGCCATGTTCCCAGTCTTCGTTGGCGACGAATGACGGCGATGGCTGGTCCTGCCATGAGGCACCGTCCCACTCCAAATAACCGATGGTATAAGGCCCCCAAAGATTCTCCGCGGCTCCGGCATAGTACAGCCGCTCGACCCACGTTCTTTTGTGAGGGTCCCACCCTTTCACATAGGAAGGACAGTGACGCCCGCCTCCGCCGTCCCATGCAAGGCTTTTTTGATTGCCACAGAGCGGAACAGGCAGCCCAGCGTCGTCCAAGGTGAGCCGCCACCCGGGGCCTGACAGGGCGGAGCCGGGAGCAAGAGACGCGCTGAAGAGTTGCGTAGCACCGTACCCGCCCGCTTGCCCGGCAAGGTACATCCACCACTGGCCATCTCGATACGCCGCCGACGCATCAAGCAACTCGGTTCCACCAGGAGAATCTTTTGGATCGAAGATTCTGGTCTCCGTACGGCTGCCCATCCAATTGCCCTCCGAACGTGAGCCAGTCTACCAAGACACCCGCGCGTCAGTAACGGAGAAATAGACTTGTGTTTACCTGTTCAAGCCCACTGGCGATATCAGGGCGATGCGCTCATCGAGGTATCCGGACTGACCTATGTCTTCAGCAATTGCCGAATAACTGGCTTCTCGTGCCCCATCAGCAGAACAAACCAGCAGACACAGGGCATTAGTCAAAGTCGCGAAAGCACCTTAGTCGCCTAATGAATGGATGCATCGATAGACCTCGAAAACATGATTGCACGTAGGGTCTGAAAAACGGTGTCAGCTCAACCGGTCGATGCAATGCTATCTAATCAGCTGATCCATAAATGCTTACCCTGACGAATCGATCTGTTTGGCTGATGTAGCCAAAGTCTAGCCAGGTAAGGTCCGGGCTGATCTTATCCTAGCCGCGCTTTTAGCTTTTGTTTTCATTGAATGTGGGTCTGAGCTGAGTGTTGCTTCGACCCATTGAGACCATCCGACTTTCCGGGAGTTTCGATTCCGGGCGCGGTACCTGCCTAACCGATTGGTAAACAGAACGGCGATTCTCTGGACCGATCAGTCGGACTGAGTCGCGGAATCTTTTATGAGTGCCGAGAGATGCCCACGTCGGACCGGAGGTAGCCTCGAAAGCTTGGAACGCTATTGTTGGGTCGCCTCTCCGTGATCGGCGTCGAATTTGTCGATTTGCTCGGAGAGGGCGGAGACGGCTTTAACGTCCTCGGGAGCCGGGGGCGAGTGGAGGACCTGATAGAGTTCGTTGGCGGATGGAGCGGGGGTGAAGTTGGGATAGAGACGGTTGATGTTCCGCTGTTCGCCGCCACTCGTGCCGTGCATCAGGACTACGTCGGTCATGAGGTCGAGCTGGTGGGCAAGTTCGGCAGGTGAGAGGTGAGTTGGGTCTGCATCGCGGACGGTGAAGCCGCGGGCCTTAAAGAGAGCGTCGCGCTCCGACTGGACCCCGAAGGCGAGGCGGGTGAGCCTGTCGTAGAGCTGACTGTAGCGCTGTACTTCGTCGCGAGGCATGTATTGGAGGACGCCGCTTTGCTGTGCGGTCTTCCAGGCAGAGTCATTGAAGGGGACCGTGATCGTATACCAGTTGAAGCGGGCTGGAAGCTGGGTGAACTTTGCGCCGCGGTGATCGTGGATGTAGACGAGGACGTTGAGGTCGCTTTGGAGGATGGGAGCAAAGCGGCGGAATTCGGCGGTTGCGATGGCAAAGCGGTTGATGTTGATCTCGCGCTCGACGCGAAGGGCTTCACGGGTCTCGGCGACCTGGTGACGATGGTGGAAATACTCGACGGTTTGCTCGAGGCTGATGGCGATGAGCAGGCCGATGACGATGGTGATGATGTGGATGAAGAAGTCGCGCCAGGTGCTGGCGGCGTGGTGGGCTGGGTGGACATCGAGCATGGGGGCTGGCTCCTCTTGGGTGCTGGAAGGTACGGGATTTTCGGGTTCGGACGGGATGGGGTCGCTCTCGGGCATGATTGGATAGCTCCAGGGCCAGATTCGGAGCGAGACTAGTGTCCCGTTTTCTGGAGCCCGGTTGCCTCATAGCTAAGGAACTTCGCGGCATAGGCCAGCTTGCCCTGAGTCTCGGAGGTTACGGTGATTAGTTCTTTCGTGTCGCGGGTTGAAAGGTTGCCGTCCGGCGAACGGTGAGTGATGGCCTCGGCGATTTCCGCCTGGGTATAGAACGAGTGCACCGCTTCCATGAAGGAGGTAACGACCTCATAGAGGTAAACATTGGCCTTCAGTTCGTCGTGAGGCATCAGGCTTAGAGCGCCGCCTTGCTGGGCCGATTGCCACACGGCGTCCGGGGTTCGGTACAGGTTCGAGGAGTAGTGCAGTTTCCCGCCGAGCGGAACATGTGAACTTTGGTGTTCGCGCAGGAGCGTCATGTTCTGGTCCAACTGCGACTGAATAGTCTTCACTGCTTCGAGATTCTTTTGCAGGATCTCCCGGTTTTCGTCACGCTCGGCCAACAACTCCTGGCGAATCTCCTCCAGTTGATGGCGGTGGTGGAGGTATTCGACGGCCTGTTCGAGGCCTACGGCGATGAGGAGGCCGATGACGATGGTGATGATGTGGATGAAGAAGTCGCGCCATGTGGAGGCGGCGTGGTGTGGCGGGTGGACGTCGAGCATCGGGGTCGGCTCCGGCAGTTCGGGAAGGTTATGGTTCGGGGACTTGGTCGGCGGCACGGCTAATGTACGGGAACATATCACGCATGGTGGGAACGTCGTGGATGAGAGCGTCGCTGGCACCCTTCCAGATGGCGTACCGAACATCGTCCCAATGAGCGATGGCGAGGGATTTACTGATGGCATCCACGAGGCGATCGCGCTGGGCTGAAGTGAGGCGGATGTTGGCTCCCGGCTGCAGGTTTACGCCGAGGCCGCGAAGTGTGGCTCGCATATTCTGACTTTCAACGTCGCTGATGCCGTTGATTCGGATGCATTCGGTGGCCTCGTAATCGAGACGTTCGTAGATTTGAGCGCGCTCTTTGGGGATGAGTTCGACGATGCCGGTGGATTTGGCAACGGCCCACACACCATGGGAGGGCACCGCTCCGAAATTGCTGTTATCGAACTGATAGCGGGCGGGGACGTCCTTGGCCGGAACAGCCAACGTGACAAAACCATTGGCGGCGGGTGTCTGCTGTGCGGCCTTGACGATGGCGGCCAGCCAGCCGTGGGCGGGAACGTTGACGGCAAGAGTGCTGTCGATGATGCGGATGTTGAGCTCGGCTTCGGCGCGGATGTCCTCTTCGAACTGGATAAGTTGGTGACGGTGGTGGAAGTATTCGACCGTCTGCTCGATGCCGACGGCGATGAGCAGGCCGAGGACGATGGTGGCGATGTGGATAAAGAAGTCGCGCCACGTGGAGGCGGCGTGATGGGCGGGGTGGACGTCGAGCATGGGGGCTTGCTCCTGCGGATTCTCCCAGCTCTCCGAAGGCTGGATAGGAATTGGCGGCTGCTCTGCATGCGCTGGCGCAAAGGGAGGCAGCTCTGCCGGATTAGGCGGGGTGTCTGGCATACCGTTTCAATAGCAGTGTTGAGGCTAGAGTATCAGCGATACATAAACGCGCCCCGGAATTCGGCAGCTAATTCCCTGAAAACGGTGTCAGCTCAACCGGTCGATGCAACACTATCTAATCAGCTGATCCACAAATGCTTACCCTGAAGAATCGATCTGTTTGGCCGATGTAGTCAAATCTAGCCAGGTAAGGTCCCGGCTGATCTAATCATAGCCAGCGCTTTTAGCTTTTGTTTTCATTGAACGTGGGTCTGAGCTGAGTGTTGCGTCGACCCATTGAGACCACCCGACTTTCTGGGCGTTACAGTCTTGTCTGACGAGGGTGCGACTTCAAATAGCGTTGGGTGAGGTGGAAACCCGCCCAGAGAAGCGGAATAGCTGCCAAGAACGATTCCACTGCAAGTCTCAAAGTCCGCCTAACCTGAAATGGCATTCCGTGAAATTGTCCTGTCTCGTGAACTCGCTGGGCAATAAGCAGCTCCATGGCGCACAAACCTAAGCATAGAGCCGCAAGTAAAAACGACAGCACAGCTATCGAAACTAGGAGAGCGTTTCTCATGGTGTTGATGCTTTCAGAGAGCCGCGCTAGGACGCAAGGAGAATGGTAGCGTTTCGTTCGCGAAAAACGGCGTTTTTGGGAAACTTCGAGCTTACAGGACCCGTAGTTTCCGAAAATCCGTGTCAGCTCAACCGGTCGATGCAACACTATCTAATCAGACTGATCCACAAATGCTTACCCTGAAGAATCGATCTGTTTGGCTGATGTAGTCAAAATCTAGCCAGGTAAGGTCCCGGCTGATCTAATCCTAGCCAGCGCTTTTAGCTTTTGTTTTCATTGAAACGTGGGTCTGAGCTGAGTGTTGCGTCGACCCATTGAGACCACCCGACTTTGCGGGAACTTACGACCGGATAACGGGAGGTGGTTATCATGGTTCGTATCGAGCGTTTGGCCACTTCCCGAGTTGATCTTTGTAGAGGTCCTCTGCGGTTTGCGCGCCGCCATCGCTAAGAAGAGTTAGGAGCAAGAAATAGGGGGCCGAACGGGCATCGGGGTGCTTTTCATACATTTCCGTGATGATCTCGGGATAAGGACTGACAAACAGTACATCTGGGCCGCGTTGCCTGCGAGAGTACTTCGCTTGTCTGTTCATGCAATGAGAAAGTGGGATGTCTATGGAGTTCTCGTCGCCCTTTTCGTACGGCATCTTTGCCATATGGGCGCCCTTCGCAGAAGACGATTCTTCAATAAAGATGCCTTCAGCGCTCCGGCAGGCGTCGTAGTAGGCAGTGCTGTACGCATCCAGATAGGTGTCGATGTACTCTGTTCGTTCAGCCGGTGACCACGCCAGCCAACCATCTCCGGTCACCCTCTGAAGGTCGTTCATTCGCGGTTCTGGTTTCTGCTCCCTCTGACAGGAAAGACACGGGATCAGAACCACGGTCGAAAAAGCATAAAGCCATCTACAGGATCGATGCATTACAAAACCTCTCGTCAACATGCTCGCACGTAGTTCTCGAAAAACGGGATTTTGGGAAACAACGACCCTGCAGGGCGAACTTGCCGATAACGCGACGTTGTAGAGGGCTTGGAATCCCAAATCTGAACTGTGTACAAGCCAAACCAGAACTGGGATAAACTCATCGCTCCAAATCGTGACGAGGGAACCTCCATGAAGAAATTGCTAACCGCCGTTGGCGCTGTTCTAACATTATTCCTAAGCGCGATCGTATTTGCCAGTCCCGCTGACAACGAAGCGCAAACCGTCGCGCAGGTCATGGTCAATCGCTTTGTCGATTCATGGAATCGCGCCGACGGAGTAGCCTACGGCGAAAACTATTGGCCCGAAGCCGAGCTTGTCGATCCGGTAGGTCGAATAGTGAGTGGGCAACCTGCAATTGTCCAAGAGCATGTAGAGATGTGGGCGGGGCCGTTCAAGGGAAGCCGAGCCTCAGGGAAGGTGCGTCGCATTCAAATGCTCGGCTCGAACTACATGATCATCGATTTTGATGTCGAGGTTTCGGGAGTTCGCCAGCTTCCCCCGGGTAGTCCTCCAAATGCGAATGGCGTTCTCAGGAATCACCTCAAGCACATTATGGAGGAGCGTAATGGCTCATGGAAGATCCTCTCCGCGCAAAACACTTTCATCGCCGCCGATTGAGGGGTAGGTGATGCAACAAAAACGGCGTTTTGGGAAACTACGACCCCATACAGAGTGAACTTGCCGCAAATCCGACTTTGCAGGAACATGGAGAATTGCTTCACTCCAGAGAGGTAGAGTGCATGCTGAGCAATTGGGTAGCCTATGTAGTTGTTTTGGCGTTGCTGTTGCCGGCTTCCTTACTCCGGTCTCAGACCACTGAGACTTACCGTAATGAGGCTCATCGACACTCTGCAGCAGTTCTCGAACATTCGGATGATCCGTGCTCAGACGACGGTCCTGTCCCCTACAACGTCTGCATGGACAAGGAGCTTGCATTTGTAGGACAGCATTTGGAGGCCTTCATTGTGGCGCTACGCGGGGTCTTCGCAACGAGCCAAGTCTCGCGACAGGTCGGAGAGCAGAGCGAACTGGAGATATTGAATAAAGCAGATGCAGCATGGCGGCTATACCGTGCGCAGGTATGCAAACTGTCATTCGACTATTTCAGCGGCGGCCAAGAGTCAATCGCCGTGCTGGATAGGGGGATCTGCGAACTACGTTTGGATCGAGCATACGTTCTTCAACTCAGTCCGCTTATAGACCTGCACCGAGTTGTGAAATGACTGCAGGCTGGGCGGCATTAGCTTCCATAATGGGGAAAATCCGCATGCAGGGCAGTTCGTGAAACGGAGTTATGAGAAACTTCGACCTTGAACTTGCCGCAAACCCGACTTTGCGGGAGGTTCAAAGTCAACTCCGGATAGCCGGTTTTACGTCCAGGTGGTCTGGATTTGTAAAGACAGGCCGACATTTCTGAATCACGCGGTATCTCCGGGACGGTTTGTTTCCGCGGGAGCCGTTGGCAAGGTGAAGTGGAAAGTCGCGCCACCGCCGCCGTCGCCGTTGGCCCAGATCTGTCCGCCATGCGATTCGACGATCGACCTGCTGATTGCCAAGCCCATACCGCTGCCTTGTGGTTTCGCAGTGAAGAAGGCATTGAAGATCTCGTCCGCTTTTCCGACCGGCAATCCTACTCCGGTGTCGCTGACTGAGATCAGCACTTGTCCGCACTCGTCTCGTTCCGTCTTGACCGTGAGCACTCCGCCGATCTCCTTCATCGCTTCGATGCCATTGAGCATCAGGTTCATCATTACCTGCTGCAGTTGCACCCGGTCCGCCGTGATTTTTAGAAGACCGGCGGCAAGGTCCGTACGAATCGAAACGGCATACTCATTGGCTTCGCCTCGCAGCAGCAAGACCATTTCGCCAATAATCTCATTGATCGCGACCAACTCCCGTTTGGGAGGGGCCTTCTTGTACAACGATCGCAGCCGGTCGATGATCTCCGATGCGAAGGTGCCCGCCTCGATGATTCTTTCCGTCCCTTTGCGAATTTCCGTCAAATTAGGCGGGTCGCGCTGAAGCCATCGCAAAGATGCCTTGGCATGAGCGGTTGTGACCGTGATGGGCTGTGCGAGCTCGTGCGAGATCGAGGCAACCAGTTCTCCCAACATGCTCACCCGATCGATATGTGCCAGATCGGCCTCGAATACGGGATTTGCGCCGGCCGCTTGGACAAAGTATCCACGGAGCTCTGAAAGATAGTCTTCTTCTGGCCCTGGCACGGAGACATCTTGCAGATAGTCGCGTGTGTTGTTGAAGACAACGTCGGGGTTTCCGAAGTTCAGGCGGGCGCAACTTACGGCATTGCCGAAATCCGCCTCGCTAGCCATGTCGCTCTGAAACGCTGCCGCTCTACCACCAGACCGTACAATCTTAGCGACAACACGCTCGGCTCCGGCTTTATCCGATGCATAGTTGACTACAACCGATGCACCCAGTTCGCCGAAGCAGCGTGCTATGCGGCACCAACCCCATCTGAACCCGCAACTACGACTGCGACCCTTCCATAAAGTGTTTGCATATCACCTCCTAGAGTTATCTTGTTCCAGGAATGCAGCGTCCCTACGCCGTTTTCCGCAATCTACCATTGGCCGGCCGGATGCTGCTTACGAGCGACGATGCCATTCGCTCAGAGACTGTGGAAAGATCTTGCAGGTCTGGCTCCGTTTCAATCCGTTCAGACCAGATCTGAAATCCATCTGCAGGATCAACGACCCTGGACGTGATGCGCAACAGGTTGTTATCGTGGCGCACCGTACCTTCGAATACGATCTGAACGTCCAGCGTTTGCGCCAGAGTGCGAATGTCCATAGCTTTCGCGATTAGTGGCGTTACTGAACTTGCGGCGGTCACGCGAATCCCATCTGTGCGCACCAGTTCGTGAATCAAGTCATCGGTGATCAATTGAGCACAAATGCCAGACGAGGCGCTGCCGGAAGCGTCTAAAAAAGGCAGAACCGCTATACGGATGCTGTGTCCACCAGTGAAACGTTCACGGGGAGTGGATTCTGTGGCAGTAAAGTTCACACGTCTATGTTGTTTTCGGAATATAGGCACATAGCTGCCCGGCCGATAGTAGATAGACACTGTGTTGTTCGTGCCAACGGACTCGTAGTATTCCTTCAATTTACTTCGCAGCCTGCGAGCTTCGCCGCGCACAATCGAGTCTTCATTGGGCCGATAGGAAGTCGGGCGGTCGTACACCTCCGTTCCGATCAGATACTCCTTGAGCATCTCCCCTTTGCCTGCGATCGTTTCGTTAATGGTGAACTGGAGAAATCGGCCTAGTCGGTCAGATTGAACAAATAGCGGACTCTCCAGAATTCGAGAGAGCTCATCACGAATCGCTTCTTCGGAGATCGTCTCATTGCTGTCGGATTCGCTCGCAAGGAAACCTTTTTCTATCACGAGGCCATTACGGACTCCCGAGTAGCGAACCGTAGACCTGAATACCGCTTTCACTCCATCCGAATCACGGCTTTGCCGCCCATTTGCATCCAGTCTTTTCATGAGTGAGCACAAAAGACGCAATTCGTACCTTGCTCCCCTGGGCAGAGACAAGTCGGACCGAAAGAAAGCAGAAACAGATGAGAAGAAACCGGAGCATGGATTGGTTTTACAGACACTTTGGTCATCGTGTCTTGAATCTATTTGCAGCGATTCGCCAGGCCTTCGGCCCAATGCCCGTGAGCTGTTTCACGCTGCAAGTCATATGTGCCTGATCGGAAAAGCCGAGGTTCGCGGCAATCTGGGCCAGCGGTTCTCCACCCTTCTCGATGAACTTCCATGCGTGGCGTGCACGAGTACGCGCTCTGAACGCTGACGGTGAGACACCAAACACCTGCATGAAACCTCTGGACACCGCCCAGGGGGTCAGTCCTCTGCTCTCTCCCCAAAGCGATAGGCTGAGAGAGGCATTTTCCATCAAGGCTGCCGCCAACTCATCCGGCCAGTCTGCAAATCCTGTTTGGCTCACAGTAAGCGTCGAGAGTAGAAGCTCTGCGGCTTGCGCCTTATTCTTCTCCGCTATTCGGATAAGGAAGTCCGGGTCTGCCATGCTCGCCCTACCTGGCAGGAACGAGTATCTATCCGACAGAGGAAGATTGAGCACCACCGCACCCGAACCCGAGAAGCGATTTATGTGAGCTTCAAAACGGTCGTGCAAAATGACGTCCCCGGTCGCTGCCCAAAACCGCCCGTGATCACCAGCCTCTTCGTAACCACCAGAGAAAACAATCGCAGCATAAGCCTGCTCGTGGCTGTGGCGGCCATAACCAGAGGAGCGAATTGTCTGCCACGTGAGCATCGGAATATTCTCTCCATCCAGTATGCCCCGGCACGACCCCTATATTCAGGCAAATACACAATGGACTACAGGAAGCGCTTGTCCCGGCGTGCTGTCTGCGCAAATATGGTCCTACACACGAAGAAACCGAGTCCCAGCCGCCGGACTCTCTCTATTAGTAAACGACGGTTGAAGGATCGTTCAGAACACACTATATAATCTTCTCGCTTCACGAAATGAACCGATGCCTGACCGATTATGGTCCATCGAATGGAATTCATGGTGAGAGACCCGCCGCTCGTGTTCCTGGATGTGATCGAAAGAAGAATTGCACACTCACTGAAGTGGCTCTTGAATCCGGGTTCGCGAGCCATTCTCACATGTCCGATTCATTCAAGAATGTTTATGGGGTTCTCTCCATCCAGATTTCGGGCCCAGCATCTTTATGCCTTCTATTTGTAATCGAGATTTTCGATCACTGCGAAAACACAGTGGAATTCTCCCTCATCCAGTAGGCCCGACCTTTGTATTTATCACAGGCTGTGCAGTCAGCCCTTTCGCAGATGTTTCGTTTTCCCAGAGCTAAAGGAGCATCAACCATGACAGCCAATCAACCAAATTTGGTGTTGCTCAAGTGCAGGGGATTCTACGCTTGGATTGTGTGTGCTTCCGTCTTTTGCTCTGTGTCTGTTCCCCTGCTGGCCGCGAGGGCGCAGCGAAATGCATGGATAGCCGCTTGGGCGACCAGTCCTCAACCCGTGGACCCTAATCCAAGCGAACCGCTGCTCAAGATTGAGAATCAGACGGTGCGAGAGCGTGTGCGCGTATCTATCGGCGGAGATCAGATCCGTATTCTTCTTTCTAACGAATATGGCTCCGCACCCCTTCTCATTGGTTCGGCAACCGTGGCCGCGCCGAAGGACTACTCGAGTGTCAGATCGGGCTCGATTCAAAACGTTACTTTTGGGGGAAATAATTCGGTCACGATCCCGCCTGGAGCGCCAATCCTCAGTGACCCGGTTGCCTTTCCGGTAACCTCCGGAGCTGAAATCAGCATCAGCATTTTTTTCCCAAAGCGGGTGGCTACACCTACGTTGCATGAGCTTGCACTCAAACGCGCAGTCGTCTCGCAACATGGCGATTTTGCCCATGCGGAAAAGATTGAGGTTCAGGCTGAATCGACAGCGTCAATACTGGTCCGTGCAGTGCTCGTTGCTGCTCAACCATCCCAGCGTCTGGTGGTGGCGTTCGGCGATTCGATCACGGATGGCTACGGTTCCACAGTGGATACGGACCATAATTGGCCGAGCGATCTCGTGCGTCGTCTTGGAACAACTCGCGAGGCATCGAAGGTGGCCGTAGTCAACGCAGGCATCGCTGGTAACCGACTGCTGAACGACTGCTTCATGGTGAAGCTCGGCTGTTTCGGCGTCAGTGCGTTGGCTCGCTTCGATCGGGACGCTCTCGCTCTGCCAGGGGTAACTCATATTGTGTTGTTCCAAGGGATCAATGACATCGGATTTCCCGGTGCAAAGCTGGATGGGCAATACCTTGCCGATCCCGCAGAGGCAAGGACTGCCGAGGACTTGATCGACGCGTACCGCCAATTGATTGCTCGCGCCCACACTCGTGGAGTCAAGTTGATAGGCGCTACGATCAGTCCTTTTGAAGGTACCGACCTTCCCGATTACTACTCAGAGTCGAAGGAAGCAATTCGGCAGGCTGTAAATAAATGGATTAGGACGAGCGGCTCTTTCGACGGCGTGATCGACTTCGACGCAGTCCTACGCGACCCCGATCATCCGACCAGATTGTTGCCGCGTTTCGCGTCGCGAGATAGTCTCCATCCGAACGATCTAGGTTATCGGGTAATGGCGGATGCAATAGACCTTAATCTTTTCGAATAGATCGTCGCTAACAGCGGTTTCCTTCGGTGAAGGCACGGTGTTCACCGACCTAAACGAGATCGACCAGGCGATACGCCGAGGCCAGAAACCAGCCGGGGAGGCGGCCAGCGCCCCGTGCTTCGCCCCACGAATTTCAGAGACCACAGCGGATCGAGTCCCAGACTGCCATGTCGTCGTGCTGAATCTGAACCCTGTGCTGAGTGGGTGCAAACGCGCTCGTCTGATGAAAGACGCCAGCGGCCCCTCCCTACTCTACTGCCTGCGCGCTCAACCGAAGGGTGTTCCATGCCCAGCACTGCATTGACGAAGGACTTAAGGTTAACGTTAAACTTGTATATAAGGTAAACCTTATGTACATTATTGCGATAGTGACTTCTACTGACGTTGTCTTCAAAGCGATCGCGCATCCGGTTAGACGCAAGATCATCGGCATGCTCTCTGACAGAAATTGCTCAGTCAAGCAGCTAACGAGCGCGTTCGCCATCACGCAACCTGCCGTCTCGCAACATCTTCGCGATCTAAAGAAAGCCAAACTCGTGACATCAAAAAAAGTCGGACTAGAGCAGATTTACAGGCTCACGGGAGAACCCATCAAGATTGTTTTCAACTGGTCCACCCAGTACAGGCGCTTCTTCGACCCTTCGGGTCACGCCTGGTCGATTGGTCCACTGAACGATGGAACTTCCGGGCAACGCTCTTCTCGTAGAGGTGACCATGGCGATTAAAGGATCAGTCCCGACGCTCGGCGTCATCGTGCCGCACCTCGTTGTTCGCGACACGAACGAAGCGCTTTCCTTTTATGAGCGGGCTTTCGGGGCCACATTACTCTATAGGTCCGCATCGCCGAGTGGGAGCGGTGAGCACCTGCACCTGAAGGTATGGGAATCTCTCATACTGATGTCCACGGAAGAACCTGATTATCGGCGAAACCATGTTGAAGGGGCCTTGTTGGCGTCGCCGGATTCACTCGGAGGTTCCACATGCATATTCCAGGTTGCCGTTCCTGAAGTGGACGCCGCGTACCAGCGTGCCGTCGGTGAAGGCGCCATCCCCGCCGTGCCGCCTACCGATATGTTCTGGGGAGATCGCTACAGTTGGCTGCGCGATCCCTTTGGACACATGTGGGCATTGAGCGAGATCCGTGAGGTGCTCACGCCCGAAGAGGTTCAGGAGCGGATGCAGGGATTTACCGCACAAAGGGAAAGGTGACCTATGAAGTTGCTTCCTCTCGCACTTGCAATTTGGTTCTGGTTGCCCATGCAAGGGCAGACTCCCGCAAACACTACTCCTGATCCTTTTCAGGCCCTAAAGTTTCTGGAGGGCACATGGGAAGCTACTGTGCAGAACAATGCCGCCGTAAGTGGAAGCGGGCGTTACACCTTCGGCCGCGAACTGAACGGTCACATATTGGCCCGGCATTCAACGAGCGACAAGAACTGCAGCGCCCCAGCGAGCTTCGATTGTGCGCACAGCGACCTCTTTTATGTCTTCCAGGAGAGTCCCAACTCGCCGCTGAAAGCCATGTATTTCGACAATGAAGGCCACGTCATCCATTACGACGTGTCTACGCCCAAACTGGAAAGTGTCGTTTTTTTGTCTTCCCTTGGACAAGGCCCGCGATACCGGCTTGCGTATGAACTTGCAGATGGAGTAATGACCGGCAAATTTCAGATGCAGATGCCTGGCCAAACCGATTGGCATACCTACCTGGAGTGGAGCGGCGGCCACAAATAGCGATTAGAGGCGCCACCGACGAGAACTGCACGCACGATTTCCAGAATACGAGCCAATGAGGCGTTAACTCTGATGAGACAAATACGAATTCTGTTTCTATCGGCCCCTTTTATCTTTGCTATTACCGCAGTGCTCATCTCCACCGTTGCCGTTTCCGGCCAACAGGGAGCGAGCAGCGACAGCGCCCCCGCAGACATCGTTTACGGGCAACCCGGCCAGCTCGTTGACGCCGGTGGATTTCGGTTGAATCTGTATTGCATGGGAATCGGGTCGCCCGCAGTTGTTTTCGATTCCGGATTTGGAGACTGGGCGCCTGCGTGGTCGAAGGTGCAGCCACAGATCGCAAAGTGGACACGCGCGTGCAGCTACGACCGTGCCGGGGCAGGCTTTAGCGATCCGGGTCCCATGCCGCGTACCAGCGTGCGTATCGCGGGGGAGCTACGCACCGCGCTTCATAATGCCGGCATCGCCGGACCCTATATTTTGGTGGGGCACGCCTACGGCGGCGACAACGTGCGCACGTTTGCGGACCTGTATATGGATGAGGTTGCGGGGTTGGTCTTGGATGACGCCGATCCTGACGACCTCGAACCGAAGGCGATGCAAGAAGAGGCTCACCGAGGACACGCTGAGCTTCCCTCGGATTTGCGCAATTGTCGAAACTTGATTGCCGAGCACAAGCCGTTGCCAACTCAACCGTCAGGTCCTGGACAGCCACCACAGACCTGTGCTCAGCAGTTCTTTTTTCGCGGCTTGCCGGAAGCTGAGTGGTCTCCGGAATTGAACGCCAAAGTATTGAAGATCGCACAAACCAAAGTTGCCATGTATGACGCTGATGCTTCAGAAATGGAACAAACCCCGGCAGACGAAGCTTATCTGCAACAACATCGCCGCTCATTCGGCTCCCGCCCCATCCGCGTGCTCACATCCGGGAACCACGCAGTCGGCCACTTGGAGGAGAAGCCTCCGGACACGCCGAAGCACCTCAAATATGAGCAGGAGACCACCCTTGCCCAGGCGCGTTGGCTCACACTCTCTTCGAACTCTAAACAAATCTTCACCCACAATAGCTCGGAGTACATCCAGTTTGACGAGCCTGAGATCCTGATCAACGCTGTCCGCGAGGTGTATGACCTGGCAAGAAAATCCGTAGCGCCCGGTCACACCACTTCCGAGTCGGCGACTGCGGGCCGCGTTCCGGGCACCGCGTTCCGCGATTGCCCCGATTGCCCCGATTGCCCCGATTGCCCGGAGATGGTGATGATTCCCGCCGGCAATTTCATGATGGGTTCTTCGGACTCGGAAAAATTATGGGCTGCCAGTCGGGGAGCCACGCCCGACTCGGTCTCCGATGAATCACCTCAGCATAAGGTTCGATTGAAGTCCTTTGCCTTGGGCCGGTATGCCGTTACGCGCAGCGAATATGCTGCATTTGTTCGCGAGACTGGATATCCAGTCCCAGACGAGTGCTATGAATCGAGCATGCCCGGCTCCAAAAAGAAAGCGGATTGGCGTTGGCTGAGTCCGGACGTCACCCAGAACGAGCGCTACCCGGTGACATGCGTCAGTTGGCAGGATGCGAACGCTTACGTTTCCTGGCTGAACAACAAGTTACATCGATCAGGCTCATCTCCAAGTAATGTCACATATCGCCTGCCTAGCGAATCAGAATGGGAATACGCAGCGCGGGCGGCCACGAAGACTACATTCTGGTGGGGTAATGATGACAAAGTCGCAGCTGACTACGCCTGGTTTAAGGACAATTCGGGCGACCGACCTCACTCCGTTGGCTTGAAACCTGCTAATCCATTCGGTCTCTATGACATTGTAGGGAATGTCTGGCAGTGGACCGAAGATTGTTATGCCGAAAAGTATACGGGAGCGCCAACCGATGGGGGCGCAAATGAAGTTGAAAAGGATTGTCTCCGATCGGATCGCGGCGGCTCCTGACTCTATGCTGCCTGGCTCCTTCGTTCGGCCACGCGAGAGAGAAATCGTGCTAACTACCGGGACATGATAATGGGGTTCCGCTTGGCTAAGACGTTCCCCTAAAGACAAAGCGATTCGATGCTGAGCGGCGACGTTCGCGTAGGCTTGCACGGCAGCCACGACGGCGGAAGCGGTAACGTCTACCTCACCCGCTTTCTCAATGATCCGTTCTAGTGCAGCCCGGACGTTTCGTTGTCTCTTCTCAAAGAGTCCCAGCGCATGAGCATGACGATAGACACTAGCCCTATCGGACAACCCGAATTCTTGAACGATTGCCGTTGGACTACGCCACGAAATGAATGCATTCTCCACTTCCTCGCGCTGTTTGTGAGCGCAGACCGAGCATGTGCGTTTATGCCGCGCGAGACTCACAGCCGACTTTGCGCGCCTGCTCCACAATGGCCATTTAGTCTCCTACCAAAAGTTCAAAGCGTTGAAGAGACGATCGAAAGTCAGATCGGTAAAGTTTTGTTGACGTGTGTTGACATCAACCACACGCTCGGATCTCTGAGAGAATCTCAATTCAGACGGCCTGAGGGAGACCGAAGCCCCCTTTTGGTTTGCTTGAGTTAGCGTCCAGCGCCCGGCTTATGGTATACAGTGTATAGCTATAATGGACAAAACGACATCAGAGCGTATTGCCAAGGCCGCTCTCTTAATCCTTGAATCGGAAGGAGCGGAGGCGGTGAGTATGCGCCGGGTGGCCGAGGCGGTGGGAATTACCCCGATGGCGATCTATCACCATTTTCCGAACCGGGATTCATTGCTCGATAGCGTTACAGATCGTGAGTTTGCGAAGTTTCTGGGATATATCGAGCGGCGGACAGTGTTGGGTTCGCACGAGCGAAGACTGGTCAGCGCAATGGAGGCGTATATCGACTATGCCTTGGACCGCCCGCGCATCTTTGATTATGTCTTTTCGCAATCGCGGCCTACTGCGCGGCGTTATCCGGAAGATTTTCGCCAGCGCCGTTCACCGACATTGAATCCTCTTGCCGATCAAGTTGCCGATGCGATGGCTTCGGGGTGGATGAAGAACGACGACATATGGGAAGTAGCTCTCGAATTGTGGGCGGTCACGCATGGCTATGTGGCGCTATATCGTGCCGGGCGATTCAGTTTGGAAGAGAAGAAGTTTCGAGCACTGGTACGGCGTGCATTGAGGAGGGTCATTCATGGTCTTCGAGCTTAAGCAAATGAAATGGGAAGTTCACATATTGTCTTATTGTGCAATTTATGTTTTCCTCTTTGCATTCCTTTCGGCCGCGGCATCAGCACAGAATCCAGCGCCGCAATCCGCCGCCGCAGCGAGCGCGCCACAGGAAGCGCAGTCAACTAGATCCGATGTCGCCGACTTCCAGAAGTTGGAGCCCTGGCTCAAGTTCTTCCGCGATCGCAATGCAAAGATCTATGCAATCACCACTCCGAACGGAATCGACGAAGCCATCTATGTCGAGATTGGCGGAATTGAGCAATGGATTACGATTCGGGGCGAAAATCGAAACAACCCAGTCCTGCTCTTTCTGCATGGAGGGCCCGGCGATGCTACCAATCCCTGGGGGTACGCAGCTTTTCGTAGCTGGCTGAAGTACTTCACCGTGGTGCAATGGGACCAGCGGGGCGCCGGAAGAACCTTCGGACGAAACGGAGAGGCATCCGCCTCCACCATCACTCCCGACCTAATGGTCCAGGACGGCATCGAGCTTTCAGAACTGTTGAGGAAGAGGCTGCATAAGGACAAGATCGTTCTCGTCGGGCATTCCTGGGGCTCTGTCCTGGGATTCTTCATGGTGAAGTCCCGGCCCGACCTTTTCTATGCGTTCGTTGGCACCGGCCAGGTTGCTGCCGAATCTTCGCGAAGCTCTGCCGTTGCATATGTAGCCATTGTCGAAAGAGCGTCTCGCGAAGGCAATTCCCTGGCCCTCGCAGAACTGAAGGAAGTTGGGCCTCCACCGTTTAAGGACGGAAAGGGCTTCGGGGTGCAACACAAGTGGGCGAACATATTTGAACGGGCGGACATATTTCTCGCGTCTACCCTCGGCTTCGCTTTAGACGCACCCGGGTATTCTATCGGCGACATCAACGACTGGTTTGACGGACAGAACGTGAGCGGAGATCACCTTTTCCCCTATCTCGATGACCTCAACCGAAAGCTTGTCGGGGGACAACTCGCCGTTCCCGTATTTGTGATCCAGGGCGCCGAGGATTACACCGCACCGACAAGTCTGGCCAAGACCTATGTGGATTCACTGCGTGCGCCGCGCAAAGCTTTCGTAACGATCGAAGGTGCGGGGCATTTTGCCGTGTTCACGAAGCAGGATGACTTTCTGAGAGAACTCAGGGCGAGAGTACTCCCGTTGATACATTAGAGTGGCTTTCACAATATCAACCAACATTGAGTCTTTTGTTCGGTTTTTCCTGTTCGGTTTTCCGCTTCGATTGGAGCCCACACCCGGACGCGGAAAGTCATTCAATTCGATTTGACTTACACGGTCAGATTTGGGCGCCAATTAACTTCATCTGGGCTGGTGCCTTGGGCGTATCTGACCGAGAATGGTAGGACTATGGCTAGGGATGAGAGTGTCACGGTGAAGCCTATGTCTGGGCCAACGCGCCGCAGCGTGTTGATCGCCGCTTTACCAATGCTGATCGGACCCAAACTACCAGAAGCCGCCGCCACTACGGAGGACGGCCCTATGGAACAGAACGAACGAAGAGTTGACAAGCCCAACCCCAATGCGCCTGCAGAACTTTCTCGATTTGCCTTTCTCATCGGTCGATGGCGGTTCGACGCAAGGTTCAAATCGGCCAATGGAGAGTGGCAGACGTTTCAGGGAACGTGGTTGGGTCACTACATTCTCGACGGCTATGCGATCGCAGACGAATACAGAATGATTGGCCCGTCCGGACAGCTGATTGTGCTCGGCATGAATTTTCGGGTCTACGACGATGCCAAGAAGGTTTGGAACATCAAGTGGCTAAGCGCCTTGGAGGGAACATGGACGGACCTTACATCGGAGCAGTTCGGCGGTGTCCGGTTCGACGGTCATTCCGTCAGCTATACCTTTAATGCGGAGCGTGGGGCGCAGTGGCCCTTTACGCGAGCAACGTATACAAATATTTCTAAGTCGCATTTCACTTGGCGCGGTGAGAGGTCTGATGACGCGAAAACGTGGTCCGAATTCATGGTCGTGGAGTGCACTCGTATTACGAAGTAAGACGGAATTCGTTCCGTTTGTACTTGCGTTTTGTCTAAAACAGAGGGTCCCGCATTCTCGGCGAGTGGCCTTTTTTTCCTTTTGGGGCAGAGCAGGATAGTCTGGAGACCAGAGTTGGAATACTCCAGCATTGGTCCCGATGAGTCGGCTTATGGGAAGTGATCCTTTAGCCATCTCCATCCTTATTCCCTGAAAACGGCGTTTTGGGAAACTACAAATCGAACTTTCCGAAAACCCGACTTTGCAGGAAATTCGCTTTTAAAGGTCCCGAGGGTTGATTCTTGCGACAGTCGGGCACGTTCAGTACCAACGCACTTGTCGTTGCTCTCCGTCCATGCCTTCTAATCGTCTGATCTACCTCTTATCAGAAAACCTCGCACTTGCAATTCCGTTGGGTCTACGTGCGCTTGATAAAGGAGACTTAGGTCAGTGGCAACGACATGAGGCTCGAACTGAACTGCCCACCGGGATACCAGCTCCAGCTCTACAGCTTCATCCCAGCCTTCCTGTTGTGACCTGTAGGTCTTCCACCAAGACTTGTCTTCATGGTGCAAGAAAAGTGTCCAAGCCCCCGCAAGATCGGGCGGAAGTCTGCCGATCGTAACCGTGATCCTGTCGCTCATAGATCGCCTCCTGCCTGTGTGTAGCGTTAGGTTAGCCTAATTGCAAGTTGCCGAAAAGCTGACTTTGCGGGAAATAGATGGTGCAACATAGACTGTGGGAGGGATGCCGGCGAAAACACAAGGCGTGCTCTTCCTTGGAGAACAAGATGGTGTGATTGGGCATATTCGGACTGGTGTCCGGCTTGCGCGATGATCAAATCGATCAACACAACGCAACGCACGCTGTCTGTCTGGATCATCCTGGCGACCCTGCTGATGTGGGCCATCGTGATCGCCGATCTGGTGCGCGGAGGCAGACCTGATCCCCCCTCGCTGCGCGCGGCGGCGACTCTGCTCGACGGCGGCTGGCAATTTCACACTGGCGACGACCCGCCGTCGACCGCCGAACGCGCAGACAATAGCGATTGGGAGATTATCGATCTGACCTCCAAACGGGGCAGCCACGATGGCGACGTGGGTCTCCCCGACTATGTTAGCGGGTGGATGGCGCACGGACATCCCGGCTACACCGGGTACGCCTGGTACCGGCGCGTGGTGGACGTGCCGGCAGGGCACGCATCGTGGGACATTCTTGGGCCAACGCTCGTGGAGGACGGATACGAACTCTATTGGAACGGGCATCTCTTGGGCGGGTCGGGTAGGCTCGGGCCACATCCGCGGGTCGTCGGCACACGGCCACTACGATTTTCCCTCCCTGCTGATGCGGCAGGCACACGCGGCGTCCTTACTCTCCGCGTATTTGAGCTTTCTAGGCCGAAACCCAGCGCAAGCGGGGGCGGCATACACAGCGCGCCCGTCCTGGCGCCCCGGCCAATCAGCGATGGGCTTCACCGCGCGCAATGGGAGCGAACTATCGCTGGCTACATCGTCGATGCGATCGAACCGCTTGCAATGTTTTCGCTCGTCGGTGTGGCGCTCTGGTGCTGGCCCCGCAGCAGCAACAAGAGTTTCCTCGTATTTACCAGCATTGCACTTGCACTAACGGCAGCCCGTCGCCTTAACAATGCGCTCGTCTCTTGGACAGATCTGATGGATCTACCTACCTACTCGTGGCTGGCTACGTTCATGTGGATGCCCACGGTGGCCGCCTGGACGCTGGCCTGGAATCGCTGGTGCCAGCGACCGTGGCGAAGCATCGATGTTGCGACTCTTGCGATCATGCTCGCACAGATCAGCGGCGCCGTGACCCATTCAGCGAGAATGACCGGTGTCAGCCGTTTCGCGTCGATAGGCCTCTTTGTTATAGTCGGCGCGCGCATCCTCCGCGGCGGGGCAATGCGGATTGTCGCTTTGACTACTTTGACGTTGATAACCGTCGCATTCTTCGGCAGCGAGTTGCTCGATCCGATCGGCGTCCCGGGGATCTGGTTTCCGTTCGGTATTGGGGTTTCGCGGACGCAATACATCTACGCGATCTTCATTCCGTTGCTGGCTTGCCTGATCGTGAAAACCCTGGACGACCGACGTACGTCTCCGATATCGCCCTAGAACACGCTCTGAAGTGGGCTTGTGTTGAACAACCCGGTTCCTGCCGGTAACGGCGTTTATCGTTACTGATCGCCTTCTATAAGGTCAAGGCGAAGAACCAGCAGGATCGCCTCGGTGACCAATCCTCTTCGCAGTGATCCTTGCATGCTTGTCCTCTGTAAGGACAGCCCGGTCGTCAGGCCCATGATGATCTCGGCAAGGTTCTTGGGGTCAGATGGCGGAGTACGTTCCAGCCTTGCGAACAGTTTGGCCACGAGTCCGGCCATAGTCTCGATGTGGGTGCGGTGCAGCTTGCCATAGGTCTTGGCAAACGTCTTGTCCCGGCAGGCCTGCAACTGAAACTCAGCCGAGAGAAGTCCGAAGTCGAAATCCGAGGCGCCTTCGTTCTGAGTGTTGCGGATGAGCGAGACTAGCTCCGACCCAGATACGTCCCGCGTAAGCAGCTGTGCCAACGCTTCAATTTCTCGCCGCTTGTGTATATCGAGAAGCTCAAGGAAAGATCGCTTCCTTGCTTTCAAAATTGGAGTAAAACGCTCCTTTGGAGTAGCCTGCGTTCTCCGCTATAAGATCGACGGACGCGCCTTCATAGCCGCCTTTCGCAAATAATTGCGCTGCAGAATCCAGAAGCCTCGTCCTGGTTTCGAGCCGGCTCTCCTGCCGGGTTAATCTCTGCCTGATCGCTTTCGCCACATTTCAAGCATACCGCACGAAAACTATTTGCAACTCAAATACTAATCGGTATATCTATACCAGTGGAGATATTTGCGCGGCCTTCGGTCCAGCTCCAGTATGAATCCGCTAAGAGAAGAGGAATGATGGCAAAGACAATATTGATTACAGGTGCATCGAGCGGTATCGGGCGGGCCAGCGCGCTCTACTTTGCAGAAAAGGGCTGGAATGTAGCTGCGACGATGCGCGATCCGCTTAAGGCCGATGCCGCACTTCAGCATCCGCAGATCAGCGTGTTCGCGCTGGACGTCACGGATGCCGGCTCCATCGCTCGCGCCGTTGACGAGACGCTCGCCCGCTACCAGAAGATCGATGTCCTGCTGAACAACGCGGGTTACGCCTTGTTCGGCCCGATCGAAGCGAGCGACAGCGGACAGATTCAACATCAGTTTGCGACGAACTTCTTCGGCTTGATCGAAGTTACTCAGCAAGTCATCCCGGCGATGCGCACCGCTGGCGAAGGCCTGATCCTGAATGTATCTTCCATCGTGGGCCGTCTGGCGCTGCCTTATGCTTCTTCTTACGTCGCAACAAAGTTTGCAGTGGAAGGCTTGAGCGAATCGATGCGCTATGAGCTAGAACCGTTCCACATTCGCGTGAAACTCATCGAACCCGGCAGCATTCTTACCGAGTTCGGCAAAGGCAGCATGCAGGTTGCGACGAGCGAACCTTATCGGGCAAGCATGAATAAATTTCTCGGCGTCTTCACAAAAAGTAATACTAGGGCAGCGAGTCCGAAAGACGTTGCGAAGGTTATTTACCGTGCCGCGAATGATGCGTCAAACCGGTTGCGCTATCTCGCCAAGCCCGGCCCGCTCTTCTGGTTGAACCGGTTCTTGCCCGATGCAGCGTGGCGGCGCCTGTTGGTGAAGGCAATGGTGAAATAGAAAGGGCTCTACGATGAACTTACTGTTGCTGGGCGCCACGGGGCTGGTGGGGAGAAATGTGTTGGCGCAGGCTCTTGCGAATCCCGCCGTTACCCGCGTGATCGCACCAACCCGCCGTCCATTGGAACCCCATTCAAAGCTCACAAATCCTGTGTCCGATCGCCTGGAGGCGTTGTTGTCCGAAGGGATCAATCAAGGAATCGACGGGATCGTCTGCTCTCTGGGAACGACGATCAAAAAAGCAGGCTCGAAAGAAGCATTTCGCGAAGTGGACTACGCGCTGCCGTTGAAGTTTGCGCGAGCCGCGCATCAGCATGGAGTGGACACGTTTGTCCTTGTCTCAGCGAGTACTGCGTCCGTCAACTCTGCGATGTTCTATTCCAGAATCAAAGGCGAAGTCGAGCGGGACATCGGGCTGGTGGGCTTCAGATCACTGACCATCGTTCGACCCAGCCTGATCGGCGGTCAACGCGACGAGCCACGCCTCATGGAGCACATTGCCCTGCAACTCCTGCCGATTCTTGCGCCCATTCTGCCGAAGAAGCTTCAGATCAACCCCGCTGACACGATCGCCGCCGCATGCCTGAATGCTGTCATGGCTAGCGATCCAGGGTTCCATATCCGCAATGCCGAAAGCCTCGTCGCCGGTTGATACTGGGAAGTCGGTCTATCGGAAGGAATCCAAACTGTCGCTAAGAACGAACCTCCCGCTGCTGTCCACATTGTGCCATCGACCAAGAAGGGTGACGCCCGCCGTCTCCCCTCCTCCGCCAGCGACAAATTGCTCCAATGCAGCTTTCACAGAACGGGCAGTATTGTCCAGGTTGACACAAATTTCATGCATTGAGCCTTATAGGTTTATTTTTGTGATGGGAAACATCTCGGCATTCCGAGGTGGCTGATTCTGGAGGAAACTCAGGCGTTTTGAGCTGCAGTAACTCACGACGCTCAGTCCGGTCGTTACGGTTGTTGGTTGGGGATATCAGCGATTAGCCTAATACCACTCAGATGACAACTATTGCCAGGCCCGTGACGATCAGAGCTATCGCCCAGACGAGGTCCAGGTTGAACCAAGATCGCCTTAGGATTGCCAACCCAAACTTCTGATAGACGAGCAATGCCACGCTGGCCGTCACGGAAAGATAACCGAGAGTATGGATGAGTGTGGCCTCAAGGTTGCTCGCAAGACTTTGTGAGGTAGGCATGTGGTGATGTTCGTGAGACTCCGCCATCACCACCGGTAGAACCATAAGGCCCGCGCCATGCGCGGAGGCCATCAGGAACGACCAGATCGTGAGATCGCGAAATCCGACTCGCATTCCGCCCCACCGGAAATGCCTGTTTCGGACAAGCTTGTAAACGCCTAATGCAATAAGTATCACTGCCGCACCGGCGCGGAGGTACATTACCGGCACCACGACCTGCACCATCCTGGCAACCAGGACGACGATCGCGATGGAGAGAGCGTGCCCGAGCGCGATGGGAGGCAATGACAAGGCTACCTCGCGCGTACGATGCTCCTGCATGCCGCGGGCCACAGCAAACAGCCATCCCATCCCAGGATTGATCCCGTGATAGGCCCCCAGCAGGAATAGCATCGCCCAGACAGTCCACTGCTCGTGCACGAATCACCTCTATGCGTAGCAATAGGAGTCTGAGGAAGCGTCGCCGCCTTCAAGTCGAATCTGGTGCGGACGCAATTCGTCGAATTCAACGAAGAACTTGGGATCGAGTTCCATACCTCCATCGGGTTTGACATCAAGCTTGACCATCCATCCATTGATCCCTTCGGGATAAAACTGTGCGTCCCATGGGGTGTAAAGAGAATTGGTAAAGTAGATGCGCTTGCCATCGCGGCTTACCTCGACCATCTGCGGGGCGCCGTTCAAAGGTCTTTCCGGATGCTTAGGATGAGCGGCTTTACGAACAATTCCCCCAAGGTGTATCGAACCGATTTTTCGCGGGTGGAATGGATCAGTCACATCGTATTGGAGGAATTCCCCGGTTCCGAAACAAGAGACATACAGAAAACGATCATCCAGCGAAAGATTAATGTCCGTCACCAGCGGTGGAACTGCCTTGAAGCCTTGAAGAAGCGGTGGCAGCGTCTCCGGATCGGCTGGCTCGGCGGGAATCTCGATGACCTTCGTAATTCCCCATGCGCCATTGTCGCGATGCCATAGCCAGATGGAGGCTGACAGATCCTTGAGAGAAACGACCACTCCGAGGAAGCCATAAGCGCGAGTGGGATCGTGAGCGGGCCGCAGTTCTAAAGCCATCTGGTGCTCGGAGCCGAGATCGAGTTCCTGCAGATGACGTCTCTTGACCAAGTCCCAGATATGCAATTTGTGGCCGTAACCTCCGCCGAGCAGTATTTCGGGATTCACTCCTTTGCTCACCATGTTTGGCGTTCCCCACTCGCTGGTAATGAGCGTATCGAAGCCCAGATGCCACCAGAAATCGTATGCGAGATGTTGCGTGCCGCGATCCAGTTCCCACTTACCGAGCACATCGAAGCTCTCATGATCCATGACGAAGATACCGCCCGGGCCGTCCCCGTCCGGCGCTCCGAGCGCACTTATAAGGATTCCATCGGGACCACAATGTACCGTGTGCGGCGAAGCGTATCCGGTGCGTGCGGCCAATTCCTCCGGCTCAATGACCCTCGCGATTTTCGGACTACGAGGATCGGGCTTGGTGTCGATAATGTGAATGCGCGAGGAGTGGATGCCTGGCACCACCAGGTAGCGGCGTTCAACGTGGGGATGCGGAGCATGCGGGCAAAGGCAGGCGCTGCAGGCATTCCAGCCGAAGTGGTGCAGCTCGTCGCCAGCATTGGGCATGTCGAGTTGTCCGACGAGACTGCCATAGGTCGGGGATGCAGGATCGACGTCGACGACGCCCAGCGCGTCGTGACGGCCGTCAGCCTTGCCGTTGACCATTGCGACGTAAGCCAGCTTTTCCGCTGGTGCCTCCATGGCCATTTTGGGCGAAGGGTAGAACGAGGGATCGGGCCGCCAAATCGACATCTTAGAACCGCCTTTGATTTACAGGATTACTGTCACGCGCATGAACGTCGCTGGAATGAAGGTTCCTGCATTCCCACTTTTGTTTTGGGCGTGAGCCAGTTGGATAAGCTGACTATGAAGTTCTTTCTCTCTGCCACTCTTGCGTGCGGCATCGTATGCGTTCATCGTGGGTCCGTAGAAATCCCGAAACAGCTCGATGAACTCGCTCGGACTTTTATCCGGAGAAGCAAAATAGAACGTGTCTTTGACCATGGAAATGCTTTCAGCCGGGATACCCGCGTTGCCGAATCGTTCGAGTATGTGACTCTCGACACCCCAGGTCATCGGGCTAACAAATCCTTCCGGCGGCGGAGGAGTGAATTCAGAGCTGATTTTCAGCAATTGGGACACAAATGTCGGATCGTTCGGAATCCAATTCCCCATGACAATACGGCCGCCCGGCCGGGTGACGCGGGCCATCTCACGCGCTACGTCGAACGGCCGGGGCGCAAACATCGCTCCGAAGATCGACAGTGTCAGATCGAAGGACTCGTTTTCAACTTCCTCCAGATGGCTGGCATCTCCTTCCTGAAACTCAAGGCGTGTGAGATTCTCCGCTTTCGCCCGCTTGTTGCCAGCCTCGACGAGATTGCGGGCGATATCGATTCCGGTCACGTTTGCGCCCGCCTTCGCCAGCGGTATCGCCGTTGTCCCGTCGCCGCAACCAAGATCGAGAACTTCGAGCGGCACGACGATGTTTAGGGAATCGATGAGCGCTTCACCGGACTGGCGCATGAAACCCGCGATTTCAGTGAAGTCGCCTTTCTCCCATAGTGTCTGGTTCGGATTTGCGACGGCCTGGTTCATGATGCTGCTCCTGCCGATTGATTCAGCCCTCTCATTGTGCGTTGTGGTGGGCAATACATCCATGCCCGAGCGTCGCCATGATATGCTCAAACGTCCTTTCCAGGTCAGTCAGCCATGCGCGGAGTCCGTGAAACTTTGCAGAAAGTCCAGAAAGCCATATGGATGCATTTTCGGAGGTTTTGAGCGGGGTTAAACTGCGAGGCGCCGTGTACTTCACAGCGGATTTCTCGGCCCCGTGGGGACTTACGGTTCCCGCCTCGAACGTCATGACTGCAAGGATGGCGCCGGGAGCCGATCACTTGATCCTGTACCATCTCGTTCTTGAGGGAGGAGCTCTAATAGAGCTCACCGATGGGCAATCGTTGGAATTGAACACGGGAGATGTCGTCGTGTTTCCCAGCGCTGACGCTCATCATATGAGCAGCGGCAAAGGAGCTACCCGGCCGTTCCCTAATTACGGCATCAGCGCCAAGATCCAGTCGCGTGACCTCAGCCCCCTTCATGCCGGCGGCGGCGGAGACGTCTCCCGCCTCGTGTGTGGATACATGACATGCGATCCCTACTTCTGCCGACCGCTCCTGAGCGGACTTCCACCGGTGTTCAAGGTCAACCTTCGAACCGACCGTGCCGGGCAATGGCTCGAAAATTCGATTCTGCATCTGGTAGAAGAAGCCTCTTCCGCCAAGGTGGGTAGCGAGGCGATGCTTGCCAAACTTTCTGAGGCTCTCTTCGTCGAGACGCTGCGGCGCTATATCGCAGGTCTGCCACAGCATCAATTGGGATGGCTCGCAGGGACGCGAGATCCTATCGTGGGGAAATGTCTCGGCTTGTTCCACGGCCGCATCGCTCATCCATGGACCATTGCAGAAATCGCCAAGGAGGTTGGCATTTCCCGATCGGCACTCATCGATCGTTTTACGCGCTATCTTTCAGTACCGCCGATGACCTATCTCACGCGCTGGAGGCTTGAACTCGCAGCGAGAACGCTGGAGAGAACGTCACGGGGAGTAGCGGAAATCGCCGGCGATGTGGGGTATGAGTCGGAGGCCGCCTTCAGCCGCGCCTTCAAGCGCGAGTTTGGGCAGCCGCCAGGTCAGTATCGTGTAGACAATATGAGTTTGCGCACACAAAAAGTAAGCTAATCACGTGAATCGATGCGGTCTCCTTCATATTGGGCATCGCATATGTCTTTCAAGCGTGCGCGGGGATTCAGTTACTTGAACTCTTCTTCGCGGGATTTCTACGGGATACGTTCTCGAAGTCGGCTTCTGGTCCGTGACCCCAAACTGACGAGAAGCGCGTTTACCGTTACCTATTCTCTTATGTGGCGTGGACGACTCTCCAACGACAAACAAGAACGCCACTGGCGAGAGCACCAGGAGATCCACATGAGCAGCCGAAAGCAGTCCATGTAGCAGAGGAGGCTGGCCTCCCGGTTGATTTCATCATGTATCAATCCGAGCGCTCAAGCTACCGCGTGGCTCTTGGAGTCTCCGGCAAACCTCCGAAAGAACTAGATACTGGCCTGGGGAGGTAGCGGAGTACAGCATTGCACATCATCTGCTCCAGGCGCGGACGGGCGTGAGGCGAGGCGAAGCGACGGTCAGTTCGTCAAGAATTCCGCGAAAGATCATATGGGCTACCTGTCCATGGTGGGCCGGTTCGGCGAGAGAGTGGGTAGCGCACGTCGGAGCCGTACCTCGATGAAGTCGACGAAAACCTGTCCAAGAACCTGCTTGTCCGCATAGAAGAATCATGGTCGCTGTCGTGGCCGTATTGATGGTTGGTGGAGAATACTCCTCCGTAGTTGATTCGATGAGAACCCGCTCGTGCCCTGGTTCCTATACTCCTTGGTATTGAGCGTTGCTCATCGCAGCGGTAAGGAAATCTCTGCCCTTGACAATACCTTCGCCCTTATTGACGAATACATTGACGCAGACCTTCCTTCATTCGAAACTTTCTCTTGCATTCACACGGCGGACCATACATTTCGGAAACTACAAGTCGAAGTTGCTGAAAACCGGACTTTGCAGGCCCGGACTGTCTGAGCCTTCAATTTCTCGATAAGCCAAGGGTGATGATTGGGGACGGGAACGGAGAGTCATCATGCCGAGATTCACTAGCAGTATCCGGAAATCGGGAATAGATCTGCTCGACTATGCGGTGGCCCTGTTGCATCGTGACAAGTGGGAGTACGCAATCGCCTCCGCAATACACACCTTGCGGATAAGTGGGACCGTCTTCGGTCGTCGAGTGACTCTCCTTCCAAGAAAGATCAGGTGCCTGGATGCGCCAGCGATTGAGCGGATAGTATTCGTTCTGCGTGTAGCCGTCGCTAATAATGTCGCGTTCAGTGATCGTAAAGGTTACGTCTGTGCCGCGCCGTGCCTTCTGAATGTCCGTCACAGCGCCATATAGCAATATCCCAAACAGGCTAATGGCGAGAAGCTTAGATTCCACAGCAAAAAGAAGTGTAAATGAGACGGCGGTCGCCCAAGCCGAGGTGCGGAGAATGAGATCCGTACGTGTGTGGCTTTGTGTCACACGGTATTCGAGTCGATTCGGCAAGTCGCGAATGATCCCTGAAGGCATAGGCACGAGTGCCGTACCATTCTGGCGAGCCGCTCGGGTAGAAAATTCGGTCACTTCTGGCGTTCATATTCTACGGCCGGCGTTCCCGTTGGGCCGGTGTCCGGGTGAAGATGATCAAGCCGCGGCGGGGTACTGCTGGGATGCTCTTTCTCGCCACTACCGATCAGACGGGGTCAAGTAAGCATCTGCGGCCTACGGAATTAAAATTCAGAACCGCGTCAGCTGCGAAGCGCTGAAGTACGGTCGGGTGGTGAGGAGAGGCGTGAATGCCGCAGCTGCATACTAAGTGGAAAGGCCGATATCGCCTTCGAGCACTTGCTGGACGAGCCTCGGCTTCTCGCCGGCTCGCCAAAGCCGCGCGCTATGCACGACCCGATAGCGAAGTGGTCCGCCGTCAGCGCCTTCACTGCGCGTGATCGGCCGGGGAATGCAGACGAACTCGGTCCGCATTTCATTCGCGCTGAGCCGAACCGTCGCATAGCCGTGGCCGCCAAGATCAACGAACTCGATCATCTTTGGCGCCTCACTCCTCACAAGCAACGGCATTCCCGTCGCTGGCGAGTATGAGATCAAGAACGTGCTCGCAATGAAGATCC
Organism: uncultured Acidobacteriaceae bacterium; assembly: GCA_963798925.1. Classification (GTDB taxonomy): domain Bacteria; phylum Acidobacteriota; class Terriglobia; order Terriglobales; family Acidobacteriaceae; genus Edaphobacter. Next base: position 655,030 of record CAWCVD010000008.1, read on the forward strand.
TCGACAGCTTCGGCGCCGGCGGCTCATTCACCGAGTACTATGCCCTCGACTTCACTGACAACGTCGTTCTCATGGGCCACGATGGACCCGGACACGCCGGTATCGCGGAAGGCAAGATCAGAGTCCGTCCCTTGGAGATCTATCATGGCAAAATCGGACATGGGCTCTCCGTGGAGATGAGTGTCAAGACCGGCCCGGTCACGCTTCTGTCGGTAGTCGAGTCCAGACGGAGTGGATTCAAGCTACTCATCGCCGAGGGCGAAACCATAAATGGACCCATCCTCAAGATCGGTAACACGAATAGCCGCTATCGGTTCGCCAGCGGCGCCCGTAACTTTGTGAATCGGTGGAACGAGCAAGCTCCTGCTCACCATTGTGCCGTTGGTCTAGGACACATCGCAGGCAAGCTCGAAAAACTTGCGAAACTCCTGGGTATCGAAGTAAGCCTCATCTGTTGACCAGCTTCGAACGCTGCGGAAAGGTCAAACACGGTAGATGCCTTCGACTAAAAAGAAGAATTGAGCGTGCAGCAACGAAGCGGTCGACTAATCCATCCGCAATATCGTCGTCGAGTTTAGTCAAAGAGAACTTTCAGGCAGCGATAGCTCTTTAGTTTGCTTGTCTACCGTCACTGACTTGGCATACGCCCAGACGACTTCGGCACTCTCTTCCACTGGTCGGATAGTTGTCCCAGAGCGCACCCTGGCAGCCTAGATCCACCACTTCACAAGCCGGATTCAGGAGAATCAATCCCCTCTACATAAGTAGGCGACTCGCTTAGATTCCTGTATCGTCGGTGCCCTGCGGGAAAGTGGCCGTTGGCTCCGGTAGCGAAGAGCCCATTCTTCCCTGCAGTTGCCGAAACCCTACGATGATTTGACTTGACTGTGCGCCCGAGCAGAGCGTCACTGTCCACACGGCTGAATCTTCGGCCAAAGTGGAGAAAAGGTGAAAGAGAAGCTTTCGGCGCAAATTGAAGCACTGCCAACCTTGAATAAGGTCCAATTGCTTGCCATTTGGGGCCAAAACTTCAGTAAAGACCCGCCCCCGAATCTCCGCAAAGAGCTGATGGTTCCCGTTCTGGCCTATCGGATACAGGAGAGGGAGTTTGGAGGTCTGTCCCATGCAGCGAGGCGTCGACTACGGGATGTGGCAGTTTCTCTAAGGACAGACAAACCGTCACAGGAGACACCCGATTCTGCCCCTCAGACCGGCACGAGACTTCTACGGGTGTGGCGGGGCGATACGCACGAGGTCATCGCAACCGGAAGTGGATATGAGTACCGCGGCCAGACTTACTCCAGTTTGTCGAGGATCGCCCGGGAGATCACCGGTACTCAGTGGTCTGGACCGCTCTTCTTTGGGGTCAGAAAGCCATGACCACTCGGGTTCGCTGCGCCATCTATACCCGAAAATCCTCTGAAGAAGGGCTAGAACAATCCTTCAATTCCCTTGACGCCCAACGAGAGGCTTGTGAGGCCTACATCCTGAGCCAACGACATGAGGGGTGGCATGTCGTTCCCAACCCCTACAACGACGGCGGCTATTCCGGTGGCAACATGGAACGGCCGGGATTGAAGAGGCTTCTGGATGATATCGCCGCGAAACGCGTCGACACCGTGGTCGTCTATAAAGTTGATCGGCTAACCCGCTCCCTGGCCGACTTCGCCAAGATGGTCGAACAGTTTGACAAGCAGGGTGTCAGCTTCGTCTCGGTCACCCAGCAGTTCAATACCACGACCTCCATGGGAAGATTGACCCTGAATGTGCTCCTATCCTTTGCACAGTTTGAGCGAGAGGTGACAGGGGAACGTATCCGCGACAAGATCGCCGCTTCGAAGCGCAAGGGCATGTGGATGGGAGGAGTCGTTCCTCTGGGCTATGACCTCGAAGATCGTCACCTGATTGTGAATCCAGAGGAGGCCAATCGGGTCAAGGATATCTTTCAAGCATACCTCGCTGAAGGATGCGTCTCCAAGCTTCAAATCTATCTGGAGAAGAAGGAAATCCGAAGCAAAAAGAGATTGAGCAAGACCGGCAATGCCTCCGGTGACAACGCCTTCTCTCGTGGCGCGCTCTATTCAATGCTCCAGAACCGAATCTACCTCGGCGAGATCACGCACAAGGACAAGTCATTTCCCGGCCAGCATCCTGCCATCATCGACCAGAACCTCTGGGATCGTGTCCAAGTGCAGTTCAAAGCCAATCTTCAGGCTGAGAGGAAACGGCCGCGAGCAACCAGCACCAGCCTTCTCACAGGTCTGCTTTACGACGAGGTTGGGAATCGATTTGCTCCGTCTCACGCTACGAAGAAGGGTCGACGCTATCGATACTATGTCTCGCAGGCTCTGACCCAGGGTGGATCTAAAAACCCGACGGGCCAGGGTCGTATTCCTGCCGAAGAGATCGAGGAGTTGGTCTTGTCTCAACTCGCTACTCTTTTACAATCTGCAACGAGAATCTTGGATCTATTGCAACCTTACTCACTTGGCATGACAGAGACTCACCAAGTAGCGAAAGTCGCTCAGGAGTACCTGGCTTCACAGGACAAGGTCCGTAACGACGTCCGATCGATGGTCACGCGGGTCATCGTGCGACAGCAGAAGGTTGAACTGCAATTGAGCAAAAAAACTCTCTTGCAAGCTTTTCTTACTCCTCAACAAAGTGACGAGGTCGTCGGCACTCTGCCTGCAACAGAAGACCTCATCCTCATCGAAGCGGATGCGAGGCTCCGGAGGTGTGGAGGAGAAATCCGACTGTTGTTGGCCGACGCCGAGCAAAACAGAGCACGCCGTGTTCCCTCTTTGGTCCGAGCTGTCGCACGAGCACATGACTGGATGGAGCAGATTCTGCGCGGGGAAATACCCAATCAGCGCGCTCTAGCGAAACAGACTGGCTTTGATGAACGCTACATCAGCAGGATCATCCCCTTGGCCTTTTTAGCGCCGGACATCACGGAAGCGATCCTCGAAGGCAAGCAAAACCCGAATCTTTCGCTGGAGAAGTGCGTCGTTGAGATACCGTCTGCATGGACATTACAACGAGCGGCCTTGGCGGCAGACAATGGGGTCGGATAACCCTCGCCGCATTACCGCTCGCCGCGATTACCGCCAAATGCTAGTTACCAATCATTTCAAGCGCCTTTCAAGCGGGCACGGCCTGTCCCACGAACTGAGCCAATTCGACATAGCGGCAGAGCGCGTTCGCTAGTTGCATCTGCCGTGGGCTATGGCATTCAGGCTCGAGAAGGAGTGGACTGCCGACAATGATCACCATCCCCTGCGCTCGGGAAGTCGCCACGTTCAGGCGATTGAGACTGTAGAGAAACTCCATGCCGCGGGGTGCATCCTCAGGGGACGAGGTCGTCAACGAGTAAATCACCACAGGAGCCTGCTGTCCCTGGAACTTATCGACCGTACCGATTCTGGCTTGCGGCATCCTCGATAAAAGGTCCGAAACCTGCGCGTTGTATGGGGCGACGATCAGAATATCCGCCATGCCTCCGCTTGACAGATGACTTACATGGAAGTCGGCTAATCGGACAAGTCGCGTCCCGTAGGTCCCTGATAACCCGACTAAGAGGGAGGTTGGAGGAACGGCGTGCCGTGATGACCTCGCTGGCTTCATTCGCGGTTTTGCTCGACAGGCGCTGCTTTCGCGCCCTGGGAAGGGCCTCCTCTGCGGCGCCGGCTACAGCCCCCTTCTGAGTTGCGCAAAGCGCCTTGAAATATTCCAACCCCTCGGGGTAAACTCTCGCCGTACGTAACTTACACAGGCTTGCAGGCCCCCCGACATTCCAACCCAAGAGGTTTCCCCGATGTATGACCTCAAGCATTGGCACGGGCAGAATCTCCACGATCATAAGCACCTCTACCAGTTGGCAGCAGAAGCCGGCTACGCGTGCGTCACTCTCACCCAGTACGGCACCCCGGATTCACCGGTCTTCGCCGCCGTCATGATCAAGCGCGCAAACAATCCCGAGCAGCGTCCGTTCTTCGCGCAATCCCGTCAAGCCTTTCAGGCCACCTTCGACCACCAGGCCAATCAGGGCTGGGGTCCAGTCATCATCTCAGCCACCGGCCCCGCCGGTGACGATGCTATCTTCTCCGGTGTCTTCCAGAAGATGACTCCCATCAATCTCACCCGGCTCGAGCTAAGCAGCAAAGCCGGTTCCACCAATAAAACCACCCTCCAGGGGATGAATGCCGAGGCCCGCACCCGTGGTCTGCGTCCTCTTTGCATATCCAGCTACGGAGATTCCGATAGTCCCGTCTTCGCCGCCATCTGGCAGTCCAACACTGGAGACGACGCCGTCCTGTGGAACAACGACGGCACGATCGAGACTCGCTCTCAGTTTCTTGCACGCCACGACGCCGAAACCTCCGTCTGGTGCCAGACCGCCTGGATCACGCTCAACAAGGACAAGCAATACTGCTCTGTCTTCGAAGCCATCAATACCGATGGCGGCGGTGTGCGCGAAAACATGACTCCCACCCAGTACGTCTCCGAGTTCACCGACTTCGTGACCAACCAGGGCTTCCTCCCCATCTGTGTGCAGGCTGCCGGCGACGACGCTGATTCCGCCACCTTCGCCGCCATCTTCGTGAAGAATGAAACCCCGACCAAACGCCAGTGGACCGCAGCCGGTCCCGCCGCGAACTCAGGCATTGAAGCCAAAATGCGTCAGGCCATGACCAGCTCCATCATTCGCCACGCCGCAGTCGCCATCGTCTATCAGAAGCGGTTGGTCTACGCCCGTGGCTTCACGCTCGCCGAGCCCTACTGGCCTAACGCCGAGCCCACCACGCGATTCCGCCTCGCTAGCTGCTCTAAATTCATCACGGCGCTCTCCATCTTTCAGCTCCACCACGAAAACAAACTAACCTTTGCTGACAGGGTGCAGGACATCCTTCAGCTCAAAACCCCCTCCGGCCATCCACCCTTCGATCCCAACTTCAAAGACATTCGCATCTCTCAACTCCTCGACCACAGCAGTGGCCTCAACACACAGAAATTCGAAGATCTTAACGATCTTAAGGATGCATTCGCGGCTGCAGGCAGGACTGTTTCGCTTCCCGTAAGCGCCGCGGATACCGACTCCTTCATCGCGACGATTCCCCTTGACTTCGCCCCTGGTACCTCCGCCGCCTACAGCGACTGCGGCTACTACCTGCTCGGGCGTGTCGTCAAACAACTCCGGGGTACCAGCACACCCATCGAAGCTCACCAGAAGCACCTCTTCGATCCCCTAAGCATCACCCGCATCCGCCGCGCAAAAGATCTCGTCACCGACCAGGAAGCCGGGGAGGCTCGCTACCTGGACCCTGTCATCGGAGTAGGCTCCAGTGTCTTTCCCAGTCCCGCCATCGTACCCACCGACTACGGCACCCTGCATCTGGAGATTCTGGATGGTGACGGCGGACTCACCGCCGCAGTCACTGACATGGCGCGCCTCCTCGCCATCGTGCTCAGCCCTGACGATAACCCCGCAATGAGGCGGGAGACGATCGTCAAGATGCTCAAGGATGGCGCCGCTATCAGTGCTATCCCCGGCCGAAGATCCGGTTACGGCTTCGACAGCGTTTCGGACTTACATAACGGCACCTTCTTTGCCCAGAAGGGCGGTTCCATCTCCGATGCACACTCGGCGATCGAGATCAACGGCGAATGGGGCCTCGTGATCTGCTGGGGCGGAGATCCTGTTACCGCCCCGTGGTACCCCTACTACCTCGAAACCTTCTCACCCGACAAAGACGCCCTTCAGAACGGCAAAGACCTTTTCCCGCACTACGGAATGCCGTCGCTTTAGGCTTTAGATAGCGTGTCTTTCGGCCTTTCGGTGGGAGTCACTCAGCGCATCTCGAAGTTTCCGAAAAGTCGATCCACGACATGACCTTACGCTCGCCACTATGGAACCTGAAGCGATACGCCGAGTCATAGACATTTGGGTAGCGCAAGAAGCGGAGCTCGGTGCGCGCAAAGACATAACCTACGTGCAAATCTTTGAGAACCGTGGCGCCATAATGGGAACCAGCAATCCGCATCCTCATGGGCAGATCTGGGCAACCGAACACATACCGAATGAACCCGCGCGCGAACTTGCCGCACAAACAGAGCACTTCCGGCGGTACGGCAAACCATTATTGCAGGCCTATCTCGACCTGGAGTTGCGCCAAGCAGAGAGGATTGTGATTGAACGGGAACATTGGATTGCATTAGTGCCATTTTGGGCTGTATGGCCATTCGAGTTGCTGTTACTGCCGCGTAATACTGTTGCAACATTAAATTCGCTCGCCACACCTCTTCGCGATGATCTTTCGGTCATTCTTAAAAAGGATTACGGCGGGCTACGATCGTGTTTTCGACACTCCATTTCCCTACTCGATGGGGTTTCATGCTGCACCTTGCGACGGCGAAGCGCACCCGGAGTGGCACCTTCATGCTCATTTTTATCCGCCACTTCTACGTTCCGCATCGGTGCGTAAGTTCATGGTTGGATTTGAGCTGCTCGGTTCATCGCAACGGGATATCACGCCAGAACTAGCCGCGGCGAGACTGCGCACTGTAATGGAATAGTTTGGACACGCATTGAACTATAATTGCGGTAAACGCAACGTATTTGACTAACATCTCTGCTTAATTGAGAAACGATGATGATGATGGATCAAGTAGTGCCATTATGGGACCGCTTCCAAAGATATTTTTGGACTTCTTCGGAGACTGGTCTATCGATCGATGTTAGCCGCGTGCGCTTTCCAGAAGGTTACATCGAGAGTATGGCGTCAGCGTTCTCAGCCGCGGCGGGGGCTACCGCAGCCATGGAAGCCGGGTCCGTCGCTAACATCAGTGAGAATCGGATGGTTGGGCATTTTTGGCTGCGAGCGCCAGCCCTCGCACCCTCTTCTGAAATCGCTGTGGAAATTGAGCAAGCTATCACTGCAGTAATAGGATTTGCGAGCCAAGTGCACGAGGGGCTTGTTTGTACAAAAACCGGACGCTTTCGCGAGATGATCCACATCGGCATTGGCGGATCCGCCCTCGGTCCCCAAATGCTCTGCGATGCGCTTCGCACAAATCATGATCCCATTCGGATCAACTTCCTCGACAATGCTGACCCTGAATCGATCAACAGTCTTATCGAGCGTCTGGATGATCATCTTGATACTGCGATTGTCTCAGTGGTCTCTAAATGTGGCTTCACTCCCACGCCGCGTTACGTCGAGCAGCAGGTGGAAAAGGCGTATGAAAGCCGCGGGCTGAAATACTCTGACCATGCAGTTGCGACCACAACTCCCGCCAGTGAATTGGAACATCTGGCCCAACGAAACAGCTGGCTTGCAAGGTTCACAATGTGGGACTGGGTTGGTGGTCGCTTCTCTGTAACCTCCACTGTGGGCTTGTTGCCCGCGGCGTTGCAGGGAGTGGATATACGAGCCTTTCTAGAGGGCGCTGCCGCCATCGACCGAGAAACTCGTACCAGCGAGGCAAACAAGAATCCTGCCGGTTTGCTCGCTCTAATGTGGTTTTGGCTTGGAAGAGGGCGTGGCGAGAAAAATATGGTGGTGCTGCCCTACAAGGACAGGCTTAGTTTGCTGCCGAGATATGTACAGCAACTGGTGATGGAATCCATTGGCAAAAAACTAAACCGTGCCGGCATTGAGGTGGAACAGGGCCTTACGGTGTATGGCAATAAAGGTTCGACTGACCAGCATGCTTACTTGCAACAATTGCGTGCAGGTAAAAACGACTTCTTCGTTCTGTTCGTAAGAGTGCAGGACGAAGGAGTGGTTGAGCCCTACGAGATTAAGCCGGACGTCACGCTGGGCGACTACTTGTTCTGCTCTGCAGAAGGGACTCGCAATGCACTCGAGATGCGAGGCAGAAACTCCATCACCATTACGTTACCTGGATCTGAGCGCCCGCAGTATGGGATCGCTCGTGGCTCTTCTGGAGCGAGCAGTCGGAATCTATGCAGAACTCATTGACGTGAATGCATATGACCAGCCCGGCGTGGACAAGTTCGTTGCAGAGGATCTGGCTAATCTGCAACATCAGGTGTTCACATACATGCGAGCAAGCGGGCGGCCGCAAAGCGTGCGGGAGATTGCGGACGGCATTGGTCGTCCACTTGATGTCGAGAGTGTGTTCAAGCTTCTGGATCGGCTTGCAAGTGTGCCTAACCGTGGCGTCCGCGGCCAAGCCGGCGATAACTGTTTCAATGTTCAATACAGCGTAGTCGTGTGAGAGATGAGCGAAGATCTAAATTCATCCGATTCTATCCTTCTGCCAGCCGAAGTGCGCAAACGCTTGTTAGTTGCCGTCCTGGAGCGGCTGCCTCGAAAATCCTTTGGCTATCTGGTCTCTCACGGCGAAGCACGTAAGATCGACGATTTCATCCTTTTCGAAGGAAACATACGTAATAGTGCGGAGTGGAAAAGTCGTTTCCAGGCCTATGGTCAGTATTTCCTAGAACATGATGACGCTGGCTTCGTTTCAACGCCTGAGGAAACATGGCGACTTCAGAAGGAGATGTGGAAACGTGGTGTGACCGAAGTAGGTCTTTTTCACAGTCACCTGCGGCACCCCGCGAACTTCTCTCAGATCGACCATGATATGCATATATCGCGCTATCCGCACTTATGGCACATGATCATCTCGGTGCGAAACCGTTCTATGCCACAGGTGCGCATCTTTGACGTGAGCGAAAGCGGAGTGCGCGAAGTGAGATTTGTAGAAGACCGTTTTCCAAATTCCATCGCATCCCAGGCAGAGCTCTCCATCGATGCAGCGATCGCCAACGCGCGGGGGCTCTTTGTGCCGAATGTCGACGGACTGCCATCCTTGAACAACGCAGAGGCAATCGTTGGTGCCATTGAGGTGTTGCAACGGCTTAACGATCCCACCATCGTGTACGAATTGGTAACGTGCGGTCTGCTCGCCGGCAGCGAGGAGCGATTTCAAGAACATATTCTCTCTTTGATGAAACCGCTTGATGGAGGCTCCTTTCAAATGGGCACTGCGTTGGAGCGACGACGTCACTTCATCGGCGAAACGCCCCGCCGTACGATCACGCTTTCGCCGTTTTCGATGGCCTCTATTCCAGTCACTAATGCCATTTTCGGCCTGCTTGATCGGCGCCGGTTGCAATTCTCTGGGGAGGATCTCCAAAAGCCTGCGGTAAACGTCACTTGGTACGAGGCTACTCTTTTTGCGCTTTGGATGGGTTGCCGCTTGCCAACGGAATGCGAATGGGAGTTTGCATGTGGATCGGGTTCCGAGGGGGAATGGGCCTGCGAGGGAGAAATATTTTTGAAGCGAATGGCCTGGTATGCAGATAACTCGCGAGGCATTATTCGGGAGCCGGGTCAACTAGAACCCAATGCCTTCGCTTTGTATGACATGCATGGAAATGTTTGGGAATGGTGCCAAGACACCTATGCCCAGTCGTCGTACGCACGACTGGGGATTATTGATCCCGTTCATATCGGGCATATGTCTTCAAATAAAGTCTGTCGCGGAGGTAGTGTTGATTCCTTAGCTGAGATGTGTCGTACACAATATCGGCTTTGCGAACCTCCGGAGTTCTTCGCTTCCGATTTGGGGTTCCGCTTGGCACGAAGTCTTGATTAGAGAAGAAAGAACTCACATTGCGCCGGATCCGCGCAAGACCGCTGGTATTGTTTTCAACAATATCTTTATGTCTAACCGAAGGGACCACCCGTCAATGTAGTCCCGATCCAGTTCCATCCAACGATCAAAAGTAACGGCGTTGCGTCCACTAATCTGCCACAGACAGGTGATACCAGGCTTTACGCTAAAACGCCGTCGATGCCAGTCTTGAGAAATGCCGCGATAGTCACGCATTACGATTGGCCGTGGACCAACAAGACTCATATCGCCGAGCAGAACATTGAAGAGTTGAGGAAGCTCGTCCAAGCTCGTCTTTCGAAGAATCGAGCCTATTGGAGTGACGCGAGGGTCATTCTTCAATTTGAAGTTTGGCCCCCCTGCCTCGTTGAGATGTTCGAGTTTAATCATAAACGACTCGGCATCGGATACCATTGTCCTAAATTTGAAAACACGGAAAAGTCGTTTTCCGAGGCCCAACCGCTCCTGTGAAAAAATGACTGGTCCTGGTGACGTCAGTTTAATGCCCAGTGCAATAAAAGCAAGTACTGGAAGCAACATGATTAGGGCTGTCGCGGAGACAATAATGTCGAGGATTCGCTTTATCGAGTCGCGCCATTTGTCCCGTGAGCAGTCATACAAATTTACTATCGTTAACCCTGCACTGACGGGGGACTCATTCAGGCTCTCGACCTTAGAATTCCGTGCTTCAGAGATTACTGAGATTCCTTGAACTCGGCACAAATCAACAATTTTTTGGAAGAGTTGATGGTTAGAATCAATGGGCAGGGCAATAAATACATCGTCTAAAGCCAGATCTCGAAGCAACTCGGCGATCTCGTCAGTGCCGCCTACGAGCATCTCTTTATAGTGTGGAGGTGCGCCATCGAAGTCCCAGTGGTCATCTACAAACCCTGTAAGTTGATAGCCAAGTCCCGACTTACCAACAAGCTTCTCCGCCACAGCGACCGCTCGTTGATTAGAGCCAACCATCAACACACTACGGTTCTTGCCCTGGAACGGCAATCCGGAAAAGCTACGCATGGGCTTTCCGCGTTCGGTTGTAGAGAAATTTTCGGTACGAGTGACACTCAAGTAGACACCTCGATCGGATTTTTTCTGATCGTAGCCGCGATGGTTTATAGCCGCTACCCGCCTGCGACCGTAACCAGAATGCAGATCTCATCACCGCTCTGCATTCGAAGGGACGTGTGATCCCCTTGGAACACCTCGTCATTTAGAACAACAGCAAAGCCGGATCCGAGTGTTCCTGGTTTCACAAAAACCTTCTCTGCTAGTCGGGGATATCGCGTACGAATTTCTAAGGAAAAATCCGACCAAGAACCGGGATGAAGTTCCAGAGCCTTTGCAGAAGGCCTGTGAATTGAATCATCTACGAGACTAGATAGGTGTGAGGGCAATATCAGCGTAACCATATCCTTTTTCCTCTCGTTGCGGCTGGATGCGCGGGCAATCGAATGCCTTAAGGCGGCGTCCGCGAAATAGTCGGCGGGTCGTGCAGTGGATAGCGTGTGAGGCACATCTCAGTTAGGCATTGATTCTCCCACCTCTACATACTCTGTCATGAGCCATTGTGGAAATTCTTAGCGGATCGACCATTGGAGACTCTGAAAATAATTTTGACCATAACTATCCCAACACCATTCCGAGGCATCTCCGGGCAGGTCGAATAGACCCGAACCCTCCGACGAAGTGCCGATGGCACGTAGAGCTTGCCCCCTTGTCAAATTTGGGACATTTCCCCATCAGTTTTATCGTGATTTGCTACTTGACTGTGTGCCCGAGCAGAGCGTCACTGTCCACACGGCTGAACCTTCGGCCAAAGTGGAGAATACGTGCACTACAAGCTTTCTGAGCAGATTGCTACATTGCCATCCTTCAACAAGGCCCAATTAGTCGTCATTTGGGCCGAGAACTTCAGCACAGGCCCTCCTCCGAATCTCCGTAAAGAGCTCATGGTCCCCATACTGGCCTATCGAATGCAGGAGAGAGAATTCGGTGGCTTGTCACATGGCGCTCGACGTCGACTCCGGGAAGTCGCAGCTTCTCTGAATACAGAGAAACCATCCCAAGAGCGACCCGATTCCGCCCCTCAAACCGGCACCAGACTTCTCCGCATGTGGCATGGCGAGATGCATGAGGTCGTTGCCTCTGGAAATGGCTATCACTATAGAAGGACAGACCTACTCGAGCCTGTCCAAGATCGCCCGGGAGATCACCGGCACTCGATGGTCCGGTCCGGCGTTCTTCGGACGGTGCGCAAGCCATGACCGGTCGGGTTCGATGCGCCATCTACACCCGCAAGTCCTCCGAAGAGGGTCTCGAGCAGTCCTTCAATTCGCTGGACGCCCAACGAGAGGCCTGTGAAGCCTACATCCTGAGCCAGCGGCATGAGGGATGGCAGGTCGGTTCCAACCCGTACGATGATGGTGGCTTCTCCGGTGGGAACATGGAGCGGCCCGGCCTGAAGCGGCTTCTGGCCGACATAGCCGCCAAGCAAGGTCGACACCGTGGTCGTCTACAAGGTCGACCGTCTGACCCGATCCCTGGCTGACTTCGCCAAGATCGTCGAGCAGTTCGATAAGCAGGGTGTGAGCTTCGTTTCGGTCACCCAGCAGTTCAATACCACAACCTCCATGGGGCGGCTGACGCTGAACGTGCTTCTGTCCTTTGCGCAGTTCGAGCGCGAGGTGACGGGAGAACGCATCCGGGACAAGATCGCGGCTTCAAAGCGGAAAGGCATGTGGATGGGCGGAGTCGTGCCATTGGGTTATGACCTGCTTGACCATCAGCTGATCCTCAATCCGGAAGAAGCCGAGAAAAGTTAGAGCAATCTTCCGTGCATATCTGGCGGAGGGATGTGTCTCCAAGCTGCAGATCTACCTTGAGAAAAATGACATCCGCAGCAAGAAACGGCTGAGCAAGACCGGCAATGCCTCAGGCGGCAATGTCTTCTCCCGTGGCGCGCTCTATATCCTGCTTCAGAATCGTGTCTACCTTGGCGAGATCACGCACAAAGGAGCGCCACTACCGGGGCAGCAGCCAGCAATCATCGACGTGAGCTCTGGGATCGGGCTCAAACAATTCAAAGCCAATCTCCAAGGGGATAGAACAAGAGGACGCTCGACCAGCGTCAGCCTTTTGAGGGGACTTCTGTATGACGAGAACGGCAACCTGTTCACTCCCTCTCATACGAGGAAAGCGGGACGACGTTATCGGTACTACACCTCACGAGCCCTTATCAGACCCGGAGCGAACAAAGCGTCGGGCCCGATGCGTCTTCCCGCTGATGAAATCGAAGAACTCGTCTTGACGCAGATCTCTAACCTCTTAAGATCAGCTCCGCGCATTCTAGATTTGCTACGACCACACTCTCCAAGCATTACCGAGATACAGCATGTCACGCAGGTCACAAAAGACTATTCAGAAGATAAGGTACGAAATGTTCTGAGGCTGGTTGTGAGTCGTATCGTTGTTCGACAGTCCAAAGTTGAAATACAGCTGTCAAAAAAAGCTCTCGCAAAGTTGTTTTCACCAGCTCATTCGCCACTGCTCGATCTAGCAACCGAGGAGAATATCGCTCTCGAAGCAACAGCTGAGCTTAGACGATATGGAGGGGTAGTACGACTTGTGCTTGGCGACGTAGATCAAAGCAAACCCCTCCACGTACAGTCATTGGTCCGAGCGGTCGCTCGAGCTAGCGACTGGGTAGGCCGGATTCTGCGCGGCGAAATACCTAATCAGCGCGCTTTGTCCAAGGAGACTGGATTTGATGAACGCTACATTAGTAGGATCATCCCTTTGGCCTTTTTAGCGCCGGACATTACTGAAGCGATCCTCGATGGCAAGCAAGACCCCGATCTTTCGCTGGAGAAGTTCGTTTATGAGATCCCTTTTGAGTGGGCATTACAGCGAGCTGCTCTGGCAGAAAGGACCAATGTTGGATAAGGCAGCCCGGCGTCGCGTCTTCAGGCACAGAAGAACCTCGAGCGCCGGATCTTTGGGACAACAGCAACTCGAACATCTGTTTTATTCCGTTGCCGCCGTGGCTTCAAGGCTAAGCTGCAGTTCAGTAGTGAGCCACCAGGCCTGGACGAAGGACTTCGTCGGGGGGCGGGATCATCCCGTGGCGGCGCACGATTTCGCGGATGGCGGCGGACTCTAAAATGGAATTTCAGCAAACAGATGAAGTTACTGGGTGCCTTTTAAAACCTTCGCTAATGTTCCTTAATGAAGCTATCAGCGCATCAAATTCATCGCACTCGTAAGCCATCATTTGCACTGCCTTATTGCGAGTGTCTTCGCTGCTAATACCTGAGAGCTCGCTGGTTAATTTTTCCTCTGTCGCTTTTACCAATTTCGAAGCGATGGTCACTGCCAGAATGGCCGCGTCACATACAGTTGCTTTTGTCACCCGGACAGAATCGAAATAGACCCTTTCTCGACTCTCGGCCGGGAGGCTCTTGTTAATTGAGACGTCAACATTCCACCGTGGTGGACGAGTAGATTTCTTGTAGCGATAATCCGATCAAATTCAACAGCATTTTCATTCGAAAATGGAGCGATCAATAAAAGGTCGCGATAGAGAGCATTGACTGATTTCGGATTTCCGAAGTTGAATCGTTCACTTAGCAAGAAACCAAATTTGCTGTGAAGGGGATCCTCCAGTTCCAAGAGGTCTGTTCTCGAAATCCACAGTGCACGTCTCGATCGCCTTTTTTTAGGGCGGAGACTTTGTTCAGGGAGAATATTCAAAATTGAAGCAAAGTGATCTTTGAAGAACGCTTCGGTATACGAAACTACTCCAATAAAAGCTAGTTCCTCGATCGTTGAGTCGAAATGGCGCACATCAGCGGTAAGAAGCTTCTGAATGCTCTCTATATGCATCGCAAATATCGCGTATGTCGGAACGCCCCCAGCAAAATAGTCCAACGCAAACTCTTGACCTGCCTCAATTTTTAATGTCATGAGGTTGAATGATCCTTTCTCTCAGGCGCACTTCTTGCGACTTGTCAACCTCATTGTAGTAGTGTTCCGCTCTCTGGGCCGGTTTTGGATTCTTCGTGTGGGATGACTAAGGTGGCGTCTATTTTGTCGTCGAGGTCGAGGTAGAGGAGTTTTACTCCGGAGGCGGACGGATCTGCTGTAGATGCGGATGATGATCTTGCCAAAATTCGCTGATAACCATGACTTCGCTGGTCTCGTCGACGAGGATTGATGCTGGAGACCTTGCCGACCCTGGGGACGGCCTTCATGTTGATGAAGCCCTTGCCGCCGCGAGACTGGAGACGTTTCCGGTCGAGGTCCTCGCCTTGCCGTAGCCGATCTCCAAGACAGAGAGGATGAGGCTGAACCAAATTCCCAAAATGGGAATCTCTCAAAAACAAAGCCGGAAAAAGCGGTAGAACGGATTCTGCGCGGAAAATACCCAATCAGCCCGCTTTGGCGAAACGAACTGGTTTTGATGGACGCTACATCAGCAGGATCCTCCCCTGGGCCTTTTTTAGCGCCGGACATTACTGAAGCGATCCTTGAGGGCAAGCAATCCGGATCTTTCGCTGGAGAAGTGCGTTTATGAGATCCCTTTCGAGTGGGCATCACAACGAACTGCCCTGGCAGAAGGGATCGACGTTGGATAAGGCAGCCGACGTCGCGTCTCGGCGCAGAAGGACCTCAAGCGGGTGGACCCTTGGGATATCAGCAACGCGAATGTCTGGCTTTTTCCGTTGTCGCCGTGGCTAAAAACTAAGCTTCAGTTGGGCTCACTGGTTGTAGTGGTTCGATAAGATGTGGACCGCACGTCTAGATTGCGCGAACAGTACCTACGCGAATCTTCTTAGAGCAAAGGAAGTAGTTTTTGATAAGAATTAAACGCGCTCCTCATCCTGACGCTGTCGTTTCTAGATCGAAAGAGTTGAAATAGTGGATCCATCTTCAACTTGTCGGCCTTCCAATCGCCTGATATCACAGACTTTTTCATCCACCTGTCGACTGTTTCGCGGTACGCGAATCGATTGAATCCCCTGACGGCATTTACACAAATGGCTACAGCTTCTTGAAATCCGCCAAAATCGACCGCAATTGACAAACGGTTTCCCGGTGATTCGATGGACAAATTGTGGATGTTCATCAAAGCTAACGCGCCATGAGAATGTACGGCAGCGTGCCTGAACTGGCAAAGCTTCTCGTACTCGGTTAGCGCAGCCCAAGCAGACGGGTCTTTTTTTAGGTCTAATTTCGTGAGCCGTTCAGTCTGACCACTTATGTCTTTGGCAGAAAGAAACGTATCATGTTCCAAGAGGGCCAAGCCGAGATCTTCAGGAGGGTAGTATTCGACTGATCCGAAGGACAACATTTGGACTGCTGCATGCTTGTGAGCAAGGGGGCAAACATGAACCAACCCCGCAAGCGCCGTCCTAAAGTAATTCTCCGTTGCTGATACGATTCCCAGTAGTAGTAGGCGACCTAGCGCCTCGTTACCGGCCAATTTTTTGAACGTCCCTAGAGTAACGAGGGCCTGCTGGTTTGCATAGAACGCGTCAATCGGCGAGAGAACCGCAGAAGCAGAAACCTTGCAAAAGTTTCCAGTATCTAAAATCGACGTTCGTTCGCAATCGCAGATCTCTGTCCAACCAGTTGAACTAGACACTGACGTGTCCTGTGCGGCCGTGCGAATCCTGGCAGTCCAGACAGGACCAATGTATTTCGCCTTTCTTATCTCATTGCTGTCTTCGTCGACCAAAATATCCTGCACGGTTCTTATTGAGGTGTTGTCTCTAAGGCTGCGAAGTTTCTTTTTCGTCAACGGAAGCCTGGTTATGGGTGCCTTCACGAGATCATCGTACAAAGAAGTGTTTTTTAGCTCATTGCCGCAGTTGACGCAAAAACGCGCCGCCTGAGAGGGTCGACCGCGCCACACTTAGTACATGGTGCCAAGTCCAGAGTGCACCGCCGCTTATAGTCAGCGCCCAATAAGCTAGTATCTTGTGCTCGTACAAAGGCGTGCGCACTTGTCGCTGATAATGACATGATTGCTTCACTTAGGGGGAAGCTCTTCCCGAGAGAAAGGCTATTTTCAGTTAAGATCAAAGCATAATGCAGCGTATATCTGGCAAAAACTCCTTTCTCCCCTCGTGAGACGGACCCCTCCCCTCTCATCATGCCTGCATATTCTGCCATCTCCAGAATTCGCGAAACTTCGTTCGAAAGTGGTTCAGCAATTCCAACGGCAGTTGCCTTCATTCTTCCTGGGGGTTTATTGCGGTTATAGACACGCAAACTTCCAGCCGCCGCGTGCTCTAGCGTGATCCCCAGATCGACAAAGCGTCGGTAACGAGGGAGCTTACCTTTGAGAGAACTGAAAATGCCCAATACAGATTCTGCGTGCGCCGCGACCGCCGCTTCCGCCTGGACCCTAGTCGGCTTACCTGCCTTTTCGTTTCCCTCGTCTATTCCGAGCACAAAAGACAACATGTTGATGAAGCCGCGCGGCAGCCCGAAAGAGGCGGAAGCGCTAAATAGTCGATTATCTCCGTCCTGTCTTCAAGTAATCGGTACAAAGACTTTGGAAGCCTACTCTTGGCAACTTCCCTCATGGTCTGGAGATACGTGGCGTCGTCCGGGCTATACCAAGCTTCGATCATTTCGGCTTCATGCCCAACATGGAAGAATGGTGAGTAGCTAGTGATCCCTGGGTAAACGGCTGCCTTAGCTGCGACGTAGCGCGATCGCAGAGAACGGAATATCTCGAAGAAATCTCGCTGCTGTTCTGGTGAAAATGCATGCGCCGCGTCATCTAGCAGCAACACACATCGAGAAAGCCCCAGTCCCTCTTGCCACGATTCCAATAGGTATAAAAGCTCCGAGGGTGCAAGCAATTGCTGAGGCAGGTCAGTGAGGTTCCCGTCTCAGCCTGCGAATAAAACAACCGCCCAATCTGGCCAGTTCGCTTATCTCAGTCGGAATATTCTTGTTTAGTTTTTGAATCCCCTCGGCTATTCCCTCAATTATTTTGTAAAGCACCCACTGGCGAAAGAGCTGAGGAGCATTGGCGTTCTTAAAAAAACAGCGGTTCGAGCGCTAATGAACGCGAAAAGTTTACATAGGCGGGAAGCGCGCTCCCGTCGCGTATGAGGGAGAAATATGCTTTCCGTAGCAGGGTCGATTTGCCCGAGCCGCGGGGTCCGCTTAGGCAGTTTGGCTCCTGGACCAGTGAGCTTTAGAAGCAACCTCTTGTCGCGAGGCGTTTCTGATGTCCAATTTTCGAGTTCTGTTTCGTCAAGATACTCAGCTCGTTCCTCAAAAATTGATGTGAGCTGCTCAGTCGACGGAGTCGGCATCCTGCCCTCTTGGAGAAGAAATTGGAACACCACGATAATACAGATTTCTAATTTAGTAGCACGTCATTTCCATTTGGATTTTAGTTCTCCGGGGAGCCTCGGTAACTGATCTTCGTGATCTAATTGCGAGGGGCTCGTGCAGCGCATACCCAAAATGGGAATCCCTCAAAATAAATGCGGGAAAAGTGGCATGTTTCGAGCCCGAATCCTGACCATCAACTTCCAGCTTAAACCAGCACTCCACCACAACTTCACCACCAAAAACCCACGTCCAACCACCCGTTTTTGCAAAAACCCCCAGCAAAAACAAGCTCCCACCACCCCCCAAAAATTACTGCAGAAGCGCCCCTCTTCGAGCAGGGTTTTGGCTTCTTCGGAGGAGGCTGGCGGCGGCCACTTTGTCCTGGCCTTCGAGGTCGAGGACCTTGGCACCCCCCAACCCGCGCAGACTCTCCGATTACGGAGAATGCTCCAGGGATGTCCCAAAACCCTACTGCCCCGAAGTTTCTCTGGAGAACGCAGCTTCGCCTAATAGCCTGATTTTATGGGGGAAATTCCGAGTTCTGAGGGGAGTAAAAGCGGATAGAAATTACGCGTGGACTTACTGGCGGAGAGTGGGGGATTCGAACCCCCGATAGAGCTTTTGACCCTATAACGGTTTAGCAAACCGCCGCCTTCAGCCTCTCGGCCAACTCTCCGCAACCCCGTGTCTTCCGGCTTTCGAGATTATACCGTGCGGGTGGGGAGATTCCACGCGGGTCAGGTAGATTTGTGTCTTGTGGTGTTTTGAACGGTCTGAATGTTGGAGGAGGTGGGGTGGCGCAAGGGCTTATCGGCTCCGTGAAGGGTTCGCAGAAGATGCGCCTGTTGCCGCTGATTGCGGCGACTTATTTTATGGTGTCCGGCGGCCCGTATGGGTTGGAGGACATCATTGGCGAAGCAGGATATGGGCGCGCGCTGCTGCTGCTGGCGCTGATTCCGCTGGTGTGGAGTCTGCCGACGAGTTTGATGGTGGGGGAGCTGGCTTCGGCGCTGCCGGAGGAGGGTGGGTACTACTGCTGGGTGAAGCGGGCGCTGGGCGGATTCTGGGGGTTTCAGGAGGCGTGGCTGAGCCTGGCGGCGAGTGTCTTCGATATGGCGATTTACCCCGTCATCTTTGTGCTTTACCTGGGAAGGATCGAGCCGTCGTGGACAACGGACGGGCGTGGGACCTGGTGGGCGCTGGCGGTAGTGGTGCTGTGTGCGGCGTGGAATTTGCGGGGAGCCAGGGCGGTGGGCGAGGGGTCGGTGGGGATGTTCTGCCTGCTGTTGTCGCCGTTTGTGGTGCTGACGGTGGTGGGGTTGTGGAAGGGATTCGCGGGTGGGCACGGCGGGCTTGGGGCATTTCGAACCGTGCCTGGGGCGGGGATGGATCTTGCCGGAGCGGTTTCGGTAACCCTTTGGAATTACATGGGTTGGGATAACGCTTCGACGGTGGCTCAGGAGGTGGCGGAGCCGCAGAGGAATTATCCGCGAGCGATGGTGTCGGCAGCAGGACTGGTGGCGCTGACGTATGTGTTGCCGCTGGCCGCGGTGGCGCTGGCGGGAGTTCCTGCGGCGCAGTTTTCTACCGGAGCATGGACCGATGCGGCACGGGAGGTGGTGGGGCCGTGGCTGGCACTGGGGGTAGTGCTGGGCGGCACGATCAACGGGTTTGGGATGTTCAACGCGCTGATGATGAGCTATACGCGAGTGCCGTATGCGCTGGCCGAGGAGGGGCTACTGCCGAAGGTCGTGGCACGGAAGACGAAGGCGGGAGTTCCCTGGGTTAGCGTAGTGCTGTGTTCGGTGGGATGGGCGCTGGCGTTGCGGATGTCGTTTGAGCGCCTGATCTCGATTGACCTGGTGCTCTATGGAGCCGCGCTGGTGCTCGAGTTTGTGGCGCTGGTCGTGCTGCGAGTGAAGGAGCCGGGGCTGGCGCGGCCGTTCCGGGTGCCGGGTGGGTTGTGGGGTGCGGTGGCGGTGGGTGTCGGGCCGACGCTGCTGATTGTGTTTGCGATGGGGGCGGCGAGAGGCGAGAGACTGGCGGGTCTGCCGGCTCTCGGGTTCGCCGCGATTGTTGCGGCGGCGGGGCCGTTGGTTTATGCGGCGGCTCGCGTTGTAATGCGGATTCGGAGCAGGCCCGCTTAGTCGGAAGATCGCCGCTTCTGCTCAGCAGTCTGCTCCATCTTGTGGGGCACGGGCTTAGGCTTGGGGTTGGCCTTGTTTTCGATGAAGCTCTGCTGGGCTTCGACGACCTTGGTGCGAGCAAAGGATGCGTCGCGCCAACCTTTGACCTCGACTCGCTTTCCTTCGAGGTCTTTATAGATGGAAAAGAAATGGGTGATCTCGCGGAGCATATGGGGATAGATCTCGGAGAAGTTCCAGACATCCTTGTAGCGGGGGTTACCTTTGCCGACGCAGAGGACCTTCTCGTCGCCAAGGCCCTGGTCAAGCATCTCGAGGAGACCGATGGGGCGGACTTGCATGACGCAACCGGAGAAACTGGGGGTATCGACGAGAACGAGGCAATCGAGAGGGTCGCCGTCAGCGGCTAGGGTACTGGGGATGAAGCCGTAATCGCCGGGATAGTGGACGGGAGAGTAGAGGTTTCGGTCGAGGCGAAAGATATGGAGTTCTTTGTCGTACTCGTATTTGTTGACGTCCTCATAGGGAATCTCGATAACAGCGTTGATAACCTCGGGAGAGTCGGGTCCAACTGGAAGCTCAAGGTAGTTCGGCATGATTCGGAGGTCTCTTCTCTCAGGGGAAAAAAATCTGGGTGGCAGGTTGTAGTTCCGGCGAGTAGCCGCGAGGATATCCGTTAATAAATGGCCATGCGGTCGTGATAGGGCAAAAGCAGCACCTTGTCTATAATCAGTCAAGATGAAGGCTCATGTCTATGTCACGCTGAAACGAACTGTGCTGGATGCCCAGGGGCAGACGATTGCAGATGCCTTGCGGCGAATGGAATATCGCGGTGTCGCCGATGTGCGGCAGGGAAAGTATTTTCTGCTGACGCTGGACGATGGGCTGGAAGAGAAAACTGCTCAGGCTGAAGTGGAACGGATTGCGCGGGAGGTGCTAACCAACCCCGTGATCGAGGACTTTACGTTCCGGATTGAGGCATGAGTCGTGTTGCATTGCGCTCCCAGGTGGGTAGGATTGTAAGGCGCCAGACCCGTCAAGACGTTATTTCTGGTACGAGCTCGTTGAGCGGCTGATTCGACGGTTGCTCCCATGAGTATTCCTGCGAACGACAAACTCCTCAGCAGGAGGCGGCGGATGCGACTTTGGGATCAGAAAAGCTATGCGTGGCTTTCCAGGCAGGGAATAGCTTGTGTTCTCCTGCTTATTTTCTCAATTGGCGACCTGTGGGCTCAGTCTTTGCCGGCGCGAACGAGGCGCGCAGAGTTATCCGCATTCGGTATGTATTCGAATGTGACTCCCGACTACGGGATTGAACCCAATGTGGGGTTTACCGCGGGGGTAGACTTCACAAAACTCTTCAAATTCACCTCCCTGTCGCTTGAGGTCCGCTATAAAAACGCGGCCGGAGTCAACGTGGGGGAGATAACAGCTGGAGGTGGACCACGCTTCGAATATCGGTGGACACGCCTTCATCTGTATGGGGATCTTCTGGCGAGTGGGGGCAGGATCACGTTCGCTGACAGGTATGCTCGCGGATCGAACGGAACAGGCTCAAATGGTTCGGTTGTCTACTCCTATGGCGCGGGAGCGGACCTCGACCTGACCGGTCAATGGGCGGTGCGGTTCGACTATCAAAGTGAGCATTGGGACCTGGAGGAGAAGCCGAGGATTCTGCTTTTTCCGAATGCTTTGAGTGTCGGAATTGTGTACAGATTGCGATTTCCAGGGGATCGATCGCGTTGGTGACGTTGGAGTGCAGACGTGCGGAGTGCTAGGCTCAAGAGAGTTGAGGTAAACCCTTTTGAATCGTACTTCCGCAGGTAGCGGGATAACAGCGATCGATGGTACCGCAGTAGGTGAAAGCCGGTTTGTGCGGGCGTGCCTGCGGCTGCCAGTGGACCGGACTCCGGTATGGTTTTTGCGGCAGGCTGGGCGGTACATGCCCGAGTACATGGCGGTGCGCAGACGGCACTCGCTGCTGGAGATATGTAGGACACCGGAGATTGCGGCCGAGGTAACGATTACGGCCGCCGAACGGCTCGGCGTGGACGCAGCCATTATTTTTGCAGACTTGCTCCTGCCACTGACGCCGATGGGACTGGACTTTGAGTTTGTCGCGGGCGAGGGCCCCGTAGTGCATACGCCGGTGAGAACGATGGAGCAGGTGCGGGCGCTGCGCACAGATCGAAGCGACGAGTTGAACTACGTCGCGCGGGCGATCGAACGCGTGGCGGGACACTTCGCCACGCCGCGAACGGATGGCGACTCGCTGGGGATCATCGGTTTCTGCGGGGCTCCGTGGACGCTGGCGGGATACATGATTGAGGGCGGTAAACAGAGCGGCGGGGACCGCAACTACATCGAGACGAAGAAGCTGATGTACTCGGATGGAGCGGCGTGGCCGTTGCTGATGGAGAAGATTGTGACCGTTCTGGTTGCTTACGCTCAGCAGCAGGTTGAGGCAGGTGCGGACGTGATTCAGGTCTTCGATAGCTGGGTGGGAAAACTGAGCGTCGGCGACTACAATAACTATTGCCTGTCCTCGACGACCGAGTTGGTGCAGCGAATTAAAGCGATGGGTGTGCCGGTAATCTACTTTGGCGTGGAGACAGCTTCTCTGCTGCCGGCGATGAGCGAAACAGGCGCGGATGTGATCGGGCTGGACTGGCGTGTGCCGCTGGAAGTAGGCTGGAATGCGGTCGGCGCGCGTTGCGGAGTGCAGGGAAATCTGGATCCGATTGCGTTGTTCGCGCCGGAGGAGTTGCTGAAGGCAAAGGTGCGTGAGGTGCTGCTCGCTGCCGCCGGACGGCCGGGGCACATCTTAATCTGGGACATGGAATTGTGCCGGGGACCCCGGTCGAGAGTGTGATTCGCGTGGTGGAGTGGGTAAAGGAGTTCAGCCAATCGTGACCGTGATGAACGGGGGGTCGGAGACCGCGAAGAGCGCCGTCGTCCTGCTGCTGGCGCATGGGACGCCCGATGCACTGGGGGAGATGGCCGAGTATCTGACGCGGGTGACTGGCGGCCGGGCTCTGCCGCAGGCTGTGATCGAGGAGTTGCAACACCGGTATGCGCAGATTGGACTGCAGGAGACGCCGGGGGATGAGGCTCCTCCGCTGACGAAGTGGACGATGATGCAGGGCAGCTTGCTGGAAGAGGTTTTGGGGAGCGGCAAGGTTTATGTGGGTATGCGAAACTGGCACCCGCTGATTGCGGATGTGGTTGCTCAGATGCGAGCGGATGGCGTCACCAGCATCAAGGCGGTGTGTCTGGCGCCACAGAACTCTCAGACCAGCGTTGGACTATATCGAAGAGCAGTGCTGGCCGCGGCGACTGGGCTTGAGGTGGAGTTTGTTGCCGGTTGGGCGGAGAGCCCGCTGCTGGCGCAGGCGTTTGCGGAGAAGCTGTGGCCCGTTTGGGCGGAGGCTTGCGCGGAGTCAGAGCGTCGAGTCCCTGTGTTGTTTACCGCGCACAGCGTTCCCTGCCGGACGATTACGACGGGCGAGGACTCGGCGACTGGATCGGGAGGAATAGTACCGCGGAGGTTGCCAGACACTTATCCCGTTGAGGCGAAACGGACGGCTCAGATGGTAGCGAACCGGTTGGGACCCGTTGGCTTCGGCGATGGGGACTGGTACTTTGCGTTTCAGAGTCAGGGAATGAGTGGAGGCCCGTGGATTGGACCGACGGTAGAGGAGACGCTTAGGGCGATCAAGGACGAAGGGCACATTGGCGTGGTCATGCAGCCGGTGGGTTTCCTGTGCGACCACGTGGAGATTCTTTACGACATCGATATTGCATTTCGAGACGTGGCCAGCGAGCTGGGGTTAAGGCTGTGGCGCGCGGAGAGCCTGAACGATTCTCCTCTGCTGATTCGTGCACTGGCAGATGTGGTGTCGGGGGATTATAAGGCTACGGTCGATGAGGGGACGGTGCCCGCAGATGTTTAGGCTGATGAGGGGGCTTTGCTGCGGAGGCTCCGGCTTCGTTTTTTTGTGCGCGCTGTGGAGAGATTATGAAGCGAGTCGCGATTGTCGGCGGCGGAGTGGCGGGGCTGGCGGCAGCGTATGAGTTGGCTCGGTTGGCTCGCGGAGGCGCTGAAGTACAAGGAGTGCTGTTTGAGGCCTCGACGCGACTAGGTGGGATCGTCGAGACGGTGCGCGAGGGAGGGTTCGTGATTGAGTGCGGGCCTGATGCGTGGCTGACCGAGAAGCCGTGGGCGCGCGAGTTGGCGGAGGAGCTCGGGCTTGGGGACGAGGTGATGCCGTCCAACGATGCGTCGCGAAAGACGTATGTGCTGATCGATGGAAGGCTGCAGGAGATGCCGGTCGGGATGCGGATGATGGTGCCGGTCGATCTCGAGAAGCTGAACGGATCGAATTTGTTCAGCGACGAGGCGAAGCAGGCGTATCGCGATGAGGTGGAGCGAGCCGATGAGCTGCGCGCGTGCGCTCCCACACAGGATGAAAGTGTTGCGGAGTTTGTGCGACGACACTTTGGCGATGAAGTGCTGGAGAAGCTCGGGCGGCCGTTGCTAAGCGGTGTCTTTGGGGGCGATGTTGCGAAGCTTAGCGTGCGGGCAGTGATGGGTCAGTTTGTCGCAATGGAACGCGAGCATGGAAGTTTGATTGTCGCGTTGCAGAGCCGCGCGGCAGCGACCAAGAACGAGCCTGTGTTCACCACACTGCGCAGCGGACTGGGAACCCTGATCGACCGGATGGTCGCAACCATACCCAACGATTGGATACGACTTTCGGCTGAGATACAGTTCGTCTCGTATGGCGAGGAGGGCTGGCTGGTTGGAACTTCGCGAGGAGTGGAGCGCTTCGATGCGGTGATGATGGCTGCACCGGTGGATGTCGCGCGAGTCCTGCTGGAGCCGATCGATGAGCGAATGGGGCGACTGCTGGAGATGGACGCAAGCTCCGCCGTGGTCGTCGGGTTCGCAATTCCGGATGCCGCAACGCTGGCGTTGCCTCCGGGTTTTGGGTTTCTCGTGCCACCGGGACCTGACAGCCTGCTGCTGGCGTGCACTTTTGTGGACCAGAAGTTCGTCGACAGGGCACCGGCTGGCGGACGGCTGCTACGCGCTTTCTTTGGCGGCAAAGCGGCGGAGCGCCTGATGGGATGCCGCAACGACGAGACCGCTGCTGTGGCGCGGATGGAACTGGCAAGAATCCTGGGACCCCTGCCTGAGCCGCAGATGGCGGTGGTTCGGCGCTGGCCGAGGAGTCTGCCCCAGTACGCAGTCGGACATCTGGAGCGGATGGCCGAGTTGTCGGACCGGGCGCAAAGACTGAAGGGGTTGTGGTTGCTGGGTAATGGTTATCGGGGTGTTGGATTGCCGGACCTTGTGCGGGATGCGAGGGCTGCGGCACACGAGGTCGCTAAAGGAGACTAACCGTCAACGGCCTGACGAAAAATTTGTAAAAATTTGACCCCTGCCGATCGGCGGAATAGTCTTTAATTAATCCGGTGTTGGGAAGACGGTGCAAATCCGTCGCTACCCCGTAACTGTAAGCGTCGAGGGTTTTGACAATTTTCTGAAGTCACTGGGACTGTGTCCTGGGAAGGCTAGTCAAAGCTCGGTGAAGCGCAAGTCAGGAGACCCGTCGGAGGCAAATCAGGCTTAATTCAGCTTCGCTGGGAGAGCTGAAGAGCATTCTCGCTGACCTCAACCGGGTTTGCTCGAGCGCTGCCTAAAATTATTCCCGCTCTGTCCCGTGGATCTTGCATTCATGGACGAGGAGCTGACGATGCAGGAGACGCGCCAGGGATCGGTGACACTCGTGCTTGGTGGTGTGCGAAGCGGGAAGAGCCGCTACGCGCAGCAGCTTGCCGCGCAGTGGGACCGCGTGGTGTTTGTGGCAACCGCGAAGGCGGTAGACGACGAGATGAGGGCGAAGATCGACCGCCATCGTGACGACAGGCCCGCAGGGTGGTTGACGGTGGAGGAGACGCTGGAGCTGCCAAGGGTGTTCGAGACACATGATCTTCAAAGCGATGTCATCGTTGTGGATTGCCTGACGATCTTTGCTGCGAATCTGCTGGAGACGCAAGGCGACGGAGCGATCGAGCAGCGAGTTAGTGCACTGTGTGAAGCGTTGCAGTCTGTGCGTTGTCCGGTTGTGCTCGTGTCGAACGAGGTTGGGAGCGGCGTTGTTCCGGTGAGTCCGCTGGGGCGTAAATACCGCGACTTGCTGGGCGAGTTGAATCAGAGGGTCGCGAGAGTTGCCGACGATGTTGTGTTGATGGTGGCGGGATTGCCGCTCGCTCTAAAGGGGCATCTCGAGGTGACACTGTGAGAGGAATGCTGGTAGCTGGGACCGCAAGCGGTGTGGGCAAGACGACGGTCTCGCTTGCCATCATGGCTGGCCTGCGGCGGCGCGGACTCAGGATGCAGCCGTTGAAGTGCGGCCCCGATTTTCTTGATGGGAGCCATCACACGCGGATATGCGGCCGACCGTCGCGGAATATCGATACATGGATGTTGAGTTTTGCGGCCAATCGCAGTGTTCTGTGGGATGCTGCGCGCGGGGCGGATGTGGTTGTCGCCGAAGGCATGATGGGACTGTTCGATGGCAAGGGTGGAAGCACCGAGGCGGGAAGCAGCGCGGAGATCGCCAAGCTGCTGCGGCTGCCGGTGGTGCTGGTGGTTGACGCATCAAAGAGTGCACGCAGCGTGGCGGCGGTGGTCTTAGGTTTCGAGAAGTTTGATGCGGAGCTGACGCTTGCGGGTGTGATTCTGAATCGAGTGTCCGGCGAGCGGCATTTAGCGTTGCTGCGCGAGGCCATCGAGAGTACCTGCGCGACAAGGATAATGGGATGGCTTCCGATGGAGCCGCCGATTGCGATTCCTGAGCGGCATCTTGGATTGCACGGGGCGGTCGAATGGGGCGAGGATGATTCGAACGCTATGGTCGACACCCTTGCCGGACTCGCGGAGAAGCACATCGATCTCGATCGCTTGGTGGAGCTGGAGTGCGGACTCGAGGAGGAGCATTCGCCGCTAAGCGCCTTGGCAGAGGATGGCGACACCGTGCGAATCGGAGTGCCCTCCGATCCTGCCTTCTCTTTCTACTATGAGGACAACCTAGACCTGTTGCGTGAGCGAGGGGCAGAGATTGTTCGCTTCAGCCCGATGAACGATGCGTCTCTGCCCATCGGACTCGATGCACTCTATCTCGGCGGCGGATATCCCGAACTGCACGCAAAACAATTGAGCGGTAACCAGCGGATGCTGGCAGAAGTACGCGCCTTCGCAGCTTCAGGCCGACCGGTCTATGCGGAGTGCGGAGGAATGCTCTATCTCGCGGAAACTCTGGAGGTGGATGGCGAGAGCTACGCGATGGCTGGAGTTCTTCCTCTTTCGATGCAGATGACGGGAAGGCCTGTTCAGTTCGGCTACGTAACGGTCGAGTTCGCGGAAGACTGTCTGCTTGGACGCAAAGGAACGATTGTTCGTGGGCACAGCTTTCACTACTCGCGAATCATCTCGCAGGCTGAGGTGGAAACTAGTTACCGCGTGCAATATTCTCTCTCCGGCAAAGAAGAGCTGGAGGGATTTCGGCTAGGGAATGTGCTCGCGAGCTATATCCATCTGCACTTCCGCGCGAATCCTGCGATTGCCGAGAGTTTTGTTGCGGCGATCCGGCAGGCGCGAACGATTCAGGCGGTGACAGCATGAAACGCCTTCTGCTTTTTCTGTCGCTGAGTGCGATTCTGACGGTGCCGAGTCTCGCAAGCCGTACGTTGGCCGACGAGTTGGGACGCACGGTCGTCGTGCCGGACCATCCGCATCGCGTGATTTGCCTGATGCCTAACGTCACCGATACAGTGTTCGCGTTGGGCGCGGGAGATGACGTGGTCGGCATCAGCGATTACACGAAGTATCCTGCTGCGGCGCTCAAGAAACCGAGCGTAGGCGACCTGATCAAGCCGTCGATCGAGACGATTCTTTCGCTGCATCCCGATCTTGTTATCGGATTCCAACCTAAAGGGCCGATGGAGGTGACCGATCAACTTCAGCGTGCTGGAATTCCTCTCTTTCTGGTCAGCCCCCACGGAATCGCAGGGATTCTGCACTCGGTCGAAACAATCGGGCAGGCGTTGAACCGCACACCCCAGGCAGAGGAACTGGTCCACGAGTTACAGATTCGCGTGGATGCGGTGAGGGAGCGCACGAGCAAAATGCCCAGGCCGAGAATCTTTATGCCTGTGTGGTACGACCCGATCACGACGATCGGTAAGAACGCGTTCATCACGGAGATTGTTGAAGCTGCCGGCGGCCGTTCCGTAACCGACGATCTTTCAACTGAGTGGCCGACCATCAGCATGGAGGCTGTGCTTGAGCGTGCGCCGGACGCGCTGCTGCTGATTCGCGGTGGCAAGACGACGTTGGAGTTGCTCGCGAGCCGCCCGGGCTGGAGCAGCATGGGCGCCATCACCAACCGCCGGGCTTATTACATAGATGACCGGATCAATCTGGCGAGCCCGGTCGCAATCGATGCACTGGAGGATCTGGCAAAACAATTTCATCCCTGAGCTGAGCCGTTCAGTTTACAACCGTCCACAACAGCAAGGTATCGGGAAGCGCGGTGCGACTCCGCCACTACCCCGTAACTGTAAGCGCAGAGAGCCACGGCACTGAAGCGCAACGCCACTGGAGCTCATCCCGGGAAGGCAGCCGAGGCTCGACGAAGCGCAAGCCAGGAGACCGGCCTTGCTGCACTACCCGAGGGGGGGAAATGAACCATCTGATTCGTAAATCTTCGGCGGCCATTCGAGCCGTTCGTCTTGTCGGAGCATCCCTGCTTTTCCTGACTGTTTCCGTTTTTGCAGCAGACCAGCGTGGCTCTCTGCATGGCACCGTGAGTGATCCGCTCGGAGCGAACGTCGCTGGTGCGACGGTAGAGCTTCTGAATGGTGATTCTATTGTCAAAACGACAACTACTGATAGTGCCGGCCAGTACATGTTCGCATTGTCTGAGTCGGCCCGGTATCGCATTAGAGCCGTTGCGGTCACATTTGGGATCACTACAAGCGATTCGATCTACATTACAAACTCAGAGAAGGCCGAACTGAATATCACGCTGGCCACGCCGACGTTGACTCAGCAGATCTCGGTTACCGTCAGCGCAACGCCTACGCCAATTGCGCAGATTGGCGCCTCTGTCACCGTGTTGACAGCCGATGACTATCGCCAGTACACCGAAGTGCAGGATCCGTTGCGCCAGATTCCCGGCCTGCAAGTGACGCAGACAGGCCAGCTGGGGGGTACCAGCGGACTTTCAATTCGCGGCGGGAGCACAAATGCCAATAAAGTTCTGATCGACGACGTCCCGGTAAACGACATAGGAGGGGCGGTGGAGTTTGCAAATCTGGCAACGGTGGGAATTCAACAGATTGAGGTGTTGCGCGAGCCGAACAGCGCCCTCTATGGATCGGACGCGCTCGCTGGCGTCGTTAGCATGACAACAGCGCGCGGTGCGACAAGGCTTCCCCTTTTTACCTATGCGGGCGATGGCGGCAACTTCAGCACGTACCATAACGAAGTTACGGCTGGCGGCGTCGAGCGCCAGTTTGACTACTTTGGGGCCTTCGCAGGTCTCGACACCACCAACAATCTGCCGAACGACTCTTTTCACAACGACACTTATACTGGCAATCTTGGATGGCAGTTGGATCCGGCGAACGATCTTCGGTTCACCGCAAGGCATCTGTCGGTCTCTGGCGGACAGCCAAACGCCGTTCTGCTATTCGGCATTCCAGACGATGCGGCACAGAAAGCGCAGAATACCTATTACAGCGGCGCTTGGAACAACCAGGCGACAGCTAAATGGCACAACGAGATTCGTTATGGCGGATTGCGCCTGCGGTCGCAGTTCGACGACTTTGCGCCCACCGGAATCCCTGACCCATCGGGCTCCGGCAATTTCCTGGGCGCTCCCGTGACGATCAATGGAGCGAATGGGTACAGCGTCGCAGGACAGGCGATCTTTCAGTTCGAGGGTAATTATCCGAACCAGTTCGCTGCGATCACTAATCGCGACTATGTTTACGCTCAGACGGACTATCGCTTCAATCCGCATATCGTGGCGCTAGGCGCATTTAAGTATGAGGCTGAGCGTGGTTCGACGCAGTTTACTGGTTCGCCTGCGAGCAGCATCACCCGCGGGAACTACAGTTACACTCTTCAAATCTCCGGGGATATCCGGAATCGCTTTTACTACAACATCGGCAGCGGCCTCGAAGACAATGGCCTGTTCGGCTTTGCAGGAACGCCTCGCGCCTCTGTGGCTTACTACCTCGCGCGTCCTTCGGCGGCCGGCTTTCTGAGCGGGACCAAACTGCACGCGAGCTTTGGCAAAGGAATCAAAGAACCGACTATATCTCAGCAGGGTAGTTCGATCTTCGACATTCTCTCCGCGTTGCCCGATGGAAGTCGGTTAATCGCGCAATTTCACATCAGCCAGATTGGACCTGAGGAATCTCGCACCTATGACGGCGGAGTCGACCAAGAACTGTGGAACGGCCGGGCCCGCCTAGGATTGACCTACTTCCACAATCAGTTCACGAACGGCATTGAGGACGTTCCTCCCAGCGGGCTTATCGAGCTTGGAGTACCCGTGGATCAACTTCCGGCGCTTGAATTTGGGGCTTTCATCAACTCTGAGGCGATCCGTTCTCAAGGCTTGGAATTCGAGGTGGAATACAAGGTCAGCAAGAGCATGTTTGTGCGCGCGGGGTATACCTATACGGATGCTATTGTGGAGAGGTCTTTTTCGAGCGATCAAGGAATTGGCGAGTCGATCAACCCGGCGTTTCCCGCCATTCCGATTGGCGCATTTTCGCCGCTAGTGGGTGCGCGACCGTTTCGCATTGCTCCCAACACTGGGTACTTTGCCCTGAACTACGCGCACTCGAAGTTCTACGGCGCGCTCGTCGGTACATTGATGGGGCGGCGTGACGACAGCGATTTTCTCTTCGACGCGAATTTCGGGCCAACGCTGTTGTTGCCAAACCGAAATCTCGACGGAGCCTATCAACTGCTCGATCTGAGCGGAGGATATAAGGTAACACCGCGGATGAGTGTTTACACGGATATTCAAAACCTGCTGAGCGAGCACTACGCCCAGGCCTTTGGTTACCCTTCTCTGCCATTTACTTTCCGGTCGGGAATCAAGATCAACTTCGGAGGCGAGTCCTGGCGGCTGAAGTAACTCCTGAAACAATCCGCGTCACAACACCCACGGTATCTGCTCCTGGTTCCACTCAGGGGCAGATGCCAGAGGAGTCTCCTCGCATCGAGCACCGCGCCAGAGGCAAAACCGGCTTTGGTGCGTTGATCCTGCTGCTCGCCTTTGTGCTCATTATCGTTGTTCTATTTTCACTGGCAACGGGAGCGGTTCGCATCCCTCCACGTGCGATTCTCTCCGCCCTGTTCGGCGATCATCCGCTAACGGAGGTACAGCGGATTATCCTGCTGCAGATTCGTTTGCCACGAGTCCTCGCGTCGGCGATCGTCGGCGCTGCGCTAGCAGTCTCAGGCCTGATGTTTCAGGGCCTCTTTCGCAATCCGATGGCGGACCCCTATGTTATCGGCGCCTCTGGAGGAGCCGTCCTGGGCGCATGCATCGGAATTTTCTTCCTCTCTCAGTTCTCGCTCTTCGGCTTCAGCGCGACTGCGCTACTGGCCTTCGCCGGATCGGTCATTACGATGGTGATTGTCTATTTCCTTGCTCGATCCAAAGGCAGAACAAACGTCGTAACGCTGCTGCTCGCGGGTTTTGCGGTCAGCACAATGCTGGGTTATTCCAGTTACTTTTTTGAGGTTCTCAACATCAATAGCGGCCCCGGTCAGGCGATC
The DNA here is from genome assembly GCA_963798925.1 of uncultured Acidobacteriaceae bacterium. Taxonomy (GTDB): domain Bacteria; phylum Acidobacteriota; class Terriglobia; order Terriglobales; family Acidobacteriaceae; genus Edaphobacter. Next base: position 687,055 of record CAWCVD010000008.1, read on the forward strand.
CTCCTCTCGTGGTTGCATGGTGTAATAGGGATTCCACGATGGACGCAACTAGCGGTTACCGGTGCGCTGCTCCTATCCTCCATCATTCTGGCGATCCCGTTGATGCGTCGGCTCAATACGCTGGCGCTGGGCGACGAATACGCTCATCAGCTTGGATTACGTGTGGAATTTACACGTGTGGGTATCATCCTTACAGGATCGCTGCTGACGGCAGCCGCGGTCTCTCTCGGCGGACTCATCAGCTTTGCGGGACTCATCGTGCCGCACGTTGCACGGCTCCTTCTGGGACCGGATCATACGCGCCTGTTGCCGGTCACGGCGCTATCGGGAGCCATCTTCCTTGTGTTTGCGGACATGCTCGCTAGAACGGTGTTGGCCCCGACCGAGATTCCTGTTGGAATTCTGATGGCCTTTCTTGGTGGACCGTTCTTTCTGTATCTGCTGCGCAAGACGAAACGGAGTTATAGCCTATGACTCCGCTCCTGAGTTTTCGCGACGTCAGCTTTGGCTACGACGAACCAGAGATCCTTCAATCAGTCAGCTTCGATCTTGAGCCGGGCAGCTGCACGGCCCTCATTGGACCAAACGGCGCAGGTAAGACTACACTTCTGCGGCTTGCTGCCGGCACTCTTCGATGCACTGCTGGCAGCATTGTCCTGAACAATGAACCTCTGCATTCTCTGGCTCTGAAGAAGCTGGCTCGTACGATCGCCCTCATTCCTCAGCAACTCGATGTTCCCTTTCAGTTCACCGTGCGCCAGGTGGTGGAACAGGGACGCAGTCCCCATCTTGGATTTTTGCGGGGGCCAATGAAGGAAGATCGCGAGGCAGTCGACCGCGCCCTGGAGTTGGCGGATGTGGCGGAGCTGCAGCAACGAGTCTTCAACGAGCTAAGCGGGGGGGAACGTCAGCGGGTGAAGATCGCCCTGGGGCTGGCGCAACAGCCGAAGCTTCTTCTGCTGGATGAGCCTACGCAGAATCTCGATATTGGGCGGCAGGTTGAGCTGATCGATCTGCTGCATTTTCTTCGCGACGAGGGGATTACCATCTTCGCTTCGATTCACGATCTTCAATTGGTCGAAGGCAATTTTTCGGCTGCGATGTTGCTGAGTCCCGATATGCCGCTAACGAAGGGGTCGCCGGAGGAGATTCTGAAGCCATCTCTTCTGGAAAAGGCGTTCAATTGCCCTCCGCGCCGTCATCCGATGTTGCTGGAACGAATCCAACGTCACGCGAAGAGGGCCGGATGAACCCGAAGAGCCAAGCGGTTATCGCCGAATTTGCTTCTTCGATTGAACCTCCGAGCAAAGTATGGCTCGCTCGCGCACATGCCCATCTGGACCAGTTGACGAAGCCGATTGGTAGCCTGGGAATGCTCGAACAGATCGCCGCGCAATTGGTTTCGATTCAGCGGGAGAGATTCGCTGAGCCGCTGCGCAAGGCAGTTTACGTCTTCGCGGCAGACCACGGAGTCACAAAGGAGGGCGTGAGCGCGTATCCGAGCGAAGTAACGTGCCAGATGGTGTTGAACTTTCTCGCACAAGGAGCTGCCATCAATGTACTGGCCAAGCTTCATGGCGCCACGTTGAACGTCGTCGATGTTGGAGTCAATGCAGATTTTGGCGAGTTGGATGGACTGCGGAATTGTAAGGTCCGAAGAGGAACCCGCAATATGCTGCACGAAGCGGCAATGAACGACGAGGAGATGGCGCAGGCCCTCGAGGTTGGATTTGCTATGGCAGAAGAGGCAAAGAGCCATAAACAAAACTTGCTTGCCGCTGGTGAGATGGGAATTGGGAACACCACTGCCGCCAGCGCTATCACCGCAATATTGACAAAGACGCCAGTCGCATTAGTCACCGGTGGGGGCACTGGTTTGAACGCGAATGCTCTGGCGCACAAGCAGAAGGTTATTGAGGCCGTCGTTGCGAGACATTTTTCCGCTGACGGATCAGGGCCACCTCCGGGAGCGCTGGATGTGCTGCAATTTGTTGGGGGACTCGAGATAGCGGCCATGACGGGCCTGATTCTGGGTGCGGCGCAGCATGGGATTGCAGTTGTCATCGATGGGTTTATCTCAACGGCTGCAGCGGCGATTGCGTATACGATTGAGCCGCGAATCCGCGGTTATCTTTTTGTTGGGCACCAATCCGAGGAGCCGGGACATCTCATCCTGCTCGAATATCTGAACCTGAGACCGATCCTCTCTTTGAGTATGCGGCTTGGAGAAGGAACGGGAGCCGTCCTGGCGATGTCTATTATCGAATCGGCCATGGCGCTTTACAGCCAGATGGCTACCTTTGCCTCCGCGGGTGTCAGCGGGGCCGAGCGATGAGCGTGATGCGGCAGATTCGCAAACTCGGAACGGACCTCGTTATTGCCTTTCAATTTCTCACCCGGATTCCAATGGCGTCGATTGTATTCGAAACCAATTCGTTGCCGCGCGCTGTCCAATTCTTTCCGCTCGTGGGGCTCGTTATCGGCTGTAGCGGGGTCCTGCTCCACAGAATTCTGCTCCCTCATTTAAATCGGCCTTTGGTTGCGTTGATTGTGCTTGCCTATCTGGTATTGATCACTGGCTGCTTCCACGAGGATGGCCTTGCCGACAGCGCAGATGCATTTGGCGGCGGATGGAATCGGGACCAAATTCTTCTCATCATGAAAGACAGTCGAATCGGCAGTTATGGAACGACGGCCCTTGTATTGTCTTTGCTGGCACGGTATCTGCTGCTGGCCTTTCTTCCTCTGGGACACTTCGCGTCCTACTTTATCTCCGCGCAGATACTGTGTCGCTGGAGTTCACTTCCGCTAAGTTACTTCCTCCCTCCTGCTCGCGATCGAGCAGGACAGGGGGCACGAATCGCAAGATTGACTTCCATGCCTTCGCTGCTATTCGGATCCGCCTTCAGCATCGTGGCTGTTGGGTTTGCGCTGAGACGGTTGTCTGTCGCTCCAATGGTGGCGACTTTGGTTGTGGTGGTGTTGAGCGGCTGGTTCTACTTTAGAAAGCTAGGCGGGGTCACGGGAGATTGTTTCGGCGCCACTAACCAGCTTACCGAGATCGCGGTTTACTTTTGCGGAGTGTGGGGTCTATGAGTGAGATACTTTTGATCCGCCACGGCGAGACAGATATGGCTGGCACGTTTTGTGGGCACTCTGACCCCGAGTTGAATGCGCGAGGGCGTGCCCAGGTCCGCGAGCTTATCGGGCAACTTCGCATGGAAGACATCGGCGCGGTTTACACAAGTGACCTGAGGCGCGCTCATGCAACCGCGAAGGCTCTCGCCGACGAGTTTCGGGTCGATTGTCATGTTCGTCCTGCGCTGCGCGAGATCGGCTTCGGAGACTGGGAAGGCCTGGCCTGGAAGGAGATCGAAGAGCTGGATCCGATCTACGCTCGACGGTGGATTGCAGAGTACCCCGATTTGCATGCCCCTGGTGGTGAACTCTTCAGTGAATTTGAACGCCGGGTGATGAGAGAGGTCGAGCTCCTATCGTTGCAGTGGGGGACCTCTGGCCGTTCGATCGCCGTCATTTCGCACGCAGGTGTGATTCGGTGTGTCTTGCGCGGACTACCTGGCTATTCGGAGGAGGAAGTCTGGAAGCTCGCCAAAGAGTACTGCTCAATCGTCCGTATTAGCCGCGATGTGTTTGCTAACAGGGAACGGCTCACCCTTCGCACGATTTGATGAAACCAAGTTGGATACAAGGAGAAGAAATATGAGCATTGCAACGAAACGCGGAGACGGCGGGCAAACCGGATTAGCCGGAGGAGTTCGCATCTCAAAGGCTGATCTGCGAGTCGAAGCCTATGGCACAGTCGATGAACTAAACTCCTCGCTGGGTTTTGCTCGCAGCATCTGCACGAACAAGGAGATTCACGATTGGACGCAAGAGATTCAACGCTCGCTCTTTCGTCTAGGATCGGCGCTTGCGACTCCGCCTGAGAGCAAGAAAGCGCCGCCGGCAATCATGACGGAGGATGTGGAGTACCTGACGAACCTGGTCCATCAGATTGAAGCGACGGAAGGGATTCTCTCCGATTGGTCGCTTCCAGGCGCTCATACGGAATCGTCTGCGTATGAGATCGCAAGGACGGTGTGCCGACGGGCGGAGCGCAACGCAGTTCGACTGGCGTCCAGCGGAGTCGAGGTCAAGCCCGAGATCCTTGCTTATCTCAATCGACTCTCGGATGTGATCTGGCTCTTCGGCAGGTTGATCGAGGTGAATGCGGGAGTGGATTCGCGTCTACGTGACGGCGAGTCTGCTGGACCCAAGTGGTCACGGGCGTGGCGATGAGCAAGGCCACGGGCTTCGATGAGAAAGCGCGCGAAGCAGTATACAGAGCGATGCGCGAACGTAGGGACGTGCGTCGCGGCTTCCTTCCGGAGCCAATGCCTGAGGAACTGCTTTGGAGGCTGCTGGAAGCCGCACACAACGCGCCCTCCGTTGGCTTGATGCAGCCATGGCGCTTTATCGTCGTGCGCAGTCTCAACGTGCGGCAGACTATTCACAAGATATTTCTCGAGGCGAATCAGCAGGCGTTATCCAACTACGAGGGCGTTCGCCAACGAAATTACGCGAACCTGAAGCTGGAAGGCATTCTCGAAGCGCCGCAGAATCTCTGTGTCGTGTGCGATTCGCAGAGTAATCAAGGGCATCAGCTTGGCCGAAGCACCATGCCGGAGACGGCGCTCTACTCGGCAGTTTGCGCGGTGCAGAACCTATGGCTTGCTGCGCGGGCAGAAGGGATTGGCGTAGGCTGGGTCAGCATTCTCGATCCAGAACTCCTGCGTTGTGCTCTGAAGATTCCCAAGCACATTACCCCGGTTGCCTATCTATGTCTGGGTTACGTCGACGAGTTTGCTTCTAAGCCTGATCTGGAGCGCGCCGGTTGGGAGAGGCGGGTTCCTTTAACAAACGTGCTCTCGTTTGAGGAATACAACGGGAGTTGGGAGGATGGAAGGCCGATCGAATGACAGCGCGCGCCATTATGGTTCTGGGTACCAGCTCGCACGTGGGCAAATCGCTGCTGACTGCGGCGTTGTGCCGAATCTTCGCGCAGCATGGATACCGCGTCGCTCCGTTCAAGTCGCAGAACATGTCGCTCAACTCCGCCGCAACCTTAGAAGGCCTGGAGATCGGCCGTGCACAGGCATTGCAAGCTGAAGCTGCGAGAGTGGGGCCTTCGGTCCATATGAACCCTATCCTGATCAAGCCGACTGGAAGCAGCTCATCCCAGATCGTTGTCCGCGGAGTTATCTGGGGGCGAGTCAGCGCGGCGGATTACCATTTGCGACGCGTCGAAGAGCTTCTTCCGGTCGTCCGTGAGAGCTACGATGTCCTTGCGCACCAATATGACGTGATCGTTCTGGAGGGAGCTGGATCGCCCGCTGAGATTAACCTGAAGCAACACGATCTCGCGAATATGAGGATGGCCCAGATGGCTGACGCACAATGCCTTCTTGTCGGCGACATCGACCGCGGCGGAGTGTTTGCTGCGTTGCTGGGTACGTTGGATCTGCTGGATCCGGAGGAACGCGATCGCATTCGAGGCTTTTGCATCAACAAATTTCGCGGGGATACGAGTTTGCTCGAGCCAGGAGTGAGGATGATCGAGGAGCGGGTTGGCAAGCCGTGCCTCGGTGTGGTGCCTTACCTCTCTTCGCTGATGTTGGAGGAAGAAGATAGTCTCGCCCTTCCTGCGATGACATGGACGCAATGGCCACAGGAGGCTCCCAAGTGCGGACGCGGCCGTCCGTTACGTGTTGCGGTCATCGCTTTACCTTCCTTCTCTAATTTCACCGACTTCGATTCACTGCGCGCGGAACCCTCGGTCTCATTGCTGTTTTGTCGAAACGTGGACCCAATTGCTCAAGCCGACGTCGTCATCCTGCCGGGAAGCAAACAGACGGTAGATGATTTGTTGTGGATGCACGAATCGGGATTAGCGGTTGTGGTGCAGCAATATGCCGAAACGGGCCTGGTGGTGGGAATATGCGGCGGCATGCAGATATTAGGAGAGACAATTACCGATCCGCTCGGGATGGAACACACCGGAACCATCGCAGGACTGGGGCTCCTGCCAATTGGAACAGTCATGGAGGCTGACAAGATAACCCGCAACGCCACAGGGGAGATGACCCCGACGGTTCTGTTTGGACAGGCTATTACGGACGGGCGCGTCTCTGGATACGAGATCCATATAGGCCGGACGATCTATCGCGAGAATGCGACCCCGTTCGCGGTTCTTGCATCTGGCACGGCGTCGCTGGACCGGCGACTGGATGGCTGTATTCTTCCTGATTCGCGTATTTTTGGCACCTATCTGCACGGTCTCTTCGATGATGACGGGTTTCGCCGTCAGTTCCTGACCGCCGCACGCGCCTATCACGAGCTAGACCAGCCAGACGAGTTCCTCCGCTGGAAGCTGCTGCGCGAAGAATCATTGGACCGACTTGCCTGTGAGGTTGAGAAGGCGCTGGACATGGAGGCGATCTTCGGCTGGGTTGGATTACATCACAAAAAACGCAGCGCCTTCAGAGAAGGTTACGGCGAGTCCACTCCAGAGGACGTCCAGCGATGAGCAGCCGGCCAGTTCTTGCGGCTGGGTACCTTCTCGACTGGTTTGCTGGCGATCCCGAGTGGCTGCCGCATCCTGTACGGCTCATCGGTAAAGGAGCTCAGCAGGGGGAACGATTGCTGCGAAGACCGGCGCAAACGCCTGCGACTGAGTTGGTTGCAGGCGCTGCTCTAACTTTGGGCCTGGTTGCATCGACTTACCTCGTGACGGCGAAGACAATTGCGTGGATGAATAGACGAGGAAAGGTGCCAGCTTTCGTTGGGGAAACATTATTGGCTTGGACTTGCCTGGCATCGCGAAGTTTGCATGATGAGAGTTCCAGCGTCGTCGCAGCGCTCGAGGCTGGGGATATGGCCTTGGCGCGACAACGGCTGGCGAGAATTGTGGGTCGAGACACTCAGGACCTGGACGCTTCCGATATTAGCCGTGCTGTCATCGAAACCGTGGCAGAGAGCTGCTCCGATGGTGTCATCGCTCCGTTGTTTTACCTGGCAATCGGAGGAGTTCCACTCGCCATGGCTTATAAAGCGATCAACACTCTTGACTCAATGATCGGTCACGCAGACGCCAAATACTTTTACTTCGGCAAAGCTGCGGCGCGTCTGGATGATGTGGCGAACTTCCTGCCGTCTCGGCTGACGGCCCTGGGAATCACTATGGCTGCGGCCATTAAAGATGCGAACACTGCGGATGCGTTCCAGACCTGGCTACGTGATGGCGGCAAACATAAGAGCCCCAATGCGGGGCAGCCCGAGAGCGCAATGTCCGGCGCACTGCAAGTACAGCTCGGAGGCGAGAACATCTATGCGGGGCAGCGAGTGACTGCACCCCTCATCGGAGACGGCTTTGCTCGGCCGACGGTGCAAAGATCCAAGCAGGCGATTGAGATCGCCGCAATGGTGTCAGTCCTCGGCGCCATTGCCGCATTGCTCCTGAGCAGGAGAAAGTAAACATGGCCTTGCAAATCCCGCTGCCCGCGCATGGAGGGCAGCTTCGTCAGATTGCCGAACGCTTTGGGGTTCCAGCGGATGAGCTTCTCGATTTCAGCGCCAATATTAATCCGGTCGGCCCACCAGCGTCGGTACTCACAGCAATGCGGCGAGCGCTCGACGATCCGGCGACTCTTATAGAGTATCCGGATGTCGAACTGACTGACCTTAGGCGGACCATCGCCCATTGCATTGGGCTCTCCCCTGAAAACATCGCAGCGGCAAATGGTTTTGTCCCGCTGCTGAATGCCGCACTGCGATCTCTCAAAATCAAGCGGTGTCTTCTGCCCGTGCCTTCATTCGGAGAGTATCGTCGAGGGCTGGAGGATGCTGGCGTTGCTGTAATTCCTTTCCACCTCTCGCAGACGAATGGATTCGAATATGAGATCGAAGTTCTGCGAGAGGCGTTGGTGGTTCATTCCTGTGATGGGATTCTGTTAGCAAATCCGCAGAATCCCACCGGCGCGCTATGCGGCGCGAAGAAGATGCGCCGACTGATCGAAATGGCCGCCGCTCATAGCGCAACTGTGCTTCTGGATGAGGCCTTCATCGACTATTTCCCTACTGATTCATTGGCTCGATTGACAGTCGAGAGTGCAAATTTAATCGTGTTTCGGTCGGTTACAAAATTCTTTGCGATCCCGGGCTTGAGAGTTGCCTATGCGGTGGCCGGAGCCTCGAAGATACACGCGTTGAATCGCTTCGTTGCTCCTTGGCCTGTCGCGAGTATCGCTTCGATTGCAACCTGCGCGGCATTGCCCGATACGGTATACGCGGAAGAGTCTCGCGCCGCCAATGATCGCCGGCGCAGATGGCTGGAAGACGGGCTCGCACGACTGAATGTTGTAACGTATCCGTCTCAAGCGAACTTTTTGCTAATGCGATTACCCGTTGCGGTCGAAGTAACTGCGCTTTGGGAACGAATGATCCTGGACGAGCAGATGGTTCTCCGTTCCTGCGCCAACTTTGAGGGGTTGGCTGCCGGGCACCTGCGTACGTCAGTCCGGTCTGAAGCCGACAATGAGAGACTGATCGACGGCTTGGCGCGGACGATTTCCAAACTCGCGCGGTGACGGCTCCAGGGATGGATTCCCGTCGCGGAGCAAGGCCTTGTCCTCGACCCACTTCGAGGAACATTGATAGATGTTGCGGAGTGAGGACATCTAACCAACCGAGATCAAGCCACGATCCTTCGGATCTAACTCTATCGTGACGTCCCTGTACTCATCGAACAAGCCAGCGTTGTGCATCTGCCATGCGATTGGGCCAACCTTGCCGGCTGCCGGATCCTGAAAATTGAGCACCTCTGTAGCCTTCCTCCCAGGAGGTTGAGCAACGGCCATACGAGCTGTTCCATTTGAAACGTCGGCTAGAATCTCGACTTGGCTCCAGGCGTGGATATCAAATTGAGTCTTTGTCACCGTAGTGAACTCCGGACCGCCCGCGTTGTTCATCCCGAGCCGATAGTCCCAGTGCCCGCCGTTTGGAACCTGAAACTGAATCCCGCCGAGAGCGTCAAGCGGCTTTTCTCCCAGTCGCGGACGACTGCAGAAGACGAGAACACATGCCTGATGGTCCGGCTTGCCTGAGACATGCCGCATGGTGAACATGAGGCGATAGCGACTGTAGTCATTTGCCGTGTAGATGACGCCTCGACCACTGCCCGTGCTAGCCATAACGCCGTTCTGGACAGCCCATCCAGTTGAGGCAGTTCTCTCCAGAACTGTCGGATAAGCATCTTCGATAAGCAGCTTGTTGAGCCGTGCCGATTGCTGGCCTTGCGGATTCTGCCTCAGCAGCTCCTCCGTCTCAGGTCGTAGCGTGATCTTGTCGAATCGTACCTTGTCGTAGACGGATGGTCCGGATACGACTTGGTTCAGATCCTTCACCAACCTGGACACGATAGCTTTCGAATCGGCGTCTGACGCGGAATACTTGGAAATGACAATCCTCTCGACATCTCCCAATTGTCCGCCCAAAAAGGTGGACACGGCGTCCGACCCATTCACAAGCCGGCCGATGAAGGCGGGGGGATCAATAATCTGGCCGGGGGAGAGCGACGTGGCATTATTTTCGATCTGAAGCCATCCATCGAGTGTCTTGCCGTCGAAGAGGCTGATCGCCTGCGACGAAGCCTGAGCACGGAGGACACCCGGTAGAGAACAAGCGGCAGCCACGGCTCCCGCCCGCTTCACGAACGTCCTTCGGTCCAAATGGGGCTCATTCTGCATGGCGTGTTCGACGTCAGTTACCGCTCTTATTCTCCCCCAGCAATTGTTGACTTATATCGCGGAGCAGCTTATTTGCTTTTTCGCAACGGACCTGTAGATTCTCTGATAACGAGTGAAGTCTTTACGACATATTGACTTCCGGCCGCGTGCGAATCGTCACGAAAGGCGTCGAGAGCTTTGTAAAATGCCTCTGCCAACTCGTGTCGAGGGAGACGGATGGTCGTTAGGGGCGGATAGATGATGTCGCTCAGAGCGATATCGTCAAAGCCCACTACCGAAATATCCTCGGGAACCCGAACTCCGTTTCGATGCATCAGGCGCAGCGCGCCGATTGCGGTAAGGTCGTTAGCTGCCATCACAGCGGTCGGAGGGTCCTTGAGTGCCAACAACTCCGCCATCCCCGACTCCCCGCCTGTAATGCGATAGTCGCCCACACGAATATGCGCCGGATTCACTTTGAGTTCCGCCTCAAGCATGGCTTGCTTGAAAGCCTCGATGCGGTGATCGGAGATGGTAAGACCCGCAGACCCGCCAATATATGCGATCTTGCGATGTCTAAGCTGTTTGAGATGACTCACTGCCTCGCGTATGCCTCCGGCAAAGTCAATGGACACATCGCTTAGTCCGCGAGATGTCATCCGGCGATCCATCGTTACAAGCGGTACGCGATTGTGGAGTAACGCCTCGATCGGTTCTGTTTCAATCTCCGCGGCCAGCAACGCCACACCGTCAACTTGCCGGACGAGCATTCTTCGTATCGTTTGTTGCACCCTCGAAGTGTGAAAGTCGATGGTGGCCATCAGCATGTCCTGGTTTTTCTCGACCAGAATTGCCTCGAAGCTGCGAATAAACTCCGGGAAGAACGGGTTAGTAATATCCGGAATAATCAGGCCGTAGGTGCTGCTCTTCCCGTATTTCAGAGTTGTGGCGCTTCCATTCGGGACGAACCTTGCCTCGTCGATCACCTTGCGAACGCGTTCTGCCGTTGCGGGTCGCACAAGGTTCGACCCATTGATCACTCGCGACACGGTAGCGCTCGATACGCCAGCGATCTTCGCGATGTCACGCATGTCCATTGTTGTCACTCTACCGTATTCAGTGGGTTAAGACGGCCGCTCGGTTTGACTATTGTATACGGATACATTTATGGTGTCGTGACAATCATATGTCTTCGAAACAGGCCGTTCCGAGTCAGTCTATATTGAAGACCACCAAGTACTTCGCTGCTCGTAACCTTTGGACGGAGCATCACCAGTTGACTCCACTCAACGAGGTTTCCTTGTGAACAAGAATCACCCTGCATCCGATGCCAACCGTCTGCTCACTCGTCGTCAATGGCTAGGCAAGGCGCCTGCGAGCGCGCTCGCCACAGCAGCAGCAATGAGTTCGATGAGAGAACCCGCTTACGCTGCGAAGCCCACTTCTCATGGTGCTCCGGGAAGCGACCTGGGCGCCCGCGTCTACAACGTTCGCGATTTCGGAGCCAAGGGGGACGGCATTGCACTTGACACGACCGCGCTTCAAGCAGCAATCGACGCTTGCACACACGACGGCGGAGGCACGGTCCTGGTTCCCGCCGGAACATTCCAGATTGGCACGGTTGAACTCAAGAGTAATGTCACTCTTCACATTGCGGCTGCGGGGAAATTGCTAGGCAGTGCGGACGGAAAACAGTACCACGCAGTCGATGCCATTCCCCTTAGCGGTGACACAACGCTGGTTGACGGAAACTGGGCTCTGTTGTTCGCTGTCAATGCGAAGAACGTCACACTCGAAGGCCCGGGCACCATCGATGGTCAGGGCTTCCAGTTTCATTCACCCGTCCGTGGCACACCGCCGCCCAGTGGCCTGGGTGGAAACCGCCGCCCGTATCACCTTCTTGCTTATCGCTGCGAGGGCCTCATTGTCCGCAATATCGACCTTCTCGATTGTGCGTATCACAGCCTCCGCGTCATTCAGAGCAAGCGCGTACATATGGACGGTATCTACATCCACAACCGCGTCAACGGAAATAATGACGGCTTCCACTTTATAAGCACCCAGTACCTCACTGTGAGCAACTGCATCGTGCTCTCGCAGGACGATGCATGCGCTCTCTTCGGCAGTTGCAAGTTCGTGACCATCACTAACTGCGTGTTCAGCACGCGCTGGTCGGTGTTCCGCTTCGGAGGCGGTTTTGCGCAGAATATTACTATCTCCAACTGTGTGCTCTACCAGGTCTATGGGTGCCCGATTAAGTTTCAAGGTAATCAAGGTTCGCGCTATGAGAACATCTCGTTTTCTAATCTGGTGTTGGATGAAGTAACTGGCCCGATCCACGTTGCAATGGGACCACGGCGTCCGCCAAACCAGGCAGCCCCTGCGAATGCGGTTAAAGACGATATGAGCACGGGAGCGCCTCCGGGTACGACGACCCCCGCGGTCCTGCGCAATCTTTCGTTCAGCAATATCCACGGCACTGTGACCACCGATCCACCGCAACTGGCAGAAGCACAGGTCACGAGCACCGCCAACCCGGGAGAAAAGCACTCCTGCATCACACTCAACTGTGTAGGCGGAGCCACGATGGAGAACGTCTCCCTCGATAACATCCATCTCACCTTCGGTGGTGGCGGCACAGCAGAAGATGCAGCTCGGCGAGACCTTCCCGAGATAGCGGGGGAGTACTTCGCAATGGGACCAATGCCAGCCTATGGACTCTATGCGCGCGGGGTCCTTGGATTGACAGTGCAGAACCTTCGGCTTCAAGTCAATACTCCTGACCTGCGGCCCGCCGTCATCTTCGATCAGGTTACAGACGCTACCATCCAGAACCTCACCGTCGAAGGAAACCCGGCGGCGGAGTCAACACTACGTTTCACGGGCGCCAAGCAGGTCCTGCTCACCGCGCCACGGATCCTCGCTCAGGCATCAACATTTCTCCAACTCGAGGGGACGGGCAACGAACGTATCGTTATCGACGGCGGAGACATTTCGAGTGCAACTACTGCCTTATCCTTCAAGGAAGGCGCGAACAGCTCAGCCGTCAAACTACGCCAATAGACGCTAAGACCAGGAGAGACACAAGGGAAAGACAGCTTTGCGCTGGAGACCAATCGGCGTGAATTGCGTCCGTCCGGCAGTACACCTTATGCCCTTAACCATCGAACTCAAAACTCCTGAGAGTCGATCTTCTCTTCCGCTCGATCCTGGATCCGCCGGCTCCCGAAAGCGCGAAAATCTTTGACATCCTGAAGCTTGAATACGGAGTGATCGGCCAATTGGGTTTTGATTCGGAAGAAGTCTGCCCCGTCGACATCCTGTAGCCAAAAGGCAGGCCGTACGTCTGGCTTCTCGCAGGCGATCTCAACGTTGGTGAAATCGATGTTCTTGACGTGACGAATATAGAATCCGTGGGAAGGCAGCGTACCGAAATTCCGCGGCTCAGGATAGTCGTTATCTTTCTCGGCCGGCTGTAGATCAGCCATTTCCTTTGTCCCTCCACCTAGCTGGTGGAAGTACACGTCGCTGATTTTGATGTCCTCGATAACATGCCCGGAGACACCGCTGATAATAGACGGCAGTTCGGCCATAGCTCCGTGGCTGATGACATTGCTCATCGTGACGCGCCGCAGCGTGCCCACCGGAACTCCCTCCGGTCCACGCATGCGTGTGCCAAGGCGCAGAAAAATGGGAGAATTGCGGATGGCGCGCATCGTGATACCGACAAAGGTTATGTCCTCCAATATCGCGCCATCGACAGTTTCGAGAGCAAAGCCGCGGCAGTTGTCAAAAACGCAGTTCGAAATCGTGACGCTCCTGAAGCCCCCATTCGATTCTGTCCCACACTTGATGCGCCCCGTGGGAACCACCTTGAACTCCGGAGGATGTTGCTTGTAGGTACCATCCAGCATCGTCCCCAGTTGGTATCCGCCCGTCACGTAGCAGTTGGCAATGGTGACATTTTCAGTCGCACGAGCATAACCAAGCGCAAAAGAGCTCTTCGGACAGATTCCGTCATCCCATGGTGAATTGACGCTGCAATTCGAAACGCGAACGTTGTGACAGCAATCAATGTCGATGCCATCGCGATTCGTGTCGATCTTCAGGTTGTCGATGGTTAGGTTGTCCACGCCGGTAGCAAGAATTCCGAAGTGCCCACCTTGAAGAATCGAGAAATCGCGCAGAATAACGTTGCGGCAGTTCTTCAACGCGATCGATTTATTGCCCGCTCCTTGCATCTCCGCACGAGCAACGGTCTTGTCAGATGTACCGCGACTAAGACCCTTGCCCCAGATCAGGCCGGGACCAAGAATCGCGAAGTCATGAATATCCTCTCCCCAGATCAAGCTATTGTGCCAATGGTTGTGGCCGTAGTCCTGATACTTCTCCCACGGTTGGGGCGGCCCGGCGGGATCATATCCGGTGGTAGTGCCTTCAATAGGTATACTTGCCGCGAGAAGCGTAGCTCCCTGTTCAAGATAAAGCGCGATATTGCTCTTCAAGCGGACGGAGTAGCTCAGATACACGCCAGCGGGAAAGCGAACGGTACCGCCTCCAGCGGCGGCCACCTCCTCGATCGCCTTGTTGATCGCCGGTGAGTCGATTGTCTTGCCGTCGCCTGTCGCCCCGTACTGTCTCACATCATGGACGCTGGTGGTACCAGCCGCCGGCATCGGGGCGACCTCCGCGTGTGCCCCGGGCGTGCTGACCGCAACCGCCACTGCACCTGCTAATCCTGTGCTGGCAAGCTTCAGAAAGTCTCTACGAAACGCATCCATCGGCTGTCTTCAGTTGCCCGTTACTGCGCAACCCTGAGGAACACCACGCCATGTGCAGGAACTTTAACGACATAAGGACTGCCGAGTTTTCCTAATTCTTTTCCTTGCCAAAGGTCGCGCGCCTTCACAGAACCTTTGAATCCCATCGTCGCAAAATCTACCCGGGCGACCAGCGGCGTTGGGTGCCGGTTGAAGATGCCGACCGCCTTCGATCCATCTGCCAGAGTACGAGCCCACACCTCTACCGGGCCTTCGGCACTCACGCGATCGCCTTGTTTGCCTGCCGGGTCTTGGTCGACAGCGATCACGTCACGGTTCGTCAGAAGCGCGACAGTCTCTGGCGTCATCGTCGACAAATCGTTTCCGGCCAGCAACGGCGCAGCCAGAATCGCCCACAAACTCATGTGCGTACGGTACTCGTCCGTCGTCATGCCGCCGTTGCCCACCTCAAGCATGTCGGGATCGTTCCAATGTCCGGGCCCCGCAAAGCGCGCGAGGCCTGCCTGCCCAAAGCCGATCTCAGCCATCCTCGAGTATTTATCAGTGATGTCTCCCGTCGTGCGCCATAGGTTGCCGCCAACCTCGGGGCCCCACTCCCACACAGCATCCTCCCCATACTGGCAAAGGCTATACACAATAGGACGACCGGTGCTACGCAACGCATCACGCATCTTAACGTAGGCGTCAAACATGATCTTGTGCGCTGCTTCCGGCGTTGGCGCTTCCTTCATCTGCTCCCGCAGGCCGCAGAGATCGTATTTCAGATAGTCGATCCCCCACGCCGCATAAGTCTGAGCGTCTTGAAGCTCATGCCCCAGGCTGCCTTCAAACTTCGCGCAAGTCTTAGCTCCGGGGGACGAATAGATACCGAGTTTCAGCCCCTTGCCATGCACGAAGTCGGCAAGGGCTTTCATATCGGGAAACTTGTTGTTGGCTTGAATGTTGCCCTTGGCGTCGCGTTCGCCTTCCCACGTGTCATCGATATTGATATATAGATAACCGGCATCACGCATTCCACTCGAAACCATCGCCTCGGCCTGCGCGCGGATCACGGCATCATCCACATTACGGTGAAAATGGTTCCAGCTATTCCAGCCCATCGGAGGAAGAGCAGCAAGGCCACTGGTCTGCGGCGTAGCGGGAATGGCGAAGAATACCGAACCGATTGCGATTACAAAACGCATCAACCTCATCGTCGAAGCTCTCCCTGGACGAATCCGAAGACATCGCCCCAAACGAAATCATAGAAAAAAGAAAACACGTTGCCAATCGATCGTACACGACACCATACCGCGCATTAGGCCATCTGTGCATGCGCTGTTTGGGGTCGACTCCCTTGTCTGTGTCAGAAATCAAGACGCAAAGCTAACTGCATAAGACGTGGATTGAGAGTGCTGCTGAATTGTCCGAAGATGGCCTGCGTTTGCGGATTTCCTGTACCTTGCGAATTTGCATTTGCGAAAGTAGCTGTATTGTTCACTCCGTTGAATTCGGAATGATTGAAAGTATTGTATGCTTCTACGCGTAACTGCAGCCTAATGCCCTCTTTCAGAGGGACGTTCTTGAACAGAGCCGTATCGAAGTTCGTATCGCCCGGCAGAAAGAAACTTACCTTCGGAGCAAACACACCACTTCCAGTCGAGTAAGCCAGTCCCTGCGGATTGGCGGCAGTGGGAACGGAACCTGCGAGCGGAGCTTCTACGCAGGCAGCATTGAACCAATGCGAAAAAGTGTGCGACGCATTGTGCGATGGGTCGCAGGTCAGAACAACGCGCGCGCCGTCACCTCCGCCCGTAACATTCTGGTTATTGTTTAAACTAAGGGCGATTTGATTAGGCGCTCCGCTGATATACGAAACAATTCCCGATATCTGCCAGTTATCCAGAATCGCACGAGTCGCAAAGTTATCCCAGAGTCGGCTACCCTTCGGCAAACTCCACAGATAGTTCGCAACAAAATTATTCCTGATGTCGTAGCCCGCCGGCCCATAGTTCCAGGCGCGAATGTTCTGATACAAAGCGGCCGTAAAATTGTAAGACTCCGAACAGGTTGAACCCGAGCACGAACCAAAATCCAAGGCTTTGGCGTAAGTATAAGCCACACCAAACTCAAGTCCGTTGCTAAACCGACGAGTAACGCGGGTCTGCAAACTGTTGTAGTTCGCCGTGAGGTTGAATATTTGGTCGTTGATACCACCGAACCCAGGATACGGCCGGAAAAAGTTATCCGGAAGAGTGCCGCTGCCGATAACGGCGGGGTTGATCTGGTTCCCAGGTGAAAATTCTGCATTGTAGGGAACGTTGTTGATCGGATAATACGCACTCGCGTGTTTGGTAAACGTGCCGACATAGGCTACGTCAAGGACCACACCCCAGGGCAACTGGTGCTGGATACCGATACTGGCTTCTTCGGTGTAGAGCTGCGGCGAATGTAAAGGAAGAGCATGACCAATACTGAATGGGCCATTCAGATTACTCTGGCCCGAACCGGCATAGTAACCCGACGTGCCAGCGTTGGCGTTGGAATAGTATTGCGTCGGAGCATTCGTCGTCGGGGCGTTATTCGTCAGATCCCCCTCCTGTCCCGAACGTGCACGGACGTTGTAGTACATGCCGAATCCGCCGCGAATGACAGTTGTCGGTGTCACAGAGTAGGCAAAGCCAACCCGCGGCCCCCACAACAATCCATTGCCGTAAGTGGTTCCCCCCGGATAACCCGGTGTATTTGCGTACAGAATGCCGTTGTTGAGATTCCCGGTATTAGGGACGAAGAGGCCAGCGTACGGCTTGGGATAAGTCAGCCCCGTTGTAGGGTCAACCGCATTCGCCCCATTCGCGCTGTACTTGTACAAAGTTGGGGCCTGCGCCACATTGAATAAACTCGGCACAAAGTTGTTGCCCACTTTGAGCCCCTGCGCCATAGCCCAGGAATTACGAATGCCCAAGTCCAGCACCAATTTCGGTGAGACTTTCCAGGTGTCCTGATAATAAAACTCAAACGAATTCGTGGTGGGATCGTAATTCACCAATTGGGTGGTCTGCGAGTATTGATTGAGATTGCCCAGAATGGCGTTGGCGTAGCCATAGTTGCTTTCACTGGGGTTGCTCGTGTTCACGCTGGTGTTGAAGGTTCCAACTCGGTTGTGATTTACCTGCAAGTAAGTGTCCTGCTCCCAATCCACACCGAACTTGAAAGTATGATTTCTCCAAATCTTGGTCACATTGTCCGTAATCGTCCACGATCTGACCTGGTCCGCCATTGGGAACCGGGAGTCCCAACCATAATTTGCTGCATTCGTCCCGCCAAAGCTCGTTGCCGGGAACAGATTCAGAGGGTTCACATCCGAGTACAACGAAGGCAGAGTGAATCCTCCCGCGCCGAGCGTAACCTTGGCCAAATCGGATTGTGCATACAGCTGGGTCTCGCTCCATCCCGCTGTTCCAAGGTTCAACTCATTCACCACCGTCGGACTGAACGTATACGTAATGTTGAAGACCGCGTTGGGATTCGTGGTCTTATAGTTAACCGGCATCAACCACGTCATCGTGTTGGCGGGAGAGCTGTAGTCGTTGTCATTGACCGTCTCAAACTGTGCCCGCCCAAACATGTGAATCTTCTGTGTCGGCGCATAGTCAATGCGGAAGACCTCCTGATTGACCGGTTTGTCGGCCGAGTAGTTGGTCTGATAGTTGTAATTGTTGTTGCTGACCGCCAGGTTGGTAAATGCATACTGTGGATTCCTGGCAAGCGTGTTGTCGTACATGATCTGCATCAGCGCCTGCATCTGCGTGTTGATCATCCCCGTAGGAATCTTGTTGCCCGGGAAACATCCTGCGCCTGCCGTGGCTGAGTTCGTCGCGCAACTGCTCGCCGACGCGCTCGGCATCCTGATGTGAATCAACGTGGATGGACTTTGCGTTGCAGTTCCCTGGTTATAGGTCTGAGAGAAATCACCATTGACCTGCGCTTGCGTTGGGACCATGTAATTCTTCAATCCATCAGGCGAGGTAATCGGCGAGTCTTCGACAGATACGAAGAAGAACAACTTATCCCTGTTTCGATTAAAGTGACCCGGCCAATAAATCGGTCCGCCGAGCGTACCGCCAATTGTGTTGTAGCGATACCGGGGACGCGGTTGATTGTTGCCGAATTTGTTGAAAAATTGGTTGGCGTTCAGATCCTCATTGCGAAAGTAGTAGTAGACTCCGCCATGAAATCTGTTCGTGCCGTTCTTCGTAACGAAGTTGAAGTTTCCCCCGGCAGTCTTCCCATACTGCGCCTGGTAGTTCGAACCCAACAGAGTCATTTGCTGAACGGCATCCATATTCAGAGGTGTATCCAGCGTATTAAGACCGCGCGTATTGCCGGTAACGCCGTCAATTGTGGCCAGATTGTATTCGCTGTTCACGCCATTGACCGTCGGAGTTCCCGAAGTGCCAAGACTACTTGAACCATACCCGCCGGAACCGCCGGGTTCGACGACACCCGGCAGCACACGAGTCAGCGCCATCGAATCGCGCCCGATTGCGAGCAGGTTTTCCAACTGTTCGGTATCCAGCACACCAGACCGTTCGGAGCTAGTTGTCTGAAGTGGTGTGATCTCCGCCGCCACGGTAACAGTTTGAGATACTTCTCCAACCTGCAAAGTAAGCGTTCCCGTGGCGAGACTCTGCGACGCGTTCAACCGTAGATCCACCTGCCGCAATTCTTTATAGCCGAGGGCCTGAACGACCACAGTGAACGTCCCAGGCTGCACGTCTGGGAAGATGAAGTCTCCGTTGGGGCGGACTTGCGTCGCCACAACGACATTGGTCGCCTGGTTGACTAACCTCACCTCCGCTTTGGTCACCACCCCTCCGCTTTGGTCCACCAGATGGCCGCTGATCGTGCCACTGGATGTTTGAGTCCGCCCCGGAAGAGCGAAACAACTGAGCATAATCACAACTGCGACAAGCCTCGAAAGAGATTTCATGGTCACAAAACACCTCGTTCCACACATATTTGGCTGCTGTCTGCGGTCACGGACCTTTGCCGAAACGGATTGACCGATCTCGCACAATCTGAATACGTATACATTTAAGCGCGAACTCACACCTAACCTCGGAAACACACGCTTTTCAATCGCTCTTTGAACTCAGTCCTGAATGACAATTTCATCCAGTGAATCACACCTCGATCGCCAGTCAACGGGAACGTCGACGCCAAGGACGGCTTCCAGTCAGAACGCAAAAACGCCGAGGACGCGATACGGTAGGTATTTCTACTGGTAATGAGACTTGATTGTCAATAAAAACATGCTAAAAGTGATTACTGGCTGGAATCCGGGCCGAAAAGAGCGCCCCCCCCAGGAGCAACCAAGTCACAAAATGCGATGGTCTTTGCAGGTTGAGCCGCTATGGAATGAACTCTTTCATTGGGAGCCTTGTTGAATCCCGGCGCGACAGGAAGATCGAGTCCCGGCGCAATCGACACAGAAATCCATTCATTGTCGCGGAGAATTCAAGATGGCAAAGCATCCCCGATTTCCAGGATCTTCGATGCTATGCCGTCATGATTTTCAGCGTAATTCCAAGATCGGAAGCCGTCGACCGCGCCTCAGGCAAAACTACCCGCAATCCGTCCGAAGCCTGCGTGAACTTCAACTTCGAAGGCCCTCCCAGTAGCGACACCGCGCCCACCTTCGGCGGCAAATGCGAGCTCCCCGTCCCCAGAGCCGGTATCAGGGCTTCGGTCCCTGGCCACCCCTGCAGAAATGCAAATGTCGTAGAGCCTTTTGTCGTGTAACGAATATCACTCGATCCCAAATCCATCTTCTTGTCTTCATTGAAGCCGGAACTCCCCACCGACGCTTTGGTCGAGGGGCCCTCACCGTAAATCTTCCATGGCTTAGTCGCGTAAATGCCTTCACTGTTGACCGCCATCCAAGCGGTAATCCCCTCCAGAGTCTTCATCTCTTCTGGATCCAACTCTCCCGAATTCGGAAGAGGAAAGTTCAGAAGAAGATTGCCATTCTTGCTCACGATATCCACCAACAGATCGACAACTTTCTTCGCCGACTTGTAATGTGCACCCTTCTGATAGTGCCACTCGCCGATGCACGTATCCGTCTGCCACGGGACGGGCGAGATTCCGTCGAGGACACCTCGCTCCCGGTCAAGCGCACCTACGCCACCCTGCGCGACGTCTTTGTCCGACTTGGTGAAGTACACTGCCTGAACCTTGCCGCCATTCTTCCTCGCGCTCACGTTATAGAGCTCGGCCACCGTGGAAAGACCATACGAATCAAATGGAATGCCGCCATCTGTGTAAAGCATGTCCGGTTCGTGTTGATCGATCAGATCTTTCACCCGAAGGTAATATTCCATCTTCCATTTCTCTGGGGCGACCCGGCCCATTGCCTTCGCCGTCGTCGCAAAGTCCGAAGGCATTGGCGTCAAATCATGGTAGAGGTCTGCATACGCGGGGTCGACACCGTCGTAAGGAACCCCTGCCAGATCACCCGTTGCGTCGCTGGTATGGGAGACCGCAAGCCAGTCGTATGAGTTCGACAGGTGCTCACTTACGCCGAACTTCAACCCTCTATTCCGCGCGGCCTTCGCATATTCACCCACAATGTCGCGTTTTGGCCCGGTCGCCATCGCATTCCAGCGCGGCTGATACTTCGAGTTCCACATGTCGTATCCGTCATGATGCACACCCATCGAAAAAAAGTACTTCGCCCCGGCCTTGGCATACAAATCCATAAGATGTTCGGGGTCCCACCGGGCGCCTTTGAACTGGGGCACCAGATCCTTGTATCCCACCTTCGAAGGATGCCCGTAAGTCGCCACATGGTATTTGTACTGACGCTCAGTTTGGATATACATATTGCGCGCATACCAATCACCCTGCTCGACACCCGACTGTGGACCCCAGTGAGACCAGATACCGAACTTCGCCTCCCCGTACCAGGCCGGAATCTCGTACCTCGCAAGTGAATCGCGGGTGCCGGCAAACGGTCCCTCCGTCAACGGAAGTGATGCCGTCCCGGTGAGCGAGCCAGTTTGGGAAAACGCCTTACGTGATCCAAACGTTGCGGCAAAAAGTGCTATGGCGCGGCGGCGGGTGATGTTCAAGTAGGCAGGACTCCCTTCGATCGAAACCAAATCTAGAAGTTTCAGCGACCTTTGACAAGGTAACCACCGACGCATCCCGACAAAGGTTGCCCATCCGGACTGAAGTCATGGCACTACTCACTGATATTTGAGATGAAGGACGCCTACTGATTTTGAGGATGAGGTGGGATTCTAAATGGTCGGGGCGGAGGGATTCGAACCCCCGACCCTCTGCTCCCAAAGCAGATGCGCTACCAGACTGCGCTACGCCCCGACATCTTTAGTTTATCGCATCGCATTGGAGGCAGCCGTCACGGCGCCCCGAAAAGGCCGTGAGGGCCCGCGCCGAACACTGCGTGGAAAAGACCATCAAACACCCAAGCCAGCAGGAGCATTGGCAGGATTACCAGCGCGGCCAGCACAAGGCACAGCCCGCCCAGAAATATCCAGCTTTGCCGCGTATGTTTGCGGGGCTCGTCGACGCTGCCGATTAGAAGGGCGTAGTTACGGCGATTAGCGCGCCAAGCGATGTCGAACATATCGCCGAGCACTGGAATCGAGCCGACCACGACCTCAATCGCAACGTTGGCCACCATCCGCGCCACCGTGACGTAGGAGACCCCCCGCACCCAGGCCGCGATGATGATGATGCAGGAGGCGATGCCCCCGATCAGGTCACCGATGCCCGGAATAAAGCCAACGATGCCGTCAAGCCCAAACCGGATCGATGTCCCTGGAATCCTGATGAAGTCATCGAGCACATGTGAGAGCAGATCCAGGTTTTCGTCATCGAACGGCCTGCTCGCGCGCTTCATGCGAGGCGACAGTACCTCCGGTTTGGCGGTAAACGTCATCGCACCCCCACTTTTCGCCCGCGGAATCGCCCGGCGGAGCGCCAGTGCTATAATTTCAGTATACGGCGGCTATAGTTCAGTGGCAGAACGCCGCTCTGTGGCAGCGGATGTCGTGGGTTCGAACCCCACTAGCCGCCCCAAACGAACATCGCTGCACATTGCGGTCCCACCTTGCCTCGCATCTCCCAACTTTCGCCTAACGCAGCGCCGGCACGGCTCTACGCCGGAACATCGGGCTGGGCCTACCCAACCTGGAAACCGGACTTCTATCCAGCCAACGTACCCGCAAAGCGCTTCCTCGAGTTCTACGCCACGCAACTCACCTCGGTCGAGGTCAACTACACCTTCCGCGCTCTGCCTACCCTCAAGATGCTCGAAAACTGGATTGCTGCGACCCCCGCAAACTTCAGATTCAGCTTCAAAGCGCCGCAGCGTATTACCCATTTCAAACGGCTGCGCGATTGCGAGGGCGACGTAGCTCAGTTCCTGGCAGCGCTCGAGCCCATGCGACAAGCCGGCAAGCTTGGCCTGCTGCTCTTCCAGCTTCCGCCCAACTTTAAGGCCGACCCCAGCCAACTCACCGACTTTCTCGCCGTTCCTGCGTTTCGCACCAAGGACACACCACCGGTTGCATTCGAATTCCGCCATGAGTCGTGGTTCTCTGACGCGACCTACGCAATCTTGCGCGGACACGACGCCGCCCTGTGCATCGCCGAAAGCGACGGCCTCGAGTCTCCGGAGGTCCACTCCGCGACTACCTTCACTTGTTTCAGACTGCGAAAAAACGGCGGCTACTCCTCCGTTGAACTTGATGCATTCGCCACGCGCTTTACAAAGCTCGCCGAGCAGCGAGATGTCTACGTTTATTTCAAGCACGAGGATGAACCCACCGGCGCACTCAATGCGACGCAATTTCTCGCCCGCGCAAATGCGGGGAACCAGTGATGCAAACAGCAGAGCTTGAAACAATCATCGGCCACGCAGACCTCTTTCGGCCGCGACGCTTTCTGAGCAACGGACACCTGCAGACCATTGCTGGCAACTATCTATCGCGCATCAATTCCCTGCCCGAGCCCGAAGACCAACTGGTTGAAGTCTCCCCCGCAACGTCGAACCAGATCGCAAGCCAAGTCCTCTGTAAGTGTCACTGGCAACCAGAGGAGGTCCGCGCCACTCGGCCCACCGCCATCATCGTCCACGGCCTTGAAGGTTCCTCAAACTCCCAGTACGTAGTCGGCAACTCCAACAAGTTATGGGGAGGGGGCTGCAACATCGTCCGCATGAACATGCGCAACTGTGGAAGCACGGAGGCGCTCTCGCCCACCCTCTATCACTCCGGCCTCTCCGGCGACATTCTTACCGTGATGAACTTCTTCGTCGCGAAGTACGGACTCCGGTCGATCTCTCTGATTGGCTATTCGATGGGAGGAAACCTCGTCCTCAAGCTTGCCGGAGAACTCGGCGCAACAGCTCCCACCGTGCTCCATTCCGTCATCGGCGTTTCGCCGGCAGTCGATCTCGGTCCGTCCGCCGACGCACTGCATGCACCGCTGAACCGTCTTTACGAACTCAAGTTCCTCTACCATCTCCTGCGCCGATTCCGCCGCAAGGCAGTTCTCTTTCCCCGCGCCTATGATCGCAATCGTGCCACCGGAATTCGCTCGCTGCGTCAGTTCGACGATCGCATCACTGCGCTCTACTCCGGCTTCGCCGGTGCAGACGACTACTACCACCGTGCGGCAGCCGCTCGCGTAATCGACCGCATCACCGTACCGACGCTCATCCTCCATGCGCTCGACGATCCCTTTATCCGCCTCACTGCCGAAACCCGCGAGACAATCAAAGCGAACCCCAACATCACTCTGATCGAAAGCGTTCACGGCGGTCATTGCGCCTTTCTGGCAGAACCGGACGTGGCCAA
Source organism: uncultured Acidobacteriaceae bacterium (assembly GCA_963798925.1). Lineage (GTDB taxonomy): Bacteria > Acidobacteriota > Terriglobia > Terriglobales > Acidobacteriaceae > Edaphobacter. The sequence goes on from CAWCVD010000008.1 coordinate 711,487, forward strand.
CGCCTACGATGGTTACTGGGCCGAACACACTCTCCTGCGTTTTCTTCTAGCCCACTCCTGAGCGTCTTCGCGCCCCGTTCGTCCTGGCGATAAGATAGTTGCAGATGCTCTCCGAATGGTCCGCTGAATGTTCCGCAGATGATCCTGTCCTCGTCGTGCCCTGGTCAGATCCATCGGACAGTGCCGGCAACCGCCGATTCATCGATCTGCGCGAGAATCCATACGACCTGGACCATCTTCCAGAAACCGAACGCTACCCTCCCCTCATGCATGCTCTGCGCGCCTTGAACGCGGTACGATCACCGGTCTTCACGGCGAAGTGCGACGCATGGCAGCTCGACGCCGAGGAACTCGACGCACTGCGTCTCAACCTGGGCATCTCCGCCGAAGAGGGTGCCGCCGGATTCGCCAGCTACATCGACCTTCTATGGCGCGAACGTTCGCTCTTCGCCTCGTCGCATCTGCAGGAACAGATGCTGCACCGTCTCACCCGGCACGCCGATTCGTTGCATCATCCCTACGCCATGCTGGATTGCATTCTTCGCCCGGCGATGGTCGATCTCACAGGCCCTCACGAGGGTTTTGCGATCAGCCTGTACGTCAAAGCAGCCGGTCATGACGACAGCAGCGCCCAGGAAAACTGGGCCTCCGGGTTGGACGCGGTCGTAGCACTCTTGCGCAGTAAAGATCTCGCTTTGTCCTGACTCGCGCAAGCCCGGTTCCGGCTCCGCCACTCCCTTCCAATACGCGCTCCCGCTACAATAAGACCAGGCCGTTGATGGGCGAGTAGCTCAATTGGATAGAGCATCAGCCTTCTAAGCTGACGGTTGCAGGTTCGATCCCTGCCTCGCTCACCATCACTGTCCGTTAGGCTTCCATCAGGACGTCTTCGACCGTTACTTTGCAACGATCTCCAGCGCCACGGTGTCCCGTCGCATGCGAAATCCCGGCGAGTGCAATTAGTGCCAGCGCAAGGCAGCACACGCCATTCCAGCCCCAATGCACCCACGCGATCGTCGCCAGCGCCGAACCCGCCGCCGCTCCACTGAAGTAGACAGTCATATAGACCGTGTTGAGGCGACTGCGCGCCGAGGGCACAAGCCCGAAGATCCGTGTCTGATTTGCCACCTGCGTCATCTGCGCGCCCATATCCAGCACAATCACGCCGATCACCAGCGCCGCGAGATGGAAGGCAGTCGACCGGTGGGCGGCCTCCTCAGCCCATAACAGAAGATACGATCCTGCCAGCAGCGCCATACCAACCGAGACCACCCACCGCGATCCATGTTTATCCGCGAGTCTCCCGGCCCAGCGCGCAACCAAAGCGCCCGCCGCACCAACAACGCCAAAAGTGCCCGCTACTCCCGCACCCAGCCCATAATGACTCTGAAGTAAAAATGCCAGCGTTGTCCAGAAGCAGCTGAACGAAGCAAAGACCAGCGCACCGATCACGCAAGACTCACGCAACAACGGCTGGGTCCGGAAGAGCGTCCACAACGAAATCATCGCATCGCGATAGCCCAGGTCATGTTTGGGCGGCAGCCTTGGCATCACTCGCTTCATCAAGGGCACAAATGCGGCGTTCATCACCGCGGCTACCACAAAAACCCATCGCCATCCGTGGACCTTGCTCACCCATCCCGCAAACGTCCGGGCCAGCAAAATTCCCAGGAGCAGTCCCGTCATCACTGTGCCGATCGCCCTGCCGCGTTGCTCATGCGAGACCAGATCCGGTGCAATCGGCAGCGCAACATGGGTCACCGAAGCAAACATGCCAATCAACACACTGCCAACAATCAACATCTGCAGGCTTGGGGCCACCGCCACCAGCAGCAGTGCAATCGCCACAGCCCCGTACATCCGCATCATCAACCCACGCCGTTCCAGCACATCCCCGAGCGGAACAAAGAAGAGCAGTCCGACCGCATAGCCGATCTGCGTCGCCACAGCCACGAACCCAGTACGTCCCGCCGTAACTCCGTACGTGCGCCCCATCTCCAACAGTAGCGGCTGGTTATAGTACAGAGAAGACACGCCGATCGCACACGCCAATCCAAGAAAGGATAGCGGCGCGCGAGGGGCGGAGTTAGAGAAGTGGTCATACCAGATCCTGTCTCTAGTTTAGGCCCTCTCGAACATAATTCGACAGGGAACCGGCCGATGCCAGAGTCAGAATTCGCAGCCTAGACCTTGCCCAGCGTCAGCTTCGCAATCGTCGCCAGCTGCATGAACGATGTCCCCTCGTAGATCTTTCCAATCTTCGCGTCGCGGTACAGTTTCTCAACCGGATAATCCTTCACAAAGCCCGATCCTCCGTACACCTCCACCGCAAGGCTCGCGACTCGTTCCGCCACGTGAGAAGCAAAGTACTTGCACATCGCAGCCTCCTTCAGAAACTCGAGTCCTGCGTCCTTCAGCCGGGCAGCGTTGTAAACCATCAACCGCGCCGCCTCAATCTCAGTCGCCATCTCGGCCAGTTGGAACTGCATCGCCTGAAACTCGACCAGTGCTTTGCCAAATTGTTTCCGCTCCTTCGCCCACTTCGCCGCATGTCCCCACGCACCTTGTGCCAGGCCAAGCATCTGCGAACCGATCCCAATCCTGCCCTCATTCAAAGTCTCGATCGCGATCTTGTAACCCTTGCCCGGCTCTCCAAGCACTTGCGCCGCCGAAACAACACAATCGTTGAAGACAAGCTCGCAGGTGCTTGACGCACGGATGCCGAGCTTGTCTTCCTTCTTGCCGACCGTGAAGCCCGGCGTATCCTTCTCAACCAGGAACGCAGTAATTCCCTTGTAACCCGCCCCCGGATCGAGTGTCGCGAAGACGATGAATAACCCGGACTCCTTCGCATTCGTGATCCAGAGCTTTTGACCGTTGAGCACATAGTCGTCGCCTCGCTTCACTGCCCGTGTCTGCAGTGCGAACGCGTCCGAGCCTGATCCAGCCTCGCTCAACGCATACGACCCAACCGTGTCCGCCGCTAGCCTCGTCAAATATCTCTTCTTTTGCTCTTCCGTCGCCCAACGAACCAGCGCATTCACGCAAAGCGTGTTTTGCACATCGACCATCACCCCCACTGAAGGGTCGACAGCCGAGATCTCTTCGACCGCCAGGATCGCATTGAAGAAGCTTCCACCGCCGCCACCATACTGCTCGGGAATCTCAATCCCCATCAGCCCAAGCTGGAAGAGCTTTTTTACGAGCCCCGGGTCCATCTGCTGCGCCTCATCCATACTCCGCGCCAGAGGCCCGATCTGTTCGACAGCAAAACGTCGAATCGTATCGCGAAACATCTGCTCGTCTTCGCTCAGCTGCGTCAACGCCATCGGCCCAACATGCTGCGACATCCACTCACCTCAAAAAAAGATCCGCGAGAAGGCGAGTCTAGCACTTTGCAACGACAACTGAACAGTCGTTCAGTTTATCCTTGTCGCACACGCCATTCTGTTTGGAATAGAGAAAAGAACCTTACCCGGCCGCCTTCACGAGCCGCCCACGCCGGCTCACTATCGACAGCTTCTCCATATTGAGAATCTTGCGAGCCTGCTCCTTCGCATGTTTCGCCCACGGCCCCACCGGGTCAAGCCGCACATACGCAAGCCAATGCCGCAACGCCCGCCGCCTCTGCCCTTGCCGTTCATAAGCGAGCGCCAGATTGTAATGCGCATCGGCGTACTGCGGAACCAGTGCCACGGCCTTCTGGTATGCGGCAGTCGCTTCCGTCAGCCGCTGCATCTCATCCAGCACGTTGCCCAGGTCGAAGAACGCCAGCGCATAGTCCGGGTCCGCGACCGTCGCTTTTCGGTAGTGCTCCTCGGCCAACTCGTACCGGCGTAGATTGTAGTGAATCGTCCCCAGGTTAATAAGCGCTGGTGCATGTTCCGGTCGGATCGTCAGGATCGCATGATAAATATCCATCGCCTGTGCAATCGTGCTCGGCTGCTCCTCAAGCTGCACCGCGCGCAGAAACATATCCTGCACCTCAGCAGCCTGCCTAATAGGATTAGTTGCTTGGTTGCTCACCACGCTCAACTGCTGCGCCGGAGACGTATCGAAGTCGAAGGCCAGCTGCCGCGTCAACGGATCCACCAGCGTCCCGCCGTGCCGAAAACTCAGCCGCGACCCCCTCCGCACAACGCTCGCTTCCATCAGTGGATTACGCATCCCCGCCACACGCTGCATCGCATCAACCGACGCCCGGATGCTCTTGGCGGAGATTCGCTTGTTCGCCTGCACGTCGCGAAGATTCCGCAATCGGCCCAGCGCCTCAAAGGAGTAGTTTTCGCTGAAGGTGATTAGTCCTGCCCGCTCCCACGCCTGTAACTGGCGCGCATGCAAGTGAAGAATCCGGATCACGTCTTGACGGCTATATCGGGTCACTGTGCGTCTCGTGTGTCACCGTCTCAGAGAATCAGTACAGCAGACTCTTTCTGGAGTATGCCTTCGGAGCCCACGTCAATCAAGCCCATTTCCCTTCCTCCATATTAAATAGCCGTGGATAACACGTACCAAACATGGTTCCCGCGCACATCTCCCAATTGATCCACCCGAAAGATCGGCTGAAGAACCTGATTGCCAAATAGCGAAACGGCTTCCCTAGGCGAGTCGCGGCTGCCGGCTCTTCAAATCCTCAAGCAGACGTTCGATCTGGTCCTCTCTCTCGAGCGTCGAAAAACGGTCCTCCAGCGTCTCGGCTTCGAGAATCATGTGGCCAGCAGCATTGTCCGCCTCGTTGCGTTGGATCTTCGAGCGCAGACGACCGAGTGTGGCAGCCTTGTCGGGAGAGGCCACAATCGCCCGGGCAGCATGCGCCTTGCTCACTGTGCGCGCTCGCCGGTTCTGGGCAATCAGCATCTCGCAAGTGGCCCGCGTCTCATGCAGCTTCTGTTGAAGATTGGCAAACGCGCTGCGCAACGTCTCGGTCTCGGCCGTCTGATCCTCGAGCTGCTGCGCAAACCCAGTGGCAAGTTGCTGCTGACTTAGGCTGCGCTGCAGCGCAGCCCGAGCCATATCGTCCTGCTGCTTCTGCACGGCAAGCTCGGCCTTGCGGTTCCATTGGTTCATGGCATCCTCATGCTCTCTAAGTTTCTTCTGCAGCAGATGCTGATCGGCAATCGCGATCGCCACTTGCGTCTTGACCTGCAGAAGCTGATTCTCCATGTCGAGAACCAGTTGTTTCGCCAGCTTCTCAGGATCCTCGGCCTTCTCGATGAGGTCATTGATGTTGGCTCGTAAGAGGGTTCCTACGCGTTCCAGTAGTGCCATGATGATTCTCCTTTCACGAAAATGGCGGGACGAAGAAGCAAGCCGAATCAATACCCGCGGCGTCCAAAGATGCGATCAAGAGCGACAAGCGCCAGGATGCTCAGAAATCCGCCCGGGAAGAGACGCGGCCTGTAGCCGTACCCGTAGCCGTAGTAGCCGTACGGGCCGAAGTACGGACGGCGAATCCTATAAGGATTCCAGATCGGCCGGAAGATGAGGCGTAAAACCACCGAAACTGCGACAAAGATAAGAATGGGAGCAAGAATTAAGGTATGCATCGTGTCTTCTCGATTCGTGCGTACAGCAATGTAGGTCGCGGCTCACCGGATGTCATGCGATCCGGTGAGCCAGGATGGAAGAAGCTCAGGCAGAGTGGGCTTCGCCGTTTTCACGAGGTTTCATCGCCTTCACGTTTGTCATCAGTTCGTGCAGATTCATACCCGACAACGCCTCGAATAATGCAGGCACCTGCGCTGCGATCTTCGTCATCTCGCCGGTGATCTTGCTCGCTCCGGTAACTCCGTCGTTCCCCGTCGAAACGATCGTGATCTTGTCGACCTTCGAGAGCGGCTCCGCCATCGCGCGAACAACCTCAGCCATATTCGTGATCAGCTTGTCGACGACCGCGGCCTGCGTCCACTCCTGATAGGCTTCCGCCTTCACGTTCATCGCCTTCGCCTCAGCTTCACCCTTCTGGAAGATGATGTTGGCCTCCGCCTCACCCTGCACTTTGGTAGCGGCAGCACGGCCTTCGGCCTCCATAGTGATGCGCGCCTTCTCAGCATTTGCAAGGTTCTCGATGCGCTGACGTTCGATCTCCGCGCCCTTCAACACAGTCGCGATCAGTTCCTTCTCGTGACGCAGAATCTCTGCCTCCTGCACCTTGATTTGCTCCTGCTTCTCAATCTGCTGCACCTTCACCTGTTCCGCGATGACCTTCTGCTGCATCACATTCGTCTGCAGCTCATAAGACTTATCAGCTTGAGCCTCCTGACGCCGCGCGGCCTCCGTAAACTGAGCCTTCTGAATGTCCAGGTCGCGCTGAGCTTCCGCCTGTTTCGCCAGCGATAGCGTCTCAGCCAGCACGCGCTCCTGGTCGGCAGAGGCCTTCGCAACCGCAGCCTCACGCAAAGCCACAGCACGGCGAATCGCCGTATCCCTCTCCGCCTCAGCAGCGGCGATCTCCGCGTCGCGGCGAATCCGAGCCACATCCGGCCGGCCCATATTCGTGATGTATTCGTTCTTGTCTCTTACCTCGCGGATCGTAAAGCTGATCACCTCCAGCCCCATCTTGCTCATGTCGTCCATGCACGTCGAACGCATGCGCTCCGCTACCATCTCAGGCTCTTTAACGATCTGCTCAACCGTCAACTGGCCAATGATGCCGCGCAGATGGCCTTCCATCACCAGCCGGATAAGCCCTTCACGCTGATCAGGAGACTTGGTAAGAAACTGCTCGGCCGCCGTCAAAATTGATTCCTTGTCGGAGCGCACCTTAATCTGCGCAACCGCCTCCACAGTAACCGCGACGCCTTGCTTGGTATAGAGATCCTGCTGCGGAGCCACGTCAAAGCTCATCAACTCCAGCGAGAGCTGACGCGAATTCTCCACCATAGGGAAGATCACAGCGCCGCCGCCCTTGATCACTCGCGGACCGCGAAAACCGTAGACGATGATTGCTTCATTAGGGCCGGCCTTACGAAACATCTTGGCCAGCAGAGTAGAAAGAGCAAGCGTTGCGAGAACCAGCAAACCGCCAATGATAACGACCGAGTTCCACATATCGTTCCTTTGTCCCATCAGGACGGAAGAGCGTGTGAGGTGCTTGCCGCAATGAATGGATCGGCGGGGGATTGCCTGGGCAAGTGAGGCCGCCGGAGAAAGAGCGCCTTCAACGCATCACGGCATACCGTCGTTCAGATCGTCCCATCGCCGCACATACGCGATCCCGCGCTCATAGCGAATAACAACAACCTCGGTCCCGCGTTCAATCGCACGGCCATCTTCACTCCGAGCCGCAGCCGCACGACGAGCCCCAGTCTGAGAATAAATAATCTCGCCCGTGCCATTGCTATCGCGAATCGCATCGCTCACCTGGGCCAAAACCCCAGCCATCTCGGTATCTTCGCCACTGAGGACGCGTTCGCGCGGAAGAAGCAGCTTGAAAAGCAACACCCATAGAATCGCCGCCCCGGCAACGCCACTCACAACGGACAACAATAGAATCACAGGTGCGACAAAGCCGCTGTATCGATGAAGCAGATAACCAACGCCGCCGAACCAGCACAGGAACGCAGTAATCGTAAAGCCGTTCACCGAAGATAAACCATGCCCCCGATGTCCCCCGCCGTGCGCAGCTTGGCCGTGCGTCGTGTGGCCCACGTGAATGCGGCCGAAGTGAAAATGCCCGAAGCCTCCAATCAGAGAAAGAAGGCTTAGAACAAGGCCAACGGTAAAGCAGATGAGATAGAAGGAGTCCATATTATTTGCCGCTCCGTTTCACGGCTCGATTCTTAGCCGGCAGTGAGTCCGCTGTCGCAGTCGAACCACTTTCAGGACGCAGAACATGGAAGAGCCGATCAAGCAACTCAGGCGTCTCCATAATCGCTTCGATAAGAAGAAAGCAACGCCGCGTATCGCTGTGGTTCGCCAGAGCCAGAAGCGCCTGACACAGCGCAGGATCCCGCCGGAACTTCTCGGCCCCGCCAACGAGCCACAGGTCGAGCTTGTCCTCGCCAGTGCGCAGATCCGACAACAACTCCGAGTGATAGCCCTCCGGATCGTCAACCAGGTATCCGGGATGCACCTTGAAGAACTTCGCCAAAAGAAGACGCGTCGTATTGGTTAAATGCGGACGTGCCCCGCTCTCGATCTGCGAGAGATACGACTGGCTGATCGTACCCTTGCTCGTCTTCCTGCCGTTCCCATTCTCCTGCTGAATCGCCCTCACCAGCTCCTGCTGGGTCATCGCGCGATTCAGACCGCGAAGATTACCCTCAACTTCACGGAGATAACGAATTTTGTCATTGAGCTTCATTTTGCGTATTACAAATTGCGATAACGATATCGCAATTCGTAATATCCGTCAAGAGAAAAAGCGGCCGACCATAAATTTGACCGCTACCAAGAAAAACTCGCAGGTTCCGTCAAAGCATCCCGCACCTTCCTTTCCGCGGCAAAGCCCTGAATTGCAAGCGGTAAGGTCCACTAAGAATCTCGGAATCCTTGTCGAAATATCGGTCGCACTCGATTTCGCGGCAGCGCAAATGCAACCAGCCACTAAACTCAAGATCGATGATCGATTCAACTGGAACCCTGATTCTCGACTGGCTTCAGCAGATCGGACTCACGATTCGCATCGCGCCCCTCAGCGCCGACACCTTTCTCCCCGGGGTCGCGCTAGAGCCAGATGGCCTCATCGTCGACCCGGAGCGTCTGCTCTATCTCGGCGATCTCCTTCACGAAGCCGGCCATCTTGCCACAATGCTACCCGCGCAGCGCGCTTGCACCGGATCGAATGCCGGCTCCGACATGGGAGACGAGATCGCCGCCCAGACCTGGTCCTACGCCGCCGCCGTGCACCTTGGAATCCCTCCGGAGATAGTCTTCCACTCCGCCGGCTACAAGGGCGCCGCCAAAACGCTCATCGATACCTACCGCGACGGGAAGGCCGGCGTCCCACTACTCCAATGGATGGGTCTCACCCTCGACTCCGCCAGGGCCGCCGCAAGCTCCATCCCTCCCTACCCGCACATGATTCGCTGGCTACGCACCCATCCAGAATGAGTCAGCCGTGAGTCGCCCACGGGTAGAGACACTGGACCCCTTTCTTCGCAGTGGGTGAAACATCGAAGTTACCGACGGCAACGCATTTCGTTTTGCGTGCAATGAGATTTATGATTCCCACACATTCACTTTTATCAGTCTCATCTCGCCTGGCCGTGAGCGGCCCCAAGGGGAATCAATGACCTCATCCTACCGTCTTGCAATTGCAGGATTTGCTTTTGTCCTCTTATCTCTTCCCGCCCCGGCACAGGAAAAACCCGTCGAGAATGACATTCCCCCCAGTTTCTCCTCGCCGAAGCAAACGGTCTACGAGCCGCCAAAACCCACCTTCGATTACATCAAGCGTGTGGAGATGGTTCCGATGCGGGACGGCGTGAAGCTCTACACGGTGATCGTGATTCCGAAGGCTGCAAAGAATGCACCGATCGTATTGACACGCACCTGCTACAACGCCGCCGCTCGTGCCTCGGCCGTGCGTTCGACTGCGGGGAATGCACTTCCCACCGCTGGACCACCTGCAACAAGAGGAACGCAGAGTTCGGCACCCAAAGCGGAGGCACCGCACATGATTGATGAGCTGGGTCTTGCTGATGAGATCTTCGTGAAAGCCGGGTACATTCGCGTTTATCAGGACGTTCGCGGCAAATATGGATCCGAAGGCGTCTACCTGATGACGCCGCCGCCGGTGAATAGCGGCTTCAATCCTTCCGGCGCCGATGATACCACCGATGCCTACGACACGATCGAGTGGCTCACGAAGAACTTACCTGAGACGAACGGCAGAGTGGGCATGATCGGCTCATCGTACGAAGGCTTTACCGTAGTGATGGCTCTGCTGAATCCCCATCCGGCGTTAAAGGTCACCGCTCCTGAGAGCCCGATGGTAGATGGCTGGATGGGTGACGATTGGTTTCACTATGGAGCCTTTCGTCAGATCATGCTCGACTACTTCATCGGGCAGACAGCCGCTCGCGGCGCAGGGCCGGAGGTAGAGCACGGAGGACGCGACGACTATACGAATTTTCTTGCAAAGGGATCCGCGGGAGACTTCGCACGCTGGCTCGGCGAAGATCAGCTGCCCTACTGGAAGACCGTTGAGGCACATCCGGCCTACGATGCCTTTTGGCAAGCCCAGGCACTTGATCATCTGATAGCGACTAAGACACTGACCGTCCCGACGATGTGGCTGCAGGGCCTCTGGGACCAGGAAGACATGTGGGGAGGAAATCACAGCTACAAGGCGCTCGAACCTAAAGACAAGAACAACGACTTGAACTACCTCGTGATTGGCCCGTGGTTTCACAGCCAGGTCAACCGCGAAGGACATGTGATGGGACCGTTTATCTGGGACGGCGACACAACCGCGGACTTTCGTTCCGAGATTCTGCTGCCGTTCTTCAACCAATACTTGGTGGAAGGTGCCCCAAAGGCGAATACACCGCCAGTTCTGATCTACAACACGGGCGAAAACCACTGGGATCGCCTGAAGTCCTGGCCCCTGAGCTGCGATGCAGGCTGCGCGAACAAATCAAAGCCACTCTACCTGCAGGCCAACAGCGGTCTCTCCTTCGAGCCACCTGCCGGCGCCCCGGAGAAGTTTGACGAATACACCTCCGACCCAAAGAAGCCAGTTCCCTACCGTGCCCGTCCCGTGGCGGCCGATGACGAGAGCGGCTGGCGGACTTGGCTCGTACAGGACCAGCGCTTCGTTGATGGGCGGCCTGATGTTCTCACTTATATGACGGAGCCTTTGACCGCGCCGGTCCGCGTCAGTGGCGTACCGGAAGTCAACCTCTACGCTTCGACGAGCGGTACCGACAGCGACTGGGTGGTAAAGCTGATCGACGTCTATCCTGACGATCCCACTCCGCCGGCCACAATGAGCGGCTATCAGCTATCGATATCGCTCGATATCTTTCGCGGACGATATCGCAACAGCTTCGAGCACCCCGAGGCGCTTAAGCCGAACGCAGCCGTTGCTGTACAAGTTCGACCTGCCGAATGTGAACCACGTCTTCCAACCCGGGCACCGCATCATGGTGCAGGTGCAGTCCACATTATTTCCGCTCTACGACCGTAATCCGCAATCCTTTGTGCCGAACATCTTCGACGCCAAGCCAGGAGACTACCAGAAGGCAACGCAGCGCGTGTGGCGCGCCTCGAGTACAGCAAGCTTTATCAACCTTCCGGTTGTACCGTAGCCGTACTTGAGTAACCAATCGGCCCTCATGCTACATTTGCCCCGCGCGGAGTTTTGGCGGCTCACAACTACCGGAGGTACATTCGAGAGCCATGGATTTTGTCTTGAAGCTGGCGACCTCTGAGGACGATGCCTTCCTCGCGGAGCTTTTCAGCGATGTCCATGCCGCTGAGTTCGCTCCGCTCGGCCTTCCCGAAGGTGCGTTGCTTCAGCTACTGAATATGCAGTTTCGTGGGCAACGAGGTGGCTATTCAGCCCAATTTCCAAAAGCCGTCGACGAGATTTTGTGGATAGGGCAGACCCGCGCTGGACGTGTTCTGGTGAACGAAGCCGAAGACGAGCTTCGGCTCGTTGATATCGCACTGCTCGCTCCTTACCGTAGACAGAGCATCGGAGAAAGCGTTTTGCTGGGGCTCTGTGAGCGCGCACGCGCGTCTGGGTTGCCGTTACGGCTTTCGGTACGAGTTGGGAATCCGGCGGAACGACTGTATACGAGATTGGGATTCGTCCGCACCGGTGGCGACGGCATAAATGTAGCAATGGAATTTTGCGGAGAAATCAGCAGTGGCCAACCGGTCACGCTGGACCCGGCACCCGTCGAGGAGCGTCAGAAAGAAGTCGAGCAGGGATTCACTCGAAAGTACTTTCGCACATGGATCGGGCGCACTGTACAGGCGCGAGGCATAGACGGCACAGAGGCCGACCTCTACGTCGCAGCCGTACAAGCTTTGAGTGCGCCGAATGGGGGAAAGAAAGTTGAAGTCGGGGACAGCTTCGTGGTGGTCTTTCGTGGACCTGCAAGCCCTGTTCTGGCAGCTGCATGTGCGGACGTCACGGCTGGTAGCGACAACCCCATGAGCATCTTCCTAAGTCCGACAGGGGCTGACGCGACAGGTGTTCAGTACGAAGCCGTCTTCAATCGAATGAGGCCACGACAGGCCGACTCGGACCTGAGCGTAAGTTGATAGGGTTGCCGCTTCCGGGAAGCGCGATCGGTGGAAGCTGTGGACGGCCAGGTACGTACAGGGGGCTGCCGGGAAGGTAAGCGAACGTAGCGCCGCAATGGCCTTCTGCACCTGGAACCAGAAAGCAGGCGAATCGACCAAGGGTAACGCTGTCGAGCAGGTAAGTCCCCTGACTGAAGACTGCGCCTCCAGTATTGAAGCTAAGTTGAAAGCTCGTTATCTCCGGAGCGTTGGACGTCGGTCTCCGCAGTGCGGGAATCGAATTCACGCGGCTCAGCGGTCTGACAGATATTGTTGACGAACTGTTGGTTCCAGTCACCGCCTGGAGAACGAGATACGCCACCTCATCGTTATCCAGGAACGCTTTGAAGGTCGACCCCATGTGGGCCTCGAAGTTGGCTTGCGACAGAATGCCCTGAGCGTACGCACCGAGGCTGCCGTTGGTGAAGACTTCGCCACCCAACCGTTCCGCGAGCAGAGATTTGGGGAAAGCAACGGCGGTGATGGCGGCTGCAGAAGTGACAAGAAAACAGCGGCGGCTGGGCATCGGGCACCTCGCGGATTGCTGAAATCCTACACCGATGCCGACGAATGATGCGCGAAAAAGCAGAAGGTTACTGAATTTGGCACCATAAGCTTTCCACACAAAAGCCGCTTCTTCAAGTGTTGCCTAATCCAAACCTTCGGAGTAAAGTTGCACCGAATAACCTTGAATCAAGCAACTGTTTGCCGCATTAACCGCTTCAGGGACGGTAGACGTTCTCCATCGAACTCCCAGGGGAGTAACGGTCTTTCCTTCCTCCGTGAAAAGTTCTGCACTGGGCCCGACTGCACATCGCGTTGCCGGGAGCTGCGTCCATGTTCACTCCGCCGTTGTCTCGCATCAGGTCTTTTCGCGTCATATCCGCGGGTGCAGTTCTTCTTTCCCTGGGGACTTCCGCAGCGCAGCAGGTTGAATATAGCTCCGTACGTCGCAACGGCCAGCATGCCTTGCCACAGACGCTCACGGGCGGGACACCTGCGCTTCGCAGCCAGCTGGCATCGGAACGAAGCAGTATCTCGCTGGCCGTCGCTGACTTCGACCGCGATGGAACTCTTGACCTGGTAACCGGCTACGCGACGTCCAGTGGCGGAGCACTCACGATTCAACGTGGATCGCCCGCGGCCACTTCGCCCTCGCCGTCCGATTGGGCCGCAATGCAGCGCGGCGAGTTGGTCACACCCTTCGTCGCCAGCGCGAATACGATTGAACTGCCCGTGCGGCCAGACTTCCTCAAGGCGGTCGACCTCGATGGCAACGGGACGATCGATGTGGTGGTAGCCGCACGTGGAGATAGTTCAACCTATCTTCTGCGTGGCAACGGCAGCGGTGGCTTCTCTGCCGCGCAGGCGATTCCCGCAGGAGGAGCGGTCACGGCCCTCGCCACCTGGCGCGGTCCCGAAGGCGCGAACTATGTCGTGGCCGGTATATGCAATGGCTCAGCAAACTGCGGCCTTCGGATAATGGCCAAGGATGGGTCAGTGCGATCGTCGGTTCCGTTGCCAGGCGCAGCCGGCGCAATCGAGGTTGCGTCCCTGAACGGCGGTTTCGTTCCGGACCTGGCCGTAGCCGCGGGCGGGAACGTGATTCTGGTGGATGGAGACTCGGTGCTCCGAGGCGCTCCCCAAACTGAGGCGCTGCCGGTCAGCGGCGCGGTGAGCGTGGCCGCCGGGAACTTTGTCTACGACCGTCGAGGCTTTCCCCAGCTTGCGGTGTTGAGCTCCGATGCAACACTGCACATCTTGGTGAGGGTTGGTATCGATAGCAGCGCCGCGACAGCGCAGGAGATCGCCGCGCGACGCAGCGCCATGCGCCTCAACCCCAAGGCGCAGGTCGGTCGAGTGAAGCAGACAGGCATGGCGTGGTCCGAACCCGAGACAGTACTGAACGTCGGTCCCGGCTCGGGAAGCGGCGACCCTCCACTCATGTTTCGAGCACGCCTGAGCGGCGGCTACGACGATCTGGCGGTGCTGGAGGGAGGTCAGTTTGTCACCGTGGCACATCCCCTGACATTGAAAGACGGGGAAGGAAAGACGACTCCGAAACTAACGATCGACTCCACCAGCAACCCGATCGTGGCAGCCGTGCCGGCGCGAATCAGCCCGAACGCAAGGCAAGGCGTAGTTTTTACCGATGGAACTCCTCAGCCGAGGATCACCCTTCTTCCGACCAACAATACCTTTACAGTTACGACGACCACCGACGGAACACATTCTGGAACGACTTGCACAGGCGGGGCAGCCTGCACCATCCGCGACGCCGTCGCCCTTGCGAACAAGGATGCAGCGGCCAACGGCCAAACCAAGGTCGATACGATTAACATTCCGGCCGGCACATACACCTTTACGACAGCCTTTCACCCCGCGAACGATTCGCAGGGCAGCATCAATTACCACTTCGATCTCGACGCCTCAATCGACATCGTGGGCGCAGGCTCTGGGACCACAATCCTCAATGGCAACTCACTGGACAAGATCTTTTCGGCCGACTCTGGAGTGGTGAATGCCTATGCGCCGTATGACATCTTCATCAGCGGGGTGACAATGGAGAACGGCACCAACAACAACAACCCCAGCACAGCGCCTGCCTCTAACTTCTACGGCGGACTGATCGACTGGGAGAGCTACGGCCCCGGCAATCTCACCTTGAACAATGTCGTCATGACGAATGGGACTGCTTTGAACTCCGGCGGCGGAGCCCTCTTTACCAGCGACTCGAACGACTCGGGCAGCAATGCAACTGAGGGTCTGGTGGAGATCGACAATTCAACCGTCTCCAACAGCAATTCTCCCGAACTAGGCGGCGGCATCTTCCTGGGATCGGGTTGTCCTGCGCTCTTCAATACCGTTACCCTCTCCGGCAACCACGCTGTTACCAGCGTGAACTCTGCGGATACCGCCAAAGACGGAAGCGGTGGCGCTATCTACTCCTTCGGTTCTCAAGCAACGGGGCTAACCACGATTACAAACAGCACCATCACCAACAACACAGCCACCGATAGCGGCGGAGGAGCAGCGATCTCCGGCGGCCTGGCCGTCTCAGGCACCTCCTTCACAGGCAACACTGCCGGGGCCTTCGGTGGCGGCCTCTATTACATAGGAGCCTCAGCCGGAGGCACGATCACATCCTCAACCTTTACCGGAAATTCCGTGATCGGCGGTTCGGGGCAGACCTACGGCGGTGTCTATCAGATCGATGGCGGAGGAATCTGCAATCAATCCTATGGCACCACGGCGGGGTCGCAGTTTGGCGCGCTGACGATGCACTACTCACGGATCCACGGCAACACCGGCGGACACGCAACCGGCCTCGGGATCGGATGCAGCTCTGGTGCGAATCAATATTCCACCGTGAACGCAACGGACAACTGGTGGGGCTGCAATGGCGCAGCGACCGGGACAGGATGTGATACCGCACTTGCCGCGTCTACAAGTACGCAGACTCTGACGCTGACGCCCTTCACCACGCTCATCATCTCGATCACTTCGACGACGCCTCAAAGCGGTTCAACCTTCACCGCAACCGGGAGCGTGGGGCAGGATTCGAGCAACACGGTCTACACCACCCCTCAAAATGCCGCCCTGTCCGGCGTTCCCGCGACACTCTCCATCGTTCAAAACGGCGGGGGCACGACCAACTCGTCCGCGACGACGCTGAATTCGTCCGCCGCAATCGCGACGACGGCCACTGCCGGCGCAGTCGGACCCGGAATCGCAACCGTTACGGTAGATGGCACAGCAGTCACTGCATCATTTACCGTAACCCCCTTACCGGCGAGCAAGCTCGTCTTTGAGACGACCCCAGCGTCGCCGATTGTCTCCGGTGGCAATGCGGGAATGGTCACAGTGCAGGTAGAGGACTCATCCAACAACGTGGTCACCGGCTCGTCGACCACAATTGCTCTGACGGTGACTGGCCCTGGCTCCTACTCACAGACCTACACTGTGGTGACATCCACCGGCGTGGCTACCTTCGGCCTCTCGGGTGTGCCGCTTCTAACCGCGGGCACCTACACCTACACTGCGATATCTGGCTCGCTGACCCCAGCGCAGGCGACCGAGATCGTCAATCCCGGAGCAGCCGTCGCCTTCAAGGTCACCGGATTGGCAGGCTTCCCCGCTCCGGGCATTGTTGGGTCAGCCACTGTGACTGCAGTCGACAGCAATAACAACACAGTGACGAACTATACCGGAACGGTTACGCTGACCAGCTCCGACACCCAGGCAACCCTGCCGGCGCCGTACGCCTTCCAAGCCAGCGACAACGGCGTGCACGTCTTCAGCGTCACGCTCGAGACCGCGGGCACACAGAGCGTTACGGCAAGCGACGGTAGCATTTCGGGTACGGAAACGGGCATCGTCGTCGCGGACTCGATCTGGCTGATCAACGCCAACTCAACTCTGGACCGGCTCACAAATATCGGAGGGCAGTCTCTCACGGCGGGATCTCCAAACGGCACCTCGACCAGCACAGCTCTGGCCTTCGACAACAACGGCGGTGTCTGGGCGGTGGCGAACGCCAACAGCGTTGTCCTGAGTTACTCGCGTACCGGCATACCGCTTTCGGTTCCCGGGAACGCCGCGGCCGGCGTCAATACTCCGGTCTCAATCGCGATCGATGGGTTAGGCCAGGTCTGGGTCGCCAACGGCAACAACTCAGTTAGCGTTCTCAACTCGGCAGGCGCGGCAGTAACGCCGTCCACGGGCTACCAGGGTGGAGCGATGAGTTCGCCCACAGGGATCATCATCGATAGCTCAGGTTCGGTCTGGCTCTCCAACAGCGGAAATAACTCGGTGACAAAGATCATTGGCGGAGCAGCTCCGGTAACAACTCCCATCGTCACAGGAACGACCAACAACACACTAGGGACAAGGCCCTAAGCCGCACTCGCAACAGCCTGGGACCAAGGAGACCACGATGCGAAGCTTGACGACGAAAGAAGCGATGAGGAATCCGGGGCCGAAACTCGCGATCGCCACTGCACTGTCGGCGATCTTGGGAACCCTGATCGGCTGCGGCTCGGGAAGCTTCGTCGCTACTCCCACAGAGATCCGGGGTGCCACGCTTCAGGGTAAGGTGCACGGTGGCCAACAGCCGGTCAGCGGCTCGATCATCCAACTCTATGCAGCCGGCGCGACCGGCTACGCCTCTGCGGCTTCGCCATTGATCGCTTCTGCCGTAACCTCCAAGTCTGATGGCAGTTTTTCGATCGCCGGCGACTACACCTGTCCGTCTGCTAGTTCGCTGGTCTACATTACAGCCACGCAGGGTAACTCCGGCTACACCAACAACCCGAATCTCTCCCTGATGGCAGCGCTGGGGCCATGCGGAAACCTGAACAGCTCCACCTTCATCTTTATCGACGAAGTCACGACAATCGGCTCCGTCTGGGCACTCTCGCCGTTCATGACCGGACCTGCGAATCTCGGTTCGACCACCTCGAATGCCATCGGCCTGACGAACGCCTTTGCGGACGTGAATACCCTGGTCAACACAGTAACCGGCGTATCGCCCGGGCCTGCGCTTCCGGTTGGGGCCACTGTCCCTGCTTCAGAGATCAACACCCTCGCGGACATCCTTGCCGCGTGCGTCAACTCCGCCGGCGGTACGGCGGGCGATGGCAGCGCGTGCGGCAATCTCTTCAGCGCAGCCAATCCCGGAGGGACCCCAGGATCTGCCCCCACCGATACCATCACCGCAGCGATGAATATCGCTCAGCACCCCGCGCTTAGCATCAGCTCGCTATATGCCATCGCGACGCCCACAGCTCCCTTCCAGCCCACATTGGGAAGTCAGCCGAACGACTTCACAATCGCCGTAAACTTTACCGGCGGCAATCTCAGCAGCCCGTCCGCACTCGCATCGGACGCGTCGGGCAACGTGTGGGTTGCCAACTCCGGCGGCAACACCGTCACCGAGCTCAACCACACCGGCGCAGTGTTGTCTGGATCGGGTTACACCGGCAGCCTGAATGCACCCTCGGCGATCGCGATCGACGCTGCGGGAAACGTATGGGTCACGAACAAGAGCAACAACACAGTCACCAAACTCACGAGCAGCGGCAGCGTCGCCTCCGGTTCGCCCTACACCGGCGGAGGCCTGAGCCTGCCCGCCGGCATCGCGTTCGATAGCACCGGGAACGCGTGGATCAGCAACAGCGGAAACGCGTCTGTCACTAAGATCGACAGCACCGGTTTGTCGATTACAAACTTTACCGGCGGCTCGGCCATCACGGTACCCATCGGCATTGGAGCAAGCCCGCATTGAGCGAACCAACAGACGAGTGGCATTTGACCGCCGAAAGTTCAGGACGCCCGACAAGGAGAGTTAGATGAGTCAGCCTTATGTTGGAGAAATACGAGCCGTCGGTTTCAACTTCGCGCCGGAAGGTTGGTTGATGTGCAATGGCTCCTTGCTTCCCATCTCTGAGTACGAGACTCTCTTCAACCTGATTGGAACCACCTACGGAGGCGACGGACAAAATACATTTGCCTTGCCTGATCTCCGTGGCCGAACCCCCTTCCATCAGGGGAATTCGTACATCATCGGCCAGCTAGGGGGCGTCGAGAACGTGACGCTCCTGTCGACGCAGATCCCGTCGCATATACACCCGGTCAATGTCCAGAATCAAATCGGCGACGTCAGTTCTCCGATTGGAGCACTCTTTGCGGCGTCGACTGAAGACCAATATGCGCCCTCCGGCAGCTCCGCGTCGGGGCCCATACTTAGTGCAGTGGGGGGAAGCCTGGCCCATAGCAATCTCCAGCCATTTCTCTGCGTCAACTACATCATCAGCTTATTCGGCATATACCCGAGCCAAAGCTAGGAGGCTTTATGGGCACACCATATCTCTCAGAGATCCGCGTATTCGCTTTTGGCTTTGCACCGAAGGGCTGGGCACTTTGCAACGGCCAGACCTTGCCAATAAATCAGAACCAGGCCCTTTTTTCCCTAATGGGAACTACCTACGGGGGCAACGGCACCACAACCTTTCAATTGCCCAACCTGCAGGGTCAATGCGCCATGCATTTTGGGAACGGCTACGTTCAAGGCGCCGTGGGTGGCGAACCGACTCACACCCTCATCGCGAATGAGTTGCCCGCGCACGTCCATTCTACAGTGGCATCGGCTGCGGCCGGCACACTGACATCGCCCGTCGGCAATTATCCCGCTTCCTCGAACGTAAATCCATACTCCCAGTCCGGCGCCGATACGACTCTCGGTTCCGGCTCCAACGCCGTTGGAGGCAGTCAGCCACACGAGAACCGATCGCCTTTTCTCGTCCTCAACGTTTGCATCGCGCTTACAGGCATCTTCCCCTCGCGAAACTAGACTCCAGGAGAACTCCACATGGCGGATAACTTTGTAGGCGAAATTCGAGTCTTCCCCTTCAACTTCGCTCCGGTCGGCTGGGCATTATGCAACGGCCAGCTCCTGCCTATCTCTCAGAACACCGCGCTGTTTTCCCTCCTGGGCACCCAGTTCGGCGGGGATGGCAAAAGCAACTTCGCGTTGCCGAACCTGCAGGGCTCTATTCCAGTCGCGCAGGGACAAGGCCCGGGCCTCTCTAACTACGAAATTGGAGAGTCGGGCGGGACCGCGACAGTGACCCTATCCGTTTCAGCGATCCCATCGCACACCCACACATTGCCCGTAAGCCCAACATCAGGAAGAATCAACACACCCTCGCCCTCGGCTGTTCTCGGAGCCACCGGCCGCGGAACCCCCGACGTCTATGCCGGGTCGGCGACAGGCAATATGGCGGCCTCGAGCTCAGGCAGTGCAGGAGGTGGCCAGCCACACAACAACCTCATGCCTTACCTCGTCTTGAACTTTTGCATTGCGCTGTCGGGAATCTATCCCGCAAGGTCGTAGGCGGCAAAAGTCATCTACACCCAGTAACGAAACGGCGCCGTGATCTAAAACCTGTAGGAAATTGAAAAGGAATGGAGCCGATGAGCGGATTTGAACCGCTGACCTACTGATTACGAATCATGCAAAGGCTAATTCTAAAGGACTTACACCAATTGAGAGGTACCCACAGTCAATTACGATGGGGAACGATAAGTTGTGACGGCGCAGGGACTTGCTGAAAATGTAACCGCAATTGGTCGTAATTGGTAGGGACTGAGAGTACCCACAAAAGTCCCCACAGTCCAAAGGCGGCGCTAGTCCGGGGGTGGATTCGTCTTTGTTGGCGGGGTAGCGTCAGCAGCATGTAACGCTATCGCGCCGTTCGCTGGATTTCCGAATTTCTGATGGAACCACGCAATCAGCTTTTCTTTGGTGAGACCGAATATCCCCAAAGCCAACCATCCAAACGCACCAACGTACACCCACACCGTCCAATGAGTCCGCGTGTCCTTCAAGCTCTCTATGTCGGTGTGATGCTCCGCAAGCGTTGCTTTGAATCCGTCTGACCGTTCCGTCAGCACATCGATCTTGCTGGATAGAGCGTCTTCGGTTTTCTGAAAGGCCATGTGCTCTTGATGCTCAACCACGGGCATCTCTGACGGAACACTCGGAGGCTGATTAGGGATGGTGAGGGACACGGGCGGAGGAGGCTTTGGAACGGTGAGTTTTGGTTGATTGGGCTTCGTCAAAGTACCAGTCTGGCTTTGCGCCACTGACGCGACGGCACATAAGAAACTCAGTGCAAAAAGTCTCGCGACTTGGATACTGGTAGTCATCGCTATTTGAGGTCTTGCGGCGTTTGAGTTGGGGATGTGGGGCGCTGTATCGTTGCAGGTCTCTGACTGGGCAAAGCATATCGAACCTTGGATTTGGAGTTGGTGATGATGGATTCGAGTGCTGATCGATTGCTAACTGGCAGATTGCCGAGATAGTTGATGATGCCTTCATCGATCTTCAGAATGTCGTAGCCGTTCACGGTCGCATGATCCGCTTGCAATTCGCCAGCGAGGACTACATTTGCAGCCATCGCAGGGCCGCTCGAATAGCTCTGCAATGTGATTACGTTTACTCCATCGCTAGGTGTATTAGTCGCTGGCGCGGTTTGAGCGTTTACTTTGTGATCGAAACGCGGCGCAATCATAACGCCGATGCCAATTCCGACGAAGAGGGTCACCAGTTGTAAGAGGCTGTTGAGGGTTCGGTTCATTTGGCTCACCTGACTGATTGGTCTCATTCCGATTTCTTTTCCCAAGTGACGAATACCTGAGCGGCTTGGCCTAGTAA
This sequence comes from uncultured Acidobacteriaceae bacterium, assembly GCA_963798925.1. Lineage (GTDB taxonomy): Bacteria > Acidobacteriota > Terriglobia > Terriglobales > Acidobacteriaceae > Edaphobacter. The sequence goes on from CAWCVD010000008.1 coordinate 732,944, forward strand.
AGCTGGGGTATAACTCACAAATTTTTCATAATGACAGTCTTTGTCTCCAATCGGAGCATGGCCCCACTCGCAATCGTTCGGTCTCTTGTCCACATGCACGTCGTCATACTTCACGTCATATTGGAACTGGTATACGAATGGGTATCGAATGGAGTCGGGCGTGATCGCCCAGATAAACCAACAGGGAATCGCCAGCATCACAGCGAGGATGCCGAGTCCGAGCAAAGTTTCTCCAAAGGATGTCTTCTCAGCCATACACTCCCCGCTCACAGAAACTTGTCTCAGAGAGCGTATCCACCACTTCCTCATGGAACTCTCTTTAGTTTGTTGTACTGATCCGGCGTGACCTTCAAAAACACTCCGCCTTTGCCGCTCTCTATGCCCCGCTCTAATGCCTGTTTCGATTCAAGGTTTGTCAGACCGCCGCTACGCTTGACGAGTTCCACGATCTTGTCATCGTCTGCGAACACTAGCGTACGGAGGTGCCGATGCGAGTTGCTGTCAGAGATGACGAGATGCCATGACACCCTTTTCTCAAAGGCCACGTAGATAACTTGGAGCGGTGGTCTACAGCGGTCGCAATAGTGTTCGCCGGGCGTGTGTGGACGAGGTAGCCCGACTTTACAGACGCAACAGATTTCGCCATTCAACCTCATTCGGGTTGTTGATCCTCGTTCTCCGCCCATAGACCCCCCTAGGCGAATAATAAGCGAAACAGCGACCCCCGTCATCCACATTCCTAGATCGGTAAAAAACCTGAAGCCTTAGCGATTTGAACCCAATCAAAGTCTAAGAGATTGCTACTATAGGACTGCGATGGATGCTCAATCAACTTCTGTGCGTGAACGGCTTCAATTCAAGCACCCGCCAATCGTTGAGGCAGTGATTGGGATCACGTCACTCCCCTTCCTGACACCGTCTTAGGGGCGCTGAAGGGGTTAGCCGAAACGATGAAGGCTCACAAATACGGTGACCCTACCCCTCTCACACTCGCTAACTTTCAAATGACAATCCTTACTGACGCAAGTGCGGTCGCACAGTCGTCACCTCATGGTTGGCAGTTTGACAGTATCGACGGATTGTATCGAGTCAAGTTTCAGAGGGACGGTTTTCTCTTTAGCAGACTTGGGCAATACAAGACGTGGGAGCTTTTTAGAGGAGAGGCCCAAAAACTATGGGACTTGTACACGGGAGTGATTGGTGATTTTGAACTGACGGAATATGGCGTCAGATACATCAATAAGCTATTCATTCCGATTGACGAGAAGGTTAGCGACTACATCGGTTGTTATCCAATGTTGCCAGATGATGTTCCTACTATGGTTCTTGAGTCCTTCATGCGTTTAGTTATGCCGGTTACCGAACCTAAGGGTAAGCTGGTACACCAACACGTACTTCTTGCACCGGAGAAGCCGAATTTTGCGACGGTGCTTTTGGATAACGATTTCCGGTTCCCCGCAACGGGTTTTACGCAAAGACAACTATGGGATCAGCTCGAATTTGTCCGTGATGTCAAGGATGACTATTTCCGCAAGTTCACAACCGAAAAGATGAGGAACACTTTCGATGCCGATTAGTTATCAAGCTCCGCCACGCGCCCCAATTTACGATTCGATTGAGCGAACTGCTGCTCCGCATGAAGTAATTGACGAAATACTTAGAAAGATCGACGCTCACAACGACGACAAGTCGAGAGTGTTTAGTACCTATATAGCGTTCGCTAAGTTGAGTCGTCGACTTGAAGAACTGATCCATACTGAGCCGGATTGGAATACGTATGGATCGCCCGCGCCAACTGCCGGGGCCATCGCAAATGCAAAAGAAGTGTTGCAGCTTCTCCAACAAAAGTCATTGCAGCCAGAAAGCGTAGAGGCTTCTGCTGATGGCGGAGTCGCGTTCACGTTTGTATCTGACACCATTAGCCGGGCGGCAATCGAATGTCTAAACACTGGCGATTCACACGTTCTGCTTTATGACCTCAAAGCCAATTCCCAAACAATCGACTGGCCAGCGGCACGTTTAGAACAAGTAGCACTCATTGAATGTCTATCTACCCATTTGAGCAGTGAGGGTCTGCCTTGCCACTAACAGCTAGTGAAGTTGACGCGCAGCATCCCTTTTCCGACGACGAGTTGCTCTACCGGCGAATCGGGCCGGATGATTTCAACAGCAAGGGTGAACTCAAGCCAACGCGGATCAATTTCACCCGCGACGTTCAAGAAGCTCCCTCCGTCATGCGGAGTGAGTTCTGTACACCTGCCGATGTACTTCACATTTCATGTGCGAGGGTAGTTCGGCCTGAGCTAATGGTGTACTTCAGCCGAGTTGACTGGCTGCCTCAAGAGATTTTGTCCGGCGATGAAGTACCACGCAGGTTCTGTTTCTTCCCGCTTCATCGTCCCGAAGAGACGTGTGGCGCTCATTCCGTGATTGGATGTGCACATGTGGACGACCCAGAAAGGAACTATCAGAGGCCGAGCGGCAAAGTTGTAAATGACTTCAAAGTGAAGTACGCTTCGGTTCTTTTTCCGATTCAACAGGCTTTTGAAATCGGTTCGCGCAACCCAATGCCTTCGGATGGGGCGGTTACCTTGTGACAGCGTATTGACCGATAGATTTAGGGCGGGATTTGGGGTGGGGATGGCAGAGAAAATGAAGAAGTGCGCATGGCTGAAGCCGGAGGCTGTCGCACGTATCGAATTCTTAGAGTGGACGGGCGTTGACCATCTACGCCACACCAAATTCGCGGGGCTGCGAGACGACAAAGACCCTCGAAAAGTCGTGAAGGAGACGTACGTTCGCCGCTATCGCCATCTGGTCGCTTGGTAAAGGATCGGTTCGGTCAGATATACCTCTTCTATTCCCAAATCGATGAGCATTGCGCACCGAAGGAAGGCGTGCAATCGCTTGTTCAGAAGGAAAAGATCCTTGGCAGTCTTGGCTGCGGAAGTACCTTGTGGATTACCTAAGTGAGTGTAGTAGTCGCGAGTCTGAATGATCTTCATTGTGAATGCCGACCGTTCACCTACTACCTTCATAGCAAAATCCCGGCTCAACAGGTCGTAGGTTTCTTCGATGAGCTTTTTGAATGTCGCCTGTCTCGGATTGCTGCCCCCGAAGCGTATCCGAGCAAAGCCTTCAAGTGTTTGTGACAAGGTAAGGAATTCCGTTTCATCAAACAAGCTGCTCTTTCGCATTACCGCCAAAAGAGTCAGTTCAACAAGCTGCTGATCGCTCGGTACGGCAAGCCACTTCACAAGTGCATCCGCTACATTCTGGAACGGACACCGTATCCATAACTGGAGATTTGATTTCTCATTGCGGCGGCGCATCTTCTGAACGACCCAGCCGACAGCGTCCTCACCTTGAAGGAGTTCGATTTGTTTCAGACCGACCGAAGTCCCGAGAAAAAGCGTAAAGAAGTTTTCAACTCGAAAAGCAAGCGCGGTGAACCAATCTACCGACTGGCCGCTTGAAGGAGTGATTGTGATACGGGGGATCGCCTTTATCCTCACCTGTTTCCTATTCATACCCGTACCTTTGGCGGACACGTTGCAAACGATCTCAGCATTCAGCTCGGCGCTTCTAAATCGGAAGACCTCTGTAGGTCTCCACCCGACGGTATGCCTTGTCGTTTCATCTTCAGTGAACTGAGAAGCCCAAGGTGTCGGCATCAAACGATGAATCTTGGAGAGGTAAAACGCGCCCCTATGTATTGAGAGCGCCTCTGACGACTCCAGATGCAAGCCCATGACTGTCCGGGCAGCCCGATACCGCTTCCTACTCACCTTTTGCCCGCTTGAAAAATTAGTGAGACCTCCACCATCCAAAATTACGGAGTTCAACAGGGTGCATTTGTTGTCTGTCGTGAAGCCGCAAATAGCGTCAGTCTGGCTCAAGCTAGTTTCACTATTGATTTCTTCCATTGTTGCGCGGTAGGCGGCGGGGTCAAGATCGGAATACACCGGTGCGGTGTACATCTCAACTAATCCCTTATGTGATGATAGTGTCCCCGTAAATTTTGCGTCCTCTTGTCCAAATTTCCAAAACCCACCAATCATCTCAAAGCTGTCGTCAATTCGATACTTGCTCATATCGGTATGGTACCTGCCCATGTGGTTCGGGTATGCGAGTTTGGATTCTTCCAAGGTGACTACACAAATGCAAGATGCCGATGCTCCAGACGTGGTTTTAATGACGGATGATGTTGACCATCCGAGCATAAGCAAAGCGATAGAAGAGACACTCCGCGTTTCCGGTGCGCGGAAGTAGCATCAGCCTAAAGCGACCGAACACAAGGGAGGGGCTGGCCGCGAGGCTGGCCCATTCCTGTTGCATTAGAAGGCTCTAGGACGAAACCCCTAGGCAAGGGCACCTTGAAGACGCAGCACGAGCGTTCGAGGCGACTGGTAAGTGGGATCGGTCAGGTTTTTGGGGATGGCTCTAAAGGGATTCTGGAATTGGGGTCGCGTGCGCTATAGTGGTGCTTCCGACCAATATGCCTCCAGCAGAGAACGCCGTGAACGATGCAAGAATGGCCGAGAGTGTTTTGCGGGTAAGCTGATCGCCACCGCAACAGACGGGATGGACTAATCGTCTTATCGACCTCTCACGCCGAAACAATCTACTCTTCTACAAACCCATACAGAGCGGAACGCTAGAGCTGCCGTCAGTCCGGCGATGATTGAGTTTCTACGCGACGGCGAGAGTTTGCCGATCAGTGAACTTTTGGCCGCCGACCAAACCAAAATTGCGGGTGTCAGGGCAATCTCTCGGAAAGGGTTAGAGAACGTAGAGGAGAAGGGATTATCAACTCTTTATCTCGCCCTCGGGAGATGTACTTGGACAGCCGACGATGGCGGACGAGACCCATTCGCGCCGATATTTCTAGTTCCGATACAACTGAAGCTCAAAGGGCAAGATCTGCCTGCGACCGAGATTCAGATCGTGGGTGAAATAGAAGTCAATCCGGTCCTCCTTCACATATTCAACCGAGAGTTGAACCTACCGCTCACTGCGGAAACGTTGATGGATCTGTATTCGAGTGCTGACGGTTCAGAGACAACTGGCCAGATGAGCGGATCGGACGGTCATTCATCACCGATAAACTTGCAAGCCGTGCTGGACTATCTGAACAGGTTTGGACAGAAGCTACCGGGGTTCAAAGCGGAGTCATTCGCTGTGGTCGGCAATTTCTCATTTCAAAAACTAGCGATGGTGCGAGATCTGGAAAATCATCGCGCTGAACTCTTGGCAAATGACGTAGTCGCTGCAATTGCCGGTGACGAGGACGGCGAGAAAGTCGTTAGGACGTTCGCAGATCGAAACCGATCCCTCTTGCCTTGACAATATCTTGCCGGATAACGAGTTTGCGGTAGTAGAGGCCGATTCAAGCCAACAGTGCGCAATAGCCGGTATCAGCGCTGGGCAGAGCGCGGTCGTACACGGACCACCCGGAACCGGCAAGAGTCAGACAATCACTAACCTCATCGCAACTCTCACAGCGAACGGCAAGAAAGTCTTGTTCGTTGCGGAGAAGCGGGCCGCTTAGAAGTTGTCATGAGTAGGTTGAAAGAAGTAGGACTCGACCATCTGGCAATAGATCTTCACGGAGCGGAACAGACACCGAAGAAGGTCATGGAGCGCGTTGCCAGAACTCTCAATACCGTTCGGGAAGCCGGAAAGCCCGTCTCGGACGGGGTCCACGAACAGTTCGTTGACAGGCGAAACAAGCTCAACCAGCACGACGCAAGATGCACACGGTCCACGCGCCTACGCAACTGACCGTCTTTACAATGCAGGGTGTTCTGCTTCGACTACCTTCCAATGTACATTCTCCACTGCGGTGGCGGGGGCCGGACCTGATGCAGATCACCCCTGCACGGTCGGAACGCGTTCTCGATTTATTGGCGAGGCTGCGGGGTTTGAGACCTTGTTCAATCGGAGTGATCCGTCACCGTGGACCGGCGTTGAGTTGAGGGATGGCCAAGCGGTACAGAATGCGGTCGATCTGGCTTCGCGCCTGAACTACGAAGTAATTCCGAGCCTTACAGACAACATAAATCGGGTATCCGAATCGTCAGGACTGCGACAGCCAAAGACGATGGGACAGGTCAATGATCTTCTGACGGTCGTTAGGCAAACGCATCAGACCCTTGCCTCATACGTGCCGAGTGTATTTGCAGATGCCGGTAGGTCTATTGACTCCTATGCAGCCCGGACAGGTCGGTGGTATCAAGGGTGCATGGCTTCGAATCACGAATGGAGCGTACAAGGCAGCTTGCAAGAAAGCAATAACACTGAGGAAAGGCGTAAAGGCGTCTGGCAAGATTCTCTTTCGTGAACTAACAGAGGCGAACGAGATTCGCGAGAAGTGGCAGCAATGGTCGGGAACTGGGGCCATGCCGAAAGCTGTGTCGGAAGCAGCGGATTGTGACAAAATTCATCAGACCGCACAGACAGACCTTCGTTCACTCGAAACGATCTGCAAGAGGAGTTGGGATGGATTGGATATCGGTGACGTTAGTATCAAGGTGTCCGACGCTTTCTTCCGACAGCGCCACTCCGTACCGAATTCGCAGGTTGTGTGAGATAGAGCAAGAACTTTTCTCGTTGGGTGTTCAAAAAGTCGTTGACGAGATCCGCAGCACCCGCAGGCCCGCTGGCCAATGGGCTGCCTTGTTCCAACATGTATGGATCAAATCGACGTTGGACTCGGTCGCAATAGATGACCCGAGTGTTCGAGGTTTCGTGGGTTCGACACACGATGGGTATGTCAGCGACTTCAAGCGACTGGATTCCAACCGGTTGAAGCTCGCAGCGGATCGTGTTAGGCGAGTTCACGCGGAGCGCACCATCCGAGCGATGAATCAGTTTCCTGAACAAGAGACCCTGATTCGAGGTGAAGCTGCAAAGAGCCGTAGGCATAAGCCTCTGCGTCAGATATTCGCACAAGCCACAGACGTCCTGACTGCCGTGTGCCCGTGTTGGATGGCGAGTCCCCTGTCGGTCTGTCAGCTCATAGCGGCGACCGGGATCTTTGACTACGTAATCTTCGACGAAGCGTCTCAAGTGCTCCCAGAGGATGCGATACCGGCAATCCTTCGCGGTAAACACGTGATCGTCGCTGGCGATAATAAGCAACTCCCTCCGAGCGCATTCTTTGCGGCGGCGGATGAAGACGACGAAGCTGACGGCGATGCAACGGCCTATGAGAGCTTATTGGACATGATGATTCCCTTTGTCAAGGGCTTCCATCTCAACTGGCATTATCGAAGCCGTGACGAGTCACTGATCTCATTCTCAAATCATCACATTTACGATGATCGTCTCGTGACGTTTCCCGGACCGGGAGGAACTGCTGCGATGTCTCACATCTTCGTGGACTACGTTCCAAGCAGCGAAGGACAAGAGGACAGCTCCGCCGGTGAGGTGGAGAAGGTGGTTGAGCTGATATTGGATCACGCGCGCTCAACTCCGGGTCGAACTTTAGGCGTCATCACGATGGGCATCAAACATGTGTATCGGATTCAAGCTGTACTTGATAGAGAGATGATTCGTTATCCTGAGCTTGCCGAGTTCTTCGATACCGGCAGACCGGAACGATTCTTCGTAAAGAACCTGGAACGTGTTCAGGGAGATGAACGAGATGTCATTATTCTCTCCGTGGGTTACGGGAAGGACAGGGCCGGTAATCTTCCGTTACGCTTCGGGCCTATTCTGTCAGCCGGTGGCCGTCGTCGCCTCAACGTTGCCGCGACTCGCGCAAAGGAACAGGTGATCGTAGTCTCATCATTCGAATACAGCGACATCAATAGCGCACAAGTCAGACCGGGCACGGGGATAGAGTTCCTAAAAAATTATCTTCAGTACGCAAGTTCTGGTGGAACCCTTCTATCTCGTGGAGAATTGACCAACGAACCGATGAATGACTTTGAGGCTGACGTATTCGATGCGTTGTGCGCCAAGGGTCTTGAAATGGTTCCGCAAGTCGGATGTTCAAAGTTCAGGATTGATCTTGCAGCATTGCATCCAACGCATCCGGGTCGGTTTGTTCTTGCCATCGAATGCGACGGAGCAACCTATCACTCCAGCTATACCGCCCGCGACCGCGACCGTCTGCGACAGCAGCAACTCGAAAATCTCGGCTGGACCTTTCACCGCATTTGGTCTACCGATTGGTTCATGAGGCGAGACGAGGAGGTTGAGCGCGCGGTTCGTGCGTTCCACAAAGCTGTTACGGCGAGTGACCAGCCTAAGACCTCCAAGTCCCTGCAACCGATCCCTGTGGCCTCTGAAGATCGCGCCTTTGTGAGGTCTTCCGAACCAACCGGACGAACAACAGCGCGGGCTCCCATACCAGTACGGGCATCGATTATGGAGTACACAAATCGAGAATTGCAGGATCTTCTCGCGTGGGTTCAATCAGATGGTAGGCTTCGAAGTCACGATGAACTGGCCGATGAAATGTTCGCCGCCCTGCCCTTCTCTCGAAAAGGTTCGAAGATCGAAGCCGTGTTGAGACGAACCATCAAAGCTGGAGATGGAAGAAGGAGCAACTAGTGTCTAGCAGACTGAAGAGATCTGGAGGCCCAGCTTTATGGCAAAACTTATAGATATCGGTAACAACACATTTCTCAATCCAGAGATGATCGTGTCGATTGATCCCCAAGGCAGTCAGAGTGTCGTGACCCTTGTAACCGGAAAAACATTGACCCTCGCTATGGACGCACAGACACTCGCTAAGAAACTTAGCTGAACTGAAGGATCGCGAAAGGTTTCGCCATTGAGCTGCATCCGCGTTGTTGACTTCGCTCCCGCCCATAAACCCGGTAGGTGAACATAAAGCGAATTCGTGATTCGTCACTCATTGATAAATCTGTTCTCTTGACGCCGACAAAGCGGGCTGCTGTAGACCGAATTGAGGGAAGATCGGATAGGCCCACCATCGAAAAGCCAATCCCCGTTCACTACTCCCGTAGCGGGCGCGCCGTGTGCGTCAATCCTCGGGGCGGGAGGTGTACCACCATTTCCCGGTACCTTATCAGGGACTCCCAAGCTTTTGGCCGCGCAGCACAGGCACGCCGGTACAGTACCCACCGGAACCCTGCCACCCGGCCAAAGCATGCTTCTAAGTAATGACCCCCTATTTAGGGAGCATAGTGCGACTCACCGTCCGTCGTTAGGCGGCAAGAGCGCAGCCCACCGTTGAGGCATACCACGCTGAACCCTTCGGAGTGCGAAGGCCGAGCGCGTTGATTTTGTCAGCAATGGCGCGCAGCGTCAACCCTTCGTTGTGGTGCTTCTTCATCATCTCCAACACTGCGGGCGCGGGCGCAAGAGCGATTTTAGCCTTACGTGCGGCTTCTATCGAATCATTCCATCTCGGGTTGCCTAACTGCGTTCCACGAGCTTTTGCAGCCTCAAGAGCGGCCCGTGTGCGCTGTGAGATGGCAGATGCTCATACTCTGCCATCGCGCTCATTACGTGGATCGTGAGCCGATTGGCGGTAGGCATATCGACAGCGACGAACTCTACTCCCACCTCCATCAATCCCGAGATGAAGAAGACGTTGCGGGCGAGACGATCCAACTTCGCAATCACCAACGTGGCCTTGAGCCTCTTGCACTCTGCCAACGCTGCGAGTAACTGAGGCCGGTTTTTTGAACGCTTGCCGACTCATTCTCTGTGTATTCCGCTACCGGCTGATCCGTCCCTGCGTGTTGCGAAGCGAGGAAGCGTCGGACGGACTCTCGCTGACCTCCAAGCCCAAACCGCTTTGCCCTTGTTGCTGTGTCGAGACTCTGAAGTATGCGATGTACGGTGTCTTGCGGGCCATTCATTTCACCTGATAGCCCCTTTGTACCACACTGAAACGCTCGTTTCATAGTGGTACAAACGCACGAAAAGAGAAATTCGTGTCGGACTCATCAGCTTGGGCAGGTCAACTTCTATTTTTTAGTGGCCCTTGAGTACTACCCGAGCTACTACCCCCGCTACTACCCCCGCTACTACCCCAGCTACTACCCCAGCTACTACGTGTTATTTTCGATAAGTTATTGTAAATAAAGAGTTAACAAAAAATCGCCCGCCCAGACCTTGGCCCTTAAGTTCTCATTTCCCTTTTTTCACCTTGAATGGCCCCTTTAGGCTTGGCCAGAGCCGATTTACTGACTGCCAGAAATCCCGGATCGATCTCATGAGGAATTGACAAGTGTATCGATAGTCTCTGTCCCCCCAAACCTCGTAGCCAAGTTATAAATCTCAAGTGCTATCTCGTTAACGTGAAGCACAGTCGGATTAGTTGGCGACTGCTTTTCACCTGAGGTCGTCAACACCCCGGCTATCTTCAGACCCTCGATTGCGTCGACCTTCTGTTTACGATTGCCTTCTACGTTGTCCAAAACAATCGACTGTCTGGCGAAATGGCCGTCGCAAGCTCTTAAATAACTGATGATCCGTTCCGCATGAGTCAGCTTCTTTTGCCGTTCCGCTTTCTCTCCCTTTGTCCGTTGCCATTCCGCAAATTCCTCGCCGAGATAGAAGTCCTTCACCACATCAGCGCCTGCAACGTCGACTAGGTTTGCCTCGATGATCGTCGGCGGAATATTACGACCAATACGAGTCTCCGAAGCGATGACCCTCCGCCGATCTTCGTCGAACAATGCTATGTTCGTATCCGGTTCGCCTCTGAGTGCTGTTGATCCCAGAAGACCGTCGAACGGATCGCTTGTCTGTATTTTTTTGCAATGAGCTAGCCCCTGAATATGCACGTGAGAAAACTTACGAGCGAGGTCATGGACTTTTTCGATCTGTGGTAGCACCTCCCCGTACTTGTCCATATCCCGGATGCGAAGCAATTTCGCTAATGTGTCAACGATGACAAGTTTTATTTTTGGATTTTCGCGTAAAACCTTTTCGATGGCTCCGATAGACTCGTCGATACTGGGTGACAGCTTGGTCGAAATGTGAATCATGGCATCCGTCTGTGCATTCCAATCCAGAGCTTTCAGGCAGTTGTCCACGTGGGACTTTGGGTCTTCGAGTGAAATCAGCAAAACCTCGCCTCGCTCAACATCCCGGCCCAAAAAGGGTTGGCCCTTTGCGACACAAACCGCTTCGTAACGAGCTAAACTGCTCTTCCCATGCTTTGGCTTGCCACCAAGTATGCTGAAGGCGGCCTGTGGCAAAAGACCGTCAATCACGAATGGGATACGCGGGGGCGTTCCGTCAATGAAGGTGCTGAATGGCTTATAAAGAGTGAGAGCGAATGGTGGCTTTGCAATGCTTGCAGATGAAGATTGCGTATTATCTTGAGGCATATTTGTTATCCTTCTCGGCCCGTAGCCGTGCTTTTATAGTTAGTTTTTGCGGACTGTCCATTCTGGGCTTGATGACCGCAGACCCCGCACAACGGAACGAGTGAAAAAAGAACGACTTCAACAGTCGAGAAAAGAAAGAAAGTAGAGAATCTTCTCCTACAGTCGTTCCGTTTTCACTTATTCCTTCTTTTGTGGCATACAGAATGGATCACCCTCACAACCTGACAGGGAAAAACATGCCGTAGTCGACTTCAAGCGACCACTACGTCGGGCACGCTCCGAGCGCCTTCGCCATCGCTTCCTTTCTCTTGATCATCCTGTTCAGCTTCCGCCTGCTCAGCATCTGCTTCCGCCTCAACAGCTTTTGTTTCTTCACCCAGTTCTTGCGTTCTTGCCGAGTGAGTCCTCCTTCAGTTAGCACTGTGCTTTCCCCGCCCCGGCACAAACTCAAACTCTTTGCGCTTATGACCACAAACCAACGTAAGCATTGGTCCTCGGTATAGATTGAGCGAGATGTTCGACACTTGGCTCAATTCGCCACAAATCGGGCAGAGAACACGTGACTCTAGTGTTAGTGATGTGCGTGGGGTTCTAAATACAGGTTTCCTTTGCTTAGTGATATTCACGGCTGATCTCCTTTGGGTGCCTCTGACCTCGGCAATGGTGCCCTATCGGGCGTTGAATGCTAGTGAACCGTAGTGACCGGCTGCTCTGGTTCCGTGTCCGGGTAGATCACACTAGAGTCGATTGCGTTATGGGCGTCACCCGGCACACGAATACGCGACGGCCTAACTTCACATACGGAATCTTCCTCTTCAAAATCCATGACCGGACGGTGGACTCCTTCAGCCGTAACATTTCCGCCGCCTCGCTCACGTTCATCAACTGCCAACTTTGCTCCACCATCACCATCACCTCTCTTCTCTGTGTCTCTTGGGGTCGAAGTTCACTTTGTCATTGACGGCGATCTCCTATTCCTGTAGCCTACCCTAACGATATAAATAGCGGTGTAACAAAATGACAACGAAAATAACCCGATTAGCGGTGTTACAAAACGAAGAGCGAGAACCGATTTCTCAAATGTGGCGTTGGCTGGTGGATTATGCCAACGGCGATAACACACACAAACAGTTTCGATATCTTGTACGTGCAGGGTTTCTAAGAATGGGGATCGCGAGAGGCGTCGGACCAACGATTCTACGGAAATGCAAGGACATAAAGGCGGGAAAGACGATGCAAGATTTGGAGGAGGACTATCGCGAATCGATCCGCCGTGTTCTTAGTTGGATTGTGCAGCCCACTGACCCAATGGGACAGGACGCGGATGCTGCAAAGTTCTTGGTGGATTCTGTGCAGTCCGCAAAAATTGGCATCCTCATCTACGTAACGATTACGCCCACTGGAGAGAGAAGGTTGGAGCCAAACGGGCTTTCACAGAAAGCGACTCGATTATTGCTGGCGTTTGTCGATTTTCTGCTTCGACAGATTGATCGGCATGATCTGGATAACGAGTCGCTGGCGAAAGTCTTTCCGGTCGCTGTATGCAAGCGTGAAGGGTGCGGACGTTTCTTGCTTTTTCAACGAGCCGGACGTGCTCAATTTTGCTCTGATTCGTGTAAATCCAAATTCAATGCTTCGAAAAAGACCAAGGAACAGTTGGCGGAAAAAATGCGGAAATATCGCTCTGGACTAAAGGACCAAGAGGCTAGAGGCCTCGCGGCTGTCATGGAAAAGGGAACCAAGAAAGGTGGCGGGTGATGAGCACCTACAAACGTGGCGGGGTGTACTGGTACGAATTTGAGTTCAAAGGTGAGCGGGTCAGAGAATCTACGCATCAAGGCAACGATAAGAAGGCCCGCGATATGAAGGCGGCCCATCGTGCGCGGCTGGTAGAGCAGCACAAAGCAAAGGAAGCGGCCCGTGAGCGGCTGGGCTGCTCTGAGGTTCTGACCTGCCATGAGTGCGAAGAACTTTTCAATGCAGACAAGGCATTGCGGCGGGATGGCAATGTGTTCTGCTCTTCCAAGTGCGCCGGATCGTGGGGCAAGGCCCGTTCTATGCCAACGCTACAAGTCTTCCTAGACGACCGCTTCATCCTAGACGTGGAGACGACGCACAAGGCAAAGCCAAAGACCGTCAAGTATTACCGTCAGGGAGCGGCGATGCTGAAGCGTTCCAAGCTGGCTGGTCTGCGGTTGGACGAGCTAACGGCGGAGCATGTTGGTTGGTTTGCGGCGGAGTACAAACGGCTCTCTCCCTCTGGTATCAACATGGGCTTGCGGACTCTACGCCGGGCGCTCAACCTCGCTTATGCGTGGGGTGTGATTGAGAAGCCGGTAAAGGTGGAATTGGCGAAGGGAGAGAATCAGCGAGACCGCGTATTGACTTCGGATGAACAGACGGTCTATCTCGCACACTGCCCGCAACCGTGGCAAGACGCCGCAACCATCATCCTTGATGAAGGGATGAGGCCGGGAGAGGTGTTCGTGTTGAGGTGGGAACATATCTTTTTGGGCGAGGAAGGGCAGGGTCTGATCCGAGTAGTGGAGGGCAAGAGTAAGGCTGCCCGCCGCGTGTTGCCTATGACTCCGCGAGTCCATGCACTTCTCAAGGCCCGGTATGAGGCGCAAGAGTCACCGGCTGAGGGTTGGGTGTTCGCTTCACAATCCAAGTACGGTCATTTGGAGGTACAGACGGCCAAGCGCCAACATGCAACCGCGCTGGAGGATTCCGGCGTTGCGCCGTTCGTGCCGTACACGTTACGCCATACGGCCCTAACGCGGCTGGGCAAGGCGGCGAGGGGTGATGTGTTCGCACTGGCGAAGATCGCAGGACACTCCAGCATCACGATTACCCAGAAGTACGTTCACCCAGAGGCGGACACGATTGATGAGGTGTTCTCTCGGCTGAGTGTGGGGACGATCAAGAAGAAAGTCCTACCAAAATCCCCCACAGTCAAAAACAAAGCCGCTAAGAGGTTAGCGGCTGGTACTACTAAATAACTGAATTGTAAGAGGATTTGTGGAGCCGATGAGCGGAGTTGAACCGCTGACCTACTGATTACGAATCAGTTGCTCTACCAGCTGAGCTACATCGGCCTATCGCTCTATTCTAGCGGCTCAAAGGCTATCCGCCAAATCATCAATCGACCGCAAAATCACTGCATCGGCACAAACTTTCCATCACAACTGAAGGCGGATCCAGAGCCCGCGGCGTCGGCACCCACCGTCGCCGAACCGCTCTTTGCCGGAACCACACGAATCTCCGTCGCGCTGAAGTTCAGATTCGTCCCCATCGTCCCCATCGTCACTGTGGCGAACCGGCCATGCACCTGCTGCGGAGTAATGCCATTGATCTTTACTCCATCCAGCGTCACCTCCGTACGATGATCGTCGTTCAAGCCGGCAATCAGCACATCGCCCGCCGTCGAGTCGATCACGTTGCGGATCGTAATCGCCTTGTAGTCCGGAATCTTGTCGCCCGTATACTTCGGATCTTCAAATCCCTCAATCGTCTGGTTCGTATAGTACGGGCTGATCGCGATCGGAACCTTCACCTCGCGCATGCAGATGTTCTGATACGTCAAGTCGTGCACCGGTCCTCCGCGCGTCACATTGCTCTTGATGCGGATGCCGCTCGTCGTATGGTCCTCCGTCAGCCCGTCGACCAGCAGAAAGCTCTGCCCGGGAACCGTCTCGCTCCCAATCGACATCCCGTGCCCGCTGTAAAAGTGGTTGTCGAGCACACTCATATGCGTTACTCCGGCCTTGATCGCGATATTGTCGTCGCCGTTATCGATCCAGCTATGCGCAACCGTAACATTCGCCGAAGTCCCGGGATCGATCCCGTCCGTATTACGCGCATCCATACCCCGCGTCGTCGGCGTCAGCAAATGCACTCCCCACGCCGTGAACCCATTCGTCTGGTTCACACTCACATGAAAGTTCGTCGAGTTGTGCAGCGTAATCCTGTACAGCACCAATCCGTCCGCATGGCTCGCAACGATCATCCGCGGCGTGAAATACCGTTCATTCTTCGGCTCCGCCTTCCGCGACATCTCCCACCAGCTGTAATCTTTGCCCAGAATCTTCGCATAACCGCGTCCGTCGATCACGCCATCGCCCATGATACCGGCGTTCTTCGCATCATTAATACTGATAAGCGGGCGGCACCCTCCACGCACGGGCGCCTGGTGCTGTGGTGCCGGAAATACTGCCGGCGGCGCACCCGAAGCAATCGTTCCACACAGTCCATGTGTCGCATCCGGAGCCGTCGACTCATACACCGCCGCATCACGCGAACCAAACAATGTCACGCCCTCATCGATCAGCAGCGTCACCCCCGTGCGCATCTCCAACGGCCCGGAGAGAAACGCATTATTCCCACTCGCCGGCTTCAACTCGACCGCCATCCCTGGCTTGCACTTATCCAGCGCGCTCTGAATCCGCGCAGTGTCGAGCTTGCTCTCATCCGAATCCGCAAGTTTGTCGCTCACCGATCGAAGCTGCGCCGGAAGCTGCGTGCACGAAGGTGGAATCGTCGGCTCCGTCACCTGTCGCGTATCCTGCCCACGCGCCGCTCCCGCCGCAACAACCAGAACAACTCCTAGAAAACAGACGGCACACCACTCCATTTCAAGAACATGCACGTTCAAACGCTTCCACGTCATCTGGTCCGACCTCCACAAGCTGCTCAGTCAAACTAGCACATGCAGTGGACAGAGGTCACGGCATCAACGACCAGGTCGGCGGTCCGAATCGCTCGCCTCAAGATCAACATCATCCTCCAGAAAATCGGGCCATATCAATATCGCCACAAACCAAAGCGCAATCATCACCTGCAAAACCATCTGCATCCTATCGGACACCGCTGCCTCCGCTCGGAGAGCGCGCGCGCCCCCCACATACTCCTTGCATCGGCAGCGATCTATCGATCTTCAGTTTCGGAAGAAAATTTTTCTCCCATCTCCCCATTCGGAGATCGCTTCTCCACTCCTCCATTCCCCAAAAGTTGTATCCGAAAAAGCGAAGAGGCCACCCGGCAACAGGGTAGCCTCTTCTTTAGGGAGAATAGTTCCAACGGAGGCAAAGCCATCAGAACTTTCTGGCGAAATACTAAGTTTGGCAAAATACCGTGTCAAGGCCAAAACTGGCTCACTGTAAGTCTTTGGTGAGCAGGTAGTTATGGGGGTTACTGAAGGGTAAACATCGACTCTGGTCTACGCTTTCTCTTCGCTTTAAGAGGTCCGACCATATATCAAAGGGCTCTCCAATCAGCCGCTTAGAAACCGCCCTGCACCGTCACCAGTGCAAACACAGGCTATCCCTGGCTGTTAGCCCCTGATCTGTCGGGCTGAATACTAGCCGCACGTCCGCTCAGGTCGATCCGCAAAAACTCCGGCTCCGTCGCCGCCGGCTTACCTTGCATCACCCGTATTGCCGCCCTTGCTCCCCCAAAAAACAACGCCAATACCACCGCCGCCAACGCCCCCAGTCCACAAAAGATAAGAACGCTGGTCAGCAGGCTCACCGTCTTCCGAACCTCCGAGTGAAACTCCAGAGGCATCGGCTTGTTCCAAGTCAACTGATTCCGCAGATGAATGTTCTCCACCACCTCCTGCGCCTCTGCGGGCTTCCACGCACCAGTCGTCATCAGCACCAGCGGCCCCTCGCGTCGCAGCTTCACTGTTCCCGCCGATGCGCCCTGCCGGTTCATCTCCTTCTCAATCTGCCGCCCGTGGTCTCCCGCAATCTGTGGAGTTGGATACAGCAGCAACGTCAGCGTACCTTTGCCTTCATACTTCGCCGTCACCACTTCTGCTGCCTTATCGAACCCAACAATCTCCGGTGGCACCACTGCACCCATCGCCTGATACCCCGCCGGCCCCACTGCATACTTCACCGAATCATGCTCCAAACCCTTCGCCGGCAGATACGTCGGCAGCAGCGGAGCCAGTCCCTTCGTCCCACCCACCTTCGGCAACCCCACCTCAACTGTCTTCAACAATGCGGTAGCCGACTCAGGATAAAGCTTCAGATCCGACACCACCACCGACACGCCGCTCAGCATCACCCGATCCGCCGCATTCTTTCGCAGATAGGTATACGCTGCATAAGCACCAGTGGCATCGTCGAACTGATACACCGTCACCGTTCCACTGGGCGTCGTCTTGCCAGAACCCACGCCGTGCGCGACCGCACTCTCCGCGGTCCCTCGCTCATAACGCCTGATCCCATCCTCTACAAGAATCGGCCCATCCGCCCCACTCCACGAAGGAGCGCCATTGCCTGCTTCATGATCCGGTCCCGTACGCAGCGACTCAGGCAACAGCGGCGTCGGCGGCATCGCCAGCATCGTCTTCGCCTCCTGTGCCTGCAGCGAAACAGCGAAGGCACCAGTCGCCATCACGCCCAATACAGTTCGCGATATCACCCGAAACCCACAAGAAACTCCCATACGTAGGTCAGACTACACCAGCACGATAACGTAAGCCACCGCCCCGCCGCCCCATCCGGGACTTCGAATTCCCTTCTTGACCGATCTATGCCAGAATCGACGGCATATTCACTAATGCGGAACTTCATCCCGCACACAGGCGTATGAAAAAGGAATATCTCCCCATCACTTCCGGTCTCTTTTGGGGATCATCAAGGGGGCATCGATGGACGCACTAGCGCAAAACCTCAAATTTGCCGCGCGCCAGCTAGGCCGCAATCCCGGTTTCACTTTGACGGTAGTCCTTACCTTGGCTCTTTCCATCGGCGCAAATACTGCCATCTTTTCCATCGTCAATGCACTCATGCTGAAGAACCTGCCATATTCGCATCCTGAGCGGATGGGCACGATTTACACACGCGTCACCGGCACCCGGTCCTCCGACGAACGCCACCACGTCAACGGCGAACAATGGGAGCTTCTCCGCGACAACGTCCCCGCGCTACTCTCAGCCATCTCCAGCGGAGGCACTTCAGGCGTCAACCTACAATCAGGCTCCCAGGTGCAATATCTTCACGCGGGACGCATCTCACAGCACTACCTCGACATCCTTGGAATCCATCCCATTCTCGGACGCAACTTCTCAGACGTAGAGGACCGCGCCCATGGACCAGAGGCCGCCATCCTCAGTTACAACCTGTGGCGCAACACCTTCGGATCCAATCCAAACCTCGTAGGACAATCCATTCTGCTCAAGGGCGAATCCTACACCGTCATTGGAATTCTCCCCGACGGCATAACCACCCCCCAGAACGCTGACCTCTACACAGCCCTTCAGGCAACCCGCGGAGGCGAAGGAAGCGGCACGAACTTCGAGGCCATCACCCGCCTCCGCGACGGAGCCACATGGCAGGCCGCCGACGCCCAAATCAATCGAGCATGGGCCCACCGGTCCCAGCTCTATGAACTGTCGAACAACCCCGGTGCACAAGTGAGCTACTACTCCGTGCCGCTTCAAGTAGGACAGGCCGCCACGGTACGCCCCCAGGCCCTCACCCTGATGCTCGCCGCAGTCTTCATCCTCCTCATCGCCTGCGCTAATCTCGCCGGACTCACCCTCGTCCGCATGCTCCGACGTATGCCCGAGGTCGCAACCCGTATGGCCCTCGGTGCCTCGCGCTGGCAGATTCAAAGACAACTGTGGATCGAAAATCTCCTCCTGGCCTTCATCAGCGGAGCAGCAGGCGTAGCCATCGGTTTCGTAGCCCTGCGCGGCTTACTCCTGATGCTTCCCGAGCACTTTCTGCCCGTAGCCAGCGTTTCCCTCGATGGCCTCGTCCTCGCATTCACCCTTCTCGTCTCGCTCCTCACCAGCGTCCTCTTCGGCATGCTCCCCGCGCTCGTAACGCGGCGGCTCGATCTACGCGCAGCCATCGCCAGTCGTTTCGTAGCGGGTGGCGACCGCCTCCGACTACGCCAGGCCCTCATTGTCAGCGAGGTCGCACTAACCGTAGTTCTCCTCGCCGCATCAGGCCTGCTCATCCGAACCCTCATCCATCTTCAAAATCTGCCCGCTGGCTTCAATCCAACCGGAGTCATGACCGCAAGGGCATCCCTCGACGACGTCCGCTACCACGACCCCGCAGCCTTCCGAAAGCTCCTCAACGAAAGCACCCTCGCAATGCGCCAGATCCCCGGCGTGCAACACGCTGCCGCCGGCCTCAGCCTGCCCTACGAGCGCGCCCTGAACACCGGCATGAAGCTCAGCGACGGCAAAGAAGCCGGGCAAACCATCATGACGAGCATGAACTACATCACGCCTGACTACCTCAACGCATTGCAAATCCCCCTCCTCATGGGACGCAACTTCACCGACGCCGACGGCCCCGACTCCCAGCACGTCGCCATCGTGAACCAGACCTTCGCACGCAAGTTCTTTCACGGTACCAGCCCCATCGGCCGCTACGTAGACAAAGACACGATGATTGTCGGGATGGTGGCCGACGTAGCCATCGCACCCGGAATCGAGGTCACCGCACCCATCGCTGGTGAAGAAGCACTGTACGTCCCCGCCACTCAGATGGACCCAAAGATGCTCTCGATCGTCCACGTCTGGTTCCAGCCCAGTTGGATCGTTCGCACCACCGGTCCCGTCGAGGGCCTGACGGCGCAGATGCAACACGCGCTTGTAAGCGTCGATCCCAATCTGCCTTTCTCAGGCTTCTACAGCATGCGCGACCTGCTGGCGAAGACCCTCGCAACCCAGCGCATCGAAGTGGCGCTCCTGAGCACGATGGCGGCTCTGGCTCTGCTCCTGAGTGCTATCGGGATCTTCTCGCTCGTAGCAAATATCGTCGCTCAGAAGACACGCGAGATCGGCATCCGCATCGCCCTCGGATCCACCCTCCGCCAAGCCATGGTTCATATCGGAGTGCCGGGAATAAGAGCCTCCGCCCTCGGACTCATCCTCGGATTGATCGCATCAGCAGGGGCCCTGCGCGCGATGCACAGCGTTCTCTACGGCGTGGACGTCTATGACCCACGAACCATCCTCACCGTGATCCTGATCCTCTCATCGATAACGCTAGTCGCAACCATCGTACCCACTCTGCGAATCGCATCCATCGATCCAGCGAAAACATTACGAGAGGAATAAGGCACCACTATTTCGTGCTGGCTCGCTCCGCCGGAGGCCGTGCCCCACTCAACCCACCCGCATACTTCGCAACACCCTTATACAAACTCTCCGCCACCCGCTGCCGGTACTCCGGCTCCTGCAACTGCCTCGCATCCTTCTCATTAGTCACAAACGAGATCTCTGCCAGAATCGACGGCATATTCGCCCCAATCAGCACCACAAACGGAGCCTTCTTCACCCCGCGATCCTTCAATCCCGCATTCCCCTTCTGCAACCCGCCATAAAGACTCGCCTCGACATCGCTGGCAAACTCCCGCGACTCATCGATCTTCTCCTTCAGCGCAATCTTCTTCACCAGATCGCTCAGCTGATGAATCGACTGATCGCTCACCGCGTTCTCTCTCGCCGCCGTCTCCAGCGCATCCGGCGACGAAGTAAAGTTCAGATAATAAGTCTCCACCCCCCGCGCACTCGCATCCGGAGACGAGTTCGCGTGAATCGAAAGAAACAAATCCGCCTGCGCCTTATTCGCAATCGCCGTCCTCGTCTCCAGCGGAATAAACGTGTCATCCGATCGCGTATAAATAATCTCCGCTCCAAGCCGGTCATGTAGCATCTGCCCCACCCGCAGCGCCACATCCAGCACCACATCCTTCTCCAGAATCCCATCCACCCCAATCGTCCCGGTGTCATGCCCCCCGTGCCCGGCATCGATCACGATCCGCCCGATCTTCAACCCCAGCGCCCGAACCAGCGAAGTCTCCCCATCCGCCGTGGGCACCGCAGCCCGAGCCGGTCCCGCATCCGCGTCCACACCGGCCTTGCTCTTCCTAGTCCTCTTCCCAGAAACCGGAGCAGCAGCACTCACACCAGTCGAACCCGAATCCAAACCCTGAGCCTTTGGCCCTGAACCCTGAGCCCTGTCCGCCACCACAGCCGAGATCGGTTGTGAAGTCGGCTCCGTCGTCGCTTCCACCTTCCCCGGCTGCGCGCTCAGCGCCGCCACATCAAACGAGCTCCCAGCCTTCACCGCCGTCGTATTCGGAACCGTTGGAGTCGCGCCCGCTGCCCGCTGCGTCGGCACGTTCACCCCAGCAGTCGCTGGCGCAGTCTTCCCGCCGTGAATATCAATAATCAACCGATACGGATTCGGCAGCAGAAAAGCCGAATACTCCGTCACATCGTTCACATCCAGCACCACTCGCGTCATGTCGTTCGAGAACTGCGCGGCGCGAATCTTCTTCAGAAACCCGTCATCCGTCACCGTAAAGCTCTTCCCCACCAGCTCCTGCTCCAGCCGGGTACCATGCAGATCGAAATAAATCCGATCGGGATTCGGCACTCTCGCCGCCTCATACGTCACATCATCACCCAGATCGATCGCCACCCGCGTGTAATCCGGCGTCGACCAATGCCGAATCCCCGTCACCTGCGCCAACTCCCCACGCAGTCTCGCCCCACTCTTCGCCACATGCATAGGCACAACAGCAGGAACCGCCGCCGTCTGAACCGCCCCCTGCGACCCAGCACCCGAAGCATCCACCGCAACCGAAGACCCACTCCGTTCCGCACTCGCCTCCACCCCAACACCAGGAGCCGAAGCCTTCCCCGTCTGCCCCGCCGCTCCAGTCGTAGGCATCGGAGCAAACGAACTAGCCCCATCCCTCTCAGTAACCGGCCCCTTCGATCCAACCGAGGAAGATCCAACCGAGGAAGACCCAACCGAGGAAGAATGATCCCCACCCTCCCGATGTCCCGGCGCCAAATCCGACGCCGAAGCCTGATCACCCGACCGGCCCTTAGCTCGCGCACCTTGCTTGCTAAGCCCTGATCCCTGATCCCTGGTCCCTAAAGAATCAATCCCCGCCCGAGCCTCTTCCGCCTGCTCACTCTTCGGATACTGCTTCACCACCAGCCCATACCGCTCCCGCGCCGCCGCATCATCATGCAGATCGTTCTCATAGATCTGCCCCTCGGCAAGCAGCGCCGCCACCCTCAGCGAGCTCCCGGGATACTGCGTCCGCAAAAACTCATACTGCCCCACCGCATCCTTCAACGACTTCGCATCATGCCACCGTCGCCCCTGCTCGGCCAACAACTCCGCCACCGCATTCACGCTATCCGGAGCGTGCACATCCCCCGGAGTCCCGTGATACACCACCCGAAACCCATCCATCGCCCTCGCATAATCCGCCCGTGTCCGCGCCCCCTCCGGAATCGCCTGCAGCGTCTCCAACCCGCGTTCCGCCTGCTCCCACGGCGTCAGCTCCCTGCGCTGTGGCGTCGTCTTTGCCTCCAGCTCTTGAGCCATCGCGAGAATCAGCACCGCCGCGCAAACCGGAACCGCCGCGCCACCCAACCACCGCCAAATCCGATTTGTCTTCCCCAGGCCCATGTGTCTCAAAAAAAGCCGACAGACTCCCTAAGTTTAAGAGACCCCGCAGCCCGAACGACCGGGAAAACGATCCTCAGTACTCCCCCCGATACCCCCACACACAACACCTTGTGCCCCCAGAACCCAACAACCCAATCTCTCTCGTGCGCGAACCCACTCCCCCATCGGACGAGGTTCCTGTAGACTGGCACCCATGAACGACATAGACACCGATCTCATCGTCGACGCCCTCCGCAAAAACGGCCACACCGTCGAGCATGTCTACTCCGTCCCCGACAACGCCGGAGTCTACGAGTTCATCGTCGACGGCAACGCCCTCAACCTCGACGAAGCCCGACAGCTCCTCGAACAGGACGCATCCAAATAACTGCCCCCCAGAAGGACGGCGCGGCCTCGCCTCACTTCCCGGTATGGATGTCTTCGTGCATCTCGCGCGGCGGCTCTTTCCCATCCAGAAACGCCTGATCCGTCTGCGCGCCAACCTTCGCCATCAAGTCCAGATAAAGCAGGTGCGCGTTCCATATCCCAAACCGCTCCAGCGCCATCGAAGCCTGCTCCGCCGTCACGTCGTTGTGGCCAAAGTTCGTCTTTGCCATCAGGCCCAGAAACTGCGCCTCGTCCTCAAGGGTCTTGTTCTGCTGGTCCAGAAACTCCTTCTGCGTTCCATACACTTCCGAGTAGCGTTGCGCCTCGGCATACGGCATAAATGCCAACGCCCCTGTCGTCTGCGCCGTCTTCCACGCCGTCTCCCTCAACCCCACAATCGAATAGTTCGCCGTAATCGACGCGTCCTGAGCTGCCTTGTCCTTCGGATTCTCCTGAATCCGCGTCAGTACATCGATGTTCTTCTGCATCGTCTCCCGCTGTGTCTTCAAATTTCCCACCGCCTGCTTCATCTGGCCGACGTTGTACAGAATCTCCTCCCGCATCGTCTCCCGCGCCTCCTGCACCAGCTTGTGCTCACGATGCAGTTCCACACAGCCCTCGATCCCCACAGCGATCAGCAGACCGATCGTAATGGTCAGCAGATGAACCAGAAAATCCTTCCACCCTACAATCGAGTGATGCGGAGCATGCACGTCCAAAGCCGCCTCCTCTGCAATGAGATCAACGCCGGCAACAGGCATCATCTGCAGGCGCGCGTCTCCGCAAATTCTAGCCTACCCACACATCCCCAATTGAATTACAGGCTGTCTTTGAATTGCGGGCTCATTACTCCAAACGCTGCAAGATTCCTCACCCCTGCTGCCCAATAATTATTCCGATTGTCACGCATCCTCCTGCCTCCTCTCAACATCTGCATAACCAAACGGAACACGGAGGATTCCCATGGCCAATCTTCAAGGAAAAGTTGCCCTCATAACCGGCTCCTCCAAAGGAATAGGCGCCGCCATCGCCCAGCGTCTCGCCGCCGACGGAGCCTCCGTCGTGATCAACTACTCTCGCAGTGCTGCTCCCGCCGAAGCCCTCGTCCAACGAATACAATCCGCCGGAGGCAAGGCCGTCGCCGTGCAGGCCGACCTGTCCAATCCGGCCCAGATCCCCGAGCTCATATCTGAGACCACCAAGGCCTTCGGCCGCCTCGACATCCTCATCAACAACGCCGGCGTCTACAAGTTCCTCCCGCTCGAAGCCATCACCTCCGAGCACATCGACAAACACTTCAACCTCAACGTCAAGGCACTTCTACTCACCACACAGGCCGCCGTTCCCCACTTCGGGCCCGAAGGCGGCGTCGTCATCAACATCAGCTCCGGAGTCGCTCTCACACCCGCGCCATCCAGCTCCGTCTATAGCGGAACCAAGGCAGCCGTCGACGTCATCACCCGCGTCCTCGCCATGGAACTCGGCCCGAAAAAAATCCGCGTCGTCGGAATATCTCCCGGCGTCACCGTCACCGAAGGTCTCGATGCGATGGAAGAGATGGACGAAGCCACACAAAAATACGCCATCTCCCGCACCCCTCTGGGCCGCCTCGGCACACCCGAAGACATCGCGAAAGCCGTGGCCTTCATGGCATCCTCTGAGGCGGGCTGGATCACAGGCGAAACTCTTCAGGTGGGTGGTGGATTAAAGTTCTAGCCCTTTTCGCAGCGTCAAGTGGCACCTGTTACGGAGACGCAAAAGCCTTGCCGCGCACACTTGTGTAAACAGCATCGAAGACCTTCAGGCTATCGATATTCGGTAGCCCACCAACGGTAATGGGATCGTCGATGTATAAGACCCTGTTATCTGTCTTTGAAAACGCCGGCCAGGTCGGAAGACCCGGTCCATTCGGGTCGCCCGACTTCGCGAAGTTGACCCAGTAGCTCGACATCTCCTCCGCAACCTTTCGATCGGCCTCAGTCCAGCGCCACGGCGATTGGTTGAGGTGGTCGAAGACATACCACAACTCGGCAAAATGACTCGCACCCCAACCCTCGTACACGGAACCCGCCGGAAACGGCGGCCGCTGTCGAAACGAATAGTAGTAGACCGGACTCTTTCCAGTTTCGGCCTGCAATCTCGCCCACGCCCACATGTCCCAACCGAACCGGAGATCTCGCTCAAAGTCGAGCCGCGCCTGTTGCGCCTCTTTGTCGGTCGCGTGCGGATACGCTGCGAGAAGCGCGGGAGGCAACTGTCCAAAACTGTGATTAATGTCGCTGTCGAATGTAGCAGCCTTCACATGGCTGACATCGGTCAACGCACGCGCCTCGTCGGCATTCGAACCCAGTAACAGCGGAACACCGTTCTGCTGCCCCGAGGCAAACGCTTCGTAAGGCGAAGCCGGAAGCACATAGGGTTCGATCACCGGATGGACGATACCGCCGCCATCGCCGGTGAGCTTCGTAGCCGGCAACTTGCGCATCTCCTGAATCGATGTCGCCCCAAGCGAAGCAGCATACTTCTCGCCATCACGTTCCGCGTTGACCAACAAAAACTTCGGTGCGAGCTGAAGCGGCTCAAACAGCCCACCGCTCTCTCCGATCGCACGCTGAAATAATCCCTTCGTCAGGGGCGAAGCCATCAGGATGCTCACCGAGATCGCCCCCGAAGACTGACCTGCGATCGTCACGTTCTTCGGATCGCCGCCAAACCTCGCAATATTCCGCTGAACCCATTCGAGCGCAGCAATCTGATCCATCAGCCCATAGTTGCCGGACGAGTGGTGCGAAGACTCCCGCGTCAACTCAGGATGCGCAAGAAACCCCAGCGGCCCCAGCCGGTAAGCGATCGTCACAACAATCACACCCTTGTGCGCCAATCGGTCGCCCCAGTACAAGGGCATGGAAGCCGATCCATTGACGTAACCGCCTCCGTAGATCCAGATGATCACCGGCAGGTGCTCGTGCACGTTCTTCGCCGGTGTCCAGACATTGAGGTAGAGACAATCCTCACTCACCACCGGCGGCGTCTCACCGGGCATCGACACACCCTCCTGCATACACGCAGGAGCAAACGCATCCGCCTTGCGCGCACCGGTCCAGGGTGCGACAGGTGAAGGAGGGCGCCAACGCAAATCACCCACCGGCGCCGCAGCGAACGGTACGCCTTTGTAGATGCTCAAACCACCCTCGCTCACGCCAGAGAGCGTCCCGGACTCCGTTCGCACTCCCTGCGCAACCAGCGCCGAGACACACGCAATACCGCACAAACTAAGTGCCAACGAAGCCGATCTTGAGATTTTCATGCATTAAGCTACGTTGCGCCCCGGCAACATGTTCAAACAATCACCGGATCAGTGTTTTTTGTCATCCTTCGCCGAACGAGGTCCCCAGCGAGCGCCTTTGCTCGGCGCAGTGGAAACGGACGGCCTGCAGTTGTCTCTTTTTTTGTTTGTTTGTTTGTTTGTTTGTTTGTCATTCCCGAAGGGAATCTGCTTTTGCTTTTCTAGTTGTCATCCCCGAAGGGGATCTGCGTTTGCGTTTGCCTTTGCCTTTGCCTTTGCCCTTCGCTTCTAGGTACCCAAGGCTTCAGCCTTGTGCCTCTCACGCCATCAGACAAAAGGGGCTTCAGGCCCTAGGTACGACCACATGAGGCGAAACTAAAGCAATCCCCCAACAACCTCCGTCGCTCCCTTCAAAGCAGCATCGAGCGATCCCACATCACTCCCACCAGCCTCCGCCAGATCAGGCCGTCCACCACCCTTCCCACCAACCTTTGTCGCAAGCAATCCAACAATCTTCCCTGCCTGAACCCGCGAAGTAAGATCCTTAGTCACACCAACAATCAGCGAAACCTTCCCATCCACCGCCGCCCCGAGCACCACCACACCCGAACCCAGCTTCCCACGAAGCTGATCCACGAGATTCCGCATCTGAGCCTTCTCCAACCCATCCACGCGCTGCGCCAGGACCTTCACACCCTTCACCTCAACAGCCGACGCGCCAACATCCGACAAGGTAGAAGAAGCAGCCTTCATCCGAATAGCATCCAGCTCCCGCCTCAGCTTCTTCATCTCCTCTTCCTGAGAAGCAATCCGAGCCCGCAGCGCATCCGCAGGAGTCGCTGCCTCCAAAGAAGACCCCGCCCCCGAACCCACGAAAGACCCCACCACCTTGGCCACATCAAAATCCCTTCGAAACTCGTTTAGCGCACCGGTCCCCGAAACCGCCTCAACACGCCGCACCCCTGAAGAAACCGACCCCTCCCCAACAATCTTCACCAACCCAATCTCACCCGTAGCCCCCGTATGAATCCCCCCACAAAGCTCCGTCGAAAAGTCCCCAATCTTCACCACTCGCACTCGCTCGCCATACTTCTCGCCGAACAGCGCCATCGCCCCCAGCTCATTCACCGCCACATCGATCGGCACGTCCACCATCGTCTCGACCTTCGTATTACCGAGCACCTGCCGATTCACAATATCCTCAACCTCCTGCAACTCCTCCTCAGCCACCCCGGCAAAGTGCGAAAAATCAAACCGCAGCCGCGTCGCATCATTCAGCGACCCCGCCTGCTTCACATGCTTCCCCAACACTTCGCGCAAAGCCGCATGCAGCAGATGCGTCCCCGTATGATTCCGAATCGTCGCCGACCGCGTCGTCGCATCGACCACCGTATCCACCGTATCGCCCACCGCAATCGTCTGGTTCGCCCTGACCTTATGCGCAAAAACTCCCTGCACCGGCTTCGTCGCGCCACTCACCTCAGCCACAACCGAGTTGTGATCTCCCGAATACAACCACCCCACATCCCCAACCTGCCCACCCGAGTCCGCATAAAAACTCGTAGCATCCAGCACAACCTCACCAGTCTCGCCAGCCTTCAACTCAGGCACCCCAATACCACCGGCGACCAGCGCCAACACCCGAGCCCCATCCACCCGCAGCGCCGAATACCCTTCAAACTCCGTCTTAGGCAACTCCCGATAAACCGGCGCCGCCGACTTCTGCGACCCACCCTTCCAACTAGCCCGAGCCCGAGCCTGCTCCTCTTCCTTCGCAGCATCAAACCCGGCCATATCGAACGGAATCCCCGCATCGCGCGCCGCATCCACCATAAAATCCAGCGGCATTCCGAACGTCTCGTACAAACGAAACGCCAGGGCGCCCGATCGCAACGTCTCTTCATTCATCTGCTTCAAGCCAAGCTCAAGCGTACGAGCAAACTGCAACTCCTCCGCCAACACAACCTTACTAACCCGCTCCGCCGACTCCTTCAACTCCGGATAAGCCACCTGCATCTCATCCCGAACCGCAAACACCATCTCATACATAAACGGCTTCTCCTGCCCCAGCAGCCGTCCATGCCGAATCCCACGCCGCAGAATCTTCCGCAGCACATACCCTCTCCCATCATTCGCAGGATTCACCCCATCCGAGATCAAAAACGTAGCCGCCCGCGCATGATCCGCAATAATCCGCAGACTCGCCCGCGACCGCTCATCCACCTCGTGCTCCGGCTCCACCTTATGCCCGGTCAACTCCTCCGCCCGCTTAATCAGCGGAGTAAACAAATCCGTCTCAAAATTCGACAGCACTCCCTGCAACACCGCCGAAACCCGTTCCAACCCCATCCCCGTATCGATCGAAGGCTTAGGCAGCGGCGTCAGCGTCCCATCGCTGCTGCTGATCGAACTGCATAAAAACCAGATTCCAAATCTCGACATACCGCTGATCATCCAGCGGAAACGGCTTATCAACCCCCGGCTCCTCAGCCGCCTCAATCCCCATGTCATAAAAAATCTCCGAGCAAGGCCCACAAGGCCCCGTATCCCCCATCTGCCAGAAGTTATCCTTGGCCCCCATCCCAAAGATGCGTTCCTTCGGCACCCCGGTCTCAATCCAGAACCGCTCCGCCTCATCATCCCGCGGAACCTTCGCATCCCCCTCAAACACCGTCACATAAAGCTTCGCAGGATCGATCCCAAAGCAATGATCCCCATTCGAAGTCAGCAACTCCCACGCATAAGCGATCGCATCCTTCTTGAAATAATCCCCAAACGAAAAATTTCCCAGCATCTCAAAAAACGTATGATGCCGCCGCGTGAAACCCACGTTCTCCAGATCGTTATGCTTCCCCCCGCCCTCACGCACTTCTGCGAGCTCACCGCCCGCGCATAGTCCCGCTTCTCGTTCCCAAGAAACACATCCTTAAACTGATTCATCCCCGCATTGGTAAACAGCAGCGTAGGATCATTCGCCGGCACCAGCGAAGAAGAGTGCACGCGCCTGATGCCCCTTGCCCTCAAAAAACCGCAAAAAATCTTCCCGAATCTGGCTTCCCGACCTATAGATCATAAGTTAGAGTTTATCAGCCGATATCTCGATGTAGTACGTAGTACAATCTCTCAAGGAGCACCATTATGCGTCGCGTCTCTCTCCGGGAAGCCAACCAGAACTTTTCGTCCTGCGTCGCCGAGGTCGAAGCCGGCGAAAGCCTGATCCTCCTGCGCCGTGGAAAGCCCGTCGCACGCATCGTTCCTTTTGATCAGGAAGAACCTCGCGACCTGAAGCACGAAGCAGCAGTCAAAAAACTCGCTGCATTCCTCAAACAAGGACACAACCTCTGCGGCATCAAAGTCAATCGCCAGGAGCTGTATGACCGCGGCCGTTAGGATCACCCTCGATACAAACATCCTCATCTACGCAACCGATTCCAGCGAAGGCAACAAACACACCCTGGCAAGCAAGCTCCTCCTGAAAGCGGCACGCACAAAGCAGCCTCTGATGCTTCAATCGCTGAACGAATTCTCCGCCGTAATCAGAAAAAAGCGTCTGATGCCGCTGGCAACGTTAAAGAAAATCGTTGAATACCACAGCAACGCCTTCGATCTCGAATCTCCGACGGTGGAAGATCTATTGGAGGCCCTCCAGGCCAGCGAAGACCACAACCTGCCAATCTGGGACGCTTTACTCTGGGCAACAGCACGCCGTTCCGGATGCAAAATCATCTTCTCCGAGGACTTTCAGGACGGCAGAGAACTGGGCGGCGTCCGTTTCATCAATCCCTTCAATCTCTCGCGTCGCAAATTGGAGGAAATGGCGTTCTAAACACGCAAATCGAAATCCCGCGCTCATCTCACCAAACCCGGCACCCAGGTCTGCCCCTCCATCCGAAACACCTCATCCTCCGTCTTCCTCAACAGAGCAAACTCCGCACGATGTTCCACCATCACCAACGCCGTAACCAGCGCATCAAACGCATCCTCACTCGCCCGAGCCTTCGCCACCACCCCCCGCGACAACCCCGCAAACAACTCACTCTCCCGACGCTTCTTCGCCAGATAAGCCGTCCTCGCCACCTCCGAGCTCTTCGTCACCGCCCCCGTCATCAGCCGCGTATAAATCTCGACCACCAAAGGCGCCCTTTGCACCGCAGGTGAATCAAAAGGCCACACCCTAAACCCCGCAGAACGCAACCTCAGTAACCCCGGCATCCCCCGCAGCGAACCCGTCCCCACCGCCCCCGCCCCGCCAATCTGAAACACGCTCTTCGGCGCAATCCCCGCAATCCTCGCGATCTGCAGCGGGTCCGTCATCTCCGCCCTCACCTTCAACACCGTCTCCGCCCGACGCAACATCCTGTGCGCATGCTCCCCACAAAACTCTGCTGGCTTCTTCCCATGCCGCTGCGACCCCGCTCTCCCCCAAAACCGCCCATCCTCACAATCCTTATGTAGCCACCTCTCACCCTGCCCATCTGCCACAAATCGCCAAAACTCGGGACCCGACCCAATCCCCAACTCCCGCAAGAACCATGCCGGATAACTGAACGTAAAATCAAACCCCACCACCATCCGCGGAGTCTCCCCCGCCAACTCCACCAGCCACTCCATCAACTCATCCCGAGTCCGCCCACTCTCCAACAGCACCTTGCCCGTAGCCGCCGTCCAGACCCCGGCCCAGATCTTCCTCCGCTGCCCCGGCCCCTGGTCGCCCGACCAATCCACCCCCACCACTCGTTGCAA
The DNA here is from genome assembly GCA_963798925.1 of uncultured Acidobacteriaceae bacterium. Classification (GTDB taxonomy): domain Bacteria; phylum Acidobacteriota; class Terriglobia; order Terriglobales; family Acidobacteriaceae; genus Edaphobacter. The sequence continues at coordinate 764,128 of CAWCVD010000008.1, forward strand.
CCCGCCGTCCGCCATGCCTCTATCATCCCCCAAGGGAACTTTTTCCGCGCCCAAGCGTTATCTTTCAAGGAGAGAAAACCCGATGCTGAACTTCCTGCTCTTCTGTCTTCTAGCCTTCTTCTGCTGGCCCCTGGCCCTCCTCGCGCTCATTCTCTTTCCGCTCGTCTGGCTCATCCTGTTGCCTTTCCGCCTCGTCGGCATCGTCGTCAAAGGTACATTCGAGCTTATCGCTGCAATCTTCTACCTCCCCGTCCGCATGCTCCGCGCCATCTAGAAGACAGCAAACGTCCTCACAGTCTTGAACATCGCGTTAGGTCATCCCGAGTTGTTTGGTTCCGTGCCATCCGTGAAAATCCGCGTTAAGCCTTTCCGCCTTTACCACCTTCCTGAATGAAAATAGACCCATGACCGGCATTCGCATCGACAAATGGCTCTGGGCCGCCCGCTTCTTCAAAACCCGCGAGCAGGCCTCCAAAGCCTGCGACCTCCAGCGCATCCTCTCCAATCGCCAGCCCGCCAAACCCGCCCGCGAGGTCCACATCGGAGACCTCCTCCACATCAAAAACGAAGGCGGCGAATACGACGTCGAGGTCCTGGCCCTAAGCCAGCAACGTGGCTCCGCCGCCATCGCCCAAACCCTCTACCGCGAAACCGAAGCCAGCAAAGAGGCCCGCCGCAAAGCCGCCGAAGAGCGGAAACTCCTCGGCCCCATCGCCTGGACCACACCCTCCCCCACCAAGCGCCCCAACAAACGCGACCGCCGCCTCATCCACAGCTTCCGCGGCGACTATTGAGGCAAGTTGGTGGTTGCAACTTGTGGGTTGTTAGTTGTTAGCTACTAGCTGTTGGTGGTTGTTTGTTGTTGGTTCTCCGATCGAGCTCTTTTGGGCGAAGACAGAGAATCAAGAACTGACAACACATCACGGGCAACCGGGGCGACCACCAGCCACCAACTAACAACTAGCCTTTCTCATTCTGCCGCGCATACCCATCCGAATCCCCAACCCGCTCCTCACCCTCCGCAAACCCCTCAGCCTCACCCTCCATCCTCTCCACCAACTCCTCCGGCACATCCCACTCGCGCAGCACCTTATAAATCGCCTTTGAAGAAAACCCCGCCCTCAGTAACCGATTCATCGCCCGAGCCGTCTCCTTCTGCGCACTCTCCCCACTCGGCTGCTTCATCCTCTTCCGCGCAATGAACTCCCGCGCCAGCGTCGCCTCATCGACACCCTCATACGCCGTCTCCAGCGTCGAAGCCACCAACTCCCGCTTCACACCCTTCTGCATCAAGTCCTGCTGCACCCGCCGCTTGCCGAGCTTCTCCGATTCCTTCCGCACCCGCGTGTAATTCTCAGCAAACCGCTCATCACTCAGATAGCCCAACTCCTTCAGCCGCCCCACAACCGCATCCATCGCCCTACTCCCCGCATCACCCATCTCCGCGCGAGCCGTCATCAACCGCCTCAACTCACGCTCCGTCCGCATCCTCCGAGCCAGCGCACCCACCGCATACTCAAAAAGCCCTGCCTCACCCAGCGGCTCCCGCGTCCTCGCCCTCACAAACGCCATTACTCGCTCTCCCTACCGTTATTCTCGCCCACACACGTCAACCGACGAAGCCACATCCTGAACCCATGACGTCGTCATCTCGGACCGTAAGAGGTCGTAATTCCGACCCCATGAGCTTGTCGTTCTGAACCCAATGAGATCGTCATTACGGAGGCTAAGAAGTCGTCATTCCGACTTCCGTGAGGTCGTCATCCTGAATTCCATGAGGTCGTCATCCTGAGCGGGGCGAAGGATCCCCGCATTTTGCCTTTGATTTTGCATTTCGCTTTTGCTCTTGCTTTGCCGTTGTCCTCATCTGTCATCCGCAAGCAGGCTATCGCTCTCCCAAAGGAAGATCCTCCCCGTGCATCAATCACCACTCTGATAAAAACACTTCCACCAAAGACCTAACAACCAGCAACCAACAACTCGCCCCTAATCAAGGCACCACATCCAAAGTAATCTCATTCGACTCCACCACCACATGACTAGCCGGATCCCTCCGCGAAACCTGCACCCGATACTCCCCAGGCCGGCTCAAATTCACCAGCTTCGCAAGATGCGCCGTTCCCACCACACTCTCTCCCGGCTGGAGATAATTCACCGTGCGATTCTCCGCTCCCTGGCTCTGCTGCGCCTCGCGCCCATACGCCGTCTGCTCCACCACATGCCCCGCCTTATTCCGAACCACAATGATGTAAGAAAACTCCGGATTATCCATACCCGGACGATGCGCAAACAAAATCTGATGCTCCGCAAGATTCGTCATCGTAATCACAACCCGCGCATCCCCTCCCACCTGCACCTCATTGTTCGGCGCAGTGATCGAAATTGAAAACGAACCACCCTTCTTGCCACCCTGCGGAGTATTGCCAACCGCAGCAGGAGGCGGCTCAGCACCCGCAGCTGACGAAACAGGCGGAGGCGGAGCAGCCTCAGCCGCAGGCGGTGGCGAGGTCGGAGGAACCCTCACGATCGGTGCGCCCGTCCGCCTCGGCGGCGTCGTCTTCGCGGGCGCAACAGGCGGCGGACCCGGAGCCTCAACCTCTGCGGGAGCCGAAACGTTACCCGGCAACGGCGCAGCCTCGCCCATCTCCGCCGGCCGCGACACACCCCGCCTCGCATCACTCGAATCAATCTTCGCCGCCGCAGCCGGAGCCGTCGCCGTCTCATATCCCATCGGCGCATACGTATTCGTCTTCGTCCACCGGTCGCACCAGTCCCCCACCGTCTCGTACCAAAGCCGCGAGTTCTGCGGCTTCAGCACCCAATGCCCTTCATCCGGAAAATACAAAAACTTACTCGGCACATTCAGCCGCTGCAGCGCCGTAAACAACTGCAACCCCTCCGACACATCCAGCCTGTAGTCCCGCTGCGAGTGAATCACCAGCGTCGGTGTCTTCGCATTTTTGATCGACAGCATCGGCGACCACTTCCGGAAAGGATCCTGTGCCACCGGCTTGTCAAAATAATTCCACGGCTGCGCCGGCTCCGCTCCCGCACCCTGTCGCGCTGGACGCCCCTTAGTCGCTGCCGTCACCACCGGCTCCCGAAACTCCCACTCGTTAAACCAAAGCTCCTCTGTATCCCCATACGCACTCTGCGGATTGAACATCCCGTCATGCGTCACAATGCACGCAAACCGGTTCGTATGCGTCAGAATCCAATTCGCCATGAACCCGCCATAGCTAGCTCCCAACGCGCACTCCCGCGTCTTATCGACAAACGGATACTGTTTCTCCGCATAATCCATCCCACGCATCAGGTCGATATAAGCTTTCCCGCCCCAATCGCCATTCACTCCATCGACAAACGCCTGCCCATACCCCGTAGACCCGCGCGGGTTCACCATCACCACAACATAGCCGCTAGCCGCCATCAACTCCGGATTCCAGCGATAGCTCCACGCATCCCCCCAAGCGCCCTGCGGGCCGCCATGAATCAAAAACTTCACAGGATACTTCCGTGTCTCATCAAAGTTCGGCGGCCGCACTAGAAAACCCTCCACCGGAGTACCACCCGCGCCCGCAAAACGAAATCTCTCCTGCTTTGCAAGATCAAGCGTGCTCACTAGCGCATCGTTCTGGTGCGTAATCTGCCTGCGCGGACTCGACCCTCCTACATTCAAATTCGTCACTACCGAAAACTTCGCGATCTCCCCGGCCCGCGCGATCTCCTCAGGCGAACCCACGGCCTCCTGCGGCTCTTCCGTCAACCCCGGACTCATCACATTGATCTCGCCCGGCTGGTCGACACTCATCCGCATCGCCACCAGGTTATTGCCATCGCGGCTCACCTGAATATCGGAGAACTCCCCATCCCCACTCACAATCCGGAACGGCTCGTCCGTCTCACCCTCAAACTGAAACCGCAACACAACAGTCCGCCCAGCATCTCCGCTCGCAACATACACGGCGCGCGAGTCCGGTCCCCACACAAACTCATCCACCCAACGATCAAACTTCGGCAACAACTCTCGAAGTGCCGTCTCACCACCAGGGTCCGGCAAATCACCAACCGGCCCATGGCCCCGCTTACCAGTTGAAGGGCTGCCATCCGCGCCAATTGGCTGACCAGCCAGATCGGTAACCTGACCAACTCCTCCCGTCCGGTCGTAGACCATCAACCGGAACCGATCACTCTCATATCCCGCCCGAGCCTGCGAACGAAACGCAAGATACCTCCCATCGGGAGAGTAAGCCGGTCCATCATCGCTCCCCATGCTCGCCGAAACCCGCACCGGCCGCGCCCCCGGATCATCCAGTCGCAGCGTATAAACATCATTATTCGTGCTCACCGCAGGAATAAGATCAACATTGGTTACAAATGCAATCTCATGCGAGTCCGGAGACCACGCATACCCCAGCGGCCCACCCAGGGAGAACGTCGGCGCCTCCGCATCCCCGATATCCTGCCTCGGCGTCAGGTCGCGCACGGCATTTCCATCCGCCGCTGACACCACCAGCAAATGGCTCCGCTTCGGCCCCACATAGTGGTCCCAGTGACGGTACAGCAGATGGTCCCAGATCTGCGCCTTCACCGGGCTCGCCGCCGCATCCGTCTCCCTCCGCCGGTCGCAGTTGTCCTCCTCCATCCACGAAGACCCCTCACTGCACTCCGGATACACCCGCGACACAAACAAAATCCGTTGCGAATCCGGCGACCACACCGCCCCATCCGCCTCCGTACTCACATTCGTCAGCCGCGCCGGCGTCCCCAGCGTCCCCGCGCGCTCATTCCAAGTCGCCGTAAAAATCTGAGACAAACCCGATTTGCTGTCAGTCGCCGTAAACAACACATGCCGCCCATCCGGCGAAAACCTTCCGCTGGACTCGCCCTCCTTCCAGAACGTCAGTTGCCGTTCCTTCCCACCCTCCATCGGGACCACCCAAAGATGGTTCACCTTCAGATTTTTCTCAAGGTCCACCTCCATCACCGAATACATCACCCACCGACCCGACGAAGAGATCTGCGGATCGCTCACGCGCTTCATCCGCTGCAAATCCGCAAAGGTCATCGGCCGCTTCCCAGCCGAAGCTCCCTCACCCTGCGCCCAACCCATCGCACAGGCCCCGGCCAGCAGTGCTGCCAACACACCAGCCCGAACCAACAACTTACCCGCCCGAACCGATCGATCCCTCATCGCGTCAGTCTACCCCCGCAACGCAGAAACCGGACTCCTCCAGCTCATCCGTCATGGCACCTGCGCAGATACGTGCCTGCAACATGCCAGCCGGCACCGCCCAGCCCAAAAATAAATCCTCCCAAGAAGGAAAATTTTAGACCGCCGTAAATCACCACACAAAAACCACACAAATGACCACAAAATGACACTTAGAACCACGTTATTACCATCAAAAAACACCATCAAATTGCCCTATCCTCAAACAATTCGCCCCAAAAACCGGTCCCTCACCACGCCAAAAAATATTTAGCAAAAAACCGGCAACTCCACCGCAACCGCCGCCCCATGCGGATACAGATTGAACCCCTTGAACCCCCAAATCTCACCACCCATCTCCCGCACACCTCAGACCCCGCCTGAACCATCAGCCGAACCCCTCTACTATCAAGCCTTTCCCCGCGCTCGCCCGCCAACTCGTGGATCACACCCACAACATCCACCATCATCTTCACGACGATAGTCTCGTCAACCTCCTCAACCATCACCAAACCTCTCCAAATCGCGTCTATTCTTTGATAGCGTGTCTTTGCGGCGAATAAACCCGAACCGCCAGCCGCAACCGGAGTCCTCAATCATGAAGCCGCTCTCGTTCATCCGCGCCATCGTCACTGCGAGCCTTCTAGCACTCCTCTTTGTTCCGGCCCGCGCCGCCCCAGCCTTCGCCACTGTCCTGAATCCAGACGCACCGGCCGCTCAGAACCCCACCGGCTTTGGCCCACTCGACCCCTCCCCGCCATCCGGAATCACCATCGACGAGCTCATCAAGAAATTCGGCGAGCGCGAATCCGCGTTCCAGAAGGCCCGCGAAAATTACACCTACCGTCAGTCCGTCAAAGTGGACACCATCGCCGAAGACACCAATCGCGTCGACGGCGAATACCAGCAGGTCACCGACATCACCTTCAACAAGGACGGTAAGCGCGAAGAACACGTCGTCTTCGCCCCCCAAAACACTCTTGAACGAGTTATGATGACGCCCACGGATTTCGACGAGATCGAGCACCGCCTGCCCTTCATCCTAACCACCGAAGATCAGCCCAAATACAACATCGCCTACCTAGGCCGCCAGCACGTCGACGAACTCGACACCTACGTCTTCAGCGCCACACCCAAAACCTTCGAGAAAGGCAAACACTACTTCCAGGGCAAGATCTGGGTCGACCAGCAGGACTACCAGATCGTCCTCATCAATGGAATGACCGTCCCTCAGGACACGCGCCGCGGCCACGAGGATCTACAGCCGCCTTTCACCACCTACTATGAGCAGGTCGACGGCAAATATTGGTTCCCCACCTATACCAAGGCCGAGGGCAACCTCCACTTCGTCGCCCAAGAAGGAGCGCTCTCTCAGGACGTCCACATGCGTAACATCGTCAAGTTCACCGACTACAAGCAGTACCACACCTCATCGCGCGTCATCTACAACGGCCAGGACATCACCGACAACAAAACCCCCGACGACAAAAACAAGAGCAAGCAGCCCCCAGCAACGCCGCCCCAGTAGCCAAAGAGCCGTTAGTTCGTCTCGCAGTGCGCATCCGGATTCGCATGCTGCTGCGTCATCCACCGATCCATCAACGTCCCTGCGCATCGAGCACCGCACAGATGCGTCACGCCAGCCGACCGCGCATGATGCGCCTGCCACCGCGTCAGCTTAATCAACGGCTGATCCTCCTCGGGCTTCTCACCCTGGAAGCAATCGACCCACGCCAGCCACCAGTCTCCACCCTCACCCTTCTTATCCCCGCAAACGTCGCATTGATAACTCTCGATGTAAGCCATCGTTCTCCCCTGCCGCAAAAAACTATCACGCTTACGTTATCGCCTACGCTACAACTCTACTTCCCAACGGCCGGAGCACCGCCCGGTCCCACGCCATCCACAAATGGCTCTCCCCAGATGTAGTGCCCAAACCAGTGCAGGTTCTCTTCCATCACCGCCCGCTGCTGCTTCGGTTTATCAATCGGGTGCCCGAATCCGTGATACAGCACCATCTTCACCGGCACTCCCTTATCCTCCAGTGCCTGCCGCAGCTCGAAGCTGTCAGGCACAGGCACGCGTCTATCGCGGTCGCCCTGTTGAATCAGCGTCGGCGTCTTCGCCTTCGCAATATACGAGATCGGCGACGTCTTCTTATAAATCTCCGGATCATCCCATGGCGTAGCCTTCAGATACTGCCGCGTAAACGGAGTAATGTCGGTATTCACGTAATAAGTCATCCAGTCGGAGATCCCAGCCCCAACCGACACCGCCTTAAACCGGTCACTCGCCGTCGTAATGAACGCCGAAATATAACCACCTTCACTCCACCCCATCGACCCCACCCGGTCTTTATCCACAAATCCCTGCCCAATCAAATAATCCACACCCGAGATCACATCGGCATAATCTCCCACGCCAAGATTCCGCACATTCAACGCGCGAAACGCCGCACCATATCCTGCCGATCCGCGATAGTTCGGCCGCAGCACCAGCGCACCCTTCGAAACAAACTGCTCCACAGGGTAGTAGCGGTCAGGATTAACTATCGGCCCGTCAACCCCAGTCGGCCCGCCATGAATAACCACTAACAGTGGATACTTCTTCTTCGCATCGAAGTCCGCGGGTTTTAGTAGAACTCCCTCAATCGTCGCGCCATCGCCCGACTTCCACTGCACCACCTCGCGTCGCGCCAGCGTATAACCCTTCATCGCATCGCCCGCATGCGTCACCTGCACAGGCGCACCGCCAGTGGTCGAAGCAACATAGATTTCTACACCCGTATTCGGCGCCCCTGCCCTATACGCCACTTGGCCAAAGTCCTTCGAAAACGAAAACCCATTCGCCACCACGTCATCCGGATGCGTCACCTGCTCCACCGTGCCCGTCGCCACATTCAACCGGTAGAGATGCGCCGCCGTCTTCTTCAATGCCATAAAATAAATCCCGACCTCACTCCAATCGAGCAACCGGGCATCTTCATCGAAGCTCCCGCTTACCACCTTCGGTTTCCCACCCGTTGCCGGAACCACGGCAATCTTCTCGTTCGCATAAAAGAAAAACGGCGCGCCATCCGCAGTCGCAAACGCCACCTGCGTTCCATCCGGCGAAAAGTGCGGATTCGTATGCGGACCAGGCGTCGTCACCAGCTTCGTCACCTTCTTATCCGCCACTGAAACCGTATATACCGTCGCCGTTCCACCATTCTTCAGCTCGCCATCCTTCGAAGCCGCAAATGCAATCTTCGATCCATCCTTCGACCAGGCAAAGTCCTGCACGCTGAACTCATCACCCTCGGTTAGCCGGTGTGCCTCCGGTACCCCGAACGGCGGAGTCGGAGTCGCCGTCGAGGCGGGGGCCTTACCCTCTGGAGCCGCAACCGGAGCCGCCGTCACATCGACCGTCCATAGATGCGTCATCCGCTCATCGCCATCGATCACGGAGTAATCCCCATATTTCTCCGCTCTATCCTTCTGGGCCTTCGACTCCGGGTCCCGCGTCGTAAACGCAATCGTCTTCGAGTCCGGCCCCCACTCATACCCATCCACGCCGTCTTCGAGCTTCGTCTCCTGCCGCGCCTCGCCCCCCGCCGCATCGATCACATAAATCTGGCGTGAATCCGCCTTTGTCTCCGCAATCTGTCCCGGCCGGTCCGAAGCAAACGCAATCCATCTCCCATCCGGCGACCACCGCGCCCCCGAACTCGACTTCACCTGCGCCGTCAATAGATGCGCATGCCCCTCACGGTCCGAAATCCAAAGATCGCGCTCAAACGCATTCGCCTTCCAGTTCGTCCGCGAGACCTCATATACGACCCAGCGTCCATCCGGAGAGAGCGCCGCCCCCGACACTGCCGGAGCCTCCAAAGCCTGATCAATCGAGGGAACCTTCGCCTTGCTCGAAGGAACCGCGTTCGAAGAACTCGCCGCATCGGTCTGAGCAACGGCAACCCCACCCGTCGCAGATCCAACCGTCAAACTAGCAAAGCATGCCCAGCCAACCGAAGCCACCAGCGCCCTGAAACCAAAATGTGAAGTCATACGCGACAGTGTCGCATAACAACCATCTTTCAACGCACGGGTTTCACTCCGCCTGAGAGGCGGGAGGGAGCGCCTCAGGCCGCCGGCTCCGTCTCAAAGTAGAGATATTTCCGCCATGCGGCATCCGCCGAGCCGATCATTCGCATGATGTGACGCGACGTATGCAGCGAAAACGGACGAGGCTCCCGCTGGAGTTTCATGTCCGTCAGCTCATGCAACATCTGGTTGCCCTTTTTCCGGTTGCAGTCGTGGCAGCACGCGACCAGGTTCTCCCACGTCGACAGACCGCCCCGTGAACGGGGAACAACATGGTCCAGCGTCAACTCACCCGCCGTCAGCACCACGCTGCAGTATTGGCAGGCGTTTCGATCGCGCAAAAGAATGTTCTTCCGGCTCAGCGCACGCGTCTGGTGAGGAATTCTTCGGTACTCGAGCAGCCGGATCACGCTCGGCATCGCGATCCGCATCCGTGCCGCATGCAGCGTCGCGCCCTGCTCTTCCTCGGTCCGCGCCACGCCTTTCAGCACCAGCACCAGTGCGCGTCGCGCCCCGCAGATGTTGATCGGCTCATACGAGGCATTCAACACCAGCACCGGAGTCTGCATCGCAGGCTGCCGGAAGCTGCCCGCGCGGATGTCTACCTCGGTTCTGATTCGCCCCGAACTATGTCCCGGGACATGACCAGACCCGTGGCCTCCATGACGCTTTCCGCTGTGTCCCTGCTTCCAAATCTTGCCCGATTGCATCGCCTAAGCCTCCGCCTTCAGCGGCCGTCCATCCTGCACGGCCAAATCACCTGCGAAATCTCCTGCCGAATCCCACATCGCCACCATCTGCGGCTGCGCCCGCGACACCGTCGCAACCCAGACCCTGCTCGCTCCTGCCCTTCGCAGAAGATGCGAGCAGGCTCGCGCAGTGGCGCCAGTCGTATAAATGTCGTCGACCAGCAAAACCTCGCGGCCAACCAGCGCCGAACCATCCGCAACCTTGAATGCGCCCCGCAGATTGCGCCTCCGCCCGCTCGGCGTCAGCTCAAACTGGCTCCTCGTATCCTTCACTCTGCGAATCGCGCCATGCGCCAGCGTCAACTTCCACTCTGGCCGCGTCCGTTTCAACTCCTCAACGGCAGCATCGGCAATCAGAACCGCCTGGTTGTAGCCGCGCTGCCACTCCTTCGAGGGAAACAACGGCACTCCAACCAAAAGCAACTCCTTGCCGCCTTCAAATTCCAGCGTCTCGATCGCCCTGGCCAGCATTCCGCCAAGCGGTCTCGCCAACGCGCGCACCCGCTCATACTTGAGGAGATGCACCATTTCGCGAAGCCCGTCCTCATAGACCGCGAAGGCCACAGCTCGCTCGAACTCGGGCGGAGCCATCCGGCAAGGCGAACACAGAAGCCCCTCCACCGGAAACTGCCCGGCAAACCGGACGCCTTCCATATCTAAAGCCTCACCGCAACGCGCACACAGCGTTACCGTCTGCTTCGACACATCATCAATGCAGGAATCACATACAGGAGAGAGGCCGGCTTGAATCAAGGGCTCATCACAAATCCTGCAGTCAGCTGGAAATATCGTGGTAACCAAGTCATCCAGCGTAGCCCGAACCCACCGTTCCGGCCATCGCAACCAACGTGATATCGCGCGCCCACCCACCGCCCCACCAGGCGATGTGCCGGGTGGCCCCCCGGCCGCAAAACCGAGCGCATTGTCGTTCCAGCATTCGCTGAAGACTCACCTACTCGCTGGCGCTCCAGGTCGGTCGGACCGCGCCATGCCCGCAGTATAAGCCTTTGAACCTCCATGGCGTCAATAATTCTGCACCACCGGTGATGCGTCTGTGCTACATCTAGGCAATGTTGAAAGCCATCACATGGTGCGCCAAATGCCTTCTTCTCTATGTCCTTGTCGTCGTCGCCGCGATTCGCTTTTCCTGGATCTTCACCACTCCCGTTTGGCAAGTAGCTACGAAGATGCACTGGACACAGTTGAGCCGAGTAGCGTTTGTCCTCAGCTACTTCCTGCCCATCTTCGCCGCTGCAGGATTTGTCTTCGGCCTGATTCCCTTCGGCAAACTCGGCAAAGCCCTGACTGATCTTTACCACTCCCTGTTCTCATCTGCCCGCGCCAGAAATGACAGAGAACCCGACCAGGCCCCGCCAATCCTCTGGGCCTGGGTTCCAGTCACCTTCGCCTTCCTGATTCGTTTCGCAACGTGGCAGTCTCGAAACTCGAGCGTCTTTGACGCACACCGGTCGACGGGCCGCGCCGAGCGCTTCTTCGGCACGCTCTATGCGCAGACATCAGGCCTTCTCGACGACAGGTGGATCGCCGATCGATTTCTGTTCACCGGGCCCATGCTCTTCCTCATGGCCGCTGCAATCGCCGCCGTGATACGTTACCGCATCACCGCTCCGCGCAAAACTGAAGCGGACGCCGAACCGAGCGACGGATCAGTCTGACCTGCAACTCTTGATTCGTCACTCACTCTCCTTAACGATCCGTCCGTTGAGCGGCTGAAGCGGCCGGACATTATGCGGATAGAGCTTGGCAAACGTATCAATCTGTTCTGCTGAGACCTCCACCGGAGTCTTCAGGACAAACCACGGCACGTCCTCGTGACAGGGAGGAGCCGTTTGCGACCCAATGTAGGTGTAGAAGCTTGTGTTGCTGGGAAGCAGCCCTGCAGGATTGATTTCGACGCCGGGAATCTCCTGCTCCTGACCCTGGGTCATCGGCATGTGTTCCCAAATCTGTTGAACGGTGGCGTTTGCTTTGCCCGCCTTCAGAAGAACGGCGACTGACGCCTCCTTCCCGTCGCTGGACACGTGAATTAGGTGAACCACCATATCGTATGGCTTGCCGTGAACGTACTCTTCGCTGGGACGGTGAAAGTGGAACTGCGTTAACTCGTAGCGCTTGTCCCCGACAATCAGAAAGCTTCCGCTTCCCGGCGCATGGTAGTTCACGCGGATAGCATGGCTGTTGTTAATCAGGTATTTGAGCGGGTTGCTCTTGTATTCGAATCGTATGGCCGGAAGTTTGGCCTTCTCCGTAACTTGGATGTCGATAGGAGACTGTTCTTCGCCGGACTTGCACGTGGAATATTCCGGATCCAGTTCGCCCCAATGTTCGGGGCCAGTGCTCCCTGCGTAGCTCCATGGAGTCCTCCACTGAGCTCGTGGACCCGCAGGCACAAGAACCATCGCGACAACCAACAGCACAACCGTAACCCAACCTACTCGCACATCGCACCTCGCTTCGCGACCGCGCTTATCTTGTGAGCGGTCATATCCATCGCCTTAGTATGTCAATCGCTGGCAACCAACAATTCGTCCATCGTCAAATCGAGCCGGCAACATGAGCCCTAACCCCATATCCGTCAGATCAATGGACGGCCAGCACATCCCCGCTGATACACTCCCATATCGACAGCAACCTAGGCGCAAACCCGCGGGAGACATCGCACTATGGCGACTTCAACACCCACCAAATCCACCTTCAAGCCTTTTGTCCCCGCCACCGAGACTCGCCCCGAACTGACGACACGCGCGCTGATCCTCGGAGCCTTCTTCGGTGTCGTCTTCGGTGCCGTAACCGTCTACGTCGGCCTCAAAGCCGGCTTAACCGTCGCAGCCTCTATCCCCATCTCCGTCCTCTCCATCTCTATCCTGCGAGCCTTCGGCCGATCGAGCATCCTTGAAAACAACATTGTGCAGAGCACCGGAAACGCGGGCCAGTCCATCGCGTCCGGTGTCATCTTCACGCTCCCTGCACTCATTTTCCTGGGCTTCGATCTCGAGGCCTCGCGGATCTTTGCGCTTGCTCTCTTCGGCGGTTGGCTTGGCGTTCTTTTTATGATTCCCCTACGCCGACAGCTCATCGTTGACGAGCACGATACCCTCATCTATCCCGAAGGGACTGCCTGCGCCGACGTCCTCATCGCCGGAGAACGCGGCGGCTCGTTTGCCTCGCGGGTGTTCCTCGGCCTTGGATTGGGTGGGATTTACACGCTCTTTCAGGACGAGAATCTATTCTCTCTCTGGCCCTCCACTCCGAAGCGCGACTTCGACCTCGGTCCTCAGCATCTGCTCAAAGGCGGTAGCATCCGAGCCGATTGCACCGCTGCCTATCTCGGCGTCGGCTACATCATCGGGCTGCGCGTCTCTGCAGTCATGCTTGCCGGGGGCGTGTTTTCCTGGCTAGTGCTTATGCCTGCCATCTACTTCTTCGGATCGCATCTCAGCGCACCGCTCTATCCCGGCACTGTTCTGGTCAGAGATATGTCTCCCTCCGATCTCTGGCGCACCTACGTTCGTCCCATGGGTGCTGGAGCTGTCGCCGCTGCTGGTCTGATCACCCTGTTGCGGACCGCTCCCACCATTCTCGGAGCCCTTGCGCAGGGACTTCGTAACATCGGCAACAAGACCGGCGCTACAAAAGAGCGTCCCTCGCGGATCGAGGATGACCTGCCGCCTTCGGTTGTCTTTGGTGGCTCACTGTTGCTCATCCTGCTGATGTTTCTCTTCCTCGAGTTCAAGCCTGTTCCGGGTGCACAGGTCGGAGCTCTTGCCAACTTCGCCGCTGCGTTGTTGGTTGTTCTCTTCGGTTTTCTCTTCGTCACGGTCAGCGCACGAATCGTCGGTATCGTCGGCAGCTCGGCGTCGCCGGTCTCTGGAATGACGATCGCCACGCTGATGGCGACCGCAGCGATCTTTCTGGTCAAAGGCTGGACGGCGCCCGCGTTTGGAGCGCTCGCAATTACGGTGGGCGGAGTCGTTTGCATCGCTGCCTCGAACGCCGGAGACACCTCACAGGATCTCAAGACTGGCTATCTTATTGGGGCGACACCGTGGAAGCAGCAGCTCGCCATCATGATTGGCGTCATCGTCTCGATCTTCTCAATTGGCGCGACGCTGAATGCGATGAACAGAGGGTTGGAGCAGTTTCAGCGACTGCAGAAGCCTATCGTATTTTCGCTTGATCAACTTCCGGATGGAGTGCAGAATCAGGGGCCATTTACGCGAGATCGAATCTCGCTGACGTCACGGAATGCGGACAATCGCAACAAAGAGGAGCTCAATGGTGCGAGTCAGTACATTCTGCTGAATGCCATTGGTTCGTCGTCACTTGAAGATGGGAAATACCTCTATAACCCCGCTACTCACGCGATAGAAGTTCAATGGATTCAGGGCATTGGCAGCGAACAGGCAGCTGCTCCGCAAGGCCGTCTGATGGCTACTGTGATCAATGGAATTCTCAGCCGCAAGCTTCCGTGGACGCTTGTTTTGCTGGGAGTTGCGCTGGTGCTTGTTGTTGAACTGCTTGGGGTTCGCTCGCTTACGCTTGCGGTGGGGGCTTATCTGAGCATTGCGACTACGCTGGCGATTTGTGTAGGCGGGGTGATGCGCTGGCTGGTCGATCGGCACCTTGCGAAGAACCGGAGTGCGGAGGAGGTTACGCTGGAATCGGAGGTTAGTCCGGGGAGTTTGTATGCTTCTGGGCTGATTGCGGCGGGCGGAGTTGTTGGATTGATTGGGGTTGGGACTCGCGTGTTTGAGAATGTTTCGGAGCAGCGTGGTGGGCACTGGCAGTTCTGGCGGTTCAGCGAGCATAATCCGCTGCATAGCGACTGGGTTAGCGTTGTCATGTTTGGTTTGCTGGCTTTTTCGCTTTACTACTTCGCCAGGAAGCCCCTGAACAGTGAGGGTTGATCTCCAGTTTGCGGAAAAAAGTTCGGGCGTGGTGGAACGGGCGTTTTTACAGGGGGTTTGGCGTTTTCCACCGCGTTTTTGGATGGTAATTTGTGGTGATTTGATGGTGATTGAGGTCAATTAGCTGGTTCTTAGTGTCACTTTGCGAGGCGCTAAGAATTTTCCTCCTTTGCGGGATTTATTTTCTGTGGGATACGAGTGGCAGTTGCCAGGTTTTGAATCTTATTTCGATGTCGAGATATCTTATATCGTAGGAGTTGTGATGGCGACGGAAACAAAGACAGTTTCGGCTCCCCGGCTCTGGCTGGTTCTGGCTCGGGCGTATGGCTCGGTGGTTGATTACATCGAGAGCACGATGACGGCGCAGGGGCTGGGAGTCAGCGATTTTATGGTGCTGGAGGTTCTGCTGCACAAGGGGCCGCTGACGATCTCGGCGATTGGAGAGAAGGTTTTGCTGGCAAGTGCTTCGATGACCTCGGCGATCGACCGGCTGGAGAAGCGCGGACTGGTGCGGCGGACCAACTGCAACTCTGACCGGCGGATCCGGATTGTGGAGCTGACGGACTGCGGCAAGGCGTTTATTGAAGAGATTTACGCGCGGCACGAGAAGGACCTGGAGGCAGTATCCGGCGAATTGAGTGAAGAGGAGCGCCGGGTGATGTACGAGGGGTTGAAGAAGATCGGACGCTCGGCGAGATCCGCCGTTGCGACGAGCAAACAGCAAGAGAGCAAGGAGCAAGAGGAGTTGCAGGACACTCACAGCCTGAGCGCTCGGCCGGAGTGAAGGAGAGGAAGAAGTATGTTGACTGTACGCAAGAGCAAAGAACGAGGCCATGCCGACCACGGCTGGCTGGATTCGCACCATACGTTTTCGTTTGCCAACTATCACGATCCGAAGCACATGGGATACCGTTCACTGCGGGTGATCAATGAGGACCGCGTGGCCGAAGGACGAGGGTTTGGGGCGCATTCGCACCGCGACATGGAGATCCTGAGCTACGTGCTGAAGGGCAAGCTGGCCCACAAGGACAGCATGGGACACCTGGAGGTGTTGGGGCCGAACGAGATCCAGAAGATGTCGGCCGGCACCGGCGTGGTGCACAGTGAGTTCAACGGATCGGAGACTGAACCGGTACACTTTCTGCAGATATGGATTGAACCGAAGAGCCGCGGGACCACGCCAGGCTACGAACAGTTGAAGTTTGAAGCAGCCGAGAAGCTGAACCGCTTTAAACTTCTGGCCTCGCCGGAGAAGGTTGCAGGCGCGGCGACGATCAACCAGGACGCGAGCGTCTCGGTTGCTGAGCTGACACCGGGCAAAGAGTTGAGTTATCCCCTGGGCAGCAAACGACATGCGTGGCTGCATGTCATTGATGGCGATGTAAACGTGAACGGCACAGAGCTGCACACTGGCGATGCGGTCGCCGCCGATAACGAAGAGTCGCTGAATGTGATTGCAAAGGGCGCGGGCAACAGCGAGATATTGTTGTTCGACCTCGCCTGAGCGCATGCAGGATTTGTGAACAAATGCAACGGTAGCCGGCACATATTTTTTGTGCCGGCCACCACAACCAAGACATCTCACACGGAAGACTATCCATCAAGGAGACCACTCGATGAACCGTCGCATCTTTACCGTCGCCCTCTCTGCCCTGCTTTTTGCAGGAGCAGCCAGTGCCTTCGCTCAGCCCTCAACCTGGACCATCGACCATAACCACACGCAGGTCAACTTCGCGATTAAGCATGCGATGGTCAGCACCGTCCGCGGCTCGCTTAGCGGAGTAACCGGCACTGTGGTATGGGACGACAAAGACCCCAGCAAGTCCAGCGTAGAGGCCACGATCGACGCAACCACTGTTTCTACAAACAATGACGCTCGCGACAAGCACCTCAAGTCACCCGACTTCTTCAACGTCGAGAAGTTTCCGACCTTGACCTTCAAGTCGACTTCGGTGACTAGCTCGGGCGGGAAGCTGCAGGTCACTGGCGACCTTACGTTGACGGGGATAACCAAGAGCGTCACGTTGACCGTTGACGGACCGACTGCGCCGGTAAAGGGCCAGGGCGGCAAGCTGGTCACGGGCTTCTCTGCGACTGGAACGCTGAAGCGCAGTGACTACAACTTCGGCTCGAAGTTCAGCAGTGCCGCACTCGGCGATGATGTTCAGTTCACGATCGATGTCGAAGCCGGCAGACCAGGCGACGCTAAGTAACTTCAAAAGACACATAGACCGTGTTTTCGGCTCCATTTGGAGCGGGGACACGGTCTTTTTCTGCAGAGAATGATATGGCGAGGCGGGATCCAGGGCTGCGTTGCTGCGATAATGTCCCTGATCGAGCTGTGTCGAAGGTGTGCCGTGCTGTCACTCGAAGGCAAGGACTACATATCGGGGTTGGCGATAGTCGCTTCTACGATCATTGCAGTGGTGGGCTGGAGTAGAGCTGCGAAGAAAGATCGGGCTCAGCATCTCTTCCAGAAACGCGTAGAGAAACGGCTAGGGATGTTTGACGACGTGATAGCTGCGGTCGTTCCGCTGATGAACAGTTCCGCGCCGTTCCAAGCTGACCCTGAATTGCCGGCGAAGCTCGCAAAGGCACGTCTATCCGTGCAATTGTATGGCTACCAAGACGAGCAGCGTCTGTACGAAGAGTTGGTAAGTGGCATAGAACACAGCGACGTGCAACGAACTCGTAACGCTCTTGACTCTCTTGTTCCAACGATCCGTGATAGGTTGCGCTCCGAGATGGATTATCCCGCTGAGGAGTCATGATGATGGGGAAGTCGGCAATAGATACTTTGGCTAACCCAATTCAGATTTTTCTGCGATTTGCAATGAAAGCGGCACTTTAAAGACCGGGGCTAAAGAAGGTGCTGAGAAACCTTCGGCGGAGGTAAGAAAGAGTACCTCGGCGGCTAAAGCCGTATTGCAATGATGGCTCTTATGGCACGGCTGAAGCCGTGCCGTTGAGCAAAACAAGGTTTTTCATCATCCTCTAACGCCATGCGCTCCCTCTGAAGAGCGGACAGAGACTTTTTCCGCATCTTCTGAAGGCCGGCGTCCCTTCCCCACAAATTGGGGACGCTGCGGGGACCATAGCTACTTTCCGTTTGTGCGCTGAATGCGGTCCTTGTTCTCGCGGACGAGACGCAGAAAGTCGAGGAGGATGGGCCCTTCATTCTCCGGATTCCAGGCGACCGTGAGGCCCATATAGAGCTGCTGCGGAACAAGGGCCGAGAAGACGACGCCCGCAGGATGCAGATAACGCACACCTGAAGGAACCAGCCCGATGCCTTCGCCTGACTCCACAAGGGTGAGCACGCCGGACCACGTCGAAGAGGTGTTTACGATATTCGGGGAGTAGCCCGATGCGGAACACAACGCGACGATGCCGTCGAAGAGCGCAGGCGTCATCTGCCTATCGCAGAGGACAAACCGCTCGGCGGTGAGTTCTCCGATTGAGATTGGCTTTCCCGCGAGGCGGTGATTTCGCGGCAGGACGACAACGACGGGGTCGCGATAGAGAAGCTCGGCGCGCAGGATGTGATCGAACGGCGGTTCGAGCGGCCGGGCGAAGGCGACATCCATCTTGCCGGTTGTCAGGGCCTCCATCTGCTCGGGCGAGCGCATCTCGAAGAGAGAGAGTTTAATGTCAGGGTGGAGCTTGCGGTAGTCGCGGATCATGCGAGCGAAGAATCCTCCCGCGCCCCAAAGGAAGAAGCCTATGCTGAGCGACCCTACCTGGCCGAGAAAGGACCGGTTGGTGACTTCGACGGCGCGATCGGCGGCCAGCAGGGTTTTACGCGCTTCGGCGAGGAAGAGTTGACCATGCGGCGTGAGACGGGTGCGTCCGGCGGCGCGTTTGAGCAAGGCACCGCCGACCTCGCGCTCAAGATCGGCGATCTGCTCGCTGATGGCGGACTGGGAGACATGGAGCTGGCGACCGGCTTCGCTGAAGCTGCCGTGGTCAGCGACGGCACAGAAGTAACGCAGATGTCGCAACTCCATAACTGGATGCTCCCAGATTCAGTTTATCGGCGATACCGATAGCGGTTGCCGGAAATAACTGTGAAACCAACGGCTACGCGGAAATGTCTTACTCTATATAGGAGAAGCAGCAGGTGGAAGAGGCCCCGACAGCATGTGGATCGTAAAAGTAGCCCTCAACCGGCCCTATACGTTTATTGTTCTGGCGATTCTGATTCTGATTGCGGCGCCTGTGGTGATTCTGCGGACTCCGACGGATATTTTTCCGAACATCAACATTCCTGTGGTTTCGATTGCGTGGCAGTACACGGGACTGAATCCAGAAGAGCTTGAAGGGCGATTGACGACGCCGTATGAAAAGGTGCTGACCACGCTTGTGGACAACATCGAACACACGGAGTCGACGACGTTTGCCGGGCAGGCGATCATCAAGGTTTATCTGCAACCTGGGGCAAGCATCGATACTGCCAATGCACAGGTTTCGTCGGCGTCGCAGTTCATTCTGAGGAACCTGCCGCCGGGCATCCTGCCGCCGCAGATCATCAACTTCAGCGCGTCGACTGTACCGATTCTGCAGCTTGGCCTTTCGGGGAAGGGATTGTCGGAGCAACAGCTGAATGACCTGGGATTGAACTTCATCCGCCCGCAGCTGGTGACGATTCCCGGCGCTGTGGTTCCAAACGTTTATGGCGGCAAGCAGCGTTCCATCATGCTGTTTATGGATCCGAAGCTGCTGCAGGCGAAGGGGCTGTCGCCGATCGATGTGTTGAATGCGATGACGGCGCAGAACGTTGTGCTTCCGGGCGGCACGGCCAAGATTGGCAAGGATGAGTACGACATCCGCATTAACTCGTCTCCCCTGACGCTAGCGGGAATCAGCGACTTGCCGCTGCGGCAGGTGAACGGGACGACGATCTATCTGCATGACGTGGCCACGGTTAGCGACGGCAGTATTCCGCAGACGAACATCGTGCGGCAGGACGGGCACCGCGGTGTTCTGCTTACGGTTTTGAAGTCAGGCAACGCCTCGACGCTCTCGGTTGTAAGCGGCATCCGCGGTTTGCTGCCGCGCATCGCCTCTACAGTGTCGCCGGATCTCCGCATGAAGCCGATCGGCGATCAGTCCATCTTTGTGCGGGCTTCGATCTCGGGCGTGGTTCGCGAAGCGGTGATTGCCGCAGTGCTGACAGGCCTGATGATTCTGCTGTTTCTGGGGAGCTGGCGGAGCACGATTATTATTGCCATCTCGATTCCGTTGTCGATCCTTACGTCGATCATCGTGCTGGGATTGATGGGCCAGACGATCAACATCATGACGCTGGGAGGACTTGCGCTGGCTGTCGGCATCCTGGTGGACGATGCGACGGTGACGATTGAAAATATCGAGCGCTATCTGGAAGATGGGTACGGACTGCATGACGCGATCCTCGAAGGAGCGGCGCAGATCGCGGTGCCGGCGCTGGTGTCGACGCTTTGCATCTGCATCGTGTTTCTGCCGATGTTCTTCCTGAGCGGCGTGTCGCGTTTTCTCTTTGTGCCGCTGGCCGAGGCGGTGGTATTTGCCATGCTGGCGTCGTATGTTCTTTCGCGAACGTTGGTGCCTACGCTGGCGATGTATCTTCTGAAGGCTCACGATCACCTTGCCGTGCCATCGCGAAATATCTTGGCGCGGTTTCAGCGTGGCTTCGAGCGCAGGTTCGAACAGGTGCGCCATAGCTACGAAGGTCTGCTTGGAAGACTGGTTGCGGCACGCATGCTCTTTGTTCCCGTCTTTCTTCTGGCCTGCACATGCGCGTTTCTGCTGCTTCCTTTCCTTGGACAGAACTTCTTTCCCAGCAGCGATACCGGGTCGTTCATCTTGCACCTGCGCGCGAAGAGCGGTACGCGTATCGAGGAGACCGCGAAGCTTTGCGATCTTGTCGAGCAGAATATTCGGAGAACTGTTCCTCCCAGCCAGATCGACAACATCCTCGACAACATCGGTCTGCCCTACAGTACGTTGAACACGCAGCACGCTACTTCGGGCCTGATCGGTCCCGGCGATGCGGACATTCTTGTTTCACTGAGGGAAGACCACCGGCCTACAGCCGAATTTGTCTCCGCGCTGCGTCAGAGCCTGCCTCGGGATTTTCCCGGTGTGATCTTTTACTTTCTGCCATCGGATATCGTGACGCAGATTCTGAACTTCGGTTTGCCTGCGCCGATCGATGTGCAGTTTGAGGGCTCCGATATTGCCGCTACGCGGAAGGTTGCGGATACGGTACTCGATCAGCTTCGGCATGTGCCGGGGCTGGTTGACCTGCGGATTCAGCAGCCGGACGATTACCCCGTGCTGAATGTGGATGTGGACCGCACCAAGGCTGCGCAGGGCGGCTACTCGCTGCGTGACGTGGGAGGCAGCGTGCAGAATCTGTTGAGCGGAAGCTCGCAGCTTACACCGATGTTTTTCCTTAATTACAAGAATGGCGTGAATTACAACATGGTGGCGCAGGCGCCGCAGTACGATATTCAGTCGCTGAACGATCTGCAGAATGTTCCGCTGTCGTCGCCGACTGCAAAGCAGCCGGAGATTCTGGCCGATGTTGCCAACATCAGCCGGACTACGGAGATGCAGGTCGTCAATCACTACAATATCCGGCGCACGCTGGATATCTATGGCGCGGTGCAGGGGCGCGATCTGGGCGCAGTCAGCAAAGAGGTTGACCGGATCGTTGCCGAAACGAAAAGTCTTTGCCTCGGGGCACGTTTGTGCGTGTTCGCGGACAGGTTGAGACGATGAAGAGCTCGTACCTGGGACTGCTGTTTGGTCTGGCCTTCGCGATTGTCCTTGTTTATCTGCTGATTGTGGTCAACTTCCAGTCGTGGCTGGATCCGTTCATCATTATTACGGCGCTGCCTGCCGCTCTGGCCGGCATTGTGCTCTTTCTCTTCGCTACACGCACTACGTTGAGCGTTCCTGCGCTAATGGGTGCGATTATGTGTATGGGCGTTGCGACGGCAAACAGTATCCTTGTCGTGTCCTTTGCCAAAGAACGGCTGTTGCATCACGGAGATGCGGTGCAGGCCGCTGTTGAAGCAGGAGCGACGAGGTTTCGTCCCGTGTGCATGACTGCGCTGGCGATGATCATCGGCATGATTCCCATGGCGCTGGGCGCCGGCGAGGGCGGAGAACAGAACGCTCCGCTGGGACGCGCGGTGATCGGCGGCCTGTTTCTGGCGACCATCGCAACGCTGATCTTCGTTCCTGCGGTCTTCAGCCTTCTACACGGCCGCCGTGGCCAGACCGAGACAGCGAGAGAGTCTGCCGACCATCCCATGGCAGCGGGGGCGTAGAGATCCATGAATATGCAAGGAGCACGTATGACGAGCGCGACCGAGGAGAAGACAACCGAGAGCTATCCGTCCGGACAGCACTCTCCTGAGCCGGTGGTTCCAGCGGAGGAGCCGCGTGTTAGTGGTGGTACGTGGATTGGCGTGATCATCGTCGCCGCCATCGTTGCGGCTGTCGTCGTCTTCGGAATCATGGCGCGACGCGGCAGCGAACACACGCTGGAGAAGGAGACCGCCGAGACCGCGATTCAATCCGTCAACGTCGTGTATCCGACTACATCGACGCTCTCGTCCGAGATCGCGTTGCCGGGAAATACTCAGGCGTATACGGATGCGGCCATCTACTCGCGAACCAACGGTTATCTGAAGAACTGGTTCTTCGACATCGGAGCGCGGGTTCGCAAGGGACAGTTGATGGCTCAGATCGAGACGCCCGAGCTGGACCAGCAGCTTCAGGTTGCACAGGCGGATTTGAAGAGTGCTCAGGCGAATCTTGACCTGGCGAACACGACTTCGGCGCGGTATCAGAATTTGTTGAAGACGAACTCGGTTTCGAAGCAGGAGACCGATGTTGCAGTGAGCGATGCGGCAGCGAAGAAGGCGGCCGTGGATGCTTCGATGGCGAATGTGCGAAGGCTCGAGCAGCTGCAGTCGTTTGAGAATGTTTATGCACCCTTCGATGGGATCGTAACCGCCCGCAACACCGACATCGGGAGACTGATCTCGGCTGGGCAGAACACGACGCCGCAGGAGCTGTTTCATCTGCAGGCTATTGGGAGGCTTCGAGTCTACGTTGCGGTGCCTGAGGCCTACTCGTCCGCTACTAAAGACGGTGGCAAAGCGACGCTGACTCTCGATGAGTTTCCGGGGCGAGACTTTTGAGGGCACGATCGCGCGCAACTCGAATGCTATCGATCAGAGCACGCGCACGCTGAACGTCGAGGTTGATGTAGACAATCCGAAGGGCGAGCTGCTGCCGGGCGCCTATGTTTTTGTTCACTTCAAGGTTCCGCAGCATGCCGCGGGACTGACGATTCCGTCGAACACACTTCTGTTCCGCGCCGAGGGATTGCGTGTCGGCGTCGTGCGCGATGGCCGCGTTGAACTGGTGCCGGTGAAGATCAGCAAAGATGCCGGCGCGACGGTGGAGATTGCTTCAGGATTGACGCCGAACGATGCGGTGATTTTGGACCCGTCGGACTCGCTCGCCTCCGGGCAGGAGGTGCAGATCGCGAACGGGGCGAAGCAGCCGACATCGCAGACTCCGAAGAAGGAGGGGGCTCAGTGACTTTGCGTTTGGTCGCCCTCGCCGGGACTGCTTCGTTTTTGCTTAGCGGCTGCATGGTGGGGCCGAAGTATGTGAAGCCATTGGTGCCGCTCACGCCGGAGTACAAGGAAGCGAATCCTGACACGCTGAAGGAGAACGCCAACTGGCAGGTCGCTCAGCCTGCGGATGCAGTTCAGCGTGGAGAGTGGTGGAAGGTCTTCGGTGACCCTGAGCTGAATGCGCTGGAGCCACAGATTGCGGCCGACAACCAGGATCTGAAGGCTGCGGATGCACGATTCCGCGAGGCGCGGGCGCTGATCCGCTTCACCCATGCTTCTCTTTATCCGACGGTGGGAGTTGCGCCGTTTGCCGGCGGACTGCGCGAGTCCACCAACCGGCCGTACTTCAATGTATCCAGTGCGCACGGCAACGGGGTTGGAGATATCCAGCTTCCGGTGGACATGAACTACGAGATCGACGTCTGGGGCCGGGTGCGCCACAGCGTCAGTGCCGCTCGCGAAGAGGCTCAGGCCAGCGCGGGGGACAGACAGACCGTCATGCTGAGTCTGCAGGCCGAGCTCGCCGTCGACTACTTTGAGGCTCGCAGCGCGGATGCGCAGGAGAAGCTGCTGAACGACACGGTGAAGTACTACGAGGAGGCCTTCCGCATTACGACCAACCGTTTTGAGGGGGGGGTCGCTCCAAAATCGGATGTCGACCAGGCGAAGACCCAGCTTGAGGCGGCCAAGGTGCAGGCGCGCGATATCACGCTGCAGCGCGCGGAGTTCGAGCACGCCATCGCGGTCCTTCTGGGCAAGCCTCCGGCATCGTTTTCACTCAACGACGTGCCGCTCGATGCGCGACCGCCGCTGATTCCTCCAGGACTTCCGTCCGAGCTTCTGGAACGCCGTCCGGACATCGCGGCCGCGGAACGTCGCGTCGCGGAAGCTAATGATCACATTGGGATTGCGCGAGCTGCGTTCTATCCCACGATCTCACTCAACGGATCGGTGGGCGTGGAGGCGACTTCGTTCGCGAATCTGTTCAATCCTGCGAGCCTAATGTGGGCGCTCGGGCCAACCATCTCGCAGACGGTCTTCGATGCGGGACGCAGGGCCGCTGTCTCTGAGCAAGCAAATGCCAGCTACGATGAGACCGTCGCGAACTACAGGCAGACGACGCTTACCGCGTTTCAACAGGTCGAAGACAATCTGGTTGCGCTTCGGGTTCTGCAGCAGGAGGCCGAGAACCAGCACCAGGCGACGCTGGCGGCGCAGTCGGCAGAACAGATCTTCAACAACCGCTATGTCGGCGGGCTCGATACGTACCTGCAGGTCGTTACCGCGCAAACTACTGCTCTGACCAACGAGCGGAACGATATCGACATCATGCGCCGGCAGATGGATGCGAGTGTTTTGTTGATCAAGGCGCTAGGCGGCGGATGGAACGTCACCGACCTGCCGAAGCTCTAGCTCTATCCGCCTGATAGCTGGAGCGGCAGGTAGAACGAAAAGACGGAGCCCTGTGACGGCTGGCTGGTCACATCAATGGAGCCGCCGTGCGCCTCCACGATGGCCTTGGCGATGGCAAGCCCCATGCCCGTTCCCTGCACTCGATAGCGCTGGCCCTGCCCGCGGTAGAACTTGTCAAAGATCATCATTCGTTCCAGATCGTCAACGCCTGCACCGCGGTCGGCGACGCTGGTGACGAGCTGGCCCTTGGAGACCTCGGCGCTGACAAAGATAGGGCTGCCCTCCGCAGAGTACTTCGCAGCGTTTTCCAGCAGATGCTGCAGCACCTTCGCGATGCGCTCAAGATCCATCTGCACCGGAGGAAGGGAGTCGGGCAAACGGAGTTCGACGGGGTGTGTCTTGAGCGGGATCTGCACAGCCTCGAGCGCAATATCGACGGCCTCGCGCATGGAATGAAGCTGCAGATCGAGTTTGATGTCGTGTGCATCGAGCTCCGCCATCTCCATCGCCTGACCGACCAGCCGATCCAGTCGCCCAGCCTCCTCTTCGATCACCTGCATCATCTCCGCACTCTGCTCCTTGTCCAGCAGGGGATCGCCCCGCAAGCTCGTGATCGCAGCCGTGATTGCAGTCAACGGAGTTCGCAGCTCATGAGCCACGGAATCGAGCAGAGCGTTGCGCAGCCGTTCACTCTCGCGTGAAGCCTGAACGCGGGTGAGTGTCTCAACTGCGCCGGCTCGCTCGATAGCGATGGCGGCAAGGCCACAGACGGCGTCCAGAGCCTCAGGAGACAGCCCGTCGCCTGTGAGTCCGACCGCACCAATTGGACGAGTACCGAGAAGGATCGGGACCAGCGTCACACCGCGCTCCTCATCACGGCGGTGATCTCGTGAGTAGGCTGCATCGCGCAGCTCCGCTGCTGTCACATCCATGTAGTTTGGGCTGGAGCGGTAAACCCGATCTCTTTCGCGCAGGTAAATCGCGGCTCCCGTAAGGTTGAAGGTCGCGGCGATCATCTGTGGCAGGTCGTTGAGCAGGTCAATGACATTGCCCGCGACCAGCATGCGCTGGCTGAACTCGTAGAGCCGCTCCGATTCACGCTGACGGCGGCGCGACATCGCAGCCTCACGGCGCGCGCGGTCCGCAAGCTGGCTGGCGATGATACCGGTCACCAAGAAAGCCAGCAAGGCGATCCAGTTGCGACTGTCGCCTATGGTGAATGTAAGCACAGGCGGGAGAAAGAAAAAATTGAACGCGGCAGCAGACAGGATGGACAGGTAAATCGAGTGGCGCAGCCCCCAGTTTGCGGCAACCAGAAGGATGCCGACCATGAAGGTCATCGCCACCGTGGTCTCGTTGACATGCAGCCAACGGAAGTAGACAGCTACAATGACAGCGGCGGTGGCCGTTGACACGCTGTAGCGAACGATACTGCGTTTTACCTTTCGCTGCACCAACTTATCTTATCCTTATGACGACGCGCGAAAACCCGAATCCTGCAGCAAAAAGCCCTGAGGAGTGGCTGGCCAAGGTTGCACCGGAAAAGACGCAGGGCACCTTTAAGCTGTTCCTCGGCTACGCGCCTGGCGTCGGCAAGACATACAACATGCTTAGCGAGGCGATCCGTCGCCACCAGCGAGGAGAAGACATCGTCATCGGAGTCGTCGAGACGCATGGACGTCCACGCACCGCCGAGCTGGCCGCGCAGCTCGAGCAGATTCCGCGCAGGAAGATTTAACTATAAGGGCGTCTCATTCGAGGAGATGGACCTCGAGGGCATTCTCACTCGAAAGCCGCAGATCGTTCTGATTGACGAACTCGCCCACACCAACATTGAAGGCAGCATTCACCGCAAGCGCTACGAAGACGTGCTGGATTTGCTTGCGGCCAACATTGACGTGCTTGCAACGATGAACGTCCAGCACATTGAAAGTGTCGCCCCGACCGTGCAGAGCATCACCGGAATTCCGATTCGCGAGACTGTGCCGGATTGGGTTGTGCAGCGCGCCGACGAGATCGTCATGGCCGACCTGACGCCGGAGGCACTCCAGACCCGCATGCGCCGCGGCGATATCTACGGCGTCGATCGTGCGGAGAAGGCGCTCGCGAACTTTTTTCGCCGTGGCAATCTGATTGCGCTCCGCGAGCTGGCCCTGCAACATGTGACGAAGGCGGTCGACCGTACGCTGACGGCGTACATGGATGCGAAGCGCATCGAGGCACACTGGGCTGTGCGCGAGCGCGTTGCCGTTTGCATCAGCGCCAACAGTGCCTCACAGGTTCTGATCGCTCGCGGCGCCCGCGTAGCCGAGGGAGTCGGCGGCGAGCTCTTCGTGCTACACGTTGATACGGATGAGGATCTTTCAAGCGAGGAGAAGAGCACCCTGGCGGAAAACATGCAGTTTGCCCGGAATCTGAACGCCGAAGTCTTCATTCTCAAAGGCAAAAGCATCGCTCATACGGCAGCCAGCTTTGTTCGCGAGAAGCGTATTACGCATGTCGTCTTTGGGCGGTCGGTTGTCCGCGGCCTGCGCCAATATCTTTATTACTGGGCGATTCAGCACTTTTTGAAGGAGTCGCCCAACGTCGATGTCCACATCGTCACACAGCACTCGGAGCGCGAATGAAGCAGAACGAAAATGATCAACCGGCGAAGGTCCTCCTCGTCGACGACGAAGCTCAGATTACCCGGGTCCTTCGCACGGCGCTCTCCACGCAGGGCCACACGTTGCGTGTCGCCGCGAACGGCGTCGAAGGGATGGAACTTGTCCATTCATGGAACCCGGATCTGGTCATCACTGATCTCGCCATGCCACAGATGGATGGCGTCGAGCTGTGCCGCGAGATTCGCGCCGTCTCGCAAGTGCCGATCATCGTTCTTTCCGTTCGCAACCAGGATCACATGAAGGTTGAGGCGCTCGACGCCGGCGCGGATGACTACGTCACGAAGCCCTTCAGCATTCAGGAGCTGCAGGCCCGCGTCCGAGCCCAGTTACGTCGCAAGACAGCGGCGAATGGAGAGCCGCCAAAGATCATCACAGCGGGTGATTTTGTCATCGATATTCTGCAACACCGCGTCGTTGTTCGCGGCCAGGACGTTCATCTGACGCCAAAACAGTTCGACCTGCTTGTCGCCCTGGCGGAGCGACCCGGACAAGTCTTCACGCACCGCGCTCTTCTCCATGCAGTGTGGGGGACGAACGCCGACCAGCCCGAGTATCTGCGCGTCACGATCGGGCAGCTTCGCAAAAAGATCGAAGTCTCCGAAGAGCCTGCGTACATCGTTACCGAACCATGGATCGGCTATCGCTTCCGTCCGACCGGCAGCGACAGTTTCTAGAAACAGCCAACCTTCGGGCTGGTTTCCCTATAAAAACTATTTTTCATCGATGCGTCATGTCTGCTAGCATGGCGCTCCTATGGACTCCTTCAACTCGGCCCGACGCGAACTTCTCCGATTTGGCGGCATGGGATTTGCCGCTGCTGCCGCCACCGCTGTGCCCGCCGCCTATGCCGCTGCCGCGAAGTCTCCAGCACCCGCGGCAACGCTCGGAATCTTCGACATTCGCACCTACGGGGCCGTTGGTGACGGCAAAGCCGTCGATTCGCCCGCGATCAATAAGGCGATTGAAGCCGCGGCGGCCGCGGGTGGAGGGACGGTGCTTTTTCCTGCCGGGACGTGGCTCTCCTTTTCGATCCGGCTCAAGAGTCACGTCGCTCTTGTTCTTGCGCAGGGAGCGACTATTCTCGCGGCTGAGTCGCCCCTGCCGGGCCAAGCTACCGGTTACAACGGCGGCACCTACGACGCGGCTGAGCCTAACGGCGAATGGGAGCCCTACCAGGACTACGGCCACAATCACTGGCACAACTCTCTAATCTGGGGCGAGGGCATCAACGACGTTTCGATCACCGGTCCCGGTCTCATCTATGGCAAAGGCCTCAGCTATGGAGCCGGGCCGGGCCGTCCGCCGGGAGCCCCTCCGCCGCCAGCTAATGCACCTCAGCGTCCCGCGGGTGCGGCGCCCTTGGCCCGTCCCGCGCGCGGAAATTATCCTATTTATCAGGCGGAGCAGCCCGGCGTCGGCAACAAGGCCATTGCGCTTAAGAACTGCCGCAACGTTCTCTTCCGTGACTTCTCAATTCTCAAGGGCGGTCACTTCGGCTTCCTCCTCACTGGCGTCGACAACCTCACGATCGACAACATCACCGTCGACACTGATCGCGATGGCATCGACATCGACTGCTGCCGGAACGTCCGCGTCTCCAACTGCTTCGTCAATTCTCCGTGGGACGACGCGATCTGCCCGAAATCCAGCTATGCTCTTGGCTACAATCGCGCCACGGAGAATGTGACCATCACTAACTGCTACGTCGCGGGGTCTTACGAACTCGGCACGATGCTTGACGGCACTTACAAGAAGTTTGGCCCCGATGTCCCCAGGCTCGCGCGCAATGGGCGCATCAAGTGCGGCACCGAATCCAACGGCGGGTTTAAAAACATCGCCATCTCCAACTGCGTCTTCGACGGCTGCATGGGACTGGCGCTCGAGAGCGAAGACGGCGCACTCTGCGAGGACATCGCGATCTCGAACATCACGATGCGTGACGTCGTCAGCGCTCCGCTGTTCTGGCGTCTCGGTGCCCGCTTGCGCGGCCCTAAAGACAGCACGAAGGTCGGCACTCTGCAGCGGGTCGTCGTTGACAACCTGGTCAGCTACAACACCGGCTCGCACATCTCGTCGATCCTGAGCGGCATCCCCGACCACACCATTCAGGACGTCAAGATATCGAACGTCTATATCCAGCACAAGGGTGGTGGCTCGGCCGACGACGCCAAGATCGTCATGCCGGAGAATGCCGAGAGGTATCCCGACCCCGGCATGTTCGGCCCGACGACGCCTTCGCAGGGTTTTTTTCTCCGCCATATCGACCGAGTTGAGATGAGCCACGTTGAGGTTCAACCCGCGACGCCGGACCAGCGCCCAAGCTTCTACGTCGAAGCCGTCAACCGTGCCGACTTTATCGCTGTTACCGCGCCCACCACGCCGCCAGCCTTCTCACTGAACAAGGTTACCGATTTGCGAATCCTGATAAGCCGCGCTGCGAAGGACACCGTTCTCGACAGCGTCGACAGCAAGATTCTCTAACGCACGATCAAGACGGCCGTTTCGTACGGCTTGAGCTCAAGTTGAACCTTTATGGCTCCCTTTGCACCCGTTCTCTGCGTGGACGCAATGGTGCCTGTCTGTGGATCCCACCTCTCTACCTTGCTTCCGTCGCTCCTTAAGGTAACGGCATGCGAGGATGGCTGCGCTCCTTCGTTGAAGAAGAGATAGACGTCCGCATCCTTCAGGCGCCGCTGCATAAGCCGCAACGCAGTATCCGGCTTATCGAGCGTGATATCGGGCGACGGCACTGCTGCGGTGACCGCCTGTGCGATCGCTTCTAGAACGACTAGCGCTGAAGGCGGCGAAGCCGGTGGCTGAGCCGGGGGCGTTGGCGTGGGCGGCAATTCGCCCGGAACTACCGAGGCCCATGCAAAGTCAGCGGGAGTGGCGGCATGCGCGTCGAGAATCGTTCTGCCGGAGATCAGCGATGGCGTTCGACCAAGGAACAGCACGTGGCCGCCATCCTTTGCGAAGGCTCGCAACCGGTCAAATGATGCTCGTGACAGAAGCGAAATATTTGGAAGGATCACCGTCCCGTAACGATTCCCGCTTGCTGTCTCCAGCGTTCCGGGCCCTGCGATCAGGTCTTTTGCGAGCGCGTCGTCGTTGACGATATCGAAGTCGATCTGCCGCTCGGACAACATCCGCTCCGTCGAGACAAACGCCGCATCCGCCGCTGCGTCCCCCATCCACATCGAGCTTGAAGGAAGATAAAGCGCAACCGAAGCCGTTGGACGGCCCATCGACATCAGGTACGACATTCGCTGCACATAGATGAGCAGCGCTGGATATGCCGGATCTGCCATATAGGGCGAACGATGAGAGGTGCCGGAGCTGCTGGCGGGAAAGTACATCGTCTCCACCAGATTCACGCCGCGCACAAACTGCTCGTTCAGGATGTAGCGGGCCATGTCGACATTGGGCTCAGGCCGGTATGCTGCGAAGCTCTCCGTGAACGCGCGCGGATGCCCGTATACATGCGAAGCCGACGCGGCCAGGCGAGGAAAGTCGGAGATTGTGTCCTTCCATATCTGATGCCAGATGGAATCGATGCCAGGAACCTGAACGTATTGCATGTCGCGGAGGAACTCTCCCTCGGATCGCGTGAGGTCCATCTCCATCTCTTCGTGGTTCAGATGGACCTGGTACTCCAGATGATTCGCGGCGCACCACTCACCTTGCGGCTTGAAGAAGCCATCGCGAAACATCTGCGAGAACACATCGTAGTAATCGGCCTTCGCACGCATCTGCGCATCGGTCAGCTTCGTCCCACGCGGTTGCAGGAACGCAGCTAAGTGCGGCCTCACGTCGTAACCTTTGATCTCGTTGAACTTCTCGAAAAACTTCGGCGTCCAGGGTAGTCCGCTGATCGAATAGTCCGGCTCATCTCCTCGAAAGCCCATGATCGTCTTGCCGAACTCGTCGCCAGCTGCCTTCTTGTATTGCTCATGCGTGAACGCGAGATATTGTCCTGTGGCCGCGGGATCGAGATAGTCCTCGAGTGACTGCGACCCGTCCTTGACGCGTTTGGGATTCGTGTCGGACCGGGTTGGCGAGGTCTTGAACTGATGCTCCACCACTACGACCGTCCAATGTCCGGCAGGAGCTATCCAATTGATCGCGTTATCTGTAACTGGAACTGTTACAGTCGAACCGTCGTCGGCGTTGATCGCCGTCACGGCCACCGTATCGGGCCCAACTGGAGCTTTCATCGCCTCGCCCGAGATTGCGGCAAGCCTCTGGGCCGCAACCAGCGCCTGCATCCTCATCTCGGGCTTCAACTCGGTAAATTTTCCTCCTGCAAAGCCGCTGGGATATCCTGCGTCATCCACGATCCAGACGCGCATGTTTCGCTGCTTCGCCTCGGCGACGAAGGTGCGGAAGAACGTGAAATACTCCGGTGACAGGTATGCAAAGGGCATCCCGTATCCCGCCTGCACCGTCACCGCCTGGTAGCCGAGTGATTTCATGGTGTCGAGATCGCGGCGGATAACCGTCTCGTCCACGGCGCCGTTGAGCCCGTAGTAGGGCTCGGGACCGTACTCGGGCGGTGGCGTCTTCCATGTCTGAGCTACCTGTGCGGCGGTTGGCATCTGAATCTTCTGCCAGGGCTGCTGGGCCAACATGCTTAAAGAAGAACACGCAACGATGGAAGTGACAATTATGGATCTCATCAGTAGCTCCCCAACTTGACGCGCAGCAAGGATCCTTTGCCGCCGAAGTTCAACCCATAGTCTGTTTCATCGCCATTCCACAGTCGCGAAGGAACCCAGGTTGTTCCGTCATAGTGGCCCTCCTCTACGCCAAGCAGTTGCATCTGCTTTCCGCTTGCGTGGACGGGCAGAGCAAACTGCACCCTGCAGTCGATGCCGGCTACGAGAAACTCATCCGCACCAAGAGAAGCTACCATCACGCGGCCTGCCTTCAGTCCCGTTGTGCCGGAGGTGACAGACACCGGCGCTGCCGGCGGGTTGTAAGCAGGTGGAAAGGAGACAACCGCGCGCCATCCGCCAAAGGCCAGTTCCTGCTGGGCGATGCCGGGTTCCTCCACGGCCGTCTTCACCTTACCGGCAAAGGCAAGTGCCGCCAGTTGACGGTCGAACGAGCCCAGCAACCGAAATCCCTCTACCTGCGAAGCTGTCTCGGCATCCATCGACCCATCAACGGGAATCCGGTCCAACCCAAAGTTGGCGAAGCCGATCGCCCCTTCGCCCAAAGCATAGTAAAGATAGCGCGCGTAGCCGCTCGCGCCGGGAAACGGCTCGAAGCCAAGGCTTTCTGGAATCATTAGCGGATTGTCCGGCCGATGAAACTCCTTCATCACTATGCGGTACCGTTCGCTGCTCGGGACATAGATATCCGGAGCTAGTAGATCGAGCGACGGCGCCGCAATCTTCCATACGTCGATCATGTTGATCGTCGGTCCGCCGCTCGGATAGTCCTCGCCCGGCACCGTCGAGACGGGATAAGCGCGGGGGCTCTTCAGCCAGTTGTTCGCATACATCGGCAGCGCGAGCTCCTTCTTTCCCGCTGCGGCGACCTGCCCGATGTATCGCGCCACGGACCACGCCGCGAACGTCTCATCCGCATCTTCGCCGAAGACCTGCGACCACGTTCCTGAGCCGCTCTTCTTCAGCCCATGAAGCAGCTCCGCCGGCACCTGGCCTTCGAATTCCTTCTGCGCAACTGCGCCGAAGTCCCGCACGGTCCCCAGTGAGCCCGATTCATTCTCCACCTGCATCATGATCACCGTGTGCTGAGAGTCCGTCTCCCGCAGATGGCTCATCAGCCCCACAAACGCATCGCGATCGGCTGCAAGATTTACTGGGGCGTTCGGGCTTAGCACATCGATCGACTGCCCGTCCTTCGTCTTCATCCGCGGATAGGTAGCCGGGTCGGACTTCACCCACTCCGGTACGTAGTGCATCTTGCCGTTCTTCCATGTGCCGAACCACAGCAGTACCAGCCGCATCTTGTGTTCGCGCGCCTGACCCAGAATCGCATCGACAACGGTGAAATCAAACCGCCCTTTCTGCGGTTCCATCTGCTCCCAGTAGACGGGCACTTCCAGCGTGTTCAACCGCATCTTTTCGGCCGCCGGCCACACCGCTTGCAGCCGATCCGGCCATCCGCTCGAGTTGTCGACCTGCGCTCCCAGGAGCCAGAACGGCTTGCCGTCGACCATCAGCGTCGCGCGGCCCTGGTCGAGCGCCAGGCGCGGTATCTCCTGCGCAATTGCCGACTGCATCGCGAGAGCGCCAGCTCCCAGAATCAGCAGCATCCTCAAAGACAGCATCACGAACCTTCTCCACATTCAGTAAATTGCACGCAAACAGCGTTATACAGCGGCGAGAGAACAGTTGGAAACTATTTCCTGATAGAAATTCGCACACGTCCGCCATCCGCCGTCCCTCGCCGACTCCATACGTACGTTCCTACGGTTTGTGCGGAATCGCCATCCATGATCTCATCGGGTCTATCGAAAATAATCGGAGGCGCTGCAGCCCGGGCCTCCCGGAGCTTTGCATGACTTATCAGGTCTCACGCAACGGGCAGATGTATGGCCCCTACACCCTCGAAGACCTCAGGCGTTACGTTGCCTCAGGAAACATCCTGCCCACCGACATGGCTAAGAGTGCCGAGATGGCAGATTGGCTTCCCGTCTCGCAGATCCTCGGTGGTGCGACTGTCCCTCCGCCCGTCTCTGCCCCTGTCTATGCAGCGCCTGCTGGCTACGCCCCGACGGCTGGTTCTCTCTATCCCGACCCGCCCGATCTGCACTGGGCCCTTGAGCTCGTTCTCGGCTTATTTACCTGCGGCCTGTTTGTCGTCGTGTGGAACCTGGTCATCGCGACCTGGGCCAACCGCGTTCAGCCGGCAAGCAAAGCATTGATCTTGTATATCGCTGCCACCGTGCTGGTCTTGCTCCATCTGGGCGGCGGCGGCTGGGGCGCGGCGATCTCGGTCATGCACCACCATCCGTACATGCAGCACCACAGTTCCATCCGCGATCTGATCTTTATCGCTTCGTGGGTCGTTCGCCTCATCGCACGTTTCACTCTCCGAGACACGCTGGAGCAGCACTTCAATGTCGCCGAACCGCTCGGCCTGCGCCTCAACGCGGTGATGACATTTTTCTTCGGCGGAATTTATTTCCAGTACAAGCTGAACGAGATCAATGAAATCAAGCAATCGCTCCGGTACCGGAGTGGTGCGCAGTGACTGGCGCCAGCAGCAGGATTGGCGCCCGCAGCAGAATTACAGACATGCTGCGTCTGGTCGCGCCGCCGGCGGTCGCAGGTCTCGTGGTCTTCGCTCTCGTGCGATTTCCCCCCGACCGCTACAACTTCTACCCGCAATGCCCGATTCATGAGTTGCTCGGCCTGCAGTGTCCTGGCTGCGGAGCCACGCGCGCCATCGCCGAACTGCTGCGAGGCCACTTCGCCCACGCAATGCATCTTAACGCACTGATAACGGTTTTATTTCCGATTGTGGCGGGCTACGGCATTCTCTGGTACAGCCGATTGGCGCGGCGCAAGCCGCTCAGGTGGCAACGTCCACCGAGCGTTGCCATCTATGCAGCGCTCGCCTTGGCAGTCGTCTTTACCACGATTCGCAACCTTCCGATTCGCTTCTTCTGAAGAAGACGTAGAACGGCCCCGGTATTGCCGGAGCCGTTATCACTGAGGGAAAGTTACTGCGGAGATCGTCCTACGCCTCAACGGCAACTGGTTCTGAGACGGGCGCAGCTGGTCCACCCTTCAGATCGGTGCCACCGGGCTTGCGAATGTCGATGCCACCTTTAAAGAAGGCGCCATCCTCGATGGAGATTCGCGCTGCGATCACATCGCCGGTCAGCGAGCCTTCGCTGCGAATGTCCACGCGATCACTCGCCTGGCAGTTGCCGCGCACTTTGCCCAGCACGACGATCTCACGCGCCACGATGTTCGCGGCCACCTGGCCATTGCGCCCGACAGTCACGCGATTGCCCGGCAGATTGATTGCGCCCTCTACCTTGCCATCGATGTACAGTGATTCGGAGCCCGTCAACTCTCCCTTAACGATCAGAGATTTGCCGATGGTCGCTTGCTCTCCCGTTGGTACGGCAGCCGCCGCCGTTCCAGTGCCAACTGCAGGCCGGCTGGGGCTGGCCTCAAAGTTTGTCGCAGGCGCCGAAGGACGCAGCGGTTCAGGAGTCGAGGGAGTATTGCTTCCAGTCTGATTCGGTTTCCACATATCTTATTCCTATCCTTTCGTACTGCTTGAAAATAGTCCCGCCGCGGTCGTGCTGCACGCGCCACCACGACGGCAGCACGTATTCTTTCCACGATACTACTCTGCACGGGCCAGAAAATTGCCCGATATTCACAATCTATTTGTGGTTTTCGTATCTTTCTCAATACCTCTGTACATCTTTCCGTTATTGCTGAAGATTCTTCCGTCCCTGCTCCCATTTCTTCCTTACTCGAAAGGGTTATAGGCTGCTCGGGCCACTCGTGCCCCTGCAACGTTCGAGTAGCATGGCATCAGGAAATTTTTTCCAGCGAGCCCTACCTTTTGAGCCTGACTCTCTGTGCATCTCGATTTGCCCGCCTTTTTAGCGTTCTCGTCACTATGCTCTTTCTACTGGCGTTATACGGAACCAGCCCATCCCAGCCGCTGTTCGCAGCAGCTCCCAAGGTCCACACTGTCACCCTTGGCGCGTATCGCAAGGTGCCGTATACCCAGCCTGACGCCACTCCCGACACGAAAGCCGACGAGACTTCGAGCCTCAAAATCCGCCCGCTCTTCGTCGACGACCGCCAAAAAGAGTGGGTCACCGGAGAGATTCACGAGGTCACTGATCGCACCTTCGCCGTTCGCCGCGCTCTTCGCCTCAACGACTCCCTGCCTTCCGACACAACACCCCACTGGATCTGGCAGCCAGGCCCCTGGCTCACGGTCGACCGTGTCACCGGCCACATTACCGCGTTGCATCTGCCGGATTTCGACGCTGCCGTCTCTGACGTGGTCTGGTTCCGCGACTACGCGGCTTACTGCGGCATCGCCACGACAGCCAAAGGCGGCCTCTTCGCCGTAGTCGCCCAACTCGGAGCGCGACGTCCCATTGTCCTGAAGCAGATCGGCCCATGGCCACAGATAAATCACTTCATTCCTGTCTGCCAGCCTGCCAAATGGCAGCGTCTGCCTATGCGCGTCACCCTTAAGCCAACCGGAGGCGAAGCCACGACCTTCGACGTCGTCGGCACCGCCTCGATCCTGGAAGAGGAAGAAGAGCGACGGCTCGGACGCTAACTGATCCATCCGCATCTCCCGCATTCCTCAAAAATTCACGACATTTTGATTTAGCATCAACGTCGATTCGTATTGCCAAAAAGCGCGGTGCCTTGCCGCTGTCCGGGAGTTCTGATTTGCTGAATCTGTTCCAGGGCATCAAGCCTTTCAAGCGAGCAGGCGCCGTCCGCGATGCTGTTGCCGGCGTCGTCTTCGCGGCGCAGGATATTCCGCAGGCCCTCGGCTACACGCGCATTGCGGGTATGCCGGTCGTCACGGGCCTCTATTCGCTGCTGCTCCCGCTTCTGGCCTTCGCAGCTTTCGGCTCCTCGCGTTACCTTGTTGTCGCCGCCGACTCAGCCACTGCGGCCATTCTTCGCGGTGGCCTCGTCGACATGGCTCCTGCTGCAAGCGCCCGATATGTTGCTCTGGCCGGCCTGGTCGCTCTCCTCACCGCTGGATTCCTGCTTCTCGCGCGTCTGCTGAAGCTCGGCTTCGTCGCCGACTTCCTCTCTCAGACCGTGCTCGCGGGCTTTCTTACGGGGATCGGATTTCAAGTTGGCATCGCCGTTCTGGCCCAGATGCTCGGTCTGCAAAGTGCCTCCCACTGGACCATCGCTCAGCTCTACAACGTCTGCCGCAACCTTCACCATGTACATCTTCCGACGTTGCTCGTCACCGTTCTTGTGCTTGCTGCCGTCTTCGCTCTTCGCCGGTTCGCTCCTGCGGTGCCTGGCCCGCTGCTTGCCGTCGTCGGAGCCACCGCGGCCAGCGCAGCTCTGGACTTCGCCGCACACGGCATCGCCACCATAGGTCCTGTTGCCGGTGGCATGCCTCATCTCGGGCTTTCCCCAGGTTCATTGGCGAGACATTCCCCCTCTGCTCTCAGTCGCCGGATCCTGCGCCGTGATGATCCTGACTCAGAGCGCGGCAACCTCCCGCATCTACGCCGCGCGCCACCACCAGCGCCTCGACGAAGACCAGGACATCGTCGGCCTTTCCGCAGCCAACGCCGCCGCTGCTCTCAGCGGTACCTTCGTCGTCAACGGAAGCCCCACCCAGACTGCAATCGTCGAAGCCGCCGGCAGCCAGAGCCAGATCGCCCAGGTCGTCACCGCCGCCTGCGTCGCCCTCGTTCTTCTCTTCTCCACCAAACCCTTGCAGTACCTTCCCCAATGCGTGCTCGGCGCGCTAGTGTTTCTCGTCGCCATCCGGATGATCAAGCTGCAAACACTCCGCAAGATTCGCCAGGAGAGCCCCGCCGAGTTTGCGCTGGCTGTGGCCGCGGCCCTCTCTGTCATCGTGATCGGCGTCGAACAAGGCATTCTCCTCGCAAT
Source organism: uncultured Acidobacteriaceae bacterium (assembly GCA_963798925.1). Taxonomy (GTDB): domain Bacteria; phylum Acidobacteriota; class Terriglobia; order Terriglobales; family Acidobacteriaceae; genus Edaphobacter. The sequence continues at coordinate 802,430 of CAWCVD010000008.1, forward strand.
GGTGATGTCGCTGCTTCGAATCGTCCATCACAGCTATCACCCGCGCAGCGGCGTCATGATCGCCGAGAGCGACGGAACATGGAAGCTGGCTGTGCCCACGTTCGGTGCGACGACCGAACCCGGGCTTGTTCTGTACCGCTTCGGTGCTGCCCTCTACTATGCCAACGCAAGCCGATTCGGCGACGAGATCATGACGCTCGTCGGACCCTCACCTTCCCCGGTTCGCTGGCTCATCGTCGATGCTGAGGCCATCACTCAGGTCGACTACAGTGCTGCTCGCGTTGTTGAGGAGCTCAAGAAAGATCTCGCCACCCAAGGCGTCTCGTTCGGGTTTGCGCGGGTTTCGTGGAACACCCGCGCTGACTTGGACCGTCACCACCTGACCGAATGCATCGGCCCCTCATGGATCTTCAACCGCCTACATGACGCGCTCGACGCCTACGAGCAGCAGCAAGCGCATGACGCGGAACACGCGAGACGCGCCGCCGATCTACACAAATCGTTTGGATAGAAACTACTAGGTGATCGTGGTCGCCCGAGATGTACGCCTCCAGGTGACGGATCGTCATCTCCTGTTCGGAGATCATCCAGTTCACCAGGTCGCCAATCGAAACCACTCCCAGCACAACGCCGTTCTCCACCACCGGGAGATGCCGGATGCGGTTGTTCGTGATGATGCGCATGCACTCGCCCACCGTATGCTGTCGCGTGACCGTGATCACCGGACTACTCATGATCTCTGCGACTTGCGTCTCCTTCGAGGACCGTCCCTGCAGAATCACCTTGCGCGCATAGTCCCGCTCAGAGATGATCCCCAGCAACATCCCGGCCTCCATTACCAGCAGCGCACCGACGCGCTTCTCGGCCATCAGTTCGATGGCCTGGTACACAGAGGCGTCCGGCTTCGTGGAGGCGATCGACCCATTTTTCTGCTTTAGAACCATGCCGATCGTCGTCGCAAAGTCAGTCATTCAGGCACCTCAGAGGATGGAATACTACCCTCCCGGCGCAATCTTGCGCAAACGAAAAAGAATCCGGCGGCTCCGGACTCCACATCCTTTGCAGTCTCATCGAAAATCGCGGGTTCCAGGCAACGCGAGACGCCCTTCCTTTGCAGCTATATCATCTGGTCATGCAGACCTTCGACGCACTCCTGCACGAAGCCGAGATCGCCCACGGCCACCTCTGCGCCGGCCAGATCCTCGGCGTTCGCCTGGCGATGCTCGGCTGCAGGCGTCTTGGCGTCGACGACCCCAAAGGCGCCGACCGCAAGCGCCTCGTCACCTTCATCGAGATCGATCGCTGCGCCACCGACGCCATCGCCGTCGTCACGGGCTGCCGGCTCGGCAAACGGGCCATCAAGTTCCGGGACTGGGGCAAGATGGCCGCGACGTTCGTCGATCTCACCTCTTCGCTCGCGCCTCAGGGAGACACTCCCGTCTACAAAGCCCTTCGAGTCGCCGCACTTGAGTCCTCAAAGCAGCGCGCCCGCGACCTCTACCCTCAGATCGAAAACAAGAACCAGCAGCAGATGCTCGCTTATCGCGAGCTTCCCGACTCTGAGCTCTTCACCGAAGAGTGGGTCGCCGTCGCCATCCATCCCCGCGAGCTGCCCGGCTACAAATCAGCCCGCATCACCTGCGAGCAGTGCGGCGAAGGCATCAACTACGATCGCGAGATTCATCACGCGGGAAAGATACTCTGCGAAGCCTGCGCCTCGCCGGAGACTCGTTACTACCAGCCGCTTTCGACCGAAGAACTCGCCCTAAACAGCAAGGCCGGCGCGGAGACCACTCCGCAACCGGCCTGCGAACATTGTTAGCAGCTACGCTGAACTAGTAGCGGCGATAGCCATAGTGATAGCGTTCGTGCGCCCGCACCCACTCCGCGTGCCGGCGAGCCTCTTCGATCCGCAGCCGCTCATAGTAACCGGCCCGTCCATAGTAGGGAGCGCCAAAGCCGACGCCCACGACAACCGCTGCGTTTGCCTTCGCCGGTGTCGCCAGCGCAACCGCACCTGCCAGTAGTCCAACCGTTACACCCTTCTTCAACATCGACGTCACATTTGCGAGTTTCATAACAACCTCCTGCTTACACTTCACAAAACCCTCTCAGCAGCCCGCGGTTGCGCACAACTTTTCTTCTGGCGTAGTGTCGGAGCCAGGCTCCTTTGCATCTTTCGTTGCAGGTGAAGTAATGCCGCAGCCCGTCTACGTGTTTCTCCAGCAGAGCCTTACGCTCAAGACAGCCATCGCCGAATGCCTGCGCACTCCTACGCCCAAACGTGTTCATCGGCTGCGCACCACCACACGGCGCATCGAAGCGACCATCGAGCTGCTCATCCTCTCCGTCGATCTCTCCGGCCTCAACAAACGATCGAAACCTCTGCGCCGATACCTCAGCAGGCTTCGACGCGCAGCCGGCAAGGTACGGGACTGCGACGTCCACCACGATCTGCTGAAGGCCTTCGGCCGCACTCCGGACACCCGTGAACTCTTCAACTACCTCGCAACCGTCAGGCAAAAAGCCCAGCGCGATCTTCTCCGGTTGCTCGAGCAGGAACAAGACAGAGTCGAGCGGACATTAGACGAGTTCGCCGCTCGGGTCGATACCGCTCGCGAACTCAGCCTGAGCGGCACCAAACTGATCATCCTGACGCGAAAGTGGTTCGCCGGCGCGGTGAGAGGCCTCGATCTGACACAGGACGACGATCTGCACACCCTCCGCAAGGCCGCCAAGACCGCGCGCTATCTCGCCGAGACCAGCAAAGACATCTCCAAGGCAGCCGCCACTCTCGCCTCGCATTTCGAAGCCGCACAGAAGACCCTCGGCGAGTGGCACGATCATCTTCTTTTGCTTGACGAAGCTAAGGCGAACCTTCCGGCAGACAGCAAAACCACTCTCCGGATTCAAGAGGAAACGAAGGAGCTTCGGAGCCGCGCCGATTCCGCCGCAAAGCGCCTTCTGCCCACGGCCTGACTTGCATTCCCCGCAATGGTGTACACTAAACCCCAACATGACGGTCTTCCGCCAATCCGCGACCCTGCACCTCATGCCGACTCGTTGTTGTTGTAGCTAGTTCCTCCCTGCGCCTTATCCCTCTTCAAAAAGTCCAACAGCAGCACCCCCACACGTTCTTCCGTGTGCATAGCGCTTTCTCCAAAGGAGATTCCACCATGTCCACCCCTGGAACCCGTTCCTCCTTCCGACTCTCTACCGACGCCTGGGCCATCCTCCTCGCCACGGCACTTGGTCTGCTCATTCGCTTCGGCCTCCTGAGAACCATCGCCTGGTAAACCGCGCAAAAATCGCTTAAGGAGAATCCATGGCCGCCTCCGTCAATCTGCCTGACCTACGCACCGAGTATCCGCCTCACGCTCCCGGCCGCAATCCTGCCGAACCGTCCACTCTTCTCGGCCTTCTGCCAGGCATCGCGCTTCTCGCCGCCGTCGGTTACGCCGGCAAGTTCGTCGAGCACACAATCAACACCTACACCAAGGCCCACCACATCACCTTCCCCAACATCGAGTACGTCCTCTGGGCCATCCTCTTTGGCATCGTCATCGCCAACACTGTCGGCGTCCCACGCATCTTCCGCGCCGGCGTGGCCACCTACGAGCTCTGGCTCAAAGCCGGAATCATCCTCCTGGGCGCGCGCTTCATCCTCGGCGACATCCTCAAGCTCGGCGGCATCTCGCTGCTCCTCGTCTTCGTCGCCTTCGCCTTCTCGCTGACGTTCATGACGTGGCTCGGACGCACCTTCAACCTCGGCCCACAACTCACCACGCTCCTGGCCGTCGGCTCGTCCGTCTGCGGAGTCTCCGCCATCATCGCGACCCAGGGCGCAATCGACGCCGACGAAGAGGACTCCTCCACCGCCATCGCTGCCATCCTTGCACTCGGCGCGCTCTCGCTCTTTACCTTTCCGCTCATCGGCCACGCGCTCCACATGAGCGATCACGCCTACGGCATCTGGGCCGGCCTCGCCGTCGATAACACCGCCGAAGCCACCGCCGCCGGCGCGCTCTACTCCGACGCCGCCGGCAAATACGCCGTCCTGGCAAAAACCTGCCGCAACGCCCTCATTGGCTTCGTCGTCCTCGCCTACGCCATCCAGTGGGTTCGCAAAGGTCTGGCCAGCCGAGCCGCATCCGCGCAGATCGACAACAAAGCCGCCTTCCTCTGGAAGAAATTCCCCAAGTTCGTCCTCGGCTTCCTCGTCGTGTCGCTGCTCGCCACGCTGGGCGCCAGCTCCAACCCGGCAGTCGCTGCGCTGGGCTTCACCAAATCCCAGCTCACAGCTCTCGGCAACCTCAGCCGCTGGGCCTTCCTATTAACCTTCGCCGGAGTAGGCCTGCGCACCAACCTGCGTGACCTCTTCAAACAAGGAGCCCGGCCCTTCCTCGTCGGAGCCCTGGGCGAAGTCGCCATCGCCGCAGTCACCCTGCTGCTCGTCCTCACCGCCAATCACTTCTACAAGCTCTAAACCGCAGCGTACGGCTTGGCGACGAGCGCCCTCGCTAAGCCGTCCGCTCAATCACACGCCCATCCTCTGCGATCAGCGCCATCTGCGCCATCCCCAGAAATAATCCATGCTCCACCACGCCCACGATTCCATCCAGCCTCTCCGCCATCGCCTGCGGGTCCTCGAGCAGCATCCCCGCACAGTCCAGAATCAGATTTCCTTCATCCGTAATGAACCGCGTCCCATCGCTGTTCAACCTTACATCGGGCGTAAACCCAATCTCCTTGAGCTCCCGTCTCACCAACGGCTCGGCCATCTGGATCACCTCCACCGGCAGCGGAAACCGTCCCAGCTTCTCCACCACCTTCGACTGATCCGCGATGATCACAAACCGCTTCGTGGCGCTCGCCACAATCTTCTCCCGCAGCAGATTCCCGCCTCCGCCTTTGATCAGCGCCAGCCCCGGCGCAACCTCATCCGCGCCATCCACCGTCAGGTCGAGACTCGCTACTTCGTCGAAGTTCACAAACGGAATCCCATAGCTGCGCCCCAGCCGCTCGCTGCTCTCCGAGCTCGCAATCACGCGGATCTTCAATCCTTGGTCGCGAACCTTCTCGCCCACCAGCTTGATCCACAGCGTCGCCGTCGACCCCGACCCCAGCCCCACCGTCATCCCCGGCTCCACCAGCTCCAGCGCCCGCTGTGCCGCCTCCATCTTCAACCGTGTCTGCTCTTCGCTTCCCGTCGTCTTCGCCATCTGAAGTTCCTCACCCCTCCAAGATAAAGCGTCAACCGTATCTTTGCTCGTCTTCACTCGCCGCGGCGCGAACAGCATTCTTTCGATCCAGCCATTTAGGTCGGCTGCATACCGAGGCTATCTAATCCAAAGAGCAACCTTCTCTTCCGCCATCCCATCTCGCTTAGTTGAGATTCCTGCAACAAAGGAGACCCGGATGCCAAAGAACAAATCAACATCGCACTCCCTCGCCGACCCGACCAGGCTAAAGCCCATCGACAAGAAAGACGGCATGCTTCAGGTAATCATCGAAACCCCCAAGGGCAGCCGGAACAAATTCAGCTTCGACCCCGACCAGGAGATCTTCTCTCTCAAAAAAGTCCTCCCCGCCGGTATGGTCTTCCCCTACGACTTCGGCTTTCTCCCCCGTACCCTGGCCGACGATGGCGACCCAATCGACGTCCTCCTCCTCATGGACGAGCCCGCCTTCCCTGGCGTCCTTGTCAGTGCCCGCCTCATCGGCGTCATCGAAGGCGAACAGATCGACGGCAAAAAACGCATCCGCAACGACCGCCTCGTCGCCATATCCGAGGCCAATCACTTATACGCCAATGTCAAGAAGCTTGATGACCTGCCCAAACACTTCATCAAGGAGTTGGAAAATTTTTTCGTCAATTACCACCGTCTCGAAGGCAAGGAGTATAAGCTTCTCGGCTGCAAACAAGCCCCCGGAGCTCTCCGGCTCATCAAGCAAGCCAAAAAGGCCGCGTAAATCCATGCATCTACCCAAAGTCACTCTGCAACGCACAACATGACCGACCTGCTTCTTCGCTCTCTGATCGGTGGCATCGTCGTCAGCCTCTTCGCGATCCTCGGTGACATCTTCCGTCCCAAGAGCTTCGCCGGCCTCTTCGGCGCGGCGCCGTCGATCGCCCTCGCTACCCTCGGCCTTACTCTCCACCACAACGGCAAACTCTACGCCGCCCTCGAAGCTCGCTCCATGATCGCCGGCGCAGTCGCCATGACCGCCTACGCCGCAGCCGTCAGTTGGGTTCTCTTCCGCTTCAAGCCACCGGCCTTAGCCACGACCCTTGCACTTCTTCCTATCTGGTTCGGACTCTCGTTCGGCATATGGCACCTCTGTCTCAGGTAACTGCGTGCGGATAGATATCAATGATCGTCGACATCAACTTCGCCTCGCTCAAGACCACCAAACCGCACGAGTACGCCATCCGCTTCCTGTTCGGAGGACTCATCACCGCCGCCGCCGGCCTCATCGCCAGGCACTATGGTCCAGTCATCGGGGGCCTTTTCCTTGCCTTCCCAGCAATCTTCCCAGCCTCGGCCACCCTGATCGAAAGCCATGAAAAACAGTGCAAACGAAAAGCCGGCTACGAGGGAACCAATCGCGCTCGCATCGCTGCGGGCATCGACGCCGCCGGAACCTCTCTCGGAGCCCTCGCCCTCGCCGCCTTCGCCTTCATCCTCTATCGCCTCCTGCCCACCTGCAGTTCTATCCTCACTCTCACCCTCGCTTCGCTATCCTGGCTCACCTTGTCGATAGCCCTCTGGTTCCTCGGCAAACGAAGACACTTTTCTCGAAACTAAACGTTGTCCCAGCCGCACAGTCAGCGAACAGTTTTACACTATTGCCCCACATCCTATGCATTGAGAAGATGGCTCGCATGCATCAAATGCATCTCCCTTGGCCCCACATCGTTATGGTACTTGTTCTTTTGTTGATAAATATCCCCTCCCCATAAAACCGTGAAAATAAAGGGACAAGCTCTCTACACTGAGGGAGGGGGTACCGCCGGAATACGCACTTCTCTAACCCGCAGCGCGGTCTATGGTAGCCTCCAGCAAGAGGCGGCATTAAAGTGCCGCCCCGTAACCGCTGATGGCTTTGACCTGTACGAAACTGAGCGCATCCCTGTGCCTCACGGCCTCCCTCTTGCTTGCAACTGGCCGACTTTGCTCCGCCCAAAGCGCTCTTCCGCAGTCGGAACCAGTCAGCGCCAGCACAGAATCGACCTCCTCGCTTCCGGACGCTCCCGAACCGCAAAATAACCCAAGTCCTCCTCCCCCACCACCGTCAAAACCCGAGCCAATCACCCTCCTCGGCACGCCGAAGAGAATTCTCCTCGATCAGAAAGCGATCTGGACCAGCCCGCTTCATATCAAGCCGATAGATGCGGTATGGCTTCTGCCGCTCGGCGCCGTAACCGGCACAATGATCGGCAGCGATCAGCACACCATGAACTCGCTGATCCATATCAACGCCGACGATCAGAACTTCTTCAAAAACCTTTCAAACGTGGGGGTCGGCGCACTCGGTGTCATGCCCGCCAGCATGTATCTCTGGGGTTTGACGAAAGAAGCTCCGCAAGCCCGTGAAACGGGACTTCTCAGCGGTGAGGCGCTCGTTGACAGCCTCGCCGTCAGCGAAGCTATCCAGCTCATGACCCTCAGGGAGCGCCCGGACGTCGACCACGCAAAGGGCAGCTTCTTTACCTCGAGTCCGCTCGACGCCTCGTTTCCCTCTAACCACGCCGCAGCCGCCTGGGCTATGGCCTCAGTCATGGGCGATGAATATCCAGGATGGCTCATGCGTACCGCGGTCTACGGACTAGCGACAACTGTCAGCGTCAGCCGAGTCCTCTCCGAACAACACTTCCCCTCCGACGTCCTCATCGGCAGCGCCACCGGTTGGCTCATCGGCCACTACGTCTACCGCGCCCACCACAACTTCACCCTCAATCCCTTCGACACTCGGCCAATGCCCGGCGATCTCGGAGTACCCCGCAACCGCGACACGCAATCCCCAAGCCTCCACTATCCTCCCGACCCAATCGACAATCGCCCACCCGAATCCCGACCCCTCAGCGACGACACCGACCCGGACACCATCGGTTCCACTAACGTTCCGATGGACAGCTGGATCTATCCAGCGCTCGAGAGGCTCGGCGCCATGGGTTTCATACCCGACCAGAACTCTGGAGTACGCCCTTGGACCCGTCTGGAATGTCTGCGGCAGCTTCGGGAAGCGGAAAATCTCTCAAGTCAGAAGGATGGATTCAGTCCGTCGCTGCTTCGCGAAGCTGCGCGCCTCATTCCAGATTTGCACGCCGAACTTGAGTCCGAGCCTCTTTACTACGAATCGATGAGCTTCGAGTCCGCTTACGCACGCTACGGAACGATCGCCGGCCCAGCGCTCCAGGACAGCTTCCACTTCGGTCAGACCTGGTGGAACGACTTTGGCCGGCCGCTCGGGCGAGGCAGCAGCACGGTCGCCGGCTTCTCCTTCCGAGCTCATGACGGACGACTCTTCTTCTACGACCGCGAGGAACTGCAGCATAGTCCCGGAAATCCCGCCGAATCGCCTGAGACCAACGCACTCATCAACACTCTCGATAGATTTCCCCCCGGCGGCGATGGCGACCCGACCATTCTGCCGATCCCTGCCCGAGCAGCGTTCGACCACATCGGTGCTCTCGAACTCTATGGAGGAGTCGCCTTCGCTGGCAACGCCCTCTCGCTCGGTAAGCAGGAGCTCTACTGGGGACCAACCACCACGGGCCCTCTCGCCTTCTCCAGCAACGCAGAGCCCACCTACAACCTGCGTTTCGTTTCGACACGCCCACATCCCCTGCCGTTCATCCCTTCGTTTGGGACCTACCGGTTCGACATCGTCCTCGGAAAACTCTCCGGACACAGTTATCCAGAGAGACCTTGGTACAACGGTCAAAAGGTATCCCTGAACTTCGGCGAAGCCCTGGAGCTGGGTTTCACGCGCTGGTCCATCTTCTGGGGCGTCGACCACCCCATCACCTTCCACAGCTTCAAAGACAACGTCTTCAGCTTCAACTCGACAGGCGACTACATGGGCATCGGCAGCGCCGCATACGGAGACCGAACTGATCCCGGCGACCGGAAAAGCAACTTCGACTTCACCTGGCGGCTACCTTTTCTGAACAAACTCGTTACACTCTACGCGGATGCGTACTCCGACGACGATCCTAGCCCGCTTGCCGCCCCCCGGCGAGCCCTCTGGAACCCGGGAATCTATTTCGCACGATTGCCCTTCCTGCCGCACATGGATCTCCGAGTCGAGGCAGTAAGCTCTGAAGGCCTCTTTAAGGATTTTGGCGGCCAACATTACTACATTAATAACCAGTATCTTGACGGCAATACAAACAAGGGTTTCATCCTGGGAAATGCCATTGGCCGCGACGCCCGCGCCATCGAAGGGCGCACAAGCTATTGGTTCTCCTCACGCTCTCGAGTCGAGGCAGGCTATCGGCAAAACAAGGGAGGAACCGAATTCCTTCCCGGTGGCGCTACGGTCACAGATGGCTTCGTCAATGCTTACTACGCCATCAACCGGAACTGGCAAGCGCAATTCTTTACCCAATACGAGCGCTTCCTCGTTCCCTCATATATGCCCGGATCACATCACAATACAAGTGGCTGGCTGCAACTCAGCTGGAATCCAGAGTTGCACCTTCATCGCTAAAGACAGAACGAACAAGTTTGAAGTTCCGATGAGGAATGTCGCGACGCGCTGTTGGAGTCTATTTCCAGAAGTGACGATGCATGCTCAATTTACGCTTCCATCCAACGCTTAGCTTTTTCTCAATTTTGCCGAGCCTGTACCCAGCAAGCTTGAGCCCGGTGCGAATCAACGCAGAAGGAAGAAGCCACCAATATCGTGGCCATAAATAGCCCAACTCCGAACGCACGAATCGGCTCCCCTCGCCGCCCGTATTGCCAAATTCCCGCAGCAGCCAGCTTTCGCGCGAGTGCAAAACTCCAATATCAAAATAGCGCTTGAAATCCTGAGTCCACGTGTATTTGTGCGAGTGGCAAACTTCGGCTCCAGCTACGTAAGCGATCTTCCACCCCGCCAGCAACAATCTGGCAGCAGTAATCGTGTCCTCTCCAAAAATCACGTTGTCAGGAAATCCGCCGACGTCCAAGAGCGCAGATCTGCGGTAGGCCGCAAAAGAGTTTGAGATAAAAATCGCTTTAAAACCCAATCCCTCCCGGTCCGTCAGGTGACTGACTCTGGACACAGGCGGATAATTGAAGTACCTGGCATGCGCTTCTATTGGAGTTGCCCCTAATCGAGGAAGCTGCCTTCCATACGCAGCTGCGACCAGCGGATCATCGAATGCGTGGAGTAGATTATCGACCGCAGCCGATCCTTGCAAAATCGCATCCTGCGTTAGATAAACTAATATCTCCTGAGGTAGCAGTTCGGCGGCGAGCTGACGGGTACTACCGTGATTGAACTCCGCTCGAGGTATCGAATGCACTATGAAGCCTGCTGCTCGCGCCAGCTCCGCAGTGCCGTCGCTCGAAGAAGAATCCACGACCAATACTTCATGCGGATTGACACAAGTCAGAAGGGCCGACGAAAACTTTGGCCAATCTGATGCGGCGTTCAGTGTTGGAATGATAATGCTTCGCATCCAAGGCTATCGTTCAAGACGACTACAATTTCATGTTACGCCATGGGGCTGCATTCTGCGGTAGCAGGTCAGCCTGAGACAGGCCTTCGGCTGGCGAGTCGCTCGTCACCGCAACCGATCCGATGATAGCGAGCCGCGATGCTATTCTTTAATTGGTCTGTCGGGCCAGAACCCGGTTGGTAATAAAGCATGAGACGAAGCGCAAATGCTCAAAATCCGAGAACTCGAAGTCACACGCTCGTGATCCAAGAGCCGTCCATGTTCCTCCATCCTCTCGTAATATTTTCCATCGTTTGGCTCGGCGTCATATCGTTATATTCTCTACATCTAAGTAAGTTGCTGATTTATTCGACACCAGTAGTGACTAAACTAGTGCTGGTTATCTGGGTCCCTTTTGCAACTGTCATCTTAGTTAGTATTTTCTTTCGTCGTATCCTCATTTCGATCCGATCTTCTCTTCACAAATTGCCCACGATCAATATCGCGGCGCTTGAGCGGAAGTTGATCTTTTGGTTTCGGGTTTGGATGACAGCCACCTTTTTGGAGATCATCGTAAGTGGCGGCCTTCCTCTTCTCTGGCTCGTTCAGCACAGTTCCAAGACGTATAAGGATTTCGGCATATCGTCTTTGCACGGCCTGGTGAATTCACTCCTGCTCTCGATCGCCCTTTGCCGCTTCCTTTTATTTCTCCTGACCAGATCGCGTCGCCATCTGGTCGTGCCTATCTTTACCCTTGGCTGGTTCATCCTGGTCGTCACGCGAAACCAACTGCTCGTTGCGTTGATCGAGTTCGCAGTTCTATTCTTTCGAATAAGACCAATCAAGAAGACGGTAATTGTGAAGTTTATCGTAGGCATCGTTTGCTTTATTTTGGCCTTCGGTGCCATTGGCGACTACCGCACTGGATCGTCCGATCTCATAAGATTGTGGGCTCAGCCGACAGATCAATATCCAGATTGGCTTCCATCAGGTGTGTTGTGGGCGTATATCTATATTTCAACCCCAATCAATAATCTGGTACACACATCCGAAATGGTCCGCCCAGTTAATAATCTGGCATTCCCGAATACAGTGGTCAATCTTTTCCCGACAGTTGTACGAAAGTTTGTCTATGGCGAGGAGACGAGCGAAGCCGAGAGCGGGGAGCTCGTAGCTTCGACATTCAATGTGAGTACCGCCTATATTGGGCCCGTGCAGGATTATGGCTTTGTCGGTATCGCTCTTTTCAGCATGGTGATCGCCGCTTTCTGTCAATTTTTTTGGGTTAGGAGCAGCCTAAGGGACATCCTAATTTATTGTGTCCTAGCCCAATGTCTTATACTTAGCCTTTTTTTAATCACTTTCTTTTGCTCCCCATTATCTTTCAGACAGTCTGGATATGCTTTTTTTTGGGGCAATCAAATCACTTTATGCGTCGGTTGATGGGTCTGTTGTTTCTTCCCATCAAAGCACAAAACCACTACTCACCTAGCTTTCAAAGCTTTAAGGCACACAGTTCACCAAGGGGATAATTTTAAGCCCTATAGCTTGGCTTTCCGGAGCTTTCTGGAACGGGCAGCCTGGCCAACATGAAACTAACTCGATTCCACTAGTTCAGCTAACGGCGCCGCGGCACTCACAAGGCTGTCTTTTGAACGAAGCGCAACAATATGAAGATTTCAGTTATTATTCCGACCAGAAACCGCAGTGAGTTGCTAAAAGAGACTTTAAATGGTTTGTGTGACCAGACCGCCTACGATCATCTTAGAGAAGTAATCGTGGTGGACGATGGATCAGTAGACTCTACCCTAGAAGTCGTAAAGGAATTCAATCGGCGACTACCCCTTTTATACTTGCATCAGATGCCAAGCGGTGTCTCAGTGGCGCGGAATCGTGGCATGCGGATGGCTTCGGCGCCGGTCTTGTTGTTTCTTGACGATGACGTAGTTCCCAGCCCCAGGCTGGTTGCCGAACATGTTAGTTTTCATGAGGAACATCTGGGTCCAGGCGATGCCCTTCTCGGTTATGTTAAGTGGCATCCAAAGGTGCACATAACTCCCTTCATGCTTTGGTACGGAGAATACGGTGCATTATTTGGATATTCACTGCTCAATGACAATCAGGAGGCGCCACCACGGTTTCTCTACACATGCAACGTCAGTTTTAAGACAGAGTTCCTCTCGACTCATAACGGGTTCGACGAGACTCTCACGGTGATGGAGGATCATGAATTGGGCTATCGACTGACCAAGAGCGGTATGAAGATGACGTTTCGGAAGTCTGCTCTCGGTTACCATAATCAAACGTTTACGTTTGATCAGGCGTGCCAACGACTCGAACGATACAGTCCTGGGCTGAACGCATTTCTTCAGACAGAAGCCGGAAAAACTAAGGCCAGGCAAAGAGCGTCGCCATTCTTTCGTATCGCCGAGGCGGGAGCTATGATCCTAGCCACCATACTCAGTCCTTTGCGCGCCATGATCGACACCAACGTCAGATTACCTAATGTCGTCTATCGGCTCTTGTATGCACACTACGGAGCGCACCGCTCGTTCTGGCACCGTAGCACGTCTAGATCGGCGGAGAACTAGGTGAAGGCGCGCTCTCTACATCGACTTGCGTGAACTATAAATGCGAGCGATTCGCAACACGAAGAAGGCTGTGGCGGACTCTGAGAAAGGTACGTCGTAGCTGGAATCTCAGAATCGCTCTTTGCCATTCTACAAACGCCGCAAACGGAGAACGCACACCGGCTTCTATCTTGGCGCGGCGCGCCTCGAGATAACCTGCAGTGGAGTCACTTAGTCCACCAGCGCGCATTATTACAGTTACAGTTGGAGTAAACGCTGCCCGTAAACTACTTCGCGAGCGCAACATGAATTCGTAGTCTCCGGCGATACGATACGATGTGTCAAACTGTCCAAAACGCTTGAATAGGTTTCTATGGTGCAATGTCCCAACGTGAATGGTTGACATTGCTTTAGAAAAGCGTGGCCACTCCCATGGGCCCCCGAAGACTGGAGAGTAGCCTGTGGGGTGATCGAGCTGCGCCCTGGAGCTAAGAAATTCTGCCTCTTGATTCTGCTTGGCTAGCTCTATATAGGCAGTGATTGCGCCTGGCAGGTATAAATCATCGGCGCCAAGGAAGGCAATCCACTCTCCGTTGGCAAGATCCAGCCCTTTGTTCCAGGCATCATAAACTCCGTTATCGGGTTCGCTCTGCCAGAACGCAATCTTATCTTGATATTGACGGAGTATCGCGACAGTACCGTCTGTGGAACATCCGTCAAGAATGATGTGTTCAATGTTTGGGTAGTCCTGGCGTAGAACACTCTCAATGCACGATGCGATGCAGTCCTCGCCGTTGAAAACGGCCGTTATTACACTAACCCGAGGCATTTGAGGATTAGGGGACGGAGTGTCCCCTCTAAAACGCTTCCCTCCAGATATCGGCTTTAGATCAGTCAACATGTTTCAAATCAACACCTATAATGATATTAGATCACGTATCAGACTTCGAAGAGTACCGTCGAAGCGTGAAGACAGATGCGCAATTCAATTTGGGCGAGCCATCCTGCGATCGGTATACCAATTTCACGATGAAGAGATGCATCTTTGTACGAGTCCTGAGAAAATTGACAGATGCGCCAACTGGGCGCTGGTACGCTGAGGGCGCAAGAAGGGCGATGATGACGAAGAGCACAGCAGCGGTAGCGTCCACCAACGGCAATGCCCGAAGGGACGTTTTGCATTGAAGGTTCTTCCAATTTTGAAAGATATTCGCGGAGGTCAGCCTTCAGCCCGCGCCGCAGAAAATCCGATCGACCGGGGCGCGGACCGAAATCGCCGCGCCGCCCTGACCGGGATCGCCTCAACCATCGCCCGTATCGTCCAGGCTGGAACGGCACTGGTCACAGTTCCCCTCACGATTCGATATCTCGGAAATGAGCGATTCGGACTGTGGATGACCATTAGCTCAGTGCTGGCAATGGCAGTTTTTGCAGATTTTGGGTTGGGCAACGGCGTCTTGAATACCGTCGCGACTGCCCACGGTAAGGACGATACAAAGGGCATACGTAGCGCACTCTCAAGTGGGATGGCAGTGCTCGCAGCCATAGCTGCTGCTGTCATGGTCCTATATTTTTCTGTATATCCATTCATATCCTGGGGTGATTTTTTCCGTGTGACTTCAACGCAGGCGCGATTGGAAGCTGGCCCAGCGCTCACTGTATTTGTTGTCTGCTTTGTCCTGAACATTCCATTGGATGTCGTTCAAAGGGTGCAACTGGGGATACAGGAGGGCTATCGCAATGGCCTTTGGCAAATGTGCGGGAGTGTGTTCGGCCTTCTTGGAGTCTTGGTCGGCATATGGCTCCACGTGGGTTTACCGGTTTTAGTGATGGCTGTCGCGGGAGGACCTATTCTTGCGACCTCATTGAACGCTCTGCACTTTTTTGGAGTGCACAGGCGAGATCTTCGCCCAAGCCCGAGTCTGGTATCACGCGATGTCATCGCAAAAATAGCAAAGTTAGGTGGTCTCTTCTTCATACTTCAGCTAGGCGTCGCGATGGCATTTTCTGCAGACAACTTCATCATTGCTAGAACCCTGGGTGCTGTTCATGTACCTGAATATTCCATTCCACAGCGTCTATTCGGATTTATATCGATGATTGTTGGGATGTTGGCAGCCCCTCTTTGGCCGGCTTATGGAGAAGCGATCTCCCGCGGGGACGTGGGCTGGGTGCGCAAGACTGTGAAGAAATCTGTCTTGACTGCTTTTGTGGGTTCATTTATTGCGTCGATGTCACTGCTTATTTTGTCCCCTTGGATAATCCGGCTGTGGGTTGGTACTCGCATCCATCCTCCTTTTATCCTGCTATCAGGTCTTGCGATATGGGTAGTGTTTGAAAGCTGCGGCGGCACATTGGCTATGTTCTTAAACGGCGCTAGTGTTGTGAGATTGCAGATAATTCTCGCCGTCATATTTGCCACTACTTGCCTCGCTACAAAAGTTCTCTTCGCGCGAAATTACGGGATCGCCGGCGTTCCTTGGGCAACTATCCTGACATATAGCTTGATTGTGGCGTTACCATATCTATTTTATGTACCACGCTTGCTCAATCAGTTGCAGATGCATGGAAATCGGGCAAGTGAACTCAATGAAGGTGGTTCAATCGCTCCGAGCCGCCTAATTTAGAAGCTTCCTAAGTAGATGAGATGGGGAACATTTGGGCTGGCTAACGTTACAACCCACCGCTTAGTTGAATGAGGGCTGGATCAACCTATCACTTGCGTATTGACTGTATATTATTGTTGTCGATCAGAAACAAAGCTCTCGCACAATATGTTGCTAACGGACGCCCGGACGCTGCGTCACCTTGTCTGCAACTCATGACTGTGCCCCGAAAGAAGTTACGGTATTCTCACTCCGATTTGGTCGCGAACCGCCTCCCACGTTAGCCGGATTCCCTGATCGAGACTAGTCGTGTGGTGCCAGCCTAGAGAATGGAGGCGGGTAACGTCCATGAGTTTGCGCGGCGTCCCATCGGGTTTGGTCGTGTCAAAAACTAACTCTCCTTGAAAACCGAGAACATCCGCCACGGTCTGGGCCAATTCGCGGATAGTAATATCCTCGCCAGTTCCTATGTTGATTAGCGGTGCTGCATCTGGAAGAAGGAGACTATCGTACCGGGCTTCATCTAGATTCAGGAGAAAGATACAAGCTTCCGCCAAATCATCCGAGTAAAGCAGCTCACGACGCGGGTTACCTGTACCCCAAATCGTAATGTTTTTGGCGCCTGCGTCGATGCCCTCGATGGTCTTGCGGATGAGAGCGGGAAGAACATGGGAGGTAGCCAGATCAAAATTATCGCCGGGGCCATAGAGATTGGTGGGCATCGCAGCAAGATACTTGGTTCCATATTGGCGGTTATAGCTCCAGCACATCTCTATGCCTGCAATTTTGGCGATTGCATAAGGGCGATTGGTGGGCTCCAATGGGCCAGTTAGGAGATATTCCTCCCTAATGGGCTGTGGGCAGAGCCTAGGATAGATGCAGCTTGAGCCAAGAAAGAGGAGACGCTTGACTTGTGTTTTCCGGCAGGCTTCGATTACGTTGACCTGGATGATGAGATTGTCGCGGATAAAATCTGCTGGATAGCTGTCGTTGGCTAGAATACCGCCTACTTTGGCTGCAGCAAGCACTACGAATTCAGGTTGTACTACGGAGAAGAACTCGTTGACGGCGAAGGCATCTAGGAGGTCAAGCTCTTGACGAGACCGTAAGATCAGGTTGCGAAAACCATGTCGGCGAAGGCCGCGAACAATTGCTGAGCCAACCAGTCCCGTGTGACCTGCGACGTAGATGCGTGAGTCTAGATTCATATAGTTCCGCATATTCTTACCTGGACTCTCCTCTGCCTTCGACATATCTCGATGATAGCCTCTCAAGGACAAAATTGGCCGAGGCACGGGGCTCGCATTCCAGCGAGTGCGTGAGGCAACCGCAGCCGATCACTTTCATTCTAGAGCGATCAGTGCGCTCTTACCCAACTCTCCCCGAGAGATATCAGCAGCGCACTCTTCCTGCAACGCCTACATTTCGCGAGCACTGTAAACGTTAAAGCCATGCTTGCGAACGAGGGCATCGCGTTCGGCAGATTTAAGGTCCGCTTCAACCATTTCCTTAACTAGTTCATCGAACGATGTGCGAGGCGTCCATCCTAGTTCTCTCTGAGCCCTACTAGAATCGCCCAGCAGAGTCTGCACCTCAGTGGGACGGAAGTACCGGGGGTCCACGGCGACGATTACCTTTCCCTTCTTATCAACGGCTTTCTCATCGGTGCCACTTCCCTGCCAAGTCAGGTCGAAATCTAGAAGTCGAGCGCAACGCGTGACGAATTCACGCACGCTGAACTGTCGGCCGGTAGCGATCACATAATCCTGCGGTTTTTCCTGTTGAAGCATAAGCCACTGCATCTCGACGTAGTCGCGGGCATGACCCCAGTCGCGATTTGAGTCCAGATTCCCGAGAAAGAGCTGATCTTGAAGGCCAACCCTGATGCGAGAGAGACCACGAGTGATCTTACGAGTAACAAAGGTTTCACCTCGCATTGGTGATTCGTGATTGAAGAGAATGCCGTTGCAAGCGTAGATGCCGTATGCTTCCCGATAGTTGATGCAAATCCAATAGGCATACATCTTTGCCACGGCATACGGGCTGCGCGGATAGAACGGCGTAGTCTCTTTTTGAGGGATCTCCTGAACAAGACCGTAGAGTTCGGACGTGGAGGCCTGATAGAACTTTGTCTTCTTCTCAAGGCCAAGAATTCGGATGGCTTCGAGTAGACGCAGCGGCCCGATGGCATCAGCGTCTGCGGTATATTCAGGCTGCTCGAAAGAAACTTGCACGTGAGACTGTGCGCCGAGATTGTAGATCTCGTCAGGCCGTACCTTTTGAACAACGTGGATGAGCGAAGAGGAATCGGTCAGATCACCATAATGGAGGACGAACTTCGGATTCGGGTTGTGAGGATCTTCATAGATATTATCAATCCTCGCCGTATTGAAAAGGGAGGAGCGACGCTTGATGCCATGCACTTCGTAACCTTTGGCGAGAAGAAACTCCGCGAGGTAAGCGCCGTCCTGACCGGTGACTCCTGTAATGAGGGCTCTTTTCAAAGCTATTAATCTCCGTTGCACATTATCATAGTATGGCTCTGGGCTGAATGTCCGACACATCGATATTGTTGAAGACATCAATGATGTTTTCGAATCAGCTAGTAATTGGGCGAATCTCGTTGACGATGTCCTTAAAGTCCGCTTTGTTGCTAAAAGAATTAAGTTTGAGGAGGTTACGAATTACAGACGAGACCTGCGCTACTGTTATCTGCTCAATACAGGGGACGGGCTCTCCCTTTTCTACTTTGTAAATACAGCACCAATTACATCCGAAACAAGGAAGTTTGTGAGTCACTGCGACCGGGAGTGGGCGCTCGTCGGTATCCTCGACCTCGTAAGGCATAAACTGTCCAAAATGCCCCCCCCCGAGCAGACAAACGGACCTCACCCCGAGTGCTGCAGCTATATGTATAGCTGATGTTTCGTTGGAGACTAGAAGCTGCGCCCCGGAGAGAACATACACCAATTGCGAGAGGTTCGTACGGTTAGTCCAATTCACCAAGGGCACATGAGTTTGCCGGCACACAGCGTCCGCAATATCGCTATCCGCGGAGCCACCGCATATTACGCCACGCCAACCAGTTTCCTCATACAAGATCTCAGCTATCTTACTGAAGTTGTCCGCCGGCCATCGTCTACCATCCCAACTCGCTCCTGGAAAGAGAACGTAATAAGGTTCGCCTGGATGGACTTCCGCAGTGAAATGGGTGTCCACTTCAATTGCGCAAATCTCTCGAAGTTTCGGGACTTTTGCGCGAAAGGGACGTCCAACCAGGCAGCGTACAAACTCAGCATTGCGGACCAATACCATATGCGGAGACGTGTCTGAAGGGATCAGGCGAGTATACCAACCATCGCTTATGAGTCTCTGCCAGCGTGACGTATTTTGATAGTCGCCGGCAAATCCAATTCGCTCTCTTGCACCAGACGCACGGACAATCGCATCACCAAAGATGAACTCTCGTGAAAAAGTGGTCTGGACGACGACAGAGCAGCCAAGGTGACGAATTCTGCGGCTAAGTTGATACCGATACGATAGATTAAACTCGAACTCGCGGCGATTCAGTGAAATTACATCATCGAATATCCTTAGTTCTTGAGCCCACGCAGCCCACGAGGCATTCGCAACTAAAACCGTACTTTTGCCTTGCGCTCGATAGTAGTTTGCAATAGTCCGCGCCGCATCAGTCCAAAGTATAAAATCCCCAATGGCGTCGAGTCGGACGAGCAACACGCAACTCGAATCTTCTGTTGATCTACCGATAGAAACAAGCGCGTTGAGCAAAAAATAGGCGAAGTACCTATATAGCTTGACTACGAACATAAACAGAGTGACCACCATATGGTGTTCCTGCAGGAATACCCATGAGAAGCTAACCGCACGCCCTCAGATTTCATTCGACACTGCATATTCGGCTACGATAAATTGCCGCTTGACGAAGCTACCGTATCTCCGAGAATCGCAAGCAGCTGAAAGTTCAGTCTCCTAGCGACGCGGCTTGCCGCAGAGACTCTAGTTTAGCTGCGCTCGCAGGCTCCGCGCGCAACTTAGCAATGGCTGCTTTCAAGATAATCCACGCCGATCCGACCAAAGCCCCTAATAAACAACTTGCAATCATCACGAGGACTCGTGGTGGTCCTGATTTCTTGTCCGGAACTTGCGCTCGGTCCACAACCTGGAGAACCGGGGCGTCCCGAGATTCATCCAGCCGAGCAACCTCATATTGCCTGGCAAGCAGTTCAAACAACGTTTCATGATACTTAACCTCGCGTTGCTTCCGCACGTATTCGAGAGCCAGTTCGGGAACCTTCGCTGTAGGTGGTTCTACGTTGCCGGGTTGGCGTTTAGCGGGATCGCTTTGAAGCCTTTGAAGCTGTTGTTGCAGGCCAGCAACTTGGGTCTGCAACCGAACGACTTCAGGATTTTCATCGGTTGCCCCTTGCTTCAACGAAGCCAATTGAATCTGGAGATTGGTTATCTGCGCTCTTACTTGCGCCATTGACTCAATCTCCATTTGAGCCTGGCCGCCAGGAGCAATCAACCCTGTTTGCTCTTGCGTCTTTTTCAATTCAACTTCTGCATCTGCCAGAGCATCCTTTTCACGTTCAAGCTGCTCCTGAAAAAAGAGCCTTCTCTGTGATGACTCCGATAATGCCAACCGCCCATTTTGGTCACGTAACGCATCCAGATAGCCGTTGGCGAGCGCCGCAGCACGACTTGGATCGTGATCCTCAACACTTATCGTAATCAAAGTGTCTTTGCCGGAAAAAAAAGTGCTCCGGCTCTTGAGTTCCTTCTCGGCGTCACTGATTCTTTTTTCCTTGTACACCTTCTGTAGGTCGAATTGCTTGATGAGCTCGTCGGCGATCGTTCGGCTTCCAAGAATGCCGACATACACATCACCTGGGGTCTTGAACCCGCTCAAAGCTCCCAGCGCGCCTAAAGATCCCAGTTGGCTGGCGATTTGAGACATCCCGCTGCCGGGTGCGGTTTGTGGTGGGAGAAAGATCGCTTGTGCGGTATACGTTGGCTTCAATACCAAATAAACCATAAGCGCTGACAATACGAGTGCCATTAGTACGAATTTGAAGATCGTCTTCTTTTCGCGCAACAACAACGTTGTTACTTCGAATAGATCAACTCTTTGTTCCTCAGAGGGATACTGACTCACTTCCACCTCTGATTCGATGGGAGGTGAGGTCGCTTGAGGATGTGCTACGGTCTCTTGGAACATCTCATCTCTTCCTAAAACACGACATTTGCCGCGGCGATTGCAATACCAAACTGACCCACGATCTGCGCCAAGTCAACAATCAACCTCAGGGTCTTACCCTTATTGAAATTCAACGGAATCACAACTGTGTCGCCCGGGTAGAGTCCGAGCGAGTCGAAACCGTTGCCGCGCAAAGAGGAGCTATATTGCTTGCTGATTACTGCTCCGCTCGCGCGAATCACATACGCTCGGCCCTTATCAGCATCACGGTTTGCCCCGCCCGCCAATCGGACATATCCGCCCAAGCGTCGGCTCGGATCGAAGACGAACGAATTCTGATTGTAGACCGCTCCGTCTACGCTTACTGTCGACGGAATGCGAGGCACAATAAACTGATCCCCATCTTCGAGTGGAAGATCCGGCAACTGCGAGACGTCATTGCTGTCCGGCTGGAGCTCCAGGACGATACGACCCGTCGCCCGAGCCTGGCGAAGATTATTGATCACGTTTTGATTCTGCTGCTGCGCGGCAGCCAACGCGGCGCTGTCCTGAGTACTTACGGCGCTATTCGCACTGTTGACTGCGGTTGTGCTCACCTGCAAAGCAATTTGATCGACGTACTCATTCAAACGCTGTTGTTGCACACGCCGCGTCGACTCGCGTGTAAACTCCGAACCGTATAGATAGGCTTCAGGCGTAATTCCGCCGGCACGCCCTACCAATTGCCGTAAGGTTTCTCCAGGTTGCACGCTGTAAATTCCCGCCGAAACGAACTCCCCTTCTAACCGGACAAACCGTGTCTGTTGCGACTGCGGCACACGAATGTCTGCCTTGGAGAAGATGGTCACCACATCGCCTGGCATCAACTCAAGGTTCTGCGACAAATCTCCTTCCAGAACAACCTTCCCGAGATTAAAGGGCAGCAAGGATGTCGTCAGATTCTCCTTGCTCTGACGTTCAACGACCGCATAGCTCCAATCGATGTCCGGCTCAATCAATTTGACGTCATTGCGCGGTTTGAACTGACCCGCAGTAGCAACCGGAGCCGTCGAACCAACACTCGCCGTTGCCGAACTCATACGATTCGAAGTATTTGTACCATTAGGCTGCATTGGTGCACTCTGAAACGAATTGTTGGCATTGCTTGCGCCATTCGTGTTGCTCGTCGAATACGGCGAAACACGATCATTAGCTCCGCTCGCCGCTGTGGAAGAGTCCGGAACCTTCGTGCAGTCCAGCCCGCCATCCGTCAATGGACTTCCGTCATAGGTAAAACCTGACTGCCCATTCGAGGTTCCTTCCACACTTCCGAAAGGTAAACCCACCAGATTCGGATTCCGCGTTGAGGAATATCTCCAGTTGGGATGATCTCCTTCCTCTCCTGCAGGTATTCCATACCGCAGATCAGGAATGCCGAAAGGCGTCAATGGCAGACACGTCGGAATGTACGATAGCGTTGGCTGACCAAGTTGGCTTTTTTTCAGCCAGTACTCTCGTGTTATGAGCGCTTCCCTGTCGGGTATCAGATCATGGACACGCATTCCTGCCTTCCAGGAGTAGCGGCCGGGATTTGCGACATTCCCTCGAAGAGTGATTGCATCTTTGTATTGATCGACGACGGCATTCAATTCCAGAAGATCACCGTCCTGCAACAAAGTAGACCTTCCCTGAGTATCAAGAGGTACTTCAATCATGCTGCGCAGACGCCGCTCGTCGACACGCTCCAGCCGAACCTTCGCACCCGAAGCCACATTGGTCAATCCTGCGGCAAGTTCCAGCACATCGCCAAGGGTGGTCTCATGGGAAGATTTCAACTCATAAATAGCCGGCGCCTTTACACTGCCCGCAACCGCTACCTGTGGGCCCACCGGGGGAATATAGATCACATCGCCGGGTAAAAGCTGCAAATCATTCGTCTTGTCGCCGCGTTCCAGAAGATCGTACAAATCGAAGTCCACAACAACCTTACCGGAGCGCTTCAGTTGGATGTGCCGCATGCTGCCCTGGGGGGTCGGTCCGCCCGTTGCGAACAAGGCATTGGTCAATGTACTAAGCGAACTGATCGTGTAGCTTCCCGGCCGATGCGCTTGCCCCACCACAAACACTTGAATCGACCGCAACTGTCCCATATTTACATTGAGATCGAAGTTGCGGAACACTCGCCCCATCTGTGCCTTCAGATAGTCCTGCATCTTGGCAAACGTCAATCCGGCAACTTGCAGTGTGCCTACTTCCGGAATATAGATATTCCCACTCCGATCGACCGTATAGCGGCCGTTAAGCGTCACCTGGCCCCATACCTGGATGCGCAACTCGTCGCCGGGCCCAATTACATAGTCCGGCGTCACGGGGACCATATTCAGTGGAGCAAAAGTCGAAGGCGGATTCCGGAACAGCATCGCCCCGTAGATCGGAAGCATCTTCCCGATCGAATTCGCGACCATCTGCTGAAACTCAGTGGGCGAATCAAGTGGAAGACGTGTCTCCTCATTTAACAACTGCTGCTGCGTTCGGTTGCCATTCGGATTATTAGTGGTATTCTGGGTCTCCGGCTGGCTCGAGAGAACAACTCCTTGATTGGCGGTCGGGGTCTGCGGAGGCGTCAACGGAATTCGCGACTGAGGGTTACTCAGGTCGGTCGGCTGACAATTAGGATCGGTAGGACTACATGCGCTCTGCTGACCGGAGACGCTTCCGAGGGCCTGCCCCAACTGAGTGTATTGGGCCAGCGCCGTTCCCATTCCAAGCATAAGAAACAAACACGTGCATCCAATCCTGAAAACCCTGCAGGAGCCGCCGAACTGCATCTGCTCTAATCCTCGCAATTCCGTCTTACCTTTCAACTCAACTCGTGAGCGAAGGCGCCTGGCACAACAAGAACCAGAGCAACCATGGCTCGAACAACCAAAAATTCTTAGTAAAATCGCTGTCTCCAGCATACCCGAATGAATCGGCAAACGTTAGAAGGTAATGAGGTCCTGACTCCGCAAAACCAACTGGAATCAGCCCCTGCCATGCCCTCTATTCTTTCTTCTGGCCTTTCTCCACCGCATGGGCCACACGTAACATAGTTCCCTCGTCGAAGTGCTTACCCAGAACCTGCACTCCGATCGGCAGTCCCTCTTTGGTCGTCCCGCATGGCACGCTTGCACCACAAATGCCTGCCAGGCTCGCGGCCACGGAATAGATGTCCTCCAGGTACATTTTCACCGGATCGTCCGTCTTCTCTCCCAGCCTGAACGCCGGCGTCGGTGTCACGGGAGCCACCAGAACATCCACTTCTGCAAAGGCAGCAAGAAAATCCCGTGCCAGCAACGTCCTCACCTGCTGCGCTTTACGGTAGTACGCATCGTAGTATCCCGCACTTAGGGCATAGGTTCCCAGTAGAATCCGCCGTTTCACTTCAGCCCCGAATCCCAGATCCCGCGTCTTCCTATACATCGACGACAGCGTATTCGCCTCCGCTCTGAATCCGAACCTCACTCCATCGAACCGCGATAAATTCGACGAGGCCTCGGCCGTGGCGATCACGTAGTAGGTCGGGATCGCGTACCTGGTATGAGGCAAACTGACCGGTTTTACCACACATCCCGCCGCCTTCAAGCCATCAAGCACATCATGAATGGCATCTCGAATCTCCGGGTCAAGCCCTTCCCCGAAGTATTCTTCAGGCACCCCGATCCTCAATCCCTCCACGGGCCTCGCCAGCTCCCCAACATAGTCCTCTACTGGGCGGTCAGAGGAAGTGGCATCCACAATGTCCTTGCCGGCGATCACCTGCAACACAGTCGCCGCATCCTTCACGTTCTTCGTCAATGGGCCAACCCGATCGAGCGAAGACGCAAACGCGATCAGCCCGTACCTGCTCACCCGCCCATACGTGGGCAGCACGCCAACTACTCCACAAAAAGCCGCTGGCTGCCGTATGGATCCTCCGGTATCGGTTCCCAAGGTTGCTACCGAAAAATCGGCAGCGACCGCCGCAGCCGAGCCACCACTAGATCCTCCGGGAACGCGATCCATAGCCCTTGGATTCAGGACCGGTCCGTACGCCGAGTTCTCGTTGGACGAGCCCATCGCAAACTCGTCGCAGTTTAGCTTTCCCAGAAGAACCGCTCCAGCCGCCTCCAGCTTCGTAACAACGGTTGCATCATAAGGTGGTCTGTAATCTTCAAGAATCCGTGACCCAGCCGTGGCAGGACTCCCGCGCATGACCAGCACATCCTTAATCCCCACCGGAACTCCGGCCAGCGCCGGCAGAACGTCTCCTTTGGCGACCATTCCATCTATCTTCGCGGCCTGCGTTAGTGCTCGCTCACGGCTCAATACCAGAAAGCTATTGATCTCAGCATCTCGCAAGCTGATATGCGAGTAGTGCTGCTCCGCCAGCGCCGTCGCGGTCACAGTCCCCGAAGCTATCGCCGCCCGTGCCCCATCAATCGTCAAACCCTCTAAATCCATTGCCTTTACACTCACCGTCTCTCGTCTTTGAAAAAACCACACGCCAGTCTCGGCAGAGATCTGCCTCCGAGGAACTACCGTTCAATCACTTTAGGAACCTTGAAGAACCGGCCATCTGTCTCTGGTGCCGCAGCCATCACAGCAGCCCGATCCAGCGAAGGCTGCACCTCGTCCGCTCTCAATGAAGCACCTTCACCACCCCGAAGGCCGCCCAGAAGCTCGCCAACCTGAGCCATCGGCGGAATTCCATCCGTATTCAGCTGATTCAATTGAGCAATGTGCCCCAGAATAGCGTTTAAGTCCCGCTGCATCCGCGGCTCCTCCTCAGCGGTGAGCTCCAGATTCGCCAACTCGGCGACTCGTCTCACATCCTCAATCGTCACCCCACGCCGTTCGGTCATCGTCTGTCATTTCCTCTTTCTTTCAAAGTGTATCTCGCTAATAGTCACCCCCGCGATCCGAGCCAGTTCTCGGGCTATCTGTTCCCGCATGCTCATCAACTGCTGCAACCACGCTCCATCCTCTACCCGCACCCGAACTACGCCATCCAGAAAGCCCACGACGGTTCCCCGTTCTGCAAGTGCTTTGCCGCAGGCAACCGGCCATGCCGCCGCTAACTTATCCTCATCGCAAAGCGCCTCAAGACTGCGCCCTAGAGACCCCTTCAATAACTCCCGCATCCCCTCCAATGACATCGCCACCTCCGGAAAAGAGCCGAACTGCCCAGATCGCACCAGGCAACCACGAGAACGCTGCCTCTTTTCCTGTTTCAAACATTGGTCCAGCGGGACAAATCAACCCTTTTGATCAGGTCCGAATCCGAGAAAACCAATCACTGCAATAAGCTATCCCAGAAAGCCCAAAAAGCGGCAGAGGGATCGGCTATTCACTTCCGAATGGGTGAAGAGAACTCCACGGACTACGCCTGGTCGTTCAGGAGGCCGGCTTAAAACGCCCCATCCTGATTCACCACGGATGAGAGCGTCTTCACCAGGATCACAAAGTCCTTGGCCAGCGACCAGTGCTCCACGTATTCGCAGTCCAGAGCGACCCGCTCATCGTAAGTTAGCCGGCTTCGCCCCGACACCTGCCACAGACCGGTCAGACCCGGCTTAACCCGGCAATAACAGTCGAAGCAGTCCCTATATTTCTCAACCTCCGCCGCCACAATCGGCCGCGGACCAACGAGGCTCATCTGTCCCATCAATACGTTCCAAAGTTGCGGCAACTCATCCAGGCTGTACCTCCGAAGAAAGATGCCCAACCGTGTAATCCGAGGATCCTGGCGCAATTTGTGCGTTTTGTTCCATTCCGCGCGCGCCTCGGGATGCTGCGCCAGATAGTCCTCCAGCACCTCAGCCGAATTCACGCACATGGTCCGGAACTTCCACATCGAAAAGAACGCTCCGCCTTTGCGAATTCTTCGGTGCGAGTAGAAAACAGGGCCGGGCGAGCTTAACATCACGACGACAGACACTGCGCCCAAGACCAGCAATATCACCGGCATTGCAACCAGCACCAGCACCACGTCGCAGCACCGCTTAATCACCCTGTAACTGAAAAACTCTGACGGAGCGCCGTTAACTCGTTGCAATCTCTCCAGCGAGCGGCCTGCCGACTCCGTATACGAATAAGAACCTTCGATGGCCGCAGTCCGCGACTCAGGAGATTGATATTCAGCCTGCATTCGAATCCTGTATCTGTCCGACCGTGCGTGTGCTTCTCTCTGCATCCCGCCAGCCGTACCGGTTGCTTACGCACACATTGTGTCGCGGAGTCTATCTCAATCGTCCCCGTGGATTCGGCCCCACGTTGACGCCGCGCCTCGAATTCCGTCTCTTTAGCTCGCCGACTCTTGTGTCAGTCTCTTTTTACCAAATTCTCTACTCGGCACCTGAGAAATGTAGCGCATGAACCAACTTCAACATTCTACCTGTCTACGCTCATCGGGTTTGAAGATATCCTGAATAATTCACCGTTTGTTCGTCCCATTCTGGAACCAGATGCCCATCCCTTCGATGTACAACCCTGGACCGCTAAACTGATCACATGCAGCTTCTGAATACCTCTTTACGTGACGTTAGAATCATTCAACCCCAGCGCTTTGGCGATAGTCGCGGTTGGTTTGCAGAACTATTCAATCAATCCATCTTTTCAGAGGCCGGCCTCCCAACCCAATTCGTCCAGGACAATCAGTCGTTTTCCACCAAAGGGGTACTCCGCGGCCTGCACTATCAGCTCGGACAGCCCCAAGGCAAGCTCGTTCGCGTCCTCTCCGGACACATCTGGGACGTTGCCGTCGATCTCCGCCGCAACTCACCCGACTTCGGCAAATGGGCCGGATTTCACCTCAAGTCCCCCTCCGATGACATCCAAATCCTCTGGATCCCCGAGGGCTTCGCCCACGGCTTCCTCGTCCTGTCGGATACCGCAGAAGTGCTCTACAAAACCACAAACTTCTACTACCCGGCAGGAGAACGCTCCATCCTCTGGAACGATCCAACCCTCAATATCGCTTGGCCGCTCGAAGCCCTCAACGGCACACAGCTGTCGGTCAGCCCCAAGGACGCTCAAGGCAGTCTTTTCACGCAGGCCGACCTGCCGCCGGTCAGCTAGGCTCCAACCTGGCCTGAATTGTCTCGGTAACCTTCGCGTCCCGAAGCCAAGCAGGGAAAACTATGACAAGTCTCGAAGTCATATCGCTCGCAACTCTTCTCTCCGGCGCTGTCGACCTGACCGCCACCTCAACTCTCCTCCGAAGTCAGGGAGTGCCCGTCCAGCGACTCTTACAGACCATCGCAAGTGGTGCTCTCGGCGCTTCCTCGTTTCAGGGAGGCAAGAAGACTGCGTTCGCGGGCTTGCTCTTTCATTTCTTCATCGCCTTCATAGCCTCAGTGGTCTATTACGAAAGCAGCCGCAAACTGACGGCCCTGCTTACCCATCCATTAATCTGCGGCGCTATCTATGGAGCCGCGGTACACCTCGTAATGAGCCGAGTCATACTCCCGCTCTCAGCCGCCCCAAAACGCGAGTTCTCCGCCAAGGCCTTCCTCAGCCAACTCATCATTCACATCCTCTGCGTTGGCCTGCCGATCGCGCTTGTCGTGTCTCATCTCGCGCAATAGACTTTACCCGCGCTCCACCAGCCACTGCTCTACCTCAGTAAGCGACTCCACCAAGACATAATCCCCACCACATTCAACCGCCTCAGTCCCGCGGATCAAAAAAGTCTCCCGCAGGCCTGCCGCATTCGCCGCAGCGATGTCCGAGCAGCGGTCACCCACGAGAACACTCTCGCTCAACTCCACCCCGAACTCCCGGGCTCCGCGCCGCAGCATCCCTGTCCCTGGCTTCCTATCCTCGTGCTCCCTCTTATACTTGCCCACCCCGTGCTCCGGATGAAATGGACAGTAATACACCGCGTCCAGCTCCACCCCTTCCTCGCGCAGCCTTCCACGCATGAACTCCATCAAAACCTCAAAGTCCGCTTCCGAGTAATACCCGCGCGCGATTCCTGCCTGGTTCGTTACGACCATGAGCCGGTAGCCCAGCGCCGCCGCTGTCCTGCAAAGCGAAAAAATCCCTTCGACGAACCGCACCTCCTCCGCCCGATGAAGATAACCCACCTCCTCATTCACCACCCCATCCCGGTCGAGAAATAAAGCCCGTTCCCTCATAGCTCCGCCATCACCTGCCGCACCGAATCCCTCCAATCCATCATCCTCCACTCAAAACGTCCAGCGAGCTTCTCACAGTTCATCCGCGAATTCGCCGGCCTCCGAGCAGGAGTCGGGTACTCGGAGGTCGCAATCGCATCAACTTCTGCAAGCCTCACCCCAGGCTCTCTCTCCCTCATCAACCGAACCGCCTCCGCCGCGAATCCATGCCAGGTCGTCTCTCCCCCACCAGCTGCGTGATAGACCCCGCCTGCCTCCGCCAGCACTGCTGTAATCTCACTGCCTCGCGCAGCCGCCTCGCACTGTCTCACCACATCTGCCGTCATCCTCGCCAGATCACGGCTCCACGTCGGCGCGCCATGCTGATCTGCCACCACCCGCAAGCGTTCCCGTTCTCGCGCCAGCTTCAATATGGTCAGCAAAAAGTTCTTCCCTCGAGCGCCATACACCCAACTCGTCCGAAAGATCAGATGCCCCGCCCCACTTTCGGCCAACGCCGACTCGCCGGCCAGTTTGCTCGCGCCGTAAACACTCACCGGCCCAGTCGGATCTGTCTCACAGTACGGTTCGCTCGCCGAACCATCAAAGACGTAGTCCGTCGAAAAATGAACCACGGCCGCCCTAATCTCCCGCGCTTCCTGTCCGATCGCCTTCACAGCCTCGGCGTTGATCGCATAGGCCAGCTCTGGCTCGCTCTCCGCCTTATCCACCGCCGTATAGGCGCCAGGATTCACAATCCACCGAGGCCTTACCGAACGAATCATCTCCCGAACCGCCCCGGCATTCGCCAGATTCATCTCCTTCCGCGACGGAGCAATCACTTTACCCAGTGGTTCAAGCGTCTTCAGTAACTCAAAACCCACCTGCCCTGTGGCCCCAGTCAACAAGATCCGTCCGCCCACCGGCAGAGCGCTTCGCTGCATCAGTACACCGTCTCTTCCAGCACCCGCAGCAGATACTGCCCATACGAACTCTTCGCAATCTTCGCCGACAACACCCGAAGTTGCGTCGCATCGATGTATCCCAGGCGATACACAATCTCCTCCGGACAAGCTACCTTCAACCCTTGCCGCTTCTCCAGCGTATGAATAAACATCGTCGCATCCAGCAGAGACTCGTGGGTTCCTGTATCGAGCCACGCTGTTCCACGTCCAAGAACCTGCGTCCGCAGTTGTCCCCGCTCCAGGTACCACCGGTTTACGTCCGTTATCTCCAGCTCCCCTCGCGGCGAAGGCTTCAGTCCCTCGGCCACTGCCACCACCTGAGCGTCGTAAAAATAGATCCCCGTCACCGCGTAACGCGACTTCGGCTTCAACGGCTTCTCTTCAATCGATATCGCTCGCCGTTGCGAATCGAACTCCACCACCCCATACCGCTCCGGGTCGAGCACCTGGTACGCAAACACCGTCGCCCCCGCCCCGCCCGAAGCAGCCTCCCGCAGTGTCTTCGCGAAGTCCTGCCCGTAAAAGATGTTGTCACCCAGCACCAGGCAGCAACCCTCGCCCGCCAGAAACTCCTTTCCGATCAGGAAAGCCTGAGCCAATCCATCCGGCGAGGGCTGCACCGCATATTGCAGCTTGATCCCCCACTGTTCGCCATCGCCCAGCAACTGCTTAAATCGCGGCGTGTCCTCCGGTGTCGAGATCACCAGAATCTCGCGAATTCCCGCCAGCAACAGCGCCGAGAGCGGATAGTAGATCATCGGCTTGTCATAAACCGGCAGTAACTGCTTGGACACCGCTTGAGTCACTGGATGCAGTCTCGTCCCCGAGCCGCCTGCAAGAATAATTCCCTTCAACGCGCACTCTCCGCGGCCGCGACGGTCTTGCCCTTCGCAATCTCGGCAGCCGAATCTCCAACCTGGCGCCCCGAGTAGTTCTGTGTCAGCCACTGCTGGTAGGCCCCACTCGTCACGTTCCCAACCCAAGCCGAATTCGCCAGGTACCACTCCACCGTCTTCCTCAAACCCGTTTCAAAACTCTCCTGCGCCCGCCAACCAAGCTCGTTCTCCAGCTTGCGCGCATCGATCGCATACCGTCGGTCGTGTCCAGGACGGTCCGTCACAAACTTCACGAGTTGCCGGTGGGGCCTGAACTTCGACTCCGGCACAATCTCATCCAGCAATGCGCACAGGGTAGTCACCACCTCAAGATTGCTGCGCTGGTTCCCCCCGCCGACGTTATAGGTCTCGCCGACTCGCCCGCGTTCCAACACCGCGCGGATCGCCCGGCAGTGGTCCAGCACGTAAAGCCAGTCCCTTACCTGCTGACCGTCTCCATACACCGGCAGCGCTTTGCCCACAAGCGCATTCGCGATCATCAACGGAATCAGCTTCTCCGGAAACTGGTACGGTCCATAATTATTCGAGCAGTTCGTCACGATCGCCGGCAATCTATACGTGTGGACCCAGGCCCTCACCAGGTGATCCGACGAAGCCTTCGACGCCGCATACGGACTGTTCGGCGCATACGGTGTCTCTTCATGAAACGCCGGAGCCTCCGGCGTCAGTGTGCCGTACACCTCATCCGTCGACACATGCAGAAATCGGAACCGCTCCCGCTCCTCGCCGTCAAGCGATTCATAAAACTCGCGAGCCGCACGCAGCAGAGTAAACGTCCCATCGATATTAGTTCGCAGAAACGCCTCAGGCCCGACAATCGAGCGGTCGACATGGCTCTCTGCGGCAAAGTGAACCACCGCCCGGGGCCTGTGACTTCGTAGCAGCTCAGCCACCAGCCCCGCATCGCAGATATCGCCATGCACAAACGTATACGCCGGATTCGCCTCCACCGAGGCCAGATTCGCAAGATTCCCCGCATACGTCAGCTTATCCAGATTAACCACCGGTCCCGCACCAGCCGCCAGCCACTCCAGCACAAAATTCGAACCGATAAATCCGGCTCCACCGGTCACCAGAATGGAATTCGCCCCTCTGTCTGCGATGATTTCCGCTTTTCGAACCAATTCCATCCCGAACCAACTCCTCACTACGCACGCGCAGATCTACACAGGATTCATGACGATACTTTCCTGCACTCTACAACAGTTTACAGATTCGAGCGCTCTCCAACCCGCGGCTGAGGCAACTGCGACAACGTCCTCTGTCTCCAATGAAACCAGACCGAGGAAAGGTGTCTCTCATGCCCCCCACAAGCCCGAAGCCCGACGAAAACCCCAAAGGGAAACCGGAGAATCCCATCGCCTATCAGAAAGCGCCCGAGAACCCGCGCCACGCCATTCAACCCTCAGGACCGAAGGGAGACAATCCAGCCACCGCCGGTCCAGGCCCGACCAAGGTCAAATCCAACACACCCGAAAATCGCCTCGGCCACATCAACCCCTCAGCTCCAGAAGATGCGAACACAACCCCAGGCACTTCTGGAGAAAAATGAACCAGGCACGTCCCCTAACCACAAGCGCTCCCCCGCAACTGCACGCACCACTATCCGCTACACTTGAGTAAAAAGCCTTCTCACGCATCAGGGCCTGTAGCTCAACGGTTAGAGCAGGGGACTCATATCAAAAGGTGATCGTGGCAGTAATAATGTCTGAATAGGTTCCGGGCTGCAAGGCAGTTTGATTTGCCGGAAGCTGCCCGTAGACGTTAAGAAACTGCTCCATTCCTGTGCCCGTTCCCGCCAGCGTATTGAATCCCACAATGTTGCCCCAATTGATGGTGCGCGCCGGGTCGCTTAGCAGTCTATAGTTCAGCAGGGTCGAGCCGGGACCTGTCATGCTGCGGTTAGTGACAGTCGCTCCGGGAGCGGTTCCGGCATCCAGCCATGGTGTCCCGCTTGTGCAGTTCACCTCAATTGTGGATGTGGCGTCGATCAGCAAGCCCGAATAACTGCCGAAAGCCAGGTCCGTCGCAGAAAGCGAACAGCCCAATCCAACCAAGGCAGTGACTGTGAATCTTGGGACTATGGTATCGAAGTTGCTTCCGCCTATCTGGCTTATCGTAGCGACGATGGTATCGGTGTACGCGCCCCCTGCTTGGGACTGGTTCGCCGGAAGCTCGGCAAAGACGGTGAAAATCCGATCGGTTCCGTTTGTAGTACCAGTCACCCAGCCTGTGCCGGGCGTATTGCCCCAGTTCTGAGAATACCCCGCATCGCTGAAGAGCCCGTAGTTGAGCTGATTGGATCCACCGCCGCTCATGCTCCGATTGGCCACCGTAGCGCCCGGGGCCGTCCCCGAATTGAGGGCGATCGCGAATTCTGGGTTGCCGTTGCAGTTGATGAGAATATTCGCCGTCACCCGGATCGCTGACCCGGTGTAAGTGCCGAAGACAACGTTGGTGGAGGCCGCGGTGCAGTGCGCTTGCGTCTGTGCTACGGCAAATTTGCCGCAGCAGATAAGCAGCACCAGGACCGGCAGTCTGGACGGCCTGATCATGGCACTCTCCCGACACAGCGCAGCGGTCCGATCGAGGGAATTTCCCCGGGACTTGGCTGGTAGTCAAAAGCAACGGTGCATGTCCGCCCGTCCGGGAGCGTTACGGTGAGTTCATTGTGGGGAGTAAGGCTCTCAATGAATGCTTCGCCTTCGTAGCCGACGGGGTCCGCGGTTTCGACGCCTTTCAATCGGGCCACGCTGCCCAGGGGAATTGGCGCTCCTGCCTCATCGGTCAATCGCACCAGTGCGCCATGGCTTATCACAACCGGGAACTTGACAACCACTCCCGATCGATCCTGGGGGCGCACCACACGCGATGGGTCATCGATCGTGGCGTCGGCCGGGATATCCGTCGCCTCGATGGCGATGTGGTTCAGATCGAACGAACGCAAATCCGCCACCAGCAGCCGACCAGAGGAATTGGTGAGGCCCACGTCGCGATTCTCCTGAAGCACGTGCACGTGATCGACGGAGCCGGTATCCACAATAGCAAAGCTGTCATAGATGAAGTTGGACGCGAACAGCGCTCGATCGACAAACGACAAGGCTCCCTGCGTCTCCACGCGCCCGGTGAGTTGGCCAGCGTTCTGGTCAATTCCCGCGCTTATCAGGCCCACCGGTGACTTGTAGGTCCCCTGCGCGAATATATGCGTCGAATTTCCGGCGGCCACAAGAGCTTGATATCCCCACTCTCCGACCAATACGGCGGGCTGTTGAGCATATACTTGTGCGTTGCCGTCTGAGGTGCCGCTGATGTCCACCATGTTCCGCCTGCCGAGCGGGATGGTCAGGCCCACCTGGAACCCGGCGCTACCGGTACTGCTTCCGAAATCTTTGAACTCAGACGCATAGATCGCCATGTGATGGATCGCACGCGAATAGTTCACCGACAGCACTCGCGAGTGCTGCGCCGCGTACAGGTTTAGCGGAGTCAGATTCTGGCCGGCATCCTGGTCCACTCCCGCGAAAGCCACCCCTGCCGAACCGAAGTGCCGCAGGGAAAGACTTGCGAAACCGCTGAACTGTTTGGTGAGAACCCCGCCGTTTACCGCAGCGATATCCCGGTAGCTGTGGGTGGCGAAAATCGCAGAGGCTCCCAGGCTAAACCTCCTTCCGATGCGCTGGGCTCCGGCGGCCACCAGCGCGCCGGCATGTCCGCCGCCGCCGGTGGCGGCTGCTGAGAAATTCAGCACGCCGAGATTCCCGATCTGCGCCACTCCGCCCGCGCCAGCCAAAACCGCCCCGGGCGTGCCCTCGGCGCTTGCTTCAAATGTGAATTTCGGGGTCACGCCGGTTCGAAACATGCCAGCACCCGCGATTTTGCCGTAATCGTTGCTGTCCACGCCCCAGTTGCGGCGCACCCATCCAGCTTGCACTGCAAAGGAGTGCAGCCCCGGCGCCAGCAGCGAAGAACTTGCATAGAACGGCTGCGTCAAAGTTACCTGTTGGCCCAGAGCGTTGGTCACCGTCATCGCTATGTTGCCCGCTCCCGTCACTACTGGGAGCTGCGGGACCTCGAAAGGGCCGGCGCCTACCGAGCCACTTGCAACGAGGTTGCCGTCCGCCAGAACGCTAACGGTGGAAGGTACTCCGGCCGATCCCCGGATGGCCGGCATCGGAAATGTCACAAGATCGGGGCGCACACTGAAATCCTCGCGCACTTGAAACCCGGCGATGTGTACCGGACGGGTCCACGCCAGCCCACCCGTGATGAAGTCTCCGGCAGTGTAACGGAACATCGTATTCACATCGGCAAAGGAATACGTCGAATCGAGGCGCACACCCCTGGTGACGCTGGCCCCACCCGAGGATGAGCCGGCATACCCGAGCCATCCGGAACTGAAAATACCGTACGGCGAAAGGCCCGCATGTCGAAGGAACCGGTGGCGCCGGCCTGACCGGAGGCAAACGTGCTCACCACATCGTAGTTGAGAGTCAGTCCTGTGCCGCTCTCGATCTTGCGGCGACCTTCGCCCGTCTGCCATCTGCCAGGTTGCAGCACCTGCGGCAGGAGCGACCCTGTGTTGGCCGTGATTTTCACGATCTGGTTCTGCTCATCGAGGGTCCACTGAAGGCCGGCAACGTCCAGACAAAAAAACCTCTCCCCCGGGTTGCCGCGGAGGAGATTCGGGTACCCGGATGCCCAGATCGTGCAACTCCGCCGGCGTCGCCATCAGTTTGCCGTTACGCAGCTTGAATTCGCCGACCTTGCCGATTGGCTGACCGTTAATCTGAACATCGAGGAGCAATTCCTGGTCGGCGGGCCGGCCAGCGAGGTCGTCGTCGGCCGACGCGGCTCGCGGGGTCATCGCCAGCGACAGGACCAGAATCCACGTGAAGATGAGCCACTTGGACACCCCTTCCTCCCAGTCACGGCGCCGCCTCCACGACAACCGTCTGCTCGATGGCGCCGCGGTCTCCATGTGCCGTTAGTCGCATGGGCCCGTTTGACGGCGGCAACGATCCCTGTCCAACCATTCGCCAGCGCCGCGTCGAGCCCGCCAGAATATAAGGCGATGCGCTCGGTTTTTCCTTCAACTAGCGTCCATCGCTCGTGTGTAACGCGATATTCCGGAGAGCTTCGTGGCGAAGGCCATTGTTAACCCCCACCAGAACAAGCTGTCCGCCTTCCTGTTCTATGTGGAACCGGATGCGGGGAACGGCAGGGGTTGCGGGTTGGGCAAAAATTGGAATCGACAGGCGCAGCACCACGTGCACCATGCCTGGCTCTGCCGGTGGCGGAATCTGATCGACGAAAATGCGATAAGTAACCTCGCGGCCCACCGGCGGCTGACGCAGAATGAGACGAACCACCTGCATTGCTGCGGGAGCGATGGTCGCAATCGGCGGACTAACCACGAGTTGATCCGAGTCCGTGAGTTGGTCGTTGCCATCCTTCTGATTCCAGGCGTAGGCCCGAATCTGAATCGCCATCTGCTTGTTGTCATGGTTGGACAAAGACAAAGTCGCCGCTCTCCGGTTGGGCGCCAGCATCACATTCACCGGCAACACCGACAGAGCTTGTCCGCTCGCGGCAGAACTGGTGAGAAGGTGGATGGCAACTGCCGCAACGAGTAGTGCCATCCCTCGCCATGAGTTCCACTGGATCATGCGGCCTCAATCAGATCCTCAATTCGCATCAGAATGTGATTGTGGCTGTGATCGTATCCAGGTAAGGACCCGGCTCCACAAACTGCCCTGCCGCGACTTGTCACCCCAGTTCACGGAATGCGCTGCGTCCTGGAAGAGGCTATAGTTCAGCAGGGCCGAGCTAGGACCGGTCATTGCCCGGGTCGTGACGGTTGCCCCGGTCCCCACCCCGGCGTTTAGACCAATGTTGTAAGTGGTGGTGTTGCTGCAGGTCACTGTGAGTATTGCCGTCGTGTCGGCTACCACACCAGTGTAAGGCCCGAACGCCGCCGCAGTGGCGGAGATCGCGCAGGTAGCCTGAACGTTGGCGGTGACTTGGAACGTAGTAGTCACCGTAACTGCAAAGACAGAAGTGGATTCCAAGCCCAGCGTCAGAACGCCGATAGCAGCAGGCAACATCGACTTAATTGTGATTAGGAATTTCATGGGGACATCCTCCTGGTCCGCACTTGGTTTGAGGTTAGGGTTAGCGACAGTCCATCGCCCTAGTGATTTCCCTAGTTCGCCATAGCATGACATTGGACGGTAGACCACACCTGCCTTACCCGCTTGGGTGAGGCGGGCGCCGATGCATTTACAATCATGAAACTGGCAGGGCACTCGAGCGTGACCGTGAGTCAACGGTATGTTCATCCCACGCCGGAGTCCATGGAACGTGCCTTTGATCGTTTAGAAGCGCTCAACAGGAAAGCCATGGAGCGCGCAAACGGTGTCGAGTCCTACAAAACTCCCCACACCTCCTTGCGAGCGATTTGTAAGTTATTGAAGGGCCTGTAGCTCAACGGTTAGAGCAGGGGACTCATAATCCCTTGGCTGGGGGTTCAAATCCCTCCGGGCCCACCACAATCCATCTTCGTTCCCCAGGAGCTCCGCTCGCGTGAAACTCGATGTCGTTGTTCCGACTTACAATCGCAGCGGCCTGCTTCAGAGCGCGATTTCAAGTCTGCTCGAAGCCCCTATTCCTCCCGGTCTTGACGTCACCGTCTTCGTCATCGACAACAACAGCAAAGACGACACCGAAGAGGTCGTCCGCAAAATAGAGGCGGAAAGCGCCGGTCGAGTCCGCTATATCAAAGAGACCAGGCAGGGACTATCCTACGCGCGCAACGCTGGTATCGCCGCCGGCTCCGGCGACGTCATTGCCTTCATCGACGACGACGAAGAGATCGATGCTC
The DNA here is from genome assembly GCA_963798925.1 of uncultured Acidobacteriaceae bacterium. Classification (GTDB taxonomy): domain Bacteria; phylum Acidobacteriota; class Terriglobia; order Terriglobales; family Acidobacteriaceae; genus Edaphobacter. The sequence continues at coordinate 840,336 of CAWCVD010000008.1, forward strand.
AGTGGTACACCGTAATCGCTCGCGAATTCGCCGACCCTGCCACTCAGTTCATCGGCGGCCCTTATCTGGCCAACTGCCAGACACCCATGCCCTCCTGGCTCCCGCCCGGCTACAACGGAGTCATCGGCGTCATCGAACCAAAACCCCGCAGTATCATGAACGCCTCATTTCCGGGCAATCTTCAGGGCGGCAACGCTGTCTTTCGCAGAGCCGTGTTCGATCAGGTCGGCCCCTTCGACTCGCGGCTGGGCCGAAGTGCCAAAGGTCTCCTCTCAGAAGAGGACGCCGAGCTCTACCGTCGCCTAATAAGTGCCAAGATTCTCGGCTTTCACGTGCCGGACCTAATCATCTACCACTACATTCCCGCATCGCGGCTGACGCGCAGCTACTACCGAAGCTGGTGCTACTGGCGAGGTGTCTCGCACGGCATCGCCGACAAGAAGAGAAGAGAGCCGGCAGCCTACTTCCTGGGACTTCCCCGCCACAGAATCCGCAAAGCTGCCCTTGGTCTCGCTGCCATGCCGATGAACCTCTCTCCAACGCGAGGTGAAGGGGCTCCCTTCACCCGCGAACTGGCTTTTTGGGATCTGCTAGGATTTATCCGTGGCAAATTCTTCATCGACATTGACAAATACTACGCCGCCAAAAAGTAATCGTTCATGTTACGTATCTAGTCCAGCGCGGTATACACCGCTTCGGTCTGAAGCGCATCAAACCTGCTGATCTCCACGCCCACCTGGTGCAAAAACGCATCCGCTTCTAGCCGCGCTGCTCGGTTATCGTACGATTCGGCGACAGGGCGAAGGTGCGCAATCGGCGTTCCATCCACGATGCCGTTCCGGTAACCGTGACGTTCCGCAATCTCGCTCCACCAAAGGTCGTTACCCCAAGCCCAGCGAAGCTCCGGAAACGGCAACAGAAACGGAAACATCTCTCGGCGAAACGCCGTGATTGGGCCAGCCTCCACAAAATGTGTAACCCGAACCAGGCTGTTCCAGCCTCGTTGCGTAACTGCATACGACTGGTAGGAATAGAACCTATGCGCCGGCTGACAAATCTTGAGGTTGGTCTTCTCCGCAAGATAGAGAAAAGTGTCCAGAAAATTCGCGGGCAGCGACACGTCATCGTCGGTCACAATCAGCCAGTCAAATTCATCGAGATCGACTCCAGCCAGTTCCAGATTAATATTTTGATACTTACCCTTCCCCTCATGCAGAACTGCCATTTTCGAGATAACCCGATGCCTCTCAGAACTCATCGACTCAAGCACATTCTGCAAATCGCGAGACCGCGCCGGCACATTGACACCCGTAACAAACACGTTCAGTCGTGGAGCGTTCCGGGCATCGCCGGCCAGTCTTCGATAAGTTCCATTCATCGCCAGCCGGGCATCGAAAACCGCGTCCGCTACGCGCCCCGCTCTGCGCCTGCGCCAGAACGGCAAGTCGACGTAGTTGCCATACTGCGACTTGAAGAAATCGGTTCCCATCGGGTCCTTAGGTCGCTCGGATTTTAGCCATCATGAAACTTCTGATGCGCGGAACAACGTGCGCGTTGAGCGACCTCCGATAAATTAAGGCAACCGTCCCCACAAAGACCGGCAGGACCGCGACGGTCTGCAGCACAAACATCACTACGCTGCGAGCTGGAAAATACCTGTCCAGCGCATAGGAGGCCAGAGCAAACGGAACAGCAGCGAGAAACATCGGAGCCCACACTCGCAGCAGGATGTCCGGCACTTTGACACCTACTAACTCGGAAGTAAAAGGAGGCCAGACGAACAATTGCACAAAAACGCTTGGGATCAGCGTCCCGAGCGCCACGCCGTAGATGCCGAACCAGTTCACGAGCGTGATGCTCAACGCGAGGTTCGCAACGCCCTCAACTGTCGCCCATATTGCGGACTTTTTATGCTTCTCTACGCCAAAAGCAATCGCCGCCGCAATGCGGTTCGCATTACAAAACAGAAGCGGAATCACCAGAATGGCGAGAACGTTGCCCGATTGACCTGCGTAGTCGTGTCCCATCCAGAGCCCGATAAAGTTATGACCGCGCAGCATCATCGTAATCAGAATCGGAAGCGCCAGCGCCATCGTCGCGCGGGTTCCGGTGTAGTACATCGCCCGCAGACCCTCTGTATTCCCCGCCGCCTCGTAGGTGCTCGCAGCAGGAACAAACGTCATCGACATCACACTCGCGAACTGGTCCGCATAGCGGCAGAGCGAATTGCCAATGGAGTAAAAGGTAACCGCCGACGCCGAGATGAATGTTCCAACAACGAGGTTGTCCGTTTGATAAACCAGTTGCAGCGCAATCGTCGTCAAAAATGCATAAAAGCTATAGGTCCAAAGCGATCGAAGGATCTCCCGTTTCGGCTTTTTTAACCAAATCTGCAGCTGCGGATACATGCGCCGCGCGACCCACATCAGAAGCAAATTTCCCACCAGGGCCGCCGTGAGCTCGCAAAGCGCGATAGCCACAATGCCGTGGCCCGAGCGCAGAACAAGCACCACCCCGACCACGCGAATTGTCAGCTGCACCAGCGTCACGCCGCTCTGCACGTCATACCGGTTCAACCCGGAAAGCACGCCGCCAAAGATGCCCAGGCACATCGAAATCAGGGTCGTGCACCCGATAATCACAACTGCGATCTGTGCGCTCCGTGCCAGGTCTGCAGGCACCTTGAAGAGATGCGGAAAGGCGAACGCCAGCGCAATCGAAAGCACCAGCACCGCACCGCTGATCTGCAGACGAACCCACAGAGCGGCCGAAATCGCTTCCGACGCCAAGCCATGGTCCCCGACTGTGTGCCCCTTGGAGATGAACCGCAGCACAGAGCTCCGCATCCCAAGATCAAGCAGATTCAGGTAGTTCACCGAGGAAAGCGCCAGCACCCACACGCCATAGGCGGCATTTCCCAATCGATGAACGAGGAACGGCGCCAGAAAAAATCCAACACCCAAATTGGCAGCTGTAATAAACCAGTTGGAAAAAACATTCCGTGCGATATGTCTCAAACGCAACTGCACGTAGAATCTCCCTGAAGGCTCACCGCGATCTGCCGGGACTCTTAGCCTTGAAGCCCACCCCGCCTCGGGTTTCAGATAACGGCATCTTAGATAACGGCACAAAGGCCGCGGATCGAGGGTGTCGGTCTCAGTATAAGGCAGCGAAACCCACACCATGCCGCACTATCAGCAATCCGCGTACCACCTTCGTTGGAGAATCTCTCGCAGAACCTGCCGGCGGCCTATTCGCGCAAAAAATCTCTGCTGGATCTCTGCTCAAAACGCGTTAGTCATATTCCAGTATGTGCGGAGCCGGCTCCGTCAGCGTCCCATCCTTGCGTTCGTACCACATGAACAACTTGTGATCTCCATTCACCCGCACTGCCACAATAACGCCGGTTCCGAATGCGCCTTTGCCATCTGTCTTTGAGATATCGACATGGTGCGATGTAATCGGAGCCTTCGCCGGGCTGTAAGTCGTCCAGTCTTCCGTAAAACGCTGCACCGTATAGTCGTACTTCTGCGGATGCTGCTGCCAATCCGGATCATTCATCCATATTGCATACGCCGTGTTGTAGTCCTTCGACTCAAGCGCAGTAAAGAATTTGTCTACTCTGTGCTCCGCCGGAAGGTTCGAAAAAAACCACCCATGCCCGAGCGCGAAACCACCAAACCCAATCACCACCGCCAGCACCACCAAAACCCCAGCGGCGATCAACAAATTGCGAATCCGGTTATCGCGTCGGCTGTCATACTCCGGTGCATCCATCAGACTCATCGTTCGTTATCCTCGTCTATCAAATTGATTAGACACCGGCCCCGGTCGTTTCGGTTGCTATCCTTGGGTCTCACCCGAAATCCCGAGCCACAATTCCATCGCGCGCAGGTGGTGCTCCATATGCGCGATATAGTCCTCAATTAGGAAACCCAGCGTCACCCGATCTCCTTCAACCTCACCCTCGTTTGCCAGCCGCGCCAACTCCACATGTCCAATCGTCCACGCCACCTGCTCATTCAGGGCAAACCACAGCGCCAGAACCTGCACCCACTCACGCTCCGCATAGTGCTGCGAACTCACCCAACCCCTCTGGTCATACCCGAACAGGCTTACATCAGGCTCAATCTGCATCCGCACAATTCTGCCCAGATTATTCACCGCCGAATCGATCAGATGCCCAACCACCTGCTTTGCGCTCCACTTCCCTTCACGCTCCGGCACGCTTGTCTCAGCCTCCGATAGTGTCACCAGCCACGGCATCGCACTCCGCAAAACCGCCGCCAATCGCTCGCTCAATTCAGCTGGGTCGAGCAAGGCAATCTCCGTCCCCGTAGCGTACTTCACCATCCAAACGCTCCCCGGTACACCTCGAACTCAACTCCCGACGCCAGCAAGTATACCGACACCACGTCGAATCGCACCGGCACGTCCTTCCTCAGCTCCTCGGGAAAACCCCGAAGGTAAGCGCGCGCCATTCTCCGCAACATATCCTGCTTGTCGCGGTCCACAGCCAACTCCGCAGCCCCCGCATCCCGTCCGCTCCGAGTCTTCACTTCGACAAAACACAGCCGCTCCCCGTCCCACCCAATCAGATCGACATCGCCCCACAACTTGGCGCTCTTCCACCGTCTGGCCACCAGGATATAGCCCAGCTTCCGCAGATGAAAGAGCGCCTCCCGTTCGCCCCGTTCCCCCGTCGCCAGATGGGCAGGCAGCCCACGTGCACGTCGCGCAGCCAGCGCGTCAATCCGCCGCAGCAGCCAGGCCTGAACATCGATCCACAACCGACCTGCCGCCCGCGCCATCGTATGTGATCTCACCCATTACCCCTCCGAAGTAGCATATCCAATCGCCTTGAGAAACCAACGACACTCAACGACTCCGCGCCTCCCGCGGAGCCGTATCGTACAACCGCCCCCAGGCTCGGCGCAGCTGTCGAGTCGACCCAAACCCGGCTCGCTCAGCCACACGTTCCATATCAAGGCTCGTTTGGCTGAGCAGTTCCCTCGCCAGCGCCACCCGCAGGCTATTCTTGTAGTCCGTAACGCTCATCCCTGCATACTCTTGAAATAGCCTCGTAACATGGCGGCTGCTCGCACCCGCAATCCTCGCCAATCCTCTCAACGTCCATTTCCTTGCCGGATCGGCCGCAATCGCATCCTGAACCCTATGCACCGCCGGGTGAATATGATTGCGCCCCTCAAGCCACGGCGAAAGTTGAGGATCCGAGCCGCCGCGCCGTAGATACACCACCAGATATCGGGCAATCGCAACAGCGCAAGCCGCATCAGTAAGCTGACTGACGATGTACAGCATCAAATCGATTCCCGAGGTAACGCCAGCGCTCGTATACCGCTCACCATCCTCAACATAAAGCCGGTTCTCCAATACCCTCGCATCCGGCGCCAGCTCTGCAAGCTCCTTGCAACACCCGTGGTGCGTCGTGCAATCGCGCCCATCCAAAAGACCCGCACGTCCGGCCAGCAACGCGCCAGAGCAGATCGCAACCACTTTATGTCCGGGCCGGACAGTCTCCCGCAACCATGCAACAATCTCCGCGTCGCCCGTGCCGCTTCTCCTTCGCGCCGCCTCTGCCCCGGAGGTCATCGCATAATCCACCATGCCAGACAGAATCACCATCGCTCCATCCGGCAACCTCTGCGGCAGAGGCTCAATCCCCGATACAGTCAGCCCAATCGAAGTCGACACCTCCGGAGCCGGCCCAACGTAGCGCACCTCGAACCGCACAGCCGTCTGCTCCCTCTCAGCCGCGCGCACCACCTCGAGCGGCCCCGCCACATCAAGCAGCATCGTCTGCTGCGGAAGTACTACATACACGGGGATCAGCCGCGCTTTGCCTTTGGCCATCAAGCCGCCACTTCCCTCCGCTCACCGGCCAGCGCCTCTTTCACCGTAACAATCCGCGCAAATCGGTCCTCCAGCACAAGCTCGGTACGCTCCTTGAGCTCTGCAGGACTCCACACCCTGCCACGCCGATCCGTCATCGCAAAAGTAAGCGTAGCCTCCGTCACGTAGTCGACCTCATACCCGCTGTCCGAAGCATGGCGAGTCGTTGTCTCACAGCACTGCTCCGTGCGAATACCCGAAACGATGACCCGTCGAATCCCATGCTGCACCAGCCATACGTCCAGGCCGCTCCCGATCAGAGCACTATGGCTGTGTTTATGAAACTGAGCATCAGGAGCAATCGAAATCCCTGCAAACGTCTTCACGTGACCGGCCGCCAGCGAAAAAGCTCCGGCCTCTTCGACATGGAAGATCTGTACTGCCGGAATGCCTTGCGCCTTGGCTCCATCGATCAGCTTTTGCAGCCGGTCAACAAACACCGGCACATCCGCATCGCTCCAATAGGGGCGATGCCGAAATGATTCCTGTGCATCGATAACAAGTAGCGCTGTTTCAGAAAAAGACATATAGATAACTCCTTCTCTCAACCGACGAAATCTCGTCGATAGGCTTATCCTACGCAGATCATCGCGTCTCCGAAAGACTGGTTCCAGCCGAAGAAGAGACAAAAAAGGACACGTATATCTTCTATTCCTCCGGAAAACACTCTAACTCGTCCTGACATCCGTCCGGCAAACCCGCCCAGCGTAACCCAGCCCGGCGAGGACCCGCCCTTCGAATATTCCTCGGCAGCACTAGCATTTTTGCTAACTGTGCGCGGCTCGACCCCGGGCCTATCTTCTCCATACGGCGTGAAAGCACGATCTCCCCGCGTGGTGGATTGTATCGACAGTTCCCACGCCCAACGAGTGCGGCCCTTTCGATCAGTACAGAGGCGTACTCATGAGCCATCACAAGAAACCAAAATCTCGTTCTCGCCAGGTAAGAGTGCAGAACCGGAAATGAGAGGGCAAGGGCAACGGTATGTTTGATATCCCGACGCTGCTGGCCAGGATTCCGGACGAATACAAGCCGATGGCGGCTCTGGGCATCGGTTCTTTCATGTTGGTGACTCTGGTCCTGTTCCACGGTGGCGGCTTGCACCTGATCTTCATCCAGCAAAAGCGTCGACAACGGCGTCTTCGGATGGGGAGCCCCAATCTTGCAGCAGGTCTGCTCCTCTTCAGTTGGTCGGTCTTCCTCATGCTCTTCCTTCATATCGTCGAGATCATGATCTGGTCCTTTGCGATCACTCACGCAGGCATCGTTAAGCACGCTTATGACGCGATCTACTTCTGCGCCAACGCCTACACAACCCTTGGCATGGGAAGTCTTGATGTCGACGTACATTGGCGGAACATCAGCCCGATCATTGGCATCTCCGGCCTGTTCACCTTCGCCTGGACAACCAGCGCGCTAGTGGACCTGGTCGCCTCAAACGGTCGACTCCTCGAACAACTGGAGGCCGAGCGCGAAGAGGAAATGCACATGCGTTTCGCCCTGCGAAAAGATGAATGGGATGTTCTGAAAACAGAAAGAGACGACGAACTCTCGGAAAGAGAAAAGACCCGGACGCAGCTCTCCGGGCTTTCTTTCTTACAGCGGCGCAAAATCTGGCGGGAGGAACGCAAGAGAGAAGACGAGCTTCGCACCACAGCGCGAGCAAAGATAAAGGACCTTCGCCTCAAGGAACGCGAAAGCGAAGAAAAGCTCGGCCCAGGAACGCCAACAGACGTAAAGGACAATGAGCCAAAGTAACAAAAACCGCCGAAGATGAAGGCTAGGAGACAACTCACGATATTTGCGGTGGCTTTTCTCTTCGCCGGCAAGCTGTTTTGCCAGGATACGCCCAGCAGCGCACCGGCCAAGCCTTCCAGCCCCGTCAAGAACCCTTGGGCGTTCAACCTCACCACCGACGGCTACATCATCCCGAACGGAACCGACTACGTGAATCCAGTCTTCTCCGCGGATCGCTCATGGCTGCATCTCGAAGCGCGGTATAACGACGAAAATTTGCGGACCGGCTCCTTATGGGTCGGCTACAACTTCGAAGCCGGCAAAAAGCTCGTATTGGATGTCACGCCGATGATCGGGGGCGTCTTCGGAAGAACAACTGGGATCGCGCCCGGTTGCGAGGCGTCTCTGACCTACAAGAAGGTCGAGCTATCAATCACGAATGAATACGTATTCGACACCACCCACAAGTCCGGCGATTTTTACAACACGTGGCCGCAAATTACTTACTCGCCGATCAACTGGCTTCGCGTCGGGTTGATGGCGCAACGTACAAGGGCCTTTCAAACCAGTCTTGATGTGCAGCGCGGATTCCTGGTCGGTGTCTCCCGCACGAAATGGGAATCCACGGTCTATATCTTCAATGCCGGCTTTACCGATCCCACCGTGGTGCTTGAGCTCGGTCTAAATTTTTGAACACAGCGACCTTCCCGTGTGAAACCCGCTTCCGCTGTAGCATGAACCCATGAACGTAATCCTCTTCGGCGGAACCGGTATGGTCGGCCAGGGCGTTCTGCGCGAATGTCTCCTCGACTCCGAAGTCCAACAAATCCTCTCCATCGTCCGCACCCCGTCGGGCCAGCAACACCCCAAACTCCACGAGCTCATCCACGCCGACTTCTTCGACTACTCCTCCATCGAGTCCGAACTCACCGGCTTCGACGCCTGTTTCTTCACCCTCGGCGTCAGCTCCGCAGGCATGGACGAAGCGAAATACACCCACCTCACCTACGACCTCACCCTCGCCGCCGCAACAACGCTCGCAAAACTCAATCCTCAGATGACCTTTCTTTACGTCTCCGGCGCAGGCACCGACTCCACCGAACGTGGCCGCACCATGTGGGCTCGTGTCAAAGGCAAAACCGAAAACGACCTCCTCAAGCTGCCCTTCCGCGCCGCCTACATGTTCCGCCCCGGCGTCATCCAACCCCTTCACGGCATCCGCTCGAAAACGAAGCTCTACCAAACGTTCTACACCGTCCTCAACCCCATCCTTCCTCTACTCAAATCCGCATTTCCCCAATTCATCACCACCACCGAGCAGCTAGGCCGCGTCATGCTCAAAGTCGCTAAACAGGGGTTCCCCAAACCCATCCTCGAATCCAAAGACATTAACCAACTCTAAGCACCGATAAAAACTGGTATCCAAAAGACAAATTGCCTTGAATCGCCACCACCCCACTCGACTTTGCAACTAACCTCGATCCTCTCCCGTCAATGGCGCTAAGGCTGTCCACACTCTGCGACGATAACCTTGAGAGCCACCACGCACGACAATAACCGAACGCAGCGCACCGGATTGTACGGATGGGTGATTGTGAGATCGGCACCCCACCGTCAAAATCAAAGAGATCGTTCGCGAAATCGCCTCCCTCAAGAACGCTAATGTGGCAGCCGAAGTAGAGATTCGAAACGGAACCTATTAGTTATGTGCAGTTTGCGCCTCTCAGGACCCCTTATCCTGACCACCCTGCTGACAACAACCCTCAGCCGGCCCGCGCACGCACAATCCCCTCGCATTCCGCTCTCCCAGTCCTTCACCTCAGCTCAAACCACAACCCTCAACAGCCCATCAGCCGACCACGAAGACCCAAGAGACCCAAAAGACCTCGAACCCGCCTTCCTCCCAGACGCACCCACCACCCACATCCTCCCCCAGCCACCTCCAGACCCGTCATTCAACGGCAGCATCCTCGGCACCGTCCTCGACTCCAACGGAGCCGAGATCCCCGACGCCGTCGTTCGCCTCGAAAACACCTCCTCCAAAGTCGAGCGCACCTTGCTCACCGATGGCACCGGCTTCTTCAAATTCGACTCCGTCGAGCCCGGAACCTTCAACATCACCGTCACCTCAAACGGCTTCGATCCCTGGGTCTCCCCCGATGTCCCGCTTCATCTAGGCCAGTCTTACGACGTTCCGTCCGTCGAACTCCACATCGCCTCCGCCGAAGCCATGGTCATGGTCACCGCCACCCGTCATGACATCGCCGAAGACGAGATGCACCTCGCCGAAAAGCAGCGTGTCCTGGGCGTCTTCCCCAACTTCTACGCCTCCTACGTCTGGAACGCCGCCCCCCTCAGCGCCGGCCAGAAGTTCCGCCTCGCCCTCCGCACCTCCGCCGATCCCGTCTCCATCGCCATCCCCGCCGTCATTGCCGGCGTCGAGCAGTCCCAGAACGACCTAAGCGGCTACGGCCAGGGCATGCAGGGCTACGCAAAACGCTTCGGCGCCGTCTCCACCGACAGTCTCGTCAGTACCATGGTCGGCGAAGCCATCCTGCCCACCGTCTTCCACCAGGACCCTCGCTACTTCTACAAGGGCACCGGCAGCATCACCTCTCGCGCGCTCTACGCCATCTCCACCGTCGTCATCTGCAAAGGCGACAACGGCCACTGGGAGCCCAACTACTCGAACGTCCTTGGAAACCTGGCCTCCGCCAGCATCTCCAACCTTTACTACCCGCCAGCCAACCGCAACGGCGTCCACCTGACCATCAATAACTGGCTCATCGGCGACGCCTCCGGCGCCATCAGCTCCCTCTTCCAGGAGTTCCTCGTCAAAAAGCTCTCCCGCGGAGTCGCCCCGCAAACCGGCCCCTAAGATCTTCAGCCGCCCGCAAGCCAAATCGCAATCAGACTCTTGGTAGTCGCCCACCCCACCTCGTAATCACCCCAATTCCACCGAAAAGTCAACCCATTGCCTCCATCGCCCGACCCTGCGATACTTAATCGTGCACACCACGCACAAACTTCCAATTCATTCAAAGAGGTCGCGGAAATGTCTGCCAAGTACATCTTCGTAACGGGCGGCGTTGTGTCTTCCCTCGGCAAGGGTCTCGCCGCAGCCTCCATCGGTTGCCTCCTCGAAGCCCGCGGGCTCAAGGTCAACCTCATGAAGTTCGACCCCTACCTCAACGTGGACCCCGGCACCATGTCGCCCTTCCAGCACGGCGAAGTCTTCGTCACCGACGACGGCGCCGAGACCGATCTCGACCTCGGCCACTACGAACGGTTCACCCACGCCCATCTCTCCCGCGACAACAACCTCACCACCGGGCGTATTTATGAACAAATAATTACCAAGGAAAGACGCGGCGACTACCTAGGCAAAACCGTCCAGGTCATCCCCCACGTCACCAACGAGATCAAAAACGCCATGCGCAAAGTAGCAGCTGACACCGACGTAGCCATCGTCGAAATCGGCGGCACAGTAGGCGACATCGAATCACTCCCGTTCTTAGAAGCAATCCGCCAGATGCGCCAGGACCTCGGCCGCGAAAACACCTGCTTCGTCCACGTCACATTAATCCCCTGGATCGCCGCCGCGCAGGAATTAAAAACCAAGCCCACCCAGCACTCTGTTAAGGAGATGCTCTCCATCGGCATCCAGCCCGACATTCTCCTCTGCCGCTCCGACCGCGCCGTTCCCCGCGAGATGCGTCAAAAGATCGCCCTCTTCTGCAACGTCGAAGAGCCCGCCGTCATCGCTGCCCGCGACGTCGCCAGCATCTACGAGGTCCCACTCACCTTCGCGGCCGAAGGCGTCGACACCCTCGCCCTCAAATATCTCCGCATCGACGCACCCGCACCCGACCTCACCCGCTGGCAGGACATCGTCCACCGCGCCTACAACCCCAAAGACGAAGTCTCCATCGCCATCGTCGGCAAATACGTCGAGTACGAAGACAGTTACAAATCCCTCAAAGAAGCCTTAGTCCACGGAGCTCTCGCGCACAACCTCAAACTCCGCGTCACCTGGATCGAAGCCGAAGGCCTCGAGACCCGCGACGACGAAGGTCGCCCGACCCTCGACTATCAGCATCAGCTCGTCGGCTTCGACGGCATCCTTGTCCCCGGGGGCTTCGGCAAGCGCGGCATCGAGGGCATGCTCAACGCCATCCGCTACGCCCGAGAGTCCCTCACCCCCTACTTCGGTATCTGCCTCGGCATGCAGACCGCCTGCATCGAGTACGCCCGCAACGTCTGCGGCCTCAAGGACGCAAACTCCAGCGAATTCGACCCTGCCACTCCCTATCGCATCATCTACAAACTCCGCGAGCTCACCGGCGTCGAAGAGATGGGCGGCACCATGCGTCTCGGCGCATGGGACTGCGTTCTCGCGCCCGACTCGCTCGCCGCGCAGGCCTACGGCACTGTCGATATCTCCGAGCGCCACCGCCACCGCTACGAGTTCAATCGCGAGTACGAAGCGATCCTCACCGGCGGAGGCCTGCGCATCACCGGCACCACTCCCGACGCCACTTACGTCGAGATCGTCGAGATCCCCGGCCACCCCTTCTTCCTCGGCTGCCAGTTCCACCCCGAATTCAAATCCAAGCCGCTGGAGCCGCACCCCATCTTCCGCGACTTCATCGCCGCCAGCTACCAAAACCACCTCCGACTCACCCCGGATCTCGTCACCGAAGACGTCCGCACCTCGAACCAATAATGCAATTTTTTGTTTGATGGAGTTTTCGCGTTTTTGCAGGGGATTTTTGCAAAAACGGGTGGCAGAACGTGGTTTTTCGGTGGTGAATTTGTGGTGGAATCGTGGTGATTTGTGGTGAGCTGGCTGCCACTTTTTCAGCCTCAAAGATTTTCCACGGATTCCGGATTTATTTTTCGGCGATTCCCATTTCGGGAATGGTCATGGATTCCCTCGTCAGTCCTACGGCGACCGCAACCATCCAGATGACGCCCAGGTATCTGGTGACCGGAATGAAAAAGTTTGCCGGGAACGCGATAAGGCTGAATGAGGAGAGCTCTCCTGCTATTGCAACAACCATTCCAAGCGACTACCATCCATCGCGGAAGAAGCCGCATGAAGTAGCTTGTGACGGACACTCCCGCGGCAAACAGGCCGAATCCGACTGCGAAGACCACTCCGCCCATCAGGAAGTTCAGAAAAACGATCGCCTTCATGACCGGTGCTGACGCGGTTACTTCGGGCAGCGACAGGATCCAGCCCGCGCTGCCGGAGAGAATCAACGCGATCGTCGCGATCAAACCGCCGAGCAGAGCGATGTTCGTCCCCGTAGCGCGGACACCCAGGAAGCGCAAGCGGCTGACGGTTGTTACGGCAAAGATCCCGAAAGGCACTGCAGAGGCAAACAGGAAGAAGTTGCTTACGCGTACAGCCGCGGGGCTCAGCTCAAGAAAAGAGCGCAAAGCCTCAGCCGACCCGAAAGGGGTTACATAGGGCGCCCCATGTCGGAGCGTCGCTGCTGCCACGAGACCGGCCACGAAGAGCAGGATGTGAACAATCGCGAGCAGAATCAGGGAGGGACCACGGAATGGGAATCGAGGACTCGCTTTCATCATGTAATGATTTATATCATAAACGAATACACTATGCAATAATTCCTTTTAAGATGAATTCCACCGATATGGGAAGAGGGCAAGCAGCGTTCCTGCTCGCCCAGCTTGGAGCGCATGCCGCGTCGCAATTTGCTGAAAGATTGAAGGTTCTCGAACTCGTACCTGCCGATGCAGGAATCCTGCGGCTGCTGCGTATGGCCGCGGGGCTGAGCCAGCAGGAGCTCGCATTGAAGCTGCAGATCCACCCCAGCCGCCTGGTCGCGATACTGGACAATCTTGAGAAGCGTGAGTTCGTGGAGCGCAGAGCAAACCCGGACGACCGGCGCCTGTATTCCCTCCATCTGACAGAAAAGGGTGGGGAGGTCCTGGAAGGGATCGGCAAGGTGGCCCGAGAACATCAGGAGGCTCTGCTCTCCGCTCTCAATAAAGAGGAGCGCGACGAGCTTGCCACGTTATTGCTCAGGATCGCCGACCAGCAGGGACTGGTTCGAGGGGTTCACCCGGGATATCAGCGATTGGGGAAAACCAAGGCGCCCTGAATGCAAGGATGCACCAATCGATGGCCGTGAGTTGGATGGCACTTTTCCAACCTCAAAATTTTCCGCGGATTCCGGATTTATTCTTGAGCGATTCCCTTTTTGGGCGGGGTGGAATACGTAAAGACGCCACCGACGATTACCAACGGGATTCGGGAAAGCGTCCACAGCTTACAGGGTGGTAGCATTTTAGGATGAACCAGCGATGGTGCATCGGGGTGAAGCGATGACAGATGAACTGAAAGCATTGATTGAGGCGGCACGGACACGCCCCTTCCCCGAAGAAGAACGCGAAGCGCAGCGACGCAGCTTCGCCTATGGGAATGCGAAGATCGAGAATGATCGTATTACCTGGGAGATGATCGTCGAGGCTGACGAAGAGATCAAGGCGCGAGCCGCAGCGAAGTAATGGCCGATGAGACGCGTCACAGCCGAGCGCTCGATGCGCAGATCATTACGGACCCGGACGAACTAGCTCAGAAAGAGTCGTTCAACGTAATTGAACAGTTCCGGGCGGTAGCCGACATGGTGGAGGCCTATCTCCAACCAGACCGGCCTTTCAAACTCCGACCATCGCATTTGCTTCACCTTCACCGGGCTGCGCTCGATGGCATTACAGCGTATGCAGGCAACTGGCGTCCTGCCGGGATCGAGATTGGCGACAGCAAGCACAGGCCGCCAGCAGCGTTCGAGGTGCCGGAGCGTATCGAAGAGCTTTGTGACTACGTGAATGAAAAGTGGACGGAGAAGAGCCCTCTCCACCTTGCCGCCTATGTAATGTGGCGACTGAACTGGATTCATCCATTTACGGATGGAAACGGTAGAACATCGCGTGCTGTGTCTTATCTCGTGCTTTGTATTCGGCTCCGTGCTCTACTGCCGGGTCGACTGACAATTCCAGAACAGATCGAGCAGAATAAGTCACCTTACTACCGAGCCCTGGAGGCTGCCGATAACGCTTGGGCTGATGGCAGAATCGACCTGACTGCAATGAAACAATTGCTGGGCGCCATGCTCGCCAAGCAGCTTCATGCTATCTACGAAGAATCAGATTCTGGCGGCGAGTAAAGCAGGGTGTACTAGTTTTCAACAGGAATGCGAATTTCTCCGCTGTTCTGGAAAAGATTGCTGAGTCCACACCAAAACACAAGGATTTTAAACGCAACCTTGGTAAGGCTGACGAAAGCACCTTCCGATATGTCTTTGCCCAACTAGCGATGCAAATCGTGAGATAGTACTTACCGTCTTGGCTTTGATATTCCAACGCAGCTTGGTTGACATCTTACTGGCTGATTTGCTTTCTTCAAAAGTTTATTCGAAAAGCATTACCTCAAGCTCTTCTGGACTTGGCACGTGCCTATTTTCAATAATTTTAGCGAGTGCTCGTCGTGCTAGGCTTAGGCTGTTCTTCTCAGCGTCGTTTGATTTGAGGGCAGTGCCATGTGCGGCCGATGATCGTTCATCGTAGAGGTTTAATGTCGAGCGGAAAAGTTCTCGCCGTGCAGGCCCACGAGGTTCCAAGTAGGCCGCAATATTAGCCGAAACCCTAAAACGCAATTCTCCGCCTTTCGCACTAAAAATTCGCTCAAGTACTGCCCACACAGAGATAATCCTCAGTTCCGTGCTTTGGATCAGATGATGAGAGAAAAATGTCTTTAGAGCAAACAGAAAATTGGAGTCTTTAGTCAAGGAAATGGAGCCCAGCCAGTTTTCCTTAACCCACGTTAGCTGTTCGATGGAAGCTTGAACGTTGTGAGAGGGAAGTAGCTCCTCTATAAACGTCCTCATGTCATCTTCCTTATCGTAGTAGTAGGCGATAGCCAAGTGCGAGTTAATTTGAAAGCTGATGAGTTGGATGATCCATCCGGCTATTTCGTCAACGTCATGTCCAGTGACTGCTTCAGTTGGAACCATTAAAAAGCGCGACTATGTTACGAGTCCATCCTGATGGCATCCCGAAAAGCCACTCTCTAAGAGCTTTCCAAGGACCAAGATGTCCTTTGCCAGACTTCGGTGTGAATGTAATTCTAGGTTTCGAGACCATGTGGGCGTAGCTTTTAGAAAGCAGGACGCCATGGCCAAGGTCAAACTCGTCAGAGAGCAGTTTGAGACCCGCGATCCCGGTATATCGTCTTAGCACAAAGCCATTATCTGCCACAGATTGCTCTAAAGTAACACTCGTAAGGCGAATGGGACGGGTGGGCCCACATCTGACCGAACCACCACGAACGGGTGCCCCATCTTCACAACGGTCTTATCGTCGCTAAGATGGGCCATTTTCGCGGCAGCGAAAATCCCGATGCTCTAACTCAACCATGCCACCAGGCCTCAATCGACACCAAAGGGAAGGCGACGGCCACTTCATCACCTTAAGTACCATCGCCGCGAACCATACCTCACCATCACGACGCAACGAACTCATATGCTCCCCTACCGGAGCAAGCAAGCAGAATGGTGAAACGAAAGACCCTTGCCATCATCCTTGGGATCACGGCCATCCTCGCAACCCACTCTCTCATTGCGCAGCATACATCCAGCCCCATCATGACACTCGTGGTAGACGAGGCGCAGGCCTTTCGGCAGATTGCTTTTGTCCACGAGTCCATCCACGTGCGCCCTGGCCCGCTTGCACTCGCTTTTCCGCGTTGGATTCCAGGGGAACATGGACCTACGGGACCGATCCACAACGTTGAACGGGTGGCCCATATCTAACCCCGCACCACAATCGGGTGCCCATCTTCGGGAGCTTCAACGTCAGCCCTTTTCAGTCCTATCAAAGTAATGCCACATGGAAATAATTTTTCTATTGACAACTTCCGGCCCCCCTGCCTAAGATTTGGCCCGCAAATCAAAACGGCAGCCAGACCGCCGCTCATCTGAAGCTGGAGGCCTCCCCCATGAAACACCTCCTTCTAGCGGCTGCAGCGTTCGTCTCGACACTCACCGCTTTGCCCGCACACTCACAAATCACCATCGACACCAGCAACGCCACCGACTGGAAGATCAGCAACGGAGTCGTCAACGTAGATTGGCTGCCCGGCGACGGGCGCATCTTCAGCATCCATTGGAACGCCTTTCCCAATCAGGAGATCATCGATACAACCAACAGCGATCACAACGGCCCCAAAGGCTTCTACATGGACAACGTTGGCCCCGGAGGCGGCACGCCGACGAACAACTACTATCTCGACCCGAACGGCAAGTACATCGATTGGTGGGTCACGTATCCAGCCAGCTCCACGAATGCGTTCACCTGGTCTCACCACCGCGTTCTCTTCGCCAACGATCCCGGCATTCACATCTACTTCACGCTCGACCATGGCCCGGGAAACATCGCCGGCAGCATCGGCCAGATCCAATGGGTCCTGAGAAGCGACCTGAACCAGTTCACCAACACCTACTCCGTCAATACTGGCCTGAGTAATCTCGGGGCCACCACCGTACCAATGCCGAATGCCGTCTTATTTGGAACCGGACTCGTCGCCGGAACCAATGTTCAGGACGCAACCAGCGACCTGCACGGCTTGCCGCTTCCCCCGGGCTATCGCCGCGAGTTTTACACCAAGTACGACTACTCCAGCTACGAATACCTGCACCAGGCAGAAGGTGTTTACGGAACATCGATGGCCGCCTGGATGGTGGTCCCCAGCCAGGAATCCCTCACCGGCGGCCCCACGAAACAGGACCTCATCTTCACCGGCAATCTCCTGATCATGGAGGCCTTCTCCAACCATCTCGATAACCAGATCAATTTCTCCGTGCCTCAGGACGCTGTGATGCACCGTCTCTACGGTCCCTACTATCTTCACTTCAATGCCTTCAGCGCCACAAATCGGACGGCGGCCTCGCTCTATCAGGAAGCACTGGCGTCAGCAGCGCAGTTGCAGCCGGCCTATGACGGCGAAACCGAACTGCTGAACAGCGGCTACGTGCCCTCGACCGCTCGCGGGGAGGTGCAGGCGAAGGTGGAAGGCACCAAGGGGCTCGATCTGAATCAGGCCTGGGCCGTCTTGAGCGACAACCAGACCAACGTTCAGTACTCTCACGCAGGCACGCAATACTGGATGAACATCAATCCCGGCGGTGTCGCCAACTTCCACAACGTAGCTCCGGGAACATACCGGCTCTCCGTGTATGTCTTAGGCCAATGGGGCGAGCTGCGCCAGGACAGCATCACGGTCAATGCGGGCAAGCTGACTAAGATCTCGACGAGTTTTGCGGGCGAGAACTTCGGTCCCCTCGCACCCATCTGGACCATCGGCACAGCCGACCGCTCCTCTCACGAATTCCTGCACGGTCAGATCACAAACCCGATTGACCTCGATCTCAACTACACGGATCAGTACACGGCACGTTCAGGCAACTCCGTGCAGGACGATCGCGAGTATTGGGGCAACTGGAACTACTGGGCCGACTTCGCAGCTAACAACGGGGCCGTGGTCTACTACGCCACTCCTGTCGGTTCCATCCCAGCCACCAACGATCCAACGAAATGGAACTACAACCAGTGGCACATCTTCAGCCCCGGCCTGTATGCGGCGCCTTATAACCCATCCGATGTTACGACCGATGGCTACAAGTACCTCTGCCCGTCCTATGTCGGTCCCTTCGGAGCTTGTACAACCGCAGCCGTTCCCGATTGGCAGGTTCACTTCACCACCTCCCAGGATCAACAGTCGCAGGGTCAATATTTTGTTCTGTCCGTCGGACTCGCCGCAACCGAAGACAGTCCGACAGTCTCACTCAACGGGAATGCCCTCACCTGGCATGGCTTCAACCTGAAGAACTCCGATGCAGGGGTTCGCAGCGGATTGTCCGGCACAACCCAGTGGGTTGTGTTCCAGTGGAATACAAGCCAGCTCAACCCGCCAGGCCAGGACAACATCATCACCTTCCACGTCGGTCGCACGCAGGGGATCATGTACGACGCGCTCCGCGCCGAAATCACCAACGCCTCCGCGGATCACACCGTCACGGGCTGGAACGACTATGAGTTTCTCTTCGGGACTACCTATGAGCCGGCCAACGATGCGGTCGTGAATCAGTAGTCCGCAAGCCCTTCCACCCACTCTCTGACCCTTCCGAGAGAAGTGTGGGTACGAGTGGGACGGGTGCCCCATCTTCGCGACGGCCTCCTCGTCGCTAAGGTGGGGCAATTCGGCTCCAGCGAAAATCCCGATACTCTAACCTCACCCATGCCGCCAGGCGTCAAGCGGCGGATTGAAACAGGCCGGGGCCACGCACCCTTGGGATTCCCAAAAGTCGGCCAGCTATGAAAACCACCTCCATCTCACCCCCCCCTGTGGAAAATCTGACCGTCCGTTCAGATTTTGTCTCCGCCTCTGTCAGCGGCTGATCCCACGGCAGGCCGGGACTTACCCGCAATTCCGACCAGAGGACAAAAATCTATGTCTCCTTCGCGAATTGAAATGGTGTGGAAAATGCTTGGATTCAGTCACTTGTAATCTATTTGTAAAATATGAATGAATGTTCATTTATTTCATTGCAAAGAGCCCATTCCTTTCGTAGATTGATGTATTCAAGCCTGCCACAACTAAATCGGTCGCTCTACCGGGTCCGCGTCAAGAGGTCTCCTATGCCGGAAGATAAGCCTCACTGGATTCGATTTGGCATCTATGAACTGAACATCGAAGAGCGAATCATTCTGCGAAAGGGAGTCAGGCTCCGCCTGCAGGACAAGCCGCTCGCGCTGCTTGTTCTCCTGCTTCAAAACCCAGGTCAACTCGTCGATCGTGACGAGCTCCGCCGCAGACTGTGGCCCACCGGAACCAATGTCGATTTCGAACATGGAATCCGCGTCGCAATGCACAAGCTGAGAACGGCGCTCGACGATACGGCAGACGGCACAAGATTTATCGAAACGGTCCCGGGTCATGGCTACCGGTTCATTGCTCCCATCAGCCAATATCAATCGAATGCGCAGATTGATTGCCCGGTAGTCGTTGTTCTTCCGGTCATCGGACTAGCTCGAACAAGGGAGATAGGCCACATCGCAGATGGCTTCACCGAAGAGCTGACCGCGCAGCTCAGCAATGCAAAACCGCGACAATTGTCCGTTATAGGACGAACTACCGCGATGTGCTACAAGGGCGTCTCCAAAAGCGTCGCCACGATCGGCAGCGAGATTGGCGTCGATTATGTTTTGGAGGGAAGTGTCCGCACCCATCAAAACATCCTGCGTTTGACTGCCCAGCTAATAAGAGTGTCCGATCAGAGTCACATCTGGACGGCCTCCGTTCAGGGAAACGCTTCCAATCCTCTGGAAGCGCAGATCGCGCTTTCCGAGCAGATCGTATGCAGTCTTACCGCATACCTGTTCCCCGGAGATCCAACCTTTCTTCAGATCGCGCCCGCACTGCAATCCGACGCAGAGGCGCTGCACCAGTTTCGGCAGGCAGGCCGGTTCCGCCGTTACCGGCGACGTGTCTCCTCGATACCCAAGGCAACATCCCGCCTTGTGCATCGCTTGTTTGATCCGACAACAAGGCGATTCAGGCGGTTCAAAGCGAAGGCGCGCTTCCTCGTCTAAAGCTCTGGACTCCCCTCTACGCAAGACCCTTCTTTCTCTCGCGCTCTCTCGACGAAATTGAGTAAGGGCGTCCCCACGCATATTTTTCCGCGTCAATTCGTCGCGTATGAGATTCGCGGCAAAGATATACCTCTCTTTATCTCCTTACCCATTAGCTCTTTAGGTGTTAACCGACGGATGATTTGCGTTTCGCGCATCTCCATCGCATGCTCATCCACGCAATTCGCCTCCCCGTCACCTACGGGCCATAAAACCAAATAAAAAGGAGCACTATGAAATCGATACGATCCACCCTGCTGGTAAGCGCGATCTTTACCTGCCTGTCGCCCATCGCTGCGCGGGCGACTACACCACCACACTTCAGCGCCGTCTACGTCTTTGGCGACAGCTACTGTGACGTCGGCAACCTCTACGCAGTGATTGGCGCACCTGGGGCTCCCTACCTTCCCGGCCGCCGCTCCAACGGCCCCCTCTGGGTCGAGCACGTCGCCAACGCCTGGGGACTGCCGATGACGCCCTCGATCGCGCATGGAAACGACTACGCCTGGGCGGGCGCCGAAGTTATCAACCCCATTCCCGAGCCGGGTTTCTCCATCCCCAACGTCCCCCAGCAAATTGCCCTCTACCTTAACGACCACGGCGGCAAAGCCGATCCCAACGCCCTCTACATCCTCGAAGGAGGTGGCAACGACATCATCGATGCCAATGGCTCCGGCGACCCTCAGTCTCTGGGTTTCCAGATCGCGCTCGGCCTCGCCAGCGCCGAACTGGCCCTTCGTCATGCCGGCGCAAGAAACTTCCTCGTCCCTATTCTCTTTGACGTAGGCCTCTTACCAGCGGCAAGCCCCAACAACGGCTTCGCCACAGAAGCCAGCCTGGCCACAAATAAATACCTCGGCGACCTCCTCAAACTCGAGGAACTCCTTCAGGGCATCGACATCCGCCGTCCCGATATCTTCAGTCTCATGCAATCCGTCGTCAGTGACCCGAATCACTTCGGCTTCACCGACATCACCCACCCCTGCCTCACAACAACCGTATGCGCTGACCCAGACCACACGTTCTTCTGGGACACGTATCACCCTACCGTATTCGGCCACTCTTTCTTCGCAGTCTCGACAATAGCGGTCTACGGTCAACACTGACGAACAAACTCCATCGCCTCACCACGCCTGCACCGGCGATAACTATCGGTGCAGGCGAACTTCATCGAAGGAAACTTCATGCGAAATATATTCTTCCTGGTCTGCGTTCTTGCAATACACTTCGTTGCCCTGGCCCAGAAAACACAGTCATCCTGGGAGACGCTCAGCGGTCTACAGTCAGGGCAGAACATTCAGGTTGTCGACTCGTCCTCGAAAAAACACTCCGGAACCTTCCTCAGCGTCTCCGACACGGCCATCTCGGTCCTCGCAACCACCGGCGAGCAATCGATTCAAAAACAGGACGTGCGCATCGTCCGCCTCATGGCCAACCAACGAAGGGCACGGAATACATTGGTCGGAGGCGCAATGGGCGGCGCCATGGGAGCCGGCGTAGGAGCGATCATTGGCGCAGCGACACACAAAGGATGCGCGCCCGGAGTGTTCTGCCTTGACGTCATAGGCGGAGGCGGAGCAGCAGGCCTCGGTGCCGCAGCCGGTTTCCTCGGCGGCGCGACCGTAGGCGGAGTCATCGGAGCACTCGTGCCCTCTCACACCATCATCTACGACGCCCGCTCCCACTAAATCTCAAGGCCGAACTCAGTGCCCATCCATCGAGGCAGCCGTCCCATCCGACTACGTGCTTCCGAAAAGCTGGATCGACGGTTGCCCATATCCGACGAGACCATCATAGCTGCGTTCCCCTTCCCTCGACCTGTAAACTCAATCCACATCTATGCACGACATCCTGCGATCTGCCCTGCTTCTCTGCCTTGCGACCACCGCGCTCCACGCCCAAACAACACCGCCCGCCGCTCAGACCACCACCACTGACCCCGGCATCCGCACCATCGCAGAGGTCGAACGCGGCATCACCAGCGGAGCACCCGCCTCGCCCGTCTGGAGTCCCGACAGCAAACGTCTCACCTACATCGCTGGCGACGCCGACGCCACCGGAAAATCCGGCGACATCGTCCAGATCGACCCCGAAACCGGCAAATCCACCATCCTCGCCACCGCCGATCAGCTCAACAAACTCTCCGCCGACGCAGTCGACGAGAAGGACAAAGACCATCGCGCCCGCTACGCCATGTCCGACTACCTCTGGGCACCCGACTCCAAACATCTCCTCCTCGACAAAGGCGGCCGCCTCTGGCTCTACGACATCGCGGCCGGCACCGGCTCTCTAGTCGTGGACACCCAATCCGGCTCCGGCGACGACCCCAAATTCTCACCCGACGCGAAGTTCGTCTCCTACCTGCGCAACCACAACCTCTACGTCCATCCCGTCAGCGGCGGCGCCGAGACCGCCGTCACCAACACCACTCCCGACACACTCCTCAATGGCGAGGTCGACTGGGTCTATCTCGAAGAGCTCGACGTCCGCAGCAACTACTTCTGGTCCCCCGACTCCAGATCCATCGCCTATCTCCAGATGGACGAAGCCAAAGTCCCGCAATACCCTATCACCGACTTTATCCCCATCCACGCCACAATCGACAACCAGCGCTACCCCCAGCCTGGTGATCCCAATCCCAACGTCCGCGTCGGCATCGCCGCTGCGAAAGGCGGCAAAACGCGCTTCATTGAACTCCCCTTCAGCGCAAACAACGACTACATCCCCCGCTTCGGCTGGGTAGACTCCGACACCGTCTTCATCGAGGTTCTCACCCGCAACCACCAGCACCTTAGCATCTACTTCGCTGACACCCGCACCGGCAAAACCCGCCTGGTCACCTCAGACAGCGACCCCAAATTCCTCAACTTCAGCACTGATCTCGAGATCCTCCCGCACGGCCGCTTTCTCCTTCAAAGCTGGCGCGACGGCCACAATCACATCTACCTCTATTCCTTTGACGAGCACAATCCACTCTCAGCCGATGCCACTGTTACCCGCCAGCTCACGCAAGGCGACTACGAAGTCCAGGATGTCATCGTCGAGCCAAACACCGAAACCATCTTCTACATGGCCACCGTCGAAGGAAACCCACTCAAGCTAAGCCTCTGGTCCATCCAGCCTGACGGCTCCAACAAACAAAAGCTCACTCCAGACTTCGGTCGCGTCTCCGCTCCCATCGCGCCGAACGGCTCCCACTTCAGTCTCCGCGTCAGCGACCGCGCCACACCCCCAGTCGTCAGCATGTGCACGGTCGGCCAGTCCTGCATCCCTCTGTGGAAGGCGAAACCCTTGGCCGCGGCAACAGGAGTCACCAGCAGCATCGTCACTGTCACCGCTGCCGACGGCAAAACCAAGCTCTACGGCTATCTCACCCTGCCCGCGTCGACCACCCCCGCCTCCGTCCCACTCATCCTGAGCCCCTACAACGGCCCCTTACCCTTCGCTGAAGTGATGGACGCCTGGGATAGCCCAAGCTTCGACGAAATCCTCGCCCAGCACGGCTTCGCGGTCCTCAACGTTGACGGTCGCGGAACCGGTGGTCGAGGCCGCGAGTTCGTCCAGGCCTCGTATCACAACTTCGGCCCCGTCCAGTTCTCCGACCAGCTCGCCGCACTCGACCAGATCCTCAGCCGCTACCCACAACTTGACCCCAAACGCCTCGGCTGGTGGGGCTGGAGCTGGGGAGGAACCTTCACCCTCTACGCTCTGACCCACAGCGACCGCTTCCGCGCCGGTGCCGCCGTAGCTCCCGTCCCCGACTATCGCAACTACGACTCCATCTACACCGAGCGCTTCCTCGGCCTGCCTGCAGAAAACCCTCAGGTCTATAAAGACGCCGCTACCATCACCACCGCCGCCAACCTCAAAGGCCGCATCCTCATCGTCCACGGCACCGGAGACGACAACGTCCACATCTCCAACACCATCCAGTTCCTTCAACCACTCATCGACGCAGGCATCCCCTACGACCTCCAACTCTTCCCGCGCAAAACTCACTCCATCGCGGGTCCCACAGCCCGCAATGAACTCTTCACCCGCATCCTCTGGCATTTCGACACTTATCTCAAGCCCACAAACCCGACGCAATAAACGAGGTCATCCTTCAGCTGATACCCATCTTCCCGACGGTCTCATCGTCGAAAAGGTGGCCCGTTTTCGCGGCAGCGAAAATCCGATGCTCTAAACTCACCCACGCCACCGGATCAGTGCCCATCCATCGAGGCAGCGGTCCCATCCGACCACTTGCCAACCGGAACCATAAACAACGTGAACCGGTCCAGAGGGTCCTTGAATCCGATAACCGGGGAGCCCGGCAACCCCGCGCCCCAGGCCTCCGGGTCCGTGTCTGGAACAAAAAACATCAGGTGAGGACGCCAATGCCCGTCACTATCGCTCAAGTACCCTTGTTTAGACAGCATGTAACACATCGCACCAGGTCCCATCGTCGGCAACTCCTTCTTGTCGAAGGCGGTCTTAATGGCCTCGGCCATCTGCTCCTTGGATCGTCCAGCCAGAACTAACTCGGTCTTCTTGACCGTGATTGGAACATTGAATCGTGCGCCCGGTGGATTAAGCAGATCGGACCCCGGATCTTGGGATTCCAAAACACGGGATCGTCAACCCCGGCAGTCCACCCCCGCTCCACCATGCACACGAAACCGTTCTTGCCCTTCACAGCGACCTCATACCCATGCCGCCCCATCACCATCACCTCGGCATCTCCCGAGATGGACGGGGGAGCAGCACTCAGCGCCAACGCGATCTCGGCATTCCGCTCCATCATGTATTGGTCAACCGGCGCCATCTTTGGATACGGCGTCTTCGCATCCTGCGCCTGCGATCGCCCGGCCGCGCAGATCAGAGCAATCACCACGAATCCGCTCAACGCAACAGTCCTCAGAACCTTACGTTTCATTGATCTTCTCCTGAAATAGTGGGCCCTCGTTCTGATCAAGCGCGCCGACATAAGAGCTCCGACAAAACCCTTTCGATAAAAACCGGCCGAAGCGGCCATGCGTTGACCACCATGCCTCGCTCCGAAGGAGCGGTTTGGTAATATACGTTGATATCAATATAATTTACCTATGTCAATCGTTGCGAACCCTTCTTTTGAGACCACACTCCTGGTTCGCGACACTTGCCTCTGCCTTCATCTGCAGCGAGCGGCAAGGGCTGTGGCAAGGCGATTCGATGACGCACTACGTCCACTGGGACTGACCAACGGGCAATTCTCGCTCATGATGTCGCTCAACCGCCCTGAACCACCCGGTATGGCTGCGGTGGCGTCGCTACTCGCGATGGATCGGACCACCCTGACGGCGGCTCTCAAGCCTCTGCAACGCCGCGGCTTGGTCAAAATTAGCGCGAACCCGGCCGACCGCCGCGCCCGTCAGATGGCCCTGATGCCAAAAGGGCGAAGATTGCTCGCGCAAGCCGTTCCAATCTGGGAGAGTACGCACCTCGCGGTTGAGGGTCTCCTCTCCGATCACAACCCCGACCGCCTCCGGAACAATCTACGCGCGCTCGCTTGATCGTCTAGAGGTGTCGCGAATCATCTCGTTGTGGTGTCGTGCTCGATTTGGACAGGTGACCGAAACAAAAAATCACTTCCCGGCCGGTGTCGTAACCCCAGGCTCATTCAAATAGTGCGCGAGCCACGCCGTCCACCGCCGCCAAACATCCCTCGACCGTAGCGGATCCGACGGACTATGCCCCGGCACAGGAAACGCCACAAACTTCACCGTCACGCCGTTATCCTTCAGCGCGTGGAACAGCTTATAGGCCTGCGTCGTCGTCACTCGCCAATCCCCCACATCGCTCATAATCAGCGTCGGAGCCTTCACCCGCCACGCATACGAGATCGGCGACTGCACCGCATATGACTTCAAGTTGTCCCCCACAAATGGAGACGGCCCATAGTGCTCCGTGCGCAACACATTGTTGTCGCTCAGCGAATACTGATCCACCAGATCCGTCACCGGAGCCCCGGCCACCGCCGCCCTCCACACCTCCGGATAATTCCCAATCATCCACGCCGTCATCTGTCCGCCATAGCTCCACCCGCTGACCGCAACTCGCTTCTCATCCACAATACCGAGGCCCTCGACTGCCTTCACTCCGCCCATAATGTCGCGCCCCGGCCCCGCGCTCGCATCATTCACGATCGCCGTCTCAAACGCATTGCCCTCATTGTTGCTCCCACGATAGTTCGGCTCCAGCACCAGCCATCCCTGCGCTGCAAGGATCTGCGCTGCCGTACTAAACGTCTCCAGCGAAGTCGCCGTCGGGCCGCCGTGAATATAAAGCACCAGCGGATACTTTTTTCCCGCCACATAATCCGGCGGATAAGTCAGAACCCCATCCACATCCAGCTTGTCGCTCTTCCACTTCACCGTCTCCTGTTTGCCCAGCGTCATCCCATCCGTCGCCGTCTGCAGATGCGTCATCTGCACCGGAGCATCACCCACATGCGCCATATAAAAAAGCTCCGCAGGATGCGTAGCATCCGTCGCCGTCAACGCAACCGCACCATCCTTCCCCACATTCATCCCCGGCGAAGGACACAAAGCTCCCATCGCCACACGCTTCGCCGCTCCATCCAGCGGCTGCACCCAGTACCCCACCGTAGTGCCGTCATTAGCCGAAACCATCAGCGCCTTCCCATCCGGCATCCAGGCCGCACCGCTAATCCCCCGATCAAGAGCCGACGCCACATCCCGCCCAGCCCCGCCACTCATCGGAGCCACATAGATCGTCGACTCATTCCCACGCTTCCCATCACGCGAAAACTCATAAGCCACCTGCGTCCCATCCGGCGACAAAACAGGACCACCCTCCGTCGTTATAGCCTTCGTCAACGCCCGCATAGCCCCCGTCGCCACATCCAGAATCTGCAGCCGCGCCGTATCCGCGTCTCCCGTAATCGGCGATTCCGCCTTCACAAACACAATCGACCGCCCATCCGGCGTATACACAATCTGCGACGGAGGCCCGCTCGGCGCCATATGCACCGGCAGCGACCAGCTCCCCGACGTCAGCCGCTTCGTCTCACCACCCGTCGTCACAGTCCACAGATGCACCGGCCTCGCCGCCGCCCGTTCCAGATAGCTATTGTTCCCTACTTCAAACGCATCCTCGAACTTCGCCTCGTCCTTGCGCTCCGGCTCTTCATCTGCCGCCGCGTAAGCCAGCGCCATCCCATCCGGCCGCCAGGCCAGCACCGTCACCGGCGTCTTCGAGTGCGTCAGTTGCGCCGATTCGCCCCCATTCACCGGCATCACAAAGATCTGCGCCTTCTTGTCACCATCCTGCGCGAGATAAGCAATCCGATCTCCCGTCGGCGACCACCGCACCGACCCCGCACCCGCCCGGTCCCTCGTCATCACCCGCAGCTGCTTCGTCGCCAAATCGACAAAATCAATCTCCGAATCCCACCGATCTTCCTTCAGATTCGCCCGTCCCACTACAATCGAGATCGTCTTTCCATCCGGCGATATCTGCTGGTCCCCCACCCGCACAATCTTCGTCAAATCATCCGCCGAAAACCGTCGGCTCTGCGAAAAACCACTCGCAGCAAGTGAGACCAAACCAACAAACAATGCAGCCTTTCGCATAGCGAAGCTCCTGGAACACAAGATTGGGATGCCCCCTACTCTACTTCATCCGAACCCATGTCGGGCAGCACAAGCCGCCCTAATTCTGCCAGGGCACATTCACCGTCCCCACCCCGCTCGTCGGCACCACGTACTGATGATTCGCGCCGCCCTCCCAGGTCACTGTTCCATCCGCCGCAATCTTCAAAAACTTAAACTGAATCGTCTGCCCCGCCGGCACCGCCGCAGTCAAAAACCAGTTCGGATAATTCGGCGGCAGCATCGGCCCCACAGCCGTATCGAACGTCTTCCCCCACTGCCCCAGCTCCACCGTACTCCCCGACAGAAATATATAATCCCCCGGACTCGTTGCCACTGCTTCCGTCACCGTAAACGTCACCGGCACCAGCTTCCCCGTCAACACCGTAAACTGAATCGAATTCGCCGCCCCACCCGCCTTCGTCTTCAGCTGAGCCTGATGCACCCCACCCGCCATCTTCGGCACTGCAAACGTCACCTCCGTATTAGTCCACGTCTTGATCTTCGCCACCCCCGGCGCCGCAGTCCCACTACCATCGATCGTCACCGTCCCCTTGCTCGTCCCAAAGTTGTCCCCGGCAATCGTCACCGTCATCCCCGGTTGCCCCACCGTCGGCCCAATCGACCCCACCGACGGCCCCGGCTCCCCACCCACCACCTGCCACACCGAAACCGAATTCGCCGCGAGCGTCAGCTTATTCACCGAACCCAACTCCACCGTCAGGCTCGTCCCATTCAGCAACCCACCCAGATAATCCGCATAAGTCCCCGCCGGCAGCGCCGTATTCAAACTCGTCACCGTCACCCCGGTCGAGACATTCTTATTAATCGCCACCATCACCACGTCATTAAAAAACTGCCGCTCGTAGATATACACATCATCCGTAATCCACCGTTGCTTCGACGTCCCATACGCAATCGCATCATTCGTCTGCCGCAGCCCGCTCAACGCCGCAATCATCTTGTACGCCGTCGAGCTCGTATCAAACGTCGTCATCTGCGGCCGGTTATAAGGATCAGCCCCCGGCCCTCCCGGCGCCACCGTGTCGTTGTGCAGATACTGCTCATCCCCGTAATACACCACCGGAATCCCCCGCGTCGTCAGCTGAAACGCCAGCGCCTCATTCAACCGGTTCGTATCGTTATTCAGCGTCAACACCCGCGACAGATCCTGGCTATCCAGAAACGTCACCAGATCGTTCTGCCAGACAAAATTCCCGTTCTCTGCCGCCACCGTCGCATCCAGCTCCCCAAACCCCTTATCCCCCGCAAACACATCCCGCATCGCCGTATTCAGCGGAAAGTCCAGGAGATTGATCCCGCTCCTGTTCGCGAACTTATACGCATCGTGATACAGCGAGTCGAACGTATTCGTCATCATCCACTCGCCAAACAAAAAGCCCGGCGAATTCGAAAACACCGTATTCGCCATCGAATACTCCCACCCCCAATTCACATGCTTCACCGCGTCCAGCCGAAACCCATCGACATGATGGCTCTGCAGCTGCGTCATCGCCTTCTTCAGATACGCATCAATATCCGGCTGCTCCTGGTTCAGATCCGCCAGCCCCTCCAGCGTGAAGTACTGCACCTGGTACCGGTCCCCATAATCCACAATCCCCGGATTGTGATGAAAGTACCCCTTCGGATCGCTGTCGATCGACGCCATTAACACGCCGTTGTTATACAGCGACCCCTTCTCCCCCGCATCCGCCGGGTTCGAGTGGTTCGCCGCAAAGTCCACAATCACCTTCATCCCATTCGAATGCGCCGCCGCCACCAGTGCATCGAACGCCGACCAATCATTCGCCGCATCGCCAAAGTGCTCTTCAATCCGCTGAAAGTCCCGCGCCCAATACCCGTGATACCCGGCCGAAGGCGAGCTCGCACTCCCCGACAGGTTCGCATTATCGTTATCCACCGGCGGCGAGATCCAGATCGCCGTTATCCCCATCCCCTTCAGGTAAGCCATCTTCGACTGGATCCCCGCCAGGTCCCCACCCCAGTAGGCCTGCCAGTCCTTTTCGGTCGAGTCATACAAACCGGCACTTTGCGCAGGATTATCATTCGCCGGATCGCCATTGACGAACCGGTCCGTGATGATCTCGTAGATCACCTGCTTCTTGAAGTCCTGCCCGCGCAGCACCACTGCGCTCAGCAAAACCAGAACTACAAAAACCTTGGCAGAAAAAAAACAACTACAAGTCTTCACTTACGGCCTCCATGTGCGTTCGGGGCCCTTATCCCAATTCCACTGGAAGTCCTCTTATGATGCACCAATTCCAGAAACCCTGCCCAACCAAATCAACAAAACCCGCGCAAAATTCGATTTAGCTGCAATCCTTCCCTATCCGCTCCCCCTTCGTGTCGTCATCCTGACCACCCGCTCACCCTCCCTGCCTTTCATTCTGCCCAGTGAACGAAGTCGAACAGGAAAAAACAATCGCTCACCCTTCTCGTCGTCATCCTGACCCTGAGCCTGTCGAAGGGGAAGGATCCCTGTATTTGTCTTTGCATTTGTTTTTAGCCCACTCAAGCAACGAGAGAGGCACACCACAAGAATAGGACGCACTTCATCATGAAGGCACCTGCAAAAGTCGCAGTCGGAGAACCTATTGTTTTGTCAGTCAGAACCCGCCCGCACCCCGGCCTGTTCCTTCCATCGTTCAGCATTCACACCCTTCACCAAAAGCCAAACCATCAACACCCCCTCCGCCAATATGCCGAGCACCTCTATATAGAGAGAAAGATGCTTAGCCACCACCGGCACCAGAAAAGCCAGCCAACCCAACCCAGCCAACACCATCAACACCCCCAGAAATCGAGGCAGAAAAGTCGACCTCAAAATGAGCCCGCCGAGCAACAAACAATAGGGTCCGAAAAACATCAGAGGGCTATACGCAGTAGCAAGATGAAAGAGATTAAGAACCATAAGGCCGCATCCCACCAGGCTAAGCAACGCCGCAACCAAAGAGAGTCTCCTGCTCACCGGCTTAAACAGGAGATAAAAGAGCACCGTCACAGCAATATAAAACGCAGCCGAAATGAGGTTGACGGCAACGCCACAGACAACAACGTTGTGGCCAACCAGAAACTGGCCAAAGATTGCCGTCAAAAAGTAAAGCAGATAAACCACACCGGTAACCCTGGCCCTGGGACGCGGCGACGCCTCTGCAATCCGTTGCATCCTTCCACCCCTCCAAGGGGGCGACAACTACCGGTCATTTATCACTTATAAACGGTTCATTCGGATCGAAGTCAGCGTCGGGAACAGATTCCTCTGGCTCAGGAACTTCATAGTCTGGCACTTCAGAATCGGAGCCATCGAGATTTAGATCTGCCAAACTCGGTTCGTCATCGAAGTCGGTCTCGGCGGGAGAAATATCCTCGTCGAAGTCGACGTCGTCGTCCTGAATCGGCTCAAACGGGAGCGTTTCGGCTGTTGCGATGGTCTGATCACGGAGCGAAAAAACCAAATCGCCCGATTGAGCCTTTATGCCAAGCTTCATTCCAACTTCAGTACCGCTTCCAACGACAACTGATTGTTTATCTGCGTCACTAATCTGAACCTCATAGATAAGAGAAGTTATCAATTTGTCTTTTCTCGCAAGAAGTATTTGAACGCCAACGGCGATCGTGCACTCCTTGGTCGCCGTCATCACGATAACTCTTCCTTGTCGATAGACCTCGCTCACGGTACCTATCTGCAAAAAACTCGCCGTTCTCAAAAGCACGGCGGGTTGAGAAAGCTTCGCCCAAATCAAGCATTGCGACACAAAGATCGCGTATGAAATAGGCCGCCTCACGAATACGCTCATGCGCCCAGAGAGCAGAGACATCCTGATGTGCCGCATCATTGCGAGCATCGACGAATTCGTCCAACTTCGTCCTCAGAGCATCACTCCCACTCTTTTGGTTTTCGACGACGCAATATCTAATTGGATCAAAGGGTGACTAACAAGTCCGGATTCGACATTGTCGAATCCCAGGTCAGACAATCTCGACAAGAGCTCACCCAACCTGAGAGCTCGTTTGTTTACAAGGAAGGCATCTGGAAGAAGCTTATAAGGAGTGGTGCCCGAAATTGCGTCATGAAACATAGACGAAACGCCTTGGATGTCCAGCTGCCTGTGATAATGCTTCTCATGGATTTCAAGGAGAATTCGTGCTATCCCTTTTCTGTAGGCGATCCGCGTCTTTTCATCCAAGCCACTGTGTGCAAGTGAGCCTCTAGTGAGAATCTGGCAAATTTCTCTAGTAAAGGACGCATAGAAAATTTCAAGAATAGAATAGATCCGAGTTAAGGCTGCGCAGTGGTCATAGATTACCCACGGCAATCTGCTAGGAGCGCTTGCTGTCAGAGTGTCATCCAACGATACTCTAAAAGCGGGCTCAGCCGATACCCTATCAAGTCGCTGCCTGAGCAGGAAGCCGAGCTTGTGAGTCTCGACGACCGCGTCTACCTGCTCAATTAAAGTCCTCGGATAGTTTCGGCACATTAAGCACTGAGAACCTTGACAAATAGTTCGTCAAATTTACCAATCCTTCCTTCAACATCGCCCTTCGTGTTTCTTTGACCAGTAAATGTTCCAGGGGGAGAGGTTTCCAAGAGAATCTTGGTATCGTCAAGATTTGCTGTCTTCGATCGGCGAGCCTTCCCCGTCGTCTAGGTGAGCTGAGGATGCAACCATGACGGCGTCGGATAGAGCAATTTGCGGCCTTTTCGACCAACCCTTTAAACGTTAAATCCCACGGCCAAAGATATGTTCGCCATAGATAGCTAAGGCAAGACGATTGTTCGGTGAAAGAGGTCACGAAGGAAATCGATGTCTTGATCGATGAAAGACCTCGCTCTCAGCATGTACCTGTCCAAGAACGTCTTCATTCCTCCTCTGTAATTTTCGACTTGTCTAAGCGCAAAAAAACGTAAGACAATTTCGGTGTCACGCATAGTCGAGAAAAGCTTGTCCTTGGCTAGTTTGTCCGGAATTCGCTTGTTCTCATCGACTTTTTCGTCTGGAATTCCCCACGCTTTGCGAAAATCAGGAGTAGTTGACAATTCCTCTATCAACTGACTGAACTTACTCTGATAAATAGAGTTTCGAACTTCTTGATAGCTGAGCGCTACACCACCGGTATTCAGACGCTCAAATACTTGTTGCCGCAGTAATATCTCCTCTTCCGTCGAAGGCGCCGACTCTTTGAGAAGCACAATATACGAGATAGAGCGACGGTCAATCCCCTTACGTATTTCGCTAGGAAGCGTGCCGTAGATCCTGCCGTTTAGTTCGGGCCACTGCTCTAGCCCCTCAAGTTTCAATTTGTTCGCGTAGAAATTCAGGATTGCGGTGATTCGCTGTTGACCGTCCATAACCTCGTATCGAGCCAAATCGGATTCATAGACGAACAGAGGCGGAACCGGCACATTCATGATGAAAGATTCAATGAGCTTAGATTGCCGAAAACGATCCCATCTCGGACGGCGCTGATAGAAGGGCCGTATATTCATCCATTCTTGCCTGCGAAATGCCTCAACAAAATTTGGTAGTTGCTCTCTGTTGCTTTCCGTTACGATTCGAAGTTCGCGGCGACCATATTTGTCGTTGATTTCGGCGTCTGTCATTTTGAGCTTGGGGACCTTGGTAGGAGCGGCCCACATTGTTTGTTCCGATGAAGATAGAGGGGACTTCATACTGAGAGAAACTACCACATAGTCTGGAGGTTCCAGGCAGATACTGCGGTCCTCATCTTGTCGACTGACATCGAGGGAGATTCAACCTCCAGCGATAAGACCCTCCCAAATTATTTTTTGCGTTTTCAGCCCAAAAATCGCATGTCAAGCCCCAAAACCACCTAAACCCTTACCCATGATCAACATCCGAGTGGCATTTTAGTTACACTCCAACCGCTATACTTAAACTAGAGGGAAATTCACGCAGAATTCCCTCAAAAGCGGTTGGCCCACAACGAACAAGATCGCGTCAAACACAATAGAATGAAGACTTTGCCCGTAAAGTATCTGGAATCAAGACTTTGACATAATCGAAGTCGCCCAAAGTACTGATTCGGGATACTTTAGCAAAAGCACTGGGGGGGTATCCTCCAAACCTGTCAACCGGCCTTGGAAGCATCGAACCGCAGAGGAGTCTTAGCCAGCATGACCACCCAATACAGCTCGGGTCGCCGTTCCTCCGGAACTCTCTTCGTCGTCCTGCTCTCGCTCATCCTCGGAGCCGTCGCCCTGGCCGTCTTCGTCCGCCATGCCACCACCGGAGCCATGGGCCGCCTCGCCGCCGCCATCACCGGCCGCACCACAACCTTCGACACCTCGGTCCCCGCCGTCGTCGAGCACATCAAGCGCCTCAGCCGACTCGAGACCGTCGTCTACTCCATCGACACCGTCGTCGAAGGCTCCCGCTCCAACCCCGTCCTCCCCGACCTCCTCACCGGCGACCACATCCTCCTCGTCGTCCACGGCCAGTCCATCGCCGGCATCGACCTCGCCCAACTCAAACCCGAGGACGTCCACATCGAGGACAAGGACGGCGGCAAATCCATCCACATCACCCTGCCCCCCTCGCAACTCTTCATGACCTCACTCGACAACCAGCACACCCGCGTCTACCTGCGCTCCACCGGCCTGCTCGTCCCCGCCGACCAGAACCTCGAAACCGACACCCGCGCCAAAGCCGAACAGCAACTCCAGCAGGCCGCCCTCGCCGACGGCATCCTCGACACCGCCAGCAAAAACGCCCGCGCCACCGTCACCACCCTCCTCTACAGCCTCGGCTTCAAACAAGTCGATGTGACCTAGAGCATCTGCCACCACGAAAAATCCACAAAATGACACTAGACACCACACAACATCCAGCGAAATGCATCAAACTATGAGCGCCACAAAAATAGTGCAACCTTTCCTAACCCTCAGCGTCAAAGAGCCGATGACGCAAAACATGACACAAAAGCGGCATCGCAGCAGAGCGACAGTTTCACGCAACGCCAACGCACCTGAGCTATCATCCAATTAATGATGTCCCGCACCACATCACACGACGAAGACACCCAAAACGAGGACCTCACGGACCTCCCTGCCTTCTCCCGCCGATCGGGAGACGATGACGAAGAAGAAGAGACCACCCTCATCAAGACCGTAGGCTGGATCTCCGCCGGCCTCGGCGCCGTAGCTCTCGGCCTCTTCATCGGCCGCGAACTCCGCCAGCGCTACCAGTTCAACCACCGCACCCCCTACGACGCCTACGCCCACGCCGGCGACGAACAGGACGTAGACTTCGGCCTGGGCATCTAGCTCCGATCGCAATTTC
This sequence comes from uncultured Acidobacteriaceae bacterium, assembly GCA_963798925.1. Lineage (GTDB taxonomy): Bacteria > Acidobacteriota > Terriglobia > Terriglobales > Acidobacteriaceae > Edaphobacter. The sequence continues at coordinate 875,662 of CAWCVD010000008.1, forward strand.
GAAGTCGTCATCCTGACCCTGAGCCTGTCGAAGGGGAAGGATCCCTGTATTCGTCCTTGTGCTTTTCCGTGCACGGCTAACGTACATTTACGATAGTCACGATGACGAAACTAGCCTTCCTCTTTCCCGGTCAAGGCTCCCAAACCGTAGGAATGGGACGCGACCTCTACGACAACTTTCCCATCGCTCGCGCCACCTTCGACGAAGCCGATGAAGCCCTCGGATTTCCCCTCTCGAAGCTCATCTTCGAGGGCCCCGAAGACCAGCTCAAGCTCACCGAGCACACCCAACCCGCGATCCTCACCGTCTCCGTCGCCGCCGCGCGCATCCTCGCTGATCGCGGCATTCAACCCGCCTTCGCCGCAGGCCACAGCCTAGGCGAATACTCCGCCCACGTCGCCGCTAAAACCCTCGCCTTCGCCGATGCCGTCCGCACCGTTCGCTCCCGCGGCCGTTACATGCAGCAAGCCGTTCCCGCAGGCGAAGGCGCAATGGCCGCCATCCTCGGCCTCGACGCCAACCTCATCACCGAGATCTGCTCTCAGGTCACCGACGACCTCACACCACTCCCAACCACACCCGAAGCCAAGGCCTTCAACCCTAACCTCGCCGTAGTCTCACCCGCCAACCTCAACTCCCCCGACCAGACCGTCATCTCCGGAGCCGCAGCCGCCGTCGCGCGAGCTGCCGACCTCTGCAAGCAGGCGGGCGCCAAACGCACCATCATGCTCGCCGTCAGCGCACCCTTCCACTGCGCCCTAATGCAACCCGCCCAGGACGCCCTTGCGCAGGACCTGGCCGCGCTCACCTTCCACGACCCGCAATACCCCGTAGCTGCCAACGTCGACGCCCGCCTCCTAACCCGCGCCACCGAGGTCCCCGACTGCCTCATCCGCCAGGTCACCGGCCCGGTCCGCTGGGTCGACTGCATCCAACTCCTCATCGCCCAGGGTGCAACCCACTTCATCGAGGTAGGCCCCGGCAAAGTCCTCTCCGGCCTCATGCGCCAGATCGACCGCACCCAGAAGACCCTCAACGTGGAAGACTCCCCCTCCCTGGAGAAAACCCTAACCGCCCTAACCGAACCCGCACCCGGAGCCACCGTTACGAGTAACCCGTCACCCTCATGCCAAGGGCTCTTGCCTCACCCAAATAATCATTCGATTTTGAAGGAGCGCACCATGCAACCCGGCGACAAAGTAGAAGACTTCACTCTGCAAAATCAAGACGGCAAGTCCGTCTCCCTCTCCGATTTCAAAGGCAAACCCGTCGTTCTCTTCTTCTACCCTCGTGCCGATACGCCAGGCTGCACCATCGAATCCTGCGGCTTCCGCGACGCCTTCGAAAAGTTCCAGAAGGCGGGCATCGTCGTCCTTGGCATCTCGCGCGACACCGTGAAGGACCAGAAGAAATTCAAGGACAAGTACGACCTTCCCTACGATCTCCTCGCCGACCCCGACATGGAGCTCATCAATCGCTACGATCTCGTCAAGCCAAAGAACATGTACGGCAAGCTCGTCAAAGGCGTCAAGCGAACAACCTACCTCATCGGCCCCGACCAGCGCCTACTCCACATCTACGGCGAGGTAAAACCTGAAGGCCACGCCGAAGAGGTATTCACGTTGCTTCAGCAGAGCGCAAAAAAATAGGACTCTGCCACCGATAACGGTACCGATTTTTTTACTTTTTCAAGAGGATCGGGGCCAACGGAAGACATATTTATTTTGTTTGCAATTCGTATCAGTTAGCGCTTACTCTGTTTCGCACGCTGCCGCCAAGCCTTGCGAAGTAACAACCTGTTCATACTTCGTTGATCGCAGATTAATAGGCAGCCCTAAGGCTAAAACTCATGCGAACACATAGATTCTTTGCACATCTACTCCTGGCGGCCAGCCTGTTTTTCTTCCTCTGTTCCAGCCTCCACGCTCAGTACGACAACGGCAGCCTGGTCGGAACCATTCGCGACTCAAGCGGAGCCGCCGTTTCCGGCGCGGTCGTCACCGTCACAAACAACGCGACAGCGGTCGCGGCGAAGGCAACGACGAACGGCGAAGGTGACTATGAGCTTCCGTCTCTTCACGTCGGCGTCTACACCATCTCGGCGAAGGCATCCGGCTTCACAGATGCCGTGGCCAATAACATCGCCATCTCAGTCGGCGGCCGCCAGCGCATCGATTTATCTCTCAGGGTCGGTGGAACTGAAACCACCGTCGAAGTCACCGACGTCGCGCTGCAGCTTGAGACCGAGAGCAGTGAACGCGGCCAGACCATCACCAACTACCAGAGCGAGGCGTTGCCCCTCGTCAGCCGTAACTACTCCGATCTGCTCGGTCTGATGCCCGGCGCACGTCAGGCACCCACCGCCGCAACGACCAGCTCAATCAACTCGCTCGTCCGCGCCGGCTCCTATAACGTCAACGGCCAGCGCAGCATGTTTAACAACTTCCTCCTCGACGGTCTCGACAACAACGCCTACGGCGAGAGCAACCAGGGATTCGACAACCAGATCATCGCCGTTCCGCCCGACTCTGTCGCTCAGTTCCAGGTGGTGACCGACAACGAGAGCGCCGAGTATGGCCGGTCCTCCGGCGCCACCATCAACGTCGCATCGCAAAGCGGCACCAACCGCTTCCACGCCACAGCGTACGAGTTCATTCGCAATACGGTCCTCAACGCGGCGGGCTTCTTCAAGCCCTTGACCGTCAGCAACACCGGCGCCACCGTCCCCTTCCGCAAACCCACCTTCAATCGCAACCAGTTCGGCGTTAACTTCGGCGGGCCCATCCTCAAGGACAAGCTCTTCTTCTTCCTCGACTACGAAGGCTTCCGTCAGGTACTCAAGCCTCTCAGCGTGCTCACTCTGCCAACGCAGAATGAACTGAACGGCATCCTCGTCGTGCCGGTGAAAAACGCTACAACCGGTGTAATCTACCCGGCCAACACTCCGATTCCGGCTGGCGCGATCAACCCGCTCTCCGCACAGATCATCAGCTTACTTCAAGCAGATCTCCGGTCTCCCCGTCGCCGGTCTGTCGACCACGGGTCTCGCGTCCAATGACTACGCCGTCCAGGTTCCCTTCACCGATAACGCCGACAAGGGTGACCTCCGCCTCGACTGGCAGATCAATCCCGTCAACTCAGCCTTCCTTCGCGTCAGCGACCGCAAGGAAAACGGCGTCAATTACCCCAGCATTCCCATTCCCCTCGACGGCCAGACCAATGGCAACATCCGCATCCTTGATCAGCAGATCGCCCTTGGCTACACCCGTCTCTTCGGCGCGAACAAGGTCCTGGATGTCCGCCTCGGTCTCGACCGCACTAAGGCCGGCAAGTACAACCTCTCCATCGGAAACACTGCCTTCAACAACATCCCCGGCCTTCCGACCAACAACGCCGTCGTAGCCGGCGGTCTCCCCTCCATCGGGATCACTGGCTTCACCGGCTTCGGCCGTCAGAGCACCAACCCCCAGTGGCAGAATCCGGCCCTCATCGACCCGAAGGTCAACTTCACCTGGGTCAGGGGCAACCACTCCATGAAGTTCGGCTACGAGTATGAGCACGTCTGGATGGCCGTGAACGACAACAACCCACTCTACGGCTCATTCACCTACGGCGGCGGCTACTCGAACGCCGGCGGATCGACGGTCAGCGACACCTACTGGGCGGACTTCCTCTTCGGCACCACCAACACCTACTCGCTCGCGAACTACTACGTGGCCCACCTCACGCCAGAACATGCACAACCTCTATGCGCAGGACGATTGGAAGGCCGCTCCCAAGCTGACCCTCAACCTCGGTCTGCGCTGGGAGTACGGTTCGCCCTACGCCGACCTGTACAACCGCATCTCGAACTTCGATCCAGGTTCCCAGACGGTACTCACCATCACCCCCGGCGCCGTCGCCGGCAACGGCATCACTCCGGTCTCTCATCGGCGGGACCTACGGCAAGACCCTCGTCAATCCTGACTTCACCGACTTCGGCCCGCGCCTGGGCTTCGCTTACGCAGTCGATTCCGAAGACCGCGCATTCGTGGCGGATTCGGCATCAGCTACGTCGCACTACACCCGAGCCGGCTCCGGCGATATCCTCGGCATCAACGCACCGCAGGCACAGTTCGCCTCGGTCACCCAAGTCACACCAACCACCACCAACCATTGCTCGACTCCGCTTCCTGCTCAGATCATCCCGATCAACGGCACAACTCCGCTCCTGCTTCGCCACGTCGGACCAGGGTACCCGAGCGGCCTCGTCACCAGCTTCAACCCCGCCACCGACAACATCACCTACATCCCCAAAAACACCAAAGACAGCTACGTCGAGAGCTACTTCCTCAGCATCCAGCGCACCTGGCAAAAAACACCCTGCTCGATATCGCCTACGTCGGCAATCACGGCGTCAAGCTACAGGGCTTCCTCAACGCCAACCAGAAGAACCCCTGCCGCCGCATTCGCCCGTCCCTACGCCAACTGGCCGTCTGACATCACCGCGGCCCTGAACGAGTTCTACTCGAACTTCAACTCACTCCAGGTCAAATACGAGCAGCGGTTCGTCGGCGGTCTCACCCTGCTCAATACCTTTACCTGGGAGCACTCGCTCGACAACGCCAGCGCCTCGCTCGAAGGCAACACGCCCTCGCCGCAGGATGGCAACAACATCCGCGCCGACTATGCGCAGTCGGACTACAACCTGCCCATCGCCAACATCACCAGCCTCGTCTACGAACTCCCCTTCGGACATGGCCGAAAGTTCCTCACCTCCAGCAATGGTGTGGTCAATAGCCGTCGTCGGAGGCTGGCAGGTAAGCGCGCATCGACACCATGCAGGCCGGAACGCCCTTCAATATCACCTACAGCCCCAACGCAGCACAGGCCGTCTCGCCCCAGATCTCGGCGACCTATCGCGGCGCCAACGAGTATCGCCCCAACAAGGTCCCGGGTCAGGCAGTCACCCAGGGGCGCTCAAATCGGGCCGCCAACACGGGCTACGTCAACTACATCAACCTCAACGCCTTCGTGCTTCCCCCCATCAAGGACGCCGCAGGCAATGTGCTTAGCCCCTTCGGCAACGCCAGCCGCAACCCGGGCCGCACGCCGGCCTTCTACCAGACCGACCTCGCGCTCAACAAGAACTTCACCACCCCAGTCGAGAGTCTGAAGGTCCAGTTCCGCACCGAGTTTTACAACATCTTCAACCACACCAATCTCTACCTGCCCGGCACCATCAGCGGAACTCAGGGCACCACAGCGGCAACCGTCGGAACCGGTGGAATCGTACCCATCGCCGGCATCATCAACGGGATTCCCAACGGCGGCGGCCAGATCACCAGCACCTTTGAGCCGCGCATCATCCAGTTCGGCCTCAAGGTCCTTTACTAAACTCACCAGGACTCAACCGCAAGCCCTGCGCCAACCAGCGCAGGGCTTTTTCTTTGCCACGCACCTGTCATACGCAATGCCTCACAACTCGCGTCTGGCACTAAAGACAACTTCGGATCGGGCTAAACTTGACCTAGCAATGCCCTCTACCGCCGCAACCACCGCGCTAGCCCTAGCCGCAACCGCTGCCGCAGGCACCCTCACCTACGCCGCGCTCTCCGCTCAGTCACAGATCTTCGGCTCCGTCCTCGTCGCCCCGCGCAACCCTAATCAGATAGCCCTCACCTACGACGACGGACCCAACGACATCGTCACGGAGCGTCTCCTCGACGTCCTCGCTCGCCACAACACTCGCGCCACCTTCTTTCTCATCGGCAACTTCGTCCGTCAGCGACCGCACATCGCCCGCGCCATCGCCTCCGCCGGACACCTCATCGGCAATCACACCCTCACCCACCCCTGGCTAGCCTGGCAGTCCTCCGCCCGCATCCTGCACGAACTCGCCGGCTGCAACACCCTCCTAGAAGACACCCTCGGCATCCCCATCCGATTCTTCCGCGCGCCCCACGGGGCTCGCCGGCCCGCTGTCCTCCATATCGCCCGCGCCATCGGCCTCACACCCGTCCAGTGGAATATCCTCCCCGGCGATTGGAAGCCTATCGGCGCCCAGGCGATCGCCGCTCGCACCATCCGCGGCATCACCCGCAACCAACAACAAAACCGAGCGTCCAACATCGTCCTCCACGACGGCGGACAAGCCGGCCTCGGCCAACCCCGCCTCCCCACCGTGGAGGCCACCCAACTCCTCCTCGAAAAATACACAGCAGAATCCGCAACGACCTTCGTGACACTCGATTCCTGGGTCTGAACATCACATATTTCAGACACGGATGCTAGAACTCAGCCCTGCTCACTAGCTTTCTTCTAAAGACCCCGGCAGTGCCACCAATCCGCTTCCCAGCAACAAGATGCTGCCAGGCTCTGGCGTAGGCGCCGGCGTGGTGGTCCCTCCAGGCGAAAACGCGGTCAGAACTCGCACATAGTCCCCAGGCGAACTCGCCACCGTATCGAAAAGTATCTGTTCTGGTCCGCTGATCGTCACCGAGTCTCCCGCGTCCAGCCCCCTGTTTGCGGGATTCAGATAATTGACACCTGTCTCGGCAAGAAAATCGCTGTCGGCCAGCGTCGTCGTGCTCGTGATGATTCCAAGAATATCGGAATCGAAATCAACGGTTCCGATCACATGTTCGGTCGGACCGGGATCAAAGAAAATGTAATGGCTCGCCACCACAGTTCCCGCCGGTATCGGGCTCGAGCCCACATCGACCGTCAGCGGTGCGGTCAACAAAATATTCTGATCCTCATCGAATCCGTATAGGTTTGGACTTTGAAAGTTGTCGTTGCCCACGCTGTTGGGCGGCCCAAAGGGATTTTGCAGCGGGACAGTCAGCTTGACGAATACCCCGCCAGCAGTCAGCGCCGTTCCACCTGTCACAGCTCCGCTAATGATGTCGGCGATCAAGGGAAGAGGTGTCGCGAAAACGAGCAGCGCGATTCCAGCACACAGCTTTTTCATCTCAGCTCCAGTAGTTCAGGGAGTAGCGTGTCCGGCCCACGCGCCCAGAAGGAAGACGAGTCCAGCACGACAAAAATAAATTTCGCTACACCCTGCTACCGAATTCGGCCCAGAATTGCTAAAGCCTTTCCTTGCCTCTAGGAACCCGCACAGTCTTGCTTAGACTCCGGGCTCCTTAGCCTCTTCCGCAGTCTTCGCGTCCGGCTTAGCCTCAGGCTTTCCCTCAATGATCGGCGGCACTGGCGTATCCGGCTTGAGCGGCGGCCGCTGCTTATGCCAATCCGTCGCCTGCTGGTACGCATAAGCGAGGGCGAGGACCTTACCCTCGGTAAAGTGCGGCCCCGCAATCATGAGCCCGATAGGCAGGCCTGCTTTGGTAAAGCCGCAGGGGACCGAGATCGCGGGTATCCCATAAGCGTCAAAGGGCGACGTGTTGGTACAGCCACCACCCGGCGCAAACCAGTCGTAGACCTTGGCGTCGCCACCCGACGGTTCGCCGGTGGGCCCGGCCTTTGCCTCCCGGGCGAGAGACTCGTTGATCTTGGCAGGATTCTGGCGGGTGGTAGGCACCACAACCAAATCGAAGCCGTTGAAGTGAGAGTCGATCATCCGCCGAGTGTTTGCGAGCGTCTGGTGGTCGCGCGCGGCATCGGCGGCGGTGGCTGGCTTACTTCCCGCCGGTGGGTTGTCGATCCGGGCGAAGCGGGCGCGGTCGATCGGCATGTAGTTGAGCCCATACTTCTCGATCAAGTCGTGATGATAGAAGTCAGTATCCCCAACCCCATTGCCGGGAAGGCCATCCCAGAGCGGCGCGCTTGAGGTAACACCAGCCGTGAGGCTGATGAGCACTTCGATCGCGGCCTTGACGGCCTTCTCGATCTCCGGCTCGACATGATCGTAGAAACTCGCCGGTGTACCCAGTCGGAAGGTCTTCACCGGCTGATGCATCTCCTTCACATAATCAACCGGCGTACTCGGGACGCTGAAGACGTCAAGCGGGTCATAGCCGGTCATCTGGCCGAGCATCAGAGCAACGTCCTCCACAGTGCGTCCCATCGGGCCGCAGTGATCGAGCGAGGCGCGACAGGGAATAATCCCTCGAATCGACACCAGTCCCACCGTCGGCTTCAAGCCCACCGTCCCACACCACGCCGAAGGACATCGTATGCTCCCACCCGTATCCGTCCCCAGCGCCCCATACACCAGGTCAGCCGACAGCGCCGCCGCCGAGCCCGCCGATGATCCACCCGTCACATGGTCCAGCGCCCACGGATTCCGCGAAGGCCCAAAGTAAGAGATATCCCCCGTGCATCCCAGCGCGAACTCATGCAGGTTCAGCTTGCCGATGATGATCGCGCCGCTCTTCTTCAGCCGCACCACGATATCGGCATCTTCCGTCGGCACCCGGTCTTTGAACATCGGGCTCGCTGCCGTCGTCCGCGTCCCCGCTGTGTCGATGTTGTCCTTCAACCCGATCGGTATGCCGTGCAGCGGCCCGCGAAACTTTCCCGCCTTCTGCTCCTCATCCAGCTCCGCCGCCTGCGCGAGCGCCTCCTTGCCCATCACCGTGATGTAGCAGTTCACCTTCGGGTTATAGATGTTGACCCGGTCCAGCAGCGCCTTCACCAACTGCGTCGAAGTCACCGTCCGTGCGTGAATCCTCTCGGAAACCTCCGTAAGGCTGAGCGCAGTCAGCGCATCGCTATCCACAGCCTGCGCGCTGCCCGCCGTCGCCGCCCTGCTCAAAGCCGGCCAAGCTGCCGCAAACGTCTCCGCCACCAAAGCCGTTCCTATCATCCCGTTGAATCCACGACGCGTCAGCTTCATCCTCGCTCCTCATCGTCCAAAGTTCTCGAGCACCAACGCCTCACAGATACCTCTGCGCTCGTCGGCACCGTTGCCAACTACCGGCAGGCCAACCTTCGCTCCTGCGGCCTGCTTCGATTGAAAAAAATAGAAGGATTTTGCCGGATCATATCATTGCTTCCGGCCAACGAGAAAGAAATGCCTCTCACCGCACCCTCGCCCCGACAAATTAGCCCCTCAAATCCCCAGTGCATACCCGGTAATTCCCTCGAAAGTCGTAGGCTTACGTCGATAAATCTTGTAAATCGTTCCAAAGTTACAGATATCCTCGCGATAGAACGCCTGCAATGAGATACGCGGGCCTGAACGGTGTGCAGAGCTGAAATGAACGGAGGATGAACCTCGATGACGCGAACTATCAAGGTATCGATCTTTGGATTGCTTGGCTTGGTGTTGATGTTTGCCTCCACCAGATACACAGCGGCACAACAGACACAGCCCGCGCCTTCCTCACCCACGCAATCCGCTCTCGCGGCTGGGGCATCCCAGCCCACCACGCCCCCACCGGCTGCGAAGAGCAAGAAAGAAAAAGAGGTCTACACCGGTCCGACGACCGTAATCGAGTTGCCTCCCACGCCGATGCTCGACGAAGAAGGAAAGCAGCGCCAGGATCCGGACGGCAAGCTGATGTTCAACCCGCCGGTCAAGCAGCAGCGCGACAAGAAGGGACATCCACTCTTCGACGCAAAAAACCAGCCCGTGATGCAGACGAAAGACAATCTCGGCTACGACGAAAATGGGAAGAAGCTGCATGCCGTCAAAGTGAAGCCGCCGAAGACAGTTTCAGTCTCGATCACCCGTGGCACGCTGACGGTCGACGGTCTGATAGGCAAAGCGGCCCTGAACTACGAGATCAAGGACCTGAAGTATGTCTACTTTTATGTGCCGGGAATCGGTACGACTGTCGTCTCAAACGATCCATTTCCAGGCGCAGTCGAACAGAAGCACGCCTTCGACGACAAGACGCTGACCGTTACAGTGGGCGAGCATGTCCTGCAGTTGTCATCTGAGAATCGCCTGCTGGGCAAGGCTCCCGAGTCCGCTTTTGTCCTGGTCGACAAGAGTTTCATCGTACCGACCAAGTTCCCCGTCATGGGCTACGGACCGATCCGCGTAGCTCCCTACGCGTGGCCGGGCTCGAAGCAGAATGAGGAGCTGAAGGGTGCAGTTGAGGCGCCTCCTCTACCGTCGGATCTGCGGCCGACGCTCCTTCTGCAACCGTGTCCTACCGGCCAGATGCGTATGCCGGGACCAAAGGTTCTGCCCGGGCAGACGGCCCCTCCGAATCCCTGCGTCCCCATCGTAAACACGCAGGCAACCAAGTAAGCAGCGCCCCTCGGCTTTCCAGTTAAGAAGACTCAATCTCATTGGCCCGCCAGCCGATGCCGCAAACCTTTCGATCCTGATATTTTCCCCGGAACCTGAGGGCAGCCGTTCCCGTACCGTATAGCGGGACGCCCGAAGTCACACACAGGATAGGAGGGGAACGAATGCTGCTTGCGGACTTGCGCGACGCGCTTCGACAACTGCGGAAGGCACCAGGCTTCACCGCAACAGCAGTAATTACGCTGGCATTGGGGATCGGGGCGACGACGGCGATCTTCACGCTCGTCCACCAGGTAATGCTGAAGTCCCTGCCCGTAACCAAACCCGACGAACTGTGGCGCATCGGAGATAAAGTTCGCTGCTGCAACTGGGGCGGATACATCCAAGGCAACGATGGAGATTTTGCGCTGTTCTCCTGGGAGGCGTACAAAGTCTTTCGCGACCACACTCCGGAGTTCACCGAACTCGCCGCGCTTCAGGCAGGTAATGCCCCGCTTGGCGTCCGGAGAGCCGGGTCACAGTCCCAGGTAGACACACGAAACGGAGAATATGTATCAGGAAATTTCTTCAAAGCCTTTGGCATTCAGCCCTGGATCGGCCGACTCCTGACCGAAGCGGACGATCAGGAAGGCGCGCCCCCGGTGGCTGTCATGAGCTACCGCATCTGGAAGGAAAAGTACGGCTCCGATCCCTCCGTCGTTGGCGCCAGCTACCAGATCAATGGGCAGTCGTTCACCGTCGTCGGTGTGGCTGCGCCAGGATTCTACGGAGCCAAACTTGCAGGCTGGGGCATGCCCGATCTTTGGCTGCCATTGACCACGGAGTTGTTGATCGACGGAGCGACCTCGCGGCTCAAAAGACCGAATGGCAATTTTCTGGACCTGATCGGCAGAGTACGCCCGGGAGTCGATCCGAAGACCCTCGACGCGAAACTCAAGGTAGAACTCCACGACTGGCTCGCTAGCCACGTGCCCGACATGGAACCCGGCGAGAAGCAACTCTGGCAGCAGCAGACCCTGCATCTGACCTCCGGCGGCGCGGGCGTAGCGGCGATGAGGGATCAGTACCAGGATGGCCTGAAGCTGCTCCTGGTGGCAGCCGCATGTGTCCTGCTGGTTGCCTGCGGAAATCTCGCGAATCTAATGCTGGCGCGCGGATTGAAGGATCGCGGGCAGACCTCCGTACGCGTGGCGCTCGGCGCTTCGCGGCAGCGGCTCGTGCGCAAGGCGCTCGTGGAGTCTCTGCTGCTGGCTGTGATTGGAGGAGTCCTGGGCATCGGCGTAGCCTATGCCGGGACAAAGCTCATTGTGCACCTGGCCTTTCAGATCGGCGGATCGAATAACTTCGTGCCGATCGATGCGACGCCATCCTGGGCCGTCCTCCTCTTCACTTTCGCGATGTCATTGCTGACCGGAGTCATCTTCGGAATCGTACCGGCGTGGATTACCTCGCACGCCGATCCGATCGAAGCGTTACGTGGCGCGAATCGTTCGACAGGGGGCAATCGCTCCTGGACGCAACGAACCTTAGTGATCGCGCAGGTAGCGGTGTCTCTGGTGTTGCTGTCGGCAGCCGCACTCCTCGGCCGGAGCCTGAGGAATCTCGAACACCAGAGCTTCGGATTCGAGACGGAGGGCCGTTACATCGCTTGGATCAATCCAATGTTGGGCAACTACAAGCCCGAGGTTCTCGAGCCAATGTTCCGGAAGATTGACGACCGCCTGAGGCAGATTCCAGGTGTACGGATGGTTGCGCCCGCTCTCTATGCGCCAATGACGGGCGACAGCTGGAACGATGGAATTCGCATCGCTGGCAGACCCGAACCGGGAGCCAAAGAAGACACCGGTGCGTCGTGGGCTCGCGTGATGCCGGGATTCTTCGAAACCTTAGGGACGAAGATGGCGCTCGGCCGGCCCATTACAGAGGACGACACCGCGACAACACGCAAGGTCGCGGTCATCAACGAGGCCTTCGCGAAGAAGTTCTTCAAAGATAAGAATCCGATCGGGGAGCACTTCGGACCCGACAAAATCAAATACGCAACAACGTTCGAAATCATCGGAGTCGCGAAGGACATGCGGTATCTGACCTACGACTACAAAGATCCGATACGCCCGATGTTCTGGCTGCCGGAGACCCAGACCGTGCAGTACGACGACCCCGCCTACGTGAGCGGCGAGACATGGTCGCACTACCTCTACAACATCGTGATCTGGGCGCCGGGAGATCCGCCGGGAATGGAAGAGCGTGTGCGCAAGGCTCTGGCCGAAGTCGATCCAAATCTCGTGCTCTATGGCGTCGACTCTTACACCCAGGTCCTGAGCGCGGACTTTCAACAAGAGAACATGATCGCCACGCTGACCACCCTCTTCGGCGTCCTCGGCCTCCTGCTCGCGGCGGTCGGCCTGTACGGCGTGATGGCCTACATGGTGGAACAGCGGACAGGCGAGATCGGCATTCGCATGGCGCTCGGGGCAGATCGCTGGCGCGTGGTCAGGATGATACTGCGAAGCGCCTTCGTGCAGGTAGGGATCGGACTCGCGCTTGGCATTCCAGCAGCGATCGGTGCCGGCAGGCTGATGAAGGATCAGCTCTTCGGTGTAAAACCGTGGGACCCGGTCATGCTTGTCCTCGCCACGCTGCTGCTCGCGTTGGCAGCTGTCCTTGCGTCAGTGATTCCGGCGCGTCGCGCGGCGGGGGTTGAGCCGATGGTGGCACTGCGGAACGAATAATCATCGCCCAGGCATCAGTTACATCGAGTTCGCAGCTCTCAGCCATCGCTAAATCGTCAATGCGTTCGCAGATCGCTCAAGGTTACGAGAAGATCTCTCTGAACGGCCACGCAGTCAGGGACTCGCGGCGCAGATGCCACACCGTCCTAAACTACTGTTTCGGTGCGGTCGTCGCTCCGGGGGGTGAACTGTCGAAACTTCCCCCTACGGCGAGATGCAGGTTAATCCGATTGGCAAGTTGAGCGTTGCGAAGCCTGATGAGGTCGCTTTGGCTCTGGATCTCTCCCTCTTGCAATTGCAGCACGGACAGAAGGTCCATGCTCCCGGCCAGATACCTTAGCTTGGCTACCCGCACGGCCTCTGTGTGGTTAAGGACGGCATCTTCTGTATGGGGCAGACGTTGCGCAAGCAATTGTTCGTTCATCAACGCTTCCTCTACTTCCTTAAAAGCGCTGAGAGCGACACCGCCGAAATGTGCAACGGCCAGGTCTTGCTGTGCAGTGGCAATCCTGATCTGCGCCCGCAGCTCTCCGCCCTGATAGATCGGAACGAACATTCCGACCGCTCCGTGAATTAGCCAGGGGTTGAGTCCTATCACCGAGAGCAATTGATCGCTCAAACGCCCGCCTCCGAGGTTGAGCGAAAAACTGGGAAGAAGGGCGAGCTTTGCGGCCTCCTGGTTTCGGAACGCCGCAAGTACTTCGTGCTCCGCAGCAACAATGTCCGGTCGCCGCTCAAGCAGTGAAGAGGGCAGGCCGGGTGAGACCGATGGCGGCAGGGGAGCATATTGTTCTGCCACAGCCAGCTCGGCTGAGGGATAGCGCCCCACCAGCACTTCCAGAGTGCGTTGTGATTCGGCATAAAGACCCTGCGAGGCGATCAGTTGGTTTTGAGCTTCATTGAGTTCATAACTCGCTTCCGCTACATCCAGGTCGGCGACCTTGCCCGCGGCACGTCTGACTTTTACCAGGCCGAGCAGCTTCGTATATATATCGACGGTCTCTTCCGCGAGTGCAAGCAGTCGCCGAGTCTCAATCGCCAGGTACCAGCTCCTGGCAGTAATCGCAGCCACGGACTGCCGTGCAAAAGCGTAATCCAGTGCAACTGCTTCGTAGCTCTCCTCCGCAGCAGCATGCTGGGAACGCACCTTGCCCCAGACATCCGCTTCCCACGAAATCACCCCATATTCCGTATTGCTCTGATACTGATTGCTCGAAGCAGAGTTCGACGAACGCGTGGTAGCGCCGCCGATGGTAGCGCCAATCTGCGGCTTCAACTTTGATCCGACTACAATAACGCTCTGGCGTGCTTCCTCCACGCGTGCCGCGGACTGGCGCAGATCGAGGTTATTCGCGATAGCTTCGCTAACTACCACTTCGAGGCCTGCATCCTTGAAGGACCTGACCCAGTCATCCGAGACATTTGCAGTATCTGGATTTGCGCTCCAGGTCGGCGGCAGGGGCGTTACTTTCGGCAGCGCCTGAGTCACGATCGTCGTGTGCGATGGCGGCTTGTGAAGAGCGCAACCGCAGAGACTGACTCCCATCGCCCCCAGAGCAGTCCCCAGCACCAACGAAAACGGCACTCGCATCGCAGGCGGACGATTCTTTTGAGCCCGATCCATCGCAGCGCCTTTCATCAGAACGGCATGGGATACAGCCAGTTGAACCACGAGTGCATGCGGATCGCAATTTTTCGGAGCGCAGCGAAACCGCCGCCGCTCGTGTAGATGGTCGCGACGCCCTGCGCACCGATGGGAAGTCCCACCTGGGTCGGGTTATTGGCAGAGATCTTTACGGCAAACTCTCCTTGCGGTTGCTTCGGATCTGCCGGATGGAAGGTCGGAATTATGTCGCTGGGCAAATATTGCCCTTCACCATTTGCCCACCAGATACTGTCGACCTTGCCCTCAAACACCTGGCCCGGATAAAGGTCCATCGCGACTTCGACGGGTTGGCCGACCTTCACGTACTTGAGAGTCTGCTGCGAAAACCCGGCCAGCATATAGCGGTCGCTATCGACGATGAATGAGGCAATCCCACCGATGCGCAAAATCCCGGCGACCATTCCGGCCTGGACCTGGAGATTTACAATGTGACCGTCCTCGGGCGCTACCATCAGCGTGTTGTCCAGGTAATAGCGGGCCAGTTCGAGTTGAGCCTTCAAACTCGCGATCGTCGCCAGTATCTGCTTCTGGGAAGCCTCACTCTGTTTCAGTTCGGCGGTTGCGCCCGCTACGGTTGTGTTGACTCCCTGCCATTGCGACTCGTATTTGATGCGAGAGCGCTCGGCCTCGGCGGTTGCTTCCATTACAGAAGCTTCGTTGGCATTCATCTGGGCCTGCCACTTCTGAGCATCTTCCTCAGGACCTGCACCCTTTTGGGCCAGGCCATTTGAAAGCTGTTGCTGATACTTTGCATAATTCAGATCACTCCTCGCCTTCTTGACCTTCTGCTCGGCAGCATCGAGATCGGCCTTGTACATGCGGACATCCTGATTTGCCGAGGCGAGGCCGGCCTTCAGTTGCTCGACCTTATACTTCGCGGCCTCTGCGCTTGCCGAGGCGGCCTCCTCTTGCGCCTCCAGTTGCCTGACCTGATACTCATACGGCCGGCGATCGAACTGGAATAGAGGCTGGCCTTTTTTCACCGGTACATCCGGCTTCACCAGTACGGCAGTAACGAGAGTCGGCTCGGGAAGACGCGGAACAAGCTGGATCGTGTACTGAACGACCTTCAAGTTTGTCGAATAAGGAGTAACGAAGCGCAAACCGATGATAAAGATCAGAAAGATATGAACCGCAAAGAAGGCGCTGAGGATTCCCCACGTTGCGCTGAACTTGAGCCACTTGAACTGGAAGAAGACCAGATAGATAAAAGTGACAAATACAAACGTGATTAGTAAAGCGATGGCCATAATCTAAGTCCTGGGATTCGGCTCGTTCCCGGTTCCGGATGATGGTTCCTTCGCTTCCGGCTTTTTCTCCGAAGCAGTCTTGTCGTTCATTCGCGCGAGCATCTCGCCGATGTTTTGCTGTTCTTGTTTCGGAAAATAGCGGATATCGACTACATCGGTCGGCTTGAACGCCCACATGAATGCCTGCATCCAGGGCACAACAGCGAGGAATCCGAGCCAGCCCATGATGTTGATTGCGTCCGCGTCAGGGTGCTTGCGAGCAATAGCGATGCGCCCCGGTAAGCCGAGGACGAACACGGCCACGGCAAGGAAGGCACCGATCAAGGCGAGTATGACCGCAAACGTCAGATAATCCCAGAGGTCGAGCTTAAAACCAAGCATAGGAACCAGCTCTCAACTTCTCTGCACCAGCTCGTCTCGGAGCCAGTTGATCGACGTGGTCCCACCTCCGCATTCGCGATTGTTTCCTCGGTACAGGCAAAACGCAAAAGCGAACACCTTGTCAGGCTTATCACTTCGATCGGTTCGGGCAATTTGCCTGTTTCCGATTACTTCGCTGTAACAGTGTGTGGAGTGGGAGTGCCCTTCTTGGCGGCGAGCTTCTCTGCAGGACCGGAATCGATGTCAACCGAATTACCGGTAGAGGTCTCAACGGCCTCGAGATAATCCATTTGGCCATACCGATTGAACAGTACCTTCGGACTTCCCGTCGTCGTCTTCGTCGACGATCGCCCTTCGAGCAACACTGAATGGGTGCGTGTGCTGTTCTCAAGAGTGAAGAGATTCGGCTCATCCTGCATTTGCCTCAAAGTGTAAGTTCCTGCGGGCAATTTCGCGCTTCCCCCATAAAAGCTGGACGACATAGTGAATGTCACCGTGGTCTGCGCCATCGCTGGCGACCAGGCCATTAGAGTTATCACGCCTGCTGCAAAGCTCAGTACATTGATTTTTTTCATCGTTACCTTCCTATTCTGCGGAATGACAACTGTGAGATCTCATCATTGTTCGGATTTACTGAAGACCGATTCGAGCCATGCACTCGCTCTATGGAATTGACTGACATCTCTGAATTTCGAAGGGATCGAATCGAGCGCTCATTATCTGACTATCGATCGTCAAAAAGGACCTGGTAAACGTGGCCTAACGCAGCGATGTTGCCCTAGCGTCACGAGCATAGGCTCGCGGCCGATAGAACACACTTAGCAAAAGTGATAGGAATGGGGAAAATTAGTTAAAGCCGCCGCTGGTGCTAATGTTCGGGAAAGAGGGCGGTTGAAAGAGGTGCGTGTAATATTTGCCTAGAGGCTCTAGGCATGAAATCGTCTGTCGCGATCTTCTACAAGGCACTCTCGATCTTGCCGGCCGCACTGCTAGTTTTGCTGTTTGTTTTCCCTTCGGCCGGCTTCGCGCAGGCCGCTGCCGCGAAGCCGCTAGATCCGGTAGACGGCATTATGGATGCGTTCAAAACGCACGATGTCGTGGCACTCGGCGAGGGCGATCATGGCAATGAACAGGGCGCGGCGTTCCGCGCGAAGCTCTATCGCGACCCTCGCTTTCAGGCTGTCGTCAACGACATTGTCGTCGAGAGCGGCAACGGGCGTTATCAGGCGATGATGGATCGCTACATCGCCGGCGAGACCGTTCCCGAGAAGGAACTTCGCAGGGCGTGGCTGGAGACGACGCAGCCCAACGATGTCTGGGACCGCGATATCTACGCCGACATGTTCCGCACCATCCGCGAAATCAACCAGAAACTGCCTAAGGAGAAACAGCTCCGTGTGCTGCTGGGCGACACGCCTTATCCGTCCGATCCCGCCAACCCGGGGGCCCGGAAGGGACGCAGCGACACTTTTCCTGCGGAGCTGATCGAGCGCGAAGTGATCGCGAAGAAGCGCAAGGCACTGATCGTGTATGGCCAGATGCATTTTCTGCGCAGGATCCCGCCGCCGATGCCTAACCAACCTGCCGGAACAATTGTCGGCCTGCTTGAAACGGCAGGTGTAAAGGTCTTCTCAGTTTGGACTTTCACAGCGCTCGGAGCGGATCTTTCCACCCTGCAACCCGACATCACGACCTGGAAGAAGCCGAGCCTTACGCTGATCAAAAACACACCGCTCGGGACGGCGCCTTTCACCTTCTACTACCCGAAGGACTCGGGCATGACGATGCGCCCTGGCCCGAACGGGCCGATCATGGTCGATCTGGGTGAGGCGATTGGCGGAGAAATGCAGGAACAGTTCGATGCTGTGCTCTATCTCGGCCCGAAAAGCGAGATAACCTACGCCGGGCTGTCCAAATCACTATGCGCTGACCCCGAATATGTCGAGATGCGCGCCGCCCGCTTGTCGGCGATGCGGCCGCCAGGGACGCCCACCACGGATCCTTCTCCCGCCGACGACTTTCGCCGGGCCTGCAAGGAGACGGTGGAGGGTCCAGGCACCGCGAAGGAGTGAAGAATACCTTGCCGGCATCTCGCTCAGAGGGACGATCTGGGACTGCGGAAGCAGCTCACGACGTAGCGTCAATGACGGGGCAAACGGAGAATGTCTATGCAGAGGATTTGCGTTTTTGAGGCCAGCCGAGGCGCCGGTGCGCATGTCGTTCGGCTGGCTTGCAGCCAGGGCTTTGACGTAAGAGCCATCACACGCAATCCGGCAACGGGCAAAAGTTCCTGACGGTGCCAACGCCATCGAGGGCGACGTATACGATAGCCAATCCTACGATCGTCTTGCAGTGATGGCCTACAACCTCAAACGGATGGCAAATGTCCTCGGAACCGCTCACCTGACGCACGCGCTCCAGAAAAACTGATCGAAGCGGAGCTCCGTCCGCTCGAATCAGCGCGAGAACCAAGTGTCGGGGCGGTTGAAGCTGCCGAGTTCCGTAACAGACTCGAACATCCCCGCATCCATGCACCGATAGGCCCAGCGAGAGATGGCGGCCGGGCGGCTTCTGGAAGTGAAGAATCTTCCACAATCGACGGTGGAGACCCAACGTTAATTCATTCCCAATCCACAGCAGATATTTTGATTGAATCCTGAGTCGGGTAACATAAACAAACCGCACATGAGCGCAACCTCCTCAAACCCGGCCCCAGCCGAGTCGATACCGAAACCTCCTATCGACCCCGAGCTCCCCGCGCCACTCTCCATGGGCGCCGTCATGCGCATCCCCATGATGCGCCGCCTCTGGTATGCCCAGACCATCTCCGTCTTCGGAGACTTCCTCGCGCTCTTCGCCGTCATCGCCATCCTTACCTTCAAGCTCCACGCGACACCCCAGCAGGTCACCGGCATCCAGATCGCCTACATGCTCCCCATCGCGATCCTCGGCATCCTCGCCGGCGTCTTCGTCGATCGCTGGCCCCTCAAGCCCACCATGGTCGCGAGCGACAGCATCCGCGCAGCCCTCTGTCTCCTGCTTCTCGTCGCCACGCAGATCTGGCACTTCTACGTCATCCTCGCCGCTATCAGCATCGTCTCCAGCTTCTTCGGCCCTGCGCAGGGAGTCGCCATCCGCTCCGCCGTCCCTCTCCACGGCCTCCGTTCCGCCAACGCCCTCATGCAGCAGGTGATGTTCGGCATGCGCATCATCGGCCCCGCGATCGCTGCCTTCATGGTCGCCTACCTCGGAGCCAGAAGCTGCTACATCTTCGACTCCATTAGCTTCGTCGCCTCCGCCAGCCTCATCGCCTCGGTGGCCCTGGTCAGAACCGCGCCGAAACCCGCGGCGCCCAGCGCAGAGAACGTCTCAGCCATTGGAAAAGTCTGGCTCGACATGAAACAGGGCATCAGCTTCATCGTCCACCACGCCGCCCTGTTCTTCGTCATCCTCGCCATGGCTGCGGGAATGTTTGTCATCGGCTGCTTCGGCCCGCTCATCGCCATCTACGTCCGCGACTCGCTGCACGCATCCACCAAGATGTTCGGCATCGTCTCGCCGATGATTGGTCTCGGCATGCTCATCGCCGTCAACGGCCTGAACTCCGCTGGCCAGAAGTTGAGCAACACCCTGCTCGTCTACTCCGGACTCTGCGGAATTGCCGTAGGCCTCATCATCCTCACCCTTCTTCCGCACGTCTGGTCAACGCTTCTCGGAAACTTCATCATCGGCATCGCCGTTGCCGCCATCATCGTCCCTGCGCAGACGCTGTTCCAGCAGGCTACGCCGCCGGAGTTGATGGGCCGCGTCGGTTCCACCTTCATGTCCATCATCTTCGCCGCACAGATCGCCGGCCTCGTCCTCTCCGGAATCCTCACCCAGCACATCGGAGTCCGCCAAGTCTTCGCCCTCTGCGCCGCCATGCTGATCGTCCTCGTCATCATCGGCAAACTCTGGATGGAGCCAAAGGACCAGTCACCCAAGTCCGACCCACAAACCCAACCCGCTCCCGCTCAATAAGAGGAAATCCACAGAAATATTTAAAGAAAGTGGCAAATTCTTATTCCCACAGAAACGTGGTCCCATTCACCACGTAATGACCACGAAATTGCACTTAGAACCACGAAAAAACCACACAATTTCCATTCAATTTTCTTCCACCCCCTTCAAAAACCCCAACAAAAGACACCCTTTCGACCCACCCGCCACGCCCAAAAAAAATCTTTCACCCTAAAGCCACCCGGGCGGCCTCCAGCAGGAACCCAACCTCGGCCTGACCGTGAGCCGTCGAAACAAAGGCGGCTTCGAACTGGCTGGGCGGGAGCCAGACACCGGCGTCGAGCATGGCCCGGTGGAAGCGCCCAAAGGCCGCGGTGTCAGAGGTTGCCGCGCTGGCGAAGTCAGTCACGGGTTGGTCAGTGAAAAACCAGGTAAACATGGAACCTGCGCGGTTGACCGAAATGGGAATGCCGTTCTCGTGGGCGATGCGGCCTACACCTTCGGCGATGATGGCAGTGGTTTGTTCGAGGCCGTTGTAGACATCTTCCTCGTGGGCAATCAAGTGGCGCAGGGTAGCGATTCCAGCCGCCATGGCAAGCGGGTTGCCGCTGAGTGTTCCCGCCTGATAAACCGGGCCTAACGGGGCGAGGAATTCCATGATGTCGGCGCGTCCGCCGAAGGCTCCACAGGGCAGGCCGCCTCCGATGATTTTGCCCAGGGTGGTCAGGTCGGGGGTGATGGCGTAGACCTGTTGCGCTCCACCCAGGGAGACCCGAAAGCCGGTCATAACCTCATCGAAGATGAGGAGCGCGCCGTATTGGCCGTGATCGCGCGCAGGCCTTCGAGGTAGCCGGGATCGGGCGGGATCGTGCCGGCGTTGCCTACGACGGGTTCGACGATCACGCAGGCGATCTCGTGCGGTCTTGCGGCGAAGACTGCGCTGACAGCATCCAGGTCATTGAAGGGGAGCGCAAGGGTGTGCATCGCGGTTTCGGCGGGCACACCTGCCGAGCCGGGGATGCCGAGCGTCGCTACTCCACTGCCGGCTTTGACGAGCATGGCATCAGAGTGGCCGTGATAGCAGCCCTCGAACTTGATGACGAAGTTGCGGCCTGTGAATCCGCGAGCGAGGCGGATGGCAGACATGCAGGCCTCGGTGCCGGAGCTTACGAAGCGAAGCTTCTCAACCGAAGGGAAACAGCGTGCAACCAGTTCGGCGAGGTCAGCCTCGGCCGCGATGGAGGCTCCGAAGCTTGCGCCGTTGGCTGCGGCTCGCTGGATGGCTTCGACGACGGGCGGGAAGGAGTGGCCGAGGATCATGGGGCCCCAGGAGCCAAAAAGGTCGAGGTAACGGTTGCCGTCTTCGTCGAAGAGCCAGGCGCCTTCGGCGCGCGTGAGGAAGGGAGGATCGCCGCCAACGGCGCGGAAGGCTCGGACGGGCGAGTCGACGCCTCCAGGAAGGAATTTTTCGGCGCGTTGCTGCAGGTGACGGGAGCGGGTGAGGGCGCGAGGCATGCTGTCAGTATAGGAGGAGCGGTCGATTGGCTAATTGGTGGTTTCCTCGTCCGCTTGGACCGTTGCGAGTCGTAGCTATATCCTTAAGTATGCGGGCGTCCCGCGGAGATTCTGAATCGGAGATATGCCAAACACGCTCAGATACATGATTCTGTTATACGCAACGATGCATGGATTCCGGATTCAGTCGTTGGACTCAACCAGGCAAAAGGAGAGAAAACATGTCAACCGAAACGAAGTGCCCATTCCATCACGCCGCAGGTGAAGGCACATCGAACCGTGACTGGTGGCCGAACCAGTTGAACCTCAGGATCCTGCATCAGCACTCGTCCCTGTCCGATCCCATGGATAAGGACTTCAACTATGCCGAAGCATTCAAGAGCCTCGACCTGGCAGCCGTGAAGAAGGACCTCCTTGCGGTGATGACTACCTCGCAGGACTGGTGGCCGGCGGACTTCGGCCACTATGGGCCTTTGTTCATTCGCATGGCGTGGCACAGTGCCGGCACGTATCGCACTGGCGACGGTCGCGGCGGTGCCGGATCCGGCCAGCAGCGCTTCGCTCCACTGAATAGCTGGCCTGACAACGTCAGCCTCGATAAGGCGCGTCGTCTGATCTGGCCGGTCAAGCAGAAGTATGGCAACAAAATCTCATGGGCCGACCTGATCATCCTCACCGGCAACGTTGCGCTGGAGTCGATGGGTTTTAAGACCTTTGGCTTTGGGGGCGGCCGCGAGGATGTCTGGGAGCCCGACCAGGATGTTTACTGGGGCACAGAGAAGACCTGGTTGGGTGGAGACCATCGCTATGGCAAGGGAAAGCCCGCTGATGAAGGCGTGCTTGTGGCCGACGCGGAGTTGCATGGTACCGAGACAGATCGTACCGGCGGCGGCACCAATGAGCGCAACCTGGAGAATCCGCTCGCCGCAGTGCAGATGGGCCTGATCTACGTGAATCCCGAAGGCCCGGATGGCAACCCCGACCCTATTGCAGCGGCCCACGATATCCGCGAGACGTTTGCGCGCATGGCAATGGACGACGAGGAAACCGTTGCGTTGATCGCGGGTGGCCACACATTCGGTAAGACTCACGGCGCCGGCCCTTCGTCCAACGTGGGGCCTGAGCCCGAAGCTGCCGGCATCGAGGAGCAGGGTCTCGGCTGGAAAAACAGCTTTGGCACCGGCAAGGGCCGCGACGCGATCACCAGCGGTCTGGAAGTCATCTGGACGACCAAGCCAACAAAATGGAGCAACGAGTTCTTCGATCATCTGTTTCGCTACGAATGGGAGCTGACTAAAAGCCCTGCCGGGGCAAATCAGTGGAAGCCAAAGGGTGACACAGGCGCCGGTTCCGTGCCGGATCCGCACGACCCATCCAAGCGTCGCTCACCGTCCATGCTAACCACGGATCTCTCCCTACGCCTCGATCCTACCTATGAAAAAATTTCGAGGCGGTTCCACAAGAATCCGGACCAGTTTGCGGACGCCTTTGCTCGTGCGTGGTTCAAGCTGACGCATCGCGATATGGGGCCGCGTCCCCGCTACCTTGGCCCGGAGGTCCCTGCGGAAGAGCTCATCTGGCAAGACCCCATCCCTGCGGTTGATCACAGGCTGATCGATGAGCAGGACATTGCCTCCCTGAAGGCTAAGGTCCTGTCTTCGGGCTTGTCCGTCTCTCAGCTGGTCTCGACCGCCTGGGCGTCGGCGTCCACCTTCCGTGGTTCCGACAAGCGTGGCGGTGCGAATGGCGCCCGCATCCGGCTGACGCCACAGAAGGATTGGAAGGTCAACCAACCAGAGCAACTGGCGAAGGTGCTGATGACGCTCGAAGGTATCCAGAGCGAATTCAACGGCAAGCAGTCTGGCGGAAAGAAGGTTTCGCTCGCCGACCTGATCGTCCTGGCCGGTTGCGCAGGCGTCGAGCAGGCGGCGAAGAATGCCGGCCACAGCGTGACGGTTCCGTTTGCACCGGGACGCATGGATGCCTCGCAGGAGCAGACCGATGTAGACTCCTTCGCCGTGCTGGAACCGATCGCGGACGGCTTCCGCAACTATCTCAAGGGCAAATACACCGTACCGTCCGAGACTTTGCTGATCGACAAGGCCCAATTACTGACGCTTACAGCGCCTGAACTGACTGTGCTCGTTGGCGGCCTGCGTGTCCTGAATGCCAACGTCGGACAGGCAAAGCATGGCGTCTTGACCAAACGGGCGGAGGCGCTTACCAACGACTTCTTCCTCAACTTGCTCGATATGAGTACAGAGTGGAAGGCGGTCTCAGCCGCCCAGGATGTGTTTGAAGGACGCGATCGTAAAACAGGGGAAGTCAAGTGGACCGGCACGCGCGTCGATCTTATCTTCGGTTCAAATTCCCAGCTTCGGGCACTTGCCGAAGTCTACGGAAGTTCGGACACGCAGGAGAAGTTTATCCATGACTTTGTAGCGGCCTGGAACAAGGTGATGAACCTTGATCGTTTCGACCTTGCGTAACCTTGCAAGGCAGGCCTGGGAGTCATACGCTGCTCAACCTCGACCTGGCACCCGGCTCATCCCTGACCAGGTTGAGGTTCTAGCAGTTCATGGTTTTGGGAATGGCGAAGCCTCCATGTGCTGCGCTAGAGTCGTTGGTATGTCTCGTCTCAGATGTAAAGGTTTTCGTCTTGCTGGTCTGGCTGCCGTTCTGAATGTTTCTCCGCTGCTTGCGCAGCGAAACATGGATTTGCAGCCGAAGAGGCCCGATCCAATTGGGACAGTGACCAAGGTGCAGGAACGCTGGGTCGACCGCACGCTGCGACACCTTACTCTCGAAGAAAAGATCGGCCAGATGATCGAGGTTCGTGGCGTCATGGGCTACTACAACGCCAATGATCCGGGCTTCGAGAAGCTCATCGCTGACATTCGCAAATATCACCTGGGTGCGGTCCATCTGACGGTTAACACCGATGGCCCTTTGCTGGTACGCACGGAGCCGTATGAAGCGGCGATGACCGTCAGACGGCTGCAACAGGAAGCGCACGGAAAAGTGCCCTTAGTTTTCTCCGTCGACTTTGAGCGCGGCCCTTCCATGCGGTTGAGCGCGGTAGAGTATTTCCCTCATCCAATGGCTTTTGGAGCAACGCACAACCCTGCCTATGTAGAGCAGTGGGGGAAGATCGTTGCGGAGGAGTCGCGTTCACTTGGCATCGCGTGGAACTTCTTCCCGATTGCGGATGTGCAGATCAACCCGAAGAATCCGATCATCAACACACGGTCGTTCGGCGAGGATCCCACGGAAGTCTCAGCGATGGTGAGCGCGTTCATCAAGGGATCACATGCCGGCGGAATGCTGACGACGTTAAAACATTTTCCGGGACACGGTGACACCGATACCGATTCGCATCTGCAACTTTCCAGGGTGAACGCACCGATGGAGCGATTGAATGAAGTGGAACTGCCGCCTTTCCAGAAAGGCATCGCGGCTGGAACCGACGCCGTAATGATCGCGCACGTAGCGTTTCCGGCGATTGAGCCTGACCCGGAAAAGATCGCGACTACATCGCGGAAGGTAGTAACGGGCCTGCTTCGCGAGCAGATGGTTTTCAAAGGTGTGATTGTCTCCGACGCGATGGAGATGCAAGGTCTGACGAAACTCTATCCGCCAGGCAGTCGGAATCCGGCAGGACGCGCGGCGGTAGATGCTGTAAAGGCCGGTCAGGACTTCCTCGAACTCCCATCGGACCTGGATGGAACCTACAACGGCTTGTTACAGGCGGTAAAGTCGGGAGAGATTCCACGTAGCCAGATTGACGCAAGCGTACGGCGTCTCCTGTTGGTGAAGGCGAAGGCAGGATTGGATTCGCGCAAGGGACAGGTGGTCGATCTCGACCAAGTACAGCAACACTTCGGCAAGCCATCAAGCTATGCGCTTGCCCAAGAGGTCGCGGAGCATGCGATCACGCTGGTGCGTGATGACAATCATCTGCTGCCGATGAAACGAGACGACGGAAGACCGACTCTGGTGGTTTTGTTTGTGAGCGATCCGCACGGCGACGATGGACGAATGCTGGAACAGCAGATTCGCGCGCGTTTACCGGGAGCGACTGTTGTGTATGTCGATCGTCGCAGTGCGCCGTTTGAAGCCGATGGAATTGCCGCGATGCTTCCCAGGTTTGGACGGGTGATCGCGGCAATTTACAGTGTCCCGCAACCGGGGCAGGTTGGCACGCAGACCAGCCTGGATGCGATGTCGGCTCCGAAGGAAACAGCCGGAACCGTTCTGCAGAGACTTCTGGATCAGGCAGGAGATCGTACGGTTGTGTTGGCGATGGGCAGTCCATACCTTATTCTGAGCTACCCGAATATCCAGAGCTATGCCTGTGCTTTCAGTTCCGTTTCCACTTCGGAAGCGGCCATGGTGCGCGCGCTTTTTGGAGAGATACCGATCCATGGGAAGCTGCCGGTGACCTTGCCGAATGTGGCGAAACGCGGCGACGGAATGGATCTGAGTCTCTCTGCTTCCGGCTTGCCGACGGCTTGGTGACCGGGCGGCCTTAGACCGCAGCGGTTGGCGTCAAGACATGTCGCGGGAGCAGGATGGAAAACGTCGTTCCTCGCCGCGGTCCTTCTGTCGTAGACCGAACTCTAATAGATCCGTGATTTTTCTCAACAAGCTGCTTGCAGACCCAGAGCCCAAGACCGGTTCCAACCGTGCCCTTGGTTGTAAAGAAGGGATCGAAGATACTTTTCTTCGTTGCCAGCGCCATACCGTTCCCACAGTCGGCCACTGTGATCCGGACGCGCCGTGTCCCATCGACCGGATCAATGGAGTCAGAGGCACGCAGCACAATCGTGCCGTCCTGACCAACTGCATCGAGACTGTTTGCGAGCAGGTTCGCCAGCACCTGCCGCAGTTCCCCTGCTATCCCTATCACCTGTAGAGTCTCCTCACACTGTTGCTCAACCTTCGCCCTCTTGGTCCTGATCTTCGCCTGTAGCAGAATGACGACTGAGCTAATCAAAGCGGACGCAGAGTTGCTGGTTGCCGCGGAAAACTCACGATAGAAACCCAACGTTTGCCGGGTGATATGAGCAATTCGCATCAGTTCACCGTCCGCGATATCCAGAAACTCGAGGGCCTGCGCGGGAAGGCCAGAGGTGGTTCGGACGAGATACAGCGTATTCATCATGGCTTCGAGCGGATTGTTGATCTCGTGGGCGATGCTCGCCGCCATCCGTCCTGCGCTCGCCAGCATTTCGCTTCGCAGGAGTGCCTCTTCGGCCTGCTTGCGCGCGCTGTTGTCTGTGCCGATCAACAGGTAGCCAATAATGGCGTCTTGCGCGTCGCGCAGCGCCGTGACCGAAACCACTGCAGGAAACCGGCTATTGTCCTTGCGGCAGTATGTCAGCTCGTAGATGTCCTCGATTCCGCGCGAGGCTTTGAACACCAATGCTTCAAAGCCTGGGGTAATCGGGGTTCCAAATTCCTGGCTCAACGCTTCGGCACGCGCTATCAGCTCCTGAGCATCAGAGATGTCGGCGGGTGTGACCTGGTTGATTACTTCGGCTGCTGTATAGCCCAGCATCCGTTCGGCCCCGACGTTGAAGATTTGAATGACGCCATTTGCGTCCGTGGCGATGCTTGAGAAATTGGCGCTGTTGAAGATCGCGCGCTGCAGAGCGCCCGCCTTGAGCAGTACCTCTTCCGCCTGCTTGCGCTCGGCTATCTCTGCTAGCAATTTCTGGTCATTGTCTTGCCTCGACCTATTGATCCGCCGCTTCCAGGGAGTCGGCTGAAAATCAGTCCTCGACCCGCCCGCCTAATTTTCTTCCTAAATCTGGTCGGTGGATGTGCTGTATAGCACACTAAGGACAGTTTTTTGTTGTGGTCTGAGCACGTTGCAGCGGTTGATTCATGCGGCAATTGTGAGGCTGCGATAATGCGGCATGGTTATCCGATTGTCTGGAGTGAGTTGCCTGGTGGCACTCTTTGTTTGTTTTGCGCCTCAAACTGCGAAGGCGTTATCCGCTACTCAGAGCACTCCCATTTGCCAATCAACCGTGGTTGGGGAGTTGCAGACGACGACTTTTCAGAGCACAACCTTTGGCGATACGCAGACGCTGCGGATCTGGCTGCCGCCCGGGTATAACGATCCCGCGAATGCGCAAAGACGCTATCCGGTGCTGTACATGATGGACGGTGAGAACCTGTTCGACGTTTGTACGGCCAGCTTTCACCATGAGTGGCAGATTGATGAGACCTTGACGAAGCTGATCGGCGACGGTTCCATCGAACCGCTGGTGGTGGTCGGCATCGATAGTCCTGGGAAGCGACGGGGCGACGAGTATATTCCTTACACCGATCCGATTTTTCCTGCTCCGGAGCCTCATGGCAAGCTGTTTCCTCCATTTCTTGAGACTGAGGTGCTGCCATTGATCGCGCGCGAATTCCGCGTCAGCAACGACCCGCGGCACACGGCCATTGGAGGCTCATCCTATGGAGCGGTCGCGGCGTTGTACGCGTTGTTACGCCGGCCGGATCTCTTCGGCCTTGGTCTGCTGGAGAGCACCTCGCTGCAGGTGGGGAATGGTCAGTTGCTGAGCGAGATGAGTACGGTGGCGGTTGGTCCGAGGAGGGTCTACGTCGGAGTCGGTACTCATGAGATGGGCGATGACAACGAGAACTTCGCCCGGGAGCATGGTCTGGAGGGCAGTTCGTTCGATAGCGGCTTTGTTCATCTCTCAGAAAAACTGGCTGCGGCTTTGCAGGCTGCGGCGCTGAACCGTCCTACGGTGCTGCTGGTGAAGACGCCCGGAGCAAAGCACGAGGAGAAGGCCTGGGCTGAACGTTTTCCTGCGGCGATCCAATTTCTTTTCCCAGGACATTCGGCAGCGTCGACGAAGTAAGAAAACGATTGAGCGAACGAGTTCGTCAGACGCCGCAGCAGGATAGGAGGTGCGTTCGTTCTGAATCGCGATCATTCCGGTGGCGGGAAAACTTTGGTGACGAAGGCCATCATCGTTTCGTTGAATAGTTGAGGCCTCTGGAGTGGGGCGAAGTGGCTTACGCCGGGTAAAACGACCAGTTCGGCATCAAGGATGCGTTGAGCGAGATATTCGGCGTGTTCGCGTTTGATGAATTCGTCGTGCTCACTTTGGACGATGACGACGGGCACGCTGATCTCAGCGAGATCCTGCGCAGGGTAGTTGGGTTGGGTCCTCTGCATCAGGCTGACCGCTTCCGTGAATGACCTGAACTGATCAGGTGTGGCCGATAGCCGGGAGTAGTCTTTTGCGTGACGGCTGAGACACCGATTGAGGATCGGTGCGGGTTTGATCTCCTTGACGCCGTTTGCGTCCATGTTGCAAGCAAAGAAGAGGACGCCTGCGGCTCGACTGGGCGCTCTCCTTGCAAGGATCAATGCAGTGCATGCGCCGTCGCTCCAGCCAACCAGCGCGGCCTTTTCTATGCTCAATGCGTCCATCACGGCCAGAACATCGGATGCCATTAGGTCGTACGTGAATGGGCGCTCGTCCCGCGTACTGCGGCCGTGGCCACGGCTATCGATCAGAACTCCTCGATAGCCGTTCGCGAGCAGTGCCGGAAGTTGATAGCCCCAGTTCCCACTGTGCCCAAGCCCGCCATGTAGAAGGATGACCGGCGAACCGGACCCGTACGTGGTGTAGCAGATTCGGGCTCCGTCATGGTCGATGAAACCTTGATTCTCCGCGACCGGCAACGGTGCGGCGCCGTCTGCTTCGAACTTCCTGAGGTCGTCATCGTGAACTTCCATTGGATTCTGACACCTGCCCGTTTCAGATTGAAGTGACTCCCAGTTTACGGAGGCGGACATTGCGGTGTCCGGTTTTGGACGGCGAAGATCGTTCGTGGACAACGCTGACGCATGGGCTGTTTGCTAAGCTGCTCATACAGCGAGGGAAGCCTCTTCTCGGCTTTGGTTGGCGGCTTGCTTTCCCTTCTCGTGAATTTTGCCCGGGATCAACCTTTTTCAAACAGGAGAGAGATCATGACCACGCTTGTGCAGGATGTGCACTATGCGCTACGGCAGCTGCGGAAGACGCCGGGGTTCACCGTAACGGTGTTGCTGACGCTGGCACTGGGGATTGGGGCGAATGCGGCGATCTTCACGCTGGTGAATGCGGTGCTGTTGAAGAAGCTGCCGGTCGCTGATCCGAAGACGCTGGTACGACTGGGCAATAACAATGACTGCTGCGTAACTGGTGGGACGAAGAACAATGGCGATTATGGGATGTTCTCGACGGACACCTATGAGCAGTTGAAGAAGAGTTTGCCGGAGTTTGAGGAACTGACAGCGATGCAGGCGGGATTTCATTTCCGGCCGGTGACAGTACGGCGGGACGGTAGCACGGGGGAAGCTCGGAGTGTGATGGGCGAGTTTGTCTCGGGTAATTACTTTCGAACATTCGGGCTAAAGGCGCACGCGGGGCGGTTGCT
Organism: uncultured Acidobacteriaceae bacterium; assembly: GCA_963798925.1. Taxonomy (GTDB): domain Bacteria; phylum Acidobacteriota; class Terriglobia; order Terriglobales; family Acidobacteriaceae; genus Edaphobacter. Next base: position 905,800 of record CAWCVD010000008.1, read on the forward strand.
GGGGGATTCGGATAATGTGCAGGGGGCTCCGATAACGGCGGTGATGAGTTATGACACGTGGCGGCGCGACTATGCGGGCGATCCGTCGGTGATTGGAAGCACATTCTGGGTGAATACGAAGGCAGTTACGGTGGTGGGGATTGCGCCGCAGGGATATTACGGCGACCGGATGTCGAATACGCCGCCGGATTACTATCTTGCGATTGAGGCGATGCCGGTGGTGGCGGCTGCGCCTTATGTGCACCAGCCGCACTCGAGCTGGCTGTATATCGTTGGGCGCGTCAAGCCTGGCGTGGCGCTTGCTCCGCTGCAGGACAAGATCAACGCACTGCTGCGGCAGATCTATGCGCCGAGATTTACGGCGTCAAAACACGATCAGGAGTTGCTGGCGAAGACGCATACGATGCTGACGCCGGCAGGGGGCGGCATCCAGGCGCTTCAGGAGGAGTATGCGGCGCATCTGCATCTGTTGATGTGGATCTCGGGATTGGTGCTGCTGATTGCGTGCGCGAATATTGCGAATCTGCTGCTGGTGCGCGGTATGAGCCGCAAGGCGGAGATGTCGGTACGGACGGCGATGGGGGCGATGCGGGGAAGGATCGTTCGCCAGCTGCTGACGGAGAGCGTTCTGCTGTCGGTGATGGGAGGACTGGCCGGTCTGGCGGTGGCGTTTGCAGGGACACAGATGCTGTTGAGGATGGCGTTTCCAGGAGACGAGAATGTTCCGATTCATGCGAGTCCTTCGCTGGAGGTAATCGGGTTTGCGTTTGGGTTGTCGCTGGTGACGGGGATTCTGTTTGGCGTGGCGCCGGCGTGGATCGCAGCGAATGCGAATCCCGCCGATGTTTTGCGGAGCGGGACGCGCACGACGGCTTCAGGAGCTTCGCTGCTGCAGCGCGGACTGGTGGTGCTGCAGGCGGCACTGTCGCTGGTGCTGCTGGTGGGCGCGGGATTGTTTGCACAGAGCCTGAACAAGCTCCAGAGCACCGATATGAAGCTGGAGGTGAAGAACCGGTACATCCTACACATCAATCCGCAGGCGGCGGGTTACTCGCAGATACAGGTTGAGGCGCTGTATCGGACGATCGAGGATCGGTTCCATACGTTGCCGGGGGTGACGAAGGTTGGGATCGCAACTTATACGCCGATGGAGGACGATAACTGGGGAACAGGTGTTGAAATCCAGGGCCAGCCACCGGTTGGCGGGTTCGGGGCCTCATTTGTGAAGGCAAATGCTGAGTTCTTCGATTCGGTGGGGACCCGCGTTTTGATGGGGCGAGGGATTGGGGTGCAGGATACGTCGACGGCTCCGACGGTGGCCGTCGTCAACGAGGCATTTATGAAGCACTATCTGAAGGGCCTCAATCCGATTGGGCAGCACTTCGGTGGTGGCGGGCCGAAGTCGGCCGGAGACTATGAGATTGTGGGTGTGGTGGAGGACACGGCTTATGAGAGTGTGAGGTGGAAGGATCACTACATGTACTTTCTGCCGATGATGCAGCGGGCGCCGAGCGACAAAGATCCGATCGAGACGGATGAGGGACTGTTTGCCGGAGCAATTGCAATTGCCACCGACCGGCCAATGAACGATATGGAGACACTGGCTCGGCGGACGCTGGTAGCGATCAATCCTAACCTTGCAGTGGTGAAGTTCCAGACATTTGCGGAGCAGATCGGCGACCGGTTCAGCGAAGAGCGGATGATTGCGCGGCTGACTATGCTGTTTGGCGCGCTGGCGCTGCTGCTGGCGACGGTTGGACTCTATGGCGTGACGGCGTACACCGTTGCGGGCAGGACGTCGGAGATCGGAATCCGCATGGCGCTTGGGGCCGAGCGAGGCAGCGTGATTGCGATGATTATGCGCAGCGCGACGCTTCAGACATTGCTAGGGCTAGCGATCGGCGTCCCGGTGGCGCTTCTCTGCGTTCGGTTTGTGAAGGCGCAACTGTACGAGATTACCAACGCAGATGCGACGGTAATGGCGGGCGCGATTGTGACGCTCGCTGTCGCGGCATGCATCGCGGGATTGATTCCTGCTCGGAGGGCTGCTTCGATTGACCCGGCGAGAGCTCTGCGGATGGAGTAGACGCCGGAGGAGTGCGAAAAAAACATGCGCGCCGCGCTACCGTTTGCGATGACGGTACGCATAACGTCTGTTTTATGAGACTGTGACGGTCGTCCTGCTAGACTGAAAGTCTTCATTCAAGCGACATGATACGGAGCAATACCTTGCCGGATGAGACTTCCCTAACACCCGATTCGACCGCCACGGTGGCGGCAGGAACCCCTGATCACTCGCTGCGGAGCGCAGCGGCCCAGAAGAAGACAATCGGCCTGAAACAGGTCCAGAAAGACAAAAGCGCTGCGCCTGCGGGCGCAAAGAAGAGTATCAGCTACGCTGACGCCGGCGTGGACATCAGCTCGGCCGAGAAGAGCAAACAGCGCATCAAGATGCTGGCGCGGAAGACCTTTAACCGGCAGGTGCTGAGTGAGATCGGTGGTTTTGGCGGGCTATTTGCTCTGGATTTGGAGCGATTTCCGAACCCTGTGCTGGTGTCGTCGGCCGATGGTGTGGGGACGAAGCTGAAGGTAGCGTTCGAGCTTGGGATTCACCATACGGTGGGACAGGACCTGGTCAACCACTGCGTGAACGACATCGCTGTACAGGGTGCAACGCCGCTGTTTTTTCTGGACTATCTGGCCACTGGCAGACTCGACAACGACATTGTGGAGACGGTAGTGCAGGGGCTGAGCGAGGCCTGCCGGGCGAATGGATGCGCGCTGATCGGCGGAGAGACGGCGCAGATGCCGGGCTTCTATGCTGACGGCGAATACGATTTGGCGGGCACCATCGTTGGCGCGGTGAGTCGCGACAAGATTGTTACCGGTGAGGGGATTCAGGTGGGGGATGTGCTGGTGGGGTTGCCTTCGAATGGGTTGCATACGAACGGCTATTCGCTGGCGCGTAAGCTGCTGTTCGAGGTGGCGAAGTATGGGCCGGAGCAGTATGTGAACGAGCTGAAAGATAAGACGGGAGCCGCGTTGATGCGGACGCATCGCAGCTATCTCTCGGTGATTAAGAAGCTGACCGGCGCCGAAGTAGTGAGTGGGATGGCGCACATTACGGGCGGAGGAATTACGGAGAATCTGCCGCGGATTCTGCCGAAGGGGATGGGCGCGGTGGTGGATCGCGCGAGTTGGACCGTGCCCCCGTTGTTCGAGCATCTCCGGCAGCTTGGGAACGTGGAGGAAGATGAGATGATGCGCACGTTCAATATGGGGATTGGACTGATCGCAGTCGTTCCAGCGGAGAAGATCAAGAAGGCGAAGGCGATCTTGAACCGTGCAAATGAGCGGCACTGCCTGATCGGGCGCGTAGTGCGTGGGGAGCGAAAGGTCAGCTACGCTTAGGCGGCCTTCGCGAATGATGCAGGGTGTGGTGATTCGATCGAAGTGCGGGGGTTCGTCGCTGCGCTCAGAATGACGACTTTGGGGAAGCGCGTACAACGAGTGGCTACTTGTCTTTAGCGTGCTTGCCGCTAATGGCGAGGTCTTCCTTTACGTTCGGGTCATAGTCCTTGAGTTCAGCGAAGAGGCCTTCATCGGACAGATCGAGGGGGTGGGAGTTTTCCCAATCGCGCTCGAGAGTCTTCTTGATGCGCTTGACGATGTGGTCGTCGTCGACCTCAATTGCGAGCTCGCGGCGGCTGTCGAAGCTGCCGGGAGCGAGATTAATGGAGCCGATGATGGCGCGGGCGTCGTCGGCGAGGATGAGCTTGGCGTGCAGCTTGATGTGCTGCAGCTTGTGGATCTTGACACCGATGTCCTGGAGCGAACGAAGGCCGCTGACACCTTCGATGAGCTTGTCCTTCTTTAGTTTGTGAGGTGGGCGCGCCATGATGTGGATCTTGACGCCGCGGCTGTGGGCGCGGATAAGGTGTTCGATAATGACCGGGTCCTGATAGCGCTCGTTCTGCAACCAGAGTGTTTGACGGGCACTGTCGATGAGCTGACCGAGGCGCTGGCGACCGTTGCCAATGCACCAGATGAGATGCTTTTGCGCACTGGCGTCGAATTTGCTGCGCGTCCAGTCGGCGTCGAAGCACTGGGCGATCTCCTCGACCTCGTGTTTGTGCGTGGTGGCGATGGCGTAGTCTCGGGTGGCGGTAAGGTTTTCGGTCTCCCAGTTGAGCGACTGAACAAAGGCAATCGAGTCATCGATGACCAGCGATTTTTCGTGGGTCACGTCGAACTCGGGGTTACTGTCGATTACCTTGATCCCTTCTGCCGTCAGAGCCATCCGGCAGTCGGCGTTTTCCTTTTTTCCGTCGCGGCGAGCGGGGTTGAGCATGATACGAACGTCCACTCCGCGTTTGTGGGCGGCGATGACAGCTTTGAGAAGCGAGAGGTCGGAGAATAGGAACATCTTGATGCGGATGGATTTGGTAGCGCCGGCGATGGCGTCCAGAATGGGCTGGGCGGTATCGTCGGGCATGACGATGAGGGAGCGGGACATGATGTTCCTTCGCTGATTGGACTGAATTTAGGCCGAACCGGACGCGCTCAGGGCACGTCAATCGGTGCGGCTGAAACCACTTTATCTGAACTGGCGTCGAACTGGGTGCGATGGAGCTCGGCGTATAAGCCATCGAGATCCATGAGCTGCTCGTGAGTGCCGTTTTCGGCGACGACTCCGCCTTTGATGACGGCGATCTGGTCGGCGTCGCGGATGGTGCTGAGGCGATGGGCGATGGCGATGACGGTCTTTCCCTTCATCAGCTTTTCGAGCGCGCCGATGACGAGTTTTTCGGATTCGCTGTCGAGCGCGGCGGTGGGTTCGTCGAGCAGAAGGATGGGGCTGTTGCGAACCATCACCCGGGCGATGCCGATGCGCTGGCGCTGGCCGCCGGAGAGAGTCAGGCCGCGGTCGCCGACCATGGTGTCGTAACCGAGCGGCATGGCCATGATGAAGTCGTGCGCGTTAGCGAGCTTTGCGGCTTCGATTACCTCTTCTTTCGTCGCGGTAGGGCGACCGAAGGCGATGTTGTCGTAGATGGTGCCGCGGAACAGAATGGTGTCCTGCAGGACGTAGCCGATCTGGTCGCGCAGATGCTTCAGTTTGTACTTGCGAATGTCCTGGCCATCGATGCGGACGGTACCGGATTGCACATCGTAGAAACGCGGGATCAAACTGACGACTGTTGACTTTCCGCTGCCCGTTGGGCCGACGATGCCGACAAACTGGCCGGGCTTGATATTGAGGTTCAGGTCGGTGAGAACGGGATTGGCAGGATCGTAGCCGAAGCCGATGTGTTCGAAGTCGATTTCGCCGGCGAGGGTCTCGGGCTCGAGGCCGTCAGGTTCTTCAGGGATGATGGTGTCGGTGTCGAGGATGGAGCGGATGCGTTCGACGCCGACTGCGGCCTGAGCGACAGCGTTGCTGCTGCTCGCGAGATCTTTGACTGGCTTGAAGAACTTCGCCAGGTACGCGAGGTAGACGGTGAGTTCGCCGATGGTCATGGAGTGCGCGACGATAAGAACGGCACCGCGCCAGAGGACGATCGCAGTACAGATGGCGACGGTAATGTTGACGACAGGCGAAAGAAGCGCCTTGATGCTGCGAGCCTTCAGCGCTGCGCCGACGGTGGCCTCGCTGGCTGTGTTGAGGAGCTTCTCCTCTGTCTTTTCCTGGCCGAAGGCCTTGACGACCTCGATGGATTCAAGGCCCTGCTGGGCGACCGCGACGATCTGGCTCTGTTCTTTGCGGACTTCGTGAGTTGCCGCTTTGACGGCCTTCTTGAACCTGGCGACGAAGAGCAGAAGGAATGGTGTGGCCGCGATGGCGATGAGGGTGAAGTCCCAGTTGAGCCAGAACATGAGGCCGAGCATGCAGATGATGGTGAGGAGATCGACCATGATGCTAAGCGTGGACGAGGACGCGAAGCCCTGAATGGTCTGGATGTCCGTGGTGAATGTGCTGAGGATGGTGCCGGTCTCGTGGGTACCGTAGTAGCCGAGCGAGAGCCGTTGCAGATGGTGATAGGTTCGCAGGCGCAGATCGTGCGCGACCCACTGGCCGACGCTTTCGGTGTAGTAGTTGTCAATATAGGAGGCGACGGCGCCGATGACCGCGATGGCAACGAAGGCGATCGCGGCGAGGACGGCCATGTGAAGGCGCGCCGCATCGTCGGGTAGCGGGCCGATGTATCGTTCGAGCCACGGCGGGAGCTTGTGGTGACTGACAACGCTGTCGAGGATGATCTTGAGGGGCCAGGGTGTCGCGAGGCTCATCGCGGTCTCGACCAGCATGGCGAGAAAGATACCAAGGAGAGTACGACGGTAAGGCCGGATTAAACTGCCGATAAATTCGAGCATGGAGTCAGGGTCCAGCAACGCGATTCGATTCCCGTGTCTTGCGCTCAATAATCGTACCGAAACAGCCGGAACGGGTCACGCAGATTGTGCGCTGGCGCGATGCCTGTATGTGGTGGCTATGTTCTTATTAGAAGGGATTATTTTTTGCTTTGAAGGATGCTATGAAGCGACACTCCGGACATCGAAGGTTTTTGAAGTGTTTTCTGGTTGTGGTTGGCGTGTCAGGCAGCTGGATGAGCGCGGGAGCGGCGGCTCCGGCGATCGCGAAGGCCGCTCGGCGAGCTGCGATGGACCGGGATCTGATGGAGGTTACGGTTCCTCGTCTGGAGGAGATGTACAGGAGCCATAAGTACACGGTCAGCGAGGTCGTTCGCTGGTACATGGCGCGCATCGAGCGATATAACGGCATCTATCGGGCGGTGCAGAATGTGGACGCGGAGGGAGCTCTGGCGACTGCCGCACGCGAGGATGCAGAGGCCGCGGTGGGCGGAAAGGATTTTCATCGCGGGCCGTTGTGGGGCGTGCCGATCGTGACCAAGGCGAACACGAGCATCAAGGACCTGATCACGACGGACGGATGGCGCGGCTACATGATTCCCGGGCACGAGCTGTTCGCTCCAAAGGACGCCGCGATCGTCGCAAAGATGCGCGTGGCTGGGGCGGTGATTCTCGGGCAGACGAATATGCCGGACTTTGCCGCGAGCGATACGAATCGCAGCACAGCGTACGGGCGCACGGGCAATGCTTATGATGTTCGCTTCAGCCCCGGAGGGTCTTCGGGTGGAACGGTGACTGCCGTGACGGCGAACATGGCTGTGCTGGGGAATGGGACGGATACGGGCAACTCGATTCGCATGCCGTCGTCGACGAGCTCCGTGGTTGGCGTGTTTCCGACGCGCGGACTGGTGAGCATTACGGGTATTGCTCCGTTGGACTGGCTGCTCGATAACACGGGGCCGATCGCCAGGGATGTGACCGACGCTGCGATTGCGCTGAGCGTGATGGCTGGAGAAGATCCGGCCGATGCGCGCACCCTTGGCTCCGCCGCCAAGGCGCAAGCGGGGCCCTACACGCAGTATCTGAAGGCGGATTCGCTGAAGGGCAAACGATTTGGAGTGCCGGCGTTTGTGCTCTCGGGTGCGGGGATTCCGTTTCAGGGAATTCCAGCGACGGCGACGGCAAAGGAGATTGCGGCGTCCACGCAGGATGCGGTAGTGCCCCTGAGGCCGGAGACGCGCGATGCGTTCATGAAGGCAATCGAGGGGCTGCGCGCGGCGGGAGCCACGGTGGTCTTCGATGATTCGATCCTGCCGGATAGCTTTGCGGTGACGGTCGCTCGCGTGGGGACGACACCTTATATTCGCGAGGGGACGGAGAAGTTTCTGGCGGAGTATGGACCCTCGCAGTATCACTCTGCCGCGGAGTATCAGAAGGCTGTGGGATCGCCTCTGCCGGAGACGATAATCGGCAGCGGCGGGGTGTATGGGCGCGTAGACCGGCCAGCGGTGAAGCAGGCGCTGATTGAGAGCGATCCCGAGGCCAATGCTAACTTTTTCACGCCACGGCAGAAGGCGCTTGATGCTTACAACGCGACGCTGGACCGGCTGCACCTGGACGGATATGTCTATCCGGCTGCACAGATGCCTCCGCCGGACGAGACGATGCCGCAGGACGGGGGTATCAGTGGAGGGCCGCACTCTGCGACAGGATGGGTGAACATGATCGGGGTACCGGCGGTGGTGGTTCCGGGTGGATTTTATCCAGGCGGACTGCCGTTTGGGCTGGAGATCTCGGCGCGCCTGTGGAGGGATGGCGATCTGCTCGGCTGGGCGTACGCGTACGAACAGGCGACGAAGCATCGTAAGCCTCCGGTGCTGGTGGAACAAGGTCTGCTGCCCAATGCGCGATTATGAGCTTGCATTTGTTGACTGCCGCGTTGTTGCGGGGCCACACCTGCTGTGAACGAAACTAGAGACGAACCTGGAATTGAGGAAAGGAGTTCTTCCATGTATCGGCTGGGCATTCTTCTTTCCGGCAGAGGCTCGAACTTTCTCGCGATTGCGAAGGCAATCAGCGAACGTCGCCTGCTCGGCGTAGAGATCGCGGTCGTGCTATCGAACGTGGATGATGCTTTGGGACTGGCGGCCGCTCACGCGCTCGACCTGCCGGCGTTCTCGATTCCGTCGGCTGGCCGCAAACGCGCTGAGCACGACGCCGAGATGATTGCCCGGCTGCATCAGCACAAGGTCGACCTGGTTTGCCTTGCCGGTTATATGCGGATCATCTCGAAGGCATTCGTGGCGGCGTTTCCGAACCGCATTCTGAATGTGCACCCATCGCTTTTGCCCGCGTTTTCGGGGCTCGACGCGCAGCGACAGGCGCTGGAGTACGGGGCCCACGTGGCCGGGTGCACGGTTCACTTTGTCGACGAAGCGGTCGACCACGGAGTGATCGTTCTGCAGAAACCGGTGCACGTGAACGACGACGATACCGCTGAGACGCTTTCGGCGCGAATCCTTGAGCAGGAGCATGTTGCCTATCCGGAGGCGATAGCCCGGGTCTTGAGCGGCGATTTTGAGATTCGCGGGCGCCGTTATCTGCGGCGCCGCCAATAAATCAGGCGCCGGGGAAAGCCTCGTCAAAATGTAGCTGTTAAGGCTACGAATGGTCGCCCGTTAGCTCAGGCGCTCCTGTTTCTCTGTTGCGTCGCTGAGTTTGACTTTGACGTCCATCCTGCGGCGTCCTCGGAATATGGTGAGGGTTACTTCGTCGCCTGCCTGATGGGAGTTCATGGCAGCAGCGAGATCCTGTGTATTGGTGATCTCCTGACCGTCCATCGCGACGATGAGATCGCCTCCGGTCATGACGGGCATGTTGCCCAGGTAACCGGCGCGTTCCGTTCCGCCGCGGAGACCTGCCTTTTCGGCGGCTCCGCCGGGGAGCACGCGCTGGACGAGAACGCCGTAGTCGGCGGCTAGGCCAATCTGTTCGGCAATGTCCGGCCCGATGGCCAGGGTTGCAATATCGAGCGATGGTCTGCGTACGCGGCCGTATTTGGCGAAGTCTGCGATGACGGCCTTTGCCGTGTTGACCGGAATCGCGAAGCCGATGCCTGAGGATTGGTCCGCGCCATTATTGGCGATCAGAGTGGTGATGCCGATGACCTCGCCGCGCGAGTTGAGCAGCGGCCCCCCGGAATTTCCGGGGTTGACGGCAGCGTCTGTCTGGATGGCGTCTTCGATGGGGTTGTTGTTGGGTCCGCGAATGGACCGGATGGCCGAGATGATGCCGCGCGTCATCGTCCCCGAAAGTCCGAAGGGATTGCCGAGCGCATAGACTCGCTGGCCGACGATGAGATTGGTCGACTCCGAGAGGGTTGCGGGTTGAAGGTTGTTCGCATTGTTGATCTGCAACAATGCGAGATCGTGGCCGCGGTCGACGCCGACGACAGTGGCCTTGAACTTGCGTTTGTCGGAGAGGGTTACTTCGACGCGCTGGGCGTTGTCGATGACGTGATTGTTGGTGAGGATGTGGCCCTGGGGATCAAGGATGAAGCCTGAACCTTGTCCCTGTTGCGGCACCGCTCCGTAGAAGAAGTCAAACGCCACTGCGGTTGAGGTGATGTTAACGACGGAGGGCAGAGCTTTTTTATAGACAGCGATGTTCTGCTGCTCTTCGCTGTCGTAGGCGGGAGCGGCGGAAGCCTGCGTCAGTTGGAAGTTGCCCATCGGTCCATTGACCGCAGTGGTACTTGTACCGGTCTGGGTCGTCGCAGGCGCGGCGTGCTTCAGCCACGGCGTGCCGGACGAGCCGACATGAGTCGTCAGGTAGTAGAAAGCCGAGAGGATAAGGACTACAAGGAGAACGGGACGCAGTTTCATCGTGTGCACGACCTGATCGGTTCAAATAGCAGACGTCGCCTGCTAATAAGTACGATTGTATCGAGCCGTCCGTTCCATGGTGAGCCGGGGCCGTAAATTATGCTGCATCAATACTGTACGGATTCGCACTTTGCGGGTGGTCAGCGGGCGGCGTCCTTCAGAATTGGCCAGAGCTGGTCGACCTGCCACTCCAGTTCCGTGAGCGCGCCACCATTGGTTAACACGTAGTCGCAGTAGGCGCTCTTTTGCTCGTCTGAGATCTGTTGCACAAGACGGCGGCGCGCCTCCGTCTCGAGCTCCGTGCGCCGCTGCTCGGTCAGCGATGCGCCCCCAGCCGAGCGGGCAACGAATCGAGCAATCTTGACCTCCTCCGGAGCGGTCACAAGGATGATTCGGTCGAATCGAGTGTGCCAGGGCCTTGCACTGAGACTATCCGACCTGCCGTGGGTCTCGCCGTCTTTTGTTTTCGCGGATTTTGTTTCCCCGAATTTGGTTTCCCCGTATTTAGTTTCAAAGATCAGCGCTGATTCAACCATCACGACGGCGCCCGGATCGGCTGCCGCAATGGCCTCGATAAGTCCCGCCTGCCGGGCAATCACTGCCGGGTGAACGATTGCATTCAGCTCTTCGACGCGGCCGTCAGTAAAGGCCATCTTCGCGAGCGCGCCGCGATCGAGGCCTCCGCCGGGCAGGACGACCGTCTTGCCGAAGTGGTCGACTATTGCTTTGTAGACCGCCTCACCAGGGTTCATAAGCCCCCGGCCAATGGCGTCGGACTGCAGCACGTGAGCTCCGTGCGCTGCGAAGAGCCTGGCTGCGGTGGATTTTCCGCTTCCAAGGCCGCCGGTGAGGCCAACACGCAGCATGGCGGTTATTCTTTCTCCGTGGAGATTCCGCGGCGGAGCTTCGCCGCCGTGACGGTGTTCTGCATCAGCATCGCGATGGTCAGGGCCCCCACGCCACCGGGAACAGGGGTGTATGCGCCAGCATGGGCGAAGGCCGCGGGATCGATATCTCCTACAACGACCGAACCACGCTTGGCGAAGGTCGCTCTGCGATCGGCGTCGCCAGGAAAGAATCTCTCTACTTCGTCCGCCTCGGTGATGCGGTTGATGCCCACGTCGATGAGGGTCGCGCCGGGTTTGACCATCGCCGGCGTTACGAATGCGGGCCTGCCGATCGCGGCAACAAGAATGTCGGCGGTCTGGGTGAAGGCCGGGAGATTGGCGGTCTTGCTGTGGCAGATGGTGACCGTTGCCGAACTGTTGAGGAGCATCATCGCCGCGGGCTTGCCTACGATGTCCGAGCGTCCGACGACAACAGCGTTCTGGCCGGCGACCGGCAACTGGCTGCGCCGCAGAATCTCCATAATTCCTGCCGGAGTACAAGGCGCGAGCGCAGGCTGCCCGCTCTGCAGGCGGCCCACATTAACGGGGTGAAAGCCGTCCACGTCCTTATCGGGCACAACCGCTTCGAGGAGACGCTTGGTGTCGACGTGTTTAGGCAGAGGCAGCTGAATGAGAATCCCATCGATGTCATCGCGGTCATTGAGGTCGGCGACCAGGGCGAGCATTTCGCTGGTGGTGACGCTCTCCGGAGGAGTAATGAGCTCGCTAAAGATGCCGAGTTCGCCGCAGGCCTTCACCTTGCTGCGCACGTAGATCTGCGACGCAGGAACCTCACCCACCAGAACTACCGCCAGGCCCGGTTTAATGCCGCGTCTTGCGAGCGCCTGGACCTCGGCGGCGACTTCAGACTTAATCTGCGTGGCAATCGCTATGCCATCGAGAATTCGGGGGATTTTTGTCATCTGCTTTTATGGTATCGCGGCCTTGCACAGCCACGGTCTCGGGCATTTGGATAAGATAGTGCCATGAGTGCGCAGCTACCCACAGCTGGGGATCTGCAACGGGTGGTCTGCCCAGCCTGCCATCAGCCGTTACGGGTGGATGCCGGTGCCATCTGTTGCGACGGGTGCGGCCGCCGTTATCCTGTGGTCGATGGCATACCGGTACTGTTGGTGAAGCGCATTTCTTAGGCCACTTCGGTCCACTTCGTTTGCGTCAAGGCCCTGACAGATTTTGAGATTTGCCGAATGCTTCATCCTGGGGAGTTTTATGCGTATGCGAGACGCGAGTTGGCTGCGGTTAGACTCAACGCGCTCCTCTCGCGTCTAAATCAACTGAGCAGCTACAGGAGCGTCTGAGCTAAACGGGAGCGGCCGGTGACACAGGGAAAGTTTGCCATGGTCGAACGATTTGCCGAGGCCGATCTCTCTGGTCTGCGGCAGGACTTGATGAAGTCGGGGCTGGACTCCTGGCAAGCCGCCGATCTTATAAGCAGCTTCCTCTCCGCTCGCGGTTATGGCGTGTCGATGCAGGATGCGCGGGCGGCTGCTTTCAGGATGGAATCGATCAGCTGCTCCGTGCAATGCCTGCAGGAGGAGCTGGAGAAGATCGCTCAGGTGATGTAGCTTCCCGCCCCCCACAAAGAATTTATTTTTCCCGTGTCTCTTCGGGCCTGCCAGTGCGCTAGGCTGTTCGCATGCATGCCCAATGTCTGCGTACCGCTTCAGCCGTCCTCATTGCGGCTTTGCTCTTGATCGCATCTGCCATTGCCGCTCAGCAGCCGGAGCCTCCACAGGCGGAGAAGACCACATTCGCAGATGGGGTGGACCGTCTAGCGGGTCAGGAGACGAGCTCCCGCATCCAGTATGTCCGGCTTATTCTGCCGGGAACGCTCTCGACCGCAGTTTCGGCGAACTCTTCCGCGCCAACGCCTCCACCCACCCTCATCGCACAGTGCACCCTGAGACCCACCGGCAAGCCTTACTTCGAACTGTTTGCAAACTTCGGCGGCGCCACCGACCTCGCTTTTTACCCTCCATGGACCCCCACTTCGAAGCAGGACCTCTTTCCCCCTCGCACGGAAAAAGTCCTCCTCACGATGGACTTCATCGGCTATACCCACGTAAAGCCTGTCCGGCGTCAGTGGGAGATCCCCGTGCAGGCCTCAGGCCAGTACCGTTATAACCCTCCCGGTGGCAGCTCGGCCAATATGGAAGAGATTGCCTACTATCTGCGTTACCTGCTTGCTCTGCCGACGCTGCGCCTCACCCTTGGCGATCGCTCGGCGGAGTTTATGACGACGCCCCTGCTCAACGAGATTCGGAAGGAGCCGCTCTGCAAGGCTTCCGGCTTGTGACTACAAGTCAGAAGGTCACTCGGCCGGTTGGGCCATGCAAAGATTTTTGACGCTTTAGGCGTCTAAAATTCAACGGCTTGCGTCTTAGAAAATGAGCGGCATGAAGACCGCGTGCACAATGGTTTGGGCTGTTGCGTTGTCGACCGGAGGATGATCGCTCGTCCGAAGCGACCTTCGGGGCTGCGAGAGTATTGTTCGAATGGAGGGCTCTATGAGCGTCTCTTCCTGCCGTTGCTTCTCCTCTCTTCTGCTCGCCATCTCACTCTCCATCTATGCTTCGGCCGCCGACACGGCTACTTCCAAGCCGGTTCAACCGCCTTCCAACGCCGCCCCTGCATCCCCTCCGCAGACTTATGATCAGATCGTCCGGCTGAGCCTGGTGGAGGGCGACGTCCGCCTTTCGCGCGGCAAAGAGGGTGAAAAGGCGACCGGCGCTGAGTGGGAACAGCCAGCGACGGGCACTCCGGTAACGACCGGCTTCAGTCTGGTCACTGGCAAGGGCCGGGCCGAGATTGAATTGGAAGATGCCTCGACGGTTTACCTGGCCGAAGACTCGGTCCTTACCTTCAACCAGCTCACAGCGACCGGCGGAGTTCCTCGAACCGATATGACGCTGGTGAGCGGTACCGCAACGCTCAACTTCCGGCCTGTCTTTGCCGGCGAGTGGTTCATCCTGAGAACCCCGACGGGCAGGCTTTCGGGTCATTATCCAAATAAAGATTATGTCAGGGTCAACAGTTACCTCGATGCTCTGACGCTGACGCCACAGGAGAAAGATACAGAGATACAGGTCGGCGCGACGCTCGAGAAAGATATCAAAGGCCAGACAATGATCTATGAACGCGACGGGCGATTCGTGCCTGCCGTAGCGGGAGATTTAGATCGTTTCGCCGAATGGGACAAATGGACTGCGGAGCGCATCGCCGAACGGGATGCAGAGATGTCCGTCGCGATGAAGGATGCTGGTGTAACTTCGCCCATTCCCGGCCTTATTGAGATGAAGGACCAGGGAAAGTTCTTTTCTTGTGCGCCCTATGGAACCTGCTGGGAACCGTCCGACGGTTGGGGAGGGCAGGAGTCAGCGCCGGACAAGCCTGGCACGCAGCAGGTGTCCGATGCTGTTCAACAACAGCTTCAACAACACACAGTATCAGTCCAGGCTCTTCAGAGTGGAGGGTCGGTCCCGGCTCTTCGCACTGAATATCAAGAGCAGTTTCCCTGCTCGCCGAACCAGATTCGCCGGCTGATCGAAAGAGACCCTCTGACCGGCAGGGATACCGTTCTCCGTGCGGACGTGGTTTCGAATGGGGCTCCCTACGACTGGGCCGTCTGCCACACTGGCTCGTGGATCTTCCACGAACACCGCTACGTTTGGGTGGCGGGCACGCACCGGCATCATCATTGCCCGGTTCGCTGGGTGAATTACGGCGGCAAAAAAGCGTTCGTACCGATTCATCCGCATGATGTGGCGGGGAAGGCCCCGATTAACCTGAAACACGGCGTCTTCGAGACCTCGGGACGAAAGGGTGACTCGATGCGACAGGTCGCCTTCGAAACAGGAACTTCGGTCAAAGTGCTCAACGGAACGCCTAAAGAGTTCACAAGGTCTTATTTCCCACCGCTGCAGCATGCGGAGACACCGCAGCTACAGGCGCATCTGGTGAAAGATGGATTCGGCGCGAGCAAGGACGGCATCGCAAAACCTGAAGGAACCGCAATCCGGTTCGATCACCGGTCCGAGAGCATTGTGCTCGCCCACCAGGAGATTCATAACGGCAGAAGCAGCACAATCACCGAACACTTTGGCGGAGGCCGAGAGGCAGCATCTGCCATGCGCGGTGGTGGTGGCTCGTGGGGGGGTGGTTCGTCGGGCAGATTCGGCGGTGGCGGCGCAGGCGGCGGATCGTCCAATCATGCATCTTCCGGCTCGGGGGGCTTCTCTCACGGAGGTTCGTCGGGAGGAGGCTTCAGCGGCGGTGGTGGCGCATCTCATGGTGGTGGCGGGGGTGGTGGTGTCAGCGGTGGTGGCGGAGGCGGAGGCGCTTCTGGAGGCGGCTCGCACAAGTAACTCGCTCTGGCTCGAGGTCTCGTACTGACGGTATAGTCCGTCGAAACGAGGCCTCCGTGCGGTGCAGTGCATAATCAGTCATGGCCTCCTTTTGGACTCCAACCGACTGGCGTCAACGCCTCGCGGAGCTGCAGGCAACAAGCGGCGAGCTGAAAGAAGCGCCCCTGCGCCGGGACGTCCGTTCGCTGGGTATGCTGCTGGGCGAGGTGCTTCGCGAGCAGGCCGGCGACGCTCTATACGAGTCGGTTGAGGCACTCCGTCGCACAGCGATCGCTCGCCGCGAGGCAGAAACACGGCAGGGAGGAGCGGCCGATGCCGCCACTTCGCAGCTGCAGCAGGCGCTGGATCGAGTCAGCAAACTGAATCTCGCGGCGGCCTATCAACTTACGAGAGCCTTTGGGTTCTACTTCGAGCTGATCAACCTGGCCGAAACGAATCATCGCAAGCGCCGCCGGCTCGCCCATCAATTGAACGAGGGACCGAGCGGCGGATCGATGCAGCGCGGTGACCTTCGCGGCACGCTTAGGCGTCTGAAAGAGGCCGGCGTCTCGGCAGACGAAGCACATGCATTGCTTAGACGTATCTGCGTCTCACCGGTCTTCACGGCGCATCCCACGGAGGTCGCCAGGCGCAGTGTGATGTTTAAGCGCAGGCGCATCTCCGATCTGCTCGAGCATCTCGACCGGATTCCCGTCCCCGAATCGCAGCTTGAGGCGATGGAGCGTGACCTTACCGCCGAGATCACCGCCCTCTGGCAGACGGACGAGGTTCGAAGTGCGCGGCCTACAGTCCGCGACGAGATCCGTATGGCGCTTGATTACTATGAGGCGAGCCTCTTCGATACACTCCCGGTCCTCTACGCTGAGGTCGCTTCCGCTCTGGCCTCTGAGTTCCCATCAGAAAACGCTATCGTTTCGGTTACAAATGTTTGCGATCTTCCTCAACTTGTTCGCTTCGGCTCATGGATCGGAGGCGACCGCGATGGCAACCCTTTTGTTACGTCGGAGGCCACGCGCGATGCCCTTGCGATGGCTCACTCCCTTCTGTTGACGCACTATCGCCGCCGTCTTCAGAACATCTTCGAGCAATTGGCCAGCTCCACGCTCCAGGTTCCTGTCTCCTCCGAGCTCAGCGCCCTGCTTGAGCGCTACCTTACGCAACTGCGTACAGCGGGCCAGAACGCGCTTGAAGAGCGTTTTTCGCATGAATCCGTGCGGCTTTTGATCGCCTGCATCATGATGCGGCTGGGCGCGACGCCGCAGTCGGCTGTTCCGGTTCCCTCCAACCCTGCGTTGACCCCGTATACCCGGGCGGCTGACCTGCTCAGCGATCTGACCACACTGCGCAACTCTCTCGAAGAGCATCAAGGCCACCGCCTTGCCCAGATGTTGATCGATCCGCTACTGATGGAGGTCCGCACCTACGGGCTGCACCTGCAAACGCTGGACATGCGCCAGCATGCACGCGTTCACGCTGCGGCAATTGACGAGATCTCCGCGTGGCAGCCTGCAATATCCGCGCAGTCACTGCTGCTTCCTGCCGCACTGAGCGAGCAGACGACTGAGGTGCTGGAAGTCTTTCGCACGATCGCGGAGCTGAAACAGAGCTACGCCCCAGAGTCCATCCGCCAGTACGTCATCAGCGGTGCGACCAGCGCCGAGGACGTCCTCCGGGTGCTCTGGCTCGCGCGGCTCGGCGGAGTCCGCCTTGAAGCGAACGGTGACGACCCCGGTTTGCAGCCTGTCCCTCTCTTCGAATCCATCGAGGATCTTCGCAACGCGCCTGGAATTATGCGCGAGCTGTGGCAGAGCGAGACTTATCGTCCACTGCTCGAATCCTGGAGCCGCCGGCAGGAGGTCATGCTGGGCTACTCCGACTCCAACAAGGACGGCGGCATGATCACGAGCACGTGGGAGATCTACAAGGCCCATCGTGCGCTGCACGTGGTCGCACAGGAGTGCGACGTCAACCTGCGCCTCTTTCATGGCCGCGGAGGAACGGTTGGCCGCGGCGGCGGTCCCACACATCGCGCAATCTTCGCGCAGCCGATGGACAGCTTCAGCGGCGAGCTCCGCATCACCGAACAGGGCGAGGTGCTGAACTGGAAGTACTCCGACGTCATTCTCGCCGAACGCAATCTGGAGTTGATGATCGCTGCCAGCCTCGACGCGCTCGCCCGCCCCGACGCCACGCTTCAGCGTGGAGCTAAAACGCCCCACCTCACCGGCAAGATTCTTCCCGAATGGGAGGCCGTGCTCGATCTGCTGTCCACCACCTCCTACACCTTCTACCGCAAACACATCGTCGACGACCCGGACACTTTCACCTACTTCGAGCAGGCAACGCCAGTTGCGGAGCTGGAACACGCCCGTCTGGGATCGCGACCGGCAAAACGCGGCGGCAAGAAATCGATGGCCGACCTCCGCGCCATCCCGTGGGTCTTCGGCTGGATGCAGTCACGCCAGCTCGTTCCAGCCTACTTCGGCGTCGGCCACGCGCTTAACGAGTTCATCCAATCCACTCCCGACGGTCTGGCGCAGCTTCAGACAATGGCCCGCGACTTTCCGCTCTTCCTCGACATCATTCGCAACGTGGAGATGGCGCTCGCCAAAGCCGACTTCGGCATCGCACGGCTGTACGCCTCGCTGGTGGAGGACGAAGCGTTGCGCAATCGCGTCTTCACACTTCTCGAGGCCGAGTTTAAGCTCACCCACCGTATGATCCTGGAGATCACGCGCCAAAAGGCGCTGCTCGAGACCAACCCCGTGCTCAACCATTCGATCCGGCTGCGCAATCCTTACGTCGATCCGATGTCGCTCATCCAGGTGGAGCTCATCCGCCGAAAGCGCATAGCCGCGGCCAACGGTGAACCCGATTCGCCCGAGTTGAACCGTGCTATCTCGGCGACTATCAATGGCATCAGCGCCGGCCTCCGCAACACCGGCTGAGCTATCTCTACTTTTCAGCCAACACGTTGTCGTATTCTTTGTTGACCGCCGCGCCGATCTGGTCCATCGCCACAAGGTGCGCCAGCGTACGGCGCGCATCTAGTTCCGCCGATTCAGCGTCCGCGGACGTCAGCTTCTTCGGGTCAAATCCATAGATAATATAGGACTGCAACTCCAGATATTCGTTAATCGTCTGGTCCTGCAACGCCGAGTATTTGTCCTGCAGTCGATAGGCAGCGGCATAGCGTTGGACATGGTCGTACTCCATGTAGTTCAGCGCGCCGGTCGCCGAAGCAGTCTTCCAACTCGAGTCCTTCAGATCGCCGATGGTGAAGCCCATCTGGATCTCATGAATCTCGTAGTCTCGATTTTCCTTCCGCGCCTCCAGAAACTCCAATACCTTCTTGAGATTTGCCTGTTCGCTCGCGTTTGCAAGATGAGCAGACTCGATCTCCTTCGCGTTGTCCCGGATCTCCTGAAGCAAATTCTCATCGGCCTCCTTCCTGAGTTGTCGATGGTGCCATCGCTCCGCACATCCCTCCAGCGCAAGCGCGATCAACAAACCTATCGTGATCGTAAGCAGGTGTAAGAGGAAGTCCCGTATCCCGTGCATCTTCTCATGCGGTGGATGAACATCCAGCATGTTCCCGGTCTCCTTATTCCATAAATTTAACCGCGTTGGCGTGCGATCAAATCAAGCCAACGCGTACAGATACTCCACAAACGACGCGACCGCTCCATCGAGCCCCTGCACCTTCGGGTTCGTCGACTCGATCAGGTAGTACTCGTCCGGAGCGTGCGCGCCAGTCCCATTTCCCAGACCGAAGTGCCCGGCAGGCAGGTTAAGTGGTGCGCCGGTGAATACACAACCGGGCCACGAACCTGCGCTCCGCGGCCATAGCTGCGGGTTCAGCCCAAGTTTGCGATACGTCGCCAGTTGTGTCTGAATCAATCGGCTGTCAGGATCGGTCGTCGTCGGGTCATACCCTCCGCTCATGTTCACTTCGATATCGCCGAATCCATGCTTCGCCAGATGCGCCTTCAGCTTCGCCAGCGTGTCTTCCGCTGTCATATCAGGAACCAGCCGCATGTCGATCTTCGCCACCGCGCGATGCGGCAGCACGGTCTTTCCGCCCGGTCCCGTATAACCGGCGACCAAGCCTTCGATGTTGATCGTCGGCTTCGATTCAAGCAGCATCATCGAATCGACGTAGTTCACGTCGTGCACCCAATGCTCGACGCCGTACAACTTCTTGACGTCGGCTTCATTCCCCATCGCCGCAACATCCTCGATCATCTTCTTCTGGGCGGCTGTCAACGGCTTCGCCTTCTCGAAAAATCCATCAACCGCCGGCGTATGCCCGTCCTTCTCCACCAGGGTGTTGAGCGCCTGCACCAGATGCCAGGACGGCGAATCCACCGTGGCCTCCATGCTCGAGTGGACGTCACTCTTCGGTCCTCGTCCCCACCGTTCGCCGCTCGAGATCAGCTCCAGTTCGACAACTCCCTTGGCTCCCAGAGAGATCTCCACGCTTCCGTCACCACGTTGACCAGCCTCAGGCATAAAGACGCCGATGCACTTCTTCAACTCCGCCAGCACCTCCGGACTGTGCACCACCTGCGCGAAGTGCGGCGAGCCAATCTCTTCCTCGCCCTCACACACCAGCACCAGGTTCACCGGAAGCTTCTTTCCCGCGGCTTTGAACGCCATCAGCGCGCTGAGGAACGAGTTCTCCGGGCCCTTCTGATTCACCGCGCCGCGCCCCATGCACACGGTACCCAGCCCCGGCTTGGGCACAAGCTTCGCCTCCAGCGGAGGAGAGCTCCACTCGCCGGGCACAAACTGCTTGACGTCGTACATGAAATAGACGCCCACGGTCGTCTTTGCTCCGGCATCGATCCTGCCAAAGACACCAGGCTTACCCGACGTGGGCACCAGCCTCACATCAGTAAAACCAGCGTCGCTCGCGAGCTTTGCCATGTACTCCGGCCCCTGCGGAAAGTTCCTGTTCTCGGCCGCAATCGATGGCAGCGCGATCCACTCCTGCAGTCGCTTCACGTTCTCAGAGTGCATCTTTGGGATCTGCTGCAGTACCGCCTGTTTCTCAGAGTCGTCTGCGCCAAACGCAGCAAACGCCGTTCCTGTCGCCGCAGCCAGCGCCGCTCCTGCCACCGCCCCGTGCACAAACTCCCGCCTGTTAAAGCCCTTCCCTACCGAGTCAGCCATACTCCCTCCCCGTTTTTGCTTCGATGGTCTCTGTGCTGTGAATGGACGAATAGTATCACCGCTTCCGGATTTTCTTAGACAGTTTCCCCGCTCTTCGCCCGCTCTGGTACGCTCATTGCATTCCGTTTAAGCTGAAGGACTAACCTGAATGCGCCTGCTTGCCCCTGCACTTGCCCTTGCCACAGTCGTCACCCTCACTCTTCCCACGTTAGCTCAGGGCCCGCGTCAACAACTCACGCCCGAACAGACCAAAGCCCTGATCGAAAAGCGCGAGTCCATTGAGAAGCAACTTGAGGACGTCGCCATCATCGACCGCAAGGTGATGGTGCCGATGCGGGACGGCACGCGTATGGCCGCCGACATCTATCGCCCGAAGGACACAAGCAAGAGATATCCAATCATCTTCAGCCGCACACCATACAACTTCAACTTCTGGGATGTGCGCCTCGGCACCTACCGCGATATGTCCACAGAACTCGATGCCGTCAAGCGCGGCTACGTGATGATCGAGATGAACGAGCGCGGCCACTTCTTCTCCGAGGGCAATTACGATATTCTCGGCGCGCCGCTCTCCGATGCCGACGATCAGTTCACGTGGATGGGTGCGCAGCCGTGGTCGAGCGGCAAGGTCGGCCTTATCGGCTGCTCCTCGACGGCAGAGTGGCAGCTTGCCGCAGCTTCGCTTGGCAACAAGGCCCTCACGACCATCATTCCGCAGAGCTTCGGCGCCGGTGTCGGCAAGGTTGGCCCGTACAACGAGCAGGGTAACTGGTACCGCGGCGGCGCAGTTCAGATGCTCTTCATCGACTGGGTCTACGGCGAGCAGAATCAGGTGCGCCCGATGTTCCCGAAGGATACCTCGCAAAAAGATCTGATCAAAGCATCGAAGATGTTCGACCTCGCAGCGCAGATGCCTCCCGTCGATTGGGCGAAGGCCTTCGAACATCTCCCCGAGAAGGACATCATCAGCGCTGTCGACGGACCTAAAGGCATCTTCTCTGACAAAATGCCGAATACCACAGGCGGCGCCATGATCGAGCGCACGCCGAACGACCCCGCGTGGCGAAAGGGTGGAATCTGGCAGTCCGACACCATGCCGATCAACGTGCCCGGCTTCTGGTTCATGACCTGGTATGACGTCTCCACTGGTCCGAATCTCGCTGCTTACAACTTCGTTCGTTCAACAGCCAAGGGCGAGGCAGCCAACGAGCAGTACGCGGTCATCGCGCCGACACTGCACTGCGGCTACAAACGCGCGACGGAGAATACGATCGTCGGCGAGCGCAGCATGGGCGATGCGCGGCTCGACTACGACGCGCTCGCCTACGCATGGTTCGATCACTTCCTCAAAGGCGAGGACAACGGTTTCCTCCAGAAGCAGCCCAAAGTCACATACTTCACCATGGGCAGCAACAAGTGGCAGCACTCGGAGACATGGCCGCCCGAAGGCGCGAAGAACGTCACGCTGCAGCTAGCGAGCGCGAGCCATGCCAACACGCTGCATGGAGATGGAGTGCTCGGCATCGCAAATCCCGCTGGTTCATCGCTTTTGAAATTCACCGGGCCGACGGCCGCGTTCAGCGCAAAGGCCGATCTCCCCGACACCTTCATCTACGATCCCATGCATCCCACACCAAGCTACGGCGGCAACGTCTGCTGCGCAGCGAACACAATTCCTGGCAACGGCGGAGCGCTCGATCAACGCAAGATGGAAGAACGATCAGACATCCTCGTCTACACCTCGGAGCCGCTGGCCGAAGGAGTCGAGGTCAGCGGACCTATCACCGCAACGCTCTATGTCTCCTCCGACGTGAAAGACACCGACGTCACCGTCAAGGTCATCGACGTGTTGCCCGATGGCACCGCCTACAATCTCGACGAGACGATCCAACGCCTGCGCTATCGTGACGGCGACGACAAGACGGTATGGATGGAAGCGGGCAAGGTCTACAAAGTCACGGTGACGCCGATGAACACCAGCAACTACTTCGACGCCGGCCACCGCATCCGCATCGAAATCGCCGGTTCCAACTTCCCGCGCTTCGACCGCAACCTGAACACCGGCGGCAACAACTACGACGAGACAACCAGCGTCGTCGCACACACAGCAATTCACCACTCAGCGCAGTACCCGAGTACGCTTACCTTGTCGGTAGTGAAACACTAACTTGCCAGACTTTAATGTAGAGGCCGTGAATTCGATGCATGCTGAAGAGAGCTGGTTTGGACGAGCGCGGTTGCTGCTGAGCGCGACTGTAGTGATCGCGATAGCCATTTCGGCGCGAGCGCAGCAGATTGCTTTCACCTGGGACGACTTGCCATCCCATAGTGCGTTACCGCCGGACGAAACCAGGGTCGAGATCGGAAGAAAGATCATCGCCGCGATGAAGGAGGCGCACATGCCTCCGGTATACGGCTTTGTGAATGGCATTCACACCGAAGACGAACCGCTCTCCACGCCGATGCTAAAGGACTGGCGCGACGCTGGACTGCCACTGGGCAACCACACCTGGTCGCACATGAACCTCAACCAGCAGTCGCTCGCCGACTGGGAGGCGGACACTCTAAAAAACGAAGCAGTGTTGAAGTCGTATATGGGTAGCGAGGATTGGCACTGGCTTCGCTATCCCAACCTCGCGGAGGGCGATACGCCGGAGAAACGTGAGGGTGCGCGCCGGTTCCTGGCAGAGCATGGCTACAAGATCGCAGGAGTCACGATGAGCTTCGGCGATTACCTCTACAACGGTCCCTACGCGCGATGTGTTGCAAAGAAGGATGCAGCCTCAATTACGCAGCTAGAGGCGAGCTACCTCGCTGCAGCCGATGCCACCATCGACTACACACGTGCCATGTCGAAGGCGTTATATGGCCGCGATATTCCTTACGTGCTTCTCATGCATGTGGGTGCGCTGGATGGACGAATGCTACCTCGCCTCCTGAAGCTTTATCGCGATAAGGGATTTACCTTTATCAGCCTCGAGGAGGCAGAGAAAGATCCGTTCTATAAGAACGACCTGGATCTATCGCTGCCATCAGTCCCCGACACTCTGGAGGAGGCGATGCGAGCACGCAATCTTCCCCTGCCAACGCGACCGTCGCCCACTGTCGACCTGAACCTTATTTGCCGGTAGGCCTTTGAGCTAGAATCCCTGGTCCGGGCGAAACGCAGTGACCTTGTTCTTCACGAACGTCACGGCCATGGGATGTCCGAGATTCGCAAACACCACCATGCGGTTTCCATAGTCGGTGCTTGTGCTCTTGCTCACCTGGCCCAGCGACAACTCCACCTGCCGCTCATTCATCCCGAGAATGACCTGGTGCGTATCGACCGCCTTCCATATCTCTGGTCCCCAGTGCTTGTACAGCTCATGCGGATCGTCATAGAAGAGGATCTCATCCGCATAGAAGGTGTACTCCCCGGCCTGTTTGTACCCCACAGGCACGGCATACTCCTTCGTGTCGTTTGGCTTGGTAAAGACCAGCAGAACCTGCTTGTCTCCACCCGGGATTCGAAAGGTTGCCGACTTCGGAGCAACCTGCTCGATCGCATCCTTAATCAGCAGCGGTTCCGCGCCCAGCAGTGTTCCCGCACTTTTGCTGTATTGCGCCGCGTGTCCAGCGTAGGGATAGTAGTCAAGCTGCCCACCGGCCGAAACCCACACCGTACTGCCAACCAGTTCCTTGATGTCTTTCAAATTATCCGGCCGTTTCTTCTTCAGAAAGACAAGATCGTCCTCGGCGATCACCTCGCGCTCAGGCGCCTTTACCGCCATTGGAACATTCCGTTCATGATGCAGCCAGGCCAGCTGGCCTCCCACTGCAAGAATCAAGACCGCCGTCGCCCCAATCGCTACCTTCACACCTTTATTCATCGCAATCCCTTCGCTGAATCGTCGATTCTGGTCTCTGTCAATCTAATTCACCGGCTCCGCAACACTCAACTCACGCTCAGGCGCAAGCAGCGACTCTGCCGTCAAAGCATCCGCCTGCCGTAGCTGGGGGAACAGGCCCGCGGCCGAAGCAGTCACGGCCATCGAAGCAATTCCGCCAATCACGACAGCCGGCACCGCACCCCACCACTGTGCCGTTACGCCGCTCTCGAATTCGCCAAACTCGTTCGAAGCCCCGATGAACAGCCAGTTCACCGCGCTGACCCGGCCTCGCATCTCCGGAGGCGTCGCCAGTTGCAACAGGCTGGAACGCACAACAACACTGACCATGTCGCTCGCTCCTACAATGACCAGAGCCACCGCACTAAGCCAGATGCTCCTGGAGAGCCCAAAGACAACCGTTGCCGCACCGAAGATTCCAACGCAGACCAGCATCGTCGCGCCAGCGCGCCGTCTGATCGGCTTCACCAGCATCGTCAGCGACACGACCAGAGCCCCCACGGAAGGCATAGCCCGCAACAGCCCCAGGCCGCGCGGGCCGGCATGAAGAATGTCAGTCGCAAAGATCGGCAGCAGCGCTGTTGCACCTCCAAGCAGCACTGCAAACAGGTCCAGCGAAATCGATCCGAGCAACAACTTCGCGCGCCACACATATTCAAGACCAGCCAGCACGGTCTTCATGCTGAAGGCCTTCTTGTCAGTCGTTACCATCTTGGCGCGGATCATGGTGAGCAGTACGATGAACCCTATCAGCATGACCAAAGTAAACGAGTAAACTACAGGCGCGCCGTTCCAGTTCGCAGCAATGCCTGCGAGCGGCAGAGTAAACAGAATCCCTCCCACTGCCGGTCCGGACATATTCGCAATCTGATAAACCGTCGCTCCCCACGTCACCGCGTTCACGAAGTGCTCCTTCGGCACAAGGCTGGGCAACATCGCGCTCGCGGCCGGACCGCTGAAGGCCCTTCCAAGCCCGATCCCAACCAGCACAGCGTAGATCGGCCACACCCGGCCACCTCTCAGCGCCGTTGCACTCAACGAGAGCCACAACAGCACGGCCGTACAACAAGCCTGCAGCGTGTAACAGAGCAGAATGATCCTTCGCCGGTCAAAGCGATCCGCCGCATGGCCTGCGGCCAACATGACGAATACGCCCGGAAGAAATAAGGCGAGTCCGGTGTATCCAAGGTCGAGCGCCGAATGCGTCAGCGCATACACCTGCCAGGCCACCGCAACCGACTGCGCCTCCGCGCCAAGAATCACCATCAATCGCGCGGTTTGATAGAGCCGGAAGTCCCGCGATTGGAACGCCGAACGGAAATCACCCCTGTTCGCCAGCTCTCCCCGTTTCGAACCATCCGCCATGTCCTATGTTTTCATACTTCGCCCGAGAATATGTCATTGGACCGTGAACCGAAGATCTGCGCCTCGAGACCGCAGTCGTTGTTGACTCTACCGCCCCAGGTAGATCTTGTACTGCGACTCCACGACTCCGGTATTCCTCGCCAGTGTCAGCTTCGATTGGTTGTACTGGTAGAGAGTCTCCACCAACCGGCTTTGCGCCGCCGCCAGCACGGCCTGGGCCTGCACCACAGGAAGATTGTCATCGACACCGGCCTTGAATCTGTCGCTTGCATCGCTGACCTCCTGAGTCGCCAGCTCCACGTTGCTCCGCGCCACCTTCACCAGTTCGTTCGACGACTGCACGTCGAGCATCGCCGACCGTATCTGCCACTCGATCGAAACCCGCAGCGATTCGATCTGCTGCCGGAGCGCGATCACCTGCGCCTGGGCTACTTCATCTTCGCCGCGCAGCTGACCCTCTTGAAAGACCGGTACGCTCACCTTGCCCGTAGCAGCAAAGACTCCGTGATACAGGCCATCGATCACGCCGATCACACCGTAGTACCCGTCGAAGGCGAGCGTCGGCAGCCTCTCGGCCCGCACCGCTTTATGTGCCTGCGTCGCTACCTCAAGCTGCGCCTCGAGACTCAGCAGATCCTTCCGGCGCTGAAACGCGAGGTTCATTGCGTCGCTCAGAGGGAGCTCGGCGTACTCAGCATAGGGAGCGGTATCTGTCAGGGTAATCTCCTGATCGGCCGGCAATCCGATCAGGCGGTTCAGCGCAATCTTGTCCTTCGCGAATGCATTTTCGGCATTGATCTCGGCCTGTTGCTGCGTCTGTAGCTGAACCCGCGCACGCAGTACATCGAGGTTCGTTCCTACTCCAGCGTCGTGCGAATCCTTTGCCTGCCGGTACGCCACGTCGTCGGCCTTTTCGAGTGCCCGAGCGTTCTCAATCTGCGCAGCGTCCGCGAGCGCCAGTAGATATTGCGTTCCAACGGCAAGTGTCACGCCGCCCCGCACATTCAGGGTTGAATAATTTGCCGCGGAAGCAGCCTTCAACGACGACCGGTAAAGATAGTAAGCAGGCACATTGAAAAGCTGCTGGTTCATGCTGATCTCTGCCGAAGCCGTGTTCACCTTCACAATCGTCGGAAATGTCCCGGGAGCGATGCCAAACTCCGCCAACGACCCAGGCCTGAAACCCAGTGCCGCCAGGTCAATCTGCTGCGCCTCAAGCGCGCCTTTGGCTGTCAGGCTGGGTAGTAGATTATTTTTCACGGTCAGGACTTCACCGCGCACCATCCGCTCATTTTGCTGGGTCAGCAACAGCTGCAGATTCCGCTTCTCCCCGCGATCGATCGCTTCGTCGAGACTCAGCGGCAGCGCCCCGGGAGTTGCCCTCTCCACGACGACGCCACCTGGAAACTTCGGAAGATTCGGCACGGGAGCCTGCGGCAAATTTGCCGTTTCAGTCTGGGCATTGGCTATAGAACAGCACAGAGCCAGCACCAAAGGCCACGCCGACGCCCTTTGCCTCATCTTCGCCTTTATCAGGATTCCCGCCAAGACTTTCATGCTCTGTGTATTAGAGTGCCACACCGGGCCCGCGATGCAGAAATCCTGCAAAATCTGCATTCCAGCACGTCAAAATGCGATTGGGCAACCCACTCAGATAAAATACGAAAAGACACCCTTATGCGTCTTATATCAATGAACCACCTTGCCCTCACTACCCTGCTTCTTGTACTCCCCGCCAGTGTTCCCGCCCTTGCCCAGACGGGTGGATACCGCGACACTTCGATGCTGCGCGCCCCAGCCGGTGTTCCTGTCGCCATCTACGAATTCGAGGACCTTGAGTGCCCGGCCTGCCGCAACGCCGCGCCAATCGTCCACGCCGCGGTCGAAAAGTACAAGATCCCGCTCATCCGCCGCGATTTCCCGCTTAGAGGGCACGTCTGGAGCTTCGACGCCGCCGTCATCGCGCGTTACATGCAGGATAAGATCTCACCCCAGGCTGCCGACGAATACCGCAAGTCCGTCTTCGCGAGCCAGCCTTCTATCGCCTCGAAGGAAGATCTCACCGCGTTCACGCAAAAATACTTTCAACAGCACCACCTCATGATGCCTATGATCATCGACCCTAACGGCCTCTTCGCCGCCGAAGTCCGCGCCGACCAGAGCCTTGGCGAGCGCATCAACCTGCATCAGACGCCGACCATCTTCATCGTGACCCAGAAGGGCTACACCGAGGTGACAGACGTTACACAGCTCTATGCCATGCTCGACACGGCGATTGCTGAGAACCCCGCTCCCAAGGCAGCGGCGGCAAAGCCCAAAACAACGGCGCACAAGTAGCCCCGCACAAAAGTAAAAGGCCCGGGCGATCTGCCTGGGCCTTCCCTTTTTAAGAACTCAGCCTTACTTCGTCCCTGTCTCCGTCCACAAGAACGCCATCTCGTCGGCATAGTCCTGTACCAGTTGCGTCTGCGACACTCCCGCGCTATGCCCGCCCTTCAGGCTGTAGTGCAGCAGAATCGGCCTTCCGCTTGAGTCCGCCGTCTGCATCAGAGGCGTCATCTTGCGCGCATTCATCGGATCGACACGTGTATCCCCGTCGCCCGTGAAGAAGAAGATTGCCGGATACTTCGTCCCTGGCTTCACATTTTGGTACGGCGAATACTTCAGAATGTACGGATAGTCTTTCGCATTCTCCGCCGATCCATACTCGGTCGTCCACGTCCGGCCCATCTCAAACATCTGGTAGCGCAGCATGTCGAGCAGCGGATAGCCACACCAGATCGCGCCGAAGAGATCCGGGCGCTGTGTCATCGAAGCGCCCATCAACAACCCGCCGTTCGAGCGTCCACGAATCGCGAATCGCGCCGCCGTCGTATATTTGTTCGCAATCAGATACTCGGCCGCCGCAAACCAGTCGTCAAAAACGTTTTGTTTCTTCTCGAACATCGCCGCCTTATGCCATGCCTCCCCGTACTCATTGCCGCCGCGCAGGTTCGGTAAAGCAAACCACCCGCCCTGCTGCATCCACCAGGCATACTCGGGGTTCCACACTGGCGTCTCGCTCAGCGCAAATCCGCCGTAGCCCGTCATCAACAGCCGTTCGCTTCCATCGCGCTTCAGCCCTTTCTTTCCGGCAATAAACATCGGCACCTTGGTGCCATCGTTCGACGTATAGAAGACCTGTTTCACCTCATACTGCGTCGAATCGAACGGTACCTTGTCGCTGTAGAACACTTCGGACCGTCCGGTCGTTGTGTCGTAATGAAAGATCGTGGGCGGCGTGATAATCGACTGGAACGTGTAGAAGCCGTCCGGATCGACGGCACGTCCCAGGAGCGTGGAACCTGCGCCAATCCCTGGAAATTCGATGTGCCCTGACGCTTTACCCTCCAGCGAGTAGGCCGTCACCTCCGACTTCACATCCTTCAGCCGCAGGACGTACATCTTCCCGCCGACCACATTCACCGCCTCCAGCACGTCTTTGCCTTCAGGGATGATCACCGGCCACTCGTCCGGTCCCTTTCCCTGCACCACCTTCAGGACGCGGCCGTTCGGAGCCTTGTAGTCGGTACGCATATAAAACGTGTCCCCTACATCGAACTCGCCGAAGCGGCTGTCGATCCCGTAAACCAGAGGCACAATCGATGAGTCCGCAACCCGCAGGTCCTTGATCAGAATGTCCTCGCGCGTTGCCGGCACGCCGCGGCCAATCCGGAAGACAAGGTAATGCCCGTTCGCCGTGGCGCGCACACTGACACCATCAATCTCGCCTAGCTTCTCTCCGCGATACTCTTTGCCCAGAATCATCGCATCGCTATCGAGAGGTGTTCCGAACTTGTGATAAAAAACGCGGTTCCCCTCATGTGGAAATAGCTTCGAGTAGTACACTCCCGCTTTGTCCGGACTGATGTCCACGCCCGAATACCTCGCTCGCGGCATCACATCGCCCGTATCCGTTCGCGTGCTCACATCAAGGAAGTGCACCTCCACCTCATCCGCACCGCCCACGCGAACCCCGTAAGCCATCATCGAGCCGTCTTCGGTGATGTTCATCGTATTGACTGAAGTATTCTGGTCGGCGCTCAGTTTGCCCGCATCCAACAGCTTCTCATCAACTCCATGCAGCCCGACCCGCATATAGATCGATGCCTGGTTCTCATCCGCCAGCCGCTTCGAGAAGAAGTAGCGATCCCCGCGTCGTGTCGGAACGCTGACAAAGTCCGTCTTCAGCAGCTTGCCCATCTGGTCGACTACCTCCGGCAGCATCTTCACCTGCGCAAAATACTGCGCCGTGTAAGCGTTTTGCGCCGTGATGAAAGCGCGCGTCTCCGGGCTATGCGCGTCCTCGAGCCAGCGGTAGGGATCTGTAACCTTCTGCGGCGCATTTGGATCAGTGCTCTTATATTCGTCCACCACAGGATCGGCCTTCACCGTCGGCGCTTTCGGCAAAGTAATCCCGTCTCTGCCATGAATCTGCGCACCGCCCGCCGCCGAGCTCAACAAAACTGCCGCCGCCACAAAAAAGCCACTGCACCGCATAACCTCTCCCATGAAGCTGATCTCGTGATATCTCAAGATAGCCGAGAATAGTTGGCGGCGGCACAAAATTCAGAGCCCTACTTCACCTCAAAGATCAGGAAGTAGTCCTCTTTGTCCGGCTTCACGAAGTCATACGTGCCCACCAGTTTGAATCCGGCCTCTCCCATCTCTTTCACCACCACATCATGGTTCAGCCCGTGGTCCGCCCCGTTCCCATTGCGGTCGATGATCCCGACTTTTGCTCCCGCACGAAGCGCTGGCTTCAACGCCCGCAGAAACGCCGCCGGATGCGCGATCTCGTGATAGACCTTCAGCATCAAAACCGCATCCACGCTTCCCGTCGGCAGCCTCGGATCATCCGGCGAACCCAGCACGGTTCGCACATTTGACAGGTCCTCTTTCAGGACTCGTTTACCGATATGCTCGATCGCCAACGGATTGATGTCCTGCGCAAGCACCGCCCCCGTCGGCCCCACCCGCCGCGCCGCAATCACCGTAAACCAACCCGAGCCTGCGCCGATGTCCCCAACGTTCTTGCCCACGGTGATCCCGAGCAGGTCCATCACGCGATCAATCTGCAGCTTCTTATCCCGATCCGGATACTCAAAGATGGAAAGGTCGCCAGAATAGGGCGTACTCGTCGGCCGCTGTGTGGTCGGAGCCGATTGCGTAGCAGGAGCTTTGTCCTGGCTTCGCACTGCAGCTCCCAGACCTTGCGCGTCCCCCCTTGCAACCACGATTGCCAACGAAAGCAAGGCACCCAAAACCCAACCGCCGCGTGACCCCGGAAACCTCATGCCCCAACAATCAGGCA
Source organism: uncultured Acidobacteriaceae bacterium (assembly GCA_963798925.1). Taxonomy (GTDB): domain Bacteria; phylum Acidobacteriota; class Terriglobia; order Terriglobales; family Acidobacteriaceae; genus Edaphobacter. The sequence goes on from CAWCVD010000008.1 coordinate 937,111, forward strand.
TTCGATAGAAGATTGGCAAGCACCAGCCCGGCTTCGTCGTTGCCATACGAAAAGAGGGAGCCTCCACCAGGCTCCCTCGCTCGCCTTACTTCCGTTCGTCTTACCGCAATCCGCCGCCAGCCTTCAACAACTCCCCAGTCAACCAAGCTGAATCATCCGAAGCCAGAAACGCCGCAACCGTCGCGATATCCTGCGGCTGTCCGATACGGCCAAGCGGAGTCTGCGCAACGGCATTCTTCTCGAAGTCGCTTCCAATAAAGCCAGCCGCATGCACGCCTTCGGTCTCCACCATCCCAGGGTTGATCGAGTTCACGCGAATCTTCCTCGACCCCAGCTCCTTCGCAAGCACGTGCGTAATCGCATCGACCGCGCCTTTGGTCGCCGTATAGACGCTGGAATTAGGCGGAGTTAGAGTAGAAACCACTGAACCAATATTGATGATGCTGCCGCCCTCTGGCCCAAAGTACTTCAGGGCTTCCTTCGAGGCCAAAAGCAGCCCAAGCACATTCAGGTCGAAGATCTTGTGATAATCCTCCGCGGTAACGTTCTCAAGCGGCTTGAAATCATAGACTCCAGCGTTGTTCACCAGCGTATCCAGCCGCCCGAAGTTCTTCTTTACCTCGCCAAAGACCTTACCGATATCTTCTTTCTTAGAGAAATCTCCCTGCACGGCCACAGCCTTGCCGCCCTTGGCCTTGATCTCGGCAACGACCTTATCCGCGCCTTCTTTACTGGTTGAATAGTTCACAACAACCGACGCTCCCTCAGCCGCCAGGCTCTTCGCAATGCCCGCGCCAATTCCCTTCGACGCTCCCGTCACCAATGCCACCTTATTCGCAAGCTTTCCCATTCCGTGCTCCTTCAATTCCGATGTCTTATCATTTTGATACTTCGATAAGCATCTAATTGATGAGCCGGTGTCAGAGAAAGATTCAGTGACTGGAAATTAAAGCTGGAAAGAAGTTACGGCCGGGTTAAAATCTCAGCCAGTTGGTCGGTATATGCCTTCAGTACATCCCGCCGCAGCGTATAGCTGGCAAACTTTCCCTCTCGCGTCACATGGACAAGCCCTGCCGTTTCAAGCTCCTTCATATGGTGAGAAAGGGTTGCGGCGCTTACCGGCTGGCAGTCCTTGATATCCGCGCACTGCGCCGGCTTGCTACAGGCTCCAATCTGCCGCAACAGCTCCATCCTTCTCGGATCGGCCAGCGCCTTAGCAATCAGCAGGACCTGTTCCCCGGATAACTCCACGCGTTTCGCCGAACCCATGGCCCAACTCCCTAACGAATCTGCACCAGCTCCGCACCAGCCCCATTCCCCGAAGCACCCGGCGTCACCGACGAGGTCTGCGGCGCACGCCAGTGATCGATGTAACTCACCTGATGCACGCAGCTGATCGTGCAGCTCGGCGAACAGCTCTTCTCCGTCAGAAACTCGCGCCTCACATCCGCTGTCGTGTACTGGGCCAGCGGAACCGCCGGATATCCGCGCTGCTGGCTGCAGTAGTGCACCAGGCCGTTCTCGCAGATATACAGATAACGCCCACCCGCGCGGCAACGCCAGTCGTTCGTCTTCCCGTTGGCAATCGCCTCCTGAAAATGATTGAACCGGGAGTAGCTTCGCCGAGTCAGATTCCGGACCTTGTCCCACACCGTACGCTCGGCCTCGCCAAGTGGTTTCAACTGCCCGCTGCCGTCATGGATAATCCCGATCGTCGAGCTGAATCCGAGCCGCAGCGCCCGCTCGCTCACCGTCAGCGCATCATTCGGGTTGGCGATCCCTCCACCAACGACGGAGTTGATATTCACATGAAAGTCCGCATGCTCGGCCAGCATCTGCAGCTTCTTATCCAGTACCTTCAGGCTCTTCTTCGAGACCTCATCCGGCATCACGTTGTCAATCGAGATCTGCATATGGTCCAGGCCGGCCTTGTTCAGCCGTTGAATCCGTTCCGGCATCAACAGATAGCCGTTCGTAATCATCCCGGCAATCGCACCGGTCTTCCGAATCCGTGCAATGATCTGATCCAGCTCGGGATGCAGCAGGGGCTCGCCGCCCGAGATCGTAATCACCGATGTCCCCAGCCGCCCCAGATGGTCTATCCGCCGCAGCATCTCGTCGATCGGCACCGCATCAGAAAAGTCGTCGTATTCATTGCAGTAGGTACAAGCCAGGTTGCACCGGCGCATCGGCACAATGTGCGCCATATACGGGTGTCCGGTCGACGCCAGCGCCGACCCGATCGAACCCAGCTCGCGCAACTTACGGGTAACTGCCTTCAAGCGGCGACGTGGCGGCATCGGTCGCCGACCCGGCGCAGAAGCAGTTGTAGAAACAGAAGACATAGCACTTTCAAGTATATCGAACCATCGGAAAGAAGGCCTGCGGTGAGATAACCCGCAAAAACCTACTCTTGCTCGACCAGATATACTCGCAAACTCTACGACTCTCTATAGTTAAGCAGCACCAACCCAACCAGAATCAAGCAAACTGGCCAGACATACGATGCGAGTCGGGACTCTCTCCGGTCCGGCAGGCGCATTTCCAGCCAGCGGCTACAGCCAGCGGTGGCCCCCAGCAACGCGATCGGCGTGTGGCTCATCTCCGCCAGCAGCTCTTCCTTAACGTTCCCGATGGAGTGATTGTGAGTCAGCAGCAGTGCACCTCCAGCAGCTAAAAGCAGTGGAAACACCTTCGCTGCCCAGCGGGATTGCCATCGCCCGGTCTGAACTCCCCATTCAAACGCCGCCAGCGCGACGATCAGCAGCGCAAACAAGCGGTGCTGCAGAACATCAGGGGCATACATGCACACCCAGAAAGGCCGCGGCCCCAGGGGCCAACACTCCGGATCGGCGCGCAGCACAATAAACACGGCCAGGGCCGCAAAGACCAGGGGCCAGCTCTGCGCCCATCGCACCTTCGGCAGACGGCTCAGAAGCGCGAACACGCCGGCCATCAGCACAATCAACCCGGACCAGTGATGGTTATACTCCGACCAGGCCAGGTTATTCGCGTCGCTCGGGGCGCTGGTCAAGCTGAACTGCCTTACCGCTTCATCCAGCGGCGCCGGTGGTGGCAGCTCCGCCACCGCAGGACTGGTCATACGCGGGACCACCGGATGAAAGCGGGCGACAATCTCGGAAGGTCGTACCCGGTCGATTGGCAAGTCGGCCGCAGGCGGCTGAGAAGTCATCGAGGCCGCCGCCAACACCGCGATAAAACCAAAGCCGATCTCCACCTCGCCAAATCGCCGCAGCCGCTTCAATAACTCAATCGGTGCGGAGTCGAGCCGCCGGATCAGAAAAAAATTCCCCGCGCCCATCGCCATCACCACCAGCAGCAGGTAAACCTTGGACAGCATCATCACTCCGTAAGCCGTTCCATACAAGCCGCTCAGCGATCTGTCCGTGGACACCCCGAGGTAGAACCAAGCCATTCCCAGGCCGCCCAGCAGTAGGGTTCCCGCCCCTGTCAGCGCCAGCGGCGAAAAGCGCAACAGCAGCCTCTTCGCCTCCTCTGGACCGTCCGAGCGCCGCAGTGAGATCAGTAGAAAAGGCATTGCTCCGATCCAAACCGCCGCGCCCAATTGATGTGCAGCCGTCAGTGCGGTGAGCACGATCCGATGCTCAAGACGGGAGACCGAATGGCTCGTCGAAACCACCGCAATCAGAACGGACACGGCCAACGGCACCAGAGCGTACGCCGATCTGCGCCCGTCGACACGCGAACAAACCACAATCGCAGACGCCGCGATCGCGGCACTCACCCCCGCCACGAAATACGGCGCACCCGCCACGTCTCCGAAGCCAAGAGACGAACTCCCCATCAGAATCGCGCTGTCGACTGCGACATAACACAATTCAACGATCGCAAAACTGGCCGCTGCCCACCGAATCCCCCGCCGGCAACCGTCTGTGACAGAACCTCCGGCTCCGGCGGGAAGTGCGACAACCAGCAGGTACGCGACCCCGCCCAGCGTCAACATCTCCAGCCCGAGCGTCAGGGCTCGCAACAGAACAGACAGTAAATCAAAGTCACGCAAGAGCCAGATCAAGTGTCGGTCCTCGGAACAGAGATGCGGGGATGGCTACGCGCATTGGAGCGGCCGGACGATCTCTCCGGTTGCCTAAGACGGTGGCTGAAAGGTGAACACAACGCGGCCCATTCCTAGAGTCCATCGAGCATTTTCATCGCCCCGCGCCTCAATCTACTTCACGCTAAACGGGATCTCCCCGCGAGTTATGTGGCCGTCGGTCGCCAGGACTTGCCAGTGAATGGAGTATTTGCCTGGACCTAGCTTGGGGGCGCGTGTAGTCAGAGTATCCGGCGCACTTTGCTGCTCAATCGTCAGCGGCTTGGACTGGCTGTCCGAAGTGCTCAGCAGCAAGCTTGATCGCTTTCCATCAACCCGCGAGTTGAACTTCACAGTGATCTCAACGTCCGGCCCCTGTACGGTCTCATTGATCGCCGGCGAGGAATGGACCACCACCGCATGAGCCGAGGCCACACGCGGAACCAGCATCACTACCGTCGCCATAGCGGTCGCCATGCCGATCCGAAACGCACTTCGAGCGACAGAACTGCGAAATAAATTCTTCATGCTCGATTGGACACAATTTCGCGTCTCAGAGATTCCAAACAACTCAACCTTGATCTCGAATCGAAGCCGTGGCGGAGACCTCGCTGGGACCCACCAACTCCTCTGTTATCAAAACGTTTCGGCTTGCAATGTGGGACGGAGCCTCTCGAAATTCTGGACGCAAATAAAAAGCGACCGCTCACGGCCGCTCCTCGGAACCCAACCCATCCATCTCACAACTTCGCCAGCAGTTGCCTCGTCTGCTGGGATGTCTGCTGGAAGAAGTCCTCCAGCGGGAATCCCTGCCATAGGCTCGAGCGCTTCTTTCCATCCGGCGTCAGCGTCAGTGTCTGCTCGTGCTTGTCCCGCAGCACAACGATCGGAACAGGCTTGCCCCGATTGTCATGCACTGTCTTGGTCCAGTCGTTTCCGTTAGCAACGGAGATCGAGTTGATCTTCACCACAACGTCGCCGGCCTTCAATCCCGCGTCGTCGGCAGGACTGTTACCATCGACACTGCGCACCAGCAGCCCCGCACCATTCGTTGCGCCGAAGAACTCGGCAAGCTGGCGGCCCATCACCTCCAGCTTCGCGCCCGTAAACGACGAACTGAGAACGATGTCCTCCGTGCCCAACAGATCCTTATGCTCCTTCTGCGGTGGCGGAGCCTGCGATGTCTTCCCGGAGTCGTAAAGAATCTTCGTGCCCACAAATCCCGATGGCCCAGGCGCAGGCACCGAGTAGTGCTGCTCCCATGCATGCAAACCGACCGTTCGGCGATCTGCCGTAGTCATAGTCAGAGTCTGTGTCTGCCCATCACGGCTGATGACGAAGCTGACAGTCCGCCCCACCGGCACATCCCGCAGCATCTTGTGCAGCTGCTCTTCGCTCTCGACGACCTGCCCATTCATCTGCAGGATCACATCATGCATCTTCATTCCTGCCTTGCAAGCCGGCCCATCATGGTCAAGGCTCGTGACCTCGGCGCCCTTGGCATCTTTCAGCCGCAGCATCCCAACCTGCTCGTCGCTTACATCTCGCGTCTCGATGCCGATATACCCCGGCGGCGTATGTTGGTGTGACTCGCCAATCGCCCAGATATACATCTCGGTCCCGCCCACCGCTGCGATCTCAGCCGCGTGCAAGGCTTGCCGTCCACCCAGAACGGCGACTCCCGCTACCAGCGCCACGGCTCCAAATGACCTGCGGTGTCTCATCTGCATGACCTCAACCAGCTCTTCTCTTCTGTCGGACTAGGTAACACGTGGGAAACTTGGTCAGCAGCTTACTGAATATCGGCTGCGCTCTGCAACGCATTAAATGAGGCTGTCCGAATAAACGGGTTCGCATCCTGCGCAGCAACCGTGCGCAGAACCTGCCGTACGCTCGAATCCGACTGCACCGGCTCCAGAACGCCGATCGCCGTCTGGCGCACCTGCGCATCCTGATCGTGCATCACCGCCTCAAGCACGGCATCGCGCACATGCTGGTCCTGACCCACATACTCCTGCAGCCCTTCGAGCGCCTTCATGCGCACGCTCGCGTCTGGATCATATCGCAGCGACACCATCAGCGCATGGCGAATATCCTTCCCATCGGCCGTCGTCGCCTGGCACCCATGGCCTGCCTTGCACTCATGCGTCAGCAGCGAGACCGAGTTCATTCTCACCCCATCGGTCGCCGCCGCCGTCGTCCCGGCAAGCAACAGATTCCGAATCTCAGGGCTGTCCAGCGAACCCTCCATCGACTCCGGAACCAGCTTGTTGTAGTTCACCTGTACCAGCTCAGAGTTGGGAGTCTGCACAATGCCCGTTACATTGGCGATCACACCCTCCGTAGGGTGGTTCACAGTAACAACCCCATGGTCCTTGGATTTTGGCGCATTGGCCACCTGGTAGCGATGGGTAAAGTTCCCAGCCAGAAAGCCAACCCCCAAAAGCAACGTCGCCAGAGCGGGTGCACTCTGCACATGCCCCAGCCAGCGATGGCAATTCATCCTCAGTTGTGTCAGAAATCCATGCGGCGGAATCATATCCAGCGCATCGTCCAGCCGCATCCGCGACTGTGCCAGCAAATTAGGTGAGGGCTCCATCACCGGCAGCATCGCCAGCCGCTCCTCAAATCCCCGAAACGACTCCAGTTCCTCACGGCAGTCTTCGCATCCTGCCAGATGTTGCTCCAAAACTCCGGCCAGCTCATCCGGAAGCTCGCCGTAATTCAACAAAACAATACAGTCTCTTGCGCTCTGACACTTCATTGTCCTACCTCAACCAGCCTCAAACAACTGCCTGCCGCCATGGGTCTTTACCTTCGCCCTCTGTCTCGATCCAGCCAACTACTATCCTTCAACCTCTCAGCTCCGACAGATTCGCTCGCAACTTCCTGGTAGCGCGGAACAGCGTATTCTTGGCCGTCTCTTCTGTCGTGCTCAACATCTCGCCGATTGTCCTCAGCTTCAACCCCTGGTAATGCTTCAACTCAAAAACCGTCCGTTCCCGCGGAGTCAACTTGCCCAGGGCCTCGTTGATCCGTTCATTCATCACCTTCCGGTCCAGCTCCCGGGCCGGGTTCGCCATCGCCCGTTCATCCGAGATATTCGCCATCAGGTCCATCTCATCTCCGCTGGCATCCAGCACCGTAGCCGGGTCTTCCCTGCGGCTCTTGCGTCGCCGCAACTGATCCAGGCAAAGGTTCGTGACAATCCGATAAAGCCACGTGTAAAAGCTACATTCAAACCTGAAATTCCCCAGATGGCGATACGCCTTGATGAACGCTTCTTGGTGGACATCCTGCGCATCCTGCTCATTTCCAAGCATATGCAGCGCCAGCCGAAGGACAGACTGATCATATCGCCGCACCAGGGTATCGAAGGCAGCGCGCTGACCCTTCTGCGCCTCGCGAATCAGCTCGTCGTCCTCGGTCCGCTGTTGGGACCGTGCGTCGAGCTGCGCCTGCGTCAGCTTGCCGCCACTCCTGGTCCCGGATTGGGCCGCAGCCTTTGCCATCGCTGGCATCGATTCTACAGCCGAAGAGCCCAATATTCCCATGGCAAACGGGCTAATGTGCCGCTTTTGAGCCACTGCCGCCAACGGAGCCGACAACTCCCCGCCCAAATCCATCCCAACTGCATCTGCGTTCATCGACTGACTCCGGAGGTCAGAAAATCGAAGTACACTCAATAGACCCCGGCACTCAGAAAAGGTAAGCGGCCCCGCCTGTTTTCACCTGCCACTATCGGGGTACATTCTTCACGCGCTGCTTCCTATTCCCTAATCGCTATTCCCTGTCTTTCGGTACACTCACCCAATGCCGTCCCGTCCCACAGCCCCAAGCCTCTTTTCCGACCCCCCTGCCTCCAAACCCGAATCATCCGGCTGGATTAGCGCCCATTGCGACGGTGGCGCCCGCGGCAACCCCGGCCCCGCCGGCTTCGGTGCCGTCATTCAGGACGATCACGGCACAATCCTCGCTGAACTAAGCGAATTCCTCGGCGTTCGCACCAACAACTACGCCGAGTACTCCGGCCTCTTGGCCTGCCTCCAGTATGCCCTCGACCACCGCCACCCCCGCCTCCGCGTCGTCTCCGACTCCGAGCTGATGGTCAAGCAGATCCAAGGTAAGTACAAAGTCAACTCCCCCGACCTGAGACCGCTCTGGCTGGAAGCAAAAAACCGCATAGCCAAGCTCGAGGCTTTCGAGATCTCCCACGCCCTCCGCCACAAAAACAAGGATGCTGACCGCCTCGCCAATGAAGCCATGGACCGAGGTACGAAACGCTCCCACCCCCCCGGCCAGCCGGCACCACAACCTCTCAAGGCAACGCCTTACCCCACCAAATCCCAAGCTCCACCCGACCCGTACGCCAAACCCACCACGATGCTCCGAGGCTTCACCAAAGACGGCGCCATCCACCTCCTCGGCGGAGCCACCCTCCCCGACGGTGTCTTCGTCAAAGTCATCCGCGAGTGATGCGTCGCATAGCCTTCATTCCCTGCCGCGTCTCGGTTGTCGGTGCGTTTCCCTGCCGCAATCGTTCGAGTACCCGGCTGCACCGCGGACAGACAAACTCCAAAACTGGCACCCAGGCGAACATCAGCGCGATGACCAGCGCAGTAATGACAACGCAAAGAGTCTCTTCCGACATGGACACCTCCAGTGGCCTCGCCTGCGAGGCGTTACGGTAGATAGGAATTCTGGGCTGCTGCATCGGACGGAGGCACCCGCACGAATCGAACAAATGTGCGCTCACTAAACACGCAGCTCACAGCGAGTTCAAAAAGGCAATCAACTCTTTCTTCTGTTTATTCGTAAAGTTCATCTGGAAACGCTCGTTATAGAAATTCACCAACTCCTCCAGATTGGCTGCTGCGCCGTTGTGGAAGTAGGGCGCACGCGCAGCCAAACCACGCAGTATCGGCCCCTTCCCGCGATTCACATCCGAACAGAACCCAGTAATCAGTCCCTTACCCGGATCCGACGTGTAGTAGTTCACCGTCTTACCCGGATTCAGCGGATCAGGGCATCCCCTGATCTCATAGATCGGAAGGTCTGGCGAACTCAATTCCTTCAGCCCAGCAATAATCGCCGGATTCGTCTCATTCTCCGCCTGCCTGCTGGTGGCAATATCCAGCGGCAGTGCAACTGAGTGGTTCCCGACATTCGGCGAATCATGACACGTCGTACAAGTTCCCGTGATTGAAGCTGGAGAACCCAGTGCCGCATTGTCATTCAGTCCGCGGACTCCAGTAATAATCGCGGGTTGGGTGTTGAACAGCTTTTCCCCGGCCGCGATCTCCTCCCGCGCCTCGTTCTTCTCTTTGTCGTCCCGGTACCCATGCGATGCCGTCTTCTCCCACGCCGAATAGAGCGAAAACGCGTCGGAATTAAATGCCTTTCCCGTGGGGTCTCCCCCCAACGCATCGTTCGCACCCGGGTAGTATGCCTGCGCAGAAAGCGCCAGCGGCCCGCCAGTCGCCCCGGAAGCGTGCAGTGACCCCGCATTGTCGTCATGTATCTGCGCCGTCGAAAGCCCCAGTTCAAACTGGACAATCTCCGATAATTGCGATGCCGTCGGTGCAACTCCCTGGGCATGAGTCACCACAGCCGTCGTCGCCTGATCGGTCAGGTCGAAGTTCAAATTGTTCTGCATCGTGCGCACGTTGTTAAGCGGCATCAGCGTCTCTCGGCCATCAAACATAACCGTGCTCAGATACCGCAGATTCGTCGTAGGCAAAGGCCGCCGGTAGACCGAAACCACAGGAAGCCCCGTCGTGGGGTCATTCGTGATCGCACATCCATAAGGGTCATGTACGACGGCAATCGTAAACTGTGGGTCCACCGGCATGTTGATTCCAATCCTGATCAACCCACGCTCCAGCAGGAGGCTGTGCGCCTCGCGGCTCCGCGATTGATTCGTAGGACAGTTCGCTCCATCCACCGCAGCGAACAGCGGGTCCTCACCATGCGTCCGTTCATACACCTCGCGAACGCCCTTCGCACTGATACTGAAGGCCTGATCCGCCTGATGGCAACTGGCGCAACTACGCCCATTCGTCCCGAGGCTCTGAAAGAAGGCGTTGTTCTCATCAATATCGCCGCCCGTGTTGAACGTCGCCACCGCGCCGGTCTTATCCCGAAAATGCTTGAGATTCGGAATGAAATGGATTATGGCGGCTGTTGCACTCAAAGACCCAAAAAAGAGAATGACACTGGTAGAAGGACGACTCCAGATACGTTTCACAATAGGCCTCTCGTCTGTACTTATCGCTGTCGTGTAAATGGCCCAAATTTGATATGTATGAAATCTCGTTTTACAATCGGCATTCTTCAGCAAAGGGGCTCTCCCCCGCTCACGTACCGATGTTTATCGTGCTTCGCGGAAGATTACGGAACAGCATCGAAAGACGAAACATCCTAAAAGGATACTTTTCACATGCCCGCACAGATCCATGGCGGAGCCTTCATGAATTGGCGCGAAGTAGAGGAAGCGGACCTGATCGAGTGTTTGAGCATTGAACCCCGGGTCTGGGGCGATGAAATCGTCGGGCGGGACTGCGCCTTGTCGGTCTGGAAGGAGTGGACCCGAAGACGATCATTCAACTCGGCCGTCATCGAACTGCCCACCCCGCACTCACGCAGTCAAAGAGTCGCTTTTGGCTCAAGTGTCTTCATAACGCCCGAGTTAGCGAGCCGTGAACTGGAAAACCCGCAACCCGGGGTCAATAGCAGGATCATCGCCAGCGTCGTCGCCGGAGAATCCGTTGTCCTTCCGGAATCGGCTCTCTCCGAAACTCGCGCCGTACTCCCTTGGACCTCGTCGTCCTCAGTTGCAACTACCAATATGAAGCTCTGAACCCCGAACAGACGACGCAAGCCGAGATGGTACTCCCCTTCGCCTTCGCCGAATCGCACGTCGGCTACCGCCTCAACCGCATCCTTTCGGAAACCGTAGATGAAAATCAATATAGGGCCCACCACTCCTCCGGGGTCTGGCGCACGGTTAAAAAATATCCGGAGAACGGCCACGCGCTCATCGTCCTGACCGAGAAAGAGGCCTTCGCCACCTCGGGTTCCGTCGCCGCGCCTCTCTTCCAGTATCAGGAACCCGTCCTCCATCTCCGCGATACGGAAAAGCAATTGCTCTCGGAAGCAATGAACGGAGAGACAGATAACGAACTGACAGCCAGAATGAACCTCTCACTCCCATCGATCAAAAAACGCTGGGCTTCGCTCTTCGACAGGATCGCGGACACGCGCCCGGACCTCTTGCCCGATGCAGAACACAGGGGTTGGCAGGAGAGTCGTGGCCCACAAAAGAGACACCGCATCCTGGCATATGTTCGGGCGCATCCCGAGGAGCTGCGCCCGTTTCGTTGGAGGTCCGCAAGGTAACTCCGATTCACGCATACCTGCGTGCTCTACACACTGGCCAACCGTGAGCAAAGCTCTTCCAACACACCCATCTGACTCATCATCGCCTGTAGCTCTCCCACTCCGACTCTCTCCTCGAAGTGCCGCTGCATCCGATCCATAATCCCCACGACCCGCACCGCGCGCTTCCGTCCCGCTGGCTGCAGCACAAGCTCAAGCGCCCGCGCATCCTCCGCATCAATCTTTCTTCGCACCAGCCCCTTCGCCTCCAGCGAAGAGATGCAGTGACTCACATTGCCTCGCGTTGTCTGAAACGTCTCCGCGAGATAAGACGGCTTCGCGCCCCCTTTCTTCTCGAAAAAAATCGCCACCAGTACCAACGATTCAAAAAACGTCAGCCCTTCATCCCGCAAAACGAGATTCAAAGATGACTCCATCCTCCGGGCTATCCGCGACGCTTGAAAGATGGGACTCTGCCGCAAAAAGGATTCGATTCGCATTGCATGCACCTGAAGTAGTTGAGCCATTCAACTACTTACGATAAAACAAAACTAACTCCGACGCCCCCTCATCAAGAGCGATGATGATGAGGTGCTGACCCCGTCAAGAATCCCCAGCCTCCTTTGCCTCTTCTGCCTCATCCCCGCACTCGCACAGCCCCCACAAAACTGTTCCTCGGTCCCAACCACGTCTAAGGCAGATCCGACCCCCCTCATCCAGGACATCACCGTCACCACTACCCTCGAACCTCTCCCCCTCGCCGAGAGCGACCGCTCAGTCAACCTCATCAGCCCCCGCGAACAGCCCCTCGTGTCCAACTCTGTCGTCGACCTCCTCCGCCAGCACGCCTCGCTCAATCTTCAGGCCCGCGCCGCCAACGGCGTCCAGGCCGACCTCTCCCTCCGAGGCACCACCTTTGAGCAGTCCCTGGTCCTCCTCAACGGTCTCCGCATCAATGACCCAGAGACAGGCCACCTGAATCTGGATATCCCCATTCCCCTAGACGCCGTCACTCGCATCGACATCCTCCACGGCTCAGGCAGCACCTTCTACGGCTCCGACGCCATCGGCGGCGCCGTCAATCTCCTCACCCAACCACCGGCCCCCGGCCTCATCATCAACGGCAGCATCGGAGCAGGAAGCTACACCTCCCTTGAGCAGCACCTCCGCGCCTCCTACACTCAAGGCCCCATCGCCGAACAACTCACCGCCAGCCGCGACACCTCCGACGGCTTCATCCCCGACCGCAATTACTCGAGCAACGCCCTCGCCTCCGAGACCTGGCTCACCACCAAACCCGGCACAACCGACATCCTTCTGGCCACCAGCGACCGCCCCTACGGTGCCAACCAGTTCTACGGCCCATACCCATCATGGGAGCGCACCAAGGGCTGGTTCGCCAGCATCCAGCAGCAGCTTGGCCCACAAACCGCCGCCAGCTTCGGCTATCGCCGTCACACCGACCTCTTCGTCCTCTTCATCGACCATCCCGCCATCTACGAGAACAACCACATCACCACCAGCTACGAAGGAGCCCTCCGCCGCGCCGACACCCTCGGCCCCAACACCACCCTCTCCTACGGCCTCGAAGCCGACGGCGACACGATCAACTCGAACTCCCTGGGCCAGCACTCTCGCAACCACGGCGCCGCCTATGCCAATCTCAGCCTCCGAGCCCTGGGCCGCTTCTCACTGTCCCTCGGAGCCCGCGACGAGATCCTCTCCGGCGCAGTCAACAGTACCGACAACGTCTTCTCCCCAAGCATCGCCGCCGCCTACACCCTCACCCGCACTACGCGCCTCCGAGCCAGCGCCGGCCACGGCTTCCGCCTCCCCACCTACGTCGATCTCTACTACGCCGACCCCACCACCATCGGCAATCCCAACCTGAAACCCGAGTCCTCCTGGAGCTACGAAGCCGGCATCGAATGGACCCCCACCAGCAGCCGCCTCACCCTCAACGCCGCCGCCTTCCGCCTCCACGAAAATGATGCCATCGACTACGCCAAAACCATCCTCGCCACTCCAGTCCTCACCTTCGCCGAACCCTGGCAAGCCATCAACATCCAAAACCTGGACATCACCGGAGCCGAAGCCACCGCTCGCCTTCGCCTAACCAACACCCAGCAACTCCAGTTCAGCTACACCGCCGCCCACGCCGCCTCACCCCCACCCAACCTCCTCTCCGAGTACGCCTACAACTACGCCGCCCAAAACGCCCTCTTCGGCTGGAGCGGAACACTCCCCGGCAAAATAGGCCATCAGATCAACGCCCGCACCCAGGTCAACGTAGTCCAGAAGACCCAGCACACCGCTTACCCACTCTGGGATATCGCCCTCTCCCGCAACACCGGCCACCTGCGCCCGTACCTCCGCGCCCTCAACCTAAGCAACACCGGCTATCAGGAAATCCCGCAGGTCCCCCTGCAAGGCCGCACCATTATGGCCGGCATCGAGTTCAACTGGTCGCGCGCGGGCCACTAATTCTTCGGGCAATAAGGCTCGGGTACACTATGCAAGTCGAAATTCGGAGGCATTTATGGCGAGGAAAGAGGGTGCGCGGCGGCTGGGAGCAATTGCAAACGTATCGATGACCCTGAGCCTGCTTACGCTTGTGTTTTGGTTTAAGGCGAGCGTGATCCTCTTCATAGCAAGCTGGGCACTCTACGGAACGGCCTGGATCATCGACGGATTTTCGACGCCGCACGAACAGGCTGTGACTGATGAGGTCATTTGAACTGAACCAAAACCGCCACAATCTCAGTACATTCCACACGAATAAATCGGCTGCCTACTTCGCCAGCTCCGCCTTCACAATCTCGCTCACTTGTCTGCCATCAGCACGCAGACCATCCGCAGCAATCCGCTGCTGAACCGCCTTCATCACCGCACCCATATCCTTCGGTCCTGGCCGCTTCCCATCCACCGTCAGTGAATCGATCGCACCCGTCACCACTCCGCGAATCACATCTTCACTCGCAGCCTTTGGCAGGTAGCCTTCGATCATTCCAATCTCCGCCTCCTCCTTCGCCGCGAGTTCCAGCCGCCCGCCCTTTGTAAACGACTCCACCGACTCCCTCCGCTGCTTAATCAGCGTCGTCAAAATCTGCGACTCCTCCGCATCCGTCAGCTTCTCGCGCTTATCAATCTCCTTGTTCTTCAGCGCCGACTTCACCATCCGCAGTGTCGTCAGCCTATGCTCATCCTTCGCCTTCATCGCCACCACAATATCCGTCTGAATCTTCTCGCCAATCGTCATCGCCATCTCATCTCCCTCAAATCAATCCCTCATTATAAGTACCCGATCAAACGCGCAATCATCCGCCGAGCAAAGCAAGGCCCCATGCATCTCACCTACCCAGACCGGTACACACGCCACGAAGTGGCCGCCCGCCGCGTAGGCGGCCCGTCCGGCAGGACACAGCTAAAATGAATTCATGATCCGCAAAACCCGCCTCTTCACACCCGGCCCGACACCTCTTCTCCCCGCCGCCCAATTCGCCATGGCCGCGGCCGACATCCACCACCGCACCCCCGAGTTCCGCGCCCTCTACACCCGCGTCCTCTCCCAGCTCAAAGACTTCGTCGGCACCAAAAACGACGTCATCATCCTCTCCAGCGGCGGCACCGGAGCCATGGAAGCCTCCGTCTCCAACCTCACCTCACCCGGCGATCGCGTCCTCGTCCTCACCGCCGGCAAGTTCGGCGAGCGCTGGGCCTCTCTCGTCAAATCCTTCGGCTGCCACGCCGACGTCGTCGAAAAACCCTACGGCCAGACCTTCACACTCGACGAAATCAAAGCTGCCCTCAAGCTCGAGACCCGCGCCGTCTTCGTCCAGGCAACCGAGTCCTCCACCGGCGTCCGTCACGACGTCGAAGCCATCGCTAAACTCCTCAAATCCGAAAACTCCGAGGCTCTCCTCATCGTCGACGGCATCACCGGCCTCGGCACCACGCACCTCGATATGGACGCCTGGGGCATCGATGTCCTCATCGGCGGCTCGCAAAAAGCCGTCATGATCCCTCCCGGTCTCAGCTACCTCGCCATCAGCCCCCGCGCCTGGGACCGCATGGAGTCCACCTACAACCCGCGCTACTACTTCGACCTCCGCAAGGAGCGAAAAAACGCCGCCAAAGGCGAATCCGCCTACACCCCGGCAGTCGCCCTCATCGCCGCTCTAGGCGCAGCCCTGAACTACATCGCCGCACAAGCCGCAACACCGGAAAATCCCGCAGGCGACCTGGCCGAAGGCCGAAAGAAGCTAGTCGACAACGCCGAAACCTGCGCCGCCATGACCCGCGCCGCAGCCCTCGCGCTAGGCTTCAAACTCTTCGCCCCCAAAGGCGCCGAAGCAGCAGCAGCCACCGCCATCCTCGCCCCCGAAGGCACCGACTCCGGCACCATCGTCAAGGGCCTCAAATCGCAGTTCGCCGCCATCGTCACCGACGGCCAGGGAGAGATGAAGGGACAGCTCTTCCGCATAGCCCACCTCGGCTTCTTCGACTACATGGACACCATCGCCATCATCGGAGCCCTCGAGCAAGTCATCCACAAAACCAAACTCCCCCTACCCAACTTCGAATTCGGCAAAGGCCTAATCGCCGCCCAAAACTTCTTCGCCGAAAGCGCCAAATAATCCGTTAAACGCACAACGTAATCTCGGGTGCCCCACGTCCGGAATCACGGCAAAGGAAGGGTTTCACTCCGGCACGAATGCTCAGGTACCCATCCCTCGATGGTCCTCACCGCCAAAGCATTGGACGGGTGGCCCATCCTTTGCAGTCGAATCGCAAAGGGTCGGGTTAGTCGAAGAAGCCGAGACCGCATGTATTACTGATCCATCGAGCTTCCTAATCTTTCACCGATTCACTTCTGGGCGGAAGGTAAATCGTGAGGCAACGAATCTCAAGCACGACGCCCTTTCATCACTTGCAGTCGATAAGTGTCGTAGCGTCGGCGCGGGCCATGCTACTCCGATGTCCTGCTAAGGTTAGGAACAGGTCACGTCTCGAAGTGAATCTGAAATTCCGTCAAGATTCGCCCTCGTTATAGCGTGCACTGAGTCCCCAATTGCGCCGCCGCTCCTGATCTATGCGCTACAAAGTCGTCGCAAAGTATCCGCTATTTTAAGCGAGGACAGCACCGAAGGCTTCATGTGTTACCTCAATGGTCTCTGTCTACGAAGGGCGTCACAGGAGGAAATTGGCTAACTCCAAGATTGCGGTAATCCGCAGAACCGATGACTAGCAAGCATGCGTAGCCACAATCCCGCCATGCCATCACAATACTTCGGCGAAGGCATCGTCAACTGGGGACCTAACTTGATCGAAATTGGACATGGCAGACGCACGTCAGGCTTCGTCCTCAATCGTTCCTCACTAAAGATCATCGAGACAGTTGATGCACTACGACGGAACGAAGGCGTCAGAAACCTGATCCAACACCGTAGCCTTCGGTAGCTCGATAGACCAGGCGATTTTGGCACCGAAGATACCTCTGCTTCCGCGGCTCGACATCTTCGACGATGATCCGTCACATCGTCTGCAAAGACGGAGCAACGGTCATCCGCCAGCTCAAGGAACTCGAGTACATCAAGGGCGAAATCTATGCCAACAATCTGGCACTCCGACCGAATCGCCCGAATATCGCCAAAAGATGGCCACGTCGTCGCCTGGATCGACCTTACTGGCCTGCTGCCTGACGATCAGAAGATCAACGCGGATTCCGTGCTCAACGGAGTCGCGTACGACTCGAAAAATAACCGCATTTGTCACCGGCAAGCATGGCCAACGGTCTTCGAGATTAAGATCGTCCCAAAACCAAAGTAGCTGCTTCCCTGCTACTCTTTCCGCACTAAAAAATCATGCGCCGCTCCAACCAAGTCGCCGCCCCACTCCTCGCCGCAACCGCGCTCTCCCTCCTCACCGGCTGCCAAAAGCCCGAGATGCAGCGCTGCGTCGACGAGCAAAACCACGTCGTCGACGACAAGCTCTGCGCCAACCTCCCTAACCAGCAGAGCCCTCAGCAGCAACGCCCCGACGGCCACGGCGGCTTCATCCCCATCATCATCCCCTACCGCTACTACTACGGCGGATGGGGAGGCTTCGGCCTCGGCAGCGTAGTCGGCGGAGGCGCCTACACCCCCGACCCATCCCGCAGCTACGTCAACCGCTCCGGCGTCACCACCCGCGGAGGCTTCGGCCGCTCCTTCTCCGAAGGCGGCAGCCACTCCACCAGCAGCGGCGGCGGCCACGGCGCGAGCGCAGGGTCATAATGCAGCGCATCCACTTCACCCCACGCCAAGACTGGCAGCAAACCGTCGAATCGCAGGGCCTCACCTTCCACACCCTCGAAAACGGCACCCCCTACTGGGACGAATCCGTCGCCTACCAGTTCACCGCCGCCGAGATCGACACCCTCGAAGCCGCCGGCAACACCCTGCAGCAGATGTGCCTCGCCGCCGCCCAGCACATCATCGACGAGCGCCGTTACGCCGAACTCGACATCCCCGAATTCGCCATCGAAGCCATCGAGTGGGCCTGGAACAACGAGCCACCCGCCCTCTACGGCCGTTTCGACATCAGCTGGGCCGGCGCCACCAGCGGCCAGCCGCCCAAGCTCCTCGAATACAACGCCGACACCCCCACCGCCCTCCTCGAAGCCGCCGTCATCCAGTGGAACTGGCTCAAAGCCATGCCCCCCTCCCTCGTCTCCTCCAAACCCGACCAGTTCAACTCCATCCACGAAAAGCTCATCGCCAAGTGGCGCGACATCGACCCTTATCTCTCCAAACCTATCTACTTCGCCGCCCTCGAAAACGAAAACAACCCCGAAGACCTCCTCACCGTTACGTACCTCTGCGACACCGCCCAACAAGCCGGCCTGGACACCCGCCAGCTCCGGATGCAGGACATCGGCTGGAACGACCAGCAGCAATCCTTCGTCGACCTGGACGACCATCCCATCTTCTCCATCTTCAAGCTCTACCCCTGGGAGGCCATGCTCAACGAAGAGTTCGGCCCTCAAACCCTCGACACCTACCCAAACGTCCGCTGGATCGAGCCCATCTGGAAGATGCTTCTCTCCAACAAAGGCATCCTCCCCATCCTCTGGCAGCTCTACCCCAACCACGACCTCCTCCTCGAATCCCACTTCGCCAACGAAAACGAACCATCGCCAACCACCCTCAAAAACTACGTTCGCAAACCCCTTCTCTCCCGCGAAGGAGCCAACATCACCCTCGTCCGCGACAACGCCACAGTCGTCTCCACCGAAGGCCCCTACAACGGCCTGCAAATCATCCAAGCCCTCGCACCGCCGGCCATCTTCAACAACCGCCACCCCGTCCTCGGTCTCTGGATGATCGACCAGGACTGCTGCGGCCTCGGCATCCGCGAATCCTTCAGCCCCATCACCGGTAACCTCAGCTCCTTCGTCCCCCACTTTTTTCTCTAGCCGCCCTCAACCTCCGCCGCTACACTTGTCGCCAAGCCTCCACATGCCCGATCCCGTCTCCATCCCGCCGGAGCCATCCCTCGCTGCGTCCGATTCCGCCGCCGAATCCCCGAAGGAACCCGCCCCTATGCTCGACGTCCACCCACCACACCACGCCGCCAGCACCTGGCGCGATTTCTTCATCCACATCGCCACCATCGTTCTCGGCCTCCTCATCGCCATAGGCCTCGAGCAGACCGTCGAGTACGTCCACCACCGCCACCAGGTCGCCGAGGCCCGCGAGACCATCCGCCACGAGATCGCCGACAACCAGGTCAAGATCGCCCGCGACATCGCCATCCTCAAGCAGGACGAGATGCGATTGCAGTCGAACGTGTCCACTCTTCAACGCAACAAAACCAAACCCACCAGCTCCGATAAGCTCAACACACATTGGGAGTGGGAAGGCATGCAGGACTCGGCATGGCGACCGCACAGGCTACCGGCGCTCTTGCTCTTATGAACTACGCCGAAGTGCAAACCTACGCCTCTGCCTACCACCAGCAGACCCTCGTCGAACAAAACGCCGACGCCTATCTCAAACTGCACAATCGCGCCTTCGCCCCCTACATAAAAACCCAGGACCTGAGCAAACTTACTCCAGGCGACCTCGACAAACTCATCGACGGCAACTCCGAAACGCTAAGCCAACAGCAATTCCTCTACTGGCTCTCCGTCAGCCTCCAGCAGAGCTACGACAACGCGACGCAACAGAAATAGCTCAAGCCGCCAGGCAGCCACGCATGCAATCTTCGTGATTGATATGCTTTCGCGGAACGCCCACTCCGATCGAATACGAGTCAAAGAAGACAGGACCTCCAGACATGGCACGTGACGACGCTTACAACAGACGGCAATTTCTAATCGGTGCCACCGGAGCCGCAGTCTCAGGAGCATTCGCCTCACAGGGCGCAAAGGCGTTTGGCCCAGCCCCTCGCCTCTGCGCGGACGATTCATCACCCACGTCTCCGTCGTCCGGGTCAACCAGATCGAGGTCACCCCAACCCGCTCCATCGGCGAAGACGAAGCTCCCGACAACAGCCCCGCCCACATCCGTTCGCGGAGAGAAGCCTTCGCCAGAGGCTGCCCTAGAGGCCGCATGACCTGGGCGATAAGTTGGCTGGCGTTGAACGACACCCGGCAGGAGTACAAAGACGCACGCCGGCTTCTCGCCTCGTATCACGCAACTACGGCGACGAGATCACATTCATCCCCGGCGGCTACTTCGCTCCCATGTACGACACGCGCGCCAATAACCGCGAGACCATCCACAAAGCCCTTGGCATGATCTCCACCATGGTCGGCGGAAAATATCGCCCGCAATGCCTGGTGGCGGGCTTCATGGACGCCGAGAACCAGCGATACCTCGCGACCGAAGAGGGCATCCACGTCTGCCAGGGACAGATCTGGAGCCAGCACGGCATCGACAACGGCGACGGCGACGGCGGCATCTGCTACCCCTATTACCCAAGCCGCGAACACTATCTGAAGCCCGCCCAGGGGCCAGCCGACTTCATCGACTGCGTCTGCCTCGACGGCTGGACCTGCGACTTTCTCGCAGCGCGACGGCAAGGCTTCGAGGGCGGGTTCAATAGCCGCATGGGCGTAGGCCCAATCGAGACCGTACAAAATCTCGGCACGGCTGCGGGCCGCAAGGAAATGTTAGACACCACAGCAGTGCACTTCGACACAGGCCACACTCTCAACGGATTTGGCTGGGTCACAGCAATCTGGGAGGTATCGATCAAACACGACGAAGATCTGACTTGGTGGCTGCAGGCGGTAAGCGAAAGATGGCCCGATACAAGCGTATTGACCGAAGGAGAGTTCGGTCTGAAATGGCGCGAGCACACGCCCGAACAATACATCGTTGAACTATCGCTTCGCCGAGCGAGGAACCGGCGCACCGGGCTCTGAAAAAGAGCTCGAAATCAAGTGGTACATGAATCGCGAGTTTCGTCTGGCGCTGCTTCAGAACTGGACGAACAACGAAGCACCAATGGTCATCGACTTCACCCGCTACGATCTACCCGCACACGAGCCACAGACGCTCCAACGGGAATGGAGCCTAATGAATGTCTTGAATCAAAAAGGCACCCGCTCGCAGGACAAACCCCAGCGGCTCGCACAGTTGTCAGCTGATGACCAACGGCGGATATTGGCGCGATATCCCGAGTTGAAAAAGCTGGGGTAACGAATGATCCTGCGGCCCAGGACAAAGAGACACCCGCATAGCTGCAGCACCTTTGCGCCGAGGCAGTCAGGGTTCAAGCCTGGAAATCGCGCGCAACATTGAGATCTTCAAGCATCCCCGGCCCCGTCGGCCGCCATCCCAGCCGCTGCTGGGTCAGTGCGCTGGACGCAGGCACATCAAATCCCACGAAGTGGGCAAGCCACCCAAAGTGCGCGTTCGCCTCCTCGGGAGCCTTGGAGACGACCGGAATCTTCAAGCCCCGGCCGATCGCCTCAGCAATCTGTCGCACCGGAACGCCCTCTTCCGCAACCGCGTTATAACGTGCTCCTGCGGAACCCTTCTCAAGCGCAAGCCTGTAGAGCCGAGCACAATCCAGCCGATGCACTGCCGGCCATCGGTTGAGCCCATCGCCAACATACGCCGAGACACCCTTCTCACGAGCCATAGCGATCAGGTAGGTGACCAGACCTTGCTTCTCCGGGTCGTGAACCTGCGGAAGGCGCATCACCGAAACATTCACACCTTCCGCCCCCACCGAAGCGGCTGCCTCCTCCGAAGCTACGCGCGGAATCGGGGAGTTGGGCGCGTCTTCCTCGGTCGTAAGTCGGCCCGGCGTAAACGCAGCTCCGGTCCCGGAGGTGACGATCAACCGGCGGTCAGAGCCAACAAGCGCAGAGCCGAGAGCCTCGATGGCTCGCCGATCGATCTCACAGTTAGCCTCGAACTTCGAGAAGTCATGGATAAAGGCAGTGTGGATCACGCCATCCGAGGCGGCAGCTCCACTCCGCAGGCTCTCCAGATCCTCAAGATCGCCCCGATGCACCTCGGCGCCGGCAGCAAGAAGAGACTTGGCGCCCGCATCGGAGCGAGCGAGTCCCAATACCTGATGGCCCGCGTTAATGAGTTCCGGAACAATGGCAGAACCGATAAATCCTGTAGCTCCTGTGACGAAGACACGCATTTCAATCTCTCCTTTTACTTCGTTTCATGACCATGACCGCATTCGCAGCCCGGTTATTATCAAGATGGTGATTGAGGAAATACGATCTATGCTGAAGAGTCCGTATTATCTTCGCGATCGTCCGGGATGACTCATGGACCCACTCTCAGATGTGCTGTCGCTGCTGAAACCGCGCAGTTATATGTGCGGTGGCTTTGATATGGGTGGAGAATGGTCCATCCGGTTCGGCCAGCATGAAGGCATCAAATGCTACGCCGTGGTCTCGGGCCAGTGCTGGCTGTCCGTGGAGGGCGTTCCCGACGCGGTGCGCCTGATGCCGGGCGACTGTTTCCTGCTGCCGCGTGGGCGGCCTTTCCGCCTTGCAAGCGATCTGACCTTGACGCCTGTCGATGCCCACACGATTCTTTCAGCTGCCCGCGGAATGGCGGGCATCCGCTCGATCAACGGCGGCGGAGATTGCTTTATTGTCGGCGGCCACTTCGCCTTCACCGGTAATCATGCCGGCATCCTGTTGGGGGTGCTCCCGCCCATCGTGCATATCCGGAAGGAATCGGACAAGGCGGCGATGCGCTGGTCTCTGGATCGGATGAGGCAAGAGCTTCGCGAGCCGCAGCCCGGCGGCTTTCTGGTCGCGCAACACCTCGCCCACATGATGCTGGTGCAGGCCCTGCGACTGCATCTGGCGGAAGGGTCGAGCGGTGGCGTCGGGTGGCTCTTCGCCCTGGCAGATAAACAGATGGGCGCGGCGATCACCGCCATGCACGACGATCCGGCGCATCGCTGGACATTCCAGGAGCTGGCCGAGCATGCCGGCATGTCGCGATCGACCTTTGCCCTGAGATTCAAAGAGACCGTCGGGGAGTCACCCATGGAATACCTGACGCGCTGGCGAATGCTGCTGGCCGGGGACAAGCTGGCGAACTCCAGCGATCCCATCTCCGTCATCGCTCTGTCGCTCGGCTACGAATCCGAAAGCGCCTTCAGCACAGCCTTCAAGAGGGTCATGGGCTGTTCGCCACGCCAATACAGCCGTGGCCGGAACCTGGCTCCCCTTTCGAATAACGAAGGGAAGCACCACGCGTGAGCCAGCTCGAACCAGTTGCAAGCTGATCAAGTCTCGAAGCTGAAACCGATCCGGTGGAGTACACCCGCGAAACGCATAGGCCCACGCCAGCACCGAGAGGGGAACGTCTCATGACATCGACCGCCGTTCAGCTTCAACAACTCAAGAGTGTTCCCCTCGCTGTCATCCGCCGTCAGGCGAGAGCGTCCGAACTCTCGCGCATCGTGCCGGAGTGTTGTGGCCTGGTCTGGAACGAGGTGCGCGCCCAGCAAGCGAAAGCCGGTCGCAACGTCGCCGTCTACTGGGACGGCAGCATTCGCCTCGAGGTTGGGGTAGAACTCCACGGACCATTTATCGAGCGCGGCGAAGTCGTTCTCTCGGCAACACCCGCTGGCGCTGTGGCAACGGCAACGCACATCGGCCCTTATAGCGGCCTCGGCGCTGCGCACGACGCAATTCACCAGTGGTGCAAAGTCAACAATCACACCCTCGCTGGCCCAAGTTGGGAGATATACGGCCACTGGCAGCCCGAGTGGAACACCGACCAGTCGCAAATCCGCACAGATGTCTACTACCAGCTGACTCGTTGAACCCCACAGACACCACGCCGGGAAGTTTCTCTCAGAAGGTCAAATCACAAGGGTGCAATGCTCATCAAAGAGAGCCATCTCCTCACGTGTCGGTACCTCGAACATCTCGGACCATCGCAACAACGCATCTCGTTCTATCGGCGGATCCTCCGTGCCTCGTTCTTGAATCCTGTCGAAAAGAACATCCACCGGTGCACTGAGATAGTGCAGCTCAACCGCAACGCCAAGCCCTCGGGCTGCGAGCCGCAGGGTATCCCGCTCAGACTTGGCCCACGTGCCCCACTCGACGATTACTGTGAGGCCAAGTACGAGAAGATCTTTAGCGAACTTCCACTGGAGAGCTTCAATCTTCGCGCGCGCCTGTTCGTCGTAGATATCCAGCGAAAGGGCATCCATCCATTCGTCTGCGGAAAACGTGTCGCTTGCAGGCTGCTCTCAAGCCGCTTCGCGTGTGTGGTCTTGCCCGAACCAGGCAAACCGCACACGATAATCAACCTCGGCCCACTACCCGATCGATCCATGGTGTTCAACGTCATCCAACCTTTTCACAAATTTCAACTCGATTTCCACTCAACGGCTTGTCTCCTCGCTTGAGGGCGCACGCGGAGCCATCGCGATCATGCCGGTAGCTGGAAATCGATAATTCGTCTCTCATCGAAGCATGAATCTCTCTTGCGACATACATTCTAGCGAGATGAGTACTCCTTGAGATCCTCCGCTCCAGAACGTCTCTCCTGCCTGCTCCGCATCGTGCTCTTTATAGGCATCTGCGACTTCGTGGTGGTTCCCGCGCTTGCTTCCATGCCTTCTGCCGGCATTCGCGTTCAGGGTCCCGGCGTACCGCCACAGCTTGGGTTTGCCTGCTGCGAACATGGGATCGAGCAGATGAAGTCTTTGTTCGACGATCAGAACGTGATCGACGATCTGCGAGAGCTGCACGCTGAGGTGGCGATCCCAACCCTTGACCTCAGCCCGGAGCGAGCCGCGGTCGTGCGCCGCTTGAACCAGGCGGGGATTCCCGTAATCGCCTGGATGATGCTGTCGAAAGAGGAGGGCTTCTATCTCAATGCGGATAACGCGCCCGAGGCTGCCGCACGCGTGGCAGCATTCGAGAAATGGTCAAGCGATAACGGTCTCGAGTGGGCAGGAGTAGGGCTGGACATTGAACCTAACTTCGCAGAACTTGCGGCCCTCAAGACCCATCGATGGCGCCTGATTACAACCCTTTTGCGCCGGAGCGTGGACAACGATCGCATAGCCACTGCGCACCAGGAATACTCCGAGCTCATCGGTCAGCTTCAAAAACGAGGCTATCCAGTCCAGACCTATCAGATGCCATACATCCCCGCCGAACGAAGTGTCCACTCCACCTTGTTGGACCGATTGCTCGGTACCGTGGATGTCCGCGGTGACCAGGAATATCTGATGCTCTACACCAGCTTTGCACGCCAGGTCGGAGCGGGCATGATCTGGTCTATCGGTCGGAGTGCGCAAGCCATCTCCGTTGGCAGCACAGATGGTGACTCAGCCGCAGGCTTCGGTGCAGGACCGCTCAACTGGGATGAATTCTCCCGCGACCTGATTGTGGCGAGCCACTTTTCTCATCAAATCGGCGTGTATGACCTCGAAGGCTGCGTACGCCAGGGATTCCTGTCGCGCTTGAAGACCTTCGATTGGAGCCAGTCTGTCACTATCCCGGCAGATGCGCTGCAGAAGGCCGATCACCTCCACCGCGCGCTTCAGCTGGTCTTGTGGATCTGCGACCACCTTTTGTATCTGTTCGCCATCCTCCTTCTGGTTGTCGCCTGGATGGCGTGGCGTTGGCGCAACCGCAAAGTTTCGGCGTGATTAGTCCGGTCGGCGATCAGGAAACTATCGACTACTCACTGCCCTCGGCGAAGTTCCGCGAAAGTGTTTCCAATAAAAGCGATTACTCAAACCTCAACTCACGATCAGCCAAATCTTCCCCACTTGACAAAGCGACCCCTCAGGATTGGCTACAATGGAGGAGCGGAACAGAAAATGGTGCCGGTCATCCGTCGTAACTCTAATTTTTTCAAGACTTTGCACTTCAACACCCAATGTTTACAGGACTTTCCGAGTTGTGCCAGCTCTCAGGTCCAGACTTAAGCCTTTTACTTGGAAGACTTTAGCAGCTTTTCAGCAGGGGAGGGTCTCCCTCCCGACTAGAGGTAAGCCTTGAAGATCGTTCTCGCCGAAAAAGTCTCGCCTGCCACTTTAGCCGTCTTTCAGCAGGAACCCGGCTGGCAGATCGTCACCCCCGACCAGATCAAAAACGGTCTCGCGGCCGAATTAGCCGACGCCGATGCTCTCGTCGTCCGCTCCGCCGTCCAGGTCGACGCCAAACTCCTCGAGTCCGCCCCCAAACTCCGCGTCATCGGCCGCGCAGGCGTAGGCGTCGACAACATCGACACCGACACCGCCACCCACCGCGGCATAGTCGTCATGAACACCCCCGGCGCCAATGCCGTAGCCGTAGCCGAACTCACCGTCGGCCTCATGATCGCGCTGGCCCGCTCCATCCCCCGTGCCAACTCCACCATGCACGCCGCAAAATGGGAGAAAAAATCCCTTCAAGGCTCCGAGCTCCGCGGCAAAACATTGGGAATCGTAGGCCTCGGACGCATCGGCCTCGAAGTCGCTCGCCGCGCATCCACCTTCGGCATGCACCTCATCGGCTACGATCCATTCGTCGCCCCCGTCATCGCCCGCGAGAACAACGTAGCCCTCGTCCCCATAGACGAGATCCTCAAATCCTCCGACTACTTAACCCTCCATGTCGGCCTCACAACCCAAACCGAAGGCCTCATCAACCAGACCTCCATCCGCATCATGAAGAAGGGCATCCGCATCATCAACTGCGCCCGCGGCGAGCTCATCGTCGAGCAGGCCCTCGCCGAAGCCATCCAATCAGGCCACGTCGCCGGTGCCGCCCTAGACGTCTTCCACCAGGAGCCCCTCAAAGACTCCCCCTTCTTCAACCTCGATAACGTCATCCTCTCGCCCCACATCGCCGGAGCAACTGACGAGGCCCAGGAAGCCATCGGCATCCAGCTCGCCATGCAGGTCCGCGACTATCTCAAGCTCGGCGTAGTCCAGAACGCCGTCAACCTCCCCTCCCTGTCGCACGAGGAATACATCGAGGTCGCCCCCTACATCGAGATGGCCGAGCGCCTCGGCCACTTCCTATCCCACGCCACCCCCGGCAACCTCGAAAACATCCAAATCACCTACACCGGCCGCCTCGCATCCGGCAAAACCGACCTCATCCGCAACGCCGCCATCGCCGGAATCTTCAACGGCACCGACGGCGAGGGCGCGACCGCCAACCGCATCAACGCCGCCTCTATCGCCCACGAGCGCGGCATCCGCATCCAGGAAGACAAGAAGGAGTTCGCCACAGGCGGCGTAGGCTCCTCCCTCAAGCTCGTCCTCCACTCCTCCGACGGCGACACCGAAGCTTCCGCCACTGTTCTGCACGGCACCTCGCCCCGCCTGCTCAGTTACGACGGCATCGACATAGAAGCCCCCCTCCACGGCACCCTCGTAGCCATCCGCAACCACGACGTTCCCGGCGTAGTTGGCCGCATCGGCACTATCCTCGGCGAGCATGGCCTCAACATCGCGAACTTCGCGCTTGGCCGCGCCGCCGACCCCGCCCGCCCCGCATCGCAGCGTGTCCCCCAGGGTCAGGCCCTCGCCGTAGTCCAGATCGACGTCCCCAAAGCCGCCTCCGCCACCGCCGCCATCGAAGCCCTGCGCAAGGTCGAAGCTATCGCCAGCGTCCGTCTCATCGAACTTGGAAAACTATAACGATTCGACACCAGATAAGGCGTGAATTCGCATCTTCACCGCTCATCCCGCATCACAGTAAGCTAGATACAGAGAAAGAAACATAATGCCGCTCTACGAATACGAATGCACCCTCTGCCACAAGCACACAGAAAAGATCCAGAAGTTTTCTGATCCCGAGATCACTCTGTGCCCTCACTGCGGCGGTAAGCTGGACCGTGTCATTTCCGCACCCGCAATCAGCTTCAAAGGCGGCGGCTGGTACGCCGACGGCTACGGCAACGCCAAACCCAAATCCACCGGAGACACCAGCACTTCCAGCAGCGACTCGAAGCCGAGCGCCGATTCAACGCCAGGCAAGGACTCAAAGCCAAGCAAGGACAGCGCTCCAGCCGCAACGCCTGCAGCTGCTCCAGCCGCGGCATCCGCCTCTTCTTCCGACAAAAAATAGCCGATCAAACTGGCATCGTCGCAAGGTAACAAGGTTCTGCTTCGTTCCACGGCGATCTTCAGCTATGCTCTGACTAAATCCAACGTCATTGAGCTCTGCTGCATTGGCCCGATCCATCGGCCCGAAAACCCGTACTCGTCTATCCGTCACATATCCCGCGCAAGAGGAGGACAAACAATGGAGCAGGCTCTCGCCCCCGTAGCCGAAGCGCCTGCCTCCGGCCTGCGCGCCAACATCCTCTCACCCGTCGAGACCCTCGCCCAATCGATCTCCACCATCGCGCCAACCACATCGCCCACCATGACCGTTCCTCTGGTCTTCGCCCTCGCTGGCAACGGAACATGGCTCGCATATCTGCTCGCCACGATTGCAATTCTCCTGATCGCCCTCTGCATTAGCCGGTTCGCCCGCTATACCTCGTGTTCCGGCGCGCTCTACACGTATGCCACCGTCTCCCTTCCCCCAATCGCCGGCAGCATCGCTGGTTGGGCGCTCTTTCTCGCCTACATCGCCACCGGCGCAGCCGTCGCCGGTGGCTTCATCAACTATGCCAATGTCTTCCTTTCCGCATTCTTCGGCCGCACCGCCCCCACAACGTTTCTCGGACTCCTCTGCGTCGCCATTGCCACTGCAATCGCCTACCACGACGTGCAGGTCTCAGCTCGTCTCATGCTCTGGATCGAGGCTGCCTCAGTTCTCTCCATCGCCGTCGTTATCGCTCTAGTCCTTTGGCATCGCGGCCCCCACACCGATCCGCCTCAGCTCCACCTCACCGGAGTCACCCCCTCCGCCGTGCGCCTCGGAGTCGTCATGGCCCTCTTCAGCTTCGTCGGCTTCGAAAGCGCCACCACGCTCGGCCACGAAGCCGTCAAGCCCCTCCGCACCATCCCTCGTGCTGTCATCCAATCCGCCATCTTCTGCGGCCTCTTCTTCATCCTTTGCGCCTACGTCGAAACCTTCGGAATGGCCGCTGCCCACCAGGACCTCGGCACGTCCTCCGCCCCGCTCAGCATCCTCGCCAACCTCGCCGGCGTTCATGCTCTCGGTCCACTCATTGATTTCGGCGCTCTCGTCAGCATGTTTGCCTGCACCCTGGCCTGCATTACCGCTGCCGCCCGGGTTCTGATGCGCATGGCCCACAACGGTCTCGCTCACCGCCGCCTCAGCACCGCGCACCAGAAGAACGCTACACCCGCTTCCGCAGTCCTGCTCTCAGGTGTCCTCACCGTACTTCCCGTCTGCGCCCTCACCGCTCGAGGCATCTCCGGCATCGACATCTACGGCTGGATGGGCTCACTCTCTGTCTACGGATTCATGACCACCTACGGCCTGGCGGCCATCGGACTTCCCATATACCTCAAGCGCAACCATCACCTCACCCCGGGCACCATCGCGCTCTCGGTCGCGGCCACCCTCGCCACTCTACTCGCCCTGGCCGGAACTCTGTACCCTGTCCCAGCGGCCCCCTTGAACTGGCTTCCGTATTTCTACCTCGTCTACATTCTCTGCGGGGTCGCCTGGTTCTTCCTCTCTAAGCGCAAACAGACCAGCCCGATCTAGTCTTCCCCAATATCCTCATTCCAAATCTCAGGATGCTCCGCGATGAACCCAGTCAGCAGATCGGAACACTCCTGCGAATCCAGGTCGATCACCGTCACCCCAAGCGATCGAAGCCACTCCACTCCACCGGAAAAATTTCGACTCTCACCCACAACGACAGTCCGAATCCCGAACTGCCGGATCAACCCGCTGCAGTACCAGCAAGGCGCTAACGTCGTCACCATAATCTTGTCGCGATACGTCTTTTGTCGTCCTGCCCGCCGAAAGGCATCCGTCTCCCCATGCACCGATGGATCGCCTTGCTGCACTCTCCGGTTTCGGCCCGAGGCCAGCAGCTTCCCTTTCCCATCGAACATCGCCGCACCGATCGGGACGCCACCCTCGTTCCGTCCGACGCGTGCCTCCTGCAGCGCGATCTCCAACATCGCGCCATATTGTTCGATCTCGCTCATTCTTATCCTTTCTTCGGCGGCGGAGGAACCTTCTTCCCTTCCTTGCGGGCTTCAGACAATCCAATCGCAATCGCCTGCTTCGGATTCGTCACCGTCTTGCCGCTGCGCCCGCTCTTCAGCTTACCCTGCTTCATCGCCTGCATCTCGCGCTCGACGTCTTTGCCTGCGGACGGGCTGTACTTGCGCGTTGAACTGGACTTCTTACTCG
This sequence comes from uncultured Acidobacteriaceae bacterium, assembly GCA_963798925.1. GTDB lineage: Bacteria > Acidobacteriota > Terriglobia > Terriglobales > Acidobacteriaceae > Edaphobacter. Next base: position 967,347 of record CAWCVD010000008.1, read on the forward strand.
CGTTCTTCGACGACGCCTTCTTCACGGACTTCTTTGCTGCTTTCTTCGTGGCCATAGTTATTCTCCCTTTCTATAGGAAGCCATGAGCCTGCGAATGAGTTGCATCATCACAACTGGCAACAAGGATCACTTTCTCGCTCGTCTCCGTCTCCACACCACGATCCCTGCCAGCGCAACAAGGACAGCCACGCCGACCAGCCGCAATTTCATCCTCTCAATCCACGATCGCGTTCGCTCCAACGACCCATCCTGCCAAGCTGCATGCACCGCATCGAGATCAGCAGGCAGGCCTGGAATCGTAATCAACCCAAAGTCTGTAACCGGCAACGACCCGAAGATTCTCTCCGGCGAAGGCGGTGTTCCATTCCTGTCCTTCGGAATCGCGATCATCATCTCATTGATCTCGGCATCACGGGGATCGTCCCACAGCGCGGCTTCCGTAGTGTTTGGAAATAATGTGTCGTGCCCTGTCATCTTCCTCTCGATCGCGGCTACACCATCCTGGCACACGCCGAGCGGATAGTACCCCCCAAACGGAAGGTCCGGCCGCTTGATGTGCTGATGTACATACGCAATGAGCATCTTCCCCACTAGCTGCGTCACCTCCACCGCGTCCGCATCGCGATACTCATGCGCATGACGGCCAAGCACCCACGCCTGGTCAAGCGTATCCATCGTGCGAAACTCAGCCTTGCCATCGATACCGAAGTAGAAGCTCACATCCGCGTTCACCTTCGGTCCGCGAATCTCCCACTCATACTCAGCATGGCTCACCGGAACCAGCAGCGACCGGTCCGTCCCTGGAATCGCAATCTGCGAGTTCACGAAGAACGGCATCATCACGTCCTGGCCCTTGAAGTGAAAGTGGCCGAAGTTGGCGAAGTACCGCGAGTCGTAGATTACAACCGAGTGTCCCGTCGCCATCAGCGCCTTTAGCAAGTCCTGCGGAGTTGTGGCCTTCTTCCCATCCACCTCAGCCGTCACTGTGGCCGCACCATCCAGCGCATTCAGTCCCAGTCGGTTCAACACATCCGCCAATCGCTGGCTGTCTGGATGCATCGGCGCAAGCTTCGGGTTGGCGACGTCACCTCGCACCACTCCCGCACCCATCTCACTCACCAGCTCCGCGTTCGATAGTCCCGGCAGAGTCGAAGGTTTATCCAGACTTACCGTCTCTGCCTTCTCGGGCGAATAACTGCCCAGGTCGAGATACTCCGCAATCACTCCCTTATCGGCGCTTGGCGATGCTTCAGTCGGCGCCCCGGAGGGCGTCCCAACCGGTGTCTCCGGATGCTTCGTCACTACCTTGTTGATAACATCCACGGCAGGGTTGACCTCCTGCATTGTCCAGCCAGGAAATCGATCGAGCCCCTGCCAGTCACCGCCCAGAATCAGCTCCCGCAGCTTCTTCACCAGCTTCGGGGTCATCAAAGCCGGCCCCTTCTTGCCACCCTTATCGAGTTGCGCCAGCAACGCGTCGGTAAATCCTGGCGTCGCCGACAGCTCTCGCATCATTCCCGAGAGCAGAATCGTGTTCGGAGGCATCGGCCCCTCCGGTACCACATAGGGAGCCTCAGTCCTGCACCCGAAAGCAGCAAGCAAAACGCTCACGCAAACTCCACGGCACACGCTCTTGGACAAACGGACACGCATTGGCATCCACCCATTAAACCCTAATCCACCTGCCCTGCCACCTAGTGATTTAGCCAGTCGACGTTGCTTTTAGAGCGCATCCAGCTTCTTCGTCACCAGGTCATTTAGCAGTACTGGATTCGCCTGCCCCTTGGACAACCGCATTACGTTCCCCACAAAAAAGGCCGCCACCGTCTTCTTCCCACCGCGGTACTGCTCCACCTGCTTTGGATTCGCAGCAATCACCTCATCGATCATCGCCTCAATCGCGCCTGTATCAGAAATCTGCTGCGGCTTCTCCCGCTCATAGATCTCAGGAAAGTCCTTCCCCTCCGCGAAGCTCATATCCAGCAACTGCTTGAGCATCTTGCTCGACAGCTCGCCCGACTCCGCCAGATCTGCCGCCATCACAACTCCCGTCATCGAAACTGGCGACTGCTCCGGTTCAAGATTGGCCAAACGCAGCCGCATCGTCAACTCGCTCGTCAGCAACGACGCAACACGCTTCGGACTCTTCGCCTTCTTGGCCGCAGCCTCAAATCGGTCGGCAAACTCTCGAGTAGCTGTGAGCGTCGCGGCATCCTGCGCACCAATCTCGTACTCGGCAATCAGCCGAGCACGCCGCGCTTCCGGTAACTCCGGAAGCATCTTCATAATCTCTGCCTGCCACCCCGCACCCACGATCAGCGGCGGCAAATCAGGCTCCGGAAAATATCTGTAGTCGTGCGCCTGCTCCTTCGAGCGCATCGAGTAAGTCCGGCCCTCGCCGCTATTCCAAAGCCGCGACTCCTGCACCACCCTACCACCCTCTTCGAGCACGCCGATCTGCCGCTCGATCTCATACTCAACCGCGGCGCGAATGTACCGGAAGCTGTTGACGTTCTTCACCTCGGCCTTCGTGCCAAACTCCTTCGCGCCCTTCAGCATTACGCTGACATTTGCATCGCAGCGCAGCGATCCCTCCTCCATATTGCAATCACTCACGCCGGTATAAAGCAGAATCTCTTTCAGCCTGGTCAGGTACTCGAACACCTCATCCGCCGTCCGCAAATCTGGCTCACTCACGATCTCCACCAGCGGTGTCCCACACCGGTTCAGGTCGATGTACGTCTTCGAAACCGAGTCCGCAAATCCATCATGAAGGCTCTTACCCGCATCCTCCTCCATGTGCAGCCGAGTCACCCCGATCCGCTTCGTAATCGCCCCACCATCCACATCGAACGCCGGAACTTCAATCCACCCATGCTCCGCAATCGGTTTGTCGAACTGCGAGATCTGATAACCTTTCGGCGAGTCGGGATAAAAATAGTTCTTCCGCGAAAAAATACTTGTCTCTCGAATCTCACAGTTGATCGCTCTCGCCGCCAGCACAGCAAACTCCACCGCCCTCCGATTCAACACCGGAAGCGCGCCCGGCAGTCCAAGACACGTCGGACAGATATGCGTATTCGGCTCGCCACCATACTTGTTCACGCAACCGCAAAACGCCTTCGTCTCGGTCAAAAGCTGAACATGAACTTCCAGCCCGATCACAGGCTGATACTTGGCAAGAATCTCGGGCGTTATCGCAGTCATAGTAGGCATCGGCACCTCGATTCTACCAAGCGCGCCCCTCTTCTACGTGGCACGCTTGCTTCGATTGCTTATCGGTATGAGAAAATCCGCACAGCGCGATCCGCGAAACAGACAACCGCAATGAAAGACAAGCCTCCCCCAAAGACGCGCACCTACGGAGTCGACTCACGGCATCTTCTTCCCATGCTCCGCGATCTGGTTGAATTGGCCACAATCCGTTTTGCCAATCGAAAGACCCGGCAACACGTCGTCCAGCTTGGCCGCAGCGTCCGCCAGCATGCCTTCGACGCACGCGATCCATTTCCCATCATCGAGCACCGCGACCTCGCCGGATTCCTCGGCTGCAAAGAACCGCCCGAGATAATCCTGCCGCCCATCGACACCATCAGCCTCTCCGGCCTCGGCTTTGTTGTCCCCTATACCCTTCTCGCAACCATCGTCAGCGCATTGAAACCCAAAAAGATCTTCGAGACTGGCACTTTCCGCGGTGTCGGAAGCCTAACTATGGCCCTCAACGCTCCCGAGGCGGACGTCTACACCCTCGATCTCCCTGAGGAATACACGCCTGCCGAGGTCGAAACCCTCAGCCGCGGTGACAAGGAGTGGGTCCGCCTCTCACGCACCTCTACCGGCTTCGCCTTCCTTGGACATCCTGCCGCAAAACGAATCCATCAACTCCGAGGCAACTCACTCACCTTCATCCCTCCGGACGTTCTAGCCGATACCGACCTCTGCCTCATTGACGGCGGCCACTCCTACGAGTGCGTCAAAGCTGACACAGAGACCGCACTAAAGATTCTCTCCCCGAATGGCATCATCGTTTGGGATGACTATTCCTGGTTCATCGACGGCGTCAGTCAACACCTCACCGAACTCCGCAAATCGCTCCCTCTCTACCGCATCGCCGGAAGCCAACTCGTCATCTACAGCGCTGACCGGAGACAGAAACCGCCAACAACCTAACCACCAGGAAGCAGCATAGCGCCATGGATCCAGTAACCCATCTGATGACCGGAGCCTGTCTCGCCCGAGCTGGGTTCAACCGGAAGGCAGCCTACGCCACTCTTGCCATGGTCCTTGCCGCTGAAGCTCCCGACCTCGACACCCTCTGGTCGATCGACGGGCCGATAGCTACCTTCCAACACCACCGCGGCTGGACTCACACTTTTCTCGGCCTCCCTTTTGAGGCAGCGATCCTTGTCGGCGCCATCTGGCTCTTTCATCGTTGGAGACAGCGCAGAAAGAATCCTCCCAAGCTCACTCGCGCCCCTCTCCGCTGGGGTCTGCTCTACTGCTTCTCCCTCGTCGCTCTACTGAGCCACCTTCTCCTGGACTGGACCAACAACTACGGCCTGCGCCCTTTCTTCCCGTTTAATCCGCGCTGGTACGCAGGCTCCTTCGTCTTCATCTTCGAACCCATCCTGTTTCTCATCCTGTTGACTGCTCTCGTCGCGCCTTCGCTCTTCGGACTGATCAACAGCGAAGTCGGAGTCCGCCGACCAGTCTTTCGCGGCCAGTACTGGGCCATCGTCGCTCTACTCGCAGCCGCCGCGCTCTGGACCTTTCGCTATCTCCAGCACCAGAAGGCCCTTCAAATCGCCCGGTCCGGCGACTACAACGGCGCGGGTATCGTTCGAGTCGCGGCGGATCCGTACCCGCTCAACCCATTCCACTGGCAGACTGTCGTCGAAACTCCACAGTCGTATCTCATCTCCAGCGCTGACACCCTCAGCAACGAGATCGCCACCACCGACCAGGCGGAGATCATCTACAAGCCGCCCACCACCCTCGCAACTCTCGTTGCCAAGCGTAGCTGGCTCGGTGAGGCCTATCTCGATTGGTCACAATACCCCGTCGTCACCGATACCGGCGCCGATCCAGACGGCATCACCACCGTCACCTTCCGCGATCTGCGTTTTGTGTATCACCCGCCGTTCTTGTCCGGACAGGAGAACACACCGCTCTCAGGCGCAGTCTTCGTCGACGCCGATCGTCGTGTCGTGCGCATGGAGATGAGCGGCCACGTCCAGCACTGACCGCAACCTTGAACGTTGTTCAGCCTTAGTTACTCTTCTTCAACTGGAAGTGTCGTTCCCCGCCGCCGATCGAACACCTTACGCAATACATAGACCAGCAAGGCCACGATAAGAATTCCTGATATTCCAAGCACATATCCGTGGTGCTCACGCAGCGCCCTGGCAATTGTGCCGAGAATCTGTGGACCGAATGTAATCGTAATGACCGCCCAGAGCAGAAACCGCAGGAATTTGCCGACCAGAATCGCGCTAAAGAACCACATGCCCTTCATCTCGAAGACGCCGGCGGCAAACTCAAACAATTTCACAGGCATCGGCGGAGGCATCATGGCCGGAACCATGATGGCGAGAAACTCCTGCTTTTCAAAACGGTCGCGCAACTGCTCGTACCGCTGCCGGTTGATCCTTTTCAGCAGAAACAGCTCGCCCCCCGCACGTCCCAGGTAATAAGGAAGCAGGCTTCCGACCGCCGATCCGAGCGCCGCCATAAAGCAATACAGCAGAAAGCGTTTGCGATCGTTGACCACATAATCGATCAGTAACGCATCGATCGGCACCGGTATCGCCGCCGAGTCGATAACAGCCAGCGCGCCAATCCCCCAGACCCCAAGCGGCTTCAGGGCGGCAAGCATAATGGCGTTGTATTTATGGAAAAGAACGACAGGGTGGATTTTCACGGGGTATCTCTTATTCTACCTGTCCGCAAGCCCTCATGTTGGTCACTCGGAGGTCGTAGGATGCTCCGTGCGCCCAGCCAACAGGTCGAGCGCATGAGGTAATAGGGGCAGAATCGCAGCCAGCGAACTCTTCGCTCCCGCCGGACTGCCAGGCAAATTGAGGATCAGCGTACTCCCGACCGTCCCGCATACTGCTCGGCTTAGAGACGCAAACGGCGTATGCAGTAATCCATCCGCGCGCATCCTCTCAGCCAGTCCGTCGACCATACGCTCGCAGACCTTCTTGGTAGCCTCAGGAGTCACATCCCGGGGGCCAAGCCCGGTCCCTCCGGTGGTCACGATCAGACCCGCGCCCTCCGCATGCCTCCGCAATGCCGCGACAATCAGGTCCGCCTCATCCGGCAGCGTCTGCGTTGTTATCATGCTGACTCCAAGGGCATCAAGCGACTGGCAGACCGCGGGCCCGGAGTGGTCTACCTGCTCTCCCCGCCAGCAGCGGTCGCTGATCGTCAGCACGACGGCGCGAACATCGGAAGGAAAATTTCCATTCACACTCACAGTCTACGGTTTCACGCGCATCTTCAGAAAACATTGGCAAAAAGACCGTTACCATCAAAGCCCTCAAAAATGAGAAAATAGGAGGGTCTATGCACCGGAGCACCTGGACCGGTACTTCGCGGTCTGTTCGCCAAAGAAACTTTCGCTCCGCATAAGCGTCAGAACTTAGATACCCATGCCCTCCCTCGAGACTCCGCCCAACTCCGCGCCGCCTACCCAACCCGTCAAGGTACGCACCGGCCGCTTCGGCGAACTCGAAGAGCATGAGCTGATCCACCTGCTCGACACGCTCGATGATGAACGCTCCAAGGCACGCTTCCGCGAGTCCATCTATATCTCGGTCATCATTTACCTGGGCATCATCTGGTTTCTCTTCTACGGCCCCCGTGTTCTGTTCCATCAACCCAGGCTGATCAGTCCAGTCGAGGTGCTCAAGGAGCGCGATCGGCAGCTCACCTTCCTGGATTCCCCAAAAAACCTCGCCAGGCCGACACCCAGACCTAATAAGGCGGTGCCCGAGCGAAATCACGCCCAGCCCCTCGACCAAAAAACGCTGCAGCAGTTGCAGGCAATGCGCAAGGCAGAGCCTCCACCGCCGACCCCCCAACCTGCACCCGCACAGACTACTCCGGCTCCGCCAACACCGCTGCCGTCAGCGCCGCCCACTCCTCAGCCGACCCAGCAAGCTCTTGTCGAAGCACCCAAGCCTGCACCCACTCGGCCAAACTTTGGCAATCCCAACCAATCCCCAGGCGATGCAATCCGCAAAGCCGCACAGGACGCCGCCCGTGACCGCGGTGGAGACTACGCCCCTTCACCCTCCGGCGGTGGTCAGGGCATGGGTACCGGTGCAGAGATCCTCTCCGACACCCAGGGGGTCGACTTCGGTCCCTACATCCGCAGAATCCTCGGCGACATCAAGCGCAACTGGATCCCTCTAATTCCGGAAGAGGCACGCCCACCCCTCAACAAGCAGGGCGAGACCCTCATCCGCTTCACCATCAACCGCGACGGCACCATCGCCGCCATGAACCTCGATGGCTCAAGCCAGGACACCGCCATCGACCGCGCCTGTTGGGGTGGAATTACCGGAGTCGGCCAGTTTCCCCCACTACCCTCCCAGTTCAAGGGCCCGAATCTCGAGCTTCGCGTCGACTTCTTCACCAACAAGCCAATCCCATAGACTCAATTGGCTCCAGACTCCATGCCACGGCAACCCAACCCTGCAACAGATCGCCGGCAGGCTGAGCGCCGCCGCCAGACTCGCGGCCTTCTGCTGCTTGGCTTCGCTATCCTTCTTCTGAGCGTGCTCCGAGCCGGCATCCACACCGTCTTCACCCCCGGTTGGTGGCGTCTATGGTGATAAAGAGGCCATCTCCGCAATGACCGGGCACGCCAAACCTCTCGTCGTGCTCGTTGGCCCTACCGCCAGCGGCAAGACGGCACTCGCGCTTCGTCTCGCCGAAGAGTTCGACGGCGAGATTCTCAGCTGCGATTCCGTCGCCGTCTACCGCGAGATGGAGATCGGCACAGCCAAACCCACCCACGAAGAGCGTGCCCTCATCCAGCACCACATGATCGACATCGCCTGGCCCGACGAGGCCTGCACCGCAGGCGACTACAGCCGCCAGGCCCGCGAAACCCTCACTGCCATTACCGAACGCGGCCATCTGCCCATCGTCGCCGGCGGCACCGGCCTCTACCTCCGAGCGCTCATCGACGGCCTCTTTCCCGCACCACCGCAAAAGGAAGGCCGTCGCGATCGCCTCCGCAAACTCGCCACCACCCGCGGTCCCGCATACCTCCATCGCTTGCTCTCACGCCTCGATCCCACCGCGGCCGCAGCCATCCACGTCAACGACGTCCCCAAAGTCATCCGGGCCATCGAAGTCTCTCTCGCCGCAGACGAACCACTCACCCACCAATGGCAGAAGGGCCGCGATGCCCTCACGGGCTACAAGATCCTGCGTCTCGGGCTCAAGCCGCCTCGCGCCCGCCTCTACGAGCGCATCAATCAACGGGCCGCCGCCATGTTCGACCGTGGCCTCATCGAAGAGACCGAGCGCCTCACCGAACGTTACGGCGGAGACTGTCGCCCACTCACCTCACTCGGCTACGCCGAAGCAACCGCCGTCCTCAACAACGAACTCACCCGAGAACAAGCCGTCGCCCAGGCTCAGCAAGGTCACCGCAACTACGCCAAGCGCCAGCTAACCTGGTTCCGTCGCGAACCTGACATGCATTGGCTCGAAGGCTGTGGAGGCGACGAAGACGTTACCGGCCAAGCCCTGCAACTCGTCGCCAAACACCTCAGAGATAACTGATTACTCGTCCTGTCTTTGACCGTAAACCCGCTTCATCCGTGAAGATCCGCGTTAGGGCTCTGCCTCAACCCACTTCATACCGGTCGTCTCGCCGCGGACAGACGACCTCCAGCTTGTACATCTTTTCGATCTCTGTCTTCAACGCCTGTTGAGCATCAGGCTCGCCATGAACCAGAAAGACCTTCTTCAGCGTGGGCACAACCGGCTCCATCCACTGCAAAAGCTCCCGCTGATCGGCATGTCCGCTCAACTCGCCGATCGAGTCCACCTCGGCCCGCAGACGCATCGGTTCCCCAAAGATCTTGACCTCGGGCTGCCGCTGCACAATCGCCCGCCCAAGCGTATGCTCCGCCTGAAACCCCGTAACCAAAATCAGGTTCTTCGGATCTTCCACGCTGTTCTTCAGATGATGCAGCACCCTCCCCGCCTCGCACATTCCCGACGCCGCAATCACAACGAACGGCATATGCAGCCCATTCAGCGTCTTGCTCTCCTCCACCGTGCGGATATACCGCAGCCGCTTCCAGCCAAAAGGATCCTCATGCAAATTCGCAAATGAGCGCGCACCCTCGTCCCATTCCTCTTCATGCTTGCGAAAGACATCCGTCACATTCACGGCCAGCGGACTATCCACAAAGATCGGAATATCCGGAATCGCCTTCTCATCGATCAGTTCATGCAGCAACAGCACCACCTGCTGCGTCCGACCCACCGCAAACGCCGGCATCACGATATGCCCGCCTCGTTGAGCCGTCCGATTCACCAGATTCGCCAGCTTTTTCTTCACCGGGCCAATAGGCTGATGCAACCGATTGCCATAGGTGCTCTCCATAATCAGGTAATCCGCAGCCGGAGCCGCCTCTGGATCCTTGATAATCGGCAACCCCTTCCTCCCAACGTCACCCGAGAACAGAAGCCGCGTCGTCTGTCCCTTCTCGCGAGCCTCAATCAGCACACAAGTCGAACCCAGCATGTGGCCGGCGTCAAACGTCGTCGAGGTAAAACCAGCGTCCGCCGTAGAACCCGACAGCACCTGCGGCGTATGCATTGTTACTGGCCGGAACTGCTGCATCGCCTGCGCCGCATTCTCCTGCGTGTAGAGCGGCACCACCGCGTCAGCATCTGCCGCAATGCCGATCGACCGTCTCCGGTGGGACCTCCTGTTCACAAACTCCGCATCCGACTCCTGAATATGCGCGCTGTCCTTCAGCATCTTCTCGCACAGATCCAAAGTCGACGGCGTCGTATAGATCGGCCCGCGATATCCCTTCTTCGCCAGCAGAGGAAGGTCGCCGCTATGGTCGATATGGGCATGCGACAGCACAACCGCATTCAACTGCTCCACCGGCAACGCCAGATGCTCGTTAATCTCGCGCGCCTGTTGCCGGTGCCCCTGAAAAAGCCCGCAATCGAGCAATATGTTCTGCCCAGCGCATTCCAGATGGTGCGAAGAACCCGTAACCGTCTGTGCCGCACCCCAGAAATGCAGTCGAATCCCCATTCAAATTCCTCCTGAAGCCCCAACCATCCTAACCGAAGCAACAAGGCTCCCATCAGACAACAAAAAGCCCACCCGTCAGGATGGGCTTTTTGTTCATCGGCAAACACTCAAGCCGGCTGAACCACCAGATTGTCCGCAAGCTTGAATCGCACGATTGACTCAGCAGGAATCTCAATATCCCGATTACCCGTCAAGCCGCCCAGCGCTGTTCCTCCGCCTGCACCAACAAGGCCGCCAACCAGCAACCCGACCCCTCCAGTGGCGACACCACCTACAAGCATCCCTAGACCGGCTCCGCCGCCGATAAACGCAGCCGACCGCTTGCCCTTGCCCTTTTTCGTCTGCGTCAGGTCCCGCGTGTCCAGCGCGTAACGGGTACCGTTCAACGTGACATACGTCAGCCGCAACTCCAGTATCGAACTGCCCTTGAAGTGCCCCCGGCGATGCGACGCAACCACTACGCCGCTCACCGGCGAACCCCTCGGAATCACAACCTGATTATTGTCGCCAACCACCGGATCGACCACTTCGCCATCGAACCGGTCGCCGGGGCGGCTCGTCTTTACGCTGATGTGCTCGTTAATCCGAATCGTCAGATTCGTTCCCGCTGCAATATTCACGTCCGCGGGCCGAACAATTGGCGCGTCCCCAGGAGCAGGCGCCGTCACCGGCTGGCCCGCAGAATCCAACTGTCCTGGAGTAACCGGCGACACCGAACCAGGCACGGTCGCCGGCGTATTCGCCGCAACTCCAGCTGCCGGAGTAACCGTCGTAGTCACAGCCTGTGTCGTCTGACCCGGTGCCGGCGGCTGAACCGTCGTCGTGGTGACATTCCCGTTCTTATCCGTCGAAACCACCTGCTGTGCCTGCCCGGTCGCAGCTGCCTGCTTCTTGGCTTGATCAATCGCAGCATCCTGTTTCGATTGGCAACCAGCCAGCAAGACGAATGCTAGTACTGCCCCAGATGCAAAGGCTTTTCTTGAATTTCGCAAGATCATTTTCGTGTCCTCGTTCTCGTATCGTTATTATCTAAACGCTGATCCAACCCTCTGCGAGCGTTCCTCTTCGTAAGATGCTGATTTGGCTTCAAAGTCTAGGTATTTTGCAAAGGTTTATAGAAAAAAACGAAAGACGATAGCAATCCCTGAACTCTCGTGTATATCCTCTTCCTTACCTCGAAACAAACAGGCAATCTTGACGAACACGAAAGGCACCCGATGAGAGCCGATCTCAGGATTATTGTCGCTGTAGCAACCCTGACAGCTTCTTTCGCATCGGTACCCGCGCGGAGCCAGGAGAAAGCGGCCGTACCGCCATTGATGAAAGTCGACCGCAACCACTCAACTATCGGTTTCGCGGTTCCGATTCTCGGCGGTCTCTCGCGAGTAACTGGCAAATTCACAGACTTTGATCTGGCCGTCGTCTACGACGAGACCGACATCACCAAATCCTCGGTGAACGCAACCATTCGCGTCACCAGCATCGACACCGGAATCGCCGAACGCGATAAGGACCTGCGCAGCGCCGGATTCTTCGACGTGGACAAGTATCCCACCATTACCTTCATCAGCCACACTATCGAGAAAAGAGACAGTACTCACTTCATCGCGCACGGCACCTTCACCATGAAGGGAATCGCGAAAGAGATCGACCTTCCAATCTCGCTCACAGGCCAGTTCGAAAACCCAGCCACAAAGAAATTGATCTTTGGGTTTCACGCTTCGACAAAAATTAACCGGCGAGATTACGGAATTACCTGGGAGCATCAGGCCTTGGCAACCTTCGTCGGCGACGAAGTTCAAATCGACATCGACATCATCAGTTAGAACCCTTCCGATAGCTTTGGCTTGAACCCAGGACGACCCACCTTCCAAAGGTTTAAGATGGTCCTCATGACCACCGCTGCCGCCAAACGACCTCAGCTCGCCCATCTAACCGCCCAGCTCGACGATCTTCGTCAGCGCGGAACCTTCTTCAAACTGCGCGAGCTCGACGATCAGCAGGCCCCGGTCTGCACCTACGACGGCAAACGCGTCATCAACCTCGCTTCCAACAACTATCTTGGCCTCTGCAATCACCCTAAACTCGAAGAAGCCGCCATCGACGCCACAAAAAAATACGGCGTAGGCTCCGGAGCCGTCCGCACCATCGCCGGCACCATGCGCATCCATATGGAGCTCGAAGAAAAGATCGCCGCCTTCAAAGGAGTCGAGGCCTGCGTCGTCTTCCAATCCGGCTTCGCCGCCAACGCCGGCACCGTCTCCAGCATCCTCGGCAAGGACGACTTCATCCTCTCCGACGAACTCAATCACGCCAGCATCATCGACGGAGCCCGCCTCTCCAAAGCAAAAATTAAAGTCTTCCGCCACAAAGACGTCGCCCACGCCGAAGAGCTCCTCAAAGAACTCCAGAACGAGCCCGGCCACAAGCTCCTCATCACCGACGGCGTCTTCTCCATGGACGGCGACATAGGCCCCGTCGACCAACTCGCTGCGCTCGCAGAAAAATACGGAGCCATCATGATGGTCGACGACGCTCACGCTAGCGGCGTCCTCGGACGCAATGGTCGCGGCTCAGTCGATCACTTTCACATGACTGACAAAGTCGACGTGCAGGTCGGCACTTTGTCCAAGGCAATCGGAGCCTTGGGCGGCTACGTCTGCGGCAGCCGCGACCTCATCGACTATCTCTACCATCGCGCCCGCCCGTTCCTCTTCTCCACCTCGCACCCGCCCTCGGTCGCCGCAACCTGCATCGCCGCCTTCGACATTCTCGAATCCGAACCCGACCGCATCGAGCGCCTGTGGAACAACACCAACTACTTCAAGCAACAGCTCACAGACACCGGCTTTGACGTAGGAGGCATCTCCACCCCAAAGAGCGAAACCCCAATCACCCCCATCATCATCGGCGACGGTCGTCGCACCATGGACTTCTCCCGCGCGCTCTTCAACGCAGGTGTCATGGCCACCGGCATCGCCTTCCCCACAGTCCCCGAAGGCAAAGCCCGCATTCGCACCATCATGACCAGCGAACACACCCGCTCCGAGATCGATCAGGCACTTCAGATCTTCACCACCGTCGCAAAATCGATGGGAATTTTACAATCCGCCTAATCGCTTGTTATCGAGTTACATGCTCCCTTGAAACTGCACCTATTTTCGCCAAACGCCCGGGAAATCGAGTCTATTCTCAACAGAATGCGTCTTATCTGTATGCCCCTTTGCTCCACTCCCCAGCTCAGGCCGACGGGCCTGATTCTTGGCGCCGCTCTTTGGATCACCTTCTCCGGGACCCCTCTTCGCGCACAACAGCTCATCCCCATCGACCTCTCCACTCAATCTACAAGTTCCTCAAACGAATCGGCCGCTCTCACACCACCGCTCCAGGACTCAGAACTACCCGACGCTCCTGGCGCTCTGTTTTATCCGCAAACTGGACAGGCCCCCGCTCCCGCGGCTCAACAGACGGCCGCCCCACAGCAGACAACAAACCCTGACGCGGTCAGCATCTACGGCACCCAACAGACCAAGCGCGTCCTCGGCATCATCCCAAATTTCAGCTCCGTCTCAGCTGACGTCAAACTGCCGCCGCAAACGCCAAAGCAAAAGCTGACTCTAGCAGCCAAGAACAGCTTCGATTACTCATCCTTCCTCGTCGCCGGCATTCAAGCCGGCTTCGCCATGGACAGTAAGTCCTACCCCCAGTTTGGCCAAGGCCTTGAGGGCTACGGCCAATACTACTGGCACACTCTGGCTGACACGGCCAGCGAGAACTTCTTTGTCGGTGGAATCGGCCCCATCATCTTCCACCAGGACAATCGCTTCTACACCCTGGGCCACGGCGGCTTCCGCAAACGGTCCTGGTACGCAGTCACCCGAGTCCTCGTCACGCGCCGAGACAACGGAAGTGAAACCTTCAACTTCTCTGAGGTTATCGGCTCCGGTGCCTCAGCCGGTTTCTCCACCCTCTACTACCCCAAGGAATATCAAACCTGGACAAAAGTCGGTCAGAAGTGGCTCACAAGCGACCTTATCGATTGCTTCAACTTCTGGTGGAAAGAGTGGTGGCCTACCGCCAACAAACACGTCTTCCACACCCACTAGGCAATCACATAGCTCAACGCTTAGCTGCAATACACGATTCGCCCTTCACAGATCGTCGACCGCACCCTGCCGACCATTGCGGCGCCATCAAACGGCGTATTCCGCGACTTCGACCGCGACCTCTTCGCCTCAAACCTCCACTCCGTCGCTGGATCAAACACCACCACATCCGCAAAACTCCCAACCGTCAACGTCCCCCTGCCATCCAGCGAAACAATCCTCGCTGGCTGCGCGCTCATCAACTCGACCACGCGGGAAACAGTCATCCCCTGCCCTTTGTGCAGCACACGCAACGCCAGTCCCAGCGCCGTCTCCAAACCCGTAATCCCATTCGGAGCCCGCTCGAACTCCTGCTCCTTCTCAAACAAGGCATGCGGAGCATGGTCTGTCGCAATGCAGTCCACCGTTCCGTCCATCAATCCGGCAATCATCGCCAGCCTGTCCGCCTCCGCTCGCAGCGGAGGATTCATCTTCGCGTTCGTGTCATAATCACCAACCGCCTCATCGGTCAGCGTAAAGTGATGCGGCGCCACCTCGCACGTCACGTGCAACCCTTCGCCCTTCGCCACTCGTATCAAAGACATCGCCCGTGCCGTCGACACATGTTGAACATGCAGATGCGGTCGCAGTCCATCGTGCTTCTCAATATCCTTCAGCAAACGAATGTCACGCTCCACAATCCGAGCCTCTGCGTCCACCGTCATGCCGCGCAAGCCCAGCCGAAACGCTACCGGCCCCGCGTTCATGCTGCACCCGCCCGTCAACCGCGTATCCTCTGCATGCTGCGACACCGGCACGCCAAGTCCCGCCGCAGCCACCAGGGCCTCGCGCATAACCTCATCCTGCAGAACTGGCTTCCCGTCATCGGTGAAACCCACCGCACCAGCACGGCGCAACACATGAAAGTCCGTAATCTCCTCGCCCATACTGCCAAACGTCGCCGCCGGCATCGCAAAAAGCTTCACCACCGCGCCACGCGCCGCCTCCAGCATCCACTCCAGCCGCGCAACCGAATCATTCACCGGCACGGTATTCGGCATCGCCACGACACTCGTAAAGCCACCCGCAGCCGCAGCCGCCGTCCCCGTAGCAATCGACTCCTTATATGTCTGTCCCGGCTCGCGAAGATGCACATGAACATCCACCAGTCCCGGCGCGACGATCATTCCCGCGGCATCAATAGTCTCCTTCGCCTTCACTCCATTCAACCCACCCGGTAACTCGATAGCAGCTACGCGCCCATGCCGCAGCAACAGGTCCCGTTCCGCGTCCACGCCACTCGCTGGATCGACCAGCCGCCCGTTCAAAACCAATAGGTCGCTCATACGGTTACACTCTCAAACCCACCCGCACCGAGCGCCCGCGCCAGCAGCGCCATCCTCACCGCAAGCCCCTGGGTCACCTGCTCCTCAATCGCCGAGTTCGGCCCGTCCGCCACCTCACCCGCAATCTCCAGCCCCCGAATCATCGGCCCGGGATGCATCACCAGCGCGTGAGGCGCACAAGCCTTCAGCCGCGCCTCATCCAACTGGTACCGCGAAATATAGTCCCCCAGATCGAGTTCCAATCCTGCCAGCCGCTCCCGTTGAATCCGCAGCATCATCGCCACCCCCATGCCGTGGGAGCTTGCCTGCTTCAAAGCCCGATCGAAATCCCGCTCAATCTCCACGGCCCCGCCATCCGCAGAACAGCCCAAACCTAGCGCATCCTCCGGCAACAGCTCCTCCGGCCCGCAGAGCAACACCCTCGCGCCCAGCTTCGGCAGCAGCATTGCATTCGACCGGGCTACCCGGCTATGCAGAATATCTCCCGTAATTACCACCGTCACGCCCGCGAGCGTCTTCCCGTCGATGCGGTCCGCGTTCAACCCCGGCAATCGTGCCAACATCGTTCGCAAATCCAGCAGCGCCTGCGATGGATGCTCATGCATCCCGTCGCCTGCATTTAACACCGGCAACCCGGTCGCCTTCGCCAGTAGAAAAGGAGCACCGGAATTGAAATGTCGCAGGATGATGCACTCCGCACCCAGAGCTCGCAGCGTCAACCCCGTGTCCTTTAGGCTCTCGCCCTTCTCAATCGACGACGACTTGTCGCTGACCAGCGTCGTAATCGCACCCAGCTGTTTCGCTGCCAGTTCGAACGACGTCCGCGTCCGCGTGCTCGACTCGTAAAACAGCAACGCAATTCGCCGGCCCGCCAGAATGCGCGAGCGATCCCGCTCCGTCATCCGCTCGATTCGATCCGTCGCCGCCAGAATTACCGCGACGTCCATCACCGTCAGGTCGCGAACCGTCAGGAGCGAACCCGCCGCATAGCCAGCTTTATTTTCCGCACCATGCGTTCTTGGGTTCATCGAAGGCAACCGTCAGTCCGCCAATTCCACCAGCAGAACCTGTTCCTGTCCGTCCACCTCGTTCAGCTTCACCTCGATAATCTCGCGCTTCGAAGTCGGAATCGTTCGCCCCACATAAGTCGCCTCAATCGGCAGCTCTCGATGCCCCCGATCGATCAGCACCAGCAGCCGAACGCTCTTCGGTCGACCATGGTCGAACAGCGCATCCAGCGCAGCTCGTATCGTCCGCCCCGTGTAGAGCACATCATCCATCAGGATGATGTCCCGCCCGTTCACATCGAAACCGATCGCTCCAGGCACTACATTCGGCCGCGGTCCATCAGTCGAAAGATCGTCACGGTAGAAGCTGATATCCAGAACACCCGTGTCAACCGGATGCTTTTCGATCTTTTCAATCAGAACCGCCAGCCGTTGCGCCAGAGGAACGCCTCTGCGCTTGATCCCGACCAGCCCGACGTTCTTGCTCCCATCATGCTTCTCAACGATCTCATGCGCCAGCCGAACCAGCGTGCGTTCGATCTCCGAGGCCGACATCAGGCGGCCCTTCTCCCGTAACTTCGGCTTAAGTACTTCCGTAGTCTCACTCATAGCAATTGCGCTTGATGATATCAGGACAAACACCCCCTTCGCAGAGCATGCCGAAACAGACAATGCTCACCGACACATCCACACGGCCGAACAGGAAGGTTTTCTCAATTAATCAAGCCACATCAGAATGCCTGCCTCGCCATAACGCGCCCACCCCCACTCCAATCCAAATCAGATTCACACTGGCCGAAGGCCACGCATGATGCCATGCCGAGTTCGAAGCCAACATCAGACTCCCCACCAAATTGAGCGCCTGGAACACGCCGCCCCGCGCCGAAATTCTCTCAAACGACACCAAGGCATAAGCGCAGATCAGCACCAGCCCGCCCAACCACCCGCACACCTCCATCGCCACAGCGAGCATCGTTAAGCAGCTCCCAACGTGGCATACGCCCGTACCGGAAACGTGCCCATCCCCTTGACCTTCACCGGCACGGCAGTGAAGATGAATCCACTCGCCGGCAACGACTCCAGGTTGCACATATGTTCAACGATAGGAATCCCAGCGCCCAGAAGCACTGTATGTACCGGCCGCGTGCCATCCGCCGTGTCGTCGATATTGAAAGCGTCGATGCCTACCAGCGTCGCGCCCGCATCGCGCAGATATTCAGCGGCATCGCGCGTGAGGTACGTGTGCCCCTCGAAGTACTGGTCCGTCGCCCAGTGGCGCGACCACCCCGTCTCCACCAGCACCGCTTTACCGCGGACATCCAGCGGCAGAAAAACCTCCCGGTTCACGGCCCGGCTCTGCAATCCCGTCACTCGCAGTAGCACAGCACTTAGCCCTGCCAGGGAAGCCAGTTCCAGCTCCGAAAGGTCCTTCCCATCCTCGAATCGGTGAAAAGGACTATCCAGATAGGTGCCGGTATTCGCTACCATGTCAATTCGTCCAACATGGAAGCTGGTCCCCTCGTCGTAGAGTTTCCGAGAATCCTCGCGGCTTAGAAAGTCGCACATCACTGGCGCAGGAAGCCCCTTATAAGTAATCAGCCCGTCGTAGATCGTGTGGCTCAAATCCACATGCACCGGCGAATCCGAGCTATTCGCACCTTCAACCTCAGCCTTCACTCGCTTGTGCCGCTCCTCGATAATCTGTTTGTTCCGGATCCGTACCGAACTGACCATCAGCAGGCGCAGGTCCCGCACAATCGCATCCCCCAACTCCCGGTCGCTGATCTCCTCACCATCGATGTCCAGACGAAAACCCTGTCCCTGAACGCCGCCACCATTCAGGAAGTCGATCTCAAAATCGAAAACTACCCGCTTGTCCACACTCTGATTGAGCACGATCAACTCCTCCTCTCATGAACCTGTCCCGGAGTCTAAGAGAATCGGCTAGGTGAATCAAATCGATGTAACATATATTTACTATTGAAATTTTTCATACTATATGGAAATTCAGCAACTACGAGCATTAGAGGCAATAGCAAGGCAAGGCTCTTTCCTGGCCGCCGCGGCCCATCTGGATGTCTCGCAATCCTCGCTAAGCCACTCCATCGCAACGCTTGAACAAGACCTCGGCGCACGTCTGCTTGACCGTGGCCGCAATGGCGCGAAACCAACGGATGCAGGTCGGAGAATCCTCCCCTACGCCCGCCAGATTCTCGCCTCACTCGACGCCATCCGAGCAGAATCCGACACCTCCACCGGCCTGATCTCGGGTCGGGTTCGCGTCGGATCCATCCCCAGCGCAGCCGTCGCATTCCTGCCCAAAGTCATCGCCCATCTCGCGCGCGCCCATCCCAATGTTGAAGTGCTCCTGCTCGAAGAGCCCAGCCAAAGTACGGAAACTCTCGAGGAGTGGCTCCGCACCCAGATGATCGACGCGGCCCTTATACAGCTCCCCGCCACCGCTACGAAGACAGCTGCTCTCATCAGCGACGAACTCTGCGCAATCCTTCCGGCAGGTTCACCACTCGTCCATCGTCGTCAGCTCTCCATCCGCGACCTGGCCTCCGAACCCTTTATCATGTCCCGCTATACCAGCGAACTCTTGCTGCTCGCGGCCTATGCACGCCACAACCTAACCCCTCGCGTCCGCTTCGAGGTGCAGGATCTCGGGACGCTCATCAGCATGGTCCGAGAGGGCCTCGGCTTCTCGATCGTGCCCCGTCTCGCCTTCTCCGCGGCAATTCCCGGCATAGCTCTGGTTCCGGTCACGCCCCGTATCAGCCGAAAACTTGGCCTCGCCATCCGAAACCAGGAACACGCCTCACCCGCGCTTCGCGCTTTTCTGCACGCTGCAGAAGAAATAGCCAAAAAGAAGCGCCGGCGCTGACTGACTTACGCTTGTTCCTGGCTTCTGAACATGCGACGCCCTCGTTCGCATTCGCAATGGAAAGTCCCTACACCGAAACCTTGCGCCGCATCCGCATAAATCCACCCACCGCTCCGCCAATGGTCGACAAAACCAGTAAAATCCCCGACATCATCCCAAACCCTGCCAGCATCATTCCCGCTCGAATCTCCGGCGAGGACCATAGCCGCTGTACCTCCGGCGGTTGACCATGCACCATCACCGTCATCGCCGTATCCGTTCCCGCCATGCTGTGAGTCCGTACCTGGCCACCAGTCCGCCGACCCCCATCGCGACCATAAAACCAGCCACCAGTGCCAGCCCAACCACCACCCCAATCCGAGCCCCCACGCCAGCATCCATCCACGCCAGTGGACGACGCTTTTGATACAGCGCCAGCGTAATAATCGAGCCGCTGATCGTCCACAGCCAACTCAGCGGCGACACCATTTGCACCCGCGCTGCGACCAGTCCCAATCCCGCGGCGATCCCCGCCACCAGCACCGAGCACCGGATCGCGGTCTTCCATTCCACCTGTCGCACTCTCGGCGGCGGAACCGCACCCGTCTCAACCGCCGCCTGCTGCTCGTAATCCTGAAGAACAATCTGAGGCGAACCGCAATGCGGACAGAACTGCGACATCCCACCTTCAGGTAGCTCGCCGCCGCAAAGATGACAATACTTATGCATATCCTATGAAGCTATCCCACCCCGCAGGGTGCGGCAAGCTCAGCCAGGTACGCACAGCCGGCGCACTCTCTATTGTGTGTGTTCGTCCTTGTCGCCAAAGGTAAGATGCCCCGGGAGATCCAGCGCTACCAGACCAAACTTCGTCCCGTTCCCCTCTGGATCGATCGCCACAATGTGCTGATGCTGCTTCGATCCCGCCTTCAGCTGCATCTTGCCCGACTCGTCGTCGTTCACGTATACGTGACTCTGCTTCTCGTTATCGCACGTCAGCCCCTCGGCCGTGTGCGTCGAGCCGTTCACCGCCTTGTCATTCTGACATTGAATCACGTCGCCGTACCGACCCAGAGCCTTCCGGTAAAACGCCGTCACCTGGTCTGGACTATCCTGAGTGCGGTAGCTCGCCGCCTTCACTCGCAGTTGAAAGCTGCCAAAGCTCATATTGACGTCGGCCGCGCCATTGTTTTTGTCCTTCTTCACCAACTCCGCGCCAGGGTACAGCGGCAGCCCCAAATCCGCCACGGCGTCGTCGTTTGTCTTTACCGTCATGCCCCCAAAGGGCGTGGCAATCTTCACGTTGTCATTGCCATTCCGTTTGTCTGATTCAATCCGGCAGCCGCTTACCAGCGTCGTCGTCACAATCAGCATCGCCATCACTGCAGTTTGGTTGTTTCGCATGTCCCGCCTCCACATCCTCAGAAAACGATACGCCACTTAGCCCTGCCCAGTTCCATTTTTGGCAGTCAGCGCACGAGTACACCAAAACCAAAGCGCTCCTATCAGTGGCTTGGAAACCATGCCCGTTCATTGCCTTCACCCGAATTTCATTCCATCTACGCTAAAATCCGCCGCAAAACAAACGCCGCTTCCAATCTCCCTCAATCCTCAT
Source organism: uncultured Acidobacteriaceae bacterium (assembly GCA_963798925.1). Classification (GTDB taxonomy): domain Bacteria; phylum Acidobacteriota; class Terriglobia; order Terriglobales; family Acidobacteriaceae; genus Edaphobacter. The sequence continues at coordinate 988,569 of CAWCVD010000008.1, forward strand.
CCAATCCCCTGTGACCCAGCCAACGAACCACCTCTTCGCCCCGCTCAAGCTCCGCAGCCTCACTCTGCCCAACCGCGTCGCCGTCTCCCCCATGTGCGAATACTCCTCCATCGACGGCTTCGCCAACGACTGGCACTTCGTCCATCTCGGCAGCCGCGCCATCGGCGGTGCCGGACTCGTCCTCACCGAAGCAAACGCCGTCAGTCCGGAAGCTCGTATCACCCCCAGCGACCTCGGCATCTGGAAAGATGAACACATCTCCCAACTCGAGCGCATCACCACGTTCCTCCACCAGCACGGAGCCTACGCGGGCACCCAACTCGCCCACGCCGGACGCAAAGCGAGCATGTCCGTGCCCTGGGAGAAGGCGCGAACTATCCCCGCCTCAGAAGGCGGATGGCAACCCGTCGCGCCCTCTGCCATACGCTTCGACGAGGCCTACCCCATCCCGTCCACCCTCGATCGCCCGGGCATGGAAAAAATCATCGCCGACTTCGTCGCGGCCACCCATCGCGCTCGCGCCGCCGGCTTTGACCTCATCGAAGTTCACGCCGCGCACGGCTACCTCCTCCACGAATTTCTCTCGCCCCTCTCCAACCAGCGCACCGACGACTACGGCGGCAGCTTCGACAACCGAGTTCGCTTTCCGCTCCAGGTCATTCGCGCCATCCGCGCCGCTTGGCCCCAGCATCTTCCCCTATTCGTCCGGATCTCCGCAACCGACTGGGCTCCCGAATCCCTCGGCCCATCCTGGGACCTCCCGCAATCCGTCGCCTTCGCCAGACTCATGAAGCAGGCTGGCGTCGATCTCATCGACGTCTCCAGCGGCGGCAATTATCCCGGCCAGCAAATTCCCGTCGGCCCCGGCTATCAGGTCCACCACTCCGAGACAATTCACCGCGAGGCCAGCATTCCAACCGGCACCGTAGGCATGATCACCGAACCCGCACAGGCCGATCAGATCGTTCGCGCCGCACAAGCTGATCTCGTCCTGCTTGCCCGCGAAGAACTTCGCAACCCTTACTGGCCTCTCCATGCCGCCAGTGTTCTACATCAGTCCTGTCCCTGGCCTGTCCAATACGCTCGTGCCGCCAGCAGCCGGCCCGAACCTCGCCAGCCCGTCTCCACCCCAACCATTTGATTCCACGACAAGCCCAATAAAAATTACAAACCACTGCGGATTCGTTAGCCTATACTTACGTGAAGCCGGGCTAGAATAGCCGGCGGCGTATCGGAGTCGATGGCATGGCACAGCATCAGCCAATCCGCAAAGCCACTCCCCCAACCGGGTCTGACATCCCGGACAAACTCTACTTCCGTATCGGCGAAGTCGCTCGACTCTGCGACGTTCCTGCCTACGTCCTCCGCTTCTGGGAGAGCGAATTCCCTCAGCTCAAGCCGCACAAAGGCGGAACCGGCCAGCGCCTATATCGCCGTCGCGACGTCGAGATGGCCCTCCGAATTAAGAACCTCCTCTACGACGAGGGCTACACAATCCCCGGCGCACGCCAGGTCTTCAAAGCCGAGCTCCGGCACAAAGAACCGCAACTCGCACTCGCTATTGACAACGCACCCTCGCACGCCGACACGCGCCATCTTCGAAAACTTCAGAAGGACCTTCGCGACCTTCACGCTCTCCTCTCGAAGCCTGCCACCCGTCCGGCCGTCCATCCCATACGTACATCGCGCAGCCAGGGCTCTCCTCGCCGCACCGCAGAGAAGCTCTTCGATCTACCGCCCCTGCCTTAGAAAAATTCCCGATGAAATTTGAGAACGAGTTCGAGTCCGCACACAGAAGAAGAGAGCATCACTCTTCCCGTCACCGAACTCCCTATCTCGGTCTGGATCCCTACCACGGCGTTCCCATCCAGTGTCAGTTCTGTTCAGGCCAGAGCTTCCGCCGCTCGACCCTCCGCACTGACGACATCCCTCAGATCCTTCTCATGCGCTACCCGGTCCGTTGCATCCGCTGCGGTCAACGCCAGATGGTCAGCTACACCATCGCCAGCCTCGCGCTCTCTTCCAGCGAAAGGCCGCGCCGCAGACACCGCCCCGTCGATCCCTCCAAACGCTGGATCGACTTCACCAAGCATCCCGACGCGCCCAATCCCCTCGAACCCGCCGCATCCAAAGAGGAATCGCACTCGAGTTACTAGAGCGCATTCCAGGCCGATGTAGTTCTGTTTGAAAGAGACGCGGCTTCGGCGGCGCAAAAACCAAGAGATCCATCACAGGTCCTATCCGTCTTTATCCCTTTGATCACTGTTACGTCGTTCTGAGTAGACCCTTCCTCGCCGAGCTAGTCGGCGAGGGAAAGTGTTCTACAACGCAATCCATCCCACATGGATCGCCCAGAGCGACAGCGCACCCACCACAATCCAAAGCGCCACGCCCTGCACCAGAGGCCGCACTCCCACCTCCTTCAGCGTATTCCTCGTAATTCCGGTCCCGATCAAAAAAAGTACCACGGTCAGCGCCGCGCGTCCTAGCCGATACAGCCCCGAAAACACCCCCTCCGACTGCGGAAAATAGTGCGGCACATAACTTGCCAGCACCGCCGCAACGCAGAAGTACAGAATGAACCACGGCCAACTCACCTTCGCGTGGCTCTTCTTCAACATCGCAGTCGCAATCACCAGCGGCACAATCCACAGCGCTCTCGCCAGCTTCACTGTCGTCCCCACCGCAAGTGCCGTCGGCCCGTACTTCGCCGTAGCACCCACAACAGAGCTCGTGTCATGAATCGCAAGCGCCGCCCAAAGACCAAACTGCGTCTCGCTGAAGTGCATCAGGTGGCCGATCAACGGAAAAATCAGCAGCGCCACAGAATTCAACACGAACACAGTCCCAGCGAGACCGCCATCTGTTCGTCGTTCGCCTCCAGCACCGGTCCCATTGCCGCAATCGCGCTTCCTCCGCAGATCGCCGTCCCAAAACTGATCAGCAGCGACTGCACCTTTTCTACCCGCAGCATCTTGCCGAAAGCGACGCCGAGACTAAGCGCAAACGTAATGCTGATCGCCGTATACAAAAACCCCGACGCGCCCGCATGCACCACCTCTTTCAGATTCATCCCAAATCCCAGGCAAACAACCGCTGCCTGCAACAGGAACTTCGAGAGCTTCCGGCTTTCCCCGTGAAAGGTATGCTCCGCGCTCAATCCAAACGCCAACCCCGCCGCCAGCGCCAATGGCGGCCCAATTAACCCACTCGCCGCAACAATAATTCCGGCATAAAAAAGGTTCTTCTTCCACATACTTAAAGAATGGCCGTATCACGAAGCAGAGTCGAGACATACTTTCAAATTACCGATAAGTTTTACTTATCACCAACATCCAATAAAATTCAGCAGAAAGGCGGATGCCCCATAACCTGCTCTGAGGCCCGCCAAAGAGTCCCGCTTCTGGGGCAGGGTTTCGCCACCAACCGCACCTAAACGGAGGCAGAACTAGCAAACCGCTGAAAAGCCGCAGCGGTCCCCGCAAGCTCAGCCCCCGCCCGCCGCACAAAACTAAAATCCCGCAAAATCTCCAACCCCTCCACCCGAACCACCTTCACCGATCCCAGCCGAAGCACCTTCGAAATCGCCCACCGCGAAACAAACCCCACCCCAAGGTCCGCCTCCACGCCCGAGATAATCGCCTCCGTCGAATCCAGCTCCATTGCCACTCTCAGCGATCGCAGAGGCAGTCCCACTTTCTTCAACGCCCGCTCCACCACGCGCCGCGACCCCGATCCCCGCTCCCGCAGCAACAACGGCACCTTCGCCAACTCACCCGGAGCGATCGCCTTCCGCGCCGCCCACGCATGATTCGGACTCACAATCAGCACCATCTCATCCCCCACCATGCGCTCCGTCTTCACATCCCGCCGCATCGCAGGCCCTTCGATAATCCCCAGCTCCAAGCGCCTCTCCGCAACCGCCTCCACAATCCGCTCCGTATTCCCACTCACCAGCGAGAGCTTCACCTGCGGATACTGTCGCAGAAACGCCCCCAGAATCCGTGGCAGAACATACTGCGCCACCGTCGTCGACGCCCCCAGCCGAAGCTCCCCCACCGCCTCATCGTTCAGCGCCGCCAGCGCCCGCTGCGCCTCCGCCATCGTCGCAGCAGCAGTCGTTGCATATCCCAGCAGCACCCTCCCCGCCTCCGTCAGCGAGATCTGGCTCCCATGCCCCGCACCCCGAGCCCGGTCAAACAGCTGTACCCCGGCCTCTTCCTCAAGTGCATGCACATGCTGACTCACCGCAGGCTGGCTAAGATGCAGCAGCTCCGCTGCTTTCCGAAAGCTCATCTCCCCCGCCACTGCCCGAAACACCCTCAACCGAAAGTTTTCCAGCCCGTCTCCCGCCAAAGAACCACCCCCGCCACCCCATCAGGATAAGCCTACCGATAAAATCAAAGCAGCACCCTCGTGACCGTAAACCAGGACACCAATCCGCTCATCGCCAAACCCCGTCGCGGACCCCTTGATTTTCTTCGCCCATCGCACAGCCACACCGCAACCTCCGCGACCCTCCTCCTTACACTCTCTGCTCTCACCTCACGCATCCTCGGCCTCGTCCGCGAGCAGTTCATCGCCTACAAATTCGGCGCCGGCCACGCCACCGACGCCTACAACGTCGCCTTCTACCTCCCCGAGCTCATCAACTACCTCCTAGTCGGCGGAGCAGCCTCCATCACCTTCGTCACCATCCTCGACCGCTACCGCGCCAACAACGATGAAGCCGAAGGCGAGCGCGCGCTCTCCATCATCCTCAACACCATGGTCCTCGTCCTCGGCTCCGCCATCATCCTCGCCGAGATCTTCACCCCCTACTACATCCGTCTCTACTTCGATCCCGCCTCGCCCGAAGGCATCCTCTGCACTCACATCACCCGCATCCTCCTCCCCGGCCAACTCTTCTTCTTCGGCGGCGGAGTCCTCACCTCCGTCCTCCTCGTCCGCAAACAGTTCTCCTTCCAGGCTCTCTCTCCGCTCATCTATAACCTCTGCATCATCGCCGGCGGAGCTCTCCTCGCCAGCCGCATGGGCATCTCCTCCCTCGGCGTCGGAGCGCTCATCGGAGCCTACCTCGGTCCCTTCCTCCTCAACGCCTACGGGGCCTACCGCGCCGGCATGCGTTACATGCCAATCCTCAGCCTCAAACACCCAGGCCTCCGCGAGTGGGTTCGCCTCTCGCTCCCTCTCATGCTCGGCGTCACTATCATCACCATGGACAGCCAGATCCTCGGCTTCTTCGCCAGCCACGGCGCCGGAGACATCTCCCGCCTCAACTACGCCAAGCGCCTCTTCACCGCTCCCATGGCCACCATCGGTCAGGCCGCCGGAGCCGCCTCCATGCCCTTCTTCGCCTCGCTCTTCGGCCGAAAGCAATTCGCCAGCTTCGCCTCCGCCGTCAATCGTTCCGTCACCAGCCTCATCGTCTTCTCGCTCCTCGGCTCCGCCGCCATGATCGCCCTCGCCCATCCCGCCGTCGACATCATCTTCCGCCGCGGCTCCTTCCACGCCGACGACGCCAACGCCACCGCCACGTACTTCGCCATCTTCGCCATCTCTCTCGCCTTTTGGACCGCGCAAGCCATCTACGCCCGCGCCTTTTACGCAGCCGGAGAAACCTTCGCGCCGATGCTCGCAGGAACCATCATCACCGTCGCCAGCATCCCCATCTACTGGCAGCTGCACGAGCACTTCGGCGTCATCGGCCTGGCCTGGGCCTCCAACATCGCAATCCTCATGCAGACCGGAACACTCGCCATCCTCGCTCACCGACGCTCACTCGTCCCACTCTACGGCCCTCCCGGCCCCTACGGTGGCCCCGATCGCCGCGAGATCACCCTCGCCGCAGCCGCCGGTCTGGTCAGCTACGCTGGAGTCACCCTCGCTTCTTCACCTCGTCCCCCAGCCCCAAACCTACCGCGGCGACCTCATCGCCCTGGCCATCGGAGGCCTCACCTGGGCCCTCCTCTCTGCCGCGACCCTCCGCCTAACCGGCTCCAAGACCCTAACCCAACTCCGTAACCGCCTCACCTGAAAAACCAGCAAGTTGTCCGACGTTAAAATTGTGTCCATGCGGCCGGAAGACAATGTCATCGTCCGTGGCGAAAACACTGAAGATTCCGAAGAACGTTCAGTGATTCATTCAATCAATAAGGCCGCTTTCGGATCTCAGGATGAAGCTGACCTGGTGGACAAATTGCGCACAGAAGGTGCGGTGCTCGTCTCGCTCGTTGCCGAGATAGAGGAACGACTCGTCGGGCATATTCTTTTCAGTCGGATGTCGATTGAGACAACCGGCGGATCGTTTCCGGCTGTGGCGCTGGCCCCCATGGCCGTATTACCCAGGCATCAGCGCCGGGGCATTGGTGGACAACTGATCCGTCATGGCCTGAATTTGTTGCGCAAGCAGGGTGAGCAAATCGTCATAGTCGTCGGGCATCCAAACTACTATCCACGCTTTGGTTTTTCCAGCAGAAAAGCGCTATCTCTCGAAAGCCCATTCCCTCAGGACGCCTTCATGGCGATGGAACTCAGCCCTGGCGCTCTCGAGGGTGTTCGCGGCAGGGTCAGATATCCGGCCGCGTTCGGGATTTGAAATCGACATAGGCGGAAAAGCCGCTATTTAGCATCCTCCCACTCCTCATTCCAAGCCGTCTGAATCGCCTCCAGAATCCCTTCATTCGACTTCCCTGGATCCCCCACAAACCCAGGCAGCTCCGTCACAAACTTGTGCAGATCCGTGAACCGCACTGTATACGGCTCAATCTCCGGATGCTTCTCCTGCAGCAAAATCCCAATCTCTTCAGAATCGGTCCAATCAATCTCACGCGGCATACCCACTCCTCCTCCAACTATCATCCAACAAATGACTACAAGAATGAGCCCCACCCATCCATCCACTCGGCAATCCTGGTCCGCATCCCTCCTCCGCCGCGACCTCAACGCCCGAGCCCACCATCTCGCACGCACGCAAAACCTCCTCCACGACACCGTCCCCGGCCCCAAATCAGAAAACGAGCCCGCCATCATCTTCGGCCACGACGATCAAGGCCACCACGGAAACTTCCACCCCGACGCCTACGCACAAATCTGCGCCAATCCCGCCTGGCTACGCCGCCTCGCCAAACCTCACACTGCCTCCCGCCGCTCCATCGCCCGCAAAGACTGGCCCTGGCGCGAACTCGACTCCGCCGCCAGCTCCGACGCCCTCCTCATGAACATCTTCTGCCACCCCGGAGTCTTCAACGGCCATACTCTCGCCCCCGCAGTCGCCGATGTCCTCAACGTCGACCCCACCGCCCAACCTAACTTCGGCCTCACTCCCGGAGTCCCACTAAAAACCCTCCGCAAAACCCGCAAACCCAAGCAAGATTCAACCACTACAACCAGCAACCAGCAACTAACACCTAACAACCCGCACCACTCCGACCGAACCGAGATCGACCTCCAACTCGACAATCTCTTCTTTGAAGCCAAACTCACCGAATTCACCTTCCAAACCGCCCCCCTTCGCCTCATCGAACGCTATCGAGACCTCGAAGCCGTCTTCGACCTCGATCGCCTCCCTCGCAAAACTCTCTCCACCCCCACAACCCACCCACCCGTCGAAGACGAATCCCAACTAGAACCCGAATTCGAAGCCCCCCTCTCGAGGTTGGTATTCTGACCCTGAGCTTGTCGAAGGGGAAAAATCCCCGCATCTCCCCCGGAGCGGCACGCACCGTCATTAGCGGCTACCAACTCATCCGCAACGTCCTCGCCGCCTACGCAGCCGATGCCTCCTTCTGCGTCCTATGCGACGCCCGCCGCCAGGACCTCATCGAAATCTGGTACTCAGTCCTCTCCGCCGTCCATCGTCCCACCTTTGCCACCCGCCTGAAGCTCCTAACCTGGCAGGAACTAACCACTACCCTCCCTCAAGACCTCCAGCATTTCCTCGAAGCAAAATACGGAATCCGAACGGCATAAACAGCTTCGCCAGACAAGCCAAATGCGGCTCACCAGCACCGGCTTCCATGCGAGATTGAACGCGTCCTGCATCCTCGTGTTCATTCCTTGTCCGCCCGCAGGGCTGTGCATGTTACCGCATCTCCCATCACAAACACCGAACGACTATTTTTCAAAAATAATTCGGGAGAAGCTCCCCGCGTCTCTGAAATCAGCGATGTTCAAACGGTGTATAGTTTCGTGCTGTTCCAAGCCTCAACTAAATATCGCACCCAACAGGAGAACGACATGAAAGCAAGAATGCTCCTCTTAACCCTCGCTCTGTGCTTTGCTGGAACACTCTCGAGCTTCGCCCAAAGTCCACAGATGGGAACCTGGAAGCTCGACGAAGCCAAGTCGAAGATCCCAGCCGGCCTCGTAAAGAACTCGACCGTGATCTACGCAACCGACGGCGACAACGTCAAAGTAACCACGGATGGGACCACTGGCGATGGCAAGCCGATGCACACTGAGTGGACAGGCAAGTTCGACGGTAAAGAATACCCGCTCGCCGGCGACCCGACTGCAGATTCGCGTTCATACAAAATGATTGACGAACACAAGTTGGACCTGACCAGCAAGAAGAGCGGCAAAGTAATCAACACCGGCCACGTGGTCGTATCGGCGGACGGCAAGACCCGGTCGCTGCACCTGACCGGAACCGACTCCGCAGGCAAGAAGGTCTCTGGCGTCTCCATGTACGACAAGCAGTAGGATCAACTCATCTCTGCCGCGGCTGGAGAGATGCCGCTGCGGCAGAGATTTTCTCCACCCGCCCTGAGCCCTATCCCGGCAAGAACTCAACATCTATCCCCAAAAGGCAGAACGACTTATCGAATGGTTTGCGTTTTTTTATTCACTTTCCCCAGCAAAATCACTTGTCAAGCCCCAAAACCACTTAAACCATTCAAACCAAAAAGAATAGAGTTGGCATTTTAGTTAGATTCAAACCGCTATAATAGAATTATAGAAAGAAAATAAAGCAGCCCCGGCAACCGCCCGAGGCTAAGTTATTTGAAAACAATACTTTAGCCCTAAGGCCAGTGTTTCCAAGACTTTGGCGCTACGAGCTATGTAAAGGCAATAAATACGTTGGCTAACCCAACTACTTTTCACCGTCGAAAAGGGTCGTAACGTTGGCCTTCTCATTTTTGCGGTCGCTAGCCCATCGAGCGCGGCGATATTGCAGGTAGATCATCCCCGGAATTGCGAGAAGGATACCAATGGTTTCGAGAACACGGATCATGCCAGCCATGCTACCGCAGAAAGGCCCGATCCTAGAGATTAGAACCGGGCCGGGAAAAGGGTTAAACTCTATTTGGGAACAATGACCACAACGGAGTTCTCACCACTTCCAATGGTGATTACTATGCGTCGGGTCTGGATGCATATCGTCACTGGCGGCATCCCGTCTCCTTTCTGGCCACCTGTTAGCGCAGGTGGCCCTAGTATTTTGGTGGGCTAACTTCCCGCTTCCAATTGCTTAATGATGGGTAAGGGTAGGGATGGTTGCCGGATTCTTCATTGAGGTGGGCGTATTCCTGATTCTGTTTTTCGTCCAAAAACGATTTATTAAACCCGATGACGAATAGCCCCGTGGGTTAGCCAACGTATTTATTGCCTATGTAAAGTACTGAAAACAGATACTTAAGCGGAAAACAGGTAGGGGGGGGCCGCACGAGATCCGGATCGAACCTCATCAGCGCAAGCTTCAGGGATAAACTGCCAGCATGAACACCATCGTGCAGTTCCGGCTACGCCAGGAGGGTGGCGACATACGCTGGAAAAACCCAAAGATCTACGAATCCCACGAGACCCCCGAATACCCCGAGATCGGAGAGTCCGTCTCCCCTCCTGAATCAGTAGGCGGAGGCATGTGCACCGTCACCGAAATCACCGAAGTGATCCGTCAGGAGCCTGAGGGCGGCCCCAAAGTCACAGTCCTGACCGTAATCCTAAGACGCCTGCCAACCTAAACCCCACCGGGCGAACGAAAACTAGCTCCCCGGCCCATGAGCAGGCTTCCCCTCCTGCACATAATTCCGGTTCCACTTAGGAATCTCGACAACATAAGTTCCCGGCTTCTCAATCACCGCCTGGCACCCCAGCCGCGAGTTCAACTGAACATCCGCCGCCGTCTCCATCCGGTCCAGCTCCTTATCCTCAGGCTCGCTGATCCCCGCCGCACCTTCCTTCACATGGATATGGCAAGTCGTACACGCACAAACCCCGCCGCAAGCATGGTCAAGAAAAATGTTGAAGTTCTCCGCAACATCCAGAAACGACATCGGCTCGCCATGTCCCTCATAGGGCAGCGTGTCGAACTCAAACTCGACCGTCTTGCCCTCAGGCAAAAACGTCACCCGAACCATCCCCTCGCTCGCGGGCTCCGCTAAATCTACAACTTGCGCACTCTTCGTTTCACTCATCGTTCAATCTTCCGTCGACTCTCCGGCCGTAGCCTGATCCTTGGTTGAATCCTCAATCTGCTTCGCCTCAGCGTCCGTCTGCGCCGTCTCGCGAATCACCTCAGCCTTCGCAAACGGATGCGGCGCCGTAGGTCCTACTCCTATGCTCTCACCTGCGGCCTCCATCGTCTTCCCCTGCACCGCCCCCGAGACCGCGCTGTCCATCATCAGCTCCGCCAGCCGCCGGGTCGACTTGTCCAGCCGCTCGATCCCCGCCCGGATCTGCCGATGGTCTCCTCCCGGCGCCGCCGCCTCTAAAAACGAAACACCCTGCTCGATCTTATCGATCTCGTCGCTCGAAAGCATCTGCCACGCCGCGCTCTTCCTGCCCTTCTTCACCGCCTCGAGAATCGTCTCCGCCTCGTTCTTCGCCTCGACCGACTGCCGCTCGCGAATATCCTCCTCTGCCATATCGAAAGACTCCAGAATCATCGTCTCTACCTGCTCATCCGTCAGCCCGTACGTCGGCTTCACCTCAACCTCTGACTCTTTTCCGCTCCTCTGCTCCCGCGCCGTCACATGCAGAATCCCGTTCGCATCGATCAGGAACTTCACCTCGATCCGTGGCAAACCCGCAACCATTGGAGGAATCCCCTTAAGATCAAACCTGGCTAACGAGCGACAATCCTTCGCCATCTCCCGCTCGCCCTGCACCACATGGATCGCCACATTCGTCTGCCCATCCACGCTCGTCGTAAAGTGATCCGTCGCGCTCGCCGGTATTGTCGAGTTCCGCTGAATGATCTTCGCCACCGCGCCGCCCATCGTCTCAATTCCCAGCGACAACGGCGTCACATCCAGCAACAGCAGATCCTCGGTAGCTGCCGACCCACCCGCAAGAATCTGTGCCTGCACCGCCGCCCCCAGTGCCACCACCTCATCCGGATTCAGCTCCGTATGCGGCTTCTTCCCACGCTTCTTCAACTCAAATAAATCATCCACCAGCACTCGAACCGCAGGAATCCGCGTCGACCCCCCAACCAGTACAACCTCATCGATCTGCGCCGCCGTCAGCCCGGCATCCTTCAGCGCCTGTTTGCAAGGCCCGGCCGTCCGTGCAATCACCCCCGCAATCAACCCCTCAAACTGCCCCCGTGTAATCTGCCGCAGATACCTCTTCCCGCTTGGCAGCTCCAAATTCAGCGTCGCCGTCTCCGCCGACGACAACAACATCTTCGCCTCAATCACTGCCTTGCGAATCGCCTGCACCGCCTCGCCATTCCCACGAACATCCTCTCCCAAATCACCCGCAATGTCGTCGAGCGCAATCGCAATCATCACGTTGTCGATATCATCCCCACCCAGATGCGTATCCCCACCCGTCGCAACCACCTCAAAGATCCCCTCATGCAGCTTCAAGATCGAAACATCAAAAGTCCCACCCCCAAAGTCATAAACCGCAATCAACCCATCCTTGTTCTTATCCAGCCCATAAGCCAGAGCCGCAGCCGTAGGCTCATTCACCAGCCGCAGCACCTCCAGCCCCGCAATCCGCCCAGCATCCTTCGTAGCCTGCCTCTGAGCATCATTGAAGTAAGCCGGAACCGTAATCACGGCCTTCGTCACTGGCGCCCCAAAAAAGCGCTCCGCATTCCGCTTCAGTTGCTGCAGCACATAAGCCGAGATCTCCGGCGGAGTCAGCATCAACCCACCCACGCTCACCTTCAACACCTCACCCGACCGCAATCCCTCCGCCAGCTTGAACGGAAACAGCTTCAGCTCCTCCTGCACATCCTCAACATCGCGCCCCATCAACCGCTTCACCGAGTACACCGCACTCGCCGCATCCTTCAGCAGCGTCGCCCGAGCCGCATTCCCCACAACCGCGCCATCCTCCGTCCAAGCCACCACCGAAGGCACCAGCCGCTCACCATCCTCACCCGGAATCACCACCGGCGTATCCCCCTCCATATACGCCACCAGCGAGTTCGTCGTACCCAAATCGATCCCTACAACCCGCTCATCCGCCATCCGCAAACCCCTCAATTCGTGTCACTTCTATTTTCCTACAATCCCGCCCACAAAGCCGGTCCAGCCGCGCATACACTCTACTCAGATGCTCCCCACAGGAGGCCGATGCATGCTCTACCTCGAGCGCCTTCCTCATCCCACACTCGCCCCTTATATTCGCTCCTTCTGGTACGCCTGGGATCCTCACGCTACCCATCGCCACGAGCGCGTCCTCCCCAACGGCCGAGCCCAGATCGTCATCTCCCTCGCCCGCGACTACCTCACCGACGCCAACCACCCCACCGACCCGCTCCACCACTCACCCGCCGCGCTCTTCCTCGGCCTCTATTCTCACCACCAGCACATCGACACCATCGATCTCTCCGAGCTCACCGGCATCGTCTTCCATCCCGGCGGCACCGTCCCCTTCTTTCCCGACAGCACCCATACCTTCACCAACTCCGAGACCTCTCTCGAAGACCTCTGGGGCCGCGCCGCCCTCAACCTTCGCAACGACCTCCGCCAAGCCCCGACGCCAACGCAAAAATTCAACCTGCTCGACTTCGCCCTCCGCCATCGCCTTAGCGAGAGCGAAACCAGGCGTCGCGTCCCCACCATCGACTACGCCTTAAGAAAAATCCAAAGCTCCCCGGCCTCAACAACCGTCGCCGAACTCAGCCGTGACACGGGCATCAGCCCCCGCCGCCTCTCACAACTCTTTCGCGAACAAATCGGCGTCTCCCCAAAACTCTACTGCCGCATTCAGCGTTTCCAGCACGCCGTCCAGCAACTGCATCGCGGCGAAGACGTCCACTGGGTCGAGCTCGCCCTCAGCTGCGGCTACTACGACCAGTCCCACTTCGCCAACGACTTCCGCGCCTTCTCCGGCATCAGCCCCACGCACTACTCCACCACGCAACGCCGCTGGGCCAACCACATCCCCCTCGACTCGAAGGCCGCAAACTAACTCGCCGCGCCGTTAGAGTCTCAATCGGAAAAACTCGACATCGGCCGTGCAATCCTCGTGATACGGTTCGACCCGTTCAAAGCCCATTGCAACATACAGCCTGACCGCCTCTGGCATAGCCACGGAAATCGTATCGAGGTACATCGCGCTCATCTCCTCCCTTCGCGCCCACTGGACCGCCTCTTCCACTAGCCTGCGCCCAATCCCCATACCGCGGAACTTCGGCTCTGCCCAAAGCCGCTTCATCTCGCAAGCTCCCTCGACCTGCGTGAGCCTGCGTAGCGCAACACAACCGGCAGCCGCGCCATCCACCGTCGCCAGCAGAAGAACCGCATATTTTCCGTGCAGCCTGTCGAGCTCCTGCGTAAACCCGGAGAGACACATATTCGCTGCACCCGCCGGATAGGCCGCCAGATGCGCTCCATACGCCTCCATCAGCGACCGCACCAGAGCAACATCTTCCTGCCCAATCGCCTCGCGAACCACAATCTCTGCCATAGTTTCAGCAGACTACAACAATCCCAACCTACTCACATCGCAGCGCAACCACAGGATCGACGCGGCTCGCAGCACGGGCCGGCACCAGCGTCGCCAAAACAGCAACAAGCACCAACACACCCGCCACTAACCCATAAGCCAAAGGATCCCGCGGCCCGACCCCAAACAATAGGCTAGTCAGCACCCGCGAAACCGCCAGCGCCGCCACCAATCCCACCGCAACCCCGCACACAATCAGCCGCAAACTCTTCCCCATCACCAACCGCAGAACATCGCCCTTGTCCGCACCCAGCGCCATCCGCACGCCAATCTCCTGCGTCCGCTGCGCCACCAGAAACGACATCACACCATAAAGCCCAATCACCGCCAGCACCAGCCCAATCGCCGCAAAAAACCCGACCAGAGTTGTCTGAAACCGCGGCTGGTCCGCCAGCTTGCTCACCCTATCCCGCAAAGTCGCAATATCGACCGGCAACGTCGGGTCAAGCTCCGTAACCTGCCCGCGAATCCACCGCGACATCTCCGCCGCGGGCAGCGAGCTTCGCACCACGACCACCGCCGTCTGTCCCCACGTCCCGTTTACAGCCCAATCGTCCGCCTTGTCGCGCCTCAACCTGTAATACTCCGGCACCTGCTCCCCGGTAAGCCCGCCGTTCTTCACATTCGCCGCAACCCCAACAACCGTGTACCACGGAGACCCCGGAAAGCTCACATGATCGAAGTTCAGACGCTTCCCAATCGGGTCTTCTCCAGAAAACAAGAGCCCAGCAAGCTGTTCGCTGAGAACGACAAAATGATCACTGGAGCTCAGATCCTCATCACGAAAACCCTCGCCCCGCACAATCGGGATATCCAGGGCGAGGAAGTATTCCGGTGAAACCCACCGGTCTCTCACGACAGCACCAGCACCTTCACTCGAAGGCGGCCTGCCCGAAACCAATATCTCTCGATAACGCATACCGCCATGCCCGTCAGCTGGCGGCAGCGAATCGCTCACCGACACCATACTTACTCCGGGACCGAACCGCAGCCGCGTCGCCAGCTGCTGGAAGAAGCGCATCTTGCTCTCTCCCGTTGCGTAGTTGTGTTGTCCCAGCGTCACGCTCACCGTCATCGTATTGTCATCGCGCATCCCGAGCTGCTGGTTTTCGAGATTCCAGAAGCTGCGAAGCAGCAGCGTCGCACCCGTCAACAAAACAATGCTCGCAGCAATCTGCGCCACCACCAACCACTGACGAATCGAAGCATGCGACACAGAAGCAAAGAAGCGCCCAGCAACGAGCTCACGGCTAGGTCTCTGCAACGCAGGCACCAGACCAAACAGCAAACCACAAAGAACCGAAAGCACAACAGTGAAGCCGACTATCCGCAGGTCGAGCTGCACCCTGTCGATATAAGGAATTCCCGCAGGAGCCAGAGCCAGAAAAATATGCAACAGCCCCTCAGCAAGAAGACACCCGGTGACCGCCCCGGCTACAGACAGCAGAAGCGCCTCCGTCAAGGCCTGACGTGCCAACCGCGCCCGACTCGCACCAAGCGCAGACCGAATCGCCAGTTCTCGCTGCCTGGCCGCGCCACGCGCCATCAGCAGGCTAGCCACATTCGCACACGCAATCAGCAGCACCGCAAGCACCGTCCCCAGCAGAACCCATGCCGTCAAATGCACATCCTGCATCTGCCGGTCGCGAAGCGAACGAACCATCAGATGAAAATTCGAGCGAATCTCCGCCGGGATCCACTTCTGCGTCTGTTCGAACAACGGCTCAAGCTCCGCGCGCGCCTGCTCCACGCTCACTCCCGGCTTCAGCCGTGCAAAAACCCTCTTCGGTCCACCTATCCCTGAATTCGATCTGCGGTCGCTAGCCTCATCGGTAGCCATCGGAAATAGCACATCCGCAGCCTGCAGCCGCGGCATCTCGAAGTCCTTCGGCAAAACCCCAATCACCCGTACCGGTTTCCCATCAATATCAATTGTCTTATCCAAAATCCCGGGATCGCGGTTGTAATGCGTGAGCCACAATCCATACGAAATAAGAACAACCTTTGGCCCACTCGGGCGATCTTCCTCCGGCAGAAAATTGCGCCCCAGAACAGGCGAAATCCCGAGCGCAGGCAAAAAACCAGCTTCCACCTGCGGGCAGCTCAGTTGCGCGGGGTTGTGCTCGGTCAGGTCGCATACGCCCGTCGTAGCACTCTCTGCGGTCATCGCCTCAAACGGCTTTTGATTGTCTCGCCAGTCGTAGTAGAAACCGCCCAGCATAAACTCTTGCTTCTCCAGCGACTGCACCAGCCCAACCGACACCAGCCGGTCCGCATTTGCATACGGCAACGGTCGAAACAAAATTCTGTCTACCACGCTGAACACCGCCGTCGTCGCGCCAATCCCCAGCATCAGCGTCGCAACCGCCGTAATCGTAAAAACAGGACTTCTCCGAAACCCGCGCAGTGCATACCGCACATCCTGCCCCACCGTCTCCAGAAAATACCCAGGCCGAGCCTCGTTGCATTCCTCCCGCGCCCGCTCCACTCCACCAAACGCAATCACCGCCCGCCGCCGGGCCTCGCCCTCCGGCATTCCAGCCGCGAGATTCACCTCCACCTGCTGCTCCAGATGAAACGCTAGTTCCTCATCCACCTCGCGACGACTCCGCCCCGTTAGCAAATACCGCAGACGCATCCAGAACTCTCTCAGCATTCCGCCTCTCCCAACCAACCCTACGTCTGCACCAACACCAACCCAATCGCCCTCGTCAGCGCTCCCAATCCCTCAACTCCGCCTGCAACTGCGCCCGCCCCGTCGCCATCATCGAATAAAACTTCGCCCGCCGGTAGTTCTCCGACTCTCCCCACTCCGCCTTGATCCACCCCTTGTACTCCAGCCGGTGCAGCGCCGGATACAGCGACCCCTGCCCAATCTGCAGCGCCTCATCCGACACCTGCTGAATCCGCTGCGCGATCCCCACCCATGCATTGCCCCGAGCGCGAGCGTCTTCAAAATCAAAAGATCCAGCATTCCCTGCAGCAAATCCGAGCTTCTGTGGCATCTTCCACTCGACATTCGACAACAGAATGCATCTTACTCCTGTCGAATGTCAAGGGAAGCAAGGTAAAGTAAAGTGCCGTTTTTTCCAAGACGCCAGCCCAGGCAAAATGGCACTCTTACCACCATGAGCAACCAAGCCAAAACCTGCCGCTCCACCATCGTCCCCAGTCTCCGTTACCGCAACGCCCTCGCCGCTATCGACTGGCTCATCGCCGCGCTCGGCTTCGAAAAACAAGCCGTCTACCTCGGCCCTGATAACAAGACCGTCATGCACGCCCAACTCACCTTCGGCAACGGCATGATCATGCTCGGCTCCGTCGATAACGGCGGAGAATACGGCAAATTAATGGTCCAGCCCCACGAGATAGGCCTCCGCGAAACAAAAGGAATCTACCTCATCGTCAACGATGCAGACGCGGTCCACGCCACCGCCAAAGCCGCGGGCGCCGAGATGGTCCTCGACATCCGCGAGATGGACTACGGCGGCCGCGCCTTCACCTGCCGCGACCTCGAAGGCCACCTCTGGAACATCGGCACCTACGACCCCTGGGAGACCTCCTAGCCACTACGAAGAAACGATTGATCCTCGCCCCGCCCTCCGTGGTACCGTCTCCTAATGGAGCTAAACCCCTACGCCGGCTTCCTGAACGGCCAAGACCCTCTCCCCATTCTCTCCTCCACCGCAGACCGCATCCGCGCCCTCACCGCCAACCTCTCTGAAACCCAGATCGATGCCCGTCCCGCACCCCGCAAATGGAGCATCCGCGAGATCACCTCCCATCTGGCCGACTGCGAGACCGTCTTCTCCTTCCGCCTTCGCCAGACGCTGGCCCCAACCCTCACCCAGCCTCATCACATCATCCAACCCTTCGATCAGGACGCATGGGCCGAACGCTACAAGACCTACGAATTCGAACCCGCACTGGCACTCTTCCAGGCCGCCCGCAACTGGAATCTTCTCTTCCTCGCCACCATCTCGGAACAGGACCGTCACCGCCCCACCACTCACCCCGAACGCGGCACCATGACCTTCTGGACCATCGTCGAAACCATGGGAGGCCACGACATCAACCACCTTCAGCAGATCGAACGCCTCACCACAACCAAGGTCTAAGTCAAAAAAAGGCGCGAACCGTCTCCACCTTAAAAGATCCAAGGCGTCGTTCACATCACGAACGAGGTTGCGCAGATAGCTCCGCTTATTCAGTAACCCAACCATCGCATCTCTCACCCTGGCCTTCGCCGCATCATCTCCCGAGTCCTCCGCAACGTCCCACGCCGACCAAAGCTCCTCCAACTCCGCCTGCGTCTCCACCATCTTCGCGTCGAACGCGTCCTTCGCCGTCATCAGGTCGCGTCGAAGCTCCGGCTCATCCTCACCCATCTGCTTTGCCGCACGCATCTCCTGCAGCTGCATATTCAGCTCAAAGACCTCCTCCAGCAGCTCCGGGGGTACCACCTGCTTCTTCTCCGTCCCCGAAGCTCGCGCCGCCTCAGTCGCTGCCTTCGACTGCTCCTCCAGCTCCACGCCTTGAAGCTTCAACAGATACTGCGTCCGCAAGATCGGATCCTTAAGGGTGCGATAAGCATCATTCAGCAGCGACGATCTCTCGAGCGCAGCCTCCTGCTCAAGCAGCGGCCTGCCCGCGAAGCGGTCGGGATGCAGTTTGCGGCTCAACGAATAGAACTGCTTCTCCAGCGCAACCGTATCGAGCGCGAGCTTAGGCGGAAGCGAGAACACCTCAAAGTAAGTCATCATTCGTTATTGTAGGCGGACCATGGCCGCATAGGCACTTACCGAAGCGATCGCAACCAACAGCAGGCTTGTCTTTCCAATCTTAATAGCAACCTCGGAACGTCATTCGTCAGAAAATTTTTCATTCTTACCAATTGGATTGGGTGACTTTTTTAAAGACATCTCGTCCATTCCCCGATAGCGAAGATCAAGAGCGAAGCAAGCCTTACAGACTTGAGATTTCATTGGATGCCAGGATGTCACTACTCAGCTTTCGATTCATGAAACAAGTACACATTCTGAGTTGGTCCGCGGTTAGATTGTTTTGCTGGGGATCGTTAGTGGCCACAACGAATCTCTCCCAGGGGCTCGGACAATCCACCAACGTCGCCGCGCACCCGTATATGGGCTGGAGTAGCTTCAGTTCGCAGATTCAATCTAGTGGATTCTTGAATCAGGCAAATATCGAAGCGCAATCAGACGCGTTGAATTCTTCGGTCCTCGAAGAACACGGCTTCACCTATATTAATTTCGACGACGGATGGCAGAAGGGCTACGACTCGAGTGGGAGACCCACTCCGAACCTATCTTTGTTCCCGGACATCTCGGGATTGATCTCTCATATTCATCAGAATGGGCAAAAGGCCGGCATCTACTGGCGGCCCGGTATCGCCCGAGAAGTCGTGCTGTCGAATCCTCTGATTTCAGGAAGCACACGTTACGTCAAAGACATCCTCGTTGTCCCCAATGCTCCAGGAAACGCTTTTGCGGCGTCAGACTCGACAACGGCTCTTTCAAATTTCGGAATTGATTTCAGTACATCAGCAGCACAACTTTATGTTGAGTCGATAGTGAACCTGTTCGCATCCTGGGGAGTGGACTACATAAGACTCGACGGCGTCACGCCGGGCTCTGGCGTGCTGACAATTGATAACCAGCAGGAGGTCCAGGCCTGGGCCGAAGCGATCAGCAAATCAGGACGCCCAATGTGGCTTACCGTGTCAACGGGAGTTGAGCTAAGTCATTTCAACACTTGGGGAAGCTATACGAATGCCCGTCGCATCGGAGCTCTGATCGAATGCACGGGCTCCTGCAGCACCCTCACCGATTGGGCCCTGACTTCAGAGCGTTGGTTTGATCTGATAGGGTCGCAGAACTTCACTAGTTATCAAACGGGATGGAACGATCTCGGACCCCTCGAAATAGGAAGCCCAGCCTCTGTCGGCTTATCGGGTGTTGAGCAACAGTCCGCGCTAACTTTATGGGCGATAGCAAATTCGCCCCTCTATCTCGGCAGCGATATCAGCGCCATCGATGCCGACGGGACGAACCTCCTGACGAACGATGAAGTACTTGCTGTGGATCAGTCGGGGGAGCCTGCCACTCAACTGGCCGGCGGCCTCACGCCTGTATGGGCCAGCGACCTCGGTAATGGAACTTTCTACGTTGCTCTCTTCAATCTCAATGCTTTTCCATCTGAAGTTACGGTGAGATGGAAAGATCTTGGCTTCTTAGACGCATTCACTGTCCGCGATGTGTGGAACCGCAGGGACCTCGGTCAATTCAAGCAGAAATTCTCCAGCGTCATTCTCGGGCACGGCGCTAGGCTCTTACGGGTATCGAAAGCCGGTGTGGTGGACCCCCAAAAGTCTCAGAGCTACTTGGCGTTCCTGGGGAAAACGCATGGAAAGACAGCTTTCATTCGCTGCCCTGGCACCTGCGCCTCAGGGCACGAGGTGGTAAAGCTCGGGCTGGAAAAGGAAAACTACGTCGATGTCGAAGGAGTGAATGTAGCGAAATCTGGAATCTACCGCATGAAAATCGATGCCGCAACGTACGGGCCAAGCGATCTTTTTTATCAGGCCAACGGCGGCGGCGAAACTGCAGTAAAGATCGGCGGTAGTAGCTTCAGCATACCCTCGAACACGATTGTTCCGATGTTTCTGAAGGCCGGAGATAACACCATCCGGTTCACGAATCCTACCGGGATAGCTCCATACCTGGACCGCATCACAATCATTGGAAACGGTGACCTTCCCGACTCCCAGATAGCAGTCTACGATGCCGAACTCGGTGTCCTCGAGGGTAACGCGACGCACACTCCCTGCGAGTATTGTTCAGGGAACACGAAGATCATATCTGTCGGCGGAGATTCGGAAAACGATGTCCTTTTCGACAATGTCGTTGCTTCGGCCACCGGCGTGTACATGATGGAGATTGATTTTGTGGCAAAAGGGACTCGGCCGCTTTGGGTCAAAGTAAACCACGAGAGGCCCTTTCAGTTGAGCCTCACAGGAGATAGCGATTCTCTTCCGACCAGTGTGGTCGTTCCCGTCCCGCTGAATGAAGGCAAGAACAGCATCACCGTAGGGGGCGGCGAAGAGGATGCTCCCGCAATAGATAAGATCGTCATCGGACCTCCCGCACCAGCCCAAAACCTATCAATGGGTCTCGTTTCTCGGAGAGGGTCCGCAGATGACCGTATTTGGACGCTTGCGCTTGCCAATCTCGGCAACGAAGAGTTCAAAGGAGCCCAGCTGAATTCCCTCGCCCTTGTGCAAGTGAGCGGCAAAGGGTCATGCCAGCCATCGATCTTGACTGGATTTCCGATTGCTGTCGGCGACATTCCTCCTCAATCTTTCAAGACATTCGAGCTTTCGGTAGACTTCTCCCAATGCTCTACCGATTCGCGATTCAACACGAGTGCCTCCTACTCGTCCGACCGTGGAGCTATTGCTGCCGGTGTCGTCGACGTATCGCTTGAGCAATAGTGTCGGACCAAGTGCTGTGTCCCGAGAACGCTGGTCGGATGCATTACCTGAAAGTCTAATTCTCGGTAGCGACCACGACTGTTTAAATCACTTGCTTCCTGAAAACTGCGTTTCCGGAAATACGGTTTTGAAGTTTCCCAAAACGCGACTTTTCGGGAACAACGCGCGCAAGGGTAAGCAGAAGCGCGTTTATGAGGAGTTGTCTTTCCGATGACTTCGGGTGCCGTTTACCCAGGGCTAATGCCAGACTCATCCAGATGTCCTGTCTGGAGGCCACTCGTATCGAAACTAGGGCGCGTCGGGTTTTGATAGGATGCTCCTGATCATGTCCACGACCTATGTCCTGATTCATGGCGCTTGGCACGGAGGTTGGTGCTGGCGAAAGATCGTGCCCCTGCTCGAAGCCGGGGGACACAGAGTCTTCGCGCCGGATTTGCCGGGGCATGGAGACGACAAAACGGCTACGGCGACTGTCACGCTTGAGAGTTACACCGACCGCATTTGCGAAATCGCCTGCGCGCAGACTGAGCAGGTGATTTTGGTGGGCCACAGTATGGGTGGCATCGCCATTACGCAGGCCGCTGAAAATTGCCACGAACGAATTGGAGCGCTTGTATATTTGTCCGCGTTCTTGCCGTGCAACGGCGAATCGCTGATGACCTGGGCCTCACAGGATGAGGACAGCATGGTCAATCCCTCAACCATTGATCCGCGGGCGGATGGGGCCATCGGATTCAAGCCGGAATGCAGCCCCGAAGCGTTCTACGGAAATTGTGCGGATGAAGACGTAGCATTCGCACAGTCGCGCCTCGTCGCCCAGTCTGGTGCGCCTTTTGGAACATCGGTCCAAACATCGGCAGAGCGCTGGGGTCGAACTCCGCGGTATTACATTGAGTGCGACCGCGACCGCGCTATAACGCTCAAGCTGCAGCGGGAGATGCAGAAGCATTCGCCATGCCGGCAGACGTTTTCGATCGACACCGATCATTCGCCATTCTTTTCCGCCCCCAGCCAGCTCGCGGATATTCTCCTGCAGATTCCAAGCGCCTAATCGGCAGTGCTTATGCATGTTCTCTCGACGGGGAGTTCTCGATGCCGGGTCCGCTCGACTCCTGGCTCGGAGCTAACCCCTCTCGCGTGTCCGTGGCGCCTGCGGTCACAGAGATGTCGATGGAAACAACGAAGTAAATCAGCATTGCAAGAAAGATTGCAATGCCCGCCGGTAAATAAACGAACGTGAGTGCAACAAAAGCCACCGCCTGCAGTGTGCCGATCACAACAACCCGGTTGCGCTTGCGGCTCCATTCCCTCCAGCCAGGATCGCTGCCATGTGTCTTCGATGCGGCGAGCCTCAACCAAGTCATGCAGGTGGTGGCGTTCCATGCAGCGGCCTGGTACGCGATGTAGCCCCACGGATCGCGGGGGTGATCGATGACGGAGCGAAGTGTCAGGGGAAGCAGACTGACGAAGAAGAGATGCGCACCGTTGAACCAGAACATGGCTCGATTGAATTCACGGAGGCGGAGGAAAACATGGTGATGATGGAGCCAGATTACGAGAAGAAGCACGAATGTCGCCAGATATCCGCCAATGGCCGGTAGCAGATGCCACCAGCCATGCCACCCAGGAGTTTCGGGCGTTCGAAGATCCAGCACCATGAGCGTGATGATGATTGCGTAGACCGCATCGCTGAACAGCGTTAGCCGGTGCTTCATTCTTCTCCACTAATGACTGGAATAGCGCTTAGGCACTAACAGCGATTGCAAGCACGACAGTCCTCATTGGCAGCATTGACCCGTAGATATTAGCACGGAGTCAGCAGACACCTCGGTCTCGATCCTGCTTAGTCGGATTCTCGGTAGTAATTTCAGCCGATGGCGCCCGGCCGGTTCCCTGAAAACGGGTTTGAGAAACTTCGTTGACCGCGGTTTGAACTTTCCGAAAATCCGACTTTGCAGGAGGTACCGTATTCATCATCTGTGGCTCGGCTCAGCAGAGATAAAGTGGTGATGTGAAACTCGACAGGCCCAAGCTAGGACTTCTATGTGTGGTAGCTGCGATGACGTGCGCCGCGGTGATAGCCTTTGCGTTTCGGGACACGCCTGAGAACGGAACCATTGACGGTCTCGCAGATCGAATCGTCATTGAGAAACATGCCCATACTCTCACGCTGTATCGACAAGGCAAGGTGCTCAAGACTTACCGGGTGGCGTTGGGCCGAGGTGGAATAGGCCCAAAGGTACAGGCCGGTGACAACAGAGTGCCGGAGGGTCTGTACAAAATCGTCGGGCGAAATCCTCACAGCGCCTTTCACCGCGCTTTGAAGGTAGGTTATCCAACTCCCGATCAAGTTCGCCAAGCGCAGGCTCGCGGGGTTGATCCCGGTGGCGACATCATGGTTCATGGGATAAGGAATGGATTGGGTTGGGTCGGTTCGCTACAACGGCAAGTCGATTGGACTAAAGGGTGCATCGCCGTTACCGATCGCGAGATCGAGGAAATCTGGCACAACGTACCCGACGGTACGCCTATCGAGATTGATCGTTAGGTCAACGAACCCGACATGCACGAAAAACGGGCTTTTGGGAAACTACAAATCGAAGTTGCCGAAAACCCGACTTTTCAGGCGGTACGCGGTCATTCGGCAGCTTGCCTCACTACCTTTTAGAATCGCTCGTGACGAACCGGAGAGCTTTACCCATGCGATTCCACACACTAACGCTATGCTGCCCATTCCTGCTCGCGATGGCGACGCCACCCTTGTTGTGCGCACAGAAACCCGAGGCGATTTCAGGACAGGAGGTAGATAGGTCGGTTATCGCTGCTTTATCGCATCAGGCCGCCACCAAACCAAAAGTCATCTCTCACGTCGACCTGACGGAACCCTTTGCAACCGCAACGCAATGGACGTTCGTAGCCGTCCAAGATGGGAGTCAGCCCGCGCCAGACGACTTCGAGGACCACGGACCCATATTCCTCTGCCTCGTGAAAGCAGCCAGCCCGGATTGCGCTCTCCACTTGTATCAACATGTCAGAAGTGATGGGCCGTGGTTCGACACGCCGTACCATCTCTCCTCTGGCAAGGTCGTCTATGCGAATCAGGACAAATCAAGCCCACTGCTGTTTCTGCAGGTGTGCGGGGCGGCAAGCGGCGACGGCGACTGCGAGATCGCCACTGCTCTTTACGGATACGATAAAGGAGCTGACCGCTTTGTTCGCGTGTTTTTAAATCTCACAGGACGAAACAACAATCAAAACACGCGTTTTGTCGAAAGCGGCCCGCTGCAAGGGGACGTGATCGTCGATGTTCCCACCGAAAACGCGCCCTACGGCTACTGGATCGAAGTGTACCGGGCAAACGAGTCGGGACAGTACGCACAGATTCTCCGCTATCGCAGTCGCACACATTACGGAGATGGCAATCCGCTCGCCGTCGCCGACTCCGAGATGCCTGAGATACTCAGTCACTTCGGATTGTGGAAGCCCGGTGATGCATTGCCTGTTCCCGCCCACATGCCAAAGGGATGCACCCAGCTATACATGCGCCCCGGCGAAGAGTGGTGCAAATGACTGCTGACGTTCGATCAGTAGATCGGTCATGCCAATCGAGAGTGAATTGTCGCCAACCCGGAAGTTATCCAGCTCCAGCTACACCACGACTTCAGTCGTAGCGCAGGAAAAACTGGGTTGTCGGCAACTACGACTTCCTCCGTGTGAAGGTAGAATACGGCATGTTTCGAGAGACCCTCCTCACCCTCGTCGCCGCCTCCACTCTGTCGTATCCGGTCGTGGCGCGCAGCCTTCAATCCACCCCAGGCAATCCGCCCTCTGATGCAAATCAACCTCCCGCCTGGCAGACAGCGATTGTGTCCAGGCACAATGAACTCATCGAGAAGAACGGCCCAGGCACCGACGCGGCCCTCCGAGAGCGGCTTCTCAAGATGGGCAGCGAAGATCAGGCTGTCCGCGGCTTCGCCCACGGCCAACAAGTCACCGGCACAACCAAAGAGATGCTCCAGAAACTCCCCGCAACCGACGCGCGTCTCACCACAGAATTGCAACAGATCGTCAAAGAGAGCGGCTGGCCCACCATCACCCTCGTAGGAATCGAAGCGTCCAACTCCGCCATGCTCATCCTCACCCATACCCCCGACCACGCATGGCAGCGACAACTCCTGCCCCAACTCCAGGCACTGGCCGACGCCGACAAGATCGACGGATCGGGCCTTGCCTTGGTCGTCGACAAAGAGCTGGTTGCAGAAGGTAAGTACCAGCGCTACGGCTCGCAGTTCAAATTCATCAACGGAGCAATGGCAATG
Source organism: uncultured Acidobacteriaceae bacterium (assembly GCA_963798925.1). Classification (GTDB taxonomy): domain Bacteria; phylum Acidobacteriota; class Terriglobia; order Terriglobales; family Acidobacteriaceae; genus Edaphobacter. The sequence goes on from CAWCVD010000008.1 coordinate 1,014,309, forward strand.
TATGCCGTAGAAGATCCCTCCGGCCTCGACCAGCGTCGTGCCAAAGCACTCTTGCCCCCCATGGAAGTCTACAAGGAGCAGTTATCGCAGATCTATCACCTGAAGGCCACCGACGACGTCGTCATGGCAACCGCGCCTGAGAAGAAATAGCCTAAGCGGAAAAACTCGACCCGCACCCGCAGCTCTTCGTCGAGTTCGGATTGATGAAATTGAACCCCTGCCGCATCAGCGTCTCTTCAAAATCCAGCACCATCCCCGCCAGATACAGAAAACTCTTCGGGTCCACAAACATCCGTATTGCCTTCCCGCCCGTAGGATCGTTCACCGTCTCCACGCCTTCGCCAAAGACGAACACGCGATCGCGCTCCCTGGCCTGCGAATCGAAACGAATGTTGTAGCTCAGCCCGGAACATCCACCACCCTGAATCCCCACCCGCAGACCACCCTGCTTAGGCGACACCCCTTCCTTCGCCATCGCCACGCGAATCCGCTTCAACGCATTCTTCGTGATCTCGATCGCAGCCTTAGCTCTCGGCTCCTGCCCCTCGGCCGTCAGCAGCGTCATCCCCGCAAACGGATCCTTAAGCTGCTGCTCGGCCGCCGCCGTCGCATCGCGTGAAGTCGTAGGTTGTAAAGTCACCATCGCCATCGTTTCTTCCTCAATCAAAGCGCAGGGGCCGGCGGCACATCAGCCACCGGCCCCGCGTTTGATTCCATCACTTAGTGAGCCGCTGCAACCGCCGCGGTCTCAGCAACGTTGTTCTTTTTCTTCCAATCCCCGATCGCAGCCCGGATCGCATCTTCAGCCAGCACCGAACAGTGAATCTTCACCGGAGGAAGCGAAAGCTCCTTCACGATGTCCGTGTTCGAGATCGCCAGTGCCTCGTCGATCGTCTTGCCCTTCACCCACTCTGTCGCGAGCGAGCTAGAAGCAATCGCCGATCCGCAACCGAAGGTCTTGAACTTGGCATCTTCAATCACGTTCGTCTCAGGGTTCACGCGAATCTGCAAACGCATCACGTCCCCGCACTCCGGTGCACCGACCAGGCCGGTGCCGACCTCGGCCGCGCCCTTGTCCATCGTGCCGACGTTTCGCGGATTGTTGTAGTGGTCTACGACCTTATCGCTATATGCCATGATGTGTTCCTCGTCTCTTGTTTAGATGATACGCGCGTTCCAATAGGTTCGCTAGATATTGCCCGCCCTCTAGTGCGCTGCCCACTCGATCTTGCTAAGGTCTATTCCTTCCTTCACCATCTCGTACAGTGGGCTGAGCTCACGCAGCTTCGAAACCACGTCGATGATCTTATCGGCAACATAATCCACTTCGGCCCTGGTATTGAAACGGCCAAGCCCAAACCGGATTGAACTGTGGGCGACATCGTCGCCAAGTCCAAGTGCCTTCAACACATAGCTCGGCTCGAGAGTAGCCGACGTGCAAGCCGAACCCGACGACACCGCAACATCGTTGATTCCCATCAATAGGCTCTCGCCCTCAACATACACAAAGCTCATATTCAAATTGCCCGGCAGATGATGCTCCATGTTGCCGTTGACGTGAACATAGTCCAACGCCTTCTCAAACTTGTTCCGCAGATAATCGCGAAGCTCCGTCTCACGCTTCGCCTCGGCCGCCATCTCAGCGCCCGCAATCTCACAAGCTGTGCCCAGTCCCACAATCCCCGGAACATTCAGCGTGCCCGACCGCATCCCGCGCTCATGCCCCCCGCCATTGATCTGCTCAGAGATCTGCACCCGCGGATTGCGTCGCCGCACATACAGTGCACCAACGCCCTTAGGCCCATAAATCTTATGTCCCGACAGCGAAAGCACATCGATGTTGTCCTTCTGGACATCCACCGGAATCTTGCCCACAGCCTGTACTGCATCGGTATGGAAGATCACACCCTTCTCATGACACAGCTTCCCGATCTCCGCGATCGGCTGCACAACGCCAATCTCGTTATTCGCGTACATAATCGAGACCAGGATCGTCTTGTCATCCATCGCCCGCTTCAGGTCTTCAATATCGATCAAACCATCGGCCTGCACCGGCAGATACGTCACGCGGTATCCCTGCTTCTCAAGCTTCTTGCATGTGTCCAGAACAGCCTTGTGCTCTGTCACCTGCGTAATGATGTGGTTTCCACGCTCACGGTACATCTCCGCGATGCCCTTCAAAGCAAGATTGTTCGATTCTGTCGCACCCGACGTGAAGATGATCTCCTTCGCCGTCGCGCCGATCAGCTTCGCAATCTGCTCACGCGCCTTCTCCACCGCCTTCTCAGCCTCCCACCCAAACGAGTGGTTGCGGCTCGCCGCATTCCCAAAGGTCGAGGTAAAGTACGGCATCATCGCCTCGAGCACGCGCGGATCCAGAGGCGTCGTCGCATGGTTATCCATGTAGATCGGCAGGTGCACGCCCTCAGGCAACGGCTTCGCTGACTCTGTAACAACAACCCCAATTCCATCTCCATTGATACCCATATCGTTCCTCTGCTCCCAATCTGTTGTCTTCGTGAATCTCTTCCGCGCTTGCGATTATTTCCCAGCGCAACGTCTAAACTGCAATCGTCACCAGACCGCCGCCCACCGGCGTGCCGTCTGAGTGATCAGCATCCACCGGCTCAACCAGATCCGAAATGTGGATGCCGCTCAACAAATCCTTGATACTGTCATTCACTTTACGCAACGGTTCTTTGATGGTGCAGGTGCTCGTAAGGTCGCAAGCTCCGTGAATCGTAATGCAACTCGTAATGAACAGCGGCCCGTCGATCGCCCGGATCACCTCGAACGCAGTAATCTCGCTCGCCGACCGCGAAAGCGCATATCCGCCATTCGTCCCCGCATGCGAAACCAGGATCCCCGTCTTCGCCAGCGTCTGCAGAATCTTCGCCAGCAGCTGGGGAGGGATATGGTAAGCCTCGGCTATGTCCTTGGCGCTATGCGCGCTGCCGCCGGTCTGCTCTGCCAGATACTTCAGAGCCATCAGACCGTAATCGGCTTTTTTGGTCAGACGTAACATCTGGTTTGGAGCTCCCATGACGGAAAATTGGTCGAAAATCCGACAATTCCAGTCCTACTTAGTGTACGTCCGCTACCGCGCACTTGCAACCACCTTTACACCAGCATTCCACCACAAATTCACCATCACTTGACCACAATTCTCACCACAAAAACTCATAGAAATCTCAGTTGACAAGGCGATTCGGGCGGGGCAAAATCCATAACATTCGCAGTGTCCTCCCCGCAAATGATCGCCAAGTGCAAACATCCAATCGTCAAAATCGTCGCCCGCGAGGAGGACGCCGAATTTGTTGAGTGTCAAACCTGCGGGGAAGTATTTGATTCGGCAGAGTTTAGTGACATCGCAATCGAAGAGGAAGAATCCCTCGCCGAAACCCCTAGTGACGAATAAATCAGCCTAAACCACAGTCTCTTCCGGCGCAGCATTCATCCTTCGAAACACAATCCAGGCATACTGCGCCGCCGAAACAGGCGCCATCACGGCCACCGTCCGTACTAGAACATCCCGCAGCACCCCTAACTCATTAGAAACAAAAATCTTCTGGCAAAGGACTGCTATCAACGCAATGATTTGGGCCAGTGTGTTCAATTTTCCAAGCAGGCTAGGCCGAAAATCCCGCAACGCATTGGTCATGTACAGCAGTGTAGAGATCAGCAGAATGCCCACATCACGGCTGAAGACCAGAACGGTCACGTAGCGCGGAATCAAGTCCACATGGGTCAGGACGACAAAAAGCGTACTCAAGAGCAGCTTGTCCGCAATCGGATCAAGATACTGCCCCAACGTCGTCTTCTGGCTCAGCATCCGCGCCAGCAAGCCATCCAACGCGTCGCTTACGCCAGCTAGGATGAACAGCGTGAATGCCAAACGATAATTTCCATCCAGGATCTCGATCACGAGAAAAGGAATAATGAACAGCCGCATCAACGTAAGCAGGTTCGGGGCAGCGCGAAATTGACTTAGGAGGGGCACTGTGCGGCGTGAAACAATCGTAACCCAAGATAACCGTAGGTTGCTCCGGCCCCCTGTTCCATTTAGACTGAAAGAACGCGCAGGCGCGTAGCTCAGTTGGTTAGAGCGCTACCTTGACACGGTAGAGGTCAGGAGTTCGAGTCTCCTCGTGCCTACCATTCCCTCAAAACTCAATCATCCCTTCTGTAGCTTCCCTTACGTCGTCCCTTCCCTAAGGACTGGCATTCGTAGTGATGGCCGCGAAAACATTGGCCGAGCGAAATAGCGGCTCTCTGTAAAAGCTTGCCTCTACGTCAGGCTCACCGTAGAATCCGATGGCTCGATATTTTGCGTGTGCCCGGGCGTTGAAAACCATGGGCCAATTGGGGAGACGTCTATGAGGCAGTCCTTCAGTGTAGGTATAGGAGGCGCAGCCGGTCAGGGTGTAGCCACGCCGGGCGACATTTTTGCAAAGATCTTCAGTCGTCGCGGACTTCATCTAAATGCTTACAACGCGTATCAATCCATCATTCGTGGCGGCCACACTTTTCTAACAATACGCACCGGTCCGGACAAGATCGCCACCATAGACGGTAAGCTCGACCTCCTGATCCCGCTCAATCAGGACACGATGGATCGGCACATGCGTCTCCTTTCGGCCGGCAGCGCGTGCCTGTATAACTCAGATGCCATCAAACCTGGCACCCCGACAGACGATGTGCAACTCTGCCCCCTCCCGGTGTCGAAACTGGCCGACATAAGTCGCAACAAGGTTGCACAGAACACTCTTGCGATTGGCGCAGGTCTCAGCATGATGGGGATTGGATTTTCTGCGCTGGAAGCTATGCTAGAAGAGCAGTTCCGTAAAAAAGAGCGAGCGGTGATCGACGAAAACATTAGCCTCGCCCGTGCAGGCTATGACTACGCGGCCCAAAATTTCAAGCCTTTCGCATGGCCTCTGCCCATGACAGAGACACAGTACGCAGTGCTAAGCGGGAACGCCGCCATGGCGATGGGAGGCGCAGCCGCTGGCGTAAAGTTTTACTGCGCATATCCGATGAGCCCATCCACCGGCGTGCTCCACTGGATGGCAGACCATGCGCGTAAAGCGCAGATCATGGTGCGCCAGGTTGAGGACGAGATCGGTGTAATCAACATGGCGATTGGCGCCGCGCACGCCGGAGTGCGTTCCATGTGCGCTACTTCAGGCGGTGGATTCGCTCTTATGAGCGAGGGACTTGGGCTCTCAGCCCAGGCGGAGATTCCGGTCGTCGTCATCGACTGCCAGCGCGCAGGTCCTTCCACCGGCGTTCCGACGAAGACCGAGCAAGGCGATCTGTGGCAAATGCTCGGAGCGGCTTTCGGCGACTACCCAAGGGTTATCGGCGCACCCCTCGACATCGCCGACTGCTTCAAGATGATGCCCGAGATATTCAACATCGTCGACCGCTTCCAGTGCCCGGGAATTGTGTTGTGCGATCTGCTGCTCTCCGAGGGACGGCTCAGCGTTGATCCAAAGGAACTCGACTTTAATCCCACAATCGATCGGGGCGAACTGATCACATCGAATGGATCCGGCGAACACGCAGCCTACCAGCGATACAAGATCACCGAAAGTGGCGTCTCTCCTCGCGCCATTCCTGGGATTCCAGGCTTTACCCACACCGTCTCGAGCGACGAACACGACGAGGATGGCGTCCTAATCAGCGACGAGTACACAAACACGACCAAGCGTCGCGCCATGATGGAGAAGCGAATGCGCAAAGAGGACGGTATCGCGAAGTCCGTCCCCCGCCCAGTTTGCAAGGTCCCGCCAACGCCGATGTCACGCTGATCGGTTGGGGCTCGACGTATGGCGTGATCGACGAGGCATGCGAACTCCTCCGCGACGCAGGCATCGCCGCAAATCATCTTCCCATCCGCTGGCTGGTCCCTCTGCATGGGGACGCCATCGTCGATTTGCTGCGTGGCGCGAAACACACCATCATCGTCGAGAACAACTTCAGCGGCCAGTTTGCCCGTTACTTGCGCAGCGAAACAAGCTTTGTTCCCAACGGACACATTCGCAAGTACGACGGAGAACCGTTTCTGCCGCACCACATCGTGGAAGCCGTAATGGAACAGCTTGCAGGCAAGACGAATCTCTCTGTTCCCACTCACGAAATCATGGTTTAGACAACCACGCGCAAATCATATCCTCTTCCGTTTCAAGGAGACCAAAGATGGCGACTGATGTTGTAACTCCGAAAGCAATGGTGATGGCCGACCTCAAGGGAAAAGTCGACCCCGACTGGTGTCCCGGTTGTGGCGACTTCGGCGTTCTCGCTGCCGTGCAAAAAGCCCTGGTCGAGTTGCAGATTCCAAAGCACGAGGTAGCTACGATCAGCGGCATCGGTTGCTCATCCAACTTTCCAGGTTTCATCGACACCTATGGTATGCACACACTCCATGGCCGGTCTCTGCCTGTGGCCACAGGAATGAAAATGGCGAATCACGCGATGACCGTGTTGGTCACAGGTGGCGATGGGGACGGCTTCGGCATTGGCTGTGGCCACTTCGTGCACGCCACGCGCCGTAACGTTGATTTGATCTATCTCGTAATGGACAATCAGATCTACGGACTAACCACCGGTCAGACTTCACCCACTAGCCGCCTCGGCATGAAGACCAAGAGCATGCCTTTTGGCAGCATCGAATCGCCGCTAAATCCTATTTCTCTAGCTCTAGCCGCGGGAGCAACCTTCGTCGCGCGGGGCTTCAGCGCCGAACAAAAACATCTCACCGAATTGATCAAGCAGGGCATCGAGCACAAAGGTTTCGCCTTCATCGACGTCTTCAGCCCATGTGTCACTTACAACAAAGACAACACCTTCCAATGGTTCCGCCCGAGAGTGAAGAAGCTCGAAGAAAACCCGGAGTACGATTCCACTGATTGGGCAGCAGCCATGGAGAAATCTCTTCTGTGGGGAGACGAAATCCCAATCGGAAAATTCTTCGAACGCAACGACCTGCCGGCATTGCACGAAGCAGAACCGGTATTGAAGAACGCTCCGTTAGTCCAGCAGGATTACCGCATCCCCGCAGATATGGCAAAAGCGTTCATTGACGAATTGATGTAAGAATCGCGATAGCTAAACCTATAGCCACCGCAGGAATATATCCGGTGCGCAGCCTAGCAACACCACGCTAAGTGCGATGACGCACAAAACGGCTTGCCGGAGCGCGGGTATACGGATGGGACTGGCGCCAGGCGGCAGATCAGCCACGTAAATATATTTCAGCACCTTGAGGTAGTAGTAAAGCGACACGGCACTCATCGCAATAGCTAGGACCACCAGCCAGAGAAGGCCAAGCGATCCCGTTGTTGAGGTCAACACCGACGAGAAGAGATAGAACTTGCCAAAGAAGCCGGCCAAGGGCGGAATACCCGCCAGCGACAACAAAAATATCAACATGCAGAAGGACGGCACGGGCGCTCGGCGACTCAAACCGGAAAAGTTGGAAAGGTGATCTCCACCGGTCGCTTCCTCAACCAGCGCGACAACACCAAAGGCTCCAAGCACTGTCAATGCATAGGTGACAGCGTAGTAAAGGACCGCGTTGAGACCCTGATTCGTGTGCGACAAAATACCCAGTAACATGTAGCCTGCGTGCGCAACCGCCGAGTAAGCGAGCAATCTCCGCACACTGGTCTGCAAAATCGCCACAAGGTTTCCCAACACCATCGAGAAAACAGCAACAATAGCAACGACCGGAACCCACCCCGGAGCATAATCGCGCCAGACTCCGCTTCCTTCGGCCCCAGCGAAACCAATCACCATGATCTGAAAGAAGATGAAGAATCCTGCGACTTTAGAGCCAGATGCAATGAATGCCGCGCTTGCAGTTGGCGCTCCCTGATACACATCCGGAGCCCAGAAGTGGAACGGCGCCGCAGCCACTTTAAATCCAAGCCCAACCGTCGTCATGACGATGGCAACAGTCAATAGCGGATCCAGGGGCGAACTGTGGATCCGGTTCGCGATGTGAACGAGATTAGTCGAGTTCGACAATCCGTACAAAAGGCTGAATCCAAAGAGCAGAAAAGACGCGGAGACGCCGCCAAAGAGAAAGTACTTCAGCGCCGCTTCCGCCGACCGTGCGCTGCGTTTATCGAATGCCGCGAGAACGTAGAGCGACAAACTGAGCAATTCAAGCGAAAGAAAGATCAACAAGAGGTTCTGGGTACTGACAAGGAACATCATGCTGACTGTTGCCAGCAGAATAAGAGCCAGATATTCATTGACGTATTCAGTAAAAGCCAATCCAGAAAATGTCAAAATGGTCAGGATCGTCAAGACCAACAACACGATCTGCATCATCTGGGCCAGAGGATTCAGTATTAGCGTTCCATCCAGGACGTTCGCAGTTTGCGTCGAATGCAGTATCCAGGCAATCGATACCATGCACCCTGCAACAGATACCGTTGTGCCAACAATCCGCCGGAGACGCCGCCCTGACGCGTGAAGGAGGATCAAATCCAACGACAGCACGCAAAGAGCCGCAAGAGCAACGATCACCTCGGGCAAGACAAGCCGCAGCAGATCCGGGTAGTCAAATGCGATCATTGCACCCGCCCTTTCCACAGACCATCGAAGGAGGGCGAGTGCAAAGCAGGGATGATGACCCGCAAAAGCACCTGCGGGTAGAGTCCGACGAAGACGCTGGCTCCAATTAGAAGCAGAGCGCCAATGCGTTCGGGAGTGGATATCGGAGGAAGCGAAACTAACGCGCAATCATCTGGCGCACCGAAGAATGCCTTCTGCATCGCGCGCCACGTATAGGCAATACCGATCACGATTCCGATCCCGGCGACAATTGCAAATAGTGGAAATGCCGACCAGGCGCCAATCAGCACCTGCAGCTCTGCTACAAAACCGCTGAAGCCAGGTAGCCCGATCGAAGCCATGCCGCCAATCACAAATGTCGTCGCAGCAAATGGAATCACCTTACTCAGACGCATCGTCTCCAACTCATCCAGATCACGGGTGTGCGTACGGTCATACACCATGCGACCGACGACGGCGAATAGTAGTCCCGCAAGGATGCCATGTGAGAACATCTGCAGCACAGCGCCGTTTAGACCCATTTGCTGCAGAGTCATCAGTCCAAGCAGCACAAACCCCATATGGCTGACGCTCGAATAGCCAACAACGAATTTGAAGTCCTTCTGCACCAATGCCACCATCGCCCCATATACGATGCCGACAAGCGCAAGCAACGAGAAGACATCACGCCAGGAGCCGAAGCCAAGGACATGAAAACCCCATGGATCGAGACCACGTGGAAACAACATCATGGCTATACGCAAGCAGCCATACGCACCGAGCTTCATCACAACTCCTGCGAGCAACATGGAGGCTGCGGTTGGCGCGGCAACGTGGCCGGTAGGCGCCCATGTGTGGAACGGCCATAAGCCAGCGAGAATTCCAAACCCGACGAACACTACCGGGAACGCCCACATTTGAAAATGAACCGGAAATGGAAATTGAGCGAGTTGGATCAAGTCCGTCGTCCTGGCGCCCGCCACCACGTAGGCCGCAACCAACCCTATAAGCACCAGCGCACTGCCGACAAAGGAATAGAGCACCAGCTTCATCGCGGCATACTCGCGGCGCGTGGAGCCCCAGATTGCAATCAAAAAATACTTAGGGATAATAGCTATCTCATAGAACACGAAGAGCAGCAAAAGGTCGAAACTCAGAAATACCCCGTACACCCCCCCAATTAGAGCTAGATAAAATGCGAAGAACTCCTTAGCGCGATACTCGATATTCCAGGAAAACAGGACGCCGGCGATCGCCACGATGCCCGTGAGCAACAACAAGGTCAGGCTGATCCCATCGGCCGCCAAATAATATTCGATGCCAAGCGCGGGAACCCAGGGACTTCGCGTAACCACCGCCAACGCGCCTGAATGCTGCGAAAACCCCAATAAGGTTACGACGAATCCGGCAACGGCCGTCAACAGTGCGATGACACGCGCCATGCGCACAGACCCCTTCGGCAAAAACACCAGCAGCAAAACGCCGAAAAACGAAATGTAGATGGTCCATGCCAGCATAGTTAAGTCGCTATAACCAGAGCAAGGAGATCAAGGCGCTGCTTGCATCCTGCCACTTCGATATTGTTGTTTCTGAACATTTCTATCTAGAACCCAAATGCTGCGCCATTTGCATAGCGGTACTGTTGACGACACCAAGAACGATTTGTGGATAAATGCCCAAAACAAACATCAACGCAAGCGCTGGCAGTAAGGCTAACCGCTCCCTCATGGTCAAGTCCGGCATCTGCGACCATGTCTCATTAAGTGGTCCAGAGAAGACGCGCTGCAATATCGTCAAGACGAAGATCGCAGTGAGAAGAAGGCCCAATACCGATACCGATACGGGCCATGTTGCGAGGGGAAATGTGCCCTTGAATATCAGGAACTCCCCAACAAAGCCATTCAGGCCGGGCAGCCCCAGCGAAGAGAATAATGCGATGCCCATCAAACCGCAGAATATCGGCACGACTTTACGCAGACCACCAAAACCATTGAGGTCGCGCAACCCTCCAGTTCGCCTTTCAAGTAGGGCCACAAACCAGAACAGCGTTGCAGCGGTGAGGCCATGATTAAACATCTGCAAAAAGACGCCGTTGAGCGCCGCGGCTTTTTCAGTCGCCAGTCCCGCATCATCACCCGTAAAACTCAGCACCGAAAAGATCCCGAGCATGCAGTATCCCAGGTGATTGATCGAGGAGTAAGCGAAGATGCGCTTCAGGTCAGTCTGTGCAAGCGCCGTGTAGGCCGACAGGACAATGGTAGCCACCGCCAGCCAAACCAGTGGCGTCCGCACCAGCCGGAGCTGGATGTAGAAGATCGGAAGCAGAATTCGAAGGAAGCCATAAACTCCCATCTTCGACATCGTACCTGTGAGCAGCATCGTCACACTTGTCGGTGCCTCCGCGTAGGTGGCAGGTAGCCATGTATGGAAAGGAACGAGCGGAACCTTCACCGCGAAGCCAAGAAAGGCTCCCAAGCAAAGGATTAACCCAATCTTCTCCGTGGTAAACCTGTGCCAATCCGAGAGGGCCGAAAACGAGGAAAGCAGTTGACCGTTCCTCGCCATATCGGCTAGAGCGATGAAGTCGAACTTTCCCGTACAGAGAAAGATCGCCAAAAACGCCAACAGCAACCCGACGCTCCCAATCATGGTGTAAATAAAGAACTGGGTCGACGCCGTCGAGCGTTGAGGGCCACCCCAGAGCCGAATCAAGAAGAATGAAGGTATGAGACTCAACTCCCAAAAAATAAACCAATGAAAGAAATTTAGCGCGGTAAACGTGCCAATCAATCCCGCCTCGAGCATCAGCACGAGCGAAAAATAGAGCGAAATCCTTTCCTGAACCTGCCACGAAGCCGCCATCGCCATCAGTACGACGATGGTTGAAAGAAGCAGCATCAGCAATCCGAGACCATCGATGCCTAAGTGATATTGCACGCCGAGAGCCGGAATCCAGGAGTGCATCTCTTCAAACTGAAGAGCTCCCGAAGAAGCATCGAATCGATGCCACAAAATCAAAACGATCCCGAGCCCAAGGAAAGCAAATGCAAATGCCAACCCACGCACCATCCTCGCGCTCTTTGCTCCAACCGCAAGAACAGCTATCGCCCCCACGACCGGCACTGTAGTCAACAAGGAAATCAGTGGTGGTAGAGTCATCGCGCTCCCGTCCACATAAGAAACAGGGCTAGTAACGCGAACGCAAGCCCAACGAAGCGAAGATAGTCCTGTGCGCGGCCATTTTGCAGACGCGCCAGAAGCTTTCCTCCGGTAGATACCGTCTGGCAGCCTTCATCAAATCCCGGGTTCACAACGTATTTATCTGCGGATCGAGCAAGCCACGAAAGCCCGAACACTAAATATGACACGGACTGCACCGCACCGTTCCAGACCCATCGATCGAACCAATCGCTGATACGAGCCAGCGATTTTGTTCCGTTCACGAAGGTCGCTTGATAGAACTCATCCACATAGAACTTGTGACGCAGGAGATCGAAGAGTTGCGGTTGCCGCCGCTCCAATGCGTCGGGAGCTTCCGCGCTTGTAATGGCTTTACGGCCGTAGAACCACCATCCCAGCCCGAGGCCGGCGAAGACGATTAAGGATGAGAAGATCATTACGGCTAGAATGCCATTCTCTAGAAATCCTCGGAAGTCCACGGTTGCAGCCTGGCCGCTAAGAAAGGAATCGAACCAGGGCCATGCGGGTGTGCCGATGACACCCAAGAGAATTGCAAACACTGCCAGAATTATTAAAGGCGTTGTCATCACACTGGGACTTTCGTACGGTGAAGCCGACGCACCATGCTCCTGATGATCGATACGCGCACCATCATGCGACCCCCCGCTCCGAGCCAACCGAGATTCGCCGAGGAATACGTAGTACACCTGGCGCGTCATGTAGAACGCCGTCAGTAACGCACCAAAGGCCCCGAGGTAGAAGGGTGCACGTGAAATGCTCCACGCCTGCGCAGAATGCAGAATGGCGTCCTTGCTCCAGAAACCCGAGAAAAACAGGGGAAACCCACACAGCGCCAACATGCCAACAGCGTACGTGGCAAACGTAACCGGCATGAACCTCCTCAGTCCTCCCATTCGCCGAATATCCTGCTCTTCGTGACAAGCGTGGATGACCGATCCCGCGCCAAGAAAGAGCAGTGCCTTGAAGAAGGCATGCGTAATCAGATGAAACATTCCTACGGCGACTCCACCCACACCCAGCCCCATCATCATGTAACCCAGCTGCGAGATGGTGGAATAGGCCAGGATACGCTTGATGTCGTCCTGCGCAACGGCAATCAGCGCCGCAAAGACCGCAGTGAAAACGCCAATCCAGGTGACCACTGCAAGCGCGGGCGTCGAGGACCCAAGCGTTAGGTTGACACCCGGAGGATCTGCCATCAACGGATAGACCCGCGCAACGAGAAAAACGCCCGCCGCCACCATGGTCGCCGCATGAATCAACGCACTAACCGGCGTCGGGCCCTCCATCGCATCCGGCAGCCATACGTGCAAGGGAACCTGGCCCGACTTGCCAACAGCTCCGGCAAAGATCAGCAACGCAATCCCCGTAGAAGCAGCCATTCCAATACTTGTAATCTGCCCCACCAGATGCGCTAGCGCCGAAGACTCGATGCATCCTGCCCCATGATCATAGAAAAGTAACGTGCCGGCCCGCGAGTACAGCCAGACCATTCCCAGAAGGAAAGCCAGATCGCCTACACGTGTAGTGATGAACGCCTTCTTGGCCGCGGCTGCCGCAGCTGGCCTCTGGTACCAGAATCCAATGAGCAGATACGATGTCAGGCCAACCAACTCCCAGAACATAAAGAGCAGCAGCAAGCTATTCGCAATCACAACACCCAGCATCGCAGCCGCAAAGAGCGATAGGAAACAGAAGAAGCGGGTGAAGTTTTGATCGTGAGCCATGTAGCCGGTGCTGTAGATGAAGATCAGCAGGCCAACGAAAGAAACCATCACCAGCATCACCGCGGTGAGCGGATCAAGCACCCAGCCAAGGTTCAACCACTCACTCCCATACTGAAGCCATCCGAAGTTGAATACCTGCCTGGTTGGCTCGCCGTGGCTGCTGGACGAGAGAACATGCACAAACGCCCAGAGCGAGAGCACCAGCGACAGCGCCATGGAGGCGATGGCGACCGACGATGCGAATCTGCGTCTTCCCTGCTTGGCGAGCGAACTCAGCCCAGCCGCGAGCGCCGGGAGAGCGGGAATCAGCCAAAGATTTCGAACAATCCAGCTCATGTCTTCCCTGCAAACGTTACATGCCGTTAAGGTCTTGGATTCCGTTCTCTCTGCAAAATGAAACCCGGCGTCAAAAGAGCGATGGTTGAGCTTTGGAGCCTTATCCTTGTAGGAAGTCCACCTCCCCGATATTTGCGGTTCTGGTGTGCCGGTAGAAAGAAATGATCAGGGCAAGACCAACCGCCGCCTCTGCTGCCGCGACGCCGAGCGAGAAAATCACGAAGATCATTCCAGTGAAGGCTTCCGGGTGTGGGCCGTATCGCCAGAATGCTATGAAATTAAGGTTCGCCGCGTTGAGCATCAGTTCGATACCAACCAGTACAAGAATCGCATTGCGTCGCATCAGCGCACCGGCCAGACCGATGGCAAAGAGAAACGCGGAGAGAAGGAGGCAACTCGTCAGTGAGATCATCGCCTCTCTTTCTTCTCTTGCATGGCGATGGTAACGGCGCCTAATAATGCTACGGTAAGGAGCAAACCAATAACCTCTAACGGAAGCACAAATCTCAGCATCAAGGCATCGCCGATCTGCCGCATGGAGACCTCCGGCTGCGGCGGCATCGCACGCCGCGACGCCCCGCTACCAAAGATGGCCCAGGCTATTACCGCGAAGACAACGAGGGCTACTGCACCGCTCTTCCTCCAGGAGCCCGCGACGATAGATCGCCTCGTATCCCCATCGCCCCGTGTCAGAAGAACGGCAAAGACGATAAGGATCGCGATAGCCCCAACGTAAACCAGAACCTGCGCAAGCCCCACGAATTGCGCGCCGAGCAGCAAGTACACCGCAGCCAGGCCAGCGAAAGACACAATAAGCGCCAATACTGAGTGGATGAGTTGGCGGAGGCTCATGGCCGCCACCGCTCCCACAACAGTCAATATCGCGAAGGTCGTAAACAACAAACTGATCCCTTCCTCTTCATTAATTCTGGCTATTCAGCAAAGCGATAAATTCGTTTCTCCAGTTTCCATCCCTGCGTCAAGCCGCGACCCAATACGACGTACGATACAGCCACCAAACCGCCACAAAGGATCCATCGCAAAATGCCATGGACCAAGAAATGCCAGATCCCTGCATTGACGAGGTTAATAAGCGCCATCGGCAACATAAACTTCCAGGCAAAGTTCATCAGTTGATCCATGCGCAAGCGAGGCAGAGTGCCACGAATCCATATAAACATAACGACCATGACAAGTAGTTTCGCGAAAAACCAGAAGTACGAGGGTAACCAGGTCAAGAAGGAAAACGGTGCGGACCATCCGCCAAGAAACAAAGTAATTCCGAGGCCGCTGATGGCGAACATTCCGAGGTACTCTCCCAGAAAAAACAAGGCGAACTTGAATCCTGAGTATTCAGTGAAATAGCCCGCAATGATCTCGGATTCTCCTTCAGGCAAATCGAAAGGGGAACGATTAGATTCCGCCGTCGCAGAGACCATAAAGAGGAAGAATCCTGCGAATCCCCAAGGCGTAAACAGAAACCAGTGAGGCAGAACTCCCGTATACCCAGCCTGCCTCTCGACAATCCCGACGGTTGACAGCGTACCCGCTGCCATAATGACGGTAACTGACGCGAGGATCAGCGGAACTTCGTAGCTAATCATCTGCGCAACGGCGCGCATCGCCCCCAACATCGAGTACTTGTTTCCGCTCGACCACCCCGCCATAAAGATCGTGATCTCCATGGCCGAGCTGACGGCAAAAAAGAAGAGCACTCCGGCATCCAGGTTAACCAGCACCATATTCCGCCCTAACGGCAGAACAGCAAAAAGTGTGAAGGCAGCCAGAACCAGCAGGATGGGCGCCAGAAGATGCACGGTCTTGTCAGCTCCCCGCGGCACAAGATCCTCTTTAGTCAGCGACTTGATCCCGTCTGCGATCGGCTGCAAGAAGCCCCATGGGCCCACGCGATTCGGGCCATAACGGTTTTGAATGCGCCCCAGGCCCTTGCGTTCCAGAACCGTGGTCATCGCGAACAGCAGCGCAAACACCCCGAGAATCGCAATAACCGCCAGCACCGTGGAGACGACGGACTGCAGACCGGTAGGCGCGTGGCTTGCGATCCACCGTTGCAGAGTCACGAAGAACTGATCTGCAGCGTCACCCATGGCAATGCACCGTGTTGGAAGGCGGGCAAATGATCATGCAGAAGGAACTCCAGAATCTGCCGGGGTCGGGTTGGATAACGTCGGATTTATCTTTGTCTCAGTCGCAGCCTTTGCCTTCGCTTCTACCTTCGCCTTCTCCTCCGCGAGCAGCGCATCCGACACCGCCGCATCAGTCGGATGAATCCTCTGGTAGTGTTCGTTCGGCTTGGACAACCGTTCCTTTTCCCAGAGCAGTCCGGAAAACCGGTCGTCCGTGCTCAATTCAAATTCTGTATCCATCTTGATGGCTTCAAATGGGCACACTTCAACGCAAATCTGGCAGCTCATGCAAACTGAGACATCAATATTGAAAACTGCCGGATAAAACTGCGGTTTACCAACTGCGTCCGCTTTTTTGTCCTTGCTCTTTTCGATAAAAATACACTTGGGCGGACACTCTTTTTCGCAGATCTGGCAAGCAACGCAGCGCATGCCGGCCTGCCAATCATCGCCGTCGTAGACCAGAAAAGGAAAATCCCGCGTAGCCTCAATCTGAGGCAGACGTTGCTCAGGATATTGCACAGTGGTCAATCGATCTTTGTTGACGTAGCTGCCAAAGAAGTTTCTGGCCGTCTCTACAAGACCCTTTGCGATGCCTTCACCCAGCATGATGCAAGCCCTTCAAGTAGTGATCCCCTACGTTTTCGCGACGTCGAAATCCGCCATAGCTACCGCACCGGAAGTCTACCGATCAACTTCGCCCAGCACAATATCAATCGTGCCGAAGATAACAATTGTGTCCGACACATTGGACCCAAGGCACATGTCTTCCAACACCGTAAGGTTGATCAGGCTCGGAGGACGTACCCGATAACGGTACGGATTAGCCGTTCCGTCGCTGATCAGGAAGAACCCAAGTTCTCCCTTGGCTGATTCGATTCGCCCATAAGCCTCGCCAGCCTTTGGCCGAAACCCTCTGATCTTAGTCTTGGTGTCCATGATCGGACCCGCAGGAATGTCCCGCAGCGCTTGATTCAAAATCTTCACCGACTCGCGCATCTCGAGCATGCGGACCATGTAGCGGTCATAGACGTCACCGTGCTCTCCGATCGGCACCTTGAAATCGAACCGGTCGTAGATCCCGTACTTGTCTACCTTGCGAATGTCGTAGTTGACGCCTGAAGCGCGCAGGATCGGTCCGGTCACCCCACCTTGAATTGCGAGTTCTTTGGACAGTACGCCCACCCCCTGCGTCCGGGCGAGAAGAATCTCATTGCCGGCAAGCAGACTCTCGAACTCATCGAGAAAACGGGGAAATTCCCCGACGAGCTTCCTTGCCTGCTCCAACCACCCGGCCGGCAGATCCACGCGGCAACCGCCGAAGCGCATGTAATTACACATCATGCGTGAGCCCGTTAGCGCTTCGAAGAGATCGAGTATCTTTTCACGCTCGCGGAAGGAGTACATTAGCGGCGAGCCGCTTGCGCCCATCTCCTGCGTCAAAAACCCGATCGTAGAAGCATGATTCTGCAGACGCGTCAGTTCTGCGGTAATAACGCGAATGTACTCAGCTCGCTCAGGAACCTGAATACCAGCTAACTTCTCGACTGATAGCGCGTAAGCCCAGTTGTTGGTTAGCGAACCAATGTAATCCAGCCTGTCGGTGTATGGCATAGAAGCCAGGTAAGACGCCGACTCCGCTATCTTTTCGTGATTGCGGTGCAGATAACCGAAGACCGGTTTCAGCTTTACAACGCGCTCGCCGTCCAACGTAACGTCCATCCGGAACACGCCATGTGTTGATGGGTGGTGCGGGCCAAGCGAGATCTCAAGCAACCCGCTATCTTCGAGAGCTGCAGCTTCGTTTGGGGTCGACTCTTGGGTTTGGTTCGCGATCATCTCCGTCCCTGGGTCTGCCATAACCATCGACTCATTGTTGGCCCTCTATTGCGAGGGCCTGTTTCGACTTTTCGAGCACAGAATCATGCGGTGTCGGCTCGTACTCGTAGTCATTCGGCTCCACGTAGTCCTTCCGCATAGGATGGTCTTCGAACTCATCCCACATCAGTATGCGGCGGAGATCGGGATGACCCTCAAAGACGATTCCGTATAGATCAAATATCTCGCGCTCCTGAAACTCCCCGCTTCGCCAAATCGGAGTAAGTGAGGGCAAAACGATTTGATCGGTCCGGTTGCCGGTGCGCATTCGCAGAACAAGCGGTCCATGCTTTTTTTTCATGGAATACAAGTGGTATACCGCCTCAAGATAACCCGGAACCCGTGTCTTTCGAACTTCGTCCGCCGTTTGCTCGAGACCATCAACCAGCCGCGTGACCTTCACCTTCTCGGAGGTCTCTGTGTCCAGCCAATCCACGCCAGTCACGTTCGAACAGTAATCGAAACAGAACTCTGGATCATCCCGCAGAAACCTGGCCACAGCTAAGGCATGCTCGCCCTCGACCAGGAGCGAATGTTGCCCGCACGGACTTGCATTGGGAACAATCTGCAGGCGACAACCCGCGATGGCCCCTTCAATACTGGATTTAATCTTTTCCAGGTCCATCTTCACCCGTTGCGCAAGATCCGCTCAAAGCGGTCTTGGTGATGATATTCCACAGCTTGACGTTCTTTGGCGGTTCAAGATCATGTGCTCCATATTGCGGAACAATAAATTCGCTCGCCTCATCCGGATCCAGGTATCGCGGCCTGTCCGCCCCGGTAAGAGACTGAGCATCTATCTTCTTCTGTAACGTGATAAACGCGTCCATCAGCGCCTCTGGGCGCGGAGGGCACCCCGGAATATGCACGTCGACCGGAATATAGCGGTCGATCCCCTTCAACACGTTGTAGCCCTGTTTGAACGGACCTCCCGAGATCGCGCATGCACCCATCGCGATCACATACTTCGGCTCCGGCATCTGGTTGTAGAGCCGCACTACCTGCGGAGCCATCTTCTTGGTCACCGTACCTGCGACGATCATAAGGTCCGCCTGCCGCGGCGAAGGCCGGAAAACCTCCGCGCCAAAGCGAGCCAGATCATACCGCGCCATAGTCGTCGCAATCATCTCAATCGCGCAACACGCAAGTCCAAAGGTGAGCGGCCAGACTGAACTCCTCCGCCCCCAGTTATAAACCTCTTCAAGCGTCGTAGTGAAGATTCCCTGCCGGCTTAACTCGCTTTTTAGCTGAGGATCCATTGTCATACCCAGGTCAAGACCCCCTTTCGCCAAGCCCACACAAGCCCCTCAATCAAGAGCAATAGAAAGACCAACATCGCGATCGATGCGCCAACCGTCAGACCTGAAAAGGACACTGCGAATGGCAACAGAAAAATTGCCTCCACGTCGAAGATCAAAAAAACAATTGCATACAGGTAATACTCTGGCCTGAACTGGATCAACCCTTCGGCTTTCGATTCAAGACCGCACTCGTAAGTAGCGTTCTTAACGGGACCCGGCTTGCGAATCGAAAATCGCTTAGCCCAAACCCACGCCATCGCCAGAGGAGCTATGGCAAAACCGATAGCCGCAATCATAAGAATCGCAATGGGCCGGTAGACCTCGACGAAGGATGAATTCATAAATGGTCGGTTACTTTTATGCTCTCTCTGTCTGGCAACAGCTTACGCCACCCTGAAGCCATTGGCACGTCAATTTCACCGTGGCGAGGGGTAGCGAGTGCAACTTCCAGGCAATGAGAGTAGACTCATTTTTCCCAACCAACCTGTAACCCTGTACCGCTATCAAACCATCTGTCCTTAGGCACAGGAGAATGGAATGAATGAACCCGTAATGACTCGCCCCGACGAAGGAATGCGCAAAGGCGCTGTAGAAGACGACGCTCCCCACCCCGAAACCGGACGCCGCCCGCAACATGGCTCCCTCTCGGGTCAATTAGGCCATCGTGATCAGGACGAAATGCTAAAGGACAACGACACCGACTTCCCAGAACCTGACGCTGAGGCCGAACACTCAGGCAGATAGGACAACACCCATAATTCTCCACACAGCAGAAAAGCCCTGGACGATTGTCCAGGGCTCCGATGCTTCGGGCCTTACGTCGATTACATCAACCGCTGCATCACTTCGTCCAACACTTCGCGACTCGGCCTCACCCGTTCATCGGGCAACGTTCCAAGCGGCTCATCCACAAGATTCAATATCTCAGTAAAGCTGGGCTTCTGAGTGTCGACGTAAAAGACGCCCGTCAGCACCTCTTCTCTGGCGTGCGCGGACATAAGCGCTGAAATTGCAGCAATTCGGTCCGTTGGATCGTAGTCCTCATGCAACTTGCGGAGCCTCAGGTGGCTTCCATCGTGCATCTGCACATCGATCGTCGTACCTGAATCGTATTCGACGTCGATCTCCTGAAAATGCGGCACAAAGCCGACCTCTGAGATCGCCTCCTCGTGCTCCTGCATGTACTTGTAGCTCTTAGTAGAACCCTCGTGGTCGTTGAACGTGACACATGGAGAGATCACATCAAGAAGTACCGTCCCTTTATGTGCAATGGCCGCTTTCAGCATTGCAAGCAACTGCTTCTTGTCGCCCGAGAAAGAACGGCCCACAAACGTTGCTCCCAATTGAATTGCAAGCGAGCAGATGTCAATCGCCGGAAGATCGTTGACCACGCCGGTCTTCAACTTGGAACCGATGTCAGCCGTCGCGGAGAACTGTCCTTTGGTCAACCCATACACGCCGTTATCTTCGACAATGTAGATCATCGGGAGGTTGCGCCGCAGCAGATGGACGAACTGCCCCATGCCGATCGAAGCGGTGTCACCATCCCCGCTGACGCCAAGCGCCTTCATGGTATGGTTGCCCAGCAAGGCACCCGTCGCCACCGAAGGCATTCGCCCATGCACACTGTTGAACGAGTGCGAACGGCTCATGAAGTAAGCCGGGCTCTTCGACGAGCAGCCAATCCCGGACAGCTTCATCACTCGCTCGGGCTGAACGCCCATGTCGTAAAAAGCATCAATAATCCGCTCAGAGATTGCGTTATGGCCGCAGCCGGCGCATAGGGTCGTCTTGCCCCCACGATAGTCCAGTACCTGCAGGCCAATGCGATTCGTCTTCACCGCTGGCTTGGGCGCTTCGACGGGAGTAGATGTAGCCGGTGTCGTTCCCATTAGATTCCTTCCTGCGTGACAAGTTCATCAGTAACGGACCGCGCGTCGATAGGCAGGCCATTGAAGTGACGGATGCTGCGCAACTTCACAACTTCCTCCGCCGGCAGATCCAGCTTCAGCAGGCTCAGCATCTGCGCATCTCGGTTCTGCTCCACCACGTAAACTTTCTCATGCGAAGCCACAAACTCATGAACCTCGCGCGAGAACGGATAAGCGCGCAGCCGTAAATAATCCGTGTCGAGCCCATATTCCTTCTGCAGCTGGTCCCGGCTCTCACGCGTCGCAAAGTCCGACGTCCCGAAGGCGATGAGCCCAATCTTTGCCTTGCCCGTCTGCACTATCTCCGGCCGCGGCACCAGCGAGCGCGCCGTCTCAAACTTCTTGCTCAGCCGCTCCATATTGTTGAAGTAGTCGTCCGGCCGCTCGGTATACTGAGCCTTCTCGTTATGCCCCGAGCCGCGCGTGAAATACGCCGCCAACGGGTGCTCCGTACCCGGCAGGGTGCGGTAACCCACTCCGTCACCGTCAACATCTTTGTAGCGCGCGAATCCGCCCAGTCTCGTCAGATCCTCGGCACTCAGCACCTTGCCGCGATTCAACGGCTTATCCGGATAGGCAAACGGCTCCGACATCCAGTTATTCATCCCAAGATCGAGATCGGACATCACAAATACTGGCGTCTGCAACTGTTCTGTCAGGTCGAAGGCGGCCTGCGCCATTTCGAAGCATTCCTTCACACTGCCCGGAATCAGCATGACGTGCTTCGTATCCCCGTGCGACAGAAACGCGACTGAAAGCAGATCGCCCTGCTGGTTCCGCGTCGGCATGCCGGTCGACGGTCCGGTTCGCTGAATGTCGAAGATCACTCCAGGCAGCTCAGCGTAATAGCCAAGCCCGGCGAACTCAGCCATCAGCGAGATGCCCGGCCCCGAGGTCGCCGTCATCGAGCGTGCACCCGCCCAACCAGCTCCAAACACCGCTCCAATCGCCGCCAGCTCGTCTTCCGCCTGGACTACCGCGAAGGTCGCCTTACCGTCTTTCTCAATCCGATACCGCTTGGCGTAGTCAATGAAACTCTCTACCAGAGACGACGAAGGCGTAATCGGATACCACATCGCCACGGTACAGCCGGCAAACAGACAGCCCAGCGCGGCGGCGGCATTTCCATCGATAATGATCTTTCCGGCAGTCTCGTTCATCGCCTCCAGCTCAAAAGGAACCTGCTTGGTAAGCGTCGTCGAGGCATAGTCGTAGCCAGCCTGCACCGCGGCCCAATTCAAATCAGCCGCCTTCACTTTCTTGGCAAACTGCTTTCGCAGCGCAGCTTCCACAGCCCCCATGTCCATCTTCAGAAGTTGCGCTGCAACGCCAACGTAGATCATGTTCTTAACCAGTTTGCGCAGCTTCGCCTCGGGGCAGACCGCGGCCGTCAGCTTATCGAACGGCACCGGATAACACGCCACATCATCCCGATATTGCTTGAGGTTGGTCGACTCTTCATAGATGGCCGCAGCACCGGGAGGCAACGACAGCATGTCCTCCTTCATGGTCTCCGGATTCATCGCAATCAGGACGTCAATCTCCTTCTTCCGGGCTACGTAGCCATCCTTGCTGGCACGGATCGTGTACCACGTAGGAAGGCCGGCAATATTCGAGGGAAAAAGGTTCTTGCCGCTAACTGGAATGCCCATCCGGAAGATCGAGCGGAGTAGAACTATGTTGGCAGATTGAGATCCCGAACCATTTACGGTAGCGATCTGAATGCTGAAGTCGTTGACGATGTGGGTTTGCGGAGCCCGCTGCTGCGTGTCTGGCTTAACCGATGTTCCGCCTTCGGTACCGGCTGCCAGAGCGACGTGTTCTGTCGCCATGAGTTGTACTCCCCCTGCGTGAAACTTGGAGCTTCACGAACGAAATTGACAATACCATAATCATTCTAACGCCAGGAGAAGTCCGGTTGCCCGGATAGGGAGAATCTGCTTTGATCCACAAAAGCGGAAACTAACGCCGTTCCGCCCAAATTCCTCAACTAATCGAGCTAAAACGCCGAAATACCCGTAATGCTTTGCCCAATAATCAATGTATGAATGTCATGAGTTCCTTCATATGTCTTAACTGACTCAAGATTCATCATGTGCCGCATGATCGGGTACTCATCGGAGATCCCCGCCGCACCCAGAATGTCGCGGGCCATCCGTGCACACTCCAGCGCCATCCACACATTATTCTTCTTCGCCATCGAAATGTGCTGAAAGCCCACCTCCCCCTGGTCCTTCAGCCGCCCGACTTGTAGCGCTAGCAGTTGCGCCTTCGTGATCTCCGTAATCATCCAGGCCAGCTTCTCCTGCACCAGTTGGTGGCTCGCAATCGGTTGATCGTGAAACTGCTTCCGCTCCTTCGCATACTGCAATGCCATGTCATAGCAGGCCATCGCAGCCCCAATCGCTCCCCAACTGATGCCGTAGCGCGCCTGGCTCAGGCACATCAGCGGAGATTTCAACCCATCGGACTTCGGCAGCAAATTCGCTGCCGGTACCCGTACCTCCTGCATCGAAAGCCCCGACGTAACCGAGGCTCGAAGCGACCACTTCCCATGTACATCATGCGCGCTGAATCCCGGACGGTCGGTCTCCACCAAAAATCCGCGAACGCGCCAGTTATCCGGAGAGGCGCCGGGCTCCTCCACCTTGGCCCAAATCACCGCAACGTCCGCAATGCTGCCCGACGTAATCCACATCTTTTCGCCGTTCAGAACATACTCGTCCCCATCCTTGCGCGCGCGTGTACGCATTCCACCAGGGTTCGAGCCAAAGTCAGGCTCCGTCAGTCCAAAACAACCCAGCTTCTCTCCCATCGCCATCTTTGGCAACCAGAGATTCTTCTGCTCCTCCGACCCAAACGTATAGATCGGATACATCACCAGCGCCGACTGCACGCTCACGAAGCTACGAATCCCGGAATCCCCTCGCTCCAGCTCCTGCGTCAGCAGACCATATTCGACATTATTGATCCCTGCGCAACCGTAGCCCTCCAGCGTTGCCCCGAAGTAGCCTTGTCCACCCATTGGAAGCACCAGTTCGCGAGGAAAACGCCCATCTCGGTTGCACTGCTCAATGATCGGAATCAACTTGGCTTCTATAAACGCGCGGGTACTGTTGCGAACGAGAAGTTCATTTTCCGAGAGAAGGGAATCGAACTCGATAAAATCAACACCTTGAAACCTGAATGCCATCGCTGCACATTCTAGTCCATCGATGTACTCGTTCACCAACGCGATCTACGGATGCGTCGGATGCTCCCCGTAATACTTCCAGTTGGTCTTGAAGTCCTTCGTCAGCTTCTGCTTCTTCAAATCCGCCCGCAACATCTCGATCGGCATAGAGTTCTCATGCAGCACGGCATCTGCGAACTCTTTGTCCGTCATCTTCTTCGAATCAACCAGTTCCTTATGCATCGCGCGAAACTGCAGCGCCCCCATAAGGTAGGCAATCTGATAGAGCGGCCCCACCGAACCATCGAAGGAGCGCCGTACCTCGCCCGCCGCATTGTCCGGCTCAAAGCCGACATTGTCGATCAGCGACTGCACACACTGCTGCGACGTCCACTTGCCCAGGTGAAAGTTCATCGTAAAGATCACTCGCGCCGAGCGATGCATCCGCCAAACCAAGGCGCCAACCCGCTCCTCCGGAGTCTTATCAAATCCCTTATCCCACAACAGCATCTCCCACCAGAAGGCGTTGCCCTCGTGCCAGAACGGCGTCGAAAAAGCCCGGCGATACGTGTTGTAGCGCGAACCCATATAAAACTGCAAAAAGTGCCCGGGGATCATCTCGTGAAACGCGGTCGCGTGCGATAACGGCGTGCTGTTGCCGCGCATGCTCATCTCCCGCTGCTCATACGTCATCGTGTCCGTCGGATACGAAACGCTCAGCTCATTGCCCCCCGTAAAGAATGGGTTCACCAGCTGTCGCTGCGGCGTCATCATGATCATGTACCAGGTCTCATCCGCAAGCGGAGGCACCGTCACCAGGTTGTTATTCACAACAAAGTCCCTGCCTTCGAGCACGAGTTTCCGAATCACCTCGGGCTGCTCCCCCGGCGGCACGTGCGTCTGCTTCACCTTCTCCACCGCCGCATGCCAGTCATCGCCAAAGCCCATCTCTCGCGACGCCTTCAGCATCTCCCGCATGCACCAGTCGTACTCTGTCTGCGCAATTGCGATCAGCTCCTCGGGCGTGTACGGAATTAAGTCGTCTGCCAAAGCGTCGATCAGCGCATCACGCCCCACCGGATCGCCAATAATCGTGGTCTTGTCATCCGGAGCAATCCCAACCAGCTTCTCCTTTAAGAATGCGCTGTAGCTCGTCAAGGCCTTATCCACATCCTTATAGGGCTGATCCACCCACCACGTAAAAACAGGATCGTAACCGTTGTACTGCTCAAACCAATCCTTCAGCGAGGTGGTCAACTGCGTCATCGCTGTCACAGCACGGTTCGCGACAGCCGGATTGACCTTCGGCTTTTCTACACCGTCGCTCCCATGCGGTTTCGGATCCAATTGTTTACGAGTCGCCTCTATCTGCTTCATCATCTCTGTCAGCGCAGCCGCATCTTTCTCGGCGTCAGGACGTTTCATCTCACGCTTCCGATCCAGCAGATCTTCAATAGTCTTCGCAAATGGCAACAGGGGCGCCATCTCCTCCACTTGTTTTTTCTCGGTAGCAAGGGAATGGAGGTCTGAGGTCAGTCGGTTCTTCAGAAGCAGATAGTCAATCTGGTCGTCCTGGGAGAGCTTGTCGAAGTCCATCGCTGCCAGCATTGCCAACTCATCGTCATCGAACTTCTCAAACCGCGCCATGCGCGCAGGCGCAATGATCACAGGGTAAATGCGATTCAGGCTCATACGATCGGCCGTATACTGTTCGATCAAGTGGGGCATCTGTCGTGCATCGGCCACAGGCAGCGTAGAAGCAAAAGAACTCGTCCCGTAGATGATTCCGAGTATCATCGTCCATCCGCAAGCCATAAGGCCCATTTGCTTCCATCTCCGCATCGATCGTTCTCCAAGAGGCAGCTTTTCGCAGAAAGAGCGAGAAGAAATAAAGGCTCCACAAGCCTTCGACCTCTTCTCAAGCTTCGGCAGGTAGCAAATTTATACAGCAAACCCAAAGCGGTTGTATTCAAATCCGTGTTCATACGAATTGCCTTCACTTCGCCACGAACGCCGAGAAAACGTCCCGATAAAATAGGAAAAGCCGCCACCCGTGTCCGACAACTTCTCCCAACTCGTCAAGCAGCAGGCCGATATCGTCCGCATCATCGGCGACTACGTTAAGCTCCGCAAATCAGGCGCCCAGAACTATACGGGCCTGTGTCCTTTCCACAAGGAAAAGACCGGCTCCTTCTCCGTCAATGCGACCCACGGCTACTTCTATTGCTTCGGCTGCCACGAGAAAGGTGACGTCTTCACCTTCGTCATGAAGATGGAGAACACCAGTTTCCCCGAGGCCGTCCGTGCTGTCGCGACCAAGTGCGGCATTCCCCTCCCTAAACGTGAGTTCGCCTCGCCGGAAGAAGCTCACGAGGCCGGCCTCCGTCGCCAGCTCATCGATATTCACGAAGCAGCCACGCTATACTTTGAAGCTGCCCTCAAGGCTCCCGAGGCCGCCCGTGCCCGCGAATATCTCTCCGGCCGCGGCGTTACCAATGAGACAATCGCCAAATTCCGCATTGGTTACGCCCCCGATGACTTCAATCACATGCGCAGCGCTCTCAAGCCGCACTTCAGTGAAGAGGTCATGCGCGCCAGCGGCCTATTCAAATCAAAAGAGCAAGCCGATGGCGCTCCCGGACAGCTCTACGCCGGTTTTCGCAAGCGCATCATGTTTCCGATCGCCAACGAGCAAGGCAAAACCATCGCCTTCACCGGCCGCGCCCTCGACGCCCAGGACGAAAAGGGCCGCGACATCGCCAAATATCTTAACTCTCCCGAAGGCCCCCTCTACAGCAAAGGACAAATCCTCTTCAATCTCGACAAAGCCAAAGCCGACATTCGCTCTCATGGCTTTGCTCTGCTCGTCGAAGGCCAGATGGACTGCATCTCCGTCTACATGGCCGGCATCCGTAACGTCATTGCCACCTCCGGCACTGCCTTCACCGAAGCGCAGATCCGTCTCCTGAGCCGCTTCAGCAAACGCGTCATCGTTAACTTCGACCCCGACACCGCCGGTATCGCCGCGACCGAAAAATCCATCGCCCTGCTCACCGAAGAAGACTTCGAAGTCAAAGTCGTCACGCTCGAAGGTGGTCTCGATCCCGATCGTTTCATCCGTGAGCAGGGAGTCCAGCCCTACATGGCTGCCCTCCGCAACGCCCGGCGGCACTCCGATTACCTCATCGACCACGCCCGGGATCAGTTCCCCGGCCGCACACCCGACGCCAAGGTCAAAGCCCTCAACTTCCTCCTCCCCCACATCCGCCGCATGCCCAACCGCATTCAACGCGACGAATTCGCCGCAGACGCCGCGCAAAAACTCAGCATCGACTCCGCCATCCTCCGCCAGGAGCTCAAGCAGGCCGCTGCCCAACGCATCGAAAGCGTTCGCTCCCACACCCACGATCCCGCCAGCGAGGCCGAGCAGGTTCTCCTACGCGCTCTCGTCGTCCCTCAAGGAGCTGTTGCCGAGCACTTCGCCGCCCGAACATTGGCCGCCGACAGCCTCAGCCACCACCCCGAGTGGTACGACAGCCTCCCCTCCGCCGCACTCCTCGAAGCTCTCGCCAGCGGACCCCTGCCTCCCAACCCGCTTGACATCGCGCAAGACCAGCAGAGCCACATCCTTCTTGTCACCGCCCTTCAACGCGCGGACGATCCATCCTCAAACGCGCAATCCCTGCCCGAGCAAGTCCAAAATGCCCTCGACACACTTGAATATCGCCACCTCGAACGCCGTCAGCGCGAACTCCGCACCCTCATCGCCGAAGCCGATCGACGCGGCGACCAGGAAATGTTGAAGAAACTCACCACAGAAAAACTCCAGATCGACCGAAAATTGCGAAAACACTAGTCCTCAGCAACTATTAGGCGCACGCACTATCCAACCGGTAGACTTGCCCCAGCACTTTGGAACGCACCTCAGCATGACTATGGATGTCTCCACAAGACGGCGACTGTTCCTTGGCTTCATCGTCAACTGGATCGGAAAAGCCGCATCGGTCATCATTCAACTCATCCAGGTGCCTGTCTTCCTCCACTTCTGGAACACACCGCTCTTCGGCGAGTGGCTTATCCTCAACTCCATCCCCGCCTATCTCAACTTCAGCAGCATCGGCTTCGGCAATGTCGCTGGCAACGAGATGACCATGATGGTCGCCCGCAACGACCGCGAAGACGCACTCCGTGTCTTTCAGAGCTGCTGGTGGCTCATCGTCCTCATCTGTTCCACTGTCTTGATTGTGTTGAGCGGCAGCCCTTTACTTTCTCCCCGCAGCCCGCCTTCTCAAGCTGACCTACATCAGCGAATACGATACCAAGTGGATCATCTTCTACCTCGGCCTCTCGGTCCTCTTCGGACAGCTCGAACAGCTCCTTCAGTCCGCCTACCGCTGCATTGGACGCTATCCTTACGGCACCGCGCTCAAAACCATCCTCGCCTTTACCGCATTTGCGAGCATGATCGCCGCCGTTGCTCTCGGCTGCGGTCCTCGCAACACAGCTCTCCTCTTCGCCGCCACCAACATCGCCGGGACAGTGGCGCTCTGTCTCTTCACCCACCGGGACATCCCCTGGATCCAGTTCGGATGGAAACACGCCAGGCTCTCCGAGATTCGCAGGCTAACCCCGATGGCTGTTGCCTTCATGGGCTTCCCCGCCGGCAACGCCCTGAATCTCCAGGGCACTCTCCTCGCCGTCGGCTATGCCCTCGGACCTGTCGACGTCGTCATCTTCGGAACAGCCCGAACCGTCTCCCGCGTAGCCCTCCAGATGGTCCAGATGATCAACACCACCTTCGAACCCGAGATGTCGATTGCCTACGGTGCTCGCAACTACGACCTCATCCGCACCCTCTTGCGCCGCGCCTGCCAACTCGCACTCTTCGTCGCGATAGTTGTCGTCCTTGCCATGATGCTCTTCGGCCCATGGTTCCTCACTCACTGGACAGCGGGCCACGTACCCCCGAGCCGCCGTCTGCTCGGAATCCTTCTCCTCGTCGTGATCTCCTACGCGCTCTGGTCCACCAGCGCGACCTTGATTACCTCCACCAACCAGCATCAAAGGCTTGCCACCTATTACGTCCTCGGCACTGCCCTCACATGCATTGCATGCTATTTCTTCGCGCGAGCCTGGGGCCTGTACGGAGCGGCTGCCTCTCTTCTCATCTCTGAAACAATCATGAACCTCTACGTCGTGCCGGCCTGTCTCCGCATCGCCCACGACAATGCACCGGCCTTCCTTGCCAGCTTGGTTCACTACCCTCAATCACTAAGTCCAGACGCCCTGTTAGCCCGCATCCGCCGCTCCAGACCAGGCTACGAAAGCTGACTATCCCGCGATTCTCACTGCAATCCTCTCCGGAAGAATGGGGAACTCGCTGCCGAGGGTCAATTCCCAAAAGCAATCTGCCCGAGCAGAACAATATTCAGTGTGAGGATGATTCCCACTGCACACCACCCTGCCACTCGAGTCCGCCGCGCGCTGACAAAACTCCTCATCACTGAAGCCCGATTCGTGAGCAATAGCAGCGGAATCAGCGCGAACGGCAGCGTGAAACTCAACACAACCTGCGACAGAATCAGGATCTTCAACGGATCAAGCCCCACCGCGATCACAACCAGCGCCGGAATAATCGTGATCAACCGCCGCAGGAAAATAGAAAACTTGATATCCAGGAATCCTTCAATGATCACCTGCCCCGCCATCACTCCAACCGTCGACGACGAGAGTCCCGAACACAAAAGCGCCACCGCAAACACCGTCGCTGCCGCAGACCCCAGCAGCGGCCCAAGTGTTCGATGCGCCTCCTCAATCGTCGTCACCGGGTTCGACAGATGGCCGAACGCCACCGCGGACATCACAATCATCGCCGAGTTGATCAGCCAGGCTCCATTCATCGCCACGAACACATCCACCAGCTCAAACCGCAGATAACTGCGCCGCCGGGAAGCCCCCTCCAATCTCGGGCGCTTGATCAACTCCTCCCGCCGCGGCTGCACCAGCGCCGAATGCAGATAAACCACATGCGGCATCACCGTCGCCCCCAGCATCCCGACGGCAACATACAGGCTGCCATGCAAATCCTTAGGATCGAGCGACGGAACCAGCGTGTGAAAAGCCGCCAGCTTCCAGTCCGGGTGCACCAGGAAAACCTCGAACCCATAGCAGAGCCCGATGATCCCAACAAACGACATAATCCCGCGTTCTAGCCACTGATACCCTGCTAGATCCAGCGCCAGAATCAAAAACACCGCCACCGCAGATACCAGTGCAGCGGCAAACAACGTCTCCGTCCGCGACCACCCATGCGCCAGCAACGCAGGGCCAAACAGCAGATATATCCCGAGCGCCGCCCCCAGAAACTCGGCCAGATCGGTAGCAATTGCCGAAACCTCCGCCGCCACCCACAAAAACAACGTCATCGGCCGTGAAAAGTGCTTCCGGCAGTTTTGCGGCAAAGTAAGCCCGGTCACGATGCCTAATTTGGCAGAAAGGTACTGAATCAGGATCGCCATCGCATTCGACCACAGCAACACCCACAGCAGCCGATACCCAAATCTGCTTCCACCCTCAATGTTCGTCGCGAAATTTCCCGGATCAATGTACGCCACCGACGCCACAAATGCCGGCCCAAAGTACGTCCACATCTCGTTCCGTCGAAATCTGGTACTGAACTTTGGTTTCTCTTCGCTAACCAAACTATTAGCCATGCCTAAATATTACTTTAATGCTAATCTAAGTCAATCTGGAACGAATGAAGAGGCCCATCAGCACGCGGCAACGAACAACCGCCAACAGCACAGTCGCCTCCGCGGGAAGCGAAGCCGTTGACGACTATCTCAAGGCAATCTTTCAACTGAGCGGTCGTCAGGAACGTCAGGTCTCAAGCACCGATATCGCAAATCATCTGTTCATCACTCCTGCGTCAGTGACCAACATGCTGCAAAAGCTCGCCGCACAGGAACCGCCTCTGGTGGTCTACGAGAAGCACTACGGCGCCAGGCTCTCGAAGGCCGGCAAGAAGCGTGCTCTCGAAGTCATTCGTCATCACCGCCTCATCGAGACCTTCCTTCATCAGGTCCTCGACTATCCCTGGGACGAGGTCCACCAGGAAGCGGAGCGCCTTGAACACTTCATCTCCGAACGGTTCGAAGAACGCATCGCGGCGAAGCTCGGCCATCCCGAGTTCGATCCGCACGGCCACGCCATTCCTGCAATGGATGGATCTCTGCCCAGCCAGGATCCGCGGTCGCTCGCCCAGCTCCGTCCGGGTCAATCGGCCAAGGTCTCCAGCGTCTCCGACAAAGACCCGGAGATGCTCCGTTACCTCGCCTCACAGGGAATCCGCCCGGGCGTCAAGCTCACTCTCAGTAAACAGCTGCCGTTCAAAGGCCCCTACCAGGTCCGCATCGAAAACCCTTCCAAACTTGTCTTACTAAGTCATTCGCTCGCCGACGCAATCTTCGTCGCCGTCAACTGACCTGCCACTAACTTGCGTTGCCGCAGCTATTGCCTTTGACCACATAGATCGAGGCAGTCCGCAAATGCTACGCTCAAAGTTATGAAGGTCTTGGTAATCGGTGGTGGTGGCCGCGAGCACGCCCTCGTCTGGGCGCTTCGCAAATCGCCCCAAGTAACAGAGGTTCTCTGCGCCCCTGGTAACGGCGGCATCGCCGAGCTCGCTCGCTGCATCCAGGTCGATATCGGCAACTTGCATCAGATGGTCGACATTGTCGCCATCGAGCAGCCCGCCCTCACCGTCGTCGGCCCCGAACTTCCACTCGCCCTCGGCCTCGTGGATGAACTCGCCAAACGCGGCTACCGCGTCTTCGGCCCTACCCAGGACGCCGCCCGGCTCGAAACCAGCAAAGCCTTCGCCAAAGAGTTCATGCAGCGCCACGACATCCCCACCGCTGCCTACGCTCTCTGCACCACCATCGAAGAAGTCCACGAAGAGCTCGGGCGCTTTACCGTCCCCGTCGTCGTCAAAGCCTCCGGCCTGGCCGCAGGCAAGGGCGTCGTCATCTGCAACACGCACCTCGAAGCCGAAGAAGCGGCCGCCCAGATGTTCAGCGGCGCACTTCTCGGCAACCCCGAAACCGAAGTTGTCCTCGAAGAGTTCCTCACCGGCGAAGAAATCTCCTTCTTCGCCCTCTGCGACGGCACGCAGGCCATCGAGATCGCTTCGGCCCAGGACCATAAACGCATTGGCGAGGGCGACACTGGTCCCAACACCGGCGGTATGGGCGCCTACTCCACCGATGGCATCGTTACCCCTGCCATGCGCCAGTGGTTTCTCCGCAACATCGCGCAAAAGGTCGTCGACGGCATGCGCTCGGAAGGCAACCCCTTCAAAGGAGTCCTCTTCTGCGGCATCATGTTGACTCCCCGTGGCCCCATGGTTCTCGAGTTCAACGTCCGCTTCGGCGATCCCGAGACCGAATCCATCCTGCTCCGCCTCGAAACTGACATCGTCGACCTCTTCAACGCCTCCATCGACGGCACCGCCAACCATTTCACAATCCGCATGAAGCCCGAAGCCAGTGTCTGCGTCATTGCCGCCAGCGCGGGATATCCCGGGAAATACGCCTCCGGGAAACTCATCCACGGCCTGCCCGAAGCAAACGATAAGACCGAAGATGTCGTAGTCTTTCACGCCGGCACTGCGATTAAAGACGATCAACTCGTCACGGCGGGAGGCCGCGTCCTCGCCATCTCCGCCATAGCACCTGATCTACAGACGGCCCTGAACAAGGCCTACGCGCAACTCGCAACGATTTCCTTCGAAGGCATGCAATTTCGCCGGGACATAGGCTGGCGAGCCTAAGCACTGGCCTGGAATCCGGTAGATAGCGCGGTGAGTTTGAGATGCCCACGGTCCCAAACGTTGGTCCTCAGAGGGAATGGGCGTCTATCGAAAAGAGAGAATAGATAACTATGAGCCAACCAATCCTCACCGCCGAAGAACTCCTAGCCTGGAACGAAACCACCGCACAAAACTGGCGTAAGCTCCTCACCCAGCATCCTGAAATACTCACCATCCCCTGCGACATTGCAGGCACAAAGACCATCGCTGAACTCCTGCAACACATCGTCGCCGTCCAGCTCCGCTACGCCGAGCGCATCGCCGATCTGCCCATCACCGAATATGCCGACGTACCCTTCGACTCCATCGAATCTATCTACGCCACCCACAGTCGTTCCATCGCGCTCTTTCAACAGCTGCTCGCCGCCGACACAAACTGGGACCAGGCAATAGAGTTCCCCACACGCTCCGCCGGCAAGCTGCGTTCCAACCGCAAAACCATCCTCCTGCACTCGCTCCTGCACGCTATCCGCCATTACGCTCAGCTCGCCACGCTCGTGCGCCAGCATGGCATCAAACCCGATTGGCCGATGGACTACCTCTTCATGCACATGGAGCCAGTCCAGTAGCCCTGCGCGCCTCACCCCAACATTCCTTCTTTTGACCATTGAAAATCCGTCCACTACAGTAGAGGGCCTATGCGAAAACTCAGCCCTCTGCTTCTCCTCTTCACTTTAGTGTCGTTCGGACAGGCCCCACAGCGTCCTGCCATCACCGGTGTCGCCTTCTTCCACATGTACACCGCTGATCCCGCAGCCTCTGCCGCCTTCTATGGCAAAACCCTCGGCCTTCCCGGCCGCGAAAGCAACGGACTTGACCCTCTATTCCGTCAGCAACTCGCAATGGCTCGAGGTCAGCCCGCTTCCCACTCCTGCTCCGTCCTCTCGCTTGGACGCCGTAGCCTTTACCACCCGCGACGCCGCGGCCCTCGAGCGCTACCTCAAAGCCCACTCCGTCACCATCGACCAGTCGCTCGAACATGGCACCTTCGGCGTCCACGATCCCGAAGGCAATCTCGTTCTCTTCGTCCAGCAGGGCTCCAAGCCCGCCAGCCTCCCCGCACCCTCACCCGACGCTCCTTCGCACCGGATCATCCACGTCGGCTTCATGGTCACGGACCGCGCAAAGGAGGACGCCTTCTGGCGCGGCATCCTTGGATTCCGCCCCTACTGGTACGGCGGCCCCAAACCCGACACCATCAACTGGGTCAGCCTCCAGGTTCCCGACGGCTCCGACTGGCTTGAGTACATGCTCAACAACCCCCCAAACCCCACCCTCCAGCACATCGGCGTCATGGATCACTTCTCTCTCGGCGTCGTAAGCATGAAAGACACCATCGCAAAACTCGCCGCCAATCACTGCGAAGGCCCCAACTGCACGAAGTCTCAGCTCGGCCGCGACGGCAAGGTTCAGCTCAACCTCTACGATCCCGACCTCACCCGCGTCGAATTCATGGAGTTTCTACCCACAGAAAAACCCTGCTGCTCCGACTTCACCGGCAAGCATCCCACCGAGACCGAAGATCACTAACTGTCGATTCGTTCAGACACTCACAGTCGCCGGCAGAATATCTGACACGTCCACCCACTGCGTCGGATAATCCCCCGTGTAGCACGCCGTGCAGAAGCTACCCGGAGAAAGCCCTTCCACCGGCTCGCCCGTCGTACAAGCATGCGTCAGCCCCACCAGCGACAGATACGCCAGCGAATCGGCCTCGATGAACTGCCTGATCTCCTCAACCGAGTGGTTCGCCGCGATCAGATCTTTCTTGCTCGGCGTATCCACCCCATAAAAGCAAGGCGAGATCGTCGGAGGACATGAGATCCGAAGATGTACCTCCTTCGCCCCAGCCGCGCGCACCATCCGCACAATCTTCCGGCTCGTCGTACCCCGAATAATCGAATCATCGATCAGAATCACCCGCTTGCCCTCAAGCAGCGACCGCACCGGATTCAGCTTCATCCTTACGCCAAAGTCGCGCACCCTCTGCTCCGGCTGAATAAATGTGCGCCCGACATAGTGATTGCGAATCAGCCCAAGATTGAACGGAATCTTTGACTCCGCCGCATACCCCAGCGCCGCCGTCACACCCGAGTCCGGCACCGGAACCACCAGGTCCGCTGCCACATGCGACTCCCGGGCAAGCTGCCGCCCCATCTCCTCGCGGCTCTTCTGCACCCAGCGCCCATAGATCTTCGAATCCGGCCGCGCAAAATAGACATGCTCGAAGATGCAGCTCGCCTGCCGCGTAGTCGTATCGAAGTAGCGTGACGTCACACCCTCCTCCGACACCATCACCAGTTCACCCGGCTTCACATCACGCTCATACTTCGCATGGAGCAGATCAAACGCGCAAGTCTCGCTCGCAAAAACAAACGTATCCGGAGCCCCATCCACTCCGGCAATCCGCCCCATCGACAGCGGCCTGAACCCATGCGGATCGCGCGCCGCAAAGATCCGGTTCCGCGTCATCATCACAATCGAAAACGCCCCCTCCACCTGCCCCAGCGACTCCGCAATGCAATCCACCAGCGTCGTCGCCTTCGAGTGAGCGATCAATTGAATGATGATCTCCGAATCGCTCGTCGTCTGAAACAGAGCCCCATCGCGCTCGAGCCGTTCCCGCGCCGTCCCCAGGTTCACCAAATTGCCGTTATGCGCAATCGCAATCAGCCCCTTCGTCGACTCCACCGAGATCGGCTGCGCATTCAGCAGCGCGGAATCCCCCGTGGTCGAGTACCGTGTATGCCCGATCGCCATATATCCAGGCAGCCGAGCCAAAACCTCATCGGTAAAGATCTCCGAGACCAGTCCCATCCCCTTGATGTCGTTTACCTGCGTTCCATCCGCGCTCGCAATCCCCGCCGACTCCTGTCCCCGATGCTGCAACGCGTACAGCCCCCAATACGTCAGGCGAGACGCATCCGCATGGTTATAAACCGCCATCACCCCACACTCTTCGCGCAGCTTATCGAAGTGTTCGTCTGATTCGAACGGAGACGCGTCGGCCTCTTCGAACTCTCCAGAAGGATCGACCAAAATAGAAGGTGTCATCCCGAGCGATGCGCGCAGCGCCGAGTCGAAGGACATGCTGTTGCAGTTGTCCTTGCTCTTTTGTTTGTCATTCCGCAGCGCAGCGGAGAAATCTGTTGTCACAAGCTCTCGTCCCGCCTCTTCCCGCAACAGAAGTCCGCTCATGCCGTCACCACCTCGCCCGCCAACTGCTCCTCCAGCGCTCCAGACCAAGTCACCCTCAACGCCGTCGTCGGCTCATCGATGATCGTCTTCTCATTGATCACAATCTGATAATTGCCGCGAGTCACTTCACCAAGAGGAAATACCCACACACCCTCATGCTCGCGAAGTACCTTCTGAATCTCTTCCACCTTTGCAGGATCCGCAGTCGCAATCACCGAAGAACCAATCTCGCTGAACAACCGTTCCTTAATCATGAATGGATCATCCGAAGCGAGCTGCATCGAGACCCGTACACCCAACTCCATCGGGAAACAAGCCTTCGCAAAAGCCGCAGCACATCCACCATCGGAGAGATCCGTCGCCGAAACCAGAAGCCTCTTCTCCGCCAGCGCAACCAGCGCCCGATGCAAAGCCGCCTCCTCCTTCAGATTCAGCACAGGAGGCACCCCCCACAACTCACCCATCACGCTCTTCGCATAATCTGTAGAGCCAAAGTCCCGCATGGCCTCGCGACCGCCGCCTTGAAACGCCGACAGAAACAAAACTGCATCGCCGCTCCTCTGAAACGCCGCGGGCACAGCCGTCGTCACATCCTCAATAATCCCCACAACCCCAAGCACCGGAGTCGGATAAATCCCCTCACCCTTCGTCTCGTTATAAAGCGAAACATTCCCACCCGTAACCGGCGTCCCCAGCGCATTACAAGCCTCCGCAATCCCATCAATCGCCAGCGAAAGCTGCGCCATAATCTCCGGCTTCTCCGGATTCCCAAAGTTCAGACAATTCGTAGCCGCCACCGGAGTCGCTCCCGTACAAGCGACCTTCCGCGCCGCCTCAGCCACAGCATGCATCGCCCCCAGCTTCGGATCGAGATACGTCCATCGCCCATTCCCCGCCAGCGCCATCGCCAAACCACGATCGCCTTTCAACGCGCCCGCAGCCTCATGCGGAGCTTCCGGCCCAACAACCGGATTCGCGGCGTTGACGTTATCGGTCGAGAGCGTCGCCTCTCCCTTAGGAGTCGATGAAGCAACCAGATCGGCCAACGTCCCCAAAACGCCATGATGACGCGGTGCACCGGAGGCCCTTCCGGTCCCCTTGATCCGCATCACACCAGCTTCACCTCCAGGCCCCTGCACTGTATTGGTCTGCACCATCGAGTCATACTGCTCAAACACCCAGCGCTTATCGCAGATATTCGCGCTAGCCAGCAGCTTCTTCAAATCAGCGGTATAGTCCCGCGGCTTCTTCAACTCATCCAGCACGTGTGCTGGCGGATCCAGCTGCACCGGCGCCTTCCACTCACCCACAGGCCGGTGATACAGCGGAGCGTCATCCGTCAGCGCCTGGTTCGGAATATCCGCCATCAACACCCCGTGCTGCGTGATCACCATGTGCGGCCGCTCCGTCACCTCGCCAACGATCGAAGCATCCAGCCCCCACTTCGAAAACACATTCAGAACCTCAACCGCGCGCTCCTTATCAGCCACCAGAAGCATCCGCTCCTGCGACTCCGACAGCATAATCTCGTAGCTCGTCATGCCCGTCTCGCGCTGCGGCACACGATCAAGCTCCACCGTCAGCCCAAGCCCACCCCGTGCCCCCATCTCACAGGTCGAACAAGTCAACCCCGCCGCTCCCATATCCTGGATCCCAAGCACCGCCCCAGTTGCCATCGCCTCCAGACAAGCCTCGAGCAGCAGCTTCTCCATAAACGGATCGCCCATCTGCACATTCGGCCGCTTCTGCTCCGACCCTTCGGTGAACTCCTCCGAAGCCATTGTGGCTCCATGGATCCCATCGCGCCCCGTCTTCGCGCCGACATAGATCACGGGATTCCCAACACCTACCGCCTTCGCGTAAAAAATCTCATCCTTCCGTACCAGCCCAAGCGCAAACGCATTCAGCAACGGATTCCCTGAGTAGCAACTCTCAAACCGAGTCTCGCCCCCAAGATTGGGAACCCCAAAACAGTTCCCATATCCAGCCACACCATGCACCACACCAGTCGCGATCTGGTGGTTTCTACGCCGCAGTGCAACATCGGGCTCCGCTTCATCCAACGGCCCAAACCGCAGTGAATCCATCACGGCCAGCGGCCGCGCGTTCATCGTAAAAATATCTCTTAGAATCCCACCCACACCCGTCGCGGCGCCCTGATAGGGCTCGATGTAGCTCGGATGATTGTGCGACTCAATCTTGAACGCACAAGCCCATCCGTCCCCAACATCGATGATCCCTGCATTCTCCCCCGGCCCCTGCACCACGCTCCCGGGCCCGGTCTTTCTCTCGCCGCGTGTCGGCAGCCGCTTCAAATGCACCCGCGAAGACTTATACGAACAATGCTCGGACCACATCACCGAAAAAATCCCTAACTCGGTCAGCGAGGGAGTCCGGCCAAGCGCCGCTTCAATCCGCGCATATTCATCCGCTGTAATGCTGTGCTGCTTGAGCAGCGCCGGGGTAATCGTAGCTGGAGTGGGGGTCTGGACTATGGGCTGAACTTGCGTATCAGGCATGGCTCGCTATATAGGATTGTCGCACGCTTGGCACCTCTTCGCGACCACTCTCAAACCTCACCGCCGTTCCAGCGCAGCCCTATCCCACTTCGCCGAATCTGCCGCCGCCGCATACGCGCTCTCCACAAACTCCATCAGCGACGACGCAGGCGACGGCTCCGCCAACATCGCGTCATACTTGAAGATGAACTCCCCCAAAGCTTTATCCCATCCAGCCGCAGCAGGCCGTATCTTCGCCGCTTCCAGTCCCTCGGGCACAGGAGCCGCATAGCAATAGAACGCCGCCGCCCCATACCCGCCGTTTCCCGGCCAGAATCCCACCGAGATAACCTCGTGTGAGTAAGCCTCCCTCTGTATCGCATCGGCACCCGCCCGCGGCGGAGCCGCCCGCCCCGAAAACCGCGTCACCGCCATATCAAAACTCCCCCAGAAGAAATGCACCGGACTCACCTTCCCTAGAAACCCTGTCCCCCACTCACGAAATACCTTCTCAGCGTTGGCGAGTACCTGCCAGAACCGGTGCGCATACTCCGGGTCGTACGACTTATGCTCCGTATCCAGATCAAACCGGATCGGATTCGTCACCTCCACTGGCATGGGCCAGATCTTCACCTCGACTCCAAGCTCTTTCAGGCAATCCATGTACTCGCGATAAAAGTCCGCGACCGTCTGCGCCCGCAGCGGCAACACATGGTCTATCCCCGATCCCAGCCGCATATGCAGCGCGTGCGCCACAAAGTCGAACTCGATATCCAGCACATCGTCCCCACACGCCATTGTTGAAGTCCCCAACCCGCGCGCCGTCACGTACAACGGCACATTCCACCAATGGTTTTGCAGTGGAGTCAGCGCCAACCGTGTCTTTCCTACAATCTGAGTCCACATGTGCAACGTATCCGCAGTCGCCGCCCACTCCGCCCACGGCAACGCGGGCCACATCGTCTCGCTCACGGCAACTCCACTCATAGCGCTCCTTAATACACGGGAAGAATCCGTAGCCAGAGCATACGCCAGCTCATCCCAATCAACTCACCGTCCTGTACTCCCAAATCCCGCCGCTCCCCGCGAGGCCTCCACCAACTCACTCACCTCTTCAAACTCCGCTTCAATCCTACGAACAATTCTCAACTGCGCAATCCTGTCACCGACCCCGATCTCTACTGCCGTCTCACTCAGATTCGTCATCACCACGCGAATCTCCCCCCGATACCCAGGATCGATCACACCCGCCAGAGTCGTCACCCCCCGCACCGCCAGACCCGACCTATCCTCCACTAACGCCCCATGCGTAGCCGGAAATTCCATTGCGATCCCAGTCGGCACCGCCGCCGTCTCTCCCGCGCCTAGAATCGCCGCCGCCGAAGCATACAAATCGGCTGCTAGGTCTCCAAACCGACCCTCATGCGCATAGCGCGGCAGCCGCGCCGCCGGGTCCAGCTTCAATACCTTGATCCGAACGCCATCCTCTACCCGACTATCCATCCCACACCCTCGCTTCACCTCACAATGTCTCTCATTCTCGCCTGAGCCTGAGCCTAAAAGGGACGTGATATCCAGATAAGTCCTTCATTTCCACAGCCCGCACAAATGGAACCTCAATCGATATACCACCTTTGGGGGAGAATCAAGAGCTCGCGAACGAGACTTTTCCTGTCCCTTCCAGCGTCCAATAGGTACACGAACGTAAACCGTGCAACGCGCATTCTGAGGAGAGTCGTATCGTGGCAATAGCTGTCGAGCGTCCAAACTCGGTCCCGCCATATCGCACCGCTGAACCCTCCCCAAGCCTTCGCCTTCAGCAGCTTATCGACGCCGGCACCGTCTACGTCGCCCAGAATCTGAACTCCTCCCAGTTCGCCACGCTCCAGGCTATTGCCGGCCGGATCTTTCATCGCCGCAATCCAAAGCACCTGGCAGCTCATCTCGACGCCAACCTGGCCCCCAACTCCAGCCAAGTTCCCCAGCCCACCTCACAGCGGCCTA
The DNA here is from genome assembly GCA_963798925.1 of uncultured Acidobacteriaceae bacterium. Classification (GTDB taxonomy): domain Bacteria; phylum Acidobacteriota; class Terriglobia; order Terriglobales; family Acidobacteriaceae; genus Edaphobacter. Next base: position 1,055,136 of record CAWCVD010000008.1, read on the forward strand.
TCGCCTTCGACTACCAGGTTGGCCTCGACGAACTCGACACCATCGCCCGCACCCGCACCGGTTACGCGTTCGCCGACCTATCACCCGAGATCCAGGAAGTCATCCTCAGCCTCGTTGCCTCCCGCGATCTCACTACTCGCAAGCTCGACCTCGCTCAGTGGCTCGAAGGTCTCCACGCCAGCGCTGCCCGCCTCTAGTCTGTTTCGCGTAATGAACAGCGCCGAATTACCCTAAAAATCAATCCGCAGCGCAGCTTGTCCGGTACGATTCCCTGCATTCTCCGCCGTCTGCGGCGCAGTTAGCGCACCAAACGTCGATGGACTATCCACCACCGTCGCGGGCGGAGCGAAGTTCGTATGGTTCAGCACATTCGTAAACGTCGTCTCGAACCGGGCGTGCACCTTCTCTGTCATCGCAAAGGTCTTCGCTAAACCCAGGCTAACGGCTGCCGTTCCTGGCCCTTGCAAAATCCCGACACCCGCGCTCCCAAATCGCCCCGCTCCGACTGGAGTCGCAGAGAACGCCGCGAGATTGAAGTACTGTGCCCGCGACTGTCCCGCATAGTAGTGCATCGACACGGCATCCGGCCGCAGAATCGCGCCACGGTTCGCTACATTCGTATTCGACTGATCGTTCGTCTGCGGTTGCCCGCTGAGCGTGGGACAGGACCCATCCGCATTGGGAGCCACCTGGCATCCACCCGCACTGATACTCGGCGTCTGCCACGGCCCGGACTCGAGCAATGTCACATTCGTCAGATCCCATCCACCCAGAACTTTATCCTTCCATCCGCCACCCGTCATAAACGACCTGCCCACCCCAAACGGCAGCTGATACACGCCCGTCAGCAGCATCCGGTTGCGCCGCGTCCCCTGAACATTCCCGTAGTCCTGCGAGACATGAAAGCGATCGGCGATGGGAATCCCGTAGTTCACCTCACCCGCAAAACTGCTCGGCGCATCGCCCTGATTGTCCGCCTCGTTCTTCGCCATCGTGTAGTTCGCATCGAAGGCGAGCCCACGCGCCATCCGCTGCGTCGCCTCCAGCTCCAGCGCACTATAGTTCGCCTTGCCCGCATTGAAGGTGCTGTAAAGCGTCGTCCAGTTCGGATACGTCGCCCGCGGATCAACATACGGACTCGCCGCTGTCGTCGCATACGGAGTCGTGCTCGCAGCAATCTGATTCAAGTCCTCCGTCACACTCAACCGATACGTATGCATCCCCACATAACTCGCCCGCAGCGACGTCGAAGCGCCGACCTGCCGCTCCACCGTAAAGCTCCACTGGTTCGCCTGTGGATCGCGATAGTTCGGATCAACGCCCTGATCCAGCCCGCCCCCGCCATACTGCACCCCCACCGTCGGCGGAGCCGTCTCCGGAAACTGAATCAGCGGATGCGTTCCGCTCCCGTCCGTCACGTTCGCATTCGAATACGTATGCAGATTCGACGTAGGATTGCCGCTGTTATTGAACGAGAGCGGCCCCAGGTTCGTCATCGTATAGATCCCGAACCCCGCACGCACTACCGTCTTCGTATCGTTGAACGGTCGATACGCCACCGACGCGCGCGGCTGAAAGTTCCCCTTGTAGCTATTCCGCAAACTCTGCGGCAGCCCATCCTGGCTCGCCGTCACATACTTCGTGCAAGGCAGCGCAGTGTAGTTCAGGTTGCACGCATTGAACGACTGCTGAAACGCCAGATTCGAGGCCGTCAGATTATTGTTCGCCAGATAACCGGCCAACGCATCCGGCACCACAATCGAGTTATTCCTCTGGTCGAAGTTCGCCAGATTTCCCCCATCCTCATGGAACCCCGGCAGTATCTGCCACCGCAGCCCGTAGCTCAGCGTCAACCGGCTGTTGACCTGAAACTCATCCTGCGCAAACAAACTCCACTGCACCGCCGTGCCACCGACGTCGGGGCTCGACACCGCAAAGAAGAGGGTCGTCGGCGTACCCTCCAGAAAATCTCCAAACGCGTTCCCTGTAAACGTGGGCTGAAACGTAAACGATCCAAAATCATCCGACGGCAGAAACAGCTCCACATCGAAGTACCGCACCCGCCGCGCATCCAGCCCGGCCTTCAGCGTATGTTTGCCCAGCGTATACGTCACGTTGTCGCTGAACTGCATCGTCTCCGACTGCGTCACGCCCGTCTTGTCCCGCCCAATCGGCGTAAAGCCGGTCCCCGAGCTGAAGTTGAAAGTCGGAAACGCATGAGTCGTCGGATGCTGGCTGATGTTCACGCCCTGCAGATCTAGCTGCTGCAACGCCATCGCACCCTCTATCGGGAATCCGACACTCGTAATCACATTCGTTAACCCAAACCGAAACTCGTTCAACAGCTTCGGCGTGATCGTATACGTGTGCGACACCAACAAGCTCCTGTTATGAATGTCGTCCGTATCGTTGGGCAGCAGCGGATTCGCATACTCGGACGTAATGTTCTTCCGGCTAAATCGCGCATAGATCGACTGCTTCGAACTGATCGTCTGGTCCAGCCGCACATCCGCGCCGTCCGTCCGTGCCGGCGTCGACTGAAAGTTCTCATAGTTGAAGCTGCTCTGCCCCGCCACATTCGGTTGCGGATAGTAGTTCAGCAGCGCCTTCGCCGTCGGAGTAATACTCGCCTGCGGAATCACCAAATCCGTTCCCAGCCCACTCAAATCTCCATTACGCTCCGCCTGAGTCGGCACAAGAAACTGCTGCGCCACCGCCGTCGTTCGCCGGTTCCCCTCATAGTCCACAAAGAAAAACGTCCGGTCATGCCCGCTATAAAGATGCGGCAGACTCACCGGCCCGCTCAGCGACCCGCCAAACGTATTGAACTTCTTCGGAGCCTTTCCCGAAAACCCATAGGGACTCGCGTCCAGAGCCTGGTTCTGCAGATACTCAAACAAGCTCCCATGAAACTTGTTCGTTCCGTTCTTGGTTGTGAACGTGACATCACCGACCTGCGAAAACTCCGCACTGTTGTTGAACGCCGTCACCTTCACTCCCGAGATTCCCTCCTGCGACGGATACGCATCCTGCAGCGCGCCATTTTGCCTCACATTTGCCGTCGAGATCCCGTCCACCGAGAAATTCACCATCGACGAACTCGCCCCGCCCAGCGCAATATTCCCCTGGCTATCCTGCTGCACATTCGGCGACAACCCAAGCGCCCCAAGCGGACTCGTCGTCGTTGCCCGATTATTCAGCGGCAACTGCGTCATAGCAAGGTTGTCCTTCAAATCGCCGATCGCAGCATTCTCGCTATTGATCTGATCGGCACTAGCATTCACTTCGACCGTCGAGCTCGCCGCCGCGACCACCATCGCCACCGTCAACCGCACATCCTGACGCGCATTCACCGTCACGCCATCAATCACCGTCTCAGCAAAACCCACATGCTGGGCGCGCAACGCGTACTGCCCGGCCTTGACGTTCTCCAACGTGAAGCTCCCATCCGCGTCGGTCGTCACCTTACGTTCTGTATTCTCATCCAGCGAGTGCAATGTCACCTGTGTATCCGGCAGAATCGCACCCGAATCGTCCTGCGCCACTCCGCGCACACTTCCAAACGTCGACTGCGCAAACGCGGACCCAGGGACCAAAAATCCGGCCACTAGAATTGCCAGCACCGCCACGCACCAGGCTGCACCGACACGCCCACCACCAACCTCAAAACGGTTCAATCTCTCGTTCATGGCTTGTCCAGTCTGCTGTCCGGCTCAAGCACCGGCCAGTAGACACAGGACATCACTCAACGAATAAAAGAGCCGTATCGTACCCATAAAGTTTTCGTGCGAATCCCATAAAAAATTCGTAAGCTGCACCTAAAGGACTGTGTCTTATCAACACCGCAAACGTATATCTTGGATAACGCCTCCGAAAGCAGGAACGCATGTCGAACAGTTCCACCAGCAACATCACCGCTCGCCGCAGCTTCCTCAAGCAATCCCTACTCGCCGCCCCAGCCATCGCAACCCTCCATAACCTATCCCCCGCCGAACTAATAGCCCAACAGCCAGCCAAACCCAGGCCCCAACCTGCGGCTACCAAACCCGCCCTCACCTTCAACGTCCGCGATTACGGAGCCACAGGTGACGGCACGACTAAAGACACCGCCGCCATCCAGCAAACCATCGATCGCTGCGCCGTCCTCGGAGGCGGTGAAGTTCTCATCCCAGCGGGCAACTACCTCACCGGAGCACTCCAACTCCGTTCCCGAACCCTCCTCCGCCTCGCCCCCGACGCTATCCTCACCGGCACCGACAACATGGACGACTACCCCGTCACCCAGGTCCGTTGGGAGGGCCGTTGGATCCCTGGCCACACCGCTCTCATCTACGCCTTCGACGCCCACGACACCGGCATCGTCGGCCCCGGCAAGATCATCGGCGCAGACTCCCTGGGCGGCCGACCACGCCCCACCTCACCACTCCGTCACCCAGCATTAATCGAGCCCATCAACTGCAGCAACCTCCGCTTCGAAGACTTCTCCACCAGCTACCACCTGATGTGGTCTCTCCATCCCACGCTCTGCCAGAACATCATTATCAAAAATCTCACCATCCGCTCCACCGGCGGCAACGGCGACGGCATCGACATCGACTCCTGCCAGCACGTCCTCATCGATCACTGCGACATCGCCACCGGCGACGACTGCATCTCCCTCAAATCCGGCCGCGGCGCGGAAGCCGCCAGCCAAATCGGCCTCAACCCCGCCATAACCACCGAAGACGTCACCATCACCAACTGCACCTTCGCCGACGCCATCTTCGCCTGCATCGGCATCGGCAGCGAGACCTCCGGTGGCATCCGCAACGTCCGCATCAGCGACTGCAAATTCACCCTCGCCAAAACCTTCGCCCTCTATATCAAGTCGCGCCCCGGCCGCGGCGCCTTCATCGAAGACATTACCGCCACCAATCTCGACGTATCCGGCACCGCCGGTGGCTTCCTCCGCTTCAACATCCTCAACAGTGGCCTGATGGGTGAAGATCCCGTCCCCGGCGACGAAGGTATCCCCACCATCAAAAACTTCCGCTTCTCCAACATCCACGTCACCGACGTCCCGGTCCTCGTCGACGGCACCGGCATCCACCCAGCAAAACCCCTCGAAGGGTTCACCCTCGAAAACGTAACAGGCACCTGCGCTAAGGGAATCTTCCTCGCAAACGTCAAAAACGCCGTTATCAAAAAAGTCGAAGTCTCCGGCTTCAAAGGCCCGTTTCTTAGCATCGCCAACGTAACCGGAACCGGCCTCGCCGGCGCCATCACCATCGACCCACCCAAACTCCCCGACCCAATCCCCACCCCCACCGAACCATACAAACTTCACTAGGATCGCTTCCTAATAGCCCTCTTTCTTAGGAACTGGGAATCGGTTACGACAAGCTGATCTATCGTTATTAATCGGTTCTCGATGAGTGATTCGACGATTTATCAGTTGTTGAGGATTCCGAGGCACCTCAAACGCAGATCGTTGGACTGAATCCCGTTTGCTGGTACCGAACCAGAAGTGTTTCTATATAACTGACGAGTGGACGACAACTCGCCCCGAGACTATGAGAATGCTTTTCCGGGCCGAGCGTCAACCGTACGTCTGGTCGGTGCTCTGTCCGACCTCGATAATATATCCGTCAGGATCGCGGATGTAGCAGCGGATCTCGCCGTACTTCGGGATCGGCGCCGTGATGAACTCCGCCCCTCGACTTTTCCATAACTCATAGCAAGCCTGAATATCCGCAACGCGGAAATTCATAAAGCTGTTGATGTGATTCGGATCGGGGACGCTGAGCGATACAGTCGGCTTATCCGGCGTCGGCCCACCCCCCACGTTGATAATCATCCAGATATTCGCAAGCTGAAGATACCCGGGCGCGTTGCCGTCGCCTCTGCTCAGAATGCGCGCGCCGAAGACCTTCTCGTAGTAATCAAGCGATCGGTTGATGTCCTTGACAGTTATAAAATGCGCGATGCTCATCCCCTCCTTCGGGGGCATCTCATAGCTCTTCTGATCGATTTGTACGCTGCTCATTGACGGCTCCAATTCCGATAAACAGTGCTCCATCTGGGTGGGTTCTTATGCCGCTGAAACCGACTTCTTCTTCGCATCGAGTGCCGCTAGAAGAAGTTTCAGAAGCGCTTCATCAGAGAACGGGTTCTGACCTGAGATCAACTCGCGATCTTGAAGGACGTAGCTCGTCCAGGGAGCGAGCACACTTACGTCACCGCCCGCCGTACTCAAAGCGAAGTCCGGGTAGAAGAGAACCTTGCCACCAATCTCAAGCGGCTCCCGCTGCTGCTCTTCCGCTGTCGAAAAGATAGTCATCTTATATCCGGCATAGATCCAGCCTTGAGCCTTGGCGTGTGCTCCAGCGGCATCGCCCGCACTCAGCGCGGCGACCACCTCCCACGAGTTCGGAAGTGCCGAGAGTAGTGAAATCGGGCCATGGCAGAGCACTGCCGTAGGCTTGGATGTTTCATGAAAGTGTCTCATCACTATGCCGGCATTGGGATCATCGAGAAGATCGATCATCGGACCATGGCCGCCGGGGACGAAAACAGCGTCATATTGATCCAGACCCGATGCAATGACATCCGCGATGCGGGTTGGATCTCTGAGCCCAGTCAGGCCGTCGCGGAATAACATATAGTCCTGAAGCTTGGCCGCGTCCCCGCCGAAGAAATCGGCGACCTCTGAATGCACATCCACCTGGGGCGTGTTGCCTTTGGGAGTGGCGAAGGTGATCTCGTAGCCCTCCTTCATCAGGGCCCGAACCGGAACTGTCAGTTCGTTGAGGTAGTAGCCGGCGCCGGCATAAACCTTGCCATCTTTCAAGGGCAAACCGCGACCGCTCGAGACTAGTACGAGGACTTTTCCTTTTGCTGTCATTTTGTTCTCCTCCCTAAAATCGGAACAAATACTGGGGGCAGGCGGGACGCCTCATTCGTTGAAATGGCAATAAGTACGTTGGCTAAACCACGGGCAACCTGCTTCCGGCTAACGTTTTTTTTAGCCATTCCCAAGTTTCTTTTTGATGATATTCCCAATTTCTAGTCTCTAGGATCGGGCTTTTTGCTCTACGACGTGCGTCCCCACGCCTGCGCATCTATCTTCCACTCTTGGCCATGCTTTGAAAATGTATATGCGAGGGTGCCAGTCCGAACGACGTTTTGGCCCTTAATTGTGACCGTAAGAGTCCCGGCTATGACAGCGTAGGCATAAGAGTCCTCGACGTTCCAGAACCCCATCTCGTACGACAGATGCTCGTGCGAAACCCCAAACTTCTCACGCCACTTCTCTACGTCAGCCAGCCAATTGGCCGGAGCATTTGGGTTCAACCAGCGATAGGGTGCGATGCCATCAATGATGATCGCGGTGTCCCCAAAAACACGAGAGAAAAGCTCTGATATTCTGGGTGTTGAAAGCCGTTGATGTGACCCTCGATTAGGGCCAGAATTTCATTCGGTGGTTTGCTAGTCACGGTCATCTCCTTCGGCCATCCCAGTCCGATCATCTGCGACTATACGCATGGCGGCAGCATCTGCCACTGGCAAATGTAACGGCTTGGGTTAGCCAATGCATTTATTGCCATTGAAATTGGAGACCGTCCCGTCTGTCCCCACTGTTTCCCAAAGCGCGCAAGGGCGCGCCCGTCGCGCTTGATGTGGATTATGACTGCGGGAATCCGAACATCAACCACGACTGATTGGCTACCCAATGCGGGTATAGCTCCGTCATCTGATCGAACAGCTCCTGGTCGGACTTCGCGGTTTTCTGCAGCCGATCGAAATCCTGCAGGTAACGCTTGGTGTCCTGGATCGTCGAGGGAGAGTCGGGCGCGCCAGGCTTCTTGTGACCGGCGACAACAATCGCCGGATTCAGCGCGGCTAACCGGTCCAGCGCCGTGATCCAATTCTTTCGGCTCTCGGGCGTGGTGTCGCCGACGTACATGCGGCACTGGTTGTACACAACGTCGCCCGCGCAGATCAGGCCGATCGATGGAACGTAGAGAGACGTCGAATCGGGACAATCGGTGCGGCCCTGCTCGATGATGCGCAGTTCGTGGCCCTCAAGCGTGAAGGTGTCGCCCTCATAGGGCTCGGGTCCAACCAACTTCGTGGGCACTTGCCCAGGAAACATTCGGCGGGCTAACTGCTGCACGGGGGGAGACAAATACATCTGTATGCCCTCCACCGCTTTGGGCGTTGCGATCGTCCGAGCGCCTGGAAAACGGTCGAGCAGAACGCTCAAACCGTAGAAGTGGTCGAAATGCGCATGCGTTATATAGATGGTCTCCAGGTTGCGGTTATGCAACGCAATCCAGTCCGCGAGCGCCTCGGCCTCAGCCACCGTGGTCATGGCGTCCACCAATACTGCGTCGTGCTCGCCAAAGATCAACGTCGACGTGGCCGGATCAAAGGCGAGCGGCTCGCCGAAGGGCCTTGGCCGCTCGCCGACCATAGCCTTCCCCGGGGCTGTAAAGATGTTCACGCTAAGCGCATTCGACGCGACAGGCGCGGTCACGCGCGTGGTCTCTTTCAGTCCATCGGTCACGTCCATTTTGTACTCCCTTCGATGCGAGAGCGAGTGGCCGTTCAAGAGGAGATTAGCAGAAGCGCGACGACGGATCCATTGGAGGAACGATCCGCAGCATCGCGATTAAGGATGCATCACACTAGTCGCAGTTGGCAACGTTTTGATCCCACATGAAAACTTCAAAAAAATGGGCGTGCTATCTCAGCGACGGATGAGTGGTCGCATGACTCCCATTGATTACGAACTGCCACCATTTCGTTACTAATCTGGGGCTTCTCATCCACCGTCGACCTTAAGGAGTCTCTCGGAAGCTAGCCGTTTTCAACGCGCGCCTTGATATCCAAGTACGCCATCTCGATGAGCCTGCTAAGCGATGCGACGTGTGTGGCCGTTCCCGGTCTCAGCTTCACATGGCGCATGAACTTGCCGGAGCCTTCCAACAAGCGGCCCGGATCCGGCAGCGCTGCGCCGTGAAAGAACCCCACGTTTAACGTGCGAAGTGAATACATTGACGTAGCCGAAGGGCGCGTCCCCCAGGCATGCAACCGGACAGCCGTCATGCAAGGTCTCCCGGACTTCGTCCCCGCATCTTCGCATCACCTCAAACCACTCCTGGGCGATCGCTCCCAATTCACCTGCATGCTCTTCCATCCACGCATCGATGGCGGGATCGCGTTCGACAGCACCGTTGAATCGCAGCAATTGCGCTCTCATCGCCGCTCCATCTTCGCTTTCGCATCTATATTACGTGGCATCCCTACACGATGAACGAAAGGAGACGGGCCTGCAGAAGCCCCTTCCAGCTAACTGAAAACGCAACGCCGCGCAAGAGATTCGGCCAAACGCTATTGCTTCCCGCCGTGATGTCCAAACCGATATTGAAGACTGATCGTTGGCTCACTCGTCACCGTAAAGTACTTGGTAGTGGGTATCGGTGTGATGACTGCTCCGAAATCAGGGTTCTTGTAGAGCAGTCCGCGATACTCCGCTCGCAATCCCCAGCTCGCGGCGAGCCTGTAGTCCACTCCGCCGCCAAAAAGAAACGCAGCCCGGTAGCTCGAATGCCCTTCAAACGGAGCGGTCGTCGGCGCAAAGATCAACACTCCGCCTCCGGCCTCGGCGAACGGTTGAAAACGGCTTCCGTACTGCGGCCGCTTCACCGTATAGGCACCGCTGATCTCGAACATATTCGCCGGAACAGAACCACGCGAAAACGATCCTGTCGTCACCACCGGCGACGAGTTGAACTGGCCGGAGTCAGCCTGATAGTTCTCCGTTAACTTTGTATATCCGAAGTTGACGTCGTATCCCAGCAACGGCCGCACCTGCTGCTGAAACGTTGCCAGAAATCCAGCCGAAGGCGTAGTCCCTACGATGTGCTGTAAGTCATCAAACTGAGTCGTCGTACGCGTCGCCGTCAGTTGAGCGGTAATACCTACATCAAGAGTGAACTCCGAAACATTCGGCGATTTCGTCTGTGCGGCCTGTGGCGCAGTTCCTCCTTGCGGCTTCGGCTCCGGCGCGTCAGGCAGTTCAGTTCCCGCCGAACTCGAAATCCCTGAGGGTTGCGAAAGAAGCTGTTGCCCACGGGCTTGCATCGATACTCCTGCGAAACCAAGTGCTCCGAGCACGAGAGTGAAAAGTCGAGCACACAATCTCACTGTTTTAAGCAAAGGAACCTCCTGAGGTGATCTCGCACCTCCGTACCGCGTCGAAAACCTGCAGTTGAGTTATGGCGCGCGACAACTTGGCGTGACGTGCAGCGCCCCAGTAGAAAGTTTTCTGTTGGACGGCTGCGATCGCGGTTTCGTCTACGCTCAGGTGATTCTTTTTCTTGATCTTCCGCAATATTTTGTAACTAAATCTGTAGTTGTTCGACAGAGCAATCAAGGAGCCAAATCGCCTTAATCATTGCGCAATCAACTGACTCTCCCCGACAACGAACAACCCGCCGCCACCAGCAACACCGAGCGTATACTGACCGGCTATGGCTCCCGACAATGTAGTCATCGTGACTGGATCAGGCGGCACCGGGTGCGGTCGCGCGATCGCGCAGCGATTCGCAAAAGATGGAGCCGCGGTTATCGTCTCCGACATCAACGAGCAGGGTGGAAACGAGACCGTGCAGCTCATTCAGTCCGTCGGTGGCAACAGCGCGTTCTTCCGAACCGATGTCCGAGACGAGCAACAGGTCCACGACTTGATCGCCTTCACCGAACACACCTACGGTCGCGTCACCACTCTGGTCAATAACGCCTCGGGGCCATTTCGGCCCGACGAAGCGCCCGAGTACTGGGCCGACACAGTCCAAACCGAGTTCCTTGGCGCTCTCCACGCCACGCGTTACGCAATCGAGGCGATGCGTCGCTCCGGTGGCGGCGCCATCGTCAACATCGCATCCATCTCCGGCCTCTGGCACGGAGGAGATTCCCAACACGCGCGCCCGCATACGATGCAGCCAAGGAAGGTCTTCTCCGTCTCACAACCACCCTTCAATATCTAGCCGCCACAGAAGGCATCCGTGTGAACTGCCTCGCCCCAGGATGGATCGCAACCGACGGACCTCGTAAATACTGGGAATCGCTGACGCCTGCCCAACACATCGAGCGCGGAGTCCCATCACGGCTCTTGTCCCTCGACGACGTCTCCAACGCAGTTATCCGTCTCGCCACAGACCGCACGTTAGCCGGACGGGTTCTCGTCTGGTGGTCGGAAGATCAACCATGCCTCATCCGATGGGGTGATCGCGGCTATCGCGACACCGAAGAGATCGCCCTCGCAAGCCCATCCTGATCCGTCGTCACTGAGATGCTTCGGCCTTACCGCTTCTTCATCCTCAGACTCTGCCAGCTACCGTCCGTTGTCCACCCTCCATCCACAACGAGCGCGTGCCCATTCACAAACCCGCTCTGTTCCGGCTCTGCCAGAAATAGAATCGCCCTCGCAATATCCTCCGGCAGCGCAAACCGTCCCATTGGATTCACGCCTTCAATGTCCGCATCGTTATACCCACCTCCCGCCGCCTGATCAACGATATCCATCTCCGTTTTCACCCACCCCGGACACACCGCATTTACCCGCACCCCACGCCCGCCCCACTCCGCCGCCAGCGTCCTCGTCAGCCCGATCAACCCATGCTTCGAAGCGTTATAAGCCGACCGGTCCGACACCCCTACCAGCCCGGCAATCGACGCGACATTCACAATGCTCCCCCGCCCCCGCTCCAGCATCATCGCCCCAAACGCCTTCATCAGCAGAAACGGCGCCAGCAGATTCACCTCCAGCACCCTCCGAAACTTCGCCGCCTCCACCGACTCCGCTGGAGCAATAAAGCTTATCCCCGCGTTATTCACCAGCACATCCACCGCACCCCAGCGCGCCCTCGCCGCCTTCACTCCCCACCCCACCACCGTCTCATTCGAGACATCCCCGACCACCTCCTCCACCTCAACGCCCGCCGCGCCGACCTCAGCCATAGTCGCCGTACACGCCTGCGTATCCATAAGCAACAAGCCGTACCCCGCCTTCGCAAACACCTCCGCCGTCCTTCGCCCAATCCCCTGCGCCGCCCCAGTAATCACCGCAATCTTCATGCCTTAGAGCTTATCCGAAAGAGGGCAGCAGACGCCTAAACGAGGGAGCTGGCCACAGTTGGCTTCGCCAATTGCGAAAGCCACGCGACGATGCGTTACTGTTTAGTAAGGCGATACGATCACGGAAAGATCAGGCGACGCCGGCACCGGCCGCATCAGAAAGAAACATGTCGAGCACAAAGAGATCGACGGTAACGCTGCACGTAGTTTCAAGCCTTGACGGCTTCATCGCCAAAAAGGACAACAGTATTTCGTGGATGGACAGTCCCGGCGAAGTCTACCCCAGCGGGGTTACCGACGACGGCGCTGAGGTCCTTCAGTCGATAGACTGCTACGTGCTGGGTTCTCGCACCTACGAGCACGCGCTGCAACTCGGCTGGCCCTACGGCGATACTCCCACGGTCGTAATAACAGAGAGAAAGTTGCCATCCACGAGGGAGAGCGTGGAGTTCTACTCAGGTGACCTCAAGAGATTAGTGAGTGAGATACTGGCGCCTCGATACCGAAACATATGGCTCGTGGGAGGCGCCATATTAGCCCAAAGTTTTCTCAGGCTCGGCTTGGTGGATGAAATCAGACTGATGATAGCGCCGGTCACGTTGGGCGACGGACTGCACCTGTTCGGTGATTCCGGTACCGAGCAGAAGTGGCATCTGAAAAACGTAGTGGCTTACAAAAACGGCTTTGTTGAGTTGTTGTACAGCCGCCAATCAACCGGCTGACCTGGAAGTACCTTCGACTGACGACCGCGGGCTAATGCACTCATTCAGGTCGGTCTTCATAACAGAAGACCGGCGCCGACCGGATTTCTTCTATGCGGATAGGTAGCCATTAACCTGGAATAGAATGACGTCGAAGGCTAACGCAATGTAAGAGGAACTCAAATGTCTTCCCCGCATCCCGTTCGTACAGCAGTATCCGGTTCTGGATTAAATAAAATCTTCGGAACGGGTGAGATGGCGGATCTTACGCGAGCCTACGACTGGGGCGCGACGTCGGTTGGCTCCCTGGAAGAGTGGCCGGAAGCTCTGCTCACCACTGTCAACACCCTTCTGTGCTCACGGCACCCGATGTTTCTGTGGTGGGGTGACGATCTTATTCAGTTTTATAACGACGCGTATCGCCCCAGCATCCGCGAAGACAAGCATCCAAGTGCTCTCGGACAAAGAGGAAAAGAGTGCTGGCCCGAGATATGGCCCATCATCGGCCCCCAGATCGAAGCAGTCATGACCCGGGGGGAAGCGAGTTGGCATGAGAATCAACTTGTACCAATCCATAGGAGCGGAAAATTAGAGGATGTTTACTGGACTTACGGCTATAGCCCGGTACGCTCCGGTGACGCTATCTGCGGCACACTTGTTGTCTGCACCGAAACCACCGCAAGCATCTCAGCTAGACGTCAGCTGCAACAGGAGAAAGAGCGCCTTGCAGATCTTTTTCAGCAAGCGCCCGCCTTCTTTGCCGTTCTGAATGGCCCCGGATATGTGTTCGAGATGCTAAATCCGCCTTATCAGGAATTGATCGGCCAGCGAGATGTGCTCGGGAAGACGGTTCGCGAAGCTCTGCCGGAGGCGGAGGAACAGGGCTTCCTCGAGTTGCTGGACGGCGTTTATCAAACGGGTAAACCGTTTGTTGGACGTGCGGTACCTATTCGGTTAGCGAGGGGTCCCGCGCAGACCCTCGAACTACGTTATTTGGATTTCGTCTATCAGCCGAGGCGCGAATCGGATGGAAAAGTGTCCGGAGTAATCGTGCTCGGAGTGGACATGACGGAAGGCAAGCGCGCGGAACAATTGCTCCTGCAATCCGAAAAGCTGAACGCCGTAGGTCGTCTTGCCAGTTCGATCGCACACGAAATAAACAATCCGCTGGAGGCAGTCACGAACCTGATCTATCTCGCACAAGGCGCTGCCGTGAGTTCGAAGACGAAGGAATATCTATCGTTGGCAGAAGTCGAACTGCGACGCGTCTCCGCGATTGCAAACCAGACGCTACGCTTTCACCGGCAGGCTACGAAGGCAACCCCTGTCACCGCGAAGGAATTGGTCGGCGATACGTTACCGCTCTACCAGGCTCGCCTCAAGAACTCAAATGTAGTCGTCGAACTGCGTTATCGATCATCTCGTCCCGTGACCTGCTTCGACGGCGAGATAAGACAGGTTCTAAGCAATCTCATCGGCAATGCGATCGATGCTATGAGTCCGAGGGGCGGCCGGCTTTTGATTCGGAGTCGCGAAGGTACGGATCGGACCACGGGACGAAAAGGTATGGTGATGACGGTTGCGGATACCGGGTCGGGAATCTCAAAGCACAGTCTAACCACGATTTTCGAGCCGTTCTTCACGACAAAAGGTATGAAAGGTACTGGCCTTGGACTGTGGATTAGCCGGGAAATTGTTGATCGGCACCGCGGCGCTTTGAGGGTCAGGTCAAGTCAGGTGGCGGGTTCTGGCGGCACCGTGTTTACGCTCTTCCTGCCCTGCGATGCGAACATAGCGACTGCGGAGAATTGAAAGTCCCTGTTGTCTGCCAGAATGGCAGTTTTGGCACCGTTTTTGTCACCTAGGACTCTTCTCGTGAGAGATACCCATCGACTCTACTAGCTGAGACGGAGTCTCGTCCAAGTGTGCTCGGTCCTGTTCTAACCATCGGACCACGCCGGTGTTCGCCGTAGCAAACCGTAAAGAAGTCATGAATTCGCCTATTAGCAAGGGCAGTTCGTCTCTGGAGAGCCTAGGATTGGCAGTCAGACCCCTCTACCGGATGCGGGATCTTCACGATTGCACGCCTAAGTGCCCATCTCAACTTTCACAACCCAAATAGGAGAACAATTCATGAGCAGCATCACAGTGAAGGACGGTACAGAGATCTACTACAAGGATTGGGGAACAGGTCAGCCCATCGTGTTCCACCACGGCTGGCCGCTCAGCGCAGACGATTGGGACAGCCAGATGCTCTTCTTCCGCCTGCGCGGATACCGAGTCATTGCGCATGATCGCCGCGGCCATGGCCGGTCGACCCAGACCGATCTCGGCAACGACATGGATACCTATGCGGCCGATAGCGCCGCCCTTGTCGAGCATCTCGACTTGAAAGACGCCATTCACGTCGGCCACTCGACGGCGGCGGCGAAGTGGCCCGCTATGTCGCCCAGTACGGAGGCGGCGGCCGCGTCGCCAAAGCCGTGTTGATCAGCGCCATCACCCCGGTCATGATAAAGTCGGCGTCGAATCCGGGCGGCCTGCCGATCGAATTCTTCGACGCCTTTCGCGCCGGGATGGCCAACCGCGCCCAGTTCTACCGCGATGTCCCCGAGGGCCCCTTTTACGGTTTCAACCGTCCCGGCGCGAAGGTCTCGTAAGGGGTCATCGATAACTGGTGGCGTCAGGGAATGATGGGTGGGACCAAGGCCCAATATGACTGCATCAAGGCCCTGTCAGAGACCGACCTCACCGAAGATCTCAAGAAGATCACCGTTCCAGTGCTCGTGATGCATAGCGAGGACGACCAGATCGTGCCATTCGCCGACTCAGGCCCGCTGGCCGCCAAGCTCTTGAAGAACGGCACGTTGAAGGTCTACCAGGGTCTGCCGCACGGGATGCCCACCACGCATGCGGATCAGATCAATGCCGATCTTCTCGCATTCATAAAGTCGTAAACACTAATGGCTCGGCGTGTCAGAATGTTCTCTTCCTCTGGCTCGCCGAGTACCTGACCCGACATGAGTACCTAGCTCTTTCGCTTGGCGACAAATCGCCGAGTCACTCATTGAAGACTGATTGGCGCCGAGATGTCAGCTTCTCGGAAGAAAGGTTCTACCCTCATCTAACGATGGCGACGTGCGCGTGAATGTTTCGGCGCTGGCCTGCGTGACGGGGGCGGGAGCGGTGGCAGATCGGCCAGGGCGAGAAGGAGTTTGTTCGCAGCATTGAAGAGGTTGAGGTGAGTGTCGACGGGACCGTCCGTAGCAGCGAGGAAGATGGCGGTACGGCGAGAGTGGTTGATGGCGATATAAGTCTCGAAGCCGGCACCGCCGCCCGTTTTTTCGATGATATGAGAAGATGAGTCAACCGGCAGGATGTGAATCCATCCGAGACCAATCCCGGTTGGTTCGCCGGCGTGGTCGAGCCCCTTTTGGCTAACGAGGTGAGAAGGAATAATGTAGACCGCCTGAGCGCTCGGGACTTGTGAGGCAGTTGCCGGGCCACCGGTCAGGAGCAGATATTGGAGCCAGATCGCCATATCGGTGGCCGTCGAATAGAGTCCGGAGCTTCCGGCGGTGGCCTCGGTCACAGTGCATGTCCCTTCGTCGTGGGCGCTGACGAGAAGATGGCCGCATTGCTCTTCGCTCGGAAAGAACGTCGTGTGCTGCATGTGGAGCGGATTGAGGGTGCGCTCCGCAAGAAGGGCCGCGTACTGTTTGTGGCTGGCGGCTTGGAGAGCATCGCTGAGGAAGTCGAAAGCGATATTCGAATACAGGGCAGAGGTGCCCGGCGTGGATCGGAGACGTTGATTTGGCAGCCAGCGCCAGCGAGTGCGATAGTCGGGGAAGGTGAAGTGGGGAGTCCCGGCCGGCGCATTGCCCAGTTCTCGTGGAAGGCCCGATGTGTGGGAAGCGAGATCAGCAAGGGTGATGGAATGGCCGCGTTTCGGCACAACAACGCGTTTGGGAGCGAAAAGCTGGAGTGGATCCTCGAGCCGTACGATATCGTCCGCCACGAGTTTGGTAAGTACGTCGGTGGTGAAGATTTTTGTGAGTGAGCAGAGCCTCAACAGAGAGTCTTGGGTGGGAGCCCGATGAGAGTTGGGCGCCGTCTCGCCGAATCCACGGAAAATGACCTGATTGTCGCGAACGACCACAAGAACCATGCCGGTGGCACCGGACTGAAGGAATAGATCTGACCCGAGCGCATCGACGGATTGCAGGTTCGAGGGCGATATTTGCGGAGACTCCTGTGCACGGACCGATATGAGGGGTAGCACGAAGAGGAAGATAGGAAGTGTTCGCAGGAAGCGGCAGTAGCTCATTTTGTATACAGGTCTTATGTACAAAACTAAGTCATTTCATCAGAACAGAAACAGACGTCGCTGGAACGATACCTGCTGAGACACCTCCCCTGAGATGTCCAACAGCGTTTTACCTGTGCGAACATGGACTGCATCGGTTTTGCTGCGAGGAACGGGCCATGCAGACCTTGCTTCAGGATCTCCGTTACGCAACACGCCAACTCTTCCGAAACCTGGGGCTCACCCTGACGGCCGTAGTCTCGCTGGCGCTGGGCATTGGCGCGACGACTGCAGTTTTTAGCGTGATCTACGCCACGTTGATGAATCCCTATCCGTATCCAGCGGCGGACCGCATCGTCCGCCTGACCGTATCCAGCAAAGCAAACTCCAGCGATGGGATCAACCTGAACGGCCCTCAGATTAAGCAATTGCAGCAACTGCACAGCGTAGAGGGCGTGCTCGCCATGGACTACGATGCCATGAATCTCACCGGGCATGATCTTCCCGAGAACGTCAACGCAATCAGCCTCATCTCGAACGGCTTCCATGACCTCGGCGTACCGCCAATCGTGGGACGGGAGCTGTCAGCCTCAGACGCTCCTGATGGTCAGGAGCCGCAACCCGTAGCTGTGCTCTCGTACAAGTTTTGGCAGAAGCACTTCTTCGGTGATCCGGCCGTGCTGGGACAAGCATTGCAGTTGGAACAGAAGAACTACGTCATCGTAGGCGTGGCCGCGCCACGATTCACCTGGTACAGCGCCGACGTCTTTCTTCCTCTCAAGCTGATGCAGCCCCCAACCCGTCGGTACATCATCGACATTCTGCTAAAGCCGGGCGTGACCCGCGATGCCGCCAACGCCGAGTTGCAGCCGCTGCTCGAGCAGTTCGCCCAAACCACACCCAAACAGTTTCCCGAGCACTTCAAGGTGCAGGTAGAAGGACTGAACGACTGGGTCGTCAAGAGCATAGGCGGAACCTTATATCTGCTCTTTGGTGCCGTCGGGCTGCTACTGGCAATCGGCTGCGGCAATGTCTCTATTTTGCTGCTGGCCCGTGGCACTGCGCGGCAGCACGAGCTGGCCGTGCGAGCCGCAATCGGAGCGAACCGCAGGCGCATCGTGCGGCAATTGTTTACCGAATCGCTCCTGCTCGCTGCCATCGGCGCTGCGCTGGGTGTGGCGCTGGCCTATGGCATCCTCGCGGGCATGCAAATGGTGCTACCCAAGTATGCCTTTGCGCCGGAGGTAGTGATCCGCATCAATCTTCCCGTGCTTCTGTTCAGCATCTGCGCTGCGCTGGGAACAGGTGTTCTCTTCGGTCTGTGGCCCGCGCTGCAACTATCGCGGCCGCAGTTGAGCCGGATGGTGCTGTCGGGCACTCGACGCGTGGCCGGAAGCGTGCATGGACGCAGAATGCATGATGCGCTGATCGCAGGACAGATCGCACTCACGCTGCTGCTGCTGGCTGGAGCCGGCTCCGCCATGGAGGGCTTTGCGCGGCTCATCCACACGCCGCTGGGCTACGACCCGCACAATATCGTGTCGATCGGAGTTCCCCTCCACAAGAACGCATTTCAGGCGTGGGCCGCTCGTGCAGCCTACTTCGAGCAACTGCGAGCGAGCGTCGCCGAGACTCCCGGCGTGACCACGGCAGCAATCTCAAGCAACGCGACTCCGCCTCGCAACGGATCGAACCTGCGATTTGAGCTTTGGGGCAGGCCTTCGACGGACCAGCAGATGGGCTCGATTAATCTTGTCGATCCAGGCTACTTTCCTGCCCTTCGCATTCCGCTGTTGCAGGGTCGGCTATGGAGCGAAACGGAGAATCAGAACGGCTCCCACGTCGCAGTGATCAACCAGACGCTCGCGCGGTCCTACTTCCCGAACGGCGACGCCGTCGGACACTCGGTCAAGCTGCCCGACATCGAAAGCCGTCCCCCCGAGGTCTTGTCCGTGCCCGGCATAGCGGACGCATGGCTGATGATCGTCGGTGTTGTCGCGGACGCCCGCAACGATGGACTGAGAAACCCCATCAAACCGGCCGTCTTCATTCCCTACACACTCAGCATGAGCGAGGGCACCCAGATTCTGGCGCGATCGGACGTGCCTCCCCTGACTCTGATGCACGCCGTAGGGAAGCAGGTGACCGCAGTAAATCCCGAACAGCAGATCTACAACAACGTCGAGGACCTGAGCGTTTGGATCTCCGAAGAGCCGGAGTGGCAACAGGACCATCTGGTCTCTTGGGTCTTTGGTCTCTTTGCAGTGCTGGGCGTGGCCCTCGCTGCCGTAGGACTCTACAGCGTCGTGTCGTATACCGTGGCTCAGCGAACAAACGAATTTGGCATTCGCATGGCGCTGGGTGCGGGACGTGGTCATGTCCTGCGCATAGTCTTTGCGTCTGCGCTTGTCAGCGTAGGCAGCGGAGTTCTATGCGGCCTCGCCCTTACTTTGGGCTTGAACAAAATTGTTGCGCAGTGGGCTGACGGCAACGCGCGCGACCCTATCGTGCTCCTGGCGGGCAGCCTGCTGCTTGGCCTGGTAGCAGGAATTGCCTGTGCAATCCCGGCACGACGCGCCTCGCACGTCGATCCAATGACAGCGCTGCGTTGCGACTAAGAAACTTGGCGAATCCGGCACGGTTTGTGCGGGCAGCATGCCTTGACTACTTCGCAACCAGGGAAGAAATTTGCTGAATCGGCAAGGGCGTTTTGGAAAAGGCGTTATTACCCAGCGTCAAGGCCATCGAAGCCCGGAACGGCACGGCGAAAGAGCAACGCGCTGATGATGAGTCGGTAGTGCAGTGGGTTAATGCCCGCACCATCGCCAATCGGTACGGTGCATCCCCGGTTTGGGGCCGGAGAACGTCTCCCTGGAATCCCATTAATCCGGTATCCACATTTCGGTTTACACTCGAATCGTTTATTACCCAGAACCGTTCACGGACTGATTGGCGGAATTGCCTGAGCAGACAGATTCCCAAGGGGAGGAAACAGTATGCTTCGCGAGCTTTGTCTCACGGCTGTCTTTTTGAACCTTGCTTCCGCCGCTGCGCAGGTACAAACCGTAGGTGATGTGTCTTTCTCCGTCCCCACTGGCTGGCAATACAAGCAAGGGCCTGACTTCGGCGCAATGACATTGAAAACCGGCAATCGTTTCTGGTTGGCCGCCGTTTACAGTGCCATGCCGTCCAGTGGGGACCCCAATGCCGATTTCAAAACTGCTTGGAAACGCATCGTCCTTCCTTTGCCTGACTATGGCAAAATGCCGGGATATGATCCGTACAACACCAGCAAGATGATCGGTTATTCAGGGAAATACTACGACGCTACCAGCGCCACCAATACGTCATACACTCGCTTGTATGTGCTCGAAACCGGCAAAGTCTTCGTGCCCGTTTCGTTCACTAGCACCAATCGGAATGTACTCGACAGCATGAGCCACAATGAGCGTGCCATCACCGGCAGTGTGCGCGTGGCGCCCCGCAAAGCCTCACCAATCAGGTTTTCCATCGCAGTCTCCGATCTCGAGGGATACTGGACCGGCGGCATCGTCACCAGCACCGATTACTACAATAGCTCTGGCCAATACCAGAGCAACTCCCTCACCGCCGTCAACTACGGATACACCATTGCCCCCAACGGCACCTACACATACAAATTCGGAGGATTAATGAATAACCGTCCCACCAGCGACGACGACTCCGGCGTTATCGAATTGGAGGGCGAGTTCGTCACTTTCAAGGGACAACGACATGTCAGGCGTTACCGCTTTGTAAATCTTCAAGAGGCGCTCGACGGCTCCACGGTCCTCGCCCTTTGGCCGCCCGTCGACCTGTCCCAGATCGACTCGAATCGCGACACCGAATATTTGACCCGCGCTCGAAAGAAATAGCTATCTCCCATTTTGCTGACATCGAACCAGCGATCTCCTCTACAGCGCAGATCCTGGGCTTGTCGAAGGGAAAGGATCCCCGTATTTCGCTTGGCGCATAATCCATAATGTAAAGTCACAAAACGATGACTCCGGTCTCTCAATCAGATGCGGCGGTTTCGCCCGGTCCATGGCATCCTCTCCGTAACGCGACCTTCCGAGACCTCCTCGCATCCAATCTGGTCTCGGACATCGGCACATTCATGCAGACCGTCGGCGCAGCTTGGCTGATGACCTCGCTCACCAAGAATCCTCTCTACATCGCGCTGATTCAGACCGCGACCGCTCTGCCATTTTTCTTGTTGGCTCTGCCGGCAGGCTCAATCGGAGACATCTTCGATCGCCGCAAGCTGATCCTCAGCACCGAAATCTGGATGCTCGCAGTCGCGGTTGTGCTGACCGTAGTAACAGTCTTCGGAGGTATGACGCCCTGGCTCTTACTACTCCTTACGCTCGGGTTATCGATAGGCGACGCTGTCGAATCTCCTTCATGGCGGGCAATCTTTCCTGAGTTGGTAAGCAAAGAGGATCTGCCTGCAGCACTGGCTCTGAATGGAATTGAATTCAACCTCGCTCGGGCGCTGGGTCCGGGACTGGGCGGTTTCGTCGTCGCCGCCGTAGGCGTGGGGGCAGCGTTCGCCTTCAACGCCTTCGCGTTTTTAGGCGTGATCGCCGTCATCGCGAAATGGAAAAGGCCCGTCCGAAAGAGCACATTGCCATTGGAGACTTTCCGCGGAGCGACCGCCGCCGCCATCCGCTATGTCCGGTACTCCCCAGGCATTCGCACGCTCCTTCTTCGGTCTGCAGTTCTCATCTTCTTCACCAGCTCCTTTTGGGCGCTTTTGCCAACGGCAGCGAAGGAAATAAGCAACAATCCAATCACGTACGGCTTTCTGCTTGGATTCTTCGGATTGGGCGCAGTCCTGGGTGCCGTGGTGCTCCAACGAACCCGTTCGAGGATTTCGTCAGAGACCTTGTTGACTCTTGCCACGACAACCTTTGCCGGAGTCATCTTATGCGTGGCACTGCTGCGCTCGCCGGTAGTCCTCTGTTTCATGATGCTATTGGGAGGTGCCTCGTGGACCGCGGTCATGTCCCTTTTCAACATCATGGTCCAGGAACTTGCGCCCGATTGGGTTCGCGCGCGAGTACTCGCCGTCTATCTCTTCGTATTTCAGGGAAGCGTTGCCGTGGGCAGCACCCTTTGGGGATATATAGCCTTGCACGCGAATGTGCATCGAGCCCTGGTGTTCGCTGCTATCGGAACCGGAGCGTGTCTATCGCTGCAGCTTCTGTTCCGGCTTCCGAGTGTTCCGACCGATCTCAGTACCTGGAATCACTGGGCCAAATTACCAACCTTCGAAGAACCTGACCCTGGCCAGGGGCCAGTCCTCGTCACGGTGAAATATCGAATCGATCCAGCAAAGGCCTCGGAGTTTCTCCATCAAATCCATAAATATGAGCGCGTTCGTCGCCGCGATGGCGCGACGAGTTGGGGAATCTTTGTCGATACGGAAGCTCCGGACACCTACCTGGAAAGCTTCAAGGTTGATTCCTGGGCCGAACATGAGCGACAGCATGACCGGTTTACCGTGGCCGATCGCGAGATTGAGAATCAGGTGCTTGGCTATGCTGTCCAGCCTCTCGAGATCAAGCATTTTATCTATGCTCGGGATGGGGACCCACCGGCTCTTACACGGATTCCGGACAATCGATCGGTGTAATGACAAAGGGTGAGGCTTCCGAGCCCCACCCTTTGTCATTACCGTTCCTTTCGTTATTTCTTCAGAGGATCCGGCGTTTCGATGCGAGGCAGCATCTCCGCTCGAGTAGCTGCGTTATAAGCAAACCATGCTTCGAGCATGGCTCCCTGCATCACATCGCCCTTTTGCACGCGGTCATACAGGTCCATATTGGAGTGGTGGGTACGCGTGCCGTATTCCAGTGGATCCTGCATGAAGCCGATGCCGTCCAGGCCAATCCAGGAGAAGCTTGTGGAGTCCGTTCCCCCGGGCTCAACAGTAGGGCCGGCAGTAAGTCCCGTTACAGCGACAATGCCGAGGTCCTTAACAGGACCAATCCACGACTGAAAGATTGCCGCGAGCTGCGCGTTTCCCAGCGCCGATACGGCGCGGAACTTACCCGATCCAGAATCGTCATTGAAGTACACATCCAGCTTGTCGTACTCCGGAGTCTTCTTCATGGTGTCGCGCGGAGCGAAGTGCTGCTGCACATAGGCCAGCGAACCGTAGAGTCCCTCTTCCTCGCCGCCCCACAGGGCAACGCGAACAGTGCGGGCCATAGGCTTGTGCACTGTAGCCAGGATGCGCACGGCCTCCATAGCCACCGATGAACCGGTGCCATTGTCGGTTGCGCCGGTGCCGCCCTGCCAGCTATCGAAGTGACCGCCCACCATCACGACTTCATCCGCTTTGGTCGTACCCGGAATCTCACCAACCACGTTGAAGCCCATCACGTCATCTTTCTGATACTCGGTATCGATGTCGAACGTCAGCTTCGGTGTGGCGCCATGTTGCAGCAGACGACAGATGCGGTTGTATTGCTCCGGCGTAATGGCTGCCATCGGCGGCCCGACCGGATCCTTGGGATCCTGTGATCCACCGTACGATGCAAAGATCGTGCCGCCGTCGCCGTTATAACCCGGCGTCAGAGCCACGGCCACTCCCTCCTCTTTCAGGAAGGCGTTGACCTTGTTGCGCAGAATGCGGCCACTAGGCGCTGCAGTGGAAAGTGACGCAGGCGTGAACTCGCCAGGACGCGGCGCTGCGGCGCCCGCACGAGCACCACCGCCAAATCCGCTGCGGGAGGGATCGGGAGTCTGCGTACGCGCATCAATTTCAGCGTCGGTCAGACGGTGCGACTCCGCCTCAGTATGCAGCAATAGCTCGCGCGGATCGAAGATCAGCACGATCTTGCCCTTCAGTTTGCCCTTGTACTTGTCAAAGTCCGCCTCAGAGTGCAGAGGAGCCAGCACAGCTTCCGCCGTGACCGGGCCGTTGGTTCCAGGTGTCCACGCCAGTGGGAAACCGATCAGCGAAGCGTACGCCGGAGTCTCCAGCGCGCCGTAAAATTTCTTAATCTGCCATCCATAGCCGAATGGTCCCCACTTCTCCAGGTGGACATTCTGCAGTCCCCAGGCTTTCATCTGTTGCATGGCCCACTCCGCAGCCGCGCGATGGTTACGGCTGTTGTTCACTCGCGGACCATAAACCTCGGACATGTAGTAGAGGTTTTCCATAACTTGCGAGTGCTGAAAGGCCTCGCGCTTGATCTGTGTCAGGGCGTCCAAATCAACTTTGTCACCGCCCTGTTCCTGCGCGGGTGCGGCCGAGATGAGCAGCAAAGCAGTGCAGCTAGCGGCCGCCAGCCTGAAGCGGAGCAGATTCATAGATATTCTCACTTTCAAAAACGAAATCTGGTTATGGGATGGTAAGGAAATGACCTGCTGCGTCAGCGCAGCAGGCTGTCCGAGGGCGGCTATGAAATTTTGCAATGGCCCCAAACTATCGAATTCGCATTCACAACGCAACATAAAGTCGTGGCAACGGTTGAAAGTGAAAAGAACACCTTTTCCGATGCTCAGCTGCCGTGACTGAAAATCTTCTGCAGCGCGAGGGGCCTGCTAAAGACCTCTGCCGGATAGCTCCTCGTATGTCGACTTGCCGGAAGTGACCTCGTGGCTGATACCATGCCATGCATGAACAAACTTGCGCCATTCCTCTGGTTCAATGACAACGCTGAAGAAGCCGCCGAATTTTACCTAAGCGTCTTTCCGCGCGCACGCAAGCTCGATGAGCTGCGTTCCAAAGGCGTCGGGCCCTGGCCTGTCGGCAAGATTGCCACGATCACAATCGAGCTTGAGGGCCAGGAGATGGTTTTTCTCAACGGCGGCCCTGCGCATCAGCTCAACCCCGCCATCTCTTTCTTCGTCCGCTGCGACTCCCAGGAAGAGATCGACAGCTACTGGGACAAGTTAATCGAAGGTGGCAAACCCATGGCCTGCGGCTGGCTCACAGACCGCTTTGGCCTATGCTGGCAGATCGTGCCACGCAATATCGGCGAGTTGATCAGTCACCCCAAAGCCATGCAAGCCATGATGGGGATGATCAAGATGGACCTCCCCGCGCTGGAAGCCGCCGCACGCGAGAGCTGAAAGCCTTCTCTAGTCATCTCCAGTCAGAACCTTCGCTCGTTTGAGACGACTGCGGGAATTGGTAATCACGGACTATGCCTGGGACGGCAATTGAGCTCGCATGAGCAACGAGAAGTCAGCTCACGGAAAGTTATCCGGGAAATTATTGTCGATTGGGAATGTGATCAAACCCTCCACCTCTCACCCAAAGATGCTATATCGCGCGATCACGATCTCTCGTAACGTGGCACCCTAAGGCAGGTGTTTCCATTCCAACAGCCACAAAGGCCGAATAGAGGTTTTCATGTCAGATCAGCGCGTCGATGCCGCACCATCTTCAATGCCGGATTTCGCTCGTCAAGGGCGGCCCGTATATTCAGGTTCTCCCATTCCTCCGGTGGGCGCTCAAAGTATGATCGGCAAAACTCTGCTCATCAAAGGCGAGATCACCGGCTCAGGATCGGTCAATATAGAAGGAAAGGTCGAGGGTTCTATTGACCTGCCGGACGATCGCGTAACCGTGGGACGCAATGGCCGGGTTTCCGCAAATATCGCAGCGCAGGATATTGTCGTGCTCGGCGAGGTGCTTGGCAGCTGCAAGGCAAGTGATCATCTTCACATTCGCAGTGAGGGTTCCTTATATGGAGATGTCGTCGTATCGCGCATCTCCGTTGAGGAAGGAGCTTATCTGACAGGGAGCATCGACATACGAAAAGAAGCTGCGCCCGCGCCCAAGGCAGAGGAGCACGAACTGGTTGAATCGATGTGAACTTAAACGCGATCTCATAAGGTCACCGCTGGCGCATGCTTGCCACGAGGCGGATTTTCGCAGTCTGGTCTTGCGGCAGGCGGAATGATACTCTTCGGCAACCGTGCGAAACCTTCTTTTTCTGCTCGCAATCCTTCTATCCGTCGTCGCCCCCTCAGCTCCCGCACAAGCCGCCGACTGCCACGCGCTCGCCCGGAGCGCCCTACCCGACACCACGATCCTCACAGCGGAGCCGGTCAGTGGAGGAAGCTTTACTCCGCCCTATGGCGCACCCCTGACGGGATTGCCCGCATTTTGCCGTGTGAGCGGCATTCTTCACCCGACCTCGGACTCCGTCATACGGTTTGAGGTCTGGATGCCGGAGAAGGGTTGGAACCATCGTTTTCTCGGGACTGGCAACGGAGGGTTCGCGGGCTCAATCTACTACGGCCAACTGGGAGACAGCCTCAAGCGCGGCTTCGCGACCGCTGGCACTGACGGCGGCCATCAGGCCGACGCGCAAGACGCGAGCTGGGCCTACAACCATCCAGAGAAGATTACGGACTTCGGCTATCGTGCAGTCCACCTCACTACCGAGCGCGCAAAGACCATCATCGGCATGTTCTACGGCGAACCTCCGACGAAGTCCTACTTCGACGCTTGCTCCGACGGCGGTCGTGAAGCGCTGATGGAGGCGCAGCGGTTCCCTGCCGACTACGACGGGATCCTGGCCGGAGCACCCGCCAACAACTGGACAAAGTTGATCGCGTCCACCGTGGATGTGACGAAGGTGTTCATCGGCAACCCGGAGGGATATATCCCAAGCATCAAGCTCCCTGCAATTACCGCGGCGGTACTGGCCCAGTGCGATGCGCAGGACGGCTTGAAAGACGGCATCCTTAACGATCCGCGGAGCTGCCATTTTGATCCCGCGCCACTGTTGTGCAAACAGGGCGACGAGTTGAGCTGCCTGACCGCCCCACAGATCGCCTCTCTCAAGAAGATCTACGCGGGCGGAACCGATGATGAGGGCCACTTGATATTTCCTGGCCTGATGCCCGGCGACGAGACTCACCTGTGGAAGAGCTGGCTTATAGGCGACGGACCCAACGTGAGTCTGTACACGCAGAACTACTTCCGCTACATGGTGTTTGACGATCCGAGCTGGAACGCTTTGACCGCCAGCACGGATGCGGCTCTACAGGCAGCCGATACGAAGACCGCGCAGGCACTGAACTCCACCGATCCCGATCTGAGCCGCTTCGCAGCGCGCGGCGGCAAGCTGATCATCTATCACGGCTGGAACGATCCGGCGATCTCGCCTCTGAACACCGTCCAATACTACGAGCAGGTGCAGGCGAAGATGGGCGACGCGAAGACAGCAGATTTCGTACGCCTGTACATGGTTCCCGGGATGGGCCATTGCTCCGGTGGGACAGGGGCGACGTCTTTTGGGCAATTTGGTTTAACCACAGCGAAAGGGCAGGAGTACGGCATCTTCGACGCGCTCGAAAAATGGGAAGAGCTGAACACTGCGCCGCGCTTGATCATCGCAACCAAATACGGCGCTGCCAGAAAAGTGGAGATGACGCGGCCGATATGCCCGTATCCTCAGGTTTCGAAGTACAATGGCAACGGCGACCCGGATGATTCGGCCAGCTTTGCCTGCGCTGCGCCAGGCCGTTGACACTGACATCCGGTGCCAGGAATTCGCGAACTCCGCTCGACGCAAAAGATTGTTGAGTTGGCTGGGCATTGGACAGCTTGTTAACATCAACCAATGGATCCATCCAATGGATACGAATCAGTCTCGAAAGAATTTCTAACGTATCGCGGCGATCGTAGCACCCGGTCTACTGCAATAGGTGTGAAGGAAGTACGGAAGTGGGCGAAAACACTGGCGCGCGGCAGCAGCGTCATTGATCTGGGCTGCGGGCCGGGCTTTCCCCTCACGGCAGTACTGATCGAGGAAGGACTTCAAGTATTCGGCGTGGATGCCGCACCATCCTTTGTTGCATCATTCCAGCGCAACCTGCCCGGTACACCCATTCTTTGCGAATCCGTTCTTGAGTCGAGGTTGTTCGATCGAACCTTCGATGCTGTTTTATCAATTGGGCTGATCTTCCTTCTCAAGGCACAAGAGCAGCATCGCCTCATCCAGAGGTTCGGACAGATACTCGTTCCAGGTGGTCGCCTGCTATTTACCGCAACCGCCAAACCTGCCGTTTGGAATGACGTAATGACAGGCTTGGAATCAATCTCCCTGGGAGCCGAGGAGTACAGAAAGCTACTCGGAGCCGCCGGCATATCAGTCACGGAGGAATACGAGGACGCCGGCCAAAACCACTACTTCGATGGTTTCAAGCAAAACGACAAAGGCTAATTACTCCCCAGAGGTAGCCGTTATTGACTCGTGGTGATGCCGGCACCAGAACCGAGCGCGTCCACCTCTTTGAACTGATTTGGGTACGGATCTCCACCGAAGAAGCTATTTGTGGCCGTAAAAGTAGCGGCGGTCGAGAAGGTTATTGTCGAACTCCAGTGTGGTGCGAAGCCGAAGCGCACTGTTGTTCCGGTCGGAACGTTGACGATGTCGCCTTCATTGGCGACTTTGGTCCATGTCTGTATGGGCGGAGCTCCGGTTGTGATGCCGGCGCCAGAACCGAGCGCGTCCACTTCTTTGACCCGATTTGGATACGGATCTCCACCAAAGAAGCTATTTGTCGCCGTAAAAGTAGCGGCGGTCGAGAAGGTTATTGTCGAACTCCAGTGTGGTGCGAAGCCGAAGCGCACTGTTGTGCCGGCCGGAACATTGACGATGTCGTTTTCATTCGCGACTTTGGTCCACTGGGTCGCGGGTAGCGGAGCACCAGTTGTGATGCCGGCACCAGAACCAAGTGCGTCCACTTCTTTGACCTGATTTGGATACGGATCTCCACCAAAGAAGCTATTGGTTGCCGTAAACGTGGCAGCGGTCGAGAAGGTTATTGTCGAACTCCAGTTTGGTGCGAAGCCGAAGCGTACTGTTGTGCCAGCTGGAACGTTGACATTGTCGTTTTCATTCGCGACTTTGGTCCATTGGGTCGCCGGTGGCGGAGCCCCGGTTGTGATGCCAACACCGGAACCGAGCGCGTCCACTTCTTTGACCTGACCTGGGTCCGGATCTCCACCGAAGAAGCTGTTTGTGGCCGTAAAGGTCGTGGCGGTCGAAAAGGTTATCGTTGAACTCCAGTTCGGGGCGAAGCCGAAGCGTACCGTTGTGCCGGCTTGAACGTTAACGATGTCGTTTTCATTAGCGACCTTGGTCCATTGAGCCGCCGGTGGTGGAGCAGGCGCTGGAGGAGGAGTTACAGGAGGAGGCGCAGGTGAGGAACCGCTTGCCGGAACATCGTAGCCTCCGATAGTGGGAGGATTCGATCGACTCTGGCCGGTGTAGTCCACGGTAAGGCCTGCGAGAGCAACTCCCGCTCCAACTATGGGACTGGAGCCGGCAGCGGGAGCCATATTGCCATATCCATAGGGATGATAGGTTTCGTCGACTAGTCCGGGATTACCGCACAGGGCGTTGCTTTCTCCGTTTGCGGGACATGCCCAGTTGCTTCTTGCCCCAAAGGTTGCGTTGTTCGTCCAACTCGAGCCCGGATTTTTCAGCATTTGCAGGCCCGAGCCCCCATAGATCGGAGTTGCGTTTTCCAAGGCGCCAGCGTTGTAGAAACCTATAGAGAGATTGTCGTTGTAGGCGAGTGTGTTCGTTGCTCCTGTGTCAGAAGTTGCATACTCCACCTCCAACCCAATTACTCCCGCTGAATAGAGTGTGTTCCCTTGAAACTTTGCAGGAGATCCCGGACTCACATTAATCACAACCGCAGTATTGTTCGCTCGACAGGGTTGTGCCAGACGTGAACCGAAGCCGCCGGGTGTTCCCGGGATTGCCTGGGTAGTCATCGCCTCGCAATTTCCAACGATGACGCTATTTTGTATGGTCGGCGTGGCTCCCCCTACTTTGATTTGCTGCCCTTGATTTCCGAAAGCCAACACGCGCGTAACTGCCATTGAGGAACCCGGACCACTGATGTGCAGTGCGTCGAGTCCATCCTGGGTGTTGTAGTCGACCAGACCTTGATCGAAATGGACTTGCCATCCGGGCGCGACACTGGCCACAGTTGCCGTGCCAAAACCATCCCCATAACCGCCGCTGCCTGCGTCAGTGCAACTGAAATATGGAAGCGCATCGACAAGCGGATATTCTTCGGCGCACCCATTCCAACTGATTTCGAAATTCTGCATAAGAAATGATCCGACACCGGTGGTTCCGCTACCATCATCGGCATTCCATCCAGCCTCTGCATTGCCCACGATGGCAACGTCAGAGCCTACGAAACCATCTCCAGTCGCACCGAAGATGCCGGTGCTGCTGAGGCCGTGAACGCGAACGTCCGTCAGAGCGATATGCGTCGATGTGTTCGACAACTTAATCCCCAATAGTGCGAAGTCGTTCACTCCATTAACACAACTTTGGCCACAGTTCGAGAAGTCAGTGATATCGATGCACCCCACATCGACGTACGATGAGCCAGTCAGATCGAGCACGGAGTAGACCGACCATCCGCCATGAAACTGTGTTCTTGCGCTTTGGCTCGTGCAGGAAGCGTAGTTCTCACCCAAAATCCGCGTGTGCCGGGAAGCCGTCCCCGACGGCGGCACAGGAATGCCTGAGTCATACTGGTCGCCTGAGAGTCCGTAATAGAGCCCGTTCGAACCTAAAGCACTGTAGTTGTTATTCCACCCGATACGCCAACTCACGCCAGTTCCTATTGAACCGCGGATGATCACTGTGTCTCCGCCACCTATGACCCATCCGTACGAGGGAAAACTCCCATTAGGAAACGATCCGTCCTGCCACAGCCAGCGCACGTCGTTGAACGCGCAATGTTGGTTTGTCCCTACTCCGGGATACGGCATGTCACCCTGGCCGTCGCACTGACCGGAGGTCATATTCGAGCTATAGCGTGTACCCCCATCGGTACGGACATACCAATTCTTCGGGGTTTGGGCACTTGACGACGCTCCTTGGAACAGGGCACCGAAGAACGCTGCAATCGTCAGCAAGAATAAATGCCTTTGAAAGACCTTCACGAGTTTTCTCCATAATCAAGCGATAAGCATCCAGCAGATATGGCAGAAAACCCAACGATTCTTCCATCCAGGCACTCACAAAACGAGTGCTTAAAAAAATAGTCTAATGTCTTTTCGCCCTCGAAAAAGTCTCCGTCAAAAGGCTGTGATTGAAGAAACAATTACACCACAAATAACCATTGAGAGAATCTGGGTTAGTGGACTCGGCTAAGTTCCTGCCCACAACAAAATTGACAGATTACCTTATGTTCAATCCACGCAGCCTGTGCAGCGGCAAACCTTTCGTTCGCTTGCATCGGGCAGAGAGCTTGATTGTCCTCTACTCGCGCAACGTCGAGTATCGCGTCTTCAAGCTCCAGCGTCAGTTTTGCATCGAGTAGACACGTACGTATCCTGAACATTGGTCCTCCCAGTCCCTCACCTAGGCGGGGATATCCATCGGCAAGATTACAAATCGGCGGATGCGGGCGTCGTTGCGCTTAAGCAAGTGAGTAGAAGTTTCGAGAAACGGGTTTTCGGAAAGTTGGGGGGAAAACCTTCCGAAAACGGGACTTTGCGCGCAGAATGTCAGGGCACAGTATCCGCTGCAGTCGAATCGCTATCCCCTTGCCGCTGCCTCCGTGGCACGTTGACGCGCCCTGCGGATGCTCTCAGCAAGGCCAATGTCGATCGCGCCCGAATGCTTTAGATCGACGGATTGCGGTGCCTCTCCGAAGGAATGTCGCTGAGACCGACAGATCGGATAGCTATGCCATCATTATTTGCCGGGCCCTTTCTCTTTCATGGCAGCGAAAAGATCCTTCGATCCCGATCCCCACTGGGAGATGGTCCTGATCGCTTGGGTAAAAGGAACATCCAACGGATGCACACGATCCGATGTAAGGATGTAAACCGCCCCGGCCAGGGGCGTCGGTATGGAAGGGACGAAAACGGTGAAGCTTCCGTTCTCGAGCTCTTCAATGATGAAGGCTGGGCAAAGGGCATCTTCAATCTCAGCCAGTGCCGGCTTCCAGGTATTGTCTTGAGTTTTCCCGGATAGCTGCTGGGTGAGACTTCTAAAGAGAGCGTAGCCCGGTAGTCTCTCGAATAGGGAATATTCCATTCGCTCCCATGTTGCCCGTCCCTTCGCGGTCTTCATCCCGAGTCCGATCAAGAAACAAACAAACAGGATAATCAACAACGCTATTAGCTCCTCCGCTGGCACCGATTCTGGAAGCAGCGCTGCGACAGGATGCATGATACTCAGAAGTGATTGCGCCGCTTTAAGAAGTAGAAGCACCGTCAGATAAATCGGTGCGACCACGATCAACCCGGTAATCAACCTGCTGACAACGAACGCGACAAAGTTTCTCATAGCGGTCCTCTCATTGAGAGAAGATCGAGATCTTCTCGTCCATCAAAATTACGGCATGAATTCCATCGCCGCGTGCAATCAGAGGTCGGAACTGGACATAGTCCAAAATCTCTCCATTTTTGCCCGGCGTAGGTGCCCTAAGTCCCCTGCTCGCCCTAATTTGCCATCGCAGATAAGCACACGAAGATTCGATCGACCATCATCCTAGCGTGTCCCTGACAGGTCAACCTGCAAAACTACCAGCCTGAGAAGAGTCTCCCTATCCCGCCAAGTCATTCTGCAGGTCGAATAACGCTCGGCAGTCCCGTCATATCGAATGCGCTTGCTCAGAACGGCCAATGTAAGGGGATAGGAGAGCAGCGTTGTCAGCCCGATCGCGATGTACGCGGCGACTCTTCGCTTGCAGAAGTCAGCAACGGGCCCGCTGGCAAGGACGCCTAGAAAACTTCCGACCCTGCTGATTATCGTGATTGCGGCAGTCGTTGCCAACGGAATACCGACAAAGCGCATGAATGAGATAAAGTAGGTTCCTGCTACAAATCCGTCCATGGAAACGAAGGCCACAACCACATGTTCCCAGACAAGCCGACTCGGCGCGAAGTCCTGACAGGAATTGTCGCCGCTTCTCTCTTCCCAGTTGCGTCTCTTAAAGCCGAATCCGCAGCCTCCTCGCTCTGTTTCACCAGCGCAGTCGAGATGGCTCAGCTCATTCGTACGAAGAGGCTCTCCGCACGCGATGCGCTGGCCGAGCACCTCAAGCAGATCGACCGCGTCAATCCCAAGGTCAACGCTATCGTAACCCTCGTCGCTGAGATGGCCATCGAAGCTGCCAAACGCGCCGACGAGATGCAGGCGCGGGGCGAAACGCTGGGCCCGCTGCATGGCCTACCCGTCGCCCACAAAGACCTTATCAATACGCGCGGAATCCGCACCACCTTCGGCTCGCCGTTGTTCAAGGACAACGTGCCCGCCGAAGACGACATCCTTGTCGAACGTATGCGGCGCGCCGGCGCAATTGTCGTCGGCAAAACCAATACACCCGAATTCGGTGCTGGCTCGCAAACCTTCAATACCGTCTTCGGCGCAACCCGCAATCCGTACGACCTGAGCAAAACCTGCGGCGGTTCCTCCGGCGGCGCAGCCGTTGCGCTGGCCTGCGGCATGGTCCCGGTCGCCAGCGGGTCCGACGCGGGAGGCTCGCTGCGGAATCCCGCGGCGTTCTGCAACGTCGTCGGTTTTCGTCCCTCCATCGGCCGTGTCCCCAACCCCAGGTCAGGCTTGGGATGGTCCACTCTAAGCACCAACGGTTGCCTTGGCCGCTCAGTCGCCGACCTCGCTCTCTCGCTCAGCACCATCGCGGGTCCCGACCCCAATACGCCGCTAGCCATCAACGAGCCCGGCGAGCTCTTCGCCCGCCCGCTCAATCGCAGCTTCAAAGCCGTGCGGGTCGCATGGTTCAAAGATCTTGGCGGCGTCCCCTTCGACCCCCGCGTCCGCACCGTCGTCGATGCTCATCGCGCTACGTTTGAATCTCTCGGCTGCATCGTCGAGCAGGCTGAGCCCGACTTCTCTCCCGCCGAAATCTCCTTCCGCACTCTTCGTGCATGGACAGACGCCGCCGCCTATGGCTCAATGTTCGAGCAACACCCTGACGCCTTCAAGGACACTCTCAAAGATGAAATCCAGAGAGGCATGAAGCTCACCGGGAAGGACATCGCCCGCGCGGAGACTGCGCATACCCTGCTCTGGCGCCGCTTCCAGGCTTTCCTCCAGAAGTATGAATACTTTATCCTCCCAACCACCCAATTGCCTCCGTTCGACGTCAACACGCCCTATCCGACTGAGATCGCCGGCGTCCACTTCGACAACTACATCGACTGGATGAAGGCTTGCTGGTACATCTCGGCCACCGGAAACCCGGCAGCCTCTGTGCCGGCAGGCTTTACACCCGAAGGCCTTCCCGTCGGCCTGCAGATCGTGGGCCGCGATAAGCAAGATTTCAGTACCCTGCAGCTTGCGTACGCATTTGAACAGGCAACCGGATTCGGCAAAAAACATCCGCAGATCGCGTAGAACAGCGGCTTGCCCGATTGAAAAGTTGCATCCTCAAAGAGCTTGACTCATCAGCTGATGAAACATGCCGACTCACTCATCAAGTAAGGGGTTGAAGCGACATCAGACATTCGTCCTCAGAAACGCTCTTCTCGTCGGTGATACATCGATGAGTGCCAAATCGCTAATCTGGGTCAGCGAACAGTTGCAGGAGCTTGGTCACGAAGTACTCGTGGCGAACGTTCGGGAGCTGCGTGCGATCTCACACAGTGATCGCAAGAGCGACCAGGTAGATGCGGAGAAGCTAGCACGCTATGCGCGGCTTGACCCGAAGATCCTTCGGCCGATCTCGCATCATACGGTGGCTCAGCAGGAGGCTCTTACCCTGATCCGAGCTCGTAACCTACTGGTTCGCTTGCGGACAGCGGCGGTGAACGCGGTCTCGCCAAGCCATGTGGCTACCGTCTGCCAGCCTCATCGACACTGTGCTTTGCGAAACGGTGCATGGCCGTGCTGCCGCCAGGTTTGGCACTCGCACTCGACCCAGTGCTCGAACAGATCGCCACCATGACGGTAAAGATCAAGCACTATGACCGTCTGATCCAGCAGCTGACGGAGACGGCGTACCCGGAGACGCAGGCGCTGATCAAAGTCTATGGCGTCGGCCAACTCACGGCACTGACGTATGTCCTGACACTGGGCAGCAAGGAACGCTTCGAGCGAAGTCGCGATGTGGGCTGTTATCTCGGCTTGCGGCCGAGACGCAGCCAGTCCGGGGACCACGACCCACAACTCGGCATCACCAAGGCTGGCAATATCTACCTCAGGTCTCTGCTGGTCGAGTGCGCCAATCATGTCCTCGGGCCGCATGGCAGAGACTCGACTTTACGTCGGTGGGGCCTGCATCTCGCTTCGCGCGGAGGCAAACAGTCCCGTAATCGTGCCATCGTCGCCGTCGCCCGCAAGTTGGCAGTACTGCTTCATCGCATCTGGGTCACGCAAGAGCCATACATCCCGTTCTATACAGTAGCTGCCTGAGTATCCAAATTATGCTCACCGTTGCTCAACCCCGCGTCCCGATGACTGCGTGTCGCGTTGGGCCTTCACAAGGCCGGCCGAAAACTGGCAGCATCGACTTCTCCATCTGACCCCAACACGACACAGAGCCACGAACCGCTCACTCAAAGTGCGAATAGAAACACGGTGGAGAACAACATGCGGAACAACCAAAACAGAAACAAAAGCCCTATGAAGACAAAAACAGAGAAAAACCCTTGACCAATGTGACCTGCTCATAGAAATGCGAGTTTCAGGGCACCACCAGATCGCTTCCGGTTTGCCCGTGGATCGGAAGCAATACGCCAACGCCAAAAGAATTGCAGATCAGACCTGAGTTTCTCGGGTGTCTTGCGGAGATAGGCGCCCGCCCCTCGCACGGCCATTTGGGTATCGTTTCTCATTTTCCACCTATGCGGGCATGTTCGGCGGAGCCGGGCACCCGTCAACCCCAAGCGTGGCCCGGGTGAGGAGCTCGTGGGCCCGCGGTGTCTGGCGGACCTGGAGATTCATCCTAGCCAGCCACCGCGCCCGATCTGGGTCCCCGCCTACCTCGAGCCAGAATTCCGCCGCGTGGTCGGCGAAGGCCTCAAGATGCCGCGTGACCAGTTCGTCGTAGCGCGCCGCCGCTTGGCCGCGCAACTCACGCGACTCCGCCAGACGGCCAACCTCACTCAGGATGCGGGCGAGCTGTCCCGCGTAATCGGGATCGTCGGAGGAGATCGTCAGTGGGCGCAGCCGGGCAATCGCGGAGTCGGGCTCGCCCAGGGCAGCCTCGACTTCGGCCAGATGGCCCTGCGCAGGAGCGTAGTCTGGCAGGCGGCGATGCGCGGCACTGAGCCATGTACGTGCGCGATGGAGATCGCCCTCCGCAAGCCACATCAGGGCGTGCCGGAAGTCGAGCAGCGCCAGCGGAAACGGCGTGACACCTCGGTAGCAAGCCCGACTCTCGTCGAAGAAGCGCTCCGCCACGGCGACATCACCGCGCTCAGCATGAAGCGTAGCCAGCGCCCCGAGGGAAGCAAAATCGGCTCGACGTTCGGCAGCCTTTTGGAAGAATTGGAGGGCCTCGTCGTAGCGTCCGAGCGCCTGGAAGATTGCAGCCTGCTCGGCACCTACAACTGCAGGATCAGCTCCGAGCCGTTGCGCTTGCTCAAGGTCGGTCAGAGCGTCCGTGAAGCGATGGAATGTGGCCCTCGCTCGAGCGCGGGCGAGGAAGGCCACGCCCTCAGCCGGGGCATCGCGAGTTAGCTGCTCGGCGCGCTCTTCAGCCCACTCGTAGTCGGCGATACAACCCAGGACATGCCCTCGCAAGGTAACCAGGTCAATGAGCTCGGCTTGATCGCTGACAGTGAGATGCCCCGTCCTCGCCCGTCGCTCCTGCCCTTCGATCTGCGCTTGCAGATTCACCAGCGCGAGGACACCCGACGTCGTAGGGAACTCGCCATCGATCACCCCACCTGTTGCCGCAATTGCATCGCTGCGACTCATCATCACCGACCTCTTCACGAAACTTTCAAAGCGAAAGCTCTATCTTCCCCGGAGGGTTCGGGTCCGGAGGAACAAGATACGGGAAGGCGTGGGTGGCTGGAACGGCCTGCCCATCGACACCGTCGCTGATCCGGGGGCCGTTACCGGCATTGATCAGCATGGTCATCAACGTGTCTGTGATGTCGTCATTGGGCGATCGGCCGCCGCAGGTTTCATGCCTGGCGCCCTTCAGCAATGCCCGCTCGATCTCGAAGTAGCTATCCTCGGCGAACGGCTTCGAGACATCCACCACCATGAAATCCGCCAGCAGCAACTCGGTCAGAGGGTGAGCGCCCTGCGCGTCCAGCGGCCAGTCAGTCTTCTGGTCGAGGCTATCCCAGAAGGGGAGATTCGCGTTCATCCGCGCGCGATACGCACCGACGTATGTCGGCCCCAGCTTAAATGCGTCTTCCTGGTTATATAGATCGCGAATATCCAGATTCCGGTTAACCTTATCGAGGTGCTTCGCGCCCAGGACGACGCTTTTGATCAGGGGGCGTCCATAGCGCTCCAGCCGGACGGTGATCGACCCAACCATCGCCGTTTCGCCGACGACGGCGAACAACGGCCCGGTACCCGCCCCGAAGATGGTGGCGACGTCGACTTCGACGACAATGCTCAGGCAGTTCTGGCGATGCTGCCTGCTGTCGCCGGGGCTCACAAACGCGAGCTTCCCAGTCATCATGGACTGCGCCAACCTTACGCCGTCTTGGAAAAACGGATCCATTCGCCGTCCGGCAAAGACGCGCAGGCCCTGAGTCTTCCCGCCCTGTTCGTCGTTCACGCGGAAGGAGACGGCCTGACCGGTCGAGGCGGTACAGGTGCCTTCCTGCACCAGCGGCCCCCCGCCTTGGCTCTGGGTCGGGACAGCGAAACGGCAGCTAATGGTGTACTCCTTCTCGCTGACGGCGAACGCGGCTCCGGCTCCGGGCGGGATCTTGACCGGACGCACTCGGAATCGGTAGTCGACTGCATCCGAAAAAAACGCGGTCGGTTCTGCATTCGGAAACACGTCCAGCACCAGGACCAGAGAGCCCGGCCGTTCCGGATTGGGGAAGACATAGAGATCCGTGATGTCCACGACGGGATCTGCCAGGGCCCGAGGCCCGGAGTTATGGTCAGACATTTTCAGCTCCCTCCTTGCTTCTTAGTTCTCTAGATCTGCCAACCAGCGCAAGGCGCGCAGCCCCGGTGCGAAGAAATACTCGCCACCCCGTGTGACTACGAAAGCGGGCAGACCCTGCAGTCGCCGCCGAATCGGCTGTTGCGGGATGGTGAAGGAACCGCTACCGTCGTTCGCGCCCACGATGGGGTCCTTATCGATGGGAGGGCCGTGAAAGAACGTTCCCTTGTTCACCCAATCTGACTGGACGAACTCGAATTGCCGCTCGAGGCTCGCTCCGACAAACACGAACGCCAACCCTCGTTCGGCGCCGTCGTCTTCGAGGACCCCGGGCGGAAGCACCGGGCCGTAGCTGCTGCCGCGCCGGATCATGCGATGTATCCGCGCGAAGCCGCTGATGTCTGCGTCGCGCGGATTCATGCGTCGAATGTGCGAGCCGGGAGGCGTCTTGAATCCCTTCGGATCGTCATCCTTGAAGAGGAAAACGTTGTTGCGCTTCGGATCAGCTCCCATTTCGGGATCATCCCGCATTGGACACAGCGCCAACGGCGCGCCGCTCTGCCAGCGCCCCATCATCTTTGCCCCCAAAAGCTCTTCCGCTTCGGGGCTCGAGGAGTTCGCCTTCAAATACTGGCGGAATGCCGCCACACGTTGGTGCAACTTGCGAAACACGACGTAGGTGCCGTTTTTACCCAGGACCTCAGGCCGTGGCATCGGCGGCAGTTCTTCCATCTCATTTGGGTAGCCCAGGAGGAACTCGCCCGCCTTGAGCGGCTTCTCCATTGGGTTCGATCCGGGAATGCCGCTCCCTTCGACTGCGGGATGGCTGATACCATCCTTGAACCCGAAGGCTTCCTTCTCGGTAGGGAGCGCGTGGCAGTCCAGGCGCCAGATAACGCTGACTCCTGGCAAGTCCTCATACCCTTTCCGGGCGCGAGCAAGTACGCGCTCGAGCCGCTCCGCGTCCGGCGAGAGCGCGCTCACGGCGACATGAACCTCCGCACTCCCGAGCGGCTTTTCCCAGTTTTCGGGGCCGCTCTCACCGATATCCCCAAGTTCTGCGGCGCGCGCGGCCATGCCCTGCTGGAGAAAAGCGAATTGTGGATCACAGGTGTTGCCGGGGACAAACGCGATGCTCAACACAGTCGCTCTTTGGGGCGCGAGGAGTTGGCTTCTAGCAATCGATTCCGGACACTCCCGAATCACGGGCAACCAGAAGTACTTCTCGGCTGACGCTAACAGCGTGATGCGCTCGTTGAACTGCTCCCTCGGTTTTATTGCGGTCCAATCGTCTAGTCGGCCCGGAGACAATCCTGACTAGCGACGATCTGAACTTGACGTCGAAGTGCATGAAAAACGGCGTTTTGGGAAACTACAAATCGAAGTTGCCGATAATGCGTGCCAGCTCAACCGGTCGATGCAACACTATTTAATCAGCTGATCCACAAATGCTTACCCTGAAGAATCGAATCTGGTTTGGCTGATGTGGCCAACCTTAGCCAGGGTAAGGCTCCGGCTGATCA
Organism: uncultured Acidobacteriaceae bacterium; assembly: GCA_963798925.1. Taxonomy (GTDB): domain Bacteria; phylum Acidobacteriota; class Terriglobia; order Terriglobales; family Acidobacteriaceae; genus Edaphobacter. The sequence goes on from CAWCVD010000008.1 coordinate 1,094,873, forward strand.
AATCCTAGCCAGCACATTTAGCTTTTGTTTTCATTGAATGGGGTTTTGAGGTGAGTGTTGCGTCGACCCATTGAGACCACCGGCGTTTTCGGAAACCACGATTGTATTCCACCCGTTGCTAAGTCAGTCGGTGACAAATCGCCAGTGCACTAATCGAGGGAAATTAGGTAACCGCAAGTCGGCTTACCGGAAATGATTCCCGACCGGTACAGGCCCAGTCACCCATTTAGCCACTCTGTCTTGACCACTTCACTCCGATGGCCCTGGGAGCATCGCTAAAGACTGCCACTGCCATGGATGCAACACTCGACCATGCCGAACATCAACCGCCTGGCCTTTCAAAATTGACTACCACCGTTTTTGCTCGCAGGACTCGCAGAACAGGCCTCCTTGGGCCCAGGATTGACCCAAACCCCAAAAAACGGTAAACTTCTTAAGTTTGGCGCTGTAGCCCATGGTGCCTCTATCTCAAGGGCTGCAGGGCGACCGGTTCATCCCATCGCCCCACGTGCCCCATGCAGCACAATCCATTGGAAGAAAGCGGTCAGCGCCATACCGCGCACGCTTTGAGGTTTCAACCATGTACGCAGTTATCCGCACCGGCGGCAAACAGTATCTCGTCTCGCCAGGCGAGCAGTTGAAGATCGAGACCACCGCCCACAAGGACGGCAAACTCGAGTTCTCCGACATCCTCGCCGTCAGCGCCGAAGAGGGCAAGTTCGAGTCCGACCTCTCCGGAGCCAAGGTCCTCGCCTCCGTCGTCAACGAAGGCCGCGGCGACAAGATCCTCGTCTTCAAGCTCAAGCGTAAGAAGCAGTACAAGAAGATGCAGGGACACCGCCAGAACTTCGTCGAGGTCAAGATCAACGAGATCCTCGTCAACGGCAAGAGCTTCAAGGCATAGAAAAAGCTTTTCAGCAAAAGAGCTTTTAGATTTCAGTTTTTTCAAGATTCAGCGCCACCCCAGGGCCGCGCGAAAGAGGCAATCGAAATGGCACATAAAAAAGGTCTAGGATCATCCAAAAACGGGCGCGACTCAAACGCCCAGCGGCTCGGCGTCAAGGTCTTCGGCGGCCAGACCATCCTCGGCGGCGGCATCATCGTCCGTCAGCGCGGCACCAAGCTCAAGCCCGGCCTCAACGTCGGTCGCGGCAAAGACGACACCCTCTTCGCCAAGGTCAGCGGTATCGTCCAATTCCAGAACAAGGGCCAGCATGGCCGCTTCGTCAACGTCGAACCAGCCGAGCTCACCTCCGTCCCGCGCTAACCCGCCTTTCATCCGAATTCCGGGCAAAAGCCCACGCAAAAAGCCCTGCATCCGCAGGGCTTTTGTTCGTTATTCGGTGAGCGATGCGACATTGAGTGGAGACAAGTCGACGCCCTCCATCGCATAACGGGCATAGAGGAAGTCGTGGATTGAGACTACGCGATCACCATCGAAATCCAGGGCAACAAAATAGGCAGGCGTTTCGAGGGAGACCCGGCGATCGTATACGAGCATCGCAGCCCGGCCATCGGCAACGGCCGCCGCGAAAGCCCAATGTTTGGCGGCTGCATAGGCAGCGTAGTATCCCCTGACATCGCTCTTTCCTTGCCACCGTAGCTTCGCGACAAGGTCGAGTTTTACCTCGTCGGCCAGCATCGCGCGGACCGTGTCGAAGTCTCCGGTCTTGAACCCCTCTACATACTTGATCAGCCGGGCGCGCATTACATCCGACAGTATCGGGAGCGAGACGTCTGCGGGCTCCCTTGCAAACTCTCGCAAACGGACACGCCCCCGCTGGAGCGCGGATTTTGCGGCAGCCTCGCTCGCACCAGTAATCGACGCGATCTCCTCCAGCGAATGGCCAAGCACGTCCTTTAGTATGACCGCGCTCCGCTGAAGCGCCGGAAGCCGCATGAAGGTACGCAGACTCATCGTGGCGGCCTCGTGGTCCTGATCGGGAGAATCCGGAGCGGCAATCATCTCGAGAGCCTCGTCATGCTGCATCATCGGATCGCGTGCCCGGCGACGGAGAAAATCAAGCGCAGTGTTGTGGGCGATACGGAATAACCAGCCTTCAGGGTTGTCGATGACACCGGCATTCGGCAGCGCGGCAAGAGCCTTAATCAGCGCGTCCTGGACAATGTCCTCGCCATCGACCGACGAGCCGGTCATGCGCGCGCAGTATCGATGGAGCTTCGGACGAAATTCACCCGCCAGCCGTTCAAACTTAGCGCGCGCATCATCAGTCATTGAATATCGTGTCCTCAGGAAACAGCCATGTGTGAATCTACGTCGAGCGGCAGGATGTTGTATCGCTGCGAAGTTGAGCCAAGGGCCACTTATCGGGAAAGGCGACTATTCGGCGAAGCGGCGGAACCCCGTTCTAACTAAGCCTCCGCCGCCACCCTTAGCTGTATCGCGCGCATGACGATCGTCAAAACTTCAACTTCTTATTTCGCCTGCGTCAGCTCCACAACAACTGCGGCAACTTTATCGAGTATCTCGATCCAGCCCTCCATTTGACCGCTATTTTTCGCGCTCTCCATGGGTTCAGTTCCAATGTGGGTGAGTTTCGTCTGGCCGTTTCCGAGATCCTCAAAAAGGGTCACGTCGTACGCGCCGTCTATGGCCTCATGTTCTATTCCTAATTGCTCAGGGTCAATCTTGTTTCCCTTCGAGTCCGAAAAGTACATGGAGGAAACGATCTTCTCGTACAGAACAATCTCGTGGTATTCAATCGCATTCCAGCCCTCGTACCCATCCGGCGTCTTCATGCAGAGCAGAGATTTTCCTCCGACGCGAACATCCATCTGGCAAACGGGCGCAGTGAAGCCCTTCGGTCCCCACCACTGCATCACGTACTTCGGGTCTGTCCACGCCTTCCAAACCAGCTCGCGTGGGGCATCAAAAACTCTTGTAACGACCATCCGCTCAATTTCGCTAACCATGTTTTCTGCCATCTCTGGCCTCCTCTTTCTTCATTTGATTGACAACGACTTCCAGCTTGTCGAAACTCTCTTCCCAGAATCGGCGATAAGAAACCGCCCAGTCGCTGACTGTCTTGATCGCCGCTGGCCTGAGCGTGCACACACTCTCTCGTCCACGCTTCGTCTTGATCACAATCCGCGCCCGCACCAGGTAGGCAATATGTTTTGAAATCATCTGTTGCGAGAGTGCAAACGGTTCCGTCAATCCATGCACAGAAGCAGGCCCGTGGGAGAGTCGTTCGATCATTGCCCTGCGGGTTGGATCAGACAACGCCGCGAATGTTGTACCTAATCTATCCACAACCATATGGTTGTTGATTGTCCGGTCAATGTCAAGTGAGAATTTTGCAATTCTTGATTTCTGTTCCCTGATCTCTGAATCCTGACACCTGCGCTGATGGACGCTGACGCCTTGCTTGTCACCAATGCGGCGAGATCCATACGCCTACGCTCTTGCCTGACGGTCAGCCAGGTCAGTGGCTCGTCTTTGCTAGAAGTTCGGCAAGCAGACTCTTCTGGAAGGCAGGATCGAGTTCTGACGAGTGAAGCGCGGCCGCATACTCCGATTGGGCCGCTATGGTCTCCCCTGTCGCGGCCAATGCATCACCCAGAAGCGCATGGGCCTCGGGATTGTTCGGGTCGAGATTCACTGCAATTCGCGCCTCGCGGATCGTACCCTCGACATTGTGTTGCTTCGCAAAATCTATAGCCGCCCCGATATGTTCGAGTGCCGCGACAGCCCCTAGTCTGAATTGTCCTCGATAGACATATACTCCGCGATCAATGACCTCTGCCGGTTGGATCGATCTAAATTGAGCATAGGGGTTTTCCTTGCCAGGTATGTCTGCGCCAGCCAATACCCCATCGCTTATCAACACCGTGCCTGACACGTTCGGATCTTCACCGAAGCGCATCGTATCAAGTCCCGTCCATAATGCCGATCCTGTCGGCAGTACACGACAGTTGACTCCGTAATCCCTGAAATCCACGGGACCTTGTGCGAAGTAGGCAAAGTAGCAGGGTTGAGACGGATACGTCTCAAGGTAATGTCTGACGGCTTTGAGTTGCTGTCCCCAATCCACATTGGAATCGGAGAGGTACAAATGCGTCTTCGATGGTCCTCCCCAAGCCTCATTCGCGTAGGCCAACAGTCCCGGCCGTGCAGTTACTGTTGTGACCAACTGCCAGAGCAGAAGAACAACAAATCCATAGATGAACTTCGGATTCTTGGAAACGAGATACGAGGCGCAGCCCGCGATCAGGATGTAGAGCATCGGGAACATCGGAAACAGATGCCTGTACCCGATGCCAAGGTTGGAAGATGTTGACAGCAGGAAAATGAATAAGGGAGGGATAGTCAGGAAGACAATCTCGCGGCGCATTTGCCACCTGCCTCGAAACACGACAGCCATCGTCAACACCAACAGGATCAGGAACGGCAACGTGCTCTTGATGAGGAAAGCAGCCGGGAAATACCAGTGCGGAGCGCCAGGGTAGTCCTGCCCGAACAAATAACTCGGGAGATCGCCTGCTGAAATCTTTGTGTCTGCCAACCCGTAGATATAGGCCTCAGGTAACAGGTGAAATTTGCTCATCATCGTCAACGCACGACGGCTCAGTGGCGAAGTAAGTTCCTGTAGATACTCCTCACTCGTCGGGTTCAACTGGAGAGGGCTGGGTCGAGCCGCATAGTGGAAGTGATATAGAGTCCAGATGCATCCCACTCCGATCAACGAAATAACTACAATCGCAGTGATCAGTTGCCGAGGCGATGGAGACTTGGTACCCGATCGCCAGAAGTCGATGACTGCGATCAGGCACAAGACCGGTACAAGGAACACCCCCGTGAACTTGGCCGTCATAGCCAGCCCGACGGCGAGCCCAACGATGATCATTCTGGCGACGGTGGGACGCTGCATGTATCTGTAGAACGCATAAACCCCGGCAAGCATTGTGAGCGAGGCCCCAATATCCGTAGTTACGTAGGCGCCGTGGGCAAGGAAATTCGGGTCGAGACAAAAGAGCAGCAGGGCGAACATGGCCGCTTTGTCGCCAAACATCTCCCTTGCGCACAGGAAGAGCAACGTGGCGAGCAAGGCGGTAAGCAGCGAAGCCATGACCCGTGCAGGTATCAACGTTTGATCGATGCCATTGGCAGCCAGGAAACGCTGGCCTAGAACGAAACCCTCCTTTTTGAAAGGAGCGCCCGTGAATGCCGGCTGCTTGATGTCTCGGTGCAGGAGGGGAATAGCGTCCCACATCTTCACCAGCGGCGGAACCTCAGGGTTGTAACCAAAATCTCCACGCTCCCAGGAAAGCCACCCTGAATAGAGATGCTGTGACTCATCCCAACTCACGGAATCACGCTTTGCGGAGTGTAAGCAGCTGGCAAAGAAAAGGAGGATGACTACTGCTGCTGAAACGGCCGTGGCCCGAGACAGGCTACGGCGAGGAGCACTCTGAGAGGTGTGAACAGGCGTCATCGCATGTCGGTTTTTGCGTCCGGAAGATATTTCGTAATTGTAACGATACTGGCTGAGTTGAGGATTTGCATAGCAGGCATCGTAACAAACCCTCGGCTTGTGGCTGTTACTTCTTCAAGGAGTTTGCGTCCCAATCCGATCGAATATTCGGACGTTGTCGCGGAGCCCTTCTGAACGAGAAGGGCCCCGATTCCTGACGGAACTGACCTGAGATTGAAAAGAGTTACAGCGCCAATCGAAAGGCAGCGTCGGCTTCTTGAGCCATCACTTGCAGTGTGTTGAGGAACTGCCTGCTTTGGCCGTTGAAGAGTCCATCGGCGGTGAGGCTCGCGACTGCTGCCACTGCGCCGGCAAACTTATCGGTCAGCGGACGAATGATCGCTACGTGGGGGAGGTTGGGGCTGATGAATTCGCAAGGGACGGGAAAGATCAGGCTTGGTTGAACGAGGGTGGGGGGCTGCAACGGTGGGTTGTTGAAGAAATCAGGAAATGACAGGCCGGATATGGGGTCGGTAAATGGCGCCACCGGCTGTTGCACTCCATTGCCCGCGAAGTCAACCCATTCCAGGAAGTGAGCGATCTCGTCTCCACCGATGCCAAGAGTGATCTCCAGCACCTCCGGATCCGACACCTTTTGACTCATGGCCGCGTAAAGACTCGAGCCACCTTGCTCAATCATTCCGAAGTGAAAAGCCGCCACATTCGCGATCGCCTGAGTATGGAGGTTACCAAGAAGATTGTTGCCGATGGGCGCGCCGTTGAAGTCGGCGTTGGTTCTCGGAATAGCGGTAACCCCATTCAGAGTGACCGCCTGAGGAAAGGTGGCGCCGAGGTCCGGATTCGTTGTGCTGCGGTAGCGAACGAACCAACTCGTGTCGACATTGAGATTCATGAGATTGGTGAGGCGTTTGATGCCCGATGATCCGGTGGCCGTGCTTCCCTGCAACGTGCGGAACCGGTCGAGGTTAACCGACTCGGCTCCTCTGGACTCCAGGTAGGCATTGAGAAAGGCAGCGTGGCTTACTTCATCGAGCGTATTGCTGGTGATGTATTGCGGGCCATCGGAATCGAGGTTTGACAAGGCCATCTGATAGGTGTTCATCGATTGGTTCGGAGCTACCTCAATGGGCGGGTTATTCCCGATACCACCCAGTTCCGCATACTGCGTCCAAAGATCAGCTTCGATGAGCTCTGCAGCCGCCAGAAATCGGAGGATGGCTGCATCGCCTGGATTGAGTCTCCCGCGTTCCTGCGCACGGGCCGAAGTTCCATTTGCTAACAAACCGGCGCCCACTGCTGCTGCGCCTCCTGCCAGAAGACCGCTCTTCATAAAAGAACGGCGGTCAACTGGACGCATAGTATTACTCACTGGGTTTTTCATTGTTGCTCCACTAGTCCCAATTTTTGTCACGAAAGGGTCTCTTTGGGAGAGGTGACCCGAGGGTCACAATAGACGTGGGAGATGATGTGACTTGTCGGGGAATCGTCAAATTAATGTCTTCTTATTTTCGAGGAAATTGACTGATTTATTTTTGAACAAAATCAATTCCTCGACTGGTGTCGCTTATCGCGGAGGCGCGTCTAACGCCGACATTGTTCGTTGAGAGTGGAGTGACGCAATACTACAGGGATGAGCAAACGATCTGACCGGCGATATTTCGCTGATCGACGTCTTCTCATCGTTGGAGCCTGTCTGAGAGAGTGCGGTCGCTACAGCATCTCGGACGATGTGAAAATGACTGGCCATTGGTGATAACAGATAAGTCACTCATTCATCCGGTCGGATCGGCTATGCCACTGCCAAGTTGCTTTAAAACCGGCAAACCGAAAACTTTTGATCGGAGCCTGGTAACTTCCGATTTGCCGACAAACCAGCCGGAACACCCCAAGGCTCCCTGCTCGGGGCTCAACGAGTGACTTTGAGCTTTCGCTGCCCAGAACTGAACGAGGAACGAACCGTACGTTTACGGCTTCGGATGAGTGGCGCCTGGAAAGAGTAAAACTGCCGGCCGGGCGCGTTCTTCAAATCGACCATCTGTTTGCGCGCATGCAGCGTCTTAATACATACGAAGCAAATACGAACGCCATAACGAGAATCGGATCAAGTTTATCCCAGGTACTGCCACCGCCATTCAGTTGTGAATAGAACGCGAGTAAAAGATCGATCGCGAGACCAGCATAAACCCACTGAGTCAATCGAGGCACATTGGGAATCAGAAGACCCACGCCACCAAGGATGTGAGTCACGCCAATCAGCGGGATGATATAGAGCGGGTATCCCAGCTGCTGATTGGCGATCCTCCATTCGCCGGGATCATGAATTAGATATAACGTTCCGAAGTACACCCAGATGAAGGCGACGAGGCCGGTTATTACCATCGCTGCTATTTGAGTTGCTCGACCTGCCCGTGCAGGTTTATCGATTGTGTGTTCAGCTTTCATATTAGAAGCGATCCCCTTCTTTCGGTTTAAATGGTTTAAATCGTTCTGCAATAAGTCGGCTCTTGTACGCGACTGGAATCGACGCGCTGCATGGGAGGGCAGCCTCCGGGTCGTGCATTAAACGAGAACTTTCTGCACCCTTCACCACAAGAGAACAATCGCGTGTTCCTGATCGTCCTTGTCTTTGTAAGCATGGTTGAGCAGCAATGGCAGGAACAGCCGGTCGAACACGAAGCCGTCGTGGCCACGGCTGGCTGTCCCCGCCCCCAGGGCGCTGATGCCACTTGCCCCGGACTTATGCCTTGACGGCGTTCTGTGCAGCCGCAAACACATCGCGTGCGGATGTCGTACCCGCTACGTGTTCCGTACCTGTGATTCCGAGGTCCATCCACCCAGCGTTGACGCTTTCAAACATTTCTTCGGCAGGACCAGTGTGGCCCTTCGGGATGCCGAACTGCTGGAACGCTTCCGCCCACCCTGCACGCGGGACCGCAAAGGCTTTTACATCGAGTGCCAGGACCTCACCCAATTGTCCGGCGACTTCATCCGCGCTTACCATCGAACCCAGCTCGATAACGCGATGCCCCGACCACACCGGCCCGGTCAGAAGCGTTGCCACCTCTGCGCCGATGTCGTCTGACGCGACCATTGTCGATTTCCGGTTTGTAGGATTGTAGAAGACCGGTAGTGTTCCGCCCTGAGCGGCCTGTAAACCGTAAAGAAAGTTTTCGAAAAAGCCGCCGGCGCGCACAAATGCGATCGGAGACGGCAGGCCGCCAAGACCTTGCTCCAAGAGTGATAAGGCCGTGACATTCCCCACCCCGCTTGTTCTATTCGCGCCCATCGACGAGAGCGCCACCACCCGCGGGGGCACTACCTTGGTCAGCGCCTCGACATAGTTCGCAATCACGCCCTTTGCTTCTCTGTAATCAGGCAAGGGTGCCCACACAGCCGGCAACATAACAAACACGCCCTCAACACCTTTGAGCGCCGCCGTTATCGCTGTCGCATCGTTCCAGTCTCCATCTACCAACTCCACGCCTTGGTCTGCCCACTTCGCCGCTTTCTCGGGATTGCGCACAAGTGCTCGCACCTGTTTGCCTTGCTTCAGCAGATGCCGCGCGGTGGCGCCCCCAACATTTCCAGTAATGCCCATGACTAAGTACATGCTCGTGTTCTCCTTTTGCCTCATATTTGGCCGCCCATCCAAATGAGTGACCTGACGATTAGAGACGAATATTAACCATTGGTTGCAAAATAATCGATGGTTGGTAACCAGTGGATATAAATCAACAAACGGTTGCAAGAATCATCAAAAGGGACTAGGCTCTCAAAGTGACATCCACATCACCTAGTCGCCGGGTAGAGCGCAAGAAGAGGTTGCGGGGCGAAATTCTTGCGGCTGCCAGCAAAATGTTTGCCGATCGCGGTTACGAAGCCGTGACGCTTCGCGAGATCGCTAAAGAGATTGGCTATACGCACGCCGTGATCTATCAGCATTTCCCCGACAAATGGCACATTCTCGCGGAGTTGAGCCGTGAGACGATCGGGCTGATGGTTCAGAACTTCGACGCGATCGCCGCTAAACATCTTTCACCGAAAGAGCGTCTTTTTGCGACTTCCCGCGGGTTGATTCAGTTCTGCATTGCCCATCCACAGCAGTTCCGCAACGTCTTCTTCGGGCCGGAGAACCGCAACGGCATTCGCGCTGGACAATATATCGACGACATTGGCAGGCCTTTGTTCCAACGCTTCGTACAGCTCTTTTTCGATGTTGCCAAGGATGAAGGATTGCCAAGCAGGGATGACATAGTGGTAGCCCACACCTGGTGGTACGCGATCTTCGGCCTCGCCACACTCATGGTCATCCAAGGGGTTGTGCCTGACTTGCCTGACCAGACTCTCGTGGTCGAGCAAACGATCGCAACGCTTTGGGCAGGCGTCATGGCTGTTCCGCGATTGCCGAAGAGCGCAATCGCTAAGCGACCCGGCCGATCCCGTGCCTCAAAGCAATAACAGCTTCTGCCTACTTAGGAGTCGTTGAAGGTGAGAGCCTCGGTTCCCGAGGCCTCTCTGTTTGCCGGGTCTAACTCAGCGCGGACACCGCGTTTCCTCCTAAATGCGCACATCGCCGGGAGGGTTCTCGTTTTACGATAAATCGCCAATTCACTCATCGAAGGATCCACGAGGCGTATTGAAGGGTACCTGATCTCACTTGGACCTGTAACCGGCTATCCGTTGAAGTGTTTGTGACGTAGTTCATGGCTCCCAACTGTACGAGAAGCCGACTATCGCCCATTAGATTCCTTCCGGTTTGCCGACCATTCGGGAGTTAACCAATTCAGTGGTGGCCTGAGGCGCTGTTTTCGCCAACTGAAGCTCAGTTTGCAGGCAGGTCGCCATTCGGGCACATCTGGGCGTCGGCGATCTTGATAGCCCTTTCGAGGGATACCGCTCATGCGGGCGTCGGGCGATACTCTCGAGGGTGATCATGAAGAAGTTCACAGTGTGTTTTGTCGTCTTTCTGATGTCTGCGACGGCAACCTTTGCTGCCGATGATGAGCACGAACGAGATCGTGTCAGAGAAACAGGAATCGTATTGAAAGAAATTCTGAATATTCCTGATGACATTCCGCGCGACCTGCTCGATAAGGCGGAGTGCGTGATTATTCTCCCTTCGGTGAAAAAAGGAGCCTTTGGGATCGGCGGCAGCTATGGCCGCGGCGTGATGGTGTGCCGGAGCGGCGCACATTACAAGGGTAGATGGGGTGCTCCCGCGCTTTACGCCCTCGAGGGTGTCAGCATCGGCTTCCAACTCGGTGGCCAGGCTACCGACTTTGTGCTCCTGGTAATGAATCAAAAAGGGGCGCAATCGTTACTGTCCAGCAAGGTCAAGCTCGGAGCAGACGCCTCGGCGGCAGCTGGCCCCAAGGGTCGTACCGCAGAAGGTGCCACTGACATTGTTATGAACGCGGAAATCTTGTCGTATTCGCGTAACAAGGGGCTGTTTGCGGGTGTTTCTCTGGAAGGCTCGACTTTGCGCTCCGACGGCAGCGCAAACGAAAAGCTCTATGGCAAGAAACTGAGCGCAAAAGAGATCATTCGCGATGGCAGAGTCGGCGTTCCCGCTTGCTCGTACGAACTGGATTCCCTGCTCGATACCAAGTCACCGATAAACAAGTCTGACCCGAAATCGCTGGAGTAGAATCGTGCGTTCGTAGTTCCGTAGTTCCGGCGAATAGCCGCGAATACGGAACCGACGAAAGCCACATGGACGATAAACCGCCTTCGCGACGATCAGATTCCAGCCGAGTTCCCACGAAATCAACTGGACCTAAAGCCGACTACACGTCCAAGTGGAGTAGGAATCACTCGATAAGTCAGCGTCTCGATTGCATCTTTTCGAAGCTCAATACCCAGCCCACCTGTACCCCTGTTTACGCTTCGCCGAACACCTCGCGGTGTGCAACGCAAAACTCGGGGCCGAGCGGTTCGCTACTCCTTTCTCGTAGGACTCTTTCATTCCCTGCTTCATGCCGGTTTATCCCGGCGCATGCATTGGCGATAATGCACTCATTGACACCCTGTGGAAGATCGAAGGATCGAACTTGAGCTTTACTTCTTGGGCCGCGACTCCGGCGGCACAAGACCTGCGAGGCGGTAGTACACAACGAGCTGGCCGTAGTGTTCACCGCTATGTTCGATGATGCCGTATGCTATGTCGAGAACGCGCGATTTCTGCTGAGGGAAATACTCAACCTCCGTCGTCATGCCTTTCTCGCCTTTCGCCTGGATGGCGGTTGCGCCATCGGCGAAGGATTTCTTGACGAACGCAACGATGTCGGCCTTGGACTTGTATTGGTCGCGCTTCGGATCTTCTGCCGCGGGAGGCTTCTGCCCCATCACAGGATTCGTGAAGTAGTAGCATGAGCCCGCCGCGTGCAGCAACTGCTCGGCGAAACTCCGCTGCTCAGGTGTCGGCTTGAAGTCATATTTGTCCTCGGGAAAATCTTCAGCCATCGCCGTCAGCTTGCGGCCAATCTCATTCCAGGAATCGAGCACGACTTTCACTTCCGGATCGGCAGGTTTGGCTGCATCTTTCTTCATCGCGTCCTGGGCATGCGCGGCAAATGCTAATGCCACCAGGACGATAGCGAGAAACAGTAGTCTTTTCATTTCTTTCTCCAAGATTGAGTTTCACGAATCAAAACTTCAACTTCTTATTTCGCCTGCGTCAGCTCCACAACAACTGCGGCAACTTTATCGAGTATCTCGATCCAGCCCTCCATTTGACCGCTATTTTTCGCGCTCTCCATGGGTTCAGTTCCAATGTGGGTGAGTTTCGTCTGGCCGTTTCCGAGATCCTCAAAGAGGGTCACGTCGTACGCGCCGTCTATGGCCTCATGTTCTATTCCTAATTGCTCAGGGTCAATCTTGTTTCCCTTCGAGTCCGAAAAGTACATGGAGGAAACGATCTTCTCGTACAGAACAATCTCGTGGTATTCAATCGCATTCCAGCCCTCGTACCCATCCGGCGTCTTCATGCAGAGCAGAGATTTTCCTCCGACGCGAACATCCATCTGGCAAACGGGCGCAGTAAAGCCCTTCGGTCCCCACCACTGCATCACGTACTTCGGGTCTGTCCACGCCTTCCAAACCAGCTCGCGTGGGGCATCAAAAACTCTTGTAACGACCATCCGCTCAATTTCGCTAACCGTGTTTTCTGCCATCTCTGGCCTCCTCTTTCTTCATTTGATTGACAACGACTTCCAGCTTGTCGAAACTCTCTTCCCAGAATCGGCGATAGCTGATCGCCCAGTCACTGACTGTCTTGATCGCCTCTGGCCTGAGCGTGCACACACTCTCTCGTCCACGCTTCGTCTTGATCACAATCCGCGCCCGCACCAGGTAGGCAATATGTTTTGAAATCATCTGTTGCGAGAGTGCAAACGGTTCCGTCAATCCATGCACAGAAGCAGGCCCATGGGAGAGCCGTTCGATCATTGCCCTGCGGGTTGGATCAGACAACGCCGCAAATGTTGTACCTAATCTATCCACAACCATATGGTTGTTGATTGTCCGGTCAATGTCAAGTGAGAATTTTGCAATTCTTGATTTCTGTTCCCTGATCTCTGAACCATGACACCGACGCGTGATAGATCGCCAATGCACTCACTGAACAAGATGGCTAGCCTTAAGTCGGCCAGTGTCCGGCGACCTTTCCCAGGCGTGATCCTCGGTTGACGCCATCAGGCCAAGTCACTCATTGAGTGAGTTGGCGATTTGGCGTCATTCCAGAAGTGCGCCCGGAGCCTATGGCGCTTGCCGGCAGAGATCCTGAAATCGTGCCTGGCCGGGACTGAAGGTCTTGTGCCATTCACGCCCTAGGCTTCTCTCGCTGAAAGTAGAGGAAGCACTCGGATTACATTGCCTAGAGCTCGCGGATCGCCGTCACCGGATTCACCCGCATCGCTCGCTGTGCCGGAAGATAGCACGCCAGCAGAGACATCGCCGCGAGCAGAATCAGCACGGCAAAGATCGTTACTGGGTCATTGGCGCCGACGCCGTACAGCAGACCGGCAATGACGCGGGTCAGCCCGAACGAAAGAGCCAGTCCCAGCGCCAGACCAATCGCCGTCAGCCGCATTCCCTGTAGCAGCACCAGCCTCATCACATCCGTTCGCGAAGCCCCCAAAGCTACGCGAATGCCGATCTCGTGCCTCCTGAGTTCGGTGCGGTATGCCATCACGCCATAAATGCCCGTGGCCGCCAGAACCAGCGCGATGACCGCGAATATCCCCGCGAACGTGCTCTGCATGACGACGAAGGTACTCGCCATCGCGGTGTTCTCCCTCATCGTGCGCACGTCATAAACCGGGAGCCGACTGTCAACCTCCTGGATTGCGCGCTCGGCCGCCTGCAACTGCTCCGCGGGATTGCCTGTGGTCTTCATTTGTACGATGAGTTCGGGACCCGGTAGCTGATAATAGCTCATATAGATCATGGGCCCGGGCCGCTCACTCACCATCAGGTGCTTCGAGTTCTTCACCACGCCAACCACCGTGAACAGGTTGCTCGACATACTCGGTATACTCAGCCTTTTTCCTATCGGATCCTGGCCCGGCCAGTACCGGTTCGCCGCTGTCTGGTCCACGATCAGTACGCGCGGCGCATTCTCATTGTCGTCCTGCGTAAAGTTGCGCCCTTCCAGAATGGGTATCCCCATGGTCTCGAAGTATCGCGGCGATACATCCGCTCTCCCTACTTCCAGCGACTCATGCGGCCGTGGCGCATATCCTTCCGGATACCCGTCCTCCGTCTTTCTTGACAGCGTTAGCGGTATCCAGTCGGTAAGCGAAGCCACGGTCACGCCAGGCAATGCCTCCACGCGCTGGAGAATTTTGTCGCGGATCAACCGCCTTTGGTCATTCGGATAGCCGGAGATGTTCAATCCCACGGACGCGGTCAAAACATGATCTTGCTCAAATCCCGGATCGGCGTGGGCAATGTTCCGGAGCGTCCGCAAAAACAGTCCGGAGCTAACCAGCAGAGCGAGCGAGAGCGCCACCTGCGCAACCACCAGGCCGCTAAGCAGCCGCCGATTGTGCTTACTGCCCGATACGCTCGCCGATTCCTCCTTGAGCACCTCCGCCGCCGGCACCTGCGACGACCGCCAAGCCGGAAATGCCGCGCACAGCAGGCTCGCCAGAACTGCCAGCGCCACAATTGCGATCACAACGCCGGGATCGACCATGCCGTTTATTGCGATTGGGATCGCGTTCGACGGAAGGAACAGTGCGAGTGTCTTGGCCGTCCACAGGGTCAAGAACAACGCCGCCGCTCCCGCGCAGAGGGCAAGAATCACGCCTTCGAGCACCATCTGCCGGACAACTCGCAAGCGACTTGCACCCAGCGACTGTCGGATAGCGATTTCGCGCCGCCGCGACACAAACCGCACCAGTGTCAGCGTGGCCACATTGGCGCACGTAAGCAGCAACACGATGCCCGCAATGGACAGCAGGATTGGGAGCGTAGTCGCCATATATCGGTTCGCGCCGAACGGAGACCGCCACATCGGATCCAGAGTGATCGTGTTCGTGCCCAGGTGATCGTCAGGATACGCCGCCACAATCCGCCGCATGATGGTCTCAAGATCCTGGTTTGCCTGCTCGCGGCTCACGCCCGGCCGTAGCCTTCCCACCACGTTCAGCCAGCTACTGCTGCGGTCGGTCATCCGCCAACCGCCCGTTCCGAGCGGATCGAGCGTGACCCACATATCATGCCGCAGCCCCGGCGCCGCACCGACGAAACCCTTCGGGGTGATGCCGATCACTGTCACCGGGTGGCGAGCAATCTCCAGCGGCTTGCCCACAATCCCAGGGTCACCCGCAAAATGCGTCTTCCAGAGCGAGTAGCTGATAATAACGTACGGAATGCTTCGCCCTGCAGCCTCTTCTTCCGGACGGAAAAAACGCCCGTAGAGGGGCTTCACGCCGAGCACGTCGAAGTAATTCGCAGTCACGTTGGCAACATAGATCCGTTCCGGCGTGGCGCCGCCGGTCAACGCAATCCAATCGTGGTGATACCCGATGATTCCCTCGAAGCTGTGATTCTGGTCACGCAGATCGCGGTAATCGAGATAGGAGAATGGCGGAGTCGGCGAGCTATTCCACTGCCCGCGCATCACGCTTACCAGCGAGCTCATATCTCGCGCTCCCGGTATCGGGTGCAGCATCGTCCCGTTAATCCAGCTGAACACCGTGCCGTTGGCGCAAATGGCCACTGCCAACATCACCGTAGCCGCGACCGTGTATGCCGGATTCTTGCGAAGTTGCCGCAAGGCAAAACGAACATCCTGAAGCAGTCCTCTCACGCCTACCTCCCTCTAAGGAACTTTGCTCTTGGGGAACCTGAGTATCCCCCGGATGTGCACGCAGTGTGCCAAAACACGTATGACTGTAAGCCTATATCCGCCATCGACATAGGCTGGGGGCCATATCTCGGCTCCGCAAACATACTGTCCATTTGTGGACCGGATGTCCGCTTTCGAAGCTTCCTGCAAAGCCGAAGCAAAGCGCTCCTCGGCTCTGATCGCTATCTGACAAGCGAGCTTACTGTACCGCTCATCTGGACCGCCATTTCTAACGGCAAATCGGCCAGCGTTCGCCGATCTGCCTCCGCATGATCCTCAATTGAGGCCAACAGGCCAACGCGCCTATTGAGGGGAACAGCGGCGGTCTCTTTTGACCTCCGGGGCGGTCCCCTTCTTGCTCGCCTTTCTCCTCTCCCTCGAAAGTCGCGAAATCAAAAAATGGAGCAAAGCCTACCTGCTCCAGACGTTCAGTAGACGGAGAGAGGTGTGGGATCGCCTCACTGTGGCTCCCAACCTCTCAGACGTTCCATGCGCTCGAGGTGAACGTCGTCGTCAGCGATTCATTATGGTCGCTTCGCCCACGTAAGACCATCCGGTCCGCCGCCCACATCCAAACGGCTCGTGACCGTCAGTGTCTTCAGATCCACCACTGCAACGTAGTTCGCTGCGGTGCAGCCCACGAACGCGCGTGAGCCGTCCGGATCCATCAGGATGCCGGCGCACCCTTTGCCCAGGCTCACCCGGCTGATCTCTTTGCGCGAAGCCACGTCGTACACAAACAGATCGCCCGTCGAAAGGATAGAGATCAACACGCGTTTGCCATCGGGCGTGAACTTAAGGCGATTGGCGCCGTTCAGCTTTGCATCGATCGATGCAGCCACCTTCCGTTGCGCAGTGTCGATAATCCAGAGCTTGCCATCGCTCGCCGCAGCGGTCCAAAACTCCTTCCAGTCGGGCGACACATCGAAGCCCTCCGTGCCCAACGAGGTCGGAATTGTCGTCACGGACCAGTCACGGTGCGCCGGTCCGGGTGGAGCAGGATGCGTTGGATCTGGCAGCATCTCACGATTTTCGATGATGCTGACGCTCGCTGAATGCGCGTTCGAGACGAAGATTGTTTGACCGTCCGGCATCACCCGGATCAGATGTGTAAAGTCCTGCCCGGTCCCCATGATCCACTCCGTCTTACCCGTCACCGGATCCAGTCGGCCGATCGACTTCGCGCCCTGCGCAGTAAACCAGACCTTACCGCCCTGGAAGTCCAGACCATGCAAGCCGACCATGGGCGCTGTATCGATGCTCGGCAGAGCCTTATGGTTCACCAGGTCCAGCACGTCCAACTCGTGTCCCTGGCTGTTCAGCATATTGGAAACCCAAGCGCGCGTTCCGTCCGCTGACGCGATCACCTCGTGCGGATCTGGCCCGACCGGCATTTTCGCAATGACCTTCAGCGTCACTGGGTCGACGATCGCCAGCGTGTGATCGGTCTTCGATAGCGCCAGCAACACAGGGTGCTCTGCAACCTGACCCCAGCTTCTGGAAGTAAACATCGCAACTCCCAACGCAACACCAGTCAGCACAAAACGGGACATCCTTGAAAGCATCGATCGCTTCTCCTAAACCTAAACAGACGCCTCTCGCGTAGATAACGCAAGTGCACGATCACCTCATTACATCTAATTCCACGGCTGCTTACAAACCTCAATCCAAAACGGTAAGCCAGATGGTGTTTGTTCGCCGCCGGCTATCAAACCTCAACTGGCGACAACAGTCAGTATGGAGTGACCGGCGCCGATGCGCCGACCGTGGGTTAAGCTGTGAGCGTCCGAAGGACGCACAGTTCAGAGCCACAAGCGGAAGGGAGCCGGTCATGAAGGAGAAGTTACGATTTTTGGGTTTGGATGTCCATGCCGAAACGATTGCCGTAGCGGTCGCGGAGCCAGAAGGTGAAGTGCGGAGCCTGGGAACGATTCCGAACCGCGCCGAGTCAATACGCAAGCTGATTAAGAAGCTTGGCCCGGCAGAGAAGTTGCGAGCCTGTTATGAGGCAGGACCGACGGGTTATGTCGTCTACTGGCAGCTGGCAGAACTGGGCATCCAGTGCGAGGTTGTAGCACCCACGCTGGTGCCTGTGAAGGCAGGTGATCGAGTCAAGACGGATCGGCGCGATGCTGAGAAGCTGGCACGTTGCTATCGATCCGGGGATCTGACGGCGGTGTGGGTTCCGGATGAAGGTTCCGAGGCATTGCGCGATCTTGTGCGCGCCCGCGAAGCAGCCAAGCAGGACCAGATGCGAGCACGGCATCGGTTGAGCAAGTTTCTTCTTCGCTCAGGCCAGCGCCCACCGACCGGAGTTCGGCCGTGGACGCGCCCCTATCTGATCTGGGTCGCGCAGCTACGTTTCACCCAAATAGCTCAGGAGGCCACGCGGCAGGATTATCTGCACGAGGTCGAGCACATGCGGGAACGGGTAGCGCGCCTGGAGCAAGCCATCACGGAAGCGGTCAAGCTGGCCTCGCCCGCGTTACAACAAGTCATCAACGATCTACAGGCACTGCGCGGTATCGCAGATATCTCGGCTGTGACCATTGCGAGCGAGTTGGGCCAGGTATCTCGCTTTGGCAGTGCTCGCCAACTTATGGGTTACTGCGGCGTGTACCCAGCGAGGACTCCAGCGGCAAGCGAACCAGACGCGGAGGCATCACGAAGACCGGCAACGCGCACTTGCGACGAATCGTTGTCGAAGCCGCATGGAGCTATCGTCGTCCTCCAGGGATCTGGTACGGACTGCGAAGACGACAGGAGAGCATCTCAGAAGAGGCGAAAGAGATTGCGTGGAAGGCGCAACACCGACTGCATAAGCGGTATATGAAGCTGGGCGCAGCCGGCAAGGACCAGAGGAAGATTGTCACAGCAGTCGCTCGAGAGCTGCTGGGCTTTATCTGGGCTATTGGAACCAGAGCCGAGACTATTTCCAAGCAGCAAGTTGCAGCCTGACAACAACCAAAGCAAAACAAAAACTTCCTCAAAAGGAAAAAGCTAAGAACCCCGAATCGATGAACGCTGACATCCATCTCGAACACAGAGCCAGCAGCAGCCAGGGCAAGCACGAAGGAGAACCCTCGCTTGGCCTATGCGACAGGCTCGACCGGACTCGCGATAACAGTCAGAGGCAGCTCCCGACGGATCATGATTATGCGGTTCCGACCCGCGAATATCAGACTGATCAATCGTCGCTCAAAACTGCTCCGACTGCTGCTCGCTCTGTCTTCGGGAAAAGAAAACGCAAACCACCAAAACAAACCCATAGATCTCGCCCAGTTGACACGGTCACTCCATATCAGGCCAAGGCACTCATCGAGCCATTCAGATGGATCTATATTTTTGACAAGTGGCCGTAAAACCGGCTTGTCGGAAATTGACTCCGAACATCCATTCATCGCATGATCCGAACCGGCCGGAAGCGAAGCGTTTCCGCGTCAAACTCGCCAATCTCAACATCCCGAAATAGACCTTGTAGAAATCTTCATCGATCTGCTCGAAAGCCGGAGAATCTCAGGTTCTCCATGTTCATACTCCTTTATCTGGGCATCAGGCGTGGTGGTTGTAGACAACGTCGCCAGCGAAGCTGTCGAACGTGGCCAACGCTGCGATCCTCGGGAAATAAGAGACCATATCGGGATTGGCCCGCATCGCTCCCACCGATGCGAGGTCGCGCCACTGCGAGTAGATGACTACGTGACGCTGATCCTTGGCGGCAACGAAGCTGGTCGAAATCCAGCCGTCGAGCTTGCAGACGACGCTCTCAGTATTGCCCCGCAGGAGCTCGATGAGCTTCTGCTGATTCTCAGGCTCAACGGTCAAGATGTTGATAAGGGTCGTGACCTCTTGCGTCACCGCTATTGTCGTGTTCATGATGTTCTCCTCCAGAAAGCGGCGCTCTCTGTCCTTACACCATGAAGACGATTTCGCTAATCACAACGGATCGGTCGGGCCAAAAAAATGTGGATTCCACAGTTATGGAAGGAGGTGCAGGATCACGGAAAAGGATCGTCTGCTCAAGAGATATTGGACCTTGCCGGGACACAAGGTTGAGACATCGGTTGTGCTTGTCGACTCCAAAACTTCATCGCACAGCAACGGACAAGACACGTTTTGGACAGCGCTCACGTTATTCGTAAGCTCTTCGGGCCAGGCTATTCTGACACCAGGCTATTCTGACTCAGACGCGCCCTGAAAACTCGCCCGTCTCTGTGGTCACCTTCACCCTCTCGCCTTCTTTGATGAACGGCGGAACCCGAATCTCCAGCCCGGTCTCGAGCTTCGCCATCTTCGTCCCGCTGCCGCTCGAAAAATCCCCCCGCGCAGCCGGCTCCGCCTCAACCACATTCAGCTCAACAAAGATCGGCAGCTGCAGCCCAATCGGATTGCCGTTGTACTTGTGCAACTGGATCAGCGCGCCCTCCGTCAGGTAGTCCAGCGCGTTCCCCATCATCCCGTCGCCAAGCGTCAGCGTCTCATAGCTCTCCTGATCCAGAAAGTGCGAGCCTTCCCCATCGCTGTACAGATACGACGCCGGAACCAGTTGCAGGTCCGGCTCCTTGAACTTGTCACTGGCCTTGAATGTCTTTTCAAACACAGCGCTCGTCAGCAAATTCCGCATCTTCAGCCGCACCAGTGTCTGCCCGCCGCGAGCAGTCGGCGTCGTGATGTCCGAATCGAGACAGGCATATGGTGCATTCTCGAACTCAAACAACATCTTCCTCTTGATATGAATCGCTTCAGTCAGTGCAGCCATGAACCCCTCGAAAAGCCCGACGCGACGACACAACGCGGGCCTTATTAGTTTTCTTAAGTATAAGGCGGCAGGTTCGCGATCGAATCGACCGCGCCCAAAACGAAAACCCAAAGACGCAACTCAAAAATAAATCCCGAAAAAGAGGAAAATTTTAGCGCCCGAAAAACGTGACATCAGCAGCCACGAAAATGACCACAAAAATGCACTAAGAACCACACAAAAACCACGTTTTTACACTGTGGAAATCCCAAAACACCCAGTAAAAACGCCCATCCCACCACAAAACAAAAAAAACACCAAAAAACGCTACTCCACCACAACCAGCACATCACCCGACCCCACCGTATCCCCCACCGAGACCCCAACCCGCACCACCCGGCCGGCCTTCGGGGACTTGAGCTCGTTCTGCATCTTCATCGCCTCGATCACCACAACCCCTTGACCCTCCACCACTTCGTCGCCCGCACCCACCAGCAAACGCACAACACGCCCAGGCATAGGAGCCTTAACCGGCCGCGGCCCCTCCGTCCCCGCACCCGTGCCACGCCGCCCCGTCAACGACCGCGGATCCTCCACCTCAAACTCATACCGATGACCAGCAATCACAACTCCGTCGCCGTCAAGAACACAGCGATACTGCTGCCCGCCGATCACGATCGACAGCACCCCAGGCTCCAGCATCCGCACATCCACGCTCAAGACACGCCCATCAACCGAGCACTCGAGGACCCCGTCGCCCGCGCCAGCAGGCAACTCGACGCGACGCTTCTTCCCCTCGACCAGAAGCCAGACGGTCACAGGCGCAAGCCCTCCCGCCGTCCAGTCTCGGCCCAACGGCTCGTCTCAACATCAGGGGCCACTGCGCCCTCACGCTTCACTGCAGCAGCAAAGATCGCTGCAGCCAGCGCGATAACGTCCTCCGGCATGCGCTGCTGGACCGAGGCAGGCGCAGCAGCCAGCAGGCGCTCCAGGAACCCCGTGTCGATCCGGGCTGCGCGGAAGTCCGGGTCGGTGAGAATCCGTCGGAACAGCCCAATATTCGTCTTGATGCCACCGATGACGTACTCATCCAGCGCTCGGAGCATCCGGTCGATCGCGATCTCTCGCGTCGGCGCAAAGGCCACGAGCTTCGAGAGCATCGGGTCGTAGTCCAACGGCACGCGCCACCCCGCAAAGACGGCGCAGTCCTCGCGGATTCCCGGGCCGCCTGGCTGGATGAGCCGTGTAATCAGCCCGGGAGAAGGAAAGAAGTTGTTCTCAGGGTCCTCGGCATAGATTCTGCACTCGATCGCATGCCCGCGCAGGTGGATGTCCTTCTGCGCGATCGGCAACGGCTCGCCCATCGCTACCTGGAGCTGCAGATGGACCAGATCGAACCCTGTGACCATCTCTGTTACGGGATGCTCGACCTGCAGCCGTGTATTCATCTCGAGAAAATAGAAATTCTCCTCGGCGTCGACGAGAAACTCGACCGTTCCCGCATTCACATAGCCGGCCGACAAGGCCAGCCGAACGGCCGCCTCGCCCATGCTTCGCCGCAGCGCTTCGCCAACGACTGCGGAGGGAGCCTCTTCGATGACCTTCTGATGACGCCGCTGCACCGAGCACTCGCGCTCACCCAGATAGACGCAGTGTCCATGCTCGTCGGCGAGCAACTGGATCTCAATGTGCCGAGGCCGTTCGATCAGCTTCTCAAGATAAACCTCACCCGAACCGAAGCTTCGTTCCGCCTCGCTGCTCGCTGCTGCAAACGCCGCTGCGAGATCCGACTCTTTCGCCACGGCGCGCATGCCCTTGCCGCCACCCCCGGCCGCAGCCTTGAGCATCACCGGATAACCGATATCGGCGGCGACGCGGTGCGCCTCGGCGACATCGGCAAGTCCCGTGACGCTTCCTGGAACGCGTGGCATCTGGGCGGCATCTGCAGCCTGCCGCGCACGGGTCTTCGACCCGAGGGCACGCATCGCGCCCGCCGGCGGCCCGATAAAGACCACGCCCGCTGCCGCACAGGCATCCGCAAAGTCCGCATTCTCTGACAGGAATCCATATCCAGGATGGATGGCATCCGCCCCGGCCCGCCGTGCCAGTTCGAGGATCAGGTCCCCGCGCAGATAGCTCTCTGCCGCCGGCGCAGGGCCCAGCCGGTAGGCTTCATCTGCATGCAGCACGTGGAGCGCGCCGCGATCGGCGTCCGAGTAGAC
Source organism: uncultured Acidobacteriaceae bacterium (assembly GCA_963798925.1). Classification (GTDB taxonomy): domain Bacteria; phylum Acidobacteriota; class Terriglobia; order Terriglobales; family Acidobacteriaceae; genus Edaphobacter. The sequence goes on from CAWCVD010000008.1 coordinate 1,117,643, forward strand.
CGCAACCGTGGCGATGCCCAGCTCGCGGCAGGCACGAATGACCCGCAGCGCAATCTCACCGCGGTTGGCAATCAGCACTTTTTTTATCGGTCGCCGCAAGCGGCAATTCTACCCCACGAGCGACGAGCGGCAGAAACACAACGAAAGAGGCCTCCCGTTGGAGGCCTCTGAGGTCGCAAGCGAGTGCCACTACTGCATGGTGACGCCGCCCTGAGTTGCCTTTTCCTTCTTCTGCTCATTTGCCTTGCGCGCGCCCATCGCTTTCTGGATCCAGTCGTCGACCTGCGCCATATCCGCCTTACGAGCTGCTTCGTCGCCGCACTCCAGATCGGCCTTGCGACGGTACGTCAGTTGAAGGTACTGCATGGCGTCGTCGTAGGTCGGGTTGAGTTCGACAGCTTTATTGAGATATTGAAGGCCTTCATTCACCAAAGCCGTGTTCGCCTCCTGCAGCTTCGCGCAAGCGGCCTTGCTCTTCTTCGGGTTGCCATCGCCCAGATCGGTGAGTCCGTCGGCGGCAAGAATCGTGGTTGCGTTCTTGTAGGCCAACACCCAATCCACAAAGCCGACCGTGTAGTACGCCTCTGGATCGTTAGGAGCGATGGCGATCACCTTTTTCTCGTAGTCCTTCGCGATGTCGAACTTCTTGATGTTGCGATTGATGGAGGCAATCTGCTTCAACGCTGTGAGATCGTTCGGGTCTTTTGCCAAGACAGCATTGAAGCCATCGATCGCCTTCTGCGCAATCGCCAGGTTCTCTGGCGTATCCAGATTCGGCACGACCTGATACGAATAAGCGGTGGCCAGATAGAGTTTCGCGTCCTCGTAGTTCGGATCGAGGGCGATCGACTGCTGGAAGTGATTCACAGCTTCCTCGTATCGTGCGTTCTTAAATGCCTGAACGCCTTTGGTCAGCTGGTCCCGAGCTTTTAGTCGATTACACCCGGTTGCAGTGACAAGCAGCAGCGCCAGAGTGGCGGCCGTAACCGGAATCCGTGCGGTTAGTTTCATTGGGCGAATCGTCTCCTTCAAATGGGCGCGAGTTTGTATTGGATAGAAAGGCGAAGCTCTGAAGCGGAGTTCTCGGCTTTAGGTTTGATTGTAATGGTATACGTCCCAAAGTGACTAGTAGACTCATGCTTTCACGTGAAACGAACGAATCGCCTTTTCCCTCTTCGATGAAACCTGAACGGGCGGTTGCGCTCCCAACGTAGGATGCACACTTCCTCGACTTGCGAACAAACTCGGCGAACAAATCCGCTTCTAGACGATACACCTATTCGGCATTTTGACAACACTATGGTGGAACGGTCGCCGGTGGGTCCGGTGAGGCCGGCGGCCAGTGGTGACGTGACGGAGAATTTACCTCGTCGGCGCAGATCCCGAGTGGGCTTGTTTCATCCTGTCATTGAGATCGGATGAAGGTGAAAGACCCCGAGTGCAGTTGGGAGTCCGCGACTTTACCGACAATATCGTCGCCGGTGCTAGTGGTCTGACCAAAATGCCCGGACGCGTGAGGATCCCCTGGTTCTTCCCGGTGCTGGGCTTGTGTCTATCTCTGCGGCGCTTCGCTTGCGGGAGTCACGAGTCCAATGCTTTCCGCCCCGGCTGCCTGACTTGAGTTCATCACTTCGACGACTGTACTGAAGTCCAGCTTCGCGTCTGCTTTGACAAGAACGCGGCGGATGGATCTTTTCGACAGAAGCTCGATCAGACGTGGCGTTACGTCCCCACCGGGTACGCTTGTCCCGTCGACGGTATACTGCGGGGTCTCGTGGCCCGATTCGACCTGGCCCAATTCGACAGCGATCAGGACAGGGCGACGCGACACATCCTCCTCGACGGTGGAGGGTGTCGTCGAGGGAAGCTCTGAGTTCAAACCATGAGGCGCGATCGGGACGATCACCATAAAGATGATCAGCATGACCAGCAGGATGTCGATTAGCGGAGTTACGTTGATCTCGGAGGATAGGCCGTCGGTCCCGGAGGTTGCTCGTGGTGAGAGTGTCATCGCAGTTGTCTCCCAACGCAGAATTGGGTGTGCGAGCACTCCATCTTTATAGACACCGACTGGGCCTGAAAAGCTACAGGCGGTGCGCCAATCGGCCACACCGCCCGTGCATGAACTTCACTTCCTGAAGGTCTACTGTCCCGCTTCGACTCTCGGCGTAATCAAGCCGATGTTGTCCACACCAGCCTGATGGCCAAAGTCGATGACCTCGGCGACCTTGCTGAAGTCAAGATCCTTGTCGCCCTTCACGAACATCACCTTTTCCTGCCGGCTCGAGAAGATCTCGGTCAGCTTCGGCTCAAGGTCGTTCTTGGAGAAGGTCGTTTCGTTGATCAGATAGGAAGGAGGGGCTGCACCATTGGACCGCACTTGCACCACAATCGTGCGATCGTTCTGTGGCTCCTCTTTATGGTCCTTGGGCGGCTGAGGAACAAGCGTCTCCAGTCCTCGCGGCGTCACTGGAACAATGACCATGAAAATGATCAACAGCACGAGAAGAACGTCGATAAGCGGGGTTACGTTAATCTCCGAAACCGCTCCGCCTGTATTTCCTCCACCCATTCCCATAGCAAGTCTCCTCAGTTACTCCAGCCGATGCGATTACAGATTCGGCTCTTTCGAATTTACGCTTATTTCTTGGTTGTCGTCGCGCCGCTGTCGTCGACTCTCTCCGTCAGCAAGCCAAGCTGGCTCACACCGGCGGAACGGATCCCATCGACCGCGTCCATCACTTTGCCGTAGTTCGCACGCTGGTCGGCGCGCATAAAGACTTCTTTGCTGAGCTTGTTCTCGAGCTTCGCCGAGATCTTGGGGCCGAGATCGTCGAGAGTCACCTGATCGCCGCCGAGAAACGTCCTGCCATCCCGGGTTACGGCAACCACGACCGCATCCTCTTTGTTTGCATCTTCCATGACGACCGCGGCGTCCGCCTTCGGCAGGTCGACGTTGACTTTGTTGTTCAGCATGGGAGTGATGACCATGAAGATGATCAGCAATACCAGCATCACGTCCACCATTGGCGTTACGTTGATGTTGGAGTTGACCTTCTTGCCTTCATCCCTTTTTGAGATACCCATAACGTTTGCTCCGTCCGGAATTGCTTGTGTTTGCTCTTCCTGCTAAGCCTGTCCAAGCCCCGGATGCCGTTCGCTTGCGGCACCCGGAGGACCCGGTCAGAGTGTGATTCTCGCAGGATACTGCTGCTTGCCTTACTGGGACCGAAGCTTATCGGTGGCTCTGCTTGATGAAGTAGTCCACCAGCTCGCTGGAGCTGTTGTCCATCTCGACGTCAAACGCCTCAACCTTGCCGGTGAAGTAGTTGAAGGTCATAACGGCGGGGATGGCGACGAGTAGACCGAACGCGGTCGTAACCAGGGCCTCCGAGATACCGCCGGCGACTGCGCCGATACCCGAGGTCTTCTGGGTTGCGATCTGTTGGAAGGCGTTCAAAATACCGACCACGGTGCCGAACAGGCCGATAAAGGGGGCCGTGGAACCAATAGTTGCGAGACCGCCAAGGCCGCGCTTCAGCTTGGCGTGGACGATCGCTTCAGAGCGCTCGAGCGCACGCTTGGAGCTCTCAACCTGCTCCGGAGTGATCGCGCCGCCGGAACCGAAGCTGCGGAACTCCTGCAGACCAGCCGTAACGACCTCGGCCAGGTGAGACTTCTTGGAGCGGTCAGCAACCTTGATCGCTTCATCCAGACGGCCGTCCTTCAGTGCGCCGGCGACCTTCGGGGCGAACTCACGAGACTGCTTGCGCGCAGCCGAGAAATACAGGGCCCGATCGATGATCACAGCGAGAGACCAGATGGACATGATGAAAAGAAGGATGACGACGCAGCGCGCCAGCCAGCCCATGTTGCTCCAAAGACCCATGACACTGAAACTGACCTGGGCTTCTTCGAAGTACATAGCGAGCGTGGCGGGAACGTGAGCGAAGGTTGGTGCGAGATGAGCGAGAATCACTGGAATATTTCCTCCTGATAGAACTCTAACTTCCTGAAACTGGACTCGGTATCCCCCAAAAGTTCGCAGCGGGGGATAGGCGAGAGACGAATTTGCGCTTCAGCCCTGGCCTAGCCGCCACCAAAGTTGAAGTTGACGGTAATCTGCGTGTCGACCTCGGTCGGCTCACCGTTTAACAGGTACGGCTTGTAGCGCCAGGTCTGCACGGCCTCGAGCGCAGAGGACTTGAGCATCTCGGGACCGCTGATCACGGTCAGGTTCTTGATCGTTCCCTCTTTCGAGATGATCGCGTGAAGAACAACTGCGCCGGAGACGTGGGCTGCCTTGGCGATCGGCGGATAGACCGGGGTCGCGCCGGAGATCTTCAGACCGGAGACAACGCCGCTCGATACACGGGTGGGTCCTTTTGGCGGCGCTACCTTCACGACAGGGGATGGCGCACTGCCGATGCCACCCATCACTCCAAGACCGCTGCCGCTACCGCTGCCCATGCCGCTCATACCGGCAACACCCATCGTCGGGGGCGGCGCGGCATCTTCCTTCAGCATCTTGATGTCTTTGGGAATCTTCGTCGGCGCGTGCAGGCCCTGATCGATCTCAGAGACCATCTTGATCGGCTTAACGATCTGTTGCGGCGGCGGTGGAGGGGGTGGAGGAGGAGGCGGAGGGGGCGCTGTCAGCATGGCGGTCATTGCGTTTCTAGGCAACGCCTCCGGATACAACAGCGGGATAAGGATCATGATTGCCAGAATTATGGCGTTGAAGGCAAAGGTCCCGATCATCCAGTACTTGGACTTTGTCTTGATCTTGCCGCCTGATTCCATCAAAGAGTCTTCGAACATATGCAGCCTCTCACGGTAAAGAAGAGCTATTTTTCTTTAGACACCACGTTGCTTCCGTTTGTTCCCGCGTTGATTCTTATTGCCGTCGACCTACGCTTTGGCCCGTTTTCCTGCCGGGAGCGAGGCCACTTTGCCCCGTTTGACCCGCCAATCCTGGTAAGCCACCAGCATCGGAGCCGCAACTGCGATCGATGAGTACGTTCCAATCAGGATCCCGATAACAAGTGCAAAGGAGAACCCGTGCAAAACCTCACCACCAAACAGATATAACGACAGGACGGTCAAAAACGTTAGGCCCGACGAGATCACCGTCCGACTCAGCGTCTGATTGATGCTCCGATTGACGACGTCATGTAACGACTCTTTCCGCGAAAGCGCCAGGTTCTCGCGAATGCGGTCGAAGACGACGATGGTGTCGTTCATCGAATAACCAATCAATGTAAGGATGGCTGCAATTACGGTAAGGGTTATCTCCTGATTCGTCAAACTGAAGGCTCCGACCGTAATTAAGGTGTCATGGAAGACCGCCACGACAGCCGCGACACCGTAGATCAGCTCGAACCGGAACCACAAGTAAACCAACATGCCGAGCAGGGAGTAAAGGGTGGCAAGCGCGGCCTGCTTCTGCAACTGCTTACCGGCTGTTGGGCCCACAATGTCAATCTGCTCAATGGCGAAGCCCGAGTCATGATAATTCGCGCTCAGGGCACTCTCGACGCTCTGGCGCCCGGCGTCATGCGATTGATCGGACGCAGTCGACTCTGGCAGCGCGATAATCACCTTGTTCGCCGCGTGGCCGCTGGGATCGCTGACCCGTTGAATCGTAAAGTCGCGTACACCGGCCTTGTCCATGGCCTGCCGGAGGTGGTCTTCATTCGGCGTCTGGTCGAAGGCCACGCGAATCTGCGTGCCGCCCTTGAAGTCGACGCCCCGCGGAATGCCATGCCAGAACAGCATGCTCAAGACGCCGGCGACTGAGAAAATCAGCGAAAACCCGAGAAAATACCACTTCTTCCCGAGCCAATCGATATTCGTTGCACGAAACAGTTCCAAACTCACGCTTTACTCCAGTTATCAATAGTCAGTTGTCAGTTTCAATCCTGCACTTCAAGCGATCCGCCCTGTCTGACAACTGAGAACGGACAACTGAGAACTTCTCTAAATCGACAGCGCTGCGCCACGTTCCTTCTTTTCCAGAATCGAGTCGAAGATCAACCGCGACACAAACACCGCAGTAAACAGGTTCGCCAGAAGACCGAAGGTCAGCGTTACTGCAAATCCCTTGACCGGGCCGGTCCCGAACAGGAAGAGAATCGCCGCTGAAACGATCGTCGTCACGTGGGTATCGACGATCGTCACCCACGCGTGCTTAAATCCCTGCTCCACCGCCGCCGCAGCCGTCTTTCCGGCCCGCAGCTCTTCGCGGATTCGCTCAAAGATCAGCACGTTCGAGTCAACGCCCATACCGATCGTCAGGATGACGCCGGCGATTCCCGGCAACGTCAGCGTAGCTTTGCTGAAGCCCATGAATCCCAGCAGAATGATTAGGTTCAACATCAGCGCCAGGTCTGCGTTGATGCCGGCCCCGCGGTAGTAGATCAGCATGAACGCCATCACCGCCAGCATGCCCGCAATCGCCGCAATCACACCCTGCCGGATCGACGCCGCACCGAGGCTCGGCCCCACCGTGCGCGTCTCGGTGTAAGAGATCGAAGCCGGCAGCGCGCCCGTACGCAGCATCAGCGACAGGTTGTCGACCTCCTGCTTGCTGAAGTTTCCCTCGATCTCGCCGCGGTCGCGAATCGCCGAATTGATCGACGCCACCGAGCGGACCTTGTTGGCCAGCACGATCGCCATCGATCCCGGTGATGCGCTCGTGCTCGAGTGCGCCGAGGTGTACTTGTAGAATCGGTCGCCCGCCGCCGTCGTCAGAGTAAACGTAAGATTCGGACGGCCATTCACGTCGGTCGACGGTTGCGCATCGCGAAAATCGGTGCCTTCAACCTGGCTCGCCCGCTCCAGCAGCCAGACCTCGTCCGGGCCGGTCGACGTCGCGCTTCCATGGACGAGCATATCGTCGGGGGGCACCACACCATTGAGCGCCGCAAGCGCGGCCTCATCGCTCTGGTACGGTCCACTCACCACGGCATATACCGCAAGCTTAGCCGTCGACTGGATAGCCTCTTCCACCTCAGCCGGATTGGAGATGCCAGGTAACTCCACCAGAATCTGGTTCTTTCCCAGCCCATACGTTTGAACCAGCGGCTCACTCACACCCAGCGAGTTGATTCGTTCGTTGATCGTCTCCTTCGACGTCTCCAGCGTCCTCGCCTCAAGATCATTGATGGCCGACAGCTTCATGGCCAGCGTGGCGGTGCCGTCGGCCAGAACCGACACGTCATAGATCGAGTAGTCATTGCCCTGCAAAACCGTGCGCGCATCATTCAGCTTCGCCGGAGGAATGCCCGACACGACGATCGTCTCCGGATGCGCAGTGTCCGTCTTGCCCACCGAGGCCGTCACACCTGCCTCCTGGAAGGCCGCCTTCAGCCGCGCCACGTCCCGGTCGGTCGCAGAGGTTATCGCCTCTTCCACGTGCACCTGCAACACCAGATGGGTCCCGCCCTTAAGGTCGAGGCCCAGACGGATGTTATCGGCCAATAGTGACTTGAAAGACCCCAGCTTCGGCCCATTCGAGCCGAAGAATATCCCGTAAATGAAAATAACCAGGACCGCTATGATTGATGCCGTCTTACCGGCCAGATTCTTGCCCATGATCTCAATTGAAGGGTGCAGCCGCGATGCCTTACCTTGGTGCCGCCGCTGCCATCCCTGCTTCTTCCTTATCCGTAGTTAACGGTCGAATCTCAACTTACGTGCAAAACTCAAAAACTAACTTCCGCAGCTCCAGCTCCAGACCGTTACGCTGCCTGCTCGTCTGTGGTCACTGCGGCAATTGCGCTCTTCACAAATTCCAGCTTAACGCCGTCAGGCTGAACCCGGAGGATCACGATGTCGTCTTTCACGGTCAAAACTGTTCCGCGAATACCGCCATTGGTCGTCACGCGGTCGCCTGACTTCAACTGACCAAGCATCTCCTGCCACTTTTTCTGTTTCCTCTGGTTCGGGGCGATCATCAAAAAATAAAGCACCACGAAAAACAGGATCGGCAACGCAAGACTACCGAGACTGCCCAGGCCGCCTGCCGCACTCTGCAACCACATTGCAAACATCCACAAACTCCATCTCACAGCACAAATCAACTCGGCCAGTCAGAGACGCACTGCGAGGTGATCTGCAGACGCGCTCCCAGCGAGGGCACACCGCACCCGCAGCATTAAAAGAGGCCTAGTTCCTAAGCATCGCGTAACCGAAAGGCAGTGTCAAGGCAAGGAGCCCGCTGGAACGATCTCTTACACTGTCTCCAGCGCCCGCAAATCCCACCGTTTGCAACGCCAAGAGTCGTCTGGAGACGCCCATGCCCATCGCCGAAGACCTCGCCGTTATCGCCCGCCAGGAAGCTGAGCTCGTCTTCCAGACCTTTGACTACGACGTCGCGTGGCGCCTGGGCCTCAGCATGAGGGAGCTCGCCGTGACCCGCAAATACCTTATCGTCATCGACATCCGCCGGTTCGGCGAACCTTATCAGCCCCTCTTCTATACAGCGCTCGGCGGCACACCGGACAACGCCCGATGGGTACAGCGCAAATGCAACGTCGTCTCCCGCTTTCACCGCAGTTCTTACGCGATCGGCCTTACGCTCGAACAGTCCAACCGCACCTTCAACGACCGCTACAACCTGCCCGATGCCGACTACGCCGCCCACGGAGGCTGCTTCCCGATCCGCGTCGCCAGCGCCGGCATCATCGGAGCCGTCACGGTCTCCGGCCTGACACAGCGGGAGGACCACAACCTGGTCGTCGAAGCGCTCTGTCTCGCGCTTGAAAAGGATCACAACGCACTGCGGCTTGCGGCAATCTCATGACATCGTCCATGTGATACCGTTCCGCAATGCGTCTTTCCATCTCCTTTCTCCTGGCTGCTCTTGCCGCCTCGTGCGCCGTGGCCCAAACCTCAGCCACACCAGCACCCGTCTCTTCCGAGACCCGCACTGCCGTCCGCCAGCTCGTCGGTGACATCATGGTCAACGGCCAGGCATACGAGTACGACCGCCAACTCGCCGATACCATCGGCCCCCGGCTCACCGGCTCCGACAACTATGTCCACGCCGTCTCATGGGCGCAGGAGCAGTTCCACTCGCTCGGCCTGGCCAACGTTCACACCGAATCCTTTACGATGCCGGCGCTCTGGGAGCCCGAGATTCCCGCCACCGGCAACATCGTCGCGCCCCGCAACCAGGCGCTTCACATCTACTCCTTCGGCTGGAGTCCTTCGACTCCAGCAGGGCGGCATCACTGGTAAGGTCATCTATCTTGCGCAGCTTCTGCCGATTGAAAAGCTCGACGCCGCGAAGGACCAACTCACGGGCAACGTCATCCTGATCGACAACGCCAGCTTTGGCGAGCATCCCGCTATCGGCGAGCTCATCAAAGCCTTCGCACGGCTCAACACGTTCAAGCCGCTGGCAGTTTTGTTTACTGGCCGGGCGAACGGTGGCGAAAACGCAAGCAGCCTCACGGTGGGTGGCACTCTTTCCAGTTTTCCGGTTGCGCAGATCGGGCTCGAAGACTCGCTTCTGATCAAGCGCCTCCTCGATAAGGGCCCCGTTACCGTGCACTTCTCCTTCACGAACCGCGTTCGGGGGAACGCCGAGGTCAGCAACGTCATCGCCGAGATCCCCGGCCGCGAGCTTACCAACGAGATCGTGATCGTCGGTGCCCATCTTGACTCGTGGCATCCGGCGACCGGAGCGCAGGACAACGGCACCGGGGTTGCCACCGTCCTCGAGGTCGCCCGCGCCATCAAGTCCCTCAACCGTCCGCCACGGCGCACCATCCGCTTCGTCCTCTTTGGCGGGGAGGAACAAGGGCTCGTCGGCTCGACCGCCTACGCGAAGAAGCATGCTGCGGAGATGGCGTCGATCGACGCGGTGCTCATCTCGGACACCGGAGGCCAGCCCGCCAAAGGCTGGTACCTGATGGCTCGCGACGACGAAAAACAGGCCATCGCGCCCATCGAGCCGCTTCTGGCCGGCATCGGCGGCGGCGACACCAGCCCTGACACCGAATTTATCTTCGAGACCGACCACGCCGGATTCGACGTTCAGGGCGTCCCCACGCTCGTCCTGTGGACTCCCGTGGACAAGTACTTCCGCCTTCACCACCAGGCCTCGGATAGCTTTGACTCGGTGGTGCAGGCCGACCTGAACCAGGGGGTCGCCGTTACGGCGGCCACCGCTTACGCGATCGTCGACTCTGCCGGGCCGTTCGCCCCGCATCTCGACTCCGCCGGCGTCGAGATGATGCTCAAGAAGGCGGGCGAACTCGACAGTTATATTGCGCTGAAATCGATGGACTGGGTTCCGTAGGGTTGTCCAAGCTACCGCAGAGTGATGATCAGTGAATCGTGTCGAGGTCGGTTCTCAATGAATGCATCGACCTGCTATCGCCAATTGAGAAGTGAACTTTCCGAAACCCGGCCTTCGAGAAACTTCGGATTGTATTCTGGGCACGCGGCTGCCGCGCAGCAAAGTTAGCCGCAGTCAGCACACTTTACTCGATGGTTACCAGAGGTCTATTATGCCGCGCGATATCGTCTTTACTTCCAAGGCAGCAAAGCCGTCGCCTACATATAGTCAAGCTGTCAAAGCTGCGGGACTTGTCTTCGTTTCGGGCACCGCGCCGACCGATCCCGTGACAGGTCAAATCAAGGGAACCACGATTCAGGAGCAGACGCGGCAATGCTTGACGAATGTAGCCGCGATTTTAGAGGCTGCTGGAACATCACTGGACAAGATTGTCAGTGCCACCGTCATTCTGGCGGACGAGGATGAGTTCGCCGGTATGAACGAGGAGTGGCTCCGATGGTTTCCAACAGATCCACCTGCACGCCAGGGCGCCAAACTCCCCGCGCGCATTCCGGGCCTGAAGGTTTCCGTTGCCGTTATCGCTGAGGCTTAGGACACCTGCCAGTACGGCCAGATCTTATCCCACAGCCAGGTTGCGAAAATGCGACTTTTCGGGAACAGCGAAGATTCAATATGCCGACGACAGGTAGTATCTCTTTCGCGACTGTGGCTAGTCAGACCGCTACTTCGGGATTGGCGGTAATCGTCGAGCAGCAGTTTCAAAATCTCAAAGTAGGTTGCTAGTCTGTTAGCCAAATCATCCACCAATAGAAACCTGTCCAGGAGGATCTCTAACGTGTCACAGAAAGTGGATCTCTATGACAGTGCGTATGGAAATTATGTGTCGGATACTTACCGACAGGTGCGCATCGAGACCTACGGCGAGGATTTTGGGCAAACAAGCTGGGTTACAACGGAAGAATCCAACGAAATCCCCCAACTGCTGGACCTGAGACCTAATTCGTTTGCGTTGGAAGTGGGGTGCGGTTCGGGTGGCTATGCGTTGCACCTTGCCGAAAAGGTGGGCTGTCGCCTCGTCGGGTTAGATATTAATGCACTGGGAGTTCGCAATGCGAACCAACTCGCGCTGGCAAGAGGCCTTGCTTCAATGGCCCGCTTTGAGCAGTGTGACGCTTCGAAAAATCTGCCTTTTGACGACGATAGCTTTGACGCTGTGTTCTCGAATGACGTTTTGTGCCATCTTCCACGACGTCCCGAGGTGCTGGGTGAGATGTTTCGCATACTGAAACCCGGCGGACGGATGCTGTTCAGCGACGCTCTGGTAGTTGGCGGATTGCTTTCCAACGAAGAGATCGCCACGCGCAGCTCGATTGGCTTTTATGTGTACAGTCCACCCGGGGAGAATGAACGACTTATCGAGCGAGCAGGGTTTCGCCGGACACGCGTAACCGACACAACCGAGAGTGCTTCTCGGGTGGCGAACCAGTGGCATCATGCACGGGAGAAAAGGAAAGAGGAACTGGTCGCAGCGGAAGGCAATATCAACTTCGAGGGGCTGCAGCGGTTCCTGTCCTGCGTACACACCTTAATGAACGAAAAGCGCCTACTGAGATATCTGTACTTTGCGAATAAGGACTCGTGAGACGATCTCACCGGCGATAGCGGGAAATGACTCCCGATGCGGTATAGCGCTGCGTGTCTTTCTGGGTGCATTGTCGGCAATAAGCTGCCAGTACCCGAATGTGTTGTGGTCGTGGGCGCGATAGTGCGGGCTGTTGAATGCGATCAACATGCGCAATATGCCGCTACCGGTGTTGCGGATGTAGTGTCCGGCACCCATCGGCGCGTAACCGATGCTCGGGATCGTGCATGAGCGCATTCAGGTTTGCTTAATCGAACCAAACTATAACCGTAAGAGCGACCCGTCTCACTCATCAGTCCTTTTACAAAACGCGCGCCTCTGAATTGCGCTGGTCTTCACCGTACAGGTTCGGAATGTGGGGAACCATAACAACCCCGGCCGATTATCGGAAATATCGCTTCGTCTCTCCTCGGAAAGGCAGCCAAGCCGCAGGCTCCGCGACGCAGACCGGCACTTCCTTCTCGGAATCCGCCAACAACCGGCGGATCGAGTTTCAGATGCGATTCACGTTCTAGGCCGTGTGTTAAGCAGTTTGCTGTGAGCCCTAGCTGGAAGGCTCAGGGGTATGGGCGATTGGTCGGCCAACCGAGATTGTCCACTTGGCTGGATAGTCACCTTATCGCGAGCACCGCTTGTATTCCCTATTCACTTTTTCTCCAACGCCATCGCCTTCTCCGTATGCCGCCGCATAATCTCAATGCTCCGGTCGCAAAAGTCCTTAATTGTCTCCAATTCCCGCGTCGAATAACGAGTAGCCAGCGCCAAAACGTCCTTGCCCAGCTCATCGAAGATCGGCACGATCCGCTGCGTCGCTGCCGACTCGGTCGTGCGGATAAAAACCTTCCGCCGGTCCGTCTCGCTCCGCTCCCGCCGGGCCAGCCCCGCCTTTTCCAACCGGTCAATCGCCGCCGTAATCGCCCCCGTCGTCAGCCCCGTCATCCGAGCCAGATCGCCGGCGGTCACGTCGCCGCCGCGGTCGACGTAGTCCAGACATTTCATATCCGTCACCGAAACCCCAACGATATTCGCGATTGCCTGATGGAAGAGGATCGTCCGCGCGCCGATCTCACGGCCAACCTCCAGCCCAACCTGCCGTATCAGTTCCTGCCTCTTGCGCGAATCTGCCATATCGTTTACCTTATCATTATCTCAATTATTGAGATAATTAGATACTGAGAGGTACAAGCATTATGACAAATCCAAAGTGCATCCTCATCATCGGCGGCGGAATCGCCGGCCCCGTCCTCGCCCTCTTCCTCAAGCAGTCCGGATTCTGCGTCCACATCTTCGAAGCCTCGAACAGTCCCAGCGAAGCAGGAGGCGCTCTCGGCCTCGCGCCCAACGGCATGAACGTCCTCGCCGCAGCCGGCGTCGCCGAGCAGGTCCGTAACGTCAGCGTTACTGCCCACGAGTGGGCCTTCGAAAATCAGCATGGAAAGCTTCTCGCATGCCAAAGTGCCGGCGATTCCTCCCGCTACGGTCAGGCCGGAGTCATGATCACGCGCGCCGCGCTCCACCGTGTCCTCATCGAACAGGCCGAATCCCAGGGAATCTCCATCACCTACAACAAGCGCCTCACTGCCATCGACGACCGCCCCGGCCAGGCCATGGTCGCTCACTTCGACGACGGCACACGCATCGAAGGCGATCTCATCGTCGGAGCCGATGGCATTCGCTCCCAGGTTCGCCGCGCCGTCATGCCGGAAGCACCAAAGCCCGTCTACTCCGGTCTGCTCGCACCCGGCGGCTTCAGCCCGTGTCTCGACCCCGATGTCACCCCACGCTCCGACCAGCGCGTCCACTTCATCTTCGGCCAGAACGGATTTTTCGGCTACTTCAACACCATCACCCCCGAAGGTCCGCGCACCCTCTGGTGGAGCACCGCCGTCGCATCTCTCGACAGCAAAGAGCAGATGGCCTCCACCCCCAAAGCCGAGATTCAGCAACGCCTCATGGCCCTCCACGGCGACTGGGCCGCACCTGTCCCAAAGCTCATCCAGTCCGCCACCGACGTCCTCAACGTGGCCATCCACGACATCCCCAGCCTCCCGCGCTGGAGCTCCGGCCGCACCATCCTCATCGGCGACGCAGCCCACGCAGTAGCCCCGCACTCCGGTCAGGGAGCGTCGATGGCCCTCGAAGACGCACAATACCTGGCGAAACTCCTGCGCGAATCTGACGGCCTGCCGCTGGAGCGAGTCTTCGCTGCCTTCGAGCAGCACCGTCGCCCCCGCACCGACAAAGTCATAGCCCTCGGCCGCCGCAATGGCCGCTACAAAGAGAAAGTGCCCGCCGTCGCCTTCTGGATCCAGCAGCAATTGATCCGCATCTTCGTCCCACTCACCCGCGCCAAGAAACAGGACTGGCTACTGGCCTACAAAGTCGAATGACGTGCAATCAGAAAGTCAGCTTCAGGGAAATGCACGTCGTCAACCAAATCCACATTCAGCCCTCGTGACACCTGGCGAGGTCCAGACCTAAGGTCTTTAGTTATAAGACTTTGGCGCGTTTAGACGGGGGAGGGGGTTACCTTGCCAATTGCTTCCGCACCCGATCCATCGTATCCAGATAGCAGGCGAGGTTGTGCACCGAGTTCAACGTCAACCCGAGCGGTTCGCCCGCAACAAATAGATGCCGCAGATACGCACGTGTATATCTGCGGCAGACCATGCAGCCGCACGATGGGTCGATCGGCCCCGAGTCCTCCGCGTACTCTTTGCGCTTGATGTTCATGCGCACGATTGCCCCGTCGGCATCACGCGCAAACAACAACCCGTGCCGTCCGGCTCGAGTCGGCAGCACGCAATCCATCATGTCGACGCCCATCTTCGCGTACTCTTCGATCTCATCCGGATACCCGACACCCATTACATATCGCGGCTTATCTTTGGGCAGCAGCTCCAGGGTCCGCGCGATCATCTCCCGCGTGACCTCGCGCGGCTCACCGACAGCCAGCCCGCCGATTGCGTAACCGGGAAACTCCATCTCGACCAGGCGCTCGGCAGATTCCTTGCGCAGATCGGCGTACATGCCACCCTGGACGATCCCAAAGAGGCTCTGCGTGGCTCCGCTAAGCGCCTCAAACCAGGGGACTCGCTCTTTATGTAACTCAAAATGATCTTTGGACCGCTGCGCCCAGGCATGAGTCAGTCCCATCGACTCGTGTGTGCGCTCCCAACTCGCCGGCGTCTCCACGCACTCATCGAAGACCATCGCAATATCGGCGCCCAGCGCGATCTGCACGTCCATCGAGTGCTCCGGAGAGAAAAAATGCTTGCTCCCATCCAGATGGGAGCGAAACTCCACCCCTTCTGCCGTAACCTTCCGCAGACTGCTCAGGCTGAACACTTGAAATCCACCCGAATCCGTCAGCATGGGACGCTCCCAGCTCATGAACCGGTGTACTCCGCCCATCCGTGCAATCAGCTCGTGCCCAGGCCGCAGATAAAGATGATAGGTATTCGCCAGAATGATCGGCGCCCCTGACCCCGAGGCGCCAATCGTCTCCAACACTCCCTGCTCCACCGCCTTGACGGAGGCAGCCGTGCCCACCGGCATGAACACCGGCGTCTCGATCACCCCGTGCGGCACCGTTAACCGGCCTCTGCGGCCGCCACCGGTCGACGGCGTCGTAAGAACTTCAAAAGAAAATGCCATCCTTCAAATTGTATGGGTACGACCCCACCGCGCGCCTGACGCGAAAAAAGACGTTTCGAATCGTTGCAACCGCATTAATTCATCCAGCGTTCAACTTCGATTCACAAAACAACCCATGTTCAGGCCTAAGAATAGGGCGCACGATAACTTCCCAAACTCTGAGGCCTTTCAAAATGATTCGGAAATTTCTTGCCTTCTCGATGTCTTTGACTCTCATCCTCAGCGGCTGCGGCCAGGGCACAGTCAGCACGCCTCCGGGCAACGGCAACGCCAATAGCAGCCCACCGCCGACGCCTGTTACGCCCACGACGCCCTCCGCAGCGATTAAGCACATCGTCGTCATCTTCGGCGAGAACGAGTCCTTCGATCACTACTTCGGCACCTACCCCAATGCCCAGAACCTTCAAGGCGAGACCGCATTCACAGCGTTGGCCGGAACCGCTATTCCCAACAACTATGTTTCGAACCCCGGGCTGCTAACCAACAACCCCAACTCGCTGAACCTGAAGAACAACGTAACGAACTCCAGCGGCGTTATGACCTCCGTCGCCAGCGGTCCATATCGTCAGGCCCCCGCCCAGGCGTGGACCGGATCGCAAAGCCACGACTACACCGCAGAGCAGACAGCTTTCAACCTCGGCAATATGGATCTCTTCCCGCTCTCCGTAGGCGCGGCGGACAGCTCTGCTGAGCTTGCCTCGGGTGGCCCCTTCAAGGCCCTCAACGCAACCAAAGCTCTCACCATGGCCTACTATGACGGAAACACCGTCACGGGGCTGTGGAACTACGCTCAGCATTACGCCATGAGTGACAACTCCTGGTCCAGCACCTTCGGTCCCTCCACGCAAGGTGCGCTCAACCTCATCTCCGGCCAGACGGACGGTGTTCTCAACCCGCTCAACCTCGGCAGCTCCGCGGTACCCGACGGCAACGGTGGCATGACTCTGATCTCCGACGCCGACCCTGCCGGCGATGTGTGCTCATCCACCAGCAAAAACACCAGCATGAGCGGCCAGAACATCGGCGATCTGCTCAACAAAGCCGGCGTTACCTGGGGATGGTTTGAGGGAGGCTTCGACCTCGGCGTCACTAACGCTAACGGCACTACAGGCTGCTCTCGCTCCTCCGTGATCGTGGCTTCGGGCAGCGCGAAGTCGACCGCAGCCGACTACGTTCCCCACCACCAGCCGTTCCAGTACTACCTCTCCACTCGCAACACCGCGCACACCCGTCCCACCTCGGTTGCGACGATTGGAACCACCGACGCGGCCAACCACCAGTACGACACGCATGACTTCACCGACGCCCTGGCCGCCGGCAACCTGCCTGCCGTCTCCTTCCTGAAGGCCCCCGCCTTCCAGGACGCCCACCCCGGCAACTCCGATCCTCTTGACGAGCAGACCTTCGTCGTGTCGATGATCAACGCCCTCCAGAACTCCTCCTTCTGGTCCTCCACCGTCGTCATCCTCGCCTACGACGACTCGGACGGCTGGTACGATCACGTCTCGAGCCTCGTCAATGGTTCAGCGACAGCGGCGGATGCGGTCAGCGGCAGCAGCCTCTGCATCAGCGCCACCGCGGCAGCCAGCGCCCTTCCCGGCTGGGATGGCAAGCCCGCCGCGCAGGGTCGTTGCGGCTATGGCATGCGTCAACCTCTGATCGTTATCTCACCGTGGGCGAAGAAGAACTACCTCGACCACACCCTCACCGATCAGGCCTCAGTCCTGCGCTTCGTTGAGGACATCTTTGCGGGCAGCTCGCGTATCACAGGCTCCTTCGACAGCATCGCCGGGTCGCTGCTCCCCATGTTCGATTTCTCAAACAGCGCCGCTCCTCCAAACGCCGCCAAGGTAACTCTGAACCCAACCACAGGCGCCGTAACCAGCGGCAACTAGCAACCCTTTCACACAACCTTCACAAACCGGCTGTACCTTCAGAAGCACGCATCGACAACCATCGATGCGTGCTAATTTTTCGCCGCCCTTCCCCTGCGGCAACGGAGCCGCAAGCCCTTGTCCACGTCCAGACGAAAGTTTCTCCAGCAAGCCTCTGCCCTGGGCCTGCTCTATAGCTCCTCTCGCGCCGTTCCCCAAATGAATATGGCCCACATGCAGATGGGCCAATCGAAGACTCCCCAGCCATCCGCTCCGGGCAGTCATGCTCCGATGCTGCATACCCTGCAACTGCCTCCGTTCGTCGATCCGCTCCCGATTCCGCAGATGCTTCGGCCCACCACCACCAACGGGAAGCGGAGACTCACGGTCTCGATGCAGGAGACTCACTTCAAAGTTCATCGCGATGTGCCACTCACACGTATGTGGACTTACGGACCCGGTCCGGTTGGCCCCGTGATCGAGGTCAGAAGCGGAGAGCCTCTGGACATCGAGTGGGTCAATCACCTTCCGGCCAAGCATTTTCTGCCGATCGACCACTCCATGCATGGCTGCGGCAAAGATGTTCCCGATGTTCGCGCTGTCGTTCATCTGCATGGCGCAAAGACTCGCTCCAAAGACGACGGCTACCCCGAAGACTGGTATGTTCCCGGCCAGAGCCGCGTCTGTCACTACCCCATGGACCAGGAGGCGACGGCGCTCTGGTACCACGATCACGCCATGGGCATTAACCGCCTCAACAGTTATGCCGGGCTCTTCGGCATGCTTCTCATCCGCGACAAGGTCGAGGACTCGCTCCACCTGCCGAGCGGAAAATACGAGCTTCCGCTGATCTTTTACGATCGCGACTTCACCGCCGACGGCCAACTCTACTACGCCACATCGGGGGACCCAGACCATCCGTGGATTCCCGAGTTCAGCGCCGACGGCCTGCTGATCAACGGCAAGATTCGCCCCTATCTCGAGGTCGAGCCGCGGCTCTACCGCTTCCGCGCGCTCAACGTGGCCAACAGCCGTTTCTATCGCCTCGGACTCGCCGAGGGATTATCCATCACGCAGATCGGAAGCGACCAGGGATTCCTCGCCGCACCCGTCCAACTCCAGAGCTTTACGCTCGCTCCTGGTGAGCGCGCGGACCTTCTAATCGACTTCACTCACTCCGCAGGAAAGACTCTTCACCTCAGCAATGGCGGTCTCGATCTCATGCAATTCCGCGTCGGCAGTCAGACGGAGAACTCTGCCTCTTACTCCATCCCCGAAGCGATCCGTCCCATTCCACGAACTCCGGAATCGTCGGCCATTCTCACCCGAACAATCACGCTGCACGACTATCTCGACCCATACGAGCGCTCGATGATGATGCTGCTCAACCGTAAGCGCTGGCACGAGCCCACCACCGAGAAGCCACAGCTCAACACCACGGAGATCTGGGAGTTCATCAACCTCACCGAAGACACTCACCCGATGCACATGCACCTGGTGCGCTTTCAGATCCTCGACCGCCGCAACTTCGACACGAACGACTACTTCATCAACAAAAAGCTTCGTTTCACCGGCGACCGTGTGCTCCCAGATGCGAACGAGATGGGCTGGAAAGATATTGTGCAATGCCCCTCTGGCACCGTTACCCGCATCATCGTTCACTTTGAAGGCTTCCCCGGCAAATACCTCTACCACTGCCACATCCTCGAACACGAGGCCAACGACATGATGCGCCCCTTCGAGGTGATCGCTTAACCGGACTTTTGCTTCCCATCGGATCGGCGTATCGTCTCAATCAAAGGAGATCGCGCCATGCTCAGGAGAGACTTCCTTCGCCGCTCGGCCCGCACCTTCACCGCTGCCATGCTCGCCAGAAATCCCGTGGCGCGCGCCGCACTGATCGATCCCGAGCCCCTCAACAAAAAATTCCAGGCGAGCGATGAGGTTGTCCTCGGCCACACGGGTATCCGCACCAGCAGGCTTGCCATGGGAACAGGCACCATCGGTTACGGCGGCGCCTCCAACCAGACCAGGCTCGGCACCTCGCCGCTCACCAGGCTGCTTGTCGATGGCTACCACGACAACGGTCTCCGTTTCTTCGACTCCGCGGACTCCTACGGCAGCCATCCCTACGTCTCCGCAGCGCTCAAGCAATTGCCCCGCGACAAAGTGACCGTCCTTACCAAAACCGACACGCGCGATCCCGCAGGCGTTCGCGCTGACCTCGACCGGTACCGCAAAGAGCTGGGCGTCGAGTATATCGACATCGTCCTCATCCATTGCGTCACTGCGTCCGACTGGACCACACGCTACCGCGGCGTCATGGACGTTCTCTCCGAGGCCAAGCAGAAGGGCGTAATTCGGGCGCATGGCGTCTCCTGCCACAGCATCGGCGCGCTCAGGGCTGCCGCTGCCTCGCCGTGGGTCGAGGTCGACCTCGTTCGCCTCAACCCCATCGGCTCCAACATGGACGCCGATCCCGACACCGTCATCGGCGTGATCAAGCAGATGCGCACGCAGGGAAAGGCGATCGTCGGCATGAAGATTCTCGGTCAGGGAGACCTGCGCGACAAACCCTCCGAGGCGATCCGCTACGCTCTCAGCACAGGTGTGCTCGACGCCTTCACCATCGGCGCCGAGTCGCAGAAAGAGCAGAACGACCTCGTCAAGCGCATCGCTGCCGCCTGACGTCAGTAGTAGTGCTTGAGCTCTTTCCAGCCCGCCTGATACGTCATCTTTCTGCCGTGGCACAGATAAATGGGCCCATGCTCCCACGGCATCGCGTAGGTACCGTTCCGTTCGCCGACAACCGAGCATGAACTGTAAGCTGCGTTCATCTCGTCCAGAGTCGCACTGTTGATAACGATCATCTCTTCTCCGGTGTACCCTCGCGGACCCCAGATCCAGTAGTTCTGGTGACCGCTGATCGCTGACGGTAAACCGTACTTCGCCCCGAGAATATCGATCGCCCCCGCCTGTCCATAGTTGGAAGCCAGGATTCCCGTCTTCGCACGCTCCTCCGCAGGCAGAGCGTTATAAATCTCCGACACCTGCTTCGCCAGATCCTCCCACCCAAAGCGGTCAGTGAAGAACTGCGGCAACAGAATCGCCGCGTGATTTTCACTATCTTTCGGTTTGAAATGAATCTTCTCCGTATAGGCCAGCCACTGCTGCGGCCGCAGAACCGGAACAGCCAGCGGGAAGAACGCTGCTAGGCCAACCAGCACAATCGCCGCATAAACGCCAATCAACCCGTTGCGCCAGACGATTCTCTTCGCCCAGCTGAACCAGGCAACCGCTCCAGCCGCAAAGAAAACGGGATAAGCAGGAACAAGGTAGTAGTCCTTCGCATGTAGGGCCATCATCAGCCCAAGAAAGATGAGATAGAAGACGCCGAAGAATCGGTAGCTTCGCGTCGATTTCGCCAACAGCAGCCACACCACTCCCGTCCCCCACAAAAGAACACTCGTCGGAGTAAGCGTCAGAATCTGGGCCAGGAAAAACTGCACCGGGGGCAGCTTCACGTCCTTATCCGAAGCCTGCACAGTATGAAGCCACTCCAGCGTCGGAAAGTGATTGTGTACCTGCCAGAGAAAGTTCGGCAGAGCGACCAGAACGATCAGCAACACCGCAACCCCGAACCACCGGCTCGCAAGGATTCGCCGCTGCGGAGTCAGCAACAGCGCAACCAGCATGGCAATCAGGAAGAAGGCGATCGAGTCCTTGTTTTCAAAGGCGAGCCCAGCGCTGAGACCAAACACAATCCACCAGGTGCGCACCTCCCGTGGTGAAGGAGACTGAACGATGCGGATCAGCGCCAGCGCACAGAGCATCCAGAAGACTGGGTCGAATGAGTTCATCGACAGGTATCCATCGATGCCGAGATAGACGCCGCCCGCAATAACCCCCAGCATCGCCAGCGCCGCCGCTCTTCGCCCTCCACCCAAAACCCAGACCAGCACGCCGGTGAGAAACACCTTCGTTGCGCCGGCAATCCCGGAGGTCAACCGCAGAGACCACATGGTGTCATGCCCGAAGAGCGTCTCACTCACCCGCGCCTGCAGTGCGACCAACGGCGGTTGATCGACATACCCAAACGCGAGCCGTCGTCCGCACACAAGGTAATACAACTCGTCGCGAAAGATTCCATACCCGGCATGCTGCGCCAGAACATTGCCCAGGATCTGGATTGCAAGCTTCAGCGCCGCGAAGCCAACACAAAGCCAGAGAATAGGGCGCAGATTCGCGCGCTCTGTTGTAGCCTGCCGATCTTCCATGTCACCTGCTAACCCCGAAACATCTTCGTCCATCTACTACGCATGCAGATCGGGGAGGTTCCATTCTCACAGGTTGCTGGACTTCTTTGCGGTGTCTCAGTTAGTAGACGAGGTCTTCGCCGCAGCGGCGGGCTTCGTCTCCGCCGGCATCCCGAGATACTTTCCGTACCAGTCGAACCACCGTTGATAGCGGTCGCGAATGAAACTCGGCCGCGTGAACCCGTGGAACTGTCCCGGATACACCACCAGCTCCGCCGTTGTCCCGACGCTCTTCAGCGCCTGGTACATCTGCTCGCCGCCGACCAGCGTTACGTTGAAGTCCTTCTCTCCGCCCATGAACAACGTAGGCGTCTTGATCTTGTCCGCATGGAGGAACGGATACGACAGCTTTAGATAAGGCTCCAAATTCTTCCACGGTGGCCCCAGTTCGTTGTCGTACTGCAGAATGTACTGATCCACCCCATACATCCCCAGCAGATTTGCTGTACCCGCGCCACTCGAGGCCGCCTTGAATCGCGTCGTCGTCGCAATCGTGTAATCGGTCAAAATGCCACCATAGCTCCAGCCCCCGACGCCCATGCGGTCCGCATCGATCTTGCCCGTAGCCACTGCACCGTCGACCGCGCCCAGCAGGTCCTTAACCTCCTTGTCGCCCCAATCCGCACTGATCGTAGAACTGTACTCGTGTCCGCGCCCGGTGCTCCCGCGATAGTTCACTTGCAGCACCGCAAATCCGCGCGAAGCCAGCAACTGACGATCCGCCGCAAACCGGTGCGAGTCCTGCGACGTGGGTCCGCCGTGAATCCACAGCAGCATCGGAGCCTTGGTCCCCGCCGTATAGTTTACCGGCATCGTCAGCAGGCCGTGCACGTCATTCCCATCCGAGGCCTTCGCTGACAGATCCTCTGCCGCAACCAGATTCAACTGCGCCATCAACGCATCATTATGCGAAGTCAGCTTGCGCAGCGTCTTTCCCTCCAGGGCGTAGACCTCCGGAGCCGCAATATCCGTCGTCCAAAGGACCGCAATATGGCCGCTCGCAGTGGACAGCGTCACCGCCGTTCCCTTCTCCGCAGTCAACCGCTCGATGCTCTTACCCTTCAGCGGAACCTCAGCCACATAATCCACCCGATCCTCGCCGATCGTCGTCAGCAGAGCTTTTCCATCGCTCGCGAAAACAGGCGAACCCGTCCCCACCTCCGCAGTCGCCGCCAGAACCTCCGGCGCACCACCCGCAACCGGCACCACCGCCAGCCGATCCATATCATAGATCGAGTAACGCGGCGAAACCCCCTGCCGGTACGCAATCATCGAGCTATCCGGACTCCATGCCAGCGGCCCGTTGTCGACGCCCGTAAAAGTCGTCAGCTTCTTCGGTGCCGCATTCGCCTTCGCCTCCACGACAAACACATCCGAGTTGTTCGACCGGTCAGGATCTGGCCCCTCCTGATTGCTTACAAACGCAATCCACTTCCCATCCGGCGACCACTCCGCCTGCCGCTCGTCGTACTTGTCCTCCGTCTTGTCATCGCCGATCACGCGCGTCAGCTTCTTCGACGCCACATCGAACAGAAAGAGATGACTCTTCTTATCCGACAGATATCCCTGGATGTCCTGCTTGAAGTGATAGCGGTCGAGCACAATCGGCTTCGGCGGCGCGGGCTTCGCACCCTCCTTCGGCTCCGGCTCTTCCTTGGCCTTGATCGTCAACAGCAACTGCTTCGAATCCGGCGACCAGCGATACTCCTCAAGATCATCCTTCACATCCGTCAGCTGATTCGCCTCGCCACCGCGCCGATCCAGCAACCACACCTGTGATCCCTTCGCTTTTCCCGGGCGCGACGACGTAAACGCCAGCCACCTTCCATCCGGACTCCACCGCGGCGAACCCGCACCCTCCGGCCCGTAGGTCAGTTGAATCTGCTGCGTGCCGTCCCAGCTCACCATCCAGAGCTCGGAGACGTTCTTGTCCTCCGCCACATCCACATGCGAAGCCGTGTACGCGATCCATTTGCCATCCGGCGAAATCTGTGGCCCACCCACATTCACCAGCTTTGCCAGATCGTCGATCACCATCGGCCGTTTCTGCCCGAAACCAACAGCCGTTAAGACACACAAACTCGCCAAGCCAAGACCAACACGCAACCTGTTATTTCGCATGAGAGGCAGTCTAGCAGACCGAATTTACTTCACCAGCAACGCCACCGCATCGGCCACGCTGATGTTATCGGCCAGCCGTTTGAACTCGCTGTGCACAACGTGTTCATTCCGGCCGATCTCTTTAAAGAGCATCGCCTTGCCTTCGATTGCAGTATTCACAACGGCGTCTTTCCATTCGCCGCCGGGCTCCATCTCGTGCGTCGTGCTGAAGCTGCTGCCCGCATGCACCGTACCGAAAATCCCATACCCCAGGCTCACATCCGCAGGAATCTTCCCTTCGACCCGGTGCAACTGCATCGTCCGCTCATCCACCAGCACCGCACCCGACATCGCATGCAGCACCTTCTCCTCCATCGTCTTCGGCTGATACGCCGGGTCAGGCCGATACCCAATCCGCACATCCCCGCCCTCAGTTCTGGGCTCATCAAACAGAAACGCCTTATGCAGCAACGCCAGCATCTGCTCCGCGTGCTCCTCGTCGTTCTTCATCGCCTGTTCCCGTTTCTGAAACTGATCCGGGTGCGCTGCGATCTCCTTCAGCTTCAGCTTCTCCGATTCCTGACGCTCCGCACTTAACGGCTTTCCGTCCTCCGCCAGCAACAGGCGTACCTTTCCGATACCGGTCTCCACGACGCGCTCAGTCCAGAGATGTCCGCCCGTCCTCTCCGACCGCTCCTCCGACAGGTACATGTACTTATTGCGATGCTCCGCCGGGTCGCCCTCGTGCGCCAGCATCGTATCCACAATCTTTCGCGCGTCGTTCGAGCTTTGCGCCCCCAAACTATTGGTCGCCAGCAGTCCCACCATCAACATCGCCCATCGTCCAGCCAACATCAACACTTAACTCCTGCAACACACTGAAACTTCGTGGGCCATATTCTTCCATTCGATCACGAGTTGCGCAATATCCCCGCCCGCACCCAGAGAACACTCTAGTTCAGACGAACCCTACCCTAACAGGACTCAGCAGAGGATAAATTAACGCCGAAATCTCCAAGAAATCCCGCAAAACCTCACGTAGACTAACCCTCAACCCAAGGCCAAACTCGCAAATCAACCCCTCGAACCTATGCCCGACTCGACTCAAAACCCGGCCCAACCGGCCCATCTAGCCGCCGACGAGCCCAACCCACTCCTCACCGAGCCCGAACTCATCTCGCCCGGCACCGCCCTCACGCCTCACCCGCCGAAAGGCCGCCGTGCCGCCGCCACCTTCATCTTCTTCACCGTCACCCTCGACATGCTCGCTCTCGGCATGATCGCTCCCGTCCTTCCCCGCCTCATCGAAGGCTTCCTCCACGGCGACACCTCTAGCGCAGCCAGAATGCTCGGACTCTTCGGAACCGTCTTTGCCGCCATGCAGTTCTTCTTCTCCCCCATCGTCGGTTCGCTCTCCGACCGCTTCGGCCGCCGCCCCGTTGTCCTGCTCTCCAACTTCGGCCTCGGCCTCGACTACCTCCTCATGGCCTGGGCCCCAGCCCTCAACTGGCTCTTCCTCGGCCGCATCATCTCCGGCCTCACCTCCTCCAGCATCCCCACCGCTATGGCCTACATGGCCGATGTCACCCCGCGCGAGCGCCGCGCCGCCGCCTTCGGCATATTGAACGCAGCCTTCGGAGCCGGCTTCGTCCTCGGCCCCGCCATCGGGGGTCTGCTCGGCAGCATCAACCCGCGCCTTCCCTTCTGGGCCGCAGGCGGCCTCTCGCTGATCAACGGACTCTATGGCCTCTTCGTCCTCCCCGAATCCCTCTCCAGGGAAAACCGCAGCCCATTCTCCTGGGCTCGCGCCAATCCCATCGGCTCTCTCACCCTGTTGCGTCACGGCAGCAAGATCGCCATCGCCTCAATCCTCCTGCTCGGTTACATCGCCCAGCAGGTTCTGATGAACGTCTACGTCATCTACGCCGACTACCGCTATCACTGGACCGATCGCACCGTCGGTTTCTCCCTCGCCGTCGTCGGAATCTGCACCGTCGTCTACGGCGGCCTTCTGGTCAAACCCGTAGTCGCAAAGCTTGGCGAGCGCAAAACCGTGACTATCGGCCTCATCGGCGGAATCCTCGGCTACTCCATGATCGGCTCCTCCAAAACCGGCCTTCTCCTATGGCTTGGCATCCCCTTCCTCAACATGATGACCTTCACCTGGCCCGCCGCGCAGAGCCTCCTCTCCCGCATGACCAGCCCCTCCGAACAAGGCCAGCTCCAGGGAGCCATTAACAGCCTCCGCGGCACCGCCGGACTCCTCGGCCCGAGCTTCTTCACCTACATCTTCAGCAAATCCATCGGCGCCGACTCAATCCTCCACCTTCCCGGCGCACCCTTCTACACCGCAGCCGCCATGCTCCTCATCTCGCTCGTCCTGGCCCAGCGCGCCGCTCGAACCCCCACCCCAGCCGCTCAAACCTGAAGCCCGCCGAAAATCGACGACTCCTATCCAATATCCAGCACAGTAACGGCAGGAGGCGGCTCGGTCGAAAGTGTAACGAGTTCTCCGGAGCTCTCAAATTTTGTGATCGTTTGTTGCCCGCCTTCGTCCGCGGCCTTAGTGACTCGTGACAGAACGCCCTCCAACAACGGCGTGGCCCACGCAAGTTGCTGCGCCCGGATCAACAAATCCCAGACCGCTTCGAACTTCTTCCATCCGGACGCATAGAAGAAGTGTTTGGCTTGATGCTTCAACGTGCCATGATGTAGCGACGCACGAGCGATCGACCCCCAACGGTAAAACTCGCGATACGCCCAGTCGTACCCCTCTTTCAGCGTCTCGGGCGTCAATCGAGCTGGCCGATAAACAACATGCCTCGTATCGTAAAGATCCCAGTCTCGCGTCAGCATTCGCCCCTCGCGCTGCATGCGCGCGTGCAGTTGCGTTCCCGGATACGGCGTCTGAATGTGAAACGTCGCGGTCGTAATACCATGCTCGATAGCCCAGTCCACAGTGCGCCGGAACACATCTTCTCCATCATCATCCATGCCAAACACAAAACTCCCATTAATCATGATGCCGAGCGAGTGCAAGCGGTCTGCAACCGCCTTGTAGTCACGCCCCAGGTTCTGCCGCTTGTTGCTTCTCTTCAGGTTTTCCGGTGTAAGCGTCTCGAAACCGACAAAGATGCTGCGCAGTCCCGCTTCAGCCGCGCGCTCGATCAGATCCCCGCGCAGAATCGAGTCCACAGTTGCTGCGCCTTGAAACAATCGCCTCATCCCCTTCATACCGTCGAACAGTCTCTCCGCAAAACGGCGGTCCCCCAGCAGATGATCGTCGAGGAAGTACAGATGACGCCCCGGCAGCCGTTCAATCTCAGCCAGTGCATCCTCGACCCTCTGTGTGTAAAATCCCCGGCCTCCCTGAAAGAAAGCGTCCTTGTAGCAGAAGTCGCAATGCTGTGGACAACCCCGCGTCACCACAATCGAATTCGGAACCAGGTAACGGGACCGCTGAATAAGATCGCGCCGTATTGGAGGAACACGATCCAACGTGCGCCCCACCATCGACTGATAAACCCGCTCCGGCTTACCCGCGCGAAAGTCTCCGAGAAACTTCGGAAAGGTCTGCTCACCAGGGCCCAGAAATATCGTGTCCGCATGAACGGCGGCCTCTTCCGGCAGCGATGTCACATGCAATCCTCCCAGACAGACAAAGGCCCCTCTCCTCCGATAGCTATCAGCGATCTTGTAAGCGCGTTGGGCATTAGTGATGTAGACCTGGATGACCACCAAGTCAGGCGAATCATCAATCCGCAGCGCCTCCACATGCTCGTCGACGATGACTGCTTCGTCGTCACGCGAGAGATAAGCAGCCAGTGTGGCCAGCCCCAGTGGTGGAAATAGTGAATATTTAATCGGACGCCAATACGGATCACTCGCTTCTGTGAGGGAAGGCAGAATGAACTTAACCCTGAGAGGGCGGCCATTCGGGGCAATCATTTTGATGTTCTCCATATTGCAAAGTACTTTGCATTACAAAGTAGTGCGTCAAAAAAATTTAGGCCCGCGACGGCGTCAGGCCCCGAGCCAGTCCCGGAGCACTCTTATCTTGCACTCCCTTCGCCGCGTCCCGAACCACCTGCTCGAGCGTTGAAAGATACTCCAGGTAGCGTCTGCGCCCGGAGGCCGTTATGCGGCACACGGTCAACGGCCGGTTGTGCTCATGCCCCTTCACTATCTCAACCATCTTTCCCTTCTCCAGAACACTCAGATGCCGACTCAGGTTGCCATCCGTAAGCGTGCAGAGCTGCTTTAGATCGCCGAATGTCAGCCCCTTCGGATTCGTCACGAGAGACGTAAGAATACTAAGTCGAGCCCGCTCATGGATCACGCGATCCAGCCCCTCATAGGCGAACCGTCCGCCATCCGACGCAGACTTAGGCTTCATCGCTATTCTCCGAGTTGCCTAGCAGCAGAATCGCAGCAACCAGCAACTGTCCCATTCCAAACGGAAGACCCATCGCCCAAGGAGAAAACGCCGCGTCTCCCGCCATCGCAATAAGTCCAAGACCTGTCAGCAGATACCAGATTCCCGCGGCGATCATCGGCCTCGGCAGAAAACGGCACGAAGAAAATATTCCAAGGCTGAAAACCACCTGCCAGATTCCAGGTAGCATCCACACGACCGCCGGAACATAGCGAACAATCACAACCGTCAGCAGCAGCCCCGCTCCCACCGAAGGAAGAAACTGCTCCACTGCCATGCGGATCATCTCATCCGACAAAGCGGAATGGATCCGGCGCGACCGCGTGTACATCTGCACACCCGTCAACACCGCCGATAGAGCCGCCGTCCCAACCCAAAGGCTCAGATACGCCGAAACGTGATGGACAGGATCCGACACCCAGATCCGTTGCATAAGGGCAGCCACAACTGCGAAGACTCCCGTGGCCGCAAGCGTAGCCGGGCCATAGCCACGGAACTCAGTAGTACTCGCCATCTGCTTCCGAATGCTGCTGATATCGCCCAACGCTCTATTCAGATCATTCATAGGCCACTCACTTTACATTGCAAAGTACTCCACCCAAATCCGCTTGTCAATCAAGACGTGACCTTTTGTGCTTCTCTTTGCAACGCGTAAAATCCCGCTATCATGCTCATCCGGTCGTTACGTTGGCAGTCAGTCGCAAATCTCCTCGCAATTACTTACGCACTTTTCGGCCCACAAATGCTCATCGCGCAAGCACCCACCCCACCAGGGGCAGTACCCGAATGGGCCCAACCCGGCTCCGCAACCCACACCCAGGTCGCACCGCCTCCAGACTTCCATCGCCCCACCAAAACCTTCGACACCCCCATCGGCATCTTCGAAGGCCAATCCGACGTCGGCGGCCCGCTCGTCCCCGGCAGCGCGAGCTACGACGCAGCAGCCAAGCAGTACACAATCAACTCCGCCGGCTACAACGTCTGGTACACACGCGACGAGTTCCGTTATCTCTGGAAGAAGATGTCGGGCGACATCTCCCTCGCCGCCGACATCGCCTTCCCCGACCCCAACGGCTACGGCGACCGAAAAGCCTTCCTCATCATCCGCCAGAATCTCGACGACGACTCAAAAGAAGCAATCGTCGCGCTCCACGGCGCAGGCATGACCCATCTCGCCTGGCGTCCCGAAAAAAACACCCGCGTCAAAGACATGGAGTTCCGCATCGGTGGCCGCGGCCGTCCCGGCGGCAACAGCCCCGACTCGCTCGTCACCATCATCCCCAAACGCATCGGCCTTGAAAAACGCGGCGACGCTTTCGCCATCTTCCTCAGCCTCGAAGGTGAACCCATGCACCAGTTCGGCCCACCCATCATCCTTCACCTCGAAGAACCCTTCTACGTCGGCATAGGCTTCTGCTCGCACCTGCCCGATAAATCCGACACCGCAACCTTCTCCAACGTCGTCCTCACAAACGCCGCAGGCCAGGTTCACTAGACCAGGACTGTACCAGCGTCACGCCTCGCGAAGCACCTCCGTCGGTTCCACACGAGAAGCCCGCATCGCGGGAACGAAGGAAGCCACCGCAGCCACCAACAACGTCAGCCCCACCACTGCGCCATACGTCACAGGATCGAACGACGAAATCCCATAAAGCATTCCCGCTAACAACCGGCTCAACCCCGCAGCCAACACCAACCCCGCACCACACCCGATCAAAGTCACCCACAGCCCCTGCATCAGAAAGCTCCGGGTAATCTGTCCCGGCAGCGCACCAAATGCCAGCCGCAGTCCCACCTCCCGCTGCCGTACCTTCCCCACATAACTGATCGTTCCGTAAAGTCCGATACTCACCAGCGAAATCGCTGTCGCCGCGAACAGCGTCAGCAGAATCGTGCGCAAACGGTTCTCCGCCAGCTTGTCATCCAGATGATCCTCGAGCGGCATCACGTTGAACACCGACCGCCCCGGCTCAAGCTCATGCACCTTCACGCGCAGCGTCCGCGCCATTGCCATCGGGTCGCCGTGCGTGCGTATTAAATAGTGAGGATCCGGCGTGGGCGCGCTCTCGCACCAGTAAACCGTAGGTTGCGGAGGTTTATCCAAACCCTCCTCGCGCGCATCGCCCACCACTCCGCGTATCTCCGCCGGAGCCATGAAATTATTAGCCGCCGCGCTCTGCAGATGGTAGCCAATCACCGGTGCGCCCGCAAAATACTTGTCGGCAAAGCTTCGATTAACCACAACCGTTCCAGCGGACTGTCCCTCTTTACACCCTTCACCCGCCAGCATCGGAATCTCAACAACCGAAAAATACCCTGCCGAAACAAAGTGCGTATCCGCGACGACCTTCTCATCCGGATCCTTCGCGCCTTCGACAATATTCAACTCCACCGGATACTCCGCAGAGTTCCCCGGCACCGTCGCCGAGGTCGCAGCAGCCTCAACTCCCGGCATATTGCGGAACCCATCCAGCGTGCGGTTGATCCTCTGCCTCAACTTGCCCATGTCCGCCGTCTCATTCCACCCGCCGTTAATTCGAAGCGTCAGCACGTTGTCTGGGTTGAATCCCGGATTCACACGCCCAATCGCCTGAAAGCTGCGCAGCAACAACCCCGCGCCAATCAACAGCGCCACAGCTAGCGAAACCTGCACACCCATCAAGATCGACTGCCACGAACTGCGCCCCGCAACCTGCGTCCGACTCCCCTGCGCCAACGATCCCGCCAGCCCTCCACGCGTCCCCCGAATCGCCGGAAACAACCCGCACAGCAGCGTCGCCGACACCGCGCACACCAGCGAATACACCGCAATCCGCCAGTTCAACCCAATCTCATCCACTCGCGGCAGATCCTTCGACAACATCGCAAACACGTGCGATGCTCCCGCCGCGATCAGCAAGCCCAGCACCGACCCCGCCAGCGCCAGCACAAAAACCTCCGTCAGCAACTGGCAGATAATCGCCACTCTCGACGCCCCCAGCGAGTAGCGAATAGAAATCTCATGCTCCCGCTCCGCCGTCCGTGCCATCAGCAGCGCAGCAATGTTCGTGCACGCAATCAGCAGCAGCAGCGACACCGACCCATACAGCACCCACAGCGAACTCCGGATTCCTCCCACCACAACAGCCTTCGTCGGCTCCACCGACACCGTAAGATCCCCATCTGTCTTCGGAAACTGTCTCCCAAGCTGGGACTGAACCGTAGCCATATCCGCCCGAGCCTCCGACAGCGCCACCCCCGACTTCAATCGCCCCGTCACGATGAACCAGGTCGAAGCGCGGTCCTGCGCAAACGGCGCATCCGGCGGACTCGGCATCCACAAATCGACATCGCGGTCCGGGAAACGAAAGTTCGCCGGCAGAACACCGACCACCGTCGCCGACATCCCCTTCATCACCCTGCCCACAGCCTCCGGATCCGCTCCCAGATGACTCCGCCAAAACCGATCGCTCACCAGAACAGCGCTCGGCCCGCCAAACTTCTGCTCATCGCTTGTAAAGTCACGCCCCATCATCGGCGAGATTCCCCACACCTGCAGAAAACGCGGCGCAACCAAAGCCATCGTGATCTTCTCCGGCAGCTCTCCCGCGCGAAGCGAAATACTCTGCGTGTAATACCCACTGATCGCCTGAAAAGTCGTGTTGTACCGGTTCCAATCCTCCAGCCGAGACGGCGCCACAAACGTCAACGGACTCTTCTTCGTCAGATTCTGCTGCTGCACCTCCACCAGCTCGTCCCCATGCGGAAACGAAAGTGGCCTCAGCAGAATCGCATCAATCGCCGAGAACACCGCGCTGTTCGCACCAATCCCCAGTGCCAGCGTCAGCACCAGCGCAGCCGCAAACGAAGGTGATCGCCGGATAAACCGCCACGCCGCCCGCAGGTTCGCACGCATCGCCTCAGCCACCGCCGAAACATGCACCTCACGCACCTGCTGCTTCGCCTGCTCCTGTCCGCCAAACTCCAGCAGCGCACGCCTGCGAGCCTCCGCGGGACGCATTCCCGCAGCGATATTCGCCTCTGTCTGCTCCTCAACATGAAACGCAATCTCGCGATCGAGCCTGCGCTCGTCGCCGGACTCCCGAAATTTCTTATTCGGCCAATTCATTTCGCCTCCTCAGCGAGCAGTCTGCAGAATCAGCGCAACCGCCTCCGACAGCCGATTCCAGCTCGCCTCCTCCGCCGCCAACTGCTTCCGCCCCACAGCAGACAGCCGGTAGAACTTCGCCTGTCGCCCGCTGTCCGACTCACCCCAGTCCGCCTCAATCCACCCGCGCTTCTCCAGCCGATGCAACGCCGGATACAACGACCCCTGCTGCACCTGCAGCACATCCTTCGTGATCTGCTGAATCCGCTGCGAGATCCCATACCCGTGAATCGAACCCAGAGCCACTACCTTCAGAATCAACAGGTCGAGCGTGCCCTGCAGCAAATCCGCCTTCTTCTGTTCGCGCATATCCCTCCTAGACGTTCTACACATATACCTACACCATAGGTAGAATGTCAAGGAGAGAGCGAAAACCTTCCATTCAAAACTGACTCCGGCGGTAGTACCATCGAAGCCATCCACACGTAGTCCAGGCAAAGAGGAACTGCCTCATGAAGAGCAGGGTCGCTGGGACCTACCTACTTCTCGCCGCATGCCTCGCACCAATCGCTCTCTGGAGAGCTCTGCCCGCGCACGGAGCCTCTGCCCACTCATCAATCAGCTGGAACCGGCAAAACGCCGCCCGCTATCTCGACGATCGCGAAGTATGGTGGCAGAACTGGCCGCGGGCCCAGAAGGACCACGGAACAATCTGCATCTCCTGCCACACCAATGTGCCGTACGCGATGGTGCGGCCAGCATTGTCGCGGGAGCTCCGCGAGACCACAACAACAGCCCCCGAAAAGACCATGATGGACAGCGTCGAAAAGCGCGTCAGCCACTGGTCCGAGATGGTCCCCTTCTACTCCGACGCAAAGAATGGTCCCGGCAAGACCGCCGAAGCGCACGCGACCGAAGCAGTCCTGAATGCCATCATCCTCGCGAGCGTCGACGCACGCAACGGACACCTGCGTCCCATCACCCGAACCGCGTTCAACGAGGCATGGGCTCTGCAGGAAGAAACCGGAGATATCTCCGGCGGATGGAAGTGGCAGGACTTCCATCTCGGCCCGTGGGAGGCATCAGAGTCCGGCTACCAGGGCGCCGCGCTCCTGATGATCGAGGCAGTGAACGCACCCGACAAATACGCAAAAGAACCGGAAGCCCGGCAGCACCTCGAGCGCCTCGACGCATATCTGCGACAGCACTACGCGGCGCAGCCCCTCATGAACCAGCTCTACATCCTCTGGGCGTCCTCAACGAGGCCAAACTTGCTTACCGCCGCCGAGCGCGAAGCCATACTCAAAGCCCTCCGCACTCAACAGCAAACAGATGGCGGATGGCGAACCTCGGCGATCGACACTCGAGAGAGAATCGACCACTCCCCTGAACCCCTGGAGAGCGACGGCTATGCGACCGGTCTTGTCGTGTTGACGATGGAGGAGTCAGGAACACCTCGCAACGACCCGACCCTCCAGCGCGGTCTCGTCTGGCTCACAGAACACCAGCAGAAGGATGGAGCGTGGCTCGCCTCTTCCATCAACAAGCAGCGCGATCCCGCCAGCGATGCAAGCCTCTTCATGACTGACGCGGCCACAGCCTATGCCGTACTGGCGCTCGAGAAGTCAAAGTAGCGAGCCGCGATCTCCAGCCCTAAACAAGAGCCTCCGGAACCAATCGCACAAAAGTCAGCCGCGCCCAACCCTACTTCTTCGCCACCGCTTTCTTCGTCTCCGACTTTGCCCCAGGAAGCTTCTTCCCCGCCTTCTTCAACGATTGCACCAGTTGCTTCCAGTCCACCTCAGTCTGATTCGCGTAGATCTCGGCAAACCTCGTAACCGCCCGGTCGAACCGCCGCGATCTCCCCAGATATCCTGCGATCATCGAGCAATCACCGGCCCGCCCGTGCCCACGCGCCAACATCTCACCGCACACCGCGGCATACTCCAGCAATCCGGCCGTCTTCAGGCTCTCCAGCTGAATCGACGCCTTGTGATCGTTCAACTGCCGCACCAGGTAGTCGCGCCCATCCAACGTCGTCCATCCAAGAAACGGATCCGATTGCACCTGCATCGCCCGCTCTCCCTCCACCACCCTGCGGCCGTTGTGGTAGCCCACCTTGCGCGCCTTCGCCTCAACATAGGGCGCATATCCCGACTCCGATTCCTCTTTGATCTGCAAAAACAGAGGATCCCTTGGCCCATTGCCATCCATCATCACCACATAATCGCGCAGGCCCACCGACCCCGTCCCCACAACTTTGAAGGCCACATCCACCGGCCGGTACTGCGCGAGAAAATGTCTGCGTTCCACCTGTAGGCTCTCCGCATATTTCGTCAGCGATCCGACCACCTTGTCCGCCTCTTCGCCCTTAACCCGCGTCAACATCGGCGGAGCCGTCCTGAACACCCGCGGCAACTCGATCTTCGCCGACTGTTCCTTCCGCGCCTTCTTCCCAACGCTCTTCTTCGCCGCGACGCCACCACCCTCCGCCTCGGTCAGTGTCAACAGCGTATGCAGCGGCGTCGCCCGCTCAGCCAGCCGCAGAATCCCGGCGACCGCCCCCACGTTCTGCAGCCTGTGCACCTGGTACCGCGCCACCTCAAGCACGGGCATTCGCGAAAACATCGCCATCGTCGTGCGGTAGTTCTCAAGAAACACCGCAGCGGCCTCGCGGCAATCCATATTTCTCGTTCCCGCCGCTCGCCCCGCCAGAACCAGGCTCGTCGCCATCCGTTTCACATCCCACTCAAACGGCCCCACAATCGTCTCATCAAAATCGTTGATGTCGAACACCAGCCGCCCATCCGGAGCAGCAAACGCCCCCAGATTCCTCACATGCGCATCGCCGCAAAGCTGATTGCAGATCCCTGTATTCGCAATCAACGACAAGTCATAAGCCATCACCGGCACCGCGCCGCGAAAATACCCGAACGGCGACGCCGCCATCAGCTGCTTCTTCAGCGCCACCAGCTCAGGCAATCTCCCCTGCGTCGAAGCATCCAACAGCTTCAGCGGATCCTCCCGCCGATCCTTGACATTCCACTCCTTGTGCTTCATGCGACGCATCTGTTTGCGCCGTTCTTGCCCAAGAGCGTACCGTTCCTTCGCGTCCACCAGCTTCGTCGCAGCCATCGATCCTCCCAACAGAGTCGCAGCAAAACTTATAATCTACGCTCTTCCTGCCAACCACTCATCTCGGCGGAGACGTTCGCGCCACGGCAAGACGCACCCACACTACTAATTACCGGTATGAATCTCCACCTATTGGCCGAAGACACCCGTGAAGTGTCAACAGTACAGTTGTGACTCATTCTTCAGCACTTTTACCACGTACGTGGTTTTAGAGACCAGTCCCGCGAGGCTACTTGTGAAAAATACACTTCGGCTCTTCCTGTTGACTTCATTCGCAACAACAACTCTGGCCGGCAGCAACGCCTTCGCTCAAGGATGCGTCGCCGCACACTCCAACCAGCGCCCCATGGACCAACTCATCAAGTCCGATGGCGGAGGCGCATGGAACGGCTTCTCCATGCACAACCTCACCGTCAACATTGGCTACCGTGTCTTCAACTCCAACAAATACTTCATCGGCGACGACGAGATCGCCCGGCCGACCGCCGTCGAAAACCACCAGAACATCTTTGACGTCGGACTCGAATACCGCGTCTCACCACGCTGGAGCGTCATCGCCGACGTCCCCGTCTACAACGGCACCCGCAACCAGATCTACGCTCCCTCAGGCATCTATCAGGTCAGCGGTGTCGGCGATGTAACCATCGGAGCTCAAGCCTGGATCTTCCGCCCACCCACGGAGAATGGCGGCAACGTCGCCGTCAGCCTCTCCCTCAAGATCCCCACGGGCATCGACGGCGCTACCGGCTCTGCGCTCTATAAAGGACAGACCATCAAAGCCACCGCAGACCCCTCCATGCAGCCCGGCGATGGCGGCTGGGGATTCGTCGTCGGCTCTCAGGCCTACAAGACCCTCTGGCACGGCTCAGACCTCTACGCCCAGGGACAGTACCTCTTCAATCCCATGAACACCAACGGCGTTGCCAGCTTTCGTTCACAGCCTGGGCAAAGCATCGACTCCGTCACTGACCAATATCTCTTTCGCACGGGCATCGCTCAGGGCGTACCAAGAATACGCAGCCTCGCATTCAGCATCGGTGTTCGCGCCGAAGGCGTCCCTGTACGCGACCTCCTCGGCGACAGCGACGGCTTCCGCCGCCCTGGCGCCATCATCTCGCTCGACCCCGGCGTCATGTACAACTTTCGCCGGACCGTTATCTCGGTCAACGGCCCCTGGGCTCTCTATCGCAACCGCCCGCCCAGCGTCCCTGAACTGGAAAACAACACGAAAAACGGTGATGCCTTCTTCGCCGACTACACCGTCATCGCGTCCATCTCGCACCAGTTCTAGGCCAACAAACTCCTCTAGCTCCAATCGGCAGCCTCAGGTGCGCACCCTCCGCACATCTCAGGCTGCCGATTCACTTTCTCCGCCTCTCAACAACCCACCCCTCTCTCATCTCACCCACAGTCAATCGTTTTTGACTTGATGTATCCTTGCCCCTGCGCAACACTGCATTCATTAGCGTTCGCGGGGGTCGTATGTCAGGTGCTCGAACCACCGAGTTATCAAGAACAGGACCCTTTCTCGTCATCGCGGTCATCGTTCTAATCCTTTACTTCGCCCGCGACCTTATCATCCCATTCGCCTTCGCCCTGACTCTGTCTTTTCTTCTCGCTCCCGCCGTCACTCGCCTCGAATCCCGCCGCATCCCGCGCATCGTCGCCGTAGCTATCACAGGCATTCTCGCCTCAATCATCCTCTGCGCCGTCGGATACGTAGTCGCGCGGCAGCTCCTCAACGTCGCCCGCGATCTTCCCAAATATCGCGTCAGCATCCAAAGCAGGGTCGCCTCCATCCATCTCCCGGCCGAGAAATCCGTCGCCAACGCAGTCGTCGCCGTCGAGGGCATCACCAACGACTTCGCCAACACCACCAGCAACGCATCCACCGAACCCAGGGCTCCCATCTCCGAAGCCCAGCCCGTCCGCCTCGTCGATCCCAACCGCACCCAGCTCCAAACCACCGCAGAATTTCTCATGCGCTTCCTCCGCCCCATCGGAATCTGCGGCGTCGTCATCGTCTTCACCATCTACCTCCTCATGAAGCGCGAGGAGCTCCGCCATCGCATCCTCCTCCTCGCCGGCATGGGTCGCATCAGCCTCATGACCCAGGCCATCCAGGATGCCGCCAACCGCATCAGCCAATACCTCATCTTTCAAGCCGCCGTAAACGCAGCCTACGGAACTTTCTTCGGCTTCGGCCTCTTCCTCATCGGCATCCCCAACGCCACTCTCTGGGGAGTCCTCGCCGCGATCCTTCGCGTCGTCCCCTACGTCGGAACCGCAACCAGCCTCGTCGTGCCTCTTCTTGTCTCCATTGCCATCTCGAACTCGTGGGGGCCTCCGCTGCTGGTCCTCGGCCTCTTCCTCACGCTCGAGCTCACCGCCACCAACTTCGTCGAACCATGGCTCTTCAGCTCGCGCACAGGAATCTCCTCCCTCGCGCTCCTCGCCATGGCCATCTTCTGGACCCTCCTCTGGGGATGGCCCGGCCTCATCCTCTCCACCCCGCTCACCGTCTGCATCGTCGTCATGGGACGCTACGTTCCCCAGCTCTCGTTCCTCCACACCCTCCTCGGCACCGACGCCGAGCTCTCCGCCGAAGCTCACTTCTACGAGCGACTCCTCGCCATGGACCAGCACGAAGCCCACGCCGTCGCCACCCGATTCCTCGAAGGCAAGCCCCTGGTCCAGCTCTACGACTCCGTCCTCATCCCCGCGCTCTCCCTCGTCGAGCAGGATCGCCACCAGGGCCTCCTCGACGACGTCCGCTGCAACTTCTTCTTCCTCAGCATCAGCGAACTCATCGCCGAACTCACCGACTACCACCAGCCCGAACCCGCTCCGGACTCACTCGCCCTCTTCTCACCCCCTCCAGACCATCAGGACTTTGCCGTCGTCTGCATCTCTGCCAACGACCAGGCCGACGAGCTCACCTCCCTCATGCTCGGCCAGCTCATGGAGCGTACCAACCACCAGACCCTCCTCCTCCCCGCCGCCTCCGTCTCGTCCGAGATCCTCGACACTCTCGCCCATGAGCCCAACACCGTCATCTTCATCAACGCCCTGCCGCCCTTCGCCTTCTCGCAGGCCCGGGCCATCTGCCAGCGCGTCCGCTCCCATCTGCCCAACAACCGCATCATCATCGGTCTCTGGAACCCTACCGAAGACCCCGACCAGGCCGCCGAGATTACCATCGAGCGCTTCGGCCCCGGCAAACCCACCGCCATCGTCAACTCGCTGGCCCAGGCCCTCCACCAGGTCACCCACTGGGCCCAACCCTCCCAAATCCCCACCCTTAAACGCTAGCCAAATCAATCGTCGAACGTGCCGACAACCGGCATCCAAAAAAAATGAAAAATAAATATCGGCTCGATGTCGATCTCGCGCCCCCGCGCTCGACTTCATAGATAGAGAGCATGAGATCAAGCAGCCAAGTCCGCATCCCAGCTCCACCTAAACCAAAGGACAACAAAAATGCGTTGCATGGTATTCGTCAAAGCAAACAAGGACTCAGAAGCAGGCGTCATGCCCAGCACAGAGCTACTCACCAACATGGGCAAGTTCAACGAAGAACTCGTCAAAGCAGGCGTCATGCTGGCCGGCGAAGGCCTCAAGCCCAGCTCCGCAGGCAAGCGCGTCACCTTCACTGCCGGCAAACCCACCGTCACCGACGGCCCCTTCGCCGAAACCAAAGAACTCGTTGCCGGCTTCTGGATCTGGCAGGTTCGCAACATCGAAGAAGCCGTCGAATGGCTCAAGCGCAGCCCCTTCGGCCCCGGCGCCGAGCTCGAAATTCGCCCCATCTTCGAAGCCGCGGACTTCGGCGCCCATCTCACGCCTGAACTCAAAGCGCACCAGGATCACTGCGCGAACAGGTAGCCGACAAGCAATCATCCAAACCTCGGAAAAAAAGCTTCGACGCCCTGTCGATTCTCTAGCCCTCCAGTCGACACATCAATAGAAAACGACAGATCCACCTCCACCAACCAAAGGAGAAGCAATGCGATTTCTATGCATCTACAAGCCCGCCGCGAAAGAAGGCACCCCGCCCACCCCGGAGACGATGGAAACGATGGGCAAATTCATCGAGCATGCCGTTAAAGAGGGCTTTTTGCTCTCCACTGAAGGCTGCCTCCCATCCGCCCTCGGTGCGCGCGTCCGCAACATCGGCGGCAAATACACAGTCTCCGACGGCCCCTTCACCGAATCCAAAGAGATCGTCGGCGGCTTCGCCCTCATCCAGGCCGAATCCAAAGCAGCCGCCATCGAATTCACCAAGCGTTTCCTCAAAGTAGCCGGTGACGGCGAGACCGAAATACGCCAGCTCTACGAGCAGCCCGCAAAGTAACGTCTATCCCACATCCATCTCCAACTCGAAAGGACAAGAAAATGCGATTCATGGTCATAGTCAAAGCAACCGCAGAGTCAGAAAAAGAAGGCGCCCTCCCCGATCCACAGCTCATGGCCGAGATGGGCAAGTTCAATGCACAGCTCATCAAGGCTGGCATCGTGCTGGCCATGGATGGCCTCCATCCCAGCTCCAAAGGCGCACGCGTCAAATTCTCCGGCAAGTCTCGTACTGTCATCGACGGCCCCTTCGCCGAAACCAAGGAGCTCATCGCCGGCTTCTGGCTCTGGCAGGTCAAGTCTCTCGAAGAGGCCATCGAGTGGGTCAAGCGTTGCCCCAACCCCCACACCAGCGACTCCGAAATCGAAATCCGCCAGGTCTTTGAGATGGAAGACTTCGCACCCTTCCTCTCAGAAGAGGAGATCAAGTACAAAATAGCGAAACGGGCTGAGCTGCCAAATCAGACAGCCAACAAATAGCCGCACTTGCATCCAGGGATCGAAAGCTGGTGTGATCGGTAGCAGTGTCCGCTGCCGATCCACATCACGCCACACACCGCACCATCGACGCCGTCTGGAGAATCGAATCCCCGCGTCTCATCGCCGGCCTCACCCGCCTCGTCCGCGACATCGCCCGCGCCGAAGACCTCGCCCAGGACGCCCTCGTCGCTGCACTCGAGCAGTGGCCACAGACCGGCATCCCCGACAACCCCGGCGCCTGGCTCATGGCCACCGCAAAGCACCGCGC
Organism: uncultured Acidobacteriaceae bacterium; assembly: GCA_963798925.1. Classification (GTDB taxonomy): domain Bacteria; phylum Acidobacteriota; class Terriglobia; order Terriglobales; family Acidobacteriaceae; genus Edaphobacter. Next base: position 1,158,299 of record CAWCVD010000008.1, read on the forward strand.
CATCGACCACCTCCGCCGCAAAACGCGCCTCGAAACCAAACTCGCGCAACTCGCCCCCGAGATCGCAGAAAAGGAGCAGGCCGTGCCCGACTACGTCACCGCAATCGATGACAACGTCGGCGACGACCTCCTCCGTCTCGTCTTCATCTCCTGCCACCCCATCCTCTCGCTTGACGCGCAACTCGCCCTCACCCTCCGCATGCTTGGCGGCCTCACTACCGACGAGATCGCCCGTGCCTTCCTCGTTCCCGAGCCCACCATCGCCCAGCGCATTGTCCGCGCCAAACGCACCCTCACCGAATCCCGCGTCCCCTTCGAAGTCCCCCGCGGCCGCGAGCTCGAAGCCCGCCTCGCCTCCGTCCTCAAAGTCATCTACCTCATCTTCAACGAAGGCTACTCCGCCACCGCCGGCGACGACTGGCTCCGCCCCACCCTCTGCGAAGAGGCCCTCCGCCTCGGCCGAATCCTCACCACGCTCGTTCCCAACGAACCCGAAGCCCACGGCCTCGTAGCACTAATGGAGATCCAGGCCTCCCGCTCCAAAGCCCGCGTTAACTCCGAAGGGGAACCCATCCTCCTCCTCGAACAAAACCGAGCCCACTGGGACCAATTGCTGATCCGCCGCGGCCTGACCGCACTGGCGCAAGCCGAGCACCTGACCAACGCCGAAAACCCGAACACCCAGAGCCCAAACATCCAAGGCCCTTACACCCTGCAAGCCGCCATCGCCGCCTGCCACGCCCGAGCCACGACCCCTGAAGCCACCGACTGGCCCCGAATAGCCGCCCTGTACGCCACACTCGCACAAACCACCCCATCACCCATCATCGAACTCAACCGCGCAGTAGCAGTCGCAATGGCCGAAGGCCCCCAGGCCGGCCTCGACATAGTCGACCAACTAACCAACGAACCATCCATGAAAAACTACCACCTGTTACCAAGCGTAAGAGGCGATCTCCTAACCAAGCTAAACCGCCACACCGAAGCCCACACCGAATTCACCCGCGCCGCCACCCTAACCCGCAACACCCGCGAACGAGACCTCCTCCTGAAACGAGCCCAGGCCTGCGCCCACCCATGAAAAGCGCCATCCCCCTGCTCGAAGGCCGTCTTCACCGAAAGCAGCTCCTCAACTGAGTGGCTCGGCGCTTTATCGCTTATCGGGGTTCAGGCGCTTCGGGAAATTTCCGGATCGCCGACAGTCCAACCCTAAGTGATTAAGGACCGACAGGTTTATTACTTGTGGTTCCGATAAGGTCAATCAGCCCGTCCGCAAATGTGCCCCTCCAGCTCAGATAATCGTGCCCGCCAACAAACTGTTGATAGTGGACTTCGTATCCTTTCGCCAGCAAGACATTTCGCATGTCCCGGCTGGTCTCAAGAATTCCACCACCAGTCCCATTCGAGTCGAATTCAAATGACCCCGCATCGATATAAAACTTGAGAGGTAACTTTGAACTCGCGATGAACTGCTTGGCCATCCATCCCGTTTCCGTGATCACTCCATCCGGTATGGCCCCCGAATGGTCGGGAGCCCACCAAAACGACCCTGATTGGCACAGAACGTTTGTGAAGACTTCGGGGTGTTTGTAACCCGCGTAGGCCGCTGCGAGCCCTCCCAGGCTGGACCCGGCAACAACGGTTTTTCCGGGATCGCGGGTGACGTTGTAATGAGCGTGTATCCATGGGATTAACTCTTTCGCGAGGAAATCAGCAAACTCCGGGTTCGGCGGCAGCTCTCTCATGCGCGAGTCCTGCGATGGATTCCCAATCAGCACTGCGACTGTCGGCGGAATCTTGGAGGCTGCGATTAGGTTATCCAGAATCACAGGCACGGGCACCTTCGTCAGATAGGCACTTTCATCAAAGATGACGACAAGGTCGTATGGCGAAACGTTCGCCTTGTATCCAGCAGGAAGATAAATCGACAAATCGTGTTCATTCTTCAGAAGCGCACTGTGGATCTTCTCCTTCTCGATTGTCCCCGCTGCGACGCTGCTGTTCTTTACGATCCAGGGTTGTGCAACGGCCCCTTTAATCTCAGCCATGGATTGACAGTCGTATCGGGTCGCATCAGGCGCACATCCCCATAGGTGGGGGTTCAGCGGATCGACCTGTGTCGTCGCAAATCGCTCGGGCTGGAAGCCGCTGAAGACGAGGGGATCATTCTCTGACAGACCATAGGTGAACCGCGCACCGGTTGGAAGCCGGACAGTCAAATACCACACATCCGTGAGGGGTATCTGGTGAAAAACATAGTCCAACGGGTAGCGGCCCCCTATCTTAAAAGAGCCATTCACGAATACGTTGCGGGTTTCCGGTGTTCCTCGCCATAGAAAGGTGACGAGTTGATGTTGAGGGTCCGTTTCGATGGATTCGACCAACGGTGTGCCTTCCCTGGTCACTTGCTTCCAGAAAGTCCTTATATCGATATCACCGGAAGCAGCCTGTTTTCGAAGCGCGTCCATCCGCGGGCTCGGGTTCGGATCCTGCCACTCCTTCGGCCTCAGACGTTCGTCGAGTGACAACACCTGGTTCAAAGTCAGCTTGTAGCTCACCGTCTGGGTGGCGGATGTCGTGACGTCTAACCGATAACTTCCAGCGATGTCTGCGATAAAGACGCATAGGCGTTTCCCATCTTCTGGCGGGCCAGGATAGTGCCGTAAAGGGGAACCATCCGGGGCAACAATCGTAAGATCAGTTTTGCCGTGCTGATCGAGCAAGCTGGCGACATAGTCGCCAGCCTTGAGTTCGATCAAATAAGATTGCACGGAGCCCGACGCAAGCTGGCGTTCCACAGGTTCGTTGATCTTGAGTGATTCTTGCCCCAGTGCGGTCGTTACGCCGAAAAGCACAAGCACCAAAGCGATTCTCATGAATGTCCACTTCCCGAAATATTCAGTTCGCAGGAGTCCAGGTGGCCTGCAGGTTTTCTTCTGAACACTTTTGCTCGCCAGTGTAACAAGAGGTGTCTCGCTTGTTTGGTGCATTTAGGCATCCCAGGGCAGCCCTGTTTTGCCTGAAAAAGTCGGGTTTAGGCCAGTTCACTTCCCTCAACTTCCCGGCGTAAGGAGAAACCCATTCATGATCGACTTTGAAATTACCCAAGACAATCTCGCCAAAGCATCGCGCCAGATGACGAAAGCCCGAGCCGACACCGGAAAGGACGAGGTCGACCTCACCTGTTATCGTGAAGCCCTCAAATTTGTCGTCACCGGCCGCGAATTCACCTGTCCCGCCAAGGTGGAGTCGAAAGGCATGGTACGGTTTCCGCTCGCCATTCTTCCGAAGTTGCGCAAAGTCGCATCTACCTTCGGCGATAAGCCAGTCCGCATCCGTATCGAAAATGGCCGCATACGAGTTAACTCCATGTCGATCTCAATTCCAGGCATAACCACGAAACCGATGAGCGATCGCCCCATCGACATTCCCGACGATGCCCCAGCCCGCGACATCCTTGCGCTGAACTATCTCTTTACCAAAGAAGAGATCGTCGAGAGCGACCTTACCGCCCGCTTCCTCGCTGCAAACTCCCAGCGCATAAAAGCAATTGACTCCGCAGCCGGCACGCTCAGTGCCTTCGGGATCACCAGTGGGGACATCGAATCGCTAGTCAATATCGCCTTGAAATCCCACGCCGAGAAGCTTCGCGCGATGCTAAAGCCCACCCTTTCGTCCGAGCGCCCAAACTGATCCTTACCGGCAGCCCAGACGCCCCACTCAACGAGCGCCGGTTGCCCATCCACTCTGCCGAAGACCGAGGTTCCCAACGAGCGCATTTGCTCGCAGGAGTGTAGCGCAGGAGCAATCGATTTCACGACGCTGGCGCCCATAGAGCTTGCCCGCTTAAGAGCCCAAGTCGGAAGCCAATGATTGATGTTATTCGCATGATCTGCTCTGGTCGGACTTGCTCTAACACCTTGCAGCAAGCAGTTGCTAGGAGTTATGAATTTGAGAATGAACAGCCAAATCGGAGCAAGCTGAGTCCTTACCGGATGAACCAATCCCTCTGGTTGGCTTTCGTAGTCATCACTGTGACCCGAAGGTTGGAACCGTGATCTGATTTAGTCGAGCCCGGGCCGGGTGCCGGGTTCCCCATTCATCGCGCGGCATCTTGCGCGATGAGTGGGTTCCACTCTGCCGAAGGCCGAGTGAAGCCCTGAGCGAAGTCGAAGGGCGGAACGACTGAATTGCTTTCTTCCATCCAGCCCCAACTCCCAGGACCGACGAATCAAGAATCACGCCCCAACCCGCCAACATCTCCCGCACCGTCACCCCAAGCACCGGATGCACCCATTCCGGCGCAATCTCGGCCAACGGCTCCAGCGCAAACCGCCGCTCCTCCATCCGAGGATGCGGCAGGATCAGCTCCTCCGCCCACAACACCCAATCCCCATACAACAGCAGATCAAGATCAATCACACGCGGCCCCTTCGCCACAGCCCCCTCGCGCTCTCGCCCCATCGCCCGCTCAATCGAAAGCAGCTCACGCATCAACTCCCGCGCCCCCAACTCCGTCTCAAGCACCAGCGCCCCATTCAAAAACCGAGGCTGCTCCAAATACCCGACCGGCTCCGTGTCATAGAATGACGACACCGCCCTCACCACCCCAAGCTCCCCTACCCGCCGAACAGCCTCCCGCAGATTCGCCTCGCGATCCCCGAACCTCGACTCCAGATTCGACCCCAACGCAACCGCCGCCACCCCGCTCACTCAATTCATCCGTTTCAAAGTCGTATCCTGACCCGAGCTTGTCGAGGGGAAGAATCCCCATTTGGCCTTTGCCCTTTTCCACACCGCCGCAAAAAATAAATCCCAAAAACGAGGAAAATCTCAGGAGCCGAAAAACACGCACCTAACAGCCACAAAATGACCACAGATTTGCACTAAGAACCACGCTTTTTACCATCAAATTACGACACAATTGCTGGTTCCAGCCGCCCCAAACCCCGCTCCGGCTCCGCTACCTCATCGTATCCATGAGCCAGCTCCCACGCCGACCGGTCCCGCATAAGTCGTTGCACAAGAGCAGTATGCATCGCATGGCCTGCCCTCTCGGCTACCACCCGGCCCTGAATCCTCCGCCCCGCCAGCGCCAGATCCCCAATCAAATCCAAAACCTTATGCCGAACGAACTCATCATCAAACCGAAGTGGCCCATTTTCAATACCTTGCGAGGACAAAATAATCGCGCAATCCTTCGAAGCCCCCCGAATCAGCCCCATATCCCTTAATTTATTTTCATCCTCTTTAAACCCAAAAGTCCGCGCCGGAGCAATTAAATTCGCATAATCCCCCGTCGCCAGATCCCCCGTAAACCTCTCTACACCAATAGGTTGAGGGAAGTCGATCGTGTAAGAAACCCGATAACCCGATCCAGGATAAACCCCGATGAACTTGGATCCCTCCCGAACCTCAACCTCCTTCAAAATCTTCAAATATTCCCGCTTCCGTCTCTGTTGCTTCATCCCAACTGATTGAAAAGCCTGCACATACGGCAGCGCACTCCCATCCAGAATCGGCACCTCAAGATTGTCCACCTCGACAATCACGTTATCCACGCCACACCCGATTAATGCCGATAACAAGTGCTCAGTCGTTGAAATCAAAACACTTTGCCGCATCAAGCTGGTCGCATAACTGACCTTAGCGACATTGCGCCCCACAGCCGCAATCTCAAAATTATCTAAGTCAGTGCGTCGAAAGACAATACCCGATCCAGCCGGAGCCGGAATCAACCGCATCGAGACAGGTGCACCGCTATGCAAGCCGATACCACTGAACTCAATCTCCGACCGAATTGTCCGCTCAAAATGAGCTTCCAAGGCCACGAAACGACGTCTCCAGGACAACCGTCATATAGGATAGCGGGAACCCGAGATTCGACAATGTGGCAAATTTGCCACAGATCTCCCTCGGCTTGACCACTTTTGGACGCGCAACGGCTGGAACTAATTCATTTGATTGCTATAAGATCCGTCCATGGACACGAGAGCCATCTTTCGCGAAGTCGACAAACTTCAAGGCCGCATGAAGACGATCATCCGGCAACTTGTAGTCCGGGAGTCGCCAAGTGAAGACAGGGAGGCGGTTAACGCAGCCGTCGACTTGGCTATCGGTTTAGCCCGCGAACAAGGAGCCAGGGTCAAGCGCCACAGGCAGCGTGAATTCGGAGACGTCCTCGAACTTCATTTCGGCCCGGAACGCTCAACGAAGAGACCTGCCCTTCTTTTAGGGCATCTGGACACTGTCTGGCCGATGGGAACGCTGCGGAAGATGCCTTGGCGCGAGGCGGAGGGGCGCTTTTGGGGACCGGGCGTATTGGATATGAAGGCCGGAGTTGCGATGGCGCTTACTGCGCTCAAGGCACTGAAAGAATTGAAATTAGATCGCCCAGCAATACTGCTTCTCAACAGTGAGGAGGAGGTGGGAAGTCCGGTTTCGCGTGAAATTACGGAGCGATTGGCGATTAAATCTGCCGCGGTCTTTGTTCTTGAGCCCGCTCAAGGGTTGGCCTACAAGACAGCACGCAAGGGAGTAGGTCATTATAATGTGGAGGTTACGGGTGTGGGGGCGCACAGTGGGGTCGACTTTGAGCGGGGGCACTCAGCCATTCTCGAGCTCGCCAAACAGGTCCAAACCATCTCGCAATTCACGAATTTGAAGCGAAAATTGACGGTAAATTGTGGTGTTTTTGCTGGTGGAACGCGGTCGAATGTGGTCGCTTCGCACGCCCACGCCGAAGTCGACGTCCGGATCGCCAAGGCCAGCGATGCGGAGCATGTGGAAAAACTATTTAGCCGTCTTAAGGTCTTCGATCCTCATTGCAAGCTCGCCATCACCGGAGGCATCAACCGGCCGCCGATGGAGCGCAAGGCTGGGACGATTGCGCTATTCAAGAAGGCGCGCACACTGGCAGCGGAGATCGGGTTTGTTCTCGAAGAGGCCGCGACCGGTGGCGGCTCCGATGGCAACTTCACCGCAGCGCTTGGCGTGCCGACACTCGACGGCATGGGAGCGGTTGGTGAGGGAGCTCACGCATCACATGAGTCTGTCGTCATCGAGCATCTGGTTCCACGCACAGCGCTGCTCGCAGCAATGATTGCGAGCGTAGAGTAGACGAGACAAAGCTAGAACGTGTCGATAACGGCCGCGGACTGGACTTGCTCCAGCAGCGCGATTGTCCGCGCTATCGGAAGGCCAACCACGTTGAAGTAACAGCCTTCAATTCTTGGAATCCATCGGGCCGCATAGCCTTGAATCGCGTACGCACCAGCCTTGTCGAGCGGCTCGCCGCTGGCGATGTATTCTGCAATATCTGTGTCGTCGAGCTGATTGAAGGTCACCTGGGTGATCTCAACATCTCTGGCCACCCTGCGGGCAGCAACGACCGCGATGCCAGTAAGAACAGCGTGAGTGCGTCCGCTCAGCAGCTTCAGCATGCGTCGCGCATCGGCGCTGTCGATCGGCTTGCCGAGGATGTGTCCATCGCTGACGACGCAGGTATCGGCACCCAGTACAACCAGTGGCTCTTCTTCCGTATCCAACGATTGGTACGCATTCCAGACAACCTGAGCCTTCTCTTCCGCCAACCGTTGGACATAAGCTGCAGCGGCTTCATCCGGCAGCAGCTCTTCGTTCAGGTTCGCGGCGGCCACAGTAAACTTGAGCCCCGTCTGCGTCAGTAATTCGTGGCGGCGAGGCGAAGCAGAGGCAAGAATGAGCATCACGCTCTCCAGAGTAGCGGCAGAGCGTCTCGTTGGGCAAAGGCGGTTCTGGTGCGTTTGTGGGGTCGGCGACTTTTAGGAGGGTTTGATCAATGAAGCGCAGATGGAAGATTGCGGCTGCGGTCGCGGGAGCGCTCCTACTGATGTTGGCCGCGATTCCCCTTCTTGTGAACATCAATACCTTCAAACCGGCGATTGAAAGTCAGCTGTCCATCAGGCTGGGACGACAGGTAAAGCTGGGAGATCTCAGCTTGTCGGTTCTTTCCGGCACTGTGGACGCTCGTGACCTTTCTGTCGCCGATGATCCTCAGTTCAGCTCCGAACCGTTCATCACTGCAACGGAGTTCCACATCGGCGTAGAGATGCGCCCGCTGGTCTTCCACCGTCAGATCATCATCGACAGCCTGGCGATTGAGTCCCCACAGATTCATCTGGTGCACGCGGCGAATGGCGCGTGGAATTTTTCGACCCTCGGCCAGGGCGCAGCGAAACAAGCGCAGGCACAAAAGCAAACAGGCATCCCGGAGTTCACGGTTGGAGACATCGCCATCAAGAATGGTCACGCCAAGGTGGAGAATCTGCCGGCCGTAGGTGCGCCTCAGATCGTCGATAAGATTGATCTGACCATGCAGAACTTCGCCATGGCCAAGCAGTTTCCTTTTACCCTGAGCGCAGTCCTCCCAGGGCAGGCCACCATGGGGATGACGGGCACCGCCGGCCCAATCAACCCGAACGATCTGGCTAAGACTACGTTCGACGCGAAACTGGCTTTACATCACTTCGATCCCGTCGCGACGGGCTTCGTCGATAAGAGTGCAGGTATCTCTCTTCTCGCTGACATTGATGCACACGCCGTATCCGACGGCCCCGCGGTCAGCAGCAGCGGAACAGTACACGCGCAGCACCTTCAACTGCGGCCTGACGCCGTGCCGGCTCCCAAACCGATCGATATCGCTTACACCGTCAAACACAGCCTGAGCGACAACGCTGGCCAACTGCAGGACGCAGCCTTCCAGACCGGTAAGCTTGCGGCTCACACCAGCGGCTCCTACAGCATGCAGCCCGGAAACATAACTGTGAACCTGAAGCTCGCCGGAGAGAACCTGCCAATCGACGATCTGCAGTCCCTGCTGCCCGCAGTGGGCGTCAAGCTGCCCAATGGATCGGTCCTACAAGGCGGCACACTCACGACTCACCTGACCATCGTCGGACCGCTTCAGGCTCTGGTCATCAGCGGCCCTGTCGAGCTTGCCAATACCCGCCTGTCAGGCTTCAATCCGAGTTCGCAGTTGAAGGGGATCGTAGCCGCAGCTACCGGTGACACAGGAAACATCACGAACATCCAGGCGCTTCGCGTACAACTGCAGGTCATCAAGGATGGAATACATGCCACCGACATCTTCATCTCGATGCCTTCGATCGGGGAAGCGGTAGGCAACGGCACCGTTTCATCTTCGGGCGCGTTGAACTTCAAGCTGAGTATGAAGGTGGATACAAGCCGCGGCGTCGGGGGCAAGGCAGTCGGTCTTTTGACGATGATGAACGGGACCGCAGGCAAGACTGCGTCTCAAGCAGCGGCGACCGGACTCCCCGTTACAATCACCGGGACCTCCTCTAAACCCATCATCACTCCGGACGTGAATGGAATGATGAAGAGTAACGGAAAGCAGCTCACCAACACGATCACCAGCCTGTTTGGAAACAAGAAGAAGAACTGAACCGGAGGTGCGGCAGCTCAGTCTCGCCTCGACATCTACGCCTTCACATCTTCGACGGAGACGTGCGCAGCCATTACGTGTCTGCCGCCAGGGGCTAACGTAATCGCATCTTCCGCAGCGTTGACGGTTTCCACCGCAAGGTATTCATGCCACTCGGTCGGATCGAGATCAGCGATCTTCAGCGCACCTGACTCCCACGGGTTCCACACAACGGTTGTATTGGAGCCGGTCTTGGCTACAGTGATGCGGCGCCTGCCGCCAGTGTCGCTGAGGACGCACGTGCTTGTGGTGTTCAAGTACACGCGGTCCGTAGGCTCCGTAATGACGATCTCACCCTTTTGCTGCTTTGCCTTGAAACCGTCGTTCTTGTCCAGATATGTCACGCCCTCAAGCCCGGTGACATTAGCCTCGTGAATATCCGTAACGGCATAGTAAGTGTGGAGCGCCTCCTCGAAGAGCAGCGGCACTGCCGCGTCGTTACCCACGGTGAGCTGCATCGTCAGAGTTCGGCCGATGATCAGCTGATACGCGAGCCTGAAGTTGTCGAAGCCGAGCTGGCGGCTCATCTCTGTAGGCGCCAGGGTGAATGTTAAATGCAGGTCATCCCCGACGAGCGCGGCGAAGCCGAGAGTCCAGTCCTGAATGCGCGCGAATCCATGCGAGGGCCCGGACTTGCCATCGTGTCGCGTGGCGAACCATGGAAACGCAATCGGAACTCCTCCGCGGATCGGCTTTCCAGGAGCGAATTCGCTCTTGCGGCTGAGAAAGATGACTGGCCTCTGTCCGCTGGGTTGCCACGCCGTGAGATGGGCTCCCTGCAGATAGACCGTGGCAGTGGCCTGTTTGGCCGTGATGTCAGCGTAGATCAAACCGCTGGCTGTGGCATGAAAGGCAAGAACGCCGGGAATTCCAAAATGATCATTAAGCTGCGCTAGGTCCAAGTTCTTATCTCCGCTTCGTTAGGTTCCAGTGTATGCGGAACACGATTGTCATTTTGCCGCTGGCTGAGGCGGCGCCTTCATAAGGTCGACAAATAATTTGTTGAAACGGGGCAGATCTAGATCGCTCTGCACGTGAACAAGCTGCAGATCGAGCGCAGGTTTGTTAGCCGGGGTCCACGAAAGAGTATCTCCATAAAACGGCCCTCGGCTCAGGTCAACGTCGAGGTAGAGTTGTTGCTCTTTGGTAATGATCGCCGGGTCGAGCCACGCCGCCGCAGCGAGCTCATCCCACAAATAGTAAAACTCATCCGTATAGGCTGCGAGATACTTCGCAGCAGGGTTTGGCGAGCGCGCAATCTCCTCGAGCATCGCCTTGGTAAAGCCCGTCTTTACCGAGATGTCGACCGTCGTGAGGTCGATGCGTGGCCAGTGCGCACGCAGCGTGATGTGCGCAGCCTCGGGGTCGAACCAGAAGTTGAACTCGTGCCGCGGATTGTTCGCAAACTCCGGATCGCCTGTCTGCGGACTCAGGCTGCCGCCCATGATGACGATGCCCTGAGTCAGTTCGGCGAAATGCGGATCGATGGAGATCGCAAGCGCGATATTCGTCAGCGGGCCGGCTGCGAAGATCGTCACCTCATGCGGATGCGCGTGGACCTGGCGAATCAGAAAATGCGGCGCATCTTCCGCGAGTGGCTTGGTCGTTGGTTCGCCTTCGCGCAACTTCGGCACCACATACGCGCCGTGATACGGCTCAAGACTCGTCTTCGCCGCAACATCTCCCCACGCCCCGTACCAGGAGTAGCCGCCGTAAAGCTGCCGCTGAATCTTCGATTCCTCCTCGGTCCGGACAAGCGGAAAGATTGCTCCGGGAACAACCGGCACATCGGTCCGATGGATCAGTTCGAGCATGCGCAGTGTATGCTGCACCTCCTCCGGCTCCCACGCATTGCCGCTCACCATCGTGATGCCGAGCACCTCTGCCTGCGGAGATTGCAGCAACACCATCATCGACATCTGGTTCGACCCGGCTGGGCCCGAGCCATCCTGATCGATGATCACCATACGCCGGGTCTCGGCGCTTGAAACCGCGCATACAAGCGCGAAAAGAAACAGGGAACTGAGCGATGTGACTCTGCGGACCATGGTGAAGACAGAGTAGCAGCCGCGAAAGCCAGGCTCATCCGCACGAACAAGGCACCGGCTGCCTTTATGCTTCTTGCCTTTATGCTTAAAGATATGCACCGGCTCTCGTCTCGTCTTCTCCTCTATGCGGCACTGTTGTTCTCAGCCAGTCGCGCCGCCTCTGCCATCGAGGTCAGAATCTCCGCCCAGGCCCTCGAACGCACCCTCCGGACGCAGCTCTTCAACGGCCCTCAGGGACGCTATTACATTCGTGGCTCCGCTAACTCAGCCTGCTTCGTCTACGCGGAGTCGCCTCATGTGACCTTCGTGCAAGACCGCATCGTCGTCCGTGTCCATGCCAAGGCAAAGCTCGGCACAACTCTGCATGGAACCTGCATCGGCGTCTCGCTCACCACCGACACCGACGTCTCGCTGATCCCGGACGCCGAAGAGGAGAGCATCGGGTTTCGCGATGCGCGAATCGAGCGGCTGAGCTCCTCGAAAGAACTGAACTTCCTGCTTGTGCCGTTCATGAGCCACCAACTACCCGCACAGATGAAGGTGAACGCCGCAGTTCTTATGCGGCAACTCCTCAGCCGCTCGACTGAGACAACTGGCTATGCCCTCTCGCTCGGCTCGCTGAAACTTCACTCCCTGCTCGTCGAAGGCGAGTCGCTGGTGATGGATGCCGATGCCAGCCTGAAAGTCGATTGAGAGGTCCGGTTAGCTCTGCGGAACAGTTGTGGGTGGCGGAAGCGGTCGCCTGGTATCGATCACCGCAGGCGCACCGCCTGGAGCGGATGCAGCAGCAGGGTCAGTCGTCTTGGTGATCGTCTCCCCAGGAACAATCTCGACGGCAGCATCCTTCGGCGCCTTGAACCGGCCGTCGGTCAGGTAAGCCACGACGAGACCCGCGGCCACCTCAGGAGAGAGCACCGCAATCGGCAAGACATACTTCTTCGACTTGACCACCGACTCGAGCACACCATCGATGGGATGACTGCGCTTGATCGTGCCAGGCACCTGCGGAATCATGAACGTCGAGAACGTAAGCTCGGGGTGGTGATCGGCGTACTTGGTCAACGATCGCGCCACCTGCTTGGGAGTTGTGATTCCCAGATCGACAAAGAAGTTCCGATGAACGCTGTGCGGATAGTAGACGTTCAACAGCGTGCGCGAGAAATCAGCGCAGTTGTGAAACAGCAGGTTGAAGTGACCCTCGTTCGGGTGATCGTTGTACCTGTTCATGAACTGCATGTCTTCATCTGCGGTTGTCTCGATCTGAAATCCGTAGATTCTGCGGTCGTACGATGCGCCGATGAGCTGCGTCCACTCGCCGGCGGGAGCTTCGCCGGCCTTCTTTCCTTCGGCGACGTCCGGAGCGAACGCCAGGAGATGATTGCGGCGGTAGCGGTCACGCAGACTTGTCACAAGCTCTGCATCGGCAGTCGCGGGTACATCCTCCACGCGCTCCACCGCGTACAGATAGGGCACCAGCGGTATTGCGAGCCAGTCGTAGCCATCGATCTTGTGATACCGGCTGATCACCGCGCCCGGTTCCCCCGGATTGCATGGACGCAGCCGCGTTGGAGTCTCCGCGCAGATGTGGTTCAGATAGATCGCCGCATGTCCCGTTGGATTGAACGCGCCAAAATCGCCGTACGGCTCTTCCATCAACAAGGCAGCGTCGGCGCGCGCCCGCAGGCTACCGGCTGCAGGCACAAGAATCGCTAACGCTGTCAGAACAACGCGCAACTTTCTCATTCTTTCAAACCTTTCAGCACTGGCTAACAGCCTTGGCCGGCTCGACAAGAGCTCGCCGAAGATCACGCATCTCTCTTGTCTAACACCTTTCTTCGAAGACATGTTGCGTAACTTTGTACAGCCGGCCCGAATCGACATCGGAACGCAAACAAAGGCCTCTCCGTTGGATGTCGCGGACAGGCCCTGCGTTGGTCGATGTTTGATCGATGACTGATCTGAAATGAGTTAGAAGGAGATGCGCGCGCCGAACTGGAACTGCCTCGGATCGTAGGCTGCAGTCGGTGTGCCCGCCGCCGTATAGAGCAGATTGACGTCCAGCGTGTTGTTCTTATTAATCAGATTAAAAACGTCCGCCGTCACCTGAAGCCCGATCTCGTGCGAGAAGGTAAAGGCGCGGGCGATGCGCAGGTCAGTGAAGACCGTGTAAGGCTTCACACCCACATTGCGGGGCAGATCGCCGGCGTAGTAGCTGCTCGCCGGCCCCGCCGTCGGTGGAGCGTCGATATAGCAGGGCAGGTTGAATGCGCCGGTGGGAGAGTACTTCGAAAGCACCGGAGCTGTTCCACATCCCGTGAGTCCGCTGTTAGGCGCAACCGCGTTGGGCCGGTCGGTGAGTGGGTTGAAGTCGAAGTTGGTATCGGTCCCGGTGAGAATGTTGAAGGGGCGGCCCGACGAGATCTCGAAGATCGGCGCAACAGTAAAACCTGAAAAAACCACCGGCACAAAGCCCGAGCCGCCAATATGGCCTGAGTTGTAAACACCCGAGAGAACCAATCGGTGACGCTGATCGAAGGTCGAGTTGCTGCGTTCGGCGTTCGGAACGAAGTTGCTCTGCGGTGAATCCGAAGTCGAGACGACATCGGTGGAATCGTCGATGGCGTGCGACCACGTATAGCTCACCAGGAACTCATAGTTCTTCGAATAGCGCTTCTTCAGGTTCACGCTCAACCCGTCATAGTCGGAGGTCCCGCTCGTCAGGTTCGGACGTCATATCACCGAAAGGGATCGGTTGCCCCTTGCCGAGTCCATCAGCGAACGCAATCTCGCTCGCCAGGGCAACGCACGGACCCCCGCCAACGGCTGGGTTCGAAAGAAAGTTTGCCAGCGAAACATTCAGGCCCGACGGTCGGAAGAAATTCAGCAGCGCGGGGGTCACGTAAGGACCTGTCGGCCCCTCTCCGCAGGGATTCACTCCACTCGCCGTCGCAACGGTCAGGGGGTTCGACGTGGGGCTCGCAGTGCCAGGCATCGCGGTCCCCGCCTTCACAGCATTTACGGCGTTGTGCCAGTTGGCGATCAGAAGCTGCGGATTGACCGGGTTCACATTGATGGGCCGGTTCAGATGGCGGCCGCCCGTCAGGTTATACGCGATGTTCAGCGACATGTCGTGGCCAAGATCCTGCTCGATCCCAAAGGAGACCTGCTGCACGTACGGAGTCTGGATGTACAGGTCAGCAGGGAGTCCCGACGGAAGGATCGGGAGAGGGAAGCCGGCCGTCAGAAAGTTCTGGTTCACAAATAACGAGTTCGAGTTGTTGGGATCGAAGCGCTGCTGGCTTGCGATGTAGTTGAAACCAGCCGCACTCGCGCCCAGGCAATTCGCATTGCCAAGCGACCCCTGAAACGTATTCGTCGCATTAAGATTCAGCGGACTGGCGCCCGCAACAGGGGCGGTCACCGCGCAGGGCGAACCACCGGCAAGGATGACCAGGGGAACCGTCGTCGAATTGAAAGCGAGAGACTGCGCTTCGAGGTTGCCCGGTGTGCGGTCGTAGAAGATGCCGAAGTTCCCACGTACGACCGTCTTCGCGTTGCCATAAACGTCGTACGCGGCCCCGATTCGCGGAGCGACGTTGGTTGGTTGCAGCCGGATCCCTTCACGAATCCCATAGGCGGTCATCGCATTATTGGTAGCCGTGTTGAGTGCAAGCTGGGTGGGATAGGCCTCGATGTCATAGCGGATCCCGAGGTTCATCGTGAGTCTGCTCGTAGCCCGCCAGGTGTCCTGGAAAAAGGCGCCGAGAACCTTCAGGTCGTACTTCGTGCTCGTATTGCCGATGCCCTGGGCAAACGACTGCGGAATGCCGAGACCATAAGCCTGGATCGCCGAGAATCCGGGCAACCCTACCAGCGAAGAGGAGACATCCGTGCTATTCAGCGCGCCGAAACTATAGTCGCCTCCGCCATAAAGCTGGCCCTGAATAATGTTGATTGGGATGTAGCGAAGATCGATCCCCATCTTGAATGTGTGCGGGCCATGGGTAATCGTGAGGTCATCCTGCAGCTGGTTCTGGTCTTCAATGCGGTTGACAACGGAGAACGGCGTCTTGCCGAAGTAAGCAAATCCCGGAATGTTCACCGCCGTGCTCGCGCCACCGGCAGAGCTGCTGTTAGCAAACAGCACAGGGTGTCGCGCGTACTGGAACCGCAGCTCGTTCACCTTATTGCTGCCAATGGTAAGCGTGTGCTGCCCCGCGATCGCCCAGTCATGCAGACTCTGCGTCGCCGTGCGAGAAAAGGAATTCTCCCCTACATTCTGATTCGCAGCACTCTCTTCGATGCCGCTGACGAAGCTTGGGCTGGCGCTACCGAGCAGCGTCAACTGTTGATTGGCCGTCAGCTTGTGGTCGATCCGCAGAGAATACACCTCGGTGCGCTCAGAGATGGGGAAGTTGCCGATCAGGCTATTCAGCGGGACGAACGACGCCGGTAACACCTGCCCCGAGGTAACAAAATTCTTCGCTCCGATAGTCGGCTGCAGGAACGCCGGATTCTGCCCCGTCGTCGCAATAGAAGAGCCCGACCCGACCAGCGCAATATACTGCTGAATTCCCGGGGTATTCGCCGGAAGCCCTGGGTTCTGCAAAAAGGCCTGCTGGTTCGACGTACCCTGCACGATCAGCGCACCGGCCGGAGCGCCAAAAAACCGGCTGACGTCGATGTTCGTCAATCCAAAATTATTGGCGCCGATGTCAGAGAAGCCCGTCTCCTGCCGCCGCGTGAGTTCCGCTGAAAAGAAGTAGAAGGTCTTATCCGGAACGATCGCGCCGCCAATCGTAAAACCTGCCTGAACTCGCGTATACGCAGGTTGATACACGGTTGAAAACGGATTCGTCGCCTGAATGTACCGATTGCGCAGAAAGCCGTACGCGCTCCCATGGGTCTGTGTCCGTTCCGGATTTGGTAACGATGTTGACCACACCCCCGGACGCACGGCCATACTCCGCCGCAAACCCATTCGTCACAATCTGAAACTCCTGCACCGCGTCCTGCGAAACTGTCGTGCGCGTACCGCCGGAGATGTAGTCGCCCGCATCGGCGCCGTCGATATTGATCGAGTTCGATCGCGCGCGCACCCCTCCAAAGTTCAGCCCCGAGGTCGGAATCGCCCCGATCGAAGGCGCCGCATCGCGCGCAATCTGCGAGTTCGTCAGCGTGAAGCCAATGTAATTACGCCCGTTCGTCGGCAGATTCTCGATACGCAGTTGATCAATCGTCGTCGACTGTGAACTTCGCTCCGTCTCGATAATGTCCGCGCCGGCGTTGACGCTGATCGTCTCATTTCCATTGATGGACAACGTCAGATGAAGCTCCGCCCGCTCGCCAACCGTGAGCACTACGTTGCTTGCGTTCAGTTTTGCAAATCCCGGCGCCGTCGCCGTCACAACATACGTGCCCGGAGGCAGAAGAAGCAGCAGATAGTTGCCCTGGCCGTCGCTCGTCGTCGAGCGCGAAAAGCCCTTCGAAGCATCCGTGATCGTGACGGCGGCCTTGGGAACCACGGCGCCGCTCGGATCAGTTACCGTGCCGTGCAGCTCCGCCGTGGAGATGTTCTGAGCCTGAAGATTGCCGGCAAGCAGACCGGCCAGCGAGACGATAGCAGCAAGAGCGACTGCGGAGAGACGCCGCGAGACACGAGTCAACATGAAAGGAGCTCCCGGTGCACTGAGCCAGGTCAAGTTCAATTCACGACCGCCCGGCGGATGACTTTGACAACGCGATGTTCTACATGAATGGCCATTCAGTGCGCAAGGGGCTCAGGTTAACCAAGGATTTACGAGGTCAATTAGTCCACCGAATCCAGACGCCTGATCAGTTCCGAGTTACACCGATCTCCACACCAGCCGCCGTTCGCATCCCCCACGCCATCCGCGGAGTATTGTGTGCCAACCCCACCCGGCCATCCGGACCCAGCAGAATGATCCCGCCGTGCCCGCCAAGCCTGCTGAAAAGATAAGCAATCGCCTCCTGCGCCGCCTGCTCCGGACTCTCACCAGCGGCAACACGATCAACGGCCCACTTGCCCAGCACCAGCTTCATGATCGGCTCGCCCCACCCGGTAAGCGACACCGCAGCCGTCCGATTGTCCGCATAGCACCCGCAACCAATCAGCGAAGAATCGCCCACGCGCCCCGGAGCTTTGTTCAACGTCCCACCCGTGCTCGTTCCCGCAGCGATATTGCCGTGAACATCGAGCGCCACAGCCCCAACCGTGTCGTGCGAATCAAGACTCCGCAAGTCCACGCCGCCCGAGAATGTTTCATCCGGCAATCCCGCCCTCTCCGCAGCCTGCGCTTTGTAGAGCCGTTCCTGCTCCCGTGGAATAACCAGATCCATGTTGTCGCACAGCGCCATTCCATGCTGACGCGCAAATCGCTCTGCCCCCGTCCCTACGAAGTAGACATGCGGCGATTTGTCCAGCACCAGCCGCGCCGCGCGAATTGGATTCCGCAGCCGCTCAACGCACGCCACTCCACCCGTACGCAGGTTTTCGCCGTTCATCAGCAACGCATCCAGTTGAACGCGTCCGTCCTGGGTCAGGAACGAACCCCGCCCAGCATCGAAGGCCTCGTCGTCCTCCATTACAGCGACCGCAGCCTCGACCGCATCGACAGCGCTCGCTCCCCGTTCGAGCAGATCGAACCCAGCCCCCAGGGCATTAGCGATGCCGGCTTCATGAGCCGCAACGACGTCGTCGGGCATCGCCCACGCACCGCCGTGAATTAACAAAACTGGTTGCGCTTTCATTGCATCTCAAGTTTACGGGAGTCCATCCCCTAATGCCTTCCACAGTCATCGCCGCCATGTCTTACAACGACGAAGCCCGCGTCCTCACTATCGTCTATCGCGGTAAGCGAGGCGTCTATCGCTACTTCGAGGTTCCGCCGGAGGAGTTTGCTGCCTTTCGCGCTGCGCCCTCCAAAGGCATTTATCTCAACGAGATCTTCAAGACAAGGCAATACCCCTACGAACGAATCAAAAAATCCTGAACCCTGCATCTGATCCGTCAGTCGCTGAGTCGAGTTTGAAGACTTCGAAAATCTGGAGAAGAGATGGCAAAGACAATCGCGGAATTGCTGGTGGAAATCCTGAAGAATGCCGGCGTCAAACGTGTCTATGGCTTGCCCGGGGACTCGCTCAACGGATTCACCGACGCCCTGCGCAGAGACGGCTCCATCGAGTGGGTCCATGTGCGCAACGAAGAGGTCGCGGCATTTGCCGCGGGCGCCGATGCGCACCTCACCGGCTCCCTCGCAGTCTGCGCGGCAAGCTGCGGCCCCGGCAATCTCCACCTCATCAACGGCCTGTTCGATTGCCATCGCAGCCGCGTGCCCGTCCTCGCCATCGCCGCGCACATCCCCAGCGCCGAGATCGGCACCAATTACTTCCAGGAAACCCATCCCCAGAACCTCTTCAAAGAGTGCAGCGACTTCTGCGAGATGGTCGGCATTCCCGAGCAGATGCCCCGCGTCCTCGAAATCGCCATGCGGACCGCCATCAACCTCTCCGCCGTCTCCGTCATCGTCCTCCCCGGTGACGTCTTCCTGCATAGCGCATCCGACGATCACAGTGGATCGCCCATCAAAGTCGCCAAACCCTTCATCCGTCCAAATGACGAAGAACTCAACCAAGCCGCCGAAATCCTGAACGCCGGCAAAAAGATCACCATCCTCGGCGGAGCCGGCTGCAAAGACGCCCACGCCGAACTGATCGAAATCGCCGATGCCCTGAAATCCCCCATCGTTCACGCTCTCCGTGGCAAGGAGTACATCGAGTTTGACAACCCGTTCGACGTCGGACTCACCGGCCTGATCGGCTTCAGCTCCGGCTACCACGCCATGGAAGACTGCGAGGTCCTGCTGATGCTGGGAACAGACTTTCCCTACACACAGTTCTTTCCGAAGCACGCGAAGGTCATCCAGATCGACATTCGCGGCAAGCAGATCGGCCGGCGCACCAAAGTCGACCTCGGTCTCGTCGGATCGATCCAGGAGACGCTCGCCGCGCTGCTTCCTCTCCTCGAAACAAAGAGCGATCGAACCCATCTAGACTCGAGGATCAAAGACTACAAAAAAGTCCGCGAGGGGTTAGCGGAGCTGGCAGGCGCCGACGACAACAAGACCCCCATCCACCCACAGTATGTCGCGAAACTGATCGACCAGCTCGCAGCCGACGACGCCATCTTCACCTGCGACGTAGGCACTCCCACCGTCTGGGCCGCCCGCTATCTCACCATGAACGGACGTCGCCGTCTCCTAGGCTCCTTCTCTCACGGATCCATGGCATCCGCAGTTCCGCAAGCGATCGGCGCTCAGACCGTCTTCCCCGGTCGTCAGGTGGTGACGCTCTCCGGCGACGGAGGCCTCGCCATGATGCTCGGCGATCTCCTCACCCTGCGCCAGGCTAAGCTGCCCATCAAGATGATCGTCTTCAACAATGGCGCTCTGGCCTTCGTCGAACTTGAGATGAAGGCCGCCGGCATCGTCACCTACGGCACCGAGCTCGAGAACCCCAGTTTCGCTGCCCTCGCCAATTCCATCGGCATTCAGGGCCTTCGCGTCCAGCAGCCCAACGAAGTCGAGGCCGCCCTGCGAACTGCCTTTGCGACACCCGGCCCGGCTTTAGTCGAAGTCATGGTGAATCGCCTCGAACTCTCCATGCCGCCGCACATCAGCATCGAGCAGATGAAGGGCTTCTCACTCTACATGGCCAGGAGCGTCCTCAGCGGACGCGGCGATGAGATCATCGACCTCACAAAAACAAATCTGATCCAGCGAATCCTGTCCTGATCGCGGCCGGACTAACTCGCGCTCACTTTGCCTGCGTTAGCAGCTTCCTGCGCTCAGTCTCCAGGTACGTGTATCGGATCCGGTGGATCACCGTCAGTGTCGAAAACAGAGCCAGCACCCACAGTGCAGGAGCCATCACACCCCATCGATTGCACAACGCACCCAGAATCACGCAAACAATGCGCTCGGGCCGCTCCATAAACCCGACCTTGCACGTCCCGATCAGCGCTTCGGCTCGCGCCCGCGTATAGCTGACCATCACGCAAGCCGTCATCACAAACGCCACCAGCCCGACATAAAAAAGCCGGTTGCCGCGCGCATAGTAGATCAACAAGCCAAAGAAGATCGCCACATCGGAGTAGCGGTCCATCACCGAATCGAAGAACGCTCCAAACACCGACACCTGATTCGTCTTCCGCGCCACCCGGCCATCCACCATATCGAAGATCCCGGCCCCGATAATAATCAGCCCGGCGTACAAAAACATCCGATTGGCGTTATAGGCCCTGGCGAACCCGAAGAAGCACGCCGCAATGATATTGATCACCAGTCCCAGAAACGTCAGCATGTTCGGGGAGATGCGGGTCAACGCCAAACCATTGACGATCTTCTGCAGCAGCCAGCCGCTGCCCTTGCCGAATGCGCTTGTCCAGGTCAAAAAACTCTTCCTCCGGGGAAAGCCCCGTCTCTGCCGCTTCTTTTGATTACTCGCCCGCAGGCTACGCCATTACTCTCCAGGTCCGTCATGAATCGTCAGGAGCTTCAGAATCTCCAGCTCGCGTTTGCCGTTCGGTGTAATCACCGTCGCAACGTCACCCACCTGCTTGCCCAGCAGCGCGCGTCCGATCGGCGAGGTCGTTGAGATCAAACCCTTTGTAACATCCGACTCTTCGCTCGTCACCAGCTGGTACTTGAGCTCTTCGTCCTTGCTTGAGTCAAAAACCGTAACTCGCGACCCGAACCCAACCTTGTCGTTAGGAATGTTCACCAGGTTGACCATGGCGAGCTCGCCCATGCGCTTCTTCAACTGGCCAAGCCGAGCGTTTACAAACACCTGGCGCTGTTTGGCCATGTGGTATTCCGCATTCTCGCTCAGGTCGCCCAGCGCGACCGCCTTTTTGATCTCTGCAGGTAGTTCGGTTGTCAGCTCGTGTTCCAGCAACTTGATCTCTTCGGCGAGCCGTTTCATTACTTCTTCTGGCATTGGGGCCTTCCGGGCAATACGAAGCGTCCGCGCAGATGTCCATGCGCCAACGCGTTGGTGTGAAAGTACGATTATACGCGGGACCAACCCAAAATGCGCTCCCGCAGCGCCACTGGCAATCGGGCCACTAACATGACCGCAGAAAAGACTTTAGCCCTGGCATCGGCCCCGCGCAGTAAAATCCACCCAACACCCATGAAGCGCCCCGTCCTCAGCCACGTCCTGCTTCTCGGCCTCGTCGGGGGTGCCCTCATCGCCATCCTCCGCTGGTCCGAGTACCAGTTCCTCGTCATCGAGCACTCCCTTGAAATCTATGGCGCCATCGTCGCCATCATCTTCGTCGCCTTCGGCATCTGGCTCGGCATCAAGCTCACCAAGCCCCGCGAAAAAATCATCCTCCGCGAAGTCCTCGTCCCTACCGATTCGCCGGCCACCTTCACTCTCAACCAGCCCCAGCTCGACGCCCTCGGCATCACCCCCCGCGAGCTAGAAATCCTCACCCTCATCGCCCAGGGCCTCAGCAACCGCGAGATCGCCGACCGCCTCTTCGTCAGCGAGAACACCGTCAAAACCCACTGCAGCCGAGCCTTCGACAAGCTAGGAGCCCGCCGCCGCACGCAGGCCGTCCAGCTAGGCAAACAACTAGGCCTCCTCCCCTAAGCAGCAATGAACAGAGAGAACAAACTGACCAACGCCCATGAAAAATCTCTTTGACCCCACACTGGTGGAAGACGTAAAGCGGCGCATCATGCGCCTCCGTCCCGAGAGTGAGCGACAATGGGGCAAAATGCCCCTCACCCTGATGCTCGCGCACTGTACCTCGGGTTTTCAGATGGCCATGGGCACCATCAACCCCAAACGTGCTCCTTTTCCTGCCAACGTCTTCGGCCCGCTTATCAAGCCACTGGTCTTCCGCGACGACAAACCAATACGCCGCAACTCACCCTCCTCGCCGGAACTCTTCACGGCGGACCCCGCACAGTGCGAATTCGAGCGCGAACGCACCCAGCTCATCAAATCCATCGATAGCTTTGTCACCACCGGCGCAGCTTGCTGCACGAAACACCCACATCCTTTCTTTGGTCCGCTCAAACCACAACAGTGGGCGATTCTCATGTACAAACACATCGACCATCACCTGCGACAATTCGGCGTCTGACCCCAAACAAAAACGACACTCGCAAACCGTCAGCTTGGCGCGCAGTGACAGTAAACTGCTCTAAACCCGTCACCTCAAAGCATGATTTCCCCCACTCACTCCCAAAATCACCCAAAAGCATGACGACAAACACCGCCTCCGCCACGCAAAGTGTCTCCAGTCACCCCACAGGAGCCTCTCTATGAAGAAGACCATCCTCACCTTCGGCCTCATCTCCGGCGTTATCTCCTCCGTCCTGATGTGCGGCACTATCCCCTTCCTCCGCGACCTCAACCACGGCAACAAGGGCTATTACCTTGGCTACACCGCCATCGTCCTCTCGTTTCTCCTCGTCTTCTTCGGCATCCGCTCCTACCGGGACAACCTCGCCAACGGCGCCATCACCTTCGGCCGCGCCTTCACCATCGGCATTGGCATCACCCTCATCTCCTGCGTCTTCTACGTCGTCACATGGGAGATCATCTACTTCAACTTCCTCCACGGCTTCATGGACAGCTACTTCGCCACTCTCATCCATAAGGCTCAATCCGCACCCGGAACCCCCGAAGCCATCCAGGCCAAAGTCGCCGCCATCCGCCACTCGCAGCAGCTCTACGAGAACCCCTTCGTCAACGCCCTCTACACCTTCATAGAACCCTTCCCCGTCGGCCTCGTCATCACCCTCATCTCCGCCGCCATCCTGCGCAGAAAGCCCCAACCCCAACCCAATTCACTTCCGGCGACAGCTTAAGAGCTTTGTGTTGCAGGTACCTTTGTCCTCGCCTTTTTTTGTCGTACCTTCGTCCTTTGCTCGTTTCTTTCGTGCCTGTCCTTTGCTCGTTTCCGTCGTCATCCTGACCCTGAGCATGTCGAAGGGGAAGGATCCCCGCATTTTGTTCGGAGCCGCCCCGGCCAATGAGTGAGGTGGATTGTCCAAGGCGTCAGAGGCTGCTGAAGAGTCCGTCAGCGTCACATAAACGCTGATGATTAACTGACAGATCCATATAGGGAATTTGCCATGACAGAGCTGCAAATTTTGCTAGCTGTTCTGGAACCGTCCCATTGCTACTCTCTCTATGCAACAAGACAGGCCTCATGATTCATTTAGCCCTCTTCGGAGGGCTAATTTTTTGGGGTCCGTCATGATTCCCTACCACCGTTATCTTCTCAACCGCATGAATAATCCGATCAGGTGTACCAAAACACAAACGGCGATAATTGCGGCGCTGGTGGAGTGAGTCTACCCCTCACCTTGTCGTCATCCTGAACGCAGTGAAGGATCCCCGCATTTTGTTCGGGGCCGTACCACAGAATGAGTTAGAACCAGGGAGCATATTCCGGCGGCATTAGATGATCTGCAAGAAAGGGCTTCATTTCAGCCCTCATGTACCGGTGCGTCGCGCCACAGCGCCCGCACTCATGATCAAAAGACTCTGGCATATCTTGGGGCGGCGCATAAGCAGCAAGATTTTTTTCGGTCTCACCGATGTATTTCGCCGGATGAAAGGGGATGGTGCAGCTCTCGGTTTTGCACTTGAACCCCCAATAAACATGCTTGGCCATAGGCGGCAATTGTACTGCTGTACTGGGCCTATATATGCCGAAATGGCTCGACCTCGAACGATCTGGGTGCCCATCTTCCTTGACGCTTGCCTTTGCATTTACTCGTTCGTGTCGTCATCCTGACCCTGAGCGTGTCGAAGGGGAAGGATCCCCGCATTTTGTTTGGGGCCGTACCAGACAACGAGCGAGGTGATACCTCTTACATGTCCTCTCGCCTTTGCCTGACTGACAACTGACAAACTGGTTAGCTGAATACTGATCGCAAAAAGTCCTTTAACCTTTGGCCTTTGCCATCGCTGCTCCTGGGTAGCCCAAGGCTTTAGAGGCTGCTGACAAGTCCGTTTTGCTTAAGGGCACGGCTTCAGCCGTGCCACAAACGCTCGATTCGCCGCGCGGCTTCAGCCGCTGGGGTGCTCTTTCTTGCGTTTCGGTAAAAACTAAGGGCTGAAAGCCCGTCCCATAAACTCACAGACGATATACCGGCTTTGCCATGACACGGCAGCTTACTTTGAACGGGATTTAAACATGTAGTAGAACGACCCTGACAGCAGCAGGTAGCCCGGAAAAATAACAAGCAATATCGCTTTAGGCGCCCCCAATGTGATCACCTTGTAAGACATGATTGGAATCCCGACGATGAAGGCGATCGAGAGATAAAGGTATATCCACCGCGTCCACATCCCAGCAATCCTCGCAGGGCGAGAGATCTGAAGCAATAGAAACCCCGCGACAACAATAGTTATGCCGAGGCTTTAGAAACTGCTGAAAAGTCCGTTTTGCTTAAGGGCACGGCTTCAGCCGTGCCACAAATGCCTGATTCGCCGCGCGGCTTCAGCCGCTGAGGGACTCTTTCTTGTGAGCCAATCATGGGAACAGGAGTCTCGGGTTTATCACAAGAGTGCACCTGAAGTTCTTCTACGGACCGTAATCTCAGAGTGATTTCGCCATAGGCTGAGTAGGCATCGCGTCCACATGCCAGCCATCCTCTCAGGGCGATAGATGGGAAGCGATGGAAAACCCCGATGCCAATCGAAGGTTCGGTCTGCGGCCACTCAGTCAATCCAGATGCCCCATCTTCCTCGCCCGTTCCGTGTCTCTACCCCGCACCTTTGTCGTCATCCTGACCCTGAGCATGTCGAAGGGGAAGGATCCCCGCATTTTGTTAGGGGCCGTACCAGACCATGAGTGAGGCGGAGTATGCTCGCTGCGACGAACCAAGGATGATCGTCGTTGTCTTTGCTCTTGGGAGGGAGCGCAGGGCTTTAACCCGGGGTCTTCTCTCCCAAAGCCACAAATAATCCTTTTGTGCAAAATAGGATCAGCCACAAGAGATCAGGGGGCTCCCCATGATCGTCCGCCGAGATTGTTATTTATGCTGACTGCCTATTTAGACGAGAGTTGGGACGATGACGACGGGTATTTTGTTGTTGCTGGGTTTCTAGGACAGAGGGGGCAGTGGGAATGGTTTGCTAAGGAATGGCGGATGGAGGTTGGGTCAGACGCTTTTCACATGAGAAGCCTTCGTTGGGACTCACCCGCTACCGAAAGACGATTAGCAAAGTTAGGGCCGCTACCAGCCAAGCATGGACTCGTTCCTCTAGCTGGAGCTGTACGTTTTTCGGACTATAAAGATTTGCTCGCAAACCCTTTGGAACAGAGGATGATTAACGGGTACTCCGTGTCTCTGTACCCTGTTGCGATAGGTGTCTACCGAGACCTTCCCGCTAATGAAAGGGTGAAATGGGTTTTCGAGGAGCAAAGAACTTACGAAGTAACTGCGAGAGAAGTTTTTGCAAGTCTGCATTGGCTTATACGTGATCGTCTATCGGGAATCGAATTCGTACCCAGCGAGTCCACTTGCCTAACCCAGCCAGCCGATTATCTGGCTCACGCTCTTCTTCAGAATCTACGAGACCCGACTTCGATCAAGGCTAAGTGGACCACTCCAATTTTCGCTAATAGAGCCCCAGTTGGAATGACCTTGAATCGAACCCAGGTCCGGGCGATTGTGGGCCAGATGATGCCGGAAGCGAGACAGCAAACTTTTGAAAGCGGAAAAGATGACAGTGATTCGGGGTACTCAACCTATGAGGAGTTCACCGAGAAGTTGAAGATGTTGCCATCGGACAAGATTAAGAATTTCTTTCACACGCGCAAAGTGGAACTGCGAGGCGAGCAATGACGGGGAAGCGGAGTTCAAGACCGCTTCAGCGCAGCCCACCTCACCCGCCACCCCGCCCAACCCGATTCGCCCGCGCCTCCAAAAACGACTGCAAAATCAGCACCGCCGCCACCTGATCGATAATCCCCTTTCGCCCCATCGCAGCATGCCCAGCCTCATCAAGGTGCCGATGCGCCTGCGTCGTCGTCAGCCTCTCGTCCCAAAGATGCACCGTAATCCCAAACTCCATCCGGAGATCCTCCGCAAACGCCTGCGCCTTGGCCGCCTGCGGACTCTGGTCGCCAGACATATACAGCGGGTTTCCCACCACAGCCTCGGTGACGCGATGCTTGCGAAGCACCCGCGCAACCGACTTCATATCCGCCTTGCGCCCCGCGCGATGCAGCGTAAACAGCGGCTGCGCCGTATACCCCAGAGGATCGGAGATCGCCAATCCAATCCTCCGGTCACCGACGTCAAACCCAAGCACTCTCGGGACAGAGATCGAATCTCCCCGTACCTCATCCGTCCCATCGGGTTCATGCGAATCCGTCGTCACGCCTCTGAGTGTAAAGGCCACACCGTAAAATAGCCGCAGCGAAGTCAAGCGACGGCGACAGCGCATTTTTCTACGCGGAGGCGCAGCTTTGAAGTTCTTTGGGATTGTCTTGCTGCTTCTTCTCATCGCCGCCGGGGCAGCCGCCTACATCGTCTACGCCCCCTACGGCCCCTCGGCCGAGACCTTCGTCGACGTCCCTGCAGGCACCCGTGCCGCGGCCATCGCCGCCCTCATGCAAAAGAACGGAATCATCCGCAGTCGATACAGCTTTGACTTTCTCCGTCTCGCCAGCGGAGGAACCCTCAAAGCCGGCGAATACCGCTTCGACCACCCTGTCCCCGCACCCGATGTCTATGCTCGCCTCGTCCAGGGCGACGTCTACACCCAGGCCCTTACCATTCCCGAGGGCTACAACATCTTCGACATCGCGGCTGCGGTCGAAACAGCCGGCTTCTCGAAACGCGATGTCTTCCTCGCCGCGGAACGCCAGCACACCGAACTCATCGCCGATCTCGTACCCCCCGGCACGACCTCCTGCCTCCCTCGAAGGCTACCTCTTTCCAGATACTTACCGGTTCTCAAGACACGCCACTCCAGTCCAGATCCTGACCGCAATGGTTCACCGATTCAGACAGGCTGCGGCCCAGCTGGACCTCCCAAAAACCGACCCGAACGCCTCTTCGACACAGTCACCCTTGCCTCGTTGATCGAAAAAGAAGTCGGTCAGGACACCGAGCGGCCCGCTGGTGGCGGGTGTCTTCGTCAACCGCCTGGCAAAGTCCATGCCGTTGGCAACCGATCCAACCATAATCTACGCCGCCCTTCTCGACGATCGCTGGCGCGGCACCATCTATGCCTCAGACCTGCAGTCGCCATCGCCCTACAACACGTACAAACACAAGGGCTTGCCGCCCGGCCCGATCTCGAACCCCGGAATGGCCGCGCTGCACGCCGCGCTTCACCCTGCCCGCACCGACTACCTCTACTTTGTCAGCGACGCCGCAGGCCATACCCGATTCTCGACCGGCCTCAAAGAGCACGACCAGCAGGTTCTGGCCTATCGCGAGGCCACAAAACACTGAATTTTGCAGCCGAGAAAGCAGAGAGAAAGACTCCAACGTCCCTTACCCGGATGGCCTGATTTTTTTTTGCTTCCAACTCCTCGAAGCCCCAGGGAACCTCGGCTCATCCAACACGTAGATAGCAACAGTCAGGGTAATCACCAGGGATGCCCCGTGAGGCAATCCGTGCCGGGACGGATATACTTGAAGTTCGTGCTAATGAGGACTAGACAAGCGTTGGCAGTGGGATTCGTTGCGCTCGCTCCAGCGTTAACGGGATGTCTCACTCACATCCGCACCGTCCCAAAAACGCGTCCCGCCGACGTAGTTATGGACGCAACCCTGGACCAGCTTTTGAGCCAGGTGGAGACCCGTTTCAACGAGACTCAGAGCCTCACCGCAACCGTCGCGGTGGTCGCCTCGACAGGTGGTTCGCGACAGGGCCAGATCACGGTCTATACCGCCCTAAGCGGGTATATCTTCCTGCGCAAGCCGGAGGATCTGCGGGTTCTACTCCGTGTTCCTGTGCTTGGCTCGCAAGCGCTTGATATGGTTAGCGATGGCAAGACCTGGAAGCTGTGGGTTCCCTCGAAAAAGATCGCGAGAACGGGCACGAGTGAGGTCGCCGATCCCTCGCAGCACGGGCTGGAGAGCCTGCGGCCCAAGATCGTCTTTGATTCGTTGATGGTTCGAGGTCTTGAGGACGACGAGATCGTCGATCTGACTCAGGATTCACGGATCTTCCCCGATCCGAAGAACAAGAAAGAGCTGATCGAGGAGCCCGACTACGACCTTTCCATCCTCGAGCAACCGAAGGGCAAGGCCGCGCATACGCTGCGCGTGATTCATATCGGCCGATCGACGCTGCTGCCATACCAGCAGGACATCTACGGCCCGGACGGCACCATTGTGACCCGGGCTACCTACAGCAATTACCAGAAGTTCGGAGATGTTCAGTTTCCGATGAAGATCGAGATTCAACGTCCTCGGGATCAGTTCGGGCTGACGATCACCGTCACCAAGCTAACCCTGAATCAGAAGATGGAAGACGACCAGTTCGACCTCCAGTTCCCCGAAGGGGTTGTCGTCGAGACCATGAAGTGACCCCAGCCATCTCTCCGCCGTCGACTGTGGAAAAATAAACTTCAAAACCGAGGAAAATTTTAGGCCGTCAAAAAAGGTGCGCTCAGAACCACGAAAATGACATCAATCACCACGTTCTAACCACACAAAAACCATCACCAAAACACCTCTTTTCTCAAAAACCCCCTGCAAAAACGCGAATTCCACCACAGAAAAAAAATCTGCAAACCTCACCACGGATAAAAGGGGATCGACCGGATCAAGACGGATTTTTCGTCGCAGCCCGATCTGGATTTTCCGCTTCGAGTGATACTGGGTGGATGATCTCCCCTACAGCAGCCGTTCTCGGCGATCTCGGTTTGCCCGCGCCCTTAAGCGAGCTGGCTTCGCGCCGCTGGGACGCAATCATCGTAGGAGCAGGCCACAACGGGCTGGCCTGCGCGACGTATCTGGCGCGAGCAGGCAAGCAGGTACTGGTGCTCGAAAGCCGCGCCCGCGTTGGCGGAGCATGCACAATTGAAGAGCCTTTTCCCGGCGTGAAGATGTCTCCGTGCGCGTATTTAGCGGGTTTGTTGCATCCCCTGGTAGTGAAGGAGTTGGAGCTGCAGAAGCGCGGATTCGCGTGGACTCCCGCAGTGAATGGGCTGTTTGTACCGTTCCTGGATGATTCGAGCATTCAGCTTTGGGATGACGACGTGCGTTGCGAGGAGGAGGTTCGCGGCTTCGCTCCGCAGGATATCGAGGGATGGCGCGCCATGAGCGACGTTATACGCAGGCTGCGCGATGCGCTGCGACCGGAGGGTGAGCGCGATGCGTGGATTGGCGAGGCTCCGGCGCAGGAGGAGATTGAGGAACGGCTGGATGGAGATGAGGAGGCGAGGCATGTGCTCTTCGACTGGTCGATGGCGGAGTTCGTGGAGCGCTATCTGACGGACGAGCGGCTGCAGGCGGCGTACCTGGGGCAGGGCGTGATTGGGACGAACGCGAGCCCGTTCGATGCAGGAACGGCGTCGATTCGGTTTCATCATGCTTCGGGACGGCTGGGCGGGATGCCGGGAATGTGGGGTTATGTGAAGGGCGGGATGGGGATGGTCTCGTTCTACTTCTGCGATGCGGCTCGAGAGGCCGGCGCAGTCGTCGCTACGGGCGTTGCTGTGGCGGAGATTGTGCCCGGCGAAGGTGTGGTGCTCGAGGGCGGAGAACGGATTGGGGCGAAGGTGGTGGTGTCGAATGCGGACCCGGTTCAGACGAAGCGGCTACTGGGAGCGGCCGCGGATGCGGGTGGAGCAGGAGAGTCGAAGAGATTCCGATTGAGGGATGCACGGTGAAGCTGAATGTGCTGTTGCGCGAGCTGCCGGACTTTCGGGCTCGGCCGGGACGGAATGAGGCGCACCACTATGGGCAGATCAACGCTCCGCTGACGAAGGCGGAGTGGAAGGCTGGATTTGCGGCAGCGCGGCGCGGGGAGTTGCCGGAGCATCTGTGGTGCGAGCTGTACTTCCAGAGCGCGCATGACGCGACGGTCGCTCCGGCGGGGCAGCACACGATGAGCGTGTTTGCCCAGTATGTTCCGTATCGGTTTTCGCAGGGAACCTGGGACGAACGACGCCAAGAGGTGCGGGGGCTGGCGTTGCGGTCGCTGGGACGGTTCTGCTCGAACATGGAGGAGGCGGTGGTGGATACGCAGGTGCTGGGGCCTCCGGATATTGAACGGAAGGTAGGGCTGACGGGCGGGCATATCTTTCAAGGGGAGTGCCTGCCGGAGTTTATGTGGTCGAAGCGGTTGCAGGCGCGGACGCCGATGCGGGGAGTTTATCTTTGCGGCGCTTGTACCCATCCGGGTGGGAGCGTGATTGGGATGAATGGGCGGAATGCGGCGATGGCGGTTTTGAACGATTGGAGTGCACGTTAAGCCGGTCCAGATTTATCTTTGGTAGCATGCATCGTCCGATCGCAACCCGGGTCTGTTTCATTTCCTGGCTCTTGTGCGCGGTGCTGTGCTGCCTCGCAGTTCAATCGCCGCACTGTGATCTGTGCGATGGACCGTACTTTGCCAGTTCTACTTTGCCGCAATCTCTTGCAAAACATCCACTTCCTGCGACGCCGGACAGCTGTAACGGTGTCTGCTGGTGCTGTGAGTCTCAAGGACTCCCGAATGCGCGACGCGCTCTCGATCCGGTGAATACTGTGGCTGGAGATGTCTGGCTTGAATCGCCTTCCCCTGTTTTAGCGCCACGCTTGCCCCTATTTCGACCGCCGCGCATAGCCATCTCCTCTTAGCTTGCCGGGTGCGGACCGCCGGTGCAGACATACACACAACTCACTCTGGAGACTTTCTATGCGTATACGCATGTTCACGCTCGCTGGAGCGTGCCTGTTTCTGTTTTTGTGTTCGCCCGCTGATGGGCAGACATCCCCTGGAATGTCCTTCCACCATCAACAAGAGGCCAACGGCGATAAAGACCCTGTCGCGATCCTTGAGCTGGGCGCAGCGACTAGCTGGACGGTAAGTGGAGGCGCAGCCACGTTTGCTCCTAATCTTGCGGCGGAGATCACGCCAATCGAAAACTGGCTGGAGCTCGAGGCAGGGGTGTCCCCGTTTTACACGCGTAACTCGACGGAATGGGACACAGACCTGCTGTTCAAGAAACCGTGGACCCTCTCGCGGACGGCAGAGTTCATGCTGGGCGTTGGACCCGAATGGGTTCACCTGAAGCAGAGTGGAAAGACGAGCGACTCCATAGCCGGAGAGGTGGCGGGCGATTTCATGTTCTGGCCAAAGGGTAAACATCGCTTCGGCTGGTTTCTCGAACCGGCTTACGATTACAGCTTTGCGGGGGGCCACCAGCAATCTATCGGTATGAGCTGCGGTCTCCTCATTGGCATTCGGTAATGCGGGCAAGCGTAATGCTTTGGGTTACCTAGAAGTCAAGACGAAAAACAAACTGAAAAGTGGGGAGTCTTCCACGAAACTCGTCGCAAAACCGAGGGACTAGCCGATGGAGAAGACCACGCGTGGTTTGCCGGCGGCATTGTCCCAGACTTCTTCTACCTCGGAGAGCGGTACTATCTTGGTCGCTATCTTCAGGCCTGCCGGCTGAACCGCTTCGAAGACGCTCCTGATCGATTGCAGCAAGACGGACATACGTACGCTTTTGACTCCGCTGCCCATGAGCATGATCGCCGAGGAGCGAAGGGCGGCGCCTGGAAGGTCGATGTTTTCCTCGCGGCTGGCTCCGCCAACGTGAACGAAGCGGACGGGTGTGGCATCGTCGACAGCTTTGGCAATCGCCACGATCACTGTTTTCGCGCTCCCGCCCCAGAGGTAGTCGATGACGACGTTGATGCCCGTAGTGAAGACCTGCTTCAAAGCATTCTCGTATTCCTTTGCTCCTGATGGGTGCAGCGTGCCCAGCTTGAACGGAATGACGATATCTGCTCCAAGCTTTTTCACTTCTTCGAGCTCTTCTGCATTGCGGGCGGTTGCGATGATCTGGCCTGCTCCGAGGTGCTTTGCGAGTTGAACGGCTAGTCTGCCTGCGGTTCCGGTTGCGCCGTTGACCAGCACGGTTTCGCCGGGCACAAGGTGAGCGCGCTCCACGAGCGCGGCCCAGGCCGACATGCCGGGGTTTGCGATTGCGGCCGCGGTGATCTCGTCGAGCCCCGATGGGAGTTCCACGCACTGATTCGATGGAATCGGGCATCGTTCTGCGAGCGCACCGAAGGGGGCTTCGGGCAAAGCGAAATAGACTCGTCGGCCATCCTGCGTTATTCCGACGCCGTCTGATCCTGCGACTGCGGGAAAGCCGCCGTCGGAGCTGTAATGCGATCCTGAAGCGCGCGATTTGGAGAACGGACTGAGCGCGGACGCTCGTACCGAGATGAGCTCTTCCCCTGCCTTTGCGATGGGCGCTTCGAAGTCCCCATAGATGGGCGTCTTGCCCGGCGCCGTCACAATTGCGGCTTTCATGAGATCTCCTTCCTGTCTGCAGTCGATACTGAGGCTTAGAGGCCGGCGCGTCGGGTGTGCGCGGCGATTGCCTGGTTGATCTCTAGGGCGAGGGCGAGGGCGGCACGGCCTTCTTCGGCGGAGACCAGCGGGGTGGAGCGGGTGCGGACGGAGTTGAGGAAGGAGGCGATCTCGAGGCGGAGGGGTTCGCCTGGCTCGACTGGGATTTTTTTAAGGGAGAGACCTGCGGATGGATGCTGACCGAGTTGAGCGGTCTGCGTCTGGGCGGCCAGCATCTGCTCCATCATCGCGATCTGGGCAGGGTTGGGGTTCGCGGGGATGAATTTCGAGGCGGCGGTGACGTCGATCATCAGGAGATCCTGACGAGCGAAGTCGAGCGAGAGGTACTGGTGGGGCTGGAAGAAGCGGAGCTTGCGGACTCGCTCGGTGGAGACGCGGGAGGCGGTGAAGTTGGCGACGCAGCCGTTTTCGAATTCGAGGCGGACGTTGGCGATATCGACTTTGCTGGAGAGGACGGGAAGGCCGACGGCGCGGACTTCGTGGACGGGTGACGCGACGAAGGAGAGGACGATGTCGAGGTCGTGGATCATGAGGTCGAGGACGACGTCGACGTCGAGAGAGCGCGGGGTGAAGATGCTGAGGCGGTGGGCCTCGAAGAACATGGGCTGGTGCAGGTGCTGTCGGGCGGCGGTGACGGCGGGGTTGAAGCGCTCGAGGTGGCCGGTCTGGACGATGCGGTTGTGTTGGCGGCTGAGTTCGAGGATGCGGTCTGCATCGGCTAGATTTGCGGCGAGGGGTTTTTCGATAAGGAGGTCGACGCCTGCGGCGAGGAGGGGCTCGGCTGCGGAGGCGTGGTGGACGGTAGGGACGCAGATGGACGCGGCATCGAACGGGCCCGCTTCTGCGAGCGCGGCTTCAATGCTGGCGAAGGCGGGGATGTCGAATTTTCCCGCGGCCTCTGCGGCTGCGGTGGGGTTGGTGTCGATGACGGCGGCGAGCTGGATGGGCTCGCCGGCCTGCTCGAGCTCGCGGTAGACGCGAAGGTGGTTGCGCCCGAAGGCTCCGGCTCCGATGACGGCGACGCGGAGTGGGTGGGGGATGGGCACTATTTCTTTTCGACCGGGGCTTTCGACGGCGGAACGGCAGCGGGCGTAGAGTTCGAGCAGGTGAGTGACCTGGTCGTCGGGCTTTGCGCCGGAGACGACGCCGAAGCCGGTAGAACCGGCGGCCTTAGTTCCTACATTGGCCTGGGTAGCGACGAATTTGAGTAGATCGAGCGCGATGTCTTCGGTGCGACGCGCAGTGCATTGATGGCTTCCATGAATGTTCCCTCGTTTCTCTTTGGTGATGTTAATGGGGCGGGCGGGATGAGGGCAAATGCGTGTTGTTAGTTGCTAGTTTTTGGTTTTGGTTTTTTCAGTTTTCTTTGAGGTGGGCTGGAGAGTGGATGCCGCAGAGGATCTCGTAGGAGATGGTGTGGGCTAGTGCGGCGTGGTCGTCGGCGGTGATGTGGTCGCCGAGGACGGTGACTTCGTCGCCTGGGGTGGCGTGAGGGATTGCGGTCACGTCGACGGTGATGAGATTCATCGAGATGCGGCCTACGATGGGGGCTCGTTGTCCGTGGATGATGACCCAGCCTCCGGGTTTGGTGTTGGTGCTGGAGAGTTCGCGGCGGAGGCCGTCTGAGTAACCTACGGGCAGGAGAGCGATGCGCATGGGTCGCTGCGCGGTAAGGTCGCGTTGTAGCCGACGGTGTCTCCGGGCGCGAGATTTGCGGAGGCAGAGGATTCGGGTCTTCCAGATCATGACAGGCTGGAGATTGGGTTGGACTTTTGGTTGGGTGGTCAGTGGGGTTTCGGCTTGGGTGTTGTCGATGGGGAGGCAGTAGCCGTAGAGGGCGATGCCGGGCCGCACCATGGGTTTGGCTCCGATGCTGGTTGCGCAGTTTTGTAGCCACGTGAGTGTTTCGGCGGCGGGTTGATTGTCACACTGATTGTCGAGGGTGGAGGAGCTGCCTGCGTTGATCCAGGTAGGTTTCAGATCTGGCGGCGACGATTTGGGCCAAGGCTTCTTCGAAGCGTCTGCGCTGGGTTTCGGTTTGGGGTGAGTCGGCGACTTCGGCTGAAGCGAAGTGGGTGAGGACGCCGTCGAGGCGGAGGGTGGGCTGGCGTTTGAGCCAGTGAAGGAGGTCGTGGAGCTGCTCGCCGGTGGCGATGCCCTGACGGGCCATGCCGGTGTCGATCTCGAGGTGAATCGGCAGGGGTTCGGGGCGGCCGCTGTGCTGACGAACGGCGGCGGCGAGGGGTTCGAGCTGGTGCTGCTCCCAGACGACGGGGGTGAGTTGATGGTGGACGATGGCGGGAGCTTCTTCGGGGAGGGTTCCGCAGAGGACCAGGATTTGTGGGGGTTGAGGGGTGTTAGTGAGGGCTTCGCGGATGGATGCGCCTTCGGCGGCGTCGGCTACGCCCAGGAATGGGGCTCCGGCGCGGGCGAGGATGGGGGCGCATAGGGCGGCGTTGTGGCCGTAGGCGTTGGCTTTGATGACGGGGAGGATGGCGGTGTTGGGGCCAGCGGCTTCGGCCAAGGCTTTGTAGTTGGCGAGTAAGCGGCTTTCGGAGATCTCCATCCAGGTCTTCACGGTTTTTATTCTATGGTGGTTTTTTGGGGAAGGCGCGATGTTGAGTGCGGTTCGTGAATGGGTTAACAGCAGGTTCCTACGCTCCGCTGCGGAATGACAAGCAAAGATAAGGACAACAGCCACAACAACACCAGGTCTTCCGCCTTTGGCGAAGGATGACAACTAAAAGGTTGGTTTCCTGTGATGGGCTGGATGTGATACAAAGCTGTCGCCATGAAAATGAATCGTCGTTCAGTGCTGCGGTCGCGGGATTTGGTTTGCGGGTTGGGATTTGGTGTTTTGGGACTTTGGCTGGTGGGATGTTCGAGCGGGAGTTCGAATTCGTTGACGCCGATTCAGCAGGCTCAGGCGAAGAACGCTGGGAATTTTTCGAATACGGTGTTTCTGGGGGACTCGCTGACAGCCGGGTATCAGAGCGGTTCACTGCTGGATACGCAACAAGTGCATGGATGGGCTCCGGTGGTGGCGAAACAAGCGGGGTTCAACATTGTGCAGCCTCTGATTGCGTTTCCGGGCGCGCCGAATGTGCTGCAGCTTATCTCGGTTGGCCCTCCTCCGGCGATTTCGGCTTACTGCGGGCCCACGCCGCCGGTCTGCGTAACCACAACGGGGCGGGATAACTTTGCGACGCAGGTGACGGACCTAGCGGTGCCGGGAGCGTTGCTGAACGATGTGATGAATACAGTGCCGCTGGTGAATCCGGCGGCGGGCCAGCAGCAGTTGAATCAGCTTGTGCTTGGGTTTCCGGGGTTGGGGTATGGGCAGGCACTGAGCCAGCTGGGGTTTGCGCTTCAGGCGCAGCCGACGACGATTTTTTTGTGGATCGGGAATAACGATGCGCTAATCGCAGACATTACTGGGATGCCGAGCAGCATGACTTCGGTGGCGACGTTTACGACGCAGTATCAGGCGCTGATGACGCAGTTGACGACATTGACGCCGGCGCATCTGGTGATTGCAAATATTCCGGATGTGACGCAGGTGCCGTATCTGACGCCAGCGGCACTGGTGTTGGCGGAGGTTTCGCAGCAGTACGGAGTGCCGACCTCGGTCTTGAGTGCGCTGCTGGGGATTGTGCCGGGGGATTATGTGAATCCGACTGGGACGGCACAGATTCCCGCGATTCTGTTGGGTCAGCAGAAGGGGCCGATTACGGATGCGGGCGTGTTGTCTGCGGCGGAGGTGGTGATGGTACAGGCGCAGGTGACGGCGTTCAACCAGGTGATCGCGGCACAGGCTCAGGCGGCGGGGGCGACGCTGGTGGATATCAATGCGCTGTTCAAGACGGTGACGCAGTCGGGGCTGACGATCAACGGATACAAGGGGACGACGGCGTTTCTCGGCGGATTTTTTGCGCTGGATGGGATTCATCCGACGAATACGGGGTATGCGGTGGTGGCGAATACGTTTATCGACACGATGAACACGGCGTTCAAAACGACGATTCCGGATGCTTCGCTGAGCGCAATTGCGGCGGCTGATCCGTTGTGGCCGCCGAATCTGGCTGGGCATGCGGTAGCGGCGCATTCGATGCCGGCCGGGGCAGCGAAGGGTGTCGACGATTTGTTTACGGGAAAGAGATAGGTGGGCTGCCGGGAGGCATCGCGGCGGTATATCGCGCGGTGACCTGGAGCAGATAGTCTTCGAGCCTCTGGCCTTTCTTCTGGACGAACTGGCGTGGAAGTACCTGGACGTCTTCCATTCGGTCGATGCGGAAGCTTCGGAAGTCTTTGCGGAGCTCGCACCAGGTGGCGAGGGTCCAGACACCGCTCCAGAAGTAGAGCGCCAAGGGGCGGACGTCGCGTTGGCTGGCCTGGCCATCCTCGCGGGTGTAAGCGAAGGAGAGGACATGGCGATCGATGCAGGCTTCGTGGAGGAGATCGAGCCGCTCGCGAAGGTGCTGCGGCATCCGATAGCCCGGGGCGTACATGGCGATGGCGTCGAGGCGCTCGCGGAGGTCGGGAGTGAGGACGGCCTCGATGCGCTGGAGGGCCTGGTCGGCGGCGATGGTGGTGGCGGCTCCGCCCCAGGCGCGCACGAGCCGTGCGCCGAGGACCAGAGCTGTGAGTTCGTCTCGAGTGAACATCAGAGGAGGGAGATCGAGGTCGCGGCGCAACGTGTAGCCGACGCCGGCCTCGCCTTCGATGGGCATGCCCGAGGTTTGGAGATCGCTGACGTCGCGATAGATGGTGCGCTCGGAGACCTCGAGCTTCTGGGCGAGCATGCGGGCGGTCTGAAGCCGGCCGCCGCGGAGGATTCGAACGATTCGGAAGAGCCGGTCGGCACGTCGCATGCCCCTATCCTAGATGGCCGTCTGGTTTGTCGCGGCAACTGAGTTCAGATGGCGGTGTGGAGGCCGACGTGATTGCCTTCGGAGTCCTGGAGGCAGGCATAGGCGCCGAAGCCGCCGGGGACGGGGGTTGGCTTGATGAGAATTTTGCCTGCCGGCTCCGGGAACGCGGGCGATGGTGCCGTGGAGTTCGCCGTCGCAGTTGAGGTAGACCATGGTTCCGGTGCTGCCGGGCTGCTGGAAAGGGCGTTTGACGAGGGCTCCGGCGACGCCGCCTTGGACTGCGGGGAAGACGCACATGACGTCACCTTCGTCTCCGAAGTCGTCTTTCTTCATGCGGCAACCGAGAATCGTTTCGTAGAAGCGCTGGGCGCGGTCCAGATCGGCACAGGGAATCTCGAACCAGGCTGCTGCGGACTTTAGCTGCTTTTCCATGTTGTCCTCCTGTGTTGTTGTGACTTGTGAGGAGGATACTGACAGGCTCCTGACAGCGTGGTGTCAGGAGGGTTTGGCGGGGGCGAGATTTTCGGAGGTGACGAGAATGGTCCAGGGGAAACCTGTGTTCCCTCCGGAAGAGCAAACGAAAAGAGCAAACGAGCAAATGCGGGGATCCTTCGCTCCGCTCAGGATGACGACTGATTTTTGGCGGCGAGGGTGGTGGGAGTTCCAACGACGACGGCGAAGGCAGCAACAATAACGGAGACAGCAGGTCCTGCCGCTGCGCCAAAGGGTCACAATAATTTCGGGGACTGAGTAAGACTAGTAGGGGTCGTTGGGTTGGAGGTTTTCGAAGCGGGTGTAGTCGGCGAGGTAGGCCAGGTGGATGGTGCCGGTGGGGCCGTTGCGCTGTTTCGCGATGATGATCTCGGCTTTGCCTTTGAGGTCTTCGTTTTCGCGGTCGTAGTACTCTTCGCGGTGGATGAAACAGACGACGTCGGCGTCCTGCTCGATGGAGCCGGACTCGCGGAGGTCGCTGAGGAGCGGTTTTTTGTCGCCGCCGCGCTGCTCGCTGGCTCGGGAGAGCTGGGAGAGAGCGACTACGGGGACTTTCATCTCCTTGGCGAGGGCCTTGAGGCCGCGGGAGATGGCGGAGACTTCCTGGGTGCGGTTCTCGAAGGACTTTGTGCCGGTGGCGGTTCCGGTCATGAGCTGGAGGTAGTCGATGACGATAAGGTCGAGCTGGCCGTTTTGCTGTTGTTTGAGGCGGCGGGCTTTGGCGCGCATCTCGGCCAGGGTGATGCCGGGGGTGTCGTCGATGAAGATCTTGGACTCCATCAGTTTTTCGAGCCCCTGGATTAGCTTGGTGCGGTCGTCGCGCATGAGCATGCCGGTCTGGATGGCTTTCGAATTGACGAGCGCCTGCGAGGCGAGCATGCGACGAAGGAGGCTGGCCTTGGACATTTCGAGCGAGAAGACGGCGACGACTTTGTTTCCGCGGACGGCGGCGTTTTCGGCGATGTTGATTGCCCAAGCGGTTTTTCCCATGGAAGGACGGGCAGCGATGATGATGAGTTCGGAGTCCTGAAGGCCGCTGGTCATGCGGTCGAAGTCGATGTAGTGGGTGGCTAGGCCGGTTACTTCGCGGCCCTGCTCGTAGAGGGCGTCGATGGAGCCGAAGGAGTCTTTGACGATGGCGGAGATGTCGGAGAAGCCGCCAGTGATCGCGTCGTCGGAGATCTCGTTGAGGAGGCTGCCGACTTTGTTGAGGACATCGAGCGCGTGTTGACTCTGATCGCCAGCCTCGTTGAGGCCGATGTCACAGACCGTCATGAGCTGGCGCATGAGGCTCTTGTCTTTAACGATGCGGACGTAGCTTTCGATGCTGAGTTTCCGCGGGAGGCCTTCGCTGAGGGAGGCGAGGTAGGCGATGCCGCCTACGGAGTCGAGCTCCTTCCTTTTCTTGAGCTCCTCGGAGACGGTGATGAGGTCGACGGCGTGGCCTGTCTCGGCGAGGTGGAGCATTGCGGTGTAGATTCTGCGGTGCGAGTCGAGAGAGAAGTCGTCGGCTCGGAGGAGCATGGTCGCGTCGACGATGGCGACGGAGTCGACGAGCATGCCGCCGAGGATGGTGGACTCGGCGTGAATGGAGGCGGGGCGGGTGTCGTCGCCTTCGCGGACTAGATAGGGAGTTGCCATGTAAGGTCCAAGGCTAGTTCATCGTCGCCGGAGGATAATTCGCTGATTTCGAGGAAAACTAGCCGCTGGGTTGATTTTACTTTGGGTTTTGGAGAGCCAGTGGAGAGGCGATGTAACCTTGGTGTGTACTCCCCAAGGAGAGCCTAAATGGGTGTCGAGAAGATTCTGAGCGTTCCACCGGCGGCGCAGCGCGATAAGGCGTCTTTCGAGGTGCTTCGGGTTTGGATTGCGGAGCAGGGGCAACATGTGAGCATTCGCAGCGGCGCGTGGGAGGATCCTTTTGCGTGGGGGATTGTGCTGGCAGATCTGGCTCGGCATGTGGCGCATGCACATGAGCTGCAGAAGGATGGCGTGAACAGGGATGCGTTCTTGAAGCGGCTGCTGGAGGGGTTCCAGGCGGAGATCGAGAATCCTACGGATGAGCCTGAGGGTGAGGTCACTCAGTAGGGGGTTCTGGCTGGCGCGGTTTGTGGGTGGGCGGTAACCGCAGATCCCCTTCGGGGATGACAAACAAAAAGGCAACAACAACTGCAACACCAACCCACCCTTCACGATGAGACCGTGAAAGATGGGCTCCCAGCTTAGGAATTAGCTTATTTGGGTTTGTAGTCCTGGAAGAGCTCGGGGAACTGCTCTTTGAGGGCGGCTACTTTGGGGACGTCGCAGACCTGGATGTAGGGGTTGTTGGGGTTCTTTTCAGCGTAGTCCTGGTGGTAATCTTCGGCGTCGTAGAAGGCTTTGAGGGGGACGACCTGAGTGACGATCTTTTTGGGGAAGACGTGGGCGGCGTCGAGTTGGGCGATGTAGGCTTCGGCGATCTTTTGCTGCTCGGGGCTCGTATAGAAGATGACTGAGCGGTAGGAGGCGCCTACGTCTGGGCCTTGCCGGTTGAGCTGGGTGGGATCGTGAACCACGGAGAAGAAGATGCGGAGGAGAGTGCCGTAGGTGATACGGGCTGGGTCGAAGACGATTTTGACGGATTCGGCGTGGCCGGTGGTTTCGGAGGAGACCTGCTCGTAGGTGGCAGTGGCTGATGAGCCTCCCGAGTAGCCTGCGGTTGTGGCGGTGACGCCTTTGATGCGCTGGAAGGTGGTTTGTACTCCCCAGAAACAGCCTCCTGCGAAGACGGCGGTCTCGTGCTTTGCGCCGGTGTTCGGCTCGTCCATTGCGGGCGCGGGAATTGGCTCCTTGCGTGTGGCTTCTGCTCCCATGACTGTTCCCATAATCGTTCTCCTACCGGCGAAGATTAGAAGTGCAACTAGTATGACGCCTAACGCGACGAAAGCTGTTTTGATTCCTGAAGACATGGCGGATACCTCATTGGATGCTTAATAGGACGCTGCGACTCGGCACCCAGTTACAAGGTTAACGTTCAAAATGTCTCCGGTGGATGTTTCTTCCTTCTGAGGTGGGAAGCTGTTACGCGACTCGCTCGCGGCCCTGGATTTCGATGTACACGTGGATGAGGCTGACGGCCGCGGGCGTTACGCCGGAGATGCGGCTGGCCTGGCCTAAGGTGGTGGGTCGGACGCGGGTCAGGGTTTGCTTCATCTCGGTGGAGAGGCCGCTGATGGTGGTGTAGTCGAACCAGTCGGGGATATGGCGCTGTTCGGCCTTGCGCATCTTTTCGATGGAGCGGCGCTGCTGGTCGAGGTAGCCGGAGTATTTGATCTCGGTTTCTACGGTCTTCATCTCGTTGCGGATCCAGGCTGGGAGTTTTTTGCGTGGGGCGGCTTCGATGGCTTCGGTCCACGGTTGCAGGGTGGGGTCTGCGTTGGCGATTCGGTTGTGCAGGATGGGGGCGAGGGCTTCGATGGAGACTTCGGGGCGCTTGAGGAGCTGCGCGAAGGTCTGGCCGGTCAGGTTGGCGGCTTCGCCGTCGAGTTGGGCGAGGAGTTCGGTAGGGAGCTCTTCGGCGCGGACTCGAGCGGTGTTGAGGAGTTGCTCGAAGGCTGCGGCTCGTGATTGCTTGGCTTCGTAGGCTGACCACGCGGTGTCGTCGATGAGGCCGAGGCGGCGGCCGTGCGGGGTGAGGCGGCGGTCGGCGTTGTCGATGCGGAGGTGAAGACGGAATTCGGCGCGCGAGGTGAACATGCGGTAGGGCTCGTTAGTGCCCTTGGAGATGAGGTCGTCGATGAGGATGCCGGTATAGGCTTCGGTGCGGTCTAAAGTAAAGGGCTCTTTACCTTGCACGGCTAAGGCTGCGTTGATTCCTGCCATTAGGCCTTGGCAGGCGGCCTCTTCGTAGCCGCTGGTGCCGTTGATCTGGCCGGCGAGGTAGAGGCCGGCGAAGGATTTGACGCAGAGGGTGCGGTCGAGCTCGGTGGGATCGATGGCGTCGTATTCGATGGCGTAGCCGGGGCGGAGCATCTCGGCGTTTTCGAGGCCGGGGATGGAGTGGACCATGGCGGCCTGGACTTCCATCGGGAGGCTCGTACTCATGCCGTTGATGTAGACCTCATGGGTGTTGAGGCCCTCGGGCTCGAGGAAGAACTGGTGGCGGGTTTTTTCGGGGAAGCGGACGATCTTGTCTTCGATGGAGGGGCAGTAGCGCGGGCCGATGGCTTCGATCTGGCCGGTGTACATGGGGGAGCGGTGGACGTTGTCGCGGATGAGGCGGAGGGTTTCTGGGGTGGTGTGGGCGATGTGGCAGTTGATCTGGCGGAGGGGAATCTCGCGGGTGCGGAAGCTGAAGGGAGTGGGGTCTTCGTCGCCTGGTTGGACTTCGAATTTGGTCCAGTCGATGGTGCGCCCGTCGAGGCGTGGCGGCGTGCCGGTTTTTAGGCGGCATTCGCGGAGGCCGAGTCGCTTGAGGGCTTCGCCAAGAAGGACGGAGGCGGGTTCGCCGGAGCGACCGGCGGTGTATTGCTGCTCGCCGCAGTGGATTAGGCCGTTGAGGAAGGTTCCGGTGGTGACGATGGTGGCGGCGGCGTGGATGGTGCGGCCGTCGCGGAGTTTGAGACCGGTCACTCGCCGCTTCGCGGCGGAGTTGTCAGTTTTCAGTTGTCCGTTGTCAGTTGTTTGTCGGTTCTGAGAACTGAGAACTGAAAACTGAGAACCGTCTTCAACGATCAGGTCGACTACTTCGGCTTGCTTGATGAAGAGGTTGGGTTGGGCTTCGAGGACTTCGCGCATCTTGACGCGGTAAAGGGCTTTGTCGCATTGCGCGCGGGGAGACCAGACGGCGGGCCCGCGGGAGGTGTTGAGGAGGCGGAACTGGATGCCGGTGGCGTCGGCGACCTCGCCCATGACTCCGCCGAGGGCGTCGATCTCGCGGACGAGATGGCCTTTCGCGATCCCGCCGATGGCTGGATTGCAGCTCATCTGGGCGATGAGGTCGAGGTTGAGGGTGAAGATGGCGGTGCGAAGGCCAATGCGTGCTGAAGCCATGGCAGCTTCG
Organism: uncultured Acidobacteriaceae bacterium; assembly: GCA_963798925.1. GTDB lineage: Bacteria > Acidobacteriota > Terriglobia > Terriglobales > Acidobacteriaceae > Edaphobacter. The sequence goes on from CAWCVD010000008.1 coordinate 1,201,847, forward strand.
CATCCGGCGTGCCCTGCGCCTACGACGACCACGTCGAATTGCTCGGTAAAAGACATCTGTCTCTTATTCTACTCAGCGTGACGGAATGGCATGCTCAATCTGCAAAGGGGCAAGGTCTATGCGCAGTATTCATCAAGTAAGAGTGCTCACTGAAATGGAATAATCACTCCATGCGCGCTTTCCACACACTCGCTGCCATCGTTCTTCTGCCTGCGTTTCTCGTCGTCTCCCAACAGGTTCCCGCGGCTTTGACGACTGATCCTCCGGCGGATAAGGCCTATCCAGCGGGGATGCAGAGTTTTCAGATTCCCAGCCATGGGGCTATGTTGAATGCGTTCGCTTATGTGGCGGAGGGTGCTGGGCCGCATCCGGTGGTGATTTTGTTGCATGGATTCCCGGGAAATGAGAGGAATCTGGATCTGGCGCAGACGATTCGGCGGGATGGGTGGGATGTGGTTTATTTCGACTATCGCGGGTCGTGGGGTTCGCCGGGGGATTTTTCGTTTACTCATTCGATTGAAGACACGCAGGCGGCGATTGCCTACCTGGGTGACGCCGCGAACGCAAGGAAGTTGCGGGCGGACCCTTCGTATATCGTTCTGATCGGCCATAGCATGGGTGGATTTATGGCCCGGTATGTCGGGGCACAGGACCCGGCGATCAAGGCGGTGGGGTTGATCTCCGCGGCGGATATGGGAGTCGACCGCGTGCAGTCCCTGAAGCCGGAGCAGCAGAAGGAAGCCATCGCTCGTCTGGCGGCTCACTTTGCCGCGGAGGGAATGGCTCCGCTGGCAGGATGTACACCGGAGAGCCTTGCCAAGGAGGTGGTGGCCAACGCTGTCGCTTGGAATATCCCCAACCTGGCTTCAAAGCTGACGACACGTCCTCTTCTTGTGATTACGTCAGACGATGGGTTGGCTCCGTCGAATGAGGCGTTCGTTGCGGCTTTGCGCAAGGCCGGGGCTACAGATCTGACGATAGTTCATATGACAACGGATCATTCCTACTCGGACCAGCGGATTGCGTTGGAGAAGGCGGTTCTGGAGAATCTGGAGTATCTGGAACAGAAGCGGGCTTCGAGCAAGCCCTAGAACTCCAGGCGGACGCCAAGTTGCACCTGGCGTTCGGGCGATTGGCCGGTCGATGCAGCGGTGAAGGTGCCAAAGGGCTGAACGTTGAGGCCCTCGGTTGCAATAGTCGCTGCGTTCTGGAAGATGAGCGGGGTGACGCCGTTGGTTTCGACGCCCACGAGGAACGCTCGCTGCATGATGGCGGAGTAGTTGATGCGGTTGGTGAGGTTGAATATCTCGACGCTGCCTCGAAGGCGTGTCGATTCTGTGACACGGAGTGCGCGGCTTACGCGAAGGTCGATGCGGGCTGAGTCGGGCAGGCGCAGGGTGTTGCGGCCAACTGTGGGGAGATAGGTTGCGCCGCCGGCGCCATTGATACTCTCATGGCCGCCGGTGAGCCGTGAGCCGCCGAAGATGTCGAGGCTGTAGGGGCGGCCGCTGGACTCTACAAAGAGCGGGTCGATGGTCCAGCCGTTGGCGGCGATTCGGAGCCAATTTTGTTCGGTCGAGAGTAACGGCTCCCAGACTGCACTGGCGAGGATTTTGTGGGGGAAGTTGAGATTGGAGAGGCCTTTGTCGTAGAGGACGTTGAACGGATCAAACTGCGCGTTGGTTCGCGGGGTAGCGCCTCCCTGACCGCAGTCGATGGCTTTGGACCAGGTCCAGCTTGCGCGGAACTCGAGTGCGCGGCGAAGGCGACGGCGGGCTTCGAGCACCACCGCGTTGTAGTTCGCGTCTGCGTTGGAGATTATGTCGGTGACGGGCCCGAAGCTTGTGTTGACTCGCTGAGTGTAGAAGGGAACGACAAAGGTTTCGCCGTCGCGCACGCCGACTGCGCCGGTTCCACCCTGAAGCTGAAAGGTTTTGGTTGCGGATGCGGGAGCGATGTTGATGTCGACCGAGTTGGGGAGCTGGCGGTCGAGGTTCATGAGATAGGTTGCGCTTGCGACGACTCCGGCTCCGAACTCGCGCTCGACGGTGAGGCTGCCCTGCTGGACCATTGGAAGACGGAACCTGCGGTCGAAGACCATCGCCGAGGTGGTTGTGGTAACGGCGGAGGGTGGCGTGGTGAGATAGGTGCAGACGTAGCCGAATCCCTGGCTGGAGACCTGCGGGCAATTTGTAACTGTTGTGGGCGTGATCAGGACGCGCCTCGAAGATGAGGCGAGCGCGGTGTCGGAGAGTGCACTTTGGATGGTTGCACCGGGGAGGCGTCCGTAGAAGAGTCCGTAGCCCGCGCGAATGAGGCCGTGACCGGATCCGAAGGGCTCCCATGCGACGCTGATGCGTGGACCGAAGTTGTTTCGATCTTCGGGGAAGACGCTGGTTGCTCCGATTGTGCTGAATGCGGCGTCGATCGCTAGGTTTGGTTGTTGCGGAAGCGGGAGGAACTCGTATTCGTAACGTAAGCCCGCGTTGATGGTGAGTCGCGCGGTGAGGTGCCAGTCGTCCTGGAGGAAGCCAGCCCACTCCTGCGTGTGGAACGCGGCTGCTGACTGGCCGAAGCTCTGGGTGAAGGAGCGGAAGCAGAAGTCGTGGATGGGCGAGACGATAGAGGGACAACCGCCGTTGGGATAAGTGTTAACGCTGAAGGTGTAGTCGGTGATCCAATCGACAAGACCGCCGGCGTGGCCGGAGGTGGTTGTGCTGTCGTAGTGAAAGGCTCCCTGCGGGTTGGTGAGCGAGTCGATCTGGTCGTGGACGAGGCTGACGTCGGCGCCGAGTTGGAGTTGATGGCGGCCACGGGTCCACGTGAACATGTCTACCACCTGAAGCTTCTGCTCGTTGGGGAAGGCCTTGCGACCGAACGAGAGCGCCGTGCCAAAGGTGAATCCATTGGGTCCGATGGCAACCTCCGGGGCTGATCCTCCGGGGCCGATGGCGGGCTCTTGAGGCAGCGGAGGCTGGGTTTGTTCCTGTTGGAGGTCGCGCCCGTACTGAATGCGAAGTTCATTGCTCAGGCTCGGTGAAGCGAACCACGACCACCGCCCGAGGACCGCGTCTACTTTGGCGAAGCTGCTGGGGAGGCTTGCTCTGCCGACATCAACGACTGGAGCAGAGCGAGCGCCTGCGGGAGCGCTGGAACGTGCGCGGTTGTATTGAAGACTGAAGCGATGGTGAGCGGCTGCCTGCCAGTCGAGCTTCGCGAAGTTGATGGTCTGGCCCTGACGGCGGGAGATTGTTCCAGTGAGACCGTCGAGATAGGTCAACGCGACGTCGATTTTCGTGGGGGTTACGCCGCGGTTAGCCAGGAGTGCTTTTTGAATTGGAGTGAGTGAATAGAAATTTGGGTCTTCGGGAGAGGAGATTGCCGGGAAGTTACGCGTTTGCTGATCGTAGGCATAGAAGCAGAAGAGCTTGTCACGGATGGCACGTCCGCCTACACTGCCGCCGAATTGCTGACGGATATCGTGCGGCTTGAGCACTTCGCTGGTGGCTACTCCATTGGCGTAGTTGGTGGCTATTGAGAAGGGATTGGTCGCCGCAAGCGCGCTGGAGCGAAGGAGGTAGAAGACAGTGCCGTGCAGGTCGTTGGTTCCGCTTTTGGAGACTGTAGTGATGATTCCTCCGGCGGCGTGGCCGTAGATCGCGGAGTAGTTCTGGCTGCTGACGCGAAACTCGCGGACCGCCTCCTGAGAGAAGGTGTAGGCCATGCCGGAGTGACGTCCGTAGCCGCCACCACCTGAGGTGCTTCCCATGTTGACGCGGCTGGAGGTTCCAGTTTCTGCAGCGTCTTCGGCTTCGGCTCCGCTTTGGATACCGGTGCCCCGGGGCACGGAGCCGAAGCTCTGGTCGTCGTCTCCGCCGTCGATTCGGTTGCTGTTTTGTGTGGGCGCGATGCCGCGAAAGCTCAGGAGCCCGTCTCCCTCGGCGTCGACGTTGACCGCAGGCGTGAGGAGAGCGAAAGTCTGCCATCGACGCGCGTTGACCGGTAGCCTTTGGATCTCATCAGGAGTGATGACCCCGTTGATGGCGGCCGAAGATAGATCGTCTACGCTGACGGAAACGGTTGGTCCCGGTGGCGTGTTGACGGTAACGGAGGTCGAGACAGTACCGACTTGCAGATGGACGTCGATGGCGGTGATTGCTCCGACCTCGACGACGATGGGCTGCATGGTCAGTCGCGCGAAGAGAGCGTAGTCGACTGTGACCTGATAGTTTCCTGCTGGCAGGTTGACTAAGGTGAACTCGCCTTTGCTTCCGGTTGTGGCGCGGATTGAGGAGCCGTCGGCGATGTTACGAGCCAGCACGCCTGCGCCCGCAATGGCTGCACCTTCTGAATCGACTACGAAACCGCTGATTTCACCGTCGACGGAGGTTTGTGCGGAGGCGTGCGGGTCGACAGGCGCAGCGATACAGCAGAACAACAGCAATGTCTGAAGAATTCTGACGGCCGCGCTGATCTTCGCGCGGTTACTGCGGAATGACATGCGCTCTCCCCGATGATTTTGAAACTGCTCTGCGTAATCGAGGATGGGACCCCGCGCTACAAGGATGATGATACGACCGCCTTTTCTGCAGCGGAAGGAAATTGCGCGGGAGGAGAACCTTGAAAAATAAAAGGCGGCAGCCGAAGCCGCCGCCTGTGGAATTGAGTGGAGGTTAGAAGTTGAGACGGGCAGCGATTTCGATCTGACGTGGCGTGTAAAGGAAGCCGCTGTTGTTCGCGTTTGTCACGGTACCGAAGGCGGTTGTGCCCGATTGACCGCCTTGGAAGGTCGCCGTGCCTGCGCCGGAGGCGGAGGTCAGCTTGTAACCAAGACTGCTGATGCTGTCGACATTCGGGTGATTCGCCAGATTGAAGACGTTCGCGATGAGTTGAAGGTTGATGGATTCGTGAATCGGAATCTGCTTCTGCACGCGGAGATCGTCGACGATGCGGCGTGGGTAAGTGAAGGTGTTACGACCGATCATCGGGATGAAGGTCGCACCAGAGGCACCGTTCCAGTCGCTGAGGATTGCGTTGCCGGCGAAGCCGCTGACGGTCATCGAGTACGGCAGACCGTTCTGCATCTGGAAGGAGGTGCTAAGGCTCCAGCCGTTTGTGACATAGTCCATGTAGCGATTGGTCTTGTAGTTGGGGATGTTGAAGAGCGCCCATGCAACAAAGCGGTTACCGATGTTGTAGTTCGAGTTGCCGTAGTTGACCTTCGGATTACCGTAGGGATCGTACCAGTTAAGGGTGGCGCCTTGAGTGTTGGCGTTCTGAGCGTAGTCGAGCGCGTGTGCCCAGGTGTAGTTGGCGTCAAACTGGACGAGCTTAAGGTTGTGGTTTTGGATCTCTGCGACGAATCCGTTATAGCTGGAGTTGATGTTGCTGGCGAACTCCGTTATGGACTGGAAGTGTGAGGCTGCAGAGCCAAACAGGTTGGTGTTGCCATACGCGGTGTAAGTGGGAACAGAGTAGACGGTGCCGTTGGACAGCGGTCCTTTTCCTGTTGGATCGGCGACGGTGATGTTGGTGTTGGTCGTGGTGGGGTTCAAGTTGAGGTTAAGGAAGTTGGGCAGCTCACGGCCGAGAGCGCCGAGGTAGCTGAGGGCGAAGACCGTGCCTCGGCCTAGCTCCTGCTGCACCTGTAGATCGAACTCGTGAATTTGCGGGTTCTGCAGGTTGCTGGCGAAGTAGTAGGAGTTCGGCGATGATGACGCGGCGCCGGTGCCGGTAAAGATGTTGGCAAACTGTGGTGCGCCGGTGGTGTTGGCCTTGAACGTCGTCGTGTACTGGCCGTTGGGGCTGCCGGTGTTGAGCAGGATGTTCTCGATATTGCCATTGGTGACGCGGCCGTAATACATGCCGTATCCGGCTCGGACGACGGTCCTGCCGGTGCCATAGGGGTCCCACGCGAAACCGATCCGCGGACCGAGGTTGTTCTTGTCGGAGGGATGCTGGGTGATCTGAGTGTAGGGGACGAAGCTGCCCGTGGCCGCGGTTAGGCTGGAGAGCGGAGCGGGAATGGACTCGTAGTCATATCGAACACCGAGTTCAACCGAGAGCCTCGGCGTGAGCTTCCAGTTGTCCTGCACGAAGAAGCCGTAGTCCATGGTAGAGATGGCGAAGAGCGGACTGCCAAAACCCTGGAAGAAGTTGGCGTAGCAGGGGAAGGCTCCGACGCCCGAGGTGGTGGAGGTGGCTGCATCGAGAGCAGAGCTGTTGCAGGTATTGGCGTGGTTGTTCAACTTGTTCATCAGATCGTTGAGGTAGTTGCTGACGTAGTTGTAGGAGAAGTCGCCGTTGCTCTCGTAGGTGTTGTTCATGAGGTCGTAGTTGTGCACAACGTCGACCCCGAACTTGAGCGTGTGGTTTCCGATGTTGTCGTAGAGAGTGTCACCGATCTGCCACTTGCGCTCGTCGGGATAGGCGAGACGGTAAGAGTAGTACGGCGAGCCGAGGTTGAAGGCGACTGAGGTGTTGACATTGATGTATGGGACGATGCCGCCGGCGCCGATGAGGTTGGCCTGAGTGTAGGCACTGTAGGGTTGCTGGGTCTCGTAGTCCAGTTCTCGGCTGTACTGATACAGGAGCTCGTTGCTTATGTGAGTGTTGATGATGCTGGAGAGCTTAGCCACGCCGTAGTCGAGCTTGACGAAGTCGTTGCCCCAGGCGTCGACAGAGTAGGAGTTGGTGGGCGAAGTCTGAACGCCACCGGGCGAATCCCAGCGCAGACGATGATAGAGCACGCTGACGTGATTCTTCTGGTTAACCTGCCAGTCGAGCTTGGGCGTATTGATCTCCTGGTAGCCGGTGCGGGGCACGTTGCCGAGATCGGAGTTGAGGGCAAGGACGCCGTTGACGTAGGCTGACGCAGCCGCGTTGTAGGTCATGCCCTGGCGAGCGGCGAGGGTGCAGGTCTCAGCATCGAGCGTGTAGTTGGGGTTGGTGGTGGAGCTTCCGGAGAGGTATCCGGTGCTGAGGTTGCAGGTGGGACCGCCCGCGATGGTGCTGAGATTGGAGTCCGGCATCGTGAAGAAGCTCTTCGCGCTGGCTGGGATGGCAGTACCGGGAAAGATGTGGGAGTGCTGATCGTAGGTATAGAAGAAGAAGAGCTTGTCCTTGACGATCGGGCCGCCCAACGAGAAGCCGTAGATCTTCCGGAGATCCTTAGGCTTGAGATGACTGGTGGTGTAACTGGTGGGAAGCGGGTTACCGGGACTGAAGTTCGGGGTCGTGATGGTCGCGTAATTATTGTAGGCGTTCCAGTTGCTTTCGCGATCGTAGAAGTAAGCATCGCCATGGTAGCCGTTGGTTCCGCTCTTGGTGACGGAGTTGATGACGCCGCCAGCGGCGCGTCCGTATTGAGCGGAGTAGACACCGGTGTTTACGGCGAACTCGCGCACGGAGCTGCCGGCTGTGGAGTAGGCCTCACGGGTGCGGCCGCGCTCTTCGGAGAAGAAGGCCTGGTTGTCGTCAGCACCGTCGATGAGTACGTTGTTGAGCAGGGGGCTGATGCCACGAATGCTGACGAGGCCAAAACCGTTAGCGTCCGAGACAACGCCGGGAGTGGTCATAGCCAGCGATGACCAGCGGCGGTTGTTGATGGGAATATTGCTGAGGGCAGTGAGATTGAGGTTAGAAGAAAAGTCCGCGGAGTCGGTGTTAATTATCGGTGCGTCCGCCGTAACCTCAACGACCTGGTTTGCGGAGCCGGTGGCAAGATGCGGAGTCACTGTCGTCAGCTGACCCACTTGCACAATCACGTCGTTCGCGCGGTACTCCTTGAAGCCGGCGGCGCCGATGGTCACGGTGTAGGTGCCCGGTTCGACGAGAGGCGCCTTGAAGAATCCACTGTCATCGGCAGCTACATGGATTTCGGCATTCGTGCCGTTGTTATGAATCGTCACGGTCGCCTTGGGGACAACTGCATCCGTGTTATCGAATACCGTTCCGCCGATTGCTCCCTGCGTTGTTGACTGGGCTAGCAAGGGGCTTGCAAACAAGCAAGCTATCCCCAGAAGCAGAAACGTCATCATCTTTTTCATCGTCAGGACTCCTCTAAATTATTCCAATTCAGCCCAGTGGCCCGTGCAAAATACGGGTCTGTCTGCAGTCGCTTCGTGGGCTTGTGTTGAAGATGGCATACCGTGATTAACGCGTTGTTAATGGGCGGTTATGCTTCCAAGTCAATCGTCTCGCAGATTTGTCCCTCGAATATCGCGTCGTAGCCGTCGAAATCTCCAACGGTCCACGCGCGTTCCGAGCGTGTGAGAGTCGCTAGTGTAGCGCACATCCTAGTACACTGAACAAGGAAAATGTTCATTGATGAAGCACGAATCCGCGTAAAAGCAGGAGACGGCGGGAACGGGTGCATGGCGTTCCGTCGAGAGAAGTTCGTGCCGCGAGGCGGACCGTCGGGTGGCGACGGCGGCCATGGCGGCGATGTGGTCATGTCGTCGTCGCTGAGTCACAACACTTTGGTGCACTTCCGCTTCAATCCGGAGTGGAAGGCTGAGCGCGGAGGGCATGGAGAGGGTTCGAATTGCTCGGGGACCTCGGGCGAACCGACCGCGCTCCAGGTTCCGGTAGGGACGCTGCTCTACGATGATGCGACGGGCGAACTGATCCACGACTTTGCGCATCCGAATGAGACCATTGTGGTTGCCAAGGGAGGCCGCGGCGGGCGAGGCAACCAGCACTTTGCGACGAGCACCCACCAGGCTCCACGCGAGCACGAGCTGGGCCGCCCGGGCGAGGAGCGGGCGTACCGCCTGGAGCTTCGCCTTCTTGCGGATGCCGGGCTAGTTGGGTATCCGAATGTTGGCAAATCGACGCTGATCTCGCGTCTTTCGTCGGCCAAGCCGAAGATCGCCAACTATCCGTTCACGACGCTTGAGCCAAATCTGGGAGTGGTTAAGGTCGGCGAGTATCCACATACGGAGTCTTACACGGTTGCCGATCTACCGGGCCTGATCGAAGGCGCGCACCTTGGCGCTGGGCTTGGGATACAGTTTTTGCGTCACATTGAGCGGACCAGCGTGATTGTTCACCTTATTGATGTCTCGGACTCCAGCGCGCGTCCGGACCCGGTAGCCGATTACAAGGTCATTACGGAGGAATTGAAGAGCTTCGATCCCACACTTGCGGCGAAGCCAACAATTCTGGTGGCGGCAAAGGTCGACGTGGCAAATCCGGACAAGTTGAAAAAGCTAGCCGCTATGGCGAAACGGCGCAAACTGCCGTTCTATAAGATCTCCGCTGTCACCGGGGAAGGTATCGATGCGCTGAAGTATGCGATCGCTGCGCTGGTGACAGAGCATCGGCCGATCGACCTGGAGCCGAAAGCGCCGAAGAATCTGAAGCCTGCCAAGCTGAAGCCGCACTACCCACCGCCGCCCAGTTCTGCCAGGGGTCGCGGCTAGGGCTGATCGGGTCTGGGCTTGTGAAACTTTCTTTTACGCGACTAAGTTGAACGTTTGCTGATGCCTTCGGCTAGCTTGCTACTGCTGCGATGGCGGCGTAGGCTTTTAGATGACCCAGGAGTTTGCTGGGACAGGTGGTATCCGGCCAAAGTCGCGCTTCAGCAGGCGACACGCGGTGGAACTGCACTGGAGATTGTGTGATGAGTCTGAGTACGTTCTCTGCGGAACGGGCTGGCGCGCGCGTTGGGCGTGTTGTCGAGCTCCCTACTAAAGTTACGGTCCCTTCCTTATTGGAAAAGAAGTTGCAGCGGCAGCCGATTTCGGCTGTGACGGCGTACGACTACGCCAGCGCGCGGGTGGTGGATGAGGCCGGGCTGGATGTTGTGCTGGTTGGTGATTCGCTAGCAATGGTGATGCAAGGCCACGAGAATACGCTATCCGTGACGATGGACGAGATGTTGGTGTATACGCGCGGGGTTCGGCGGGCTGTACGGCGAGCTCTGCTGGTGGCGGACATGCCGTTTGGCAGCTACCAGGCTGATGAGCGCGAGGGCGTGGCGAATGCCGTGCGATTCGTGAAGGAGGCCGGCGCCGAGGCGGTGAAACTGGAAGGCGGACGCGAGCGGAAGGAGCTTGTGCGGAGGATGGTCGACGCTGAGATTCCGGTGATGGGCCACCTGGGACTGACGCCGCAGAGCGTGCATCGCATGGGCGGCTACAAGGTGCAGGGTAAGACGATGGAGGCGATCGACGAGTTGCGGACCGATGCGTTTGCGCTGGAAGAGGCTGGCTGTTTTGCCCTGGTGCTGGAGGGCGTGCCGCGCGAACTGGCGAGGATCATTACCGAGGAGATGCAGATTCCGACGATTGGGATCGGCGCGGGTCCGGACTGCGACGGCCAGATTCTGGTGCTGCACGACATGATGACGATGACGTTTTCGACTCCGGCGAAGTTTGTGCGCCGTTACGCGGATGTTGCTGGAACGATGCGTGCCGCGTTGGGCGAGTACAGGCGCGATGTGGAGTCGAGGACGTTTCCTTCGGATGAAGAGAGCTACCATCTCTCGCGGGAGTTGAGAGAGTTGATCGGAGATTCAACCGAGGTCGCGAAATAGTCGAGCGAGGGTGCTTACGGTCGATGGAATGTTGGTGATGTGTGGCGCAGAGAAGTGATGGTGGATGCGAATCGTAACGAGCGTTTCTGAGATGCAGGGCGTGTGCAGAGAGTTGCGGGTTAGCGGCTCTGTGGGTTTTGTGCCGACGATGGGAGCTCTGCATGAAGGACACATGTCTCTGGTGCGGCGGGCGCGGGAGGAGTGCGGGGTGGTGGTGGCTTCGATCTTCGTGAATCCGCTACAGTTTGGACCTGGGGAAGATCTTTCGCGGTATCCACGGACGTTTGAGCAGGACTGCAGGCGGTTTGAGGAGGAAGGTGTAGCGGTCCTGTTTGCGCCACAGGCTGAGGAGATGTATCCCGAAGGGGCGACGACGACGGTGACGGTTGTCGGAGTGGGTGACCGGTTGGATGGAGCTTCACGGCCAGGACATTTCACAGGCGTGGCCACGGTGGTGGCGAAGTTGTTTCACGTGGTGGGGCATTGTCGAGCTTACTTTGGGCAGAAGGATGCCGCACAGGTCGCCGTGATTCGGCGCATGGTGAAAGATTTGAACTTCGACGTGGAGCTGGTTATCTGTGCGATTGTCCGGGATGCGGATGGGTTGGCGCTGAGCAGCAGAAACCGGTATCTCAGTGCGGCAGAGCGGGAGCAGGCGTTGATGCTGCCCCGGATGTTGCGTCAAATGGAGGAAAGCATTGCCGCTGGAGAACGGCGAAGCGCGGTGCTGGTTGAGGAGGCGATGCAGAGACTCAAAGTGGTGGTTGGGCTAAAGCTCGATTATCTAGCGATTGTCGATGCAGATACGCTGTTGCCGGCGGAGAGCGCGAGGACGGGAACCCTGGTTGCCGTGGCTGCATGGGTGGGGAGTACGCGGCTGATCGACAACTTTATTGCTGGGTGAATCCTCGTTGGTGAGACGAACTTCGAAACACGGCTCGAACGATTTGGGGCCCTCTTTCTATACTGCGGAAATCACCAGCCCGTAATTCGTCGCCTGTTTTTTAGGGAGCGCATCCCACAATTGTGGGACGGCTCGGTGGAATTTTGCATCGAAATATTCAGCCGGACGAGTACCATTGGGATGGGTGAGTCCTTTGTAACCATCTTCGTCTCTGATGGCACTGATGAAAGTTGGTCAGTGGTCGACAGAGAGAAGAGAGGAGCGTTGGAAGTGGATCGAACTCAAGATGCCTGACACTTCAATCCATGAACTTGCGATTGCTCAGATAGAGCGACTTTCACGGAGGGGTTTTCCCCGGCTAAGGCTACCGGACCTTCTTGAGAGTGGCTTCGAGCAGTCAACGTTCGCTCAACGTTCGGAGCGGCTTTGGATTGAAGGGCTGATCGCGATCGCGTTCTTCAACATCTACGTACTGGCGGACTACTTTATTCGCGGCGGCGAGTCCTGGCTTCCGCTGCAGATACGCCTGTGCGTGGTTACCCCGATTGCTCTGCTGATCAACATCAGCATGCGGTGGACTCCTAACAAGGTCTACCGTGAGACTGGCATTGCGGTGGTTGCCTGTCTGATCGGCGTTACGCACCTTTATCTTGAAAGCAATGCAGGCGCGACCTCGGCTGCATATGCCCAGGTAGGCCTGATCGCTACCGTGATCTTCGTGAATGTTGTGATGCGGTTGCAGTTCATGTATGCCGTGACCGCATCTACGGTGTTGCTTGCGAGCGATCTCTTTTTTCTTCGGCAGGATCACTTTCTTAACCCTTCGGAGAAGCTTCTTGGACTCACACTTGCTGTATGCACCATTGCGATGACGGTGGTGGCTAACTACAGCGTAGGACGCGAAGAGCGTCTGGGATATCTGATGCGGCTGCGCAGCGAGATCCAGAGTAAGGAGCTTTCCTTCCTCAATGTGGAGCTGCAAAAGATTTCCTATATCGACAACCTGACAGGGCTGGCAAACCGGCACTCATACGAACTGCAGTTCGAGAAGCTTTGGAAGGAAGCAGCCGATTCCCGCGGCTGCCTTTCCGCCATTTTGATTGACATCGACAATTTCAAGATCACGAACGATACCAAGGGACATCTTTATGGAGATCGCGTTCTGGTCCGCGTGGCGGCTTTGCTTCTGCAGAGTCTGCGATGCAAGGACGACTTTGCGGCGCGGTTCGGCGGGGAGGAGTTCGTGGTGTTGTTGCCTGGGGCGAAGCGGGAGGGCGCATTGATCGTTGCCGAGCGAATCCGCAAGCTTATTGAGGTGGCTGGTTCGCCCGCGTTGCCGGGACCCGGAAGTCATCCACGATTGTCGACGGTGAGTTGCGGGGTGTCGACATGCTGGCCAAGTGAGATCAATTCCCGGGAAGACCTTCTGGAGTCTGCCGATAAAGCGCTTTACCAGGCCAAGTCCGACGGGCGCAATCGGGTTTACTGGGGTGAGGTTGCGACTCCTGCGAAGAACGGGTCTGGATCTAACCAGAGGGGGCTGCGGGATCTGGCGAGAGGGGACGCCGGGCCTTTCGCGAGGGTCGATTAGGACTATTTCGATCTGAACCAACAGTTGAACGGCTGCGTATCTTGCTTGCAGCACGTCAGCCGGAGAATATCCATTTCCCGTCAACTTGAAGCGGGATCCTCCAGGTTCGATGTGGTAAAGTGCCGCTACTACGAGATACCGCATATAGACCAACTGGAGGTCACCATCCTTGGCACTCAAAATTACAGGTCTGTCCAAGACCTATCCCAACGGCGTACGAGCTCTCAAAGACCTGACGTTGACCATCGGCAATCAGATGTTTGGTCTGCTCGGCCCCAACGGAGCTGGCAAGAGTACGTTGATGCGCACGGTGGCAACGCTTCAGGATCCCGACTCGGGAACGGTTCAGCTCGATGAGCTGAATGTGTTGACGCAGAAGGACGAGGTCCGCAAGATTCTGGGTTATCTTCCGCAGGAGTTTGGCGTGTATCCGAAGATGTCTGCGTTGGACATGCTGCACCACCTCGCCATCCTGAAGGGGATTACCAATAAGACCGAGCGGACGCAGATGGTCGAAGCGCTTCTGCAACAGACGAACTTGTGGGATGTGCGGAAGAAATCGCTCAGCACTTATTCCGGCGGTATGAAGCAGCGGTTCGGGATCGCCCAGGCATTGCTGGCAAATCCGAAGTTGATTATTGTCGACGAGCCTACGGCGGGGTTGGACCCAGCAGAACGCAACCGGTTTCTCAATCTGCTCAGCTCGATCGGGTCGAACGTCACCGTTATTCTTTCGACGCACATTGTCGATGATGTGCGCGAACTTTGCCCGCGGATGGCGATCATCTCCAACGGAGAATTGCTGCTCGAAGGTGCGCCTTCCGAGGCGCTGGCGTCATTGAATGGGAAGATATGGTCGAAGGTGGTTGCGACCGATGATGAGTTACGTGCACTTGAGGCGAGCTTCAAGGTGATCTCCACGCATCTCATCGGCGGTTTGCACGAGGTTCGCGTTTACGCCGATTCGAATCCCGGCGAGGGATTCACGCTCGTCGACTCGGGCCTCGAAGATGTTTACTTCCTCAACCTAGCCCGAGAGGCGAAGAACTGACTTCGCAAGGCGACGACACGGAGACGCAGGGGATATCAATGGCACAGTTCTGGGAGTTCTTTACATTCGAATTGAAGTTCCGCTTGAAGAGCTTCTCAACGTACGTCTACTTCGCGCTCTGGTTCTTCCTCAGCTTCCTCGCGATCGCTGCCGAAGACTTCCTCAACACCGGCAACGACAAGATTCTTCTCAACGGTCCGTTCTCCACCAGCATCCTCTACATCGTCATCACCTTCTTCGGCGTCATCGTCATCGCTGCCATCTTCGGCACCTCCATCCTGCGCGATTTTCAGCGCGATACTTACCAGCTCGTCTTCACTAAGCCCATCTCTAAATTCGCCTATCTCGCCGGCCGCTGGGCCGGCTCATTCGTTACCTCTGTCTTCTGCTTCTCTGGACTGATCTTCGGCGAAGCCCTTGGAACCTTCGCCCCCTGGGCCGATCACACTCGCATCGTTCATGGTCATTTCGGCTGGTACCTTCACGCCTTCTTCGCCATCTCCGTCGTGCAGATATTCTTCCTCGGTGCGGTGTTCTTCACCATTGCCGCCCTCACCCGCAAACTCTTCATCGTCTACCTTCAGGGCGTAGTCTTCTTCGTCGTTTACCTGGTTGTCAACGTGATCTTCCAGGCCACTGGCTCTCTCGAACACTTCTGGTCGGCCATCTTCGATCCCATTGGGCTCCGCCTTTTCGACGGCATTACCCGCTACTGGACCGTATCTGAAAAAAACAGCCTTCAGCTCCCATGGTCGGTGCACGTTGCAGGCGGTATCTTTTTGTATAACCGCCTCCTTTGGAGCGGCTTCGGCCTGGTCGCCCTCGCCGTTGTCTATAAGCTCTTTCCGCTCTCGGTCGAGGCACTGACCGCTGTCTCGCAAGGCCGCCGCGCCGCACGGGCGCGCGAAAACGACGTCGCTGAGGTGCGCGCGACTCGTTCGCTTGTAGCGAACCGCCTACCCACTGTCCACCAGGTCTTCGGCCCTGGAACCTCCTTCTCTCAGTTTGTCTCCCTTACTCGCATTCGCATTTCGAACATCACCCATGAGTTGCCCTTCTGGGCCCTCTTTGCTGTCATGCTCATGTACGCCCTTCTGCAAGGCCACTTTGTCGGCCGTAGCAACGATGGAAAACTGTACCCTGTCACCTACCTCATGGTCGCAGCGGTAGAAGGGAACGCAACTCTCCTCCTCTTCATCATCGCCACTCTCTACGCCGGCGAACTCATCTGGAGAGAGCGTGACACTCGGTTCGACGGTATCCACGATGCGCTTCCCCTGCGCGAGACCACAGACTGGCTCTCTAAACTTGCCGCACTTGCTGTCATCGAACTCATCCTCCTCACTGTCGTCCTGATCTGCGGCATCCTTAGTCAGACCATCGCCGGCTACTATCACTTCGAGCTTTTCCAATACTTCAAGGAACTCTACCTCGTTACCTTCCCGCAGATCCTCATCTTCACCCTCGCCGCGCTGTTCTTCCAGACCGTCCTGTCCAACAAGTTCATCGCTCATGGCATCGTCATTGGTCTCTTCATCCTCAACATCGTTCTCTTCAACTTCGGCTGGGAGAACACCCTCTACCTCTTTGGCAACACCCCGCCCTATACCTACTCGGACATGAACGGCTATGGCCACTTCGCTCCCGCACTCTTTTGGTCCATCACCTACTGGCTCGCGATCGGCGCACTCCTGGGCGTCCTCTCCATCGCCGTCGCTCTGCGTGGTTCGGAGGACTCCTGGTCCGCCCGTCTGCGCCTCGCTCGCCATCGCGCTCCGCGACTCTTTCCTGCAGGCGCCCTCTTTCTTCTCATCGCCATCGGCAGCGGCAGCTGGTACTTCTACAACGCCCACATTCTGAACCAATTTCTTAATGCCAAGGCGCGACGCGACATTCAAGCCCAATACGAGCGCGACTTTAAGAAATACGAGAAACTTCCCCAGCCTAAGATCGTCGCGGTCGATGCCAACATTGACATCTTCCCCGAGCGCCGTGCCTTCTCTGGCACCGGCCACTTCGTCCTTCAGAACAAAACCGCAGTTCCGATCCCGCAGATCCACATCTCAAACCAGCAACAGTCCGTCACCAACGTTGAATTTGACCGCCGCTTCCACATCGTCAGCCAAAGCCCGCGCGCCATGTACACCATTTACGAACTCGACGAACCGCTTCAACCGGGCGACAAACTCAATATGACTTTCAACGTCGGCTATGCTGCTCACGGCTTCCGAGACGGTAACGAGCGTCCCGAGTTCGCCTATTCGGGCACTTTTTTCGACGTCGGCTTCTTCCCCTACATCGGTTATGACGTCAACGTGGAGCTTGACGACCCGCGCCGCCGCCGCGATGAGCACCTTCCTCCACTGGAAGAACTAGCCCACCGCGGAGATCCTTACTGGAGCCGGGTCAACCTCTTCAGCCCGGAGTCCGACTGGATCACCTACAAGACCACCGTCAGCACCTCTGCGGACCAACTCGCCCTTGCCCCTGGATATCCCACTCGGACCTGGCAGGAAAACGGTCGGAACTACTTCACCTACGACATGGGCCAGGTCCACATGCAGGACTTTTACGCCTACGTTTCCGGCAAATACGATGTAAAGCGCGAGGTTTATAACGGCGTCAACGGCCCCATCAACCTTGAGGTCTATTCCGCCCCCGCTCACCCATACGATGTCGATGACATGATCGACTCCTCCAAGGCTGGCCTCGCCTATTACGAGAAGAACTATAGCCCCTTCCAGTTCAAACAGTTCCGCATCCTCGAGTATCCCCGCTACCGCAACTTCGCCCAGTCCTTCCCTAACACCGTCCCCTACGCCGAGCCTGGCTTCCTAGGCCGTGTCGTTGATCCCAAGAAAGACATCGACCGCACTTACTTCGTCACAGCCCACGAACTCGCCCACCAGTGGTGGGGCCATCAGCTGATCGGCGGCATGGTCGAAGGTTCAAACATGATGTCTGAGTCGCTCGCCGAGTACTCCGCTCTTCGCGTCGCCGAGAAGAAATACGGCGACAACCAAATGCATAAGTTCCTAAAGCACGAACTGGACGGTTACCTCCGTGGTCGCGCTGGCGAGAGCCGCCACGAGCCACCTCTCGTCGTAGTCCAACGCGAGGCGTACGTCTGGTACCAGAAGGGCTCGCTCGTACTGTATGCTCTCTCGGATTACATCGGCGAAGACAAGGTCAACCTTGCGTTGCATAACTTCCTGATGCAATACAGGTATGCGAATGCGGATGATTCGCAGAGTGGGCCTTATCCGGATACGCGTCAGTTTGTTGATGCGTTGCGGGCGCAGACTCCTCCCGAGTTGCAGTACTACATTACGGATGCGTTTGAATCGATCGTTTTGTATGATAACAAAGCGGTTAGTGCTACGGTGACACAGACGCCGGATAAGAAGTACAAGGTCACGCTGGCGGTGCAGTCGCACAAGTTTTCGGCGGATGGGAGTGGTAAAGAGACGCCGATGAGTTTGAATGATTTCGTTGATATTGGGGTGTTTATCGGGAAAAAGGATGAGGAGAAGCCGGTTTATTTGAAGAAGGAGCGGATAACGCAGGCGAATCAAACCTTTGAGATTGTGGTGGATCAGATGCCTACGCGTGCGGGGATTGATCCTTACAACAAACTTATTGACCGGATTCCGGATGACAATACGATTGATGTTACTAAACAGTAGATTGCATTGGTTTTAGAGCTCTACTTGCCGATGCAGAATTTGCTGAAGATCAGGTTCAGGATGTCGTCGGTCGTTGTTGTGCCAGTGAGGGCGTCCAGGGCGTGGAGGGCTTCGTAGAGGTCTAGGAGGATCATCTCGTGGGGGATCTTATTGGCGGCGGCCGTTTTCGCTCGGTCCAGGGCTGTGAGAGTGGCTGTAACTGCTTGCTGCTGACGGAGATTGGTTAGGATGGCGGTCTCTCCGCTGGGGGCTTCTTTGGTTAGGAGCGATAGGATTGCCTGGCGCAGTTCGGGGATGCCCTGGCCGGTTCGGGCTGACGTTCGAAGGGTGGGGTGATTGGTGTGTGGGATGGGGTTGGCTAGATCTATTTTGTTGATTACTAAGAGGTAATGGCGATTTTCCAAGGCGGCGAGGGCGGCTTCGTCTTCGGCGTGAATTGGGGTGGTGGCGTCGAGGACGACGAGAACCACGTTGGCTTCGGCCAGGGCTTCGCGGGATTTGGCGATGCCTATGGATTCGGCTTCGTCGGTGGATTCGCGAAGGCCTGCGGTATCAATAAGTTGGACGGGGATTCCGTCTAGCGAGATATGTTCGGTGACGAGGTCGCGGGTGGTGCCTGGGGCGGCTGTGACGATGGCGCGGTCGCGCTCTACTAAGCGGTTGAAAAGGGAGGATTTGCCTACGTTTGGGCGGCCTACGATGGCGAGGGTGAAGCCTTCTCGGACGATTCGGCCGTAGGAAAAGCTTTGTTCTAAGGCAGTTAGCGGGTTTTGGATTGATTCGATCCGGGTGGTGATTTCGCTGGTTGGGAGGGTGTCGATGTCGTCTTCGGCGAAGTCTATGCCCGCCTCGAGGGTGGCGATGAGGGCTGTAAGTTGTTGTTTTATTGGGGCGATCTGGCGGGAGAGCCCACCGCCTAGCTGCTGCGCGGCGAGACGGGCCTGGTGGAGGGTTGTGGCTTCGATGAGGTCGTGGACGGCTTCGGCCTGGGTTAGGTCTAAACGGCCTGAAATGAATGCTCTCTGGGTGAACTCGCCGGGTTCGGCCAGGCGGGCTCCGGCTGCCAGGCATTGGCGGAGGATGTGATCGAGGAGGATGGGCGAGCCGTGGGCGGCGATTTCTATAACGTCTTCGGAGGTGTAGGAGTGGGGTTTTTGGAACCAGGTGACTATGGCTTCGTCGAGTGTTTCTCCTGTGTTGTCAAGGATTTCGGCGAAGCGGGCCTGGGCTGGGGCGAGGGGATGGCGGAGTTTGAGGAGGGGTTCGGCGATGGTGCGGGCGGCGGGGCCGGAGAGGCGGACGATGCCGATGCCTCCGCGGCCGGGTGGGGTGGAGATGGCTACGATGGTGTCTTCGAATTTGTCTTCGAATTCGGGCACTGATTTTTATGGTAACGGCAGATTTTTTTCCCGGCTGGTGGAGAGGGCGTTTTTGCTGGGGGATTAGCGATTTCCACAGTGCAAATTGATGGTTTTTTTGTGGTTCTTAGTGTCATTTTCGTGGTCACAACGTGGTTCTTAGTGACACGTTTTTCTCGAGCAAGAATTTTCCACTCTTTCGAAGTTTTTTTTTCCGACTGCGCGAGCGATTCCAGAGGCTCGGACGGTTTTTCATGCGCGCTGAGAATTTTGCTAGTTACGGAGGCGGCTCGGCGCTTGTACGCTTTGGCTGCATCAGTTCGTCCGGTCAAGAAATATCGTCTCTCCCGCTCAAGGTTTTGCAAGCAAGATGACCCGCTAAGGGACACACCCATGAGACCAGAGGGAGAGATCGATTTCGGTTAAGGAGAACCTATGAGCTCACAGGACAACATTCAACGAACAGTTCTGCCAATTCCGGATCAACCGCGCAAAGGCCTATTGACTTATGACGCGAAGGATCCGGACACCAAGTTCCCGCCGATTACACCGCTGCGCCCGCCCCAAAGGTGCGCCCAATGTCCTGATTGTCTTGATTGACGACGCGGGGTTTGGCTCGTCGAGCGCCTTTGGCGGTCCATGCAATACGCCGACGGCGGAACTCCTAGCGGCCGACGGCCTGAAGTACAACCGCTTCCATACGACGGCGCTCTGCTCGCCGACACGACAGGCCTTGCTTACCGGACGCAACCACCACACGGTCGGTATGGGCGGCATCACCGAAATAGCGACGTCGTCGCCTGGCTATAACTCGATTCTGCCGAACACTTGCGCACCACTCGCCCGGACTCTCAAGCTGAATGGGTATGCGACGGCACAGTTCGGCAAGTGTCATGAAGTGCCGGTGTGGGAGACCAGTCCGGCCGGCCCCTTCGATGCGTGGCCTACCGGCGGAGGCGGATTCGAATATTTCTACGGGTTCATCGGCGGTGAGGCGAACCAATGGTATCCATCGCTCTATGAAGGCACGAACCCGATCGAGGTCAAGAAGACGCCCGAAGAGGGCTACCACCTTATGGAAGACATGACGGACAAGGCCATCAACTGGATCGGGCAACAGCAGGCGCTCATTCCCGACAAGCCCTTCTTCGTCTACTTCGCGCCGGGTGCGACCCACGCCCCGCACCATGTACCTCAGGAATGGGCGGACAAGTACAAAGGCAAGTTCGATCAAGGTTGGGACAAACTCCGCGAAGAGATCTTTGCCCGCCAGAAGAAGCTAGGCGTCATTCCGCAGGACTGTCAGCTCACAGCGAGGCACAAAGAAATACCAGCATGGGACGACATGCCCGCAGCGATGAAGCCCGTGCTTATTCGGCAGATGGAGATCTACGCCGGGTTCCTGGAGTACACCGATCACCATATTGGCCGGCTGGTGGATGCGCTGAAAAAGCTCAATTTGCTCGACGACACGCTGATCTACTACATCAATGGCGATAACGGCGCGTCCGCGGAGGGCACGCTGAACGGCACCTACAACGAGATGATCAGCCTCAACGGTGCGTCCGCTGTGGAGACGCCCGAGTTCATGATGGAGAGGTTGGACAAGCTGGGCGGCCCAGAGTCTTACAACCACTACGCTGTGGGCTGGGCGCACGCTCTGGATACGCCGTACCAGTGGACCAAGCAGGTCGCCTCGCACTTTGGCGGCACTCGCAACGGAACGATCATCCACTGGCCCAAGGGAATCAAGCCGAAGGGTGAGATTCGCACGCAGTTCCATCACATCATCGACGTCGCACCGACCATTCTTGAAGTGGCCGGCCTGCCTCAGCCAGTCTTCGTCAACGGAGTCCAGCAGCACCCGATCGAAGGCGTCAGCATGGCGTACTCCTTCAACGATGCCAAGGCTCCAGACCAGCACGAGACCCAATACTTCGAGATGCTCGGCAACCGCGGCATCTACTACAAGGGCTGGACCGCGGCAACCCGACACAGTACGCCGTGGCTCCTCGCCGGCGAGAAGATCCCGGCATTCGACGACGATAACTGGGAGCTCTACGACACCAGCAAAGACTGGAGTCAGGCAAACAACCTGGCCACTCAGATGCCCGAAAAACTGCATGAGCTTCAGCGCCTGTTCCTGATCGAGGCCGTACGGTACAACGTGCTGCCTCTCGATGATAGGAGAGTGGAACGAATAAACTCAGATTTTGCGGGACGGCCGGTGCTGATCAAAGGCAAGTCCCAAATTCTATTCGGCAACATGGGGCGTCTCTCTGAAAACTCGGTCGTCAATATGAAGAACAAGTCCCACTCCGTGACTGCGGAGATCGTTGTCCCCGCAAACGGGGCTGAGGGCGTCATCGTCGCGCAGGGCGGCAACATTGGCGGCTGGGCTCTGTATGCGAAGGGCGGCAAGCTCAAATACTGTTACAACTTCTTCGGCATCCAGCAGTTCTATGCCGAATCCAGCGAAGCGCTGCCTCCAGGCGACCATCAGGTTCGCATGGAGTTCGCTTACGCTGGTGGCGGTCTCGGCAAGGGTGGCACCGTGTCCTTGTATGTGGATGGCAAGAAGGTCGGCGAGGGCAAGGTCGCTGCCACAGAACCCATGATCTTCTCTGCCGATGACGGTTGCGACGTCGGCGTGGACACCGGAGCGCCTGTGTCCCCAGACTATGGGTCCCGAGGCAACGAGTTTACAGGTCGGGTCAAAGGCGTCCAACTAGCCATAGCCGAGGATGCTGAGAGCCTCGATCACCTCGTCTCGCCCGAGGACGCTATCCGCATCGCCATGGCTCGGCAGTAGGGATTCGGAGCCTCCTTCGACTGCGCAGTTCGTTGCGTCGTCTTGCGAGAGAAGACGGTTCGCGCTTCCGCGCGAATGCCCACCTTAGCCGCAAAAAGCGCGGCGAAGATGGGGCACCCAATCCTTACGTTACGTTGAGATATGGGCCACCCGCCCCAATTTATTTTGCGACGGCGATTCTTTTCTGTCAGTCCTGCCAGTTTCGATTGTGTCGTTTGCCGCAGATTATTGATACGGATGAAACGACCCATTAAGGGTCGAATTCTCTTTGTCCGAAAACAGGAGCGGATCATTATGCAGAACGAAAAGTCTGCCGGAGCAGATTCTGTCCCCGGACCAGTTCCGGGAACTCGCTTCACTGAGGCTTACGTTCGCCATGTTGGAATGACGGCTTATTTGTGGGGCTGGCCGATGGTCAACATTCGGAACCGTAAGACAACGTTCGACAAGCTGCCCGGACCGGGAATGATGGGTGGGATCGTGCCGGTTGCACCTGCGAACCAGATCGGGATGCTGCGTGACTATATCGTTCCAGAGGAGCGCGTGGTCGCGTGTCCGAACCAGGATGTTGTTTATGGCTTCAGTGTTCTCGATCTTGCGCAAGAACCGATCGTGATTCAGGTGCCGGACTTTGGAGACAGGTTCTGGGTCTACCAGATCGTCGATCAGCGGACCGATTCTTTTGTCGAGATGGGCAAGATGTATGGGACGAAGCCGGGTTTTTACCTGCTGGCCGGGCCGGACTGGAAAGGGACTGTTCGCAACGGAATCAATGGGGTTTTTCACTCGAAGACTAATCTGGGGATCGTCATTCTCGTGCGTTCATGGACGATACCGCCGAGGATCGGCAGGCGATACAACCGGTCATAAATGGAATTCTGCTTTATTCCCTCAGTAAGTTCACGGGGAAGGTGCAGATCAAAGACTGGGCGACGCTGCCAACTTATCCATCTCCGTCGGAGAGTGACGAAGAGACGAAATGGGTCGTGCCTGAGAGCTTCTTCGATGTGCTTCCGGTTGTGATTAAAGAGATTCCACCGTTGCCGGGGGAAGAGTCCCTGTATGCCAATATCCAGAGTGTTCTGGATGCTGCCGCGAAGGATCCAAAGCTGAAGGCTGCGCTGATCGCAGCGGCCGTGGAGGCTGACAAGAGCCTCATCGCGCCTCTCCTCCAGTTTCATAACTACGGCATTCCGCTGCCGCATCACTGGACGACACAGAACAACGGCGCGGAGTTTGGGACCGACTACTTCACTCGTGCAGCAGTTGCGAAGTCCAACATCTTCGTCAACACGCCGAGGGAGACGAAGTACTTCTATCAGGACTTCGACGCCGACGGCCAGCAGTTGAACGGCAACAATGCCTACACTGTCACCTTTGGTGCAGGTCAGAAACCTCCGGCGAAGGGCTTCTGGTCGCTGACTCTGTACAACAAGCATCATTTCTTCTCTCCAAATGAATTGAAGCGGTACTCGGTTGGAACGAAGAACAAGACACTGGCGACGGCGCCGGATGGCTCACTCACCGTCTATGTTCAATCGACTCCTCCTGAGGGTGACAAGAAGGCGAATTGGCTTCCTGCGCCCAACGAGGACTTTGTTCTTTACGTGCGTGTCTACTGGCCGCAAGAGGTTGCGCTGAACGGGACGTGGACGCCGCCAGCGGTGAAAAAGGTGGGATAACATCTGCTGGCTGTTGCGGGAGGTGCGAGAGAAGACGGTTCGCGCTACCGCGCGAATGCCCACCTTAGCCGCAAAAAGCGCGGCGAAGATGGGGCACCCAATCCTTACGTTACGTTGAGATCTGGACCACCCGCCCAACTCGTCGTCTATTTCACGATTCGGCTTCGGAGAAATTAGGAAACGAAGGCTCGTCAACCATTCTTTGAGCATCTATCCCTCCTACTTCAGCACCAGGGCGATTGCTGTTGTGATGCGACCCCAGTCTTCGAGCTCCGCTTGGAGTTGCTTCTGCCCAGTCCTGGTCAGCGAATAGTATTTCGCTTTGCGGTTGTTTTCCGAGGCTCCCCACTCGGCCTGAATCCAGCCCTTGTACTCCAGGCGGTGAAGAGCGGGGTACAGCGAACCCTGTCCAATCTGAAGTGCGTCTTTCGACACTTGCTGAATTCGTTGTGCGATACCCCACCCATGCATTGATTCGAGGGCAAGTGTCCTCAATATCAGTAAATCCAGCGTTCCCTGCAGAAGGTCTGTAGTTGGCATTGTTCCCCTCGACATTCAACAAGAGAATGCATTACTGACCTGTCGAGTGTCAAGGGGTAAAGGTTGTTAACAGCGCGTCCTGTTAACATGGCTGACGGTGAGCAGTTGGCTCTGCCGCTCAAGGGAGGCGGGCTTTTCGAACTTCACCCGAATCTCACAAGAATCGATGAGTTCCGGTAGGTGGGCTTAGCGGAGAAATCGGACAGCTTCCTCCAACCGCGTTTATCAGGACTAATCAAACCTGGCTCTTCATATCTCCTGAGCGGATTGGTCTTCCGAGTATTTCCGTTCCGCCACGCCAAGCGGCACCGCGACCAGAATTGTCGTGCCCTCGCCAGGCGCCGAGTCTACCGAAAAGGTCCCGTGCACCAAGTGCGCCCGCTCTTGCATACTCACTAGCCCCAGACCTCTCTGCTCTCTCACGTCGTCGGGGTTGAACCCCGCTCCTCTATCGGCGACCTTGAGTTGAACCAGGTCCTTGGTTCCAATCATCTCCACTGTAAGCTCGCTTGTACCGCTGTATTTCACCGCGTTATGCAGCGCTTCCTGAGCCACCCGAAAGAGGCATAAAGAAATATCCTTAGACAACTCTTTTGGCACATCCCGCGCGCTGAACTCAATTTGCACGTCAAATTGCTTTGACAATTCATCGCAAAATCCATTGACGGCAATCACCACTCCAAGATAATCAAGGATCGATGAGTGTAGTTGACGCGACAGGCCCTGAACGTCCGTCGCGATCTCTCTGCAGAGTCTTCCGATTTGCTCCAGCGCTTCCGTCGTATTTGCCTCCGCATCGGCTGAGGCAAGATGAGCCTCATCAATCCCAAGAGATAGCAACGCGAGCCTCGAGCAGATATCGTCATGCAGTTCGCGCGCGATTCGGCTGCGCTCCTCTTCCTGGGCCTCAATCAATCGGCTGCTCATCTTTTCCAGGGACTGTTGCGCCAGCTTCTGGTCCGTCACATCAACAGCGGAAGCAATAAGTCCGGCAAACGATCCATCTCCATTCACTCTCGGAGAAGCGACAGTCAGCGTCCAGCGATACGCTCCATCGCTGCGACGCAGCCGGTATTCCGTAGAAAACGGCATGTGATCTTTCAACGCTTGCGAGACCGTGTCCAGCAGATTCTGCAGATCGTCCGGATGGACGTAGCTGCCCCAAGCGTCGCTGAATCCAACCGTCGGGTCGGGGCCGGTGAACGCGACGAGCCATCCCATTCCGATAAGTGATCCTGCCGTGGGAGTCACACATCCACACCAGCGATGGCGTGGTCTCCGTCATTACACGGAAGCGTTCCTCGCTCTCACGCAGAACAGCCTCGGCCCTGCGCTTTCGTGTGCGCTGCAATAGCAATCCCGCAATCAATAGCGCCTGAGCGAGAATCAGCACAGGGGTGGCAATAATGTAGTTGCGGCTGCGCTCCCAGAGACTCTGCTCCCGATACAGAATCACGGTGCCCGGCGGTAAAGCCGACTCGGGTATACGCCATCGGCGAAGCTCCCGCCAATCTACTTCCGGCTCAAAATTGGAGGCGTCCACAACCGGAATGTCTTCCGGTCGCTCACCTGACAAAACTCGTGCTGCCGTTGTTGCCGTCGACTCGATATACTTCTCCCCATCGATGTAAGACCCACCAATGCAGCCAAGGATAAAGGACGCTTTCCACGCACAGTAGGTCGGCAGGTGCTTGGCAGCCGCGGCGAGAATATCATCGGCTTTGATATCCGATTCTTGCGCACTAAGTGTTGCAAGTTGAAAGAGAATCAGAGTATGGGGAGGCAGGGTTGTTATTTTGTCCAGGATTTCATCGCTTGGAGGACCGAAAATATCAATCTCTTTCACTCGATCGCGATGACGGTATAGCTCCGACTGTGCAACTCTCCACCAGAAATCTGGTGCTGCCGTGATAATCGCAACAGCTTGCGCATCCGGGTGAAGGCGTAAAGCCAGGTGGATTGTTTCACGAAGCCCCACATCGGCGGTTCTGCCCGTTGCGCCGGCCGGTATTCGTTGACCCTCCAACTCTTTGGCGCTGAGTGAGTAGAAGACAATGGGCACGCCGGGAAGAATCTTGTCACGGTATTGCGCCACAAATCGAAGCGCCTCAATCCCAGATACGACCGCAGCGTCCAGCTTTACGTTTTTATATACGTGGTAAAAAGTCTCCGCGAGGCTGTCCCGGTACGAGGCATCTCCCATTTGCTCATAGTCTACGTGCGACGAATAGAAGTTGAGGTGTTGCGGAACCCGAGCCCGTAGAGCTCTTTCAAATGAATCCAGATCGCGTTGTTGTTGATCCACGGAGCTGAATACGAATAGCACATTCTTGACATTCTGTTGGGCTACACAGGCTGGACCGTTCAGAATGCACAGCAGCGATCCGGAAACCAGCAGCAATAGGTGTGTGGAAATTCTCCACACGTCAAAGGAACCGTGCCCTTCATGTTCCGTGTTGACTGGCCTTCGCCTCATCAGACTCCGGTTCATCCAAATCGAATCTGCACCGATCGGCCGGCCTACACCCCAGAATGCTATTGAAGAGAACGCAAAACGCTCGACACAAGTCAGTGCTCGTCTTAGTTGCTACGAATTGCTTGGAATTGTACTGCGCGCGAGACACGACCGACGCTGTTAAATGAGACAGTAGTAAACACGACACAGCAAGACGAAGTCTGAATGTCAGATCAGCCTCATAAACGCTCTTCCGTTGATTCTATGTATCTGGATTGGCTCAATTGTTGCTAAATCACCAAGTTACTCACCGAGCGTGATCGGGAATGATAAGTCCGTTCATGTTTACTTAAGAACCCCAATTTAGATTTTCGGCTGGTTAATTGGAGCAGGGAGGTTTCTGCTCTAAGCTGATGGGATATGTTTCCGTGGAGAACCTTATGACGGTGATGCGGATGCGAATTGTTCTGTTGATTGTCGTCGTGTGTGGAATGACTTTAGGTTTGCCCGCCCAGAAGACCCAGACGGACTCTGAGGTTCAGCAACATATTAAGGATGTTGTCGCGGGGTTGATGCCGAGCGTGGTTGCGCAGGGCGATGCGCATGCGACGCACACGCTGAGCGAGCGCATGGCGGAGTGGCATGTTCCGGGTGTGAGCGTTGCGGTGATTCATCATGGCGCAGATTGAATGGGCGCAGGGTTTTGGCGTGGCGAGTGTTGGTGGGGCTGCGGTGGCGGCGGAGACGGTGTTTCAGGCGGGGTCGATCAGCAAGCCGGTGGCGGCGATGGCCGCGCTGAAGCTGGTGCAGGACGGGAAGCTGAAGCTGGATGCGGATGTGAATACGGAGTTGACGAGCTGGAAGCTGCCGGATGCTCCGGTGGCGGCGGGGAAGCCAGTGACGCTGCGGATGCTGCTGACGCATACGGGAGGGACGACGGTGCATGGATTTCCTGGTTATGCGGCGGGCGAAGCGGTGCCCACGCTGGTGCAGGTGCTGAATGGAGAGAAGCCGGCGAATACGGCGGCGATTCGGATTGAGGCTGCTCCGGGGACGAAGTGGAATTATTCGGGCGGCGGATTCACGATCATGCAGTTGATGGTGGTGGATGTGACGAAGGAGCCGTTTCCGAAGGTGATGCATGATTCGGTGCTGAAGCCGATTGGGATGAAGCACAGCACGTATGAGCAGCCTCTGCCTGCTGAGATGCGTGCGATGGCGGCGACTCCTTATGACGGCAAGGGGAATGCGGTGGAGGGTGGGGCGCATACGTATCCGGAGATGGCGGCTGCGGGATTGTGGACTACGCCGAGCGATCTTTGCCTGTATCTGATGGAGGTGCAAGAGTCGCTGAAGGGCAAGGCGAATCATGTTCTGAATCAGGCGATGACGAAGGAGATGTTGACTCCGGGAATGGGGAAGTGGGGTTTGGGTCTGCAGATCGGTGGGGCTGACGCGGATCCTTACTTTGGGCATGGCGGCGTGAATGCCGGATTTGAGAGCATGATGGAGGCCTACGAGAAGGACGGCGAGGGCGCCGTGGTAATGACGAATGCGCAGGGCGGCTCGCGGCTTGCCGATGAGGTGATGCGCAGTGTTGCGAAGGTGTATGGGTGGCCGGATTTTCAGGCGAAGGTGCGGACGGCGGTGAAGGTTGACCCCAAGGTTCTGGAGACGTATGTGGGGACTTATGAGCTGAGGCCGAACTTCGCGATCAATGTGTTGGTAAAGGATGGGCAGATGTTCACGCAGGCGACCGGGCAGAGAGAGGTTCCGATGCTGGCGGCTTCGGAGACCAGATTTTTTCCTGCGGATTTTGATGCGGAGATTGAGTTTGTGAAGGATGCGGATGGGAAGGTTTCGTCGATTGTGTTGAGGCAGGGCGGGCAGGAGATGAAGGGTGCGAGGAAGTGAGAGGTGGCGCAGGAGAGGCTCCGGCGTGTTTGAGGTTGGGGAGGTACAGGTGGGCTACTCGAGCGCGGAGCGATGAAATCGGGGACTGCAACGGCAACCACAGGTCCTTCGACTGCGCAGTTCGCAAACTGCGCGAACTGCTTCGCTCAGGATGACAATTTCGTGGTCTGTCGAAATTGAACAGACAACAACTGCAACTGCAGGGCGCTTTGGAATTAACCGACTCCCCTTTACCTCGAGAATGGAATTAGCCCTGAGGGCCGGGTTCGACGCGGCGCGCGGGGACTCGTTCGGTGTGCAGCGTTTCGACCTGGCCGGTGGTGCCGGCGGCTGTGTAGACGGCGACTACGTCGAGTTCGACGGCGCTCTCGATAACGACAAATCCTTTCAGGAATTCGGCTTTGGTTGCGGCGCGCTTCATGATGTCGGGGCAGTCGATTTCGAGCGCTTCATCGGGGCCGAGTTTCGCGTCAAAGAAACCGGAGACAGGACCGGGCTTGAGGCCAGGCAACGCGACTGCGATTTTGATACGAAAGGCGATCGCCCTGTAGGTTGGATTGTGCACATTGATTGCGGTGCGGTAGAGTCCGGGCACGACAATGGTGCCGTCGGATTTTCCGCAGACAAATTTAGCGGCGTATTGAAATACGGTAGGTTTCGCAAACTGCGATTGGTAGTGCGCGAGTATCCTCGCGGCAGAGAGCGCTGTGGGGTAGAGGGCGACCTCGTCGATCAATCCTTTGAAGGGACGATCCCTGTCAATCTGATTGCCGATGCCGACTCCGCTCGCGGTGGGGTTGGTGGGGTCTGGCGGTTTGGGCGAGATGCTGCCGGGCGCTGCGGTTTCGCTAGGGTCGAGGACGCCG
Organism: uncultured Acidobacteriaceae bacterium; assembly: GCA_963798925.1. GTDB lineage: Bacteria > Acidobacteriota > Terriglobia > Terriglobales > Acidobacteriaceae > Edaphobacter. The sequence goes on from CAWCVD010000008.1 coordinate 1,231,246, forward strand.
TTGAGATAGATGCGGATGACCTGGCCATCGTAGGTGGCGACGATGTGAGTCTCTGCACCCTGCGCGGCTACGCCGACGCTCTGGACGTTGACGCTGGTTGTTGCCGCGCTTGTGCGGAGTTCGACCTGAACGTGTCCGTCGGGCAGGATGCTGAGGCCGTATTGGGCTAACTCTGCGAAGCTCGATTTCTCGAGGATGCGCTGCTGCAGATCGTTCGGACCATCCCATCGGACCTTCGCTTCGATTGTGATGTTCGGGGGATTGAGCGAATTACTGTCTGGAATGACAACTCGTCCTGTCTTGCCGTCGAAGAGAGCTGCGGTGTCGCCCCCATGAAAGCCGGGCTGTCCGAGGGTGATTCCTGTCTTGCTGTAGGTTCCGTTGTTTGCTTGTCCGGATGCGTCGGCTGCGGTGGCTGTTCCAGGGGTTTCCCCCAGACGCCAGTAGCCGATCGGTCCGTCCGCGGAAACTTGCGTTGCAAAACTTATGGGCGCCATGGCTGGCCCTCCTGTTAGTGATGTTTTGGGGTCCCTATTGATTGGTTCCTGATGATGCGATCATCGCGGGCCCGACGTCTGTTCAATCCAGAGGTGGCCGGAGAATACCCAGGGGGAGTGACTATGGGAAGGGAGACTGCTCGTGATACCTAGCTCGAATAATATGCCAAATCAATAGCTTGGCATAAGTGTGCCCGGTGAAATGCTCGGAAAGGTCCGTCTACGATTGGCGCACGTGTGTGGCCATTCGGGTTGGCTGAAGGGAAACGGGTTAGTTGATGCCGTCGGGGTTGATGTTGCGAACGGTTGCAGAGATCTGGGTAAAGAGTTTCTCGTAACGTGCGGGCGCGAAGTCCTCGTTGGATTAGCGGAGATGGCTCCAGCTTATGACCTGCATCATTGCCTTCTCGAGAAGGCCGACTCGGAACTCTTGATGAGTTCATGACGTAGGCTACAAAAAGCCGCCGCGATCTCCTGCCATGTAATCTCAGTTGCTTGTGGAGACGATCATGTTGAACCAGAACGAGAGATCCAAACCGTATCCGAAGATCCTCGATTGGTTGCGTTATTTCTGCTCCTTCATGCTCTACATGTATGGGGTGAGCAAGCTGCTGCATCTGCAGTTCAATATGTCGTCTGAACTGGCGCAGCGGCCAATCGGATCGCTTAACGGATATCAGCTCACCTGGTTCTACTTTGGCTATTCGCGCGTCTACGCATCAATCCTTGGTCTCACTCAGGTGGCTGGTGCAACGCTCTTACTGTTCAGAAAAACCACTTTGTTTGCCGCGGCCGTTATGTTGCCTGTGATGGCAAATATTGTGCTCATCAATATGTTCATCATGGTCGACGATTTTGGGCCGTACTTTATGTCGATACTCATTGGCGCTTCCTTGCTGACCATCCTCTGGCATCAGCGTGCCGCCCTTCTGGCGCTGTTCTGGGTGGCTCAGAAGGGGGAACCAAGTGCTTCGAGTCGGACTCACGTGTGGATTCGAACGTTGATTGTATTAGCCGCGGGCTCCATCATGATCTCGGGCGCAATCATCCAGCACTATTTGAAGCATAAGCCGGTACACCTGTGAGTTTGCTGCGACCAATGACCGGAAACCGTTGTAACGAACTCTCGACGATCCCAACCGGCTTATAATGGCCGACATGCCCCGTCGAGTTGCACGGGGCGTAATTTTGGCAGCAGCTTGCTGTTAATTGAAGCCGCACGTTATCGCGCGCCGGTTCTGACGAGGCAGCGATTCGTGTTCGGGAGGACAGAACCGTGTGGTGGATCAGCTATCGAGGAGAATCGAGGCACGGCGTCGACAACATCGGCGTCTTCGAGAACGACGGCTCGCCACGCAAGACGCATCCGCTGCTCCTCGATGAATCGCCGGGCGCGCAGTCGCTGCACATTGCGCGGGGCTTCGCATTGGTGGGCGACGACCTCTACATCGCGAGCGCGTGGCGCAAAGATAGCCACATTGCGCGCTACCACCGGCACGGCGACACCTTCCGATTTAAGGAAGTGCTCGTGAAGACCGAGCAGGTTGCGGCGATGGTTCACCCCTTCGACGTGGAGCTGGGGGACGACGGTCGCGTCTACATCTCATGCCAGGACACCAACACCGTGGTGTCGCTTGTGCCGGAGACCCGCAAACCGGCACCGGTGGCCGCGCACCTCCGCAAGCAGTATCCCAAGGGGAACTTTCTCCCCGGCACGCTGGTCGCGTCCAGCCAGGGGAGCCTTCCCGAGTACGGTAAGCAGACGCCGCTCGATGTGCCGGCGCCTCTCGGCCTGAGGGTGGTGCTCGACAAGCGGGGCAAACCGCGGCACTCGGTGCGAGGCATCGTCGTGCACCGGAAACATCTGTACGTGGCGGACGAAGCCGGCGACTCAGTGAAGGTCTTCGATGTGCAGTCCGGGGAGTTGATGGCCCGCGTCACGGGACGTGAGCTCAAGGCGCCCGTGCATCTGATCCTGCACGGGGAGACGCTCTACATTGGCGCCTCGGGCACCGGCAGCATCCTCGCGCTGGATCTGACGTCCACGCCGCCGAAGGGCGAGATCAAGGCACGCGTGGTGATCGACGGAAAGCTCGACAGCCCCTCCGGCTTCGCTGTCGGCCCGGACGGCGATCTATACGTGGCCGAGCGGAAGAAGCAGCGGGTGCGGCGGTTTTCGACCAAAGGAAAGAAGATGGGGACGTTCATTCGTGACCTTCCGGACATGCCGGAGTTCCTTGTTTATGTTCCCTGAAGGGTAAAAATAGTTGGACATGGAGCAGGGGGGTGGAAGAGGCATTTTGATGCCGAAGACTATCTTCGGATCAGACCTTGCCGCTGCGGAGCAACGATATCTTCCTGCTGGTGCTTATTCCCGCGAAGGATCATAGGTTATATGTCTCTCATTGTTCTGCGGTCGCGAGCGGTAGAGGATCAGTTTCGCAATACCTGAGTGGGATCGATGCGTGTTGCCCGCCACGCCGGAAGGAGACACGCAGCGACGGCGATGATCGTCATTGTAACGAGTGCAAAGGCGAATGCCACGGGGTCGTGGGGGCTGACGTTGAAGAGAAGGTTTCCGAGTAGTTGCGTCAGGACGAATCCTGCAGCCGCTCCGAGGAGGATGCCGCCCGCTGTTAGTCTGAGGCCGCGCGCGATGACCATGCGAAGCAGCCGCGCGGCGTCGGCTCCCAGAGCCATGCGCAGGCCGAGCTCTCGCCTGCTCTGTGCGACGGAGTAGGAGATGACGCCATAGAGGCCGACCGCGGCGAGGATAACGGCTAATCCTCCGAGGAGCGTAACCAGGGTTACGGCTACCAATTGCGGCGATGTTGAGCGATTCACCTGCTGCTGGAGGGTGAGCACCTCATAGAGCGCTACGTTCGGGTCCATTGTGTGTACCTGATTTAGGAGCGCGGCGGAGATCGCTTGCAGCGGTTGAGTGGTGCGGAGATACATGACCGGTGCTCGAGCGAAATCCTGTTTTAGCGGAACATAGAAAAACGGCTGCGGGTCCTCGCGCATGCTTCGGTATTTTGAATCGGCAGCCACACCAATGACTGTGGCCCACCCGCTTTTCATTTTGAGGCGGCGACCGACGGGGTTCTGACCGCGCCAGTAACGGGTGGCCATCGTCCGATTCACGATGGTGACTAACGGCGCGGTCTCGTTGTCGTCGCGCGTGAATTCGCGACCGGAGAGCAGAGGGATGCCCAGGGTTGAGAAGTAGTCGGGGGCAATCTGGTTGTATTCGACGGTGGGTTGGTCTTCGAGAGGGACTTCATAGCCATCGACAGCGATGGGCGTGGACGAGTAAGTGCTGTTGCCGAGCGGGGAGACGCGGGCGAATGTGGCAGACTCCACACCGGGCATGGTTCTTACGCGATCGATCAGATTGTCCTGAAACTCTCTGGCTCGGGGGATGTCGTATCCTGCGGCGACGAGTGAGACGCTCGTCTGCACAACGCTTGTGGTCGAAAAGCCTGGACTAGTAGTTCGGATTTTGCGGAGACTCTGGAGCAGAAGCGCTGCGCCTACGAGCAGGATGAAGCAGAGACAGACCTGGAAGACGACCATGCCCGAGCGCATCCATGTCTTGCTTCGCGAGCCGATGACTGCGGACGATTCAGACCTGAGCACGTCGGCGATTTTGAGATCGCGGGTTTGGAGCGCGGGAACTAATCCGACGATCAGCGTGACGATGAGGCAGATGCCGGCGTTTAGAATCATCACGCGCCAATCGACCTCGCCGGGCAGGTACATCGTTACTCCTGAACGCGTGGGCAGGAGCAGAACCAGCGCGTGCCGGCAAACGTACGCAACGAGTAGTCCGCCGGTTGCACCGATTACTGAGAGGAGCAGGGCTTCGGTGAGCAACTGTTTGAGCAAACGGGCGCGGCTGGCGCCGATGGCGAGGCGAACCGTCATCTCGTGGTGACGGCCGACGGATCGGACGAGGAGCAGGTTGGCGACGTTTGCGCAGGCTATGAGAAGAACGAACGCCACTACTACGATCATGATCTCGAGCGTGGGGAGCAGAGTGCCGGCGTTATTGAACGGGGTTTGCCACAGCGGCCACAGCTTCATGCCTCGGCCGCGATTTGTGGCTGGGTAGTCTCGCTCCAGCGTGGTTGAGATGGCCGAGATTTCTTCCTGGGCCTGGCTGCGGGTGACTCCGGGTTTGAGTCGCGCATAGGCTTCAATCCAGCGCGCGCCGCGATCTTCAAGTTTGTATCCGCCGCTCTCGAAGGTCTCTTCCATTGAGGCCGGAACCCAGAACTGCATGGCCCAGCCCACGAAGGTTCCGTAGAAGCCTTCCGGCGCGACACCGATGATGGTGTGCGGCACGTTATTGAGTCGTTGGACTTTTCCGATGATGTTCGGATCGGCGTTGAAGCGGCGTCGCCAGAGCTGAGAGCTGATTATGACGACCGGATGGGCGTTGCTTCCGAGATCTTCGCTTGGTTCGAAGCTGCGCCCAAGAAGGGGACGAACGCCGATTGCGTCGAAGTAGTTTGCTGAGACGATGCTGCCTACGGTGACTTCGGCGCGGTCTCCGATATTCAAGGTGCTGGAGGTGATCTTGCTGACGAAGATCGCCTCGCACTGAGTGCAACTCTGCCTGAGGGCGAGGAGATCGGGCCACGAGATCTCGGTTGGGCCGCTTTCGCCACGCGACGTTCCGGCGAGAGCGACCAAGCGCTCCTGATGCGCGACTGCGGGGTAGGGACGGAATAAGATTCCTTCGAGCCAGCTGAACATGGAAGCATTCGCGCCGATTCCGAGGATCAGGCAGAGGATGGCGAGAGCAGAGAATCCGGGGTTGCGCCAAAGTTGGCGGAGTCCGTATCGCAGATCTTCGATCAGGTCTTCGATTGCATTGAATCCGTGGGCTTCCACGCAGCGTTCTCTGATCTGGGTGATGCCGCCGCCTATTGCGCGCAGGGCCTCGTAGCGTGCCTGCTCGGCCGACATGCCTGCTGCGATATTTTCTGCGATCTGTTGTTCGAGATGGTCTGACAGCTCGTCTGCGATTTCGTGGTCGAGCTGGTTGCGACGGAAGAGTGAGCGAAGTCGCAGATGCAAGGTATGAAGCCATTGGGCGAAGGTCATGCTCAGGCCTCCTTGAGATTCACTATGGCGGAGATGGCATCGGAGAGGCGGTTCCACGCGGCTGCCTCTTTTTCAAGCTGCTTGCGCCCAAGCCTTGTCAGCGAGTAATACTTGGCGCGGCGATTGTTTCCGCTCGATCGCCATTCGGCTTTGATCCAACCGCGTTGTTCTAGTTTGTGCAGAGCCGGGTAGAGGGACCCGACGCTGACGCCTAGTACTGCGCCGGAGATTTGTTTCAGGCGGAGGTTGATGGCCCAGCCATTGAGCGGTTCCAGCTGCAGTATTTTCAGGAGCAGCATGTCCAGAGTTCCCTGGACTAGTTCTGAGGGCTTGCTCATGCGGGGCTCCTATCGGTTACCGAGTGAGGATACACCTGGGAGGCTCAGAATGACAATTTTGGGGTGGGTGAGCAAGAGAAAACAGCAACAACAAGAGCAGCAACAACAGCAAGAGCAACAGCAACGACAAATGCGAAATGCGGGGATCCTTCGCTCCGCTCAGGATGACTACGTCGAAGGGGCAAAAGCAACCCAACCCTGCGCGATGAGGCTAAACATGGAGACTGTGACGGATGGTCTGCCAGGGATGTTTGAGGGAGGGATGGATTCGCCCCGTTTGGGATGCGAAGTAACGCTGGATTGCTAGTTGCCCGGGCGTGCGCGGTGGGTGCTCTGATAGACCGGGCGTGCCAGAAGGATCGTCAAGATAAGGTGAACAAGGCATGCCGGCAGCAGGAAGTAGCTGGGAAATGCTCCGCCGATTTTGAGGTAACCGAAATAGAGAGCTGCCAGCAGATTGTAGACGAACAGGCCCTGGATGGCTTGCGCGGGAGTGGCGCTGCGGGGCCAGCACGCTATTGCGAGCGAGAGGAGAGCGAAACCGCCGACACGGCCAACGGCAACTCCTCCTGGGGAGAGATCGACACCGAAGAGCAGGTCGACGACGAGGGTCGGGCTCAGGATCACGGCTGTGCCGGTTGCTGCTTCGAGTCCAGCGGACAGTGTTAAGAGAGTCTTTGTTCTCATCGGTTGGCAGCTCAACCCCAGACTATAGTCTCGGTTCGAAGCGTTTTCCTCTGCAGAATTACCAGTTTCGGCGCAAGCTGGCAGGTCTCGACGCGCCCGCAAAAGATCTTGTGAAGGATAGAATGACCTGCGTTGGTGTTGATAATAATTTCTGTGAGGTGAGGATGGTTTCCAGGATTGGGTTGCTGGGATGTCTGGTGGCGGGGTGTGTGGGTTTGGCGGCAGTGCAGAGCGGTTATGCGCAGAGTACGGATTTTGCTAATTGGCCGGCAGGCGTTGCGCCGCAGGAGGTAGGGAAGAAGCTGGCGGAGCATTTTGTGACGAGCCCGCACCAATACACGAAGACGATTCACTACTCGGAGGTCTGCGCCTGGTATGGGGCGCTGCAGTTTGCGGAGCTGACGCATGATGATGCGTTGCGGCAGGCGTTGATCAAGCGGTTTGAGCCGCTGATGCCGGGCGGGGCGGAGGCGGACCATCGGCCGCTGCGGCATCATGTGGATGATTCGATCTTCGGGGTGGTGCCGCTGGAGATTGCGCGGCAGACGAAGGATCCGGCGTTTCTGAAGGAGGGTGTTTGGTGGGCGGACAGACAGTGGGAGAGTCCGCAGCCGGATGGGTTGTCGGGGGAGACGCGGTATTGGATCGACGATATGTATATGTTGACGATGCTGCAGCTGGAGGCTTATCGAGCAACGGGGGATAAGAAGTATCTGGATAGGGATGCGAAGGAGATGGTGTCGTATCTGGATAAGTTGCAGCAGCCGAATGGGCTGTTTTATCACGCTCCGGATGTGAAGTACTTCTGGGGGCGCGGGGATGGATGGGTTGCGGCAGGGATGGCGGAGATGCTGCGGTCGCTGCCGGAGAATCATCCGGATCGAGCGCGGATTTTGAAGGGGTACCGGTTGATGATGAGTGCTCTGCTGAAGTACCAGGGGAAGGATGGGATGTGGCGGGAGCTGATCGATAAGGACGATGCGTGGCCGGAGAGCTCAAGCTCGGCGATGTTCAGTTTTGCGATGATTACGGGCGTGAAGCATGGATGGTTGGATGCCAAGACGTATGGGCCGGCGGCGAGGAAGAGCTGGATTGCGGTGGTGGGGTATGTGGACCAGAACAGTGATGTGACGCAGGTTTGCGAGGGGACGGGGAAGAAGGACGATCTGCAGTACTACTATGAACGCAAACGGAGGACTGGGGATTTCCATGGGCAGGCTCCGGTGATGTGGGCTGCGGATGCGCTGATTCGGGATGGGGAGTGACTGGCGCGAGGGAATCACCACGATCCTTCGAGGCCTACTATTGCTCCCTTTTGCCGCAACTCCAGGCCGATTCGGTCGTTGGTTCCGTGGACAGAGACGGCGGATCCAAGAAAATAGCCAGCGGTTAGATTGAGATGACGGACGATACCGAAGTTGACGGCGCCACGCGCGGACCAGATGTCCCCGTAGCCGAAGAAGTACATGCCCTGAGCGTAACCGTCGAGAGAAAGGCGGTTGGAGGCATGCAGCGGATACCAGCGGGCGCGGGGACCAATTACGGGCACGGGCGAAAATGTAGAACCGGAGACCGTCTGGGTTGCGTTCTGGCCATTGACGTTCACGACCCCGGTGAGCCCAGCCTTAGTGTCAAGTAGATAGAACACCGTTCCCAGGGCAAGATATCCGTGATCGCGGCGAATGAAGTCGTATTGATAGCCGGGAGAGAAGGAATACGTCTTGATGCTCGCTGTGGTTTGCGTTCCGACAGTAAAGGTCTTGCCCTCAAAGGTAATGGTTCGGGTGATGGCCCTGGTTGCGGAGTTGTCGAGAACGCTGGCACCGAAGAGAAGGTGCTGCTTCCTCTTGAATCGCCAGTCAAGCTGATAGTTGAAGGTTGGGTAGTAGGTAAATCCGAAGTCTTTCTGGAGATCGAAGGAACCTTGACTTCCGCTGCTATAGATGGTCCCGGAGTTTTGCGGATACCACCAGACTCCTGACATGCGCACCTTGTAATCGTCGAGCTCCTGAGCGTGGGCTAGAGGGGCGACGGATAACAGAAAGCAAAGGGCGACCAGGATTTTGTTCCGGGAGTTGCGCTGGAGAGGACCGGGAAAAGTTGATGCAACCCGTTGTAAGGGCCTCATTTTGGGTCCTTTCGCCGACACAAAGTGATGTATTGATGATGCCGACTTTGAGTTTGGGCCGCGAGATGGCAGCCGACAACTGTCAAAGTTGCTAGGTTTTGGCAATGATGAATTGATGGGCGAGCGGTCGTCTTCTCTTCGCGCTAAGCGGGTTTCCGCAAAGAGATAGAAGAGCTCGATGATGAGGATGATGAGTTCGAGGAGGAAGGTTCGGCTTTGGTCGAACTGGTCGACCATGAAGGCGGAGCAATCCTTGGTCCAGGCGGTTTTAGCGATCCTCCTCTTCAGAGTCGAACTGGAGATGCTATTTAGTCCTTATGCAAAGGGGAGATGCCCCATAGAGCGGTCGCCTCGGCTGCGATGATGTCGGGCATCTCTTCTGGAAAGAAGAGGTTTGCGTCTTCGAGTCTTCTTATCCCGTGCGAGCTGGGGAAGGTGCGGTCCAGCCATTCTGCAGTTTGCACGCCGAAGAGTGGGTCTTTGAGTCCCCAGACCATTCTCGCCGGTCCTTTCCATGTATGAAGCTGGTCTCGCACAGCGATGAGGGTGTTGGTGCCCAGCGAGATTGTGTATTCGTCCAACTGTGTCTTCCTGAGGTCGGATTCGATGAGTGGCCGGAGGTAGATTTCGATGGTTTCATCGGATAGTTGTTGCGGGTAGGTGTAGGCCGCTCCCAGCCCGCGGGATGAACGCGCGAGTTCCTTGTCATTCAACTGCGAGATGATGAATCTTTCGACGAGCGTCCCTTTCTTCGCCAGACCGACGAACGGTGCGAACTGGGGCGGAGGGTTGTTTTCATCGACGTCGCAGTTAGTGATGAGCAGCGTGCGGACGCGATGAGGATATTTTGCGATGAACATTTGTGCTACGAGGCCTCCGCTGTCGTTGGCGACGAGATCGACGGAGTCGATGTGGAGCGAGTCGAGAAACATGGAGAGCATCTGCGCCTGGGTCTCGGGTGAGATGATCTGGCCTTCGGGGGTTTGGGTGTGGCCGAGGCCCATGACGTCGGGGGCGATGCATCGACGATAGGGCTGGAGGCGTTCGAGTGCTCCGCGCCACTGGAAACCGTTGAGGGGATAGCCGTGAATGAATAATGCTGCGAGGCCGCGGCCGCGCTCGACATAGGCGACACGACTGATGGGGAGGTCCGCGAACTTTCGCGATTCGTGAAAGGCCTTAGCGTCGATGGGTTTGATGGCCGCCGCCCTTGCATGCGCCGGGGTGCGCGAAATGAACGCTGCCCCTGCCGCCGCTGCAGAGCCGTATAAAAAATCTCTTCGCCTCATCTCTTCTTCTCCTTGATTGTTGTTTGTCATGCTCTCGATTGTCTTCAGGGCGCGGCGCTGCGTCGCGCACATTTGGACGGAAAGAGGCACGTTTGGAGGAGAAAGAGCGGGGAAGCTACTTTGATTCGATAGAGGGAGCGTCTGCGAACAATCGCTTCATCGCGCGTGGGGAGAGTCCTGAGGCGCGGCGCAGATGACGTGCGAGATGGCTCTGGTGAGAGAAACCGGCGGCAAAGGCGATCTCCGCGATTGAGAGCTTGCCAACCATGAGGAGGTCTTTGGCGCGGTCGACCCGCCGTTGAACAACGTATTGGTGCAGCGGAACGCCGGAGGACTCGCGAAAGAGCGTTTTGAAGTGAGAGGCGCTGAGGCCGGCGATGGAGGCAAGTTGCGTGAGCGACAGATCTTCGGCGAGATGGTCTTCGATATAGCCTAGCGTCTGTTTGAACCTGCGGCCATCGAGACCGCCGGTTCGTTGCGGCTGGAGTTGCGCGATGGAGCTGTGGGCAGAGACGAGACGGGACGCGATCGAGACGGCGAGGCTGTCGACGTAGACGCGCCCTGAAGGGTAATTTGACTCCATTTCGGCTTTTAGCGCCCAGGCGATGTTTTCCAGTTGTGGGTCGCGGACTTGAAAGCGGTTTCTGATCTCGAGGCGGTGTGAATCGATGGCTTGTTCTTCCGCGACGAGGTCGAGTAGGGAAGGGGGAAGGCCGAGGATGAGAGCGGTGTCGTTTTGGTCGTGGATCTCCCAGCGTGCGGAGGTATGGGCTGGGATGATGTCGATATCTCCGTGGACTGCGGAGCCAGTGTGGCTCTTTCCGCCTCGGTGACAGGAGATTCTGGCGGGGACGCCTACGTGAATGGCGACGAGCAGGTTGGGCAGCTGGGGAGCTTCCAGAACTCCGGCGGGATCGGCGCGAAGTTGTAAGGCGAGGCCCTGGGCGGTTTCGCCAAAGGCGAGGACTTGTGGGATCCGCTTCGTGTTTGCCAGGACGCTCAGGGAAGAACGCGAGTAGCTCATCTTTGCTAATCCTTGCCGGTGACTGTCTTCAGATACGCACAATCGATGATTGCGGTTCGACTACAGATTCACCTCATTGGATGAGGGGAAGACGCGATTGCGACTCGGATAAATTCGTGGGGATTGGGGAGGTGATGCCTACGAGGCTGGCGGCGGCGGGATGGGGCGAGGCGTGAGTTGCGGGTTGGAGATGTTGCCCATGCTGCCACGGAGGCCGGCCAGGATCTGGGTCATGAAGTCGTTGGCTGCGCCGGGGTTGTTGGGTAGGAATATGGTGCTGGCTCCGCTGCGAGTGCCCACGTCGCGCAGGGTGTCGAAGTATTGGGTGAGTAGGACGAGGGCCATGACGTCTTCGGCGGTTGAGCCGGGGACGGACTCGCGGAAGTTTTCGATGGAGGCGCGGAGGCCGTCGATGATAGCTTGACGCTCGGCGGCGATGCCTTTGCCCTGGAGGGCTTTGGATTCGGCCTCAGCTTCGGCTTGTTTGACTTTGAGGATTTTGTCGGCTTCGCCGCGGGCCTGCGCCGCGACCTGGGCGCGCTGGGCGGCGTTAATGTCATTCATGGCGTCTTTGACTTTGGAGTCGGGGACGATGTCTGTGACGAGTGCATTGAGGATGTTGTAGCCGAAGCCGGACATGGTGGAGTCGAGCTCGGTTTTTACGGCGACGGAGATGCCTGACTGCTGCTCGAAGGTCTCGTCGAGGGAGAGCTTGGGGACGTGGCCGAGGATGGAGTTGAAGACGAAGGACTCGATCTGCTTTTGCGGGGAACTGAGTTTGTAGAAGGCGTCGAAGATCTTGTCGTCGAGGATCTGGTACTGGACGGAGACGGGGATCTGCACGAAGACGTTGTCGTGCGTTTTGGTTTCGACGGCGAACTCGGCTTGCTTAACCTGGAGGTCGACGAAGTAGACGCGCTCGGCGTAGGGGATGAGGACGTGAAGACCGGGGCGGACGATGCGGTTGAATTTGCCGAATCGCTCGACTACGGCGGCGGTGTAGGTGCGGACGGTGTAGAGGGTTTTGAGGATGGTGATGAGAACGATGATGGCGAGGATGAATGCAACGACAGAGAGAACGACGTTCATGGGTTCCATGGGTGGGTTTGGCCTTGGGGGAAGGATACATGAGGCCACTTCGTGGCGTGTACCGCTTCGGCTGGCCCTCCCGTTGGTCGGGAATGAGATTCCAGCTTGCAAACCAGCACCGAGTGGTCACTGCGGAGATCGCACTCGATGCCAGTGCGTGCGAACGGCGTGGACACTGCCAGGTGTTCTTTCAGCAGCTTGTTCGTCAGCTTCGGGGAGGCGCCGGTGTTGAAGATGCAGCGGTAGTGAGCGCTCTGCCGATGACAGGATATGACCTGAGCTACGTCTTCGACGCGGAGGGGCACCCGCGCGATTCGAGACAGGGCGCGATGCTGGCAGCAGGACGGAATGTTTCACCCGGCTACTTTTCTTTGACCGGCGTTCCGCTTCTTCAAGGCCGCCTGCTGACGGAGTCGGATGAGGCGGGAGTCTCGCGCGCGATCGTTGTGAATCAGCGCATGGCGCAGTCGTTGTGGCCGAATGAGAATCCGCTGGGCAAGCGCGTGCTGTCGGTCACTGACGAATCCTCCCCCGGCGCCTTCAATCCGGAGAAGGCGTGAAACAAGAACGTCGTTTTCTCTGTCTTTGCATTCATCCTCGCCATCATCGCTCTCATCACCATCCTCAAGGCAAAGACTTCATCGCCTCATTCGGAAGAAGGTATCCATGCTTCAATCCCAACCCGTCGGCCCGGCTCTCTTAGTCCGACCGCAATGCAGCCATGGGGTCGATGGAGGCCGCACGGCGAGCGGGTATCAATGGCTCAAGGAGCTTTGAGGCGTTTTGAGACGAGAATGTGAACGAAAATGCAAAATGAGTGGCTTTTTTGTGCAAAAGATTGCGAAGTTGCAGAATGGTTACTCAGGTAGCGCAAGGAGTTAGGGGTGGCCACGAGATTGCATACGGGATGGGTCTGCACGACGAAAGTGGGCCATGGGACCGATTCTGGGCCGTGGAATTCAATTTGAGGAGAAATTTATAGGAGAAAGTCCATGAGAGTCTTGAAATTTGCTGCAACGATTGCGCTGGGAGCCCTTGGGACGGCGGTTTCGTTAGCCCAATGCCCTGCTTTCGGCGATGCGACAGATTGCACGACGCTAATTACGGTCAGTTCGGGCGGAGTCCTCACGGTAGTGGCTGGCCCTGGTGGTGCGAATTACGACGGTTCTGACGATCAGTTGGTCGGCTTTACTAATAATTCCGCATCAGCGATCAGCGCGATTACCCTTACTGCTTCGGGTGGCGTTGACATCTTCGGGTTTGATGGAGATGGCATCGATAGTTCTCCTTATCGAGCGCCGGGCAACGCGATGGATGACACCGGCTACGGTGGTCCCAATGCGTATTTCACGAATATCTCTCCTGACAACACGATGGGCGTAGTAAATTTCATCACACCAGTTGCGGCGAATGGCGGGTTCACTTATTTCTCGCTTGAAGATTCGTTCACCGCTGGAGCAATTAGTGGTACTCCCGGTACGACAGCAGCAACCCCTGAGCCGAGCAGCCTGATCCTTTTGGGTACAGGAATCGCTGGAATGGCAGCGGGGCTTCGTCGTCGCTTCGCAAGATAATAGCCGCCGACTGATCCTTAGCGTGAAGAATGAGAGATGGAGAGCGTAGCAAATGCTTATGCTGTCCATCTCTCTTTCTTTATTAATCTTCCGCGGATTCGGCCAGAGCAGATAACAAAAAGACAACTGCAGGCGAGAGATTTACGATTGGGAATGGCGACTTGTTTTTCAAATGAGGCGATGAAGTTTCTGCGTGGGTTGAAGCGGAATAATGACCGCATTTGGTTTGACGCGCGGAAGAGTGTTTACGAAAAGGAGCTGAAGGCTCCAATGCTGGCGGTGATCGGCGAGGTGAATGAGGCGATGGCGGAGTTTGCGCCGATGCATGTGCGGCCTCCGCAGAAGATTGTGATGCGGATTTATCGGGATATTCGGTTCAGCAAGGACAAGCGGCCTTATAAGACGCATGTTTCGGCCTGGTGGGTGAGGGATGGGTTGCAGAAGACTTCAGGGGCGGGGTTTTATCTGAGTGTGAGTCCGGAGGAGGTTGTGATTGCGGCTGGCGTGTATATGCCGGAGCGGGAGCAGTTGCTGGCGATTCGACGGTACCTGGCGGAACATCATGAGGAGTTTCGGCGGTTGATGAAGGGGAAGAAGCTGAGGACTTTGATGACGGAGAATGAGGGGCATTCGCTGTCGCGAGCGCCGAAAGGGTTTCCTGAGGATCATCCGGCGATTGATTTGTTGCGGAATCGGCAGTGGGGCGTGTCCGCGCGTTTGCCTTCAGAGCGGGCTACGAAGGCTGGCCTGGTGAAGGATGCGGTGGAACGGTTTCGGGCCGCGGCTCCGGTGATTGCGATGTTGAATGAGCCGTTGGTGGGCAAGCCTAAGCGGCCTCTGTTTTGAGTTTGCTGGTAGTTTTACCGGGCCACGATTTTTGCTCCGGGTGGTAGGCTTTACTCTCTCAGCTGCCAAGGGATATTTATGTCGATGTATTGGCTCTACGATCTTCCGAACTGGTTGTTCGGCATCCTGACCGTGGCGACGTTTGTGGCCGTCGGGGTTCTTGGTCTTTTTGCGACGCGCGGGTGGGTGCGACGTCTCCACAAGATGGACCACACGCACGACAATAAGACGGTCCACTCCCACAATGATATTGTGGGTTTTTATCTTGCCGGGATGGCAGTCTTTTTCGCGGTTACTCTCGGCCTGCTGGCGATCGGGGCGTGGAGTTCTTACACAGAGGTGCAGGAAAAGATCAACCAGGAGGCGACGGCGCTCGGTGCGCTTTACCGTGATGTGGGGGCCTATCCCGAGCCTGCGCGGACGATTATGCAGGACGACCTGCGTAGGTACACGCGTGCGGTGATCGATGTTGGATGGCCGATGCAACAGCGTGGCGAAGTTCCGAACAATGCGACCGGGATGTTGAGCGAGTTTCAGGAACACTTTATGGCGTTCGAACCTGAGACGGAGAGGCAGAAGATACTAGCGGCAGAGGCTTACCGGGCGTTCAATAACCTGACGGAGAGGCGCAGGGAGCGGCTGAACAGCGTGACGGTTGAGATGCCGGGACCGTTGTGGGCCCTGGTCATCTTCGGCACGTTGATCTGCATTGCGCTGACGTGGTTTTTTCACATGGCGAACTTCAGGATGCATGTGTGGATGACGATTTTGTTTTCCTCGCTGTTGGGGTTGATCATCTTTCTGATTGCCGTCCTGGATAATCCGTACCGCGGCAAGGTGAGTGTTACTCCAGAGCCGCTGGAGCGGGTCTACCAACAGGTGATGGTGCCGGGGGGGAAGTAATCGCTCAGGCGTGGGTTGTGGTTTGGGGCAGGGCCTTGCGGATGATGGGGGCTACGCGAGTGCCCAGGAGCTCGATGGCGTGGAGGAGTTTGTCGTGGCGGAGGGCGGCGACGCTCATCTGGAAGCTGAGCCGGTCGATGCCGCCCAGGGACTCGTTGAAGCGCAGGACTTTTTCGGCTACGGTTTCGGGGTCGCTGACGATGAGGGCTCCGGTGGGACGGCGCAGGGCTTCGAACTGGTTGCGAGTGACCGGGGGCCAGCCGCGCTCTTTGCCGATTTTGGTGAAGGCTTCGGCGTAGCCGGGGAAGAAATCGTCTGAGGCTTGTTGGTCTGAGTCGGCTACGTAGCCGAGGGCGTGGATGCCGACTTTTAATTGCTCGGGTTTGTGGCCTGCGCGTTTGCCGGCTTCGCGGTAGAGATCGATGAGGGGGCGGAAGCGGTGGGGTTCGCCGCCGATGATGGCGACCATGAGGGGAAGGCCGAGGTCGCCGGCGCGAACGAAGGATTCGGGAGTTCCACCTACTCCCAACCAGATGGGGAGCGGGTTTTGGAGCGGACGCGGGTAAACGCCTTGGCCTGTGAGCGGAGCGCGATGTCTGCCGGACCAGTGGACCCTGGTACTTTCGCGGAGCTTGAGGAGGAGGTCGAGCTTTTCGGCGAAGAGGTCGTCGTAGTCCTCGAGTTTGAGGCCGAAGAGGGGAAAGGATTCGATGAAGGAGCCGCGGCCGGCGACGATTTCGGCGCGACCGTTGGAGATGAGGTCGAGCGTGGCGAAGTTCTGGAAGACGCGGACTGGGTCGGCGGCGCTGAGGACGGTGACAGCCGAGGTGAGGCGAATGGTTGTGGTACGGGCGGCGGCGGCGGCGAGGATGACGGCGGGAGCGGAGTCGAGGTACTCGATGCGGTGGTGCTCGCCGAGACCGAAGACGTCGAGGCCAACTTTGTCGGCCAACTCGATCTCTTCGAGGAGATGGGCGATGCGCTCCTGGGCGGTAACGATGTGGCCGGTGATGGGCTCCGGGACAAGCGCTGCGAAGCTGTCGATGCCGATCTGCATCTTTGGGGCTCCCTCTCTATGGTACGGCTGCTAGAGATTGATGCGTTGGAGGGCGAATCGATTCGGGCGCGGCTTGGGATCGCGGATCCTCAGTTCGAGACTAAACCCAGGGCGGTCGGATGCTTTGGTTGATAGAGGCCTACTTCGCCTCCACCGGGAAGCTGGATTTTTGTGATCGAGCCCCAGCGTTGTTCCTGAACTGGAGAGCACGCGACTCCCTTGCTTGCGAGGGAGGTTATTTCGGCTTGTAGATCGTCGCACATGAAATAGAGTTCGTGGACGGCGCCGGTTTCGCCGGATGGATGGACGGCGGCTTCTGCGGGTGGGAGCGCGAAGATGAGCCAGCCATGACCTGCATCTACGGATTTGAAGCCGAGGACGTCGCGGAAGAAGGCGCGATCGGCCTCGGCGTTTTTGCTATAGAGGATTATGTGAGCGCCTGAGATCATTTCTTTTTGCCTTGGGAGAGATGCTAAGCCATGGTGAGAGCCCATGTCCCAGAATCGGAACCCTTCGGCTGGCTCAGGGCAAGCTATAGGGTCCCGCATTCGTGCTGATCTTTACTTTATCGATTTCAGGATTTGATGAAGGCCACGATGTCGGCGTTGATTGTGTCGGCTTTGATCTGGCACATGCCGTGAGGGAAGCCAGGGTAGGTCTTGAGGGTTGCGTGTTTGAGGATCTTTGCGGAGGCGCGGCCGGCCGCGTCGATGGGGACGATCTGATCGTCTTCGCCGTGGAGGACGAGGATCGGGATGTCGATTTTCTTCAGGTCTTCGGTGAAGTCGGTTTCGGAGAAGGCTTTGATGGTGTCGTACTGACTCTTGTGCGAGCCGAGCATGCCAGCGAGCCAGAAGTTGTCCTGCACGCCCTTAGAGATTTTCGCGCCGGTGCGGTTGTATCCGTAGAAGGGCAGGGTAAGGTCCTGGTAGAACTGCGAGCGGTCGGCGACGAGGCTAGCGCGGAGGCCGTCGAAGACGGAGATGGGCAGGCCGAGAGGGTTTTTATCAGTCTTCAACATGAGTGGTGGGACTGCGCCTGCGAGGACAGCTTTGGCGACGCGGTCGGTGCCGTGACGGCCGAGATAGCGAGCGACTTCGCCGCCGCCGGTGGAGTGTCCGACCATGATGATGTTTTTGAGATCGAGGAAGTTGATGAGCTCGGCGAGATCGTCGGCGTAGTGGTCCATGTCGTTGCCGTCCCAAGGTTGGCCGGAGCGGCCGTTACCGCGTCGATCATGCGCGATGACGCGATAGCCTTGCTGCCCGAAGAAAAGCATCTGCGCATCCCAGGCATCGGCGGTGAGCGGCCAGCCGTGCGAGAAGGTAATGGGCTGTCCGGTGCCCCAGTCCTTGTAGTAGATAGATGTGCCGTCTTTGGTCGTGATGATGGGCATTTGTATCTCTCCTTGTTTATGGATGTGAGGATTGAGCCGTCGCGCGGGTGCGCGTTGGTGCGATGGATTTGCGGGTACGTGGGAATGGATGCGGTTTTTCACAGAACGGATGTAAATTTCTGTTGTTGTCCTGGCCTTTCGACTGGATTGCATGCGCGGATTTGTGTCTTGTGCGGATGCTCGAGGGAGAGCCGCGAGGTGTTTCTCCGCGACGAGCAGGGCGTCATTGAAGACATTGGCGGCGGAAGATTTTTGTATTTTCCTGCGATTTTTCGAAAAAAAAGTGCTCGAATCCGGACAAAACCTAAGAAAACCGGAAAAAACCTGTGGAAACCCAAGATTTCCCGTTGACAAAGCGCTCGGAAAGGATGAAGGTGAATTGCGGTACAGTTCTCTGCACCCGCATGAACATTGATGATTTCGCATAGTGAAAAGAGTGCGGTTTCTGTTTGAGGTTGATGCTGGTAAGTGAGCGGGATCCCAAAATTCATTCATTGAAAGCAGAAGGAGCAACACACATGGCAAAAGGAATGACAAAGACAGCGCTGGTTCGCCACATGGCGGAGAAGCTTGAGATCACCAACAAGCAGGCAGCAGCCGGCCTGGAGCTGCTGGCAGAGACCGCCGTGAAAGAAACCAAGAAGAATGGCGAGTTCACCATTCCTGGCATCGGCAAGCTGGTGAAGGCCGAGCGTAAGGCGCGGCTTGGTCGCAACCCGCAGACGGGCGAGACGATCAAGATCAAGGCGAAGACTGTGGTGAAGTTCCGCGTGGCGAAGGTTGCCAAGGACACGATCGCTCCGCCGAAGAAGTAGTTTCTGGGTAACGCTCATCGCGTGATGATTGCGCGATGGTGTTGCCGGTGGCAGTGCCCTCCCCATCGTCGTTGTATTGCGGCGTTTGTTGAGGATTGACAAGAAGCCCGCTGTATCCCTGATTCGTTTGGGTGCGGCGGGTTTGTTGTTTCTGGGCCAGGGTGATGAAGGCGTAACAATGATTGGAGCGATAAAGGCTGATAGAAGTGATTTTGAGGTCACTGTTTTGGGGGCTCGGATGATGCGGGAGGATTTTCAGATTTGGATTTCGCAACATGCCCGCACCGATGCGCTGAGTTGCCTCGACCTACCGCCGGCGCGGCAGAATCGCCCGCACGACGAGCGATAGTCCCAGCGAGATCAGGACACCCTGCGCCATGAGGAGGGCGTTATATCGCCAGCCGACGATCAGCCAGGTGAGAAAGAATCCCCAGAAGAAGGTCTCGCCCAGGAAGGCGGCTCGCCAGTCCGGCAGCGCGTCAGATGGAGGTACGCGCGGCGATAGGGCGGGAATGAGCCTTGGCACTCGCGCACGATATTGCAGATAGGATTGACCGAGCTTGTCGGTAAGAAATGGCTCCTCACCTGCGATGAGCGCGAGTTCGAAGAGAATGACGCAGAGGATGCAGAAGATCGCTCCGCTGGGTGGCATCAGGAGCGCCAGCGAGAACGTCATCACGATGATGCCGAGGTAGAGAGGGTTCCGCACGAATCGGTACGGCCCAGCCGCAACGACTCTGTCACCATGCATGGAGAGCGACTGGACGGTCGAGAATCCCATGTATGCGGACCCGGAGGTTCGGAGCAAGGCAGCGATCAGCGCGCAGAGAGCGCCAAAGCCGAGCAGAGCAATCGTCGCCCCTGAGAACGAGAGCCAACGGTTCCGCGCCATCCAGGTTGATAGCAGAAGCCATGTCGAGCCACTGGCATCCATATCGAGGCGCAGCCATCGGTCCCAGGGCACATTGAATCCGAGAAGATAGATCGCGGCGTGAATGAGAAATCGGAACCGGAATACGATGGCAGAGGTTTTCATGGGTGCTCCGGGTACGGGATTCCCTCTCGATCCGTTCAAGGTTTACTGGTTTCGTTTTTGTAGACTACGCCGGACTTCATGACGAACGGGACGTGCTGGAGGATCTTGACGTCTTTGAGTGGGTCGCCATCGATGGCTATGATGTCGGCCCACTTGCCGGGTTCGAGGGTGCCGATTTTGTCGGTCCAGCCCATAAGGTCGGCGGCGTTGATCGTGCCGGTCTGAATGCCTTGCAGCGGCGACATGCCGAACTGGTTGACGTAGACATCGACCTCGTGGGCGTTGAGGCCGTGTGGGTAGACGGCGGCGTCAGTGCCTAACGCGATTTTGACTCCGGCTTTGATTGCCTTGATGGCGTTCTTCTTTTCGACGGCGCTGACGTCCTTCATCTTCTGCTGGTAAAAAGGTGGAAGATTGCCGTACTGCTGCATCCAGTCGATAAGGTAGGCGGTCGGGACGAGGTAGGTGCCCTTCTGTTTCATCATGGCGATGCCCTCGTCGTTGAGGTAGGAGCCGTGTTCGATGGAGTCGACACCTGCTTCGCTGGCCCAGAGGATACCCTGGGCGCCGTGGGCGTGGGCGGCAACTTTGCGACCCAGGCGGTGAGCGTCGGCGACGATGGCTTGCATCTCTTCGAGGGTGTACTGGCTGGCTTGCGGGTCGTCGCCTTTGGAGAGGACGCCGCCTGTGGCTCCGATCTTGATGAGGTCGGCACCGTATTTGATGTTTTCGCGGACCTGATGCTGGACCGCAGGGATGCCGTCGGCTACGGCTTCGCCGTGGATGTGGTACTCGTACGGGAGAAGATTCTCATCCATGTGGCCGCCCGTGATTCCGAGCGCGGGGCCGGAGACCTGCATGTGTGGGCCGGGGATGTGGCCGGCGTTGATCTCGTCGCGGAGGGCGACGTCGGTGTAGTCGTTGGCGCCGACGTTGCGAACGGTGGTGAAGCCGGCTTCGAGGGTGACCTTGGCGTTTTCGACTCCGATGATGGCCTCTTTGGCGGGGGTCATGCTGAGTTCAAAGTAGGGATCAAAGTTGTTGGCCATGGTGAGGTGGGTGTGCACGTCGACGAGGCCCGGCATGACGGTGTATTTCGTCAGGTCGATTTCAGTGTCGCCGGGTTGCTTGGGCGTGGAGGCCGTGGGAACGATGGCGGTGATGCGGTCGCCCGTTACGATGATGGTTTGTGCGGCAGGTTCAGCTCCGGTTTTGACGTCGAGGATGTGTCCCGTCCGAATGAGGGTGCGCGCAGGTTGCTGTGCGTGGACTCCGAGAGCTGCAATTTGTAACACAATAAGGCACAGATAAATCCGGACTTGTCGGGCGAGGCGCATGAAGGAGCTCCTGAGCTGTGGTGAAAGGTATCTTGAGAGTTTCTGTGATCAGGCGCGCAATGTCGAGGGATTATTCGCCGCCGAGGGCGGTGAGGATGGCGTCGAAGTCTTCGAGGTTAGCGTATTCGATGATGACTTTGCCTTTGCCTTGCTTGTCCTCGATCTGAACCTTGAGGCCCAGCGTGCGGCGGAGGCGATCCTGTGCCTCGCGAACGTTGGGATCTTCGGGTTGGGTCGGTTTTGCTTCTTTTTTAGGTTTGGCTTCCGGGTTTACGAGGTTCTGGACATAGCTCTCGGTCTGGCGGACGGAGAGATTGAGTGCCAGGATCTTTTGGGCTGCTGCGCTGATGGCTTCCGGGGACTCGAGGGCGAGCAGGGTGCGGGCGTGGCCGAAGGAGAGATCGCCTGATTCGACTTTGTGCTGGACAGCTTCCGGTAACCTTAACAAACGAAGGAAGTTAGCTACGCTGGCTCGTTCTTTGCCGGTGCGCTGGGCCATCTGCTCCTGGGTCAGCTTGAAATCCTGGCTAAGTCGTTGATAGGCGCGGGCTTGCTCCATTGGATTCAGGTCGGCGCGCTGGAGGTTTTCGACGATGGTCATCTCAAGTGTTTGTTCATCAGACACTTGGCGGACGATAGCAGGGATAGTGGTTTTGTTCGCCTGAAAGCTGGCTAACCAGCGCCTTTCGCCGGTAATTAGCTGGTATTTGACGGCGCCTTTGTGGGGATTGAGCGGACGAACGACGATGGGCTGGACTACTCCGGAGGTGGTGATGGACTCGGCGAGCTCTTTAAGTTTGGTCTCGTCGAACTGGGTGCGGGTCTGGAAGGGGTTTCGCTCAATCTGGTCGAGAGGAATTTCCAGGGGTTTCCCGTTGGGTTCGGCGGCGACAGCAGCCATTGTGGGAACGGTTGCTGGGGCGGCTGGGCGCGACGGAAGGAGGGATTCCAGGCCTTTTCCTAAGGCTCGGCGTTTGGGGTCGTGGGCTGCAGTGGACATTCTGTTGAACCTTCTTTGGTTGTTTTGTCCTGCCGGCCGGGCCCACTACGCGTGGGGCGGTCACTTCGTGACTTGTATACCCGGTCTCGGTAATGCTTAATTCCCGGTTCGGCCTTTCGGCCGATTTTTACTTTTCTTTGGTGGATTGCCAGAAGCGTGTCTTCTTTTTCTCCGGGATCTGGAATGATTTCAGGGTGCTGGCTGCTGCGGCTGCGGCGGCTTTGCGGCGTTTGGCTTCGGGGCTTTCAATGTTATTGCGCGTCAGGAGCTCGAGGGCCAATTCGCGATAAGCCTCGGCACCTCTTGACTTAGCGTCGTAAAGCGCTACCGGTTTGCCGTGGCTGGGGGCTTCGGCCAGACGAATGTTGCGGGGGATCGTGGTTTTGAGAAGTTTGTCGTCGAAGAAGGATTTGAGGTTTTCGTTGACCTGCTGGGAGAGGTTCGTGCGGTCGTCATACATGGTGAGGAGGACGCCTTCGAGCGCTAGGGAGGGGTTGAAGGCCTGGGTGACGCGGTCGAGGGTGGACATGAGCTCGGAGATGCCTTCGAGGGCAAAGTACTCGGCCTGCATGGGGACGAGGAGGCCGTCGGAAGCGACCAGGGCGTTGAGGGTGAGGAGATCGAGGGCTGGGGGGCAGTCGAGGAGGATGAAGGGGTAGTCGGCGCGGATGGGCACGAGAGCCTCGCGGAGCTTGAATTCGCGGCCTTCGAGGCCGATGAGCTCGATGGTGGCTCCGATGAGGTTTTTGCTGCTCGGGACGAGCTTGAGGTTGGGGATTTCTGTGGGGAGAAGGGCTTCGGCGATGGTGGTGTGGCCGAGGAGAATGTCGTAGATGCTGAGACGGGCCTCGTCGCGGGCGAAACCGAGGCCTCCGGAGGAGTTGGCCTGGGGGTCGCAGTCGATGAGAAGGGTGGCAAGACCCTCGAGGGCAAGGGCGGCGGCAAGGTTGATGGCTGTAGTGGTTTTGCCGACTCCACCTTTTTGGTTGACGACGGCGATGACCTTCGACGGGGTCGGGGTGGGCTTGGGATCGGGTGGGGTGGTGATCATCGGCGTAGGAGAAGGGTATCGGGAGCGCGGCCGGGAGGCAATGAGGGTCGGGCTGTGCAGAAGTGGTGGGGGCTGTGGAGAACTTGTGGAACAGTGTTTTTCCGGTGGAATCGCGCAGGTTTTTGGGGCTGCGATGTGGAAATCTTTTGTTCCACGTGGAACATTGAGGGAGGCGATCAGGACGATTCCTCACACCCTCAGCTTAGGATTGTGCGATTGCGGTGTTCCACGTGGAACACGCACGCGGGGCTCGCGGGGATTTCCGAGCCCGAAACACGAATGTGGTTAGTGGTGAAGACGAACCAGGAGAATGATTCCGAAGACGATGGTAGTGAGCAATATCTCGGATACGTGGTAGTCGAGAATTCTTTGATAGGACTCAGACGTGTAATGGAGATTGGAGTCGTTGCGGACTGACGTTTCGGGGTCGGGCGACATGGATGCGATCTTTTCCTGGTTCACGTTCTAAACTCCCTTAAGCACACACAGATTTCCTGTGGTCTTGCGCGCTCTTTTTCCTTGGGGAGTTCCGCTGTTTCCAGCGGCAAGGGTGTTTATAACAAAGGTTCCCCCTGACTACAACAGATATTTCGCATTCTTTTGCATATTTTTCCCATTTCGGGACACACCAGGTTTGGGCGATTCAACCGGGTCCGATCGTTTGCAGGTAAAGCACGCCGGACTGCGAGTTAGGGAGAGGAATGGATTGCCCGCTCGACGGAACATGGGAGATTGTGGTGAGGATAACGAGCTGGCCTCCGGGGGTAATGCGGGCTTTGGCAGCGGGGAGTGCGGCTTCCATGTCATCGACGGCGCGGAGGGTAACGGTTTGGAATTGGCAGTTGGGGGGCAGAGCTTCGACACGGTTAGGCCAGATCTCGACATTGGGGAGGGCCAGGGTGCGCACGGTTTCGCGGAGGAAGGTGGCTTTTTTGTTCTGGGATTCGGCCAGAGTGATGTGGCTCTCGGGATGGAGGAGGGCGATGGGTACGCCGGGAAAGCCAGCTCCAGAGCCGAAGTCGAGGAGGGTTTTGGTTTGTGGGTTGATATGTTGCGCCGCGAAGAGGCTTTCGCCGAAGTGACGGCGGACGATCTCTTCGGGGTTACGGATGGCGGTGAGGTTGGTGCGGGCGTTCCATTTGAGGAGGAGGTCGAGGTAGAGGACTAGCCTCGGCATCATGTTCTTTGGGGGTGGGACTGTAGGTAGGGGGCCAGGAGAGCGGCAATTTCGGATTCTGAGAGGATTGGCATTGCGGTTCAAGTATTGCAGATAAGAGTGTTCCACATGAAGCACTTGGTTTGCGCCTCGTGCGAGCTCGATTGCGGTGAAGATTAGAGGTGGAACCGTGGGGGTTATTAGCCAACTTGAGTATGGGATGGCGGTTTCGATTTCAGTGCGTTCGGCTGGGGTTGATTGTGGTCGCCCGAAATTTTCTTTTTTGCGCGTCCCTTTTCTTCCTGATTTTACGCATAGAGGAGTACCGGCCAATCGTTCCGGTTCAGCCTCGGTTGGAGGCTAGGAGGATATTATGTCTAGCGACTCGATCCACATCATCATCACGATTGGAATCGTCATTCTGATGTTTTCCTGGGTGCCGTTTGTCAATATCATTTGTCCGCCTGGGTGGAGGTCGGTTGAGCCATCGGAGGAGAAGGACGATAAGAAGCGGCAACAGAAAGCTTCGATGTCACGTCGCCCTTCACGGCGCGCTGCGAATCAATCTCAGGCGATTCTTCAAGCTCTGTCGACGCGAGGGAACCGCGAGATTCCGCGTTCGCAGGCGGGCCCTCCGTCTGCCAGCTCCTGTGCCGAGTAACGGAGTGCGGAGCTCCGCTGGTCAGGAGGTCGCGACGGAGGTGTGGACTGGGCGGGGCTTCCAAGCGGCGGCTTCGGCGATGAAGCGATCAAAGAGGGCGCGTGAGGCGGAGCTGATGTCGTAGCTTCGCTCGGGGTGCCATTGGACACCGAGAACAAAGTGGGCTTCGGGGTTGTGGGGGTCCTGACCGCCTTCGACGGCTTCGATGACGGCGTCCTGGGGGCAGCGGGCGGAGATGCGGAGGCCGTCGCCGGGGATGCCGATGGCCTGATGATGACTGGAGTTCATGGGCAGGCGAAGGAAGTTGTCCTGCATGGGGGCTTCTTCCGGAGTGAGGAGAGTGCCAAGGAGGGATTCTGGTGCGACGGCGGCGGAGTGTGCAATGGCGACCTTGCTACCAGCGGAGTGGTTGACTGGGATGGGACTGAGATCCTGCACGAGGGTGCCACCGCGCCAGATGTTGAGGATCTGGACGCCGAAGCAGATGGCAAGGAGCGGTTTGTAGAGGTTGTGGGCGTCCTGGAGAAGCAGTTCGTCGACGTTTTCGCGGGCGGGGTCGGCGGGTGCGCACTCGGGGATGGGATCGTGGCCGTATTTGTGGGGATTGACGTCGGCGGGGCTGCCGGGGAGGAGGACGGCCTGACAGGTATTGATGAGATTGATGGTTTCGACTGGAGTCGCGTTGAGAGGGATTGCGACGGGCTCGCCGCCGCTGCGCTCGACGCAGGCGGCATATTGAGGCCAGGAGCGCTGGTTGTATTCTGCGTTGGTGCTGGTGGGCTGCGGGATGGCGATGCGGGGGCGCGGATGAGGCGTGGAGTTCATCAACACTCAGTATAGTCTTGAGCGTTTGGCGCGTTAGAGGATGGGGTCTGCGATGTAGGTGTCGGTTTGATGGCCGTCGGGCGGTTGGCCGAGGGTGAGTTTAGAACCGGTGCGTTGGAAAGTAAATGCGCCTGGTTGCTTTTGGAGCTGGAAGGTGTGAGCGGTCGCGTCCCAGGTTCCTTCGAAGGACGAAAAAGGGACGCGGAGGCTTTCGGTGTTGTCCGCCGCGAATACGAGCACGGCATTTGTCATTAGCTTTTGCTGAGCGGCGACGTTCGCATCGGTGCTGGGAGTCGCCGGGGGAAGAGGTTTCCATTTGCCGAGGAGAGCATCAGTGGCTGAGGGTGCGGGACCGATGCGAGTGAGGGCTTGCTCCGGAGTGCCCGGCGATGAGAGATGGAGGGTTTCGCCGTCAACGTGGAAGGTGACTTTGATTGGCGGGCCCGACAGAGTGGGGGGCGGCGAGGTGAAGGTGTCGCCAGAGCGGGTGATAGTTAGCGTGACGACGGCACCGACGTGCATGGTGAGGGTGCCATCAGAGCGGAAGTCCCACCAGGACCCGATGCCTCCGGCGGAGGGGTGCTCGGCGACCCAGTGGCCGACAGGAGTGTCGGCGACTGGTGTTTGCGTTATTCCGGAGAGAGATCTGAGAAGCAGAGCAGCGGAGAGAATGAGCACGCGACTGAGACGGAGGCTAGTAGTGTTGCGGCTCATTCGGAGTCCTCGAAGTGTGAAGTACTGTTGAGAATTCTACGCGCGCAGACGAGCTCGGAGCCCCGCTGCGTTGAGGGCCGAAGGAGTGGTGGACGCAGAGGGATGGTTGTATTCGCCCTTGGTGCTTGTCGGTTAGAGGACGGGGTCGGGGAGGTAGGTGTTGGTTGTACGACTATCAGGTGGGTGGCCGAGGGTGAGTTTGGGGCCCGTGCGCTGGAAGGTGTGAGGAGCCTGATTGTTGACTTGAAAGGTGTGGGTGGTTGCGTCCCAGGTGCCTTGGTAGTTGCTGAAGGGGATGCGGAGACTTTCGGTGTTGTCGGCGAAGAAGGCCAGGACTGAGTTGGCCATTAGCTTCTGTTCCGCGGCGATGTTCGGGTCGGCGCTGAGGGTCGCGGGTGGCAGAGGCTTCCACTTGCCGAGGAGGGGATCGGCTGCGGAGGGTGCGGGACCGATGCGGGCGAAGATCTGCTCGGGCGCATTGGCTGACTTGATGTGGAGCGTATCGCCGTCGATGTGAAAGGTCACCGTGATGGGAGCGCTGTGGATTGTGGGAGGAGGCGTGGTGAAGGTGTCTCCGGAGCGGAAGATGGGTGAGGTGACGACGGCGCCGATGTGCATGGTAAAGGTACCGTCGGGACGGAAGTCCCACCAGGAGCCGATGCCGTTTTTGGATGGGTGTTCGGCGACCCAGTGGCCTATGGGGGTGTCGGCGGCCATGGTGGGCGCTGTGGGTGTTTCTGCGGGAGTTCCGGCAGGAAGCAAGACGAAAAACAGAACTGCCTGGAGGCTAAGGGCCCAACGATGATGATTCCAACTCACGCGAATTTCTCTCCCGTCTCCTACTGCTTTATCACCCAAGACGGGCTCCCGACGATCACACTTTAGTGCATGGCTTTCGCGAACGGCTTGCCGGCAAGGCCCATGAAGCTAGGAGTGGAACTGCATGTAGGTGGCGGAGATGGATTCGTAGAGGCGCTGGGTGAGGGTGTCGGCGTCTCGGGTAGTTAGTCCGGTGGTCGGGATGGGATCGCCTACGACGATTTTGAGGGGGCGCGGGTATAGGGCGTAGACGTGGATGGGAAGGAGCTCGTAGGTGCCGATGAGGGTGAGGGGAACGAGAGGGACCTGGGCCTTGATTGCCATGTAAGCGCAGCCGGACATCATGGATTGGAGATCACCGGTGGAGGTTCGACCGCCTTCGGGGAAGAGGACAAGGGGCATGCCGTGCTTGAGGGTTGTGACGCCGCGGTTCAGGCTGGCGACGAGGGAACGGGGGCTGTTGGTGTCGACGGGGACCTGGCCTGAGTGGTTGAGGTACCAGCCGATGAAGGGGGTCTTCCAGAGGGATTGCTTGGCCAGGATACGGAACTGAAATGGCAGATGGGCGAAGAGGACCGGCGTGTCCATGTAGCTGAGGTGGTTGGAGGCGTAGACCGCTGTCTCGTGGATGTGGAGCTTCTCGCGGCCGACGATTTCAACGGGCGAGAAGCTGATCAGAAGGAGAGTGCGGGCCCATAGCCGGGCGATGAAGTGTTGCTGGCGGCCGGAGTTGTCCCACAGGCCGCAGAGGAGGGAGATGCTTCCAAAGAAGCCGGTGGCGATGCCGACGAGCGGCACAAGAAGGAGATAGGAGAGCCAACGGAGGGCGAAGGGGGGCTTTTTCGAGATGCCGGAAACGGGGAGGTCAGGTTCGTCGACCGAGAGGACGCCTTCGGCGGTGTGGCTACCTGAGGAAGGGGTGCGGCCGCTGATTTTGTCTTTCGGTTGAGCCGTATTGTCAGCCATAGAGGAGTCGTTCATCATTGCTCGGCCAAATGTCGGATCTCGCCGACTAAGTATATGGAACCGGTTGCGATGATGAGGCCGTTGGGCGGGGTGATGGCTCGGGCCTGGGCGAGAGCGGCCGCGACGTCAGGTGCGGTCTGAGCGGGGATGTCGAGGGCTTTGGCAGCGGCTAAGAGGTCTTCGAGATTGGCGGCGCGCGGGTTGGGGATAGGAGCAAAGAGAATGTGGTCGTGGCAGCGATCGGCAGAGGAGTCGAAGAGGGGGAAGAGAATCTGGGAGATTTCCTTGAGGTCCTTGTCGCGGAGGCAACTGAAGAGGAGGGTGCGGGGTTGGGACTCGGGGAGCTGGGCGATAGCGGCGCGGAGGGTCCAGGCGCCGGCGGGATTATGAGCTACGTCGAGGAGGAGACTGGGGCCGCCGGGGAGGGTGAGGAGTTCGAGCCGACCGGGCCATGTGGTGTTGCGGATACCGGATTCTATGGCGGAATTGGGTATTTTGTAACTGTATTGGTTACTTGTTGGGTGACTTTGCGGCGATTTGTAACTAGTGTGGTTACGTAATTCAACTGCGGCAGCGATTGCCAGGGCTATATTGCGTTGCTGGTGCTGGCCGTTGAGGGGAGAGTCGATCTCCAACGGTTGGTTGTCGAGGGTGATGGCGTAGCGGTTGCGGGGGAGGGTTTTTTCCGATCCGGGCAAAATGCGGGGGTTGACATCACTTTCGGATGTTGCGGGGAACTAGCCTCTCCACGGGAGGCGTAAAGTTGGCTGCGCTGATGGCTCGGACGTTGAGGGCTGTCGCGGCTTCGCCGATGGCCTGATTCGCCTCGGGGTGCTGAGGGAGGGTGATGAGGGTTCCGTGGGGGCGAAGGATTCCAGCCTTTTCGCGTGTTATTTCGGCGATGGTGTTGCCGAGGTAGTCCTGGTGGTCGAGGGCGATGTCTGTGATAACAGAGAGGATAGGGTCGACGATGTTGGTGGCGTCGAGACGGCCGCCGAGGCCCACTTCGAGGACTGCGATGTGGATCTTTTGCTCCGCAAAGTACAGAAACGCAAGGGCGGTGAGGACTTCGAAGAAGCTAGGCGGGTGGGGGAGACGGCCTTCGCGGACGAGGCGCTGGCCAGTGTCGTCGACCTGGAAGTAGAGGCGGGCAAAGTCTTGATCGGAGATGTGGATGCCGTTGATCTGGATGCGCTCGTTAACGCGGACGAGATGGGGCGACGTGTAGAGGCCCGTGCGGCAGCCTGCAGCGTTCAAGATGCTGGCAAGGGTCGCTGCGGTGGAACCCTTGCCGTTCGTTCCGGCAATAAGGATGGCAGGGAAGGCAGTTTGCGGTTCGCCGAGGGCTGCGGCGAGAACGCGCATGTGGGCCAAGTCGAATTTGCGGCGGACTGCGCCTGCAGCAGGCGGGGCGAGCTCGTGGCCCAGAGCGTAGAGGTGATCGACCGCTGCTGCGTAAGACATGCGGCTATTTTAGGCGAACGGCAGATTGGGTGGTTCGCGATCAATGAGTGCCGGAAGGGGATTTTCACAGCTCAGTACCACGAATGCCCGACGACTCCCCCAAAGGTGGGATATCGATGGTGGTTCGGGCGGGGGATAGTAGGGAATCAACTGTAGCAACATGCAATGTTTTGCATAATTACTGCCGGTTCAGCCCTGAAGGAAGTTGCAAGTCTAGGGGAGAAAGGAGAAGGTTGAATGCATATCGCGTTAGGTATCTCTTTTGGAATGATAGCCGCTGCGCCGTTCGTCGGACGGTGGAGGGCTAACGTATGGCTGAAGAAACACATGCCCGCTGAGCAGTCTGTCAAGGGCATTCCCGAGATCGCATAGATTTTACCGTGCGTGCACCAAAGCACAGGACCGCAGCCGGGATGGCGCGGTCCTTCTTTTTGCGGGCGTGGGCGGGATCTTGATTCAGGGCAAAAAAATGGCGGACAGGTCGATGCCTGTCCGCCGCCTTAGCGGTTCTATTTACTTGGATGCCGCGAGGTCGACCTCGTGGACGAATTTTTCCAGGAAGACCGGCGCGCTGACCGCTCCCTGGGCTACCTTGTTCGTGCCGCCGGCGTGGACGATGGTGATGTCCGTGATGCCAATGAAGCCCAGGACTACGTTGAAGTAGGGGCCTTCGAGGTTGTAGGACTCCATGGGCGAGCCTGCGGTGTACTCGCTCCCGCTGGCGATGATGACGGTGACTTTCTTGCCGGCAGCGAGACCCTTGAGGCCATCGGAACCAAAGGAGAAAGTCTTATTGAGGCGGACGATGTGATCGATCCAGGCCTTGAGCACGGCTGGGACGTTGAAGTTATACATCGGGGTGGAGATGACGACTTCATCGGCGGCGAGTAGTTCGGCGATGAGCTCGTCGGAGATTTTGAGAGCGGCCTTATGCTCGGGGGTGTGGGTATCAGGAGCGCTAAAGGCACCGGCGATCCAGGGGAGATCGACGTATGGGATCTGGGTTGTGGCGAGGTCGCGAGTAATGATTTTGCCACCGACGTGATTGGACTGCCACTCGGTTGCGAAGTGATTGCCTAGCTTCCGCGAGATGGAGTGTTCGCCTCGCGGACTAACGTCAATTTTAAGAAGTGTGGACATAATCTATCTCCTGTGGGCCGTGATGAAGGCGGCACAGTTGGTTTGATGTCCATCGAAACGTAAGGATTCACTCGATATCGAGATTTATGGTTTGGTAATAATTATCGAGCGACAATCGACGAAACCCTTGTCGCTAGAGCGAGTTATCGAGGAGGTTGCCGAGTGCGGCGGAGGCCAGGAACGGATGGGCACCGGCCCAGCTGGGGATGTGGAACGTACCTTCGGGATGAGCGCCGTGCGAGGCGGAATGGGCGGCGTGATGCGAACGAAGGACGTGCTGAATTAGGCGCTGGTTTATGTTGTGGTCGACCTGAATTCCCTCTTCGGCGTAGATGAGAAAACCCTGATTACAGATTGGGCAACGGACGCTGCAAGAGATCTTCGATTGCTGACAGACGTTCATGGGAACCTGCTTTCGCCCCGAGCGTTATTTCATGGGCCGGGACATTTGAACTACCCTGGAGATGGGACTGGGACGCCTTGAAGGACCCGCGAGAAGCGTCTCCCGTGCAAACTTCGGTGATCCTGTCCAGCCTGGCAGACGGAAGAGATCCACGGGGTGCGCGGAGGCCGTTTTGTCGCCACCTTGCTCCCGTGAATGATGGTCGCGGAGTTCGCCAAGAACGATGGAACGCATCGTAGCGCGTTCGGCTGAAGAACTCAGCTCCCAATAGAGCCGGAAGCCTTGACCGCAGACACTGCAGTGAACGTCCTGCCGGAACTCAGACCTTCTGACTAGAACCTGCATATTGTCGACCCGTCCTGACCGGGCGCTCCCTCGTGCATTGGACCTTTCGAACAGATTTACCGTAGACCAAATGTATGTTCGGGAGCCATAGCACAGACGGGTAACGCTCGTTAGAGCCGTCCAGTATGGACGTTGAGAACAGTCCGTCTGGGGGAGATTAAGAAGCTAATCTCGACGCAATTTGTGGCAACCATCTATTCTTAGGAGTGTGAGCGAGCAAATAATCAAGATTCAGCTTCCAGATGGTTCAGTGCGCGAGGTTCCGCGCGGTACGACAGCGCATGATGTTGCGTTGAGCATTTCGCCGCGGCTGGCGGCTGCGGTGGTGGTTGCGCGGGTGAAACCGCTTCAGGGAACAGGGCTCAGGGAACAGGGCCAAGGCGCTGGGACTGAGGATCACGGTTCCGAGGGTGCGATGTATGGCGCGGCTGAGAGCGGGGAGCGGTTGGTGGATCTGGCGGCTCCGCTGAACGAGGATGTCTCGCTAGAGCTGCTGAAGGAGACCGACGAGGCTGCGCTGAAGGTGGTGCGTCACTCGGCGGCGCATGTGATGGCGACGGCGATTCTGGAGTTGTTCCCGGAGACCAAGCTGGGACATGGGCCGGCGACGGATTCGGGATTCTTTTATGACGTCTATCGTGAGACGCCGTTTACGGAGGACGACCTTGCCGCGATCGAAAAGCAAATGGCCGAGGTGGTGGCTCGGGACGAGCGATTTGTGCGCGAGGCGGAGTCGCGGGAGATGGGGTTGAAGGACTACGCTGAGCACGGCGATTTCATGAAGGTGTACTTCATTGAGAAGTTCACCAGGCCAGGTGAGGAGATCTCGCTTTATCGGAATGGAAGGTTTGTGGACTTCTGCCGCGGACCGCATGTGCCTTCGACAGGGCGGGTGAAGGCGTTCAAAGTGACTTCGGTTGCCGGAGCTTATTGGTTAGGCGACGAGAAGAATCAGCAGCTACAGCGGATTTATGGAACGGCGTTTTTTAATGGCAAGGATTTGGAGGCCCACTTCAAGCGGCTGGAGGAGATCAAGGCGCGCGACCATCGGGTCCTCGGGAAGCAGCTTGATCTTTTCTCGATCCAGGAGGTTGCCGGTGCAGGGCTGATCTTCTGGCATCCGAAGGGCGGGTTGATTCGGAAGACCATGGAAGACTGGATGCGGGAAGAATGTATCCGTCGCGGTTACGATATGGTGTTCACCCCGCATATTATGCGGCGAGAGCTGTGGAAGATCTCTGGGCATGAGGGGTTCTATTCGCAGAATATGTATCCGCCGATGGAGCTTGATGACGCGGAGTACAGGCTCAAGCCGATGAATTGTCCGGGACATATTTTGATCTATAAGAATTCGCCGAAGAGCTATCGCGACCTGCCAGTAAGATATGCGGAGTTGGGGAATGTTTACCGGTACGAGCGGTCGGGAACGATGCATGGGTTACTGCGTGTGCGCGGGTTTACGCAGGATGATGCGCATATCTTTTGCACGCCAGGACAGATCGTCAGCGAGATTGAAGGGTGTCTCGATTTCGCCGAGGCGGTGCTGAAGACCTTCGGGTTCAATGAATATCGTGTCGAGCTGTCGCTGCACGATCCGAAAAAAGCGGGCGAGTTTGTGGGCAGTGAGTCCGACTGGGTGAACGCAGAGGAGGCGCTGAAGGGTGTGCTGACGAAGCGCGGCGTTGCCTTCAAGAGCATTCCGGGCGAGGGTGCGTTTTACGGGCCGAAGATCGATATCAAACTGGTGGATGTGCTTGGGCGGCTGTGGCAGTTGTCGACGGTGCAGTTCGACTTCAACCTGCCGGCTCGGTTCGAGCTGCAGTACAAGGGCGAAGATGGAGAGATGCATCAGCCAGTGATGGTGCATCGTGCGCTGTTTGGCTCAGTAGAGAGGTTCTTTGGGGTGCTGATTGAGCACTATGCGGGGGCGTTTCCGTTTTGGCTGGCTCCGGTGCAGGTGGGCCTGGTGCCGATTTCGGAGAAGCATCTGGAGTATGCCGGCGCCGTAAAGGCGAAGTTGGAGGGGGCGGGCCTTCGCGTGGAGTTGGACGGGCGGAACGAAAAGATGAATGCGAAGATTCGAGAGTTCACGCTGCAGAAGGTGCCGTTTGTGCTGGTGATGGGGGATAAGGAGGCGGCTTCGGAGGCGGTGAGCGTGCGGACTCGCGGGAAGGGTGATGAGGGAAGTGTGGCGCTCGCCGACTTTATAGAGCGTGCGAAGGGCCTGGTGACGTCGAAGGCGGTAGCTTTATAGGAATGCCAGTGTGGTTGAAGCTTGAGCTTGCATACGGAGGAATTCCTGACGCGAGGTTTGCATCAGATTTTGTTGAGCCTCATCATATAGAGAACCCAAGCTAACTGAGCGACGCGGTTGCTGCGTAGGCGCTCTTCCGAATTGAGTCGAGAGACGAAAGACCGGTACAATTTTGGCAGGAGCTTCTCCTCATGTTCACGATTGGCGACAGTATTTTTATCAAGGCACCGATCGAGAGATGTTTTTTGCTATCGACCAACGTGGAGCTGGTCGGGCGAACGTACGGGATGAAGCCGATTGAAGGCAAGACCAGCGGCTTGGTGGTGGCGGACGACAAACTGATGTGGGCTGGCTGGAAGTTCGGGTTTCCGCAGATGCATGAGAGCGTGATCTCGCAATATGAAAAGCCCAGCTATTTTCAGGACACGATGATTAGGGGGCGATTTAAGCGGTATCAGCACGACCATTATTTCTACGAGATGGATGGCCGGACGGTATTGAACGACAAGATCCGGTTTACGATGCCACTGGGCCCGTTGGGGAAGTTGGTGGGTAAGTTTGTGCTGCTGCCCTATCTTGCGAAACGGCTGCGACGGCGGCTTGTGATGTTAAGGAGGGTGGCGGAGAATCCTAAAGAATGGCAAAAGTACCTTCCGGTAGAAGATAAGGCCGATAAAGTGCGCGTATAGCGGGACAGGAATTGCAGGAAAACGCCGATTATTTGCATTCGTCTAAACGAGACGATAAGGCGCGGGGCCCGAAGGATGCATCTCACCACGTAGCAGAGGTGTGTCGATGAACGCTGTTGTTTTGCACGAATATGGCGGCCCAGACAAGCTAGTGTATGAGGAAGTTGCGGATCCTGTGCCGGGTGAGGGACAGGTGCTGGTGCGGGTGGCGGCGAGCAGTGTGAACCCAATCGACTTCAAGCTGCGCAGCGGAGCCATGAAGGCGTATTGGCCGTTGGAGCTGCCGACGATTCTTGGCAGGGATATCTCGGGGATTGTGCGGAGCGTCGGGGATCGCGTAGGTGGATTCAAGCCCGGTGACAAGGTGATGGCTCTGGGAATGAGGGCCTATGCGGAGCTGGCGGTTGTTGACGCAAAGGATTTAGCGCTTGTACCTGAAAAGCTCGACTTAGTGAAGGCAGCGGCTCTGCCCCTTGTGACACTGACGGGAGAACAATTGATTTCGCAGGGAACGAAGATACAAGCCGGACAGACGGTGCTGGTAAGCGGGGCGGTCGGTGGCGTAGGCAGATCGGCGGTGTGGACGGCGAAGAAGGCCGGCGCCAAGGTGATTGCGGGGGTCAAGCGCTCACAGATGAAGCTGGCTGAAACGCTTGGGGCAGACCAGGTGCTGGCGCTGGATGATGCGTCGGCGCTGGACGCGCTTGGGTTCATTGATGCGGTCGCGGATACGGTTGGCGGGGAGACGGCGCAGAGGCTGCTGGGCAAAGTGAAGCAAGGCGGGGTATTTGGGTCGGTACTTGGCCCGCCTGCTAATGCTAAGATGCACCCCACGGTAAAGATTGAGGCGATCCAATCGAAGCCTGACGCTGGGGCCCTGCGCGCGATCGCCGAGGATGTGGCTGCTGAGCGGTTCGAGATTCCGATTGACCGGATGGTCCCGCTTTCTGACGCAGGTAAGGCGCAGGCGGCCGCGGAAAAGGGAGTTGCAGGAAAGATCCTTCTGCTTGCGTAGTCTGGCCACGACAGACGGCTGGGTTGAACGGATACGTTAGGAGCTATGGACACGATTCGATTGGCAACATGGATTAACGCACCGGTCGAGCGGTGCTTTCTGTTATCGCTGAGTATTGACTTGCATGTTGCATCGACCCGCCGGTCTGAGGAGCGGGCGATTGCAGGAGTGACCAGCGGATTGATCGGCGAGGGTGAGACGGTGACGTTTCGGGCGCGGCATTACGGGATGCGCCTGCATACGAGCCGGGTGGAGAATTTGCGACCCTACAGTCACTTTCGCGATGTGATGATCGAAGGGAGCTTCATGCGGTTCGAGCATGACCACCACTTTGCGACGATGGACGATGGGACTCGTATGCGGGATGAGATCCGGTTTATCGCGCCATGGGGACCGATAGGCCGGGCTCTGGCGAAAAGGCGGCTGAAAGATCTTTTGCGAGAGCGAAATTCAATAATTAAGAAGGTTGCTGAATCGGAAGAGTGGAAGAAGTACCTGGCCGGCGGAGTCGTTGGCCGCGTGGCGGCGCTATGGGATGCGCCCCCACGGGAGCGGGATAGTGGGGGATTGTTGGGGAACAGTCGGATAGCTCTGTCCGGTCAGACGAACGCCTAGCGACGGCGGAAGGTGTTGCGAATGGCGCGGGTGCGGTCTTCTGCCGAGGCTGGCTGGGTTTGTACGGGTTCGAGGCCTTCGGGATACAGGACGACAAAGCGGCCAGGTCCTTCGCCAGAGGACGCGGTGGGGAGACCGGACTTGGCGAGGGCCATGTGAAGGATACGGCGCTCACGGGAGGTCATGGGCGCGAAGGAGAAGGGACGCCCGGTAGCACGCACCTTTTCGACGGCCATCTCTGCCATCAGATCCAGTTCGCGATTGCGTGTGGCCTTGAAACCGTCGGCGTCGAAGTGGATCTGATCGTGCTCTTCGGGTTCGAGGCGCAGGATCTTGGCGGCGACGTGTTCGATGGCGAAGAGGAGTTCGCCGTTTCTGGCGAGCAGGAGCGGGGTGTCGGGCCCAAAGAGTTCGACTTTGATTTTGGGGGGTGTTTCGGAGGAGACAGGCTGAATCTCACCGGCGGATTCGCTGGTTTGCACTTGGCCATTGTCGGCAAGGATTTGAGGCTTTAGATTCAGGCCGCCCTTGGTATTTAGCACCTTCAGGAAGTCTGCTATCTTGCTTGCTCCGTGTACGGGATCGTTCAAGAGATTCGACATTGTCGCTCGTGGTGCTGTCTGCGTTTCATTACGTGAACGAACACCTTCAAAATTTATATATGAGCATATATCAGTAGGAATAGACGATTCTTTCCCTATAAAGACGCAGCGGAGAATGAATCAGCGTTTTCCCTTGATAGTGACTCCGGTGCCGGTCTTGCGACGGGCACGCTTTGCTGCAATCTCGCGCATCTCCTGACCGAGGCTGGTGCGGTTCATGACGGCCTGCTGGGCGATGCTGATGATGTTGCCGACCGCCCAGTAGAGGGCCAGCCCGGAGCCATAGGTCCAGGTAAAGTAGCCGGAGATGGCGGGCATCATGAAGGCCATCATCTTTTGCTGTTGCGGATCCACACCCGGCGAAGGGGTGTAGTACTGCACCAGAAACATGCTGACGACCATGAGGATAGGCAGAATATGCCATGGATCCGGAGCCTGCAGGTCAGGCAGCCAGAGCCAGTGGGCCTGGCGAAGCTCGACGACGCGGGGGAGCATGGTGAAGAAGGCATAGAGAAGCGGCAGGGTAATGAGCGTTGGGATGCAGCCGCCGAACATGTTGACTCCGTTGTCTTTCTGGAGCTTCATGATTTCGGCGTTCATCTCATTGCGCTTGGGGTCGGTGGCTTTGTACTTCTTGTACTTTTCTTTGATCTCGTTCATCTGCGGCTGAATGCGCTGCATCTTCAAGCCGTTTTGCATCGTCTTGATGCGGAAGGGAAGCATGAGAATGTTGATGAGGATGGTGAGGATGATGATCGACCATCCCCATGATCCGGACCAGCCTGCAACGAGATGATTGTGGATGAACTGGAGAGAGAGGAAGAGATATTTGCCGATGGCTCCCCAGAAACCGAACTCGAGGAGCGGCTCGAGGGTGACTTTGGGGTCGGCGGCGCGGACGGCCTTGAGGACGCTAATGGCCTTGGGGCCGACGTAGATGCGGGTCTGGGTGTGGCCGCTGGTGTCGCCTAAGGCAGCTCCGAGGATGGGGACCTCGATAGGGCCCTTTGCGGGTGAGCCGCTGCCGATGCCTGTGCGACGGATCGTCTTCGCTACATCGAGCTGGTTGTGCTGAGTGATGACGGTGGCAGTGTCTGGTCTGCTGGGAAGGAAGATGGCTGCGAAGAATGGGTCACTGACGCCGGCCCAGTCGAAGGGGGCGTTGAGGGTGTCGCCGCCGGAGACCTTCTTGGGAGCGACGTGGTCGTCCTTGCCATTGCGGTAGTTGTCAAACTGTGCGCCGGCGTAAGACTGGGCGTTGTCCTGATCGCCGAAGCCGCCTGGCCAGTTGATGAGGGCGCGGACGGGAGAGCCGTTGCGGGTTACCTGAACGTCGGCATGGAGGACGTAGGTCTCATCGAAGGAGAAGATCTTGGTGACCTGGAGGTCACCGCTCGAGTATTTGAAGGAAAGGGTTGCGGGGGCGGCTAGCTGGCCGGTGGCTGAGGGAACGTAGAGCGCTTGGTTAAGGCCCGCCATCAAAGACGGTTCGTAGGTATAGAGCGAAAGAGGATAGCCGAATTTTTCGGCAGCCTGGGTATGCACGATGTTAAGGGGTTTGCCGTCAGAGTCCTGGCAGGTGCAGGACGGTGTCCGCTTCATTACCCAGCTTGTCACCTGTGCGCCCCGGTTCGTGAAGGTGATGCGGTAGAGCTCGTTCTCGATTACGGTCGTGGATTCGGCAGAGGCCTGGACGACGGGCACCGTGGGGTTTGAAGGCTTGGCAGTTGTCGCAGAAGCACCGGCAGTTGTTGCAACCGCAGACGGTGAGGTCACCGGAGCTGCGCTCTGGGTCGCGCCCTGGGCGGTGGGTGCGTTGGGAGAAACGGTCTGGGGGTTCGATCTGGCGCGAAAGTACTGCAGACCAAAGAAGACGGCGACGAGGACGAGCATCATGACGAGCAGCGACCGGTTGTCACCGCCGCCTTGCTGATTTGGGTTTTTGAACTCTGCCAAAAGGGACTTCCTATTCTTTGCTGAGGGTCAGGCTGGTTCCGCGCGGGTTTGAGGCGCAAGCTTTATGGTAAATGGTCTGTGGAAACTGTGACGGATGGGGTGATGCCCGAGTTTCGAGGCGGGACAGGGTCCAGACCGCCTTTGGCGAATGGATGACAGCGCGCAAGACGCCGCAGCGCCAGCCAGGAGCCACGGAAGGCGCCGAAACGGACCATCGCAACGTACGCATATTCGGAACAGGTGGGGAGATAGAGGCACTGAGAAGGACTGAAGGCGTGGAGCACGGGCGACAGAATGGACTTGTACAGCCAGAAGGCGCTGCGGACAGCGAGGCTGGGTTGCGGGTCTTGCATTCTGTCAGGAGGCACGAGGAGATTTGGGTGAAGAGTTGAGCTGCTTCTGGGTTGCGGCCTGGATGAGGCGGAAGACCCCGGCCACTTCGCGTTCGAGTGTGGCGAATTCGAGATCGATAACGGTACGGCGCGGGTGAAGGACGACGTCGACCGGGGTGTTGAGCGCGGAGATGTTCTTGCGGACGGCCTCGCGCATGCGACGCTTGATACGGTTGCGGTCGACGGCATTGCCCATAGCCTTGCCGACGGTGAGTCCGATGCGCGGGTTGGCGCCTTCCGTAGAAGAGGGAGGAACGCTGTCGTGGCCTAGCTGCGAGCGCAGAACGAAGAAGTACGCCATCTGACGTGCGAACTGTTTGCGACTGGCTTTATAGACGCGTTGATAATCGGCGTGTTTGCGAAGACGGAAGGTGACGGGTCTGATCATACGGCTGGACTCAATCCCAAATGGCTCGAGTCGCGCATGACACGATTTTAGACTGTCGCGGGTGATCAGCGAAATTACCCGCCAGGAAGCGTGAAGAAGGCCCGTCGAATCCCGACGAGCCTTCTGTTATCGTATGCCGGTTGTTGGGACGCCTATTTCTTATTTGTGGACTGATCGTGCTGGTCGTCGGTGCTCTGTTGCGAAGTTTGGCCGGGTTTGTTCGGCATGGGATTCGGTTGACCGGGTTTGTTGCCCTGTTGCGGTTGATTCGGCTGGTTTTGCTGTGCCATGATGCGTGCTCCTAATATCAGCAGGCGCTACTTCGTGCGCGAACAACGGTGCTGATATTGCATTCGAGTGGGCGGACGATGGTGAGGTTGCCCATTGATTCTATTGGCGAAATGCGTCGTTGGCGCGCACGAGCTCAACAGAATGAAGAAAGCAAAAAGCTTATGTCCGCTGGATGCGCAACGATGCGGAGGCAACTAATTTTCGGTGTGGAGATTTCTATGAAGTGGGGCTTAGTTGTTCCTCGATGGAGCGCGTGAAGGGGGTTTGTTCGGAGCCGGTGTGGAGGGTCGTAGTGGTTTCGATGAGAGCGATCCAGGTCTCTTCGACGGCCGCGGTATTGTGACGAACGCCGCGAGGGATGACGAAGAACTCGCCTGGGCGAAGAGAGACGGGCCCGCCGTCGGCTTCGGAGCGGCCGATTGAGAGGAGGCCACGGAGGACGAGAAACATCTCGTCTTCGTGTTCATGGGAGTGCCAGGGGAACTCGCCCTGGATTTTGGCCACCTTGATGTATTGATTGTTGACCTGACCGACGACTCGCGGCGACCAAAGCTCATTGAGAGCGGAACATGCGAGTTCCAGTGAAATCGGGGCCTGCTGGGCTTCGAATTTGGCGTTCGAAGACATGCTGGAACTTACCCTTGAAGGATGACGGAGATTAGTCGCGGAAACCGGCGCTGACGGCGATCTTGTGACGGCCCTTGGCGCGGCGGCGGCTGAGAACTGCGGCGCCCGCCTTGGTCTTCATGCGAGAGAGAAAGCCGTGGGTCTTGGAGCGGTGGCGACGGTTAGGTTGAAAGGTACGCTTCGGCATGACAAAAAACTCCTGCGGCAGGAGACGGCTCCTGCACAAAACTTTAGCTATAGCAGCAATCTCTGAGTATACCTGAAGGAACGTGATTTTCACAGCGGAGGTGGGTGCATCTTTCGGGTCGGTCAGTGATTCGAATGAGTTGAGAGGAGAGTTGGAATGGCGACGGATGCAAGACTTGAGTTTGCCGCGTTCAGTCAAGTGGCTCCGGGCGCAACTGGAGCTCTGTCAGCGCTAAGCAAAGCGGTGGTCGATTCGGGACTGGATAAGGCTCTGACGGAGCTGATTAAGATCAGGGCGTCTCAGATCAACGGTTGCGCCTTCTGCGTGCAGTTTCATCTGAACCTTGCACGCAAGACGGACTTGCCGCAGACGAAACTGGATCTGGTCGCAGTATGGCGAGAGGCCGGCATCTTCACAGCGAGAGAGATGGCGGCGCTCGGTTGGACTGAGGCACTGACAAAGGTGACGCCTGCGGGTGTAAGTGACGAAGCCTATGAGAATGCCGTAGCCGAGTTCACTGAGAGCGAGCTGGCGTTTTTGACAGCAGCGATCGCTTCGATCAATGCGTGGAATCGAATTGCGATGGCTTACCGGTTCACACCTCCGATACCACAAGACGCAGCGAAGGTGTAGCGATAAATGCTCCAGCGAATGAAATTTTTTTCGTTGGAGGCCAACGAAAATCTATTCTTCACCGCGAATGGTGCAACTTAATTTTTTTGAAAGATCGCGTTGAAAAAGGGTTCGTTTTCCGTGCTACTATCGACTCCGTTTAGTAGAACGTTTTTCTGCAGGTCCAGCTGTTCCGCACTCTGCTTCACTTGAACCAATCCTCTTCGCCGCCAGATCGATGATCGGCATCTACGGAGAGACTACTTGCAATACGGGAAGATCGCCTCTTGTCCACAGGGCAGGAATAGACTCCTATTTGCTGTTTG
Source organism: uncultured Acidobacteriaceae bacterium (assembly GCA_963798925.1). Lineage (GTDB taxonomy): Bacteria > Acidobacteriota > Terriglobia > Terriglobales > Acidobacteriaceae > Edaphobacter. The sequence goes on from CAWCVD010000008.1 coordinate 1,272,872, forward strand.
TCCGCGCTTTCGGGCGCGGTTGTACGAAGTGCCACTGTCTGGGTTGAAACAGGAAACGAGACAAGGAAACTAAAGAATGTCATTCGTTCCGACGGCTACTGCCGTATTGAATTATTGGGTTCGCATCCTCGCGGCGCTTGAGAAGAAGATCAACCGCCAGTCGTACGAGACGTGGCTTAAGCCCACGCGATTCTCGCACCTCGAGGGTAAGAGACTTTTTGTCCGAATTCCGTCAGCTGATTTTCAGCACATTGGGGACCGTTACGCCGACCTGATCCAGGAGGCGATCGACAATCTTGGGCTCGACGTTGAGTCGGTGACTTTTACGACTCCGGAGCAGGATCCGCGGACACCGAAGGTTCGCGAAGACGGCGGGTTTGCGCCGGTGCCGAGCCATAGCCAGAGCGCGCCGCGGCAAGGGCGGCTGGGTTCGCCGATGGGTGCATTGACCACCGGGCCAGCACCGGAGCAGGCAAGGTTCGACTGGAGCGCAGCGTCGCAGTTGAATCCGCGGTACCAGTTCGACGCGTTTGTGATCGGCAGCGGCAACCAGTTTGCCATGGCGGCGGCGCAGGCAGTCGCGGAACGTCCGTCGAAGGCCTATAACCCTCTGTTTCTGTATGGCGGCGTGGGGATGGGCAAGACCCACCTGATGCATGCGATCGGGCACGATGTGAAACGCAGGCAGCCGCATGCTTCGATCAGCTATGTCAGCGGCGAGAAGTTCACGAACGAGATGATCAACTCGGTTCGGTACGACAAGATGACTGGGTTTCGGGATAAGTTCCGCAATGTCGATGTGCTGCTAATCGACGACATTCAGTTTCTCGCCGGCAAAGAGCGGACGCAGGAGGAGTTCTTCCACACGTTCAACACGCTGCACGAGAGCATGAAGCAGATTGTGATTGCGAGCGACCGCCCGCCGAAAGAACTCCCGGACTTTGAGGACCGCTTGCGCTCCCGGTTTGAGTGGGGATTGATCGCTGACATTCAACCACCGGATCTTGAGACCAAGGTTGCGATTCTGCAGAAGAAGGCGGAGAGCGAGCAGACTTCGTTGCCGACGGACGTTGCGATGTTTATTGCGTCGAACGTGCGGACGAATGTGCGCGAGCTCGAGGGCGCGCTGGTGCGGCTGATCGCGTGGTGCAGCATGCACGGCGTGGAGATTACGCTGCCGGTGACGCAGCAGTGTTTGAAGCAGTTCATTGACACGCAGGTGCGGAAGATCACGATCGAGACGATTCAGCGCTCGGTGGCGGAACAGTTTGGAATGCGCGTTGGGGAGTTGAAGCAGAAAAACAACTCGCGGCAGATCGTTGTGCCTCGGCAGATTGCGATGTACCTGGCGAAGCAGTTGACGGAGGCCTCGCTGCCGGAGATTGGAAGGCAGTTCGGCGGCAAACACCACACGACGGTGATGCACTCGATTGCGAAGATCGATGAGCAGCGGCGGGCGGATAAGGATTTGAACCGAACGATCAACAAGCTAATGGAGACGTTGAGTTAGGTTTTTTGAGAACTGCAGGGAGAGGCCGGTGCTAACGCCGGCCTCTTCTTTCCTACTTTTGACTTTTAATATTCAGACCTTCTGAAAGCGCGTTGTGTGGGCTACAATTGCGGCGCTGATACTAATCTCAAAATTCACCTTTCGAGGAAGTGGGACATGAGCACGAGTGTGTCTGTAACACCTGAACGGATTATGCAGTTTGCCTGGGGATATATTCCAACCTTTCTACTTGAGGCGGCGATACGGCATCGCGTCTTCGATGTGCTGGATGACGGACCGATGACGGTGAAGGAGACTGCCGCGGCGACAGGCGCGTCCGAGCGGGGTTTGCGGGCGGTGATGAATGGGCTGGTGGGGTTGGGTTTTCTCGCGAGGACGGATGGCGACCGGTACGCGCTGACTCCCGAGAGTGAAGCGTTTCTCGTGAGCACGAAGCCAAGCTTTCAGGGCGGAATCCTAAGGCATACGAGCTCTCAACTGATTCCAAAGTGGCTGAGCCTGAATGAGGTTGTGGGGTCGGGCAAGCCGGTGGCTGCGGTGAATCAGGAGGGTGCAGGTACGGAGTTCTTTCAGAACTTCGTTCAGGATATTTTTCCGATGAGTTATCCGTCGGCGCAGGTGCTTGGGAAGCATCTGGCACTCGATCAAAAGGGCGGAAAGGTTCGCGTGCTGGATCTCGGGGCGGGTTCGGGTGTTTGGGGCATTGCGCTTGCTCAGAGTGCACCCAACGTGACCGTGACGGCAGTGGATTGGGTGGATGTTCTGCCGGCGACTCGCGCGACTGTCGCCAGGTTTGGATTGACGGACCGGTATACGTTTGTCGAAGGCGATCTCGGAACGGCGGACTTCGGGCGCGGACAAAATGTCGCGACACTGGGACATATTCTGCACAGCGAAGGCGAAGCGAGAAGCAGGAAGCTGTTGCGGAAGATCTTCGATGCGCTAGCTCCAGGAGGTACGGTTGCGATTGCAGAGTTCCTGGTCAATGAAGATCGCACGGGTCCGGTGGTTTCGCTGTTCTTTGCGGCGAATATGCTGGTGAACACGGATGATGGAGATACGTTCTCTTTTGGCGAGATACGTCAGTGGCTGGTGGAAGCGGGATTTGTGGATGCGCGGTTGCTGGATGCGCCAGGGCCCTCTCCGCTGATTCTTGCGACGAAGCCGTAGAGACGAAGCAGAACACGATTCAGCAGCATTGACTCCGGAGACTGGCGAAGAGGCTCGGCGCCTGAGGCGAGCAATTCGCCAGTCCTGCAAATTTTCTTGTGTTCGCGGCTGGCACAGGATAAGAAGAAGTATGACGAACGAAAACGTACTTCGCCGTTTCGCCGGTCTGGTGATTGTTTTTGGGTTGTTGTTTGGATGTGGCGTGCCGAGTGGGGTTGCGCAGGCTCCTGCAAAACTGGTCGTCAGCAACGCGTATATCTTCTCGATGGCGCCGAATCAGCGTGCGCCTTTCCGTGGTTATCTCGTGGTTGGTGAGGATGGAAGGCTGACTGCGGTCGCAGCAGGAGACCCTCCCACATCGTTGAAGGCCGCGGCAATGTGGAACGCTGAGGGACGCTGGGTGGTACCGGGGTTCATCTCGGCGCACAGCCATCTGTGGCAGAGTGCGTATCGTGGGCTGGCATCGGATCAGACGTTGCTGGGGTGGATCGCTGCGCTGTACGGCAAGGCAGTGACGCAGGCTACGGCGGAGGATCTGTACTGGTTCACGTTGGCGGGTGGGTTGGATCACCTTCGGCATGGGATCACGGCGACGTACAGCTTCAACTACGGCGGGCATAACAGGGGTCAGAGCGAAGCGTTCAATGAACAGACGTTTCGCGGCGAGGCTGATTCGGGAGTGCGTTTTGTGCATGGCTGGGAACCGGGCAAGGCGGGGTCCGCGTACACGACCGAGATTGCGGATCGCGAGCTTGGGACCTTTCTTGCATGGACAAAGGAGCAGAAGCCGGAGACGAAGCTGCTTTCGGTGATGATCAACGGTGGAACGGCGTTTGACGATACGTACCAGCAGGCGGTGCTGGAGGCTGCGCTGATGAAGCACTATGGCGTGAGCAACCAGAGTCACTATCTCGAGCAGCCGGAGACCCAGGTAGTCGACCGCGAGGAGTTCAAGTGGTTCACCGACAGCGGCCTGTTGACGGACAAGCTGATCTTTGGACACTTCATTCACACAGATGCTGCGATTCTGGCGGCCACAGGGCAGGCGCATGCCGCGATGAGCTGGAACCCGCTTTCGAATGGGAGGTTGGCTTCAGGAGTTGCGGATATTCCGCAGTACCTGAAGGCCGGTATTCGTGTGGGAATGGGTGTAGATGGCGAGGCGAGTGCCGATCTGGCCGATCCGTTTGAGAACATGCGAACTGGGCTCTACGCAATTCGCGATAAGTACGAGAACGCCGGTGTGATGAGTCCCTACGATGTGCTGCGGCTGCATACGATGGGTAGCGCGGATGTCCTGGGCGTGGCGGATAAGCTCGGGAGTCTTGAGGTGGGAAAGATGGCTGATTTTCTGGTGATCGATCCACGACGCTTCGGGTATGTCTTCGATCCTTACGCGACACTGGTGTTTGTGACCAGTCAGCCAGATCTGGACCGTGTGTATGTCGGCGGTGAGTTGATGGTGGAGCAGGGCGTTCCAGTCAAGCAAGACATGATGAAGGTGCAGCGCGAGGTCGATGGACGCGTCGCGCTGCATGCGGAACGAGCAGGTGCGGCTCACTAAGGAAGATATTTGGCTGGAATGGGTTTGGTGGGGCTTTCAGGGTCCCAGAAGATGTTGACGACCCAGTAGCGGTCGCCGTCTTTGAGTAGCTGGAAGCTGTTAATGCCGCGGGCGAAGGGAGTGGGATCGTCGGCGTTGTGGCGGGACTCGTAGGTGCTCCAGACCTGGACGATGTTGCCGAACTGCTCGGTCTCGTTGTGGATGGAGTGCTCGAAGAAGCCATCGCTGGTCATGCGGCCGTTGCTGCGGGCGATGTAGCCGTCGACGGTGAGGAAGATGGCGTCATTGCGTCCGTCTTTGCCTGTAGTCGAGGGGATGAGACGTGCGTCGGGAACAAAGAGAGAGCGCATGCGATCCCAATCACGCGGCTGGCCCTTTGCGCCCGAAATGACGTCGTAGACGGCCTTGACGATTGCCTCCGGTGATTTGACGTCGTCAGGTTTGGCTGCGGGCCAGTCGGGATGGCCGGCGATGGAGCCTGTAAGACGTGGCGGAGCCGAGGCTGGAGCTGGAGTCGCGGGAGCTTGCGCTAATGCGGCGGTGGAGAGTGTAAGGATGGCGAGCGTGGCGAGACGGTTGGTTTGCTTCATTGAGGCTCCTGGAGGAACAGAGATGGGGTGGTTCTGCAAGGGTGGCAAATATGAGTACTGTTTTTCAACGTCCTGAGCAACGTCGTCGTTCTGCGGAATCGCATCGCGAATCTCAGTCTCCGGATGCTCGTTTGTTGCTTGCAGCGGTCACGTGGCGCTGTGCTTCGGCAACATCCTGACTGTCAGCGTCTGCAGTCTTCCATATGGCGAGGAGTTCTTTGTAGGTTGCGACAGCCGCTGCTTTGTCACCCGAGGCGTCTTGAGCGCGCGCGAGGCCCAACAAGGACAGCGAACGGTTGGGAGCGCGCTTCAAAGAGGACCTAAAGGCCTCGACGGCCTGCTGCGGTTTGCGGTCTTTGAGGAGAAGCTCACCGAGAAGCTCCTGCGGCGGTTTAAAAATTGGAGGAGGGCCGAAGTCGAAGGCCATATTGTCGTAGGTGGTGGACGCTCGCTGAACCTGGGTGATGGCGACTGGCAAGTTACCAGTCTTGCTTGAGATAAGGCCGCTGAGGTCGTCCGCGAGAATATCGAGGTAGGTTGCAGTCTCCTGCTCTGCCTTCGGGTCGGCATGATACGTCTGCGCTACCTGGTGAAGTTTTTTGAGCGAAGTCTGCGCTGTAGAGAGATCTTCGCGCTGGGCGGCGGCGTATCCGGTGGTAAAGGCATCCCAGCCGGCGTCCGTGCCGAGGTTTGCGGTGTCCACAATCATGGACGCGGCTGCACCATTCCATTGCCGCGATTCGATTACAGCAGCTCCGCGCATTGTGACGAGACTACTGTTGACACGTTCCATGAGACGTTGTCGGGCGGAGGCTGACGAGAAGGACTCGCCTGGGTGAGCGTCCATCCACGCCAGGGAGTCTTTGCCCGTGCTCTGGCAAGCCGCCAGTTGTTCGTATGCCTCTTTGTGGCGTCCCAATTGGTCATAGGCGTATTGCAACCAGATGACGTAGTGTCCGCATTCCAGGATCGGTCGTCCCATGGCACGGCGTTGGTCGTTTACGACACGCATTCCCTGGAGGTTGGCCTCAACGACTGCATCCCACATACCGAGAGCCATGAAGATGTGAGAGCACATGTGCTGCGCGTGACCAGCGTCGGGTGCGATCCTGGAGAGAGCATTGGCGGCGACGAGTGCTCCGGTAGCATGATCGGGATCGTCCATGCCATGGATCCAGTAATGAGCGGCGCCGGGGTGGTCAGGATTGCGTTCGTAGGCGGCCTTAGCAATCGCAGCCGCCTGCAGATAGACGGGGACGTCGCGGACGCCTTCGCTGCGGCCAAGAAGTGAAAGGCTGTAGAAGAGCTGCGCTTCATCATCGCTGGGGTAAGCCTCGGCTAGCTTTTGCATGGCTGTGGCGTAAAGGGCGTCGCGTTCAGGTTTCGTTCCTTTACCGGTGTAGAGGATTTCGACTGCGGCGAGGTAGGCTCGCTGGCGCGGGTCGGTGGTCAACGCTGCGCGAGCCTCTGGGTTAGGCGCGAGCTTATTGAGCGCTGCTTGTCCGGCAGGTACGTCAAGCTCGTTCCAGACGGGATGGTTGTGGGTCATGGCCTCACCCCAATAGGCCATGGCGAAGGTTGGGTCTATCTTCTGGGCTGACTGGAAGGCCTTGGCTGCGTCGTCGTATTCGAAGACGTGCAGGAGCAGGAGACCACGAATGAAGTTGGTCTGCGCCTCGGGTGAGTGCGTGGAGGTGGGAAAGTTTGCGGTGCCGAGGCCGGAGATCGTCTGTGTCGATGCCTGCTGAGCCGCTGAGGTTTGCGCGATGCCATAGATCGAAGGGCCCAGGAGGATCAAAAGGAGGCAATAGAGCCTGCTGAACTTCTTCATCGAAGTACCTCGTTTGGTGGTGCTCCGATGGTACTACCAGGAGATATACACACCCTTTTTGATCCATTGTGGGTTGTTGATCTGCTGCATCATGAAGTCGGCAACGTCTTCGCGGGAGATCTGGCTGCCGTTGCGAGGAAGAGCCCTGGCATCGATGCGATAGGATCCAAGGCCGGGCGTGTTGGTCAGCATCGGCGGCATGACCATAGTCCAGTCGAGGTCGCTGGCGGAGAGGATTTTGTATTGGGCGATCTGCTCGGATACGGGCCATTTGAGGAAGGTGTTGTAGACGATCTTCTGGACGATCCATCGGCGCCAGGCAGGTTGTTTCGAGAGCGAGTCGGGGAGAGCGCCGGCCGAGCCAAGAACGATGATGCGGCGGACCGGTTTGGACTGAGAGGCGGTTTGTTGCATAGCTTCCACAATGAGAGGGATGGCTCGGGGAAGGACGTTCTCGTTTCGAAGGGGTGAGTGGGCTCCGAGAGTGGACAGGACTACATCAGCGCCTTCAATGGTCCGGCGGACAGCGGATGCATCGAACGCATCGCCCCGGACGACGTTTACCTTTGGGACATCCGGCTGCGCCTCGTTCGAAGATCCGCTTCGAGCTGCGGGAGGGTTGTAAGAGTCGGGTTTTCGGATGAGTGCGGTGACGGTATAGCCCGCGGAGAGACAACGGCCGGTGAGAAGGCGACCGGTCGCTCCAGTGGCTCCGAAGAGGGCGATGTTCATGACAAGGTCCTTCTGCCTCGGGACTGATTATCCTCTCGGATGAGACGAAGGTGTGAAAAAAGTGGTTGGGGTAACTGTGTGATTTTGTTTTATTTGGTGAACATTCCCACGGTCGGGAGTGTGTCTTCTCAAAGTGATCGCGGGATCGTTGTGAAGAAGTGGGATAACCGGGTGGTCGAACAGATTAACGGGATGAGTCTTCCAGACGATGCGCTTTCAGAGACCAGGTTTTCTAAAACGGGATCGAGGCTTAAGTCGAGGAAGCGAGAGCAGATCGGATGGTTATCCACTTTTCAAGCGACAACGGTTACTGCTACTAGTATTTATCTTCTATTTCTCTTGTTTCTTAGAAGCAGTAGTGCCCCGCACAGGCTTGAAGGTGGTCAGGTCGACTCTCACACATTAGCGACCCGCTTTCCACAGATAAATCTATCGCATTGGGAGTGGGTTCGACCCTAGAATCAAGCAGACGCTGTCACGTCCGATGTGCACGAAGTGTTGGATTCGGTGTACAGTTTGGCCAGTGACATCGACTTGAAATTCCGGAGAGATCAACCGTGACGAGTGCGACCCAGGAGCCCCAGATGACCGAGACCGCAACAGCAGTGCCAACCGGCAACCTCGAGATCACCGTTTCGCGTGCGGAGCTGTTGCGGGAGCTGACTGCGGCACAGAGCGTGGTCGAACGGAAGACGACGATTCCGATTCTTTCAAACTTTTTGTTTGAGGCCAGTGACGACAAGCTGACGATTACTGCGACAGATCTGGACCAGAGCTTACGGACCAGCTGCGCGGCGAAGGTGAAGAAGCCGGGCGCGTGCACCATTCCGGCTCGCAAACTTTACGACTACATCAAGCTGCTGCCGGACGGGGATATCTCGATCAAGCTGATGGATAACCACTGGGTGCAGATTCGGGCCGGCCGGTCGAATACGAAGATGGTCGGGATGGCGCGGGCGAACTTTCCGCAGGTCCCGGAGTTTCCTACGAGCGGATCGGTGAAGATTTCGGTGAGCGCGCTGCGAAACATGGTCTCAAAGACGATCTTCGCGATCTCGAATGAAGAGTCGCGCTACACGCTGAACGGTGCGTTGATGGTCCTGAAGGCTGAGAGTATGGCGATGGTGGCGACCGATGGCCATCGGCTGGCGCACATTGAGAAGCAGGGCGAGACTCTGGAGGGAGTATCGGGCGAGAAGAAGACTTTGATTCCGCGCAAGGCGTTGAGCGAACTCTCTTCCCTTCTGGGCTCGACCGAGGCGGAGACGCTGGACTTCGCGGATGACGACCAGACGCTATTCTTCAGGGTCGGTGGGCGCGTCTTGACGAGCCGCAAACTGACCGGACAGTTCCCGAACTATGAGGCCGTGCTGCCCAGGGATAACAACAAATTTGTGATCGTGCGCTCGGAAGACCTGATGGGTTCGATCCAGCGCGTGGCTCAGTTTGCGGATGAGCGCTCGGGAGCGATCAAGATTAGGCTCGAGCAGAATGAGCTGAAGCTATCGTCGTCGTCGACCGACGCGGGCGAGTCCGAGGATACGATTGAGACGCCTTATAACTACGATCCGCTCGTGGTTGGCTTCAACAGTCAGTACCTGATCGATTTCCTGAAGGCAATCGGGACCACCGGAGAGGTTCGGCTGGAGTTCAAGGACGCGCAGAGCGCCGGCCAGATGCGTCCTGAAGACGGCAATGAGGATGTGAAATACCGTTACATCCTGATGCCGATGCGAATCTGACCTACTGACGAGCGATGTTCTTCCAACGATTAGTGAGATAAGTCCAGCAAAATGCTGGGCTTTCTCTTTGGAATCGAATTCATGAAGAAGAATACTTGACATCATACACTGTTTGTCATACAGTATACTTCGTACAGTATGAACACGATCCTCCAAAGCGAATTGTTTGACTCCCTCCGGCTGGAACTTCGTCGAGGATGCCTGATTCTGGCGGTACTAGCTCAGCTTCGCGTGGAGCACTACGGCTACACCCTGAGAAAGGCGCTGGCCGATCAGGGGCTGGAGATCGAGGAGAGCACGCTGTATCCGTTGCTACGACGGCTTGAGACCCAGGGTCTGCTGACCAGCGAATGGCGCGAGGAGGAGAAGCGGAACAAGCGCTTCTATCGGCTTTCGGCCGAGGGAGGGTCGATTCTGTCGCAACTGCTGGCGGAGTGGAACGGAATCAACGATTCGCTACACCGAATCTTGCAGGACAAGAAGGAGAGTTAGGTTATGGACTTACTCGAACGGTATTTACAGGCGATAGGGCAGTATCTGCCCGCCAGGGGCAAGGACGACACGCTGGCCGAGTTGCGCGCGAACTTGCTGGCGGAGATAGAGGGCCGGCAGGAGGAGTTGGGGCGCCCGCTGAACGAGAGCGAGCTATCGGCGGTGATCGAGAAGCATGGAAACCCGCCGGTTGTGGCGGCCCGGTATCTGCCACAACAGTCGCTTATCGGGCCGGGGCTGTTCCCGCTCTACTGGTTTACGTTGTTGAAGAGCTTTCCGCTCGTCTTGCTGGTGTACGCGATTGTGCAGGCGTGCAGTTTCCTCTTCGGGAGAGGCGACTGGAGCTTCGGCTCGGCGGTCGGTCATCTGCCCTACGTCATCCTCATGTATTGGAGCTGGATGACGCTGGGTTTTGCAGCTTTTGAGTTTGCACAGGGCAGATACTTCGCTCGGGTGAAGTGGCCTCAGAACTGGAATCCGCGCGATCTGCCGGCGGTGACGCAGCAAAAAGGGCCTTCCTTCGCCAATCGCGTGGCCGACGTCATTATGAATGGATTGATGTTCTTGTGGCTGCTCGCGGTGCCGACCCATCCCTATTTTGTGCTTGGCCCGGGAGGGTCACTGCGAGGCATGCCGTTTGGGCTGTCGCCGGAGTGGCGCATCTTCTACTGGCAGATCATCGTTCTGCTGGGTCTTATGCTGGCGCTGAAATTCTGCCTCGTCTTTACGCGGTCGATGAATTGGATCAAAGGAATCGGCCTGGCGACACAGGTGCTCTCACTTCTTATTCTTCTAGTGATTGTGCAGGCACGGACCTATTTTGTTTATGCGCCGAATGGGCGTGGGCTGCCTGGGCCTGAGATGCTCGCCTCCGTGAACTATTGGGTGAACTTTGGATTCAAGGTGGCGATTGCAATCGCTGCCATCAAGTTGGCGGCTGACGTGTGGGGGATGGTCAGCAGCTCCCGAGCGAAGCAGAGTGGCTTTGTGCGAGCGCTCTAGGCGGGTTGCAGCGTGTCGTAGGAGTGCTTCAGGACTGCGGCGGAAGCTTCGAGGGCCTTCTGTTCGGCGGCGTTGAGGTGAAGCTCAAGGATCGATTCGATCCCGCCGCAGCCAACGATGCACGGAGTGCTCAGGGAGACGTCGTGAAGACCGTACTGGCCCGTTAGCAGAGTGGAGACGACGAGCACAGAGCGCTCGTCGCGAATGATGGCCTCGCATATGCGTGTGACGCAGGCGGCGATGGCAAAGCATGTGTTGCCCTTAAGGGTTGCAACGACGGGGCCGGCGTAACGGACGGCAATCAGGAGAGCCTCGTGCGAAGGCAGGTCTTTGGCACCGGGATAGAGCCGCAACGGTAGGCCGGCGACCTGTGCGGAGCTCCAGACGGCGACGGAGGAGTCTCCGTGCTCGCCGATGACAGCTGCATGGACAGAGCGCGGGTCGACATTGAGTTGTTCACCGAGAATGTGGCGCAGGCGTTCGGAGTCGAGAAGCGTGCCGGAGCCGATGACTCGATTGGGAGCGAGGCCAAACTCCTTCTGGACGATGTAGGTGAGAACGTCGACGGGGTTGGTCGCGAGAATGACCACTCCGTCGAAGCCCTCGGCCATGAGTTTGGCGATGCATGCGCGCACGATGATTGCGTTGCCAGCGAGCATGTCGAGGCGTGAACCCTGAAATTTGCCCGGCGTGCCGACGGTGACGATGACAACGGCGCTGGCTGCAGCGTCCCGATAGGTGCCCGCGGTGACGGTGATTGGAGCGCCGAGGGGCACAGCCTGCTGGAGATCCAGAGCTTCACCTTGCACGTGGGTCGGACCGTCGCCGATGAGGATGATTTCGCGAACCAAGCGGTTCTGAATGAGGGCGAAGGCGCAGGAGGTTCCAACGTGGCCACAGCCGATGATGGCGATGCGTGTGCGATGAGCAGGCATGATGCGTCCTATCGGTTCGGATACTCAGAGTACATCGGATGCGTGGCCGTTGCGCAAAACGCCTCATCTCTTCAATGAGACTTTTACTTCGTCAAATGGCGCCCATTTGGTTGTTTCGATGATTGCGTCTGGATGCTGTGCATATTCGGCCCAGGAGCCGTCGTAGAGCGCCACCTTCTTCGCTCCGGCGATCTCGAGACCGAGCGCTACAACCGCGGCAGTGACGCCTGAGCCGCAGGTTGTGGTGATCGGTTGGTCGAAATTCACCTCTTTTGAGGTAAATAGTTCGCGGAGATCCTTTTCAGATTTGAGCCGCCCCGCCTCGACGAGTTCGGCGAAGGGCACGCTGGTTGCTCCGGGCATGTGGCCTGACGCTATGCCTGGCCGCGGTTCGGGAGCGGTTCCGTTGAAGCGGCCTGTGGAGCGGGCGTCCAGAATCTGTGAACTTTCAGTGATCGCCTTTTGGATCTGAGCAAAGTCTTGCACGGCGTGGGGGTCGAGTTTTGCGTGAAAGGTTGCCGCTTGGCGGTGAACCTCTCCAGCGGCCGTGGGAAGGCCCGCGGCGATCCAGGCATTGAGGTCTCCGTTGAGGAGGCGAACGTTGCGCGCACCGAAGGCGCGGAGCATCCACCAGGCGCGTGGCGCAGAGAAGACACCCACCTGCTCATAGACGACGATGGTCATATCATCATCGATGCCGAGAGCCGACATATCCCGCGCGAAGATCTCGGGCTGCGGCAGCATGTGGGGCAGAGAGGTCGAGTGGTCGGAGTGCTCATTGATGTCGAAGAAGATTGCCCCCGGGATGTGCCTGGCGAAGTATCGTGCACGTGTGTCCACTGGAGGATTCACGCCAACGGGAGGCAGCGTGGCGTCAAGAACGACGGTGGTGGGGTCCTGAAGGTGGTCGGCAAGCCAGGAGAGTTCGACAAGCGGATTCATTCGACTAGCTTACTTCGTTGCCGGTGGCTGCCGTCACTGGCGGAGTTCGACTTCGGTGGCGCCTTGGCCGCCCTGGTTATGCGGCGGTTCGGTGACGCTGGTGACATGGGGATGGTTGCGGAGGAACTCGCGGAGGGTGCGGCGGAGGACTCCCATGCCAGTACCGTGGACGATGCGAATGCGAGGCAGGCCGGCAAGAAAAGCACGGTCGAGGAAGCGCTCGACCTCGGTCTGGGCCTCGTCCGCGGTGCGGCCGATGACGTTGATCTCTGAGCTGACGGAATCCGGATCGGTTGTTGTGGCGATGGTGACTCCGCCGCGCCGCCGAGCAGCTTCGAGAGGAGTGACGACTTTGACGACTTCGACCTCAGCGATGTCCTCGATGGCGACGCGCATCTTCATGGGTCCGATGGCGACTTCGTAGGTTTTAGCGTCGATCACGCGTTCGACACGCGCCTGGCGGCCGAGGGATTTTAGTTTGACGAGATCGCCTGCCTTGATGCTTTGGGAATGTGCGGCTGCGCGGCGGGATCGTTCTTGTCCGCACCCGTGGTGTGAGCGAGAACGGTGGAGTTGAACTGGCTGGCGAACTCGCGCCGCAGGGTTGCGATTCGTTGCTCGGAGTCGCGTGCAATCTTCCGGGCGACAGTCTTGTCGTCGATAGCTTTGACGGTCTCGCGAAGCTGGTAGGCGAAGTCTTCGATGAGAGAGTTGAGTTTAGCTTCGAGCTCTTTGGTGCGAGACTTTTGTTCGGCTCGGCCTTCGATATCGAGCCGGGTTCTCTCACGTGTGAGCTCGCGTTCGCGCTGTTGCAGCGTCTCGCGTTCCACGGCAGCTGCGGTCAATTGTTCGTGAAGGTGGTCAAGAAACGCTCCGATGTCAGCAGTTTGCGTGCTCATCTGGTCGCGCGCCGCAGTGATGATCTCCTTCTGCAGTCCAAGCCGCTCGGCGATGTTAAGTCCGGCGGAGGCGCCTGGGACGCCAAGTCGCAGTTCGTAGGTTGGAGTGAGGGTCTGTTGATCGAAACCTACGGCGGCATTGAGCACGCCCGGTCGGCTGGCAGCGTAGACCTTGAGCGAGGTCAGGTGCGTGGTAATGCAGCACCACGCGTTGAGGGCAAGGAAACGACTGGCGATCGCCACAGCAAGGGCTGCACCCTCCTCTGGATCGGTGGCCGAGCCGAGTTCGTCGAGCAGTACGAGAGATTCCGCAGTAGCCTCTCGCGTGATGCGATCGAGGTTGATGACGTGCGCGGAGAAGCTGGAAAGGTTGCGCTCGATGGATTGCGCATCGCCGATGTCGGCAAAGACGCTCGTGAAGAGTGGCAGCTTCGCCTCTTCGGCCGGAACCGGAATGCCGGATTGCGCCATAAGAGAGAGCAGGCCGACGGTCTTCAGCGCGACGGTTTTGCCGCCCGTGTTGGGCCCGCTGATGATGAGTTGTTTTGCTTCCAGGGGAAGCACAAGAGTTATTGGGACCGGGACCTTCGGCTGTTCCTGTTCCGCCAGAGCCGCGCCTCTCATGCGGAGTTCGAGGAGAGGGTGGCGCGCCGCAACGAGGGATAGCTCTTGCGTGAAGATCGGCTGGACGCAGTTGAGGGCGATGGCAAAGCGGGCGCGGGCGAAGTGCGACTCCACCTCGGCGAGAATGCACGTGCCGAGGTGGATTGCAACGGCGTTCTCGCCCAGGGCGCGGGTCATGGCGACGAGGATGCGATGAATCTCAGATTGCTCTTCGTCTAGGAGGCGAACGAGTTCGTTGTTATGCTCGATCGTTTCGAGCGGTTCGATGAAGACGGTTTGACCCGACGAGGATGAGCCGTGAATGACGCCGGGAACCTTCCGCTTGAACTCCGCTTTGACCGGGATGACGAAGCGATCGCCGCGGATAGTGATGAGCTCGTCCTGCGTGCTGCCGCCTTCGCTCAGACCGCGGAGGGATTTGCGGAGACTCTCTTCGATGGAGCGATGCTGCCGTTCCATTGCCCGGCGGATGCGGCGGAGTTCAGGAGAGGCGTCATCGTTGAGACTGCCATCGGGTTCGATCTTTCCGCGCAGGAGACGCAGAAGCGGAGCGAGTTCGTGATCGAGTAGAGGCGATGAGAGTTCGGCAATGCCTGGCCACTCATAGCGCGTCGCGGTCGGTGGTGGGTTGAGGAGATTACGCCATGCGGCAATGCGCTCGGCGACCGCGAGGAGATCGAGGATCTCAATAGATTCCAGGGCAGCGCCTTCAATGCGTGCTTTGTCGAGGAGCGCAGTGGGGTCAAAGAGGCCGCCGAACTCGAAGCTGCCGCCACGATTGAGCATGGTGCGGATCTCCGCCGTACGCTGTTGTTGTTGAGAGATCCAGTACGGGTCAGCGCTCGGTTCGAGCGCAAGCACCCACGCGCGGCCAAGCGGTGAGGACGTGCGACCGGCGATGTGGTCGCGAAGGCGAGGCCACTCCAGGGCGACGGGGCTTGATTCGCGCAGGCGGCGGGGGATGGCCGGCAATAGTTCTGGTGCATTCACGTCATTTATCGTACCCTTCCCTCGCAGGGAACCACTTACGGGAAACTTGCGTAGCAAGAACAGCGCAGGGCCAGGCGCCTTTGGTGTTGGAGGTGTGAGATGGTCTGTCAAGTTTGTGGGACGGCAGTTGCACAGGATGTTCACTTTTGTCCGAAGTGTGGAGCGCAGGTCGTGGCTGCTCAGCCGGCCTATCGCGCCTATCCTCCTCCTGTGCCGATGTATATCCCACGCGTACACAGGAACCTGCAGACACTTGGAATTCTGTGGTGTGTGCTGGGAGTGTACCGGGTAGTGACTGGATTGATCGGCATGATCTTCCTGCGGGCATTTACGACGCATAGGTTCGGGGACGATGCATGGATTTTCGGCGGGCGCTGGCATGGTCCGGTGTGGCCGATGTGGTTCTCCGGTTTATGGCCGCTCGTTGGGGTTGCAACGATCGTCGCAGCCGGGTTGGCCCTGATTGCCGGATATGGTCTGCTCCAGCGCAGGCCCTGGGGCAGGATCGTGGCCATCGTCGCGGCGATCCTCGCGCTGCTGAAATTTCCGTTGGGTACAGCTCTCGCGATCTATACGCTTTGGGTGCTGGCACCGGGGGCTTCGGGGCTCGAGTACGACGCAATTGCGGACCGAAGTTGAGGCTGGCCGTAGACTAAGGTAATGAACTTTCCTGCTACACGTCTGCGCCGCTTGCGCCGAACTGAGGCGATTCGATCGCTCGTCCGCGAGACTCATCTGCATCCTGGGGCGCTGATCTATCCCCTGTTTATCTGCCCGGGCGAAGGCGTTCGACGCGAGATCGCCTCGATGCCCGGAGTCTTCAATCTGTCGATCGATGAGGCCATGAAGGAGGCTGAGGCCTGCGCGTCGCTTGGAATCGGCGGCCTGCTGCTGTTCGGCTTGCCCGCAGAGAAAGACGAACAGGCCACAGGGGCGTGGGCCGACGATGGCATTGTGCAGACGGCGTTGCGCGTGGCGAAGACGAACCGCCTGCTTGACTCTCTCGTAATGATCGCGGATGTTTGCCTCTGCGAGTACACCTCGCATGGTCACTGTGGCGTGGTCGCCCACGATGGCGATCATTACCAGATCGAGAACGATTCGAGCGTCGCACTGATCGCGAAGACAGCGGCTTCGCTGGCCCGCGCTGGCGCCGATGTTGTGGCTCCCTCAGACATGATGGACGGTCGAGTCGCCGCAATTCGCGATGCTTTGGATGCGTGCGGCCACGAACAGATACCGGTGATGAGCTATGCGTCCAAGTTCGCGTCGGCGTTTTATGGGCCGTTCCGCGAGGCGGCGGACTCGGCGCCGCAGTTCGGAGACCGCCGCAGCTATCAGATGGATGGAGCGAACCTGCGCGAGGCAATGCGGGAGATCGACCAGGATATTGCGGAAGGTGCAGACATGCTGCTGATGAAGCCTGCGATGCCATATCTGGATGTGATCCGTGCGGCTCGCGAGCGGTACGATCTTCCGATGGGTGCGTACCAGGTCTCGGGCGAATATTCGATGCTACAAGCAGCGTTTCAAAAGGGATGGCTTGAGCGCGAGCGCGCGATGATGGAGTCGCTGCTGTCGATTCGGAGAGCAGGCGCGGATTTCATTGTGACCTACTTCGCGAAGGACGCAGCGCAGTTGCTCGGCTAACAGAACATCGAAAGACGAAGGGCTATCGAATGCCGCGTATTGCAATCGTTGGAGTTGGAGCAATCGGAGGAGTCACGGCTGCTTTGTTGCAGCAGGCCGGCGGGCATGAACTATTTCTATGCACCCGACGACCGCTCTCTACGCTTTCGGTCGAGACGCCGGACGGCCTGGTCTATGTTCACGCAGTCTTCGCGACCGATCCAGCCGAGGTGCCTTCTGTCGACTGGGTTCTGGTCGCAACGAAGGCCTACGATGTTGCGGGAGCAGCCAAGTGGCTGGAGGTCCTCTGTTCCCAGGGCGCGCCGGTCGCGGTGTTGCAGAACGGTGTCGAGCACAGGGAACGATTTGCTCCTTACGTGCCGACGGAGAAGATTCTGCCGGTCATGGTCGACTGTCCGGCCGAGCGCAGCCAGCCCGAGAGGGTGCGGCAGCGCGGAATCATGCACCTGAAAGTACCGGATAGCGGGATCGGACGTGACTTCGTCGGACTGTTTGCAGGAACAGCGGCCGACGCTGCCGTCGTACCCGATTTTCTGAGCGTGGTTTGGCGAAAGCTATGCTTCAACTCGGCCGGCGTCTTATCGGCCTTGACGATGCAGCCCGCAGGTGTGGTTCGCGGAGATGCGATGGGTGACGTGGCGCTTCAAATCATTCGCGAGTGCGCCGCGGTGGCACGAGCGGAAGGCGCACAGCTTGAGGAGAACGTGGCGGAGGCTGTGCTGGCTGCCCAGCGCGCCGCCCCGGCGGATTCAGTCAACTCCATGCTGGCGGATCGCCAGGCCGGCCGGCCGACGGAGATCGACGCGCGGAATGGGGTGATCGTCCGGCTGGGGTGCAAACACGGAATACCAACACCGGCAAATAGCATGGCGGTTGCGCTGATAGAGGCCATGACTCCGCAGAAGTAAGTGTTTGCAGGAAAGACGATCGGCTTCTCAGCCGACGTCTCGAGGGCCAAAGCCTCGCCGTTTGGCGCGGAATCCAAATCCCGGTACGAGAATCGAATAAAATGGTGGGTGTTGCTTCCCCGACATGGAGTGTTCCCTTTGGCAGATACGATCTTTGATGTAGTTGTGCTTGGCGGTGGCCCCGCCGGATATACCTGCGCGATCCGCGCCTCGCAATATGGATTGAAGGCTGCTCTGATTGATGCGAACGACCGGTTGGGTGGAACCTGCCTGCTCTGGGGCTGCATCCCAACCAAGGCGATGCTGTTCTCGGCGGAGCTGTGGGACCACCTGAAGCACGCCGACCGGTACGGCATCGACGGCGTAACCCCGAAGCTGAACTGGAAGGGTGTCCTGGCCCGCAAAGACGATGTGATCTCACGCCACGTCAAGGGGCTCGACTTCCTCATGAAGAAGAACAAGATCAACGCCATCAAGGGTTACGGGCGTCTGACCGGTCCGGCAAAGGACGGCGTCCACACCATTGAAGTCAAGCTGGCCGACGGCAAAACCGATACCGTCAAGGCGAAAAACGTCGTATTGGCAACAGGCTCGGACGCCCGCATGCTGCCGGGCTACAAGTCGGACGAGACGATTCTGACTAACTACGAGATCCTGAAGATCGCCGATGCGCCGAAGTCGCTCGTGGTGGTCGGTTCCGGCGCAGTAGGCGTTGAGTTCGCTTCGATCTTCAAGAGCTTCGGCGCCGAAGTGACAATTCTGGAAGCCCTGCCGCGCATGGTTCCGGTAGAGGATGAAGACATCAGCAAAGAACTCCTGCGTCTTTACAAGAAGCGTGAGATCGACGTTCACCTTGGAGCGAAGGTCGACAAGTTTGAGAAGAACAAGGACGGTGTGCTCGTCCATTTCACGAAGTCCGATGGCACTGCCGAAACGAAGCAGGCAGAGAAGGTGCTTGTGGCAGTCGGCCGCGCTCCGCGAACCTATGACATCGGCTTGGACAAGGTAAAGATCACGCCAGACCGCAGCTTCATCCCCACCAATGAGTGGATGGAGACAACGGAGCCCGGCATCTATGCGATCGGCGATATCGTCGCCGGCCTGCCGCAGTTAGCGCACGTCGGTAGTATGGCCGGACTGGTAGTTGCCGCGCGCCTCGCCGGCAAGTACGCCAAGCCTGTAAACCGTACGCGTATCCCTGGTTGCACCTACTGCGATCCGCAGATTGCCAGCGTCGGCCTGACGGAGTCTCAGGCCAAGGAAAAGGGCTATCAGGTGAAGGTTGGGAAGTTCCCATTCGTCGGCAACTCGAAGGCAACCATCGTCGACGCGCATGACGGCTTTGTGAAGGTTGTCTCGGATGCGAAGTATGGCGAGATTCTGGGCGTGCATATCATCGGTCCCTACGCAACGGAGATCATCGCCGAGGCGGTGACAGCGATTGAGCTGGAAGCGACGATCGAGGAGATGATGTTCACCATCCATGCGCACCCGACCGTAGCCGAGGCTCTGCTCGATGGTTTCTCAAGCGTTGAGGGCAAGGCGGTCAACGTTTAGTTTTGCAGCGCCGTCAAGACATCATCGGATGCATATCAACCTTCTCCATCTCGGCCGAGTCCCGTACGCGGAGGCCATGGCCATCCAGCAGCAGGTGATCGCTGCGCGAAAGCAGAACCTGATCGCCGACACACTTCTCTTGCTGGAACACCCGCCGGTGTTGACGCTTGGCCGCAACGCGCATCGCGCCAATGTCCTCGCGAGCGACGAACTCCTCGCGCAACAGGGAGTCGAGATCCACGAGGTCAATCGTGGCGGAGACGTAACCTATCACGGTCCAGGCCAGCTCATCGGTTATCCCATCCTCGATCTTCGCGGCGATCTCCCCGGCAAGAAAGGCCCGTACCTCGGTCCGGTCGACTACGTTCGACTCATCGAAGAGGCACTGATCCGCACCTGTGGCGACTTCGGCGTCATGACCCAGCGCATCTGCAAACTGACCGGCGTATGGACCCTGGCCGGCGGCAGCATTCGCGAGAAGAAGATTGCCGCCATCGGCGTTCACGTCTCCCAGGGCGTGACCTCGCATGGCTTCGCGCTCAACGTGACGACAGATCTCCGCGATTTCGACTGGATCATTCCCTGCGGAATCTCCGACCGCCAGGTCACCAGTCTTGAGCTCGAAGCTGAACCCGACCGTCAGCCAACCATGGAGCGTGCCTTGCATTCCGCCGCGCGTAACTTTGGACGAGTCTTCGAGCGCCAGATGCTTTGGTGCGAATCGCTGGATCATCTGCTGGGAACTGCAGTTCCCAGCTCCGCTGCAGGCTAAGCCGTTCGCTTACCGCACTCTCCGGGCGAGCAAGCGTACACCGCCGTATAATCACAAAGGATATTTCCCATGGCGCGCCGGCTGGAATGAGCCGGATTTTTTGCCGTCCTTACCTGTTTGAGAGGAAAATTCATGCCGACCGACGTAGTCATGCCCCAGATGGGCGAATCCATCACCGAAGGCACCATCACCAAGTGGCTCAAGAAGCCCGGCGACACCGTTCAACGCGACGAACCGCTCTTTGAGATCTCCACCGACAAGGTCGACGCCGAGATTCCCTCGCCTGCAGCCGGCACCTTGAAAGAGATCAAGATCGGCGAAGGAACCACCGTCCAGATCAACACCATTGTGGCGGTCATCGAGGCGTCGGGCGCAGGTACTTCACCGGCCAAGGCCGAAACGGCAGCAACACCCACCGCCGACACAGTCACGCCTGCAGCGGTCGACAAACCCGCCGCAACTCAGGGCAATCCCGCTGACGCCGAGACGGTCGCCGCCGGCACAAAGTTAGAGCCCAGCGGCGGCACCGATGTACTGATGCCGCAGATGGGCGAGTCCATCACCGAAGGCACCATCACTAAATGGCTCAAAAAAGTTGGCGATACCGTTCAGCGCGACGAGCCCATCTTTGAGATCTCGACCGACAAAGTCGACGCGGAGATCCCGTCGCCGGTGGCTGGTATCCTCTCCGAGATCAAAGTAGGAGAAGGCACAACGGTCACGATTAACACCGTCGTCGCCGTCATCGGTGGCGCGGCTGGAAAATCCGCAGCCCCTGCTGCTGCCAAAGCACCGGCCGCGGCAGCTGCCCCAGCATCGCCCGCAGCCGCACCCACTCCGGCTCCCGCGGCCTCCGAAGGGGAACGCATTCGCTCTTCGCCACTCGTCCGCAAGATTGCGAAAGATAACAACGTGGACCTCGCTCAAGTCCCTGGTACAGGAGCGTCTGGCCGCGTCACCAAGTCCGATATCGTGGGCCATCTGGAGCAGGGAACGAAGCCCGCCGCCGCTGCTCCTGCCTCAGCACCTGCCGCACCACCACCCGCAGCCGCGACGAAGCCCGCCGCGCCACAAGCTCAACCGCTGCCCGGCGAGCTCGTCCCGATGTCGAAGATGCGCTCCATCATCGCGCAGCGAATGGTCGAGTCGAAACGCACCAGCCCGCATGTCCACACCGTCTTCAAGGTCGACATGACGCGCATCGTCAAGATCCGCGAGAAGGAAAAGGCCAAGTACGAGCAGCGCAACGGCGTCAAGCTCACCTACATGCCCTTCATCACTCGCGCCGCGATCGCCGCGCTACGGAAGCATCCCATCGTCAACGGATCGATCGAGGGCGACGCAATCCGCTACAACAAGAACATCAACATCGGCATCGCAGTCGCGCTCGATTGGGGCCTTATCGTCCCGGTCATCAAGCAGGCGGAAGAGAAGAACTTCCTGGGCGTCGCACGCGCCATAGTCGACGTCGCCGACCGCGCCCGCGGCAAAAAGCTAGCTCCGGATGAGATCTCTGGTGGCACCTTCACCCTCACCAACTCCGGTATCTTCGGCGAGCAGTTCGGCACGCCGATCATCAACCAGCCTCAAAGCGCGATCCTCGGCATCGGCGGCCTCAACAAAGAAGCCGAAGTCCTCACCGACAAGGACGGCAACGACTCCATTGCCATCCGCTCCATCCAGCGCTTCACACTCGGCTTCGACCACCGCATCGTAGACGGCGCCGACGCCGGCAAGTTCATGTCCGACTTCAAGGCCTACCTTGAGAACTGGTCGGAAGATATCGGCTAGTTCTTCTTCACTCAAATAGGAAAGCGCGGCTCCGGATTACGCCAGCCGCGCTTTTGCTGTCTATCAGTCCGAAGCTACAGTAGCGCCTTCGCCCGTCGCACAAGTTCCACCGCCTCATCCGGCGTGGCACCAATCGAAGAAAGGTGTCCCATCTTCCTTCCCTTACGCGGCTTATGCTTCTCGTACAAGTGCAGCCTCACCCCAGGCACAGCCAACGCCTTCTCGAACCTGGGTTCGCGGGCAGAGCCATCCGGATTGAGCCACAGATCCCCCAGTAGATTTGCGATCGCCGCGGGCCGAACCACGTCCACATCCCCCAACGGAAGATCGCACACCGCTCGCACGAGCTGCTCAAACTGTCCCGTCACGCAGGCACGCACGCTGGCGTGATAACTGTTATGCGGTCGCGGAGCCAGTTCATTCACCAACAGCTTTCCGTCGCTTGTGCAGAACATCTCCACAGCAAGCACGCCTTCCAACTGAAAAGTATCGGCAATCTCCCCCGCAATCTCCCGGGCCCCGGTAGCCATTTCGTCCGGGATCGGCGCAGGAATGACACTCCATGCCAAAATCTGCTCTTCGTGATGGTTCCACGCGGCTGGATAGACCTTCACCTCGCCATTGGGAGCACGCGCCACCAGCACCGAGATCTCCCGCTCCAGATCAATCGCCTTCTCTGCCACACCTGCCCGCTCGCCCAGCGCCTCCCACGCTCCCTTGATCTCATCCTCGACCGAGGCACCGGGAGTAAAACCAACCTTGCCCTGCCCGCGTCCGTCGTAACCGCCCGTCGCGCTCTTGCAAAAGCACCGTCCGCCCAAAGCTGAAACAGCCTCCCGCAGCTGATCCAGCGAACGCACAGCGCGATAGTCTCCGACCGGAAACCCATTCCGCCGCAACCAATCCTTCTGCTCAATCCTGTCCTGAATCACCGCCAGCATGGCTCCCGACGGGCGCACCGGCGCATAGCTCGCTGCCGCATCCATGCTTGCCGGGGAAATCTGCTCGATCTCCAGCGTCACCACGTCGCATCCCCGCGCCAGATTCGCCGCCTCCCGCGAATCGTCCCATCCAGCCTCGATACATCCATCGACCACAAACCGCGCCGGACAAGCCGGATCAGGATCGAGCACCAGAATGCGATATCCCATTCCGCGAGCGGCCATCGCCGTCATCCGCCCCAGCTGGCCGCCGCCGAAGATCCCAATCGTTGCCCCGGGCAGAATCGGCTTAGCTCTTGAAGAACCAGAACTCACGCGCCGACCTCATCTTCCCCGATCACCTGGGCCAGCACCTCATCGCGCCGCGCCGCACGCCACTCCTCCAGCTTCGTCCGCAAGGCAGCATCGGTAGTCGCAAGTATCGCAACCGCCAACAGCCCGGCGTTCATCGCGCCCGAGGCTCCGATGGCAAGCGTTCCCACCGGAACACCCTTCGGCATCTGCACAATGCTCAGCAGCGAATCCAGACCCTGCAGCGCCGTCGCCGGTATCGGCACACCCAGCACCGGAGCCACCGTCTTAGCCGCGATCATTCCTGGAAGATGTGCTGCGCCTCCCGCACCGGCAATAATCACACGCAGCCCCCGCTCAACAGCACTCCCGGCGTATTCAAAGAGCAAATCAGGCGTACGATGCGCCGAAACCACCCTCACCTCGTGCGCGACGCCAAACTCTCGCAGCACCTCAACAGCGCCGCGCATCACCGCATAGTCATTGCGGCTTCCCATCACAACCCCAACCAGAATCTTGCCCTGCGGCTCGGCGTCCATGGCCCGATTATACGGTCTTCACCATAGGACGCCGCGCTCTCGGCCGCATCGTTAGTGCTTCGCCCGCAGACTGGCATTCAAGCACTCCACAACACCGTCAATCACCGAACTCAGGCCCTCGGTGAACTTCTCCGAGTCGGCAATATGCTTCATCGTCACCGCATCGGCAATGTTGATCGCCGCACCAACAATCTCCAGCGCAGCCGCCTTCTTCTTCTCACCGTTCTTTGCGCCAAACAGCGCTTCCGTTCCCTGAACCACTCCAGGAATCAGCCCAATCGCGCGCAGAAACAGCTTCACAAAATTCATCCCAGTCTCCCCTGTTGGGCCCTCACCGCCGAAAATAATCAATCGCCAGATGAATCGCCGTCAGCAATCCACCCACCGCTCCCACGAGCCCTTTCACTCGCTGCACGCTTCGTTCGTGCCGCTGCACCCGCTCCTCGAGTTGCACCAACCGTCCCGGCTGTCCAAGCCCGATCAGTTGTCCCATCTGACTCTTCAGCACACTCAAATCCGCCAAAATCTGTCCTTCAAACTCCGTCATCTCCGACCTCCTCTGCTAGCTCACCGGCAAGTCCGTAAACACCGCGCTAGAAAACCGCGAATACAGTGGTGGAATCGATCCATCAAACATCCGTATGTAGTAGCGCTCGACCTGCCCTTCACGTGGAATCGAAAAGCTTCTCACGGGGCTCCGCAGCACCAGATCCTGGTCCACCCCTGGTCCAAAGTCACCGTCGCGCCTCCGCACCTCAAATCCGCCACCTGCAGGTGGATCTGTTCCCACCTCGACCTGTAGCGCCGTTGCCGTTGCACTGATCACCCGCAACTGCTGCAAGCTTGCAAGCCTGTTGCCCCCCGCTGGCACCTTCGAGCTCAACGCCGTCTCAGGCAGCAACGCACCCACCGCAATGGCCTCCGACAGAGTAAGGCCCAAACCTTCGGCCCAGTCGTTGGCAAACGCAATGCGGTAGGTAAGCGTCTCCGGGCAGGTCATTCCATCAACGATCTCGACTCGCCGCACAATCACACTCATCACGTGGCCATTGCTCGTGATAGCCAGTACGTCGCCGGGCCAAACGTCAGCAGGATTCACAGCCTCGTATGTACCAGCCGCCGCTGCCGCCCTGCTCGCAGAAAAGCTAAGCACCGCACGCGCTGCATTCTCGCAGTCCATGGAGCTTCGCGCCGCAGGCTTAAGAACCTTCCCCAGCCACTGCGCCGTCCCAGGCAATCCCGCAGCCGCCTCCGTCGCTACACTCACGGCATCTTCGAGCCGCGCCACCGCCCGGTCCTGCATCCGGTACGCGACAGTTACAATCTCTCCGGCGACAGGCACTCTGCCAGCAAAGAATGTAACCTTGCCGGTGGCAGATACACTGCAATCAACCCCTTCACCAGCAACCCCAATCAGCCGTGTCATCGTAACTCCACCAGGCAACGTGCTCGTCACCCACGCCGAACCCGCTTGCGTGATCCTGCAGTAACCCATCGAGCCAATCAGCTCAACACTGTTCACCGCAACAAAGCTGCAACTGGCAGGAGAACTCGCAATGGCCCCGTCATACAACACCGTAGCCGGGGTGTTCGTTGAAGCCCCCAGATCCTGCAGCTCAAACACGACACTCATCGGCGCCGAGACCACCCCACCCCCAAACGATTCCACAGCTCCGGCCGCCATCGCGCAGTAGACCTGCAAAACCCGTTGCATCTCCACGCAGTGCAACCGAATGCGAAGCGTATACATATGCCCGTCCAGCATGCTGAATACCGTTCCCACCTCAGCTCCGTTCACAAACGGCGCGACAACCGTAGCCCCTCCGCTCTGTCGCACGTTGTAACCCACGAAGCAGTTCGCACTCTCTGTCGTTCCGGAGTAGAGTCCGCACACAATACCGGCGCTCGCCCCTCCAAGTTGGAGGCTTCCCGCCTCAATCACCAACGATCCGCCCAACTCAACAGCGTCGATCGCGGTAAGCATCGTCTGTCCGTCAAATCCATTGCCACCTGTCATCGTCAGCCCGGCCGCGCTCAACCCCAGATGCGATCCAGGGTCGGTAACCTGCCAGATCTGCGTATCGAGCGAGCCTTCGTCAAAGCTGTCCGTCAGAAGCTGCGCAGAGTTCGCCGTCTTCTTCGGACGAAATGGCAACTCCGACAGTTGGAACACCGTCGTCGTCCCATCTCCCGCAAAGATCTCCGTAACATAAGCCGCCGGCTCCATCTCGCCGCTGATGGTGACGTCATTGGCCAGCTCTTTCACTGACGAAGTCTTCAACGCAGCCACCTGCAGTGTTCCGTCTCCATCGCTAAGCGCATGAGTCACCGTGCCCGCGGGCTGCAGACTCAGAGCGCCATTCAAAACTCGGTACGACGCATACGTCGCACTCGCAATCCCTCCCGCATTCGCCGACCAGCTCTCCGTCTGCACGGGCTCAAACACCCCAACAGACAGGCCATTCATGACCCCTGACGTAGTAAACAGCTGAGCATCCACGTGGTTCGTCAAAGTCTTCAAAACCTGCCCGCCACTCTGCGCCAATCCCACTCCGCTCAATGGAACCGCCTGCTTATCGAGCAGCCACTCATCGCTGACCGCGCGGCACACATAGCGATAAACCGGTCCCTTCAACGCGCTCCCCGCATACACAGCCTCCGGCTCAGTCGCCACATAGCCGGTAAACAGTACAGTTCCGTTCGCCGAAGCAACAACAACCCGCCCGCGCCGAACAGGAACTGCCAAACCCAGATCGCTGACATCCAACATCCCGCTGCACACCGAAGGAGCATTTAGTGTTCGCGAGATCTTCAACGGCGTATCAGCGCACAGAGCGCAGCTGTAATCCACCACCCCCACGCCATCAAGATTGTCGATCGTTACCTTCACCTGGTCACCGCCTGTTCGATAGGACCCAGTCCCCGCATCGACCGCACTTCGTCCACCGTCAGCACTCCTGCCTGCAGCAGCGAAGTTTGAATCTGAACCTCCTGCAGCTCGTCACGGCTTTCCAGGTCGTTGAAGCAGAACTCGAACTCGGCCCACCCAAGCTTCTTCGCAAACAGATCCCGCGTAATGTGCTCGGCCAGCAGTTTCGCAACAGGAACCACAGCGCTTTGAAACGCCTCATCCGCCATCTCGCCGGCAGTCGACCGGTTCACATCGCTCTCCAATCCCAGCATCATCGGCGGCAACTCAAAGGCGTTCGCAATCATGCGGATCAGCGCCTCCTGCCATTGCAGCCGCAGGTCCGCATCTGTGCCGCCCGCAAACCGCAGCACCTCGGGCTTCTGCTCGCAGCTCAGGAGAGGAACTCGCCCAGTCCCTTCAATCTCGTCCTGCCACCACCGAATTAGCCGGTCGTGCTGCTCTGGAGTAGCCTCATTCAGCCAAAGCGCATACTGCACCACCGAGTTACTCGCGAGCCGACCGGCAAAACGGGATGCACCCAAAAACTGGTTCACCGTCTCGAACGCGACCTCCAAACGCCCCAGTCCAAACGGCGTATGGGTTCGCGGGTTCAACCGCAAATAAATAAGCTCCTTATCCAGAAGAGGCACCAGAGCGTCCTGCCCAATCCGCCCCGTAGCCTGCGCATACCGCGGCTTCTCCGGATCTCCATTCCACCTCGCATCAACCTGGATCGTCGCTCCATCCACCGCCCAAAGATGAAACGGCCTCTCCGGATCGCCCGTCGCTTCCATCTCCACCGCGCCAAAGCCACCCACCAACAGATCCTCCAGCACCTGCTCCCACAACACCCGAAAGCTGTCCACGGCATTCGGCTCCTCCAGGCACCTGCGCAGCGCCTCCATCCGAGCCGTCGCATCCTCGACGGTCGTATCCGAGTAGCCGCGGCGCACTCGCACCTGCCAGTCCATGCTCGCGACCCTGTCCTTCACCACATTGATCGCCCGCCTCACCACCGGCGTCTCAGCGAACCTACGCAGATTGGCCACGGTCGGCTTCGGCAAAGCACTCTGCCCCATTCTGCCGGCTGGATTATAAGGACTCAGGATCGAAGGCAGCATCGTCGTCTTCCTCTCCCCCATCCCCGCGTCTCCAGCCGCCGCCTCAACTCCACCCAAACGCCGCCAAACATCCCTCACCATCGTCCGAACGCCCATGCTCTTCTCCGTCCCAAGTTCTCCCGCAAAAGAAAAAGGCACAGCCGCCGAGGCCATGCCCTAACTCCCCAAACCAACAACCAACAACCAGCAACCAACAACCGGCAACCAACAACCAGCAACTAACAACCGTCTCTCAGACCCGCAACTCCACCCTCGCCGTCTCCGCCACCCTCGCAAGATCACTCACCGTCACCACACGAATCTCCTGCCGTTCCATCGCCTCGACACCAAAACGGTATCGTTCCATCGCCTCATCCTCAGCATCCGAAACCGCGCGCAACGGCTCAACGATCGCCGTCAGCTCCAACCGAGCCGCCTCCACTCGCCCCACACCCTCCTTTAACTGCGGAGCCGAGTAAGCTAATCCCTTCGCCGCCTCCACATCCCCCTCCAGCGACACCGCCTGAAACATCCGAATCACCGCACCCGTCGTTGCCTTTTCCAAATCGACCCGATACCCGCAATCGATCTTCATCGGATCACCCACCCGCGTATAAAGCGAAGCCGCAATCCTCTTCCGCATCAACCCCCACACCCCGGCGCGCTCGAACTCCGTCCGCATCGCTCCGGCAATCGCGGCCCGCCCGGTCTTCTTTCGTTCCGTCTTCACCTTCAAAGGCTCAACGTACATCTTCATCAGCTGCTCGATCTCAGCCGGCAAACTCTCCGCCAGGCAAGCCTTCATCTCCGTCATCTGCACCGAGTTCGCAAGCGTATCCTCCAGAATCTCCATCACTGGCTTGATGCCCGTAGCAGCATCTCCTGCAATCCGCAGCCGCGCTCCAATCTCACCCTCCAGCGCCTCCAGCAGACCGATGTCAGCATCGGCGTCCATGCACCTCACACGGCTCCAGTCTCGCGTAAAGCGCACCACCGCGCTATCGTTACGTCCTGCCTCCCGCAGTAGAACGCCGATATTCGCAAACTCGCCCTTCACCACATCCGGCACATACCGGATCAGGTAGAACTCGCACGGCAACCGCTCCCTCACATCCACTCCCTCAATCTCGCTGCCGATTCTCATCGTTCAGGATGCTGCTTTATCTGACAACCGAGAACCCACAACCGACAACTCCACCTACATCACAAATTTTCCCACTTCACTCACCTCAGCAAACTGCCTCGGCACCACGATGGTCTTCCCCGAAGCCCACATCGGGAACGGCGACCTGTCCGAATCGCGGAACTCCCCTATCAGATCTCTCACTCGCGACCGCCGCCTCAACATCTGCTCCATCAGCCGTTCAATCACGGCCGTATCACCTCCATACCACTCCGGAGGCACCGCCTCTGCGATCTCCCACATCTTCGCCGCCTCCATCGACTCGATACGGTTCAGCCAAGGTTCAAAACTCTGCCATCCCGTCACCTTCGCATACACCTGGTTCCTCTGGTAGACACCGCGCAAAGGCGAGTCCGGAAACGTCCACGCTCCCGCATTGAAGCAAAAACCCTGGTCGATAAACGTAGCCCGATACCTCCTCTCCTTCGGCCTTCGCTCAAACACAGCCTGCCGCCCGTTGCAGTTCCCGGCCCATTTATCAAGACATAGCATCCCGGCAAACTCTGCCAGGTTCCTCACCTCATCCAATTGCTGCTCTGGCAGATAGTCGACCACCTGTCCCGGCATCAACCCACCCACTAACCGCGACCCAAACTGCAGTCCCGCAACATACCGTTGTCTCTGCCCGCGCGGCAGCTCCACAAACATGTCCGGAGTGTTTGCCACCAGCCACTCCGTCACCTCGATCACATCGCTCGCAGGAACCGTCAACCCTACCGCCGCGGCCAGTCGTGTCGCGATCAACTCATTCGCCAGCACCCGAACATCCTGCGGATTATTCTGAAACTTCACCACCCAAAGCTTGCCATCCGCTCCCAGCATCAGCTGACTCTGCGCTCCACCCCGCATTTTTCTGATCGCCTGCACCGCCAGAACCGCCAAACCCAAACACCCCCTCAACAGAATACAAGCCATGTCCTGCCGAAAAAGAAACGCAACTCCGGCCAACGGCCGGACCACAAAATCTCGCCTCCCGAGACCGGTATGTCCGCCACGAAGTGGCCGCTCCACGCGCAGTGGGCCCGTCCGGCAGGACATCATTCCTAATGCATCCTTCTCCCAACCAACTCCGCCCTAACAGCCTGCGCTATCGCCATCGCCATCAGACAATCATCATGCGCTCCGCTAGCCGCTCCTGTGCCGCCGCCGGCCAGCGCAACAAACGTCCTGCACTCCCCCAGCAATCTCCGGCTAAAAAACATCTCGGGAGACTCCACCAGCAAAGCACCCATCCTGCTCACCATCGCTGGCTTCGAGCCGACCGTAGTCAACCATCCTGGAACCCCACCCCGCCCATACACCCGTGCATACCGCTCAACGGCATCCAGATAAGCCAGCACACCCGAGCCATGATTATTTCGCTCCACCGCGATCAGCGCATTTCCATACTCCTTCGCCAGCTCCGCCGAAACCCTTGCCAGCTCCAGCGTCCCGAGCCTCTGCTGAAGCTCCGCGCACTGCAGTCCCGACCTCATCTCGATCACCTGCACCGCCGCATAGTCGCCGTCGGCGCCACCGCCCGCGGTATCCACCGCGACCACGTACTCGCTCCCACGAATCGGTGGCAGCCAGATCTGCAACGCACCTCCTCGGCGCACCTCAATCGGCTCACTCACCGAAGCCAATCGCGCCTCCACGGCCTCAACCTCAAAGCAACACTCCCCGGTGGCCTTGAAGCAACTCTCCGCATCCTCGGCAAACTCCTGCGACCGCAGTCCCTTGTAGCTGACCTCCAATCCACGGCGAAACCCGATCTGCTCGGCCGTCAACCCGCGCTCTTGCACCAGCTGCAGCTCATCTTCACGCAACGCCCCCGAAACCGGTGCAGCAACATAAGCCTCCTCCATCCACCACGGAAAAAAGTGTCGCACCACCGCATCGTGCCCCGCACTTGTCGCACCGCGGCCTCGCTGCTCGATCGCCCGTCCCCACTCCTCATAGAAACACCCGTACGCCCCATTCGGTGTCGACTCCATCACCAGCTCTCCACCCGGAATCAGCGCTGCTCTCAACCCGGCCAGCGTAGCCTCCGCATCTCCCGGCCATCGGCTCACCTCGCTGCAGTGCAGATACTGCATCGTCAATCCCCGTCCCGCGTTCTCATCCGCCGCGCTCAGCACCCGAAACTCGCTGTCCAACTCCGGAAAGCGCATCTGCCCCACATTCGCTCTGCTTCGTTGCAGCGGCCCCTCACGCAGGCTCCGCGGCAGACACTCCCAGAACCGCTGCACAATCCGGAAGATTCCCTCCGCAGCCTCTCGCGTCTGCGCCACCTGCACGGTCAGCACGCCGCGTTTTGTGATCGTCTTCAGAAAAAACCGTCCCGCCACCCAGGTCGTAATCCCCATCTGCCGGGCCTTCAGCACAATATTCTGCCGTCCCCGTCCGAGTTCAAAAGCCCGCTGTACCGGATTCGGTCGAAGCAGCCTCTCAACCCCGTCCCTGTCGCGTACCTTCAACCACTTCCTGGCCGCATGCCTCAGCCGCGATGGATGCTCCTCCATCCATCTTCCAAATCTCACCAGTTCCGTCGCATCCCACTTCGCATTCCACTTAGCGTCATCCATTCCTTCCAGACCTCACGCCATCTCAATCGCAGGCGCAGCCCTGCCCATCCGGACAAAGGCTGCACCCACGCTCCCCACTAACGCTCCCAGTGACACCCGGAGACACTCTTCGGATTCGCAACATCGCGGAAGCTCACCGAGCTGTTCGAACCAACCGGAAGAGCCGTGCCAGCCGCGATCCCATCGATCAACTGCGACGAGTCACCCGCCAGTACGCCCACCGCAAACGCCGACTGAATATTCGTCACCGTGTACACAGCCCCGCTCTGGCCCGTGCAGTCCGGCAAAGTCAGCGTCTGATTCGCAACCGGACTAGAAGTGATATACCCGTCCCCGGCCGACATCGTATAGGTCGCCGCCGTCACCACATGCGGATTCGCCTGATTGAACCCCAAGTAGTAGTTCAGAGCATTGCTCGCAGCGGCGGCCAATAACTGCTGACCAGCCTCCGTCGGATGAACCTGATCGCCCTGAAAGTAGGTGCCATTCGCACTCGCGCCGTCCGCGCCCAGGTTGGGGTTCGCGGCAAAATCAACAACACCATCGGCTCCCGCCGCCTTGGCGGTCATCAGGATCATCGCATCATAAGCATTCTTGTCGCCATCCAGGCTCGTTCCGAACTGATCGTTTCCTCCACGCGACAGCATCGTCCCCACAAACACCCTGCATCCAGCCATCTTCAGAGTCTGAATCTCCGAATCCAGCTGAGCCGACGCCGTAGCCACCTGCGTCGTCGAATTCCCTCCGCCGTCATGCAAATCCGCCACGTCATTGCTGCCCAGCAACAACAGCGCAACCGAAGGCCCAAAGTTCGATGGGCACACAGGCGCAATCCGATTGGCCTCCGAGCCCAGAACAGCCCGCAGCGTAATGCCGGGTATCCCATAGTTCTGAATCGCGTACGCTGGCTGATTCGCCAAGCTCAGCAAACTCGTCCACGGCGTCACACCATTGCAATTAGGCGCAATGTAACCACACGTAATCGAATCCCCAATCGCATACAGCGACGGCTGCGCCTGAACAACTGGCTTCGGAGCCACATCCACCCCGCGACTCGCGGCATCCGCACGAATCCGCCCCGAGATCGCCTGAATCTGCGGCGCGGTCAGACTGTTCGTCGGCAGAGCCGTAAACCGATACAAGGTACCAAACAAGCCCGAAGCCGCCCAGCTCGGTGTCCCGCTCGATCCCAGAAACAGATTGCCGCTTGTCTGCAGCCCCGCCGCAGAGCCATGCGGGCCATATCCGCCCACTTCAACGCCATCTATATAGATGTGGTCGACATCCCCTCCGCCCGTGCCCAGCACATAAGCAAGCACGTGGAAGCCCGAGACCAGGTTAGGAGCTGCCGTCGTGAAACCCCCATTCCCGAAGATCGATGGCGCAAAGATGCCCGTATTCGCGTACGAAGTCGAACCCACCGCTTGCAGATAAAGCAGGTTCAGCCCCGGCGCATCCATGCTCGACGACAACAGCAGCGGAAACTGATTCGCCTTAGGCAAGCTCGAGTCATTCGTCAGCGGATCAAGGTACACGCCGAAGAAAAACGTCTTCGACGCATTCAGCGCAGCCGGCAGCGAAACATTCTGCTGATTGACGAACTGCAGTCCCTGCATCGTCCACATCGGAGCCTGAGAACCAGATCCCAGGGTCGCATCGTTCCCATTTCCGCTGATATCCGTCAAAGTCGACCCGGTTCCCTCGACAAATCTGTAATCCGCCGTCGCGCCCGCAATCGCCCCTGCACCCGAAACCCCACTCCCGAAATTCAAGCCTCCGAAACTACCACCCGCAGGAACAGCCCACGTCCCATCCTCGCGCAGATACCGTGTCGACCCAGCCGTCGCTCCCGGATCAGGCACCGCACCCGGCCCATGCCCACTTCCCGAGATCCCAAAAATCGGCAGCTGCGCCGCGCCAATCGCGCCATTCAGCGTAGTCGCATTCACCGTCTGGACATTGATGGTCTGCGCATTGATCGTCCCCGCAATAAACCCCTGAGGCGTGAACTGATACCCAGTCCCCCGAAAAACCATCTGCAGCGCGCTCGTCCCCGGCAAGTAAGCTATCGTGTCCACCCCAAAATTGCTGTCAAGCTCAAACAAGTTATAGTTCGAGTTCCACCTTCCGCAGCCATGCGAGTTGCAATGCACCGAGAACACACTCTGCTCTCCGGCCTGCATATCCATCGTTCGCATCCAGATGCCGTTCGCCCGATACGCCGCCGACGGAACCGAGTGCGTCCCTCCGTTGCCGAAGTAATTCGACCACGGTGCCGTGTTCGATATCGCCCATCCCGTCACCCCAGGCCCCACATTCCCCAGGTAAGCGAGTCCGGCCACCACCGCAGTCGAAGACCGCGGTGTCGTCTGTCCAACGAAGATCGTATCCAGCGAAATCGCCTGCTGGTAATAATGCGGCTCCTCCACCGCATCATCCGCCGCCCAGGGAACCGTGTTCGGCGCCAGGGTCAACTGTCCATCGACACTCTTCGTCGCGGCGTTGAAGACACCTAGCACCTCGGCCATCGGATAAAGCACATATCCGCCCGTCAGCTTCGTCACCGTTCCACCCAGCCGCCCTCCCATTCTTCAATCCCTATTGCCCAATCCAGAGAAAACCAAGTCAGCGCCCCGAACGCCAACCCGAAGACAGAAAAATAACGCAGTGAAGCAGAAAACAGCATTACCGTTACAGAATAGTCCCAGCCTCCCGTCCCGCCTTCGAAGGCTCCAGCAGCTTCCGCTCCAGAAAGATCTCCGTCAGGTCATCCAGAGCATAGCCATAGCGCCGATGCACCGTCCTCAACGGCAGCTGCAGCAGGCTAGCCGTCTCCTCCAGCGTAAACTCCTGCAACGCTATCCGCCGTATCAGGTGTTGTTTTCTCTCGTTCAGGCTCTTCAACGCAACTCTCAACGTCGTGAACAAAGATGACGACATCGTCGAACCCGGTCACCGAGTAGTTCGTCACATTGCCACGAAACATCTCCCGCCCCAGCAACGACGGCGCTCTACCCGCCTCCATCGACAGCCGAACATACCGCCGCAGAATCCCCTCCGTGTACTTCCGGTAGAACGCCACCTCAGGAGCACTGCGCCGCGGTTCCAAAAGCCAAACCTGCCCCGCAACCTCCGGAGCCCTCTCCACAGGCTTGGCCTTCGCAGCAGCCGTAGCCCACACCACCGGCAGAATCACCAAAGCTGCACTCATCGCGCACCTCCGGCAAACTCCGTGCATCGCACACTCTGTCTCCGTCGCCGGCGACGCCCTCCAGCATGCTTCGCCCGCGGCGCCGGAAACTCTGCCAGCCGTCCCGCACATCCGCGGCAGTACACGCCTTCAACCATCACCCTGCGGAGCCAAAGCACTCCGCACCCTTCACATACCTTCAGATCAATACGCAAATAGTCCACGTTTTCAGTCCCTTTCAAGGCGTACTTCTCCCCCGATGAGCCTCGATATTTTTCAACGGTCGAGCGGGCTCACCTGGCTGCTGGGAACGTCATCGCCTGCACCCGCAGTAGCTCTCACTGGCCCTGTCGGTCAAGCAGCGGCATTCGTTTGTCTTTTGTTTAGTCCGGCGTCATACCTTGGGAAAAATCCATCTACTCTGCATCACTCATCCCCGCTCCGGTGGCAGCCGAAAAAGACTTGTCGCCCATCATCTGGACGCTCGCCTTTACCTCTGCCTGCAGCTCCCGAATTGGGAAAGTCTCAAGACAATAGCTTCAGACAAATTACGTGTCAATACTAAAACTTTCCTCAGGCAGCCCGAGGCCTCAAGTCACCCTCTATCAACCCTTATGCCCCAAAATTAAGCGCTCTTTCCCACCGGCATTCGCCCGGTCACGATCGCTCTTCCGGATCCTTCCGAGCGCCATCGCCCACCGCACTCCGGGCCTCCACTCCAGCCAGGAAACCCACTCAAATCCCACCCGCGATACCCTCACACCCAAGGCCAAAAATCCATAACCTCACGCCGCCTCTCCAAAAAGAAGACGCTCCACTTCACAAACAGACAACATGGAAGAAGGGTTGCAACAGAACAAAACAGAACGTAACCAAAACAGAACACAACACAGACACTCAGACGACCCACAACAAATTGCATCAATCGGTGAAAGCGGTCGCCACGCCGGCCTTCGTATCAGCCGGCAATTAATCCAGAGCAGCAGCTTCTAAGCAGCCGTCAGCTCACTCGCAGCAACCTCCGCCGGTTTCGCGGACCGCTTCCAATCGCCGAGCGACCGGCTCAGCAACGAAGCCGCACATCCCTCCCCGCAAAGGATAATAATGTCGCTGCTCATCGCAAGGTTCCAATCCCAAGGCATAAAAGTGATTCCATTTGCAGTAGTCTTGGCCAGAACCCAATGGTTACTGGTCTTCTTCTGAGTCCCGCAAACGCAAGTAAAAAGCATTTCGACTGCCATAAACTGTCCCCTTTCTCTCCTGAAAATCTCTAACTATCGGCTGCACCCTCCATAGTTGCAACTCGCATGCCACCCCCAGGCCATCCCCCGCCGGAAACCTCCAAGTCACTGTCTTTACAACGCAAAATTTTCCCGCTATGCACGAATTTGCAACAACGGCCCCCAAACATCACCCAAAAAGGGAAAATCTTTTCTCTTTTCCCCGATTCAGCCCACAAACCGGAAAACCCACCCTGCAAATCCCTGCACCCACCCGAAAACCCACCCCACAAGCGCCTGTGCACTTACTGAAAAACTGAATAACCGAACAGACCGAAAACCGATCGAAAAAGCGCTCTTGCTGCTGCTCTTGCTTCCCAAAACCACACTGCGATGCGATCGCCCACACTTGCTAGACTTGAAGTAATGCTCTCCAAGCTCTACGCGAAGTGGATGTACGCCTGGGAAACTGCTCTCACCACACGCGACACCAACCGCATCGTCCGCCCCCTCGAATGGGGATTCGACTGGCTCCAGGACTTCAGCCCCTTAGCCCTCGAAGCCGACCATCACCTCAGCGATTACGACCGGATGATCGCAATCAACCGCGACATCGTCACCCGCGCCGACGAGTTCTACTCCTACACCACCCCCACCGACTTCCGCCTCGAGCGCCGCCACCCCCAACTCTTCCCCACCAACGTCCGCCCCGAGACCCTCGAGCAGGACGCTGAGCTCCGCCGCCAGGCCGAGACCGGCGAGATCGAAGCAGCCGACTTCCTCCGCTTCACCTCACCCATCCGCACCCGATACCCCGAGAACGATCAGGTCAACGCCCGCTGGTACCCCGCCCACCCCGAAACACAAAATGGCAAACCCAAACAGGCCATGATCGTCATGCCTCAGTGGAACGCCGACGCCTTCTCCCACAACGCCCTCTGCACCCTCTTCAACAGCTTCGGCATCTCCTGCCTCCGCCTCTCCAAGCCTTACCACGACATCCGCCGCCCAGCCGAGCTCGAGCGCTCCGATTACGCCGTCAGCTCCAACGTCGGCCGCACCACCGAGGCCTGCCGTCAGGCGGTCGTCGACATCCGCTCTTGCCTCGACTGGCTCGAACAGCAAGGCTACGAACACTTCGGCGTCCTCGGCACCTCTCTCGGCTCCTGCTACGCCTTCATCGCCGCCGCCTTCGAGCCGCGCCTCCAGGTCTGCGCCTTCAACCACGCCTCCACCTGGTTCGGCGACGTCGTATGGACCGGCCAGAGCACCCGCCACATCCGCGCCGCCTTCGAGCAGGCAGGACTCAATCAAGACCAGGTCCGCGAGATCTTCTCCATCATCAGCCCCATGTCCTACATGGAGCGCTTTGCCTCAAAACAGCCCGGCAAACCCCGCCGCTCTCTAGTCATCCACGCCACCTACGACCTGACCTTCCCCCTCGACTACTCCTTCGACGTCCACAAAAACTTCGACGCCCTCAAAGTCGACTACGACTCCAAAATCCTCCCCTGCGGCCACTACACCACCGGCGAATTCCCCTTCAAATACCTCGACGGCTGGTACCTGGGCCACTTCATCTACAAAGAATTCAAACGCCTCGCCCACCAACCCCAAGAAACGCCATCAACCTAGAAGTATCATCCTGAGCGAAGTAGTTTGCGAACTGCGCAGTCCAAGGACTTGCTTTTGCTGTTGTTTTTCTAGTTGTCATCCTTCGCGAAGCGGAGGATCTGCGTCTGTCGTGGCAGTTGCAGTTGCAGTTGCAGTTGCAGTGGCAGTGGCAGTTGCAGTGGCAGTTGTAGTTGCAGTTGCAGTTGTAGTTGCAGTTGCGTTGCAGTTGTCGTTGTAGTCGTCTGTCCTTGTCGTCATTCTGAGCGAAGCGAAGAATCCCCGCATTTGGTTTTCGCAGTCGACTCTTGCCCCTTTTCCACACATACCCAAAAATAAATTCCAAAGAAGAGGAAAATTTTCGACTCCAAAAAAACGCGCAACCAAGAACCACTAAAATGCACTCAGCCACCACAAACCAACCATCAAAAACCACACCAAAAACACCAACTTCTCCAAAACCCCCTCAAAAAACCCCAACAAAAACCCCCAAACCAGCCTCCCACCCCAGACCAAAAAAAAATCAAAAACCCTGACATAAAATAACCCCATGCCCATCGACCTCAACGCCCCGCTGGCCACCAGCGACCCCGAAATCGCCGCTCAGATCTCCAATGAAATCAATCGCCAGCACGAAGGCCTCGAGATGATCGCCTCCGAAAACTTCGTCAGCCGGGCTGTCCTCGAAGCCGCCGGCACCGTCTTCACCAACAAATACGCCGAAGGCTATCCCGGCAAGCGCTACTACGGCGGCTGCGAATACGCCGACATCGTCGAAGACCTCGCGAAAACCCGCGCCAAACGCCTCTTTAACGCCGATCACGTCAACGTCCAGCCCCACTCCGGCTCCCAGGCAAACGCCGCCGCCTACATGACCCTCCTCAACCCAGGCGACACGATTCTCGGCCTGGATCTTGCTCATGGTGGGCATCTTACGCACGGTCACAAGCTAAACTTCTCCGGCAAACTCTACAAAATCATCGGCTACCAGGTACGCAAAGATACCGAAACCATTGATTACGATGAACTTGAAGCCACAGCCCAACGCGAAAGACCCAAGGTAATCGTAGGCGGAGGCAGCGCCTACCCACGCCAGTTCGACTTTCCCCGCATGCGCGCCATCGCCGACAAAATAGGCGCCTATCTCATGATCGACATGGCCCATTTTGCCGGCCTCGTCGCTGGCGGCGTGCATCCATCACCCGTCCCGCACGCACACGTAGTCACCACCACAACACACAAAACCCTGCGTGGACCGCGCGCCGGACTCATCCTCTGCCAGCAGGATTTCGCCGTGGGCATCGATCGCAGCGTCTTTCCCGGTCAACAAGGCGGTCCACTGATGCACATCATCGCAGCCAAAGCCGTGGCTTTTCACGAAGCGCTGCAACCCGAGTTCGCCGTCTACGCGCAACAAGTCGTCACCAACGCCAAAGTGCTCGCCGAAGCCCTCGCCGCCGAAGGTTATCGTGTCATCTCCGGCGGAACCGACACCCACGTCATGTTGATCGATGTCTTTCAAAAGGGAATGCTCGGCTCCGAGGCCGAACACGCTCTCGGCGAAGCCGGCATCACAGTCAACAAAAACGCAATCCCCTACGACACGAATCCACCCATGAAACCGAGCGGCATTCGCATCGGAACGCCGGCCCTGACTACACGCGGAATGAAAGAGTCGGAGATGCGCGTCATTGCTGGATGGATCGCTCAGGCCCTCGAGCACAGGACAGACGAGGCGAAATTGCGCCACATTCGCGGACAGGTACTGGAGATGGCGGGCAAGTTCCCACTTTACGGCTGGTTGCGCAAGGGATAAGCTTTCCGCGAACCCTCATCTCTGTTTCGGAGACCAAAACTAAATGGCAATGGCGATATTGACATGGCTGATTGCCATTCCCTTACTTGGCGTGGTGACTGGGATGCGGACGATGACCGCAATGGCGGTCCTTTGCTGGTTCGCGTACCGTGGCGATCTATCGCTGGACGACACCTGGGCCTCGTGGGCAGCGAAGCTCATAACCGCCATCATCTTTACTGTGCTCGCACTCGCAGAGTTCGTCGCCGACAAACTGCCGAAGACCCCCAATCGGACAGCACCCGCGCTTTTGGCGAGCAGGGTCGTCATGGGCGGTCTCGTAGGAGCAATCGTCGCATCCGGTCTCAACGGCTCCGAGTTTGAAGGCGTCATCTTGTGCGTAGGAGGCGCATTGATCGGAGCCTTTGGCGGCTTTCTCATCCGAAGAGAGATTGTGCTGCGGTTGGGTTGCCAGGACTGGCCGGTCGCTTTGGTAGAAGACGCAAGCGCCATTCTCTGTGCCGTGTTGGCCATGGGTGTAGTCACCGGCTAAACCCTCCAAAACCACAGAAACATGGTCAAAATCAACTCATTTGGAGTACGATGTGCAGTACTGTGAGGGCTGGAGCGCACAGTCGGAACGCGCTTGCTTCAGCAACCAAGCCGAGGGTTGAGCGCGTGGAGGAGGTTGACATGACCAAAAGCATCCTACGAATTGTTCTGACGATTCTGATGTATGCCGGCGTGGCCCTCTTTCTGTTTCCCTACTTCACAGGACGGATCATGTCTGGCATCCCCTTAATGATTATCGGGATCGGTTGCACAGTAGTCTGCGGATTTCTGCGCTGCTACCTGACCGAAGGGGATTGCGCCCGAATTCCGCACCATGGGCGAGACTGGTAAGGTGCTCTCACATCTTCGGGCAGCAAGGCGACGCATTGGAATGCTGTATGGTTGTCCGCGGCATCCGCGCAAATTTTTGACTCTACAGGGCTAAAGGCATCCCGCTTTCGCATCTCACTATGTAGTTATTCAGAAAGAGGGAAGCTGCCTTATGCTCACGCCAGTCTTAATTAGCGTTATCGTCACCCTGATTGTCGTTGGTTTACTGCTCTATCTCATTGGGCTGATCCCGATGGACGGGACGATCAAGCAAATCATCCGCGTGGTGGTCATCATTGCCGTGATCATATGGCTACTACAGACATTTGGATTGCTTGGTTCGCTGGGGCTGCATCGCTAAGCGAGAAACTGGTTCCTAAACTGTGGTTGCCGTTGCCGCAGACCTCAACCAGCCTTCCATCACGTCATGGCCGACAACTCCCGACTGTTGCCTCACCAACTTGCCTGCCGAGAAGACTGCGAAGTTCGGAATTCCCCGAACCGAGTACCTCGCGGCAAGCTGCTGGTTGCGATCGGTGTCAACTTTGAGCACGACAGCCTGACCGGCCATCTCTTTTGCCGTGCGCGCGACCTCCGGAGCTGCCGCCTTGCAGGGACCGCACCAGTCGGCCCAGAAATCGACAAGCACGGGAACACGCGAACTCTGAATAATCTCGTCGAACAGTTCCGTGTCGACCTGCAGCGGTTCATCCATCGGAGGCAACGGAGCTTTGCACGCGCCGCACCGCCCCGTATCCGCAAGATGGCTGGCGGAGAGGCGATTCTTCTGACCACAACTCTTGCAGGTTCGTATCGTTGGCATCTGGTCGCTCCTCCGGAGCATTTTGCGCTCGTTTCCATTAGATTGCCCATCCAGCGGTTGGTTGCAAGCGGCTACGCGCGGCGGCGGTAGCGAATCGCAAACTCGTAGCCTGAGTTCGGAGGAAACAGCCGCGCAACCAGCCGCAGGCGGTCCGCGAGAGCCTGCGGTGCAAGAAGCGGATACTCGCGCTCACGCAACTCCGAGTAGTCGAAATCAACGGACAGCGAGAGCTGGTAGATCGCAACTGCATCGGAAAATGCCGCTTCCAGGAAGTTGTTCCTGGCTCTCTCGTCGACGGCCGGCCTTCCATTCACCTTCTCCGTCTGGCCGCTGGCCCCCAGAGCAAGGTTACGGCTCTCCCACGCATCCTGGCTCGTTTCGCCGCGAATATCGGCGATCGCCTGACCCCACACAAGCTGATCGAAGACCTCAGGCACACCGATCACATCGACAAAGGCATGGCCAACGTTGATAAAGAACTCGAAAGCCAGTGCAAAACGGTCTCCCAACAGCCGCGTAGAGATGAAGACTCCCTCCGTGCCATCATGGTTCACATTGCGATGGCAGATCGCCTGGTCGCCGAGCTCCGGTGTGTAGGCGGGCGCCACCAACGTGGCTTCACTTCCGCGCCGGTCGCTAAGCGCCAGTGGAACGAAGTAGTAGGTCTTTCGCGCCAACGCACCTGCAATAGCGATAGGAACCGCCTGCACCATGCGCTCCAACTCCCGGTCCTCCAGGTTGTTATCGCCAAACGACGCATAGCGAATTCCGTTCAAGGCATGTCGCACCTCTGCCTCGTGGATAACCTGCGCTGCCTGTACCAACTCGCTTTGAACACCTTCTGCCATAAAACAGTATTCTACTGGTATGGCGCACGTATCGCAGCATGACAGCTCAACCTCGCCCCGGACAATAGGCTCGGGCTATCTATTCGGCGTTCCAATGGGCGATCTGGGATGGATCGCCAGCCTCCTCATGAGCTTTGCGCTGGGATTCGCGGCCTTCTTTGCGGCGACCTTCTTCGCCATCGTTGGCACCCTCATCTACAGCACGGCGACCCACAGAACAGTCGACTTTGCCTTGACCTACAAGTGGGCAGGCCTGCCTGTGGGGTTGGTAGTGTTGGCAGCGGCGCTCGCTTATCTGGGAACACTCTGGATTCGCCGCCATCTTCGCAAAACATAGTCACGAAAGCTTTTCGGAATCCGCTGGGAGCCAAGCAAAACCGCGCCACGCTTGGCGTCGCGAAACAATAACCGGCCGTCTCGCGTCTCTGAATCATTCTGCTATCCTTCGTTCCTAGCACATTATCTGGAGGACCACCTCGTATGTCATTTGTTCGCGCCGTTGTGCGTTGGGGCTGTTGTTCGGCCGCAATCGTAAGTCTTGCCACTCCCGCCCATTCCGCCGACAAGAAGCCCAAGGAGGCCCCGGCCACTTCCGAGACCGTGCCCTCTTACTACGGACCGCAGCCTGCCACCGAAAACATCGACCTCACGATGTATGCGCGGATTCGTGACGAAGGCTTCAAGCACTCGCACGTAATGGAGTTCGGCAGCGCGTTGGCAGACGGCATCGGACCGCGCCTCACAGGTTCGCCGAATATGGCCAAGGCCAATGCCTGGACGCGCGATACGATGACGAAGATCGGACTTGAGAACGCTCACCTCGAAGATTGGGGAGAATTCGGCATGGGCTGGCAACAAATCAACACCTGGGCGCGAATGGTCTCGCCCGATCCCGAACCTCTCTGGATGCAGGCCGCGCCGTGGTCCCCAGCAACGAACGGGCCCTTCACCGGCGAAGCGATCTACATGGACATCCAGAACGAGAAAGACCTCGATAAATTCAAAGGCAAGCTGAGCGGCAAGATTGTTCTCCTCGGTGCCATGCGTGCCACACCCGACATTACTGAACCGTTATTCCATCGCTACACAACCGAAGAGTTGGCGGAGATGGAGACCTACCCCACCGGCGAAGGACGCCGCGGCGGAGCTCCCAACTTCCAGCAACTCCTCGCCGAGCGTATGCGCCTGGCCGCCCTGCGCACCGCCGCTGTCAAAATGATGGCCGAGGAGCACGCCGTCGCAATCATCACGCCAAGCCGTGATGGCGGAGACGGCGGTGGCACCGGCATCATCTTCGACGACAACGGAGCAAACGTCGCCCGAAGCGCACAACTAAAGGCGAATGCCGTCACCATACCCAACGCGGTCATGATGATCGAGCACTACAACCGCCTCGGACGCCTCCTTCAAAACCACGTCCCCGTCACGCTCGAAGTTAATATCGAAACCAAATTCACCGGCGACAACGAGCACGGCTTCGACACCGTCGCCGAGATTCCCGGCACCGATCCGAAGCTCAAGGATCAGGTCGTCATGGTCGGCGGCCACCTCGACAGCTGGATCTCCGGCACAGGAGCCACCGACAACGGAGCAGGCTCAATCATGGCGATGGAAGCCATGCGCATCCTGAAGGCTCTGAACATCAAGCCCAAGCGCACAATCCGCATCGCACTCTGGTCTGGCGAAGAGCAGGGCCTCTGCGGTTCACGCGGATATGTCCACAACCACTTCGGCGGTCCCGAAGGAGCTCCTCTTCCCTCCTGCGGAGCCGCAGCTCCCGTCCCGGGCCAGGCACCAGCACCTCAACCTCCCATCAAGACAACCAAGGAGTGGGAGACCCTCGACGCCTACTACAACCTCGACAACGGAACCGGCAAGGTGCGCGGTGTCTACACTCAGGAGAACTACGCGGTCGCTCCCATCTTCCGCCAGTGGATTGCTCCGCTTGCCGACCTCGGCGTCACCGCGATCTCCTACCGAAACACCGGTGGAACCGATCACTTGTCCTTCGATGCAGTTGGTCTCCCCGGCTTCCAGTACATTCAGGATCCCATGGACTACGAGACCCGGACCCACCACTCCGACATGGACACCTATGACCGGCTCCACGCGCTCGATCTTGAGCAGGGCGCGGTTCTCGAAGCCATCTTCCTCTACAACACCAGCGAACGCGAAGCGATGATTCCCCGCAAACCGTTCCCACGCCCCGA
This sequence comes from uncultured Acidobacteriaceae bacterium, assembly GCA_963798925.1. Lineage (GTDB taxonomy): Bacteria > Acidobacteriota > Terriglobia > Terriglobales > Acidobacteriaceae > Edaphobacter. The sequence goes on from CAWCVD010000008.1 coordinate 1,316,684, forward strand.
GCTGGAGCGACAACAGAGCGCGCCTATCCCCGGAATCTTTCCTAACTCAACCGGAGCGCCCGACGATGCGGCCGGATCGGGCCGTCGCCGTCAGCAATAAGTAACCAAGCGAAGCACAAAAGCGGCGAGAGCACCGATTGCTCTCGCCGCTTCTCCTTTTCTCGGCACAAATCGCCCGCAAAAAACAATTACTGCACCTTCGAAACGACCTTACGCACAAAGCAGTCAGCACTGTGATCGTTCACAATGCCAACCGCCTGCATCCACGCATAGACAATCACCGGACCCACAAACTTGAAGCCCTTTTTCTTAAGCGCCTTCGAGATCTCTTCCGACAAAGGACTCTTCGCAGGCAAAGGCCCCGTGTTTTGGATCGGCTTGCCCCCCGCCAAACCCCAAATCCACTTGGAGAAGTCCTCTCCTTCGCTCGCCATCGCGAGATAGATGCGAGCCCCGTTGATCGTCGCCTCAATCTTCGCTCGCGAACGAATGATTCCCTCATTCTGAAGCAGCCGCGCAACGTCCGCCTCACTCATGCGCGCCACTTTCTTCGGATCAAAGTTGTAGAACGCCTTACGGAACGCCTCGCGCTTCCGCAAGATCGTCAGCCACGAAAGGCCCGCCTGGAACCCTTCCAGCATCAGCATCTCCCACATCGCCCGGCTATCGCGCTCCGGAACTCCCCACTCCTCATCGTGGTATTTGCCCATCAGCGGATCATTGTCAGCCCACGAGCAGCGGCGAATCCCAGTTGTCTTCTTAGCCATTCCATTCCTCAATCAAAGAGCCTTTGAGCGTGTTCACTCCCCGGCAGATGCCTTCGGTGCATTGTGGAGATATCGCTCAAACCATTCCACAGAGCGCGTCAGTTCATCGATTTGATGTTCCCGTTTGATGAAGCCGTGACCCTCTTCGGGATAATAAACCGCATCGACCGTCCGGCCTTCCTTCTTCAGAATCGCCACAACCTGCTGAGCCTCTTCAATCGGAACTCGTATATCCCGCTCACCCTGCAGCACAAGCAGCGGCGCCCGCTCATCGCGAATGTACTTCAACGGAGAAGTCGCTTCATAGACGGCCCGATCCTTCTCCGGATCGCCCAGCAGACTCTTCTCATACTCCTGCAGTCGCGGGTCCTCGTGCTGAAGCATCGTGTACCAGTTCAGGATGCCGTACTCATCGACCGCAGCGGCCCAGACGTCTGGCGTCTTGCCAATCGCCATCAGGGTCATGAATCCGCCATACGATCCACCCCAGATCCCCATCTTCTTCGCGTCGATAAATCCAGTCGCCTTCAGAAAGTCGACACCTGCGATCTCATCCTTCAAGTCCGCTCCGCCGAGATCCTTGTAGTTCGCCTTTTGAAACTCCATCCCATAGCCGGTCGAACCGCGCACATTGGGCGCGATCACCACGAAGCCGCGCGAAGCAAGCAGCATAGCGCGGCTATTGAAGGTGTCGACCGTCTGCCCAGTAGGTCCGCCATGAGGCATAACAACAGCAGCCGCCGTGCCGTCGCGCTTCAGATTGAAGGGAATCCACACGAACGCGGAGATCAGCCGGCCATCGAAACTCTTGTACGTGACCAGCTGCGACCCCGGCAGCACGGCAGAGGCAAGCGCCGGACTCTCATTGTGCGTGATCTGCTTCACCTCACCATTTGCATGCAACAAATAAAGATTTGCAGGATGCGTGGAATCCTCATGGCTGATCAGGTAGCTGCCATCCGACGTAAACGACGTCGGGCTGGCTCCAACATTATTGATCCCCGGCGGTACGCCGCGGTCGCTTGCTTTCAATGTAGCCGTGTCCGCAAAAAAGATGGTCGTCCGCCCATCAGCGTTGATCCCATAGGTAAAGGTCTTGCCATCCGGCGAGAACTCTCCCGGCCGCGCCGTCCACTGCGTATCGGTCACCCACCGCCATTGCTTCGTCTTCAAATCGAACAGTGCAACATTGCTGTAGCCTCCCTTCTGATCCGATTCAACCAGCAGCGTCTTGCCGTCGGGCGACACATCGCTCACTGCGATCAGCTCCTTGCCTTTGTGCGCCGTAAGATTCTCCGCCTTGCCGTTGCCAACGTCGATCCGATACACGTCGGAATCTTCCAGCCCAACTGAACGCACAGCAAAGATCGAGCGTCCATCAGGACTCCAACACGCAATGCTCCAGCTCGCCTGCGGGTCCGCTTCATGCGTCAGCAGACGAGCCGCGCCCGACGGCCAGGTCATCACGGCCACGTTGGTATAAGCCGTGCTCTTGTCCTTGCTGCCGAAGGCAAGCATCGCCCCATCGGGTGAAAACGTCGGATCCGTCTCGCTGACGTGGTCGGTGTTCGTAATATTTTGTGGCTCACCCCCTGCCGCCGCGACAGCATACAGATCGTATAGCTCGTCCCCTCCCTTGTCCTGGATATAGACGACCTCTTTGCCGTCATGCGTAAAGGAAGGAGCGGCCTGTCGATCGTTCGACTTCAGCAATTGCCTTCCACCAGAACCGTCGCCGTTCATGATCCAGAGATTGAGACGGCCCGACGCGTTACCGATGTAAGCAATATGTCCGCCGTCACGTGAAAGCGTGGCACCTCCAATCCTCGTGGTCTCCAAAATATCGGCGACGTTGACCGGAGCCGCTGCTGCATTCGTCGCTGAGACGACACTCTTAGGATCGGTAACAACGCGATCGCCCGGCCCCGAAGCAAACGCGGCAACAGAACACACCAAGAGAAGGAAGGGAACTCGCACAAAAGACATAATTGGCTCCAGTTGACGACGATAAGACTAATGGGCACCCCAGCGTGAAGCAAGAAAAATGAGGCTTCACGCCTCGTCGCTTAAGAATCAGCTAGAGCCACGCGGTCAGCATTCGGGCTGCACTGCCCAGCAGTCTCAAATTGTCACTTCGGTTCGCAAAATACATCGAGTTAATCTCGGCAGAGCCGATGTCTTCCAGGTTGTAGAAGTCCCTCAGCTCGCCTGCAATCTCAGAAGGAGTAAAGAAGAGCCGAAATGGTTCTCCCGCAAGCTTGACTCGCGACGCGAGCGAGTCGTACGCCAATCGCTCAAGCAAAGGCAGCGCAGATCGGGGCTGCCCATAATCCAGCACCAGCCCCGACCCGCGCGCACTTGAACCGACAAAAGCAACCGTTGATCGAAACGCTTCAAGCGTGAGATAAGGCACCACCCCGAGCCACGCAAAAAACGCTGGCTCACCACGGTCGAACCCCGCCTTCTGAAGCTGCTCCGCAAGGGACTCGCTCTCAAAATCAACCGGCGTATAGATCAGATTCGCTGGCGTACGCAACTTGCTCGTCTCCAGCAACTCGCGCTTCCATTCCTGCGTGGCCGGGTGATCCACCTCAAAGACGCGAAGCTGAGGATAAGGATTGCGATGCGCGAATGTATCGAGCCCCGCTCCAAGCAACACATACTGTGTCACTCCATCGGCGGTAGCTCGCGCAAGGTTGTCCTCGGCATACCGGCTGCGAGCCACAAGATACGCGCGCATCCCCGTTGAAAACCGTCGGTCCGGATGTGTCGGTGTTCGCCGCAACTCCTCGGCATAAGCCTCGCCAAGAATCGGAACTGCGATCGGATCATCAAGGACAAGCGGCCGTGCATCGTAGAGCTGATGAGCGGCGCGGCGAAGTGCTACGCGAAGTGCAGTTCTAGACGGTCTGGCTTCTTCCATTGGCTGGCAAATTCAGCGAACTGAAATCTGTGCTCGCAGCAGCCCTCAGGCTGTCTTCCTGGAGTCACAGGTCATCCACGTCAGCGCCCGCGAGAGATACTCCTTCATCTCCTTGCGCGAGACGATCGCATCCAGAAAACCGTGCTCCAGCAGAAACTCCGACCGCTGAAATCCCTCAGGCAGCTTCTGCCGAATCGTCTGCTCAATAACGCGCGGGCCGGCAAAGCCGATCAGCGCGTTCGGCTCAGCGATATTCAGATCGCCAAGCATCGCAAAACTCGCCGTCACGCCGCCAGTAGTGGGATCTGTCATCACCGAAATGTACGGAATCTTCGCATCGTCCATGCGCGCCAGCCCAGCCGAGATCTTCGCAAGCTGCATTAGCGAAGCAATGCCCTCCATCATCCGTGCCCCGCCGGAGGCCGCCACAATAATCAGCGGATTGCGCGTCGCCAGCGAGCGGTCTACCGCTCTGGCAATCGTCTCGCCCACCACAGCGCCCATGCTCCCGCCAATAAAGCTGTACTCCATCACACTCAGCACAACGTCGTGCGGACCAAGCTTTCCAATCGCATTGATGATCGCGTCATTCAGCCCGGTCTTTCTCTGTGCGTCCGCCAGCCTGCTCTTATACGATTTCAGATCGGTGAATTGGAGTGGGTCCGTCGAACGAAGTCCAAGATCGACCAGCTCATAGCCAGGCTCCAGCAGATTCTCAATCCGGGTCCGTGCATCGATGCGAAAGTGATGTCCGCAATGGGGGCAGACCTGCTGGTTCGTTTCAAGCTCGGCTTTGAAAAGAATCTTCCCGCAGTCGGGACAGCGCGTCCACAGCCCCTCGGTACGGACGGTCTTCTCCGAGTCGTTGACGATCTCGTGGTCTTCGCGCTTAAACCAGCTCATGGTATACAGGCCCTTCCAAAGTGCCTTGACCATTGTAGCGGTGCCAGCCCGATTTCCCGCAAAACTCCCCGCTAAGTCCCGTGTTTGCTCTTACATGATGACGGAGGGGAAGCGCGAGAATCCCGCGGGAAAGAGGTTTTATCCCCCAACTCCCTCATTCTGCTCAGCTTCTTGTACTACTCGCCGTGTTTCTGCGTACCGGTCGAATTTTTTTAGCCGATACCGCAAGAAATACACAATTAACCATCCGCCTTTTTCTGATAGAAAGAACTGATAACAGAATAGGTTAGGGCAAAAAGATCACTCCACCGGCAGCGCGTTTTTCGACGCGTTCTTGCACAGCTTTTCCGGGCCTCTCTGGCATCCAAGGTGACATGATGTCTGCTTACGCAAACAGCCTTCAGAAACCCGAGATCTTCGATTCCTACGTAAAAAAATTTCGCGTGATCTGCGTGATGCATAACATCCACCTCGGATCACCCGCGGACCTCCCCGCGTTTCTGCAAAAATTGATCAACGACAGGCACCTCAGCATGGATTTCTGGGGATTTGTCGGCAAACTGAGCGACCGCGAAGGTGGCGAACTCACCGACGACCAACTGCTCGCTGTCGTCATTGAGGGCATCACGAAAGGCGACCTGCCGCCCGAAGATCCAACCCTCAAGCGAACCGTCGACGACCTTCGCGCCATGCTGGCCGGAGTCGACATCCAGGGGCCAGGTGAGCTGGAACCGGAGCCATTCTCCCGAGCCGAAGCCCACTGGCAACAGCCCGGAGAAGCCTGGAAGCCGCAAAACGAGCAAGACAAGCCACACCAACCCGAACAGACACAAGTATCCTCACACCCTCCGCTCGCTGCCTCGTCAGCTGACCATCCAGCGATCTCTCCCTCACACATCACTCCGCTATTGGACGAGGCGCTTCACCGGCTCGAGCTCACCCACCTCGAACTCAAGCAGCACCTCGAAGCCATCGACAAGAGGATGAGCAACCTGGAACCACATCCCGATCGATCCTCTGCGATCGCCACAGAACCCAGAGCGCGAATCGCCACATCATCTGCAAAGGAAGTAGAGCAACCCGGAGAACCGATCCTCAAGCCGGTAGGACAGTCCCGGCTCGTTCTCGAGCCAGCCGCAGAACCGCCCGCGGACCTGTTCCTTGCGAGAAAGGGTGATCATCCGACATTACAAATTCCCCTGGAGAGCTACTCGCAGCCGCCGGGGTACGGCAGAGCTGTTGTCTCGCTCCTGCTGGTAGCTGCCGCGGCCTATGCCGGCTATCGATATCGCGTCCCCTTACAGCATGAGGCAACCGTCTTGCTCCAGAGGATTCGGAGCAACACCACAGCAAATCACTCTACACCGCAAGACACCCCCTCAACCGTCGAGACATCCACTCAACAGCCGCAAGAAGACCAACCTCTACCTCAACAGACATCTGCTCCAGGCGACTCCGCCGCACCATCCAACGCAAACGACACTCTTGCAACACCCCAGCAGTCGACCCCCACGTCGCACTCTGGTTCGGCGGCATCAGGCTCTGCCGCAACCCGAAGATCAATCCCCGATCGCATCACCGCAGAGGCCAACCAGACACAACCAAACAGCATAACCCCCGCCGATCTCGCAGGAGCCGTCAGGGTCGCTCCCGCCGTAATGGAATCCCATCTCGTCGATTCGCGCGTTCCCGCCTATCCTGATAGCGCGAAGATCGCCGGAGTCGAGGGATCTGTCGTAATGCAGGCCATCATCTCCAGGAATGGCACGGTAAAACGCGTCTACGTGATCCAGGGAGACCAGCGCCTTCGCAATCCAGCCATGGAGGCCGTCTACAAATGGCATTACCGTCCCTATCTCCTCGACGGCCAGCCAGTTGATGTCGCAACCACCGTCACCGTCGACTTCGACCTGGATCGCCGCTGAACCAAGTCTCCGTGAGACCGTCAATTTCTCGATCTGGCACACAGATATTTACGCGTTAAATCTCTCGTCCTGTACCCAGCGGCCCAGACCATGAACCGGACGGGGAAAACAAACCCACGGCCATCTCAATGCCCGCAATGATAAGGATGCCCAGCCAGAATCGTCAGGGCCCGGTAGACCTGCTCGGCCAGCACTACGCGCGCAAGCTGGTGAGGAAGCGTAATTCGCCCCAAAGACATCAACAGGTTAGCCCGCCCCCGCGCATTCGGCGACCAGCCATCGGCCGGACCGACGGCAAGCACAAGGCGCTGGACCCCCTCGTCGCGCACCCGACCGAGGTACGCAGCAAACTCCTCGGAGCTGAACTGACGCCCCTCGCTATGTAGCAAAACGACTTGCGCCGAGGTACGACCCGTCTGCCGGTCGAGCCACTCAAAAAAGGCAGCCTCCGTATCAAATAGCTGGGGTTCGCACGGCCCGTATCGTCCCGCCCGCTCCACGTACTCCGCCAACAGGCTATCCGTAGCTGCTGATCCAGCACGACTTCGACGCGAAACGACGGCGGCAAGCGTAATCTTCATCGGCACGCAGAGTTCACTTTCGTAGATTCCCGCAGGAATTTATCCAATATTCCATAGACCCCATTCTGATGGTACCTGCAAAACCCGTAAATTCGCTGGAATCGAACCCATTGGATTTGGCCCTCCACGTGCATTGGCTCGTAAGCAAGATTAGACAAATGAAGGGGAATTGACCTATGAGTTCCATATCAACTTGGCGTCGTGTGGTTCTGAGTGCCATCTTCGCAGTTGCATCAATTGGCTATGCGCACGCAGCCGACGTCAATGCACATATCAAGGGTACTGTCACCGATCCGTCCGGAGCGGTAATCGCAAAGGCTAACGTCACAGCGATCAACGAAGCTACCGGCGTCAAATACACTACAGTCTCTCAAGCGGACGGTGGATATCTCTTTCCCCAGCTCCCCATCGGTACATACACCGTTAAAGTGAGCGCCGCTGGCTTCAAGGAGTTTTCCGCTACTGGTATCGTCCTCAACATCAATCAGGAGTACGTCGAAGCGGCTGTACTCACCGTCGGTTCCAACTCCGACAGCGTTGAGATCCACGCCAATGCTGTCCAGGTGAACACAACCGACTCGCAATTGAGTAATATCGTCAATTCGGCTCAAATGGTCGAACTGCCCCTGATCGGTCGCAATTTCACACAACTCGAACTCTCACAGCCTGGCGTTCAGCTCCCCGATAACCGCTTCACCGGCAATTTCTCAGTGAGCGGTGCCCAGTCCCAGCAATCGGAATATCTAATCAACGGCGCTGATACAAACGACTTCGCCCTGAATACAATCGCGTTCGTTCCCAATCTTGACGCGATCGACCAATTCAACCTCATTGATGGCCCGCTTAACGCGGAATATGACCGTAATTCCGGCGGCATTGTCAGCGCTACGATCAAACAAGGTAGCAACCATATTCATGGCAACGCCTTCGAGTTCTATCGCGACACCTTCCTGAATACGAACAACTTCTTCCAGAAGAGTGCGACTGGTAAGCCTACGCCGGTAAGCCCCTACCATCAGAACATCTTCGGTGGCACAATAGGAGCTCCCATCATCAAAGACAAGCTATTCATCTTTGGTGCTTACCAGGGCACGAGGCAAAGCGTCCCTCAAGGCAGCGGGAACGTCAACGTATTCACCCCCGCCCAGCTCGCAGGCGACTTCTCCTCTGACATCACGACGAATCCATTGACGAATCAGGCCGGCGCCACAGGATTCAACCCCAACGCCATCGTGCCCAGCACGCTGAACGTCCCGGGGTGTGCCGCTGGTAGTACCTGGGGTTCGTGCTTCGGTTACTACAACACAGATGCAGATGGCAACCCCACGAATTTCGTCCATGGGACCGTTTCGGATGGCAAGATTCCGGCGAGTGCCTTCAATCCCGTTACGTTGGCCCTTATCAAAAAGTACGTACCGGCGCCGAACAGCGGAGCTTATGGATATCTCTTCAACGAAACCTCGGCAACCACCACCAACCAATACCTCGGTCGAGTCGACTTCTCGCCGAATACCAAAAACCAGTTCACGGTAGTTGGTATCTACCAGGCTGGTTCCACACTCAACACGCTGCCATTCAGCGGTGCCACACTTCCCGGTTTCGGCGATGGAAGCATCTCGCACATCCAGCAGTACACCGGTGAATATGTCCGTCAGATCAGCTCGACAACTGTAAACGACCTTGCAGGCCACTACACCCGTTTTAACTTCGACTCAGGGGCCCCTCAGCAGGTGGTGTTACCCGCCAGTGTCGGATTCAGCATCACCCCTCAGGATCCAGCGAGCGCCACCGTACCGCAGTTGGGTGCGGCTGGTTACTTTACCCTTGGTGGGACCAACAACGGACCACAGCCACGTATCGACCAGGTCATTCAGCTCGATGACAACGTTTCTAAAGTTATCGGCCACCACTCGATCAAGTTCGGATATGACGGACGTAAGTTCAGCGTCTGGAACCTCTTCGACAACAGCAACAGTGGCGCCTATTCGTTCAACACCAGCGGCACCTATTCTAGTGGCGACCCTGGTTTGGATCTGTTGCTTGGCAACCCGGCTACTTACTCTCAGGGAACTGGCAACCTCATAGCGGCGGATGCCTTCCTGAACTATATCTACGCGCAGGATAGCTGGAAATTAACGAATACTTTCACGCTAAACTACGGCTTGGGCTATTCCATCGATACACCCCTTCGGAATCACCAATACGGCGGAGAAGCAGTATCTTGCTTCATCGTCGGTGAACAATCCAAAATCTTCCCAGGCGCTCCTAAGAACATGGCTTTCCCAGGAGATCCCGGTTGCAGCTATTCGGGCCAAGCTTACACTCGCTATAACGAGTTTGGACCGCGTATTGGTTTTGCGTGGTCACCTGACCTCGGCATTATCTCCGGCAAGCCAGGCAACTTTTCTATCTATGCTGGTTATGGTATCTACTACGACCGAACTGAAGAGGAGAGTGCTCTACAGACCCTCGCCACGCCGCCATTTGGATTTACTAGCGGCGGTGCTGCCGACATCGGTGGCAACCCTTCCCTGGTGAACCCGTACGCAGATATTAATGGCGGAAAAACTACTGGATCAGATGGCGGTTCGGGACCCGCGTCATTGGCAAACAGATTCCCCTATGTCGCTCCTTCCGCGGGGCAAAATGTGGACTTCAGCGGTCTTGAGCCGATCTACAACATCAGCAGTTTTTCCAGCGCGTTCCGCGCTCCGTATTCGGAGAACTTCCAACTTACGATTGAGCGGGAAATGCCCTCAAGACTAATAGCTCGTATCAGCTACGTTGGTGCTCTGGCTCGCCATAATCAGATCACCCCTGAGGCCAACTATGAAACGGCAGCTGGCCAGGCTGCATGCTTGGCAAGTTCTGCATGCCAAACCGCACGAAACACGCAGGCGTTGAGCTTCCCCGGCAACACCGTCGGTGGCAGCAGCAAGATCGTGGAAGAGGGTCTTGCATCTTCGGGAGCTTCATCGAGCTACCATTCCGCTCAAGTAAGCCTGACAAAGTCCCCGACCCATGGACTGCAATTCCAGATCAGCTACACGTACGCCCACGCTCTGGATAATGGTTCGAGCTTTGAAAACTCGGGCTTCGGCGGAGCCGGTGCGCGCGGCTACAACCAGTTCCAGCCGTCGCTAAACTATGGCGATTCGACCTTCGACGCTCGTCAGCACTTCGTCTTCGCTCCCGTCTACACTGTTCCGACCTTCAAGAGCAGCGGCACATTCTCTCCGGCCAATCTTTTGCTCTCTGGATGGCAGATCAGTGGCATCCTCCAGCTTTCAACCGGCCTGCCGTTCGATATCTCTTACGCCGGCACAACTTCACGGTCTCTGTATTGCTCTGCTTCGCTCTCGTTCTACGCATGCCCCGACGTGCCCCTGCAGGTCGCGCCTCTGGCCAAATCTAACCCCCGGGTTCGCATCGCCAGTGGCAACAGCGTATATTTCTCGAGCACCAGCTTCGCGGCGGAGCCAATCGGATCCTTTGGAAATGTTCATCGCGACCCCTATCACGGACCAGGTAGCAATAATACAAACCTGATCCTCGCGAAGAACTTTAGCCTCTCCTCAGACGGTGCGCGCCGCCTCCAGCTTCGTATGGAGAGCGACAACGTATTCAATCACACCCAGTTCAACAATCCCTCTAGCACCTTTGGCAGCGGTACCTTCGGTCAAATCAGTTCGGCCGCGGCTGCTCGCCAGACCCAACTCGGAGCAAAGATCTACTTCTAGCCCGATATTCTGCCTGAACAAAAGTAAAAGCGGAGAGCTTCGGCTCTCCGCTTTTTCTTGGAATCAATAGGCTAGGAAAAGAGACGCTTCGGTTGAAAGCAATTCTCAGCTGCTACTTCTTTGCGGCCTTCTTCTGAGCAGTTTTGCGCACTGGAGATTTGGCAACCGCCTTCTTTGCCGTGCTCTTCTTCGCCGGAACCTTCTTCGTCACAACCTTCTTCGTCACAACCTTCGCAGGCGCTTTCTTCGCAGGAGCCTTCTTCTTAGCGCGGGACTCGGCGATGCGAGCCCTCACATCTGCGTCCAGATCCGCCACACCGATCGTCGTCGCCGACTTGCGCAGCCGCTCCAATCCATAAAACGCCCGCTTCTCCGCCGAAAAGACATGGACGATGAAATCAACATAGTCCATTAGTATCCAATCACCCTGGCGGCGGCCCTCCACTGAATTCGGATACGTTCCGAAGTCGCGCTTCAGCCGCAGCTCGATCTCGTCAGTAATGGCGACGTTCTGCCGCTCGTTCGTTCCATTGCAGATGAGGAAATAATCCGTCAACCCGCTCTCCGACGGATCCAGCGCGAGGATGCGAATATCTTCAGCTTTCTTGTCCTCGCAAGCCGCTGCGGCAGCGAGCAACAGCTGGTTGCTTTCAATCGATGGCATGAGCCTCCTTGAACCTCCATCGTAGCTGGTTGCCCTCGCGGAAGCCAGCCTCCGCGCATTTTTACGAAACGCGCATAAAGAACCCGAGAATCAAACGCACAGTTGTGGTCCCAAACCCAGAGGCGCAGCCCGCACTACCGCTTTTCCAGATGAAGCATGATCCGCCCATTAGCCAGCGTCATCTCATCGACCGTGCCGAAGAACACGCCAAACGCCTCGCGAAACGCTGCCTCGGTTATATGTCCGTAGATGGCACCCCGGCCACGCAGCAGCTCCTGAAACTTCGGATCCGCCGGTGGCACCCACTCAAGAATCAAGTGTCTCGTCGTCAGACCGCTGCACAGCATCGCAATTCGATCCAGCGGAATCTGATTACGCAGCATCAAGTGGTGCAGCACCGCCAGCATCATCACCGTATCGAAGTGGCCTGCGCACCGGCTCAAAAACGACGCGTCCTCACGATTCTCCCAACCGGTCGCGGGCGTCGGATGAGCGAGATCCACGCACAGCGGAAGAATCTCCCTCCCGCTACCTGCCAAACTCTCGCAGAGACGATCAACTGCCTGCACGTCGGTATCAATCGAAACCACAGCCGCCCCCGCGTCGGAGGCCAGCTTCGAGTACACCCCGGTATTGCACCCAACATCCAGCACATTGGCCGGTCTCGCCGCCGCCAGCGCCCGCGTTACGAACTCTCGTTTCCGCCCATGGTCTTCGTCGCTGTAGTGGGTCGCGGTCTCCGCATAATCCGACCACGTAGACGCATGATGCCCCGGCGTTACCCTTCGCATCTGCGATCGCAGCCCCTTCAGTGTTTTCAGAAGGATCTGCTGTGCCAGCTCCGGCTCCTTCACCGCGCGCGAAGCCACGCTCCCAGCCTCTATCTTCTTCTTCGCCAGCAGCGACGGCAGCGTAACCGCCGAGAGCGCAGGCTGCTGCAACCGCGCCGCCCACGACAGCGCCGAATAGATCTCCTCCGGCTCGTAGCCATCACGCCGCGTCAACGAAGCCTGCAGCGGCCACCCCAGTCGCGCATACGCCAGCATCGGCAACAGGAAAGTGCGAACGAACTGCCCATACGCCAGCCATATCGGCTGATGCGGATCCCTCCGTTCAATCGACAGCACATCGACGAAGATTGGCCGCGTCCCCTTAAACAGCACATTCAGAGGAGTCGCATCCTTCAACAGCCAGCCATGCGGAACCAGCTCCCTGCACAGATCGAGCGTAAGCTCCGCGGCCGCCAGCCACAACGACGGAGCCCACTCCCACGGATAAGACTGAAACGCAATTCGCGGATGCCGCAGCACAAGAATCTCAGCGCCGGCTGCCGACACCACCTCGCTGCCGACAAGCCGTCCCTGCGCGACCAGCTCTGCGGCCAGAGGCAGCCCGAGAAACTCGAGAATCTCCGCATCGAAAGGCGCACGGATGCTACGGTAAGCGCCATCCGGTCGAACCTCAACGCTGCCGGCCGGATCGCGAAACGTGGGGAGCGAAGACGTTGCTAACAATTCAGCCATAGATTCATAGATTCGCAATGACACTCAGGCGAGGATCCGCCCGTGTGACGGGGTTGAAGGTAGATGGGAGAGGGAGAACAGGAAATACCGTCAACGTAGAGACACCTGCCAGCCCAAAAAGTTTCACCGAAAATGCAAAAACCCAAGCACTCGAGCGGGTCGCCGGCGATTGAATCAACGGTACAAACGATGATCCTCGATATACGCCGACACCTTGGCTGCCAGCACATCCAGGCACGGATCGCCCTTCTCAAGCCGCTCACGCAAATTCGTCGCCGCAACATCCTCATGAACCGTCTGCAGCAGATGGACGCGTTCCCGTTGCTCCCGCGTAAGACCCAGTGGCGACAGGTCAGCAAGCGCAAATCCCGGTCGGCTCACCACAATCCACTCCGCAACTCCCAACAGCAGCTCCGGCTCGCGCCACCGTCGCAGATCGAGAAAGCTGTCCGCGCCAACAAGGTTGAAGAGCCGTGCCTCAGGCATCTGTCCGCGCAACGCCGCCAGGGTCTCGACAGTATAGTTCGCTCCTCCGTCAGCCTTCGGAGCGTCCACCTCCGACACCGAAAATCGCGCATCAACCTCACACGCAAGCTCAACCATCGCAAGCCGGTCGGCATAGGAAGCGGAAGCGTGTTCCGTCTTCAGCGGCTGACGCCCCACTGGAGCGAATAAGACCCGATCCAGCCCGAACGCATCCGCCGCTGCCGTCGCGATCGCAATATGGCCATGATGCGGTGGATCGAAGCTGCCGCCAAAGAGAGCTACGCGCATGGCTGTTGTCTCGCGAACTGCGCCTGAATCCACCGGGAGTCGAGCAGCACTAAGGAAAATGGACCACAAATCCCATGCTGACCTGCTTGATTGGATAGTTATGGCTCAGCGTCCCGAACGGATCAAGCCCACCATATCCAAACTCAGCCACTCGCCAGTCCAAGATCGGCATCAATTTCACGTCCAGCCCCGCCAACCCCTGGTACTCGAAGTTGTCGTAAATCACAACATGACCGCCATTCAGCGCCGGAGTAATCAGACCGTAGTCGCTGCGGCCAAGGCCGGCCGAAAGCTGAATGTAAGGTTTCAGCGGAGCATACTTCGTGTGAAACACACCGCGTACCCCACCCAGCACCGAGTAGATATGCGCTCCCTGCCCATCGAAATTTACGTATCCGCCGCGCTTGGTCGTCAGAATACTTCCCCGGACGTCCGCGCCCAGCCTCATCGGCCCCAGCTTCAAAAAGTCGTAGTAGATTCCACCTGTGCCGCCCAGGGGATTGACATAATTGAGCCGCGCGTCATTTGGGCTGGTCGACAGCGGCGGAATCGGCGACGAATCAATATTGCTCAGGCGATCGACCGTGAACATGCCGTAAACACCAACTTGCCCGTAAGCGGAGACAGCTGTGGCGATGGTAACGGCAGCAAGAAGGAGAACTGCTTTACGGAGAATCATGTAGGTTTAGTTTACTAGTTCGGACGGCTGCAGTGCACCCGGTGGGCTCGAATTCTCGGTTCGAAGAGGCCCTCAGCTCCTGAACCCGCTCCCCAGCCTTCATCAAGCATGCGTCTCAAACCCGCAGCTTCCCCACCTCATCCAGAATCCGATCGGCCATGGCGGCCTTACTCATCAGCGGAATCTCCACCGTCTCGCCCCTCGTCAAAAAGCTCCCTGCATTCTGCTCCGAGTCGAATCCGATTCCCTCCACCGAGACATCGTTCACCACCACCGCGTCCACGCCCTTACCCGCAAGCTTGGCTCGCGCGTTCGCCAGCGCATCCTGAGTCTCCGCCGCAAACCCCACCACGATCGTTCCCATCACGCGCTGCGCTACCACCTCCCGCAAAATATCCTCCGTCGCCTCCAGCTCCAGCAGCACCGCCCGAGCCGACTCACGCTTCATCTTCTGCGCCGCAACGCTCCTCACCCGATAGTCACTCACCGCCGCTGCCATCACGACAATCGTCGCCTCGCGTAGACGCCTCATCACCGCCGCGCTCATCTCCTCCGCGCTCACCACCCGAATCACCTCAACGCCAGCCGGACAGGCCAGCCCCGTAGGCGCAGTAATCAGAATTACTCGCGCCCCGCGCCTCCGCGCCGCCTCCGCCACCGCATATCCCATGCGTCCGCTCGAGCGGTTCCCAATAAAACGCACAGGATCGATCGCCTCTCGCGTTCCCCCAGCCGTCACCAGCACGGTCTCTCCGGCGAAGTCCTGCTCCGGATCCGCCGCCAAAGACTCCGACTTCGCGTCTCCCATCGCCATATCTGCGCCGCTTAACGGACGCCCACCCAGTGTCTCCATCACCGCCGCCACAATCGCCGCCGGTTCAGCCAATCGCCCCCCTCCGACCATCCCGCACGCCAGATAACCGCTGCCCGGCTCAATCACCTTCACTCCACGGTCTCGCAGGGTCTCAACATTGGCGCGCGTCGCAGGATGCTCCCACATCACGACATTCATCGCCGGAGCCACAATCACCGGAGCCGCCGTCGCCAGATACATCGTCGAAAGAAAATCATCCGCCAGCCCATGGGCAAACTTCGCCAGCATATCCGCCGTCGCCGGAGCCACGATCAGCAGCTTCGTCGTCTGCGCCTCACGAATGTGTTCAATCGTAGACTCATCACCCTCTCCCACAACGCCTGCGTCCTCGCCCCACAGTGTCGTTATCACCTTATGCCCGGAGATCGCCGCAAACGTCAGCGGCCGCACAAACTCCTCCGCCGCCTTCGTCATCACTACATGCGGATCGTACCCGGCCTCCTGCAGCAGGCGCACCAGCTCCACTGACTTATACGCTGCAATCCCGCCGCAAACGCCAACCGTAACCTTCGTGCGTCCAGCGCTCATCGCCAATCCTCATCTAAATAGATGGTCTCACACGCATTAAGCATCTCCACAACGGGTATTCCATCCGGTCTGCAGGAAAAATCCAGCAGCCCTCCATATATCTGACGTCCCGCATTGCATTTGCCGGTAAGGACATCCGTGGCAACTTCGACGGCGACGATCAAGGCAAGCGTGACCTTCATTGCAATAAAGGCAACTTTAGACAATATCTCCTGTTCACAATTGCCTAAAGTATCCAACAAACCCCTAGGTATCTAAATTCCGATATCTGATACCAGCCAGCATGGCATTTGCCGGTCAGGATATCCGTGCGTCCAGCGGAACCTCACGTAGTACACACCCTTTGGCCAGGAGCTAGTACATGTTTGTAAGGAAATTAGCATTTGCTGTCGTTCTGATAGTTCTCTTCTTAGCCGGCGCCGGCTTCGGCCACGCCCAAACCACCAGTGGAGCCCTCGTCGGTGTAGTTCACGACCCAACCGGAGCCGTCGTTCCTAATTCAACCGTGAGCGCCACCAACGAAGCGACCGGCGTCGTTTACACAGGCAAGAGCAATGACAGCGGTCAATACCGAATCTCCAACCTTCCCGAAGGCACCTACGATGTTCGTACTGCCGTTCCAGGATTCGTGCCTTCGCTGTTGAAAGGTGTCGCGGTGGCTGCGACCAGCGTCGAAACGCTGGATATTGCCGTCTCGATCGGCCAGACCACGACTACAGTCGAGGTCAGCACCCAGGCGAACGTCTCAATCGATACAACGACCGCTCAGATCGGTACAACCTTTTCGACGAAGGAGACCCAGGATCTCCCCGCCGCAACCATCGGCCTCGGTGTTCTCAACCTGTCGCTGCTTACCCCAGGTGTGGCCAGCTCGGGTGGCGTGGGCGCCGGAACGGGTCCCTCGGTCGCCGGACAGCGTCCGCGCAATAACAACTTCACCCTCGACGGAATCGACAACAACAACAAGACCGTTACAGGACCGCTGCTCAATGTGCCCAACGATGCAATCTCGGAGTTCGTCCTGCTGCAGAACGTCTACTCTGCGCAATACGGCCACTCTACCGGAGGCCAGTTCAACAGCTTGATCGTGTCCGGAACCAATCATATTCATGGCAGGCTTTATGAGTATTTTGAGAACCGCAATCTGAATGCGGTCAGTTCCACGCAGGCTATCAATAATCGAGCTCAAGGGATCTCTCCCGACTTCAAGCCCCGATTCGACTTCAATCGATATGGCGGCCAGATCGGTGGACCAATTCTCAAAGACAAGCTCTTCCTGTTCTCAAACTTCGAGCGGCAGACGACCGGCTCTGCCGGCAGCTCGTCCGCATTCTGCGCGCCGACTGCGGCGGGATTTGCAACGCTCGATGGCCTGACCTTCGCTTCGACCACCAACTACGGCGTTTATAAGACCTACGTTCCGGCCGCACCCAACCAAGCGCCCGCCGGTGGAGGCACCTCCTGCAACGACAGCAAAGCGGTACCCGGTGGCGCAACGGTCCTGGTAGCAAATGCGGCTGGCGTGTCAACTCCGATCCCGGTTGGCGCCGTCTCTCTCTCTCTCTCGAACTCCTTCAACTCCTACTTCTCCACGAATGCCCTCGATTACACGATCTCGCAGCACGATAATCTTCGCGTGCGCTACGTGTACAACCGCGCAGACGTAAACGACACCTCAGCCAGCTTTCCGGCCTTCTTCGCACCCTCGCCTGCGCGCTTTCATCTCATATCTGCAAATGAGGTACATACCTTTACGCCGTTTCTCAGCAACGAATTCCGCTTGGGCTACAACCGCTTCTTCACCCAGCTGCCCGACCCGGCAATCAAGTTCCCAGGCCTGACACAGTTCCCAGACCTCTACTTTTATGATCTTTCGACAACCACTTATCTCGGGCCTGACGCATCTGCTCCGCAATCGGTCATTCAGAATCTTTACCAGGCAATCGACTCGCTCACTTGGGTCAAAGGAAAACACACCCTCGACTTCGGCGTGGAGGGCCGCAAGTATATTGCTCCGAATGTCTTCGTGCAGCGCCTGCGCGGAGACTACGAGTATTCGACTCTTGGGCGATATTTGAACGACATCAGCCCCGACGCAGTTGGACAACGCAATGCGACGCCTCCTGGAGTAAGCCCAACGTTTTATGGCGATCAGACGTCCTTCTACGCCTACGCCAACGATGACTTCCGAATGACACAGAAGCTAACTCTGAACCTCGGCCTTCGTTACGAGTTCACCTCGGTACCAGCCAGCGAAAAAGAGCAGGCGCTGAACATCGCGGCGAGCGTTCCCGGTCTCATCACCTTCGGAAAACCCACTCCGCAGTATAAGAACTTCGCCCCACGCATCGGCGCGGCCTACGCACTGGACGAGAACACCGCAGTCCACGCAGCTTTCGGCATCAACTACGACGTGCTGTATGACAATATCGGTACAACCACGGCGCCGCCGCAGTTTCAGACTACGGAAAATGTCAATATCAATGCGGCAACACCCGGCTTCCTCGCCGGAGGCGGTCTTCCTGCGAACGCGACCTTTGCAACGCTCGCTCAGCAGCGGGCAGCCACCTCGGCCTACGTTCCCAACCAGAAGCTGCCTTACTCTGAACAGTGGACCCTCGGCATACAGCATGTCTTCCACCACGATTACACCGCCGAAGTGCGGTACGTCGGTACCCGCGGCGTTCGTTTGGATGTCCAGGACCAGATCAACGTCCAATCGCCCGTCACTGCAGCCAACGAGCTTCCGACAAACCTCACTGGCGGCGGGGTGACCTTCAATCCTGCGAATACACTTGCAGCGCTCAAAGCCCCGGTAAACGGCTTCCCCTCCTATGCAGTTCAGGCATACGCCCAGGCGGGATTGACGGCCTCGACAATCACGTCGGACTTACCAATCGGCGGATCAAACTATCACGGTCTGCAGACTCAGCTCACCCGTCGGTTTCAAAATGGTCTGCTGATCAACGCCTCCTACACCTACAGCAGGGCGTTTGACGACTCCACAGCCGACTTCAACTCGACTGCTCTAAATCCACGGCGCCCTCAGGATTCGCAGAACATGCGCGCAGAATACTCGCGGTCAGATCTGGATCGCCCACACCGCCTCACGTTGGTGGGAGTCTATGACCTGCCATTCTTCAAGAACTCGAACTTCCTGATGAAAAACCTCGTCGGAAACTGGGAGATCGCTCCTTCCTATACCTTCCAGTCGCCCCAGTACACCACCGTACAAAGCACAGTCGACTCCAACCTGAACAACGATTCCGCAGGCGATCGCGTCTTCATTAACCCCAACGGCATTAAGGGAACGGGCACGGGTGTGGTTCCTCTGGTCAACGCCGCTGTCGCTTGCCCGTCCCCAAGTGGCAATGGTGTGGCAAACGGCACCTCCACCGTAGTGCCAAGTTGTGCCGCTAACACAATTGGATATACGGCGGGTTCTCTCTCCGGACCATCCACTGCCCAGGTCTTCAACCCATCCAACGCCTACTACGTGCAAGGCGGAGCCGGCACAAACCCAACGGCCTCTCGCAACACGCTTCCAACAGGCCGTATTGACAACCTCGACCTGAGCATCTTCAAACGAGTCTCGTTCATGGAGCGCTACAAGATTGAGTTCGGGGCGCAGGCAGTCAATGTACTGAATCACTCGCAATACTTCCCCGGTTCACTGGACACAGTGAACTCGATTGGATCGACCGGGTCGCGTAACTTCGACACAGTCACTAACACGCAGTTCAACCAGAAGCAGCTCGTCTTCTCCAATAATCCACGCAACCTCCAACTCTCCGGAAAAATCATCTTCTAGAGCACAGATGGCATGAAACGGAGGGGGATCCTGAAGGGTCCCTCTCTCCAGGCTGGTGCCAGGCACCAGGAAAGGCTCTCGTTTCCGCGAGAGCCTTTCGTATTTTGGGTCGAAATTGGAAAAACGTAGCAGCACTTCCAAGGCCAAATCCCCTCCGCCCAACACCGAATCATCTCTTCCACCGGCCATTAGCGCGAAAGTTGTACACGCAAGATATTTCATCGCGACTTTCGCAACTTCGCCCAGAACGCTGTGTCTGAGCGGGTGGAAGGCTGAGGGGCCAATCTCAGCCAGGTAAAGAAACTTAGTTCAGGCGATGACCCGCAAACGGGCAATCCCTGAAATCCCTTGTCTTTTCGCGCTGTCTGCGAGGTTCAACGCCTCGCGGTGACCGCTCCATGCGGGCACTCAGAGATTCTCTGTCTTCACTGGGGTTTCAGGGCGAGTTAGCAAAGTTGCCAACTCAACGTCCGATTCATAATCGATTGCCGGGCACCGCAGAAAGAGAAGTGACCCAATGCTGTTACAAATTCGCCGCAAAACCATCACCCCTCTCCTTTCCTTATCCATCGCCGCCCTTCTTGCCGCCGGCTGCAGCGGCACCAACACAACCTCCACCACCCCCACCAATCAAAACGTAGTCGCCGGTCCCGCCTTCGTCGTCGGCACCGACGCCCCGCTTGCCAGCGTCACCTCTTTCACCGTGCAGGTGCAGAGCGTCGATGCCATCGACTCCAGCGGCAACAGCGTCTCTCTCATCAGCGGCGAACCCACAGTCGACTTCGCCCGCTTCAACGGACTCCAAACCCTCCTCGATATGAACGACGTTCCCGTGGGCACCTACAGCAGCGTCTCCATCACGCTCGGCCCCGCAACCATCGGCTACCTCAACCAGCAGGCGGGAGCCGCGCCTACCATTCAGACCGAGCCTGCAACCCTCACCAACTCCACCATATCCATCAAGCTGGCAACCCCGCTCGTCATCAACCAGGCCGCGCCCGTTGGTCTGCACATGGACTTCGATCTTGCGAAATCGATTCAACTCGACTCCACCGGCCAGATCACCGGCCAGGTCAACCCAACCTTTAACGTTAACGCCGTCGGGCCCAGCGACTCCGGAGCCTACATCGACGAGTTCGACGCCGCCGTCGTCAGCGTCAACACCACCGCGCAATCCTTCGTCATCCAGGGACCGCACGGTCGCAACTTCACCGTCAACGTCAATGGCCAGACCGAGTGGGAGAACAACGAGAGCATCAACTCCCTCTCCACCAGCAGCATCATCGAGATCTCAGGCACACTCGACCGCGCCGATGCCACCATCGACGCCGACGACGTAGCCATCCTCTCGCAGAACGCATTCTACGCAGCCGGCCAGATCACCTACGTTCAGCCGTCCTCAGGAGTCGCAACCAGCTTCGATCTCTACGTCCGAGCGCTCCTGCCCACAACGACCGGCCTCTCCCTCGGTCAGATCGCGCAGGTCGACCTCAACGGCCAGGAGAACTTCTTCCTCTACCGCTGGCACAACCCCCTCACCGAATTCCTCTTCAACCCCAGCGCTCTCCTGCCCGGCCAACACGTCTCCATCGGCGGGCCAGCCAGCGGCGCAGCCAACGCCCAGGCCGTCACCATCAAGCGTGTCGTCCTTCGTCAGTGGGGCTTCAACGGCACTATCGTCCCCAACAGCGTCAATCCATCCGGCAACACCTTCCAGATGCAGGTCAACGGATTCGCCGGCCTCCTCGTCCCACAAACCGTCACGGTCTATGTCGCCGGTCCAACCGTCTTCCGCGATGGCTTCACCGGACTTGGTTCCGTAGGATCCGGAGCCAAAGTACGCGTCGTCGGCCTGCTCCTGAAAGATCCCATCTCAGGACAAACCGTCCTTCTCGCTCACTACGTCGACTCCATGAGCTAGGAGAAAATTCGGCCACAAAACCGGGGTCCCAACCAGCGCCTTTGCTCGCTGGGGTGGAAAAACCGGGTGCCCCACGTCCCGCCTCTGGGACGTGGGCTCTCACCCGTCATCACCCTTCACGCACGAACCCCTACTCACTCCGCAAAGCAACCATCGGATCCACCTTCGTCGCACGATAAGCAGGCAAATAACAAGCCAGCACAATCACCGACACCATCATCAGAGGAACAACCGAAAAGATCAGCGGATCCGCCGATCCCAATCCATAAACAAGATTCGCGACCACTCTCCTCAGCAGCAAAGCACCGATCACACCGGCGATCACACCCGCTGCTGTCAACCTCACTCCCTGACCCAGAATCAACCGCACCACATCCTTGGATCGCGCACCCAGAGCAAGCCGAATACCAATCTCCTGCGTTCTCTGCGAAACCGAGTACGCCATCACCGCATAAACCCCAATCGCAGCCAGAGCCAGCGCAAGCCCCGAGAACGCACCCAGCAGCGATAGATCGAATCGCCGTAGCGACCCCGCATCCGCCACCATCGCGTCCATGCTCTTCACCTCGTACACTGGCACTCCTTTGTCGATCTCCCGCACCGCCGCGCGAATCGCCTGCAGCAGAGCGCTCTCGCCCAATCCGCTGCGCACCGCAACACTCATATTCGCCTCCAGCAACGGCACCAGCGAATCGGGAATCTGCGTGTACGGATAGTAAGCGGTAGGTTCGATATCCACATCCGCACCCCAATGCCGCACATCTCCCACCACGCCCACCACCGTGTACCACTGGCTGCCCTTGAAGTTCGGCTTCAACCGCTTGCCCAGCGGACTCTCGCCAGGCCAATACCTCTTCGCCAGGCTCGCATTCACAATCGCTACCGCAGGTGAGCTCGAAGTATCGTGTTCATCGAACGCACGCCCCTGCAGCACCGCACGGTACCGCGTCACAGTCTCTCCCTGCACCGGCGCGGGATTCTTCCCCTCCACCGTAATCGGCATAGACGGATCCGTCCCGCTCATCGGCACATTCCGCGCCACCGCCGCCGACTGCACTCCAGCCACCGCTCGCACCCGCTCCGCAACCTCACGATAAAACTCCGGAACCCGCTGTCCCGTCAGCCGCGACGGCGCTGCAATCCGAAACGTCAGCACATCCTTCGGCACAAATCCAAGCTCCACCCCATGCAGCGACCACAGCCCCTGCAACGCGAGCCCAGTCCCAATCAGCAAAATCGAGGCCAGCGCCGTCTCCGTAATCACCAACACCGAGCGATGCTTCCCAAATCCTCGGCTCGTCGTATGCCCCGACTCCCGAAGCCCTTCGTTCACATTCAGCCGCGCAGCCTCAATCGCCGGAGCCAGTCCAAACAGAATCCCCACCATCACCGACACTGTCAGAGAAAAAATCAGCACAGCCAAATCGATGCTCGCATCCTCAATCCGCGGAACACTCGGTGGATGCATCGCCACCACACCCTTCAGCGCTGCAAAAGCCAGCGCAACTCCCAGCACTCCGCCCGAGAAAGCCAGCAACACACTCTCCGTCAGCAACTGCCGCACCAACCGCAACGGTGAAGCGCCCAGCGCCGTCCTCACCGCAATCTCGCGTCGTCGCACCGCACCTCGCGCCAGCAGCAAATTCGCCACATTCGAGCACGCAATCAGCAGCACAAACCCCACACATCCCATCAACATCAGCAACGCCGGCTTCACCAATCCCGCAAACGCATCATTGAACGTCTGCACCTGCACTCCCAAACCAACATCACCCGTCGGGTGCTCACGATGCAGCCGCGCAGCCACACCATCCAGCTCGGCCTGCGCCTGCTGCAGGCTTACGCCATTTGGCAGCCGCACAAAACCTTGCAGCCAATGCACATTCGGCGAAGCCCCCACGCCCACCCCACGCTGCAACTGCAGCGGAGTCCACAGCAACTCCGTATCCCCTAACACATGAAACCCGGCCGGCATCACGCCCAGAACCGTAAACGGCGCTCCGTTCAACTGAATTGCGGATCCCACAATCCCGGCATCCGCCCCATACTTCGTCCGCCACAAAGCATCACTCAACAAAACAAAATTTCCTGCTCCCGCCACATCCTCCGGCGCAGAAAAAACTCTTCCCCGCGACGCCGGCACACCCAGCGTCTCCAGCAAGTCATAAGTCACCTGCCCGCCCGCAATCCGCTCCGGAGCATCCTTGCTGCCCCCCACATTGAACTGCCACGGCACAAACGCTCCCATCTTCGCCAGTAGCCCACCCTGCTGCTTCCAGTCCAGAAAATCCGACGTCGAGAAAATATTGCTGTTCCCATTTCCCGTCTGTTGCGTCACCACCATCACGCGAGCCGCATCGCGAAACGGATACGGCTTCAACAGCACCGAACGAATCACGCTGAACATCGCCGTATTCGCTCCAATCCCCAGCGCCAGCGTCATCACTGCCGCAGCCGTAAACCGCCGCGACTTCATCAGCGACCTCACTCCATAGCGAACGTCCTGCAACAGTGTCTCCATCGCACTCACCTCAGATACCCTTCAGACGGCCATCTTCCAACCCCAACCTCTACCCACGCAATCTATTTTTGACGAATGGCATCTGGTGTCCACCAACGGACATTAAATCCGCTTTCGGACACCCGACACCCTTCTCTCACAAGCCTCCCTCTTTCTCATCAATACCTTGCAACTCGCATCAATGGCCGCCAAAATGCCACTCTTAACACCGTAATCCGGAGGCCCGATGCAATCCTTCCTGCAAAATCTGCGCTACTCTCTGCGACAACTTCGCAAGTCCCCAGGCTTCACCTTCACCGTCATTCTCACGCTCGCGCTCGGCATCGGGGCCAACGCGGCGGTCTTTACCCTCTTCGATCAGGTCCTCCTCCGCATGCTCCCCGTCCAGAAGCCGCAACAGCTCGTCCGCTTCAGTTGGACCGGAGGCTACAGTGGCGGCGCCAACGTCTTCGGCGGAGACATGGGCGACTACTTCTCCTATCCCATGTACAAAGATCTGCGCGACAAAAACCAGGTCTTCTCCGGAGTCGTCGCCGTCGACAGAACCAACGTCGGCGTCAATTGGAACAACCAGGCCGAAGAGCAGGATGCCGAGATCGTCACCGGAAACTACTTCCAGGTTCTCGGCCTCCAACCCGTAGTCGGTCGCCTCCTTACCCCGCAGGACGATACCGCCAAAGGCGCCAACCCCCAGCTCGTCCTCAGCTACGCCTATTGGAAATCCCGCTTCTCCAGCTCACCCGCCGTTATCGGTCAGACTGTCCGCATCAACGGTCAACCCTTTACCATCGTCGGCGTTGCACCCGAGGGCTTTCAGACCGCCATCGGCGGATACAAGCCCGGCGTCTTTCTTCCCATGAGCATGTCCGAAGTCGCCATGCCCGCCACCGTTCCTCGGGACACCCACAACAACCACCAGTTCATCTGGCTCACACTCATCGCTCGCCTCAAACCAGGCGTCAGCCTCACGCAGGCTGAAGCCAGTCTCGCCCCTCTGTGGCACGCTCTCCGCGCACAGGAACTCACCCTCTACAAAGAACGTACGACGCGCTTCTCCAAAAACTTCCTCGACAACTCGCATCTTCTCGTCAAGGACGACTCCCGCGGATTCTCACCAGGCCGCGCCGATCTCAAAACTCCGCTCATTATCCTCATGAGCATGGCCGGCCTCCTCGTGGCCATGTGCGCCATCAACGTCGCCACGCTTCTTCTGCTCCGCTCCGCTGCTCGCGCTCGCGAGATGTCCATGCGCTACGCCCTCGGAGCCAGCCGCTCACGCATCATCTCCCAGCTCTTCGTCGAAGGTGGACTCCTCGGTTTCGCAGGCGCCCTCGCCGGCCTCGCCTTCGCGCCCTTGGTCGCCAACGCACTCGTGCGTCTCATGACACAGGCCGATCCCGGCAGCGAACCCTACTCCGCAGTCGTCGACTCACGCGTCCTTGTCTTCACTCTAGGCATTTCGATCATCGTCAGCCTTCTCTTTAGCCTCGCACCCGTCCTGCACTTCATCCGGCCCAATCTGATGGAAGCTCTCCGTCAAAGCGCCGGAACCGCCTCTAAAGGCTCACAGCGCTTCCGCAAAGCCGCTGTCGGCATACAGATCGCCCTCAGCGTTCTTCTCCTCGGCGCAGCTGGTCTCTTCGTTCACACCCTCGACAACCTCCGCCACCAGCCCGTCGGCTTCGACATCACCCGCCTCGCGACCTTCTTCGTCGATCCCACCAACTCCGGCTACGGCGAAGACCGTACCCCGCAGATCATCAACAGCGCCGTCGAGTCCCTCAGCCGGATTCCCGGCGTAATCTCCGTCGCAGCCACCACCGACCCGGAACTCACCGGCGATAACGAGATCCACGGCTACACCATTGAAGGCCACACCTTCACCGAAGACGAAGACCACAGCTTCGAATCCCCAGACATCACTCCCGGCTACTTCGCAACTCTGCATCAGCCCATTCTCGTCGGCCGCGAATTCACCCCCGCCGATGCCAAAGGCGCCGCCAGAGTCGCAGTCGTCAACCTCGCCTTCGCGAAACGATTCTTCGGCACGCCGCAAAATGCGATTGGCCATCTCATCGTCGAAGACTCACGTCCAAATGCCAAACCCGACACCACCATCGTCGGAGTGGTTGGCAACATCCGTCACACCGACCTCCGCACCGAACTCGGCCCCGCCGTCTACCGTCCCTACGCACAAAGAGAACATCCCATTGGCGTAGAGTTCTACGCCCTTACGACGCAGTCGCCTGAGGCAAGTGAAGCCTCCATCAGAAAAGTCATCCACGACCTCGACCCGACCCTCGTAGTCAACGGCCTCCGCACCATGGAAGCCCAGGCAGAGCTCGCCTCCTTCGGCGAACGAGCGCTCGCCATCCTCGCCGTAGGCTTCTCCATCCTTGCTCTGATTCTCGCCGCCGTCGGCCTCTACGGCGTTCTCGCCTACTCCACCGAGCAGCGCACGCGCGAGATCGGCGTCCGCCTCGCCCTCGGATCCCCGCGCAGCAGCATCGTCGTCGCCGTCCTCCGCGAGATGGCCATCATCGCCGCCATCGCCACCGCCGTCGCGCTCCCATCCGTCGTCCTTCTAGCGCGCTTATTCCGCAGCCAGCTCTACGGAGTCAGCGTCTTCGATCCGCTCACTCTCGCAGCCTCCACAGCCCTCATCATCCTCACGGTCCTGCTGGCCGCAGCCCTCCCCGCCCGCAGAGCCGCCGGAGTCCAACCCATGCAAGCCCTCCGCACAGAATAGCCGTTGCTGTTGTAGTTGCCATTGTTCTTCTCGTCTTTCTAGTTGTCATCCTTCGCGAAGCGGAGGATCTGCGTTTGTTTTTTGCTGTTGCAGTTGTCCTTGCTTTCGCTCTTCCACAACTCACACAAACCCAAGACCACTCGTCTTGAAGCTCCCAATATTCGGAAAAATCGTCGGCAACTGCGCCGCCGTCACACCAAACCACTGCGCCAGCGTCGCCGCATACTGCACCGACCCCGTCGTAGGCACCCACCGTCCATTCGACCCCGAATCATCAGGCCCACCCAGCGCAAGCGTCGGAAACGTCCCATACATCTGGCCGCCCTTCACCGCGCCGCCCAGCACAAAGTGGTGCGAACCCCACGCATGGTCCGTGCCCGTATTCGAATTCGGCTGGAACGTCCGGCTGAAGTCCGACATCGTAAACGTCGTAACATTGCTCGCCACTCCGAGCTCTTGTGTCGCCGCATAAAACGCGGCCAGTGCCGGGCTGATCTGTGCCAGCAACCCATTCTGCAGCGTCAACTGATCCGAGTGCGTGTCGAAGTTCCCAATCCCCGCAAAGAAGATCTGCCGGTTCACTCCCAGCGCCGATCGCACCTGAATAATCTGCGCAATCTGCTGCAGCTGCGCCGCCAGCCCATTGTTCGCCGGAAACACCGTCTGCAGCTTCGCCACCGACTGCGTCGCCGCAGTCAAAATCTGCGCGTACTTGTAGGCATTCGATGTAATCGAATCGTCCGCCTGCACCAGCGTCAATCCCGAATCGAACGTCAGCAGCGCCTGCGCCGTCGCCAGTTGCGCTCCACACTCCGTCGTTCCCTCCGAGCAGCTCACGCCCCCCAGATTCCCAGGACTCACCGAAACCGGCGTACTCGACTGCCCGTTGCAGAACAGCGTATCCCCGGCAACCGACGTGATCATCGGAATAGTTCCATTAGGGTTGTAGTTCGTGCTCAGCGCATCCGCAATCCGCCCCGCCCATCCCGTCGGCGTCGAGCCGCTCTGCGCCGCATTCTGCCACTCCAGCTGCTGATCCGGATGCGAAAACAAATTCGTCGGCAGCGACTGATTCGCCAGAAACTGCGCCCGCGTCGTCGGCTCCACCAGCGTCCCAACATTTGTAACAATCGCCACACTCTTGTTATCAAACAGCGTCTGAATATCCGGCAGATTCGGGTTCAACGCAAAGTTCGGCGCCGGAGTCAGTGGCAAAAGCGCATTCTGCGCAATCGCCAGCGGCCCGCGTATCGTTGAGTAATTCCCATATCCCGTCGTGTCAAAAGGAATCAGCGTATTGTTCGCATCATTGCCGCCGTACAAAAAGACGCACACGAGCGCCTTATAGTCGGTCGAGCCCTGTGCCAGCGCATTCAGCGCTCCAAACGGCCGCAACCCCATCGCATTCCCCGCAGCCGCAAGCGACGCACATCGGATAAAACTTCGCCGGTTCACTCGCATCTTCTCTCCTCTAGTGCTCGATCTTGTACTGCGACGACCCAATCACCAGGTACGTCGCCACGCGCACCCGCTCACCCATATCAGTGAGCGGCGTAATGTTCTTCACAATCGCCGCTCGCATATCCGCCGGCATCTGTCCGTGCATAAACATCATTCCCAGAGTGTCCACCAGGTTCCCCGGATTGCTCGCCATCGTCCCCAGCGAGCTCGTCGCCGACAAGTTCACCGTGAAGCCAGTAATCTTGTTGAACACCACAGTATTCGCCAGCGACAACCGAAGCACAGCACTAGCCGTATTCTCTAGTCCAAACTCCGGAGCGTTCGCCGTCGATCCCGGAATCACATAATCCGGCGGAAAGAAGTTAAACACGCTGCCCGACGCATAAGGCTTCTGGCTCAACGTCGACGTATAGTTCCCCACCGTATTGAATGAGGCATTCGCCACCACATCATTGCCCGCCGTTACATCGTTATTCGTAAACCCAAGCCCACGCATCGCGTCCGTAAGCCACAACACCGGCTCCCGCAGATGCCCACCCGGAGCATTGACATCCGTATCTCCCGCACGAGCCTCCGGATCCAGCAGAATCGCCGTAATAACGGCCTTCATGTCACCCCGCACTCCGCTCCCGTTGTTCGCAAACACCGCCGCAACGCGTCCCAAGTACGCAGCACTCGGGCTGCTCGCGACAAGATGTTGGATCAGCTGTTGGCAGACAAACGGCCCCACATTCGGATGGTTAAAAATGTTAGTCAGCGCCCCGGCAAGGTCCTGCTCCGCCGTCTGCCCTGCAGGTAGCACCGTCCCATTCAGCAGAGTCTTCGCCGCCATATCGTGCGCGCTCTCCACCGCCGCCATCGGCATCGTGTAGTTCGCCGTCCCGTTCGGAAACTTCGTCGCGCTTCCTCCCGTCGAGGTCGCATACGTCCATCCCGTATACGCCCGCGCAAACGCCTGCACCTGGTCCTGCGTATATGCCGGAATCATATTGCCGCTGCCGTCCACCTGCGGTGTTCCATCCGGATTCAGAAGATAAAGTCCCATCGTGAACAGCTGCATCAGCTCGCGCGAATAATTCTCATTCGCAATCTGCGTGACGCCATTCACCACCCCGGGCTTATTGCTGTTCAGCATATTCAGATAAGCGCCCATAGCCGGCGAGAGCGAAACATCATTCATCAGCGTCGAAAAATTCCCGAACGCATCATTCACCAGCGTGTTCTGAAACGCCACCACAGCCCGTGAATTCACCGAGTTCGTCGAGACCACAAACATCTCCGCCAGCGCAAACGCAACCCGTTGCCTCAGCTGGTCCGGAGCCGTCAACGTCGCCTGCCACCACTCCGACTGCAAACACGGAATCAAATTCGTCGCGCAAGGAGTAGGCGGAGTCGCCGCAATCAGCGCCAGCGTCGTCGGCGGCATCTGGAACTGTTCGTTCAGATACGCAGCCAATCCCTCGCTCTCGACATGTTGAATATCCGTAAGCGTCGGCCCAAACGTCGTCTGATCCAGCATCCTCGCCGCAGCCGTCAGAGCCGCTTGACTCGTCACACTCGCATTCACCGCCGCCGAGGTCGCGCCACCAGGATCGGGATTGCTCACCGTCAGGGGAACCGTCGTCGTCCCCAGCGCCAGCGTCAGATTCGCCGTCGCCGTAATCTGCGTCGCAGTGACCGCCGTCGTCGTCGCGGCCACGCCCTGCACCTGCACCTGCGCTCCAGTCACAAATCCGGTTCCGGTCACAGTCACCGTATAGCTAGGCGCAAGTCCCACCACCGTAGCCGAGCTGGCAGACGGCATCGGATTCAGAATCGCCTCCGCCAGCGAGCCCGAAGCGCTAGCGGAAGCCTGGCTTACCGCCGTAATCGTAACCGTATTCGGATTAGGAATCGTAGCCGGCGGCGTATAAAGCCCCGCAGCCGAGATAGTTCCCGTCGTCGCCGAACCCCCCGCCACTCCATTCACCTGCCAGCTCACCGCGGTATTTGTGCTTCCGGTCACCGTCGCCGTAAGCTGCACCGTCGAACCCAGCCGCACCTGGCTCCCTCCCGTCACCGCCACAGAAAGCGGGGTCGGGTTCGGGTTCGAAGTCGTACCGCCGCCACCAGAGCATCCGAAAATCCCGGCCAGACAAGCGCCGAAAACAACTGCAGTTAGATAGTCACTCTTCTTGCACGCAAGCGAAAAACCGGAAGCTCTCATCGTGGAACTCCAAAAAGATCAATGAATCAGATCAAGAGATCATGGGCCGGGGGTCGATCGCCGTGTGCTCTGCAATTGGTTGGCACCCTGTATAACATCGCTTTCGAAAAGAAGTCGCGATTCTGGAAAAAATAATTCTCTCTAACTGAAACTTTTCACCCACAATCTCGTCTTGCGCTGGTCCTACCAGCTCTCGGAAGCGTACTTTTCCCTTACTGAAAAACTGAAAAACCGGCCCACTGAAAACTGATCGAGATCGTCTTTTGTTTTTTGTCTACTCAATCCGAAGAGCCTGCATCGGCTCAATCCGCGAAGCTCGAACAGCCGGCACCACGCACGCAATGATCGCAGTCAGCAAAAGAGTGCCGATCATAGTCGCGAAGACCACCGGATCGAACGGACTCGTTCCATAAAGAATCGATCGAATCAGCGCACCCGCCGTTGCGCCGCCCGCCAGCCCAATCAACAACCCAAGAGCAACTGGACGGAGCCCATCGAACAATACGAGGCGCAATACCTCAGACCGCTGTGCACCCAGCGCAATGCGAATCCCGATCTCCGTCACCCGCTGCGTAACCAGATACGAAAGCACGCCATACAGCCCGATGGCAGCAAGCACAAGAGACAGTACAGCAAACGCCAGCACCAGCGTCGCGCTGAAGCTTTGGCTCGCAGTGCTGTTACCGACGATCTGCGGCAATGTCAGCACTTCGTACACCGGAAGCGCCGGATCGAGCGCGGAAACCTGCTTCTGCACCGGTAGCGAAAGAGCAAGCGGATCGCCGGTCGTGCGCACCACAATCGTGGCGCCGCTGGTTTCACTGGGTACTCCGGAGAAAATGGGGAAGTAAATCATGGCCTTCAGAGGTTGCGTGACGTCGTACAAGGTGTCTCCAACGACTCCAACAATCTCGAAAGTTTGCAATTTGCGACCCCACGAGATCTTCACGTGCTTGCCGATCGGGCTGTCACCGGAGAAAAATTGACCAGCGAATTGTTTGCTGATGATGACATACTGATCGCGCGTCAGGCGCTCCTGATCGGTGAAGAAGCGGCCCGCGATCAACGGTATCTGCAACGTGGAGAAGTAGCCGGGGTCAGCCGAACGGGTCATCGCGTCGTTCAGCAGATTGAACTTCTCGGACGGTCGCTCTTCGATCGAAAAGATACGGTCATTTTCCCACCCGCCGCCCGGCGGAGTAGAGACGAGTGCAGCAGCACGTACGCCAGGCAAGCTTCGCACCCGTGCCAGCAAAGCCTCATGGAACGCGACCACCTTTTCGCGTGTGTCGTACTGTTTCTCCGGCAGACCATATTTCATGGTGAGCACATGATCGGTCACACAGCCAAGATCGGAGGTGCGCAGATGCAGGAAGCTCTTGAAGAGCAGGCCGGCCGAGACGAGAAGGACCACTGTAATCGCGATCTCTGCCGTCAACAGAATCTTGCGAAGCGTGGCACGAGACGCACTGCCTCCGATGCTTCGCGACGACTCCTGCAACGCTGTCAAAACCCCCGCACCGGTCGAAGAGATGGCGGGTAGCAATCCAGCAAGCAACGCAGTCAGAAAGATCAACCCAATCGAAAACGCGAGAACGCTTAAGTCGACATGAATCGACTCGGCCCGGGGCAGATCCTGCCAGTGACTCGCAAGCCAGCGAGTGGCAAGCACCGAAATCGCCAGCCCGAGCGTTCCCCCTGCAAGGCAGATCAGAAGGCTCTCCGCCATCTGCTCGCGGATCAGACTCAGACGGCTGCCACCGAGCGCACCACGCACCGCAACCTCTTTGCGCCGCGCAGCACCGCGTGCAACCAGCAGGTTCGAAACGTTCAGGCAGGCGATCAGAAGCATGCATCCCACCGCGCACAGCAGAACGATCAATGGAGTCTTGATGTCCTTGACCACGTCGTCGATCATCGGCCGGAACACCGCGTCCTCCGCCACCGGCTTCGATGCGTTCGCCTCATGCAACCGGTACTGCAACGCACTCACTTCCTGTGTCGCTGTAGCTGCGCTTACGCCGGGTCGCAGCCGTGCAATGACGTAGCTCTGATGACTATCGTGAAAATCGTACTCGGCCGCGGGGAACGTCTGCGCGTACGGGACCCACAGTTGAGCTCTCGGGTTGGGATAGGTAAACCATCGCGGCAGCACGCCGACGACGGTGTAAGCATTGGTGTCAAGACGAACCGTCTTGCCAAGAATCGAAGCGTCTCCTCCGAAGCGCCGCTGAAACAGGCTCCAGGAAAGCAGAACCACATGGTTGGCGTTGGGCTGGTCTTCTTCCGCAGTGAATGTGCGACCCAGCGCAGGCTCAATGCCCAGAACCGAAAACAGGTTCCAGGAACCCCCGACAGCCTCAACGGTCTCCGGCAGTTCCTGATGCTCACCTATGAGATTGAACCCATAATTACGCCATGCAGCCATGTCCTCGAATCCATGCGTCTGCGCGCGCCAGTCACGAAAATCTCCCGAGGAAACAACATTCGTTCCGTCGCCTCCCACGGAGGCCCGAAAGTGTTCATAAACCATCACCAGCTTGCCCGGGTCCCGGAAGGGCAGCGGCTTCAACAGTACCGCCCGCACAATCGTAAACAGCGAAGTGGTGGCGCCAATTCCGAGTGCCATAACCAAAATGGAGATAATCGCGAAGCCGGAAGAGCGGCTAAGCGTACGCGCTCCATAGCGAAGATCGCGCAGACCTATCTCCAGCCAGTTCCAGCTCCAAGTTGAACGAGCCTGATCGCGAACAAGGGTTGGATTGCCAAACCTGCGCAGTGCGGCGCGACGCGCTTCCTCAGGGCTCATGCCGTTGGCGATGTTTTCCCCAACCTGCTGCTCCAGATGAAACTGCAACTCGTCGTTCAGCAACGCCGTCTCCTTCTGACGCCGGAATAGCATCAACACCGCCATACGAAATCGTTCGAACCACCGCATCTGCACCTCCCGCGGTCCTTAGCTGGCCTCGACGACCAGATTGATGGCTGTTGAAAGACGGCTCCAGCTCTCCATCTCCCGTTCAAGCTGCACGCGTCCAGCCGCAGTCAACCCGTAAAACTTGGCCTGACGGCCCGTCTCGGTCTCACTCCACTTGGCACGTATCCACCCCTGCTGCTCAAGCCGATGCAGCGCAGGATACAGCGAACCCTGCTGCACCTGCAGCACCTCGTTCGAAATCTGCTGAATACGTTTCGCGATAGCCCAGCCATGCTTCGGCTCGAGCGAGATCGTCTTGAGAATAAGTAGATCGAGAGTTCCCTGCACCAGGTCGCTTGGTTTACCCATCCTATGACTATCTACACTAAAGGATTGTAGATAGTCAACAATCGAAACGAACAGCTCACTCGGACTGATCGGAAATGCCGCACCTCATGGCTGAATTGCATGACTGAAGTTTCCGAAAACGCGGGTGGTCTCAATGGGTCGACGCAACACTCATCTCAAAACCCCATTCAATGAAAGCAAAAGCTAAATCGTGCTCGCTTGGATCTGATCAGCCAAAGCCTTACCCAGGCTAAGGTTCGGGCCGACATCAGCCAAGCCAGATTCGATTTTCAGGGTAAGCATTTGTGGATCAGTGATTAAACTAGTGTTGCATCGACCGATTGAGCTGGCACCGGACTTTGCGGGAACTGCATTTCATCGAGTCTTGCAAAACTGCTAGTTACCCTACCTTGCCTCCCTTGATAGCCTTCTCGCGAAAAGTCATGAATCAAGTGCGGAGAGCGTGATATGGAAGGGTTTAATACCGTTCGTAGAGACCTATCCCGCCCGCGTCTTTTAATTGCGGACGATCATACGATCTTTTCTGATGCATTGCGGTCCTATTTGGAAAAGAACTTCGACGTAGTGGGACAGGTCTTGGACGGCCGCGCCATGGTGGCTGAAACTGCAGTACTCAAGCCGGACCTTGTCATCGTCGATGTGGGAATGCCTCTGCTTAATGGGCTTGACGCAGCTCGGATGATCCGGTTGAACACCCCAAAGGTAAAGTTCATTTTCTTAACAATGCAAGATGACCCACACCTTGCAGCTGCGGCTCTTGAATTAGGCCCTGTCGCGTTCGTTCTTAAGCACTCGGCTGGGTCAGAGTTGCTCAAAGCGATCTATGAAGTAATACGCGGCCACTCCTATATCTCACCTAGGGTGAGGTCTGAAAATTGGGCAGAAGCAAAGTCACGAGCAAAGCAATTTTCAAAAGACCTTTCCCCAAGACAAAAGGAGATGGTGCAGTTGTTCGGCGAGGGTAGGCCGATGAAAGAGATCGCCGCACTCCTGAACCTCAGCGAAAAGACCGTGGAGTTTCACAAACGCAACATTATGGGATCGTTCAATCTAAAAAGCAACGCTGATTTGGTTTTGTTTGCACTAAATCGCCGTCTCATCCTGCCCTCTCTGGCGCACAACCGAGCGAATCCATCAGCGTAATCACCCGAAGCTTCTGACCAGAGACGGGTGGTGACTGGGCTAATTTTGTTTGCGACGTTCTCGGACAGTTGGCTCAGGTAGCTGCTGCACGAAAAACGGCATTTCGGAAATGACGAGGCATGTTACGCGCTATTTGCGAGTGGCTGTTGCGTCACAGCCCTATACTGCATCTCAGTTCGTGTGCATGCCAGCGGCATCACGAAGGAGAATCAAAATGGCCGATCCGAAGAAATGTGAAAATCCTGCCTGTAGTTGTATTCCAGGCAAAGGACAGAATTTCTGCAGTACCCACTGCGAAGGAACAAAGGGAACTACCGAGATCATCTGCGAGTGCGGGCATTCTTCATGCAAAGGCGACGCAACTGGCGTGTAGGTTATCGGAAACTTCAACCGAACTTGCCGACAACCGACTTTCCGGGAGGTCCAAAATCAACTTCCGGATAGCCGGTTTTTCGTCAACTCGCAGTGGACGAAGATCTGTGAGCGGGCTCGATCAGCGCCTTTGCGAGGATGCCTCCTCAGAGCCCATTCATATCGCCTTGAAGATGGCGTAAATGACACGCCTGAAGATGCGCTCGCTGGCGACGTGTCGGTGAGAAACCGCCCAACCGTGCAATATGCGGTTAAACTCGACCGGCGAGGAAGACGGAACCTACACCGTCGCCCAGTCCTAACTCACCAGCTTCGATTGCTGGTGTTACCCATCGTTGAGTGGTCCCGCTCAAAATCACCGCACCTGCCGCACAGACGGCGAGACGGTGTGCCCGTCATGCTATGTTGAGGCAAAGGAGTAGTTTGACCCAATCTAATGATCACCCTAATCAGAGTGTGTCTCCTCCTGGCCCTGACCTCCGGCCCAAGCCTGTTCGGTGCCGATTTTTCCATGAGGGTGAATGACAAGAATTACCTCGATACTCAAGGTTTTAGCGTATTTCTCTACGACAGCACGTACCATCCCGTCTTCGTAGATCAAAAGAACACGGCCATGGAGATGATTTTCCACGGCCAGCGCATCGCCACTAACGGCGACGTGCGCCTGATGCCAACGCCCGAGCAGTGGGACCTGGTGGCAACCCTCAAAGGGCGCCAGACCGATAAGGCGAACAATCGGCTCACTGCCAACCTCGCCTTCCCGGCCTTCGATTTGAGCTACACCCTGGAAGTCGCAGCGGAACCAGGCGGCGTGAGGGTCAGCATCAATCTCGACAAGCCGCTACCGCAGAAACTGGTCGGGCGAGCAGGCTTCAACTTGGAGTTCCTGCCCTCGATTTACATGGGAAAGGCTTACCTGGTGGACGGGATCAAAGCCGGCATCTTCCCGCGAACGCCTAACGATCCGATGGACAAGGCGTTGCCGCTGTCTGATGAGCCGAAAAAGGCGTACTACCTGGAGGACTGGGAGAAGGCCAAGGGATTCACTCAGCCGCTGCCCTTCGCCGAGGGCCAGAGCATCACCTTGGGGGTCGACGACGCGCTGGCCCGGGTCAACGTCAAGTCGGATACAGCTGACCTCATGTTGTTCGATGGACGGAACCGCGCGCAGAACGGCTGGTTCGTGTTGCGTTCGCTGATCCCTTCGGGCAAGACCACCGGTGCCATCGTATGGCATATCAGGCCGGACGTGATTCCGAACTGGACGCGGCCGCCGATGATCGCGCACAGCCAGGTCGGTTATGCGCCGGGTTTCTCTAAGGTGGCGGTACTCGAACTCGATCCGAAATACAGCGGCCCGAAGACGGCCAAAGTGCTGCGCCTGATGGAGGACGGCTCTTACAAACAGGCGTTCGAGGGCCCGATCACGCCTGCAACGCCCTGGCTGCGCTACGTTTATTCGAAATTCGACTTCACCCCGGTCAAGGACGCCGGCCTGTATGTAATCGAGTACGCAGACCAGCGTACGGCGCCCTTCCCAATCTCCAGGGACGCTTACGCTAACATCTGGCAGGATAGCCTGGACCATCACCTTGCGGAGCAGATGGATCACGTCTCCGTTCGCGAAGCCTACCGCGTGTGGCACGGCGCTTCGCACCTGGATGATGGTCGTCTGGCGCCCGTGGTTGGAGAGCAATTCGACGGCTGGAATCAGGCTACGGCAACGGACGGGAAGTACAAAGGCGGCGATCACATTCCGGGAATGAACGTGGGCGGTTGGTATGATGCCGGCGACTTCGACCTCGAGGAGCCTGCGCAACTGAGCGTGATTCAGAGTCTGGCTCTGGCGTATCGCGAATTCAATCTCAAGTACGACGAGCTTACGGTGGATGAAGTCGCGCGTGAGGTTGAGATGCACCGTCCCGATGGCGTGCCGGATACGGTGCAGCAAGTCAAGCACGGCGCACTGCTCATCCTGGCGCAGTTCCACAATATAGGCCACTCGATCCGCGGCACTCACGAACCGGATCTGCGCC
Organism: uncultured Acidobacteriaceae bacterium; assembly: GCA_963798925.1. GTDB lineage: Bacteria > Acidobacteriota > Terriglobia > Terriglobales > Acidobacteriaceae > Edaphobacter. Next base: position 1,354,071 of record CAWCVD010000008.1, read on the forward strand.
AATACACGCACTTGGGCGATGGAGCGTCGAAAACTGACGGCCGCATCTATGATCCGAAGCTCGGTCCGAACGAAGTGAAGGGCGACTACTCCGGCAAGCCGGACGACCGCTGGATTTTCTCCACTACGAACCCGTTTTTCCAATGGAACGCCATCGCAGCGCTGGCTGCGGCGTCCGATGTGCTGAAAGGCTATGACGACGCATTAGCGAAAGACTGCCTCGATACCGCGATCAAAACATGGAACGACGAGAAGGCTCACCCAACGCCGAATCCCGCGGGCGGCGGCTTTGGCGGAGCGGCTCCGGCGGGTGCTCCCGGAGGTGGCGTGCTGGCTGCGTCTCAGGGCGTGGTGTCTGGCGCGCAAGGCGGTCGTAACGGACGGGGCAACTCAGGCGCTCCGACAAGTTCTGGCACGACTGGCGCACAAACACCTCCGCCGCCCGGCTTCGGCCGTGGCTTTGGCGTCGGACAAGAGTGGGCTGCGGCCCTGGAATTGACCATTGCCACAAATGGCGCCGAGCCCTACAAGTCCCGTCTCAAGGAGTTGTTCCCTCAGATGATCACCCCGCAACAGATGGACCTCCGTGGTTGGACGGCAGTCCGAGCGTTGCCTTACCTGGACGCGGGCGCGAAAGATCAAATGCGGGAAGCGGTGAAGACATACATGGCGGGTCTGGACAAGCAGTTGGACGTCACCCCGTTCGGCGTGCCCCCGAGCCTGGGCACTTGGGGCGGATCCGGCGCCGTGGTTGACATGGCCATCCGGATGTACTTCCTGCACAAGGCGTTTCCGGATCTTGTGGGCCCCGGATATACACTTCGCGCCGTCAATTACATTCTCGGCACGCACCCTGTATCCAGCACTTCGTATGTAGCTGGGGTCGGTACGGTCTCGAAGACCAAGACGTACAGCAACAACCGCGCCGACAACGCTTACATTCCGGGCGCCGTGATTCCGGGATACATCATCATCAAGCCGGATTTTCCGGAGTGCATCGACGACTTCGGTTTCCTCTGGTTCGAGGATGAAGCCGTCGTTGCCGGGTCGGCAAGCTGGGTCGTGGCTGGCAACGCCGCGGACGCGATCACTAAGGAATTGCAATAGGGCCAATAACAGAAACGCCCGGCGGCCGCTAAGGCAGCGAGCGGAACTGAGAGCCAGGCAAGAGAAGTTCCCCCTTCGCGATCTCTCGCAAAGGGGGACTGGGCACTGAAGCAAGGTCAAGCCTTACGTGGCGAAGACGATCCGGTCACCAGCGGTTGGCTGGACCGTGGCAGGAGGCGACGCCCTTGTCGCTGTAAGAATCTGCGCCGGTCGGTTGTGCAGGATCCTTTAGTGCGGACTCGAAATCCCACTCGTAACCATTCTGATTGAGTGTCAGTCCCATCACGCCCCAGAATTGCCCGGTTGCCGCCTCGATATTCTCTTTATTGAAGTTCGGATTGCCGGTAGGATCAGCGGTTGTTGAGTTGGTTGTAACGACCGCATCGAGTGTCTCGCCGCCGGTACCCACGATGAATTCCCGTATACCTTTTTTCCGATCGTAATTTCCGGAAGGGTCAAGCGGGCGGTAACGGGCATAGAGATGGTCATGTCCGTTCAGCACCAGGTCGGCTCCATTCTCGTAGAGCAGTTGCCAAAAGGCCTTAGCGGTCGTGCCTTCCGGTACAGCGATGCTGTTGGCAGCGCTGAATGTAGGCTGGTGCCAGTAGGCGAGTGTGCACGCGGAATGATTTGCCTCGAGATCCTTTTTCAGCCATTGGAGTTCGGAAGCAATCCAGGAACCGGTGCAACCGCCCGGCTGCGTTTCGCACTCGATGTTGAGCGAGATAAGGTGCCAGGCGCCGAGATTATAGGAGTACCAGCCATTCCCGACTCCGATTGAGCCTCCGGCCGGTACTGTTGTTCCGAGTCCGCCGGACTGCTCGAAGTGCCCCGCCTGTCCGTCCGAATACGGTACGGGTTGGGTGAAGGTCCCGCCGGTGTCGGGGTTGTTGGCCACCGTAGCCGTCATCACGGTTCCATCGGCATTGTGCTGGGCGCCGTTGAAGTAAGAGAAGTAGCCGTAGCCCGCAACGCCTACGGCGCCGTGCTCGACATAAAATTCATGGTTGCCAGGCGCGGGTCGCGTAATCATTTTGAAGGCGCCATAGGTCGATTCGTACGAGTTCTCAAAGTCCGCGTATTGTCCCACCTGGTATTGCTCATCTCCGACAAGCGCGACGAGGTCAGGCTTCATATTCTCAATCTGTTTTGCTGTGGCCGCCTGGGATGCGAACAGATTCTGAGCGGTGTCTCCTACGCAGTTTTCACCAGCCTTCTCACCACCGGGCTCCGTTTCGCCGGGCTGGCAGGCGACGTCGCCGACCACTGCGAGCACAGGCGCAGAGCGGCCCGGCGTTCCGTATGGCCACGTGTTGATGTTGGAGTTTCGGCCGCCATCGTGGTCGGAATTCTGATTCTGTGAATTTTGATATTGCGCCTGTACCCCAACTGCAAGTGCCAAGACCGAGGCCATGAGCAGAGCTGCTCGGAACCTTCCGTGAATCGTCCTCATGCGCTTTCTCCCGTTCGATTTTAAATACTGGTTGCAAACCGGGTTTTATGCCTTCAATATTTCGCGTGTGTGAAAAACGCCACTTATTCTCGAGAATCTGGGTGCCGCGGGAAGCTCTCGCCAGGGGACTGTGTTTGCATCGCAGCAAGACAAGGCAGATTACGAAAGCGGACACGCGCCAGGGGGAACTGGCTCCGCACCTTAAAGGAAACTTTAAGGTTATGGTCTAAGCCACCAGCGATGCGGTGCTCAGGCGTAGCGAAAGAGCGCCATGAAACCAAAGTCCATGTGCTGCTGCATATGGCAGTGAAACAGAGTCAGGCCCGGCTGGTCGGCGACCAGATCCACGGTGGCGCGCCCAAATGCGGGAACGATCACCGTGTCTTTCCTGATGCCGGCAGTCGGCTTGCCGTTGAGTTCGACGAGCTCGAATAGATGCCGGTGCATGTGCAGAGGGTGAGAATCGTCACTTCGATTGTGAAACACCAGCCGGTAGCGACCTCCTTGACGGAACACGAATTCCCGGTCATGCGGATATTCTTTGCCGTTGACGAGCCAGTGATTGATTCCATGGAGGCCGCCGGGGACTTTTTCAAAGACCATGTCGATGGTCTGGTCTGGTGCCGGATGCGGCGCGGTCGTGCCAAAGATGGTGTAGTCCCAGCGTGTAGGCGGAGGCGGAAGCCATTGCGGGCGCGGCTGCGCCTGATTGGCGTACTCCACCACGATGCCCATGCCGGATTGCCGCGCGGCATCGCTTAGCTCACCTAAAACCCAAACTCCCGGAAGGTTCATCTCCACGATCGCATCCACGCGCTCGCCCGGGGCGATCTCAATCACATCGACTAGCCGAGGCGTGGGCACAGGATTGCCGTCGAGAGCGATCACCTGAAAATGGTGACCGAAAAGACCTATCCGATGAATTTGCGAGGCACTGGCGTTGAGCAGGTGCATGAGGACGCGCTGACCCGGCTTCACGCGGATGGGATCCCCCGCGCCGAGCATCTTGTCGTTGATTGAGTAAAGAGGAGCGCTAACCTCGAGTCCGTTCGGACGGAGGTCTGGAGTGGCGGGTTTTTCGGGCATCGGGTCGTGGGGATCCGCTGCCATCTCGTCCTGATCTGTCGTAGATAGAAAATATTGCCATTCACGCAGCGCCAAAAAGACTTCCTGGTCGTAGTGGCCAGGATCATTCGCGGAATCGATCATGAGAAAACCGAATTGGCCGGTGTAGGCGCCCCGGTGCAGATCCATCATGGCCGCGGTGTGCGAGTGGTACCATCGCGAACCCGCCGGCCTCGCCACGAACTGGTACCGTTGCTTACCGTGGGGCGGGACCGGGGGGGTGCCTTCTTCCTCCGCGCCATCTACTTCCGACGGAACGAGCAGGCCGTGCCAATGCACGTACTCTGGAACATCTGTGTCGTTCACAACGTCGATAGTGACGAGCTGGCCCTCGCGCATACGCAGGAGCGGACCGGGCACTTTATTGTTGTAGCCGATCGTGCTGATTACGACCTGCGGGGCCAGCTCGACCATCATGGGTGCGATTTGCAGGGTGAAGTCCGCCGCACGCCCGGCGGCCTTCGGTTCCAACGGCACCGCCATCGCATGCTGTAGCAGCCCCGGAACCTGCTGGAGGCCGGGCGACTTCCCAAACGCGGGCCGCAGCTTGCCTGCCCCGGTCGCGATCATGGTGGCCCATCCAAGCCGTACAAAATCCCTTCGCTTCATCCGATCCTTGTCCCGGCAGCAAGTGCCACCATACAGACGACTGCCTCAACGAGCAATGCCGACATAAAAACTCTCCTCATCGTTTTCATATTCATGCCGTTCCCTCCCCTTGCAGTTGAATGTTTAGGCAAAATCTAAGGTACGTGGCTTAACCAGGAGATTGTTTCGTCAGATTTGGACAGAGTTAGCTGAGTTGCAGATAGAGTCTCAAACAATAGACCGCAGAAATTGGCTCATACCCGATTACACATTCTTGCGGGCGCGAGACCCAGAACGCAAACAACGGCCAAAAGCCAAATGGTTTGCCGTGGTGGACTTCGTTCTGCAGACAGTTTCTCAGGATTGGTAAACGCAAGCGCGTTTCCATTCGCATCCTCTATTATTCGAAGCTTGATCGCGCTTCTTGAACCAGAGTTTCCGCGGTCCCCAACAGGGAGGCAAACTCCGAACGTTTCCGCAGTGCGGTCAGCCACGCGTCCGAAATTAGGGTTTCCGGTGCGCAGACGAAGCCTGACTCTGCTGCCCGCTTCAGAGCTGTTATCGCCGAATCTACCTGCTTTAGCCGAGCGTAGTGTCGCGCGAAATACACGAGGATCTCGGGTTCGCGAGTTGTATCCGCCGTCTCCATCAGGCGGACCGCTTCATCCGTTTTGCCCTCGAGAAGAGCCAATAGGGAACTCATAAGAGCTGTCATTAACTCAGATAAAGACATACTGCCCAGCCGTTCGCGCAAAATGGCAATCGCCCGCTTCCGATCCCCCAGGGCAGCCCATGCGGCGGCGTCGAGGTAGTAGGCGGCGCGGCCGCTGTAGGCTTCTATGGCAGAGGGATAGTCTCCGGCGAGGAAGTAGGTGTGGGCGACGCTGGTGAGGATGCCAGGGTCGAGCTGGGTGGCGCGGCGATGGGCGTCGACGGATTCCTGAAGGAGTCCGCGGAAACGGAAGACCTGGACCAGGCTGGTAAAGGATTCGGGTTCGCCGGGATGACGATCGAGGCGGGCGAGGATGCGGGCCATAGCTTCAGCGGCGCGACCGGTGTCGACCTCGACGAAAGTGTAGAACTGGTGGGCTGGGGCGAGATCGGGGTCGATGGCGAAGGCTCGCTCGAAGGCGGCTTGCGCGAGGTCAAGGTTGGCGGGCGAACTGCTGCTGAATTTGTCTAGAAACCAGCAGCAGCGGCCAAGCCAGGCCCAGGCCGAGGCGAAACTGGGATCTTCGGCGAGGCAGGTCCAGTAGAGGTCGCGGGCGAGGAGTATGGAGTTTACCGAGCGCCGGCTGGTGAGCTCTTTGGCGCGAAGAAATTTCTCGTAGGTGGAGCGGGGGATGCCGGGTTCGCCCTCGACGGGAAGCTCGAAGCGATAGCCGTGTTTGGAGGCGGTGGCGATGGCTTCGCGGCCGACGATCTTGCGGAGGCTGACGATGGTGTTGGTGAGGTTAGCTTCGCTGACGTGGATATCGGGCCAGAGGGTGTGGGTGAGCTCCTCTTTGCTGACGAGGTGTTTGGCGCGGCGCACCAGGCAGAGGAGGGCGTCGAAGGCTTTGGGTTGGAGGGGGACGGGAGTGCCGGATTTTTTCAGCAGGCGATCGGCTGGGTGGAGTTCGAAGTCGGCGAAGCGATAGGCAGTCTCGGCGAGGCTTTGATTTTTCTTTGAAAATCCGTGTGCCATAAGTGAGTTGGGGAGCCTGAAGACAAGCCTACACTCTTGGCAGAAATGAAAGGAGACAGGCGATGAATGATTCTTTTGGTGCTTGGATAAGTGAGAGCGGAGCGAGGCGGGGCATGAGGAAGATGGTCTGGGCGACTGTGTTGCTCGTTGCCGCGAGTTGGGCGTTCGTGCCCGCTGCCAGGGCACAGGCGGTTGCGGCGTTGCGCGATGGGGCGCATGATTTTGATTTCAACATCGGGGTTTGGCATACGCATATTCGGCGAATCCCGGATCCATGGTCGGGATCGGATAAGTCGGTTGTGCTGGATGGAACGGTGACGGTGCGGAAGGTGTTCGATGGGCGGGCGCAGCTGGAGGAGATTGAGGCGGATGGGCCGAATGGGCATTGGGAGGGGTTAACGCTGTTTCTGTATAACCCTCAGGCTCATCAATGGAGCCAGTCTTTCATTGACAACAAGGCGGCTACCCTGAATTCGCCGGAGATCGGAGCGTTTCATGATGGGCGGGGCGAACTCTTCTCGAGCGACACATTCAATGGGAAGGCGATTCTGGTTCGGGCAGTGTGGTCGAACATCGCGCCGGACTCGCACCGTTTTGAGGAGTCGTATTCGAACGATGGCGGGAAAACCTGGGCTCCGGCTTTTGTTGCGGAGTTGACCCGGGAGAAAGCAGTTGCGGGGGCGAAGATGGTGAGGGCCTCTGCTACGTCGAAATCGGCTCCTGACGACGAGGCGCAACATGCTTTCGATTTCGACCTGGGAACGTGGAAGACACATTCGTCGCGGCTGCTGCATCCGCTGACCGGATCGAAGGAGTGGGTGGATCTGGATGGCGTGTCCGTGGTGAAGAAGGTTTGGGATGGCAAGGCGAATCTCGCGGAGTATAAGGCGGATGGGCCGGTCGCAGGGCATCTCGAATTGATGGCGCTCCGGTGGTTCAATCCGACGACGAAGGAGTGGAACATCGATTTCGCGTCGCCGAACGTGGGAGTGTTTGGAGCGGTTCCAGGGGTCGGGCAGTTCAAGAATGGGCGCGTGGATTTTTATGACTATGAGTTGATCAATGGGAAGTCGGTGCTGGTGCGGTTTTCGATGTGGAGCATTGATGCGGATGCTGCGCAGTCGGAACAGGCCTTCTCGGACGATGGTGGGAAGACGTGGGAGGTGAACTGGATCAACAAATATACGCGGGTAAAGGATGAATGACGGAGCTTTCCGACATTCAGTGTCGTTGCACGAACACCCCTCTGATTACGGGCAGTTAGATTACTTTCAAACGCGTATCCACTTGGCATCTACATTCAGTGTGCCAATGACGAAGTCGATGAAGCATCATAGGCAGTACGCAGCGGCAGGAATACGCAAACCGCGGTGCCGTGATGTTCTGCGTCATTGCTGCTCTTAATTTCGATGCGCCCCCCATGGCCCTCAACAAATTGCTTGGCAACAAATAACCCTATGCCAGTGCCCACGACGCTGCGGGTCGAAAAGAATGCATCGAAAACCCTCGGTAAATCGTCTGCCGCGATCCCGACGCCGTCATCCTGAATGGTCAAAAGAATGCCGTCGTCGGGACTTGCCACATCTTCCACGGAGATAGACAGGGTGCCCCCTGTTGGCATCGCATAGATCGAATTCGAGATGAGATTAGAGATAACTTGCATCAACTCCCCGCGACGCAGCGTGACGATCTTCGACGAATTCAGCGACCTCCGGATGGTGATGCCGGCCACCCTGCATCGTGGTTCGTAAATAGTGATCGCATGCAGAACGATGTCAGCTAGTGACACGCGAGCCGCCGACGTGTGTTCCCGATTCTGTGCACCACCTTCGACGGCGCGCACGGTAACGGCAATCTCCCCGTGAAACGTGGATTTCAACGCGTTGGAGAGAAGGTTCAGAATGATGTTCTCCCACATCTCACGGTCGATGTACACAGGCTCCGGCAGCGGACGGCAGTCCACCACGAATCGCAGTCCTGCCCGTTCGACAGCAGAATGAAAGGCACTCGCGTACTCAGCAGTCACCTTAGCCAGGTCAATTGGTTCGAACCTTGAATTGAGCCGGCCTGACTCAACCCGGGAAAACTGCAGCAGAGTGTTCACCAGTTTCAGCAGTCGCAGCCCGTTGCGATGAATCAGTTCAAGAGAATGCTTGCTCTCCGCTCCACAGTCGGCTCGGGCCAATTCGTCCTCGAGAGGGCCCAGCATGAGTGTCAAAGGAGTACGCAACTCATGGCTGACATTACTGAAGAACATGGTCTTGGCACGATCAATCTCCGCCAGCGCCTGCGTCCTCTTTCGCTCCTGCTCATAAGCGTTCGCGTTTGCCAGGCTCGCGGCTAGCTGCCCTGCCATCAGCTTGATATATCCTTCGTAGTCGCCGTCCAGAATGCGATAAGGACTTAAGCCCGCTACCAATACTCCGGCCGCTTTCTTCTCTCCGCGCTGAGCGAACGGCACGAGCAAGGCTTTATTGGCTGGCAATGGCCAGGTGCCTCTCGGCAAGCGATCAGAAACCTCCTTCACGTCCATGACCAGCGAGTCATTGGCTTCCAGCACCGAGGAGATTGGCCAAATGCTGCTTGAACTCTTCAGATCAATTGTCGATGGCGCGGCTGGATCATGATCGTCGAATCCAGTGGCGCAGAACAGTTGCGCCTGTTGCTCCCTCTCGTGCACCAGATAAGTTAAAGTGAACGGAAGATCTTGTTGATTTGCCCGGCAGTTATCGACAACAATTTCCCGCACTTCCTCTTCCGTAATGGCGGTGCCTAGTTCACTGGCAAACCGTTTGAGAGAGGCCAGTTGGCGCTCCCCCAGCACTCTGTTGGTCTCTTCCATCACGACACACAACATGCCTGCGACCTTGCCGTTGTCGTCCTTCAGAGGGCTGTAAGAAAAGGTATGATACGTCTCCTCGGAGAAACCACTCCGCTCCAGAAAGAGCAGCAAAGCTTCGTCCCAGGTCGCCACTCCTGTATCGAGTACGGTTTGAATGCGCGGGCCGATCTCATCCCATATCTCGCTCCACACCTCGCGAGCAGCGCGTCCCAGGGCCCACGGGTGCTTTTCGCCCAGGGTGGCCTTTCGATAGGCATCGTTATAGAAAAATACCAGTTCAGGCCCCCATGCCATCCACATGGAGAACCGGGAACTGAGCAGAATCTCCACTGCCGTTTTGAGACTTTGTGGCCAATCATCCACTGGTCCGAGCGGAGAGCTCTTCCAGTCGTAAGCCCTCATGATCGAACACATCTCTCCCGAACCGTCGAAAACAGTGTTGCCTGTCACAGCGAGACCTTCGTAGTTTGATCTCGTGATAATAAAGGTCGTAAGTGTAGCCCGTCGATATGTCGGATAGGTGACATTTCAACTGGCAATACTGGGTAAAGTCAGCAATGCCCGACAGACCATGCCCGGGCGGCGTCAGTTTGCGTTAGCAACACACCTTACCGGCGTGCAAAGCAAATGCCGAGCAAAGGAGCACACCATGAGCCGCAAAGTTTTGCTAAGGTCGTGCAATGAGGCTCAATCAAATTACGTTACCCGCAAATGGGCTCCATGACAGCATCATCTTCTATCAGAATTTAGGCTTCACCCTGATCGTGAAGAATGATCACTACGCCCGATTAGAGAATCCTTCTGATCTGTCGACACTATCCTTGGAACTTCGGTCGGGAGGCGATGGCGTGCATGTGTATTTCGAATGCGACGATCTCGATGGCGAAGTCGCCACTCTGAAAGAAAAAGGAATCGTATTCGACAACGACCCTACTGACCAGGCGTGGTTGTGGCGCGAAGCTTGGTTACGTGATCCGGCTGGCAATAAGCTTTGCCTGTATTTCGCAGGCGAGAACCGACGCTACCCTCCCTGGCGCCTCGGCACGTAGCGGTCGGAAATCCTTGATTCGCTTCCGAGAGGCCGACTTCCCGTTTAACTAGTGCAGCAGTGCCAAGGAGGTTGATTGACGGATAATCTCCGTGGGGACTCTTTATGTCATTCATGCCCGCCGTACACGCATCACTTGCCGAACGCTTTATTTTTCAACTTCCGTTTGCCCGCAAAGGCGGTCGCCCGCTCCCTGCCGGTTTCGTGGCTGGCTCCCCAAGAGGTACGGGGTTACGACGTCGCCTCATTTTGCATTCTCGATTTACGCGGCATCACCGTTGCCCCGCTGACCACGCAGATCGGCCTCACCAGTCGAGTTCGCATTGGAACCCAACTCATCTTTGAGCAGGGTGGATCGACAATCGCATCATCTCGTCGACATCGATGCCGAAGCTTTCCTGCCGGGGACTTGCCCTTACCGAGTCCCGTCGGGTTCAATTCGTTTGCTCGAGTGGCAGGATTTCTCTTTCGCCTGTCAGGGCTAGTCTCTCCTCTGCTTTTTGCGCGCGGTGAGTCAACGGAGGTTAGAAGTTCACTACACCTGTGAACTGAAGCGAATAGCCCTGAAAGGTTGACCGATCGGCGAATTCTTCGAAGAACTTCATTCCTAGAGTCAATCTCGGAGCTGGAAAAGTGGCTTGTGAGGCCACGCCGATGGCGTTGATGGCGTAACGGTCGGCGCCAAGGGCGGGTGTGATGGCAGGGCCGAAATGCGCAGTCGTCTGTCGCGCCTCGTACCCGGTGACCCCGACCTGGAGCCGCAGAGCAGGCTTTGGGAAGGTGAGGTTTCGCACCAGCGAATAGTCGAGATCGAAGGTTTGGCCCGGGTGAGTTTCAGTGCCCTCCTGGGGAGTGTGAAACTCATACATCTCAAAGGTAGAGAGCGCCCAGGTTTTGTCGCGTGTGAGCGAGAACGTCTGACCGGAGGAAATCGCGTGTGTCCAGTATCCGGAGCCGACGTTGTTGCTGGCATCGGAGGCGTAGCGCCCGGTTGGAGCGAGGAAGCCATAGAGCAGACGCAACGAGACGCGTTCCTTATTCCACCCGAGGATGAATGGCACATAGTACGAGTCGGCGAAACCTCCGCCACCGCTGATGTTGCCGTTGATGTCAGAGGTGAGATCGTTCTTTGCAAAGGGCAGGGTTGCAATCGCGGAGTAATGAGCACCGCCAAGAAGCGTTCGAGTGCTGACCCAGATGATGGAATTCATGTCCATCAGCACGGCGTTGCTTCCCGTCACGGGCTTGGTAACGCCGTGCTCATCTTTGGATTCGTTCCGGTAGTAGAAGAGCAATTGGTTGGAGTAGGTAAAGCCGGGCGCGGGAGTGATGCCGGAGTTTGTCGAACTCATGCCAAGTGGATAGACGCCTCTGCTCTGGCCCTGCGCCGGTAAGGGAGACACCAGCAGCAGAATCGCGAGAACTCCCACACGAACCTTGCTAACGCAGTCTGTCGAGCGGAGAGTTTGCATGCTTTCTCCGGCGGCTACTTCGTGGCGAGATTCTTCCAGAAGCGCTCAAGGCTTGCGTCCCCACCGAAGAGCGTAGTGAAGATGGTGGAGTCGGCAAGCAGGATGTCGCCTGGGCGCTCGTTGGTTGGGGGCATCCAGAGAAACATGTTGAAGGCGCTGTTGCCGGCTTCCGTGAATGGATGTGGATGGGACGTGTCGATGGGCTGCTGCGCCAGGAGACGGATCGTCTTGTCGTCGTTCGTTGTCAGTGCGTAGTGCGGCAGATGCGGATGGAAGTTGAAGGTGGGAACGCCTTCGAGCCATCCGCGAGTGTCGAAGCCGTCAGTCTTGATAAGCGGCTGGAGTTGCATAGTGCCTTTGACGGTTGCGGGTCGCAGCCCCCAACGGTTCTCGACGGGGACGTCGAGACCCTTCATAAGGGAGCGCGTGTATTTGCCGAAGCGCTGCTGGCGCGGAACGAGAGGATCGCCGTGGTGCGCATACTCCATGGCGCGTTGTTTGAGGTCATCCGAAAAGCCGACGTCATGGTGCGGACCGAGCATGAGGCAGGTTCCTTCTCGCTTGAGGAAGTTTTGAAGTGCCTCGATCTCTTCCGGGGCGGCCTCTTGTTCGGTGACCAGATGGTCGAGACCGAAGACCATCAGCGTGTCCGTATCGTCGAGGATGCGCTCGTCGATGGGGAGCTTCTGTCCCGCCTGGTCGATGCGCTGATAGACAGCGACAGGATGACCGGTGATCTCACCGACGAGGTTCTGGAAGCGTAGCAGGCTGAGATGAAACAGCTCGAGCGTTCCCGCGATTCCCTGTAGGAACATCTGTTGTGAGAACTCGGTCGTTTCGTACTTTGGCCATGCAACCCGACGAACCTCGGTAATGCTGGAGAAGCGATTGTCCATCTCGGTGAGATCGCGGTTCGATTCCCACGGATAACTCCATGTCCAATAGATGCTGAACCTCGGTTTGCCTGGTGTGTATTTACGTGGAACCTGAACCTGGTTGTAGGTGCGAGGACGGCTCTTTATCTGTGCCATTGCTGTTTCTCCATACTTTACGAAGTGGGCGGGGCAATCGGACATCCTGCTGCAAGAAAACGCAATGCGCGAATCCCGGGAAGGAAGAAGTAGGCTCCCCCTCGGATGGTGGTGAATGCAGGGAGCCCCTTGAGTTTTTTTCGAATGGGCCGCTTCGGAATCGTGTAGTCGAACGTGCCGTCCTGCGTTCCGACGAACGGATCGCGCTCGTTGCCGAGTTCCTTGAAGTTAGGATCGTTCACCCATACGTTCATCGCGAACTCGAACTGGCGAATAAGGCTGGCACAGCCGATAAACGCTGCGATGCCGCGCTCCACGCCATCTTCCGCTGCGCCCTCAGGAAGTGCGGGACCGTAGGTGCCGCCACGTCGAATCATCTTGCGGCGTTGCATATTTTCTGCGGTGTCTCGCGGATTCATCCGGCGAATGTGTGAGCCAACCGGGCAGGCGTAGCCGTAAGGGTCCATCTTTCCGTAGTTGAAGTCGTTCGTGCGTTGCCTGTCGGCGCCAAGCTCGGGGTTGTCTTTGTCGGGAGCGAGAACGAGCGGCGCTCCGCTCCGCCAGCGCCCCATGAACTTCGCGGCGATGAGCTCCTGCTCGTCGGGCGTGTTGCCGTGTTCGCGGAGGAAGTCGCGGAAGGCGCCGACGTGTTCCTCCATCCTGAGGTAGGCGATGTAACTGCCATTGTGAGAGAGGACTTCAGGTTTCGGCATAACGGGAGTGACCCCGCTTTCGTCGGTGTATCCGAGAAAGAATTCGCCTGCTTTCAGTGGCGTCTCCGGACCCGGGACGGGTTCCTCACCGAGGCCCTCGATAATGGGGTGCGAGAGTCGATCGCGAAAGCCAAAGTGTTCATGCGGGTAGTCGTAGGGAGGGATGGCGGCCAGATCGAGTGAGGAGAGAAGCTGGACGCCGGGAAGCTGCGCGAGGTAGTTTGCGTGTTCTTTCCTGCATCGCTCGCGTTCGGTCTCATCGCGTGCGAAGAGAATGGCGATGGCATGCAGCGCAGGCTTGGCGAGATCGCCAAGCCAGTTGTCTGGGTGGTTCGCCCCGGTGATGCCAAGTATCTCTGCTCGCGAAGCCATACCTTGTTTGAACTCGTCAGGAAAGGAGGACAAGGATGCTTCGTCGAGGCCGAGAGCGCGAAGGCCATTCCAGGTGAAGGCGATGGTGATCCACCGGGCGTCGGGAGAGTTGGCGCCGACGGACTGTGCGGTTCCAACTTTATCAACCATGCCTTCGAGCCACGCGCGGCCGCTGGCCGGATCGCGGAATGAGAGAAACTCATAGCGCGCCGCCAGCGCACGAGTGCGCGTCACCAGGAAGTGCTGAATGTCGCGGAGCTCCAACATTGTCGCCTCTCGAGTGCTGGGGTGATCGGTGTTACTGCATTAGATCGAGCATCTCGGAGAAGCGAGCCTTGATTCGCAGCGCCTTCTTGACTTCGTCGGCGCTGACGTAGGGGTACTCGCCGTATTCAAGAAAACTTGGACATTGATGTTCACGGAAGAACGTAACGACCGCGGATACGTTTGTCTTCCAGTCCTCCGGGAAGCCTTCGAGATTCGTGAAGACAGTTGTGATTCCTGTCTCGATGAACAGAGCGATTGCGTCTTCGAGATACTTGTCGAAGTCGGTGTCGAAGATGCCCTGATACATGAAGTGAAGCCCAGAACCGACGTCAAACAGAATCCACCGAAGGTAGTGGAGTTTCAGCGGCGCGAGGACATCGGGCGTGCCTTTGACGGCCTCTTCGATGTTCTTTCCATAGTCGCGGATCGCCTGTTCACGCCCGGCTTTGACCTTGCCGACAATGGAGAAGCCGTAGCAGGCCGGCGTCTGCGGATAGATTGGACCGTAGCGTCCTTGTTCGAGCTTGAAATAGCCCTCTTTGGGAATCGCCATGGCGGCAGGTTTCGACCAGGTCGTTATTTGACATGTTGTTCTCCTTGAGGATGTTTGTTTTGCGAGTGATAGAGGGAAGTTAACCAGACGCGTCACAGGCCCGCGCAGAAGGACATAAGGAACAAAAGCCAGGGTTGGCGCCACGATCAGAAGTTCGAGGAGGTGTACCGCGCGAAGCTGGATGAGCTGATAGATTGCGTCGAGAACCACTGCCAGGATGAAAACCTTTCCGACATCCTTCCAGGCGCTGCGTAGGAGAGCGGATCGCTGAGCAGGATCGGTGACGACTGTCCAGAGAAAGGCCGGGCGACCCGCACGGGCGTCTTTGACGCCGGACCAGATGGCAAATCCGGCTGCTACCAAGGGCTGCATGATCAAGCGGAAGCTCATCGGGCCGGTGATACGGTCCGCGAGGTTGTTCCACAGCCGACTGAAGATGTCGTTCATGCTGTGCTGAGCGTAATGAGGTCAGAGTGTGAGTGATACTGGCTGTTCTTACAGGTATTGTGAACGCCCGGTTCAAGCTTCGAGATTGAAGTTGAGCGTTATGTGATTACCGCCAGCCGCCTGGGGCGGAGGAGAGTCGCGCGGCGTTCAATTCATGTCGCAACCCATTTCGGTCTCTCGACGAGACAACTCGCAGGGATGATTTCTAGATGAGTGCATTAATCGCCAATGCAGTGCGCCGGGATAAACCGGCATGAAGCAGGGAATGAAAGAGTCCTACGAGAAAGGAGTAGCGAACCGCTCGGCCCCGAGTTTTGCGTTGCACACCGCGAGGTGTTCGGCGAAGCGTAAACAGGGGTACAGGTGGGCTGGGTATTGAGCTCCGAAAAGATGCAATCGGGACGCTGACGCTTTTGCATTGGCGGAAGGCAACATGGACGGGAGCGATATCGCAAGTTCCTATCCGGTCCTGCGTAGTCGTAGACCCCAGACACGCCTGGAAGCTTCATGCACGAGAACCGGGAGACCTGGGAGATGCCTGCTGCCAACCAGCAGCAGGACGGCGGGTGAAGGCTTAGGCCGCAGGGCCCGCATGAACGTCCCCGAGGAGTCGGACAGCGGCGTATTACCAATGAATCATTCGAACAAAATCGAGCAGTCGATGGCGGAGGGTGAGGAGGGAAGGCCGCTGATCAAGGAGAACATCCATCGGTCCAGCACGCGCTCCCCCGAGGTCTGCACCGGATAAGTGAAGATGAAAGAACAGTCAAAACGGCGCACCTGAAACCTGCTTGCCGAAATGGCCCATGCGAGGCCGGGCATTTTATAAGGACAGGTACGCGGCGTATCTCATCATGGCCAGGAGAGATGATCTCCACTTAAAGGCTGATTAGATAAGGGCGAAGGTTCAGCAGTCCTCTAGACTGTGGTTGGTTTAGGAACCAGGGTCAGCGGGAGGAAAGGAGCCCGGATGATCATCATAGGTTGTGATTTCCATCCAAGCTTTCAGCAGATTGCCATGCTCGATACTGAGTGTGGTACGACGACGGAGCACAAGCTGAGGCACACGTCGGGTGAAGCGGAGCGATTCTATCGAGCGCTGGCGTCGCCTGCGCTCGTGGGCATCGAAACGGTCGGCAACGATCAGTGGTTTGTTCAGCTGTTGCAGCGATTGGGTCACGAAGTGTGGGTCGGAGATGCGGCCCAGATTCGTGCCAGCTATGTTCGGAAGCAAAAGACGGATCGTCGAGATGCTGGACACATCCTGAAGCTCCTGATCGAGGGACGCTTTCCGCGCATCTGGGTGCCCGGCGCGCAGACGCGAGACCATCGGCAGTTGCTGGTTCATCGCCACAAGCTGGTCCAGATACGTACGCGTGTCAAAAACGAATTGCAGCATCTCATGCTCAACCAAGGCATGCAGAAGAAGCAGAAGCTCTGGAGCACAGAAGGACGTGCTGCACTCGAGACCCTTTCGCTCGATCCCTGGGCAGATCGCCGAAGGCATGATCTGCTTCATCTGCTCGGCATTCTGGATGTGCAACTAGGACAGCTCGATGATGCCGTGAAGCAGGTCGCTTCGCAGTATCCTGATGTGCAACTTCTGTTGAGTCAGCCACGCGTTGGCCCGATCACCGCTCTGGCATTCGTACTCACCATCGGTGATGTCCGCCGATTCCCACGAGGCAAGCAGGTCGCAAGCTATCTGGGCCTGATCCCTCGAGAGCGCTCCTCCGGAGGCAAGCAGAAGATGGGCGGCATTAGCAAGCAGGGCAGCCGGCTCATGCGGTTTCTCCTGGTCGAGGCAGCTAATATCGCGGTGCGGTTCGATCCTGACTTCCGCAAGGAGTACTCTCACCGCTGTCATCAGAAGCACTTCATCGTCGCCAAGGTAGCTGCCGCGCGCAAGCTGGCGATTCGGATGTACTGGATCCTGCGGACGCAAAAGCCATATCCGCAGGTTCTCTCATCGAGAGCAGCCTGAAATGTATTCTGGTCAGCGCAAGCCAGACCGACAGGCTGAGTAGGCGCTCTCGCACCCAGCATAGGCCGGGTGTCCGCATAGAAGAATCATGGTCGCTGTCGTGGCCGTATTGATGGTTGGTGGAGAATACTCCTCCGTAGTTGATTCGATGAGAACCCGCTCGTGCCCTGGTTCCTATACTCCTTGGTATTGAGCGTTGCTCATCGCAGCGGTAAGGAAATCTCTGCCCTTGACAATACCTTCGCCCTTATTGACGAATACATTGACGCAGACCTTCCTTCATTCGAAACTTTCTCTTGCATTCACACGGCGGACCATACATTCGGCAAGTTCGATCCGGTAGTTTCCCATAACGCCGTTTCTCGGGATGAACCAAAGCCGCGTCATCATCGATTGCGAATTAGTCGTGAGATGGCTGCTTCTCATAGCGGCCGTATGCCCTTTCAGGGGCGCGATTCTCTATTGTTTGTATGGATTGAAATCCAGCGGTGCGCCAAAGGGCACGCTGTCTTTTTTCAACGACATTTGCAGTTCCTTTGTCTTCGGACCGAAGATCTTGTACAGCACCCATGAGTGCACTTCGGGATAGTTGATCGGGGTATCCTCATCCGGATTTACGGCAAGGTTGTAGAGGTGGGGTATAGCAAGTTGTTGAATTGGTGCGAAGGCGTTTTCGATCTTATGGGTGAGAACCTTGAAGTTTTTGTACCTCATGCCGACATGCAGATGATCAAAGAACATAGGAAAGTAGTTCCGGTTCGAATGCTTCTGCAGGCCAGTGATAAAGGCCGATTGATCGCAGCCATCGATCACACGATCGACGGGCACGCTGTCTTTGTGTCCAATCATATTCAGCAACGTCGGGAACCAGTCGGTGATGTGCATCATTTCGTCTGATCTTCCGGGGGCGATCTTTCCGGGCCATCGGACGATCGCAGCTGTACGATTGTTACCCTCAAAGGTTGAAAAATACCCTCCGCGCCAAGGACCAGAGGCACTTCGATTGCCCGGCGCGTGGAACGCGTTATCCCGGCCGTTGTCGCCTGCAAAGATCACGATGGTGTTGTCGCGCAATCCCAGAGCATCGAGTTTGTCCAGCAGGACCTTGAAATCGCCGTCGATCATCTGGATGCAGTCTGCGACCGCACCACCATTCGATGTGTCCTGGTACTCGGCCCTGGCTACCACCGGGAAATGCATGTTGGAATGATTGAAATAGATGAAGAAAGGTTGGTCTTGGGCCTTCGCTTCCTCCATCCAGACGCTGGCCTTTTCCATGAATTCAAGGTCGATATTGCGCCGCACTTCCAAATCGATAACCTTGATGTTTTGCACATCACCCTTGCTCTTGGATTCCAACATGTACTCGGGTTCGAGACCTTCTTTCTGAAACCATTTGTCGCCAGGCCACTGTGCGACATCCCAAGTGCCTTTCAGACCATACCAGTAGTCGAACCCCTTGTCTGTCGGCAGCCTTCCCACGTCTTCGCCGCAGTGCCATTTCCCATAGCAGGCGTTGCTGTAACCCAGTTCTTTCAACTTATCGGCGATCGTGACCTCCCAGGCCACTAGGCCAGAACCGGGCAGTGCCGTGATGCAGCCGGTGCGAACCGGATGCCTTCCAGTCATCAAGGCAGAGCGGCTGGGTGTGCATTGCGCCTCGACGTTGTAGTTGGTGAGTTGCAGGCTTTCGTTAGCAAACTGATCGATATTCGGTGTTTTGGCGCCGAGCGGATAGGCACCTCCATAGCAGCCAAAATCGCCGACGCTAACGTTATCGACATGGAACATCAAAATATTCGGTTGCTGTTTTATGTCTGGGGAGGCCATGGTTATCTCCTGGTACGTTTCTAAAGGAATTCTAAACACACAGTTGGAACCGATCCTCAATGGTGGCCAACTTCTTTCCATCCTCCTCGTTATTGGGGAGACTGTCAGAAGTTGAGCGGGATAATCCCATCCGTATCGGGCAGCATGGTGACAAATCCAACGTAGCGCGCCTGACCCAAAGTTCCCGCAAAGTCGCATTTTCGGAAACTTCATTCGTTCGCTTCAAGCTGACCCAGACGGTCGGTCGATAGGGTCAGTCAACAGTACCCAAGCACGCTACAATCACCAGAAAGCATGATCGCCCACCTACGCGGACGTCTCCTCTCCAAAACCCCCAACCAGGCCATCATCGACTGCGGGGGCGTAGGCTACGACGTCACCATCAGCGTAGCCACCTTCTCCGCCCTGCCAAACGAAGGCACAGAAGTCACCCTCCACATCCACACTCACGTCCGCGAAGACCAGCTCGCCCTCTTCGGCTTCTCCCAGACCCAGGAAAAACGCCTCTTCGAGAAACT
Source organism: uncultured Acidobacteriaceae bacterium (assembly GCA_963798925.1). Taxonomy (GTDB): domain Bacteria; phylum Acidobacteriota; class Terriglobia; order Terriglobales; family Acidobacteriaceae; genus Edaphobacter. The sequence goes on from CAWCVD010000008.1 coordinate 1,373,107, forward strand.
ACTCACCATCTCCGGCATCGGCCCCAAGCTGGCGATCACGGTCCTAAGCGGAATCGACTCCACCCGCCTGGTCAACGCCATTCGCTCCGGCGACCATGCCACCCTAACCAAGATCCCCGGCATCGGCAAAAAAACCGCCGAGCGAGTCGTCCTCGAGCTCAAAGACAAACTGGACGACCTCGCCACAACCATCCCCACCAGCTCAGGTACTCCACACCATGGAGCAGCCGGCGACGATGCCCTCTCCGCCCTCGTCAACCTCGGCTACGCTCGCCCCATCGCCCAGAAAGCCATCGAAACCGCCATCACCAAAAACCCCGAAACCGCCCAAGACTTCGAAACCCTCTTCCGCGCCGCCATGGCCGCCATCCGCTAACCGCCACTCCAACCAGGCTGCAACTGAAAGATCAAGACCGTCACAACACCTTGGTCTTCTGATTCAAACCCTCGACCCACTTCTTGTGATCCGCTTGATACCCCAAATACCTTCCATGGGAGTACTTGTAATATGCCGGCGGTGCCACCGCCCCAGTCTGGTAGCGACCACTATCATGCACGGCGTAGTGACACGTCTCACACAGGATCACGCAGTTATCCGAACCCTTGAGCCACAAATGCGTCGGGTTGGCCGCATCTCCGGACTGGTTCGGCACCACATGGTGGGCATGCTCGTAATCATCGTCCATCGACTGCCCGCACTGCGCACAAAGCCCGTACTGCCGAAACCTCGCGTCCCTCTTCACTCTGGGGTTGAAATCGAAGGGTCGAGCCATAGACGCACCTCAGACAACATCCTGCAAACAGCAACAGACTACGAAAAATAATATCGAAAAGGAGGAAAATTTTAGCGCCCGAAAAATATGCACCTAAGAACCACGTTGTGACCACAAAAATGCACTAACAACCATCAAAAAACCACACATTTGCGCTGTGGAAATCGCAAATACCCCTGTAAAAACGCCACTCCCACCACAAAAAGAAAAACGAGAAGGCCCCGAGACCGTTTTGCGATCTCGAGGCCACAGCTCCGCAGACGGCCCGTAAGCCGAATTCTGTTTTAGACGATCATTCCTCTACGCGACGCATTACTGCGGCGCTTTAGCAACCTACCCGCAAGTTTCGGCTCCCAAAACTCATGAAAACATGAGCCTTAGGTCCCTCCGCCTTGGCGCACCGGGCCGGTACGCTCATCGCCGCCTGGAGAGAAGCGGCAAGATCCCTGCCTATTTGGTCTTGCTCCGTGTGGGGTTTACCCTGCCGCGAACATTACTGCCCGCGCGGTGCGCTCTTACCGCACCTTTTCACCCTTACCCTAAGCCACGTACAGATGTGCCGAAGCAAATCAATAACTTAGGGCGGTATATTCTCTGTTGCACTAGCCGTCCAGCCGCCTTGAAGCGACCGTCCCGGACGTTATCCGGCACACTGCCCTGAGGAGTTCGGACTTTCCTCCCCCGCCCTTTCGAGCGGCAGCGATCATCCGGCCGCCTGCAGACTCCAGTGTATCCCACCTAACTGAACAAAACCCAGTCTAATCGCGTAGAAGACAACAGGTTGAGCCTCGCATTCGGGGGCTTCGGCTGGTAGTCTCAAGTCTCCGGAACAAGTTGTTTTGGGACACAATGGTTTGGGAAGAGACCAATGGAGTTCAAAGAAGCGGTAAAGATCGCGCTGCAATCGCTATGGGCGAATAAGTTACGTTCAGTGTTGACGCTGCTGGGCGTCGTCATCGGCGTAACCAGCGTGATTGCGGTCGTAACGCTGGTCAATGGCGCGAATAACTATGTCACGACCAAGTTCTCCAGATATGGCGCGGATGTGTTCACCGTTTCGAGGATGCCTCAGATTATCACCAGTTCTGAGGATTATCAGCGATTTCAGCGGCGCAAGAACATCCTGTTCACCGACTATCAGTATGTACGAGACAACTGCAAACTCTGCGTCGGAATTGGCGCCCAGCAGGCGACGACGTCGAAGGTTGTGCGCGGTACGGAGTCGACGACCGATACGAGCATTCGTGGCTATACGTCGCAGATGCCTGAACTGCAAAACCTGAATATCGAGCAGGGGCGCGGGTTTACGGACACCGACGAAGAACATGCCTCGCGTGTTGCGATCATTGGAACCGACATTCAGGACCATTTATTCGCGGGGATCAACCCCATTGGGGAGGAACTGCGTGTCGACGGGATGCCTTATACCGTCATTGGAGTGAGTGAGAAACAGGGCAGCACCTTTGGCGCGAGCCAGGATAACTGGGTCGCAGTCCCGCTGACGGCATACCAGAAGACCTATGGCACGAGCAAGTCCGTGACGATCTATGTTAAGGCCGGATCTGCGGGACACGTTCTTGAGAATGCTGCCGATGAGGTGCGGGTGCTGGTCCGGTCGCGGAGGCATGATGACCCCGGCGTGCCGGACGATTTCGAACTGGATGAGAACAACACGCTGGTCGGATTTTTCAGCACGATCACGGGATACTTCGGAGCTGTGGCGGGCGGGATTGCGGTGATTTCCCTGGTTGTTGGGGGAATTGTCATCATGAACATCATGCTGGTCAGCGTGACGGAGCGTACGCGCGAGATCGGCATTCGGAAAGCTCTGGGCGCGCGGCCAAAGGATATTCTGCTGCAATTTCTGATCGAATCGGCAACGATGGCCCTGGTGGGTGGGTTCTTTGGTGTTCTGGGCGGAATTATCGTGGCCCAAGTGGTGACGATTGTGGCCGGTTTTCCCTCGACGGTCGCTTTCTGGAGTGTGCTTGTGGGATTGCTGATGGCGACTTCGACGGGGGTGTTTTTTGGGGTCTATCCGGCGCGCAAGGCTGCGATGCTGGATCCGATTGAAGCTTTGAGGTCGGACTAGGAGTTAGCAGGAGCTGGAAGCGAAGGTTAAGGAAGGTTGTTTATGCGGATCGCCGATACAAGAGAGACTATCAAGATGGCGCTGGACACGCTGCGGACGAATAAGCTGCGCAGCGGATTGACGATTCTCGGGATTGTGATCGGCGTGATGACGGTGATCATCATCTCGTCTGTCGTGAACGGTTTGAACAATAACGTTTCGAGCCTGGTGGAGTCACTGGGAACCAATGTGATCTGGGTATTCCGGTTTCCTGTGATCGGGGTGCGGCCGACGACGGAGATGCTGACGCGGAAGCAGCTGACCTACGATGACGCGATGGCGATGAAGGATCTGCCGCATGTGGTGGCGGTGACGCCGGGATTGCAATGGCGGGACAAGACCGGGCAGCCAGGCGCGGTCGCGGTGAAGTTCGGCACGAAGAAGATGGAAGGCACGATGCTGGAGGGTGACGCCTCAGGGGTGAAGGATGTGTACGACCTCAACGTTAAGGATGGCCGATTCTTCACTGACGGAGATGTGGAGCGGGCGGCGAATGTTGTAGTGCTGGGGAGCGATACCGCGGAAGGCCTGTTCGGCACGATGAACGCGGTAGGCCAGGATGTGACCATCGCGGGCATGGTCTTTACAGTGGTGGGAGTGATGGAGAAGCAGAAACAGGCGTTCGGCGGAGGGAAGAATCCGGACGATAACAAAGCGGTCTTTCCTGTGACAACGTTTCACAAGATCCATCCCGAAGTGCTGGATTACTGGATCAGCCTGAAGTTCGACGACCAGAAGAACAAGCAGCTGGTCCAGGACGAACTGACGGAGTTGCTGCGCCGCCGAAGGAAGGTGGCGAATGAAAAGCCGGACAACTTTGCCATCTTCGGCACCGATTCGCTGACTCGGCTTTGGGATCAGATCACCTTCGGCCTGTTCGCTTTGATGCTTTCTTTGTCTGCGGTTGGCCTGCTCGTGGGTGGAGTGGGCGTGATGAACATCATGCTGGTGAGTGTGACGGAAAGAACGCGCGAGATTGGGGTGAGGAAGGCGATTGGCGCTTCGAAACAGGTGATTCTCTCACAGTTCACACTGGAGGCGATTACCTTGTGTGCGGTGGGAGGGGTGATGGGGGTGACGTTCGGGAGCATTGTTGCGCTTCTTGTGCGGCTGGTATTTCCTTCGCTGCTGTCTCCGATGTGGGTTGCTCTGGCGTTTGCCAGTTCTTGCGGGATTGGATTGGTATTTGGGATCTATCCGGCCTGGAAGGCGGCGAACCTGAATCCGATCGACGCGCTGCGTTACGAGTGACGCGGAGGCCTTAGCGCCGGTTGGTAGACTTGTGGAATGGCCACGGCGATTGAGGCGATTACGACGCTGCTGACTCTTGCCGGGCTGGCTTATCTGCTGCTCGTGCTGTTGGGAGCGCGGAGCTTTGCGCACTATTGGCGTCGCAAGCGACTCGATGACGGGTTTGCGCCAGATGTCACGATCCTGAAACCGGTGAAGGGTGTGGATCCGCGGATGTATGCGGGTCTCGAAAGTCATTGCCTGCAGGAGTATTCCGGCAGGTTTGAGATTGTGTTTGGTGTGAGCAGTCTGGACGATCCTGCAGTTGGCGAGATTGAGCGTTTGCGCGCGGAGTTTCCCGAGTGTGCGATCCGAGTGGTGGAATGCCGCGACCGGCTGGGTACTTCGGGCAAGGTGAGCAATTTGGTGCAGATGCTGCGGGAGGCGCGATACGAGCATGTGCTGATCAATGACAGCGATATTTTTGTTGCTCCGCATTATCTGACTCGTGTGATGGCTTGCTTTGCAGAGGCGCAGGTGGGGTTGGTGACAGCTCCTTATGTCGGAAGAACACTGGCGGCTCGTCCGGGGATGACGATCTGGTCTCGGCTGGAGGCCCTGGGGATTTCGACGGATTTTTTTCCGGGGGTGCTGGCGGCACGGCGGCTTGAGGGCGGGATTCACTTCGGTTTGGGCTCGACGCTGGCTACCTCGAAGACAGTCTTGGCGAAGGCAGGTGGGTTGGAGCCGCTGGTGGAGTATCTGGCGGATGACTACGAGATGGGTGAGCGTATTGCGAAGGCCGGTTACTGGGTGGAGCTTGTGAACGAGGTGGTCGAGACGACGGTGCCGACTTACGATTTTCGTGGATTTCGCGACCATCAGCTGCGGTGGGCGCGGTCGACGCGGGACTCGCGCAAGCTGGGGTACCTGGGGTTGGGGGTTACATATGCTTTGCCGTGGGCGTTGATGACATGTGTTGCGAGCGGGCTTGCGTTGTGGAGCTTTTCGCTGTTGAGTGTGGTGGCGCTGGCCAGGGTCGCGGTTGCGCTGTCGGTTGGGGTTGGCATGCTGGGGGATGGTCAGGTGCTGCGCGATCTTTGGCTGGTGCCGTTGCGTGATTTTTTTGGTTTGGGGTTCTGGGCGTGGAGCTTTGCGGGAGACACAGTGGTGTGGCGCGGGGAGCGATATGGGCTGAAGAATGGGCGGCTGACGCTCATGCCGGGGGGGGGACCCCCCCCGGGGGTTGGCAGCTAGTTTCCTTTATTTTCAGTAATTTACAAAACGAACTCTTCGTAAATTCGCTCAAGCAAATGGGTTACGGGTAAATTCGTCCAGGTAAAGGAGTTATGGGTAAATACCTCCAAATAAATGAGTTAGCCCTGGCTGTTGGGCAGGGGTCGTTGTCTTTTCCGACTATTTTAAGTATAGCGGTCGAAGTGTAACTAAAGTGCCAACTCGATCTTCTTTGATTTGAATGAGTTAGGTTGTTTTGGGACTTGACAAGCAATTTTCTGGCTGTTTTTTGCCAAAAAAGCTGTAAGTGATTGGAAGGGCTCGGGATGTTGGCTGCAGCACGGACACCAATGCTCGGGCGGTCTCTGGTAGGACCAAACGGCAAAAGGAGATCTTCCGCTTCGCCAAGGATGACAACAAACTAAAAAGCAAAATTAAAACCCGAGGGGAATCCATCATTCCTTGCGTCAGAGCTGCGATCGTTTCTCGGAGGTGACCGGTTGATACCGTTCATAGGTGGCGGAACGTGCAGCAGTGTTTTCCCCACATCTCCCGTCACGATAATCACGATCATTCCATCCGCGCTGTAAAACGCGGTTTGCGAACTATTGGCCTCATGTCCGCTTATCTTTTTGTAGCCGGAAAGATGCGAGGAATACCACGCAAACCGCGTCCACCTTGATGTTGAAGAGAGAATGGAATTCAGCCTGGACTCTGCTTTTACATACCGCCGCGCATGGCATTTGTGTGGGATCGTTGGGCTGCGTTCCTTTGTCCAGGCCGGAGATGAGGCTAGACGAGCGACATGAGTAAGGAGAACTGCGAAATCAGTTGGCCAGGACTGTTGCGCCTGTGGCAACGTCAATTAACGAGGCTTGCGGATTGACGATGACGGTTGGCGGTGCGAGGCACTCAGAGATTCGACGCAGCATGTCGGTCGGGTGGACGGGTTTGGTGAGCGTGGTGAAGTTGTGGCCCATGGTGCGTGCTCTTTCGAGGAGATCGATGGTGGCTGCCTGACCGGAGAAGAGCAGGATCTTGCACGTTGGGAAGGTTTGGGTGATGGTGATGGCGAGATCGATGCCGCTCATCCGCGGCATCACGACGTCGGAGATGAGGAGGTCGGGGGCGGTTTGATTCGCGAGAATGAGAGCGCTCGGTCCGTCGTAAGCGGTCATGGCGGTGAAGCCGCTTTTGGAGATGATGATGGAGAGAGTGTCCGCAATGACTTTTTCGTCGTCGACTACGAGGACGACCGGTTGCGTTCGAGAGACCGTCAGGTCGTTCTTGGGAACTTCGGTGATGGGAACGACTTCAATTTTCAACTTGGGAGACATAATTTGGGTACCTCTATTTCCAACCTAGACCTGTTTGGGTGATACGGGTTAACTCTTTAAATCATTCGGTTATGGATTAGTTCAGGTTCAGCGGAGGTTAGCGTTTTGTTGTGCAGATTTTAATATCTTGACAGTCCGTACATTGGTGCGATTAGTATTGCGTTACTGTCACGTTAGTGTTAGGTCTCGTTAGGGAGGGTGTTATGAGCGATAGCGACGGCGAACTTACGATCGAGCCGATGAAGTTTGAATCGATCCTCCAGGCTAATGTTCCGAAGGGGCGGGACGGCAAGCACAAGGAGATCATCTCCCAGCTGTTGAGTGACATTGCACGGCTCGGACCGGGTACGGCGCTAAAGATTCCACTCTCAGAACTTCCCGACACGAAGCAGAATATCCGCTCTGCTCTGAGCCGGGCTGCGAATCAGAAGAAGATCGATCTTGCCACGTCGAGCAACGAAGAGTTTCTGTATGTGTGGAAGACCGATAAATAGAAGAAGGTAAACCCCTCAGGCAAACTTTGAGTTGAATGATCTTGATCGCACGGGCTGATGATGTCCGTGCGATTTTGATTTGGAGTCATGGTGTGGCGGTGATCTCTTTTGCGACTTTTCCTGCGGCGTCGAGGAGCTGGATCTTTGCGGTTCCGTCGGGGGCTACCTGAAGGACGATGCGGTAGCGGCCCTCGGTGTCATTGAATTGAAGCGTGGAGGAGTGGTCTTTGGTGCGGCCGAGCAGGACGCGGGTTCGTTGCCGGGGCTCTCGAATCAGTGTGGCGTGGGCTGGTTGCTGAGGATCTCTTTGCCTCCGCTCTGGGCGATGAGGTAGATCCCGACTGGTAGTGCGGGGACGGGGTCGTTGAGGTCCTGCCAGAGGAAGATGCGGCGTGGGCCGGTCCATTTGCTGCTGAGTGAGGCTTCGTCTTCGAAGATGCGTGGGGCGTCGGGGAAGAAGCTGCCGTACCAGAGGTTGGAGCTGCGGCCGTTGAGGATGTGGATGGGTTCGGAGTCGGCGTTGGGGCGGTGGAGGTAGAAGCCAAGGGTGCTGGCGGCTTCGTACTCGCCGTGGATGACGATGAGGTCGGAGGGCTTGAGAATGGGCTCGATTGCGGCGGCGAGCTGGCGTGAGGTGAGGACGGGGGAGAAGATCTGCAGGCCGATGTGGGCGGCGAGGAGGAAGAGAAAGGTCGCGGCGGCGAGCGCGAGATTGGCGGCGTGGGGTTTGTAGTTGCGGCGGAAGAGCCAGTTGGCGAGGGTGCCTGCGACGAGTGCGATGGCGGTGAGGAAGAGCGGTTCGCGAAAGGCGGACATGGCTCGCGCGTTGAGGTCGAGGAAGTGGCCGAAGGAGAGCGCGTAGTCTGCGGGGTTTTGTTTGAGGAGCGTGGAGAGGTCGGTGTCGGGGTTTGGGGATTGCACGCGGAGAGCTAGGAAGCCTGCTGCCAGCGCGGCGATGGAGCCGAATGCTAGAAGGACTACGGAGATGCGCTGGCCGGCGCGAACGAGACGGTTGGGGACGGTGAAGGATTCAGCTTCGGTGGCTTCGTCGTTGAGCCAGGAGGCGATGAGGAGGATGAGTGGCGGGAGTGCGGGGAGAACGTAGTACTCCTGTCGGGTGGAAAAGGAGAAGAAGAGGAGGGGGATTGCGGCCCAGAGGCCGAGGAGGAGGCGCGTGTTCTCTTGCCGAGTGAGGGTACGGATGGAGACGCGAGGGCGGATGGATTTGTGCCAGGGGATGGTGCGGAGGGCTTGGAGAAGAAAGGCGCTCCAGGGCATGAGCCAGACGAGGAGAAGCGCGAGGAAGAGATAGAGAGGGACAGTGTCGTAGTCGCGGGGGACGCGGAGGTTGAGGTAGCGGAGCAGATGCTCGTTGACGAAGTAGAACCAGAGCCAGCCGTGGACGTTGCCGTCGGTGGGAAGTGGGACTTGCCAGTGACCGTGGGAGAAGCTGAGGGTGCCGGGGTGGCCCTGGGTGGGGTTGGCGAGAGCGATGAGGATGTGCCAGGGAGTGGCGATTAATAGGAAGACGATGGTGCTTTCGATCGGATAGAGCTGTTTGATGCGGGTCAAGACAGCCCGGAGCGAGCGGCGGGTGAGGGTGAGGTGGGCGAGGACGATGAGGATCGGGAAGACGACGCCGATGAGGCCTTTGGTGAGGACGTTTAGGGCGCAGGCGGCGGCGAAGAGCCAGCATAGGAGCGGGTTCGCACGTATTTGCTGCTCGGGGTCTGTTTCGGTGAGCCAGTAGCAGTAGAGGGCCAGGGCGAGCCAGAGGCAGACGATGGCGTCGGGGATGATGATGCGGGTGAAGATGAATATGCCGAAACTGGAGAGAAAGATGAGTCCGGCGTAGAGGCCCGCGCGGGTTGAGTTAAAGGCGCGGCGGGCGAAGGCTTCGAGGAGGAATGCGAGTGCGAGGATGGTGAGCGCGAGAGGGATGCGCGCCGTCGCGGTGTGCAGGCCGAAGAGCTTGAAGCTGCCGGCCATGGACCAGTAGAGGAGAGGAGCTTTCTCGAGGTAGCGGATGCCGTTGGCGTAGAGGGTGACGTAGTCGTGGCGGAGGAGCATCTCGCGGGAGACTTCGGCGTGGACGGAGTCGGCGTCGTCCAGGAGTGGTGGGGTGAGAAGGGTGAAACTGGCGTAGAAGAAGAGCCAGAGAGCGAGGAGGATGAGTCGGTTGCGTCGCGTCTCCGGTGAGGGCGTAGTCACGTGAACAGTGTATGAGAGCGAGTGCGCATTCCGGGGATAAGGACTCTGATTGACGGCGGTTTCCTATGACGAACGCAGAGTGCGTGAAGGGAACGCAAAGTACGCGGAGAGTCGCGGCCTATGTTTATTTTCCGGTTGGTTCTATTCGCGTTTTTTGGGTCAATCCCTGGCCGTGTTGTGTAGGCTGGTGGATGATGCGTGATCTTGTTCAGGTGAGTGGGGGGGCTGGGCCTCCGGCGGAGCTGATCTTTGGGGATTGGTATCCGGCGATGCGGTCGGAGGGGTTGCGTGCCGGAAAGACTGCAACGGCTTTGCTACTGGGCGTGCCGCTGCTGCTGGGGCGGAAGACGGATGGGAGGCTGTTTGCGATGCGTGATCTCTGTCCGCATCGGGGGATTCCGCTGTCGGCGGGGTGGTTTGATGGGGAGACCGTGACTTGCAAGTACCATGGGTGGCAGTTTGAGCCTTGTTCGGGGCAGTGCAGGGAGATTCCTTCGCTGACGAGCCACGATGGGCTTGACCCTACGAAGATTTTTGCGGGGGCTTTTCCTTGTGAAGAGCGTGATGGGTATGCGTGGGTGTATTTGCCTGAGGCCGGTGTCGGGCGGGTTGTCGGTGAGTTGCCGGCGGTGCCTGAGGTGCCTAAGTTTTCGGTGCGATACAGGACGGCGCATTTGACGGCGGAGCTGCCTTGCAATGTGGACCACGGGATTATCGGGTTGATGGATCCGGCGCATGGGCCGTTTGTGCATCAGGCGTGGTGGTGGCGGAGCAGGGCGAGTATTCATGAGAAGACGAAGCACTTTGAGCCGATCGAGGATGGCGAGAACAAGGGGCGGAATGCGGGGTTTCGGATGTCGTCGCATGCTCCGAGTGCGAATTCGGCGCCTTATAAGCTGCTGGGGGTTTATGGGGAGAAGATTACGACGCAGATTGACTTTGTGCTGCCGAATCGGCGGTATGAGACGATTCGCGCGGGGGAGAAGTGGTTTGCGAGTTTGACTACGGTGACTCCGGTGACGGCTTCGACTTGCCGGATTGATGTGTATTCGGCCTGGAACGTTTTTTATTGGGTGCCATTTGTTACTCCGATTGCTAAATTCTTTGGGGCGCGATTTGTGAGGCAGGATCAGCAGACGATGATTGAGCAGGCGCAGGGGCTGCGGTTCAATCCGGGGCTGATGCTGATCGATGATGCGGATAAGCCGGCGAAGTGGTACTTCGCGCTGAAGCAGGCCCGGCTGAAGGGGACGGGCGAGCATCCTTTGAGTGGCCCGGTGACATTGCACTGGCGGAGTTGAGTCTGGACTCCCCCTCCCCCATCAAGAAGTGTGCAAAGTCTTCCAAAGATTAGGGTTAAGTCTGGACTTCTGGTCTGATTGCTCCCCGGATTGCTCCAAGAGTTGTGCGGTGTTGCCGGATGATTTTGCTAGGCTGATAGCTTCGCGGTTGCGGTTCGCCTGTTTTTGAGGAGCTCAACGACGGCGTCGGAGAGGTGATGGTCTTTGGTCTCCGCGGCGTGGTCTACGAGGGCGTCTCTGAGTTCGCTGGCCTGCGCGAGGGGTAGCTGCGAGGCGAGCATGAGATAGACGCCGCGAAATCTTGGATCGTCCATGTGTTTGAGGATGCGCTCGTCCTGGACGCTTTCGAATGCCTGGACGAGGAAGAAGTCGCGGATTTTGTCGTGGCGGAAGACCCATTTTCTGACGGGTTTGCCTTCGGCGTCGACGTCGTTCTGGGTGAGGACCATTTTGTGGGCTAAGAGGGCCTGGATGGGCTCGAAGAACTGAGTGCTGTCGAGCGTGACTTCGTCGCGCAGAAGGCGTTCGTAGATGCTTTCGGAGAATTGCCGGAGGGGGAATGGCTGGCCGGGATGGGTGTCGCGGAAGTCGTGATCGACAGCGGCGAACTCCTGTTTCTGGAGGTTTTTGAGGGTCGGGGTTTCGCCGGTGCTCAGGATCTGGGCCGCGGTGTTGAGGTCCATGGGATTGGAGAGGACCATGCGAGCGGCGATGCGGTCTTCTTCCGATTGGTTAGGGCCGAGGACATTGCTGAGATAGTCGCGGCACTTGAGGCAGTAGTCGGTTTCGCTCATCGCAGGCGCGAGGAAGGTGCGGTAGCGGCTTTCGAGGAAGGTCTGGATGCGGTCGTCGGTGAGGGGGAGGATGCGAAAGACTTTGGCTTTGGGCGGCAGACGCCAGAGGATGGGTTGGGTTGCGAGGAGGACATTGGCTTTGGGGAAGTCGTCGAGGAAGCGGCGGATTTTTTCACGGGTTTCCACGGAGACTTCGTTCAATCCGTCGATGATGATGCTGAGACCGCCGCTCCAGATGATGCTGCGGAGAAAGGTGTCGTCGCCGGCCTTGCCTTTGAGGCGTTGCTGGATGAGTTCGAAGACGCCCTGATCGCAGCTCTCGGCGGGGAAGTAGGCGATGGTCTGGGTGGATTTGTTCACCAGCTGGCGGAGGAAGATGGATTTGCCAAGGCCGGACTCTCCTTCGAGGACGATCTGACCGGCGATTGCGGGGATGGCCTGGACGGCGGGGAACGAGGTGTCTCCGCGGCGGACCTGAATGTCGCTGAAGTAATCGTTGAGATTTTCTTCCGAGATGCGGGCGTCGGCGATCAACTCGTCGCGGAAGGGAGCGAGGAGGCGGTGGCGGAGGGAGGGAATCCAGGTGAGACAGAAGTCGACGTATCCGAGGCCGACGAATTTTCGAGCCCAGCGGTTCCAGAAGAAGAAGGCCTGAACCTGCGGGGAGGTGGGATAGAGGAAGAGGAGCGCGACCCAGAGAAGGATCTGGATGGCGATGATCTTCCAGAGTTTTTGAACGACGGTGAGCCAGACGGGGGTTTCGATTATGCTGCGGAGAGTGGCGGCGTTGTCGTCGCTCATCTGGTTGCTGAGGGAGTTGAGGAGTCCGCGGTCAGCGGAGGACCAGCTGCTCTTCCATTGATGGGCGATCTCGAGGATCTGGCGTTCGGAGTTGGTGGCGAAGTTGGTGTTCTCGGGTTTGGCGGGGAGGATCTGATGGAAGGCCTGGAGGGTCGCGCGTGCGTCTTCGATGGAGGTGAGGGGAATGGGTTGCGGGTTCTTCGGGCCGGATTCGAACATGACGCGCTTGAGAACAAGTTCGGAGGCGGGCGCGGCACCGAGCAGGTAGTGGCACAGGAATCGAATGAACCCCTGACTTGAGCGATTGAAGTAGTAGCCTTCGGTGAGAGCGGGGAGCGTAGATGGGTTTAGCGGGGCAATGTGGGTTAGAGCCAGGAACCCAATCTCCCTATCGACTGAGCTGGTTTTGAGCAGGTCAATCAGATCCTGCTGATGTGTCTTGTCCTGTAGGACAGCGAGTGCATAGAGGACGGCGAATCGGTCTACTGGCTGATTCTTGTCGTCGAGCAAGGCGGCCAACTCCGGCTGCCGGTTGGTGGCGTTCATTGCGACGAGGGCCTTTACGGCAGCGGAACCTGCAACCGGATTGTGGAGGAGTGCGACGAGTTGCGGCTCCTGGTCTTTAGCTTGCATTTTGCCGAGAGCGAGGATGGCGGCGACACGCACGTCTGATCGGATTGAACTATCGTTGAAGATTGCCAGAACTGTGTTGCGGTCTCCCATGGCACCAAGGGCAGAGATGGCGGCGTTTCGAAGAGTAACAACCTCCTTGTCGTCGATTGCTATTGCGATCAGCTCGGGTTCGTGGTCAGTGGCTCGCAGAGATCCGAGGGCGATCGCTGCGTCTGCTCGTAGAACATCGTCGGTTTCATTCGGGCTGATGACGGCAGGTGCCCGATGTGCAGGCTTTTCCATGAGGATGGCTGCGAGTTCCGCTTGTGGCTTTGCGGTTGGCATCTGGCCGAGTGCTTGAGCGGCAGCCGAGCGAACAGCGGAGTTCTCATTCTTATCTTTGAGGATGGCGAGGAGTTCGGCTTGCTGATCGATGGCCACGAGGGCGCCGAGGGCCAGGGCTGCGGCCTGTCGCACTTCGGGCGGTAGTTTGGTGTTTTTCAGGCGATCTGCGATGACGACTGTCTGGTCGTTGGCATGCATGAGGCCGAGGGCCACGATCGCAGTGGTTTGAACATAGTATGATCCGTCCTTTAGGAAGGGAAGGACAAGGGCCTCGGGAACGCCATCCCACTGGAGAGGAGACTCGAGCCCTCTAGCAGGTGTCGGCAGCTCTTCTTCGGAGACGAAGCCGTAGGACATTGCGTAGAGTGCAGAGTAGCGAGCCTCGGGGATGGGGTCCTGGAGGCCGGCGATGATGCCGTCGATCTGCCACTTTTCTGCTTGTTTGCGCGGCGTCTGGGGATGGGCAGGCGGGCATAGGCCCAGAGACAACAGGGCGACTGTAGCGAGCGAGGCGCTTTTGGGGGAGGGTCTCATAGCTCACATCGCCCAGGCGCTTGATTGTAATTGATGAGGTCTTCGGGAGTGCTCTGCGGGAGGGTTGTTCGTGACGAGATTGCGGAGATTTGGAACGCTTTCGAGGTTGGTGGTTTCAGTCTTGCAGCTTCGGGTTGTTTGGCGCGCGCCAACTTCTTATAAGGTTCAGCTGGCGCGCGGTTCGCTGCCATTGAGGCGTAGTTATTGGCGAAGTCAGGAATGCTCGCGTCTGTATTATTGGCCGCCTAGTTTCTGGTAGTTGGAGCTCGTTGTCGTGACGACGAGTTTTTTGGCCGTGGCGTTGAGGACGGATTGCTGAACGTAGTTTGTGGAGTCGGGTAGGCTCGCGAACTGGACGGCCAGGGTGACTGTGTCCTTGGGGTTATCCATGTAGGTGTTCACGTTCAGGTTAATGATTTTCTTTGTGGCCGCGTTGAAGGTGAGGGTCATCTGGTCACCTTCCTGTGCGTAGTCCTTGAAGACGAGGCTTGTGGTTCCGGAGTTCGGAGCGGGGTTGAGTGAGACCTTGCCGGCCCCGTAGGCCTGCTGCATCTTCTGCGGATTGGGCGGGACGTAATAGGCGAGCAGGGTCTTGACCTGTCCCATGTAGTCCTTCATCTCGCCTGTCTTTTTCTCGACAATCCTTTGCTTCATCCTGCCCCCGCTGGGCGGTGGTGGTGGCGGCCCCATTGGAGTCTTCTGAACGGTTCCGTCGGGGCCGTACTGACACATTGATTGTGATGGAGGTTTCGCGTCGCCGTTGAGCGTGAGTTGTGTGGTCTCGGTCCATTGATACTGGCGAAGTCTCTGCTGGTTTGCGGTTACTGATTCTTTCACCGCTGCGAGTTTCTGCTGCAGGTCAGGGTTGCCCTGACCGCCGGCGTGGGCCGTTGCGGGAAGAAGAGAGGCAAGGAGTGCGGCGGCTATGAGGAGCGAACCTGATTTGCGAGACGAGACATAGCCTGCGCGTTTCGGGGAGATGTTTGTGCGATTCATTCGAGGATGCTCCTTCCGCGGTTTCCTGTAGACGAGGCTTCAGCTAGAAGAGATCGCGAGGTTTGAGCATAGCCCCACCGCAGATGGCGACACAGTTAGCAAAAGTGCTAGGGCGTTCAAGAATTAATCTGACCGGGTGTCCGGGTGTAAGGCATTAGAAGGAGCTGACGCCTTCTTCGATGACGAGCTGATCAACGGAGATGTTCATGACGCGGCCGAGTTTCTTGAAGTCCTGCTTCCACTCGGTGGTCCAGTAGTTGGTGTCGCTGCGGCGGAGAAGGTCGTTCCAGATGTTCTGTGCCTGCCAGAGGTTGACCTCGAAGGGCAGCTTGTCGATGGTTTCGGCGATGACAAGTGCGGTGACGAGGGCTCCAGCGGCGGACGGGTCGCCGCTGGCGGAGGCTTCGAGGCGGACCATGGCTCGCTTCATGCGCTGTCCTGCGGTGAAGCCGAGGAGTTGGGTGTCGAGGGGAATCTGATCGGCATCGGCGCGCTGGAGGAGGGTTTCGACGGCGACGGGATCGAAGGCTTCGGCCTCGATGGCGCGGCGGAGGCTGGCGTTGATGGCGAATTGCGCGGCGGTGGCGAGGGCAGGAGGCGCGGACATGCCGGTTTCGGTGAGGAAGTGGAGCAGCGAGGCGTGGTCTTCGTAGATTTTGCGGAGGGAGTCCTCCATCTCGGAGATGGTCTGATTGAGGATGGTCTTGAGGATGCGGTGCTGTTCGTCGGCGAAGAGCGAGGTGAGGGAGTAGGACATGTCGCCGAAGAAGCGATCGATGAGGCGGATGACTTCAGGGAGGTTGGCGCGACGGATGGCGGTGCCGATGTCGGCGGTGAAGGCGTGGAAGGCCTCGATCGCTGCTGGGTCCTGGGAGTTGTAGGGCTTGACTGCGGCGGAGAGGTTCTGGTCGCCGAGATGGAGGACGGCGAAGCAGATGTCTTCGGCCTCTTCGGTGATGCGGGAGTAGATGAGGGCGCGGCCTACGGCGACACGGCCTCGGCCTGAACTGAAGGTCTCCTGGGCCTCGCGATGGACGTCGAAGCAGAAGAGCTCGCCCTGCTCGGGGTAGGCGCGGAAGATGGAGCTGATGGCGTAGTGGGCTCCGACCTGTTCGAGGCCGATCTGCATGCTGTTGACGTAGCGGCGATAGACCTCGGCGCCGTCGCCCATCTCCGGGAGATTGCTTTTGCCGCGGGCGAGGATGTTGAGGAAGTTTTTCTCGAGTTCGGCTCCGCGCTCGCCGAAGAGTTTGCGAGCCAGCTGGAGGACGCGACCGGCGTAGGCGATGACCTGGATGGTTTCAATGCCGGAGATCTCGTCGAAGAACCAGCCGCAGGAGGTGTACATGAGTTGGGTGTGGCGTTCGAGCTCCATGAGCTCGAGGGCGGTGACGCGCTCGTTTTCGGTGAGTTCACGTGTGGCGTGCTGCTTGAAGAAATTGATGATGGAGGCTGGGGAGCGATCGAGGATGACCTGAATGTAGGCGTCGCGTGTGGCCCAGAGATCTTTGAAGAGGGGTGGGGAGAGCTGCTCGGCGAGGGGCGCGGATGCGTCGCGAAGGTAGTCGAGGGCTTCGCGGAGTGGGGCGCGCCACTCCTGATTCCAGCCGGGCTTGCCGCCGTTGCATCCGCAGTTGGAGCGCCATCGTTCGACGCCGTGAGGGCAGGACCAGGAGGTGTCTTCGACGACCTCGGCCTCCCATTTGGGAGGGAATCTTTCGAGGAATTCACCGTAGTTGGTGAGAGCGGCCTGCTGGCCCTCTTCGATCCAGTGCATGGCGTAGGAGAGAGCCATCTCGCCGTGTTTGTGATGATGACCGTAGCTCTCGCCGTCGGTGGCGACGTGGGCTATCTGGGCCGCTTCGGGGTCGTTGGGCGCAGCTGGATTGAAGATGGAGAGGAGACGCTTGCCGAAGTCTTCGCCGCTGTTGAGAAGGCCTTCGAAGGCGATGGCGCGAGAGCCCGGGCCGTCGTAGAAGAAGACGGTGATGGAGCGGCCTTCGTCGAGGCGGATGAGGTAGGGGTGGGTCGGGTCGACGGTGGCGTTGGGAGTTTCGGTCCAGGGGGTTGGGGTATCCGGAGTTGTGGCACCCGGAGTTGTGGCGGGGAGAACGCGGACTCGAGCGCACTGGGTAGGAGCGAGGACCGTGAATTTGATTCCCTCCTGGGCCATGAGATCGAGGACGCTGCGGTTGACGGCGGTTTCGGCGAGCCACATGCCTTCGGGTTTTCGGCCGAAGCGGGATTCGAAGTCGGCGATGCCCCAGCGAATCTGAGTGATGGCGTCGCGGCGGCTGGCGAGGGGCATGATGATGTGGTTGTAAACCTGAGCCATGGCGGAGCCGTGTCCGCTGTAGCGCTGGGCGCTGACTTTGTCGGCGTCGAGGATCATGCGATAGGTGCGAGGGGCTTTGTCGTGCAGCCAGCTAAGGAGGGTGGGTCCGAAGTTATAGCTCATCCGGGCGTAGTTGTTCATGATGCGGATGATCTCGTCTTCTTTGTTGGTGATGCGAGACGCTCCGTTGGGTGCGTAGCACTCGGCTGTGATGCGGTCGTTCCAGTCGTGGTAGGGGGCGGCGGAGTCCTGGACCTCGACGGTTTCGAGCCAGGGGTTTTCGCGCGGGGGCTGGTAGAAGTGGCCATGGACGCAGACGAAGCGGGGAGCTTCGGAGGCTGTTTGCGGCTTGGATTTTGCAGCGCGAGGTTTGACCATAACCGTCTTCAGTTAGAGGGTATCGCGGGATGAGGGGTTGGTGGGGCTTTGACTATGAGATACGACGAAAATGCGGTCGAGGATTGCGGTTAAGGAGATGGCGATGATGTAAGCGATGATGTTTTTGATTGAGAAGAAGCGGCCGAGGAGGATTTTGCCGGTGAAGGTTAGGCGGAAGGCGTCGACGGGTGCGATGGGGATCAGGCGGCTGAGTTCGAGGAGGGTGGCGATTGTTGCTGCGAGTGCGGCGATGGCTTGTGGGCGGAGTTTCGGCAGGATTGCGGCGAGGAACCAGTAGAGCGCTGCGGCCCAAAGGACTGAACCCAGGTATTTGTAGAGGAACCATGGCAGACCAAGCGGGAGGAGACGCACGGCGAGGCCGAGGGGGATGGTGATGAGCAGAAAGATGAGGGAGGTTAGAGATCGGCGCATTTTTTTTTGCTTGTCGATAACGCTTGAGGCGTGTGGGAATCGCTGCACGAGCAGCTTACATCCCACCCTTCGCAAAAGCGCGAAGGATGGGGCAACCCAGCTTTTGAGGTTGGTTCAGAGCTGGGTGGGGCACCAGGCAGCTGCGAGAACAACTGCGAAGACTCGCGGCTAAGTCTTGGACTTGGCGAGGTCGCAGGCGCGCCAGAGGTACCAGCTGGCGACGGAGGACCAGGGTTGCCATTTTTTTGCGCGGCGGTGCATGACGTCGGGTTTGGGGAGGTCCATGGGAGTGACTTTGTCGGTTGGTTTGAGCTTGCCGAAGGTGAGGGCGAAGCCTTTGCGGACGCCGTAGTCGTCGACCGGGAGGACGTTGGGACGGCCTAGGCGGAAGATTAACAGCATTTCGACGGTCCAGCGGCCGATGCCGCGGACCTGGATGAGATGTTCGATGATGGCGTCGTCGGACATGCGGCGGATTCGGTCAAGAGTGGGGACGGTGCCGTCGATGGTTTTGGCGGCGAGGTCGCGGAGGGCGAGTGTCTTGTTTTTGGAAAGGCCGGCGGCGCGGAGTTGCTCGTTTGGGCAGTCGAGGAGTTGTTGCGGGGTGGGATGGGCTCCCGTGCCTGCGGCTTCGAGGGTCATCGCGGGCGCGAAGGATTCAATCATGCGGCGGTGGATGGTGGCGGCGGCTTTGCCGTGGAGCTGCTGGTAGATGATGGACTCGACGAGCGCTTCGAAGGGGGATTGGGTGCTGGCGACGCGCAGCTTGAAGGGGCCGGCTCGCTCGATGAGCTGGCCGAGTTTGGGATCGCTGGCGGCGAGTTCGCGGCAGGCGAGGGCGTAGTCGTAGCGGGGCGGGCGTGGGTCGTTGCGATGGTGCGGCATGCTTTTGACGATATCGCAGGAATGTGTGGAGTGGGTGAGCGCGAATCTGCAGATTGAATCGGAACGCTCTCACATAGAACTGGGGTTTACGTATTTTCTTCCAGCCAGTTCAGCGGTTCACCTCGTAGATCAGGGAGACGCGTCCTGAAGGATAGATCTTGTGGCTGGCGAGTCTTAGCGTAGTTTGGTGGGCGGGAGGCGGCAGCAACGGAACTCCTTTGCCAAGCAGGACTGGCACGATGCTTACTTCGACGGTATCTACCTCGCGCATCTCGAGCAGATGGCGGAAGAGTTCGCCGCCGCCAAAGAGCCAGATGTCTTTGCCGCTTTGGGCACGCAAGGCTTGTATCCGCTCTTGATTTAGCTCGGAAACGATGGTTGCCTTGGGGTGGTCGGCTTGTTTCAGGGTGCGAGAGGCCACAATAATTTCCAGTCGCCCCATCGATGCCTTGCCCAGCCTCCCGATGGCTGCCTCGTAGGTGCGACGACCCATCAGCCCAGTATCGAACTGGGCCCAGAGTTCACCAAAGTTGATGTCGGGATCGATGACGATCCAGTCGGCTTCGCCGTTTGGTCCGGAGATATAGCCGTCGAGGCTCATGGCGACGGAGTAGCGAATCTTTCTCATCGGGATGTCCTCCATGACTCGCATGGGGATTGTAGCGCGGTGAAAGGGAGGACTTGCGAGGGGCAGAGAATTCGGACTAGATTGGTTTGCATTTACAAGAGCGATACCTATGCGGCAGGGTAGATGTAGTGGCTAATAAGTTTGAAATGGGACAGATGCACGAGATGTTGTGCAGAGGGATTCGGGAACGAGTTCGATAATCGGATGTTGCACGAAAAAAAACAGTTAGGCAGAGCAGACTCTTTTTTCTCACTGCTATACTCAAAGTTTCTTAGGGACGAAAATTACGGGCACATCCAAACGCGGACGCCCCAACCGCCGGCCACGGTACGCCCGGCACAGTAGCGAGCAGGAAACACCAACCATCAGAAGCAATTTCTCAACCCTTAGCCGAAGGTAAAGCAGAGGAAGCAGGAACGCACTCATGGCGCAAGTTTTTGACCGCAGTTCGAACGCGCTGGCACGATTCAGCCTGGTATTGACTGGCGTCATCGTTATCGCGCTCGGCGTAGCATTGGATCAACTGCAACGATCGCCGTGGGTGACGCGGCAGGGCCAGCGGCCGGACCAGCCGGTGCCGTTCAGCCACAAGCACCATGTGGAGGGGCTTGGACTGCAGTGTCAGTACTGCCATACGCAGGTGGAGAAGGCGGCGTATGCGGGGATTCCGCCGACGAAGACTTGTATTAACTGTCATGCGCAGATATGGACGAACGCGGACCTGCTGGAACCGGTGCGGCAGAGTTGGGCGACGGGAGCTTCGATTCAGTGGATCCGGGTGCATGATCTTCCGGACTACGTTTATTTCAATCATGAGATTCATGTGAACAAGGGCATTGGGTGCGCGAGCTGTCATGGGCGCGTGGATGAGATGCCGTTGATGTATCAGCAGAACACGCTGCAGATGGAGTGGTGCTTGAACTGCCATCGCAATCCCGCGGTAAATCTGCGGCCGACGAGCGAGATCTACAACATGGCGTGGGCTGGACCTTCGACCGATAAGCCGGTGTGGTGTACGAGCACTGGTTCAGGAGAGGCGGGTTCGGGTGCGACGGCGCAGAGTGTGAGCTGCACGACTACCGCTCCATCGGGCAAGGGACCTGAGATTGCGATGATGCAGGCGTCCTCTGAGGCGAATGGGCCGACGGCGAGTGATGTTCCTCCGCTGGGGATCAAGCTGCCTGCGAGTTATGTGAAGTTTACGGACCAGATCGAGCTGGGCAAGTATCTGACGGCGCAGTATCACATTCGCAACCCGGAGCAGCTTTCGAGCTGTGAGACGTGTCACCGATGATTGGGAAGAGTGGATTCGAGACGGCGGGAATCAAAACGACGGGAATTGGGATAGACGAAACGATGGCTGAGACGAAGGCGGCACAACCCGTAGTGGTGACCGAGATTGCACCGGCGAAGGCGCCCGCAGCAACCGCGAAGCTGACGCTGGCCGAGGTTCGCGCGAAGCTCGACGGCAAGACCGGGCGTCGCTTCTGGAAGAACCTGGATGAGCTTGCCGAGACGCCGGCGTTTCATGAGTTGATGCGGGAGGAGTTTCCGCGGCAGTCGGGCGCGAATGAGTGGGTTGATTCGGTGAGCCGGCGTGGATTTTTGAAGGTGATGGGCGCGTCGTTGACGCTGGCGGGGTTGGCGGGTTGTACGAAGCAGCCGGATGAGGCGATCTTTCCCTATGTGAAACAGCCTGAGGATCTGGTGCTGGGCAAGGCGATGTACTTTGCGACGGCGTATCCGTTCCCGACGGGAGCGATTCCGGTGCTGGTGAAGTCGGATTCGTTCCGGCCGATCAAGGTGGATGGAAATCCAGAGCATCCGGTGTCGAAGGGCAAGTCGGACGGGTTTACGCAGGCGACGCTGCTGGATTTGTATGATCCGGATCGATCGCAGCATGTGCTGCACCGCGGGCAGACCTCAGGCTGGGGAGATTTTCAGCAGGAGTTTATCGCTGCGGCGAAGAAGACGAATGGCGGGCAGGGGATTTACTTCCTGAGCGAGACGATTACGTCTCCGACGCTGGCGGCGCAGTGGAAGCAGGTGCAGGCGGCGTATCCGAACGCGAAGATGGTGCAGTGGGAGCCAGTGAATCAGGACTCTTCGCGTGCGGCATCGAAGGCGGCGTTTGGAAGCTATACGGATGCGCAGTACAAGCTTGACGATGCGGATGTGATTTTGTCGCTCGATGCGGATTTCCTGGGAGGGATTGCGCATCCTGGGTTCTTGCCTTTGGCTGCGGCGTATGGGGAACGGCGCCGGTACGAAGAAGGTAAGACGATCAACCGGTTGTATGTCGTCGAGACCATGCCGACGGTGACTGGGTTCAAGGCGGATCATCGGCTCGCGTTGAAGCCGAGCGAGATTGCCGGTTTTGCGAGTGCGCTGGTGAGCGGATCAGCTCCGGCGGGTGCGAGTCCTGAGGCGCAGAAGTTCTTTGCCGCGTTGTCGTCGGATCTGAAGGCAGCGGGTGGGCGTTGTGTCGTGATTCCGGGTGAGCAGGCTTCGCCGGCAGTTCATGCAGCGGCGTATGCGCTGAACTCGGCGCTGGGCGCGGTTGGCAAGACGGTCATTTATACCGAGACTGTGAATCCGATGCCGAGCGAGCAAGTGGCGGATTTCAAGTCGCTGGTCGCAGACATGAACTCGGGGAAGGTGCAGTGGCTGGTGATTCTGGGTGTGAATCCTATCTATTCGGCGCCGACCGATCTGCAGTTCCCGGAGGCGTTTGCGAAGGTTCCGGTGACGGTGCACCTGGGCTCGCATGTGGATGAGACGGGCTCGCTTGCGAACTGGCACCTTAACAAAGCGCATTACCTCGAGAGCTGGTCGGATGCACGGGCATACGACGGGACGCTGACGATCATCCAGCCGATGATCGCTCCCATGTACGGCGGCGTCTCGGCTCATGACGTGTTGCAGACGTTGCTGCAGGACGCGCAACTGTCCGCTTATGACGTTGTTGTTGCGAACACGAGGAACTACATCAAGGGCGACTTTGGTTTAGGTTGGCGCAAGGCGCTGCATG
Organism: uncultured Acidobacteriaceae bacterium; assembly: GCA_963798925.1. Lineage (GTDB taxonomy): Bacteria > Acidobacteriota > Terriglobia > Terriglobales > Acidobacteriaceae > Edaphobacter. The sequence continues at coordinate 1,395,591 of CAWCVD010000008.1, forward strand.
ATGGATGGGTTGAAGGGACCGCGTTTACGGCGAAGGCCGGCGGTTCGGGCAAGAGCGCGGTGGGCTCGTTCCCGGTGACGGCTTCGAATGGACTGGAAATTTCGTTCCGGCCCGACCCTTCGCTCTATGATGGCCGGTTCTCGAATGTGGGCTGGTTGCAGGAGTTGCCGAAGCAGGTGACGAACCTTAGCTGGGATAACGCGGCGATCATGAGCATGAACACGATGGGCGAGCTCAAGCTGGAACAGAATGATCCGGTTAAGCTTTCGTTCAATGGCCGCGAGTGCATTGCTCCAGCGTTGATGGTGCCGGGGCATCCGGATGGGGTGATTACGGTTCATCTTGGGTTTGGCCGCGGGGTGCAGGCCGGGCGAGTGGGCCAGGGCGTTGGCTTTGATGCCTACCAGATTCGGACCTCGGACGGGCCGCTGTTTGCTTCGGGTGTGAAGGCCGAGAAGGTTCCAGGGACGTATGACCTGTGCATCACCAAGGTTTCTAACATCGAACACCGCGGCAGCTTTGCGCAGCATGACCTGGAGAGGCCGCTGTCGGATAAAGATGGCGTCTATTCGCTTGCGGGTCATGAGGCGATGGAGCGGTCGATTATCCGGTATGCCACAGTCGCCGAGGTGAAGAAGAATCCGAACTTTGCGCATGAAGGCGGCGCGAGCGGGACGCTTATTGATAAGGTTGGCTACTCGCCGCAGGGCGAAAAGGTTCCGCATGATAACTCCTTCTTCCCGGACAACTGGAAGTACGACAAGACAGACCCTTCGACGCTGAAGATTCAGAACTCGTGGGGGATGGCGATCGACCTGAACAGCTGCGTGGGCTGCAATGCATGCATCGTGAGTTGCTACGCGGAGAACAATATTCCGGTGGTGGGCCGCGAACAGGTAAAAGTCGGGCGCATCATGCAGTGGCTGCGCATCGACACTTATTTTGAAGGCGACCTGCATGCTCCGAAGGCGCACTTCCAGCCGATGGCTTGCCAGCATTGCGAGAATGCGGGCTGCGAACAGGTTTGCCCGGTGGGTGCGACGGTGCATACGCCCGAGGGCATCAACACGATGGTCTACAACCGGTGCGTTGGGACCAGGTATTGCTCGAATAACTGCCCGTACAAGGTGCGGCGGTTCAATTTCCTGTTGTATTCGGACTATGACACGGAGAGCCTGAAGTTCATGCGCAATCCGGACGTGAGTGTGCGTTCGCGCGGCGTGATGGAGAAGTGCAGCTACTGCGTGCAGCGGATCGAGGCGGCGAAGATTGAAGCCGATAAGGAGAATCGCGAGATTCGCGATGGGGAGATTGTGACGGCTTGCCAGCAGGCATGCCCAACCAGCGCGATTACGTTTGGCAATATTAACGACAAAGCGAGCAAGGTGGCGAAGGTCAAGGCGCAGGAGCGCGACTACCAGGTGCTTGCTGACCTTAACTTCCGTCCGCGCACGACCTACACGGCCGGCGTCATTAACCCGAATCCGGAGCTGGCATAGATGGCGACCAAAGGACCAATGGATCCAATCGTCGATCCCATGATCGACCCGCGCACGGGCGAGTATGCCGTGATTGCGCCGGGCCACAACTTCAAGTCGGTGACGCAGAAGATTGCGGGCATCGTGCTGACGTCGAACACGCCGATGGGCTGGTTCTTCGGTTTGACGGTTGGGGCGCTGGTTGCCCAGGGTCTGGTGATCGGCTGCACGTGGCTGTTCCTGAAGGGTGTCGGAATCTGGGGCGTGACGATTCCGGGTGCGTGGGGATTTGCGATCATCAACTTTGTGTGGTGGATCGGTATCGGCCACGCGGGCACGCTGATCTCGGCGATTCTTTTACTGTTCAAGCAGCAGTGGCGTAACTCGATCAACCGGTTCGCCGAGGCGATGACGATTTTTGCGGTGTGCTGCGCCGGGCTGTTCCCCCTGATCCACGTTGGACGGCCGTGGCTGGCTTACTGGCTGTTTCCTTATCCGAACACGATGAATGTCTGGCCACAGTTCCGTTCGCCACTCGCGTGGGACGTGTTTGCGGTCTCGACGTATGCGTCGATCTCGGTGATCTTCTGGTACATGGGAATGATTCCGGACTTCGGGACTCTGCGCGACCGGGCGACGATGCCGGCTGCGAAGTACTTCTACGGGATGTTGAGCCTGGGATGGCGCGGATCGACGCGGCACTGGATGCGGTACGAGTCGGCTTCGCTGCTGCTAGCGGGGCTTTCGACACCGCTGGTGCTCTCGGTGCACACGGTCATCAGCTTCGACTTCGCAGTGGCTGCTCTCGCGGGGTGGCATACAACGATCTTCCCGCCTTACTTCGTTGCGGGCGCCATTTATTCAGGGTTCGCGATGGTGATCACGCTGGCGATTCCGATCCGCAAGTTCTATCACCTCGAGGATCTAGTGACGCTGCGCCACCTGGACAACATGGCGAAGGTGATGCTGGGTACCGGGTTGATCGTGGGCTATGGATACGGCATGGAGGTCTTCATGAGCTGGTACTCGGCCAGCCACTGGGAGTTCTTCATGATGTGGAACCGAATGTTCGGGCCGATGGGCTGGGCTTACTGGATATTGATTCTGACCAATCTGGCGATTCCGCTGACGACGCTGTGGTCACGGAAACTGCGAGTGAATGTGGCGTATCTGTTCGTGCTGTCGTTCATCATCAATACGGGCATGTGGTTTGAGCGATTTGTGATTGTGGTCACGAGCCTTTACCGCGAGTACCTGCCGTCGAGCTGGGGCACGTATCGAGCGACGAAGTGGGACTACATGATTTATGTGGGCACGCTTGGATTCTTCACCTTCCTGTTCTTCCTGTTCGTTCGCTTCCTTCCGATGATTCCGATGTCCGAGATTCGGATGATGCTTCCGCAGACGAAGGTGAAGCCGGGTGGAGCGACTGCAGAGACCGTATCGGAGGAGAGAGCCTGATGCCGCCGCGCGAGGGAATTTACGGATTGCTGGCCGAGTTCAACACGCCCGGCGAGTTGGTGCATGCAACGCAAGAGGCTCGGGCGGCAGGATATCGCCGGATGGAGTGTTACACGCCTTATCCGGTGGAAGAGGCCGCGGAGGCGCTTGAGTTCCACAAGACGCGGGTGCCGCTGGTGTGCCTGCTTGGCGGGTTGATGGGCGTGACGACTGCGTTTCTGATGGAGACCTGGGTTAATGTCTGGGCGTATCCGCTGAATATCGCGGGGCGTCCGTTGTTCTCCTGGCCTGCGTTTATTATTCCGGCGTACGAATGGACCATCTTGTTCTCGGGATTTTCTGCGTGCTTCGGAATGATTGCGTTGAATGGGTTGCCGCAGCTCTATCATCCGCTGTTCAATGCGGCGAACTTCCGCAACGGCGCGACGACGGACAAGTTTTTTCTTTGTCTCGAGGCGGCGGACCCGAAGTTCTCTTCGGCGGAGACGCGTGCTTTTCTTGAGCAGTTCTCTGCGGTCTCCGTGGTGGAGGTGGATCATTAATACGCAAGTGAAACAGATCGCACGGCGCACCGGCTTGACGATAGCAGCATTTTCGCTGCCGTTTGCGGCTGGATGCCGCCAGGATATGCAAGACCAGCCGAAGTTCTTTCCGCAGCGCGGCACGGATTTTTATGCGGATGGCCGCTCGGTGCGTCCGCAGGTGGAGAACACGGTTGCACGCAATCAGCTTCATGAAGACAGCTATTTCTATACGGGCCTGGTGAACGGGAAAGAGGGCGATGGGATGCCCTATCCGGTGACGATGGAGGTGCTGGAGCGTGGACAGGAGCGGTACAACGTTTACTGCACGCCGTGCCACTCGCGTGTGGGCAATGGCGAGGGCATGATTGTGCAACGCGGCTACGCGCACGCTGGAGACTTTCACACGACGCGCCTGGAGACTGCGCCTCTTGGACATTTCTTTTACGTCATTACGAACGGCTATGGCGCGATGCCTGACTATTCGGCGCAGGTCACGCCGGCGGATCGATGGGCAATCGCCGCGTATATCAAAGCGTTGCAGCTAAGCCAGAAGGCGACCCAGGCCGACGTTCCGGCCGGAGAGAAGACGGAGTCGCTGTCGAGCATCGCTGAGAAAGAGGGCTTTCCCGAATCGTTCACGAAACCGTGGGTGCTACCTCCCACGGCGACCTACGGTACGCCAAACGATCAAAGCTTCGTTCTACCTACGCCAGGCAGCTCGAGCACCGGCCCAACGGCACCAGCAAACGCACATTCTCCGGCAGCCGCCGGTCAAACCGTACCGAAGCAGTAACCTCGGAAGCTTCCGAACGAAGGCTTGAAACGCATGGCATCTGGACACGAACATAACGGAGGAGCGGGCGGGCATCACGGGCATGATGAGCCACGGGAACTGCCTGCATCGCTTGCTGCACCGGAGATTGTCTCCGCATGGCGGATGCGTGCGTTGATCGTCTTCGTGGTTGCGACTCTAATCTCCCTGCTGGCCTTCTCGTGGACGCATGAGGGCAGAAACCACATTCTTCGTGCGTATCTGTTGGGTTACATGATTTCCTTTACGTTCGCCGGTGGCGGGCTGGCGCTGCTGATGCTTCAGTATGTGTCCGGGGGCAAGTGGGGCCTGCTGCTGCGGAGACCGCTCGAGGCGATGAGCCGGACAATCTGGCTGGTCGGGCTGATGTTCGTCCCGATTATCTTTCTGTGGAAGCACCTCTACCAATGGGCGGCTTTTCCGACGGCTGGCGCGGTGGCCGAGGCGCTCCAGAATCACTGGGTTTCGCTGGAACAGGCGCTGACGTTGAATGCGAAGAGGGCGATGCTGAATCCCACTTCGGTGATTGTGCAGACGGTCATTGTCTTTGCGATTCTGTGGCTATTCCAGTACCTGCTGAACAAGTGGTCGCTCGAGCGTGACGCCGATCCGGAGCGCGGGACTGAGCCAAGCTTCGACCGCTGGCGCATCAAGTTCGAGAACCTCTCCGGGCCGGGAGTTCTTATCTATGTGATTCTGCTGACGGTGGGCGCTATCGACTGGATCAAGTCGCTCGACATCACGTGGTACTCGTCGATCTGGGGGCTGCAGTTCCTGGTTGGTCAGGGCTACGCGGTGCTTGCGCTGGGAATCCTAACGGTGATCCTGTTGTCGCGATTTGAGCCGATGAAGACGATGCTGCGCAAGACGGAGCAGCATGATCTGGGCAAACTGGCTTTTGCGTTTGTGATGCTGAACATCTATCTTTGCTTCGCCGAGTTTCTGATCATCTGGTCGGGCAACGTCCCAGACGAGATTCCGTGGTATCTGAATCGAATTCATGGCGGATGGTGGTATGTGTGCTCGGCAGACTTCATCTGCCACTGGCTGATTCCGTTCGTCCTTTTGCTGTCGCGCGACCTGAAGCGGAACAAAGAGAAGATGATCTGGCTGACGTGCTTCATGATCTTTGCACGCTGCCTGGACATGTTCTGGCTGATTGAACCGAACTTCGCGGATGCGGCCGGAAATCTGCACATCGCCGACAATATTGGAATTCTCGCCTACGTTACCGTTCCTGTGGCTGTTCTCTCGCTGTGGGCATGGTTTTACCTGAAGGAACTGCAAGCGCGTCCGTTGATCAACGTGAACGATCCACACGTTGAGGAGATGCTGGAGCCTGAACATGCCCACTAACGACCACGATCTGAATCAGCCCGGGGCGCACGATCCGCATGTGCGCGACTCCGACCATCCGGGCTATGAGGTAACGGACGTCAATACGAGCGGTATCGTTGTCTTTCTCGCCGGACTGTTTGGCTCCGTGTGTGTTTTCTTCCTGCTGTGCTACTTCATGGGCGTCCTGATCAACGGCGGGATCAAGAAAGAGGATGGGCCTTCTACGAAATGGAACACCACGACTGCGTTTGAGAGCTCGCCCAATGGCAAACGTCAGGACCTTGCCAGCAATCCTGAGATGCAACAGAGGGAACTCCAACAGGTAACCTCGACGTTTGCTGAACCCCGTCTTGATATCGATGACGGAAACCAGGCGACGGCTGATCTGCATGCCCGCGAGGACCTTCTGCTGAATCACTACAGCACGGGTGAAGCAGGAACGGTTCGGATTCCGATCTCACGTGCGATGGAGTTGATCGCTCAGCGGGGATTGCCTGTGACTTCGCAAGCGGTTTCCACTGAGGTTGTCATGACTGGCGACGAGAAGCCAACCGTACAGGCTCCGCTGACTTCGGGATTTGCGCGAACCGGGTATGAGCTTGAGACGATCGAAACACGTGAGCAGAAGATGAGCTACAGCAAGGCCCAGGCAGAGAATAAAGCAGAGTTGACCCCAGCGAAGTAACCGATAAGAAGTAACCGATAAACGGACCGGATTTAAGATAGAGACGAGACGATATGGCGGCAAGGCAAACAAGACGAGGTGGGTGGCTGGCGGCGATTTGCTGCGTCCTGCTCAGTGCGTCTTTGTTTGCCCAGGTTTCGAGCTACGGCGACAAACAGACCGGCGAGAATGCCGGCGATCAGCTGCCGCAGGTACTCCAGCGGGTAGGGGTGTCGCAACATTTGAACCAGCAGCTTCCGTTGGATGCCGCGTTTGTGGATGAGACCGGACGAGCGGTGAAGCTGGGAGACTACTTCGGGAAACATCCCGCGATCGTTTCACTGGTTTACTACACGTGTCCGATGCTTTGCTCGGAGGAGTTGAACGGTCTGACGAGTTCGCTCGAGATGGTGAAGTTGGTTCCGGGCAAGGATTTTGATGTCGTGATCGTGAGCATCGACCCGAACGATACACCGGAGCAGGCTGCGAGGTCGAAGGCGCTCTATGTGAAGCGGTATGGGCATCCGGAGACGGCGGCAGGATGGCATTTTCTGACAGGCCAGAAGCCGGCGATCGATGCGCTGACGAACGCGGTTGGATTTGGCTATGTGCGAGTCCCCGGACCAGACGGCCAGCTGAATCAGTTTGCGCATGCGAGTGCAATCGAGATTGTTACGCCGGGAGGGAAGCTAGCCCAGTACTATCTGGGCGTGGAGTACTCTCCGCGAGATCTTCTGCTGGGGTTGATTGATGCTTCGGGCAATAAGATTGGCTCACCGGTTGCGAATATTCTGACATATTGCTATCACTACGATCCGCAGACGAATCGGCACTCGCTGATTATCGCGCGCGTCGTGCAAGTTGGCGGGATGGTGACGGTAGCCAGTCTTGGCGGGTTTATGTTTCTGATGTTTCGGAAGGACGCCAAACTTGGGCGCGAACACGACTTGACGAAGAAAGAGAATGGATAAAGGGTAACGATGCATATCAGTCCAGTCCTGTGGCAATTTCTGGTGAAATGGCTTAGTCACTCGGCGTTGTTTCCGCCGGAGGCCTCGACCATTGCGCCCTACGCCGACGCGCTCTACTTCTTCCTGCTGCTGATCACGGTGGTCGGCCTGGCGCTTGTGTGCATTCTTGTCTTCGGCTTTTCGATCCGTTATCGGAAAGAGAGACATCCGGTTGCGGTGCCGATCGAAGGTTCGACGTTGTTGGAGGCGACCTGGACGATCATTCCGCTAGCGTTGTTCCTGATTGTGTTTGTTTGGGGCGCGTTGTTGTACTTCCGCATCTATAACCCGCCGACTAACGCGATGAATATTTACATCGTAGGCAAACAATGGATGTGGAAGGCGGAGCATGCGGGCGGACAACACGAGATCAATGCGCTGCACGTGCCATCGGGACGGGCTGTCCAACTGACGATGATCTCGCAGGATGTGTTCCACAGCTATTCGATTCCGGACTTCCGGGTGAAGCGCGAGGTAATTCCCGGGCGCTATTCGACGGTTTGGTTCAATGCGACGACACCGGGAACGTATCACATCTTTTGCACGCAGTATTGCGGTACGAACCACTCTGCCATGATTGGCGAGGTGACTGTGCTGAGCCCTGATGAGTACGAGAAGTGGACGCAGTCTTCGACCAGTGGTATGTCGCTTGCACAGAATGGGGAGAGGCTCTTCGCGAGTATGGGTTGCAATGCGTGCCATTCAGGAAGTGCGGCGGCTCGCGGACCAAGTCTTGCGGGCGTGTATGGATCCATGCTGCAACTGGCGAGTGGATCCAAGGTGCAGGTGACAGACGCTTACCTCCGCGATGCGATCCTGAATCCTTCGCAACACATTACGGCGGGTTATGCGCCGATTATGCCAACCTACCAGGGGCAGATTAGCGAAGACGGACTTATCGATCTGGTCGAGTACATCAAATCCATGCAGAGCAACTATCGTGTTCAGCAGACCCTGACAACATCGGAGTCGAACCAAGCGGCGCCCACGACGCCGGGGGTGGTGAAGCCATGAGTGCAGCGAGTTCTACAATCCTCAACCTGCCTGACCAAGCAACGGCGACCATGCCAAAGCGGAATTATCTCAATAACGAGCACGGACTGTTGAGCTGGTTGCTGACCGGTGATCACAAGCGCATCGCAATGATGTACCTGATCTCGATCACCATCTTCTTCTTTATTGGAGGTTTTTTTGCGGGGGCGATCCGGCTGGAACTGCTGACGCCACAGTCCGACCTGATGTCTTCCGACACCTATAACAAGGTCTTTTCGATGCACGGCATCATCATGGTCTTCCTGTTTCTGGTGCCGTCAGTTCCTGCGACGATTGGAAACTTCCTGATCCCGATTATGGTTGGGGCCAAGGACCTTGCCTTCCCGAAGATTAATTTGTTGAGCTGGTATCTGTATTGGATGGGTGGCCTGGTTACGCTGGGGGCGCTGGTTCTGGGAGGAGTGGATACGGGCTGGACGTTTACGACGCCGCTCTCGACTCACTATCTGAACACGCATGTGGTTACGGCGGCGATGGGAGTCTTCATTCTTGGCTTCTCATCGATCTTTACGGGGCTGAACTTCATCGTGACGATCCACCGCATGCGTGCGCCGGGGATGACGTGGTTCCGGCTGCCGCTGTTCTGCTGGTCGAACTACGCGGCTTCGATTCTGATGGTGTTAGGCACTCCTGTGCTGGCGATCACCCTGGTGCTGGTTGCGCTCGAACGGCTTTTCGGAATTGGCGTGTTTGATCCAACCAAGGGCGGCGATCCTCTGCTGTTCCAGCATCTGTTCTGGTTCTACTCGCATCCGGCGGTTTACATCATGATTCTGCCGGGTATGGGAGTGATCTCGGAGGTGATCAGCACATTCAGCCGGAAGCGCGTCTTCGGGTATACGGCTGTCGCGTTCTCGTCGGTGGCGATTGCGCTGTTTGGATTCTTCGTCTGGGCTCACCACATGTTCATCATGGGCGTTTCGAACTACTCGGCGCTTGTGTTCTCTCTGCTGACGATGCTCGTCGCAGTGCCGTCGGCGATTAAGATCTTCAACTGGGCCTTCACGCTTCAGAAGGGCTCGATTACGTTTGAGACGCCGATGCTCTACGCATTCGGATTCATGGGACTGTTTACGATCGGCGGTCTGACGGGCGTGTTTCTTGGTTCGCTCGGCATGGACATTCACCTGACGGAGACATACTTCATCGTCGCGCACTTCCACTTTGTGATGGTGGGCGGGATGCTGATGGCGTTTCTCTCGGGGGTGCATTTCTGGTGGCCGAAGATGACCGGGCGGATGTATCCGGAGTCGCTATCGAAGCTGGCTGCGGTGACTACGTTCATTGGCTTCAACCTGACATTCCTGCCCCAGTTCATTCTCGGCTACCTGGGGATGCCGCGGCGCTATGCGGCATATCCGCCGGAGTATCAAGTGCTGAATGTACTTTCGACTGCCGGCGCGACGGTTTTGGGAGTCGGCTATATGCTGCCGCTGCTTTACCTGGCGTGGTCTCTGAAGTATGGCGCGATTGCGGGTAATAATCCGTGGCAGGCGACCGGGCTTGAGTGGCAGATTCAGTCGCCGCCGTTGACGGAGAATTTCATCGAGATCCCGATTGTGGACCATGAGGCCTATGACTACGAGTGGCTCGAGCACAAGACTGCACACGAGGTGACGACCGTTGGATAACGCGATCGCAGCAACACATCCCCATACGCACGAGACCGCGGTTCCGGCAGAGCACCACCACGAGGCGCTCCCGCAACACCGTCATCACTTTGAGACGCAGGAGCAGCAGCGTGAGGCGGGGACCTTCGGGATGTGGCTCTTCCTGTTGACCGAAATCATGTTCTTCGGTGGGTTGTTCTTTGCTTACCTGCTCTATCGCAACTGGTACAACGAGGCGTTTGTGGTCTCTTCGAACCAGTTGAGCATTCCACTGGGCGCGGCGAATACGGCCATCCTGATTACGTCGGGTTTTTTCATGGCACTCGCGGTTTGGGCGGCGGAGGTTAGAAAGAAAACTCTTCTGGTTATCTTCCTTGTCCTGACGACGGTGTTTGGAGTCGCCTTTCTTGGGATTAAGTACGTTGAATATCACGAGAAGTGGGAGAAGCACCATATTCCCGGGGCGAACTTTGATGTAAGGGAGTTCGTGAATCCGCACGCCTATGGGTTGAAGGAAAAGCCTCTGGCGCCCGATATGGCGCAGAAGACTCAGGTGTTCTTCTTCCTTTACTTCGCCATGACGGGCATGCACGCGCTGCACATGATCATCGGAGTGGGTCTTCTAATATGGCTGCTGTGGCGTGCCAATCGAGGCGAGTTCAGTAGCGGGTACGTTGCGCCGATTGAAAATTTCGGACTCTATTGGCATTTTGTCGATATTGTATGGCTATTCCTATTTCCGTTGCTTTATCTCATCAACCGACATCCCGTTTAGGCATGCTGCGCCGCTGGCGGAAGGAAAAGAAGAAGATATGACCGAATTTCATGATCCATCGAATGTAGTGAATCCGGAGCACGCCGATCACCACATCGTGACGCCGGCGGTGTATGGGATGGTCTTTGCCGCGTTGCTGATCGGGACAGCGATCACGGTTGGGGCGGCATATGTAAACCTTGGAATACTCAATCCTGTCGTGGCCTTGGCAATTGCGTGTACCAAGGCGGTGATCGTTATTCTGTTCTTCATGCATGTGAAGTATCAGTCGAAGCTGGTGAAGCTGACCGTGATCTCCGGGTTTTTCACGTTTATTGTTTTGATCACGATGACTTTGACGGATTACATCAGCCGGGCGTGGGGTCTTTGGTAGCGCAATCGATTTTGACGAGACGGCGGCCTTCGGGCCGCTTTTTTGTTGCTATCGAAGCCCTCGATTTGTCCCTCCTACACTGGAGTTATGAACAAAGCGCGTTCCGATATTTCTAAAGAGCTCTCCAGGTGGTCCAACGATCCCCGCGTTACGGTGCGTCGTGCGGGAGTTCCTGATTCGAAGGGCAAGTGCGTTGTTTACTGGATGCAACGCGGGCAGCGGGGCATCGATAATCATGCGATCGATCTGGGAGTAAAGATTGCCAACCTACTTGGGCTGCCGCTGGTTGTGTACTTTGCGGGCATATCGAATTTCCCCCAAGCCAATTTGAGGCACTATGTGTTCCTCAACCAGGGGCTGCCGGATATTGAGGCTGATCTGGCAGAGCGCGATATCTCGTTCGTGATGCGAGTTGCTCCGCGCGAGTCGCATGAGCGATTTCTCGCTGACGTTGATGCCGGGTTTCTGATTGGCGATGAAAATCCGATGCGTGAGCCTGAGCGCTGGCGCAAACATCTTGCCTCTCGCATCCGCATTCCGTTCTGGACCGTGGATACCGATGTCGTGGTTCCTTCAAGGTTGATGGAGACGGCGCAGTATGGGGCCTATACGATTCGGCCGCGGCTCTATCGTCTTTTGCCGGAGTATCTGCGTCCTTATGAGAATCTTCATGCTAGGTATGCATGGAAGAGACCGAGGGGCTTTCACGCTGATTCTGTGCGCGAGGATATGACCCGCGGATGGAAGGATTTTGATCGAAGCGTCGGGCCTGTCGATGCCTGGAAGGGTGGTACCCATGCCGGACTCAAACGATTGAAGATCTTTGCCGCGAGGCTGCTTGACTATGACGAGAAGCGCAATCACCCAGAGGTGGATGGCACCTCCTGCATGTCTCCTTATCTTCACTTCGGGCATGTAGGACCTATTACGATTGCGTTGGCGATAGAGGCCGCGGTAAGGGGGAATCCGAAGCTTAGGGCTGCGCGCGATAGCTATTTTAATGAACTGATTGTATGGCGAGAACTCGCCGTCAATTTTGTGCGCTATACGCCGAAGTACGATTCGGCGGAGTGCGCTGAGAGCTGGGCGAAGACGACGATTGCCGAGCACGCGCGCGACGAGCGTGAACATCTCTACACGCTGGGACAGCTTGAAACTGCTGAGACGCACGATGATCTTTGGAATGCGGGCCAGACGCAGATGGTTCGCCATGGATGGATGCATAACTACGTCCGGATGTACTGGGCGAAGAAGATTCTGGAGTGGACTCCGGATGTTGCGACGGCGATGAAGTATGCGATCTATCTGAACGACAGATATTTTCTGGATGGGCGCGATCCCAATGGATATGCGGGGATTGCGTGGGCAATTCTGGGCAAGTTCGACCGGGCGTGGGGGCAGCGGCCCGTGTTTGGAAAGATTCGTTATATGTCGGGCGCGTCAACGGGCAAGAAATTCGATTCGAAGAGATACGTTCAGCAGATGGAGCTCCTGCCGAAGCAAGGTGCTCTCATTGGCCAGGGGTGAACGATCCCGAATAAGAGTGTGGCTGTTGGTCTGCACAACATACGATCTGAGTATTCGTCCATAGGATGCGTGAACCATTGTCGCGACCCGCGGCGGATGTTAGATTGAGAACGTCTGCGCGGTTGATTGCCCTGCTGGAATCGTTCGCGCCGGATACGCTGAGAGAGGCCGCAGAGTAACACCGACGATCACTCCGACACCGAAGGTGAGAGTTTTCTCATCCCGTTGTGGAACTATCCATCGTTCTTCTCCCGCTCTAGCGTTGACTCGTCCGAGGTCAGCTTGCAGCATGAAGCATAGCTGTCTGCATGATTCGGATTGCACGCTATGGGCCTGATTGCATCAACACAAATCGCTCGCGCTCGACTTTCCTTTCCTCCTCTGGAAGCGATTCGCCGCATCTTTTTTGTGGTGCTCTGCGCTCTGCATGTTGCGCCGGCTCTCGCGTTTGGCCAACTGGTTTTAAATTCTGATAGCTCGAGTGATTTCGTTTCGAGCAAATCCCCACAACTTCCCCAGGTTCGGGCACGCCGGTTTCTTGCGGGCCGGACAGTGGCGGGAGGCGCTTCTACTGCCCAAGCCATGGATGCGGCGCGCCAACAACATGCCGCAATGCTGGCGCAACAGGCCGCATTGCCGCAGTCGAGCCTGACAGCAAGCTGGCAGCCGGTCGGGCCGAACCGGGTGGCCAGTCTCGCCTACGGTAGCGTCACCGGGCGGGTTAGTGCGATTGCCATCGATCCGACTGATCCAACGGGAAATACAGTCTATGTGGGGACAACTGGCGGAGGAGTATGGAAGTCAATTAATGCGGCTGGTCCTGCGGCAAATGTGAATTTCATACCCCTCACCGACACGCTGCCGGTCTTTGGCGCGAATGCCGGGACTCCAGTCATACCGTCGCTCAGCATCGGATCGATCAGTGTTCAGTCGGGGATTGTGTTGGCAGGGACGGGCGATCCGAATGATGCCTCTGATTCCTTCTATGGCAGTGGACTGCTGCGATCGGCCGATGGCGGACTGACGTGGACGCTCATCCAGAATTCAATTGACGGAGCTGCAGGAAATCATTCTTTTGTTGGACTTGGTTTTGCAGGGTTTGCCTGGAGCGGTTCCGCTCCTGCTACCGTCGTTGCCGCTGTATCGCAGGCAGCGGAGGGTGTTCTCGTCAACGCTCCAGATGCGATCAACAGCGTGATGGGGCTTTACTATTCGACTGATGCGGGAGTCACGTGGCAGATGTCTACGATCATGGATGGTGGCCAGATTGTGCAGACTCCGCTACCCTCGGGAGGAGATTTGGGCGGCCGTGCCGCGACCGCAGTTGTCTGGAACTCTGTTCGGCAGCGCTTCTACGCTGCGATCCGGTATCACGGCTACTACGAGTCCCCAGACGGCGTAACGTGGACACGGTTGGCGCAACAACCCGGAACTGGTTTGAAGGCGACTGCTTGCCCGACCGCTCCGGGGACGACCGGAAGCGCCAACTGTCCTATATTCCGCGGAGCTCTGGCCGTACAGGCGGTGACGGGCGATATGTTTGCGCTCACCGTAGATGGCGACAATGTGGATCAGGGCCTCTGGCAGGATGTTTGCGGAACGAACTGCAGCAACACCCCGGTTACGTTCGGCAAGCAGTTGATGTCGACTCCAATGGAGATTGGCAACGGGAGCAGTGTGATTCCACAAGCGGACTATAACCTTGCATTGTCCGCGGTGCCGGCCGGACCGAAGAGTTCGACGCAGGATACGCTAATCTACGCAGGCACGACGGATCTCTATAGATGCTCCCTGGCTGCGGGTTGCGTGCTGCGCAATACGACCAATGCGGTAAACGGTTGCGCAGCGCCCGCGCAGGTGGCGCCTTCTCAACACGCGATCGCGACACTGGCAACATCGGGCCAGCCTCTGCTCTACCTTGGCAACGATGGAGGGCTGTGGCGATCAACCGATGGAGTCAATCAGCAAGGGATTCCATGCTCTTCCGATGACGCAACGCACTTTCAGAATCTGAACGGCGGCCTTGGATCGCTTGCGGAGATTATCAGTTTCGCCCAACATCCAACCGATGCGAACACTCTGTTGGTTGGGCTAGGTGCGAATGGAACTGCTTCTACGGATGCGGCTTCGTCGCCGGAGTCATCGTGGCCGCAGTTATCAGCTGGGGAAGGCGGCACGGTGGCGATCGATCCGGTCAATCCTTTGCTCTGGTATGTCTCGACAGCAGCGGGAGTGAGTATTCGTCAGTGCGTGAGCGGCACATCCTGCACAGCGGCGAACTTTGCCGGCGCGCCTACAATCGGCCCGGCGCAGGTGGCGGATGATGACTCTTTGATTGACGTGCCTTGGCTATTGGACCCGGCTCTGACCTCCGATGTTCTCATCGGCACTTGCCGAATGTGGCGTGGATCTGCGTCGACAGGAGCCTCGTGGTCTTCAGCGAACGCCATCAGCAAGCTGCTGGGCGGGCCTCAGACTGCATCGTGCGGAAGTGCGAATCCTGTGATCCGCTCACTTGCGGCCACGGGGCCTTCCAGTAATACGGGTGCCGCACAAAATGCCGGATCCGACGTTCTCTATGCCGGGATGGCAGGCTCATTGGATG
Organism: uncultured Acidobacteriaceae bacterium; assembly: GCA_963798925.1. GTDB lineage: Bacteria > Acidobacteriota > Terriglobia > Terriglobales > Acidobacteriaceae > Edaphobacter. Next base: position 1,410,820 of record CAWCVD010000008.1, read on the forward strand.
GTGGTGGGAGCCTTGGAGGCCATCTCTTTTCTATTGCAACGGGGAATACTGCAGGCAGTTCAACGGCGTGGAAGGACATCGCTACGTCGCCCCTGACGAATGGCCAGGGCACGGGTTTCAACGATGGTGGCTTCGATGTCTCGTCTGTCACGGCGGACCCACACGACGCTACCGGCCAGACGATCTACGCAACAGTGATGGGCTTTGCCGGAGGCGGAATCAATGCGGCGCATCTATACCGCTCGGTCGACGGAGGCGGTCATTGGAGCAATATCAGCAGCAACCTTCCCAATGCTCCTGCCAACAGCGTCGTCGTTGACCCGAATGACGCGAACACGCTTTATGTTGCGATGGATACAGGGGTTTACGTTACGACACAGGTTACGACCTGTGCCACGTCAAATTGCTGGAGTATCTATGGCACGAGCCTTCCGAATGCCCCGGTCGTCGAGCTCGCTGCAGCGGCGACGATGTCGACTGGTGAAGGGCGTTCAGGCGAGCTGAGAGCGGCGACTTACGGGCGGGGCTTGTGGCAGATTCCTCTCCTTACAGCGTCGTCGGGGACACAGCCTTCGATCAGCGTTATTCCGACCGTGCTCACTTTTGGCGGCCAGGCGATAGCTACAGCCAGCTCCCCTCAGACCATCACGATTACAAATACAGGCAGCGCTCCGTTGATCGTCAGCCTGGTTACGGCGACGGGGGATTTTAGCGAGACGGACTCGTGCACCGCGGCTCCCATCGCAGTGAGCCAGAGTTGCACGATTAAGATTCAGTTTTTGCCCACGGCAGTGGGGACTCGCAGCGGAGTGCTTACGGTCTATGGCAATGTCCCCGGCGGCCAGGCGACGGCGACCCTCTCCGGAGTCGGGAGCGCGGGTGCTGCCATCGTTCTAACTCCGCTGACGCTCACGTTTTCGGCGACGGTGATTGGTTCCGCCAGCGTCGCGCAGAATATTACGATCTCCAACACCGGCGGCACTGCCTCGGGGCTGCAGACTGTGTCTGTCAATGGATCAGACTTCAATATTGCTGCAAATACCTGTGGCACTAGCCTTGGGTCCGACGTTGGCTGCACGGTCTCGATTGTCTTTGCACCTACGGCATCGGGAGTGCGGAGCGGGACGTTTTCTGTTACGGATGATTCGGGTACGCAGACCGTTTCCCTCAGTGGGACTGGGACCTCGCCGGCTACGGATGCGCTTTCTCCGCTGGCGCTCGCGTTCGCTCCGCAGCAAATTACGACTGCTAGCAGTACGCAGCAGATTGTGCTGACCAATTCGGGCGACTTGCCATTGACGCTGGTTGCGGCACAAGTGACGAGCGGAGATTTTACAGCCGTCAACACGTGCGGCAATTCACTCAATGCTCACTCCAGTTGTGCGATCGATGTTGCCTTTGCACCCAAGAATGTTGGCACGATATCCGGGGTGCTGTCGATGTCGGATGAGTATCGCACCCAGACGGTCTCGTTAAGCGGAACTGGACTTGCGCCTCCAGGCGTTTCTCTCTCCCCTTTCTCTGCGGTTTCCTTTCCCGCCACCGGGGTCGGAATCACCACGGCGGCACAGGCGGTTACGTTGACCAACAACGGGGGTGTTCCGCTTCTTCTGCAGGGAGTTGCGGTCACGGGAGACTTCATCATCGTGCCTGGAAGCAATACGTGCGATGGCAGCGTTGCAGTGGGCGCTACGTGTTCCATGCAGATTGCGTTTGCTCCGACGGTCGGAGGGCCGCGTTCGGGAAATTTGACGATTGAGGATAATGCGGCGGGTTCTCCGCAAACGCTCTCATTGAGCGGTATGGGGGTGGACTTCACGTTCGCCGCGAACGGCGTTGCGAGTCTGAAGATCGCGAGCGGCCAGAACGCGGTCTATCCCCTGCTGCTTAGTTCCGCGGGGAATGATCCCGGAACAGTTACGTTCTCGTGCTCGGGCGCGCCTGCGAATTCTACGTGCAACGTTACTCCTGCGACCGCACCGCTCGGAGGCGTGACCACTGTTTCTGTCACTGTGCTTACGGGTGTTACGGCCACGGCGAACTCTTCGCGTCGGCAGTGGAGTGGCGACGGTATGTTCTGTCTGGCAACTCTCGCTCCCATTGGATTGTTGGCGTTTCGGAGAACGCGGCAGGGATTTGCGGCGGCCATTGTTCTGGTTTGGCTGATTGCTGCGACAGGATGCGGTTCCGGGCGCGCAATTCCACTGGAGAGCGGATCGAATCCAAACCCGACGCCTAATCCCGTTACCCCAGCCGGGACCTACACTATCGCCGTTTCGGCCGGGAGCGCCGGTTTGACGCGAACGGTCGATCTTACATTGGTTGTTCAGTAGGCGGGATCAGGGGCTCAAACAGCTTGTCCTGCACCGAAGCCGGAGGCCCAGGCCCACTGAAAGTTGTAGCCGCCGAGCCATCCGGTGACATCCACCACTTCGCCGATGAAGTAAAGCCCCGGGACGTTTCGGCATTGCATCGTCTTGGCGTCGAGCTCGGCCGTATCGACTCCGCCTGCCGTGACCTCGGCTTTGGCGTATCCTTCGGATCCGGCTGGCACGATCTTCCAGGCATGCAGTTGCTTCTCTGTTGCAGCGAGAGAGACGTTGGTCCAGTCATTTGGGGGGTAAAGCTGAATCCATCGTTCGGCCAATCGGGCAGGCAATGTTGCGCGTAACGCCAGAGCCGCGGCATTGGCGTCGCGGCGTGCGTTGCGGCTCAGCAACAGAGCCAACGCTTCGACCTCGGGCGCCAGATCGAGCGTGATCGCTTCGCCCGGCTGCCAGTACGAGGACGCCTGTAGGATTGCCGGTCCGCTTAGTCCGCGGTGCGTTATCAGCATCTTCTCGCGGAAGGTTGCCCTTGTCTTGCGTGCTCCCGCAGTTGCGATGACTTCGGCCGAGACGCCAGAGAGATCGCACCAGCGTTCGCGGTCTTCGGCATTGAAGACGAGCGGGACGAGAGCTGGTCTGCACGGAACGATTCGAAGGCCGAACTGTTCGGCTATGGTGTAGCCAAATGCGGTTGCACCCATCTTCGGGATGGAGAGGCCTCCTGTTGCGACGACTACGGTCTCGGCTTCGAAAGTGGTTGTGTTTGTCTCTACCTCGAAGACCTTGTTGCGCGTGACCGAGGTGATTTGAACGCCTACGATGATTCGCACTCCTGCGTCAGCGCACTCTTTCTCGAGCATGGTGACGACGTCGTGAGCGGAGCGGTCGCAGAAGAGTTGTCCAAGAGTCTTCTCGTGGTAGCTGATACCGTGTTTCTCGATCATCGCGACGATGTCTGCGGGGGTGAAGCGGGCAAGCGCAGATTTTGCGAAGTGAGGATTTTCGGAGAGGAAGTTTTCCGGGCGGCAGTGGATGTTGGTGAAGTTGCAGCGGCCTCCTCCGGAGATGAGGATCTTTTTGCCGATCCGCTCGGCGTGGTCGAGGAGGATGACTCGGCGTCCGCGGCGGCCCGCTTCGATCGCGCACATCAATCCCGCTGCGCCTGCTCCCAGGATTACGACATCAACCTTCTGCACGCGCGCGTTCCCCGCTGCTTCCCTGTTCCATTCGAATTCAATAGCTTCATTCATTTTAGTTTCGTTTCGGGTTTAGAAAGGGCGGTGGGATTACTGCGACTTCCGTTGATTGTGCGACCATGGATTCATGGCTGGGAGGATCGAAGAGCGCGAGCCCCGAGTGGTTGGGTCAGAGGTTTATGGGCCGGCGGCGGGGGTAACGCGGCGGGCGGCGGACAGGTTGCGGGCGGGGCATCTTTGGGTTTACCGGTCGGATGTGGAGACGCTGGTTCCTGCGATCGGGGAGGCTGAGATTGTGGGTGGTGCGCTGGTTACGGTGATGGATAGCCGTGGGATTCCGCTGGGGACGGGGCTTTACAGCGCGGCTTCGCAGATTGCGGTTCGGATTGTATCGTCGGAGATTGCTCTTGCGCGGGCGGCTTATCTGGAGCTGGTGCGGGAGCGGGTTGTTGCTGCTTTAGAGCTTCGGGACGCGGTTGCACCGGGGTCTGCTGACGACGATGCTTGCCGGTTGATCTTCTCCGAGGCGGATGGATTGCCGGGGATTGTTGCGGACCGGTATCACGACCTGGTGATCCTGCAGTTGCTGACGCAGGGAACTGCGAAGGACGATGTTCGCGATGCGCTGGTAGAGGTGATTCGCGAGCGGTTGAAGCCGCGATTGATCCTCGAGCGGCCTGATCCGAAAATTCGCGAGCTGGAGCAGTTGGCTGCGCCTTTGCCTGGGCCGTTATATTCGGCAAGTGATTCACCGCAACTAACTACCATCTTCACGATCAATGGGCTGCGATTTAATTACGACGCTGGTTCGGGCCAGAAGACGGGTGCCTTTCTCGATCAGCGGCTGAATTATGCTGCTGCGGCACGGTATGCGCGGGGTTCGGCGCTGGACGTTTGCACGTACCAGGGCGGATTTGCGATTCACTTGGCGCGGCGGTGCGAGCGGGTGACGGGAGTGGACGCGAGCCGCAGCGCGCTCGAAGTAGCGGACCGGAACTTTGAGCTGAATTCAGGGCTCGCGGCTCAGGTGGAGTGGATCGAGGCGGATGCGTTCGAGTTGCTGCGTGCGTATGAGGCGGATGGTGCCCGGTACGACACGATTGTGCTGGATCCGCCGGCGTTTGCGAAGTCGAAGCGCGCGGCTGAGGGAGCGATGCGCGGATACAAGGAGCTGAACCTGCGCGCGATGAAGATGCTGGCACCGGGTGGGACGCTGGTCACCTGCTCGTGCTCGCACCATGTCGGGTTGGCGGAGTTCACCGAGGTGGTTGCTGCGGCTGCTTCGGACGCTGGACGGCGGGTGCAGGTGCTGGAGATTCGCGGTGCGGCTCCGGATCACCCGGCGGTTCTGACCTTGCCGGAGACGAGCTATCTGAAGTGTCTTATCTGCCGCGTCGGGTGACCCCTCCCCCCTACCTCTTTTCTATTAAGTCTTTAGATTCATTGGTTTAAGTGATGCTCCCCTTGCAAAGTCCTCATAATAAATTAGTTAGAGTCAAAGTATTGTTTCTAAAAGAGTTAGCCTCGACCGGTGGCCGAGGCTACTTTTCTTTCTAACCGTTTTAATTATAGCGGGCTGGGTGTAACTAAAATGCCACGCATATGTTGTTGTCCTGTAGAGGATTAGAGGGTTGTGGGGCTTGACATTCGATTTTGGGCGGAAAATGGCAAAAGAAAAATAACTGCAAGTGCAAAGGCAATTAAATCAGTCGTTTTGCCCTTGGGTACACCCCGGGCTAGTCGTTGAGGTTCAGCGTCACCGAAGCGTTATCGATCACTTTGACCCATCTGGGGTCGGGCGACGTGGCGGAGGCGTATTCGTCATGCCAGTTCCACCACTTGTACGGCGCGGTCTGGGGGTAGCCCTCGGGCGAGTCCTCCCAGTTCTCCTGACGACCGAGTGGGGTCATGTCGAGATAGCTCCAAGTGCTACCCATCGCCTCGTCGCCGCGATTGTTGATGAAGTAGGTCCGGAAGATGCGGTTGTCAGGATCACGGAAGAACACGTTGTGGCCGTGCCACTCGTCGACGCCGAAGTCGGTGTCAAAGCTGTCGGTGATGGTGTACCAGGGCATCTGCCATCCCATCCGCGTCTTCAGGCGCGCGATGTCGGCCTGCGGAGCGCGCGACGCGAACGCGAGAGTGGTGTCGCGAGCGTTGAGATGGGCCAAGTGGGCGACCTGATCGGCCCCCAGGGAGCAGCCGCGGCAGGCGTGATCGGGCCAGCCGAAGACGCCGGGCTCGAAGAAGGCACGATAGAGGATCAGCTGAGGGCGCCCTTCAAAGAGGTCACGCAGGCCGACCTTGCCTGTGGGTCCTTCGAAGGTGTAGTCCTTCTCGACGGCCTGCCACGGCATGCGCCGACGTGCGGCGGCCATAGCATCACGCGCGTGAGTCAACTCTTTCTCTTTTACTAGTAGTTGCTGGCGCGCGTCTTCCCACTCCTGCGGAGATACGATTGGTGGCGTCTTCATGTTCGTCTGAGTCTCCTTGTTGATGTCCATAAGTTCGTCCCTGCTCGGATTCCTGTTGCTGGTTGTGTGTTCCCTGTTCGTGCGTCGGAACCTCTTGACGGCAAGCGCGGAGATGCTGCCGGTTGAGGTTGCCCCCGCAGCGATCCATGCCACGGTTGCGAGACATAGGGGGCACATGGCTAGCTTCCTACCGGCTTTTTCGTCGCCGCGGCGTGAATTCGATTCATCAGGTCTGTCCAGCCGGTGTCCACTCCACGGTCCGCGTCGCCGATCCACCCCATCGCCCGATGCACAAACCGAAGGCGAGTCACACCGTTGTCTTCGGTGAGGCGGTACTGAATGTTTGAGACGGCCGGAGTCGACATAAAGAGCGGACCGGAGATCTCCAGCAGTGACGGCGGCTTGATGGCCTGCACCACACCCCAGAAGTGTCCCGTGTTGTTTCCAAGGTCGCGAAACCAGCGGCCTCCCGGCCACGCCTCGAGCTTCATCGGCATCGGCTTCTCCGGCGTTGAGTTTGAGGGACCCATCTGCTCGAGAATCGTCTCGAAGACGATGTCGATCGGCGCCGCAATCTCCTCCTCCTTCACAATCTCGAAGGCCTGAACGACCTGTTCCTGAATCGTCGCTGCCATTCAATCCCCCTTTGTTCCGCCGTCGGTTGAAATCATTCGCTCCAGCGCCTTGCGCTCCGCACGCTCCTTGATCTGGACCATTTGATGCGTCCAGTACCGCTCAAACGTCTTGACCCAGTCATGTATCGGCTTCAGCTCGGCCGCGTTCAAGCGGTACATCCGGTGTTGTCCGCGCTTCACCATCGACACCACGCCTACCTTGCGCAACACCCCAAGATGCTTCGAGACGGCGGGCTGCGGCATTCGTAGTCGCACGACGACCTCGTTGACGGCGTACTCCCGGCCATCTGACAGCACAGCGATGACCTCGCGCCGCCGTGGCTCCGCGATGGCGTTGAAGACATCAGCCGTTGTTGCCGCTCGTGCCATTCATTCAATATATTCCTATATAGGAATATGTCAAGATAGAATTTGTATAGCACCGCTAAACCGCCTGCCCCATAGATGGCACAAATCTGTCTCTAACTGGGAGCTCTGAAGGACTCAGCTATTTTTGGGGAAAAAGGTACGAACAAAACCTTTAGATTGAGTTCTTTGTATGTTTTATTGTGCTTTTACAAGAGCGGTAAGAAGGAGATCGAGGTCAGTTGGGGTTGACGTCGCTGACGGCGATGAGACGCAGGTCTGGTGTGGTGGCGGTGTGGAGGGTGAAGCCTGAGCGAGTGCTCTGCAGCGTGGTGGCGATGGGGGCGGCCGTTCGTTGCGTGAGGAAGATCGAGACCTCGTGCTTGTGAATCGTGAAGAGGAGCAGGGCTGCAGGTTGGCCGTCGAGGTAGGTAAGATCGGCGCCTTTGAGTGTGGTGTCGGGGGGAAGAGCGTCAGTGTCGGGAAGGTTGAAGCTGAAGGGAAGACGACCCTGGAACCATGGTTTGACGGTGTGGCGATCGGTGGAGATGACTTGCGGGGTCGCTCCGCTGGAGAGAGTGGCAAGATGCTGGTCGAGGAGTTCGGCGGCGAGGGCGTTTGTTTGATGGAGCTGACGCCAACCGAGCAGTGAGACCGTCAATAAGAGCGATGCAGCGAGTGCGATCCACGCTGCGGTGCGCATGGAGTAGATGCGTGCCTGCGTTTTTGTTTGCGGCTGTAGGTTCGCGGGTGTTGGTTGCGAGTGGAGCTTCGCGGTGAGGCGAGACAGGGCTTCGGGCGGTGGTGCGAAGCGATGACCGGCGCGGGCGGTGGCTGATTTGAGTCGCGTCGCAGAGAGAACGCGGAGTGCGCAGGCATGGCAGGTGGCGAGATGCTGCTCGATTCCCTGCTGCTCGGCAGGTAAGAGTTCGCCGTCAATAAAGGCGCTGAGCTGGTCGGGCCCGAGATGACTGGTTGGAGGTGTCTGGTTCATAAGGATTCACCGAGCTGCGGCTGCAGGAGTTGACGGAGGGTTCGACGGGCGCGAGAGATGCGCGACATAACGGTGCCGATGGGGACATCAAGGATGATGGCGATGTCTTTGTATTTGATCTCTTCGACGTCGCAGAGAAGAAGAGCTTCGCGGAGGGCCGGCTGAAGCGTTTCTAGAGCTGTATGGAGCGCGGCCTCGTTGTCGAGCCGGATCAGATTGTCTTCTGGAGTTGGATCAGAGGCCACGGTATCGAGGGCCTCGGGGTGGTCTTCGAGAAAAAGAGTGCGTGAGGCGGCGATACCGGTGCGGGTGGTGAGAAAGGTGTTGCGAAGGATGCGGAAGATCCAGGCCTTGAAGTTAGTTCCGGGCTGAAAGGAGTCGAAGGCGCGGAGAGCTTTGGAGAAGGTCTCCTGAACGAGGTCTTCGGCTTCGGCTTGATTGCGGGTGAGCCAGAAGGCGTGGTTGTAGAGCGAGGCGAAGAGAGGGAGCGCCAGTTGCTCGAAGTCGGCGCTGTGGGTGGTGGCGGACGACATGGTGCGGAGTGCCTCGGTAGGTCTGAGGTTGCGGGGTTCCAGCGACGCGGCGTAGACCGGCAGGCAATGGCTGTTGAACATCACTACCGTAAACCGAATCGCTGAGAGATTATTCCATGAATTATTTCGGGGGTGCGTTGGAATAAAAAGAGGCCGAGCCAGTTTAGGGCTGTGAAGGCAGTTAGAAACTCAAAAATGGAGTTCTCATATGAATCGGTTTAAGGAGGACGAAGTGATGAAGGAGAATGAAGCAGCTGCGCAACCCGTGGGCGATGGCATCGACCGTCGCAATTTTCTGGGGTGCATGGCTTGGGCGGGCACAGGGTTGATCTGGTCGATGGTTGGCGGAGTGCCTGCTTCGAAGCTAATGGCGCAGACGATGAAGGGTGGGTCTGCAGCGGCAGGAAAGGTGGAGGATTTTTCGTTTGTGCAGATCAGCGATAGCCACATCGGCTTCAACAAAGGCGCGAATCCGGATGTGACGGGCACGCTGACGAAGGCGATCGACAAGATCAATGTCGTTCCTGCAGGAATGAAGGCTCCGGATTTCATGATTCACACGGGAGATATTACTCAGAACTCGAAGGCTCCGGAGTTCGATACGGCTGCGCAGGTGATCAAGAGTTTTAAGAGTGAGGTGTTTTACGTCCCCGGTGAACACGATTTTATCGACGATGGTGAGCAGTACAAGCAGCGCTTCGGCAAGGGTACGGTGGGCAACGGCTGGTACAGCTATAACCACAAGGGCGTTCATTTTGTGGGTTTGAACAACTGTGTTCAGGTGGATGCGATGGGCAATATGGGCGCGGATCAACTGGCGTGGTTGAAGTCTGATCTGGCGGGGATGAGTCATTCGACTCCGATTGTTGTGTTCGCGCATATTCCGCTGTGGATGGTCTATGAGAAGTGGGGCTGGGGCACGAAGGATGGAGAGCAGGCGCTCGCAATGCTGAAGCCCTTTGGTTCGGTGACGGTGCTGAACGGGCATATTCATCAGGTAGTGCAGAAGGTCGAGGGCAATGTGGCGTTCCATACGGCGATGGCTACGGCATTTCCGCAGCCTGCGCCGGGAGCTGCGCCCAATCCTGGGCCGATGATGGTTCCGGCGGGCAAGCTGGAGAGCGTGCTGGGAGTGACGAAGGTGAAGGTCGTTCGCGGACACAGTCATTTAGCTGTCGTCGACTCCACGCTGGCGGAGAGTGCTTGATGCGTCCGTGGAGTGTCGCGGTATTGATCGTCGGTGCAGTTGTTGGGCTGGGGTTTGTGCATCCGTTTGGGAACCCGCGTGCCGAGTCTGCGAAAGGGGTCGGCACGTTGTTGCGGGATGCGAAGATGCCGGTGGATGCGAAGGCGGTGCTGGTGGCGAAGTGCGCGGATTGCCACTCGAGCGAGACACGATGGCCAGTGTATGCGCGGATTGCTCCGGGATCTTGGCTGATTGAGAGAGACATCGTCGAAGCGCGCAAGAAGATGGACCTTTCGCGATGGGAGGAGATGCCGGTAGAGAGGCAGGACGTGTTGATGGCGAAGATTATCGAGGAGACGAAGAGTGGGGATATGCCTCCGCTGCAGTATCTGGCAGTGCATTGGGATGCGAAGCTTTCGAAGGCCGATGTGCAGACGCTTTCGATGCTGGGCAAGAACGCTGGCGAAACTGAGGCGGGTCTGGCTGGAAACGGCGATGCGGCGCGGGGTAAGGCGGTGTTTGAGAGGCGTTGCACGGGCTGTCATGCGATGGAGGTCGATCGCGAAGGACCGAGGTTGGCGGGAGTGTTTGGCCGGAGAGCTGGCAGTGTTTCCGGGTTCACTTACTCTGCCGGCCTGAAGAACTCGGGGCTGACATGGGACGAGGCGACGCTGGAGAGATGGTTGAGCGATCCGGATATGGTGGTGCCGGATAACAAGATGAGCATTGGTGTTCCGAAGGCAGAGCAACGGCGGGATTTGATTGCTTATTTGAAGCAATAGAAAGCGTCGTGGCGTAAAGGCAGAGGGCGATGCGGCTATACTTCTGGTTATCTTGATTCGGAGCGTGCTGGATGGTGATGAAGCGGGTTTGGATTGGTGTGTTTGCCTGGGGATTGATGGCTTCGGCAGTTTTAGCGGCGGCTCAGGAGAAAGAGAGCGACAAGAAGAAAGACGAGAAGGTGGTGGTGAAAGGGAAGCCGGAGGTTCCGGAGGCTGAACTGCCGGGGGATTCGACGACTTCGGGTTCGGTAACGGTGGGTGGGCAGGCGATTGCGTATACGGCGGTGGCCGGGACGCTGACAGTGGGATCGACTGATTCGCAGGACGCGATGCTGGCGCTGGATGGGAAGTACTTGCCAGGAACTGGAGAGAAAGCGCCCGATCCGGAGAAGCCGGAAGAGGCGACGGCGACGGCGCGGATGTTTTATGTTGCGTATTTCAAAAAGGACGGCGGACCGAATCGGCCGGTGACGTTTTTGTATAACGGCGGCCCGGGTTCGGCGACGATGTGGCTGCACATGGGATCGTTTGGGCCACGGCGGGTGGTGACGACGGATGGGCAGCACGATGAGGGTGCGCCGTACAAGATCGTCAACAATGATTACAGCCTGCTGGATGCGAGCGACCTGGTGTTCATCGATGCGCCGGGTACGGGGTTCAGCCGCATTATGGGCAAGGATAAAGAAAAGGCGTTCTGGGGTGTGGACCCGGACGCACATGCGTTTGAGCGGTTCATTCGCAGGTTTCTGACGAAATACGACCGGTGGAACTCGCCGAAGTATCTGTTTGGGGAGAGCTATGGAACGCCGCGGAGCGCTGTGCTGTCGGCGGATCTGGAGAATGTAGATCTGAACGGGATTATTCTGCTGTCGCAGATTCTGAGCTTCGATAACAGCATCGATTCACCGAAGTGGAATCCCGGAGTCGATCAGGCATATGCGCTCGGACTGCCGACCTTTGCAGCGACGGCGTTCTATCATCACAAGCTGCCGACTCAGCCGGCTGCGCTGGAGCCCTTTCTGGCCGAGGTTGAGCAGTATGCGCTTGGTGACTATATGAGTGCGCTGCTGCAAGGCGCCGATCTGCCGGAGGCGAGACGACAGGCGGTTGCGGAGAAGCTGCATGGGTATACCGGGCTGCCGGTGGCTTATCTGCTGCGGGCAAACCTGCGTGTTTCGGGTGGGGCGTTCAGCAAACAACTGCAGCTTGATGATGAGACGACAACGGGGCGGCTGGATGCGCGGTACAAGGGGCCGGATCTGGATCCGCTGAGCGCTGAAGCGGAGTATGACCCGCAGAGCAATGCGATCTCGTCGGCGTATACGGCCGCGCTGAATAAGTACATGCGGACGGAGCTGAAGTACGGGACCGATCTGACGTACAAACCGGGAGCATATTCGGACTCAGACTTTACCTGGGACTTGCAGCATCAGGCCCCTGGAGGTCCTCCGGCGAACCAGCAGGGGGGCGGAACGAATGTGATGCCGGACCTGGCGTTTACGATGAAGTCGAATCCGAAGATGAAGGTGATGCTGGCAGGTGGGTACTTCGACCTGGCGACGCCTTACTTTGAGGGGAAGTTTGAGATGCGCCATCTGCCGATTCCGCAGAAGCTGCAGGCGAATATCAGCTACCACTACTACCAGAGCGGGCACATGGTTTATGTGAATGAGGATGTGCTGAAGCAGTTTCACACGGACGTAGCGGCGTTTATCCGGGGGACAGAAGACGGGAAGTAGGTTCGGATTGAGCTGGGAATCGCGGGAGCGGCCTTCGGGCTGCTCCCGTTGTTGTTAAGGACGCTGGCCGTGATTGGCCGAGGTGATGGGAGTCGCCGTTGGGGTGGCGATACCGACGAACTCCGTGACGGAGTTGGCGGTGAAGTTAGTGAGCCAGACATTGCCGGAGGCATCGATGGCGAGGCCGCGCGGATTGCTGAGATCGGCAGACTGGAAGCCATTGCTGGGTGAGAAGGGCGCTCCGGAGTTGGAGAAGGCCGAGAGCGAGTTGCCGTCGCGATTGGCGATCCAGACGCGGTTCGAACCATCGATGGCGATCTGGGCCGGGCCTTTAAGGCCTCCGCCTGAGTAGCCATTCGCAGGGGAGACGAGGATTCCGTTCTTGTCGGAGGCGCCAAGCAGACTGTTCTGACTGCTGGCGTACCAGACGGTGTCGTTGGAGTCGATGGCGACGGAGGTTAGATCTGAACCGGCGGCGGCGGTGGTGTTCTCCGAAGTCGAGGAGAGTGTGGCTGCGAGGCCCATCTTGTAGAGGAGATGCGGTTGCCCGATCGACCAGCCGATTCCAGCACGATTGACGGCGATGCCTGAGTCGAAGGCTGTGGTGGCGTATTTCTTGAGGACGGAACCGTCGGAGCTGAGGACGGTGATTCGTTGCGAGCCGGAGAGCCACAGGTTTTGCGAGCCGTCGACAGCTGCGAAGAAACATGCGACGTCACAGGCGATGGGGGAGCTGAGGACAGAGACGCCGGTTGTGGAGAACCTGGAGACGGTGGAGGCGTTTGCGTTCCCGAAGTTGATGACCCAGGGATCGTCGGAGCCGTCGATAGTGACGGAGTAGGGAAGGTTGAGGCCGCCGCCTGTGAATCCGTTGCCGGAGAGGATTTTGCCGGTTGGATCGAACTCGGTGAGGTTATTGCTCACGTAGCCGGGGACCCAGAGATTGCCTAAGGAATCAATTGCGGGGAAGTAGGGGCCGACCAGGTTCGGCGCGTTGTAGGTGATGGCGATCGACCAGTCGTTGGGCGCGGCCGTCAGCGCGGGCTGGAACGGCGTCGTGAGAATGCTGGCGGCGTAGAGAGCCGAGACGTTGGCGGCTGGATTATGCGCGATGTTGACGATGGCGGAGACGGTGTCGGTGGGGAGTTTTCCGTCGGGCGCAGGAGCGCTCGAGAAGAGCGTAGCGCAATCGGCGGTGCCGTCGGAGTTGACGCAGTTGACGAGAAGATTCGCGAGGGAGTTGATCTCGGCCTGTGGGACGGTACCGTTGCCGCCGGCGTTTTGGATGCGGGCCAGGCCGTTGGAGGTGTCGACGAGGCTGTCGACGGTGTGGAAGGAGTTGGCGATGCCGCGAATCGCGGCGACGGAGGGCGCGTAGCCAAGGTGGGTGGTGTCGGTCATGTAGCCGGAGAGCGCGTAGGCCGCGACGACGGTAGTGACCTCGTTGATAAAGACGAAGGGAACCGTGGTGGCGAAGTTGGTATAGCCCGCCGGGCACTCACCGAAGGCGGACATGAGGGCCAGGGCGGGATTGTCTTCGCCGGGAGGAAGGCCGGGGTTGCCGCCGAGAGCCAGGAGATAGACCTGTTGGCCTTCGGTGCAGGTGTAGTCGCCGGAGATGGCGAAGTTGCCGGAGTTGTCGGTAAGGACGTAGTTGCCGACGGCATCAATGAGAACGCCAGGTTGGCTGGGATTCAGGAGCGAGATGCTCGGGGCGCCGTAACCGGCGGGATTGCCGGCCAAGAGATAGATGTGGGCTCCGGTGACCGGCTGCTGGCCTCCATGGACGTTGCCCGCGATCGGTGAGCCCGGAGTTGTGGCGGGAGCAGGGGGCTGAGTCGACGTCGTGGATGTAGAGTTCGAGGTCAGTTGTTGCGAGACGGAGCCGCAACCGATCACCAGAAGAGAGGCGAGCAGAGAGAACGCAAGGCGAAGTTGGAGTGACCGGGGCAAAGGAGGGTCTCCCGAGTGGTGCAAGCTGAAGAAAGCGTAGCAGTTGGCAAGGGGGGGGAATGTACGACTTTCGCGTGAGGATAAATGGCGCAAGGGGGTGAGATAGGTACCATTCTGGGCCATTTTCCGCAGGGTATTTTGGGCTGCTAAGGCGTGGCAAAGGGAGGCTTGGCGTGGAGGCCTGAGGAGGGCCGCGATTCTCAGCGCGAATTGACAGGGGTTGGAGCCGCGGCAGTGGGGTTGCGGCGAAACGAGAGGATTGAGACTGCTAGAAGTGGGGGTTCGGCGAGCCAAAGGGCGCGATTGGCAAGACGGGGAGCTGCCCAGGCTCCGATGATGACTCCGGCGAGGAAGCAGAGGCAGATGAGGCCGAGCGCCCGGGCCTGGGCACGGCCCCTCTCCCGAATTTCAGCGGGGACGGTTGGGTTTAGGAACTCGTAGAGTCCTTCCGCAACATCGCGGAGATTTCCGGTGAGGAAGGTGGAGTTGTAGGCGAAGCGATCGACGCGCCGAAAGCTGGCGACCTGGATGGCAGCCACGTAGGCGATGATGCCGGTAAAGGCCATCTCGGGGAAGGTTGGAGGCAGCCAGCCCAGGGCGAAGACGGCAGCGATCTCCAGTCCGAGGCCGAGGAGTACGGATCGGATGCCGAGGCGAGTGCGCAGATGTTTGGAGGTGACAACGCCGGCGAGAAAACCGACCAGGGGTACAAGGTGAGGAACGACTCCACCCCAGTGTCGATCGACGAAAGCGATGCCTAGAAAGATGATGTTGCCGGTCATGGCGTTGGCGAAGACATGACCGTGGTTGAGGTAGACGATGGCGTCAAGCAGGCCGCCGGTCGAAGCCAGGAGCATGGCGTCGGGGAGGGCCTCGGGCTGGACGACGGCGTCGTAGAGGGACATGGTGGATGGATTCGACAGACAGAGAGTATCGTGAATGCGGGCTGGGATGTGGTTTTTGCGTGCGACTCCCAAGGGAATCAAAACGATAGAGGGTTCGAAATGGGCCTCCGTTGATATGTGAGTGACTTATTATCAGATTTCTGCATCTTGTTGTGAGGATTGGGCGTCTAATCCATTGAAAAGCTAAAAATCAATGAGGAGAGGGTAGTTATGGCGATCAAATGGGATCGGCTGACAGTGAAGTCGCAGGAGGCGGTGCAGGCGGCTAGCGGCCATGCGGCTGAGAATGGCAATCCGGAGGTGCTGCCGCTGCATTTAATGGCGGCGTTGCTGGAGGACCGGGAGGGAGTGGTGATCCCTGTACTGGAGAAGGTGGGGGTGCCGGTGCAGCAGTTGCTTTCGGGGGTGAATGCTGCAATTGAGAAGCTTCCGAAGGTTCAGGGCGGCGGACAGCCAGGGATGAGCGCGGCGCTGCAGAAGGTTCTGGAGCAAGGCTTCAAAGAGGCTGAAAACTTCAAGGACGAGTACGTCTCGACGGAGCATCTGCTGCTGGCGTTGTCGAAGGCAAAGAATGATCCGGTGCAGACGGCGCTGGCAGCGTTTGGCGGGACGCATGAGGCGATCCTGAAGGCGCTGAGCGCGGTGCGCGGGTCGCAGCGAGTGACTGACCAGAATCCCGAGGGCAAGTTTCAGGCGCTCGAAAAGTATGCGAAAGACCTGACCGACCTGGCACGGCGAGGGAAGCTCGATCCGGTGATCGGGCGCGATGAGGAGATTCGGCGCGTGGTGCAGGTGCTGAGCCGGCGGACGAAGAACAATCCGGTGCTGATCGGCGAGCCGGGTGTGGGCAAGACTGCAATTGTGGAGGGTCTAGCGCGAAGGATCATTCTGGGCGATGTGCCGGAGATTTTGAAGAACAAGCGGGTGTGCTCGCTTGACCTCGGCGCGATGATTGCCGGGGCAAAATTCCGCGGGGAGTTTGAAGACCGTTTGAAGGCGGTCCTGAAGGAGATCGAGGAGTCGAACGGCGAGATTATTTTGTTCATCGATGAGTTACATACTTTGGTGGGCGCCGGTGCCTCTGAAGGCGCGCTGGATGCGAGCAACATGCTGAAGCCGGCGCTGGCGCGCGGTGCGCTGCGTGCGATTGGCGCGACGACTCTGAATGAATACCGGAAGTACATCGAGAAAGATGCTGCGCTGGAGCGGCGGTTCCAGATTGTGTTTGTCGGCGAGCCAAATGTCGAGGATACGGTTGCGATTTTGCGTGGATTGAAGGAGAGGTATGAGGCGCACCACAAGGTTCGAATCAAGGACTCGGCGATTGTGGCTGCGGCGACGTTGTCGCACCGGTATATCTCGGATCGATTTCTCCCTGACAAGGCGATTGACCTTGTGGATGAGGCGGCTGCTGCGTTGGCGATTCAGATTGGCTCGGTACCTGTGGAGATCGATGATCTGGAACGGAGGGCCACTTCGCTCGAGATTGAGCGCGCGGCGCTGAAGCGGGAGAAGGACGCGGGTTCGAAGGAGCGGCGGGAAGCGGTGGAGCGTGAGCTGGCTGAGGTGAAGGAACAGGTCTCCGGTCTGCGCGCACGCTGGCAGAAGGAGCGCGGCGCGATCGGCAAGATCGCGGAGTTGAAGGAGAAGTTGGAGGTGCTCCGCTTCCAGATGGGCGAAGAGACGCGTAAGGGCAATCTGCAACGCGCGGCGGAGTTGCAGTATGGCGAGATTCCCAAGCTGGAGGCGGAGCTTCGTGAGCTGACGGCGGAGCAGGACGCGGCGGTTCGCGAGGACGCGGCCGAGGCAGCGACCGGTGTTGCGAGAAAGCGCTCGCGGATGCTGAAGGAAGAGGTCGACGAGGAGGATGTAGCCGCCATTGTTTCGAAGTGGACCGGGATTCCGGTCTCGAAGATGCTCGAAGGCGAGATGCAGAAGCTGGTGCAGATGGAGGACAGGCTTCGCGAGCGTGTGGTTGGTCAGGATGAAGCATTGGCCGCCGTAGCGAATGCGATTCGGCGTTCACGCGCGGGACTCAGCGATCCCAAGCGGCCAATTGGCTCGTTCATCTTTCTGGGCCCCACGGGTGTCGGAAAGACCGAGACGGCACGGGCATTGGCGGAGTTTCTGTTCGATGACGAGGCCGCGATGGTGCGGATCGACATGAGCGAGTATATGGAGAAGCATGCAGTGGCGCGGTTGATTGGCGCGCCTCCGGGATATGTCGGGTATGACGAAGGCGGGCAACTGACCGAGGCTGTGCGGCGGCGTCCTTATGCGGTGATCCTGTTTGATGAGATCGAGAAGGCTCACCCGGATGTGTTCAACGTGTTGCTGCAGGTGCTGGATGACGGTCGGCTAACGGATTCAAAGGGCAGGACTGTGGACTTTAAGAACACGGTGCTGATTATGACCTCGAATGTTGGCGCGTTGCAGCTGTCGACGGCGTGGGCGCAGGGCGAGGAGGGCTTTGAAGAGGCGAAGGGCCGCGTGATGGATGAGCTGCGCAAGCACTTCAAGCCGGAGTTCCTCAATCGCGTAGACGATATTGTTGTGTTCCGTCCGCTGGGCGATGAGCAGCTGGCGCATATCGTCGATCTGCGACTGAAGGACCTTGAGAAACTGCTGGCGGATCGCAAGATCACGCTCGAGATGACCGAGGGCGCGCGGCAGGCGATCTTCAAGGCAGGATACGACCGGGCCTATGGGGCGCGGCCGTTGAAGCGGGCGATTCAACGCATGGTCCAGGACAAGCTGGCGGTGAAGATTCTCGACGGCAGCGTGTTGCATGGAGATCACGTGGTGGTTAAAGCCGGTAAGAGCGGGTTGGAGTTCGTGGTTAAGAATCGGGTGAGTGGCGCAGCGTAAGGGTGCTCTGATCTTGACCTGGGACACACAAGCGGAGGGTGAGATTCTCATCCTCCGCGACTTGTTTGAGCTGAAGTCTGCACAGCAACGAGTTAACCTGCCGCGTGTATGATTCGGCTATACAGGAAGCCATCGCAACAAGGGAAGCGCTTTGATTTGATGACAGAAGGCAAGCAACCGGCGATCACGTGGAAGGAGCGAATCAGCGCTCATTTTGCCATCGCACGGCTCGATCACTCGATAAAGAATCTCTTTGTTTTGCCGGGGATTATTATTCCCCTGAGCGTCTATCCAGCCCTGCTGAACCGTGCGCTGATCTGGCGCTTGTTGCTGGCATTTGTCTCGATCACGCTGGTGGCGTGCAGCAACTATGTGATCAATGAAGTGCTCGACGCTCCCTTTGACAGGCTGCATCCGACGAAGAAAAATCGCGCCGCGGCAAGGGGGCACGTGGTGACGAGTGCCGCCTACGTTCAGTGGATCGTGATGATGGTCGCGGGTGTCGCGATTGGCTTGTTGGTTGGGAAGTTATTTGCGCTGACTGCTGCGTTTCTTTGGGTGATGGGGTGCTTTTACAATATTCCGCCGGTGCGCACGAAGGATGTGCCGTACCTGGACGTGTTGACGGAGTCTATCAATAATCCGCTGCGAATGCTGCTGGGCTGGTATGCGGTGACGAGCGTGCTGGTGCCGCCGGTCTCGCTGCTGGTTTCATACTGGATGATCGGCTGCTACTTTATGGCGCTGAAGCGGTTCAGCGAGCTTTCGGAGATTGGAGACCGCTCGATAGCGGGTGCGTATCGGGCATCGTTCCGGCGATACACTCCGGAGTCACTGTTGGTGTCGGTCGTATTTTATGCGTCCACGGCGATGCTGTTCTTTGGTGCATTTATCATCCGATACCGCATCGAACTCATCCTGGGATTTCCGCTGGTGGCGCTGGTGATGGCGATTTACTTCAAGCTGGCGTTCAAGCCGGCGAGTTCGGTGCAGAACCCGGAGAAGCTTTACAAGGAGCCTGCGCTGATGGGCGCGTTTGCGGGCACCGTTGTGGTGATGTTGCTGCTTTTGTTCATCCGAATACCGCGTCTGGAAAGCTTTTTCAGGCCTACTCTGCCGCAGAATTCGAACGCGCCTATGTGTGTAGAATGACTGGGATGACGACCAGGCTCGATGAGGCGCCGGTGCGTGCAATGGATGAGTCTGGCCCCGGAATCGCCGGCCTGCCTTGGCCTGGATGGGTGATCCTACTGCTGACAGCGGTGTTGTCGGTGATCTGGTCGGCGAACAAGCAACTCTGGCAGGACGAGATATTCAGCTTTCAGACAGATCGTGTTGCCACCCTCGCGGAGGTGATGCGAATTCAGCGATCGTATCCGGTCTCGCTCGAGCCGCCGCTCTATCATGTGCTGTCGCATTGGGCGATGGCGATGTTTGGGCCGACTGCGTTTGCGCTGCGACTGCCTGCGTTGTGTGGCTTCCTTCTGATGCAGGTTGGTCTGTACTTTTTCGTGCGCAATCTGGCGGGCTCGCGGGCCGGGCTGGTCGCGATGACGGTTCCCGTCTTGGCCCTGACGATGTACTACTCGGCTGAAGGGCGACCCTATGGCATGCTTTTGGGAACCTATGCGATGGTGGCGCTCTGCTGGCAGATCGCTTCGCGAAGAGCAGAGGTTGCGGGGTCATCGCGGTTGTGGCCGCTGATTGGGCTCGCGGTTGCGTTGGGGATGGCGCTGAACCTTCATTTTTATGGAGTGCTGCTGCTGGTGCCATTGTGCGGAGCGGAGCTTGTGCGGACGATTTCGCGGCGTCGCCTGGATGCCGCCATGCTTGTGGCGATCGGCTCAGGAACCGCTTTGTTCGCCGCAGCTATTCCTTACATCAAGGCATCGGCGGAGTTTAAGAAGCACTACTATTTGTCGAATATCTCGCCTCATTTGATGACGCAGCCGTACAGGCAGATGATGCTGGACTACACGGATTACTCGATGAGCGTGCAGAGAGTTCTTGCTTTAGCGATTTGGTGCGCTGGGGCTGTGGTGGTCTGGGGTTGCTTGCGCGCGGTGCGGCGGCGGGACGCCGTTATCCCCGTCGGTGAGTGGACGATGATCCTGCTGATGGTGTTGATTCCCGTCTTTGCGTTCGTGGTGGGGCGGCTCGTAACGCACACGCTGGAGGTGCGACACTCGACCGGGGCGATTGTGGGGATCAGCGCGCTGGTAGCCATCTCTCTGGTTCCCGTGCTGCGTCGGAAGAGTGTGTTTTATGCAGTGATGGCGGTTGCCGTTGCTGGGATGATGGCGGCTACTGGAGCGAGGATTTTGAGAAGCGCCGCGGCGACGCGCCAAACCATGGCCGCGCTCACAATTCCTCCGGAGTTGAAAGCTAACGTCGATGCTGCGGCCGACCGGAATATCTACTTTCAAAACCTTGGAAAGTGGGAGACGGCAAGTTTGTATGAACCTGACCCTGAGATGCGTTCGAGGCTGGTGCTGGTCTATTCGTTGAATGAGGAGATGACGCTCCAGAATCATGACACGATGTATCTGACGGCGGTTCACACGAAGCGTTTTAGCAGCCAGCCGATTGTGTCGTACGACGATCTGCGAAAGACACCGGGCGAACACATCTTTGCGGTTTTTCACTCTGACTGGGACTGGACGGACTATGCCTTTGCGGAGGAGGCTCTGAGCGTAGAGCCAATAGGGAAGGCCCTCGGCGGGGATCTAGTGAAGGTGCGGTTTCGGTAGCCAGTTGTATGTGATTTGGGAGAGGATTTGGGTAGAGGCGAGCTTGCCCGCACCGGTGTTTGGATGAAGAGAGCAATCATTATCGGAGCCGGGCCTGCGGGACTGACGGCCGGGTTGGAGCTGCTCCGGCGAACGGATATTCAACCGATTATTTTGGAAGCGAGTGATGAGATCGGCGGGATCTCGCGGACGATCCGATACAAAGGCAACCGGATGGACATTGGGGGTCACCGGTTTTTTTCCAAGAGCGACCGCGTGATGCAATGGTGGGTCGACCTGATGCCGCCCGAGGTCGCGGTCGCTGGTGATTCGGGTGGTGGGACCGAGATCAGTTATCAGGGCAAGACCAGGGTTGTCACGGTGCCTGCTCATTTGCACGAAGAGCCGGTGCTCCGCGGCGCTGGGCCGATCCTTCACCACGTGGATGCGGATGACGTTGACGAAGAGCAGGAGGATGAGGCGGCAGCGGTGGAGCTGCACGAACTGCCGTCGGACCCCGATCTTGTCATGCTGATTCGTCCGCGCAAGAGCCGCATTTATTATCTCCGGAAGTTCTTCGACTATCCGATTACGCTGACTGCAACGACTCTGAAGAATCTGGGTGTGGTGAGAACGGCTCGCGTCGGAGCGAGTTATCTGAAGTCGAAGGTGACGCAGATTACGCCGGAGAAGAGCCTTGAAGACTTCCTGATCAACCGTTTTGGGAGGCAGTTGTATCTGACGTTCTTCAAGAGCTATACGGAGAAGGTGTGGGGGACGCCCTGCAATGAGATCTCGGCGGAGTGGGGAGCGCAGCGAATCAAAGGGTTGAGCCTGACCACGGCGGTAAAGCATTTTTTGAAGAAGGCCTTCGGGAAGAAGGCGAAGGGCGCGGGCGATCTCGCGCAGAAGGGCACGGATACGAGCTTGATCGAGCGGTTCATGTATCCGAAGTTCGGGCCCGGGCAGCTTTGGGAGCATGTGGCCGATCAGATTCGCGGGAAGGGTGGCGAGATCCACATGGGATGGAAGGTGGATCGCATTCACTGCGAAGGCAAGCGAGTGGTTTCGATCGACGCTGTGAATGAAAAAGGCGAGAGACAGACTTTTGCGGGAGATTATTTCTTCTCGACGATGCCGATGCGCGAGCTGGTCGAGGCGATAGACGCTCCGGTGCCGGAGAATGTACGCGAGGTAAGCGCGGGGCTTCAGTATCGAGACTTTATTACCGTGGGGCTGCTTGCCGACAGGCTGAAGGTGAGAGAGCCGGACGGCGGGCTGCTTAAGGATACGTGGATTTACGTGCAGGAGCCCGATGTGGTACTGGGACGGTTACAAATATTCAATAACTGGAGCCCTTATCTAGTGGCCGATCCGACGAAGGTGTGGATCGGGCTCGAATATTTTTGTTATGACACTGACGATCTGTGGAAGATGCCGGATGAGGAGTTGAAGAGGTTTGCGATCGACGAGGTGGTGAAGATCGGGATCCTGAATGCTGAAGATGTCTCCGACGGGCATGTTGTGCGAGTGCCGAAGACCTATCCGGCCTACTTCGGAACCTACGACCGGTTTGATGAGCTGCGCGAGTTTACGGATGGATTTGAGAACCTGTTTCTGGTGGGTAGAAATGGGATGCACAAGTACAACAACCAGGACCACAGCATGTTGACCGCGATGACTGCTGTGGATGGCATTGTGGCGGGGCATGTCGACAAGGCCGCGCTCTGGGAGATCAATACGGAACAGGAGTACCACGAGGAGAAAAAATAAGATGAAGAAGATCCTGTTTTTCGGAGCGTTGCTGCTGATAGTGGTCGGGGTTATTTTTCGGCAGAGGATCTTTGTGCGCGATCCGCTAGGCAAGGTGGAACGGAGCGGGGTCGAGCAGGAGGGAGCGCGTTTGTATATCAACTATTCGAACGATGTGCTGGTGGAGGATACCGCGACGCACCGGTTTTTGCTGGTCCAGGGTTGGAACGCGATGCCAGGCGTTCCGCAGCATCTGTTCTGCCTGACCGGGCTGATGTGCTGGACGGATGCCGACAGGGCGACCGTCTTTCCCATGGAAGGCGCGGGCGGTAAAACGCCGGCGGTGATGAGCGCAAAAGAGGTTACGCTGGTCGATGAGTCAGGCGCCCCCATTAAGGTGACGCTGCGGTAAGCTCCCAACTGGTGCAAATTGAGCAGTAGACAGCGGGGATAAATCCGATCGCGCGGTTTAAACGATACTTGAGTGTGACATTGTGCGCGTAAGCGCAGATGGGAGCTCAGATGCCAGAAGATCCAAGCGGGACTGGGCCGGTTAAGCCGATCAAAGCGACAGAGGGGCCGGTTGCGGCAGGCGTCGAACCTGCCGCGGAGCCATTGCCGATTTCGCAGCAGGAACTTGTGGACGCTGAGGCCTCGGTTGTACCTGTCTCTCAGATTGTCCCCGTCTCCGCAATGGCCGCAGCGGAACCGGAGACGAAGGAGCCTGTGGAAGCAACGATCAGGCTTGAGAAGAAGCATCCACTGGCGATTCGCTGGATGCACTGGGTGAACTTTCCGGTCCTGTTCACGATGATATGGAGCGGGTTGCTCATCTATTGGAACGATTCGGACAATGCGTACCGGCATCCTCACGCTGTGTATCGGATCGGGGTGGGCTCCTTGACATTGGTGCGGCTGTTTCCGGAGTGGTTCTGGAAGGCGATCAATGCTCCGTACCGCGTGACGGAGGGGCTGGGGTATCACTTCTTCTTCATGTGGATCTTTGCGATCAACGGAATTTTGTATGTAACGTATCTGTTGATCTCGGGCGAGTGGCGGGTGCTCGTGCCAGAGAGAAGATCAATCCGTGACGCGATCCAGGTGACGCTGGTGGATCTGCATCTGCGCAAGGGACTGCCGCCGCAGAAGAAGTACAACGGCGCGCAGAGGATTGCCTACACGGCGGTGATTTTGATGGGCCTCGGGTCGCTGGTGACCGGGCTCTCGATCTATAAGCCGACGCAGGCGCGCTGGCTCACCACGTTGCTCGGCGGCTACGAGATGGCGCGATGGGAGCACTTCTGGCTGACGATGGCCTTCTGCGCGTTTTTTGTGGTGCACGTTGTACAGGTAATCCTTGCGGGGTGGAACAACTTCAGGTCGATGGTGAGCGGGTATGAGATTGTGCCGGTGGCGAAGTCTTCGCTGGAAGAAGAAAGGAGTGCCCGATGAGTGACGGACATGAAGAGCGCAAAGAACAGGAGGAGCGTCGCAAGTGGGACAAGGAGCGGAAGGACCCTGAGCGTCCCGACCGTTACTTCGACGATCGCCAGCGCGAATGGGAGAAGGATGGGCAGGGCGAGCGGAGAGATTCGCGGTCGGTGGAGGTGCTGAATGCGATGGTTCGCGCTGAGTCGGGGCGGCGGACGCGGAGGAGCTTTTTGATTGGTGCTGCTGCTGCGGCTGGAGGTTACGGCTTTTATCGGTGGATCGACCGCAGCCCGGGCGATCAGTTGATTCCTCGTCCGCTGCGGAAGATGTTGAACTTCAATGCGAAGGTGGCGCGTGGGGTGTTCGATGAGCGCGGATTGGCGCCGACGTATCCGGTGAATAAATCGGTGGAGTTGCGAACGAATGGGAACTACGGATTGAAGATGGATCTGGTGCCGGAGAGCTACCGGTTGCAGATGGTAGGCGTGGAGAACGCGAAACGTTTCCCACAATATGTCGACGATGTGACCGCCTGGGAGTACAAATACGCGGCGGCGAAGATGCCAAGTCCCACGCTGCACGATACTAAAGTGGCTCCGAAGGACGAGACAAAGGTCGACCCGAACAGTGACGCCGGCGCCGGTGAGGGGCCGATGATGGAAGGTGGCCCGGCAAGCACGATGGCGGCAGCCGGCGACGAAAAAAAGACCGAGCCGAAGTTGCCCCCCGCCTTCGAGAAGGCACTAGCAGACCTGAAAAAGTCACAAGGCAACAAACGTCCGCGAGGACAGGAGGAGGCGGGCATGTCGGACAACACGCTTGATCCAAGAACTCCTGGCCTGCTGCTCACGATGAGCGATGTTACGACCATGCCGCACCATGAGCTCGTGACCGAGTTCAAGTGCATCGAAGGCTGGAGCCAGGTAGTGCACTGGGGTGGCTACCGGCTCGCGGATCTGATTGCGAAATATCCTCCAGCGCGCAGTGCAGATGGGTCTCTGCCGAAGTATGTGTACATGGAGACACCGGATGGAGACTACTACTGCGGATATAGCCTGCGGGCGTGCATGCATCCTCAGAGCCTGCTGGCGACCGAGATGGCAGGACGTTCTTTGACGCAGTGGCATGGTGCCCCGATACGGTTACATATGCCGATCAAGTACGGTTACAAACAGATCAAACGTATCGGGCTCATCGCCTATACCGACGAGCAGCCGGATGATTACTGGACGAAGCTCGGCTACGACTGGTACGCGGGTCTCTAAGCGGCTATGGTCCCCTGATGGAAGAGCAGCTGCCAGCGGTTATCACGGAAGATCCATAGAGAAGAACGGTGCGACACGACAAGGGCTGTCGTTGCGCGATAGGTAGCGAGCGCAGCATTCTCTGCCAGGGGTTCGACGTAGTAGTTGCTGATGGTCGCTGGGCGAGGCTCGCTCTTGAGCAGTGCGTCGATGACCTGCTGGCGGTTGAAGATGCGGCCGGAGATGCAGAACTCCTTAAACTCGTTGGCGAAGAGAGGGATCAGTGCATTGCGGTCAGGTTCCCGGTCCGGGTGCAGCAATCGCTCTTCGAGGGAGTGGAGATGGTCTTGAAGTTTAGGGTTAGTCATACCATTGCGCTCCTATTGTTATACGAACGGGCACGCGATGGGTTTCAGGGGCCGCGCCGTGGAGAGAATTCTATCGAATTGTGACTGAATCGAGGGGACTTCGGGCGAGCACGACCCGGGGGATGAGTTGAAGGTCCTTGATAAAAGAGACGTCATCCCATTGGCGGAGCAGGGCGGCTACTGCAGGCCGTTGGCCGTGGCCGATCTCCATGGCAAGGAGCCCCCCGGCTTTGAGAGCGCTACCGGCCTGAGGGATCAGGCGGCGATAGACGTCTAGGCCCGATTCGCCGGCGAAGAGCGCTGTTGCCGGCTCGTAGTCGCGGACCTCGGGGTGGAGGGTCTCGCGGTCGGAGTCGGGAACGTAAGGGGGGTTGCTCACAATGGCGTCGAAGGCGGCGGCCCCGAGATCGACGGCCGACAGCAGGTCAGATTGGAGCAGACGGATGCGGCCGGCTACATCGTGTACGAGAGCGTTGGCTGTGGCGACAGCGAGAGCCTCAGCTGAGATATCGAGCGCGGTGATTTCGGCGCGAGGAAGGTGGGTGGCCAGCGCGATTGCAATGGCTCCCGAGCCGGTGCCGATGTCGGCGATCTTCAGAGGCTGGTCCGTTGGCAGGAGCTTCAGGACAGCTTCGACCATGAGTTCGGTCTCAGGGCGTGGGATAAGGACGGCGGGGGTCACCGCGAGGGCCAGGCCGTAGAACTCCTGCTGCCCGGTGATGTACTGGATGGGCTCATACCGCAGACGCCGGTCAATCGCTACTTCGTAGCGGATCTGTTGATCGGGCGTGAGTTCGCGTCCAGAATTAGTGAGAAGGGCAACCCGGGTGATATCGAGGGTGTGGAGAAGCAGGAGTTCGGCATCGCGCGAGGCTTGCCCCCGAAGATGTTCATCCGCGGCAAACCGGGTGGTGGCGGCGGTGAGGGCTTCACGGAGCGTGACAGGGTGAGGGTGTAGCGGCACAGCGCACATGAAAAGAGGGTACCGGATACGGCAGACGAGGTTGCGAAGGCCTCACCGTATTTTGGATCTGGTGCGCGGAGTCCAGGGTGTAATCGAGGAATTGGGAATGCTGCTAGCTGGAGAGCGAGGGACTGCCCATGGCACTGACGAGACGCGGAGGTAATGCGGGTTGAGAAGAGTTATTTCGGCCGATCGGCATATGGAGGAAAGGGCTCTCGTAGTAACGGTAGGAGAGGCCGGAGACAACGACGGCGCTGACAAAGAAGATGGCCAGCCGCAGGGCTTTCGAGGGCAGGCTGAGGTTGATGCAGATATTGAGGAGGCACGGATGGAACATGTATATGCCGAAGGCGTACTTCTTACCGCCGAGAGCGAAGAACTTCGAGCCGAGAGTGCGAGCAACCCAGGAGGAGGGCTGCAAGGCTGTGGCAATAAACGCTGCGCAGATGAGTCCGACGAGTTGCATTCCGACGACGGAGCCAAAGGGGGAGAAGAAGTCGAGACCGTGCCACATCCAGATTGCTAAGACACAGCCGAGAGGCAGGAGCGATCTGAGCATCAGCGGAGTGAGGATTGTCTTCTCGCGACGCTCCAGCGCGATGAGGGCACCGAGGCACATGGTTCCGGCACGCGCGGGCAGGGACCGCCCCATCACTTCTGGTGTGATTGAAGGGTGCAGAATAATAATCTGAACGACGATGGAAAAGGCAATACCGGCATAGCAGAGATATCGCATCTGGCGGTCGCTCTTGCACTTCCACAGGAGCAGGGGCCAGATGACATAGAACTGATCCTGCACTGCGATGGTCCACAGGTGATAAGTGTTGATCACGCTGCCAGTAGTGGCTGCGCTGTTTGGAAATACGTTCTGCAGGAAGAAGGCAAAGACCCAGAAGTTCTGTGGTGGAGCCCCTGTCGTTACCCAGGTGGCAATGATAGCGGCGGCCAGATAAGCAAAGTAGAGCGGAAAGATGCGCAGAACGCGGCGAAGAAGGAAGTTGCGGTAGCGGTTTGCCGTATCGCGGTTGTCGATAATAACCGTTGTCAGAAGTGCGCCGGACAGCACAAAGAAGAGCGGCGGCCCCAGGCCGTTGCCGCGTTGAAGTCCGATGAGGTGAAGGATGACGGATGAGTGGGAGCCACTGGTCAGGTGATGAAGAATGACTAGACCGACTGCGAGAAGGCGAACACCGTCGAGAGCTGGCAGGTGCTTGGGCCGGGTACTGGTCTGTACCAAAGAAGAGCTCAACGTAGGTCCAATCGCTAATTCCCAGGGTCGGCGGAGTTCGAGTCCGCGCTGGTGACTGCGAAGGTAACTTTAGGAGTAAAGCTCTTCGGCAGTCACTCCCACCAAAGTACCAACTGTATGAGTATTTGGGAGTGACATCTTTGAGTCCCTGTGATTGTTTGTCCCTGGAAGGCCTTGAGATGGGTGCTGGAGTTTCAGCGATTCTCGAGCAGGAGGACATTGCCATCCGGATCGGTAATGGTAAGGGTCTCGGCTTTTTTGACTGCAGCCACCCCTTCTTTGCGCAGATGGCGGGCGGCCTTGCTGATGCTCTCCGATTCAAGAATGAGGCCTGCTTTCGTGCCAAAGGACGCGAGCATGATCTTGATCTCCTCACCGGAGTCTCCAGGCATGTGCATTGCCATCTGGTCACGTGCGATGGGCTTGAAATGGAGCTGATTGATGTAGAAGTCTTGAGCGGCGGCTGGGTCATTCATGGCCAGGGCGACAGAGATTAATTTCGTCGCGACGCGATCGGCGCCGAGGTGCAGACCCTGGTCGTTCGAGTGAAGCGAGCCCGGCATGTATTGGGTGTACTCGATGTTCTGCGGGCCCGACGGCTGCAGTGGGCCGGCCATGGTGAAGAGCAGGTTGCCGGCGCCGGCCTTGCGGACGGCAGTCGGGGTTAGGCCGCGGCCGATGTAGTCATCGTAGATCGCGTTAAGATCGACACCTTCGAAGCAGAGGTGCATGAAGCCCGGCTTTGGGTCATGCTCCGTCGTGGGATAGAGTTCGATGAACTGATGGTCGTTGATTTTGATGAAAGACTCGTAGGGAACGTCGTTTTTGCGAAGGTCGAAGGCCTGTTCAAAGCCGAGTTTCTCGTAGAAGGCGACGGACGCGGCGAGGTCGTGGACACGAATGGCGACGTGAGCTATGCCGTTGAATGGCGGAGGAGGCGTTCCGTCGGATTGGGCGCGAGAGTATCCAGCGAGGACGGTGATGACCAGAGAGACGAGCAGCGTTTTGACGCGGGCCGATTGCGGTTTCATTTACTCTTCCTTCAATTCGCGATAGGGGTTCTGGATCGATGGTCGTTAGTCCGTTCACGGAATTGCCAAACCGGCGGACACTGGATTTTATTTGGCGTTGCATACGTTCCCTGCTTAAGAGTATGGGTTACGATACCTCTTTGCAGCGATTTACAAAACAGCTTCTGCTAAAGACCGTCCATTTCAAAAGAGGGCGAAGCAACAACTCTCTTGAATGCGGTCGCGCGAGTCTGACGTCTTCCAATGCAGAAAAAGTGATCTCAATGAATTCTTCTGGGAAATGGGGTAAAGAGATGGGCGGACCGATAAATCGAATCGCTTCAGGCCGGGTATGTTTTGCTGCAGTCGCACTCTATCTTCTCGCATCGATATCTACCCTTCATGCGCAGGTAGCGAGCGGGCCGTCACTCCAGGTCACCTCGGCGCTTGGGAGAAAGTTGTATTCGCTTGCCGATGATGAGAGCGTGGCGGCGGCACGCAAGAAGCTTGCCGCGGACCCAAAGAACGTGGAGTTGGTACTGGCGCTCTCCAAAGCAGAGGCAGGACGTAGGCAATACAAAGAGGCGGTAGCGACTTGCACCGAGGGACTTGCGTTCGCGCCCAAAGATGCTGATCTTTATGTCGAGCGAGGCCATCGCGAACTGGGCCTGCGCGAGTTCGCGCCAGCTTCCCAGGACCTCAAGCGAGCGACCGAGTTAGCCCCGCAGAATCTTGATGCGTTTTACCATCTAGGCTTGGCTCGCTACTTTCTCGGAGAGTTCAGCGCGGCTGCAGCTTCCTTCAACGCTGCCCGCGCCCTCGCGAAGACTAACGACAGCCTGATTGACACCTCAAACTGGCTCTATGTTTCATGGCGTCGCGCAGGCGATGAGGCGAAGGCGAGCGAGGTCCTGACCCGGATCACGCCGGAGGTGAAGAATACGGAGCCTCATCTGTTCTTCTATCTGAGTCTTCTGCATTTCTATCAGGGTAAGGTTGCGGAGAAAGATATTCTGCCTCCGCCAGCGAAGCCGAATGACGTAGAAGCGGAGCTAAGGTTCAACACGGTCAGCTATGGCGTAGGCAACTGGCACTACTACCATCACGAAACACCTCAAGCGGTGAGTTTGTTCAGCGAGGTGGTCAAAGGCGAGGCCTGGAACTCGTGGGGGTTTATCGGTTCTGAGGTCGAGCTGTCTCGCCTGAAGAAGTAACGCGAAGCGCAGCTCAAGCCGCTTGCGTCTCCGCCTTGAGCTTCTACGCAGTGTTGACACGAAGCGCAGATCAGGCAGCCTGTGTTTCGGCCTTGAGCTTCTCAGCAGTGTAGTGCGCGATCAGTGCATCGATGGTGGGTTGGAGCATACCTTCCATCACCATGCCGAGCTGGTGGGTGGTCAGGTTGATGCGGTGATCCGTGAGGCGGTTCTGCGGGAAGTTGTAGGTACGGATCTTCTCGCTGCGGTCGCCGGTGCCGATCTGCTGCTTGCGATCCTTGGCCTGCTCCTGATGAATGCGCTCCGCCTCGACCTCGTACAGACGGGCGCGAAGAACTCGCATTCCCTTCTCGCGGTTCTTAATCTGCGACTTCTCGTCCTGGCAGCTCACCACCGTATTGGTCGGTATGTGCGTGATGCGCACGGCCGAGTAGGTCGTATTCACCGACTGACCGCCGGGGCCGGACGAGCAGAACGTGTCGATCCGCAGGTCTTTGGCTTCGATCTTGATGTCGACCTCTTCAGCCTCGGGCAGCACGGCAACGGTAATAGCCGAGGTGTGGACTCGACCCTGTGTCTCTGTCGCCGGAACGCGCTGCACGCGATGCACGCCGGACTCGTACTTGAGCTGTGAGTAGACGTTGTCGCCCTCGATGATGGCCGTGACGTCCTTGAGACCATGACCGATGCCCGACTCAGTCTGGGAGAGAACCTCGACCTTCCATTTGTGCTGCTCAGCAAAACGAAGGTACATGCGGAAGACCTCGGCCACAAAGAGAGCGGCCTCGTCGCCGCCCGTGCCGGCGCGAAGTTCGAGGATGACGTTCTTCTCATCGTTCGGGTCCTTGGGGAGTAGCAAAAGCTTCAGCTCTTCTTCAATCGGCGCGATGCGCGGCTCAAGGGTGTTTAGCTCTTCCTGGGCCATCGCCTTTACGTCTGGATCCGGGTCGGCAAGCATCGCCTTCGCTTCGGCGACGCCCTCCTTGACCTTGCGGTACTCGCGAAACTTCTCGACCGTAGGCTCCATGGTGCGGTGCTGCTTCGCGATGGCCTGAAACTTCTTCTGGTCCTTGACAAGCATCGGGTCAGACATCTGGTGGCCCAGGTCTTCGTAACGGGCTTCGAGTTGGTCGAGGCGGTCGAACATGGCTACTCCATTGCTAAAACACTGATTTGATATGGGGATACGGGGCGAGAGGCGCAGCTAGGCAAAGTCGTGACGGTCGAGCAACCTGGTCACGCGGGGAGTGGACACCGAAATTGCAACTGTGCTCATGCCTGATTAGATGTTACTCCTGACTCGGTCGATGCGGTATGCATCTTTTACAGGAGAATCCTAGTCAGTTAGGTAGTTGATCCAATAGATACTTGACCCACGGGAACGGAGCGAAATGGCCTTGTTTCTTGCAGTAGCGGAGGTCGCGGAGAGACTCGCCGGTGAGCCCGGCAAGCTGAAGAAGCGGGCGGCGATCGCCGGGGCGCTCTCGGCCGTGCACGCGGCGACGCCGGAGGGCGAAGATGCGGGGCTGTTCGCACTCTATCTGGCCGGTACTCCCTTCGCGGAGGCGGACAGCCGAAGGCTCAACGCGGGCGGCGCTTTGTTGTCAAAGGCGCTGCTGGCGGTGAGCGGAGCGACGGATAACGCCCTGACCGCGGCTTATCGACGCCACGGTGACATGGGCGCCGCTGCCTTCGACCTGTTAATCGCCGTTCCCGGCTTCGCGAATAAAGCAGCAGAGCTGACGCTGGCAGACGTAGCCGAAGCCTTCGCCGGGATGGCGATGGCGAAGACCACAGCGATTCGGGCCGCACTCGTAGAGAGCCTGCTGCGGAGGGCGACTCCGCTGGAGGTGAAGTATCTTCTGAAACTGATGCTGGGTGATATGCGCATCGGAGTGAAGCAGACTCTGGTGGAGGAGGCGATTGCAGCAGCAGCGGGCGCGCCTGTGGAGACAGTGCGAAGGGCGGTGATGCTGGAGGCCGACCTCGCCGGCGCCGTGAAGCGGGCGTTCGCGGGAACGCTCCGCGAAGCGAGAATGCGGTTGTTCCACCCCCTGGGCTTCATGTTGGCAAGTCCTGTCGAAACGTCAGAGGAGGGGGTTGAGCGATTCACGGAAAAACCCGCGAAGCCGGTAACGGAAAACGTTCCAGAAGATTCAAGCACACGAAAAATTGAGGCATTCCTGGAGGACAAATACGACGGAATGCGCGCGCAGCTGCACTGCGGCGACGCGGACCAGCCGGGCCGAGTCGCGATCTACTCCCGCAACCGCGACGATGTGACCGAAAGCTTCCCTGAGCTGGAAGAGGCGTTCGCGCATGTCGCGCCGGTGGAGGATGGCGGCCTCATCTTTGACGGTGAGATCCTCGGCTGGGACTTCGAGCAGGCGCGAGCTCTGCCGTTTGCGCTGCTAGGGCAGAGAATCGGACGCAAACGGGTCTCGAACGAGTGGCGACAGCAGGTGCCGGTGATCTTCATGGCCTTCGACCTGATGTACGCCGGGGGAGAGCTGCTACTCGAACTGCCGCTTCGCGAGCGGCGCAATCGACTCGAGGCTGTCGTCGAAAGGCTGGTCGAGCGAGCTGTGTCGCCGATGATTGTGGATGAACGCGCGCGAGATTCCCAGAAGGTTCTGTTTGCCATGGAGGAGAGCGCCGCGCTGGAGAGGCTGATGATCTCTCCCTCGCGGCTGGTTGAAAGTGCAGAGGACATCGATCGCGCCTATGCCGAAGCGCGTGCCCGTGCGAATGAAGGCGTGATGGTGAAGGCCGCGGAATCCGTCTATCAGCCGGGGCGGCGCGGGCTCTCGTGGGTGAAGCTGAAACGCGAGCTGGCAACACTGGATGTGGTGGTGACCGGCACTGAATTTGGTCATGGAAAGCGCGCTGGAATCCTGAGTGACTACACCTTCGCGGTGCGCAATGAAACGGGCGAGCTGTTGAATGTAGGGAAGGCCTATTCCGGCCTGACCGACGCGGAGATTGCCGAGATGAGTGCGTGGATGATGGAGCATACGCTCCAGGACCAGGGCTTTTTCCGCACGGTCGAGCCGCTCATGGTGCTGGAGGTTGCGTTCAACAACATCATGCGCAGTGGACGCCATGCCAGCGGC
This sequence comes from uncultured Acidobacteriaceae bacterium, assembly GCA_963798925.1. Taxonomy (GTDB): domain Bacteria; phylum Acidobacteriota; class Terriglobia; order Terriglobales; family Acidobacteriaceae; genus Edaphobacter. Next base: position 1,443,831 of record CAWCVD010000008.1, read on the forward strand.
TTCGCGCTGCGCTTCCCCCGCATTCTACGAATCCGCACCGACAAGCCGGTGAGCGAAATCGACACGGTGGAGCGCGTCGAAGAGATCTATCAGTCGCAAGTAGATAAGCCGGTCGAAGGATGAAGGCGAGCAGCCGTTGGCAACAGGCCCTGGCGCAGCTAGTATGGCAGAAGTTCCCGCAATGCTTCTCGCAACTAAAGGAGTCGTGATCTATGCGATCGTTCCGCAGCCTCGTCGTTCTTCTTGCCTTCGTTGTTCTTCTCCCTTGCCGGTCTCTGCCCGCCCAGAGCACTGCCGAATCGCAGGCCATTCACGGCGTGTTAGACAAGCAGGTCGTCGACTGGAATCAGGGCAATATCGAGGCCTTCGCCACCGGCTACAAGAACTCGCCGGACATCCTCTTCATGGGCTCGAAGATCTCACGCGGCTACGCTCAGATGCTGGACACCTATCGCAAGGGCTACTCGACCAAGGAAAAGATGGGCATCCTGAGCTTTACTGGCCTCGAAGTGCAGCCGCTGGACGAACGCTTCGCTACCGTGACTGGAAACTTTCATCTCGAGCGCACAGCGGCAGGCGGTGGCAACGCAGACGGCTATTTTCTGCTCGTAGTTGAGAAGACCTCCGATGGATGGAAGATCGTTCGGGACTCCACGACCGTGCCTCCGAAGAAGACTCCGTAGGGCGCTTCGCAGACTGCTTCGTAGGCTGCATCGTAGACCGCTTGATGGGTTGGGCCTGGCCGGGACCATGAAGCTTTGCGTCGTCCCGGCGCATCAGACAACGTACAGGAGACCTCATGGAATATCGTCAGTTGGGGAGATCAGGATTGAAGGTTCCGGAGCTCTGCTTCGGTGCGGGAACATTTGGCGGCGGCAACGAGTTTTTCAACGCATGGGGAGCAACCGACGACATCAACGAAGCGAAAAAGATCGTCGACATCTGTATGGACGCCGGGATGAGCATGTTCGACACCGCGGATATCTACTCCGACGGCAAAAGCGAGGAGGTTCTGGGCAAGGCCGTCGCTCATCTGAACCGCGACGACGTCCTCATCTCGACCAAGGCCACGTTTCGGCTCGGCAAAGGCCCGAACGATGTCGGATCCTCTCGCTATCACCTGATTCAATCGGCCGAGCGCTCGCTGAAGCGGCTCGGAACGGACTACATCGACATCTATCATCTGCATGGCTTCGACGCGACGTCGCCGGTGGAAGAGACGCTGCGCGCTCTCGACGACCTGGTGCGCGAGGGCAAGGTGCGATATATCGCGTGTTCGAACTTCTCCGGCTGGCATCTGATGAAGTCGTTGTCGGTAAGCGAGCGCTACGGCTGGTCGCGGTATGTCGGACACCAGGCCTACTACTCGCTCGTGGGACGAGACTTTGAGTGGGAGCTGATGCCGCTCGCACTCGACCAGGGCGTGGGCACTCTGGTGTGGTCGCCGCTGGGCTGGGGACGATTGACCGGCAAGATCCGCCGCGGCTCGCCAATCCCCGCAGAGAGCCGCCTGCACAAGACCTCAGCCGAAGGGCCTCAGGTGCCCGAGGAGTACCTGTATAAGGTCGTCGAAGCGATCGACGAAGTCGCGAAAGAGACAGGCAAGACAGTGCCCCAGATCGCGCTCAACTGGCTGTTGCATCGGCCAACGGTTTCGACGCTCATCGTGGGCGCAAGAAATGAGCAGCAACTGAAGCAGAACCTCGGAGCGATTGGATGGGAGCTGAGCAAGGAACAGATTGCGAAGCTGGATGCGGCGAGCGAAGTGCCACTGACCTATCCCTACTGGCATCAACGGCAGTTCGAAGAGCGCAACCCAAGACCTGTGTGAGGATATCTGGCGAAAGAAAGAGCCCGCAGGTTGTCTGCGGGCTTTTTCTGATTAGAAAGCGAACCGTTCAGAACTTCACCAGGATGGCTCCCGTCATCCGGTTCTCACTGTTGCGAAGATCCGGGTTCCAGCCGGGAACCACAGACCCCAGTGCTCCTGTATTTCCTCCCGGCGGAGTGACACCTCCAGGTCCGGCGAAGTATGGAACGTTTGCCGCTCGGTGGTTGTACTCCAGGCGGTAGGTGATGTATTGGCTCGGCATGTAGTCCGCCGTGAACGAAGCGTCCCACGCCTTGAACGGATCACCGGGGTTCTCCGTGAAGTACGGCGTTCCTGAGGCTGCGGTAGCTCCATTGATAGGCGGCAGAAGCACAAGGTAGCGGCCTGGGTTGTTGATGCGTCCTCCACCTATGGTCATTGCATAACGATTGCGATCAAACCACAGGCGGTTGTACACCATGAAGCCGAGGAAGCTCTGTTTGGGGCCTTCCTTGGTATCGCCATGACAGCTGACGCCACCGCCGCTCTCACAACCTGCGTCTCCGGTGAGTGTGGCTGCGGCCATACTGATAAAGTGGGTCGTGCCTTGGTAGTACATGTACTGGATACTGTCGTCAGTGTGGTAACGAGTGCGCGAGGGGATACCAAGAGCGTCCTCGCCATAGCCGTACTGGTTGCCGAGAATCTCCAGCCTGCCGGTAGGCCTCCACAGGATCTGTCCGCCGAGTCCAGGCCGATTGTTAAACCTGCCGTAGGACTGCCAGCCGTTGATGAACCACGGCTCGATCTTCAGCTTTGCCGTCGGATACCATTGCACGCGGACACCGTTGAAGAACCATGGAGTGTTCGACGAAACGTACGACGGCTGATAGGCCCAGTTATCGAACTGGTAAAACGAGAACAGCCCGACGTAGGAGAGGAAGATGCCGGCATCCACGTTGAGGCCGTGTTGAACGTTGAAGTGGTAGCCGGCGTTGGCCTCACCAATATAACGATAGGCATCGGCAAGGTCCCATTGTCCGCGCGCGGGGCTGGCATCGTTCCGTGGCGTCGCCGTGGAGTAAAGACCGATCTGGCTCAAAACGCGAGCGCGCACATTGCCGTAGTGGAAGTCGCCGCCGATTCCAAGGTCCGTCAGCGTAACCTCGCTGGACCGAAAGACCTCACTCGATCCGACGATGGTATCGTCCTGCGGATGGCGGAAGTCGTAGGTGTAACTCACATCCGAACGTATCTCCGGCGTGAAGAACTTGGTTGCATACGGAGTATCAACCGTGCGGGGGTTGCCGTTGAGCCAGGTGAAGTCGGCAAAGGCGAACGGCTCCGAGTGCGGGCTGGAGGGATCGGTGACCTCAGGGGCCTCTTCGGTATGAGACGACGGCGGGGCGGATGCCTTGGCGGTCGTGGTGGTGTGCGGCTCGCTTGCAGCCAGATTCGCCCTCTTCAGCTCGATAAGTTCCTGCTGGATCTCCTCAAGTTTTTCCTGCAGCTGCTGGATCTTCTGGTCCTGTGGAGTCTGGGGAGTCTGGGCAGTTTCGACCACCGTTTGCAGATTGGGCGTTTGGGCTACCACGGCTCCGGCGCAAAGCATGAGCCCCACTGCAAATGCGGACCCTGTAAGACTGAGCCGCTGAATGTGTGACCTGATCTTCGTTTTCACTTCTGCTTCTCCATTCCTTGCAGCCTCTGAGGCCGGTGCAAAGGAACTGCCAAGCCAGAAGACGCTGATGTTCTGAGCCTAACCAGTGCGCTATAAGGAGTTCGTCAAGAAGTCATAACAAATCCGTAAAGTCGGAAAAGGGCGTTGGAAGATGCAATAGAGCGCATAAAGTGGCCCTTCTCTCATCCAGTGAGAGGAGGGCCGGATTACCTCAAGTTGTAGAGTACCGTGGGGATCGCGGCTGTTACTGAGCGGGTTTGGCAGCCGGAGTGGCCGCCTTTGGCTTCCAGAACGCATCAGCCTTAATCCACTCCTCAGGCGGATAGCTCTCCTTGGGGTTGAATGCGAACAGATTCGTCTGCGCGCTCTCGAGGCACGACGCTCCTAGCTCGTCCATCTTCTTCTTGTTGCTTTCGCTAAGGGAATCCATGAATTTCTTGGAATCACCAAAGCCGCTGTCCACCTCGGCCAGAGACTTCATTGGATTCAGGACGATGAAGACGCCGCCGCCTGCTCCCGTCGTGGATCCGTACATTCGCTCAAAGGTCGCCCAATGTGCGGTCGGGACTGCCTTCCCAAATCCGTCGACGTAGATCTTCGCGAGCGCTTCGAACTCTTTTTCATGACCCGGGCGAACGACAAATTGGGTGATCTCGAAGTAACGCATCTGCGCAATATTCACTGGAGGATGAAGGCTCAAATCCTCGCGATAGACGGACGCGCTCGATTCATACAGGCTGAGCAGATCGCCATCTGCGAGGCTGGCACGGTCCAGAGCCGCGGCGAGGGTTGCGTCTTTCTGTGTCGCGAGGTTGTCTTTCTCCCAGGCCTCGAAGGATGGGTAGCCGACAAAGAAGAGCGCTCTCGAGGGCCCAGAGAGAGAATCCATTCCAAAGTAATGAGTGGGCCATTTTGCGGCAGCCATCGCGCGAACGAAAACGCCTTCGCTCTTCTCGTGCGTGCTTCCGGCTTTACCGGGTTTAAGGTATTCGCGTTGGATGACGAGGACCTTAGGCGGACCTAAAGTCGGGTCTTGCGCAGAAGCAATCCCGGAACCGACAAAGAGAAGACATAATCCTGCTGGGAGCATCGTAATTTTTTTCATGAGCAGCCTCCTTGGCTGGAAAAACGTACATCAGGTAAGGAGATCGTGGACGAACAGATATCGAGTACGCCAGTTGACACTGGGAGAATACTGGCCGATTTGACGGGGCCGGAATCGTTGCGCGGGGGAGCCTTGAACCCTTGGCGGATTCAACGCTGCAACCTACTGATTCTTGGTAGCCTGACGAGCTTGCGCTTCGAGATGATGAATGTCAATCAGAAAGATTGGTCGGATCACATGCGCGTAGATGCGCACTCCGCGCGCTAGAACCTAAGCTAGTGCCCGGCGGAAGGACTGGCGTGCTTCGGCGGTCGCGGAATGAGAAACAGCAGCGGAATCATGCACGCGCAGAAGATCGCCATGTACTGAATAATGTCAAGGTACGCGAGCATCGTGGCTTGACGATGCAGTTGGTTGTAGATGTAGGCCTGTGCTGTGTGCGAACCGGCTCCCGTCATCGGATTCCCGCTGCTATGGCCGCCGAACATGCCCTTGAGCTTCGCCACTTGATTCATGAAACCGAGGTTGCCCGTTGTTAGGTTGCGAACCATGTTCGTCTCGTGCGCAGCAGTCCGCCGCGTCAGCATCGTGGCGAGAAACGCGGTTCCACACGAGCCGCCGATGTTGCGCGCCAGGTTGGTCAGCCCGGAGACGTCGTTATTCTCCGACTGCTTCACGCCAATGTAGGCGATGGTGTTGATTGGAATGAAGAGAAAAGCCAGACCCGACGCCTGAAAGCAACGCAGAAAGACCAGGCGTCCATAGCTGATGCTCAGGTCCATGGTGTGCATCGTCACTAGCGCAAGGGTGAGCGAGACAAAGCCGTATGCGATGAGTTTACGCGGATCGACGCGGCCGGAAAGAAAGCCGACGATGGGCATCATGCACATCATCATCAGGCCCGCAGGCGAGAGCACAAGTCCCGCAAGCTCCGCGGTATAGCCAAGCAATGTCTGGACGAACTGTGGTATCAGCACCGTAGTGCCGTACAGCGAAAAGCCGAGCACAAACATCAGCAGGAAGCTGATCGAGAAGTTTTTCCGCTTGAAGAGCGTGAGATTCAGAATCGGCCGGTGACCTGTGCGAAGCTGCCTGATCTCCCACCAGATCATCGTGATAAATGCGATAACGCAGACGATCGCGAAGAAAGTAATGAGGTGAGATGAGAACCAGTCGTCCTCCTGACCCTTATCGAGAAGAAACTCGAGCGACCCGAAGGTCAATCCAAGCAGCCCGAAGCCGAGGAAGTCGAGCTTGATGCCGCCCTTCTGCGACAACGCCACCTGCTTCTTCACCCACGGTGGATCCTCAACGATGCGCGAGGTAAGAAACAGCGAAAGAAGGCAGACCGGAATATTCAGGAAGAAGATCCACCGCCAGTCGAAGCGGTCGGTGATATAGCCGCCCAGCGTAGGGCCGATCGCAGGCGCGCAGACCACGGCGAGGCCGTACATGGCAAAAGCCTGCCCGCGCTTGGCCGGAGGAAAAGTGTCGGCGAGGATGGCCTGTTCCGACGGGGCCAGCCCGCCGCCGCCGATGCCCTGCAGCACCCGGCAGAACACGAGAAGAGGCAGCGTAGGAGCCAGCCCGCACATCGCGGAGCTGATGCCGAACAACGCGACGCAGATCATATAGAACTTCTTGCGCCCGATAAACGTCGTCATGTAGGCGCCGGCCGGCAGGATGATCGCATTCGCAACCAGGTAAGCCGTCAGAACCCACGTAGCCTCATCCTGCGTAGCGCCCAGCCCACCTGCGATATGCGGCAGCGCAACGTTCGCGATCGAGGAGTCGAGCACCTCCATGAACGTCGCCAGCGTCACCGTCATAGCGACAATCCACGGGTTGATTCGCGGACGCCAAGGCTGCTCCACTGTAGTGGGAGCGACGGGCGCGTCAGGGAGCTGCGCGCTGGGGAGATCGAGTGTCGTGGCCGCCATGCGTTACCTGATTCGATTGTCGCAAGAGAGCATGAGATTCAGAGTTTTTTCCAGCCCGATAGCAGTCTTTACAATAACTTGAACCCCTCCGACGGGTTGCGGGTCGGCACGGGCCCTTGCGAGGAGTCAAAAATGTACATTCCCCGGGCAAATCAGGAAGATCGTATTCCGGTCCTTCATCAACTCATGAACGATCAGCCATTTGCCTCGCTCATCACCATGGGATCCTCCGGTCTGTTCGCCTCGCATATCCCGATGGTGCTCGAACAAAACGGCGCCATGGGTCGCCTCAAATGTCACGTCTCGCGAGCCAACACGCAGTGGCGAGACCATTCTCCGACGATCGAAGCGCTTGCGATCTTCTCCGGCCCACAACACTACATCACGCCCTCCTGGTATCCGGAAAAACAGGAGACCGGCAAGGTCGTTCCCACCTGGAACTACGTCGTGGTACACGCCTATGGCCTTCTCAAAGTCATCGAAGATCACGAATGGCTGATGGCCCATCTCGAGAGCCTCGTAAAAGTTCACGAATCCAGTTCGCGGATTCCCTGGAAGATCGAAGACGCTCCCTCCGACTACATCGCCTCGCAGATCAAGGGCATCGTCGGGCTCGAGATGACCATCAATCGCCTCGAAGGGAAGTGGAAGCTCAGCCAGAATCGCTCCGAGCAGGATCGCCAGGGCGTCGCAGAGGGCTTGGCCGACTTGAATACACCGGAGAGCCTGGCGATGAAGGCCCTTGTCGAAAGACGTGACTAATTTGCAGCCCAATTCCCGCGAATCGCGATACGCTAGCTCAAATGTGTAACCCCGCCGTCCGCAATCGCCCACTCAGCCTTCTTGTTGCGCTGGCATTCGCTGCCTTCTCTTGTTCCGGACAGACGACACAACCAGCACCCTCCACGCCGCCTGCAGTTAAAGAGCCGACCGCCGGTGATCTTCTCCGCGGCTCGTACGGCCCGTTCCGTGCCAACAACGATCTGCTCTTCTACCATCTCGACATCCGTGTCGATCCAGACAAGAAGTTCATCAGCGGAACAAACACCATCCGCTTCAAGATGCTTCAGGACGGCACCCGAATCCAGCTCGAGCTCTATCCCACGCTCCAGATCGACAAGGTCGCAATGGGTTCGACCACCCTCAAGTACGAGCGCGACGGCGGCACCTTCTACGTAAACTTCCCGCAAACACTCCGCAAAGGCCGCACCTACTCAATCGACGTTCACTACTCCGGAAACCCCACGGAGACCGGACGTTTCGGCTGCTTCACCTTCAAGCAGGACACCTCTGGACACCCCTGGATCAACACCGCCTGCGAGGGTGACGGCGCCTACGTCTGGTGGCCAAACAAGGAGCAGTGGCGCGACGAGCCGCAGGAAGGCATGCTCATCACGGTCGCCGTACCCAATGGCCTGATGGACGTCTCGAACGGAAAGTTCATGGGCAAGAAGGATCTCGGCGACGGCTACACGCGCTGGGACTGGCGCGTGCACTACCCCATCAATAACTACGACGTCGCCCTGAACATCGGCAACTACGTTCACTTCGACGACAAGTTTCAGGATCTCCCGCTCGACTACTACGTCCTTCCCGAAGATCTCGAAGGAGCCAAGCGCCAGTTCGCCCAGGTCCCGGGCATGATGAAGGCCTACTACCACTACCTCGGCGAGTATCCCTTTATAAAGGACGGCTTCAAACTGGTCGACGTTCCCTACGCGGGCATGGAACACCAAAGCGCCGTGGCCTACGGCAATCACTTCGCCAACGGCTACCTGAATCGCGACTGGACCGGCGTGGGCATCAGTCCAAGATTCGACTTCATCATCATCCACGAGAGCGGACACGAGTGGTTTGGCAACTCGATCACTGCCGCCGACAAATCCGACATGTGGATCCACGAGGGCTGGACCACCTATCTCGAGAGTCTCTACGTCGAGTACACCTACGGCCACGATGACGCAATGAAGTACATCAACGCCTACAAGAAAAAGGTGAAGAACGACCGGCCGATCATCACAACGCGCGGAACCAACACCGAGCCATCGCAGGACCAGTACTTCAAAGGCGCGCTCTTCATCAACACGCTGCGCAGCATTGTGAACGACGATGCAAAGTGGTGGCCCATGCTCCGCGGCTACTACCAGAAGTACAAATACCAGAACATCATGACTGAAGACACCATCAGCTACTTCAACCAGCAGACGGGCACGGACCTGACGCCTGTCTTCAGCCAATACTTGTGGCACACGGCAATCCCAACGCTGGAGCTGAAATTCGACGACGCGTCTGGGACCGTTCAATACAGATGGCAGGCGGACGAGAAGGACTTCAACATGCCGATACGCGTAGGGTCGAGCGACCACTGGGAGACGATCCATCCTACAACCGACTGGCAGACCATGAAAACGCCCCTAACCAAAGATCAATTCGAGGTAGCCACCGATCTTTACTACGTCAACGTCAGCAAGTCCTAGAGGAAACAGAAGGATCCGAGCTTTGAAATGACGCGACTTCGTTCGTTTAAGAGGACACAAATCGGAGACTGCGGATAAAATCCGTTTTGCTTAAGGGCACGGCTTCAGCCGTGCCGAAAATGCTTGATTCGCAATGCGGCTTTAGCCGCTGAGATACTCTTTTTTACTCTGCGCGGAACCCTTTCAGCATTCGCAAGACCCTCATCCCGCGCACAACGCGCTGCGAACCCCGAAGCCATTACTTTTTCTTGGTAGGTTTGGCCTTCAGCGTCTTCGCGTACTCGTAGCTCATCTTCAAGTACGGTTGAAGCTCCTTCGTATTCTTCAAAAGCGCCGCAGGCACTTCAACATATTCTTTCATCGGCGATCCGTAAGCTTCGAAGATCCTGGTCTTGTATCTCTTGCAGAACGCCTCTCGCTGGTTCTCAGGAAGCCGGATCGCCAGGACCTGGGACTGATGAAGCAGCGTAAACATATTGCCGTTCAGCGAGGTATAGGGATTCTGCGCACCTTTGCGCTCTACTTCCGGGCTGGTTGCGAGAAGCCGCTCATAGAGTTCTATAGTAGAAGAGGAAGACGAATCCTTCTTGGCTGTGGCCATCGGTTCTTTTCCTTCGAATCGAATTGCAGGATAGGATACGGCGTCAAAGGATTGGCACGATAGACCGGGAGACCGTTTTTTAGCAAAAAAAGGCGGCTTGTTCCCGGTAAGAAGTGGAGAGATAGGATGCATCCCGATCTTGAAAAACTAATAGTCCTGCAGACGCACGACATCGAAGCCAAACGCCTCCGCGATGAGATCGCCACATTGCCGAAGCAAGTCGCCGCGCTCGAGACCAGGGCGAAGGCAGTCGAGGGCCAGCGCGCCGTAGTCATCGACCTCATCGCGAAAGAAGAGGCTCTGCGCAGACGTCAGGAGTCCGATGTCAAAGACCACCAGGCCAAGATCGCCCGTATTCGCAAGCAACTCGATCTCGCAACCACTACCGTGCAGGTCACTGCCTTCGAGCACGAGATCTCTTTCGCTCAATCCGAAATCGGCCGCCTCGAAGACGCCGAGCTCGAAAGTATGGAGCGCAGCGAAGGCCTCGACGCCCAGAAGAAACTGGCCGACGACGCCCTCACAGACGCCAAAGCCACACTCGATCGCGAACGCATCCGCGCAACCGAGACCATCGCAAGCGACAAAAATCTCCTCCTCGCAGTCGAAGAAAAGCGAAAAGCCGAGCGCGCAGAGATCGCAGAAGACGCACTCTCCATGTACGATCGCATCGCCAAGGCCAAGGGAACCGCGGTCGCCGAGGCGCTCAATCAAAAGTGCATGGCCTGTCAGATGATGTTGCGGCCGCAGCGGTGGAACGACCTCCGCGACCGCGACAACGAAGAGACTATGATGACCTGCGAGAGCTGCGGCCGCCTCCTCTATTACGATCCGGCACGCGACTCTCCCCAACGCAAAACAGTTCCCGTGGAGAGCATCGCAGCCTCCATCATCCGATCTCTTTGAAGGCCAGTTTTAATCAGGAAAAATTGAGTGAAAAGAATCTGTGTAGATATGGATGAGGTGATGGCAGACGCCCTCGGCGAGCATCTGCTCCGATACAACCGTCATTTCGGCGAGGAGATCACTCTCGAAGACCTCCAGGGCAAGTGGTTGTGGGAGGTCGTGTCGACCGATCGCCATGAGGTGCTCGAAGCCTATCTCCGCTCGGAAGACTTCTTTGAAGTGCTCGCGGTGATGCCGGAATCGCAGCGCGTCCTGCGGCAGCTCATGATGAAATATGAGGTCTTCATCGCAACTGCGGCGATGGAGGTGCCCACCTCGTTTCAGGCAAAGTACCGCTGGCTGGCGAGGAACTTTCCGTTCATTCCCGCTTCGCACATCGTCTATTGCGGTAACAAAAGCATCCTCCGAGCCGACTATCTGATCGACGACAATCCCCGCCAGCTCCGCCGCTTCAAAGGTGAGGGCATCCTCTACACCTCGCCCCATAATGTTGGCGTCACCGGCTACAAGCGGGTCAACGACTGGCTCGAAGTGGAAGAGATGTTTCTGGGCTAGGCGCTAGGAGAGACGGGCTCGCCGCTGCTGTCTTCTCAGTCCAAAGCTCTCTCTTGCAATCGCGGCAAAGGCTTCGACCAAGGCGCGGTCTTCGCTGTCGCGATACGCGAGCTCGATGTCACTCTCAACCCTTGCACGACGAAGGCCCAGGCACACAACGTTCGGTGTGGCGATCTGCCGTACACAAGCAGGAGCGATCGTTACCCCGAGTCCCGCGCCGATGAGACGCATGATCGTCAGCCACTGCGGCGCCTCCTGCACCACTTGAGGGCGAAAGCCGTACTCTTCGCACAGCGACACAGGCTTCTCATAGGCAAGAGTTCCTGCCGCCCGGGTGAAGAAGACGAAAGGTTCATCGCGAAGTTCACCCGCCGATATCGATTTGTGTCTGGCGAGATGGTGCTTCTTCGGCAGCACAGCGATAAATGGTTCAGAGAAGACCGGCTCCATCTTCAGCTCGGGCACGCGGTCCGCATCCCGCAAAAATCCTGCGTCGAGCTCGCCTTTGAGAAGCTTCTGCATCAACGCGGACGTGTAGGACTCGTGCAATTGCAGATTTACCTTCGGGTAAAGCCTGCGATAGCGTCCCAGCATTGCAGGCAGCGACGTCAGCATCGCGGAGCCGATAAATCCAACCCTTAGATAGCCCTCTTCGCCGCGACCTATGCTGCGAGCCTCGTCCATGTCCTCTTGCACATTGAGCAAGGTTCGCCTCGCCCGCTCCAGAAATATCTCACCGGCGCTGGTAAGCTTCACAGCACGAGACGTCCTGAGGAAGAGTGGATGGCCGAGGATCCCTTCAAGTTTGCGGATCTGCTGCGACAGTGGCGGCTGGGCGAGATGAAGACGCAACGCAGCGCGCCCAAAGTGCAACTCCTCCGCTACCGCAACGAAGTAGCGCAGGTGACGAAGCTCAATATCTCGATCCATATCCAAAACATCATAATGCGAACGAACAAGATATTGGACATATCGAGAGGCCGGGCTTAAGTTTTGGCCAGAGGTGAATTTACCATGGCTGAAACCACAATCGAGTCGCCTATGTCGGAAGTGACGCTAGTGAAGCCAGAGATTACATTTCGTCTGTTTCGACCGAGCGATGCAAACGCCTTTCGTGAGTTGAACGAAGCGTGGATCTCCCGATACTTCACTCTCGAGGAACAGGACCGAATCCAGCTTGGCGATCCCGAGGGGTACATCCTGCGCCCCGGCGGACAAATCGCCATGGCAGTCGCGGGCGAGGAGAGGATTGGCTGCTGCGCCCTGATCTTCATGAAGCCAGGCGTCTTTGAAGTAGCAAAGATGGCTGTCCTGGAGCACTACCGTGGCCAGGGAATCGGCCGCAGACTGCTCGAATACGCGATCGCGCAGGCGAAGCTGCTTGGCGCTCACACGCTCGAGCTCGCCAGCAATTCGAATCTGGCCAATGCGGTTCATCTCTATGAAGCCCTCGGCTTCCGCCACCTTCCTCCGGAGCGGCTAGAGCCGTCAAGCTACCGGCGCGCAAACGTCTTCATGGAGCTCCATCTGTCCTCTCAGGGCAGATTTCACGCGTAGAGAGAAGCCTCAAAGCGCTCGAAGACCTCATCGGACCAGGCGTGTGTCGATTTTCGCCACCGCTCCCCCGGCTCTTCGCGGAAGTTCGGAAAGTTCATCCGGCAATAACCGCAGTGCCTCCCAAAATCGTACAAAGCCTGCGGAGTGCCATCGAGATATAGCACAGCCTGCAACCCGTCGCGCGACCACTCCACCGATGCGATGCGTTGCGGCTCAGGACGCTGATTCTCGGCATCGCTCTTAGCTAGCGCAGCAACGTTGTAGATCAGCATCGCATCCAGAATGCTCTCCGCGTGCGTAAACTGCGACCGGTCGCAGGCATAAAAATAGCCGGCAACCCCCTCATCCTCGAAGACCACGGTCCACGGAACGATCGAAGAGTCTACCGAGAGAAAAGCGCGGCCAGGGATGAACGAAAGCGACTGCATATCTCTCACGATACACTCGAAGGTGCAGCGAGTTATCTCCCGAGGCGGCGTCACTTCTTAAAGACTTGTGAGAATTGAGTCACGGCGGACAATCGCAAGATGCGGAATCAATGACACCGAGAGACCCACAACACAAAGCATGAAGCTACCCCGCATCAGGATCGGTCGACCACAGCGACTGGCCGCGCTCCTCCTGCTGTTTTTTCTCGCCGAGTGCATGTGGGTAGTGCACCGCCAGCAGCTCTCGCAACAGGACTACCGCTACGCCGAGTGCGGCCGCGAAATGTGGGAGCGCCCGTCGCCCTTAGCCGGCTACTTCACCACCTGCGGCAACCTGAACGGCGACGGCACCTTTGCCTACCGCATCGCGGGCCTTCCGCTGACCGTGCAGCGGCTTGCGATGCTCGGCGTCGACAAGCTACGCAAACCGGAGAACCGGCTCTACGCCGAAGGCACGCTCCGCGGTTCGACATGGGAGGCGCGACACCAGCTCTTCAGCGTCAAGTATCTTCTGCATCTTCCATTCATCTTCTTTGCGATCTGGCTGGGCGGCGGCCTCTGGTGGGTCGCGCGCCGGCTCTTCGGCAACGAAGGCGGGTTCTTCGCGCTAGGCCTGTACTGTTTCTGCCCGGCAATCGTGCAGTTCGCCGTAACCCCAAACAACGAAGTGCTCGCGATGTGGGGACTCTACGGCGTCGTCTACACAGCCATGGGAGTAGCCCACGCGATGCAGGGTCCGCGCCGCAAGTGGAGACCGCGCATCGCCCTGCTGACCCTCGCGCTGGGCCTGACAGCAGCTGCGCATCTGCTGGCCGCGATCATCGGCTTCATTACGGGCTTGATATGGATGCTCTACCTGGCCGAGCGGCGTCGCAGCTACGTCATGCAGATCATGATCTTCTCCGCTGTCGGCGCACTCGCCATTCTCTTTGCGTTCTATGCGTTCCGGCCAGAGCCCTTCAGCTACGTCTTCACCGGCGGCGGAGCCCGTCTCTGGTTTTCACTTGACGGCGCAACCCACTTCTTCCGCAACCTCGCCAACGGCCCCATCACAGTTGCGGCACTGGTAGCTCTGCTGCTCTACGTGATGGTGCGCCGCTGCCGCTACTTCGGCAATACAGCTCCCCTGATCATGGTCTTGCTGCTATTTCCTCTCGTAACGACCCAGACCATCACGACGCCCTGGCTCTGGGCCCTCCCATTTCTCTTCACCTTCGTCGGCGGAGTCTTCGCAGACGCGCTCGAAACCCGCCAGCGAAAACTCTTCCTGGGCCTCACGGGAGCAATCCTTCTCACCCAGGCGATGGTCTGCCTGACGCTGCTGCCGCAGATCGCACGTTAAACCAATCCCAGAAACCTGCAGTCGTAAGTTATTTGGTCAGCGTAGCGAGCCGCGCCTTGCTGATCTTCAGCACGACACCCGCGTTGCGGTCCGCGACTTCGCTGACGTGGTACACGGCGCTAGTGCCAAGCACCTGCGCGATCTCCGAAGGCGTCAGCTTGTAGTCCTCCTCGAGCCAGTTGGCCATGTCATTCGTAGCCCCTTTGAAGGCATCGTCAATGGAACCATTGAGGCCCATGCTGATGATCTCGTTTGCGGTTTCAACGCGAGGGCCGCCCATACGTTTATTAGGGATCACGTCGATAGTGAGTTCAACATCCATCGAGGTCTCAAGAGCGTTGCCATTGAGCTCGCCATCGCCCTGCGCGGCATGACCATCCCCAAAATAGAGCAGGGCCCCCGGATTGGAGACGCGCAGGTAAATCGTCGCGCCTTCGGAAACCTCATTGAAGTCCATATTGCCGCCATAGCCGCCCGAGTCTCCGCTCCCGGGAGGAGCCTGTGCGGCGCCCGGGGCCGCCGAGATGCATCCCAGCATAGGCTTCAGCGGAACCGTGTACTGCTTCAGGTGTTCCGCAGGATCTTCCGGCGTGGCGGTCCCCGCAGCCCGGTCTAGGTGCCAACGGATACCTTTGCCTACGTCCTTCATCTTGACCGCGAGGTCGCTGTTCATCGCGCGCTCGTCGAGCCCATCATCGCTTATGGCCCAGTCGCGGTTCAGCGTCAGCTTCTTGATGTGAACGACCAGCACGTCGCCAGGCATCGCACCCGTAACAAAAAATGGGCCAGTCTCCGGATTGCCGCCCATCGAACGCTTGACCCCGTTGAAGTCGGTGCCGCCAGCATCAACCGTAGTGGTATGGATGGTGTCTCCGGGGTTGATAGTGAGCACCGGCTTGTTGAGCGTTGAGATCTGCCTGTAAAAGACGGTCGGGGTGAACTCGTGGCGTTGGGGTGTGGGATGTGCAAGGGGAGCAATGGGCGTGGCCTTGATCTTGAGTATGACGGGGTGGGCTTTGTTGTCGACGTCGGTCTCCGTGTCCG
The DNA here is from genome assembly GCA_963798925.1 of uncultured Acidobacteriaceae bacterium. Taxonomy (GTDB): domain Bacteria; phylum Acidobacteriota; class Terriglobia; order Terriglobales; family Acidobacteriaceae; genus Edaphobacter. The sequence continues at coordinate 1,459,277 of CAWCVD010000008.1, forward strand.
TCGCCTGCAGGGTGCCATTTGCCACTGTCCCGGTGAGTTCGTCGGAATTGCCTTGCTCGTCTTTGGCGAAGAGGTGAAAGGAGTCGCCGTTGATCGTGCCCTCGAACTTGTATCCGCGGTAGGTACCGGTAAGCTTGTCGCCGGTCTGCTCGAGGTTGAGCCGGTAATACAGCGGAGTACCAAAATAGTCCGTCGAGACAAGCCAGTGACCCGCAACCGAGGGTGTCTGGGCAAAGGCAGAGAGCGTCGCGGAGGCGAGCAGGCAGAGGGTAAGTTTCGTGCGGGTCATGCACATCTCCTGGGGTGTCGCTGTTTTGGACAAGCGCAATGGCGTGCGGTTAGCTGGTGTGGCGCAGCATTCGTGAGAGATTCTACGTCGAGATGGGAGTTGCAGTTCCGGCCGATTCGCACATAACTCCATCCCCAAACCCAGCCCAAAATCCGTTCTTCCTCGAAATCTCCACGAATTCCTGCATAATAAATCGTCACCCAAAGACTAGCCCCTCGCCACCAAGGATGGTCCATCCGTAATGCTCAAAGCCTCGCTCCGCTCCACCTGCACCGCCTGCGCCCTGACGCTACTCTTGCTCGTCGGCGGATGTCACCGCCATCGCAAATCGAAGTCTGCTCCGAACTCCGATGCCTACTCGGACAACCTGCATCAGTTGGTCGAGAAGAAGGTTCTCCCTCCCGAAAAGGTCGACACCACTAAGGTTCCCAATCTACGCTGGCCCGATTTCTCCGACTACCAATACCTGATCCAGGCCTTCTATGACGATCGCAACTACGAAGTCGCCTGGACCCGCGACGGCGCGCCTACCCCCACGGCCACGGCCTTCATGCTGCAGTTCCAGGACGCCGCGTCGAAGGGCCTCATCCCTGACGACTATGACGCACCGCGCTGGAGCGAACGGGTTCGCGCCCTCAACGACAAGTCATCCGATGCCATCTCGCTCTTCGACGTCGCCATGACAGTGAACGTGATGCGCTACATCTCCGACCTGCACATCGGCCGCGTCAATCCGCAGCATTTCAACTTCGACATCAACGTAGCCGAGAAGAAATACGATCTCGCCGAATTTGTCTCCGACAATGTAGTCGATTCAACCGACGTCCCCAAACTCATCGCCGGCGTCGAGCCCGACTCCGAAGACTACCGCAACACCGAGAAAGCCCTCGCGCACTATCTCGAGCTCGCCCAGAAGCAGGGCCAAACCGACGGCGACCCGCTCCCCACCGTAACCAAACCCCTCTCCGTCGGCGCAGAGTACCCGGCCGCTGCAGCTCTGCTCACACGGCTGCAACTCGAAGACAACGTCCCTGCCGACGCCAAACTCGACTCACCCGAAAACACCGTCTACACAGCCACTCTCTCCGATGCCGTAAAACGCTACCAGCATTGCCACGGCTACACCGAGGACGGCAAGCTCACCCCCCAAACCATCAAGTCCCTCAACGTCCCCATGACCACCCGCGTCGCGCAGCTGCAGGACTCGCTCGAGCGCTGGCGCTGGCTGCCCGAGCCCTATCTCCACGCCCGCCTCATGGTGAATCTCCCCGAGTTCATCCTCCGCGGCTACGATCCCGACCACAAGCTCGACTTCACCATGCGCGTCGTCGTCGGCAAGGTCGTCGGCGAGCATGAAACCCCCGTCTTCACCCACATGATGAAGTATCTGGTCTTCCGCCCGTACTGGAACGTCCCAGTCGACATCGCCCGCAAAGAGCTCGTCCCCCACATGACGAACACCCACGGCTATCTCGCCAGCAAAAACTTCGAGGTCACCGACAGCAAAGGGACCATCCTGACCGACTACACGACAAAGCAGGTCGCACAGGGCGGCGTCATGGTGCGCGAGAAACCCGGCCCTAAAAACTCCCTCGGCCTAATCAAATTCATGTTCCCCAACCAATACGACATCTATCTCCACTCCACACCGGCCGTCTCCCTCTTCGAGCAGACACGCCGCGATTTCAGCCACGGCTGCATCCGCGTCCAGAAGCCCGCAGACCTAGCCGCATGGGTTCTCCAAGGACAAGGCAGCGACTGGGACCTCGCCAAGGTCCAAGCGGCAATGAACAGCGGCCCCGACAACCGCACCGTCAGCCTCAAAACCCCCCTCCCCATCGTCATCTTCTACCTCACCGCCTTCGTCGACGAACACGGCGACATCCGCTTCTTCGACGACATCTACGGCTACGACGCCTCCATGCAAAATGTCTTCGCCAAAGGCCCGCCCTACCCCATGAAGCCTTACCCCTCCACCCCCAAACCAAAACCCGGAGACACCGCGAAGACCATGACGCCAAGTCGGCCTTCACCTCACAAACAGGAGCATCAAGGCTTCTAAGTACCCGAGGCTGGTAGCCTCGAGCCTCTTTCACGAATCACGAGCAATCAGCGCTTCAGGTAACCCAAGGCTTCAGAGGCTGCTGAAAAACTCCGTTTTGCTTAAGGGCACGGCTAAGCCGTGCCACCAGTGCTTGATTCGCCGCGCGGCTTTAGCCGCTGAGGTACTCTTTCTTGCCTTCGCCGAGACTTTCTCAGCCACCTGGGGTACGCCCTCTTTTCCCTCCCATACCAGACAACCCACGCGATAAACTGCTGTCGTGAAAAACGCCGAACTCAATCCGAAGGTCGATGCCTACATCGCGAAGTCGCAGCCCTTCGCGCAACCCATCCTCACGCACATCCGCGAACTGGTCCACAAAGCCTGCCCCGAGGTCGAAGAAGCCATCAAGTGGAGTATGCCATTCTTCACGCTCCGCGGCGTCATCCTCGGCCACATGGCCGCCTTCAAGCAGCACTGCGCCATCGGCCTCTGGGGCCCGGAGATGAACGCCATTCTCAACGCCGCCGGCCTCCACTCCGAAGACGGCATGGGATCGCTCGGAAAAATAACCAGTCTCAAAGATCTGCCCCCGGACAAGAAGCTCCTCGGCTACTACCGGCACGCAGCCGACCTTATCCTGACCGGCCGGCGCACCAAGTCGCTCGAACGCACAGTTAAATCGGTGAAGCCCGCGCCAAAAGTTCCTCCCGAGCTAACCGCGGCACTCAAAAATAACAAGACAGCCACGAAGGTCTGGGCAGATTTCTCACCCTCCTGCCAGCGCGAGTACGCCGACTGGATCACCGAAGCCAAGCGTCCCGAAACCAAGGAAAAACGCATCACCCAGGCAATCGAGTGGATCGCCGAAGGCAAGCAACGCAACTGGAAGTATCAAAACTGCTGACACTCAGACAAACCCAGCGTCACGATTTGTCTGGCTCGACTAAGGTTGAAGTATCCCCTCGTTTGTCTTGAAATCACATGGCTTCGGACGCCGGTTCGTCCAATGGAATGCGAGGGCATCAAAACGCAAATCATAGCCGACTTGCATTCTTCGTATAAACCAAGCAACAATGGCAGGCAATCCGAAGTAGTTTTTTGGTTAGGGGTGGCGAGAGCACAAGTCATGCAGAGAACCGCAGGCTTGAATGACGCTCTCCCACCCTCTATTCAGAGATGAATCGTCACCGGATCAGGAGTAGCAGCCGCGGTGGGATGGATAAGGCGGCGAGTGAAATCCAGAAAAACCAGCGCTGCCGGCGAATAGCCGCTCGGATCGGCCTGCGTAAAGTCGCCTGTCATCGGGTCCATCTGCTGGCGGAACTCCGTGTGACGCATAATCGCCTCGCACCACTGCTGCATCAAGTGGTTCATCTCCGCCTGCTTACCGTAATAAGCCATCCATCGCGGAACACGCAGAGCCGTTAGCGCCTGGCTAGCTCCGCCCCACGAGTTTCTCGGGATTGGACGCACAAAGGTCGGATCGTCCATCGCAATCGAGGTCAGTGGATACGGTGCCCAGAAGGCCTTGGCGTTGTGAATCTGTTTTGTCCACACTGCGTCGAAGATCGCCTTATCCTTCGCGTCATAGCGCTTCAGCACATGCTCGCCCAGCACGCGGCTGATCACGTCGGAGCGCACACGAACAAAATTATTCTGAGCGTCCAGATCATAAAACGCCGCGTCCTTCGGATCGTAGAGCCTTTCAATAATCAACTGGCGAATCTTCTCCGCATCGTCATGCCATCGGCTCGCCTCGTCGCCTTTGCCCAGCGCGGTCGCCATGTGGGCAAGCGCCATCCGAGCGCCAAACACCGTCGCGGAAAGATCAGGACACAACCGCGGCATCGTCGCAATCGGCGGACACCTCCGCGCATCCCCGTCCGGGCAGCGATTCGGAATCCCCGTCCACCGCGGACTGTTGTCGTGGCCTGTGTCGTATGTACAAAAGCCTTCCACCAGCCCGCTCTTGCGAGTATCCCTGAACTCGCGCAGCCACGCATCCCAGCGGCCGCAAGCCGCATATGCGGTCACGAGCAGCTCATCGTCACCGGTCAGCTGCGAAAGCTCCCACGCCGTCGAGGCAATCGGAACCACCATCTGAATCTGTCCATAGCCGACCTCCGACAGTTTGATCGACGCCGGGATCTGTCCGTCAGGCCGCTGCAGCGCAAAGAACGCCATGTGGTTGTTGCGCGCGATCTGTAGTGGTGCGGGCGATCCATCCTTCTCGGCCACGTAGGACTCGAGCGTGCCGTACACCAGGCCTTCGTGCGGGCCGCACTCCTGCCATATGCCCGGATACACACTGCCCTCGAACAACACAGGCCGCTCGTAGTGGGGAACGGCCTTCACGTTTCCCGCAAGCGTCGCCAGAGCCGCATCCCATGTCGTCTGCCAGGGAGGATCGCCGCTTGGAAAAGCCGGACCCGGCGATACGGACGGAGCGGCAGTCGCGCCTTCCGTAGGCACGGGCAAAAACGCCGCGCCTCCGGCAAACGCTGCCATCTTCAGAAAACTCCTCCGATCTCTTCCGTCAAAGCCGTTCGCCTTCAAGAAACCCTCCTCCGCCCCCGGATATCGCCAGACTCGCCCGTGATCGAAATCAGTGTAGTACCTTGGCTCAGGATAGACTTCGAACGATGACTTCCCCCTTCGAGCCAGCCAGTCCCGGCGAAGACCAGTCACGACGCGCCCCTTCGCCGGAGGCAAAGCTGGACGCGTCCCTTTTCCGCCGAAAGCTTATGAGCTGGTATCGTACTCATGCGCGCGAGCTGCCATGGCGCGGAGTCAACGATCCCTATCGAACCTGGCTCTCCGAGGTGATGCTGCAGCAGACCCGGGTCGCCGCCGTCGTCGACCACTACGAAAACTTTCTCCGCCGATTCCCAACGATGCTCTCTCTTGCGCTCGCGTCCGAATCCGAAGTTCTCGCGACCTGGTCGGGATTGGGATACTACCGGCGCGCACGCCTGCTGCACAAGACAGCGCAGTTCCTCACCCGCGAACGCGGCGGCGTATTACCCGATACAGCCGCGGAGCTTCGAACCCTCCCCGGCATCGGCGAGTACACCAGCGCCGCCATCGCCAGCATCGCCTTCGGCGAAAACATCGCCGTGGTCGACGGAAATGTCGAGCGCGTCTTACTGCGTCTCACCGGCCAGCCCGAGACGAAGACCGCTGCGAGCCGAGCCTTTGTGCAGAAGAAAGCAACCGCCCTGATCCCCAAGAAGCAGTCAGCCGAAGGAGTCAACGTCCCCGGAGATCACAACCAAGCCATGATGGAACTGGGAGCGACCATCTGCCTGCCACGCGCGCCCCTCTGCCTGCACTGTCCGGTCTACTCAATGTGCAAAACCCGCGGCGAACACATCACTCGCCCTCGTGCCGCACAACTCAGCCGGCAGGCAGCGTACCTGCTCAGCCTCAGAAAGCGCGGCACCATCACCGAGGTGCTGTTGGAGCTACGCCCGGAAGACGCCAGCCTGATGCCCGGAATGTACGAGCTCCCGCCCCTGCCCCTGGACGCCGCGCAGGGACGCGAGCCTCTATTGCGGCTCCGCCACGCAATCACCAACACCAACTACTACGTTCAGATCTACGCCGCCCACGGGCCCGACGACAGTGGCCTGCGCCGAGCAGTTCCCGCCGCAACCACCGATCTTCACTGGGTGCGGACCAACCGCCTCAATTCCCTTCCCTTAACGGGCCTGGCTCGCAAAGCTCTTCAGCGTTTGGATGTGATGGCCGTCAATCTCCCGGTACTACCCACCGAACCGGAGACAGCTTCTACGATAGATTGAACCTGCGCGGAGCCGCCTACTGCATTCGCTCCGGGTTCTTCTTCGTCATCACCGCCGGCAGGATTCCATTCGGAACTACTCGAACCTTGCCCGCGCCCAGATGCACCGCCCGCGAATTGTTGCCCACCTGCAGCATCAGAGGGTTTTGCAGAGTCACAATCACCGCAGTAGCCGGCGTCTTGCCGGTGCAGAGGTAGCTGTGGATGGTGTTCGCGTCGAAGTAGATGGCATCACCTGCCTCAACATGGTGAGTAGCGTCGCCATGCCTCACATCAAGCGAACCGGACAGCAGATAAAGAAACTCGCAGCCCGTATGCTGATGCGCACGCGGCACCCGCCCTTCCTTCACCGGCAAAAACTCCGCGTAGTAAGGATCGAGTTGCCGGTCCGGCACCTGATACCCCAGGCTCTCAAAAAAATACGTTGGGTCGTCTGCGCCCGTCTGCGGCAGCCGAACCCGCTCATTCCGCCGATGCACACGAAACAGTGTCTGAGGCTCCGGATCGAAGAAGTAGCTCAGGTCCTTCGAGAACACCATGGCGATGCGCGCCAGATTACGCAGCGTCGGAACCACGCGGCCCGTCTCCAGCTGAGATAGAAAGCTCGCCGAGAGCCCCGTATGTCGTCCCAGCTCGACCAGACCCATCGATTTCTTGATGCGCAGATGCTTGATCCGTTCGCCGATGCGCTTTTCTGCGATAAAGGACTCTGCCGCCTCGCCATCCACATGCAGAGTCGGATAGCCATTCGATCTATCCCCGGATGGCAAAGGAATCTCCGAGGAGATCAGTACACTTGGGGAGGTGATATTTTTGCTCATAAGGAGTCGTTTGCTAGCCCAACAGATGTTGAAATCCCATCAAAAGTTGTCTCCAGTCACTCGAAAACCTTAATGCTTAAACGAAAACCTTAATGCCTAAACTTGGATGCGCTTTCCACGCTCCGGAGGAGCTCGCACTCTCCAAAATGTCCAACCGCCCGACTCAACCACAGTCGATGGCCGATAGCCCATGCTGCAGAATCAGTCCCCACCACCACATCAGGAACCAATGAAGTCTTCGCTAATTTCTGGCCCCTCAAGATGGCTCTCTGCCCTCGGCGCAACGCTTCTCATCGTCAGCGCCGCCGGATGCGCCAGCCCCGGTCAGCCTCGTCCTCCCTCCCTCGATCTTCCTGAGACCGTGCAAGATCTCACTGCCAAACGCATCGGCGACGAGGTCCAACTCCACTGGACCAGCCCCGAAAAGACCACCGACCGTATCGCCGTCAAAGGCCCGATGACAGCCTCCATCTGCCGCATCGCCAACCCGCCCTCCGCAACCTGCACCCCGATCAAGCAGCTCCAGGTCCAGTCCGGCCCCAGCCAGGCCGTCGACACTCTTCCCCAGCCCCTCACCGTCGACCCGCCGACCCTCCTCGCCTACCGAATCGAAATCCTCAACTCCAAAGGCCATTCCGCCGGCCTCTCACCCGACGCCTTCGCGGCAGCCGGCGCCGCTCCCCCTGCCATCCAGAGCCTCCGCGCAACCCCAACCCGCGACGGCGCCATGCTCGAGTGGCAACAAACCTCCAACTCCGCCGCCATCGAGCTAGACCGTCTCCCTATAGGCCCCGACGGAGTCGTCATCCTGCCCCCTCCCCCAAAATCCTCCTCAAAATCCACGAAACCAGCCACCAAACCAACCCAAAAAACCGCCCAAAAACCACAATCTACGCACCCGTCCCAACCCACAACCGCCCCGCAACCAAAGTCGCCGCTCCAATCCACCTCAACCCCAATCGAGGTCAAGCTCCAAACCCCCGACCCCAGCCCCACCCAACCCCCAGACCCAGGCGGCACCATCGACCACACCGTCCAGATGGGCGAATCCTACCGTTACACTGCCCAGCGAGTCCGTTCTGTCGCTCTTGGCGGCCATGCCCTCGAGCTCCGCAGCCCCATTTCTTCACCCGCCACTGTCGTCATGAAAAACACCTTCCCTCCGCACCCACCGACCGGTCTCGAAGCGATCCCAGGCGGCGCAACCGCCGCAGACCGCTCCATCGATCTCTCCTGGACACCCAACACCGATCCCGACCTCGCAGGGTATAACGTGTATCGTCAAGATATTGATGCAAAAGGCGCAGCCGCGGGAACAGCGGCGCGTCTCAACACAATCCCGGTCGCCGGTCCTGCCTACCGCGACCAAACCGCCGTACCCGGTCGCCGCTACGCCTATCATGTCACTGCTGTCGATACAGCAGGCAACGAGAGTGCGCCCAGTGCCGACGTCCAGGAGACTGCAAGGGAGCAATAAATGCGTTATTGCAAGTATTTGTCGTTAGAGAACGGAACCAGCCTCTCGCGCTATGCCTTGGTGGAAAAGCGCAGCGGAGTCCTCTGGGCCACTCTCCCAATGCAAGCCCCGCAGGAGGATCTCTCCTCCCGAATCCTCGGCGGCCTGCCCGTTCCCACCCTCGACGTCGACTTCGAGCCCACGCCGCTCTCCGATCTTCATCTCCTTCCGCCCGTCGCGCCCTCCAAGATCGTCTGCGTAGGCCGTAACTACAGCGATCACGCCGCCGAGCTCGGCAACGAAGTCCCCAAAGAGCCTCTGCTCTTTCTCAAACCGCCCTCATCCCTGCTCGCGCCTAAAGGCGTCGTCCGCATGCCCGCCATCTCCAATCGCGTCGACTACGAGGGAGAGCTCGGCATCGTCATCGGTCGCCGCTGCTACAAGATCGGCCCCGACGAGGACGTTCGCCCCTACATTCGCGGCTACGTCTGCGTCAACGACGTCACCGCCCGCGACATCCAGAAGTCCGACGGTCAATGGACCCGTGGCAAGGGCTTCGACACCTTCTGCCCCGTCGGCCCCATCGTCTCCGACGAGATCGACCCAGCCGGCGGCTCTCCCGTCACCGTCATCACTCGGCTCAACGGAGCCGTCAAACAGCAGGCGTCCACCCGCGACCTCATCTTTTCCATATCCGAGCTGCTCCGTTACATCACCCAGACCATGACCCTCGAGCCCGGCGATCTCATACCCACCGGAACTCCCGCCGGCGTAGGAGCCGTTAAGCCCGGCGACCGCATCCAAGTTGAGATAGACGGCCTCGGCGTCCTCGAAAACGAATTCGCAGCAGGCTAAACGATTGACACAAATAAAACGAACCACACAACACGCTCGAATCAAGCAGATCTAAAATCTGGGCGAGCGCACCCGCAATCCGTATCAAGCCTTATCCGCGTTCCTCCGCGAGAATCCGCGGTCGACTGGTCTTTAGTAGCAACCCCACCGGGGGCTTGATAAAATCAGTATCAATAGCGAAGGAGCACACCATGGCATCGTTACTCGAACAGCTTCGTGCTTACACCACCGTCGTCTCCGACACCGGCGACTTCCACGCCATCCAGCAGTTCCGCCCGCAGGACGCCACCACCAATCCTTCTCTCATCGCAGCCGCTTCGGAGAAGGCCGACTACGCGCCCATCGTCGATGACGTGCTGAAGCAAGTGCGCAAAGATGCCGGTCCCGGCGCCTCGGACAAAGAAGTGGCAGCACAGGCCTTCCGGCCCCTCGAAGTCGCCTTCGGACGCAAGATCCTCGACATCATCCCCGGCCGCGTCTCCACTGAGGTCGACGCCCGCCTCTCCTACGACACCGACAAATCCATAGCAGAAGCGCGCGCTATCATCGCCTTGTACGACAAGGCCGGCATCTCCCGCGACCGCGTTCTCATCAAGCTGGCCTCCACCTGGGAAGGCATTAAAGCGGCGGAGATCCTCGAGAAGGAGGGCATCCACTGCAACATGACCCTGCTCTTCGGCCTCCACCAGGCGATCGCCTCTGCCGAAGCGAAGGCCACCCTCATCTCGCCCTTTGTAGGCCGCATTCTCGATTGGTACAAGAAGGACACCGGCAAAGACTATGTCGGAGCCGATGACCCCGGCGTCAAGTCCGTCACAACGATCTACAACTACTACAAGAAATTCGGCTACAAGACCGTCGTCATGGGAGCCAGCTTCCGCAACATCGGTGAGATTACCGAACTCGCCGGCTGCGACCTCCTCACCATCGCGCCGAAGCTTCTGCAGGAGCTCGAAACCACGCAAGCCCCTCTGCCGCGCAAGCTCGACCCCGCCAACGCGCAGAAGCTGGATATCCAAAAGATCCCCATGGATAAAGCCACCTTCGACAAGATGCACGCAGCCGACCGCATGGCCACTGACAAGTTGAAGGAAGGTATCGAAGGCTTCTCCAAAGCCATCGAAGACCTCGAGGCAATGATGGAAAAGCGTCTCAGCGAGATCAGCGAACCCGCCGGCGCAGCCCGCTAACTCAACTCAAGCTAACTCCACTAAAACAGATCATCGCAACTCGGCGGCCTACAAAGGCCGTCGAATTGTTATGGTGTTAGTTTTGTCGCAGGCACAACTATTACGTCTAGTTGCCTCTCACACTAGCCTGAGGTAACTCCATGCAAGTCCTAAAGCTTCTCACATTGACCGCTTTTGCCGGTCTCTGTTTCACTCCCAGCATTCCCCAGGCCCAGGCCCAGATCAGCGTCGAGATCGGCGCAGCTCCGGATTGTCCTTACGGCCACTTTGAAGCTGCTCCCCACGGCTGCGCTCCTTACGGCTACTACGGTCCCACGTGGTTCGCAGGCGGTACCTTTGTTGGCGCGGGTCCATGGTTCCACGGCAATCAGAACTTTCGCGGCCAGGTAGATAACCACTACAGCCCCGAGCACGGATACAAGGGCACAATGCCCGAGGGTGGCGAGAAAGCCTCAGCAGAGCACGGGTACCCACAGAAAAACTTCAAAGGAAACGAAACGCGTGATGGACGCGGTCACGTAGGCAAGTAGGCAAAATAGACCTGCAGCCTGAATCGATCAAACCCAGAGCAGACGGGGCCCGCAAGGGCCCCTCATTTTCTGTGAGGTCTCGCCGGATGGCCATTAGATAATAGCCGTCTAGCAGTTCTTGTAGTTGTTTTTGATCGTGTGAAAGAAGAATCTGAGGGGCATACCGTTCCTGAAACGGACCGGAAAGGAAGCTCCCATGTATTTCACCGACGACTCGCTACTACCCGAAAATCAGGCCCCTCTCATGATCACCGCCGCGCCCTATGGGCCGATGTGGATGCCGGAGGATTGCACTCCCGAACAGAAACTCCCTGTCACCTGGGACGAGCAGACCCAGATCGCGGTGGATTGTTACAACGCCGGAGCCACGCTCCTGCACATCCATGTGCGCGATCCCAAGACCGGCCACATCTCCAAGAACTTCAAGGAATATGCCGACCAGGTCGGACGTCTGCGCCAGGCCGTGCCCAAGATGGTCCTGCAACTCGGCGGCTCCATCTCTTTTGCCCCGGACCCTGGCGAGGAGGCAAAGTTCCAGAGCTACGACTCGCGTCACAAGCTGGCCGAGATCGATCCGAAGCCGGATCAGGTCACGGTTGCCTGCGGAACTTCGCTCTATGACCTGACGGCACTACACCCCGTGGAAGAATTTTCCGGGACACGCTTTACCAATCCGGCGATGCTCCACGCGATGGCCAACCTCGTGGCTGACTCGACGCCGGACTTCTATCTCGAAAACATCAAGCGCCTAGTCCAGCACGGTATTCAGCCGTATTTCGCACTGGGCCACGTCCACAGCCTCGAACTCGTGGAGCGTCTGATCCGCAAGGGATACTACATGGGACCGGTGAATGGCTTCTTCAGCATCGGCGGCGGCGGAGTATGCGGCTCGAACCCGTTTGACCTGATGGAGCTGATCCGTCGCACCCCGCATGGGTCGTTCTTTACCTACCAGACGACATTTCGTTTGACCCATCCGCTCGCCGCGATCCTCATTGCGCTGGGACAACATACACGCGCCGGCATCGAGGAAAACCTCTGGACCACCAAAAAGGGTGAGCGCATGACGTCGATCCAAATGATCGAGCGGGATGTTCGCATGGCCAAGGAGCTCGGAAGGCCGATCGCTACGGCCGAACAGGCACGCCAGATGCTGAAGCTCGGAGTTACGTACAACTCTACGGCAGAGACCCTCGCGAACCTCGGCCTCCCGCCCAACCGCAGAGAGGGCAACATGGGCTTCATGGTGCATGAGACCGACGGAAGATACTATCCGGCGGCACAGGGCGGTTGCGGACACATCCACGCCGGAGAATGGGAAGGCAAGCTGACGGCCCCGGGCATCCCGCCCCCGAGCGGACCGCCTCAGGACGTGGCCGCCGACTGAATCGATTCACGGAGTCCCTCTCTCGCAAATGGAGGGAGGGACTCTCGGGCTTCGAACGCAGTAAAGAGGTGGTTGAAGGTTTCTCCGCGACTCCGCAGGTGACAATCATGCCCGAATTTGTTGAGGTTGCGCGTCTCGACCGGATTCCATCCGGATCAGGCGCACGGTTCGCTGTCGCGGACAAAGAAGTCGCGGTCTTCAACGTGGACGGAACCATCTGCGCGATTGCCGATACCTGTCCGCACGCCGGCGGCTCGCTGGGATTGGGCAAGCTCAGCGGCGCCACCGTCACTTGTCCCGTGCATGGAATGAAATTTGACGTTACCACCGGATGTTTTGCGGGCACTTCGAACTTTGGGGTCGCCTCTTACCCCGTAAAAGTCGTGGATGGAAAAATGCTGGTATCGCTTGACGTTGGCGGCGCACGCGGAAAATGACAACTCCATGAGCAATATCACTGGGAAGACGACCTCCATCACCTGCACCCTCATAACGGGGAGAGCCTGATGGATCTCGTAGTCATTGGCGCTGGTCCGGCTGGTCTGTCCGCTGCGCTGCGGGCCGCGGAGTTGGGCGCACGAACCGTCCTTGTGACCCGCGACGAGTTTGGAGGTATGGCGGCCAATGACGGACCCGTTCCCGTGCGAACACTGGCCCATGCAGCCCGGTTACTCCGCGAAGCTCGACAGCTCGGTCAGTATGGCATCGAGGTAAGCGAGCCGATTCTTGATTATCCCCGGCTGCTGGCACGCGTGCGTGAAGTGGTCCATGATTTGCGAGAGCATTCGACCCATCGAGAGCAAATTGAACGCGCCGGAGTGACCATCTACGAACGATCTGGCACTGCACGCTTCGTCGACCCGCATACCATTGAGACCGAGACCGGCCTGCGGCTCCGAGCGGACAACGTGATCCTTTGCGCGGGCGGTACAAGCCGCCGTCTCCCAATTCCCGGCTTCGAGTACACCGCCACGCACAGCGACGCATGGAGCCTGACTACGGTTCCTCCATCGATGCTCGTCATTGGCGCGGGCGCGACGGGCGCGCAGGTAGCTTCCATCTTCAAGGCCTTCGGCTCACAGGTGCAGCTCTTTGAGGCCGGTTCGCGCATCCTGCCCACCGAGGACGAAGACGTGTCCGCCGCGGTCGCGGCAGCCTTCCGGGAGTCGGGAATGGTAGTGCGCGAGAACTTCGGAACCATCGAGTCGTTCGAGAAGACGCCGGGCGGAGTGCGGATAGTCTTCTCGAAAGATGGCACGCGAAATAGTGCGGAAGCCGCACTCGCAGTGGTAGCGGTTGGCTGGGTGGCCGACACTACAGGCCTCAACCTGGCCGCTGCAGGTGTCGAAACGGATCGTCGCGGCTATGTGCGAGTCGACGAATACCTCCGAACCTCCGCTCCGAACATCTCTGCGGCGGGCGACATCACTGGCCGCCTGATGCTCGTCCCGCAGGCTGTCCATGACGGATTCGTAGCGGCCACCAATGCCGTGCGTGGCCCGACGATGACTTTGGGGGACCAGGTAAGTCCGATTGGCAGCTTCACCGAACCGGAATATGCCCAGGTGGGTCTAAGCGAAGACAAGGCTCGCAAGACTCAAGACGTGGTAGTCGTCGTCGTGCCCTTCGACAAGACTGCGCGCACAATCATTGACGGCCGGACAATCGGGTTCTGCAAGCTGATAGCCGACCGCGCGACGGGCAAGATTCTTGGATGTCATGTTGTCGGGGACCGCGCCGTGGAGATCGTCCAGGTCGTTGCGATCGCCATGGCCGCCGGTCTGCGGGTAGACGAAATTGCCAGGATTCCACTCTCGTTCCCCACCTATACCGGGATTGTCGCGCGAGCCGCATACCGCGCCGCGCGTCAGATCTACCCAGAGTTCAACAGCCAGCCGGAAGCATCAAGCGGAAGATTGAGTGAATGAAGTGAATATCCAAGGAGCGCTCTGGCCGCGGCTACGCCGGAGAAGGAGAAAATCATGAGCAACGATACAAGTGGAAACAAGGTAACAGCGGTTGGAGTGGCTGACTCGCCTGTAAATCCCTGGGGTTCGTCTTTGGACAAGCTCAAAGAATGGGACCCTAAAGGAGCGGAACTTCTGTTGCGCGTCGGAACGAATCCATGGACCAGTGGTGTTCTGCCTCGCAAGGAAGTGGAGCTGATCTATCTCGCGCTGAACTGCTCTTGCACAAACCTCGACGAGGCAGGCACACGTCGTCAGATCCGAGCGGCGCTTGATGCAGGCGCAACACGGGATGAGATCCTTCTCGTTCTCAAATGTGGTGTAGGAGTCGCTGTGCATTCATGCAGCCTCGGCGCCCCCATCCTGCTCGAAGAGATGAAGGCGGCCGGAGTAAAACCGGCGGGAGGTCCAAAACCGGAGACTCCGGCATGCGATGCGATGCGAGCGATCGGCCAGTGGAATACAGCATGGGATCCGTTCTACGATCTTTCTCCCGCCTGGACCGATCAGTTCTTCGCCTTCGGGGCCAGCGTCTACAAGAGCGGCATCTTCACGCCGAGATTCATGGAGTTGATCAGCATCGCCTTCGACGCCTCCATCACTCATATGTACGCGCCCGGAGTCCGGCGGCACATTCAGGGCTCGCTCAAGGCGGGAGCGACGCCGGAAGAGATCATGGCGGTCCTTCAGATTTGCGTCTCGATGGGCGTTCAAGCCTGCGCCAAAGGCGTTCCGATCCTTGCCGAGGAATTGAACCGCAATCCAACAAACTAAAATGTGAACCCTGATCGAGGCGATTGCCTGAGCCTAAGGCTAACTGCGCCCCGTGCCTAAGCGCAGGTCGCTGTCGACTCCCCCATGGACCGAGCACGTGGTGTGCCGGCCTTCTCACCCCATTGGTTCTCAGCAATGGACCTCAATACTTCCGGGTAGCCTGCCATTCTGGTCGTAGGTCTCAGCCCCTTGCGGTTGAAAAGCCTCGAGCGACTGGAGTAGACTGCGCCTGTTCTTCGGCATGACGGGTCAGATAGCACTTCTTCGCGGAGGTGTTGTGATGTTCGACCTCAAACATTGGGAAGGGTCGATCCTGGTTGAGCATCTTGCGCTTTATGCAGGGGCTAAGCTCCAAGGATACGCCGTCTTAACGTTCAGCCAGTACGGCCAGGCAAGCGCGCCACTTTACGCTGTGGTGATGATCAAGCGCGCAGATAATCCCGACCAGAGAGCGTTCTGGGCGAAGACGCGGAATCAGTTTCAGGACATTTTTGATGCGCAGGCGAAGGATGGCTGGGGACCTGTGTTGATCTCGGCTCACGGGCCGGCAGATAGTGCGCTGTTCGCCGGTGTATTTGAGAAGAGGAATCCGATTCCGCTGACCAGACTCGAACTCCTGAGCGAAGACGGATCGACAGATCTCACCACGCTCCAGGGGATGAATGCGGATGCGCGGACGAAGGGATTGCGTCCGTTATGTATTGCAAGTTACGGAGAGGCAGATAGTCCGAGGTTTGCCGCTATCTGGCAAAAGAACACGGGCGTGGACGCAGTGCTTTGGAACGGCGACGGGACGCTGGACTCGCTGGATGAGCTCAATCAACGCAACGCTGCGGAGACCTCGAACTGGTGCCGTCCGGTGTTTATCACGTTGAACAAAAACCAGCAGTTCTGCTCCGTCTTCGAAGCGAGCGATGCGGGGAAGTTCCACGTTACGACCAGCATTCCCGCGGTCGGGTACCCGGTGGAATTCGAGCAATGGGTTACGCAGAAAGGCTTTCTGCCTATATGCGTGCAGGCTGCGGGCGAGGACACGCTCACAGCCACGTTTTCGGCGATCTTTGTTGAGAAAGACACGGTGAAGCCGCGGGTATGGAGCGGAACCGGCAATGAAGGCAGCACAAATATCGCCAACAAGCTGCGTGCGGCGATGACCGACGCCATCATCCGGCAAGGGAGCGTGGCGATCGTTTACAAGAAGCGCCTCGTTTACGCGCGCGCATTCAACATGGCCGAGGACAATTGGCCGACTGCAGAACCAACGACGTATTTCCGGCTTGCCAGTTGTTCGAAGACCATCGCGGCGCTTGCCATCTTCCAGCTCATCGAGGAAGGAAAGCTGAAGCTGGCCGACCCGATGCAGGGGATTCTTAACTTGAAGACTCCGGCGGGACACGAACCGCCTGACCCTCAGTTTAGCCAGATCACGATTCAGAATCTGCTTGAGCACAGCAGCGGTCTCGATCCAACGTTGTTTGAAAGTCTTCCCGCGTTGCAGCAGGAGTTTGGCAAGGCTGGAAAGACGCTGGCGCTGCCGGTGAGCGCGGAGGATACGGATTCGTTTATTGCGACGCTCCCGGTGAGCCACCGGGGAACGGCTTTTGTATACAGCAACTGTGGCTACTATCTGCTGGGCCGGGTGGTGAAACAACTGCGCGGGACGAGCCGCGCAATCGATGCGTACCAGAAACATCTGTTCGATCCGCTGCATATCACACGCATTCGCAGGGCGAAGAGCCTGATAGCGGATCAGGATCCGGGAGAGGCCAGATATCAGGACCCCGAGCTCAGGGTGGGGACCAGCGTGTTTCCGGGCGGAGTGCTGGTGCCGGATTACTATGGCACGGATCATTTGGAGATTATGGAGGGCGATGGCGGACTGACCGGGGCGGCCGTCGATGTTGCACGCCTGGTTGCGATTCTCACCACTTCGGATGACAGCCCGGTTCTGAAACGGCAAACGATCGTCGAAAGGTTCACGAGAGGAGCTGTTCTCACAGGTGAAAACCACCGGGCCGGTTACGGATTCGACTTCATCTTCGATGAACCCGGTGGCCAGTTCAAGGCTCTTAAGGGTGGCGCGCTTTCCGATGCTCACTCGGTGATCGAGATCGATGGAGATTGGGGATCCGTCTCTGTGTTCGCTGCCGCGGATGCTCCGAACGCCGGTTCCTCCACAGGCTTTCTGGATATCTATGCCCCGGACAGGTCTTCTCTGGCAGGCGTCGACGACTTGTTTCCGCATTTTGGGATGCCGTCGCTGTAAGGGCTATTGTTGAATGCCACCGCAGGCGAGCTCAACCCACGGCTCCCGTGATCGGCAATCCGGAAAGTTGAATCGCATTCGTGGTCAGTTGTTGACAAATCGCCAATTCGCTCTCTGACGACGGATTGGAAACCAAAAGTGGCTTGCCTTCAGGTAACGTTTTACGTCAAGAGAAGAGCGTTTTGCGTTACTAATTCGCAGTGCAGGCTCAACTCGTGTTCTTCAGTAGCGAATTCCGACAGCGATCGTTATGAACTGCGTGCTGATGTTCTTGGTCGGAGCATAGTTATAGCGCGCTTCCGTGTAAAGTCGGTATGGAGCTTCGCCTACCCTTACAGTGACTCCCATGCCTGCGTTTGCGCCTAATGCATTTGAGTTGGAGCTTGCAGATTTGCTCGCGGTTACAGTTCCCGACGTGCAAGTGTATCCCCACCAGAGCCACGCCGGTGTACAAATAGTTCCTGGGCCTACTGTGACCGCTTTTGAGAGGCTGGTGTTACGGAGATACCAACCACCGCCGCCGATGAGATAGGTGCCGAGTAACCGGCCTCGCAGTTCGTACCGGTAATTTCCGGTGATAGCAAAAATGTTGGCGTGTCCGCTGAGATCGGTGGATTGCAAAGCGGTCTGCAGCGGCCGCAGCTGCCCACTTGAGGCATAGACCTGATTCCACAGGAACTCGCCGATGACCGCCTGGTGCCGGTTGAAGTTATAGCCGATCCCGGCAACCGTACCCCAACCGGGGCCGACGACCTCTGCGGTCGAGTTGACAGGTACATTGACCACCATTGCAACGTTGTCGTTCAATTTACATTCGTCATCGCAGTCCTGTGCATGAAGCAGTTGCAGCGACATCAGCGCGACCATCAGAATCATGATGTTCCTGAAATTTAGTTCGCAGGCCTGCATAGGTCGTTCCAATCTGAGAAACGTACACCATTTGTGAGTTGCTAGACCGAAGGAAACTGCGAGCATCCTTCACGTCGGGATCCAACGTCTGTCTATCGTTTAGCCTTCGCTCGGAGAGTCTAGAAGTTGATTACCGGGTCGTGAACTGGCAAAAGTGCCAGACGGCACTTCCGGCAGACGTAGGAGCGCTATTGGCGGAGCGACTGTTGCTGAGAGGCCGCGTGAAATCCGAACCAAAACTCGGCTCAGACACTCAGCGCTGAGGTTTTCGTCAGAACAGGACATTAGCGACCCGCGTCAGCAATTATTTCGAGAGAAAGAGCGTAAGGTCTAGCGTCAGAAGCGGCACGGCCATTCGCGCAGCATATCTGCGACCCAGTAATATTTCCTGAAAACGCAAATTCAAACTGAGACACCTCGGGAAGCGGTGATTTAGGTAATTACGAAGAGTTGTGACCCGCTCTCTCTGCCCCATGTCAATTGGTGCTAAATCGCCAATTAACTCGTTGAGGTTCGTACAAGCTGAACACGTATGTGTCCGTCCCAAGTCGAGGGCGCCCTATAAGGCAATAAATACGTTGGCCATCGGCCCAACAAACTACATCAATGGTTGACCGACGACATTGGCAACCCGATACTCGCGCAGCACATGCACTCGATCATGATGTTTCAGCGACTCGCCTTGGCAAGCGGATTTGGCTGGCATCGTTTCGTCAAGATGGTAGATCAGGTTATGCCGAAGAGGGGAGACACGCTCGAATTGCCGTTCCCGGAAGGGAGTAGTGCTACACCACTCCCCAAGGCTTGAGTTTTGGACACAAATACGAAAGGCTACCTGTTAGCGCAGGTGGCCGGAAAGGGAGATCGGATGTTCACGGTCGAAGTTCACATCCAGACCGGACGGACAACGGTAACCGTCAAGAATGGCGACCAGACCGTCGTGGTCATCGTTCCCAAATAAATTCTACCGCGCCTGTCAACCCAAGCCGCTTAGAACATCTGGGGGCTTTCCTCTTGTTGCGATAGTATGGCTGCCATGAACAAACGTAAACCAAGTAGGATTACGGGCCTATTTGTCATACTGTTCGGCGTTATGCCACTCCTAAACAGCCTAAGCAATCCTCGCCTCGCAGCCGCCCACGGTTCTGATCTCTTAAAACTGATCGCCGTAGGAGTGTGTTTCGGAATTGGCGCGTTTCTATTGGCTGGCTTGTTCCGCTTTCCGGGTGAGTGATAGCTCGCGTGGGTTAGTCAGCGCAGTTATTACCCCCCTAAAATTATTTAAAACACGCGGGCAACACATTTTTTTCTTCCGCTAGCGGGCAACCTTTCGAAAAATCCTCCGCATAAACATTTACATCAGGTAAATTTTCAGCACAACGCTTAAGCCATCATCTTTCTCTAAGCGCAAAGAGGTGATTTCTATGCGCAGTGTTAAGCTCCTTGCACTATCTGCAGCCGCTGGTCTGTGTCTTCTTGTTGCAACCCCTCCCCAAGCCAATGCCCAGGTCTCCGTTAGTGTAGGCGTCGCCCCAGCCTGCCCCTACGGCTACTACGACGTTCCCCCATACACCTGCGCTCCCTACGGCTATTACGGGCCGGAGTGGTTTAGCGGTGGCGTCTTCATCGGAGCAGGCCCGTGGTTCCACGGTCCTGAGAACTTCCACGGCCAGGTCGATACTCACTATCACCCCGACCATGGATATCACGGTGAGTATCCGCACGCCGGCGAGAAACCCCGTTCAGGCTGGAACGGGCACGCCGAAAACTTCCATGGCAACGAAGTGCACGAAGGTCATCCTCACCCGAAGAACTAGTGCACGTAGTTTTTGACACGTTGTCATAAAACGAAGCGCCTGAAAACGAAAAACGAGGAGCCGCAGAGGGCTCCTCGTCTTCATCAGCACGTTTCAAAATTGCAGTGCCTATTGCTGCCCACCTGCAATCGCGATCGTTCCCGAATCCACCACCGCGGACTTCACAGCCTTCGGTGAAAACTCCGGTCGCCTCTTCAGCGCATACATGCGTTGGTCTGCGATCCGCAGCAGCTTGATCGAGTCGTCGGCGTCGTCCGGATAAATCGCCATGCCCATGCTCGCCGAAACCATCATGGGTTGGCCCTCCACCGAGATCGGGTTGTCCAGCGCATTCCGCACCGACTCCATGAAGTGATCGATCGACTGCCCCCGGTCGAGATCCGAAGCAACGATGATGAACTCATCGCCTCCCAGGCGCGCAAGCGTGTCCGACGCCCTCACGCTCCTCCGCAAACGCCCCGAGACCTCTCGCAAAACTTGGTCGCCCGCCTGATGGCCCATCGTATCGTTGATGATCTTGAAGCCATTCATATCCAGAATCAACAGCGCAAGCCTCGTCTGCATGCGGTCCGCGCGCTCGATTGCGCCGGTAAGCCGATCCGCGAACAATCGCCGGTTAGGTAGCCCGGTCAGCTCATCGTGCAGCGCCAGCCACTCATTGCTCGAAACCTGCTCCTCCAGCATCACCAGAATCATCCCGATCGAGATTAGCGACTTCTGCATATTCCAGATGTGCGAGGCGATATCGGCATACCCGCGATACTGCACGATCCAGGGATGCAGCAGAAGGCACAGCGCCCAGATGGCAAAGCCGGTTACGATCGCCAGCTTGCCGGTACTGTTTCGAGAGAGACGCCGCTGAAAATTAATCGCCGCAATTGTGTAGACGCAGCACAGGCTCCAGTACACAGCCTCTCGGTACTTGCCCCGGTGAATCAGGTACCCCATCGCCAGCCAGCCGCACACATGCAGCGCGGCAAATCGCCAGTTGTGCCGCAGATAAAGCGAACTGGAAACTCCAATCAGCAGCCCGGCCGCGATGCAGCAAAAGAATCCGACTGATGAGTAGATGTGCAGTCCATACAGCGCCACAATCACGGCCAGCGGCACCGTGTTCAGCTTCAGGTAGATCAGTTCGGGGTTTCGTGAAAAGGGATATCCTCCGGAGGCCCAGACAAAGACAACCCCCGCCGCCAGGTAACATCCCATCACGATAAGGTGCAGCCCCCGCGGCGGCAGCGAGTTCTGCGGATAAAACGTATGGGCAAGCGCCTCCACCAGAGTAAAAAACAAACCAAGCAGCCAGATATCGGCCCGCCCTTGCGGGTGTCGTCGCCGCAGCAACAGTAGGATGACGATCAGGATCGCCAAGGCCAATAGATCAGGTAAGAACGAAAAATTCATCAGGCTCCATGCATCCCAACGCTTGAATTGGCCTCAATCAGCCCGCGGGAGACACGTCTTCACCTTCTGGCGACCGTCTAAATCTCCGCCGCCATGAATCATCAAGAGCAAACAGACTCTCGTTCGCCGCCTGTGCTTTAGCCCGCACCTTCGGCGTCTGGACCCTTCCGGAAAAAATTTGGCCGGAAACCATCTGAAGTAGCGAGAGGTACAAGCCAACACCCCGTTCCCCCGGTACTCGCCTTCATGGAGCCAGGTCATCTCAGAAACCTGGTCACCATCGTGACAATAGCGACGGGCGTCTACTATGCAACAATTATCAAGCATTCTGCAAGAAACCGGCATGAAATTCGTCACACGTGGAACCAGCAGTGGTTGCTATCTAACAAGCCCTCCATCGCGACTTAGGTTTAAACGTTTAACCTCGAAAGGTCTGACCGCCGCCCATCCGGAAGTCGCCCTCGAATCTCAGCCGGGGGAAAAAAATCAGAAAATGTGGAAAAAAGTTGGCAAATTCTTAACTCGCCAAAATGTGGTCGCTAAAACCATCTTGTGACCACGAATTAAGCACTAAGAACCACGAAAATGACCACGATTTGCGCCTCAAAAATGCGCAAACCCCCTGTAAAAACGCCACTCTCACCACGCCAAAAAAAATCTACAAAATATACCGCGAGAGATCCTGGTCCTTCACGATCGACGCAACCTGCTGGCGGACATACTCAGGATCAACCAGAATCACCTTCTCCACGCCAGTCGCAGTCTGTCGCTCAATCACTGGCAGCGGCGGCGAAGGAACCTGCGGCTCTGACGTAAGTGGCGCAGAAACATGCACTTCCCCAACAACGCCCTCTTCCGTAATCTCCGCCCGCGGGCTCTTAAACAGATCCGGAGCCTGGAAACTGATCTCATCCAGCACCCGCTCGAGGATCGTATGCAGCCGCCGAGCCCCAATGTTTTCAGTAGTTTCGTTCACCCGGAACGCAAACTGCGCCATCTCCGCAATCGCCTCCTTCGAGAACTCCAGCTTCAACCCTTCAGTCTCCAGCAAGGCAACCGCCTGCTTCACTAACGACGACTTCGGCTCCGTCAAAATGCGAATAAAGTCATTCACTGTCAACGAGTTAAGCTCAACCCGAATCGGGAATCGACCCTGCAGCTCCGGAATCAAATCGCTCGGCTTCGAAACATGAAACGCCCCCGCCGCAATGAACAAAATATGGTCGGTCGAAACCATCCCATACTTGGTGTTAACCGTAGTCCCTTCAACAATTGGCAGGATGTCACGCTGCACTCCTTCGCGCGAAACATCCGGCCCATGACCACCCTCACGCCCCGCAATCTTGTCAATCTCATCGAGAAACACGATCCCCGAATCCTCAACACGTTCAACCGCAAGCCGCGTCACCTGATCCATATCGATCAGTCGGCTTTCCTCCTCCTGCACAAGATAGTCGAAAGCCTCTGTAATCTTCATCTTGCGCTTCTTCGTGCGCTGGCCAAAGAGCCCCGGCAGCATGTCTTTCAGATTGATATCCATCTCCTCAGAACCCTGGTTGGAGATGACTTCGAAGCTCGGCTGATTGCGGTCACGCACATCCAGCTCAACAACGCGATCGTCCAGCTTTCCCTCACGAAACTGCTGTCGCAGCTTCTCTCGAGTCCGCTGCTCGCGATTCCCTGGCTTCTCCTCTGAATCCGCTGATTCAGGAAGCTGAATAGCCGTATTTCCCGGCTCCTGCGTACCTGCGGCGGTTGGTGTCGGTGGCAGCAGGAGATCGATCAAACGGTCTTCCGCAGCCAGCTCGGCTTTGTCCTCGACCTCTTCCATCTTCTCTTCACGAACCATGTCGATGGCAATTTCCACCAGATCGCGGACGATTGATTCGACGTCACGGCCGACATAGCCAACCTCGGTGAATTTTGACGCTTCCACCTTGAGAAAAGGGGAGTTAGTCAGCTTCGCGAGCCGCCGCGCAATCTCGGTTTTGCCTACGCCGGTTGGCCCAATCATGATGATGTTCTTCGGCATAATCTCGTCAGCCAACTCAGGAGAGAGCTTCTGTCGTCGCATGCGATTACGCAGTGCGATAGCAACTGCGCGCTTGGCAGCCTGCTGTCCTACGACATACTTGTCCAGCTCCGCGACGATCTCGCGGGGAGTCATCTCATCGAGTGCGAGCGCCTGATCTTCGGCGGCTCCTGGTAGAAAAATTGCCATGATGCGGTACTCCTTGTCACGATTCACCGCGACGAAATATGAGGGTTCTACGAAAAATTGATGCTATTGGTTCGCCGTAGTCTCTGACTTCAATTCTTCAATCGTCATCTGAGTGTTGGTGTAGATGCAGATATCAGCGGCGATCTTCAGGCTCTTCACTGCGATCTCTCGAGCGCTGAGATTTGTGTTTTCCATCAACGCGCGGGCGCTTGCGAGAGCGTAACTCCCGCCACTGCCTATGGTGGCGATGCCTTCATCCGGATCGATTACATCACCCGTGCCGGAGAGCAGAAACGTCTGCTTGGGATCGGCCACGATCAGGAGTGCTTCGAGCTGACGGAGCATCTTGTCAGTGCGCCAGTCTTTGGCGAGCTCCACGGCAGCGCGGCCAAGATTACCTGCGTATTGCTCCAGCTTGACTTCGAAGCGGGCGAAGAGTGAGAAGGCGTCGGCCGTCGACCCTGCAAAGCCGGCTAGAACTTTGTCCTGGTAGAGACGCCGGATCTTCTTCGCAGACCCCTTCATGACAGTTGCGCCGATCGAGACCTGGCCATCGGCCGCCATGACGACGGCGTCACCTCTGCGGACGCAGATCACCGTAGTTGAGCGAATGCGTCGGCCGTCAGCTAGATCAAGCGGATGGGCGAGGCTGGACGATGCGGTCTTAACAGGGACGAGAGATTTTGTAGAGCGAGAGGAAGACGGCTTCATGGGCAACTTCCAGTATATCGCCAATAGGGCTTCAACTCACCGGGCCGGAACCTCGGCTCAATCCCACAAAAGTAGGTTACTTACACAATACCTTTCCCCGCCGAATCATCTGCTTTGGACTATGCTTTTTGATAGAAGACTGTGTTCCTCCTAAATCCAATTCATCTCCCACTTGCACTCCGTTCTCCACGGGTGATTGCAGCGATCGGTGTTGGCGTAACGACCGCAATCGGAGTGGCGATTTATGTCTTTACGCGACGCAAACCCTCGGCCGAGGAGATGGAGCGGGAGCGGCGTGAGATGCTTGCCCGATCTGGACGGATCACGGACGGGACAATCATGGACACGATGGTTACGGAGGCGCGCAACGTTATGGGGGTGCTGGAGCAGGATGATCGCTCGGCTCCCACGCCTAATATCATTGTCTACAACTACCGAATAGCCGGCGTAACTTACGAGTGCGCCCAGGACGTAACGGCGCTGGCCGAGTACGTTCACGGTATCCGGACCGATCTTCCCGTCCAGGTTCGTTATCTGCCACAGAATCCGGCGAACAGCATCGTGGTTGCCGAGTCGTGGAGCGGACTGCGACTGAGTTCTTCCAACCCCTATCAAGCGGATTGAACGCGAATCCGGCGCAGACTACACTTGATCCATGCACATGGTTGCTAGCTCGAACGGAAGGATGCAGCGTGTCCTTCAGGTATCGATGGCGCTTACACTTGCGTATGTTGGCGCGACCTTTTACTTCGGGTTGCGAGCGCATTCGCTGGCCTTGATCTCTGAAGCTGGGCATAACGTCAGCGATCTGCTGGCGATTGCGTTGTCCTTTGTCGCAGTGTACTTTCAGGCGCGACCAGCGACCGATCAGAAGACCTTTGGTTATCAGCGAGCGGGTGTTCTGGCGGCGTTCGTCAACGCGGTGACTCTAGTTGCGCTTTCGGTGTGGATTGCGGTTGAGGCGATTCATCGCCTGGATGCTCCGGCCGCAGTTCAGCCCAAGGTGATGATGTACGTTGCTGCGGCGGGTGTGCTGATGAATGGCACGGTGGCGACGCTGTTGTGGCGATTCTCGGGCGATGTGAATATCCGCAGCGTCTTTCTGCATATGTTGGGCGATACGCTTTCGACGGCTGCGGTGATTGCGGGCGGTGCAGCGATTCTGTTCAGTGGTATGAACTGGATCGATCCGTTGCTGTCGATCCTGATTGCGGGGATGATTCTGTGGAGTTCAATCGGGATTGTGCGGGAGACGCTGAACATTCTGTTGGAAGGGACTCCGCGGAATCTTCAGCTTGGTGAAATTCGCAAAGCGATGGCTTCGGTTGAAGGTGTTCTGGATGTTCATGATCTGCATGTGTGGAGTCTCGGTTCCCAATCACATGCTCTGGCGAGTCATGTAACGATCGCTGAGATGCCGATGTCCGAATGCGGCGACATTTTGACCGGGATCAACTGTACTCTGCGCGATCGCTTTCATATCACGCATACGACGATTCAATTTGAAACGACGGGTTGTGAGACCACGCATGGGTGCAGTGCTCCTCCGGAACTGGAGGCTGTGGGGGCGCACGACCATCACCACCATGACCACGGTCATTCGCACTGAACATATGTGGTCCACTGGGGACCTCCGACCTAAGCGTTTCGTACCGGGTGAATATGCGTATCCTTGCCTCGTTCTTGGGCTGCATCCTGTTCGGTACTAATGTTTCTGTGGCACAACCTGCCGCGTTGCCAGCTCTAGCTCATGCCAAGCTGTCGATGTGCGATGGACTTCCGTGCGTCGATGGGCAGGTAGCGGGGAAGCACGTTCGGCTGGCGTTTGATACAGGTAATCCGAACTCGGCACTGAACCTGAAGGCCGCGGAGGCGTTGGGTCTGAAGCTGGAGGCGGTCAACGGCGCCGACGGAAAGCCGATTGCTGGCTTCCAGAAGGGGACTGCGACGAACGTTACGGTCGGCGATATCGTCCTGCCGAAGATTACGTTTCTTGTGGTCGACCTTAGTTCCGCGATCGGCGCCAAGACGTTTCCCGACATCGACGGCACGCTGGCTTACGGTGCTTTCAAGGACCGGTTGGTCCAGGTCGACTATCCTGCGAGTGTCTTCAGCGCCTCCGAGCCATTAACTAGTGCTTTTGCGTGTCCTGGATTCTGCGGGGACATTGCGCTCATCACGTTTGGCCATCGAGGCCCACCGATTGTGACGACGACGGGTTTTACCGTCAATGCCAAGCCTACGGTCGTGCAGGTCGACACGATGTTTACCGGGACGCTGCTGGTCTTTCCGACTTCGGTTGAGAAGCTTGGCTTGACCACCGAGGCTCAGAGCAAGGAGACGCAGTACTTCGCCTTCACCGATGAAGGAGTCGATATGTTTCGGGCTGCGGCGAATGAGCTGGGTTTTGGGCCGAAGACGCTGGCGACGAAGGTGCCGCTTTATTTTGCGGGGCCTAAGGTTCATCTGCCCGACGGCCTGTTTGATGGCACCGTCGGGGCAGATTTGCTGACGCCGCACAAGGTCACATTCGACTTTCACGACAATAAGTTCTGGCTTGACCAGTCTTAGAGCAGGGTCGCGTCGAGGGTGATTTCGGCTGCTTTGAGGACACGCGAGACGGGACAGCCTACCTCGGCGTTGTGGGCGAGCTCGTCGAACTTTGCTTTGTCGAGGCCCGGGACTTTGGCTTTTGTGGTGAGATGGATTTTAGTGATGGTGGGCTTGTCGTGCATGTCGAGAGTGAGGGCTGCGGTGGTTTCGATCGAGTCGGCGGTGAACCCGGCGGTGGTGATCTGGCCGCTGAGAGCCATGGTGAAGCAGCCGGCATGAGCGGCTGCGATGAGCTCTTCGGGATTGGTGCCAACGCCGTCGGCGAAGCGGGCCTTGAAGCTGTACTGAGTGTCTTTCAATGTGCCGCTTTGGGTTGAGATCGTTCCGTTTCCCTCTTTGAGGCTGCCGTGCCAGACTGCGGATGCGCTGCGATCCATCTTGTTTCTCCTCTTTTGTGTCGTTGTATCGACTTGTGAATAACGTAACTGTTTCGATGCTACGCCGGTGCTAAAGGGCGTTGAAAATTGGTGCGATGCGCTAGTATCTCCTGATGTTGAATTCATCCGGAGCTGAGGTGAAGGAAGAACCGGTACCGGTTGCATGTTCTGTCCCGCTGGAGCATCATTCGCGCTTTTGTCCGACGTGTAGCTCCCGGCTGGAAGATAGCCGTTGCAAGCTGGTGTGCCGGACGTGCGGGTACTTTCTGAGTTGCGCGGATTTTTATTAGCTTTATGTATCTTTGGACCGGTTCGTTTCCCGGGGGTACCCCTCCCCATCATTTGGATTAAATTCCGTTTTTTCAGCGGTTTACCCAATGCAGTTGGCTGCAAGAACGTCATAACAGGGGTTACAGCTAAATTCGTCTTATAAAAGGAGTTAAGCAAAAGCAATCCTTTTTGGATTTTCTGTTTTTTCTTCTATTTTAATTATATCGAGTTGAGTGGAACTAAAATGCCAATTCGATGTGGCTTGTTTTCTTTGGTTTAGCTGTTTTTTGGGCTTGACATGCGATCTTTGGGGAGAAAACAGCAAATAAAAGTAGCGCCACGTGCAAAAGCTATGGGATCAGCCATTTCCACGTTGTGCAATTGCTCGGACGCTCGCAGATGCATTTCGGGGATGAACAGGCGCGCCAGGCCTTCGTCTAACCAAGGCCGTCGAGGTGATCTTCAACGACTCAGCCGCATGCCTTCCCACAACATTCAGGGTTAATTCGTGTACCGTGTTGATGCCCCGCTAGGCTATTCGTGGCACATTGCAGCCGGTTGTTTTACTCGAAGACTGGCCGAAAAAATGAGCGCTCGTAGCTGACTATGCATCGAGAGTCTTCCCCGTACTGAAAAGCCGCTAAGCAATCTGGATCTTGACGTGATTTCTCTCTGTAATCCTCGTACGTCGCCAAACTTGGGAAGGAGAACATCGCGAGGGCTACGTTGTTCGCGCCTTCCGATGGCAGGAAATATCCGTGATGCTTGCCCCCGAATTTCTGAACAAGCGGTATCCAAATTTTTCCATAATGCTCAAATTCCCTGAGCTTTAGCGGATCAATAATATAGCGCAAATAACAGGTGATCACATTTTCTCCGTTCGTAGTTCAGCGAGGTCACCTTGGCATTCTAAATTGCTACCGCCAGATCCATATTGTCGAATAGCGACGATGGAACATCCGGCAGTTGGACGATGATTTGTCTCGTCCCCAGATGCGGGGGCTACCGCTTCATCCAACCTGCCAGACCTCACCATCTGAATGAGTCGGAACTCTAGCGAGCAACTGCAGAGGCAATGGCAAAAACAGCTTTGGAGTTCGGTGGCTAGTTTACGGTGACGCTGACCGTACCCTGAGCGGTGGTGGTGCCTGAGGTGGCGGTTACAGTTACGCTGTAGGCTCCGGGAGTGGTGCCCGGGTTGCTGGTGCCTCCACCCGTGTTGTTGCTGCCGCCGCAGGCCGTTATAGCGCCCGCGAGGATGGCGAGAGAGGCGAGCAGACTGAGCATGGTGCGCAAGCTGCGCCGTCTCCTCGGAATGCCGAAGATCAGGAGGCAAGCGAATGCTGCGCTGCCGGCGGTGTACCAGCGGACTCCCTGGTGCTGGGGATAGGTGAGAGCAGCGGTAGTCGCAGCTGTGGTGGAGATGGTGAGGGTGGCTGTCCCGGCGGCGGTGCTGGTGATACTTACCGGGCTGGTTGAGCCAAAGCTGAGGGTGGGTGGGTCATTGGCACCAGCCGGGCTGGATGTAACCGCGGCGGTCAGCGTGACGCTGCCGGTGAAGCCTCCAGATGGAGTCACGGTGATCGTAGAGGTGTTTCCTGTTGTTGCACCGCGGCTGACTGAATCTGCGGTTCCACTGACAGTGAAGGATCCTGTCGGTGCGGCAGTGACGGCGACGGAGGCCGTGCCTGCAGCGCTGTTGTAAGCCGAAGAGCTGGCGGTATCCGGTGTGTAGTTGACTGTCAGCGTGTCCGTTCCGATTGCGAGGGATCCGGCGGGGATGTTGATCGTTGCATTGCCGCCGCTGAGTGTTGCTGTTGCGGCGGTGTAGGGCCCGCTGGTTAAGACCACTGAACCAGTTGGAGTTGGATTGCCACCGCCGCCGCTGACGGCAACTGTCGCTGTCAGAGCCTGGGCTGTGGTGATGCTCGATGGAGATGGCGTTACCGTCACGGTTGGGGTTATCTTTGCCGGGACAGCGGTGATGGTGATGGTGATTGCGGATGATGTACTGGCGCTGAAGGTGGTGTCGCCGGAGTAGACGGCGGTGATGTTGTGGCTGCCGGTGGCGAGTGTGTTGTTGGTGTAGGTCGCTTTGCCGGTGGCAACGGTTGCTGCGTTGAGCGTAGTAGTGCCATCGAAGAAGGTGACGGTCCCGGTGGGTGTTCCGGTGCCGCCTGCGGGCGTGATGATGGCAGTGAAGGTGATGCTTGAGCCGGTGGTGACGGAGGTGGCTGAAGCAGTGAGCGTGGTAGTGGTTGTGGTTGCTGCCGTGCCCGTGACGGAGACCGTGATGGTGGAAGAGAGACTGCCGAGGAGCGTGGTAGAGCCTCCATAGGCGGCGGTGATGCTGTGCGAACTGGAGGCGAGTGCGGTGGTGGTGAATGTCGCTTTGCCGGTTGGGTCGACGGTTGCGGAGCCGATCTGAAGGTCGCCGTCGCCGAAGATGACCTGACCGGTTGGGATGGTGCTGCCGGCAGTCGGAGTGACCGTGGCGGTGAACGTGACGCTGTCCCCATGTGCGATGGAGGTGGCTGAGGCTGTGATGGTAGTGGTGGTGTTGGACTGCGTGACGATGGTGGGGGCGGTGGCGTAGGTGTTGAGGAAGACGGCATTCCCGCTGAGGATGTCAGGCTTGCTGTCTTTGTTGAGGTCGACGGCGATGGCACTGCCGTCGCCGGCGAGATTGATCAAATCCTTCGGAACGGCGTTTCCGTTGAGCGGAATGGAGGTGAAGGTTCCATCGCCTTTTCCGTAGAAGATGCCGCTGAAGTCGGCGCCATCGATGAGTGCGAGGTCGACGTTGCCGTCGCCATCGAAGTCGGCTGCGGCGACGCCAGAGCTGCGGATGGCGTCTCCGCCCCCGACGTTGAGGATGGTTGCGGTGCCGAAGGTTCCGTCACCGTTTCCAAGGGAGATGGCGAGCTGGGCCTGGCCAGCTGTGGTTTCCCCGAAGCAAATGAGGTCGAGTTTGGTGTCTTTGTTGAGGTCGACGAGGGTGCAGGGAGCGCCAGTGTTGATCAGTCCAGGATTGGCGGCAGTGGATGGAATGATGGGTGCCTGGAAGGTCCCGTCGCCTTTGCTGAGATAGATCTGGAGCTGACTGCTGAAGCCTGTAGCGGGAGTGCCAAGGTTTGTCATGGCGAGCAGGTCAGAGTTGCCGTCCTTGTTGACGTCAACCGTGGAGAAGATGGTGCTTGGAACGGCGAAGATGGGTGTTGTGCTGGTGCTGGAAGCGGTGGTGATGATGGGGGCGCCGAAGGTCCCGTTTCCGATGCCTGGGAGGACAACATAGCCTGTGTTGTAGGGGGTTGCTATGGGCGAGGAGCCACCGGCGATTTCGTTGAAGGTGAAGGCCAGATCGTTGTGGCCGTCGTGGTTGAAGTCGCCGATGTGGAGCGAGTCGGCGGTTAGGGAGATGTCGAAGCCGCTGGACGGAGCGATCTGCGGGAAGGTGGTTGCGACGGGAGTGGCGAAGGTGCCATCGCCGTTGCTGAGGGTGATGAAGTAGACGGGTGAAGGGAAAGTGGTGGGGAAGCCGGAGGTGGGTGCGGTCGTCAGGCTTTGGATGACGAAGGCGAGGTCGGCCTTGCCGTCGCCGTTGAGATCCCCGACGGCGAAGCTGCTGGCGACGGCGCCTGTGGTGCTCAGAGTTGTTGGTCCGTTGAATCCGTTGACGACGATGGTAGATGGAAGAGTGATGGTCGAGACGGGACTGAATGAGCCTTTTGACGTGCCGAGCTCGACGGTGAAGACGACAGGAAGGCCGTTGAAGGTGCCGGAGGCGGGGATGATGAGATCGGGCAGCCCGTCGCCGTTGACGTCGCCGAGGTTGGTGCCGTTATAGGTGCCGGGGATGGTGGGCGCACCCTGGAAGGTGCCGTCACCGCTACCCATGAGGGCGTAAGAGAGGTTGATGTCGTCGCCGAAGTAGAAGCCGCCGTTCGCCTCGCCGATGTATATGTCGGGATTGCCATCGCCGTCGAGGTCACTGACTGTGACGAACCCGTCGGTATTGACGGTCGCGTAGCCTGTGCCCGGTGAGAAGGTTCCGTCGCCCTTGCCGAGATAGATGAGGACGCTGCCACCAAGGCTGACGACGAGATCGAGCTTGCCATCTTTGTTGAAGTCGCCGGTGGCGAGATTGGGACCGAGGCTGCTGTATCCGCTGAGTGGGGGGAAGGCGGCGCTGGAGGCGGCGGTGAAGTTGCCGCTGCCGTCGTTGAGCAAGACGAGACCGTTGGACGCGATGATGTCCTTTTTATTTCCACCACGCAGGTTCGCCGTGATGAGGTTCGTGAGGGCGGCGGAGGGTGTCACTGTGGATCCGGGGTAGACGGGAGTGGGTGCGGCGAAGGACTGCGCAGAGTTGAAGGAGCCGTCGCCTTTACCGGTGAAGACAGAGATCTGGCCGTTGTCGGAGGAGGCGACGATGTCGAGTTTTCCATCTCCGTTGACGTCGTCGATGACGGCGGAGATAGAGGCGCTTCCCGGGACAGTGTAGGGAATGGCGGTCTGGAAGGTTCCGTCGGGATTGCCGAGCAGGACAAAGATCTGAGAGCTGGGAGTACCGCCGTTGTTCCCGTTGACGATGACGAGGTCGCCGTTGCCGTCACCGTTGAAGTCTGCGGTGGTGACTGCACCGGCTGCAGAGAAGCTGAGGGCAGTCCAGGTGAAGCTGGTGATACCGCTGCTGATCAAAAGGGCATTTGTGCCCAACATGGGGTTGTAGTAAATGGAGGCGAATACCTGAAGGCCGGTCTTTGTTTGGCCGACATACACTCCGCGACGCGTGCCGAAGCCGGTGGTCGGTGAGCTGCAACCGGCGGAGAAGGTGTCTGGAGTTGAGGTGAGGCCGGCGTTGGCATGAAGGGTGTGCTCATAGTCCGCGAAGAAGCCGGTTGAACTGTAATTAAAGCTCTGGGTATAAGAGATCGTCCCTGTGAAGAGGCTGAGAGAGCAGTCGGGCTCGCGAGGGAGGACGAGCGCCTGGCCAGGTGGGGCGGTGATCGCTGTGAGATTGCCCTGGAACTTCGCGATGCCAGTCTGCGATCCGTCTGAGCCTGTGAGCAGGGGGTCAGCCAGGGCGCCCTGATGAGGGGACTTCCGGTGCGGGCTTGCGGTTTGAGCCCCGGCTTGGCGGTGTCCTGAGAGGATAGAAAAGGAAGCGATGAGGATGATCGAAAGGACCAGTTCAATACGAAGAGAGAGGGGTTTGGCAGACTTCATCAAAAACTCCATCGAAGCAAGAGAATTCTGATTTCTACAAACCGAAAACCGGTTGTCAGGGAGGAGCGGTCAATATAACACGGCGCGTTCTTCCGGGAGTGCGATCGTTAACGCATGATTACAACTTCGAGCGTCGAGAAGGCGAAGAGGTCACGCTGCGATAAAAGATTTTTGTTGGGAGACGTGGTGGAGGCGGGCTACAATCCGGCAGCGCTAAAAGTTGGCTATTTGCTTCTGTGCAAAGAGCTGCAAGGAGAGTGTATGAGCGACGTCGCCGCAGTGGAAGGACAGCCTTCGGGACCGGGTTTGAGCCAGGTGGAGCGGGTGGTGGATACGTTTGTCGCCCCTAGCAAGACGTTTACGGACATACTGCGGGATGCGAGCTGGTGGCTGCCGTACGTGGTTGGCGCGGTGGTGGGGCTATTCTTCGCGTATGTGATTTTGAATAAGATCGGGTTGCCGACGCTGGTCGATGGGGTGATTCATCACTCGAAGTTGCTGGAGGACCAGGTCGCCAATGCGACTCCGGATGTTGCGGCGAAGATTCGCGGCCGGATTGAGACGCAGTTCAAGTTTGCCTATGCGGCACCATTGATCGGGCTGGTGATTGGGTTTCTCTGTGCCGGAATCTTGATGGGAACCGCCAACTTTGTCTTCGGTGGGAAGGCCAAGTACAAACAGATGTTGGCGGTGTGGTTTTATGCGACGCTGCCGCTGGTGATCTTTAATGTGCTAATTATCATTTCGGCTTATGCGGGTTTGTCGGGCGATAATTTTGATATCAACAATGCCCTGGGGACCAATATTGGGTACTACCTGACGGGTGGGGATACTCCGCACTGGCTGATTGCGCTGCTGTCTTCGGTCGATGTCTTTGCGATCTGGATCGCGATTCTGCTGACGATCGGCGTTTCGATTGTGGCGGGGATCAAGCGCAGCTCGGCTGCGATTGTGGTGTTTGGATGGTGGATCCTTTTCATCCTGCTCAAGGTTGCAGGCGCGGCGATCACGGGCTGATGCCCGCCTCCGCGATGGAAGGCTGACGATTTCGCTATGGTGCGGCGGGCTGGAATGAGCTGAAGGTGGAGGCAGGCAGGCCTACGCCGTTGAAGAGGGTTGCATTGGGGAAGTTTGGCCACGCATAGCGCACGTATTGGGGATTGAGAACAGTGGGGCTTGCTACGATGACTGTTTCGTGGTCGACGCGGGCGTTGGCGGGGAAGAAGACTCCGTCGGGGCCGGCTACTTCGAAGCCCTCAGGTGGACCCTGGAAGTGGAGTCCGGCTGCGTTGTCGAACCAGAGATGCATGGCTCCTCCGCTGGGATAGGCTAGGCGGAAGAGCGGACCGGAGGAGACGATGTCTTCTCCGAAGACGAGATGGCGTGCGAGGAGCGAGAGGCGTTCGCCGACGATTTGTTTGTTAGCGGGGTGAACGTTGTGCTCGTCGCCGACGTCGATGGTTACGGCCATTCCGGTGTTGGTGAGGGAGAGGGTTTTGCGCTGTGCGTCACGGAGGAGTCCCCAGTTTTCTTTTGGTGTGCTGGCGAAGGCGGATATCTGCACGTAGAGGAATGGGAAGTTGCCCTGATTCCAGTGGCGGCGCCAGTCCTGGATCATGGTGGGAAAGAGACGGTCGTAGAGGGCAGCTTGGCTTGAGTTGGCTTCGCCCTGGTACCAGATGACTCCGCGGATGGGCAACAGTGTGAAGGGTGCGACCATGGCGTTGTAGAGTGCGGCGGGGCGCCAAGAGGTGGGGTTGGGATGCCAGTCGCGGTCCGGGGTGGGCGGACGGCCCTGTTCGCGGGCGACCTTGTCGGCCTGATCCAGGCGGATCTCGGTGGATTCGCGATTCATGTGCTCGGCGCGGTTGGCGAAGACGGGTGTGAGTGCAGGATCGGCACCGAGAGTATCGAGGCTGGTCCAGGCTTCGGCGGGGGTTCCACCCCAGGTAGAGTCGATGAGACCGATGGGGATGGGTTGTTTCCCGGCGAGAGCCTTTTGCAGATCTCGCGCGAAGAAGTAAGCGACGGCGGAGAAGTCTTTAGCGGTTTCCGGGGTGCAGGTTGACCAGCCGATTGCGGCTTTGACGTCTTCGAGTGGGTAGTCGGCTGCGTCCGTTTGAACGAGAAGCAGGCGGATGCTGGGATAGTTTGCGGCGGCAATCTCTTTGGCCGAGTCCTGAACGACGGCGTTACCCGGGAAACCGGCGAGAGGCATCTCCATATTGGATTGGCCTGAGGCAAACCAGAGATCGCCGAGGAGGATATCGTCTAGCTGGAGAGTGTTGGCGCCGCGGATGGTGAGGGAGAAGGGACCGCCGGCTGGCTGGGGCGGGAGATAGATGCTCCAGCGGCCGATATTGTCAGTGGTTGTGGAAGCGGTGAGGGAGTGGAATTCGACTGTGATCCTTTCTCCGGCGGAGGCGTTGCCCCAAAAATGAATTGGCATATCGCGCTGGAGAACCATGTGGCTGGAGAAGATTTTGGGAAGGGTGACTTCCGCGTTGGCACCCAGGGCGAGGAGAAGGTTGACGATGACGACGAAATGGGTGAGGCGAAGTTTCATGGGTGACTCCGGCGGTTACCTTTATAACGTGCCTGGACTCTTCGCATGAGTAGGTCGCCGAGTTAAATGAAATGGCCCGGACTCGATCCGGGCCTTTGCATGCAATGGATGGGCTGTTTATTCGGTCCAGCGTCTGAAGACTAGCGAGCCGTTTGTGCCACCGAAGCCAAAGGAGTTTGAGAGTGCGTAATCGATCTTTACAGGCTGGGGCTTGTTGGGGACGTAGTTGAGGCGGCATTGAGGATCGGCTTCGACGAGATTCATTGTGGGAGGCGCGATCTGGTTGAGCATGGCCATAATGGTGATGCCGGCTTCGAGGCCACCTGCGCCGCCAAGAAGATGTCCGGTCATGGATTTGGTCGAGCTGACGAGGAGCTTGTGGTTGAGTGCGCGTTCGCCAAAGAGGTTTTCGATCGCTTTGGATTCGAGCGCATCGCCTAGCGGGGTGGAGGTTGCATGGGCGTTGAGGTAATCGATCTGGTCGGGCGAGATGCCCGCGACCTTGAGGGCGTTCTTCATGGAGCGGTAGCAGCCTTCGCCTTCGGGAGCCATGCCGGTCATGTGAAAGGCGTCGGCGGAGAGGCCGTAGCCGACAATCTCGGCGAGGATATTGGCTCCTCGTGCTTTGGCAAACTCGAGGTCTTCGAGGATGAGGATGCCAGCGCCTTCGCCTACGACGAAGCCGTCGCGGTCCTTGTCGAAGGGACGGGAGGCATGTGTGGGGTCGTCGTTGCGGGTGGAGAGGGCACGCATGGAGGCGAAACCTGCGACGCCGAGTGGCGTAATGGAGGCCTCGGTCCCGCCGGCGATCATGGCGTCAGCGTCGCCACGCTGGATGAGGCGGAAGGCATCGCCGATGGCGTGGGCGGACGTGGTACAGGCGGTGGCTGTGGCCTCGTTAGGGCCGCGCGCGCCGTATTTGATGGAGACGTGGCCAGCGGCGAGGTTGATGATGGCGCCGGGGATGAAGAAGGGCGAGACCTTGCGGGGGCCCCCGTTGAGCAGATTGATATGCTCGCGCTCGATCACATCGAAGCCGCCGATGCCGGAGCCGATGTGGACGCCGACGCGATCGCGGTTTTCGTCTGTGACCTGGAGGCCAGAATGGGCCATTGCCTCTGCGGACGCGGCCAGCGCGAAGTGGATGAAACGGCCCATTTTGCGGGCCTCCTTCTTATCCACAAAGACGAGCGGGTCGAAGTTTTTAACTTCTGCGGCAAAGCGAACGGGGTGGCCGGTGAGATCGAATGCGGTGATCTCAGCCATACCACTGCGGCCAGCCAGAAGGCCCTTCCAGACCTCAGGCGCTGTGTTGCCGACCCCGCAGAGAAGGCCGAGGCCGGTTACGACGACACGACGTTGCTCCATTTTTTATTTTGCCGCCTTCTGATTCTTTTCGATGTAGTCGACGGCATCCTTGACTGTTTTAATCTTCTCGGCATCCTCATCGGGGATCTGGATGTCGAAGGCTTCTTCGAACTGCATGACGAGCTCGACGACGTCGAGAGAGTCGGCGCCGAGATCTTCCTGAAAACTTGCGCCTGGGGTGACCTCGGCTTCGTCCACCTGAAGTTGCTCGACAATAATCTGCTTTACCTTCTCGTCTACTGCTGCCATTTCGTTCTCCTGTTTACGTCTGGAATCAAATCTGAATTTTGTGCGCGCTCGCACCCACAGCCATCCTCAAGCATACTGAGGGCCTAGGTGAGTGTAAAGCAAAGGGGAGGCGGAGTCTTCTCGGGGACTTTTCAAGGAGAGCGAGGCGAAAAAGGTCCCGCCAGGATTATGGGCATTGGGCGAAGTGGGATTTGCCAACGCCACGAAGTTTGCATTCGACTCTGGCGAGCATTTTTCTCGCTACCAAAGGATGGCTAACGCGGTCGGATGAAACGCCGGATTGCCCGAAGAGGCGAATGGTTCGTGGGCGAATTGATTCGGGCGTGGGCGGTCGGTGACGATCAGATTCCGGGTTGGGTTTGGCGAAGATTTGGCGTAAATTTGTGGGATGGAAGCGATGGCGATCATCTGGTTTGTGGTTGGATGTGCGGTGGGCGGTGTACTCGCGTGGGTGATCCGGGGCAGCCGATCCCAGCTTGAACGAGCCTCGAGTGAGGCGAGATTTCTGGCGCGGGAGGGTGAGGTTGCGGGGCTGCGCGATGGGGTGGCGGCGAGGGATCGTCTGTTGGATGAGAAGGCGCGAGAGGTTGAGACGCTTCGTGGGGCGGCTGAGGCAGCGCGTCTTGAGGCTGGAAGATTCCTGGAGCGTCTGGAGGCAGAGCAGAGGGCCGCCGAGGAGAAGATACGAGCGCTGACAGACGTGGAGAAGAGTTTGAAGACGAGCTTTCAGGCGCTAGCTGCGGACGCTTTGGACGCGAACAGCAAGCGATTAATGCAGTTGGCGAGGGGGCAGATGGAGACGCAGCAGGTGGAGGCGGCCAAAGAACTGGCGGCGAAGGAGTCGGCGATCGAGATGCTACTGAAACCGATGCAGGAGTCGTTGGCGAAGCTGTCAACGCATAGTCAGAATCTTGAAGTGAAGCGGGAAGGCGCTTATCGTGAGGTGCTGGCCGAGATCCAGAGCATGCAGAAGTCGCATGTCGATTTGCGTCGGGAGACGACGCAGTTGGTGGCGGCGTTGCGGGCCCCGAAGGTGCGTGGCAACTGGGGAGAGATGCAGTTGCGCAAGTGCGTGGAGTTCGCGGGCATGGTGCAGTATGCGTCATTCGAGGTGGAAAAGTTTGTGAAGGGAGAGGATGTTTCGATCCGGCCTGACCTGATTGTGAAGCTGCCGAATGGGAGAAGCATCATCGTGGATGCGAAGACTCCACTCGATGCGTTTCTCGATGCAAGTGCGTGCGAGGACGAGGTATTGCGGTCAGGGTTCATGGCGGCGCATGCGACTCGGGTGCGGAAACATCTGGATGCTTTGTGCGGGAAGGCGTATTGGAAGCAGTTTCCAGAGTCGCCTGACTTTGTAGTGTGCTTTTTGCCGAGTGAGGTGTTGTTTTCAGCGGCGTTGGAGCAGGATCCATCCCTTTTGGAGTACAGCGCGGAGAGCCGGGTACTGCTGGCGACGCCGACGACGTTGATCGCGTTGCTTAAGGCTGTGGCGTATGGCTGGAAACAGTCGCAGATTGCGCGGGATGCGCAGCTGATTCGGAATGAGGCGCTGAATGTGCAGTCGAAGCTTGTGGGAATGCACGATGCAATTGTGGAATTGGGTAAGAGGCTGCGCAGCGCGGGCAAGGCCTATGACGAGATGCTGGTGAAGGCAGAGGGTCGCGGCGGTCTGTTCTCGATCTCGCGCAAGCTGCGGGAGTTGGAGATTGGCGAGCAGGAGTTGCCGGTGCTGGAGCCGGCAGCGGTGCAATTGAGGCCATTGACGAGCGATGAATGGCAGGGCAGGCTATCGCTGGTGGCTGCCGAGTCGGAGAATGTGGAGGAGTAAATCGGAGATTCTCGCGTTGTGACGCTCCGCAGTTCCGAGACTGCATCAAATGGGGTTGAAGGTCTACCGTCAACTTGGAGGATGGTCTTATGGCGAAGGTTGGGAAAGATCAGGATTTCGATGAGTTTTTCAGCAAGATTGGGCCGGATGCTACGGCGGAGTTTGATAACTCGGCTAGTAATCCCACGGAGCATGCGAGCAGTGAAGCGACGAATGCGGCGACTGCGGTAACGGCGAGGACGAGGAACTGGAAGAGGAAGATGATGATGCTGCCGCATTAGAAGAAGACGACGAGGAAGATGAAGAAGAAGATGTTGAGGACGAAGCCGATGCGCAGTAGTTTGCAAAGCACAGTGCTCGATGGATCGGGGCTTCTGATGAGAAGGAATTATGTTAGTCGCGGCGCGGCGTTGGGTACAGGGACTATAGGTGCACTTGCGCTCGGGGCTACGGCTGTAGGAGCGCTTGCGGAAGGTGCAGCGGCGATTGGTGCTATGGCGATTGGGGTGCTGAGTATACGAAAGCTACGTTTGCGGGAGGGCAAACTTGAGAATCTTTCTATTCGGCGACTTACGATTGGAGAGTTGTATATTCAGTCGAGGCGTGGTTCAGAAGAGCCCTAACCGCCGAGGGGACGTCGATGCCGATTGCGAACTATAGTGTTCTGGCCGGAAAGCCGACCGAGGGGAAGGTCGTTACCGGTTCGGGCACGCACTATGAGATGACGGTCCAATCCAAAGGCGGACCATTCACGGTTGCGGTAAATATTCAGTCGGTGGATGGATCTGTTGTTTTGTATTCGGTTGAAGAAGGCATTACGCCGCCGAATGTCTCCGCGTTGACAGCGCTGCCGAACGGTGTGACTGCGTTGAAGAGCGAAGCCGGGGGCCTGGCTCTTGACTATTTTCGCGGGCAGATTGATGGCGTACCGGTGATGACGCGGGACCGGATGATTCGTCTGCCTGGGACTCCCACGAGGGATGCTAAGGGAATAAGCGCTGAGGAGTGGATGATGATGACGGCAGGGGCATCTGCACTTAAACACGCTTTAGAGACGCTGGTTAAGATGACGATCGCTGACAAGGACGGCATGATGTATGCGTTCGGCAGTGCATTGACAGACTCGGGCAAGGTGGTTGGGATTCGCGATATTCACATGAACCAGGGGAATCCGCTGGACGACAAGAATCGCGGCTTCAGCGAGGACAATGGCGCGTGGCAAGATGGCGCGTTGCTGATCAATCTTCCATCGAGGGATATGTGGGTGGGTATTTTTGTCGCATTTGAAACGCAGAGCTGGACTACGGATTTGGCTGGGAATCCGGCTTAATGGCGTGAGTTAGAGCGCGGCGAGGATGCAGTCGGCGATGGTAGCGGCTTCGACTGCGGGGCGGACGTCGTGGACGCGGAGGATGTGGGCACCGGCGAGGATGGCGGCTACGTTGGCGGCTGTAGTGGCGTGGATACGGTCAGCTGTGGCGGGGATTTCGCCGTTTAGGAGAAGCGACAGCGAGGGGTTCTGGCTGAGGGTGTGGGCGAGGAAGCGTTTGCGGGAGGCTCCGACGAGGATGGGGAGATTGAACTGATTGAACTGGTCGAGGCGGGCGAGGATGGGGTAGTTTTCGTCGAGTCTCTTGCCGAAGCCCAGGCCGGGATCGAGGACGATCCTGTTGCGGGCGATGCCCGCTGCGGTGGCGGCTTCGAGGCGTTCTTTAAGCTGCGTGATGATGAGAGGGAGAACTTCGCTGGGAGCGAGGGCAGGAAGTGTGGGCCAATCCTGGGGGCGGCCTCGGGTGTGCATGAGGATGGCTCCGCAGCCGAGTTGGGCGCAGGTGGTCGACATGCCGGGATCCCAGAGGTGTCCGCTGACGTCGTTGACGATCTCGGCTCCGGCTTCGATGACGAGGCGGGCGGTGCTGGCGTGGAAGGTGTCGATGGACAGGATGGCTTCGGGGTGGTGTTGCCGGATGGCTTCAATGACCGGGAATGTACGGGACTGCTCTTCGTCTGCTGTGAGCGGGTTGGCGTTGGGGCGGGTGGATTCGCCGCCGATGTCGAGGATATCTGCGCCTTCTCCGAGCATCTTTCCTGCTTGTTCAAGGGCGCGTTCTGGGGCGTGCTCGGGAGAGTAGAAGAGGCCGCCGTCGGAGAAGGAGTCGGGTGTGACGTTCAGGATGCCTATGATGAGGGTTCGCCGGCCTAGAGCTAGGGTGCGGCTGCGGAGATGCCAGTCGTGATGGGTGCGAGGGGCGGAGGGCATGGTGGGATTTTATGGTAGTTGCTGCTGCTAGTTGTTGTTTGTCAGTTGTTGGGTTTGATTGCATGGGACTGGCGATTGACAACTTATCGCTGGTAACTGCTTTGGGTGCTAGACTGCGCGGATGATGTGGTTTTTCGTGCGTGGAACGATTGCCTGGGTTCTCGTTGTGGGGGCGATGTTGTTGCAGCCTGCGTTTGCGCAGGATAAGAACGTGGGGTGTGATGGGCCGGTGGTTTTGAAGGCCGGTCGCAGTGGGCCTTGCGCGGAGTTGGCGCGGACGATTGCGGAGCTATTGAGTGGGCCGGCAGCGGCGCGGGATCACTGGGGGATTGCGGTGACGGGGATGGATGGGGCGCCGATCTATTCATTGAATGAAGGACAGTTGTTTCAGCCGGCGAGTAATGCGAAGTTGTTTACTACGGCGGCTGCGATGGCTTTGCTTGGGTCGGGAGCTACATTTGAGACGAAGATTGTGGCGCGCGGGGTGATGGACGGGACGACTGCGTTGAAAGGTGACCTTGTGCTGGTGGGGGGGGAGATGCGAATCTTTCGGGGAGGGAGATTCCTTATGTGGCTCCGGCGTTGAGGCCGAAGGTGGAGAAGGGTGCTCCGCCTGTGCCAGAGGTCGATCCGCTGCGGTATCTCGCGGCAATGGCCGACCAGGTGGCGGCGACGGGATTGAAGGTGGTGAATGGCGATGTTGTTGGGGATGACACGCTGTTTCCGTGGGAGCCGTATCCGCAGGACTGGTCGATTGATGATGCGGTCTGGGGGTATGGCGCGCCGGTGTCGGCGCTGACGATCAATGACAACCAGATCAAGGTGACGGTCTCGCCGGGGACTGCCGTGGGCGAGCCGGCAAGGGTGGTGGTGGATCCTGCGGTGCCTTCGTACTACACGCTGGATGTTTCGGTGACGACGGGCGCGAAGAAAAGCGAGAGCCATGTGGAGATGGAGCGGGCGCTGGGGTCGAAGGTGCTGCGTGTGTATGGGTCGATTGCGCTGGATTCGCAGCCGGATGAAGAGGAGGTCGCGATTCATGATCCGGCGGAGTATGCGGCGATTGCTCTGAAGGGAATGCTGGAGGCTCGCGGGATTGTGGTGACGGGGACGGCGAGAGCGGTGCATGTGCAGTCAGTCGAGACGAAAGGCTTTTCGAAGCAAGTCAGCGAGCCAATCCCCTCTGTCGTTTTTGATGGGCCAAATGGATGTGCTGTAGTTGCGGATGGGCCGCGCACATCAACAAACGAGTTGGTGTTGGCCTCGCATCGTTCTGTGCCGCTTGGGGAGGATATCGTGGTGACGAACAAGGTCAGCCAGAATTTGCACGCCGAGATTCTACTGCGGCAGATGGGGCCATTCTCTCCGTCGTCGTCCTGCAAGGGGACAATCGCGGGAGGAGCGCAGGTGGTGCGGGCGTATCTCACGACACGAGTGGGGATTGATAAGGACGACTTTACTTTCTTCGATGGGTCGGGCCTGAGTGGGCATGACCTAGTGACTCCGCGGGCTTCGGTGCGGTTGTTGCAGTATGCGCCGACGC
The DNA here is from genome assembly GCA_963798925.1 of uncultured Acidobacteriaceae bacterium. Lineage (GTDB taxonomy): Bacteria > Acidobacteriota > Terriglobia > Terriglobales > Acidobacteriaceae > Edaphobacter. Next base: position 1,502,026 of record CAWCVD010000008.1, read on the forward strand.
AGCCTTGGTTTGCGCAGTGGAAGGCGAGTTTGCCGGTGGGTGGGGAGGATGGATCGCTGATGACGCGGTTTGGCAAGGCCCCGTTGAAGGATCATGTGTTTGCGAAGACGGGGACGCTGGGGGAGGCGCGGGCTCTGAGTGGGTATCTGGAGTGCGCGAGCGGGAGGACGGTGATCTTTTCGATCATGGTGGGGAATCATTTGCCGGCGACCAACGATGATCGTGAGCTGATGGATAAGATTGTGGCGGCGATTGCGGCCGCGAACTAGGGAATGGGGACCAGGACTAGCGTGTTCGTTGGGATGCGAGAATGGTTGAGTGAGGACGATCAGGGTTTTATTGATGGGTTTGGGGATGGCGCTGTTGACTGGGTGCAAGACGCTGCCGCCGCCGGTTCCGCTAGAACAGTTGAATGCTCAGCAGATGCAGGGGCATGCGATGTTTCAGGCGCATTGTGCGCAGTGTCATTACGACCGGAAGGACAAACCGCTCCATGGGCCGTCGATGCTGGGGGTGTTCAAGCGGCCTGCGCTTCCGAGTGGAGCTCCGGCGAATGATGAACGGGTGACGGCGACGATTCTGCATGGTCACGGGCTGATGCCGGCGATGGGGAATACGATGAACCAGCAGGATATCGACGATCTGCTGGCTTATTTGCATACCTTGTAGTGAGTTCAGGAGTGGATTTTGAAGAAGCAGGACGAGTCAGTACGGAGGCTTGAGGCGCAGGCGGGCGGGATGTTGCCGGGTGTGGCGGGGATATGTCTGTTCCTGCTGTTTTTTACGATGGTGAACGTGTATGGAGCGCTCAAGAATGCGTACGGGACGGGGTTCGGCAAGTATGGAGTGCTGACGATCTGCACGTTGCTGGCGGCGGGGATCTTTGGATTGCTGAGGTTGTATCGTTGGGGTTGGTCGCTGGTGGTGGCCGGGTGTCTGCTGGTGGCCGGCGGGGATATGTACTTCTTCAGCAAGACGCATGTGGCGTTCTTCATGGTTCGGGGATTGTTTGAGTTGGTGTTCTTTCTGTACCTGGTGCGGACTGAGGTGCGGGACCGATTGCGGTGAGCTCGCGCCGCCCATTGTGGGCTTGATTTGCTAGGATGGCCGGCATGCTGAGTCGAAGGCATTTCGGTAGGCAGGTGGCTGCAGTTCTTGCTGTGCGAGCGATCCTGCCCGGCAGGCTGACGGGGTGGGCGCAGCAGGCCTCCGATGAGACTACGCCGCAGTTTTCTGTGATGATGTGGGCGCTGAACAAGCGCGGTAGTTTTGAGGAGAATCTCGAGCGCGTTGCGGAGGCGGGGTACAGGCACGTAGAGCTGGTGGGTGAGTTCGCGAAGTGGTCCGAGGAGGATTGGCGTCGGATCCTGGCTCGGATGCGATCGCTCAAGATTACGGTGGATGCGACGTCGGGCGTGAAGGCGGGATTCGCGGATGCGTCGGGAGGCGATGGGTTTCTGGCGGAGGTGAGGAGCTTCATCCCTACGGTGCAGCGGCTTGGGTGCGGGCAGATCATTCTCTTGTCGGGGAAACGGATGGAAGGTGTTGCGCCGGGAGCACAGCGCACTGCCTCAATCGAGACCTTGAAACGCGCTGCTGAAGTTCTAGCTGCGGCAGGGTTGACGGGGGTGATTGAACCGATTGATCGACTGGAGAATCCGTCGATCTATCTTGATGGCGTGACGGAGGCGTTCGAGATTGTACGAGCTGTGGGGAGCTCGAAGATGAAGGTGCTGTACGACCTGTACCACGAGCAGCGCGGGCAAGGAAACCTGATTGAAAAACTGGAGAAGAACATCGATGAAGTTGGATTGATTCATGTAGCCGATGTCCCAGGCCGGCATGAACCCGGAACCGGTGAGGTGAATTTCGTCAACATCTACCGGAAGTTGGCGGAGCTGCACTACCGGGGCGTGATGGCGATGGAGTTTTATCCGACTGGAGACGTGGTGGAGACGCTGCGGCGCGCTCGTGAAGAGGCGATACAATTGAAGAGATGACTCCGACTGCTGATCTAGTTCAGATCGATCTGACGCCGAGGAAGCCTGCGCCGAAACCGGTGTGGCTGAAGGCGAAGGCTCCGATGGGGGAGACTTTTCACAATCTGAAGAAGATGGCTCGGGAGTTGAAGCTGCATACGGTATGCGAGAGTGCGCAGTGCCCGAATATTGGCGAGTGCTGGAACCAGAAGGCCGCGACCTTCATGATGCTGGGAAATCTTTGCACGCGTAGGTGTGGGTTTTGCGCGGTACCGAAGGGGAAGCCGGAGCCGATTGATTTTGATGAGCCGCGGCGGGTGGCTTATGCAGTGGCGCAGCTTGGGCTGAACCATGCGGTGATTACGAGCGTTAACCGCGACGATGACAACGTGGGTGCGGCGCGGGCGTTTGTGCAGGTGGTGGAAGAGATTCGGCTGCAGGCTCCGGGGTGCCGGGTGGAGATTCTGACGCCGGACTTTCAGGGAGTGGAGGAGGCGTTGCGGCTAGTGGTGGCGGCGCGGCCGGAGATTCTGAATCACAACATCGAGACGGTGCCCAGGCTTTATCGCGTGGCGAAGAGTGGTGGGCGGTATGAGCGGTCGCTGCGTTTTCTGGAGCAGGCGAAGGAGATTGCAGCGGAGATATTCGGTGAGTCGCTTGGGACGCGGCCTTTTGTAACGAAGACGGGCATCATTGTGGGGATGGGCGAGGAAATGCACGAGTTGCTTACGGTGTTTCGCGATCTGGCGGACCGCAAGGTGGATATTTTGACGGTGGGGCAGTATCTGCGGCCCTCGCGGGATCATCTGCCGATGGCGCGGTACTACACGCCGGAAGAGTTTGCTTTTCTGAAGCATGAGGCGATGGGGATGGGCTTCAAGCATGTGGAGAGTGGACCGCTGGTGCGGAGTAGTTATCATGCGCAGGAGCAGGCTGAGTCTACTGGGTTGGCTTAGGCCTGTTTAGCGTTGTCTATTTGATTTCTTCGAGCGGCTTGCCCGCTTCAGGTGTCTCTTTATCCCAGTCCTTGCCGAACAGTCGTGCGATGGTCGCGGCGATCTGGCTTTGGGTTGCGGCTGGTGTGTCCTTGCCAAGTTCACCACGTGGGGGCACGCCAGCGCCTATAGCGGCTATGAAGATGTACTTTGAGTCAGGGATCTTCTGGCCGTGGGACTTCCATTCGACGGGTGCGTGACCGCGGCCGTGATCGGTAAGGAAGATGAGGGTTGTGTGGCCGCGGTACTCGGGGTCTGACTGGACGAAATCCCACAGGGTTTGGAGATATCGATCGACGCGGTGCGCCGCATCGAGATAAAGGCCGTAGTTGCCGGCGTGGGCCCAGTCGTCGGTTTCGCCGAGAGAGAGGAATAGCAAACGGGGCTTCTCGGCCTTGAGAAATTCGACTGCCGTGTAGAAGGTGGGTGCGTCGAATGGTTCATCATCCCAGATGCGCGGCGTTTCGGCCTTGAAGTGATTGAGCAGATCGAGTTGCGGAGTTACGGGGATTGAAGTGAGTGGGTTGTAACCTGCATTCACCGTGAAGCCGCAACGCTGCTGATTTACGATGCCACTGATCGTGTTCCAGGCGCCAAACGCCGCAGTCTGATTTTGAGCTTGAGAGTTGCTAGTGTGCCATTCTCTGTTGAGCCACTCCAGGACGGTTACATTGGGATTGGGGATGTTGTCGTTGCTGGTGATGCGTGGGTCGGGATGGCCCGTCAAGGTCTCGCTGTAGCCGGGGTAGGAAAAGTTAAGGCCGTTTGTGACGTAGGCTTCCGATCCCTTGTCCCGGTTGCCGTAGATCTCACCGTCTGGCACCATGTGGCTCCAGAGGAAGGGCATCAGAGCAGTGCGGCTCTCCTCCAGAGTCGACCGCAGATAGAGCTTCTCAAGCGCGTCCACCGGCTGATTGTTATTGTTTGCTTTGGTCAGCAGTTTTGGGTCGGCACCGCGAAAGACCTCCTGCCATCGCAGTCCGTCGGTCATGACCAGCAGGACGTGTTCTTTGGAGCTGTCGATGGGGAGTGGAGTTTGTTTCTCTTGTCTATCCTGCGCGGAGATATTCGCACTTGAGATCGCAATGGTTGCCAATGTTGCTTGCAGGACAAGACGAGAGATCTTCAATTTGGCTTCCTTTCAACTGCCGAAAGATGCGGCTACGTTTCGATGCGACAAGGGTATCCGGAGGCGGTAATTCCCGTCATCATGGATGATGCTACTGGCACCAGGGCGAACGTCCTTTTTATTTGATAGAAAGCGTCTATTTCAGGGAGAACATATCCGCAGCGTCGAAGCGTGTGGTAGATTTGTCTGCCATCGGTGCTTCGTTGTCTTCTCCCCGGCCCCAACTCCCAGGTTAGTCGTTGCAGCTTGAGCAGGTTGAGCGTTTCCGCGTTCTCCCCTTGTGATTGCGTGGCAGGTTACGACGACTATGTACTGCATGCCCTAGTCGGGCAAAGGCCCCAGCACTCTTCGAACGATTGTGACAGTACATGTCACTTGGAAAGGCTTGTTCCTTGGATAAGACCGCCAATCCGGAAGGCTTTGAAGCCGTAGATGCGCTGGTTCTCGATCGACTGACGGACGAAGAGCGGAAGCGGTCGGCGGTGTATCTGGACGCGAGGCTTCGTCCGCCAGGCCGCGCGGCGTTTGGCGGCCAGGAGATCGAAGCGGACCATAACTACGTTGTTGCTTTCATCGACCAGCGGCCGGGCGCTAACTGGATGCACCCCTGTCGCTATCTCTTGATTGATCCAGCGGGCGGCGCAGTGACTTCGATTTCCGCCGATCGCCCCCCTGTCTTTGGCGTGCTGCCAGCGACGTGGCGAGTGGTATGGCGATCACAAAATCTTGAGGACTGGCGGTTGATTCCTGTCGCCGCCACGTCTCCGGAGCAAAACGAAGGATGAGGAGAAAGATATGAGTCCACAGCTTGCACCTATTCGCGGCGACGTCTTGGCGACCATTCAACGGATTGCCGTGTCTTCTCTCGCTCCGACGCTAATTAGCAAGACGAACCTGTCGATCTCGCCGGTGATTTTTCCGGCGGAGCATGTCTTCAACCTGGTGGATACGAAGCTGGTGGTGAAGGAGGCGTCGGCGCTGGTGTTCGTCGATTTGAAGCCGCAGGCGAACTGGGGTCACCCGTGTGTGTATCAGTTCTACGATCCAGTTACGGGCGCTCTGCTCTACACGGAGAACGCTCTTTTTCCGCCGAATCTGGCGGGCGATGTGGCGCTGCAGATGTTTCACCAGCCGGTCGTAATGGGAGTTCCGACGGCGCATCGGCTGGAGGATGTGGCGAAGCTGGTGGACGCGGTGTCGGCGAATTATTCGCTGCCACTGGTGTCTGATGCGGCGCAGCAGCGATATGCGATCTTGTGGACGAGTCAGATCTCTGATTTGCGCCACGTCGAGGATCTCGAGTTTTTCTGGCGTGCTCTGGTGAATATTTATGGGTTCACCGCGAGCAATATTTATGTGCTTTGCTACAACGGCACGATCGGCGCGGTGGATGTGACGGGAGCGGTTGGCAACTGGGCGGGCAATAATACTGCGTACCAGATGAAGGTTTTTGCCTCGGCGACGACGGCGAATATGCAGACGGTATTCAACGACCTCTCGGCGAAGCTGAAGCCTAAGGATCTGCTGTTTATCCATACGAACAATCATGGCGCGCCTTCGGGGTTGTGCGTGGATAACTCAACGGTGATTACGCCAACGCAGTTTGGCACGATGTTGAGTGGTCTGCCTACGTTCCGCGATTTGATTGTGACGATGGAGCAGTGCTACTCCGGAGCATTCCAAAGTCCAGTGCTGACGAAGAGCACTGCGGTGAATACGGTGTTTGCGTCGGCCGTAGATGCGAATACGGAGTCGGATGGGGCGGCGCACTTTGATCCATGGGCGCTGGCTCTGGCGGAGGCCCTGGTGAGCGCGACCCCGGCGGGGGCCAGCTTGCCGTCGAAACCAAACCCGGGCTTCGATGGGGTGGTGTCGATCAAGGCGGCCTGCGACTGGGCTAAGGCAAACGACACGGGATCCGACGACGATCCGCAGTATGGAGACAAGCCGGCGGGTTGCGGGAGTTGGATCACGTTGGGGGTGAATCCTCCGCTGCCGGATCAGGATGGCGACACGAATGCGGATGGCTGCACGGAGATTGTGGTGACGAGTCCGTGGGGGATCGGCGTGCTGGAACAGGTGGGGAATACGATGTCGGGGCTGGTGTGTCAGCCGAATGGGACGCGTTTTGGCGGATGGCTGTTCAATTCGGCTGACAACCTGGTGGGGCCGGTGGCGGATTTCAACGGCGACGGCAAGGCGGAGGTATTTATCAGCAGTCCCTGGGGCGTTGGGATTCTGCAGCAATCGGGCAGCACATTTGTGGAGTTGATGATGGCGCCGAACGGTACGCGATTTGGCGGATGGCTGCTGGATACGACGCAAAACACCTTCGGTCCAGCGGCAGACTACGACGGCGATGGTGAGGCTGAGATTTTTGTGATGAGTCCGTGGGGTGTTGGGATCCTCAAGCTATCGGGCGGCACGTTGACGTCGTTAATGCTGGAGCCAAACGGGACGCGGTTTGGCGGCTGGCTGCTCGACACGACGCAGAACAACTTTGGGCCGTCGGCAAAGTATCTTGGCAATGGCAGGGCGCAGGTGCTGGTGACGAGTCCTTGGGGTGTCGGCATGCTCGACTACTCCGGTGGCACGCTGACGGCGCCGATGATGCAGCCGAACGGGACGCGGTTTGGCGGATGGCTGCTTGATACGTCGAACAACCATCTGGGCCGCGCAGCGGATTACGACGGTGACGGCAAGGCGGAGGTTCTGTCGCAGAGTCCGTGGGGCATCGGAATTCTGAAGGTGTCGGGGAACTCGATGACATCGCTGATGCTGCAGCCGAATGGTACGCGTTTCGGCGGATGGCTTCTGGACACGTATCACAACGTCTTGGGGCCTGCGGCTGACTATGACGGCGATGGCAAAGCGGAGATTTTTATCAGCAGCGCGTGGGGCGTGGGGATCCTGAAGCTCGCAGGGAGCACGCTGTCTTCGCCGCTGATGGCGGCTAATGGGACTCGGTTTGGAGGCTGGCTGCTCAATACTGCGGACAACAGCTTTGGACCTGCGGCCAGCTATGAGGGCGGGCCGGTGTCGGAGATTTTCGTATCGAGTCCTTGGGGAATCGGAATACTCCGGCTCGTTGGGAGTGCCTTGACAGCGCCGATGATGCAACCGAATGGGACTCGGTTTGGAGGATGGCTGCTTAACACTGCGGACAACCAGTTCTAGTGTGAGGTTGCGGAATGGACTGCTATCGAGAAGATCCGCCCCGATGCAGGCTGGGGGGTGGGTGGTTGTAAGGAGTTCTCCTGGTATTGCGGGGCGATACCGAGATTCTGTGTTTTGGGCCTTTCCAATGATCCTTGGGCTCTTCAATGGGGTGCTTCCACGGGGTTCTTGCACGGCAGTATGAGTCAGAAAAATCTGATCTTCAAGAGAGGAATCGCTATGCGTTTGAACATGAGTCGGTTTATCAAGATGACCTGCGCTGTGACACTTTGTCTGCTTGCCCGCGGGGGAACGATAGTGCAAGCTGCGGACACGGACCACGACGGGCAAGGGGCGTGCAATCAACTGCCTTCGCACGATTCTCTGCGTGCGGCGCTGGTTGCGGCACAATCGCAGCCGAACGGCGGCTTTGGGCTTAACATGTGGGCCACAGTTGTGAACCGAGACGGTGTGGTCTGCGCGGTCGCGTTTACTGGAAATTCACGGGGTGAACAGTGGCCGGGGAGCAGGGTGATCTCGGCGCAGAAGGCGAATACGGCCAACGCGTTCAGTTTGCCGAAGCTGGCGCTTTCGACGGCAGATCTCTACAGTGCGACGCAGCCGGGAGGAACTTTATTCGGTCTGCAAGAGAGTAATCCGGTCAGCACGAAGGTGGCGTACGGAGGTGATCCGGACAACAATGGGCAGTCGAACGATCCGATGATTGGCGGACGGATTGGCGGTATCAATGTGTTTGGCGGTGGGCTGGCGCTTTACAACTCAAAAGGCCAGCTACTTGGCGGGCTTGGGGTGAGCGGAGACTCGTCGTGCGCCGACCACAATATTGCGTGGCGGGCGCGGAATGTTCTGAAGCTGGATTATGTTCCGGGCGGAGTTGGACCTGATGCGTCGCGTCCTGACAACATTGTGTACGACATTACCCAGCCGACCGGGTTTCCGATTGGCGTTAGCACGAGTGGATGGGGACATCCGATTTGCACTCCCGCTGCGGTGACCATTTCGCTGGGACTCCCTGTGGTTCGCTAGGGTTGGGGTGGTTGGTGCATCGAGGGCGCGGCTTATGCTGTGCCCTTTTTGCTTGGTTGCGGCTTCGTGAAGATTTCAGGATTGTGGAGCGGCGTACGGGTCTGGACGTAAGATTACGTTGACGCAGACTAAGGAGTGGTGGTGTATGGGACAGGTTGAGGTGGCTTCGGGACGCGGATTGAGTTTGAGTGAGCTGGCGCCGGGTGTGGTGCAGTCGGAGATTCGTGCGATGACCCAGGAGTGCGATCGATTGGGCGGGGTGAATCTGGCGCAGGGGGTTTGCGATACCGAGGTGCCTGAGGTTGTGGCGGAGGGTGCGATTCGTGCGATTCGCGACGGGCTGAATATCTACACCCGGATGGATGGAATTGAGCGGCTGCGCCGGGCGATCGCCGGTAAAGTGGAACGGACGTTGGCGATCACGGTTGACCCTGAGCGCGAAGTGCTCGTCACGAATGGTGTGACCGGGGCGTTTCAGGCGGCGGTGATGGCACTGCTGAATCCGGGAGACGAGGTTCTGCTGTTTGAGCCGTTCTATGGGTATCATGCGGGCACGCTGCGCTCGATTCGAGCTGTGCCGGTGCCGGTGGGGCTGAGGGCTCCGGACTGGGGACTGGATCTGGACGCTGTGCGGGCGGCGATTGCGCCGAAGACTCGCGGGATGGTGATCAATACGCCTTCGAATCCCGCGGGAAAGGTTTTTACACGCGAGGAGCTGGAAGGTCTGGCGGAGGTCGCGGAGGAATTCGATCTGTTCGTGTTTACGGACGAGATCTATGAGCACTTCATTTATGGCGGGGCGAAGCATATCAGTCCGGCGACGCTGCCTGGGATGCGGGAGCGGACGATTTTGATGTCGGGGTTCTCGAAGACGTTTTCGGTGACTGGATGGAGGGTTGGATATTTGGTTGCTGATGCGAAGTGGGTAGGGTCGATTGGGTACTTTCACGATCTGACGTATGTGTGTGCACCGGCTCCACTGCAGCAGGGATGTGCGGCTGGGGTGGAGAAGCTGGGAGCGGATTTTTATGAGGAGCTGGCGCGCGAGCATGAGGTGAAACGGACGATGATCGTCGATGCGCTGCGGGATGCGGGGATGCGGCCGCATGTTCCTGACGGGGCGTATTACGTTTTGGCTTCGGCGGGGAATCTGCCGGGGGCGACGGCGGCAGAGAAGGCAAGGGCGCTCCTGGCGAAGACGGGAGTGGCTTCGGTGGCCGGGTCGGCGTTCTTCCGGCCGGGGAAGGGTGAGGACTTGCTGCGGTTTTGCTTTGCCAAGAAGGATAAGGATCTTGCGGAGGCGTGCCGAAGATTGCGGGCGTTGGCAACAGGAGCTTGAGCGAACTTTTTCCTGGGCAAAAGGGATTGAAGTGAGTGCCAAGTCGCGGGTGGAGAATTTCCTGGGCTCCCCTCGCACGGCCGGTAACGTCTCTGTAAAATATCGGTTGCACCAGAGGAGACTGTAATGGCATCGTTTATGGGCGGGAACCCGGCGTTGAAGGGAATACATCAACAGCTGAAGACGAAGATGGAGAGCACGGTGGAGGACTTCCGCAGTCATCTGCTGTCGACACGGACAGGACGAGCGAATGTGCACATGCTCGACCACGTGAAGGTGGACTATTACGGTACGGACACTCCGGTGGGCCAGATGGGGCAGATGTCGACGCCCGAGCCGACGTTGATTCTGGTGCAACCGTACGACGCGGGGATGGTGTCAGCGATCGAGAAGGCGATTCGCACGTCGGGGACGGGGCTGAACCCGATGAGCGACGGCAAGGTAATTCGCGTGCCGGTGCCTCCGATGACCGAGGAGCGTCGCAAGGAAGTGGTGAAACAGTTGAACAAGACGCTGGAAGATCACAGAACTGCGATTCGCAACATTCGCCGCGATGGGAATGATCACATTAAGAAAGCTGCCAAGGACAAGTTGATCTCGGCCGACGATGAGAAGCGTGCGAGCGACGAGGTTCAGCAGTTAACGGATGCCGAGGTCAAACGGATTGAGGAGATGTGTAAGGCGAAGGAAAAGGAGATCATGACCGTCTGAGGGGTAGGGCGCCGCTTCGCGCAGGGCGTGGGGGCGCGCCTTTGGGGCAAGAGAGAAACGGGTCGAGCATGATTGCTCGGCCCTTTCGTTTTGGTTTCGGTTCGAGCGAAATGCGGAGGTTCTTTCCCTTCGACAAGCTCAGGGTCAGAATGACTCGCTTATTAGGTAAGAGGTGAATTGGCTTAGATGCCCTGGTAAACATAGCCGATGAACGCAGCTGGCTTTTGACCCCATTTTTCGTCAAACGCGGCGGTTGGTTTGGCAGCGATGGCCTCATCGAGGGTCTTGCCCTCTTTTTTTAGCCTGGCGATGTTGTCGCGAGATCCAACGAGCATATCGCGGAACCCGGTGAGTTGGGCTTTGTTGCCGAGTGGGCCGTGTCCAGGGATGACGATCGTGTCTGCGCCGGCGATCGCCAGGTTTTGTTCGGTGGCCTGGATCATACCGTCGATGTTGCCTCCGCTGGAATAGTCGATGAAGGGATAAAAGCCGTTCCAAAAGGTATCGCCACAGTGGAGGATGTCGGCCTCGGCGAAGTGGACGGAGAGGTCGGTGTCGGTATGGGCTGGCTCATAGTGGGTGAGCTTGAGGGTATTGGTCTCGTCGGAGAGGGTTCGGTAGCTGTTGAAGAGGATGGTGGGAAGCGCGCCGATGGGAGCGGGCGGAATGATGGCCTTATAGGCGACGATGTTCTGTGTAGTGCTCATGCGGTAGCGGGTGTTCTCGTGGGCCCAGATGGTGGCTCCGGCGGAGTGCATCCAATCGTTGCCGTCTGTGTGGTCGAAGTGCCAGTGGGTGTTGATCAGGACCTGAATGGGGTCGGCGTTGATGGCGGCGAGGGCGGCGGTTAGCTGGGGTTGACAGGAGGCGTAGCCGGAGTCAACGAGGAGCTTGCCTTCTTTGGCCGTGAGGACTGCGATGTTGCCTCCGGCTCCGCTGAGGAAGGTGACGTTGCGTCGGAGGGGAGTGGCCGTGATCTTGTTGTTTGCATTGGCGGCGCGGGCCCGGGTGAGGAAATCTTGCGACCCTGGGGCTTGGGCGAGTAGATGTCTAGGACCAAGGCAGGCGGCGGCTGCGCTGGTGGCGAGGAAGCGACGGCGGGAGATCGCGTGGTGCGTGGTCATAAGGATATTCTCTGCATCGTCGAAGATACATGTGCTGCTTGCTGATTGAAAGAGTGGGACGGGACTTTTTCTTATGTTTTCAAGGATGTTGCCGATGAGGGAAGCGCGGGCTTTAGCACTTGGTGCGGAAGAGCGGAGATTTGAGCATGGACCAGTTCGATGAGCGAGAGAGGCGGGGCATTTCGCTGGGAGGACTGGCTGAGCGGCGGCGGCATGCTCGGTATTCGGTGGACGCGTGGGCCGAGGCAATGGTTAGGGACGGCACGATGCTATTTCGCGGGCGGATTCTGGATGTAAGCCTTGGCGGATGCTATGTCGAGACGGAGGCGCGGCTGCGGCTGGCTCCGGGGACTGCGGTTGAGATGGTATTCCGTCTGAATGATGCGGTCTTTCAATGCGATGCGATGTGCAGAATGGTGCGGCGGAGGGGTGCTGGGTTTCTGTTCGTGAACCAGGATGCAAAGATGCGGGATGAATTAGAGGAGTTGATCCGGGAGTTAGGTGAAGGCTGAGTTGTATCAGGTGGTGTGATCGATCACGACCTTCCAGCCGCTGTCGGTGTTCTCGAAGACAAGTGAGAAGAGGCCTTCGGCATTACCTCCATCTTTCTTGCTCCGTTCGACGTGGTATTTGCCAATGACGACGGCGAAGTTTTCGTCGAGGGGGTGAACCTCGAGGTCGGAGTAGGTGAGGGTACCCATAGCGGCCTTGTTGGGGTAGTCATGCTTGTACTCGTCCACCAGGCCGGCGAAGCCGCGAAACACCTGATGGGTGACGAAGAGGGTGTCAGGGGAGTCCTTGAAGGTGCTGACGAAGGCAGTGAGATCACCTTTGTTCCAGGCATTCTCCTGGGCGATGAGGACCTTGATGATGTTGAGTTCCTGGCGCGAGGCGGTATGAAGAGGGTTCGGTTCCTGCGCGAGGGAAGCCGAGACGAACGCGACGGGTGAGGAGAGAGCCAGAAGAAGTGCGAAGGTCGGAAGGTTGGTGCGACGAATCATGAAGGAACCTCGGATGACTGAATGGCCTTCGAGCAAATGATGTAAACGTGTCGATCGAAGAGCTAGTGCGGCACCTGGTACGTTGAGACGGCTCCGCTCAGGATGCCACTTCGCCATGTCTAAGGCAATCCTAAATAGATTTTCGCGGTAAAAGACTTGGTGGCGTCCCGGAACTGTTGCGCTGGAGGACGGAGGGCGATTCATATGCGCTCCGGTTGGTGCTCTTCGCAGCTGGGAACTGAGGCGGTGGGGTAGATCCAGACGATCGTGACGAGGCCGATGACCCCAAGAGCAATATGCGAGTGGTAGAAAGCGAGCGGAATTGCGATGACATAGAGCAGAAGCGAGAAGTAGTGTTTGCGCTGAATGGCGATATCGGCCTTCTCGATCGCTCCAGTTCTCTTCAGACGATTGCCGATGGCGATGCGCAGCAGAAGAAAGCTGAAGCCAGTGACCACCATGGACGCGGCGTAGAGTGCGACGGAGAAGGAGTCGATCTCTTTTTCCAGGAGGTAGGAGGTGAAGAAGGGCAGGAGGGACAGGCAAAAGAGAAAGATGAGGTTGGCGTAGAGGATTGCGGTGTCGGCTTCTTCGGTTCGATGAACGAGGTGATGATGGTGTTCAGCCAATAAATTCCCGTGAAGCAAAGGAAAGTGCGTAGACGCCGAGGGTGGGGAGCACCTCGCGGAGGCCGGAGAGGCCGTTGCCATGGGGAACCTTGAGTTCAAGCACCATGATGGTGATGATGACGGCGATAACACCATCCGAGAAGGCTTCGAGGCGGGCTGTGGAGCTGGTTAGATGTTTCATGCGTTGCAGACCTGCGTCCGGGCTTGGCAGCAGCATACATGGTGGTGTGCCGAGGCGGCTGTTCTAGAATGAAGGGATGACGGAAAACTCTGAGGCCGGCGCGCATTTGAATGCGACGAGGGTGGTCCATGCGGTGTGTTCGCACGACTGTCCGGACTCGTGTGGCGTGCTGGTGACGGTCGATGAACTGACCGGCCGGGCGGTGAAGCTTCAGGGCGACCCGTCGCATCCGGTGACGCGGGGATTTTTGTGCGGCAAAGTCGCGAAGTACCTGGACCGGGTGTATTCGCCAGAGAGACTGCTGTATCCGATGCGGCGGCGTGCAGGAATGCAAAAGGGACCAGCTGGTTATGGGTCAGTTCGAGGCCGCGAGGCGGATGCATTTGAGCGGATCTCGTGGGACGAGGCGCTGGATGAGATTGCGGTGCGTTTGAAGAAAATCGCTGCGGAGTTTGGACCGGAGAGTGTGCTTCCGTACAGCTACGCGGGGACGATTGGGAAGCTGGGATATGGGTCGATGGACCGGCGGTTCTTTCACCGGCTCGGCGCTTCGCAGTTGGACCGGACGATCTGTTCGACTGCGGGCGGTGCGGCGCTGAAGAGTGTGTATGGGGTGAAATTAGGGACCCCACCTCAGGAGTTCGCCAATGCTGGGTTGATTGTTGCTTGGGGAGCGAACGTGCACGGGAATAACGTGCATCTCTGGCCGTTTATCGAAGAGGCGCGGCGCAAGGGAGCGAAGCTGGTGGTCATCGATCCCTATCGGACGAGGACGGCCGCGCTGGCCGATGAACACCTGGTGATCCACCCGGGTACCGATACGGCGCTGGCGCTAGGGATTATGCATGTGATTCTGAGCAGGGGGCTGGAGGACCATGAGTATGTTGCGCGGTGTACGGCAGGATTTGATGAGCTGAAGGCGCATGTGCTGCGTCCTGAGCATTCGCCTGAGAACGTAGCTGCGATTACGGGTATCTCGCCTGAGAGGATTGTGTGGTTGGCGCAGGCTTATGCGACGGCGGGGCGTGGGGGGTCCGAAGGACGCTCCGGACCTGCGGTGATCCGATTGAACTATGGAATACAACGCAGCGAGTTTGGCGGCACAGCCGCGCGGGCGGTGTGCATGCTGCCGTTGCTGACCGGTGCGTGGAAGTACAAAGGCGGAGGTTTGCAGCTTTCGACTTCTGGGGCGTTTCCGTTTAATGAGAGAGCGCTTGAGATGCCGGAGCTGATGAAGGCGAGTCCGCTGGGGCGGCCGACGCGAGTGGTGAACATGAGCCAACTGGGACAGGCGCTGACCGCACTCGGTGGGCCACAAGTGAAGGCTTTGTTTGTGTACAACTCGAATCCTGCGGCGGTGGCTCCGAACCAGAACGATGTGCTGCGTGGTATGCGCCGGGAAGATCTGTTCACTGTGGTGCATGAGCAGTTCTTTACAGATACCACGGACTACGCGGATGTGCTGCTTCCGGCGCCGACGTTTCTTGAGGTGAAGGATGTGCAGGGCGCGTATGGGCACCTGTTTGCTCAGATCAATGACAGGGCGATTGCGCCGCTGGGCGAAGCGAAGAGCAACGTCGCACTATTTGGAGAGTTGGGGCGAAAGATGGGGTTCGCGGAGGCGTGCTTTGACGACCGCGAGGATGCGCTGATCGATCAGGCGCTGAAGACCGACCATCCGTGGTTTGTGGGGTTCACGCGGGAGCGGCTGGAACGCGAGGGTCATGTTGAGTTGCAACTCCCTGTGAACGACACGGGGGAAGTGTTGCCGTTTAGTACGGCAGAGTGGTTCAAGACACCGAGCGGGCGGGGCGAGCTAACGCCGGTTCCTGTCTTCACGGCTCCGGCGGAGTCGCGGGCGAATGCGGCGAATGGCGCTTATCCTCTGGAGTTTCTGCCGCGCAAGGCAGATAACTACATGAACTCAACGTTTGCGAATCTTCCTACGCATCAGCGGATGGAATCGCGGACAGCAGGCGTGCTGGAGATGCATTGGGCGGATGCTGCTGAGCGAGAGATTGCGACCGGGGACGAGGTCGAGGTCTTCAATGGGCGTGGAAGCGCAGCGCTGAAAGCTTTGGTGAATGCTCAGGTGGGCGTTGGAGTTGTGGCTGCGCGACTGGATTGGAATAAGCTGTCACAGGGTGGGCGGAATGTGAATGCGCTGACGTCGGAGGTGCTGACCGATATGGGCGGAGGCGCCACTTTTTATTCAACGCTGGTTGAGGTGCGTAAGGTTGCCAGGAGCGCCTGATTTGGTCAGACAGTGACACGACATCGAGCAAAGGAATGAAATGGAAGCATTGCTGCCGGGCCTGATTGAGATTGAAAATGCTGCAAAGTTGATCTACCGAAGCATGCCGGCGACGCCGCAATACAGCTGGCCTCTGCTGAACGCCCGGGTGGGCGCGGAGGTCTGGGTGAAACACGAGAACCATACTGCGGTGGGAGCGTTCAAGGTCCGGGGCGGGCTTGTGTATATGGATTGGCTGCGGAGGGAACGGCCCGAGGTGACGACGGTGGTGTCGGCGACCCGGGGAAACCACGGGCAATCAATCGCGTTTGCCGCAGCACAGCACGGGATTCGCGTCGTGGTCGTCGTTCCGTTCGGCAATAGTGTGGAGAAGAATCGCGCGATGCAGGCTCTGGGCGCGGAGTTGGTGGAGTTTGGCGAGGATTTTCAGGCTGCTAGCGAATATGCGGAGCGATTGGAACGGGAGAATGGCTGGCATCGCGTGCCGAACATCGATCTACGTATTGTGACCGGGGTGTCGACTTACGCACTGGAGTTGTTTTCTGCCTGCCGCGAGCTGGAGACGATTTACGTGCCGATCGGGATGGGTTCGGGCGTGTGCGGGACGATTGCGGCGAGGAATGCTCTGGGACTGGCGACGAAGGTGGTGGGAGTAGTGGCGAGCCTGGCTCCAGCTTACGCGCTTTCTTTTGCCTCCGGAGAAGTCAGGGAACATGAGACTCAAACCGCGATAGCCGATGGAATGGCCTGCAGGAAGCCGGATCCAGTTGCCTTACAGATCATGCGATCTGGGATAGATCGGATTGTTATGGTTGATGACGATGAGGTGAAGGCGGCCATGCGGGCCTACTTCGCTGATACGCACAATGTTGCGGAGGGGTCGGGCGCGGCGGGGCTGGCGGCATTAATCAAGGAAGGTGGGGCAGGCGGCGAGCGCGTTGGTACCGTGCTTACCGGCGGCAATGTGAACAGCGAGGTTTTTAGCGAGGTGCTGTGCGGCGGGCGGCCCGCGTTGGCTTGAAGCTGGTGCGTTCGATGCAAGCGAGGATTAGTGGAGCGGTTTGGTTTAGTCGTGAAAGTAATGTTCTCGGGAGATGCTTTTGCCCCGGCTTTTCGTCCAAAAAGAAGAACGAGGCCTGAATTCAGATGGGTTAGGTGCTGGATTGCCGGACCCAAATCGTGGAACGAACTCGCTATCGGCAGTCCGCTCCCATATAATCAAAACTTCGCTTGATGTGTGGCGGAGCGTCATTTTTAGAGCAGTGAGGGTGTGCGTATCTTTACCGTGAATCGAGAGAGCGGAAGCTCCCTGAAAAGCAAGGCCAAACCTGTGTGCACGCGCTCCAGCCGCTCCCGCATTGCTTATGCCGCATCCTTTTTCGCCGTCGCGATGGTAGCTGTCTCGTCCGTGGCTGGGCAGACGGGTCCAGCAGCGGCAACTCCTCAACGGTCTTCGACGGGCCCGGAAACTCTTTGTCAGCCTCAGGTTATCGGGAACCGGCGCATTCCAAAGGAGTCGATTCTTGCACGACTCTTCAGCCGGCAAAATGATGTGTATGACCCCCAGGTCGTAGAGCGGGACTTCAATTCGCTCTGGAATACCGGGTACTTCGAAAATATTCAGATTGAACGGGTCGACACGCCGAAGTGCGTTCAGTTGGTGATTGTGGTCAGCGAGAAGCCGACCATCCGCGAGATCAACTACAAGGGTCTCAATGCGGTTACGCTCTCCGATGTTCTGGAGCGGTACAAGAAGGCGAAGGTCGGGGTTTCGGTGGAGAGCCAGTACGACCCGACGAAGATCGCGCGGGCGGTGGTAGTGCTAAGGGATTTGCTGGCGGAGCACGGACATCAGTTCGCAACGATTACGCCTGAGGTCAAGAAGATCCCGCCTGCGTCTGTGTCGATCACGTTCAATATCAAAGAAGGTCCCACGGTCAAAGTCGGGAAGATCGCGTTTCAGGGCAATACGAGTCTGAGCGACCGTACGCTGCGCAATGCAATGAAGAACCTGAAGCCGATTGGGATACCGCATTCGATCATTTTTGAGAATCTTTTTGCCCGGACCTTCGACGCAAGCAAGCTGGACGAGGATACAGAGCGGGTTCGCCAGGCGTACCGTGATCGGGGCTATTTCCGAGCTCAGACAGGTGATGCGACGACGCATGTTCGGGATGCCGGGGGGTTGAATCCGTTTACGCTACGGCCTTCGAAGGGCAAGCGGATCGATATTTTGATGCCGGTTGAAGAGGGCGAGCGCTACCGGCTTGCCGGCATTACCTTTACCGGGAACGCGCATGTGCCGAATGTGAGGGCGCTACGAGCGCAGTTTGCGCAGAAGGACGGCGAGTGGTTTAACGCCACCCTGTTCAGCAAGGGGCTGGACGAGCTGCGTAAGCAGTACGGCGCGCTGGGATATATCAACATGGTAGGCCAGCCTCAGCCGAAGATTGACGATGCCAAGCAGACCATCACGCTGAATATCGACATCGACGAAGGTAAGCCGTTCTATGTGTCGCGGATCGAGTTCACGGGAAATACGATTACGCGTGACAAAGTGATTCGGCGTGAACTGCTGCTGGAAGAGGGACACATCTACAATAGTCAGCTGTGGGAGCTCTCGATTTTGCGATTGAACCAGCTGAATTACTTCGAGACGCTCAAGGCAGATCAGGATTCAGAGAGCCGCCAGAATGCGGATGACGCGACCGTCGATCTGCTGCTGAAGCTTAAGGAAAAAGGCAAGAACTCGATTGGTTTGAACGGCGGTATCAGCGGCCTGACCGGAACCTTTATTGGATTGAACTATGAGACGAACAACTTCCTTGGGTTGGGTGAGACGCTATCGCTTCAGGCAAATATTGGCGACCTATCGCGCACAGTGAGCTTTGGATTTACGGAGCCCTATCTGCGAGACAAGCCGATCTCGGTGGGCGCGCAGGTATTCGCTACCAAGTATGACTTCAACCCATCGAAGAGCCAGTCGACGACGGGTGCGACCGGAAATCTGTCGGCGGCCCAGCAATCGCTGCTAACGAACTACAACACATCGACGACAGGATTGACGCTGTCGGCCAGCGAACCGTTGCGGCATCTCTTTGCCAAGACCGGTGTGACGCGTGTTGGCGTGGCTTACTCGCTGTCACGATCCTCGGTCACAACGTTTAACCAGAACACGACTAACGTCTTTCAATCGCTTGCGTTTCGGTCAGGAGTCGCGGGCCAGAATCAGTTGAACGGCATCATCACCTCAGTCGTTACGCCCAGCTACTCCTTTTCGAGCCTGGATCGCGCAGTCGGTCCCCACCATGGCAAAGACTTCAACTTGTCGCTCCAAGTCGCTGGCGTTGGCGGCAACGTGAAGTACATTACACCGATCATGAGCTATCGGCAGTTCTTCCCAATGAAGAGGCTCAAGGTTAACCGGGAAGGCCGCAACGTGCTGGGCTATCGTATTCAGCTGGCCCACATCACAGGCTTCGGTGGTGAGGTGGCTCCGCCAACGCATCGTTTCTATAGCGGCGGTGAGCAAGATCTACGCGGCTTCGATACGCGGTCGGTTGCGCCCTACACTTTCATTCCGAATAAGGTGGAATTTACTCTAACGAATCCTGACGGTACGTCGGTTCCCCTGAATCCGTCCAATCCCGCGCTGGGCAATGTGCAGATTCCCCTGCCGATCTACCGGATGGTGTCCATCGGCGGCGATACGCAGGTGACCGCTAACCTGGAATATCGCATACCGATCGTGAGCCAGGTGACGTTTGCATTCTTCACCGATTTTGGGATGAACTTTGATGCGCAGCCGGGGCAGTTGCGGCAGAGCACGGCGGGGCAGTCCCTGGTCAGCGGGGCCCAATATGGTTGTCCGACGATTGTGAATGGAGCCTGTTTTGGCGGCAGTGCGGTAAAATTCCCGGAATTCCTCTCAATCGTCCCAGGCACCAATTATGTGCCGCGCATGTCGAATGGCGCGGAGCTGCAGGTAATTCTCCCGATCATCAATGCTCCTTTCCGCATCTTCTACGCGTACAACTCGCTGAGACTTTACGAGGATGTTCCGCAGAAGCTGGCAGTACCGAACTCCGGACCGGATGCAGTGAATACGTTCAAGGGCTACTTCCCGAGCAATGGAGCCGGACAGTTCAGCTACCAACAGGCGCTGCAGTTTTACGGGGCGGATTACATTCTGCGCGAACCGCGTAAGACGTTTCGGTTGACGGTTAGCACGACCTTCTAATCACGGTGGAAGAGGCGGATCCCGGCGATGCCGGCGGCTCCAGCTGTAAGGCAGGCGCCAGCGTTTTCGAAGGTGACCCCCCCGAGCGCATAGATCGGAAGACCCGAGGCGAGAGTGCAGGCGGCGTGGAGACCGTCGAGACCCTGCCCGGGCGCGATCATCCTACCGGCGATCGATTTTTCAAAGACAGGGGCGAAAAGGATGGCGTCGACCCCGCTCTGATGGGCGCGCTGGACGGCCTCAACAGTATGGCAGGAGACCGTAACGATGGGCCGTTCCAGGTTAGCCGAGGCGTAGAGTCTGCGGATCAGGTTTGGAGTGAGTTCGTTGACCGCGGCGGTAAGGTGGACGCCATGCGCCCCGGTTGCGATGGCGACATCCGCACGGGTGTTGATCAGGAGTTTTGTGTGGCTGGCGACTGTGGCAATGGTCTCGAGGATTTTGCGCGCTAGGGAGGCGAGGGCGGCTGTAGGGAGGTCTTTTTCGCGGAGTTGGATCAGGTCGATGCCATCTGTCGCCCAGCGGGAGACTTCCCGCAAGAGCAGAGACTCCTTCTGAAGTTCGTCGCCGGGATAGAGAGCGCGGCTGGTGATGGCATAGCGGAGCATGGTGGTCCAAGTGTATGTTGGCAGAGCGCCTGGAGGTAGAGGCGGTTAACGCCGGTGTGGTAGTTTCAAAACAGCGAGGCGACTTCGCACAAGACAAACAGCAAGGTCCTCACTAGCCGATGGATTTGGGCCGATAACGGGACTGGAGCCGCCTGCGCGCTGGGACGGAGGTCCGTGAGCATTTGTTATGAGTAGCGTTTACGATCTGATCGTCATTGGGTCCGGACCTGCAGGGCAACGCGCGGCAATCTACGCGGCCAAGCTGGGAAAAAAAGTTGCGCTGGTGGAGATGCGCGAGGTTGTTGGGGGCGCGTGCATCAATACAGGCACCATTCCTTCGAAGACGATGCGGGAGGCGGTGCTGCATCTATCGGGTTACAACTACAAGTCCATTTACGGAATGAACTACCGGGTGAAGGAACGGATCACAATGGCGGACCTGGCATTCCGGGTGCAGCATGTGATCAAGACCGAGATCGACGTTACCGAGGCGCAGCTCTCACGCAACAATATCGAGATGCTGGTGGGTGTAGCGAGCTTTGAAGACGCCACCCATGTCAAGGTGACGAATTCGCGGGGGTCCAGTGTCTACGAGGCCAAGAGTATTTTGATTGGCACTGGAACCAAGCCTGCGTGTTCGCCGAAGGTTCCGATTAACGGGCGCACTATCATCAACAGCGACCTGGTGCTGGAGCTGGTTAACCTGCCGAAGACAATGATTATTGTTGGGGGCGGCGTGATCGGCGTCGAGTACACGTGTATGTTTTCTGCGCTTGGGGTGAGGGTAACGCTCATCGAGCGTAGGCCGCGTCTGTTGGAGTTCGCCGATCAAGAGATCGTCGAGGCTCTCAGCTATCATTTGCGTGACTCGCGCGTGACCATGCGTTTGAATGAAGAGGTTGAATCGGTCGAGGAGATGCCGGACGGCACGGTTGTGGCGAATCTCGAGAGCAAGAAAAAGGTCCAGGGCGATGCGCTGCTGTATGCTGTCGGCCGGCAGGGTAATGTGGATGAGCTGAACTTGCCGTCGGTTGGGATCGAAGCGGATTCGCGCGGGCGCATTCCGGTCGACAAGGATTTCAGGACCAAGGTGCCGACTATCTTTGCGGTCGGTGATGTGATTGGGTTTCCATCGTTGGCTTCTGTCTCGATGGAACAGGGGCGAGTGGCAGCAGCACGCGCATTTGGAGATGAAAAACTGCTGTCAAACCCTGGACTGTATCCGTATGGAATTTATACGATTCCGGAGATCAGTTTTATCGGTAAGACTGAAGAGCAGCTGACGGAAGAAGACGTGCCGTACGAAGTGGGAGTGGCGTATTATCGCGAGATCGCTCGCGGGCAGATTCGCGGCGATACGACGGGACGATTGAAGATTATCTTTCATCGGCTCACCCATTCGATTCTCGGGGTGCACATTATTGGTGAGGGCGCCAGCGAACTGCTGCACATTGGACAGGCGGTTATGGCACTGGGCGGCAGGTTGGAATATTTTGTGGACACGGTCTTCAACTATCCAACCCTCGCGGAATGTTATAAAGTTGCGGCTTTCAATGGATTGAACCGCGTGAGTAAATTCGAATAGAGGCGTTAGCGTCCGGGACGGAGCAGGCAGGGTCATGGCAAAGACAATCGGGGTCACATTATCGGACGGGATCCTGGCTGGATTGGTGGTGGATCACAAACTGTCGGGAGCGATACGGCGGTTTCCTGATAATCACGACGATGAAGATGCGCTGGTGGAGCTACACACCGATGCTCTGGTGGATACGATTAGCAAGTTGGTGGTGCAGGCCGCTGACGGAACGAAGGACCTGATTGCGGTGGGGATAGCGCTACCCGGACTGGTCAAAAATGGCGTGGTTGAAGAGGCTCCGAACCTTCCACAACTTAAGGGTGCACGAATTCAGGAGTTGATGGCGGTCCAGCTTCGGAGCTATGGATTGAGCGCTCCTGTGACGGTATTGAATGACGCGGATGGAATGGCGGCGGGGCTGGCTTCGGCGCACGGCAAGCTGGACAGCATGATCCGGGTGTGGACGCTGGGGGTGGGGATTGGATATGGACGCTATCCGTTTGCTCCGGGAGTGTGGGAGGGTGGCCATACTGTGGTTTCGATGGACGAGAAGGAGCGGTTCTGCGGATGCGGTGGGCGGGGTCACATGGAGGGAATCATGGGTCACCGAGCGATGCGGCTGCGGTTTTTGGACATGGAGCCGGAGGAGGTCTTCGAGGAGGCCAAAAAGGGCGATGCGCGATGCCTGGAGTTTAAGCGGCTGTGGCATAAGGCGCTGGCGGCTGCCTCGGCGACGACGATCCACATGTCTGGGCCGGGCAAGATATATTTGTCCGGATTCAATGTGCGGTTTCTCGATCTGCCCATGCTGAAGGACTATATGCAGCAGATGGTCAAGATGAGTCCGCTGCAGAGCTATTCGCTGGAGATTGTGAAAGACAGCGATGAGTTGCGGGTGGTCGGCGCGGCGGTTTCAGCAGAGCAGGCGGCCAGCAGAGGCTGAACGATTAGCGCTGGCAGGTGGGGCAGTAGTGGGTGCTGCGGCCGGCGAGGACGATGCGCTTGATAGGTGTGGCGCAGACGCGGCATGGTTCACCGGTTCGGGAGTAGACGTGGTGGTGGAGCTGGAAGAAGCCGGCAACTCCG
Source organism: uncultured Acidobacteriaceae bacterium (assembly GCA_963798925.1). GTDB lineage: Bacteria > Acidobacteriota > Terriglobia > Terriglobales > Acidobacteriaceae > Edaphobacter. The sequence continues at coordinate 1,525,081 of CAWCVD010000008.1, forward strand.
TCTGCGTCGACGTAATCGGAGACCGAGGATCCCCCAAGCTGGATGGCTTCCGCGAGAACCTTGACCAGAGCGGTGCGAAGACGGGTGAGTTCGGCGCGGGTAAGACGGCCGGCGTGGCGGGTGGGGCGTATGCGGGCGTGAAAGAGAGCCTCGTCGGCGTAGATATTCCCGACACCGTGGAGAAGCGATTGATTCAGTAGCGCGGCTTTGATCGGGGTTTTCCGGTTGCGGAAGAGAGCAATGAAATCTTCGAGATTGATGGTGAGAGGTTCGGCACCGGGGCCAGCGTATTTTGTGCCGTGCGCAGCGACGGAAAGGCGACCGAAGCGGCGTGCGTCGATAAAGCGAAGCTCTTTGCCGCTGCTAAGGGTAAGTACAGCGTGGGTATGCGGGGGGATCGGAGTATCGGGTGCGGAGACGAGGAGCCGGCCGGTCATGCCGAGGTGGACGAGGAACTGCGCGGGCTTCTGCTTGCGCATCAGGTCAATGACTATGGTTTTGCCGACCCGGTGAACGCGGTCGATGCGACTACCCGTGAGGGTTTCGATGATTTCGTCGGGCGTGGATTTGAAGGTCTGGGGTTTGTTGCTCGTCCAGACGGAGCGGACGGTCTGACCGTGCACGCGAGCGTGGACGCCGTTGGCTATTGTTTCGACTTCGGGGAGCTCTGGCATGGGCTTCTTCAAGTATAGGTGGCTGTCTGGATAGGTGACTGGCTATAGCGGGTGTACATTGCTGCTCGACGCAGAGAATTTGCGGCGTCGACGAAGATCTGCGGCTATACTTGTCGCCTGATGAAAAAGACAATGTTTTTCTGCGCGATGGCAGGCGCCTTTGTGATGAGTGCAGCCTTGAGTCGTATCGACGCCCAGAGTCATTACGAAGGTGCTTCGCGACCGGTGCTGCTTGTCGCGAACCAAGGCTCTCGTGACTTGAGCTTGATCGATCCATTGGCCGGCAAACAAGTCGCGACGGTACCGGTGGAGGGAGTGACAGGCCATGAGGTTGCTGCTTCGCCTGATGGAAAGACGGCCTACGTGCCGATCTACGGTGACTCGGGCGTGGGCAGGCCGGGAACCAATGGGTCGAAGATATCAGTGATTGATTTGACGGGCCGTAAGGTCATCCACACGATTGATTTCGGTTATGGCGTGCGCCCGCACTGCGCGATTTATGACCGGAACACGGGCATGTTGTACGTAACGACCGAGCTGGACAAGTCGGTGAGCATCATCGATCCTAAATCGTTGAAGATTGTTGGGAGCATACCTACCGGGCAGGAGCAGTCGCACATGCTGGCCCTTACGCGGGACGGTTTGCGCGGGTATACGGCGAACGTGGGCCCGGGAACGGTGTCGGTGCTGGACATGAAGGCGCGCAAGACGCTGGCGATCATCCCAGTGTCAAAAGATACGCAGCGTATTTCCATCTCGCGCGACGACAGCATGGTGTTCACGGCGGATCAGACAAAACCGCAGCTCGCAGTGATCGACACAGCCACGAATAAGGTGAAGACCTGGGTGCCGCTGCCCGCAGTGGGTTACGGGACGGCACCTACCCTCGATGGGCGATGGTTGCTGGTCGCGATGCGGACGGCAAAGCAAGTAGCGGTTGTTGATTTGAAGACGATGCAGGTGACGCGGACGATCGATGTCCCGGATGGGCCAGCTGAGATTCTCCTGACTCCTGATGGAAAGACGGCGTTTGTGGCGTGCAACTTCAAAAATCAGATCGCAGAGATCGATTTGGGCCAATGGAAGGTTTCGAAGCTGATTGATGCAGGGACTACGGCGGACGGACTGGCGTGGGCGCAGTAGTTCAGTGGTGCGTGAGTTGCAGAGTTGGCAACAAGCTGGAGTAGTCGTCGGTCCAGGGGCGCAGGTGTGGGGTTGTCGGTGTCTCTGTAATTGCGCTTGCGATCTCTGTGTGGGCAAAGAAATCCGGGCTGTTGGTGAGAAGCACCCAGGTGGAGCGGTAGGAGCCGGTAGCGTCGTCTCCGGGACTTTCAACGAGCTTTGACTGCATGTTTGCGGCTATGGCGAGCTGCGCGATCTCAGGGGCGAGATTGAGATATTGATTGGAGATGTGGAAGGCGATAATCCCGCCTTGGGCGAGATGCTTTTTATAGAGCGCGATGGCCTCGTTGGTGAGCAGATGGAGTGGAATAGCGTCGCCTGAGAAGGCGTCGACAGCGAGCACATCGAAGTTTTGCGGGGCTTCGCTGGTGAGCGAGGTGCGCGCATCACCGTCGGCGAAGCTGATGTCCGCGGGAGAGTCGCGCAGGTAGGTGAAGAGGTTTTGCGCGATCGGACGAACGAGAGGGTTGATCTCATAGAAGCGAATCCGGTCGCCGGTGTGGCCGTAGGCGCCGAGGGTGCCGGCGCCGAGGCCGATGACTCCGATGTTCCGTTGGCGGGGCTCGTCAGTTCCCGGAGCGCTGCAACAGAAGCGTAAAGCGAGACCGATACCGGAGTCGACCGCGTAGTAGGTGGTGGGGATGCGGCTAAGGCCATTGCCGAAGATCTGTGTTCCGTGTTGGATGGCGCCGTTGAGCAACATTCGTTCGGGGTCGGCCTGGTGAGTAGTGGTTTGCTTTACCCGGAGGGTGCCGTAGAAGTTGCGGACCTCGAGGAGAGCGTCGCGGGCATAGGCGGCTCGCAGCATGATCGCGAAGAAGACGAGGAGAACGGTTGCCGTTGTCCAAAGAAGGCGCTGCGGCCAGCCATCGTGCCAGGTGACTGCGATGGCAAGGGCGGCGGTGACGAAGAAAGAGATGGCAAGGTCGTAGTTGGCGGAAAAGATCAGCGGGCTAGCAATGCCAATGATGAAGGTTCCGGCTGCTCCGCCGGCTGCGATCATGAGATAGAAAACGGTAGCCTCTGAGGCCCGTTGCGGTCGCAGAGTGTAGGTTTCGGCATGGCAGAAGAGACCGGCGAGAAAACATTCGGCGAGGAAGAAGAGGATGGCGATGCCGATGGGAAGAGTGACATCAGTCTTCGAGATGGCGTAACCAAGGCTGGCTAGCATGACGACAAGCAGACGCACGACGATGCCTCGGCGGTAAAACGCGGGAAATTCAAAGGCGAGAATAAACGTGAGCAGATAGGCGGCGAGTGGAAGCATCCAGAGCAGCGGGATAGCTGCGATGTTGACTGTCAGGTGAGCAGTGACGGCGCTCAATTGCATCGCGGCCCCCATGGGAAGAAGAAACCAGAGCCATTTTGTCAGGGTGGGTGTTTGCCGCGCCTCTTCAATTGGAGGGGATATTCGTGACGCAGCGTTGCCTGTCTGCCAGGCGATCAAAGTGCAGAGGACAGCATAGACTACGAAGCCGAGCGACCAGATGCTGCGCTGGTGTTTGAGGGTGAGGTTAGGTTCAACGAGAATCGGGTAAGCGATCAGCGCGAACAGCGAACCCACATTGGACAACGCGAAGAGGCGGTAGGGAATACTTTTGCCTTCAGTGCGGTGCAACCACAGCTGAAGGAGCGGACTGGTTGTGCCGAGCAGCAAAAAGGGGAGGCCAATCGTGAGTGCCAGATTGCGGAAGATCGTGGTGACCGGATGGTCGGAACCGGGAACCAGCCTAGGGTAGATTCCTTGTGTTACCAGCAGAACGAGAGCCACTCCCAGAGAGATGAAGTAGAGCCATCGCCTCAATCCGAACATGCCGTTGCGGGTAAGCCAGTGAGCGTACAGATAACCGAGCAGCAACGTGACTTGGAAGAAAACTAGACACGTCAGCCAGACTGCGGATGAGCCGCCGAGCGCGGGAAGGAGTTGTTTCGCGGCAATCGGCTCGACCATGAACAGCAGGAATGCGCCGAGGAAGACGGTGGTTCCGTAGAGCGGGCGGGATGCGGACATGACGTTGCGTAACTCGATTTAGATGATGGAAGGTGCAGAAGGAGGATAACGATAGACTTGTCGTTCGGGCTATCAAAAAGCTGCTGGCATTTGCGCACAACAGTTTCACGGTTGTCGCGATGCGAGTAGATTGAAGAAAGTCTTCGAAGGGGCCAGGTATGAACGTGTTGTCTCGGGCTGGAATGTTCCTCCTCTGTGTTTTGTGCATTGTGCTTCGAGTGTCTGCGCAGCAACAACCGGCCGGCCCTGCACCGTTACCGGCCGTTAAACCATCTTACGTTCGACGTTGCGGTGACGGACCACGCAGGAATGGCCGTAAAAGGCCTCACCGAAAAGGATTTTACGGTACTTACCAACGGGCGTCCGCAGGATATCCTCTCCTTCCAGACCTCTGGTGGCGGAGTAGTTACGGCGAATGTTCAGCCTGCAGCGCCACCTGTGAAGATCATCCTCATGGTGGACGAGGTAAATACGAACTTCACTCGAGTGGCGTATGAGCGGGAACAGATCAAGATGTTTCTGCAGCGGAATGGTGGGGTATTGGACCATCCTGTTTCAATGGCCTTCTTCTCAGATGCGGGCACCGAAATACAAAGCAATTCTTCGCGCGATGGTAACGCGTTGTTGGCTTCGTTTGACCAGCATGAGATCGGACTACGATCGATCCGGCGCTCCCAGGGATTTTATGGTGCGGTCGAGAGGTTTCAGCTGTCTCTGACTACGTTGCAGTCGCTTACGGCGAAGGAGGCGCAGACGCCGGGAAGAAAGATCGTCATCTGGATAAGCCCAGGCTGGCCGCTTCTCTCGGGCCCAGGAGTAGAGTTGGGCGCCAAGGAAGAGGATAGGCTTTTCGCATCAATCGTCGCGATATCTGACGCGCTGCGCGAGGCGCGGATGACGCTATACAGTGTCGACCCGGAAGGGCAGAGGCCGCCGGCGGGGCCCGTGATTTCTATTACAAGGAGTTCTTGAAGCCGATTAGGGCGGCTAAGACGGCGGTCCCCGCAAATCTCGCGCTGCAGGTGCTTGCTGTGCAGAGCGGTGGACTGGCACTTGCCGCAAGCAACGACATAGCGGCCCAGATCGCTCAGTGCGTCGCGGATGCAGACACTTTTTATACGCTAACGGTGGATGCCACTCCTGCGGACAGGCCGAGTGAATATCACGCAATCGAGGTAAAAGTCGCAACGCCTGGCCTCACAGTGCGAACGCGGAACGGCTACTACGCGCAGCCTGTGAGTCCTTGATCCGATGAGACAACCCCGTGAGAAACAGCCGGCCAGCGCACGAAACTCAGAAGGGGCGGGACACGATATGATGGATATTGGCGCGGGTTTCAAGAGTCGAGCGCGTCAACCGGCCAATAACATTCCTTGGAGAACATATCCGTCGTGAATCAACGCAAATCAGCGGTCATTTTGGGTGCCCAGTGGGGCGATGAAGGCAAGGGCAAGATCGTGGACGTGCTGTCGGAGAGGTTTTCCGTTGTTGCGCGGTATGCGGGCGGCCACAATGCCGGACATACGGTGATCATTCATGGGAGGAAGTTTGTTTTGCAGCTGATTCCATGCGGGGTTTTGCGGCCAGCCTGCAAGGGAGTCATCGGCAATGGGGTCGTGCTCGATCCGATGGCGTTTTTGAACGAGGTGAAGAAGCTGAAGGACGCGGGTTTGCCCGTCGACGGGCAGCTTTTCGTGTCGAACCGGGCGCAGGTGATTCTGCCTTACCATCGGATGATCGAGTTGGCGGCGGAAAACGCGCCTGGAAGAACGAAGATCGGCACGACCAGCCGCGGTATTGGTCCAGCGTATGAAGACAAGATGCATCGAAGCGGGCTGCGGGTGGTTGATTTGCTGAACTCAGCGTTGCTCCGGACTCATATCGAGAACGCGTGCCATGAGAAAAATACGATCGCTCATGCGTTGTTCGGCACTGAGCCGTTGGACCCGAAGACGATGTACGAGGAGTATTCGCGGGCGGCCGAGCAGGTTGCTCCCTTTGTCACGGACACCGCGGTAATGCTGAATAACGCGCTCGACCACGGTGAGAAGGTGATGTTCGAGGGGGCCCAGGGCGCACTGCTCGATATAGATCATGGGACATATCCGTTTGTGACTTCCTCCTCTTCGACGGCGGGTGGGGCAGTGACCGGGACAGGTGTGGGGCCGACGCGGATCGACACGGTTATCGGCGTGACAAAGGCTTATGTCACGCGGGTCGGCGAGGGGCCATTCCCGACTGAGATTCACGACTCGACCAGCGACCTGTTGCGGGCGCGCGGGCAGGAGTATGGGGCGGTGACAGGTCGTCCCCGACGCTGTGGCTGGCTGGATCTGCCCCTGCTACGCTACAGCAATATGATCAATGGGACTGAGTGGCTCGTAGTGACGAAGATGGACGTTCTGGACGAGTGCGAGGAGATCCCCATCTGCACCGGCTACGGGATCAACGGTAAGCTGACCGACGTGATTCCGGCTGACATGCCTGGCTACAATGCGATTGAGCCGGTGTATACCAAGCTGAAAGGGTGGAAGAGCTCGACCGAAGGGATTACCGAGTTTGATAAGCTGCCGCAACCGGCTCAGGACTATCTGAAGTTTATTGAGAAGGAATCAGGGGCGAAGATCGGAATGGTCTCGACCGGGCCCGACCGTGACCAGACGATAACGCTTCCCGAGTTTAACGAAGCGCTGTAGGCGTAAAGGACAGTCTGACTATGCTGAGTTTTACAGTGCGAATGACGTTTGACCCGGTTGACCGCGAGTTTATCGAGGAGATCTTGTGCCATCTGACAGCGGCATCACGCAAGGAGCCAGGTTGCGCGAGCTATATCCCCCATTTTGTGGAGGGAGAAGGCTGTACGGTGATGATTTACGAGCAGTACCTGAATGAGGCGGCCCTGGAACACCATAGGGGATCGGCGCATTTTCATCAGTATGCAATCGGGGGGCTGTATCAGAAGATGAGGGAGCGCCAGGTGGAGAATTTGTCAGCCATCTGTTGATGGTTTTTCTCTGGACTTTTCGGGGGGTTCCTGCGTCTTATGGTAGCAAGGGGTGCATACGACTAAAGTAGTTTTGACTGTGCGCGATAGATCGGTCTAATATCCGGTACGCTAATGCCGTTAAGTGGTCGCCCAATCCGCCGGACGCTGATACCCTCCACGCTTGTGCTGACGGCCGTGGTTCTGGGATGGCCTGCGCAGGCGTTTTGTGCCGCCTGGAACCAGCCGCTCCACGAGAAAAAGCACGCGGCCAAACAGCAAGTTGAAGCCTTGGAAGAGCAGTGGCGGCAGGCCCAACTTGGGGGGGACGTTGCCACGATGGATAAGCTGCTGTCGGATGACTATATCGGCATCTCCATGACTGGCCAGGTGAACACCAAAGAACAGCAGTTGGACCGGATGCGGCTGCACAAGATTGCGTTGACCAAACTCGATCTCGGCGAACGTCAGGTCAAGTTGATCGGTTCCATTGCAATCGTCACATCGCGCGCGGAAGTGGAAGGCACGAATGAAGGCGCGCCTGTGAAAGGAACCTTCCGCTATACGCGGGTCTACCAGCGTCTGCCATCTGGTGTCTGGAAGATTACGAGCTTCGAGGCAACGCGGGTGCCAGGTCCGAGAGATTCCACCGATCCGCGAAATCGAAGTCGCGAGACTGCGCCTAAAGCGGCGACAAGCGCACCCCCGCCGCGCGGCCCCTCTTAGAGGGTAGGTTTTCGTAAGCCATCACCAAAGAAAAGACCTCACTCTGGAGTGAGGTCTTTGGCTTTCTGGTACCTGTATGTTTATTTAATCATGAATCTAGACGATTCAGGCAATCCTGATGTCCACTACTCTGAATCGCAGTTCAGTCGCCTCTCGGGTTTCCGTAATTGGTTCCGCACGGGCCACAGGGCGGGGTAGATTTAATGCCAATAAACGACGATAAAGTGATCGAGTCGCGCCCGTTATCCGAGCGTCTTCTGATTCGTGCGGGAAGAGGGCAAAAAACTGGCGGGTAGTTGCAACGGTCTGACGTGCGAGAAGGGTAGATTTACGTGGGGGGACGGTTACAAGGTAAGGCCGACGATCGGTCGACGAGACACCGCGACTTTCCTGCGGGGCCGGAGGTCCGAAGCGGACTGATGCGGGCAGGTCCTGTTGAAAGATTGCCATGGGGAAGTCCTCGATAGCTCGATAGGGGACGAGACTTGCGCCTTCTGTCTGCTATACAAGCATTGGATGGATATGGCGTGGTCCTGGTTGTATTTAAGTTGTGAAGATGGGCCGGAGTTTCGTCCATGTTACATCCAGCGGCTCGGGAAGTACACGAGTTTCTGCAGTGACTGTCATGAAATTTGTGTCGCCGGCCCAACGAGGCAGTACGTGCAGATGGATGTGATCGGCGATACCCGCTCCCGCTGCTTCTCCCAGATTGAGCCCCATGTTGAGCCCACCAGGTTTATAGACCTCGCGGAGAACAACTTCGGAACGCTGCGCGAGCTGCATCAGTTCGCTGGCGCTTTCGACCGGAACCGCAGCCAGCGAGGCAAGGTGCTGGTAGGGCACGATCATCAAATGGCCTGTGGAGTACGGATAAGCATTGAGGCATACAAAGCAGTGCAAGCCGCGATGGACGATGTGAACTGCCTGTTCCGCAACCTCGCGGGACATTCCTTGAGCGATAGCGTAGTCAACGGCGGCGATCATGTTGCAGAAGACGCAGTGCTTGTCCTCGCCCTGCGTAGGCGGCCACGCAGAAAGAGCTGCAGGGACACCGGTGCGGGATTCGGGGTCTTCACGGGTAATGTAGCGGTAGCGCCAGGGTGTCCAGAGGCGGTCCATTGGCCGAGTATAGCGGCGACTGGTCCAACCCGGATGTCAACCGGTAATTAGCAGGGAAATTATTCATTTTCGACGCTTCTTGGAGAGATCTCAAGCATCTAAGCAAACAATCGAAAGATTGAGCTGACGCAAAATGACATGCTAATGAAAATGCAGGCCGCGGAGCCGGCATTTGTTGACGGACTGTATGCAAAGTTCTATTCTTTATCTAACGAGCTATTGCGTGTGGGACCCAAGTGCAGTAGCTCCTCTGCACCACCTGATTCCTTCCATCCTGCCGAAAGCAGTTGCGGGGAGAGAAGAGCAGCCGGCGTTCCTTTAGGATCGCTGATTGTTCCCACCCCATGCACCGCTGAGACGGAAGGGATTCTTGGATCCCGGAGTCCGCAATCATCATGGTAGAAAACCATAATCCCAACACTAACGAGAGCAAACCCCTGACCACCGAAACGGAAGTCCTGGCGCCCGAAGCGACAGCCGATCATACCGGACTGTCATCTGAATCCACCGCAATCCAACCCAATGAGACCATCCTCGAGGAGTCGAGCAGTGCTTCTAAGCATCCTGCACCGGCTGCTGCGGCCCACGCCGCTGCAGATCACGGCACAGTTGCTACAGTCACTGCTGCAGCCGACGAATCAGATGACGACCTGAACTACGACGCAGCTGATTTTGCCGCAGCTCTCGCCAATTTTGACCGTGAACAGGCCGCCGAGTCCGCAGCAGCCCAGAATTTAACGGTCGAAGAGGTTATCGTAACTGGCACAGTCGTCAAGGTCACGGACAAGCATGTTGTCGTCGACATTGGGCTCAAGTCAGAAGGCCTCATTCCTCTGGAACAAGTGCTGGACATTAGTGGCGTCCCCAAGTTTCAGACTGGGGATTCGGTTGAAGTTGTGGTCGAGCGGGAAGAGCCCGAAGGTGGCTACCTGGTCAGCTACGAAAAGGCCCTGCGGCACAAGATTTGGGACAAGCTGGAACAGGCGGCTAATGATAAGAGTCCAGTCAAGGGCATGGTTCTCGGCCGTGTTAAGGGCGGCTTGACGGTAGATATTGGTATCAAAGCGTTTCTGCCGGGTTCGCAGGTTGAGGTTCGCCCTGTCCGCAATCTGGACGGGTATATTGGCACTGAGATTGAAGTCCGCGTTATCAAGCTGAACAAGAAACGTGGCAACGTCGTTATCAGCCGCAAGGAACTGCTGGAAGAAGAGCAGAATGCCAAGAAGACTGTCACGTTGTCCACTTTGGAAGAAGGCAGCATCCTTACGGGTACGGTGAAGAACCTTACCGATTACGGTGCGTTCGTCGATTTGGGTGGTCTGGACGGTTTGCTCCACATCACAGACATGAGTTGGGGCCGACTGACCCATCCTCGCGACCTCGTCAATGTTGGCGATGAGATCCAGGTGAAGGTGCTGAAGTTCGATAAGGAGAAACAGCGGGTCTCCCTGGGCTTCAAGCAGTTGACACCCGACCCTTGGCTTGACGCTACCGAGCGATACCCGATCGGGGCGCAGGTTCGCGGCCGTGTTCTCTCGGTCACTGACTACGGCGCGTTCATTGAGCTTGAGCAGGGCATCGAAGGCCTTGTCCACGTCTCTGAGATGACCTGGTCCAAGCGGATGAAGCATCCGTCGAAGATGGTCAAGCCTGGCGATGAGGTTGACACCATCATCCTGAGCGTAAACCCAAATGATCGCCGAATCTCACTGGGCATGAAGCAACTTCAGGAGAATCCTTGGGAACAGCTCGAAGAGAAGTATCCGATCGGTGCAATCATCGAAGGCCGCGTCCGCAACCTTACTGATTTTGGCGCTTTCATCGAGATCGAAGATGGCATCGACGGCTTGGTGCACGTCTCGAACTTGAGCTGGACTAAGCGGATCAAGCATCCCTCTGAGGTCCTTAAGAAGGGCGAGAAGGTTAGGGCGATCGTCCTGGGTGTTGAGCCTGAGAACCGCCGTCTGTCGTTGGGTGTCAAGCAACTACAGCCGGATGTCTGGGACACGTTCTTTGCGCAGCACCGCGTTGGTGACGTCATCAAGGGCAAGATTCTGCGTACAGCGCAGTTTGGCGCCTTCGTTGAGATCGCCGAAGGAGTCGAAGGTTTGTGCCATGTCTCCGAAGCGATTGGCCCCGAGGGCAAGCCGGTGGCGATGGATGTGGACTCGGAGCATGAGTTCAAGATTGTCAAGATGAATCAGGAAGAGAAGAAGGTTGGCTTGAGCATTCGGGCCGTTGGCGAAGAGGCCAGCCGTGCCGAGGTTGAGAGCTATAAGGAGCGCGAGAAGTCTCCTAAGGGCGGCAACTCGGGGTCTTCTTCGAGCAACAGCAGAAGCACAACTCTCGGTGATCTGATCAACTGGAAACGCTCCGAGTCCGAAAAAGATTAGCTCAGATTTGTAACCTCAAAGAAGCCGGCCGTCTCGTTTAGAGACGGCCGTCCTCTTTCGTGTGGACACGTCGGCTTATGCTCTCTTCATTGCGCGCGCCCTCGTACCAAAGCGCAATTTGCTCCTCAGTCGTTGGCATGGAAAAGGCCGCCCTTGGTTAGGGCGGCCCTTTCTGCTTCAAAAGCATGTTGCTTTGGTTTCTTATGCGGACAAGGAACGCATTGCCGCCGGACTCTCGATGGCTGGAGTCATCTTTGCCGAAGCGCGACGCATGACTTCAAGCTCGGCCGGGGCAAAGAGCTCCGGGGGGATGCCACCGACTGCGACATAGCCTGGATCGTCGCCCAACGCCATTGAGATCTGATTCCAGCGAAGGAAAGGCGAGGTGGTCGGAAGCACGATAATGCGGCGCTTGGGCTCTGGGAATGCGAAATAGGCGGACCACATGAGCAATGTCAGGCCAACGGCGAGACCATTGATAAGGCTGATGGTGGAATACATGTTGGGACTATGGGAAAACCAAGCCGTGTCAACGAGGCTGACTGTCGAAAGAAAGCCAAGACCAAGGCTGACACCGAAAATCCGGCTGTTGTATGAGAGACCCATCGGGCGAATTGCGAAGCAGACAAACAGCAGCAGGCAAAGGGTCAAGATGCTTGACGTCTGCTGAAGCTGCGTAATGATCGCCGTCATGAACTTGATGCCGGACTGGTGCGGAGAGACCGCAACGCCGATCGCAACAGCAACCGAGATAGCCGCCACCCAGCGGAAGATCAACATGCCCAGCGTCTGCAGACCCTTCAGAGGAGCCATCGCAAGCTTGAAGATGCTGTAGATCACCAGCAGTGACAGAATTGCCTCAGCAGCGTAGCTGAGCCAGTACACGTAAAAGTAAACTTGATAAGCGAGGTGACGCTCAATGAGCCGGCCACCGAGCGTCAGCAGCGGAATGCAAATCACGGAGCAACCAAGCCGGACGCATAACAGCGCGAACAGGAACCGGAATTGGCTGGTGGCTTTGCCGCGGACGAGAAGGTAAATCAGCGTCGCACAAAGCACTGGCTCGACATAGATAAGCTGCGAAAGCAGATTGAATAAAGAGACGCTCATGATTGACCGTACCTGTAAGGCAACCCCAGCCTAGCCTATTCCAGGTACGGAAACAACCATTTATTCGTCCATTGTGCAAAAAAGTGCGTCGATCTAACCCATTAGTAACAATGGGAGATTTAGCGGCCAAGACCCAGACCGCAGGCGTTTGGATCGTCCGGTGGGCAGGTGGGGATTGGAAGCATACTGGTGCGTGATGCCGTAACCCTGTTCTTGGTGGAGGCAGCGGAGGTTTGGGTGGTCGCAGCTGCACCGGTGAGGACGAGGACGACGACGAACGCTCGGACGATGGTCTTCATGATGGATTGCCCCTAAAGAATAAAATTGATCTAAAGCTCTGATAGAAAGTAGTTTATTGGCGAAAAGCAAGCCGCGTTGATGCTTTAGCGGCCGAGACCCAAACCGCAGGCATTGGGATCGTCTGGCGGACAGGTGGGGATCGGGAGCATACTGGTACGCGCCGAAGTGACCTTATTTTTTGTGGAGGCGGAGGATGTCTGAGTGGTAGCAGCGACACCAGTAAGAACCAGAGCAACGACAAATGCACGAACGATATGTTTCATAAAGAGATACCCCAATAGTTGTATTTGATAAAAAAGATTTCTCTGGACAACCAGATGAGGTAACAATAGGATACATAATCGAATAAGTCTAATAGAATCAGTTATATGGTGAAGTATTCAATACAGCAGGTTACTAAAGTACCCAATCCTCATTCTCTAGGCAAAATACTGCACTGTCAAAAACCCGGTGAAGCCTTCCAGGCGCATTCTCGGCTCCAACTTACCTGTTGGCCACTTCTTGGGTTTGAGGGAATGCCGGTTCAGTGCTGCGGATCGCGTATCTGGCAGCCCGACTTCACAAAAGGAATTTTTTAGACGGAAGGAAGAAGGGAACCGATGCTCGACTGTGGGAGCTCAGATATCCGAGAGCTCAACCACGCATGGCACATAAATCAGTAACAAAACGATTAACCGGACTGTGAAAATTTCTGCGTACCCATTTTGACTCCAATTGGACAAAATGGGTACCCATCATGATCTTTGCTAAGCGATAACCGGAGCTCTGGGAGTGGCACCCTGATCTGCACTCGCAGTGGAGGATTCACTCCTCTTTGGAACCGAATCAGACTTCTTTGAAGGCGCCAGAATAGCGTGCAAGGTGGTGCCTTCCATTCGTGGCATGAATTCGACGACGCCAGCATCCCCAATGTCGAGAATAAGGCGATTGATGATCTTGTAACCGAGGTCGCGATGAGCCATCTGTCGGCCCTTGAACCGGAGCGACGCCTTGACCTTGTCCCCCTCGCCGAGGAAACGGACGGCCTGATTCTTTTTGGTTTGGTAGTCGTGTTCGTCGACTGTAACTGAAAACTTGACCTCTTTGATTGTGATGATCTTCTGCTTTTTCCGAGCTGCGCGTTCGCTCTTGTCTTTCTCGTACAGATACTTGCCATAGTCCTGAATCTTGCAAACTGGAGGGACTGCATTGGGCGAAATCTCTACGAGGTCGAGCGATCGCTCGCGAGCCATTTTGAGGGCCTCGAACGGTGGCATAACGCCAAGCTGCTCGCCGTTTTCATCGATCACGCGCACCTCGCGGGCACGGATGCGTTCGTTGGTGCGGATAAAAGACTTCACGGAACGTTTATCAATTGGTGGAATAAGTCGCCTCCATAGCGGGATTTGTCACGCGCTATGCATTGTTCAGGGATTAGATGCAATCCTCGGAAAAGGTTGCTCTGTACGCTCAAGTATAACACTACGTGTAGGTTGGATTGGAAGTTCCGCATCGCAATGCAGGGCGGGTTTCACACAGGCATCATTGCAGGACCTCAGGATCTCGAAGTGGGCGACCCTGGACGGTATTTTGGCATCGTCGATTGGATAATGTATGTTTGCTCGGAAGCTTTAAATGAGGGATCAAAATGAGACGCCGTATTTTGCTGGTCGATGATGAAGTCGCTGTGTTGTTGACGCTAAAGGCTGTGCTGGAGATCAGCGGGTTTGATGTTGATACGGCGGCCTCTGCGCGTGAAGGCGTGTCGAAGTTGCATACTCGCGAATACCAGATGCTAATCACTGACATGCGGATGGAACACGATGTTGCCGGAGTCGAAGTGATTCGAGCCGCGCGTGCAGCGGCCTACCGACCGGCGGTGGCGCTACTTACTGCATTTCCGGTAGCCGAGGAGGATTGGCAGGAGATGGGCGCCGACCGGCTGCTCGTCAAGCCGATGCACACTAGGATTCTGCTGCAACAGATTGAGGACCTCATCACGTCCCACGAGAACAAGCTGGCAACGATGAGCGAGGTGGAATCCGACGGCGGCACCGCTTCGAGAGCTCTGACAAAGAAGGTTGCTGCTAAAAGTTCGAAGATGGCATCTGCCGGGAAGACTGTAGCGAAGAAGGCTCATCTGAAGGCGCCAGCCTCGAAAAAGGCTGTCCGCGCAACAAATTCGTCGGCAAAGAAGACAACAAAGTCTCTCGCGAAGCGCAAATCGCGATAGAGGCAAGAGGACGTCTATGCTCGTTTCTAAATAGCCGTGTGTTCCTTGATGTAATTGCGAAGTTCAAGGTTCAGGCTCATTGCTTTCTGAACGCCGCCATCGAGCATCCTTAGCCAGTCCGACGCGGGTTCTTTCATCTCCGTCGTGCTGAGCAGGTAGCTGGTCTGAATGATTATTTCGAGCGCGTTGCTTAGGTCGTGGGCGATCCGGCGCATTTCAACAGAGAGATCCTCGGGGATCTTCTCAACGTTCGATGGGCCCTGGGAGAAGCCTTTTTGGGGTTCGGTCATATAGTGAGAACTGTTACCTTTCTCCCAGTAGACGCTCTTTTCTCGCAGAAGTCTGCCCGACAGTTTGCGATATGCCCCAAAACACGTCCAAACTCAAAGAAGCGTGGACAACCGCCGGCGCATCCCTGGAATTGACAGCTGACGCGGTGTTTGTAAGACTTGGAGTGTCGCGGTTAGCGTGCTCCGGCTTTTACGGTGGAGCGTAAAACACCGTGCCGTAGTGGCGGAATTGGCAGACGCGCATGGTTCAGGTCCATGTACTCGCAAGGGTGTGGGGGTTCGAGTCCCCCCTTCGGCACCAAATTTTTTAGTTTCGATCTCGACGGGTAGATCGCGCGATTCGCGCGCAAGTTGAGACTCCGACCAAGTCCATTTTAACCAAGCTCGCGCCGCCTGCCGGCGTAAAGTACAAGGGACTATGCCTACACAGCTTGACCAGATCCTTGACCACACGCGGTCGCAGGTAAAAGCTCGGAAGGCGGTTGCGGACTATAGTCTGCTCGAACGCCGGGCATCTGCGCATACACCTCGAGGGTTCACCTCAGCCCTTCGCTTGGCGTCTTTGAGTGCTCCGGCAGTTATCGCCGAGATCAAGAAGGCTTCGCCTTCCAAGGGCCTTATCCGTAGGGACTTCCATCCTGCAAAGCTGGCCAGTACTTTTGAAGCTGCCGGAGCCTCTGCGCTTTCAGTCTTGACCGATGAGGAGTTCTTCCAGGGTTCGCTCTCGTTTCTCCACGAAGCATCGAGCGTCGTCAAAATCCCCTGTTTGCGAAAGGACTTTATCCTCGACCCGTTTCAGATCCTGGAGGCCCGCGCCGCGGGTGCCGATGCCATTTTGCTTATCGTTGCCGCTCACTCGGACGCCTCGCTGAGCGACCTCCATGGCAAAGCCGACAGCATGGGTCTCGATGTGCTGTGCGAGACTCATGACCGCGACGAGATGGAGCGAGCAATCGCGCTCGGGTTCGACCTCATCGGGGTTAACAGTCGCGACCTCCGGACGTTCTCAGTTCGAACCGAGTTGTTTACCGAACTCGCTGAGGTAATGCCACAGGGCCTTGTCATGGTTGCTGAAAGCGGCATTCGGACCGCGGAAGACCTCGTTCGGCTGCGTGATGCCGGCTATCAGGCCTTCCTTATTGGCGAGGCCTTGATGCGCGAACCTGATCCGGCTGCCGCACTAGCTTTGCTGTTGGAACGTGAATACTCGGCTGACATCTAAAAATCACGCCATGTGGATCAAGATTTGCGCAAACACTACTCTCGAGGATGCACAACTGGCGGCCAAGCTCGGTGCCGATGCAGTCGGTTTCGTATTGGCGCCGAGTGCGCGCCGCGTGACTGCGGCCGAGGTTGCCCTGATCACGCCTCACTTAGGGAACACCGTTGAACGTGTCGGAGTATTCCCTTCCCTCGAGGCCGCGGAGATTGCCGAAGCCGCCGAAGAAGCTGGACTGAATGTTGTGCAGCTACATGGGGGCGTCGATCTCACGTTGCTCCGACAACTGCATCGTATCTTTGACGGTAGAGTGAAGCTGATTCAGACCGTCCATTGGCAGGTGGACGCTGACTCGAGCGGCGAGGCCGTATCGCGGCAACTTCGCGCGATCAGCGCCGAAGGAGTTGCAGATCGAGTGTTGATCGACTCCAAGCTCGGCGCTGCCACCGGCGGCACCGGTACCTCGTTCAATTGGGAGGTTGCTCGCTCCGCTCTTGCAAATGCAGTGCAGGGGCTGAAGCTTATTGTCGCCGGCGGACTTCGTGATACCAATGTCGCGGATGCGATCCAGCGCCTGAATCCGTGGGGCGTTGACGTCGCTAGCGGCGTTGAGTCAAGGCCGGGTAAAAAAAGCCTAGAAAAACTAGCCGCGTTTATCCGAGCGGTACGCGGCGTCAGCGCAAGCGCTTTATGAAAGTAACGCTCGTCGAATTCCACATGACAACATCGCGATGCCGGTTTTCTGTTTTCCCCAATGAAAAACGCCCTTTCAGAGGGGCGTATTCGCATTATTGATCAAAATCCTCTTTGACCGGTGGTGGTGGAGGCGATTTGGGGGCGCGCACACGAATCTCATGTGGGTGCGTCTCATGAAGACGGGCCTTCGGAGCACGATCGCGGAACAACTGCGGACGCATGTGGGAGCCTGCAGTCTTCGGCTTCGCAAAGGCCAAGGGACAGACCAGAGCTAATACCAAAGCGATGATAATCCGTAACCTCATGAAGCAACCTTTCTGCCGCCTGTACCTATAGGACGCACAGAACCTGGACCCGGATTCAAATTCCCACTGCAGCTACACCAATACGGCGTTCCTGGGTATACAACTATCGGGGAATGGGTGCAGTATCAGCGAAGTCAAGCCAATTTGTCACTCTATTTCGCTTACGGGGTGCACAAGTCTCTACGTCTGAAGGCCTTTGTCTTACTCCTTCCCCATAGTTATGTGCAATTCTCTGGCCATAAATGCATACTGATCTATCGTCGCCTCGATCCGTTTGCTCAACGGCATTCCTGCACCATGACCGGCTCGGGTCTCCACGCGGATCAATACCGGATTCGACCCGCCTTGTGCTGCCTGCAAGGCCGCAGCGTACTTGAAGCTGTGGGCTGGGAAGACTCGATCATCGTGGTCCGCGGTTGTAATCAACGTGGCCGGGTACCTCACGTCATGGAGGATGTTGTGCAGCGGCGAGTACTTGTAAATAGCAGCAAATTCAGCAGGATCCTCGGAAGGAGAGCCATACTCCTCCTTCCAGGCCCAGCCGATCGTGAAGTTGTCGAAGCGCAACATATCCATAACCCCAACCTGGGCCACCACGGCGCCAAAGAGATCGGGCCGCTGGAGTTCGCAAGCCGCGACCAGTAATCCGCCGTTGCTGCCACCGGAGATTGCTAGCCTCTTAGGTGATGTGTACTGATTAGTTATCAGCCACTCTGCCAGGGAAATAAAGTCGTCAAACACGTTTTGTTTTCTCACCCGGGTCCCGGCCTGATGCCAGGCTTCGCCGTACTCCCCTCCGCCGCGGAGACTGGCCTGAGCGTATATGCCACCCATCTCCATCCACATGACGAGTGAGGGGGAGAACTCGGGCATGAGGGAGATATTGAAGCCGCCATATCCGTAGAGAAGCGTGGGCGCCGTGGCGTCGAGTGCGAGGCCTTTCTTGTGGGTGATGAACATCGGGACCCGGGTTCCGTTTTTGCTGGTGACGAAGACCTGTCGGGTCTCGAAGAGTGCGGGATCGAAGAGCAGCTTCGGCTGGCGATACAGGGTGGATTTGCGGGTCTTCATGTCCAACCGGTAGGTAACTCCGGGCGTGGTGAAGTTGCTGAACTGGTAGAAGGTCTCTGTGTCTTTACGCAGTCCCCCGAAGCCAGCCGCGGTGCCAATCCTCGGCAGCTGCAGCTGTTCGATCAGGCTCCCGTCGAGTCGACGCAACTCAACCAGGCTTTGTGCGTCGGCAAGGTAGTTCACGATGAAGGTGTTGTCGATGATGGAGATGTCGCTCAGCTTGTTCGTGCTCTCCGGAATGACCGTCTTCCAGTTCTCACGCTCCGGATGGTTCAGGTCGATTGAGATCACCCTGCCATTTGGCGCATCGAGAGTTGTCAGCAACCAGAAGAGCGTTCCTTCGTTGTCGATCGGAGCGTAGGTTGCATCGGGTGTGTCGATCAGCCGCAGGAATGGTTTGTCGGGATGTTGCAGGTCTTTCACGGAGAGCTCGTTGTTCGGGCTGGTTCCTTTGCTTTGGTGCAGCACAAGGTAGCGTCCGTCGTCCGTCACTTGCGCGCCAACGTTGATCTCGCCGTCATCTGGCCGCTCGAAGACCAGCGTGTCGTTGCTCTGCGGTGTGCCGAGCTTGTGAAAGTAGACCTTGTGGAAGTAGTTCGCGGCCTTCAAGGCTTCTGCATCTTTGGTGTTTGCCGCAGGTTGATCGTATCGTGCGTAGAAGAAGCCGCTTGCGTCTTTCATCCAGGACGCTCCGCTGAACTTGGACCACTCTATGATGTCAGGGAGGTCTTCGCCCGTGGTGATGTCGCGGACGTGCCATTTTACCCAGTCGCTGCCCGCGTCTGCGATAGAGTAAGCGGCCAGCGAGCCGTCGTCGGTGATGCTGATGCCGCTGATTGCGACGGTTCCGTCGGCAGAGAAAGTATTGGGGTCGAGCAGAACCTTCGGTTCGCCGTCGAGCCCTTCCTGCCAGTAGAGGACGTTCTGGTTCTGCAGGCCAGTGTTGTGCGAGTAGAAGTAGCGCGTGCCTCGACGGGCCGGCGCAGTGTAACGCTCGAAGTCGATCAGCTCCGTCAGCCGCTGCTGCATCGTCTTGCGCACGGGAATCTCGGAGAGATAGCGCTGGGTGAGTTCGTTCTCGGCCTCGATCCAGGCCTTTACCTCGGGTGAGTCGACGTCCTCCATCCAACGATAGGGATCGCTAACGATGGTGCCGAAGTAATCGTCGGTCTGATCGACCTTTCGGGCTCCAGGATAGGCAAGTTGCTGGGTGGTTTCGGGCGCAGTCTGGTTCATGATGGATGTCTTTCGGGTGGTTTAGAGAGGATAACGGCTGCTCTTCGGACTATAACGCAGATCGAGGGTCCGGTTAGACTTGGGAGATGCGGGCTCTTGTGTCGGTGTTCCTGTTGTGTGCCGTTGCCGTGGCGCAGAATCCTGCGACAACCGGCGATCAGGGCTACACGCTGAGGACCCAGTCGAACATTGTGCTGGTTCCGACGACCATTCAGACGAAGCATGGAGATATGTTGTACGGACTGAAGCAGAACCAGTTCGTGGTCGAGGACAATGGCGTTCCGCAGACGGCGCATCTGGATGAAGATACGGATTCGCTGGGGCTTTCCCTGGTCGTGGTGGTGCAGTGCAGCCGTTCGGCTGGTTGGGAGTTTCCCAAGCTGAGCGGACTGATTACGATGATCGATGCGATTACTGGAGATGCTCCGCGCGAGGTAGCGATTGTGACTTACGCGTCGGCTCCGCTGCTGCTGGGGAAGTTCTCGAACAGTATCGACTCGACGGCGCGGGCTTTGTCGCAGCTGGAGCCTTGCCAAGATGATCCGGATGCGGCGACGCTTGACGCGGTGGACTACGCGGCGAGACTGCTGGATGCGCGGAAGAATCACTATCGTCATGCGATTCTGCTGATCAGCGAGACCCGCGATCATGGCAGCCTGAAGAAGCCTGCGCAGGTCATTGCGGCGTTGGGTCGGACGAACACTGTAGTCGATTCGGTTGCATTTGGACCAGGAAAGACGGAGGTTCTGAACGACCTGAAGTATGGAGGCGGAAGCGGACCGATTGGCTTGCTGGTGATGGCGGTGAATGCGCTGAAAAAGAACGCTTCGAAGGAGCTTGCTGCGCTTTCCGGTGGAGAATATATCAACTTCACGACGCAGAAGGGATTCGATGAAGGGTTGCATCAGCTCTCGAATCACGTTCACAACTACTATTTGTTGAGCTTTACGCCTCATGCGGAGGCGAATGGTGAACCTTCGCCTGGAATGCATCGGATTCGGGTGAGAATTCCCGATTATCCGGATGCCAATGTCCGTTTTCGTGAGAGTTATTTTGCGGGTGAGCTGGATTCTGCTGCGGCTGCGAGTGTCAATTAGCTGGTTGTTAGCGCTTTTTTGTGGTCTTTTTCGCGGCTTTTGTGGTCAGAAGTTTTTTTCGTTCGGCGACGGCGCGCTTTTGCAGGGTGGGTGGCAGGGCGAGGACGGCGCGGACGCGTGGGGGGAGCTTGTTGAAGGTGAGAGAGTGGGCGGCGCTTAGCTCCTGCTCCCATTCGGCGGTGCGGAAGACTCCCCAGTGCTCGACCGCTACCCAGAAGATGCGGGCCATGTAGGGGGCGGGGATGATGCCTTCGATTTCGAGGAGCTCGTTGTAGCGTTCGGGGCCGGCGGCGTAGGAGATGATGGCTTTGCCGTCGCCGTCGAGATTGACGAGAGCGAACATCTTTCCGCCGATGGCCTTGTCGCCTACCCAGAAGACGAGGTTGTCTCCCCATTGCATGGTCTCGACGGTGTGGGGGAGGGTGAGGAGATATTTGCGAATGCGTTCGGCGTCCATCGACCTTTGCCTTTCTGGGGTAACCCCCCTCCCTCTATGTAGAAGCGTTCTTCTTTTATTTTCAGCGGTTTACGGGAGGGTTATCTCCGCCAAATTCGTGTCAGGAAAGGGGTTATGGGTAAATTCGTGCAATCAAAAGAGTTAACTCCTTCGCCCTAACCTCTAGCTGCTCGCTAGTTTTTCTTTTCCCCCTATTTTAATTGTAATGAATTGAGAGGGGTAAAAATGCCAACTGTATTCCCTTTCTTTTGAGTGAGTTAAGGTAGATTGGGGCTTGACATGTGATTTTGCTGATGTTTTTGGAGAAAGAAAGTGCAAAGGCAACGTTTCAATCGTTTGTTTAGCTGTTCCGGCGGCTATGTCAGCGGAGACGGAGGCGGATCGGACCCTTGGCTGTGCCTGGGTCCACGGGGCGGTTGTGCTGGGTGATGACGATCTTGTTTTGGGTGACTAGACGGCGGGCGGCGGCTCTGGCTGGCTCCATGAGGGCCTCCCAGTCGCGGCGGGTGGCGTGGGATTTGTTGCGCGGGTCGCCTGCGACGAGTTTGGCGGCTTCTGAGGGGCAGATGGTCTTGTTGGTGGTGCCGTCTGCTGTGCGCTCGGCCAGGAGTTGGAGGATAGCGGCTTCGAGGGCGGCGTCTTTTTCGCCGGGGTGGTAGCCGCTGCAGGCGTCGGAGCAGAACTTGAGGATGTCCCAGTCGCGGGAGTTTTGTTCGGTCCAGTGGATGAGATGCTTGCAGGTTTTACAGAGTTTCTCTTTGCGTGGAGTGGGGCGGTCGGGTTTGGGTTTTCGGTCGGGCATTGGTTTGTCGGTTAGAGTGTGATCGTACAATCCGATTGCTTAGTTTGGTGAGAGAACGAATGAAAGAAAAGCGGAGTTGGCAGCAGCGAATTATTTCCATTTTGATTTGCCTTGGGGCATGTTGGCTGTTCTACGCAGGAGTTATGAATTGGATGGCCTGGCATTACGCCCGCGAGGTGAGTCGAAGTCACCAAAATCTTGGTATTGTTCCGACCCCTCTCAGAGAAACGACAACCGAAGAACTGAAAGGGCCTCGCATCGGGAAGTTTGGATTTTCGTTTCAGGTTCCGTGGGAGGAGATCGACCATGATCGGACTACGGAGACTGTCGCTCTTATGAGTTTCAAGGAAGGTGTAGGGCTGGCAATCTTCAATCCGGACACAGTCCCCGATGGTGCGAAGACAATGCGCGGATCCACGGCGCGGCAATTTGCAACATATGACAAGCGTTTTTGGTGCGCAGGCGCTGAGCTCCAACTATGAGCTCATGGTGGCGGAAGTGCGAGCCACTCCTGCGGATGTTAAGTGGTGGGCTGGTCGATCGAGGAATGTACGCAGCATCATTCTGCTTACGGACAAGTCTTTGGACCTGCGGGATGCAACTGCTATCCATGAGATTCGTTCGGGGACCATGAGAGGATTTCAATTTGGCGATCCTGGTGTGCTGCCATGCTGGGTTAATCTCGATCTCTTCGACGCGGCGGATCGTCACTATAGGATATGGATTACGGGAAAAGACAAGTCCGCGCTTTGTGTTACGCAAGCGCAGATCAATGGTTTGGTGGCTTCAATTCGCCCTTTGCCGTCGGGTCCGGTGAGCATGGCGCCATCGAATGGGGATTGATCTTTGAGTTCACTGGACGCAAGCCAGATCGTCTGGGCATTTGGGGTGGGTTAGAGAAAGCGGTCTCGCTTCGCTCGATTCCCCACCCCTTTCGATGAAGCCGAAAAGGATGGGCCACCCGTCCCTTAGCTGCATAGGTGGGTTCTAGAGTGTCGGGATTTTCGCTGCCGCGAAATGGCCTACCTTAACGACGATAAGGCCGTCGTGAAGATGGGGCACCCGGTCGTGGTGGTTCGGTCAGATGTGGGCCACCCACCTTGGGATCACTGAGTGATGCCAAGCTGGGTCAGCATGAAAGCGTAGTACTTGTCTCGCTCACGGATGCTGTCATAGCGCCCACTCGACCCTCCATGGCCGCCATGCATGTTAATGAAGAAGACCAGCGGGTTCTGATCGGTCTTGAGCGCCCTCAACTTGGCCACATACTTCGACGGCTCCCAATACATCACCTGCGAATCGTCAAAGGACGTCTCCACCAGAATCGCCGGATAATTCTTTGCCGCTACATTGTCGTAGGGCGAGTAGGTCAGCATGTAGTCAAATGCTGGCTTCTGGTTCGGATTACCCCACTCTTCAAATTCACCAACCGTCAGCGGTAGCGTTGCATCGAGCATCGTGTTCATCACATCCACGAAAGGCACCTCACACAACACGACCTTGAAGAGATCGGGTCGCATGTTCGTTACCGCGCCCATCAGCAAGCCGCCCGCACTTGCACCTTCGATACCTACTTCACCGCGCTTGCCATAGCCCTGCGCCAGCAGCCCTTCGGTTACATCAGTGAAGTCGGTGAAGGTATTCCGCTTGGTCATCATCTTGCCCGCATCGTGCCAGGCTTCGCCAAGTTCCCCGCCGCCGCGAATATGGGCCACAGTGGTCACGACGCCGCGGTCCAGCAGCGGCAGAAGCATTGTCGAGAAACGGTCGTCGATCGTGATCCCATACGAGCCGTAACCATAGACGAAGAGTGGGTTCTCCCCGCGCTTGAACTTGTCCTTGCGGTAGACCACGGTCACCGGAACTCCGACCCCGTCCTTCGCCGGCACAAACAAACGCTCCACGGCATATCGAGTCTTGTCATAGCCGCCCGGAACCTCCTGCTGTTTCAGCAATGTCGAAGTCTGTGTCTTGACGTCGTAGTCAAACGTCGAGTTAGGCGTAATCGGCGATTGATAGCTATAGCGGTACTTGTCCGTATCGAACTCTGCGTTGGCCGCCGAGCTCAAGGTATACGCGGGTTCGGGTACTTCAACGGTGTGCTTCTCTTTGCTCTTCGTCGAGATCACCTGCAGCACCGGAAGACCTTTCACCCGCTCGGTGATCACATAAAAGTTCTTGAAAACATCCATATCATCAAGCGGTACTTCCCTACGCGCAGCGATCAACTCGGTCCAGTGCGCTTTGCCGGGAGTCGCTACCGGTGCAGTCACCAGACGAAAGCTCGGATCGGTGTCATTGACGCGGAAGTAGAAGGTGTCGTTACCTTCATCAACGTAATATCGAACTCCCTCTGACCGTGGCTCAATGATCTTCCACGCACCGTTCGGTGTATCAGCGGTAAGAAATCTGTTTTCGGTGGTCACATGACTCTCTGAACCGATCAGGAGGTAGCGGCCGTCACGCGTGCGACTGACTCCAACCTCGTAACGTTCGTCCTTCTCTTCATAAACCACGGGGTCGGTTGCGGCATCGGTGCCAAGCACATGCCGGTGGACCAGATTGCCGCGCTTGGTTTGCGCATCTTCGGTCGAGTAGAACAGCGTCTTGTTATCCGCCGCCCACGCGATGGAATCGACGCGCTCTGCGGTGTCCGGAAGCAGCTTGCCCGTGCGCAGGTCCTTAAAGTGCAGCTTGTATTGACGGAACCCGACATTGTCGGCTAAGTATGCGAGCAGATTGTTGTCGTCGCTCACCTGCGGGGCCGCCACCGACATAAACTTTTCCCCCTCAGCCAACTTGTTCACGTCCAGCATCACTTCCTCTGGCGCGCTGAGGGTCTCCTTCTTTCGGCAAAGTATCGGGTACTGTTTGCCTTCTTCCGTGCGCGTGTAATACCAGTAGCCTCGTTTGCGGTAGGGCACCGCCGTATCGGTCTGCTTGATGTGACTCAGCGTCTCGTTGTATAGCTTTTCTGCGAACGGCTTCTCGTCTGCGGTCACCTGTTCGGCGAAAGCGTTCTCCGCCTCTAGATACTTCACGACACTTGGATTGCTCCTCTCGCGCAGCCAGGCGTAATCGTCCGTCAACACCGCTCCGTTGATCGGTTTTTCTGTATGGATCCTCTCCGCAATTGGGGGCTTGGGAGCGGAAGCGCTTTGTGCTTGTGCCGTCGTGGCAGCCAACGCCACCAGGAGGAAAGAAACGCCTTGATTTCTCATGACCGCCATTCTATGACGCGGGAGAAAGAACCGTATCGCAATAATCTCGAACCTGGCAGCAAGAAGGCTTATTTCCGGAATGTCGAGATTGTTCCTCCCCTAGCGTCTTTGAGAGGGTTCTTGCGATTGCTCGGATGATGGGGGTTGGCGGGGCATTTGCCAAGAAATAGTACGTGGCGTAATAATACTTCAAGTATGGATATCTCTTCGGTTCTTGGATATGCGCTGTTGGGTTTGGTCAGTCAGCAACCGCTCTCGGGCTATGACGTGAAGAAGATCTTTGCGACGACTCCGATGGCTGGATTCAGCGATAGTCCGGGCGCGATTTATCCGGCGCTGCAGCGATTGGAGAAGGCGGGGCTGGTGCGCAGTGAGGTGAAGCAGATGGCGGGCTTGCGGCAGCGGCGGGTCTTTCGTATTACGGCGAAGGGGCTAGCTTCGCTAAAGGCCTGGATGGTGAAGCCCATTACGGAAGAGGATGTGGTGCGGCGGACTGCGGAGTTAATGCTGCGATTTGCGTTTATGGACGACGTGGTGGGTATGGAGCGTTCGGTGGAGTTTCTGCGTGAGTTTGCGGAGAAGCTGGCGGCGTATATTCCGAGCCTTCATGAGTATCTGGGGGCTCAGGCGGTTGCGATGCCGGTGTCGGGACGGTTGGCGCTGGAGAGTGGGATTGGGGAGTATGAGGCCCGGCTCGAGTGGGCAAGGAGTGCGATCGCGCAGTATCGGCGAAGAAAGAAGGAGCGATGAATCTGCGAATTGTTGCTTACTCTCTGTTGGGCGGCTTGTCGTTTTCGATTGCGGCGATGGGTGCGGGGCACTTCGGGTGGTGGTGGTTGTCCGGCGTGCTGGTGGCGATGGCGTATGTGCCTTTGGCGCGTTTCGGGCCCAGAAGCTGGGTTCTGCAGTTTGGGATGATCTTTGTGTCGTTGTTTGTGGTGGCAGGGGTGTGCACGGCGTCGGAGGCGGCGATGTTTCTGCCGGGCCAGAGTGTGGCGGCGTGGCGAAATCTGCAAGGTGCGTTCGTTATGTATCTGATCACTGCGGCCTGGCTGGCGGTGTTGGCAAAGGTATTGAAGCTGACGGAGGATTCGGGGGCTTACCCGGATCGCCGATCGGGAATGCCGGCAGTGGTGGGGGTTGTGGCGAGCGGGTTCGCTTATGTGTTTCTTTACTTGGTCTTCGGGTCGATCACATTCTTTCTGTTTACGAAACAGTATTATCCGCAGGGACAGCAGATGGCCGAGTCGTTCGGGATCTGGCTGTGGGTGATTCAGCTTGGACGCGGGATATTGATGACGCTGGCCGTGCTTCCGCTGATTTATACGCTGAGGATGCAACGTTGGCCGGCGGCTGTAGCGATTGGCATGTTGCTATGGGTGGTAGGCGGGCTAGCGTTGCTGGTGGTCCCGATGGGGATGGTGCCGCTGCAGCGATTCATGCACATTGTGGAGATATTTACGCAGAACTTTCCGCTGGGCGTTGCGGCGGTGTTGCTGCTTCGCCCGAAGAGGGCGGAGGCAGTGGCGGTTTCGGTTTGAGTGTCGAAGGCACGTTAGTTTGTTGTCGGAATGGATGCGTACGGACTGGCGTAGTCGCAGAGGAGGATGGTGAGGTCGTCGTTCTGGGCGAGCGACCAGTTTTCGAGTGTGGAGACGATGCGGTCTGCGGCGTCGTTTGGGTGGAGGAGCGCGGTTTCCTTTAGTAAGGCATGGAGGCGGTCGGCGCCGAACTCTTCTCCGTGTTGATTCGTTGCTTCGAGGAGGCCGTCGGTGTAGAGCAGGAGGCGATCTCCGGGTTCGATAGGGTGAACGGCGGTTTCGTAGGTGGCGAAGGAGAAGGCAGCGAGCATGAGGCCGTTTTCTTCGATGGGGATGATCTCTCCGGCGCGCAGGAGAAGCATGGGCGGGTGAGCTGCGGCGGAGTAGCGGAGGGTAGAGGTGGTGGCGTCGAGATAGACGTAGGCGGCGGTGACGAACTGGCTTTGGGTGTGGCCGTGGAGGACGGTGTTCATTCCGGAGAGGAGCGCGGCGGGATCGGCGGCGTTGGCTCGCTGGGAGGTGGCGGCGAGTTTGACCATGGAGGCGATGAGCGCGGCAGGGATGCCGTGGCCGGAGACGTCCGCGATCAAAAGGCCGGCTTGCTGTGGGTTGAGGATGAGGAAGTCGTAGAAGTCTCCGGCTACGGCGGTCATGGGGACGTAGCGGGCGGCGACGCGGAAGTGGGTTGAGGAAGGATAGGGGGCGGGGAGAATGTCGGTCTGGATACGGCGGGCGATCTCGAGCTCTTTCTGGAGCTCGCCGAACTGATAGTCGCGCTTCAGAGTGCGATTGATAGCGACGTAGCCGAGGGCTCCGAGGAAGACGGCGAAGCCTATGGGTTCGATGCGATAGCGATACCCGACCAGGCCGGCGTATTGCAGGACTCCGGAGATGTTGTCGAAGAGAGCGAAGGCGACGAAGATTGCGATACCGCGGCGGACGATGATGAAGTCAGCGCTGGGGTTTTTCCGCCGCAACGATTCAACGACGAGGGTGAGGAGCGTGAGGATGACGATCCAGTTGTTGATGCGGTCGTATGCCGTCTTAGGGCCGAACAGGATGGTGGCGAAGAAGAGATAGAGGAAGGGTAAGGCGAGGGCAGTGGCGATTCTGCGGCCGTAACGCCCAAGGAAACCGGCGGCCTGGAAGTAGAAGAAGCCTGGAATTGGAACGAGATAGTTGCTGGCAGTGGCCAACCTAAAGAAGAAGGCTGTGGGCCAGAGCAAGGACAGCGTGGGTGTCTGGAGCCACATGCGTTGCCCGTAAAGGATGGCGAAGACGGCGAGCCAGAAGAGCATTGCCTCGAATTTGCGGCTGAGGAAGGCGAACGCTCCGCAGACCAGCCCGAAGGTGGTGAAGGCTGCGCCGAGGAAGAGGTACGGCGCATCGGTGCGGAAGATCTGCAGGACCTGATGGGCAGTTAGTTGCGCGTCGGGTGCGGCCATAGGAGCGAATGATACACGGCCTGCTTATACTTAACAGATATGCCGGTTACTGCAAGTGAGCCTATGTCGAAGTTTCCATCGCTGGAAGAACAACTTGATCTGATTACGAAGGGTGCGGCGGAGATTGTTCCGCTGGAGGCGCTGAAGGAGCGCATTGCGAAGTCGATTGCTTCGGGTACGCCGATGCGGATCAAGGCGGGGTTCGATCCAACTGCTCCGGATTTGCATCTGGGGCATACGGTGCTGCTCAGGAAGCTGAAGCATTTTCAGGATCTGGGGCATACGGTTATTTTTCTGATTGGGGATTCGACTGCGTTGATCGGGGATCCGACCGGGCGGAATGTGACGCGGAAGCCGCTGACGCGGGAGGAGATTGCGGCGAATGCGGAGACTTATAAGGAACAGGTTTTCAAGATTCTCGATGGGGCGAAGACGGAAGTGAGGTACAACTCCGAGTGGCTGGATAAGCTGGGCTATTACGACATGGTAAATCTCATGGCGCAGTTCACTTTGTCGCAGATGCTGGAGCGTGAGGAGTTTCACAAGCGGTTCAATGAAGAGCAGCCGATCTCGATGCACGAGATGATCTATCCGATTGCGCAGGGGTATGACTCGGTTGCGCTGGAGTGTGATGTTGAGTTGGGAGGGACTGATCAGAAGTTCAATTTGATGCGTGGGCGCGATCTGCAGAGGCACTTTGGGCAGCCGCAGCAGATTGTGCTGATGATGCCGATTATCGAGGGGCTGGATGGCGTGCAGAAGATGTCGAAGTCGCTGGGTAATGCAATTGGAGTGCATGAGCCGGCGGCGGAGATGTACGGGAAGTTGATGTCGGTTTCGGATGAGCTGATGTGGCGATACTGGACGCTGCTGACGGATCTGCGCGGGTCGGAGATTGCTGCGATGCAGGCGGATGTTGCGAATGGCTCGCTGCATCCGATGCAGGCGAAGAAGAATCTGGCTTGGACGATTACGAAGGGGTTCCACTCGGAGGGGGAGGCGAATGCTGCGGCTGAGGGTTGGGCGAAGATGTTTCAGCAGCGCGCGGTGAATGAGGATGTTCCGGTGGTGAAGGTTTCGCTGGCGGAGGACGGGTTGATGCTGGGTGAGGAGGTTCGTGTACCGAAGCTGCTGGTGCTTACGGGGCTGGCGAGTTCGACGGGTGAGGCGACGCGGAAGCTGGGTGAGAATGCGGTGAGTGTGAATGGAGAGAAGATCTCGGGGCGGACGATGCAGAAGGGGGCGATGGGGGAATCGCCGGTTCTGCGGTTGGGGAAGAAGAGTGTTCGCGTAGAGTGGGTGAAGTGAATTGGCCGCGTTGCGCGTGGTGTGATGAATATTCTGTGATTGCGTCTGGCAAGTCTTTGATACAGTCGTGAGCGCCAAACTTTATTGAAGAATCTGCATCTTAAAGAATGTAGGTCGACAGGCTTGAACTCTTTCTCCCATTTGGTCGCTCTCGGTGTTTTTCTGTTAGGTGGATTGTTGCCGTTGCGTGCGGACGGCGGCAAGGATGCCAGGGAGATTGTTCGAACGGCGATGCAGGCCGAGTTGGCGGCAGACCTGAACGATCACTCGCGGTGGCGGTATCGCGACACGCAAAATGCCCTGAATGACAGCGTGTCGATTGTGGTGGAGACAGATCATGGTTCGGTGAAGCGGTTGATCAGCAGAGGTGGTACGCCGCTGACGGACGCAGAGGCCCGGGCCGAGGATGAGCGGGTGCGGGCGTTTATTCACGATTCGGCGCTGCTGGCGAAACAGAGAAAAGACGGGATTCAGGATGGAAAGAATGCTGAAGAGCTGCTGAGGATGCTGCCGGATGCGTTTTTGTGGAAGGTGCAGGATGAGAATGCGGAGAAGATCACGCTGCAGTTTGAGCCGAGTCCGAACTTCAGTCCGCCGGATATGCAGGGGCGGGTGTTGGGACAGATGGCGGGGACTCTGGTGGTGAATAAAGGACAGAATAGGATTGAGACGATCAGCGGCAAGCTGACGCAGGATGTGACGATTGGGTGGGGTTTGCTGGGGCGGCTGCGGGAGGGCGGGACGTTTCGAGTGGAGCGCAGAGAGGTGAAGCCGGGTTTGTGGCAGATCACCGAGACGCATGTGCACATTGTGGGGAAGGCGTTGTTCTTTAAGAACATCGGGCAGCAGCAGGATGAGGTGCAGACCGATTTTACGCAGGTGCCGAATGGAACGACGCTGGAGCAGGCGGTGGAGATGTCGAAGCCGGGGTATTCGCCACCGAATGTGAGTGCAAATGCGCCGGGACGGGGAACGGCGAAGTGAGGGCTGGCTGTATGCTCGGAGATGATGGCAAGGACTCCTTATCCGCGGACTGACCGCGAGCTGGTGCGTTTGATCGAGCGCTCAGCTGGACACAGGGCTGGGTACAAGCAACTGATTCGTGAGCTGGGACTGGGCGGCGGGCGCGAGCGGCGATTGCTGCTGGAGCAGCTTGCGCGGATGACGGCGCGTGGGGAGCTGGTGAAGACGGAGACGGAGCAGTGGGCGCTGCCTTCGGCTGCGCCAGAGAAGACGAAACGGCTGAAGGCCGGCGATGGCGAGATGCTTGTGGGGAATCGGGCGACGCGGGACAGGCTGGTGGCAGGACGGCTCGATCTGCATCGGGATGGGTATGGGTTTGTGCGGCCGAATGGAAGCACGGATCGTGAGGACGATCTGTTTATTCCGCCAAATGAGCTGAACGGAGCGATGCAGGGTGATGAAGTTTTGGTGGATGAGGCTCCCAGGGGCAGGGATGGACGGCGGTCGGGGCGAGTTGCGCGGGTACTGACGCGACGAAACCCTACGGTGGTGGGGATCTTTCATTATGCGAGGGCGCATCGGCGGAGTGCTTGGGATAACGAGCCTTTAGGCGGGTCGCTGATCGGGGGAAACTACGTTACGCCGCTGGATGAGCGGATGGCAGGTTCGCCAGGGGGCGGGGCGATCTTGATACCTGAGGGCGCGGAGGTGTCTGCGATTCCGAAGGCGACGCCGCATCGCGTGCTGGGCGAGGAGGCGCAGGCACAGACGGCGCATTGGTCGGAAGAGCTCGATCCGCATTTGCCGCTTGAGGGGCTCGCGGTGGACGTGGAGATCACGGATTTTCCGACGCCGGGAAGGCCGGCGCGGGGAAGAGTGATCGAGGTGCTGGGGCCTCCGGATGCGTTTGGCGTGGATGTGGAGATCGTTGATTCGCAAGCATCATCTGCCGCATGTGTTTCCGGCGAATGTGCTGGCGGAGGCTACGGCTTCGGCCGCGCAGACCGTCGATACGTTGTCTGCGGGGGAGTTGGGGAGGCGAAGGGATTTTCGCGGGTTGCCGATTGTGACGATCGATGGCGAGACGGCGCGGGATTTCGATGATGCCGTGCTTGTGAGGCCGCTGACAGAATGGGAACTGGGAGCTGCAGGTTCATATTGCGGATGTGAGCCAGTATGTGAGGCCGGGGACGTCGCTCGACCTGGAGGCACGCCTGCGCGGGACCTCGGTTTATTTTCCGGATCGCGCGATTCCGATGTTGCCGTCGCAGCTCTCGAGCGGGATGTGCAGCCTGCGGCCTGATGAGGACCGGCTGGTGTTGAGTTGCGTGATGGAGATTGATGGGCGCGGCGAGGTGCTGGGGTACGAGGTGTGCGAGGGAATTATTCGTAGCGCGCGGCGGATGACGTATACGCAGGTGCAGGGAATTTTGGATGGCGATGAGGCCACAAGGGCGGATTTCGCGGAACTGGTGCCGGAGTTTGAGCGGATGTATGAGTTGGCGCTGAAGCTGAATGCGAAGCGGCATCGGAGGGGGTCGATTGATTTCGATCTGCCGGAGCCGGTGATTCAGTTCGATCCGGATGGAAATATGGAGGCTATCGTGCGGTCGCAGCGAGGGTGGTCGCACCGGTTGATCGAGGAGTTCATGCTGAGCGCGAATGAGTGCGTGGCGACATGGATCGGGTCGCACGGCGTGCCGAGCATTTACCGGATTCATGAGATTCCTGATCCGAAGCGGATCGTTGATTTTGAGGAGACGGCGAGTCAGTTTGGGTATTCGCTGGGTTTTAGCAGCTTGCCGGTGAAGAGAATCCAGACGAAGGGTGACCGTCGCGACGTGCGCGGAACGAATCGTCAGGCGAAGACGCATGAGGTGGCTGACGCGATTCCGGTAACTCCCCAGATGTATCAAAGGCTTACAGCGAAGATCGCGGGAAAGCCAGAGGAGCGGATTTTGTCGTATCTGATGTTGCGCTCGTTGAAGCAGGCGCGGTACAGCGAACAGAATGCGGGTCACTTTGCGCTGGCTTCGCCGAGTTACACGCATTTCACTTCGCCGATTCGGCGTTATCCGGATTTGATTGTGCATCGGCTGCTGCGTGAACTGTTGCAGAGCGGTGCGGATGCGCGCGGAGGAGCGATTCTGTCGAGCGATCCGCAGCCCTGGCAGGAGAAGGCTGTGGGCAAAGCGCGCCCGGAGAGGCAGAAGCGGCCTGATTTGGAAGGTCCGATTCCTGAGGCGGAGTTGAATGCGATCGCTACCGAGTCGAGTCAGTCAGAGCGGCGCGCAGATGATGCAGAGCGAGAGTTGATTGAGTGGAAGAAGATCAAGTTTATGCAGGACCGCGTGGGCGAGGACTTCCGCGGCATCATTCTTTCGTGCACGAAGTATGGTTTTTTCGTTGAGTTGAACGATCTGTTTATTGAAGGGATTGTGCCGCTGAGCTCATTGCAGGATGATCGTTACTTCTTTCGCGACACTGACCGGCAGATTGTGGGGGCTCGAAGTGGGAGGGTCTTTAAGATCGGGCTGCCGGTGCACGTCTTGCTGGATCGTATCGATCGACAGCAGAAGAGGCTGCAGTTTGCGTTGTTGCAGTCTGAGGAGATGGAAGGTGCTCCTCGGTCGTTGCGCAGGTCAAGTAAGTCAAAGGGAGCTTCGGCAGGTGACGGCGGCGAGCGGGCACATTCCAGCCCGAACCGCTCTGGCAAAAAAGGAAAAACGAAGTCTCGCGCGCGCGAGCGCAACAAGAAGGCCAAAGGCAAGCGGCGTTAAGATCCCTTAGGCTGCGGCGCTGCCGAGGAACAGACCTGCGAGCAGAAGGACGAGAGCGGCAATTAATACTTCGACTCTGATGGTATGGAGCCGGTCCCAGCGGGCCCGGTCCTCGTGCCAGCAGTCGTAAGGGGCTAGCGGATTCATCCTGGCGATACGGTTGTTGATAGGCACGAGGGTGGTGATTGAGAAGACGATCGTGGTCATCCAGAGGACCGAGGACGCGAGGATAAGGCCGAGACAATGTGGTTCGGCGCGGTGCTGATAGGCGGCTCCGAGAATCAGTGCCAGAGCGGCGCCGTACCAGAACGGCATCCATTTGCCTAAGGAGCCTGCCAGTGGAGCGGCGGCCTGCGCGTGTGGTCCGTCGGCGAGTTTGCGAAGCTGGGGATGGACAAAGGCCGCAACGGCGAACTCGTTGCCGACCATGGTGGCTGCTATTGCTGCGGTTGCAATGTCATAAGCGATGGCCATAAAGATTCGATGCACGAGATTGCAGGAAGCATCGTAAAATGGATGTTTCAAAGGAGCGCATGCGCGATGGCACACATGGTTTTCGACACGAGATTCAAGGCTGAGATGGAAGGGCTGGATGAGCCTCCGTTCGACTCGGACTTTGGCCAAAAGATCTTTAAGAGCGTTTCGAAGAAGTCGTGGGGGGAGTGGGTGGAGCGACAGAAGATGCTGTTAAATGAGTACCGTTTGCAGCCCTGGACGCGGGAGGCACAGGAGTTTCTGGTGGAACAGATGAACGAGTTTTTCTTCGGCGAGGGTGGTCAGTTGCCAAAGGAGTATGTCGCTCCTACGAAGTAGGAGACGGGCCGCAGATCAAGCTGTTCGTGTACACTTAAACGGTTAGATACCCCGCCGTCGCCCGACCTGGGCCGACGTGCTGCAACGAGTCGGGACGTGGCTCAGCCTGGTAGAGCGCACCCTTGGGGTGGGTGAGGTCGCTAGTTCGAATCTAGTCGTCCCGACCATTTACTTCCAATCACTTAGCTCATCCGGATATGCCTCAGATGTGGAGTTCAAGAGGGGGCCGCAGCTTGCCACGGAAGTTTCGAAAATTGTCAACCAGGGCCGATCATTCTTCCAAACGAGCCCTCGTAGATCGTGTCGAAGCTCTTTCTGTTAGACCCCTGCGCCGCCGCTCGCCTAAACTTTTTGCCATCTGTCACGCCTGCCGAGCCATCGCAAGGTCCACGATCTCTCCGATCATTTGGGTATAGGAGAGGCCGGACTTCTTCGCGGCCATGGCGAACTCCTGTCCGCTGGAGAGCCATGGGTTTGGATTCGCTTCGATGACATAAACCTCGCCCTTGCTCGATAAGCGCATGTCAATTCGCCCATAGTCGCGAAGCTTAACGGCCCGATAGGCCTTGATCGCGATCTCGCTGAGCTTGGTTACGGTTTCTTCATCGAGGTCTTCGGCGATCGCCGATTTCGTCAGCTTGTAGGCTTCCGTGTCTTTCTCGAATTTCACATCCAGGCTGGCGATCCTGGGCACACCCTTCGGAAGCTTCGAAAGGTCAAGCTCCACAAGCGGAAGTGCATACGCCTTCTCGTAACTGCCGAGGATGGCTGCGTAGATCTCGCGTCCTTCGATGTATTCCTCGATCAACGCGGGAGAATTGAATTCCGTCTGTATATAGTCGACGCGCTCCATCAACTCCTTGACGCTGGTGACTACGGCCGCGGCATCGATGCCGATGGACCCATCTTCGGAGGTGGGTTTCACGATGAGCGGAAACGAGATGTCATGTGCATGGTCGATGGTGCCGCGATAGGATGTCGCAAAGTAGGGCGACTGAATCCCGTAAAATGCGAACATCTTCTTGGCGATCGCTTTGTCCTGGGCAAGAGTGTTCGCGTGCGGTCCCGCGCCGGTATAGGGGATTTCGAGCATATCCAGAAAAGCAGTGACGTGCATCTCCTTGGTGTCATCGCCTGCATAGGATTCCGTGAGGTTGAAGATGAGGTCGGCGCCACATTTGGCGAGTCCGAACAGGGATTGCGTGCGACCGTCAAGAACGTGATATGACGGCTCATGACCGAGCTTCTCCAGGGCTTCGAAGACCTCTTCGCGGTCTTGCTTTACCGGCTTCTTCTTGCGTTTCGTTTGCCCCTTGCGCTTGCGCGGGGCAGGAACTTCTTCCTGCACTTCGGTAGGTTCGTCTTCCCACAAGTCGTACAGCACGGTGACCTTCAAGTTCCCTCCAGTCATGCGGCCTCCAATCGGCGTGCCGGCAGCTGCCGGCACACCTCAGGGATGAATGAACTTGCCGCGGATCAGGTAATTCATCGAGAGTGCGGTTGTGTATACGGTGAACTCCGTGAGGTAGTCGGACTCGCGTCGAACGTCCACGAGCAGACCCAGGTCCTCAACACGTTTGCAGATGGCTTCCACTAGCCGCTTGACGATCGGACGTTGTACACCGCTCCAATACGCGACCTTGTCGACAATGGGCTTGCGATGCTGGCGCAACATCTCCTGGGCGGGTCGCACGCCCTTACGTCGCTTGCGGGAGATATTGAAGATGTCCGCCAGGTCGGTATCCAGCGCGAGCTCCTGGACCGGAATCTCCTCCGGCAGGCTGAGACGATAGAACTCACCGACCGTCGACTCCATCTCATCGACGGTGATGTCAGTGCGGCCGCGACGACGGACGGGTTCGACATCCCCGACTTTTCGCGCTATGCGATCGACGTATTGGAGCTTGGCCAGCGCGCCCCAACCTTTGTAGCGCTTTCGCCATTGTGAGCGAGGCGTGAGCCAGACCGCAAAGGTTTCGGCAAAATCTTCATCCGGATGCTTCTGCGCGTACCACCCGGCCATGTGGCGAACATACTTCCGCGAGAACGGTATGGGACGGTAATTATCGCGATATGCGCGTCGAAAGGGACCGAAGAGATCGCGCCATTCGGCCGACTTATACAGCTGGTATGCGTAATTGAATGCGTGTCCGGCCTCATGACGCATGTACATCATGATCTCGCGAGCGTCTTCCAGATCGTTCATATCGCGCTCAAGCTGTGCGAGGTTGGGGTTGGCCAGATAGAACGGAATGCCGATGACGGGCTCGCCAGAGGGACATCCCCATTCATCGGTGAGATAACAAACCGGACGGAACTTGTGGATGCCCTTGGCTTCCAGTTCGCGATACAGCTGCTGAACGAATCGTTCGAGCGGAGAACCCTCAAGTTTGAGCCCGAGTTCGCGAATGGGCTTGGCGAGTATCTCCTGGAATTCCGTTCGGGTTTTCTCAAAATTGCGCACAGGGCTATTCAGAGTTCTATACCGCGGAACCAGATTTGGCACGGCAAGGCGTATCGCTTATGCACATAGTATTGTGGGCACGCCTGTTTCTGGAACATCAATCTTATGAGCGATGTTGCGGCTCGCAAGGAGCATCAAAACCTACGAGGATTATGCAGCGGCGGATTCCGACCCTATTGGCATTCCAGCTTCACGATTTGAACCGTTTGGACGTTGAACTCACCTCTGTATAATTCCCGGAACCTTCCAAAAGAGTTGCGGCTTTGCCACTGAAGCGTAAGAAACTGTCGACAAACGGAGTTCGGCGAGACAGGCACGAGGGCTTCGGCTTGCTGCCGAGGGATTTGCGCACGTTGCGCGCGCTAAAGACGCCAGCGCGAATCCAGCGGTTCCTTGACGCGTTGCCTTATCAGTACGCGGATACAGCGTGGTCTCCGCAGCGAGCGCTGCGGGAGCGCAAGGGACACTGCCTGGAGGGAGCGCTGCTGGCGGCCGCCGCCCTGCGTGTCAACGGTCACCTGCCGCTGTTGATGGATCTCGAGGCCGTGCGGGACGACGACCACGTGGTGGCTCTTTATCGTGAACATGGCCTGTGGGGAGGCATTGCCAAGTCAAATTTTGCAGGGCTGCGCTTCCGCGCGCCAGTTTACAGAACGCTGCGCGAACTGGCACTCAGCTACTTTGAGCACTACTACAACCTGCGCGGTGAGCGCACTTTGCGTTCCTACTCAAGACCAGTGAACCTTGCCCGCCTGGACAGCCGGTACTGGATGACCTCCGAGGAAGACGTTTGGTGTGTTCCTGAGTTGCTGATTGCGGCGAGGCACTACCCGCTCTTTCCCGACAAGGTGGCGCGCGCACAGCCTCGTCTCGACCGCCGCAGCTTTGAAGCAGGAATGCACGGCTGGGCGAAGCACTGAAGAGAGTCGCACGAGTATCCGTGGTTCACTAATTCGCCACCATCGTGTGAGTTTTCAGATCGACCGTCACCAAGTCGTATCGTGACTGAGCGAGAGTGGCAACGCCAACCTGGTAGAAACCAATCTTTAGCTGCTTCGAGTCCACTGTGATTCGCAGATAGCCGTAGTTGGTGTCATCGTGCTTTTCAAGTAGTAGGCTTTTGGTCGTTACAGCAGGTTTATTTTCGAGATAGTCGACCCGGACCCCGTTATTTGGCTCCTGCGCAGGGTGTCCCTTGCTTCCGCGAACGATATGGCCGACGTTGTGGCCTCCGTCGCCACAGACGATGAAGGGAACATCGATCTCCTGTCCGTTGAATTGGATGGTTCGCGTGTAGCGTTGGTAGTTGTGCGCGTGGGCCGAGAGAACTGCGTGGGGGTAGACTTTCTCCTGGTTGCAGATCGTGTCGATCTGGCGGAGCATGTCGGAGCTGGAACCGTGATTGCCGCCTGTCCCCTTGCCGTCCTTCGGCGGTGCGTAGCTGAAGGGTGGATGATGCACTGCCAGCAGAACTGCGCCTTGGTAATTCTCCTGTTTAATGCGCTTAAGCTGTGCGGTGAGATAGGGTAGCTGAAAATCGGGAACGGTCGGCCATTTACCGTTCTGGCTTGAAATGAGGCCGGGATCCTCCAGGGAGTTCGAGAACAACCCGATGATACGTACGTACGGAGCGTCCAGAGTGAAGTACACGCCTGGTTGAGTCATCGCGGTGCGATGCAGTGATTTCGCGTCTGAGGGAATTGTCAGTTTGGATGCGCAAAAGTTACGGCTGAAGGTTGTGAGAGGCTCCTCGCCTTTCTTCGTTCCGGGTGTTACGAACGAATCATGGTTTCCTGGAATGGCGAAGATGGGCAGCGGATAGTTGCGAAACGGATCATAAAACTGATCGTAATAGTATTGCGATTCCCCGAAGTCATAAACTACGTCGCCGAGATGGAACAGGAACGACGGCCGGTTTCTCTTATCGGAGGTATGACAATCCATCGTAAGCTGATCGGCAACTCCAAGCTCGTGCCGATATTTGGCTCCCGCGGTTGTTGCACCTGAGTCTCCGAGGGCGTGAAAGATAATCTTTCCCGCGCCGGTAATCTGCTTCATCATGTCAGGTCCATGGGCTCCGTAGATATCTTTCAGAGCTACGAAGTCGCCGTCAGCAATTCTCGATTTGTCGAAGCTGACAACGTCCTTCTTTAGGAGGTTTTGGATTTGCTTGTAGAGATCCTTATCCGAAGGATGGGGAACCAGAAAACCAGAGGGCACGACAGTTTTTTCAACTTCGTCGAAGACGGGTTCTCGAAAGACTGGTTGCGGAAGGGTGGTGCTTTTGGGTCTCGACATGACATTCCTCCTGCGAATTATGACAAAATGGCGGCCCGTTGGGGATGGTGCGCGAACGGATGGCGGATCATCTGCGATTTATGAAATGGAAACCATGGGAACGAATTATCAGGCCCATCCGAGCCCACAGCATATCAATATTTTGAGAAAAGTGAACTTTGAGAGCTGGATTGCTTAGCCTTGGAGGAGCGGCCGGATTTGCGCTAGCCTCCGGCCTCGATGGGACGGTGGGCGTACTTGATGATGTCCACGTCGGAGAGGACAACCAACCCCTCCTGAACCATCTGATCGACGATGGGCATAAAAGTCTGCAGCTTCTCTTCCGTGTCAACGACGGAGAGCATGATCGAGGCATCGTGCGAAAGATGCAGCGGCTTATCCCGGTGCACTCTGCGATGCGCTCCGTAGCCGAGGATGCCCCGGTAGACGGTCGCGCCGGCGAGATCGTTCGCACGCATCGCCTGTACGAGCGCTTCGTGCAGAGGCTTGCCATGCCACTTATCGCTTTCGCCGATGAAGATGCGCATCAACTTTGCCTTGCCCTCGATTTTGACGTGGACGGGAGCTGGGATCCTTGGCTTAGAGGTCTGAGCGGGTTTGGCGATCGTAGTCTCCTGCACCTCGATCATGCCGGAGCCAGCCATCTCTTCGAGTTTTTCGAGCAGCTCGTTGACCTTTTCAGGTGTTTCAATGAACTCGATTTTGAGGGGGAGTTGGTCTGAGATTTCGACGGAGCCGGCGGAGTGGATGTGGTGGTCAGCGCCAAAACCCGCGACCCCTTTCAGTACTGTTGCGCCGGACACACCGCGAAAGAAGAGGAAGTCGAGGATGCTTGAGGAGGTTGAGGCTCCGTGGTGGGTTGAACCTTCGCTAAGATAGATGGTCACCTTTAGGGCTTTTCCGGCAGATAACATACTCCCTCCTTATCGAACGATCGAAGCCGTCCAGCAAAGGCAGAGAGGCTTCATGAAACTGCCTTCGCGAGCAGGACTCCACACCAGACGCTGATCAGCCCAAGGATCAGACTCAAGACAACATACAGACAGGCAATCAAGAAAGCGCCGGTTTGCAGGTTTGCAAATATCTCCCATTCAAAGGTTGAAAATGTACTGTAGGCGCCAACGAAGCCGACGGGAATGAGAAATCTCCACGCAGGGTTCAAATCGGTGCGGCTGGCGAGGAAGGCCAACGAGAAGCCGATGATGATGCAAGCCGTAATATTAATGACGAACGTGCCATAGGGAAATTTGATGCCCATTCGGCTCGTGACGGAGGAACCAACCCAGTACCGGGCGATGGAGCCAAGGGCACCTCCAAGCGCGATGAGAAAGTATTTCTGCAAGCTGTGTCTCTCCTTGTTACGCGCGCTATAGCTTAGGTCCCCCGCGCTTTACGATTCCAAAATGAGATTAGGGCTGGCCCGTCCTTCCGGACGGAGGTTTGTCCTGAGACAGCGCCTACGGTGTAACTTTACGCGATATGCGTCAGCATAGGAATCGCGGGATTTTAGAGGCCGCGTTCAGTTCGTTCACTGGCTGTTAGGGTAGAGATCGCGCTATTTCGCTGCAGGCGCCTCGTCTGCTGAACTGGCAGGCCAAGGCGCGAGACCCTCCGGGGACCATGCCTGAATAATTGCATGGGCAAGTTTCGCGACGGTCAGCTCTCCCTCCTGCTCGGTGCCCCAGGAGTGGTCTTTGTTGTTGAAGGTGAAAGCGGAGATGACGATCATCCCGTTCTTTGTGGAGACCGCCGCGACGTCGTTTCTGACTGCGTCGAGCGAACCGGTCTTGCTCGCGATGGAGTCGCCTGTGGCTCCTGGCGATCCGTCGAGGTACCGGGGTATGGTGTTCCGGTAGAACTGCACGTGCAGCATTTTGAGCGCGATATTGCACAGGGCAGCATCGCCCGGTTTCACTGGAGTTCCGGGGTCGGCGAGCTCACAGCGTACGATCTTTGTCATCAACGCGGCCATCTCCCGTGCCGTGGTCTTGCCCAGGCCAAATTTTTTCTGGTCGGCCGGCATCACTACTCCTGCGGGAGCAGGCGTGAAGATTTTCTTGTAGAGATAGGTGTCCTTCAGACCGAGTTTTGCAAGGCGCGCGTCGACGTTTGCGATTCCCAAATGATCCATCGCGAGGTTGCTGGCGCTGTTATCGCTCATCACGATCATCATGGTGAGGACATCTTTGAGGGTCAGAGGAAGAGGCGTGTCGAAGAAGAGCAGGACGCCGGAACCAGGAACCTGGTCTGCTTTGGTTAATGTAATTTTGTCGTCGAAGTGAGCTTTACCGCTACGCACCTGCTCGAGCGCTTCATACAGGATTGCGAGCTTGATGACTGAGGCGGTCTGCACTGGGGTATCCGGCGATATGGCCACCGACTCGTGGGTCTTTAGATTCTCTGCAAAGAGAGCTACGTCACCGTGATGCTGCGCCGCGATCAACTGGAGCTGATCCTGAAGCGATGGTGATGGGCTTTGAGCCAGAGACGCCGTTGCGCAGAGTAGGAATCCGATGACGAGGGTCAGGGCAGGCGCGAGCACATGGAAGTGAGTGGGTCTGCACAAAGTGCGGGCAAGGCGCGTACGCCGTTGCATCATGGAATTCTCCATTGATGATCTCTGCTGAGTGATTCTACTGTGACTGCAGACAAGAACGGCGTCCTCCTGGGTGGGAAGACGCCGTTCCGGCTACGGAAGGTGCGGGTTAGAAGCTAAATTTGCCGGCGAACTGCAGGATGCGAGGATCGCGGTAGCCGGTAATTTCGCCGAACGTACCCGATGTCGCGGCAGTGCCGATTGATTGAACGTTAGTGTGGTTGAGTGCGTTGAAGGCTTCGGCGCGGAACTGGAAGTTCAGCCGCTCGTAGAGGCGGAAGTTGCGGAAGATTCCCACATCGAAGCGCTGGAAGCCAGGACCAACGATCGTGCCGCGCTTTGCCGTGCCAGGAACGGTGCTGGTTGGTGCGGGAGCGGCAAAGGCGCCTGGATAGAACCACAGAGCTGATGCTTGTTCGTAAGCCCTGCTGTGCTTAAGGTTCACACCATAGCCCTGGTTGGGATCACCGATCTGGTTGGGACGAAGGCCGGCGTTTGTGTTTCCGAGGACGCTGAGGCCGGCGTTATCCGTTTCGGTGCCGCCGTTTACCTGGTTGTTGAGGACGCTCGTGACTCCGTTGTAGGTAATCTGCGAACCGCCGCTGGCCGACACCGTGAGTGGCAGGCCCGAGTTGATGGCATAGACGCCCGAAACTTCCCATCCACCGATCAGATGGCCCTTCAGGCCCTTCTGGTCGCGATACCAAGGCAATTCGTACACACCATCCATGTTCAGGATGTTGGTGCGATCGACTGCCGCGCGCCCGTAGTCCCCATTGATGTTGTAGATATTCTGGATGACGCCGGAGT
Organism: uncultured Acidobacteriaceae bacterium; assembly: GCA_963798925.1. Taxonomy (GTDB): domain Bacteria; phylum Acidobacteriota; class Terriglobia; order Terriglobales; family Acidobacteriaceae; genus Edaphobacter. The sequence continues at coordinate 1,567,203 of CAWCVD010000008.1, forward strand.
AGTCAGCCTGAGCATTGGTCAAGTCGCGCGACCACGTGTAGTTCGCATCAATGTATGTGTGGCCCGAGAACCGTTTGGTCACCTTGACCTGCAGCGCGTTGTAGTTTGAGCTGAAAATGGACTGCATCGTATCGATGGCGAAGTAACCGAGGTAGGGTTTGATCTGGTTCAACACACGATCGCATGTCGAGTTCAAAAACGCCGGTATCGCCGTAATACCCGTCGTGCCGCCCGTGCCCGGATAGAGGCATGAATTCTTATTTGGATCTGCCGTAGGAGTGGCGTTCAGTGGCGACACCTTGCCGACCCACGCGCCGGGCACCGGCTGATTGATCTCGAGGATGCCCAGAAGATGGGTTCCATGATCGCCAAAATAACCCACGTCCAGCATCAGCGTAGGAGTAATCTGCTGCTGTATGTCGAGCGAGTACTGCTGGACATACGGTGTTTTGTAGTTGAGCGGAAGAGCCTGAAGGCGGCCCGGGGTCGACGACGGGGTCGACGACGTAGCGCCGCCGCTGGGATTATCCAGCACTGCGTTGGTCTGCGAGTACGATGCTACAGCGGGAGGGTTGTCGAAGATGGTGGTCTCGTAGTAACTGACTTCGGCCTGGTCGTAGGACCATCCATAACCACCACGGAACGCCGTTTTGCCGTCGCCGAAGACGTCATAGGCGAAGCCGACGCGTGGAGCGAAGTTATATTTTTGCGATGAACCGACCTTATTGCCGTACTGCGAGGCCTGGTTGTTGTTGGCGGCGCTTGGAGTGCCGAAGATCATGCCGTTGATGTAGTTGGGACCCACGAAATCAGCACCAGCGTTTGGCGTTGTGGGTAGACCTGCATTGCTGCCTGCCTGACTGCATGGGGCGGTAAAGCAGATCAAACCGGTACTGGCGATGGTCGGAGCCTTCGATGCGGAATAAGTCGCGGGATCGAAGTTGCTCAAATTGCCGTTGGCATCCCATGGCTGGCCGAAGTAGCTGTAGCGAACGCCGAGGTTGAGAGTCAGACGAGGACTTGCCTTCCAGTTATCCTGCACGAATCCTTCGTATAACTCGGATCGAATGTCGACTTGAACGTTTTTCGATGCCTGGGTGAAGCCATTGTTCGCGTTGCCGGTAAGGAAATTAGCGAAGGCCTGAGCTTCGTTCACGCCGCTACCTGAGTCCTGAGGTTGAATAACCACGCTGCTATAAGCAGCGTCGTTCATGAAGCCGAACGACCCCTGGTTGCCGCCGCCCGAATTGTTTTCCTGCTTCTGATAGTGGTTGTAAGAGAAGCCGGCGATGAACGTGTGAGTATGAAATGTCTTCGTCACGTCGCCGAAGACCTGATGGTTGACGCCATGGTCCACGTAGACCACGCCGCCACCGATCTGTGTCAGGTTACCGGTGCCGAAGCCGATGGTGGGGACAACGTCGGCTGTGCTGGGATATGGCAGGGGAACTTTGATATCGGGCGACTGCGAAGAGAGCAAAGCTCCCTGCGGAGTCGTTAGAATCGAGCCATTCGAGTATGCGTAGCCAATATTCATTAACAGGGTTGGATTGAAGACGTATGTCCCGTGGCCGAGTTGCTGGGTACCGGGAGCCGTCGAGACCGTAGCCGAAAGACCCGGAATCGGCACCGCTATAAACACGCCCGAGCCGCTGAAGGAAGGGAAAGTATCGTGCATATATCGGTAGAACATGCTCAACTTCTGGCCGAATTGCTGATCGATACGAACGACGGTGTTGTCATTGTTGAATTTGTTGTCGATGGTTGATGTAAGAGTATGCGGATCGAGATTGTTTGCCAGGTCGAAGGCGCTCTGCGGTGCTGGAATGACGCTGTAAATATCCTTGAGATAAGCCTGCGCGGTAGGCGAGATAGTCGTGACCTTCGTGCCTTGCGCAGTACAGGTATTCGTCTGGTTCGAGGCGCTGTACGTAAACGCTGTACACACATTAATGGGCTGTGTTGTCCAGGTGCTTCCAGTCTTGAACCCCGAATTGCTGAAGTCTCCGCCGCGTTCTGCTGTAGTCGGAACGAGTGCTGTGCCGGTGGAATAGGTTACCTCCCTCAGCCACTCTTCCGAGACGAAGAAGAACGTTTTGTTCCGGCCGTCGTAGATCTTCGGAATATAGACCGGGCCTCCGAAGGAAAAGCCGAAGTCGTTGTAGCGATACTTCGGAATGTGCTGGTGAAGAGTGTTATTCAGGTAGCCGTTCGCGTCAAAATAATCGTTACGAATGAACTCATAGGCGCTGCCATGAATGGAGTTCGTGCCGGACTTGGTAATGACATCGATCTGTCCTGAAGCGTTGCGGCCAAACTGCGCGCTGTACTGGCCACGCAGAGTTTTGAATTCCGAGATCGCGTCCGGGCTGGGATAGGTATAGAGCGTCAGGTTTGCGCCGCGGTCGAGGTTGTCGGAACCGTCGATCGTCCAATTGTTCGAGGTGGTGCGGCCGCCGTTGATCGAAAAAGCTACTGTGCTGGAACCGCCGGTCGGACTGCTGGGACCACGATTCAGCTGATCGCTGGCTCCGCCGAAGGCAACGCCCGGCTGCAGGTTGATCAGGGTCTCGTAGTTGCGCGTCATCAGCGGCAGCTGATCGATCTGCGTGCTGTTGATCAGGCCGGCGGAAGTAGCATCTTGCAGGTTCAACTGGACCTGGTCGGCCAGGACTGAGATAGTCTCTTCCGCGTTGCCCACGGTCAGGGTGCGATTAACTGTCAGATCGTCAGCCACGTGCAAGACGATTCCAGTTACAACTTCGCTTTTGAATCCTTTAAAGCTTATCTTGACGCTGTATGCGCCAAGTGGCAGCGATGTTGCGGTGTAGAAACCTGCTGAGTTTGTTGTTAGTTTGCGGATATCTTGCCCGCGATCCGTATTGGTCAGTGTTACTGTGGCGCCCTTGACAATCGCGCCGCTCGGATCGGTGATGGTTCCGCTGATGCTGCCGGTGCTCTCCTGAGCGATTGCGACGAGTGAGGACAGGGCGAGTAACGCCACCGCCGCCAAGATCCATATACGAAGTCCAAATCTGGTCATATGGCTGATCTCCTGAAGGATAAAAACGTTTTGCCGAACTAGGCCGGCTTGGTTGAAAGATGGTATCGATGGGGATTATCAATACAGGCCCGTACAAATCCTTGCATCAGAGCGTCATGCGCGTTTGAGATGAGATTATGAAGGCGATGTAAATCAGTACATAACTCTATACAGGTGTTGTCAACTGAAAAGTGACGAAGCATTCGGCTGTGCTTTTTGTGATGCACGATGGCACACGCCAAACCCGATTTTTTTGATAGACCTGTCGATGCGTGTTACGAGATCAAAATCGGTTTTTGAGAGGGACGATTGCTAGGAATGGGCTGTGGTCAACGTCGCGTACTCTCTTCGCGCGGCAACCAGGACGGGCAAGTCCTTGTCGGCGTCCTTCCAGAGAGCGAAGAGCTTCTCGTACTCCGCTCGACTGGCGCGCACGTCACCAGCGTCTGCCTCAGCCCGGGCAAGCGAGAGATGCGCGAGCGGAAGCAGGGGAGAGAGGGGATTGAGTCCAGGGTGCGAGAGGATGTTTTTGTACTCGGCCGCGGCGTTTTGTTCCTGGCTTGCAAGTCGATAGGCTTCGCCCCGTTGCGCGAACGCGATCAGACCGCCGGCTAGTTCATAGGGTGAGGCAGGCTCCAGTGCGGTGATTGCGTCGAGGGGCTTTTTCTGTTGCATGGCAATTGCAGCGCGAAGCCGGGGCGCATACACATATTTGATTAGCGTCCCAGGGTTCTCGGTGCCGGAGTACTGCGCGAGAAGGCGTTCGGCTGCGGAAGTATCTCCCAGGGTTGTCGAGAGGAGGGCGAAGTCTGGATTGTTCGTATCCTCGTCTTTGACATGGCTAAGGGTGCTTCGGGCTGCCAGTGGCATGCCGGATGCGATCTCCACCGAGGCCTGGCTGATGAGAATCGTATCGGCGGATTCATCCAGGTTTTCGCGCTTGGCTATGCCATAGGCAGTGTGAAACAGCTGTCCGGCCTGTCTGTATTTGCCCTGGGCGGCTGCTGCGAATGCCTCAAGTTCGAGAGTGCGCCATTCGCTTGGTTTGCCCCGACTCCAAGCGATCTCACGCGCCATCGCAGCTTGATCATCGTCGATAAATGCGAGCTGGAAGAGGATGGTCTCCAGATTGTATGAGTCTTTTCCCATCCCCTGAGCACGGAGGACGGTCGATTTAGCATCGGCATAGCGATTGGCACGCAAGTAAGCGCGAGCGAGCATGCTATAGCTGATCGCCCTGCTGGGATCGAGGCGTATAGCGTGCTCGCCTGCGGCAATTGCAGCAGCATACTGGCCGGTCTGCGTGTACGCATTGGCGATGTTGACCCAAGGGCCCCAATCGAGCGGATAGGTCGCGGCCCATAGCTTATACTCATTGATGCCTTGTGCCAGATCTCTCTGACTGTCGGCATAATAATGGGCCCTGATGTAGAGCCTCTCCTTTTCGCTCACCCGCCCGCTCAGGTCGAACGCTTTCTTATAGTAGGGCTCCGCCAGTCTGAATTCGTTCAGGTTGAAGTAATCCGTCGCGATGGCCGCGTAGGCCATGGCAAAGTTTGGATCCAGCTCAACTGCTCTCCGAAACACCGGGAGGCTCTCTATCTCTTCGGAGCCGCTTCGTCCGACCATGTATTCGCCAACGGAGTAGGCCTTCAGGGCCTCTAACGACGAAGTGGTTGCCTGTGCGATGGGCACCTCGAATCGTTCCACTGACTTTGCCGACTCACCGAGATTGTGGCGGAGCTTGTCTGCAGTTGAGTCGAGAGCGGACAGCACCTTCTCCTTGGTTGCGGCTTCAGCTTTGGATTCGGCAAGATTTTTGCCGGAGACGCAGTCGGTCGCCTCGAGCGTCAGCAGATATTCGCGGCCAAGATTGGCGATCGAGCCGTTGATCATGACGTGCCGATTAGCCCGCTGACACATCTCCTTTGCAACATCAGGAGTGAGTGGTTGATCGGCATCGCGACCCATCAGCCGGAGCATGTCCACCATCTCCTGTTCGCTCATCACCTCCAAATATGGCGACTGCGCGAGATCGATCTCCAGGGCTTTCTTCAGGACAACGTCAAAGCTGCTGTCGGCAGTGCGGTTGTCGAAGTCTGCGAGAACGACGGTCTGGCTCCCTGCGGGCGGCCTGTGATTCTTCTCCCACCGCAGGTATCCTGCTATGCCCCCTACGATCAGCACGGCGGCGGTCGAAGCAAGCCAGAGCCATCTCGCTTTCAGCGAGAAGACCAGCCGTTGGCCCTCTACTTGCCGGACCCGGTCCGCAGTTCGTCTCCCAGAGTCCCCCTTCCGTCGATCCTGGTCTCCAGCTCGTCGACCAAAGCTTGGATCACTAACAACGGGAAGTGTGGATTGTCCCTGTGCGGCCGCGCGGGTCTCAAGAGAGTCCATCTGCGCCGGTTCGGATTGAGGCTGTTCCTCGATGATCACCGGCACTCCGAACTGATATCCCCGGCCCGGAAGAGTCACGATGTATCTTGAGTCCTCTCTCGGGTTATTCAGTGCTTTGCGAAGCAAGAAGATATTCTGCGTGAGGTTGCCCTCTTCTACAAAGCTGTCCGGCCAAACAGCCCGAAGCAGCTCTTCTTTAGTGATCAGTCGCAGAGGGTTCTGGACGAGGTAAAGCAGAAGGTCGAAGGCCTTGGGTGGGAGGGCAATCTTCGTACCATCGCGGCGAACCACACGCTGTTCTTGATCAAGATCGAAGGGCCCGAAACGATATAAGTTTCTCGCCAGCAAAGGCATAGCCATCCTGAGAAATCCTGATACGGAATGAGTCAAATCTTGAGGACTCCAAGACTCGATTCGTTCATTATGAGCGTCGAACTTGGCAAGATCGGTTCGTAGAAGCCGAGCGGCAGCCTATAGGGAGATAGGCTGCCGTTCGACTTCTAAGTGGAAATCTACCAGCCTGACAACCAGAGCCGCAAGGATCAATACAATTTTTGGGATACGTTTACCTCATTGAGCCAAAGACAGGCCCACGATATGTGTTACCCCACCCGACGTACCTGCAAGCTTTTGCAGCTCAATCCAGTCTCCGTCTCGGGTGCGTGTGACTGCCCAGAATTTCTCTTGCCGACCACTCTCGGATGAACTCAACTAACAAACTGTCCAGGCAATACGATTGAGTAATGGCTCTCGATGAGCCACGTGATGGCATTCGCTGATCTGAGCTCAGCCATAGACCCAGTTTCGAGAGCAAACACCTGTGCCCTGATACGCATCCTTTGAGATAGCCATCTCTTTTCGTTGGAATCGACGCACGCGAAGTTCAAACTGCCGTCTTAGCATGGAGCGGAACGCTGAGTTTTGAGATCTGGGTGATATGAAACCTGTTGAAGGCCGGAGACGCGTCATTATCGAAGAGGTCCAACCGCAGGTCGATTTCGGGCGCTACCCGGTAAAACGAATTCTCGGCGATGTTGTCAGGGTCACGGCAGCCATCTTCGGGGACGGACACGATCGCATTGCGGGACGGCTTCTGTACCGGCATTCCAGTGAGGAAGGCCGGCATTGTGTGACATTTTCCCCTCTGACAAACGATCTTTGGTCCGCGACCTTCACCGTAGATAGGCCAGGAAACTGGTTCTACACTCTGGAGGCGTGGGTCGATCATTTCGCAACCTGGAGCGCCGATTTGCGGAAGCGGCTGGCCGCTCAGCAGGCCGCGGGCAAACTGGATTCAAGCGGATCGCTGGAGGACATTCCACTTGCTTTTCTTTCCGGCGCACTTCTGCTTCAGCAAGCGGCGCAACGCGCCAAAGGTGTCGACAGTAAGCTTCTCTCTGACGCCGCGGCAAGTCTCAACCGGCTGGCCGAGAGCGATCGCGCAGAGTGGGAGTTCCCTCTGACAGATGAGGTGCTCGCAGTTGTGGTGCGCTACCCCGATCTCACGTTGGCGACAAACTATCCCAAAGAATTGTCTCTATGGGTTGACCGCGAACGCGCTCGCTTTTCGGCGTGGTATGAGCTTTTTCCCAGGTCGACCTCTCCAGATCCTGGCCGGCACGGCACCTTCGCCGACGTCAAGGCGATGTTGCCGAGCATAGCAGCGATGGGTTTCGATGTACTGTATCTGCCGCCAATCCATCCCATCGGCACAGCATTTCGCAAAGGCCGCAACAACAGCGTATCCCCTGCGGAAGACGATCCGGGGAGCCCCTGGGCGATCGGCTCCAAAGACGGCGGGCACAAATCCATCAATCCAGAGCTCGGCACTTTGCGGGATTTCGATTCTCTGATTGCCGCTGCTCGCGGCCTGGAGATGGAGGTCGCGCTCGACATTGCCTTTCAATGTTCGCCCGATCACCCGTGGGTGACAGAACATCCCGATTGGTTCCTCATTCGGCCAGACGGCTCAATCCAGTACGCGGAAAATCCACCAAAGAAGTATCAGGATATCTATCCGCTTAACTTCGAATCCGCCGACTGGCGCGGTCTGTGGGAGGCACTGCGCGATGTTTTCACCTATTGGATTCGCCGCAAGGTGCGAATCTTCCGCGTCGACAATCCCCACACCAAGGCGCTGCCCTTCTGGGAGTGGTGCATTGAAGAGATCCATAGAAAATATCCGGATGTGATCTTTCTCGCGGAGGCCTTCACGCGGCCGCATGTCATGTACTCGCTCGCCAAGGCCGGCTTCACCCAGTCCTACACCTATTTCACCTGGCGTAACACAGCGGCCGAGCTACAGGAGTACTTCGAGGAGATCACAAAGCCGCCTGTCTCCGATTTCTTCCGTCCGAATCTCTGGCCCAACACGCCAGACATCCTCCATGCGACGTTGCAGACAGGCGGCCGCCCGGCCTTTATGCAGCGCTTCATTCTCGCTGCGACGCTTGGCGCCAACTACGGTATTTATGGTCCTGCCTTCGAACTGGGCGAGAATGTTCCTGCGAAGCCGGGAAGCGAGGAGTACATGAATAGCGAGAAATACGAGATCCGCCGCTGGGACCGCGCAGCCGGCCATAGCCTCGCTCCGCTGATCACCCAGATAAATCAGATCCGCCGCGAGAACCCGGCGCTTCAAAGCGATAGTTCACTCCATTTTCATCCCGTCGATAATCCGAACATTCTCTGCTACAGCAAATCGAGTGGGAAAAATACGATCCTCGTCGCCATCAACCTCGATCCCGCACAGGAACAGGCGGGATGGATCGATCTCAACCTGAAGCTGCTCGCAATTCCACACAACGAAAACTTCGAGATTGAAGACCTGCTGACCGGCACCCACTACCAATGGCACGATCGCAGCAACTACGTCGCTCTGCGGCCTGATGTCATGCCTGCGCATATCTTCCGACTGATCCGCGGGCCAGGCAATGAGGCTACACTTGATCCGAACGAAACGGGGCCAGCCTCACCATCCGCCACGCCGGAGGAGAGCGAGTGAAGAAAGCCGGCAGTGCCACTGATCCACTTTGGTACAAAGACGCGATCATCTACGAGATTCACGTCCGCGCTTTCATGGACTCGAACGCTGACGGGATTGGCGATTTTCCAGGCCTGCTTTCCAGGCTCGACTATCTTCAGGACCTCGGCGTTACCTGCCTCTGGCTGCTGCCGTTCTTTCCCTCGCCACTGCGCGACGACGGCTACGATATTGCGAACTACGTCGACGTGAACCCCAGCTACGGCACGCTGAACGACTTCAAGCAGGTGCTCGATGCAGCGCATCAGCGCGGGATGCAGGTGATGATTGAGCTCGTCATCAACCACACCAGCGATCAGCACCCGTGGTTCAAAGCTGCGCGCCAGGCCCCCAAAGGGTCACCTGAGCGGGAGATGTACGTCTGGAGCGACACTGACAAGCTCTTTGAAGGCGTGCGCATCATCTTCACAGATACCGAGAAATCCAATTGGACCTGGGATGAAGTCGCGCAGCAGTACTACTGGCACCGTTTCTTTTCCCATCAGCCCGATCTCAACTTCGATAATCCACGCGTGATGGAAGAAGTCCTCAAGGCCATGCGCTTCTGGCTGGACATGGGTGTGGACGCACTGCGGCTGGATGCAATCCCATACCTGATCGAACGCGATGGTACAAGCTGCGAAAATGTGCCGGAGACGCACGTCAAAATCAAAGAGATTCGTGCTGTCATCGATGCGGAATACGAGAATCGCCTTGTGCTCGCTGAGGCCAACATGTGGCCGGCCGACGTCCGCCCCTACTTCGGCGACGGAGACGAGTGCCACATGGCGTTTCACTTTCCGCTGATGCCGCGCATTTACATGGCGCTGCGCCAGGAGGATCGGCTGCCCATCACCGACATCATGGCGCAGACTCCGCCCATTCCAGACAAATGTCAGTGGGGACTCTTTCTGCGTAACCACGACGAGCTCACACTCGAGATGGTCACTAACGACGAGCGCGATTACATGTATTTCGCCTACTCCGCTGATCCTCGTATGCGTATCAACGTCGGAATTCGCCGCCGGCTTGCACCTCTGGTCGACAACAACCGCCGCCGTATCGAGCTACTCAATTCTCTGCTTCTCAGCTTTCCCGGGCACGCCGATTCTGTACTACGGCGACGAGATCGGCATGGGCGATAATATCTATCTCGGCGATCGCAACGGCGTGCGCACGCCAATGCAGTGGAACCCCGACCGAAACGCAGGGTTTTCGACCTCAGTTCCCGCCAAGCTCTACTTCCCGGTCATTATGGATCCGATCTGGGGCTATCAGTCCATCAACGTCGAAGCCCAACAGTCCGATCAGTCCTCGCTGCTGCACTGGACGCGCAACATGATCGCACTGCGCAAGCTTTTTCACGTCTTCGGACGTGGAACGCTGGAGTTTCTGAACCCTGACAACCGCAAGATTCTTGCCTACCTCCGGGAATACGACGGAGACGGCAACAGCGAATCCGTTCTCTGCGTCGCCAATCTCTCCCGTTTCTCGCAACCTGTCTCGCTCGACCTCGCCAGATTTGCAGGCAGGGTGCCAGTGGAGATGCTCGGCTATGTCATGTTTCCTCCCATCACAGCGCAGCCCTATCCGTTGACGCTCGCGCCCTATTCTTTTCTGTGGCTCGAACTTCAACCGGCGCCTGAAACCCCAGAGCCTGTGCAGGTTCCTGACGACGAGCCCGTCCTTAACTTGCTGAGTCACGGTGTCGATGGATTGCTGGTCGCTCCGGGTCTCTCGCTTCTGCAGGACCTGATCGCGTCATATCTTCCCCACCAGCGCTGGTTCGGCGCCAAATCCCGAACCATCAAGAAAGTTGTGATTCCTGACTCCGCGGAACTTCCCGGTCTCAACTCTGTCCTGTTGTTTCTGCAACTCACCCTCGACGACGACAGCCTCAGCGTCTATCAACTCGCCCTGACGATAAGCACTGGCGAAGCAGCAGAGACAATCCGGGCCTCTGATCCCGCAAGCATCGTCGCAACTGTCACGACTGCAAATGGTCCTGCAATCCTGCACGATGCGATCGCGCGCGAAGACGTCCGCCAGGCGATTCTTGCGCTGATTGGCGCTGAGGCCGAGCTTCCTGCTCGCGATGGTGTTCTCACGAGCCATTGCAGCACCGCCTTTAGCGAAGTGCGTGGTGAGGAACTGTTGCCCGCGCGCACTGGCTCCGCCGAACAGTCCAACACCTCGATTCTCTACGGATCAAAGCTAATTCTGAAGCTCTTCCGGCGACTCCAGCCCGGGGAGAATCCTGACACCGAAATCGGCCGTTTCCTCACAGAGGTCGCACACTTTCCCCGCATCGCTCCGTTTCTCGGCGATATCACACTCAAGCCAAGCAACGGTGAGCCAACCACGATTGCGATGTTGCAGGGCCTCGTCGAGAATGAAGGCGACGGCTGGCAATGGACACTCGACGAACTCTCCCGCTACTACGACACGGTCGCTACACTCCCGGCGCCGCAAGATCTCGGCACGCCGGCGTCAACCGACGTCGAAGACGCTACCCCCGTCGAGGCTCGCGAGTACGCCGCGCTCTACCTTGACGCTGCCGCTCTGCTGGCCCGGCGCACTGCCGAGATGCATCTTGCGCTCTCTACTCCAACAAACAATCCAGCCTTTGTGGCCGAGTGCTTTACCACTGCCGATCTCGTCGCCGATGCCGACCGCATCGACGCGCAACTGTCGCTCACCCTGGGCGCTTTGCGGCGCGGCATGTCTCAGCTCCCTGAAGCGATCGCCGATAAGGCAGCTCTGATTCTCAGCCGCCGTATCCAACTTCACTCTCGTGCCCATGCTATTGCCTCAGCGACCCCTGCCGATGCCGGTCAACGCATCCGTATCCACGGCGACTATCATCTCGGCCAGGTGCTCCGCTCCCGTGGCGACTATGTGATCCTCGACTTCGAAGGTGAACCGGCCCGCAGTCTTGAGCAACGACGCGCAAAGCAATCCCCGCTCAAAGACGTCGCTGGAATGATGCGATCTTTCAGCTACGCTGCCTATGCTGCACTTAGCGTCTTTGCCCAGCGCAGGCCTGACGACGCCAGGAATCTCGAACCCTGGGCCGTTCTCTGGCAGAATACAGTCTCAAACACGTTTCTGCGCGCCTACATGGATACGGTCGGTGCGACAAACCCTGAGCTCATTCCTCGAGCCAGCCAGCTGCAGCTTCTTCTCGACGCCTATCTACTTGAAAAGACCCTCTACGAACTGCTCTACGAACTCGACAACCGTCCCACGTGGGCTCATATTCCACTCGCAGGCATACTCGGTCTTGGGCACTGAAGTATCCGGCAACCGGTTAGAATGGTCGCTCCAAGCCTATGCCAGCTTATCCATCTCCCCTGCAGTCTCTGCGCGAAGAGCTAAAATCTTCGTCCGCAGCTCCAGCCCCAATCGCAATAAGCTTTGCTGCAAGGGCAAACGGTAATGCGTCGCACAATACGTACCTGGCCTCTTATAGTGAGGAATCGGTTAGCCGGGCGGAGCAGCTTCCCCGCATCTTTCCCGATGCAAGGAGCCGGTCCATTCTCTATGGCATCCCCATTTCTATTAAGGACTGCTTTGATGTAGCGGGAAGCGTCACAAGTTGCGGATCGCGCTTTTATGCGCAACACAATCTTCCGGCGGAGAAAAACTCCTGGATCGCGCAGCGCTTGTTGGACGCTGGAGCAATCCTCACGGGCAAGACACATCTTCACCAGCTCGCCTATGGAATCACCGGCGAGAACGCTGACTATAGCGATTGCCTCCAGCCACGCGACGCAACGCTGTTGACTGGAGGTTCCTCCAGCGGTGCTGCCGCAAGCGTGCAGGAGGGCTCCGCGCTCGTTGCCATCGGCACAGACACAGGAGGGTCCGTTCGCATCCCGTCTGCTCTCTGCGGACTCGCCGGTTACCGAACCTCGCATGGGCTTGCACGCGGCGAGCTGCGCTGGGCAGGCGGATATCATCTGGCCCCCACCTTCGACACCATCGGCTTGCTCTTCGCCGATCTTCGAGATGCGGCGGTTCTCGCCAACGCCGTCTTTGATATTGAAATCCCGTCATTGCCGATCGCGCCGCGCATTGGTTGCGTGGGTCATGACTACCTGCAAGACTGCGAACCCGCGGTCCTCAATGCCTATGAAGCGTGGAAGAGGCAGCTCGCGCTCCACGGAGCCGAGCTCACAATCTTTGACGCCAACTTCTGGTCTGAAGCTCCGCAGATCTACTCGCCCATCGTCGCTAACGAGGCCGCAGCAATCCACCGTGGCAACTTTCAGCACTTCGAACCAGTCATCGCCGAGCGCCTCGCTTATGGCGCCACCCTGTCCGAAGCGGAGGACCGCAATCTACGCTATCGTCTAAGCGCATTCCGCTCGAAGATGGCTGCTCTCTTCGAAAGCTACGACCTGCTCTTAGCCCCGTGCGCACCCGTCAGCAAACTTCACGCCGGACGCGATCATACGGATTCTCGCAAAGGAATCCTCCGTTACACAAGCCCCGCAAGCCTCGCCGGCCTGCCAGCTGTCACGTTGCCCGGAGAACACATCGGCGCAGCTTTTGGCACAGGGATGCAACTGCTCGCAGCGCCCTCGAATGACGCAACCCTCCTGGCGTTCGCCTCAACTCTTGCGCCAGCGCGAAGGTGAAAAAGCCAGTTCTATCAGTTGGCGCGGGCACGTGAACATTTGCTGTTAATGAGATGGCCCGCCCCTCTCAGCGGACAACGCACCGGCTGACTAGAATGGTGCTACTGCTTCGGAGAGCAGGGCGCATCTATGTCCACATCGCCGTTTGTCCTTCTGCCGAGCTCTCACGCCCGTGCGCACGATACCTTCCCCGAGTCCGAAGGACTCGAGCAGCGTCTTCGCGCCCAGATCCGCGGCGAGGTGCGATTCGACGCATCGGCTAAGGCTCTCTACGCCACGGACGGTTCGAACTATCGCCACGTTCCCATCGGCGTCGTCATCCCGCTCGACGAAGCTGACGTCATCGCAGCCGTCGAGATCTGCCGCGACTTCAACGCGCCAATCCTGTCGCGCGGAGCTGGTACCTCGCTCGCAGGCCAGGGGTGCAACGCCGCGGTCATCCTCGATTTTTCGAAGTACATGAACGGCATGGGCGCAATCGATGTCGCGAATCGGACTGTCCATGTTCAGCCAGGCATCGTGCTCGATCGCGTACGAGACGCCGCGGAAAAATTCGCCCTTACCTTCGCTCCCGACCCTGCCACGCACAGCCGCTGCACCATCGGAGGCATGATCGGCAACAACTCCTGCGGCGTTCACGCGCTGATGGGCGGAAAGACTGTCGATAACATCCAGTCGCTCGATCTTCTTCTCTACGACGGCACGCGCCTCACGGTCGGGCCCACTACCGAAGCGGAGCTCGAGGCCAAGATCGAATCTGGCGGACGCGTAGGCGAGGTCTACGCCGGTCTCAAGCGCATCCGCGACACCTACGCCGAGCAGGTGCGCGCAAGATTTCCCCGTATTCCTCGCCGCGTCTCCGGCTTCAATCTCGACGAGCTCCTTTCGGAAAACAACTTCAACGTCGCGCGCGCCCTCGTCGGCAGTGAAGGCACATGTGCCGTCATCCTCGGCGCGACGCTGCAACTGGTCGAAAGCCCGCAGTGCCGTGCGCTGGTCGGCGTTGGCTTTCCCGACATCTTTCTTGCAGCTGACCACGTCACTCACATCCTCGAACATAAGCCCATCGGTCTCGAAGGCGTTGACGGCTATCTCCTCGATGCCCTTCGCCGCAAACAAAAGTATCTTGGGGACCTCGAACTTCTTCCTCCAGGCGACGGCTTTCTCATCGTCGAGTTCGGCGCTGCCACTCAGTCCGACGCGAACGCCAAAGCCCGTGCCTTCGTCGCCTCTCTCAAGACGCTCGCCGCGCAACCCACCGCGCGCATCTACAACTCCGACGAGGCAAAGCGCGTCTGGCACATTCGCGAATCCGGCCTCGGAGCGACCGCTTTTATTCCCGGCGTCGGCACGGGCTGGGAGGGTTGGGAGGACGCGGCCGTCGATCCCATACAGCTTGGCAGCTATCTTCGCGCCATTCGCGCGCTCATGAGCGAGTACAACTACTCGAGCGCGATGTACGGCCACTTTGGCCAGGGCTGCGTCCACATGCGACTCAACTTCGACCTCGAAACCGCAAGTGGAATCCTCAAATTTCGCGAGTTCATGGGTCGAGCCGCGGACATCGCGCTTGCACACGGCGGCTCGCTCTCTGGCGAACACGGCGATGGCCAGGCTCGCGGTGCTTTACTGCCGAAGATGTTCGGCGCGGAACTCATGGAAGCCTTCCGCAACTTCAAGCGCATCTTCGATCCCACCAACCGCATGAATCCCGGCAAGCTCATAGACGCGCATCAGCCACATGAGGATCTTCGCCTCGGTGCCGACTACAAACCATGGCAGCCGAAGACGCACTTTGCTCTGGCCGAAGATAACGGAAGTCTGGCCTCCGCAACGCTGCGGTGCGTCGGCGTCGGAGCCTGTCGCAAGACCGATGCAGGAACTATGTGTCCCAGCTTCATGGCCACAGGCGAGGAGCTTCACTCCACGCGAGGCCGTGCGCACATGCTTTGGGAGCTGCTCCAGGGCGAGATTCTCCCGAACCAATGGAAGAACGAGCAGGTCCGCGAATCGCTCGATCTATGCCTCTCCTGCAAGGCCTGCAAGTCCGAGTGTCCAGTCTCTGTCGACATGGCAACCTACAAGGCCGAGTTTCTCGCCCATCATTACGAAGGCGAGTCCCGACCGCTCTTCCATCATGCCTTCGGCCGCATCGACCGCTTCGCTCAGCTGGCCTCGTTTGCGCCAAAACTCGTCAATGCCTTGAATAGCGCTCCTGTTGTGAACACAATTCTCAAAAAGATCCTCCACATCCATCCGCAGCGCACCTTTCCGCGCTTCTCAAAGGCTTTCACACCGGATCGACGCCTTGCGCGCGACGCACGCCGACGCCGCGACCGTCGTCCTGCTCTCCGTGAAACTGCTCCGGAGGTCTTTCTCTGGGCCGACACCTTCAACAATTACTTCCACCCCGCGACCTTGCGCGCCGCTCACAAGGTCCTCACCGGGGCTGGCTTCCGCGTCACGCTTCCCACGCGGCACCTTTGCTGCGGCCGCCCGCTCTATGACTTCGGCATGCTCGACACGGCGAAGAAGTACCTGCTCAAAACCCTCGACGCCCTCACTGCCCAACTCGCCGCCGGCACACCGGTGGTCGTCCTTGAGCCCAGTTGCGCCTCCGTTTTTCGCGACGAGCTGACAAATCTCCTGCCCAACGATCCGCGTGCTGCCAAGCTTCGCGACCAGACCTTTCTCCTCAGCGAATTCCTCGTCAAGTACGCGCCTGACTACCGGCCTCCGCAAATCGAGCGCAAGATCATCGTCCACGGCCACTGCCATCACCGCGCCACGATGGGCATGCACGACGAGATGGCGCTCCTCCAGCTCACCGGAGCCGATGTTGAACTCCTCGACTCCGGCTGTTGCGGCATGGCAGGCCCCTTCGGTTTCGAAAAGGACAAATTTGAAGTCTCCCAGAAGATCGGCGAGCGCGTATTGCTTCCCACCGTTCGAAACAAGCCTCAGGGCGCCATCATCGTCAGCGATGGCTTTAGTTGCGCCGAACAGATCACCCAGAACGCCCAGGCAAGGCCTCTTCATCTCGCCGAGGTTCTCGCTCAGACCTACGCGGCAAAGCAATAAGGAAGAACGGAATGACAACGAACACCATAACCTCTGTCCAGCAGGAAGTTCACACGATCCTCGAAGCTCTCGGCGTACCAGCCACCGCGTACTCCAATGGCAAACTCGCCGTGCGCACACCAATCACCGGCGAGATCATCGCGCAGTTGCCGACAATCAGTGCCGAAGGGGCGGCAAAGGCGATCTCAGAAGCTCATGAGGCCTTCCTGGAGTGGCGCACCGTCTCCGCTCCCAAACGAGGAGAACTCGTCCGTCTGCTTGGCGAGGAGCTTCGCGCTAACATCGAGCCGCTCGGACGCCTGGTGACGATCGAGGCCGGCAAGATTCTCTCCGAAGGCCAAGGCGAGGTTCAGGAGATGATCGACATCTGCACCTTTGCTGCGGGTCTTTCCCGGCAACTCGCCGGCCTCACCGTCCCCTCAGAGCGCTCTAAACATCGCATGATGGAGACCTGGCATCCTCTCGGAGTCGTCGGCGTCATCTCCGCCTTCAACTTTCCAGTCGCCGTCTGGAGCTGGAATACGGCGCTCGCTCTCGTCTGTGGCAATTCGGTAGTTTGGAAGCCCAGCGAGAAGACTCCACTCACCGCGCTCGCCACGCAAGCCATCTTCGAACGCGCAGCCAAGAAATTCGGTGGAGTCCCGAAGGGTCTAGCCACCCTCCTGATCGGCGATTCCTCAATCGGTCAACAACTAGTCGATTCACCTCTGGTTCCGCTGGTCTCTGCGACTGGCAGCACGGCGATGGGCAGGACCGTTGCTCCACGCCTCGCCTCCCGCTTCGCCCGCGCCATCCTCGAGCTAGGCGGCAACAACGCAGCCATTGTCGCCCCCACGGCCGACCTCGATCTCACACTCCGCGCCATTGCTTTTTCGGCGATGGGAACCGCGGGCCAGCGCTGCACGACGCTCCGCCGCCTCATCGTCCACGAAAGCGTCTACGACCAGCTCGTCCCTCAACTCAAGAAGGTCTACGCCTCAGTCAACATCGGCGACCCGCGTGAATCCAACACCCTCGTCGGCCCGCTAATTGATAAGCGTGCCTACAAAGCCATGCAGAACGCACTGGCTGACGCAAAAAACTCAGGTGCAACCATCACAGGTGGCGAACGTTCCGCCCACAAGACAAATCCCGAAGCCTTCTACGTCCGGCCTGCGCTGGTCGAGATCGCCACGCAAACCGACATCGTCAAGCACGAGACCTTCGCGCCCATCCTTTACGTCCTCAAGTACACCGACTTCGCCGACGCCGTGGCGATGCATAACGACGTTCCCCAGGGCCTCTCCTCGAGCATCTTCACGATGAACCTTCGCGAAGCGGAGCAGTTTCTCTCCGCCACCGGCTCCGACTGCGGCATCGCCAACGTCAACATCGGCACCTCCGGCGCAGAGATTGGCGGAGCCTTCGGCGGTGAAAAAGAAACGGGTGGTGGCCGCGAGTCGGGCTCCGACGCATGGAAGCAGTACATGCGCCGCGCCACAAACACCATCAACTATGGAGCCGACCTGCCTCTCGCCCAGGGCGTCAGCTTTGACATCAGCTAACGCCCCTCGCGCATAAAAAGGCGGCCGCCGCAACATTTCACGATGGCCGCCGATTGATCGCTTCAACTTACTCGGCGGCAGATTTTCGTCCTACCAGCCGCCCATCCATATCAGCCAGCACATACGCCACCACTGAGAGCATCGCTGCGTTCTTCCTGAACTCCACCGGATCGACCTTATCCAGCGTATCGGCCTCACTGTGGTGCCAGTCGAAGTAATGCGTCGCAACCGTTCGCGGACTCAGCCCTGGAACTCCATCAGCCGTCAGCGGTTCGATATCCGTACCGCCTCCACCCGCTGAAACCGTATCCGTCCCGATCGGCCCCAGCATCGAAACGATATCCCGCAGCCAATCCACCGACTGCTTCACCTCCGGCGCCATCGCACTCTCATCGGGAGCGCCCGGCAGTGCAGCCGCAGCACCTGCAGTGCGTGGACGCCGCGGCCCGCCCGCACTACCATATCCAATCCCCAGAGGCTTCTCCGCTCCTCCATCCATCTCAATCGCCGCAACCTGATCGCCGATCTTATCGCCGATCATCTTCCGGTAGGCGCGTCCACCTGCGTCTCCGTTCTCTTCATTCACCCAGAAGACCAGCCGGATCGTCCGTTTCGGCTTCAGCCCCAGTTTGTGAATCAGCGTCACGGCCTGGTAAGCCGCAATAATCCCCGACCCATCGTCCTGCGCGCCCTGTCCCACATCCCACGAGTCGATATGTCCGCCGATCGACACCACCTGCTCCGGATGCTCGCTGCCCACAATCTCCCCCATCACATTGCCGGCTTCGACATCCGCCTCCATGTGCGCCTGCATCTCCAGATGCACCGTCACCGGGCCTTCCTTGCATAGCTGCTCGATCATCAGCGCATCTTCCACCGTGATCGCCGCCGCAGGAATCTTCGGCTGCTTCTCGTCATACACCAGCGTGCCCGTGTGGGGAACCTGCATCGCCAGTCCAGTCGCGGACCTCACCAGCATCGCCACTGCGCCCTTTGCCGCAGCGCGCGATGCTCCGTAGGTCCTGTACTGCGTATTGACGCCATAGCCATGCCACCCAGGGTTGAACACCACAATCTTCCCCTTCACCTGATCAGTCGTCATCGCATCCAGCGCATCGAAGGTTGGCACGAAGACAACAGGCGCGGTGATCCCGCCCGCCGGAGTCCCGACGCTCATTCCCAACCCGAGCATGTGCAGAGACCGGTTCACCGCGCCCGGCCCAGTTGTGGTCATTGTCCCAGACTCACTTCCTCTCACCCAACGCGGCACCATCACCGACTGCACCGTCACATTCTGCAGTCCCGCCTTGCGCATCAAATCCGCGCCCCACTGAATCGCGGTGTTCAACTGCGGTGATCCACTAAGCCGCTTGCCCACGTGGTAGCACAGATACGTCAGCGCATCATAGCCGTCGTTATCGGTCTCGCTCGCCTTTAGAATCTTCGCCGCATCGGCCCCGTACTTCGCCGCGAGTGGACCGGCAACGCCTGGCATCCCCGGCACCGGTTTCGCATCCGGCGCACCCATCTGAGCAAAACACGGTTGTGCCACCATCAGCGCAGCAGCCATTAGCAGAGTGCCAAAACGATTCATGGAATCTCCTGTTTTTGTTTTGAAGCTTTGAGCCTACCAGACGAAGCGCGCCAACAAAACCTCCGGCGGCGGCGAGAGATCCTCTCGCGTCCGTCCTCATGCGAAGTCAGGCGCAAGACAGGATCGCCCGTCCAAGCGCACCTGTCATCTGATCCTGGGCGGCAAGCGCCACATGCCCGGCTCCATCATTAAGTCCCCGTAGATGATCCGCGAACTCCCACGCAAGATCGCGCGCGCGGCATATGTTCCAAAACGCAAGGATCCGTCCAATCTTCCCTGAATCTTGGGCCAGCTGTCCCAGCACACCCGCCGCCAGCATCTGCAACGCCTGTGGCATCACAGCATTCAACAAACCGTTTACAGCTTCGTAATCCACATGCTGTGGGCTCGTAAGATCAGGCTCCAAATTCAGTTGTTGGTCGGTCGCCAGCAACGCCAGCGAAAGATCATGATTGATGTGCGCATTCATCCCCGCCAGCGCAAACTGAATCCGATCGATCCCCACCGCAAAGCGTACGCTTAGCATCGCATTCCAGGAGCTTGGTACCGCCGAAACTCCAGAGAGAAAGTCAGCCACAGCCCGGAAATAAAATCCCGCAAAAACCACATCCAGAAGCGACAACCACTGCGCATCCTTCCACCCACCCGCCGGAGGAGCTAGATCCACCTTTTGCGTCACCATCAGATAAAGGCGGTTAAACCACTTCAAACCATCCCCATCGGCCAAAACGCTGTCGATGCTCCCCATAATCGCCGCTACATCAGCGATGGTCCCCGGAGCAGCCCCGCTAACAATCTGATAGAGCGGCTGGTCCGCAACGGCAACTGGCATAAGGCGCTCCCTTTGAATGGTTCTACGATGGCAGAAGTATAGTTCAGCTCCGGCCGGTGACAGGCCGTGACGTTCAAGTTGCGCCCATCTCCGTAAATCACTCCATCCGGCCATTGACTCGCGTAGCATCGAAGTCAACGACTGCGATGATCATGCCGACACCTCGCCAACTCTGCACCCTCACTCTCGCCCTCGCCTGCGCGGTCACCTCGCCTGCACTGCCTCAAACGCTGGCCCGCCCCGGATGGGTAGGCTCCGGTCTCAATACCGACGTCTGGTGGAAACATCCCGTCGTCTACCAGGTCAATCCTATCAACTTCAGCCCCGACGGCGGCAGCGGTCTCCAAGGTGTCGTTCAGCGTCTCGACTACATTCAATCCCTCGGCGTCGACGGGCTTCTCCTTACCTCGCTCCAGCCCGACGCCGCTCACGCGCAATCAATCGATCCTGCCTTTGGTACCCTCGACGATCTCGATGACCTGATCCATGAGGCCAGCCGCCACAACATTCGCATACTGCTCGACCTCGATCCGCACATTCCCGTCACCGACCTGGCCAACGTCGCGCGTTTCTGGCTCAATCGCGGCATCGCCGGTTTTCACGTCATCGGCGCAACCCCTGAAGCTCACGCACAGGCTGCAGCACTCCGTAAAGCCGCAGGCAGCTACCTCGGCCAGCGCGTGCTCATCGGCGATGTCGACCCGACCCTCCCATCCTCCCCGCAGCAAAGAACCTACAAGGCGCCGGACCCGCAATCGACCCAGCTTCTCCTCGATGCCAGCCTCGGCGCGGTAACCCCGCTCAATCCCGCCGCCGTCCGCTCTGCAGTCGAGTCCACCGAAAACATTGCCTTGGCAGGTCACGCCATTCCGCTGATCGCCTCCGACGGCCCCAGCTTCCAGCGCAGCATGAGCCGCTACGCCGACGGTCAGCACGATCTTGCCATAGCCAAGCTGCTTGCCACCATCCTGTTCACCACCCGTGCGCAACCGTTGCTCTACTACGGTCAGGAGCTAGGCGTCGCCAACCCGCAATCATCCGAAGCCACGCCGTCGACCCCAGTCATAGTTTGGGAGGCTCCACCTCCGCCCCCAAAGGGGGCACCTGCACCGCCACCCGAGCCCAACGCAATCCCCAACGCGGCCTTAGAGGCTGCCGACCCTAACTCCCTCCTCAACTGGTACCGCAAGCTCATTGAGCTCCACCACAGCAACCCAACCATCAACTCCGGCGAGTACCTCACCGTCAACCGCGACGATCAAAACGTCCTCATCATTATTCGGAAGCCGAAGACAGTTTCCCCAATAAACCCAATTCTCGTCATCCTCTGCAATCTCTCAGGTCAACCGCAGCACCTCTCCATCAAAACGGACACTATGAAGCTCCATCTGCGCGGCAGCTTCCTACGCACCGTCCTGCGCTCCGACAACGGCATGGGCACCATGCACCTCGAATCTATGACGATGGCTCCCTACGCCGCCTACATCGGAGAACTGCGCTTCTAAGCCGCTCGCCATGCGTTCGGGCGACTTAGGCCAACCTCAAATAGTCCTCGATGGTTGCAGCTCACTCAGATCGCAATGCCTGCGTCATGTCGACAGAAGCGGCTCTCCGAGCCGGCAGCAGACACGCCACGATCGTCAGCAGCAGCAAGGCAATCGTCGTCAGCGTCAGGGTCATCGGGTCCAGAGCCCGCACTCCAAATAGCAAAGTTTGCAGGAAACGGGAGGCACCCCAGGCGCCCACGAGTCCGATCGCGCAGCCAGCCACCGCAAGTTTGATTCCCGAAGCGACAACCAACCGGACAACCCCGGCACGTTGCGAACCCAGCGCCAAGCGAATCGCCATCTCCTGCACCCGCAGCGCAACGGAGAACGCAATCACGCTGTAGATGCCAAGCACCGCCAGCAGCACCGCAATCGCCGCAAAGGACGAGATCAACGCCGTGTTGAACTTTCGCGGCGCCTCACTCTCCGAGATCGCATGCTCCATCGTCTGCACCTGTGTCAAAGGCAATTGCGCATCGATCGACTTCACCGTCCCGCGCAACGCACTCTCCATCTGCTCCGGCGCCATCGCCGTGCGCAGCGCGATGTATCCGCCGTTGCCATTCAAATCCGTCGGCGATGCGAGCGCTCCCGCCATCGTCTCCGCCTGGCCAACGGTCATATAGTATTGCTTCTTGTCGTCCGCGTCGGGAGAGTTTTCCTTCACATCCTCCACCTCGCCCACCACGACAGCCCATGGCGTCTGCATCGCCGGCGTGCCTATCCGCAGCCGCTTGCCAATCGGATCTTGCCCAGGCCACGCATGCTCCGCCAGCTTACGGTTCACGATCGCCACAAGTTGCGACCCCTCCTTGTCGTCCGCCGTGAAGTAACGCCCGTGAACCAGAGGAACGCCGAGCGACTGTAAGTACTCGCCCTCCACCTGAATGATTGTCGCGAGCTCGTAACCCGCATCCTTCGGCGGCACATATCCCTCCGCCACAAACACGCTGTTCGTGTTGTTGCCTGCCGCTGGCAGAAACGAAGTTACTCCGACGCTCTTCACGCCCGGCAATTGCTGCAGCCTTCGTTCCAGCTCATGGTTGAACTCATCGACGGAAGCTTGAGTCGCATACTTTTCACGCGGCAGGTTATACGCCGCCGCAAGCGTGTGGTCCGGCCGATAGCCGAGATCAACCTGCCGCATCTTCTCGAAGCTGCGCAGCAGCAGTCCCGACGCCGCCAGCAGTACCATCGCAACCGCAATCTCGGCAATCACCAGCGCAGAACGCAGCCGCGCATGACCACCTGCACTGCCCGTACGGCCGCCTTCCTTCAACGCATCGTTCACATTCGTGCGAATCGCCGCAAAGGCAGGTGCCAAACCGCAGACCACTCCCGTCAACACAGCGAGAGCCATCGCAAACGCAATCACATGCCAGTCCAAACCGATCTCGTTGATGCGCGGCAGTGTCTCCGGCAGCATCTTGATGCCTATCCGCAACACCATCCAGGCAAGCACGAGCCCCGTAGCGCCCCCGGCGACGCTGATCACGAGGCTCTCCATCAATCTCTGCCTCAGGATGGCTCCGCTGCCTGCTCCCAGCGCCAGGCGAACCGCAGTCTCCCTCCGGTTCCGAATCGCCCGCACCAGCAAAAGTCCCGCCAGATTGGCGCACGCAATCAACAGCACGACCGCAACCGCAAGGAACAGCGTTCGCACCAACGGCCTCGCCGTTTCAACCGTCTCTTCATGCAGCGGCCTTACCACCGGGTGCATGGCGAGACCCGCCATAAACGCCGGATAATTGCGTACCGTCTCCTTCGCAACCTGGCCCGCATCGTTCAAGGCCTGCGCCGGAGTCACGCCCGGCTTCAGCCGCCCGACCATGCTGTAACTCCAATTCGCCTCGCTGCCCGTACTCAGTTCGCCCTTCGAAAAACTCATCGGCACCCACAGCTCGCTGCGATTCAAATGTCCAGGCTGCAGAGGAAACTCAAAATTGCGTGGCATCACGCCGATCACCACATACGGTTTGCGATCGAGAAGAATCTTTTTGCCCAGAATGTTCGTATCGCCCTGAAACCGGCTCTGCCACGTCGAATAGCTCAGCACCGTGACTTGCTCATGCTGCTCGTCTTCCTGTTGCGTAAACACCCGTCCCATCAGCGGCGCGACTCCCAGCGCAGGCAACACCCCGCCACTCATGCGAGTTCCATTCACAACGGCCGGTTCGCCCGCGCCCGAGAGCTCAAAGCCCGCTCCCTGATAGCCACCCAGACTCGTAAAACTGTGTGTGTCCCGCATGTAATTGCGGATATCCGGGACGGTCACGCCCGCTTCACCGTTACCGCCCACCTGCGCCCCTTCCAGAAGATCGGCCACTACCATCAGCCGATCTGGCTGAGGAAACGGCAGTGGCCGCAGAAGCACACCCTCAACAATCGAAAAGATCGCCGTCGTCGCGCCGATTCCCAACGCCAGCATCAACACCGCCGTGATGGCAAAACCAGGAGACTTCGATAAATGACGAATGGCGATCTTCAGATCACGATAAAGAGCTGACATGGACACTCCTCAGACAATTGGAAACGCAAACACACTCGTGCAATTCCCCTGCCACAGGAAACATCCCAAAACACATAGCAAAGTCAGCTAGTTAGCTTCAACCAAAGCTATCCTTTTGGTGACTCCGTTGTCCGGAATCGGTCAAAGCGTCCGAAGATGGACAACGAAAACTCGACAGCCTCTCAGCCGCCATAAACATTCCGCTCCAGAAACTCATTCCGAAACCGCCGCTTGGGATCGTACTGCCCCATCAGCGTACGAAACTCCGCGAGTCGCGCATACTGCCCCTGCAACTTCGCTGGGGCTATCGTAAACAACTTCGCCCAATGCGGCCTAACGCCAAACGGTGCCAGCTTCTCCTCGATCTGCGGTAGCAGCTTCTTCACTTCCGGCCACTCTGGCTTCCAGGTAAAGTGGATCGCCATCGAGTCCCTCTGGTAAGCCATGCTCATCCACAACTCGTCCGCCGCAATCGTACGAAACTCCGTAATGAACAGATGCGGCGTAATCTGATCCCGTAACTGCTCCACCGCGCGGATCGCCTCATACCCCTTCGCCCGCGGCACAAAGTACTCCGTCTGCAGCTCCGCCCCGCTGCTAGGCGTAAAGTTCATCTTGAAGTGCGGCAGCCTCTCATACCAGGGTCCCGGAACCCCCATCTGCTCCGTGCAACTCTCAGCCGAATGATCCGCAATCGGATGCATCTTCCGCTTCGCCGGCGTCGCCCCGTAAAAGCTGCTCGCCACTTTCGAGCTGGCATTCCCATTGGCAACCTTCTGCTTAATCCAAACCTGCGTCGCCCGGCTCTTCTGCCAGTCGGTAAACAAACTCACGCTATACCCACTGCCAAAGATCGCCTCCAGATTCTTCTCCAACTGCGAAAATGCGAGATCCTCGTACACCACCTGGGTCATCTGGAACGACGGTTCCACTGCCAGCGTGATCTTCGTAATCACACCCAGCGCCCCCAGTCCAACCACCACACCTGCAAACTTGTCGCCTAGCTTCTCTCGCGACAAAGTCACAACTTCTCCACCCGCGGTCACCATCTCCATCCCCCGGACAGCAGTCGAGAGGTTCCCATTGGTATTCCCTGATCCATGCGTTCCCGTAGCGCACGCTCCTACCACCGAGATATGTGGCAGCGAAGCCATATTATGTACCGCAAACCCATGACCATCCAGATACGGAGCAAGCTGCCCATACGTCACACCCGCCCCGACCGTCACCGTCCCGCTCTTCGCATCCAGCTCCATCTGGTCGAAGCTCTTCAGCGAGATCTGCTCCTCCTTGCTGTCCGCAATTCCATTGAACGAGTGTCGCGCTCCCAGCGCCTTCACCTCTGTATGTCCCGAAATCGCCTGCCGCACCTGCGCAACGTCGCCGGGCGTATCCAGATGCTTCGCGCTGTACGTATAGTTTCCCGCCCAGTTCGTCCGTTGCTCCACGTTGGCGCCTCCCGTCTGTCCATGCGACATCTTTGAAAGCAGCGCACCCGCAACCACTGCACCCGAACCCTTCAGAAATGCGCGTTTATCCATCCCGCCTCCAGTCTGGAAGCTCGCTCTCGCGCGAACACCAGCGCAGAGAAGTTAAGCAGACCCGAGCACTTTCCGCAAATCACTCCGCTCTTTCGACCTGCAACGCAGTCTCATAGCCCGCATAGACCCGGTCGAACACCGCATCCCAACTGCAACCCAGCGCATACTTCCGCGCCTTGAGCCGCATGGAGTCCAGCCGCGACGGATTCTTCACGAGCTCGGCAATCGCAGCCGCAAAGCGATCATCATCGGTTACAAATCCAGTCTCGCCATCTTGCACAATAAACTTCGGCCCGCCATCTCGTGTCACAACAGCTGGCACACCACTCGCAAGCGCCTCCAGCACAACATTTCCAAATGTATCCGTATGCGATGGAAATACCAGCACATCCATATTCGCGTAAGCCGCCGCCAGCGCCTGGCCCCGCAAGACTCCGGCAAACTCGGCCGCCTTCAAATCCCTTCGCAGCAAGTCTTCGTCGCCGCCATGGCCAACAATCAGAAACCTCACTGCGCCCAAGCCCATCGCCGCCAACTCACGCTCCACCCGCGCCAGTAGCACCACATTCTTCTCCACCGAAAGCCTTCCCACATACCCCAGCACCATCGCTCTGTCGTCTGCGTCTCGCGTCCGGTGAGTCGGCGAAAACCACTCCGTATCGACGCCTCGCTGCATCAGGAAACACGGCCTTCCCGTAGTCCTCTCCAGCATTCGGCAAAGCTCCTCGTTCGGTGCGAACAAGACCTTTGCCAGCTTGTACAACCGCGACGCAGCCCAAAGCGCGCTGGCCTCCACTCCGCCCTCAACGGTCGCTCCACCGCTCTCCGAGAGACGGCCTGTCAGCCATCCCATCCTGCGAGCCGCGTATTCGTGGACGTTCGTGTGCCATGAGGCGGCCAGCGGCACGCCCATCTCCCGCGAAAAATAAGCTCCAAAGATTCCCAACTCGCTTGGCCCGGTAATGTGAATCACATCCGGTTGAAACCGCTCCAACTCCCGCCGAATCGCCTCGTCGTGCCGCCAGAACAGCGTATCAAACTCGAGATCCTTCTCCATCCGCACCGAGCCGCGGCTTCGCCTCAACTCCAGTGTTCGCAACTCGCCCACCTGTTCAAACGAGATCTCCCGCGTGCCGGCCCGCACGCAAAGAAAAGGCAGCCCATGCCCCTGCGCATATGCTACAAAGTTGCGGCTCGTATGCGCGACGCCGTTTACCTCATGGAATGAATCCGGAAAGTAGGCAACACGCGGCACCCGCATCGCTCAAGACTAACCCTCGTCTAGCTTTGCGCTCAATCAGCCGCCGCGTCGACCATTCCAGGCTAAGACTCCTGCTTAACCAGCGTAGCCCGCATCTCGCCGGTATTGTTCCAGGCCATCCGCAATCCGCTCGATACCGGTCCAGCTCCCAGCATCCGAACCATAGACAGCGCACCATTGCAAACCGCCGGGGGTGTCCCCTTCATCCACAGCCGATTCAGCGGCTGCATCACGCCTTCAGTGTCGGGATGGTACACCCGCTCATCCCAAAAGCGCGATCCTTCTGGAAAATCCGGATAATTCCGAATCGCGGCCAGCGTCGACTGCAGAATCCGATGCTTCCACGGCTCCGAATACTGCGGCATAAACAACACATGGCTCTGTCGTTCGCGCCTCACCTCATGCACAAACTCGTTGAAGCTCGCGGCGTGCGTCAAATTTACATTCGCATTGGGTTCGATGCCATGCCGGTCGCCCCCGCTGATCACCAGCTGGTTCCATTTGCCTGCCAGCGTTGAGGCCTCGCGGTTCTCCTTCCAGTCCCGCAGCCCATTCAGCTCCAGCGCATGAACGTACTGCCCATTCACCGCGAGAAACTCGTTCACCAACACCTCGTGCAGTTCCTTGCCCACCCGGTATAAGTCCCACAGTGGATGATTGAAGACAATCATCACGCCGGGCAGCTCATCCAACTCCGCCAGGATCTCCGTCAGCAGCTTCGGCGCGCGTGTCGCTACTGGCATCGCCGTAAATGCCGCCAGCCGCTCCATCCACGCCGCACCACTCGCGCTTGGCAGATTGTGAATCCCCAAATGAAACGCCGTCTCCTCAAACGGCACAGTCCACTCCACCGACACCGGAATATGCCGCGATGACGGAACCGTTCGCAACAACATCGGCGCCTGAATATCATCGTGATCCGTAATCGAAACCAGCCCCGGAATCTGCAGCTTCTCTTCAATCTGCCGCCGCTCCAGGTCGAATGCCAGACTCGGGGTCAGTGGCGGGGTCCAGTAGCTCCGCGCGTAGTCCGGATCGATCCCCGTCAGCCGCTTGCAGCGCCGCTCCGCCCACCGCATCACAGGCTGCAGCACACTCCAGTCCTTCGACAGCTCGGAGATAAAATCCAGCGTCTCCTTGGATTGGTTGGTATGGCTATGCAACGACACACCCGTCGTAAAGCCCTTCGCAGCCTCCGGTTCGCGCCACAGGTACGAGATGCTTGACTGGCTCATCGCTACCCCCATTCAGGCTTCTTACGAAGGCAGTATGGCTACGCCAGATGACAGCCGTGTAACTGCACCAAGAATGGAGCTTCAATATCCGTAACTCCATTACCTACAATGGTTCCCCAGAAGTTGGTGATGCACCTTTCCCATCAATGGCGGCGGCAGGAACACCCGAAACCTCGCCATGACGAGCCAAAGCATCCTGCTTTGCCGATGATCTTCTGAATTCACCACACTCCTCCATGAGAGACTCTCTCGAGCCCAACCATCGCCGTACGAATCTGTAACGACTGAGAGAAAGCCGATGCCTGAACAAACTACCCGCCATCTCACCCTTGAAATTGATCGCAACGATCAACGCGCCATTGTTCGGTGTCACGGACAATTGGTATCCGGACTAACCGACATCCTTTACTCCAAAGTTCGTCCCATGATTCCGGAGAACAAGCGAATCGTGCTTGATCTGTCCGATCTCACCTACATGGACAGCATGGGACTCGGCACCCTCGTGAGTCTTTACACCTCGGCTCGCGGCGCAGGCTGCGAGATGCAACTTCTCAACATCGGCAAGCGGGTTCGAGAGCTCCTTGGCCTCACCAATCTCCTGTCCGTATTCGCAATCATCGGAGAACACGGCGTAAGGCTCTGACGCAACTACCGTGTCTTGGTAATATCCGGCCCCAGAATCTCTTGCGCGCTCGGCGCCGGCTCTATAGGAACCCCAGCCTCTCGCTCCAGCCGTCTCTGCTCGCGCTCAAACTCGGACTCCAGGTGGTTCTCCGTCAGTCCCGCTTTCAGGATCGCAAACGCCTCCTCAGGCGAATCCGCGAACTGAAACAGCTCCAGGTCATCCAACGCGATCGCGCCCTTCTCCGCCAGCAACTCCAGATTGATCACATTCTTCCAGTAAGCCGACCCGTAGATCACCACCGTGATCTTCTTCGCCAGTTTCTTCGTCTGCGCCAGCGTAAGTACCTCGAACATCTCATCCAGCGTCCCAAATCCACCCGGAAACACCACCAGCGCCTTTGCCAGATAAGCGAACCAGTACTTCCGCATGAAGAAGTAGTGAAAATCGAAGCTCAACCCCGGCGTAATGTACGGGTTCGGATGCTGCTCGAAAGGCAGCTTGATATTCAGCCCAACCGTCTTCGCCCCCACTTCAAAGGCCCCTCGATTAGCCGCCTCCATAATCCCCGGCCCACCGCCCGAGGTCACCACAAACCGGTGCCGCCGTCCCGGCAGCGTCTTTGCCCACGAAGCCATCATCCCCGCCAGCTCGCGAGCGTCCTCGTAATATTGAGCCATCTCCACGGCCGCTTCAGCCCGCTTCAACTGAAGCCGGTTAGCCTCGCCTCGCTGAATCTCCTCAATCGTCGCCGGCTGTTCCTTCTCCGGTGCCAGCTCCGCCGAACCCGTGTTCGCCAGCAGCTCCAGCTCCGAGTTCGCCACATCCAGCGCGCGAAACCGAGCCGACCCAAAAAACACCACGGTATCCTGCACGCGTTCCCGGCGAAACCGCGACATCGGCTCCTGGTACTCCGCCAGAATCCGCAGGATTCTCCCATCCGGCGAGTTCAAAAACTCCGGATTCTCATACGCCAGCGGAGCCTCTTCTGCCCCCTCAGGTTCCGGTCGTACCTGGTTCGTTTCGTCTCCTGGTTTATCCACGGTAGTCCCGATAGTGCACCGCCTCAGAGATTCCAATCCAGATATCCAGCAGTCCCAATCCGGAGATCATCCCTCGCACCGCACCATTATGCAGCACCGCCGCCAGCCAGGGCCGAGCCATGATGAACTCATTCCGGTCCCATATCCGCGTCCACCACGGCAGCACCATCACCAGTACGCCCAGGTACACACAGAACAGAACCAGCACGAACAAAGACAGACGTTGCAGCCATACCGGTGCCAGCCTTCGGCTCCGCTCCAAGCCGGTCTGCGGCGTCTGCTCCGGTATCGGCTCTGCTGCAGAGTCAAGTTGTTGCTGTCCAGCCATTCAGCTCCGTAAGCGACTTCGCCAACCTGCCCAACCTGTCAAAACTGACACTGGCACGGGCCTCTTCAATTGTCTCACCATCCCAACAAGCAAGTGGGAAATCGGCTGGCTGAATCGAGTGACTCTTCCTTCCACTATCGAGTCAGCCCAGGTGGGGCCCCGGTGCTATGGGGATAGTCCAGCCGCAGATCATACGTCGACCCAGTCCCCGTAACCTTGATCGGCAGCTCCATCCCCGCGCCATTCTTCTTCATCAGCTTGTCGAACGGTGTCAGTAGCAAACTCTTCCACCCCGTCGTCATCTGCGAAGCCGTCGCATCCGTCCGGACCTTCCCCTGAAACTCAAACGTGCTCCCCACCAGTTGAACCCGCCCATTCATCGAAACCTGTGCCCCGGGCATCGTGAACACTAAATCATTCACATCCATTAACGCATTCGCCTGAGAAAACCTTCCGCTTAGCGACGACCCCACCACCTCGGCATCCTTCGCATTCGCCAGATGCGGCTTGCCCTTCGCCCGCTCACTCATCGAATCCAACTGCTGCTGCATCTTCGCATCATTCAAAAACGCATCGTGAATCGCAAACGTCCCCTCCAACCGCATCTTCCGTGAAACACTCACCTGTCCCGGAGGAATCTCGATATGCGTCTTTGTCGCCAACGCCCCACGCATTAGCGTCGGCTTCGACTTCATCGACAGCGCAAGCATGTCCTCAATCCGCCCCCTCTCCATCACCACGTGCAAATCCGTGTCATGCCCCGGCACAGTCGTCGATCGAGTCACCGCGCCCGACGCCGTCAACTCCGACCACCCCACCCGCGCCTTCACCTCATTCAACTGCGTATCGCCCGTAGTCCCATCCACCACCGCCTCGAACTCCGCATGCAGCGGCAGAGCATGGTCGCTCACATCCAGCCGAAACTCCGGAACATCCGCCGTCCCATCCACCGCAATCTCTCCCAGCGTCCCCGCAAACCGCCCCGTCGAAGCCAGAATCCCTCCGATCCCATGAATCGTCGACAGGTCCGCATTCGTAAACTCGTACGTCCCATCAAGCGCCGTATCCCGAGGGTTATCGTTCTGCCACGGCCCAAAGTGTCCATTCGAATGCACATCCCCCACCGGCTTCGGATTCTTGAGCGTTGCCTCATAGTTGAACGGCTTCTTCGGTCCCACATCCTTCAGCGTCAGGCTGCTGATCGCGAACTCCAGAGGCTGTTTCCCCGGCTTACTCGTCTCAATCACCACCTTCGCATCCGTACACTCAATCAGGTCCACGGCGATCCCCAGCACTGGCTGCCCCTTCCGTTTCGGATCATCCGGCATCGATTCTCCCCGCCCCTCCTTCGGCGGAATATTGATCTGCAGCCCCCTCACCTTCACCATCACTACGCGAGTCGTCGGCCGCAACAGCTCGCGCCATCCCGTGGTAAACGCAAAGTGATCCACGACCACCATCGGCGGCGCATTTGGCTTCGCATCCGGCTTCGTCGGCCCCGCGAGATAGAGAATCCGAAGCCCCCCACCCGTCACCACCACGCCTCGACGCATCGAAAGCTCCAGCCGGTCCAACTCCACCGGCGAATGAAACCGTGCCGAAAGCGTCTCCACCACCTTCCGTCTTAGCATCGGCTGGACCTGACGCAGTCCCCACTCCACTGCCAACGCTCCGGCAATCGCAACCAGCAGAAACACTCCACCCGACCAGACAATCCCTCGTCGCCGCCACCACTGTGGTCGCGCCGCCGAAGATACATCGGCACCACCGTCTCTCAAATCAATTTGCTGCACCTACAGTTGGACGCCGAGAACGCTACGAAAGCCACGCGGCCGCTCGAAAAACAAAAAGAATCCCCCGCACTCTAGCCAGCGCATTCAAGCCAGCTGCCGGCATTGAAGAATCAGAGCATTGAAGAACCAGGCCCTTACTTCGAAAGCTCCTTCGACCGCGCCAACCCCTGCCGCAATCTCCGCCAGTCCTCGCTTCCGAACATCCTTGGCCCAGCCTCGATCAGCCGCGGCATCATATTGAATACCGCCACGCGCGTCCAAGGCTTGCCATCGCGCATCCGAAAGCCCTTCTCATTCAGATCGCTCACGATGCTCGAGTAAGAGAAGTCCTGCCCCAGCAGCTCCATCATCAGCATCATCGCCTGATTCTCCGTCGGCTCAACCTCCAGCCTCAGGCAATCCTCCGAGATCCGAAGCCCGTAGGGAATCTCCTCGCCATACGCACCCTCCGTCGGAGCCTCTCCATCCGGCAGCTCCCGCCGCCACTCGATCGACACCATCTGCCATCCGGTCGCCGCCCGTTGCGCCAGAATATCCGGACTAAACGGCCCCGAAATCACATCGCGAATCCGTTCAAAATACGCCATCAGAGACCTCCGTGAAAGATACGTCCGACATAGTCAATCGCAATTGAACTGCCAGACCTCACACACCACGCAAACCCCTTAAGTCCTCCCCCACCACCAAAATAACCAAAGCTGCACGTCCAGAACCGAATCCATCGCTGTTCAATTTCCCAAACAGCTGTCCGCTTCTGGACGTCGCAGCCCTAAATTCCCGCCCTTACTTTCCAGTCCCGTCGCCAACCAGGTGCGTCGCATGCGTCACAGCCGCCCCAGCCCGCAGAGCCGCCGCCACCAGCGCCGTCTCCGCAAGCTCCTCAGGCGTAGCGCCCGCCTTCACTGCATTGCCCCGATGAATCTCCAGGCAATACGGACACTGCGTCGTCAACGCCACGCCCAGCGCAATCAGCTCCTTATACTTCTTCGGAACCACCCCATCAGCCAACGCCGCCTTATCGAACGCCCAAAACGCGTCCATCGCCGCTGGAGCTCCCTCGCCCAGCGTCTTCAACTTCTTCAAATTCGCCATGTCGTACATTAATGCTTTCTCCTTCTTCTCGGATCGAATTTATCTGCCGCGAACGGCGAGCGTTGGCCCCACTCACCCTCCCGAAGCATTCAGTGTCAACGACCAATGCCCCACTTGTCGACCTCGCCATGAAATTCTGGCGAACAAGAACTCCCGTCACACCTTCGCCGACGCAGCCCCGCCGTACGCCTTAATCGCCTTACCCTTGACCGTGAGGTACTTCTCCAGCGGATCGCCCGGCAGAGCCTTCAGTCCAGCCACCACGCACTCCGCATTCAACTCCGCCCCCGCCAGCGTCGTATGCGTATGCGGATCCCCAAACATCGGATCCACCGCCGTCTCTCCCATCGCGTCATACCGCTCCGCAATAATCTCGTTCAAATCCACAAACCCCACCTTCTCCTGCTCCGCCACCTCCTGCGTCCATCCCCGATAAGTACTCGTATTCCGCCGAATCTTCCCGTCCACCCATATCTTCCTCGGCACCAGCGAGCACAAGATCGGCGTCGCCCCTTTCGCCCGAGTATCCGCAACATACTTCCTCAAATACCACCCAAACGTATGCACCGTCTCCTTCGCATGCGTCCGCGGATTCTCCACCTCCATCGTCTCCTCGCCAATCCCCGGCAAACTCCCGCGCCCATTCGGCCCGCGCGGCGCAGCACCCGCAGGCGGAGTAGCTCCCGGCGTCAACCCCTGATCCGGAACCGGCTCCGTTCCCGGCAGATTCAGCCCTCCATCGTTATGCCCAAACTGAATCACCACAAAATCTCCCGCTTTCACTATCTCCAGCGTCGAATCCCAATGCCCCGCCGAAATATAAGTGTGGCTGCTCAGCCCGCCAATCGCCCGATTCACCACATTGATCTTCGTCGCATCGAACAGATCCGCAATCGGCGCACCCCATCCCCACAACCCATCCGACCCCGTCCCATGCCCATTCCGCACCGTCGAATCCCCCACCAGAAACAAACTCGGCAGCTTGGGATTCGCCGGCCCCGTCAACCCCAGCCGCAACTCATCAGCCTTGGGATCGAGCGGCTGAGCAGCAGCTGTCGGAGCCGGAGGGGATGCCTGTTGAGCACCCAGCGCAATCAGCGCGAAGGCGCAAACAACACCTGCGACAAGAGCCCGATAGAAAGAGGGAGAAGTCCGGTTCATGGAACCTCCTTACGACGTCCTCCATCCTATCAATGCAAAAATCGAAAACCCCACAGCTCCACCGCACCCACCCCGTCACTTCTTCGGAACCAGGCAGAATCGACCAAGCCGATTGCTGAGACAAAGCACCCAACCAGTGGGCTGTTGGTCGAGCTTATATTGATATTCGACTTTGTCCGTACCCCCACGGCTCTGCAACTTCTTTCCCGCACACTGATCGTCAGTGGACTCGGTGACAACCCAGGGAGCGAGTTCGATCATTGAACCTCGAACAAAGAGTCCTCCCTTCTCATCTCGCGTCCTGACAACCGCGCACTTGCCATTGCTTGAAACGTTCTTGCCAGACATCGCGTAGGTGCCGAAAGGCAGGATCTTGTACTTCGGAGCCGCAAACTCGAACGTAACGAATCCCGCCTTCCGGACATCGCCTGCTTCGCTCGTCCCGCTCTTGTACCATGTTCCCGCCAGATCACTCGGCACCGCCGGCGTCGTGCGGGACGCCATGATCGTGACTGTCATCAGCAACTGAACCAGAAGCAGCAAAGGACTCAGCGCCGTAAAGATTAGCAACGCAATTGCAGACCGTCGCTTCGACAGATGCACGAACTCGCGATAAGCGCCCCACACGCACACAATCCACGCGAAGGTCGCAAGAGCACCCAGGCACAACAAACCAAGGAACACCTTATCCCCACCGCTGTCCATCAGGCTGAATGGATCGAAGGTGCCCGTCAGCGTCTCCTGATATCCCACTGGATCGAGCAGCTTGAATGCCCCGGCAGCGAGCAGGGAGAAAATAAGAAAGATCAACGTCGACACGCCGCAGAAGTAACACGACGCCACCAGAATCTTCTTTGAAGCTAGCTTGCCTCCAACAATTCTCCAGGCCAGCACCACAATCAAGACATTCAGTGCAAACGACAGCGCCGCTTGAACAGCAAGCACGCCGAACATCATCTCCTTGTCCTGCTTTTCCGGAAGAAAAGGAATCTGCGCGATGAACGCGATCGCGAACGACACCGCAACAAAAGTAAGCGCCTCTTGCAACGCCGAGTCGGACTCAAGATCCATCTGCAGGACAGCCGTCTTCGGCCCCCGCATCAGCGCGGACATCTGGCGGCTGAAAAGCGGCAGAGCTCCGAACAGCTTGTCCAAGAGATCCTTTAAAGCCACGCGATACCCCTGGCGCTTTACTCTAATGCCTGCTCTGACGGTTTCCCACTAAATTCAGCAACAAGCCGCAATGCAAACTTTCACTCAGCCTCCAACGCGCTCTGAAGCCTCGTCCCTCTCCATCACCGAACCAAGACTCTTCGGCCCATCTCCCCAGCGCCTCCGCAGCCATCGATTCATCGGCTCCGAATAACCTCGCCCCACCACTTCACCCAACAAACCCGCAAAGACGATGACCGCTACAAAGAGAACCGGCACCGCAGCCATCGGCTTCCCTGTCGCAACGAACAGATCGAAGAGTCCCAGCACAACAAACACATGCGTCAGGTACACCTCATAGCTGCGCTGCCCCAGCTTTAAAATCGGTGTGAAAACACGCGGAGCCTGCCACCGAGTCTGCGCCACCACCGCGATCACCATACAAGTTCCAACCGCAAGCACCGTCATATTCAATCCATTCCGCCCCAGGCCCCACGCATAAGCCCGTAGCGAAAATCCCAGGCTGAACACCAGCGTCGCAACCCCCACGCTCCCAACCGTCCACAGCACAGCCCGTGAAAGCCGGTGCCTCGCAACAAACAGCGCGGTCAGACAACCCAGCGCAATCGCATCCATTCCGCCAAGATACGAATACTCGCGCCAAACCGGGTTGTGATTGAACGCACGCGATCGTGCGAAAGGCCCCACAACAACAAAAGTCAGTAAAGGGATCAGCAGGAACCTGCCGCGACGGAACAAACGGCACACAAGAGGAAAGAAAAGATAAAACATCTCCTCCACCGACAGCGACCAAAGAATGTCCCAACTCGGGGGCAGATAGTCTCTTCGAGCCTCCAGCAGATTCACATGAAACGTAAGCGCCGCAAACAGAGCCCGCCCCAGCCCTCCGGTCTTCTCCGAGACAACGAAGCCCTTCACATGAGCCAGATGCAATCCACTCAGCACCACAAGCAGCAAAAACAGCAGCGGAGCAATCCGCGCAAATCGCAACTGATAAAACTCCCGCACATTCACGCGACTCAGCGATCCCCATCGCCTAAGCGCCGTCGAAGTAATCAGAAATCCCGAGACACAGAAAAAGATCTGCACGCCAAACTGGCCATTCCAAACCAGCGAATAAACAAGCTGCGGCGGCAGCCCCTTCGTATAAGGAATCTTCGCCCCAAGCAGCCGCATGTTGACGTGATTCATCAACACAAAAAAGATAGCCAATCCACGCAAAAGATCGACGCCATCCAGCCGCGTCCAACTACGTGTCGGCCTCGTGAACTCCGCTGAGGGCATGTCCCATTGTGCACGATACCCGGGCGGTGCCTCTCTAATCCGCGCCAATCCCAAAAATCCGCGGTCGGCCTCCAGATGAGAAAATAGAAGCAGCATGCTCCAACTCTCCGCCGCCGGCAAACGCTTCGGCCAAAAACTCCTCTTCGAAGACGCCAACTGGCTCATCACGCCAAACGAGCGCACCGGCCTCGTCGGCGGCAACGGCACCGGCAAATCCACCCTCCTCAAGATCCTCGGCGGCATGGAAACCCTCGACTACGGCCAGCTCACCCGCGTCAAGGGCATGACCCTCGGCTATCTCCCGCAGGACGGCCTCGCCCTCCGCGGCAAAACCGTCTTCGCCGAGTGCCTCTCCGTCTTCGATCACCTCCACGCCCTCGAGCGCGAAGCCGAAGACCTCACCCACACCCTCTCCACCGCCGACCCCAAATCCAAGGAGTACGCCGCCGCCGCCGAGCGCTACTCAGACATCGCCGACCATCTCCACGTCCACGACATCTACACCCTCGACGCGCAAGTAGGCGCAGTCCTCGGCGGCCTCGGTTTCACCAAAGAAGACTGGGACCGCAACACCGAAGAGTTCTCCGGCGGCTGGCAGATGCGCATCGCCCTCGCCAAACTCCTCCTGCAAAAACCGTCACTCCTCCTGCTCGACGAGCCCACCAACCACCTCGACCTCGAATCCCGCAACTGGCTCGAAGCCTACCTCCACGACTACCCCAACGCCTACATCCTCATCTCGCACGACCGTTACTTCCTCGACGTCACCGTCAACAAGACCATCGAGCTCTGGAACAAGCGCATGCACGTCTACCACGGCAACTACGAAAAGTACGTCGCCCAAAAGGAAGAACGCCGCACCCAGTTGATGAACGCCTACAAAAACCAGCGCGATCGCATCGACGCCCTCGAAGCCTTCATCAACCGCTTCCGCTACCAGGCCACCAAAGCCAAACAAGTGCAGTCCCGCATCAAAGAACTCGAAAAGATCGAGCGCATCGAGATCCCCGAAGAAGAAGCCACCATCCACTTCTCCATCCCGCAACCACCGGCGAGCGGCCGCACCGTCCTCGAAGTCTCCAAACTCACGAAGTACTACCCCACGCCCACTGGCGGCGAAAAACTCATCCTCGATAACCTCAATTTCACCATCGAGCGTGGCGACCGCATCGCCCTCGTAGGCGCCAACGGCGCAGGCAAATCCACCCTCATCCGCCTCATGAGCCAGCAGGAAGCCCCCACCGCCGGCACCATCAAAGAGGGCCACAACGTCCTCACCGACTTCTTCGCCCAGGACCAGTACAAGGTGCTCGACCCCAACGCCGTCATGCTCGACGACATCAGCGGAGCCGCCCCCAAAGTCCCCGTAGTCGAGCTCCGCAGTCTCCTCGGCTGTTTCATGTTCTCCGGCGACGACGTCTTCAAAAAACTAGGCGTCCTCTCCGGCGGCGAGCGCAACCGCTACGCCATGGCCAAGATGCTCGTCTCGCCCTCGAACTTCCTCCTCCTCGACGAGCCCACCAACCACCTCGACCTCCGCGCCAAAGACGTCCTCCTCGACGCCATCCGCAACTTCACCGGCACCGTCCTCTTCGTCTCCCACGACCGCTACTTCATCGACGGCCTGGCCACCCGCGTCTTCGAGGTAGAAGATCGCCGCCTCCACATCTACCCCGGCAACTACGAAGACTACCTCTGGCGCAAACAAGGCGGCCCCGAAAAAGTAACCGAACAGATTACAAATTCATTAGCCAGCGAAAGTGCAGCCACCAGCAACACAATGGGTGGCCCATCCTTCACGTCTTCTGTGAAGGGTGGGTTATCGAGCGAAGCGAGACCTTTTTCCTCCGAGCCGGAACCCGCACCCATAACCCCCATCAAGCGCCTGAACCCAATCAAACTCAAACAACTTGAAGACCGCCTCCAACACGCCGAACACGAGATCCCCCGCCTGGAAGAAGTCATAGCCGCAACCGAAGCCCGCCTGGGCAACTTCATCTCCGCCGAACAATCCCAAAAAGACGCCGCGGAACTAGACCAACTCCGCACCCAGCGCACCGCCCTCCTCGCCGAATGGGAAGAGCTCTCCCTTACCCTGGAAGAGCAGCAACTCGCCTAGCCCGGCGTATACTGATGCGAAATCAGGATTGCGCACTGCGGAAGGGAGGCAATGTGTATTCACTTCCAGGAGTGTTCATGATCGGACGACGGTTGCCCGCCATCGCGGCGCTCCTCGGGTTTTGCACATGCGTGCCCGACGCGACCATCGCACAGGAACACCCTGCGCACGAATGGGGTTACAGTGGCAGTGAAGGCCCTGCGCACTGGGGCGCACTAGATCCCGAATTCGCCACTTGCAAAACCGGTCATCGCCAGTCTCCAGTCAACATCGTTGGTGCTAAAACTGCTGACCTGCCTCCAATTCAGTTCGAATACAAACCCAGCGCACTCCACATCATCAATAATGGCCACACGATTGAAATCAACTACGCTCCCGGAAGTTTCATCAGAGTCGGGGACAAGCGTTACGAACTGAAACAATTCCATTTCCACCATCCCAGCGAGGAGACAATCAAGGGCAAGCGGTTTCCCATGGAGCTCCACTTGGTGCACTCCGCTGCCGACGGGAAACTTGCCGTGGTATCCGTGCTATTGGAAGAGGGTTCGGCAAACCCCCTCGTTGAAACGCTGTGGGGTCTTGCGCCGAAGACGGCCGGTCCGGAGAAGGCTGACGATAAGCTTCAAATCAACGCCTCGGACTTGTTGCCTGCTAACCATAGCTATTACACCTTCGCCGGTTCGTTGACGACTCCGCCATGCACCGAAGGCGTCAGTTGGTTCGTACTCGAGACGCCTGTAACGATTTCGAACAAACAAGTGACGACATTCGCCAGGATCTATCCATACGACGAGCGGCCGTCTCAGGCCCTGAACGGCCGCACAGTGCTTGAAAGTAAGTGATCGCCGATCCACCCTCGAAGAACAACAACTCGCTTGGACCCTGTTTCTTTCCAGCGCCACTCGCGGCGTCAACGGATCCCCGTGGGGGCTTAGTCAGGATGTTTTGACGTATTACACTTGTGCAAGTTTTTCGAGCCGCGCCTGATCGAACAATAGAATGCGCCGTACTCCGGTGGACAATGCGATCCAGAGTTGTTGCAAGCGGCAAAAAACGAATGAACAGGATCTATCAGTAAGGACAATAGGGAGTGAAAATGAAAGTCCCGAATAACGTGACTCGGCGTACGCTGCTGCGCAACAGTGCTCTCGGAACGATCGCGCTTGCGTCCGGCGGCAACAATATATTCGGGCAGAGGGTGCCGAAAGCTCCGAACATTGTCTTCATCATGGCTGACGATCTCGGCTATGCCGACGTATCCTGCTACGGGCGCCCTGACGTCAACTCGCCGAACATCGATGGCCTGGCGGCAAAGGGCGTGCGGTTCTTGCAGGCATACGCAAACTCCGCGGTCTGTTCCGCAACGCGTACAGCGTTAATCACCGGCCGCTATCAGTACCGGCTGCCGATAGGATTGGAGGAGCCGTTGGCCGGCCGTCCTGTCGGCCTGCCGCCAGATCATCCTACCCTGCCGTCGTTGTTGAAGAAGGTCGGCTACAGCACGACCCTCGTCGGAAAGTGGCATCTCGGTGCGCTGCCGAATTTCGGGCCTCTCCAAAGCGGATACGACCATTTCTACGGATTCCGCGGCGGCGCTGTCGACTACTATACACACGCAAACCAAAGAGCCGATTTGTGGGACGATGACGTGCCGGTGCACCAGATGGGCTACCTGACGGATATGCTTGGCAATCACGCAGTGGATGTCATTAATGGGTATGCGAAATCAGCCCGCCCTTTTCTGATAAGTCTGCATTTCAACGCGCCGCACTGGCCATGGGAAGGGCCGGGGGACGAGGCGGAGTCGAACCGCCTCCGCTCAGCGGGTAGCCTCCATGATTTCGATGGCGGTACGCAGAAGACTTATGAACGCATGATCCAGGAGATGGATCTTCAGATAGGCCGCGTTCTTGAAGCGCTGCATAAGAATGGTTTGGCGGAGAACACGATCGTCATCTTCACCAGCGACAACGGCGGTGAGCGATTTGCCGATACGTGGCCCTTTACTGGCCGGAAGACTGAACTGCTGGAAGGTGGACTGCGGATACCGGCAATTATCTCCTGGCCCGCCCGCATTCCGCAGGGTCGAACGACCGATCAAGTGGCGATCTCGATGGATTGGATGCCGACGCTCCTGGCGGCCGCAGGCGTTTCATCCGATCCGGCCTTCCCGCCCGACGGCATTAACCTGCTGCCGATCCTCACGCAGAACTCGGCACCAGTCGAGCGCAGGTTGTTCTGGCGCTATAAGGCGAACGCACAGCGAGCGGCGAGAGACGGCGACTTTAAATATCTGAAGATCCTCGACAACACGTTTCTCTTCAACGTCGTTGAGGACCCGATGGAGCGCGCCAACCTGAAGGTGCGTCGCAAAGATCTTTATGACCGAATCGTGGCGGAGTGGCACGAATGGAACGCAACCATGCTGCCGGAGATTGATGACAGTTTCACTGACAACTTCACCGGCGATGAGCTTGCCGACCACATCGGCGCACAGAAAACCAGCGGCAAGGCGGATAATCCCGATCCGCCTAAAACGCGGCCCGTAAATCCTCATTGAGAACCGGCAGCTCCCGCCGTACCCCCGTTGAAGTCGCTTCTTGTGTCGGCCGGGTGTCCCACAGCCTGCCCTCAGCATGTCGACGGGTCCTGATTCTGGGACCCGCGTTTCCGAGTCCATGGTTATCTAGTCTCGGGTTGGCCTATAGCTGCAGGCGCAGCTTCATCTTTGTGAGCAGAGTGGAGATTGAGAGCATGAGCGCTGTGAAGACAAGTGCACGGACGATGCCCCAGGGGCCCCAGTTGAAGTGCGTGTCAAGGTAAGTGAAGCCCATGGCGCCGAGCACGTAGTACCAGAAGTCTGGCAACAGGTAAGTGAGGAGCGTGTTCGACCCTGCGGAGCGGACCCAGAAAGCCCACCTGGTGTGGTGCTTCACGTCGCATAGGAAGTAGAGCAATACAAAGAGAAGCGCCGTTGCGCCGATGGAGTAGAGACACCATGTTGGCGTGGCACGGATCTTCGAGATCCCGAGGGGATGGAGCAGACGCGCGGCCAGAAGTGAGAGCGCAGCCAAAACGATTGAGGGGACAGCCTTTTTGCGGAAGGTGTCGAAGCGTGGTT
Source organism: uncultured Acidobacteriaceae bacterium (assembly GCA_963798925.1). Lineage (GTDB taxonomy): Bacteria > Acidobacteriota > Terriglobia > Terriglobales > Acidobacteriaceae > Edaphobacter. The sequence goes on from CAWCVD010000008.1 coordinate 1,609,188, forward strand.
CCAGGAAGAAGATTGTCGTGAGTGTGATGCCCGCGAAGGCGATGCATGGCATGGAGCCGTTCTGCAGAGGGAACTGGTACCAGGGCAGGTGCATGTTGAGGTAGTGGCCCGAGCATGCGACGTTGAAGACCGTGAAGGCGACGAACCAGACCGCAGGTGCCCAGAGCCACCGGCGTGTGGCCAGATACAGCAGCGAGACGGCGAAGTAGGTGTAGCCGATGAGGCCGAGGATCTCCGGATAGCCGTAGGAGAACCAACCGACGGAGCCATCCCGGTTGTTGTGGCGATAGATGGCGGCGAGCGCCGCGAGGACCACGAAACCAAGGAGGCGTAGTCCGCGAAAGAGGTTGCAGCGGAACTTGTCTTCGGTCTTCGGATAGACGAACCAGATGAGACATGCGCTGAGTAGTGCGGTGAGTCCCCAGACGAAGCGGCCGATACCATGCATGAGGTCTGGGTTTCCGTCGGAGCCATTGGCCAGGATGATGCCGAGCACAAGCAAAGCAACGGAGCGCAGCGCGATGTGTCCGAGAAGGGCGGGAATCTTGTCGCCCTTTTTGATGCGGGCCTGGAGCGCAAGCGGGATGGCCATGCCGAGGATGAAGAGGAAGCCGGGGAAGACCATGTCGACGTAAGTCATCACATCGATCCTGCCGGGGGCGTGATAGGTCCACCAGGGCAACCCTTTTACTTCTCCGAGTTCGTTGACAAAGATCATGAGGGCGATGTTGAGTCCGCGAAGAATATCAAGCGAAACAATTCGATGGTGGTGAATTGTCTGCGCGCCGAGTGGGTGCGGCGCTGCGGATGTGGTGGCGCTCACGGTTTCACCCCGGTGTGAGGATGGAGTCCTGCGTAAATGGCGTCCAGGAGGATGTTGTTTGGGTCGCCAGTGTACTCCCAGAACATTATGCCGCCGAGGTGATAGTCGCGGACGTAGAGTGCCTTGTGCCCGAGAGATTCTGCGTCTTCGTAGTCCACCCAGGTTTGGGTGTTGGAGTTGTAGAGATAAGGTGAGTCAGAACTGTAGTCCCAGTAGCGCACGTAACCGGAGCCCGGCTTGAGAAGAATGGACTCGATGCTGCCGTAGTCGAGGTGAAGGTCGTGCGAAGAGGTGCCTGACTGGAAGAGACCGTTTCTGGTAGCGGCAACGTTGGTCCAGCCTTTGCCATAAAAGGGGACACCGAGGACGATCTTGTTCGGCTTTACGCCAGCTTCGAGGTAATCATGTACGGATTTGTTCGATGAGACGTGCTTGGGATCGTCCGGATTCTCGTAGAGCGGAGAATGGTGGCCGGTGTTCTTGTCACCGCCGTACATGTCGTAGGTCATGAGGTTGATCGAGTCGACGTAGAACTGTACCTTGGCCATCTCGGTATGTTCAAGGAAGTTCTTACTGCTTCCAGTGGCGACGGAAGTATAGAGATGGCGATGGAGCCGAGTGCCCTCGCGGTTGAAGCGCAGGCGTAGTTCCTTGAGAAGTAGGGTGTAGTTCTCTTTATCCTCAGGCCGAAACTTGTTGTCGTCGCCGTTGAGGCCGGGATACTCCCAATCGATGTCGAGGCCGTCCAAGTCGTATCTAGTGACGAACGCTACTGCGCTATCGATGAAGACGCTGCGGCTCTTCTTCGTCAAAGCGACGTCGGAGAAGTTTTTGGACCAGGTCCAGCCACCAACGGAGACGAGGATCTTGAGGTCGCGGTTCTGCTGTTTTAGCCCCTTCAGGATGGCGAAGTTCTCCGGGTCGTGCGCGAAGCCCTCAACTACTTTGCCGTCTGCCACGTTGGCGAATGCGTAGTTGATGCGCGTGAGCTTTTTCGCTGCAACTTCGTCGGTCCTGAGGACCCGTCCGCGTGGGAAGACATAGGCGATGATCTCTGTCTTGTTGGCAATGGTCGAGGCGGAGCTTGACGGCTTGGGAACGGCGACGGCTACGAGCGGCAAAATGGCGGCGAGAGCGAACATGCTGACCATGCGGTGCGCGAACATGAAACTCCTTGGGTGTCTCTGCAAAAAAAGGGCGCGAAGGGTGAGTTCTGGAGATGACTCCTGAGAGTCGACAACAGTGGCGAGACTGTCAAGCGAAAGTCGCCTGCGCTGGACGTGCTTCTCGCCACTTTACTCCCAGCTTGCAGCCCAAACTCGCAGCAACTAGTCCGCAACCTCCGCCACAACCTTCCCCGGCACTTGTCCCTGTTCAGTCTTTGGCCGCACGATCTCCATCAAACGATAAGGGGCGTTGTATTCCCCAGGCACCACGGCAAGCATCATCGGTAACTTCGCGACAGCACCGCTCTCAACCCCGCAGAGAAACTCCGTCATCGAGCAATATTCAAATTTTCCACAGATTAATTTCAAAAAAGTGGCAAATTTTTAAGCACCACAAATCACCACACTAACAACCATGTTTTTGCACCAAAAACCACACTACTACCACGCAAAAACCATCAAAAAACACCCAGAAATCGCGAAACCCCGCCCAAAAACCAAGTCTAAAAAAATTTACCGCCCTTCGCGCAATCGAAGCGCGAGCCGCTCCGGCAACCCAGCCATCAGAATCCTACCCTGCGCCGCCTGCACGTCATAAGGAACGCGATGATAGATAACCTGCTTCGCCTCCGAGTCATAAACCACAAAAGCCGCTCGCCAGTCGCAATCCCGAGGCTGCCCCACAGCTCCCGGATTGATCAGTTGCCGGGTCCCATCCGGAATATCCATCACCCACTTATCTGCCTCATTCTTAGTACGATACTGGGGCTTAATCTCATGCCACTCATGCTCTTTTTGCGAGAACCCACCCTGCAGATGCGTATGCCCAAAGAACGTAATCGCCGTCCCCATCTGCTGCAGCGGAGCCCAGGCATCCCGCATGCTCAGAATGTACTGATCCTCATTCAAAGGCGACCCATGCACACAAGTCACCCCCGCCAAATCAGGCTGAATCGGCCCAGCCGGCACCGCTCGCAACCAGGCTAAGTTATCTGGAGTCAACTCTTTATTCGTCCAGTTCGCCGCGGACCGCGCCACCGGATTGAACCCCAAAGCCGAAGTCAGCCCACAACAAACCCGGTCGTGATTCCCCCTCACATTGATCTGAGCCTTCTCCCGCATCAGATCGACCACCTCATTCGGACTGCCTCCGTAACCAACCATATCTCCAAGATTCCAAAGAACATCGTATGGTTCGGCGGCAGCCAGAACAGCGTTTAATGCTTCGAGGTTGCCGTGAATGTCGGAGAGTATCAGCGCACGCATTGCATTGCCGGAAAAAGCAAACGACCCAATTTCCTAGTCTATAGACATTTCCAACATCACGGAAACCCGCGCAGTCCCATCAAACAATCGAAGCCAGCGGCCGTGACCGATCCGTCCTCATCGTAGGAACCGAAGCCAGCAGTCGCCGCGTGTACTCATGTGTCTGAGCGCGAAACAATTTTTCAGTCACACCCTGCTCGACAATCTCCCCGCGCTGCATCACCGCAACCCGATCCGCCATCTGAGCAACCACCGCTAAATCATGCGAAATGAATAACATTGCCAGTTGGTGTTCTCGCCGCAAGTCATTCAGAAGGTTAAGAATCTGCGCTTGCACGGTGACATCCAGCGCCGTGGTTGGCTCGTCAGCAATCAGCAGCCGGGGCCTATTCACAATCGCCATGGCAATCAAAATCCGCTGCCGCTGCCCTCCCGAAAACTGATGGGGATAGTCTTTCGCACGCCGTGCCACCACTTCCAGCCCCACAGTCTCCATCGCGGAGAGCACTCTTGCCCTCACAGCGGCCTTCGTCATTCCCGAATGATGCGCCCGAACCGCCTCTGCAATCTGAGCCCCTATCGGCATCACGGGATTCAGCGCCGTCATCGGCTCTTGGAAGATCATCGCAATCTCGCGCCCGCGGCGCCGTCTCATCACCTCTTCGGATAATCCCAGCAGATCTACTCCATCAAACTCAATATTTCCCGCAACCCTCGCCCTATCAGACAAGAGTTGCAGCACCGCCAGCGAAGCTACAGATTTTCCTGACCCCGACTCCCCTACCAGGCCGAGAGTCTCTCCCGCGTTGATGTGGAAAGAGATACTCTTGACAACGTTCTGGCCGCCAAACCCAACCGATAGTTCGCGAACTCTCAGCAGTGGTGGAAATTCCATGATTGAAGTGTAACCAACAATAAGGCTCACCCCTTCGCCTCTTCCACTCCGATCTCTCGGGGGACTATCGTAGGACTTTGCAGAATCAATAGCGTCTAATCTCGTTAGCAGACTATGAGAGCTTCTTTCTTCCGCGCCATCGTTAGCACACTGACGGTCTTTACCTCTGCCGGATTGGCCCAGATGCACAAGGTCGCCAAGCCCGAGCAAGTGGTTCGGGCTGTCGGCGTCTACGAGTGGACTGGGGACTTTGCCAAGCCCACGGCAAGTCGACTTATTCCCGTATCTCTTTTTATCGAAGGCAAGCTCGAGGACGCGGGAGTTTATGTCGCCCGGCCCATTCCTTTTGCTCTGCTTCCTGGCAATCTCTACATCCTGCAGACCGCAGGCGCAGACAAAGGCACGCTCGATCTTGCCTATGCAAAGCACTTGCAGGCTGTTGAAGCAACTGGCGATCTCGCCTACGACGATGGCTGGTTCGGCTACGGCAGTGTCAAACCTCTGGCGGCACCCAAGAAGGCGATCGCTTTGAAGCCTTCCAAGACGCTGCCGGTTATTACCACATCGTCGACTGACCCGAACCGTCCCAAACTGGTTACAAAGACGAGTGGAGATACGAGCTCCGCCGGGGGAAGTGATCAAAGCAAACCAGCAACGACACAGACAAATAACACGACCAACGCATCTAGCACCTCGAATTCATCTTCCAATGACGATCAGGATCGTCCGACGATGAAACGGCGAGATAACTCCGGAACCGCGCCCAGCACTTCCACATCGACCAGTTCTACGTCGAACAGCAGCCCATCACCGCCACCCGATGATCCCGACAGACCTACGATGAAGCGTCGCTCATCCGATGGCACGACCTCTGACGATTCCACGACGACCTCCACATCGACAACAGGGACCGGAACCACTCCGGCGACCGATCCTGACAGACCAACAATGCAGCGTCGAACACCAAACGATTCGCCCTCGGATACTGCATCGACGACCACTGACGGATCCTCGCCTGCCGACGATTCGGATCGCCCAACGCTGAAGCGCCGTACCGCCGAAGGCGCAAAGAAAGCTGGCAATGGGGCAAACGACGTCGGTTCAGTGAGCGGTGTTGGATCGCTAAATGATGACCCAAACCGCCCGAATCTCCACCACGGTAAGCCCGCCAGCGCCATGACCGAGGCCGATCTGCCAAAGCTCACCGGTTTGCCGTCAAATTTGCATCAGATGATTGCCGTTTCGGACGCTGTCAACCGAGATCCTCATATATTCACTCTCGATTGGGACGATGATGAGCAGCACAAGGCGATTCTCGAGAAAATGCAAAGCATGGCTCGAGCACAACTCGCCGCTTATGGATCGAAATCTGGGGCAACTTCTGCCCCGGCCGCTACCACTCCTGCGAAGAAGACCGCCGCCCCTGCTCCGGCCAGGTCGCGGCACACGGCCCCCGTTCCGCTTACCCAGCCTCTTCTGGATGAACAATTGAAGGCCTACACGCTTAGCTATGGTGGTGCAGCAACGTATGTCTACTCGGCACATACAGACGGCACCGGAGCTGCACTGCGCTATGTCACGATTGTCGCTCAGGCGGATGGCTTTGGCGACATCAAACCCGCCATCCAAAGCATCACCGACGCTGCCCATCTTGATCGCACGCCCAAGATGCAGTTCGTCGACGTAGTTGATGCGGAGGGCAGCAACCGCGCCAGCCTCTTATTCGAACTGCGAAGCCAGAACGTGAGACAGTTTGCCCTCTACCGCGTCATCGCTTCGCACCCTGAACAGATATTTCTGACCGGCACTACTCAGTAGTCTGGCAGCCCTTCAGTGTCGCTTCAAAGCTTCCAATTCATCAAGAGTTCGCGGCCAGTCCGAGCCCAAGAGCCGGGACAAGCTCCGGTCGGCAAGAACCTTTCCATCGGTTTGGCAACGAGCGCAGTAGTTGGTTTCGTTATCCGCATAACGAATCCGCAGAATCTTTTCACCGCATCTCGGGCATGGCAGTTCGTACCGGCCATGGACTGCCATATCTCTTCGAAAAGCTGTAACTTTCTCTGGAAATTCGGTTTCGGCCTCTGCTCGCAACCGCGTTATCCAAAGCTCAAGCGTACTGCGTGCCGCTGCGTGTAGTCTTTCCCACTCCTGAGGTTGCAGCCTTTGAGTCAGCAAGATTGGAGACAGCTTTGCTGCGTGCAAGATCTCATCAGAATATGCGTTGCCGATTCCGCTCACCAAGCGAGGATCGGTGAGTGCCCTCTTGAGCGTTCGGTTTTCCGCCGTAAGCACTCTGCGAAACTCGTCGATATCGCTGGCGAGAACGTCGATCCCGCCCGGGTCAATCGATCTCAGACCTTCCTCTCCGGCAAGAACATGTAACGATGCTCGCCGCTTTGTTCCCGCTTCGGTGAGGAGGAGAGAGCCGTTCGGAAAATCAAAGGCGGCCAAATTATTGCGGCCGTGGAGCTTTACTCCCATTTGCCGCCAGTGAAGCCGACCCGCAATCATTAGGTGGATGACAAGCCAGAGGTCGCCTTCAACTCCAAGCGCTATTCGTTTCCCGATACGGCGCAGTTTGCGCACGATGCGATCTTCGACATCCGTAAGCGAAGGCTGTGCGGTTCGAAGGAGAAAGGCACTCATAAGGCGTATCTTCAGGAGCGGTTGGCCAACGATTCGTGGCTCCAGGGCGCTGATATATGCGGCAATGTCCGGCAACTCCGGCATGCACATCAGATTGCATGCTATCTCGCGACTTTGCAAATTCGCCCTTTGATGGCGAAGTAACGGGTGGGTCATCCAAGTGTAGAGCTCGGCTCATTCCCCGATTCCTTTGTTGAACGAATCAGCTTGCAATGAAGCGTGTAACTCCGTGCTGCGGCCTCTCAGCCGCCAAGCCTGATAGAACCCATGGACGACACACAACTGCGGCTCATTGGAAGAAATCTCGTCGCGTATGATCTGTGCTACGAAAAAAGTATGGCTTCCAATACCGTGTACTTTCTTGATCTCCATCTCCCTTATCCTTTGGGCGAACATGGGAACGGGAATATTGAATGTTGATGATTTTTTGCTCGGAAAAGGCAGTTGATCCCATGCAATGTAGTCCCGTGTGTGGTTCGCGGCGAGTTGATAAGCCAGAGGGGCTTGTTCAAATGGCAAACTGCTCACAGCAATACGTCCAATGCGTTCGACGAGATGTGCTGCCCGCCGTGAATCCTTCAGCGCAAAAGCAAAGATCCCGTCGCCTAGATCACCCATGATGTTCATCGGAAAGATATTGCCGCCAACATCATCGGTGAGGCTGACCAGGGCAACCGGATGCGGGCAAATAAATGTCACCATCGCCGCGCGTCTTTCCAGAAAAGACATTTTCATTCCAGGTGTATCAGCTTTTCTTGCGCTCAGATAGGAATGAAGGAGGTAGTGAGCCCATAGCCGTGCCTTTGGCAGGCAATAGTTAGTTGAGCTATGCGCTTCGAATAGGGCAAGTTCTCTGCCAGCAAATGGAATTATTGTGTTCAACTTGAGACCGATCTCGCCCAACAGTTGCTTCTGTCGATTCAGTTCGCAAAATTTCAGAGATAGATTTTCGAATTTCCTTTCGCTGTTCTTTGGAGGTTCGTCAAATGCGATGCACACGGTGAATGGTGCTGCGCATGCCATGGAATGGCGATTTGTCACATCGAGCGGCGCCCCCATTCCGTGCAACGATACGACGATCTCTGTTTGAGGGTCTGGCAAACCGAGAAAGAATTCTTGCGGTAGGAGAGTATTCCCGAACACAAATTTCTTGATCATCGTTCGACATTGACCGACTATCGACATACGAGTTCTCTGAGGGAGTGAAACTCCGGATTTTCTTTACACTCAAGCAAATGTCTGGAAGTGCTCATAGTGCTTCACAACCTATCGTGCGTTCGCCGGAAGTGTGTCAACGGGAGGTCTGGAAGTTGTCAATTGATCGTCAGCTAGTTGCTTGGAACGAAGAGACCGAAGTGAACGGACTTCAGTCATATCCTGATGTGCGTTTGGTCGGATGTAAGCCAAAGATCGGGCGTGGTTCTATTGGTTTATGTCGATAGTTAGACGATCTTGTCTCCTTCGCCCGGTGCCAGGAACAGGTTGGTCTCAAGACCGTACTGCCGGACGTACAAGTCGTAGTAACGATTGCGCAAACGGTAAAGAGTTTCGTGTGTTCCACGTTCGACGATCTTGCCACCTTCGACGACGAGTATCTGGTCGGCGCTACGGATCGTCGAAAGGCGGTGGGCGATTACAAAGGTGGTGCGCCCCGTCATCAGGAAATTCAAGCCGCTCTGGATTAGGGCTTCCGATTCGGAGTCGAGTGAACTTGTTGCTTCGTCAAGTATAAGAATGCGGGGGTCTGCCAAGATGGCCCGAGCGATGGAGATTCGTTGGCGCTGGCCGCCGGAGAGCTTAATGCCCCGCTCGCCGACAACTGTGTCATATCTATCGGGAAAACGCTCGGCAAATTCGTCGACACGTGCGAGGCGGCAGGCTTGGATCACCTGTTCGTTGGGAGCGCGCGGGCGACTAAAAAGAACATTTTCCTGGATTGTGCCGTCGAACAGAAAGGTTTCCTGCAATACAACGCCAAGTTGTTGACGAAAGCTGGCAAGACGAACAGTGCTGAGATCGACGTCATCGATCAGGACCGCGCCACCAATCGGGGTGTGAAAGCCGCATATGAGAGAGATAATTGTCGACTTCCCAGAACCGGAGGAGCCGACGAGAGCGGTGACAGTTCCGGGCCTCGATTCGAAATTAATGCCATGGAGAACGGGCTCGCTGGCTTTGTATGCGAAGGTAACGTTCTTGAACGCGACTTCTCCTTTGATCGGTCCAATTGCATGGGAGCGGCTCGGCTCACTATCTTCCTCGGGCTCGTTGAGGATCTCCGCTGTACGCTCGAGGCCTGCTAGCGCTTCGGTGAGCTGGGTGCCGACAGAGACTAACAACGCAACGGGAGCAACCATGAAAGCTAGGAGGAGGATGTACTCGACATAGCTTCCAACGTCGAGACGGTGCATCAGGATCTCCCTCGCCCCCAGATACATGATGAGTGCGCCGACAAAGCCAAGGACCATCGTCGAGCAGAGCGACATGACAGCTTGAGCGGTGATGGAGCGAGTAATGTTCTCTAGAAGGCGCCGGGCGCCATCCGCGAAGACGAGAGCTTCGCTGTCTTCGGCGTTGTAGCCCTTGACGACTCGCACGGCTCCCAGCGATTCGGTAAGCCGACCGGCGACCTCGGCATTAATTCTGGAACGTTCGCGGAAGATAGGCCGTGTAACTCCGAACGCCTTTTTGAGAAACCACGCGAAAGCGATCAGGATGCTAAAAGTAAGAAGAGTCATCAACGTACTAATGCGGATGAGGATGGCGAGCGCAATGATGGCAGTTAATATCCCTCCAACTAAGTCCAGAAAACCGGCGCCTACTAGATTGCGGACCCCCTCTACGTCGGACATGATGCGTGTAACAAGAGTGCCGGTCCGATTCTCATCGAAGAAAGAGACATTCAAACGTCCAACATGCTGTTGGACTTTCATGCGTAGCTCTGCGATAAGGCGTTGACCCGTGATGGCAAGATAACGATCCAGGATATAAGTGGTTATGGCTTGGATACCAGTTGCACCCGCGACCGTCCCGATTATCAGAGGCAGTTTGTCTACCTGGTGCTGATACATTACGTCGTTGATCAGGTAACGAGACGAGACAGGGACGGCGAAGCTGCAGCAGCGGTTGACGATTATAAGTAGACAACTTCCGGCAAGAGCCCAGCGTCGAGGCTTTATGAGCTTCCAGACCTCTGGCATCACCTTTGTCAGTCTCGGCCTAACGCGTGATGAAGTGGGCTCCGAGGATGCGCTCATGCTAGGGCCACCCGTGCGGATTTTGGCCGCCCTCGCTGCGTTGCTTACGCCCGATGAGCCGAAAGAAAATGCCATAGATGAAATAAGTTTACGCTGACGACAGACGTTGATTCGAACAGGAATAACTCAGATTTACGTCGAAGCAATTAATGTTGAGTTCTTATCTTTTCTTTGTCATTAAATTGTCAAATCTTAGTGAAGTCGAGTCGCAAGCGGTGACAAGATCCCACCGTGGAGGCGATCATGATTTAACAGAGAAGCCGCTGGATTCGAGTCTTCCGCTGATCCTCTATTTGCTGATTGTCAAGAAAAGAGTAACTATGCCGGCCGCAAGGAAGCGCATTGTCGATTGCCACCCTGAAGAATTCAGGAGGAATTTCAACCGCTTACCGCATGAGGTTCGGCACACACTTGGATCACAACCACTCTTTCAACTCCCAGCGCTCGCTGAGCTGGCATTTCGGGTCTCCGAACGCAAGAACCCTCATCATCCGAAAGGTGACATATTTGTCGACCAGGGAAACGTAGATTCGCCTTTGGAAACCCTCCGCGCCTCCCGAAAGCTCGACGTCGCTGAGATAGTGAAGGACATTGAAGCGGGAAAGACATGGATTATCCTGAAGCACATCGAGCGGGAACCCGGTTATCGCGATGTCTTTGAGAATTGCATCTGCGACATTCTGGAGCTTGCTGGTAAGAATATTGTGAAGAGTATCAAATGGTTTGAAGCCATCCTCTTTATCACGTCTCCCAATCGAGTTACCGAGTATCACATTGACCGAGAATGCTCCTGGCTACTTCAGCTTCAAGGCAACAAAGATATTCACTTCTTCGACCGCGCAGACAAGGATGTTTTGCCCGACGACGAACTCGAACGCTACTGGGTCGTCGACAACCTAGCGTCGGTTTACAAGCCCCAGTATGAATCGCGGGCGATGGTCTTCCATATGCAGCCCGGTACGGGGGTACATAGTCCTGTAAATACGCCTCATTGGCTGCAGAACGGCAATAACGTTTCCGTGAGTCTAAATATTAATTTCCAGTTTCACGAATACGCTTGGGAAAATCTGTTCAAAGCGAACTACTATCTTCGCCGCGCAGGAATGAGGCCGGCGCCCCCAGGCAGGTACCCTCTTTCAGATCGCATCAAGAGCCGAGCTTATACGGTCGTCCAAGGCATGCGGCGTACCGTCAAAGGCCTACCGAATATTCCATCCAACGAGGCACGCCAGCACTATCATCGAATCGTAGATATTCTGGATTCACGATGACTCGGGCGAATCAAAGGTCGCGTTGCTAAGGTATGACTCTACGCCGGTAAAGCGCCGATAGCCAAAGGCCACGCCCGCAATCGCTAGCATAGAGCAAAGTCTGAGAATCTCGAGTCCATATTGGCTCGGTATCGTTGCATTCGGCATGAGTGAGCCTGCTTGTTTGTCCGGTACTCACGTCGGACAACCAAAGATTCCAATTTCCTCGCTGCAGCTTGCTGTAGACGAGCCACCGGCCATCCGGTGACACGGAAGGATATCTTGCGTCGTATATGCGGAGAGACTGGATGTTACCTTGCTGATCTGCAACATAAAGAGAGGGATGCCCCATAGAGTCGGCGGAAAATATCAGGGAGTTGTTTGGAAGGAATGACATCTCAAGCACGTTGAGGTTGGGCGGAGTAAGGAATTTCTCGGAGCTATTACTCTGGTCCATACTGCGTACCCAGATTTGCGCTCGACCTTGTGTCTCGCGAAGAAATGCCAACCAGTGGCCATCAAACGAAGCTACGGGCGATTCCGCGTTCCAAATATCATCCCTCCCGGTAAGCGAGGATCGCAGGTTGGATTCTCTTCCAACTTGCTCGATCCAGTATTCCCCGTCTGTAGCTGTGATCGCGAGATGATCGCCGTCGGCTTTGTCACTAAATCGCACAGCAGTCCCTCGGGCAACCGCAGAATGATATCCATTGCTCAGCAGCGCGATAAATAGGGTTGAGTCGCCCTCAATAGCCGGCTGAGTCGCGCTTAGCGTTCCAGTAGGTTCGCCTATTCTCCCCTCATAGTTAACATCCAGGCTCCGTTGATGGTGGAGACTTGTGGCGAAGCTAAAAACAAGGAATGAAGACAGGGCAGTCACCCACAACAATCGACCTCGTCGGGACTCCTTGAGTGAGTTTTGATTGAGCAACACAAGATAGCCCAAGGCGACAAGCAGAATCAACACATATAACCTGGGGACTTCTAATAACGCAATCCAGCCATCGCTCAGGTGGCTTCGTCCTACCAGCGATCCCGCGGCAACGTAGAGCAACAAAAGGATTCCGCTCAATAGGAGCTTGTCCTTCTCGAGGAGCAATGCCCAGAACACGGCGACTGGCAATATCAGCAAGGTGAAGAGGTATGAAGCTGGTGAGGTCGAGATTGCCAGACTGGCAAGGAGAACGATTGCCCATTCTAGTCGAACCTGGCGCGGACGATAGTCATCCGGAATCGCAAGAAGGATCGCCGGTGCCATTACTGCAGTCAGTATCAGAGGGTGGAGCAGCGAGAACATCCATGGAGCATTCGTCGCAGGATGAGGATTAAGTTGTGGTTCGTAGATGAAGAGGCGGTGTAGGAGCGAAGAGATAGACGCTGCTTGAAGATCATATGGAGCGAGACATTCTCCTCGAAGTGTGGCTGGCAATACTTGAGTAAAATAGATTCGATTGAGTTCCATGCCAAAGATCGCGATGGAAGTTGCCAGGCAGCCGACTAAAGCCACGACCCCACCTGCAAGTGCACGCCAGGATGTTTTTCGAAGAAATAGCAAGAGAAAAACAATGGGAAATATTTTTAATCCCGCTGCAAAACCAACAAGTGCTCCTGAGAGAAATTGGCGCTGACCTGAGTACAACCAACATGCCACAGTCAGCAGGAATAGCAGCAACACATAGTATTGACCGAGTATAAAATTTACGCGTAGGGGGTAACTGAGGGCAGCAATAAGAAATATTCGACGCCACGGGAGTGCTGTCAGAGAATGTATGAACCAGAATGAGGCTAGCAATAGCCCGAGGTTGATGAGGAGCCAGTAGTGCTTTGCAGTCAAGGCTGGCATTGACGCTAAAGGATAGAGGACAAGCGTCGAAAATGCAGTGATGGGAACCATACCGACGGTCGGCTGATCTATGCCGCGGTGGTCCTTCTGGCGCTGCAACCATTTCCACTCGTAGATGCGCGACACGTCGTAATGCTCATGGATCAAGCTTGCAGTCAGATAGTAGTCGGGGAAGTCACTATTCAACGATTGCCAGGCCCTCGGCACTGTGCGAAAGGCTATCTGTCCAAGTAACAATGCGAGCAGCACCCACTCCATGACATCAAGCCATTTGCGAGGGATCGAGTATGTCCCTACTTTGATATGCGTCGAAGCTGCTGCTATTGCGGCATTCATAGTTCTCTCGTTGCGAACAGCAATCTCTGGTTCTTGAGTGGTTGTTAATTTGCCAAGGTGATGCCACCGCCGAACCTGTGACTGCCCTTATAGCCGACGACTGGTTAGTTCGCGCCAGTGGAAGGCGAGGTCAGGGATCAAGACGGCCAAGACAGTGATAATGATGATCTCCATGGCGAACCCAGCCTCGCTATGGCGATTCCACGCAGGAATTGGCTGTAGGACCCGGGTGCCAACGAAGGTGAAGGTCAATGCATAAGAGCGCACCATCCATTCACGGTGTTGTTGAATATACCGATTGCGCGCTGCGAGAAACGCTGCGGCCGTAGCGACGATCCAAGTTCCGGCTTGTACAACGTTTGCCGCAACGAAGTGAATGGCATGCGGATCGCGGCGGTGGCTGGCCAGGATGACGGCTAAGGGCGCAGCGATGAAGACCGAACTCACGTAGACGCGACCGAGCACTCTATGAAATTTGAGATAATGCTGGCGAAGCCGTCTGGAGAACTGAACCGGACCAATAAGGAGTGCGGTGATTCCACAAAGAACATGGGGAATAATAAGCCAAGGAATTGTACTTAGATAAGCTCGTTCCTTGGCTTGGCGCAAGAGCGGAACTTCGCTATAGAAGATCACCGAAAGCGTCGCCACAGCCATAGCCGCCCAGAGTGCAGGCTTTAGCCACTGCCTCGCAATAAAGGAAAAAGGAGCCTGTTTGGATGTAAAGGTGATGGGCATAGGTGGGTCTAAAGAGGTAATGAACTATGTGGCGTCCCCCGTTTGTTGAACAAGTCGTTGGCTAATGAGGTCTTCAACTCCTCACGATTCCCCTTGAGCCGCCATGCCTGATAGAAGCCGTGAATGATGGAAAGGCTAAGAGCGTCGGCAGTGCGTTCGTCATGAATGATCCGAGCTACGAAGAGTGTATGACTCCCTAAATTTCGGACCGTCTCAATTTCCATCTCTCTGATCCTGTGAGTGAAGGCCGGAACGCGAAATCTAAATTGCCTTGATAATTTCGTTGGAAAAGGCAACTCGTCCCAATTAATGGAGAGTTTTCCGTGGTTCGGTCCGAGGCGGTAGGCCACTGACGTTTGTGACAACGGTACATCACTTAATGCCAAGCGACCGCAGCGCGCAACAAGATTCGCAGCTTGCCTTGAATTTTTCAATGCGAATGCGAAGTAATTGCCTTGAAGCTCGCCCATGATATTCATCGGAAATAAATTCTCTACGCCATCGCCGTCGAGACTGACAAGACCGACCGGGTGTGGCCGGATGAACATGACCATGACCGCGCGTCGTTCGAGGAACGACATTTTTATGCCAGCGCTGTCAACTTTTGTCCACAAAGAGATCCGTTGACGTAAATAGTGAGCCCAGATCCGCGCTGACGGAAGGCAATAGTTTGCTGAGCTGCGCGCCTGGAATAGCGCCAGCTGCAATCCGTTTGCCGGTATAAAGACTATTCTCCTACTGTCAACACGGATTTCCCCCAGGGTTCGCCCTTCCCCATCTCGCTCACAAAATTTCAGTGACAAGACTCGAAGGTCAGTTTCAGTGAGCTTTTGCTCTTGATCGAAAGCGATACAAACGGTAAATGGGTCGGCACACGCCATGGAATGTCGATGGGTAATGTCGATGGGCGCTCCCATACCGTGCAACCAAACTTTTATTTCCGTCTGCGGATTCTCCAAGCCGACAGTAAAAGCCTGTGGAACCAAAGTGTCGCCGAAGACCAGTCTCTGGATAAGGCTGCGCCATTGCCCTACCTTTAACATAAGGTCCCCCTTCCATATTGGCGAGCATAGCCAGCACGATCTCGCGCCGATCTCCTCCAAGCGTAGATTAGTGGGCTAATGGCGCCCATTCATGCTGAGGGACAACTACGCGTGTGTAACATTGCTCAAACATCGTTGCCGCGTCGCGTCCTGCCGCGCCACCTACTCCAGCCCCAGAAACTTTGTGACTATGCCATCCGGAGGAACGCGTCTCGGCCAGTTGGAACGAACCATAGGCGTCAGCTACTAGGTCTGAGATCGTTTTGCTCGCTCGTCTATTGCCGATGTACAAGAAAGAAGAATTTGTCATGCGAACGATGTTGTTCATGTATTCGCCCATTGCCTCGGAAGAGATGTCTGACATGGCATGGGAACTAAAGGTAACGTCGATGCATCCCGCCGGCATATTTGCCAGTTCAAAGGCCGGCATTAGTACTACATCTGCACCATCAATTGAATCTTTCGTTAGTCTTTGCTCGCCATAAAGGATAAAACTCAACCGAGGAAATGCCTTCATTAGGTAGTAGGAACTTAGGGCAATCGTCTCCGGAAGATCGAAATCGCAATAGGTCAACCTTGCGCGATCCCGAAGCAGATAGTAAGCCATCCCCCCAAAGCCTCCCCCGATCTCTGCAACGCTGGTACCCTCGGAGTGGAGGAGCGCGCTGACTTGCTTTGCACAGCAATTTGCATAGTCTGCGCCTACCGTTACCAGGGTGCCATCAATGCAAACACCGAAAGGGTTTCCAATCTCAGGCCCAGTCAGATCTTGAAGCTCAAAGCGATTGCCCGTCTGTTTCCTCCAGTAGTCGATGCGATATAAAGCATGACTCAAGTAAAAGCGGCGATGCAGATTGCTGATAGTGGGGCCAAAATATGCGCTCGACATCCCAAAAGGTACACCGAGTAAACCTGCCGAACAGGCGTCGCGATAGAAGTTACGGTACATCTTCCTTAAGGCGCAGATATCGCGCGATTGGAGTGCCCGTGTTACCGGCCCTAGGCTCCGTCGCCGTACTTGCTGCCACCACTCCGTGGCTGCGTATGCCTTGCCGACCGATCGGTGGTGGTCCACAGCCGTTATATAGGCGTTGCAGATTCGCTCCAGAAGCTCCGAATCATCGTTCGATTCATCGATGCGAGATGCAAATCCGTTGGTAACATTTTGGAGATTGAAGCGGCGGTCAAGCCTGAAGCGCCGCGCACCATGAGCGGCGAACGTCCACATATTGAGCCGCGCCGCGATCATGCGTCTCGCTGTATTCGCCGTTTGAAAGGGATGGCGTAAATATTTGAGCTTCATCATGACATATCGCGTTTCAAACTTACCGCGCTAGAACAGCGAGTATGTCATCAAATAATCTGAAGTGTGTCATTATATTGTCACGCGTTGGAGCGATCCAAGAGACCATAATGAGAACAGCTCAACCGCATGGTGACTTAGATACTGTTGTCTTGCCTGAATGCCAAAGAGTGGCTTTCAGGGACGACGCCAAGCAGGGAAAATCGAATGGGTGGGAGTTGCGAGTTGGGGGGAGTTCGAACATGCGTTTCGTACTCGTTCTTTGCCTTGGTCCCGTCCTTTGGGGATGCTCGAAGGCCAGAACCGCGGATCATGGCCCAGCTCAATCTGCGTCGCCGGTTTCTGCTGTGTTAACTGTCATCGCAGGTTCGTCGCAGCGATTTGCCGCTTCGTTCCAAGATCCTAAGGGCGGATCACATATTAAGGAAGTTACTGTATCAATCATGTCAGATGATGTCCCTCCAGGTGGCAGGTCTCGCTGGTCGGCGAACGAGTGCCTGGTGCGATATGACATCGCCGCAAATGCTATCTGGTTGGTACCAGACTTAGGAGGGACATGGGGTTCTCACCCGATTATTGCGGGATCGGCTTCCTCCTTCAGCAATTCCCAATGTTCCGTGATGGCCTCTGGTTCATCAGTGGAGATCTCCGGAAACACCGTGACAGTCAATCTGGAATTGGAGTTCAGCCCCAAATTCGCTGGACCTAAACAGCTCTATCTGGCGAGTGAGGATGTAAATGGAAACTGGAGCGCAAACTACCAGCAACGATTTGCAAGCTTCTCAGTTGCTGCTTCCCCGAGACCCTGACGATCCATTCGAAGCCTCCGGTTCGTCGACAATCTCTCGGTAAGCGAGGATAGCTAATCCAACATTTATGCTGGTTCAGGCATCAATCAGGCGAGAGTGCCACGCTGCAATCTTCTCCCTCCCCGTGCGGCCTATGTTAGGAGCGATTTGAAAGACCTCGTAAATGATGAGAGTCCATGGCTGGAGCGGCTCCGCGCCCTTCGCAATATGCCATCCGTTCTCAATATCCTTTGGGAATCGGGACGATCCGTCGTGTCGTGGGGCATCTTCCTGCGCGTCATTGTCGCGGTGCTTCCTTTTGCGATCGCGAAAGTCGCTCAATACATCATCAATGGCATTGCAGGAGTGCTGCGCGGGGTACCCCTACCCTCCACTTTTTGGACGCTTGTCGCAACAGAGGTTGCTCTCAATGTGGTGGCAGGCTTGATAACCCGAGCCATAGACTATTCGGATTCTCTGCTCGCAAATCGTTACACGCAGTACGTGAGTGTTCGAGTCATGGAACACGCGGCGCGACTAGATCTAACAACTTATGAGGACCCCATCTTTTACGATAGGCTTGAGCGGGCGCGGGTGCAGGCGACCGATCGTCTAGCAATGATTCAACAGCTGGGCCGATTAATTCAACAGGTCATCACCACGCTGGTGTTCTCCGCAGCTCTCGCATGGGCCTCTCCATGGTTAGTGCTTTTATTGGCGGCGGGCGTCCTCCCCTCATTCCTTGGTGAGACGCACTACGCTTTCCTTGGATATGCAAAGAATTTTCGACAGACGCCCTCCAAGCGGCAGATGGATTACCTGCGGCAAATTGCTGGAAGCCGCGAAGGCGCGAAAGAGGTGAAGCTGTTCGGGCTGAACAAGTTCTTCACAGATAGATTTCAGTCGCTGGCGAATCGGATCTATGTTGAAGACGTTGCGCTGTCGCGATCGAAGTTAATTGTAGGTGGACTGCTTGGGATCGTCGGGACATTGGGCTATTACGGCGCCTATTTATATATCATCTGGTGCACTCTAAAAGGCGCTTACAATATCGGGCAGTTTACGTTCTTGACTGCAGCTATCCAGCAGGCGAGTTCTAATCTGCAACAAGTCTTTTCGACTGCGTCCGGCATTGCCGATCAAGCGCTCTTTCTGACGGATCTGATCGCATTTTTTGATATGCGGCCCACCGTGCAATCCAAACCCGACGCTCGGCTTGTACCAAAGCCAATTCAATATGGGTTTGAGTTTCGGAACGTATCTTTTACCTATCCAGACACGGAACGGGCGGTTCTCAAGGACTTCAATCTCACGCTTTCTCGAGGAGAAAGGATTGCGCTGATAGGAGAAAACGGCCAGGGAAAGACAACTGTAGTCAAGCTCATCACGCGGCTCTACGATCCTACCCAAGGGCAGATACTGTTAGATGGTGTCGATCTGAGGGAGTATTCGATCGAGGATCTCCACCGGCAGATTGGCGTGATTTTCCAAGATTTTATGCGCTTCGAGATGACGGCCAGAGAAAATATCGCGGTGGGTCGCGTCGATCAACCGCACCAGCAACAAGATATCGAACTCGCTGCGCACAAGAGCCTGGCAGACACTGTTGTGAGTAAACTTGCCGGTGGGTACGACCAAATGCTCGGTCGTCGGTTCGAGGGGGGAGTCGAGCTATCCGGCGGGGAATGGCAAAAGATCGCTCTCGCTCGCGCCTATCTTCGCGACGCGGAACTGCTCATTCTGGATGAACCCACGGCCGCTCTCGACGCGCGCAGCGAGCTTGAGGTATTTGAACGCTTTGCCGAACTAACCGCCGGAAAGATGGCGTTGCTGATCTCGCATCGGTTCTCCACTGTACGGATGGCAGACCGCATCGTGGTCCTCTCGGAAGGTCGCCTGATTGAAGAAGGTAACCATCAAGAACTGATGGCTAGAAATGGACTCTATGCCAGCATGTTTGAGATGCAGGCCGCAAGTTACAGGTAGATGTAGACCGGCATCTTAGCGGATAGGCAATCCGCCATGAAGCGGACCACACCGCCAGCGTTGTTGAACAGTAGGGAGAAAAGGTTGTCCATGGCTCCGTTGTCAAACGATTCCGTTGACTCAAAACAAGCTTTGCCACAAGCTGCGACGGCGTTGGACTTTCCAAGCGCCAGACTGCCCGAGAAGCCGTCGGTGTCAGATATCGAGTTGCAGATGAACGCCAAGTCTGTCAGTGGGCAGTGGGAGATGACACCGGCCGATTCAACTGCGAGCGGTTTCAAGGAGCGAATGATTCGACTGAAAGCGAGGCTGACGGAGATTTCTTACGCCTGTCGGAAGACCGCCCAACGCCAGGATTTGACACCTGAGCTCGAATTTCTGGAAAGCACACGAATGTTGGAGTCTGCACTCACTGCAGCAGAGGAGGCAGGTCCTTTGTTTGCTTCTCTTCCTCAGGTTCGCATTGATAGGGAACAGGCTCTGCCGCGAGTAATCAATTTGGCGGAACGATATCTCTCTGCGGCCACCGGGATATGGTCACCTGAATCGCTTACCGTCTTTGTTCAAACGGCCCAGGGGCGTGATGCTCTCTTGCTTGAAGAGGTCATGGCTCTACCGCAGGCGCTTAAACTCGGACAACTGGAATACATTTTGGATCGCGCGGAGGAAGCATTCGAAGCAGGGGAACTTCCTCCCATCGAAAGGTCGCCGTTCTCCGCAATTCTTCACAGCATGCGACGCATGAATCAATTTGAGTGGCGCACTGTACTCGAACCGCTAATTGCGTTCGATTCCATCCTTCGACAAGACCCGGCAGGCGTTTTTTCTCAAATGGAGGATGAAACCAGGCAAGCATACTATCAGCGCGTCGCGGAGCTGGCTAAACATGCCGACGCGAGCGAGGTGGAAACTGCTTACCTGGCACTTGAGCTTGCTCGTCATGCTGCTCAGTCCACAAATCCAGATCCTCGTCTTGCGCGCCGAACAATGCATATCGGCTATTTTTTATTCGCGGAAGGGCTTCCTCAACTCAGCAAGCGTATCGGGTATCATCCGCCACCGATTGAACGACTACGCAGCTTTCTCAGAAATTGGAAGGAGGATTTCTACATCCTCGGGATCTTCACGTTGTCGTGTTTGCTGATCGTTGTCATCATTGCGCCTTTGGTGCCCCATCATTCCTTCTGGCCTGTAATTGGTGCACTCCTGTTTGCGCTGATACCTGCAAGTCAGGGTGGTGTGGATTTGGTGAACAATACAGTTTCCGCGCTGATGAAGGCCCATTCGCTGCCAAAGCTGGACTTTTCGAAGGGTGTCCCAGACGATTCGACAACCCTGGTCGTTGTTCCAACGCTGCTTCTCAATGAGGCGCAGGTCGACGATCTAGTGGACCAACTTGAGGCACGCTACCTGTCGAATCAGGATCCCAACATCCACTTTGGCCTTCTGACGGACCTGCCGGATGCCAAAGCCCGACCCCTTGATGAGGGTTTCGATCCGCTGGTGATGCGGGTTGCGGGACGCGTCAATGAGTTGAATGCCCGGTACCAAGACCAGCGGGGTGGTTCGTTTTTCCTCTTGCATCGCCACCGCGTGTTCAATTCACGCCAGGGAGTCTGGATGGGGTGGGAGCGAAAACGTGGCAAGCTACTCGATCTCAACAATCTTCTGCTCCGCAACCACGATAGCTTCCCAGTCAAAGCCGGACCAGTTCAGATACTGGACCATGTACGTTATGTCATTACATTGGATTCGGATACGCAGCTTCCCAGCAGCACCGCCGCACGCATGGTCGGCACGATTTCTCATCCCCTAAACCAGGCAATTATCGAGCCGAAGTCTCGCATTGTGACCAAAGGTTACGGCATCTTGCAGCCTCGTGTGGGAGTCAGCGTCTCCTCTGCATCAAGTTCTCGCCTCGCATCTTTCTACTCCGGAGAGACTGGCTTCGATATTTATACTCGCGCCGTGTCCGACGTCTATCAGGACCTCTTTGGGGAGGGCATATTTGCGGGAAAGGGAATTTATGAGGTAAGCATCCTGCATCAGGTGCTGGATCGTCGTTTCCCTCGAAATGCCCTGTTATCCCACGATCTCATTGAAGGCTCGTACGCCCGCGCGGGCCTGGTCACGGATATCGAAATCATCGACGACTACCCGTCTCGTTACTCCGCGCATACTCGCCGGAAACATCGCTGGGTTCGCGGGGATTGGCAGATCGCACAATGGCTGTTTGGACGTGTGCCTGATGAGTCAGGCAGTTATGTAGCAAATCCAATCAATACAATCTCGCGCTGGAAGATACTGGACAATCTGCGGCGGAGCCTTGTCGAACCAATCACCTTTGCTCTCTTTGTTCTTGGGTGGTTTGTACTCCCAGGTGGTGCGCTCTACTGGACTGTAGCAGGCCTCGTCCTTCTTCTGCTCCCTGTCTTTGTGCAACTTGCCTTCAATCTAGGCCGCGCTGTATTGAAGCTAAGTCTCGTCGGAGTCCGTGAAAGCTTTTCGACGTTTGCGTCCGCATTCGGATTTACGATTCTCAATCTCACGTTTCTTCCGCATCACATGTTCCTCTCGCTCGATGCGATCATCCGGTCTTTGAGTCGACGGTTCGTGTCCGGAAAACATCTCCTCGAATGGGAGACTGCTGCGCAGGCCGAATCCGGTGAATCTAAAACCCCGGTGGATTCCTATCTGCAACTCTCGCCGGTCACGGCTGGTGTGATCGCGATCATTCTTGCGTTTACTCGCATCCAGTCCCTGTTCGCTGCCGGCCCCATATTACTGCTATGGGGTATTGCGCCGTTAGTAGTGATCTGGCTAAATTTACCTCCTCGTCAACAAGACGGTCCATTGACGCGAGAGGATGAACTCTTCCTCTATCATCAGGCGATCAGCATTTGGCGGTATTTCAAGGAATTCGGCGGCAAGGAGAATCGGTGGCTCATCCCAGACAACGTCGAAGAGAAGGACCTGTTTCAAGTTAGAAAACTATCCCCGACGAATCTTGGAATGCTCTTTAATGCCAGACAGGCTGCTTATGAATTTGGTTTCCTGACACTTCCTGAATTTGCCGAGGCCACTCTCGGAACACTTGCAACTTATGATGGTCTCGAGAAGCGATGGGGTCATATTTATAACTGGTATGACATTGATACCTTGCGCCCGATAGCCCCTACGATTATCTCCACGGTCGATAGTGGCAATTTGACCGCATCTCTTTATTCTCTGCACACCGGAGCACTGGATCTTTTGAAGCGTCCGCTGCTCGACGTTGATATGCTCTCAAAGCTGGACGAGATACTGCCAGGTTCTGCAGCAACTAAAGCTAGTCTTCGAAGGGCGTCGGATGCCGGAGAGCCGACAGTCACCGAAATGCGCTCGCACGTGCGTTCTCTTCTTCAACGAACGGCAGCGCCGGCGCTTGCGATACCTATCGATCACGATCTGTCTGGCACCGGGCGTGGAGATTGGCTCGTACACGAGTTGTCACGGCGACTTGTAGCCGTGTCGATCTTCGTGCAGAACTATATGCCTTGGCTCTTACCCCAATATGAAATGATCTTTGCCCTGCCGAATCTGAGAGAGACCGAACACAACTTCGTCCCCCAGCTGCAACAATCCAGCGATTTCGCCATGGAGTTGGATTCGAGAATAGCTGGAGCACTACCTTCGTTGCCGGAGAATTCTCCACTTGCCGCCTCTGCTGCCTCGCTAAGGTCCTCATTGGCTGAGGCAGCTCAGCGCCTGACCCAGTTAAGGGAGGACATTTCCAGAATCGCGGCCGAGGCAGAGCGTCACGCCAATGAAATGCACTACGGATTCCTCTTGGTTAAGTCACGTCAGCTGCTCTCAATTGGCTTCGACGCGGCTAAAGATGAGTTGCACTCAGCATGTTACGATCTGCTCGCCTCCGAGGCACGCATTGCGTCATTCATTGCCGTCGCCAAGGGAGATATCCCGCAGCAGTCGTGGTTTCGACTCGATCGCTCTCATGTTCTGGTACGAGGTCTTCCGGCACTTCTCTCCTGGACGGGGACCATGTTTGAGTACATGATGCCTTCCCTGTGGATGCGAGCCTTTCCCAACACGCTCGTCGCGCGTTCGCTTGAATCTGCCGTTCGCATCCAGCGTGATCATGTGCGGAACATTCCATGGGGAATCTCGGAGTCTGGTTTCGCAAAGTTGGATCCTCAGGGTAGATACGCTTATCAGGCATGGGGAATCCCAGCTTTGGCCCTAAAATATGGCGCGGAAGACGGACCTGTAATTTCCCCCTACTCTTCCTTTCTTGCCCTCTCTGTGCTTCGGAAGGAAGCGATCGCGAATCTTCGACGGATGGTCGAAATGAACTGGATAGGGAACTACGGCTTCTATGAAGCGGCAGACTACACCCAGGGCAAGGAGCCGGAGTTGGTTCGATCCTGGATGGCGCATCATCAGGGCATGTGTCTTTTGGCTCTGGCCAATTTGCTAAAGGGCAACATCGTGCAGCGGTGGTTCCACGATAACCCTCGTATTCGGGCCACCGAACTGCTGCTGCATGAAAAACCCTTGAGCGCAGAGACGATGAGGGAGCTTACGAAACAATCCAAATTGCAACGCAGCGAGCCAGCATTCACTGGAAGCGCTGCCGCAGGGTGAAGGGAAAGCTTGACGGCTTACGGCTGAAACACGAGCCGCGTGCCTTCTTCTGCCTTGTTCCAACGCTCTTCGACATCGCGCAAAGCGTAGGCTTTTGTTTCGAATCGAAATGGATTAGAGCCTCCCATTCGGAAGAAATCTGCGAGGGACTGCCGAATCTGATCGAGTGAGGCGCTGCCGAAGCCGCTTCCGAGAAGTTCTAGCTCGGAACTGCGGAAGGTGGCGGCATGTAACGAGATGGCCTTGCCGGCGCTGTCGCCGATCTGAACAAATCGGATTCGTGCGGATTCTTTTCGAAGCCCTTTTTGCGAGATCGCTTCAAGCACGCTCTCAGCAGGTGCGCCCCAGAGGTAGTCAAGCACCACGTCCACCCCTGCATCGGCAAACTCGCCTCGAAGAGCAGCGACGAGAGACGAATGATCCTGCTTCAGGGAGATGACTGAATCGGCACCCAGTTCCCCAAGCTTCTCGAGCGCTTGGGGATTTCGGCCCGCAGCCACAATGCGGCGAGCTCCGAGGCGTTTTGCGATCTAGATTGCGATTCTGCCGGCGACTCCGGTTGCGCCGAGAATCAGCACACTCTCTCCGGAGACAAACTTTGTCCTTGCCGTGAGGGCAGCCAGGGAGGACATAGCGGGATTGGCAACTCCGGCGGCAGTCACATCGTCAATTCCGTCGGGCAGCGGGATGCACATTCGATTGGACGCGAGTGCCCACTCACTGAACGTGCCAAACGGGCTCCGAGAGATGCCGAAGTAGGCCCGCGTGCTGTCTGCCAGTCTGCCGACTCCGTCGATCCCAGCGACGAAAAGCAGCTCTCCAGAGCTGCCATAGTGAGTTCCCTTCGCCAATGCCTTGACGATTGGATGGAGGCCAGCGGCAGTCACATTGACGAGCTTTTCTCCCTCCGCGGCGGCAGGTTCGGCAAAGTTGGTATAACGCGGAGGAGCTTCAAAGGAATGGACAACGGCAGCTTTCACAGTAGTCTCCAGTCAAGCCGTTCTGCTGTTGCATGAAGCCGGATCAAGTCCGCTACATGAGTTTGATATTTGTAAGGTCCTCACATACTTGCCATAGATGAGCGGCGGCAGCGGTGTCGAGCGCTTGCGGCGATATCTTCGCTGGGCCTACATTGTCGCCGCGCATCTCCTGGAAGCCTTGTGGGCCGTAGTAGTCTCCGCCTTCGGCGCTGGGCGCAGTTGCAGCATAGAGGGTTGGCAGCGCTCCTTCAGCGTCAGTGTTTAGAAAGATGCCGATGGCGTGGCCCATGAGGTCACGAGCAGCCTTCTCGAATGAGGAGTAGTTGGCGGTCTGGAACAAGTTGGTTCGGGCGACGCCGGGATGTGCAGCAACGGACATGACACGCGAGTTGGCAGCACGGAGGCGGCGATCGAGCTCGAAGGCGAACATAAGATCGCCGAGCTTCGACTGCTGATAAGCCTTCCACGGACTATAGCGCTTGATGGATTGCAGATCATCGAAGTCAAGGCGTCCTTTCTTGTGGGCGATCGACGCTATCGTGACGACTCGGGGCCGGTCTGCGGAGTCAACCGCGGTCTGAGCGGCCAACTCGAGGGCAGGCATCAGCAACGCGGTCAGGGCGAAGTGGCCGAGTACGTTGGTGCCGAACTGGAGCTCGAACCCGTCGGCGGTTTCTAGGCGCTTCGGGGGAGTCATGACGCCGGCATTGTTGATGAGGACGTGAATAGGCCGATGTTTGGTCAACTCCTGCTCGGCGAAGCCGCGGATCGAAGCAAGCGAGGCGAGGTCGAGAATGACGAGTTCAGTATGGGCGCTTGGAGAGTCGGCATTGAGAAGAGCAAGAGCAGCTTCACCGCGCTTGCGATCCCGGCATGCGAGCATGACATGTGCGCCTTTGCGAGTCAGCTTGAGCGCGGCGTGGTAGCCGATGCCGCTATTCGCGCCAGTGATGAGAATGCGCTTGCCCGCGAGAGACGGAATATCCGATGCTTTCCAGTTGTTGCTCATGTCTGTATTTGACGTCGATGGCTGTTGATTTAGATGCGAACTATTTTGAGGTTGCAGGTCTTGCTGGAGGCTTAAAGGCCCTTGTTCTTGAAGGCTATTTGATCTGCGGCGTGAACCTGCTAACGTTAATATGTGCTGATTACTCCACTCCAACTCGTTGATGAACCGCTTGAGTTCAATGAGGTGATTTCTCCAGGTGCACTGGATTATGCCTCTGACATTCGGCAGGTGAGTCCCTTACCTGTCAACGGGGTTGCCGATCTGTTGATTGAACATCGCAGCTCCCATTCGCATGTGAACGACATCCGGTTACGGGCCCATTACACTGCCGAGTTCGAGATATTGTGTGCGCGTTGCGTTGATCCGGTTGCGGTGCCGCTGGAGGGGGATTTTGACTTGATTTTCAGGCCTAAGGAGGCCGATTCCGAAGGCGGGGAGCGTTCGATTACGGCGGATGAGACCGAAATCGGTTATTATGAAGAGAGTGGTCTTTTGCTGGAGGATGTGGTGCGGGAGCAGGTGTTGCTGTCCCTGCCGAGTCGTACCCTCTGTATGGCGGACTGCAAAGGGCTTTGCCCGCGCTGTGGTCAGAACCTGAATCAAGCAAAATGTTCCTGCGATGAGGCCCCGGCTGATCCGCGATGGAATGCGCTTGCGGGTCTGGCGGACAAGCTCGAGTTGAAGCACTAAAATCAAGTTTTTGCCTCGTCGACCGCGTGTCACTTTGCGCAACCGCCGCGGCCGATCGAAAGGGATACCGCAATGCCTAATCCAAAACGGCGCCACTCGAAGCAACGGACTGCCAAGCGCCGCAGCCACGATTTTCTTACCCCCACGGGCCTCTCGGAGTGCCCGAACTGTCACGAACGCAAGCTGCCGCACCGTGCGTGCAAGAAGTGCGGGACGTACAAGGGTCGCGACGTCCTCGTGACCAAAGAAGTCAGCTAGTACCCATAATCCAACTCCTGTTCTTCCCTGCTGATGCCGACTGACATCGTTGTAGACGCGATGGGTTCCGACAGATCTCCCGAGCCTGAGGTTCGTGGGGCCGTGCTCGCCGCGCGCCAGTATGACGTGCGGGTGCATCTGGTCGGGCCGGAGGATAAGCTGCGCCCGATTCTGCGGCATGCGTTGCGTGGCCAGCGTTTGCCGGTGTTCATCGCTCCGGCGACCGAGTGGATCACGATGGACGACAAGGCCGCGCAGGCTGTGCGGTCCAAACGTGACTCGACGATGCGGGTCGGGCTGAAGATGGTCCGCGAAGGGCGCGCCGCGGGGTTCTTTACCGCCGGAAACACCGGCGCGGCGATGGCTACCGCGAAGATGGTTCTGGGCATGCTTTCGGGCGTTGACCGGCCGGCTCTGGCTACGATTCTCCCTACGATCAAAGGCGTTCCTTCCCTGCTGCTGGATGTTGGCGCGAATGTGGACTGCGACCCGGACAATCTGGTTCAGTTCGCGGTGATGGGCTTCATCTATGCGAAGAACGTGCTGCGCATTCACAATCCTCGCGTCGGGTTGCTGTCGATCGGCGAGGAGGAGTCGAAGGGCAACTCGCTGACGCGCGATACGCTGCCGATGCTGCGTGCGCTGACGAATATCAACTTCACGGGCAACGTTGAGGGGCGCGATCTGTTCAACGGCCATAGCGACGTGGCGGTGTGCGACGGCTTTGTGGGCAATGTTGCGCTGAAGTCGATTGAAGGGACAGCGCAGCTGTTGAGCGCTTCGCTGCGCCAGTCGTTGAAGTCAACGGTGACCTCTCAGGTTGGCGCGCTGCTGTCACGCAAGGCGTTCAATGAGTTCAAAAAGCGGCTCGATTACTCGGAGTACGGTGGTGCCGTGTTGCTGGGTGTGCGCGGCGTATGCATCATCGGGCATGGATCGTCGAATGAGAAGGCGATTATGAACGGTATTCGGGTGGCTGCGGAGTTTGCCCAGGCTGAGGTGAACTCTGGGATCGAGTCGGCGATGTCCTCGCCTCAGGTTGCTGCTCCTCCCGCTGTCTAACCCCCCCTCCCCTGCCATTATCCTACCTAAGCTGCTCAGATTCAGCGGCTTACCAAATTGGGATCCTGCAAAATCGTCATAACAAATGGATTACGGCTAAATTATTCCTAATAAAGGAGTTATGGCTCAACTTGCCGGAATCAATGATTTCGTTGTTCTAGTCACATTCGTTCTTTCCACCCTATTTTTAAAGTATAGCGGCTTCGATGGGGTAATTTGCCACGGAGGATGTGGTCTGTTTTGTGTGATTTAGGTCGTTTTCTGGACTTGACAAAGCGTTTTTGGCCGTAAAATTAGGACTGCCAATCGTTCTTAGATCGAGGTACGAAGAGGTCCACAGCTTATTATCCTGTGCCGAATGTGGAATGCCAGCAATTTCTGCAAGGTCACGCTCCCGTAAAAATTCGGAGTTGTCATGTGGTCAGCGATTAGCGCCGAACGGCTTCGTTGATCCCGAGAAGAACGAAATTATAGGTAACTTTGGTTGCGCCAGTATTCGAATTGGCCCACTACCTAAGGCTGCGAAGAGTGATTACGGTTACCGAGTTCCAGACTGGCTTTGCGGGCGGCTTCGAATTCGTCTTTGGGTTTCCAGTTGATGGTGTTGGGGGCGGTGAGGGCTTGCCAGCCGAGGTCCATGCCGAAGCGGTCGAGTTTGGCGTTACCGGCGAAGTCCCAGTCGGCGTGATAGTTGTCGGTGAAGTTGTGGTAGTCGTGGGCGGTGAAGTCTTCGTGCTGCTTTTTGCCCCAGGCTGCGTCGTGGCCTTCGTAGAGGTTGCCGGTTTCGATGGAGAAGGCGGGGATGCCTACGCGGGAGAGGGAGAAGTGGTCTGAGCGGTAGTAGCTGCCGGCGGAGGGTTTGGGGTCGGGGACGATGGCGAGGTTGAAGCGCTTGGCGGTGGCTTCGACGGTGGGAAAGAAGGTGGTGCGCTGGGCGCCGTTGACGTTGACCTGGAGGGGAACGCCGATG
Source organism: uncultured Acidobacteriaceae bacterium (assembly GCA_963798925.1). Lineage (GTDB taxonomy): Bacteria > Acidobacteriota > Terriglobia > Terriglobales > Acidobacteriaceae > Edaphobacter. The sequence continues at coordinate 1,638,141 of CAWCVD010000008.1, forward strand.
GGGAGGACCATGTCGTAGTTGATGTCGAGGGCGATCTGGCCGGCGGGAATGGGTGGGTGCTGGCCGAGGTATTCGCTGCCGAGGAGGCCTTGTTCCTCGGCGGTGACGGCGGAGAAGATGATGGAGTGTGGGAGCTTAATGCTCATGGATGTCCAGGCGCGGGCTAGCTCGAGGAGCATGCCGCAGCCGGTGGCGTTGTCGGCGGCGCCGTTGTAGATGTTGTCGCCGGACATTCCAGGGACGAAGCCGAGGTGATCGAAGTGGGCGGTGTAGAGGACGGCCTGGTCTTTGGTGTCGGTCGGTATATGCCCCAATCCTGTCTTTCCTGTTGCAGGGTCTTTTACTGGACCTTCTGCCCAAATCATGCTTCTATCCGGGCCCGGCAGGATGCCGACGACGTTGGGTGATTGGAAGGGGCGGACTACACTCTCGACGTGGGCGTGGAGGCGGACGGGGAGTTCGATTGCTTTGAAGCCGGGTTTGCCGGCGGCGAGGATCTCTGCGTCCGCGTCGAGGTTGGAAGACTTGAAGATCTGTTTGGCTACGTCGAGCTGGATCCAGCTGGCGGCTTCGAGTTGCGGGTCTTTGTTGTCGCGGAGGTAGGTCTTTTCGCTGGTGTTGGAGTTCTTGACGACGTCCCAGCCGTAGCTGGCGAGGTCGGTGCGGTGGATGATGAGTGCGCCGACGGCGCCCATGCGGGCGGCTTGTTCGAACTTGTAGGTCCAGCGGCCGTAGTAGGTGAGGGCGTCGCCGCCGAAGAAGGCGGGGTCGGTGGAGGGCGGGTCGCCGACGATGCAGAGGATGACCTTGCCTTTGACGTCGATGTTGGCGTAGTCGTTCCAGTTGAACTCGGGCGCGGTGATGCCGTAGCCGACGAAGACGATGGGAGCGTCGATGTCGATGGTGGGGGTGAGGGTGCGGTTGGAGACGGTGTAGTCGTCGCCGTACTTGAGGTCGAAGGAGTAGAGCATGATGCCGATCTGGCCATCGGGTCGTTTGGGCGGGATGATGGACATGGTCGTCTTGTCGGCGATGGCGTTCATGCCGACCATGTTGATCTGCTGGAGATAGGTGCCGTTGTCGCCGCCGGGTTTGAGGCCGTAGAGGGCGAACTGGGTCGCGATGTATTTTGCGGCGATTTCGCTGCCGCGGAGGCCGGGGCCCCGGCCTTCGAGGAGATCGTCGGCGAGGAACTTGACGTGGGCGCGGATCTTTTCGGGGTCGATGGAGGCTTCGGCCGCTTTGACGGCGGGAGGGATGGTCTGGGTCAGTGCGCTGATGGAAAGAGCGAGGAATGACGCGGCGAGGGCTGAGCGAAGGCGGATCTGAGTGCTTGTCAAGTGTTCGTGCTCCTAGCCCTGGCTTCGATGCGTCCGGGGAGGAATCAAAGTGTACCCTGAGGCTGAGGGCAAGAACAAAGACGAAATACAGGGATCCTTCCCCTTCGACAGGCTCAGGGTCAGGATGACGACTTCGAAGGAAAGAATGTGGTGTACAGGGCTTGTGGAGTAACCTTCGCGGCCCACGGATGCATCTTGTTGAGTAGACGCCGAATTTCGACTGATTTCCGTGTGTGGCCTGCTGCCGTTCGTGATGGAGCGATTTTGGTATGTTGATTCGCATGGGGATAAAGCGTGTTTGCATGGCGGCAGTGTTGCTGCTCGCAGTGTTGCGGGTGAGCGCGGAGGACAAGGTCGCGGCGACTCCGCCGATGGGGTGGAATAGCTGGGACTCGTATGGGCTGACGATCAATGAGAGCCAGTTTCGCGCCAATATGCTGGTGATGACGGCGCAGTTGAAGGAGTTTGGGTGGCAGTATGTGGTGATCGATGAGGGATGGTATCTGCAGAATCCTGAGATTGCGTCGATGCCGGAGAAGCTGCGCTATACGGTGAATTCGAGGGGGCAGTACGACCCGGCGGCGAACCGGTTTCCTTCGGCGAGGGACGGCGCCGGGTTCAAGCCGTTGGGGGATGCGGTGCATGAGAATGGGCTGAAGTTTGGGATTCATATTATTCGCGGGATTCCGAAGCAGGCGGTGATGGCGAATACGCGGATTGGGACGACGAAGTATCGCGCCGGCTTGGCGGCGGATACGACGGACAAATGTCCGTGGAACCCGGACAACTTTGGCGTGAAGGCGAATTCGGCAGGGCAGGCGTGGTACGACGCGTTGATGAAGCAGTATGCGTCGTGGGGGGTGGATTATCTGAAGGTGGATTGCATTGCTTCGCATCCGTACAAGGAAGCGGAGATCCAGATGATTCACAAGGCGATTGGGAGGTCGGGGCGGGCGATGGTGTTGAGTCTTTCGCCGGGGCCGACGGCGCTGGAGAATGCGGTGGAGGTGGGGAAGAATGCGCAGTTGTGGCGCATCTCGGACGACGTGTGGGACCGATGGGACAAGGCGGATGGAAAAGAGTGGCCGCAGAGCGTGAAGGCGCAGTTTGCGGTGATTGCGAGTTGGTCGAAGTATGCGCGTGCGAGGAACTGGCCGGATGCGGATATGCTGCCGATCGGGCAGTTGAGGCCGACGCCGGGATGGGGAAGCCCGCGGGCTTCGCGGTTGACGGAGGATGAGCAGAGGACGATGGTTACGCTGTGGTCGATGGCGCGGTCGCCGCTGTTTGTCGGCGGGAACCTGACGCAGATGGATGACGCGATGAAGTCGCTGCTGACGGATCCGGGTGTGATTGAGGTGGACCAGCACTCGATGGATGGGCATCTGCTGGGGCGGGATGGAGACGTGGTGGCTTGGGTTGCGGTGTCGGAGAATCGGGATAAGAGCTATCTGGCGCTGTTCAATTTGGGTGACGCTCCGGTGCACGTGGACAAGACATTTGCGGAGTATGGGTTTGTCGAGCGGGCGGAGTATAAGGTACGAGATCTGTGGATGCGGAAGGAGCTGGGGGCGCTGAATGCAGTGACAGTGGAGCTGCCGGCGCATGGGTCGGTGATGTATTCGCTGCGGCCGTAGAGGCAGTGTTTGCTTCGCGAGGGGGTTCGCCTTAGTATCGCCCCTGAAGGAAGATTTTTGAGAGCAGGCGGCGATGGATTTGAATCGGGCAACGTCAGAAGGTGCGCGGTCGGCTGAGGCGGAGCGGCTGGTTTCGGCCGGGCGGGTGGAGGATGATGCGGCGTTTGAGCTCAAGCTGCGGCCTTCGAGGCTGAACGAGTTTATTGGTCAGACGAAGGCGAAGGAGCAGCTGGCGATTGCGCTGGAGGCGGCGAAGTCGCGTGGGGAGGCGCTGGATCACGTGTTGCTGTTTGGGCCTCCTGGGCTGGGGAAGACGACGCTGGCGACGATTATTGCGAATGAGCTGGGAGTGGGGTATCAGCAGACAAGCGGGCCTGCGCTGCAGATTCAGGGCGATCTGACGGCGATTCTGACGAATGTGAAGGAGAAGCAGGTTTTGTTTCTCGATGAGATTCACAGGCTCCAGCCGGTGCTGGAGGAGAAACTTTATACGGCGCTCGAGGACTACAAGCTGGACATCATCATTGGGCAGGGGCCGGCGGCGCGGACACATGTGATGGAGATTCGGCCGTTTACTTTTGTGGCGGCGACGACGCGGCCGGGGTTGTTGAGTTCGCCGCTGCGGTCGCGGTTCGGGATTTTGCTGCGGCTGGAGTTTTATACAGATGATGAGCTGCGATTTGTGGTTGAGCGGAGCGCGGAGGTGCTGGGTGTGCCGATCGATCGCGATGGCGCGGCGGAGATTGCGATGCGATCAAGAGGGACGCCGAGGATTGCGAATCGTTTGCTGCGGCGGGTGCGGGACTATGCGCAGGTGCGCGCGAAGGGCGTGATTGACCGGGCTACGGCGCAGGCGGCACTGGAGCTGCTGGAGGTGGATGCGCATGGGTTCGATGAGCTGGATAGGCGGCTGCTGCGGACGATTATTGAGAAGTATGATGGCGGGCCGGTGGGATTGAATACGCTGGCGGCGGCTCTGGCGGAGGAACAGGATGCGCTGGAGGAGGTTTATGAGCCGTTTTTGATTCAGATCGGGTTTCTGGATCGGACTCCGCGCGGAAGGGTGGCTACTCGGCTGGCTTATGAGCACCTGGGGATCGAGATGCCGCGGAAGCTTAGTTTGTTTTGAGCGGATTTTTTTTGGCGTGGTGGAGTCGCGTTTTTACAGGGGGTTTTTGAGAAAAGCAGTGTTTTGGTGATGGTTTTTGGTGGTGTAGTTGTGGTGATTTGGTGGTGGGATTGTGGTTTTTGGATGCTCGGATTTGAGCGTTAAGAAATTTCCTCTTTTTTTGAATATTTCTGTGGATTTCGTGTGGTGGTCAGGCTGACACCCCTTCCCCGGAGAGAGTGAGGGAGCGGTGAGGCCCGGGGTGGGGGTGTATCGTCTTTGGAAATGGGGATGGATAGCCAGCCGCAATCTGCGGAGAAGATATTCCGGGCGGTTTTGGATTTGCCGCCTGAGCGCAGGGTCGCGTTTCTGGACGAGGCTTGCCGGAGTGCGCCTGAGCTTCGGCTTGAGGTGGAGAGACTTCTGGGTGAGCGGGAGTCGGGTGCGATTGGCGCGACGGCTTCGTTGAATGGGCATTTGCCGATGGGGACGAAGCTTGGGCGCTATGTGATTATCGAGCCTCTTGGTTACGGGGGGATGGGGGTGGTGTATCGGGCGCGGGATGAGCGGCTGGAGCGGTTTGTCGCGATCAAGATTCTCTCGCCGGGTTTGCTGCGGGGCGATGAGGTTCGACGGCGGTTTCATAAGGAGGCGCTTGCACTGGCGAAGTTGAGCCACACGCGGATTGCTGCGGTGTTTGATGTGGGTGAGCAGGACGGGATTGACTACCTGGTGATGGAGTGTGTCCCGGGCGAGTCGCTGGCGGCGAAGCTGACGGCGGGACCGCTGCCGGTGAAGGATGCGACGTCGATTGCGCAACAGATCGCCGAGGCTCTAGAAGAGGCGCACGAACAGGGGATCGTGCACCGTGACCTGAAGCCGTCGAATGTGATGGTGACTCCGAAGGGGCAGGTGAAGGTGCTCGACTTTGGGCTTGCGAAGCTGCTGGACACGAGCGCGACGGACGAGACGAAGTCGATGGAGACGCAGCACATTATGGGTACGGTGCCGTACATGTCGCCGGAGCAGGCGCATGGAAGGGCGCTCGACACGCGAACTGATCTCTGGAGTCTTGGGGTGGTGTATTACGAGGCGCTGGCGGGGCGCAGGCCGTTCCAGGGGGACAGTACAGTGGGGGTTTTGCGGTCGATTACAGAGGATGCGCCGACCCCTTTGCGAGAGATTCGCGCAGAGACGCCGCGGGAGGTCGAGCAGATTGTTGGGCGGGCGCTTGAGAAGAGCCTTGCGAGCCGGTATCAATTGGCGTCGGAGGTGGTTCGGGATACCTCGGAGTTGCTGATGCGGATGAGCAGTACTTCGGTATTGCCACTTGACGAGAAGCGGTCGGTCGGGAGGTCTCGCTGGGTGGCGGTATGTAGTGTTGTGGTGCTGATGGTGTTGGTTGGGGTGGGGATTTGGCTTTATCATCGCGCGTCGAACCGGCGCTGGGCGAGGGAGGATGCGGCGGGGGAGATTGCGAGCCTGGTGGATTCGAATCGGCGGTTGGCTGCGTTTGGGTTGCTGGAGAAGGCGGAGGGATATCTGCCGGACGATCCGCAGTTGAAGAAGATTGCGGATGAGGATACGTTGCTGGTTTCGATTACGTCGTCTCCGGCGGGTGCGCCGGTGGCGATACAGGATTATTCGGCTCCGGATTCTGGGTGGCGGTCTCTGGGCGTGACGCCGTTGAAGGATGTTCGGGTGCCGAAGGGATACTTCCGGTGGAAGGTGGGGAAGCAGGGCGCGGGCGAGGTGGTGACGGCCCCGGAGACGGATGCGGCGATGAATTTTGCTTTGGATGTGGATCACAAGGCACCGGGAGGGATGGTGTATGTGCCGGGCGGCGGCTGGGGGGACTACATCGGGTTTGTGGGAATGGTTGGGCCGTACAACCTGCCGGCGTTTTATGTGGACCGGTATGAGGTGACGAATCGCGAGTACCAGAAGTTCGTTGATAGCGGCGGCTACGAGAAGAAGGAGTATTGGACGGAGAAGTTTATTGGCGATGGGAAGGAGCTATCTTGGGCGGACGCGATGGCGGAGTTTCGCGATACGAGCGGGCGGCCCGGGCCTTCGACGTGGGCTGGAGGGCACTATCCTGAGGGCAAGGGCGATTATCCGGTCGGTGGGGTGAGCTGGTTTGAGGCGGCAGCGTATGCGGCGTATGCGAAGAAGGAGCTGCCGGCGTTCGCGCAGTGGTACAAGATGGCTCCGGAGGAGGTGGCGAGGCACATAGTACCGATGAGCAATATTTCGACGAATGAAGTGGCGGCTGCGGGAAAGTATAGCGGGCTGGGACCGTATGGGACCTACGACACGGCGGGGAATGTCCGAGAGTGGGCGCTGAATCCGGTGGATAAGGATCTTCGGTTCATTCTTGGAGGGGCCTGGAGGTCGCCATCGTATATGTACTACACGCCTGAGGCGGCTTCGCCGTTTGACCGGTCGGAGACGAATGGGTTTCGGTGTGTGCAGAATCTAGCTCCGCTGGGCGCAGCGATTTTAGGAGAGGTGAAGCGCGCGATGCGGGATTTTACGAAGTTCAAGCCTGCGAACGACGAGGTGTTTCATGCTTACCAGTTGCTCTATAAGTATCCGAAGGCCCCATTGAATGTTCAGGAGCAGGGGCTGGTCCAGGAGACGGTGGACTGGCGGGAGGAGAAGGTTTCGTTCGATACGGGTTATCGCGGCGAGCGGATGACGGCATATCTGTTTTTGCCGAAAAATGTGAAGCCTCCGTATCAGACAGTGTTGTTCTTTCCGAGTGCGCGGGTGGATTTTCTGCCGGGGAACGATGGAGGACGTGCGCTGGGCGATACGCAGTTCTTCGACTACATCCTGCAGAGTGGGCGGGCGGTGATGTATCCGATCTATGAGGACCTCTATGAACGGCGGGTGAAGTTCTCTATGCCGGGCGGGTCACAGAATATCGAGCTGTCGACGGACTGGTACAAAGATGCGTCGCGCTCGCTGGACTATCTGGCGACGCGGCAGGATATCGATAACGGCCGACTGGCTTATCTCGGCGTGAGCATGGGTTCGGCGGACGGAGTGATTATTGCGACGCTGATGCAGGACAGGCTGAAGACTGCGATCTTTCTGGATGGAGGATATTTTCTTGATCCGCCGCCACCGGGTGGTGACCAGGCGGACTTCGCTCCACGGATGAAGAAGCCGGTGCTGATGGTGAATGGACGTTACGATTACACGTTTTCGGTGGAGAGTGCGCAGAACCCGCTGTTCAGGATGCTGGGGACTCCGGAGGCGGATAAGAAGCATGTGCTTCTGGAGACTCCGCATGATGTGACGGAGGACCGGCCGCGGCTGACGAAGGAGGTTCTGGATTGGTTGGATAAGTATCTTGGGAGGGTTAATTAGCCGCTGGGTTTTGTTACGGGCTCCGATGCGATTCGTTTGAGGAGGTCTGGTGAAGGCCGTTCGTGAGGTAATTGCGGTTGCGGGGCTGGTTTTTGCAGCGGCGGTGGTGGCGGATTTTTATTCGCGGCTGCCGGAGCGGATTGCAACGCATTTCAACGAGGCTGGTGTGGCGAATGGGTTTGGGGCGAAGGGGACGCTCTGGGTGTTGGTTGGGATTGCGGTGTTGTTGTATGTGGTGTTGACGGTTGTCGGCTCTTTGCCGGGTGTGGTGAATTTGAAGAGGCCGCTGGCTCCGGAGAGGGAGAAGGCTGTGCTGGCTGAGTCGATGGCGATGGTAGGGTGGGTGAAGGTAGAGGTTTGCTGGATGTTTGCTTATCTTTGCCTGGCGATGGCGCGGAATGGGATGGGAATGCAGGCGGGGTTGGGGTGGTGGTTTCTTCCGGTGACATTGGTGGTGGTGCTGGGGACCTGTGGGGTTTATCTGGTGAGGATTTTTGGGATGGTGCGGGGTGGTGATTAGGTTGTCGCGGTTGTTTGGAAGGTAAGAACAACAGCAACAACAACTGCAAATGCGAGTGCTATTTCGATCAGTTTTTATTCAGTTTTTCAGTTTATTCAGTTATTCGGTTTTTTAGGTGTGATCTAGCTCACCTTTGGCGGATCAAAAGTCAGTGCCGTTGTATCAGGGTTCAAGGTCGTAGCTGGGGTGCCGGCGGTTGGTAGATTCCGCTTAGGGAGACCGTGGCAGCCTGACCCGAGAATAGATCGGTGATGTAAATCTGACTGTATGAGTTGTTGCCGTCCGCGGGTGCGGTGTTTGCTGCAGTGGGTGCATATGCGACAGATATCTGGCAGGGAGTTATGGAGCAGGAGCTTCCCTGGGTGAGGAAGAATGGCGACACCGCCGCGTCCACAATCTGCATGCTTACGGGGTCATTATTGAACGCGGTCACCATAAAGGATTGGGATGGGCTCGTGGTTCCCAGCGGGGTATAGGCGAAGCTGAGGCTGTCGGGTGTGGCGACGGGTCCGGGATTGAGACCAAGCACCTTCAGCGACACGGATTGCTGCACTGTTGCAGTCGTGTCGGTAAAGGTGAGAGTAGCAAAACGATTGGTTGGCTGGGTGGGAGAGGCTGTGACAGTGGGATAGCAAACGCCGTTTGGTGGAAGGGTCGAGCAATTCGACACCACGGTGAAGTCTGAGGGATTGGGTCCGCTGAGCACAGGCGCGTTGAAGGTGATGGGCACTGTGCCGGTGTTTATGATGCTAAGCCCAACCGAAGATGTCTGGCCAATCTGGAGGAAGTTGAAGTCCCATGAACTGGGTGACAGGGAGAAGTGCAATCCGGCAGATAGCCCGATGCCGATGACACCCCCGTACGGTATTCCGTTAAGGTTGAAGGTTGCGGTACGGATGCCCTGCGCCGACGGATTGAAATAAAAACTACCTCCGCACATCGGGCTTAGCCGGGAAGCGGAGCATGAGCCGGTCTGGGACGAGGAACCGGGCAGGAAGGAGAAATCCGTTGCATCGGGCCCGGTGAAGGTGACGGTGTAAGTACCGTTCGGAATACCCGGAGGCTCGACGTTGTATCCCCCTGCCCCCTGGGTTCCGATGGAGCGGCTGCCGAAGTCGAACAACACTGGGCCGGTGAAACCGTTCGAGTAGGACAGGTTCGCTATCTGTGGACCGGTGTTGTTGTCGTCGGCGACGGTAAGAACACCGGTCGAATAGGTTTGTGTTGTCGAAAGCGCGGTGACCGCAATTGTGCAGGTTGCTGTCGGCGCAAGCGAGGCACCGCAGTTGTTCGTCTGGCTGAAGGCGGGCTGACCTGAAGTCGGATCGTTGCCGATGCTGATGCCGTCGATGGTGAGTGGCAGCGTGCCGGAGTTGGTCAAGGTGGTGCTCATTGGGCTGCCCGCGGCGGTGAACGCCAGCGGCGTGGGGCTGAGGGATGCCGGGCCGGCATTTGCTTCCAATCCGGTGCCGGTCAGGAGAATCCAGATCACTGAGTTTGCCGAGGTGTTGTTGACTACGAGGTACGCGCTACTCGGCCCAATGGCGGTAGGAATGAAATTGAGGCTGATGCTACAGGTTGCGCCGGGAAGCACGGGGGTGGGACAGCTCTGAAGGTTTGAGGTGAAGGCTGCGCGAAAATCGTAGGGGTTAGCTCCTGACGCAGTTGGAGACGCGTTAACGATTTCCGCGATGTTGACCCCGACTGGCACTGCGGTGTTGTTGGTGAAGGTGACGGTCAGAGGTGGCGAGCCTGGACCCGAACCGTAACTGACGCGGGTTGCAGCAAAATCCAACTCAGCCGTGGATGCGGTGAAGCCCGACGGAACGGTGAGGCGGACGCTGAGGTCGGGTGGGGTCTGCGGCTGCGAGGGTTGGAACGGGGCCTGGGGTGTGACAAGGGCGTAGAGCGCTGCGGTGTTCAGCGTAGGATCGTTCGCCAGGTGAAGTAGCGCGGTGGCGGTGTCGGTTGCCGGGGTCAAACCTGTCGGTGTCGTCAGCGAGAAGAGCATGCCGCAGGGTGAGCTGTCGCCTGCGGTGCCGCCCGCAGAGTTGATGCAGGCGGCGAGGATGTTGCCGATGGTATTGATCTGCGCGACTGGCACGATTGTTCCCGGCGGCACGCCGGTCCCGGGGGATGTGCCGGTGGTCGTGTTGACGAATTGTGAGGCCAGGGTAAAGGCACCAGCGAGTGCGGCGGCGTCGTCAGGAGCGGAACCGATCGCTGAGGGCGAGGTCATGTAGGGAGCGAGGGAGTAGACTGCGGCGACCGTGGTGAGCTCATCGATGAAGATGAACGTCGAAGCCGAAAGACTACTGCATGGTCCAAGAGCCGCCATCATCGAGAGAGCGGCATTGTTCGTGCCGGGAAATAGGCCGGGATTTCCTCCACTGGCAACGATATAGACGAGGGAGGACGGCGATGGGCAGGTGTACTGGCTGGAGAGATTGAATGCGCCGTTTGCGTCTGTAACTGGCGCAGGCGAGAGCAGAGGCGTCGCGGCTGAACCGTCGCCTGCGGTACCCACGGCGTAGAGTTGGATCGTCGCTCCGGTCACCGGCTGTTGGCCGCCGTGGACGAGCCCCTGTCTGCCCGCGGGAACGGTGAATTGTCGGCCGTTCTGCTGGGTAGCGCAGCTGGAGAGCAGAATGAGACAACGGAAGAAGTGCGAGGGAGGAGAGACGGGGGGAATGCTTGAACATGGCCAGTCACCGTGAGCGTGTTGGGCGATTGCTAGTACTGGACGGATAGCGCGTGAACCAGGGCTTCGGCGAATTCTCTCACGTCGAAAGGAGTTCTCACACTTAAATAAAGATGCTCAGAGAGATTCCACTCCAAGGGCCCCAATGCGACACCGGTGGTGACTCCATTCTCGCTAGGTGTAAAGAACGGAACACTCGGGCAACGGCCCTAGATAATCTGCTTTGCAATTGAATTATGCGGGTTATACTTGGGCCGCAATGTTTGTTTTTGACGATTCTTGCCCAATGTTGAGGTGTTGTGTGGTAACTTTTTCGGCCCTTTCTCCCCAGCGGCTGTGCGGTCTTTTTTTGACTGCACTTTGTGTGTCGGTCCTTGGTTGCAGTGCGAACGCTCCATCCACCAGCACTCTTGCCGGCGGGCAGTTGAGCGGCCATGTGCATGGCGGTCAGCAGCCCGTAACCGGATCGACGATTCAGCTTTATGCAGCGGGGACTTCGGGCTACGGCTCGAGTGCGACACCATTGCTTTCCTCTGCGCTGGTCACGGATTCGAGCGGCAGCTTTACGATTCCTGCCGGATATACGTGTCCTTCTGCGACGAGCCAGCTCTACATTGTGGCGACGGGAGGGAACCCTGGACTTTCGCCGGGGACGAACAACGCTGCGCTGGCGCTGATGGCTGCGCTGGGGCCTTGCAGTCTGCATGGAGGCCAGCTGACGCTGGATCCCAGCTCGTTTATCACGATCAACGAGGTGACGACAGCGGCGTCAGTGTATGCCCTGGCGCCTTTTATGGGCGTGAATGCGACCCAGGTGGGAACCAGCAGCACGAACGTGGTCGGGATGGCGAACTCGTTTGCGCTGGTGAATAACCTGGTGAATATAACGACCGGGACGGCGCTGGCTATCACGCCTTCGGGAAATGGTACGGTTCCCCAGGCGAAGATCAATACGATGGGGAACATCGTGGCGTCGTGCGTGAATTCAAACGGGGTCGGGACCGCGTGCAACGAGTTGGCAACGGCTGCGACTCCGCCTGGAGGGACTGCGCCAATCGATACGATCGAGGGACTTTTGAATGAAGCTCGCAACCCGGCGAACAATGTCAGCGCTTTCTTTGCGCTGGCGAGTGCGACGCCGCCGTTCCAGCCGGCGTTGTCGGTGGTGCCGAATGATTGGACGCTGAGTTTGAACTACACGGGTGGCGGATTGTCGAACCCGCAGGGCATGGCGATCGACGTCTCCGGCAATGTCTGGATTGCGAATAATGGCACGGCCGCGAACACATCAAGCGTTACAGAGTTGGGCAACAATGGCGCGATACTTTCGGGCTCTACCGGCTATACCGGGGGCGGGTTGAGCTTCGCCTCTGGCCTTGCGATTGATCCGTCGGGGAATGTCTGGGTTTCGTCCTCCGGCAACAGCAATGTCGTCAAGCTGAGCAGCAGCGGCGCGATTCTTTCCGGCGCAAATGGATTTACCGGAGGGGGATTGAGCACTCCGCGTGCAATCGCGATTGATGGCGACGGGAATGCCTGGGTGACTGATACCGACAGCCAAAGCGTGATCAAGCTGAGTAACAGCGGCACTATTCTCTCCGGGGCTACGGGCTTCACGGCGGGAGGATCGACAACTCCATTGAGCATTGCCATTGATACTGGAGGCAATGCGTGGGTCGCGAATGAAAGCGACAATACCGTCACCGAGCTGAGCAGTGCCGGTTCTGTACTTTCAGGCGCCACCGGATATCCCATGGGCGCAAATGTTTTTCCCATTTCGATCGCCATTGATGCCTCAGGTCATGTGTGGTTCATGAATGCATCTGGCGATGCAGCCTTCGAACTCAGCAACAGCGGATCGCTCGTCTCCCCTGCGGCTGGATATCCTGCCTGCATTTCGCCAAACCCGCCGACGCTGCCTGGTCTAAGGTGTCAGACAAGTTTTGTTTTTCCGCTGGCGATCGATGGCTCGGGGAACATCTGGCCAGGAATGGCCGTTGATTCCTTCAACGGTCAGGGAAGTCTTGTTGCCAGGAATTTTGGACTTGCGAAGTTGAACAGTAGTGGGACGATTCTTTCGGGACCGTCAGGGTTTGTCCCTTCGGCTTCAACCACGATCGCGGTCGACGGTAGTGGAAATGTCTGGGCGGACAATGCGGCCGGCAATAACGTGACCGAGATGATTGGCGTGGCGACGCCCGTGGTTACGCCGCTTTCGGTTGGGGTGAAGACTGGGACGCTGGGATCGCTGCCTTAAGGGTTGGTTCACCAACGATGGAGGAGAAGTTTGCGGCGTGCGACCGCAGCTACGTCCAAGCGTCCTGGGCTGGAGAAAAGGCCAGTTTGAGGATTATGGTGCTGGTTGACGGAGAGATGCGGGGACGAAGTTGCTGCTGAGGCTGGCGGGGGCTCCGGTGAGGTAGTAGGTGGGGATTTTGGGGAACTGCTCCTCGACAAGGATGAGGGTGCGGAAGTCGAAGCTCTGAACTTCGGCGCGGGATTCCATGTGGTTGCGGGTGATGGCTCCACAGAGGGTGGTGACGAAGGTCTGGGGATCGTAGGTGTGGTTGGTGGTGGGTTCGGCGCGGCCGTTGGTGATGGGTGGGTTGGGAGCGCCGATGGGGTCATTGGGTAAGGGAAGAATTTTGGTTTCGAGGTTGAAGCGGACTGTGCGGGCGTTGGCGGCGCGGGCCTTCGCATCGGGATGGGATTTACCTGGAGCTTTGGTGTAGTAGTCGGCGTAGAAGGCGACGAAGTGGAAGAGCTGCTCGGCGTGGGTGGGGACGTAGGGGCTGATGAGGTGCTCTTGTTTGGCGAAGGCTACGGCTACGGGCGAGAGGGCGAGGTCGTTTTTCTGTTCGGGGAAGGTGGGGTGGAGTTTGTCGCAGATGAAGGTCCTTTGCGCTTCGGCGAGGGAGATGTCGCGGGTGTAGACGCGGTTTTCGAGGGTGTAGGGGGCGCCGTCGGCGCGGCGGCAGGACTCGGGGTTGAGGAACTGATCGTGCCAGATGAGGGAGACGTGGTCGGTGGTGACGCCGGTGTCGGTTTCCAGCTCGGTTGCCAGATGGTCGAGGCCGCTCTCGAAGGACGGGAGAGTATTTTCGGGGCGTAGGCCGCGGCCTCCGCGATGGGCGGAGGCGACGAAGATGCGGAAGTAGTCGGCGGCTTCGGGGTGTGCGGCTTTTTCTTCGGCGAGGACCTGCTGGAGGCGGTCGGGATAGTCGGAGATGATGCCGTCGACACGGAGGTCGATGAGAGCGCGCATCTTGGCGGGGTCGTCGGTGGTCCAGGGGATGATGCGGAAGCCGGCTTTGTGGAGCTCGACCACGTTAACGGCGGGGTTAGGGCCGAGGAGGGTCGTGTCGACCGGGGAGAGGACAGGAGTTTGCGCTCCGTGGGCTTTGGCATGTGCGTTGGCGGCGGTGAGGAGTCCGAGGTAGGGATCGTGCATGGGGGCCTGCTGGGCGGCGAGGGTGCCGGTGGTGAGGATGGTTGCGACGAGGAGGCGCATATGGATGGAGGTTTGCATGCCGGGTAATGATAGCGCGTGGAGATGGGCGGGATGTGAATTGGTCTAATCTACTCTTTGGTGAAACATTGTCTTCGATACCGCGCTCTGATTGTGACGTTCCTGATTGTGTCCAGCCTGCATGCGCAGACGGGGTGCAATGAGGAGGTGAAGCTCCTGCTTGCGCCGACGCAGGTGCAGGCGGCGATCGCAGCTCTTCAGGGCCGCGAAGAGACGCATGGCCGTGTTTATTTTTATGACACGCCTGAGCTCGATCTGCTATCCGACGGGCGTGATCCTTCGCTTGAGAGTGGGGGCGGAGATCGATCTGACGGCGAAGCTGAGACCGATCTCGGGCGAGAGATTCGCCGATCCTGGCAGAGGGGGACACTATAAGTGCGAGGTGGATTTGAACGATGGCGTGGAGAATCAGTCGTTCTCGATGCAGAAGAGGTATGTTGCTGCAAAGACGCCGGAGACTGGCGAGGAGGTCTTCCAGCTGTTGAGCGCGGGACAGAAGAAACTGCTTGAGGACTCCAAGGTGCAGATTGACTGGAGACGAGTCCGGCGAATCGCGGAGATTCAATCGACGAGCTGGACCACGGACGCGAAGCCGGGACTGGGCAAGTTGAGCATGGAGCTTTGGGAGTGGCCTGGAGGCAGGATTCTTGAGGTGTCAACGAAGGTGGCACCGGATCTCGGGCAGTCAACTTATCGGGAACTGCAGCAGCTCGCGAAGCAACATGGGTTGGCGTTGAGCGCGGATCAACACTCGAAGACGGCGATTGCATTGAAGGCCATCGCAGCACGTTGAAAGGCTGTGAACTCCGCGATTCACGATATCGTTTCAATGCCGAGGGCGAATTGCGGGAGTAGCATTGGAGCCATGCGACGGATACTGTGCCTGTTCCTCTTTCTGCTATTGATGGTGGATCCAGTTTGTCCTGCGGCGCGGCAGGCTGTTCCTGCGAAGGTGATTTTTGACACGGATATCGGGGACGATATCGATGACGCGTATGCGCTCGGATTGTTGCTGAGGAGTCCTGAGGTGCAGGTGCTTGGGGTGACGACTGCATTTGAGGACACGCACTTGCGTGCACGACTCGCAACGCGATTTCTGGATTCGGCGGGGCGTAGTGATGTTCCGGTATATGAGGGGCCGAAGACCGGAGAAAAGGCGCATTTCACTCAGAGCGTGTGGGCGGAAGGCTCGCCTGATCGGACCTATCCTGATGCGATCGAGTTCGTGCTGGATACGATTCGCAGGAATCCGGGGCAGATCACGCTAGTGGCGGTTGCGCCCCTGACGAATGTGGGTGCGCTGATCGAGAAGGATCCGAAGACTTTTCGCAAGCTGAAGCGGGTCGTTCTGATGGGCGGATCGGTTGCGCGTGGATATGGCAAGAAGGAGGAGCCCGACGCGGAGTGGAATATCGTGAATGACGTCGCGGCGGCGAAGGCATTGTTTGGTTCGGGAGTACCGCTGTATGTGATGCCGCTGGATTCGACGCAGATTCTACTTGACGCAGCACGGCAGGCAGAGTTGTTTGGGAAGAAGACTGGAATGACGAAGGCGCTCGAGGAGTTGACGGCGGAGTGGAGCGCGGCGACACATAGAGAGTCTCCGCTGCTGTTCGATGCGGTTGCTGCGGCCTATGCGGTTAAGCCGGAGATTTGTCCGACCACGAAGATGCGGATTGAGGTCGATGACAAGGGATTTACGCGGCGGGTTAGTGGTCCGGCGAACGCGAATGTCTGTCTCGACTCGAAGACGGATGAGTTTTTCGATCTGTTTATGCCGCGGTCCTTTTAGATGCCTAACTTGTGCATGTAGTCGGCGTCGACTTTGAGGGATTGCATTGGGGGCATGTTGAAGCCTTCCTGTTCGACGAAGCAGTGCTTGATGTTTCCGGTTTTGGCTGCTTCGGCGAAGATGGGGGCGTAGTCGATGTGGCCTGTGCCTAGCTCGGCGGGGACGGGTGGGGTGGTGTCGGGCTTGAAGTCCTTGACGTGGAGCATGGAGATGCGGGTGGGGTATTTCTTGAGGTAGTCGATGGGATTGCCGCCACCGACAACGACCCAGCCGCAGTCCATTTCGAAGGTGACCTTTGCGGGATCGGTGAGACGCATCAATTCGTCATAGGGGACGACGCCGTCGACTTCGTGAAACTCCGGGGTGTGGTTGTGATAGCCGAAGCGCATGCCGGCGGCAATGACTTTGTCGGCGAACTGGTTGAACTGGTCGGCGTTCCAGCGCCAGTCTTCGAGGGTGAAGGCGTGGTTGCGGTCGGGATTCTTAGGGGTGGATGGGTCTTTGAATCCAGGGCTTGAGCAGACGATGTAAGTGACGCCAACCTCTTTGTTAAAGGCGATGATCTCGTCGAGTTTTTTGTGGAGATCGTCGGAGGAGTGGTGGGAGCTGACGAGGTGGAGTCCAGCGGCGGCCACCGCTTGTTTGACTTCGGCCGGGGTGTGGTTGAAGTAGCCGGCAGCTTCTACTTCGCGATAGCCGAGAGCGCCGATCTCTTTCAGGGTGCCGTCGTATTCTTTGGGCAGGAGTGCGCGTACGGAGTAGAGCTGCAGGCCGAGAGGGACGTGGAGTGTCGGGGTGGCGGCAAAGAGGCTGTGGCTTTGAGTGAGAGTGGTGCCGAGTAGGGCAGTGGAACTGGTCTTGAGAAAGGCTCTTCGCGTGGGATTCAAAGGGGCGTATTCCTTCCTTGGAAGCTGCTTGGATTTCAGTTAGCCACGATAGAAGGCTGCGACGATTTTGTCGACTTAGGCTGTGGCGAGGGATGGCTTTCGGCGACTTTCGCCCAGACGCGAGCGAGATGCTCTATGTTCCCTGAAGATGGGAAGGCGATCGTTGTCTTCAGGCGATTTAGCGAACGGCCCGGGCAGCGGGCGAGACTTCCTGAACCAGCATGAAGAGGAAAGCTGTTGAGAGTCCGAAGAGCAGCCACCCGTCGAGCGCTTCGAGCGCGCCGAGGAGCTGCCAGCGACCTTCCAGAAATACGCTGTGATGGCCGTAGGTTGTCAGGGCGCCGAGCGAATAGAGCATTGCCGATTTGGCGTCTGACAGAGAGCCGATGAAACGATAAGTGAATGCCCAGATGACGGCTTCCAGTCCATGAAGGAGCGTTGCCAGAAGAGCGGCCGCACCGATAACGATGGTGGATGCGGCTGTTGGCCGGCAGTGCCTTCTCAGGTCGCTGTAAATCGGCATGGCTTTTTGCGTTATAAAGCTCAGGCCCAGGACGTGGATGATCACTGTGATAACAATCAGAGGGCAGCCCCAGATCCAGTCGGCGTGCCAGGGCGCGGAGATTTGCACGAGGGAGTCGAGAGATGTCTGTGCGATAGTCATCCAGACTCTTCCTCCCTGGTTTCGGCTTCTCGAGTTGCCTGGTTTTGCAGCAGGCTACGACACGTTGAAGGATATCCGGATGGTGAACCGGTGCAAAACTCACAAAACTACTAGCGAGTTCGGTTCGGGTGTTTGGATTTTCGAGACTCTTTCCCGGGGGAAGAAGTGCGTCGGCGCTCAGGAACGAAGGAGGGCGGAGAGGTTGCCTTGGTGGGTGGATAGGGCGGCTTCGGCGGTGGGGCGGTCGACGTTGAGTTTTTGCATGACGATGGCGGTTTTGACGCTGCCGGATTTTTTGAGGAGTTCGGCTGCTGTGGGTTGGTCGATTCCTGTGGCGGACATGATGATGCGCTGAGCTCGGTCGATGAGTTTGGCGTTGGAGGGCTGGAGGTTGACCATAAGGTTGCCATAGACGGCTCCGGTTTTGATCATGACGCCGGTGGAGAGCATGTTGAGGACGAGTTTGGTTGCAGTGCCTGCTTTGAGGCGCGTGCTGCCGGTGAGAACTTCGGGGCCGGAGAGAGGTGTGATGGCGATGTCTGCGGCTTCGGCGATGGGAGAGTTAGGGACGCAGGTGAGGGCGACGGTGAGGGCTCCTATTTTTTTGGCGTGGGCGAGGGCTCCGAGGACGTATGGGGTGCGGCCGCTGGCGGCTATGCCTACCAGGGTGTCTTGAGCCACGTTGCCGCTGATGCTTGCGCCGAAGCCTGCAGCGATGAGGTCGGCGGCGCCTTGCTCGGGGGAGTCTTCGGAGGATTCGCTGGATTTGCGGAGGGCGGAGTCACCGCCGGCGATGAGGCCTTGGACGAGGGTTGGCGGGACGGAGAAGGTTGGGGGGATCTCGCTGGCGTCGAGGACGCCGAGACGGCCGCTGGTGCCGGCTCCGACGTAGAAGAGGCGGCCACCCTGGTGGAAGCGTGTTGCGATGGCGTCGATGGCTTCGGCTACGTCGGGGAGGGTGGCGGTTACGGCGGCGACTACTTTTCGGTCCTCGTCGCTGATGAGGCGGAGCATGTCGAGGGTAGGGAGCTCGTCGATGTGTTCGGTGAGGGGATTGCGGGCTTCGGTGAGGAGGGAAGCGAGTTCCATGTTGACTCCATGATACGAGGTGGAGCGGCGTTGGTCTGGACGAAATGCGGTTTGCGCTTGGCGCTCACACTATCACGATGAGACCACGAGGGTGGGCGCCCGCGTGGTTGCTAGGGGAGGATGACGCAGGGGCCGTTGGCGGTCTCGTTTTTTACGGCCTGCAGGGCTTCATTGGCGTGGTCGAGCGGGAAGGTTTGGACTTGCGGTTTGATGCTGATCTCGGCGGCTAGCCGGAGGTAGTCGCGGGCGTCCTGGCGGGTCATGTTGGCTACGCTGCGGACCTGGCGCTCACCCCAGAGGAGCGTGTCATAGTCGAAGGCGGGCATCTGGTCGAGGTGAATGGCGTTGATGGCGACGATTCCGCCTTTGCGGAGGCTCCCGAGGGCGGCGAGGACGACGGCTCCGCTGGGGGCGAAGGTGATCGCGCGGTCGAGTTGGACAGGAGGCTTGTCGTTTTCCTTGCCGATCCAGGTTGCTCCGGCGGCTACGGCTTGCTGACGGTGATTTTCGCCGCGGGTGGAGACGTAAACCTCGCAGTTCCAGTGGCGGAGGACGGCGATGGCCTGGCTGGCAGAGGCTCCGAAGCCGAAGAGGCCGACGCGTTCTCCCGGTTGGGTGCCGGCGACGCGGAGGCTGCGGAAGCCGATGATGCCGGCGCAGAGGAGCGGGGCGACGTGCGTGTCGTCGAGTTCGACGGGGAGCGGAAAGGTGAAGTCGGAGCGGACGAGGGCGTACTCGGCGTAGCCGCCGTTGGTGGAGTAGCCGGTGAAGGTGGGGTTGTCGCAGAGGTTTTCCTCGCCCCGGAGACAGAATGGGCAGGTGCCGTCGGTGCCCCCGATCCAGGAGACGCCTACGCGTGTGCCAGGGGTGGGGCCTTCGATGACTTCGCCTACGATCTGGTGGCCGAGGATGAGGGGTTTCTGGAGGAGGGGTATGTCGCCTTCGAAGATGTGGAGGTCAGTGCGGCAAACTCCACAGGCGAGGACCCGGAGAAGGGTGTGGCCTTCGGTAAGGGAGGGGATGGGGATGTCTTTGATTTCGAGCGGCTGGTTGGTAGCGTGGAGGATTGCGGCTTTCATCTGGAGGACTCCTCATGGCGAAGGCTTATACGATCATTGCCGATGACGGTCTGAGTGGGACCGCTGCATGATTGGATGAGTTTTGTCGCCTGTTACGCCGATGCGTATGCGTGCGGTGTAAATAAAACATTGTGTTCTTCGTAATTACCCTAGAATGTTGAGGTTCCTAAATGACAGGGGTAATCGATGGCCTCAACAGCTGCACCTCAACCTACGCCGGAGCGTTTTTTCGGTGCGATCAACGCTTATCAACAGACCGAGGCGGTGAAGTCTGCCGTTGAGTTGGAGATCTTCACAGCGATCGGCGAAGGCCATACGACTGCGGTAACGATTGCGAAGCGCTGCAAGGCTTCCGAACGCGGCGTGCGCACGCTATGCGATTTTTTGACCATTCATGGCTTTCTGACGAAAGACGGTACGCAGTATGGCCTTGCGCCTGACTCTGCTGTGTTTTTGAACAAGATATCGCCAGCCTATTTAGGTGGGGTTATTGAGTTTCTGCTCACGCCGCGAGTTCGTGAAGCTCATGGGTTGCTGACGGAGGCGGTACGCCGGGGCGGCTGCGCGTTGGGCGAAGGAAATATGGTGCCGAATAATCCGGATTGGGTGAAGTTCGCGGAGGCGATGATGCCGATGATGGCTCTTCCTGCCAAGGTCACCGCGGATGAGCTTCGCAAGAACGGCGAGGTGCACAAGGTTCTCGATGTTGCTGCGGGTCACGGCCTTTATGGAATTTCGGTGGCTAAACAAAATCCGGCAGCTGAGATCTATGCATGCGATTGGGAGAATGTACTGGCAGTGGCGGAGAGAAATGCGCGGGCGATGGGAGTTGGAGATCGTTATCATCTGCTTCCGGGGTCCGCGTTCGATGTGGATTTCGGGGGTGGCTACGATCTGGCGTTGGTTCCCAACTTCCTGCATCACTTCGATCCGCCTACCTGCATCAAGTTCATGCGCAAGGTCCAGGCTTCGCTGGTGCCAGGCGGGCGCGTTGCAATCATTGAATTCGTTCCGAATCCTGACCGGGTGACTCCGCCGATGCCAGCGGCCTTCAGCATGATGATGCTGGCTACTACACCTGACGGGGACGCGTATACCTTCGCGGAGATTGAAGAGATGTCGAAGAACGCAGGCTTTGTTCAAGTTGAGATGGTGAAAGCCGCCACGGGGCTCGACAGCCTGATCGTTGCCTACCGCTGAGATTCAAGCGAAATGACCGATTGGGATTGAACGTCTGTTTTTTACCGGTTGAGCTGGCGTAGAATTTCCGGTGTGCGCTGGGAGGGTGATATGTCGAAGCGTCTTTCCACGTTGTTGTTTGTAGGTCTGCTGATGACAGTCCCTGCGCTGGCGAAGGGAAAGGACAAGACGCTTCCGCAGTATATTTTGGAGGCCCATACGGTGGCGGTGATCGTTACCCCTGGTTCGGACATCGATCCGGAGGATCCGCAGGCAAATTTGATTGCCCAAAAAGACGTTGAGGCGGCGCTCATCAAGTGGGGAAGGTTGCAGCCTGTGAGCAGCACTCTGGGTGCGGACTTGATCATTGTCGTTCAGAGGGGCCATGCACGTTCGGTGGATACAGCGCTCGGCGATCCGCGGCAGAATCAGCCGGCAGGGACGTACCCGTCGAACAATGGGGGCGGCGGGGGTGCGGGGGCGCAGCCGCCGAATGGCAGGCTGCCGACCATGGGTGGTCAGGATGGTATGGGACAACGGACGCCGGGTCAGCCAACGCAGTCTCCGGTACCGCAGGTGCCGACCGAGGTAGGCAGGACGGATGATTCGTTCGAGGTCTTTGACGGCCGCGCAGACCGTCGGATGGAAGGTGCGCCGGGGTGGAAGTACACAGGACAGGAAGGGCTTCACTCCCACAATGTTCCCGTGGTGGAGATCTTCAAAAAAGCGGTGATTGCAGCAGACAAGGCTGCGGCGCAGGCTGCGGAAAAGACACCGTAGTGGGAAGGGGCGAGATGAAGAGTCGTTTCTCCACACTACTAACGATGGGCTTGCTCATGGCGGTTCCTGTGCTGGGTAAGAGCAAGACGGAAAAAGTCCTTCCGCCTTATATTCTGGCGGCACGAACGGTGGCGGTCGTCGTTGACCCGGATGCGGGCATTGAGCTAGAGGATCCGCTGGCAAACCAGGTCGCGCAAAAAGACGTTGAGACAGCGCTGCTGAATTGGGGAAGGTTTGAACCTGTGATCGGCACCACGGGAGCGGACCTGATTATCGTCGTTCGTCGAGGACACGGGAAGATTGTGGATACGACGATCAGCGATCCGCGTCAAAACAATCGTGCGGGAGTGATTAACGCGACCGACAACGGGATTAGTGTCGGGGGACAACACGGCAATCCACCGAGTCTTGGTGGCGCTTCCAACGGGGCGGGATCGCAGCCGGCGCAGGGCCAGTCCCCGCATCCACAGATGGAGGCTGGTGGCGTGGATGATTCGTTCACGGTCTTCGATGGCAAGGTTGAGAAGTCGCTGGATGATGTTCCGGGTTGGAGGTACGTGGCAAAGGATGGTCTGAAATCGCATGGTGTTCCTGCGGTGGAGGAGTTCAGGAAGGCCGTGGCTGCGGCGGAGAAGGCTGCAGCGGCAAAGAAACCTTAGGATCGGAATGGCGCTTTTGTGTCGTGCGAACGTACGGCCATTGCCGCGTGGTTTTAGTACTGGCCGTAGCGGCCTCTGATGGAGTCGAAGAGTTTGGCGGAATCGTAGCCGATGCCGTCTTTGAAGACGATTTCGACTTTTTCGATGTCGTTGATGTTGGCGGCGGGGTTGCCGTTGATGACGACGAGGTCTGCGTTTTTGCCGGGAGCGATCGAGCCGATGGTTGACTGCTTTCCTTCGTAAGTCGCTCCGTTGAGGGTGGCGATTTTGATGGCTTCGATTGGGGTGAAGCCGCCCTGGTCGACGAGGAGCTCGATCTCGCGCTGATCGCCGAAGCCAGGAAGGACGCCGCCGTCCCCGGTGGGGTCGGGACCGGCCAGGAGGAGACCGCCGGCGGCCACGAATTTATGCTCGAGGGCGGCTCCGTTGTGGAAGGCTTTTTCGCGAGCGGGGTTTTGCGGGCGGGAGAGCTCGAGGTTGCGGGTGTAGAGGTAGGCCTCGCGGGTGGGTGGAGACATGGCTTCGAGGACGCGGTTTTGGAGATGCAGATGGAGGGGGATGCTGCTCTCGAAGACAGGCAGGGTACTGGTGATGGCGACGTGGTGGTCGACGAGGAGTTTGATGAGAGCGGTTGCGTCGGGGCCGTCGGGGTCCATTCCGGCGAGAGTTGGGTTGCCTGTGGTGCGTGGGCAGAGGTCGGGTTGTTTGCCGGGATCATTTTGCGTGTTGACGAAGAAGCCATGCTCGAGGTCGTCGATGCCGGCCTCAACGGCTTCGGGGTAGGTGACGGCGCAGAGGTGGCCTGTGACTTTGAGGTGGTGGGCGTGGGCGGCGTCGATGGCAGCTTTGAGCTCGGCGCGAGTGATGTTCATGTAGGCCTTGTAACTGGTGACGCCTTGCGCGGCCCAGTAGTCGACGAAGTTGCGCGCGTCGTCGGGGCCGGTGAGGTTGTGCATCTGGATGAAGGGACTGTTGGGGCCTTCGAGATAGGGAGCGGTGATGTCCATGTGGGGGCCGACGAGCTCACCGGCGTCGATGGCGCGACGCATGTTGAGGTCGAGGTAGGGCTCGACGGATCCGGTGGTGCGCATGGTGGTGACGCCGGCGGCTAGGTACATGCGCGGGGCCGTGAAGGTCATCTGGGGGACGATTAGGGGCGGCTCGGCGGAGCCGTCAGCGGCTTCGTCGGCGCGGGCGATGTAGTAAAGGTGGTCGTGCATGCCGACGAGGCCGGGAATGACGGTGTGGTTGTGGAGGTCGATGACGGCGACGTTCGCTGCGGCGGTTGTGTCTTTGGAGATGCTGGTGATCTTTCCGTTTTCGATGAGGATGGATTGGTCTTCGAGGGGAGCGGCGCCAGTCCCGTCAATGATGCGGACGTGGGTGAGAAGCACGGAGGGGGAATTGACTTTAACGTATTTGAGGACGTCGGGGGAGAGTTGCGGGGATTGGGCTTGAAGGAGGGTAGGGGTTGTGGCGAGGGATAGGACGCAGGCCGCAAAAGAGGTGAAACGAGGGCGCATGAAGTGTCTCCGGTGGGATGAGTTTACCCGAGACCGTTTTTTGCGACGGAGAGACTAGGCACTTGATTCGAGAAGAGCGCGCGATGGTTCTAAACGCGAGGGTGAATGGAACCGGGAGCCCCGAGTGGCGGCTCCCGGTTTGTCTTGCTGGATTGCGTTGGATTAATTTGCGTTGACGAAGCGGCGCGATAGACCGACGAGGGCGAGCATGCCGGTTCCGAGGAGTGCGAGTGAGAGCGGCTCTGGGACGGCGGAGCTGTTGATGGAGCCGGAGAAGTCGAGGCCTTCATCGGCCCCGTCGACTTGCTTGACATCGAACTCGAGTTGATTGAGTCCTGCCTGAAGGCCGGTGAGAGTGAAGGTGAGCGGGGTTTCGCAGTTTGGCCCGACGTTCGAGCACTCGGTGTAAGGGTTGGCGGCGCTGAGTGGGCCAGCGGCCTGGAGGATGAGTGAGTTGTTGAGGAAGACGGAGACGGTGTCATCGGCGAGAACAGTTATGGATCCGGTGGCACCGGCGAGTTGTGCTGGGGTAAGGGTGAAGGTGCTGTTATAGATGTAGTCCCCGTTAGGGGCTACCAGATTGGAGGTGGGGCCGGTGTTGGCGTTGTACGAGACGAAGCTGGAGTTGCCGGTCGGCGCATGCCAGACGGAGCCGGGGCTGATGTCAAAGGTTGCGTTGGAACCATCGTTCACGGTTGAACCGGCGAAATCGTAGGTGACGGCAGTGTTGCCGACGCCGGGGTTGAGGGCGGTGGTGCCGTAACTGCCCAGGAGAAGAATCGGGGAGGCATTGGCGGAGATGATCCCGCCAAGTACGAACGCGATTACTTTGAACAGCCGCATGCAGTTTTTCAAGGGGAGTAGCTCCAAGCGGACTAGATTTAGGTGCGTCGTGCACGGAGGTAAAGTGCACTTGGAGTGCCATTGGAACCGGTGGAAAACTTGAGATTTGGTGTTCGCATCGTTGGGGATAGGTTTTGTTACAAAACGTGCTGTCGAGGATGACGGAATAAATGGGAGAAACGGGGGAAATTTATTCCTTAAATCGGGTGGTTGGGGCGGACTAAGTCCAGTTATATCAATGTTTGTGTCGTCAAATAAGGCGCAAAATTAAAGCAAAATTTTTCGTTATCCAGACAACCCGGTTTCAGCCCTCTTCTGCGGCTCTTGAGGCCGTAAAATAGTAAAGATCACAGACAATAGAAGAGGAAGACGAGCAGATGAGCATAGGAACGCAGGCGGTGTTGGCTGGGCAGGTGGAGGCGGCGGCGAAGGCGGCTGGGTTGGTTGTTGTCTCGAGCGAGGCAGGACAGGATTTTTCCGGCAACCCGACGACGCGGTTCAAGACGGCGCTGGCCGATGACTCGGCGAAGACGCAGGTGCTCGAGTTGAGCGACAAGTTCGACTTCAGCAGGACGGATTTGCTGGCCGAGGTGGAAACGTATCTGTCGGCGGCGGCGAAGAGGTTGAAGAACCCCCGACCGGAGTGCTACCTGACACTGCATGGGTTGCCGTTGAGCTTTGAAAAGTTTGCCTGGCCGTTTCATTCGTCGACCTCGGGCGCGGATACCTTCCTGGTACATGGCGAGGTTCGGCTGGCAAATGGGGACGAGAGCCCCCTGCATGCAAAGGTGGCGGCGTCGATGACGGTGACGTTTGCGGAGATTGTGAAGGCTCCGGAGCAGCCGTTTGCGGAGGAGTTTATCTATAACGCGGTGCGGAAGACGATGGATCAGGGGCAACTGGAGCTGGTGAAGAGCGGCAACCGGCAGCCTGTGCCAGTGACGACGAGATTTTATAGTCCCTGGAAGAAGAAGTTCAGCTTCAACGATACGACCGAAGAGCAGCGTCAGGGATACCTGGCGGCAAAGGTGTTCTGGCTCTCAGGCGTACTGGGCGGGGGAAAGCCGGTGTGGGTGCTGGATCCGCGCGACGCGCAGTATCTTAATACGACGCTGGAGGAGTTGAAGAAGAATGCGACTGCGCTGGCTGGGGAGGGGCTGGTGCGGCTGGCGGCGGACACGGAGTATGCCACGCCTACCGAGGCGCTGATGGGGCATCGCGCGCAGTATGAAGCCGAAGTGACGGCGGCATTGGATTTCATCAAACCGACGTTTAACGAGGAGATGCGCGGCGGCCATACGAATATGTAGGTTTCATTCTGGTTAACAAGGCTAGAGAGGCGGAATTGCCTGTAATTAATGTGGTCCTTTTGTGCGTCCGCGTGAACTGCAGGTGCGTCTAAGGATTTGGCACCAATGCAGTAAACGAGGAAATGTATGAAAAGACTGATTCGAATTGCCACACCACTGATTGCAGTGGCACTTATGAGCTGTGCAACTTTCGCACTCGCCCAGAATAACCAAGCACCTACGACTGAGAACCGAAGCTGGAACACCCCTCCTCCGGGGACAGAGCAGGCCCAGGCAGCCTACAAGGACGGAGTGGAGTCGGCGCAGATTGATAAGGTTGCGCAGCGGAAGGTTGATGCCAGGTCGTCCTACAAATACCTGCATCCCCCGGTGAAGTCTTCGGAGCGTGAGTCGTACCGTGCGAGCTTCGTAGCTGGATACGAGGCTGCGGTCAAGCATAGCTCCGGCGAATAGTTGCCATTGTGCTCTGGTGAGATTCCAGAGAGGTTGAGAAAAGAGAGGCTCCGGGCGCGGAGCCTCTCTTTTTTTGCGTTATAGCTGCAGACTGTATGTGGGTTGCTCTAGTTGTGGCGTTGAGATTTGTAGCTTTTGGAGATTAGAGCGCGGGTTGGGTGCTGAGTCCGGAGTGGTCGACTGCGGATCCGCAGTGGTTGCAGAAGATGGCGGTTGAGTCGACGACGTTGCCGCATGCGGTGCAGCGGACCGAAGCTGGTGAGTGGGATGCGCTGACATTTCCCGAAACCGCGAGGATCTGGGTGGAGATGTAGATGGCCTGCATGGTGTTGTAGCGGCGCACACGTCCGGGCATGAAGAAGGCTTCAAAGATGGCGATGATGGCAGGGATGCCGGTCCAGAAGAAAAGGAGATAGAGGACGCCGAGGCCATCGCGGCGGAGGTAGAAGTGATGGACGCCGAAGTCGCCGAGAAAGACGGCGAGGATGACGCCGAGGACCTCGTCCTTGCGGGCGCGCTGGTACTCGGCGGCGAACCAGGCACGTTGCTGGTCGGTCATGCTGGCGGCGTAGATGGAGTCGGTGGCGTACATATAATCGTCCTCGTGAAGCAGTGCGAGGGTATACGCGCTTAGGCTAGATGCGGTTCCGTTCTGGAGACTCTGACGGGGAAGAAGGCGACAATTGGTCCCAATTGTGTCTTCTCTAGCGGCGGTTCATGCCTAGCAGGCTCAGGAAGAAGCTGCCGAAGATGCCTTCGACTCCGAGCATCATGCAAGTGGCTGAGGGCAGAGTGAGGCGGAGCATGCGCTGCGCGGAGAGATCGCCAAAGCCGGTGGCGTGCCAGATGTGGAGTGCGAAACCGAGGATGCAGAGACCGATTAGCAAGAGTGCGACTCCGAAGATTAGTCCTACTTCCAGATTGATGTAGTTGAAGATGCGCTCGAACTTTGGGTTCGGGGGTAGGAAGCCTTCCTGGGTGCCGAAGACGCGGGCGCTGACGGCAAAGACGGAGATGTGGGCTCCGATGAGAACGAGGCCGAGCGAGTATGTAAGAGTGTCGACGTCGAAGGTCCAACGGCCGATGGTCTGTGGGCCTGGTAGGAGCCAGAGAGAGATGATGAGGCCAATGAAGAAGGTAACGACTCCCGGGTAAAGGAAGAGCCAGCGCGGGCTGAAGAGAAGAAGAAAGCGAAGATGACGCCAGCCGTCGCGCCAGGATCGCAGGTGGGGCGGGCGGCTGCGGCCGTCGGGCGAGAGGGTGGTCGGGACCTCGGTCATGCGGAGCCCTGCGAGGGAGGATTTGACGACCATCTCTGAGGCGAATTCCATGCCGGTGGTGCGCAGGTTGAGCGCGAGGATGGGATCACGTCGGAAGGCACGGAGGCCGCAGTGGAAGTCGCGGACGGGGATGCCGAAGAAGATGCGACCGATGGAGGAGAGAACCGGGTTGCCGAGATAACGGTGCAGGGGGGGCATGGCTCCGGGCTCGATGGAGCCGGAGAACCGGTTGCCCATGACGAGATCGTAGCCTTCGTCGAGCTTTGGAAGGAAGCGGGGAAGGTGTTCGAAGTGGTAGCTGGCGTCGGCATCGGCCATCAGGACGTATTTGCCGCGGGCGGCCTCGATACCGGCGATGAGTGCGGCTCCGTAGCCGCGGGTGGGCACGTTGACTACGCGTGCGCCTTCGTCGGTGGCTATTTTTTGCGAGCCGTCGGTGCTGCCATTGTCAGCGACGACAACTTCACCGGCGACATTGTTGTCGTGAAGTGCGGCGACGGCCTGACGAACGCAAAAAGCGAGGGTCTCTGCTTCATTGAGGCAGGGCATAAGGATGGTGACCAACAGCTCGCTCATTAATTGAATGCTACCAAAGTGATCTTGTGGGTTTACGCGTTGCGTGGGCTATGGGTGAGTGGTTGTTTTGGTTGCGGGTGCGGACTCGGAGGGGAGGTTGAGCGGCAGTATATAAAACGGGGTTCCGCCGAGCTCGCGCCAGCCTGATGAGACTGGACTTGAGGGGTCCATGGTGCCGTGTTCGAAGTAGCCGATGAGAATTTTGGCTCCATCGCGGCGGACGGCCTCGTAGGCCTGATCGCGGTTGGGTTCGGCGGCGAGGTAGGGGTAGAGCGGCGCGTCTGGTTCGTAGATTTCATCGAGGATGCGGACGCCCGCGAGACGCGCCCAGTAGTGATCGTAGACACAGGCGCGAGTTCCGATGCAGGCGATGGTGTCTCCGGGGCCTATGCCGAGATCGTTGAGGGCATGGGCGGCGGTGAAGATGTCACGGTCGTACCATCCGGCGGGATAGCGGATGAAGACCAGGTCTCGACGAAGCTGGCCGACTATGCGTGCGGATTCGGCGACGGTTAGGAGCGCGAAGAGGGCGATTGCGGCTGCGGCCGCGGTGCGGGCGACGTCGAACTCGCCTGGTCGCGCTGAAGGCTGGACGAGCGCTGCGGCAAAGATGGGGAGAAGGATCACGAGGAAAGACGCCGAGAGATAGCGGTCTTCGACGTTGACGATGCCGTAGATGACGAGCGTGGAGATGCCGAGAAGGAAGGGCACGAGCCAGAAGGCGTTCGCGGAGGTCTGCCAACGGGGGCGCAGGCGCGCTCCGACAAGCAGAAGCAGGAAGAGCAGCACCCAGGCCTCGGGGTGATTGGCGATGTAGCGAAACGTGCGCAGGATGCAGAGCCGGAAGACGGTGATCTGAAGGCGCAGGTTGAAGTGGGACTGGATGTGGTCGTTGAAGTAGGACGCATCGAACCAGACGGGATAGGTGCCGTAGGGGAACGGCCTGTAGCTGTAGGTTGGGGGTGCGGTGAGGAGTCTCGTCTCGGGGTGCTTGAGATGGACTTCGGAGGGGCCGAAGCTTGAGGTCATGTCCGGTTCGAGGTGAAACTTCTCGGTGTGTGAGACGAACCAGATGTAGTTGAGGCTGCCGGAATCGCCGAAGTCGAGGCGGCCTTTCTGTTTCGACAGTGCAGCGATGTACGGGCCAGCGACGACGGAAAAGCAGAGAAGAACCAGGAGAGCGGAGATTGCGATTCGGGCGGCAGATTGACGCTGCCAGAAGAGCCGGTACGCAGCGAGTGCCAGGATGCAGAGGAAGGTGAAGGGGAAAGCGAAGGATTTGGTGAGATATGCAAGTCCGAGGGCCACTCCCATGAGCGCCGCATAGCTGAGTTTGCCGGTGGCGAGGTGGCGGAGCAGAGCGGCTATGCCGAAGAGGAGGAAGGCGAGCAACAGGGCGTCGGGGCGGACCTTGCCGAGGCTGAGTTCGCGCTGTGAACAGATGACCAGGATTGCGATGCCGAGGTAGCGGAGGGTATAACGGTCGAGCAGGAAAGAGATTGGGTTGCGTTCGTTGACCGCGGATTCGCGAAGGTCGCGGAGATGGATGAGGGCGTCGGTGAAGGCGATGACGGCGGGCATCTCCAGGAGGAAGATGCCGAAGTTGGCGAGGTAGTAGGCATGGAGCTCGGTGTAGCGCGATGGGTGGAAGATCGCCTGGCCTAACGCGAGGGCGGCGGGGTAGAGCGGGTTCCAGTAGCCGTCGACTACGGCATGCCAGTTGTGGGCGCGGATGAGATCGGCGATGTCCATGTAGGCGACGGCGTCGCCGTCGATCTGATAAGAGTCGTAGAGAGCATAGCCGAAGGTAGCGAGGGCAGCGAGGAAGCAGTAGAGGGGCCAAAGACGACGCAGCCAGTTGGAGAGGCGAGTGGGCTCCGGCGAGGTGACGGTCATGAGGCGGGGAGTTCCTCCGAGGTGTTTGTACCATCATCGCAGATGAAGGTTTTTTGGGCCTCGGAATTTGCAGCTGGTAGTTAGGCGTGACGCTTAATACTGTGTCTTGATGAATATTTCGGGTGTGCCATCTGCTGGATTCACGAAGTGAATGTCTTCGGGAGGTCGCCGCGGCGTGTCGATGGCAAGCACGGTAAAGGGATGTTGCAGAATCTGCGGCAGGGCGTGGATGGTGCTCTTTTTGAAGAAGACGAGCTCGCCGGAGCGGATCTCCCGCGGAGCATCGTCGGCGATGGCGATCTGGGCGGCTCCCGTGAGGACGTAGAGGTACTCGTCACAGCTGGTGTGGAAGTGTGCGGGAACGGGGCGGTAGACGCGAAAGACTCGGCAGCTCGCGGCCTCCTCATCGGTGAGGCGGATGTCGGCGAGCATAGTCTGTGCGGTTTCGGGGAGTGAGGCTGCGAGAACGGCTGGCGCGAAGAATCTGCTGTCGGAACTCATGGGCAATCTCGAAAGGATGGATGGTTCAGAGATCGTACAGTGCGAAAAGGAAAGAGGCCGCGATTTACGCGACCTCTCGAAGCTGTTATTTGAAGATGAGTTACATGTCCTTGACGCCGTCGACGAAGGCCTTGAGCTTGCGGCTGCGGCTTGGGTGACGGAGTTTGCGGAGGGCTTTGGCTTCTATCTGGCGGATGCGCTCGCGGGTGACCTGGAAGGACTGGCCGACTTCTTCGAGAGTGTGCTCAGAGCCGTCTTCGAGGCCGAAGCGCATCTTGATCACACGCTCTTCGCGCGGGGTCAGGGTGCGGAGGACCTGCGAGGTGTACTCCTTGAGGTTGACGCTGATGACGGCGTCAGCCGGAGAGACGGCCATGCGGTCTTCGATGAAGTCTCCAAGGTGCGAATCTTCCTCTTCTCCGATGGGGGTTTCGAGGGAGATCGGCTCCTGGGCGATCTTGAGGACCTTGCGGACCTTGGCAACTGGGATGTCCATGCGCCGAGCGATTTCTTCCGAGGAAGCTTCGCGGCCAAGCTCCTGCACGAGTTGACGCGAGGTGCGGATGAGCTTGTTGATGGTCTCGATCATGTGCACCGGGATACGGATGGTGCGGGCCTGGTCCGCAATGGCGCGGGTGATGGCCTGACGGATCCACCAGGTGGCATAGGTCGAGAATTTGTAACCGCGACGGTACTCGAACTTGTCGACGGCCTTCATGAGGCCAATGTTGCCCTCCTGAATGAGGTCGAGGAACTGGAGGCCGCGGTTGGTGTACTTCTTCGCGATGGAGACCACGAGGCGAAGGTTGGCCTCGATGAGCTCACGCTTGGCGCGCTCGGCGTCCATGTCGCCCTGGATCATCTCGCGCTGGGTCCGCTTGAGATCGGCGATGGAGATGCCGGCGTCGGCTTCAACGCGCTCGAGGTCGGTGCGGCAGTTCTTCTGCTGACGCTTGTACTCCTTGCGCAGCTCCTCGGACTTTGAGGCTTCGAACTTGGTCTCGAGGGTCTTGATCTGGCGCTCGAGGGTGCGCATGGCGTCGACCGTCTTGTTGACTTTGTCGAGGAGACGCTTCTTCTCGGAGTTGGTGTACTTAAGCTCGCGGACGATGCGGTTGATGTAGACGTTCTCGCGGCCGATGAGCCAGCGGGTCTTGCGAGTGTCTTTGGCCTTTGCCTTGGCGTCCTTGCCGTGGGGCGCGGCGAGTTTCTCTTCGAGCGTATGGATTTTTTTCTGGTGCTTGAGGATGACGTCGATACGACCGGCCGTGGCGCGGACGCGGGCCTGCAGGATCTCTTCGGTGAGCTCCTCTTCGTCGAAGGTGACAACTTCCTTGATGTTGCGAACGCCTCGGCGCAGGTCTTCGCCGAGACCGACGATCTCGCGAATGACGATGGGCGAGCGGGAGATGGCCTTCATGACGCGCATCTGGCCGCGCTCGATACGCTTGGCGATCTCGACCTCGCCCTCGCGGGTGAGCAGGGGGACGGTGCCCATCTCGCGGAGGTACATGCGGACGGGGTCGTTGGTCTTCTCGAGGGTGCCTGGAGAGAGATCGAGCTCTACGTCCTCGGACTCCTCGCCGGCTTCGGGCTCGTATTTTTCGCGGTCGCCGGAGAACTTGTCGCCGGAGAGGACGTCGATTCCCTGCGTGTTGATGGTAGTGAGAAGGTCATCGAGATCGTCGGGCGTAGTAAGGTCGCCTGGGAGGAGGTCGTTGACCTCTCCGAAGGTCAGGTAGCCCTTTTCTTTCCCTGTGTCGATGAGCTTGTCTATGTCGTCTTCGTACTTGTCGATTTCTTCAGCCACGGCTGTGCGCACTCCTGCGAGAGATTCAGATGTCTGGGATTCCGTTACATCTGGTGACGCTGAGACGGAAATATCCCGGGGTTGTTTCGTAATGGCAGGGAGCAGATTGCGGTTTAGACCGCGTTGGCAAGCCCGGCGACCAATAGGTCGGGGCATTCGAAGGCACACGTCCCCAGCGAATCACAGAATACCACATTCTTTAGACGTTTTGCGTTCGAAAAAGATTCCGATGTTGCCGGATTTACAGGGGTACGGCGTGTTTCTGGAACCAGGCGGTAAGGTCGCCTTCGGTGAGGGTTCCATCGGCGAGGTGAAGGAAGGTGAGGTAGAGATCTTCTTTTGTAGCCACGATATCCCAGCTATTTCTGTCCAGAAAGGTAAGGGACACGACCAGTGCTGTGCGCTTGTTTCCGTCGGCAAAGGCGCGATTTCGGGGGATTCCGAAGGCGTACGAGGCCGCGAGCCGGAAAATGTCAGGCTGGGCGGCGTAGTGGAATACGTTGACGGGCTTCGCGAGGGCCGAATCGAGGAGGTTTTCGTCGCGAATGCTGTCGGAGCCGCCATGTTCGGCCAACTGCATGGAGTGCATGGCCAGGACTGCCTTTTTTGAAATCCAAAGGGGTTCGTTCATTAATCTATTCAGCTAGTTTTCGAAGAACATCGCGATGTTTGCGCATGACGCGCTTTGCGGCCTCCATCTCTTTCGCGAAGTTCTGATCGTATGGGGTGAGTTGGATTCCAAGGGGAGATTCGGTGATGTAGAGGCTGTCGCCCTTTTCAACGTGGAGGCGATTCAGGACTTCTCTGGGCAGGACAATGCCTACTGAGTTGCCGATGGTTGTGATCTTGACGGTTGAGGCCATGGTTTGGCCCTCCATGGCTCTATTATAACATACGTTATAACCAAACTAGCACTGGACGACAACGGTTATAGGTCTTGGGGGTAGGATGTTGCCTGTCGTTACTTCTCTTATTCCGCAGTTTGAATGGATTGGACGCAGATGAGGCTTTCGGGATCAATGTTGGGGATTGTGTTTGCGGGAGGGGTGGGGATGTGGGGGTCTTTGGGCTTTGCAGCTAAAGCTTCTCTACCGCGGCCGGTGGCGCTTACGACGGGCTGGCAATTGCAGGATGCTGGGAAGGTTACGGAGCGCGGCGAAGCGGTCGCGACGGCGGGGTATAAGCCGCAAGGGTGGTATGCCGCTACGGTGCCGGGGACGGTACTGACGAGTCTGGTGAATGCGGGGGTTTATCCGGAGCCTTTGTATGGGGAGAACAACAGGCCGGAAAAGATTCCGGACAGCCTGTCGCGGACGCCGTTCTGGTACCGGACGGAGTTCAAGGTGCCTAAGGAGTATGGGGGAAGGCACATCTGGTTGAATTTCGAGGGGGTCAATTTTTCGGCGCAGCTCTGGGTGAATGGGAAGCAGGTTGGCGCGATAAAGGGCGCATTCAGCCGGGGGATCTTTGATATTTCGCAGAATGTGACGCCGGGCAAGCCGGCGGTGCTCGCAGTGCTGGTGTCTCCGCAGCCGCATCCGGGCGAGCCGCATGAGCATACGATTCGCGACGGGGTGGGAAAGAACGGCGGGATTACGGCGATCGATGGGCCGACATTTCTCTCGACGATTGGATGGGACTGGTTGCCGGCGATTCGCGATCGAGATACGGGAATCTGGCAGAAGGTGTTTCTTTCGGCTAGCGGGCCTGTTGTGATCAAAGACCCGCTGGTGACGACGGATCTGCCGTTGCCGAAGGCGGATTCGGCGGATGTGTCCATTCAGACGCGGGTGGAGAATGTGACGGACCAGCCGCAGAAGGGTGTGTTGAAAGGGAGCTTCGGGGACGTGTCATTTGAGCAGGCGGTTGAGGTTGCGCCGCATGGCTCACAGGTTGTTTCATTTGATCCGAAGGCGACGGCTGCGTTGCATATGGCGAATCCGAAGCTGTGGTGGCCGAATGGGTATGGGCCGCAGAATCTTTATGACCTCCATTTGAGTTTTGAGATTGAAAAGAAGGTCTCGGACAGCCGCGAGTTGAGCTTTGGGGTTCGGAAGTTCAGCTACTCGGTGCCGGATTCGGAGAACCTGACGATTTCGGTGAATGGCGTGCGCGTGTTTGTTCGTGGAGGTAACTGGGGCCTGGATGAAGCGATGAAGCGCAATCCGCGTGAGCGGCTGGAGGCGCAGATTCGGCTGCATCAGCTGGCGAATCTGAACATGATTCGCAACTGGGTGGGGCAGAGTACGAGCGAGGATTTTTACGAGCTTTGCGACAAGTATGGATTGCTGGTGTGGGATGAGTTCTTCCAGCCGAATCCGGCGGATGGGCCTGATCCGGATGACTTCGATACGTATATGGCGAATGTCCGCGAGAAGATTCTGCGATATCGCAATCATGCTTCGATTGTGGTGTGGTGTGCGCGGAATGAAGGAAATCCGCCGAAGGAGATTGATGACGCGCTGCATGTGTTGATGACGGAGCTGGAGCCTGCGCGGCTGTATCAGGCGAACTCGGCGGATGGACGCGGGGTGAACTCGCATGGGCCTTATCACTGGAGGACTCCGAGGGAGTTCTATGTCTTCGATGAGGCGTTCAAGACGGAGATTGGAAGCATCTCGGTGCCGACGGTCGAGTCGATTCGCGGGATGATGCCGGAGAAGGACTGGGAGACGATCAACGACGACTGGGCAGAGCATGACTTTGCGAAGGGGGCGCAGCAGGGCGACAAGTATCCGGCGCTAATTGCGGCGCGTTATGGGAAGGTGGCGAATCTCGCAGACTTTGTGAGGAAGTCGCAGCTGGCGAACTATGAGGCGTTTCGCGCGATGTATGAAGGGCGGAACGCGAAGTTGTTTGCGCCGACGACTGGAATTCTGACGTGGATGAGCAATCCGGCGCAGCCGAGTTTTGTGTGGCAGCTCTATCACCATGATCTGGAGCCCAACTCGGCATTGTTTGCGGTGAAGAAGGCTGCGGAGATGGTGCATGTGCAGATGAACGAGAGCAACGGCGATGTGGAGGTTATCAATAATCTGCCGAGCGCGATGGAAAAAGCGCGCGTGCATCTCGCGATTTACAATCTCGACGGTTCTGCAGCGTTGCAGAAGGATTTTGACGTGTCGGCTGCGGCTAGTTCAGCGACGAAGGTTGGCGCGGTAGAGTGGCCCGCGAGTCTGTCAGCAGCGCATTTTGTGAAGCTGGAGTTACGGAATGCGGGCGGGAAGCTGGTTTCGGAGAATTTTTACTGGCGCGCTCTGCCTGAGCATCGCGATGATCTGACTGCATTGGAGAGCATGCCACTGGTGAAGCTGGAGGCTACGGTGGTGCGGCGAGATGCTGGTGGAAGAAGTTTCTTTGATGTGACGTTGACGAGTCATGAGATGCCTGTCGCTTTGATGGCGCATCTTCAGTTGCGGAGAAAGAAGACGGGCGAGCGGGTGCTCCCGGTTTAT
This sequence comes from uncultured Acidobacteriaceae bacterium, assembly GCA_963798925.1. GTDB lineage: Bacteria > Acidobacteriota > Terriglobia > Terriglobales > Acidobacteriaceae > Edaphobacter. Next base: position 1,674,130 of record CAWCVD010000008.1, read on the forward strand.
GCGAGTGACAACTATGTTTCGTTGATTGGAGGCGAGACGAGGACGATTACGTTGGAGGCGGCTACGGCGGATTTGAAGGGCGAAGGTGGGCTGGTGGTGGTGGATGGTTGGAATGTGGGGCTTACCGACGCTTCGATGCGTGGGGGTGCCGTCGCGGTCAACGCGGGGGCCCAGGTGGAGCATTGGCTTGTGACGGGATTGCCGATGATCTCAAGTAATAAGTGATCTGCGGTCATCGCGTGACCGTGTTGTCTGAGGGACATACAACGATTGGGTGATTCTTGTTTGTTTTCAGTCGAGCCTACTGTACAAGGTGCGGAACTTCCTCCGGAGTCGCGTGTCTGTATCGGAGGAAGCCGGATGGTTGAAAAGCCATTCGACAAAAAGGCTGCGGCAACTGCCGTAAGGCTAAATAAAGGCGGGCATATGCAATTTTCTAATTTGATTCGTAAAGTTATTGTTGGCGCGGCTCTTGCGCTTGTGCCTGCGGCGTCTTATGCCGGGGTGTTTATTTCCGTTGGCTTTGCTCCCCCGGTGTTGCCGGTTTATACGCAGCCTGTCTGCCCCGGCGATGGGTACTTGTGGACTCCGGGTTATTGGGCTTATGGACCGGAGGGATACTACTGGGTTCCGGGTGTATGGGTTCAACCGCCTACGGTCGGCTTGTTGTGGACTCCGGCTTACTGGGGCTGGAGCGGCGGAGCGTACCTGTTCCATGCCGGATACTGGGGACCGCATGTCGGTTTCTACGGCGGCGTTAACTATGGGTTTGGATACGGCGGCGTTGGCTTTGTTGGCGGGCGCTGGGAGGGCGGACGATTTGCCTATAACACCGCGGTGCTGAATGTGAATCGCGTGGTCGTGCATAACGTTTATGAGGACCGCACCGTGGTTCACGTTGGGCCCTATGTTCGGACGAGCTTCAACGGCGGAGTTGGTGGGATTCAGGTGCGTGCCTCCGAGCGGGAGATGGCATTTGAACACGAGAATCACATTGCGGCGACGCGGGAGCAGGAGAATCACTTCCAGATGGCGCGGAACGATCGCAGCAATTTTGCTTCGGTGAATGGCGGACATCCGCAGAATGCGGCGTTCTCCCGGCCGGGAGAGCGGGCAGCGAACCAGCAGGCACGGATTGGGCAAGGCGTTCATTCGGGTCAGTTGACTGGCGGGGAGACGAGAAATCTCGAGAACCGCGAGGCAAGCATTCACAACCAGGCGGCAGCTGATCGTGCTGCGAATGGCGGTCACCTGACCGCGCAGGAGCACGAGCAGATCAATCAGCGGCAGAACAATGTCAGCCGATCGATTAATGAAGACAAGCACAATGCGAACACGCAGGCTCATCCTCATGCCGAGGGTGGCGGGCATCCAAAGAAGTAGACAACGAACTGAGTTGAGCTGGCGGCCGGCGGATATCTTCGTCGGTCGCCATTTTTCTTGCTGCGCCTAAAATCAGGAGTAATGAAGAGGCTGGAGCTGGATCGAATTGTTGTGGTGCTGGTACGGGCGCGCAACCCGAACAATATCGGCGCGGCGGCCAGGGCGATGCATGATTTCGGCTTTCGTCACCTTCGAGTGGTGAACGAGTATGCTGTACCGTTTGAGTCAGCGCGGTCCGCGGTGGACGCCAGCGGCGTGTTAGCAAATGCGAGCGTCGTTTGCCAGCGTCGCCGATGCGGTTGCTGATTGCACGACGGTGGTGGGGACGACTGCGGTTGGCGAACGAACGTTGCAGCATCCGCTATATGAGTTGCCGCAGGCCGGCAGAGTGATCGCTACGGAGCTGGCGCGCGACGGGGGACGAGTTGCGTTGTTGTTCGGTTCGGAGAAGACGGGGCTGAGCAACGAAGAACTGAGCCATTGCCACTGGCTGTTGACGATTCCGATGCAGCAGCATGAAGAGATGCGCCATCCGTCAATGAACCTTGGGCAGGCTGTGGCGGTTTGCCTGTATGAGCTGGTGCGCCAGGCGGATGGTCTTGTTGTGTCGGCAAGTGGCGACTCGGTTGCGGCTGAGGCGGCCGAGACGGAACGGCTGACAGCGCTGTTGACGGAGGTGCTCGAAGAGACTGGATATGCCCGGCGCCATCCGGCAAACTGCGACGACGGGCAGATTCGGCGGCTGGTATTGCGGATGGGGTTGAAGGCAAGTGATGTGCCGGTCTGGATGGGGATTTTGCGGCAGATTTTGTGGAAGACTCGCGGAGGCGGGGTGGGTTAGGCTGTGCGACGGCGGTTTTGTGACGATTTCGGCTATCGCGAGACGTGCGGTGAACTGTAGACTAGGCGTCATTCCAACACTTGGACCAGAGTGTGAAGATTTCGGAGGCTGGGAGCATGCTTGTGCGTACGGGACTGTCGTGGGTTGCGGGAATTGGGCTGGTTTGTTGTCTTACCTCGAGTGGAATGGGTCAGAGAAGGCAACTTACGACAGAAGACTATGCTCGTGCCGAGAAATTGATGGCGTACAACTTGAATTCGCTGGTCTACCACGGCGTGGCGCGTCCTACGTGGATGGACGATGGGCGGTTCTGGTACCGCGACAACGGTCCGGACGGGGTGACCTTCATGCTGGTTGATCCGGCGAAGGGGACGAAGCGGCCGGCGTTCGATCAGGAGAAGTTGGCGACCGCGCTGACGGCAGCGACTGAAGGCAAGATGAAGGCGGATGCGCACCACCTTGTCATCTCGGAGATCTCATTTTCGAATGGGGACAAGACGGTGATGGTGGGTAATGGGTCGCGCAAGTTTCGGTGCGATTTGAGCGGAGCCGGAGTCTGCACGGAGGTGATTGTACCGGGTGCGAAGCCTGGGGAATCCACGACTGTCGGTCGGCCACGCAACGCAGCGGATGTTTCGCCGGACAAAAAGAAGGCTGCGTTTATTCGCGATTGGAATCTTTGGGTTCGCGACGTTGTGACAGGCAAGGAGACGCAGCTTACGACGGATGGCGTGAAGGACTTCGGCTATGCAACGGATAACGCGGGCTGGCAGATGAGCGATAGCCCGATCCTGGTGTGGTCCCCCGACTCGAAGAAGATTGCGACGTTCCAGCAGGACCAGCGCAAAGTGGGAGAGATGTACCTTGTGCCGGTAACCAACAACCACCCGGTGCTGCGAGCGTGGAAGTATCCCCTGGTTGGCGACAAGGATGTGACGATGATCGAACGGGTGATTATCGACGTCGACACTGCGAAGGTGGTTCGGTTGAAGATGCCTCCGGATCAGCACCGGTCGACTTTGTGCGATGACGTCAGTTGCCGCGGCGGAAGCGGATGGGATGACGTGCAATGGAGCGACGACAGCAAGCATCTGGCATTTGTTTCGACCACGCGCGACCACAAGCAGGAGGCGATGCGCATTGCGGATGCTGCGACGGGCCAGATTCGCGATGTAATGGGCGAGACGACCACGAAGTTCTATGAGAGCGGCAACGACAAGGTGAACTGGAAGTATCTGCCGAAGACAAACGAGCTCCTCTGGTTCAGCGAGAGAGACAACTGGGGACAGCTTTACCTGTTCGATCTGATTACGGGCAAGCTGAAGACGCAGATTACGCACGGCGAAGGCGATGTGACGCAGGTTCTGCATGTCGACGAGAAGACGCGGACGATTTATTTTCTCGGCGTGGGTAAGGAGTCGGGGCGCGATCCGTACTTCCAGCACTATTACAGCATCAAGTTTGACGGATCGGATATGCAGCTACTGACCCCGGAGAACGCGGATCATGCGGTGACACCGTCGCCTGATGGACGCTACTTTGTCGATGTGTACTCGACTGCGACACAGCCCGAAACAGCGGTGGTTCGCGACAATACGGGCAAGGTTGTGCTCAATGTGGCGAAGCAGGACATCACAAAGCTGGTTGAGGCGGGATGGGTTGCGCCGGTGCCGATTACGGTGAAGGCGCGCGACGGGCAGACCGATCTATACGGCTTTATGTTCAAGCCGACTGATTTTGACGCGACGAAAAAATATCCGATAGTGAACCATGTCTATCCGGGGCCGCAGACGGGCTCATGCGGTGGGCGCGGTTTTGCGGCGGCACATGGCGATATGCAGTCGCTGGCGGAGCTTGGTTTTATTGTTGTCTGCATCGACGGGATGGGGACGCCGTGGCGGTCGAAGTCGTTTCATGAGGCGTACTACGGAAATCTTGGAGACAATACGATTCCGGATCAGGTGTCGGGGATGAAGGATCTCGCGGCGAAGTACCCGTGGATCGATTTGGACAAGGTTGGCATGTATGGGCACTCGGGTGGTGGTAACGCAACGGCCGCGGCGATGTTCCATTACCCGGACTTTTTCAAGGTTGGGATTGCAGAGAGCGGCAATCATGATCAGCGCGACTATGAAGACGACTGGGCGGAGAAGTGGTCCGGGCTGCTGGTGAAGAACGCTGACGGGACGACCAACTATGACAGCCAAGCCAACCAGAACTTCGTCAAGAACCTGAAGGGCAAGCTGCTGCTGGCGCACGGTTCGATGGACAACAATGTGCCGATGAATAACACGCTGCTGGTTGTCGAGGCCTTGATCAAGGCCAATAAGGATTTTGACCTGTTGATCATTCCGAATGTGGCACACGGCTACGGAGAGGCGTCACAGTACATGATGCGCAGGCGCTGGGACTATTTCGTGAAGAATCTTGCGGGCAACGTGCCACCACATGAGTACGAGATGAAGTCGTATGCGGCGGCGATGGCGGCGATGCGCTCAGGGCCGAGCGATGACGATCCGTATGACGTTCAGTAGGTGATTGCGATTTATTCGGGGCCGGCGGAGCGCTAATGCTCCCTGCCGGCCCTTCATTTTTTGCATGTGCAAACGGGGCCTAGAGCCAGCCTTTGGTGCGGGCGATCCGGGCGGCGTCGACGCGATTGGAAGCGCCGAGCTTTGCAATTGCCTCCGAGAGATAGTTGCGGACCGTGCCTTCGGAGAGATGAAGTTCATTGGCGATCTCGGTGCTGCTGCGGCCATCACCTGCGCGTTGGAGAATTTGACGTTCACGATCGGTAAGGGGATCGAGTTCGGCGTTCCAGGCTTCGGTGGCGAGCTCGGGATCGACGACACGCAAACCGCGGTGGACGCGACGCACTGCGTCCGCGAGCTCCTTTGCCGGCCGGTCTTTGAGAAGATAGCCGCGTGCGCCCGCGTCCATGGCGCGACGGAGATATCCGGGCCGTGCGAAGGTCGTGAGGATGATGGTGCGGGTGCTGGGATGAGTTTCACGTAGCGTGGCCGCGAGTTCGAGGCCGGTCATGTGCGGCATCTCGATGTCCGTGACGAGAACGTCGGGAGCGAGGCGGGTGACGGCGGCGAGGGCATCACGACCGTTAGCGGATTGGGCCACGACTGAGATGTCGGGCTCGAGCTCGAGCAGGGCGGCGAGAGCGCCCAGCACCATGGTCTGATCTTCGGCGAGCGCAACTCGGATAGATTGGCTCATAGGACCGCGCAGGAGGCTTTTAGCTCAGGCTGAGTTGTCTGCGGCAGCTCGATGAGGAGGCTCACGCCGCGATCGGCGGTGATGGAGAGGCGACCGCCGAGCGACTGGATCCGCTCACGCATGCCGCGGAGGCCGTTGCCTTCCTCGAATTGGGGAGAAGCGCCATCGTCGGTGATAAGAAGCGAATGGATGCCATTCGCGGATGTTGAAAAACTCATGCGACAGTTGGCAGCGTGGGCGTGGCGGACGATGTTAGTGACTGCTTCGCGAACTGCAAGGCAAAGCACGGTCTCCTCTTCTGGCTGAAGATGGGGCAATGGAGATTCGCAAACTAAGGCAACGCCCGCGGCCTGGAGAGTGTTGCCGGCGAGTTCCATCTCGGCGGGTAGACCCCGCGACCGGTAGCCGCCGATCGCTTCGCGGACTTCGCTGAGAGCGGTACGTGCGGTCTTCTCAACGTCGGCGATCTCCTGGGCGGCGCGCTGCGGGTCGAGTTCGAGGAGGCGCCCAGCTAATTCGGCTTTCAGGACAATTACAGAGAGGGTGTGGCCCAGGACGTCGTGCAGGTCGCGAGCGATGCGTTCGCGCTCAGCCACGGCGGCAAGCTGCTCGATCTCTTCGTGAGCCATGCGGAGCTTTACGTCGGCACGCTTTTGCCTGGCGATGATGGCGTTGGTCGCGGAAACAACGGTCATGAGGCAGGTGGTCAGCAGCAACGGGAGGAGGTTGACGTGCAGCAGGAATCCCTCAACCAAGAGACCAAGTACCTGCAGGCTTAGAACGGTGATGAGGATCGCGGTTGAAGGGACGACGAAGGGAAGGAATGCTGCAGCGTAGACGAAGAAGCTGGGCGCGCCTCCGTTGATGGGAAAGGTGATGATGCCGAGAAGATAGAACGCACCAACAAGGATGTGACGCTGGCGGGTGCTTCGGGCCCTCATGTATCCGACGTAAATGGCGAGAAAGACGGCGTAGATAATGCCAGTCTCGATCCAGAGGCGTTTGCTGTGGCTGAGGATCGGATCGACGAAAAGGAAGGCCGAGTAGGCGAGCCAGATATAGCCAGAGTTTTTCTGACTGCCTACGTCCGGGCTTTCTATCGACCTGTAGGGTTTTTCGCTCATACTGGATGCCGAAAGTGTACCGCGTCAGGCCTTCTGTTCTCTGCGATGGAAGATGAGGCTGCTGAGGCCGAGCATCAAGAGAGTGAAGCCGATGAGTGCGTTCCAATGCGTGGCGAGCGACATGGAGTCTCCATAGCCGAAGATGCGGAGCATGAGCTGCGAGAGGTGGTAGGTGGGCAGGATAGGTGCGATGCGCTGCAGCCAATGGGGCATGAACCGGATAGGAATCCAAAGGCCGCTGAGGAAGGACATAGGCAGGTAGATGAGGTTAACGATGCCTGTTGCGGCATTGGCGGGGACGACAAGCGCGAGAAGGAGACCCATGCTGGCGAATGCGACTGAGCCGGCGACGGTTATGCCGAGCATCTTGGCAAATTCGACGAGGGAGAGCGAGACGCCTCCGAAGGAGGTCGCGATGAGGGTGAGAAGGCCGATGATGATCAAACCGAAGGCGACGGCGGAGGCGCACTTTGCGAAAAGGTAAGCTGCCACCGGCATTGGGCTTGCACGCTTGAGCTCGAGCCAACCAAAGGCGAGCTCTGACGCAAGGCCGACTCCGATGCCGAAGAGTGCAGCGCCGATGAGACCGAAGCAGGAGTAACCGGCGAGCATGTACTTCGCGATGTGGATGCCGCCCGCGTACGAGTTGCGATTCGCGATGCCGAAGAGGACGTAAAACATGACCGGGAAGCCCAGGATGGCGAGGGAGAACGATCGGGTGCGCATCAGTTTGAGGAACTCGTACTTTGTTTCTTTGCGGAAGATGGGAAGTAAGGGCGCGGAGCCGGTCGCCGCGCGGAGTGTTCGGGTTATCGAAGATGTCGCCATGGTCTTCTCCTGACTTGCTTGAGACGTTGCGTTGCGGCTAGCGGTTCTTTGTGAGCGCGAGGAAGGCGTCTTCGAGGGCGGGGCCCGCGACTTCGAGACCGCCGAGAGTCTCGTCGCGCGAAAGCATCTGGCGGAGGACCGCCTCTGGGTCCGAGGTGGTGATGGTGACGATGCTCTCGTTGGCTTCGAAGTTGGTTACGCCGGGGAGAGTGCGCAGAAAATCTCCGGAGAGGAGAGTGTGGCAGCGGATGGTGCGTCCGCCACTGCTTCGCTTGATCTCTGCCGGAGTGCCTTCGCTGATGATCCTGCCTTTGTTGATGACGATAATGCGATGGGCGAGGGCGTCGGCCTCTTCAAGATAGTGAGTGGTGAGGAGGATGGTCTTTCCCTGTGTAGCGAGAGAGCGAATCTGTTGCCACAACGCACGGCGGGCTTCGATGTCCAGGCCTACGGTGGGTTCATCGAGGAAGATAAGGTCGGGATTGCCGCAGATGGCGAGGGCGAAGAGGACACGCTGTTTCTGCCCGCCGCTGAGTTCGCCGAAGAGACGATCTTCGATGCCACTAAGCTGGGCAATGCGGAGAATCTCGGTGACGGGAAGTGGGCTGGGGTAGTAGCTGCGGAAGAGGTCGATGTGCTCGCGAACGCGGAGCATCTCGCTGATGCGAGTGGTTTGCAGCATGGCTCCCACGCGGGTGCGAGCGGCAGTGGTGTGGGGGTCGCTGCCGAAGATTCGGGCGGCACCGGATGTGGAGGTGATGAGGCCGAGGAGAATCTTGATAACGGTGGTCTTGCCCGCTCCGTTGGGGCCAAGGAGAGCGACGATTTCGCCGGGATTGAGGGAAAGGCTCAAACCATCAAGGGCGACGGTTGAGCCGTAGCGCTTCGTCACGCTCTTCAATGTGGCAACGGGCTGCTGCGCAGGGAGGGCGGAGTTTGTTGCGATTGCTTCCGTCTCGAAGGCGATTGCACTGAGTGGCATGGTCTTCTCCTTATGCGATGACTAGGAAGATCATGGGCCGATCTGCGCTGGGAAGATAGTGGCGGGCGTCAGGAGTTGGAGGTGACAGTTGTCATGCGCAAGATTTCGGCTGGAGCGAGTCCCTGCCGGCGGAGGGCGCGGATGGCGACGGCGTCGTGGCGTTTGGCGAGGCGTGTGCCGTGCTCGTCGATGAGGAGCGGGGTGTGGAAGTACGCGGGGGTCGGCAGCATCAAGGCGCGCTGTAGGAGGATCTGACGCGCGGTGGATTTGAGGAGGTCGCTACCGCGGACTACTTCGGTGATTTGGGTGTCGGCGTCGTCGACGACGCAGGCGAGTTGGTAAGAGGGCAATGCGTCTTTGCGCCAGATGAGAAAGTCCCCGAAATCAATGCCGGCCTGGAAAGATTGTGGGCCGAGGTTCTTGTCCTCGAAGCGAACGACGGCGTCGTCGGGGACGCGGAAACGGTAGTTTACTCCCTGCTGGAATGGCGACTCCTGATGCTGGACGTCAAGGGCGGGGCGACAAGTACCTGGATAGACGGGTTCGTCGTCAGTGTCTTCGTGCGGCGCGTGGATCATCGCGGCCAGGTCTTTGCGGCTGCAGCGGCAGGGATAGACGTGTCCAGTGATGCGGAGTTGGTCTAGCGCGTCGTGGTACAGCGGGATTCGCTCCGACTGCGAGAGCATGGGGGGCTGCCACTCGATGCCGAGCCAGGCTAGGTCTTCGAGCATGGCATCGACGTATTCAAGCTTGGAGCGCTGCGGGTCGAGGTCTTCGTTGCGGAGGAGCAGGGTGCCTTTGTGCTCGCGCGCTCGAAGATAGGCTTGCCGGAAGGTTGCAGCATGGCCCAGGTGAAGAAGGCCGGTGGGGGATGGGGCGAGACGGCCGATGTAGGGCTGCTGTATCACCGTTGGATCTCGATCAGGAGTGAGCGTCGACTAACGCCGGACTTGGCAGATCAAGTTTAGCCGCGAGGAGGGTTACTCGACGAGGAATTCGGGGTCGATGAGGATCTGCAGAGCTGTGGCGAGGGCGTTGGTCTCGGAGGCCATGCCGATGACGGCGAGAAGCTCTGCGTATTGCTGGTCGGTCATGCCTTTGGCGCAAGCGGCGGCTGTGTGGGAGTGGATGCAGTAGCTGCAACTGTTGGTGACGGAGACGGCTATGTAGATCATCTCTTTGGTGAGCGGGTCGAGCGCGCCCGGGGCGATCATGACCTGCTTGACGCTGGACCACGTTCGCTCGAGGAGATCGGGCTGGTTGGCGAGCGCACGCCAGAAGTTGTTGACGAAGTCGGATTTTCGGGTGGCACGGATGTCGTCGAAGACGGCCTGGATGCGTGGGTTGGCGGATATTTCGGCGTCGGTCCAGAGTTTTACAGTCGACATAGTCGAGAGACCTCTCTCAGGTGAGATCAATCTACATGTAGTCGACGCCGTATTGGACGGGGATTTGCGTGAAGGCTATGCGAGTCGGGGCGGATTCGCGGGCGGGGAGCATGCCGGCGAAGTGCAGGGTAGTGTGGCCGTATTTGAGGTTGAGTTTGTCCATCGTGTTCGAGAGCTGGGCGCGGTTGGTGGGGTCGCCGAAGAGCTCTTCCTGGTGCTCGTCTTCGGGGATGAGGTTGCGCATGGTGATTCCGACGAAGAAGGGACGCCGAAATTCCGGGCCCTGGGGGCGTTGGGACCAGAGCGAACGCAGGACTTCTAGTAGGGTGAGGGTGTCCTGGCAGTCGCGAAAGCGGGCCTCCAGACCCCAACCGGAGTTCTTGATGCCGGAGTTGTGGCTTTAACTTTGGTGTGTGAGGATTGAGTCTCGGCCTGCTCGCGTGTCAGTTGGTAGCGGATAGTTACGGCGAGGGAGCCAGTGTAGAAGTGTTCCATGCGGAGGCGCATGGCGGCCTTGTGGAGGAGCTTGTGCGCCACGGCCCAGGAGCCTTCGGGAGAACGGTGTTCGGGTGCGAGGACGTGGGAGTGGCCGAGGGACTTCTGCACGTCGGCCTGGGAGACATTGTTGCCGGAGGCGTCTTCGGTCTGGGCTCCGCGGAGCCAGTGATACATGCGATTGCCCCAGATGGAGTCGAAGAGTTTGTTCATCTGGTTGTGATCGAGGGCGAGGAGTTGCTCCATGGTCGTGACGCCCTTGGCGTTGAGACGAATCTCGGTCCGCGCGCCTACGCCAGGGAGATCGCGGAGATCGAGATGGGCGATGGCTCTTGGAAGTTGTGATGGTAAGAGGCCGATTAACCCGTCGGGTTTCTGCATGTCGCTGGCGATCTTGGCGAGGTAGCGGTTGGGCGCCATGCCAATGGAACAGCGCAGGGCCTCGCCGACGTTTTTGTAGATCGCCTGCTTGATGTTGAGAGCGATCTGGCGGGCTCGTGGAGGTTCCTGCTCGCGGCCCATGAGCTGGCAGACCATCTCGTCGATCGAAGGGTTGTGGGAGACTGGGCAGACGAGGTCGACGGCCTCGGTGATGGCATGGGAGTACTTTGCGTAGTCAGTGTGGTTGCCTTCGACGAGGATGATATCGGGGCATCTCTTTTTGGCTTCGCCGACCTGAGTTCCGGTTTTGATGCCAAAGGCTTTCGCTTCGTAGCTGGCGGCGATGCAGACGGTGGTGTCGGCCTGGGTGGGAACGACAGCGAGGGGTTTGCCGCGATACTCGGGATGGAGTTGCTGCTCGACGGACGCGAAGAAGCTGTTCAGGTCGATGTGCAGGTAGCTGAAGCGGTCGGGATTGACAGGGGCGGACATCGGATTGTGAGGCGATTATATTCGCTTTTTGTTTGCTATCAATGTGATGCGGACTGATCTATCGGCACCCGCGCTGCATCCTCGTCGCGCTGCTAGAATCACGTTCTATGGCTACAGTCGAGCGTCCGGTTCCGCAAACCGCTTCTGCAACAAAGTTCGATGGTCATCAGCGCAATCTGGCGGAGCTTGCCGCGCGGCACGCTATCGCCGAAGAAGGTGGCGGCGCGGAGCGGCGGGAGCGGGAACGCAAAGCGGGCAAGCTCTCGGCAAGGGAACGGATCGATTTTCTTCTGGATGAAGGCACGTTTGAGGAGACAGACAAGTTTGTTACTCACCGGGCGACCGACTTTGGCATGGCCGAGCAGCGCGTTCCGGGCGATGGATTCATCACAGGATATGGGCGCGTGCATGGACGCGTCGTGTTTGTGTTTGCGCAGGACTTTACCGTCTTCGGAGGGTCGCTGTCGGAGGCGAATGCGGCGAAGATTGTCAAGATTATGGACATGGCGATGCAGGTGGGAGCGCCAATCGTCGGCTTGAACGATTCGGGCGGAGCGCGGATTCAGGAGGGCGTCGTATCGTTGGCGGGATATACCGACATTTTTTTGCGGAATACGCTGGCAAGCGGTGTCGTGCCGCAGATCTCGGCGATCCTCGGGCCGTGCGCTGGCGGGGCGGTGTATTCGCCGGCGATTACGGACTTCACGGTGATGACGGAGAAGACGAGCTATATGTTCGTCACGGGGCCGGACGTCATCAAAACGGTGACGCATGAGGACGTGACAAAGGATGCGCTCGGTGGTGCAGTCACTCATAACGAGATCTCTGGCGTTGCACACTTTATGGCGCATGACGATCAAGAGTGTTTGGCGACCGTGCGCGAGCTGCTGAGCTTTCTGCCTTCGAACAATCTCGACGATGCCCCGCGGAAGGCCACGCAAGATGATCCCGCGCGCGCCGACGTTGCGCTGGACACGATCATTCCAACGGAGAGCAATCAACCGTACGACATGGTCGATGTGATCGCGCGCGTGGTGGATGACGGATATTTCTTCCAGGTGCAGGAGCATTTCGCGCGGAATATTGTGGTTGGTTTTGCTCGCATGGCAGGACGCCCGGTTGGCGTTGTCGCGAATCAACCGGCGTTTCTCGCTGGGGTACTTGATATCAACGCGAGTGTGAAGGGTGCGAGGTTCGTGCGGTTTTGCGACGCTTTCAATATTCCGCTGATCACATTTGAAGATGTGCCAGGATTTATGCCCGGCATCCAGCAGGAGCATGGGGGCATCATCCGTCATGGCGCGAAGCTGTTGTATGCGTTCGCAGAGGCGACTGTGCCGAAGCTTACGGTGATTACGCGCAAGGCTTATGGCGGGGCGTATTGTGTCATGAGCTCGAAACATCTGCGGACGGACGTCAACATGGCATGGCCGACAGCGGAGATCGCGGTGATGGGGCCCGAGGGCGCGGTGAACATCGTCTACAAGCGCGAGTTGGACGCGATCGTTCGGCAGGCCGAGGCAGTGTGGCCGCAGGGCAAGCCGTTTACCGAGGAAGAGAAGCTGGCTGTGCTGGCGGAGGCGCGACAAGAAAAAGTCGAGGAGTTTCGCGAGCGGTTTGCGAATCCCTATGTTGCGGCGGAACGAGGGTATGTCGACGCGGTCATCCTGCCAAGCGAGACGCGACGGAGGCTCAATACGGCTCTGGATATGCTGGCGACGAAGCGGGACAAAAATCCCGCCAAAAAACATGGCAATATTCCGCTGTAGCCGCTTCGATCAAATATCGTTTGCGAGAGCTGCGCCCTTTGTCTCAGGAATCCAGATCCAGAAGAAGGCCGCCAGAAGAAATGAGAGCGCCCCCACGCCGAATGCCGCTCCAAAGCCATGCCGTTGCGCAAGTGAACCGACGGTGAAGGGTGCGATTGCGCTGGCGATGCGACCGGTGTTGTAGGTGACTCCCTGTGCAGTGGCACGAATCCTGGTGTTGTAAATCTCTGCAGTGACGACAGCGAAGCCAGAGTAGTAGCCGGTTCCGAAGAATGCTACGAATGGGCCGAGAATCAGCAGCACGAGCGGCACGCGTGTAGTTCCGTAGAGGAGCAAGAGCGCGGCCGCGACGAGCAGGTAAGTAATGTAAGTGCGTTTGCGGCCTACAGAGTCGCTGATGAAGCCAAATGTAACGTAGCCGAGCCACATTCCCGCCTGCATCACGATGACAACGACCGACATCCGGGAGGGGGTGAGTCCGATTCCACCTTGTGAGACGGGAAGAGAGAGATAGGCAGGTACCCAGAGGTTGAATCCCCACCACGCGAAGAGGCAACAGGCGTTCATCAGAGTGATGACGATCGTCAAAGGCAAGAGCCTGCCGCGAAAGATCTCGGCGAATCCTCCGAAGGTCGTCGAAGTGGGACTGCGAGAGTTTTTCCAGACTTCGGGCTCTTCGACACTGCGTTGGATCCAGAGGGTGAAGAAAGCCGGCAGAATGCCAACGAAGAAGACTGCGCGCCATCCTGCAAGAGGCATCACAACGGCAGCTACAAGAGCCGCAAGAGCGTAGCCGATCGCCCAGGAGCTTTGCATTAAGCCCAGCGCCTTGCCGCGATGTTCAGCTGGCCAGGTTTCAGAGACGAGAGAGGCGCCGCTGGCCCATTCGCCGCCCATACCAAGACCGAGCACAATGCGAAAGACCGCAAGCTGAACGAAGTTTTGCGCGAGGCCGCACGCCGCGGTGAAGACTGCGTAGATCAGGACACTGGCCATCAAAGCGCGGGTTCGGCCGAAACGGTCCGCGACAATGCCGAAGAAGAGCCCTCCCGCAGCGGCGGCAAGCAGGGTGATTGAGCCGAGAACTCCGGCGGCTCCTTTACTGAGGTGCAGCTCGGCCATCAACGAAGCAAGCACGAGAGAGTAGAGCATCACGTCAAAGGAGTCGAGCATCCATCCGAGCGAGGCTGCGAAGAGTGCTTTTTTCGCAGGCTGAGGAGCGTTCTGCCACCATGAGAAATCGGGCGAGCGGCGGGTTCGAGCTTCGATCGGTGCTTGTTGCGGCGCACTGTTCATTGAGTCGGCACCGGACCGGGCGCGCCAAATCCGCCGCCTCCTGGCGTCTCGATTCGCAGACGATCGCCCGGGTTGAGCTCGATTCTGGCCTTCGATGGCAGAGGTTCGACACTTCCGTCAGCTCGAATGATTGAGTTGCGGCCTGCCGCGCCGGGGTCGCCTCCCTGAGCCCCATAGGGGCGGCCTATGCGTCGTTCGGTGAGCACGGTGGCCGAGGTTTGCGTGAGTACTTCATATTCGCGGATCAGGCCTTCACCGCCAGGGTATCGTCCTGCCCCGCCGCTGCCCCGGCGCAGGCTATAGGTGCGAATTCGTATCGGCAAGTGATGCTCAAGGGCTTCAACCGGCGTGTTGCGCGTGTTGCTCATGTGAGTGTGGACGCCGTTGATTCCGGGAAGACCGTTGCGTCCCCCCATGCCGCCGCCTGCCGTCTCGTAGTAGGCGAAAGGCGCGCCAGTGCGAGGGTCAGTGCCGCCGAGGGTGACGTTGTTCATCGTACCCTGGCTTGCTGCTGGAATTACCCGGGGCAATGCCTGCGCGAGCGCGCCCAAAACAACATCGGTGATTCGCTGAGATGCTTCGACGTTTCCGCCCGCGACCGCGGAGGGATGCAGGGCATTAACCACAGTTCCTGGTGGCGCAATAACGTGGATCGGACGTGAGATGCCGGAGTTGTAAAGAACATCTTCCTGGACCAGACAGCGAAAGGCATACAGGGTGGCCGAGAAGTGATCGCAAGATTGGCATTGACGCCGCCGCTGGTCTGCAGGTCTGTGCCAGTGAAGTCCACTTCTGCGGAATCCGCATCGATCCGAATTGCGACTCGGATGAAGACGGGATTGGAGCTGAAGCCGTCGTTATCGAGGAAATCTTCAAAGTGATAGGTGCCGTCAGGAATCTCCGCGATTGTTCGACGCAACACTCGCTCAGCGTAGTCCTGGGTGGCTGCGGCGTAATGCGCCACGCGTTTGTAGGTGTATTTCCTGCTGATCTCGCGTAGACGAGACTCGCCCACGCGGTTAGAGGCGATCTGCGCTGTAAGATCGCCTTCGCGCTCATCAGGCGTGCGGACGTTCGCAAGAATGAAGGACATCAATTCGTCATCGAGTACGCCACGTTTCACCAGCTTCAATGGAGGGATGATGAGGCCCTCCTGGAATACCTCGCGGGCGAGAGGCATCGAGCCAGGGCTCATCCCACCGACATCGGAGTGATGGGCACGATTAGCGACGTAGAACGCAGCGGGGCCCGTTCGTTTGAGAAAGACCGGGGACACCAGGGTGATGTCGGGCAGATGGGTTCCACCGCGGAAAGGATCGTTAAGAATGACGGTGTCCCCCGGTTCCATATCGACGTGATCGATCGCTGCGCGAACCGACAAGGGCATTGCGCCGAGGTGCACGGGGAGGTGATCTCCCTGCGCGATCGTTTGACCGGAGCCATCGTAGATCGCGCAGGAGTAGTCTAGACGTTCCTTGATATTGGGAGAGAACCCAGTCCGGCATAGGGTCACGCCCATCTCTTCGGCTATCGAGACGAAGAGGTTTTTGAATATCTCGAATTCTATTGGATCAATGCGCATCGTATATCTTCCATTCAAATTGCCTCAATCGAAACCGTTGTGCTCTCAGCTTGCCTTCGTGTCCTGACTCTTCGAAGCTCCGTGCGTGTAGCGACAAGTGTGCCGACACCATCGATTGAGAAGTCATAGTGCGGAGGAATCAAGGTTGTGGACTGTCCACTCACCACAAGCGCGGGGCCATGGCCGTGCATGCCCGCGGAGAGCAATTCACGGTGATAGACGGGAGTTGAGACAGCACGACGCCCCAAATGCGCTGACCGGACGGACGACGGCGTGGGCAACTCGTGAGATTCTGCAATAGCGCTCGATAGAGTGGGCTTACTGGTGCGTCCGATTGCCTTCACCCTCAGGTGCACAACCTCGATTGGACGCGCAGGATTGGCGTAGCCGTAGAGCTGCTCGTGGCGGCGGCTGAACTCGGCCTCATATCCGGGCGCGAAGGGGAGCGTGATCTCGTAGGCCTGCCCTTTGTAGCGCATATCAAGCGAACATTCGATCGCGATATCTTGTCTTGCAAATCCCTCTGCTAGGAGATCGGAGACGCCACGCTCCAAAAGCGGACTGAAGCGACTGCGCAATTCCTCTTCGGTAACGGCCGCCGAGGGTTTGAGAATGGTGAGCGAATAATCCTTTGTTACATCCGCGAGCAGCATGCCGAGGGCCGAAAGTACACCGCTGTGCTGAGGGACAAGCACTGTAGCGATATCGAGCGAATCAGCAATGGCGCAGGCGTGAAGGCCGCCGGCTCCGCCGAACGCGAGAAGAGCGAAGTCTCGAGGGTCGTGGCCTCGACGTACGGAAACAACCCTGATTGCCGCCTCCATATTGGCGTTTGCGATGCGGATGACACCCTCTGCAAGAGCATTGATAGATAGGCCAAGGTGAGCGCCTAGCTCTTTTGCAATCCGGCGTGCGCGGCTGAGATCGAGAGCCATGCGACCGCCGAGAAAGTACTCGGGATCAAGCCGTCCGAGCAGCAGATTTGCGTCAGTCACAGTCAGCTCTGAGCCTTTGCCATAGCATGCCGGGCCAGGATCTGCGCCGGCGCTTCGCGGGCCGACCCGCAGCGATCCGCCGGAGTCAATGTAGACCACCGATCCCCCGCCTGCTCCAACGGTGTGAATATCCAAAACAGGAAGGCGGACGGGAAAGTCCCCAACTGTCGATTCGACCGTCGTGCCGATGGCTCCGTTGATGAGACTGACGTCGGTCGAAGTGCCACCCATATCGAAGGTGATCAGTCTGGAGTAGCCTGACGCATTGCCAACTGCGTGAGCTCCGACGAGTCCGGCTGCCGGTCCGGAGAGGATGGTCTGCACGGCGGCTGATTTGGCTCGCTGCGCGGAGATCGAGCCGCCGTTCGACTGCATGATCTTGAACGATCTGCCGCCTATGCCATATTCGAGCTTCGTCAGGTAGCGCGCCATCAACGGAGTGACGTACGCGTTCACGACCGTCGTGCTCCAACGCTCGAACTCGCGATACTCTGGCAGGATCTTATGGGAGGCAGAGACGGCGAACCCAGCTCTTTCAAGAGCATCGGCGAGACGATTTTCGTGGACAGGATTCGCGTAGGAGTGCAGCAGGCAGACGGCCACCGAATCTGCTGATTGTGCGCGGAGTTCCTGAACAAGTCGGTTGACCTCGGATTCGAGCAACGGCTCCAGTACGCTTCCATCAGCGTTCAATCGTTCACTCGCGCTAAAGATCAGGCCATCCGGCAGCAGGGGGCGCCGTGCCTTCACCATGAAGTTGTAGAGTTCCGCCCTTGTCTGTCGGCCGATCTCAAGCACATCTTCAAAACCCTTTGTAGTGACAAGGGCTACTCGCGCGCCTTTTCGTTCCAGTAGCGCGTTTGTCGCGACGGTCGAGCCGTGGATCATCTCTGTCCACCCGGCGTCTCCCGCTAGCTCTTCGACGGCGGTAAAGATCGCTCGCGCCGGATCATCCGGAGTTGAGCGGACCTTATGAACCGTCATTCCCTGATCGTCCAGGCGCAGGAGATCGGTAAAGGTCCCGCCGGTGTCTATCCCCAGTCGAATCATATGCGGCACTCAGCCAAGGTCGCTAACCTCTCCTCAGAGAATCTCCTGCTCTCTGTACTAGTTGCATGCTACTATCGTCGCATTCCCTTTAGTCTGCTTGTTCTGGAGATAGCCTTTGATGAGCCCCACTGTTTCTCGACTCGCGCCGGCGGTTGCTGTCGCTGGTTTTATCCTTTTGTCCACGGCTGCCGCTCAGAGTCCGACTACTCCTTCCGACGTGCTGATCAAGAATGCGACGGTGATGACTGCCTCGCACGGAACCATTCAGCATGGCACCGTATGGCTGCACAACGGCAAGATCGCAGGCGTTGGTCCGACGGTCAATGCTCCGTCCGGCGCCGTGGTGGTTGATGCGACCGGGAAGTACGTAACGCCGGGGATCATCGACCCGCATTCCCATTCCGCGTTGGGCGACGACGTCAACGAGGCTACCAGTCCGGTGACGCCAAGCATGATGATGATCGATGCCTTCGACAATCGCGATAAGGCACTTTATCTGGCGCTGGCTGGAGGCGTGACATCGGAGCTGCTTTTGCATGGTTCAGCCAACATGATTGGCGGCCAAGCTGTGGTCATCAAGAACAAGTTTGGGCTCTCCAAGGAAGAGATGCTGTTCCCGAACGCACCCCGTTCGATAAAATTCGCCAGCGGCGAGAACCCGAAACGTGTGTATGGGACGCGAAATCAGTTGCCGTCGACACGCATGGGCAACTTTGAAGTCATGCGGCAGTCGTTTGAGGATGCAAAGGTCTATCGCCGCGACTGGGATGCATACAACGACAAGGTCGCAAAGGGAGATAAAGATGCCCGGCCGCCGCATCGTGACCTGAAACTCGAAGCTTTGGCGGATATTCTGCGCGGCAAACTGCTGGTGCAGATCCACTGCTATCGCGCCGATGAGTTTCTAACCGAGGAGGCGATCGCCCAGGAATACGGCTTCAAGATCAGAGCGTTTCACCACGCGCTTGAGATGTACAAGGTTGGGGGCAAGATCGCAGCCGACGGCACTGCGATCGCTACCTTCACGGACTGGTACGGCGGAAAGTACGAGATGTGGGATGGGATTCCCTGGAACGCCGTGATGTCGATGCGCGAAGGTGTTCGGGTGGCGCTGAAGAGCGACTCGAACGACCATATCCGCCGCCTCACGCAAGAGGCCGGAAAAATGGTCCACTACGGCGGTGCGACCGAGGATGAGGCGATTGCGATGGTAACGCTGAATCCCGCGTGGATTATGGGGATTGACGACAAGACCGGTTCGCTCGATGTGGGCAAGGACGGTGACGTCGTGATATGGAACGCTGATCCGCTGTCAACGTACGCACACGCTGAGAAGGTATACATCGACGGAGATCTTTTTTTTGACAGCAGCCTGCCAGGGTTCGGGACGACTCACTTTACCGGCGTGATGCACGGAAGCGGGTTTGGCGCGGGCGAAGATGATGATGACGAAGGGGAGAACTAATGCTGAAGGCTCTGTTTGTGGAAAAACGTGGCGGATTTCGCGCCACCTCGCTGTTGATTTCTGTTGGGCTCTGTATTTCGACTCCCGCTGTGCTGTCGGCACAGGCGCCGATGGTGGATCTTACGCCCCCCGCGGGGACGATTGCGATTACCGGCGGCAAGCTGCTGACGGTTTCGCACGGGGTGATCGAGAACGGCGTGATTTTGATTGAAGGCGGCAAGATTACTGCGGTTGGCCCGGCTACTACCGTGAAGGCGCCCAAGGGGGCGACGATCGTCGACGCGAAAGGGATGACAGTTTATCCCGGCCTGATCGATGCGGAGACCCGGCTCGGGTTGTCGGAGATCGCTTCAGATCGAATGACGAACGACACGGTCGAGCCGAGCGAAGAGATCTTTCCACAGAT
Source organism: uncultured Acidobacteriaceae bacterium (assembly GCA_963798925.1). Classification (GTDB taxonomy): domain Bacteria; phylum Acidobacteriota; class Terriglobia; order Terriglobales; family Acidobacteriaceae; genus Edaphobacter. The sequence goes on from CAWCVD010000008.1 coordinate 1,693,835, forward strand.
GCACGTCTACGATGCCTTTCACGCTGAGAGCGAGCATATTCCGATCACCCGCTTCAACGGCATCACGAACGCAATTGTGGCTCCGGCTGAGACCGACACCATTCCCGGACAGGACAGCTTCATTCAACTGGCTGGTCGTGACCGCGACTCGATGCTGATGGTCAAAGACGTGGCGCTGGCGATGAACTTTGGCGAAGCTCCGAAGCGCGGCGGCCGGGGTGAAGCCGCAGGGCCAGCCGGAGGCCGCTATCCTTCTACGCGCATGGGGGAGATCTCTCAGATGCGACAGGCGCTGCTCGACGCGCAGGAGTACATGGCGCGGCGGTCGGATGCCGCGAAGAAGCCGGCAACCGAGGAAAGTACGGCGGCACCGGCTGCCGGAGGCCGTGGCGGCGCCGGAGGGTCGAACTTCAATCTGCGGAATGAAGCGTTGATCCCGTATCTCAAGGGCGAGCGGGCTGTTGTCCTGGGTGCTTACGACGGGCATGACGTCGAGACGGCGATGGCTTTTGCGCAGGAGTTTCATCTGAAGGTGGTGCTTAGCCACGTGACCAGGGCAAACGATGTCCTCGACAAGATCGCGTCGTACCATGTGCCCGTGATCGTCGGGCCGATCTACGATCTGCCCGGACCGAACGAGCGATATGACGCGGTGTACAGTGTTCCGGGCGAGCTTGCGAAGCGTGGCGTGAAGGTGATTCTCGCTTCATACAATGTAAGCAACTCTCGCAACCTGCCGTATTCCGCAGGTTTCGCGGTTGCGTATGGTTTGCCTTACGACGACGCGCTGAAGTCGATCACGCTCAATCCGGCGGAGGTCTTCGGAATGGGCGACAAGCTTGGGTCACTCGACGTCGGCAAGATCGCCAATGTAGTAATTGCGGACGGCGATCCGCTGGATGTTCGCACCAACGTAAAGCAGGTTTATATCAACGGCGTGGCTATCCCGATGGAGACTCGGCAGACGCGGCTGCGCGATGAGTATTGGCCTAAAAAGTAGGCCGTCCGCTCGGACTGCGTTTGCGAGTCGTTGGGAAACTGACGTGTTGCCCGGGAGTGATGCGGGCAGATCGCATAATTTGCCATTGAAGCCGGCACGGCAGGCTCAACGTTGCGGCGAACCCTCGATGACGGGCTCATCCAGAATGCCGAAACGTCCGTTGGGTAGTTTAGTCATCACTGGGCCGTAGGCACCTACAAGCTGACGCCGCCACCACAGGCCTTCCCTATGTTTCTGCTCGAGCGTAGCGAACCAATACTGCCAGAGAACAGCTCGAATAAAGCGCGGCGGCGAACCGGAAAAGGGGTTTCCTGCGAAGAGTCCCAGGACTGCTTCATCATTTTCCAGCAGGCGTTCTTCAGTTCGAGGGACGATCGGATACTCCTGCCATGAACCGAGCGACGCGAACCACAGGTTCCAATCCAGGCGTGGCTGGTATGGTGCATAGATGCGTGGCCGCTCGTTCAACTGTTGTGGCTTGTAACGAAAGGGATAGGCAATCCAACGCTCATCATCATCGGATCCCTGAAACTCAATCTCATAACGGTGCGGCGTCATAACGGCAAAGAGTCCGTATTGGTTGGCGATGCGAAATGGCTCGAGTGCGACGACGGGCCCAACTGGTAGGGAAGCGCCTGGCCATGCCATCCGCACAAAGGGAATGGTTGTGGCGTAGAAGATCCATGTGAGAACGATCGCTATCAGGCTAGTTCGAAGCAGCGCAAACTGGCGAGTTATCTTTGGATTGATTACTTCGTCCCCGGACATCTGTTGCTTGTCGGATTCTGTGTCGTTGCCGAGAGCGGTGTCGCAAGCTAAGGTGCTTCGCCAACGCGTTGGCACGAAGGGTTTCAGAAAAACATCGTCGAGCAACAGTATTGCCAGTGCGAGCACGAGATAGTTGAGAAAGGTGTAGTTCGCCGTGGCAATGACCCCGACCTGCCAGGCAGTGACGATGAAAAAGCAGACGACCCTCCAGCGGCGCGAAAGAAATACGATCCAGACAAGAACCAACTCCATTCCCAACGTCATGGCCGCCGTCGCGCGATGAAACCAATCTGGCAGATGCTGCACATACCAGCCGATCCAGGTTGGGAGTGGTCCGTTCTGGTAGTACTCGTACATCGCGGTAAGGCTTCGCCATGTCGGGTCCCCGCTCGCAAGTTTGACGACCCCAGACTGAAAATAGATTCGAAACCACTCCCACAGCAGCAGCAGAATCGCGGCTCGCACGGGTGGGTGTCGTGCGCCCCAGCCGGGCAGAATTCCAGGCGCCGCAAGGAGGATCGAAAGAAAACCTGCTTCCAGCAGCATCCCATCCGATTGATACCCTGAGAAGTCCTGAGCCGCAGTTACGAACGAGAGAAAGCACGCAAAGCACACCACCAGCATGGCGCGCGGCCATATATTGAGAACCAGGCCCAGGGAAGCGACAAGTCCCGCCCAGCACAGCAGCATGATCATGCTGTCGCTGCTATTGATCCAAAGAAGGCCAGGAGCGTACCAGAACCGTAACGAGCCAAAGCCGGAGAGAGCCTGAAGGTATTCGGTGGCAGGAAGAATGCCTCGAGACCCGACTAAGCCTCGCACCTGAAAGAGAAGCGCGAAGAATGCGGAGAAGTAAATGAGTCCAAGCGACCGAAGAAATAGCCAACGCGCAATAAGATGATCGGAGCGATCCTGTGTAGGAACGAATAGGTAGTCAAAGACGCGTCTGGCATTGTTCATGAGCGGCCTTCGTGCGTATCGGATTTGCCTGAGTGCCGATACGCATCTAACTTGCAACAAGGAAGCTGATCTAAGAAATTACCAGCAATTTCATCACGCAGTCTCTCACGATGCCCACTGCCTCTATTATCGGCTCCGGCCCCAACGGTCTTTCGGCGGCAATTAATCTCGCGTCTGCGGGTATCGCCGTGGTCGTTTCGGAGCGCAATCCGCAGATAGGCGGCGCCTGTTCCACTGCTGAGACGACATTGCCCGGGTTTCGCCACGACCTCGGATCATCCGTCTATCCAATGGGAGTGGCAAGCCCGTTCTTTCGCTCCCTACCGATCGAGATTCCGTGGATCGAGCCTCCTGCTCCCTGTGCGCATCCGCTCGACGATGGGACTGCAGTGCTGCTTGAGCACTCAATCGACGACACAGTGGCCAACCTGGATAGCTCAGATGGCGGTAAGTACCGGTCGTTGATTGAGCCGCTCGCTAGCCGCTTTTCCGAGTTGATGGCAGAGCTACTTGGCCCGGTGCAACATATTCCGCAGCATCCAACTCTACTCGCCCGCTTCGGTATTTCAGCGCTCTTGCCGGCGGCATCGCTTGCTCGCTCGCGCTTCTCCGGCCCCCGTGCCCGCGCTCTCTTTGGAGGCATGGCCGCTCACTCGGTTATGTCGCTCGAAGACACGGCCTCTGCCGCCGTCGGGCTTGTCCTCATAGCAGCCGGCCATGCGAGCGGTTGGCCGATTGTTCGTGGAGGCGCTCAGACTCTTGCCGACACCCTGACCTCTCATCTTGAATCTCTCGGCGGCCGCATTGAGACTTGCCGTGAAGTAACTCAAGTGCCGAGCGCTGATGTTGTCCTCGCCGATATCACTCCGCGCCAGCTCCTGCAGATCGCGGGATCCGCTCTTCCGCCGGGATACCGCCGGCAACTTGAGCAGTTTCGTTATGGGGCGGGAGTCTTCAAGATCGACTATGCGCTTAGTTCTCCAATTCCATGGACCGCTGCCGAGTGCTCGCGCGCTGCCACCGTTCACCTCGGTGGCACGCTGGAGGAGATCGCAGCGTCGGAGTGCCACTTCACCTCACCATCTCCTTTTGTCCTGCTCACGCAGCCCTCGTTATTCGATCGGACTCGCGCTCCCGCGGGACAGCATACTGCCTGGGCGTACTGCCACGTGCCCAACGGCAGTTCGCTCGATCGCGTCGACGCTATCGAGCGTCAAATCGAGCGCTTCGCTCCGGGCTTTCGCGATTGCATTCTCGCTCGCTCTATTTCACCTCCAGCCGCGCTCGAACGCTGGAATCCGAATTTGGTGGGCGGAGACCTTTCCGGCGGCGCTATGACTCCTGGACAGCTTCTCTTTCGGCCAACTGCCTCGCTGTATCGCACCCCGGTGCCCGGTTTGTTTCTTTGTGGGGCATCGACCCCGCCAGGAGGCGGCGTCCATGGAATGGCAGGATTTCATGCCGCCCAACCGGCGTTGCGCTATCTAGCGCGGCAGAGGTAGTTCTCTAGCGAAATAGCGAGAAGGCCTTCTTCTCGCCTATTGGCAGAGCTGGCCTGGGCTGACCTGACTGCAGGGAACTTCCTTTGTTGACAGCGGTCTTTGATCGCTATAGGGTTAGGCCGGAGTCACCGCTTACTCTCATTTTTTTTTGGAGGAGAAATGAATGGCCTTATCCAAAGGTTTGAAAACTATTGTTACAGATAGCCACTTCCTGGTCCCGTTTTTTGTCCTGGTGGTAGGGATCGCTCTGTTGACGATCCTGCACTGAGTCTAGGAACAGTTCGCCGAGCCGACGGCAAGTTGGAAGGAGAGATGGATGGCGAGTGCAGTTCAGAGAACGGAGAGAGCGGGCTTATCGCTACATGGGCTTGGTGTGATCTGCGGTTTGACCGCGGGGGTCTGGCTTGGAGCGGCCGAAGCTCCGACAAAGTTAGTGAACTCCGGATTCTCTCCCTTCGCGATCTCGTTATGCATGGTGGCGGGCGTCTTTACGGCGCGCTGGACCTTTCCTACGCTTTTGAAGGGGACCGGTTATGTGTTTGAAGACCTGATGGAGAAGAAACACCTGATTGTATGGGCTCTGCTCGCCGGCGCATTGTGGGCAGTGGCGAATACGCTGACAGTCTTCGCGATCCGGGATGTGGGCTTGGCGGTCGCGTTTCCGATGTGGAATGCGAATGCGTTGATCGGATTGTTCTGGGGACGAGTCCTGTTTCGCGAGCTCGAGGGCGCGAGCGCGAAAAATATCAGCAAAGTGGTGTTGGGTGCGATTGCAATTGTGATTGCGGCGGTGATGCTGGGCTTCAGTACGATTCAGGGCGGCGCCTTGGGACAGCACGCCTTTCGCGGAATTGTCGCAGCGCTGGGAGCAAGCCTGATGTGGGGAACGATGTACGTCCCGTATCGCAAGGCTTATCTTAGTGGGATGAATCCGTTATCGTTTGTGACGGCGTTCACTGTAGGGGAATTAGGAATGGTACTGGCACTGACGCTGGCGCTCGATGGTGGAGTGCATTCTTCGGCGTTCCAGCTGTTTCATATGCCGGGAGTGTTGTTCTGGCTGTTCCTTGGTGGATTTGTCTGGGTGATCGGGGACCTGTTCCAGCAGTTCGCAGCGAAGTATCTGGGAATTGGTCGAGGAATTCCGTTGTCGAACACGAATCAGCTCTGGGGATTGGCGTGGGGTGCACTGGTCTTCGGCGAACTCGCCGGAGCAGATCGGCAACATATGCTTCTAGTCATTGGAGGATCCGTTACGATGATCGTGGGAGCGCTTGCGATCAGCACAGCGGTGGCCTCGGCGAAAGAGAACACCTCAACCAATGAAGCTGTGCTTCGAGAGTGTAACCGTTATGGACTGGACTACCACCGCACGATGATGGCGCAGGTTGGAGATGAGTTCGATGGGCGAAATACGAGCAGGCGATGGTGGGACTACGCAATCGTGCTGACCGCGACCGCTGTATTCGTTGCGCTGGGTCTGCGGGCAATCGTCCCACCGCTGGCGATGAACTTGAAGTGGGTCGTAGTTCTGGCTGTGGTGCTTGTGTTAAGTTTGATCGCGGGAGGCGTGGGCCTGTGGCGGCGAACCCGATTCTGTTAACTGGCATCTTCGTTGTCGAGATCTCAAACGGTTTGCAATCTGCAGGCGGAGTCGTCTTTGAGGGACATGCATGGCTGTCAGACTGAAGGACATTGCGCGGGATCTGGGAGTTTCGGTAGTCACTGTTTCCAAGGTGCTGCGGGGAAACGCCGACATCGGCGAAAAGACGCGTCGCCGCGTTCTGAAGCGGATGAAAGAACTGAACTATCAGCCCAACATGATGGCGCGTGGGCTGGCCAGCGGGCGGACCTATACGTTTGGCCTTGTGGTGCCCGACCTGGTGCATCCGTTCTTCGCCGAGTTCGCAAAGTCGTTGAGTGGCATCCTGAGGAGTAGCAATCGGGCTCTGATTCTCGCGTCGTCAGAGGAAGATCCTGATGTGGAACGGCAAGAGATTCGCACGCTCTTGAACCGCGGGGTTGATGTTTTGCTGATCGCCTCCTGCCAGGCGAATCTGCGGAACTTCTATGAGCTGGGTGATGCGCGGACGCCGTATCTTCTCTTCGATCGTAACTTTCCGCATCTGGCTGCCAACTTTGTAGGAACCGATGATGTGAAGGTCGGAGAGTTGGCGACAAAGCATCTTATCGAGATCGGCCGCAAGCGGATCGCCCACATTGGCGGCCAGAACACGAGTCCTTCATTAGATCGATTGCGTGGGTACCGAAACGCCTTGCTGGACGGCAGGCTGCAGGCTCCGGAGAGTTACATCATCGTGCGAGAGCGCATGGAAGAGTCTGGCGACAGGGTCGGATTTCAGGCGATGCAGGAGTTGTTGAAGTTGCGGAGCAGGCCGGACGCAGTGTTCTGCTACAACGACCTGACCGCAATCGGCGCTATTGAGGCTACGCTGCAGGCGGGGCTACGCGTTCCTGAAGACATTGCTTTGATCGGCTGCGGAAACCTCCGTTATGCAAACTACTTACGGGTTCCACTCAGCTCGATCGACCATGGCACGACAGAATTGGGACGGATCGCCGGCGAGTTCGCCCTCGAGCTCTCGGCCGACCCTGAGCGAGCACCGAAGAGCGTTCTCTTGCCGTCAACTCTTGTGGCACGAGAGTCCACGATTGGTACTTCCGGAATCAAATCTCGCGAACGGTGACAACAATTCGCAGTCCCATAGTCAAAACCAAGTTAGCGATAACGTCACAATGCTGAAGAATCAAGTCCATCCACCGTCGATGACAAAACTCTGATTCGTGATACTGGCACTGTCGTCGGCAGCAAGGAACAGAATGAGACTAGCGACCTCGTCTGGAGTGATGATTCTCTTGAGAGCTTGTCTGGCGAGAATCTCGGCCTTGTAGGCTTCCGTAAGCCACAATCGTTCCTGGCGTTCTGTCTGAATCGCGCCCGGCATGACGCAATTTACACGGATGTTGCTGGTGCCGAGCTCGTGAGCCAGGGTACGCGTCAATCCGACAATTGCGGCCTTCGCGGCAACATAGACAGGCAGGCCGATTGAAGGGATGGACCAGCTGATAGAACTCATATTGATGATGGATCCTCGGCCGGCCTTTCGCATGGCCGGGATGACCGCCTGGGTCGTAAAGAACTGGTGCTTGAGGTTGATAGCCATCAACTGGTCCCAATACTCCGAGGTGACTTCTTCAATCGAGTGGCGCACGTCGTTACCGGCGTTGTTGATGAGTACGTCCACCGTCCTGAGTCGCTCAAGAACGTCGTTAATACACGCTGTGATCGCCCCGATGTTGCGTAGGTCGCAGTGGTAGTAGAGCGGAGTGACAGATCCAGCGACTTCAACTTTGCGAACCAGAATATCCGCGGCAGAGTCCTGGATGTCCAGAAACGCCACCCGCGAACCTTGCATAGCGAATGCTTCGACGATCGCTGCGCCGATACCACTCGCGCCACCCGTGACGAGAACGGCGCGATCGCGAAGACTCGGGTAGGAAGCTTGGATCCTCAATGTTCGCTGGCCCTCGGTCCCGTCGTGTTCGTTCAGTTGATACCTGAAGCTAGTAGGTGGCCCGTCCGCCACTCAGATCAAAGACGGCGCCCGTAGTAAAAGAGTTTTCTTCGGAGACAAGCCACGCCACCATGGAACTCACTTCGTCAACCTTCAAAAACCGGCCCCGCGGAATCTTCGACAACATGAAGTCGATATGTTCCTGCGTGACCTGATCAAAGATGCGGGTCTTCGCAGCCGCAGGAGTGATGCAATTCACCGCGATGTTGTTAAGTGCAGTCTCCTTGCCCAGCGATTTCGTGAATGCGATGACCCCGGCCTTGGATGCACTGTAGCCGGACGCGGTGGCGTTTCCCTCTTTGCCCGCAATAGATGAGATGTTGACAATGCGACCATAGTTCTGCCGCAGCATGTAAGGGACGATCGCCCGGCAGCAAAGAAAGACACCGGTGAGGTTAATATCGATCACCTGCTTCCAGGCGTCGATGGGATACTCCCAGGCTCTTGTAGTTTGGGCCTGCGATCCCGGCGCTAGCCACTAGGATGTCAATCTTGTCGTGCTTGCGGACCGTGCTTTCGGTCGCAGCCACCACACTCTCTGGGTTAGACACATCGACAGATTCTGCGGACACCACACCCGTCGTTCGCAGTTGGTCGATGGCGTCCTTTAGAACTCCTTCATCTCTGTCCCACAGAGAGACCGAAGCCCCGGACGCCAGCAGGCGCGTCGCCACTGACAAGCCGATACCCTGGGCGCCTCCGGTAATGACGGCGTGGCGATGATTGAGATCGATTTGGTTCACTTGTTCCTCTACCGGTGTTCGAGTGGTGTCAACAGTTTCGCTTGAGTTTGGTATTTCAACAAATTGGATCTCGGATCGACGAGGAACCAGGCGAGCGCTCCCAGAATTGCCAGCAGCGCCGCGACAAGAAACGACATCTCCCAGCCAAAGTGAGCGGCAATGAGGGGAGTTAGCGAGGCAGTGCACGCCCCGCCGATTTGTGCGCCCATGTTCATAATTCCTGAGGTCACACCTGCGTATTCTCCACCAAAGTTAGCACTTACGGCCCAGAAGCACCCCGAGGAGACGTACAAGATACCCGCGCCCAAAGCCAGGACGACGCCTGCCGTCTGGGCGTGTTCCGCTTTGGAGCCAAACACCATAAGAACAGCAGTCAGAGCCATGGAGAACGCGGGAAGAAAACAACGTCCAAGACGCAGATTAAAACGCTGCGACATCCAATCACTTGCGATACCACCCGCCAAACTGCCGATCGTCATTCCGACGAAGGGCAACATCGAATACAGAGCGCTGGTTTTAAGATTGAAACCTCGCACTTGAGCCAGATAGATGTAAAACCATCCGAAGAAGATCCACGCCACATATCCGAATGAGAAATAGCTCAAAGTCAAAGCCAGAACTTCTTTGCTTGTGAAGATTCTTGCCCACGGGACGGCGCGTTTGCCTCCAGGGACCTGCTTGTCCGCTAAGCTGGCCTCTCTCTCCGGTTCACGCTCCTTGAGAATCAGATCAAGTTCAGGCGCTCGAACAAGGGGGTGTTGCTCAGGCGCATCTCTGGCCATGACGTACCACACTCCTCCGGCGATGACTCCAACCAGAGCGCTGAACCAAAAGGAAGCACGCCAACCATAGTGCAGAACAATGGCCGTCACAAGGGGCGGAGTGAGCCCGGACCCAACACCCACACCGCCAAAGATAATGCCGTTCGCCTTACCGCGCTCCCGCATCGGAAACCAACGTTCGACGAATTGACTCGTGGCCGGGTACATCGTCGCCTCGCCCGAACCAAGCAGGAAACGGACCAAAACCAGGACGAAGAGTGATCCGCTCATCGTGGGAGGAACAACAGCAGTGAGAACAGTAAAGAGTCCCCACCAAAGCACGGCAAACGTCAACACGATGCGTGTCCCGAACCTATGTACCAGAAGACCGGCGGGCACCTGGAACGCGGCGTACCCAATCAGAAATGCACTCAGGACCCAACCCAGATGTGTATTGTCGATGGCAAATTCTTTGCCAATCTGAATACCTGCAATCGAGATATTAGTTCGGTCGAGATAGGCGACTGCGCTCAGAACAAACAGCCAAATCACCAGGAGATAGCGCATCGGTAATCTCGGTGATGTTCGTCTCGGAAGGGTATTCATGCCTTTGTCGTCTCCTCCGGCTACGCGTCAGTCATTCGGTTGCAGCCGAAGCAGTCTTGTTCTTGAAGTGTTCAGAGAGCCCGCAGACTACCTGCGTCTACCAGTTGGTAATGGAGCCGTCTGGGCGGAAGTAAGTCTGGGCGCGGGCCGTGACTGGTTCCGTGATCTCAGCGACCTGTTTCAGTTGCTTGAAGTCGAGCTCGGCTCCAATCCCGGGCGCTCATTCGGATAGAGCTTTCCATTCTTGAAGTCCAGGCACACGGGTAGGTATGGCAAGGTGCGTCCTTGATAGTTGTATTCCATCAGCACGGGTCCCGAGTAAGTACCTAGGCAATTGACTAGCGCCGCGGTTGCGATTGGACCGGTGAAGTGGGGAACGATCCCAATGAAGTGGGTCTCGCACAGAGCCGCAATTTTCATCATCTCCGTGATCCCTCCGACATTCGGCAGAGTGGCCCGGACGAAATCGATATCGTGGTTTTCGACGAGTGGGTTGAAATCCCAGCGGTTGCCCCACTCTTCGCCGGCTGCCAGGGGAACGTTCACCTTCTTGCGAAGAATAGGCAAATCCTGAAGAAAAGCTTCTGTGCGAACCGGATCTTCCACGAAGAAGGGGGCAAGGCTCTCGATTTCGTTGCAACCGCGAATCGCATCGGGCAGATCGAAGCGCTGGTGAAAATCGATGACCCAGTCGCCATCTTTGCCGACGCCTTCCCTTGCGGCTGCGCACTCTTCCGTGAGATGGTTGATTCGCTCCCTCGTGTTGAAGACGCTGTTATCTCGGGGCAGGTCCATTGCTCCGAAGCGGAAGGCACGATAGCCGGCCTCGACGGTGGCCCGTGCGCGTTCCTTGATCGGCATACCGGGTGTTATCCCGGGAATGATGCCCGCAGTGTTGTAGCACTCGCAATGGTTACGCACCATTCCGCCCAGTAGCTCATGGATGGGCAGATTCTGCACTTTGCCTTTGATGTCCCATAGCGCCAGATCGAGTGCGCCGATCGCGTCTGTCCTTTCGCGGCCCGCGGGATAAAAGAAGGCACGATTCATGTCTTGCCACAACTGCTCGATGTGTTGCGGGTCCCTGCCAATCAGTCGGCCAGCAGCCTGTTCCAATAAGTCCTTTGATCCGCCTTCGCCGACACCTATGATTCCAGCGTCGGTCTCGACGGTCACGACCATATCGCTCTGGTTGAACAGCGGGTTTGGGTTTGGCGGCAAATAAGCCCTTACCCTGGTGATCTTCATCTTTGGCAGGCTGGCAAATGCAGGAATGCCGTTCGTTGCAACTGCAGCCATCGTGGCAGATAAGGATTTGAGAAAGGTCCTACGTTTCATGAATTGGAGCTCCTGTAGAGCAATGGATTAGATTCAGTTCGAATTGGCTTCGCGCACCTGGTTTCAAAATTACTCAGCGATAACGATTGCTATAGCAATTCCGTCATGTCCTTTTCTGCCCACGGTTTGAATCACAGTGGCTGTTACACGCGGTTCGTCTGCAAGGAGTTGGTTGAAGCGACGGGTACCCTGAACGCGTGGATCGCTGCTCTTCGGATCAATAACCTCTCCGTCGCGGATGACATTGTCGGCAAGAATCAGGGTGCCGCGGCGGGACAAGTTTGAGCGCCCATGCCAGATATGCCGGATAGTTCTCTTTGTCAGCATCAATGAAGATCAGATCGAACGGGCCGCGATGTTCTGCGGCGAGCTGGGCTAGTGTGTCGCTTGCAGCACCCAGTCGGACTTCGACGACATTCGGCAAGGCCAGCCCGAGCAATGTTTGCTGCTGGCCACTTCCGCATGTTTGGGGACTCGCTTCCAAGGTGATCAAGTTGCCGCCGGAGACCATTCCCCGTGCCAGCCATATAGTGCTGTATCCGCCGAGTGTTCCTATTTCCAGAATGCTCCGCGCTCCGCAAAGTTGAGCGAGCAACATCAGCAGCTTGCCTTCGCTCGGGGCAACGCTGATGGACGGAAGCCCTGCGGCTTCACTGGTCGCAAGCGCCTCTTGCAAGACGGGGTCGGATGGAACAAACAAGTCGGTGATGTAGTCGTCGACCGATGTCCATAACTGGTTGTGTCATCGATATTCGCGCCTATCGTGATTGAAGTGGCTGAATGCCCGTCGTATCGATGGCCTTCTCAATAACTGGGGATCGCAGCCCAGCTTTGGACAAGACGAAATAAACAACGAAGCCAACGACAAAGGAATAGAGCCCAGATGGATTGTCAGCCTTTATCCATGCGGCTGGCAATCCAGGAAGATGTTCCGGGATGCCGACCAGAAAACCAATGAACCATGCGATGCAACCGGCCCAGTTGATCCCTAGCCTCGGTCCTGACCATCGCCTTCCGGAGATGATGTAGTCAGCAGCCATGGCGCCGCATATCGGGCCGAAAGAGGCGGCCACGAGACTGAAGAACCCCACAAGATTATTGGCGACGCCGGTCACGGCGAGCAGGACGCTCACGCGTCAGAGCAGCAAGTGTGGAAACCGTTCGAGGGATCTTGGGTAGCATGGTGCTGAAACTGTTGGATGCGATGAACGATGAGAAGCATGTCGGCACCATGGACGCAACAGCAAAGAGGAAGAACATGACTGGGTGCAAGGGTGCCCACGCTCGAGATCGCGGCAGTGTAGTCGTAGCTCTCAGGACCCGCGCCGCGACCGAGATAGCCAGCTACAGAGAGCATCGGCAAGCCACCAGCGATCAATGCGCCGCAGACGATGCCGAAGATTCCACCAAGAATAATGTCCTTCTTGTTACCGTTGTTCATCCCGAAGTCCGCGCCAGCCGCACCGGCCGTGGCAAAGTACCCGATCACAATCGTGAGTACATTCAGAAAGCCGATCGTTTCTTCATGATGCGCAGGCTGATAGTTCGCAATGCCGCTCCTATTGGCATAGAAGACGATGAGGATCATGATCAGGGGGACCCAATTCAAAAACTTGGCGACGCGCCCGACATAATGAATGCCCTTGATCGCGACCCAACCGAGACTGTAGATCCAGACGATGACAATGATGCTTGATAAGACCCTTGATGTTTGATTCAGGCCTTTCATGATGAAGTCGGCAGAGACTGCACCCACAACTGCGACCCAACCGATTTGAAGCACTCCCATCATCAATCCGGGGATCAGATATCCCCCCGTAGTCCCGAAGGTCGAGGTGCCCACAACATAAAGAGGATGACCGGTTTGCATCCCCAGAGTCGCCGGCACATAGTAGTAAAGACCGAAGCAAAGCAGGCCCGCGACCAGCAGACCCCATAAGCAAGTGCTGATGTCCGCATACCCAATCGTCGGCTCAGAGATCTTCAGATAGAAGCCGACCCAAAGAAATATCCCAGCGTAGGTAGGAAAGGTGCTTTTATACCACGGTACCCGGCTACTCAGTGGCACCGGAACCGAGCGGCTGACATACTGTGGAACGCTCTCCATAGAACTCCTCTGATTAGGCTTCGTTGTCTACCCGCCTTCGAAATCTCTTGCTCTACCTAAACTGTGCTGTAGCCCTGGACGGAGAACTCCGCGCACTGGTCCGCGACTAAAGGCCAAACTTCCTGATGGAGTTCGGTCGCCACCCACTTTTGCTGAGATGCCTGGCGATCGAACGCAAGACTGAGGCGGTAGCTTTCGTCGTTATCGTTGGATCGCAAAAGTTGCACCGCGCTGAAGCCCTCCTGAGCGGAGATCGCTGGCCGAAACCTTTCAACATAGGTGCGTTCCAGCGCCTGCTGTAGCCCCGGCTTTACTTTGAGTTCAATGTGCAACACGAACATGATCACCTCACCACTTCAGATTGAATATCTCGACAGCCGTTTCGCCCATCACTTTGTTGTAGACGGCAGGCTTCAGATCAAGCGCCCGGTACTTTGCGAATTCGACAGGCACATTGCTGGGAAGGTCGGCGCCCATCATAACGCGATCCGCTCCGATGGTGTCAATCATCCAACGAATGTCCTCGCCGAGACACCATGAAGTCTCGAGATAGAGATTGTTGCAGATAGAAGCTGCCACTTGCGCTTCGGCCGAGACGATACCGCCTCCTGCATGCGCCAGAACAATTTTGAGCTTCGGGTATTTGTTGGCCGCGGGCATGCAGAGCGCGGGCAAAGAGAAGGGAATACCTGCACCAGTGTGGACCATGCATGGAATCCCCAACTCAAAAGCAGTTGCAAACACCGTGTCGCCGTCCTCGGTCAGAGGGTTAACGCCGTGTCCGATTGTGTGGAGCTTCACTCCGACAAACTTCAGCTCTTTCACGCAGCGTTCCACTTCGCGCTGATATTTATCTTTGGCCGTGTGGGGACTAAGACTTGCCAACCCGAAGAAACGACCCGGATGCTTTGCGCACAATGCAGCGATCTCATCGTGTCGCTTCACGTAGTCCTTCGCCCCCGGATATGGCTGCACGATCGTGGCGTCTACCCCACACTCGTCCATCCGCCGGATCATCTCTTCCTCGGTGCTGTACAAGCCGAAAACGCAACATTCTCCCAAGTGGGCGTGAGTGTCGATGACTTTAGGCATTTTATGTCTCCTTGAATATCGTTCGCTTTACGATGAAGCGATGATGGTTGTTTCTATCGGGCAGGGCGAGGAACTCCGGTCATGCTTAGAGGCGAAGTCATGAATGCCTCCTTAGCCGCCATGTCGCGAGCTATACCGATGATCATGAACTCGAGCGGCCCATTACCTGAGTTAGTAAATGACTTAGTCTCACCCAAACCAACCGGGACCGCGTCTCCGCTATGAATCTCCGCCGTCTCGGAACCGAGGGTCACCTTGCCGTCTCCGCCGAGCACGTAGTAAACCTCGCTCATATCGGGTTGGGTGTCAGGACCGACCGAGCTGCCCGGAGGAAGAAGAAGGTGATCGACATACGACCAGGGCGAAAAAAAGACACTCGGATCGAGCGCACGTCGATATCGAACGGTGCCCGTGCCGCCTTTCATTCGGTCAACCGGCTTCAGAAGCGACCGGTCAAGATGCATCGTAATGAACGTGGGGACTGCGTCAACCGGAGCGCCGACGCGCGAATCGTCAAGGTTGAAGGCGTCGTAGAAATCGTGCGTCAAGCCGATATTGATGTTCATCCACTGCACGGTCTTGTTCGAGGAGTTGTAAATCGCGTGCGAATGGCCTAATCGTGTTGGCGCTCCAGCCGGCCCCTTCAGTAGCGAAGTGCGTCCGTCGATTGTGAATTGGGCCTCTCCGTCAAAGATGACGAACATCTCTTCACAGTGATTGTGGAAGTGCGCTCCAATCCCGCCTCCCGGCGGGATGATACCGCGATGAAGGAAGAACAGATTCGTGCCAAGGTTGAACTTCGCAACGTTGGGACTGCGAGTATCGTAGAGCGGCATGTAGTCCATCGGGCCTGCCCCGTTGTGGACGGACGGCATGTGGTGATACTTCGACGGATCGGTGTGGGCAATCCGTTGCGCGAGCGGCACAGAAGAGGAAGGTTGTTGCGCGCTGGAGCCAGTGAAACTCAGCAACGGAAGGGCAAGCGCGATTTGGAAGAGTCCCCTGACCATCGATTCTCCTGTCTGTCTTGAATTCACTTCGGACACTTAGATTCAATGTGCCCGTCGGAGCCTCGCCAAGTTCCGTATCGAGAGCGTTCTTTTGTGCCGAAACCCCAACGATCATCAGTTCCAGGTCTGCGGTTCCGTTATTGACGAAGGAGTGCGCCTCGTTGAAGCGGACGGGTACGGCGTCGCCTTTGTGAATCGGGGCCGTCTCATCATTGACGCGGACCTGGCCATCCCCATTCAGCACGTAGTAGATCTCTTCGACACCTTTGTGTCGGTGGAGTCCATCGGACGCCCCGGGCGGCATCAGAAGATGGTCAACGTAAGCCCAATTGGTGAGAAAGACATCCGAATCCAGAGCGCGGCGATACCGCACCGTTCCTTGGCCGCCATGATAGTTCTGCTCCGGTGCGAGCAATGCTTTGTCCAGGTTCATCGTCATGAAGACAGGCACGGCGTCTTTGGGCGCACCCACACGAGCATCGCCAAGATTAAAGGCATCGTAATGGCCTTTGATGGAGGCGATGTTGATGTTCATGAACTCGACGGGCTTGTCGGAGGGATTGTAGATGGCGTGGGAGTGGCCCATCCGGACCGGGGCTCCGACGGTGCCATGGAGCACTGAGGTGCGGCCATCGACAGTGAACTCCGCCTGGCCGTCAAAGACGATGAACATCTCTTCGGTCGAGTTATGGAAATGGTGTCCGACACCTCCACCCGGCATGATCTGACAGCGGTGCATGAAATTGAGGTTGATGTCCATCGCAGTCGGGGGCACGAGCAACATGCAGGCCATATCCCCGGCGCTCTCGTGCGACCGGCTGTGCTTGTACTTGCTCGGGTCCGTGTGACCGATTCGCGCCTCAAGCTGGGTCTGACCGTAGGAAGAGGAGGCCAGAAAGGCGGAGACAGCAAAAAAACTCAAAATCCGGTTGACGCGTCGCATAGTGTCCCGATCTTTTGTGAAGTTCGCGACACCAATGTTCGCGACAGCGGAATTATATGCAGCAGTTGGTAAGCGTCAAGCAAAAAGTGCAATGAAAGTAAATAAAGTGAAATAACGATTCCACTATCAATCCGGATAAGTTCCCGTCCCATAGCGTTTTCAACGGCGGCGGGCGTCATTCTTTTCTCAAAATGACAAAAGAGAAGAGGCGGCGTTCAAGCCGGTTTAGGATGGTCAGCTAAGATTCAGGCGCCTTGAAAATCGATCGCTAATTGGTCTGCGGTTGCGCGAAGTGCTGCGATGATCTCATTTTCCTGCTTGGTGTCGCGGAGCCGGATCTTCGGCATGGATAGGCTGATCGCCGCAGACACCTGGCCGCCACCGCCAAAGATCGGGACCGAAAAGCAAATTCCGCCTGGAGCGCATTCTTCGCGGTCTACCGCGAACTTCTCAAGTCGAATGTTCTCGTATTCCCGGCTCAAGTCCTTCTGATCCGTGATGGTTTGCTCAGTAAACCGGTAGATTTTGAAACTTCGTAACAGCCTTTCCCGCTGAACCGGCGGCTGAAAGGAGGTAATCACCTTGCCGAGAGAACTGGCGTTGGGAGGTAGTATATGGCCGACTACGTTGCTCATTCGGATGTCGTGGGGACTCTCGATAACCGCGACTACCTCGACCCGGTTCTCAAATAATGCCGCCATGCTGATGGTTTCGGTGAGTTCAAGATTCAGCGCCTGCAGGTGGGGCATGGCGACTCGCAGCAGCTTCCCAAGCCATTGCGTCGGCGTTACCGCGTGAATGCCGGGAGCAAGCTTATATTGACCGCGGCCGTCGAAGTTCACATATCCGGTCGTTTCAAGCGTCCGCAAAAGACGGAATGCTGAAGTCTTGGAGAGCTGGAGTCGTTGAGCGATCTCGTTCATCGACAGGGCAGTTGGATTCAGTCTGAAGAAATCTCCAGGACCTCAAGAGCTTTGCTGACGGCGCGAGAGAAATACTTGTCCCGCCCACGAGGTTCTTCGGTGCTCTTTGCTCTCAAGTTGCGCGCAGGCTTGGTTTTAAGCATAGAAAGTAAATCCTAAGGCTCGACCTCTCAATAGTAGCCGATATCGATATTCCTTGCTTTACAGGTGACCACAATACACCTTAATTGGCCTGTCCATCACAAATATGAAATTTAGTTCAATAAATGGTTGCTTTTTTTCTTATTTGCACTATAGAGTGATCGGCGCACCAAATTCAAGAGGTTCTGGCTCTGGCTGGGATGAGGAGAACTGATTTGCTAAAGACATTTGGTTTGTTAAGAATCGTTGGTTTGATGTCAGCCATACTGCTGCTGAGTCCCCGATGCTTCGGGCAAGCGACCACAGCCGAGTTGTCCGGCACCGTTCAGGACGCGAGCGGTGCTGTGGTTCCCGGTGCCCAGGTGACTGCCAATAACATCGCGACGAACATCGCGCACAGCACGGTGAGTGAAAAGAACGGTGAATACGTGCTCGGCCAACTTCCTCCTGGCGACTACACCATCACTGTCGATGCGAACGGTTTCAGCAAGCTCGTGCAGACTGGGCTTGAATCTCCAGGTCAATCAGCAGGCCCGCATGGACCTTACCCTGAAGGTCGGCGCCAGCGATCGGAGACGGTGGAAGTTGTCAGCCAGGCTCCACTGCTGGAGTCCGAGTCTTCCTCGGTCGGCACCGTGGTCGGCGAGCAGATGGTCAACCAACTGCCTTTGAACGGCCGCAATTTTACCCAGTTGGCAACATTGAGCCCGGGAGTGACCGGAGTAGGCCAGTCTGCCACAGGAACCATCGAAAGCGGAACACGGCCTGACGACAAGCGGCCCGCGTCGGAGATCTTCTCCAACGGCAATCGAGAAGGCGACAACAACTTTCTGATCGATGGCGTCGACGACAATGAGCGGCTAACTCTGTCCATCGTCGATCCGTCCCCCGGTCGCAGCGGTGCGTGAGTTCAAAATCCAGACCAATCTCTACAGTGCCGACATCGGCCGCAACTCCGGCGCCGTCATCGACGTCGATCACAAAGTCAGGCACGAATCAACTGCATGGCAGCGTGTTTGAATACATCCGCAATTCGGCCGTAGATGCGCGCAGCTACTTCAATAAAGTTGGTATCGCCGTTTCCGTCCTTCCGTCTTAACCAATTTGGCTTCGCGGTCGGCGGGCCCGTCGTGATTCCGAAGGTTTACAACGGCAAGAATCGATACATTCTTCTTCGCAGACTATGAAGGCTTTCGCAATACAACCCAATCGTTCGTTCTAGGCAACGTACCTACCCTCAAGGAGCGCACCGGAGACTTCAGCGAGGTTGAAACAACCCCAGGCGTAGCAAATATCTATGATCCGCTCACCACACGCCCGAATCCAGCGGTTCCGGGAGCGTTTCTTCGCGACCGCATTCCCGAACAATTTCATCCCGCTCAATCGGCGCGATCCGATCTCGGTGAAGATGCTCAACGCATATCCACGCCTACGGCACCGGCCGCTTCAATAACTATCTCCTCCAACCTGATCCAGAGCAACAACGCCAACTCCATCGACGGTCGGATTGATGAGCAGATTATCGCCGAAGACATCGTCTTTGCTCGATATTCCTACCAGGGTACGACGAATATTGCGCCAAGCACCTATCCGGTCACAACGATTCCCGGAATTTCAACCCCCGTCCATCTTAGTGACGAAGCATCGTTCGCCGGCACGTCCGCCACGCCGACCCAGCAGTTGGCGCGGGCTACACCAGAGTCTTCACTCCAACGATCGTCAACGACTTCCGCTTTGGATTCAGCCGTTACAAACTGGATTACGTCCCAGTCGATTACGTTCCCAACGGAGGACTCGGCAATCAACTCGGTGTTCCCAACTCGAACGTAACGCCGCTCGAACAAAACTTGCCGATCTTTTCTCCATCCACCTATCTTGGCGTCGGCCAGACACGCTCTCTTCCGCTGTACCGCCGCGAAAACACGTATCAAATCTTTGACAACCTTGTCTGGACCAGGGGGGCGCACACGTTGAAGTTTGGCTTTGATTTCCGGCGTCGTTAGCTGACGATCTACCAGACCAACATGGGCAACGGTCGCTTCAACTTCTCGCCAGCATTGACTGATTCAAGAAACCCCGCCGGCAGCGGTGGCGACAGTGCCGCCAGCATGCTGCTTGGCTACCCGACCCTGATCGGTCACGACTACACCTTTCCCTTTCCGGGCATTCGCGTCAATGAGTATGGCTCTTACGTTGCCGATGACTGGAGAATGAGCCGGAAGCTGACGCTGAACTATGGCTTGCGCTGGGACTACTTCAGCCCGCCGACCGAGGGGCAGAACCAATGGTCCAACTTCAATCCGAATACTGGCAAGATGGATGTTGCCGGTCGAAACGGAGTAAGCAGAACGGCCGATGTGCTGCCTTTCCGCAAAGACTTTGGACCTCGCCTGGGTTTTGCCTATCAGGTCTATCCCAGTACGGTGCTTCGGGGAGGTTTTGGCCTCTTCTACAACGCATCGGGCAGCGAAGCACTCAATATGCGTCTTGCAAGAAACATTCCTTTTGGCCTGACGAGCAGCGTCTCACCGGGCGATATCACTCCCGGCACTACAGTAAGCCAGGGATTTCCTGCACTGCCAACCGTCAATTTTGCGCTGGCGGACAACCCGACCGGCTCCCAATCCTCGATCTCGCCGTCATTCCGGCCATCCTATGCAGAACAATTCAATCTCGGCGTGGAGCAGGAGATTTTCCAGGCTGAATATGGTGCTGAAGATCGTCTGGAGTCGGTAATCTGGGTCGTCGGATATACAACACGTACAACATCAACCAGGCAATCCCAGGCTCCACGGTTCTCAACACACGGCGTCCACTCTACGGCATCAATCCAAACGTCAGCGACGTCAACTATGCGGTTTCCAACGGGCTCGGCAACTATTATGCGCTCCAGTTCGTCTTGGACAAGCGGCTAAGCCACGGCGTCAGCTGCTCAGCTCGGCTATGCTTGGGCCCACTCCATCGATAACATGCCGCTCGAGTTCAGTGGTGGCGATGCGGGACCAACCCCGCAAGACCCTCGCTTCCTGAATGCGGAACGCAGCAACTCGATCTTCGACCAGCGCCAGAGACTGACCCTCACCTACCTTTGGGCGTTGCCCTTCGGCAAGGGACAGCACTTCATGGACAGAGGCGGACCTCTGAACTTTTTCCTCGGGGGATGGCAGACGAATGGGCTGCTTTTCACCCAGACGGGACTCTACTTCTCGCCAGTCCTGGGTACATCCACGACCAACACGGGTACATCGAGCCGCCCGAATGTCACAGGACAGGTCACCTATCCTAAAACCCTCACGAACTGGTTCAGTGCCTCGGCCTACAGCACGCCCGCGCAGTACACCTACGGCAATGCCGGACGCAACTCTCTGATCGGCCCCGGACGAACGAATTTCGACACGTCGATATTCAAGTCGTTCCCGGTTCATGAACAGATGTTTTTCCAGTTCCGGTTTGAGGCGTTCAACGTCTTCAATCATCCGCAGTTCGGTTATCCCGAATGCCACGGTCGGCACAGCTCAGGTCGGATCCATCACCTCTGTTGTCGGAACCCCGCGGAACTTGCAGGCCTCGCTTCAGTTTCAGTTTTAGGCAGCAGGGCCGTATCCACTTCGGCCCTGCCGTTCTTGCAATCATCCTTATTTGTGCAACTTAGAGAAACCATGTACGTCACTATCGCAAGGATGTGGGGAAAAAGATGCTGAGACTTCGATGGAGATATGTTCTGGCTGTTTGTGCCTTCTGTGCCACTCTGGGTGCCAATCCGATTCAGGCACAGGGAGCCAAGGGTGACCTTCAGGTCTACTTTGTCGACGTGGAGGGAGGACAAGCTACGCTCTTCGTGACTCCTGCGAAGCAATCGTTATTGATCGACACCGGCTGGCCGGGCAACGATGGCCGCGATGCAGATCGAATATTGGCTGCGACGAAACTTGCAGGTATCAGCAAGATCGACTACGTCTTGCTCACTCACTATCACAACGACCATTCAGGCGGTGTGCCGCAACTAGTGGATAGAATCCCGGTTGGAACCTTCATCGACCACGGCGCCAACATTGATACCA
This sequence comes from uncultured Acidobacteriaceae bacterium, assembly GCA_963798925.1. Taxonomy (GTDB): domain Bacteria; phylum Acidobacteriota; class Terriglobia; order Terriglobales; family Acidobacteriaceae; genus Edaphobacter. The sequence goes on from CAWCVD010000008.1 coordinate 1,715,386, forward strand.
AACCCGGCGGGGCCACGCTCGAAGTGTGGGAAGCGTACCAAAAGGTTCTGGCGACAGGAAAGTATAAGCACATCACCGCCAGTCCGGGGGATGTCATTCCGATCGCTGGCATGAAGGTCACCGTGATCAGTAGCGATGGCAACGTCATCACTCATCCCATGCCCGGCGCTGGCGGAGACAACGAATTCTGCAATATCCCGGAAAATAAGCCGATGGACCGCAGCGAAAACTCCCATTCACTGGGAGTCCTGATCAACTTCGGTAAACTCAAGATCCTCGATCTGGGAGACCTCACCTGGGACAAAGAGATGTTATTCATGTGCCCGAAGAACTTGGTGGGCAACGTCGATATCCTGGTGGTCTCTCACCATGGCTTCCGCCCCAGCTCAAGCCACGCTCTGGTTGATGGTATTCACCCAAGAGTGGCGATCATGAATAATGCCGCGACGAAGGGGGGAAACATACCGGTCTTGGATACGGTACGTCAGGCCCCCGGACTCGAGACGCTTTGGCAACTCCACTACTCTGACGAAGGAGGCGCAGAACACAATACAACTGCGGAATACATTGCAAACCCTCAAGGCACAGACCAAGGCAATTACATCCTGCTGACAGCGAGCCCGAAGGGCGACTTCACGGTCTTCAACTCCGGTAACAAGCAGACGAAAAACTACGTCGCGAAGTAGTTCTGTTTTCTTAATTCACCACCGCTGAGCGAAGAGAGGGTCGCCAACATGGTCCCCAAATCCGGAACGCCCAGATTGCCAATTGCAGTAATGAACGTTTTCTGCCTGGCAATCGCAACTCGACCGGAGACTCTACTCTGGAAATCGCCTGCCGCACGTGCCAGAAACACGAAGAGTGCCGGCACAGGGACGCAGCGAAGCCTCGGAGGGTACTAGTTTGATTGCGATTGATTGGGGCACCAGTAACTTCCGCGCGTTTCGTCTCGACGAGGGTGGGGATATTATCGAGAGGCGCGTATTTCCGAGCGGCATTCTCCGTGTCGAAGATGGAAGATTCGCGGAGACCCTCCTTGCCCAGGTAGGGGACTGGATGGCAGCCGGTGAGAAACGAATTCTGCTTTGCGGCATGGTCGGCAGTCGACAAGGGTGGGCCGAAGCGAAGTATCTTTCATGTCCGGTAGGAATCGCGGACCTTGCTGCCTCGGTTGTCGAACTCCCGCTTCCTGGCGCCGAAGTGCTCCTGGTCCCCGGAGTTATCGGAAAAAACCCGGACGGAGTCCCCGAGGTCATGCGAGGCGAAGAGACCGAAGCCATGGGCATGTCGAACTCCAATGGTGGTCCAGCCTTGGTCTGTCTACCCGGAACGCACTCCAAATGGATCCATCTTGACGATCGCACCATCGTCAGCTTCATTACCTGCATGACGGGCGAAGTCTTTGGAGCCTTGCGCAAGTGTACGATTCTAGCCCGCATCATGACCTCCGATGCGACGGTGGACAATGCGGCGTTTGTTCGTGGGATTGCTCGATCGGCGGACAGCGGCGGTTTGCTTCACCATCTCTTCAGCGTCCGGACCTTAGCCCTGATGGACCAGTTAACGGAAGAAACATCAGCGTCCTATCTCTCAGGTCTTCTCATCGGCCACGAAGTGCGTGCTGCGATGCCGGCTGGAGCCCATGTTCATCTAATTGGTGCCACAGAACTCTGCTCCCTCTATGCCAGGGCGATTGAAGTCTGCGGAGGCTCCTTTACGCTCGAAGACCAGGACGCGGCCGCGCGTGGTCTCGCCGCCATCGCCAGGAGACTGTCTTGGACATAAATATTTGGCTGCGAAAATGTCCGATCATCGCCATCCTGCGCGGTATTAAACCTGAAGAAGCGGAGCCCATCGGCAGCACATTGGAGAAAGCCGGCATCGTCATCGTCGAGGTGCCTCTCAACTCCCCAGACGCACTATCGAGCATATCCATCTTGTCCCAGACCTTCGGCAGCCGAATGCTGATTGGAGCTGGCACTTTGACCGACCCCAGGCAAGTGGCGGAGGTCGCCGCGGCGGGTGGTCGTCTGATCGTTACTCCTCATGCCGACGCAACGATCGTTCAAGCTGCCAAGTCAGCCGGGTTGTTGGCGGTCCCTGGATTCTTCAACCCAACCGAAGCCTTCTCGCTCCTGAAGGCAGGTGCCGACGCCCTAAAACTCTTTCCCGCCGAAGTATTAGGCATTCCCATGTTGAAGGCGCTGCAAGCCGTCCTTCCCGAAAACACGGCCATCATCCCTGTAGGCGGAATCGACGCAGAGAAAATTGGCCCTTGGATGGCAACTGGCGCGCGGGGCGTGGGTGTCGGATCCTCGATCTACAAACCGGGAGATAGCGTCACGGTCGTCGAAGCGAAGGCAAAAGCTTTAGTGGCTGCGGTGCGCAGGGCATAACCTTGCCATCCCCAGACCAGCGACACAAACGATCTCACCTGACAGTTAATGCTCTGAAAATAAAGAGCATGTTTGGCCTGACCCTCAAAAACAGCAGCAAACCCACTTGTCAAGCCCAAAAACCACCTAAAACCTTACAAAACAATGACTTCCAGTTGGCATTTTAGATACACCCAACCTGCTATCCTATATATAGATAGAAAGAAGCCCCGGCATAACCGGGGCTTTTTTCATGGATGTGTTCGAATCCACCCAAAGTCCAGACCTATGTCCTTTCTTTGGAAGACTTTGCACACTTTTTGACGGGGTGGTGGGCAGATCATGCAAGAGGCCCAGATCGATGCGTTAGACTGGCGTTCTCCGTGACATTGATTACCGGCAAACCAAATGGATGAAGGCATGCACCCTTGTAAGGCAAAGAGGAACGCAACTGCAGGTTTCGCCCTATTGCTGACGGTGCTCTCCTCTTCAGCGATCGCGTCAAGCACCCACCAAGACGAAGCCGGGCCCGTCGTTGCAACGCAGGCAGGAGGGCACTTCTCTCTAAAAAATCGTGCGATCGGTGCAGAGTGGGCTGTCACAGAGGGAAAAGTAAACAACCTGGTTGTCACCGACCGTCTGCATGGAACGGAGCTGCGCATCGCAGTACCGTTCGCCATCCTCCTGAAAGATGGATCGATCTACGATGCGGGCAGCCTGAAACTAACTGGCCAGCCGGCGAGGCACGAACTGACTCCGCGGCCGGAAGCGTCCCGCCTCGCCGACAGACTGCACGGCGAAGAGTTCGACCTTCCATTGGAAAGCAGAGACCACTCCCTACGGGTAATCTGGTCGCTCATTCTTCTAGACGGCTCTTCTTACCTCAGACAGCTTGTCGCGATCACCGCGGTCGGCCAGGACGTTCCAATCAGCCGGGTAGAGCTGATAGATCTGCCCCTCCCCGGGGCACACGTGAGCGGCTCAGTTAAGGGCTCGCCCATCGTGACTGGAAATCTGTTCCTCGGATTCGAACATCCGCTGTCGGAAAGCAAGGTCACAGGCGACCGGGCGACTGCCTGGACGGATCGCGATCTGCCCCTCCGCGCGAGCCAGTCAATCACGTACTCTTCAGTGGTTGGCGTCGCGCGTACTGGGCAGATGCGGCGTGACTTCCTCGCATACGTTGAGCGGGAGCGAGCGCATCCCTACAGGACCTTTCTTCACTACAACTCCTGGTACGATCTCGGGTATTTCACCCCCTACGACCAGGCCGGAGCGTTGGATCGCGTGAATGCATTCGGACAGGAACTGACGCAAAAGCGCGGTGTAAAGCTGGACTCTTTCCTCTTCGACGACGGCTGGGACAACCACAAATCCCTCTGGAAGTTCAATGATGGGTTCTCCGACGGATTCACTCCTGTAAAGGAGGCAGCCGAGAGATACGGCGCCGACCCCGGCGTATGGATGTCACCCTGGGGCGGCTACTCCAGTCCGAAAAAGGAGAGGATTGAGTTCGGAAAGGCTGCTGGATACGAGATTGTCGCAAGCGGATACGCCCTCTCCGGTCCGAAGTACTATGCTGCCTTCCGCGACGTCTGCATGGAGATGATTCGCAAGTCCGGTGTGAACCAGTTCAAGTTCGATGGCACCGGCAATGCCGACTCCGTCTTTCCTGGCAGCAGCTTCGACAGCGATTTTGCGGCGGCAATCCACCTCATCAGCGAGCTTCGCACAGCCAAGCCCGACATCTACATCAACCTCACCACGGGCACATGGCCGTCACCGTTCTGGTTGATCCACGCAGACTCCATTTGGCGAGGCGGCGAGGATGATGGCACAACCGGCGTTGGAACATTTCGTCAGCGTTGGATTACCTATCGCGACTCAGAGACATACAAAGGCGTCGTACAGAATGGCCCGCTGTTCCCGCTCAACTCTCTCATGCTCCATGGCATGATCTATGCACAGCACCGCAAGCAACTCGATAGCGACTCTGGAAATGACTTCCGCAATGAGATCCGGTCATACTTTGGCACTGGCACCCAGCTCCAGGAGATGTACATAACTCCGTCCTTGCTGAGTGAGGCCAATTGGGACGACCTGGCCGAGGCAGCGAAATGGTCACGGACTAACGCCGAGGTGTTGAAAGACACGCACTGGATCGGGGGTGATCCCGCTTGGTTGGAGGTGTATGGATGGGCATCATGGACAGCGGACAAAGGAATCCTTGTACTTCGCAATCCCAGCGATCAGACGAAGACGGTTCGCATCAAGCTTCTAGATGCATTCGAACTGCCGTCGGGAGCCGCCCTGGAGTACGTTGCAAAGAGTCCGTGGAAAGAAGATGCCGGCCAGCCCGCACTCTTGCTCCGCGCGCAACAGGTGCATGAGTTCCATCTAGCACCGTTCGAAGTCCTCACACTCGATGTAAGGCCACGCTAAGCATCCAATGAAATCGACGCCTCTAACCCTACTCATCTTGGCCGCCGGCATGGGCAATCGCTACGGTGGTCTCAAGCAGATTGACCCGGTCGGGCCCGGTGGTGAAACTATCATCGACTATTCGATCTACGATGCGCTCCGCGCCGGATTCAGCAAGGCTGTGTTCGTCATTCGCAAGGATATTGAGCAGGCGTTCAAGCAAGCCGTCGGTGCGCGATTTGAAAGGCACATCGTAGTCGAATATGTCTTTCAAGAACTCGACAAACTCCCGTCGGGCTTCTCCGTTCCAATCGGCCGAGCTAAGCCCTGGGGCACAATGCAAGCAATTCTGATGGCCGCCAACGGGATTAGCGAGCCCTTCGCTGTTATCAACGCTGACGATTTTTACGGATCAGACGGTTATTGTGCGCTAGCGCAATATTTAGAGATTGGCTCTCGGGACTATGCAATGGTCGGATTTGTTCTACGCAACACGCTGTCCGACTTCGGCACGGTGTCGCGTGGTGTGTGTCAAGTCAATAACAACGACTTTCTTGAAGGAGTTGTCGAAATGACAAGTATCGAACGCGACGGCGCCCATGCCAAGAACACCGACTCGACAGGCCGGACAACCGAACTGTCAGGAGACGAAATGGTTTCGATGAACATGTGGGGGTTTACTCCCCGAGTATTTGGACAACTGGGAGAGCAATTTCAAAGATTTCTCCGAGCTAATGGCTCGGATCTTCAGGCAGAGGGCTACCTTACCGACGCAGTGAATGAGCTTGTTTTGGCTGGTCGTGCACGTGTCAAGATCCTGCGCGCAGATGACTCATGGGCGGGCGTCACGTACCGCGAGGACCACAAACGTGTCGTCAAAACCATACGCCACCTCATCGACCGCGGCAATTATCCAGACAGGCTTTGGCGATGAACAAAGAGCACAATGTCAACGCCATAGCGTGCCAGTTTCAAATCGACGGTGAATTTGCGGGTGCAATAGCCCTCCGCAGCGGCCACATCAACGACTCTTACTGCGTCACCTTCCATCAGGCAGGCATGCCCGTCCGCTACCTCCTGCAACGTATCAATCGCAACATCTTCAAGAACCCGCTCGCCCTTATGGAGAATATCCAGCGAGTGACATCTCATCTTGCAGCGAAAGCGTCAGGTGAACCGAACCCCGGCCGGCAGACGCTCATACTCATTCTTGCACGCGATGAATTGGCTTGGTACGTGGATGAAGATGGCAGCTATTGGCGCACGTATCGCTTCATCGAGAGCGCGCGTACCTATGATGCTGTTGAGTCCACGGAACAGGCGTTTCAGGCGGCCAAGGCATTTGGACGATTTCAGAAGCTACTCGTCGATCTGCCAGCTCCGCGATTGCACGATACCATTAGGGACTTCCACAATACGCCGAAACGGTTCATAGCATTGGAGCAAGCGATCGCCTCCGATGGGGTCAATCGCGCAATCCTCGCAAGACCGGAGATAGAATTCGCCTTTGCGCATCGATCCATCGCCAGCGTTCTACTCGATGCCAACCTACCAGAGCGCATCACCCACAACGACACTAAGTTCAACAATGTCATGCTCGATGACGTCACCGGCGAGGGCATCTGCGTAATTGACCTCGACACGGTCATGCCAGGATTGGCGCTTCACGATTTTGGTGACATGGTGCGGACGACAACAAGCCCGGCAAAGGAAGACGAGCAAGATCTCTCCAAGGTAACCATGCAGTTCTCCACGTTTGAGGCGCTCTTGCGTGGTTATCTCGATTCGGCTGGTGATTTTCTAACGAAAGCCGAGAAGCGACACCTTGCATTCTCCGGTAAATTGATGACATTCGAGCAGGGCGTGCGATTCCTGACAGACTATTTGCAGGGCGACGTCTATTACAAAGTGAGCTGCGACGAACACAATCTCCACCGCTGCCGAACGCAGTTCAAACTGTTCGAGTCGGTCACTCAGCAGGAAGAAAGAATGGAGCGGCTTGTGCAGTTCCTCGAACAGTGACCCGCCTTGCTGACAGTGACCCAAGAACCGGATGTAGTTATGTCTATCACCACTAAGTTAAGCCACAATAGAGTACAAGTAATTGAGTGCGTTGGAGTGCACGATGAACATCATGAGATCGCTCTGTAAATTGCCGCACCCGCGAAATCGGACTCCAGGTATCGTCGGCACGTTGTTTTCTGTCGCCGTCTCCTTGATGGCACTCATTTTTCCGTGTGCGGCAACCCGCGCTGCGCAGACAGATGCAGTCGATTGGGTGAATCTTTACATTGGCACCGGCAGCGGGCCAATCGGCTATGGTGGCACCATGCCGTTCGTCACACCTCCCTTCGGCATGACAGACTGGACGCCACAGACGCGTCAAAACAAGGTCAGCGGTGTCTCTTACAAATACGAGGACACAGCAATTTCAGGCTTTATCGGTACCCATCAGCCCGCAATCTGGATGGGCGATTACGGTTACGTGACCGTGATGCCCGAGATTGATGGCCTCAAGACGAATCCAGAGGACCGTAAACTGCCATTCGCCCATGCGGACGAGATCGTCCATCCAGACTACTATTCGGTTTGGATGAATGCGGGTGGCTCGCGAATCCGCACCGAGATGACAGCCACGGAACGCTGCGCATATATGCGTTTCACGTTTCCCGCCAATGCTTCCTCAATCGTCATTGTGGAGGCATCGCGCCCCGGCATAGCGGGAATTGCCCATGTGGATGCAGCAAAGCACGAGATCACCGGTTACAACCCGGACCGGATGGACGCTAACCTGGGCCCAATGCAGTTGCCAAACTTCAAGGGTTACTTTGTGGTGCAGTTCCGCAAAGCATTCGATAACTCGGGTATCTACGGGCCGACACCTCAACAACCTGGGGTTGCGACCGGGGCTTACGCGAAATTCAAAACCAACGAGGGCGAAGTCGTCGAAGCCCGCGTAGGAACATCCTTTGTCAGCGTCGATCAGGCACGCCGCAATCTCGAAGCTGAGATACCCGCATGGGACTTCGAAGCCGTTCGCCGTGCATTGCGCGGGACTTGGAATGAAAAGCTGGGGCGCATCGACGTCGAAGGCGCCACTGACGATCAGCGGAGAATTGTCTACACGGGCCTCTATCACGCTCTCCTTTATCCTCGTATCTTTTCAGAACAAGGCCGTTACTACAGCGCCTTTGATGACACAGTGCACGAAGGAGTGTCGTATACCGCATATTCGATATGGGATACATTTCGCGCCGAACATAGCTTGCTCACACTGCTGGCTCCGGAGCGCATCGACGGCATGATCGGGGCTCTTCTGCAGAACTATCGGGAAGGAGGGTGGATGCCAAAGTGGCCCAATCCCTCCTATACCAACATCATGATCGGTACCCATGCAGACTCACTTGTCGCAGAGGCAATCAACAAACACTTTAAGGGTTTCGATTATCAACTTGCATGGGATGCCGTATATAAGGATGCAATGACGCCACCGGACGGCGATACGACGCGGCGTTGGGCCGACCGCGAACCGCATACCCCTTACGAGGCCCGCGCTGGCCTCACATACTTGAAAGCGCTCGGCTATATCCCGGCAGACAAGACAGCGGAGTCGGCGTCGCGCACTCTGGAAGACTCTTACGACGACTGGTGCGTAGCGCAGGTAGCTAAGGCGCTAGGCAAAACGAAAGAGTATCAGTTCTTTCTCAATCGATCTCACAACTATGAGCACGTGTTTAATAAAACGACGGGCTTTATGCAGGCCAGGAATTCCGATGGATCTTGGGCCGATCCCAAAGATGGGTGGACTGAAGGCAATACCTGGGTCTATACCTGGGCCGTCATGCATGACATTCCGGGCCTGGTCCGGCTTATGGGCGGTAAGAAAAATTACAATGCCAGACTTGATGAGCATTTCAGCGGTGGCCACAACGAGCATAGCAACGAGCCAAGCCATCACTATGGCTACTTATATGACTACAGCGGCGAGCCCTGGAAGACCCAGGCAAAAGTGAGAGAGATCGCCGCCGCGGAGTATGCCAATCTTCCGTCAGGCATTGATGGCGATGACGATTGTGGACAGATGTCAGCATGGTATTTGTTTACGGCGCTCGGCTTTTATCCAGTGAATCCCGCTTCAGGTGACTACATGCTTGGCAGCCCTCTCTTTACCAAAATGACGCTCCGACTCGCGAACGGTAAACATTTTACAGTTTCGGCTGAAAACAATTCGCCCAAGAACGTCTACATTCAGTCAGCAACGTTGAATGGAAAGCCGCTCAAGATTCCGGTGATTCGGTATGACGAGATCCAAGCTGGCGCTCAGCTCAAGCTGGTAATGGGGCCCGCGCCATCTGACTGGGCTTCCGACTGGAACCCCACGCAGTCGCTGGGCGCACCTAGGCGAACTTCTAAAGATTAGACTTTGATGGCTGCTGGAGACGTACGATGTGCTGCTTCGATGCATTCGGCGCTGCGAAGGAAGAAATCCCTCTCTCCATCCCAGTGACCGGCAGTGTTCCTGTTTGGCGTGACTGTGCGTCTCGATCCAGCTGCTGAAATTGTTCCTGACGAAATTGCAGGCCGCCGTTAGCAGTAGGTCCTTTGGCCAGGCCCGAGATGGGACCTGGCGGGGCCGGAGTTCCTTGTGTCCGGTCTGCATTTTTTGGAATGGCGGTGGGTTAGGGCATCCCACTGCCATTCCGGATGCCTTGGCGTTCAACGCATTCCTCGACACTAAAAGCAAAGTTGGGGACATCGGCAATATCGGGAACGGCTGTCCTAAACACGCAACAAAGGATGCCCTACGGACGCGACGGGTCTACTGGAAGAAGTGCTAGTTGCCGCAGTCGAAAGCGAGTCGGACTTCGCCCATGAGACACTAACTTGCCGCCCAAAAGGGCAGTCTAATTCGCTGCCGCGGTGACCGGCGGCAGAAGTGGCTGACGCAGAATGGCGCTCATAACCGGAACGGATACTGTAATCGAGCAGGAAACGGAGGGCTGGAAATTCGCCGTCGGCTCAGGGATTCTGGGCTGGGTGCTTGACGCATTTGACTTCTTTGTCATGGTGTTCTTATTCGACACTCTGGCAGAGCACTTTCATGTGTCGAAGGCGTCGGTGGTGTATACACTGACTTTGACGCTTGCGATGCGGCCGCTGGGCGCATTGTTCTTCGGCTCCCTAGCGGACAGATTCGGACGCAAACGTCCTTTGATCTTTTGCGTCCTGTATTTCTCACTGTTAACGACACTGAGTGGGCTCGCGCCGAATTACACCTTCTTCGTGGTCTGCCGCGCGTTGTACGGAGTTGGGATGGGTGGATACTGGGGTATCGGTGCGTCCTATGCGATGGAAAGTTCGCCGCGCCGCTTTAGAGGAGTTTTGTCGGGCATGCTCCAGGCCGGATATCCGATGGGTTATTTGCTGGCTGCAGTCGCAATGCAGACGCTTGCACCACTTTTCGGGTGGAGATCGGTCTTCTTCGTGGGCGTGCCTGTGGCTGTACTGATCGTGGTCCTCACATTGGTCGCACCTGAATCCGAAGCGTGGAAGCAACATCAGCCGAAGTCGATGGTGCAGATCTTCAACTCGTTGCTTCAGCACAAGAGGATGTTCTTTTACCTACTACTGATGATGACTGTGCTGCTGTGCCTTTCGCACGGCACCCAGGACCTCTACCCAGACTTTCTGAAGTCGATACCGGGAATCGCGTCGAAGACGGTCCTTGGAATGAAGAGTCTCTATGGCATTCCAATCGTTTACAACATCGGCGCGATCGTAGGGGCGCTTGTCTTCGGCCAACTATCGCAAAAAATAGGCAGACGTAATGCCATCATGTTGGCGCTGGGGCTGGCGTTGTTGTCGATTCCGGCATGGGCGTTCGGAACATCTCTTGGGGTGTTGGTTGCGGGATCCTACTTAATGCAGACCGGTGTGCAGGGAGCGTTTGGTGTCATCCCTGCGCACTTGAATGAGCTTTCACCAGATGCGGTGCGTAGCCTGTTCCCAGGCATTGTCTATCAGCTTGGAGTGTTATTCGCTTCGCCCGCGACGGCAGTGGAATTCAATCTGCGCGACCACTTTGGATATCCTTGGGCGTTGACGATGTTTGAGGTGGGCGTGATCATCCTGATGATCGTAATCTTCTGGTTCGGTCCAGAGGCACGTGACCGCAGCTTCCGCCGGGAGCCTGAAAGGTAGCCTGTTACGCGCTAAGAGAAACATTCTGGAGAAAACAATGAATGACAAGCGGATCGGCGTCATTATGAACGGCGTAACAGGACGAATGGGGCTGAATCAGCATTTGGTCCGTTCAATTCTGGCGATTCGGAAGCAAGGAGGGGTTACTCTGGCGGACGGATCACGTCTGATTCCTGATCCGATTCTGGTGGGCCGCAATGCGGCTAAGCTGGAGCAGATCGCTAAAGAGCATGGAGTCGCACGCTGGACCACAGATCTTGGCGGCGCACTCGCGAACCCGGAGGACTCGCTGTACTTCGACGCGCAGCTGACCACCCTGCGGGCTCCCAGCGTCGAGGCTGCGATAGCCGCTGGGAAGCATATTTATTGCGAGAAACCACTCGCCGTCGACTCGGCAGAGGCCTTGCGGCTGGGGGCTCTGGCCAAAGCCGCGGGCTTGAAGCACGGTGTCGTGCAGGACAAGCTTTTTTTGCCCGGCATGCGCAAGTTGAAGCGGCTGGTGGATAGTGGTTTTTTCGGTAGAATCCTCTCCGTACGCGGTGAGTTCGGTTATTGGGTATTCGAAGGTGACTGGCAGTCGGCACAGCGACCCTCTTGGAACTACCGTAAACAGGAAGACGGCGGCATCATTATGGACATGTTCTGCCACTGGCGCTATATTCTGGACCACACCTTTGGTCGGGTACGCGCAGTGCAGTGCCTGGGTGGCACTGCTATCCCCGAGCGTATCGATGAGCAGGGAAGATGCTATCAATGCACAGCGGATGATACCGCGTACGGAATCTTCGAACTCGACGACGGCATCGTTGCGCAGATTAACTCTTCCTGGTCGTTTCGCGTCTATCGCGATGAACTCTTCAGCTTGCAGGTGGATGGCACCCTCGGCAGTGCGGTCGCGGGCTTGCGAGAGTGCAAGACGCAGCACCGCGTGAATACGCCGCGCCCCGTCTGGAATCCAGACGTAGAGAACCCATTTCATTTCCGAGATCACTGGCAGGACGTACCCGACAATCAGATCTTCGACAACGGATTCAAAGTCCAATGGGAACTTTTCCTGAGGCACATCGCCGAAGATGTGCCATTCCCCCACGACTTTTTGGAGGGTGCGCGCGGAGTGCAATTGGCAGAGCTAGGTCTCAAATCATGGCAGGAGCGTCGCTGGATCGACGTGCCAGAATTGGGGGCATGATCTTGGAGACATCCGTGAAGTTAGTGCGGGCCGATGGCTCTACTTACAATTATTCCCCTGGCAACTCTCCGCTCACATCCCAATCACGAGTTGGATTCAAGACGCGCATGGCCTTTGCGGCGGCGCATGTTGTGTTAGATCCTGTCCGCACCCTTCAGCCGCTCACGCATCCGGTAATCGATTGGGATGCGACACTCGCCTACCGCGAACATCTCTGGTCGCTAGGCTTTGGCGTGGCTGAGGCCATGGACACTGCACAACGTGGGATGGGGTTGGACTGGACGCTGGCGCTCGAGCTTATCAAACGTAGTACAGCGGCCGCGAAAGCGCGCGGGGCGATCGTTGCGAGTGGAGCTGGCACTGATCATTTAGAGGTGGGGAAGGCGCGCACCTTACAAGATGTGACCGATGCTTATCTGGAGCAATGCGAAGCCATTGAAGCGGTTGGCGGTCGCGTTATTTTGATGGCGAGTCGCGCCCTGGCCGCAGTAGCCCGCCATGGGGACGACTACGCGACGGTATATAGCAACGTGCTTGGACAGGTGCGTCAACCGGTCATTCTGCATTGGCTTGGGCCGATGTTTGATCCGGCGTTAGTAGGTTACTGGGGGGAGACCGCTATTCCTGAAGCCGCCAAAAGGTGTCTCAGCATCATCCAGGCACACGAGAAAAAGATCGATGGTATTAAGATCTCTCTTCTGGATGCCGGCCTTGAGGTTTCCATGCGTCGCGACCTCCCGGCCGGAGTACGAATGTACACCGGAGATGACTTCAATTACGACCGCCTCATTCTGGGTGACGAACAGGGGCACAGTGATGCTCTACTCGGCATCTTTGACGCCATTGCTCCAGTCGCGTCGCTGGCGCTGGCTGCTCTCGATGCCGGAGATATTCCCCGCTACCAGCAATTGTTCGCACCTACCATTCCGCTCTCCCGGCACATCTTCGCTTCGCCGACTCAGCACTATAAAACTGGGGTTGTCTTTCTGGCATTTTTGAATGGATTTCAGCCTCACTTCCGAATGATTCGCGGCCTGGAGAGCGCTCGTTCGACGGTACATCTATGCGAGCTCTTCGTACTTGCGGACCAGGCTGGAACATTGCGGGACCCCGAACTAGCAATACAACGCATGCGCAGCTTCTTAGCTGCTGGCAGGTGTCTCATGAGTCTGTTGCAACGTCTCAGTTTCAATCAGATGACGGCCGATCCCTGGACCCTCGAACAGGTGGTTCGTAATTGCTCAAGCAGCGGCATTCCTTACATCGGTGTTTGGCGTCATAAACTCGAGGGCGGCGCTGCAGAGGCTGCGGCGATGATTCGGAGTGAAGGATTGAGCGTCTCCAGCTTGTGTCGCGGCGGGTGGTTTTCGGCGCCGACCGCTGCAGAGCGCCGCAAACGTATCGAGGATAATCGTCGAGCCATCGAAGAAGCGGCATTGCTTGGCGCGCCTGTCCTCGTGATCGTCTCCGGCCCTGCAAGTGGGCAGACTTTGAGCGACGCACGGGCTACTGTGCTGGACGGCCTGATGGAGGTGCTGCCGGAGGCTGAAAAAGCTGGCATCGTTCTTGGCGTTGAACCTTTGCATCCCATGTATGCGGCAGAGCGCTCCGTAGTCGTCACGTTACAGCAGGCCAATGACATCGTCGACCACCTTGAAAGCCCTGCAGCTGGGGTCATCGTCGATGCCTTCCATGTTTGGTGGGATCCGGATGTCATGGCACAGATCGAGCGAGCGCGGGGAAAGATAGCCGGCTTCCATGTATCAGATTGGTCGGTACCTTTGCCCGGCATCCTGATGGGTCGATCAATGATGGGAGACGGTGTTATCGAGTTACGGAAGCTCCGCGTAGCCGTCGATGCCGCAGGTTACACGGGACCCATCGAAGTAGAAATATTTAACGACGAGATATGGAAGAACGCCGATATTGGACTGCTGGAATTCACCCAGCAGCGTTTCATCCAGCATGTATGAAGTTCGCGCATCCTGAACACCTTGTTCGTCGGCGACTGAATGTTCCACGGGCAGGAGAAAGTTCCCGAGGGCCGTCGCGGTCAGTTGACCCAAGCAGCGCCCTTCATGAATGGCCAACTAACCGCACGAAAACCGGCGTTGCCAGTAACACCTGCTCTGGGAGATGTTCTTGTAACCATCAGCGTGCACAATTAGCGCTAATTCACGGATGCACTCATCGACCGAGATTTTCGCCCGGACCATTCGCACGGTTATTTCACATATGTTTTGTTATGGATATGGCGGGAAGCCACCTTGCATTTCCAAGCTGAGCCTCGTAACCTTCTCAATCGAGCGCAATTCCGATTTCTGGCTGGCGCAAATACCGTGATTGAACCGGCCAAGACGGCGATCTACGCCTGGAGAATCCACGAGGCGTCGTTCTGAGGAGGGCCACTACAACGATGAGACGGCGTGATTTTGTTAAGGCAATAGTGGCAGCATCAGCTACCGCAAATACAATGTTGGGACAACAATCGGCCACGCCGGTGGCCCCTTCTGTACGGCGCCTCCAACACCGACGGCACCAGGACCTGTGCCTTGGATGCGTGGGCTTATGGAGGTGAAACCCCTCTCAATAAAGTCGATAGTGCCCGATTCGGTCGCGCAAACCAATGCGTACTTTTTCAATGAACAGCAACTGGCGACTCTGCGGCGATTGAGCGAAATCTTATTGCCTCCTCTCAAAGGTTATCCGGGAGCGAAAGAAGCTGGGACGCCGGAATTCATCGATTTTCTGATCGGGGTCTCGCCTCTAAATCGGCAACAAATGTATCAAACTGGCCTGGATCGACTAGATGCGGAGGCGAAGCAACACTTTGGTGTAGCGTTTTCAGCCTTGGAAAGGACCCAGGCCGATAAATTGCTTCGTCCCTGGTTGAGGACGTGGATGACGGACCATCCTCCAACTGAACCGTACGCACATTTCATCAATATCGCGCATAGCGATATCCGCACCGCGACGATCAACTCGCAGGCCTGGAGCGAAGCGAGACAACAAGCGCCGGAGATGGAGTTGTACTGGTTTCCGGTCGATCCCGACATTCATCGAGAAGGCCCGACATCCATCCGCCGGGCCAGCCAGAAAAAACGACCATCCTAGCGAAGCTAGGATGGTCTCACTCGCTTTAAGGGGTGTGTTTTTATACCGTGAGTCGGCTAACAATTAATTCATGAGGAACTATGGTGGAAGAGACAGTTGACGTTCTGATCATCGGATCCGGCCACTCTGGCGGGATGGCCGCAAAAATTTTGACCGAAAAGGGGATTTCGTGTCTGATGCTCAATGCGGGCCCGGTAGCGGATGTGCACAAAGACACCGAGCCGAAACCAGCCTATGCTTTGCCTTTTCGAGGTTTCAGCCAGCCGGGTCGACTGCCGCACGTCTTCCAGTCAAATGAGTTCAACGCGAACACATGGGTTGACGAACGGGAAGTTCCGTACACTTATGATCCGAAAAATCCGTATAACTGGGTGAGGGTGCGGCTGTTCGGTGGGCGTTCGCTATTTTGGTCGCGGCAATCGTTTCGGCTGAGCGATTATGGGTTAAGGGAAAGTCCCACGATGGTTTTGGAGACGACTGGCCGATCGGCCTGACAGACTTGGCTCCATATTACTCGCGGGTCGAAGCGATATTTCGCGTGCAGGGACGTGCCGATGGGTTGCCGCAGTATCCGGACGGGAATTTTGTGCCGGACGATTCGCCGTGGTCTGAATGCATGCAACGCTTCATTGCGGCCGGAAGACAAAGGGAGATTCCGGTCTGCAAACCGCGTAGCTCACTTGGAGTTGACGGCTTGGCCAGTTCGGTCAACCTTCTCCTGCCGGATGCCTTCGCTACTGGCAAGCTGAAAGCAATCCCCAACGTAGTCGTTCGTGAACTTAGCGTGGACAAAAATACAGGGATGGTAAACGAAGCTCACTTCGTCGATCGTCTTTCGCGACGCGAAATGTCAGTGAAGGCCCGAGTGGTCGTTATAGCTGCTGGAACTCTCGAGAGCACGCGCTTACTATTGAACTCCAAGCTGGCGAACTCCAGCGGTGTAATGGGCCATTATCTTAATCGATCAGGTTTACGGACCTGGAATTGTCTGTTCCGTGCCGGAAGCTCGCGATGGCAAAGCAACACCGACATTGATCGGAGGCGGCGGGCTCGTTCCACGCTTTCGCAATATCAATAGTAAGGCGAAGGACTTTATCCGGGGGTATGCTCTCAATGTCCACAGCAGCATGCGTCCAATGGATCCGCGCAACTTTGCAGCTTACGGGGAAGAGTTACAGAAAAAACTCGATAGTTACAGCGGCAGTGGGTTTTCGACCAGCATTATGGGTGAGGTGTTGGCGCGCTATGAAAACCATGTGAGCATCGACCAGAACGTGGTCGACGCTTGGGACATTCCGGCGCTGCGCATCGAGACGAAATACAGCGCCAATGAGTTCAACATGTCGCGTGATGCTGTGGATACGAGCATTGCGCTGGCAGAAGCCGCAGGCTTTGAAGTCCTTTCAAAGAACTACGATCCGAATCCGCCCGGTTATAGCATCCACGAGCTCGGCACCTGCCGGATGGGTGATGATCCGAAGACCAGTGTGCTGAACAAATGGAGCCAAAGCCATGACATCAAGAACCTGTTCGTTGTCGATGGCGCAAGCTTCGTAAGTTCAGGATGGCAAAATCCAACCATAACTATCGTCGCGTTGGCAATGCGAGCTTCGGAATACCTGGCGGAGCAGATGCGCCAGGGAAACGTCTGACACAAAAACCTAACCCCGAAGCTAATTCCTGTTTGATTCTAAATCTGCTGAATCAATCGTTCGGGAGCTCTACCCAACGTCGATTTCGATGACTTTCGAGTTCTGCTTCCATGAGCCTCATCTGTCGCAACCCGTCCGTCATTTGCGGATACTCCGAAGAAAATTGGGGCTCGACGATCGATCGGTAGAATCGCCGAAAAACTTGTTTGAACGTGTCGTCGTACCCCTCGGAGTGGCCGCCAGGCAGATCGGCATATTCAGCGGCTCCCTTCTTCAGCAGCGACGGATCTTTGACAAAGATCTCATTCGGGCTGTTGCGCTGTCCGATCCACAGCTCGTCAGGGCGCTCCTGGTCCCAGCGAACCGACGATTTTGTCCCGTAGATTTCAATGTTGAGATGGTTCTTCCTCCCAGCTGAGACCTGACTCGCAGTCATCGCACCGCGTGCCCGTCCTCCCATCCGAAACAAGACCGCTCCAAAGTCCTCGGTGTGCACTGGAGCATCTTCGACATCTTCGGCGGCGAGCAATTTTCCAGCAAATGTTTCGACACGTTGCTTCGGTCGCTTCCGGGTCGAGTGGAAGATTTGTAGATCGGCGCACAGAGACCGAACCCGCAACCCGGTAAGGTGTTCCGCCATATCGAACCAGTGCGAACCGATGTCCCCCATCGCCCGTAACGCTCCGCCTGCCTTCGAATCGATGCGCCAGTTCCAGTCGGTCTCATAGAGAAGCCAGTCTTGCGAGTACGTTCCCTGCACCACTAGCACCTCGCCGAGATCGCCATCCTCACGCATCCGGCGCATCTGCTGCACCATGGGGTAGTAGCGCAGGTTATGACAGACACAGTTGCGAAGCGCCCGTTCCCGAGCCAGACCCACAAGTTCCCGCGCCTCCTCTACCGATATGGAGAGGGGCTTCTCGCAAAGGACATGCTTGCCCGCAAGCAACGTGTCCTTTGCCATTTGATAATGCGTGGCATTGGGAGTACAGATGTGTATCGCGTCGATCGTCTCATCCTCGAGCAGCTTACGGTAGTCGTCGACCGCCGTCTCTACACCAAATCCGGCCCCAAGTCGTTTTGCCGACGCAAGTTCTCGGCCAGCAATCGCAGCCACGTCGACGAACTCCACTCGCCGGAGCGCCTCCAAATGCACGCGCCCCATAAACCCGGTCCCGATTACTGCCGCTCTAAGCCGTCTCACTCTGACCTCTATCTGCGGAGCACCGCTTTCTTACACCCACCAAGCTGCTGTGGGCTGTTCTCTAATGACAATCTCATTCAGTAATTGAGCTGCCTTCCTGAGCCCTTCTTCGGGGGAGAGGAGGCTGTCTTCATGTTCGATCGAAAGCACATTATCGTAGCCGAACATTCTGAGCGTTGAGGCAAACTCTTTCCACCACTCGGCGCCATGGCCATAACCGCAGGTGCGGAAGATCCATCCGCGGTTTCGCTCATCAGTGTAGGGCTTCGTGTCGAGTACCCCCGTCAGAGGCAGATTGGCAGAATACAGTTGCGTGTCCTTGGCATGAACGTGGAAGATCGCGTCACCAAGAATTCGGATGGCCGCGATTGGATCGATACCCTGCCAGAACATGTGGCTGGGATCGTAGTTGCAGCCAACGGCCGACCCCGTTAGCGAACGCAGCTTAAGCATCGTCTCGGGGCTATATACAACAAAACCCGGATGCATCTCCACCGCAATCTTCACTCCGTGCTGCGAAGCGAACGCTGAGTGCTCCATCCAGTATGGTGCGACCACCTCATTCCATTGCCATTCCAAAACGTCGCGATAGTCGGGAGGCCAGGGACAAGTGACCCAGTTGGGTGCGGTGGACAAAGGCGAATCTCCAGGACATCCGGAGAAATCCACCACAACCGGGACATCCAGTTTTTCTGCCAGCAAAATCGTCTTCCGGCTCACCTCTCGGGTCTGTCCTGCCCGGCGTGCATCCGGATGCAGTGCATTACCGTGACAACTGAGAGCACTGATGCTCACACCGTGACCAGCAAGAGTGCTCTTGAACTCAGTGAGTGCCGAGCTATTCTCAAGCAATGACAGGTTGCAGTGAGCATCGCCAGGGTAGTTACCGGTCCCTAGCTCCACGGTGTCAATCTGAAGCGCCTTCAATTTCTTCAATACTTCATTGAGCGGCAACTGCGACAGCAGCGCAGTGAATACCCCGACCTTCATGTTCTTAGCCTCCGCGGATCAGTATAGAGAGTTTACGTGCCGACACTCACCGCGAAAGGCACCTCGAGCCGCTCCCGCATTCCGCAGATCTCTCAGAAAGAGGTTCATCGGCGGATTGTTGTAGACTCGCCCTTTGGGATGCGCCGGGTTATTTCGCTGTGCGATCCGCCCCCGCGATGCCAGATCCCATTGTTCAAACAGGGAGAAAGTAGCATGACGAGACTTGCGTTCATCATCCTTTGGAACACGGTCTTCTTTGTAACGACGTTATCTGCGGCGACAAGTCAAATACGCGTATTGCTTCTCGACGGACATAGCGCCGGACCGTATCACAACTGGCAACTGACCACACCCGTTTTGAAAAAGGAGTTGGAAGACTCCGGTCGCTTTCAAGTCACAGTCACGACAGCGCCTCAGTCCGATGGCGACTTCAGCAGCTTCAGACCTAAGTTCAACGAATATCAGGTGATTGTATTCAATTATGATGCCCCCGATTGGCCGGCGGATCTCCGTTTGCAGTTCGAGCATTACATAGAAAATGGCGGAGGCCTTGTAATCGTTCATGCCTCAGACAATGCGTTTCCCAATTGGCCAGCCTTCAATCAGATGGCAGGAATCGGGGGTTGGCGAAACCGAAACGAAACGTCAGGTCCCCTGTGGTACTTCAAGGACGGCAAGCTTGTCTCTGACACGTCCCCAGGATCAGCTGGTTCCCACGGAAACCGCCTTCCTTTCAGGGTTGAGACACGGGTGCCTGAACACCCAATAATGAAGGGACTGCCGCCCGTCTGGATGCACGCCTCCGACGAACTTTACGCCACGCTTCGTGGCCCGGGAAAAAACATGACAGTACTCGCAACCGCTCATTCCGACCCGAATAATAAGGGCACCGGGCGCGATGAGCCGATGTTGATGGTCCTGAGTTACGGAAAGGGAAGGATCTTCCACACCACATTGGGGCACGATGTCGCCGCGTTGAGCGACGTGGGATTCATCACGACCTTTCAGCGAGGGACAGAGTGGGCAGCTACCGGAAAAGTGACTCAGAAGGTACCAACCGGGTTCCCAACCGCAGACACCGTCAGTATTCGCGTCGACCTCGCGGAGATGGATCCAGCCTTCGCCAAAGGCCAGGTGACCGTCTCACCCAGATCTAGCACTACGGGTTCAACGACATATCCCTCAACAGCGAGATCAGAATCCTTGGGCATCTTCGAAGGCCAATCTGACGTCGGCAGCGTTACTCCGCCCGGAATCCTTGTATACGACGAGGCTGCGCACACCTATACCATTGCCGCCGCAGGCGCGAATCTGTGGTCCACGGTCGATGCCTTCCACTTTGTCTGGAAGAAGATCTCCGGTGATGTGTCGTTGACAGCCGATATCGATTTCCCGGCCAAGACAGAAAACCCCAACCCCCATCGCAAAGCACTTTTGATGTTTCGCCAGAGTCTCGACACCGACGGAGTCTATGCCGACGCAGCGCAGCACGGTTCAGGATTAACCGCGCTGCAGTACCGACTCGCACCAGGCGCAACAACGCAAGACATCGAGCTGGACACCCGTTCTCCAAAAAGACTCCGCCTCGAGAAACGTGGCGACACGATCACCATGTTTCTCACCATGGGCAGCGAGCCGATCCATCAGGTTGGCTCGTCGATCAAGCTCCATTTCCGCGAGCCGTTCTATGTCGGCCTCGGGGTATGCTCCCACGATGTAAAAGTTGTAGAGAAAGCTGTCTTCTCGAGTATCGAACTCAAATCGCTGGCGCCTCTCCCACCCGGCGAACTCGCGCTCTACAGTACCCTTCAGACCATCGGAACCGAAGATAACTCTCGCAGGGGAGTGGTGTACACCACGCGCGGTCGCTTAGAAGCGCCCAACTGGACGAAGGACGGGAACAGCTTACTCTTCAACCAGGACGGCAAGATCATGAAAATTCCTGCGACGTCGGGGACGCCTGATGCAGTTAACATTGGTACCGCGACGCGCTGCAACGGAAGCCACGGTCTATCACCCGACGGCAAGTGGCTGGCCATCAGCTGCAGCATGCCGGAAAAGCCGGAATCGCGAATCTATACCGTGCCCTCCAGCGGAGGAACGCCGCTTCTCATAACGGAACATCCCAACTCCTACTGGCACAGCTGGTCACCCGACGGCAAGACGATTATCTTCACTCGTCCGGACCACGGCTCCCTCAATATCTACTCCATCTCGGCTGGAGGCGGCGAGGAAAGAGCTTTGACCTCAGGTAGTGGTATAAGCGATGACCCGGATTACGCTCCAGACGGAAAATACATCTACTTCAACTCAGATCGCAGTGGAAATATGCAGATATGGCGCATGCGACCGGACGGTAGCGAGCCGGTGCAGGTCACCTTTGACGACCTCGTGAACTGGACGCCCCACATCTCGCCTGACGGCAAGTCCATGGTCTTCCTCAGCTATGAAAAGGGTGTGACAGGGCACCCTGCGAACAAGGATGTTGCGCTGCGCATCATGTCAATGGATGACAAAAAGGTGAGCGTGCTCGTAAACATTGTCGGCGGATCTGGCACCATCAACGTTCCATCTTGGGCTCCGGACAGCCGTCACCTTGCATTTGTCAGTTATCAGATGCTTCCGGCAGACTACGACGAAAGAAGCAAGTAAGGTTTCCTTGATGCTTGATGCATCGGGAATAACTTACTTGACATAGAAATCGGTTGGGGAGTCACCCTAGTGCCTGCCATAATAGCGTGGCATCTATCATGGAATAACCGCAAGGTGCTCGTCACTGGCGGGGATTCGGGCATTGGAAGAGCTGCCACTATAGCCTTTGCCCGTGAAGGAGCAGATGTCGCCATCAACTATCTCACAAGCGAGGAGACAGACGCCCGAGAGGTAATCTCCCTGATTGAAGCTGAAGGGCGCGAAGCCATCGCTTTGCCGGGCGATCTCAAAGATGAAAAGTTCTGTTTGAAATTGGTAAAAAGAGGCACACAAAAAGAACTTGGCGGCCGCGGCATCTTGGCCTGTATCGCGGGCAAGCAGCATGCGGTGGAAAAGATTGCCGACGTGACGACGAAGCAGTTGGAAGGCACCCTACCGAGTCAAGGTCTTCGCGCTCTTTTGGCTCCGCAAGGCCGCGGTTCCTCTAATGCCTCCGGGCGGAACGATTTTATCTCAGCAATAGCTCCGACACGGCTTTCGGTTTTTCATGAGGAGGAAGGGGGCCAACACCTTCCTGTGTCGAGGCAACATTCGGAAACCCTCAAGCATCTCAGCAACGATCTGAATTTTTCGTTCGATGAGCTAAATCCTTTGTAGTATGCTCTTATCGCCGCCATGAGGAACCGAATTGTTTTCGATTCAGTCTTCTTACATGCGTGCTCCAAGAACGCCAATTTTTCATGTCGATGCTTGCGAGATGATTGGTTTTGGCGTCTGACGTCAATTGCTGTCTGAGGGTTCCACGTGAAAGCAAATGGTCGGAGATCTACCAAGGATAAGAATGAACCCGTTGGCGCTGTAACCTTCGTTCCGACAACCGGTTCGGCAGAATTTGACATGCCTGTCTTATTGAGCGCATTGCGAAAGATGCGTGACGGGGACTTCTCTGTCCGCTTGCCGAATTCCTGGACGGGCCTGGAAGGCAAAGTGGCTGATACTTTCAACGAAATCGTTGCGGCTAATCAACAGATGGCCGGCGAACTGAAACGCATCGGCCAAGTTGTTGGCAAAGAGGGCCGAACACGCGAAAGGACCAGGTTTCAGCAGCTACATGGCTCGTGGGGAGAAATAGAAACTTCTGTTAACACCCTCGTAGACGACCTTTTGAGGCCTACGACAGAAGTCACTCGTGCGATCGGTGCTGTCGCTCAGGGAAATCTAGCTCAGACAGTACGATTGGATGTTGACGGTCGACCGCTTGAGGGGGAGTTCCTACGGTCAGCCAACATCGTCAATACGATGATTCAACAGTTGAGTGTCTTCACTTCCGAGGTTACACGAGTAGCCCGGGAAGTCGGTACAGACGGCAAGCTGGGAGGGCAGGCACAGGTGCCAGGCGTCGCTGGGACCTGGAAGGACCTCACCGATTCGGTCAATTCAATGGCGAGCAATTTGACCGGACAGGTGCGGAATATTGCCGAGGTCGCGACGGCCGTAGCCAGCGGAGATCTGTCCCGCAAAATTACTGTCGATGTTCGCGGTGAAATTCTACAACTAAAAGAAGCCATCAATACGATGGTGGATCAACTTCGGTCGTTCGCGTCCGAGGTAACGCGCGTCGCTCGTGAGGTTGGCACAGACGGTAAACTCGGGGGCCAAGCGGTTGTTCCAGGCGTTGCGGGAACGTGGAAAGATCTCACGGATTCCGTAAATGCCATGGCCGGCAATTTGACAGCACAGGTGCGAAACATTGCCGAAGTAACGACTGCCGTTGCGCGAGGCGATCTCTCCCGAAAAATCACCGTGGACGTCAAAGGCGAAATTCTCGAACTGAAGGACACCATCAATACGATGGTGGATCAACTTAATGCCTTCGCAGGTGAAGTCACTCGCGTCGCGCGTGAGGTGGGCACAGAAGGCAAATTGGGAGGCCAAGCGCAGGTGCCGGGTGTTGGCGGCACGTGGAAAGATCTAACTGACAACGTAAATTTCATGGCTAGCAATCTGACGGGGCAGGTGAGAAACATCGCCGAAGTGGCCACTGCTATCGCAAATGGGGATCTGTCCCGCAAAATCACGGTCGATGTTCGTGGCGAAATTCTTCAACTGAAGGAAACCCTGAACACGATGGTCGACCAACTAAACAGGTTTGCCGGTGAAGTGACCCGCGTAGCGCGCGAAGTTGGTACGGAGGGACGTCTCGGTGGCCAGGCAAATGTTCCCGGAGTGGCCGGAACTTGGAAAGATCTTACTGATTCAGTGAATTCGATGGCGGGAAACCTAACCGGCCAAGTGAGAAACATTGCCGAAGTCACCACTGCTGTCGCCGGAGGCGACCTATCTCGCAAGATCACAGTGGACGTTAAAGGTGAAATTCTGGAACTAAAAAACACTATCAATACGATGGTCGATCAGCTGAACGCGTTCGCGGGTGAGGTTACACGCGTAGCCCGAGAGGTTGGAACGGAGGGCAAGCTTGGCGGCCAGGCACAGGTGTTGGGTGTAGCTGGAACCTGGAAAGATCTCACGGATAACGTAAATTTCATGGCCAGCAATCTCACGGGCCAGGTGAGAAATATCGCCGAGGTCGCGACAGCCGTCGCCCGTGGCGACCTATCCCGAAAGATCACTGTGGATGTGAAGGGCGAGATCCTGGAGCTTAAAGACACCATCAACACAATGGTGGATCAGCTTCGGTCCTTTGCCTCCGAGGTGACGCGCGTGGCGCGCGAAGTCGGAACCGACGGTAAACTTGGCGGACAAGCTCAGGTTCCCGGAGTCGGAGGAACATGGAAAGACCTGACGGATTCGGTCAACTCCATGGCCAGCAACTTGACCGGCCAGGTAAGAAACATCGCCGAAGTGTCGACCGCAATTGCAAACGGTGACCTTTCCAAGAAAATCACCGTCGACGTGCGAGGCGAGATTCTGCTGCTGAAAGATACCATCAACACGATGGTGGATCAGCTCAACGCGTTCGCTGGTGAGGTGACCCGTGTAGCACGTGAAGTCGGCACTGAGGGACGTTTGGGCGGGCAGGCAAATGTGCCTGGAGTTGCCGGTACGTGGAAGGATCTTACGGACTCGGTGAACTCGATGGCCGGCAATTTAACCGGACAGGTGAGAAACATCGCTGAGGTAACCACGGCGGTCGCGCGTGGAGATCTATCGCGCAAAATCACAGTAGACGTTAAGGGGGAGATTCTCGAATTAAAAAACACAATCAATACGATGGTCGATCAACTTAACGCGTTCGCTGGTGAAGTCACCCGTGTGGCACGAGAGGTGGGTACAGAAGGTCGCTTGGGGGGCCAGGCAAACGTGCCCGAAGTCGCGGGAACGTGGAAAGACCTAACGGATTCAGTGAACTTCATGGCCAGCAACCTTACTGGTCAGGTCAGAAATATCGCGGAGGTCGCCACCGCCATTGCCAATGGAGACCTTTCCAAGAAGATCACTGTCGACGTGCGTGGGGAAATTCTGCAACTGAAAGAGACGCTCAACACGATGGTCGAGCAGCTGAGGTCGTTCGCCGCTGAAGTAACGCGTGTTGCCCGCGAAGTAGGCACAGAAGGGCGTCTGGGCGGACAAGCCAATGTGCAGGGTGTGGCCGGAACCTGGAAAGACCTTACGGATTCCGTGAATGCAATGGCAGGAAACCTCACCGGCCAGGTTAGAAATATCGCCGAAGTCACAACAGCGGTCGCCCGTGGCGACTTATCACGCAAGATCACGGTCGACGTGAAGGGCGAGATATTGGAGTTGAAGAACACCATCAATACGATGGTTGACCAATTAAATGCGTTTGCGGCCGAGGTCACGCGCGTCGCTCGCGAGGTCGGAACTGATGGCAAACTCGGGGGCCAGGCGCAGGTTCCTGGCGTGGCTGGGACCTGGAAAGATCTCACCGACAACGTAAATGTCATGGCCGCCAATCTCACCGAACAAGTTCGGGGAATCGTAAAGGTCGTAACCGCAGTCGCAAACGGTGAACTCACTCAGAAATTGACCGTGAACGCGAAGGGCGAAGTGGCAGCATTGGCCGAGACAATCAATAACATGACCGGCACACTGGCCACTTTTGCTGACCAAGTTACCACCGTTGCCCGCGAGGTTGGAGTGGAGGGTCGGCTCGGTGGGCAAGCAAATGTTCCGGGCGCCGCCGGAACCTGGAAGGACCTTACTGGCAATGTGAATCTGCTAGCAGACAATTTGACCAATCAGGTCAGGGCTATTGCAGAGGTTGCCACAGCGGTAACCAAGGGCGATCTAACGCGGTCGATTCAGGTGGAGGCAAGCGGTGAAGTTGCTGAACTGAAGGACAACATCAATACGATGATCGACAATCTTCGTCTGACAACCGACCGCAATAATGAGCAGGACTGGTTGAAGACCAATTTGGCTCGATTTACAGGTATGTTGCAGGGCCAGCGCGAACTCGGCACGGTTGGCCGGATGTTGCTCTCTGAACTTGCGCCGCTGGTTAATGCGCAGCACGGTTTGATCTATCAGATGGAAGAGGAAGGGTCGGAGACCATGGTCCTTCTCTCGGCCTATTCGAGCACATCGGAGGGCCATCTGGAGAGAATCGCCGTAGGAGAGGGCTTACTGGGACAGTGTGCGCTAGAGAAGCGCCGGATGTTGATCAATGATCTTCCGCCGGGCACCCTCCCCATTCGCTCAGGCCTCTTTGAAGCAGTTCCGCGAAATGTAATTGTGCTGCCTGTTCTGTTTGAAGATCGGGTGAAGGCTGTCATCGAGCTGGCGACATTGAACAGCTTTACGGCTTCGCACTTGGCATTTCTGGAACAGCTCACTGCAAGCATCGGAATTGTGCTTAACAGTATTGAAGCGACGATGCAAACGGAGGCGCTGCTGAAACAATCGCAGGACCTTGCAACCGAACTGCAGACGCAACAAAAGGAACTACAACAGACGAACGAGCAGCTAGCGCAGAAAGCAAAACAGCTTGCCGAACAGAACGCTGAAGTCGAGCGAAAGAATCAGGAGATCGAACAGGCGCGGCGCGCTCTGGAGGATAAAGCAAAAGAACTGGCGCTGACGTCGAAGTACAAGTCTGAATTCCTTGCAAATATGTCGCACGAGTTGCGCACACCTCTTAACAGTATTCTGGTCTTGGGACAACAACTCACTGACAATCCCGATGGCAATCTCACACTGAAGCAGGTTGAATTTGCGAGGACGATCCACGGTGCCGGAACGGACTTGTTAAACCTCATAAGTGACATTCTGGACCTTTCAAAAATTGAATCAGGAACCGTGTCAGTCGATGCGGAGGAAGTTTTCTTTAATAATCTGCTGGAGATGCTTGGCAGACCCTTCCGCCACGAAGCCGAGAATAGAAAGGTCTCCTTCGAGATTAATTCGGACCCCAAGTTGCCTCGCACCCTTGTTACGGACTCAAAACGTCTCCAGCAGGTTTTGAAGAACTTGCTTTCCAATGCATTCAAGTTCACCGAAAAGGGTAGCGTGCGACTTTCGGTCTTCCCGGTGAATTCAGGCTGGAGCGACGGCCACCCAATTCTCAACGGGACAGCATCAGTCGTGGCGTTTGAGGTTAGCGATACCGGCATCGGTATACCTCTTGAAAAACAGCGGATTATCTTCGAGGCCTTCCAACAAGCCGATGCTGGAACCAGTCGCAAATACGGCGGAACGGGACTTGGGTTAGCCATAAGCCGCGAGCTTGCAAGCCTCTTGGGAGGCGAAATCCAGCTACGCAGTACGCCGGGGGTAGGTAGCATATTTACGTTGTACGTACCGCTAACGTACGTCGGCTCTTCGGCTGCGGTAATCGCATATCCGGAGAGAATGTCACTCTATCTGAAACCAAGTTTGCAACCGCCGCAAATCGCTAACGATGAGATTACGGAACGCGTCGAGGATGATCGTGACACCGTACGACCAGGCGATAATTTGCTGCTCGTTGTCGAGGATGATCCGCACTACGCGAGAATTCTGTGCGACCTCGCCAGAGACATAGGATTCAAGGTTCTCGTGGCGATGCGCGGATCCGAGGCGCTCGCCTTTGCTCGTGAATTTCATCCGACGGCAGTTTCGCTGGACGTCTTTCTGCCGGACATGCTCGGATGGACCGTCCTCAATCACCTGAAACAGGATCCTCAGACCAGGCATATTCCCGTGCAAATGTTGACTATGGATGAGGATTGGCACCATGGTCTCTCACGCGGAGCTTTTTCGTTTGTTACCAAACCGACGACACCGGAAGGATTAGACAGCGCCCTCCTCCGCATCAAAGAGTACGCTAGTCCGCGGATCAAGAGACTGTTGATCGTCGAGGACAATGCGGCCGAACAACTTAGTATTCGGGAACTGCTCGGATCTGGGGATATCGATATTGCCGTCGTCGACACGGGAGAGACTGCTCTTTCTGTTTTGGGTACTCAAAAATTCGATTGTGTCGTGCTCGATCTCCGTCTGCCCGATATGTCTGGTTTTGAAGTTCTCGAACGGATCAATCGCTCTCCTTCACTTAGAGAATTGCCGGTGGTCGTTTTTACTGGCAGAGATCTCTCTCCGGAAGAGGATGCCCGGCTCCATACTCTTGCACGCAGTGTGGTTATTAAGGATGTGGAATCGCCGGAACGATTACTCGATGAAACTGCGCTTTTCCTCCACCGGGTTGTCGCAGACCTTCCACCGGAAAAACAGAAGTTGTTGGATCGACTGCACCGTTCCGACGAGGCTTTAGTCGGACGAAAAGTGCTGGTGGTGGACGACGATGTTCGCAACATTTTCGCATTGAGCAGCGTTTTGGAACGCAGAGGAATGACAGTCTTGACGGCAGGGACTGGTCGCGAGGCGATCCAGACGCTTGAAATGACGCCCGATATCGCAATCGTTCTGATGGACATCATGATGCCCGAGATGGACGGTTACGAAACGATGCAGGTCATTCGGCAAAATTCAGAATTCCGCAGATTACCGATAATCGCGCTGACGGCAAAAGCGATGAAGGGCGATCGCGAAAAGTGTCTTGAAGCGGGAGCATCGGAGTATATGGCGAAGCCCGTCAATACTGATCAGTTGCTCTCCGGTCTTAGAACATGGCTCCACAGATAATATGACCCGGCAATTCCCGTACGCTAATCTTTCGGATGCATCAACCCCCGCCACGCGAGCCACGTTATCGGCGCCGCACGGGGATGCCAAATCGCCGGTAACAGTTTTAATGGTGGACGATCAACTCTCGAAGCTATTGAGCTACGAAGTAATTCTCCAGGATCTTGGCGAAAACCTCATCAAGGCGACGTCTGGACGCGCCGCACTCGAATACCTTCTGAAATCCGAGGTTGCGGTCGTGCTCATGGACGTGAGTATGCCGGAGATGGACGGTTTCGAGCTGGCAGATTTAATCCGCCAGCACCCGCGCTTCCAGGAAACGCCAATCATCTTTGTCTCTGCGGTGCATTTGACTGACGTCGATCGCCTCCGCGGCTATCACAGCGGCGCTGTGGATTATATTTCCGTACCTGTTGTCCCGGATGTGCTTCGAGCCAAGGTCGGCATCTTTACTGAACTTCATCGTAAGAGACGCCAGCTTCAGGAGCTTAATCGCGACTTAGAAGCTCGAGTCGTCGAACGGAGTGAGGCGCTGCGTGTTTTAAACGGCCAACTCCAGGAGAGAGTTGCCGAGCTTGAGTCGATAATGCGGGTTCTTCCGGTCGGAGTTGCTGTTGCCCACGATGCGGAGTGTGAGCTTGTCACCGGTAACGCGGCGTTGAGCCGCATCCTGGGAACACCGCTTGGAGACAATCTCTCAAACAGCAACGGCACCAAATATCAAATCTATCGGGAAGGGAGGACGGTCCGGGAAGACGAATTGCCGTTACAGAGAGCTGCGAAGACTCGGACCCCCACCGGTACCACCGAACTCGAAATCCGTCTTGATGGCCGATCCCCTCTCTTGTTGCTTGGGACCGGATCACCTCTTTTTGACGAATTCGGAGCGGTTCGAGGCGCTGTAGCCGCATTTTTCGACGTAACCGAGCAGAAACGAATGGAGGAAACTCTCCGCGAGAGGGCGGAACTTGTCGAACTTGCCTCTGAAGCCATTATGGTGCACGATTCGGACGGGACAATCACGTTCTGGAATGCAGGCGCTGAGGCCCTATATGGTTGGCGACGTGAAGAGGCCCACGGCCGAATCTGCCACGATTTGCTCGCCACCAGGTTTCCGATCTCCCAGGAAGAGAATGCCGCCGCCTTAGCAACCAAGGGGAGATGGGAGGGCAATCTAACACATCGTACGAAAGACGGAAGAGAAGTAGTGGTGGCTAGCCGACAGGCGCTGAAACGGAACAGCTCATTTGTGCTCGAAATCAATCGGGATATCACGGCTCAGCTTGTTGCCGAAGAAGCTCTCCGAAGAAATGATCGGCTCGCGGCAATGGGTAAACTGGCCGGCATTGTCGCGCACGAGATCAACAATCCGCTCGAAGCGATAACGAATACGTTTTACTTGTTGCGTACTCATCCCTCGCTGGACGCTGAGGCGCGCTCTTACGCTCAACTCGCCGACGAGGAGCTCGCCCGCGTGTCTCACATCACAAAGCAGAATTTGAGCTTTTACCGTGAACACCAACACGCGATGCAAATCTCAATTTCAGATCTTCTGGATGACGTTTTGTCCCTCCAGCACCGCTCGCTTGAAATGAATCAAATCTCACTTGAGAGATGTTATACGACAACGGGCGAACTTCGAGGATTTCCCACGGAGTTGAAACAAGTGTTCATGAATCTAATCAGCAATGCAATTCAGGCCATGCCCAACGGGGGACGACTGCGTGTGCGGGTCAGCCCCATCCAGGAGAGAAGTGGAACGTACTGCGGCGTCCGGGTGTGCATTACGGACAATGGAACTGGAATTGGATCTGAAGACGCCAAACAAGTCTTCGAGCCATTTTTCTCGACGAAGCCCACCAAAGGTACGGGGCTGGGGTTATGGATTAGTAGAGGTATTGTTCAAAAGCACGACGGCAGGCTACGGTTTCGCAGTATCTTCCAAGGCTCCCGGGCTGCAACATGTTTTGAAATGGTACTTCCCACGAATTAAGAAGTGGTTTCTGTGCCTATAGTTGGCTACGCAGCTTTTCGAGCAAATCCGAAGGATGAATCGGTTTGGCCAAAATGTCGAAGTCATGCCCTTGCGCCCTTGCCTTTTCCAATAAGTCGTTAGTAACTGCCTGACCGGAAAATAGAAGGATCTTGCACCTGGGCAGCTTGCTCCGCGTTACTATCGCGGCTTCGATACCGGTCATACCAGGCATGACTACATCGGTGATTAGCAGATCCGGTTGAAGCTTATCTAAGGCATCCACCGCCTCTTGTCCGCTAAACAAAGCATGGGCCTGGAAGCCAGCCTGGTTCAAAATAATGGCTAATGTGGTTGCAATCGCACTTTCATCATCTACAACCATCACAACTTTTTGTTTTCTTGCAGGGGCAGGAACAGGTGCAGCCATACAGTGGTCTCCGAGGAATCTCTACTCTATACCCTTGTATGCTCGTTCCGGTCCCCAGGAACTCAATTAGCCACTATTTTACCTACAGGTGGAGTTCTTCATCGATGGCCTCTACGATGCTCTTCGAAGGATATCAAACTAGTCATTACTGTCAATGTCCGGAGATCGGTGTCGCGGTTTCGTTTGGCGGGCCGAGTAATTACGCTGGCAGCACGGTTGGGTATTTGGGCGACTATGTAGTGAACTACACGGACGAGGGCGATTGTGACATTGAGCTTCTCTCCCCCCGGAACTCGCTATGGAGATATGTTCGCGGTACGCCAGTTGGACGCGCGCGGAGTGGACTTCTCCAGCGAGGGCTACGTGTATGAGTTTGTGGAGCCGACCAAGAAGAGTTGTTCCACGTCGCCAGGATGCACGTATAAGACACACTATATTCAATTCGGGCGGCGGGGACCGGGATAGGCGTTCGCTGTGATTGGATCGGCTTCTCGGTAGGTTTGTTCGTTCTTGGGTTACGTTATGGTTCGTCACCTAGTTCGATCTGGTCCTCTACGTCGTGGTCAATTTTGTTGGTGTTGAGGACGATCAAGGGCAGGTGCAAGGTTCGCAACTGCTGGTTGAGGGCCTTGAGGTCGGTCTTTTTGACAGCGTCCCACTGCTGCAGGAGACCATCGAGCGGTTTCGATGTGATCTGCGCGGCCTCAATCTGAGCTGCTGTGGGGGCGACATCGGCGTTCTGGACTGAGTGTTCGAGTCGCGAGAGTTGGAGTCGCAGTGAGTTGAGGGTTGGTGGACCGGCTGGGCCGCCGCGGCGGAAGCCTCCCTGCTCTGCACCAGCGATGGCGTCGAGTTTGGTTTTCAGATCCGCGCTGGAGCTCGATATCGCCGAGCTCTGCGCCTTCATCTGTTCCCGAAGAACGGTGATCTCGTGAATGGCTGCGGTAGCCTTCAGCATGTCGTCATACATGGCCTTCGAGATGGTGAACTGCTGCTCGAGGTCGGCCATTGAGGTCTTCACGCGTGGGTCCATCACGACTTTGAAGGGCTGCGACATGGTTTCGGTGCCGGCGGTGAGGCGAACGGTGTAGTCGGCGGGCATGACCCAGGGCGAGG
The DNA here is from genome assembly GCA_963798925.1 of uncultured Acidobacteriaceae bacterium. Classification (GTDB taxonomy): domain Bacteria; phylum Acidobacteriota; class Terriglobia; order Terriglobales; family Acidobacteriaceae; genus Edaphobacter. The sequence goes on from CAWCVD010000008.1 coordinate 1,747,806, forward strand.
TGGGGACGGAGGGTGTGTTGTAGGGAACGGCTTCGCTTGCGTCAGGTCCGGTGGACATTCCTGGGACGGCGGGATATCGCATGTCCCAGAGGAAGCGGTGATGTCCGGGTTCGGCGGAAACGATGCGCGGTGGGCGTGCCCAGAGTGTGGGGTCGGGATAGCGCGGGTCGAGCGGTGGGACTGGCGTCGGTGCTCTTGAAGGTGCTGACGACTGCGCCTTTGCTGTCGAGGATCTCGAGGGTGACGACGCCTTTGAAGTTTGGACCGATGTAGTAGTCGAGCATGGCGCCGACTGGGGGATTTTCTCCGGTTGCCATGTCGGGCGGCCAGGGGGTGGGCGGGTTCATGTTGTTGCGGATGCGGATGGCGGTCTGCGGCGCGTAGAGGTGGGCGTTGGCGGCTCGCCATTTTTTCGGCGGCCTGGCGGAGGGGGGTTACATTGTCGAGGATGAGGTATCCGCGGCCATGGGTTGCGGCGATGAGGTCGTCGTCTTTGACCTCGAGGTCGCGAACGGAGCTGGCAGGCATGTTGAGGCGGAGGGATTGCCAGTGGTCGCCGTCATCGAAGGAGACGTATACCTGGGTTTCAGTGCCGGCGTAGAGGAGGCCTTTGCGTTTGGGGTCTTCGCGGATGGCGCTGGTGGCTGCGCCGTCGGGAATGCCGTTGTTGATCTCCTTCCAGGTCTTGCCGCCGTCGTGGGTGCGGAAGAGATGGGGGCGCATGTCGTCGAGGCGGAGGGTGTTGACGGCGGCGTAGTCGGTGAGGGCGTCGAAGTGGCCGGCGTCCATGTTGAAGACCTTCCAGAAGGGCTTCAGCTCGGGTGGGGTGACGTTGGTCCAGTGCGCGCCGCCGTCGGCGGTGGTCCAGATGAGGCCGTCGTCGGTGCCGGCCCAGAGGCGATTGACGTCGAGCGGGGAGAGGCCAAGGGCGTAGATGACTCCGCGGCGGGTGGACTGCGCGGCGGGAGTGTCTTTATAGGTGCCGATGACCGGCGGTATATCCCAGGTCTCGCGGCTGAGGTCGGGGCTGATCTCGTTCCAGTTTTTGCCACCGTCCTTGGTGAGCCAGAGGATGTTGGTGGCGAAGTAGAGACTGTGCGGATCGACGGGCGAGAACTGGAGCGGCTTGAGTGCGAAGGACACGGTAGCTGCGGAGCGGCTTGGGTTCGACGTCCTGAATCTGACCGGTGCGGCGGTCGTACTTGGTTACTTTGCCGCCGTAGACGATGTCGGGGTCGAGAGGATCGGGTGCGGCGTAGCCGTACTCTTCGATGCCGACGGGATGCCAGTCGTGGAAGGTGATGCGGCCGTCGTCGCTGCGGCTGGGGACGCAGGCGCTGCCGCTGTCCTGCTGGCCTCCGCAGACGCGATAGGGGAAGGCGTTGTCGGTGGTGGCGTGGTACATCTGCGCGGTGCCCTGGTTATACCACTGGGTCCAGGTTTCGCCGCCGTTCTGCGAGATGATGACGCCCTGATCGCTGGCGAGGGCGACGATCTTTGTGTTGTTGGGGTTGATGAAGACGTTCTGGTAGTCGTCGCCGCCGGGCGCGCCGCGAAGACCGAACCAGGTGCGGCCTTTGTCGGTGGATTTCCAGGTGACGACGCTGGCTACATAGACGGTGTCGGGATCTTTGGGATCGACTTTGGGGACGGGCACGTCACCGCCGCCGATGCGGGCCTCGGGGCGCGGATCGTGATCGGGCGTGTGAACCCAGTTGACGCCTTCGTCGTCGGAGCGGTAGATGCCGACGTTGTTGTGAGTGGTCGCGATCGCGGCGTAGATTCGCTTCGGATCGGTGGGGGAGATGGTCATCTGGACCTGGAGGATGTCGTCGGGGAGGCCGTTGCCGGTGAGTTTGTTCCAGGTGTCGCCGCCGTCGGTGGATTTGTACAGGCCGCCTTCGGCGCCGATCCAGGAGCCGTTCTCCCATGGGGCCTCCTGACGCTGCCACATGCCGCAGAAGACGACTTTGGGATCTTTGGGATCGATCTGGACTTCGGATGCTCCGGTGCGGTCGTTGATGAAGAGGACGCGCTTCCAGGTTTTTCCGCCGTCGGTGGAGCGGTAGAGGCCGCGCTCGTCGTTGGGGCCGTAGGGATGGCCGGTGACGGCGACGAAGACGCGGTTGGGGTCGCCGGGGTCGATGGCGATCTGGCCGATCTGCTGGCCGTTGCTGAGGCCGAGGTGGGACCAGGTTTTGCCGCCGTCGGTGGATTTGTAGACGCCGTCGCCGGTGGAAAGGTCGGGGCGCTGCAGGCCTTCGCCGCTGCCGACGTAGACGGTTTCGGGGTCGCTGTCGGAGACGGCGATGGTGCCGATGGAGCCGGAGGGTTCGTTGTCCCAGACGCTGTGCCAAGTGGCTCCGGCGTCGGTGGTCTTCCAGACGCCGCCGTTGACTGCGCCGAGATAAAACGTTGCCGGCTGGCTGGGAACGCCGGCGAGGGCGCGGGTTCTGCCGGCGCGCATGGGGCCGATCTGACGCCAGCGCATGTCGGAGAAGAGTTGGGGCGAGTAGGCGGTGTTCTGGGCCGAGGCGCCTGACGATTGCGCCGATTCCAAACAGAGCAGAGAGGAGAAGATTGCGGCCGTTCCTTGTCACGTTGACTCCTGAAAGATGCGAGATGCGGAGCGCGGGTCCACGCAGGTGGACTGGGGCCCCTCGGTTAGAGAATTTCTATGTAGTGTATGGGAAACGCAGCGGGAGGGAAGAAAGTCTCACGTTGCCGGTAAAGGAAGCGGGCGACCACTCTAGTGCCGGTGCTAGAAGGCTACAAGGCGGGCTGTGAACTGAACCTCGCGCGGGCCGCCGAGATGAGCTACGTTGGGCGCAAACAGGGGCTGTCCCGCCGTGAAGACGGGTGCGCTTGGCAGGCCAAAGAGGCTGACACCTTCGGGGCCGAAGTTGCGGTTTCCCGTCCCGGTTACGTTGAAGATGTCCATGAAGAGGTCGAGGTGGTGACCCATACCCTTGAGCGTGAAGTCTTTCACGATCCGGAGGTCGAGGTTGGCGAATGATGATTGCCGTATGCTGTTTCGTGCGGCCTCTGTGCCGCTGATGAGAGCGCGGTCGTTCCAATCGTTCGCATCGTTCTGGGTGTCAAAGCCGATGAGCGGTGTATAGGGTTGGCCAGAGCGGGCCACTAGAATTGGATTGAACTTGAACCCGACGGGCAAATTTAGTACTGCGCTCAGGTTGAAGTTGTGGCGCACATCCTGGAGCGAGTCGGCGCGCTCGATCTCGAGGTCGTAGGGGTTCAGGGCGGAATCGATGCTGTAGGGTCCCAGGTTCGAGTCGTTATCGACCGTCTTCGAGAGAGTGTAGTTGGCTGTAATCGTGGTACGCCTCGAGATCTGCGAGGTCGCGGTCAGAAGTAGCCCGTTGTAGGAGGAGTGCGCAGAAGATTGATTGATGAGCAGCCGGCCGATTATCGGGTTGGGGCGGCTCAGCGGAAAAATTGGGATGCCGACGCTGTTGACGGTCGGTGGAGCGAGGTTCTGGTCGATTGCGCGTTGCAGATCCCATGTGCTGTTGTGGACGTAGCCGGCTGCAAGGTTCAGTTTCGTCGTGACGTCACGATCTACGTCTGCTGCTGCCTGAAAAGAGGTTGGATTTCGGAAGCCTGAAGTGATTCCAACGATAAGCGCCTCAGGCGTGGTTAGCCCTGCCGGTGGTCCGGGCAGGGCATGGGGTGTGCCCGAGGGTGCACCTGTTAATGCGAGGATCTGAGGATCGAAGTAGGTATCCGCCACGATCGTTTGCAGGCCGTTGTCTGCGGTGACGCGATGGAAGAAGGTGGCCGGAGTTGGGGCGGCGTAGAGTCCGCCTGAAGAGCGAACAACGGTCTTCGGGGTCGGGGTCCACGCAAGGCCGATGCGTGGCTGCCACTGCGAGAGATCGTTTGGAATGATTTGCCTTTGGTTGACTGCTAGATTCGAATGGGGAGGCTGCGGATTCCATTGCCCAGCCCAGCGCAGACCGGCGGTGAGAGTCAGGCGGGGACGAAGGGCGATCTTCGCGTTGGCGAAAAGGCCGAGTGGAGGCGGTGTTCGCCTGAGCAAATAAATGAGGGGCACCGCTGACAAGAACGATTCCAGCAAGAAGTAGTGGGCCGATTTTCCGAAGCATTAGAAGGTGACCCTGCCAGAGAATTGGAACGAACGTGCTGGGAGCTGATTCGTAACCCCCGCCAGAGGAAGGCCGAAACCAGTGCCGGCGGTGGCTCCGTTGCCCCACGTTCCGCTGTATCCGACGAAGTTCGCGTGGTTTAGCACGTTGAAGGACTCAGCTCGAAGATCGATGGCCAGTCGTTCGTGGATGATCACGAAGTTGCGTGCGACAAAGGGATTGACTTCGTAGATATCTCCACCTCGGCCGGTATTGCGACCTACTACTGCTCCGTTGATGACGGGGCGGTCAGTGGTGGCTCCGGTGTCTCCACTGTTGGTGGTGCCTGTGACGTAGTTATACGGGAGGCCAGTCGCCAGGGTGGTAATGCCACCAACGCGAACCTTGAGCGGAGCAATATAGGTGCCGCTCAATACAAAGCGTTGCCGCTGATCGAAGATTGCATTGCCGACCTCTGCGTGGCCGGTAAAGTTCGGGTCGTTGGGATTCTGGCTCGGGACATCCGGATCGACGTTGGCGATGGCGTGGGACCATGTGTAGCTGGCGAGCAGTGAGAGTCCATGATTGAACGAATGGTTCAGATTGACGTCGAGCGCTTCATAGTACGAGTAGCCGTCGTTCACATCGGACTGAATCACGCTATAAGGAGGCTGCGGGTTGCTGGCCGTAGTCGTGCTGCAAGTCTTGTTCGCCTGTGAGTACCAAGAAACCCAGTAAGGCCGCGTACAGTTTGCCGCTTGTGCAGCACGCATCTGATTAGGTGCGGTGCGGATGAAAGAAGTTGGCGCGTCGACGTCCAGCGGACGGTTGATGCGAAGGGTGTGGGTACCGACGTAGTCTAACGCCAAGACCCAGGTTGGCACGATCTGCTGTTCGATTCCGATAGTCCACTGTTCCGAGTAGGGATTCAGGAGTTTGTTGGGATAACCGACGAGCGTCGATGTGGGAAAGAACTGATTGAGATATGCGCTTTGACCCGGCCGAATATAGAGGCTGCGCAGAGGCACCTGAGCACCGGGGGGAAAGGCAGGAAGCGGTGCCGCAGCGATGGATGTGGGGAATCCGATCTGTCCTGGACTGGCGGTGTAGTTGAAGACACCGGTGGGTCCAGTGAGCGCGTAATTGGCCTCCGAGTTATCGACGATTTGCGAGTGGTAGATGCCGAAGCCGCCTCGCAGGACCATTTTTCCTTCGCCACGGACGTCGTAGACGAAACCAACGCGGGGAGCGACGTCGGCGCGGGAGTCAGTGAAGGTTTGCTGCTCATAACGGAGGCCGAGGTTGACGGTGAGCTCGGGCGTGGCGTGATAGTCGTCTTGAACGAAGAGAGACCACAAGGTGTCGTTTACGGTGTAGTCGGCGTTCCCATAGCTTTGTTGATAATTGGCGACGTTGGCGATGTTGCTGAGGTAGGCCTGACTCTCGCAGAATGAGGCGCTTTGGGTGCAGGTGTTGTAGGTGAATTTGCCGAGATAGATTGGGCCGCCGAACTCCTTGCTGTTTCCGCCGTTGTGGGCGTAGATGGCGTCGCCGCCGAACTTAATCTGTTGCTTCCCTTTCGAGATAGAGAGTGTCTCTGCGATCTCGTATTGACGGTTCATGAGCAGCGCAGACTGGGAGGTTCCGGAGGTGAAAGTGCCTCCTGAGGAGATGGGAACAACGAATTGCGTACCGTAGATGACAGGGTCGAACTCGGTTATGGGTGAAGCGAGTTGGAACTGGAGGCGAAGGCTGTTGACCATGGTTGGACTGAGAACGGCATTGTCACCCAGCTGGACGGTATAAGTCTTTCGGCGGAAGGTGCGGGCGACTGTGGGAAGGCTGCTGCCGCCGACGATGCCGTTGGGATTGGTGTCGTAGAAGCCGTCGGCGCTGCCACGGAAAAAAATATTGTTGTTCTCGGAGATATGGTGATCAAGCCGCAAGGTGGGAAGCCAATCCCGATAGTGGCCGATGAAGTTTCCGGGGGCAAGGGGTGAGGTTACTGGTGAGGCGCGGTTCTGGCTGCTGTACTCTGCTCCCAGAAAAAAGTGGGTGAGTTTTTTCTCGCCGATTGGGCCGGAGATTGATGCGGCGCCCTGAACGAGGGTGTCATTGGTGAGATCGTTTCCACTGGCGGCATTGCTGGAGGTGAAGCCGGAGAGAGCAGCTTCGGGGCCGGAGGGGCGCCAGAGCGCGAAGACCTGCCCGTGGTAAGAATTGCCGCCGCTTTTTGTGACGATACTAACGACGCTTCCGGTGCTTCCGCCATACTCTGCAGAAAAACTGTTGGTAAGGACGGATATCTGATCGACCGCGACCGCGGGGATATTGGTGAAGATGGTCTGCCGTCCCCAGCTGTCAATTGCATTGCTCCCATCCACTTCAAACCAGGTCTGCCGCCTTCCGGAGCCGTTGGTCGTGAAGAGATTTTGATTCATGAAGATGTCTCCCTGATTGATAGCAGGGCGATTCGCGGCGCTGAGAAGTGGGAGATAGGTTATCTTGCTGCCATAAAGAGGAGTGTCCTGAATCTTTGCTGCACTGAGAAAGATGCCAAGCTGCGGCTGATCGGTTCTCGCTTCGCCGACTGTGCCAGTAACAGTGAGTTCGGTGCTTCCGCCAGAGACGTTTAGCTGCAACTCAATGTTCGCGGTGCTTCCTCCGGACAAGGCGATGCCGTCGGCGTCTGCGGCTGTGAAACTTGCTTTGGTTGCGGAGACCTTGTAAGTTCCTGCGACTGGAAGGCCGCCGAGATAGAAATTTCCTAGGGCATCTGTCTTTGTGAGATGTTGAAGGCCTGTCAGCGAGTTGACAATCTTAATCTCGGCGTTGGGGATTCCTGCATGAGCCTGATCAACGACTCGGCCTTGAAGAGTAGCCGTGTCCGGAGTCTGTGCAGTAAGACCGATCGAGCCGCAGATGAGAAGAGCGACGAGCAGAGAGGAAAGCCTAGACATGAATCTCCCAGAATGTGCATTAGAAAATGGGTTCGATTAAAGAAGCGGCGAGCTAACTCAAGTCGCTGAGCGTCAGGTGGATAGATATACGGATACGATATTTTGCGAAGTACTACCAGCAGTAGTAGATTCGGGCTTCGCTGGCCCATCGGGCCTTCATCGCAGAAGCGATTCCAGAAGAGGATAGACGCCGCGCCATAGTGATAGTTGCGGGAGGAGGAATGCAGAGCAGGCGAGCAGCAGGCAAGATGCAACCCAAAGGGATCTCCAGAAGAGTGCGGGTTGTTCGGTTGCAGGCTCCAATCTCAAGAGGCGTTCCACGCGAAGGGCTAGGCCATCGCAGGCCGCGAAGAGTCCGCTGACCAGAGGCGGCGCTGTCTGATTGCCTTCGAGACGCGCCAACTTGATCAAGGCTTCCGCCAGCACGATGGAGCGCCCTGGCTGACCTCGCGTCGCAAAGTCGTCGGCCGATAGTTCGGCGTATCGCTGCCAATGATCCTCGATTGCATTGAAGCTGCGGACGAAGGGGAAAAGCCCAGGACAGAGAAGGATCAGTAGCCGTTTGAGATTGTCGCCAGAAGACAGATGTGCCCGCTCGTGCTCAAGGACGACCTGAAACTCCTCCGTGGTGAGTGCCTCGAGAACGCGCGGCGAGACTACGACCCTGGGCCTGAGGAGCCCGATCAGACCAAGAGGGGGAAATTTCTCGACGCCAAGGTTGAGATACCAGGATTGTGCGGGTTTGGTGACAGCAAGTTTGTTGCTCAACCAAGAGGACTGAATAACGGCACGGGATGCCCTTGCGAACGCAGTCAAAAAGATGAGAAGTCCGAGGCATGCCAGCGCGAGACTGAGCAAGCCAATCTCTTCGGGGGCGGAGTTCTCCTCATAGCGTAGATAGCTCGGGATGCAAACACACGAGATTGTCAGAAGCGAGAGGGAGGCGGGAGCAAGTCTTAGGGCGATGAAGATTCTCGAGCCCCATTGAGGCGAAATCGAGGCAGAGATGCACGCACATCGAGCGCAGAGCTTGAGACTCAGGAGTCCAAATATCAGGTGAAGCACAAAGAACGACGCGAAACAAAGAATGGCAAGTCTGACGGAGTAGATGGCGATCATAACTTTCCCTCCCGCTCGAATTGCTGCCGTCGTGCTGCGATTGTCTTCTCAAGTTCCTGCAAGAGCGCCTCATCGTAGGTTCCGACCGAATCCAAAAGATAGGAGACCAGGGGAATTCGGGAGGCTCGATTCCGCCTTGCGTTTGGACTCGGTAAGGTTGTTCCTGGATCGACTGGCTCGGCAGTGCGAGGTGCGTACCAGAATCCTCGCCCTTCCTTCTGGCGGACGAGCAGATCCTTCTTATAGAGCCGGTCTAATGTCGTCATAACGGTGGTGTACGCGAGTGGTCTGCTGAGACAGCTGCAGATTTCACGTACCGTTCCGCCTCCAGTCGCGCAGACCAGATTCAAGACCTCGCGCTCCAGCGAACCGAGGAGCAGTAGTTTGAACGGGTTGCGGGGTCGACGTGGAGGTGTCATGACGAGATCGAACGCGTAGCTGAGTTAATTATGCGCCTGCGCCGAATCCGGATGGAGGCCAGCGACGCAAGCAAGGTTAACAGAAAGCAGATTTCGACGAAGACTTTCTCTCCATCGAGCACATCGGCACGGCCTGTCTTGAGTTCTGAGTCGGTAAAGACACCGTGGATAAAAAGCAGAACTGCCGCTGGATAGACCAGAAGATGGGTTCGCTTCCACCATTTTCTCCCAATGCTGAGGCGATACAACGAGCTAATGACGACTATGACCAGAAGATAGAGAGCGATGGCACCGAGGGTGTTTTGCAAGGGCTGCAGAGGTGATCGAATGGGCAGGAGGATATCTACAAGGCGAAACCGAACCCGCTGCACGAAGAGGAGGATGAGCGGATGAACCAGAGTTAGGGTGATGGTTGCGTAGGCTGTGATGCGGTGTGCGTAGAAGAGATTGAAATGACGGTGCGGCCAGTATTTGACTGGGCTGTAGCGAACAGCCATCGCTAGACCAATGAGGAGGTTTACCGTTGCGAGGGCAACAGCCGCCAAGCCTGCGTAAGCGCTGAGGTCAACGAGGTCCATCTCTCCAATCTGCTTGTAGAGTCAAGTCCTGCGTTCCTGGTTGAACGCAAGACTTGGCTCGGGTTTCGCCGTTCCAAGTCCTCCTCTATTCAGAGGACTTCATCGGAATGGCGGGTATGTTCTGATCGCGCACTACCTTGTTGAACTCTGCTACGTCATGCGTCTCTATCTGTTTTAACTGGTTGAGTTGCACCTGCAGTTGCGCGGAAAGTTCATTGAAGACCTCGTAGCTTTGCGATGTTGGAGCTATGTCCGTTGCTGTGACGGTGGAAAGAAGCGCACCGAGCTTGTTATTCAGCTTGATGGGAAAATTAAGCGCGTCTTCGCTTGCTCGAAGTTTGGTCTGGTAGATCGCGTTCTCAATCGGGTCCAATTTTGCTAGAATGGCCTTTGCGGAAGACGAGATCTTTGCATCGCTACTCTTTGCGTATTCTTCGAGTTGGTGACGCGCAGCGCGCATATCAATCACAGCCTGATTTGCTGCCGAGAGCCGGTCGCGTATCTGGAGTGCTAGTTCCAGTTGTTTGTTGAAGTCGTCAGGGGTTGTCGGGGATCTGGGATCTTTCTTTACAGTAAATTTCTGAGTCTCCGCGTGGTCGTCGACAGACAATTCAACCGTGTAAGTTCCAGGGACTATCTGCGGTCCGCGCACACCTCCGGCCCAGAAGATCATGCCCGGAAAGCGAGTGGCATCAGCGTAGCGGAGATCCCAGACAAAGCGGTTGAGTCCAGGCTTGGTGGAAGGTTTTGGGGATGTCGGCCTCTCGTCATCATCTTCCAGGCCCGCAGCCTCCTTTGGTTCGGGCTTCGAAGATATCTCGCGGACCAACTTGCCAGAGGAGTCGGTGAACTTGAGCACAACATCGGATGTGGGTTTCGATTTGAGGTAGTAATACAGGACCACCCCGCTGGGAGGATTCTGTCCGGTTCCTGGCTGTGCTCTCCCGAAGCCTCCGCCTCCACCCGCGTACCGGTAGGTTGCCTTGGGTTCGAAGAGATGCACGGAATCTTCAGGCAGCTTTCCGGGAGCCATGGCTCGGACCAGCGGCAGATCGTCGAGAACATAGAAGCTGCGGCCCTGAGTCGCGACTATCAGATCGTCTTCGCGCTTCTGGATGGTCAGGTCCGTCATCGGCACATTGGGCAGATTGAGTTGGAAGGGGATCCAGTTGCCTCCGTCGTTGTAAGAGACATACAGATGCGCTTCCGTTCCGGCGAAGAGGAGGCCCTTCATTTTCGTGTCGGGGCGAATGGTTCTTGTGAAGTCGTCGGCGGGAATTCCATTGGTAATCTTCGTCCAAGTCTTGCCGTAGTCCTTCGTCTTATAGAGGAAGGGGCGAAAGTCGTCGGATAGATACATCGTCGCGGCGACGTAGGCTGTTCCCGCGTCGAGGGGTGAGGCAGCAATGCAGTTGACGCGGATGAAGTCGGGAAAGTCCTTCGGCGTAACGTTGGTCCAGTTCATTCCTCCGTCGCGGGTGAGGTGGATCAACCCGTCATCGGAGCCCACCCAGATGACACCCTTTTCGACGGTCGACTCATCAATGGTGAAGATGGTGTCGTAGTATTCGACGGCGGTGTTGTCTTTGGTGATGGGGCCGCCGACGGGGCCCTGCTTCGATTTGTCGTCGCGCGTCAGGTCAGGGCTGATTGCTTTCCAGTGCTGACCCTCGTCCTCGGTCGCCATAAGGACGTTGGCGCCCGCATACAGGAGCTTGGGGTTCCACGGAGAGAACAATAGGGGATAGCTCCACTGGAACCGGTACTTCATCACTTCAACGCCGGAACCCATTGGATTGTCGGGCCACACGGTCACGTTGCGCAGTGCGCCGGTTTTGTCATCGTAGCGAGTCAGCAGTCCGTCATAGGAACCGGCGTAGACGTAGCGCGAATCGGTGGGATCGGGCGCGATCCAACCGCTCTCGCCGCCCCCTACATCGTGCCAGTCGGACTCCGTGATAGAGCCATTGTTGGATCGGCTTGAAATTTCGACGGTGGTGTTGTCCTGCTGGGCTCCGTAGATGTGATAGGGGAAGTCCTGGTCGGTAACAACGCGATAGAACTGGGCGGTAGGCTGGTTCATGAGCGTGCTGAAACTCTTGCCGCCGTCGAAGGAGATATTTGCTCCGCCGTCGTTCGATTCGATCATGCGATTGGGATCATCGTTGGCGATCCACAGGTTGTGATTGTCTCCGTGGCCCGTCGGGATGGATTTGAAGGTGCGGCCGCCGTCGATGGAGCGATAGAAGCTAGTATTCAGGGCGTAAACTGTGTCACCATTTTTAGGATCCGCGAATATGCGTGAGTAGTACCAGGCACGCTGTTTGACTTCGCGTTGATCGTTTACTTTTATCCAGGTTGCGCCCCCGTCGTCAGAGTGAAAAATGCCGCCCTCCTCGGCTTCGACGATTACCCAGAGACTGCCAGCTTTGACGGGCGAGACGGCGATGCCTATTCTGCCGATAACACCCTTAGGCAGACCGGAGTTGCGAGTGATCTCCTTCCAGGTGTCGCCCCCGTCGGTGGATTTGTAGAGGCCGCTGTCAGGACCGCCGCTCTCGAAGGTCCAGGGCTTGCGAATGACCTGCCAGATGCTGGCGTAGATGACGCGCGAATTTGTGGGGTCGATCGAAACGTCGATGGCTCCGGCGAGGTTGCTCTTGTAGAGAACCTTCTGCCAAGTCTTGCCGCCGTCTCTGGTACGAAACACGCCCCGCTCTTCGTTGGGGCCAGCCATATGGCCGAGAGCGGCGACATAAACGATGTCGGGATTCTTCGGGTCGATGCGCAAGGCGCCGACTTGCTGGGTGTCTGCCAGGCCGACTTGGGTCCACGTATGACCTGCATCCGTTGATTTGTACACGCCGTCGCCATGCGAGGCGTTTCCGCGGATATCCCCTTCGCCCATCCCGACGTAGACGACATTTGGGTCTGAATCTGCGACTGCAATCGCTCCAACAGAGCCCAGTTTCAGCTGATCATCTGCAACCGGAAGCCAATGGGTGCCGCCATCAGTCGTCTTGAAGATGCCGCCGCCCGTGGCTCCCAGGTAAAAGGTGAGCGGTTCCGACTGGACTCCAGTTACTGCTCCGGAACGGCCACCACGAAATGGACCAATTTGCCGAAATTGAATTCCGCTGAATGGAGAGTCTGATTTTTTCTCCTGCTTCTCTTGGCCGCTGGCTGTAAATTGAGTAGCGCCGATTAGGATTGCCGACAGCGCAAGCACGATAGTTCCGGAGTCTCGCTTCACAAAGCTTCTCTTCACAAGATGATCTGACATTGTTCCTTTACGATCCCTGGGATTTGTCTTGCATGAGTGGAAACCGCTGACCAAACCTAGGCGAGAGTCGCCGTCTAAAAAAAACTGTCAAAATATTGAGGTGGATCACACCCATAGTAGAGCAAGAGGTGGGTTCGTTCCAACGGAAGGCTGGCAATGCGTAAATTGGTGCGGGGAGGGGGTAGAATCCCGACGGGCCGAAGCCCGGCGGACTTGAGCGGGGCGTGCCCTCCCCATACGGGGACAACTGACTCAAGAGGTCGTCCTCAGATATCAAGTATTACCTATAAAGTATTCGATTTCGCTTTTCCAAACTGCGGTCTTGAGTTTACAATCCGACCAATCACTCAAAAGCGGGAAGAGATGGAGTTCTAGCTTTTCCTTCATAGCGTAACGTAGCCTCTCAGCGTGCTGTGTCCGCAGTGCAGCACCATTTCAGGTGTCTGGAGCTTTCACTCTTTTTGTGCGTGTGAAATTCCAGGAGCTTTTGACACTCGGTCTCTAAAGAAATCGCGTTATCCCGATCCGGCTTCACCTTTATTTTCCAAAATTCGAAAGGACCAATGATGAGCTTGTCGAAGCACACGGGCCACTGGTGTATCTGTCTTTGCATGCTATTTGGTATCCAGTTGCCAGCGCAGATACCTACGCCATCTTCAGTGTTGGGACATACGCCCGGAGATGATTTTTGTCTCGCTAACTCTGAAGACGCCCACGGAACCTACCGGTATCTCTTTAAGAGCGCTATATCCTACGGCAATCGGCCGGTGCCAGCTGAACCGTCATCCGTGGCACCGGCAGCCACCGCTGCCATCGCTCCTCCTGCAACGCCGGCCATACAAGAGCCGCCCGCAGGAAGACGTCGCTCCGGAGGCTCGCAACCGTAAGAACAACTCCTAAAGCAAGCTCAGGCTGCATGATTCGCAAATCCGCTCTATTTATGGAGGAACAATGACACTCAAGCTACTTGGAATAGTTCTCGCTGTGGTTCTCAATGTCGTTGCGTTTGGCCAGAACGCCACAACTTCAGTACGAGGCGCAGTTACCGATGCAACCGGTGCCGTGGTGCTGGGTGCCAAGGTAACCCTCACCAATAAGATGAACCAGGCGCGCCAGGAACAAGAGGTGGGGAAGAACGGCGAGTATAACTTCGTTGAACTTCAACCGGCCACCTACACGATCTCTGTCGCCCTTACCGGCTTTGGAACGCAGACGAGGGATGTCGAATTGCTGGTAAGCCAGCCCTCGACGCTTAACTTTAGATTGACGGTCGGGTCTACCGCGGAGACGGTCGAGGTGACGGCGGCCAGTACTTTGAACTTCAGCGACGCGAGCATTGGCAACGCAATCAGTAACACGCAGATTGAGACGATGCCTATCGACTCCCGGAACGTAGCCGACCTCTTGAGCCTCCAGCCTGGCGTTCTCTATTTCAACAATAACAACAGCGCCAGCAATCCTGCCCAAACGCAGGACAGCCGGCTTGGCGCAGTCGCCGGAGCACGTTCAGACCAAGGAAACATCACCCTCGATGGTCTCGACGATAACGACCAGACCTTTGGATACGCTTTCACTGGGGTGCTGCGATCGACGCTGGATTCGACCCAGGAGTATCGCGTCATCACGGCAAACTCAAATTCTGATGCGGGCCGCTCTTCAGGCGCGCAGGTCACAATGGTCACAAAATCCGGCGCAAATCACTTTCACGGCAGCGCCTATGAGTACTATCGCAATCGATACTTTGCTGCCAACGATTGGTTCAACAAAAAGGCTCAGGCTGGTAGCGGACTGCCCAACAAGCCGCCGCAACTGACACGCAATACTTTCGGCGGTACCGTCGGCGGACCAATCCTGAAGGACAAGATATTCTTTTTCTTCAACTACGAGGGTCAACGCACAAAAGAAGGAACTACTGTGACCCAGGAGGTTCCTACTGCTGCCTATCGTGCGGGGACCCTGCAATATAAGGACTCATCAGGCAACATTCGCAGTCTTTCACCCGCGCAGGTTGCAACGCTCGACGCTCCCTGCACTGCCAATGGAGTTTGTCCTCTCGGTCCTGGGCCGAACGCCGCGATTCTCAATTATTTTTCTCAGGTTCCGGTAGCCAACGGCCTGACAGTTGGAGACGGACTCAACGAAGGCTCTTATACCTTCTCTTCCGGAACACCCTATTCCCACAACACGAGCATCATCAGGTTGGACTGGACTCCATCTGCTTCTCAGCACGTCTTTGTGCGCGGCAACCTCCAGAAAGATGTAAGTGCCTCGGCTCAGCAGTTTCCTGGGCTTCCGCCTTCGACAACGACAGAAGACAACACAAAGGGAATCGCTGCCGGCGATACGTGGGTAGTCAATTCGCGTGTCGTGAACGACATTCGTTATGGATACACTCGTCAGGGCTTCGCAACGGCAGGTGTCGGAAGCGGAGTTTATACGGATATCCGCTTTATCGCCTCACCGACCGCGGAGACGCGGACCTCGATCCGAAGCGTCCCGGTCAACCAAATCCTGGATACGCTTAACTACACCAGGGGAAGTCACTCTATTCAGGTAGGTGGTTCTTGGGAACTGATTCACAACAACTCGCAAACCAATGCCAACTCCTTTAACAGCGGGAGCACCAATCCGCTAGGGTTGTCGTCGAAGGGGCTTCCCGATCCATCGACGCTACCGGGTTTCACACCAGTCGCGGCCAGCTTTAGCACAAGCTACCTTGAAGCGTATGCCAACCTTGTAGGAACGACACCTGTACTGTCGCAAAACATCAATTACGCCGTCAATCCCGGAGGAAACACAGGCTCGCTCATACCTCAGGGCAACTATGTAAGCCGCAGCTTCATCGCAAATGAGTTCGAGGTCTATGCTCAGGACTCCTGGCGCGCTACACCGAAGCTGACAGTCACTTACGGGTTGCGGTATACCAATCTGCAGACCCCCTACGACAAGAACGGCCAGTCCGCTGCACCCACAGTTGACACCCACGCCTTCTTTGAACAACGTGCGATCGCTGCGGCCGGCGGCCAGGTATATGAACCCGCCCTCGCCTTTGCTCCGAATGGTCCTGTCTATGGAAGGCCTGGATATTGGGCCAAGCAGAAGGACAATTTTGCTCCTCGAGTTGCAATCGCCTTTGCGCTCGACAGCAAAACCTCGATCCGTGCGGGCGCAGGTATGTACTACGACCACTTCGGTCAAGGTATCGTCAATGCGTTCAATGCCTCCGGTTCGTTTGGACTTGCCAGCAAGCTTTCAAGCGCGCTGGGTTCCTTAACTACTGAAACTTCACCGCGGTTTGTCAGCCGTTCCACCCTTCCTAACCTTCCTTTCACACCTCCGGCAGCGACACAGAACTTCCCCTTCATATTGCCTCAAACAAACACATCGACCGCTTTTCTCATTAGCTGGGGCGTAGACAACAAGATCAAAACTCCCTATTCAGAGGTCTTAAATTTATCCATCGAGCGCGCTTTACCCGGTGGGTTCACATTCGAAGCAGCATATGTAGGCCGCTTTGGTCGAAAGCTGATGCAGCAAATTGACCTGGCAACACCAACTAACCTCCTCGATCCTAAGTCGGGCGCGACATACTTCCAGGCTGGAGCGCAGCTCGCTGCTCTTGTGGATCAAAACGCAGGAAGCGCGAAGGCTACCGTTCCGGCGATTCCCTACTTCGAAAATATGTTCCCGCAAATGGCCAGCGTCGCAAGCACGAGTTGTCCTAACCCCAGCCATACGGCAACGCAGGCCATCTACTGCAACGAGTTTGCCGTTTTCCGCAAGGTACTGGGCGAAACAACTGCCTTGGCTGACCTGGACTTTTATTGCTCGTACGGCTGCCCGGCATCCGCACCGCAGAATCGCTTCTTCCAGGGTCAGTTTTCTTCTCTGTATGCGTGGTCTTCGATGGGCACCTCGTCCTACAACGCCGGTCAGTTCGTTCTTCGCCATCCATTGACTCATGGTTTTCAGGGAGATCTAAGCTACAGTCTCGGCAACTCGATGGACCTGGGATCAGATGCGGAGCGGTCCAACGAAACCCAAGGGGGATCGGGAAGCTATATCACCAATGCGTGGAACCCTTCGCAATCGCGCGCTGTCTCGGACTTCGATACGAGGCATCTCATCACTGCGGATGGATCCTATGTCCTTCCATTTGGCCAGGGACAGGCTTTCGGGTCGCACGTTAACCGCTTCACCGATCTTTTCATCGGCGGGTGGCGAGTTGCTTCGATTGTCCGGTGGACCAGCGGTCTGCCCTTCTCGCTTACCGAAGGCGGTTTCACTACCGACTGGGAGATCGCCAGTTTCGGCATCAAGACAGGAAACTTCAAGTCAAAGAAAGTATACAACCCCGGAAATGTTCCCAATGCCTTCGGAACTGCATTGGCTAGTCAGATCACAGGGTCAATTGCGACTGGAAGCCCGCTGGAGAGACTTCCCTACCCCGGGGAAGCAGGCGAGCGAAACAACTTCCGCAGGGATGGAAACTTCGGTGCCGATGCAAGTCTGTCGAAGCCGTTCAAGATCACCGAGAGCCAGGCCCTCCGCTTTTCGTGGGAGGTCTTCAACCTCAGCAACTCGGTACGGTTCAATGCGGTCACGGGCAGCCTAGTGAGTGGAACCTTCGGCAATTACAGCACTACTCTCACCACGTCGCGGCGCATGCAGTTCTCGCTTCGCTACAGCTTCTGATTGAATCAGAAGATCCTTCAAACTGTCTCTTGTTCTGCGATCCGGTCATCTAGACACAGCAGAACAAGGGATATTTTCAGGTTATTGGACGACTCACAAAGGCCGATCAGTCCTGCGGGGCTTCCGGTCGGGCTTTTCTTCAACCGGACAACAGGGCAATGCACCCCTTGACAACCAGTTTGGCACGATTATCCATCTTTGGATGAGTGACCCGGCGATTTGGCACCAAATGAGAATTGTTCCGACGGATGCGGCATCCAAATCAGTCGGAACGTGAGGAGACAGACTGTTGGCTAAATTTTGGCGATCAGCTCGAAATAGTGCGGCTCTCCGGTTTTATTCTCGCGATTATTTGGCCTAGACCTCACGTTAAAATCCCAAAGTCACTCTATTGAACTGTGTGGCGAGTTTTTTCATTGCGGAATTTTCGCGGATCACTTCGCCGGCGTCTCGACTGTGCAAAGCCATCTCTGCGGCGATTGAACGACCCAGAATTCGCTGATCGATATTGCCGAACCGCCCAGGCACGAGGCTTCCAAACAAACCGACCCAAGCCGGAGTATGAGCGTTGCCTACAATGATGCCGGGGCGAAAGATGGCGAGGCGGGTGAAACCGATGTTGCGCACGGTGTCTTCCTTCATGCCCATTACGCGGACATATCGAAACCGGCTGCGGGCTGCGCTTCCTACCGCAGAAAGCAGGCAAAACTGGGCGATTCCGGCGTCACGGCAGCCACGCGCAAATGCACCGACAACGCCGAGTTCAAGTCGTTTCAACTCTTCTTCGCTCCAGCGCATCGATCCAGAACCGACACCCACACAGCTCACAGCGCTGACGGGACCTCGGCTTAAGACTTCGCGGGCAAGGGCGGCAGTGCGCTCGGCAAAGTCAGCAGCGCCGGTACCAAGAACGACGTTGCGCACCCGAGATCGCGCCGCAATCGGCTTCCTGATGACCATCACCACTTCCCGGCATTCCGGAATTGCTAGCAGCTCCGCGACTGCTGCACTACCGACTTGCCCAGTACCACCGAGGATAATTGCGGCGAAATTCTGATTCATAAAGATGACCTCTGCTTATGGAAGGATGCGATAGCACCGTTCATCCCAAGAGGGAAGCATACTTGGTATAGGTTCCAAATTGAGCCAATAAGGCGTCTATTCCCTCAATCGGCGCTGTCAGGCCAATACGGTCATTGACGGTTTGTATCGGCCTCTGCCAACTTCGATTTGTAGTTTCCCAAAAACTTGGTGGTCTCAATGGGTCGACGCAACACTCAGCTCAAAACCCCATTCAATGAAAACAAAAGCTAAATGCGCTGGCTAGGATTTGATCAACCGGAGCCTTACCCTGGCTAAGGTTGGCCACATCAGCCAAACCAGATTCGATTCTTCAGGGTAAGCATTTGTGGATCAGCTGATTAAATAGTGTTGCATCGACCGGTTGAGCTGGCATGCGTTTCCGGGAACTGGCCGTCAGCACGGTCGCCGATCACTTCCGCTAAGCCGCCTTCCCGGGCTGATTCGTCAGCGGGAGAGGGCATTGGCGATTTGCCACTCATAGCGAACGTGCAACAAGTCTATTCGCTGTGTTCAAGCCCACACAGGCGAACGACTCATCCGCTTGAGCCGCGCATATACACGTCTTTCACATGGATAGGTGAGCCTCCCCTCGGCTCCAAGGCGACACGCATCCAGATGGGGAAGGTGACCGGGTGATCAGTTCAAATATCTTATACAAGGGATCTTATGAGTAGCCGCACGCTTCCGGTATCAATTCTCCATGTTTAGCGATGAAGACACGGACTGCGTAATCTAGCCATCGACTCTGCGACCCGCGTTACAACGAGGTTCAATCTAGGCTCAACGATGTCCAGCTCCTGATGATTCAAGGCGAGTCGGACTTCTGCGATCCGCCTGGCGAATCCGAAGGACCGAAACTATGTTTTCGCGGCGCATTTTCAATGGGTCATAGTCGAGGAGATTGGCCCCTTTGCAAACCGGGAGGCGTCGGTCAGCGTTGCAGAGGCGATTTTGCGCCATTTGCATAATAGGAGATAAGGTGATGATGAGAATGGCCGATCACATCCTGTTCGCTCGTCAAGAATGTCGAAGGGATTATTCAGGGCTCTAACACTCTATGAAGCAACTTTAATGATCAGCCCTTCCGAGCCTCGCAGCTCGACAAAATCACCCACCCGCTCTGCGTGACGACGAGAATCGGTGCCTGCCAAAACAATCCCTGCTTCCGTGGGTACTCGGACCGAGCTGTGCCCTAAATTTAGGAACACCATTAGGCGCTCGTTATCTGCGGCTCGTTCGTAACTTAGTAGATTTTCTAAACTTGTCACGGAACGCAGCTGACCGGTTACCAACATTGGATGCGCTCGCCTGAGAGCGATCAATCTACGATACAGATTCAACATGGATTCTCCGTCACCTTCCTCAACCTCAACATTCAACAGCATAGTCGCTATTGCTGCTTGCGAAGGGCCGACTCTGGTCGCAATGCGCGTATTGTCATGATTTCCTAGGACCCAATTTGGCCATGCTCGCTGCGGTAACATTTTTATATATTCGGAGATAACCTGGGCGATGCCTTGCGCTTTCCATGGACATTGGAGAAGCAGAAAGTTGAACGGCAGATTTGCGCCGTCCAAATCCTGTCCGTAATAAGTGATCAGGTCCTTTAGGGGAAGGTAAATCTCCCCTATCAGGACGCGTCCCGGGTAGCTGTCAATAATGGCCCGCATCTCTGCCACAACCTCGTGAACCTCCGGACGATTGGCGTTGTACACGGGCAGCAAACGGTTGCCGAAGGATTGGGCCGGGCTAAAGTTAGGGTTCGGTGGATTGTCCCTATATTGATCATCCTTGATGATCAGCCACATGACATCGACGCGAAATCCGTCCACACCCTTATCCAGCCAGAACCGTAGAGCATCGTACATAGCCGTCCGAACTGCCGGGTTGCGCCAATTTAGGTCTGGTTGCTCTTTTAGGAATGAGTGACAGTAATACTGGTTCGTAAGTTGGTCCCATTCCCAACCTGGACCGCCAAAGTTGCTGATCCAATTATTCGGTTCATCGCGCCACAGATACCAATCTCGCTTGGCGTTTTCGCGCGAAGATCGACTTTCCAAAAACCACGGGTGTTGATCGGAGGAATGGTTGGGAACGAAATCGAGAATTAACTTTAGATCTCGGCGGTGAGCTTCTTTGAGGAGGCGATCGAAATCCTGCATGCTTCCGAAGATTGGATCGACGGCACAATAATCAGCGATGTCATATCCGAAATCGGCCATGGGTGACCGATATATTGGTGCCACCCAAATAGCATCAACCCCGAGCTTCACCAGATAGTCAAGTCTCTGGATAATGCCATCCAAGTCTCCTATACCGTCGCCGTTGCTGTTCTGAAACGACCGGGGATAAACCTCGTATATTATTGCGGATTGCCACCAAGCGAGATCGTGCATCTAAATTTGCTCCGGGAAGGATCTCGAACTGAAAGATTGCCCGCATGATCAATGACCTCTGTTACAAGAACGCAGTCATCTATTGCCTCTCAGTCGCAACTTATATGGATGCAAACGGAGACGGCAGTGGCGACTTTCAAGGATTAATCCGCCGCTTGGATTATCTACAGGGAATGGGCGTTACGGCGATATGGCTAATGCCGTTTCAACCGTCTCCAGATAAAGATGACGGCTACGATGTCGCCGACCACTACGGCGTCGATCCTCGCTACGGTACCCTTGGCGATTTTGTCGAGTTCACTCATGGCTGCAAACAGCGCGGATTGCGTGTGATGATCGACCTGGTCGTCAACCACACCTCCAATGAACATCCGTGGTTCCAAGCTGCGCGTCACGATCCACAATCTAAATATCGCGACTGGTATGTGTGGTCGAAGAGGAAACCGAAGAATGCCGCTTCAGGTGTAGTTTTTCCGGGGGTACAGAAGTCAACCTGGGACTTTGACCCGGTTGCCGAGGCCTACTACTTCCATCGTTTTTACGATTTTCAACCCGATCTCAATACCTCCAATCCTGAAGTTCAAGCTGAGATTCTCAAGATCATGGGTTTCTGGTTGCAACTTGGTGTCTCCGGCTTTCGGATGGATGCTGTTCCATTTGTCATTTCGCAGAAAGGCGCGAATGTGGCCAAACCTGAAGAGCAATACGATATGCTTCGTGCCTTTAGCCAGTTCCTAACCTGGAGAGAAGGGGAAGCAATCATCCTGGCCGAAGCGAACGTGCTTCCAGGTACCGATATGAAATACTTCGGCTCTGCTGGTGAGCGCTTGCAGATGATGTTCAACTTTGAGGTGAACCAACATCTCTTTTATGCGCTCGCTATGAGCGATTCTCGACCGCTCGTCAAGGCAATGCGGTCGACGAAAACGAGGCCAGCTACAGCGCAGTGGGGGCAATTTCTTAGAAATCATGATGAACTCGACCTCGGACGGCTAGAGGTCAAGCAGAGAAAGGCCGTCTTCGATAAATTTGGTCCCGATCAGGACATGCAGTTGTATAACCGCGGCATTCGGCGTCGACTGGCACCTATGCTCCAAGGAGATCGTCGCCGATTAGAACTCGCCTATAGTTTGATGATGACCTTACCCGGCACACCCGTGATTCGTTACGGCGATGAGATTGGGATGGGCGACGATCTCACCCTGCCCGAACGAAACTGTGCCCGAACGCCGATGCAATGGTCAACGGAACCGCATGCGGGCTTCACGAAAAGTGACCATCCAGTGCTGCCTATCATCAGCGATGGCCCGTATGGCTTTCAACATGTCAACGTCGCAGACCAGCGTCGAAACCCGAACTCACTTCTCAACTGGATGGAACGCATTATCCGCATGCGTAAAGAAGTTCCTGAGATCGGATGGGGCGACTTTTCTTTCATATCGGCAGGCACTTCAGAGGTTCTGGTGATGGAGTACGAATGGCGTAATAATTCCGTACTCTGTGTGCACAACCTTAGCGGCGAGCCGCGTGAGATTCGATTCTCGATCCAAGGCGAAGAAGAGCAATGCATACTGGCCAATCTCTTATCCAATGAGCACAGCCAACCTGATTCAGAAGGCCGACACTATCTGCAACTTGAACCGTTTGGATATCGCTGGTTTAGGGTTTGTGGCCTGGACTACCTGCTCAAGCGATCGGGCATTTGAGCTGTGTTTGATATTGACCTAATCGTGTCAAGCTAAATCGAGGAATTTCGAAAGATTCGGGTATCGAATTCATACCGCAACATCGCTCCTCAGTCTCGCAGCGCGATCGGCTTCACAAGTCTATTATTCGCTCTTGGGCTACTTGGCGATCGTCATCCCGCACACGGAGCTGGTACCGTACTCGAAACTTCAACGAAACAACAGCCTCTGCCACCAGCGGCAAACTTACTTTCGGCCTAATCTTTGCGATCTGGACGGCTTCGGCTACGCGTCTAACTCAAGAATCAAGAGGTTTCGGGATGCCAAGGAAATTTCTCGTTTTCTATCATTTTCGAGCCGAAGGGGACTATCCCGTCATTGATCTTCATCAACTGTTAATCCAACCTACACGGACGTCACTCTAACGTTAATAACGGGTCCCTACAATGAACGTCCTGGTCATCGAAGATGACAACCGAATTGCGAGCCTCGTCGACCGCGCACTAACCGAAGACGGACACAGCGTCGCCGTGTCTGACAACGGCCGCGAAGGCGGTCGAGGCCGACCCGCAGGGCCGCTTCTCGCTCAGCGGATTAGCGCCCGGCCGTTACAGCGTCGAAGTCTCTGCGCCCGGCTTCTCTGCAACGGGCGGTCCGTCCAGCTCAACGGAGGGCAGAATATGGACATCACCGTTCCGTTGAAAGTTCGGGGATGTCTCCCAGCAGGTGACCGTCGAGGCGAACGCCGTTGGCTCCGTCGCCGCTGCGCTTGCGCCCATGGACGCTTTGCTCGATGCCGCCTCGGCGCGCACCGTCATTACCCCGGCCTTCATCCAGAACTTCAGTTCGCCCATCGCCGACTACGGCGAAATCGTCAACATGGCGCCCAACACCTTCACCACCTCCAGTAATGGCGTAGGCCTCGGCCAGTCCAAGACCTACTTCCGCGGCTTCCCCGACGGCGATTACAACATCGACTTCGACGGCATTCCCTTTTATGACACCAACACGCCCTCGCATCACTCCTGGGCGTTCTTCCCCGCGCAGTCCATCGTCGCGACTGAGCACGGCTGTCATAGCTTGTTTGGGGGAATCGCGGTTCAACTGGAAATATTGCCGACGAGGGTTAGGTCTATCGCTACATCATTCTCTGCCTTCCAGATCAGGAACCTCGGGTTCTTGAGACCCCACTGCACATAGGGAACGACGAATTGCGCTTTCGCCGTTGCCTTAGTTCCATCCACATGAATCTGCATCGGAATCGTTAGATCGTGAGCAGTCCCGAGCAGCGTGAACACTCCGCTCACCTGAATAGTCGAGTCGCCTGAAGCACCAATTATTCCGTTGTACGTTTTAGGCGCGAAAGAGACGGTGGCGAATTGGTCCACCTTGAGAATGTCTTTGTTCATTTTCTTATCGCGGCTATCGTTTCCCGTCTTGCCGCTGCCTGCTGCGACGATGACGATCCCCGATATATGGGAGGTGGTTCGGTCGAAATCGATTGATCCGGACTGTACGTGGAAGATGCCGTTGACAACCTCGTGGGTCGTGTTGAGCTTCATCTTGACCTCGCTGGCATTGGGGTCGACGCCGAAAGTCTGATGCTGGGCGAATACGGCTGGAGCGAGGACGACAGCGAAAGCCAAAACTACGAAAGATTTCATTGCATTTCCCCTGGAGCGTTTTGACTACGAGCGTTGGTTCTGCCATGGCTCGATTTCAGTTAGCGAACGCCTGTGGAGCAACAGCGGCGGGCTGGGTTACTCGTGTCAGCCTAGCCGTCACGCGCATCGCTCCGGGCCACACTCTGAGACAGAACGGCAGTACAGCGCGCGCGAGTGAGTTGTTCAAGCCATTCGCTGCGAACTCGGCAAGACGCATCTGAGGCAGCATTGCGGAGTGCAATTTAGTCTGAAAGAGCGGCGCCGGCTCCGCCGCAAGATAGGCGGCGGCGGCGCGGCGGGCAGTGTGCAGGGCGATGGAGATACCATCGCCGGTGAACGAAGGGATTACGGCAGCCTGATCTCCGACGCAGTAAAGCCCATCCTCGGTTGTGCGGCGGATGTAACCATACGGGATATGAGTGATCGCGATCGGTTTGTCGAGCAGTGGGTCAGCACCGTCGAGCCGCATCGCGAGGTGAGGACAGTCCTGCTGCATTTTCGCAATGAGGCTCTCCCAGCGAAGGCCCGCCCGTGCGAAATAACGCTGTTTCACCACACAGCAGAAATTCGCAATGCCATCTTCCACCGGTTGGACACCCCCGTAGCCTCCGGAATAGAGAGTCAACTCGGACGCATTCTCCAAGTCTGCGGTCTGCGCGGAAGACAGTCGGTAATACATCTTGAAGGCGACCCATTGGTGAGGGTCCTTCGGACGCCCGTGTCCACGCAGATCGTGCTTGCCTGTGGCGAGAAAAACCGTTGGAGCTTCATAACTGGTACTGTCGTCCAGCGTAGCCCGCCAGAGGCTGGTGGTCGCGCGAGTGAGCGACTGCACGCCGCGACCACGTTCGACGCTGACCCCCGCAGCTATGGCCTCGGCGATGAGCGCTGTATCCAGTGCTTTGCGCGTTAGTGAGGCAGCCTGAAAAGGTAGCGGAGCCTCCGCGGCCCGCCTAGCCACGGCGAGGCGAACGTAGTCGATAGGCACCGCACCAAGCGCCGCCACGTCGATGCCAAGTGCATGAAGGTCCTCAAGAGCCTCTCCGCTTAGAAACTCTCCGCAGACTTTATGGCGCGGAGTCGGCTCGCGTTCGATCAGGGTGACGCTTCGTCCCTTTCGAGCGAGCGCGATCGAAACCGCACATCCCGCCACTCCACCACCGACGATCAGTACTTCGTCTTGCAAGGTATTCCCTCCGAACTCGATGCGTATTCACTCAATATGTTGAGGACTCCACAGTTCTAGTAGACGTCCAGAAAGCAGTTCGGCACCTCATTCTGTACAAATCGTCATTTTGGAGTTGGGAGCGCTGCCTGGATGGAGGCGTCTAAGGTGTGAACGGGGTATTCGATTGAGGAGAAACGGTTTCCTAATGGCGGCTCTTTGCGCGATGACTTTCTTCATTGCAGCTGCGGCTGAACCGATTTCAGTGAGACATTTTCAACGCCCAATGCACCGGTTTATGGTGGCCCGCTCCGAGGATGGAAAAACCATTGCCAGTGGTGAGTTTTCGCAGGTTGTGCAGGGCGATGAAGTAACGATGCGCCTGACATATCACTTTGTCGATGGATCGATTGATGATGAGGCGACGACGTACACGCAGCAGGGTACCTTCCGGTTAGTGCGCAACCATCACATACAGAAAGGGCCGTTCTTTACAAAGCCCATCGACTTTACGGTAGAAGCCGCTACCGGCATAGTGACTAGTCGCACGATAGACAAGAATGCCAAGATACACGTCGAGAGCAAGCACATGGACCTGCCGAATGACCTGGCGAATGGCTTCGTTGGGACCTTGCTGCTGAACGTGCCTCACAATACGACGCCGTTTCGGGTGGGGATGCTGGCACCAGTCGGCGGCGGACGGTTGATTCGGCTCCTGATCTCGCCGGAGGAGGAGCAGACGCTTCACTTGGCAGGACAGACCCTCAAGGCGACAGTGTTTCGCATTCATCCGGAGCTGGGCGGCATCGTCGGGCTGATTGCGCGGCTGATCGGTCTTCAGCCGAAAGATGTGATGGTGTGGGTACTGGAGGGTGAGGAGCCTGCGGTGGCGGTGATTGTTGGACAGTTCGGTGGTTACGGGCCTGTAGTCAGCTCGGACCTGGTGGGGACCAGCTTCGGGAAATAGGACATTTTGCAAACCCACATCCTAAACTCTCATAACCGCTGGCCGACGATCAGTTACGACGAGTGGTGAGTTCGCGCCAGTTGAGCCCGAGGTCCACGATCAGTAGCGAGGCAAGTGTGAACGCAATCACGCCGACCGCGGATAAGACGTCGCCCAGGTGGCTCCAGTAACGCGGCCAGAGGTTGAGCACGCGGCTGGAGACAAAGGTAAAGGTAACTGCATAGGAGCGCGCCATCCATTGGCGGTGCTGTGTGATTTGGCGGTTGCGCGCCGTGATGAAGGCGGCGGTGGTGCAGACCATCCAGGCGGCGGCCTGCATGGAGGTTCCGGGAAGACCCGGGCGGCCTGCTGCGAGAGCGATCCCCGTGAAGGAACCAACAAACACGGAGATAACGTAGATGCGACCGAGGATGCGATGGAGTTGAAGGTAACGCTGGCGGATCCGCGAGGAGAAATTGATGGGGCCGATCAAAAGAGCAAAAATTCCGGCGAGTGTATGCGGGATGAGGAGATGGCGATCGGCAATGACCTGCAGACGGTAGGCGTGGTACATCGGATAGTCGGTGATGAGGAGCAACTCTGAGGTAGTGAAGACGAAGAGTACGACGAGACCAAGCGAGACCCAGAGAATAGTCTTGAATCTGGAATCGGTGGAGCTGGGGGCTGGCGCAGTGGAAATTGGCATTATTCGCTTCTCAGATGGTTAGACGTAACGAGGTCCGCTGTGAGGCCGACGGGGGCGACAGGCTTCATATCCCTTAGTCTAACGAGACGTTTGAGAATCACCGGCCTCACTTCCATCGCCCCACGCACAACCGTCCCGGCAGCCACTTCTCCACCGTCACCGCCTCTCGCGGAATCTCAGCCGCGCCCAGCAGGCATACCCAATCCTCTTTCCGGAAGGCCCGCCGGAACGACACTGGCCCGTCATGCCGCACAAGCCAGTGCCACCGCACCCACCCAAACATCCGACTACTCCACTCCGACCGCTCCAAATCATTGATAAACCAACCTACCTGCACTGTTGCTTCCATCCACCTCAGCAGTACGACGATCTCCTCGTTCTCCAGATGATGTGCCAACAGCGAACTCACGACGATATCGACCGCCTTGTTCGGTCGATACTCCAGAGCATCGCCGGTCACCCATTCGATTCCGAGCTCCTTTGGCGTGGACTCCCCTGCTGCACGTGCGGCATAAGGATTCAAGTCGATCCCCGTTAACTGCACAGCAATGCCCCGTCTCCGTGCCCAGCCCGCAATCTGTCGCAGTAGATCGCCGCCGCCACTGCCCACATCGACGATCTGTACGGGATCACGCGATCCATGCGGCAACCGCTCCAGCCAAGCCAGCGTCGGCCGATAACCTAGCAGCCAGCGGTTGACTGTTTCCAGACTGCGCAGGCAGTCACGGAAATCCTCATAACTGCAGTCACCATCCATCAGCTCCAGTAACTCACCTGGAGAGACCCGCCGGCTGAAGTTAATCTGTGCACTAGACGACATGGAACCTCATCGTTTCCGCTGTTAGGCCCGGCCCAAATGACATCGCACACCCGCGCTGCCCCGGGCGCGCTTGTTGCATTATTCGCTGCAACACAAACATCACCGTCGCCGACGACATGTTGCCGAAGCACGATAGCACTTCGCGCGACGCTGCCAGCGCATCCGTCGGCAGTTCCAGCCCGTTCTCTACCGCATCCAGAACCGACCGACCGCCCGGATGCACCGCCCACAGGTCGATGCTGTCGCGCTCCGCCATTAGTTCGCCCTCGTGCAGCGCGCGGCCCAACTCTCCCGGCACCTGCCCAGAGAGCAGCATGTCGAATCCGAGATCGCGAATCTTCCAGGTAATCAGCCCACGTGTCTCCGACACCATCACCGCCTTGAAGCTGTCCAGCGCAAGACCCTGCTCGTGCGCAGTAATCAGGCTCGCCGCCGCGCCATCTGCGAAAACCAGGAAGGAGAGCATCTGCTCCAACTCCTGTGTCTCCTGGAAGTGCAGCGTACACAACTCAAGGTTCAACATGAGCACACCTGCCTTCGGATCTGAGCGCATAATGTGCCGCGCCAGCTTCAACGCATTGATCGCGCCATAGCATCCCATGAATCCAATCATCGTGCGCTCCACGTCCGCAGAAAGCCCAAGGTAGTCAACGATCTCAAAGTCCAGCCCAGGCGCATAGAGCCCTGTGCAGCAGGTCACCAGCACATGCGTAATACCAGAGCGTTCCTCCTCGCTCAGCGCAAGCCGGTCTACGGCCATCCGCATCAGCACCGGAGCGCTCTCCTCAAAGAGTTCCATACGCCGCGACGTGGCGGGAAAATTGCCTAGCCGATAAAACTCATTAGCGTCATGCAACGAAGATTGTCCAGACCCTTTCTGCGGATCGAGGAACGAATAGCGATGCGCGATGTCGGCGCGGCTCACCATGCGGCGGAAGACCGAGCGTAAGCGCGGGTCGGCAAGCATATTCTCGGCGAAAACGACGAAGGTGTCATGCACGTCGTGGTCTGGCACGGCAGTGGCGATGCGGTTCAGGTAAGCCGTAGTCATGCACAAGGGACCCTCAGCCGGAATGGATTAGATCTCGCGTGTGTCTTGAGGAAAGCTGGACCACGAAGAGACGACGATCCGGCGACAGTCGACTGCTTGGAGAACAGGCTCCATATTCTCGATACAACGGCTACTCGTTGAGACGAGACCTCTGTTCTTTTGATAGCACTTCGCAGGGATGGATAGGATGACGATTTGTTCATTGAGGCCGCAATCGGCGCACATGTTGGTTAACTCCAATAACCAGGATGTAAGTTACACATCAGTAAGCCAAGTATGGGGTGTGAAGAACGTGTGATCAGATCAATGTACCCAGGCTTAGCTCTTGATGTTCCATGAAATCGATAGCCAAAAATGACATCCGCGACTAGTCTCAAGTTGTCGCCGAAAATCTCATCTTTTGAGGGAATCCACCCCGAGGATTGAAAATCAAGCCATCGGCGGTCGAGGCGCAATAGGATGGAATGGTGCGACTCCTGTTAGTCGAGGATGAACTCGAGATTCAAAGCTTCGTCAAGCAATCGTTGATAGACGCTGGCTACGAAGTCCATGCGGCAGAAGACGGAAATACCGCTGCTCTTCTCGCGGCGAAGCATGTCTATCACGGCATGATCGTCGATCTTGGACTGCCCGACCGGGACGGTATTGACCTTATCCTCCAGTTGCGGAAGTCGGGTGTCACCAGTCCTGTACTCATTCTTTCGGCAAGGCGGTCAGTAGACGACCGCGTGAAGGGCCTGGAACTCGGAGGGGACGATTACCTGACGAAGCCCTTCGCCATAGCCGAATTGCTCGCCAGATTGCGTAATCTTCTCCGACGCAACTCACCCCAGACCGAAGACGCGACCCGTCTAAGAGTTCGCGATCTGGAACTCGACATGCTAAAACGAAGAGCGACCCGAGGCGACGAGGTACTTAACCTTCAGTCCGCAGGAGTTCGTCTTACTGGAGTACCTTTGCCGCCATGCGGGCAGAATTGTGACCCGTTCCATGCTGTTGACCGAGGTCTGGGGCATGCGGATTCAGCCCGACACAAATGTGGTCGATGTTCACATTTATCGTCTTCGCGGCAAGATTGACACCGAAGGTCGCGAGCCACTGATTAAGACATTGCGAGGTATCGGATATGTTCTCAAAGGCGGCTAATCCAATCATGCGAAGCGCCGCGTGGCGTATCTCGCTCTGGGCAAGCTTCGCGTTTGCCATTGGAGCGATGCTGGTGTTCACGATGCTTCACCGATTTGTTGCTAACGACATCCAGCGGCGAAGCGATGCATGGCTCTCGGGCGAAGTCAAAGTGTTGGGTGACGTGGCCGAACGAACTCCTAAAGACCGTCTCTATCGCCGAGTTGTGGGGGAGGTGGCAGAACTTGCCAGTCGCGAGGTTCCAAACCGTCAGCGATCCAGCAGCAACGAGAACGACGCTGTTTTCTTCCTTCAGGCAGGGGACAGCGGACCGGCTAAACTTTGGGTCGGCTCTGGAGATGGCGCCGCGAACCTCGCTGCCATCCGATCTACTCGAGTGCTACCTGACGTACCCATCGATGTGCGGGTCCAGGGTTTCAGTATCCCGTTCCGAGTTGCGTCAGTTCGCGTTGAGGATGGCAGCAACATCTATCTCGGTTTATCTGAACGTGACGAACTTCATGTCTTGAGAAATCTTCGTGTACGGTTTCTCACTCTCTGGGTTGCCATTGTCTTGCTTGGTTTCGTGATCGTGTTTTACGCCACGCGGAAGATGTTAGGCCGCGTCAGCGAAATTACGGAAGCAGCGTCGCGCATTGGCCAATCCGATCTGAGAAGCCGAGTCCCCGACACTCGGGGGGACGATGAGATCGGCCATCTGGCTCGCACCCTGAATCACATGCTCGACAGGATCGAGAGCACAGTACATCAATTACACACCATTACGGACTCCCTCGCGCACGACCTGAGAAGTCCGCTTACCGCAATCCGTGGCAAGTTGGAGACGGCTTTGGCCAGCGATGTCAGCGATCACGCCGAGTCAATCGTTGCCGCGATCGACGAACTCGACCGTCTGACTGAATTCCTGAACACTTCGCTCGACCTGGCAGAGGCGAAAGCGGATGCCCTCCGGCTCTCGAGGACAGAGGTGGATCTCGACGCGCTTGTGAGAGGCATGGTCGACCTCTACGAGCCTTCCATGAGTGACAAGGGGCTGGGTGTTCAAATTCGAAGCTCGGGCTCAGTCAAAGTGTTCGCCGACCCGGCTCTCCTTCACCGCGTCGTCGCCAACTTACTTGATAACGAACTCAAACATCTACCCGCTTCATGCTTGGTCTGTGTCTCGCTTCGAGCAGACGATCACATGGCCACGCTTACCGTGGAAGATAACGGCCCAGGTTTCGATGTGGAGATTGGTCGTCACCTCTTCGAGCGAAGAGTCAAAGGACGCGCATCTCGCGGCCATGGACTTGGACTTGCCTTCGTTGAAGCGGTTGTCCGTGTTCATGGAGGCAGCGTGACAGCCGTAAATCGTCATGAAGGCGGAGCGCAACTCACAGTCACGCTCCGCCTGTGCGAGGCTCAGATGCGAGAGGAGCCTCACGCCTTCGCGTTGCTGAATGGGTAGCACTGAAAGTCTGGCGTAAGGTCAGCGTGACCATGGAGATGATCAAACTGGATTTGTAACTCTCTGAGCTACTGTTTGTGAAGCAGCGGTCTTCCGACCCGCAATGACTCGGATACGACGAACGCCCCACGCTCCATCAATTCAACTGGAAGACAGCTTGCGCGGCCAAAGCGAGGCGCGGCGGTTCCTAGCGTCCGAGCTACAGCGTACGGTTGATCGCGCACTTTACATCCATGGTCGGGCTACGTCATTTTCCGAAAAGCGCGTAAATGAGGTTCAGCCCCCCCCACCTATCGCTCTTCGAGCAGGGCAGAGCGATATAGTGAATATTGGCAAACCCGAACCCAACCATCACAAAGAAGATGGCTGCCCTCCTCCCTGTCTGAATAGCTGATACCCGCGTTTATCTGCCCAGCCCTCCCGAAGGTCCTCTTTCGGAAAGTCACTCCGTTAGGGTTCGCTCGGTGTAGGCCGCAACTCATTCGTGCCGACGGCATCCCTCCACTCGTGCAGGGCTGGCGTCGCCCATTCGTAGGCTGCTATCAGTCAAATTGATCTCATTGAGTGCGTGGGCCTAAATTCATCAATCGTGAGCCGATGCCTCTGGACACTCATCCATCTGAAACTGTCCAAGCATTACATGTGACGATCCCCGATCAGCCAATGTCCCGGCTATAGGACCGAGCCGTTCTTAAGATCCCAGTTCCTACCGCTCAATGATTTCCACTGTTATATTGGTTCGGCGCGCCAGGAGTTGGAACGCTGTCGGAGACCTGCGCTCCATTGGCATGAGTCCGGGTTAGTGGAGCGGTGAGGCTGATGCCGCTACCCGAGATCTGCGCGCCAGCTGCGTGACCACGAGCGAGGGGTGCGACGACTGTGATGGTGGCGGCGCCACGGCCTCTGCTCGAAGAAACAACAGCCGTTTCAGAATTTGCTCCTTCGTCGATCGTGATTGTTTGGCCTTTAACAAAGCCAGTCACGCTTACGGCAGGCAGAAGAGTTGCTCCAGCATCAGTGGAAGTGCGAATCGTCGTGGCGCCTGCTGTTCCAACCGTGGCGATGACGGCGGTTTCAGCATTTGCACCAGAATCAATATGGACTGTCTGGCCAGGGCGGAAGCCTTCCGTACTGGCGACCTTGATGTTCGTTGAACCCACGGCGGACGCAGCCGACAAAGAGGCAGCGGCCTGCGTTGAAAAGTCGGTACAGTTGCTGTCGGTATCGGCGCCGTCGGGGAACCGTCCTGCGCTCGTATTGATGGCAACAGGCGCCACAACTGTCGACCAGGGATTGAACACTGAACCAGGTGCCGGGACGTAGCAGCCGCTTATCGGAGCTCCTGAGACAGCTTGATCCCCTTCGGCGGCCCATGGATCGACGAGGCCTCCATAGTTAAGGCTGTCGGCAACGACTCCCGAAGGGTCACGGAGCACGATGCTGCCTTCTTCGACGGTGAGGGTACGGCCGAACTGCGGGGACTTCGTGGTTAATTCCGGTCCGCCAAACCACTGGTTGGGCGTTGGCATACCCTGGTATCCCGCGATCTTGACAGCGTCATCGCGTACGGGCGCGTGGATCGCGTGATTGTTGATCAGTGGTCTGTCGAGAGTTACGCCTGTCCCCAGCGCCTGGACTGGCTCGTTGCTCGAATGGGCAAAGGCAGTCGTAGGCTGGAAGCTGATTCCTGTTCCGCGATCGCTGAACGGAAGGTTGGCCGCATGA
The DNA here is from genome assembly GCA_963798925.1 of uncultured Acidobacteriaceae bacterium. GTDB lineage: Bacteria > Acidobacteriota > Terriglobia > Terriglobales > Acidobacteriaceae > Edaphobacter. The sequence goes on from CAWCVD010000008.1 coordinate 1,780,800, forward strand.
TTAAACTGCAAGGGAGCTGCCAGGTCCAGCCCTGTTCCCGGAGATACCACCCATTCACTGACTACATGCGGTTTGGCAAGTGCGGGTGTGAAGTCGATGGGGGTACCATCCGATCCTGGGGTGCCCACGGCGGTGACGGTAACGGTTTGCTGGCTTGCCGGCGTGCCGACCGTGATCTTGTCGCCCGCGGCGAAACCCTCCGCTCGGCGCACGCTGAGCCGGGTTGCTCCGGCGCTCGCAGAAGCTGACAGATTGGTCTGACTGGCTGCTGTGCCGACATGCGCCACCGTTACGGTTTCGATCCCATGACCAAAGCTGTCGATATCCAACCTGATCTTGTCACCGGTGGAGACATTTGCGAGGGATGTCACCTGGATGTTGGTGGCTCCCGCTGGCGCCGCCATCGCCAGATACGCTTGTGTACCAGGCTTGCCGACTGCGGTCACTGTCGCAATCTCGTACTGCTCCCCGGTATTAGCAACGATCGGATAGGTAGAGCCATAGCCAAGCGCAATCTTCTGACCAACAACAAAGCCAGATGCATCCTCAACCGGCACATCGGTCGAGCCGGCAGGAACTGTGATCACCAGTTCTTCAGGAAGCGATTGCCACAACGTTGTATGGTTGCTGGCAGCCGTCCCGAGGCTTGCGATCTTGCGCACTTCCATACTGGAGCCGGTGCCGATGTTGATCGTGTCGCCGACCGACATTCCATCGGTGTTTCTGACATGGATGATGCTGGCACCTGCTTGTGCGGGAACCGCCAGCCCCGAGTTGGAGAGGCCGAGCAGGTAGAAGCCGCCGGCTGCAAGCTTCGTTCCAGACGGGATCTTTACCGTAGAGAAGATAGCCTGGTGGGCTGGGTGCGCGACCAAAGTCCAGTTGGAAAGATCGACGCTTTGAGAATCTGCGTTGTAGAGCTCGATAAATGAATCTGTCGGGTTGCCGGAAGCGCCTGAGTTGACTCGAAACTCGTTGATCTTGACTGGTCTGGCATTACGAATCTTTTGGACCGCCGTATCAACCTGCTTTCTGCCGCTGGTCGAATTCGTCCACGATGCGTGGCCGACGAGATCGCCGTTGAAGGCTGCTGGCGCGGAGGTGACTTTGAAAGTCGCGCTTACGCTCTCACCCGGAGCGACCTGCTGAGCGAACATCTTCGACGTCTGGGTAGTGTCTGAAACGACTGCGGTCCACTGTTTGCTGGGTACGGCAATGGTCAACGAAACGTCCGTTGCAGGAGCGCCTGTTGTATTCGTGAATGTCACGGTGAAGTCTCGAGAAGATCCCGGAGTGAAGGTCTGCGGGCTTGCATGCGTTATTGCTGTTGCAGCCGGAGCCAAACTAAGTGGAGCTACGTCGTATCTTGCAGCCACAATATTCGCCTGGACAAGCTGGTCGGTAGCGTTCGATGGGAAGGTACCGGCTGCGGTCATCGCTCCTTCATAGAACGTTCCTTGCGAACCGATACTATTGTCACCACCGTTGCCCAGGAGAATCGCTCCCTGCTTGCGCATCGGGTCATAGGTTGGATTCACACGGTGCCCATCGAACATGACCGACAGCGGGCCCTTTTGCGCATCACCACCCATGGATGTCCAATGGTGTGGTTCTCCTTTGCCGATTGCGGTTACAAAGCGCCAGGGGATGCTGGGTAAATTGGGACAACCTTTGGTCCCATCCTCGTTGACGCACCCGACGAGATTATTTTCCTGATCGGTCATAATCCATGGGCCGTCACCAGCCCCGCTGTACCACGGCGTGGCGTTACCGAAGTAGAGGGTCTCCATGGTGCCGTTATCATCATCGCGACTGTCAATCTCAGCGTTGCCGTAGTCGAAACAGCAACCGGCGTTGAAGTGCTTCCCGCTGACGACCCAGTATTGCCCCTCTGCCTGGTCGTCGACCGCGGTGCCTTTGACATTGTTCTGGCGAAGTCCCATGCCCGGTTCGATGAACACGCCGTAGACCTTGTGCCCCATGATCGTGATCGGGGCCATGTCCGCAATTGGAAGGGTGTTGAAACCTCCCAATGCCGGGCCACCGAATCCGCCACGGGGGGCCTGAACCAAGTCGTTGTGTTTGGGAGATTGGTCGTAGATGATGCTGATCCAGCAATAGGTACCGGCGCAGAACTTATACTGTGCGGCTGCGTCCGCGTATCCGCCGGGATCCGGCCTGAACCAAGTCGTTGTGTTTGGGAGATTGGTCGTAGATGATGCTGATCCAGCAATAGGTACCGGCGCAGAACTTATACTGTGCGGCTGCGTCCGCGTATCCGCCGGGATCCGGAACTGGCGTGGCAGTAGCCTGGACAACGCCAATGTCCAGAGTCTTGCCGTCCGATTGGCGCAAAACCTGGTAGAGGGGCCCGTTATAGGTGGCATATAACGCACGGGTCGTGCTATGTGCCGCGACACATGGGTTACCGGCAGCCGCGTAGATGTCGCACGAGCCTTGAGGCCTGTGTGGAGGAATGACACGACCCGCAGGAGACTGTTGCGCCATCATCAAAGTGGCACTCGTGACCGTAAGCACGAGCGCGAGTCTAAGCACAAAATCGATTCTCGTTTTCATTCTTATCCTAATCTGTTGGGAAGAATTGCCTTGAGCTCACAAGAAAGGGAATCTCTCCGTTTTGGGGGCCCAGTTTATTTGAATTTCCCTCCGGAATACGTATACCACCTGGCAATGAACGCGTTCATCTGCTTCCAATCGATTTGATAAACCCTCCCTCACTTTGAAGGGATTCAAAACAAGCAAAGCACAACCATTATGCGCCCTATGGCTACGTCACGGGACAATCGAAAACACCTTTGGCAACTTCGTCCGGGCCGGTCTCACTCAAAACAACACATCACCAGTCGAGCGTGGTCGTCATCGCGTGAACGAGATGCCAAGTGTCGGATTGTCATACTGCTCGGGTAGGAAGAACTCCGAACACAAAGAGATGGCTCACGGGAACCGGTCTCGATATCCAGCCCCTTCATCCTGTCCCCGGCTGAACGACCGTACCGCCGGATTTGACAACAACCAATTGGGCAGAATCCGACTTTCAAATATCAATATGGGGTTCAATGGGTGGCTCGGCGATTTATCGCTCATCGAAGCAATAAATTGCTCGCGACAAGAGCGTTGCAATACGGTGAGAGTTGGAATCTGCGCTGAGCCAATACATTTCACAAATGCCCGGATATGGCGCAGTAGCAGAGTCTCGTACGACTCGCTAGGCGATCCCAGAGCTATCGGACACCACAATCGTTCCGTAGAGTTGAGTCCCGTTTTCCGCTGTCCGACTCCAAGTCCAAAAAGCAGTGTTGTTGGAGGATTATGAACAAGGAATGCTCTGTACCATATCGAAATTATTGACCGAAAAAGTTGATATTTCCTACTAGCTGCAATTGGGGCACATTTTATAGATCAAGCGCTAAATCGCGACAGGATTTAGCCATTAACATGCGGCGTCGCAAGAGCCTGGATCTCCGGCCCGAGAGGATCGACGAAGTGTAACCGTTCGGCGATGGGGTGATTGGGTAAATAGTCGAGAAGAGTTCGTGCGCGTTCGGCCGCAACCGATCCTGGCGTATGGGTGCGCATGGCAAATGCAAAATAGCGTGCCGATTGTTCTTCGGCGGAGCGCGCGACGAGATCCCAATAGACATGCGGGCTTGGCCATTGCTTCCATGGGTTGAGCGGATAATGCCGGCGCGGTACACGCAGAACCCTGTTGGCAATTTGGCGTTTCCTGGACGCCAGAGCCGTATCGTAGTCATAGGAAGTGAGAGGCACAATCAGGATCGGACGATAATCGGCAAGCGACGATGACTGGACATTTAAAGATTGCCGCGATGGATAGTAAGGTTGCCGCGGACAAATGCGGAAATCTCCCGATACCGCAGTGGCATATGCTCCGAAGGAAGGGTCGGCGACTTTGCCAGCCAAACCAGGCTCCGGCGTCACATCGACCTTAATCCCAAGGGCGATTGCCGTATCAAGAATTCTTTCAGTGAGAAAGTATCCGCCTTGACAGGAACGGCGCACAGGTTCGCCGAAGCTTTGCGCAAAAGTCTCGGCAGCAACGGTCAGACACTGGGTCGTCCAGATGTTATCGGCATAATCAGAGAATGCGACGGAACGCTCTGCATCCCAGCGGTGGGCATGGACATGAATGCCTAGTGGGTCATGATGATGGGCTAATTGTGCGAATTGTTCTCCATGGCGTTGCACAACATAATCATGGCGGCCAAAGCAGCGTTCGATATCAGGATCAAGTCTGATAAACCATGTCGGGTGAGGTGCACGGGCGGAACGGTCGGCCAAACGGTTGCGAAGGCCTTCGACCAACTTCACAGTGGAAACAAAACCGTCCCATGGTTGTTCTTTCACGTCAGGTTGAAAATCGTCAGGTTCGACGTCGATCCGCCAAACCGCCGGTATCGGCGTATTTTTCTGGGAGCGGCGACCAATCAATGCGCCCTCATCATCACTGGCCGCGCGATATAGGAAGAAAGAAAACTTTGTGCGTCGGCCCCGGGAGACACGACTCCACAATTAAAAACGAGCGAGAGGCGGAAAAATAGGGCTTTCATTGGGGCACGGTAATTTTATCCCAAAGGAAAATAACCAGCTACACATAAAGTCGCGAGCAGGGAAGGCTCGTTCACCTCTAAACTTCGGGCTGCACTCCTTTTTTCACAGTCGCTAGACTGCATCCACATTCTGAAACCGTCACCTAAGGCGCACCCGTACTCCCCACTCCGAAAGCGCGGACTGTAGTTTCCGAAAATTCGACTTTGCAGGAACCTAGGCATGGCTTCCGGAGTGCCCGTCACTCGGGAACGAACTCTCCTATTGGAGCATTAGATGACGAAGATCCGCATCGATCAGGTTGTTGTATTCAGCCACATCCCGGAGAGTCTTGTTCATTTCTTGACTCATCATGGCTCTGCTCTCGTGAACAAAGTCGTTCAGCCCACAGGCAGAACGATGACATAAGTTCACTTCGACGGCATGTCGAGAGATTGTTCTGCGAGGCTATCGTCGGTTGCCAGCGATGAGCGGCTGCCTATGCAAATTCCATTGAATTTGAGAGTGTATGATGGTCCTCCCGGAGGACAAACGTGATATCGGATACCGGTGTTGCGGCGCGGTTCGATAAGATTCCGATCCCGCCACAGATCACTACGCGGGATGCAGACGCGAAGAGATGCGCGTCTTCGCTGGTTGGCGGAGACTGCTCTGGGACTGATCGGGGCGGTACTGACAAGCAATTCCGCAATCCCGTTGTCGTTGACGCCGGAGGTTTCAATTTTTTCATTCGCTGGAGGTCTCCTAGTCCTAAGTCGCCAAGGGTGGTGGCAGATAACCAAAGTCTCGCTCCAATACAGCAGCGATTCCGAGCACAATTTCGTCTTGGTATGGTCTGCCTGCAATCTGAATCCCAATTGGCAGGTCCTCTGGCGATCGCCCCACGGGAACGACGGCAGCCGGTCCTCCTAGCAGATTGAACCATTGGGTATATCGCATCGCATCCAGATAGGTCACAGTTTGGTCACCGATATTCCACTCCCGTTCGCCGTGGCGAAACGCTGGCACAGAGCATACCGGCATTAAGAGAATCGGGTACTGACGCATCTCTGCTAAAAGCTTTCCCCGTACCCTATCGCAGTCTATCCAGGCCGTAAGGAGGTCCTCCCCAGATAGGGGTGCCTCAGCGTGCGCGAAGCGAAGAAATTCTTCGAGGATAGGACTCAGCAGGGCTTGCCGTCCCGCAACCATGCGGTCGACCAACATCGTCCCGGCACGCACGAAGAGCTTCCACCAAAGTGTGCGCGCTTCCTCAAGAGCGCATGGCCGAAATGGTTCAACACGAAACCCCTGGCGGTGCAAGGAATCAACTGCACTCCTGAGCGCCCGACGCGTTTCGGCAGTAACTGGTGTCAGACCGTCATCTTCGAAATACCCTATGGGAACTTGCTGCAGATCTTCCAGGGAATGTTGTTGCAAGAGCATCGGTGCACCTATGGGGTCGGCGTCCCCGGGGCCCGAGAGTACTCGAAAGAGTAGCGACACGTCCTCGATCGTGCGGGCCATTGGCCCAATGATTCCAAGGAGCGAAAATGGCCCAACGCACGGAGGCAGGTGGCCATCGCTTGGAATTCGGCCTGGCGTCGGCTTGAGTGCGCAAATGCCAGTAAAGTGTGCAGGCTCCCGCACCGATCCACCGCTGTCACTGCCGAAACCACCCGCAGAGAAGCCAGCTGCGATAGCGGCAGATTCGCCGCCGCTTGATCCACCCGCCGTTCGTTGGAGATCCCACGGGTTGGATGTTCGTCCGTACAGACGATTGTCCGTCTCATACGCCATCAGGAACTCAGGACAGTTGGTCGTCCCGAGTACAACTGCACCCGCCTGTCGCATCCGCGAAACGATAAGCGCATCTGTGACGGGGATGTGTCCCTGGTTCAGCAGACTACCTGTCTCGCATCGATATCCCGCCACTGAGATCGAGGCTTTCACAGACATGGGAAGGCCGGAGAGCATTCCGGGCCCTTTCCCGGCTTGGTCCAGAGCAGCAGCCTGCGCACGCACGCGGTCGGCATCGAAGTCGATCAACGCATTAAGCTGCGGATTGAGTCTGTCGATTTGTTGAATGTGCTCTTCGGCAAGTTCAAGGGGAGATATCTTCCGAGCGCGGAGCATAGCCAACATCTCGACAGCGGAACGCAGAACCACGCCGGTCATCGAGGAGCTCTTGTTTCGTTTGCATTGGGTGCCGAGAGAGTCGGTAAATAGTGGAACTTGTACCTACGAGCAGCAGTGCTCGACTCGAAGCGATCGTTCCACTCCAGTTGGTAGGCGATGTGCTTTGCGTCGTTCGGATAGTGTTCTTTGCTTTGATATGGATAACCGCTCATCGCATGAAACGGCATTGCGTCTACCGTGAAAGGAGACACCTCATAAAAGTCCATATCCTTTACAAATCCATTGGCATAGAAAAAATAATCACGAACCCAATGCGCGGGTAATACAGGTTGTGCGGCAGCGCTAAATTCCAAGTCCATATCCTCGCCGGTTCCAAAGATGACGTATTCATCATCAATCTGTTGAAGTAGCGGAGTCACGTCTCCATAGTGCGTATAGGCGCCTCGTTGCGGTACAAACGGACCAGTGCGGCTCATCTGCTTGTAGTCGTAGTTCAAATCGCCGGGCGTGACCCCGTCGATCTGTTGCGGGTAACCGCGGAAGGCAAGCGATGCTTTTATCAATGGCAATTCTGTCTGCCGAATTCTGGCGCCCGTCGATGCGTCTGCTACGGATGACTCGTTGTCGACAAGCACCTGATCCCAGTAAATCTGCAAGTTCGTAACCAGACGTATGCGGCGACTTTCTGCAGGTACTTTCCCCGTGAGGTCGACGACTATCGTGCGTGGTAGACCGGCCGGGAACCCCATGTCTTCGATGACGCGCCGCCAAGACCCATCCGGCAGTTGAGCTTCAACAAAGGGTGGGATCGGGGCGATACTCGCCTGCCACGCCGCGTACATCGAATTTGCAGAGAAGTATTCAATGAAACCGTGAAGCAGCAGAAGCAAGGGCTTTGCTGGCGTCCACTCACCCAGGTCAAGTGTCAGAACATGCGAATCGGTAAACCCAGCGTACGGCAGATTCATAAAATCCTTAACATATATACGGTCCACGCTGCGCAGCAAGGGAAGCACATCATTCCCATGGCCATCCCAGGCTCCGGCGGGAGCATGTGCTGTTTGGCTTAAAATCGTTCCAGCTTTGGCAAAGGGTGTCTCACTTAGAAACCTTTCATTCGGTAACACGTTAGTTCCTTTTGGATGATCGACGGCAACGAGTCGCACCTGATCGATGAAGTTAACCTCCTCCATTGGCTCCCCGAACCGCAGACTTAACCTGCGGTGATGCGCCTTCAGGCGTGCTCCATCAATTTTGATCCATTCATCTGGATCTGGAGTGTTGCGTTCCACCGGGGACGTCCAATGCCCCACCACTCCGGCGCCTATCACATCGGAGACAAAGCCGAATTTGCTCCCGTCCCAAGCAAACAGAATTGGGCATGAACTGCCGCGGCGGTCCAATTCCGTCAGCATCAGTCTTTTGCTAGCGGGTATGTCAATCTCGTCTTGCGGTACGCCGGTTGGCCACAGTAGGCGAAGGAGGTCAGCTTGATCTGCTCCACCAAGCCCGGCAATAATATCCAGCGGGCTGGTCACCTCCCATTTCTGCCACAGGCCGTTTGCGAAAACCTCCACTTTGGTTCCAAGAGCGCTCCCATTATCGGCAAGACCCTTCAGTGAGATCTTCAGCGAGTGATTGCGTTCTCCACCTTTGTTCATTAGAGCCACAGCCGCACCATTCGTCTGTGTGACAATGAGATCCGCAGCGCCGTCACCATTAAGATCCGCGACCAATAGCAAACGCGGTGATCTTAGCTTTGTCTCCTCCAGATTCAACTGCTCTGTCACGTCGACAAACCCATCCGGTCCAAGGTTGCGTAATATTTTCAGTTTCGACCCACTCGCTGTCTCGACGATCATAGCAAGATCAAGCCAGCCGTCATTGTCGAAATCGGTCGCCGCGATGCTCCAACCCCGGGTCGCATTTTCGAGCGGAAGCGCTACTCGCTCAAAACGTTTGCCGTCAACATTCTTCCAAAGCGTCACCGCCGGCGCACCAGCATGGGTCAATGCAACGTCCATCCATCCATCCTTATTGAAATCAAAAACAACAACTCCAGTTGTTGGCGGAAGTCCTTCTTCCGCATATAAGGGAATGGGATTGAATGCGCCATCACGTGGATTGGCAAAAAAAGTCGGTGCCGAGCCCGAGCCAGTCACGATCAGATCGACGGCGCGGTCATCATTCAAGTCCGTGAGTACGGACGCAGTCGTACTGCCCTCCCCGCCTAGTCCCGTTTGTTGAGTCCAATCTGTGAAGGTCTTGTCACCGTTGTTTCGCCACAAAACATTAGGCTTCGTGCCGGCGTGTCCTTCTCCAGTGACGAACAGATCCAAATCCCCATCATGATCGTAGTCGACAAATATCAAACCAGACGGATGATTCATTGGAACGATTTTCGCGGCCTGCGTAACGTCCGCAAACTTACCGCCACCGATATTGCGAAACAGAAGGACGCGGTCACTCGTCGCGATCGCGATGTCCGGTCGCCCATCATTGTCAAAGTCGCCAACGGCGCAGCCGACGCCGTCACCCGTGACCTCCAGCCCGGTTTGTGCTGGCGCTGCAAGCTCAAAGCCGCCAGCCCCGGTGTTCCGAAACATTTGGACAGCCGATCTTCCGTTCCCTATCAGAAGCAAGCTGGCTCTACCGTCTCCGTCGACATCGATGAGACACGCACCATTACCATGGAGGGCCGCCGTATTCGACCTCCCCGCTTCATTGCGCGAGCTCTCCCATGCCCTCAAAAACATAACTGGAATCATTGGCCCTATCCTTGGCGCGTTGGTGGCGGCGTCCTCCGCACGTCCAAGACTTCCCTGTTCCCCATAGGTAGGAGAGAACGGGAAGGAAAGTTGCGCGCTCGTCAGCTGCTGGAAACGTGCCAGAGCCACGCGGGCGTCGTCCAACTTGCCTTGACGTTGCAACGTACGGGCGAGTCCGAATTCGGCGGACGCATGCAATGGACTAAGCCGCAGCGCGGAGCGGAACTCGGCTTCTGCACGTGGTAGATCGTGCTGTTCAAGAAGAAAGGAGCCCAAGAAATAGTGACTGTCCGCGTTGGAAGGGTCCAGCTTGAGTACTCTCTGGAAAGCTTCTATGCTCTGTTGCGGCTTATTGTCGATACGGTAGAGCAACCCGAAGACATACCAGATACGCGGATTGTTCGGGGTCTGCGTCGCAGCACGTTGCAACGCCGTTGTTGCCTCCGCCAGTCGTTGAAGGTACAACAGAGCAATACCTTTATTCAACTCCGCAGCGGTGAGTGATGGATCAAGTCTGTAAGCCTCGCTAAACTTATCGACAGCCTTCTCTAAGAGCTGCTGATTCAGCAAAGCAGTTCCGATGTTGTTCAGGCGAACCGCATCATCGTGAGCGCGACCTACTACACCAGCCATCCCCTGAAGCGTATTGCAGAGCAGAAAAAGAATAACGAAGGAGAGGCGAATCCCTCCAACTCTGTACTCCCAATCGGACAGTCTCCAACTACATTCCATTTCGAGCCCCTTCACCTGCGTCTTGATTCGATAAGTGCAGCAAGCAGGGCCGCCCACACTCACGCTACCTCATCCTCCGTGATTCGATTGAAGAAGGGCAAAGTTATAGTACGCCCGTGAATTGCCCCGGTCACAGGCAGCGTGGGCACGAATACCAACCTGATAGTCTCCTAATTTTTCCAGGATTGTCGGTTGCGCCAATTCAATGAAGAGCTCTTCCACGCACTCGACGAAGCATTCTACTGAGTGTTCGGAAGCTTAAGCGAATTGCGTTTCAGAATCGAACAGCCGGTATTTGGTATAGAATTGCGTCTTTGAGACAGGACGTGTGAGGAGAATAATCTTGCCATGTTCGAATCGCGTCGAAATTTGCTGAAAACTGTTATTGGAACCGCGGGGACTTGGGCGACTGCGCCGTGGATGATTGGTGCCCTCCAGCATCCGCAGCCAATGCCATCACCAAATGCGCCAACTAATCAAAATATTCCGGGTGGGATGAACGGTCCGCAAGTTTCGAATTCAGACAAGTCTGCACCGAACCCGTTAAACCGGGAGCAGATTGCTGCTATGGTTCAGCAACTCTACAAACTTGCGTCCGAGCTCAAGAACGAGGTCGAAACTACCAACCTTGCGGCTGTGTTTCCCGTCACTTTCGTAAAGAAGGCGCAGGAGATCGAGAAGCTCGCCAAACAGATCAAAGATAAGACAAAAGGATGAGGCTGATTAATTGGTGCGCCGCGGGGAGGGCGCCGCTTGTACCGGCGGCGCGGTTGTGACGTCAACCGCATCATGCGGACCCGCATAGATTTGAGTGCCACGCCGAATTCGCTGACTTTCCGCCGTTTCATTTAGTTGCGAGAAGATTGCGCGTTCTTGCTCGGCCTTCTCGGGCATCTTTGCACGAGCGTAGGCCTTTGCGAGATTGAAATGAATCTCTGGACTGGCGGGACTGAGCTTGCTAGCAGTTTCCAATTCGCGTAACGCCGTTTCATCGTCGCCCGACTCAAGCGAAGCTCGTCCAAGCAAATAGTGGGCTTCCGTGGAATTGGCAGAGACAAGCAGCGCTCGGCGCGCCCATGTTATTGCATCGGCGAAGTTGTGCTGACGGAGCGCGATTGAAGCTAGGCGAACGCAGGGCAGTTCGCTTATTGGCGAAATTGCTCTCTCCGCCTGCATCTGAGCAGCGGCCTCATCAAACTCGGATACGGCAAGCAGCGCGGTACCGTAGGCGTAATGGAGGAAAGGCGCGGAGGGATTCTCCTTTATCAATCGCTGGAACTGGGGAAACGCGACATCGTATTGGCTACTGCCTAGGAGAGATGCGATTCTTCCTGCGGCACTCACCAGGCTGACCTCTGGCTGTTTCTGTTGTCCGGGAAGTTCGGGCCTACGAAGGAGCGCGAGACCTAGCGCATACTCAACCTTCGCATCCAGTGGTCCAGTTCCCAAAGCGGCTGTCAGTATCTCGGAGGCCTGATCGAATTCTCCGGCGCGAATCTGAAGAATTCCGAAAGTGTATCTAGCCGACTGCAGGGACTCCGGACTGCCACCGAGGCCGAGTTTCGCGCCACGATCCAGGTGAATGCGAGCGTTGTCGAAGTCTCCTAACGCAAATTCATTGAGTCCCAGTACTGCCCAAGCGGTACCGCTGTCTGGATTCTGCTGCAGCCAATCCTTCAAGTGGCCCGCCGAGGCGGAGTATTGTCCCCCCGTGTATTCCTGCATAGCCCGATTCCAAAGCCCTTGATCTCCCTTCAAATTGGTTGTAGATGATTGGCCGGAGGTGGCATTTTTATACAAGAGGACAATGCGCTGTTCGGGAACATCCTGAACGACAGTCAAACGATCCGCGGCCTTTCGTTCGTCTGTTGACCTCACTGTATCTCCGACGGACTCGAGCGCCGCTGCGAGCCTCTCGTGAGCGATCTTATTCGTCGGGTCGAGCGTGACCGCTTTCTGAGCCGCGCTGAGCGCCTCCTTCGCAGGCCCCAGGTGAAGCCGCAGACGGCTAATTTCGATCCACGGCAATGGGCTCTCGGGCGAGACGACAATCTCTTCATCCATGAGGCCGATTGCCTCCTTGTCTCGTCCTGCTTTCGCAAGCAACAATCCGCATAAATAGTGCAAATACGGAACATCTGGGTAAGTTTGGAGCAACGCCGGAAAACGGCCGAGGGCATCCGCGCCTGCGGATGCAACGCTTCCCGCGGCCAACACCAGCCCTTCCTTCGAGGGATCAACGTCTTCAGGCAACAACGCAATCCGGAGTGTTGCCAGTCCAAGCGCGACCTTGAGCTGATCCGACATCTGGCTTTCGCCAAAGGTCTTCAACAGCAGATCCGATGCACGTTCAAAGTTGCCAGTCCGAACGAGAAGTAATCCAAGGTGATAGACGGAGACGCGCTGAATCTCGGTGTCATCGTTGATTCCAAGGGACTGCGCTTTTTCGAGATGGGTCAGGGCATCGGCGAAATCCCTGATCTCGAACTCGGATAGTCCGAGAAGGCCCCAGGCGGTGCCTAGATCGGGAGCGAAGCCGACCACATGTCGAAGCGTGGATCTGGCGTCGGTGAACTGATTGGCGCTGTATTGGAGCACTCCCAGATTCCACCAGCCCTCTTTCCATTCAGGCCGCGACACGAGTACACGCTGGTAGTCACGAATGGCTTCGCTGGTTTGTCCGGATTCTCCCTCCCGCTGCGCCAAATTTTGGAGAGCCTCAATATTCAGTTGTTCCGTTGGCTGGCCAGTCGCCGCTTGCGGGACTGGCAGGATTTCCTCGGTCGCGTACGAGAGCAGCGGCAACTGACAAAACATCATGCATACCGAAATCGAATTGAGAGCGCGCATGGACAGCAATTTCATTCCAATGTAAGTTTAGCTTCAGGAGTTATACCCTTCATCTTCGAAATGCGACAACCGGATGCCACGTCTTTCGAGCAGCCCACACGTCCTACACGTCGCAGGCTCCTTCGCAACCTTACCGCGTTTGCCGCTGCCTCACAGCTACATGCTTCGTTCGCTAGTCGCGGGGCTTCGCAGTCTCACTATACGTTCGAAGAGGTTCCGGCTTCATCGAGTGGAATCAATTGGGTTCATACCGCCGGCAAGTCCGCAGACAAACACTTGCCCGAAACCAGTGGGGCTGGATGTGCGTTCCTAGATTTTGATAATGATGGCTGGATGGACATTTACCTAGTCAACAGTGGAAGATCAGACTTTTATAGTCCGCCGAGGCCATTACGGAATGCTCTTTACCGCAACAACCGCGATGGGACCTTTACCGACGTTACGGAGCATGCAGGAGTCTCCGGCGGGGGATATGGCATGGGGATCGCTGTCGGCGACTATAACGGCGACGGCTTTCCCGATCTTTACGTCACGCAATTCGGCGGCAACATTCTCTACCGCAATAATGGTGACGGTACCTTCACCGACGTAACAGAAAAAGCTGGAGTGGCCGCGGCCGGCTGGAGCTCGAGTGCCGTGTGGTTCGACTATGACAATGACGGAAAACTCGACCTTTTTGTCTGCCAGTTCGCTGAGTTCGACGCCTCCCTTGGTTGCGGCACTGATAGCAATGGCATACGCCACTACTGCATTCCGCGGATATTCAAGCCGCGCCCTAGTTGGCTCTTCCACAATAACGGCGATGGCACATTCACTGACGTAAGCCGAGAAGCCGGAATTGCACGCCATCTGGGAAAGGCCTGGGGAGTCGTTGCAACGGACGTGAACAATGACGGCAAGATGGACCTATTCGTAGCCAATGACACAGTGTCAAACTATCTGTATATGAATAAAGGTGGCAGCTTCGAAGAAGTCGGACTGATTGCTGGCGTCGCGTATAGCGCCGAAGGCCGCGCTCGATCCGGAATGGGAGTTGATTCCGCCGACTTCGACAACGATGGACAAATGGACCTTTTTGTTGCCAACATCGATCAGGAAATCTTCTCGCTTTATCATAACAACGGGGATGATACGTTCGACGATGTGGCGATGCCGATGGGTATCGGCATGTCAACCCGCTGGATGAGCGGGTGGGGGCTCAAGTTTTTTGACTATGATAATGATGGCAATCTCGACGTCATCCTGGCGAATGGATTTCCCGATGATCTAATCGACCTGACATCGTCGCTGGTCAAGTGGAAGGAGCCCCTGCTGCTCTTTCATAACGAAGGAAAAACGTTCCGCAATGTAAGTGCCGAAAGCGGTCCTGTATTCGGTCGGAACTTTGCCGCTCGTGGACTTGCACTGGGCGACTTTGACAACGACGGGAGGGTCGACGTGCTCATCAGCAACAACGACGGACCCCCCTTGCTGTTGCGCAATCAGGCCGGCAAGGAAAACCACTGGCTCGGCGTGCACCTTGTTGGCCGCAAATCCAATCCGGACGCAGTGGGTTCTCGCGTCACTTATCAGGCTGGAGACTTAAGGCGGACGAGGATGAAGGTGGGAGGAGGTAGCTTCCTTTCTTCGCACGATCCCCGGATCGTTCTAAGTATTGGGCAACGCCCGAAGATCGACTGGCTCGAAGTGAAGTGGCCGCAACCTGGTGGCGGCGTCGAACGATTCCCTGACCTTCCACTGGATCGCTACATCACAATCATCGAGGGAGCAGGTAAGTGGAAGTGACCTCTGTTGCACCCGAATTCGTCAATCCGGAAAAGCCGCGCCTGCTTTCACAATTCGAATGCGGTGGTCTGTGAAGTTGTTGAGCATCTCCGGGACGTAGACCTTTGGCATGTGACAGCTCGTGCATCGTTTAATTGCGACCGGACACGCTAGACCCTCATGTTTGGCGGTTTCGCCTTCGCCCTGTTTGTTTGCGTGACATTTCAGACATGCTTTGTCGTAGGCTGCTGCATCCGTCTGCAATTGCTCATGCGGGTCATGACAGGCAGTACACGTAAGTCGTGCATCTCCTTTTCCCCAGCATTTGCTTGTGACCAGACGGTAGGGCGCCGATCTGACGGTCGAGACACCTTTAACTCCGGCGAGTTTCACGTCCCACCAAGTGCCATGGCACGCACCACAGAAGTCGACCGCGTCCGTAGGGTTAAGATGAGCGGAGTTGAAGATCGCCGGCTTCTCCTCTACGGACGAGGCTGCGGTCTCGTCCGTCATTGACTTGACATGGCCCATACCCGGTCCATGACATGCTTCGCAGGTCACGCCGGGAACCAAATGGGCCTCGTCGAAACGTCCGCCTATGCTCGAGCCGGTCGTATGGCAGCCGAAGCACCGCATCACTTCTCCTTGTGGAACGGGGCGGTCCATGGCTTCTTCGATGTTAGACGGAGTGAGCAGTGCGCGCGATGGCGTGAAGTCTATTGTTCCGCGAGTCTCGAAATAAGTGACCCTGGCCTCGAAAAAATCTGCGTTCTGTTTCTTGAACAAATACGACTGCCCCACCCGCCCAGTTCCGAATGCCCAGAGCAGTGGAAACGACCGGCCCTGATCGCCGTTACTCACCGAGTAGCGGCTCTGACTTGCCTTGGTCTCAATTCGATACTTATAGTCGCCTGGGCCGAAGACCATCAATGGATGGGCATGCAGAATGTCGGAAAGCGAAGCAGACATTGCGGCATGTGCCATCGGGGTTCTTTTCTGCGAGGCGGCCTTGACCCCGTGACAGCGCGCGCATCTTTCGGATCCGACAAAGGTGTCCCGTGAAGGGGTGTCTTGGGTAGGCCAGAACCCAGACTCGGCGAGGTGGTCCTCCGTCGAGAGTTGACTGAATGCAACCGGAGTAGAGAGGCTCACTACGAGAAGAAAGCCAAGGAATCGACAATGCCGCCAATATTCCTGGAACGCTTCAATTCCTTCTCTATTTAACAAGAACCGTTCGATTCGGCCTGCCATCGGCATTCTCAATCATCCTGTCGCCGCCTCGATTTAGCAAGTCGGGGAGCCACAGGTTTAGCATCACTGAGAACTGTAGGCTTCAGGGAAAGCTCCATTACGGATGAAAATGATCTCGGCACCGGACCGGTGGATGCCCGAATAACGAGTTCCGGCTCAATGACAATTTCGGATCGAAATTCCGCTTTTCGTTCAATTTGGTCAATGAGCGTCTTCGCTGCGATTTGGCCCATCTGTTGCAGTGGCTGCCGGATTGTCGTCAGCGCCGGATTGGAAAAAACCGCTACCGGTACATCATCGAAACCGACGACCGAAATCTCCTGAGGCACGGATAATCCGGCTTCACGGAATGCCCAAATAGCGCCGATTGCGGAAAGGTCGTTATAAGCGAATAGCGCGGTAAAGGGCTTCCGTCGCGCAAGAAGTTGTTTGCCATACGGATAACCGATCTGCGGCGTGGTCAGATCCTGTTCGATCTGCACCACCAACTCAGGTTGAATCCGCACGCCTAACTCTTTGCTGGCCGCGCAAATCGCTGCCCAGCGACTTGCGGAGTCTGAACTCGCGGCTTGGCCCTTCATAAATGCAATATCACGGTGACCGAGTTCAAGCAGGTGGATCAACGCCAGGCGCGCCGCGAGCTTCTGGTCAAGAATAAGATTCGTCACCCCTGGAACCGCGGAATGTCCCGCGACTGCAACGGTGGGCCGCGTCGGTTCCTCTGTAATCGAAGTATCGACGGTGATAAATCCCTCCACCCCGCGCGTTACCAGCATCTGGGAGTAGTTTTGTAGAATCCGTCGGTCATGTCGGTGTATCACCGTCAGAAAAAAATACTCACTGTCCCGTAGGTGCTCCTCGACTCCGCTGATGATCATGGCCCCGTATGGATCGCCGATTTGTTCGGCGATCACGCCGATGGTATAAGTACGCTGAAGTCGGAGCGAACGGGCGAAATAGTTAGGTCGATAGTTGAGTTCACGCGCCGCTTTCAGGATCCGCCGTTTGGTATGTTCGGGGATCGCGCGAGCTGCGGCCGAATCATTTAGAGCCGCAGAGATCGTCCCCACAGCCAAACCCAGATGCCTGGCCAGTGTCTGGAGGGTCACCTTGGGCTCGTTCCGATCAGCCGTATGTTTCAACGACATTCAAGTAGTCCCTGGGGAAATTGTATTTCGATTGCAACAAGCCTCATGATCACAAGATACAGTCCCGGGGGAATTTGCCAAACTCGATGCGATCCAGAGGATCCGGTCATTGCCTTCTAGGTTGTTCTAACGGTCATGGTCAACACGCCTGTCGATTATTGTGCACTATGCGAAATCCAGATTTTGCGATGAGGTCGTACCACCAGTTTGAAGCATTAGATCCATATGGATATGACTATCGAATGACTATCGAATAGGGTGAAAAGTGAGGGATACATCTCCTCTTTTCAAAGCATCGATCAAGCAGATTCCCTCAAGAATAACATTATTGTGTTGACAAGCTCCTAATTCGTGGCTAACAATGCTCGGCGACTCAAACAAGCAACTGATGAGCTAGTCCTAATGGTGGAGCAAGTACTCCATCGAGAGGTTGGGACATCACTACAGTTCTGTGAAGCGTAAGGCCGAAACACCTTTGGAGGAGTAGCTATGAGCAATCAGACGTCAGGATGTAGTGTCTCGATTCGTACTTGGTTTGCAAGCGTTGCGCTGCTAACCGTAGTTGGCATACTGCTCACATTTCCACTCGGTCTGCATGCTCAAACCTATTACGGCACGATTGTCGGCAATGTAACCGATGCTAGCGGGGCCTCAGTTCCAGGAGCCAAGATCACCGCCAGAAACGTTGCCACGAACAGCACCTTCACGGCCACCTCAACCGGTCATGGGTCGTACTCAATCGCCCAATTGGCGGTTGGCACCTACGAGGTGCACGTCACGTCGGGCAACTTCAAAGAGTTCGTCTCCACCGGTGTTGAAGTACACGTCTCGACCACCACCGAAGTCAACGCCTCGCTGGAGGTCGGTTCGGTCAACGAAAGAGTCACAGTTGAAGCCAATGAGGTCCAGGTACAAACCGTATCCGCCGAGGTTGGCGAAGTCATCGACGGTACTCAAGTTCGTGAACTGCCGCTCAATGGAGAAAACTTCGTCGGACTTACGCAGCTCTCGCCTGGTGTTTCGGCAGCTGCCTCCTATGATGGCACCGGAAAAGGGCTCTCGGGTGGAGTCAACTTCTCCGTTAATGGAAACCCCTACACGAACAATCTGTTCCTGGTTGATGGCGTCAATAACAACGACGTCGGATCGAACCGCACGATCCTGGTCTATCCCGCGGTCGACACCATCGCCGAATTTAAGATGATCAGAAACTCCTACGGCGCCGAGTATGGTCAGGCATCGGGCGCCATCATCAGCCTTACGACGAAATCTGGCACGAACCAATTCCACGGTGGCGTGTTCTATGCCGGTCGCAATAACGCGCTCGATACGAATGACTACTTCTCCAAGCAGAACAACACAGGGAAGGCCAAGCTACGCCGCAACGACTATGGATACCACGCCAGCGGGCCACTTCTGAAAGACAAGCTATTCCTGTGGTGGAACCAGGAATGGAACAAGGAAATCCGCGGAAGCTCCTTCGCAACCTGCGTGCCGACCATCGCAGAGTCGCAGGGCGACTTCAGCGGATACGGGCCAGGCGCGAATGGCCTCGATCAATGCGGGGCAGGGATTCCGGGCACCACTACCGTTAACGCCGACGGCAGCAAGACCATCAATGGGCCGATTCCCGTATACGATCAGGCAGCAGGAAATCCGCAGAAGGTCGCCAATCCAGATGCGGCCGGTCTGCTGATTGCGCAGTTCTATCCCAGTCCCACGACCGGCAACAACGGATTAATCTTGAACAACGGAAGCAACTGGGCTTCGGCCATCAACAACCCCCTGAATTGGAGTGAGTGGAACGTACGAGCGGACTATGACGTGACCAAGAAAAACCGCGTCACGTTTCGCTGGACCCAGGAGTCATGGGATAATCCGACCCCCAACAACGGCTCTTCCTTCTGGGGCGAATCCAACTATCCCACCGTCCAGTCAAGCTGGAGCCAGCCTTCGAAGAGCGTCATGGCGAAATTGAGTTCGACCATCTCGCCCACCATGGTGAACGACGTCGAATTCGGCTATGGCCACAATGCCATCATCACCACCCTCGGTGGCACCAGAGCAGCCATCGTCCCCGCATTGCAAGCTGCTTATCCCGCGTCTTTCCCATCTTCCATCAAGCAGCCGAATGAGTTCTTTGGCGGTTGGGGCGGTTTGAATCCGTATGGTTCTTCCAATGGATCGGCCTCCATCTGGAATATTGCTCCCTACAAGAACCACGAAGACCTGTACACGGTGCAGGACAACCTGACGAAGGTACACGGCAATCACCTGCTAAAAGCGGGTGCATTCTTCAGCACAAACGAAAAGGTCGAGGATAATGGGAACGGAGCTGATCGGCCCACCCTACCGACCACCGTGCATTGCGACACCGACGCCAGTGGGAATCCGATTACTGGACCTGGTCACCCGGCTTGCGGCAATACTAATAACGCACTTGCCAATGTGCTTATGCCCGGAACGGGGACCCAGCCCCAAGTCTTCAATGTCAGCGAAAACAGCATTGATGCCACGGCCTACGTACAGTGGCACGACTTCGAATGGTATGTGGCAGACCAGTGGAAGATCTCCAGAAATATCACCCTCAACTACGGTTTCCGGTGGTCGTTCTATCGCGAACCATATGGAGAAGACAATCATTGGGCGAACTGGAGTGCTTCGGCCTGGAGTGCCTCGGAAGCAAAAACCAATCCGTCCGATGCATGTAACGGCACGATTATCGTTCCCGGAACGACTCCTTGCGCAGATGCCGCCAAATTTCTCTCCGGTCTTGGCGTAAACCTACCCCTGTCGAATGGCACGCCCGGAGCGAACCGCGCTCTTGTTAACAACAATAACCATAATATTGCTCCTCGCGTTGGTATTGCGTGGGATGTATTTGGCAACGGGAAGACCGCGCTTCGCTTAGGCGGCGGACAGTTCTTCCAGCGCGAATTAGTCGGCATCGATGAAGGTATGGCCCGAACGGCGCCATTTGTTATCGGTGTCAATACGAACCGGTCGCTGGATACCCCGGCCTCATTAGCGAACCCATCGGTCTCTCCCAACTATGGAAAGAATCCTCGAGGCGTGGTTCCAAACGCGTGGCAGTGGAACGTGACTGTTGAGCAGGAGCTGGCAAGAAACACAACCCTCGAGGTCGGTTATGTCGGCAACACCGGCATTCATCTGACATCAATGTACGATCTCAATCCAATTCCACAGGCGAACTGGACACAGTCCGTATTTGCCAGCGGTTCCGCTCAGAATGCACTCCGTCCCGCATTCAACTTTGGAACAATTGGAGGCTTCGACCGCGGCGGCCACGCATCCTACAACTCGCTTCAAACACTATTCCGCTCGCAACTCGGCAATTCCACCTTCCAAGCGGCCTACACCTGGTCCCACTCGATTGGAAATGTGGAGGAGGACAACTCCTCCGGCAGCTTCAACCAGCAGGCAATCACGGTCCAGGGCCAGCCGGGACTCGACAAGGGCAGCACCAACATCAATCGTCCTAATATCTTCGTGATGAACGAGGTCTACTACCTACCTAAGCTTGCCAAGCAAAACGCCTTTGTGCAGAATACGATTGGCGGGTGGGAGGTCAACAGCATCTTCACCGCTGCCCACGGCAGTTCGCTCACTTCCTTCGCCAACGGCTCCTACAACGGCGGGAATGTCTCCGGTCTGATCGGCACGGGCTACATCGGCAACAACCGGCCGTTGACTGTCGCTGGAACGACCTGTAATGCGGGTGAGAAGGGCTCGCAAATCCTGAACGCCAGCTATTTCTCTCTTGTTGGGTATGTCCTCGGCACGGCTCCTGCAAACATGGAAAAGCGCGGGTCCTGCTTCGGCGCCCCAACGACAAACCTGGATGCACAACTGGCTAAGAACTGGCAGATCAAGGAGCGCTATCGGGTTAAGTTCGCGATGGACTTCTTCGATCTCTTCAACCACCCCAACTTCAACAGCAACGCGTTGGAAGGCACTGGATACGCTCCTTCGACACTCACTTGCGGCTCCGCGGCATGTGGTCCGACAAACCCAAGCAGGCTTGTAACCGCCCAGAGTGGAGTATCTGGTTTTGGAAGCGTGTCTGCCTTGCAGGTTGGGCGCGGCAACCGAGAACTTCAATATAGCCTCAAGTTTACGTTCTAGAGGCTCAACCTAACCTACAACTCGCGGCGGAGCCTAGACAAAGGCTCCGCCGTTCTATTTCCGGTAAAATCGGCCCAGTGTTCCCTCCATGAAGTGCAATTCGCCCAAATCCGTTGGCCTTTTGAGATTGCGCTCTCATCGTTCTGTCACCGCCTCCTGTTCTGCGATCGCGGCGTTGAGCCTCCTGATTAACTGCACCGGCCTTTCACAGACTCAGGTGCGCCATATCCCCTCCGCTCAAGAGGCCGCTACAACCGAACTGGACAAGCGTCTAGCCGCCGCCCGCGCTGCCCGTGACTCAGGGGAACCGTCTGTAGCCCAGTTGGCCAATGAACGCCTTATCGCTGTCGCTCTTGCTGAGTTGGCCCGGCTGCGAATGGCCGAAGAGGCGTTCCCCCAAGCTGTTGAACTCTACAGAAGTTCTCTTCATTTTGACGATGTCCCAGCCACGCGTCTCGATCTTGGAACGGCTGAGATTCAAGCAGGCAATTTCGCGGATGCAATCAAGCAGGCCAAACTAGTCCTCGCTGTCGATCCAAACGAGCTGAGCGGGACTCGAGTTCTCGCGAGCGCCCTGACTCAGAACGGGGACTACGCCCAGGCTGTCGAGGCATTCACGAAGATCGCGAATGCACAACCCACTGTCGAGAACCTGTATCCACTGGCAATGTGCCTGCTGCAGACACGGAAGCCAAAGGATAAGGTTCGAGCGGTGGCTGTCTTCGAGCAGATGAAACAGACCGCAGGAGATAGCGGCTCGTTGCATGTCCTTTTCGGACGCGCTTACCGCGACGCGGACGACATGCCTTCTGCGATCCGGGAATTTCAGCGGGCGGTGTCGATCGATCCTCGCACCCCTCATGCTCATTATTTCCTGGGTCTTGCTCAACTCTTTCTCAAAGAGTGGAAGCCAACTCCGGAGGCGGAAACTGAATTGCGGAAGGAAGTTGAATACTACCCGCATGATTACCTCGCCAACTACATGCTAGGGTTCCTCATCTCAGGAGAACGTCGCTATGACGAGGCAAACATGTATCTCAAGACGGCGGCCGAGATTGATCCGTCCGCGCCAGAGCCTTTTCTTTATCTGGGTTTGAATGCTTACTCGCAGGAAGATATGAAGCGCGCGGAGGAGATGCTGCGGAAAGCAATTTTTCTTACCGGAGATGATGAGGAGCGCTCCAACTACCAAATCCGAAGGGCCTATGTGGAACTCGGACGAATTCTCGCAACCAGCGGGCGGAAAGAAGAAGGCGAAGTCTATCTCGCCAAGGCACGCAATCTTCAGAACAAGACGATGGAACAGAGCCAACAGCAAGTTGCTTCGATGGCCGGGGCAGAATCCATTGCGGCGGTCGTACAGCTCAAACTAAAACAGGAAAACCAAACGGCCCCTCCTCTGCAGACGAGCGCTGATCTCGTTGCCCAAATCGATCCTGCCGCAATCCCGGCGAACAAACTCAATTCCGAGCAGCGGGCCTCCGCGGAAGCGGAAGAAAATGCGCTGCGGTCAGTGTTGGGGCTGGCGTTCAACGACCTCGGCACTTCGAAGGCGATTCGAAGGGAGTACTCCCAAGCGTTAGGTGACTATCAGCAAGCAGAACGATGGGACGACAGCCTTCCCGGTCTTGGAAAGAATCTCGGTCAATGCGCCTTTCTTGCCGGAGACTATTCGGAAGCGATTCGCGGACTCTCAAAAGCATTGAAGGAAAAGCCCGATGTGGCTACCGTACGCGCCCAGCTTGGCATGTCCTACTATGCCACTAACCAATATGTTCAAGCGGCGCAGACGTTTGCGCCGCTCGGAACCCGAGGCATGCGTGACGGCGAGACCGGGTATGCTTGGGCTGCCTCATTGGCTCATATGGGCGACCTGAAGAAGGCATCGGAAGTATTGGCCGCGTTTCAATCGGACCAGCGTCCAGAGACAACGCTCCTACTCATTGGCCAGCTTTGGACTGAGATCGGCGATTACGCCCGCGCAACATCGACGTTGCAACAAGCTCTTGCATCCAACCCGGCCTTCGCGAAAGCGCACTTCTACTCGGGATTGGCATATATTCGGTGGGGGCACTGGCCGGAAGCTGCGAAGGATTTTCAGGCAGAGTTGGATCTTTCGCCAAGTGATCCCGATGCTCAGTATCATCTAGGTTTCGTTTATATGCAGGAGTCGAAGATCGACCAGGCCATCTCGCTTTTTCGCCAAGTCATCGCCACGCACCCAGACTACGCCAACGCACAGTATCAGTTAGGAAAGATATTGCTTGATCGCGGACAGGTTTCGGACGCAGTGGGTTTCCTCGAAGTTGCTACCCGTCTTCAACCACAGACGGACTATCTCCACTATCAGCTGCAGGCCGCCTACCGTAAAGAGAATCGGATCGCCGATGCAGACCGCGAACTGGAGATCTACAGACAGATCAAAGCAGCGTCGAGAGACCGCGCCGCTGAAGCAATAAAATCCAATCCATAGTGCAGAATAGGACTCGATTGCGTCATTGTCCCTTCCATTCCCGCATTCCCCGATCCATTGCGGTAGCATTTTTTATCTTCAGCTTCGCAGAGGCGCAAAGCGGCCATCCCACGCCTGCGCCGCGACCGCCCGGGGCTAAATCGTCAAAGTGCAGTGGGCGCCCGGTTCCACAACTCGAGGACATTACGTCCAAGACCGGAATCACATTCAAACACACCTCCGACCCGGCAAAAAAATATATTGCGGAATCCATGAGCGGCGGAGTGGTTTTGTTGGATTTTGATCGAGATGGCTGGCCCGACATTTATTTCACGAATGCTCCTACGGTTGAAATGGCCGTAAAAGGCACGAAGAGCCTAGGCGTTCTTTACCATAACAATCACGACGGCACTTTTACCGACGTGACGTCAAAATCTGGCCTTTCCACACCTTGCTTCGCCATGGGCGGAGCTGTAGGAGACTACAACAACGACGGCTGGCCCGATCTTTATGTTACTTGCCTGGGCGGCAACATCCTCTATCGGAACAATGGAGATGGCACCTTTACCGACGTGACCGCAAAAGCCGGCGTGGCCGATGGTCGATGGTCAACCGGCGCCTCTTTCGGCGACTACGATGGAGATGGATTTGTCGATCTGATGGTGGTGAACTACGTAGATTTTCATCTCGATGATTTGCCCCGCTTCGGGAGCGCTTCCTTTTGTAAGTATCGCGGCATTGACGTGCAGTGTGGACCTCGCGGACTTCGCGGCGCCGGCGACTCGCTCTTTCACAACAATGGAGACGGCACGTTCACCGAAGTATCCAAAGCCGCCGGAGTAAGCGATCCAGACGGATACTACGGACTTGGCGTGATCTGGGCCGACCTCAACAACACTGGCCGGCCGGATATTTACGTTGCTAATGACTCGACACCAAAATTTCTCTATAAGAATGAAGGCAACGGTAAGTTTAAGGACATCGGTCTCGAGTCCGGAACCGCAGTTAGCGATGACGGCTCGGAGCAGGCATCCATGGGTATCGCCATCGGCGATTACAACCACACGGGCCGCCCCTCTCTTTACGTTACGAACTTCTCTGACGAAAATGATCTGCTGTACAAAAATGAAGGCGATTGGAACTTTAAGGAATCTTCCTATGCGGGTGGAGTCGCGTTGCCTTCTTTACCCTGGGTCAAGTGGGGAACTGCCTTTGTCGACTTGGACAACGATGGCTGGTTGGATCTGATCACCGTCACAGGTCATGTCTATCCGCAGGTCGATTCTCTGCCCTCAGGCGGCGGTTATCGCGAACCGAAGATGCTTCATCTTAACCAGAAGGACGGCACGTTTTGCGATGCCAGCGATCTCGCCGGCAAAGCCTTGATGGAGCGCCACGTCTCGCGGGGACTCGCGGTGGGAGACCTGTTTAATGACGGGAACATGGATGTTGTCATTGGCGACATCGACGGTGCGCCCATGATTCTGCGCAATCGGGGGATTCCAGGACGACACTGGGTGAGTTTTGAACTGACCGGAACAAAGAGCAATCGTCTCGCGCTGAATGCTCGCATCACAATCGTCGCCGATGGGATGACACAAACCGACGAGGTTCACAGTGGTGGCAGCTACTTATCGCAAAACGACCTCCGAATACATTTTGGATTGGCGAACGCATCGAAGATCGATAAGGTCGAGATCCACTGGCCGTCCGGTTACAACGAAACTCTGACTAATCTGGCGGTCGACCAGCATTATTCTGTTATCGAGGCAAACGGGATTGTAACTTCTAATAGGGCCATGCCGCTGCCTAAACACCCCTAGGTGAGACAAGAGGTTGTCCCAGGGGCGCTCGTGTGCCTTCTGATTTCACAACGAGCCTTCGATCTTGTAACAAGATAATTCCTGACCAAAGGCAGGAAAGGACGAGAAGGTGGGGCAAAATTCTTCGGCAACAATCGATAAAGGACAAAGTACTCGGATTAGGAGATTAAGCGATGAAAGTTGAAATTTCATCTGCTACAACCATTCACGCACTCGACAAGAACGGATTTATTCCGCTGTATTACCAGATTAAACGGGCGCTGATGGAAAGGATCCACTCCGGCGAATTGAAGGAAGGAGATGCGCTCTCCTACGAGGAGGAGTTGGCGCGTGTCTATCGGGTAAGCCGGATGACGGCACGGCAGGCTCTGTATGGCTTGAAGACCGGCGGCTACGCCTTCAGCCAAAGGGGACGGGGCACGTTCGTGAAACGGCCGAAGATGGAAAAGAACATCATGCATCTACTTGGATTCACGGAGGATATGAAGCAACGCGGAATGGTGCCGAGCTCCCGCGTACTTGAGCAGACCGTCATCAAGGCGACAGAACATCTCGCCAAGAACTTGAAAGTTTCTCCGGGGGACTCTGTTATCCGCCTGCGACGTCTGCGCCTGGCTGACGACATTCCGATGGCGATCGAAGATCAAGGATTCCTCTCAAGTTCTTTCCGGGCTTGGACAGAATGAGTTTTGCGAAGCAGTCTCTTTACCATGCTCTCCGGGAAAGCTACGGCGGAGATAGTGTGAAGAAACCAGAAGATCTTTCCGTCACTTACCTACCGCTTGGCGAACTTACCGCCTACGCCACTCCTTCCGAGACGCGCGCACGATACGTTGCCCTTGGCTTGCATCGGCGTCTCCACGATCTGGCGTGGTGACGAGTTTGTATATGTCGGGATCTTGTAAGTGCATCCGCCCCAGCCTCCCAAGCCGTGTTACTACCAAGCGAACGGGCTCTGTTCATAGTTTTATTTGAACGCCGTAGTGCCACCACTGAGGAGCGCCTTGATAAATATGCCGCCAACAACGGAGCGGGCCTGGAAATGAATCTGTTTTCCGCTCACCGTATCGTAGTAATCGGTGAGCGGAACACGCGAACTTGACTCATCCGTCCAATGGACGAGATCCCTGACGAGGTTGGAAAACTGCTGTGGATTCGTTGAAAGCGAGGCGGTCCAAACCTCCCAATCGAGCTTTGTGATCGTCTTGCGATTATCAAGAGGAAGACCGTAAATCTTCATCTGTGTTGGGTAAAAATCCCACTCTCTCTTTACAACTGATGTGGGGAACAGATTGAGATCGAGTATTTGATCCCATACCAGATTGTATTTTTGGCTCCATGTTCCGGGCTGATCGAAGGCGAGCTTATAGTGATCGCCTTCCCGAGCAAACTTCTCCCACTTCCCGGGTAGAGATTTCGCAAGCGTCATGTAATGCTCGGCGAGATCCTTCTCCCCCAGGGCCTGAGCGATCTCGGCAAATGCTCCAAGGGCTTCGATGGCTTTGATGGAGAGGTTGGCGTTATGCGCGAGATGGCCGGAAAAGTCGTCGGTGCTTAACTGATTTTCAGGGTCAAGACCCTTGTCTGCGAGATAGGACGCCCACTGCTTAAGCTGAGGCATGTAGCGCCGCGCGAAGTCCCAATTGCCTTCCGCTCGTTCTAGCGCATCGATCATAATCAGAAGATTGCCACTCTCTTCTACCGGCATCTGGTTGTCTTCCGACAGCTCGCCCCCGCCATAGACCTGTCCATTTGCAAGAGGAAATGTGCCGAGATCATGGGGAGCGAAGGGGAATTTCCACCGTCTGAGAGCGGCATAACGCATGAGGGGTTCAAGCTGGGCTTCGAGGAGCTTCGGATTGAAATACAGAAAGAATGGAGAAGAGGGATAGGTTACATCGACGGTATCGATGCAGCCATTGCTATCGTTTTCCTTCGAAAACAGCATTGGTTGTCCATCGACATCAGCGACGAGTTTATGTGCCGCGATTGTCTGACGATACGCGAGCGACGTGAGATATTCATAATCCGGCCCGCCGAGGCGGCGCATGTCCGCCATCTCTTCTTGATCGAACTTCATTCCTCTCT
Source organism: uncultured Acidobacteriaceae bacterium (assembly GCA_963798925.1). Taxonomy (GTDB): domain Bacteria; phylum Acidobacteriota; class Terriglobia; order Terriglobales; family Acidobacteriaceae; genus Edaphobacter. The sequence continues at coordinate 1,808,527 of CAWCVD010000008.1, forward strand.
CTTCAAGCGAGTTGTAGTCGGCTTCAGCTTTGGAGAGCATCTCGGCCTCACTCATGCCATCACGCTGCCAGTATGGCCTGAGCTTTCGGCCCAGGTATTCGATAGCATAGCCTTCGGTGTAAGCCAACAGCGCGTGTTGAGCAACCGGATTGGCATCCACTTTGCCTAGGTTAAATGCGGCGGCGAGATGAATCGGCCGGTCCCTTCCACCTGCCGGCCGTGGCATAGCGAGATCGTCTGAATCAGGGAGTGAGCCATCCTTTGCGAATTTAGCCATGCTGTCGTAGGACAGGGCACTTGAGACCTCGTTTTGTTTGGGAATGCCGAGATGGAAGTAGCCCCAGTCGATACGGATGCGATCCCCCGACTGATGCAGTATGGCCTGATCGCGAGATCCTACGTTGAGCAGGGAAAGGTTATTGGTGCGTGTCCGACCCCACGTCACGGGCTGTGCACTCTCGTTGACAGAGATGTTGGCGTCAACATCGAGGAGCAACTCGACCTGATGCGGCTTGTCATCGGACGAGACAGCACTCCACGAGAGATAAGTCACCGGCCTGGACATCACATCGAGGTTCTGGGGGAATAGTGGTGAAAAGAAAGTGACGTCCAATCGAAGGCCAGACGCAGCAAATTTGTAGCGCGTGTGCAGCGGCGTGACTTCGAGCGAGATCTGCTGCATGGCCTCGGGAGATTCCTTAATGCCGAGATAGCCGCGAGGCATATTACCCATCCAACGATACAGATGGCCATCAATACGAATGAGGCCAATGAGAGGCTGTGCCGCCTCGGACCAATGCCTGGTCGGTTGGTCGGTAAGATGGTCTGCCATTGACCAAATGCTGAAGTAAGGATCGTTCGCGACAAGAGGAACTGCCGGAGGCCGATGTTGTTGTGCCACGGCCGCCTGGAGGATGGTGATGCTCAAAACTAATTCAAGAATGCTCTTATACCGCACCATCACCTCGCGAGTTCTTCCCGATCATGGGGCCACGCTGACATGCCAATCACAGAACGAGTTGCTCCGTGAGTCTGCTTGCTACGTTGGACACTCCGTTTTGTACTCCGCCAGATGCTATGAGGGAAACGTTACGGCCGCAATAGTGATAGGAGCCCATTTTGAAGTAGTCCTGACGCACTAAAGAGAGCTGCGCAATTTGAATTAACCGTGAGAGGGGTGTGCCCCGTTGAGGAATAGGGTTAGAATGTGCGTGCCAGAGGAGTGAGATGGACCAGCGACAGCGAATTCGCACTTTTTTTGTTGATGATCATCAAGTTGTGCGAATGGGTCTCAAGACGATGTTGGAGAGCGAGCCTGATCTTCAGGTCGTCGGCTGGGCTGCGAGTGCGCGTGAAGCGCTCGACGCCATGGCCAAAGTCGAGACGGATGTTCTGTTGACCGATCTGCATATGGGGGAGATGGGTGGCGATGTCCTGATTCGAGAGGTGAGGAGACTCTACCCGTCGGTGCACTGCGCTGTTCTTACGAACTATCACTCGGACGAAGATGTCTTCTGCGCGATCAAAGCCGGAGCGATGGCCTATATCCTGAAGAGCGCTCCGCTCGATCAGGTCATTAAATCTATTCGCGAAGTTCACGAGGGCAAGACGGCCTATCCCCCCTATATCGCGGAACAACTCGCACAGTGCCTGACCCGCATTCCTCCGAGCGCGCGCGAGGCGGAGATCCTGCAGTTGGTAGCTCAGGGAATGAATAACCTCGAGATCGCCGACAAGCTTTGCATCAGCCGGAACACCGTGAGGAACCACGTTATCAACCTTCTCGAGAAGCTCGGAACCCGCGATAGAACTGAGGCGACCGCCGTAGCGATTCGACGCGGCCTCGTTCGTGTGAATGAGGACTAGCTGACGAATCGTCTCGAAGACCCCTGCCAAAGTGACCGGATCCATTCAGCCAGGCGCGGTCTCAATCCGTAGGACGCCCGCACAATAACTCTGGTTCCTTGGCCCGGAGTGGTCAGAATCTCCATCTGCGCTCCGATCCTGGAGCAACGGCGCTGCATTCCACGAATCCCAAAGCCATCGGATTGTTGCCCAACCTGAAAGCCAACTCCGTTATCGCGAATTTCCAGAATGACTTCCGTGGGCTCATAGCGAAGCTTAACCTCCATCTGCGGCGCACTCGCGTGGCGAAGCATATTGGTGATGCCCTCTCTGCCGATGTGAAAGAGGGCATCGCGGACCTGCGTCGATAGTGGCTGGGGGGTTCCTTCGCGAACAAAATTCAACGGCAGCGAGAGGCCATGGCTGCTGGAGAGCATCTCCCGGGTGGAGCGGTCAAGCGCCACGAGGAAGTCCTGGCCCTGATCGGCGTCCGGATGAAGCGCGGCGATGCACGCACTCGCCTCGCGGTGACTATGCGCCACCATCTCGCAGGCACCATGAAGCATGGTCACGGCCTCAGCCTGTTTCGTGTTGCCGCTGCGGATTCCGTTATAGAGGCCCTGAAGATGAAAGCCGATTCCGGCGAAGCTCTGAGCGAGAGTGTCGTGCATCTCATGTGCCAGACGCTCGCGCTCGCCAACGATTGCTGCTATCTTCCAGCGCTCGAGGCGCAGATAAAAGTAGACTCCCCCGCAGACGAAGAGGCCTGTAAGGAAGAGAAGACGGATCAACTGCTTTCCAGTCCACCACGGCGGGCCGGCCAACACCTGCACGTCGTCGATCGCCCGCAGTAAAACCGTAAACGCTGTTCGACTATCGCTGGAGGATGTAGGGACCGCGCAGATGCCGCGGATCAATAGAGCACTTCCTGGGGCCCAGTTATCGTAGGCATGCATCGAGAGACCGCCGTGAATGATCGCGGTGAAGGTCTGGGCTGAGTCGTATAGCCTCAACATGATCACGTGCTCCGGGGTCTGAGTTTTCGATTTGAGAATTCCGCGCAGCTCCACAAGTGAACCATCAAAGGCTCCGCTTGCAGCCTGCGTTGACGTAATGGAGACCGGAACCACCAGCGTGCGATCCCACAAGAGACGAATGTTGTCGGCAGCAAGCACAGGCGTGAATCCATTCACCACTCTTTTGCCGGAGATTTGCACCTCATCACCCACGTTCAAATCCGCAGGCTTGCTGTTCTCAACAGCGATGCTGCCACTCGAATCCTGCACGTAGAGTGGTGATGTCAACGTAACGACACCGCGGATTGTAACCGATTCGTCCTTAAGCGGAGGCGTGCGAACAGCATCGATATCGACGACCCGTGACATATCAGGGCCGGGCGTGTTGCCGCCGACCTCGGAATTCTGAGTGTTCTGGTAGCTCCGCACCGGAGAGTAGGTGTCTTTGAAGTAAGTCTCACGCATGCGGTTGTAGTCGGCTTCGCGTCCGGGAAATTCCGGCTGCGCAAGGAGATCCGCATGGCTACGGATCTCCTGCCATGCTGTCCCGTCTGTCGCGGTTACGGATACGTTGCGCCACGATCCGCCGGTGGCCATCGAGCGAAGCCCGATCTTGCCTCGCCGGAAACACGGTTGATCGCTCATAGCAGCCCATGAAGTCTGCTTTGTTTCGATGTTGGTCGCTTCCGCTCCGATATTGCATCCGTAGGCGACGATATGCAGGCGATACCACACGCCTATCTGCACTCCTCCGCGCATTGGTACAGGTTGCGCCTCCATCCATCCGTGGTCGGCGCGACCGATCACAAGGGCGGAGTCGGCCGAACGCAAGCCTATGTAATAACCGCGATAGGAGTCAACGCCGCGCTCTTCGTCGGTAATACGAACGATCACTCCGACATCCCCTTCATGCCCGATCAGCTTCAGGTCGGTGTCGAGTTTATAGTTCGCCCAAGCTATAGAGCCGGAGATTAGCTTCGCGCCGCGTTCATCGGAGCGGTTATAGACAGCGCCATTACTTACCTCCCACGATCCTCCAAGAGGTATCCATTCGCTCGCAGTATTGGACGAGAAAGAGTCGTGATACGGCAGCGAAGCCTTATCACGAAGTGCAACGGTCAAAACAATTCCCGCGCAGCTGACGACACACGCGACCACGGCAAGGGTACGAGTCCGATTCTGAAAGATCGCAGGGGCCTTCACTACCGCACTCTCCAATCCGTATAGAGCATATGCTGGATGGATTCGTCATCGATATTCTCCCGCGTAATTAGGACCGGTTTAACGAAGGTATAGGCCGGCACCGGCAGACCACGTCGCTCCGCCATGATGGAATCAACGGCAATGCTTCCCATGGCGCGCATATTTTGAGCTACGATGGCATCGATCACTCTTTGGCGTAGAAGAAAAAGAAGATCGAGGTTGAAGTCGCAGCCAACGATAAGGATGTGGTCTGAGGAGTGCGTGGTTCTTACGGCTGCGACGGCTCCTCGGGTCGAGGTCGTGCTGAGCGAGAGGATCGCCGACAGATCGGGATGGGCCTGAATCGCTTTTTCTGCCGCCAACTCGGCTTGTCCGAAGCTGAACGAGCCTTTGAGCCTGTCGACGACCTGGATATCAGGGGCTTCGCGCGACAGGGTGGCCTCAAAGGCGCTCGAGCGATCGGGATTGCCCGAGGAAAGGGAATCGACGCCGATGATCAGTACCTTGCCTCGGCGGTGCAGAATGCTCTCGATTCGGTGTGCTGCCAGCCTGCCAGCCTGTTCTTCGTCATTGAGAACGAAAGAAAGCCGTTTCTCAGGTTTCAAAGACAGCTGATTGCCGAGAATGACGACAGACATTCCGGTCAGAAGCGAACGCTGTACGACTGTGTTGAGCGCGAAGGGATTGCTTGGACTGAGAATGAGACCAAGATTGCCGTCGCTAATTGCACGCTCTGCCAGAACGACCTGTTGTTCGACATCTCCCTCTTCAGTGGGGCCGTTCCAGTAGATGCTGACTTTGTGTCGTGCCGCGGCCTCGTTAACGCCGACATGCTCAGTAACCCACATATATTCCGATGCCTGGCGCGGAATAACGCTGACGACTCGGTTGGAGGAGAATCGGTTGCATCCAACGCAGCAGAATAATCCAAGAATCAAGGCACCATATGCTCGTAGGCCAAGTGAAAGCATGAATCCTCGCGAGATTGGAAGTACTCCCCTATGGAAGATCACACTTCGTCCCATTTCATCCGAGCTTGATGAATAACACAACACAAACGGCTCAAGCAAAGAGTTTGAGCGCATGCAGCGCACCGGAACTCGACGACAACCTCGACTCCACAGACGTGAACCAGCTCGCGCAATAGTGCTGGGGCACTATACGAAATTGAACAAGGCGCACCATTGACTGTGTATTCTCACGAACCCTACCATCTTCGCAATTCAAGAGGAGCCGAGCAGATATCTGTATATAACGCGACGGAAGCTCCTTACGATCATTCAGACTATCAACGCAATTGTCGGAGGCCATGCCGTGCGACTCAATAAGAGACAGCTTGCAGAGTCTGTCATTCTCTGTGCAACTTTCTTTTTCACCTCAGGTTACGCGTCCGCACAATTGAATCAGGGAAGCCTGGCTGGACACATTGTGGATGCCTCAGGAGCGGCAATAGCGCACGCGCAGATCTCTGCCCGTGAGGTCGACACTGGCGTCAACGCGACCGGCGAATCCACGGAAAGTGGAGAATTCCGATTTCCCGCTCTTCCCGTCGGGACCTACGACGTATCGGTTGCGATGTCTGGATTCAAAACAGCCCGATTTTCAAGAGTTCTGATTCAGTTGAACTCCCTCGCCACACTGGAGGTTACTTTGCAAGTCGGCGGTACGGCTGACACCGTGACGGTGGATGCGTCCGCACCCTCGTTGCAGACCGAGTCGTCCGAGATCGGTGGGGTCATTACCACAAGACAGGTAACCGATCTGCCACTGGCACTTGGTGGCGTCGGCGCGCTTCGCTCGCCCGAAGCATTCATCTTCCTGCAACCGGGGACTGTCGGCCCCGGCACACAAACAAGTGCCAGCGGCGGTAACGGTATCCGCCAGATCAAGATCGGTGGAGCACAGAACCAAGGCGCCGCGATTCTTCTCGATGGCCTTGATCAGATTCGCTCCGAGAACGCCTCGTTCTATGATGAAGAGGCTCCGTCAGTTGAAGCCATCGCCGAATTCAAGCTCATCACGTCGACTCCAGCTGCGGAGTTCGGTCGCACGACGGGAGGCGTGGAGAGCTTTGTAACCAAATCCGGCACGAATGCCTACCACGGTACCCTTTATGATATTTTCCGCAATGACGATCTTGACGCGAACACCTACTTCAACAATGGGCATCGCGCCGTCTGCCTGCAGAGTGCCCTCACGCCCGCTGCCATCAGCTCCTGCAATGCGCTCTATACACGTCCGTCAGACAAGCAAAATGATTATGGAATCAATCTTGGAGGGCCCGTCACGATTCCACATCTATATCGTGGTCAAAACCGCACGTTCTTCTTCTTTTCGTGGGAGCAGTTCATCCAAAGTGCAGGCAGCTCAACGACGTCCACAGTTCCCACTGTGCCAATGCGCAGCGGCGACTTCTCGGCGTTGCTGACGACGACCGTTCTCGGAACGAATCCATGCGACGGCACGCCTATCTACAGCGGTCAGATCTTCGATCCTGCCACTGAGAAAACAGTCAATGGCGTAGCCTGCCGCACTGCATTCAAGGGCAATCTGATTCCCACAAACCGCCTGACGACTGTGGGAAAGAACTATCTCAACTACTACCCTCTTCCGACCGCTTCGGGAATATTCAACAACTACACGATCAATGTTCCCTATCCGATCAACAACGCGGTCTACACCTTCCGGATCGATCATTCGATCTCCAACAACAACAAGCTGTTCGGCATGTGGAGCCACCGGATGAACAGCAGCCAGAAGGCATCACGAACACTGCCTGACCCCGTCGATCCGAATCAGTGGCATCAATACTTCACCACCGACTTTTTGCGATTGGGCCTGACCACGACCCTTAGTGGAAACATGGTCAATCAGGCGCTGGCCGGATATAACAGGACCGATGCGAGAAACTTCAACATCGCGACTCTGGGAAACATAAACTACTCTCAACAGCTCGGCATCGGCAACGTAAACTCTACAAATTTTCCGATTACGACGGTTGGCGAGTCCATCCCGACGCTCTCCAACGGAGATAATAACGAGAAGTTCGACAATGGCATTCGGCTGGCCGATTCGCTCTCGATCGAGAAGGGACGCCACAGTCTGAAGTTCGGCGCGGACTATCGCTACCAGCAGTTTTCGCCCTACGACGGCACCAGTCTGACAATTGCTTATGCGCGGGCCCAGACCGCCGGCGACTCCGTCTCATCGATTGCCACCAACAGCGGCAATGGCGTCGCCAGCCTGCTGCTCGGCAAGGTGTCGAGCGCCTCACAGACTGTTTATGCGGGTCAGCCCCGATGGCTCTCGGCCTATTGGGCCATCTACGCTCAAGATGACTTCAAGATCCTATCAAACCTGACTCTAAACCTCGGCCTCCGTTACTCGGTCGACCTGCCACGCTCAGAGGCCCACCTGCTTACATCGAATTTCGAGACAAGTGTTGCTGACCCGGCCTCTGGATTGACGGGCGGCCTCCTCTTCGGCACAAACTGCAACTGCAACGCGAAGTGGCTCAACGGCTGGTATAAGGGCTTCGAGCCGCGGATCGGGTTCGCCTACACACCACCTGGTTCAAGCGGAAAGGCCGTCCTTCGAGGTGGTTACGCCATTGAGTACGCGCCGCTCTTTTACGCGGATGGCGGTGTCAATATGGGATCCGGCTACTACTCCAACCCGGGCTTCTCCAGCGTGAACAGCTATACAGCAGCATTCGACGCTAATGGCGGATTCCCTGCCTTCGCAGCTCCTCCTGTTCTCAACCCCAGTTTCTTTGAGGGAACTACTGTTTCGAATAATTACATTCGTCCGAGCATGAACCGGCCCGGGATGACGCAGCAATATACTTTGCAGCTACAGTACCAACTCGCACCCGACCTCGTCTGGACTATTGGGTACGATGGCGAGCGTGGAACCTTTCTTCGCTCCAACATTGAAAACATCAACAACATTCCGAAGAGCGCTTTTGCGCTGGGCAATAATCTGAGCAGTACACTTGCGGCAAACACCGCGGGTGTTGTTGCCCCGTTTCCATCCTTTTACGCGCTCTACGGAACCAGTGTGCAAACCGCACAGGCGCTTCGGCCCTATCCGCAGTACAAGCAGATTCAAACGGGCTGTTGCCTGCAGAATGACGGTCAGTCTTCCTACAATGCTCTCTTGATGTCGTTGCAGCGCAGATTCCGCAATGGTCTGAACCTGCAGGCGTCTTACACGTGGTCAAAAAATATCACCGACGCCGACAGTTTTGTGCTGAACACGACTGGCCTGAGTACTATCCAGGATCCGACGAATCTCAAGGGTGAGAAGTCGCTCAGCACACAGGATCTTCCACAAGTCTTTGTCACCAGCTTTATCTACCAGCTGCCTTTCGGAAAGAATCAACGCTTCCTGAAGAGCGGACTCGCGACCTGGTTCCTAGGCGGGTGGCAGGCTGGGGCTATTCTTCGCTATCAGTCGGGAACCCCGATCTCTTTCGGTTGCGCTCCTTCGATTCCCGGCTGGGACAACTGCATTCGATTCAACCAAAGTCCCGGAAGCAGCTTGGAGAGTGCGGCTGCCAAAGCAGGAACCGTGAACCCGTTCATCGTTGCCAGTTCGGGGGCGAATCCGAATTTGAACAGCCTGTTCAATTTAAACACCACGCGCGATCCCGTGAATGGCGCATTTGTCGATCCAAATGGCGCGCGAAACGGGGGAGCATATCAACTAGGAACTCTACCCCGCGTTGAAGGCGCGCTGCGTCTCAATCCTTATTACAACGAGGATATAAGCATCATCAAAGACACGCCGATCAGGGAAAACGTCAGATTTCAGCTCAAGTTCGAACTGCTCAATGCGTTTAATCGTCACGCGTGGGCTCTCCCCGATGTGACTCCGACTGATAACCTGTTCGGTGTTCCCACAAGCACACTGACGACACCGCGCAATGTACAGTTGACTGCCAGAATCAACTTTTGACCGATTACCTGACAGCCGGGTCGCCAAAGATCGTCATGGAGATTGCATCGTCGTTTCTATTGTTGCAAGGAGAGGTTGGGACCTGATTGGGATGAAAGCAATGGCAATTGGAATCCTGATGGTGAGCTTCGGGACGACGGCACGAGCAACGGTAACCAAAGCAGACTTCGGCAAAGCGCCTGAAGGGAACGCCGTCGAAGTGTACACGCTGACCAGCAGGCAGATTGAAGCACGAGTCATTACCTACGGAGCGAAGCTCATCAGCGTTCGCGCCCCCGACCGGAATGGAAGAGTAGCTGACGTCGTCTTAGGTTACGATACGCCTCGAGAGTGGCTCGCCGACGGAAGGACACACTTTGGTGCAATCGTGGGACGATACGGAAACCGTATCGCCAAAGGCGTTTTCACTCTCGATGGCCACACCTATCAGATTCCAGTGAACAACAACGGCAATGCTCTTCACGGGGGAACGGCCGGCTTTGACAAGAAGTTCTGGAACGCGAAGCTCGTACCCGACCGCGTCGAGCTGACATACGTTAGCCCAGACGGCGACATGGGATTTCCTGGAACGCTCACCGCGAAGGTGACCTATACGCTCGTCAAGAACAGCCTAACCATTCATTATGAGGAGACAAGTGACAAGCCTACAATCGTCAATCTTACAAATCACACGTACTTCAATCTAACGGGTGACGATATGGAGGACGTGCTTGGACACGTATTGACGCTTCGCGCGCGAACCTTCACGCCGGTGGATAAGACGTTGATTCCCACCGGCAAGATACAAGAGGTGGAAGGTACGCCAATGGACTTCCGCACGCCCCATTCAATCGGCGAACGCATTAACAGCGAGTACGAGCAGATCAAGCTTGCGGGTGGCTATGACCACAACTGGATTCTCCATGGGAAGGCCGAAACCTCGCGTCAGATAGCATTCGTGTCTGAGCCGAAGAGCGGTAGGACATTGACAGTAATGACGACGGAACCGGGAGTGCAGTTTTACTCGGGAAACTTTCTGGATGGAACCTTTACGGGACGTTATGGGAAACGATACACGAAGCACATGGGATTCTGCCTCGAGACACAACACTATCCTGATTCGCCGACTCATCCGAACTTTCCGTCCACGGTTCTTCGTCCCGGGCAGGTGCGATCGTCTAAAACGGTATTTCAGTTCGGGGTCGCCTCCTGAAGGGTGCGTCGGCGGCTGCAAGAAGAACGCATTTTCTCGATGGTGAGACGCTTTCGCACATGGATCACGCAGCCTTGGGAGACCGCATTATGTTGACTCGCCGCAAGCTTCTCGGCAACGCCCTGAAGATGTCCACTGGCTGGGCACTGGCCCCCAACGCACTCAGCTTCGCTGAGGCGACTCCCTCGCTCACGCTCAAACTAAGCAAGGCTCCTCCAGTCTCCATTCCGGCGAACTTTACCGGCCTTGGTTACGAGATGTCTTCCGTCGCACCTCTTGGATTGTTGAGCGCAACCAACCGTCGCTATGTCGAGCTGATCAAAGGACTCGGACCTGGAGGCGTGATTCGGGTCGGCGGCATCGTTGCGAACTACACCAAGTACGAGCCCAACGGCACCGTCGCGGCTGGCCGCCAGAACACCATCATCACGCGTGCAAGCCTCGATCAATTCGCGGCGTTCCTCAAGAAGATCGGGTGGACGACGATCTGGAGTGTCAACTTTGCGCAGGGGACCATTCAGGAGGCCGTAGAGGAGGCGCGTGCGATCTCCTCCGTACTGGGGTCACGGCTGTTGGCCCTTGAAATCGGAAACGAGATTGAGAACTATTCCCGCGGCCAGAAGCCATTTCGTAAGGCGCCGTATGACTATGAAGCCTACCGCAAGGAGTACAACGAGTGGCGCGCTGCAATTCTGAAGGCAGTACCGGGCATTAGTTTCGCGGCTCCAGACACGGCCACTTCGGTCGAGTGGGTGGAACGCATGGCTGCGGATGCAAAGGGGGATGTACAGCTGCTTACGACGCACTACTACCGCAACGGCCAGGCCCGCGGTAGTGCTGAGCAGTTGCTCGCACCCGATCCACGCCTGAAGGACGTCCTCGTTCGTCTCCGAACCGCCTCGGAACAGAGCAAAATTCCCTGGCGCATGTGTGAGACGAACTCCTTTTCCGGTGGCGGTCTCCCCGGCGTTAGCGACACTTTCATCGGCGCTTTGTGGACGCTTGATTTCATGCTTCTGCTGGCACAGTATGGATGCGGTGGCGTCAACATCGAAACCGGCGTCAATCAGCTTGGCTTCATTAGCTCTTACTCCCCAATTCAGGACGACACTAAGGGCGTCAACTCCGCCGGCGTTCCCTACTACGGAATGCTTGCGTGTGCGACAGCAATGGCCGGCTACCATCAGATTCTGCCTCTTGACTTCGATGCGCAGGGCATCAACCTAACCGCCTATGGACTTGGAGATGGCGGAAAGCCTCGCAGCGTTGTCGTCATTAATAGAGACAACGCGCAAGATGCGCATCTCTCCTTAGCAGAACTCGGGACAGGCGCCGTAACTGTTCTTCGTATGATTGCGCCCTCGCCGGATAATAAAACCGATGTGACTTTCGGAGGTGCTGCAGTCACGCCGGACGGACGGTGGAAGGCAAAGAGTCAGGAACGCGTTCGCGATCGAACAGCAATTGTTCCGAAGATGAGCGCTGCTGTTCTTCGTTTCCACTAATCGTTGATATACATGCATCGAATAAGAGGTTTCCGATGAGAGTGTCCCTTGCCGGTCTGTTGTTTGTCTCTTCGTCAGTTTGCGTTTATGGCGCGCCGATCGCCACAGATCTCTCCGGAATCAAGCCCGGACCGATTGCAGTCGCATCTTCGACGGAATCGGTCAAGGTTTCGTGGAGCGACTCAGCGAATCTTCAATGGCAGACGATATTTTCACTCGATTCCAGCCAGCCTCTGATCACCTCGATCTCCGTGGACGGGCATACCATCGTCGACCGCGCACGACCCTACTATCGCTGCACAACCGGCAAGCGCGTTGGGGGCTGGGATGCATTCTTCGACTTCCCCCCTGCAAATCCGGCAGGAATCCGCCAGTTCATGCAGGAGTTTCATCCTGCGCACGTTGTGGCCAAGACAGTTGGAAATCGGGTGGAAGTGAGCTTCGATGGCATGAAAGTGGGTATCTTCAGCGGTTCGCTGAGGTATACGTTTTATCCGGGCACTCCGCTGATCCAACAGGCTGCCATCCTCAACACTCACGAACCAGACACGGCTTATTACTACGATGCGGGCCTGGAGATGACCGCCAACCAGGACAACCGCGCAGGAAGAAATATGGAGTCGAAGATCTCCTACTTCGATCTCGACGGCAAGGTTCAGGAGATGACGCCCCCGTACGACTCCGATCGTCGTTCGCTTGCAGGGCACTATCGAACGATTGCGGCGAAGATGGGCACCGGCAGCATCGCTATCTTTCCTCCTCCTCATCGCTACTTCTTCGCGCGTGACTACACAACGAATCAGGGTTACCTGTGGTACAGCTCGTGGCGTGGGCGGGTCGGATTGGGAGTTCATCAGTATCCGGACGACGACACAACGATCGACCCATGGATGAACGCGCCACCCGCGACGGAGCAGGAGATGTCGTTATTCCTCATGCCCGGAGTGGGTGACTCACCTGCTACGCTGGAAAATGTCCTCGCTTTCACCCACAACGATCGCTATGTTCATCTTGATGGTTTTGTCACCTTCGAGCCTCACTGGCATCTCGCCTACACTGTGCAGGCGATGGAGAAGGGCTTTGATTGGGTGCCTCCGTTCAAGCCTGCGATGGAAGGCGTTGGGATCGACTCTGCGATGATCATGGACTTCCACGGAGATGGGCACCCTACCGATCTAACTGGGATTCGACTCCGTGAGCTCGATCAGTATTACAAAGCCTGCCGCGCCCAATCTGATAGCCACTTTCTTTTGATTCCCGCTGAAGAAGCGGACATCTATCTCGGCGGCCACTGGGGACTGGTCTTTCCTCATCCTGTCTATTGGTATCAGGATCGCAAGTCCAATGAGCCGTTTGAAACCGCCGATCCGAAATACGGTAAAGTCTATCGGGTTCATGACGCCGATGAGATGTGGAAGATGATTAAGCTTGAAGACGGCATCGTCTACGAGACTCATCCGCGAACCAAGGGCTCAACAGGATATCCGGACAAGATTCTTGATACACACTACTTCAGAGACATCAGTTACATAGGAATTGGTTGGAAGGCAATGCCGTCTGATCTCTCCTCTCCGCGTTTGGGGGAAAGAGCCTTCAAGACAATCGATGACCTGAATAATCTTGGTCTGCACAAGCTCATGATCGGGGAGGTGGACGTCTTCCAAATCAGTCCTGCTGATGAGCTATACGCTCACATGAATATCAACTATCTCCGCATGCCGGAGCTACCGTCCTTCGATCACTACGACCGCATTTTGAAAGCCGTCGAAAAGGGAGACGGCTTTATTACTACCGGAGAGATTCTTCTGCCGTCTGCAACCATATCGCCAGTCGGCGATCACACTGTTCAAGTCAAAACTAAAATATCTTCCACGTTTCCGCTCCGAATCGCCGAGGTCATTTGGGGCGATGGCAAGAACACTCATCACGAAATTATCGATCTGCAATCAACCCCTGCATTCGACGATCATGAATATTCGTGGCCGTTCGAGACTCCCGGCTGGACCTGGGCGCGCTTCGCCGTCTGGGACATTGCTGGTGACGGTGCCTTCACCAATCCAATTTGGCATGACAGCAATAACGATCAACCCGTCGGTTCGCGGGTCACACGGTCGGGTGGGACCTTCGCGGACGAAACGAAAATCTTTTAGAGCGGCCGCAGCTAGGTCAACAATCAACAACGAGATGTGAAGGTTGAATTTCGGTTGGTTATTTCCGTAGACGGGGTTTTGACCAACTTCGGTCTCCTGCAGCGCCGAAGTTGCCGAGAATGCACTAGCTGCCTGAGGACCGAATCATGCTTACCGTTGCGACACCCCGCGTCCCGATGACTGCGTGTCGGCTTGGGCCTTCACAAGGCCGTCCAAAAATTCCGACGCTGAAGCTGTTTACCGGGGATTTGAACAGAGCGAAGACGTAGGGGTTGGCGTCGTCTATTTAGACAACCATGTTTCGCTGTGTTGATGCCCCAGTTGCGGTAGTCGGCGTCTCCCTTGATCCATGGGACGCAGGAAGCGAGCCGGGAGGCGTGGCTCGATGTAGTCGCCGGGCCAGGAGGAGTCGGCGAGCCAGCAGAACCGCTCCGACCCGCCACCGAATGTGCTCATCGCGTTCTGCGAGGCGACGCCTACATAACATCACGTGCTCCTAAATGATTTGACATTCGAACAATTCATCGTTTTGATTTGTGATCTTGCCGCTCATCGCCGATCTTCGTTCACCAGAAATAGGCAGCTTCTATCTTCGGAGCGCCTGGTTCGCCATCGATAATCTGCGTGCTCAATACAATCTCGATATTCTCTTTATTGCCTGCGGCCCGCATGGCGCGCTCCAGTACCGCAAGGTCGCTAGGGTTGGTAACAAATTCGCCCGCGGCAATAGTGCCCCCTCGACCAATGCCGGCGGCAACTACAGCCACGCGTCCGGTAACGCCGTCGGTAAAGCGGGCTACGACAGCATAATCGCTATAGATGTTGGTCGCCATCTGTTGCGAGCGGTCCACCGCCCAACGCGTCTGTGCAGTGGAGTTGCTGTCCACAATCTGGAACTTGGTCATGTCCGCATTATTGGCAAAGTGGTACCGGAGGTCCTTGGTTAGCCTTAGTGTCCACGCGTTATCAAATGCGCCGATGAACACCGTCGGACCGCCACGCAGATCCATGAGAGTGGTAGCATTCTCTCCGCGCAGACTGTACTTCTTGCCATCCGCCTGCAGAATTCCCGCGATGCGAACAATCGGATCGAGATCGTCGATCACAACGGCGTTCAAGTTGTCGCGGAGGGTTATCTGGTGTGTGGGGTCGACGGCGTCGCGCAACGAAATAGCTGCGTACTGGCTTTGATCGGCGATGCAGAAGAGCACCGGATCGTTGGTCCTGAACACAGGTCCCCAGAAAGAGTTGAAGGGTGTACGAGGCCTCGCGTTCCAGAAAATCGTCCCCGCAACGGTCAAGGCCGCCAGCACTGAGCAGAGAGCGATGAAGGCTATGCGCCAACCTCTACCTGAGGTGTGAGCATGCAATTCCGAAGGAAGGGGTATCGGCGCGTCGGGCAGGTGTGGTCCGGGCAAAACGGCGGCCTCAGGGTCGTCCGCACCCTTCTTCCTTCCGTTCTGTGGCCAATGAAACTGCGGAATATATGAACCCGGAATCAACGAAATGCGCAGCTCGTTCTCGTGGCCGGGGTCTTGATAATATTGCGCGATGCGTTTGCGGATCTCGGTTGCTGTAACCCGCACGATCGGGTCCGATGCCGTATCGTAGTCCGCGCTCTTGCCGAATATCTCTATACCGAGCGTTCTCTCCTTAAGCACGTCGGTACGTCCCGATATCGTGTGATCAATAACGAATCGCAAAAAGGAAGGAAATCGACGGCTATGGCTGAAGTGGGGATTCGCCACCAGCCGCTCCATCTGGAGATGGATCGCGCTCTTTTCCTCCTCGCTGAAACTTGAGGGAGGACCCACTACAGGATCAACCAGCATTCGCTACCTTCCCACAGAAGGAGGATTATAGCGTAACCAACCTTCATTGAGATCCAAAAGCGGTGTCATCTAAATCTAGCTGGGTGAATGGGTTACGACTGAGAATTTACATGTAAAGAACGGCCTGCTTGCCGCAAAGACCTTACGTAATGCAATTTCAGGACACTATAACTCGCCTCGTTCTACATTCTTGAATTCCCAGGCCCACAACGAATGCCGTTAGGCGCATTGGTTCCGTCGAGAGTTCAGCTTCTGGAGGCACTCCTTGAAACGACACACCTTATATTGGTATGGAATTTTGGTCCTAATTACGGTTCCAGTGTGCAGCGGCCCCGTTTCCCTGGCGCAGCTGGCTGTGACTACGGCGACACTGAGTGGAACGGTAACCGATTCCACAACCGCCCTTGTCCCTCAGGCATCGGTCCAACTGGCAAGTCAGGAAAATGGCATCAAGCGCGCCCTGGTGACCGATGCCAGCGGACACTACTCGTTTACGCAATTACCGCCTGCGACCTATACCCTGGTCGTGCATGCGAAGGGATTCAAAGAGTACAGGCAAAACGGAATTGTATTGGATGCATCGAAGTCGGCTACCCAGAACATTGCGCTGACCGTAGGATCGGAGGCGCAAGAGGTCGTGGTCACCTCCCAGGCGTCCCTGTTAAATACGGAGAATGCGAACATCGCGGCTGACATCGACGCCAAACAGGTGGTCGAGCTGCCGCTCAACCTGCGGAATGTGTATGGTCTGGCGACGCTGAATTCGTCGGTGAACAACACGTCCGAGGGGCAGATGCTACTGGGCGGGGGTGGGCCGAGCACGGACAATGCGGATCAGGATATCTCCTTCCTGAACTTTGCCGGTGGCTTCTTCGGGACGTCGGCGTTCCTGCTCGACGGCGTTTGGGACACCGACCCTGAGTGGGGCGCGGTCATCTATGTTCCATCCGTGGATTCGGTGTCGGAGTTCAAGGTGCAGAACAACTCCTTCACAGCGCAATACGGATGGAGTACAGGCAATGTGGTGAACGTCGTTTCGAAGTCAGGTACGAGCCGGTTTCATGGCTCCGCTTACGAGTTCTATCGAAATGATGCTCTGGACGCTAACCTGTGGTTCAACAATCACAATGGAATTCCACGCCAGAACTTCAACCGTAATCAGTATGGCGTCTCCGCGGGGGGACCGCTTTATATCCCTGGCGTGTATAAGCAGCATAACAAGACCTTCATCTTCGGTCTCTATGAGCGTCTTACGCTGGCCACTCCAACGTTTAGTCAGTTCACCGTTCCCACGCCTGCCTTCCGTGCTGGTAACTTCGGGGCGCTTTTGGGCCCGCAAGGTGTGAGCTCCTCTGGAAGCCCCGTCTTTGACGCGCTAGGGCGTCCAGTGCTTGTTGGCCAGATCTATAATCCGCGAAGCACACGCGCCATTACTCAAGGCCAGGTGGATCCGACGACCGGTCTGGTTGCGACACGAACCGGTTATATTCGTGATCCTATTCCCGGCAACAACGTATTAAATGTGGGCTCGATCAATCCCATCGCTGCAACTCTGGTGAATTATTATCCGGCAGCTGCAAACGGCAACCTGACCAATAACTTCTCCGCCTCCGGAACAGCCCCCGCACGTTCGAACGAGTACCTTATCCGGGTCGACCATAACATCAACGATGCTGCCAGGGTCTACTTCCGTTATTCCTATAAGCAGGAGTTCAAAACCGGTACGCCCGATTATTGGGGCTCCAGTAATGAAGCGGGTCCTGGCAATGCAAGGCCGAATAATCGGTACAACATGGTCGCCGGGTACAGCCAGGTCTTTAGTCCCACGCTGACCATGAACCTGACGGCAGGCGTTTCGCTGTGGCACGAAACCTCTACGAACCAATCGAGAGGATTCCAACCGTCCAGTCTGGGCCTTCCTACTTATCTGGACACGAACAGTCCTGAATTTCCCATCGTTAATATCGCTGGCGAGTCGCCTCTGGGTCCGCTCACGAATGAGACTGTTACCAATCACGGTCCGGTTGGTAGTGTCTCATTGGATTTCATCAAGGCACTTGGGCGGCACACCCTCAACTCCGGATTCATGTTTGCCGAGCTTGAGGATGACCAAGCGAACTTCTTTCAATCAGCGTTGGATTCAGGAGGCACCTTTACCTCCGGACCGGACCCCAATAACGCGGTCCCGTTCACTACTGGAAACGGCCTGGCGCAGTTACTTCTTGGTGTTCTTGACAACACAGGTGGCACACCGACGTCTACAGGGACTACTTACAATCCAGCGGTAGCTACTCATTATTACGGTTGGTATGTGCAGGACGACTGGAAGGCGACTCCCAAACTTACGCTGAACCTCGGGTTACGCTATGAAATCCAGACCGCACCCACCTATCGTCATAACGTCGCATCGACCTTCAATCCAACGGCATCGAACCCAATTGGTACATTGATTGGCGCGACTGTTCCGGGCGCACTGGAGTTTCTTTCCTCCAGCCAACGCGGCGTTTATAACACCAACTACGGCAACGCTGCTCCGCGAATAGGCTTCTCATATCAGGCGCCTGGCAACCTCATCATTCACGGCGGATATGGAATCTTCTATCCACCGTCGATTACGTGCTGCTTCCCGGGAGAGAGCGCCGGGTTTGCCAGCGAGACCGTCTCCCCAGTGACCCTTAACTCCATCTCACCTAATCCGGCCGTCACTCTGGCCAATCCCTTCCCCAACGGCTATGTCCCCATCACCGGCAATTCTCTCGGAGCTCTCCAGCAGGTCGGCAACGCCGTTGGCAGCGCCTTCATCAGCCGCAAATCCAGCTATGTGCAGCAGTACATGTTCGGCTGGCAATGGGGCATAACGTCAAACGACTCGTTGGAAGTGGACTACGTCGGCAATCACGGCCTTCACATGATCAACTCGAACCTGAACAGAGCTCAGTTAAACCCCACCTACCTTTCGATGGGAGCATCTGCTCTGAACACTCTGGTACCTAATCCATTCTTCGGGGCCATTCCGGCCGGTACCAGCAGCTGCGCTCTCGATCAGGCGATGATCGTTCGATCGCATCTGTTGTCACCGTACCCGCAGTACTGCAATGTAACCGAAAATGACCCACCCGCAGGCTTCTCGAACTATAACGCTCTGCAGGTGTCCTACAACCATCGCTTAAGCAAGGGACTTACTGCGTTGGTTTCGTACACGTATTCCAAGTTCCTCGACAATGTTGAAGGCAACAACTCGTGGTCTTACTCGAGCAACCCCGGCCCCGCTAACAACTACAACCTGGCGGCGGAGAAGAGCGTGGATGGCTCGGATACACCTCACAGTTTAGTGGCCAACTACATCTACACCTTGCCGATCGGCCGTGGCAAAGCGGTCGGTAAAAATATGAATCGTCTTGAAGATGCAGTGATTGGCGGCTGGGAGGTCTCTCAGATCGCTACCTTCAAGACGGGTATTCCTTTAAGTATCAGCGGATCGAATTACAACTCCTACGGCGGCAATCCTAGACCGGACTTGATCGCAGATCCCCACGTAGCTCACCCAACGATTCACGAGTGGTTCAACACGGGCGCCTTTGCGTATGCTCCTTATGGAACCTTCGGGACTGCACCACGCTTTTTCTCTTATCTCCGCGGCCCCGGATACCAGAACTGGGACACTTCCCTCATGAAGAATTGGTACTTCTCAGAATCGATGCGTCTCCAGTTCCGCGCGGAGATGTACAACACATTCAACCACGCGCAGTTCTACGCTCCGCAAGGAGGCGGAGCGACTTATACAGGTTGCGATCCGAATGAAAACTCAACCTGCCAGTCAGGTTTAGGGCAAATCACAAATGCATTTCCGGCGCGGACCGTTCAATTCGCAGGAAAATTCTATTGGTGATTTTCCCATGAGCAGTTACTTCACACCTCTTCTCCTGCTTCTGCTGGTCATTCCCTCAATCGGGCGGGGCCAGCAGAGTCAGGATGAACGCTTCACGTCTTTGGTATCTGCAGCCCAAAAGGCCCAGCGCGTCAATGATTATGCCGCAGCCGCCAATAGCTTCAAACAAGCTGTAAAACTTCGTCAGGACGTCCCGGAATTGTGGGCGAATCTCGGACTCATGCAGCATGAATCTCAAGACTACGCAGGCGCCGTCCTCAGTTTCCAGCAGGCGCTCCGGCTCAAACCTTCACTGTATGTGCCTCACCTGTTTATTGGAGTGGATTGCATGCACATGGGAAATGCTAATGAAGCAATTCCACATTTGTTGAAGGCTGAAGCAATGAATCGAACCGATCCGCTGGTGCCTCTTACGCTAGGACATGCCTACTCAGCGCAGGGGAAATTTGAGGCGGCAGCCCTAGCATACGAACGAGCCGCTCAGCTCGACTCTGGAAAAAGTTCAGCATGGTTCGGTCTTGGGATAGCACGTCTCAATCAAGTAGAAGAAGATGCACGCCGGATCACCGAAGAAGATCGAGACTCCCCCTATGCCACAATCCTCTACGCGGAGTCGCTCGTGAAACAAGGCCGCTACAGCGAGGCTGCAGAAACCTACAAGATGATCCCTGCGACACCGCCTCAGCCTCCCTGCACCCACGCCGAGCTTGGATTCGTTTTACTCAAACAGCGAGACGCCAAAGGCGCCGCGGAGGCGTTTGAGCTGGAGCGCCATACGAATCCTGGCTGCTCTCTGGCCGTCCTCGGGCAGGCGCGCCTGCGGCTCGAAGCCGGCTCCGACGATGACGCTCTCACTCTTCTCGAAGGTTTATGGAAAGTCGACCGAGGATTCTTCACCTCCAATGCCCCTGCATTAGTTGATGGCTTGGATCAGGCACGTCATTCGACCTTCCTGCAGTTTCTCGCTCGGCAAAGCCGTCTAAAAGCGCTCTCTCCTGACTTCTCAGGTTTTCTCTCTAACCTCTTCAGCGGCCAGTCGCCTCCACCACAACCATCTCTCCCGTCATCGGAATCAATCCCTCGCACCGCGCAGGAAGACTACTCTTCCGGCCGATACGCCCAATGCGCCAGCCAATCAAAAAATAGCTTGAAGACGAAAAGTGTGGTCAGTCTGAAGCTACTGGCAACGTGCGCCTATTTCACGGGGGACTATCAGCTTTCCTCGAACGCCTCGGTCGCACTTGCTGCCGTCGAGCCACATTCGCTGGCAGCTGTGTATTGGTCCATCAAGGCGAATGAGCCTTTGGCCTTTATAGCCCTCGATAGATTCCAACAGCTTGAGCCTGATTCGTCCAGAACTCACCTTTTGCTCGGCGACATCTATCGCCAGCGCAAGCGGTTTGGCGACGCTGAGGCCGAATATCAGAGAGCGTTGGCCATCAGCCCCGAGGATCCGGCCCCGCTGATTGGTTTGGCCTCCGCTTACCTCGGCGATGGAGATATCGTGAAGGCTAAAGAGACCGCCGAGTTGGCCCTTAACAGGACACCAAACGATCCAGAGCTGAACCTTCTCATGGCGGAGGCGCTGATAGCGAAGCATGATCTGGCGCCCGCTGAACCGTATCTGCAGAGAGCCCTGAATTCAAAGCCTCAGATGCTTCCGCACGTTCATGCGCTTCTGAGTAAGGTCTATACCGAGGCCGGCGACACGCGGCAGGCCATTGATGAGCTCCTTCTCGGCATCAAGAGCGATGAGGACGGCAGCCTGCATTATCAGCTCGCGCGGCTCTACCGCAAAATCGGCGATTCGAAGGACGCCGACGCCACCCTCGAGCAGATGAAAGTGTTGAAGCAACATCGCCGGCAGCAGCGTGCAGTAGCCGAGGCGCGTGACTCAGAACCCTCAACTCCGGATGCGTGGCCGTAGCTTCTCACCTCAAAGAGCAAACGGCGCTACCGTCAAAGGCCGTCCTTCAAGGGTTGTCATTATCTAAAACCATTCAATTCAGGAAGAATGATGCCACGCTTTCACTCTCTCTTTGCAAGAATCTCGACGTGTCTTTTCTTTACCCTCCAGCCTCTTGCCGTCCTGCAGGGGCAGACGGCGCCCCCATCCGGATCGTTCGTATTCGAACATGCGAGCGCGTTTTCAACATTACAAAATGGTGTGACGATAAGCGATGGCGACGCGAGCGAGGAGATCACGGCGCTGCGTGACGATGTTCTTAGAATTCGCATCTCGCGCCAAAAGACGTTGGCCGAGGATGCATCTTGGGCCGTGCTTGCGCAGGCCCGTCATAGCTCGGTAGCCGTCTCGCCTGATATTACGGCAGAACACTACGGCTTTCGGACGCGTTCTCTCATTGTTGAGATAGACAAGAAAACGTTACGCTTAACAATCCGCAATTTGGCAAGAGACATTCTTCAGCAAGACGCACAGGCTGTTCGCTTTGATGGAGCCTCTTTTCGCATTTCCAAAATCATGCCCCTTGATGAGCACTATTTTGGTCTTGGCGACAAGACCGGCCCCCTTGATCGCCGTGAACAGGCCTTTGATCTCTGGAATACTGATGCTTACCGTTTTCAGGAATCCACAGACCCAATCTATAAAAGTATTCCCTTCTTTCTGACCTACAGAGCCGGGGTAACTTTGGGAGTTCTTCTCGATAACACCTGGCGCAGCAGTTTCGATTTTGGCAGAGAGTTGTCAGATGTTTATTCTTTCGGAGCTGTTGACGGTCCGCTCGACTATTACGTCCTCTACGGGCCGACGCCCAAGCAGGTCGTGGAAGACTATGCCTGGCTGACCGGTAAACCACCGTTGCCACCGATGTGGGCGCTGGGTTTCCAGCAATCGCGGTACAGCTATGTGCCGGAGTCAAAGGTCTTGGAGGTAGCACAACGCTTTAGAACGGATCACATTCCGGCTGACGCGATCTATCTCGATATTGGGTTTCAGGAAAAGAACCGGCCTTTTACTGTCGACCGAACGCTATTTCCGGATTTTGCGGAAATGGTTGCACACCTCAAAGCCGAAAATTTTCACGTCGTTGCTATCACGGATTTACACATTGCCAAAGTGGCCGATCAAAACTACATTCCGTATGACAGCGGGACAGCAGGCGACCATTTTGTCAAAAACGTTGATGGTTCCGTTTACACCGGCCGTGTTTGGCCTGGTCCCAGCGTCTTTCCGGACTTCACCCGGCAGCAGACACGCGCCTGGTGGGGAACCCTGTATCGCGACTTCCAACAAATCGGTATTGAAGGTTTCTGGAATGACATGAACGAGCCTTCCGTTTTCGATTCCCCCACAAAGACCATGCCCCTGAACGTCCTTCACCGAATCGACGAACCCGGTTTCGCGAAACGCACCGCGACTCACGCCGAGATCCACGACGTCTATGGCATGGAAAATTCGCGCGCTACCTTCGACGGCTTGCAGACGATCTCTCCCAACACGCGCCCCTTTGTTCTTACCCGCGCTACCTACGCAGGCGGTCAACGATATGCGGCCACCTGGACAGGAGACAACAGCAGTACGTGGAATCACCTGCGCCTCGCAACCCCTATGCTTGAAAATCTCGGACTCAGTGGCTTCGCCTTTGCAGGAGCTGACGTAGGCGGCTACGCCGGTACTCCCTCTTCGGATTTGCTCACAAAGTGGATGGAAGTCGCGACGTTTCAACCCATCGATCGTGATCACAGTGAGTTGGGAACCGGGAATCAGGAACCCTGGGTCGGTGGTCCAATTCAGGAAGCAATCCGCCGCCGCTTTATTGAGGAGCGCTATCATCTGCTCCCCTACCTCTACACACTCGCTGAGGAAGCGAGCCGAACCGGCCTGCCGATGGTGCGTCCATTGTTTTTCGAGTTTCCAGATGCAGCGGCCGACCACCATCCGATCGATGTGGACACAAGCTCATCAGCTGAGTTTCTCCTCGGGCCCAATTTGTTGATTGCACCATCTCCATGGCCGGAACAACTCGACGACTACTTCGCCGAGCTTCCCAAGACAAATTGGTACGACTACTGGACCGGAAAAAGGATTGAGGCATCGCCTGGGCCGTTAAACCTCGCGCAACCGGTAACTTCATCCCTGCAACAGCCGGTCGCGGTGCAGCTTCATCCCGAGCTCGCGTCGCTACCCGTCTTCGTTCGTGGAGGCGCGATCTTACCTATCGCGCCCCTGGTGCAAAGCACAAATGAGAAGCCAAAGGGGCCTCTCACTCTTCGAATCTACCGAGGCGGACAAACCGATGCATGCACAGGAAATATCTATCTCGACGACGGGAAGACCTATGCGTATCAGAACGGTGCTTTCCTGCGCGTCGTATTCACCTGCGACACTGACGAAGATGGATTTCATCTTCACATTTCACCACACGAAGGTTCGTACCCGGCGTGGTGGAAAGAGATTCGTGTCGAGATTTACGGATGGAATCAGCTACACGAGCACCTTCTCATTAACGGCAAAGCCGAGACTCATACGGCTATAGTTCCGTTACTCCACGGTATTAGCCTGACCTTCGTCGACGAGGGAAACGGAGAAAACTTACAACTCCGTTAGCATTGGATTCGATCGTCACATTGCAGATTGGGATACAGTCTCTACGCTCAACTGAAAGATTTCGATTCAATGGCGCGAGGGCCGTGCTCGGCCCACTCTCACTCATGCTTCGCCATCCGCTTCCGAGAAGCGTGGCCAAAGACGGGATCGAATCACACAAGCGAAGCGCGGAAATCCTGAATTCTACAGGCCGCTCCGTTATTGGCGCCTAGTGACCCTTTCCCTCGGTCAGTTCTATCAGGCGATTGCTCTCTGCAGGAGGGTCGAAGAGTTCTATCTTGCCATTTGGCCAGCGAATTTGGATGTTTGTAAGGCGCGTGTTGGTACCGAGGCCGAAGTGGAGGCGGAGATCGTTCGAGGAGTTGTAGCTGGAGCCACTGCGCACTTCGTCGACCCAGAGACGCTTGGTTGAGTGGAGGGTCACACGCGCTCCTATGGCATCGCGGTTGGACGATGTGCCGATAAGCCGTAGTTCGAGCCAGTGGTTCTGATTCTTTGCGAGGTTGACGAGGAGCATGGGCCGGTCGCTCAGGTTGTTGATCACGGCTTCGAGGCGTCCGTCGTTGAAGAGATCGGCGATGGCGAGACCTCGGCTGGAACGCGCGTCTGCAAGACCAGGGCCAGATGTCTTGCTGATATCGCGGAACTTGCCGTTGCCGAGGTTGTTGTAAAGGAAGCGAGGTTCGCGATAGAAGGAGCCTAGTTTGGCGGAATCGACTTCAGGGTAGACGTGACCGTTAACGACGAGGAGATCGGGCCATCCGTCGTTGTCGACATCGGCAAACATTGCCCCCCAGCCAAGGGCATCCGAATTAATGCCGAGTCCCGCTGTGAAGGTCATATCGGTGAAGGACCCATCGCCATTGTTGCGATAGAGGGTGGAGGTATCGTCGGAGAAGTTGGTCTTGAACAGGTCCAGTTTGCCATCGCCGTCGTAGTCGTCTGAGGTTGAGCCCATGCCAGCCTGTTCACGGCCATCTTCGTTGAAGGCTACGCCGGCGTCCGCGGCATTGTCGGTGAAGGTTCCATTGTGGTTGTTCCTATAAAGGATAGAGGGGGTTGAGTCGCAGGCAAAGTAGAGATCCGGCCATCCGTCGTCGTCGTAGTCAAGCGTAGTGATTGAGAAGCAGTAGTGGCCGTTCGTGTGCTGGAATCCGCTGGGCTTGCTGACATCTTCAAACTTTCCC
The DNA here is from genome assembly GCA_963798925.1 of uncultured Acidobacteriaceae bacterium. Taxonomy (GTDB): domain Bacteria; phylum Acidobacteriota; class Terriglobia; order Terriglobales; family Acidobacteriaceae; genus Edaphobacter. The sequence goes on from CAWCVD010000008.1 coordinate 1,833,875, forward strand.
CCGCCGAGGTTGTGGTAGAGAATGTTCGGCGCGCTCTCCAGGCCGCGGGGGCCGCACATGACAGGAATACCCTTCCAAATGCATGCCGCAGCCTGGCCGGGCGCGGGAACGTGAGCGAGGTCGAAGTGCACGTAGTTGGCAACCGCTAGATCCAGTTTTCCGTCGCGATCATAATCGACGAATGCACAGCCGGTGCCCCATTCTTTGCCCGATCCGGCGACGCCTGCCTGCTCGGCTACTTCTTTGAAGGTGCCATCGCCCTGATTGTGGAAAAGACGGTTTTTGCCGTAAGCAGTGACGTAGATGTCTTCGAATCCGTCGTTGTCATAGTCTCCGACGCAGACGCCCTGACCCCATCCTGTGGAGACGAGGCCAGCCTTGATGGTGACGTCACTGAACGTGCCGTCGTGGTTGTTGTGGAAGAGGTGGTTGCTGGGCTTGTCCTGTTTGTTTCCGGTGTCCGCGCCCGGGAGGGTGCTTCCGTTGACAAGGAAGATGTCCGGCCAGCCGTCGCGGTCGTAGTCGAGAATGGCGACGCCGGAGCCGGTGGCCTCGATAATGTAGTGTTTGGCCTCGACGCTGCCATTGACGTTGCGAGCGGTGATGCCAGCCTTCGACGCGACGTCGACAAACCATGCCGGGGGCGGGTAATCAATCGTGGGAGGATAGGGCTGCTGGGCGAAGGAGATCCCCGAAAAGAGAATAACTGCGACCGTGAGAACATAGGGTTGCCGCATCGTCATGGTTTCGACGCCGGGGAGAAGGTCGGCGGACTGGACACTGATGGCGTTGAGGAACCCATGGCTACGGTCTTCAGGATCTTTCCACCCTCCTGAACGATATAGAGATGGTTGGCCGCGAGGTCTGTCAGTTTGTCGGTCGTCCCAGAGGGCCACCTGATCTCAACTGAGTCTACTTTCTCACAATGGTCTACGCCGAAATGAACTCGGAGATCGTTTTGTGAGAAGTAACTGCCTCCACTGCGGACTTCGTCGATCTGAACGAAGGATTTACCTACCTCTGGCGTAGAAGTTGTGACGCTGATCTTTGCGCCGATGCCAGTGCAGTTGGATTTTGTGCCGACAGTGCGAATCTTGATCCAGTTGCGACCAGTAGTTGAGTCGCAACGGAGAAGTTGTGGGAGGTTATTAATGCAATTGACAACTACGTCCAGGTCGCCATCATTGTCGTAATCGCCGAAGGCGCAGCCGCGACCGGTAGCTGGCGTGGTGATGCCGGGGCCGGCCTGTGCGCTCATATCCTCAAATTGTCCGTTGCGGAGATTGCGATATAGATACTTGTGCTGGGCATATGGTGCGTCCGCATCAGTTCCGTCAACCTCCGGGTAGACATGTCCGTTAGAGATGAGTATGTCGAGCCAGCCATCGTTATCCATATCGAGGAAGCCGACGCCCCATCCCAGAAAGCGGGTATTAACGCCAAGCCCGGAGAAATAGGTGTGGTCCTCGAAGTCTCCATCGCCCAGATTCACATAGAGTGAATCGGTGTCGCCGCCAAAGTTCGTCTTCACGATATCGAAGCGGCCGTCGCGATTGAAGTCGCCGATGGAGACGCCCATGCCTGCCTGGGGCTTGCCATCGGGAGAGTAAGCGACGCCGGCCTCGGTGGCTACATCTTTGAAGGTGCCGTTTCTCTGGTTTTGGTAAAAGGTGGCGGCGGTGGAGTCGTTGGCAACGTAGATGTCGGGCCAACCGTCGTCGTCGATGTCGGACACCGCGACAGAGAGAGCGTACGTTCCGATGGTGTCCCACATGCCGCTCTTTTGTGAGACGTCGGTGAAAGTGCCGTCACCATTGTTGTGATAGAGAATGTTCTTGCCGCCTTGCAGCCCTGGCGGACCACATGCCACCTGAATGCCTTTGTAGGCGCAACCCGCCTCATCTGGAAGTGGTGCCGTCTTGATGTCGAAGTCGATGTAGTTGGCGACAAACAAATCGAGGTGGCGATCGCGGTCATAGTCAAGAAAGGCGCAGCCGGAATTCCACCGCGTCTTCGATTGAAGAAGGCCCGCCTTCTCTGTAACGTCGGTGAAGGTGCCATTGCCGTTGTTGCGGTAGAGGACGTTCTGGCCGTAGTAGCTGACAAAGAGATCGTCCCAGCCGTCGTTGTTGTAGTCGCCAACGCAGCAACCCTGTCCCCATCCTCCGCGCGCGAGCCCAGCTTTGATGGTGACATCGGTGAAGGTGCCATCGCGATTGTTCTTGAACAGGTGAGAAACGGGTTCCTGTCCCTTGGCGAAGCCTTCCAGCCTGGTACCGTTTACCAGGAAGATATCGAGCCAATCGTCGTGATCGTAGTCGTAGAAAGCTACGCCGCAGCCGGTCGTTTCAAGAAGATATTTGTTCTTGTGCTCGCCACCGTAGATAGTCTTTGCGTTCAAGCCCGACTGACGTGCTACGTCGACAAAACTGACTCCGAGAGGAGTGCCGGCGATCGGAGAAGGAGGGCCTTTGGGTGCAGGTCGGGGTACAGCATTGTAGGCTGGACGCGGTCCCAACTGAGGGGGCAACTGGGGATTTTGTGAAGCCGCCAGAGCAAGAAGATCGTCAAGCGAGAGAACGAGTGAAGTGGCACAAAGCGATGTGAGGAAATTACGGCGGGACCACATCAAACGGACACCCCCTCAGCAGACTGCTCGCCAGCACTGACGTTCAAAGCCCTTGTTCCCCGAGGCATGGTTGCATGAAACTTACTTCGGATTGAAAGAACCTCGAAGACGTTCACTGAGTATAGAGAAGCCTTCGCTGAAGAGGCAATGAGCGTGTCCCACTCGAACGATAGCGATCAGCTTTAGGGGTGAGCAGGGGCAACGTCGCCTGGGGCGCGGGGAGTCTTTGAGAGTTTCTCGGCCTTCTGTCGCTCGAGTGCGGCGTCGGCGCTTCGCCCCTGTCGATCCAGTGCGTCGGCCAGAGCGAAATGGGCCTCAGCATAATTTGGATCGGCGTCGACTGCTGATTGAAGTTGGACGAGAGCCTCGGCTACCTGTCCTCGCTTCAATAGTGTCCTGCTGGAATCGAGGGCGAAGTTGGCGCGCTGACGGCTGACGGCAATGCGGCTCAGGTCGGCCGCCTTTTTGCGTTCTGCGGCTGCACCTGCGGTGTCCCCCAGTTGAATAAGAATTGCGGCCAGACTGATATGGGGGCTTGGCTGATTTGGCAACAATTCGATAGCGCGATGCAGCGCGGCAACTCCCTTCTGTGGCTCGTCCGTTTCCTTGTAGACATTGCCGAGAATAGCCCATGCGGCGGCGTTGTCCGGGCGTAGGGCAGTGGCCTTTTCCAGTTCAACCCGAGCCTCGGCAAAGCGGCCAAACTGCATGTAAAGAACGCCGAGCGTGTAGGGTGGGTCGGGCAGGTTCGGATCCAGTTTTTCGGCACGTTCGAGTTCTGCAGCAGCTTCGGCGGGATCATCCTTCAGCTTGAGAGCGAGACCGAGATCGTAGTGAAGTTGAGGATTGTCCGGTTCGATAACGAGGCCTGAGCGGAACTGTTCCATGGCATGGTTGAGATCGTTCTGCTGCAGATAAGCCACCCCGAGATCCTGGTGGAGCGTCGCGCTTTTCGCATTCAACGCAAGGGCGCGCAGGTAGAAAGAAATTGCGGCTTTTGCATCACCTGTCTGCACGAGAGCGAGGCCGAGGTTTGTCAGTGCGGCAGAGTCGTTGGGCCATGCCGCCACGACCCGCTCGAAGAGAGGCAGTGCTTCGTCGGCGTTATCGTTTGCCTGTAAAGTGAGGGCGAGCTCGTATTTAGCGTCCACGGATGTGGGGTCGAGCGTTATGGCGTGACGCAGCACGGCGAGGGATGCCTCGTCTTGATGGTCGGCGCGCAGAGCCCGGCCCAGCGGTAGTGTGTATTCGATGTTGTCTTTCGCAAGATCATTTGCTTGTGTAAGTTCTTTGACCGCCGCGGCGAGATCGCCTTGATTGAGGAAGACAGAACCGAGGTGATAGTGCGCGGACGCCAGGGCCGGATCCAGTGAGAGGGCAAGCCGAAAATGATCCGCAGCCTCGCCGTAGTTCTCTTGCTGTGCGTGGAGCGTTCCGAGAGCATCGTGTAGTGCCGCGCTATCAGGTGAGGTAGTGAGAGCGGCCTCCAACTGCTTACGCGCGGCTGTGGGTTCTGCGGTTGCGGTCAGTGCGACTGCATAAGCGATTGACTCGTTCGGGCGTGAGCCTCTGCGATGCGTCGCTCTCCGTCTGGTCAAAAAGCCGAAACATCCTCACTGATTTCGCATAGTCGTGAAGCTGGGAGTAGGCCAGAGCGAGGTTGAGTATCGCGCCTGTGTCCTGTGGATCGAGGCTGTGCGCTAGTTGAAATTGAATTGCCGCGGAACGGGCGTCCCCTTCAGCAAGCAAAACAGTCCCGAACGCGGTATGGCCGGCGGCCACTTTCGGAGCAAGCTGCACGAGCTTCGCAAATTGTAGATGCGCGGTCTGCAGATCGTCCCGAAGATACGCAGCGGACCCAGCGCGAAACGCTTCGTCAGCCAACCTCAGTCTGGCTTCTGAGGGAGTCTTTTGACTGGCGGGCGCGGTGGAAGTCTGTGCCTGCGCGGGCAGGAGCAGAGCGGCAAACAGGAACAGCGATCGCGCGCGGAAGAATCGCATCTTGACGCTATTGTAATTATGTTGGCGATCTTGAAAGATCGCACCGTCCCTTGCCTCCAGAGGACACTACGAGATGTAGACTGGTGGTCTTTTGAGGATGAGATGGAGGCAACATGCAGCCGCCCTTTTTTTCTATGATCGTGATGCTCGGCGCAGTAGCGGCTGCGCAGAGCGCACCGTTCCGGCCCGTGGATGCGTTCTCAATGAAAGAAGATGGGCTGGGGATTAGGCGGCACGTCCAGGCGGGTAAACCTTTTACTGTTGCCGGTTCACGCGGCGTTATGCTCGGGCAGCAGGAAGGGACCTTTGAGGCATGGGTGTTGCCTGTCAAGCTGCTTAGCCATTTCACCGTTCGTGCCAATGTCGAAGGCTACTCGGTGCCAATCGACCTGAATACTGACGCGGCGGAGATCGAGGTGTTTCCCGATCATACGGTGATCACATATTCGCACATAGCCTTCACGGTGCGACAGATCCTGTTCGCACCGGATAACGCGGAGGATGGGACAGGCGCTCTAGTCCTGTTTCAGATCGACTCAACGCGGCCAATGGCCCTAACCTTCAGTTTTACGCCGGAGATGCGACCGATGTGGCCACAGCGTAGTCAGGGACTGCCATCGGCGGAGTGGGTGAAGCAGGAGTCCGGAGGATTTTATGTTTTGCATACTGATTTTCCTGAGCTCGCCGGCGCCGTTGGTATGCCGGATACAGAGCCGGGAATCATGGCGCCATACCAGGAGAAGCCGCATTTCTATCCGTTGCAGCTGACTCTCCATTACGACCCAAAGCGTGATACGAACCGCTATTTCCCATTGTTGATGGCTGTGGGAACCACATTGGAGACGGCAGCGAATGTCACGCTGCAGGAAAAGTTGCATCGACTATACGCTACGTTGCCGCAGATATACGCGAATCATGCGGCGCGATACGAGCAGATGAAGAACGAATTGACTGCCATTCACACCCCTGACTCTCAATTGAACGATGACTTTGCATGGGCGGAGATTTCGATCGAACAATTGAAGGCGAGGCAGCCTGGCGGCGAGATAGGACTGGTGGCGGGATACTACTCCTCCGGCGACTCTGCGCGGCCCGGATTCGGTTGGTACTTCGGCCGCGATACGCTGTATACGCTTTATGCAGTGAATGGTTTTGGCGACTTCAGTTTGGCGCGGGAGGCCTTAGAGTTCCTGATGAGGCGTCAGCGTGATGACGGAAAGATCATGCACGAGTACCCGCAGACCGCAGCGTCCTTTGATTGGAAGGAATTTTCGTATGCGTACGCTGCGGCAGATTCGACACCTCTCTTTCTAACCTCGATGCTGGACTACGTGCGGAGCAGTGGTGATGTTGAGTTTCTTCGGCAACACCGCGAAATCGTCGAAAAGGCTTGGCGTTTCGAAACAACCCACGACAGCGACGGAGATGGTATCTACGATAATTCGCAGGGCACTGGTTGGGTGGAGAGTTGGCCCACTGGAATGCCGCATCGGGAAGTCTATCTTGCGCTTCTTGACGAGCAGGCGTCTGCTGCGATGTCGAAACTTGCTGGCCTGATGGGTGACAAGGGAACAGCCGATGCTGCTGGCGCACGAGCTTCTGATCTGACGAAGAAGATTGAGGCTAAGTATTACGACTCAGCGCGACAGGAGTATGGCTTCAGCCGAAGCGCCAACGGAACGCTCGACAGGACCGTAACCATCTTTCCCGTCATCGCTTGGTGGAATGGCGGGGAGGGTCTGGAACATTCACAGGCGAGCTTCAGGCGATGGGCATCGCATGATTTTTCGACCGACTGGGGGCTGCGTGATGTAGCCGACAGCGATCCGGTGTACGATCCCATAAGCTACCACCAGGGATCGGTTTGGCCATTGTTTACGGGCTGGACTTCGATTGCGGAATACCGCACGGGTCACGCACTCTCTGGCTACGCGCATTTGATGCAAAACGCGAACCAGACTACGACCCAGGATTTAGGCGCGGTAACGGAATTGTTGTCGGGCGCGTTCTTTCAGCCTTTTGGCCGAAGCACGAGTCACCAGCTTTGGTCTTCGGCCATGGTAATCATACCTGTGCTGCGAGGGATGTTTGGTGTGGACGTTGATGGGCTTTCGGGATCTGTTCATCTTGACCCGCATCTTCCCGCCGATTGGGATAGAGCCGAGGTGGAGGGACTCCATGTGGGATCGTCGGTGTGCTCGCTGAACTATCAGCGCCAGGGTCAGACCCTCATCGTGAAGGCGGTAACCACTTCCGGTCCAGCTGTTCGCATGGAGACCGCGGTGAAGGTCGTCCGAACCGCGGTCGACGGATTGTCGATTGCGTTTTCATTGCCGCCAGTCGAAGTAGCCGTGCCGCATGAGTTGCCGTTGCCTGGCGCACGTACATCGCAAATGAAAGTACTGGCCGAGACTGTGACAACTCACTCGCTGAAGCTCGAGTTGGAGGCTGGTGCGGGATCGGCGGTTGAGCTTCAGCTCCGTCGCAATGCTCCCAAACTTAATGTTCGTGCGGAGGGAGCAAGTATTTCGTCGGCAAAGCGTGAATCTGGCTTGGATTCCCTGGTAGTGAAGTTTCCGTCAGGTGAGGGATATAAGCAGCAGACAGTCACTTTGCGGTGGTAGTCATCGCTCCGCTCCGGTTGCGCAGACTTTGGATGTGATGATGTCACAGCTTATCTTTGCCAGATCGGCGGCCTGGGATGGAGTTGGGTTGTCAAGTGCATCGACGAGGTAGTCTGTCAGTTGTGTCAGGTCCGGACGGTTGAGGGTGTACTGCGCCCGCAAAGAGAAGGACGACAACGGCCAGGTTTGCATATGTGCGTGAGGTGCACTTCATTGAGTACCCCCGGGCGAATTTTAGCGGTCGGTATTACGTCAGGATTTTACCGAAGGGAAAAGATCCAGCGCTATTGTTTGACCAGCACTTCTCAAATAATTCCCAGTTTGCGCTGTAGCCGTTCTAGCGAAATGCCTTTCGTCTCTGGGTAGATAAACAAGACGACAAAAAATTGCAGTACCATCATGGACGCGAAGAAGGCGAAAGGAATGCCGCCGGAGGACCTTCCAAGGATAGGAAAGACTAGCGAGATAAGAGCGTTCATAATCCAATGAGAAGAAGACCCTAGACTCTGGCCCTTGTCACGCACACGGTTCGGGAAGACCTCTGCGATGTAGACCCAGATAACTGCACCTTGCGAGATAGCAAAGAAGAAAATGTAAGCGACCAGAAGCCAGACGAGAGCGTTGAGATGACTGTGTGTGAAGAAGACTGCTGCAACGCAGGAGAGGCATACAGCCATCCCGACGCTGCCGGTAAGGAGTAAGGTTTTCCTCCCTAGCTTGTCGATGAGAGACATGCCAAGTAAGGTCGCAAGAAGATTCATTGCGCCGATAAGGACTGTCTGCAACGCTCCGGAGAGCTGGCTGAAACCAGCGGCGGCGAAAATGTAGTTCGAATAGTAAAGAATCGCATTGATGCCGGAGAGCTGATTGAACATTCCAATAGTGGTGGCAAGAAAGATAGGAAGGAGGTAGTTGCGCTTAAATAGCGGCTCCGCAGCCATGCCACGTTCTAGGTGAATGGAATCCATGATCTCGCGTAGCTCAACCTCAGAGTCTGGAGATCCCATCATCTTCAATACGTCTAGGGCTTCATCCGTTCTATTCTTCGTTACCAGCCAGCGTGAGCTGCGCGGAATTCCGTATAGCATGATGAGGAATATTACTGAGGGGATTGCGGCGACGCCGAGTTGCCACCGCCATTGCAAAGCGCCAAGGTGAACGAGCGAGATAAGGTAGTTGGACAGATAAGCGAGAAGGATGCCGATGACGATGTTGATCTGAAACATTCCGACTAGCCTGCCTCGCCATTTTGCAGGTGCGAGCTCCGCGATATACACGGGGCCGAGGACAGAAGATCCGCCGATACCCAGACCGCCGATGAAGCGGAAAACCATCAGGGCGGGCCAGTTCCAGGCAAAAGCGCAGCCTAGAGCGGAGATGGTGTAAAGGATGGCCATGATGCGCAACGCCTCGCGACCGCCAATACGCTGCCCAATGACTCCAGAGGTCATTGCTCCGAGAACCGTGCCGGCGAGTCCAATGGAAACCGTCAATCCCAACGTGAAGGATGTAAGGGAATAAACGACTGTCAACTGCTGAGTCGTACCAGCAATGACAGCAGTATCAAAGCCGAACAGCAGACCCCCCAGAGCGCCGGTGATCGTGCTCTTCAGTAGGTATGTAGTCATTTTCATCGATGGAGTCTCTGAGAAAAGCCACGTCGCACAGGATACACATGGGGGCTTTCTGTGTGCGCAAGTGATTAGCTGCAGCGCGTTTATCTGAGCGAGTCTTTGAGGACAGAAACGATCCGTTCCGCGGATGCTCATAGATCTCTCTGTGCCTCGGGATCGAATCAGGAGTCACCACCGCATTTTTGTTCGTACGGAAGAGCTTTGGAACAACCATTCTTGACTGCTTAGTCGCAGCCCGAAGCTTGTTGGATCTTGGTTTTGCGAGTAGATAGATGGGCCCAGGTTCACCTTAAAGTACAGTCAAAATGATCTCCCCCAAAGAGAATTTGAAGATTATTTGCACCTTGAAAGTGGTCAACCTATTAGTGGACTTTTAACTCCATCTAAAAGCCTAGCCATAGTTCATCCCAGCTACTATGTCCAGTAATATCTTGGGATTCGAACAGGCTGGTCCAAAGAGATATCGGCCCCCAAATCTTGTGGAGGCCTGACCAATCAATCGATGCGATATCCACTTTCTCTTGACATGCCATTCGACGTTGATTGGATGCAAATCGACCTGTGGAAGCCGTTGACATACTTCGAGGTGCGCGAGTAGTTTTTCGTGCAATTTCCGAGAGATTCATTTCGTGTGCGAAGGCATACGAAGCGAGATCGTCCGCGACCGAATGGCTTAAACTATCAGAGATGCTCAGCATTATGAGCGCAATATCGCCGACGGAACAAAAAGAAATGCGCAACATTCTCGGAGGTTCTTGCTATGCGATACGCGACACGAATAATGATGTTGCTATCTGTGGTAGGTTTATTGACGCTCTCACCGGCGGTGTTTGGTCAGGCAGTTTACGGGTCAATCTACGGATCCGTTACAGACACTACGGGTGCGGCCGTTCCAGGCGCGACGGTTTCAGTGACGGACCAGGCGAAGGGCACCACGGTCACTGCGCAAGCCAATGGCACAGGGGATTTCACGGTAGAGCACCTCATCCCAGACGTCTATGACATCAAAGTCGAGATGAGCGGCTTCAACGGGTATGAGCAAAAAGGCATTCATGTCTCTGCCGATTCATCAGTGAAGGTCGTCGCGGCGCTTACTGTCGGTGGGACAACTGTGGTAGTCGAAGTAAACGCGGATGAGGTTCCGCAGTTGAAGACGGACCGCGCGGACGTCGCAATGAACTTTAGTTCGCAGGAGTTGGAAAACCTTCCGATTCCCGACCACAACTTTACCAACCTGCAATTGCTGCTCCCGGGCGCTGTGCAACTCGGTTGGTCGCATGCCGCGGATGAAAACCCGCAAGGCTCAAAGCAGATTCAAGTCGATGGACAGGCGTTCGGCGGCGTGAACTACACGCTGGATGGCACCGATAATCAAGATCCGATTCTGGGCATCATCGTCATCAACCCGAATTCGGACTCAATGACCGAGGCAAAGATCGCAACGCAGAACTTCGACGCGGAGTTTGGTAAGGCAGTCTCCGCTGTAATCACGGTGCAGACCAAGTCCGGTTCCAACACTTTCCACGGCACGGCGTTCGACAACAGGGAAAGCGCGGCTAACCTGGCGCGCGATCCGTTCTCTCAGGCTAATCATGCAATTCCTATTCCTGCTGCCCTCAAGAACCAGTTTGGCGGTTCGATCGGTGGTCCCATTCTCAAGGACAAGTTGTTTTTCTTCGGCGATTATCAGGGCGTTCGTCAGAAGGTTGGCTACTCTACCGTCCAGACCGTGCCCACTGCGCAGCTAGTCTCCAGCTGCCTCAGTGGCAATGGTTGCAATTTCAGCCAGTATGTAGCTTACGGCACAACACCTAGTGTGATCAGTTCTTCCGGCGTAAACCCATATCAAATCTATGAGCCTGGCACCACAACACCTTACCCTAACGCCATCATCCCCAACTCCCAACTTTCACCGGTAGCACTCAACTTGTTCAAACTCCTCCAGCCCTATGCGCCCAATGCCCCGGGGAGTTTTGGCGGCCTGTCCAACAACTACTCAGGCGGCGGTACGGGGCTGTTCAACAGCGATCAGTGGGACGTGCGCGGGGATTGGACATTCAACGATAAGATTCACAACTTCGGTCGATTCAGCCGCTTCACGGACCTTCTCTCCGGTAACACGATCTTTGGCCCAGCCGGTGGTTCCGGACTAGGTCTGGGTGGCTACGGTGGAACCTCCACAGGGGCCAACGACAGCGCCGCTCTCGGCACCGACATCGCCATCAACGCTAAGCTGGTGACCGATATTCGCTTAGGCTACTTCCGCTACAACATCCTTACGGGCAAGTACGATCCCACCAATACGAACCTGCCTATCCAAGGCGAAAACATCAGCGGAACAGGCGTGAACTCAGCTCTCGTCGTTCCTGTCGACTATGGTGCGCCTGACTTCAATGTCGCCGACCTCGACATTACGAGCCCCACAAAGGCACCTGACAACGCTCAGGGAGCAGGCGCGCAGTATGGCGCGGGTCTGAACGTGGATCGATGCAACTGCCCCACTATCCAGCGTGAAGACCAGTTCCAACTCGTCAACAACTGGACCAAGATGATCGGTAACCACGGGGTGAAGGTCGGCGCCGATCTTCGCTACGCCAGGAACCTGCGAGTCCCGAGCGATAACGATCGTACCGGCATCAACAACTTTGGCACGGGTCCAACCTCCAACGGCACATCCGGTGGTCTGGGTTTCGCCACCTTTGTATTGGGTGACGTTACTGCTTTTAACCGCTACGCGAGCACGTCAACGAACGCCAAAGAATTCCAAAAACGCGATTTCTTCTACGCGCAGGACACATGGCGTGCGACTCAAAAGCTGACCGTCAATGCAGGTCTGCGATACGAATTGTACTTCCCTGAAACCGTCAACGCTCCGGGCAACGGATCCCTGCTAAATCTGAGTACTGGCTACCTGAACGTCGCTGGGATCGGCGGAATTCCCTCCAATATGGGCGTTTCCATTGCTAAGAATGCCTGGAACCCGCGTCTGGGCGTGGCCTACCAGATAAACCCAAACACAGTGATTCGTGCTGGCTACGGGCGCAGCTTCGATATCGGCGTTTTCGGCTCGATCTTCGGTCACACGGTAACACAAAACCTTCCGGTTCTCGCCAACCAAGCTATCAATGCTACGGGCGGAACCTCTACGTACGCCTTCAACCTGACTAATCCGGCTCTTACCCAAGGTGGCCAGGCAACGGGCTTATCGATCTACGTACCCCTTAAACCGGATGCGAACGGGCACATCGTGAATCCGGGCGCACAAGTTACGTCCAAAGCGCGTCCCTTCACTGAGCGACTGCCTACGCTCGACGCTTGGAATCTCTCCGTTCAACGTTCGCTCTCGCCCACTATCTCGATCACTGTGGCTTATGTCGGCAATAAGGGCACTCATACCCTAAGCGACGGAGATGGCAACAACACTAACCCCAACGAGGCGGCGATCACCCTGCCGGGCCAGTACAGTGTGACTGGCAGTTCTCTTAGCTTCAATCCTGCGGGCGGAAATTGCTATCCGGCTGGTCCCAACTGCGTTGCGGGCGGAATTCCTAACCCTGTCAGTGGCGGCGTAAAACCTGGTACTACGCTGATACAAAACGGTACAACTTCCAACACGACACTCCTGCAACGTTACGTTGGCGGAACGCTCCCTGCGTGCGGTGGGCCTTGCGGCTGGACCCAGAGTATCCAATACAACGGGGATAACCAGAATACCGCCTACAACGCACTTCAGATCAGCTTGGCTAAAACCTACACCAAAGGCCTTTCTCTCAACATCAACTTCGCTTATCAACATGGGAGAGACGCAGCGAGCAACTATGCAACATGGAGTATTCCGGCTGTGACCGGCAACGATAGCAGTATTCGCCGGACCGCTCTGACGGGGTACGGTATATACAATCTGCCCTTTGGCAGAAGCCAACAATTCCTCAGCAACGTCAATAGCTTCGTAAATCAGCTGGTCAGCGGCTGGCAGGTCAGCCCTGTGGTAATCATCCAAAGCGGCCTGCCTTACACGCTGTCATTCAACGGATGCGGTGCCGAGATACCTGGCAATGCACCCTGCTACGTCAATGGCCCTTCTTCCGCGCTCAAGACCAATGCAATCGGGTATCCCGGTGGTCCCAATGGAGTGATCTTCTACCAGGCTCAGACACTTGGTGGTGCTTTCACCGATCCGGGCTTGGGTAACATCGGCAATGGAGGGCGTAACAACGCATGGGGACCGAATTTCTACAATGTCGATATATCGGCCTTCAAGAACTTCACCGTCAAAGAGAGGCTCACGCTGCAATTCCGTGCCGATGCGTTTAATGCATTCAACCACATCAACTTCGGTCTTCCGAGCGGCAACATTCAGAGTGTCGGAAACATTACGTCCGGACCTGGGCCCGGCGGCACTACTAACCCACGTCAGATGCAATTCACGGCTCGCGTGATGTTCTAATGCAGCTCGTTTACCCAGGGAGGGGAGCTGCGGCTCCCCTCTTCTGTTCCGAATTACACTCAGGCCAGATATTTTTTATGAGTCGTCTCTACAAAATCGCATTGCTTCGCTCTGTTGCTTTTGCAGTGCTATCCCTGTCAGTTGCTCCCGTGCAGACTTCAGCTCAAGCGCCGCCCGCATCAGATGCCGCTCCTGGAGACCCTTCCGTTGTCCCTTCGCCGAACCTGGCCCAGTTGCGCCTCATGATCGATCGCGGACATGCCGTGGATGCCTTGAAGCAGCTCGACACGCTGGCGGCTCAGCAACCTGTCCCATCCGGAGTCAATAGATTGCGCGGCCTTGCTTTGTATTCGCAGAATCAATTCACGGAAGCCGACGCCGCATTCGCGAGTGCATTGAAACAAGATCCGCGCGACGAAGAGTCGGCGCAGTTGCGCGGGCTCACCCTGTTCAGGCTCGGTAAACCGGCGGATGCTATTCCTCTGCTTGAATCGGCACCGACATGGACATCGCAGACTAAAGTTGATCCGAGTTACGTGCTAGCTCTTTGTTACCTCGATACTCGTCAATACGACAATGCTCGCCGGGCACTCGCCACCCAATATGGATTCCCTCCTGACTCCGCGGCTGCATATCTGTTGGCGGCGCGAATGTTGCTGCGCCGGGAATACCTCCCTGTAGCCCAGCAGTTTGCCAACAAGGCGCTTGAGATTGATCCGCAGCTGCCACTTGCGCATGCACTCCTCGGCGAGATTGCACTTGCGGGTGAACACCTGGATGAGGCCATTGCGGAGTTTGAGAAGGAGCGACTCCGCAACCCGCTCGACGGTGGTATCTATGACAGGCTCGGAGATGCCTACACCCGCGCCGGGGACTACACGAAGGCGCAGCAGTCCTTGCAGCGTGCTTTGCTGCTGGAGCCGAACTCCACCGGACCATACATTCTGCTGGGCAAAGTACTGCTCAAACAGCAAGACCCGGCAAGCGCGAAGATGTATCTTGAGCGCGCTGAAGCAATGGACCCGGGTAACTACATAACGCATAGCCTGCTGGGGCAGGCATATCGGTCGTTAGGCAGGACGGAGGATGCCAGCCGAGAGATTCAGATGTCCCAAAAAATACAAGCTGCTAGCGAACCCAAACTTGAAACGGTGCATTAGAAATATCGGGACAACATTGCTAAGGATGGCTCCGGCCGGGTGCGCATCGCAGAACGACGAGTTCTCGCGAATCCATAACGTCGAGTTATCTGAAGCGCGAAAAACCCTCTGCAAGTTAGTGCGAAGTTCCAGCGTTGCGTTTTCGTCAGCCGTGATCGCCGCGTTCTTTGTTTTCTGCGCTTTGCCCAACGCGCCAGTGAGTGTCTCTGCCCAGGTCGAACGGCAGTCACGCGATGCAATTTGTATGGGATGCCACAGGGAGATCTACGAAAAGTATGAGCGTACTCCAATGGCACGTGGCAGCGGATTCGCCGTAGACGGACTCCTTCAGGGGGGCTTCCTGCATGCCGCTTCCGGCATTCGCTATGAAGTATTTTTACGGGATGGCAAGGCTTGGATGGCCTACAACCGAAATGCCGCATCAGAAACGCCGAACGAGCAGATCGCTTTACACGGAGAGAAACAACTCGTCTACTTTATCGGCTCTGGACATCGTGGGCGTACCTACCTGTATCAGGAGAGTAGCCAGTGGTTTGAGGCTCCAATCAACTACTACAGTAAGCGACACCTATGGGACATGGCTCCAAACTATGGCGTATCGAGGACGATGCCAGTGGCTTTGCCGGTCGATTCCAACTGTCTCCACTGTCATGCGACGGGGGTACAGACGGCACTCGCCGAAGCTCGCAACAAGTATGATGGTTCGCCATTCCAACAGGGTGGAATAGGATGCAGTACCTGTCATGGCGATCCGTCGAAGCATCTGGCAGAGCAGGGAAGCGGCCCAATCGTGAACCCGGCCAAGCTGTCTCCTGCCCGCAGAGACAGCACCTGCCTTCAGTGTCATCTCGAAGGCGATGTCGCTATCTATCGCCCCGGCAGATCGCTTGCACAGTTTCGTGCGGGAGATGATCTCGCGGACTACGCAGTGTACTTCGTAAAGACGAGCGCAGAGTCGGGTGGCGGACGCGCAAGCAGTCAGTATGAGGCGCTCCTGCAGAGCGCATGCAAGATCGCCAGTGGCGACAAGCTAACTTGTACAACCTGTCACGATCCACACAACTCACCCAGCGCCGAAGAAAGGGTCAATTACTACCGCAGTAAATGTCTGGCTTGCCATATCGGCCCGCAAATGGCAACCTGGCACCATCCTGAGCAGAAGGACTGTGCGGTATGTCACATGCCTACTCGTGAGCCTACAGACATCTCGCATGAACAAGCGACGAACCACAACATCCAACGGCGGCCGGCGACGACACCCTCAGCATTGCGGCTGAGGAATCTCGCAGAGACTGATGAATTGCTACCAGTAGGCAATGTATCGGCTGGAGATAGAGAGCTTGGGTTGGCCTACGCGGAGTTGGTCGAGCGTGGAAACCAAAGGGCGGGAGAGAAGGCGTTCCGTCTGTTGCTGAAAGCTGAAAAAGATGGGGCAAATGATGTTCAAATTCACACGCAGCTTGGGGTGCTTGAGCAAATGTCTGGCGACAAGGTGAGTGCCCGCAAGGAATATGAGGATGCGCTAATCGAAACCCCCTTCGACTCCACCGCGCTCGGAAATCTCGCAGTGCTGAATGCAACATCTGGACGCACCGCAGACGCGATAAACCTCCTGCAACGCGTGGTCGATGCTGACCCCAGCCAGATGGCGGCAGGATTGAATCTTGCTTTTATTCAGTGCAAAGTTGGTGATAAGAAAAGAGCTCTGGAGATACTTACAGGGCTGTCCCGATTCAATCCTGACGATCCGAAGCTTCGCAAATTCCTGGCTTCCGGTACGTACGGCGGAGAGCGCTGCGACCTTCGATAAAAAGAGGAGTGGAATATTGTCTACTCAGAGCGTCATGCGGCACTCATCTTTGAGACCATGGGCTTTCGTTTGTATGTTGACCATCATGCTCGTCTCTGACGCGCAGCAAATGCCGTCGGCCGTCGGCTACGACCTGAATGGCCAACCTGTTACCCGTCTTTCCACTCTCGACACGGAAGCCATTGTTCTCTTCTTTATTGCATCCGATTGCCCCATCTCAAATCGCTACCTTCCAGAGATGCACCGCCTCGAAAGCAAATTCGCCTCGCAGCATGTAGTGTTTTGGTTCGTTTATCCCAACGTCGGAGAAACTTCCGAAGCTGTCCGTAAACACGAAGCCGCCTATGGCGCGCAGGGCCACATCCTGCTTGACCCGCATCACAAGCTCGTTGCCGTCACCCACGCCAAAGTCACCCCTGAATCAGCAGTCCTTGTTCCCGAGCACGGAAGCGCGGAAACTCTTCGTACTGTGTATCACGGCCGCATCGACGATCGCTACTTCGAGATTGGACGAGAGCGTCCCGCGGCGACGCAGCACGAACTTGAGCGAGCGATCGTCGAAGTTCTAGAGCACCGCTTTGTGCAACCGCCAGACGGATCAGCCGTCGGTTGCGGAATCATAGGCCAGCCGTGATAAGGTGGAACGCGAATCTTCTTCCTGTAGTTCTTCTGGGAACTGCCGCGCTCTTCACGCTATTTGCCCAGCCACAAAATGCTGACGTACGGGCTCCAGCAGCGTCGCCCGTTACTTTCAACCAGCAGATTGCGCCCATCTTGTACAACCACTGCAGCAGTTGTCATCACCCGGGCGGCCCTGGACCCTTTAGCCTGCTCTCCTACGATGACGCCAAGCGGTGGGGAACAACGATAAGGAACGTCACACAGTCCCGCTACATGCCACCCTGGCTGCCCGAACCCGGCTTTGGCAACTTCGCCGATAGCCGAAGCCTCTCTGCCGAAGATCTGATGGTTATCAAGTCATGGGTCGAGGCCGGTATGCCCGAAGGCGAAGCTACTGAAGCGCCTAAACCGCCTGTCTTCTTAGTGGATTGGCAGCTCGGCCCACCCGATCTCATTCTGAGAGTGACATCCCCGATGCAGGTTCCAGCGTCTGGCACCGACCTTTTTCACAACTTTATCCTGCCCGTCCCCATCACCCAAACAAAATACATTCGCGCCATGGAGATTAAGCCTGGTGCCCCAAGGGTCGTCCACCACGCCAACATTCTCATTGACCGCACTGCCTCCCTGCGCCGCCATTACCGCGACGATTGGCAGCAGGGAATCCCTGGCATGGAACTCACCGTCGACTCAGGAGAGTCCTTCGATCCTGATAGTCACTTTCTCTTTTGGAAACCAGATTCCCCAGCTCTCATCGAACCCAGCGGCATGCCTTGGCGACTCGACCCCGGCAACGATCTCGTCCTCAACATGCACCTCAAACCCACCGGAAAACCCGAGACTGTGCAAGCAACCGTCGGTCTCTATTTTGCCGATAAACCTGCCACTGCGCACCCCATGCTATTGCAGCTTGAGCACGACGCCGCACTCGATATCCCCGCGGGCGACGCGACCTTTGTCATCGAAGATCATCTTAAACTTCCCATAGACGTCGACGTCCTCGGAGTCTATCCACACGCCCACTATCTTGGCAAAGATCTTGAAGGCTATGCCACTCTTCCCAACGGTGAAAAGAAGTGGCTCATTCTCATCCGCGACTGGGACATCGATCGGCAATCCGTCTACCGCTTTCAATCGCCCGTCTTCCTGCCGAAGAACAGCGTTCTTTCCATGCGATACACCTACGACAACTCCAAAGCCAACATCCGCAATCCCAACAACCCGCCGATACGAGTCAAGGCTGGAAACCGCTCTGTCGACGAGATGGGCCATCTATGGCTCCAGGTCCTGCCTCACGCACTCCCCAATTCAAATCAGGATCCTCGTCTCCCTCTGGAGCAGGGATGGATGCAGAACATTCTGCGAAAGAACCCCGACGATCAAACCGCGCTCTACAATCTCGCATCGGTCTACATGATCACGGGTGACTACGCCTCCGCTGCAACTCTCTATCGCCGATTACTCACGCGCATACCAGATGATGTCCGAACCATCACCGCGCTCGGCACCGCGTTCGATGGGCAAGGAAACTGGCCGCAGGCCCTGACTGAATACCAGAAAGCTCTCGCAATCGACCCCGAAAATGCCGATGCACGTTACGACCTTGCGCACCTTGAGTTCAAACACGGCAGCTATGCCGAAGCCGAACAACAATATCGTCACCTGCTCGTCGAAGATCCCAAGGACGCCGCTGCGCACAACGAGCTGGGGGCAGTACTCGCTGCCACAAACCGGTCGACCGAAGCGCAGCACGAGTTTGAGACCGCAATCGCGCTCGACCCTGGCAACTTCGATGCACTGTACAACCTTGCCGGAATCGAAGCAGATAACAATCATTTGACCCGCGCCTCAGAACTGTTGCAGGCGGCGCTCAAGCAGAGGGATGACGCCGACGCTCACCAGTTGCTTGGCAACATCTACTCCAGGTCCGCGAGGCTTGGCGATGCGCTGCAACAGTTCAAGGCCGTTCAACACTTGCGGCCACTCGATGCGGTCCCGCATCGGCAACTTGCTCAGCTCTATGCACAAATGGGCCAGTTGCGCGACGCCATCAGCGAGCAGAACGCGGTCCTCGCGTTAGACCCCAGGAATGCGGATGATTGGAATAATCTAGGTGTGTTACACGTCCGTGATGGCGATGTTATTTCCGCCCGCAGGGACTTTGAGCACGCTCTAGCCTTGAACCCTCAACACGCGGCCGCGCGTGCAAATCTGGCCCATCTCTAGATTACTCAGCGAGCTGCAAGCCTCGGAACGCGTGAGGCATCCGATAGTTATTCACGATTTTCACCTTGGAGAAACGTAACGATGCGTTCGGCCTGCTCATCGTATCCCGTAAAACTTCGGAACGGTGGTGTTAGCACCCAGCCAGCGATTGGAGGCGGGTTCACCGTTCTTGGCTCCAGGAAGGGGTTAGAGATTCTTTTATGAACTGAACATGGATGTACGCTCATTGAGCTTTCGCGGGCTACTTCCATGGCTTAAAATGGGACAGATGCCCCAAATCAGACTTTAGGAGATTTCCAATGAGCACCGAAACTGTGAAGAGGACCAGGGCAAGCGCTAAATCGAAGACCGCCGCGAAGCTGCAGGATGGTGAGGCGGAGGGCGCGGTGAAGGCAGCACCGAAGGTTGCGGCGAAGAAGGCGGTGAAGGCATCTCCAAAGACCAAGACGGTTGAGGTTGTGGCGACTCATACCCCTACTCACACAGAGATTGCCCAGCTGGCGGAGCGCTTCTGGGCGGAGCGGGGTGGGCATGATGGGTATGCGGAACAGGATTGGCTTCGCGCAGAGCGGGAGTTGATAGGAGCAGCTTCGTAGGGATGGATTGACTTGCAGGCTTTTGGCCAGACTGGAGGCGCCCGTGCCTCCGGGAGCTCACACAGAGGCAGTTGGGATGCTCAAAAGGTCTGAGCGGGTAGTACTGGTCGTCGTTAATGTTAACGATTTCGGGGTTACCCCCCGGACAATCGCCAAAGAACCAAATCTGGTCTCAATCGTCGAAGTTGAAATTTTCATTGGTAAATTTGAAGCTTTAGACCGCGAAGCTCGGGTCGTTCCCTTCGTTATAGGGCAAGTCCAAATAGCCTGACGAAGGCGGCATGGTCTCTACAGGGTCGCGCGGGACAACCTGCACCTGGAATCGGATCCACAAGGCGAACGAATCATCGCGAAGCGTCTCCAGGACGTAGCCAAGACCAAAGCCCGACGGGTCCCCGCTGGTGTTAATCCGTCCATCGATCACAATGAGGATGCGCAGGACAGTTGGCCACAATGCAGTCCGGAGGACACGCCCAAACTGCCAAAAGTCTCCAGGGGATTTTTCCCGATTAGTGTGCTCGACTTCATATGGTTCTCCGTCATGGGACTTCTCCAAGCAAGGGTTTGCCCGGCCAGAAGGTTATCGAGGTTTATAAACTTCGGCGCTGGACGTCGGATTCGGCCAATCGCTAAAGCCGCCAGTGATCAGAACTGTGTCATCGGGGAGCGGAGTGGCTGTGTGCGAATGGCGGCCTGCGGTCATCTCACCCACACGCTCGAACATGCCGCTAGCAGGTAGATAAAGCTCCGCGTAGGTGCTCCCACTCCCTCCGGGCAACTGGCCACCGGCAATCAAGACCGTTCCATCGGTAAGGAGGGAAGCAGGGGCGATTTCTTGACTGACCGCGCTTCCAATGGAAGCGAATTTCCCAGCCGCCGGGTCGTAGACCTCAGCATCGGCGGGGTCAGGCCAATCGTTACTGCCTAGAAACAAGACTCTGCCGTCCGTGAGCAACGTCGCGGTGTACCCGTAGTCCGGAAAGTACTTAAGCATCATCGGGCCGGTCACGCCGAACGTCCCGCTCTGCGGGTCGAAGAGCTCGGTCACACCGACGCTACAACCGTATGCGTCGGCGCACCCGGTGACCAGGACCTTGCCGGTGGCGAGCAAAGTGACGGTGGTTCCAAACGCGTCACTCAGATTCGCATATGGGCCTGTGGGGGTGAAAGTGCCGCTTTGGGGGTCATAGATTTCCGCATTGTCGGACGCCGCGACAAAGACCCTCCCGTCCGGAAGCAAGGTCGTCATGCTCCCAGGGCTGGCATATACTTCACCGCCAATCGAGGTCAAATCACCCGTAGCGGTGAAAGCTCCCGTAGAAGGATCGTAGATCTCCGCGGTAAAGACGGAAGTGTCGCCGTTTACACCGCCAGCGATCAAGACGCGGCCGTCAGCCAGCAGCGTTGCCGAGTGTGCATAGCGAGGCGTGATCATGCTGCCGGTGGGGGCGAACGTGCGGGTGGAAGGGTCATAGAGCTCGGCGCTGGCAAGCGCTTGGAAACCGTCGCCTTCTCCCCCGGCGATCAAGACCTTGCCGTTACGAAGCAGTGTTGCTGTGTGGTCGGCTCGCGCCGTGGTCATGTTGCCAACGGCCGTGAAGTTGCCGGAGGCCGTGGAAGTCGGAAGATCCACCGTGACGACTGCGGATGCGAACGCTGTCGCGTCGGCGACGCTTGTGGCGACCACGCTGTAAGCTCCCACCGTGCTCGGGGCGGTGTATACTCCGGAGCTCGTGATCGAGCCTCCTGTAACTGACCACGTGACCGTGGTATCGGTCACTCCATTTACCGTGGCGAGAAAGGAGAGTGACCCACCCTCCGGTACTGTCGCCGTCGGGGGATTAATGGCGACAGACACCGAAGACGGGGCAGAGGGAGACGAGGCAGAGGGTGTCGCCGACGTTGAGGGGTTCGCGCACCCAGTTGGCAGAAACAGCAGGCCCAGTGAAAGGGCGAACACCATCCTTGAAAACCAAAAGTGCTTTCGCAATTGTGATTTCACGGCAAGGTCTCCTGACAAGCCGAGTTGCTTGCGCTCGCACACTTACTGTCATCGCGAATTCTGGGTAGTGGGCCAGCTTCGAATCCGAACCGCTTTCCGGGAACGTCGACGCCAAGTTAAGAGCGCCAGTCGCTAGGATTGTTTCCGATTGGCCGACCGAATCGGCGAGTCGTTCTCGAGCCAATCATTCAGTGATGATCCCACTCAACACCATGCATAGCACGCAAGTTATTCTTGTAGACCACTGCGCCGACAACCCGGCCCAAACGCGCTCCTGCATCCTGGTCGGTTCGAAAATGAATTCCGCCGTAAACGCGAGCGTCGGAGATGTCGTCGGTAATCTGGTTGAATGATCCGTAGTGCAACACAATGGTGGGTACTGCCGGGTTTGACAACGTAATCGCATGTCCAGCTTCGCCGTAAAGACGTCTCATTACCTCGGCTCCCGCACCGGATAAGGTGCCGTGGGCTGAGGGATAGCTCGGGAAACATGGGGCCGGGATAAATGGAACCCAGTTCGGATCGGCGTCGGTTTTCCGGTTGCCGTCCGTGTCACCTGCATGGATTGCGGTTTCGGGACGCCAAAAGTTGTAGTGGTACTTGTTGAAGAATGTAGTGACCGCGCCGTCGCTGATCGCCATGTTGATCAGGGCAAAAGCCCGTGCGTTCTCGGACAGCGAATGCCACCCTTCTTGCGCGACGACCTGTCTTGCGGCCTGATTGAATACCTGGGTTGGCGTGGAGGCCGCGTAGTAGAGCACGACATTAGCCCGATCTTGTGGCCGCTCTGTGCTGTTGGCGCTCGCGCTCCCTACCGCCTTCACCTCGTTGTATGTCTTCGCGTATTGGTTGCTGTCGAGCGCTGGCGGCGGATCGAGCAGAAACTCACTGGCACTCGGGATACCGAACGGGGTCACGTTTTGCCATTGAAACAAGGTTCCGACCTGGATTCCATTCATCATTGGACAACTCGGCGTAGCCTGATATTCGCCAGGAACGGCCGGCCCAGGTATCTTGAATTGCGCGGGCGACGAGCCATCGTTGGCACGAAGAGCGATCATGGCAAGAGCTGCGGCGTCGCCCGTCGCTATGCCGTCACTCTTGGCTTGACCGTCCGGTATCAAAGCCAGCGAGTTTGCGCGAGCAGTGAGGAGGGTGGACGCGCTGGCCGGGAAATAAGTACTGAGCACATGATAGGCAGCCTGGATGGCTGCCGCGTCGGCGGAAGCGCCATGGGGGGCGACAATGCTCCCAAGATATGGCTGGTAGTCCCGAGTGATGGCGTTGACGGCTTCAAAGACGGCGAGTTGGACAATCGCTGCGTTTCGGGCCTGGGCGAACGGGCTCTGGCCGTTCGCAATGGCTGTGTTTACCGCAATCAGGTTCCAGTCGAGAACCGCATCGGCCTTTGCGATCGTCGGCCCGAACAGTAGAGTCGCCATCAACATGCATACGCCGGAAGTCCTCTTCATTGCGCTACCATTCATACTCTTCATTGTGCTTCCTCCAATTTGCTGCTTTCGGTCATTTTGACCGGCATTCTTCAGTGCGGGGACGATTGGCCCGGATCGCAGGGCATGTCGGAAGTGACAATCCCCGTGATTTCAAAGCTAGTGCGGAAGTGATATGAATCCTTTTATTTGCCGCCGAGTGCCGTGCTTTGCCGTGACTCGGACACTCGTAGTTAGTTCCTGCAAAGTCGGGTTTCGGCAAGTTGAGTCGTTCACATCAAACTGACCCACTACCGAATTCTGCGTATCCTTTGAAGCATCTTTGTTTGTCAACCTTCTCCCCGGGTTGGAGAAGGGTCAATGGATGCAATCTGATTTGAATCTGAGATGACTCTGATCTTGCAAATCGCTCCTACGGAGCGACTTATCGTTTAGCAAGCCGAACTATTGACTTCTCCTGACCTGAAGGGTAGCCTCGTAACCTCACGGAAAGTGGGCATTCCTAATGGAAGCTCCGGCAACTTCTCGCCAATGCGTGCGTTTCGGTGCGTTTGAACTTGACTTTCGATCCGAAGAACTGCGCAAACATGGAAGCAAGGTCAAGCTTCAGGGACAGCCGGCGAAGATCCTGGCAATCCTGCTGGCACGGCCGGGCGAGATGGTCACTCGGGAGGCGCTGCGAAAGGAATTGTGGCCGGAAGACACGTTCGTCGATTTCGATTCTGGCCTGAACTCCGCCATCAAGAAACTGCGCGAAGCCCTCGGGGACTCGAGGGAGAGCTCGCGATTTATCGAAACTCTGCCGCGGCGTGGGTACAGGTTCATCGCGCCGGTCGAGAAGGCAGACCCCGCAGCTCCCAGCACAAGCTACGAGCCACCCGTGCAGGCTCTGGCTGGCCGGCGATTGAGCCGGTACCGGTTGCCGGTAATGGTCGGCGCCGGGGGCCTCGCCCTCCTCTTCATCTTCGTAGGGACGTACGGCGTTCGATGGCGCGAGGTGCTCGGCGCCGAAACTCGGCCTCGTCCAGGGACTGGGCAACAATCGATTCAATCCCTCGCCGTGCTGCCGCTTGAAAATCTTTCCAGCGACCCGGACCAGGAATACTTTGCCGAGGGCATGACGGATGCATTGACGACAAACTTGGCAAAGATCAGCACACTGAAGGTCATTTCACGAACCTCGTCAATGCAGTTCAAAGGGACGAAGAAGCCTTTGCAGCAAATTGCTAAAGAACTGAATGTGGACGCGTTGGTAGAAGGCACCGTTGAGCGCTCGGGGAGCCGCGTGCGAATAACCGCACGGTTGATTGACGCGCGGAATGACAGGAATCTTTGGACGGAGAGTTACGAGCGGGACTTGCGGGACGTTCTGGCTTTGCAGAGCCAGGTCGCCCGTGCCGTCGCCAGCGAGATCAAGGTGGACTTGCAACCGCAGGAGCAGGCCCGACTGGCGACCGTCCGCCAGGTCGACCCTGAGGCGGAGATAGCTTATCTGAAGGGTCGGTACGAGATGGACAAGTGGACCCGCGAGGGCTTCAAGGAGGGCTTCCGATACTTTCAACAGGCCGTTCAGGAGGACCCCGCGTTTGCGGAAGCTTGGGCTGGGTTGTCGGATGCATACTTCGAATGGGGGCAGTTCGGTATTGCGCCGAAGGCGGAGACCTTGCCAAAAGCAAGGGATGCCGCTCAGAAAGCACTCGAACTCGACGAGACACTGTCCGAAGCCCACGTCGCGCTCTCCGAGGTCGCCTATACTACTGCTGGGTGGATGTCACCCACCGTCGAGAAAGAATTGCAGCGGGCCATTGCGCTCGACCCAAGCAACGTTCGGGCTCATCAAAATTACGGCATTTATTTCCGCCAACACGGGCGGCTTGATCAATCCCTCGCGGAGCTGGAGCGCGCAGAGGAGCTTGACCCGCTAACTCCCAAGAAGAAAAACAATCTGGGCGTTGCGCTTTACTTTGTCGGGCGATATGACGAGGCGCTTGAATGGTTTCATCAAGTTCCAGATCCTGACCTGGACTCTGAACAACGCCATCGCCGCATGGCAGAAATTTACGAGCACAAGAAGATGCAAAAAGAAGCCATCGCGGAATTCGTGGCCTCCCTGAGATTCGGAGCTAAGGCCGATCTTGCCGCGAGAGTGGAACGAAGTTACCTCTCATCGGGCTACGCTGAAGCGAAAGAGACGCTTCTACAGGGCGAGGTCGACTGGGCGGAAAAGCAAGCGAAGGGCGGGACTGTCTCGAAGGATGCGTTTTGGATTGCGCGTGAATACGCTATCCTGGGAGACAAAGACAAAGCAATTGGGTGGCTCGATACGGCTTACCAAAACCGCAGCGCTGGGTTTGAGGACTATAAGATGGATCCTCAACTTGCCGACCTCCGCTCTGACCCTCGCGTACAGGAACTCGCCCGACGCTTCGATCCCCGTCCTTGATCGGGCGAACTGATGAGCGACGGATGCAAATCTGCCAAAAGTAGAGTATCGCGAAACGAGTAATCACCGCCGCGTATCGAAGCGGGTAGTGCTGTCTCGGTGTCAAGAGACTCAGCACTCAGCGGTATTTTTGTCGTTATAGCATGTAGTTCAGATGTCTCCGCCCTTGGGGCTTTGCGGCTCTTAGCCGTTGCCAATAGGTTCGCATGGCAACCTGTGCTACAGGCGGGAAGCCTTGAGTGTGCGCGGCAGTCAGAAGATAATCCGGGCGCCCAACTGAACTTCTCGTGCCGGCGCAGCTGAGCTGATCACGCCGAAGCTCGACGAACCGAAGATATCCCCCGGGAGCCCGAAGTTGGTGTGGTTAAAAGCATTGAAGAATTCTCCGCGGAACTCCAAACGAGTGCGTCCATTCAGGCGGAAGTTTCGCAGGAGTGAAAAATCGAACTTGACCAGCCCGGGGGCTCGGAGCGACCCCACGCCCTCATTGCCGAACTGAAACAGCGGGGGCTGCCGGAAGGCTTCAATATCAAACCATCGGCTTACCGACCGCTGGCTAGACGGCAGGTTGGGATCTCGGACCACGTTCGGCCGTAGCGCCCCGGCTGAGAAAGCATCCGTTGTATTAGTCAGAGTCGTTATCGTGAAGGGCGGGCCGGACCGGATCGTAGTGATATTGGCCAGCGTCCATCCCCCGATCAGGTACCGCGCGGCGCTATTCGCCAGCCAGCGCCTGCCCGAACCGAAGGGCAGCTCATAGACCCAGTTGAAAACCAGGTACTGGCGAATGTCGTTGGCGGCAGGACCGTAATCGGCGGCGCGGTCGTAAAAGTTTGAATAGCACCCGCCGTCGTCCCCGAGCGTGGGAGCCCCGTTATGATCGCAATTGTCGAGAAAGCTGGAGTACGTATAGCTCGCCCCGACGCTGTACCCGTTCGAAAAGCGCTTCTCCAGTCGGACCAAACCAGCGTAGTAATTCGAGAAGGCAAGCGAAGGACTAATGATGCCCACGTTGCTAAATTGCGGAAAGGGGCGGTCGTTTTGTGACTGGTGCTGCGGTCCCAGAATTGAAGGCGGAATCTGATTGAGAGACAGATTGTCTCCGGGCAGGTTGCGGGAAATGTTACCCAAACCGGCGACCTGCACCACAAACCCTTCGCCCAAGCTCTGTTCGATGCCCAGATTGAATTGTTGCGATGTTCCTGTTTTCCGCTGGCGCTCGAAAAAAGTGACCGCAGTATTAGGGTTCTGTCCGACCGGTGCTGCCCCGAAGGCGTCATTGAGTGCAGGCGCGGCCGCGCTGACCGGGACGCCATCGCGCAGGTAGAAGGGGGCGGTAATGCCGTTATCGGGGCTGGCCAGATTAGCGGAAAGGCTGAAGCCCAGGGCAGCCGCGATGGGATTACCCTGATCGAAAGGGTGCGAATAGAAGACTCCATAGCCGCCACGCACAACCGTGTTGCGTGAGTGGGGCGGCAACCAGGCAAAGCCGAACCGTGGCCCGAGGTTGTTCCAGTCGCCCGAGTAAACCGAAGTGGGAAAGCCGTTCATACCCGCGAACTTCACCACCCCGGGTGTGCCGGAGACCGGGTTGATCTCGGACAGGTCGAACCCGTTAATGCGGTTGTGGACGTCGAGCATGGGGGTATCAGTTTCCCAGCGCAGCCCGAGATTGAGCGTCAGCTGGGAATTCACCGTCCAGTCATCCCCTGCGAAGCCCGCCATGTACCAACTCCGGCGGTCGAGCTCTTCCGTCTCCAGCTCGCTAAAGCTGGTAGGAAAACCCAGGAGCAACGAAGCCAGCCCATTGCCGGAAGCCGAATTGCCAGGGAGGCCGGTGGGCAAGGTGGAGAAGCTGAAAGAGCCGGAGACGGCGCTGAGCAGAACGTCGTTATTGATCGAGCGCGTCTCCTGGAAACCAAATTTCAGCGCGTGGCGGCCGAGAACCCAGGAAAAATTGTCGAGAACAGTCACCGTTTTAATCGGATATTGGCGGCGCTCCTGCAGGGCTGACCCGAGCGCGCTGAAGCCTGAAGGAGCAAATCTGGGGAAGGCATCTTCTGGCACGCCTTGCAACCCCAGCTTGGAGGGATAATCCCCGCCCAGCCCGAAACTCAGGGCGTGAGCGGTTCGGTAAGTGTAAGTGGTGCTCAAGTCATTCATTATGTTCGGACCGAACATACGGAACCAGGAGCCGTAGCCGTAATGGTGATTGCTGATACTGAAGGTTTGGGAGTCGGCGGCCGGATCGGGAAAAACGCTGGTATTGTTTGGAGAGGCGTCTTCGTTAATGTACCAGCCCGAGAACCGGTCGTTCGCGCCTCGGGCGTAGTCGGCCTTTATCAAGAAAAAGTTCGTCGCCCCCCCCGTAAGGAAATTACCGCTGAAGTTATTCGCCCCCGCCAAATTTGGGGACGGCTGGTTCGGAAGGGGATAGAAGTTCATCACCTTGGCCGCCACCGGATCAATCCGATCGGGCGGAATGATGTTGCCTGGAAATTGGTCCCGCACGAATTCGCCGTTCACAACGCGCGTCGTGGCCGGATCGTAAATCGGGATCAGTTGCCCCTTTGAGTTGACGGTCTGGGAAAAATCGCCGACCCGTTGCAGAGCGGTGGGCGTGGTCAAAATGTCCGGGGCACCCTGCCGCAGCGGATCGCCCTCAAAAGCGAAAAAGAAGAAGATCTTTTCGCGTCGGATCGGACCGCCTATGCTACCGCCAAAAACGTTGTATCGGAGCTCTGGCTTGAGCTTCACGCCACTCTGCACCGGAGCAAAAAAGCCCGCGGCGTCCAGGGCATCGTTGCGGAAAAACTCGTAGGCACTGCCGTGGAACTGATTCGTTCCCGACTTGGTCGTTTCCACAATCACTCCACCAGACGAGCCGCCGTATTCCGCCGAATAGTTGTTTTCCAGGACTTTGACCTCTCGGATGGCATCTACCGGGGGGTCAATCGTGATAAGACCCGCCCCGAGCCGAAGATTTTGGATATCCGCTCCATCGAGCCAAGCCATCGGGGTCCCCGTCCGTCCTCCCGCCAAGCTGAAATCGGGAGCCGTATTCAGAGTGACGCTATCCACGAACACTGCCGCCCCACTTAGCTGAACCAAGTTCAGGAGAAGGCGGTTCGCAAGCGGCAAGGCCTCAACGCTATTCGATGTCACCACGTTGCTGATGTCGGACGTTCGCGTTTCGAGGAGCGACGCCTCACCAGTTACGTTCACTGTCTGGCTAAATTCGCCAAGCTCGAGCCGCACGTCGAGACCGAGCGACTGTCCCGTGGTCAAGATAATCCCCTGCCGGACGTACCGTCTGAAACCCGGGTGCCCGATCGTGAGCGTGTAAGCCCCGATCGGCAGGTTGCGAATGGCATAGAATCCCGAAGCGTCCGTAGCCGTCTTGGTATCGATGCCAGTTGCCGTGTTGGTAGCCGAGATCGCCGCTGCCGGAACGACAGCCCCCTGGGGATCGCTGACCACGCCGCTGACCGACGCGAGGTTCGATTGCGCGTAGCCCACACTGATCCCGAGGATAAGTATGCCGGTGATAGTCAGCGCCGTGGACACCTGCACGGACTTCATAACGCACCCACCCCCGCCCAGTCTGTTCCCGGCATATTAGCAGGCTCCGGGAAGGCCGTAGCCGCTTTCGGGACAGCCGTTGCCCAGCGCCGGCCGTTCGAAGCCGCTCAAGGTCCGTGATGGAAGTACGCCGCCACCAAACCGGATATTTCTCCCGATTCCGAGGGAGTTAAGATGTGATCTTCTCGGGAAATTCGGGCGCAATCGAGAGTGCGGTGCTGGTGGTGACCGCCAGCACATCGCACTGCCTGGAGATTCCAAAACGAAGGAATCAGGGGCCCTCAGCCGGGAGACTCGTGTCTAAAGCTAAAAAGTCCAATTCTCGGTACTTCGATTCTCAACTGTCGACTTCAGGACAATTCACTCATAGGCAATCGGCGCTGACTGCATAAAATTGAGCTCCGGCCGGATTAGTAACGAGAAAACGCGCTTGTCGTCACTTAGCCGAATAGTCGGGTTTCTGTGAGCAGGTCACTGGCGTCAAGGGGTCTATGTTTTTTCTTCATAGCGTTTTTGTCTTTGCTGTTGTTTGTTCGTCACTTACCGAGATTCAGACATTCCTAACTTCCCGATAGCTGAAACCCCGAAAGCATCTGTTGCAAGAGGCTCAAATGGAACCGCTGTACGGGCGATTTCAAAGGAATGCGCCTTCTTCTGAAATTGCGTAATCCTAGATCGATCAGCGTGTCTTGGCTTCGGGTTTGTCGCTCTCAAGGAACGAGTCGAGACTGTAGCCCGCAGACGCGGCTGCCTTTAAGGCCTCCTTGATTGTCTTACTTAACTCCGCGATTGCGCTTCGGTCTGGCACGGCTTGGCCAGCTAACTCGATCAAGGCGGGCAACTGGAGCCACCAAATCAACTCGTCGTAGGACTCCTTGACGATATAGGTGGACCCGCGGGCCTCGTGTACGCCGGTTAGCCAGCGGACATCGGCGTCGTGCCACAGGGTCGGAGAGAGAGCCGGGGTAGCCCGCTTCCGCTCCCTTTGCGCTTTGGCCGGAGCAGCACTCGTAGCAATTGCAGATGCCGCGACGCCGTCAATTGGCACTGTTTCCGTTTTCTCGGGTGCGGTGCTAGGAGCCTCGGGCGCGCACCCTGCAGCTTCAACCAGCAGGGCAACCTTGATTCGAGCTGTAGCGCGCCAGCTTTCGTCCCCCTTCAATCCCAGTGCTAAGAAGGAATGTGCCAAGGGTTCCCGCAGGCGTAGTCGATCAAACAGGTCGAGTGCGGCACGCTCCGGCTTCTCTGCGTCGATCGACTCAGCAAGCAGTCCCAGGACACACCAGCTTAGCACCGGCCCCCAAATGGCGGTGGCTATCAATTCGGGACTGAGGCTGGGCAGTAATCGACGAGCCCCATCCTTCCAGGGCGTAGGAAACAGACTCTCGAGTGCCGGAATGTCCATCGCAGCACGCACATGCTCGCGGAATTTCCTTGCGAGCAAGGCTGGATTCGTCGGTCTGACCGCTAGAGGTTCCCCTTTGCGAGTTCGAAACGCAACCTGCGATTCGCGCAAGAAATCCTGGCTTCGTATCCAGGCTGCCTCAAAGAATTCCTCCTTATGCAGCTCGATATTCTTCTGCTTCTCCGAGCCCCGGGCCACTTGCGGATGTTCAGACAATTCGGCGAGTGTTCGCACCAGCGTTGGGTCCAGCAGGCGGCGAAGGGCGTCGTGTGCTGGCCGCAATGCCAACTTGATCAGTTCATCTTCCAGATTGGGAACGCCGCCCCCATTTAGTTCGTCACACAAACGGTCCCATGGCTTGTCTGTGGTCGCACGCATCTCGCGCCAATCCATAAAGATGTGGCACTGATAGGCGTGCAGGTCGAGTTGCAGACCGTGTTCCGCGATATTCGTTGCACGCCGCAGATATTCGAGCCCGGTCACGGTGTCGCGATAGGAAAGGACGATCGCTGGATCGCCGCTCAGCTCAAGGCCTTCCCTCAGCCGCTGCTGGCGCAGTCCTCCCGAGTGCTTGTCTGCATAGGCTGCCGACCAGTCGATGGTCCCTTTCGTTGCCGAATAACGGTTGTTGTAAAGAACCAACCCGCGCTGGTCTCCCTGCCGGTTCGAGTAGGCGAAGACGTTTTCGTCGACTCTGTCGTTTTCGGTGTAGAAATCGTAGAGCAGGAAGTTGCTGCTCTCGGCAAAGAGCGAACGCTGGTGCAGCAAGGGCGCTATTTCGCGCTCATGCCGTTCCACCAGCCAATGGTTCGGCGTCTCGTCATACCGTGGCCTCCGATATTCCATGCCGTACTTCTCGGTGAACCCCTCTATCTGACCGTGACCGAACATCGGCAACCCCGGTAAGGTCGCCATCATCGCCGTAACGCCGAAGCACTTGTCGCCGTCGCCAAACTGATCGATAGTCGTGCGCTCGTCAGGGTTGCTCATGAAGTTTACGTAGCGCTTCATGATGTCAGGGTCGAACTCGAGCGTGTTTTTGAGCACCAGCCGATATTTTGCATTGTCCTCGTCACGCATCATGTTCATGAAGGCGCTGTTATAGACACGATGCATTCCCAGCGTTCGGACGAAATAGCTCTCCATCAGCCAGAAGGCCTCGGCCAGCAATAAGGTCCCCGGAACTTCGGCAGCTACTCTGTCTACAACTTCCCGCCAGAACTCATGCGGCATATGCGCATTGAATTCGGTGTTAGACATGCCATATTCGGCGCGGGAGGGAATCGCTCCACTGCTTCCAGGTCCTGGAAACCACAGGCGGTGAAAGTGGCGCTTCGCCAGGGTCATTGCCGCGTCAAACCGGATTACCGGGAACAAGCGTGCCACGTGGAGGATGGTCTGGATCACCTGTTCGCGTACTGCGGGGTTCAGGTAGTCAAGTTGGGCAGTATCGTTCCACGGGAAGCTCGTGCCGTCATTACCGTGATAAATGTACCTCGTCTCTCCCGATGCCCGGTCGCGCCGTTGGAATACCACCGCTGCGTCCGTCTGCTCGTAGTAGTGGCTTTCGATCTTGATCTCAACCCGGGGGTCCTGTGACAGATCAGGTCCATCAAAGTTGTAAATGGGATACGGTGGATCCTGTCGCGAGATGAACCAGTCCGGATGCTCCACCACCCACGGCGAATCGATACCCATATGGTTCGGCACCATGTCGCTGGCCAATCGGATCCCCCGTGTGTACGCGCGATTCCGCAAGTTCACATAAGCGGGTTCGCCCCCAAGGTCCTCGGCGATGTTGTAATCGAAGAGCGAGTAGGCCGAAGCCACCGCATCCGGGTTTCCACATAGTTGCTTGATCGTTTGCGACGCCCGGCTGCGCTCCCAGATACCGATCAGCCAAAGCGAATTCATCCCGCGACGTGCAAGCGTATCCAATTCTTCGTCTGGGATCTGGTCGAGCCGCGTAATCGGCCTTCCATGTTTCTTGCTGAGCTGTGCGAGCCATACGTAAGTGCTCTTGGCGATCAACACGGCGCCTGGCATCCAGGCCACGTCCGGGCTGAACTTCTCAGATTCATGGGCCGAATCGCCATACTGAGGTACCTCCGAACGGCTCACAATCGAGGGCCATTGCTGCTGGCCGCTCTCCCTGCGACGTCGTGCGGCAGCAGCGGCGGTGGCCTCTGCAGCAGCTCTCGCGGCTGCCTGAGCTTCAGCGTTCGGCGGATTGAATTGCGCCCAGATAGCCAGGTCTTCTTCGTGCAGGATCTCGCCCGCGATCGATAATAAGCGGTCGAGACTGTTCCCGATCAGCCGTCTCCACTTCATCCGGATCAGATCAAGTTGCTTCCTCAGCGAGCTTGGAGCGGCCACCGCGGGCGCTCGCAACACATCAAACAGGCTCTGCGGTTCGGAGTCTTCCATCGGTACAAGGGGTCGGGTCGCAAAGTACGCCGGTAGCTTTTCCACGACGCTTCGATAGGCGGTTTGTTCCGCCAGACTCCTGTCCTCGAACAACTCCTCGAACGACCGGAAGGCCTCATTGCGGTTGGCCATCCAAAGCAGCATCATCTCTTCTAGCGCGACCGCCCGGTGCGGTGTGCCGGCGGTGGAATCTCCCAGCCATTCCATCGGAGTTTGCAGCGCGTGATAGACGCTGCTGCCCGGAAACTGCTCCACAAAGGTTAGCAGCATTCGGTCCAACTCATTCGATCCGATGCGCCCGGCGAACCAGGTGAGGGCATCTGTCATTACGGCCGGATCAAGCTCCTGCCGATAGCGCTCCAGGAGTACATGACTGGCCTCGTCAATCAAACCCATGGCGTAGAGCGCTCCTGCATGCACTGCACGCTCAGGATGTCTCTGCACATCACGCACTTGATTCATCCGGTGCGCAAACTCACGGCTTGCCGAAACATTTGCGAAGACTACGTTGCCTGTAAAGGAAAAGAGACTTCCCGCGAACTGGTAGCGGTCTCGAGCGCGTTTCGAAATGTGAAATTCCATCATCGTGAACGTGTCCCAATCAAAATCTGGTATTCGTCATTTGCCGTAGTGTTGAAACCCCGGGCTCAACCCTGAGATTCGCACTAAGGCAACACGCAAGATCGTCCTGGTGAGTCAAGCAAGAATGCCATATCCCGTCCGCTTTTGTTTAGCCAGCCGGCCAGATCGAACGTGGTTTGGAAGCCTTCTATGTCAAAAGCTTTCCCCTGCGCCATTTTAGATGCCTGAAAGTGCTCGAAACTCAGCGGTCTAATTCTCGACCTGTACATCAGTAGTTCAGGGCGGACCCGAGCGGGGCAAGGCCGTTAGATCCTTCCACCCATATTTAGTTACCAGAGCTACGTTCTGCTTGCCGCAAGCTTCATTGGGATCTTTTTGCGAACCTGAACGCAGGTGGAGACTCCCGTTTCCTCAATCCCGTATCAGCCTCGTGCCTTGGCTTGACGGACCATCTCGACGAGCACCGCACGAGTGTCCTGGGGGGTAGTGACCTCGTGGAGGAAGTTGATGCGAGCACCCTTAACCCCATCAGTCGTCTTCAACCTTAGTGAAAAGCCCAAACGATCGACCGAAGTCATCGTCGCCTCGGTCGATTCGATCCCTGCATGCAACCCGCCCAGCAGGATCATCGCATCGACATGATCAGTGTTCATGTGCGCGAGGATGCCAGGCGCGGCCTCGGCCAACGTGTCCGGCGCTGCGTGTTCGTAGTCCTGCGCCTCGACCCAACCCATCACGCCGAAGCCCCCGACGTAGTAGAGATCGATTGGCTGGAGCCGGAAGAAGCTGAAATCGGAAAAGTCGACCCAGTAGCGGCTATTCTCGTGGCGAGCGAGGTATCTTTCGCGAGCGCCCGCTACATCGTTCCCAGATACAGGTTCAGCGTTGCCAATCAGGGTTGCTCGCGCGGCTCCAAGCGCATCACCATCGGCTCCTGCTTGGCCAACGAAGAGACTGCATCGGGAATCGGCCTTCAGGTTCTGGGTGTGCATGGCCATATTGCTGATGAGGAAGAGGGGTTGCCCGGAAGAATCGAGCGCGAAAGGCATCAGCGAGCCGAAGGGAAACCCCGGGTGCTTGCGAGATAGCGTCGACAGGGTGGCAACCGAGGTTAGTGACATAAGGGTGCGGATGCGCTCAGCGTGGCTTGGTTCCGGTAGCTGCGGCAGCGCTGGCCCGGTGAATGCGTGTTGACGGGGTACGGTAGTTCCGCTTGATGACATAGACTTCCTCACGTCTCTTCTATGGTAGCGATTGCATCGATTCTGCGCTGTGTGGCCCACATGGGCTCATAAAGGAGGTTATGAACGGCGGGTTCGTATTCGTGGCGGTGCTAAACCGAGAGCCGGTTCGCCCGAATTGAGTGCTTGCAGCCGCTCCCGAATATCGCTACACAACAAGCTGATGGAAATGCCTTCGAAGTACGCCGGATAAGGCTCCAGGCGACGCAGGGCAGCCTGTAATAACCGCGCAGTTCCAAGTGGATTTTTGCGTTGGAGATGGTGGAACGCGGCGGTTACTTGGATCAACCCTTGCAGGAACGTTTTGTCCGGCTCATGGGATTCCAGCCACCTGCTCTCCCACGCCTCATGTGCTGCAAAGAACTCACCCGCCTCATACAGTCGTAGTCCTTCCGCAAATGAGCCTTGGGTCCAATCCAATGTCATCGGCTGTAGGCCCTCTGCCACAAGCTAACATCGGAAAGATTGCGGGCCAAGCCAAACCCGGTCAATTTTCAAAAAGAGCCCTCGGAGCCAAGGGCAGACGTAGATGCCGAGCCAGCGGTCGTAGTCCCGGGGCTACCGGCCTCTTGCAGTATGCGCCTCATCCTGCGAATGTCCTCGACGGAGACGGGTGCGCGGGGAACTGAGTTTGTTGCTGGTTGCTGAAGGGATCCGTGGAAGTGGCGGGTCTGGGTGATTCGCGCTACCGTCTGTGCATTCTCTAGTCGAAGACCTCCGCCGGCTGCGATCTGGATGCGATCGGCGGCCTGGATGACTAACCGGGCAAGCGCAGAAGCGCCAGTGAGGACGTCAGGTGCGCCGCCGGAGGTCAGAATGCGATCGCAACCTGTAGAGATGACATCTTCCAGGGCTTGAGCGAGATCAGGAGTTGCGTCGAAGGCGCGGTGAAAGGTTGTCTCCAACGGTCCGGCCAGGTCGACGAGAGTGCGCGTGCGTTCGACATCGACGGAGCGATCAGCATGAAGGATGCCGAAGACGACTCCGCTGACTCCAAGTCGCCGGGCGTGATGGAGTTCTTCACAGATCAAGTCGAAGTCGGCGGCGGAGTAGTGAAAACCGTCTGCGTGGGGGCGCAGGATGACATGGACCGGCAGGCCGGTACGGCGGACGGCTTCGGCGACGAGTTCGTGATCGGGGGTCAGGCCGCCTACGTCGAGGGCAGTGCAGAGTTCGATGCGGTCGGCTCCGCCCTCCCATGCTGCTAGGCAGGCATCCAGGGTTTCGGCACAGAGTTCGAAGACGATCGGGCGGCTCAAAAGAGTATGGAATCCAAGGGTGGCGCTCCTCGTCAAGCTTATGCCCATGAGCCCGAAACGTAAATTATAGTGATTGAATATTGGCGAAATTTACATTTTGTCCTTTCGAGGAAGATCACTTTTATGGTGATCAACGGAATCGATGTGGACAGTCTCCGAAATTTAACTAAGGCCGTTCTAACGGAGTAAGTGCGCATGAGTTTTTTTCTGGCTCTGGATGCTGGTGGGACAAAGACGGACTACGTTCTTGCCGATGAGACGCGCGAGCTGGAAAGAGTGAGGACCGGGACCATCAAGCGGATGCGCACGGATGCGGCGACGGCGACGAGGAATCTCGAACAGGCCTTGAGCGAGCTGACCGCGAGGACTGGCGTCTCGATGCAGTCGATGACACGCACTTGCGTCGGCACTGCGGGGGTGACGGTTCCGCTGGTGGCGGATTGGCTGCGTGAGGCGATCACCTTCCGAGTTGCAGGCGAGCTGCTGGTACTTGGTGACGTGGAGATCGCACTCGATGCAGCCTTTCCGGGACAGGCCGGGGTGCTGGTACTGTCCGGGACGGGATCGAACGTCGCGGGCCGCACGGCCAGGGGTGAGTTGGTCTCTGCAGGTGGCTGGGGCCCCGCGCTGGCGGACCAGGGGTCTGGCCATAAGATTGGGCTGGAGAGTCTTCGGGCGATCTTCATGGCGAGGGATGAAGGGCGATCTACGCCTTTGTTGCAGGCTGTGTTGGACTTCTGGGAGCTGGCCTCGGTGGATCTGCTGGTGGAGTATGCGAACCGCCATCCCGCGCCCGATTTTTCGAGTCTGACGGAGCTGGTACTGCGATACGCGGAGATGGGCGACGAGGTCGCAGCAGCGGTGTTGCGGCGGGAGGGTGAGGATCTGGCTCATCTGGTGAAGCTGGTGATGCATCGTTTACGAGCGACCTCGACGAAGAAGGATTGGGTGCCTCCGATTGCGTTTGCCGGCAGCATTATGGAGAAGGTTCTGCCTGTTCGCCACGCTTTGATCGCCGCGATTCAACGTGAGTTTCCGGAGGTTCAAACGCTTGATGGAGTGGTTGATCCCATTGTCGGGGCAGTTTGGCGTGCACGAATGGGCAGGTTCTCTTGAGCGGCCGAACAATGCCGCACTTGCGTGGAAAGGGCGGAAGATGAGACGAGACTGCGGGAACAACATTCTCACAACCGCTCTGGGCATTGCGATACTTGCCGCCCTGGGAGCGACAGTGTTAACGCAGAATGCGGTGGATGTGAAGCCATCTCCACAGCAGACGCAGTGGCAGGATCTGGAGTTTGGCGTGATCCTGCACTTCGGCACGAATACGTTCCTCGACCGAGAGTGGGGAGATGGGACCGCAAATCCGAAGATCTTCAACCCGGCGCAGTTCGATCCAGATCAGTGGATGAAGGCGATCAAAGCTTCTGGCGCGAAGTATGTCGTTATGGTGGCAAAACACCATGACGGCTTCTGTCTGTGGCCGACAAAACTGACGGACTACAGCATCAGACAGAGCCCATGGAAGGATGGCCAGGGCGATATTGTGGCCGAAGTCGCCAAGGCCGCGCGGGCGAATGGACTGAAGTTCGGCGTGTACCTCTCTCCGTGGGACCGGCACGAGCCAAAGTACAAAGATCCGGCGGCGTACGATGCGTACTACAACGCGCAGCTCGAAGAACTGGCGTCGCACTATGGCGATCTGGTGGAGTTTTGGTTGGATGGCGCGGGGAGTGCGGGCAGAACGTACAACTTTGCGAAGATCATTGAGACGCTGCGGATTTATCAACCGAACACGATTGTGTTCGCTGATACGGGGTTGTTCGAGTACGGTGACGCACGCTGGGCAGGCGATGAGTCAGGCAGGATTGAGTATCAGAACTGGAACGTTATCGACCGGCATGGATATCTGAGGTGGCGGCCGGTGGAGGTCGATACTCCGTTGCGGAAGCTGCACTGGTTCTGGCATCCACACGATGAGACTTCGTTGAAGAGTGTCAATAATTTGGTGGACAGCTACGAGAATGCGGTGGGGCATGGCGGGCAGTGGATGCTTGGCGTGGCTCCCGATGATCGCGGGCTCCTCCCGGACTCAGATGCTGCGCGACTGCGCGAACTGGGGGCTGCGCTGCATCGTCGGTACGAGAACAACCTGGTGAAGGGACATCTGCCGACGGATCCGAACGTTTCGCGGGCGCTTGATGGAGACATTGATACATTCTGGAGTGCGCCGGCGGGATCGCATTCGTCTACGCTCGAGGTACAGTTTCCGAAGGCCATTACCTTCGATCATGCATTGACGATGGAGTGGCTGACCGAGGGCCAGAGAGTGCAGAAGTATCGCATCGAAGTCTGGCATGGCGGGCAGTGGAAGACCGTGGCTTCGAGCTTTGCGATTGGGCATAAGAAGATCGACCGCTTCGATGCTGTGACAGCACAGCGTGTCAGACTCAATATCGTCGTGAGTTCGGGCGAGGCCCGTATTCGGGAGCTTCAACTGTTTTCTTTGGATGGGGCCGCAAAGTAGTTCCTCTGATCCTGCAAAAGCGACATTCTATGGAGACAAGAGAGCTGATGCAACGACGTACTTTTTTGAAGACTGCGACTGCCGTCACGTTGACCACCTCTTTATCACGTTATGGTACTGCCATCTCGGCACTACAAGAGAAGTCGTTGCGTATTGCTTGCGGCGGCATCAGCATTGAGTGCAGTACCTACAGCCGAATCCGGACGCGGCTGGAAGACTTCGACGTCCTGACGGACGATGCGCTGACGAACTCCGCGCGGTTTGCATTTCTCAAAAACTATTCCGTCAGATTCATGCCCACAGTTGTTGCTGCTGCCACGCCGGGCGGGCCTGTGGACCGAGCAACCTATGATGCAATCAAGGCCGACTTTCTCAAACGCCTTGCTGCCCTGCTCCCTCTCGATGGACTCTATCTTCCTATGCACGGGGCGATGTTTGTGGATGGGATGCAGGATGCAGAGGGCGACTGGATGGAGTCGGCGCGCAAAGTTGTCGGGGAGCGATGTCTGCTCTCTGTGAGTTATGACTTGCACGGAAATGTCAGCCAACGCGTCATTAACAATATCGACTTATTCTCAGCCTACCGCACCGCTCCTCATATTGATCGCGAGGAGACGATGCAACGCGCGTGCAAGATGCTGGTGCACTGCCTCCAGGAGAATATCCGCCCGACACTGGTTTGGGCTCCCATCCCTGTGCTGATGCCGGGCGAACGCAGCAGCACTGAGTGGCAGCCAGGGAAGCGTCTGTGGGCACAACTGCTCAAGCTGAACGAACAGCCCGGTATCCTTGACGTGTCGCTGCTCGTCGGTTATGTATGGGCCGATGAGCCGCGAGCGACCGCATGTGCTGTTGTTACAGGCACAGCTCCTGCCGAACAGGAGAAGATCTCGATCTACCTTGCGCAACAATATTGGGATGCCCGCAAGGAATTTCAATTCGGCACGGAGACAGGCACGATCAACGAGTGCATCGAGCGTGCTATGAAGACGACGACTCATCCCGTAATCCTGGCGGACTCTGGGGACAATCCTACCGGCGGCGGTACCAGCGACCGCGCTGACGTTCTCGAGGCATTGTTGCGCTACAAGGTGCAGAATACAGTCTTCGCGGGCATTACCGATCGGCCCGCCACGGACGCCTGTTACAGCGCAGGAGTTGGAGCGACGCTGCCACTCTCCATCGGCGCTACGCTCGATCCGCTCGGCAGCAAGCCAATCAAGGTCCACGCAAAGGTTGTCTTCTTGCTGCCTGCGCCAAATCCGCGTCAGCGCGAGGCAGTGGTTCAGATCGATGATGTAACCCTGGTCCTTACAAGGTTTCGTCGCCCTTATCATGACATCGTCGACTTCACCCGGCTCGGTTTGCAGCCAACTTCGTACAAACTGATTGTGGTCAAATCCGGCTATCTTTCTCCCGAACTCGCGCCTTTGGCTAATCCCAGCCTCATGGCGCTATCCGACGGTGCAATTAATCAGGACATCGTTCATCTCCCGGCGAACAGGTATCGTCCGCCTTCCTATCCGTTTGTTACAGATCTGAAATTCGCACCGAGAGCAATCCGTTCAGCACGCTCTCGAACATGATGCGGAGCTCGGACGAGAATGCGTTTGCGCGCGAACCATCGCGCCGCAAAGAATCACAACGCTCTTCGCGTCGTTTTATGTCAAAAAAAGCGTCAACCTCCGATATTCGTGGCGGTTTGGTACTCGCTATGTATATCCTCGTTGCCCGAATCACGTCTGCCTTTACCGACGCCAGCCAACGCTCCCAAGCGTCTCCGAGTTCCTGGGCCTGCTTAAGCTCATCAAGCTCTCCCGCAGTTTCTGCTTGACACGGTCTCGACTCTCCCAGATCTCTTGTGCCTGTTGTTCGGCCTTTTCCCAGGAGAGGGTCTTCGCGGACTATACAATCCGGATGGAATGCCCCCTTACGCCTCTGGGCAACCGGCGAATGGATTTCAGCAAACCAAGGCGTTTATAGTCGGACCAGGCGGCGACCAGATGACGGAGTCGCGGGAGAGGGATTCGAACCCCCGTAGCCCTTTCAGGCTAAACGGTTTTCAAGGCCGCCTGTTTCAACCGCTCACACATCCCTCCGCGACCTGCTCTCTAGCAGGTTAGCAGGAAACGGTGCACTGTTGCGATACTCGTAGGCGTCTAACTGGTAATCAATCGAACAGCGCTCTAACCCTACTTATCAACTCGCCGTCAGGCTCAACAAGGCGACTAGGCGTGGCCTCGGCGCGATTGCGGTCATATCATTCAGCACACTGCGGGCGGTGGGGACAGTTCTTGTGACGAGAAAGCCTCCCATGGCGGTCATTTCATGCTCCATGGTGTGGTCATCCTTCGATGATCCAAGCGGGGTTAGGAGTAATGCCACACTCCTTCAGCGAGGTCCCAAAAGCGTCTTTTAGCAATTTTGCGGAGCGCAATCTCGCGGGACCACCGCCGAATGCAATATTTCTGCGTCCCAATGCGGCCAGATGCTTTCAGGAATTCCTCGCTGAATATAAGATGAATCACGCCGGTAGAGCCGTCATCCTCGTCAAGCGCTTTCAAGAAACAAAGGTTCACAATCAGGAAGCCAAAGCCAAATCTCTCCTCCAGAAGGCGGCCCAACCCCCAGTAACCCCCCCGGACACCGGAACTCCGCAACTCGAGGCCGCCACCAACTCTCACACTTGAATCCCATGTTTACACCCTTCATTCGACGATGCTACTCTCGCGTCGCTCTCGAAGAGTTACAAAAAGCTTCTCTCCGAGAAAGCGATTTCTCAATTCGGTCAATTTATCCACGACCACACAAAAGGATTTCGCAATGTCCAAGCCCAACCGTCGAACCTTCCTCAAGAGCAGTGCAGCCCTCGCTGCCGGTACCGCGGTCCTCCGCAACGCCGCCGCGTTTGCTGCCCCGACCACCGTCACGACGACTGCCACACCGCTCACCCAGTTCGATTACAAAGATGTCCAACTCCTCGACGGCCCCATGCTTGTCCAGTTCCAGCAAAACCACGCCCTCTTCCTCAGTCTCAACGAAGACAGCATACTCAAGCCATTCCGTGCAGCTCTCCGGCCAACCCGCTCCCGGCGAAGACCTGGGCGGCTGGTACTCCCCCTCACCCCTCTTCGACCCGCCCAAGAACATGACTGGCTACATTCCCGGCCACACCTTCGGCCAGTGGGTCTCGGGCCTCTCTCGCGCCTACGCGATAACAGGCGACAAGGCCACGCAGGCAAAGGTTCATCGTCTCGTCGCTGGCTTCTCTCCCACAATCAGCGAGAAGTTCTACACCGACTACTGCATCCCCGCCTACACCTTCGACAAGACCAAC
Organism: uncultured Acidobacteriaceae bacterium; assembly: GCA_963798925.1. GTDB lineage: Bacteria > Acidobacteriota > Terriglobia > Terriglobales > Acidobacteriaceae > Edaphobacter. Next base: position 1,875,879 of record CAWCVD010000008.1, read on the forward strand.
TGTGGCCTCATCGACGCGCACCAATTCGCCCAGGATCCGCAAGCCTTGGCCGTCCTCAATCGCGCCACCGACGCTGTCCTGCCCTTCCTTCCTGCAAAGGCTCTCGACCGCGAAGAGATGGCGGCGCGCCCCCACAAGAACATCTCCTGGACGTGGGACGAGACCTACACTCTCCCCGAAAACTTCTACCTCGCCTTCCAACGCGGAGCTGGCCCTCGCTACCGCCAACTCGCCCAGCGCTTCCTTCAGGACGACACCTACTTCGGGCCCTTGGCGTTGAACAAGAACATCCTCCCCGGCCAGCACGCTTACAGCCACGTCAACGGCCTCTGCTCCGCCATGCAGGCCTACCTGACAGACGGCAGCCAGAAGCACTTCGCCGCAGCCAAAAACGGCTTCGCCTTCGTTCTGGCCCAAAGCTATGCCACCGGAGGCTGGGGCCCCAACGAAGGCTTCGTCAAGCCCGAAACCGACGAGCTCGCCGAAAGCCTCACCAAGATCCACAGCAGCTTCGAAACTCCATGTGGCGCCTACGGCCAGTTCAAGGTCACCCGCTACCTCATGCGCGCCACCGGAGACAGCCGCTATGGCGACAGCATGGAGACTATCCTCTACAACACCATCCTCGGCGCCCGCCCCATCCGCCCCGATGGAGTTAGCTTCTACTACGCTGACTACAACAACAGCGACGCCAAAAAAGTCGACTACGACCAGAAGTGGCCTTGCTGCTCCGGCACCTTCCCGCAGCTCACTGCCGACTACGGCATCAGCTCCTACCTCCGCAGCGACAAGGGAATCAACGTCAATCTCTACGTCCCTTCGCGAATCACCTGGCAGCAGGGAAGTGCACATGCTTCCCTCACCCAGCACACTCAGTACCCAGCCAACGGCGACACCAGCATGCACCTCACGCTCTCGCACCCGGAGCGCTTCACTATCGCCTTGCGAATCCCCGCATGGGCCGGCAGCAAAACCAAACTCACGGTCAATGGCCACGCCATCGACGCCACCCTCGCACCCGGCTCCTGGGCGAACCTCGACCGCACCTGGAAAGATGGTGACCGGGTCGAACTCTCTCTGGACATGCCTCTCCGCCTCGCCCCCATCGACGACCGCCACCAGCAGATCGTCGCTCTCCTCTATGGCCCGGTCGCCCTCTTCGCCATCGAGCCTGCTGCCCCAACCATCACCCAAAAACAGCTACTCGCGGCCCAGCGCATCGGCAACTCCTCCGCATGGGAGGTCGCAACGGACACCGGCAAGGTCCGCATGCTCCCGTACCCCGACATCAACGACGAAACCTACCGCCTCTACCACCAAACCTAACCAACAAAAAGGGAGCGGAAACAACGACCCAAAGTAGACAGCAAAAGTAATTTCGGAATCACAGACCGATGGCAGCACTCCCACCCGACAAAGTCAGCCTCTTGCTCGCCTCGGCTCCAGCGATCTGCACTAAAAATAGCCTACCCCTTGGAATCCTCCCCTTTGGATCTACCGTCAAACTCAACGTCCGAGAACCATCATTCCAGCTGCAAGCAATCTGTGTGAACGCTCCCTTCTCATAATCAAAGCTCATTCCGTCGTCTTCATACAACGTCATCGCACCATTCGCGCCGGGATACACACGAAGCACGATCGGCTCGCTGCTGGTCTCGCCGGTGAACTGCTTCACCGGACCCACGGGCACAATCGCACCCGCCTTCACATACAGCGGCATCGTCTCAAGCGCTACTTCCCGCGTCACCTCCGACCCACCTTCCAAGCGCACATTGCTCCAATAGTCCCACCACACCCCACGCGGAAGGTACGTCGTCCTGTGCGTAGCCCCCGGCTCCAACACGGGAGCCACCAGCATACTGTCGCCCCACAGGTAAGCATCCTCAACTGCCAAAGCCTTTGCATCCTCTGGATAAGCCAGCCACAGCGACCGCATCAGCGGCAGCCCCGTCGTATGCGTCTCCGCGACGGCAGAGTATAGATAAGGCAGCAACTGATAACGCAGATTCAGATATTGTCTGCAGATCCCCACCACTGCCTTGTCGTGCAAATCCTCCGGCTTAGGCAACGTAACGGCTGCAACCTGGCTATCGAGCTCCGCCGGCCCATACGTCCCCATGTCCCACCCCCACGGCAGCCGCAACATCCACGTTCTTCCATGACAGCGAAACGACGGGCAGAACGCGCTGAACTGAAACCAGCGAACAAACAGCTCCGCTGTAAACTCCTTCGTCGGCACGAATCCGCCGGTATCCGTTCCCCAATAAGGAATCCCGCACAACCCCGCGGTGATTCCCACCATCACCTGCGCTGCCAGCGTCTTCCAGGTCGAAAGTGTGTCGCCCGACCACAACCATGAGTACCGTTGCATCCCCGCATAGCCATTTCTATGCAACGCAAACGGCCTAACATTCGGCGCAAACAGTTGAGACCCCTCCCAGTACATCCGATTCCTCGCCAGCCGCGAAGCAGGCCTCAATTCATCTCCTTCATCCGGCCACCAGCCATCGATACCCTTGCTCCAAACCTCACGATGCTTCGGCCAATAAACCGCCGCACTGCTCGGATCCTTCAGCGTAGCGCCCGTACCCCCGACCTCGCCATGCAAATCCTCCGGACAACTCACGACATGGACAATGATCTTGAAGTGCTCGTCATGCATCTCCCGAAACATCGCTAGAGGATCAGGAAACGCCGCGGGATTGAAAGCGAACGACCCGTGACCCGTATTCCATCCAGCAGGACAGAATCCTGTCCCCAGGTAGATCATCGCGTCACAAGGCAGCTTCTCGGCGCGAAACCGCTTGGCCTCCGCCAAAATAGCTTCCCGGCTCGCCAGCGTGCGATGCGACTGCTGATACCCCAGCGACCATAGCGGTGGCATATGCGGATACCCCGTCAACTCCGCCCACTCTTTCATCAGCTCCGCCGGTGTCTCCGCCAGAATCACGAAGACATCCCGCGTCGGAGTCTCCTCGGTCGGCAAGAAGGCTCCATCCCGCCCACTCAGATCGAACGTGCCCCACGGATGAGCAAAGAAGATCCCCCACCCTTCCGCACTCAGCAACCAGGGAATCGGCGATCGCGCACCAAACGTCGCCAGGTCAGGACTATGCTGCCCATTCGCCATCATGTCTTTCGTTCCGCGGCGATTAAGCGGATGCCCGCCCTCGCCCAGTCCGAACAGCGGTCCCTCGCCGCTAAGAAAATGGATCGCGCCTGTCGAAGGCTCCAGCCGAATCTGCTGCCGCGTCTTGCCAGCGTCGTCTACGATCGTCATCTGCCAGGGCCTCTCTTCAAGATGCACCTTGAACCCACCCCACGAAGCCACTCCGGAACCATCCACTGTTAGTGGCTCGGGCCAATCTCGCGGCACGATCCCAACCTCCTCCGCCGGCCCCTGTTTACCCTGTTGAATCACTCGCAGACGCAGCGTCTTCTCGCTCACAGCCACCACCGTCAGCAGATGCGTATTTCCGACCGCAGGTACACCTTGCGCCGAGCCCAAAACCTCGGTTGCTCCCACACTTCGAGAGAACAGCAGACTCGCCGCCTCCAGCGCCATTCCACCTAGCACCGCACGCCGCGAAAACGGCTCTCCCATAATGCCCCTCTTACTCTCAGATCATGATCACGTTGATCTTGTTCGCAGTGGATTCCTCGACGAATCTTTCTATCCCCACCTCGGTTATGCGTCAAGAGAACGTTTTTTCTCGCATCGCGTCCCAATTGAAAGCGGCGCTTTACCGGGGAGTGCGTTATCGATTAAGGTCAGGGCGGTCAACGGTTCGCATATTCATTGAGGTTTAGGTGCAGCAAGGCCATGTCGTTATATTTCAATATCTATGCTCCAAGTAGCATAATTGGTAGTTAGATGGCCACCACGAATCTTCCCAAACCGACTTCCTTCGACCGCACCCTGGCCAGTGCGCGCACCACCATGATGTTCAGCGAAGTCGCCCGGCTCGCGGTCGATAGCTTCCGCGCTAGCAAAACCCGCTTTCTGCTCACCATGCTGGGTATGGTGATTGGGTCCGCATCGATCATTCTTGTTGCCACGCTCGGCTCAACTGGAAAGCAATACGCTCTGGATCAACTCACCAGCATCGGCCCGAACAAAATCGAGCTGCAGTACGGCGGCGGCTCCGTCACTGGTCCGGACAACACCAGTACTCCCGACTACCTCACGCTCGATGACCTCAACACCGTTCGTGACCAGGTTCCCGGTATCATCGCCTCATCTCCTATGCTGGAGTTTCACGATAACGTCAGCCTCGGTGGAGGAATTACCAAGCAGACAACATTGCTCGGCGTCTCGCCGCAGTACAGGATTGTCCGCAATCTCATCGTCGTCTCCGGCCGCTTCTTCGATGACCAGGATTCGATGGCCCATGAAAAAGTCGCCGTTATCGTTGAGCCCTTTGCTGTCGCGCTCTACGGCTCGTCCAGTGCGGCTGTCGGCAAGACCATTAGCGTCAAAGGTCTGCCATTCGTCATCATTGGTGTCTTTCGCGAAGCCTTTAATACTTACGGCCAGTCGGAGATCAGCGAGCATACGATGCTCGTCCCATATCCCGTCCTTCGCTATTTCACAGGAACCAATACTCTGAAAGAGATCTTCTTCACGATGCGCGACTCGTCCATGGTAGTGCCGGCTAGCGAGCGCATTCTTGCGATTGTCCGGTCGCGCCACTACGCAACCTCGGTCTACAACGCTGCAACCCTGACAGACATCCTTGTTAGCATGGCGAAGATCGCTGACATGTTGACGATCGTACTTACTCTCGGTGCAGGTATTACCTTAATCGTCAGCGGCGTCGGTATCATGAACAGCATGCTCGCCAATGTGCAGTCGCGAATCAAGGAGATCGGTATCCGCAAAGCTCTTGGCGCCACCAGCCGCGAGATTCGCATGCAATTCCTCACCGAGGCGGTCTTTCTCTCACTCAGCGGCGGAATCGTCGGCACCCTCATCGGCCTCGCCATCCCATTCACCCTCGGCCAGTTGACGCCCTTCAAAATCCCCATCAGCAACTGGTCCGCAGTATTCTCTCTTTCTACATCCGTGCTCGTCGGCGTGCTCTTCGGAACGCTTCCCGCGAACCGTGCGGCCCGGCTCGACCCAGTGCAAACCCTCAAATACGAGTAACCGCCGAGCGATCGAGCTCGAACTCGGCAAAAACTAAAGGCATCCGCCCCTGCCAGAGATTCGCAGTGGACGGATGCCTCTTGCCGACAAGATCGATTGTTAGGCGCTCGTAGTGGCGGTAGTCGCGGCTTCGACCTCTTCCTGCTCGCCCTTCACTGTCACCTTTACGTGGCTGGTGACCTCGCGGTGAAGCTTTACAGGAACGTGATACTCGCCGATCGTCTTCAGCGGCTCATCCAGCGAGATCTTGCGCCGGTCAACTGTGAAGCCCTTGGCTTCCAGTTGATGCGCAATATCGCTCGACGTCACCGATCCGAACAGATGCTCGTTCTCGCCTACCTTGCGCTCGAAGACCAGCTCAATCGCACCAAGCTGCGTGGCCAACTGCTCTGCGCCTGCCTTTTCTTTGACCGACTTGCGAACGGCCGAAGCCTTCATCTGTTCAATGACTACCTTGTTCGCTGCATTCGCCTCAATAGCGAGTTTTTCAGGCAGCAAATAGTTGCGCCCGTAGCCATCGGCAACCTTCACCACATCGCCGCGATGCCCCAGCTTATTTACATCTTCCTTCAAAATGACTTCCATTGCGGATTCTCCAATCTTCTCTGACTGAACGCGTCAGGCAGTACTCTGATCCAGCTGGTTCGCTCAAGCGAGGTTGCGAAACCCCAGTGTGAGCGACCAAAGTTAGAAGCGTGCGGCAAAAGCCAGCAGTGCGATGTTACGTGACTGCTTGATCGCCAGGCTCAGGCGCCGCTGATGCCGTGTGCACACACCAGTCAGGCGGCGCGGAACGATCTTGCCGCGCTCGGCAACAAAGCCCTGCAACAGGCGAACGTCGCGGTAAGAAATCGCGTCGATCTTCTCGGTGCAGAACTTGCAAACCTTCTTGCGGCGGAAAAACTTGCGGCCGCCCGGACCGCCCGAGGGCGCGCCGGCGGGACGCGGAGCGCGCGGACCAGCCCCAGGACCGGAGTGACCGCCAGGACGGGATGCGGGTGCGTGTTGTTCAGTCGATTGCGTGCTGTTGAATTCGTCAGCCATGATATTCCCTCTCAGGTGCGTTGTGCCTTCCTACGCTCCAGACTCTCAGTGGAGTCTCTGAACACCCGGCAGTGCCAGGTGGAAGCGAAGTGCAGCGGTTGCGATACGTTGCGCGATGCAGTCAAGCCGGCATCGCAGATCTCTTCAGGCGAGAAGGGAAGCGACTACACCGCAGATGCGGCTGCCTCGGGTGCGTGCTCGGCTGGAGCCGCCGCAGCAGGCTTCTTCTCTTCTTCGATCTCAGGTGTTGTCGGTTCGGCGACCGGTGCCTGTGCCATCGGCTGCGAACTGCGCTTCACCTTCGTGTCGCGAATAGCCTTGATCTTCGCCAGGCGCTTCTCTTCTTCGTCCATGCGCACAGTGATGAACTTGATCACTTGCTCGGAGACGCGCAGACGGCGCTCAATCTCAGTAATCAGAGAGCCCTGCGCTGCTACCACCATCAAAACGTAAAATCCGTCGTTGAACTTGCGCACTGTGTAGGCGAGCCGCCGGCGGCCCATCTTCTCAACGCTCTTTACCTCGCCGCCGCCATTGGCGACGTTCGCGGAAAATCCTTCAATCAGCTTGTCGAGGTCGGCTTCTTCAACGTCCGGGCGGACGATGAACATAATTTCATAGGTACGATTCATTCGTTTGCTTCTTTCTGCGAAGTTCTGCTTCGCACCGTCCTGGCGTCTGTTCTGCCAATCCGGTCTGGAAAATTACTGCGTTGATTCTGCGTGCCTCTTACTTCCCCTTCGGCTCATCCGTGTCCTCTTCCGAATCGTCTGGCCGACGGTTAAACCTGTTCATCGCAGTGCCGGCCCCCTGGGTCAACACCACCTCAACAGCATCACGAACCCTGTCGAGCACCTCATCCAACACCGCAAGCTCCTGCTTGCGCATGGGCGAAAGCAGATAATCCCTGCCGCCCGCCTTAATCTCTCGTCCATCCGCCAAGGTTGGTTTCCCAACACCAATGCGGATTCGCAACCACTCCTCCGTGCCGAGCACACCGGAAATGGACTTCACTCCGTTATGCCCGTTCGCCGAACCACGCTCCCGAATCCGAATCGTGCCCAGCGGAAGTGCGAGCTCGTCATAGAGAACAACAATGTCCTCCGGTGAGATCTCGAACTCCTCAATCAAAGCGGCCACCGAAAGCCCGCTCAGATTCATGAACGTCTCAGGCTTCGCCAGCAGAACATCCTGCCCCGCAAGCTTCGCCCTGGCCGTCAACGCTTTGCCTCGGCGGTTCGTCAGCATCACACCGCACTCTTCCGCGATACGATCCACCGCCAGAAACCCCGCGTTGTGCGGCGTGAACTGATACTCGATACCGGGGTTGCCGAGACCGATAATCAACTTCACGCTGCGTTCCCTCTCCATCCAAACTCAAGCGGCCTGCAAACCCCGAAGGACCGCAGACCGCGTAAAACTACTTCTTCTTTGCATCCTTCGCATCGGCAGCCGGAGCAGCAGCGCCAGGCGCAGCAGCCGCCGCCGCGTCCGTCTTGCCCTTCTTCGCAACCTCTGGCTCAGTCGGTGCAGCCACTACTTCCTCTACAGCCACAACCTCTTCCTTGATTACCGTGACGTGGGCGACCGTCGCATTCTCGTCAGCCAGGAACTTGATGCTTCCCGAGTGCGGCAGATCCGAAACGTGGATCAATCCATGCAGCTCCATATTCGAGACATCGACGTCCAGGTGGCTCGGAATATCTGCCGGCAGGCACTCGATCTCCACCTCACGCAGGACATGCTCCAGAATGCCGCCACCAGCCTTCACGCCAATCGGAATACCAACCAACTGAATCGGCACCGATACGCGCATCGCCTTGTCCATCGCAATCCGCTTCAGGTCGATGTGCAGCAGCTTGCCCTTGATCGGCTCATGCTGCCAATCCACAATCATCGCCTTCACGGCTGCCGAACCCTCGACGTTCAAGTCGAAGATGGTATTGTGGCCCGCGTCCGAGTGCAGAATTCTCGTAATCACCTTCGGATCGACCGCAACCGCGACCGACTCCTGTCCCGCACCGTAAACCACCGCGGGAATCTTGCCCGCCACACGCACGCGCCGTGCTGCATTCTTGTTGAACTTGCCCTCACGGGGCGTGGCCACTACCGATTCAGTATTTGTTGTCGCTGCCATAACTTCCATCATCCTTTCGGGCACAGAGTCGATCTCTGCTCCCTTTGCGGCCTTCGCCGCTGTTATGTCTTCCGTCCTTCGTAACAACCGGGAACCGAAAACTGAGAACTAAACTAATTGAACAGCGTGCTCACGCTGGTCTCCATATGTATGCTCTCGATAGCCCGGCCCAGAAGCCCTGCAATCGAAAGCACCTTAATCTTCTCCACCCGCGCCGCTTCTTCGCTCAGCGGAATGGTGTTCGTCACGATCAATTGCTCTAACCGTGAGCTTGCGATACGCTCGACAGCCGGCCCGGAGAGCACAGCATGCGTCGCGCACGCATAAACCTTTTCAGCGCCCTGTTCCAGCAGCGCATCTGCCGTCTTCACCAGCGTCCCCGCCGTGTCGACGATATCGTCGAGGATCAGGCACGTTCGGCCTTCTACATCGCCGATCACGTTCATCACCTCGGTGATATTGATGTCCGTCCGCCGCTTGTCGACGATGGCCAACGGCACATCCAGTTTCTTGGCGAAGAATCTCGCCCGCTCCACGCCTCCCGCATCCGGCGAAACCACCGTCAGATTCGGAAGGTCAAGCTCCCGGAAGTAGCTCACCAGCACCGGGCTGGCAAACAAATGATCCACCGGGATATTGAAGAACCCCTGTATCTGCGCCGCATGCAGATCAACCAGCAAAGCACGGTTCGCACCGGCCGTGGTCAGAAGATCGGCAACCAGCTTCGACGTAATGGCGACTCGCGGCCGGTCTTTTCTGTCCTGCCGCGCATAGCCATAGTAGGGAATCACAACCGTGATCCGTCCGGCCGAGGCGCGCTTCAGCGCATCCATCATGATCAGCAACTCGACAAGATGCTGATCCACCGGGAAACACGTAGGCTGCACAAGAAAGACATCCGCACCGCGAACGTTTTCGAGCAGCTGAAAATGAACCTCGCCGTCGGAGAATCTCTGCAACCGGGTCTCGCCCAGCGGCACACCGACGAACTTGCAGATCTCCTCGCACAAAGGCTTGTTGGACGATCCGCAAAAAATCTTGATGCGCTTGTTTTCTATCAGCCGTCCCGGGCGCTTTTTTTCCGGAGCCGGTAAATCTGTTACTCGTGGACCCTGAGGTCCTTTGGTACGTCCGCCCTCTGTGGAGAGCGCGTTCGCAGGCTGAGAGCTCGATTCTGTCTCGTCAGCCTGCTCTGAAATAGGGGAAAGAACCGCAGTCGTGTCGTTCTTGTTCACGTGAAACCCTCCGAGGTTGGTTGACCTTGAATGTTCCTGCTGCACTGTCTTGCGATACCTTGTTGCGGTACCGTTCTTCTCTTGAATCCTTGTTGCGAATCCTCAAAAAGCTAGAGACTTCGGCCTTTCAAACTTCTCACTTCTTCCTCCGCACTGTTTCTCGCGGAGTCCAAACCGTCATACCTCTGCGGCATATTGTTGCCGCGAAATAACCCTAAATTTTTCGTTCGCTCTGGCGTCGACTTTGGTTGGGCGACTAGGATTCGAACCTAGACAAAGAGATTCAAAGTCTCTTGACCTACCGTTAGTCGATCGCCCAGTAATTCGCCGGCTAACTCGATCTTACTATCGGACCGGCGAGGTCACTCTGCGAACATCCGTTCCCAGTACTCCGCTCGTGTCAGGGTCTCCGTCAGGAGCGCCTCAACGCCAGAGGACTGGACGCGCTGCTGAGCCGCCTTTGCCTCTGTCTCAGACCGGTAAAGTCCAAACAGAGCAGAGCCGGAACCTGAAAGCGCAGCGTAAATCGCTGGACTATCCGAACCACTACCCATCAAATGACGCTTGGTTATTCGCAAGGAGGGATACTGTGGAAAGACCACGTCTTCAAAATCGTTATGAAGACCGTCGCTTCCAATCCCGGTGCGGACAAGCGCGAGAAGGGTATTCTCGGCCAGATCATTCAGCGCATAACTCTGGCTCACACCAGATAAACCCTGTTTTTTCTCAGGATTAGCATCGCGAACGATACCGGAGGTGCCGGGCTTACCAACGCCTGTCTTCGCAGAGAGGGCTGAGTAAGCAAGACTCAACTCCTCCAGCCTATCGGGTTTGGCCGCGGAAGTCAATCCAGCCTGGAGCAAACGACTAGGGCTTCCTCCCTCCCTGTCGTCATTCTGAGCGGAGCGAAGAATCCCCGCATTCGTAGGTCCCAAAGACGCCGTATCCCTCGTCTGATCCCCTAGTTCCCCTTTGATATCAACACCTTCCCCAGCCAACAACGCATCCCAGGCCTTAAAAGCCGCCGGAGTCGAAACCCCCACCTGTGGCACCGCAACCACACACCAGGTCCTCAGAAAATCCGGCATAGGCACAACCTGCTCCCCTCGCCCCAACCCCAAAACCGCCCCACCCACCAGAAAAAGCGGCACATCCGATCCGACCTCTGCCGCCAGCCTCAACCGGGCCACCCCCGGCAAAGCGACTCCCAACTCCCGCTCCAACCCCAGCAACGCCGCCGCAGCATTCGCCGACCCGGCTCCCACCCCACCCTGCACCGGCAGCCGTTTCTCAATATGAATCTCAACCTCAGCCGCGACTCCCATTAGTCCCAGGCACCGCTCCACCATCCGCCAAGCCGTATTCCTCCCATCGCAAGGCACCATCGGATGATTCGTCGTCAACGCAATCCGCGTCTCAGCGCCCAAACCCAGCCGCCGAGCCGATACCGTCACCAGGTCATGCAGCCCAAGCGTCTGGTACAACGTCGTCAACCCATGAAACCCATCTGCCCGCACCGGCCCAATCGCCAATCCCAGGTTGATCTTCGAATACGAACGAACACGCGTAGCCATCAACGTCGATTCTAACCGCGCCACGTCCCCCTCGATATCCTGAGCGAAAGACCTAGCCGTTGTCTTTAAACTGAAAACCGAAAAACTGGTCCACTGAAAACTGATCGCAAACAGTCTTGTCTCTTCCTCTACGGAGGCACCCACGCCAAACGCAGCGCCACGCATATCTCAAGCCCAAATTCAATCAACAATAGATCAATCCATAAGTTACCCTCCTTAATGGAGCCCCCATGTCACGATCCCGTCTTTGTCCAGCTGCCTGGCTCGCCCTCGCCGGCACTCTTCTGTCGCAAACGGCCATCGCCCAGCAATCCTCCGAAGAACCCGTTCGCACCCAACACGCCATGGTCGTCACCATCCAGCACAACGCCACCGACGCCGGCGTCGAAATCCTCAAAGCCGGCGGCAACGCTGTCGACGCAGCCGTAGCCGTCGGCTTCGCCCTCGCCGTCGTCTATCCCGCCGCAGGCAACATCGGCGGCGGCGGCTTCATGCTCATCCGCGACCACAACGGCAAAACCCGCTTCCTCGACTACCGTGAAAAAGCTCCAGCCGCAGCCTCCCGCGACATGTACCTCGACGCCCAGGGCAACGTAGTCCCCGGCATGTCCCTCATCGGCTACAAAGCCAGCGGAGTCCCCGGCTCCGTAGCCGGCCTCACCTACGCGCAAAAACACTACGGCAAACTCACCCTCGCCCAGGACATGGCCCCTGCCATCCGCTTGGCCACCGAAGGCTACGTCCTCTCCGACGCCGAAGCCCGCGCCCTCCAATCCAAAAACCTCACCCGCTTTCCCGCCTCAGCCAAAATCTTCCAACGCGACGGCGACTTCTACAAAGAGGGCGATACCTTCAAACAACCCGAGCTAGCCGCAACCCTCACCCGCATCGCCAAAGACCCCGACGACTTCTACAAAGGCGCCATGGCCCACCAGATCGCCGGCTTCGAAAAAGCCGGCGGCGGCCTCATCACCGCCGAAGACCTCGCCTCCTACCAAGTCAAAGAGCGCGTCCCCATCCGCGGCAAATACCACGGCTACGACATCATTACCGCCCCACCCCCATCTTCCGGCGGCATCGTCCTCGTCGAAATCCTCAACATCCTCTCCACCTACGATCTGCCCAAACTAGGCCCAGACCGCAGCGCCGCCCAGGTCCACACCATCGTCGAAGCCTTCCGCCGAGCCTACATGGACCGCAGCGACTACCTGGGTGACCCCGACTTCAACACCCTCCCGCTCAAGCAAATGGCAAATCCCAAATACGCAGCAGCCTGGCGAGCCTCCATCGACCCAACCAAACCAACATCAAGCAAGGACCTCGTCCGCCCCGCCGGCTTCATGCCCCCGCCACCCCAATCCACACCCGCAAAAGAACCCACGCAAACCACCCACTTCTCCATCGTCGACGCCGAAGGCAACGCCGTCTCCAGCACCTACACCCTAAATGGAGGCTTCGGCTCCGGAGTCACCATCGAAGGCCTGGGCTTCCTCATGAACAACGAAATGGACGACTTCACCTCCAAAATCGGCGTCCCCAACATGTTCGGTCTCATCCAGAGCTCCGCCAACTCCATCGCTCCCGGCAAGCGCCCGCTCTCCGCCATGACCCCCACCATCCTCACCACCCCTAGCCACTGGTACAAACACGGCAGCCTCGCCTACGTCATGGGCTCGCCCGGCGGAGCCACCATCATCACCACAGTAGCTAACGACATCATCAGCACTGTCGACAACGGCCTCAACATCCAGCAGGCCGCCGATGCCCCGCGCTTCCACCACCAATACCTGCCCGACCGCATCGACCTCGAGAAGAAATTCCCAGTCCCACCCGCCGAAGCTCTCGCCGCCATGGGCTACACTATCAACCGCCTCGCCGTAGCCGATGAGCACAATCCCGGCGTCTGGGGAGACAGCGAACTCATCGCCATCGACCCCAAAACCCACGAACTCCTCGGCGGCCACGACAATCGCAGAGCTTTTGGGAAGGCGGCAGGTTATTGAATCACGAAGCAACGAAGCTAATTCGCAGCCCCAGAGATAGTCTGTAAGGGAACACAAAAACGAAAATCTGCATCGCTCATAGAAGGCGGCGGAGTAGTCCGTCCCCACTCCGACGGCGCAGAGCCCATCGTAAACACAAACGTCGCCCCATCCTTAATCTGCGCATGACGAAACCACGAATTAGGAAGATCGACGCCGTCCAACGTAACCGACTGGACGTAACGGTTGAGCCCTGACCTGTCCAGATTCTTCGCTATGATCCGAAGCTTCTTTCCATTACCAAGAGTCAGAGACGCATCCGGTATGCTCGGCGTGCTGATCAAATAAACATCCTGGCCCGCGAGCGGATAGAACCCAAGAGTCTGAAAGATAACCCAGCTCGACATCGCTCCCGAGTCGTCATTACCCGGGATTCCCGCGCGGCTATCGGTGAAGGCCTTCTCCAGCAAAAGATGAACGATGTCCGCACTCTTGTCCGGCCGGCCGGAATAGTTATAGAGAACCGGCATCAGAAACCCAGGCTCATTCGTAACGTCGAAGTGCCCGCGAGAGAAGATGAAGTCCATGCGGTTGTTGAACAGATCACGTCCTCCGGCCATCTCGATCAGTCGGCGCATGTCCTGTGGCGCATACAGCGAATAAGTCCAGATATCGCCCTCATACATGAAGTCCGGCCACGTTCCGCGCACCGTCAAATACGGCTCAGCCCACGTACCATCCGGCTTCCTCGGCCGAAGAAACCCTTTGAATCCCGAGACAGTCATGTCCTTATCCCAAAGATGCTCAAAGTTGTGGGTACGGCCCGCATAAACTGCCGCTTCGGCCGCCCTCCCGAGACCGCAAGCCAACTGTGAGATGGCAAAGTCGTCGTAAGCATACTCAACCGTGCGAGAGCCGGAGCGCTCATCAGCCAGCGTGATGAAGCCTCGCTCGTTGTAATCCTTCAACCCTCCGCGCCCCTCCTTCTGAGGGTTCTCCGGAGGTACCGTAGCATCGTGCTCCATAGCCTTGAACGCCGTCTCATAGTCGATGCCCTTCAAACCCTTCACCCACGCATCGGCGACCACCACATTGGCATTCGAGCCACCTTGTGTACGCCCGTTGTCATTGCCGCTGCGAGCGTCAGGCATATATCCGGTGTGTCGATAAATATCGACCAGCGAGCGAATGATGTCTCGCTGCCGGTCAGGAGAGATCAAAGTCAGCAGCGGGCTCGAGCTGCGGTAGGTATCCCAGATCGCGTAGTAGTCGTCATAATACGGCTCCGTCGACTGCCAATCCGGATTTTCGCCAGTGCGATCCGTAGGCATCAACATGATGTGATACATCGCGGTATAAAGTTCGCGCCGCTGGGTATCCGTCTCACCAGAGAGACTCAGCTTGGCGAGCTCCGCATTCCAAAGAGCCATAGCGGCGGCATGGACAGCTCCGAAATCCCAGCCCGGAATCTCCTTCTCGACGTTCTGCTTGGCCTGCTCGACGCTGACGAACGAAATACCAACCTTCACCCGAACAACCTGCCCGGCTTTCGTAGAAAGATCGAAGCTGGCTCCAATCGACGGACCCTCCGGAGTGGCAGCGACGACCGTCGCATCCTTCGCTGCACTCAGAGCGGTGCCAATCCAGGTCCGTGTCGCAGTAGCCGGAGTGTCCAGCACCATGTAGTAGTAAACCTTGTACTCACCACCCTCGTTCCAACCTCCCTTGAAGCGCGCAACCCCCTCGGCCTCGTGATCGGAGGGTAGATGAATCTCAGCTCCCACAAACTTCTGCGCCTCCACCCCCGATCCCAGGCCAAGTGCCGAGGCGACATTGACAGTAATATGCGACTCCCGCGAAGCCGGAAACGTATACCGATGAAAACCCACACGCCGGCTGCTCGTAAGTTCCGCATCTACGCGATAACGCGTGAGCTTCGCGCTGTAGTACCCAACCTTGGCGACCTCATCGGTGCGGGGAGTCTTGATGTCGGTCAGGTCGAGCGCGCCCGTAACTGGTGCAACGAGGATGTTGCCGTATTTGCCCTGCGCCCCGCTCAGATGCAAATGAGAGAAACCGAGTATGTACCCATAGCTTGAATAACCGAAACCAGAACGGCGATTATCGAAGGTCGCCATATCAGGGCCAACCTTGACCATCCCATAGGGAATCGCGGACCCGATAAACGTATTACCACCCCAGTCGACCCCGATGAACGGATCGACGTTCCGCGTAAAGTCCTGCGTTGCAGGCTTTTGTCCAAGCGCCATCGCACTCGCCGCAAGCGCGCCAACGGAAAAGCGCACCGAACGCCACAGGATAGAAGCCGATTTATTCCACATCGCCAGTTTTCCCTCTGCAACCGCCATGCTGACAAGTGTAGATCGCCCATGCTGCGGCAAGCCCGCAGACCATTGCGGCACTTCAGACTTTTCAGGTCTCTATCGCGCCGTAACAGTCAAGTTTGTTCTATACGCACTCGGTCTCCCGTTCTGCTTATACTGCGGAAAATGGCACCCGCGGAACTGCTCGTACAAGGTAGGCACGGGAATCTTGCGGTCCGAGCATCCGGACGCCACAGGACCGCCGGTCAAATTTGCCCGCTTCACAAGCACTTTTACCAGTATCTTTCCCACCCATGGCTTCCTAGCATATTCTCCACTGTCGGAATCGCTCCCGCCAGGTCTCCGTGCGGCCACCCACCCGGATGTCATCGGATCAGGAAAGGGAAATCTATGAAGATGAAATATTTGGCTCTCCTGCCCCTTCTTGCCGCCGCTGCTTCTCTGCCGCCGCAAGCCTCGGCACAAGTCCCCGTCTTCACCATCGCACCACCCCCGCAAAGCACGATCAAATTCAACGTAAAGGCCTCGGTCGCGATCGGCGGCGATTTCGACAAGTGGGACGCCACCCTGACGTTCACGTCCACAGACGTCACCACAGGCGTTCTGGACATCAAGATTCAGGCAGCCTCCGTCAACACCGGTAGCGGCATGAAGAACGACAAGCTCAAGAGCAAAGACTTCTTCGACGCCGATCACGACCCGCTCATCACCTTCAAATCGACGAAGGTCGTACAGACCGGCCCAACCACCTTCGACGTGCCAGGCACCTTCACCATACGTGGTGTCTCGAAGCCAGAGACGGTCACGCTGACGGTTGCCGGCGAGGGAACAGGCACAGGCACTATCGCAGGCACCATGGCCTTCGACCGCAAGGACTATGGAATGAACAGCGGCATCCCCTTCATCAAGATCGCCGATCGCGTCGAAGTCACCATCGACCTCAAAGGAAAGCGCACTAGCGGCCCCCCGCTCGTTTTTAAGCCCTAGGGAGCCGTGATCACGCATCGGCGCGGACGCCCTCAAATGCAGCAAGCTTTAAAGCTTACGTGGACGGTAGTGTTTATGGGGTCCTTTCTGACGCCGCTCAGGGCCCAGGATCTGTCGCCGCGAGCCTACGTGATTACGCCCCTTCATTCCAACGCTATCACCCTCACCTACGGGTACTACAACGGCAGTATTTTGTTCAACGGGGCCGCGCCCATTACCGGGGCCACAGGCTCCTACAACGTTCCGGTTTTCACCTACTATCACTCATTCGGTTTGTTCGGTCGCTTCACCAACCTCAACGTCGCGATTCCCTATGCGATAGGCACCTTCCAGGGCGAGGTTGTCGGCGTCGGCCAACAGATCTACCGTTCCGGTCTTACCGACACAACGATTCGACTATCGGTGAACCTCAAGGGCGGCCCAGCGATGCAGCCGCGGGAGTTTGCCAAGTGGCACGAAAGAACTCTGATTGGTGTGAGCCTTAAGGTAGTGGCTCCAACGGGCCAATACGACCCGACTAAGCTCGTCAACTGGGGCTCCAATCGCTGGTCGTTCAAACCGGAGCTTGGCTATTCGCGCCGACGGAAAAAGCTGGTACTGGACGCCTACGCAGGAATTTGGCTCTTCACCAAAAATCAACGATCGTATTCGGCCTCAGGGCCGCAACCTCAAACGGAGAACCCAATCGGATCCTTCGAAGGCCATCTCAGTTACGATATGAAGCCGCGGTTTTGGTTCTCCCTTGACGGCAATTTCTGGTACGGCGGTCTCACGAGCCTCAACGGCGTAGCCAATCTTGATACTCGCCAAACCAGCTCGCGCATCGGGGTAACAGCCTCGCTGCCCATCACTAAACATCAGTCGGTAAAAGTCAGCTACGCCGACGGCACCTACGTCCGCTACGGTGGAAACTATCAAAACGTCTCCGCAGCATGGCAGTATTCCTGGCTGGGGCGCCCTCAATAGACCCAATAGTTCCTATAGCTCCATAGGTTGGGTTGGTTGCCACCCAAATCCCTCTCCGAACGAGGTAAACTGCGGTACACACCCGAGGTTCGCGGAGCATGTTGCTCGAACTCGCCAAACCGGTCGCCTTGCTCCTCTGCCTGCTCTCTCTCTTCGCCGTCTTTCACACCCTCTTCCTGTCGATCGAAGACCCCCACCTCGTCCTTCAACCTCACCGCGCCTTCGACGATCGCATCCTCGACTCCCTCCTGCTCCTCGCACTCTCCGCCGGAATCTCCCTCCTCGGTGGCATCATCTTCCGCGAAGCCGAGCCCATCCCGCGTCCGTCCCTCGCCACCACCCTCCCGCTTCTGGTCTTCTACTGGGCCGCCGGAATCATGACCGTCCTCTTCTTCGCCGCCTGGTTCCTGGAAACGCACTATATCTTCAGCCCCAAAGTCCACTGGTAATCCCAACGGTCGAGTGTCAACACAATTTCTGAATTGTCATCCTGAGCGAAGCGCAGCGAAGTCGAAGAGCCAGTCCTGAGCTGGTCCAAGGAACCTGCGGTTGTTACCAGAGCCGCTAATTTGCTACTTCCCGCCCAAAGTCCTATCAATCGCCGCCTGCGCCAGAGGCCCCATAATCGCATACCCCTTAGCATTCGGATGCACCCCATCGAAACTCGTCCCTTCCTTCATCCCGCCGTTCTCATCCACCAGAGCCGAGTAATAATCCAGATAAGTAACCGAGTGCGTTACACAATATCCCTTCAGCCAGTCGTTCAGCGTCTTGATCTTCGGCGCCGGAGCCAGCCCCTTGCGCCACGGATAATCCGCCGCCGGTGTAATCGAAGCCAGAATCACCCGAATCCCATTCGCCTTCGCCAGATCCACCATCGACCGGAAGTTGTCCTCCGTCATCTCTGGCGTCATCGGCCCCGTATTCCCCGCCACATCGTTCGTCCCCGCCAGAATCACCACCGCCGCCGGGTGCAGATCGATCACATCCTGCCGAAACCGCACCACCATCTGCGGAGTCGTCTGCCCGCTGATCCCCCGATTCACATAAGGTTTCCCTGAAAAAAACTCCCCTGTATCCGGCCGCCGACCCCATCCATCCGTAATCGAATCCCCATAAAACACCACTCTCTGCTCTCCGTCCCCAACCGGCGCAAGTGCCTTGTTAGCATCGCGGTACCGCGCCAACTGCGGCCAATCCGCCAGCTTTGCCTCCATCGTCGCCATCTGCTTCGCCATATCTGGAGCCGCAGCAGTCGAAACACTCGAAGGAGCTTGTGCAGCAGCAGGAGGAGCAGCAGGAACCTGCGCGGGTGCAGGCGCCTGCGGCCACCCCATCCCACTCATCAACACAACCGAACCCAACCAAACCATTCGCCCGAAGACCCTCATCATTCACCCCTCCACAATCCTCCGAATTCTAGCCCACCCGCCCACCAAACCCCACTGCAACACCCTGCACCCTCACCTGCGGTACCTTAGAGAGTGATGCAGCCCGCCATCTCCACCCACGTCTTCCTCCAGCAGCGCCTTCACCCTGGCCTGCTCGACGCCCTCCGCACCGCCGGCGCCCAATCCATCGAGCTATTCGCCGCCCGCCATCACTTCGACTACGCCGACCGCACCGCCGTCCGCGACATCGCCGCCTGGTTCCGCGACACCGGCGTCGCCGCCACGCTCCACCAGCCTCTCTACCTGAGCGACCGCGGAAGCGGACAATGGTCCCGCCACGTTGCCCCGAATATAAATCTCATCAACCCGGAAAAAACCCACCGCATCACCGCCATGGACGAGGTCAAACGCGCCCTCGAGTCCGCCGAGCAGATCCCCATCTCCGCCTGCGTCATCCACCTCGGCCACAAAGACGACCCCTGGAACGCCCGCGCCCTCGAGAACTCCCTCACCGCTGTCGAGCATCTCAAAGCCTTCGCCCACCCTCTCGGCGTCCGCCTCCTCATCGAAAACCTCCAGAATGAAATCACTGCCCCCGAGCACATCCTCGAGATCCTCAACGTCGGCCACTTCGACCGCGTAGGCGTCTGCCTCGACATCGGTCACGCTCACCTGACCGAACCCTCCAGTGAGAGCCAGCCCAACAGAGGCATAGACGAAGCCTTCGAACTCCTCAAGTCCCGCATCGGCCAGCTCCACCTCCACGACAACCACGGCCAAAAGGACGACCACCTCTGGCCCGGCACCGCCACCATCGACTGGCAAAACGTAACCAAACACATCGCAACCCTCCCGGCCAAGACGCCTGGCGTCCTCGAAATCGCCTACGAACTCGACGAAACCGCCGACTCCGTAACCAAGAAATCGACCGAAGCCTTCGACCTGCTCAAACGCACCACCGAACAACTCCAGTCCCAGTAAAAATTGTCATCCTGAGCGAAGCGCAGCGGAGTCGAAGAGCCTGTCCTGAGCTTGTCGAAGGAACCCGCGGTTGCTTCTTCGAAACATGCCCCACTAGTAGACTGGTAGTGTCATGTCGAACGAAGCACCCACAGCCCCCATCGCCACCATAGCCTCCCTCTCCCAGCACGAAGGCCAAACCGTTACCCTCCGCGGCTGGCTCTACAACATCCGCTCCTCAGGCAAGCTCCTTTTTCCCACCTTCCGGGACGGCACCGGCACCATCCAGGGAATCGTCCCCAAAGCCGCCGTCTCCGAAGAGGTCTTCAACACCATCAAATCCCTCACCCTCGAATCCTCCCTCACCGTCACCGGCAAAGTCCGCGCCGACAGCCGAGCCCCGAGCGGCTACGAACTAGACGTCGAAGACGTCAAAGTCCTGCAAAAAATCCCCGAAGAAACCCCATTCCCGATCTCCCTCAAAGAGCACGGCGTCGACTTCCTCATGGAGAACCGCCACCTCTGGCTCCGCACCCCGCGCCAGTCCGCCATCCTCCGCGTCCGCGCCACCATCATGCGCGCCGCAGCCGAGTACTTCGACCTCAACGGCTTCATCCGCACCGACCCACCCATCCTCACCCCCAACGCCTGTGAAGGCACCTCCGAACTCTTCGAGATGGACTACTTCGAAAACGACAAGGCCTACCTCACCCAGTCCGGCCAGCTCTACGTCGAAGCCACCGCTCTCGCCCTCGGCAAGGTCTACAGCTTCGGCCCAACCTTCCGAGCCGAAAAATCCAAAACCCGCCGCCACCTCACCGAGTTCTGGATGGTCGAACCCGAAGTAGCCCACCTCGAGCTCGACGGCCTATTGGATCTCGCCGAAGCCTTCATCACCCACATCGTCACCGCAGTCCTCACTCACCACCGCGCCGACCTCAAAGTCATAGGCAAAGACATCACCAAACTAGAAGCCGTCCTCGCCCCCTCCTCCGCCTCAACTTCAGACGTCGTCATCCTGAACGAAGTGAAGGATCCCCGCATTTCGTCGGAAGCGCCACAGACGTCGGCCTCGGGAAACAAATTCCCCCGTCTAAGTTACGACGAAGCCCACGCCATGCTCGAAAAAGCCTTCGCAGAAGGCAAGATCGAAAACCCCCACAAATACGGCGACGACTTCGGCTCCCCCGACGAAACCTACATCTCCAGTCAATTCGACAAACCCGTCATGATCCACCGCTACCCCGCCGCCATCAAGGCCTTCTACATGCAGCCCGACCCCATCGACCCAACGAAGGCCCTCTGCGTCGACGTCCTGGCCCCCGAGGGCTACGGCGAAATCATCGGCGGCAGCCAGCGCGTCGACAGCTACGACCTGCTCAAAGCCCGCATCGAAGAGCACAACCTCCCGCTCGAAGCCTTCCAGTGGTACCTCGACCTCCGCAAATACGGAAGCGTCCCCCACTCCGGCTTCGGCATGGGCATCGAGCGAGTAGTAGCTTGGCTCTGCGGCCTCGACCACGTCCGCGAAACCATCCCCTTCGCCCGAACCCTCAACCGCATTTATCCTTAAACTGTGGTTTCCGATCAGAAACGCAGCACGTTGCTCTACTAATAACGGAGATTTTCTTTTGATAAGCCGCTCACATTCCCGTCTGGCGCAGACTGCATTTGACACTTCCAATCTCTTGAGAGACCGATCGTTGCATGCTGGCTTTTTTGGCAGTCTATTGGCAAGAGCAGCCGCCAAACTATGGAGGCCGATATCCAAAAGGGTTAGTGCAGACCATCTTGTCAATGCTCACCTGTATGGCCACAATCTGGTAATGCCGAGCGAGCATCCTCTCGTGGCTACTATGCAACACTTCCCTCAATACAACCGGCCACTCGGTTTGGCGGCCATTGCTGTCGCAGACTCTTATCCAGCCGGATCCAGACTCACTATCATCGATGTCGGCGCAAACATAGGTGATACTATTGCCCTGGTTGAGCAATGGCGTCCGGGCGTATTCTCTTATCTCTGCATTGAGCCCGATGCCAATCTGGCGGAATTGTGCAAGAAAAACCATCAGAACAATTCCCTCGTCGAAGTTCGCCAAAATTTCGTTGGTGAAAACGAAGGGGCCATAGTTATGCTTCAGGATGACGGCCGAGCCAACCCTTCTACAAAGCTGGCAACAGGGTCCGATTCCGCTTCTATTGTCGGACGCCTTGTGCGCCTCGATACGGCCGCTTCGAGCTTGGGCGAACCTCACGGACTTGTCAGCCTCATTAAAGTGGACACCGAAGGGTATGATTTTTCAGTCTTGCGCTCAGGTTCGCAGCTGCTAAAGCTCCAAAAGCCTGCACTCTACTTCGAGTGGTATCCAGCGCTCTTGAAAAACATCGAAGAGGACCCTCGTCTTGGCTTCGAACACCTTCGGGACCTTGGCTACCGTCATTTTGTATTCTTCACCAACACAGGTGATTATTACTGCAACATAACTGACCCCGATATCGCTTTTTTGCGAGGAATTGAGTCCGTGGCAGGATCTCCAAACTCACCTCCGTATTTTGACGTCTTTGCATCGACGACGGAGGCTGTCTCGGCCAGTCTCGTTGCGCACTCTCTTTCGTTTACCCCTCCGCATCGTAATACACGCCAAAATCCGGGTACCCCATCTTTCGCGCCGAAAAATCCAAAACCCGCCGCTACCTCCCCGAGTTCTGGATGGTCGAACCCGAAGTAGCCCACCTCGAGCTCGACGGCCTATTGGATCTCGCCGAAGCCTTCATCACCCACATTGTCACCGCAGTCCTCACTCACCACCGCGCCGACCTCAAAGTCATAGGCAAAGACATCACCAAACTAGAAGCCGTCCTCGCCCCCTCCTCCGCCTCAACTTCAGACGTCGTCATCCTGAACGAAGTGAAGGATCCCCGCATTTCGTCGGAAGCGCCACAGACGTCAGCCTCGGGAAACAAATTCCCCCGTCTAAGTTACGACGAAGCCCACGCCATGCTCGAAAAGCCTTCGCAGAAGGCAAGATCGAAAACCCCCACAAATACGGCGACGACTTCGGCTCCCCCGACGAAACCTACATCTCCAGCCAATTCGACAAACCGGTCATGATCCACCGCTACCCCGCCGCCATCAAGGCCTTCTACATGCAGCCCGACCCCATCGACCCAACGAAGGCCCTCTGCGTCGACGTCCTGGCCCCCGAGGGCTACGGCGAAATCATCGGCGGCAGCCAGCGCGTCGACAGCTACGACCTGCTCAAAGCCCGCATCGAAGAGCACAACCTCCCGCTCGAAGCCTTCCAGTGGTACCTCGACCTACGCAAATACGGCAGCGTCCCCCACTCCGGCTTCGGCATGGGCATCGAGCGAGTAGTGGCGTGGCTCTGCGGCCTCGACCACGTCCGTGAAACCATCCCCTTCGCCCGAACCCTCAACCGTATCTACCCCCTAAAGAAGTAAACGGAACGTGTTTTCCAGCATGGTATGATCCGCACGGGTCGTTAGGAACGGACATGCGTAGAGTTTTTGTTACACTTCTTTTTGTTTCTTTGGGTCTTTCTGCTTTGACGGGTTGCCACCCCCAATTTAATGGCACTCTCGACAACCGCGACGGCGACGGCACCGGGCCAAGGCCTCTTCCCGGCCAACCCCAAATCTCCTCCGTCAGCCCAGGCACCGCGGTGGCAGGGGCTGCTTCCTTCACTCTCACTGTGAATGGGCTTAACTTCGTGCCGACCACGACAGTGCTCTGGAACGACAGTACGAGCCTTACGACCACCTATGTCTCCTCGACCGTCTTGAAGGCAGAGGTACCGGCTTCGCTGATCGCCGGCCCAACGACGGTCAGCATCTCCCCCTCGCCCTTAGTCTCGATCAACTTCGGAGTCAACTTCATCATCACCTCCGCGGCTTTGACGGGTAACAACTCCTTCTCCCTGTCTAAAGTCTCTATTCTGGCCAACGATATCGCATGGGACCAGGGGAACCAGCAGTTCTACCTCTCAGTGGCGAGCGGAAATGGGACCAACGCGAACACCATCACAGTTCTGAATCCCCAGACCGGAGTGCTCGGCTCCTCAGTCTCTACTGGTAGTGAGCCAGGAAGGCTTGCCATCTCTGCTGACAGCACCTACATTTACGCTGGCTTGAACAGTACTGGCTCTGTCCACAGGTACACACTGCCCACCTTGCAATCCGACATCGACATTCCGCTGGGGTCTAGTACGTCAGGGCCCTACTATGCGATCGACGTAGAGGCAGAGCCTGGGAGCCCTCATTCTGTGGCGGTCTCTCGAGGCATCGCGGGCTCCTATATCCGGGAAGTCGGCGGTATCTTGATTTACGACGACGCGGTGCCTCGTCCGCAATCCGTTCCCGGGTTCGGCCCCAGTGCAGGGCCTATCGATTCACTCGTTTGGAACTCGAATGGGCAGAGCCTTTATGGCATCAACACAGAGATAGGAACCAATCCCGTTTACATCATGTCGGTGAGCGCCACTGGCGTCCAACTCCAATCGCAGTCCTCGGCCGCCCCAACATCCTTCGGCAACTATCTCCACTTCGACTCGACCACCGGCTATATCTACAGCGACTCCGGTAAGGTGATCGATCCTGCGACGGGTGCAGTCATCGCGAGTTTCCCTGTTAACGCCCTCCAGGGAGGGTTTAACGGAAATCCCATCATGGTGCCAGACGACAACCTGAATATCGCCTATTTCGTCGGTCAAACCAACGGCGGGGGGCCAGGCAATTGCGTCATCGAAGCATTCGACCTTACGCACTTCACTTTACTCGGTGCGATCCCCCTATCAAACGTGTCAGGCACGCCTTCCAGACTGATTCGCTGGGGAAGTAATGGGCTCGCATTTCTGACCGGCGACGCAGTCTATCTGGTCAGTGGAAGCTTCGTTACCTCTCCCGCACCGTAGAAGCGCGACGGGCTCCATCTCAATCAAGCGCAAAACGGAGACCCAGGCACAAATGGTTCCCCATTCATGCAGTCTCATCGCATGAGTGGGCATTCGCGCGCGTGTTCTCTGCCTGCATCGCCCGCCTCATGTCAATAACGCAGGCAAATCACGCCCGCCAAAGACCACGCGCTCGATTCTGACGCAACGCTCGATAATGCGGAAAAGAATCACATAGCGGCCCACAACCGCCAGTCGCGCATCGTCCCCAATCTCAAACCGCACCTGATAGTGCAGTGGCTGGCGGCCTATCCGCAGAATCGCGTCATAGATCTCCTCCACGAGATGGAGCGCACTCTCCTGGCTGTCCTGCGCTACGTAATCCGCGATTTTTTGAATATCGCCTTCAACATACTCCGATAGCTCAATGCGCATTACTTCGCCGCCCGCCTCGTCTTCTTGGCACCGCTGTATCTCCTCCTGAGCCGCGAAAACACCTCATCGACCGGAACACCCGGAGCTTTGCTCTCGACTGACTGGCGCCACATCCTACGCAACTCCTTTATGCCTTCCTCGCGCAGGTTTCGCCGTAGTGTCCACTCCCTCAGCGCATCACGCACCACCTCGCTATGCGAGGAATACTCTCCCCGCTCGACGGCCTTGCGCACCTGATCCGCCATCTCCCGCGGCAGTGCGATACTGATCTTTTCGATGGTCGCCATCCCT
This sequence comes from uncultured Acidobacteriaceae bacterium, assembly GCA_963798925.1. Lineage (GTDB taxonomy): Bacteria > Acidobacteriota > Terriglobia > Terriglobales > Acidobacteriaceae > Edaphobacter. Next base: position 1,901,285 of record CAWCVD010000008.1, read on the forward strand.
CGTCCTCGCTGGTATGAATAATTCCTACCACACAGGTTACCATTCACATGGTCGGGGGAGAACGAGTGGCCCCCAACCAGATCTCTGCTAATCAGCATCAAATTGCTGAAACACAGTAGAGCGGAGAAACCATGAACGAACTAGCCCAAGCCCTCGTCGCCGAAAGCTACGCGGCCCCGCCCTCCCACATCCTCGAGGGTCTAACCGACGACCTCGTCCACCGCGACATTCCCAACGTCCCCCATACCATCTACGCCGAGCTCTGGCACCTCGCCTTCTGGCAACAGATCACCCTCGACTGGATCGCCGGCATCGAAACCCCCTATCCCAATCGACCCTCAGACGGCTTCCCCCAAAAGCCGACCAAACTCGCCCCAGAACCATGGGAACAACTCCGCCACCGGTTCCTCCACGGAGCTGAACAAGCCGCAGCCGCAGCGCAAAACATCGCCCGCCTCGACCATCCCATACACTGCCCATCCCGCCCGGACGCTCCCACCCGCATCATGTCCATACGCGACCAACTCATCTCGCTGGCCGCCCACAACGCCTACCACCTTGGTCGAATCGTCGTTCTTCGCCAGCTCATGCAAGCCTGGCCCCCAGCCTCAGGCGGCTTCACCTGGTAGAGGCAGCTCTCCCCAGTCACCGGCTCGAAAACACAAACTCATTCCCATCCGGATCCTTAAACTTGGCCATCGTTCCCCAAATCTGTTTCTTTGGCTCCTCCGTCAGCTCCACACCCTTCTTCTTCATCTGCTCCGCCGTGGCAAACACATCATCCGTCCAAAACGTCATCGCCTGAAACCCGCCTACACGGTTCTCATGCCCCTCCGGCGTAAACAGCGCCAGGTTCGTATCCGCTCCCGGAATCATCAACTCGATCCACCGCTGCCCACCCGGCGCCATCTCCTGGTCTGTCGCCACCTTGAAACCCAGCTTCTCCGTATAAAACTTCAGCGCAACATCCTGGTTCTTTACCGGAATACTCACAATCTTCACACCACGAATCATCACCAGCCTCCTCTGCCTCGGCACAAAAAAGACCTCGGCACAAAAAAGACAATATCCGCGCCGCGCCCATACCGCAATCTGGTAGTCATTGCTATATCATCCATCGGTATAGCCATGTTCAAGCTCGATCCCTACCTCACCGACATCCTCATGCGCGACCTGGTCGGCCACGACCGCCGCCCCGCGAGCTTCCTCGTCTATCTCTGGCTCTTCGCCGAGCAGCAGCGCCATGGGGGCACCGTCTCCATCAGCTATCAGGAGCTAGCCGAATCCATCGGCATCTCCAAGAGCTCCACGCAATCCGCCGTTGCCTGGCTCATCCGCCGCAAACTCCTCGCAGTCACCAAAACCACCGTCACCGCCACTCCCCAATACAAAGCCCTCACGCCCTGGGCAAGTCGCACACCGACGTCGTCCAAACGGACAGCCAACTCTTAAGGCATCACCGCCGCCCGCTGCGCCGTCAGATAAGCCATCCTCTTTGCGGCCGCATCCAGCTCGTCAAAATTTTTGGCCGTCACTCTCTTCAGCGGCGATCCCTCATACCGCTCATACGAGTAACTTCCAGGCGAACTCACCGTAACGAACTCCACGCTCTTCACTCCCTGCGGAATCTTTCCCCCAAACCACCGCTGGTCCTCCTGCTGGCTCCAGGTCACCACCGAGAGTACCGATCCCGTCGGATACTGCATCGTCGCGCTCGTCCGCGTGTATTGCCAGGCCGCATCATTCCCAAACATCGTCGACATCGTCGCGTCTTTTTTATTAATCCAGGAAGTAATCACCTTGCCCTTCAGTGGATTCGAAGGCAAATCTCCCACCATCATCGCCTCTTGATTCACCCGCGTCTCCACCCGCGGATTCGTCTTCTCCGAACAGCCGCCCAATCCCACTGCCAGTACAGCCCCAACCAAACCGATCGCTCTCATCTTCATCGCGGGCCTCCAACCGGCATCGTGTAAACATAATCGTTCTTCGCCATCGGAGCGTGACATCCCGTGCACTCATTCTGAAACTCAGCATCCTTTCCGTACGGCTTCAGATTAGAGCCGCGCCATCGACCAAAACCCCAACCTTCCGTCGACGCATACTTCGTCGCGTCTTTGATCATCAGCTCCGTCTGCACAAACGCACCTGTCTTCACAACGCCATTCTCATCCGATGCCGCCTGCTGCCACGTCACCTTCGCAAACACCGTCCCATCCGGCCATGGATTGATGTGCCCTTCTGCAAGGGCCTTGATCGCAACATCGTTCCCCAGAATCTCGCGCATCGTGTGGTTGTCGAACCGGTCCGTGCTGCTCATCACCTTCCAGTTTTTATAGTCCGGAATAAACTCAACGCCATTGAACTCCGGTGCCACACTCTGCGCGCCACCAGCCCCATGCACCCAAGCCTCATACTGCGTATTCGTCATCGCCTCATCCGCAGCGGCCTTCGCAGCAGCCTCCACCGAAGCCGTCGAGTCTTGCGCCGGAGCTGCAGTCAGATAATTCCTCAACACCGCCAGATCCTCCGGCGAAACCTTCGCCGCCGGATGCACCTTCAGATACGAAGGCAAAGGCATAGCTCCTAGTTGAACCTGGTTCACCGCCTCAAACAAAATCCCTCGCTGCTGCGCGGCTGGCAGCTTCCCAATCTCTGAAAAGTTCACATGCTCCCGGGCTATCTTCACATCCTTCGCCACAATCCAGTACGCCGGCGCGACGTGATCGAACCACGGCAACTTCGTCTCATTCGAGTGGCAGTTGTAACAAGACCTCCGGAGCACCTGCCTCACCTCCGCAGGTGCCTGAATCTCCGCAGTCACCGGAGGATTCGTCAACTCCGGCCGAATCAATTGAATGCCAACGAAGGCAATCCCCAGAATCGCCCCAATCCACAGAAAAGCGCGAAATCTGCCCTGCGATGCCGATGCCATCTTGTCCTTTCATCTGACGAATGGAACAGGCACTCATGCCCGTAGCACCTTCGTCATAGCGTAAGACGCAACGAATCGTGCACTAGCCGCAACAACTCACCCAGACCACCTACTTCACGCCCTTCGCCGGATCCCACACGCCCTGGAGTTTCCGCACATAAATAATCTGACCAATGTGATACGCGTTGTGAGTCCCCACATGCGCAATTCGCGAGGCCCACAGCGAGATCTTCGCATCATCGGCCGCTTCTACCGCCTTCTCCCAATCCGTCATCACCGTATCCAAATCGGCGACAGTTTTTGCCCAGCTTTTTTCATCAAATTTGGTGAAAGTCTCATCATTGTTCCCATCAAACTTCTCCGGCTTTCCCCCTTGGAAGCTGATCAGAGACTGCTTATCCCAAAACCACAGGTGGTAGGCAAGCTGTCCCACTGAATGATTTCCACTCTTATCCGTCCAGTTCGCCTGCGCCGGAGTCAGCCCCGCCACTGCCGTATTCGCTGGGACAAACCACTCCGCCTTGTTATGCGTCGATCGCAGCTGCTCTAGCAAAACCTCTTTCAACGTCATCGGCTTACTCTGTTGCGCAACTGCAAACGAGGACACCAACACGATCATGCAAACCAGAACTCGTCTCATGACGACCATGACGATCGACCTCCACAACATCGGATAGCCGCCTCATCGACGGCTGGCCCCACTGCACCTCATCACAAACCGAAGCCGAATCCAGCCGCTTACTTCTCGCTGCTCGGCGGCGCAATGCCCTTCAGCCGCAGATACAGCGCGAGCGTCGCATACTGTTCCGTATCATGCTGCGAGGTCCCCCACATCAATCCAATCCTCGACCGTTTCCCGCGACCCAAATCGACCATCTCCAGCGCATTCGCATCCGTCAGCGCGGCAAACGCCTTATCGCACTCGGCAAACGAAGCAGTTAGCGCAGCAACAATCGTCGCCTTGTCCGCCGTATCCGCCGGGGCCTTCACCCGCGCATCCGCAGGTGTGCCATTCGCCGCGCCGCAGCTATTCGCCTGCGCCTCGGTCACATGGTTCAAAACACGAGCATACGTGCGCACATCATCCACCGGTTTGTAGCTGTAGTCGGTCGCTGGCATCTTATCCGCCGACTTCAAAATGTTCCCCTTCACCACTGAATAACTCCGCTGCACCTCGCCCGCCGGGCCCAATGGAGCCGCCGGCGCAGCCGGTGCCGCAGGCGCCTGCCCCATCGCCATCCCCGAAACAATCAAACCTGCAACAGCGCACACCAATCCCATCTTCCGCATCGCACTCTCCTCAAAAACTTCCCTCCAGCCTACGCTGCCTCTTCCCCAGCCCACAAGTCTTTTGTCAATGATTTGTGATAGATCCCGTCGAATCGCTCGCCCAATAACTGCCTCTCGCCGTCACAATCATCTCCGGATGACGTGCCAGCGAGACCTTGATCGTGTGCAGTCCCGGCTCCATTGAGGTCGGAGTAAACGTAAGAAGGTAGCTATTGCGAATGTGATTGTTCAGGATACTTAAATCCTGTTCCAACTCCACTGGCCATCGAAGCCGAGCGACTCCCCACCCGAAAGACTCGCCACCTCCGCCGACAGATTCTTTCGCATCGCACCAAAGATCAGCCGAAGCGGCGCATCAAGCTTGGCATATCCCTGGGTAGGCGTAGCCGGATCGTTTATAGCCTGGATCGGACCATTGGAAGGAGACCCGAATCGGGGGATTCAGATGCGGCGGGTCTTTGAACGCAAGCTTCGCCTCCGTCTTCTCCGCAGAAAAGGTAACGCTATAGATCGCAGTATTCGTCTCCCCTAAATTCCGGACAATATCCTTCATCTGTGTCTTGCTGCCATCGTCCCGCTCCTGGCTGATCAGCAGAATCGCACGCCGATTGCTTACAGGCTCCTTCTTCAGCAGATCCAGCGCATACGCAATCCCATCGAAGATCGCGGCTCCGCTGTCTCCCGCATCCGGTTTATCGATGGCCTCCTTCCACTGCGCAACATCTGAAGTAAACGGCGAGACCCCTTCAATCCGGCTGTCAAAATTCACAATCGAGACCCTGTTCGGCGCTCCACCAAGCAGGGAAGCGAGCATCGTCTCAAGATTCACATAACTAGGAAACTGTCCGCGAGCCACTCCACCCGTCTGCACCAACACCACTAGCGACAGAGGTCGCTTCGTCTCCTCTTCGAGCGTCACCTTCTGCGGAACCCCATTGTCCGTGAGAACAAAGTCCTCCGCGGTCAGCGAAAAGACAGCTCCCTTGTCCGAGGTCTGCACCAGGGTCGGCACAACAACCAGCGTAGTCGTCGTCCGCAGCGTCGTCTGCGCCATCGTCACGCTCCCACACGCCACTGCAACAAAAACCGCGAATTTAAATTCGACAGCCTTCATCTGACTCCAAGGTTAGACGAACCATCGCTGTCACCGCAGCCATCAAAATTACCTTGACCCTCCATTCAACTCCATGCAGACTGTCGCCAAACCCATTCTTCATCGCAACATGAGGAAGCGAGGCTCTTTTTGAAGTTCCACCTGCCGCATACTTCGTTCGTCCTCTTGGCTACTCTTGCGATTCTCACGTTTCCGGAATCTGCTCATGCAGGCTCATCAATCACAGGCTGCGCCGTCTCCATGCCTCCTGCGGTAACCCTCCAGAACGAAGGCGACCACCAAATCTATGATCTTCTCGGCGATCCGGCGATCATCAAGATCAATCAGCGCGTTAAATTCTCCGGCAAAAAGAGAAAAGACTCCTCCGGCAAACGCTATTTTGTAGTGGGAAAACTCGTAAAAAACTACGGCCCTTGCAAAGCCTCATCGGTTGCGCCTTCACTGGAATAGTCGCTCCTGCCGAACTGAGCAGCATTTGTTCATGAGCAATTCATCTCTGCACGACAGCGGCACTCTCATACCTGAAATCCCCCAATGAACTATCCTGTTAGAGACAATCCCACGACGCCAAAGCAAGCCTCGTAACCAGCCCTCGAAACAAGGAATCTGCTCCCAATGCCATTGAACTGCGGAATCGTTGGCCTCCCCAACGTCGGAAAATCCACGATCTTCAACGCCCTCACCTCGGCCAAGGCGCAAGCCGCCAACTACCCGTTCTGCACCATCGACCCCAACACCGGCGTGGTCACCGTCCCCGACCCCCGACTCGCCAAAATCGCCGAGCTCATCCAGCCCAAATCCCTAGTCCCCACCACCATGGAGTTCATCGACATCGCCGGCCTCGTCGAAGGCGCCAGCAAAGGTGAGGGCCTCGGCAACCAGTTTCTCGGCCACATCCGCGCCACCGACGCCATCTGTCACGTCGTCCGCTGCTTCGACGACCCCGAGGTCGTCCACGTCGCCGGCGGCGTCAACCCCCTCCACGACATCGACATCATCAACACCGAGCTCCTCCTCGCCGACCTCGACACCGTAGAAAAGCGCCACGCCAAAGTCGAGAAGCTCAACAAACCCGCCAACGCCGACCACAAGATCAAGGCCGAGTTCGCCGCCCTCTCCAAGCTCAAAGAGGCCCTCGAAGCCGGCAAACCCGCCCGCACGGTCGACCTCACCGACGAAGAAAGACCCTACACCCGCGACCTCTTCCTCATCACCGCCAAACCCCAGCTCTACGTCGCCAACGTCGACGAGTCCGGCCTCACCACCGGCAACCCCTACACCGCCGCGGTAGAACAGCGAGCCGCCGAAGAGAACAGTCAAGTAGTCCGCATCTGCGGAGCCCTCGAAGCCGAAATAGCCCAGCTCGAACCCGCCGAACGCACCGAATTCCTCGAATCCCTCGGCCTAAAAGAGCCCGGCCTCGACCGCCTCATCCACTCCGCCTACGCGCTCCTCGACCTCATCACCTACTTCACCGCCGGCGTTCAGGAGGTCCGCGCCTGGACCATCAAGCGCGGCACCAAAGCCCCCGGAGCCGCCGGCGTCATCCACTCCGACTTCGAAAAGGGCTTCATCAAGGCCGACTGCTACGCCTCCGACGACCTCTTCAAATACGGCAGCGAGCAAGCCGTCAAAGAGAAAGGCCTCCTCCGCTCCGAAGGCAAAGATTACGTAGTCAAAGACGGCGACATCCTCTTCTTCAAATTCAACGTCTAGCCATCCAGCTGCCTAACCTCGCGGTACCATGATGCGCATGGACCAACCCTCCCTCACGCGTCGCAAATTCCTGCAGTCCACCACAGTCGCCGGTGCCACCGCCGCAATCTCCCACATCGCCTCACCGCTTCTCTGGGGACAAGCCACTCCACCCACCCCATCCGAGCCAATCCCCGCTTGGGCCTCCAAACCCCAGCGCTGGGCGCAACTCACCCTGGTCGAAGATGACCCCATCCACTTCGACTCCGCCTTCTGGTTCGACTACTTCCAGCGCACCCGCTCTGACGGCGTCTGTCTCAGCGGAGGAGGCTGTGTCGCCTACTACCCCACAAAAATCCCTTACCACCATCGCAGCGCCTGGCTCGAGAACCGCGACGTCCTCGGCGAGCTCGTCACCGGCTGCCGCAAACTCAACATGTCCGTCCTCATCCGCACCGACCCTCACGCCACCTACGACGACGCCAAAGCCGCCCATCCCGACTGGATCGCCGTCGACGCCGAAGGCAACCCGCGCCGCCACTGGTCCTCGCCCGAGATGTGGGTCACCTGCGCCCTCGGCCCTTACAACTTCGAATTCATGACCTCCGTCCACCACGAGATCATGTCCCGCTACCACCCCGATGGCCTCTTCTTCAATCGCTGGGACGGCTCCGGCGACTGCTACTGCGTCCACTGCCGCGAAAATTTCAAAGCCGCCACCGGCCTCGATCTCCCCCGCACCACCAACTCGCAAGATCCCGCGCGCAAGGCCTACATCCTCTGGCGTCAGCAGCGTCTCATCGCCGTCATCGACACCTGGAACACCGAAATCCGCAAAACAAATCCCCAGGCCGCCTCCATCCCCAACAACGGCAGCGGAGCCCACAATCCCCTCGACGCCATCGAAGCCTCCCGCCGCGCTCCCATGCTCGTCGCCGACCGCCAGGCTCGCCGCGGACTCCAACCGCCCTGGCTCATGGGCAAAACCGCCAAAGAATACCGCGCCACCATGGGCAACAAGCCCGTCATCGGCCTCTTCGGCGTCGGCCTCGAAGAGCCCTATCGCTGGAAAGACAGCGTCAACGCCGCCCCCGAAATCCGCATCTGGGTCCTCGACGCCATCGCCAACGGCATGCGCCCCTGGTTTAGCAAATTCTCCGCCACCCTTCACGACGAGCGCTGGCTCGCCGGCGTCGAACAAATCTATCTCTGGACCGAAAAGAATCAGCCCTACCTCACCCATCAGCAACCACTAGCCCGCGTAGCCCTCGTCTACTCCCAGCAAACCGCCTGGTACTACGGTGGCGACCAGTACGCCGCCAAAGTCGAAGACCACGCCCTCGGCTGGTACCAGGCACTCATCGAATCCCGCATCCCCTTCGAAATGGTCCACGACCGCAATCTCGACGTAGCTCATCTCGCGCCCTACAAAACCGTCATCCTCCCCAACATCGCCGCCCTCAGCGACGCGCAGTGCGACCAACTCCGCGCCTTCGTCAAAAACGGTGGCAGCCTCATCGCCACCCACGAGACCAGCCTCTACGACGAGCTAGGCGCCCCACGCCAAAACTTCGCTCTCGCCGATCTCTTCGCCGTTGACTTCACCAGCCGCCCACCCAGTCCCATGCTCAACTCCTACCTCCGTCTCGAGCATGACGCGCTCTCCCACCACGTCCTCTTCACAGGCCTCGAAGACGCCCCTCGCATCATCAACGGAGTCTCACGCCTCGACGTCACCCCACGCGAGCACTTCGCCGAAACCCCCATCACCCTCATCCCCAGCTACCCCGACCTCCCCATGGAGAAGGTCTACCCGCGCACCCCCAAAACCGATATCTCCTGCCTCTACCTCCGCCAGCCCGCCGGCCGCGTCGCCTACTTTCCCTTCGACATCGACCGCACCTTCTGGGAAGTCCTCTGCGCCGACCACCTCAAGCTCCTGCGCAACACCGTCTCTTGGGCCAACAACGAAGATCCCGCCATCGAAGTCATCGGGCCTGGCCTTCTCGACGTGACGGTATGGCGCAACCCAAGCTCCATCACCATCCACCTCGTCAATCTCACCAACCCCATGGCGATGAAAGGCCCCTACCGCGACTTCTTTCCCATCGGCGCGCAAACCATCAAGCTGCGTCTACCCGCAGGCGTCCAGGCAAAACGGGCCCACCTCTTGGTCGCGGACAAAAACATCCCCATCGCACGGCCCCGAGACCGCACCGCAGATCACCTGATCTTCACCGTACCCACCATTCTCGATCACGAAGTAGTAGCCATCGAAATCTGAGGCAACTACTCCTTAGCCTTCAGCCGGCTATCATTCTCCTTGATAAACGCCTCAATCTCCGGAGCCATATCAAGAATCTTGCGCCACTGCTCCTTATATAGCGTCACCGGAAACCGTCCGACGCCATACAGCGACACGCCACCCTTCTCGCTCACCTTCAGGCTGAGTCCTCGCACACCCTTGTTCTTAAGCTTGTCATTCTCGGCCTTCAGCCGTTCAATCTCAGCCAGTAGTGCTTCATCCGACATACGCGTGTCTCTCCTTCTATGCCAGAGTAAACCACACGCATCCCCGCCTGCATCCCGGACTACGAACTATCACAGACGAGTCGCCAACCTACTTCGGACTGGAAGAGGTCCCGCCGCGTACACCACCGCCGCTGGCGCCCGAGTTGCTCATCGGCGAAGCAGAAGGTGAACTTATCGACGGACCACCGCCGCCACTGCGAGAGGAAGAGGAAGACGAAGGCGAAGGCGACCCCTGCCCGATACCTCCGGTCCCATTCCCGCGAGACATAGATGCTCCCGAGTTGTGGTCTGCCATCGATGCCCCCGAGTTGCGATCAGCCATCGATGCTCCGGATGAACCTGCGGGTCGCAGCGTCATAGGCCCGCGGCTCGCTCCATTGTTTCCCGGCCCAGCCCCCTCCAGCGCCATACTCGCCGACCCATGCCGGTCCACATCGTTCGAGATCTTATTCAAATTGACCTGCGAGCCTCTCGGCACACCAAGCCCGGCCGAGTCCCGCTGGAACACAAAGTTCCCCGACTGATCGGTTCTCGAGAACACAATCGGCTTCTCGTTCGTCATCACCAGCGAAGGCCTCGCCGCTCCCGCCGCAGCACTCGGAGCCTGTGGCATTATCGCCGGCCGCAGCGGCGAGTGCACCACACCCTTCGTCAGCGTTCCGGGCGCAATTCCGCCAACTCCCCCCACTCCGCCCACCACCCCGTTATTCATGGCGTAATTGTTCAACCCGTAAAACTGCCCTCCGGGCTGCCAGCCCCAGCCAGCTCCCTGGCAAAATCCCCACGAGCCCGAATGGTACGGCAACCATCCCCACGGATACGGCGATACCCACGAGTACCCAGCCCCCGGATACATCGCCCAAACCCCGTTCGAATACGGATTCCACGCCGCGCTCACCATATACGGCTGCCACATCTGCCCGCAGCTCGAGTTGATAAAGCTCCCGTAGTAGTTCAGATCGCTCAGGCCAAACGCGTTGCCTCCGCCCGCAAACGAATTCGCATTCGCATAGGCCTCGTGATACTCCATCGACTGCTTATCCCATGCGTCGTACGGTTCCTCGGCAATCTTCTTCCCAACCGTCATCTCGCCCGCGCCCAGCGACAGCGTCTCTTTTTTGTCGACGATCGTCGTATCCATGCCGCGCTGTACCTCAACGCTCCCCTTGAACACTGAGAGCAGCGCGCTCTCTCCATCGAAATCCAGCCGCAGATGCGTCGAAGGAGCCACCACCAGCGTCGCGGCGCCCGCCTCCACAACAAACTCATTCTCTTTTGTGCTCTCCGTGGTCACATACACGGTCCCCTTCAACACCTTCATCGTCGAGGCCTTCGCTCCCGTGCTTCTCAGCGCAAGCAGCGGAAAATCCACTCGCGAGTTTGGCGTCAGCCGCAGCGTGCTGTTGTCTTCAAACTCCACCTCGGCGAATCCCGCCGCCGTCTGCAGCTTCTCGCCCTCGACGATCGGCATATTCTGCATCGTCTGCTCAAATCCGGCGCCGGTCCCGCGATCGAGGCCCATCGTCCCCCTCACCTCGCTCAACCGAACAATCCTCACATGCGAGTCACCCGGACGCGCCCCATTGTCCACGGGCGCAGTCACCGCCCCTGGCGCCGTAGCCGCACCCGTCTCCTGAGCTATCACCGAGACACTCGCCGCGGCCAGCATTCCCAGCCCCAGCACAGACACCATCAGTTGAGTCGTGGCCTTCATAGCAGCCTCCTGAAAACCCCGCAAAAATCCCTGCAGACGGGCAAAGTATACGCCCCGCCATCCATCGCCGCATATGCCACCACACACTTTCCCGCAAATATTCTGCTTCTACAGGCTCATGGAAACCGTTGTCTTGCCCTTGCGTCGTCTTTCCTCCTCGCCGCCGCCTTTCCCCCTTAGCTTTGCCTTTGCTCCTTTTTGTCGTCATCCTGAACGCAGTGAAGGATTCCCGCATTTTGTCTGGGGTCATACCACACAATGGGTAAGGCGATGCCTGTCGCTCTTGCCAGACTGAACAACCGACAAATTGATTAACTGAAAACTGATCGCAAAAGTCCCCTTTCGCAGGGAAGCGCAGGGCTTGGATAGCGCCTGGCGGGTGCTCTCCTGGGGCGACCCACCGCCCACCGAATTGCGCCACACCCTCCCCGGCGATATCATCGGCCAACCGGGCTCCCCACCTTAAATCCAAGCAGGTCCCATGCAAAAAATCGCGATCCTCGGCGGTGGCATCGGCTCCCTCGCCACCGCAGCCGAGCTCACCACCGACCCAAACTGGCAGCAGAACTACGACATCACCATCTACCAGATGGGCTGGCGTCTCGGCGGCAAAGGCGCCAGTGGCCGTAACCGCAACATCTCCGACCGCATCCAGGAGCACGGAATCCACCTCTGGATGGGCTTTTACGAGAACGCCTTCCAGATGATCCGTCAGGTCTACGACGAAGCCCACCAGAAGAACCTGATGCCACAATCTCCCTTCACCGACGCGCGCAAGGCCTTCTCTCCCATGAACTTCACTCCAATGATGGAGCAGGTCGGCAACGCCTGGAAGTTTTGGAACCTCTCATGGCCCGCCACCCCCGAATTCCCCGGCGACGAGACCACCTTCGACCAGCAACAGCAGCCGCCCACGCCCCTCGGCTTCGTCAAAATCCTTCTCAGTCGCGCCACCGCCTACCTCGACGAGAAAAAGACCGTGCATCCCATCCTCGTCCAGCTCTATCAGGAAGCAGCATCCCACCTCGCCAACGCCGTCGGCTCCATCTCAACTCTTCCATCCGCCGCCGCAGCCTGCCCGCCCGGCATCACCACCGCCCTCCACTGCATCACCGCCTTCACCCACACCCTCCACGAGGACGCCGTCAACCTCGAGCTAGCCCAGTGGATCAAAGCCTTCAACGACCGCCTCTTCCAGCTCATCTCCGCCCAACTGGCCCAAAACGACGATCTCCGCCGCTTCTTCATCATCATGGACACCGGCCTCGCCGCCGTCGCCGGGATGATCGCCGACGGTGTCGTCCAGAACGGCTTCATGGCCATCGAAGACATCGACTTCATCGACTGGCTCGCGAAACACGGCTGCCGCAACTCCGCCTCTCCCATCTCTCTCGGCATGTATGACGCCTGCTTCGGCTATCAGAACGGCGACCGCAACCTCCGCCGCATGGGCGCCGGCAGCACCCTCTACGGCGGCCTCCGCCTCATGTTCACCTATCGCGGAGCACTCATGTGGTGGATGAACGCCGGCATGGGCGAGACCATCATGTCGCCCATCTACCTCGTACTCAAAAGCCGCGGCGTCAAGTTCAAGTTCTTCCACAAGGTCAAAAACCTTCATCTCTCCGCCGACAGCCGAAACATCGACTCTGTCGACTTCGAGATCCAGGCCACCACCACCGCCCCCAACCAAACCGACTACGACCCGCTCTTCCTCGGTGTCGACGGCGTCCCCTGCTGGCCAACCGAACCGCTGTGGGAGCGGATCAACGAAGCAGACAAGATCAAAGCCTGCCAGAACCCGGATCTCGAGTCCTGGTGGACCGACTGGAAGGGAACTGCCTCCACCATCACCCGAGGCGCAGACTACGACCTGGTCGTCCTCGGCATCTCTCTCGGCGCCCACAAATACATCTGCCAGGAGTTGATCGCCGCCTCGCCTCGCTGGAACAACTCAGTCGCCAACGTGGGTCTAGTCCGCACACAAGGTCTCCAGCTCTGGATGAACAAGACCCTGGCCGAAGCCGGCTGGCCCAACGCTCCCGGCGTCCTCTCCGGCTACGTCGAGCCGTTCGACACCTGGTCCGACATGTCCCACCTCATCGCCCGCGAGCGCTGGCCCGCATCCGCGAATGCCAAACAAGTAGCCTACTTTTGCAACGCCTTCCCCGACCAACCACTCAAACCCTTCGACGACCCCACATACCCCGAAACCCAGCGCCAACAGGTCAAAGCCTTCGCCCGCAAATTCCTCGACGGCCCCGTCCTGCCCATCTTCCCCGCAACCACAGACCCCGCCAGCCCCGGCCACTTCAACGACAACGTCTTAGTCAAATGCATCGACGACCCCACCCAAACCAACTTCGACACCCAATTCTTCCGCGTCAACATCGACCCATCCGAACTCTACGTCCTAAGCCTCCCGGGCTCCGCCACCTCACGCCTGTCCTCCCACGACTCCGACTTCGACAACCTCTACCTGGCCGGCGACTGGACCCTGACCGACCTCAACATAGGCTGTATCGAAGCCACCGTCATCTCCGCCCGCATGGCCTCCCGCGCCATCTGCGGCAAACCCGACCACATCTATGGAGCCTTCGGCAGCATCACCCCCATCGTCGACGCCATCCCACCCAAACCACCCGGAGGCGACTAGAGCGAATCAAAAGATTGATATACCCAATTGCCTTCCTTTTGAACCCGTCATCCCGAACAAGGTTGAAGCCGTCATCCCGAACCAAGGTTGAAGTCGTCATCCTGAACGAAGTGAAGGATCCCCGCATTTCGTCTTTGTTCTCTTGTCCGCGGAGTGCTACTTCCACCTTTATGCTCTAACAGCCCCCAAAAATCCACAGAAATATTTTCGAAAAGTGGCAAATTCTTAGCGGGCGAAAACATGTCGCTAAGAACCACGTTGTAACCATCAACCACCACCAATTCACCACGAAATTACCATCCAAAAACACCAGAAAATCGCAAAACCCCCCGCAAAATTACCCTTTTGCCTCTCCAGATTTTTTTTCTCCCATCCGCACTCCGAAACTGCGAGAGACTTGGTACGACGAAGCAGAAAAAATATGACAAAGAAGCAGACAAAAAGGAAGTTACGCGTAGGAATCCTCTTCGGCGGCCGTTCCGGCGAGCACGAAGTCTCCCTGCTCTCCGCCAACTCCATCCTCAACGCCATCGACCGCACCAAATACGACGTCATCCCCATAGCCATCACCAAACAAGGCCAATGGCTCACCAACGGCGACGCGCAACTCCTCCTCGCGGGCGACACAAAACCCGCGCCAATCCTGGAGAAAACACCAAAATCAAAACCTCTCCAGATCAGCGCCAGCGCCGAAGTAGCCCAGCAAAACAGCCCACTTTCGCAAGCCCTGGATGTAGTATTCCCAGTCCTCCACGGCACCTTCGGCGAAGACGGCACCATCCAGGGCCTCCTGGAACTCGCTGATATAGCGTATGTTGGCTCCGGCGTCCTCGGATCAGCCACCGGCATGGACAAGACCGCCATGAAGCAACTCTTCTCCGCCGCAGGCCTCCCGCAAACCCCGCACGTCAACCTCCTGCGCAGCGAATGGGCCTCCGATCCCAGGCGTTGCACCAAACTCATCGAAAAAAATCTCACCTACCCAGTCTTCGTAAAACCCGCGAATCTAGGCTCTTCCGTAGGCATCAGCAAAGTCCACAACCGCGCCGAACTCGCCCCGGCAATGGACCTCGCCGCCAGCTATGACCGCAAACTCATCATCGAGCAAGGCGTAGGCGGCCCCAGCGCAAAACCCCGCGAACTCGAAGTAGCCGTCCTCGGCAACGACAACCCCGAAGCCTCCGTAGTAGGCGAAATCGTCCCCGGCGCGGAGTTCTACGACTACAACGCCAAATACCACTCCGCCGCCAGCATCCCCATCATTCCAGCCAAACTCACCGAATCCGAGTCCAAACAAATCCGCAAGATGGCCATCGCCGCCTTCCGCGCCTGCGACTGCGCAGGCCTGGCCCGCGTCGACTTCCTCATGGAACCAGCCACAAAGACAAAGAAAAAGCCCAAACCAGCCCGCATCTATCTCAACGAAATCAACACGATGCCGGGCTTCACCAGCATCAGCATGTACCCGAAACTCTGGGAAGCCTCCGGCCTCCCCTACAAAAAACTCATCGACCGCCTCATCACCTTGGCCACCGAACGCCATCGCGAAAAACAACAGACCACCTTCACCCGCGTCTAAAAACCACGTATTCGCCAGTTGTTATCCTTACATCAGTATTTGCAGCAAGGAGGGGCATCCATCGACGCCATCGTCAAACCGATTGTCCTTCCCCGGCGCGCATCGCGCCCTGCCATCGTCTCCGCTGGCCTGCATCTACTCCTGCTCGGTCTCCTCATCTATCAACGCGCCTCGTGGGTCGCCCCGATCCGCCTCCCAGGCAACGAACACGGCACCAACCTCATGATCACGTATCTCCCTGGCCGCGCACCGGTTCAGGCCGCGACGCCGAACCCAAAAGCCCTCCCTCAACTCGTAACGACGAATACCCCACTCCCCAAGCTACCAGTCCCCAAGGCAGAGACCACCACAGCCTCACCCAACACCAACTCCCCTGCCTCCCCGAATCCTGACTCCACCACGGGCGCAGACTCCCTCGGCGCCGGCAACATCGACATCGCGCGAGCCAGCTACTTTCCCACACCCAAGCCCGATCTCTCCGTTCTTCCCCACGGCACCCGAGGTGACGTCATCCTCGACGTCGTCATCGACACAACCGGCAAAATCGCCGACATCAAAATGACCAGCGGCCTCGGCCACGGCATCGACGAAACCGTCATCGCGACCGTCCAGCAATGGACCTTCCACCCCGCAACACGTGACGGCCTGCCCGTAGCCAGCGAACAGGAACTCCACTTTCATTACGAAAAATCCTGAGCCCCGGCCCGCTCTACAACACCCGGCTGTGCTTATAGCCCTCTGCCGTCAGAGCAGCCAGCAACTCCTCCACCTGCTCCCGCCCACGCGTCTCCATCGTAATGTCGATCACCGTATCACCCAGATTCACGCCGTAATAAGCACGATTGTGCAGCGTGTCCACGATGTTGGCCCTGTGACTCGCAATTAGCCGCGTCAGATCCGCCAAAGCCCCAGGCTTATCCAGCAGATGAATCCGAAGCCGAATCAAACGCCCGTCCTGCACCAGGCCGCGCTCAATAATCCGGCTCAACAGCGTCACATCGATATTTCCTCCGCACACCATCACCGCCGTATGCGCCCCATTCAACGAGGTCTTTTTCTGCAACAGAGCCGCCAACGCCGTTGCCCCTGCACCCTCGGCCAGCGTCTTCTCGCGTTCCAACAACACCAGAATCGCGGAAGCAATCTCGTCCTCATCTACCGTAACAATCTCGTCGACATATCGTTCTACGACCGGCAGCGTCAGATCTCCCGCGCGCCGCACCGCAATACCGTCGGCAATCGTCGTCGCCGGCTCTACAGTCACCGGCCGATGCGCATCGACTGCGGCCACCATCGAAGGCAGCCTCGACGTCTGCACCCCAATCACTCGAATCTCAGGCCGCGAAGCCTGGAGGCAAGCCTCCTTGATTGCGCACGCAACTCCGCCGATCAGCCCTCCGCCGCCAATCGGAACAACCACAGCCTCCAGTTGCGGAACCTGTTCCAACAACTCAAGCCCAATCGTGCCCTGCCCAGCCATCACAAGGGCATCGTCGAACGGATGAATGAAGGTCATCCTTTCCGCAGCGCACAGCCGCGTCGCCTCATCGCACGCCTCGTCGTAGTTGGCCCCGTGCAGCACAACCTCAGCGCCAAACCCCCGCGTCGCCGTCACCTTCACCAGCGGTGTCGCCAGCGGCATCACAATCAGCGCCCGAATCCCCCGCTTGGTCGCATGATAAGCAACGCCCTGCGCATGATTGCCCGCGCTTGCCGCCACCACGCCCCGCGCCGCCTGCTCCGGAGTCAGCGTCGCAATCCGATTCAACGCGCCTCGCTCCTTGAAGGAGCCTGTCATCTGCAGGTTTTCGAGCTTCAGATAAATCTCCTGCCCAGTCAGCCCCGAAAGCATCTGCGAGTGCGGACAAGGCGAATAATAGATTGCGCCGCGTACCCGCTCCCGAGCAGCGACTACATCGGCGAGACTGATACCGGAAACGTTGATCGAATCACTCACAGGCCTATAAACATCCCTCCCAATTTGCGTCGCACTCATTCAGATTAACCAGCCGGCCATCACCGCCGCCGTCGAAACCTGTTGGCCAGAGCAAACTCGTCCCGCAGCTCAGGAGTTCGCAGGTTTTCCCGCACATGCTGCAGTCTCTGCTCCAGCGCCAGCAACGTGTCCCCAATCGGTTCCGTATTGGTGAGCGCCACATCCCGCCACATACTGTACGGACTGGCCCCCAGCCGCGTCGTCTCCTTCAACGCGCGTCCGCCAATCGCTGCAATCTCAGGCGCATCGCCGAACCGCTCCTCCAGTAGCGCTGAAAGCGCGGTCGACAGCATCTGGGGCAGATGACTCACCCACGCGCACAGCTCATCATGCCGAGCCGCATCCATATCCAGCGTTCGCGATCCAAAACACCCCACCCAACCTCGCCACTCTTTCTCCATCGCCGTCATCTCGGCTCCGGTTGGAGTAAACAGCCACATCGCGCCATCAAAGAGTCTTGCCTCGGCCAGCAGAGCTCCGCCCGACTCCTTACCTGCCATCGGATGCCCAGGCAAAAAACTCGCCGCACGCTCTTCCGCAAATAACTGCTGTGCAAGCTCCACGATCTCAAGCTTGGTGCTCCCCACATCCGTCACCAATTGCCCCGCGCCCAAAACCGGAGCCAGCATCCGCATCCAGTCCTTAATCGCCAGCACTGGCACCGCCAGCACAATCACATTCGCCAACCGTGCCAGGTCCAGTGCATCTTCGCGACTGCCCGCTCGACCGTCGACCGCAGCCATCTGCACTGCAGCGCCCATCTCCAGCTGGCTCGTGTCGTACCCATCGATGCGACCCGCGAACCCTGCGGCACGCAACGCCAGGCCCGTTGAAGCCCCGATCAATCCCGTCCCGACGATGAAAACGCGCTCCATCATGCCTGCGCCTCTGCCTTATGCCACAAACCTGCCAACCACAGGGGCCAGCAATCGCAGCTTCGCCATCAGATTCTGCAACTGATCAGGATACAAACTCTGCGCCCCGTCGCTCATCGCCTTATCCGGATTCGGATGCATCTCAATCAACAATCCATCCGCCCCCGCAGCCACACTCGCCAGCGCCATCGGCGGCACCAGATCGCGTATTCCCACGCCATGCGACGGATCGCCCAGCACCGGCAGATGCGTCAGCTTCTTCAGCACCGGAATCGCCGAGATATCCATCGTATTTCGTGTGTAAGTCTCAAACGTCCGCACGCCGCGCTCGCACAGCATCAGGTTATAGTTGCCGCCCGAGAGAATATACTCCGCGCTCAGCAGCACCTCCTCGATCGTCGCTGAAATCCCACGCTTCATAAGCACGGGCTTGCGAACATTCCCCAGCTCCCGAAGCAGGTTGAAGTTCTGCATGTTTCGCGCACCAACCTGAAAGCAGTCGATATAAGGCAGCATCAGCTCAATCTGCGAGATCTCCATCACTTCCGTGATCACGAGTAGCCCCGTCTCGTCCGCGACCTCACGCAGCAACTTCAAACCATCCAGCCCCATCCCCTGGAAGCTGTACGGCGAGCTCCGAGGCTTAAACGCACCGCCCCGAAGGAACTTCCCCCCAGCAGCCGCCACCAATCTCGCGCTCGTCAGAATCTGCTCCCGCGACTCCACTGAGCAAGGGCCGGCCATCACAACAATCTCTTCTCCACCGACGACCACCCCGTTGGGAAACCTGACCGTCGTACCCTCAGGCCGGAAGTTCCTTCCCGCCAGCTTGTACGGCGAAGAGATGCGGTAGGCGTCATAGACTCCAGGCAGCACCTTGAACTCGGTTACTTCAAAGTGCTCGGGTGTCCCGACGCCCGCCAGAATCGTCTGCGTCGCCCCTGTCGTCCGGTGAACATTGAAGCCGAGCTCCACCATCCGCTCGATCACTTGCTGAATATTCTCTTCTGTTGCCTGGCCATGCATCGCAACGATCATTGTCTTCGCTTCACTCTCTTTTATGTAACTAAATAAATCACAAAATGCTGCTACTTCACGTCCCGCCTCTGCAGTGTTCGCATCACGTCGATAATCCGCTCATACACATGCAGTAACTCCGCATCATCAAGTGGCCCGGGATTCGCCGCCCGCACACGGTCAAAAACCTCCTGCTCACGCCGCGGCTCATACACAGGAAGATCGGACGTGCGCTTGAGGTCCCCAATCGCCCGCGCAGCAGCCGCACGCTGGCTGATGAGGCGAACAATCTCAATATCCAGCTCGTCGATCTTCTTTCTCCAGTCGGAGATGTCCATCCAATTTCCTCATGGGCGAGCGGCGCATTCTTACAAACTGCGCGCTGCGAAATAGAGTGTTCCTCTAATGATAAACGTCGATTCACGTCACAATAGTTAGCCTTGTCTCTGCTGAACCTCATGCTCGCAACCCCGCGATAAATCGCCCAACCGCAGCCGGAGCCTCCGCCGGCGATGTCTTTTCGATCAGCGCCACCAGTGCACTTCCAATCACGGCAGCATCCGCAAACTCACCCACAGCCTTCACGTGTTCTGCATTCGAAATCCCAAAACCAACCGCAATGGGCAGCGTCGTAAACTGCCGCAACCGCGCCACCAACTCCGCAGCATCTCCCGCAACCTTCTGCTGAGTCCCGGTGATCCCCACGCGCGAAATCGCATACACAAATCCCCGCGATACCCCCGCAATCGCCTTCAACCGCTCATCCGGACTAGTCGGCGCAGCCAGAAATACCGGACGCAAGATCATTCTCCCGCATCGCCGCCAGATACTCCGTCCGCCTCTTCGACAATCATGTCGGTCAACAGCACGCCGTCGGCACCGGCCTCTCGCCGCCTGCGCACAAAACGTCTTCATCCCCATCCGCACCACGGGGTTCAGATAAGAAAACAACACCAAACCCGCAGTAGGCCGAGCCTTGCGCAACTCCGCTGCCACACCAAGCACATCGGTCAGCCGCGTCCCTCGCGCCACCGCCCGCTCACTCGCCCGTTGAATCACCGGCCCATCCGCCAACGGATCGCTGAACGGCACACCCAGCTCAATCACATCCGCGCCATTGTCTATCGCCGCCAGCGCAATATCCCTCGTCGTCGCCAGGTCCGGATCACCCGCCGTCAAATAAGCAACAATCCCCGGCTTCTTCCGAAACTCAATCGCCACAAATCCTCCAAATCAAATCAGTCGCTCTTGTTCTTCATCCGCGATTCTCCGCGCAAATCCGCGGTCGCGCCGTCATGCTCCCTTCAGATCCAACTCCCGCGCCAGAATCCCCATATCCTTATCCCCCCGCCCCGAAAGATTCACCATCAGCACCGCCTCCTCCCTCATCGTCGGAGCCAGTCGGATCGCCTCCGCAACCGCATGCGCACTCTCCAGTGCGGGCAAGATCCCTTCCGTCCGCGACAGCGTCACCGTAGCCTTCAGCGCCGCATCATCCGAGCACGAAACGTAGGTCGCCCGTCCCGAATCATGCAGCATCGCATGTTCCGGTCCCACACTCGCATAGTCCAGTCCCGCTGAGACCGAGTGCGTCGCACTCACCTGCCCAGCGTCATCCTGTAAAACATAGCTGTAGGTCCCCTGCAGTACCCCAGGCGATCCTCCGCCCATCTTCTGAAATCGCGCAGCATGCTCGCCCAGCCCTGTCCCGCGTCCGCCCGCCTCCACACCAATCAACTGCACGTTCTCATCGGGCAGAAACTCATAAAACGCGCCAATCGCATTCGATCCTCCTCCCACGCAGGCGATAATCGCAGTCGGTAATCGCCCTTCACGCTCCAGCATCTGCGCTTTTGCCTCGCGCCCAATCACCCGATGAAAATCCCGCACCATCGTCGGATAAGGATGCGCCCCCAGTGCACTCCCCAGGATGTAGTACGTCGTTCGCACATTCGTCACCCAGTCCCGCATCGCCTCGTTGATCGCGTCCTTCAGCGTCGCCGAGCCACCCGAAACCCCGCGCACCTCAGCCCCCAGCAGCCGCATCCGGTACACATTCAACTCCTGCCGGCGCATGTCCTCCTCACCCATATAAATCATGCACTCCAGCCCGAACAGCGCACACACCGTAGCCGTTGCCACCCCATGCTGCCCGGCGCCCGTCTCCGCGATAATCCGTTTCTTCCCCATCCGCCGCGCGAGCAACCCTTGCCCAAGCGCGTTGTTGATCTTGTGCGCTCCCGTATGCAACAGGTCCTCGCGTTTCAGATAAATCTTCGCCCCGCCACACTGCTCCGTCAGCCGCTTCGCAAAATAAAGCGGAGTAGGCCGCCCACAGTAATTCCGCAGCAGATCATCTAGCTCGGCCTGAAACGCCGCATCTTCCTTCGCCTCACCATAAGCGTGCTCGAGCTCCTCGAGCGCAGCCATCAGCGTCTCCGGAACATATCGCCCGCCATATACGCCAAACCGCCCGGCTGCCGACCTCACCGGTCCTGCCGGATTCACTATCGCTGTTGTTGGATTCATCCCGCTCTCCCGGTTCCAGGCTATGCACCATGCTACGCACAAAACAAAAGCCGCGACTCGTATGGTCGCGGCTCGTGTGGATGTCGAATCAACTGAATTTCAGCAATCTCTCAGATGAACCTACTCCGCCGATGCCGCTACCGTACGCCAGTAGCGGTAAATAAACATAATTCGGCTGGAGAAAAGAATCATCTTGCCTTACAAGATACATCTCTCCGCCCCACGAAGCAAGCAGCGTCAGCTAAAGTGGATGGGTCATTCGCATTCGAAAGGTTTTCATCGCAGATGAAAAAGCTCACCCGCCGCCGTTTCCTGGGGACGTCGTCTGCCGTCCTCGGCAATCTTTCCCTCTCCAAGCGCCTCGCAAAAGCCCTCGATCAACCGACCACATCCAGCGACCTCATTCTCTGGTACGAAAAACCCGCCGCCCAATGGATCGACGCCCTCCCCATCGGCAACGGCCGTCTCGGCGCCATGGTCTTCGGCGGGGACGAAGACGGCGCAATGCACAAAGAGCTCCTTCAGTTCAACGAAGACACTCTATGGTCAGGTCAGCCTCGCGACGGAAACAACCGTGACGCAAAGAACCATCTCGCTACCATCCGCACCGCCGTCCTCGCACAGCAGGACTATCGCCTCGCCGACCAACTCTGTCATAAGATGCAGGGCCTTTTCGCCGAATCGTACCAGCCCCTCGGCAACCTCCGTCTTGAACTCACCCACTCCACCCCTAC
The DNA here is from genome assembly GCA_963798925.1 of uncultured Acidobacteriaceae bacterium. GTDB lineage: Bacteria > Acidobacteriota > Terriglobia > Terriglobales > Acidobacteriaceae > Edaphobacter. Next base: position 1,923,951 of record CAWCVD010000008.1, read on the forward strand.
CCACAACTACCGCCGCCAGCTTGACCTCGACACCGCCATCGCTACCACCACCTATGAGGTCGCGGGCGTCAGGTTCCGTCGCGAAGCCTTCGTCTCTGCCCCTGACCAGGTTCTCGTCCTATATGTCACTGCCAGCCAGCCCAACCAGCTCAACGCCACCCTCACCATTGACGGTCCGCTACAGAAATCCGTCACAGCCCCAGCCCCGAACAGCCTCCTACTCACTGGCAAAGCAGCAGCTCACATTGCAGGGGCAGGCCATCCGAACAGTGAGCAACCCGTCACCCTCTCTGAGGAGCCCGGCGCAGGCATGTACTTCGCCTCCATCCTTCAGGTTAAGGCAGAAGGGGGCACCGCTACGGCCAACTCCACCACCATCACCATCGCCAACGCCGCCTCATTCACCGTCCTCGTCGCCGCCGCTACCGGCTACCAAGGCTTCCAGAAGAAACCCGACACACCCATCGAACAAGTCATCGCCGATGCAAAGCGCCAACTCGCCGCAGCCGCCACCAAATCCTTCAGCACGCTCCGCGCGGCACACATCGCTGATCATCAACGCCTCTTCCGACGCGTTTCCCTCAACCTTAGCAAAACCAACACCGCAAAACCAACCGATCAGCGCCTCAAGGATTTTGCCGCCTCACCCGACCCCTCGCTCCTCGCACTCTACTTCCAATACGGCCGATACCTCCTCATCAGCAGCTCCCGCCCCGGATCGCAACCTGCCAATCTGCAGGGCATCTGGAACTATCAGGTCACGCCTCCGTGGAGTTCCAACTGGACCGCCAACATCAACATCCAGATGAACTACTGGCCCGCCGAAACCTGCAATCTCACCGAATGCACCGGCCCGCTCTTCGATCTCATCGAAGGCCTTAGCAAAACCGGCGCCGTCACCGCCGAAGAGACCTACGGCCTCCCCGGATGGTGCTCCCACCACAACATCGACGTCTGGCGAGCCGCAAACCCAGTAGGTGAGGGCGTCGGCTCGCCCACCTGGGCCAATTGGTGCATGAGCGGACCCTGGCTCTGCGCCCATCTCAACGAACACTATCGTTTCACCGGCGACCGCGACTTCCTCCGCACCCGCGCCTACCCCCTCATGAAAGGTTCAGCCGAGTTCCTTCTTGCCTGGCTCATCGAAGACGGCAAAGGCCATCTCACCACCTGCCCCTCCGAGTCCACAGAGAACAACTTCCTCGCCCCCGACGGCAAGCCCGCCTTCACCAGCGCCGGTTGCACCATGGACATGGCTCTCATCCGCGAGCTCTTCGCCAACTGCAGCGCCGCTTCCAAAGAACTAGGGATCGACTCCGACTTCGCCGCGAAGCTCGACGCAGCAGCCGCACGTCTCATCCCCTACCAGATCGGCCGCTACGGCCAACTCCAGGAGTGGTCCATCGACTTCGAAGAAGCCACCCCTGGCCAGCGCCATATGTCCCATATGTACCCGCTTTACCCCGGCAATCAGATCACCCCACGCACTACCCCCGAGCTAGCCCGCGCAGCCCGCGTCTCCCTCGAGCGCCGTCTAGCCAACGGCGGAGCCTACACCGGATGGAGCCGCGCCTGGGCAATCGCCTTCTGGACACGCCTCCTCGACGGTGACAAAGCCTGGGAATCCCTCTCCATGCTCATGCAACACAGTACCAACCTCAATCTCTTCGACACCCACCCCTCTGGCAAAACCTCCATCTTCCAGATCGACGGAAACTTCGGCACAACTGCCGCAATCGCCGAACTCCTCCTCCAGAGCCACACTGGTTCCATCGACCTCCTGCCCGCACTTCCCACCGCATGGTCCGAAGGCGCGGTCAAAGGCCTCCGCGCCCGCGGCGGCCTCGAACTCGACATGACCTGGTCACGAAATAAACTCACCGAATGCACGATCCGCCCCAGCATCACCGCCGAGCAAACCCTCCGCGCCCCCAAAGGCCAAACAATCGCCGTCATCAAGACAGGTGCGAAATCCGTCCCTCTTGCTACTCAATCTGACGGAACCCGTCGCACTCAACTCGAAGCAGGCCGCACCTACCGCCTCAGTTTTTCCTAGCTGCCGCTGAATCTTCTGTTCCCGCGTACGTCGCGCATCCCGAGAACCAGGAAGGCCACACTTTGTTCTTCTCCGTCATCCGGTGAATACTGCTCATATGACATCGCAAATCGGATTCGTAGGACTCGGCATCATGGGACGAGGCATGGTGAAAAACCTCGTCGAGAAAAATCACCCGATAACAGTCTGGAACAGAACCCGAGAAAGATCGGAAACGCTAAAGAAGGACCTCGACATCACCATCGCCCCGTCGCTGCAATCACTCGCCGAAGCCGCCGACACCATCCTCATCTGCGTCAGCGACACACCCGACGTTGAGGCAGTCCTCTTCGGCGAGGCAGGCCTCGCTAAAACCCTCCGCACTGGAACAACCATCATCGATCTAAGCACCATCAGCCCAGCAGAAACCAAGCGCTTCGCCCACACCCTCGCCGAGAAAAACATTACCCTCCTCGACGCTCCCGTCTCCGGCGGCAGCGAAGGCGCCGCCAAGGGAACGCTCAGCATCATGGTCGGCGGCCCTGAAGAAGCGTTCACGCGCATCAAGCCGATACTCGAAGCAATCGGCACCCGCATCACCCACATGGGCCCCAGCGGCTCCGGTCAAACCACCAAGCTTATGAACCAGATCCTAGTCGTCGTCAACATGCTCGCCGTGGGCGAAGCCCTCCTGCTCGGACGCGCAGCCGACATCGATCTCCTCAAAGCAGTCCGCGCCGTCGAAGCCGGAGCCGGCGGCAGTTGGATGCTCTCCCACCGAGCCCCGCAGGCCATCGACGGCTACTGGCAGCCCGGCTTCACCATCGATCTCCAGCAGAAGGATCTCCGCCTCGTTCTCGAATCTGCTCGCGAGCTAGGCCTCCCGCTCCTCGCCACCAGCCTCGTACATCAGCTTTACAACAAGCTCCAGAAGGACGGAAAAGGCGGTCTCGGCAATCACGCCCTCGTCCAGGCGCTCGAAGAACTCTCCGGCCTCCGCATCCACATGGAGCCGGCATGAGCACCCAGAAGGTCGCCAAGCTCAATGGCGTCTCACTCATATACCGAGACATCGGTAAAGGCTTGCCCATCGTCTTCATCCACGGCCATCCCTTCAATCAATCCATGTGGGATCCGCAGATATCCGCGCTCAGCGGCAAATACCGCGTCATTACCTTCGACCTCCGCGGATACGGCGCGTCAGAGGTTCCTGCAGTCGAATCCACCACACTCGAGACCATGGCCGCCGATATCAACGTGCTGCTCGATCATCTCGGAATCGCAAAGGCCGTCGTGGCGGGCCTATCCATGGGCGGTCAAATCGCCATGGCCTTCGCCGAACTTTACCCGCAACGTCTCGCCGCTCTCGTCCTCGCCGCCACCTCCTCCGAGGCCGACTCGCCCGAAGCCGCCGTCGCACGTCGAATCATGGCCGACCGCTTTATCAACGAAGGCTCCGCCATCCCCGGTGGCGAGATGTTGCCCAAACTGCTCGGGCACAATTCCATCAAACGCGATCCCGCACTCGCCGTCACCGTCTACACCATGATCGCGCATACCCCACCCGCAGGCGCTGCCGCCGCTCTCCGCGGACGCTCGCATCGCAAAGACTACACCCCCACGCTAAAACACATCACAGCTCCCACCATCGTCTTCGGCGGCTCCGAGGACGCCTACACCGCTGTCGAAGCCATTACTCGCATGCAGCAAACCATCCCCAACTCACAGCTCAGGATCTTCGACGGCATCGGCCACATGCCCAATCTCGAAGCGCCTGACCAGTTCAACAAGGAACTTGGAGGTTTTCTCTCAGCTCTTATCAACTGAGCGCAAAGTCGAATCTAATCCGACGGCACCTACCGCCTCACCTTTTAGTAGCAGCCCATCAACCTAATCTACCGGCGACGACTTACCCCAACTGAAGTGCCGCCCAAGAATGCCCTTCACAATGAAATGATCAGTCCCTGCCGTAGCCCCCACTCCGACGCCGAAGTTAATCTCCCACTTCGGCGACACGTTCAAATCCGTCACCGCAAACACCTGCTGTTGCTGATCATGCAGGGACTCAAACGCGCCAATCTGCCCATAGTCCCCGTAGTACTCCACCCCGCCGCTGACCACTCTTGTAAAGTCATAACTCACCTTCGCCGCCGGCGAGAATCCCACCCCCTGTTTCACGTCGGGCCCGTGCCATGTGCGCTCCAGCGCAGGATTCACTGCGAAGTACCATCGCCCAATCGACTTATCAAAGATCGGCCTTATCTCCCATGTCCACGTATCCGGCGAATAAACCGCACGCTGATACCCAATCTCCGTCGAAAGGCTCGCTCCAAAAGGCCAATGCCACGAATCCGGCACCCGCACCCGCGGCCGAATATGGTCTCCCACCCACTGCGCGCCATAGCCATTCTGCCAACTCGTAAAGAGATAAAACCCAACCTCCGACCAGCTCGTCAACCCCTGCGTTATCTCCAGCGTCTCGTGCTGCTGATGGTTCGTCGGATACACCCCATCGATCGTCGCCTGCTGCCCCTGTGCCGTAAAGTTCGAGTGCAGCTCCACCATCGTGCTCTTCGGAGCAACCGTCTCCGATCCATACACTTGAATCTCATAGTTCCCCTGTGCCACGGCCGGCACAGAACAGAGAACAAGCACGGCATGGCAAAAAAGAACGCACCTCGATCGAAGAACACCCCGCATATCCGGAAATAGCTCACGCATATCGAAAAAGCATCATGAATCCATTGTCCATATGATCCTGTTGATGACAATGAAATAGCGTCAGCCCCGGATGATTCGCCACAAACTCCACATCAACCTCCGTCCCCGCAGCAACCAAGACCGTATCCTTCAAAATCCCACTCGTCTCTCGGCCCTCAATTCGCCGCAGCTCAAACGTATGACGGTGGAGATGAACCGGATGGTCATCCTGGCTCTTGTTCTTGAAAGCCAGACGGTATCGCCGACCCTCCGTCAGCACCTCCGTCTTCGTATCCGGAAACGACTCGCCATTGATCATCCATCGGTCCATCGCCCCATGTCCCGCAAACTTCGACTCAAACATCAGCGGAATCTCGATCACGTCATTCTGCGCCGACGAAACCACCGTCCCAAACTGTAGGTAATCCCACACCAGTTCCTGCGGTTGCGCCCACTGCGGCTTGCCATCCGCGCCCCCATACTCCACCACAATTCCCATCCCCGCGGCCATCACATGCTTGCGAACCTCGCCCAGCACCCACACTCCCGGATTCCTCATCTCCACAATCGCCGACACTCTCTCCGCCGGTGAAAGACGCAGCATCGGCACTACCTTCGGCCGAGCCACCGCGTTCCCGTCCAGTGCAACCACCTCAAACTGATGACCCGCCATCGCAATCCAATGCGGCTCCGTCGCGCTCGAGTTCAACACATGCATCAGCACCCGTTCGCCCTGCTTCACCCGCACAGGCTCGCCAAACCCCAGTCTCCGTCCATTGATCGTCGAAATCTCATACGACGGATTCATCGACCCATCATCGCTCGCCGCCAGCACGCCATCCCAATCATGCAGTCCCAGAAAAATCTCGCTGTCATACCGCGCAGAACTCTCCCTGGGTTCCACCAGCAGAAATCCATGCTGCCCCGTATACCCGCCCTTTTTTAGATCATGCCCCGCAAACGTATGCGTGTGATACCACCGAAAGCCCGCCGGCTCCGGCGTAAACGTATAGCGCACCCTTCCGTTTCGCGGAACATGCGGCGTCCCTTCCTCCATTGAGCCATCCACATCTGGCGGCAGAAACAGTCCATGCCAGTGAACGATCTCGTCGTTATTGCTGCGGTTCACCACATCCACCGTAACCGCCACACCCTCCTTCAACCGCAACAGCGGCCCGGGCACTTGCTGGTTATACGCAATCGTCTTGATAAAACGCCCCGGCCCAACCTCCAGCGAATAAGGCGCAATCTCAATCGTGTGATCCGCATCCGCCAGCGAAGAAGCTCCCCGTGGCAGCACAGCCGAGCCCGCCGCCATCCCCGCAACCTGCACAATCCTTCGTCGACTGATCAAGCCCTAACTCCAGGCCATTCGCCAGGCCCCAAACTAACAGACTAAATCTTCTGCACCCGCTGCACGTCCCGTACCCCGGGAACCTTCCGCAGATTCTGCACCAGCTTGTTCAAATGCCGCACATCCACCGTCTCCACTACAAAGTCCACAACCATCGTCCCCTCCGCCGTTGGCCTCGTATCAACGCTGCGGATATTCGTCCCATCATCCGCAATAATCGCCGTAAACTCCTTCAGCAATCCGGGCCGGTCATCGCAAATCACCGTCAGCTTCACCGGATAAGTCTGCTGCTTCGCAGTTCCTGGCTCCGTCGCCGCCGGAGCCCACTCAACCTGAATCCGCCGGTCCGACTCATACAGCAAATTCTGCACATTCGGACAGCTCCTCGCATGCACTGCCACACCTTTGCCCCGAGTCACATACCCCACAATCTCCTCACCACGAATTGGGTTACAACAGCGCGCCCTGTACACCAGCAGATCGTCCTGTCCCTCCACCTGAAGCGACTCCGAGCCCTTCCCAAAGAAGACCCGCTTCACCGCCTCCGACATCTGCCCCAGCGTATTGCCGATCCCGCTCTCCGGTGGTGTAAGCTCAGCCGACATCGTCGAACCCGGCTCCAGCTTATTCAGCACCTGCCGCGCTGAAAACTTTCCAAACCCTACTCCGGCAAGCAACTCCGCCTGCGTTCCCAGCCCATACTCACTCGCAACCTTGTCGTAGTCCGCCTCGGCAAACTTGCCCAGCGATAACTTGTACTTCCGGGCCTCGCGATCCAGCAGCTTCCTGCCAATCTCAATCGCTCTCTCCCGCTGATGTTCATTCAGCCAATGTTTAATCTTGTTTCGAGCCCGCGAGCTCTTCGTAAAACTCAACCAGTCGCGGCTCGGAGCATGTCCCGCCTGCGTCGAAATCTCAACAATATCGCCATTGCGAAGCTTCGTCCGAAGTGGGACGATGCGTCCATTCACCTTCGCCCCAACCGTCGTGTTCCCAACCTCAGTGTGAATCGCGTATGCAAAATCAATCGGGCTCGCATCCTTCGGCAGCACCACCACCTTGCCCTTAGGAGTGAAGGTGTAAACCTCCTCGGGATACAGATCGATCTTCAGAGTCGACATGAACTCGTTCGGATCGGTCATCTCCCGCTGCCACTCCATCAGCTGCCGCACCCACGCCAGCCGCTGTTCGTCCTTGGCGCTCACATTGTCCGAAGCTTTGTACTTCCAATGCGCCGCAATCCCTTCCTCCGCGACGCGATGCATATCCTCCGTTCGTATCTGAACCTCAAACTGGTGCCCACCCTCGCCGATCACCGTCGTGTGCAGCGACTGGTACAGGTTGGGTCGCGGCATGGAGATGAAATCCTTGATGCGGCCCGGCACCGCGCGCCAGATGGAGTGAATTAGGCCGAGGATGGCCCAGCAATCCTGGACTGTCTGCGTGATCACGCGCACGGCGAGCAGGTCATACACCTGGTCCACGGGAATCTTCTGGTCCTGCAGCTTCTGCTGAATCGAATACAGCCGCTTGATCCGCGATTCCACGCGGCTCGGAATCTTGAACTCCTTCAGCTTCGCCTCAAGCTGCTTCACAATCTTCTGTAGAAACTCTTCACCCTTCCCACGCAGAGCATCCACCTCAATCGACACCTGCTCATACGCATAAGGATCGGTGTACCGGAACGCCAGGTCCTCCAACTCTCCGCGCAGCTTCCCCATCCCCAGCCGGTGCGCCAGCGGAGCATAAATATCCAGCGTCTCTCTCGCAATCTTCTGCTGCTTCTCCGGCTTCAAATGCTCCAGAGTCCGCATATTGTGCAGCCGGTCCGCCAGCTTGATGATCACCACCCGAACATCGGTCACCATCGCCAACAGCATCTTGCGAATGTTCTCCGCCTGATGGTCCTCGCGATTCGCAAACTTGATCTTTTCGAGCTTCGTCACACCCTCGACGATGTGCGCCACCTGGTCGCCAAACCGCTTGGCAATTTCAGCCGAAGTGACATCGGTGTCTTCCACCGCATCATGCAGCAGCCCCGCCGCAATCGCCGTCGAGTCCATCTTCAACTCGGCCAGCACCTGCCCAACCTCCAGCGGATGAATAATGTAAGGCTCCCCGCTGGCCCGTTTCTGCCCCTCATGCTGCTGCAGGCAGAAGGCCCACGCCTTCCGGATAATCTCCAGGTCATCTGCCGGGCCGGTTCTCATGCACCGTCTCCAGCAGCCGATGAAACTTCGCATCAACGGTATGGATGTCATCCGGCGACATTCCCAGAAGATGACTTGCCGACGACGTCTCCGCCTCCTGAGACTCATCCACCCCCGCGATCACCAGCGGCGCATTCCCGGAATCCTCATCTACTGGGCCTGCCACGACGTCGCCCTGTCTCTTCTTTCCGCGCGAGATCGTCTCCGGAACCATCGGCGGAGCCGCGACAGGAGAAGCTGTTTCCCGCTCCGTCCCCGCATCGACCTTCAACTCCGGCTGATTCTTCGGCTTTTTATTCGGCTCAGGCTGCGGGCCAGCCTGCGAAGAGGCCGGATGAGCGATTGCCATAGTTCATTATAGGCTGCACCCTCTTTGCCGTCTTTGAGCCGTGGCACATCCCCGCCGGTGAGTGAATTCCAATAAAAATCTTGTCAATCCCTTGAACCTCTTGAAAACCGGCCAACCCGCACATAACAAATCAAATATATTCCTCGCCAACTTGGCATTTTAGTTTCAGTCAATCAACTAAAATAGAACTAGAGCTAAAAAGGAAACCTGATCCAGAACGTAACGGATCGGCTTTACTTTTCGCTGTCAGATCAAGCCAAAAGTCCAAACCTAAAGTCTCTCTTTCGAAGACTTTAGGACATTTAGCACGGAGGGGGCCGGAAAGGAGCGGATACACCTAAAGCCGGGGCGAAGCTGCTTCGCGCAATCCCGGCGATGCTCACGAACCGTGACCGGCAGCCCGCCACAGCAACGAACGGGCGAATCAGTTCGATCCTTGATTGCTCCATGAGTCTATCTCTGATATACACAGAGCTGGACTGCAGAACCAAGAGTCACGCAATAAAGATGCGCATTAGTACCTCGAAGTAACAACGAACACAATTGCATCAACTTCAATTAAATAAAGGTCACTAGGGCTCGTGAGGAGTGAGGCATATGCATCTTACCCGTGAAAGGTGTATGAGATCCGCGTGACTTATGGTCCTATGTGAAAGCTGGAGGATGATAGTCCCCGACTTGAGTACATCTCATGGTTGTTGCCCGGTAAGAGAAGAACAAGCATCCCTTCGCACGAATATGTCCTTCCGAATCGAAGAGCGCGCAGCTCATACAAACTTGCACCAAAACTGTCTCACTTTCTTTTTCTTTTTCTGCTCTTGAGCCATGCATTTTTGCAAGACTTCAAGAGGTATAAATGTCCCGTCGTTATCTCGTTTTTCGGCCCTTAGATCATGTTGTCTCAATCTCAACCTACAACTCCCCTAGCGAATCTCCAGAAAAAATCGGCCTTTACCCTTGGCTTGTAAAAGGAATCCCCCGGTTCAGCCGACCAGGCAGGGTTCTTCTCCTTGCACTGGCGTGCAGCCTGGCGTTACTAACATCTGCTAAGAGTGCCTCAGCGAGTCAAGGTTCGGGGCGACGACCGCAACTGACGCTAAGCACCTCGACTCTCAACTTCGGCAGTGTGGCCGTAAACTCTTCGGCAAAGGCTTCGGTGACTCTCACGTCGTCGGGCACCTCAGCAGTGACAGTGAACTCCGCTTTAATTGCGGGCGCAGGTTTTACCATCGCCGGTACTACCCTCCCTGTAACGTTGAACTCGAACCAGTTGCTGACGTTGAACCCGGGTCAGTCGGTGACTCTGCAACTTCAGTTCCTGCCAACTGTGGCTGGAGCGGCTACGGGAAAGCTCACAATCGGCAGCAACTCGACGACTGGCAGTATCGCCTCAGTAGCTCTGACGGGTACAGGTACTGCGGGGGCAACAAGTCCGCAACTGACGCTAAGCGCCTCGAGCCTCAACTTCGGCAGTGTGACCGTAAATTCTTCGGCAAAGGCTTCGGTGACACTTACGTCATCGGGTACTTCAGCAGTGACCGTGAACTCCGCTTCAATCACGGGCGCGGGCTTTACCATCGTTGCCGGAACCCTCCCCGTAACGCTGAGCCCGAACCAGTCGACGACTCTGCAACTACAGTTCCTGCCCACCGCGGCTGGCGCAGCTAGCGGACAGCTCACCATCAGCAGCAACTCGACGAGCGGCAGCACGGCTACGGTCGCCCTCGCAGGTACGGGTGTCGCGGGGGCGAACCCGCAGTTGAGCCTGAGCGCTTCGTCTCTTAGCTTCGGCAGCGTGACCGTAAACTCTTCGGCAAAGGCTTCGGTGACACTCACCTCGTCTGGTACCTCAGCTGTGACCGTGAACTCCGCTTCGATCACGGGCACAGGCTTCACCATCGTCGCAGGGAGTTTCCCTGTAACGCTGAGTCCGAGTCAATCAGTCACTCTGCAGGTGCAGTTCCTGCCGACTGCGGCTGGCGCAGCAACCGGACAGCTCACGATCAGTAGCAACTCGACGAGCGGCAGTACGGCAACAGTGTCATTGAGCGGCACAGGTGTGGCTGCGAATCCAAAGTTGACGGTGAGCACCACGAGTCTGAGCTTCGGCAGCGTGAGCCTGAACACTTCTTCAACGAAGTCGGTTACGCTCACGTCGTCCGGCACATCACCGGTGACCGTCAATGCGGCTTCGATCACCGGGGCAGGCTTTACTACCGTGGGCGGCAGCTTCCCGCTGACGCTGAATCCTCAGCAGACTGCAGCGGTGCAGGTACAATTCCTGCCGACCGCAGCCGGAGCGGTTACGGGTCAGTTGACTATCAGCAACAACTCTACCGGCGGTTCGGCTGTAGTGGCGTTGAGCGGGACTGGTACATCGGTCGCGCATTACGTAGATCTCAGTTGGAGTGCACCCACAGGTTCAACCGATCCAGTGGCGGGGTACAACATCTACCGGTCACTCAACGGTGGAACCGCTCAGCTGCTTAACTCGACTCCAATTACGACGACCACCTACGTGGATAACTCGGTCGTGGCTGGTTCGACCTACACCTACACTGCGGCAAGCGTTGATGCCAGTGGCGTACAAAGCACTCCTTCAAACCAGATTCAAGTAACAATACCGTCCCCTTAGGCCCTCGCAACACCGAGCGTCCATCGGCAGGCTGGCAATTCGCACATATAGGAATTGCCAGCCTACCGTGCCTCAGCGAAAACTGCTGAGAGTCTGGCTAGAGCCGACGCTTACGCCTTCCCCGCCAGCTGCCGCAGCACATACTGCAGAATCCCGCCGTGCTGGTAGTACAGAATCTCCTGCGGCGTATCGATCCTCACCGTCGCAGAAAACTCCGTAGTCTTGCCCAGATCCGACTCCGCAAACACCGTAATCATCTTGCCATCGGCAAACTTGCCATCCAGCATCGCCTTCAACTGACCCGGCTTCCCCAATCGCGAAAGATCTCTTCGCCCGAAAGCAGCAGCGACTCGACATTCTGCCCCGGCATAAACTGCAGCGGCAGAATCCCCATACCCACCAGATTCGACCGGTGAATCCGCTCATAGCTCTCCGCGATCACAAACTTGATCCCCAGCAGTCGCGGCCCCTTCGCCGCCCAGTCCCGCGACGAACCCGACCCATATTCCTTGCCTGCAAGAATCGCCAGCGGTGTCCGCGCTTCGCATACTCCACGCTCGCGTCGTAGATCGACATCGGCAGATCCTCCGGCAGCAGCCGTGTCACACCGCCCTCGGTCCCCGGAGCCAGCTTATTCCGCAGCCGCACATTCGCAAACGTGCCCCGCACCATCACCTCATGGTTGCCGCGCCGCGACCCATAGCTGTTGAAGTCCGAAGGCTTCACTCCATGCTCGGTCAGATATTTACCCGCAGGCCCATTCAGCTTGATCGACCCCGCCGGCGAAATATGATCCGTCGTCACCGAATCGCCAAGCACCGCCAGCACCCGCGCCCCATGAATATCCTCTACCGGAGCTGGCGTAGCCGGCATCCCATCGAAGTAAGGCGCCTTGCGAATATAAGTCGAATCCGGCTCCCATCCATAGGTATCCCCATCTGGAAACTTCAGATTCTGCCAGTTATTGTCTCCATCGGTCACCGTGCTGTACTGATGGCGGATACATCTCCGAACTGATCGAAGAGTTCACCGCCTCCGCCACCTCCTGCCTGCGTCGGCCAGATATCCCGCAGAAACACAGGGTCTCCATTCTTCCCATGTCCCAGCGGCTCGGTCTCAAAGTTGTGCCCGATATGTCCCGCCAGCGCAAACGCCACCACCAGCGGAGGGCTCATCAGATAATTCGCCCTAACCTCCGGCGAAATTCGCCCCTCAAAATTTCTGTTCCCCGACAGCACCGACACCGCCACCAGCCCATGGTCTTCAATCGACTTCGAAACATCCGTCGGCAGCGGCCCCGAGTTCCCAATGCACGTCGTGCATCCATACCCCACCACCTGAAACCGCAGCTTATCCAGATAAGGCATCAGCCCCGCCTTGATGTAGTAATCCGTCACCACACGCGACCCGGGAGCCAGCGAAGTCTTTACCCACGGCGGCGTACTCAATCCCTTCTCCACCGCCTTCTTCGCCAGCAACCCGGCCGCCATCATCACGTACGGATTCGAAGTATTCGTGCAAGACGTAATCGCAGCAATCACAATCGATCCATGGTCGAGATATTTGTCCGGATCCACTCCAAACCGGGTCCGTATCGACACATGCGGAGCCTCCAGGTGTGGCATCCGCTCATCCTGAATCGTAATCACCGGCACCGTTCGCGATTCGACCACCGGCGCCGAACACCCACACTGCTGCTCAGGTCGCCCGAAGCCGAAGCCGTTCCACCCTCGCCCTCCCACCGCACCAACTGTCGGATCACCTGCTTGTTGCCATTGGGACCCAGCAGCGTCGGCAACTGTTCCTTGAAGCTGGCTCCCGCCTGCGAAAGCTTCACCCGGTCCTGAGGCCGCTTCGGCCCCGCAACACTCGGCTCCACGGTCGCGAGATCCAGTGCAATCGTCGCCGAATACATGGCTTCCTTCGCGTCCGCTGTATGGAACATCCCCTGCTCGCGGTAGTAAGCCTCCACCAGTGCAATCTGTTCCTCGCTCCGTCCCGTCAGCCGCAGATACCTCAGTGTCTCCGCATCAACAGGGAAGATTCCGCACGTCGCTCCATACTCCGGCGCCATATTCGCAATCGTCGCTCGATCGGCCAGCGGCAACTCCGCAATCCCCGGCCCATAAAACTCCACAAACTTGCCAACCACTCCCAGCTTGCGCAGCATCTCCGTTACGGTCAGCACAAGATCAGTCGCTGTCGTTCCTTCTTTCAACTTGCCCGTCAGCTTAAACCCAACCACCTGCGGTACCAGCATCGACACCGGCTGCCCCAGCATCGCCGCTTCGGCCTCAATCCCACCAACCCCCCATCCCAGCACCCCCAACCCATTCACCATTGTCGTGTGCGAATCAGTCCCGACCAGCGTATCCGGATACGCAAACGCAAAGCTCTCCTCCACGCTCGCTTTATGTCCCTTAGCGGCCACAGCATCCAAACTGTGCTTAGGCGTTGTCGTAAACACCACCCGCGCCAGATACTCCAGATTCACTTGGTGACAGATCCCCATCCCCGGCGGCACGGCGGAAAAGTTATGAAACGCTGTCTGCCCCCACTTCAAAAACGCATACCGCTCACGGTTCCGTTGAAACTCCAGCGCAGCATTCAAGTCGTACGCCCGCACGGTGCCAAACTCGTCCACCTGCACCGAGTGGTCGATCACCAGTTCTGCCGGCTGCAGCGGATTGATCTTCTCCGGATCGCCTCCCAGTGCCTTCATCGCATCACGCATCGCAGCCAGATCGACCACAGCCGGCACGCCTGTGAAATCCTGCATCAGCACACGCGCAGGCATATACGCAATCTCCCGCGACGGCTCCGCGTGGGGATCCCAGCACGCCAAAAACTGAATGTCATCCGGCGTCACTGTCCGACCATCTTCATGCCGCAGCAGGTTCTCCAGCAGAATGCGTAGCGAGAAGGGAAGGCGCGTCAGGTCAACGCCTTTGTCCGTGAGCGCCTTCAGGCGAAAAATGTTGTACGTCGTAAAACCCGAGGTCAGCGTTGACAGGCTCTTGAACGAATCAGGATGCGATTGGGTCGGCATATCGTTTTCTCCGAGGGGGCGCTCCATCCGAAGCGCGAGGTAGGGGGCCGAAGTCACGACTTCAAGCCGCAATCTGCGGCGGCTCTCGAGTCAACTAGCTTTCAAAGGTGAGAATGATGTCAACGCCCGCGGTCAGGCCGACCGTGACGGAAACGCTTCATGTTGGGAAGACGTTCGACCATCGCACCTATTCTACTGCGATCAGTCAGCTCTGCGGTAGAGCCTCTTCCGCTTGTTCTTGATCATTGTCCATTACACACTGGAAGCAGGACGTCCTACCAAGCTTGAGGTCCTTGCCCTTGCAGAACCCGCCAACACTCCTATCTCTCGCAGTGAAACCTATCCGTCTCCCCAATCCCCACAAGATCATCTATTTACGGCAATCCCCATCGTGCAACGCACAAAAACGCATCTCATCGGATAACTTTGGGTTTAACAACCCAGTCAGTTCGAGGAGACAGGCAGCATGTATAAGTTCGTTCCCAGGTTTCTTTTAGGTCTTGCACTCGCCATCACAACGCTCATCGGCGCGGCTGGCTGCCACAGAGTAGACCCCGACGCCGCCCCTGCAGCGGATAACAACGGCCCCGATCCCGCCGACGCGAACATGGCTCCGGCCGACGCATCCCAGCCAGCCCCCGTCGCCGCCCCCGCGCCCACACAAGGAAGGGTTCTCGCTGCCCACGCGCAGTCCACACCTCAGCAGGCCGCCGAACAATACCCACAACAGCCCCCGCCAGATCAGGTCGCGCCTCCGCCCGCGGATCAGAATCAGGCCTATCAGGACGCCCAGACCCTCGACCAACTCGACCAGGAAGGTCAGCCTCAGCCAACCGAGTATGCCGACCAGCCTCCACCACCCCTCCCTGAATACGACCAGCCCGTCGCCCCCGCACCCAATTACATCTGGACCCCGGGCTACTGGTACTGGGCGCCCGCCGGTTATTACTGGATTCCAGGAGCCTGGTGTGCTCCCCCCTACTATGGTGCTCTCTGGACCCCCGGTTACTGGGGTTGGTATCACAGCCGCTGGGGCTTCTACCACGGCTACTGGGGTCTTCACATCGGCTTCTACGGAGGCATCAACTACGGCTTCGGATACACCGGCTACGGCTATCACGGCGGCTACTGGAACGGAAACAACTTCTACTACAACCGCTCTGTCAATCGCGTGAACGTCAACATCACTCACGTCTATAACCGCACCGTCGTCGTCAACAACAGCACCCGCGTCTCCTATAACGGAGGCCACGGCGGCATCGCTGTCCGTCCGCAACCCTCGGAGGTCGCAGCCTTCCGTGGTCCACGCACTCCGCCCATGACGACGCAGATCCAGAACCAGCGCGCAGCCGCCGAGAACCGCGCCCAGTTCTACAACGTCAACAAGGGTCGACCCGCAGTGGTCGCCGCTCCTCGGCCAATCGCCGCACAACCCGGCATTGCGCGTCCCAACCCCATCAACCGCCCAGGCCAACCCGAAACCCGTCCCGTGCAACCCGAAGTCCGACCGGGACAACCGGAAGCCCACCCAGGACAGCCATACAATCGCCCACAAACGCAACCGGTCCGGCCCAACCAACCGGAAGCCAGGCCCGGCCAGCAGGAGATAAGACCCAGTCAGCCCGAGGTGCGTCCCGCCCAACCCCAGACACGCCCAGTGCAACCTGAAAACAGACCCAATCAACCTCAGGTTCGGCCTGCGCAGCCTGAAAACCGGCCCAGCCAACCTCAGGTAAGGCCTACGCAGCCTGAGAACCGGCCCGCCCAACCGCAACCACGGCCTCAACCGCAGCCGCAAGTTCATCCGGTTCAACCACAACCGCAACCGCGCCCAACCCCCCAGCCAGAATCGCGGCCCGCGCCTCAACTGCAACCCAGACCCGCTCCTCAACCCGAGTCGCGTCCAGCGCCACAACCGCAGCCCCGGCCCACACCCCAACCCGAGTACCGGCCCACCCCACAGCCCCAATCCAGACCTGCCCCTCAACCTGAACCGCGACCGGCCCCACAGCCGCAATCGAAGCCAGCTCCCCAACCCCAGTCACGACCGGCTCCGCAACCTCGCGAATCGCCACACCCGCAACAGGACAAGCATCACTAAAACACTCTGCAAAACCAACGCAAACAAAGGACCCGCTTCGTGCGGGTCTTTTGTTTTGCCTCTCGAAATCACCACCGTCTACTGGGCCGGAGAAACCGACTCCTCAAGCCAAGTGTGGCCGCAACCATCGCATCGCCACTCGTTCACCGGGTCAACCGATTCCAGCAGCGTCTCCTCCCCACCGCACGCCGGACATCGCGGCACATCGAACCCTGCAAAAGCCGCTTCCTTCTCCGCCGTCAATGTCTCGCTCGACGGCGCCGACAAGATCTCCGCCGCCCGTGCCGCATCCTTCGGCTTCACCACAACCCGTGGTCTACGATTGTCACCCTTCGCCGAAACAACGATCGCCTCAATTCCTCCTCCGCTCAGCGCATAATAAGCAGCCGACGCGGCCCGTTCATCTTCAAAATCAAAGATGCACTCCGCCGGAGCCAACTCGGCATAACTCCGCATGTCGGCCAGATCATCCTCTGTCAAAATCCGCGCGTCAACCGCCTTCTCAACAGACCCAACCTTCAACCCACGCCGTGCCAGCTCCGCTTTCAGGGCCTCCTGCGCCATCTCAGTCAGATCAGCCATGCCGCGCCCAAGCCGCACAAGTTCCTCATCGCCGTAACTGCCATACAGGACCACTAGCTCCTGATACTGCGCTGCATCGCCGATCATTCATTTCTCCTGCTACTGAATCGCCGTCTCCGACTTATCCAGCTTCTTCGAAACATCCGGCGGCGTTGGCAGCTGCGTTCTGTCCCAACCGCCGCCCAGTGCCTCAACCAGCTGCACCGAAGCCGTCATCTCCTGAACATGCAGATTCGCCAGTGTCTGCTGATTGCTAAGAAGCGTCGTCTGCGCCGTCACGACATCAAGATATGGGTCCACGCCTGTCTGATACCGCGCAGTCTCCAACTCCAACACCTCCTGCGACGACTTCACCGCCTGCTCCTGCTTCAAAATCTGCTGCGACAGAATCCGAACCGACGCCAGCGAGTCCTCCACCTGCTGAAATGCCGTCAGCACCGTCTGCCGATAGCTCGCCACATCGGCGTTATACGTCGTAATGAACTGATTCACCGTCGCACGCCGCAGTCCGCCATCATAAACCGTCTCGCTCAAGCTCGGCCCAACCGACCAGAACCGGCTCGGCAGGTCGAAGAAGTGACTGAAGTTCGTGCTTTCATAGCCGTAACTCGCGCTCAGGCTCAGTGACGGATAGTAAGCGGCGTAAGCGATTCCAATCTGCGCATTCGCTGCCGCCATCTTTCGTTCCGCTGCAGCGATATCAGGCCGCCGCTCCAGCAAAGCTGACGGCATCCCCAGCGGAACCACCGGAGCGTTCGTCAGCAAGGGCTTCACCGGAATCGAAAACTGCGACGGATTCGCACCTACCAGCACAGCAATAGCATGTTCAAACTGCGCCCGCGCCACACCCAGGTTCTGAGCCTGCGACTGAACCTGCGCCAGCGTCGCTTCAGCTTCTGCAACTGAGATTCTCGTATCTACCCCGGTCTCGTAGCGGGCGCGCGTCAGTTCCAGTGCCTTCTTGTCGACTTCCACCGTCTCATCTAAAAGCTTCTGCAGCGCATCCTGTCCCCGTATCTCATAAAAAAACTCCGCCAGGCTCGCCTGCTCGGTCAACTTCTCATTCTCCAGATCCGCCGCGCTCAACTGGGCGTTGTACTGCTGCTCGTGAATGGTATTGCGCACCTTGCCCCACAAGTCCGGCTCCCATGAAACGGTGGCCGGCAACGATCCTATTGAGGCCACCCGGCCAGGGTTGGCCGAAGGAGAGTTCGACAGGTTGGTTGACGTACGCGCCGCCGAATACGACAGGGAAACCCCCACCGTCGGATAGAGCTGCGACCGCGCCTGCGCCACCAGGGTCCGCGCCTCCAGAAAATTCTCAAAAAACTCCTTGATGTTCTGGTTATCAATGTTCAGCTTCTCTTCGAGCGCATTCAACTCAGGATCGTTATAGATTTCCCACCACTTCCCGTGCAGCAGCGCATCCTGCGGCTGGGCCACTTTCCAACCGTCAGTTTCCTTGAACTGCGTCGGCGACTCCTTGTACTCCACAGGCGGAGCCGTAACCGTCGCCGGGGGCGCATGATACTTCGGCCCCACCATGCATCCCGTCAGCAGGATCGTCATCATCGCCGAGCCTGAAGCAATTCTCATTCGAAAATTAGTCATAGTCTTACCCATCGCAGTCCTAGTCCCCGCCCGCAGCCACTGGGCTGTCGAGTGGACGAAACGTATCGCGTTCTTTCCCCATCACGCGCAGCCGCAAACGGTCCAGCGCAAGATAAACAACCGGGGTCGTATAAAGCGTGAGCATCTGGCTCACAATCAGTCCGCCTACAATCGTGATTCCCAGCGGGCGGCGCAGCTCCGATCCGGTCCCGCTTCCAAACGCCAGAGGCAGCGCGCCAAACAGCGCCGCCATTGTCGTCATCATGATAGGCCGGAACCGCAGCATGCAAGCCTGAAAGATCGCTTCCTCTGTCTCCATGCCGCCCTCGCGTTCCGCCTGCAGCGCGAAGTCGATCATCATAATCGCATTCTTCTTCACAATCCCGATCAGCAGCACAATCCCGATAATCGAGATCACGTTCAAATCTTCCTTGAACATCATCAGAGCCATCATCGCGCCCACGCTCGCCGAAGGAAGCGTCGAAAGAATAGTGATCGGGTGCACCAGGCTCTCATACAAGACGCCCAGGACGATAAAAACCGCAAGAATCGCCGTCACCACTAGAAGTGGCTCGGTCCCCAGCGACTGCTGATACGCCAGCAACGTCCCTGCAAAGAACCCATGCACCGTCGAAGGCGTGCCCAGACGCTGCTGCATCTGTGCAATCTCAAGCGTCGCATCGCTCAGAGACATCCCCGGCGCAAGATTGAACGACACCGTCACAGAAGGAAACAATCCTGTATGGTTCAACGCCAGCGGCGTCGTGTTGGTCTTGTTGCTCGCTAGCATGGCAAGCGGCACATTTCCTGTTGCGGTAGAACTGCTCGTTCCCGGCGGGTGGAAGTAGACGCTCTTCAGGCCCTCGGGGCTCTGCCAGTACTCGGGCGCAACCTCAAGAACCACGTAATACTGATTGAGCTGCGTATAGATCAACGAGACCTCAGACTGGCCGAAGGCGCCATACAGCGCGGCGTCCAGCGACTGAGCGGTCTGGCCAAGCTTCGCAGCCGTCACTCGATCGTAGTGCAGCAGTTCATCCAGGCCCCCGTTCTGCTGGTCGGAGCTGACGTCCTGAAATCCCGGCAACTTCATCATTTCATTCAGCAGCTTCGGTCCCCACGTCGCGAGATCCGCAAGAGAGTCCGCCTGAATCGTGTACTGATAAAGCGCGTTGCTCCCGCGTCCTCCAATGCGAAGATCCTGCGACGCCTGCAAAAACGAAGACGCTCCGGTTATCCGGTTCAGCTTCGGACGCAGGCGATTGATCACCTCCGAAGCGCTCACGTTTTTGCGTTCGGCCAGCGGCTTCAGCGAAATGAACATATTGGCAGTATTCGAAGCGCCTCCACCTCCGGTAAACGACGTGGCATTTTCAACCGCTGGATCTTCCTTAACTATCCTTTGTATCTTCTGGATGGCCTCGTTCATCGCAAAATATGAGGTGTCCTGAGGTCCGCGGACAGCCCCACCAAGCGAGCCCGTGTCCTGCAACGGAAAGAATCCTTTCGGAATCTTGAAGACAATCGCAACGTTCAAAGCAATCGTAAGAAACAACACGACCAGGATCAGTACAGGGTTGTCCAGCGCCCAATGCAGGCTGCGACGATATAGTGAAAGCAGCCATTCGAAGCCCTGGTCCATCGACCGATAAAGCCGGCCATGACTATCCTTGTGCGGATTTTTCAGGAGGTACGCGCACATCATCGGTGTCGTCGTCAGCGAAATAACCATCGACACCAGGATCGCGGTCGACAACGTCACCGCAAACTCCCGAAACAGCCTGCCAACAATTCCGCCCATCAACAAAAGCGGGATGAATACGGCGATCAGCGACATGCTGATGGTAAAGACCGTAAAGCCAATCTCTTTCGCCCCCTTCAACGCTGCGGAGAAGGGTTCCATTCCGTCTTCAATGTGCCGCGTGACGTTTTCCATCACAACGATCGCGTCGTCCACCACAAAGCCGGTCGAAATGGTCAGCGCCATTAGCGACAGATTGTCGAGGCTGTAGCCGCACAGATACATCACAGCAAACGTGCCGATCAGAGAGACCGGCACCGCGACCGCCGGAATCAGGGTGGCACGACCGCTGCGAAGAAAAACAAAAACAACGATGATCACCAGGATGATCGACAGGACCAGAGTCTTTTCAACGGTGCTCACCGAGGCCCGGATTGTCGTCGTGCGATCAAGAACGATCGTTGTATTAATACCCTGTGGGATGGAGGCTTCCAGCGAAGGCAACGCATCTTTAATTCGGTCGACCGTATCAATGATGTTCGCCCCCGGCTGACGAAACACGATCAACTGGATTGCGCGTATGCCATTCAAATATCCCGCGGCCCGCAGGTTTTGCGTCGAGTCGACAACGTCCGCCACATCCGATAGCCGCACCGCGGAGCCATTGTTGTAGCCCACGATGATTGGCTTGTACTCTTCGGCCTGCGATATCTGATCGTTGGCCACAATGTCGGCAGAGATATCTCCGTTCGTTATCTGTCCCTTCGCAAGATTCGAGTTCTGAATGCTGAGGACAGCCTGAAGATCAGACATCGTAAGCCCCAGACTGGCAAGCTTCGTCGGATTTACCTCCACGCGAACCGAAGGCAACGCGCCTCCACCTGCATTCACTTGTCCCACACCCTGAATCTGCGAAAGCCTCTGCTGGACGATCGTCGAAGCTTCGTCGTACAGTTTGTTCGGACCATATTTATCCGACGTAAGCCCGATAATCATGATCGGCGCATCAGCCGGATTCACCTTGCGATAAGTCGGATTCGCCGGCAGGTTCGCCGGCAGATAAGTGCGCGCTGCATTGATCGCCGCCTGCACATCGCGAGCGGCCCCATCGATATTGCGGCTCAGATCAAACTGGATCGTGATCGAAGTCGTGCCCAGGCTGCTCGAAGACGTCATCTCCGAAACTCCGGCAATGTGGCCCAACTGTCTCTCAAGCGGAGTCGCCACCGACGACGCCATAATCTCCGCGCTGCCCCCAGGCAAGCCCGCGTTCACAGAGATCGTCGGAAAGTCCACTTGTGGCAACGGCGACACCGGAAGCACCGTAAACGCAATTGCGCCAGCGATTGCAATCGCGACCGTTAGCAGCGTAGTTGCTACCGGTCGATGGATAAATGGCGCAGAGAGATTCATGACGCCTCAGCTGCCTCAGGCGCGCTCCTGCCGTGCTGCTCTGCCTTCTTCTTCGAGAAGCGCGTCGCAATATTGTCGAAGAAGATATAGATCACCGGCGTCGTGTACAGCGTAAGAACCTGGCTCAGCAAAAGTCCACCAACCATCGCAATGCCCAGCGGCCGCCGCAGCTCCGAGCCGATACCGGTCCCGAACGCCAGTGGAATGCCGCCCAGCAGCGCCGCCATCGTCGTCATCATGATCGGCCGGAAGCGAAGCAGGCAAGCCTGGTAGATCGCCTCCGTCGCATCCAGCCCCTGATGCCGCTCCGCGTCCAGCGCGAAGTCGACCATCATAATGCCGTTCTTTTTCACAATCCCGATCAGCAGGACCAATCCAATAATTGCAACCACGCTCAGGTCTTGATGAAACAGAATCAGCGATAGAAATGCTCCCACTCCTGCTGAAGGCAACGTCGAGAGAATCGTAATCGGATGGATGAAGCTCTCATAAAGCACCCCAAGCACGATGTACACCGTGACCAACGCGGCAAGAATCAGCAGCGGCATGTTCGACAGCGAGTTCCGGAACGAAGCCGCTGTCCCCTGGAAGTCCGCCTGAAGGCTTGCTGGCATGTGCATATCTTTCTGCACCTTCTCAATATCCGAGATCGCATCTCCGAGCGCGGCATTCGGCGCAAGATTGAAAGAAACCGTGATCGCCGGAAACTGTCCCTGGTGCGTGATCGAGAGCGCCTCCGTCGTCGTCTCAAAGTGCGAGAACGCGCTGAACGGTACGGCATTGCTGGTCATCGAACTGGTCGCCCCCGCAGAGGTCGCGCCGCCGGCAGTGCCGGAAGTGGTTGATTTCAGCGCATTGGCTGGCGGCGTGAACGTATTCGCCGACGGCGTATACAGCGCCGAGCCTGTCAGCGCATTCGAGCCCGCCGACGTCGAGCCCTTGCCGGACGACGATGACGCCGGCGCCCCGCTCTGTCCCGACGAGGAGTTCGACTCAAGATAAAGATGATTCAGTTTGTTCGGATCAACCTGGAACTGCGGCTCAGCCTCCAGAATCACGTGGTACTGATTCAACTGCGTGTACATCGTGTTGATCTGCCGCTGCCCGAAGGCGTCATACAGCGTATTGTCGATCGTTGTCGGCGCCACGCCAAGCCGCGAAGCCGTCGCGCGATCGATGACGAGCGACACAGCCAACCCACCCATCTGCTGGTCTGTCGCCACATCTTCCAGCCCCGGCAAATCCTTCAGCTTCGCGACAAACCGATTAGTCCAGTCGTTCAGCTCATTCGCATCCGGATCCTCCAGCGTGTACTGGTACTGCGTGCGGCTTACCCGGTCGTCCACCGTAATGTTCTGCACCGGCTGCATGTACATCTGAATGTCATTCACATTCTTCAACTTCGACTGCAGCCTGCGCACCACATCTGAAGCGCTCAGGTCGCGTTGATCCAGCGGCTTCAGGTTGATCGACATTCTCCCGCTGTTCGTCGTTGTATTCGTGCCATCCGCACCAATAAACGAAGACAGGCTCTCGACCGCGGGGTCTTGCAGCACCACCCTCGCAACCTCCTGCTGTTTCTCCGCCATCGCCTTCGACCCGATGGTCTGCGAAGCCTGCGTAATCCCCTGAATCACGCCTGTATCCTGCACAGGGAAGAAGCCCTTCGGAATAACGATGTACAAATAGACCGTCAACAGCAGCGTCGCCACCGCCACCAGCAGCGTGATTGTCTGGTAGCGCAGCACAACCTTCAGCGTCCGCCCGTAAAACGAGATCATCCCTTCGAAGACCCGCTCCGAAGCCCGGTAAAAACGCCCCTGCTGAGCTTCGGGGTTATGTTTCAAAATCCTCGCTGCCATCATCGGCGTCAGCGTCAGCGAAACCACCGCCGAAACCACAATGGTCACCGCCAGCGTCACCGCAAACTCGCGGAACAGCCGCCCAACTACGTCGCCCATGAACAACAGAGGAATCAGCACAGCGATCAGCGAAACCGTCAGTGACAGAATCGTGAAGCCAATCTGCTCGGCGCCCTTCAACGCCGCCTGCATCGGAGGGTCTCCCTCCTCCAGATAGCGCGAGATATTTTCCACCATCACGATCGCGTCATCGACCACGAAGCCCGTTGAAATCGTCAACGCCATCAGCGACAGGTTGTCCAGGCTGTACCCCAGCATGTACATCGCCGCAAACGTGCCGATCAGCGACAGCGGAACCGCCACGCTCGGAATGATCGTCGCGTACAGACTCCGCAAAAACAGGAACATCACCATTACCACCAGGGCCACCGTCAGCAGCAGCTCAAACTCCACATCGTCGACCGATGCCTGGATTGGTGTCGTGAGGTCCGTCAGCGTCGTAACCTCAATCCCTCGCGGAAGGTTCGCCTCAAGCTGCGGCATCAGTTGCTTGATGCTCTTAACCACGCTTATCGTGTTGCCGCCGGGCTGGCGCTGCACATTCAGAATCACCGCCGGGGTCTGGTCCATCCACGCAGCCTGAGTCGAATTCTCGACGCCGTCCACAATCTTCGCGACATCGGTCAGCATTACCGGGGCGCCGTTGCGGTAAGCAACCACAACGCTCCTGTAGTCTTTGCTTGTCACCAGCTGATCGTTCGCGTCAATCTGGTAATCCTGCCGCGGTCCGTCAAAATTGCCCTTCGCCGCGTTCACGCTGCTTTGTGTCACCGCCGTACGCAGGTCCTCAAGGTTGATCCCATACGACGAGAGCGCCGTCGGATTCGCCTGGATGCGTACCGCAGGCTTCTGCCCGCCGCTGATGCTCACCAGTCCCACGCCGTTCAGCTGCGAGATCTTCGGTGCCAACCGCGTATCCACCAGGTCTTCCACCTGCGACAGCGGCATCGAGCTCGACGTGATTGCAAGGGTCAGGACAGGCGCATCCGCGGGATTCGTCTTGCTGTAGATCGGCGGCGCAGGCAGGTTCGCCGGCAAAAAGCTCGACGAAGCATTAATCGCCGACTGCACCTCTTCTTCCGCCACATCGATGTTCAGGCTCAGGTTGAACTGCAGCACAACTACCGACGTCCCCCCGGAACTCGAGGAGGTCATCTGGCTCAGCCCCTGCAGTTGCCCGAACTGGCGCTCCAGCGGCGCGGTCACCGTCGTGGCCACCACCTGCGGGCTCGCTCCCGGATAGAAGGTCAGTACCTGAATCGTCGGATAGTCGACCTCAGGCAGTGCGGAAACTGGCAGCTGCGTGTAGCTCACGATTCCGACCAGCAGAATCGCCGCCATGAGCAGCGACGTCGCCACAGGGCGCAGAATAAACGGACGAGAAGGACTCAAGGAACATTACTCCCCGTCGTGGTGGCAGGCAGAGGCGTCTTCGAAACCACGATCTTCGCCTTGTCTTGCAATCTGTCGAAGCTACTGTCGGCCACAACGTCTCCAGGATTGATTCCCGTCACCGACGTGTTATTGCCTTCGGTCACACCCGTCTTCACGTTCTTCATGTACGCCGTGTTGTCCTGAATCAAAAAAACGAACGCCACATTGCCGTTATGCTGAATCGCCGAAGAGGGAACGATCGTCGCTCCCTGCACCGTATTCACCAGCAGCCGCGTATTCACAAACTCATTTGGAAACAGCAGCCCGTCCCGGTTGTCGAACGACGCCCTGGCCTTCACCGTGCCCGTCGTCGTATCGATCTGGTTATCCAGCGTCAAGAGGCTTCCGCTCGCGATCTTCTTCAATGCCGCGCGGTCGTAGGCGTCCACCGGAAGCTTCGCTCTCTGCCGAATACGAGGCTGCACCTGCCCCAGGCTATCCTCTGGAATCGTAAAGATCACCGTGATCGGCTGCTCCTGTGTAATCACCGCCAGCGTCACCGACCCCGAAGCTTGCACCACGTTGCCCGGATCCACCAGCCGCAAACCCACCCGCCCCGAGATAGGAGCCGTGATATGGCAGTAGCCAAGCTGTACCTGGTCGAACGCCACCGTCCCCTGATCATTCTTCACCGTGCCGGCGTCCTGCAGCACAATCTTCTCCTGGTCATCCAGCGTCTGCTTCGGAATAGCATTCCGCGCCCACGCTTCGCGATAGCGGTCCCGATCCATCGTCGCCTGCGCCAGAATCGCCTCGTCTCGATCCAGAACTCCCTGCGCCTGCAGCAGCGTCGCCTCGAAAGGTCGCGGATCGATATCGATCAGCGGAGTGCCTTTACTCACCCTCTGCCCTTCCGTGAAGTGCACCGCGATCACCGGCCCTGTCACCTGGCTCGTGATCGAAGCCGTATACACCGGCGTCACCGTCCCGATCGCCTCTAGATAGACGCCAATGTTCCCCTTCGTGGCCGTGGCCGTCGTCAACGTGACCGGTCCGCCCGCGGCTCCGCGTCGTCCGCCGCCACCTGGTGCATTCTTAGTCGTTGTATCGTGATGCTGCAAAACAAGCCAGAATCCCACCGCAAAGATCAGCAGCAGGGCAAGCCACACCAGCACCCGGACAACTTTGCTCCCGGACGAGGGTGACGAAGGGGGCGGAAGTTGATGATCCGGCCCAATTGAGGGGTGTTCCTTTGTATCAGCTGGCAAACACGTCTCCCTTTGCCACATCAGAAATTTGGACTAAGTTGGTGCAACTCCGCCCGTTACTCTATCGACGCACGAACAGGTACTTAAAGACGCATTGGCTTCTTCTACTAAGCCGTCAAAATTCAGTAACGTGAAACCTCCGCAGGCCATGGCGTGGCGCATGACCGCTGAGAAGCCCCAACTGGCTGAGATGCATACTCAACAATATCTCAAACTTCGCGTTCTCATGGATTTCCAATTCAAATCCGAACTCAAAATCCAGCCGCTTCCATTGAGTCCCCAACCCCTTGCATGGTATGATGAACCCATAGGCAGGCTACCCTCACACGGTAGAGGTTGCGAGTTCGAATCTCCTTGCACCTGACACCTTCCCCGGCATCGTCTTCAGCGGTTGCATGCGCTCGATCCCCGGGAATCCTCTGCGACTCAGCATCGGAGCAAGTCATGGCACACAAATGTGATCTCTGCGGCAAAGGCCCGCAGTTCGGTAACAACATCTCGCACGCCCACAACACCACCCGTCGCCGCTGGAACGTCAACCTCCAGTCCGTCAAAGCTAAACTCGACGGCGGAAGCAAGCGCATTCGCGTCTGCACCAGCTGCATTAAGACCGGCAAAATCGTCAAGGGCTAAGCTTTACAAAACTTAACAAAAAAGTCGCCCCAGCCGGGTCGTAGCCGGCTGGGGCTTTTCCTGCATATCTACTCACAACGATCCGGCTCGCCAATCTCGATTGCTACTCCACTAGCCACTTCAGCTAGTCGCTACTTCTTCTCAAATCCCAGCGAAGCGCTATTGATGCAATACCGCAATCCAGTAGGCGTCGGCCCATCCGGAAACACATGCCCCAGGTGAGCCCCGCAAGTCGCACATCTTACCTCGACCCGCTTCATCCCATGCGAGGTGTCCTCAATCGCCTCAATCGCATCCGCTGAAACCGGATTCCAGAAGCTCGGCCATCCGCTCCCCGAATCGAACTTCTTATCCGAGGTAAACAGCGGCGCATTGCAGCTTCCGCAGTGATAAATCCCATCGTCGTGGTTATTCACCAGCGCTCCGGTGAACGCCCTTTCCGTCCCACCCTCGCGCATCACATGAAACTGCTCCGGCGTCAGCAACGCCCGCCACTCCGCCTCTGTCTTATGAACCTTCTTCGCCTGTGTCGTCTCGGCCATCGTCCATCTCCTCTGTCCAATATCTGTTCTAAGTATCAGATGCCCAACCGCCGCTTATGTTTCAGTCCCGCTACCCCTCCGCCGAGTCCTTCGCGATCACCTCAATTTCCACCAGTGCATCCTTCGGCAACCCGGCCACAGCCACCGTCGACCGAGCCGGCGCCACAACACCCTCCGGAGCCAAATACCTGGCATAAACCTCATTCATCGCCGCAAAGTCGCCCATCGACTTCAAAAACACCGTCGTTTTCACCACATGGACCATGCTCAATCCAGCCTTCCCCAGCACAGCCTTCACGTTTTCGAGCACCCGAACCGTCTGTTCCGTAATCCCACCCGCAACCAGCTGCCCCGTAGCCGGATCCAGCGCCACCTGCCCAGAAGCAAACAACATATCTCCCACCCGCACTGCCTGCGAGTACGGTCCAATCGCCGCCGGAGCCTCCTTCGTCGAAATCGCCGTCTTACTCTGATCACTCATAGGTCAACTCAAACCTTCCATAGATTTGCTCACAGCCATCAAGTCTATCTCGTCCCGGTCAACCCCTCCCGCCCTCTGCGACTCCACCTGCCAAAGATTTCAGTTACCCGCATCTCCTCCTTTGGATAGGATGGCCCCATGCGCATTCATTCCTCCTCAATCGCAGCCTTGATCCTGTCTGCCGCGATCCTCGTTCCACCGGCCCTCGCCGACGACCTCAAAGGCTTTTATTCCGGCAGTGGTGGCTTCTCGGCCGACGTCTTCCGCGTCCTCTTCATTGACTTCGCGACCGACGGCTCCGCGCTCCTCCAGCAGAAATGGCACGACAAAGCCCCCCAGACCTGGCACGCGCACTGGAAGAAGGACGGCAAAACCGTCACCCTAATCTATGAGCAGCCGAAAGACGCCCCTAATCCACCGCCTCCCTTGCCCGATCCGCTCATCTTCACCTTCAAGGGCGGCGTCCTCACAGCCACCAAGTGGGACGTACCAACTCTCGGCGTTCTTGGCCCTCCGGCGCTCACGGCCTTCGGCGGCAAAGTCCCTAAGCACGCCAGCGTAATCGCCTGTCAGAGCCTCAACACCCTCGATCCCACTCGCGACTGCGTCACTTGGGGCTCCAACCGCTGAGCCTGGACAAAGAATCAGCGCGTGACAACTCATCAACGCTTATCCGGTCAAATACCAGGGCCCGGCACTCCATAGCGGCGGCAGCGATATAGCCATTGAGGAGCTGGTCCTTGCCCCCGAAGGAATCGACCTCATTCCACCGAAGTAGCCGGTCGATACTGCCTCTGCCAAACATTGACCCCATCAAAAACCCATCCATCCTGAAGAAATCGCCGAATTTTTACATCCTCTGCCACCAACCGCCTCCCCAATCCGGCCTACCATGAGTGCGAGGTGAAAACCATGGGAATTATGGATATGATCCAGTCACTCGCCGGCCAGACCGGAGCAGCAGCCGGTACCGATCAGGCGAAAGTCGCAGGTGGCTTCATCGAAGCACTCACGCAACACCCGGAGGGAATTCAGGGCGTTCTCGACGCCTTCAAGAACAACGGCATGGCCGGTCACGTCGGAGCATGGGGCTCCGGTCAGGCCGCCACAGCTACCCCTGAGCAGGTCGGTCAAGGCCTCGCAGGTACCGGCCTCATCGAAAAAACTGCAGCCAAGGTTGGCGTCTCACCGGCGATCGTCTCGGCCGCCCTCGCTACCGTCCTTCCCATGGTCATCCAGCACTTCGCTCCCAATGGACAAGCCACTCCTGCCAGCGGTATGGGTGCCATGGCAGAGCAGCTTCTCGGCAAGCTCAAGGCTTCTTAGCCCCTCCCCGGAGCGCAGATCCCTCCGGAGCAATCCGATGGATGCCGGGCCGCAGCATCCATCCCAACCCAGTTCGACCAACAAGTCAGATCCCTCTGACAACAGGAGAAGTGTGCCATGGCAGATCTCAACGCTCTTAAACAGAAGTACGCACCCGTGATCACCACGATCGAAAAGTTCGTCCCCTACGGAGCCACCCTCGAGGCCGTCGACCTAGCGGGCGAACAAATCCACATCAAGGGCACTGTCCCATCCACCGTCGTCGCTAACCGGGTCTGGGATGCGATCAAGAAGGTCGACCCCACCTACTCCGACCTCAAGCACGAAATCGGAACCAGTCGGCGGAGCAACCCAGCCCGTCACCATCAAATCCGGAGACACGCTCTCTGCCATCAGCCTGCTCTTCTACGGCAACGCCAACAAGTATCCCCAGATCGCACAAGCCAACAACATCGCCAACCCCAACAGCGTGCCCATCGGCACCACGCTCCAGCTCCCCGTCCTCAACTAGCCCAGGCGTCAGAAGCCACATGCCCCAAAATCCGAATACCCCACCCTTTCGCAGTCTAATCGCGAAAGGGTGGGGTATTCGCGCAACTACGCGAACGGATCTCTACCCAACCGGCATCTTCGCCGTAAAGATCCCCCGAAACGCCGGCCAGTAAGCCCAGATCAGGAAGATCTCCAGCAACGAGCAAATCAGTCCCGGCGCAAACCCCGTACGCGCCAACGTAAAGTGGAAAACCAGAATATTCACAAGGATCGGTCCAAGGATCACCAGCGCGACCGGGACATACCGCCCCACAAGCAGAAGCACCCCGGCGATCACATAAAGCACGCCATGGAACACAATCCATCCGTGCACAAACATAATCATGGCGAATGTCCCTGCATCTCCCGGCATCGGCTGCATGGGCATAAAAGGATGGAGGTTATTCAGTCCAAAGACGAGAAACACAAGCCCAAGCAAAATCCGTGCGATAAGAACGGCGATCTTCATAACCAGTCATCTCCCTCACAAAGAAATTTAGTAGCAATCTCGTGCAACTTGCGTCAGACAGAGCCTTTCGATAGCGTCGAGTATATGCCCAACCCCGACTCAGGCGTGACTATGTCATTGACCGGCAAGGTCGCCCTCATCACCGGAGGCTCACGCGGCATCGGCCGTGCCACCGTCCGTCTCTTCCGCCAGGCCGGAGCCAAAGTCGTCTTCAGCTACCGCGCCGCTGTTCAGCAAGCCGAATCCCTCGTCACCGAGTGCGGCGGTCCCGACCTCTGCCAGGCCATCCATCAACCGCTCTCCACCCCCGAAGACGGCCGCACTCTCGTCGAAGCCGCCGTCAAAACCTTCGGCCGGCTCGACTGCGTCGTTCTCAATCACGGCATCTGGCCGCCCCACGACGCGCACATCGCCACCATGACCACTCAGCAGTGGCGAAGCACCTTGGGCACCAATCTCGACAGCGTCTTCGGCGTCATCCGTGCCGCGGTCGCCCAAATGGAATCCCAGCCATACTCCCAGCCCGCAACCAAAACCCGAGGCCACATCGTCCTCGTCTCCTCCACCGCCGGACAGCGCGGCGAAGCCTTCCACGCCGACTACGCCGCCACCAAAGGGGCCCTCATCAGCCTCACCAAAAGCCTCTCCACCGAGCTCATCGCTCAGGGAATCTACGTCAACTGCGTCGCTCCCGGATGGGTCGCCACCGAAATGTCTGCCGATGTCCTTAGCGACCCCGAAACGTCCAAAAAACTGCTGTCCCTCATCCCACTGGGCCGCCCAGCGCACGTTGAAGAGATCGCCGCGCCCATCCTCTTTCTCTGTACCCCCTTCGCCGGCTTCATCTCCGGCGAGATCTTCAACGTCAACGGCGGCGCAGTCCTCGCAGGCTGAACGGAGTCGGAATGAAGCAACTCGTCCTCGCGGCCGCCCTGATCCTCACGGCGCTCCTCACCACCGCAACCCGGCCACTTAACGCTCAGGCCAGTAGCATTCCCAGCGCAGCACCCAAACAGCCCACCGGCGAAACCACCGACCAGCGCGGCCGTAAGGTCCTCGACCAGATGCTCGAAGCCCTCGGCGGAGACGCCTGGCTCCACCGCCGCAACGTTCGCGAACTCGGCCACGTCGCTCGCTTCTTCCGCGGCGCTCCCACCGGCATCGTCACCGAATTCACTCTCATCCGCCAGTTCGCCAGCGCAGACCATCCTGAGGCCCAGCGCATCGGCTTCATGACCGACAAAAGCATGATCCTTCCCGGCAAAAAGATCGACGTCGTCCAGATCTGGGCCAACAACACCGGTCACGAGGTCACCTACAAAGGAAACACCACACTCCCTAAAGACCAGATCGAAGACTTCTACCGCCGCCAGGATCACTCCATCGAATCCGTCTTCCGCGTCTGGCTCAAAGCCCCCGGCGTCATGGTCGTCTATGAAGGCAGCACCATGGTCGAGCGCCGCCTCACCGAACGCGTCACCATCCTCAGCGCCGAAAACGACGCCGTCACCCTCGACGTAGACGTTGAAACCCACTTCCCGCGCCGCCGAACATTCAAGTGGCGCAACACCACCTTCAGGGACTACGACGAAGACGCCGAAGAGTACGATGACTACCACACCATTCAGGGCCTGCCCACCGCTTTGACCATCACCCGCTACCACAACGGCGAAATGGCCAGCCAGACCTTCTACTCCAAAGTCGAGTACGACGTAGAACTCTCACCCGACACCTTCAACCCCGACGTCCTCCTCCAGAAGAAAAAATAATCCGGGCCCGCAACCGCATCTCATCCATCAAGTCATCAAGGAGCCCCAACGATGAAGTTCGACAACATCCTCGGCACCGTCGGCAACACCCCCGTAGTCCGCATCAATCACCTCGCTCCCGCCGGCATCAACCTCTACGTCAAAATCGAAGCCTTCAACCCACTCGGCTCCGTCAAAGATCGTCTCGCCCTCGGTGTCATCGAAGACGCCGAACAACGCGGCACTCTCAAGCCCGGCCAGACCGTCGTCGAAGCCACCAGCGGCAACACCGGCATCGGTCTCGCCATGGTCTGCGCAGCCAAAGGCTATCCCCTCGTCGTCACCATGGCCGAAACCTTCTCCATCGAGCGTCGCAAGCTCATGCGCTTTCTCGGAGCCAAAGTCATCATCACTCCCGGCCCGGCCCGCGGCACCGGCATGGTCAAAAAAGCCGAGGAACTCGCCGCCAAAAACGGTTGGTTTCTGACCCGCCAGTTCACCAATGAGGCCAACGCCGACTTCCACTCACGCACCACCGCGCAGGAGATCCTCCGCGACTTCGAAGACGACCGGCTCGACTATTGGGTCACAGGCTTCGGCACCGGAGGCACCCTCAAAGGCGTCTCTCGCGTCCTCGCTGAAAAGCGCCCCGATACCAAAATCATCCTCTGCGAACCCGACGCCGCTCCCATGGTCTCAAGCGGCCTCCCGCAACCCAACAACCCCGACCACACCGCCTCCGCCAGCCATCCCTCCTGGACCCCACATCCCCAACAAGGCTGGAGCCCCGACTTCATCCCAAAGCTCGCTCAGGACGCAATCGACGCCCATCGTATCCACCAGGTTCTCCGTATCACCAACCCCGAAGCCATGAGCAACAGCCAGGCTCTCGCCAAGAAAGAAGGTATCTTCGTCGGCATCAGCTCCGGAGCCACCTTCGCCGGAGCCTTGAAGATCGCCGCCGAAGCCCCCAAAGGCTCCACCATCCTCGCCATGCTTCCCGACACCGGCGAGCGCTACCTCACCACCCCGCTCTTCGCCGAAATCCCCGTAGACATGACCCCCGAAGAACTCGAAATCTCCAAATCCACCCCCAGCGCCCAACTCCCACCACCTGCGGCCTAAACAAACCAGAGAACAGTAACCCATCCTTTCGGCGTCATCGAAAGGGTGGGTTGCCCTCGTTTGCCCTTCCTTTTGTTCCTGATGCGCCAAGGCCGATCGAAACGGCCAAAATCTTGCGTAATTCTGCCCCCCTCTTCCGTATACCCCACGTATGTTCGACTATGACATCTCACGGGTAGCGGACTTGAAGAGCGAAACGCAGCAAATCGGGCTTGGTCTGCGTCGGCGAGATGTCACGCTTCTGCAGGCATTGGTCGAGCAGTATCAGTACCGCCTTGTCCGCTATCTCATCTACCTGCTGGGCAGGCGCGACGGTGTCGATGACCTCGTGCAGGAGACATGGCTGCGGGTTATGGAACGTGGCTCCTCCTACGACGGGCGTTCTCGCTTTGAGCCCTGGCTCTTCACCATCGCGCGCAATCTCGCCATCGATCACATGCGCAAGCGCCAAATCTTCAGCCTGGACTCAAACGACGACAAAGAGTGGGAATCCGCCCCAACGTCGCCAGCTTCGAGTGCCCCGTCGCCGTTCGCACTCGCCGCACGCACAGAAGATGCCGAGCGGCTGGCCCACTCGCTCGAAACCTTGGATTCCGTCTATCGCGAAGCGCTCGTCCTTCGCTTTCAGGAGGATCTCTCGCTACAGGAGATCTCGACCGTCGTTGGAGCGCCGGTCTCCACCGTCTCTTCGCGCATCTATCGTGGTCTCGCAACATTACGGTCGCAGTTGGAGGGAGCAAATCATGACGTCTGACCGTCACGAAGTTTTTCAGCACATGATCGACGAAACTCTGGCGTCCGGGTCGCCGCTTCCTGACGACCAATCCCTCCGCGAGCATCTCCAGTCCTGCGCCGCGTGCCAGGAGTATCTCAACGCCAGCCGCAGGGTCATCGCCAGCCTCGGCGGATTTTCCTTCGAGGTGAACCCAGCACTTCAGGCGAAAGTCTTCGAATCAATCAATCACCGGGCCCAGCAGGTACAAGCTACGCCCTTCAACCGCCGCCGATTGGCCTTGGTTTGCGCCCTCGCCCTCGTTCTGACGGCCGCCGGGTCGTTCCTCGATCTGCAATTCGGTAGCCTGATCGCTTCTCACTTCGACATTCAAAGCCAGCATGTGCGCCAGGCACTGCTCGCCTTCTGGATCGTCCCCTCGATCTGTCTCTTACTGCTATTTCCGTTGTTGCCCCAGTTGTCTGCGGCAAACCGGAACGAAAGGGCTCTATGACGACTCAACGATTCTTGAGTGTGGTTCCCAAACCAGTTCGCACCAGCGCGTTCATCCTTGCCATCTGCGGATCGTTTATCGGGCTGATCATGGGCTTCCTTTGGCCCTCGATTCAGCATCGGCAGCACTACGACGCCGGTATGGCTATCCTCGCTGCAGTCGCCTGTCTCGCTGCCGGCATTTTTTTCAGCTGCCTGATAGCAACCTGGCTACTCTGCCTCGGATATGTCTACGGAGACGCCCTGCAGCGCGCGATGCAGCCAGTGCTTTGGGTTCTGGTCGCAATCTTTGTTCCGCACTTACTTGGGTTTCTTCTTTATTTCGTGCTGCGTCAGCCGATTTCTTCAACGTGCCCTCACTGCGGACAAACCATCTCCCTCTACCAGCGATTCTGCCCATGGTGCGGCAAGCCGCATACCCCGCAGCCACCGTCGGCCTCAACCGATATCAGACCGGCCATCAGCTGAAAACTCCGCACCAGGCGGCATTCCTCACCCCAAACCATCCAACGCTACCCTTAGCCTTCGCGTCGCCTCTGCGCCCTTTGCGTTAAGTTTGGCTATTACCTCTTCTTTATGCCTGCCATTCCGCAGCGCAGACCCACACCTCTCTCCCCACCGCCGTTTATACTCATCCATGCCATGAGCGAACCCACGCCCAACCCCTCCCCCGACGCCCAACCCACGCCCAGCCGCACCATGGACATAGTCGAGATCATGTCCCTCCTCCCCCACCGCTACCCGTTTCTCCTCATCGATCGCGTCATCGAGATGGAGCCCCGCCATCGCATCGTCGCCATCAAAAACGTCACCATGAACGAGCAGTTCTTCCAGGGCCACTTCCCCGGCTATCCCATCATGCCCGGAGTCCTAATGGTCGAAGCCATCGCCCAAACCGGTGGCGCACTCCTCCTCACCGAGATCCCCGACCGCGACTCCAAGCTCATGGTCTTCACCAGCATCGAAAACGCCCGCTTCCGCCGTCCCGTCACCCCTGGCGACCAGCTCCGCATCGAGGTCACCGTCCTCAACTGGCGCACCCGCGTCGTCAAAATGGGCGGCTCCATCACCGTCGACGGCAAACTCGTCTGCGATGCCACCGTCATGTGCCAGGTCGTCCCCCGCGCACCTCAAAAAGCCGAACCAAAGGTCGAAACCCCCGAGTGAGCATCCATCCCACAGCCATCATCGCCGAAGGCGCGCAGATCCCCGCAACCTGCACCATCGGCCCCTTCTGCACCATCGGCCCCAACGTCACCCTCGGCGACAACTGCGAGCTCATCTCCCACGTCGTTCTCGATGGCCATCTCACCATGGGCCGCAATAACCGCGTCTTCGCCTTCACCTCCATCGGCATCCCCCCGCAGGACCTCAAGTACGCCGGCGAACCCACCAGCGTCCGCATCGGCGACAGCAACACCATCCGCGAGTGCGTCACCATCTCCCGCGGCACCACCGGCGGCGGAGGCCTCACCACCCTCGGCGACCACTGCCTCCTCATGGCCAGCGCTCACGTCGGCCACGACTCCCACGTCGGCAGCCACTGCATCCTCGCCAACGCCGCCACCCTCGCCGGTCACGTCCACATCGAAGACTACGCCGTCGTCGGAGCATTCTCTGCGGTCCACCAGTTCTGCCGCGTCGGCCGCCACGCCTACATCGGCGGGGGCACCATGGCCACCCAGGATGTCCTGCCTTACTCCCTCACCTCCGCCGAGCGCAACAACCGCTCCTACGGCCTCAACAAAGTCGGCCTCCAGCGCCGCGGCTTTACCTCCGAGCAGATCCGTCAGCTCCGCAACGCCTACCGCCTCCTGCTCAACTCAAAACTCAACACCGCGCAAGCCCTCGAATCCATCCGCGAATCAATATCCGCAGCCGCTCCCGACGAACACGTCGCCTACCTCGCCGACTTCATCGCCAACAGCCAGCGCGGCATCATCAAGTAGCCGGCATAATCGCGTAATAGGGCTGGTTGCTCAACGTCGCATTAAACGGCGGATACAGTGTCGCCGCATCCTTCGTGAGAAGCTCGAAATAATACTGCAGCGGATACGGCGAGTTCGTATAACTCGCAGGCACAACCGCGCTATACGAACTCCCAGCCTTCCGCATCGGCACTGAACTCCACCGCTCGCCCTGATTCACATGCCGATACCAAAGGATCGCCTCCGTAACGCTCACAGGTGCGGCAAACGCAAGAGGCAACTCGCTCCCAGGCCGAAACCCGGCAGGAACCCTATGCTCCACCACCGGCGTCGGCCGCGCAGAAGCTTTAGCCGCCCGCTCAATCGCTATCGCAGCCGAAGTCTGCTGCGCCGGCTTCTCCGCAAAATGCTTTTCAAGCGCGATCAGATCCTGATCCACAGCCGGCAATCGATCCGCCCAACACCCGCGTCGAACAGCCACGTCGCCATAGCTGACATCTTTCGCATAAATTCTGTCGCCACGCGCCGCCGCCCGAGCCCACGCATCCCGAGCCCTCCGGTAAGCCCCCAGCGATCGTTCCCCCGCCGCCGCATCGCCCGTCAGCTCATAAATCGAGTAGAAGAGAGCTGCGCGAAACAGATCCGCATAGTAAAGTCCAAGCTCGTTCAAAATCAGAATGTCTTCCTCAACCTGACGAAGCTCCGCAGACTCCTCACGCGAGCCATCCTTACGCGCAACCGCCAGCGACTGCGTCGAAACCCGAACCATCGTCTCAAGCCACTCGATCACCTCCGAAGGGTTATACCGGGCATTCTTCGCCCCGCTCACCAGGTCCTTCGCATGCTGATCAATCGTGCTGAAAAGCTGCGGATCCAGCGGACTGATCGCGCTCACATTGTGCGGTGCCGGTGAGTCGCTATAAAGCGGCCTGCCCACCGGCGGCAAAATCGAGATAGGGCTATAAATCTCCGGCCAGAAGCTGTGATTCGAGGCCGAAGGCAGCCACGCCGTCGTAATCAGCGGCAAAATCCGGCTTGAATTAGCCAACGCAATCTCCATCGCCGGCCCCGACGCGCCGAACGCCTGACGAAAGAACCGATGGTGCACCTCGGCCGCGGTCTCCGGGTTGTACAGACACCGCCCCCACAGCAGGTAAGTAATCGCAAACTTCCGCGTGTCGCGATCAGTCCCCTCCAGCGCCGAATCGACATAAGCATCTCGTCCACCCGGATGCCCCGACCCCTCCCGCCCCTTGAACGTCAGCGGCTCACACAGCTCCATCCCTGCCGCTCCGCAGAAATGCGCCGCCCGCCCATACCCCGAAGCCAAACCCGCATCGCCCCACAACAAATGCCGCTGCGTCCCCGGCCAGGCCCGGTACAAAATCTCAAGATCAAACCTCTGCCCATAAAAATCCCCATACCCATACCGGGTAAAGTTCCGCTCCCCACTCGAAACCGCAAACGTCCCCGTCACTCCCGTCCGTGGATACTCCGCCGCACGAATATCCGCCTGTTGATACCCCAGTCCCAGATGTTCCGCCCAGAACTTCGCGCTGGCCTTCACCGGCATCCCCGTCTTATGGGCCATATCGATCATCGTCTGGTTCAACCCCTTCGCATGCATGTCGATCTCAATCACACGTCCCGCTCCGGCAATCGCCTCGAACAGCGTCTGCCAGAACGGATAACTCCCCTCCGGAATCCCACTCTCCCCATGAATCCGCAGCGTAAGCCCCGAGATCTGCGGACACGCCTTCAGCACCGTCGCCAACGCGTCCCTGCAATACGCAGCATGCGTCTCCGGTGTCAATCCAGTGATGTGATGATCCGAGTGCGGGCTCTCAGTCCACTCATAGGCATGCGTCCAGATGCCAAGTTGAAACTCAAGCCCGCGCCGAGCCGTCTCCGCCGCGATAAATTGCAGCGTCTCAAAATTCCGCTGACGCTCGCCCGCCTGCAACCCCGGTTCCACACGCACCTGCTCGTATCCTGCAACCTCGACCAGATACGGGTAAGGGAAGTGAAGGTAGTCCCCCGTAACGCCTCGCGGAAAATCGTAGCCGAAACCTAGCGCGAAACTAAATCGATTGAACCTCGCGAAAACAAGCGAATCCAAATACTCAGTCCAAAAGGCGCGGTCGTAAAACCAGGCCTTATCTTCAATCTCCGAGACAAACGCCCGAGCCACGCTCCGCACCTTGTTCGGCGTAGTCTCCACCAGTGGCGCGGAAAGATGAAGCGAAGTCAAAGGAGCATCGTTCAGCCGCACGCGTTCCGTCAGTTCAAGCAGCCCATACACCATCCCGCGAGCATCGACGCCAGTCACGAGCACCGCAGGCACATTGTGATAGCTCCCGGGAATGAGTGCAGTCGTCTCCGGTTTCGCAACAGCTTGCAGCCCGCCGAATCCCTTCGCCAGAGTCCGGCCAACAGGCGACACCACCACAACAAGACTCTTGCTTCCGTCCGCTATCGCAATTCCCTTGGCCGTCAGCGCCTGACGAAACTGTTCCAGCGCCCACTGAACCGCCTCGCCAGCAACCAGAGGCGCCGCAGTATCGACCACCAAAGCGATCGCCGCACTCGCCGGCGCAGCGGTCGAAAACCTCGCAGCAGCAACTGAAGTCGCTGCCGTCGTCAACTTCAGAAAAGTTCGCCTGCTCGTTCGCCTGGCCATAGATGGGATCCTCAATGCTCAGCAAATTATCGCGTGAATCCGAGATCCCTGCCGCTTCGCTCGCATGAAACATCATGCTGCCATCAGTGGAGAGAGCTACACTTGTCTCCACAGCCATGAGACTCGCCAAACTCCTTCTCCCGTCCGCAATCCTCGTCTCCAGCCTCATCCCAACCATCGCCTTCGCCCAGACAACTCCGCCGATCCGCGTAGCCATCGTCGGTCTCGTCCACGGCCACGTCCAGGGCTTCCTCCACAACCTTCCATCCCACCCCGAGATCACCCTCGTCGGCATCTCCGAGGCCGACGCAGCCCTCCGTCAGCATTACATCGACCGCACCCATCTCCCGGCAGACCTATTCTTTCCCACCGAAGCAGGCATGCTCCAAACCACCCACCCGCAAGCCATCCTCGTCTACACCTCCACCGCCGGACACCGCGCCGCCATCGAGCAAGCCGCGCCACTCCACATCGCAGCAATGGTTGAAAAACCCCTTGCCACCACAGTCGAGGACGCCCTCGCCATCAAGAGCGTCGCCAAAAAATACAACATCCCCGTTCTCACCAACTACGAGACCACCTGGTACGCCTCCAACACCGAAGCTGCCAACATCCTCGCCGCCGGCAAGATCGGCGACCTCCGCAAACTCGTAGTCCACGACGGCCACCAGGGCCCCAAAGAGATCAACGTCGGCCCCGAGTTCCTCTCCTGGCTCACCAACCCCAAACAAAACGGCGGCGGCGCCCTCTTCGACTTCGGCTGCTACGGCGCCGATCTCGCCACCTGGATCATGCACGGCGAACTCCCCCTCACCGTCACCGCCGTCACCCTCCGCCTCAAGCCCCAGATCTACCCCAACGTCGACGACGATAGCACCATCGTCCTCACCTACCCGCACGCCCAGGCCATCATTCAGGGCTCATGGAACTGGCCCTTCGCCCGCAAAGACATGGAGATCTACGGCGCCACAGGCTACGTCGACACCCTCTACGAAGACCACAACCCCGGTGCAAAGCTCCGCATCCGTCTCCCGGGCGAACCCGCAGAACACATCGAAACCGCACCCGCCCTGGCCCCACCACAAAACGACTCGCTCAACTATCTCGCTGCCGTTCTCGCCGGCACATTAAAATCCCAAAACGACCTCACCTCACTCGACACCAATGTCATTGTCGTCCGGATCCTCGACGCCGCCCGCCGCTCCGTCCGCACTGGCCGCACCATCAAGCTCGGCCCACCAGTCGTAAAGTAATTTACCCCTGCGCCAGCGGATGTGGCCGTGGCGTGTAATCCACCAGCCCCAGCGCCCACCGTATCGCCTCAAAGTACATCTTCTGCACATCCGGATTGTCCCAGGCCGAATCCGGATGGCCGAACGTGCTGTAAAAGACATTCCCCTTGCCATACTTCTTCACCCAGGCCACAGGAAAGTCACCGTCGGTACGATGAAGATCGCTCACCTTCAGATCCACCTTTGAAGCATCCATCCGCGCCAGAACGTCCACGTCCTTCCTCGAGTAAGGCGCATTCGTTGGAACATAAATCTCATCACGAATCACAAACTCACGGCGAAACTGGCTCATACCCGGAAACGACGGCTCCTCAACAATAATCGGCGCATCGAGAACGCCCCACGGATGATTGTCGAAATAAGCCCCCACCATCTGGCCATACTCCGGCCAGCTGTAAAACGCGTCGATCGCCGAGTGCGCTCCCACAAAACCTTTCCCATCATTATGCACAAACGAAAGCAGGTCGCTCTTCTGCTGCGACGACAGGTCTCCCTCTCCCAGCCCACAGAAGAAAATCGCGTCAAAGTAATCAAGATTCTTCGCGTTCACCCCTCGCGTCCCTGTCGCGGCATACTTTCCGGTTCCGTAAATCTTGTCCTTCGTAATCAGTTGCGTGTCGGTGCGAATGTACGTGATGTACTCGCCTGACCGTCGGCCCATCTGCTCAATCGTCGCCAGCGCATGTGACACCGAATCGTGCTGATAGCCGGTATGCACATCGCCAATCGCCAGCAGCTTCTTCTTCCCGGCAAACGGATCCGTTCCTGCCGCAGCCTTCGCTTGTTGCGCGACCTGGCCGAGTCCATCCCCTCCGGCAATCGCACCGCAAGCCGCCGCCAACCCGATCAGAAACGATCGTCGGTCGGCTCCTCTCTGTCGATCCTTCACGCTCGCAACTCCTGAAGACGTTCTTTAGCTAACGAACCTACTGAATTTTCGCAAACCGCCGCGCTGAATCAGAACGGAAACCATTAGAGCATCAAATACGATTTCCAAATCGAAGACCGCGTCAAGAACGAGATCCATCCAACCGCTAATTTCGTTGGAATATACTTGCCCTCCATGAAACCACTCCGCATCCTCTTTCCGCTTCTCTTCTGCCTCTGCATCTCCGCCCAATCGCAACAGAACGACGTCGCAAGCAAACTCGTTGGGGCTTGGCGGCTCGTCTCCGTAGAGGGCATGTCGCCTGTTCGTCACATCCCCTACGACCATCCGACCGGCCTCATCATCTACGATCGGTCAGGCTGGATGAGCGTCCAGATCGCAATCAAAGGCGATCGCAAGCCCTTCGCCACCGGACTCGGCTCCGGCACACAGGAAGAGAAAGCCGCAGCTTTCGATAGCTACTTCTCCTATTACGGCCCCTACACCATCGATCTCAAAGAACAAACCATTACCCACCACATCGAGGGCTACTCCTACCCAGGCGGTGCTGGAATCAAGAACGTTCGCTGGTTCGAATTTCAAGGCAACGATCGCCTCCTGCTCACTCCCTCCGAAGACGGCAAGGGAGGCACCATCGACCGAAAGACCGCAACCTATAAACTCGTATGGGAGCGAATCAAATAGCGCCCCGATCTGAAAGTCTCTCCCGGCCACTTCTCAGCGACTGGGAACCCGGAACGTCAAACCGCAATCCGAAAACAAGTCCGAGCCGAGACACCAAGCACCACACAACAACCACGTTTTTGCACTTACAACCACACTTTTGACCACGTTTTTGCACTCAAAATCGGCACAAATCTCAGCGCGGAACCGAAGTCCGACCTTTTCCACAGTCGAATGGTCCAGCCTCCACCCTTGACTTATCCCCCGTCAGAAACCACCCATAAAGAAATCGAAGATCAAATCCAACAGCACCAGGCAAGAAAAATCCGCGTTGATCCATTCAAATCCCCTCTATCCGCGTTAGGTTTTCGCCGGGACAACCCAAAAACCAACCTTCAACCGGCATGAGCTAAAGTAAGCAGAAATGCAGAAACTAGGCCTGATCGCCGGCAACGGTCGTTTTCCCTTTCTCCTCCTCGACGCAGCACGCGCCCACGGCCTCCAGGTGGTCGTGGCAGCCATCAAAGAGGAGACCGACCCCGAGATCAACTCCCGGGCCGCCTCAGACCCTGCCATCCACGTCCACTGGCTATCCCTGGGCGAGCTGTCCCGCCTCATCGAAACCTTCCAGGCAGAAGGCGTCACCCGAGCCGTCATGGCCGGCCAGGTCAAACACAAGCAGATCTTCTCCAGCATCCGCCCCGACTGGCGCCTCGCCAAGCTCCTCCTCAATCTCCGCACACGCAACACCGACATGCTTCTCGGTGCGGTAGCCAAAGTCCTCAGCGACGAAGGCATCGAACTCATCTCCTCCACCCAATACCTCGAGCCGTTGCTGGCAAAGCCCGGAATCCTCACCCAACGCGGACCGGACGAGGAAGAAGCCAAGGACATCGCCTACGGCCGCACCGTAGGCCGCGCCGTCGCCGCCTACGACCTCGGCCAGACCGTCATCATCGCAGCCCAGGCCTGCGTCGCCGTCGAAGCCATGGAGGGCACCGACGCCACCATCACCCGCGCAGGCGAGCTCTTCCGCACCCTCGAAACCCCAGTCGACATCGCCGCCGAGACCACCCTCCGCCGCTCCCTCACCGTCGTCAAGGTAGCCAAGCCCAATCAGGACATGCGCTTCGATGTCCCCGTCATCGGCGTAGCTACCATTCGCACCATGCAGGCCGCAGGCGCAACCTGCCTGGCCGTCGAGGCAGGGAAGACCCTCCTCTTCGATCCCTCCGCCATCCTCAGCGCAGCCAACGACGCCAGTATCGCGATCATCGCGTTGTAAAGATATTGTCAACACTGGGCGAAGGCATATAACAGAGGGGTAAAATCACTCTGCGGCGCCTTTGCAGCCTGCGTCGAAACCGGCCTCTCACTCGTCCACTCAGAATAGGATTCACAAAAGGGGAATTCACCATGCGCAAAGCAGTTTGGATCGCAGCAATCATCGCTCTCGTAGCAGCCTGCGGCTTCGGCATCAAGGCCCGTGCGGCAGCCGCCGGGGATACAGTGCAGGTCGGAGCCACAGCGCCCAGCTTTACCCTGCCATCGCAGGAAGACAAGCCAGTCAGCCTCTCCGACTTCAAGGGCAAGTGGGTCGTCCTCTACTTCTACCCAAAGGATCAAACCCAGGGCTGCACCATCGAGGCCCATAACTTCCAGCGTGACATGGCCAAGTACGATGCTCTCAACGCGGTCGTCCTCGGCGTCAGCCTCGACACCGTCGAGAGCCACAAGACCTGGTGCGCCAAAGATACCTTCAGCTTCAAGCTCCTCGCCGACCCCGACCACAAAGTCGTCGACGCCTACGGCGTGCCGATCATGGCCCGCGGAGATATGAAGTTCGCCTCCCGCGACACCTTCCTCATCTCCCCCTCCGGCAAGATCGTCAAGGTGTGGGAGAAGGTCGATCCCAACGTCCACAGCACCGACGTCCTCGCAGAAATCGAAGCCAACAAAAAGTAATTAATCTCTAAGAAACAGGTCCAACCAGGCGCAAAAAGGCCCGGCTCTCAAATCGAGGAGACCGGGCCTATTTGCTTGCCTTGGGGGAGTCGACTCTTAGCTCTTCTTCTGGCGATAGCCTTCTTGACGATAGCC
Organism: uncultured Acidobacteriaceae bacterium; assembly: GCA_963798925.1. Taxonomy (GTDB): domain Bacteria; phylum Acidobacteriota; class Terriglobia; order Terriglobales; family Acidobacteriaceae; genus Edaphobacter. The sequence continues at coordinate 1,967,927 of CAWCVD010000008.1, forward strand.
CGCTTGATTGCCTTCTTGACGATAGCCTTCTTGATGGCTTTCTTGACGATAGCCTTCTTGACGGCCTTCTTCACTGCCTTTTTTGCTGCTTTTTTAGTTGCCAAGGTTTTTCCTTTCTTTGCTGATTTGTAGTGCTCTTCTTGCCGGACGCCTTCTTAGCAACGACCTTCCCGCCGCGCTTAGCACTCAATTTCTTCGCGGCAGACTTCGATTTTGTGCGCCTTTTTTACGGCCTTCTTTCAAGCAGCCTTCTTAGGTGCCGCTTTCTTCGCCGCAGCCTTCTTCGCCGCCTTTTGGGCGCCGTTTTCGTGCGGCTTTCGGAGGGCGGCTTTCTTTGCCAGCGCCTTCTGGTTTCGGTGTGGTGCCGCATCGCTCTTCACTGGGAGAGCTCGAAGGCTTCGTCGGAGGCTCGTAACTGGTTGCGGGCGATGGGGGCAGCGTAAAGATCGTCGCTTCTTCGGCATGAGTTTCATGCGACGTTCCGTCATCGTCCAATTCAAGTTCTTCGTCATCGTCCGAGGTCATAGTGACTTCTTCTTCTTCGTCGTCTCGAAACGGTTGTGGAGATCGTCGTTGTCGTCTTCATCACCAAAGTAGTGGTCGTCATCTGCTGAGGTTGCGTAAAGCTTGATCTGATCATCGGCGAACTTCATCGTCATTTGTCCCCTCGTTGCTCTGTTACCCACCACTCATGAGTTTCATCTTGCAAGTGCGATCCAGAAAATCTCGTTAGCGTCCCGCCACCGAATTCTAGCAACAGGATGCATCCAAGCGCCACTGAAGGCAAGCAATCTTTTTCCTTGGGAAGCTCCGCTGGCAGCTTTTCATTTCGTTTTGGAAGCCGCAATTTCTGTCTTTCCCCGGCGAGCTCTTTTGGGTCGTCACTGTAGACGAGCTCCTTTTCGCGGTTGAGTGTTTCGCGCCATCGTTCGCCGAAGCCGCATAAACAGGTGTCGCCGAACCATGCGAGCTCTTCTTTCCGCGCCGCCGATTTGGCTCGCACACGCATGCTCGGAGCGAGCTTCACCGGCTCCGCGACCGCGAGCGAACTACCGGGGCTCAACGACACTGCGAAGATAAATGATTCCAGCGTCGCAACTCCTCGACTGAAACGCCAAAACGGTCGGCGACCGTTACCAGAGTGTCGCCGCGGCGCAAGGCATATCGCTGCGGCCCCGCATCCGCTCAGCATTCGCAACAGGGATCACAAGTTCATCCTCCAGCATCCAGGCTATCCCCGGCAGTCCATCTGTTCGCTGCGGCGATATCGCTCGGCATGAACATGAGACGTAGCAGCAATGCCATCCAGCGTCTCCCCGCTCCGCACCACATGAAAGCGCCAACTGCTGCGTTTGTCCTCAGGAATCTCTTTGATGCGCTCTGCAAAGACATCGCCGCATTCCGAATGGAATATGCAGATCAAAGCGACATGTCACGTGGTGTCGTCATCCGCAGCAGGCTCGGGTTCAACGCCACAATCTCAGGAAGAGACGAATTCGGTGACATCTGCCACAAGCCGAAGGTCGATCGCATAATCGACTGTCACCGTATCGGACATTACCGGCGCGTCCGGCACAATCTTATCCAGCCCATACTGCTCCGGATTCTTAGCCATGATGATTGCCGCAATGATTCCTGGAACGTAGTTCTTCGTCTCGCCAGGAAGAACGTTACGGCGATACAACTCCCAGAAGTCCGCATATCCGGTACGCATTACCGCACGCTGCACATTACCCGGACCCCAGTCATATGCCGCCATCGCCAGATACCAGTCGCCAAACTGGTTATAAAGAGTCTTCATATACTTCGCATAAGCAAGCGATGACTTCTCTGGATCAAACCGCTCGTCGAACCATCCATTACGCGCCAATCCATAGGCACCCGTAGGCATGAATTGCCACATCCCGCCCGCGCCCGAGCGTGCATTCAGGGCCTGCGGCTGAAATCCCGACTCTGCCACCGCAAGATAAATCAGATCCTGCGGCACCCCCTGGTCGCGCAGGTTTTTCGAGATCATCTCTTTGTATTTCCCCGCTCGCTCCAAGGAGCGCAACAGATGAGCGTGACCCGCTGCAGAGTTCGAGAAGTAGCTGATGAATCCTGCGACATAGTCATTCACCACCAGCGGAAAATCCGACTGTGTCGTCTTCAACTCAGCCGTGACCTTCGCCGTCAGCGCAGCGTTTGCCGGGAAGGTCGATTTCATTCGCAGCATCCAGCGGTGCTGCTTCGAGCGTCGGTGAAAATCCGTTCCCCTGTTTCAGCGCCGCCATCTCCAGCGAGTTCACCGCACTCAATAAGCGATCAAATTCGTCGGCAAGCTGCGGATCAGCCTTCAAATCCATGCCGCTCGTCAGCATCAAATCAACGGCAGAGTCAAAGTCCAGACGTGCCGCATCCAGATGTCCCGCGCGATAATTGTCCACGCCGCTGTGATACGCAGTCTCCGCCTTGTTGATGAGCTGTTGCACCTTGGCAGTCTTTGCTGCGGCATCCGCAGCCTGCTGCGCCGCAATCTCCGTCGCCTGTCCATTGCTTCCGCTTGGACCGGCTGCGATGGTCGGCGCCGTAGCCTGTGCCGGCGTCTTGCCCGGCGCCCAGCTTGATCATTCGGACATCCCGCAAGCATCACGAGCGGCGCACACGCTGCCACGAGTGCCCACCGCCGCACCGTCATTTCTATAGGTCGTCGCGCCATCGTCCTCGCTCATTGTAAGACGCACAACCTGTAGATGCGCTATCACACGATCGTTCGCAGCATCACCAGCGATACGTGCCTATCAATCGACTTTCATTACTGCACCTTACGGCTGGCATCGATATACCCCGGGGTGTACCCCTCCCACTCCCAGGGAGTTACCGTGTCCCCAAAGATCTTTTCAAGCAGAGAACGGAATACCAGTTCGCCGTTATCGCTGTTCGTCAGCAGGATCATGCATGCCTGCCGCTGCTCGAAACAGACGATGTAGTTCTGCGCGCCATCCCCATGCCCTTCTTTGAAGAACGCCGAACCGAACTGCGTATGCGTTAGCAATCCCCATCCCACTCCATACGCCAGCCCGGCCGCAGCAGCCTCTTCGCCCGAAGCTTCGTTCGCGGCAATCGGAAACTCATGCAAAGAGCGAATCGGCAGCACGGGTTTCAACATCTCCGCCCGTGTCGCCGGCTTCAGAATCGTGTCGTTAAAGAGCGCCGTCACAAATCGCGCCAGGTCTTCGGCGCTTGTCGTCATCGACCCTGCCCCGCGCGCTGGAAATCTCTTCGTCTGAGAGCGAAACTTCTCGTCCAGGTCATACCGGTCTGCCACGTCCGCTGCAAACTCGGTTCTGTAGATGATACCGGTCCGCGTCATCCCCAGCGGCGCAAACAGTGCGTCCTGCATCAATTGGTCGAGTGGACGCCCCTTTTTCTGTTCGATCACAAACTGCACCAGGTTGACACCCTCACCCGAGTACAAAAACTGTGTCCCAGGTTTGAAGTGCAGATGCATCTTCTTGTCTGGCTCGATAAACGCGAAGTTCTGCAACCCCGAACTGTGCGACAGGAGCATCCGCGGAGTAACCGTCGGCCACATTGGGTCGCGGACAAGATCCGTCGCCGTCTCCTTGTACGCCTCATAGCTTTCTAAGGGCTGTGGCAACTGCTTCACGACTGGAACATCCAACTGAAACTCGCCGCGCTCTACAAGCTGCATCACATACGTTGCGAACACACTCTTGGTAATAGAAGCCGCCCACGTCGTAGTCTCGCGATCCATCGGTAACGGCGGTTCGCGTCTGCGCAGACCGAAAGCTCCACTCCACACCAGATGCCCTTTGTCCACCACCGCGATCTGCGCGCCGGTCACATGCGCCGCAGCCAGGGTTTTTCGCGCGAACGCCTCTGCGTCAGCAATCGTTATTGTGGTCCCATCTAATCGTCGAATAGATTCCGCCTTCGAAGAACCGGCGGAACAGGCAGATGCGGAGCAAAACGCCAAAGACAGGGCAACAACACCAGGAGCAAGTCTCATGGACGCATCATACGTTGGGCTCTAAAAACGATGTTCAAACTTCGGCCAGGCAAGCTGACCTAAAGGAATTAATCTCTCAAAGGTAGTAACTGCGTTACGTCAGAACCGAATCACTGGACCCACGCTCACTCCCCAGTTCGTTGAGTTGATGAAGTTATCGTGCGATGAAAACGAGAGTCGAGGTGATGTTCCGACTCCACGCGAGAGCGATAGCGTACTGGTCTCGCAGTGGATGCTCGATTCGCCGCTGGGGCTTTCCTCCCGGTTTCGCCGACGCTCGTCATTGGACCGGGTGTTAACATGAATACTGAGGCCACCCAGCTACAAAATGGATCCAAGTCACATTCGCAACTTCGCGATCATCGCGCATATCGATCATGGCAAGTCCACGCTCTCTGACCGGCTCCTCGAACTGACCGGCTCGCTGACCGCACGCGAGATGCACGCCCAGGTCCTTGACGCCATGGATCTGGAGCGTGAGCGCGGTATCACCATCAAGGCCCACACCGTTCGCATGATTTACAAGGCGCACGACGGCGAAACATATCAACTCAATCTCATCGATACCCCGGGTCACGTCGACTTCAGCTACGAGGTCTCGCGCTCTCTCGCATCATGCGAAGGCGCGCTCCTGGTCGTCGATGCTTCACAAGGCGTCGAAGCCCAGACCCTCGCCAACGCGTATCTCGCCATCTCCAACGGCCTCGAGATCATTCCCATCATCAACAAGATCGACCTCCCTAGCGCCGACATCGAGCGCACGAAGGAGATGATCGAAAAATCTGTGGGCCTCCCAGCCGATGGCGCCATTGCGGTCAGTGCAAAGACCGGCCTCAATGTAGCAGAGATCCTCGAAGCCGTCGTCATGCTTCTCCCCCCCCGCTAGGCGATCCGGAGGCCCCACTGCAGGCCCTTATCTTTGACAGTTGGTTCGATCCCTACAGAGGAGTCATCGTCCTCGCCCGGATCATCAACGGCAGACTGCGCAAGGGCATGAAGATCAAAGTCATGTCCAACGGCAAAACCTTCGACGTCGAGAGCATGGGCGTCATGACGCCAAAGCCCGTCGAACTTACCGAACTCTCCGCCGGCGAAGTGGGATTCTTCGTCGCAACCATCAAGAACGTAGCCGATACTAAAGTTGGCGACACCATTACCTCCGTCGAAAACCCCTGCGCCGAAGCGCTCCCTGGCTTCGAAGACATCAAGAGCATGGTCTTCGCCGGCCTTTATACGGTCGACTCGCACGAACACGCGATGCTCCGCGATGCACTTGAAAAACTCCGCCTCAACGATTCGAGTTTTACCTTCGAGCCCGAGTCCTCCGTCGCCCTGGGTTTCGGGTTTCGCTGTGGCTTCCTCGGTCTCCTCCATCTCGAGATTATTCAGGAGCGTCTCGAGCGCGAGTACAACCTCGACCTCATCACCACTGCCCCCGGCGTGCGTTACAACATCACCCTCACTGACGGCAGCGTCGTCGAGGTCGACAACCCATCACGCTGGCCCGACCCCTCCGAGATCGAGCAGATCGAAGAGCCCGTCATCACCGCCAAGATTCTCACCAATGAAGAGTACGTAGGCGGCATTCTCAAGCTCGTCGAAGAGAAACGAGGTCGGCAAAAAAACTTTGAGTACGTCTCCGAGACCCGGGTCATGCTTACCTATGAGTTACCGCTCAACGAGATCGTCCTCGACTTCTACGACAAGCTCAAATCCGTCTCTCGCGGTTATGCCTCACTCGACTACCACCTCGCCGGTACCTGGATCTCGCCCATGGTGAAGATGGATATCCTCGTCTCAGGCGAACCCGTCGATGCTCTTTCCATCATCGTCCACCGGGATTTTGCGTATGACCGCGGCAAGGCCCTCGTCTCCAAGATGCGCGAACTCATCCCGCGCCAGATGTTCGAGGTCGCCATTCAGGCCGCCATAGGCTCAAAGATCATCGCCCGCGAGACCGTCACCGCCATCCGCAAAAATGTCATCGCCAAGTGTTACGGCGGAGACATCAGCCGCAAGCGCAAACTCCTCGAAAAGCAGAAAGAGGGCAAAAAACGCATGAAGCGAATCGGCAAGGTCGACATCCCTCAGGAAGCGTTTCTTGCAGTCCTCAAAGTGGGGGAAGAATAATCGTCACCATTCGCAGACAGTCAAAATGACGCTCCGCACAGGTATAGACAGATCCGGGAAATCGAAGTTCCGTGGCCCTATTTCGGGTTCCTTTCGTGCAACTCCAAGGGCTTCCAGCTGCGAAACTGTAATCTGCCCGTAACGCTCATCTGTGGAAACCCTTGAAACACCTATAGTTGCTGGCTTCTGCAGGGAAACCCGCAAGGAATAGATGCACTCCAAAGCCAAACCCCCCATTTACAGAGGGTTAGACACACTCTCATTTCCGTCGGCACCAGTCAAAAATCAGCCCCCAAGAGCGATCCACCTCGGCTCTGCACTGACGATCCACAAGTTTTTCCACAGGTGTTCCGTGCTCTCGGGGACAGGACCGCAAGCAAGCGGCGAGGTGGAGGCCCCGCGGACCTCCACCTCGCCAATCCAGCGAAAACACTCGATCAGGAGTTACTTATTCGTGGTTGGCGGCTTCGTCGCTGGAGTCGCCGGCTTCGGAGCTGGAGTCGCCGTCGGTTTCGGACGAGCTGCAGCGGCGGGAGCGGTCGGAGTCGGTGGCGCAACGCCGGAGGTGGTGTTGTACGCCGTCACCACTGCTTCGGTAACGTCAGTACTCTGGTTAGCCCACATCACGTTGCTCTGCTGGCTGCTGACGTCGAGCAGCAGCGTATACCCGTTGTCGCTGACATACTTCTTCAGCGTCGCCGAAACCTTCGCCGCAAGTTTGCCATACGACTCCTGCAGATCCGTGTTGTAGGCAGTCTGAGCATCCTCGGCTTCGTGGGTAAGCTGCTTCTCTTTCGCGTCGATCGCCTTCAGCCGGGTCGCGCGGTCTGCATCCGACAGCGTAGCCGGTGCGCTCTGCAGCTGCTTCTTCAACGATTCGACCTCTGTGGAGAGGGCTTCAATCTGGTCCTTCTTGGGCTTGTACTTGGCCTGAATGTCCTGCACAGCGCGTTGGCCTTCATTCGTGGCGAAGACGGCCTGCTCGAAGGCGACCAACGCGATCTTGGCAGGAATGGCCTGCGGCGTGACCGGCGCTGGCGCAGCTGGTTGAGCCGGTGCGGGCTGAGCCGTTGGCGGCGCGGCGGTTGGCGGCGCAGCAGTTGCCGGAGTCTGGGCTATCCCGGCTGCTGTCATCAATCCCGCGCTAATGGCGGAGACTAGAACTAGAGTGCGATTCATTCGGTTTGTGGTACTCCTTCGAGAGATCGTTTCAGGCTAAAGATTTTGACTTTTCAAAAATCCGTCTGTGAGTTTGGAGCCAGGGCAGCTGCAGCTTCCTTGCAGCCACAAACGGAAAACCCTCCAGCCGTATTACTGCTTGGGTGTCGTTGGCTTCGGGGTAGTTGTCGCGGGATGAGGACGTGCCGCCGACGGTGCAGATGGCACTGCGGGCGCCGAAACTCCTGAAGAGGCGTTGTAAGAATCCACTACAGCCTGCGAAATATCGGTCGTACCGGGCTGCGTCCAAAGCACCGCAAGACCACCCTGCTGGCCGGTGTTATCCAGCAGCATCGTATAGCCGTTGTCCTGCACATACTTGATTACGATCGGCCCAAGCTTCTTCGCAATCGCGCCAAGAGTATCCTGCATCTCTGCGTTGAAAGCGTTCGTGGCGTCGTCGCCGTCGCGCTGAAACTGCTTCTGCTTTATCTCAATCGTTCTTGCGCGCGAGGCGCGTTCGTCCTCGCTCATCGTCGCCGGCGCGCTCTGCAGTTGCTTCGTCAGCGATTCGATCTCACTCTGCAATGCCTGTAGCTGAGTCTTCTGCGGCTCATATTTTTTCTGCAAAGCCTGGAGCGCGCGTTGGCCCTCGTTCGTCGCGGCGGTGGCCTGCTCGTATTCGATTACGGCAATCTTCGCTGGAACAACCTGAATCACGGCGGGGGTGCCTGAGGACGTCGCCGGGGCTGCAGCAGCTGGAGAAGCGGTGGTCTGGGCCACTGCAACAGCGGAGGTCATTCCCGCGGCAAGGGCGGTGAGAAGAGCAAAGGGGCGATTCATGCGGTGTGTGGTACTCCTTCGGGATTGTCCTGAATTATCCGGCTTTCAGCGCACCATCGCGTGCCTTCTCAGCCGTTCCTGCCCACTCTTGTTTGACGCGCTTGCACGCACAAAGCGTACTAAGCCGAATACCTCGATCCACCCGACTCCCACATATGCAGGAAATCGGCAGCAAAGCGAGAGAGCTGCCGGAACAAATTAAATTATAGGACCCAGTTCGACAAGGGTCAATCCGGCACCTCTCTTCTGGTCCTGCCTCCCAAAATATGGAGCCACTGGCGAGGAGTCTCCTGTTTCTTAGACGTCAGCCCCTCGTACAACCGGATTTTGGCCCGAGAAGAAGGCGGAATCATTTGGCGATTGGATTGCTTCTTTCCTTGCAAACAATACACTGGCGGAGTCGTGAAGTGTGTCGTTGCTATGCCCTTTGGCTTGAAGAGAAGTTTCGCTCGAACGATGGCGCAACCACCAACCAGAGGCTCTGCTTCCTTCACAGGAAGCTTTCAGGAGGCCAGTGACTGGCCAATCACACAAGGGTTGCTTCACAAGAGCGTTGCGCTCTTGTGAGGACTCCGGTGCGGGTAACCGGGAAGTCGTAGAAGTCAGCTCTTGCCAATCGCTCACTTTCCGCGTACCCTAAGAATTGCCTTGTGAACCGGCTGTGGGTGCCGATCGCTGTGTGGGTTGCCAGAACGTTTCCTGTTAGGTACATTTGGGCAGCGAAAAACACACGATTACAGTGGACCGAATGTGTCGGACTCTGTCGCGAACAGGTAGAGGGTGAAAATTCATGGTTCGCTGCTTTCAGGCGTTCCGGGCTGTGCGTAGCCGGTAGATTACTGGTTCGGTCGCAGCCAACAGCAATAGAAGACGTCCGTTCGAGTACAACTTGAGACCGTTTCATCCGACGCTGCAATTCCGGTTTAGTTCATCCTCCGTGACTTACACGGAGAGAAATAGGCCATTGCGCGTGGGAGAGTGAACCGCTAATTGCGATCTATAGCAATAGGAAGTGGAAGCATGACTTCAGAGCAGAATGCACCCGAGGTGGAGTTCCACCAGGGTTCGACAATGTCACCCGGCCAACAGGACGGGGAGGCGCAGTTTACCCCTCACAACGTCCAGCACGGCATGGGACAGTCCAAAAGCAGCCGCCGCCGCCGCCGGAAGCGCAAGAACAAAGCCTTCGACTCCCAGCAGAGTGCACAACCCAGCGGTGATCAGGGTGCAGGACAGACCACTTCGCCCACGCAAGGTTCACCCACTCCTCCAACTTCCCCACCCCAGAACTTTCAGGCCAATGCGGGCCAGCAACAGAGCGGCTCCGGCGGGGGCAAGCGCTGGAAGAAGAAGTTTCGCGACCGTGACCGTCAGCGTTCGCAATCGCAGGACAATCTTGGCAACGTCGCTGGTGGCAGCAATGGGGGCGGCTACAGCAATAACAGCGGCGGATTTCGCGACCGCGACACACACCAGCCAGGCAACAATGCCTTCAAGCGGAAGGGTGGCAAACAGCAACAGCGCGGTCCGCGCGGCTTCGTAGGCCCAATGGATCACAGCTACCGTGCCGTCAACGGCAACTTCGCCGACACTCCCCCATCCACCATCGACGCGGGAAACGGCAACTACGGCCGCAATAACGGTCATGGACGAAGCTACCAGAGCGACTCCCAGCCAATCGACTACTCCCAGGGCCGTGCCATTCCCATCCCGGACGACGCGCCCACCAAAATCTTCTTCTTCATCGAAGACCTCTTCTTCATCGCGAAGATCCAGGAGACGGCTCGCAAGCTCGGAGTCAAGGTTGCCTTCGTCAAGAACGAAAAGGACGCTGTTGCCGCACTTACAGCGGGCAGCGAAGACGATCTGCCGGGCCTCATCGTCTTCGATCTCAACAACGCCAACGCCAAGCCTCTGACCCTGATCCCCAAGCTCAAGGCCAAGCTCAAGCGCAACACCTCCATCGTCGGCTTCCTGTCGCATCTCCAAGGAGATCTCAAGGCTAAGGCCGTCGAAGCCGGCTGCGACACGGTCATGCCGCGCGCCGCCTTCTCGCAGAACCTGCCCAACCTCCTCCGCCGCTACGGTATGGAAGAGGAAGAAGAGCCAAACTACAACCAGTAAGAATCGCTAAATGTGATGAAAAGCCCGATAGAAACTCTATCGGGCTTTTTCTGTTACAAATCCAGTCCTCCCGTCAAACCCTACCCCGGAGGCCATTTCATCTGTCTGCCCCCAAGCAGATGCAAATGCAGGTGGTGCACCGTCTGTCCGCCACTGTCGCCCGTATTCACGACGATCCGGTAACCCTCGTCCAGGTTCTCTTTGCGTGCAATCTCTGCCGCTGCGGCCATCAGATGACCCATCAAAGCAAAGTCTTCGGCCAGCGCCTTTGCCGTCGAGCTGATGTGTTGTTTAGGAATAACCAACAGGTGCGTCGGAGCCTGTGGATTGATATCGGGAAACCCGATACAAAGCTCGTCTTCATAAACTCGGCTGGCAGGAATTGTGCCGTCGACGATCTTGCAGAACAGGCAGTCGGAAGATGTAGGGTTGCTCAGCGGTATCTTCATGGTTGGAAATATTTAGGATGCTGTCCGGCTTTCCATGGGTTGTAAGCTGCTGCAAACGCTGCACGATCCGCAGTTGAGGGATGGTCGAACGTCCAGAATTCAACCAAGGGATGCGGCGTAGGATCATCCAGCGAAGCCTCTCCGAGTCGCTGGAAACCACTGCTCTGTCGTGGCTTGCGGATCAGCGACGATGCCGTGAATGGCCTCCTGTCCATAAACATCGGCAGCATGTTCGATCGATCGGCTGATCCCATTGTCGATCGGCTCAGAGACGAAGCTCCCGACCGGAGCACCAGCACCAGCACCGCAAGAAACGCGAGATCGTTCTGCGATCGGATCCGCCAACCCGTTCCAAACCGCGCCATTAGCCCCTGGGTCGCCCATTCACCCACACGAAAACCCACCAGCAGCCCCACTGCTGAGAACAGCAGACCCAACACCACATGATGCAGCGCATAATGCCCCAGCTCATGGCCGAAGATGCCCGACAGTTCATCCGGAGTCGATGCAGCAATCGTCGTATCCCACAAGACGAGCCGTTTGGAAGGTCCGAAACCCGTCACATAGGCGTTCAGGCTCGTCACCTTCCGACTCGCCCGCATATAAAACATCCTGTCAGGCGACAGACTGACCCCGCTCCGCGCCACCACCTTCTCGAGCTGCTCGACCAGCGCCGGATTGTGCTGCTGAAGCGGCTCAAACTTATCGAACAGCGGATCAACTACGATCGGCGACACAAAGACTCCAAACAAGACAGCCGCCATTGTCGGTATCCAGAACCAGAACCACCAACGCCTCGGCGACCGGCGTATCACCCAGAACAGCATCATCACCAGCAGCGACCCCACCAGCCACGCCAGCAGAAAACTCTTCGCCTGATCCCACAACCAGCTCCCCCACCCCTGCACCGAGAGGCCATAAACCACCGCCGTGTGATGCCCATAGATCCTCAGGGGGAGATTCAGCACTGTAATTGCCAGCAGAAAGAGAAAAACAAAGATAAGAGATTGTCCCCAGCGGCGCGTCGTCAGTCGCTCCGCAACATCTCGCATCCACGCCGGCGCACCCGCCGCCAGCAGCAAGATCACCTGCAGGATCCCCCACCCCTCACCCACAAAGTGCAGCGTGGTCCGCGTCCGAAACAGCGCTTGAGCCTGCCTCAGCTTCTCCGGAGGCAAAGTATAAGCGGTTCGATTCTGCGCCGCCTCCCGCAGAGCCTGCGCCTCGGTCGGTGTCGTCCTCTTGACCTGCTCAAACCCAACCGCCAAGGCAAACAAACCTGCCACCACAAGCAAAATACCGCGCCAACTCATCAATCAGGGCTCCAAAGCATTGAAGCCAGTGTGCACGATTCGTTGCAAGAGGGCAAAAGCCTGCCAGCCAACAATCTACCGATCCAAACTGCTTCCGGGCTCCGCACCTACCTCCAACCCGAAGCGCGACAGCTCGCGCTTCTGCAGGTTGTAGTCGATAAAGAAACCGATTCCGATAGCCAGCGGAATAATTCCCACTGCCGCTCCAGCCATTACATCGCGCTCCTGCAAAATGTAGCTCAGCGTGACAAAAAAGAGAGTTAGCCCAACGCCGACAGATACCAGAACAATCCCGGTACGCCGAGCATTACCCAAACTCCGCATCGGGTCTTTGACCGGCGGCTTCTCGTCGCCCGCGCCCAGCATCTTCTCAATTTCGGCCAGCGGTACCCCACGCGAGATCATCGCGATACGCTCCTCGGACTTGATCCGGCGCTTATGGCCATCTAACCAGATACCCGCAATAATCGCGACGACGCCGACCATGCAACCTGCAACCGGCACAATAAAAGGACTAAATACGAAATTCATGGCGCTACCTCCTCTTTCTGCCCGCGTTAGACCTGCTCACCTCTTGAAAGTTTCACTGGCAAGAATGAAACTTTCGGCGCACCCTAAGGTCTAACCCTGCTTGAACGCTGATCTCACCTTCGAGCAAGTCGTAAGTGACCATCAGGCGATGGTCTTTCGCACCCTCTTGCGCCTCACCGGCAGCCGCGAACACCTCGACGACCTCGCCCAGGACGTCTTTCTCCGCCTCTACCGCGCGCTCCCCACCTTCCGCGGCGATTCCCTCATCACCACCTACCTCTATCGCATCGCCGTCAACGTCGCCCAGGACGAGTGGAAGCGCCGCCGCCGCGACCGCAACACGCACATCTCACTCTCCGACGACGCCTCCGATTGGGAAGATCGTCTTCCCCACCCAGACCGCAACGCCGAACAGCAGATCGAGGAACGCGAGTTCCAGCAATCCGTCGAAGAACAGCTCCAGCGCCTCAGTCACATCGAGCGGACCATTCTCGTCCTCTATCATCAGGAAGAACGCTCCTACGAGCAGATCGCCTACGCCCTCGGCATGCCCATCGGCACCATTCGAACCCATCTGCACCGCGGCCGAAAAAAGCTGCGCGAAGCACTTCAGCAACGTCAAACGCAACATAGGACACAGGAGAGGAGCGCGACATGCACGACCAACCGCTAGATCAGCACAATCTGTCGCCGAACGAAATCGAGTACCTGGAAATCGAGCACATGGATCAACGCATCCTGCGCGCCCTCGAAACCATACCCGAACCCGATATTCCTGCTGGTTTCGCCGCGCGCGTAGCCTGTCAGCTTCCCGCCAGGCGTCCGGAATCGCTCACTCCAACCCACTACGGCCACAACGCCACCCGAGTCGCCATTGTCTTGACCTTCGTAACTATGCTCGCGCTCGCGCTGCACGACGGCGGCCGGCCCACCTTCAATCTTTTGGAATCATTCCTTCTCACCCAATTCATCGTTCTTGTTATCTGGCTTAGCGTCTGGCGTCGCAGCCTGCGTTAGGCCCCGTCAACTTAACGCCGTCTGACTCGTCAAACTACTGTGGTCTGCCACGGACATCCTGCCGCCTTATCCGAACGGCGGCACTTCCGATACACTCGGCAGCAGACGTATTTTGCAGGCGAAACGAGTTCCCGTACCCATGAGCAGACAAAAATTGGCAATTGCCGGCTTCAGTCTGGCCGGTTTGGTAGCCTTCACAACCACCTCCTTCGGCCACAGCGCAATTGCAGCAACCCCAAACCCCGCACCGAGCCCAACCACCCTCCTCATCGACACCATGGAGTCCGAACTGCACCGGGCAATGAACTCCCTTGGCGCCAATGCGGCCGACGCCACCCAGCAGCCTAAACCCTACTTTCTCAGCTACGCCGTCTCCGACTCGGACAGCGTCGCCATGTCGGCTCAGTTCGGAGCCATCGTCAACTCGAACGAGAGCCGCCGTCGCTCCGCCGATGTTCAGGTTCGCCTCGGCGCCCCGGCCGAAGACAACACCCATGGTGATCATCGCAACAGTGCCCTCACCACCATTCCCCTCCCACTCACCGACGACGGCGCAGCGCTGGCTCGCAGCCTCTGGTTCGCCACCAACCGCGGTTACGCCAAGGCTCTTGACGGCTACCTGAAGGTCAAGACCGAGCAGCAGGTCCGAGCCAAAGAGGAAGACAGTTCGCCCGACTTCTCGAAAGAAAAGCCTTCTACTGACCTTCTTCCGCCCGCTCCCTCGCTCACCGTCGATCGCGACGCCTGGCAGGACCGCATCCGCGAGCTCTCTGGCATCTTCAAGCAATACCCCGACGTCTTCTTCAACGACGTCGCCCTCGAGGCCTCCACTGAAACCGACTACTTCGTCTCCTCCGAAGGCACAAAGGTCGCAACCCCGAACCACGTAGCCCGCCTCGTCATCGTCGCCCGCACCCGCGCTGCTGACGGCATGGACCTCTTCCGTGCCGAGACCTTCGAGGCCGATGAAGCCGCCCACCTCCCCGACCAGAAGACCCTCGCCGACAAGACCGTCGCCATGGCCAAAAACCTCGAGGCTCTCCGCGAAGCTCCCGTCACCGAACCCTTCAACGGCCCTGCCATACTCAGCGGACGCGCCTCCGCCGTCTTCTTCCACGAAGTCCTCGGCCACCGCCTCGAGGGCCAGCGCCAGCGCGGAGACGAAGAAGGCCAGACCTTCACCAAACTCCTCGGAAAGCAGATTCTACCCACCTTCCTCAGCGTCTCCGACGACCCCACCCTCGCTACCTTCGACGGCGTCTCCCTCAGCGGCCACTATAACTACGACGATGAAGGCCAGCCCGCCCGGCGCGTCGACCTCATCAAAGACGGCGTCCTCGACACATTTCTCATGTCGCGTCTTCCCATCGCCAGCTTCTCAACCTCCAACGGCCACGGCCGCGCCGAAGTCGGTCACATGCCCACCGGCCGCCAGGGCAACCTCATCGTCACCTCCTCCAAAACCGTCAGTGACGCTGAGCTTCGCGAGATGCTCAAAGCCGAAGCGAAAAAGCAGGGCAAGGCCTACGGCCTCTACTTCGAAGACATCTCCTCAGGCTTCGCCGTTACCACTCGCCGGTCGCCGCAAGCCTTTCAGGTCATCCCTCTGGTCGTATATCGCGTCTACGTCGACGGCCGCCCCGACGAACTCGTCCGCGGCGTCAGCATCGTAGGAACCCCGCAGGCCGCCCTCAATCGCATCCTCGCCACCGACGACAAGCAGGACATCTTCAACGGTATCTGTGGAGCCGAGTCCGGCAGCATTCCCGTCAGCGCAGTCGCCCCCGCCATGCTCGTCAGCGAGATCGAAACCCAGCGCCAGTCTCAAGGAACAGCCCGCCCGCCGATCCTCCCGCCCCCAGGCGCCGCAGCCGGTGGAAAGGGAGGTCGATAAAATGAATTTAGCCCACAACAAGTTACAAATGAGAAATCTGGTCCCCGCAGCCTTGGCCTCCGCAGCTCTATTAGCCACCGTAACAGTTACAAATAACGTCTTTGCCGAATCACCCGATAAGGTGAAAGACCCGCTCCTTCACGCAATGAAGCAGGAGCTCGACCGCGAAAAGAGTCTCATGCTTCCTGGCATGCAGAAGCCTTACTTCGTCGAGTACCGCCTGGACGACATCACCAGCTACGAAGCTGTTGCAAACTACGGCGCGCTCACTCGCGAAGAAGCCAATCACCAGCGCGTTCTCCGCGTCACCGTACGCATTGGCGACTACACCGTCGATAACAGCAGCACCCGCGGAGACGGTACCGTCGAACTAGCGCCCTCCGACGACAACGCCCTCGCGCTCCAATATGCTCTCTGGACCGCGACCGACGCCGCCTATAAAAACGCCCTTCGTGCCTATTCCACCAAGCAGGCAGCACTGAAACAGTTCCAATCCGACCAGTCCCAGCCGGACTTCGCTCAGGCCAAGCCCGTCGTTCAGGTCACTCCGCTCGCCGTCCTCGACCTTGACCGCGACGAGTGGAAGCGCCGAATCATCGAAGCCAGCGGTCTCTATGCCTCTGACCCCGAAGTGCGTCCCTTCGCCGACCATGTCCAATACTCCATAGCCAACATTCGTGCCATCGCCCTCAACCGCTACCTCGTCAACACCGAAGGCACCATGGTCCGCATCGGCTACGCCGGTTACAACGGCGGCGTCAGCGTCGGCGGCCAGGCTGCCGACGGCATGCGGCTCAGCCGCGACAACGGAACCGTCGCCACCACCGCCAAAGAGCTCGAAACCGCCGCAGCCTTCCGCAAGCGAATCATCGACGACCTCAAGAGCTTTGAAGAGTTGCGCAACGCCCCCGTCGTCTCGGCCGAGGACTACCACGGCCCCGTTCTCTTCAGCGGAGACGCCGCAGCCGACGTCTTCAATCGTCTCCTGATTCCCAACGTCGAAGCCGACCGTCCCGAAATGGGAACCAGCGCCCGCACCATCGGAGCCTACTCCTCCAGCTACAAATCCCGCGTCCTGCCGGAGATGATCAGCGTCACCGACGATCCCCTTCAGACAAAGTTCAACGGCAAAAGCCTCCTCGGAGCCTATGTCATCGATGACGAGGGAGTGCCTGCACAATCGGTCGACATCATCGATCACGGGAAGCTCGAGAACTTCCTCATCGGCCGCGAACCCATCAAAGACTTCCTCACCTCGAACGGTCACGGTCGCGCCGCCCCTGCGCAGGCCCCTCACTCTCGCGCCGGTGTCGTCCTCATCAAGGCTGATCAGCCCCTCTCGAAAGACGAGCTCGACAAACGCCTCCTCGTCATGGCAAAGGACCAGGGGAAAGACGTCTATGCCGTCGAAACCCTTGGCGGCGAACTCCTCCCGCGTCTTCTCTACCGCGTCCACGCCGATGGAACCCGTCAGCTCGTCCGCGGAGCCGTCTTCGACGAACTCGACCACCGTAGCCTCCGCTCAGGCATCGTCGCCGTCGGCAACGATCCCTACGTCTCCAACTCCCTCGGTCCCATCCCCCAAACCCTCATCGCGCCCAGCGTGCTCTTCGAGGAAATCGGCGTCAAACGCGCCACCGTCGAGCAGCAAAAGCTACCTTATTATCCGCCTCCTCCGGTAAAGTAGGACGTCCCGATTTACTGAAGCACAAATAACAATTCGAAGACAGGACACAATGCACCTCGATCCCACCTTGATCCGCGCCGTCGCTCTCGGTCTTCTACTTGTTCTCGTCTTTGGCAGCCGTCTCACGAAGGGTTCGGTGCGCCAGACTCAGGACGGCCTCGTCTTCGGCACCAAGCCGGTCATTCTCTGGACGCGGATCATCGCAGTGCCCGGCTTCCTTCTCGCTGTTGTTCTTGTTGCGATGAGCAGAGGCAGCCAGGTGCCCTGGATTTTCTACGCTATCGTTGCCGTCGCCATAGCATTCTTGCTCTACCAGATGCCCGGCACCATCATCTTGACTCCGACAGCAGTCACCCAGAAATTCTGGTTCCAGCCGACCAAAGTCATCCAGTACAACGAAGTCATGGCCCTCCAGTCCGCACAGGCCGGGCGCGCCATTCGCGTCCTCGGCGATAACCGCGTCAAAATCACCCACTCTATGAACCATTGCGCCGCTGCCGAGTTTCAGCAGGAGTTGGAGCATCGCACCAGCAAGCGCCTCATTACATAAATCTCAAACCGCGCTAAATTGTCGCCGTGCGGGAACAACACCCAAAGCGTTTTATCCGTAAAATCCGCGTTAATTCGCGGTCAGACTTTCGCCCACCCAGCTAATCGGTCCGTATCAAGTAAGGCTCAGCCGCCGGATCCTTCGGATGAATCCCATCGGCCACCTCAGTCGCCGTCCGCTTATCCGGGAACTTTGGATTGACTCGCACCCAGTACCCCGTAGGCCCGGAAAACTCAATCACCTTCGCCGTCGCGTACCGTCGCAGCAGGTCCTCCTTCAACTTCACCGCATCGGACTCCCGCGCGAACGCCCCAATCTGCACACACCATCGTCCGCCAGGATAAGGAGTCAGGTCGGCGTTCGCCCGAACCGGCGCCGCAAACGCCTCCACTCTCACCTTCGCAACTCCCGCGCGATAAACCCCCGTAGCCTTCGCCGCAGCCAGCGACAGATCGATAATCCTTCCCCGAACAAACGGCCCCCGATCCGTGATCTTCACCACAGCCGATTGATTGGTGCTCAGGTTGGTCACCCGCACCATCGTCCCCATCGGCAGCGTCAGGTGTGCCGCTGTCATCGCATTCTGGTCGTACACTGTGCCGTCCGCCCCTTTGCGTCCTGCATAGGGAGGCCCGTACCAGCTCGCCAATCCAATCTCCGTCGAGACCGGATTGCCATAGCTATTCGGAGCCGGAACAGGGGAGGGAACCACTCCCGTCGTCCCCGCACTTGGCTCGGCCGGTCGTGGAACGCTTCGGCTCGCGACCGTACCTGTCGCAGCAGGCGGAGGCGGCGGCTGATACGCTCGCGTCGTCTCTCGATGGCAGCCAGAAGCCATCAGCGCAAACGCCGAAAGCGTCATCGCGCACCCAAACCGCGCACCCATCACGGCCTCGTTGAGTCCTTCGGTGGTGGCGGAGGCGTCTTCGTTCGGCGAGCGTGTTCGTCCATCCGTTGCGCAAGCTTGTGCAGTTCAGCCGCAGCAGCGCGCAGAGCCTCAGACCCGTTCTTCCGAACCTCCGGCACCACCTCATCGTTGATGTACTTCACAACTTGGCGCAGGTCAGCTTCCAGATGCGTCGCAGCGTCTCGCAACTGTTGCTCCCACGGTCGTTTCTGCTCTTCGGTAGGCATACGCACACCTCTCCACTCTCGATTAGATGATGTGAAAAACTCGCGGTCAACGCCGATAGCAGGTGATTCGACCCCTGTGCCCGTGTGGTAACGGGCTAAATAAAGCCTTAACTCCGGCATTATCAGAGAACTCGTACAACTTGCAGTTCCCGAGATGCGTCCCTAAAGCATAGGATGCAGATATACCAGTTTGTTCCGAAGCACAGTGTCGAGGTAGTCCCCTCTGCCGTTGCCTGACAGGTGTGCACCGTGATTTTCGCGAGGTGATTATTTTGTCGACGACACGCCATCCAGGTTTTCTCCGCACTCGACCTGCGCATTGCACCTTCATCGCAGTCGTAGCTCTGCTTGTCGCCGCATCAACCTTTGCGGCGGCGCAGACGACTCCCGCGGCAACCCCTTCCACTCCGGTCGCGCTCAATCTCGTCTCAAAACTGGTCCCCGACCTACCCGACGCACCAAGTTCGCTCGTAAGCTCATCTCTAACCGCGACCGATACCGACCGTCCTTCCGAAGCCGATGATCCGCAAGCCACTCCCGCCGCTCCCCCATCCACCCCGCGCACCAAAAGAGCCCCGCACCTCAAGATGACCATCGCTCCCGACGAGATTGCCGATCCCATGTCGGTTCACGACAAAGTCGTCGGCGGCCTCATCGACTCAGTTTCCTTCTTCGCGGCAACCGGATGGGTCGCCGCCGCCGGATGGGAGCAGATATGGAACGACAGTCCGAACTACGGGACCGATGCCGGAGCCTTTGGCCAGCGCCTCGGCGCATCCGTCATCCGCGGAGTATCCGAGGGCGTCCTCAGCGAATCATTCTTCGCCCCGGTCTTTCATGAGGATCCGCGGTACTACATCATGGGTCAGGGACACCCATTCTTCAAGCGCCTCGTCTACGCCGGCACTCGCGCAATCATCACCCGCACCGACGGCGGCCGTACCGTACCTAACTTCTGGCTCATCGCCGGCAACGCTGCGGGATCCGCCATCACGGTCACCTACTATCCGGCAAAGAACACCACCTTCAGTGAAGTAGCCCAGACATTCGGCGGCTCTCTCGGCGGATCGGCCCTCGGTTTCGTCGTCGACGAATTCATAGTCGACGCGCTCATCGACCTTCATATCAAAAAGAAGCAGCCGCAGCCATAAACTTTCTCCCGCGTAAAATGAAAGAAAGCGTGAGGGGTCTTTCCTGAATGCGTCGGTTGCTGACAACGGGGCTGCTGCTGTCTGCAATGACTGCATGGGCCCAAACACGACCGTCAACAATCCCCGAGACCCCTGCCCACCTCCCCGAATCCATGGCTGCAGAGCTTCCCGACGCGCCCGAGCCAGCCCAAACCCAGCAGGAAGACGTGGTCGCCGTCGCCCAAGCGTCCTTCAAAGCCGACGGCAACGGAGCCCACCCTTGCGGCATGATCACCGCCATGAAGGTCGTCTATGTTGACCCCGGCCGTTACGATCAGGTCCCTAAACCATGCACCGAACTCATCTATCCCTACCAGCGCTTCCTCACCAACAACATCGTCATCCCGATGACTTGGCAGCAAAAGGGATATCTTGCCATCCATGAACTCACCGATCCTGCCAACTTCGGCACAATCCTTGGAATCTCAGCCATCACCATCGGCGCCAACTCGCACACAGCCTACGGCCCCGGCCTCAAAGGCTACGGCGAACTCGTCGGAGTCACCCTTCTCCAGGACGCAACCGCCCAGTTCTTTGGTGTCTTCGCAATTCCCGTCATCGCGCATCAGGACCCGCGTTACTTCCGCAGGCCTCTTCTCCCCTTCAAAAAGCGCCTCATCTATTCCATCTCGCGCACCGTCATCTCGCGCAGCGACAGCGGCAAAGCGATCCCCAACTACGCCACGCTGCTTACCTATCCCATCACCGCCGAGATCGACAATCTCTACGTCCCGGGTATTCATCCCGATGCGGCATCCACCACTGCTCGCGTCTTCACCGGCTATGCTCTCGATCCGATCAACAGCCTCCTCAACGAATTCCTCCCCGACGTCGCCAGTCGCGTTCACATTCGCATCATCTTCGTGCAGCGCATCCTTAACAACATCGCCAGCAGCAACGGCGTATCCGGTTTGCCGTAATGTGCTTGCAAGACCAGGAAAAAGACTCGCCCATCCAAACCCACATCCTCCCCGTTCAATGCAAATTCTTGCCGTTCGGTTCCCAAAGCTTCGATCTGGCTCCTTCTGTGCGTACTCTAATTAAGAGAACCCGAGGGGTATCTCCTTCCAAAGAAGTTAGATAGCTTAGAGTCGCGATAACCCCCTTGCACCGAAAATCGGATTTCAGGTAGATCAGGAGAAACACTAATGCCGAAGGCCAAACTGTTCGAGAAGTCTCTCACCTACGGAGCCAAAGCAGGCTGGGCAATCTTCAGCAGGCTGAATGCCATCAGCCCAAATAAGAGCTTCACCCCCAAGTGGAGCGACAAGCCCCTGCTCAAGAGCTACCAGAAAGAGAAGCCGCCTCTTGGCTGGCCCCGTACCACCGACTCTCTCTGCCCCAAGTGCATCCCCGAGATCCGCCAGCAGATCGTCGACGGCAAACTCCCCCACGAAATTCTTCTCAACGAAAAAGTCGGCGAGATCAAGGCTCAGATCATCGAGCGTGACGGCCAGATCCTCATGGTCAAGGACTGCCCCATCCACGGCCACTTCGAAGACGTCATGTCCATCGACCCCGTCATGATGAAACACCTCGAAGACGTCTTCCCCGGCCGCGACATCCGCGCCCACAACGACGAGAAGCTCCACAACCACGGCACCTCCACCGTCACCCACGGCCGCGGCTCGGTCCTCACCATCGACCTCACCAACCGCTGCAACATGATGTGCGATCCCTGCTTCATGGACGCCAACCAGGTCGGCTTCGTCCACGAGCTCACCTGGGACGAGATCAAGACCATGCTCGACAACGCCATCACCATCAAGCCGCGTCGTCAGATGAGCGTGCAGTTTTCAGGCGGCGAGCCCACCCTCTCGCCTTACTTCCTCGACGCCGTCGCTTACGCCCGCAAACTCGGCTATGAGTCCGTGCAGGCCGCAACTAATGGCATTGAGTTCGCCAAGTCCAAGGAATTTTCCAAGGCCGCCGCTGAAGCTGGCCTCCGCTACGCCTACCTTCAGTTCGACGGCATCGGCAACGCTGCCAACTCGCACCGCAAGGTCGGCAACGCGTTCGACGTCAAGCTCCAGGCCATCCACAATCTGCACGAGGCCGGTGTCGACATCGTCCCCGTCACCACCATCATCAACGGCATCAATAACGAGCAGGTTGGCCACATCATCCAGTTCGCGCTCGACAACCCGAAGAAGATCAACTTCCTCAGCTTCCAGCCCGTCTCTTTCACGGGCCGCGACGAAGCGGTCTCCGACGAGCGCCGCGCCGCTCAGCGCTACACCCTCTCGCATCTCGCCCACGACGTCAAGAACCAAACCGGCATTGGCGAGCCCACCCGCGATTGGTTCCCCATCAGCTTCATCAGCACCTTCTCCGACTTCGCCGACCTCGTTCACGGCCCTGACCGCGACTGGGGTCAGATCTCCTGCGGCTGCCACCCGAACTGCGGCATCGGCACCGCCATCATGATCGACAAGGAGACCAAGGAAGCCGTTCCGGTCACTGCGTTCCTTGACGCCGTGCAACTCGCCAAGGACGTTGCCAA
Organism: uncultured Acidobacteriaceae bacterium; assembly: GCA_963798925.1. GTDB lineage: Bacteria > Acidobacteriota > Terriglobia > Terriglobales > Acidobacteriaceae > Edaphobacter. The sequence continues at coordinate 1,990,462 of CAWCVD010000008.1, forward strand.
GGTCAACGACGCCGCCCGCGGCAAAACCCTCTCGCTGATTGGCATGACTCTCGCGCTGCTCAAGAACTATGATCCCTCCAAAGCGCCGACGCACATGAAGATGAAGGACCTGTTGATGAAGTTCGACAAGTTCTCCGGTGCCACCAAGCGCAACTACGGCTCGGTCAAGGCCGATCGCACCAAGGAAGACATCGACAAGCGCCGCGCCGACCGCTGGAACTTCCTCTTCATCGCGGGCATGTGGTTCCAGGACCTCTTCAACTACGACTTCCGCCGCACCGAGCAGTGCATCATTCCCTACGCGACACAAGAGGGTGAGATCAGCTTCTGCGCCTACAACACCGGCGTGGGCTGGCGTAACATCATCGAGAAGATGCACATGACCTCCACCCTCACCAAGTGGTACGAGGAGCACGGTCGTCACGAGATCTTCGCCGGCGGCAAGAAGGTCGGCCTCGAGAAGGAAGCCACCTACGACCTCGTCCTCAACGACGCTCACGTCAACGCTGCCGCAAACGACACCTTCGACAAATCCGGCATCGCCAAGAACGCCCGCGAAGAGAAGATTCGCGCGCGCGACGCGAAGATCAAGCAGGACGCCGAAAACGCCCGCATGGCCAAGCTCTACCGCAAGGAGATCCTCCAGGAGCCCGACGCTCCCGCCGGCTTTATCTCCCTCGGAGACATCAAGCCAGCGTCCGCACCCGCAAAGGTTGAGTCCGAAGAGACTGTCGCAGGCGATTAGTCACTTCGACCCAAAAAATAATAAGGGCCGCCCCGAGAAGGCGGCCCTCATCATTGATACAAGCTCCGCCTGACGACGAGGCCTGCATGCACTCAATCAGTTCTACTTCAAGGCCATCCGCAACCGCCGTGTCAGCATCCCCGCACCTAAGCTGCCAAGCCCGAGCAGCCCAACCAGCGGCCACTCGCTTCCAGTCTTAGGCAAAGCCTTTGGAGCAGCCTCAACAGAGGCGGTCTGCGTCGGTTGAGCGGGTTGTTGCGGGCTCTCCACCAGCAGCACCGCCACGGTGTCCGGAACGTCAGCTTTGGGCAGAGCCTTGGGCAGAACTCCCGTCACCGACTTGTTATGCGAAACCTCGGTCACGGGTTCTTCCGTCACCACCGTCGCACTCACAGTCATCCCCTTCTTCAGTTGAAAAACCGTATCCTGCTGGCCATTGATGGTGAATATCTGCCCCTTCGGAACGTTGTACTGCTTGTTCGTCCCATCGGGCAGTGTGAGGATCACATAACTTGGAGGGCTGACGTGCCAGACCTTTCCATCAATCGTGCGTGTCGTGACAATCGTCTTCGGAGTGGTCTTGGTTGTAATCGTCTGCGTCAGGTGAGTCCCCGGCTTGAGATCATGTATTGACATCTGTTTGCCGTCGACCGTAAACGTCGCGCCTTGAGGAACAACGAAGTGCTCCACCGCGCCGTCGGGTAATCTCACGAGAAGCTCGTTGCCCGAGACGTAAACAACTGTGCCGCTCTTCACTGCTGTCTCGTACGTCGACGCCCCCTTCATAGTCGTCGTCGAACTGATGTCCTGTGCCCAGACACCTGTTGATATCAGCGCGCAGGCCAACGTGCACAACGCTGCGCGGGAAATGGACATCTGTCTGCTGCTCAAATTTGCGTTTGCCATTCTTTCCTCCTTATTGGTTTAGCCGCGCATTTCGGCTTACGGCTGGCTGTGCATCTGCTCGCAAAGACGCAGATACGATATACCGCTCCGGCGCACTCCCCACAAAATAGAAGGGGAAACAAGTCACCAGAGTGATTGAGGAGTTAGGCCTGGGTTGAAGAACCGAAACATCCTCCGGGGTTACTACCGTTATTTGATCGACGACATACCTTGCTTCTCCTTCAGGTAAAGCAAGCTTGATCTCATCACCCGTTGTCACGTCCTTCAGTCCACGGAAAAATCCATCCCGATGGCCCGCAATTCCGAGGTTCCCTGCCTGGCCCGGATGCGCTGTTCCCGCAATCCGCCCTGCCCCGCGATCCAGCGTCACGTCATCGGTGCCTTCAAACACAGGAACTTCAAGATGAATCTTCGGAATGGACAGCACCGCAAGCGGTGCTCCAAACGCATGGCTCAGGCTCTCGTTGTAAGCGCGTATCCGCTTATCGCTCCACAGGCTCGTATCCACGTCTGCCCGCCTCGTTGTGCCTGAATCTGCATGCGACGAAACAAGCCCCGCAGCAGGTTTTTGCTGAAATGCAGCAACGGCGTAGCGCGAAGCAATTACACCGTACAGGCGCACACCAACATACGCACTGAGGAGGGTCACTGCGGTCGTCAACAGGATACGTTCCACTGAACGGACGACACGGGCCCTTGACGATATCGCCTTTACGGTCATTGAACCGTCCTTGCGCGAATCTGGCCTTGGAAATTACTCTGGCCCCCTGCGTCGGGAACCTCTTTTTACGTCTATGGGGTGCAACATACTACCTTTGACCGGGCTTTTAAACTGGGAGAACTCCTAGGTAGATAGCACCGACGACAAGCGAGTGGAGGAGCTATTAGAGTAGCTAGATTTTCTTACGCTCAGCCCTCGCCCACATCCGCAACACCGTTCGCGCCCGGTTCTTCATAGCCACCGTCCCTTCCCGCAAATAGTTCTCCACCATCTCCTCCGCTTGATCTCGCAGCGAGGGTTCAAGCGAAGCCAGCAGTCCGAGGCCCTCCACCGCCGAGCACCTAACCACATTGCTCTCATCATGAGCCAACAAACCCATCGTCCGGGCCGCTCGCAATCGTTGAACCTGCGTATGCGCAACCCGAGGCACCACCAACCCCAGATGCCACCGCGTCCGAGACTCCTCGACCGGCAGCGTCTCGAGCAACCCAGCCAGCTCATCCCCGTATCGCTCGAGCAAGCGGCCGTCGATCTCCGTAATTCGCCGGGCCACATCCGCAGCCCGCTTCCTCACCTCAATATCCTCGCCAAAAAGCTCCCGCACCAAGCCCCGAACTGCGGCTTTATCTCCCACAAGCTCAGCCGCGATCCCACGCGCCAGCGCCAAACCCCACCTTCCACCGCGCAGACGGCTCCCCACAGACTCCATGCGGCGAAGTATATTCGAACGATCATCTCACCAGATTCGGTACTTGAGGCGGCCCCCAGAGCGCACCACATCCCGATTGACATTCTTAACCCGCAGAAATAGGCGCAGAAAGACCCGGGTTCGAGTCAACATTAACTGCTACGCGTTCGCTCAAGCCCGAGGTCCAGACTTAACTCACCTTGTTCGAAGACTTTGCACGCTTTCGGGTAGGAGGGGGAGTGGCAAGCTATTGCCCGGCAACAGACCCCGAAGAACTATGACTGGAATGAGCCCGGCGTGTCTGGGCAATAATGGCCCTCTTCTGCTTCGTCCCAAATACCCACTGCCGCACTGGTCCCACGTCCACATGGACAAACTGGCTCACCGGATAGTACCCGACGCCCCCAGCTTGCAGCGAAAGCGCAGCATCGCGCAGTTTCGCGGTCGCCACTCCCGGTACCCGCAGGTCAATCGCATGCCCTTCCATATGTTGGCTATGCTCCGCCACTCCGGTCTGCGGATCGCTGTGCCGCAGCGCCAAATTCGTCTCCGGCGTCCGGTAGCCGCACACAATGTCAATCACGCCGTCCAGCTTCCCAAGCCGCGCCATCATCGCATGCAGCACATCGAACTCTTTCGGATCGTAGTTGCTCACATCCTGTGTATTGTGGTCGCGCAAAAAGTAGTTCAGCTTCGCCAGAGCATCCGGAAGATAAGTATTTCCAATCCGGTACACAATCTCGAGGCTTTCGCCGGTGTGCAGGTTGAACATCTTAAGCTGATAAGGCTTCCCATCCTCCGGCACAACCGACGCGGTCCCGTCAGCCGCAATCTCCTCCGGCATCTCTCCTGGTACAACCACCTCGCCGTGCATCATGCTTGCGGACGACTTCCAATGCATGGAATTCTTGAGCCCCGCATGCACCCGCGTCTTCACTGTTCTAGCCCACGAAGACCCACTCACCCCAAACACGACGACCATCGCCGCCGTCACCACCGCGAAGCCTCTCAAACTCAATAAACGCATCCAAACTCCCTGGCCCTAAATGTCTTCGCGAATAACAAGACTAAATGACATTTACCATTCGTCATTCGCTCTTTAAGTTTACCCATTTCATATCGAAATCAGTATCGTGGGAATGTAACTTTAGTGTCACAATGGGACAAGAGCCAGTCAGCCAAACCATAAGCCGTTCTTTTTCTGTGGCTTAAGAGTGGCAAGGGTCTAGCCGAAACGTCCAGAAACCCGCTCATAAACCAGCCTCGCCGCCGCAATATCCTCAACCGCTATCCCAACTGATTTGAAAACCACAGGCCGATTCCGCCGGTCCAGCCCTGCTCCATTAAAGAAGCTCTCCAATCTCAGCGCTGATCTTAGCCTTCGCCAGCAAAATGTCCCCGGGCTCCCTCATGGCAGCCTCACGCGACTCAACCACAACCGCCCCGCGCATCGCCTCATCATCCAGCTCCCGGCGTTCGGGAGTCACCGCGCCCACCGCACACACCACTGCATCGTTCTTCAGCCATATGCCCCGCAAAACCGGAACCGGAGAGCTCGTCAGAGTCAAAACCACGTCCGCACCCGACACAGCTTCCTCCGCTGTAGTCGCCCGGGCCCCCACCTCGTCGGCAAACCTCTTGGCGTGATCCTCCGTCCGGCTCCAGACCCGAATCTCCTCAAGCCTCCGCACCCGTGCCAGCGCTTGTACGTGCGATCTCGCCTGAACCCCACTGCCGAGAATCCCCAGCACCCTCGCATCCTTATGCGCCAGGCAGTCCACCGCCACAGCCGACACTGCCGCCGTCCTCATCTCCGTAATCAGCCGTCCATCCATCACCGCTAGTGGTTCCCCCGTTTCCGCTCGGAACAGTTGAATCATCGCCATGTGCGTATGTTTCCCCAGCGCAACATTACCCGGATAGAACGTCACCATCTTCGCGCCCATCACGTCGCCACACACCGCCGGCATCACCGCAAACCAGCCCCCATACTCCACCACGGGAAGCACCGATCGCAAAGGCTGCAGGACTCGTCCGGCAGAAAGATCCATCAGAGCCTCCCGCATCGCTGGGATCAGCTCGTCATACGTGAGCGCCGCCCGCACCTCATCCTCTGTCAGAATTAACAGTTTGCCTGTCTCCATCGTGTGTTCATTATCATCCTTGCCTATCTATGGCACCCTGTTAGACATGCATCTCGACCCCATTCAACTCCGCGTCCTCGGCTCCCTTATCGAAAAAGAGATCACCACGCCCGAAAACTACCCTCTCTCCCTCAACGCCCTGGTCAACGCCTGCAATCAGCGCTCCAGCCGCGACCCGGTCTTGGATCTCACCGAAGAAGAAGTCCGCCAGGCCCTCCACTCCCTTGAAGATCTCGCTCTCATTACCCCTGTTCGCGATGCCCGCGTCCCCAAATACGAGCACCGCGTCCGCACCGTTCTCAACCTTCGCCGCGACGAGACAGCCATCCTCTGTCTTCTGATGCTCCGCGGTCCCCAGACCCCCGGGGAACTGCGCGGCCGCGCCGACCGCCTTTATCCTTTCGACGACCTCCCCGCCGTCCAATCCACCGTCGAACGCCTCGCAAACCGCACCCCTGGAGACCCAGCCGGTAGCGAAACTGGCCCTCTTACAACGGTTCTCCCCCGCCAGCCTGGATCCCGCGAATCCCGATACGCCCATCTCCTCGGGGCACTACCCGAAAAAAACTCCGAACCCCAGGCGGATATATTGGTTGGACACGACGCCCTCAGCAACCAGCAGCGCATCGCCAGGCTGGAAGCCGAGATCGCCTCGCTCGCCGCTGCACTCGACCAACTTCGCACACGCATTGAGCTTCTGGAGCCCAACCATTGATTCGTATGCTCAAATAGACCAATCTCCCCGTTTAGGAAAGCCCCGATCATGTCAGACCCCTTCACTCGAGCAGACCCGTCGCACCAAAGAAGCGGGAACGGCAGACGTGGGGAGGACATGCGCAACGAGCGTTTCGCTCGTCTCCTTAGTCAGATCACCGAGGGCATCGTCTGCGTTGACCGCGACTGGATCGTCACCTTTGCCAACGAGGAAGCAAGCTATCGTAGCCGCATTACAGCCGCAGACATCGACACCAAGACCTTTTGGGAGGTCTATCCCCATCTCCTCGGAACCGATCTCGAACGCATCTACCGAGGCGTCATGGAGACGGGCCAAAAAGCTACCGTTGAGTATTATTCTGAGCGCATCGACGGGTGGTTCAACGTCTCCATTTATCCGATCGATGACGGCATCGCTCTCTTCTACCACGATATAACGGACCGAAAGGGGGCCGAGTTCCTCCGCGACACCTCCATCCGCCAGCTTCGTCAGGTCCTCGAGACCACGACGGACTCCGTTATCAGCATCGACCGTGACTGGAAAATCTCCTTCCTCAATCGACGAGCCAAACAGATGCTTAGCTCCATAGGTGAGCTCCTTGGCAAAAACATATGGGAGGAGTTTCCCATCGCCGCCAGGAATGAAGAGATCAACCGCAATCTTCACCAAGCCATGAACGACGGGATTGCCAGCGATTTCGAGGCCTTCTACCCCGATCCTCTCAATCTCTGGCTCTCCATCCAGTGCCGCCCCTTCGAGGATGGCATCGTGCTCTTCTTCCGCGATATCACGGCCGAACGCGTCTCCCGCCAGATCCTCCTCGAACAGCAAGCAACTCTCGCTTTCGTCCAGGAGACCGCCCGCGTCGCCACTTGGGAGATGGATCTCATCAACCGGACCGTCAAATACGGCGAGGGCTCCTATCCCGTCTACGGACGTCCCTTCTCCGAAATCACCACGATTGACGATCTGGACAAGATCATCCGGCCTTCCGATCTCGTCCACGTCCAGCAGGATGCCAAACGAGCGATCGACACAAACACCGTCAGCATCGTCGACTATGAGGTCTCCACTCCCGAGGGCGGGTCCCTTTGGGTCGAATGCCGCCGCGTCCCCGTCTACAACAGCGCAGGAGTTGCCACCCACCTGCGCGGCATGACCTCCGACATCACCAGCCGCCACCAAGCCGACTCCATTCTCCGGCAGCAACAGGAACTCCTTGCTTCTGTCCAACAAGCCGCCCTTGTCGCGACCTGGGAGATCGAATACGCGACCGGCAAGGTCACCTATGGAGCTGGTTCCTATCCGGTCTTCGGTCATCCGCTCGCCGATATTCCCGACTACCGCGCCTTCAAAAAGATCGTCCTGCCCGAATACATTCCCATCATCGCCGCCTCCATTCAAGGCGGAGTCGCAAGTGGCAAGCTGACCTCACAGGAGTTTCAAGTCCGTGCTGCCGATGGCCGCATCCTCTGGCTCGAAAGTCGCGGCTACGCTGTCATGACCGATGGGGTTCCCACCAGCCTTCGTGGCCTCACCATCGACATCACCGCGCGCAAGAAAAACGAAGAAGCCCTGGTCGCCAGTGAATCTCGATACCGTGTCCTCGCCGATCTCAACCCGCAAGGCATGTGGATCGGCGACCCCGCCGGAAACGTTACTTATGCCAATCAGGGACTCCTCGACTACTTGGGATTCGCAGTCGAGGATCTCCAAGGCCTCGGATGGCTCAACGCCTTCGATCCCGCTGACCGAGATCGTGTCAATTCCTCCTGGAAGCATTCCGTCGCGTCTGGCGACGACTATGACATCGAAGCCCGCTTGATTCGCGCCCACGACGGCCGCTCCCGATGGTGGTGGATTCGTGCCCAGCCCGTTCGCGACGACTTCGGCAAGATTCTCGATTGGCTCGGTGTCGCCATCGACATCGACGATCGCAAAACCTTCGCCGACACCCTCCAGCGCCGCCAGGATGAGACCGAGCGTCAGCGCATTGAGCTCGAAACCATCTATCAGACCGCGCCCATCGGCCTCTCTCTCTTTGACCCCGTCGAATTTCGTTATCTCCGTATCAACGACCGCCAGTGCGAAACCTTGGGTCTCCCCAGGGAGAAGATACTTGGCCACCCCATCTTCGAGCTTGCTCCTCTCAAAGGCCTCAGAGAGACTTTAGAGCAGGTTGCCAAAGGCCATGTCGTCAGAAATCTCACCCTCGAAGGCGAACTCGCTACCCGCCCTGGCGAGCATCGCTACTGGAACGTCAGCTACTCTCCCATCCGCGACGCCAACGGAGCCGTCGAGGCCATCATCGCCGTCGTCCTCGAGACGACGAACCAGAAAAAGGCCGAAATCGCTCTCATCCAAAGCGAAAAACTTGCTGCCGTCGGTCGCCTTGCAAGCTCCATCTCGCACGAGATCAACAACCCACTAGAGGCCATCACCAATCTCCTGTATCTCATCGCGTTATCCACTGAGCTTCCCGAAGGCGTCCGTCACTACGTCCAGATCGCTCAGGCCGAGCTCTCTCGTGTCTGTCAGATCGCTACGCAAACCCTTCGATTTCATCGTCAGGCAGTCCGCGCCACCCAGGTCACCGCCGACGATCTCGTCGGCGCCGTGCTCGACCTTTACCACGGTCGCTTGGCCAACTCCAGCATCCGGGTCGATGCCAGATACTCGACCAATTCTACAATCCTCTGTTTTGAAAATGACATCCGGCAGGTCCTCAACAACCTCATCGCCAACGCCATCGACGCTATGCGCCACGGTGGCCGCCTCTCCGTCCGTGCCCACGACGCCATCAGTTATTCTGCTGATCACCCCAAAGGCAGCCCCGGCATCCGCATCACCATCGCCGATACCGGCCACGGCATCTCCCCAGGAGCCCGAAAACGAATCTTCGAGCCCTTCTACACCACTAAAGATCTCAATGGCACAGGCTTGGGCCTTTGGATCTCATCCGGAATCGTCAACCGCCATCATGGCCGGCTCACCTTCCGCACCTCCCAGGATCCAATCCGCCACGGCACCGTCTTCTCCCTCTTCCTCCCCCGAGTCGAAGCTCCCATTCCCGTCGAATCCTACGAATCGCGTTCTTGAAGAGTAAAATCCGCGATAAGCCGCGCTCGATAGCGCGCCTTACGACCATGTCAAATCCAATCATCGTCGAACGCCCGTTACTCCCTCCGTCCATTTCAGGAGACTCTCCGACCGCGGTCACGGCGTTCATCGACTTCTTCAGCGCCGGTCCCGCCAACACTCCAACTCCGATCCCCAGTTTCTTCGAGTTCCAGCAGACCTTTGGTGGCCTCGACTCGCGCAGCGAAGCCAGCTATCAGCTCCAGCAGTTCTTCAACTCAGGCGGCCAGGACGCCATCGTCCTTCGCATCGAGCCCGAACCCTCCACCCCCGCCTTCGCCTCAGCCCTCGAGTCCGCGCTCAACAGTTTCACCACTCCTTTCAACCTCCTCTCAATCCCCGCGACCTCCAACCTCGCACCCGCCGACATGCACACCGCAATGCTGGCCGCTCAAACCGCGTGCGAATCTAGGAACGCCTTCTACATTGCAGATATTCCACCCTCCAAAAGCATCCCCACTCCCTCCGCCCTCGAAGCCTGGTTCGCGAACACAGGCCTCACAGCTCGCGACTGTGCTGCTATCTACTTTCCTCGTCTTTTCATCGCCGATCCCCTCCATCCCGGTGCCTCTCGCGAAATTGGCAGCAGCGGTGCCGTTGCAGGAATCTACGCCAACACGGACAACACACGCGGCGTCTGGAAGGCTCCCGCCGGACTCGGTGCAACCATCGTCGGCGCAACCCCGGCGCTCACAATCAGCGATGCCGCAAACCAGCAGCTCGGCGCCGCAGCAATCAACGCGATCCGCGCCTTCCCCGGCCCTGGCACCGTAGTCTGGGGAGCACGTACTACCGCCGGCGCCACGAACTCCGATTATCAATACATCAACATCCGCCGGTTCGCCACCTACATCGAGCAAAGCCTGCAGGCAGGACTTCAGTGGGTTGTCTTCGAACCTGATACTCCAACGCTATGGGCCTCCATTCGCCTCGCTGTAAGCAACTTCCTCACTGGCCTTTGGCGGCAGGGCGCATTCATGGGAGCGCAGCCTCAGCAAGCCTTCTTCGTCAAATGTGACGCCACCACCACCACCCAAACCGACATCGACAACGGCGTCGTCAACATTCAGATCGGTTTCGCCCCACTCCGACCAGCCGAATTCATCATCATTAATATCAGCCAACTCACAGCGCAGCATCCATAGAAAAATAATCGGCATCAACCGCCTGACCTAGGCCAACTGCAGCAAATCTTCAGTAGCGGTCACTTGGTTTTAGCTTCTCTGGGCATCAACCGAGCCGATTGTTCAAAGACCGAAGTATTATGTCTCCGGAGCGCTTTTTCCACTTCACTTCACCCCAAGCGCCAGCCGTCACCGGAGACTCCTAAATGTTGCAAGACCGAACCCGCTTCACTCTGGCCACAATCCTCCTCGCAGCCGCCCTGCCCCTCCAAGCCCAGACCAATCCCACCCTCCTCGCCAACATCGACAACCGCCCCGTTACCTCCCTCAACGGCGACTGGCACGTCATCGTCGACCAGTACGCCACTGGCCTTTATGACTTCCATCAGAATCTCCGCAAAGACGGCTTCTTCCTTAACGCCCCCTTCGACCCCGCCGGCCGGCCACAGGACTACAACTTCGCCAACGCCAGCACTCTCAAGGTTCCCGGCGACTGGAACACCCAGCGCCCGGAGCTCTTCTATTACGAAGGCCCCATTTGGTACGAGAAGGACTTCGAACACACCACCAAACCCAACACCCGAACCTTCCTCCACATCGGCGCAGCCAACTACCGCACCTTCGTCTGGGTCAACACCAAAAAAATCTGCGAGCACGAGGGCGGCTACACCCCCTTCGACTGTGAACTCACCAGCGTCCTCAAAGACGGAAAAAACTTCGTCGTCCTCTCCGTCGACAACACTCGCATCGCCGACGGCGTTCCCACCCTCCAAACCGACTGGTGGAACTACGGCGGCCTCACCCGCGACGTCTCCCTCGTCGAACTCCCCACCCAATTCATCGACGACTACGGCCTCCACCTAAGCCGCACCGACCACAACCTCATCGAAGGCTATGTCCACGTCGAAGGCGCACCTGCTGGAATCCGAAGTCACCGTCTCCATCCCCGAGTTGCAACGCGAGAACCCAGGCAACGGTCGATGCGAACTCCCGCGCAGCCGTTAGCCTCCCCGTCAAATCCCTGAGCCTCTGGTCCCCCGAAAACCCAAAACTCTATAAAGTTGAGATCTCCGCCAACACGGACAAAATCGAAGACGAGATCGGCTTCCGCACCATCGAAACCCGTGGCACCCAGATCCTCCTCAACGGCCAACCTGTCTTCCTTCGCGGCATCTCCATTCATGCCGAAGCTCCCTACCGCACCGGCCGCGCCTACTCCCAAAAAGACGTCGACACTCTCCTCGGTTGGGCCAAAGAGCTCGGTTGCAACTACGTCCGCCTCGCCCACTACCCCCACGATGAGCGCATGACTCGCACTGCCGACAAACTCGGCCTCATGGTCTGGTCAGAGATCCCCGACTACTGGGCCCTCCAATTCGACAACCCTGCCGTCCTCGCCAAATCCAAACAGCAGCTCGGCGAGATGATCCGCCGCGACCGCAACAAGGCCTCCATCATCCTCTGGTCCGTCGCCAACGAGACCCCCAACACGGAAGCCCGCACCAAATACCTGACCACCATGGTCGACCTGACCCATGAACTCGACCCCACCCGCCTGGTCACCGCAGCTCTCCTCGTCCGCACCGAGAAAAACCCCGACGGACACGGCACCACCAAGATCGTCGACGATCCTCTCGGCAAAGCCCTCGACGTCCTCGGCACCAACGAGTACATCGGTTGGTATGAACAACACGCCGAGGGCGCCGACACCACCACCTGGGACATCCGCTACCAGAAACCCCTCATCATGTCGGAGTTTGGCGGTGACGCTAAAGCGGGCAACCACGCCCCGGCGGGCGACACCCACCCGGCACTCTGGACCGAGGAGTACCAGGCCGAGATCTACAATCATCAGATCCCGATGCTCAACAAAATCCCGCAGCTACGCGGCATCAGCCCCTGGGTCCTGATGGACTTCCGCTCCGCCCGCCGCGTCAACCCCGGCCTGCAGGACAACTTCAACCGCAAAGGCCTCATCTCCGACCAGGGCCAAAAGAAACAGGCCTTCTATATCCTGCAAAAAGCCTACAAAGAAAAATCCCTCGGCAAAGCGGAGTAGCGAATGCTAAGACTCGGTCTCTCCCTCACCCTCCTTGCGCTCTCCGTCCCGGCGTCCGCAGCCACGACACCACCGCCGGACTTCGGATCCAATGTCCTCGTCTTCAACCCTTCCATGCCGTCAACAACCATCCAGACACAGATCGACAAAATCTATGCGACGCAGCGCCGCAACGAATTTGGGCCTGAGCGCAGCGCCATGCTCTTTCTGCCTGGTGACTACACCGTCGACGTCCCCATCGGTTTCTACACCCAGGTACTCGGTCTCGGTACCTCGCCGGACAGCGTTCATATCACCGGGAACGTCCACTCTGATGCCGCGGCGCGCAACAACAACGCTACCACCACCTTCTGGCGTGCCGCCGAAAACTTCTCCGTCGCTCCGGCCAACGGCTCGATGCAGTGGGCCGTGTCCCAGGCAGCGCCCTTCCGCCGCATGCACATTCAGGGAGATATTGTCCTCCATCAAAACAACGGCTGGGCCAGCGGCGGTTGGATGTCCGACACCCTCATTGACGGCAATGTAGCTGCCGGTCCCCAACAGCAGTGGATCTCCCGCAACAGCGAGTGGCGCAGTTGGACCGGAGCCAACTGGAACATGGTCTTCGTCGGCGTTCCCAATCCGCCCGATGGCGATTGGCCGAAACCACCCTACACAAAGATCGCGAAGACTCCCATCATCCGCGAGAAACCCTTCCTTCAGGTCGACTCCACCGGCAACTACAGCGTCCGCGTCCCCGCCATCCGCACCGACAGCTCCGGCATTACCTGGCACGCCGCCATCACACCCGGAAGAAACATCCCTATCGCGCAGTTCTACATCGCCCATCCCAATCGAGACAACGCCGCCACCATCAACGCCCAGCTCGCGAAGGGAAAAGATCTCATCCTCACCCCGGGTATCTACAATCTCACTGAACCCATCCACGTCACTCACCCCAACGCCGTCGTCCTTGGCCTCGGTTTCGCCACGCTTCATCCAGTGAACGGCACCGCCGCCATGACCACCGCAGACGCTGACGGCATCATTCTCGCCGGCCTGCTCTTCGACGCCGGTCCCACCTCCTCACCCGTCCTTCTGCAGATCGCCCCGGCCAAAAGCCATGCCGATCACTACAAAAACCCCATCTCCCTCCACGACGTCTTCTTCCGCGTAGGCGGAGCAGGCCCTGGCCGCGCGGTCGTCAACCTCGAGATCAACGCCAACGACACCATCATCGATCACACCTGGATCTGGCGAGCCGATCACGGAGCCAACGTCGGATGGGACGCAAATACCAGCGCCAACGGCCTCGTCGTCAACGCTGACAAAGTCACCGTCTATGGCCTCTTCGTCGAACATCATCAGCAATTCCAGGTCCTCTGGAACGGCAACAACGGCCGCACCTACTTCTATCAATCGGAGATCCCCTACGACCCACCCGACCAACCCAGCTTCACCAGCGCCCCCGGCACCAACGGCTGGGCCTCCTACAAAGTCGCCGACACGTCACCACGCACGAAGCCTGGGGACTAGGCATCTACAGCGTCTTCCGCCATCCCGACGTCGCCCTCACCCGTGCCATCGAGGTTCCCGTCAACCCCAACATCCGCTTTCACGACATGATCACGGTCGCCCTCGACGATAAAGGCGAGATCAGCAACGTTATCAACAACACCGGTGGCCCAACCGCTCTCGCACCCCACCGCATCACGCCCCAGGTCACCGACTTTCCGCCCGCATCTCAATCTTCTGTTCCATAGCTCGCCGTTTGATTTACTCTCAGACGATCAGCACACTCCCCACGATGATCCACTCCTGCGTTCCAGGAGAGAACTGGGCTGTCTGAAAAGACAGCAAATCTGCATGCGAAGACCAATGCGACACATCGGCGCGACAACCTGCAAAACGCTCTCTCTGCGCATCCCTGCTTGCTGTTCTTTGTGTCGCGCGACTCCTCGCGCAGCCCCAGTCCTCGGCGACTCCCGCCTCGCAACTCCCCGACGCGCCCGGCCTCTCCGTCATCTCTGGCACCGTCACCGATGCAACCGAAGCCACCGTCGCCGGCGCCCTCATCGCTCTCGAAGGCATCGAAAGCAAGACCACGGTCACCACCCGCTCCGACGACACAGGTGCCTTCTCTTTCCATGTCGTCCCGCCAGGCAAATACACCGTACGCATCACTGCCACCGGCTTCGCTCCATGGAAGATCGAAGATGTCGTCCTCCGCGCGGGACAAGACCTCATCCTGCCGCCAATCGTGCTCGGAGTTGAATCCATCAGCTCCACCGTCGATGCGATCACCCGCGAAGACCTTGCCGAGGAGCAGATCAGCGCCGAGGTCAAACAACGCATCATCGGAGTTCTCCCCAACTTCTACGTCAGTTACATTCCGGACGCTGCTCCCCTCACGCGCAAACAGAAGTTCAAGCTCGCAATTAAGGTCACCGTCGATCCCGTCACCTTCTTCACTACCGGCGTCACCGCAGCCATCGAGCAGTGGCAGGACGCTTTCGAGGGCTACGGCCAGGGATTCAGCGGTTATGCCAAACGGTACGGAGCCACCTACGGCGACCGCGTCACCTCAACCTTCTTCGGTGCCGCCCTCTTGCCGTCGCTCCTCCATCAGGACCCGCGTTACTTCTACAAAGGCAAAGGCAGGGTCATCAATCGTGCACTCTACGCCATCTCAACCGTCGTCATCTGCAAAGGCGACAACGGCCACTGGCAGCCAAACTACTCCAACGTCCTCGGCAACCTTGCCGCCGGCGCTGTCTCAAGCCTCTACTATCCCAACAGCGACAAGCACGATGCGCAGGTCACCGTCGACAACATCTTCATAGGCATCGGTACCGGCGCCATCGGCACCCTCTTCCAGGAGTTCCTGCTCAAGCATCTCACTCACGGCGTTCCCAACCCTCCGCCATCGATGCCACCGCCAACGCTGCCCGCGTCCGCCCCCACACAAACCCCAAACTAACTGTTCCCGTACACCGGCACAGCCGCGCCGTGCACCACCGAAGCGCTGTCGCTGCACAAAAACAGAATCACCTGTGCAATCTCCTCAGGTTTGGGCCACGCGGCGAAATCTGCATTAGGCATCGCCTGCCGGTTCGCCGCAGTATCGATGATGCTCGGAAGAATCGAATTCACCCGCACTCCTGTGCCCTTCAAATCAGCCGCCAGCGAATCCATCATCGCCACCGCTGCCGCCTTCGACGCCGCATACGCCGACGCGCCCGCGCCATGATCGAACGCCGCCTTCGCCGCCACATTCACAATCGCCCCGTGCTTCTGTGTCAACATCGTCGGCACCACCGCGCGACTCAGCGCGTACCCCGATCGCAGGTTCAGCGCCAGCATCGCATCGAACACCTTCGTCTCCAAATCCCACAGCTTCACGCCGCCTGCGTAGCCACCTACCGTATTCACCAGCGCATCCACTCTCCCGTGCCGCGTCAGAACGCCGCCCACAAATTCACTCGCCGCGCGTTCATCCGTCACATCGACAGAAGACCCCTCGAGCGAGCCTGCCTTCGCTCCAGCCCACTTCTTCAGCGCAGCAAACTCCTCTTCCTTCCGGTAAGTCACCACTACGGTCGCATCGTTGTCCAGAAACGCACGGCCCACCGCCTGGCCCAGCCCACCCGTTCCGCCTGCCACCAGCACAATCTTGCCGGCGAAGTTGATCTCCATATACCCTCCGTCCTATACATCCGACCGTAATCGATGGCGTGCGAGAAAGCACGCCAGGCGAAATCTAAAGACCGGCGATCTTCTTCTCCACCTTCGGCCTCAAAGTCTCCTGCGCATCCGCGTCCATCGTCTTCACCACATCCAGCGCGCGTCGATAAGCAACCTTCGCTTCCTCCTGCCGTCCCGCGGCAGCGAGCGCATCGCCCAAAGTCACCTGCGGCTCATACTCATCCGGAGCGATCGTCACCGCCTCTTCCGCCGCCGCAACCGCGCCCGCGAAATCTCGCTTGGCCACTAACTGGCTCGATTCCGCGACGTAGCTCAAAGCCGACGCCAGCGGAACTCGAAACGTGCCCTCATACACCTCCACGCCATCCTGAATCGAAGCAACAGGCGTAAGCCGTGCGAAATCCCGATAAGGATTCAGTGCATTCGACCCATATTCAAATCCGGTCTGTGTCCCCGCGCTAAGAAACACAGGCCCATCAATCACAACCGGAACCGGACGCTGCACCTTCGTAAAGTACGTATCTGGCGTAGGCAGGGGCTTGCAGGGAATCCCATAGTCCCGCGGAAGAAGAAACGGATCCGCAAAATAAGCGAACCAGCACTCTTTGATGCCGTGCTCGTCTGTGTATCGCTTTACCGCCAGCAACTGCTGCGCCCAGTCCGTATTCGAGTCGGTCAAATACCGGTAAGTCTGCGAAGGCCCACCCCAGAACTCATTTGAGTAAGCCATGTAATTCGGATAAGCCCTCGCCGACGACACAACCTGGCAAAGCAGCAAAGCCGCGACCGCATAACTCCACGCTCGCCGCCGTTCCCCGGCAGACTCTATCCAGCTCCAGCTTCCACACGCGGCAAACACACACAGAAAAACGTAGACCGGCAAGATGTGCCGCGCACCGATGTTCAGGCTCGAACCCATCGCCACCCAGAAATAAATTACTGCCGGAACGAGCAGAAACAAAATCTCCCGCCACCGTCGAAACCGTCCCACGATCACCGCCGCAAAGGCAAGCACCACCAGCGCCAGAAATCCAATCGTCGATTTGATCACCAACACAGCAGGGAAGTAGAACCACACTCCATGCTCATAAACCTTGCCAAAGATGAACGATGGCATTCCATTCGCCATGGCCCGCACATCCGCCAGCCCATACAGATAAGACTCGGGCAGAAGATGAAACCGTGCCAGCAGCATGATGCCCTTTGCCTCCATCACCTTCAGCGGATGAACGTAATCCGCAAGCGAGGGATCAAGCCGCAACCCCTCAGGCCGCGCCGCATATCGAAACCCATAGAAAGCCCACAACACAATAACCGCGATCACTCCCATCACCGCCAGCGACCCCGCCATCCGCAGCGCACGCCGCCCACGAGCATCCCCATTCAGGCGAAACGCCACCTCGCACCCAGCCAACGCAACCAGCATCGGCAGCAGAAGCACCGCGGAGTGCTTCGTCGCCAACGCAAGCCCCGCCGCAACGCCGGCGACAGCCAGTCGTCCAACAGACGCAGCCTTGCAGTACCGGTAAAACGCATACACACTCGCAAAAAAGAAACAGGAAACGCCCGTATCGGTCGTCACAAAAGCGCCATGAGCCAGCACAGTCGGTTCAAAGGTCAATAACACCAAAGCCACAAACGCCGCGCCCGTCCCAAACATCTCCCACGCCGCTAAAAACACCAGCAGTCCCATCAGGATCGCCACAATCCCCGCCGCCATCCGCACCCGCAACGTCAACTGCTCCGCGCTGTACTCCGGCGAATTCCCAAAGAGCAACTCGCGCCCATCCATATAAGCTTCGTCTTTAAAGAATCGATGCTGCAGCGCAGGCACCTTCAACGGAAGCCGCAGCAGTGGCGCCGTTCCCAGCATCTTCATCAATGGCGGATGTTCCGGGTTCAATCCAAAATCGTGCGTCTTCCACGACATGTACCCTGCAAAGATGTGATCACCTTCGTCCCATGTCAGCGACTCCTGTCGCACCGTGGAAACCAGCTGCAGCCCAAACAGACCAAGTAGAAACAACACTCCGGCATAGGTAAGGAAACGTCGCGGCTCAATCTTCATGGACCGTTCCATCCTAACTGCTCGGCTACATCTCTGCCCAGCGTCGCAGCAGGTTGTGATACACCCCGGTCAGCTGCACCCCCACCGTATTCCCCGGTGACTCGACCGCCAGCCGCTGAATCGCCGTATCCAGGTCATACAGCAGCGTCCGGTCTCCGTCGCTTCGAATCATGCTCTGCACCCAGAAGAACGAAGCCACCCTCGCCCCCCTCGTCACCGGAGCAACCCGATGCAGACTCGTCGCGGGATACAACACCATATGCCCCGCCGGCAGCTTCACCGAGTGCACCCCATACGTATCCTCGACACTCAGCTCGCCCCCCTCATACTCCTCCGGAGCCGACAAAAACAACGTAGCCGAAACATCCGTCCGGATCCTCTGTCCCGTCGTCGCGTTCGATCGAATCGCCGTATCCACATGCGTGCCGAAGTGCCCGCCACCCGTATACCGGTTGAACATGGGCGGAAACACCCGCAGCGGCACCGCCGCCGACATGAACAGCGGCGACCGCGCCAGCGCCGCCAGCACCATCTCCCCCAGCTTCAAGGTCACCGGATGCCCCTCAGGCAACTGAAGATTGTCCTTCACCTTCTGCGCCTGGTACCCGGCCGTCACCTTGCCGTCCACCCACTCGGCGGCGTCAAGCGCGGCCCGCGCCTGCGCTACCTCACCCACCGTCAACACATCCGGAATCGTAATCAGCATCCTCTACTCCTAAAATCCAAATCGAAATCAAACTCAGAACTTGTAATTAATCCCGATCAGCGCATTCGCTCCCTCTCCCGGAATCAAATGGCTCGGATGAGGCAGATCGATAAAGTTCCGGTTCAAAATGTTATTCACATTCGCCTGCAGCTCCAGCCGCTCGGTAATCGGCCGTCGCAGCATCGCGTTGAACACCCAATATCCCGGAACTTGCTTCACCGCAACACTGGTCACCACAAAACCCGGCCCATTCGGATTCGGCGCATAGCCCAGTGGGAACATACGGCACGGTAGAACTCGCCGTTCTGCTCGCAACATAGTTGCTACCCAATCCGCCATTCAACCGCCACGGCAACCGATGCGTCACAAACAGATTGAACGTCTGCTTTGGCACATTCGCCAGCGGATAACCCACCGAAGTCGGAAAGAACTTCGAATAAATCACCGCGCTATCCAGATACGCATAACCTGCAACGAGATCCATTCCCCTGGGCAGCCGTCCCACCACGCTGAACTGCACGCCCTTCACCAACTGATTTCCCGCCGCCACAATATTGTTCGAGTTCGTCGGATCCGTCTCCCTGGCATTGTCCTTCTCCGTCCGGAACCATGCACCCTCCGTCAACAGCCGCTCATTCAGGAAGCTCCACTTCGCGCCCGCCTCATACGTCTCGTTCTCCTCCGGCGCAGCCGAGCTGTTCGCCAGCCCAATGCTCAAACTTAACGAAGAAGCCGCCGGATCAAAGCTCGTCCCATAGTCGAAGTACACGCTCCCGTGGCTCGAAGGCTTATACACAAACGCCGCTCGATAAGTCGGCTGCTCATCCACTCTGCTGATCGGCGCCACGGGAGCCGTCGCCGTCCCACCTGCCGGAGGCGTAGGCTGCCACAGGTTATACCCCGTATCGAAACGGTCCCAACGCACCCCGCCACTCAGCTCAAACAGCCGCCCCAGCTTCACCGTATCGACGAAGTACACCCCAACGCTCTCCGACTTCGTATGCACGATCGACGTAATGTACTGCGTCCCCGAAAACGCCTGTCCTGTATTCGGATTCACCAGCGAAGTCGAAGGCACCGTATCAATCTTGTTGATCGTATAGCTGTACCGGATCGGGTTCGAGATCTCCTGCCCACCCTCGACGCCGGCCGCGAGACTATTCGGTATACCCAGCACTTTGAACCGCGCCGTCACCTCCGTCTGGTCCCACAGATCGCTCTCAACACTCTTCGTCTGAATCTGGTTCCGGTTCACAATCATCGTGCTCGGGTTGCTCGCTTCCGTATAAGGGCAGGGAAGCGCCGTATTCACCGCCGAAGTAGGCAGCGACGGGACAATCCCGCCCACAGGCACGCTCGCCGGAGCATTCGAGCAAATCTGCGGCTCCGTAATCTGCGCCTGCCGCGGATAATTTGCCGCCCGCGCAATCATATGCAGGTTCAGGTTCGGCGAAAACTCATGCTCCGCCTTCAAAGTCAGAACATCGTCGTTCGTATCCAGGTAGTTCTCGTTCGGAAACCCATAGTAGTTGTGTCGAATAGGCCCCGGAGCCACCGCATTGTTGAACCAGGGCAATCCATAGTCCGGCACGTCGAAGTCCTGCAGATGCACGTAGTTCAACGTTGCCCGCGTCTTCGTATTCAGCCCGATCGACACCGATGGCGCAACGCCAAACCGGCGAATCTCAGTGAACGGCCGTCCTGCAACACCGCTCTCCTGGCCCACCAGGTTCAGCCGGAACGCCGTCCCTCCCGCGACATCCAACTCACGGCTATTAAGATCAGCAGTAATTCTCTTTGTCCCATCCGTGCCAAACAGAGTATCCACACGCGCGAACTGACGAACCGTCGGAACTTTGCTCTCCTGATTCACCACCCCACCCGTCGACCCGCGCCCAAACTGAACTCCCGCTGGTCCCTCCAAAACATCGACCTGCTCGAAATTGAACGAATCCCTGTAGTAGCTGCCGAAGTCCCGAACCCCATCGAGAAAAATGTCGTTCCGCGCCGTAAATCCGCGAATCGTCAGGTTGTCTCCCTGCGCCCCCGCCTCACCCGCCGCCAGGCTGATCCCCGGAACATTCCTCAGCGTATCCCGCAGCGTCGTCACCGCTTCGTCCTTCATCGCGAACTCCGGCACAACCGTAATGCTCTGCGCAGTATTCAGCAGCGGCTCCGTAAACTTGGTCATCGCAACCGAATCTGTAACCGACGAAGTTACAGAAACCGTATCCTTCGCCTGAACTCCTACCACCATCGTCGCGGCATCCTCCACGCGATAGTTCAACCCCGTCCCATCCAGCAACAACCGCAGCGCCTCATCTTCGCGATAGAGTCCCGCCACCCCCTGCGTATTGAACCCCGCCAGAGTCCCCGCAGGCAGCACAATCTTCACCGTCAGCCCTGTAGCCTTCTCATAGGCCTCAATCGCCTTATCTAGAGGACCCGCCGCAATATCGAATCGCTTCAGCGGCAGAGTCGCCTCAGATCCAGTCGTCCCCACAGGATCGACCTTCTCCTTCACCGTGGCCAGCGCAGACCTCGTCCCGCCCATCACCGCATAAGCCGCCAGTGTTCCGGCGGCAATCCACCGGCGCGTTCCGCCAATCGTCATCCCCCGCGCTCTCATCTTCTTTCGTGTCATGCCCCGCTCCTCAAACCACTTCCGTCTTCACAATTCATTCAGGCCCAGAAACTCAGAAACTCCCAAAAGGCATGCTTCGTCCTTGACCGCTAGCGCTCGAAGTCCCGACCAGTGGCCGAAGCCACGCAGAACCCCGAAGTTCTGCTGTATTGCAATGGAGTTTTGAGCCGAGGTTGAACCGTCCGCAAAGCGAACCTACAAGGCTACAACCTGCCGTCGTTCAACACCGTTTTAGCTCGACTCCAGGTTTGGGCAACAATTCCAATTTCAATATGTTGTTCGGTCGATTGAGCTGTGCCGTAAACATCTCGTCGTCCATTGGTCACCGATCCCGCTAACTTCATCCCTGGAAAATCAGCATCCGTCCCAACTTCTGAATAACCAAAGTAAATTCAATCAAATCTATAACTTAACGGAGATAACAGTGGGTTTACCTGCAGCTTCTGTCACACGTCTCAACCTGGCCCCTTTCCTCTTCGGCACAGTGTGATTCGTCCCACTCGCGATCTCCGCAAAACGGACAATCTTCGCGAGGGTCCTTGTCTCATCGCCGGACCAATTCCTTGAAAAACCCGCATGAATCATGCAACAGGATTGAATATACGACTGAACTGATCGGATATCAAGTAAATATCCGACAAATTCGGTCTTCGATTCGATTACCGGCCAATAAAGACGCCACATGCTACCTTCCGCAATCCGGCAGATCGAAGACCGCTTGCTTACAGAAACCCATATTTAACGCCGTTCTCCAGAAACTCTAAGCGAACTTGTATCAGCATTTAGGTCATTGATATTCAGGCATTTCTGAGGTTCCAGCCGATGGTTGGAAAAATGTGGTCTGGATGTGGTCTCGAAATTGCAATGTGGCACAGCAGCGGGCTGATCAGAATTCAGAATTCCCCCTCGCGAGCCATCCCGGCAATTGGCGCACGTCACGAGCAATCAGTTCCGCATTGGAGATAAGCCCATGCGACGAATCGCCTCTTTTTTTGCCATCCTTGCGATAGCTCTCTCAGTCACTGTGACCTTCGCCCAGACCACCAGCGGCGACTTGGTCGGCTCCGTGAAAGATCCCTCGGGAGCAATCGTCCCGAATGCCAATGTCACGGTCACCAACGAGGGGACCGGAGTCGCAGTCTCCGTCAAGTCCGGATCAGAAGGAGAGTTCCGCGCTGGTAATCTTCTTCCCGGTCAATACAGCCTCGCTGTCTCAGCGGCGGGCTTTCAGCCGTTTACACTCCATGGCATTACTGTCGAACTTAACAAGACATCGACTCATAACGTGACCCTTTCCGTTGGTGCCAGCAGCAGCACCGTCGAAGTCACGGCAGAGGCTGGTATCGCGCTCGATACAACCACCATCAACCTGACGCAAACATTCGGCAACACTGAGCTCGCGAACCTCCCCTCCACTCAATCAGGTGGATCGACCGGCTTTGGTGTCTTGAACGCTTCGCTCCTCAGCCCAGGCGTTGCCTCCAGCGGAGGTATCGGCATCGGTATCGGCCCCTCCATCGGAGGGCAGCGCCCCCGCAACAACAACTTCACGATTGAAGGTATCGACAACAACAACAAAGCTGTAACCGGTCCGCTCGTTTACTTACCCAACGACTCCGTTGAAAACTTCACCCTGATCACCAATCAGTTCTCTCCTGAATTCGGTCACTCTTCGGGAGGCCAGTTCAACACCAATGTCATCTCAGGAACGAATAAATTCCATGGTCGCGTCTACGAATACTTCCAGAATCGCAACATGAATGCAGCGAGCGGAACCCAGGGCAATAAGACCAATCCGCGCTTCGATAACAATCGCTACGGTGGACAGGTCGGCGGACCGATCTTAAAGGACAAGCTCTTCTTCTTCGCAAACTATGAGCGCAATACGATCGGCCAGAACCCAGCGATCTTCTCCTGCGTTCCGACCGCCGCTGGACTTAGCACTCTTAGTAGTCTGGGTGCGGCGTACGGTCTTAGTGCAACCAACCTCGCCCAATATCTGAAGTACACACCCGCCGCTACAATCACCGGGCCCAACGGCGGCCCCGTGGATGCTTCCCAGGACGTCTCCTGCGGCAACTCGTCAACCGGACCGCAGTTCCTCACCGTCTTCCAGGGGACTGCATTGAATCCAAACACCCAGACCTATGGCTCCGGAGCTTCTACCAACATTCCCCTCGGCAACTATCAGAGCACGGCGGCCGCTCCTTCGAACTTCAACGTACTGACGACAAGCGTTGATTACACCATTTCGAACAAGGATAGCTTCCGCGCACGCTACCTCTATAACCGCCTGTCCAGTACCGATACAAACGTCTTTACCATTCCATTCCCGGTCTTCTTCACGCAGCAGCCCTTCCGCTATCAACTCGTCGCACTCAGCGAATACCACACCTTCACACCGAACCTTACCAATGAATTCCGCATCGGCTACAACCGATACTCGAATACCGTGACCGACGGAAACTTCACCTATCCCGGGCTGGACCAGTTCCCAAACCTGATCTTCTTCGATCAGGGAGGCAACAGTACAAACTATGGTCCCGATCAAAACGCACCACAGTTCACTATCCAGAACCTCTATCAGCTGACGGATAACGTCAGCTACGTCAAGGGCCGGCATACCTTCGCGATTGGCTTTGATGGCCGCAAGTACATATCTCCACAGGGCTTCACTCAGCGCGCTCGCGGCGACTATGAGTGGAACAACCTCACCGAATTCCTGCACGATCTGGCGCCGACTAACTTCGGAGAGCGTTCGACAGGCAACCAGACCTACTACGGTGACCAGACCGCACTCTACGGCTATGTCAACGACACATGGCACGCGACTCCGAAACTCACCCTCAACGCCGGTCTACGGTACGAGTTCACCGCGGTTCCTGTCGGCGAGCGTGCTCAATCGCTAAACTCTCTCGCTTCGGTTCCAGGCCTCATCAACTTCGCCAAGCCGCAGCCGGCTTATAAGAGCTTTGCTCCTCGCCTTGGCGTTAACTACTCTCCGAATGACGCCACCGTCATCCGCGCCGGCTTTAGCCTCGCCTACGATGTCTTGTTTGATAACCTCGGCACACTCTCCTTCCCTCCCCAGTACTCGGGAACGAACGACGTCGGCAATGTCGGCAATCCTCAACCGGGTGACCCCAACTTCCTGTCGAAGGGAGGCCTTCCGCCCGGAACCGGCTCTGGCATAACTCAGTTCTGCATTACGGGAACCGGTCCTGGCACTAGCCTTCCTTGCTCACCTGACATACCAGGCCAGAGAGCAGCGACAGCGGCCTTCATCCCCAACCAGGTAGTACCCTATGCCGAAACCTACAGCCTCACAGTCCAGCGCACCTTCGCAAAAAATTACACCGCTGAGATTGGATACATAGGCACTCGCGGCATCCACCTGCCCACACAAATTCAACTCAACGTCCAACCCAGGGTTAATGCGGCCAACCAGCTCCCCACATCGTTGACCGGATCTACGAGCGTTACCGCGCCTGCAAACGCCAATACGCTCGCCAAGATTCAGTCGCTCTCAAACATCGTCCCAGCGTTCCTCGCCAACGGTTTCACCAGCAAAATCACGTCCTATCAGCCTTATTCCTCCTCGAACTACAACGCGCTAATCGCCAACGTGACCCGCCGTTTTATCAATGGGTTCCAGGCCAATCTCTCCTACACCTACAGCAAGACGTTGGATGACGCGACGGCCGAGGTCTTTGCCACCACGCTCACTCCCCGCCGTCCGCAGAACTCACAGAACGTCAACGCCGACTACAGCCGGTCAGCCCTTGATCGTACGCATCGCATCTCCTTTGAAGTCGTCTACGATCTGCAGCTCTACAAGCACTCCAGCTCGTTCCTTTTGAAGAATGTTGTCGGCAATTGGACCGTCTCTCCGATCTACACCTACGAATCGCCTGAGTACGCTACCGTGCTCTCCGACGTCAATTCCGTGCAGAATGGCGACAGCGGCATCATCGATCGCACCATCGTCAACCCGAACGGCAAGAGAGGAACCGCGAGCACGGTAAGCCCTCAATTTGCCTCCAATCTTGCGAACCTCTGCACGCCACCGGCCACGCAGTGCGCCGCGAACACCGTCGGTTATGTTGCAGACGACCCGGGTGCTTATTACATTCAGGCCGCTGCAGGTACCCTCCCCACCGATTCGCGCAACTCGCTCGCCACTCGGCCGATCAATAACTTTGATCTGTCCCTCCTCAAGCGCCTTACCTTCCACGAACACTACTCGTTTGAGTTAGGTGCCGGTGCCTATAACGTCTTGAACCACGCTCAATACACGCCGGGCACGATCAACAACATCAACCAGACCTCGAACACATCCACCTACACCAACTTCCAGACAGTCGATAACGCGTTCTTCAATCAACCCGGAAAGGTCTTCCTGAACAACGCCCGCACCCTGCAAATCGTAGGAAAGTTCACCTTCTAAAAATTCTTGAAAACTCGAAGGGACAGGCCGAAAAGCCTGTCCCTTTCTCTTTGCGCCCGCAGAAATCACTGGTCCCCCTAAGTTGCGCATTCTAAGGGTGAACCCCACCAATCAAATCCGCGTTCAGCCGCCCCCTTACCCTGCCAAAACCCTCTATAATAGAGCTACACATGGCAGACGATCAGAACCCAGAACTCCCCCTCCAGCCACCCTCCCCGCAAGACGCCGCCTCCAACGCTCCCCCGCCGGCTGGCACTCCGCCCGATGGCGGCAGCAACGTCCACGGCCGCGGCGCCGCCCACATGCTCTCCATCAATGTGGAAGAGGAGATGCGTCGCTCCTACCTCGACTACTCCATGTCGGTCATCATCGGCCGAGCTCTCCCTGACGTCCGCGACGGCCTCAAGCCCGTCCATCGTCGCATCCTCTACGGCATGCAGGAGATGGGTCTCCAGTTCAACAAGAAATACACCAAGGCCTCCAAGGTAGTCGGCCACGTCATGGGCAACTTCCATCCCCACGGCGACTCCGCCATCTACGACACCATGGTTCGCCTCGCCCAGCCCTTCTCCATGCGCTACGTCCTCGTCGACGGCCAGGGCAACTTCGGCTCCGTCGACGGCGACCCGCCCGCCGCCATGCGTTACACCGAGTCGCGCCTCACCCGCATCGCCGGCGAGATGCTAGCCGACATCGACTCCGACACCGTCGACTTCACCCCCAACTACGACGAGTCCACCCTCGAGCCCACCGTCCTCCCCGCGCGCATCCCCAACCTCATCATCAACGGCAGTGGCGGCATCGCCGTCGGCATGGCAACCAACATCCCGCCGCACAACCTCACCGAAGTCGTCAACGCCTGCATTGCTATCATCTCCAAAGACAAATCCGAGACCCGCTCCGACCTCGACCTCGTCCTCGACCACGTCAAAGGCCCAGACTTCCCCACCGGCGGCTTCATCTTCGGCCGCAGCAACATCCGCGCCACCTACCGGACCGGACGTGGCCGTTTCATGATGCGCGCCAAGTGCTCCATCGAAAAAATCTCCGGCGGCCGCGAAGCCATCATCGTCACCGAGATCCCTTACCAGGTCAACAAAGCCAAGCTCATCGAGCGCATCGCCGACCTCGTCAACGAGGGCGTCATCACCGACATCGCCCGCGACGAGTTCCGCGACGAGTCCGACCGCGACGGCATGCGCATCGTCATCGGCCTCAAGCGCGGAGCCGAGCACCAGATCGTCCTCAATCAACTCCACAAGCACACCCAGATGCAGGAGTCCTTCTCCATGATCTTCCTGGCCGTCCACAACGGCCAGCCAAAAGAGCTCCCGCTCGACGCAGCCATCCGCGCCTTCCTCGAGCACCGCACCGAAGTCGTCCGCCGCCGCACAGCCTTCCTCCTCGGCAAGGCCCGCGACCGCGAGCACATCCTCCTCGGCTACCAGATCGCGCTCGACCACCTCGACAACGTAATCAAGACCATCCGCCAGTCCGGCAGCCGCGCCGAAGCCCGCGAAAATCTCTTCCAGTACTTCTCCGGCAAGAAGATCAATCTCCGCGGCACCGAACTCAAAGGCGTCACCCTCGACCCAAAGAAATACGGCGTCGACATGACCTTCAGCGCCACCGGCACTCTCATCCTCTCCTACAAGCAGATCGACGCCATCCTCGAGCTGCAGCTCTACCGCCTCACCCAGCTCTCCATCGATGAGCTCCTCAAAGAACTCGCCGAGGTCCGCGACAACATCACCGAGTTCGAGTCCATCCTCGCCTCCCCCGCAAAGCTCCGCAAACTCATCGTCAAAGAGCTCACCGAAATTCGCGACAAGTACGGCGACGCCCGCCGCACCCAGATCGTCGACGAGACCACCGAGCTCCAGCTAGAAGACCTCATCACCGACGAGCAGGTCGCCGTCACCGTCTCCAACACCGGCTACCTCAAGCGCACGCCCATCTCCACCTACCGCCAGCAGCGTCGCGGAGGCACAGGCCGCCTCGGCATGAAGACCCGCGAAGAGGACTTCGTCGCCCAGCTCATCATCGACTCTACCCACGCCTATCTTCTCTGCTTCACCAACACCGGCCGCGTCTACTGGCTCAAGGTCTACGAAGTCCCCGACGTCGGCGCCGCAGGCAAGGGCAAGGCCATGGCCTCGCTCGTCGCCCTCCAGCCCGGAGAAAAAGTCGTCACCATCCTCCCCGTCCGCGACCTCGAAGAAGAGTCGAAGTACATCCTCTTCGCCACGCGCAACGGCACCGTCAAGAAGACCGCCCTCAAGGACTTCTCCAACGTCATGGCCCGCGGCATCATCGCCATCAACATCGAGAAAGACGACGAGCTCATCACCGCCCGCGTCACCGACGGCCAGCAGGTCATCTTCATCGCCACCCACGACGGCCAGGCCATCCGCTTCGCCGAGCAGGATCTCCGCCCCATGGGCCGCCCCGCCACCGGCAACCGCGGCATCATGCTCCGCAAGGGCGACTACGTCATCGGCGCCGCAGTCACTCCATCCAACGAAGCCCGCAACAAGCAGCGCCTCGAGCGCGCCGCCGCCAAGGGCCTCACCAACCAGGTCGAAGCCGCCATCGACGAGGCCATCGACTCCACTGTCGCTCAACCGCTCGAGCTGGCCGAACCCGGCGAACTCGCCGCCCCCGCAGTCTCCGAAGAGGCAGCCGCCAAGCTCGCCAAACTCGACGAGAAACTCGGCCTCACTCCGTGCCTCATCCTATCCGTCTCTGAGAACGGTTACGGCAAGCGCACCGACGTCGACCAGTACCGCCTCCAATCCCGCGGCGGCAAGGGCGTCATCAACATGAAGGCCACGCCCAAGATCGGCAAGGTCTCCAGCATCAACCTCGTCGACGACACCAGCGAGCTCATGGTCATCAGCCAGTTCGGCAAGATCATCCGCATCGACACCAAATCCATCCGCGCCGCCGGCCGAGGCACCCAGGGCGTCAAGCTCCTCGACCTCGAACCCCAGGACAAAGTAGCCGCCGCCGTAGTCATCCCCCCCGAAGAAGCCAAAACCCAACCCGAAGAGGGAACACTTCTGCAGTAATTCGTTTGGGCTGGGGATGACCGGTCTTCAACAATCCCGCAGCAGTAATTAAGCAAAAATAGTGGCGCGATAGCCCGGACGGGTGGCCCAGATCTGACTGAACCACCACGGACGGGTGCCCCATCTTCGGAGCGGTCTTATCGCGACTAAGGTGGGCCATTTTCGCGGGAAGCGAAAATCCCGATACTCTAACACTCACCCATCCGTTAGGCTTTAGCCACATCAAAGAGAAGCCGACGCGAGAATCATCGATCACACTAGTTCGACAAGCCTAGCCCACGCGCTTAGACGCCGCCGAAAGCCAACCCCGCACCTCATCTTGCTCGACGCTCGTAAGCTTGTCCTTAGGAATCCGGGTAAAGGACAGAGGGGAAGGAAATAGCAAAAACATCTCTGGTCGCTCAAGCCACTGCTCAAACGCGTTCCAGGTAAAGTCGGTGTTCGCCGTTCCATTCATGCGCTCGTACCGCATTCCAGCAGGCGTCAGCGTCATCATTCCATGGAAATTTTTCGCCTGCTGCTCATACATCTTGCGAACTCTCGAGGCAAAACTAAACCTGCACCATAAAAAGAAAATCGTAGCTCCAATATTGAAGATAATGCTGCCGGTCAACTGACGAGCCGTTAGCCATTCGATGATCGTCAGAAAAGCAAACACGACACCTAGGGCCGGATAACCGTACCAAACGATCCAGAAGTTCCAGCGCCGCCTTCTCGTCGTATGCAAATGCAACAAACGATTTGCGTCAAAATACTGTTCATAACTCAAATCAACTTCCATCTGCATAGATACCCAGGGCCCCGTCCTTCGAAATTTGACTAGTTAGTCTTACCAGCTAGCCTTTGTGCCTGCAATATCTATTTCTGGAGGGTGGCCACATCTGACTAAACCACTACAACCGGGCACCCATCCTTTCGGATGTTTGCACGATCCTTGCACCTACGCTCATTCGCCTGCCCCCTTTGGGGTATTAAATTCTGGACCGATAAGCGTAGTGTGTCTCCTGATAGCTCAGTTTTGATTGGTCATCCCTGTGTGCTGTCCGACGTCGCCTGCCGGATACAGAACAGCTAAGACCAAGGGGGCAGCATGATTACGGTCACTGTGGGAGTTCTGATTACTGTAGTTCTTCTTGTTGGCTTTGGTTTCCTCTCAACCGCCTCGGCCGGATGGTTCTTCAAATCCCGGGAACCACACGAGACCTCGCCCTCACCCGACAAGAACAACTGACATCGCACGTCAACAGGGCATTCGTCTGGATCAGTTCCAGGGACAATTTGCGAGTGAATACAACCAGCGCTGGTTGAAAGTGCTCCTACGTTGAATGGACACCAAAACGAATGACTATGCACTGATCGTCGAAAAGGAATTTGAAGCTCCCAGTTACCGCATCATGGTTTCGCCGGTCGGAAGAGTCATGCGCATGGTCTCAATCCGCTGTTCCGACTGGGAAGAGACGGTGCGCGCCCTGACAACTCACGCTCACTATACCGAAGAGTCCCTTCTCGAGTGCGCCCAGGCCATCAAGAATGGAATCGGCCACCAGGCCGATCACATCGTTTTGACCGACGAAGAAGCCCAGGCACTCGGCTGGCTGCCGGAGTACAACAAGACGGAAACCACAGTCACTGCGGAGACACCCGTCTAAGGCCTGCGCCAGAGGGCCCACATCTGACCGAATCACCACAACCGCTCAACGAATATTGCTGATGGTGTTCTTCACCGTGTCATGCTTCGTCTTCATGATGTTGGAGACCATGGTGAACTGCCGGTTCTCGTTCTGCATCTCGTTCTGCAGTTGCAGATACTGCAGATTGAAGCTCATCTGCGTCTCCTGCATCTGCAGAGTCGCTTCGAGCAGACCATCTCCCGAACTTGGATTCGAGCCGCCTGGCACAATCGCTCCGGTTCCAATCGCTCCAATCGCATAGATAGCCAACACGTCGCACTCCGCCGTCGTCAGAAACGGGCCAGCCTCTCTGATCCATATCGGCCACTCGAGGTCCGGCCGAGGTGCCCGCCGCACCCGGTTTACCGCCAGCAGTTTGGCCGCCAGCGCGTCCAGAACGCTCCTGTCACTCGGTGCCAGCGAGTTCCGAAACTCCACAAACGCCGCGGTCGACATAGCTGCGAAGCTAAGCAACAGCACCGCGCCTGTCAACCCGACGAATGGGCGGGCTCAGGCACAGAACGGGTGCCCCATTCATCGCCTAGTTGTCTTGTGCGATGAGTGGGCCATCTTTGCGGCCGCGAAAATCCGGGAAGCTACCCAGCCATCTCCTTCAACATCTTGTCCCGAAGCACCCGGTTCGCCCGCGTCTGATATCCCTTCCCATCCTTCTTCAGCCACGCGATCACGTCCGCATCCAGCCGCAGACTCACCGCCTTCTTCACCGGACGATAGAACCCACCGCGAATCGCATTCTTCAGCGCCCCCCGCGGCAACTCTGGAATATCCGAGGTATCAATCGGGCGCCCTTTCAGTGCCTTCAGTTCCTTCAATTGCTTTCGAGTGAGCGGAGTGCCCAGCTTTCTCGTGTAAAACACATCATATTTCGTCCTCATAATCCCTCCTCTCATGGGCCGTTGCTTCGCGAGCCGAGATAATACGGATCAGGTCTTCGCCATCCTCTTCAAACGTGTGAACGGCGATCAGCAGATACCTTCCATGAACCTGTCCGATCGTCTTCCACCGTTGCTCTCCTTCTACAACCCGATCTTCGATCAGCAACTGTAAAGTATCCTCAAAGATCGCCGTCGCAGTCTCGAAACTGATGCCATGCTTCCGCTGGTTGCTCTTATTTTTTCTCTCATCCCAAACGAATCGCACGTAGCTGCGCCACCGCCTATACGAATAAGTATATACAAAAATAGCTATACATCGTGACGTCAAATTCGGCAAAATCCTAACATGGTAGGATTCACCCGAACGCAAAAAAGGAAGACAAGAAAGCTCATGCCAGCAACCACCCAGGAAGAGATCCGCATCGGAGGCCTCACCATCCGCTACCTCGTCGACCCACTAGCCTCGGGAGGCTCCGTCGCAATGTTCGAGTTCGAGGTCGCCCCCGGAGCCAGAGTCCCCATCGCCCACAGCCACGACGCCTACGAAGAGACTGCCTACGGCCTCGAAGGCATCCTCACCTTCACCGTCGAAGGCCACAAGACCGAACTCGGCCCCGGCGACACCCTCCTCATCCCTCGCGGAGCCATCCACCGCTTCGACAACCTCCACTCCACCCCCTCAAAGACGCTCGCCGTCATCACCCCGGGCCTACTCGGCCAGGCCTACTTCCGCGAGATCGCCGCTGTCCTCCAATCCACCCCACCCGGAACCCCGCCCAACCCAGCCGCCATCGGCGAAATCATGCGCCGCCACGGGCTCACCCCCGCCCCCTGAAGCCGCCAAACCCGGACCACTGGACTTGACAAAGTGGGTCGCCAGGAACCCATCCCAAACTAGGAGGGAGGGCCGGTCCCCACGTCCTCGGGGCCCTTACTCCTTTAAAATGAAGACTTTGCACCTATCCCAATCACCAAAAAACCAATAAAATCAGGACTTTGCACCCTTCCCAAAAACCGAGGTCCAAACCTAACCCTAATCGATAGAAGACTTTGCACACTTTCGGGGGGGAGGGGGAGGGTCAAGCCAGCGTATACCCCGGATCGAACGGCGACTCCCCATCGTCCGCCGTATCCAGCCAACGCAGCGAAAAAATATCCACCGGATCCGTCAGCCCATGCGTCAGCAGATTCGGAAGCACCTCAAGCAGTCCATGATCGAGCTGGTCCTTATATAAATCCATATCCGGCTCAAACGTCACCCAGGTCACCCCACCCACCACCTGCGTATCCGGCGGATCTTGATGAAACGTCAGCTGCACATTCGAGTAGTCATACTGCGTCTGCTTGTAACTTAGCGTCGCTCCCGGATGAAGCAGCCCCGGATCACACTCCTGCGCGAACTCCCCATCCTTAGCAGCCGCAACCACTGCCGGAATCAAAGCCTCGTCGACATACCCAAAGAATCGATCCTGCGCAAACGAGTCATCCCACTTGATCGCCTTCAGATAATCAAGCGGCGTCTTCCCCCCACCCACACCAATCTCATCCAAAGCCAAAATCAGATTCATAAAACAAGCCAACGCCGCGGGTTTTGTAGCCTGCAGGCTCAAATACCGTTGCTCCGCCGCAACATCATCCGCCAATCCGAGCCCAAGAAACTCCGCAGCCTTTGGATACTTCGCCTTCAAATCAGCCCATGCCCGAAACGTCAGCTTCGTCGGCACCGGAATCAGCAGAAACTTCAACGTCGGATGTACCTTCGGATCCGCCGCAACAAAATCCCCAGTCCCCCGATACCCCTTCACCCAGGCATTCACGACATAGTTATCCCCCGGCCCATCGTGAAACTGCAAATTAAGCTGAATCACCGGCCCCTTCACCCAAACGGACCGCTGCACATCCATGTTGTTGCGAATATCGAGCAGCACATCCATCGCCTGCTCGACCGGTTGTTCTGAGCCGTCATACAAAACAATCGTCACTGGCGCGACTTGCGGATCCGGCATCTGCGGCCTCCCGGCTAAAAAGCTTTATCCCTGATTCATCCGTGGCCCGTATCGCACTATCTCATCACAAATCGCGCTCGAGGGTATCCAATCTCCAATCCGGTTAAAATCGAGTTGCTCCCATCAAAACTGCAAGAAATTGCAAATTGACTTCCGCTCTCTAACCGAAACTGAAAACCTGAATGCGCCATCCTCATCGCGCAATCAGCCAAGGATGGGCATTTTTGCGTTGCGAATCCAGATTGATTTCACTCGCCGCTTCCACCACTACCCGTCAACTCGCAAACTCCCTCGCACCCCGAGACAAAAATGGTGCGAGCAAATGACGCCTGAGTGACAATCGCCTGACAACAGCGCTCATCCCCGCTCGGTACTCTTCTCACCAGGATCATTCCAAGCCAAGCTTTCTGCGCTCCCCACTCGCCCGGCAGAAAGAAAAGTGAGACACCATGTCCTGCGCATCCGCCTCCTTTCTCTCCATCGCGAAACGCACCAGTCTCCTCCTACTTGCCGCCGTGGCTCTTGCGATCCCCGCCGCATCGCAAACCGCCGGCACCTACGCCGTCACGAATCTCTTCTCCGATGGCTCCATCCCGGCCACTACAACCGACGCGCACTTCATCAACCCATGGGGCATGTCGAACAGCGCCACCGTCTGGATCAGTACCCAGGGCACCGGCCTTAACTACGTCGTCAGCACCGCCGGCGCACTCAACTTCACAGTCACCATCCCGGCTGCCACCGGCGGCACCACCGCCACCGGTACACCCACCGGATCCGTCACCACCGCCAGTGCGCAGACAGGCTACATTCTGCCCAACGGAACCAAAGCGAGCTTCCTCTTCTGCTCTCTCGACGGCATCATCACCGGTTGGAACAACAAGCTCGGCACTGCAGGTGCGGTCACGCAAGTCGTCATCAATAACAACGCCGCCGGCGCTGTCTACACCGACATCGCGCTGATGACCAACTCCAACGGAACCTATCTGCTCGCCGCCAACTTCGGCAAAGGCTCTGACGTTGAGGTCTACGACAGCACCTTCGCTCCCGCCAAACTTGCAGGCTCCTTCGCTGACCCATCCCTTCCCGCTGGTTACGTCCCCTACTCGGTCCACGCCATCGGCTCTCAGGTCTTCGTTACCTACGCCCTCCGCTCCACCACCGCCACAGCTCCCGTCATCGCCCCCGGAAACGGCATCGTCAACGTCTTCGATACCAACGGCAACTTAGTCGCCCATGCAATCGCTGCCGGCGGCAACCTCAACGCACCCTGGGGAGTCGCCGTGGCTCCCACCACCTTCGGTCCCTTCGGCGGCGCTCTGCTCGTCGGCAACTTTGGTGACGGCATCATCAACGCCTACGATCCTAAGAGCTACGCCTATCTCGGCCAACTCACCGACGGCACCGGCAAGACCCTCTCCTACGCGAGCCTGTGGGAACTCAACTTCGGCGTCGCCACTGCTACCGCCAACACACTGTTCTTCGCCGCTGGTCTCGCCAGCGAACAGCATGGTCTCTTCGCCGCCATCACACCCAACGCAACTGCCAGCGGTACCCCCACCTACGGCTTCAGCGCCTCTACCTCGGCACTCACCGTCACCGACGGCTCATCCGCAACCTTCATCATCAGTGCCATACCCACAAACAATTTCAGTGGCACCGTCGCCCTTGCTTGCACGGCGCAACCCCAGGCCTCGACCTGCACCTTCTCGCCCGCGCAACTCAGCGTGACCTCAGGCGCACCTGCCACCAGCACCGTCACAGTCACCACCGTAAAGAAGATGGCAGACGACCGTCACCCAGGCAAACAACGAGGAGCGGCAACTGCAGCAATCACCGCAGCCCTCCTGCTTCCCTTCGGAGCATTCCTTACTCTTCGTCGCCGTTCCCTCAGCCAGAACTACGCCATCAAACTCTTTGGATTGCTGGGCGTCCTCATCACCACCGCCGCATACATAGCGGGCTGCTCCAGCACCAGCGATCCGTTTGTTCCCTCAACCCCAACCGGCGCCTCCCATGTAACCGTCAGCGCCACCTCTGGGACGATCACCCAATCCACAACCGTCAACCTCACCGTGCAATAAATTCATCACGGCCGGCGCTCATCTTTATGACGGCTTCGTCGGTGAGCCATATCATTGCGGTTGAGGCGCCGCGCCAGTTCGCAACTCCTGCAAATCACGATCGAACATAGAAGCAATATTCTGCGCCAGGCCATCCCCCTTCGAGTTCGCCGTCGACTCCGCGAGTGTCCCCTTCAGCTCCACATCCGTCTTCTTCCCACCCTTCTCCAGCACACACGGAGTAGCCGTCACATACGAAGCCGTATATCCAATCAGGCCTCTCCCCGTCGTCTGCGTCTGGATCACCACATGCAGCACTCGATCTGCCTGCGCTGCCGCCTGCACCAGATCCACCGCATTCAACGCAGCCACCGCCTGCCGAACCTGTCCGGCCAGCGCCGCCATCGACGCCTCATCCCCATCCACCGTCACCAACACATGAATCCTCCCTGTTGCTGCCATCCCGCTCGCCGGACAGGTCAACAGTCCCTTCCTCGGATCGATCCGCGCCGACGTCATCAGAGCCATCAGCTGCATCTTCGTCAGCTTATTCAGACCCTCGGCATTGAAGTTCTCCGCCGACACCCCCAAAGTCTGTTGCACCTCCGGCGTCCATACCGCCATTCCTGCCTTGGCAGCAGCTGCGGAGGTCGTACTCTTCGGCTTCGTCGTCTGTCCAGCCCCAGTCCCCAAAAGCGCACTAACAACCAGCGAAGAACCACAAACTCGCCACCAAAAGCCCGTATCTGTCACACATCCTCCCCAGGTTGCAAAGAGCTACCAGTAAGACGCTGAAACCATCTTCCATTTCTCAACAAAAATCTTGACAAGTCTCCAAACCAGCTAACCCATTTTTCATCAAAGAGATCCGCGTGGCATTTTCCTTACTCACACGGTTAGAACGGAAATAGGGGTAAAATTCAAAATCAAATAAACCATCGGTTGGAATCAAGCCCAATCAATGCAATATTTTAGCCGTAAGCTCGCTTTATGAATATTTTGCAGCTACAGTCCGTTGCTAACCGCCTGAATTCAGGTATCTTACGCCCAAAATACTCCATCGGGATGACGGGGACCCCCACCAAATCTCCAGCCACGACTTTAGCGTACGCCTTTTTCCTCACAGTCCTGACCGCCACCGTACCTGTCGTCGCCCAAAACAGCGCTCCCGCCCCGGTAGAAATCGTCAATCTCGAGCAAAATCTCTGGACCACCATGGCAGAGGGCGACTTCGCCACAGTCCGCAGCCTCTTCGCCAAAGACTTCCTTCAAGTGGACGACAAGATTCAGGCCGCAGACGCTCTCCTAGTCAATCTCAAGCACTGCAAGCTCGAGTCATATGAGCTTCGCGATCTCCAGGTCCGCATCCTCAGCCCGAACTCGGCCCTCACTGCCTACCACGTCGTCAACACCTTCAACTGCGGCACCGCCGACCATCCT
The DNA here is from genome assembly GCA_963798925.1 of uncultured Acidobacteriaceae bacterium. GTDB lineage: Bacteria > Acidobacteriota > Terriglobia > Terriglobales > Acidobacteriaceae > Edaphobacter. Next base: position 2,027,397 of record CAWCVD010000008.1, read on the forward strand.
CAGGTGAAGAAGTACGACAACAACTCCATCACCGTCTGGCTGCGCTCGCCCAACACCTCGAAATGGCTGGTCCAGGCTCACACAGAGACCCCCACCGCCCTGGCAAAATAACAAGAAGTCGCATAAAGTCATCTGGTCAAGCGAAAGAGGTCGCATGTCCCTTCGCTCCCGAATCGCTGTACTCGCAACTCTTCTTCTAACTCTCAACGGATGCGTCAATCTTGACGATGCAGCTGGCCTGTCCAAGCTCTCGGACCAGGTCCGTAATACTCTTCCCAAAGTCTCCAACGACGTTGCCGGAACCTGCGCTCGCCAGAACACGCTTCTCACCGACACGCCAGCAAATGAGCGTCCGCCAAACGTCCAGCCGCAGGACTGCAAGCCATATCAGGAGATCTCAGATCGCCTCGCCAAGGACGAGAGTGTCCTCGCCGACTATCTCGACGCGCTCGGCAAACTAGCCTCCAACAAACCACTCAGCTACGACGCGGCGATCGACGCGAATGTAACCGCCACCAGCGGAAACTCAGCTCTCTCGGCCGACACCATCTCCGCGGGCAACGACGCGCAGAAGGTCTTGAAGGCCCTCGCCGACGCCGCAACCAAAGGCTATCGCGAGAAGCAGCTTGGCCAGCTCATTCAGCAGACCGACCCCGCCATCCAGTCCCTCACCAAGTCCCTCAAGCGAGTCATCACTGTCGATTACGCTCTGCTGCTCTCCAATGAAGAGACGAGCCTCGACTCCTTCTACAAAGGTCCCATGGCCGCTCAGTCAAACGAACGTCTCACCCTCATCCTCGTTCAGCGCCAGTACGCGAATGACAAGGCTGCGCTGCAATCGCGCAAGGATGCGATGGCCGACTACGGCAAGGTTATGGACGACCTCGCCGCCCTCCACACCAAGTTGAACCAACAATCCGGCCAGAAGATAAACGTCACCGAGCTCGCCAAGCAGGCCGCGCCCATTGCCGAATCGCTGAGGTCGGCGCTCTCCGATATTCAATCGAGGTCGAATTAGCTATGAAGGCAAACAAGTCTATTCCGCTGGCCGCCACAACTCTCTCTGACGATCAGATGCAGGCCCTGGCTCAGGGCTTTCACGACATAGCGGTCGAAGTCGGCCAGGTACGCCTCGATGCGATCGCAGCCGGCAGCAAGCTCACCGACCCCGGCATAGTCCAACTGCAGGGGAACGTCTACTCCCTGATGAACATTGCCGCGGGCTACGCCGTGCAGGACGCCAATATCACTCTCGACAACGCCGATCAGGCGATCAATCAGATCTCCCTTGCCACCAAAGCCGCAGACAAAGCACTCGACAAGCTCAAAGCGGTCGATAAGGCCGTCAACATAGCTTCGTCTGTGATCGTGCTGGCGCTGGCAATCTCAACCAAGGATCCGGGCCAGATCGTATCCGCATCCAAATCGGTTCTCACCGCATCCGGCATAACGCTATCCTGAAGGGAACCGGGATGCGAGGAATCTCTCCCTCTCATCCATCTACTTCTTGTGATAGTTCGGGTAAGGCGGCTTCGCTGGCGCCTGCACAGGATGTTGCGCGAGTTCCTGCATCGCGACGCTTACCGCCTTCTCCAACTGAGGATCGTGCCCTTCGCTTACAGCCTTCGGATCCTGCTCAACCACGATATCAGGGTCGGTGCCGTGATTCTCAATCTGCCACTTACCCTCAGGCGAGAAGTAGCCGAAACTCGGCGAAGTCACATTGCCGCCGTCCATCAACACAGGAATCGCGCCGATACCCACGAGCCCACCCCAGGTGCGTTTGCCAACCAGCGTCCCAACCTTCTCCTGGTGGAACAGCCACGGCATCGCATCGCCGCCGGAGCCAGCAACTTCGTTGATGATCATCACCTTCGGCCCTGGAATCGACGCATTCGAAGTAGTCTGAATCGCCCCGTAGCGATACGCCCAGTACCCAACAATCTTTCGCTGCATCGCTTCAATAACGTAGTCGGCAACCTGTCCGCCGCCATTGAAGCGCTCATCAATCACCGCACCCTCCTTGTCGAGCTGGGAGAAGTAGAAACGGTTGAAGTTGGTGAAGCCTCCATTGCCCGTGTCCGGCAGATACACATAAGCTAGCTTGCCACCCGACAATTTATCGACCAGCCGTTGATTGTCCTCAATCCACTGGTTATTCCGCATCGAGACCTCGCTCCGTACCGGAACCACCGTAACGTCACGTGCGTTGCTTCCGCTCTCCGAAGCAACATGCAGCACAACAGCGTGGTTTGCCGTGCCTTCCAGCAGCCTCTGAATATCATCGTCGGCTCTAAGCTCCTCACCCCCGATAGACAAAATGCAATCACCCACATGCACGTTCAAACCAGGCTGCGCGAGCGGCGGAGCCTGCTCCGGATTCCAACTGCCACCGGTATAAATCTTCGACAGGCAGTACCGTCCGTTCTTGATCGTGTAGTCCGCGCCCAACAATCCGCCCGGGACGCGACGAGCCTCAGGAATTGCTCCACCCGTGCCACGCAGATGCCCGACGGAAAACCCACTCAGCATCTCCTGAAAGATGTAGTTCAGATCGCTCCGAGCCGCAATCGACGCGACATAGGGTTCAAACCGCTTCTCCTCCTCCACCGTATTCACGCCGTGAAAGTTCGTATCGTAGAAGTAAGCCCGCTCGACTCTCCACACCTCGTGGTACATCTGCTTCCACTCGGCGGGAGGGTCAATCCGAACCTCGAGATCAGCCAATGAAACCACGCCTTCACCTGGTTTGACGGGTGCATTGGCAGGCACGATCACATACGTGGGGCGTATGGCTCCTGCAGTGCCTTGACCGCGGCCCTCCCCACCCATGCCCTCAGGCTGCAGGCTCAGCAGCATCTTTTCGCCATCGGCAGACAGGTCGAAACTCGCAACACGCTCAGCCAGTCTCTCGGTCTTGCGCGTATCGAACACGTACCGGCTTAGCGAAGCTCCACGCTCCCCAAATCGGTTGCCACCTGCAGCCTGGCGGAAGTACAACACACCCGGCTTGCCTGCCACCAGCTCCAGATAATCGCCGGCAGGCAACGGCAGGGGGATAATACGCCCCTGAATCCCAGCTAGGTCGACCTTTACCGGAGCAGGCGGAGCTGGCGGTCGAACCGCGCCCTGCCGTCCATGCTCACCCTCGCCGGCCGGAGCAGCTTCGGCACCCTCCTTTGCCTTCTCGCGAGCTTCCGCCGGAGTCTTCTCATCGTCACTCTCAGGCGCAACCGGCGAAGCCTGATCTGCGGCCAGCACCAAAGCATAGAGGTTGCGCATCGGCGAAAGCAGATCGCTCGTCATATCAAGTCCAGCCGATGTACCGCCCGAATTCGTACTTGCGGCGAAGTACACAAACTTCCCACTGCGATCGAACGTAGGAAAACGCGAATCGGCCGACTCTGGCGCAAACTGCGTCGACACGCCCGATTCCACGGAGTACAGGAACAGTGCATGCAAATGGTTCTTCACAATCTGCGAATACGCAAGCCACTTCGAATCCGGTGACCATGCGATATCCCGTTTGTCTGTCTGGTAGTAATCGTCTTCGCCAACATGCGCCAGCTTGCCATTCGTCGTGTCAAGCATCCAAAGCCGTAGATGGTTATCGCGGAACGCCAGCAGCTTTGAGTCTGGCGACCATACCGGATCGAAATAGTACGCTGCATCCTTGGCAAGCTGGAATTTCTTTACCGCTCCAGCTCCTGTCTGGCTCGCGACATGCATCGCATAGAGTCCCGACTCATCCGAGAAATAAGCGATCGATTGCCCATCCGGCGACCAAGCCGGACCACGTTCCATCACCCCAGGTGTATTCGTAATATCCCGTGTTGGTCCCTTCTTCACCGGTACCGTCAAAATCTCGCCATGCGCCTCAAACACAGCTCTCAAACCTGTCGGCGAGATGCCTGCATGCTCAATCTGCGTGTTTACATTCTCAATCCGCGCCCTCACCTCCGGAAGATCGCCCGTTACATCGATCGGCACCAGGTGCGACTGCCCCGTAGCAATGTCGTAGAGATAGATCTCACCCAACTGGTCATAAACAAGTCCGCCCGGACCGCCAGACAACGAATGAATATCCGGCCTCCCTGCGTTCTTCAGACACTCGGTCACAGCCTTCGTCGCCGGATCGTACTTGTATAGGGTCATCGAGCCACTGCGGTCGGAGAGAAAATAAACCATCTTCCCGACATACACGGGATCCAGATCCGAACCCGTCTCGTGAGGAATCTGGACACTGTTCAGGTCCTTCAGACCTGTAATCCAAATCGTGCTCGCACGTCCACCCCGATAGTTTCCCCATGCCACATACCGGTTGTAGTCGAAGCCGAACGACGGCCCCAGCGGCGAGTAAGCAATGCTCTCTGCGTCGCTAGAGATTTCGCCTTCATAAGCCATCGGCAGCGGCAACACCTTCGCGAATCCCCCTGCTGCCGGCACCTCATACAACTGCGTGTAACGGCTGTTTGCCTGCCGGTCGGAGCGAAACACAATCTCTTTCCCATCCGGTGACCATCCCACCGCCGCATCAGCAGCAGGATGGTACGTGACGCGATGCGGAACGCCCCCCGCCGCAGGAATCGTGAACACATCCTGATTGCCGTCATACTCTCCCGTAAACGCGATCGTACTTCCATCGGGTGAGAACACCGGAGAAGTTTCAATCCCTACACCCACAGTGAGCCGCGTCGCATGTCCGCCTTTGCGATCCACACTCCACAGATCACCCGCGTAGTTGAAGACAATTTGCGTCTGACTCAACGCCGGACGTTGCAGCAAGTGATATTTGTCCCCCGACGTGGCGGCCATGCACATCGTGGCGATCCCAGTAAGAGTCCAGGAGGAAAGAAGGACGAGAGGCGAAGCAATGCGCAAGTTAGTTCTCCGTGTCTGGCAATCTGGTTAAATTTAGATTTCCGCTATCCTACATGCCCCGCATCGCTCGAGAAAATGACATAGCACAAAAGAGTCAGAGCATCCTCGAAGGAGAAAACCCCAATCCTACCTCAACAATCTAACTATGGTGGATTTTCTTCAACACAACCCAGAAAAGACAGAATCGAGACATCAAAAAGACAAACTCGGCCGAAACTTTTCTTTCACATTCGCGTCTTCTACTCCAAGCAGGATTGTCCAAGCAGACAAGCCTCTCGAGGGATCTAACGAATGGCTCATAAATTGAAATACTTCGCGATTACGCTGATGCTTCTTATTTCGCTCAGCTTCACCTTCGAGCGCCAGGCGCATGCCTACGTCGATCCGGGCTCAGGTCTCCTTATCTTTCAGGGTATTAGCGCGGTCTTCTCCGGGGCATTGTTTTACTTCCGTCGCCGCCTCAGGAGTCTCTTCGCTCGGTCCCCCAAGGGCATTCCCCAATCCAGCCGCCCTTCCTAAGTCGCCGTTGACATCCGGCAGAAACGCCCTATAGCCTTTACTTGGAATGCGCGCTGTACTGCTGCGCAAAGCCATATCTCATTCTCTGATCGGAAACGGTCGGTGCGCATGCTCGCATCCTGTTATCTCGTCTTGAAAGAAAACAGGCTGTGAAGCCACTTACTCATCCCCTCACTGTCGCCTTCGGCCTGGCCAACCTCTACCTCCTCGACCTCACTGGTCCGCTAATCTCAACAGAGCACGATCTCGTCTACCACCTGGTCGGCTCGGCCTCCCCGATCATTCTTCCCATCATCGTCTACGTCCTCTCTCTCTCTCTTCTGTTCGCAGCGCTTCTCTTTCTTGCCGAGAAGCCCGGAGCACTCCGTGTCATCATCTGGTCTGCCTTCATCCTTGCTCTGCCATCAATCCTTCTCCATACTTACGCCAACTTTTCAGGTGCCGAGATTCCCGACCCGTTAACTTACTCCGTCGCCATTGTCTGTCTCCTCATCCTGATCGCGATCGCCCTCTTCTGGAGAAAATTCGTCCCTCGCTTTGAAAGAATTCAGCGCTCGGCTGCTGCCCTCCTCGGCATCTTCGCCTTCACCGGCCTGCTTATCTTTGGGCAGCTTGTCTGGAGCTGCTGGGAGGCTTGGAATCTCAATCCAGCTCCTACACTGCACAAGACTCAGCTCGCCTCGGATCCTGCGCCTCACCCGCGAATCATTTGGGTTCTGCTCGACGAACTCTCCCACCAGCAGCTCTACGAGCGCCGCTTTCCCGGCCTCGACCTTCCCGCGTTCGACAAGCTCGCCGCTCAATCCACGGTCTTCACGCAGGTTGTTCCCGCCGGCGTATACACCAGGTATATTCTGCCCACCCTCTTTACCGGCGTTCCCTCCAACGCAGTCGACGTCTCCGCTCGAGGCCTTCTCATCTCGCTCAAGGACCCTGCCACCGGCAAGTGGACGCCCTTCCGTCAACATCAGACCGTCTTCCAGGACGCGATCGACGCCGGCTATACAACGGGCATAGCCGGTTGGTACAACCCCTACTGCCGCATCATGCCCGAGGTCCTCGATCACTGCTTCTGGACCTATCGCGAATCCACCCCCGCCAACCTCTCTCCCAATCGCTCTCTAGCCGTCGATCTGCTGCGGCCCTTCAACTACCTCTGGCTCGATGCGAAACATCTACTCGGCCATGGCCCGGGCTCTCCCACCAGCGAGCGCCGCGATATCCGCCAGCACTCCGGCGACTACACCCGCCTCCGAGTCGCAGGCGACGCCTTTCTCGCCGATTCCTCCATCGATTTTCTCTTTCTCCACATGCCTATCCCGCATCCGTACGGCTTCTACGATCGAAGCAAGAAGGTTTTCAGTACTAGACACACCTCCTATATCGACAATCTCGCTCTCGCTGACCAATACCTCGCCCATATCCGGCATCTCCTCGAACAAAAGAATCAATGGGATTCGTCTACGGTAATTGTTATGGGCGATCACTCGTGGCGTACGACCCAGATATGGAAGGACTCCATGACCTGGACCGACGAAGACGAATCCGCAAGCCACGGCGAGTTCGATCCGCGACCTGCCTACATCGTCAAACTTCCCAACCAGCACACCTCAGCCACGATCGATCAGCCTTTTTCGGCGGTCTCCACCCGCGCGTTACTCGATGCCCTTTTACAGAATCAACTGCATACCTCGACCGATCTCCAGGGATGGGTCGGCCGGCAACGAATAATCTCTGATATTGCCGATAGATAAGAAAGATATGCCGCCGAGACGTTAATCGAAGAGTACACAGAACCGCCCTGATCACTTATCCCATCACCAGCCAACTGTTAGCTTAGAAAATGCTCTGGCGTTCCGCGCCTCCGAAATCATAATGCGTGCGAACGCCCCAATCCCGGCCCTCCTGGCACTTGCATCCCTGTATCTGATCGCTGCAGACGCGCTCGCAGTCCCAACTCATCAGGCCTCTCACAAGACCACACTCACCGCGCCGGTTCATCGGCGGCGCACGCCACCAGCACCCCACACCACGCATGCCGCAGCAAGGCACGCCACGACACAAAAGAAAACCATAGCCACGCATCACCACAAGGGCCACGCCCTTAACTCACGCGCTTTTGTTCGCCCTGTCCGCGGAGAGGCCAAAAGGCCATTGCTTCCAGACGTGCAAGAGGCCGCCTCAACCCCAGTCATTCTGCCTGGCCTCTACAACAGGCGTGGCCGCCTCGTTGTCCCCCCGCCGCTCAAAGGCTCGCACGAGATTCTGGTCCATCAAAATCTCGTCGCCGACCGTGATGGCCTCGACCGCATCCAGAACGACGACGACCTTCTCGGCATGCGCAAAGGCAGCCTCCTGATCGCTATCCCGGCCGGCCGCGCCCTCGAGATCGACGAACGCCTTCCTCGAAACCGCCGCTATTGCCGCCCCTGGACCGCACAATTTCTTGACACACTGGCACAGGCCTACTATGCCCGCTTCCGCACGCCATTACAGGTCAACTCCGCCGTTCGCACTGTCGAATTCCAGCAGCACCTGATCCACATCAACGGAAATGCCGCCCCGGCTGAAGGCGACACGGCCTCTCCTCACCTCACGGGCCAGGCCATCGACATCGCCAAACACGGCCTCTCCCTCACTGAGGTCGCCTGGTTGCGCGGCTACCTCCTGCCTCTCGTGCAGCAGGGCAAGATCGACGTCGAAGAAGAGTTTCAGCAAGCCTGCTTTCACATCAGCGTCTACAAGAAATATCTTCCACCTGCCAGCGACCCCGGAAGTACTCCAACCGCATCGCATCGCGGCGGAACTACGGCATTGGCGACAGCCCTGCGCTAGGATCCCGCGTCAGCTGGGCCAGGTCAATTTCGGCCTCTACGTTAGCTTTTCACGATGTCCGCTTCGCCAGCTGGCGTACGCCGTATCCAGCGCGCGCATATTGCGGACCCCATCCTCACCTGATGCCGCGAAGCTGCCGTTGCCTCGAAACGCAGCAGCAAAACCATCCAGCATTCGCGTGTAGCCATCACCATTCTCCACCGTGACCGTCTCCACCTCTTCGCCAGCTTTGCGCCGGACAATCTGGACCGGCCGGTCCACGGTCAAGCCATTCTCGGCGACTAGCACGCCATCGCTCCCCGTCACCTCAACCAGCGTTCGGTACGGCGCGCGCGCACTCGCCGTCACGTTCGCATAAATTTCACCCGTCATCTCCAATTGCAGCGAAGCGATCGCCTCCACCTCACCCGAAGCATCGTCCTTACGCGCCACAGTGCAGATGCTGTTCACATCCTCGCCCAGAACAAAACGAAGAGCATCGATGCAATGCACTCCCACATCCGCAATCGGGCCGCCACAAGCTAGCGTCGGATCAGTAATCCACTTTCTCGGAGCCTGCGCCGCCGGATAAGCATACTGAGCATGCGCAAGCTGGGGACTTCCGATGCATCCTGCCGCGATCTGCTCCTTCATCCACTCCAGGCTTCGGTTGTAGCGAAAGTTTTGCGCCACGCCATACAAAGTCTTGGCCGCCCGAGCCGCATTAAGCATCTCCTCGGCCTCGGCCGCATCCATGGCTACCGGTTTTTCGCACAGCACAGGCTTGCCATGGCTGAAAGCCAGCAGCGCATCGTCGCGATGCATCGCATCCGGCGACGTAATCAGCACAACATCAACCTCGGGTGACGCACACAACACCTCGCGAGAAGGGAAGCAATGCGGAATCTTGTACTCAGCGCAGTTCTGTGCAGCCGCCGCCTGGTCCCTCCGCCACATTCCAACCAGCATCGTCTGCTCGGACTGTGCAAACGCAGGCAAAAGGCGTCGAACTGCATGGTGGCCGAACCCCAAAATCGCAAAACGGACCCGTGACTGCGCCATCAACTCCCCCCAAAGTTCACGTTTTAGTGCGCGTCGTTTTTGAATATCTCTTCAGCGAAGAAGTTCTCAACCTTAGCCTGGTTGTGCACCATCTCCAGGTAAGCCGCTTTCAGCAACTGCGACCGGCCAAGTTGTAACTGTTGCCGAATCGCCTGCTGCACACGAGGATCGTTCAAATCGCGCTGTCCTGGAGGATCGCGCGAAAGTAGCTTGTAAATCGCGTACCCCACTGGCCTCTTCGTTTGCGGGTCGATGATGGGAAGAATGTCAGTCACTTCGCCCGCCTTCAACTTTGTGATCGCATTGAAAATCACAGGATCCACATGCATCTGCGACTCCCCCACGAACCCCATATCTCCGCCATTTGGCGCGGTCTCCGGCTGTTCGGAAAAGTTCATCGCAAGCGTGCCAAAGTCTTCGCCGCTGTCCAGTCTGTTCTTCAACGCCTGGATCTTTCTCTTGGCCTCGGTATCGTTGGTCGCCTTGCTGTTCTGCAAATTGCCCGGTTGCGCCGACGGAATCGCGGTCACCTGAATCTGTGCCAGATGATATTGCGTCTCAATCAGGTTGAACTCGGCTTTGTGTTGGTTATAGTAGTTCGCCACATCAGCATCAGTCACCGTGATCTTTGAGTTGATCTCTTTATTGATCAGCTTGTTGATCGTAAGACTTTGCCGGATAGCGTGCTTCAGATCGTCCAACGTCTGATTGCTTGCCTTCAACCGTTCCTGGAACTGGTCCTCTGTGAACGGTGCTTTCATCGCAGCCAGCTTCGCATCGACCTCTTCATTGGTCGCCGTCAGATTCATCTTGGCCGCGCGTTGCTCTACGATCTCGTTGTCGATCAGCCCGTGCAGCACATTCAAACGCAGCGAATCTGCCTGTTCCTGTGGAAGTTGCTTCTGCTGAGGAGCATCGCCGAGCTGCGCCTGGTAGGCCTTTTCCAGCTCTGTCCGCATAATCGCGTGGCCGTTCACCGTCGCAACCACGTCAGCACTATGGCCGCGATTGCAGCCCGAAAGATAAAACGCACCCGCGACAAACATCAGCACCGCAGGGATAGAACCCAGGCGTAAGGAGTGCATGGTGATAGAACGATTGGTATCGGTCAACGAGGTTGGCACGTCCGGTCTCTCCTGGTAGCTTCTGCTAGTTGCCGGGTTTGTTCGCCGGCGCAGTTCCAGGGGGCGCCTGAACAGGTGGTGCCGGCGGTGGCGGTGGTGGCGTCTGGCCCGAAGCAATCAACGCGTTATCGATCATACGGTATACATACTCCACCGGGAGAGCCCCTTCCACCTTTTCTCCGTTGATAAAAAGCGCCGGCGTCGAGTCCACTCCCAGCGACTCCCCAGCTTCACCGAAGCCTTGATCGCCGTATCGTCCTGCTTCGTAATACAAGCATTGAGCGTATCGACGTTCAGCTTCTGCCGTTTCCCCTCATTGCGCGCCAGCGAATCCAGCGTGTCATTCGCCTTCGCCAGACTCTTCTCATCGCCGCCCACCTCCGCGGCATGCGCGTGAATGTAGTCCACCAAATTCCAGTAACCCGTCGGGCTCTGGGCTCCAACGCAGTTCGCATCAATCGCGGCCCGCATCGCCCAGGGATGCTGGTCCAGCGGGAAGTCCCGATACACTATGTGAATCTGGTCCTTGTACCGTTCCACCAACGCAGGAAACAGTTGCGCATGCATCTTCGCGCAATACGGACACTCCAGGTCGTCGAAACCCACAATCAACACCGGCGCGTTCGCCGGTCCACCCCGAGCTGGCCGTCCATCGCCGCTCACTAGCATCTTCGGATCCTGGCTGATGTCGTACTTGCTGAACTGTGCCAGCGTCTTGCCGTCGGTCGAAAGCAAGAACGGTACCGGCTTGCTCGTCTTCCCCTCCACCTCAAACGTTACATCGATCTGATCGAAGTCCGGCACTGCGCTCTTCGTTCGCGGACCGATGTGGATCACATAATCCGGCGTAATCGACGACGACTTCGAGCGAATCAGCACCTCGACCCGCCGTGCCAGTTCAGGAGAAAGCTGTTTCGAGGCGTCCGTCGGAGTCTGTGCGTGGCATCCAAGAGCGGCCAGCGCTAGGGCAAAGATTAGGGGACGGAAGGGTTTCACGACAGTAGGCACAATACCTCGATTATCTCACGCAGACGCGGTTTCAAAGGCCGCAACCACCCGCAAACCACGCGGGATTCGCATTCAAAACAGACTCGCCGCCCGACGCAGATTTCCCGCCGTTCCGATGTTCAACAGCGTGAAGTTGAATCGCTCCGACGTCTCGTTGCGCACCGCCCCCAGCTCGTACTTGCGAACCTCCACGCTGAACCCGCAGCAGTCCCAGTTGTAAGAGCCCTGCAGTGCGCCATACTGGACCAACCCTGAGTCGCCCGCTCTCAAATCCAGCCCCACGTTGGCTGCTACGCCAAGGCCTGCCTTTGTTGGCGATCCATACCCCAGTAGCAGCCTAAGCTGGTTGAAGTTCGAGACCGAAGAGCTGACTCCCTCTGTGAAGAACCGTCCAGGCGCATTCAACTTTGCATAGCTCAGTCCCGCAAAAATGTCATTCCGACGGTAATCCACCAGTACATTGTTTGACGTAAACTTCTTTGCTCCGGTATCCAGGTCGAAGTCCCATTCCACATCCATATGCTCCGACGTCCGCACCCTGAGCCGCGAAATTAGTGGCGAGATCGCCCGCGGCTCTGTCAAAAACGCAATTCCGGAAAGATTCAGCGTCGTATCGAAGATATTCCGCCGGCCATCGACGACCGCCCCACCAAAGGTTTCGTTGAAGAAGTACTTTTGCGTCAGTCGCCAGCTGATCAGCTCACGACTACCGCACACCGGTATATTCGAATCCCCACTACGCTCCTTCGCGTACACCCTGCCGCCGTCCTCATCCAGATCGCCTTCCTGGTCCGCAGATTTACGTCTTTCTCTGCACGGCACAGCCTTCACCGGCCGCAGAAACAGTCTCTGCGTCACGCCGTACTCCAGCTCATTCGTGTCGCTTGCCACGTCGACATCGTCAAAGCGCAATATGCTCAAAAAATTATCGATTCCCGCCACATAGCGATACGTCACCTCCGGCTCGATCGTATGTCTTACATCGCTGCCGTCCAATAGCCTTTCCAGGCCGGGCGACGTAAACGTGCGCTCCAACACCGGCGCACGCAGGTCGACCTCCGCTTCTACATCCGCGCGGTTTATCGGAGTCGGAAGCTCAACCGGGGGACCCACCGTATATGGCGTCTGGCGACTTCGACTGTAGGCTGTCTCGCGCACCCCCACCGACGAGCGCAACCGCCACGCCCCAAAGCTCAGCGGATACGCAATCTCCGGATGAATATCAAGCCGTTGCGTTAGGCCGCCTGTCGCAAAATTCGGCTGAACCCGTGACAGACCCGCATACGAAGCAGCATAGCTCCACTGCAGTCCGCTGCTGCTGATCTCATGCTCTGTACTGCTGAAGTCCAGCGACGGTACATGAAAAATTCGCACCTGCTGCTCCGGGATTGCCGGAGTCGTTGGACAGCAGGATGTGATCATCGGGTCTCCGACAGCAACCCCGGATGGGGCGAGAACGTCGCAGGCATTGCGGCCATCTTCAACCCTTGATAACGGTCAGCCCGCCCAGCCTCTGCATACCCATCTGCCTCATGCACTCCATACACGATCGAATAAATGTCGCTCGAAACCGCAAGGCTGAAGCTCTCCGCAAATGCCTGGCGGTACGTATACGAACTCAGGTATTCTGCATCAGCCACGATGCGTGTCTCTGGACTGAAGTCATGCCGGCCCGAGAACGTTACATCCTCGCCCCCCTGATTCTCATATACCCCGTTCGTTACGATGCCCCGGTCCTGCAGTCCGGAATAGTGTGACTTGGCAAAGTCATTGCCCAGTCCGTGGTACCGAAACGTCGCCGACTGCTCCCATCCACGCAGCGAGTAGTACTGCGCGCCCACCGTCAGGTCCGTGCTCCGGTTGATCGCCCAGTAGTAGGCCTCACCAAACGTAAATCCCTTCGTCGACGAATACCCAGGCACCGGGATCAGAAAACCGCTCTGCCTCTGCTCCGAGTCCATCGGATGCGTCACATACGGCATAAACAGCAGCGGAATGTTCATGATCCGGAAGACGCTGTTCTGCGCCTTAGCCTTCCCTTCATCCATGTCCACCATCACCTTGGCGGAAGACAGCGTCCAGTCGGGATCAGGCAAACTGCAGGTCGTCAGCGTTCCCTCGTAGATCTCATACTCCTGCGGCCCTGTCCTGACCACGATCCGCCCCGTGAACAGGAAGGGATTGCTATTAGCGTATGTCGTCATGCTATGGCCGCCGTTCTTCAACCCCACGGACCCGGTCACGTCGTAAAAGCGCGCCGTCTGCCGAATCAGGTTCATCGTTCCATGGCTGGCCGTGATGTCCTCATGATTCGGCCCTCCGCTCACGTGCAGATGTCCCTCTGCCTGCAGCTCACCCATCTCAGTGTCGTATTCAATGTGGTCTGCCTGGATCACGCGATCGCGATACTTGATAACCACGCCGCCATCGAGCACATAGTTGCTGCCGGCCTTCGATTGCGTGTTCGACTCGATCGTCACCGCCGTCGTATCCTCGTCCGACGGCAGCACCTTCACCATCGGATAGCGCTCCGTCCCCGGCGCATCCGGAAGGCTCACGGCAGGGGTTGCCACACTCGTCACCTCCTGCGCCCTCAGATGTGGATGACTTGCCGCAACCGTCGTGATAGTTATCAGAAGGTAAATAACGCTGAGGGAACTCTGCCCGAACCGCCCCCCCCGGCTACTGCAGAAAGCGCTCCAAATCGCGTGCAACCCATAGCCGTTGCTCGTGTTCAACAACATCCGCAAGGGCAGTTGATCCTGCCCCGGCATGGGTTTACGCAGTTCGTTCGGTTGGAAGCTTGTCAGACGCACCTCATCCTTGAGGCTAAACGATTTTTACGGAAGCGAGTTCAGAATTGAGTACCATGAGCGCACAGCGAAACCTGCTACCACTGGACGAACCGCCCGCCGAAACGGAAGCAGTCGACCATCTTGGATCGCAGGAGTCGTTTGCACTCAGGGAGCAGGTGGCCCAGCACGTCGCCAAACATCGCGCCCGCCGCACCCAGCGGAACGCTAACGCAGCAACTCCCAGCCTCAATCCTGCTCCTCCGGCTGACTCACGCACCGCTCGCATCGCAGCCGCCGTAGCCGAGCGTTACGCCAACTCCCAAAGCTACCGCGCCTTTCTCGCCGCGCAGGCTGAAACCGCCATTCGCGAGGCGCAAGCCGCCGCCGAGGTCGCCGCCCTCAACGCACAGGCCGTTGCCGACGCCCAATACCAGCTTCTCGCCGAACTCGATCAGTGGACCCTTACCTCACCGGACACCCCAGACACAGAGGCGCACACTGCCGTCGAGTCGTTGGTCATCACCGAGGTCGCTCCGGCGCCTTCCTCCAGTCAGGTAATCTCTGGCCTAACCGTAAGGCACTATGACGAAGATCAGGTCACCCGTGCCTATCCCGGCTCACCAACATCCAATCGCAGCCCCCTCCAGGCCGCCATCGACGAAACCGAAGCCCTCGTCCTCGATGAAGAGATCGCCTTCCGTCAGGCACCCATCTTTGAAGACGCGACCCCCGTTGATATCCCGGCCAACCTCATCGAGTTTCCCCGTCAGCTCGTTGCTCCCCGGAAAGCTCGTCCCCGGCTGGCCGAGGGCCCCCTGCGAGAAGAAGCCGATCAGCACCCGAACCCCGAGAAAGCCCAGCTCCGCATCTTTGAGGTCGAAGCCGCCCAGATCTCGACCGCTCCGGCAGTCGAATCAGCCGCGCCCGAATGGTCTTCCATTCTTCTCGCGCCTCATCCCCAATCCCCCACGCAGGTCGTTGCAACTCCCGAAGCACCCTTTCATCCGATCCTTTCGCCCCAGACCGCGCCCTTTAACTTGCGCCTCATGGCTGCCATCGTCGACGGTTGCATCGTCGCCGCTGCTCTGCTCGCCTTCGTCGCCGTCGCCGCCATCACCGCAGGCAAATTCGCAGCAGGCCACCATGCTGCGGCACCCGGTGCTCACATGACGCCGCAGGCCGCAGCCTTGGCTGCGACAGCGACGTTCATCCTCTTCTTGCTCTTCTATCAGTTCCTCTTTTTCACCTTCTCCGATGCGACTCCGGGCATGCGCTACGCCCGTATCGGCCTCTGTACCTTCTCCGACGACAACCCCACTCGCGCCGCAATGCGCCAACGTATCTTTGCTAGCATCCTTGCCGCCTGCCCATTAGGTATTGGCTTCCTCTGGGCTTGGCTTGATGACAACGGTCTAGGTTGGCACGACCGCATCTCCCGCATGTATCAACGCGGCTATTAAATCTTCTCTTCGCGATACACCAACACTTAACGATCCAGAAGGATCTGCATTCACGAGCCGCTACTTGGCTGAAAATTGAATAATTGGACAACTGAAACTGATCGGAAAATGCCTTTGCTTTTGTTTTGGAGACACTCGGCTAACCCCAGTTATTTTCAAGGGCCATCGCACTCGATACGACTACCGTCATCCCAATTATTTCCAATGACTTACAACTTTTTTCTTCAAAAACACCCTAAAAATCGCTTGTCAAGTGCCAAAGGCCCCTAAACCATTTCCCATCAATGATATCCAAGTGGCATTTTAGTTAGGTTCAACCCGATATACTAAATATATAGAGTCAAGAAAAGCCCCGGCGAACCTGCCGGGGCTTCGCATTTAAGACCTAAGTTGTTTCACAAGAGGAATTTACCAATAACCCCAATGGTTGGACGAATTTAGCGCGAGTAACACCCGCTATCTCATTGCAAACATTGGAAACCCACCTCTACATAGGGGGAGGGGGGTACCCCAAGGAGAAGGATCAATGCAATACATACTCTGCCGTCACATCAAGACAAACGGAACCCAATGCGAGGCTCCATCCCTGCGAGACAGCCAGTGGTGCTTCTTTCACTCCCGTCTGCACCAACGTCACAACCGCTTCCGCCCCATCGAAGTCTTCTCCGATGCCATCCTCCGCATCCAGCCAGTCCATCTCAACGCGCTCGAGGACCACGAGTCCGTTCAGGTCGCCCTCTCCGTCGTCCTCAACGCGCTCGCGTCAAATCAAATGGAGCCGCGCCAGGCCAGCACACTCCTCTACGGACTCCAGATCGCCTCCAGCAATCTCGCGCGCATACGCTCCAGCCCAAGCCCAACCAAGGTTATCGTCTCCGCCGAGCCCACCCCTGAAGGCCAATTCCTCGCCGAACCCGGAACAGTCTGCGAAATCATCGACGAAAACTTAACCTGGGATTACGTCGAGGAAGATGAGGACGAAGACGAAGATCAGTACGAGGAAGACTAAGACACCCCAAGCGACCGATAAATCGCCCCGGCTGCGCCCCTAACTCCGCGGCGCGATCTTCAAGTGGAGCTCCCGCAACTGCTGATCGCTCACCGGCGTAGGCGCATCGACCATCAGGTCGATCGCCTTCGCCGTCTTCGGAAACGCTATCACCTCACGGAGGCTCGTTGCACCAGCCAGAATCATCACAATCCGGTCCAGACCCAGCGCGATTCCGCCATGCGGAGGCGTACCGTACTCAAGAGCATCGAGGAAAAAGCCGAACCGGCTCTTCGCCTCTTCATCCGACATGCCCAGCGAACGGAAGATCTCCGCCTGGACATCCTGGCGATGAATACGAATGGAGCCGGAACCAAGCTCCGTCCCGTTCAGCACAATGTCGTACGCAAGCGCCCGTACTGCACCCTTATCGCTGGTAAGCCGTCCAGCTTTAATGTCTTCCTCATGAGGCGACGTAAACGGATGATGCGCCGCGTCCCACGTCTTCGTCTCCTCGTTCCACTCGTACATCGGAAAGTCGGTAACCCACACAAACTTGAAGTCCGCCGCTGTGCCGGTCTGCTCAAACAGCTTGTGCTTGTCGGCGAATTTCTTCGCCAACTCGAGCCGCAGCCCGCCAACCCGCTTGTAGATCCACTGCGGATCATGGTTCCACTTCGCCGGTGCACCAATCTTCGGAGTAATCACTACAACAAGATCGGAAGCATCGGAATTGGGTGCCCCATCTCCGGCAGTTGAGGACATGGGCGAACCCGCGACTGACTTCGAAAGCTTTGCCTCAATCGTCTCGGCCAGCGGCGCGAAAGCAGGATTTGTCTTCAAACGCACCACATCCAGAAAGTCGAGACCGGAATTGCCAAATGAAGTTCGAATCTCATCCACCAAAGCACGCTTCTGCGTCCCACTCAACCCGCCGGCCTTGGGAATCACAAACCCCAGTACCGACAGCTCTTTCTCAATCTTCAACGAATCCCGCAACTCCGGAGTCAGCTCCTCAGTCAGCGAGACCATCGCCGGCAGCCGCATATCCGGCTTGTCAATACCGTAGTTCTTGATCGCATCGTCGTAAGTCATCTGCACGAAAGGAGACGTCAACGAAATCCCGGCAGTCTTGAACGCAGCAGTCAGAAAACCCTCGGTCACGCGAAACACCATCTCCTGCTGAGGAAATGTCATCTCCAGGTCGACCTGGGTGAACTCCGGCTGACGGTCCGCGCGCAGGTCCTCATCACGGAAGCACCGGGCAATCTGGAAGTAACGGTCAAATCCCGAGATCATCAGAATCTGCTTGAAGATCTGCGGCGACTGCGGCAGTGCGTAGAAGCTGCCAGCATGCACCCGGCTCGGCACCAGGTAGTCGCGCGCTCCTTCAGGAGTAGAACGCGTCATGAAAGGAGTCTCAATCTCAAGAAAGCCCTGCTCCACAAGATAGTTGCGAACCGCCATCGCGACCCTGCTGCGCAGCGCAAAGTTCGCCTGCATCTCAGGCCGTCGCAGATCGAGGTAACGGTACTTCAGCCGAACCTCCTCGTTCGCAATCCCATCTTCGGCGGGAGAAAACGGCGGAGTTTTCGCCTCATTCAGCAGAAGCAGCTCGCTGGCAACGATCTCGATCTCGCCCGTCGGCATATTCGGGTTCTCAAGGCCGGCGCCACGCCGCCGCACCTTGCCCTTGACCGCAACAACGTACTCCGAACGTGCCGCCTCGGCCTTTCGATGCGCCTCGTCTGACACCTCTTTATCAAGCACGATCTGGGTAATGCCGGTGCGGTCGCGAAGGTCGAGGAAGATCAAATTCCCATGGTCCCGCCGCCGGTTCACCCAGCCCATCAGGACCACCGGCTGCCCATCCTGCTCCGCGCGTAGCTGGCCGCACATATGCGTCCGCTGCAAACTACCCAGAAAATCCAACATGATCCAATCCACTTTCCAAAATCAAATTTATTTTGCGAGGAATTGGGCCTCAACCTCGCAGAAAATCCGCCAATTCGGCTCGAGGAACCTTCGTCTGCTCTCGAACACTGAAGTCTTTTACCGTCAGAATATCCGACGCAACCTCATCTTCACCCACAATCACCATGCGTCGAGCCAGCCTGTCCGCCGCCTCAAACGACTTCTTCAGCCGAAAGCTTCCATCACCAATCTCGACCGCAAGTCCAGAAGCGCGGAGCTCCTTCGCGAGCACAAGTGCCGCAGAATTCTGCGCAACTCCCATTGGAGCGACAAACGCATCCAGCTTCGGCTCTTCAGCAGCCTCCGCCTGCGCCTGCAAAGTCAGGATCAACCGATCCTCGCCAATCGCAAACCCGATTCCCGGAGCTCTCGGTCCGCCCAGAATCTCCGACAATCCGTCATATCGTCCGCCGCCAAGCAAAGCGTTCTGCGTTCCAAGTCCACTTCCATCCGGCACTGTGAACTCAAATGTCGTTCGCGTGTAGTAATCCAATCCACGAACCAGACGAGGATTCACCGTATAAGCGATCGCGCAGGCATCAAGCGCTACGAGCACCTGTTCAAAGTGCTGTTTGCTTGCTTCATCCAGGAAGTCTGCAATCTTCGGCAGACCCTCGATAATCTCCTGGTCAAAGGGCTCTTTGCTGTCCAGCACACGCAGCGGATTCGTCTCGGCGCGCCGCTGATTGTCGGGACTCATCATAGCCTTGACTGGAACCAAAGCCTCGCGCAGGGCAGCAACATATCGCGGACGATCGGTCGAAGAGCCCACCGAGTTCAGCTCGAGCTTCCAGCCCTTCACACCAAGCTCATTCAGGAAGGTAGAAAGCATCTCCAGCACTTCAGCATCGCGCAAAGGGCTGTCCGAACCCGACCACGCAGGTCCCAGAACCTCAGCCCCAATCTGCCAGAACTGCCGATATCGTCCGCGCTGCGGACGTTCGCGGCGAAACTGCGGTCCGATATAGAACAGCTTCTGCAACATGCCGGAATCAGCCAGCTTGTGCTCAATATAAGCACGGACCACGCCAGCGGTATTCTCAGGACGAAGCGTCAGCGATTGTCCGCTCTCACTGTCGGCCCGCGTGCGATCTTCCCACGTGTACATCTCCTTGGAGACAATATCCGTCTCCTCGCCGACTCCGCGCGCAAACAACGCCGTATCTTCAAAAACCGGCGTGCGTATCTCACCATATCCATACCGCGCAAACACAGCGCGTGCCGTGGCTTCGACATGATTCCAAAGCGCGGTCTCCGGAGGCAAGAGATCCCTCGTTCCGCGTACTGCCTTCAAAGTGCCCATTCTTTTCAGTGTAGCGAAAATGCGAGGAGTTATGATCCGGAGGCTTCGTTGAGGTAGATCGCTGTGTAGTCGAGGTAGTTTTGCGCGTATTTGAGGATCATGGCTCTGTCCTCATCGCCGAGAGTCCTTCGCACCTTGCCGGGAACGCCAGCAACTAGCGAGTTTGGCGGAATCACCGTCTGCTCGGGAATGACAGCTCCGGCCGCGATGATTGAACCCTCGCCGATTCGAGCGTTGTTCAGAATCGTCGCTCCGATGCCGACCAGAACAGCGTCCTCGAGAACGCAACCGTGTACGGTAGCATTGTGGCCGATCGTAACCATCTCACCCACGATCACCGGGTAAATGTAACGCATGCCGTGCAACACTGCACAGTCTTGCACATTGCTCTTTGCGCCGATACGTATTGAGTTAACATCCCCTCGAACAACTGCGTTCATCCAGACGCTTGCCTGGTCACCCAGAATGACGTCGCCGATGATCTGAGCGGAGGGATCAATGTAGCAGCTTGTTGGAATGACTGGAGTTATTCCTTGATAAGAGCGGATCATACAAAGGCATTCTACCCTGAAGAGGAAACGCAGTTGATTTCATCGTTTCGTAATGTCAAATTACCGCGATTTTATGTAATTTCTGGGTCAAATTGGCGTATTCTGAGTTCTGTCCCAATTGGGAGTGTTTGGAGGTGTATTTTTCTTGGCAGAGGTTCGAGTACAGGAAGGCGAACCCCTTGAGAACGCATTGCGGCGCTTCAAGCGCAAGGTGCAGACGGAAGACATCATCAAGGAAGTCAAGCGTCACTCTTTTTATCTGAAACCAGGTGAGAAGAAACGCGTGAAAGAAGCGCTAGCACGCAAGCGCAATCGCAAGAAGGTCCGTAAGGAGCAGGATTAGTAGCGGCTCCGCAACCATGGCAGGCCGTCTCCTCTTCTTTTGGAGAGTCTGACGAGACGGCCGCCGAAACCCGCCAGAGAGATGGACTCCCGCCATTGACTGGCACCAGCACAGAGAGCCTGAAGACCGGCTCACATTGACTGGCAACTCACAGTAATTCAAGCATTCGTAATCCGGGCCCTTCAAAAAATCCAAGAGTAATGATCATCAACAAAGGTTGACGTCCAGATGTCAGCATGATGAGGTTCTGCTGGATGTTCTTCCTCTGAGTAACAACGGGAGAAGCGGTATGGAATTTGTGGATAGGCTCTTAACCTGTGCAGATTGTGGCGGGGAATTCATCTTCACCGCTGGGGAACAACTTTTCTTCTTCGACAAACAGTTCAAGAATGACCCGAAGCGGTGCAAGCCGTGCAAGTCAAAGCGATCCGGCGTTGGCGCTAAGGCCGGTGCTGGGCCTGCTGCGGCTGGGCTTTCGCGAACGGAGACGCGCACCGAGTGCTCGGCGTGCGGCATCGAAACGACCGTGCCGTTCAAGCCGACGCAAGGGCGGCCAGTGCTTTGCAGACAGTGCTTCCAGACCAAGCGCGCGCCGACGACCGGTGCTCTTGTGACCGCGGCGGCAACCGCCGAGATGGTTACGGGCAAGGCCGGAGATCCCGCGTCCGTGGGCGTTGAGCTACTGGCCGCGGCGCAGGTTCCTTAGCGTTGCGGTTGCTGGGGCATGCGCCCTCTCTCTTGCGGTAGTGGGCGAGCGAGGGTGGTTCTCAACTCCAACGACAGTGAGAGTGTGCGTGTTCGACTCGGACGATGCTGGTTTCAGTTCCGTTTTGGGGTACCCCCCTCCCCCTATGTAGAGGTGGGTTTCCAATGTTTGCAATGAGATAGCGGGTGTTACTCGCGCTAAATTCGTCCAACCATTGGGGTTATTGGTAAATTCCTCTTGTGAAACAACTTAGGTCTTAAATGCGAAGCCCCGGCAGGTTCGCCGGGGCTTTCTTGACTCTATATATTTAGTATATCGGGTTGAACGTAACTAAAATGCCACTTGGATATCGTTGATGGGGAATGGTTTAGGTGGTTTTGCCACTTGACAAGCGATTTTTGGGATGTTTTTGAAGAAAAAAGTTGTAAGTCATTGGAAATAATTGAGATGGCGGGGTAATAACCGACTTAGCTAAACCAGAGCGGTTTCCGCGAACCAAGCCGCGGAATAGGCGGTCTTGAGTTGAGGACATGAGAGCATGGCTGGCATGGATCACGACGGCCATTGGTATAGATATCTAGCAGCCCGACACGACACTGCTTTCTATATCAGTGTGGTCGTTATTGCGGCTGCGCTTATGTCTGTTGTCAGCGGAAAGACGATAGTGAAATATCAGGGCCTAGTATCGAGAACCGATGACCCCAAGACGTTTTGGCGAGCCGTCATTGTACTTTTTCTACTGGGGATGGCTTTTCTTGGTTTGTACACCTTCGGGCCTTCTTGACCGGTTGGGTTGGCCAAGTCGGTTGTTACCGATGGCGGTAACTCTGTTCCAGCGCGAGGGCCTTGAAAATAAATAAGGCAAAGCCGAGAGTCTCCAAAGTAAAAGCAAAGGCGTTTTCCGATCAGTTTTCAGTTTGTCCGGCTATTCAGTTTTTCAGTCAGGCGAAAGCAAGGCGGTTCCCAGGAGAGGTCTAGACTCGAGTCCTCAGGAGGTTGATATGTGTCTCCGGTCTGTTTTGTTTCGCTTCCTCTTATTGTGTGGGTGTGGAGTGGCATGCGCTCGGGTGGGAGCGCAGAGTGCGAGCACTCCGACTCATGGGATGTGGGTTTGGAGGAGTTCCTCCGTGCTTGGTGCGTCGGGAGGGATTGAGGCTTTGAGCAGGTTCTGCGGTGCGCATGGTGTCAACGAGGTTTATGTTTCGTTTTCAAGCACGGGTGGGAGTGCCGGGCGAGCGGCCGAGGATGCTCTGCTTGCCAAGGCGATTCGGGTGTTGCATGGATCAGATGGATCAAGGGTTCGCGTGGACGCGTTGTTGTCGAGCACCGATGCCGATGAGGAGGGTAAGGCGCGGGAGAAGTTGCTGGGTCATATTCGCGAGGTGATTGCGTTCAATCAGAGCCATCCTGGTGATCGGTTCGACGGAGTGCATCTGGATATAGAGCCGCAGCAGCGACCGGAGAATAAGGGGCGGGCAATCTGAGGTTTTTGCCTGGGCTGGTGGGTGCTTTTCGCGCGGCGCGTGAATTGACTGCGCCTGCGCACCTGAGCTTGAACGTGGATATTCAGACCAAACTTTTGAAGGGAGATGTGGAGCAGCGGCGGAGTCTGTTGACCTCGGTGCCGCGGATAACGCTGATGCTGTATGAGCTGAGCAGCCCGAGCGATGGAGAGACGATGGCGCAGAAGGAAGAGAAACTGCGCAGTGCGAGCCGCAAGGTTATGGAGATGGCGTATGCAGGATTGGGGGATCGCGATCTGGCGAAGATGGCGATTGGGCTGCGCACGCCGGATACGAGCAACAGCTTCCGCAGATGTTGAAGACAGTGGATGAGACGCTGCGAAGCGATCCGCACTATCTGGGATGGGCGCTTCACTCGTGGAACGATCAGGTGGGGAAATGAGGCCGTTACTAGACGCAATTCAGGAATTCGGTAATGGCGATCATTAGGGTCAGCTTCTGCTGACGACTTACTGGGAGACGTGTGTCTCGTGATTCAACGATCGCTGTCGTTACTGATCTCACAAGTGTTCCGCGAACAAAGCCCCCTACATAATGCACAAATTTGTTCCTGCATTTGGGTCCCATATGCGAGAATTCTCGGGTCGACAGTCGGAACGTTCGTTGTCTTCCCGGAGCAACCCGTATGCCTGAATCCGAAAAAATTCTAAGCTTTGAAATCGAACGCGACGGGGACACGGCCGTGGTGAAATGTCACGGTCGATTGGTGCTAGGAACCTCCGAAGAACTCTACCAGACGGTGAAACCTCTACTACCTCAGACAAAAGTGGTAGTCATTGACTTAGCAGACCTTACGTACGTGGACAGTATGGGGCTTGGCACGTTGGTGCGACTGTACGCATCGTCCCGGCAAGAGGGATGCGAGTTCAAGTTGCTTCACCTTGGTAAGCAGCTTCGCAATGTACTAAAGATGGCGAACCTGCTTTCGGTCTTCGGCCAAGCGGAGGACCACGGCATTAACATTGCCTGATTGTCCACGAACGACACGGTAGCTTTTCCAGCCCTATCTAATTCATCAACGCTTATCTAGTTCATCCAGCGCTTGTCGTTGGGGTTCTTGCGGAGCTCGTCGGGGTCGACGTAGCGACCGTCCTTATCGAAGTGGACCTCGCGGTTCTGCTTGCGCATGTAGACCTCGAATTTGCGGGCGGCACGGCGGCGCTTCCAGCGGTAGAAGTTGTTGCGGAGGCTGAAATAGCTCTCGGAGAAGCCAAAGGCGAATCCCCGACGTGGCGCGAATTTGACGTAGAGGTAACCGCAGAGAGCGCCGGAGAGCTGGAGGAGCGCGTTGAAGGTGTCGGCTTGTTTGAGCAGGAGCGCCACGGCGATGAGGATGTAGATGGCGACCATGTACTTGGCCTTGATGCGGACGAGAAACCAGAGGAGGAACTCCTGGTCTCCGAAGATCATGGCGATTGCGATGAGAAGGCCGAAGATTCCGGACCAGCAGCCCGCGGTGGCGACTTCGGGGCTCAGATTGAGGATGTGGGTGAAGGAGATGGCGGAGGCAAGGATGGCACCGCCAATAACGGAGGATAAGTAGAGTTCGCCGAGCCAGCGGCCCCCGAAGGAGGGTTCGAGAAGTGAGCCGGTGAACCAGAGGGTGAGCATGCCGAAGAGGACGCCGAGGAGGCCGTCGTCGACGAAGGAGTAGCTGAAGAGCTGCCAGAGTTCGCCGTGGGTGACGGCGCGCGGCTCGAGGAGGAGATGGCCGCGGAGAAGGCTTTCGGTATGAGGCGCAAGCCAGCGTAGAAGGATGATTGCGAAGAAGGTCGCGACGTTCGCGAGGATGAGCTTGCGAGTGACGCCCTCGAAGGCTGGCAGGCTGAGCGAGATGGGGCCGGAGCGGGGCATGAGGCTGTTCTTATTTCATCATGGTTTGGGGAAGGGCGTTGGGTGTTCGGAGTAAAAGCGGTTTGTGGTACGACGCGAGTCCCACCCCGTCGCAAAGAAACTAAAAGAAGAATGTTGGTTACGGGGCCAAAAAAGAGTCGCAGCTAGAAGCAACCGCAGCTCCTTCGACTGCGCCTCTCGCGTTGAGACCGCGAGAGGCTCCGCTCAGGATGACAATTTTTATATCAATCAATTACATAGACTCAAGGTATATGTCGACAAGGACCTAATTCGAGGGCGGTGGTGCGTTTGGAGTGGTTCCGGGGACGGGACGGGCTCGGGGTGGCGGGATGGGATAGACGGCGGCGCTGCGGTGGCCGGCGGCATCGACCGAGCGTACGCCAAAGATGACGTTGTCTTTGGAGATGGGCAGGGCGACGTTGGTTTCTGTGCCGGCGGAGACGACGCTGGTCCAATCAGGCTGATCGCTGTCGCGATAGACGACCTCGAAGGTGGCGCCTGCGGGGAAGCCAGCGGGTTTTTCCCATTTGAGGACGGTGCGGACGTCGTACGGTGGATTGAGGACGGCGACCTTTTGGGGCTGGCCTGGCGCTGAGGCGAGGGAGGCGAGGGTGGCCGAGTTGAGACGGGTGACGTTGGCGATGTAGTTGAAGTCGTCGTACTTGATGTCGTCGACGTATTCGATGCCGTTTTCGGTGCGCGGGGTCTGGTGCTGGTGGTTGAAGTTTTCGAGCCACTCGGTGAAGCGAACGGCGGCGATGCCCTCGTTGGAGAAGCTGGTGTGATCGCCGCCGCGACCGAAGCGATCGCGCCGGAAGATCATGACGGGATGGAAGGCGGGGACCATCCGCATTGCCATGTTGTGGGGTTGATTGGCGGGGGTTCCAGCACCGAGGTGTTGCGAGCCGACGTGAAAGTAGGTGTGGTCGATGTCGACGATGGCGCGGGCGAGCTCGCGGGCGGGCGAGTCGTTTTCGGCGCCGATGGTCTGGATCTCGTGGAGCTGCTCGATGGTGGCGGGGCCGGGGACCCCTTCGGAGAAGACACGGACGGCGGATTTATCTGCGCCGACTGCT
The DNA here is from genome assembly GCA_963798925.1 of uncultured Acidobacteriaceae bacterium. Lineage (GTDB taxonomy): Bacteria > Acidobacteriota > Terriglobia > Terriglobales > Acidobacteriaceae > Edaphobacter. The sequence goes on from CAWCVD010000008.1 coordinate 2,053,378, forward strand.
CCGGGTGTGGTGTCGCCGCCGACGATGTCGTTGTTAAGGACGGCTTCGAGATCCCAACCTTGGGATTTGGCGAATTTGGCGAAGTGGCGGCTGCCGTTGAGGCCCTGTTCTTCGCCGGCTACTGTAAGGAAGATGATGGTGCTGGGGAATTTCAGTTTGCTGAGGACGCGGGCGGATTCGATGGAGACGGAGGTGCCGCTCGCGTCATCATTGGCGCCGGGTGCGGGGTCGTGGGTGTTGAAATTGTCGGAGTTGCGTGAGTCGTAGTGGCCGGTGACGAGGACGACGCGATTGGCCTGGGCGGGATCGGTGCCGTGGAGGATGGCGTAGACGTTGGTGAGTTTGGTGGGTTTGGTGATGCGGGAGGCCGGGGCGGTGCTGCCGGGTTCGACGAACTCGTCACGCTTGACCTCGAGGCAGCCGCCGCAGGCTTCGGAGTAGCGCTTGAACTCGGATTCGATCCAGTCAGCGGCGGCGTTGATGCCAGTGCCGGGAGGGAGGTCGGTGTCCATGCTGGAGAGGGTACTGCGGTTCTTGAAGCTGACGAGTTTGGTGATGATGGCCTTGATGTTGTCGGGGGAGACCTGCTGTAGAGCGGCGGCTATGGCGGGATCTGCAGGTGCGGGCGTGATGGGTTGGCCTGTTGGGAGCAGCTGCTGCGCGGAGAGAAAGCCAGTGGCAAGCATGGAGGAGACCAGGGTAAAGCGAGTGAAATGAGAGAGGAAGCGGGGTCCGGCGGTCACGAGAGTTCTCCTTGTGTGGAAACCAAAATGGTGTTGCGATCGTATGCTTGACGAACTGGCGGGAAGCCGCTAAATAAATAAACGGGGGTTGTCCGCGAATTCTCTTTCCATCATCCTATAAGCGTAAATCGTATAGGCGAGGGGCGGAACCCGAATCAGTGGAGGCGTGAACATGGCTGTAATATGTCCCGAGTGCGATAACCCGATTGTCGTTGATGCCGATGAGGTAGAGGAAGGCGAGACGGTGCAGTGCGACGAGTGTGGCATGGATCTGGAGATCGTTTCGGTCGATCCGCTCGAGGTGGCTGCGATCGACGAGACCGGTTATGACGATGAAGATCCGATGCATACTGACGACGAGGATGATGAGTAACGGATGGGGTCGTTGACTGACACCGTATACTGAAACCTATGAAGGGTATGCCTGTTTCACTCCTGTCTTTTGCCCGTAAAGCGATCCTTGCCTCGAGTTGCATGGCGGTTGTTTCCGTTGCCGTCGAGGGCCCAGTTGCGCTCGCCCAGGACCGCGCCCCTGCACAGCGTGTCGTTCAGGGGAAGGTGACCGATGGCGGGAATGCTCCGATTAAGGGCGCTGTCGTTTATCTGAAGGACAGCCGCAGCCTGTCGGTTAAGAGCTATTTTTCGGATGCGCAGGGGGAGTACCGGTTCGGGCAGCTCTCGCAGAACGCCGACTACGAGATTTGGGCCGAGAATGACGGCAAGAAGAGCGCGGTGAAGACGATCAGCTCGTTCGACAGCAAGAGCCAGTTCAACATCAATCTGAAGATTGACAAGTAACGCCGGAAGATGAACGGAAGGTGCAGACGGCGCTGGTTTTACTGCGAGCGCCGTCTGGTTTTCGGGGGAGTGTCTTGAGGGATTAGTCCGCGATACCGGGGTTGGGGGGATCGACGCCGAGCGCGGTCGCCAGGGCGATGAGATGATCCTGCTCCTGCATGAGGATCTCGCGGATGGATTCGCCTATGGCGAACTCGTTGAGTTCATCGGCCTGCTTGACGCGCCGCCGGTACTGTCGGATGGTCTCCTTCTCGTTGTCGAGGTCGAAGCGGAGCATATCCTCGGCTTTTTCGGAGGTTTTGACCGGCTTGGGGACGACGACGGGCATGCCGCCGAGGTAGTCGATGTGATTGGCGAGAGCCAGTGCGTGGGCGAGCTCCTCTTTGGCGTGAACCTCGAGTTCGCCGGCTATGTTCATGTAGGCCGCTCCCTTGAGGACCTGTGAGTAATTGACGTAGGCGATGATGGCCTGATATTCGCGGGCGAGGTCTTCGTTGAGGAGGTCGATGAATTTCTGTCGCGTGAGCGTGGAGCTTGCTGCGCTTGCTTTCTTGGTAGCCATGTTTTCTCCAATGGTTCTGCAGTCTTGGATTATAGATGCGGGAATTCTAAGCGGAGTTTGTGAATGGCGGGTGGGGGCAGTCTTGTTTAGAGAGGCAAGTCCTTCAGCCACGCGCGGAAGGGTGGGCCAAGTTCTTTGCGTTTCAGGGCGAATTCGACGGTGGCTTTGAGGAAGCCCAGCTTGTCGCCGGCATCGTGACGCTTTCCTTCGTAGTGGAAGCCGTAGACCTTCTCGTACTGGAGAAGTGCCTTGATGGCGTCGGTGAGTTGTAGTTCGCCGCCTGCGCCGGGTGTGAGGGTTTCGATCATCTCGAAGATGCGCGGGGTGAGGATATAGCGTCCGATGATGGCGTTTTTTGATGGGGCGTCTTCGAACTTCGGCTTCTCAACCATGTTTTTGACGTCGAGGAGGCGAGGGTTGTTGGCATCGGGTGTGCAGTCAAGGACACCGTAGGCGGAGATGGCGTGGCCTTCGATGACCTCAGAGGCGAGGACGGTGCATTGGGTTTCGTAGAAGGCTTCGACCATCTGTTTCATGCAGGGGACTGTGGCGTCGACGATGTCATCAGGGAGGAGAACGGCGAAGGGTTCGTCGCCGACGATCTCTTTGGCCATGAGGACGGCATGGCCGAGGCCCAGGGGTTCGGCCTGGCGAGTGTAGGTGACGCGGGCGAGCTTCGAGACGGAACGAGCGATCTCAAGGAGCGCAATTTTATTCTTTGCGGCAAGGGCTGCTTCGAGTTCGGGGCTGCCGTCGAAGTGGTCTTCCATGGTGGACTTGCCGCGGCCGGTGATGATGATGATCTCGTTGCAGCCTGCGGCCACGGCCTCTTCGACGCCGTACTGAATGAGCGGCTTGTCGACGAGACAGAGCATCTCCTTGGGCATGGCCTTGGTGGCGGGCAGGAAGCGAGTGCCCAGGCCTGCGGCGGGGAAGACTGCTTTTCGGATTTTTTGGGGGGTCATGTCGGGGAAGACCTTCGATTCGTGAAGTTTCTTCGATCAATCGTAACAAAGACAGTTGAATGGCTGTTGTATTACGGCTGGATTGTCTCATGTGAGATGCGGTCAGGGGCCTTTGCGTATTAAAGGACGGGTGAATCATCGTGGAGCATGGCTTTGCGGATGATTTTGATGGGAGCGGGGCCCTGGCGCATGAAATCGTTGTGGAAGGCTTCGAGATTGAAGGTTGTGCCTTGCTTCTTCATCATGTCGATGCGGAGCTTCATGATTTCGAGCTTGCCGAGGGTGTAGTAGAGGTAGGTGGCGTCAGCGGTGCCGCGTTTGGTTTCCATGAGGCCTACGGAGTGAGACTGGTAGCCCTGATTGACGAAGAAGTCGACTGCCTGATCGAAGGTGAACTGACCGGTGTGGAGCTTGATTGAGTTGACGAAGCGAGCGTCGCGGAGGAGTGCGTCCTGGAGTTGGCCGAGGCGGATGAGTTTTGCTTCGCGTTCGTCTTTTGCGCCTGTTCCCGGTTGGCCATAGCCCTGGTCGAGCATCATCTGTTCGGTGTAGTGAGCCCAACCTTCGACGTTGGTGGCGGCGCCGAGTATCTTGCGGACCTTAGAGGGGAACTCATCCTGCCAGAGGAACTGGACGTAGTGGCCGGGGTAGGCTTCGTGAACACTGGTGCTGATGATGGTGCCGACGTTGAACTCCGCCATGTGCTCGGCGATGTGTTCGGCAGTCCAGCCCTTTTCCGGGAGGGTGACATTGAAGTAGGCCTTGGTGGAGTGGGTTTCGAAGGGGCCGGGTGGATCCATTGAAGCGGAGGTGGTTGCCCGCATGAAAGGCGGGGTCTCTTCGAGAGTGGGCTCGACTTTGGAGGGGATGGTGATGATGTGATGGGTGTTGATAAAGGAGATGAGACTGGTGAAGGTGTCCTGAAATGCGTTGAGGAGTTTGTCTGGCGCAGGGTGGATGGTTGCCAGTTCTGCGAGAACGTCCTGTGGTGATTTGGAAGGGTCGACTTCTTTTGCGATTCGTGCGAACTCAGCTTGATTTTTATGGAGGTCGTCGTCGGCGATCTGAAGAAGGCGGTCGAGGGGGATGTCTACCATCTCGTCGTAACGGAGTTTCTTCGTGAAGGTGTCAGCGCCGAGTTTGAAGTCGCCGTTGGAGCGAGGGAGGAGATCGGATTTGAGCCATGCGCCGTAGGATTTGAGGGCATCGATGACGGCAGCGTTGGATTTGGCAAAGGCTGCTTTGGCTTCGGCATCGGTGACGGCGTCGGGACCGGAGAAGAAGGCGGTGGGGACGTCATTCTGGAAGAAGCTGACGTCGCCGTCGATCTGTTCGAGGGCGATTTCCGTGGAGATGTGCGGAGGGTTCTTGAGATTTTTGCGGGCTTCGAGGAGAACCTGGGGCATCTGCTTTTCGCGCTCGATGGCGGCGCGGAGGCGGGTACTGGTGGAGGCATAGGGGCGCTCCATGATGGAGAAGACGGAATTGGTGATGCCGGAGGAGTAGACGTCCGGATTCTTCTCTCGTGGGCGGATGAGTTCATCTGTGAGAAGCGCGCTGCGGATGTGATTGAGGAGGATTTCGCGGTCGGCGGCGACTGAGGCGTCGAGGGAACTGGGGTCGATGGCTTCGATCTTCTTTTCGAAGGAGTGGAGTGCGGCGATTTCCTTCTGGTTGCTCGTCGCAGAGTAGTCTTCGAGCTGGGTGTCGTACTGGTGGAGACCTGCCTGCGTGCCGAGAGTGGGGTTGTATTGGAAGTAGACGTCGGAGAAGAACTGATCGGCGGTGAAGTTGAAGGTCTGGACACCGCCGTCGGCGGACAAATGTTGAGCGGTGGAGGGAGGAACGAGAACGAATGCTCCTACGAGGGCGGCGACGAGATTGTAGAGACGCATGGTGTTTAGGCAGTGTAAGACGTCGAGGGGCTGAGTGGAATTATTTTCAGACCTGAGATGCAGGCGAATTGACGGAAAAACTATTGCTCGATGCCGGTGGGGAGATTCTCGGAAAAGCGTGGAGAGAGGGCGGTTGCGATGTGCTCGTCCTGTGCGACCGGGATGACGCCATACCGGCCCATAACGGAGGAGATGCGAGCGACATCCGGGCCTTCCTCTGACCCCAAAAGCGCCGCCATTTCAACGTAGTACTCAGGGCCCAGAACTCCAGGGGTCTGGAGGCACAGGATGCGTGCGGGGCAGTGCGTGCGATTGACGTAGAAGTGGGGCGTGTTTCGCGGGATATAGAGGGTCGAGCCACGCTGAACGACAGTAGGTTCGTCACGGAGAACCCAGGTCATGACTCCGTCTACGCCGAAGATGGTCTCATCGTACTCGCGATGGAAATGTGGGAGGGTCTGCCGTACAAACGGAGGGATGGTGAGCTCAAAGAGGTCGAAGACACCACCGGTTTCGTGTCGTGTTTTGAGAAAGGTCACACTCATCTCGCCCACGCGAATCGTGTTGTGCATTCGATTTCCTCCGGATGACTGTCCATCATACTGAAGACGACTGGAGACAGGAAGTTTATTTTGACGATTCGAGGGCATCGAGCAGCGAGCGGGTTTCTGTGAGGACGTCCTCGGCTTTGGCGGAGGGGAGCGGCCAGCGGAGTGTGCCTTGCGGAGTGAACTGGGCTCCGCGTCTGGAGTTGCGGCTGACGAGCTTCATCAGAGTTGCGGGGTTGATGGCGGCGCGAGCGAGTTCTTCAGGGCTTGCGTTGACGGCGGCGAATTTGACGTGAAGCATCTCGACGAAGGTCTTGATGGGCTGGCGTTTATTGCCGTTGGGATTTGGGAGTTCGACCTGGGTGCGTTTGCGGTCGAGCTGGGAGATGCCGAGTTGTTCGCAACGGAGACGTATGTCGGCGGCGGCGAGGAGGTTGACGACAGATTCGGGCGGCGTCCCGTAACGGTCTTGTAGTTCAGCTCGAACATCTGCGATTTCGGGCTGTGACTGTGCCGAGGCGATGCGTTTGTACATGCGGAGGCGCTGGTTTTCTTCGGGAATGTAGTCGTTGTCGATGCGAACGGAGATGCCGAGATTGATGACGGTGGCGGCGTGAGCTGGCTTCTCTTCTTCGCCTTTAATCTTGCGAACCGCCTCTTCGAGCATGGAGGTGTACATCTCGAAGCCGATGGCTTCGATGTGGCCGGACTGTTCGCCGCCCAGCATGTTGCCTGCGCCTCGTAGTTCGAGGTCGAGGGCGGCGATCTTGAAGCCTGCGCCGAGGTCGGAGAATTCCTTGAGCGCGGCAAGGCGGCGGCGGGCGATTTCGGTTAATTCGGTTTCGGGAGGGATGAGGAGATAGGAATAGGCGCGGCGGTTGCTGCGACCAACGCGGCCGCGGAGCTGGTAGAGCTCGGAGAGGCCGTGGCGATCGGCGCGGTTGATGATGATGGTGTTGGCGAGGGGGATGTCGAGGCCGTTTTCGATGATGGAGGTGGCGATGAGAACGTCGTACTCGTGGTTCATGAAGGCGAGCATGACGCGTTCGAGTTCGGCCTCGGGGAGCTGGCCGTGGCCGATGACGATGCGGGCTTGCGGGACTAGCTCGCGGACTTTGGAGGCGATGTCGTAGATGGTTTCGACGCGGTTGTGGACGAAGTAGGTTTGGCCACCGCGCTCGAGCTCCATCTCGATGGCAGTGCGGATTAGTTTTTCGTCGAACTTGGCGACGATGGTCTGGATGGCCATGCGGTCTTTGGGAGGGGTCTCGATGACGGACATGTCGCGAAGGCCAATGAGCGACATGTGGAGCGTGCGCGGGATGGGCGTGGCGGACATGCTGAGCACATCGATGTGTGCGCGCATCTGCTTAAGGCGTTCTTTGTGGCGGACACCGAAGCGCTGCTCTTCGTCGACGACGAGGAGGCCGAGGTCTTGAAACTTTAGATCCTTGGAGAGGATACGATGGGTGCCGATGAGGATGTCGATCTTGCCTTGTTCGGCTTTTTCGAGGATGGCCTTTTGCTCCTTGGGCGTGCGGAAGCGGGAGATCATCTCGACGTTGACGGGGAAGTTGGCAAAACGGCGTTTGAAGGACTCGTAGTGCTGGAAGCTGAGGACGGTTGTGGGTGTGAGGACGGCGACTTGTTTGCCGTCCTGTACTGCTTTGAAGGCGGCGCGCATGGCGACCTCGGTTTTTCCATAACCGACGTCGCCGCAGAGGAGGCGGTCCATGGGTTGAGTGGATTCCATGTCGGCCTTGATGTCGACGATTGCAGTGAGCTGGTCGTCGGTTTCGTTGAAGTCGAAGGCGTCTTCGAACTCCCGTTGCATATTTGTATCCGGGGAAAAAGGTGTGCCTTGTGCGGCCTCACGCTGGGCGTAGAGCTTGAGGAGTTCGGCCGTCATGTCGGCCATTGCCTTTTTTACGCGGGCTTTGGTCTTTTGCCATCCCTGAGAGCCCAGCCTGTTCAGTTCTGGCGGCGGCCCGGTTTCAGAGGAGCGATATTTCTGGATAAGGTCGAGGCGCGTGAGCGGGACGTAGAGTTTGGCTTCGTCGGCGAACTCGAGGATCATGAGTTCGAGCGGGATGCCGGAGTCTTCTTCGATGACACGGAGTCCGCAGTAGCGGGAGATTCCGTGTTCGACGTGAACGACGTAGTCGCCAACCTCTAGATCACGGAAGTCTGAGATGAAGGCTGCGGCTTTGGATTTGCCGCGACGCACGGGGCGGGGGGTGATGTCGGCTTCGTCGGAGAGATCCTGCGCTCCGAAGAGGATAAATTGGCGTGCGGTGGTCTTGTCGAGATCGAGCACCTGGACGCCCGTTGCGATCGGGGTCTTGACGATGACGGGCGTTCGGAGATCACCTGCAAGGTAGCTGGACTCGCTGTAGATATTTGCGCTGCCGGGCGCTTCGCTGCGTGATCCGAGACGGTAGGGAAGTTTGTACTCCTGCAGAAGGCCGGCGAGGCGCTCGACTTCGCCCTGGTTGGGGGCGGTGAGAAGGATGCGTGCCTCTTGTTGGATGAGCGCGTTGAGGGCGTCGATCATCGCGGGGATGGAGCCGTGGAAGCGCATGGTGGGCCGAGTGGCGAATTCGACCTCGGAGAGATCGCTGCGGTCGGCTTCGAGGATGTCGACGGCGCCTAGCTGGTCGAGCTCTAAGCCAGAGAATTGGCGGAGGCGGTCGTCGAGCTCCCAGGGCGAGAGGTAGATGTCTTGAGGGCGGACGAGATTGCCGATGCCGGAGCGGTCGTGTCGCTGCTCGACCTTGTCCCACCAGCGTTCGCCCTGGTTTTTAACCATGGCGGGTTCTTCGAGGAAGACGCGCGGTGCGGTGGGGCTGGAGACGCTGAGGAGATCGAAGAGGGTATGGTTTGCGCCGGCGACCGGGGCGAAGAACTCCCAACCAGGGAAGATGGTGGCTTCTCCTGTTCGTGTGGAGACATGGGTGAGGAGCTCGGCGGGCTCTTCGCCGCCTTCGAGTGCTGCGCCTGCTGTGCCTGCGCGCGTGAGGCGGGCGTTGATGGCGGTGAGGAGGCGGTTTGTGACGGGAGTTTCAGTGAGGGGAAGAAGGAGGGCCTGGTCGAGAGTGGAGGCGGAGCGCTGAGTTTCGGGGTCGAAGCGCCGGATCGACTCGATCTCGTCGCCGAAGAAGTCGATGCGGACGGGGTGATCCTGCTCCGGGGAATAGACGTCGAGGATGCCGCCGCGGAGGGTGACCTGGCCGGGCATCTCGACGACGTCGACGCGAGTATAGCCGACGGAGAGGAGGTGCTCGACGACCATGTCGGGTATGTACTCTTCGCCGAGCTGGAGATTGAGGGCGAGGGCTCGGTAGAAGTCCCGGGGGAAGAGTTTCATGCAGGCCGCTTCGACGGGAGCGATGACGAGGCGGGCCTGATTGGTGGCAATCTTCCAAAGTGTTGCGGCGCGGGTCTCCTGGATCTCGGCGTGGGGGGAGAGGTTTTCGAAAGGGAGGACGTCATGGGCTGGGAGACGGAGGACGGATTCGGGTGCGATGGCTCCGGTGAGTTCGCAGGCGGAGGAGACAGCGGCGTGGAGGGCCTCGGCGGCTTTGTTGTCGGCGACGATGATGACGCAGGGGGCTGCGGCGGCGCGGACGAAGTAAGGAAGGTAGAGGGCTCGGGCGGTGAAGGTTAACCCAGACACACGACGGCGACCCGTGCCTCCGCTAAGGTGCCGGCGAACACGCTCAAATGCTTCGGAGTGCTCCAGGTCCGCGAGGAGCTCGCGAACGAAGGGAAGAACCATGCTTCGTTGATTTTAGTTGAGTCGCGGTGCCAGAGCTTGTGCGATTGGAGTAATATCTGTGCCCCGCGGGAAGATGACCCGCTGGGCTGGCCGAAGTAACGGAAGTGCGTGATTCGGGCGGAATAATTCTGGCTGGAGAGTGATTATGAGCAGGTTAAGCGAACGAGTAATTTTTGCGCTTGTGGCAGGAGTGCTCTCGGTGCTTACGGGATGCACTCGACACAGCAAGAGTGAGCAGTATTACCTGATTGCAACAAATACGGCAGTTCCTTACTGGAAGGCGGCTGCGGATGGATTTGCGGCGGCGGGGGTTGAATACGGGGTCTCGGTCGACACGCGCGGGCCTGCAGGGTTGAATCCCCAGGCGGAGGTTGATGAGTTCAATGCGATGGTCGCGAGAAAGCCGGCCGGGATTCTGGTCTCGGTCGCGAACTCCAAACTGATGGCGCCGGCAATAGATGCCGCGATTGCCGCGGGCATTCCTGTGATTACGATCGACTCGGATTCGCCGGAGAGCAAGCGTCTCTACTTTATCGGAACAAACAACCGGGAGGCTGGGCGGCTCGGCGGGAGACGCACGGCGGCTCGCCTGAACGGCAAAGGAAATGTGGTGTTCTTCACTAATCCCGGCCAACCGAATCTGGACGAGCGGTTGCAGGGCTACCAGGACATCTTTGCCGGTTTTCCGGGGATCAAAGTGGTGGAGGTGTTCGATATCAAAGCTGATCCGGGCTCGGCTTTGGATCAGGCAGGTGTGTACCTTGCGCGGACAGGACCGGCCAAGATTGACGCGTTTATTTGCCTGGATTCGCGGTCGGGTTCGAACGTAGCCGAGGCGTTTAAGCGAAGAAATGCCACCGATCGGTTGCTGATCACGATGGATGTGGACACCGATACGTTACAGCTAGTGGGAGATGGAACGATCGATTCAACGATCTCTCAAAAGCCGTATACGATGGCTTTTCTGGGGTTGAAGGCCCTGGACGACATTCATCATTACCCGGTGAAGCCGCTGGACTCGGACTATGGGCTTGATCCAGACTCTCCGTTTCCGGCTTTTATTGATACGGGGGTCGCGTTGGTGGATAAGACGAACCTGGATCCCATTCTGAAGAAGCAGTTAGCAGCGGCGAAGTAGAGTCCACGGTTCGAGAGTCTGCTGGAGTGGCGCGGTCAGGGAGCGCGTGGGTTTCGTGCGTCTTTGAGCGGGAGAGTATCGTCTGAAGGAACATCAACAAAACTTAATTAATACGAGGTGCGGAGTGCGGAAGCTTGTCCTGGGCGCGGTTTTTGGAGTGACGACGGTGGGATTTGTGGGCGGGCAGGTGGGGATGGCGCAGACAGCGTTGACGTACCAGAAGCCGCCGGCGCCGATCGAGCAGTTGCTGGAGGCGCCCCCGACGCCGATAGTGCGGCTATCGCCGGACGGCAAGATGATGCTGGTCGAACAGCCGGCGACGTTTCCGACGATTGCCGATGTGGCACAGCCGCGGTACCGGCTGGCAGGGATCCGGTTCAATCCTTCGTCGAATGGACCGAGCGTCGAGCGGTACGACGTTGCGCTGCAATTGCAGGCCGTTGACGCGACGAAGGCGGCGCCCAAGACGATTACGGGTCTGCCGTCGAAATTGAAGGCAGTGGACGCGATGTGGTCGCCTGATTCGAAACATGCGGCGTTTGTGGCGCACGCGACTGCTCCGGCTACGGGGTTGGAACTCTGGGTGATTGATGTGGCCACTTCGCATGCGCATCGGGTGGGGATGGTGAAGCTGAATGCGGTGCTGGGCTCTCCGTGCGAGTGGATGCCGGACAGTGCGTCGCTGCTGTGCAAGACGGTGCCGACGAACCGCGGAGCTGCGCCGAAGGTGAGCGACATCCCGGCGGGACCGGACGTGGAGGAGAGCCTGGGCAAGGTGAGTCCTGCGCCGACCTATGAAGACATGTTGAAGACGACGACCGACGAGAACATCTTCGAGTATTACGCGTCGTCGGAGCTAGCGGTGGTTTCGCTGAGCGGGGTGGTGAAGCCTCTGGCGGCGAAGGGTTTGATCGAGCGCGCGGCACCCTCGCCCGATGGCCAGTATTCGCTGGTGGCGACAGTGCATCGGCCGTTCAGCTATACGTTTCCGTATGAGCGGTTTCCGTTGAAGACGGAGGTGGTGCCGGTGAAGGGCACGGGCGCGGTGAAGCTGCTATCCGACCGCGGCGCAGTAGACAATTTGCCGATCTCGCGCGATGCGGTGGAACCGGGGCCGAGGGATTACCAGTGGCGCGCGGACGTTCCGGCGACAGTGGTTTGGGTTGAGGCTGCGGATGGCGGGGACCCGACGAAGCATGCTGCGATCGTCGATAAGGTGATGGCGTTGCCGGCTCCGTTCAGCGGGTCGGCGAGATCGATCCTGGAGCTTCCGATGCGTCTGGCGCGGGGCTTTGGGCCGAGTGCGCCGCGTGGGATCGAGTGGGGCAACGATCACCTGGCGATTGTGTCGGTGGCGCGGTTCTCGGATCGCAAGTCGATGATGCTGGCGTTCGATCCTTCGACGGGGAAGACCACGACGCTCTACTCGGGCTCTTCGCAGGATCGGTATCACAATCCTGGGCGGCCGATGACGGCGATGAATGCGTCGGGGCAGATGGTGTTGAAGCTGACGGCGGACGGGACAGGCGTGTATTTCATCTCGCCGGGCGCGTCGCCGAAGGGGGACCAGCCGTTTGTGGGAGTGATGCCAGTGGGCGGTGGAGAGGAGAAGATTCTCTATCGCTCGAGCGATCCTTACTACGATGAGCCGGTCGCGCTGCTGTCGGATTCGACGGCGCTGATTCGCCGCGAGAGCCAGACGATGTCGCCGAACTACTTCTCGGCTCCTCTAACTGGTGGAGAGCCGGTGCAATTAACGCACTTCCCCGGGCGTTACGACAACATCAAGATGCCCACGCGGCAGTTCCTTAAGTACAAACGCGCGGATGGAGTCGACCTGACCGCGATACTCTGGCTGCCGGCGGGGTATGACAAGAGCCAGGGGCCGCTGCCGACGCTGATGGAGGCGTATCCGGCGGAGTTCAAGACCCGGGATTCAGCCAGCCAGGTGAGCGGATCGCCGAATCGTTATCCGGTGTTTGGCGGGGGGTCGCATCTTTATCTGGTCCAGGCTGGGTATGCGATTCTCGACAACGCTACCATCCCGATCATTGGGGAGGACAAGCAGGAGCCGAACGATACATACGTCGAGCAGCTGGTCGCTGCGGCGAAGGCTGCGATTGATAAGGGCGCGTCGCTGGGCGTGGTCGATCCTAAGCGGGTTGCGGTGATGGGCCACAGCTATGGCGCGTTCATGACGGCGAATCTGCTGGCGCATACGGATATGTTCCGCGCGGGCATTGCGGAGAGCGGCGCGTATAACCGCTCGCTGACTCCTTATGGATTCCAGAATGAGGAGCGGACTTACTGGCAGGATCCGAAGCTGTACTTCGATATGTCGCCGTTCAGCTATGCGGACAAGATCAAGACACCGATCCTGCTGATTCACGGCGAGGCTGACGATAATACGGGCACGTATCCGATCCAGAGCGAGCGCTTTTATGCGGCGCTCAAAGGTCAGGGCGCGACGGTCCGGCTGGTGTTTCTTCCCCTGGAGCCGCATGCTTATGGAGCGCTTGAGACCAAACAGCATGTGCTGTGGGAGATCGATCGCTGGCTGGATAAGTATGTTAAGCCGGAGCAACCTGTGGTTGCGGCGGGAACGAAATAGACGATCGCGGATTAAGGTATGAGGGGATAACGCTGTTGCGTTGTCCCCTCTGCGTTTGATGAGGACTACGCTTTGGTGAGCTCTTCAGGCCTGGACTCTTCCTTGGGTTTGGGGGCGATGGCTTCGGCTTCAGCGTCCTTGCCGTAGATGACCTGACCGTATTCGAGAAGGGTGACCATGCCGACGCCGCCGCAGATATTTCCGGCTACGGCCGGGAGGAGCCACGCCGGGTAGGCGCTCCACGGGGCCTTGCCGATGAGGATGGTAGTCAGGATCTCGCCGCTGGTGGCGATGCAGTGGGCAAAGTTGCCGAGGCCGACGACGAAGGTCAGCATCCAGATGATCATGACGGAGCCGGTAATGGAGTGGGAACCGGAGACGAGCCAGGCTACGGTGGCAATGATCCAACCGCCCATGACACCGCTCCAGAAGATGGTGGCAGGTGGGTTGTGGATGGCGTCGAGGCCGAGTTGTGCGAGAGATTGCACGACATCAGGGCGGAGGGCTGTGGTGAGGCAGGCGATGGCGGCGAAGGCGAGGGCTCCGAGGACGTTGGCAGGAAGGACGGTGGCCCAGAGGCGAAGGGTCTTCCAGAAGTGTTTCTTTTCGGCGAGGACGAGGGCTACGGGGTAGAGGGTGTTTTCAGTGAAGAGCTGGGAGCGGCCGAGGATGACCACGATGAAACCGAGGGGATAGAACATTTTTGCGACAAAGAGGATTGTGTTGGAGGGTGTTGTGCCGGGTGTGGTGAGCAGGGCTATGGCGATGGCGTTGCCGAGGGCTGAGAGACCCATGAAGATGCCCCCGGCGAGTCCGGAGATGGCGAGGGAGACGCTGGAACGGCCGAGCTCCTGACGGGCGTTGTTGGCGACCTGTTCGTAGATATCCTGGGCGCTGGGGCGGTCAAGGTTTTTTTGTGCGTCTTGAGCGGATGAGGCCGGTGGAGGGTAGCGGCGGAGACGGAAGGGCATGCATTTGAGATGCAGAAATGTGCTGGAGTGAAGTTTCTGCGGCGGTGCTCTTTATAATCCTGCCTATGACGCGGAAACTTACGCTGGAGCATGAGTTGCAGGAGCTGCGTGATCAGCTTCGCCATCATGAATATCTGTATTACGTCGAGGATTCTCCTGAGCTGACAGATGCGCAGTACGACGCGCTGATGAACAAGCTGAAGAAGCTGGAGGCGGAGCATCCGGAACTGGTGACGCCGGACTCTCCTTCGCAGCGTGTTGGTGGCAAACCGAAAGAAGGGTTTGCGAAGGTTGCACACTCGCGGCAGATGTTGTCGTTGGATAACGCTTACAACGAAGAGGAGCTGAGGGCGTGGGAGCAACGTGTGCGGGATGCATTGCCGAGCACAGAGACGGTGCGGTATGTGTGCGAGTTGAAGCTGGATGGTTTGTCGCTTGCATTGCACTATGAGGCCGGGCTTGGGGGTTCAGCTCATCTGGTGCGGGGCGTGACGCGTGGAGACGGATCGATCGGCGAGGATGTGACGAGCAACGTGCGGACGATCCGGTCGGTGCCATTGAGTGTGTCCGCGGCAAAACTGAAGGCGGCGGGGTTGCCGCAGAGCTTCGAGGTGCGTGGTGAGGTGGTGCTTCCGCAGGCGGCGTTCGAGAAGATGAATGAGGAGCGGGTTGCGCAGGGGATGGCTCCTGCTGCGAATCCGCGGAATGCAGCGGCTGGGACGATACGGACGCTGGAGCCGAATATTGTGGCACAGCGGCGGCTGGATTTTTACGCGTACTTTTTGTTGCGCGATGGGGAGTTTCTGCTGCCACTGCAGTCGACGACGCTGGACGCGCTGAAGTCGTCCGGGTTTCGCGTCAACAAATATGCGAAGCCGTTGAAGAACATCGATGAGGTGATCAAGTTTATTGCGGATGCGGAGCCGCTTCGCGACACGCTGGGATATGAGATTGATGGCGTCGTGATCAAGGTGGATGCGACCGCGCAACAGCGGCGGCTGGGTTTTACGGGGAAGGCTCCGCGATGGGCGATTGCTTATAAGTTTGCGGCCCGGGCGGGAATTACGAAGCTTGAGGATGTGTTGTTCCAGGTGGGAAGGACCGGGAAGGTGACCCCGGTGGCGGCGCTGGCACCTGTTTTGATCGGCGGGACGACGGTTACGCGAGCGACGCTGCACAATGCGGATGAGATTGCGCGGCTTGGGGTGAAGATTGGGGATTTTGTCTCGGTGGAGCGCGGCGGGGATGTGATTCCGAAGATTGTCGAGGTGGTGGAAGACAAGGCGCATCCGCGGGGGACGAAGGCGATTGTGTTTCCGAAGAACTGCCCGGTGTGCGGGAGCCAGTTGCAGCGTCTTGAGGGCGAGGTGGATTGGCGCTGCGTGAATAATTCTTGTCCCGCGCGTGTGCGGGAGGAGCTGCTGCATTGGTCTGCGCGGGGCGTGATGAATATTGAAGGACTGGGCGATGCGATGGTGGCGCAACTTCTGGGGCAGAGTGCTTCGTTTGGCGGTGAAGAAGTTGTGAGCGAGGAGGGAGCCCCGGTTGAGTTGCGAAAGCCGCTGATTCATACCATTGCGGATCTGTACACACTGAAGCGCGAAGGGTTGCTAGGGTTGGAGCGAGTTGGTGAGAAGACTGCGGATGCGCTGCTGGGCCAGATTGAACGCTCGAAGAGCGCTGGACTGGCAAGGGTTTTGTTGGGATTGGGGGTTCGGTTTGTGGGGGAGAGGACGGCGCAGTTGCTGGCTGCGCAGTTTGGCTCGATGGAAGAGCTAAGAAAGGGCAGTGCGGAAGAGTTGGAGGCTGTGAACGAGGTTGGGCCCCGTGTGGCGCAGGCGATTGTGGAGTTTTTCGGTGTGAAGAAGAACCAGGAGCTGATCGATGCGCTCGAGAAGGTGGGTGTGGTGATGACGGCGGAGAAGCGGGTGACGACTTCGACGCTTGAGGGGCTCACTTTCGTGCTGACGGGGACTCTGCCGACCCTTACGCGGGAGGCAGCAAAGGAGAGGATTGAGTCGGCTGGGGGGAGGGTTTCGGGGAGTGTGAGCAAGAAGACGGACTATGTGGTGGCCGGGGAGGAGGCGGGATCGAAGCTGGATAAGGCGACTTCTCTCGGCGTGAAGGTGGTGGATGAGGCTGGGTTTCTTCAGCTGTTGGAGGACGGGTCTTTATAACAGGCGAGCCCGAAGAGTGACGCTTAAGGTGCAGTCCGGTGAGGGGCAGAATTTTTCTTGATCGCGTGAAAAACATATAGACTTGGACTCAAATGGCTTGGCTTCCTGGGACCCGAATTGGTTCGTACGAGATCGTCGATGCGTTGGGTGAAGGCGGAATGGGGCAGGTGTTTCGCGCGCGCCACCTGATTTCGGACCGTATCGAGGCGATGAAAGTGTTACTGTCGGCGTCGTCGAGCAGCCAGGATATGCTGGACCGGTTTACGCGCGAGATACGCGTTCTTGCGGGACTCAATCATCCGAACATCGCGGCGTTGCACACTGCGTTTCGTCACGAGAACCAACTTGTGATGATCATGGAATACGTCGACGGCCAGGACCTGCGGCGGTGCCTGCAAGGCGGGATTAGTCTTGACCAGGCGGTGGCGTATACCCAGCAGGTGCTGGCAGCGCTGGACTATGCACACTCGCAGAATGTGATTCATCGGGACATCAAACCATCGAACATCATGCTGACATGGGATGGGCGAGTGAAGCTGCTGGATTTCGGGATTGCATTGGCGACCCCGGACCCGCGGCTTACGGTGACAGGGTCGGTCGTGGGCTCGATGCACTACATTCCACCGGAGCAGATCTACGGTGAGCCACCGGACGAGCGCTCGGACCTGTATGGGATGGGAGTGACGCTCTACGAGATGATCACAGGCCGGCTGCCGATTGAGGGAGCAAACTTTCCTCAGGTGATAGCGGCGCATCTTCAACACCGTCCGGTGCCGCCGCATGTTATTGATCCGCGGATTCCCGAGGCGGTTTCTGCGGTGGTGATGAGGGCGTTGAATAAGGAAAAGCGGGAGCGGTGGCAGAGCGCGAAGGAGTTTTCGAGCGCGCTTGGTCAGGCATATGCGGGTTTGTTGCCTCAGTTCAACGCGCCGGGCGATGTTCCAATTCACGCGGCAATGACTGCTGCAAATCAACCTCCGTTGCAGGCTCCGATGCATCCTGCTGCAACGATTCCTGTCGGCGTGCCGGTTGATCCTGGTCCGGTGCCGAGGATTGCGGTGGCCTCGGGGTCTAAGTACCAGCCGGAACATCTGAGCGAGATTTCGCAGAAACTGGCTGCCTATGTTGGGCCGATTGCGAGCGTGTTGGTGAAGCGGGCATCGAGCAGCTCCAATAATCTGCGGGAGCTCTGCGACCAGGTTGCGGCCGAGATTGAATCGGCGGAGTCGCGGCAGAAGTTTCTCAACTCGGTTCGTGGACAGCTGCGGAATAGCGGGCTGCTTTAGTTTCGAGCAGCTCCGATTGGAAAGATCAAGTAGAGAAACGTGCGATTCACAATACGTGAATCGCTTCGGTCGAAATGACAACTTGGGAGAGAACCCACCCTTCGCGATGAGACTGCGAAGGATGGGCCACCCGAGCTTTGGGGCACTCAAACTCAGAAAAAGCTTTCTAGCTGTCGAGCATCCGCAACGCTTTAGTTACTGTTACGAAGAGGCGGTTGAAGGAGGCAGTGAGTTGAGCCATTTCGTCTTTTCCTCGTACCGGTAGTTCAGCGTCCTCGAATTGTCCCAGGCTTACGCGGTCGGCCACGGCGGATAGTTTGCGAACGGGCTTGAGAATCAGGAAGTAGAGCACGAGATCCACCGCGATTAGAATTGCAAGAAATGTTGCCGAGAGGGCGATCATCAGGGTACGAAATGCCTTCGTTGCGATGCTGACCGGAAGCTCCATGGGGACGGAGACGATCTGGGCGGCGACGACCTCGTTCAACTTCCAACCGAAGCCATTAGCGGAACCGTACTTGTCGATCATGGACTTAGGGGCGACCCCGGGCGTGCTGTGGCACTCAAGACAGCTTTGGCCAGCGGCGATGGGGTGAGCGACGTAGAGCGCGGGACCTGTGGGGGTCATACGTTCGCCTACGAGCTCTTTCTTTTCGGGATTGTTGCGGAAGTTCTCGATGATGTCGCTCTCCCAGTCGGCGGCGCGATCCTGGAGATTGGTGGGGTTGAGGGTGGCTTCCTTGTAAGTGTACTCAGGGAAGCTTTTTCGGAGGTGGCCGAAGGTGGTGGTGGCGCCGTAGGCGGGGACGATCTGGGGAAGGAAGATGTGATCGTGGTTCATGGTCCTGAGGAGCAGGGGCTTCAACTCGTCGGTGGTGTACTTTCGCGTGGAACTGGCGCTGGTCATCATGAGTTCGGCCTGTTGAAGAACCTGATCTCGGGCGTTGTCGAGGAGAAAGGAATGGGCGACATAGGACACGAGGGCCAAGGCAATGGCGACGAGCGCGACGAGCAGGATGTTGAATTTAAGCAACAGCTTCATGAATTCTCCGGGGTGATGGTATGGGGCCAGATTGCAGTGTCGATGACTAGTATGGTGCGGTCGTCGTGGGGCGGAGCTCCGCCGCAGAAACGGTGGAGGGACGTGAAGGTGGCGTTGAGTGGGTCGGGATCGGAGAACTCACTCTGACGGTTGACTGAGCCGAATTGATTTCCCTCGGGATCCTCGGCTTCAGTTACGCCATCGCTGAGGAGCACAAGCCGAGCCATTAGCGGAAGGGTAAGCGAGATGGAGTGGAAGGTGGCATCGGGGAAGAGGCCGACGGGAACATCGCCGTCAGGAATGGTTGTGACGGTGCCGTCTTCAAGGATCATGAGCGGAGATATATGGCCGCCGTTGATGAACTCGATCTCGCCGTTTTTCTTGTAGTGAAGAACGATGAGCGTCACGTATTTCTGGCCGTAGACACGAGAGCAGAGAAAGGAGTTGACGGTGGCGACTGCGTCGATGAGGGATGCACAGCTTTTGGCCTGAGCGTACATCATGCCTTGAATGATGGAGGCGAGAAGTGCAGCAGACATGCCTTTGCCGGAGACGTCGGCAACGATTGCGATGAATCCGTCTTCGACTGGGATGACATCGTAGAAGTCACCGCCGACCTCGGTGCAGGGAAGGGTTTTGGCCATGACTTTGGCGTAGGGGAAGGTAGGAAGATCGCGGGCGATGATGCTCTGCTGGATGGAGGCGGCGATCTCCATTTCGTTGCGGAGGAGGTCGGCGGCCCGCTCGGCCTGGACGAGGCGGGCGTTTTCGACCAGGTTGGCTGCTTCGGTCGCGATGGCGTGGAGGATGTCGCGGCCGACGCGATTGAGAGCTCCGGTGTGGAGGCGGCTGTCGAGATAGAGGAGCCCGAGGAGCCGGTCGGAGTTGCGGCTTCGTAAGGGGATGGCGATGACGCTACGGAGCTCGTGGGCGACGATGCTTTCGCGGCCGACGGGCTGGCCTTCGCCACTGACGTCGCCGATGAGGTATTCCTGGCCGGACTCGGCTGCATCACGGATGATGGAGTGCGAGATCTTTGTGTCGTCGAGGATTTGGCGCCCTTCGCGGTTGAGCGCGCACTGGAGAGCGAAAGTGGCGGGGCTATCGCCGAGAAAGACAAATCCGCGCTCCGCGCCAGTAAGGCGCAGAGTGTAATCGATCATCGTGCTGAGGATGTCGTCGAGGACACGGGTGCTGTTGAAGCTTTGCGCGGCCTGGAGAAAGAGGGAGAGTTTTTCGAGCTCCGTGCCGGAGATTCCAGAGGACATGCGGTTGAGGAGGGTCCGGGTGTTGGCATGGTCTTCTGACGTGACGAAGAGAAGGGTAATGCCGGACGCGCCAAGCTCGATTCGGTCGCCGGAGTGGAGTCGGGCAGTTTCTTTGCGAATGTCGTTGACGAGGGTGCCGTGGCGGCTACCGAGATCTTCAATGAAGAGGCCTTCTGCGTCCTCGTGAATGACGGCGTGTCTGCGGGAAACCTGCGAGTTGGTGAGGTAAAGATCGGAATCCGCCTGCCGACCGATGGTGAATGGCAGAGATTTGATGGCTACGCTTCGCGTCTGGTCTGCTTCACGAACCACCAGGCGGGCTGTGTCTTTGACGGTAGGCATAACTGTAACGAGCCCAAATCCAAGTGGATGAAGTCTAACATCAGCCCCGAAGAGAGCTGCCTGAACGGATTGGCAGTCTTGCGGTAAGGTCCCATTGAGAGGCAAATTCTTGTGTGATAGCATCCCTGTCTCTTCGGAATGGCCCCCGCAGCGGGCTTGAAATTGTGGGTTTGAGCGGGACAAGTGGCCGGAAGAGACTGTGGCAGAGGATCGCCACGAGTTACGGATTGGTGGTGTCGCCATTGAATGAAGTGGACGGCAGACCGGTAAGACCAGCGGCACAAGGCTGGCAAGCACGACCTGAACGGCAATGCCGCAACTGTATCTCTGCCCCGCGTAGACAGGAAAGACTCTTCGAATCGGCCCGTGACGGGCGTGGAGGAATTTGCAATGAAAACGTACCTGGGAAGTGAGATTCGCAACGTGGCTGTAGTGGGGCATGCGCACAGCGGAAAGACCACCCTGGTCTCTGCTCTGCTGCATGCCGCGAAGATGACACCGACCCGAGGACGGGTAGAGGATGGATCCGCTGTCACGGCTTATGACGAAGAGGATGTTGCGCGACGGACGACGATGTCGAATGCTACGGCGTTTGCCGAGTGGAACGGCGTGAAGATCAATCTGATCGATACCCCTGGTTTTCACATGTTTGTTCACGAGACGCGGGCTGCGATGTTGCCGGTGGAAGTGGCTGCCGTTGTGGTGAATGCCCAGTGTGGGCCGGAGATGGTGACCGACCGGGTGTGGAAGTATGCGGCGGAGGTGAATCTGCCACGAATCGTTGTGATCAACCAGGTAGACCACCCTAAAGCCGATAGCAGAGACGGCCGTCGGCAGATGATCGAGCAGATGCAGGAGAAGTGGGGGCGGCAGGTAGTGCCCGTACAGTTGCCCATTGTCGATCAGCATGGCTTTCATGGGGTCGTGGATCTGGTCACGATGAAGGCGTATTTGTACAAGCCGGACGGCGATGGGCGGGGCGAGATTGGCGCGATTCCAGAAGCCGTAAAGGCGGACGCCAAGGCTGCGCATGAGGCCCTAGTGGAGCTTGTGGCCGAGGGGAAGGACGAATTGATGGAAGAGTTCTTCAGCGAGGGGACGATTCCAGAGGAGCATCTCATTGCAGCGTTGCATGAGGCGATTCGCGAGGACAGGATATTTCCGGTGCTTTATGTCAGCGGCTTGAGGAACGTGGGGACGGACCATCTGCTGGATTTTTTGAAGATCTATGCTCCGGCGCCAACGGAACGGGAGCCGGTGGCAGCGCACGGGATTCTGCATTCGGTGGCAGGCAAGCCGAATGGCGGCGGAACTATGGATGTTCAGGACGAGATCGTGATGCGCAAGGTGAACGATGAGGAGCCGCTCGCGCTTTATGTGTATAAGACGATGAGCGATCCGTTTGCGGGGCGGATCTCGTTTTTTAAGGTGGTGAGTGGCACGATGAAGACTGACCGTCCGGTGCTGAATTTTACCCGTCAGGAGCCGGAGCGGCTGGCGCATCTCTCGATTATGCAGGGACGGAAGGCGGTGGAAGTGCAGGAGTTGCATGCCGGGGATCTTGGCGCGGTGGCTAAGCTGCGCGTGACTCTGACTGGCGACACTCTTGGTGATAAGGCGCATGAGATTTTTCTGGAGCCGGTACGGATGCCGGAACCTGCGATG
Organism: uncultured Acidobacteriaceae bacterium; assembly: GCA_963798925.1. Taxonomy (GTDB): domain Bacteria; phylum Acidobacteriota; class Terriglobia; order Terriglobales; family Acidobacteriaceae; genus Edaphobacter. Next base: position 2,075,167 of record CAWCVD010000008.1, read on the forward strand.
ACTTATGCGATCGAACCAAAGTCACGGGCGGACGAGGACAAACTCGCGCCTGCGTTGCATAAGGTGATGGAAGAGGACTCGATGGTGCGGTTCTACCGCGATCCGCAGACGAACGAATTTTTGGTTGCTGGCGCCGGCCAGCAGCATATCGAGGCTGTGGTCTCGAAGTTGAAGCGGCGATATCACACGGATGTGACGCTGAAGGCACCTAAAATTCCGTATCTCGAGACTGTTCGCGGGCGCGCTGAATCGCAGGGCCGGTACAAGAAACAGACGGGAGGTCACGGACAGTTTGGCGATTGCAAGATCCGGATGGAGGCTCTGCCGCGAGGGAAGGGCGTGGTGTTTGAGAACGATATCTTTGGGGGGGCAATTCCTCGGCAGTACGTTCCTGCGGTGGAAAAGGGAATTCGCGAGTCGGCAGCGCGCGGATTTCTGGCAGGATACCCAGTGGTCGACATCAAAGTGACGGTCTTCGACGGCAGCTACCATGAGGTGGACTCGAGCGAGATGTCGTTCAAGATGGCGGCTCGGTTGGCATTTCGGAAATGTATGGAGCAGGCGAAGCCGGTTCTGCTGGAGCCGGTGATGCGAGTCGAGATTGAGACGCCCGATGACTTTGCGGGTGCGCTGCTGGGCGATCTCAATTCCCGGCGCGGCCGTGTACAGGGCATGGAGAGCGGAGGGGCAGGAACGATGGTTCGGGCCGAGGTTCCCATGGCGGAGATGCTGAGTTACGGAACGACACTGACATCGATCACGCAAGGGCGAGGGAGCTTCCGCATGGAGATGGATCACTATGATGTGGTGCCTCCGATGCTGGCGGAAAAGATACTCGCAAATGCCAAACGGCCCAATCAGGAGGAGTTGGAGGAGTAGGTTTGCGAGTGATGTAATTCGTTGAGATAACTAGATGTTTGAGTAAGAGACACGCTTACAACGGCCGGTGGGGTGGTTGTAAGCCCGTGAGTTTCCTTTTCGATTGAAATTTTTCGGGAGCTATTGCGGTGATCCGCGTCCTGCGGTCAATTCGCGGCAGGATCGTGGAAAAAGTGTTTTTGCATTTAGAAGACAAAGAATCTTCTTTTACATTTTGACAACTTCGGATATGCTCGTTTTCATTCCAAGTACAGCATCAAAACTAAATCTGCCGGGTTTCGAGAGTTAGTAGTTCTCCTTGTCGACTGAGGTAGTTGCCGCGGTTTCACCGTGAAGCATCGTTGCACTCGTGTCTTCCTGATCTATAGCGCCCACAAAACATACGCATTTAACACCTAACTGCATCATTTTTTGGAGCCAGATCCTATGATTACGCGTTCCCGTCTTCCTCTCCTTCTCGTTGCCATCATCCTATGTCTCCAGCTGACGCCGAGTGTCCTTGGGCAGCAGACGCTTGGCGGTATCACGGGGGTCATCACCGACGTTCAGGGAGGAATTCTGCCCGGCGTTTCGGTAACGCTTGTCGGCGACCAGACAGGATTGACCCGTTCGCAGGTCTCGGGCGCTAACGGCTTCTATGACTTTGCCAACCTGCCGATTGGAACCTACACCCTGTCTTTCAAGAAGGATGGATTCGAGACGCAGAAGATGCAGGCGATTGCAGTTCAAAGCGACCGTACAGGTACGCTGAATGTGCAGTTGAAGGTGGGCGCGGTGAATACCGTGGTGAGCGTTGATGCCGTGCCACTGATGAACGCTGTGGATACTACGAATGGGTATGTGCTGGACAAGACGCAGATCCAGTCGATTCCGCTGCCGACAGGGAGCTTTACTGGTTTGGCGATTCTGTCGCCGGGCGTGAACGCGGAGTTGTCGGGTGGCACCGGGACTCTCTCCGGACTGGGTAATGCTCCTATCTGGGCCAATGGGCAGCGCGACACCAGCAACAGCTTCTCGCTGAATGGGGTGGACGCGAGCAATCTCTTCAATGGCAAGAGCACTAGCCAAGTGGCCTCAGCGCGCGTTATCAACAGCACGGGCGCGTCTACAAGCACTGGCGGCGGCGGAGTCATTCAGACAACCGCTTCCGTCTACCTCTCCATTGGCAACGCCATCCCGACTCCTGCCCCTGAGTCGATCGAGGAGGTTCGCGTCAACGCATCGATGTACGACGCGCAGCAGGGTTCTACCTCCGGCGCGCACATCGATTTGACCACCTCTTCGGGCACTAACTTGTATCACGGCACCGCGTATGGGATGCGCGCGACCAACTGGATCAACGCAGCGCCGTTCTTTTTCAAGAACGATCCGATCATTGCCAGCAATCCAAGGCTCGTGAATCCAGAGTTGCATCGCTACGATATTGGTGGCACCTTTGGCGGCCCCATTATCAAGAACAAGCTCTTCGGATTTGTAGCGTATCAACACCTCCAAGTTTCTGATCAAGAGATCGGTGACTCTTTTCTCGACGTGCCCGCCGGTTTGTCCGATACCAACAGGACCGCGGGCGGATTCGCTGGCATTATCAACAATAACTACGACACCGAACTGGGCCCAGGCGACATTGATCGCACCGCGCTTGCCTTGTTCAACTCGCCCTCGCTACCTGGCGAGCCTGGCAAGTGGCTTGTTCCGAATGACAGCGGTACAGGTCTAACTCCGTCGCACCCCTTCAATGCCTTTCTGCCCGGGACTGGTCGTTTCAAGGCCGACATGGGAGTAGCCAATCTCGACTACAACGCCACATCCAAGGACACGCTTTCGTTGAAGTATTACTATCAACACGATCCCACTCTTGCGCCCTACGCCTACTCGAGCGTTCCCGGATTCACGGAGCACCTCGACTCCGGTGCGCAGGTCTTCTCCATCATCAACACCTACCTCATCAAGCCCAATCTAAGCACAACGCAGACGATGGGCTTTATACGCGAGAAGACCTGGGTTGACAATGAGCAGCCTTTCGGCCCCAAGGCGATCCCGGGCGGCTCGCTCGGCACGGTTTCTATCAACGAGTTTAATTCGAATTATTTCCCTGGCGTATCGATCGTGAATGTTCTGGGCAATACTGCGTATAACGCGGGTATCAGTACCGGCGTTCTGAACATCGGTCCTAACGCTGAAGGACAGGCTCCCAACACCGGAGCATTCCAGAACCGCTGGCAGCCCTCAGGCAACGCCATCTGGACACTGGGCAAGCACACCGTCAGCTTTGGAACGAGCTATAGCTACACTCAGCTCAACACGATCGACAAGCGCACCGGCAATGGTACTGTCGCTACCGACGACCTCAGCGCCTACGCGCAAGGCTATGTAACCCCTGGCAGTTCTTCCACCGCCTTCTATGTCAGCTCCTTTCTGCAGGGCAATGCCAGTCGCTACTATCGGGCCAACCAGTTGGGAACTTACGTTCAGGACAAGTTTCAGGTCACGCCGACGCTTTCGCTCACTGCAGGGTTGCGGTATGACTGGGACGGCGGCCTTACGGAAAAAGAAGGCCGAATCTTCAACTTTGATCCGACTCTTTATAACTACAGTGCAGCGTCGGATACGATCGTCAATCCGGGGTTCATCATCGCTGGTAATAATGCGAATGGAACTGCCGGCGTCAGCCCGACGACACTTACGGGTCGCCAATGGGGCATCGGTCCGCGGGTGGGCGCCGCGTGGCAGCCAGAGTGGTTCCACAGCAAGGTAGTGGTCCGGACAGGTTTTGGTATGTACTACGATCGCGGCGAGCTCTTCAGCTATTTCTCGCCCGGTTACGCTATTGGCACCGTCACGGGTGGTCCGTTTGGCGTTAACCAGCAACTTCCTTTTGTAACCGCGCAGAGCTGTCCCGTCGCGACTCTTTACAGCTATTACATTCCGACCTGCGGAGGGCTCGAGGAAGGCGGTGATCCTTTCGCTCCTCCGACGATCGCGCCGACCGCGGCAACCGGGAATTTAGCAAACCCCTACACGAACGTCCAGAATGCTCCGCCCTCCAACCCAAAGTCATCCGACTTGAGTAAGTACCTGCCCAATCTCGCGGGTATTGACGAGGGTGGACAACCCATCTCGCTGGGCGTCTATGATCGCACCAATAAGCTGCCCTACACCTACAACTACACGCTGGATATCCAGTGGCAGCCAACCAATAACTGGGTTGTCGAGCTCGGTTATGTCGGCAACCTTGGCCGCCATCAAGTCATTCCGGTTCCCTTCAATCAGCCGGGGATCGCGTCACCCACCCATACCATCCACGGTGAAAAATACTCGTACGGCTACAATGTTTTGGGCGCTTCGTTGCCAGACGGCAGTAGCTACAGCGAAGATTATGAGGGTGGCAACGTCGACCACCGCGTTCCCTACATCGGCTACGCGGCCGAGTCCATCGACTACAGGGCTGCCGGCGTCGATGCCTACAACGCGCTGACAGCACACATCGAAAAGCGCATGAGCCACGGCTTGCAGTTCGCAGCTTCCTACACCTATTCGCACGCGCTCGATGAACAGAGCGGTCTGGGCCTTTTCTACAATGGCAACAACCCGCTCAATTTGCGGGATGGATACGCCTCGGCCGACTTCGACCGTACCCATGTCATCAACTTCACCTACGTTTACCAGCTGCCCAACTTTGTCCACGAGCACAATATCGAAAGCTATTTCACCAACGGCTGGTCGCTGGTCGGCCTCACCATCCTGCAGAGCGGTCAGCCCTATAGCGTCATCGACTTCAGCGGCGCTGTCGCCAGCGTTTACTATGGCGTCAGCAACGGTATTACCAATCCAATTGTGCCCCTGGCTCCTGGCTGCACTCCTAAGAATGCCAAGACCGGTCTTTCGGGAGCTTTCGGAGACGAGGCTCTGAAGACCTCGTGCTTCACTATCCCTTTGCTGCAGGCTGGCGGTCTGAGCGGTGCGATTCCTTCCTCCGATCCCTATGAGACCGACTTCACAAGCGGCCAGCGCAACATCTTCCGCCAGGCCTTCCAGAAGCGGTCAGATGCCTCGCTGGTCAAGTTGACTAAGTTCACCGAGCGTTACAGCCTGAAGTACACGTTCGACGTCTACAACCTCACTAACACCGCCAGCTTCGACGTACCCGGCAACGAGGTGTCGCAAAACCAGAACTACAACGGGTTCCCGGAGGCTGGAACGCCGGTTCTACCCACCTCCTGCGATGCCAGCAACGCGGGCTTCTATAACTGTCCGTTCAGCCTCGGCGTGGTTACCCACACAATTGGCAGTGCGCGGCAGATTCAGATGTCGCTCAAGTTGCTGTTCTAGAGGTTCAGTTCTGACCGGGGACTTGGCGAGCTGCTTTCTTCAGAAGTTATGTTCGGAAATGGACATAATTTTTCGATAGCGGACGGTCAGGGTGCGGTAGTGGGTTATAAGTGATTGAAAACAGGTCGCCAGGATTGGCCAAGCGCTTGCAATTTGATTGAGCGCAATGGATATCTCAAGACCAGACATTAAGAAAAAGAAGATGCGCCGGCAGTGGGTTGTCGCCGGTTGTGCGGTTGTAGCCCTGGCAGTAGTGGCTTTCTTTGTGACGCGGTTGAAGCCTGCCGCTCCCGAGGTGGACCGAGCGACGGTTTGGACGGATGCCGTCAAGCGAGGGCCCTTGCTGCGCCAGGTGCGCGGGCCGGGGACGCTGGTGGCACGTGAGGACAAGATCCGGGTCATCCCTGCGGAGACCGAGGCGACGATCTCGCGCATTCGTGTGCTCCCGGGTTCACAGGTGAAGGCTGACACCATCATCATGGACATGGTTGACCCAACGGTGGACCAGCAGATGATGGATGCGAGCCTGGCGCTGAAAGGGGCGAAGGCTGACCTGGAAAATACACGCGCCACAGTGAATAGCAACATGATGGTGCTGCGCGCCGAATCAGCGACGCTGGACGACGATACCCGGCAGGCGCTTCTACAGGCCAAGACGGACAAGAGCTTGTACGACCTGGGCGTGGTGAGCGGGTTGACCTCAAGCGCTTCGGGGGGGAAGGCCGATGAGATGGGGAAACGGCAGCAGATTGAGCAACAGAAGCTTGAGATGAATCAGAGGGCCATCGCAACGATGATTGGCGTGCAGGAGGCCAAGGTGCAGCAGGCTGAGGCCGTGTTGGCGCTGAAACAGAGGCAGAAGGACGCTCTGACGGTGCGCGCGGGAATCGACGGAGTGCTGGAGGCCCCGGATGTGCCGTTGCAGGTGGGGCAACATGTGGATCCCGGGACGATGCTGGCGAAAGTGGTACAGCCGGATCAATTAAAGGCCGCATTGAAGATTGCCGAGACGCAGGCGCGTGACATCCAGATCGGGCAACCGGCTGAGGTCGATACCCACAACGGGGTGATCGAAGGCAAAGTGATGCGAATTGATCTCGCGGTAGTGAACGGAACGGTGACGGTTGACGTAGAGCTTTCTGGGGCCATGCCTCTTGGGGCGCGCCCTGACCTCAGTGTGGACGGAACGATCGATCTGGACCGGATGACGGACGTTTTGTATGTGGGACGGCCGGCGTTTGGTAATGAAAACAGCACGATTAGCCTGTTCAAGTTGGGGCCGGATGGCAAAACGGCGGTGCGTGTGCCTGTGAAGGTTGGGCGCGCGTCGGTCAACAGCATTCAAGTGCTGGAAGGGCTGCAGGAAGGCGATACGGTCATTCTGTCGGACATGAGCCGATGGGATAACACAGACAGGATTCGATTGAATTAGGCACTAACCGAGAAAGGGAGAGGACGAATGGCGACAACGGAGACGATTATTCAGATCGAGGATCTGACGAAGATTTTTTACACCGATGAGATCGAGACACATGCGCTGTCGGGTGTGCATCTGAGCATCAGCCGAGGGGAGTATGTGGCAATGTCGGGCCCCTCAGGATGCGGCAAATCGACCCTGCTGTCGATCATTGGGTTACTGGATACTCCGACGGGCGGCCGTTACTCGTTGAACGGCAAAGAGGTGGCCAATCTGAACTTTGCCGACCGCTCACGAATTCGCAACCAGGAGATAGGGTTTATCTTCCAGAGCTTCAATCTGATTGGTGACCTGACGGTTGCCGAGAACGTGGAACTTCCGTTGACTTATCGCGCGGGAATGCCTTCGGCGGAGCGGAAGAAACGGGTACAGGAGTCACTGGAGCGGGTCAACATGGCGCATCGGATGCGACACTATCCCGCGCAGCTCTCGGGCGGTCAACAGCAGAGGGTGGCTGTGGCGCGTGCACTGGCGGGTTCTCCGTCGATTCTGCTGGCGGACGAGCCGACGGGAAATTTGGATTCCAAGAATGGCGAAGCTGTGATGAAGCTGCTGCAGGAGCTTCATCAGGAAGGCGCGACGATCTGCATGGTGACGCACGATCCGCGGTTTGCAGCACATGCGGAGCGGCAGATCCATCTGTTCGATGGCAAAGTCGTGGCGGAGGGAGAACTCAACAAGCTGTTAGCGGAGGTAGAGGCATGACGACGCTGTTAGATGATTTGCGGCTCGCATTGCGGCAGATGTGCGGAACGATTGGACTATCGGGAACCGTGTCATCCGTGGTATCGCTGGTTGTGCTTGGAGTTGCGCTGAACGTAGCAGCGCTGAGCGTGATGGAGTCGATGCGTAATGTGAGGCATGCCGGTCATCGTCAGATTCGAACGGCACTGCGAAGTGCGTCACAGACTGAGGTTAAGGTGATGAAGGCCGTAGTGACCTCGACTCTTAAGAAGATGCGGAGTAGCCGGAGGAATTGGTGCCTGGCGCGCCAATGGATGCTGGATCGACGTACGGAGATGCTGGGGTACGAGCTTGAGGTCGGTTTCGTCTCGGATGCTCCTGGCAGGGAAGGTTGCAACGTCGAGATTGTCACCAGTTCTCATCAGAAGATGGCGATCGCCCTGGTGCGCTGCTGAGGGCGCGCACAAAAGATAGGCAGTAACCGAGGGCGGGCGCGAAAGTGACGATTAAGGCTGCGATGATCGAGCCTGCGCGGAGTTGCGGGCCCGGAGGGGTCCGTATTGAGGAACAAGTTGATTCCGGCGCGCGAGTGGCATGGGCAGAACCCACAAAGGCTCTGTGCACGAAGCAGACGTGCCGAAGGGATGCTTCCCGATGACTGGGCAGAGGAATGAGAGTTTTGGAAATGGAGCAGGGTCATGATTGAACTGAAGAATTTGGAGCGCAGCTACAAAACCGGGCACACGGAGACGTGGGTGTTGCGGAGGATCAATCTGACAATTCGTCAGGGCGAATTTGTGACTGTCATGGGCCCGTCGGGAGCGGGCAAATCTTCGCTGCTGAATGTGTTTGCGATGCTCGATGACCAGTGGAAGGGCGAATTCTATTTTGCAGACCAGGCTGTGCATGCCATGAACCGGAAGCAGAGAGCCGACCTGGCGCGGCGGCAGATTGGGATGGTCTTCCAGAGCTATCATCTGCTGGATGATCTCACGGTGGCAGAGAATATCGACCTGCCGCTTTCCTATAAGGACATTCCGAAGGCCGAGCGTCAGGCACTGGTGGCCGATACGCTCGACCGATTCAATATCGTGGGCAAAAAGGATCTGTTTCCTAACCAACTCTCCGGCGGTCAGCAGCAGTTGGTGGGAATTGCACGTGCGGTGATTCACAAACCGGATTTGCTGCTTGCCGATGAACCGACGGGAAATCTGCACTCGGAGCAGGCGAAGGAGATTATGCAATTGTTTCGACGATTGAATGAGCAGGGAACGACAGTGGTGCAGGTAACGCACTCGGAGACGAACGCGGGGTACGGAACGCGAACAATTGAGTTGCGAGACGGCTGGCAGTATCGCGACACGGCGGGGCTCCAAGTTGCGGGCACGGAGGTGAAGGCGTGAGTATGAGGGTCTCGCTAATTCATTGCGCCTGCCTGGTAGTGATCGCAGGGACGTCCGCTCTCGCTCAGGTCCAGGCCACGATGACCCAAACGCCTGCAGCGCCACAGGCCGCACTGCGTCTGGACATACCGCATTCGAGCAACCCGTTTAACGCGTACCGGGCTACTCTGGTGCCGCAGCCAAACCTGGCAAACTCCCCACGAATCGATGCGCTGGTGAATAATGGTGTTCTCGAACTCAGTCTGAAGGACACCATCTCGCTCGCGCTGGAAAACAATCTGGACATCGCGATCGCTCGTTATAACCTGCCGATTGCAGCGGCCGACGTTCTGCGCACGCAGGCGGGCGGTTCGTTTCGCGGGGTCAATACTGGCGTGGTGCAGAATACGCCTGGAGGTGGAGTAGGCGGTTTTGGTACAGCCTCCTCATCAGGCGCGGGCGCAGGCGGTACTTCAGGCGGAGCCGGCGGTGCAGGTTCCGGCGCATCGGGTCTGGTATCGTCGACGCTGGGCACAGGAACAAACGTTTCATCCTATGATCCACTGATCACCGGAGCGCTGAATAACGAGAAATATACGCAGCCGTTATCGAACATCGCCATCTACGGCGTTCCCACGCTGCAACAGAACACAACCAATGGAAATATCAATTACTCTCAGGCCTTTCCGACTGGAACTACCTTGTCGGTGGTCTTCGATAACAGCCGGGGTGCGACGAACAGTCCAAACAGCTTTCTGAATCCGACGCTGAACTCCTATTACCATGTCCTGCTGCAGCAGCAGTTGCTGGCGGGTTTCGGTTTTGTCCCTAACCTGCGCTATTTGAGGATTGCAAAGAATAATCAGAAGATCTCCGATGAGGCTTTTAGCTTGCAGGTGATCACAACGGTTACGCAGATTGCGAACATGTACTGGGATCTCGTCGCAGCTTACGATGACGAACAAGTGAAGAGCCGGTCGCTGGACTTTGCAAACCAGACACTGGAGAGTGATCGAAAACAGTTGTCGCTTCAGGCAATTCCGGAAATGGACGTGCTAAAGGCAGAGGGAGAGGTCGCTACTCGCGAGCAGGATTTGACGGTCGCGAAGACGACGTTGGAATTTCAAGAACTCTTGATGAAAAACGCGCTGACGAAGAACTTAGATGATCCAATTCTGGAGGCGATGCCTGTGCGACCGACAGACCATAGCGGAAGCATGGATGTGGCAACTCAGGGACAGACGGAGGATATGATTGCGCGCGCGCTAAGTGATCGGATCGAATTGAGGGAATCGGACCTCGATCTTGATAGCAGGCGGATCAGCAGAGACGCGGCGCGCAATGCGGTGCTTCCCTCGGTAGCGTTAACGGGCTTTTATGGCGGAACGGGCCTTGCAGGCCCTCCGAATCCTGCTGCGGATTTCGTATCGACGGCGCCAATCGGTTTTGGCGGGGCGGTTGAGAATGCGTTTAACAACAGCGCGCCAGACTACTATGTAGGTCTCTCCGTCAGTATTCCTATTCGCAACCGAATTGCGAAGTCCGACCAGTACCGCGCGGAATTGGAGACGAGGCAGTCTGAACTACGGCTTCAGCAACTCAAGAAGCAGATCCGCATCGAGGTAAGAAACGCCCAATACGCACTTGAGCAGAGTCAGGCACGAGTGGTCTCCGCCCGAAAAGCTCGCGACCTTGCGCAGAAGACGTTTGAGATTATGGGTAAGGAGCAAGAGCTTGGCGCCGGATCGAACTATCAAACGCTGACGGCTCAACGGGACCTGGCGGTGGCGGAGTCGGCTCTGGTTGCTGCAATGACGGCGTATGAGAAGGCCAAGATCGAGTTGGACCGATCTGTTGGCTCTACTCTCGAGGCAAACGCCATTTCGATAGAATCGGCTAAGACGGGTATTGCCACGAGACCACAGTAGCGGGGAGCAGGTCATCATGCTGGTGGAACGGACAGAGAAGGACGCCCAGACGGCAAAGGAGTACGAGCCGCCGTGTCGACTTCTGATTGCGGATGACCAGCCGCAAATCCTAGAAGCATTGCGCCTGCTGCTAAAGCCTGAAGGGTATCAACTTGAGATGGTTCGAATGCCAGCGCTGGTGCTGGAGGCATTGGCGCATGAGAGTTTCGATGGCGTATTGATCGATCTGAACTATACACGCGACACAACCTCTGGCCAGGAGGGGTTGGACCTGGTTTCGCGAGTCAAGGAGATCGACGCTCAGTTGCCTGTGGTCGTGATGACAGCGTGGGGCAATATCGACCTTGCGGTAGAGGCGATGCGGCGCGGCGCCGGAGATTTCATCCAAAAGCCGTGGGAGAATGCGCGTCTGCTGAGCATACTGCGAACTCAGATGGAGTTGCATCGTAGCCAGAAGCGCACTCAGTGGCTGGAGGCTGAAAATCGCATCCTTCGGGCTGCGGGGGCGCCGGACTTTATCGCGTCTGCTCCCGCGATGCGAGTGGTCCTGGAAACGATGGCCCGAATAGGGCCATCGGATGCGAATGTGCTGATTACCGGGGAGCACGGAACCGGGAAAGAGGTTGTAGCCCAGACGCTGCATCGCTTGTCGGCGCGGGCGGAACGAACTCTGGTAGCGGTGAACACAGGAGCGCTTCCGGAAGGAACCTTCGAAAGCGAGTTGTTTGGACATGTCAGGGGTGCCTTCACCGATGCCCATGCAGATCGCATCGGCCGTTTCGAACTGGCCAGTGGCGGCACTCTCTTTCTTGATGAGATTGCGAACATTCCGCTCCGCCAGCAGTCCAAGCTGCTGCGCGTTTTGGAGAGTGGCGAACTCGAGCGCGTGGGCTCTTCCAAGACCCAGAGAGTGAACGTGCGCATGCTCTCCGCGACCAACGCCGATTTGCACGCTGAGTCCTCAGCCGGGCGATTTCGCGAAGATCTGTTGTTCCGTCTGAACACGGTGGAGATCAACCTGCCCCCCCTGCGCGAACGGCGCGAAGATATACCCGCGCTGGCGGCAAATTTTCTGTCACGATATGCCACTCGGTATCGGAGACCCATTCAAGGCCTGGAGCCGGCAGCTCTCCAAATGATGTTGCAGTATGGCTGGCCCGGCAATGTGCGCGAGCTGGAACATACTATCGAACGCGCTGTCCTGATGGCACGAGGAGAGCGAATCGAAGCCGCGAATCTCGGGTTGAACGCGCAACGAGGTCCACTGCAGAGCATGGATGAGATGAGCCTGGAGGCAGTCGAGGCGATTCTGATTCGCAAAGCCTTGGCACGCGCGAATGGCAACGTGAGTCATGCTGCGGATGCGCTTGGGTTGAGTCGCGGAGCCCTCTATCGTCGCATCGAAAAATATGGACTTTGAGGAACCGAAGGGCACGACAACGTCTGGCCAACGACGACGCACTCGTGTGCCCCTGGGTGGATCGGGGCGGCGGTTGAGTTTTGAGAGGCGGCTTCGACTTTGGATGTATCTGCTTGGGTTACCGATGTGCCTGTTGTGCTGGTTTCTGTTGCGGAAATACGGAGTTGAACCGCTCGAACAATGTTTTGTTCTCCTGGCATTGGGGTTGGGATGGATGTTTGCGGTGTCGATCCTGATGGAACAGATCATCCGCCCGCTACAGACACTGGCTAATGTGGTAGCTGCCCTGCGAGAGGATGACTACTCCTTTCGCGCTCGTGGAGGAGAAAGAAGTGATGCGGTTGGCGATCTCGCTCTGGAGGTTAATCGACTTGCGGGCATGTTACAGAGTCAGCGGGCGGGTGCACTGGAGGCGATGGAGCTAGTCGAGCGAGTGATGCGATCGATGCAGTCGCCGGTTCTGGCGTTCGATCCTGAGAGCAGGTTGAGACTCCTGAACCATGCCGCAGAGCGGGCATTTGGCTTGGAGGCGGGGAAGGCGATCGGCAACTCAGCGTCTCAGTTGAAGCTGCAAGAGTTGCTCAAGGTGGAGGACGACGATGTCCATTCGCTGGGGACCGGACAACAGGCTGTCCGTTGGGTAGTGAAGCGTACCAGCTTTCGGCTGCGCGGCGTGCCACATGTCCTCTTTGTTCTCTCTGACGTCAGTGCTGCGTTACGGGAGGAGGAGCGGCTAGCTTGGGAGAGATTAATTCGTGTGCTTGGGCACGAGATTAATAACTCGTTGACGCCAATCAAGTCCATTGCCGGAAGCCTGCGAGGACGGCTGGCTGGCTTGAAGGGCGTATCGGAAGAACGGGAGGACTTTGAACGCGGGCTTGAGGTGATTGAGAATCGGTCGGAGTCGCTCAACCGTTTTCTGCAGGCCTATCGTCAGTTGATGAGACTTCCCGCACCGAAATTGGGTCCAGTCTCGGTTTCGGCTCTGGTGCTACGGGTTGCGCAGCTTGAGAGGCGCGTCGGGGTTGAAGTGAGGGGGGGTGCAGACGTGGAGCTGCAGATCGATGCAGACCATATTGAACAGGCCCTAATCAATCTGGTGCGTAACGCGGCAGACGCTGCGCTGAGCCCGGACGCGACCGGAGGGCAAGCAGCACATGTTGAGATTTCATGGCAGATCGCTGGTGCAGAGGTGGTCATTGCGGTGCTCGACAATGGACCGGGACTGACCAACGCCGGTAATCTTTTTGTTCCCTTCTACACCACCAAGCCTGGTGGGACAGGGATCGGACTTGTGCTGGCGCAGCAGATCGCTCAGGCCCATCGAGGATCGGTGCAGCTCGCGAACCGGATGGATGGTCACCCTGGATGCAGAGCCGACCTGAGATTGCCGCTGGCGGGATAGACTCGTCCGTCCACTTCTCATCGAGAAGAACTCAGGTTTTACATCGCCGTCGGTTGGGTTTCAAAATTGGCTGCGAATAAGGTGTGCCAGATTCGCCATCGACCGGGCAGAATAGCTCAAGACCACAGAGAGGTGAACGATGGCGTGCAAGGCAGAAGATCTGAGGCAGATTCCCCTATTTGCATTGCTCGACGACGACGAGATGGCGGTGCTCGCAGCGCAGGTCGAGATTACAAAATTTGCTCCCCGCCAACGCATCTACAAAATCGGCGAACCCGGAAAACATGCTTACGTGATTATATCGGGCCTTGTGCGAGTGACGACAGTTGATGAGGACCACCAGGAGGTGCTGGTGGATGAGCCGCGTCACGGCGACTTCTTTGGCTTTGCCTCGATGCTCGAGGACACTCCCCATCAGACAACCGCGCTTGCTATGCAGGAGACGACCTGTCTGGAGGTTAGCCGCGACGATATCGCGGCTTTGCTGCAGCAGAAGCCGATGGCAGGGATGGACATGCTTACGGTCGTGAGCCGGCAGTTTCATGCCTCGCAGCAGTTGGTGCGAATCCGAGCGAGCCGCAACTCGAACGATGTGATCGAGGAGGAGATGAGTTTCGGGGACCGCATAGCCGACTCAGTTGCGCAGTTCGGTGGGTCATGGTCCTTCATCATTCTTTTTGGTATCGTACTTCTCCTCTATGCTTCGACGAACATCATCTTGAAGGGCAGAGCCTGGGATCCGTATCCGTTTATCTTGTTGAATCTCTTTCTATCTATGCTCGCGGCGATCCAGGCCCCGGTGATCATGATGAGCCAGAACCGGCAGGATACCAAGGACCGCGTACGTGGCGAATTGGACTTTGACGTGAATCGTCGCGCCGAGTCCGAGATTCAGGCGTTGTCAAACAAGCTGAACCTGCTTAATGAAAAGATCGGCGATGTCGACGACCTTCTGCGAGAGCATCTGAGAATCAATGGATAACCTGAAATCAGGTTGGATGTTTCCTGGATCATTTTGCAGCTTTGGGTAGCCATTTCATCGCAAAGATCGAGACAGCGTGTTACCACGATGACTTACCAATGGGGTGTACGTAGCTGGCAGCAGCGTAAGTAGCCTTGGCGTGGGATATTCGAAGGCCGGTGCCAATATTTTCCTTTTTTCACGCGCTACTTTTTGGTTGCTGGCAATAAGATGGTTGCAGCATCTCGAAAAACCTATGAAACTGACCCATTTGCTGTCGGCCCTTGTGCCCACGACGATTCTGTCCTTTGCTCTCTCCGCTGCCTCTGCTCAAACCGCTTTGAACGAAGGCTTCGCGAGAGACGGTCACCAGCCAATCGACCAGGCTTACACCGACCACATTCACAAATACACGACCGAGCCTGAGTTCTCCTCGCCCCTGGTGGACTATCTGCCAGCATCGACGACAGTACCGACACCGGCCAAAGTGCTGGGCGATGTCGCCGGTGGTCCGGACATGTTGCCCTATGCCGAGGATGTGTACAAATACTTCCGGTTGCTTGAGTCGGCCTCGCCGCGCGTAAAGGTCTTTTCGATTGGCAAGACGGAGGAGAATCGCGAGATGATCGCGGTCGCAATCGCAGATGCGTCTCTTTTGCAGGGAGCCAAGGAGAATGGGGAGCGTCTGGCGAAGCTGGCAGATCCGCGCACGATCGGACTTGACGATAGCAAGGCGCAGCCGTTGATCGATCAATCTTATCCGGTGTACTACATCACTGGAACCATCCACTCGAGCGAAACTGGCGCGCCTACTGCATTGATGGAGCTGGCTTATCGGTTGGCAGTCGATGACTCACCCTATATCAAGTACATCCGGACACACATGATCGTGCTCATCACACCGGTCGTCGAAGTGGACGGACGAGATCGCATGGTCGACATCTACCGATGGCACAAGGCGCATCCGGGGGAAAACTGGCCTCGTCTTGCCTATTGGGGACACTATGTTGCGCACGACAACAATCGCGACGCCATGGGTATGACCCTGAATTTGACCAACAATGTACTGAATGCCTACCTTGGCTGGCATGCGCAGGTACTTCATGATCTTCACGAGTCAGTTCCATTTTTGTACGACAATACAGTCGGCGATGGGCCTTACAACGCCTGGATCGATCCTACGTTGGCCGATGAATGGGCCGAATTGGGATGGAATAACGTGGCGCAGATGCAGTCGTTTGGGATGCCTGGTGTCTTTACCCATGGCGACTTCGATACTTGGAGTCCCGGCTACCTGATGTTTCTTGCCGGCATGCACAACGGCATAAGCCGCCTTTACGAGACTTTTGGCAACGGTGGCGCAGACACGGAAAAACGAATCCTGCAGCCTGAGGAGTATTCGCGCACCTGGTACCGTCAGAACCCTCCTCTGCCAACCGTCACGTGGTCGCAACGTGACAACAACAACTATGAAGAGAGCGCCCTGCTCTCGACGCTGGCATATTTTTCCCACAATACACATCACTTTCTTGAGAACTACTACCTGAAAAGCAAGCGGTCCGTACTGAAACCGACGCTCGATGGACCCGCGGCCTACGTGCTGCCTGCCGACGCGACAGAGTTGAACCGTCAGTTACAACTCCTCGATGTGTTGAAGCTGCAGCATGTCGAAATACAGCAACTGTCGTCATCGGCAACCAGTTCCGTTGCGGCTGCGAAGCGTGGGGACAAGCCGACGACCCAGACCTTTCCGGCTGGAAGTTACGTCGTGCGGCTTGATCAGCCGTTCTCGCGTGTGGCGGATGCTCTGCTCGACAAGCAGTACTGGGCGCCCGACGATCCGCAGAAACATCCCTACGATGACACGGGCTGGTCATTCAGCCAGCTCTTTAACGTCAAGGCAGTTCGGGTGACAGACACGTCGATCTTGAAGGCTCCGATGGCGCCGGTGGCTGATCTCGACCGAGCATCTGGAAAGATCAGCGGCTCCGGCTCGATCTACGCAATCGCGAACACTGGACAGACTTCTCTGTTGTCGATTGTTTACGCGCTGAAGCAAGCGCATATCGAGACGACTGAGAAGCCGTTCGACGTCGATGGCAAGCATTTTGCTGCGGGCTCCTTGCTGATTACTCAAGCCGAAGACCAGTCGATTGCTGCCGCACTGGGCAAGTTCGAGTTGGACTCGATCCGTCTAGCTGCGATGCCGTCGGTTCCGACGCATCCGGCACCGGCGCCGCGCATTGCGTTCATGCATACCTGGCTTGGTACGCAGACCGAAGGCTGGTGGCGACTGGCATTCGACAAAGCGCAGATTCCGTTCTCGTACCTCAGTACGCAGGCAGTCGCGTCTGACGAAGACCTTCGCGCCAAGTACGATGTGATCATCTTTGCTCCGGTTGGGCGTTCGACCTCGCAGGACATCATCAACGGTATGCCGATGTGGGGTAATGCGCTTCCGTGGCAGAAGAGCGAATTGACTCCCAACCTGGGCCTGCTCGACTCAACCGCAGACATGCGTCCAGGTCTTGGCTATGGCGGCCTTGCGAATATCAAATCTTTCGTTGAGAAAGGAGGTCTGTTGATCACCTGTGAAGATACGGCACAGTTTGCTGTCGATACAGGCCTTGCGCCCGGTGTCAGCGTTGCTTCCAATGATGCGCGCGTAGTCGGCAGCGTTCTTAACAGTGTTTTTGTCTCGCCATCGAGCCCCGTTGCGAACGGCTACGGCGCGGCTCTTCCTGTCATGAGTGCCAGTGGCATGGTCTTTAACGTAAGCAACACGCTCGGGCGACAGGGCGGCCGTGTATTGATGGATCCCTACGAACACCGGCCAACTGGGCGCGGTGGTGCGGATGAAAGTGATGTTGCGCAGGGCCGCTCGTCGGCGGAGCCTGAGGTGATGCCGAAGCAGCAACCATGGCAGCCCAGACAGCTGAACGAAGATCAGATGCGCAACAATCTTCAGGTCATCCCTGTTCCATATCGTCCTGAAGTCATCCTGCGATTCAGCGACCAGAAGACGCTCCTACTCTCCGGACTCCTGGATAAAGCGGGTTCAATCGCTGAGCGCGCCATCGTGGTAAATGCTCACTTGGGATCGGGGAATGTCTTGCTGTTTGCCAACAACCCCGTCTATCGCGGTGAGACCATCGGTAGCTATGGCCTTGTCTTCAACGCAATTCTGAATTTTGATCATCTTCGTCAGCAGGCTGCAGCGGATCAGCCAACAGCAAAGGCAGCGGCGGAGGAAAGATAATCGGTTCAAATTGATCGTTTTTGATCGCTTGAACGAGCCTCGTGCCACTGCTTCTGAAAGGGCCACATATCTATGAATGAGTCGTCTTTGGCAAGGGAAAGGAGCTTGTCTGCCGTCGCCGAATCGGGAGTCGCAAGCAATCATCGCGCTGCAGTGACGGCAGGATTCACGGGATGGCTCCTCGATGCCTTCGACTTTTTTCTCGTGACGTTTTGCCTTACGTCCATGGCGAAGGAGTTCCACAAGACTGACGCACAGATCGCTTTGGTCATCACCATGACGCTCGTCTTCCGGCCGGTGGGAGGCTTCGTCTTCGGCCTGATGGCGGATCGTTATGGACGCCGTCTGCCGTTGATGATCAACATCGGGTTTTTTGCGGTGGCAGAGATCCTTACCGGCCTGGCGCCTAGTTACACCGTTCTCCTGATCGTGCGTGGACTCTTCGGCGTTGTCATGGGCGGAAACTGGGGAGTGGGAACGTCGCTGGCGATGGAGGGAGCACCGAAGGGAAAGCGGGGCATGCTCTCCGGGCTGTTGCAGGAAGGCTACGCTGCGGGGAATCTGCTCGCGGCCCTGTGCTTTCTGTTTCTCTTCGGACGAGTAGGATGGCGTCCGCTGTTCTTTCTAGGCAGTACTCCAGCTATTCTGCTGGTCTTCTTCATTCGCTTTCGCGTTCGCGAGTCCACGGTGTGGCAAAAGGCTCGGACGAGCGGGTGGGGGGAGCAGAGACGCGAGATTCTCTCGCATTGGAAGCTCTTCCTCTATCTCGTAGCTTTCATGACGATGATGCTCTTCGCTTCGCATGGCACCCAGGATATGTATCCGACCTTCCTTCAGCGGGAGTGGCACTTCACTCCGCAGCGTCGTGCGGCGATTACCGCCATTTCAGCAGCAGGGGCCATCCTGGGCGGCATTATCTTCGGCCATTTTTCCGACAGATGGGGTCGCCGACGAACGATCATCATCGCCTTTGCCTTGGGCGTACTGGTCATTCCGCTTTGGGCCTATGCCCCGAATCAAGCTCTACTCGTGATGGGAGCGTTCTTAATGCAGTTTATGGTGCAAGGGGCGTGGGGAGTCATACCAGCCCATCTGGCTGAGCTCTCCCCGGATTCGGTGCGCGGACTGCTTCCCGGATTTGCATACCAGACCGCAGGCATCATTGCCAGTTCAGTGGTCTATATCGAAGCGGTCTACGCGCAGAAGACAAGCTATGCGACAGCGATGGCGCTGACTGCGATCAGTGTCTTCGCGCTGGCATCGATAATGGCCGCTGTGGGACGCGAACGGCGAGGCCATACCTTCGGCAGTTGAGAAACGGAGTTGACGACAAGCGGTCTATGGACCAGTCGAAGGCTAAGAGACAGGCCGCCGCGTCGTCGTGCGAGCCTGCGCCGTCGATTCACGCACGACAAGTTCCGGGTCGACCTTGATGACGTCGGGGAGCTTCTCGTGGTTCAATTTTTTGAGCAGGGAATCCGCTGCCAGAGCACCCATCTGCTTGAGGGGCTGCCGAATGGTCGTCAGGCTGGGAATGATGTACGAGGCTGCCTGAATGTCGTCAAATCCAAGTACTGAGACGTCGGTGGGAACCTGTAGCTCAGCGTCATGTAACGCCCGTATGCTGCCAATGGCTGATATGTCATTGAAACAAAGAACTGCCGTAAAATCTCTACGCCGCAAGAGGAGTTGATGTATCCCCGGATAACCCAGCTCCGGGGTTGTGAGGTCCCTGTCCAGCTGGATGATCAGGTCGTTCGGAACATCAAGAGAAAGCGCACGTGCCACCTGCATAGTCGACTGCCACCGGGTCTGCGAGTCGGAGCTGAAGGGCTGGCCGTGCATGTAGGCGATCTTACGGTGGCCCAACCTATAGAGATGTCCCAGCGCAAGCTCCGCTGCACGATGGTGATCGAGAATAACATTGGTCAGTCCCGGCAGCGCGGTGTGGCCGCCGACGGAGACCGTCGGCGCCGGAAGAGCTCCCTCCAGATGAGTGTCAATCGCGAGGATTCCGTCCACCCCACGGGCTTGCAGGAGCCGGGGGTACTCAGCGACGAGGTCCTTTCTATGTCTGTGATGAGCTGTGAAGAAGAAATATCCCTCCCGCATCAGCACGTCGGCAGCCCCGCTCAGTACCTGCGAATGATAACCCTCACCCAGTTCCGGCAACAGGATGCCGATTGTTTGCGTCTTGAGACCTTGGAGAGAGCGTGCAATCAGGCTCGGTTGGTACCCGAACTTCTTCGCTGCAGCCTTGACCCTCTCACGAGTCGCCGGAGGAATGGAACGGCCCGGCGCGTTGTTCAGCACGAACGATACTGTCGCCGGGCTCAGATCCAGATACTCGGCCAGCATCTTCAGGCTGACGCGACGCGACGCCGCAGGAACGGGTGAGGTCTTTCTTGGCATAGAGATCGGTTAGCAATCAGTCTAGCCCTATGTTTACCTAGGTTTAAGCGCGAAGTTCAATTCTCAAGAGAATATCTTGGGGGACTTCATCCCATCAACTCTCCCACGGAAAGGGCACAAAATAACACTGGACACAAAGACAAGCGTTTGTCTAGGATGGTTTCACTCGTAATAACGCTAAGAAGCGTTACCTGAGGCACTACGAAGATCTCGTCTCAGGGCAGCGCCAAGCGGTGGCTGCATTAGTGGAGACGCAAACGAAACACGGAGCACTATGTTTTTTTCACGCAGCACCAGCGTCAACATTCAGAATACTCTCTTGCCCCTCCTCGCTCTCCTGATCATCGCCTGCTCGTGTTCTCTGGCGCAGAAACCCAACGCCTCGTTCACCGCTCTTGCTGAGGACCCCCACGCAACAGGCTTCGTCGACGGCCTGCTCAGCAGAATGACACTTGAGGAAAAGCTGGGCCAGATGTCGCAGATCGCCTACAAGGAGAAGGAATCCGTCCCCCATGACGAGCGCGTTCGCAATGAGCAGACCGGATCTTTCCTTTTCATCACCGATCCCGTCGAGATCAATCGTCTGCAGCACATCGCGGTCGAACAGACGAGATTGCACATCCCTCTGCTCTTCGGCTTCGACGTCATTCATGGTTTTCGGACTATCTATCCAATCCCTCTGGCCCTTGCTTCGTCCTGGGATCCGGCCGAGGCAGAGCGCGCTCAGAGCATGGCAGCGAGAGAGGCGAGCGCTGTCGGCATCAGGTGGACCTTCGCGCCGATGGTCGATATCGCCAGAGACCCGCGTTGGGGCCGCATCATGGAAGGCGCTGGCGAAGATCCCTACCTAGGTTCACGCATGGCGGAGGCCCAGGTCCGGGGATTTCAAGGCGATGCTATCGGAAGTGGAGATCACATCCTCGCCTGCGTGAAGCACTTTGCCGGGTATGGTACTGCTGAAGGCGGCCGGGACTACGACTCCGCCAATATCTCAGACGAACAACTTTGGAATGTCTATCTTCCTCCTTTTCACGCGGCAGTGAAGGCGGGCGCGGGCTCGGTGATGAGCGCGTACATGGATCTGAACGGCGTGCCTGCCTCTGGCAACAAGTTTCTTCTTCACGATGTGCTCCGCGAAAAGTGGGGGTTTCAGGGCTTCGTCGTCAGTGACTGGGGCAGCGTGCAGGCCCTCAAGACCCATGGCTTTGCGGCGGACTTTGAGGACGCTGCGGTACGCGCTGCAAACGCTGGTGTCAACATGGAGATGACAACCCATGTCATGCGCGACAACCTCGCTCAAGCTGTCAAGAGCGGTTCCGTCAAGCAATCTGCGATCGACGACTCCGTGCGCGACATTCTGCTCATGAAGTATCGTCTTGGCCTCTTCACTGATCCCTATGTCTCACTCGACAAAGCCAGGGCGGAGATTGGCTCTCCAGCCCAGCATGAAGGCGCGCGCGTGGCTGCTGAACGCAGCGCGATCCTCCTGCGCAATCAAGGCGGCCTCCTTCCTTTGGAGAAATCCATCACCTCCATCGCTATCGTCGGTCCACTTGCGGACTCCAAGCCTGACACAATGGGCTCGTGGAGCCTCGCCGGGGATGTCGGAGCTACCATCACCGTTCTCGACGGGATGCGAAGAAGATTGGGCACAGGCGTAACAATCAATTATGCCAAGGGTGTCGAGATCGATCGCGTCCAGCCATCCATCTTCGACGATCAGTTTGTCAGTCCTAAGCCAGTTCTACGAACGCAGTTGGAGCGGGATACCGAGTTCCAGCACGCAATCGAACAGGTAAAAAAATCGGACGTGGCTATTCTTGTACTGGGCGAAGCTCAGAGTATGAGTGGGGAAAGGGCTTCGCGGTCGACTCTGAACCTACCGGGGCGGCAGCAGGATCTGCTTGAAGCCGCCGTCGCGACGGGCAAGCCCGTAATTCTGGTGCTTCTCAACGGTCGTCCGCTCGATATCACGTGGGCGTCGGAGCATGTTCCCGCCATACTTGAGGCCTGGTATCCAGGCACCGAAGGAGGCAACGCGATTGCGAACCTGCTCACCGGCGATGCCAACCCCGGCGGAAAGCTGCCGCTGACCTGGCCCCGCAGCGTCGGACAGATTCCAACCTACTACTCCCAGAATCTGACCCAAATCCCCACCGAGACAGACACCCGCTACTGGGACAGCTCCAGCGCGCCCCTCTACCCCTTTGGCTATGGGCTCAGCTATGCCAGGTTCCGGCTCTCCAACCTCAAAGTGAACTCCTCCTCGATGCATCCTGATGGTTCCCTGACCGCCTCCATCGATGTCGAAAACACGAGCGATGTTGTGGGCGACGAGGTAATACAGCTCTACACCCATCAGCGAGCCGGAAGCGCCTCCCGGCCAAGGCGTGAGCTGAAGGGATTTACGCGAATTCGCCTGGCTTCAAAGGAGCAACGCACGGTTGTCCTGACTTTGAACGCGAGCGATCTCGGTTTTTGGAGCCCGCAGACCCATCGATGGGCCGTCGAGCCGGGACAATTCGATTTATGGATGGGGGAGGATTCGACTGCCACAGAGCAAGCCACCTTCTCCGTCGCCCCCTGATGAGTCCGTGAGCAGGGGGCTTAGGTCTCGGATGCAAGACAGTTTGTCCGAGGTAGCACTACCTCCGCGCCGATCCGTCATGGATCGGCGTTTTTTAACGTTTGCCTGACATGCTGATTCCGGCAAAATCAGACATTTTGCTCATGGGGATACATTGCTGTACAAAGAGCTTCAGGATGCGCAGATATATTTTGGCGACCATGCTTACTGTTTGTAGTGTGTCGCTGCCGGGGCGAGCTCAGTTTGTCCATACGCAGGGCAAGGAGATCGTCGATGGCGCGGGAAAGCCACTGCTCCTTCGTGGTACGAACCTCGGCAACTGGCTCGTTCCTGAAGGCTACATGTGGCATTTAAACGAAGGCGGGCCAGAGTCTCCTCGCGAAATTGAAGCTCTTATCACCGAGTTGATCGGCCCACAGCGAGCCAATGAGTTCTGGCGCAACTATCGCGAAAACTACATCACCCAGGCTGATATCCATCTCATCAAACACTGTGGCTTCAACTCAATTCGCGTGCCGCTGCACTATAAGTTCTTTGAAACGGACGACGCAGAGGGTTTTGTTTTGCTCGATAGAGTCGTTGAATGGGCCCACCAGGAGAATCTCTACATCATTCTGGACATGCATGCAGCTCCTGGCGGGCAAACAGGGAAGAATATTGACGATAGTGACGGTTACCCTTGGCTTTTCAGCGACGCGACGGCTCAGCAGCGCACCATCGACATATGGAAGCGTCTTGCCGGACATTATCGCAACAACCGCACCGTGATTGGCTACGATCTGCTCAATGAGCCGATTCCCAACTACACGGGGCTTGAGCAGTTCAACGTTCAACTCGAACCCCTTTACAAGCGCATTGCGGCCGCTATTCGTCGGGTCGACACCCACCACATTCTCATTCTCGGAGGAGCCCAGTGGGACAACAACTTTGCTGTCTTCGGACTACCCTTCGATAAGAACGTCGTCTATACCTTCCACCGCTACCATGCCCCGGCCGAGCAGACGACGGTCCAGCCATATGTCGATTTCCGCGAGAAGTATCAGGTTCCCATCTGGCTTGGCGAGTCCGGCGAAAACTCGAACGAGTGGATCGCAAAATTCGTCTCCGTTCTGGAAAAGAACAACATAGGGTGGGCTTTTTGGCCATACAAGAAGATGCAGGCGACCACCTCGGTTGTCAGCTTTATCGCTCCTGACGGTTGGGACAACGTCGTGAAATTCTCGAAACTGCCGCGCGCAACCTCCGAGGAGTCGCCGCGTCTCAAAGTCAGGCCTGAGCAGTCTGTCATCGACCGCGCGCTCGCAGGAATTTTGAACAATATTCAACTTCGTGAATGCACCGAAAACAAGGCCTACATCCGGGCCCTTCTGCCATCGTCGCCGGTCTCGGCCGAATCGAAGTAGCTGGTCGACGCCCGCGACGCGATTCGGCTTCGCCAAAGCCCAGATCCAGAGGCATATACAACTTCTTTACGTGCTTTCTACGCCTTCTTTACGCATCGGCTGTTTCAATGGTCAAGGTCGCGTCGGGAGGCAGCCATGTGGGACATCGGATGTATCGCGGCAAGCATACTCTTCTTTGCGATTGCCATTGGATATGCCATGGGATGTGAACGACTGGGGACAAAGGAGAAACACGCATGATCGAGATGTTGGTCCTTGGTTTAGTTACCGCGTTTCTACTGGCATATCTAGTGTACGCACTGCTGCGCCCTGAAAGGTTCTAAGAGAAAGTACTCACCATGACGTCGAACGGTTGGTTTCAGATCTTCTTCTTTTTTGCACTGGTCCTGCTCTGCGCAAAGCCTCTGGGGAAATATATGGCTCGCGTCTTTGAGCGGCAACGCACTTGGGCAGATCCTGTTTTTCGTCCAATCGAGAAGCTCATCTATCGGTTAGCGGGCGTTGATGAGGCCCACGAAATGGCGTGGACCGAATATGCGGTCGTAATGCTGGTCTTCAGCCTCGTCACCATGCTTGCAACCTATGCCATTGAGCGGTTGCAAAACATATTGCCTCTCAATCCGCAGCATCTCGCGGCCGTCGCTCCTGATCTTGCGTTGAACACTGCCGCATCGTTTACGACGAACACGAATTGGCAGTCCTATGTACCTGAGACGACCATGAGTTATCTGACGCAGATGCTCACGCTGGCCTATCACAACTTCTTTTCCGCGGCAGTTGGGATATCGCTTGCAGTGGCGCTCATCCGGGGAATCTCTCGCAAAGAGTCGAAAACCCTGGGTAACTTCTGGGTCGATATGACGCGCGCGTCATTGTGGGTGCTCCTGCCCGGTTGTCTCATCTATGCATTGTTGCTGGTCTCGCAGGGTGTAGTGCAGAACTTCCGTCCCTACGATCAGGCGAAGCTGACGCAGCCACAGACTGTAACGACGACCGGCACAGATGGAAAAGTAACGACCCAAACCATCACCACGCAAAGTATTGCGCAAGGACCAGTGGCCTCGCAGGAAGCCATCAAGATGCTTGGCACTAACGGTGGCGGCTTCTTCAACACCAACAGTGCCCATCCCTTCGAAAATCCCACCCCGTTCACCAACCTGCTCCAAATGTTCTCCATCTTTCTAATCCCAGCTGCATTGACGGTCATGCTGGGACGGATGGTGCGTTCTCCGGGACACGGATGGGCAGTCTTTGCCGCGATGGCCGCACTCTTCTTTTTCGGAGTCTTTATCGCCTACTATGCCGAGGCCCAGCCGAACCCGCTTTTGCACTCGGTCGATCAACATGTGACCGCATCGCAGGTCGGCGGCAATATGGAAGGCAAAGAAGTGCGATTCGGCATCGCTAATTCAGCGTTGTTTGCCACGGTTACAACCGACGCCAGCTGTGGCGCGGTCAATTCGATGCACGACTCATTTATGCCGCTCGGAGGTCTCGTGCCGTTGGTCAACATCATGCTCGGCGAGGTGATCTTTGGCGGTGTCGGATCGGGGCTCTATGGAATGCTGATCTTCGTCGTGCTGGCCGTCTTTATTGCCGGTCTCATGGTGGGGCGCACTCCCGAGTATCTCGGGAAGAAAATTGAAGCATACGACGTGAAGATGGCGATGCTCTATGTGCTTATCTTTCCACTTTCCATCCTGATCTTCTCGGCCGCGGCTCTTATGATGCCAACTCTTGGCCTTTCAGCACTGACAAATACTGGGCCGCACGGGCTCTCGGAGATTCTGTACGCGTATACCTCCGCGACGGGAAATAACGGCTCAGCCTTTGCAGGATTGAGCGCGAACACGCACTGGTACAACTTGTCGCTGACTGCGGCGATGTTGATCGGCCGGTTCCTGATGATTGTGCCGATGCTGGCAATGGCTGGCAGCCTGGCGCGGAAGAAGCTGGTGCCTCCATCGCAAGGCACCTTTCCAGTGCACACTCCCTTATTTACGGTGCTGTTGACGGGCGTAATCCTCATCGTGGGTGCACTCACCTTCTTCCCCGCTCTCTCGCTCGGTCCTATTCTCGAGCACTTACTCATGCACGCCGGCAAGAGTTTCTAACCTGGAACAGAAATTGAAGAGAATTAAAATGGTAAACACACGCAAGCGCTCTCTCTGGGATACGAAAATCGTTCGCCGCGCCGCAGTGGACGCAATGGCTAAGCTCAATCCGCGAACCATGATGAAGAACCCAGTCATGTTTGTCGTCGAGATTGGAAGCGTGATTACAAGTGTCTACCTGCTTCGCGACATGATGGCGCATCACACAGCTCTTCGCTTCGACCTCCAGATTACCTTGTGGCTCTGGTTCACGGTGTTGTTCGCGAACTTCGCGGAAGCGATGGCCGAGGGCCGCGGCAAAGCGCAGGCCGATGCACTTCGGCGCGCAAAATCCGAGACCATTGCTCACCGGTTACGCCCGGACGGAAAGACTGAAGAGATAGCAAGCTCAGACTTGCGCGCGGGCGACACTGTTTTGGTGATCGCTGGCAGCATGATTCCGGGCGACGGCGAGGTGATTGAAGGCGTTGCTTCGGTCGACGAGTCGGCGATTACAGGTGAATCCGCCCCGGTGATTCGCGAGGCCGGAGGGGATCGGTCGGCAGTAACGGGAGGCACCCGGGTTCTATCTGATCAGATCAGGGTCCGGATCACGTCGAATCCGGGAGAGACCTTTCTCGATCGGATGATCGCGCTGGTCGAAGGCGCTCAGCGCCAGAAAACTCCAAACGAGATCGCACTGAATATCCTTCTGGCCGGCCTGACGATCATCTTTCTCCTGGCAGTCGTTACATTGCAGCCAATCGCAATCTATTCCACCGCGCCGCAGTCGGTCTTTGTGTTGATCTCATTGCTCGTGTGCCTGATCCCGACGACGATCGGCGGATTGCTTTCGGCCATTGGAATTGCGGGAATGGATCGGCTCGTGCAACACAACGTGCTCGCCATGTCGGGGCGCGCTGTGGAGGCGGCCGGAGATGTAAACACGCTGCTGCTCGACAAGACCGGAACCATCACGCTGGGGAATCGTCAGGCAGCAGAGTTTATCCCCGCTCCCGGCGTGAGCAAGGACCAACTGGCCGATGCAGCGCAGCTATCCTCGCTTCCCGATGAGACTCCTGAAGGCCGCAGCATCGTAGTTCTGGCCAAGGAGATGTATGGCCTTCGCGGCCGCGAACTGAGCGAACTGCAGGCTGAGTTTGTCCCCTTCAGCGCGGTGTCAAGAATGTCGGGAGTTAACCTCGACGGGCGCGTCATTCGCAAGGGATCGACGGATGCGATAGCTGCTTTCCTGAAAGGAAACGGTGGCGTGTTACCCGATGAAGTTCGATCTGCGGTCGAAACAATAGCGCGCAGCGGAGGCACTCCGCTTGTTGTCGCGGAAAACCGTCAGGCTCTGGGCGTAATTCACCTCAAGGACGTTGTGAAGGGTGGGATGAAGGAGCGGTTCGCTCAACTCAGGTCGATGGGAATTCGGACGATCATGATCACGGGCGATAATCCGCTCACCGCTGCTGCTATCGCCCGCGAAGCCGGCGTTGACGACTTTCTGGCAGAGGCGAAGCCCAAGGACAAGATGGACCTGATTCGACGCGAACAGGGCGAAGGCAAACTGGTCGCGATGACCGGCGATGGAACAAATGATGCACCCGCGCTCGCGCAGGCGGATGTAGGTGTCGCGATGAACACCGGCACTCAGGCCGCGAAAGAGGCCGGCAACATGGTCGATCTCGACTCCAACCCTACGAAGTTGATTGAGATCGTTGAAATAGGCAAGCAGCTCCTGATGACTCGCGGCGCGTTGACAACGTTTTCAATTGCAAATGATGTTGCGAAGTACTTCGCAATCATTCCTGCAATGTTCGCAGCAACCTTCCCCGTGCTCAATGCATTGAACATCATGCATCTGCAGACTCCTCAGTCTGCCATTCTCTCCGCCGTGATTTTCAACGCGCTGATTATCGTGGGATTGATCCCGCTGGCGCTTCGCGGGGTCGGGTACAAAGCGATGTCGGCGGAGGCGCTGCTCAGGCGAAATCTCATCCTGTACGGCGTTGGCGGCATCGTTGCTCCGTTTCTCGGTATCAAGCTCATCGACATTATCATCACCGCCATTCATTTGGCCTGAGGGGTTCAATGCGTCGTAATCTAGTCACCGCCCTCCTCTACACCGCCATCACCACGGTCATCTTTGGCCTCATCTATCCGCTCGCCGTTACTGGACTGGCTCAGTTACTGTTTCACGATAAAGCGAACGGGCAGCTTATTTACAAGAACGGTGAGTTGATCGGCTCGGAGATCATCGGGCAGCCGTTTTCGTCCCCGCGGTACTTTCACTCGCGCCCGTCGGCTGCGGGTAACGGCTACGATGCCGCAAACTCCGGTGGCTCGAACTATGCTCCGACCAATAAAAAGCTCATAGATCGAGTCGCCGGGGACGTGGCTCTATTGCAGGTCGATCATCCAGGTTCCGATGTCCCCGTCGATCTCGTCACCACCTCGGCATCGGGTCTCGATCCTGACATCACGCCCGCAGCCGCGGAGTTTCAAGTGGCACGCGTGGCCGGCGAGCGGCACTTGCCCGAAGGAGCCGTTCGTGCACTCGTCTCACAGCACATACAAGGGCGACAATTTGGGTTTCTCGGCGAGTCGCGAGTCAATGTCTTGCAGTTGAACCTGGATCTCGATCGGGCTGCTGGGCCCAGCTAGCTCGCGCAGAGTGACTGAAGGTCACGGTATCACCACCCATATTGTTCCACACGCCGCAGTAATTCCAGTTTCCTCTCGGGCGGTAGAAAACTCGCCTCCACGGAGTTCGCTGCCAGCTCCCGCATCTGCTCCAGCGAAAACTCAAAGCGCTCCTGCACGAGAAGATATTCCTCCAGAAGGTTGCTGCCGAACATCGGTGGATCATCCGAGTTGATCGTCACCATCAACCCCGACTCAAAGTAGAATTTGACCGGATGCTTATCGAAGTCCCGGCAACAACCCGTCCGGATATTGCTTGTCACATTGAGCTCCAGCGGGATCTGCTTTGCGGCGAGCACGTCGAGCAGCTCCGCGTCATTCTGTGCCGACAGGGCATGCCCCACACGCTCTGCGCCAATATTGATTGCGGCCCAGATGCTCTCTGGCCCCATTGTCTCCCCAGCATGCGCGGTCAGCCGTAGCCCCGCCACCTTGGCCTCAGCATACGATTCACGAAATAGTTCGGCGCTGCCCCGCGCTTCATCGCCGCCAATGCCGATCCCCACGATGTTCGGGTACAGTCTCCGCAGCTCGGCGGCCTTCCGAAAGACCTTCGCGGCCTCGTCCGCCCCAAAGTGCCGGACCGCGTCGATCAGCCAGTAGATCGTCGTTCCAAAGTCCTGCTCTCCGCGCACTCGACCACGTTCAATGGCCTCGACGTACGGCTCAACCTCGGCATTCTTCCAGTAATAAATAATCCCAAATGAAATATAAACCTCTGCATGCGCGACACCCTGCGCGGCGAGTTCCCGAATCATGTTGTATGTGATCAACTCATAGTCATCGGGCCCTTTCAGACGAGCCGAGACCGCCTTGAACGAGTCCATAAATCCCAAAAAATTCTCATAGACATACAGCTTTTCGGCCTCCTCAGCGGTCAGCGGCTCAGGATCATGCCGCCGGCTCAGCTCCAACAGCGTCGCCGGCTCAATCGTTCCTTCAAGGTGGAGGTGCAGCTCGCACTTCGGCAGACCGCGAAGCCACGCGACTACATCAATTTCAGTCTCTCGCTTCCTTTGCATGTTTGCCATCTCGCTAGTGTAGTCGCAACGCAACTTCAAGGGCCGAAGGCGATACGTCCTAAATCGCGCATCTCGATCTCAGATCCTTCGGCATTCTCTATCCGGCGTAAAACTCACTCCGCTTGCGGCTGTAGAAGAAGTAGACCACCAAGCCGATGATCAGCCATACAAAAAATCGCACCCACGTGATCGCCGGTAGGCCGGCCATCAACAACATACAGAAAACCACTGAGAGAATTGGAATCACTGGCCCGAACGGAACGCGGAACCCGCGATGCCGCTTCGGCTCTCTGTATCTCAGGACAATCACTCCGATCGAAACCAGCACAAACGCGAACAGCGTGCCGATGTTCGACATCTCCGCGAACGTTCCGACATCAAACAAGCCAGCCGGAATCGCTACGAGCACTCCCGCGACCCAGGTCGCGAACGCCGGCGTCCGAAACCTCGGATGCACCTTGCTGAATACATCCGGCAGCAGCCGGTCGCGCGACATGGCAAACCAGACTCGTGCCTGGCCCAGTTGAAATACCAGGATCGACGAGATCATGCCCACAAGCGCACCAATCAGCACTGCCAACTGGACCCAATGGAGTTTGTGTCCCCCCGGTGTCAAAGCCACCCGCTTGAGAGCATTAACCACCGGCGCAGCATCTCCCGCCACCGATAGCCATGGCACCATGCCCGTCAGCACTACGGCTACACCGATGTACAGAATTGTGCAGACCAGCAGCGTAGCGAGGATCCCGATTGGCACATCGCGCCTGGGTCGCTTGCACTCCTCGCTCGCCGTCGAGACCGAGTCGAACCCGATATAGGTAAAGAAAATGATCGAACCGCCGGCCAACACACCCGACCATCCATTGGGCGAGAAGGGCGTGTAGTTTGCTGGATGAATAAAGCTTAAGCCGAAGAAAGCGAACAATAGGATCGCCGCGATCTTTACCAGCACCATGATGTTGTTGGTTCGCGCCGACTCCCGAATGCCACGTACCAGCACAACCGTGAGCACTAGCACAATTAGGAACGCCGGAATGTTGAATCCAGCGTGCCATCCGCTCGCGTAGATGTCCTTGCCTTGCAGATCCTGCAACCCAAGCGGCAAGTAAGCCGGAGACAACCACTTTGGCGACAGAGGTATTCCAATCCAATCGAGCAATGCCACCAAATGAGCCGCGAAACCCACGCTCACGCTCATGTTGCTGAAGGCATACTCAAGGATCAGATCCCACCCAATCACCCATGCAATCAACTCCCCCAGTGTCGCATAGGTATATGTATAGGCCGATCCCGCAATCGGAATCATAGACGCTAACTCCGCATAGCAGAGTCCTGTCAAAGCGCAAACGATAGCGACCAGAACCAACGACAAAGCCAGCGCGGGCCCAGCACCGGGCCGTCCTGCCACGGCGCCACTTGTGTGGTGAAGCCACCCGACGATCAGATCGAGGATTGGCGAGCCCTTCCAGTCCGCGATCTTTGCAGGATTGCCACCGATTGCCGTGCCGATGACAGTGAAAATTCCCGAACCAATTACTGCGCCGATCCCCAAAGCCGTCAGGGAAACCGGCCCCAGGGTCTTCTTCAGTGCATGCTCTGGCAGCTCCGATTCCGAGATCAGCTTGTCGATCGATTTTGTTCGAAAGATTTGCCTGGCCAGCGAGCTCGCTCCTGATTACAGAAGAATTGATTCGAGGCATTTCAACAGCACATGCACCTTCAAATGCGAGCGTAGGCATCGCTACTCGCAGCCGGCGTGCCCGCAGTCTGAGGATGCAGCACGCCGGCTCGAGAAACGCTTACCGCTTGCTCTGGCCGCGCGCAGCTTTCTTGATCTTGGCTTTGTTCGCACCGCGAGCATGCGCCCGGGGACCTTTGGGCGCCGCCTTCTTACGTGCTGCACGCTTTACCTTCTTGCGCTCCTGTTTGTCGGTGATGCTCTTGGTATTTGCCATGGTTCTTGCCAATCTCTCTCTAAGTGCGATTTTCAATTCTCAGAGGCGTTCCAGCTGGGCAAACTTCTCAACCAGCTTCTTCACGCCGTGCTGTTGAAATTGTACTGTAATCTTCGCATCATCCCCATCGCCTTCGCGACGAAACACTGTTCCTTCGCCGTATTTCGGATGTCGCACACGCGATCCCTGCCTTAGCCCGGTTTGTCCGGGAGGAGTCTCAACCTCCAGCTTCGGCCGCGTAATCTTGTGCCCGCGCGCAGCAAAGAAGCTCGCAATATTGTCGATCGACTGTCCCGGATTAGAAGTTTTCCGCGCATTGTTCTCCCGGTTATTCAACCTCGATCGAGCCGGCGACCGTTCTCCACTCTGGTCTTCATCCTCATAGCTATAGTGCCGTTCCCCTTCCTCAGCATTCGCGTGGTTGTATCGATTCGCCCTGGGATAGGGTGTCGAATAAGCCCCGCTGTAATCCGAACCATACGCCGCCCCAGAAAACTGCGGCCTCGCCGGCGGACTGCCCAGGTCCTCCACCAGCCTCGCCGGTACCTCCTCAAGAAACCGAGAGGCAATACTCGGCTCCGGCATATCGCTGCCATAACGCCGCCGGTATCGTGCTCGCGTCATCACCAGCGTATCCATAGCGCGCGTCATGCCCACGTAGCACAGCCGCCGCTCCTCCTCGAGTCCGGTCGGATCGGTCAGCGTTCGCGAATGGGGAAACAACCCTTCTTCCATTCCGGTAAGAAATACCAGAGGAAACTCGAGCCCCTTTGCCGCGTGAAGCGTCATGAGCGTAACCTTGGCCTCTTCGCTGTAACTGTCCGCCTCACTGATCAGTGCAGCGTGGTCAAGAAATTCATGCAATGTCTCTCCGCGCTCCTGCGCGTCCTGCGCAGCATTTGCTAGTTCTTTCAGGTTCTCAATTCGCGAGAACGACTCTGGCGTAGCCTCTTCTTCCAGCGCCCGGATATACCCGCTACGATCATTTAGAAACTTGATCAGTTCCGGAAGCGTTGCTGCATCTCCCGGTCTGCGGAACGCGGGCCGATCATCGCCCATCGCGATCTCAGCAGCCCTATCCATTGTCGTCTCCGCAGACTTCTTTAGCACGACTGGGGCAAATGGATTGAAACTCGCAGGGTCGATCCCGTGCGCTTCATCTGAGTCGAGGGAATTCTCCGGCGCAACCGTCGAGATCTCTTCGGTCGGTCCGAAATCAAATCCAAAGTTGAAACTGGTGTCGAAGGTATTTGCACGTTCATCATCCACTTCCTCACGCGCTGTTGCACCCTCTTGCCCCGCTCCAAAACCGAAGGATACGTCCTCTGTCGTGTCCGCGGACAGGGGAGTGATGCCATCCTCCGCCAGGTCTCCAGCCAGCTTGTCAGCAAACCCCGGCCCCAGCATCGCCCTCGCGTCTTCGATCAGCCGCCTGAAGGCACTGAGCGCCATCAGCGCCCGTTGCGGCAGCAACTTATCCTGAATCGCTCGCCCAATTGCGTCCCACGTGCTCATACCGCTCGCGAGAGCCATTCTCTCCAGCGTCTCCATCGTCGTCTTCCCAATCCCACGAGGCGGCGAGTTCACTACCCTGGCCAGCGCGATCGAGTCATGCACATTCTGCACCAGCTTCAGATAGCTCAGGATGTCCTTAACCTCAGCACGGTCGTAGAACGAAAACCCACCGACCATGTGGTACTGGATCCCATACCGCCGCAACGCCTCTTCCACCAGCCGCGACTGCGAGTTCGTCCGGTAGAGCACTGCGCATCGAGGCAGATCTTCCTGGCCACCCGCCTCCCGCAGGTACTTCTGCACTCGGTCCGCGACAAACAGCGCCTCATTCTCCCCGTCAGGCCCCTCATAGTAGCCAATCAGCGAGCCACCCGCGCGCGCAGTCCATAGATTCTTCCCTTTTCTCTGTTTATTCTGTGCCACCACAGCGCTCGCGCCCTCCAGAATCATCTGCGTGGAGCGATAGTTCTGTTCGAGTCGAATTGTGCGGGCTCCAGGGAAATCTTTCTCAAACTCCAGAATATTTTTGATATCCGCCCCGCGCCAGCTGTATATCGATTGATCCTCATCGCCCACGACGCAGACATTTCTACCCGGTCCCGCAAGAAGCTTCATCAGCTCATACTGCGGCCGGTTTGTGTCCTGGTATTCGTCGATCAAAATATATTTGTAACGCCGATTGTATCGTTCTCGCGTCTCCGCAGACGACTTCAGCAGCCGGACCGTCTCCAGCAGAAGATCATCGAAGTCGAGAGCATTAGCCTTGAACAACTCTTTCTTATAGATCTCGAAGATGTGCGCAATCTTTTCTTCCGTCGGGTTTGTGCTCGCAAGAAAATACTCCTGCGGATCGATCATGTGATTTTTGGCCCACGAGATTCGACCGAGTGCGACCCGCGGCTTTAACGACTTATCGTCGATCGCGAGGCGCTTCAAGGCCTGTTTGATCACCGCTTGTTGATCGACCTCGTCATAAATCGCAAACGTCCGCGTCAACCCCACACCATTCACGCGCAATGCCTCGATGTCGCGCCGCAGTACGCGCACGCAGAAGCTATGGAAGGTCGCAAGCGTTGGCTTTGCCAGCGAGCCATGCCCCAGGATCTTGTCGACTCGCTCGGCCATCTCCTTTGCAGCTTTATTCGTAAACGTCACGGCCAGAATCGAGTCAGCCGACACGCCGCGCTCTTCAATCAGATAAGCGATGCGATGCGTAATTACGCGCGTCTTCCCCGAGCCGGCACCCGCGAGTAGAAGGACCGGTCCATCGACTGATTGGATTCCCTCTCGCTGCTGCAGATTCATATTCTCTAAAAGTCGACTCAACTCGCGCACGCTCCTTCTATATCTTAAGCTCTGTCCTCTTCACGCGCACGAATTGGAAAATCCATCGAAGGAAGAGCCATATCTCTCGTCCATTTGCGAACAGCATGTCCGCTCATGGACACGCGGCGAAATCAATTAACCAGGGAGCAACAAATCAATCGCAATTTTCATTTTTTTGAGGAACTATCTTCGAGCGTTCACCGTACCTCTTCCCACGACGAGCTTTTCTGAACCATGGCAGAAAACTCCCGTCGCAATTTAGCATCATCGGGAGCTAACAAATGAAAAGTCTCAACCGTCTCACAATTGCAGTTGTTGCGTCCTCTCTTCTTGCGGCTCCAGCTGTCTATGCTGCGCCTACAAGCATCTCGTCTCCAGTTCATGCGATGTTCGGGAAGACAAAGATAACCACCGTCAAACTCAGCCTCCGCAACGACTCCGGTTCTGCGATGGAAGTTAAGGTCGGCGATAAAGTTATGACGCTCGACCCGGGCAAGCCGGTTAGCCTCAACCTTCCGGTCGGCACCCTCATCGTTGCCAACTCCGCAACCCCGAATCATGCCGCCGGCTCTCTTATTGAAGAGGTAATCAGCGATCACAATGGTGCCACCATCGTCATTCGCTAACTCTCTCCTCGGACGAGCCGCCCAACCACATCGCTTCCCTTATCCTGGGGCCGATCCGCTCCATATTGAACCGCGATCGGCCTCGCCTCCTCGATTCCATTCACTGGACTTCGTGGTGGACTTGAAGTCCCTGTTCTCACACTTGGTATCCTTGCCTCATGATCCGCAACATTGCTGTCTTTTGTGCTTCCTCCAATGGGGCCGACCCTGTCTACCAGGCAACTGCAGAAGAACTTGGCCGCGCTCTCGCTGCACGCAATATAGGGCTCATCTATGGTGGATCGAACGTCGGTCTCATGAAGGCCGTTGCTGAAGCGACCCTGGCGGCCAATGGTAAGGTTATCGGTGTCATCCCCGAGGTTCTCGTCGATCTCGAGGTCGCGCACCATGGCATTCCCGAGCTTCACATCACCACGACCATGCACACCCGCAAGGCGCTCATTGGAGAGAAAGCCGATGCCTTCATCGCGCTCCCGGGCGGCTTCGGCACCTTCGAAGAGCTCTTCGAGGTTCTCGCCTGGCACACCCTCAAGATCCACACCAAGCCGATTCTTCTGCTCAATGCGAACGGCTTCTACGACAAGCTTCTTGCCTTCCTCGATCACTGCGTGGCCGAAGGTATGCTCAAACCGCGTAACCGTGAGGTCCTCCTCGTTGCTGATACGGTGGAGGACGCTATCGCACAACTCGTCGCGAGAGCGACAACTTAGCTTATCCGTTCAACTTTACAGTTGAGTCGGTATGGCTCCAAAGATGTGGCTTTCTGTATCTTTGAGGCAAGCCATCCGACGCTAGGGCTTAACGCAAACTGCGCATCGGCACATCCGCCGCAGATACTCCCACGAATAGATCCCGCTCTCGTGCCCATCGCTCCATTTGAACTTCAACGCGTACTTTCCCACCTGCGTAACCTCCAGCGGCTTTACCGGCGCTTCGTACATCACTAGCAATGTTTTCTCCTTGGGCTTCGCCACCCCCGGAGGTCTCCCTGTCTGCTCCCGGTCCTCATGGCACGTAGCACACGGGCAAGCATGTCTCAGCCACAAAAAGGTCCACGCACTTCGATGACCGTCCTTCCAATCGATCTCGACGCCAGTCCCTTCGGTCTTCTTCACCCGTACCTTCATCGGAGTTACAGCGTCCGGAGGCAGTTTTTCGTGTTCCCCATCCTCACGCCGGGCCTGTTCCTCTCTGACGATTCGAATTCCCTCGTGACTCATAACTCCTCTTTCACGGTTTCGCGTCCATACCGCACCTTTAAATACAAGATGCTCAGCGACAAACCGAGTGTTGCCGCGTTCGAGGCAATGACCGGCCTCGATCCGCTATATATGCCATAGATAAGCCAAAGAAACACGCCGCCAGAAAACAGCAGAAACGTTCCAAGCGAGATCTCCTGCGCCGACCGCAACTTCAGCACTCGAACCAGCTGCGGAATAAATGCCACTGTCGTACAGAATGCCGCCACAAATCCGATACCGTCCACGGCCTGCGCACTCAACGCCATCGCTCACAACTCCTGAGAACTAAATTAAAGACAAGCCGCAATCAAGGCTGCTTCCAAAAGAAATAGGCAGCCACAGCAATTCCGGTAATTACGACAATCATTCGCAGCACGTCGGCGTTCATGCGTCGCGCATACTGTGCTCCAACATATCCCCCCGCCCCGGCAAACACCATCGAGATAAGGCAGTAGTGCCAGATCACTGCCCCGCTTGCAACAAACGTCACCACGGCGCAGAAATTCGACAGGCAAGCTGCCAGCACCTTCAGCGAGTTCAACGCGTTCATCTCCTCCACGCCGAACAACGCCAACGCACTCATAATCAGAAACCCTGCTCCAGCTCCAAAATAGCCGATGTAAAAACATACCGGAAGCAAGACCAGGAACAACGGCGCAACGGCAGGTGCTTTTTTGACATGCGGTTCAGCCGATCTCCTTCGAAGCCATCGTGATACCGGTCCGCTGATCCCAAAGAGTAGGGAAGCCACTAGCAGCAACCAGGGAACAATGTGCAAAAACGTAACCTGCCGCGTTTTCAACAACACGACGGCTCCGCTTACGCCGCCAATGATTGAGGCCGCGCAGACCACTGGCAGCAGATCGCGGCGCAGATCCTCCCGTAGTGCAGCCACTGAGGTCAACTGCCCAGGCCACAGCGCCACGGTGTTCGTCGCATTGGCCTGGATCGGGGCAACTCCCATCGACAACATTGCTGGAAATGAGATAAACGATCCGCCGCCTGCCATCGCGTTCATCACCCCCGCTATAAATGAGGCGACGACCAGCCAGACATAATGCCAATGCGTGCTAAGGCTTGAGAGCATCCATCTTCATTGTATCGGCTGTCTTGAGAGATCTATCCTCGCCGCGCGCCACTTCCCGGCGCGAACCCGCTCACGCACCCACCGGCATCTCAGGCGTCGCCTCAATCAACCTGCGTGTGTACTGCTCCCGCGGGGCACTGCACACCTGCTCGCACTCTCCGAACTCCACCAGCCTGCCTCGCTGCATCACCGCCACCCGGTCGCACAGATACCGTACCAGGGGCATCGAATGCGAGATAAACAGGTACGTCAGGCCATATTCCCTTTGTAAATCTCGCAACAGATTCACCACCTGTGCTCCCACCGAGACATCTAGAGCGCTCACCGGCTCGTCCAACACCAGAAACTCCGGTTTCAACGCTAGAGCTCGGGCAATATTGATTCTCTGTCTCTGCCCGCCGCTGAACTCATGCGGAAATCGCTCTAGTGCAGACCCGTCCATTCCTACGCTCCGCAACATCGCTTCAAGCCGTACCCGCAGCCCCTCTGCGGGCGTCTCTTGATGGATCGCAAACGGCTCCGCCAGAATCTCCCGCACTTTCATCCTCGGGTTTAGCGCCGCAAATGGATCCTGAAAGACAATCTGCATACACCGACGCATCTCTCGCATCTCCCGAGGGCCTGCAGCCAGAAGATCACGACCACCATAGTGGACTTCGCCGGCAGTGGGTTCAACCAGCCGCAGCAAAATACGCGCCACCGTGCTCTTTCCCGAGCCCGACTCGCCTACCAGTCCGAGCGTCTCTCCCTGCCGAATAGAAAACGAAACATCGTCCACCACACGGTGACCCGTGCCGTACTCCTTCACCACCCCTCGCGCCTCCACTAGGACATTCATCTCAGGCACTCAGTCCAGCTTTGGATGCTGCAGTTGAAAACTCGTCGCATCCTGATAAGCCTTGGCAAACGCAGCCAACCGCGCGTCGGAGTACAAACCGCCTAAAAAGGTCAGGCTCAAAGGCGTCCCCGGGCCCCCCGCATTCGCCAGTCCGCCGTCCTCCTCGCTCTCGCTCTTCGGAGCACTATCTCCCCGTATTCCATTCGGCACAATCACCGCCGGATGCCCCGTCAAGTTCGTCGCCTGCAACTGGTTGCCCTGCGAAGGGGTCACGATCACATCGACCTCTGCGAAGAGTTTTTCCATCGCGCCGATTCCCAGGGTCCGTGCTCGCATTGCTTGAACATAATCCACCGCGGAATAAAACCGCGCAATGCGGAACTGATTCGGCCAGTCGAACGGCAGCTGTCCCGTCAGCAATTTATCTCGCCCGCTCCGAGTCAGATCGTCAAAAGCCGCCGCAGCCTCTGCCTCAAGCACCGGCACGATCGCGCCAAAGGGAAAATCCGGCATCTCCACTGGAATCAGCTTCACTCCCATATTCCTCAGTTCATCGAGAGCCGTCGTCGCATACTTCGCATCGTAGATCCGCCGCTCAAAATTCCTCTTCTGCGCATCCGACGCGTTAGCCGGCAGCGTTGGCACATCGAACGCGCTCTTGATGTACCCCACTCGCAGCGACTTCCAGTCGAAGTTCGCGTCCCAATTGAAGGCCGCCGCCTGCACCGACAG
Organism: uncultured Acidobacteriaceae bacterium; assembly: GCA_963798925.1. Classification (GTDB taxonomy): domain Bacteria; phylum Acidobacteriota; class Terriglobia; order Terriglobales; family Acidobacteriaceae; genus Edaphobacter. The sequence goes on from CAWCVD010000008.1 coordinate 2,114,437, forward strand.
GTCGTGCCTATCCTGTCCGTAGATCGCCGACATCACCAGCGCGCAATCCTCGACCGCTCGGCAAATTGGCCCAATCTTGTCCATTGTCCAGCTCAGAGCCATGGCGCCGGTCCTTGGCACAAAACCGAACGTAGGCCGCAACCCCGTGCATCCGCATCGCGTCGACGGCGAAGAGATCGAGCCAAGCGTCTCCGTCCCCAGCGCAAACCCCACGCACCCCGCAGCCACCGCACTCGCACTTCCCGCCGAAGACCCGCTTGACCCCTGATGCCGGTTCCACGGGTTCCTCGTCCGTGCACCAAACCAGAGATCTCCCTGCGCCAACGCGCCCATCGATAGCTTCGCAATCAGGATCGCACCCGCATCATCCAACCGCGTCACGACCGTTGCGTCATAGTCAAACTTCTGATCCTCAAAGCCGCCTGCCCCCCAGGTCGTCCGATATCCCTTTACCGCCAGCAGATCCTTCCCCCCCCAGGGAATCCCATGCAGCGGACCCCGATACTTACCGGCCGCAATCTGGGCGTCGGCCGCTGCGGCATGATCCTCCGCACGTTCTTCGGTCAGCGTTATCACAAAATGAAGTTGCGGATCGTATTTCTTGAGTCGTGCCAGATACATCTTCGTCAACTCAATCGAACTCACCTTCCGCGTCTTCACCAGCTCGGACAGCTCCCGCACGGAAGCAAAAGCCAGCGCGTCGGAACTCCCCGACACTCCTGCCGAAACAGAGGCCACCAGGGCCTTCACATCGGGCGCGGAGCTCATCTTCAGCGGCTTCTTCGCTGTATCCAGCACCATATTGCCCGGTACCGGGTCAAACGCAAACGCTGGGGCCACGCTGTTCGGTATCTTCAAGTCCCGGATCGCCGTGTACGATTTTCTGAGCTGTTCCAGCCCCTCGAGCATCATCTTCTTATGCTCGTCCGTCACACTGATCCCGGCAATCACCGCAGCCGCATCGATCATCTCCGGAGTAATCTTCGGCAGCGCCTCCGTATTGGCATTCACCTGACCGCCGCCCACGATCGGGGAACTCTGCGCCTTCGCCTGCGTTGCCAGCGTGAACAACGCCCCCGGCAGTAACGTTTGTCCCAGCCCCAACATGGAGCACACACCAAGAAACCCCCGCCGATCCATCCCAGAAACCTGTTCGCTCATCCCCGCATTATTGCATTCCCTCCTCTGTGCTCAGCAAGATCAACGGAACGATTTCCTGGAATGGAATCCCCCCATCTACTCTGTAACAACAATTCGGTATCCGTGACGAAATCGTCCGCGTGCAACCTTTGGATGGATGCGCCCCCGTCGTCGGCCGGGTTAGGATGCGGAGGGTGACTAACCCACCCGGCCACTCGGCCTTCCGTCGGCTATCGCCGTGGTAACCGGCGAATCGATCGCGCTTGGCATCTTTCTTACAAGCATGTTCAACCGTTACGTCGACTGTACAACCGAGGAACGAAGAGATGTATCGGCAGCGCGGCATTAAAATTCCGTAGATCGGCTACATCGAGATGAACAAAGGCCTGCTGCCTGTAACCGCGTCACGTTGATCGACCCACCTAAGAAAAAGGAGAAATTATGGCGCACATCGCACTTCCCGAGGGACTCCCGGGCATCACCGCAGGATTTGCCTTCCGTCCCGAAACCGCAAAACCCATGCGGGAGCTCGCTCACTTATTGCTTCATGGCCCTGGAAGCCTGTCTCCCGGGGAGCGAGAATTAATTGCCACCTATGTCTCGTCAAAAAACGATTGCTACTTCTGTCAGACAAGTCACGGAGCCGCAGCCGCCGCTCATCTCGAAGGGAACTTCGAACTCGTCGATCAGATTAAACGTGATTTCCAGATCGCTCCTGTCTCAGCCAAGCTAAAAGCGCTTCTGACTATCGCCGGCAAGGTGCAGCAGGATGGCAAGCTTGTTTCAGCCGAGGACATACAGCACGCGCGAGAGGCTGGAGCAACTGACCAGGAGCTTCACGACTGCGTTCTAATCGCGGCCGCTTTCTGCATGTACAACCGTTACGTCGACGGACTCGGAACCTGGCAGCCCCATGACGAAACGATGTACATAGAAATGGGAAAGCACCTCGCCACCGAGGGTTATCTCCGGCCTTCTCGCTGAGAATCGGCGTCACCGCGCGCGCCTCCGTCTCATTGGAGGCGCGCATCTGGTTCATGAACCTATTTGGGCGAAATCGGGGCACTCCATCGCCGACCACCTAATCTTTGGAATCCGGTCCGCTTTTGTTACACCCCTTCTTCACAGAACGAGCGAATGTCGTCATTAATCTCATCCTTGTGAGTGAAATAGAATCCATGCGGCGCATTCTTATAAATCTTGAGACGGGAACCTGGAATGAGTTTTGCCGTCGGTACACCGCACTGTTCGAGAGGCGCCGAAGCGTCGATGTCACCATGCAAAATCAGCGTCGGAACCGAGATGTTTGGCAGCTCACCCCTAAAGTCTGTAGAGGTCGCGGCGAGATGGAAGTCATGCACCGCCTGCAGCGAGGTACGCAACAATAGATTCTTGGTGTAGTTGTTCATGCCCGGAGGGGAAGAGGGCGCGAAGTAAGGCTTCTCGTTTTCGTCGCACCAGCCGGCGAAATCTCCAAGGATGCAGTTTTCGCGATAATACTTGATGGCAGCGGCATCAGTTCCAGTCGGATTGTCGTCGGTTTTGACCGCGTACGGAACACCTCCGGGCGCTAAAAGAACGAGGCGCTTCACTCTCGATGACCCGTGGCGGGTCAGATACCGGACGGCTTCTCCCGCAGCCATCGAATGCGTCACAAGCGTCAAATCTCGCAAGTCAAGCGTCTCAATGACCTCGCGGAGATCTTCCGACAGGGTGTCGTAGTCATAGCCGTACCCGGGATCGGAGGATCTTCCGTGGCCCCGTCGGTCATAGGCAATGCATCGGAAGCCTTCAGAAGAGAGAGGCCGCATCTGATAGAACCACATATCGGATGCCAAAGCCCATCCTGACAAGAACAGGATCGCAGGACCGCTGCCCCAGTCTCTCAAGAAGAGTTCAGTGCCGTCTCTCAATGACAATGAGGGACGTTTCTTTACGCTATAGAGGGCAGTGCGATCGATGTTGAGATCCGGCTGAACGGTAGTTGAGTGTCCGTTCGATACAAGCGAGTGAGTGTTCGACATATGTCTTGAACCTTCCTGAGTAGGTTACCGGCTAAACGCGCGGGCATTGATGACATCATCCCAACGTCAGTGGAGAAAAGCGATTACCTCGGAGGTTAAGAAGAGCGATTCGCAATCCGCTATCTTGGAGGAATGGATCGTGTCGCCCGACAATCACCATTCGGAAGTCTTCTTCGCACTTGCAGGAAGAGACGTCGCTTCAGTCAGCTCGAACTTGCTCTGGACGCGGAGATCTCAACGAAGCATCTCAGCTTTCTGGAGGTAGGACACTCTCAACCCAGTCGCGAAATGGTGTTGAAACTGTCACAGTCCCTAAAGCTGTCTTTGCGTGCCCAGAATGCGTTACTGACAGCGGCAGGGTTCTCGGCACTTTATCCGCAGCGTCAGCTTGAACATCCCGAACTGAAATCCGCACTCCACGCGATCAATTTGATCCTGACGAGCCTAGAACCTTATCCATCGATTGCTCTGGATAAATATTGGGACGTCCAAGCCGCGAATTCGGCCGTACCCTTGCTGCTTGAAGGCATCCCGGCCGATCTCCTCAGTGCTCCACTTAACGTGATGCGGCTAAGCCTCAATCCCCTTGGGCTCCGCCGGCGCATTGCGAATCTACCGGAATGGAGTGCACACCTGCTCCATCTGCTTCGCAATCAGATTGACTTGGACAATGACAGCCGCCTTGTCGAACTCCAAAAGGAGATACTCTCGTACGAATCTTCAACTCGAAGCCATCGACAAGGAATTAAAACGGAAGGCTTCTTAATGAAGAATGTCCCGTTCATTCCTCTTCAACTCCGCATCGGAGAAGATCTCTTGACCATGATCAGTACAACGATGGTATTCGGCACGCCTACCGACGTCACTCTATCGGAACTGATGGTTGAGACCTTGCTGCCGGCGGACACTGCAACCGCAGACTGGTTCAAGCAGCGCGCAGGACGTTAAGCAATTTACCCATAATAGATAGGAGACGTTGGGATGCGCATCTGTTTCATCGGAGATAGCTTCGTCAACGGTACAGGTGACGACGAATGCCTGGGGTGGTCCGGTCGGATTTGCTCTGACGCCCGACGCCGAGGGCGCGATATCACTCTTTACAATCTGGGTGTCCGGCGAGACACCAGCAGTGATATAGCGGAACGATGGGAACGTGAATCGAGAGTACGCCTCCAACAGTACCAAGAGGCTGGACTCGTATTCTCCTATGGGCTCAATGACTGCGTCTCGGCACCCGACGGGAACGTTCGTGTTCCGGAAGCGATCTCAGTTGCCAATACCCGCCAAATTCTCGGCACGGCGCACGCTTGGCTGCCCACGCTGATGATCGGGCCACCACCGACTTGCGATCCTCAACTCAACGAGCAGGTTGAGAGCCTCTCGTCGCATATGACGGCGTTGTGCGGTAGCCTCTCTGTTCCGTTTCTATCCCCATGGAGTGCCCTGAAGGCTAGCAAAATCTGGCAAGAAGAATTGAGCAATGGCGACGGTGCGCATCCGAACGCAGCGGGCTACCAGCTTCTCGCGGACCTGATCAACAACTGGTCGCCCTGGCGTTCCTGGATTGACGGATGACGGGACTTTTGTAACTGAGTATCCAATGAATCCACTCAGAACTCGAGATACATGTTGTATGACTTTGTCCCGATTCTATTCGTCATCTCTGAGCCGGCGACCTTCCTGAAGGAAAATCTCTCGTAGAGACGAACAGCCGGGTTGTCGTCGCGAACACTGAGACAGATTCCGCGATAATGCGGTCGCACCGTTTCTATCAGCTGTCTCAAAGCTATTGTTCCAAAGCCCTCGCTGCGAATATTCTTCAGCGCGCCCATGGCGAGTTCGGGAACATCTTCCCCGACAAAGCCCGTTCCAGCCTGCTCACGTGAAAATAGCCGGACCCAGGCGCACGCGACAGCCATTCCCGTTGAAGCGTCTTCTATGACAATACCGGTGTCGCCGGGGCGGCCCCACTCAACCCAGTATTTTCGGAGAAAAGGATCGGAGAGCGCTTTCTGAATTGGCTCATCCGCTTCCGGCATTCTGGCCGCGAGTGTAAGGAAGCTAAATATCAGTGTCTCTTCGTTCGGCTGTACGCTGCGCGTTACGATTTCCATCCAGTATCAGGCTCTGCTATTTGGAAAATTTGATGCCAATGATGCCAAACGGGAAGGAGCAACCTGCAAGTTATTGATTTATTGGTGGACCTGATCGGGATCGAACCGATGACCTCTTCCATGCCATGGAAGCGCGCTCCCAGCTGCGCCACAGGCCCACTCATAGGAAGGACTCTCTCTATTCTGGCTGACTGAAGCGCATTCGTCAACGTGACGCAAAACTAGACCGGCGCAACTGGGAACATATCCGGTATCTTCCGGTGTCTAAAGGTAATAGAGCGAGCGAGCGCTCAGCCTCCGGAGGCGCTGTTTCGACCGACCCGCGAGTTCTCGTGGCTCGTTAGTTGCAAGTTGTTTCACCAAAGTCGTACCCTAAAGGACACCCGGTATGCAGGCGGGCACCGTAGTGGGCAATCTAGCCAGCGCGATCGGCATCACCACCGAAGATGTTGCTCTTGTCGCCGACCTCAAGGCCGGCTCCGAGGAGGCCTTCGGCGTACTCATCGCGCAATACCATCAGCCGCTCTATTCTCTAATCGCCCGAAGCCTCAACGACCCCGCCGACGCCGCAGACATTACTCAGGAAGTCTTCATCAAGGTCTTCCGGGGCATCCGCAGCTTTCATGGCGAAGCCAGCCTGCGCACCTGGCTCTATCGCATCGCCCTCCGCGAAGCCTCCAACCAAAGACGTTGGTGGTCGCGCCACAAGAGGCAGGAGATCACGATCGATTCACCGTACGAATCCGATGCCGACGACGAAAGCAAAGGCCTCTCCCTAAGTGACACCCTCGCCGATCGCTCTGATTCGCCGTTCGACAACATCGTTCACGCAGAAGTCCGCGAGCGAGTCGAGATTGCTCTTCGCCAGCTTCCCGAAGCCTTTCGCACCGTCGTCATCCTTCGTGAAATCGAAGGCTTCGCCTATGAAGAGATCGCAGAAATCCTCAACGTCAATCTCGGCACCGTCAAGTCTCGCCTCACCCGCGGCAGGTCCGCCCTGCGCACTTTGCTTAATTTGGACTCAGTCACTGCACCTGCCCACTCTGCGACGGTCTCTCTTTCGGAAACATCCAATGCGGAGGTGACCCGATGACCTCTCCAGTCTGCCGCAAACTCAAGTCTTCCTTCTCCGCCTACCTTGACGGTGCTGTCAGCGGTCGGCAGATGCAACAGATCGCCCGGCACTTGGAAACCTGCGCCGGTTGCTCGCAAGAGTTCAATGCCCTCCGTTCCATGCAAAAGACCCTCACAACTTTGGGTCCGGCGAAGGCCCCGGAAGATCTTGGGCTCAAACTCAGGCTCGCCATCTCACATGAGCAGGCCCGGAGAAAATCAAGCTGGCTCGACACTCTTAGCGTGAAATGGGACAACGCCATTCGCCCGATGCTGGTCCAGGTCTCGGCAGGCTTTGCGGGAGCAGTGATTCTCGTCGGAAGTATTGGTCTGCTTCTTGGCATGGTCGCCGTCCCGGAGCCCGTGATGGCGAACGACGAACCTCTGGGCGCGATGACCAGTCCGCACTACCTCTATTCTACGGTCAGCCCGAGAGCCATCGTCGGTGATCGCGACTCCGTAATCGTCGTCGAGGCCTTCGTCAACGAGCAGGGCCGGGTCTACGACTACAACATCGTCTCAGGGCCCACAGATCCGGCGGTCCGCACGCAGATTGTCGATCAGCTTCTGATGAGCGTCTATGAGCCTGCCAGCGTCTTTGGCGCTCCCGTCCGTGGACGTGTCGTCCTCACCTTTTCTGGAATCTCGGTCCGCGCCTAGCCTGTCGGACGCTAGTGCTGGCGCGGCCCTCTGGTTGCCATCCCACCCTGTGCTCCCTTAAACTTCAACCGAGCGTCGAACCCTTATCGTGTCTTATTTAACAAAGTCGTCCTTCCATCGGCATCCAGCGCTTTTTCTCTGTCTCGCCGCCTCCGTTTTCCTCACCGCTCTCGCGAATCCCGCAAGCGCCCAGAAGCCCGCCTCGTCGAGCAGCAGTAGCACCCCAGACGACCCAGCCCCGGACGTCCCCCGAAAGCCCCCGGCTCGCATCGCCCAACCGGAAGCCGGCGGCTCCGCCATCACTCTCGAAACCAGCGAACCGCTGTTCTACGTCGCCACAGCGCTCAACGTATGCGGTTACGACTCCGATCTCGCCGCCTCCAGCCCAGTGCGTCAAAAGATCCGCGAAGAGATAAACACTGAGCTCGCAACGTCGGCTGCTGCCCGCACCAGTCGCGACGCCCTCTGCGCCTACGTCCGGGACCACACACTTAACGACCCCGGACTCAACCTCGCCCAGTACATCTCCCTGGCTCTCTACCTATCCCAGCCGCCCGAGCTGACCCCCACCGTCGACGAGACCGAGCTTCCGCCCGACTCTACCGCAGTCGTCAATATTCTTCCCCGACTCCGCACCTTCGCTGACGACATCCATCTCAACGCCATCTGGGTCGAGCACCGTCCTGAATACGAGGCGCTCACCGCACTCGTGCACGGACCTCTCACAAAGATGGTTCTCAACACCAACATCTACGTTCATCTGCCCGTCAGCAGCTACGATGGCCGCCGTTTCCTCGTTCTGCTCGAGCCGATGCTCGCTCCCTCCTCCACCAACGCTCGGATCTACGCGAGCGATTACATCGTCGTTGTTTCTCCAGCCGCAACTCCCCTCGGCGCCGTCCACATGGACGACATCCGTCACACCTATCTCCACTATGAAATCGAGCCGTTAGTCTACGCGCGCGCCCAGGCCATGGAGCGTCTGCAGCCTCTGCTCAGAGCCGTTCAGAATGCGCCCCTCGACTTCACCTACAAAACCGAGATCGTACCCCTCATCACCGAGTGCCTCATCAAGGCCATCGAGACCCACACCATGGACGTAGGTCTCACTAAACCCGAGCGTCCCGGTCCCACTGTCAAGGCTCGCGCCGATCTCGAGCGCTATGATGCCGAACTCAGCGTTTACGATCGGCAGGCCGAAGCCGTGCGCCGCAAGGCAGTCGATCTGGCAATGCGTCAGGGGTGGGTCCTCGTCGACTACTTCTACGATCAGATCGGCGACATGGAAAAGAACGGCGTCAGCCTAAGGGAATACATGGGCCAGATGGTCTACGGCATGGACGTCGATCGCGAACGTCACAAGGATCAGCAGATCGCCTTCCTGCCGACCGGTAGCCACGACGTCCTGCGCCGCGCCACAACTCAGCTGACTGGCCTCCAACTCGCTGAATTGAAGCTCTTTAAGGGGGATCTCACCGGCGCTTCCGAGATCGCCAACAAGGTCCTCGCCGATCCCTCGGGTGACCATGCCCAAGCCCACTACGTGCTCGCGCGCGTCAATCTCATGCAGCGGCAGCCCGGTGCCGCCCTCAACGACTTTCAGGAAGTCCTCGACACTTCCAGGGATCCCCGCACCCTCGCCTGGTCGCACATCTATCTGGGCCGTCTCTATGACGTTATGCCCGACCGCCAAAAAGCCGTGGCTGAATACCAGGCCGCCCTCACCGTCCGTGACGCCCAACCGGACACCAAAGCTGCCGCTGAACAAGGCATCAAACAACCCTTCGTCGCCCCTAAAGTCGAGCACAAAGATCCGGCCGACGACGACGCTCCCCTGGACCCTAGCGGCAAAGCTGAGAAAGACGCATATCGTCCGCCAACCCCACACTAACCTGGCAGCTCGGACAGGGGCGTTCATCCGGTAAATTAACCAGAGAGAGGGTTCGATGACGACGCGCCACAAAAAGGCCGCACAATCGAAGACGAAAGATGCCTCTGCGCCTCTCTTCGATCATTGCTTTCGGCGGCCCAAGTTGCTCACCTGGGCCCTCACCCACCGTTCCCTTGCCTATGAGACAAAACCCGAATCGATGCCTGACCCTGCCTCGGACAACGAGCAACTTGAGTTCGTCGGCGACGCCGTCCTCGGCCTTGCCGTCGCCGAGGCCCTCTTCCGCCGCTTCCCAGCCTCGCGCGAGGGCGAGCTAACCCGCCTCCGCGCCTCCCTCGTCAGCCGCCGGCATCTCGGCGAAGTCGCTGCACGCATTGGTCTCGGTTCTCTCCTCCTGCTAGGCCGCGGCGAAGAGCAAAGCGGCGGGCGCAAAAAACCGGCTCTGCTTGCCAATGCCCTTGAAGCCGTCATCGCTGCGCTCTATCTGGACGGCGGCCTCGATGCCGCCCGCGACTTCATCGAAAAACACATCATCGAGCCGGCTCTTCCTCGCCTTCACGTAGCCCTCAAGGCTGGCGATACTTTCAGTGGAGCCATCGGCGACCACAAATCCGCGCTACAGGAGCATCTTCAGGCCACCGGTGCAGGCCAGCCGCTCTATGTCCTCACCGACCAGAGCGGCCCTGACCACCAAAAGCGCTTTCGCGTCGAAGTCCGCATCGACGACAAGAAGGGAGGCCTTCGCGCCCTTGCCGAATCCGAGGGAACAACCAAGAAACAAGCCCAGCAGGACGCCGCCCGCCTCGCCTTCCGGCGTCTCCTCTCTGAGGCCCACCTCGGCGATCAGGTCGCCAAAGCGGAGGTGACCAAGTGACGCCCGTCGACATCAAATCTGGCCAGATTCAGGCGCAAGATCCGCGGATGGAACCCCCGGTCGAAGCCCAACCCAGCACCCAGCCCGATGCACAGCCCCAGACTATCTCTTCCGCAAACCCCACCCTCAATACCTCAGCCGAGCCACCCCATCCGCACCGCCATCTTCACCACAAACCCGCCGTTCTCACCGCGATGCAGTCTCTCCTTTACCTCATCGTGATCGCGATCTTCATCATCACCTTCTGCGTGCAACCCTTCCGCATTCCCTCGGAGTCGATGGAGTCCACCCTCCTCGTCGGCGACTTCCTCCTCGTCAACAAGCAGCCCGTAGCCTTGGGTGCCAGCGACTCGTTGAGCCCTCTTCCATCCGAGGCCATCCATCGCGGCGACATCATTGTCTTTCACGATCCCGTTGATTCATCGCTCCACCTCGTCAAGCGCGTCATCGGCCTTCCGGGCGACCATCTCCGCCTTCGATCTGGTCATGTCTTCATCAACGGCAGCCCCCTCGCTGAGCCCTACGCCGTCTACCGCGCCAGCCCGCCCGACAACTTCCGCGACAACTTCCCCCGCTTTCAATCCGCCGACCCTGAGATCGACTCCCGCTGGTGGATCCGCATGCGCTCCCTCATCGAAAACGGCGACCTCATCATCCCCACCGGCAATTACTTCGTCATGGGCGACAACCGCAACGACAGCGAAGACAGCCGCTACTGGGGCTTCGTCCCCAGCGAAACCATCGTCGGCAAACCGCTCCTGATCTACTTCTCCCTCCAGCAGCATGAATCCGACGACACGCCTGCCCTTACCCAAGAGGCCATCGCCGATCAGCGCCGCAAGCATCCCAGCAAGATCGACTCCCTCGTCGACTTCGCGCGCTGGGGCCGCACCTTTCAGATCGTCCGTTAAGAGTTAGAAGTAGCCCGCAGAGACCAGTCCCGCGCCAGGAAACAGAACATCCCACGACGAATCCAGATATAACCACCTTTGCTCGCTGAACCAGCTCGTCGGCATCTCAGGAACATGCAGCAAACCATGGCCGCCCACGCAGATCAGCTCGGTCCCATTCCACGCCAGAAAGGTTCTCGAGGGCTGACCGACCCGGGCAGGGTGCGAAAGCTTCCCGAGACACACCGGACACCGTTGCCGCTGATCTCGCAACGCCCAACGCAACCCGAACAGACAGATCGAAAACGCAGACACAAGCTGGATATACTGCGACGAAAACATATCAATCGTCGTCCGCAGATAAGCCAGATCGAGCGAAACGAAGTAAACAATCGGCAGCAGCAGCGCGATCTTGCAGCCCAGAAAACTCCACCGGCGAAACCGCGTCGACCACGAAAGCCTCCGCGAGCATATTCGGTACTCTCCCAGCGGCAGCGAGGTCGTCGCCGGCAACGCAAGGCACGCCAGAAGAACGGCAAAGAGGTAGATTCCACCCGTTCCTTGGGCTCGCTGCGCCAGGGTGGCACACAAAAAATCATCCATGGAACCATCCGGCGTCCGCGCCACCATATGCCCATGCTCGCTCCACAGATCATGTGCCCCCGACTTGGTCAGACGCGCCACAACGAATCCAGCCTTATCAGGAATCATCGCCTCGTCAGGTTCCAGCAGCCAGACATCCACCGTCTTAGGAAGCCCCAGGCCTCGAGTCGTTGCAACGCCTGCCACTACTGCTTCGCGCGAGCCGATCGTCACCGTCCGCCCGGCGACATCATCGCTGCCGCCAAACTTCGTCCTCCAGAGTTCCTCGCTCAGAATCACTTTCGGCGCGCTACCGAGTGCGTCGCCGTCAGCAAGCCGAAAGCGTAACGGCATACCGAGCACGTCAAAGAGATTCGTACTTGCATGCGCGACACCCAACGTCGTTCGTCCATCCCGCAATCCCGATACCGGCTCGCGCAAGACCCGATAAAACGCGAACCCATCGAACAACCGTTGTCTCCGATTCTTCCAAGCCTTAAACTGCTCAGCCGAGATCGACGGCATCGAATCCTCGCTGAATCGCGCATTCCGTATCAGCACAACGCTCGGCGCAACCCGGTAGCGTGACGACTCAAGCTCTGCGCGAACCCCAGGCAGGAGCAACGCGATGCCGTAGCTCACAGCGACTACTCCCACTAGGAAGTGCAGGCATTGCATCGCCGATCCCTTGGTCGTCGCAAGCGGCACTTTCGTCTTCTTCGATTCGCGCCAAAGACAGAACCCATCCTGAAATGCCCCCAGACAAAATGTTGCCGCCTCTCGTTCCCCTCTCCATGAGAGAGAACCGACCGGCGAGCAGGCCTGCCGCACATGCCATAGCTCCGACCGCCACTCCATCCGCCACTCAGCGCGTAGATCTCCAGGCACAAGCAGGGAAGCGCAGCGCAGCAGGGAAGCGTCAAACCCTCTGAATAACAATGCCAATCGCGCGGTCATATCGACTCCACCTGCTCGGATGGGATTAGCTTCGCAAGCAGCGGATACCGCCTGCGCGAAGCCTCCAGGGTCATCTTTCCCGCCCGCGTCAGCTTGTAATACTTCCTCGGCGGCCGCTGCTCAGCGTCGGCAATCGACTGCTGCTCCCAATTGGAACGGATCAGCTCATCCCGCTCCAGACGCCGCATCGCCGGATAAACTGTCCCACTCGGCAATCCAGTCATCTCCATCACGCTGAAGCCATAGATATAACCAGCGTTCACCGCCTGAAGAATCATCGCCGCCGTATGGGAGAGCTTCGCCTCCGTTGCCATGCCAGACACTATACCTATGTAGCACGCTACTTGACTACTCCCTATCCCGAATGCTACATAGGGTGCAGTGAGGATCCGCCATGCTCGAGGTCAAAGCTCTCTCCAAACGCTACCGTGGCCTCCCAGCCATCGACAAAGTCAGCTTCCGTGTTCGTGCCGGCGAGATCGTCGGGTACGTCGGTCCCAACGGCTCGGGCAAATCCACCACCGTCAAAATCGTCACTGGCCTCCTCGAGCCCAACGAAGGCCAGGTCCTCTTCCAGGGTCAAAGCATCCGTCTGAATCTTCAGGGCTACCGCGCAGCCTTCGGCTACGTCCCGGAAGAGGCCCACGTCTACACCCATCTCTCCGGCCTCGAGTACCTGCAACTGGTCGGACGCCTGCGTAACATGCCCGAGGCCCTCATCGACCTCAAAGCCAATCGATTCCTTTCGCTCCTTGGCCTGGAGTCCTGGCGCTATTCGCCGATCTCCCTCTACTCCAAGGGCATGAAGCAGCGGGTTCTCATCTCGGCCGCTTTGCTGCACGATCCCCAGCTCCTCATCTTCGACGAGCCGCTCTCCGGCCTCGACGTAGTCTCCGCCAGGCTCTTCAAAGACCTTTTGCAGCAACTCGCAGCTCAGGGCAAGGCCATCCTCTACATCTCGCACGTCCTCGAAGTCGTCGAACTGGTCTGCCACCGTGTTATCGTCATCGCCAAAGGCAAAATCCTGGCGGATGCGCCGCCTGCGGAACTCAAAGCCTCACTCGCCCTCGCAAATCTCGAGAGCGTCTTCGCCCAACTCGTCCAGCAACAAGACACTCAAAGCGTCGCGCGCGAATTTGTCGATGTCATGGCGGTTCACCATGCCTGATCGCTCCGGCATCTTCCGCCCACCCAAAAATCCTGTGCTCTCCCTTGCGGTTCAGGCCGACGCCATCGAGCCAGAACGCGAGCGGTCTCAGTTCGAGGTGCTCGTTCGTCACCTCCTCTACCGTTTTCTGCACAACGAACTCCTCGCCTCGGACGATGAGACCAAGCGCGTCATGCAGATCGCTTATGCCGTCGCACTCCCCGGCGTACTCGTTGCGCTCTTCCTCTTTCCCGCCTACCACGGCTTCCCGCCAAATCCGCTGCACCGCCCCTTTTGGTCGCAATCGGCCGATCACTACTTCTACGTGATGTACTCCCTTATCGTGATGGGTGGCGCGACAGTCTACGAGTGGGATCTCCTCTTTCCCGATCTCCTCGACGTCTTCATCCTCTCGCCCCTTCCCATCGCCACCCGTCGTCTCTTTCTCGCCCGAGTCCTCGCCCTGGCCATCTTCCTAGCCCTGGTCATGGTCGGCACCAGTGCACTGGGCACAATCTTTCTTCCTCTAATCGCCGAAAGGCCCGATCTGCCACGCCATCTATTCGCGCATGCCACGGCCGTAACGATGAGCGGGGCCTTTGCGGCTTCTTCCTTCCTCGCACTCCAGGGTCTTCTGCTCAACACCGTAGGCGAGCGCATCTTCCGGCGTATCACCCCTCTGCTGCAAGGCGCATCCGTCATGCTTCTTCTCACCATCCTGCTTCTGTTCCCAACCCTCTCTCACAATCTCGGGCCTATGCTCCTCTCAGGCAGCCCAGCGGTCCGCTACTTTCCTCCCTTTTGGTTCCTGGGAGTCTACGAGCGCCTCCTCGCCGGACCCTCAGCGCTGCCGATCTTCCACGAACTCGCCAGCACTGGCATGTACGTTCTCCTCGCCATGCTTACCTGTACGTTACTCACGTATCCGCTCGCCTACCGCAGAAGGGTTCGCCAGATCATCGAGGGGTCCAGTGCCACCGCCACTCGGAGCCGCACCGCCATCCCGCTGCGCAGCCTCCTTCACGCCACCATCCTGAGCCGCCCCCCTCAAAGGGCCATTTTTCACTTCATCAGCCAGACCGTCCTTCGCTCGCAGCGCCAGCGGGTCTCGCTTGCGATGTTCGGCGGCCTGGGAATTGCTCTCGCCCTCGCAGAAATGATCGTCCTCCGCGTCTCCAGCGGTCACATCCGTCCAAGCCTCTTGCCCTCAGGCATTCGCTCCGCGGTCCCAATCATGGCGTTCTGGACAATCATCGGCCTTCGATCCGTGCTATCCGCACCCGTCGATCGCCGCGGCTCCTGGATCTTCAACGTTCTCATCGGACGCCCCGGTCCGGGCCATCTCGCCGGTGCCCGCATCTGGATCGTCGTGTGGGCTCTGTTCGTCGCCTTGGCGACCGCTTTAGGCCTTCACGCCCTCTCGCCCGCCAGTCTCAGGACTCACAGCATCATCGCAGGACAGTTGCTCGTAGCCATCGGCGTCTCGTTCCTGCTTGCCGACATTCTTCTCTTCTCCGTCCGCACCATTCCTTTCACGCGTCTTCATAAAGGCTCCATCACCGATCTGCCGATCGCAGTCGTTCGCTACTTCATCGCCTTTCCTCTCTTTGTTTCGATCGTCTTGCACTACGAGACCTGGATTGAGGCTAGCGTCCCACACCTCCTCAAAACCCTGCTGATCCTGGCAGTGGCTCATCTTCTCCTCCGCAAAGCTCAAACCCGATCCCTGCGCCAATACACCATCGACACGCTGGCCGAAGAAGCCGACGAGTTCCCTCAATCCCTGGGACTCCGAGACACATGAACCGCAGACGATCCCGATAGCCATGTCTAACTAATGGTTCAGCAAATTTGTCGCACTCTGAAGCAAACTCCCCCCACCACCCCAGGCATCTCCCTTCGGATTCAGCCCTCATCAGCGATACACTAATAGCTGTATCACTGGAGACCCGTCTTGGCCGAAACCGTGGCAACCGAACCGAACGAGATCGAAACTACCGAGCAGGACCGCACCGAAACCCCACTCGAGTCCCTCGCCTCCATCTGCACCGTCCTCGCCATTGGTCTCTTCGTCATGACCTTCATCTTCCAGAACTTCGAAATACCCTCCGCCTCGATGGTCAAGACGCTCCTCATTGGCGACCACGTCCTTGTCGACCGGATCTCCCTCGCGCCCCCGGCAAAGTGGGCGCCCTTCACCTTCTACCGCGACGTCCGCCGCGGTGACATCATCGTCTTCTTCAAGCCGGGCGAGCCCGATCTCTTTCTCGTCAAGCGCACAATCGGCCTTCCCGGCGACCGAATCCACCTCCGCAACGGCGTGGTCTATCTCAACGGCGTCGCGCAAAACGAGCCCCAGGCCGCTATGCCCGTCGAGGACGGTAACCTTCAGCACTCCTTCAACGCCTACCGTGACGACTTCCCCGACGTCCCCCCCGGCCCGTACGACCAGGTCACCGCAAGCTGGGCATACGATCTCCCCAGTCACATCGTCGACGGCGATCTCGTCGTCCCTCCAGGCAAAGTATTCGCCATGGGAGACAATCGCACCGAAAGCCTCGACGGCCGTTTCTGGGGTTTCGTTCCACGCGAAAACATCGTAGGCCGTCCCATGTTCGTCTACTGGTCCTTTGAAACCCCCGCCGACCAGATCAACAAACAGTCCATCGGCGAGCGCATCGGCTTCATGGGCCACATCCTCATCCACATCTTCGACGAAACGCGCTGGAAGCGAACCTTCCACCTCATTAAATAAAGAAAATCATCGCTACGCCGCGCAACCCGCCGCGCCGGATCATCGTTCATGCAGGAAATGGACCCCACCTACGAGCAGAGTGAAACCTTTGAGGCCGACCTCCCACAGACCATCAGCCCCCATACGCTCCGCCGCCTCCTGTATCTCGCTCTGGCTGCTCTCGCCGTGCTTCTCCTCGTCCTGCTCCCTCCTCTTGTCAGCCTTAACCGCTACCAGAAGCGCATCGCCAACAGCATCAGCCAAAGCCTCGGCCGCCCAGTTCACCTCGACAACGTCTCTCTAAATCTCCTCCCGCTCCCCGGCTTCACTCTCCAGAACTTCGTCGTCGACGAGGATCCCGTTTTCGGCTCCGAGCCCATCATTCGTGCCGCCTCCGTCCGCGTCACCCTCCGTCTCAGCTCACTTTGGAGCCGCCGCGTCGAGTTCTCCACCATCAGCTTCAGCGAGCCCACCAGTGTGAATCTCGTCCATCTTGCCAATGGCAAGTGGAACCTCGAAAGCATCCTCCTGCATGCCGCACACGTCGAGACCGCGCCCACAGTTCAGAAAAAAGCCGGCCCCACCCCGCGCTTCCCCTACATCGAGGCCACCGGAGCCCGTCTCAATCTCAAGTTCGACCACGAAAAAACCCCCGTCTCCCTCACCGACGCCGACTTCGCTCTCTGGCTTCCCGACCCGCAACAGTGGCATCTTCGTCTTCAGGCTCGACCCGCACGCACGGACCTCAACGCCACCGACACAGGCATCCTCCAAATCGAAGGCACTCTTAGTCGAGCCGCCTCACTCGGCGACGTTCCTCTCAGCCTCCGCGGCGAGTGGCGGAACGTCCCCCTCGGCCAGGCCAGTCTTCTCCTCTTCGGCCGCGACGCCGGACTTCGTGGCGACATGACCCTGTCAGCCAACGTCCAGGGCACCGTCAGCGACAGCGCCATCCAGACCCATCTTCAACTCACCGGAGCGCGCCGTGCCGACTTCGTTCCCGCCCAGTCGCTTGACGTCGACCTCCAGTGCCTCGGTACAGCCACCGCCGACTTCCACAGCTTTCAGGACGTCCATTGCAGCTGGCCGCCCTCCGGCTCCTCCGACCCGCCCACCCTCGCCGTCTCCGCGTCCCTGCCCGACGTCCGCAATCCCAAAACAGCCACCATCGAGATCGGCACCCCGGCCCTGCCAGCCGCCACTGTCCTCGACTGGCTCCGCATCGCCAGCTCACGCGTCCCCGTCGACACCACCGCCGCCGGTACGCTCACCGGAACCCTCTCATACCACCCCGAACTCAGCAACTCCACCCCCTGGCAGGGGGAGATGCACATCGCCAACGCCAGGCTCCTCAATCCCCGCGCCGGAACCCCCTCCCTAATGACTGGTGATGTCACCATTCAGTCGGTCGTCCCATCAACCCCCGACCCGCACCATAAAAACCGCCAGCCCCCACCGCCCCCCAGCGGTTTCCAGCTAACTCCGACCTCTCTCCTCCTCGGCGGCAAAGATCCAGCAATTCTCGACGGCCACTTCGACGCCTCCGGCTACACCCTTCACCTCACCGGCATGGCCTCCATCGCCCGTCTTCACGCCCTCGCCACAGCTCTTCCGCAGATCGGCGACGGTCTCAACGACGTTCTGCCCACTAACCGCGCGGCCGGGCCTTTCCGCATCGACCTGACCGCGAACCGCACCTGGGGAACGCCCCAAATCTGGACCGACAACCTGGCCCACCCCGCACCCTCCAAACCCAGACACCGCCACTCCTAGCACTCCTGGATTTCGACCAGCATCTGCAGCTCGTCACAAAAACCTTGTCTCCTGTGGCACAACCACATAAACTCCTCCCTTACTGCCACGCCGATGTGGCATTAACACAGGAGACCCCCTTGCTGCCCGAAAATCCGGAAAAACTCGACCTCCTCCAAGGCACCCTCGACCTGATGGTCCTTCAGACGCTCGCAACCATGGGCTCTCTTCACGGATATGGCATCGCCCGCCGCATCGAACTGGTCAGCGGCAACGAAGTTCTCCTCAACCAGGGAACCATCTACGCCTCGTTGGTCCGACTTCAGCAGCGCGGCTGGATCTCCGCCGAATGGGGCACTTCCGGCAACAATCGCAAAGCCAAGTACTACGCCATCACTAAAGCGGGCCGTAAACAATGGGCGAAGGACACTGCCTACTGGAACCGTCTCTCCACCGTCATGGGTCGCGTCCTCGCCATGCCTGCTGAAGGCGGCCTCTAATGGGGGCCACTCGCGAAGTCTTCAACCGTGTCCGGTCGTTCTTTCACAAGCAGCAGCGCGACTCCGACCTCGACGCCGAACTCCAGTCCCATCTCGAACTCGCCGTCGAAGAAAACATCCAAAGCGGCATGCCGCCCGACGAAGCCCGCCGCCGCGCCCTGGTCCGTTTCGGCGGTGTGCAACAGGCAAAGGAGCAGCAACGCGAAGCCCGCGGCCTCCCATGGCTCGACATTCTTCTGCAGGACCTCCGCTACACCTTCCGCACCCTTCGCCGCGACTCCGGCTTTGCCACTATCGCTATCCTCATCCTCGCTCTCGGCATCGGCGCCAACATCGTTGTCTTCTCCGTCGTCGACACCATCCTGTTGCGCCCGCTCCCATTCCCCGAAGCGAACCGTCTGGTCCGCATCGCCCCCAAAGTCTCCAAGTGCGGAGCCTCCTGCGCCACTTACTCCACCGATGCAGTCCAGGAGTTCCAGCGCCAGAACAAATCCTTCTCCGACTTCACCGGCTACGACGCCTTCACCTCGCCCGGCAACTTGAAGCTCACTGGCAGCGGCGTTCCCGTCCCCGTCTCAGGGCTCGATGTCATGGATAACTTCTTCCACACTCTGGGCGTGCAGCCGCTGATGGGCCGTCTCACCTTCACCGCCGAAGAATCCCGCCCAAGCGGTCCCCCGGTCGTCATCCTCAGCTACCCATTCTGGAAGCGCCAGCTCAACGGCGACCCAAACATCATCGGCAAGGCCATCTCATTCGGCAACACGCCGAACACAGTCGTCGGCGTCCTCCCCGACACCTTCGACTTCGGCGCCATCTACGCCCCCGGCACCAAAATGGACGTCTTCACTCCCTACCTCTACGATCAGGTCCGCGAGTACGGCAACATGATCTCCCTCACCGGCCGCCTCAAGCCCGGAGTCACCCTCGCTCAGGCCCAGGCCGAGGCCGATCTCCTCTTTCCCACCCTCGACGGCAGCGTAAAGAGGGGATACAAAGGAGGCTACACCGCCAAGCTCTGGGACCTCAAGGACTTCGTCTCTGGAAGTCTCCGCCGTTCGCTCATCGTTCTCTGGGGAGCCGTCGGACTCATTCTTCTCATCGTCTGCGTCAATCTCTCGAACCTCCTCCTTGCCCGTGCTGCCGCACGCTCCAAGGAGTTCGCCATGCGCTCCGCACTTGGAGCCGCACGCAGTCGCATCGTTCGCCAGCTCCTCACGGAATCCCTCGTCCTCTCCGCCGCCGGAGCCATCCTCGGCCTCGGCCTTGCCTTTGCCGCTGTCTTCTACCTCGCCCATCAGGGCTCCGTCGCCCTTCCGCTCCTTTCAAGTATTCGCATCGACAAGACAGCTCTTGCCTGGACTCTCTTCATCGCCGTTACCGCCGGACTCTTCTTCGGCATCATTCCCGGCCTGCGTATTGCCAGTGGCAACTTGCAGGACGCGCTCAAGGATTCGGCCGTCAGCACCACAGGCGGCCGGGGAACGGCTCGCCTCCGCACCACCCTCGTCATCTCTCAGATCGCCCTCGCCTGTGTCCTCCTCATCGCGGCCGGCCTGCTCCTGCGCAGCTTCCTGCGCGTCCTCGACGTCGACCTTGGCTTCGAACCCACCCGCGCCTCCGCCATCTCCCTCGACAGCTCCAGCCGTGTCGACACCGCAGCCAAAGTCGCCGCCTTCGACCGCGAGGTCCTCCACCGCGTCGAGCAGATCCCCGGTGTCCAAACCGCGGGCATCACCGACTCTCTCCCCATGTCCCGCAACCGCTCATGGGGCATCGCCGCCAAGGGCAAGCACTACGAGCCCGGCGAACTCCCGGGAACCTTCGTCTACGTCGTCTCTCCCGGGTATCTCAACGCCATCGGCATGCGCCTCATCAAGGGCCGCGACATGACCTGGGAAGACAACGACCCCAAACAAGCCGTGGTCATCATCAACGAGACCGTGGCCCGCTACCTCTGGCCTAACGAAGACCCCATCGACCGCATCGCAGTCGTAGGCGGATCCGACGCTCGCGTCATCGGCGTCATCGCCGACGTCCGCGAGACCGCCGCCGAGGCCAAATCTGGCTGGCAGATGTACGTCTCCGCCGCCGCCTCGCAGTTCGGCGCCAACGACTCGCAGCTTGTCATCCGCTCCAGCGTCCCCGCCCAGACCCTTCAATCCACCGTCCTCGCCGCTCTCCGCCAGCTCAACCCCGGCCAGCCCGCCGCCGACCTCAAACCCATCCAACTCCTCGTCGACCGCTCCTCCTCCCCGCGCCGTTTCTTCGTCTACCTCGTCGGAATCTTCGCCGCGCTCGGTCTAATCCTCGCCTCGCTCGGCATCTACGGCGTCATCTCCTACTCCGTGACTCAGCGCACCCAGGAGATCGGAATTCGCATGGCGCTCGGCGCCACCCAGCGCACCGTCCAGCTGGGGATCATCAATCAAACACTACGCATGGCTGCCCTAGGCATAGCCGTCGGAGGCATTGCCTCGCTGGCCATCTCCTCGCTGATAGCCTCGCTCCTCTTCGGCACGGCCCCGACCGATCCCGCAACCTTCGCAATCATCTTTCTGCTTCTTGCCACCCTGGCCTTAGTCGCCGGCTACATTCCCGCCCGCCGAGCCTCGCGCATCAACCCCATGGTCGCCCTCCGCAACAACTAAACCAGGACACCAGAAAAGCAAAACTCGGGGCCGCCTGAAAACTGACTAACTGAATAACCGGATAACTGAAAATCGATCGACCTTGCCTTTGTCTTGCGTTTGCGTCTGTCCTTGCGCCCTTTGCGTTGCTCTTGCATTTGTCTCTAGCGCGCCAACTAACCGCAACCTTTCCCACTACTTACAACTTTTTTCACAAAAACAACCCAAAACTCGCTTGTCAAGCCCCAAAACCACCTAACCCTATAATTATCATTCACATCCGGGTGGCATGTTAGTTACATCCAAGCCGCTATACTGGATATATAGATCAAAAAAGAGAAAAGTTAACCCCGGAGACCCGGAGCTAACTCGTTTGTTCGCAGGTATTCGAATTAAAGTCTTTTGTTAGGCGACTCTGCTGTATCCCATTGCGTTAACTCATTTAGCGATCAGTATTTCATAGCCCACGCTGTACCAATCAGAGTACAGGGCGTTAACATCGGCTTCCTTGGGTGAACGGCTTCGATTGTAGCGTGGAAAAGTGCCACCTAAGTCCAAAAGACGAGCGGCCCCGGAAGTCAAGGATGGCTTGGCAAATAGAAAACTGAGCTTTAATCCTGCTGCCCATTTTTATTTTCTCGCTCGTGAGTTTGATGCACCGTATCGGGGCCCGGATCCGCCAGACGAGAATATTAGCACACACGTATTATACGTGATCGGATAATTATTATATATGTCTATGATTTTATACGCTTTCCACGGCCCTGACGTTTCTTAGAACTTCGTTTCTCCCACCTTGCCAGTGACCTCTGCATAGGTCAGCCGCTTCCCCGCGACCTGCGATAAGACTTTCTTGAAACGCGTGCGCCATCGTTCATTTTCTTGCCGCAGTTGTTGAACCTGAAAACCTGCTCGTCAACGTATGCGTCCAGATGGAACGGCTCAACGGCAACATAAGTTCCGGTCAATCCACGTTTGAGCAAAGACCAAAAGTTCTCGATTCCCTGAGTGTGGACACGACCATTGACGTATTCGTTGATGTGATTGACGGTCTTGTGGGTGAAGTTCTTGAACTTGTCCAGACCTTCGTAAGCAGTATGGCCGTCAGTGAAGACGTAAGCATTGAATCCCACATTCTTTAGAATCTCGCCTTGCAATACAGCGCGCTTTGCCTGTGGGATGACCTTGGCGCGAACTTGGCGAGTCTCACGGTTCAACATCCCCATGACGATGGTCTTCTTCTCATCCTGCTTACGCTTTCCCAAATGCTTGTTGCATCGCCTTGCCACCGATGTAAGCCTCATCGACCTCAATCGGATTGTGCCAGTGTCCGCCCATAGTGTAGCTTGTGGTCTTCTTTCATTGCCAGCCGCAGTCTATGAAGCATGAACCATGCCGACTTCTGAGTAACGCCCAAGTCTACGTGCGATCTCATACGAACTAACACCGTTCTTGCAGTTGGTAATCATCCATGCGGCCATCAGCCATTTGTCCAGACCCAAAGGCGAGTCTTCAAAGATGGTGCCGACCTTGGCCGAAAACTGCCGCTTTGCATGATTCGACTTGCATTGCCACTTCTTCTGGTTAGCCAGCCAAGACACGTCATTGCGCCCACAGGAAGGGCATACGACCACACCATCAGGCCATCTCATGGCTTTCATGTAGGCAATGCAGTTATCCTGACTCGAGAAGAAGATGATTGCTTCCTGTAAGGTCTTTGGGCTGTCCATACACTCAAGAATACGCTTCTATCTTGATTTGTCAAGTATGTTATTACCCCCGTAAACCATTGAAAATAAATAAATTCACCATCTATGATGGGGGGAGGGGGTATCTACAAAACAGAGGGCCTTTACAAATTGAATAACTCACGCAGTCGCTTGGTCTGGGCACGGCTGACGGGAATCTCCGTCTTCTGCCCATCATCCATCCGCAGCTGGTAACTCGATTTGAACCACGGCACGACCTCACGAATGTGCTGGATATTGACCAGATAGGACCGGTGAACCCGCCAAAACGTCTCCTGGTCAAGCTGATCCATCAACTCTTCGAGGGTCCTGCAGTTCGAGTGTCCCTCTAGCGTCCGCGTCACAACACTGATCGTTCCCTCCTCAATCGAGGCAAAACAAATCTCCCGCTGATCCACCAGCAGCAGGCGATTCTGAGCCCGCACAACGACCTTGCCGGAGTTCGCCTTTGGCCCCTGCGTCTGCTCCTCGACCAGCCGCAACAAAGCATCAAGCTTGGCTTCGCTCGAAGATTCGACCGGCGCCGCAAGTCGCGCCTGCGCCTTCTCGATCGTCTGCATCACCCGCTTCCGGTCAAAAGGCTTCAACAGATAATCGACCGCGTTCACCTCGAAGGCACGCACAGCATACTGATTGAAAGCAGTCGCAAACACCACCTGAGGCATTGGAACCTTGCGGTCCAGCAATTTCTTCAGCACGCCAAACCCGTCCAATCCCGGCATCTGCACATCAAGAAACACCAGGTCAGGCTTATGCGTTCGGATTAGCTCGACTGCTTCGATCCCATTGGTTCCCTGCGCGAGAACATCCACCCCGCCAGCTCGCTCCAGCAGGTACTGCAACTCCTGCCGGGCCAACGGTTCGTCATCGATAATAAGGGCAGTCAGTGACACAACTAGTCACTATATACGCGCAGCCGCGCCGGAGCGTTGTCCTCGGCCAGATCGTGTCCGCACTGAGTGCAGTACACATCCGTGATCTGGACTCCGCGGAAGCACCGCCCGCAAACAGGAGCCAGTTGAAACTGGCACTGCGGACAGAAGTGCACGCTCGAGGTCAGCTCGGTGCTGCAATGAGGACAGGGCATCATCAACGGCTGCCGCAACAGGAAGTAAACCACAGCCCCAATGCCACCCGGCATGACCACCACGATCAACATCCATAGCCCCGCCGGCATCCTGCGACGCCGCACATCACGGCTCACATACCCCACCAGCAACACATAACTCGCAAACGCCGTTCCCCACGAATACCCCATCAACAACCGCATTGGCAGCAATTCATGCTTATGGTGAGGAAGAACCCCGTGGAACAGGTACTGCACCGCTCCGAACACGATGATTGCCAGCACCACCGACCAGGTCGGGATCATGCTGAGCTGATCCTCACCCCCCGCCGGGGTCTTCTGCGAATCATCCGATCTCTGATTCAAAAATCTGATCATTGAGCAGTCTCACGCTTACGGGCACGATGAAACAATACTACCGCCAACAACGCCATCGACACTGGAAGAAACCATAAACACAACACCAGAAATTGATTGCTCGCGTCCGGCACTCCCTCTGCAGTTACATCGTATGCCTCGAGCGCGCTCCACACGCCAGTGCAGAGAATGACAAACAGAGACGAACAGACAGCCAGAGGAATCCAAAGGCTGCGAACCCGGCTTCGCCGCGCCGCAATCGTTCTTGCGCGCTCGCGCACTACCCGATGAGTACGATTGACCACCGACGCTCGTGCTGGTGCGATGCTATCGGTCAATCCCACTCGCGCAAGCGTGCGGGAGTCCTCCGAGGTAGCTCTATCGAAGGCGTCATTCATGCTCCCGCCTCCGCATAATGGCGAACCCCACGAAGCTGCTCCATCTGTGGCTTCAAAGCCGCCAATCCCCGATAGAGTCTGGACTTCACCGTTGAGAGGGGCGCCTTGGTTACCGCAGCGATCTCTTCCAGGGAAAGCTCTTCATAAAAACGGAGAACAAGAACCTCTCTATAAGTGGGTTCAAGTTTGAGCAACACCTCGCCCACCTCGGCGCAATCTTCCCGGGATTGAAACTGTTCCAACGGAGACGGTCCTGTCTCGGGAATTTCAAAAGGACGCTCGTCTTCTCCCCGCTCGCTCATCTCGTCGAGACTCGCCATCGTTCGTTTTCTCGACAGATCAATCACTAGATTGCGAGCAATCGTAAAGAGCCAGGTGTCAAAACGCGCCTTGCCGTTGTACTGGGCCCCTCGCAAGAGAACCCGCATCCAGGTCTCTTGAAAAAGATCTTCCGCAACTTCGCGCTTGCCAGTTAGAAAAAGAAGATATCGCAGGAGGCGATGCTGATAAAGTTCAATCAGATGATCCAGCAGCTCAGGATTCTGCCTCTTCAAGCCATGCGCAATCGCGGCATTTTCGCTTTGGGCCTCATCGACCAGAGCAGTCGTGAGCGAGATGGAACCAGCGAGCATATTGGTTGAGACGTTCTTTCTGCCGGAGAAGACTCGCTTTTTCATCGAATGTTCCATAAAAGTTGCAAATTTCCCCGGAAAGGCGCCTGGACAGTCGAGTGCCCGTTCGTAACCATTCTAAAGCCGCAAGGCTCTTTTTCCATTTAGAAAGTAAACTGGAGGGATGGAAGTTTTATACGGTCTCCACCCTGTCGAGGAGGCTATTCGTTCGGGTTCGCGGCAGCTTGACCATGTAACTGTGGCCCGGGAGCGTCGCGACGAACGTCTGGAACGGTTGATTGAGCTTTGCCGGGCGGCAGGGGTTCGGGTGTCAATGGAGCCGCGGGACCAGCTCACGCGGTTGGCCCGGACGGATGCTCACCAAGGCGTCTTGGCCGTCGTTCGGGACAGGAAGTTCCTGGGGATCGAGGATCTGCTGGCTGGAGGCGAAAGCGGGCAGCACAGGTTCTTCCTGGCTCTCGATGGTATTGAAGACCCGCATAACCTGGGAGCTCTGTTGAGGACTGCTGATGGTGCTGGAGTCGATGGGGTCATTCTGCCCGAGCGGCGGTCGGCGCCGGTTACGGCGACGGTCGCCAAGACCTCCGCCGGGGCCTCGGAACATGTTCGGATTGCTCGGGTTACGAACCTGGTTCGTGCGCTCGAACAGATGAAACAGAAGCATATCTGGGTTCTTGGTTTGGACGAGCGTGGAACCCCGGACTACACCGAATACGACTTTCGTAGCGATTGCGTCCTGGTGCTGGGGCGGGAAGGCGCCGGGCTTCACGATCTTGTGAAGAGGACGTGCGACCACTTGTTACGGATTCCGATGGCGGGACAAGTGTCGTCTCTGAATGTATCGGTTGCCGGAGCGATCGTGATGTATGAGGCGATGAGGCAGCGCCGTCAGGCCGCTGCTCCTCCTGCGGCTTCGTCAAAACCTGTGAAAGAGCGCAAGGGATTGGGATCTTGAAGAGAGTGGCAGGTATGTTTGCACGTCGCCGGTTGTGGTTGTTTCCGGCGGTTTTTGTGGTTGCTTCGGTCGCGGTGGCACAGGCGACTCCGCCGCCGACTCCTGATGAGACGGTGCCGCGTGGAAAGGTGCTCTTCAACCGGGATCAGGATTCGCCGGAGGCCAAGAAGACGGCGAAGACAGCCGCGGATCAAAAGGTTGTTGAGGTCACGGATGATGAGCGCGCCTCGCTCACGTTTACTGCTTACGATCTGGACGTTCATCTAACGCCCCAGCAGTCTCATATAGAGGCTCATGCCGGATTTACGGTGAAGAACTCGGGCAAAGAACCGTTGAAGCGAATCGCCTTGCAGATCTCTTCTTCGCTGCGATGGGACACGATCTCGATTCGCGAGGGCGAACAGGTTTCGTCCGCGCCATTCGCGGTGCAGACCATCGATACGGATGCAGATCACACCGGGAAGGCGACTGAGGCGGTTGTTACACTGGCTCGACCGCTGGAGCCTGGCGCAAGTCTCGGGTTGACGAGCATCTACTCGGGTGAGGTGAAGCAATCGGCGGAGAGGCTCGAGCGGATTGGTGCTCCTTCGGAGCAAGCCGCTCGTTCGGACTGGGACCAGATCAGCCCTGAATGGACCGCGCTGCGCGGGTTTGGGAACGTTCTGTGGTATCCGACGGCTGCTGCTCCTGTCTTTCTTGGGGATGGCGCGAAGTTTTTTGAGAGTGTCGGCTGGACGAAGTTGCAACAGGCGGGCGTGACGGTCCGTCTGCGATTGACGGTTGAGTATTCGGGGGAGGCGCCGGATGCGGTCTTTTTCTGTGGCCGCCGCGAACAGTTGAAGGTGGCGCACGAGAATGAGAGTCTTCCCGTGGCGGAGTCTGCGGGAGTGGCGACTGCTGAGTTTTCCGAGCGCCCATTGGGGTTTCGCACGCCGAGTTTGTTTGTGACTGACAGGGCGGGGACGTTGACCGAGAACAGCCTGATCTCGGCGGTTACGGAGCACTACGATGTTGTGCCGAGTTACGCGGCAGGGGCGGCGAAGGTTCAGCCGTTGTTGAAGGACTGGCTTGGCGATGGGCCTTTGCGTGTTTTGACGATCCTTGATCATGGCGGTCAGCCGTTTGAGGACGACGCGTTGCTGGTTGCGCCGATGCGGGTTAAGGCTGCCGATATTCTGGCTCCGTCGCTGGCTCATTCGCTGAGCCATGCGTGGTTTGGGTCGTCGCATGTGTGGCTCGACGAGGGCGTGGCGCAGTTCCAGTCGTTGTTGTGGCTGGAGCAGACACAGGGGCGAGAGGTTGCGGTGCAGCAGTTGCAACAGGAGGCGAAGGCTCTGGCGCTGGCGGAGCCGGCTCCGGCGCAAAACATGAGCGACGAGGGTCAGAGCCTGATCCTTGCACGGGATGAGGTCTACTACCGGACCAAGGCTGCGGCTGTGCTGTGGATGCTGCGGTCGCTGGTGGGTGACGATGCGTTGAAGCGTACGCTTCGCGAGTACCGGGAGGACAAGCTAGACGGTAATCCGAAGGACGGGGATCCGAAGGAGTTTCAGCGGGTTCTGGAGCGGGTTTCGAAGCGGGATCTGAGTTGGTTTTTCGATGACTGGGTGTACCGTGACCGGGGTCTGCCGGATCTGAGCATCGCGAGTGTGACTCCTCGGGCTCTGGACCAGGTTGGAGACAAGGGTCCGGGCTATCTGGTGGCGGTGGAGGTAAGGAACGATGGTGCTGCCGCGGCTGACGTTCCGGTTACGGTACGCTCGGGTGCACTGACCGTGACCGAGCGGCTGCGGATTGCTGGCCGATCGAGTGCCTCGACCCGGATCGTGTTCGCGGGGACGCCTACTGAGGTGCTGGTGAACGACGGTACCGTTCCCGAGGTTGGTGCGTCGGTGCACATCCGGGAGATCGTAGCGCATTAAGGTAATCCCCCTCCCCCCTTTATATGGGGAGATTTGTTTCTTTTCAATGGTTTACGAACTGTTGTTGCCTGCAAATTCGTCTTAACAAATGGGTTAGAGTCAAATTCGTCATAACAAATGGCTTACCGTCAAATTCTTGCAACTAAATGAGTTAGCCCCGGTTCCCCGGGGCTAACCTTTCTTTTTTGATCTATATATCCAGTATAGCGGTTAGAGTGTAACTAAAATGCCACTTGGATCTCGTTGTCAGGAAATGGTTTAGGTAGTTTTGGGGCTTGACAAGCGATTTTTAGGCAGTTTTTGAAGAAAAAAGTTGTAAGTCGCAGAAACATCTGGGGATAACTCGGCGCATTTGGATGTGACCCATCGCTTGCGAACACGCGAGGTGATTCAAGGAACGATATAAAGTTCGTGGACTGAGCGAAGTCGCCCTATACATCTTTGTCGGCAGAGTCAGGAGAGACGCGCTTTAGCTTCTGCCTTCATGCCAATCTAGCCGCAGCGTATCACGCGGCGGAAAGGCGGACATGTGCCAGGTAAGGTAGGAAGCCCATAATCAAGGGTTCGACGAATTCAACAAGATAATGAAGCGTTGGGAGCAACGCATCACCTCCAAAAACCTGAGGTTTACCGAGAGATTCCTCGATAGAACTCTGTACGTAGCCGTGCACGCTAGGGTATCCATAGATTCCCCAGAAATGTGGGTTTTTGATTTTGTATTGAAAGGTGGTAGCAAGACTGATATTGCTGATCCAATCGGCGTGGCAGTAGACGGTCTCTGCTACGGTCAGCAACATACGGTGTTTGCTGATATTGTTCAAGTCGTTGAGCAGGAAAAGCGGTTCGTTCCCGTTCTTGTAGGGCTTCATAGAATCGATCAGTTTTACGGCCTCAGGATGAATGACCTTTTCTATTCTTCGTCTCAACGATTTGTAGCTGGCCATATCCTTGCCAATCGGAAAGCATGTCTTCTCCAAAACGGTGTCGGGACAATTGGGAGTGTAGGCGTCAGCAAGTTGGTAAGCGAGATGGTCGAGTGCGCCCCGCAGATTGCTGACCACGTCTCCAGCGGCGGCCAAGGAATCCATGGGAATGTGATATTCAATCTGTTCACCCGACTGAGAAAATCGGGGCTTAATATAACGATTGACTCCGGGAGTGTTGCCGTAGAACTCATCGAGCCTACGCTCCATATCGACGAGACCCTGTTTGGCCCGTTCAACCTTTGAGCGCACTAAAGCGTACCGAGATAGTGCGCGTAGTGGCTCGGAAAGATTGAAGCTAAAGGCCATAGGCGAATCATAGCAGCCACTTAGCTATGCTTACGTGTGTTTCTAATCTGGTGGTAGTGCTCGGACATATTGTCTGTCTGCTTACCTAACAGGTGATGCGGAAAGCCAAGATAGACTTCCGTGGGACGATACATCCTCGCCTCTCCGCCCAACTGACAATCAACGCGGATGCTCGCAGGAGGAAACGTTTCTACATTCGCGGAATGTGGCGAGCGCACCTCTTGCACTCAACCACAAACACCTGCAACCGCGTCCTATCCTTGCTCCCAAATCCCCGTGTCATAAAAACTAAGGTAGGCGAATAGTAGGTGAAAATCCTTAAAACTGCGATTTTTGCGGCTCGCTTCTCAAAATTATCCGAATCAACTCTTGCCTCGGGGCCTTCGCCATACGCGATTTTGCCTACCTATAATTGTGCCCATGCAAACTCTGTTAGCGGACCTGCGTTTTGGGGCGCGAATGCTCTTGAAGAGTCCCGGATTTACGGTTGTGGCGATTGTTCTTCTTGCCCTGGGTATTGGGGCGAATGTGGCCATCTTCACGGTGACGAATGCGCTGCTGTTGCGGGCTCTTCCGTATGGTGAACCGGAGCGACTGGTGAGCCTGGAGGTGAAGAGCAAGACAACGGATTTTGGTGGCACACTGCAACGCTACGAGCTGCTCCGCGATCACAGCCAGGTGTTTGAGTCGGTGGCTGCCTGGGCGACGGACAATCTGAATCTGACGGGACGAGGCGAGCCACTGCAGGTGGCGGTGGCACGAGTGACGCCCAACTTTTTCACCACTCTGGGAGTTGTGCCTAAGCTTGGTCGTTCGTTTACGGCTGAGGAGGGCCGCACCGAGGGCCAGCCGGTGGTGATGATCAGCGACTCGATGTGGCGAAATCGGTTTGGCGGAGACCGGAATATTGTCGGCAAGACAGTGACGTTGGACACTGTGCCGAACGTGATCGTCGGCGTGCTGCCTGGGGATGTTGAGTTTCCTTTTGTGGGGCAGGCGGAGATCTGGACGCCTCGGTATTTTGAGTACACGCTGATGACACCGCAGCGGTTGCGGATGGGTGTTGGGTATCTCGGTTATGTGGCCAGGTTGCAACCGGGGATGACGCCGAAGCGCGCAGAGGACGAGCTGGCCGTGCTGAACCAGGAGTACCGCCGAGAGAACCCAACGGCGCCGGACGCGGATGCTGGTGCGGTGATGACGACTGCTCCGCTGCGCGAGCTGGTGGTCGCAGGGGCACGCGGGAGAGTGTTGATGCTGTCGGGCGCAGTGGCTCTGGTACTGCTGATCGCGTGCGCCAACGTTGCGAGCCTGTTGCTGTCGCGTGCGCTGGCGCGGCGCAGAGAGATTGCAGTGCGAGTGGCCCTGGGAGCGAACCGGAGTGCAATTGTGCGGCAGATGTTGACGGAGAGTGTGCTGTTGTCGCTGGTCGCCGGCGTGTTGGGCGTGGGGCTGGGCTGGGCTGCGACCCGGGCTCTGGTTGCATGGGGAGCAAATCAGCTTCCGCCCGGGCTTCCCATCGGCATGGATCTGCGCGTGCTGGTGTTTGCGCTGGTCGTGTCGCTGGTGACTGGGATCGTCTTCGGGACGTTTCCTGCGCTGCAACTTGCGCGGGTCGATGTGAATAGTGCGTTGCGGGATGAGGGTCGAGGAAGTGCCGGTGGGCATCGACGAGCGCGGATGAGCAATGTGCTTGTGGTGGGCCAGGTGGCGCTGTCGCTGTTGTTGCTGATCGGCGCGGGGTTGCTGGTGCACAGCTTCAGGCAGCTTTTGCGAGTTGATCCGGGTTTTGATGCGCATAACGTGCTCTCGATGAATGTGTCGTTGCCGACGGTGAAGTACGGGAAGCCGCAACAGCAGATCGAGTTCTTTGATGAGGTGCTGCGCAGGGTTTCGGCACTGCCGGGTGTGCGCAGTGCGGCGATCTCGGCTGCGCTGCCGTTGAGTTGGAAGAGAATTACGCCGATGTTGCCGGAGGGCCAGGCGGAGGTGCCTCTGTCGCAACGACCGTTTCTCGATATTGAGGCTGTGAGCCCGCAGTGGCTGGAGACGATGCGTGTTCCGCTGCAGGCAGGCCGTGACTTTACAGCGGCGGACAATGCGCAGTCGCATAAGGTTGCGATTGTGAATGAGACTTTTGCGCGCCGCTTCTGGCCGAATGAGAACCCGCTGGGCAAGACGATTGTTGTGGGGCGCGGGCCAGATCCGTCCGAAGTGATTGGGGTGAGCGCGGATGTGAAGAACAAGGGGCTAGCGCAGGAGACGCAGGCTCAGATTTATGTACCGTTTCCGCAGTTGGCGTGGGCAAATATGAACCTGCTGGTGCGGACGTCGATGTCGCCGGAGAGCCTTACTTCGGCGGTGCGTTCCCAGATCGCTGCTGTGGATCCGGATCAGCCGGTCGACAACGTCGAGACGGTCGATGAGTTGGTGGATGGGTCGCGTGCGCAACCGCGCTTTACGATGCTGCTGCTGGGAGTCTTTTCGGTTGCGGCGTTGGCGTTGGCAGTGATCGGAATCTACGGAGTGCTGGCCTATACGGTGGCGGGACGGCGGCAGGAGCTGGGGATTCGCCTGGCGCTTGGGGCAAAGCGCGAAGATATTCTGCTGTTGATCGTACGGCAGGGATTGGTGCTGGCCGCGGCGGGTATTCTGGTTGGCCTGACGGCGGCGTTGCTGTTAGCGAGGCTGATGTCCAGCCTGCTGTACAAGGTTGGTGTGTACGACGTGACGACGTTTGTGGTGACTCCGGCTGCGTTTCTTTTGATCGCGCTGCTTGCGAGTTATCTGCCGGCTAGGCGTGCGACGAGGGTTGCGCCGGCCGAGGTGCTGCGCGGGAGCTGAGACGGAACTGATTCCCGATTTGAGACAGGTGTTGTTTCGATTGTTCCCCATAGAGGATGCGAAGTAGGCGTTCGGGCGTGCAACACCGATACAATGAGTTGCTTGTGCTCTTCGGCTGCACCATGCTAATCGGGAACTCGTGATTAGCGTCACTTCGTTGACTTGCTCGTTGGCCCAATCTAAACCCAGGATGGCCACTTAATGGCAGACTCGCCCTCTCTTATCGGCCAGACCATCTCTCATTACCACATCGTAGATAGAGTTGGCAGCGGTGGTATGGGCGTCGTCTATAAAGCGGAGGACACTACGCTCCGCCGATTCGCGGCCTTGAAGTTTCTTCCTGACGGGTTCGCCTGGAACCTGCAGGCACTGAGCCGCTTCGACCGTGAAGCGCGTGCCGCCTCAGCGCTGAATCATGCCAATATCTGCACGATCTATGAAGTGGGCAAACATGGTGGCCAATCCTTTATCGCGATGGAGTACCTCGAGGGAGCGACGCTAAAAACTCTGATCATGGGACGGCCACTTGATACGGAGCAGGTGTTGTCGCTCGGGATCGAGATCGCCGATGCACTGGACGCTGCTCACAGCAAAGGCATCCTTCACCGAGATATCAAGCCGGCGAACATCTTCGTGACGGAGCGGGGCCACGCCAAGGTTCTCGATTTCGGACTCGCCAAGGTTGCGCCAACGCTGAAAGCAACCGATGACCCGGAGACAACGGCAAGCCAAGATCCGCGCCTCGAAGATCTAACGAGTCCCGGCAGTGTGGTGGGAACCCTTGCTTACATGTCGCCGGAACAGGCGCGAGCTAAGGAGTCGGATGCGCGGAGTGATTTGTTTTCTTTTGGCGCGGTTCTCTATGAGATGGCGACAGGGCAGGCGCCATTTCGAGGAGACAGCGCCGCAGAAGTCTTCGACGCCATACTCAATCGCGCGCCGGTGGCCCCGGTTCGATTGAACCCCGATTTGCCCGCGGAGCTGGAGAGCGTCGTCAACAAGGCGCTCGAGAAGGATCGGACACTACGCTATCAAAGTGCGGCAGAGATGCGTGCAGATCTGCAGCGGCTGAAGCGGGACATGGATTCGAACCGTATTGCCGCGGCGAGCTTGAGCCCCGCGGGCGTTGCGGAGCCGAAATTGCGTTCCGGTTTGCGGGTCGGCTCGCGGATCGTGTCCAATTGGAAGCCTCTTGCCGTCGTGACGGCTCTGGCGCTGATTGCCTTGGTAGCTGGAGGACTTTATCTGCGGTCACGCCTGGCGGCTCATTCGGCGAAGGCGGTACCGCTGACTGATAAGGACAGTGTGCTGTTGGCGGACTTCGTCAACAAGACCGGCGATCCGGTCTTTGATGATGCTCTGAAGCAGGCTCTGACGATTGAACTGAATCAGTCGCCCTTCCTGAATATTGTCTCCGACCGCAAGGTCGAGGAGACGCTGCGGTTGATGGGCCAGCCGGCGGCGCAGCACATCACTCCGGAACTTGCACAGGAAATTTGCGTTCGGACGGGCAGCAAAGCGACGGTACTCGGATCGATTTCCAATCTCGGCGGGCAGTACGTGATGGGGCTCAACGCGGTCAGTTGCGGTGGCGGGGACACGCTGGCCAGTGAACAAGGGGAAGCAGCAAGCAAGCGAGACGTGCTGAAGGTGCTGGGAAAGACAACAAGGAAGTTAAGGGGCAAGCTCGGCGAATCGCTGGCCACTGTGGAGAAGTTCGATGTGCCGGTGGAGGCAACCACGCCTTCGCTGGAGGCGTTGAAGGCGTTCAGTATGGCTAACAGAACCGCAATCAGGACGGGCGACACGGAAGCGATTCCCTTTTATAAGCGCGCGATTGAACTCGATCCGAATTTTGCGCTGGCGTATGCGGCACTGGGTGCCTCATATTTCAATCTGAATCGGGTAGATTTGGCGGCGGAGAATGCGACCAAAGCGTATGAACTGCGGGACAGGGTGAGCGAGCGCGAGAGATACCGAATCTCGACGACTTACTATCACGCCGTCACAGGAGATCTCGAGAAGGCGACCAAAGAATACGAGCTGTGGTCGAAGAGCTACCCCCGTGATGCCACACCGTCTCTAAATCTCGGTGTCATCTACCAACAGCTTGGGCAATATGACAAAGCAGTGGTCGAGACGAAAGTGTCGCTGCTGCTTGCGCCGACGACGACGGCGTACGGCAACCTTGCTTTTGATTACATCGCGCTCGACCGGTTGGATGATGCGCAGAACTTGTCGCGGCAGGCCCAGACGAAGGGTTTTGACGGGCTCTACATTCGGGAGAACCTGTATATCCTCGCCTTCCGGAGAGGTGATAGGAAGGGCATGGAGCAACAGCTGGCCTGGGCGGCTGGGCGAGCGGGAGACGAAGATGTAATGCTGTCCGGCCAGGCGGACACGGAAGCTTACTACGGGCGGCTGGTGCGGGCTCGGGATTATTCGAGACGGGCGTCGGAGTCCGCAGTGCGCGCAGGATCGAAGGAGACAGCGGCGCTTTGGCAGGCGTTCGCCGCGTTGCGGGAGGCCGAGTTCGGGAACACAACCGTAGCGAGGCAAAGCGTAGATGCGGCGCTGTTACTTCAGTCGGGAAGCGCCGTGAGGTTGCTGGCGGCGCTTACGCTGGCCCGCGCGGGGGATCCCGGCAAAGCGAAGAGGCTTGTTGAGCAGCTTGAGGATGAGAGAACCGCTTCCACGGATACGATGCTGAAACTCTACAGCCTGCCGACGATTCATGGTGCGATCGAAATCGGTAGGAACAATCCCTCGCAGGGAATCTTGAATCTGGAACCGGCGGCGCCGTATGAACTGGGCGGGCCACTGGCGTTTCCCTACCTCTACCCTGTGTGGGTGAGAGGGCATGCGTATATGGCGGCACATGACGGGGTAGCCGCTGCAGCGGAGTTTCAGAAGTTGATCGATCATCCGGGTGTTGTCATTAATCAGCCGATCGGGTCACTGGCGCATCTTGAGCTGGGCAGGGCTTATGCATTATCGGGCGACAACGTTAAAGCGCGCGCAGCGTACGAGAATTTCCTCGCGCTCTGGAAAGACGCGGACGCCGACATCCCTATCCTGATTGCGGCTAAGTTGGAATACGCGAAGCTGCCATAACCCAAGGAAATTTCCGCCGCTTCCGATTATTGGCGAGTTGCGGGCTGCGGGGCTGCATACTTTCGGTTTTTGCTCGGCGCTTGACAGAGATACGAGACCGGAACTAAGGTTTCGTCACGAAGTTTGTACTTCGGCCCTCCCTATCCTGGTACATCTGAAAATGATTCAGGCCGATGGCGCTGCACTGGATTGCGCCCGGTGGCTCAAGCTCCTAACAAGGGGGACATATGCCTGATACAACCACGACAGCCTTAGATCCGACAGACGGGACTACACCCGTAACCCTTCCCACTCAGGACGCATGCTGTCAGAGTCCGTGCGATCCGCCGTGGCGCGCCAAATCGAGCTGCATTACATTCACCGAGACCAAGACCTCCGTCGTAAGCATTGCGGGCGGACCGGCGACGGCGGATTTTGGTCGTGGATTTGTAACAATTAATGTTACCTATACTCACTCGCTTTGTCTTGTCGGAAAACAGCACGGCGGACTGGCGTATACGCTGACGCTCTTGCCGGGCGAAAAGATGACTCTTTACCAGAGTGACCGCTATCGTCGCACGACCACGGATACGGAGCGTTATTCGGTTCAAACCACCTTTTCGCAGTTTGTGTCGGCGCTACACCAGCAACAAAGCTCCAGCGACTCGAGTGCTCTGGTTCAGGTGCTGAACAGCCAAACGCAGAGTTCGAACGCGTCGGGCGGCGGCGGAATTAACCTGGGCATCTTCAGCCTGGGTGGCGGCGGTGGCAGCAGCAGCAGTTCGAGTTCCAGCTCCGCAGTTGATCTGTCGACTCAAGCTAGCGCGAGCCAGTTCTCTTCGGTGGCCCAGCAGGCTTCGCAGTACACCGACCTGCAACGATCGATCACGATCAGCAGCTACGAGGACTCTGAGACGGTCTCGACGACGCAACGAATCCTGGTGAACAACAATATTTGCTACGCAGTGACCTACTTCGTGCGGAAGGTGCTGGACGTCTATGTCATTACGACGAAGGTGACCGCGGTGACGTTCCAGGTGACGGCGGGAAATTTTGTGTCACCCGTCTTGACACCTGCTCAGATCGGGCAGCTTCCCGCCAAATATAAAGCGGCGGTGGAGGCGATCCTAAAGGGTTTGCCTCCTGTCGGCGAGACGGTCGAGCTGCCGGCGGTCCTGACGGTTCCAACGGATGGCGTGGTCTACGATCCGGAGCTTGCGCATTGCTGCGCGCTCGATCCGGGGCTTGAGCAGGCAGCCTTGATCAAACTCGAGCGCGAGCAGGCCGAAGCTCAAAAGATCGGCCTCGAGATACAGCTGCTCGCGCTGGAGGTTCAGCGCCGGCAGGCTCTACTTGCTGCGGGCACGCTTACTCCGTTCCTGATCCCTTCTACGACGACTTCGTAGGCTTGGCCGGCAGGAGGGCTGGATCAAAGACAACCCCCTGTTCAGAACTTGAAGCGATAGCGGATTTCGCCGTAGATCTGGCGCGGGTCATTGAAGTGAAAACCGCCGAAGGTCAGGCTGTTGTCGAGCAGGACGCGATAGTTCGCTATGTTGGTTGTGGTGACCGAGGCTGAGAGTTTTTCGCCGAAGGTCTTGCCGATGGAAAGATCCACGCTGGTGTGCGCGGGCAGGTAGGAGTTGGGGTATGGAGTGGCGGGGTCTGGGTTGCCGTTGACGAAGCCGGAACCGTAGTAGACGTTGGTGGAGACGAAGGTACTCCATGGCAGTGTGGCGTTGAAGCCAACGTTGAGGGTGTTGCGTTGGTCGTGGTCGACGGGGGTGTAGGCAAAGCCGGCGTCGCAGGCCGGATCGCCGATCGGCGTACAGATGAGGCCGCCGGTGATGTTGCCGCGTTGTTCGGCGATCTGGTTGGAGTAGGCGAGGTGGGCTTGTCCAAAGTGCCAGAGACGGGGCGAGCGGAGGGAGAGTTCCCACGCGCGGATGAGAGCTCCGTCGACGGTGACTGGGAAGTAGATGCTTGAGTCGCCGACGTTGGAGTGGTCGAGGAAGTTGTTGACTCGAGTTTTGAAGGTGTCGGCGTCCAGGATCCAGCCGCGAAAAGGGATCTGTACGCCGAACTGGTGTTCTTCGTCGCGTTCGCCGTGAAGAGGGGTAAACGCTGTGTTGCTGGCGTTGGCGAACTGCACGATGGGACCGGAAGCGGTGAGAAGAGGCGGGGGCTGGTAGTAGCGGCCGTAGAAGCCGCGAAAGACCCAGTTCAGCTTGGGGACGCGGAAGGCTACACCGAAGCGGGGGGCGGTATAGTTTTCCGTGAACTCGCTCTGGAAGTGCGTTTGACGGAGGCCGGCGATGAGGGTGAGCCAGGAGGTGGCTTTGAAGTTGTCGGAGATGTACTCTTCGATGACTCCGCCGTTGGCTGAGTCGGGTATGGAGAAGTTGGTGTTGCCGCTGTCGTCGTTAAAGATGGCGCCGAAGAGGTAGGTGTCATGCTGGCCGAATGAGTAGAGTCCAGCCTGGATGGTGTTTCGCGCGATTGCCGTGGTGATGGAAGCTTGTGCGCCGGCGTAGGTAGAGGAACGGTCAGCGGTGGTGGCTACGGGGATGTCGTTTGGGTTCGAGTCATAGTCGGCCTTGTTGTAGTGAAAGAAGGGCGAGACTTGAAGGACGGTGGAGGGGTTGATGGTGCGTAGCCAGGAGAAGGTGAGGATGACGTCGCCTTCGTGCTGGCCATCGCGAAGACCACTGGAGTCGAACTGCTGGTTCCCGAAGCTGTTGGGGTCCGGGTCGTAGGGGATCTGGAAGTAGTCGTTGCGAAGTTGAGTCACCACGCGGAATTGATCCTGGGGGCTGCGATTGAAGATCAGGGAGGCGAAACCGCCGTAGCCGTTGGTGGCATCGTGAAGGACCTCGCCAACGGGTGGGGCCAGGCCGTAGTCGCTTCGGTTGCCGTTGAGGCTGGCGTAGTAGGCGAATTTTTCGTTGTGATCGCCGAAGTTGAGCTGGTCGTCGGTCTGGAAGAAGTTGCCAGCAGTGACTATGAGCTCAGCTTCGCGATTGCGTTCGAATCCGGTGCGGGGCACGACATTGAAGACGCCGTAGATGCGATCGCCAATATCGGCGGTGTAGCTGCCGCGCTGGATCTCGATGTAATCGATGTCTTTGGGGCTGATTTGCGCGGCGAGGTTGCTGGCGATGTTGGTATTGGGGACTTCGACGCCGTCGAAGAGCCAGCTGAC
This sequence comes from uncultured Acidobacteriaceae bacterium, assembly GCA_963798925.1. GTDB lineage: Bacteria > Acidobacteriota > Terriglobia > Terriglobales > Acidobacteriaceae > Edaphobacter. Next base: position 2,152,954 of record CAWCVD010000008.1, read on the forward strand.
CTGATGGCCTCCGCGAATGTGGAGCATGTCATGAGTCATGTAGGCACCGGGGGTGAAGTCGGTGATCATGGCGAGGGAGTTGGTGCGGTCGGCGCCGGGGGTTAGGGCGATGGTCTCGCGGTCGACCAGAGTTGTGGGCGTGACAGTGTTGACGTTGGCGGTATTCGCGGGGTTTTCGACCGAGACGGACTGCCGTACGGTGTCGAGTTGCAACTCGAAGTGCAGGATGGGTGCGGTGTCGGAGGCTAGCGTGAGGGATTGCTTAATCGTGGCGAATCCGGATTGCGAGATGGTGAGAACGTAGTCGCCGAGTGGGATTGTGGATAGGGTGAAGCTGCCTTCGGCGTTCGTGAGGGTGGTTTGAGTGAAGGCGGAGTTGGCGGCGCTGAGCTCGATGTGGGCACCGGCGATAGGGCGGTGCTGGGGGTCGTGAACGACTCCATGAACCTGGCTGAAGATGGTGGCACGGGCCGCGGATGGGGCCAGAAGTAAAGACAAAAGACAAAGTAGAGCGAGCTTGCGCATCGAACTTCCCTCGTCAGAGACTGACGGTGCTGGAACTTGTGAGGGATGGCGGCAACGCGATTGTCTTTCCTGATAGAGGGAGACGACGGGCGTTGCGCGCTAAAGCAGGTCTAGAGCAGGTTTGCAGGAGGGCCACGCTTCTGGCGGGAGCGGTCGAGGGCGACACGGGCGCGAGCGTGAGTTTGAGGCTTGATGGTGGGGTGACTAACGATCTCAGCGAAGGTGAGCGACGCAATGTGGAGGGATAGGTCGCCGTGGCGAATGGGAGTGACGGCTGCCGGGTAAGCAGGGCAGTGCTGCGGTGGGCTTTTGACCGTGGCTCCAGAGGCGGAGGATGTTGCAGGCGGGACCTTCATCGTGCAGTGATGTGTGCCATTCTTTCTGCAACAGATGGGCAGACTTGCGTCGGAGCCATCCGTAAGGGCCAAGAGGGGCGAGATCAGCGGAAAGCTGAAGAGCAGAAGCAGAACGGTGCTGAGGAGACGCCGCACAGTGTTATTGTAGCGAGATTCTTACGCCTATATGTCAGGAGAACGTCTGGAAATTCGGGAGATTTTGCCCATCCGATGCCGGCCGGGATTTGGCCGACACCAGGGGGCGGCGACCTATTTGGCCTTGGGTTGAGAGGACGATCCCTGAACGACGAGGTCGTTATCGACGCTGAAGGCGCCGGGAGCTGCGTTGGCCTGCATTCCCGCGATGTTCGAGTCCATTTCATTGTTGACGACGCCGTAGAGAGTTACGTTGCCGTTTTTTACGATGATGTGGATGGCGTGAAAGCCGATAGGCGGATTGTTGGTGATGCCGCCTGCCATGAGGGCAACGTTGCGGCCACCAGGTCCCATGGCTTGAGCGACGGAGCCCTGGTTGGCGTTGTACTTACGCAGGCTGGGTTGGGTGAAGATGCGGTTATAGACGGCGGCGCGAATGCGGTCGTCGTTGGGGGAGTTGGGAAGGACTTCGATCTGATTGTCGACCGACTCGATTCCGGGGATACTTTTGACCGCGTTGCCAGCATCGCTCTTAAGGATGGGGCGGGAGGCGTAGCCCTTAAGAACAATGGTCTTGCCATGGAAGCCGAAAGTGATCCAGTCGAAGACACCGTAGTTGGTGAGGCCGGCAAGTTTCTTTTGGACCTGGGTAACGATTTTCATGCCCTCTTCCTGCGACCAAGTGGGAGCCGGAGTAGGGTTTTGGGCGACGAGTGAGCCAGCGGTGAGGGTGAAGACGAGAACAGCGGCAAATTTGGGCAAGATGCTGCAAGTTAGACGAGGCAGAGCGGTCATGGATTCACTCCGTAGGCTGAAGAGATTTGGCTTTCCGCCAAAAGATACGCCATGAGGGAGCGCTAGTCCAGTTTGCACGGCACTTTAGCGGCATTACTCACCCCGAGTTCGGCGGGGGCAGCCGGACTATTGATTGTGACGATGGTGCGGGTTGAAATCGAAGTTGTAGACGACGCCGAGCGAAAGAGCCGTGGGGTGGATCACACCTGAGGTGGTGACGGGTGTGTCCCAGTGCTGAAACTGCGCGTCGGCTTTGAGCGCGATGCTGTGCGTGAGGTTGTAGTCGAGGCCGACTCCGGGTGAGTAGACGGCGGAGTTTGAGCTGAGGTAATCGATATTTTCGAACTCGAAGCCGGGCGAGTGATAATTGATCTGGCCGCGGCCGAACAAGAAGTCGACGTAGGGGTGGAAACGGCCGATGGGGTACTCGACTTTGGGGCCGAGGAGAAAGTTTTTCTGGCTGCTGATGTGGCCGCCATCGATAGGGTAGCTGCCGCGAAGCTCAAATGAGGGCCGGACGACGGGAACGAATAGGAAGGCGAGGTCGACGCCGGCGGTGATGGCTAGATTCTTGCCTCCCTCAAGGTCGGTGAAGGTTCCGGTTCCTGCGGCGAAGGCGGAAAGCTGGAGTTTTTGGGTTGCGGCGGGAACTGCCTGCGCGATCGCAGTGTGGGCCAGGAAGCAGGTTGCGGCAAAGAGCGCGATCATTGCCAATGCTTGTTTTTCCTTCATTCCGTCCTCTGACTTCTCCTGAGTTAACCCTACCCTAGGTTGAGATGTTTTTATGGGATTTCCCGGCTGTCCGGCGGCGGGTTGCCGGACTTGGAACTGGCGTAAAGCCTACCATTTGAAAGAGAATCTCCATCGTACGAACTTAGGTCTATCAAAGGGGTCCCTATATGAAGAGAGTTATCGGCTTGTTTGCAGTTCTGCTTATTCTGATTCTCCCAGCGGTTGCGCAGCATCCGGGCGGAGGCGGAGGTCATCCCGCACCGGCCCCAACTCATGGCCCGGCACCGGTCCATGGAACGCCGCCGCCGCATGCGGGGCCGCAGAATTACAAGGATGCGCCGGGGCACCCGGATGCTCCTCATGTGCATGCGGACGGCAATTGGGTTGGTCACGGTACAGGGCACGATGATCCGCACTACCATCTCGATCATCCCTGGGAGCACGGTCATTTTTCAGGTGGCTTTGGGCCAGGACATGTGTGGCGGATCGCCGGCGGCGGGCCGAATCGTTTCTGGTTTGGCGGATTCTACTTTGGCGTGGCTCCGTATGATCTGTTCTTCGTGAACGATTGGAACTGGCTCGGCGATGACATCATTATCTATGAAGATCCTGACCATATCGGTTGGTACCTCGCCTACAACGTTCGGCTGGGAACTTATGTGCACGTGCAATACTTGCAGTAATGACTAAATGGGCGGGACGGCTGGGGCGATCGGTCTTGGTTCTGGTCTTCCTGCTCGCTAATTTGTATGGGTGGGATTGGTTGTTGCTGCGGATACGCGTCTCACGCGGTACAGCTTTCGGGACTGTGCAGGTGAATCAGTTTCTGGCAACACCGCTGAAGGGGAACAAGGTAGAGTACGACTTCATGGGCACGGCGCCGGTGACCTGCAGCCGGTCTCTATTTCCGCAACAGAGTCATCCCGCGTGCTGGTGGCTGGAGCGGCATCCGACACAGTGGGAGTGAGCCTTCAGAGGCTGAATAACAGCTCGACGATGTGTTGTGCGAGTTCCTGGGGCTGGCGAAAGCTGCGGGGATCTTCGCCGAAGGACTCCTCGATAGAGAGAGTGTCGTCTTCGGCGACGTGGAAGACGAAGTAGCAGGTCTTGCGATCGATGGCCGGATCGCCTGCGACTCCGAGGCCTTTGGCGTAGTCGAGGACGATATTGGGGTCCTGGTGGGTGATACGGGCATCGAACCAGGGGAATCGGCTGCGAGTGAGCTTAATCTCGGTGGGACTGACGTTCTGGAAGAGGGTGTCGGAGGAGGTGACGTCGCCCTGCAGCTCGCGCTTAATCTGATTGACATCGTCTTCGAGGGAGATCACGAAAGCGGAGAAGAAGGGTTTGCCCTTCGAGGTAATGACCTCAGATTGGTGCTGCGATCGGCCGTAGTTTTCTGCGACTTCGTGACCCTTTTCCCGAATGTCGTCTGCGAGAGTTGTGACCCATTCTTTGCCCATACGTTGGTAACTCCTTCGGTCCAGTCGCGGCGCGCCAGAGGGCGCGAAATTGGACACAGTAGGTTGGATGAGAGAAAGGCGCGAAAGGCCGCTTGGAGGAGTACATTTTGATGCGCACGTGGAATTTGTAACTTAATCGGTTGCTTATCGATTGCGATTCGTAGAGTGCGAGGCGCGGACTTTTGAGATAGAAAAATTGAGTATCTTCATCGGATCGGGGTAGAGCGGATTGGCTGTGACGACGCCTGTTCTCGCTGCTCGTGAGGCATCTTATTCAATTGATTGGACTTCGGATTGGATGTGTGGTGGCTAGTCTTTTCCGGTTTACACGCTGGGGCTCGATTTTCCACATTGCATGGGGGGCGTTGACAAACTTATGACGGAAAAGAGATGCCAATCCGTGTTGCAGGTTGTATTATTCATTCTTCATTAACAGAATATTGGTATCACCGCTTAGGCCTTTGTTGCGGCCTCGCGCTCGCCAGAGCCAGGTCATGGTTAGCGCTGATCCACAACTACTTAACCCGTTGGGCTGCAGGTCCACCTGGACTTCGCCGAGGAGCCTTTTACCTTGTTCAATTCGCGTCGCACTGGGAATTGGTTTAGGCCATTTCTTTCTCTTGCCTTCGTTCTATGTGTATCGGTTCTGGGCCCTGGAAATAAAGCATTCGGCCAGACTCCTCCACAGCTGCTTCCTTACGTTGTGACGCTACTTGCTGGAGGTGCCGCCTCCAGTCCTGCGGTGGGGGCTACATGTCCGCAAAGCGGGTTCAAGTCGACTGACAAGTTTGGCGACGGGTGTCTTGCGACAGAAGTGGCGTTGAGCGCACCCCGATTCGTGGTGGCGGACAAGCTAGGGAACATCTTTTTCTCGGACTCGGCGAATGCAATTGTTCGACGCATCGATGCGGCGACCGGGATCATTACATTGGTGGCGGGCGGCGCGACTTCGAACCCCGTAGCCGGGGCCGCTTGTCCGAGTGGTTCCGGGACTGCGACGACCGGGGATGGGGACGGTTGCCTTGGAACCGATGTGAAGTTGGGTAAACCCCACGGGCTCGCTTTTTCGTCGAGCGGCAATCTGTACATTGCGGATAACAGCTTTTCGAATATCCGCAAAGTTGCGGCGACAAACGGAGTCATCGTCACGACGGGCGTGATTACGAATGCTGTTGGAAGCCCATCGACCTTTGGCTACAACGTCAACACTTATAACGGCACGACACTTACGACTCCGGTGCTCGTTTCATCACAGAGCGGGCCGATTACAGCGCAGACTTATCTGAACGATCCTTCCGGAATCGCTTTCGATCAACATGACAATCTCTATATCGCTGACGAGGGCAACAATGCGGTTGAGGTAGTCAACTTTGGAACAGCTGATACAACGATCATGGGTCTGCCTGTTCCTGTTGGCACGATCGCGAAGCTTGTTGGGTACGGCAGCCTTAATACAAAGACCGCCAATAGCGGGGAATGCCCCAATTACGCGGCGAACGCTACAGGCAGCCGCGGCGGATGCTACTTCGGCGCCTTCGTAAGCGGCAACCCGGCGCGGTCTTCGAACGTCGATAGCGTCTACGATGTCGCGGTGGATAATTCGGGCAATCTGTATTTTGCGAATGAGTTTATCGTCGATGTCGGATTAGTGACCGCCGCGACCGGGAACGTCACCAACTATGCGGGAACCGAGAATGCGAGTACGGCGCAGGTGGGCAAGATCAGCGCAAGTAGCCGCGGCCTTGCAACTTCTCTGGTGTTTGGCAGCGACTTTTCAGTCGGGCTCGATCAGGGTGCAAATCTTTATGTGTCGGATACGAGCAGTGGCGTGATCTGGAGAGTTGACGCCGGGAGCAGCCAGATGTATGCCATCGCTGGTGGCGCGGCGTCAGTGTGTTCGTCGGCTACCGATGCAGTCGGCGATGGTTGTCCTGGGCCGCAGACTACATTTTCAAACAGCGGTCTGAAGTTTGCTACCTCAAATACTCCTGGCCCCGCTGGAGTTCGCGTCGATCTCTTTGGGAATCTACTGGTCACGGACTCGATAGGGAACCTTGTCAGAAAGATATCGAATGGAACGCAGTTCGGCACGATCAACGGATCCAAGCCAACACAGATGCTCGAAGTGCACTACGGCGTCAATGATGGGCCTGCAGCGTCGAATCCGTATGCATTGACTGCCGGGGCGTCGAACTTCGTTCTTGGTCCTCAGAATTGCACGGCGAACTCGGACAATACTATGGATTGCGTGTTGCCGGTGCAGGCAACGCCGTCGGTGCCCGGGTTGTTTAGCGGAACGCTTGTGGCTACGAGCAAGAATGGTCTTACGGGTTCGTTCGCTTTGGGTGGAGACTTTTTGCCAGTGGCCGCACCGTCGAAGACTAGTGTTACGGTCGCCTCTGCCGGGGGATGCACGGGAGCCACTGCCGGCATTGGTGGACAGGTTACGATTACTGCGACAGCGACCGGCACTGGTGGGACGCCGAGCGGAACGGTGACCTTCTTCAATGGAACGACACAAATAGGAACGCCGCAGACGCTCAACTCTTCGGGCCAGGCTTCGGTGACGACTTCGTTCGCCGTTGCCGGCACTCCTTCGATCACAGCGGTCTACAGTGGAGATCCGTTCTTCCTGGTGTCGACTTCAGCACCGGCGACCCTCTCGGTTGTCGCCCCATCCTTTTCAAGCGCGCTCAATTCTCAGCAATCGAGCACGGTTGCGGCGGGTCAAACGGCGCTGTACGCATTTACCGTTTCCGCCAACGTGTATTCGGGGAGCATCAGCTTCGCCTGCAGCGGGCTTCCCGCCGCCAGTTCATGCGTGTTCAGCCCAACGGTACTTGCGGAGACTGGTTGCAGCAACAGCCAGACGGTTTCACTGTCGATTATGACGACACAGCCGACGCCGGTGAAGCAAAGCTCGTTTGCTATGGTGCCATTTGGGCGAGGGCCGTGGGCGGCGATTGGGATGTTGCCCGGCCTGTTGCTTGCGTTCGCGATCACGTTGCGACGGAGAAAGAATCCGTCAATGAAGTACGGGCAGATGTGGCTAGCAATTGCACTATTTCTCATGGCCTCGGGCGCTTCCGCCTGCAGCAGCGGCACACAGAGCACACCGGGCACTCCGGCTGGAACCAGCACAGTCACGGTGACGGCGTCAGATGCGAGTGGAAACTCGAAACCGCTGAACGTAACGCTCGTCGTTCACTAGTAGACGAACGCGGGCGGTCAGGAGGCACTTTCTGCCGCATGCGGCCGCCGACAGTTGCAGATCAGAGATGGATGCCATGGATGTTGGATTTCTTAGGAGAGGCCTTGATGTTGCGTAGATCAGTTTTGGTGCTATCAGTTCTTGTGATTTGCAGTTTTGCGGCCAACGTTTCTGTTGATGTGTTTGCGCAGTCGGCGACGACTGGCGCGATTGGCGGCACGGTCACCGATCAGCATGGCGCGCTCGTCTCCGGCGCTACCGTGACGGTCACTGACACAGCAACTGCAGCAGCGCGCACCGCTGTGACGAATAACTCGGGTCTCTATCGCATTACAGCGCTCGAACCGAGCACCTATGTTGTCTCTGTCTCAGCCACCGGCTTTCAGGCATTCAAAGAGGCTAACGTTGTCGTAACAGTTGGCGGGTTTTCCGATGTCTCTCCGAAGCTCACCGTAGGCAATGTGACGCAAACCGTTGAAGTGACGGATGAGGCGCCTGTGATGCACACGGACTCACCCGAGATTTCAACGGTGCTCGATCAGGCCGCGATTGATAACTTGCCGATCAATGGCCGCCGCTGGTCCAGCTTCGCTCTTCTGACACCGGGAGTCGTCTCGAATAGCGATGGCTTCGGGTTGCTGAGCTTTCGAGGCATCAGCTATCTGCTGAATAACAATACGGTGGATGGCGCGGACGACAATCAAGCTTATTTTTCTGAGGCCCGAGGGCGCACACGCGCCTCCTACGCCATCTCCCAAGGGGCAGTCCAGGAGTTTCAGGTCAACACGTCGAACTACTCCGCGGAGTATGGGCGCGCAGCAGGCGGCGTTATTAATACGGTCACCAAGAGCGGAGGCAACCAGATTCACGGCGAGGCCTATTTCTACGACCGTGACACGAACTTTGGCGGTGCGGTTAACCCGTACACACTGCTTACAACGCAAAACGCGGCGGGAGTCTATGTCACTACTCCGTATAACCCAAAGGACTGGCGCAAACAATGGGGTTTTGGCGCGGGTGGTCCTCTGGTTCGTGGCAAATTGTTCTGGTTTTACGCGTATGACCAGCAGAAACGGAACTTCCCGGGAACGGGACGCGCTTCGGATCCGGCGGATACCTTTGCGACCGCGAACTCGCAGCTGCCGCAGAATGAAAGCTGCAATCCGGTGACCGGTACACTTACTGTCAACGGCGTTGTTGAGGGTGCGAGTACGGGGAATCGACCGGGTGCTCCTTGGGGCGGGGACTGGGAGTCATGCCAGCTCGCTGCGGCGATCGGCTCCAACTATCAGACCGCGGCGGCCTACTACACGCAGGGTCTGGGAATTATGAGCTCGTTTCTGGGAACGGTTCCTCGAACCGGCGATCAGGTCATCAACTTTCCCAAGCTGGACTGGCAGATCAATGAGCGCAACCACCTGGCTTTGGAGTACAACCGGCTGCGCTGGGACTCGCCTGCAGGCATGCAGACCCAGGCTTCGAACTTCGATGGCCGCGCCTCGTTTGGCAATGACTTCGTCAAGGAGGATTTTGGGATTGCACGCTTTACGACTGTGATCAACAGCACACTGCTCAATAACTTCCTGTTCCAGTACGGGCGCGATCTTGAGACGGAGTCTTCTCAGACCCCCTTGCCGAATGAGCTGCCGATGACCAACAACCAGTTCAATCGTCCGCCCGAGGTTGAAGGTATCGGTTTCGAATACGACCAGCAGGGCTTCAATATCGGCAAGCCGAACGACCTGGAGCGCAAGGCGCTGCCGGATGAGCGTCGCATGCAGGTCATGGATTCCATCTCATGGAGCCACGGCCGACACGATTTCAAATTTGGTGTCGACTACAACCGCGTATCTGACTACATCAGCAACCTCTTCAATGAGAACGGTGAGTATGAAGAGGATTATTCGTGGGAGTTTATCGGCGACTACCTTCATGCGGTGCTGGGGCTTGGCGGCTCGAACTACGCTTCGTCGAATGGAGGCGGGGCCTACTTCAGCTTCAGCCAGGGATTTGGGAATCCTGCGGCGCTGATCGCTACGCAGGAGTACGCGGGCTTTGCGACGGATAACTGGCGGATTACTCCGAACCTTACGCTTACGTTGGGCGTGCGGTATGAGTACCAATACATCCCACCCAATCCTGTTCCTAATACGGGCAATCCAGGGATCGGTGACACGGTGGGGGTGCCATTGACCGCAAGCCAGCCCAGCGATCGCAATAACGTCGGACCCCGTGTCGGGTTCTCTTATAACTTATACGGCACTGGGAAGACGATCCTGCGCGGTGGCTATGGAATGTACTTTGGCCTTGTGCCGAATGCCAACATTCTGCAGACTTATCTGGAGTCGGGGTCACCCAACGCCCAGATCAGTTTCAGCAGTCTCTTTACCAATGGCGCGTGTGGTCCGATCTTCCCCACTATCTTCACGAGTGCGTCGCAGGTGTATCAATGCGACCAAGCGCTGGGCAAGTTGCCAACCTCGACGATTGCCTATCTCAACCCGCATCTGCAGAACCCGCAGGTGCACGAAGCGGATCTGGCGCTTGAACAAGACCTGGGCTGGAACACGACGTTCGCGATTACTTACATGGGTTCGTTTGGACGCGAACTTGACAGCTCGAACGACGTGAATGTGGGCGATGCAGCGACGTCAACTGTCAGCTATACCGTGAATAACAACACTACTCCGCCAGCTTCAATCCCAGGGGCGTATATCACTCTTCCGCATGGCGGCAAGAATCCTCCGCTGCCGAATGGCTTTGTCTACACTACGAAGCTCTTTACCGGGGCTTCGCGACCGAACCCGTTATACGGCGATATCCTCGAGATTTCGAGTAACGTGAACTCGAGCTACAACGCGCTCGCCGTGCAACTGAATCGCCGCTTCAGCCAGGGCTTCTCGCTTCTTACCAACTACACCTGGTCGCATGCCCTTGACTTCAACCCTTATATCGGGACCGGTGTTCCGACATACAACGTCTTTGATCCCACGAACCTGAGCGATGAGTATGGGAACAGCTCGCTCGACGTGCGGCAGCGTTTTGTCTTTGCGGCGGTCTATCAGCCGGATTTCCACCAGCATGGATGGCGAGCGTATGCGACCGAGGGCTGGAGAATTGCGCCCATTGTTCAGGCGCAGACGGGTTTGCCATATACGCCGTCGGTGAGCGGGTCAGCCCCAGGTGGGGCGTTCAAGGGCATCAATGGGACAGGTTCGAGCGCAAACCGCATCGATATACTCGGCCGCAATCAGGTCAACAATCCGAAGCAGGCTGTAGTTGATCTTCGTGTCGGCAAGAACTTTACCCTGCCAGGCCACCTTGAGCGTTTCCGACTTGAGCTGTTCGCCGAGGCGTTCAACCTGATGAACCACCAGAACATCACGAGTGTTTCGCACGGCGCGTACTCGATCACTACAGGGAGCACGAACACGCTGAACTTCGTCCCCAACTATGGCACGTATCTGAACTCAAATAGCAACACGGTTTACAGTCAGCGGGAGATGCAGCTGGCGGCGCGGTTGCATTTCTAACCGCTCCTTCGTGTTTGTCGAGTAAGAGCGGCCGTTGCGGCCGCTTTTGCCGTTAGGGAAAGTCACCATCGTCCGTCCAATTTCGCGGCTTTCTTCACGAACTACCGCGATGCGCAACTTTGTGAGTTACGTCGTGTGTACTCTTAGTGGAGAGGGATTCGTGGAGTATTGCTTGAACCGATTGCCATGTCGTTTTCTGTCGCGGTGCGTCGTGCTGATTCTGGCAATTTTTTCCTACATTGAGTTCGCTTACTCCCAACAAAGCACTCCTGCTGATCAAAAGGTGCCTGTGCCGACGTTTAGTGTGACCAGCCGGCTGGTGCTCGTTGATGCGGTTGTGACGGATAAAGCCGGCAATCCGGTGACGAATCTGACAAAGGATGATTTTGCCGTCTATGAGGACAAGGTGGCGCAGCGCGTGGCCTCGTTTGAACCGCCGTCTGCACATTCGCTTCCACTGGGGAACGATAACGCCCCGTTGAATTCTGATAATCCGAAGAGCTTCGGACAGTCGCCGGTCACAATCCTTGTGTTGGACGAGCTTAATACTCATTTTGAGGACTCGTCGTTTGCGTCGCGTTCTGTCCGGAAGTATCTGGAGTCGCGGCCAGTGCCTTTGGTGCAACCCACGACGCTTATGGTCGTTTCAGACAACAAATTTCGCGTGCTGCAGACGTTTACGCGCGATCGAGCGGCCCTTTTGAAGGCGTTGGCAGAACAACCTGTCCACTATTCGTGGAAGCTCGAAGGTGACAAGAGCATAGGATACGGGCCTGTCGAGCGACTTGATCAGTCGCTGAGTGCGCTGGAGCAGATTGCGCAGGCCGCCGCGGGGCTTGCGGGCAGGAAGAATCTGGTATGGGTGGGGCAGGGGTTTCCTACGCTGGACCCGACTGAGTTGGATGAGAAGGATAAGCAGCTGGTGCGGGATACGATCCAGCATGTGACGGATGTACTGCTGGATACCCGGGTGACGTTGTATGCAGTGGATCCGACGAGCAGCGCGGCGGGGATGACGGAGATTACGGATCCGACGCAGCTGGAGTTTGCGCAGCTGGCCGGGGATGCGTTGGTGAGTAATGCTGATCCTTTCTCTACGACGATGGACTTCGACCGGCTGGGGCCGGTGACGGGCGGACGCGTGATTCGGGGGATGAACGATATCGACAAGCAGATCGCCCTGTCGGTCGATCTGGGAACGAAGTTCTATACGATCGGTTACGTGCCTACCAGCACAAGCAGCGTGGCTCGGCAGTACAGGAATATTCGGGTGGTTTGTCTGCGGCCTGGGCTCACGGTGACTGCGCGGAATGGGTATTACACGACTCCACCGGCTAGCGAGAGCTCGCGGGCTACGCTGATCTACGATCTGAATACGGCTGCGACCAGTTCGCTTCCGTTGACTGCGCTGAAGGTTACGGCTGAGGCGTCTCAGGCGGCTGAGAGTTACTCAGTGCGGGTCGATGCTTCAGGGTTGACCTGGGCGGCTGCGAGCGATGGAGCGCGGTCGGCGAAGGTGGTTGTTCTGGTTGTGGGGTTGTCGTCTTCGGACAAGATTCTTACGCATACGCTGCATACAATGTCGGCTGAGGCGAAGGCCGGAGCCGATTTGCAGCAGGCGGGGACGGCAGATTTCGCGATCGCGAGTCCGTTGGTGAAGGGTGTTGTTCGTTTGCGGTTCGTGGTTCGCGATGCACAGACGGGCCGGATGGGAACGGCGGATATTCCGGTTCGGCGATGATTGAGCCGCTGTGCGAGTCTCGCCGATAGTAGCGTCTTGTCGCTTTCCTGGCACTTGACGATGCAGTTTGTATGCCTGCCGCGTGATTTTGATGTTCTTTCGTCTCGCGGGTTGGGCATAATGGCTGTTCCATGTTTGCTCCCACTACGTTTGCGGCTGCGCTTTTGATGACGATCTTCAGCACGGTGTGCTGGGGTTCGTTTGCGAATACGTTCAAGGGCACGAAGAACTATCGTTTCGAGCTTTACTACTGGGACTACGGGCTGGGGATTTTTCTGATCTCGGTGGTGCTGGCGTTCACGATGGGCAGTTTCGGGGGCGGCCCGACGGCGTTTCTTGCGAATCTGCACTCGGCTGACGGGATCAATCTGTTCTATGCGGCGCTGGGTGGTTTTATCTTCAACATCGCCAATGTGCTGCTGGTGGCGGGGATTGAGATTGTGGGGCTGGCAATTGCGTTTCCGATTTCGATTGGGATTGCGCTGGTGGAGGGCGTGGTGCTGAGTTACGTGCTGCAGCCGAAGGGCAATGCGGTGTTGCTGGGCGCGGGAGTGCTGATGGCGCTGGTGGCTGTGGTGCTGGTAGGCAAGGCGTACGGTGCGCTGCGGACGGATGGGAGCACGGTCTCGCGGCGCGGCGTTGTGGTGTGCGTGATCTCGGGGTTGTTGATGGGGATCTTTGCGCCGTTTGTGACGCGGGCGATGACTCGAGGGAACACGCTGACTCCTTATACGACTGCGGTGTTTCTGACGCTGGGTGCGTTTCTGTGCTGCTTTGTGTTCAATACGGTCCTGATGCGAAGGCCGATTGTGGGTTCGCCGGTGGCTGCGGCGGATTATTTTCACGCGCCGGGGACTTACCATGCGCTTGGGTTGCTAGGCGGCGCGATCTGGGGGATCGGGACGGTGTTCAATTTTGTGGCGGCGAGCCTGGTGGGGGTGGCGATCTCGTATGCGATCGGGCAGGCTTCGCCGATGGTGGCCTGCCTGTGGGGTGTATTTGTGTGGAAGGAGTTTCGCGGGGCGAATGCGCGGGCCAAGGGATATCTGGCGGCGATGTTCGCGGCTTACCTGCTGGCGCTGGTGCTGATTGCGCGGGCTTACGCAGGGTAGTACCCCCATTTGCACTAAGAGGCCAGCACGGATGGACGACAGATGCTTTGCGGGGCGTGCCCCGTCAATAGCGCTCTGCTATTCGCATCGCAAAGATATGCTGGGATCAATTCGAGAGGCGCGTCGCGCTGGGATATAGCTGGCGAAAAAAGCGATACAGGCCAGGAGGGTGGGAACCGCGACAAACGTCACGATATCGGTGACTTCGACACCGAAGAGCAGGGAGCGCATCAAGTGGCTAACCAGCAGCGCACCTGCGATGCCGATACCGACTCCCCAAAAGGCCAGAGTCATCCCACCGCGAACGATAAGTGTCATGATATTTGCTGGTGTAGCGCCGAGCGCCAGACGGATGCCCACTTCGCGGCTGCCTTGGCCAACCAGATAGGCGATGAGCCCGTAAACTCCAATCATCGCGAGCCCAAGCGAGATTGCCGCAAATGTTCCGAGTACCAGCATGGTGAAACGACGGCGAGCCAGAGAATTGTTGAAGCGTTCCTGCATCGTGCTGACGTTGTAGAGCGGAAGATCAGGGTTGAGGCCCTGAGTCTGCTGCTTGACTGCGCCGACCAGAGGGACCGGATCGCTGTTGCCCCGCATAACGACGTTCATGGCACGCGTCACGTATTGCGTTTGAGGAAGGTAAAACGCTATGCGCGAGTCTGAGTCCAAGGTGTACTGCTTGACTCGGCCAACCATGCCGACAACGGTGATCCAAGGTGAGTTTGTCTCACTGATGCCTCCGATGTGGAAGCGCTTGCCAATCGGGTCCTGGTTTGGCCAGAGTTGTTGCGCCATGTAGTCGTCGACAAGGGCTACACGAGGTTTGTTGGCGACATCATCGTCGTTAAATAACCGGCCCTCGCGCAGGGGTATTTCCATCGCCTGGAAGTAATGTCCGCTGACCATGCGTGTATCGGCATTGATGAACTTCTCGCCCGGCGGCGCCACTCGTCCCTCGACCGTGATGGGGCCCCAGGCAAACATCTGGCTGAGCGGCAGGGACGTGACAGCCCCTGCCGAGGTGACACCGGGCAGGCCTTCCAGCCGCTGCCAGAGTTCATGATAGGCAGCGAGAACCGCCTCCTTATCTTTGTATCGCTCGCCTGTCATGGTCAGTTCAAGGGTAAGGAGATTACGAGGATTGAAGCCGGGATTTACGTCGCGTACACGAGCGAAGCTGCGGATGAGCAGGCCGGCACCGATCAACAGCATCGCGCAAAGCGCAATCTCGGCGATGACCAGCGAGCGGCGAAGATTGTTTCCTCGTCCCCAAATCGCGCTGACCCCGGATGAGGTGCGGCTGGTGTCCTGCAGAGCGGCTTGCACGTCGAGCCGAGAAACCCGCAGCGCCGGCGCCAGTCCAAACAGGATCGCGGACAAGACGCAAACGATGAACGTGAACGCGAGAGCAGCCACACCAATGCTGACGTCCGTCACTCTTGGTACGCTTTGCGGACCAAGCAGGCGTACCCAGTGCAAGGCAATCAATGCGATAGCGATGCCCAATGCGCCACCGGTGAACGCAAGCAGCACGCTTTCGGTCAATAGCTGGCGAACGATCCGTGCTCGGGTTGCACCCAACGCGGTCCGGACCGCAATTTCCTTTTGGCGAGCGACGGCACGCGAGAGTTGCAGGTTCGCCAGGTTTGCGCATGCGATCAGCAGGACAAAGCCGACGGCTCCGAGCAAAAGGTACAACGTACGGCGAACGTTACCGACCACTTGCTCGAGGAGCGGCACGGTACCGAAGGTCAGGCCTCCGTTGGGCGGATACACTTCGGGAAATTCGCTCCGCAGGCGCGCCGTAATGGTATCCATTTCGGCCTGTGCCTGTGGCACGGAGACTCCTGGCTTCAGCTTGCCCATTATGTTGTAGTCTTCGTGGTCGCGATTCTGGGCGGCGTTGGTAGGAAGAGGAAGCGGCAGCAATATCTCGGCCTGCTCCGCCCCGTCCACCGTCGGCATCACCTCGCGAGGCAACGAGAACGAGCGTGGCATCACGCCGACAATTTCATACGGCACGCCGTTCAGCATGATCTTTTTGCCAAGAATGGCGGGATCGGAGCCAAATCGCCGAGCCCATGTTCCATAACTAAGCAGGGCCGTGGCGGTTCGGCCAGGCAGGTCTTCCTCGGGAACAAACAATCGCCCGAGATCGGCCCTCTGTCCAAGCATGGAGAGCAAACTCGAGGAGATGCGAATCGTCCCAACGCGCTCAGGTTCGCCCGAGCCTGTGAGGTTGTAGTTGCCACCGATTGCTATCGCGACCTGCTCAAAGCCATGATGGCCGTTCTTGATGTCGAAGTATTGTGCGGTGGAAAACCAGTCTTCCGTTATGTTCAGGCCCGGAGAACGGTTCCAGAGTATGACGAGCCGCTCGGCATCTTTGTACGGAAGCGGGCGAAGCAGCAGCCCATCGACGACGCTGAAGATTGCGGTGTTCGCGCCGATTCCGATGGCCAACGAGAGTATCGCGGCGACCGTGAAGGCGGGTGCAGCGGCCAGAGAGCGAAGAGCGCGCCGCAGATCTTGTAAGAAAATGCTCATCCGGGTAGTGAGGGTCTCCCACGGCCAATGTACTCCAACAGAGGGACAAGGGGCACTACGAAAGGGGGCTATTGAAGAATGGATAAGACGATCAAGAGCGCGTTTTGAACGCCTTTGTAGGAATCGGTAACGTCGTCGCTCTCATTGAGCGAATGAGCGCCTTTATCCATTCCGCCGCCTCCGATGGTGATGGCCGGGATGCCGAGATGCATGGGAACGTTTGAGTCGGACGAACCGGCGCCGTATTCGGGTTCTCCGAGGTTGAGAGCTTTGATCGATGCTGAAGCGGTCGTCACGATGGCAGCGCTTGCAGGTGTTTGACCTGCTGGACGGATTCCGATCTCGTCGACCTTTACGCTCAGTTTTCCCTTGCCTTTCCATCTGGCATTTTCTTCATCGAGACCTGCCTGGACCGCTGCCTTGAATCGTTTGTCGAGGTCATCGAGTGAGGTAGTGTCGGGAGAGCGCTCGTCGAATTCAAACCACGCCTCGAATGGAATGGAGTTGACCGAGGTTCCACCACCGATCCGGCCGACGTTGAACGTGGTCTTCGGGGTTACGGGTACCTGGAGGTCGGCGATGTGAGCGACGGCACGTCCTAATGCATTTGCCGGATTTGCGATCCCAAAGGCTCCATAGCTGTGGCCTCCGGGACCCGTGAAGGTGACTTTGTACCGATAGCTCCCGACGCCGCCGTTTGTGAGGCGATTTGGTTCGCCGGGTTCTATTGATATGAAATCGTCGATCTGATCCTTCATCGTGACGCCGAAAAGCTCCTTCATGCCGCGGAGATCGCCTAAGCCCTCTTCGCCCACGTCGGCAACGAATGTGAGGGAGCCGCGAGTCTTGAGATTGGTGTCATTCATCGCTTTGATGAGAGCCAATAAGGCTGCGAGGCCGCGACAGTCGTCGCCGATTCCCGGCCCCTTTAGAAGATTGCCTTCGCGGGTGACGTGTACATCGGTCTCGGGCGGAAAGACGGTGTCGAGGTGGGCTGCGATGACAAGATGCGGGTGTGGTGCAGCGCCGGGACGATCTCCAACTACGTTGCCTGCGTGGTCGATGCGGACATTGGAGAGGCCGGCTTCACGGAAGAGACGAGCCAGCTCAGCGGCGCGCTTGTCTTCGTGGAAGGGTGGCGAGGAGATTTCGCAGATGCGAACCTGCTCTTCAATGAAATGGGGCTCGTTGGTCTTGATGGCTTGCATCGCGGACTGCACCTCAGGCCGGGCGAGAATTTCTGCTGGTGTTTGAGCAGAGAGCCGTAGTGGCAGGACGAAAAGTAAGGCGGACACAGAGGCTAACGTGGCTGCTTGAGAAGAATACAGACGGCTTGAGGTGTCACCGAAGAGTGGCATCGAGCTCCTTGTGAACTTCCTAAATAAGCTATGGGATGCTCCCATGTTTATCACATTCGTTATCTGCCGCTGGCGTTTTCCCTAAAGAGCCGCAGGCACCAGCGCTGCGAATGCAGGATTTACTTTTTGTCGAATTGCGATGAGAGCGTGTTTTTGAAGATGGTGCCGCCCTTCATGACAAACTCGACTCGACGAACAGAGGTCGGGTCGGTAAGAGGATTGCCCTTCATCGCGATGATGTCGGCCTGCATTCCGGGAGCGATTGTGCCGATCTGGTCTCCAAGCCCCAGGGATTTGGCAGAGAGAGAGGTGGCGGAGATCAAGGCTGCCATTGGGTTCTGACCGCCTTGCTGGACTCTGGCGATAAATTCCTCTCCATTTCTTCCGTGTGCGCCGGCGACTGCGTCGGTTCCGTAGATTATCTGGAGGCCTTGAATCTTCAACGCGCGCTTGAAACTCTCAAGGACGATCGATTCTCCCTTGACCATATAGGCGAAACCTTCTTCGTTATAGTTGCCGATACCTAAGAACTTCTCTTTGTTGGCTATGTAATTTTGAAGGACGAGACCGATGTTTGGATCGAAGTAGGTTCCATTCTTCGCCATGAGTTCGAAGACATCATCGGTAATAAATGCGCCATGTTCTACCGAGGTGCAACCGGCTAGACTTGCCGCCTTTGCTGCCGATGCTGCGTGGGCGTGAACAAGGGTGCGCAAGCCGAGCTTCTTCGCCTCTCCGCAAGCGGCCTGGAGTTGAGCATCGCTCATGGTCTGGTCGCCGCCTTCGCGAATGCTCTTCGAGGCGAAGATTTTGATAAAGTCTGCCCCTTGCTGTTTCCGCTCTCTCACGAGTTCGCGGAGTTTTTCCGGATCTCCACTTGCTTCTGTAAGTGGTTGCAGCGAAGTCAGAATTCTTGGACCGGGCAGGATGCCTCGAGCGATTGCGTCACGAAGATACTTGTCTTCGGGGGCTCCAGGACTTTGAATTGTTGTAAAGCCCGCATCGAGTGTAACCACGGCATTGTCGACTGCGTGAAGCATCGCCTGTAGCGGCGGCTCACCTTGACCTGCAAGGCGGCCGTTATCGAAGTGCCACATGATGTGGGCGTGGGTGTCGATCAGGCCAGGAGTCACCGTGAGAGTTCCCAGGTTATAGACCGATGCCCCTGGGGGGATTTGGCCACCGACGCTCACAATCTTCGAGCCCTGAATTACGATCGACTGGTTGTGAAGCACTTTTCCTGAGCCATCGATAATGGTTCCGGCCACGATGGCGATTGGTTTTTCCTGGGCCCGGGATGAGGGAGTGCCTTGAAACAGGGAGAGTGCGACGACTATCAATAGCCTGAATCTACTCATGTCTCTTGACCTCGACGTTTCAGTGGATTTTGTGACTCCGAGCGGTTTTTTATCGTGACTTGCGGTTATCCGAGAGAGCCGAAGAGTCCCGGCTCTGTTGGTGCGGCAGTTTTTTCATTTGCGGTGGAGGTGATCGGGTCTATGGTGAGGTCTTCGTCGGGCAAGACACGCAAGAGATGAAGGGGTAGTCGCTCGGTGTCGCCTAGCCATTCTTCGTACTCTCGTGGGTGGAGGATGACGGCCTGACGGTCGTGGATCTCGCTCATCTTCTGGTTTGGGTCGGAGGTGATGATGGCGAAGGTGTCTTCCCATTGGTTGGTTTTGGGGTTGAGCCACGGGGACCAGAGGCCAGCCATGCCGAGGACGTGGCGGCCTTTGACGGAGAGGCGGTATTTGGGGCTGGGGCCGGTGTCGGTTTTTTTCCATTCGAGCATAGAACTGGCGGGGATGATGCCGCGGTGGTGAAGGCGTTCTTTCCAGAATCGGGAGGTGGTGAGTGTGTCGGAGCGGGCGTTGAAGACGAGGCGGGCGGGTAGCTTGAATCCCCACCGCATTTCGGTGATGCGGCGCTCGCCGTTGGCGAGGGAGATGACGGGTTGGAGGGAGCCCGGGGCGCACTCGACATGGGCGCCGAAGTAGATGTCGTCGAGGTGGACGGTGACGTGGAACGCTTCGGCGATCTTTTGTTTCTGCCCGGCTTCGTAACGGCCACACATGTGCTTCCATTCTCTGATGAGTTGGGTGATTGTGGTGGTGAAATCGCGTGCTGATTTGTGGTTTGTTGGGTGGTGCTTTGCGCAAAATTGTGGTCATTCGCTGGTGCTCATCGACACGAGCCGCCTACGCCTCCCTAGTGGCTTTAGGCGCGGTCGGCGCGGAAGTACTATAGGACAGAAGGGCAAGGAGCAGGGAGCCGTGGCCACGCGTCGACATGAGGTTAGGACCCAACCTGGCGGAGCGGCGGTGCAGATTTTTGCCGCCAATGATCGGATGAACCAGATGCTTATCGAGCATCTTGACCCTGCCGCGTGGAGAGCCAATCCGCCGGTCAAACCGCCCGGCAAGGTTCGCCCGATTGCGGCGATCTTCACTCACGTGCACAATGTCCGCTGCAAATGGGTAAGGCTTACGGCTCCGTACCTGAAGGTTCCGCGGCTGCTGAACCGCGCGCACTGTACGCCGCAGGAGGCTCGTGCGGGATTGGCGGAAAGCGCGGCTCGTTGTGAGGAGATGCTTGGGGATGCGCTGGGTGGGGGCCGTATCGAGAGGTTTCGCCGAGACGGCTGGGCTCCGGACTGGCCAGTTGGCGTGGAGATGCTTTGCTACATGCTTGCTCATGAGGCTCACCATCGGGGGCAGGTGTGTCTGCTCGCGCATCAACTGGGATTCACGCTGCCGCACGCGGTGGGGGACGGAATCTGGAATTGGGAGAAGCTATGGAGAGAGTGTGGAGCGCCTGGTGGTCCCGGCTACAGCGGCGAAGGATGAGTGCGGATCTATTGTTGTTGCTTGGTGCAAAGATCGTGGTGATTTGTTGATGCTTTTTTGCCGGGCGTAGTGGCCGGGCCGGGTTTGCGCCGATGCCCTCAGGTGCGATTGTGCGCCAGAGGGCATCGGTGGGTGGTGGTTAGCAGCCGCTGAAGGAGACGAAGGCTCCTAGTTGTGATGGGAGGGTTGGGTTGAAGGGTTCGAAGGGGAAGGCCTGGGAGGTGTCGAAGCCTGCGGCCTTGGCGGCGTTGAAATCGACGAAGGGAGTGAGGGCGGTGAGGGCCTGGTCGATGGAGGTCCAGCAGAGAGTGCGCTCGTAGCCGTTGTTGTTGGGCGGGTCGATGGATTCAGCGACGCCCTGGATACCGGTGATGGTTTTGAGCGGGCCTCCGAAGGGTGCGGTGACGTCACCGCCGACGACACGGGCGAGGGTTCGGTGATCACTCTCGATGCCCATGATGCGCGCGGCGGTGACGCGGAGGTTGCGGGTGGAGAAGTTGCGGACACCGACGAGATAGGCGGCGATGAAGGCGTCCTCGAGGGT
Source organism: uncultured Acidobacteriaceae bacterium (assembly GCA_963798925.1). Classification (GTDB taxonomy): domain Bacteria; phylum Acidobacteriota; class Terriglobia; order Terriglobales; family Acidobacteriaceae; genus Edaphobacter. The sequence goes on from CAWCVD010000008.1 coordinate 2,173,855, forward strand.
GACGAGGACGTTCAGGGTGGTTTGGGCGTCAGAGAACATCTTGGCGGGATAGAAGAACTGGGTGAAGGGAGTGAACTGGTCGGTGACGGACTGCTCGAGGAGATAGTGGGACATCTCTTCCTGGCGGGCGGCGATGAGGTAGTCCTGATCGTCGGAGGGGATCTGCTTAAAGAAGGGAGCGATATTGATGATGTTGGTGTAGGTGGTGACGGCAAGGGCCTCGGCGATCTCGGCGGCGACGAGGATGTCGCGGTCGCCTTTTCTGAGGTGATCGTGCTCATACTTCATGTTGTCGGGATCGTCGTCGTCTTTTTCGGCGGAGGCGCGGGTGGGAACGGCGGTGAGCGCTGCGAGAGACGCTCCAGTGAGGGCGGCGTTGCGGAGGAAGGATCGGCGGGAGTGTTCGGGTGTGTTGGTGAGTGTGATTTCGTTGGAAGCTGACTGAATTGGAGCGTTCATGACTTTAATCTCCTCTGCTATTCCAGGAGGATCATCCGTGGTCGATGTCTGCAGGCAAGGAGGCGGGGGAACTTTCCTGGTTGGAGTGAATACGAGGCACGGTTGCGGATGGATTGTGATGGTGAGGTTATTTCTGCGGGGCAGAGTGTGTGAGAGAAGAGAATGGGTTGCGCAGTGGGGAGTGGTATGGCGGTGGTTGGATTTCGGCGCGAGAGGAGCCGCTTGCCGTGCGCTAACTGTCTTTGCGGTAGAGGAGATTGCGCATGGCCTGGCGGCGGGCCTCGTTCGCTTCCCGTGTGGTCTTGCGGTCGACGGCGTCCATGCGAGTGCTTCCGGTGGGGCCGGTCTCTTCGGGCTCGCTGCACTGAGGGCAGCGATTGGCGAAGCCTGGTTTGTTGGGTTTAAGCTCGAACTCTTCGTTGCAGATGGCGCAGACTTTGATGGGGAATGCCATTTCCGACTCCATGATTATTAAATCACGGTTGGTGGGTTGACCGGGCGATTTACGGTGTTCGGATTGGATGTCGAGAAGCGCCTTCATCTTGATGGGATCAGTTTGAGTGGAGGGTTTTCGGCTGCGTGGAGAGGGACGGCTTCGCTGCTGGGCGCGGGAAGAAGGAGGGAGGTTGCTAGCCAGGCGATTGCGAGGACGAAAACGAGTCCGTCAGGAATCTCGTGGATCAGTGAGACGCTGAATGGGCCCCACATCAGGCAAAGGATGGGAACGGCGACGAGCAAAGCGCGGTAAGAGCGTTTCGTGTTGAGGTCTTCTACCAGATAGGCCAAGGGGCCGAAAAGGAAGACGAGGCGATAGTTATAGCTGGCGCTGAAGGTGAAGGCGAAAGCGAAGATGGCAAGGCCACAGATGGCGATACGTCCGCGAGTGTGATCGGGATCGAGACGAGGAAGAAGTTGCTGGAGTCGATTGCGGAAGAGGAGGGCGGCGGTGAGCGAGAGAGCTGCGAGGAGGATCGCTGCGAAGGGAGCAACGTAGCGATGAAGAACGAAGAACGATTGCGAGGAAGGGAGAATCAAGTTGACGATGGCGAGGAAGAAGGGGAAGGCGCCGAAAGACATCATGTAGTCCAACGGGGTGTTCGCGAGCAGAAGGGAAAGGTCGTGGCCGCTGGTGAGCAGAAGGGCGGCGATGGCGGCTACCGCCGTGAGGATGGTTTTGAAAAGGCCGTTGCGGCTGCGTAGAAGGATGATGGCGCCAACCACGGGATAGATTTTGAGTATGGTGAGCAAGACGATGAGGAGCGCGCTGAAGAGTTCGTTGAGCGAGGCCGTGCGATGGGATTGCTGGCGATCGATTAGGAAGAAGCCGAAGACAAGTGACGCAAAGATGAGTTGGTCGATGTTGCCGCGCTCCAGACCGAATAAGATTGCGCGCGAGATGAGCGCGAGGAAGACGAATGCGGCGGCTAGCCACGTTTTTGCGCGAAATAAAAGCAAGCTTGATCCCACAAGGAGAAGTGCAAGAGTGATGCCGAGAAAGTTTGTCGAGCGCGAGGTGACACCGAGGTAGCGAAGATCGAGCCAGATGGGGGGATAGTTGTAGAGGCGGTGCCATGGGTCGTAGCTGCGGACGAAGTAGGGATTCTCGCCGGCGAGGAGGCAGTCGATGGAGTGAGTGACGGTGCGAGTATCCATGAAGCCAGGGGACGTGGATGGGATATGGAGCGGACGCCAAGCGGCTTCGAGGCTTCCGTGCTTGAGAGTGCCGATGCGGAGAATGAGGAGGAGGGTGGCGACTGCCACGAGTACGGGGATTCTCGAGATCAGGGGACCTGCGAATTTCCGCATGAATGCTCCTCAGGAGGCTCCTCAGGGTAAGGAGGAGGCTGGCCGAGCTTTTAGGATACCTTCGGACTCGGATTGCGAATGGTTGAGGATTTGTAGATTGCGGCGATCGATGTTGACGCCGGGTCTAATGCGGGGCGATAAGATCTTCGACGCGGACGATTTTGCAATCGACCTTTTTATTTTGAGAGGTTTTGATGGTCGCCTTGTTGTTGTCGATCTCGTAGTTGATCTGGCCTCCTACGACGAAGTCGGTGGCGTTGACGGAGTGCTTGGGGTCGGTGCGGCAGGTGTAGCCCTTGCCTTGGCCTTCGAAGGAGAGGTCGTAGGCCTGATGCTTGTGCTCTTTGTCCTTGGTTCCGTAGGGTTGAAAGTCTTTAAGGTGGAGGGGCCTTTGATTTTGTCAGCCAATGCGGGAAGCGCGATTGCGATGCTCACGATGGTGAGGATCGCGGCTTGAGTTCCTCTGTGCATTGTGTCACCTCGGTGAGAATTGTAGCCGATCAGGGCTGGACATATGGGGATGGTTGTCCATCACACTAATATCATGTTGGAGGGCTCTGGATTTGCGGGGCTCGGTTTTCCTACAGAAGATTCCGTGGGCCGCGTTGTTGACTTCGGAGTTATTCAAGGAGGCTGAAGATGAGTCCGAGTTTTGCGACAGATATCCGCCCTCTTTTCCGGGACGAGGACATCGATTGCATGAAACCAATGGGAATTGATCTCGATGACTACGCGTGGATGCGTGTCCCGGCCAACGCGCAAGGTGTGTATAAGACCCTTGCTGATGGGTCGATGCCTCCGGATCAACTGTGGCCACCGGAGCATGTTTTGCTGTTCAAGGGATGGATGGATGCGGGATACCCAGCTTAGACCCCGTCGATGCGACCGCCGCGAGATGCGGCGACGGTCTTAGAGGGTCAGGAATCTTTAGGATTCATGTTTGGTTCAATTGACCTATCGCGGCCAGTGTCGTAGGTGGGCAGCGTGTGAAACATCATGTGGAGATCATTGGGGCTAATTGATCGGTGAGCCAGCCCCTAGTGGATATTTGTTTTTAAACGATGAGAATTACTAGTGCCTCCGGCGGCAGTTAGAGCGGAAGAATAGGCAGGTCGGGCGCGCACTGGGCAGATGCCAACCGCGAACCCGTCCTATCTCACTATGCGAGGACTTATCAATGAGAAAACTATGGAAGCTTGCCGGTGCCAGCGGGCTGCTTTGCCTGTTGTTCGCGATTCCCGCCTCAGCACAGATTACGAATGCTGTGAATTTCACGACCTCGTTTGGCTTCTATGTGGGCAACACGAAGTTGCCTGCCGGTTCGTATAAGATCACGCCGACCACCTATAGCACCTCTACTTTGTTGATCGAGAGTTCGAACGGCAGCCATTCTGCGTTTCTTGAATACATCCCGACTCAGGCGGATAGCTCACATAAGACCACCGATGTGACATTCAAGAAGTATGGGACGTCTGATTTTCTTGATTGCATCTGGGTTGGGGGACAACAGTTCGGGATGCAGGTGGAGCCAACTAAGGTTGAGCAAAAGCTGGCTGAGGGTGGGGCACCAACGTCACATTCGGTGACGGCAAAAGGGCAGTAAAGCAGATCTGCGTTGCCGGTTGCCGCTGGGGCAAAGGAGGTTTTGTGTCAAATTACGACGCGGCATTTGGCCGCACGATGAGTGGGCCATCCGCCCGGTTATTGCGACATGTAGAAGCTGAACTAGTCGACGTTGGATGGCCGGATGCCGAGGGCCCGCAGCCTGCTGATGGTCTGGCCGCGGTGGAAGGTGGAGTGGTTCACCGAGTGGACGATGATTTGATCGGGAGAGATGCGGAGGTGTTCTCCGTCGGGCTTGAGGCAGGAGATTTCGGCTAAGAGGCCGGCTTTCGGGCTTTGGCTGACCTGGGGCAGACGGCGAGGAGTTGCTCGTTGCTCAAGGCAGAGTAATCGAGGTCTAGAGCAGGCGCTGCCGGATGGTTGACGTGGCTGTCACCCACGGAACTACTCGTTGGCAATTATTTCGCGGAGTTCGGCGATGTGCTGCTTGATTCGGGCGATCTTCTCCGGCCAGGTGCCCAATCCCTTGTAGGGCACGCCGGCTGCATACTCTCGTTCCGCTTCTGCAAGTGCGTCGAGGGCGTGCTCCAGTTTTTGTTGAAGCGTGGGGCCGGGCATAGGCGAAGGGTATCATTTGGGTCAGAAAGGGGTTACCCAGTCGCCCCGCTCCACCCGCGGAAAGATCCTCAAACTATTCTAACTAGAGGAGATAGGGTCGGACTATAGTTCTGCCTCAAGAGCAGCTCGCCAGGGACAGGGTTTAGTTGGGGTTTGATTGAGGGTGCCAGATGTCAAGCTCGTTGTGAAGGTTGTGCCGATGGCGCGGTCGCGGAGCTATATTCGGCACCTGCCTATTCAGGCCGTCAAGATGGTGAACCTTTTCGGGGGGGGATCCAAGTCGCGCGAAGAACTCAGCGTGAGTGGTTTGGTGACAAGCCCCTCGCCGGTGAAAAGTTAGGATTGATAGTCGCCACCTTCTACGTCGATCTTGACGATATCGGAACTGAGGTCGAGTGAGTCGATGTTGATCATCCCGACTGTCCGGTCGTCGTACTGAATTGGGGATGCGGGGTTAAATCTGGGTCCGCCCGGGTTGGCAATTCCAGTGGCAAGAAACACCGGGCCTGGCTGGCGCCGGGCGGACCTAAGCGAAGGTTTAAGCTGAGATTCTGCCCCAGGAACTCCTTGGCTTTGGCAACCTCAGCGTCCCACATCTTCAGTTGGTCTGGAGTAAGGAAGTTCATCACGCGTTGGCGAATCTGATCGCGATGGCCCGCGACGGCTTTGGCTATGTCGGCCCTTGTGGTGCCTGGGTGTTCCTGCAGATAATCGCCCATTTTGGCGCGAGCGTCGGTAAAGGCGTTTTGCAGTTTCTCTTTTTGATCGTCACTGAGGTGGAGGTCCGTGGCAAATCTCTTCACTTCGGCGACTACTTGTTCACGTTGTTCCTGTGTCAGGTTCATTGCAACCCTCCGGTTGTTGGTTGATTGGTTGAGGGGGCCGACTCGAACACCCTACTGTTTCGAGTCCGTCTGTTGGGGGAGTTGACGGGCGGATGGCGCTTTCGCCAAGGTTGTGCCAGCGTGGTATTGGTTTGCCCTACGGCAAACCTGCTGGATGATAGGCCGTGAAATCGTCCGTGTACTGCAGAAGGTCAAACAACGGTCGGGTGAACCGTGTCTGATGGCCAGAGACAATTGGATTCCGGTCTAGTGGAAGATGGCAAGCTGTCAGTTTTGTCAGCCGGGATTACATGTGTGGCCACCCGCCGCTCCGAAGATTAGACGGTGGTGCTACTTGCGGTTTGGAGACGTGCCCCGTGGTTTTTAGAGGGAGCGCAAATTTTCTTGGTGATTTAACCTGAGCCACTCGCGAATGCCCTAACGACGATGAGCCGGTCGCAAAGATCGGGCACCGAAATTTGTTATCGGGTTAGACCTGGGCAGCCCACCCACCTAGAATGACCCCGGGGGTGCATATGTCGTTCGCTGTTATCCGATTGTTCTTTTACGCATTGCTCTTTCTGTCGGTTTCTGGATTGGGTTCACAAACGACCGCTCCCCAGGGAGATGCAACGACCGATGGGCGTCACGGGTCTTCGAATAAAGGGTCTTCGAACAACGGTTCCTGGAAGGTTATCCACGAAGAAAATTTCGAAGACGGTGCAGCGTTGTTCAAAACAGGCTCACCTCTCTGGGTATCTGATACCTATCAAAATGCGGACGAGTATTCCGATGGTGGCGGGTATTTTAAGGGCCTGGGAGTAACGCCGCCGGTGGCGTTTCGTGCGGAAGGACCTTTTGGAAAGGACGGTTGGCTGAGTGTTGCTGCATATAGCCGCTCCAATCTCACAAAATTCGGTGATCTTTTTGAGGTCGTTCCGGATCCGGCCGATCCGAATAATCATGTGCTTAAGATCTCGTCTCCGAAGCACACCGATGGCACAGTTGTTCGTCCGACGAGCGCACTGCCGAAGAAGTACCGGGTTTGTTTGAAGGTGGGTTTTGCTTCTTTTGGAGACGGCAAGCCTGGGGCATCCAGTCTGAATGGCTATGCCGGGGGCGAGACTGACGAGCCCTGGTCCAATGGAGATGCGACCTTTGAGAATGGCTTTTACTGGCTCACCATTCTGGATGCGACTCCACGGCCGCATAACAATCTTTGGATTCATCACCATCGCAAGGTCACGATCGATTCGGACAACAACAAGGAAGCATGGACAAATATTTGGGAGGGTAAGAAGTGGGTGGCTGACGGTCAGCATCCGATCATGATGTTTGGCGTAGATAAGGATGGTAAGGACGACGACAGCACAGGTCGTCCTTTTCTGTCCTGGTCCAATGGGGCGCTTCAGCCCTCGGGCACAATTCGCGCTGTGGACGCGTACAAGGACAATACGTGGTATTCAGCTTGCATCGAGCGCAATGAGAGCGCCTTTGTGCTCTCCGTCTCAGGGAACTTCAAGTGGGGTGGGCAGCAAACGTATGTCGGGACTATACCGGTGAGTTCTGTGTATGCGGCAGGTGCCGGAATTCCAGACTTCTTTATGTTTGGCGATCCCCACAATAACTATTACCGCGGTTCCGTCTATTACGACGACATCAAGCTGGAAGCCTGGCAGGAGAACTGATCGGGAATTCATGGGTGGGCCCCCGCCGATGGCTCACTCTAGATGGTGTTTTTTCTGGGCGAGGCTTTTTGTGTTTTTGCAGGGGGTTTTGGCGAAAACGGGTGGCAGAACGTGGTTTTTCGGTGGTGAATTTGTGGTGGAATGGTGGTGAATTGTGGTGCGTCGATGGCTGTATTTTGGAGCCAAAAATATGCCACGGATTCTGGATTTATTTTTTTGAGATTCCCATTTTGGGAATAGTGGCGACGGGTCGGGTGGGTTCGCGCTTTCGCTCGAATGACCCACCTTAGGCGCTGCGCGCCCAAGATGGGGCACCCAAATTCGTAGCTGGGTTAGACCTGGGCCATCCGCGAGCTCTTCAGCGCCGAGATGCGAGCAGCGTTTAAATCGCTGCGCTAGTTTGAGGATTCCGGCCAACGACAGGATGTCAGACCTGGGTCACCCGTCCGATGTGTGGTTCTGCTAAACATCGTTCCGGAAATCGTAGAAGACCCGAATGAGGTTGCCATCAAGGTCGGCGGCCATAAATTCGCGGAGCTTCCACGGTTTGTCCTCGGGCTCGGAGACGATCTTCGCTTGCGCCGCCTTCCACTCTGCGAAGAGTTCGTCTACCTCGGCCTTGCTGTTGAGATTGAGCCAGAAAAGAATTGGGCCGACGTTGCCGTAGTGCTCCCGGAAGGAGCGATTGGTGAGAAAGAGTCGGCAATTGCCCCTTGAGATGCCTGCAATGCCGCCTTGTTCGTCGCCCCAATCGAAGGTGAAGGCTAGCGTGTTGACATAGTAGGCTGCGGCTCTGTCGATGTTGGCCACGGGGACTTCTGGAACAGCTGCAGGGAATGTCATGGGTTGATTTTAGAGGCTAGGGAGAGGAAAGCGGTTCGCGCTCAGCCGCGAATGGCCACCTCAGCGATGATGGGACTGTCGCGAAGATGGGCACCCAGATTTGTTATGAGCTGAACTTAGGCCACCCGCCCAGCGCGGCCGGTGGTGCTCCAGCTCCATCCTCCATCGTTGTCGATTTCCAGCACTGCGTCGTACAACTCAACCGATTCGGCGTCCTCGGCGAAAGTTATGTATGTGATGGAGTTTTCATCGAAACGCCGCAATATCTCTCGTAATTGCGCTGGTTTGAGAGACTCAGTCACTCGATCGAGCATGGCGAAGGCGGGTCGTAAGAAGATCAGCCGCGTTATAGCAAGCAGTTGTTGCTGCCCCAACGAAAGGACGGTCGACCAATCGCGTTCCGTGTCCAATCCACCAACCCGCTCCTGAATGGAGCCTAAACCCACATCGTTCAGGGCGCTCGCGATCTGATCGTCGGTGATGACCTGTTCCTGGCCGCTACGACCCAGAACATCCCGAAGTGTTCCTGGTGGGAGATACGGTCGCTGGGGCAAAAAGAAAATGTCGTCGAGCTGCGGGCGGACAAGCGTCCCTTCCACCGCCGGCCAGATGCTTGCCGTAGCTCGAAACAGAGCGATTCTAGCGACTTCGTTCGGTCCGACGACCAACACATTTGTTCCCGCGGCGTATCTCCGCGGTCAGGTTTTTGAGCACCTCTCGGTTTCCGTCGGGCGAGAACAGGGTCAGGCCGTCGTAAGCGATACGGTCTGTCAGCTCCAACGACTTCGACCGTAGTGCTGGCGGATGACGGCCGGTTGTCAACAGCTCCCACCATCGCGCTGAGCCGGGCAATGACAGCAGCAAACGTCGAGATGGCTTGAAATTGGTTAACGATCAACGAGAATGCGCCGAGCAGTTGGGCGAAGGCGGCCGCCGATTGCGTGATGACACCGAATTCCACGTTCCCGCGAATGAATAGCGGTGCCACGATCAGTGCCGGGATGAGTTGGATTAGATTGTTGTAACCAGTCGTGAAGAAGCTGAGGTTGCGGTTTACCGAGGTGATCCTGCCGAAAGTTGTCCGCAACGCCTTCGATACGTCGAAGAAGCCGCGTAGTTAAACGCCCTTCACGCCGCAAGAGCGCAATTGACTCGCCATTCTCGCGTACGTGGATCAATTCCGAGCGGAATGCGGCCTCCTGGTCCGATTGGCGGTAATTCAGCCCGATCAGCGGCCGACCCAAGATAGATCGCGACCACAGTGCCGATGACGGCGTAGCCGATCGCGACACCGAATAGAAGAGGGCTGATTGTCCAGAGCACGCCCGAGAACGATAGGACGGCGAGTACTCCATTCATGAACATAAGCGTGAACGAGAGAGTAGTGGCCGTGAACACGCGAACTTCTTCGGCGATCCGCTGGTCGGGATTTTCAATCGCGGCGGACTGCTTGAGGTAAAGATAAGTGCGATCCGCGAGGTATTTATGGATGATTCGTTCCGTCAGCCATACCCGCCAGAACAGCCCAAGCCGTTCCTCGGTAAATCGGTAAAAGACTGCTACCACGGTGGTTGCGGCGAGTACGGAGACGAAGAAGATCGCTTCTCGGACGAATCCGGCCTGGTCGCGGTGTGAGATCGCCGTAAAGAAGTCGCGACCGACATAGCTGTTGACGACGTTCAGGCCATTCACCGTCAACGCGAAGGCGATGAGTAACGCGAAAAGGCCCCGCGCTTTCCAGCGCACCTCGGACGTGAAAAAGTCCTTGACGGCGCGGACGAATCGCCGTAGGGTTACTCGGTCAAAAGCGACAGGTTGTTCGCTCATACGCCGTCTCAGTCGTGAAGGGTCACCTCCACTTGCCTGTGACCGTGGGCTGCGGCCCCGCGATTGCCAGGGGAGTTATAGGTCCGCAGTTTCTTGGTTTTCTATCCGGCAGGCAAGAGCTTCAATTGCAGAGAGCGCGTAGGGGAATCGACCATGGCTTTGCAATCAGGTCCACGTGTCTTGGATGTGGCTCTAAGACATGGTTATTTATAGGATGCAAGAAAGCAGGCGGCGCGAGTCCAATTATGCGATTAAGACTTCTTGAATGGGGTACCCAGGGTATGGGTTGGATTTTATGTAGGGCCAGCCGCCCATCCGCCCTATGGGGAAGCCAGCGTTACGGCGGAAGAGGCGAACTTGGTTGTGTCTGCCTGGGAGATTGCGGTGATGGTGACGGTCTTGCCTGTCATAGGAATTGCCGAGGGCGCGGTGTAGAGATAGACGCCCGGGAGTCCGTTTGGTAGAGGGGCGATTGTGCCATTGGCTGTGGAGCCTCCCGCGACGCCGTTGACCTGCCAGGTGAGCGCGTTGTTGACGTTGCCAACGGCATAGCCGGTGAATTGCTGCGTGGCGTTGAGGGCAACGGTGGCGGTGGCAGGGGAGAGGCCGACTGTGATGGATGGCGCCGTCACGACAAAGGTCTGGTTGTCGTTAATAATCATGCCAAGGTCGGGAAACATCGCCAGGAGGGTGACGGTGCCTTGAGTGTTGGCAGTAGCCCCGACGCCAGTGTAGATGGGAGGCGTCGGTGGAGCGGTGTAAATAAAGGTCGCTCCGCCTGACTGGGTGGTTGGGCTACCTAAGTTCGCATAGGCGTAGCTATAGAGGGCCCATTGGACGGCGGTGACCGGAGCGTTAGTGACAGTTGCGGTAAAGGTCATGGTGGTGCCAACGGGGATTGAAGTGATGTGAGGAGAGACGGACATGGTGATGTTTTGATAGCTGTACGGAGTGCCATTGCCGCCGCCACAACTGGTCCATGCAGCGGTCGAAGTGATGGTGAGTATGGAGAGAAGGCGGGAGTGAAGTTTCATGGAAGCCTCTCTGCGCGGTAGTGACTGCGCTGCGGAGCTTACTGCTCCGCGAGAACTGGGCCCGTCATGATGGTGTTTCAACTAGGGTGAGCGTTTCACGCTGGTTATAACGTTGTCAATGAAAGATGTTTTCGCCGTCTGTCGCTGAGAGGGGAAGACGGTTCGCGCACGGCGCGAATGCCCACCTTAGCGACGATGAGACCGTCGCGAAGATGGTGCACCCAAATTTGTGGCTGGCCCCACCGACCCGATTATGGAGCCGGCGAGTCTAACTTACCGTCAATGCCTTATGGGCCAACAACACAGGTTGCGACACGTTTTTATGAACTTTGGGGGTTGTTGATGAAACGATTTATGTATTTCGCCATCCTTGCGTCAGCAGCTTTTTGTTTCGGACAAACTTCACACGTTAGCCAGGATGAGGAGACAGTTCGGAAATTTGTCGATGATTTTTCCGCCGCCTTTAGCCAGAATGACGCCGCCGCGCTCGACCGGATGACGGCACCCGACTATACGTTTGTTACTCCGACTGGAACGATTCAGAATAAGGAACAGCGGGTGGCACCGATACGATCGGGCGATCTGAAATACGACTATGCCAAATACGATGAGATCCAAGTGAGAATTTATGGGGAGATGGCGATCGTGACGGCACATGTGACGGTCAAGAGTGAACTTAAGGGAGCACCCCTCAATGGACAGTTCCGTTCTACTTTATGCTTTCTTAAAGGTGAAAGGGATGTGGGAACTCGTTGCCTCACAGGCAAGTGCGATCAATTAATCAAAACGGTCCGTGAGTGAGTGGACCACACCAGCCCAAGTTTTCAGGGGTTTCTCCGGAGACGACGCGGGCGCGGTCTTCGTTTCCAACTGTCAATTTGTTGAATCAATGGAAAGTTTCTGACGTTGTGAAGGATTGCTAGGAGACGGTTCGCGCGTAGCGCAAATGCCCACCTTAGCGACGATGATACCGTCGCGAAGATGGGGCACCCGAATTTGTGGCTGGGTTAGACCTGGGCCACCTGCCGCTCAGTCTCAGTTTCTCGGCGGCGGGTGGTCCAGCGGGACTCGATTTCGATGGGGCTGGGTTGGCCGGTGGCGTAGTGGTTGAAGCTGCTCCAACGGTAGTCTTCAGGTTTGGAGACGAGGCCTCTGGTGACTGGGTTCCGGTGGATGTGGTGAACCTTCTCTACGAATTTGGGTGTGATGAAGACGTTGAAGTCGTAGTAGCGAGGCTGCCAGAAGTGATCGCGCCTGCCTTTGAGGAACTTGGAGGATTCTCCCTTGAGAACTCAGAGGGTGGAGGAGAGTGGGTGTTTTTAGGCTCGCTGAGGAGTAGGTGGATGTGTTCGGGCATCAGGACGTAGGCGTAGGCGAGAAAGTTGTGGGAACGCCGGGTTCGTTCGATGACTTGTTCGAAGATCTCTTTAGGTTTGGAGGTTTCGAGGTAGGGGAGATGGTGGTGACAACTGAAGGTGATGAAGTGGAGATGACCTAAGTTGTGGCGACGTCCGAGGCCCAGAGGCATGGGTTGATTTTATCGGCTGGGGGAGGAAAGCGGATCGCGCTTCCGCGCGATGGCCCACTCATGCGATGAGACTGCATGAATGGGGCACCCGGCAGTTGCGGCAGATGCAACTAACAAGTCCACTCTTTATTCAACTGTCACGCTCTTTGCCAGGTTTCTGGGTTGGTCTACGTCGCAGCCGCGCCTTACGGCTATGTGGTAGGCGAGGAGTTGGAGGGGGACTACTTCGAGGAGGGGGAGGAGTAGTTCGGGGGCCTGGGGGATGTAGATGGTGTGCTCGACGAGCTGGCCGATTTCGTGGTCGCCTTCGGTGGCGATGGCGATGACGCGGCCGCTGCGGGCGGTTACTTCCTGAATGTTGCTTAGAGTTTTTTCGTACTTGAGGACGCTGCTTGGATCGTTGGGGTCCTTGGTGGCGATGACGACTACGGGGAGGGTCTCGTCGATGAGGGCGTTGGGGCCGTGCTTCATCTCGCCGGCGGGGTAGCCTTCGGCGTGGATGTAGCTGATCTCTTTGAATTTGAGGGCGCCTTCGAGGGCGATGGGGTAGTGGATGCCGCGGCCGAGGAAGAGGAAGTCGTCGGCGGTGTGGAAGAGGCGGGCGAGTTCTTCGCACTGGGTAGTGAGGGGGTGGCGGGCGCGGTTGCGGCGGTCGGGGATGGACTTGTGTGTGGGTGCGGCGACGCCTTCGGAGGTGCCGGTTGCGTCTGTGGAGTTGAGGTTGAGCATGGCGTCGAGCTTGCCGGGGATTTTGGAGAGCTCGGTGACAAGGTGGAGGGATTCGGCGTCGGAGATGGTGTCGCGGACCTGGGCGAGGTGCAGGGCGAGGATGAAGAGGGCGGTGAGCTGGGCGGTGAAGGCCTTGGTGGAGGCGACGCCGATCTCGGGGCCGGCGTTGGTGGTGAGGGTGCCGTTGGCTTTGCGGGTGACGGCTGCGCCGACGACGTTGCAGATGGCGAGGGTTTTGGAGCCTTTGGCGATGAGCTCGGCCTGGGCGGCGAGGGTGTCGGCGGTTTCGCCGGACTGGGTGATGAGGAGGCCAATGGCGTGGGGGTCGGCGATGGGGTCGCGGTAGCGGTACTCGGAGGCGTAGTCGACGTCGACGGGGAGGCGGGCGAGGCGCTCGATCATGAACTTGCCGGCGAGGCCGGCGTGCCAGGAGGTTCCGCAGGCGGCGATGGTGATCTGGCTGGCGGTGCGGAGCTCGTGGTCGGTGATGTCGAGGTCGTTGAGGAAGACGCGGCCGGTGTCGAGGGAGACGCGGCCGAGGGTGGTGTCGCGGATGGCGCGGGGCTGCTCGTTAATTTCCTTGAGCATGAAGTGCTTGTAGCCGGCCTTTTCGGCCTGGATGGGGTCCCAGGTGATGCGCTGGATCTTTAGCGGGATGGGGTTGGCGTCGAAGTCGGTTAGGGTGACGCCTTCTTTGGTGAGGATGGCTAGTTCGCCGTCGGCGAGGAAGTGGATGTTGCGGGTGTGGTGGAGGATGCCGGGAACGTCGGAGGCGAGGAAGAATTCTCCGTCGCCGATGCCGATGACGGCGGGCGGGCCCATGCGGGCGGCGACGAGCTTATTGGGCTCGTGGGCGGAGAGGACGCCGATGGCGAAGGCTCCGGTGATGCGCTTGACGGCTCGGCGGACGGCTTCTTCCAGGGGGATTGAGGGTTTGCTGCCGTTTGTTTCCGGGAGGGTGAGGACGGCTTGGGATTCGTTGGCTTCGGTGGAACCGAAATTTCGGGTTTGAACGGTCCGAGCGGCATGGGTGGTGCCGGCCTTTTCGGGGTCCTTCGACTCCGCGCTGCGCGCTCCGCTCAGGATGACGCTGCTTGAGTGGTTGGTGGTGCCAGCTGCGAGGTTGAGTTCGTCTTCGATTAGGTGAGCGATGATTTCGGTGTCGGTCTCGGAGACGAACTTGTGGCCTTTGGCGATGAGGGCGCTCTTGAGGGTGAGGTAGTTTTCGACGATGCCGTTGTGAACGACTACGAGAGTGCCGCTGCCGTCGCGGTGGGGGTGGGCGTTTTCTTCAGTGGGGCGTCCGTGGGTGGCCCAGCGGGTGTGGCCGATGCCGAAGGAGCCGTGGAGCGGGGAGTCGGCGATGGCGACTTCAAGGTTGCGGAGTTTGCCTGGTGCTCGGCGGAGGGAGAGGCCTTCGGGACCACCGGCGACGGCGATGCCGGCAGAGTCGTAGCCGCGGTATTCGAGGCGGCGGAGGCCTTCAATAATGACGGGGACGACGGGCTGCGGCCCGATGTAACCAACGATTCCACACATAGATTGAGTTTAGTGGGAATGAAAGGATTTTGTATGGGGGAAAGGGTGTGACTTTTGTGGGAGGGGGGTGGGCGGTATAGGGTTTAAGGATGAAGTTCTGGCGGCGACTTTCGGTTTTGATACCAGCGGCGGTTCTGTTGGTGAGTCTGGTGGGGATATTTCTAACGCGCGGCGTGATGGCGAACCTGCCGTTTCTGAAATCGCGACAGTCGCGTGCGAATGCGGGAGATCTCGTGGATCAGCGGCCGTGGCAGACGGCTCAGGCATTGGCGAGCGCGGCCGTGTCGACGGAGGAGCATGAGTATGCTCGCGAGGCGTTGCGGCTGTCGGATCATGAGGTAGATCAGGCGTTTGCGCAGGCGTTGCGGCAGGCTTCGACACAGACTAAGCCGTTGAATGCGCAGGGTCAGGCGTTGCAGCAGAGAGTGGCGGCTTTGGGGGCGACGGTCCAGGAGGACCAGGCGCAGTTCGACAGGTTGACGGCTGCGTCGAAGGCTGGGTCGGCGGCCGGCAGTACGCGACGGGGAGCACCGGCTGCTCCGGTTGTGACGAGCGATGACGTGGATGTGGCCAAGGCACAGCTTCAACTGGACACGGATGAGCTGGCGGACGCGAATGAAGATCTGGCGAGGCTAAGCGGAGATAAACGCGGGCAGATTCAGCAGGAGCTGAACGACCGCGAGGCGTCGACGAAGAAATACGAGACGCAGAACGAGGGCGCGGCGCAGACGTCGACGGTGTCGGCGAGGCGGTTTGGCACGTTGAGCGGACGACTAGGGGGGTGGCTCGATCAGCGAACGCGGATGGACATGCTGAAGCAGGCGCAGGACGAGGCGACCTCAGGTGCGGCTGCGTTGACGGCTGAGCATGCGCAGGTGGAGGCGAACCTCAATTCGGCGCAGAAGGGTGGAAAGACGGCCGCGGAGTCGAGGGCTTCTGAGTTGGCTGAGATGCACTCTTTGGTGAAGGTGCAGGGGATTCTGGACGACAGGATTCAGACGCTGCAACAGCTGGCAACGGTGTATGGGCGATGGTTGGATCAGGTGAAGATGCAGCATGGGATCGTCGAGCATATGATTCTGCGATCCGTTGCGTTGATTGCGTTTCTCATCTTGTGCGGCACGCTGGTGAGCGTTGGGGTGGCACGGCTTCTGGATCGTTTGACGATTGATGCTCGAAGTCTGCACGCGATGAAGACAGTGGTGACATTGGGAATCCAGCTGGTGAATCTTCTACTGGTGCTGTTTGTCATCTTCGGGGTGCCGAGCCAGATGCCGACGATTCTGGGACTGGCGACGGCGGGGCTGACGGTGGTGTTTCAGGATTTCATCCTGGCGTTCTTTGGGTGGTTTGTGCTGATGGGCAAGAACGGGATGCGGGATGGGGATTGGGTGGAGATCAACGGTGTTGGGGGCGAGGTGGTGCAGATCACGATGTTCAGAACGTATCTGCTGGAGACGGGTAATTGGACGGACAAAGGCCATCCAACGGGACGCACGGTGACGTTCATGAACAGCTTTGCGATTACGGGGCACTACTTTAATTTTTCGACTTCGGGACAGTGGATGTGGGATGAGATTCGGGTGAATCTCCCGGCGGGCGTGGAGAGCTACAAGGCGATCGAGGCGATTCAGGCATCGGTGGCGAAGGAGACGGCGGAGGACACGAAGCTGGCGGATAGTGAGTGGGGGAGATCGTCGCAGCGGCTAGGGTTGAAGCAGTTCGGTGCGACTCCTACGGTGAGCCAGCGGCCGGCGGCCTCGGGCGTGGATGTCGTGGTGAGGTATGTGACGCGCGCGTCGGACAGGTACGAGGTGCGGAACAAGGTCTATCAGGCGGTGATCGATTTGATGCATCCACAGGAAGAGGCTTCGGTGGGAGCTGGGAACAAGTCGTAACTGGGAAGCGGCTATTTTTTTGGATTATGCGGGTTGCTTCGCCGCCGTCCGAGGTGAGGGTGTGCGTTGGTAGAGAAGGGCGATCAGCGGGGCGCTCAATGTAGGTGTAGCTGAGATAGCCGACGACGAGGACCGCGGCGATTCCTGCGATAGCGAGGAGGATGAGAGCGCCGGTACCGTCGAGGAAGCGGGCGAAGAGGCGCGCCACGACGTTGAGGACCAGGACATGAGAGAGGTAGATGGAGTAGGACCAGTCGCCGATCGCGCGGAGTGAAGGGAGATACCGGATTAGTTTGGTGCGTTCGAGCTCCATGGCGCCGTAGAGGAAGAGAGTGGCGAAGGAGCCGTAGAGGAGCGGGCGCTTCCAAGGGTGGTTGACGATCGAGATTGGATTGTCGTGGAGGATGATTGCGGTGAGCCAGAGGAGGGAGACGCCAAGGAGCAGGATGCCGACGGCTGGATGCAGGCGGGAGCGGCGGTAGAGGTGGAAGAGGGCGTAGCCGGCGAGGAATTCCAGGGTGGAGGGGTTGGTGAGGAGTTGGATGATGGGGATTGGGGAGAGGCCGATGTGGAGTTTGAGCACGACGATCGCTATTCCCCAGAGAGCCAGAAGCCAGGGAACGATGCGTTCGGGAGCGAGAAGCAAAAGCAAGGTGATGACGAGATAGAAATAGAGTTCGAAGCTGAGGGTCCAACCCTGGAAGAGCAGCATGGGAATGTAGGTTGGAACGAGGAGGTAGGAGGCGAGCAGGTTGTAGGGGCGCGGGTGTGGGGCGAGCCGGTTCGCGAGCAGGCTTAGGGTGGTGTAGATCCAGAAGATGGGAAAGATGCGGGCGAGGCGGTGATAGAGGAAGACGGCGGCGTTGCGTGAGCTACCGAATCTTCCGGCTGTGACGGAGGCGATGACGATGCCGCTGATGACGAAGAAGAGATCGACGCCGAGATCACCGAAACCGAAGAGTCGGAGGCGATGGGAGGCGAAGTGAGTCTCTTCTATGCCGTGAATGTGAGTAAGGACGACGAGGAGCGCTGCGATGCCGCGACAAACCTGAATGCTGACGATTCGCTGCTGCTGGCTTTGAGGCTGGGACACCGTCGTGGGACTCACTCCTGTGGCACTACTGTATCAACCGGCGGATTCGACAGGATGGGGTGGCGCGAGAGACTGTGCGGGGATGGAATGAGCGGCGAGGAGGATGGAGAGCATCGCCATGAGCCAGAGCGGGAAGGAGAGGTCGGAGGGAAGGGTGTCGGCGATGCCGTGGAGAATGGCGAAGATGAGGACGGTTGCGGCGAGGTTCTTGAGTGGCGAGCTGGGTGCGCGCCGGATCTGACGGAACATGATCCAGTAGAGGCCGACGACGAGAATGGCGCCGACGGCTCCAAGAGCGAAGAACTGTTGGAGAAGTTCGTTGTGGGCGTGGGTGGCCTCGAAGGTCCCGAAGGGTGGAACGACGAAGCGATAGGCGTAGAACCCGTGGCCTAAGAGGGGCTTGGTTATGGCGAGGTCGTAGGTGATGGACCAGATGAGAGTGCGGCCAGTGAGGGTTGAGGGGTCCACGCTTTCGGTGTAGAGGTCGGCGTAGCGAGCGAGCGGTCCGGAGAGAGCGGCCAGAATCGCCGCGCCGGCGATTGCGATTTTGATTTTTGTGGCTCGCTTGAGGGCCTCTTCTTTGAAGAGGTAGTAGGTCATGGCGATGAGAAAGGCGATGATGGAGGTTTTGCTGATGCTTCGAATGAGTGTGAGGGCGAGCCAGAAGGCGGGCCATCGCCAGTTTGTTTCCTCATGGGAGAGATACAAGGCCATGAGGGTGCCAAAGACGCAGATCATGCCGATGTTGTTGGGGTGAAAGTAGAGTTCGTCGCCGAGGCGAAGATCGGGTAGGGCGGGTAGGCTCCAAGCGACGACGGCCATGAGGCAGGCGCCGAGGATGTAACCCTTCATGACGGCGGCCGCTTGATCTTCGGTGGGGGTGTCGCGCAGGATGAACCAGATAGTGGCAATGTCGGCGATCCAGGCAGCCCCGTAGCCTGCGGCGGCGTTGAGAGGGCCGGCAGTCCAGAGAAGGCTGATGAGATTGAGGGCGAGAAATGCGGCGATCCAGCGGAGGGTGAGGGTGCGGAAGCAGGAGGCGGCGATGGAGGGTTTGCTGCCGATGGTCGAGAGCGCTGCGGCGATGAGCAGTGTGAAGCTGAGTGCGACGGAGATGATGGCCCCTAGTTCCGGTTCGTTCTGAAACCAGAGGACCGTGAGGCAGGCGCGAAAGGCGAAGACGAAGCCAACGAGGCCGGGGAGAAGCAGGAAGTGGCTTTGCTCTTTTGTTGCGGTCGTTGTTGTGGAGAGGGTGGTTGCCATTTGGAGGCGGGCTAAGCGACAGGTGCCTTTTTTTGTGGTCGCCTGCTGTCGCTGGTTTGAGTTTATTGTCTGGGGATGGCCGTCTAGGGAAGGAGACGTGGGTGCTGCAATCTTTTTACATCGATGAGACAAATCAGGGAGCGGATGCTTACGCTGGGGCGGAGGATGAGGAGGCGAGCACGACGGAGAGCATTGCCATAAGCCAGAGAGGAAAGGAGAGGTCGAAGTTTTGCGTATCGGTGAGACCGCGAATGAGGGCGAAGAGCAAGAGTGTGGCAGCGAGGGTTTTGAGATGGGACGGGGCTGTATTGCGGATCTGGCGGAAGAAGGTCCAGTAGAGCAGAATGACGAGGATGGTGCCGACGGCTCCGAAGGAGAAGAACTGCTGGAGCAGCTCATTGTGAGCCTCCTGGGCTTCGAAAGTGCCGAAGGGCGGCACGATGAATCGATAGGAATAGAAACCGTTTCCGAGGAGCGGGGTTTTGATAGCGGTTTCGAAGGAGACAGCCCAGATAATTGTGCGGCCGGTGAGCGTTTCGGGGCCGGTGCTTTCGGTGTAGGCGATGAGATAGGCCTCGAGAAGACCCCAGATCGAAGCAAGAATAAGGCTGGAAGCGAGGCCGATCCAGAGCTTTACTCTGCGGGACAAAGTTGAGTCTCGGATGAGCGCGAAGCCGAAGGCGGCGACGAAGGCGATGATGGAACTCTTGCTGAGAGTGCGCAGAAGAGTGGTTCCGAGAAAGAATGATGGCCAAGCCCAGCTGGAATTCTTGCGTGCCAGGTAGATAGACAACAGAGTTGCGATGCTGAAGAGGAAGCCGATTGCATTGGGATGGAGAAAGTCGTCGTCGCCAAGGCGTAGATCGTCAGTTAGCGGAAGGAACCAAGCGATGATGGCGACGAGGCATGCGCCGAAGACGAAGCCTTTCATGACGGATGCGGCCAAATCATCGGGATTGCCGTCATGGAAGATGACCCAGATGGTTGCGATGTCAGCGAACCAGGCGCTCCAGTAGGCTGCCGCCGCCGACAATGGGGCGGAGGTCCACAGGAGGCTGAGGAGGGCAAAAATCAAGAGCACAGCGATGCAGCGCAATGTTGGAGTCCGATAGCAACGCGCTGATATGGAGGATGTGCTGCCGATTGTGCCGAGCGTCGCTGCGGTGAGCAAAGTGAGACTGAGTGCAACAGACAGGATGGATGCCTGCTGAGGTTCGTCCTGAAACCAGAGGACGGTGAGACAGGTTCGGAAGGCGAAGACGAAGCCGATGAGGCCGGGTAGAAGGAGGATGCTGCGATTGAGCTCTGTTGTAGTCGTCAGGGAAGCCGGGGATCGGGGCCGTCATGCGAGAGATGACGTGCTTTGCCTGACGACTGTTGGAAGCTCAGCAAAGATGATGCAATCTTTTTACCTCCATGAGATAAATCTCGGGCTGGCTGGTAAATGGGCGCCTGCAAGGGGTAATCAGGTGGGGATGTTGAGGGATGAAGCGAGGTGAAAGGGGTTTACGGGGAATTCACTTGTTGTGGAACTGGCCAGTGTAACGTAGAGGGACAGCGGCATGGAGTGAGGCGGTGCTGTGCACATACTCGTCATCAATAGCGGATCTTCTTCGATTAAATTCTCTCTGTTTGAGTCAGGGACGGGGGAGCCTCGGTCGCTGTTTGAAGGGGAGGTGGCTGGAATTGGCGCGGCGACGGCGAGGTTTCGATTTCGCGGTGCGGATGGGCGGGATTTAAGTGGTGGGCTTGCTGAGGTGAAGGCGGCAACCGCTGTTGAGGCGATCGGTGTGGTGGTGGGGGCGGTGAGCGGATCTGGACTGCCGACGTTTGATGCGATCGGTTATCGCGTAGTGCATCCGGGACCGAAGTTGAAGGCACATGTGCGGATCGATGATGGAGTGATGAAGGATCTGAGGGAGGCAGTGGAGTTTGCGCCGCTGCACGATCCGGCGGTGATTGTGGTGATTCGGGAGATGATGGCGCGGTTTCCGGATGTTGGGCACTATGCGTGCTTTGATACCGTCTTTCACGAGACGATGCCGGAGGAGGCGACGACTTATCCGGTGCCAGTGAAGTTTCGCGAGCGAGGGGTGCGGCGGTATGGGTTTCACGGGCTGAGTTGCGAGTCGATTGTGCGGCAACTGCGGGTGGAGAAGGAGATTCCGTTCCCGCGACGGATGGTGATAGCGCACCTGGGGAGCGGATGCAGCGTGACGGCGGTGGTGGATGGTCTGTCGGTGGATACGACGATGGGGTTGACGCCGACTGGTGGGGTGGTGATGGGGACACGGCCGGGGGATCTTGATCCGGGGCTGGTGATTTATCTGCTCCGGCAGATGGACGGGGATGCTGGTAAGTCGCTGGAGACGATGCTGAACCATGATTCGGGGATGGTCGCGCTTTCGGGTATGCCGAACGATATGAAGGCGGTGCGCGAGGCGGCTGTTCGCGGGGATACGAAGGCAAGCTTGGCGGTGGAGATATTTACGCGGAGTGTGAAGAAGGCAATTGGCGGGTTTATGGCGCTGATGGGTGGGGTGGATGCGGTCGTGTTTGCGGGCGGGATCGGGGAGAATGATGCGCGGTCGCGGGCTGAGATTGTGGGGGGGATGGAGAGTTTTGGAATTTTGATGAATTCTTCACGGAATGAGGCGAAAGGGGATGCGGCTCGGCGAATAAGTGCATCTGATTCAGTACCGATGGTGCTTGTGGTCCCGGCAAAAGAGGATTGGATGATTGCGGTGCATGTGGATCGGATGATGCGGTCGCGCAATTAGTTCACTCTTGGTTACAAATAGATTTTTGGAGCTTCGGCTCTACTCCCATCATGCTAAGGAGATGTCTATGAGCAGCGCGGCGAAGGTATCGACCAAGGATGCGATCAAAGCGAAGGGTAAGGCTCAAGGTTCGCAGGTGTTGGGGGCGGACGAGCTACGCAAGATGAATGCGTACTGGCGCGCGTGCAACTACCTGAGTGCGGGGATGCTGTATTTGTGGGAAAATCCGCTGCTGCGTCGGCCGCTGAAGGTGGAGCACATCAAGAACAGGCTGCTCGGGCATTGGGGATCGGATCCGGGTCAGTCATTTACGTGGGTGCATCTGAACCGGCTGATCAGGAAGTACGACCTGGATGTGATTTATCTTTCGGGGCCTGGGCATGGGGCTCCGGCGACGTTGTCGAACTGCTATCTGGAGGGTGTGTACTCGGAGGTTTATCCCGACAAGAGTGAGGATGAGGGCGGGATGCAGAAGTTCTTTAAGCAGTTCTCGTTTCCGGGCGGGATTGGGAGTCATTGCACGCCAGAGACCCCCGGGTCGATTCATGAGGGTGGGGAGTTGGGATATAGCTTGTCGCATGGGTTTGGCGCAGCGTTTGATAATCCTGACCTGATTGTGACCGTGATGGTGGGCGATGGCGAGGCGGAGACTGGGCCGCTGGCGACGAGCTGGCATGCGAACAAGTTTTTGAACCCGGTGCGCGATGGCGCGGTGCTGCCTGTGTTGCATTTGAACGGGTACAAGATCGCGAATCCGACAGTGCTGGCGCGAATTAGCGAGGAAGAGCTGGAGTGGCTGCTGAAGGGCTATGGGTGGAAGCCTTACGTGGTTGCAGGGGACGATCCGACGACGATGCACCAGTTGATGGCCGAGATGATGGAGCGGTGTGTGCTCGAGATTCGCGAGATTCAGGCGAAAGCTCGGAAGGGCGACGCGGCGAAGGCGGAACGGCCGCGGTGGCCGATGATTGTCCTGCGCACTCCCAAGGGATGGACGGGTCCGAAGGAGGTGGATGGGCACAAGGTAGAGGGGTTCTGGCGGGCGCATCAGATTCCGCTGCCAGAGGTGAAGACGAATCCGAAGCATTTGAAGCAACTTGAGCAGTGGTTGAGGAGCTACAAGCCGGAGGAGCTGTTTGATGCGAAGGGCAGGTTGATTGAGGAGTTGCGCGAGATGGCTCCGAAGGGGACGAGAAGGATAACGGGGAATCCTCATGCGAACGGAGGGCTGCTGAGGAAGCCGCTTGAGATGCCAGATTTTCGCAAATATGCGGTTGAGGTGAAGAAGCCGGGACAGGTGGAGGTTTCGTCGACTTATGTGCTGGGTGGGTTTTTGCGCGACGTGATGAAGAAGAATATGACGAGTTTCCGGGTTTTCGGGCCGGATGAGACGGCTTCGAACAAATTGCAGGTGGTGTATGAGGCGAGCGACAAGACATGGGTCTCGGAGATTCTGCCGGAGGATGCGGACGGGACGGATATCAGTCCTGATGGGCGTGTGATGGAGATGTTGAGCGAACACACGCTGGAGGGGTGGTTTGAGGGATATGTGCTGACGGGGCGGCATGGTTTCTTGTCGAGCTATGAGGCGTTTGTGCACATCATCGATTCGATGTTCAACCAGCATGCGAAGTGGCTGGAGAAGAGCAAGCTGGAGTTGAGGTGGAGAGCGCCGATCTCGTCGATCAATTTATTGATTACGTCGCTGGTTTGGCGGCAGGATCATAACGGATTTACACACCAGGACCCTGGGTTTGTGGATGTAGTGTCGAACAAGAGCCCGGCGGTGACGAGGATTTATCTGCCTCCGGATGCGAACTGCTTGCTGAGTGTGGCCGATCACTGCCTGCGGAGCACGGACTATGTGAATGTGATTGTGGCGGACAAGGCGCCGCACCTGCAGTATCTGACTATGGATGAGGCAGTGAAGCATTGCACGAAGGGCATTGGGATATGGGACTTCGCCAGCACGGACGCGGGGCAGGAGCCGGATGCGGTGATGGCTTGCGCAGGAGATATTCCGACGGCGGAGGCTCTAGCGGCGGTTGCGATTCTGCGCCAACAATGTCCGGATTTGAAGATACGGTTTGTGAATGTGGTGGATTTGTTCCGACTGATGCCAGACACAGAGCATCCGCATGGGCTTTCGGAGCGGGAGTTTGACAGCCTGTTTACCCTGGACAGACCGGTGATCTTCAATTTCCATGCGTACCCGTCGCTAATCCACAAGTTCACGTACCGGCGGAAGAATCATGACAATATCCATGTCCGCGGTTACAAGGAGAGAGGGAATATCAACACTCCGCTGGAGCTGGCGATTGAGAACCAGATTGACCGCTATGATCTGGCGATCGATGTGATTGACCGGGTGCCGAAGTTGCAATCGACGGCGGCGCACCTGAAGGAGTGGCTGAAGGACCAGATCATCGAAAGCGTGAATTATGCACACGAGAACGGGATCGACCGGAAGGAGATCCGGGAGTGGAAGTGGCCGCTGTAGCCGGGGTCCTGTCTAAGCGGGGGGCTGGAAGAGAAAGGTTACAAAATCTTCCCCGCAGGCTGGATTAACTGTGGCGTGGCGGCGTACGATTTTTCCTGTCAACAAAGGAAACGGAGAAATGACTATGAAGATGCTTGCTTCCCTCCTGGCGCTCGGCTTGATGGCTACGCCCGCACTGGCTGCTTCACAATCCTTCAACGATGTTTCGATCGTTGATGTTGCCTGCTCGAAGAAATTTGCTGATGGCGCTGATTCGCATACGCGCGACTGTGCTCTGATGTGCAAAGAGAGCGGCTTTGGAATTGTTACTGCGGACAAGAAGTTTCTGAAGTTTGACGCGAGCGGCAACGCGAAGATGCTGGAGCAGTTGAAGGCTTCAGATAAGACGGACCATCTGCGAGTGAACGTTAGCGGTGATGTGAAAGGCGACACGATCGAGGTGAAGTCGGTCAAGTTGCTTTAATACTTGGTGCAAGAGATGGCCGCATCCTCGATTCTACGGCGAGGATGCGGCCTTTTTCTGCGTGCGAGCGGTTTGGTTAGAAGATGATCTTGAGAGCGAACTGAGTGTTGAAGGGTTCGCCAGGACCTATTCCGGGTGCTCCGTTGTAGTAGCCAAGGGTTGACGTGATGGTGCCGAAGGCGGCGCCATCGCCGAGATAGTTGTCGGGTGGGGCGAGGTTGGTGCGGTTGAAGAGGTTGAACATCTCGACGCGAAACTGTGTGTTGAAGGGGCGATCGAAGAGCGAAAATCTGTTGTTCTTGAAGACGGAGAAGTCGACTGCGCCGTAGCCTGGAGCAGAGAGTTGGTTGCGGCGCATGGTGCCGAAGGACGGAGTCGCGGATTCGAAAAATGCACCAGGGGTGATCCACTGAACCTGGCCGCTGACGACCTTCTTACTGGCTCCCAGGTAAGGACTGACACCGGCGACCTGGTTGACTCGATCTTCGCCTTCGCCGGTTCCACTGGTATCGTCGCCGGTGTAGACGGTGTAGGGCTGTCCGCTGTGGAAGGTGATGAGAGAGTTGAGCTGCCAGCCGTTCGTGAGCGGCTTGAGATGGGAGTTGCCGGGGACGTCGTAAGTGAGATAGCTGACGAAGGCGTTACGGGTGTCGTAGTCCATGTTGCCGTAATCGCACTTCACGCAGTTGGCGTTGGTGATATTGGCGTTGCGGTATTGGGTGAGGAAGTCGAGGCCGTGGGCCCAGGTGTAGGAGAACTGACTGGTAACTCCGTGCCAATTGGTTGTACGGAGCGTCGTCTGCAGAGAGTTGTAATTGGAGTTGCCGAGACTGGTGACCTGGTTGATGGTTCCGTAGTTGGGGAATTGTTTGCCATAGGGGCGGGTTGCGTTCTGAGCTGCCGTACCGAGTGGGGTGCTGCCCAGAGCGGCCTGGTTGATATCGATGTTCGAGAGGAGCTTGCGCGACTGCGAACCGACGTAGCCGAAGGTGAAGACAGCCTTCGAACCGAGAGACTTCTCAACATTGAAGTTGAAGTTGAAGGTGTAGGCGGCACGGAGATTGGGGCTGATCGAGAAGAGGTTGTAATCGGTGTTGGGGTCATACGCTGTGTTGATTGGGAAGAGAAGCGTATTCGGAGTGATGACGATGTTGCTGTTGGAGAGAGTTGAGACCGGGGCGGGCCCACCGGGGTTGCTTTCGGCGCCGGATGCACCGCCGTTGGGGGGGCGGTTGTCGAGGAAGGGGTTGAGGTTGGGCTGGTCAAAGAACATGCCAACACCTGCACGGAAGACAAAGCCCGGGCTGAACGTCGGATGATAGGCAAATCCTACACGGGGGCTGAAGTCGTAGAAGGTTCTGGGGTAGAGCGAGCTAATTGCAGCTCCCTGAAAGACAAGGCCATTGACGGCGCCTGAGGCCTCAGGACGAAAGACGGAGAGATCCTGCAATGAGTCGTGCATCGGCCCCAGGTAGTCGTACCGGATACCGTAGTTGACGTTGAGGCTGGGAGTTACTTGAAAGGCATCAGCCGCGGAACCGGAGAAGTTGTTGACGTAGACCGACCGCTCTGTGTTGCCACGGACGATCTGCGCCTGCTGGGTGCAGCCGATCAGGAAGTCTGCCAGAGAAAGGATTTGGGAACCGTTGGCCTGCGCGTTGATCTTGGCAACGTAGGCCTGCTGCGCGAGAGTTGGAGTCGTGTAGCCGTATTGGGCCTGGCAGGGCGCGGAGTTGAATCCTGTTCCAGCGATGTAACCCCACGGTCCCTGGGTTCCAGGGAAGGAGAAGTTGCCGCGAGTCTTGCGGTGGTAGAACTCGTTGACGTAGGCGCGGCGGTATTCGCCGGAGAAGCGGAGTTGGTGTTTGCCGAAGACGAGAGAGGCGCTGTCGGTGGCCTGGCCGGTGATGTCGTTGCGGCCTGAGGGCGGTGTGGCGTTCTGAAGGTTGTCGAAGCCGGTGATTTTGATGCCAGGCGCTCCGGAGAGCTGAGGTTGTGCGGCGCCTGTGTTGAAGCCGAAGGAGATGGGATTCATGCTGTGATTTGCATCAAAGAAGATCTGGTTGAAGTAGTTGACGCCCAGGAGAACCTGATTGGTGAAGCGGGGTGTGAGGACGGAGTTGACCACAGCCGACCAGTTGTAGACGTGGATGGGTCCCTGCTCAAAGAAATACGGGTTGACGGTGCCGACCGGTGCGATCTGGTTGCCTTGACCGCCAAACATGCGGAGGGCGAGGGTGTGCTTGGGTGTAATGGTGTAGTCCATCTTGCCGACGGCGTTGTAGCTGTAGCCGTTGATGGGTGCGGCACTGGTGTAGTTGTTCGCCGAATCGCAGGAGCTGTTGACGGTGGGGCAGTTGAGAATGGCTGCCGGATAAAACTGCTGGAGAGACGCGATAGCGACGCTGGTGGGAGCGAGATTGAAGGCTTTGAGGAGGGCTGTGGAGTCAGTCTGAAATGCGGTAGTGGGTTCGGTGGTTGAGGTCGGGGACGTGATGATGAACTGCTGCTTCTCGTAGTTGAAGAAGTAGAAGAGCTTATCTTTTAAGACGGGGCCGCCGAGGCTGGCGCCATATTGTTGATTACGGAGCTTGCCCTTGGGCGCACCGTTGGCGAAGGGACTGTTGGCGGCGGCGAATTCGTTGCGATTGAAGTAGTAGAGAGTGCCGTGAATTTGATTTGTTCCTGACTTAGTTACGATATTGACGACGCCACCCGGGTTGCGCCCGGACTCGGCGGTCGATTGGGTCTGCTGTGAAAACTGTTCGATGGAGTCCAGGGGCAGAGTGATGCCGGCGATGCCTTCGACACCACCTTGGTTGACGGCGGGAACGTTGTGCCAGAGGTCATTGTTGTCGACGCCGTCGATCTGCCAATTGACCTGATTGGCACGGGTTCCGTTGACAGAGCCGAAGCCACCGGCGGAGTAGCCGCCGAAGCCGGGTGCGACGGAGATGAGTTGGGTGAAGTCGCGTCCGTTCATGGGCGTGTCGTTGACGATGACACTACTGATGTCCGTGGTTTGTGTCGCCGATGTGGTGTCGAGGGCGACGGCGGCAGCGTCGACTTCGATGACGGTGGAGGAGGTGGAGACCGTTAGTTTGATGGGGAGGGTAAAGACGGTCCCCGCTGTAACGACGACCTTATCGGTCTTGATGGTATTGAAACCAGGGAAGGAGGCGGCAACGGAGTAGGTTCCGAGCGGGAGATCCTGAAAGAGGAACTCGCCGGCGGTGGAGCTGGTGGTGGTGTGGGTGTTGCCGGTCGCTATGTCGACGGCGACGACAGCAGCTTTGGGGATTGCGGCACCGGTACCGTCGGTGACGGTTCCGTTAATGCCTCCGCGGAAGGTCTGGGCTTGAAGGAGGGCCGTTCCAGTGAGGATCAGTAGGGTGGCGGCGAGGCTCGAGAGACGAGCCTTTAGGATTTGTCCTGTTACGTAGCGCATAGAACCTCCGAAAGAGACAAGGATTTCCCGATCGTCTTGAGGACGATTTTGTTGGTCGAGTTTTAAGGCAAAAAGACGTTATCGCAGCGAAAGCCGCGGGTACGTCACTGTATTCCAAGGGCCGTGTGGCGAATAGAAGTGTGGCGAAAACGTCAATTTAAGAAAGAGGTGGCACCACCGTAACCCTCTTTCTGAATATTGCAAGAATTTTTTTGAGATATCACGCGAGGGCTGAACGTGCATTTGAGCCAGGAAGTATGACTCAGTGCGGAGAGGGCGACGAAAGTGCACTTGCCTTGAGGTGGAGGCCGCCGCCTCCTATGTGTAACTCAATTGAGCACATAAATAAATGAGTCTCGCATCGCTTAATGGAGTTAGCTCGGAGTCTGGATCAGGCGCCGCCACGGCGGAGTTCTTTCGTCTTGAGGACAATGAGGTACTCGTAGAAGGATTGGAGGGTGGCGTAGGTGAGACCAGCTGTGCCGTCGAGGATGGCTCCGCGGAGAAAGACCATGTAGAACCACTTAACGAGAGGGCGGCCGGGGAGACGGTAGAAGAGGGCCTTTTGGTGGAGGCGGCGGGTGTGGAAGTCGGGGTGGCGAAGAGCGGTTCTGAGCGAGGGGTTTTGCAGGCCCTGACTGCTGACGATCAGTTCCGCCTCCATGGTGGAGTAGACGTTGTGCTTCTCGACCCAGTGGGCGATGCCTTTGGAGAAGGGGTAGTGGTCAAGCGGGTAACTTAGCTCGGCGACCGCACCGTCGACCTCGAGAACCTCGTTGATGGCGCGGGTGTAGCGGGCGTGGTCGTGGCGGACCAGCCGGATGTAGAAGGGCGAGATTTGTGCGTGTTTGAGCCAGGTGTCAAAGAGGAAGTCGCGGCGGCGAACGCGGAAGGCCGCTATTTCGGAGGGTGCGGCGAGGGCGAGCTGCTGCATCTCGCGGGAGAGTTCGAGTGTGGGGCGTTCGTCGGCATCGGGGAGGAAGACCCAGGGATATTTGAAGGGAACGCTGGTGAGCGCGGCGTTGCGGTGGTTGGCGTAGTCGTCGAAGGGGCGGAAGTAGGTGCGGGCGCCGGCTGCTTTGGCTATCTCGATGGTGGCGTCGGTGCTTCCAGAGTCGAAGACGTGGATATCATCAGACCAAGAGACACTGGCGAGGCAGTCGGGAAGATTGCGCTGCTCGTTGCGGGTGAGGATGAGAACAGAGATCATTCTGGTGGTAATGGTATCGCGGCGAGACGAAAAGATTGTGGAGCAATGAATTGAGTGATCCCCAACGGGAGTATGATCGGCGTCGCGTTGAGGGGTGGTGAGCCATGCCGAATTTGCCTTGCGAAGAGGGTGTGATGCGCAGCGCGGAGGCACCGGGGACGACGCGCGCGGGTTTGTGGGTGCTGGCGGCCACGGTTCTGGGGTCGAGCATGGTCTTCATTGACGGGACTGTGGTGAATGTCGCGCTGCCTGCGCTGCAGACTGCCCTGAAGGCGACAGTGACCGATGTGCAGTGGGTGGTCGAGGCCTATGCGCTGTTTTTGGCTGCGCTGTTGCTGGTGGGAGGGTCGCTGGGTGATCTCTATGGGCGGCGTAAGGTGTTTCTGGTGGGGGTGGTGTTGTTCGCGGGGGCTTCGGCGTGGTGCGGCTTTGCGCCTAGTATCCGGGTGCTGATTGTAGCCAGGGGGGTTCAAGGAGTGGGCGGGGCTTTGCTGGTACCGGGAAGCCTGGCATTGATCAGTTCGTCGTTCTGTGTGGAAGAGCGTGGACGCGCGATTGGGACCTGGTCGGGGTTTACCACGATTATGACTGGGGTCGGCCCTGTGCTGGGTGGATGGTTGATCGAGCATCTCTCGTGGCGGTGGGCGTTCTTCATCAACCTGCCGGTGGCTTTGCTGGTAGTGGTGATCTCTTTGGCGAAGGTGCCGGAGAGCCGTGACGAGAAGATGGTTCCGAAGCTGGATGTCTG
Organism: uncultured Acidobacteriaceae bacterium; assembly: GCA_963798925.1. Taxonomy (GTDB): domain Bacteria; phylum Acidobacteriota; class Terriglobia; order Terriglobales; family Acidobacteriaceae; genus Edaphobacter. The sequence goes on from CAWCVD010000008.1 coordinate 2,203,716, forward strand.
GGGTGCGGCTCTGGCGACGGCCGGTTTATGCGGGATCACTTTTGCCTTGATTGAGGCCAGGCGAGGAACAGAACGCGCTTTGTTTGCGGGCGTGGTAGGGGTGGTGGCGCTGGCGGGGTTTTTTATTTTGGAGTCGCGATCGAAGGCGCCGATGTTGCCGCTGGATCTGTTTCGGTCGCGAACGTTCAGAGGAGCGAATCTGATGACGCTGTTTTTGTATGCGTCGCTAGGCGGGGTGTTGTTTTTTCTGCCTCTGGATCTCATCCAGGTACGGCACTACTCGGCTGCCGAGGCCGGAGGTGCGCTGGCCCCATTGATTTTGCTGGTCTTCCTGTTGTCGCGTTGGTCGGGTGGGTTGATTGTGAGGTACGGTGCGCGGTTGCCGCTCATTGTTGGACCGCTGATTGCGGGAGTTGGGTTTGGATTGCTTACGCGAGGCGGGCTGGGAGAATCCTATTGGTCGACAGTATTTCCAGCCGTGATCGTGCTTGGTCTTGGACTGGCGGTGAGCGTGGCTCCATTGACGACGGCGGTTATGGATTCGATCGATCAGAGCCGGGCAGGAGTGGCTTCGGGGATCAACAACGCGATCTCGCGGCTGGCGGGGCTGCTGGCGATTGCGGTATTTGGGCTTGTGTTTTCGGCAAGCTTCAACCGGCGGATGGAGCAGGGTCTGGATGAACTGAAGGTGTCTGGGCCGGAGCGGCAGAGCATCGACGCCCAGAGAGAGAGACTGGCCGCAGCGACGAGCGATGACGCGCGCGTTCAGCGGCTGATTCGTGATTCTTTCGTCGACGCTTACGGAGTGGTGTTATGGATTGCCGTGGGGCTTTCGGTATCCAGCGCGCTTAGTGCTGCGGTGCTCATGGAGGCGGGGCCGGAGACCGGGCGGGTTGGCTAACCGTCGTAGGAGGCCGGTGAAGTGGTCTGATGATTCAGAAGCGAACGACGAGGCCGCTGGTGAAGCTCTGCGGATGGCGGGTTACGTTGTTCTCGGTGATGCCTGCTCCGCCGTAGCTGTAGTCGATGCGCCAGTCTATGTGAGGAAGAACCGCGGAGTCTACGCCTCCTACCCATCGGTATGTGCCGTCGGTGAAGTTTCTGGGGGCGTTGTCTTGCGCGTTGTAGGTGGAGACGCCCCCGAGGACCTCGAAGTAGGGCTTAATGGGGAAGTAAGGAAGCGCGAGTGCGATGCGGGGTCCGAAGAGAGCGCTGGTCATGTTGCTGGAGAGATCGCCGCGCGCGTCGCCAGAGAGGGCAATGGGGCCGAGGCGGGCAAAGCCATAGTAGAGGCCGAAGGTTCCGGCAACGGTCCAGGATTCGTGGTCGATGCCGGTCTTTTCGCCGCCGCCAGTAGCATAGAGTGCGAATTTGGCCTGGGCGTGCAGTGAGACGCTGACGAGCAGGAGGAGGAAGAAGGGGAGGGTCCGGAGAATTCGTCGGCTCATGCTCAAGGGTAGTCATAAGTGACTCTGCTGGGCAAGTAACGAGAGTAATTGGTGAATGGAATTTTGCCCTGTAGCGCGATGCGATTTGTGGTGTGGGAGTTGCGCGCGGGTCAACTCTTATCCGAGTTCCAGGATCACTGCGGAATAGGCTGGTACCTCATTCAGCGGGAAGGCTTCGGGAGGAGAGTTTCTTGCGAAGTGCACGCCGTCTTTCGCGCTGAGAGAGGGGCCGCTCAGAGTCCATCGTTCTGTTACCGGTTTGGCGCTCAGGCTTCTGGGAAGTGCGATTTGAATTGGATTCGACGACTTGTTGATTGCAGCGAGTTTTGTCTGTCCGCCTTTGACCGCGAGATAGGCAGAGATGTTTTCGCTGGTCTTGATGGGGCATGGAGCCAGTTTGTGTTCGGCGAATTGCTGGGCGAATTGCATGCCGTAGTACATGGGGCGTGGAGTCGCGGGGGAATGATCGCTGCTCTCGATTGGCGCGTAGAATCCTGTGCCGCCGCCGTGCAGATTGACACCGATGAATCCGGCGCAAGCTACGTGCAACATGTAATCGGCGACCCAGAGGGCGGAGGCGTAGGCATTGCTCACGCCGTCCTTGCCGCCGCCGAAGCAGGAGTTGCCTTCGTCCATGCGATAGGTTGTACCCGTTGCGGCGGCGATTGAGAGGACGGCTGCGATCTGCGCCTCGAGGCCGGGGTTTACTTTTTGCAGGAGACGCTCTGCTGTCATTGAGGGATCGCTCGCCGGACCCATGGCATAGAAGTGGCTGGTGAGCATGACGGCATTGCCTTTGGTGTGTTCGGCGTAGTTTTTGACCCAGGTGTCTACCTTGCCTTCGGTATCTGGGCCAGCGAAGGGGGCGTTGCTTGTTTTGGCATGGACGGCCTTGACCCAGGTTTCGTATTCGGCGATGTACTGATCGAAGTTGTATTTCTTGTCCCGAAAAAAGGGGTCTTCGCCGAAGCCGTCGGGTTCGTTGCCGATGACGAAGGCGATAAGGCGATCGCCCATGATCGCCGAGACCGCGGCGGCTTCATCGGCAGCACGAGCAGCGCTGCCACAGGCAAAGTTGAGACCATAGATGAGGCGCCAGTTCACGGCATCGAGAAAACCGCGGAGGTTTTCGAGGCAGCGGCGCGTGATCATTCCCTGCCTGTGGTGTTGAACGACGGGATCGACGAGGGGCCACTCCCAATAATCTTCGATGCCGTGGCGGACTCCGCGAATTTGTTTAGGGTCGTCCCGGCCTACGCCTTCCCACGGAGTGATGTTGCTGAGGTGTCCGCCAAGACGAAGAACGCCGTTGCGGGTGAGGCCGCGAAAGGCGGCGATCAATGCGGTGTTTTGAGGGGAGAAGAAGTCGGCGTTGTAGAGCTGGCCGGTCTCGTAGCTTAGACCAGTGAAGTCGACCGGCATCAGCTTTGGCGATGCGAGCGGATCCTGGAGCTGCACCGTTGGGATTGGCTGGGCTCTTCCGTTGCGGGACAATGCTGCATTCGCTGCCGCCGCCGATGACAAGGTTACAAATCTGCGCCGGTCCACATCTCCTCCGGTTTGAAGCAATCAGTGTATCGTCGGCGTTTGACGAACGTTCGGAATGGAGGACTAAGTGGCGGTCGAGCTATACTGCAGCCCCTAGGCTTTCAGAATCGGAGATAGCGCGTGAAGAAGACACCTCTTTTTGTCGCATCCGTTCTAGCGTTGACGGTCGTTCTCTACCTAGCCGCATATTACTTTCTGCCTGCACCTGCGCCGTCGCCGGCACTGGTGGGATTGTTTGCAGCGATTGCGATGGCGGTGGTGTGGGCAGCGGTCACCATCTTTCGTAAGGCCCGCGCCTCCAGGAAGCACGTGATTCTTCTATTTCTGCTGCCGGGATTTGCCATATCCCAACAGGGGTGTCGATCGAGCGAAAGAGTTTCTGCACCAGCGGTCAGTCCTGCACCAGCCACTCCAGCGCCACCCAAACCTGCTCCGGTAACGGCGTCGCCCGGCCCGGAACGCGTCACAGGTACGGCAATTCTCTTGTCTTCCCAGAAGGAACAATCCGGCTATGGGCTTTATAGCTATGCGCTTCTTTCACATAAGCCGGATGAGACTGAAGTGCCGAGGTACAAGTCCTTCCTGAAGGCTCTATTGAGGCTGCCGACTGCAGCGCAGGAAGAGCACTATACTCCCAGGAATCGAATCAACATTACCTATATGCCATTGGATTCGATAAGCGCGTCGTGGACGAGTCTTAGTGTCGATCAGCAGGTGGATTTCATCCTGGAGCACTATGACTACGGCCGAGGAGCGGTCATACTTGCCAGCCTCTCGACGAAGCAGGGACCGGGGCCAGTGATCGTATCGGTGCTTCAGCCTCTGGATCCTTCGCAGCATCCTCATCCTGTGTTGGTACAGGACCTCTCGTTGGCACAGCCGAGCCTCATGACCTCGTATGTGAGCTATTTTGTCGAACAGGCTGGGAAGGACCAGTTCTGGCAGCAGAGCACGATGAGCGCGCTGGCGTTGAGTCTGCGGAATTCGTTGGAGACGGCTGCGGCGGGATTGAGCATGAGCAGAAGCGCGGTGGATGGGTGGGTAAAGTTCTTCCAATGAGGCTGTCAGGTCCCGTCGATTGCCGTGCCCGATTGGTCTCAATCGGTTGGCGGTCGAAGTCGTCTAGTTGCGAGGCGGAGGCCGAAGGGCGAGGACGGCGTTGAGGCCACCGAAGGCGAGTGAGTTCGAGATAGCCAGGGTGGGAGCGGCCTTGCGTGGAGCTTCGATGATGACGTCAAGATCGAGTGCTGTGTCGATTTGAGTAACGCCAGCGTTGATGGGGAGGAGATTTTCTTTGAGAGCCAGGATGGTTGCGAGAGCTTCGACGGCGCCTGTGGCTCCGATGGAGTGGCCGTGGAGCGCTTTGGTGGAGCTGATTGGAATCTGAGAGGCTCGAGGACCGAAGAGCTGATGGATGGCGGCCGATTCGGTAGCATCGTTGGCCTGGGTGCCGGTGCCATGGGCGTTGATGTAGCCGACCTCTTCGAGTGAGGCGTTCGCGTCTTTGAGGGCTTTGCGCATGGCGGAGGCGGCCCCGCTGGCGAGAGGCTGGGTAATGTGGCTTGCATCGGCGGACATACCGAAGCCGACGATCTCCCCGAAGATGGGGGCGTTGCGAGCGATGGCCGATTCGAGAGTCTCGAGCGCGAAGATGGCTGCGCCCTCGCCGAGCGTCATTCCATCGCGGTCGGCGGAGAAAGGACGGCAGCGGGTAGGAGAGACGACGCGCATGGAGTCCCAGGCGCGGTAGTAGCCAAAGCTAAATGGGGCTTCGTGGCCACCGGCGAGGGCTGCTGTGACCATTCCGGAACGGACCATGTGGAAGGCCAGGCCGATAGCGTGTGTTCCGGAGGAGCAAGCCGTGGAGATATCAAGCGTTGGACCGGTGATGCCGAGATCGATGGAGATGTTGCTGGCGCCGGAGGAGGCCATGGTGCGAATGATGGTGAGGGGATGAGCGCGCGCGTCGCGGGTGTAAAGCCCTTTTACTTCGTGCTCTTCGGAAGAGCGGCCACCGCAGGCGCAACCCATGATGATTGCGACGTCGTCAGGAGCGTGATGCTGGAGCAGGTCGGCCTGCTGCAAAGCCTGGCGGGCCGCAACGATGGCGAACTGAGCGTTCCGATTGGTGGCGGAGATAATGCCCGAAGTCAGATGTTGCGCGGGGTCGAAGTCGAGTACCTGGGCAGACTGGCTGTAGCGGACTCCGGGGTTTCCTCCGGGGGCGTCGGGAACTGGTGCAATGGGAGAGATGCCAGTAGTTCCAGCGAAGAGAGCGGTGCGGAATTCCGCGATGGAGTTGCCGATGGGAGTGACGCACCCCAAGCCAGTTACGACGACACGATTCACTGAGTTTTTTCCTTGTGCTTCCAGCTCCAGTTTATAACTCAGGCGAGCTGCCGGTTGGATCAGGACGCGGCGGCTGGGGGGTGCGCGGACGCTAGTTTCGTGACGCCATCGACCATGTCGCCGACGGTCTTGATGGAACCGAGGGCCTCGTCGGGGATCTCGACGTTGAAGGTCTCTTCGACCTCGAAGCAGATGTTGATCTTGTCGAGGGAGTCAACGTTGAGCTCCTCGAAGGTGCTGGCCAGGGTGATGGAGCTGGCGGGGATGCTCTTCGATTTAGCGATGATGTCGATGCAGCGTGTTGCGATGTCGCTCATGGTGGATCAGTTTCCTCAGTGGGTAGCCCCAACTTACAGGGACGCGTGGGGTGCTGTAAAGGTGGGGCAGTGGCGCGGCGCTTTTTGGGAGGATCGGAGTTGGGAAGGCGCCCCCGTCAGCAGGTGCAGTCGGGCTCGAGCACACGACTTGCCTCGAAGAGAGATCGAGGTGAGTGGCCGATATGGAAGTAGAGGAGTCGCTCGAAGAGCCAGGGGCTGTGCTGGAAGATAGTGAGCGCACGGTTGCGTAGATACGGGGAGCTGTCCATGAGGAGGAGGCTGCGGGACATGATTCGAGGAAGACGCAGGATGCGGCGGTTTGCCTGTTGGTAGGCGGCAAGGTCGTTTGCCTTGAGCGCAAACGCGAGTGCGATGGCCTGACGGAAGCCAAGGGCGATGCCCTCGCCTGTAATGGCGTCGACGGAACCCGAGGCGTCTCCGACGAGGGCGATGTTGCCCGAAATGACGCGGTGGAGAGTGCGTCCGAGGGTGGCGGAGCCGAGGGGGGAGTTGCTCGGACGCGCCGCGATGAGATGGCGCTGAAGTGCAGGGAAGTGATGGAGCGCCTGACTGGGCTCGGCGACTTTTTCGCGGCGGATGAAGGCGATGCAGATCTCGGAGGAGGAGACGGGCGTGACGTAGGCCTGGCCATGATTGCTCCAGTAGACTTCGACAAAACGGCTCCAGGGATTGACGGCGTAATGTTGGCGGAGGGCGATGCGACGTGAGTGGACGGCTCCCCGGTTGAGTCCGGCGAGCGCCGCGACGCGGGACTGAAGGCCGTCGGCGCCGATGAGATAGCGGGTGTACAGGGTCTGGCGGTTGGTGTGGATCTCGGCCATGTTTTTGCGGGTCTCTATGCTTCGGAGGACGTTCTCCCAATGGAAGCGAACGCCGAGTCTGACAGCTCGATCGAAGAGTAGTTGATGGAGTGCGATGCGCCGGATGCCGCGGCCGGGTCTTTCTGGAAATGCGCCTTGGACTATCGTCGAGCGGTTCGAAGAGGAGTCGCCAATGAAGCGGACACCGTGCAATGGGGCGTTTTCGGTTGGACCGAGGTCCCGCTGAAGATCGAAGCCGAGGGCGTCGAGCGATTCGAGGGCGTTGGGAAGCAGACCTTCACCGCAAGCCTTATCGAGAGGAGGCTTTCTGGCGTCGATTATTTCGGCCTGAAGACCCTGGCGGGCCGCGGCGATAGCGGTGGCAAGACCAGCAGGACCAGCGCCAACGATGAGAACGTCAGAGTCACGAACGGATGCGCCCAGGTTCATTGGCATCGATCATTACCACTTGAGCAGAACGAGCTCCGAGCAAAAGGCAGGGCCCATCGCGGCGAGAATGCTGTAGGTGCCAGGCTGACCGGGAGAGTTGAGGAGAACATCTTCGAGGACGGCAAGAACAGAGGCGGCGGAGAGGTTGCCGACCTCGCGAAGACTACGCCAGGAGGCTTCGAGGGCGTTGGGCGGCAGGTTGAGTGTTGTCTCCATGGCCTCGAGAACCTTAGGGCCACCGGAGTGAAAGATGTAGCTGGAAATATCGTCGAGAGAGAGACCGTTATCTGCGAGAAAGCACTCGACATTTCCCCTGAGATGCTCGTGAACGATCTTGGGGACATCAGGGGAGAGGACGATTTTGAAGCCGAGATCGCCGATCTCCCAGCCCATGATGTGTTCGGTATCACGGTAGAAGGTGGAGCGCGTGTCGAGGATGCGGGGACCGGCCAAACAGGTTGTGCACCCCTGACGCTTCGCTAGCGGGGTCTCGCTGCCCGCGATGACGACCGCTGCGGCTCCGTCGCCAAAGAGACCGCAGGAGACCAGGTTAGCGATGGACTGATCGTTGTCCTGCCAGGTAAGGGAGCAGAGTTCAACCGAGAGGAGGAGCGCGTACTGGTTTGGGAAGGCGCGGACATAGTCGGAGGTACGGGAGATGCCTGCGGCTCCGGCGACACAGCCAAGACCAAAGATAGGGGTTCGCTTGACGGAGGTGGGAAAAGGCATGCGGTTGATGAGGCGGGCATCGATGGTAGGACTGGCGATGCCGGTAACGGAGGCGAAGAAGAACGCGGAGATGTCGGCGGGGGTGAGGTTGACCCGAGCGAGGGCGTTGTTGATGGCCTTTTCGCCCAGCTCGAGGGCCGCGACGATCCACGCGTCGTTGGTGGGGCCAAAACCGGAGAGGTTGGCATAGGTGGGAAGGGGAAAGACGAGGTTGCGAAACTCGACGCCGCAGTTGATGAAGAGGCGATTAATGAGCCGGGGCTCCTCCATCCTGTCTTGCCAACGGCCGGTAAGTGCTGCAGAGATTGCTGCCTGAGAGTAGCGGTAAGGCGGATAAGCAGTTCCGACGGATGCAATGCGCATGCTGATAAGAGCCCTCTGGCGAAGTGATTCGAAGATTTGGACAGCGATGTTATGGCGAAGGCGAAGTCAACAAAACAGCATTCAGGCCGAGAATCAATGAATCAATAAGTAAAGGGTACACGGAGTCTTGCGCTGGTTGTCGTATTTCTGTCAAAGGCTTTGCGGATCAACGGAGGCGGGCGATCTGGCGCTGGTATTGGGTGTTCTGGGGGAACTCCTGCGACAAGCTCATGAGAATGGCTTTGCCCTGCTGGACACGACCGTCGCGCAGCTCACCAACGGCAAGCATCAGTTTCGCAAAGGGAGCCAGGTAGTGGCCACGCTCGGCGGTGAGCTTGAGCAGGCGGACTCCTTCTTCTTTGTTGGTGCCGGCGCCCGTCATGCCGAGAAACCACCGAATTGGAGCCGCTTTGAGGCTGAGCATGTAGTTTTCAATGCCGACGGCGAGGTTGGCATCGTACAGGGTGGGATTGAGGGCGAGGGCCTGCTTGGCATATTTGCTGGCGAGCTCACTGTAGCGATATGCGCCGAACTCGTGGCGGTCGATGAGCGAGGACCAGTCGGCACGCATGCCTGAGGTCAGAGCTTTGACATAGTAGGCGTTCGCATCCTTCGGATTGCGCTGGAGTGCCTCGTCGGCGAGGCGGTCGGCCTGATCGGCGCGATCATAGAACCCTTTCTTGAGAGCGGGATCGATGTCGGGCCGCTTGCGCGAGGTGAAGCGGTCGTCGTCGGCGAAGAGCTCGATGTCGAGGACGCCGAGGATATCGAATTCATTGAAAATGTAGCCGGCGGCATCGGAGGCAGGTCCGAGCGGATCCTGCGGATTGGCGGCCATCCATTGCTGGATGAGGCGATGTCCGGTGGCGAAGTCCAGATTGTAGAGGGCATAGTAACCCTCGTCGAGCAGATTACCGGTCAGGGGTGATCCGGAGGCGAAGAGAGGGCTAAGAAGAAGAACCAGGCACAGGAGGGCAGTGGGCGGAGCGTGCCGTAGAAGACGGGGAGGGGCTTTTGAGGGAGTAGACACCTGGCACAGGACCTGTGCTGTACTTTACCCCATCTGCGCGGTGGGCAGTTGAATTCTGGCCGGATTGAATGTGAGCTGCGCCCAAAGGGCTGTGACAGGGTACGAACCTGGTAAACCGGGTGGAAAGGGAATTTTCGTCCGGATCGGCGTTCAAAAGTGGGAATTTATGACCAAACAGTATGCAATTGATAAGCATTTAGGTGGAAATAACTTTCACATTCCTCTTAATAGTATGCATTTTATTGCGCTTTGCCAAAGTTTTGCATAGCTAAATGATTGAGTAGTCAACGATTTTGGTTTGGCAGTGAAGCTGCTTCTATGGGTGACATGAACGATTTTAGCAACTGGCGCCCGGAAGGGTGGGCGTCCGGCACTGGGAGATTGGGCAGGCGTCTGTCCTGGGAAGTTCAGAAAGCAATTGGCACCAAAAACTTTGAATCGGACCGCTCTAAGCGGAGACACACAGGAGGAAGTATGAAGCATTACTCAAAACTCGCTGCACTTGGCGCGGCTCTGGTTCTCACCAGTGCTTATGGATTAGCGGATACATTTCCAGAAGCTATCACCAGTAACTCAGGTGGTACGTTTTATATGGGCTACAGCTCAACATTCTCGGGTGCGCCGTCGTTGGCGGCCACTCCCAACAACTTAGATAAGGATGGCCTCGTCGGCACTCAGGTCCAGGTGATATCCCCTGGGACCATTTGGGCACCCGCTGGAAGTGCGGTCCTCCCCGATGGAACAACTGTTGCCTCGGCCTGGATATCCTATGATCCCGACTCGGGTCCTTCTGGTGGACCTGACGGACAGGAAAACGGCTCGACGATGCCTTACGATACGGACGGTTACTACACCTATACTACAAACTTCACAACCAACGGTGGCGCCCTTCCTTATTCGGGCTCGATTACGGTGATGGCGGACGATACGACTGCTGTCTACCTGAACGGTATTCTGCTTGCAGATGAAGGGTTAATTGGCGGCGATGCAGAGTGCGCTGATGGAACTCCAAACTGCCGAGTCGGTGGCTCAGAGACGATCTTCCTTCCTGCAGCGGACATCAACCAGAATGGCTTCAACCAGCTGGCGTTCGTCGTCGAACAGAGCGGTTCGATCGATCAGGGGTTGGACTTCTACGGCACTGTCGAGGCGACTCCTGAACCGAACACGTTGCTCCTGCTCGGTACGGGCTTGCTCGGCACCGCTGGAGCGCTGTTCCGCAAAATGCGCGCGGCGTAAACAACAGTCATGAGGCGGAGCGTGGAAGGAGAGCCGGGAGAGCTCTCTCCAGACTCCGCCTCTATAATTTTGATCTCAGGCGAGCGTGAGACATTTGCGCTCGCTTTTCTGTGGTTGCCGGGTGGTTGCTAAAGCCTTTGGGTTACGTGCAGAAGGTTTCGAGGGCATCTCTGCAGGTCAACGTTGGACGGTTGCCGTGTGGGCCTTCTCTTTTTCCGCGACGTACCAGGCTACGGTCTTTTGGAGCCCTTCATGGAACTGTGCCCTCGGTCGGTAGCCGAGCTCGGCGCTGGCCCGGGTGATGTCCGCGAGTGAGTGCTTGATATCGCCCTCTCGCTCGGGACCATAGTTCGGCGGGGCCGTGAAGCCAAGCTGAGCAGCGATGGTGGAATAGACTTCATTGAGCGTATGACTCTTTCCTGTTCCGATGTTGAAGACACGGCCAGTGGCGACCTCGCTGGGAGCGAGGCAGGCCAGAAGGTTTGCGCTGACTGCATTGTCGATGTAATTGAAGTCACGGCTTGTGAGCCCATCGCCAAAGATGGTGGGAATTTCGCCTGTCATCATCTTGAAGGTGAACTGAGCGATGACCCCCGAGTAGGGTGAGTCCGCGGCCTGGCGGGGACCAAAAATATTAAAGTAGCGCAGACAGACGCCTTCGAGGCCGTAAGAGCGATGGAAGGACTGGATGTAGTACTCACAGGTGAGCTTCTGCACGGCGTACGGGGAGAGTGGACGAGGAAGCATGTCCTCCTGCTTGGGCTGGGTCGGCTGGTCCCCGTATGCGGATGAAGAGGCTGCGTAGACGATGCGGCGAACCTTGGCGTCCCGCGCGGCGATAAGCAGATTTAGGGTGCCGTTGATATTGGATTCGTGCGAGGTGACGGGGTCTTTGACCGATCGGGGTACCGAGGCGAGGGCGCCCTGATGGAGAATGTAGTCGATTCCTTCGCAAGCGGTTCTGATGCCGGCAACGTCCTGCAGATCCATCTGCTGGAAGGCGATTTTATTGCGAATATCGGCAAGATTATCTAGGGTTCCTGTCGAGAGATTGTCGATTCCGCTGACCTCGTGTCCCTGTTCCACGAGCGCATGAGCCAGCGATGAACCGATAAACCCGGCGATTCCAGTTATGAGATAGCGTGCCATCTGTCCTCCCCCCGGATGTGCTTTGCCGGGGTGTTGTAAGGCTGTCGTGCGAGTTTCCCTCCTATTATCGGGATTCGCAGCGCGAAAGCCAAAATGAACGCTGAGGGAGGAGCCTGAATGGTTAGTGTGGCGAGGTAATAGGTTAGGGTCAATGCGACTTTTGTGCAGCCGGAGGGCACGAGGGCGAATGCGATAATCGGAGCTATGTCCATTACACGCGAAGTTACTCTGCCAAAGATTGCGCAGGAGCGCATGAAGCGCCTAGAGGCTCGGACGGCGAAGATTGGAGTGATCGGGCTTGGGTATGTTGGATTGCCTCTCTCGCTGCTCCTTTCGGAAGCCGGTTTTAAGGTGACGGGTTTCGATATTGACGAAAAGAAGGTGACAGACCTTGAAGCGGGAAGGTCATACATCTTCCGGATTCCGGCTGAGGAGATTCAGAGTGCACGAAAGCAGGGCTTTTCGGCTACGGCGAACTTCTCCAGATTGTCGGAGCAGGACGCGATCATTTTGTGCGTGCCGACGCCGTTGACAGAGCATCGCGAACCGGATCTGAGCTATGTCGCAAATACAGCCAAGGCCGCCGCTCCGTGGCTGCAGGAGGGCCAACTGGTTGTGCTGGAGAGTACGACTTACCCGGGCACGACGGAAGAGTTGATGATTCCGATCCTCGAAGAGGGGAACAAGGGTGGTTTGAAGGTGCAGGGCTCGGGGGCGCAGGCGGAGAAAGGAGTGTTTTATGTCGCGTTCTCGCCTGAACGCGAAGACCCGGGAAACACGACGGTAGCACGGCACAATATACCGAAGGTCGTGGGTGGTCACGAGGCGATTGCCACGGAGTTGGCGGCGGTTTTGTATGAAGGTATCTTTACGCGGTCGGTTCGGGTGTCGTCGACGCGCGTGGCGGAGATGACGAAGCTGCTCGAAAATATCTATCGCTGCGTGAACATCGCTCTTGTGAATGAGCTGAAGATCCTTGCTCTGCGGATGGGGGTGGATATATGGGAAGTGATCGATGCGGCGTCGACTAAGCCGTTTGGCTTCCATCCTTTTTATCCTGGGCCGGGGCTCGGCGGACACTGCATTCCAATCGATCCGTTCTATCTGAGTTGGAAGGCTAAGGAGTATGACTTCAATACGCGGTTCATCGAGCTGGCGGGTGAGGTGAACGAAGGAATGCCAGCGCATGTTGTTCAATACGTTGTGCGCGGGCTGAATCAGCATAAGAAGGCGTTGAACGGGGCGCGGATTCTGATGCTGGGAATGGCCTATAAAAAGGACATCGACGACCTGCGGGAGTCTCCTTCATTGACCGTGATCGAACTGCTGCGCGAACAGGGAGCGGAGGTCGTTTATAACGATCCTTATTTTCCAACCGTAGGCAGGGGGCGGCACTACAACCTGAATATGACCTGCACGCCGCTCAAAGATCTGGGGCAGTACGATTGCGTGTTGATCATGACGGACCACTCGGACTATGACTACCCAGCGATCGTTCGGGAATCGCAACTGGTCGTGGATTCGAGGAACGCGACCAAAGGGATCAAGTCGGATAATATTGTTCGCTGCTAGTGAGCGCTGGAGTCACTGGGATTGACTGGATGCCAAAGGTCGATGTGATCATCCCGGCGTATAACGCCGCGAAGTATCTGCCTGCAGCCATTGAGAGCGTCGTTGCCCAGAGCTTTGAGGACTGGAGGATCGTGCTCATCGACGATGGCAGCACGGACAATACTTCAGAGGTTGTCGCGCCCTACATCGAGCAGCTCGGCCCGAAACTGCTGTATATCTACCAACCAAATGCGGGGTTGCCCGCGGCGCGAAACACTGCCATTCGCAGTTCTTCGGCGGAGCTTCTCGCGTTGCTGGATGCAGACGATGTTTGGTTGCCGTGCCGGCTCGCAGAGTCGGTGAAGAGCTTTGAGAATCGGCCGCAGGTGGGCCTGTCGTATGGTCTGGTTCTTCGTGTCGACGCAGGCGGAGAGGTGATCGACACGTTTTGGGGAAATCGCGGACGTGCCGAGGGGCGAATTGCGACCGAGATCTACACGCGCAAGGTGCAGCTACCGTGCCCAACGATGACTTTTCGGCGGAGCTGCGTCGATGAGGTGGGATTGTTCGACGAGACCATGCGCGCTACCGAAGATAGAGACATGTGGCTTCGCATTGCGTTGCGGTATGAAGTTGCTCTGGTGCCTAAGGTGATTGCACGCTATAGGATATGGCTCGGATCGATGTCGGCGGATCTTGATCGGATGGAGTTGGCGCAAACGCGGTTTGTCGAAAAGCACTACGGTTCTCCCGGTTGCGGTCGCGTTGCCCGCCGTGTTGCTTTAGCCCGAATCTACAGAAATAAAGCCGAGGCACTCGAGGCTCGAAAGAAACGCGGAGCCGCGGTGAAGGATTTGGCGCGGGCTTTCTTTGCTTGTCCCTTTGATCTCGATAACGTTCGAACGGCGGGATCTTTTCTTTTGCGTTGGACCGGGTTGAGGCGTTGAGCTAGTTCCTTGTTGAAGAAGGGAGCGGGGTGGAATGTGAAGAACGAACACGGAACAAATTTGCTCGAGCTTCGCCGCGAAACGGCGGATGACGCTCTCGCTGCACGAACCTCGAATAAACACAGACACCTTCCTGCGCTGGATGGCGTGAGGGGTGTTGCTGTCCTGATGGTGTTTCTTGTTCACTACGGGGGTGGCGCGAAGTCTTCGAATTTTCTTCTGCATACGATCGGAGTGAGCGTTCAGGCCGGCTGGAGCGGGGTAACCTTCTTCTTCATTCTTTCCGGGTTTCTGATCAGTGGAATTCTCTGGGATACGCGAGAGGAGCCGCACTTCTGGCGCAATTTTTACATGCGCCGAACCCTCCGAATCTTTCCGGTCTATTACGCGAGTCTTTTATTGGTGGTGATCACTGCAGCCGTTGCGGGAAATGCGCGTTTCGCTCTCACGCACCTCTACGTTTACGCTTTGTACCTACAGAACACGCCCTTTCCATTCGGCGAGGGGAATCTTGGGTCGCCGTTGGAGATGTCGCACTTCTGGAGTCTGGCGGTTGAGGAACAGTTCTACCTCATCTGGCCGTTTCTACTGACACAGATGAAGACTCTCAGCCGGGCCAAATGGCTTTGCATCGGCATCTTTGTCTTCTCGGCAGCGTTCCGGGTCGTCGGTTGGTACCTGCTTCCGGCACCGCCCGATGCTTTGGGAGTTCCTGCGCATCGGATCTTTCACGGGGGCTATGGATTTCTTCTTTCGCGGGCCGGTGAACTCGCAGCAGGCGCCTATCTTGCGATGAGCTATCGCGATCCAGCTTTGTGGCGGCGCCTGCGGGCAATTGCTCCGTATGTGTGCGGGGCGGGTCTGGCAGGATTTCTGATCGCAGCGGCCTATGCAGGCACACTGACTGATGAGTGCGCTGCCGGATTCATGGTCGGACTACCCTGCATCACCGTTTGCCTGGCCGCTGTTCTCGTGATGGCGCTCGGTGAAGGTCTATTCAACAAGGTATTTCGTCTGAAGCCGCTGCGTTGGCTTGGGGGAATCAGTTACGGCTTTTATATCTTCCACGTGTTGTTCACTCCGCTTTTCTCGTGGATTGTCACGAAGATCGCGCCGAACGCCAGCCGCAACGCTATGTTTGGATTGAACTTCATCGTGGCCGCTTCTCTGAGCGTTCTGTTCGCGTGGTTCTCGTTCCGGTTCTTTGAGTCCCGGTTTCTACGTCTCAGAACTCTATTCAGGACACAGCAACACACTTAGCCTTATCCGGAAAACAGGCTAGGTGACTCGGCCTGACCGCACGATCCGCCATGTTGTTACTCCGCAGGTGGCGAGAACCGCCGCGCCTACCGAGGACCAGATCGCTCCGGTCAATCGCTTGTCGCTCTTTCCAGGCACGGACGCCTTCGGTGGGATTGGTCGCGTGGGCTTGGTGTCTCCATACCCGTAGACGTGCCAGGTTTGATCGGTAAGTCCCGGATCACCGCAGTATGCATCCGTCTCGTGCAGACGGGTTGCGGGACACGACCAGTTGCTCCTGGCGTGAAAGGTGGTGTTGTGATCGAAGGTACTTCCCGGATTTCTGTACGCTTTTGCGGCTTCCTCGACGTATAGCGGATTAGAAAAGTCTCCCGACCCGCCGCCAGGATAGCCGTTCTCTTTGCTGTTGCGGAAGCCGATAAAAATATTGCGCTGTTGTCGCACAAGGCAGGTCGAAGTTACGCAAGGACCTCCGAGATCGACCTCGATCGCCGTTGTTGAAGCGGAGTAGATCACGTTATCGGAGAAGACAGCCGTGCTGCCATCGCCGACGGTGAAGACGACACCAGCATCGGCGGCCCGACAAAAGTCGGAGAGACGTGTGTTGTAGCCGGGCGGAGTTCCAGGAATCGCCTGACGCAGGGCGTTGCAGTTGGTGAAGATGATGTTGTTCGTGGCTACTCCTCGTGTGCCGCCCACTTTGATCTGCTGGCCCATGTTGCCGTAGGCGAGGGTATGGGTGATGGTCATCGAAGAGCCGCTGCCTACAAGATGCAGCGCGTCCAAGCCGTCCTGCGTGTTGTAACTCACGACGCCCTGATCGAAGTGGACCTGCCATCCTGGAGGCTGAGAATCGACCGTTGCTGTTCCGAAGCCGTCCCCGTATCCGCCGACATTGTCGTCGGTGCAGTCGGTGAACGGGAGGTCGTGCGTAATCGGATATTCTTCAGCACAGCCGTTCCATGAGATGTTGTAGTTTTGCACAAGAAGTGAACCGAGTCCGGTCTGCTTGTTGCCTGCGTCGGCATTCCATCCGGCGCCCGCGTTTCCAATGATGTCGAGGCCTTTCATGATGACGCCGTCGCCAGTCGGGCCGGCCATACCCAGCGATGCCATACCGTGAATCCGCACATCGGTCACGGAGTCGTTAGTGGATGTGTTGCTCCAGCCGATGCCTGAGCCTGCATAATCCGAAAGCGGGAAATTGGTGTTGCAGTTGTTGACCTGCGCGGAACGGCCGCATGAGGAGAAGTCGGTGATGTCGAAGCAGGCCACGTCCACGTAGGAGGCTCCGCTCATGTTGAGGACGACTCCAACACCGTACCCGCCATGAAGCTGCGTGCGAGCCGACTGCGACCCGCAATTGGCGAAGTTCTCGCCAAGCAGCTTGGTGTGAGCGCTTGCAGTGCCCGAAGGCGGAGGCGGTATTCCTGCACCGTAGGGATTGCCCGCCAGGCCGAAGTAGTCATTCGAATTCGGCCCACTCTGGCCGATCCGGTAGCTTACGCCTGTGCCGATCGAGCCGCGGATCAGATAGGTGTCGCCGCCTTTGCCGATCCATTTCCAGCAGGTTGAGGAAGGAGTGCTGTCGGTGCAATAGGCGCTATTATCCGTCCAGAAGTAGCGAACATCATTGAACGCGCAGTGTTTGTTGCTGCCGGATCCGGGATAGTCGACGTCGGCTGTGCCGTCACACTGGCCCTTGTGGGTGCTGGACGAGTATCGAGTTCCTCCGTGAGGCCGGACGTACCAGGTTTCACCGACGAGCGGCAGGCAGACGAGTGCCAGCAGAGACGAGCACAACGCCATGCAGCATCGATTCACTAATTGTAGGCTCCAATGCTCGGAGGATTGCTTCGACCCGTACCAGTGTAATCGATTGTGATGGCCGGCACAGCTACGCCTGCGCCGTGCACAACGCTGTTTGTCGTTGGTGTCGCATCGCCGTAGCCATAGAGGTGCCATGTCTCGTCGGTCAAGGCGGGATCCACGCAGAGCGGATTCGCTTCATTGAGCCATTGCGCAGGGCATGTCCAGCTGCTCTTCCAGTGGTAGGTGACGTTGTTGGAGTAAACACTGCCTGGATTAGTAAATGGATTGGTCGTGGAGACGCCCATATAAATCGGGTTAGAGTAATCGCCCGTTCCGCCGTTCGGATAGCCCGTGGCCGCGGTGTTGGGGAAGCCGAGGAAGATGTTATTGCGGAAATCGATCAGCGCGGTTGCATCGCAAGGCGTCGTTCCTCCGCAGTCGACCTCGATTCCCGTTGCGCTGGCCGAGTAAACGGTGTTGTAGTCGAAGACCGTCGTTGTCCCGGCGCCAACCGTCATCACCACCCCGGTGTCCGCGGCCCTGCAGAAGTCGCTGAGACGCGAGTTGTAACCCGACGGCGTGCCTGGAATTGCCTGTCGCATTGCGTTGCAGTTTGTGAAGATGATGTTGTTGATCGCGGTGCCCTGCGAACCGCCCACTTTGATCTGCTGACCCATATTGCCGTAGGCAAGGGTGCGGGTGATCGTCATCGTCGAGCCGTTTCCGATGAGATGCAGCGCGTCTAATCCGTCCTGCGTGTTGTAGCTCACCACGCCCTGATCGAAGTGCACCTGCCATCCCGGAGGCTGGGCGAGCACTGTCGCAGTTCCGAAGCCGTCGCCGTAGCCTCCAATGTTGTCGTCAGTGCAGTCCTGATAGGGCAGCGCATCGACGATGGGATACTCTTCCGCGCAGCCGTTCCACGAGATTGTATAGTTCTGAACCAGCAGCGAGCCCAGCCCTGTCAGCCCGTCGCCTGCGTCGGCATTCCAGCCTGCTCCTGCGTTTCCGATGATGTCCAGGCCAGTCATGACAACACCGTTACCCGTTGATCCGGTCATGCCGAGCGAGGCCATGCCGTGGATCCGCACATCGGTGATGGTGTCGTTGGTGGACGTATTGTTCCAGGCGATGCCTGAGCCCGCAAAGTCCGTGATTGGAAAGTTCGTGTTGCAGCCGTTTAGCTGTGAGGACCGGCCGCACGAGGAGAAGTCAGTGATGTCGAAGCAGGCCACGTCGACGTACGAGGCTCCGCCCATGTTGAGCACTGCACCGACACCGTATCCGCCGTGGAGCTGTGTGCGAGCTGACTGCGCGGAACAGCTGGCGTAGTTTTCTCCAAGAAACCTGGTGTGAGCATTCGCAGTGCCCGAATGTGGAACGGGTATACCCGCTCCGTACGGATTGCCGGCAAGCCCGAACCAGTCACCGGAGTTCGGTCCATTCTGGCCAATCCTGTACGTAACACCTGTGCCGATTGAGCCGCGGACGATGTACGTGTCGCCGCCCTGGCCGATCCACGTCCAACACGTTGAGGTTGAGGAGTTGTCCGTGCAGTAGGCGCCGTCTGTCCAAAAGTAGCGAACATCGTTGAACGCACAGTGCTGGTTGGTTCCTGAGCCGGGATAAGCGGCGTCGCCAAGACCATCGCATTGGCCGGTTGGCTGGTTGCTCGAATAGCGTGTGCCACCATCCGGTCGCACGTACCAGGTATTTTGGACTCCTGGTTGAGCGGCGGCCACCACGATTGACGTGGCAACTGAGCTGTTCTGCGACACTGGAGAGCTGCTGTCGCTGACCGCTGCGGTGAAGTTGTAGGTGCCGCTTGTAGTAGGCGTTCCTGAGATGATGCCAGTGCTCGGAGCTATTGTGAGTCCTGGCGGAAGGGTGCCAACGCTGATCGACCACGTATAAGTGGGAGCTCCACCACTTGCCCCCACGGAGCTTGAATATGCGGTGCCGACAGTGCCCGGGGGGAGCAAGGCGCTGATCGTCAATGGGGCAGGGGCCGACACGATAATCGACAACGGAAGGGAGCTGGTCTGGGCTGGCGTGCTCGAGTCTTTGACCGCGACATTGAAGCTGGTGGTTCCAGTTGCAGTAGGGCTACCAGAGATGGTGCCGTTCGCGGGATTAAGGGTGAGACCTACAGGGAGGCTGCCGGTCATGGACCAGGTGTACGGGGCAGTTCCGCCGGCTGCGCTCAGAGCGCCACTGTAACTCTGATTCTTGGTGCCGCCTGGAAGTCCGGTTGAGGTGATCGAGAGGGGAGTTGCTGGCGCGATGATGGAAATGATTGCGATGGTCGCTGTGGTCTGGGCCGGCGAGCCTGAGTCCTTGACCATTGCGCCAAAAGCGAAGGCGCCACTTGCGGTTGGTGTTCCGGAGATGACGCCGGTAGCTGCGTTGAGGGTGAGGCCGCCGGGAAGAGCGCCGGAAGAGACCGACCAGTTAAAAGCTGGGGTACCGCCAGTCGCTGACAGGGAGCTCGTATAGGGAGTGCCAACGCTGCCTGAGGCCAGCGAGGGGTTGATCGTCAATGCCGGCGGTGCGATCCCAATCGAAAACGGAGACGAACTGGTCTGAGCGGGCGTGCTCGAATCTTTGACCGTGACGGTGAAACTGGAAGCTCCGCTCGCGGTCGGTGTGCCTGCGATAACGCCGGTAGCAGGATTCAGGGTGAGACCTGCAGGGAGGCTGCCGGAGACGGACCAGGTGTAAGGTCCGGCTCCGCCGACTGCGTTTAACGAGCCGCTGTAGTTCTGGTTCTGCGTCCCCCCTGGAAGGGCAGTTGAGCTGATCGATACGGGAGTTCCCGCCGCAACGATCGAAAGGGTTACGGTCGTCGTTGCCGTCTGAGCCGGCGAGCCCGAGTCCCTGATCGTGGCGCCGAAGGAGAAGTTGCCGCTCGCGGCGGGGGTTCCGGAGACTACGCCGGTTGCCGGAGTCAGAGAGAGGCCGGCAGGAAGCGAGCCGGAGGAGATCGACCACGTGTACGAGCCGGTGCCTCCCGCGCCGTGAAGCGAGGAGGCGTAACTTGAGTTTTGCGTTCCGCCCGGCAGGGAGGAATAGACGATGGTCAATGGAACGGGCGCGATGACGATCGAAAACGAGGCTGAGATTATCTGCGCTGGGTTTCCTGCGTCGCTGACCGAGGCGGTGAAGTTGAACGTGCCGCTTGTCGTCGGGGTACCGGAGATGGCGCCCGTTCCTGGGCTGAGGTTGACGCCAGTGGGAAGGCTTCCAGAGCCGATCGACCAACTGTAAGGAGCCGTGCCTCCGGTTGCCTGCAGCAGAGTTGCATAGGTCGAACCAATACTGCCGGCGGGTAAGGTCGGCGACGTGATCGCCAAGGTTGTCGGTTTGACTGGTGCGGCGGAGACGGTGAGCGTTACTGTGGTCGTCGCCGATTGAGCAGCGGAGCCTGAATCGGTTACCGAGACTCCAAAGGAGTAGCTGCCGGCAGAGGTTGGAGTGCCTGAGATTGCGCCGGAGTTGGGTGCAAGACTAAACCCTGTCGGAAGCTGTCCTGAGGTCACACTCCAGGTGTAGGGAGCGGTGCCTCCAGTGGCGACGAGAGTGCTGGTGTATGCCGTGCCGACAACACCCTGAGCCACCGAGGCATTAGAGATCGTCAGCGGGGACGAGGGGCCCGAGCTTTGACCGGTGATGGTGACCTGCACCGCAGGGGACTCCTGCATGGTCTGCGTATTCTGGACCTGCAGCCGAGCTGTGCCGGGGCTCGCGAGACTGCTGCTCCCAATCGTGCCCGAAAGCGTGTTTGCATCGACGATGGTCGTCGACATTTGTGCGCCATTCCAAAGAATTGCCGCCTGTGACGAAAAGTTCGTTCCGGTGACCTTGACGGTCATGGACGGGGAGCCTGCCGGGATGGTCTGTGGTGATACCTGGCTGATGCTGGGGGTTAGCGCCTGCGGCTGCTGGGAGGTCGATTGCTGTGTCTGATTTGATCCACAACCGAGACTAAAGAGAAGAAGAGAGATGAAGTTAGCCGTCGCGATTGTCTTTACTGATCTTTTCAAAACACACCCCAAAAAAAATGAACCAAAAACTTGCCAACCGAAGAAGGTTGAGGACAGCTAAGAAGAGCTGCCTAACCCCTTGGTCGAACGTTACAAGGAGCAAAGGGTTACTACAGTTACCCAAAGGTGGGTCTGTAGATGCCACTTCCGTGTGAGCTATTGCAGAATCACTCAACTTCAGGCGCAAGAATACTTAAGCCCTGATAGAGCGTAAGAGAGACAAGCAATCAAGGGTGTGAATCAGGCGGAGTATAACTTACTTAAGTAACCGCAGGGGTAATATCTCCGCTTTTCCTGGATCCGGAAATACAACTTCGGTGGGACGGAAGCCTGGAGAGGCCTTCGAATGGGTTGCGACACTGAGGTTAAACGAGTCTCTCCCGGGAAAGGGAAACCCTCGCGCAGATCACAACTTGATGATAGGAAATGGGAGTTCGTTCGGTATCGAATTTGTCATTCCTGTCTGAATCAAAGATGGCTCGCGAGAGCGAATCCCTTAACCAACAGAACAGGCAGAAAAGACGATGACGTAAAACGACGACCGCTCAAGAAAGGACAACTTGGTTTTTATATCACACAAAAAGATGATGTCTATATGGAAAATTTGGGTCGAAATTAATTCCCATTGCAGGGTACAAAAGAGCTGCTACTCAAGCCTCTGCCATAGGTTGTGGCCTTCTGAATCGTTCACAAAATAATTTTCCTGCTCAGTCGCCTTCGCGTCCTGAAGAAAACCCCGAGCACCCGGCTCCATTTGGTGTTGTCGGATCTATTTCTGGTTCGTCGCAGACTCGTAGACAGCGAGGTAATCGGCGCACATCCTGGTGGCGGAGAACTCCTCTTCGACAAGTTTTCTGGCCGCGGCACCAAATCGTTTTCGTATCTCGGGATCTCGAAGAAGACGGAGGATGGCCGATGCCAGGTCTTCGACGTCCTCGGCGGGAACCAAGATTCCGGTGCGGCCGTCGAGCACCACGGTTGGCACATCGCCGACCGGAGTTGCTACCACGGGGAGTCTGCTTGCCATGCCTTCGAGAATCGTCATAGGAAGACCCTCCAGCCGGGATGACGAGACGAGGATATCGAGCGAGGCATAGACCGAAGGCATGTCGCCGCGGCGTCCCAACATCGACACGCTCTTGCGAAGCCCCAGTTCATCGATGAGTGACTCGAGTTTTTCGCGGTCCGGTCCGTCTCCCACGACCACAAACTTTGTTGAGGGATAATCCTTCCGCACGAGGGCAGCGGCGCGAAGGAGGATGTCCACGCCTTTTTCGTGTCCCAACCGCCCAACGAGGCCGACCGTGGGCAGATGTTCCGAGGAAGTGTCTTCCAGGGAAGGAACCGCGTTGTCGAAGGGACGCAGGTCAATTCCATTGCGAACAAGATGAATTTTGTCTTCGCGCACGCCGGCTTGTAACAGCCGTTGTTTGACGGCAACTGAGACTGCGGCAATTGCCGCATAGCTCCTCAGCACGAAGCGATCGACTCTTCCATATAACGATGATGTCAGGTCATTATCGATCCAGTTATGACACGTCGAGACAAAGGGAGTGGACGAGCCACGTAACGCAAAGTAGACATAGATATCCGCTTTGTAGCCGTGGGCGTGGACTATGTCTGCTTTCGTGATTGCGACGAGCTTCCGAATGGCTTCAATTGCTGTCCGATCGACTTGTCCGCGGCACGGGACCAAATGAGACTCGATGTCTTCTTTGGCGGCGGCGTCATGCAGTTCCCTGTTTGGATTGGAGGAGTTGGCAAAGACCCCAAGCACAGATTCATGAGGACCCGCATTCAATGCACGCGACAGGTTCAGAATGACAGCCTCCGCGCCGTACATCCCGCTGCTACTGATGATGTGAAGAATCTTCATTCGGCAGCAGGTTCCTTTAGGTATGCTCTTGCTCTTTTCGATTGAGAATCGCCCAGAGCTTTTCGTACAGCGTGTCGCCAAGGAGCGACTTTGCGGTTTGCTTCCTCTGATACTGTCGTTCCAGATTCGCCAAGACGTTACTTTCCGGTTGAAAGAGGTTTGCGATCCATTCCAGCGACATGTCCCCGCGGACGTTCAGTCGGCCAACTGTCAGACCTGCTGGCTCCGGTTCAGCTTTTGGAATGGAAGTGAATATCTGGTGATAACTCGCTTCCTGGCATGCGGCGAGGACATGCCTGTTATATCGACCGCCCGGCAGCGACATGGTAGTGATGGGCGTGCCAAGTTTGTCCTCCAAAGTGAGCCTCGCGTCAGTCAATTCGTGACCCAGTTCTTTCTCGTTGCAGTGCGTGAGTAGGGTATGAGTCCAGCCATGGGCGCCGATGATGTGGCCTGCTCGCTGGAGTTCGCGCAACTGTTCCCAGTTCATGTACCCGGGTCTCGTACCCGTCCAGCCAACTGTGATGAAGAAGCGTGCTCGGATGGCGCGCGACTCCAGAACCGGCGCCGCGAACTCAAAGTTGGAGATATGTCCGTCATCGAAGGTTATCTCCGGCCGTAGCCCTGATCCTTCGTTCTCACGCAGTCTGCGAAACAGGTCGAGGTGCTTCTCGAACTCTTGTGTCGCGACGACGTAGGAATAGCTGCTTCCGAGGGGTCTCAGCTCATGGTAGAGAAGGTAGAGCCTCTGCAACGGCGCCTGCATCTGGTCTGTTCGACGCTGATTCAATAACGAAGCTCGCTTCCCGGGCATGGAGCATGCCGATCACGATAGTTGAGGCGGGTCGATCCCGCGAATACAGGATAAATGGTGCGTGTCACGGAGCTTAACCGGTAGCCTCCGAGCCGCTGATACTCAAGGCGACGAAGGGGCACGGGCGCAGAGGCGACACAGAGCTTCCGAGTTCGAGGAGAGAGGCGCAAGATCACATTGCCAATACCACTTGGGTGGAAGAATGCTCGCGTTGGATCGGGCTGGATGCGGCGTATCATCGTAATAATTGTGCGGATTTATCGTGAAATCCAACTCCGAAGCTTGTCGGCCGGCGAATGAATAGCGTTGATTCCAATTGGGTCACTCCTCCCACTGCTGAAAACCAGCGAGGTCGGATTAACGCTGGCCACGAAGCAAGGAGGGCGCAATGAAGGTTCTCTTCTGGCTCTGCCTGGCGCTGATTGCCTATACGTACGTGGGATATCTTGCGTTGCTTGCCCTATGGGTTCAGATTCGTCGTCGCCCCATCCTGAAGCGAGAGTCCTTTCCGACCGTTTCCATCGTTATGGCCGTGCGCAACGAGGAGAAGAACCTGCCTGCCAAGCTGCAGAATCTTCGCGAACTGAAGTATCCGCTGGGCAAGTTGCAAATTGTGATCGCTTCTGACGGGTCGACGGACCGGACGGTCAAGATACTTCAACAAAATGCCGAGGACGTCACGCCGGTCATCCTTGGCGAGTCGAACGGTAAGGCGAAAGCGCTGAATGAAGCAGTGAAGAACGCGCGAGGAGAGATCCTCGTCTTCCTCGACGCCCGCCAGATGGTAGATGAGCAGGCGATTACTGAGTTGGTCGCTTGCTTTGAGGATCCGACGATCGGCGCGGTGAGTGGAGAACTTTTGCTTGAAACCGATTCAGGCGTTCCTTCGGAGGAGGGCCTTGGCATCTACTGGAAGATTGAGAAGGCGGTGCGCAAACTCGAGTCTGCATCCGGCTCGGTCGTAGGGGTGACTGGAGCGATTTACGCAATTCGCCGGGAGCTATACGTCGAGATTCCTCCAGGAACAATCCTCGACGATGTCTTTGTTCCCATGAACGCCGCACGCAAGGGAACACGGGTCGTCTTTGAACCTGCGGCGATCGCGCGCGACCGGCTCTTCAGCGAAAAAGGGAAGGAGTTCTCGCGCAAAGTTCGCACATTGACGGGCAACTACCAGTTGTTGCGTCTGGAGCCGTGGCTGCTCTCCCCGGCGAATCCATTGCTGTTTCGCTTTATCAGTCACAAACTGCTGCGGCTTCTGATTCCGATGTTGTTGATTCTGATGCTGGTAGCTTCTGCGTTGGCCGGAGGGCCCCTTTACCGGGCTATCTTCGGGATGCAGGTGCTATTCTACGTTTTGGCCGTGCTCGGAACCGTGGTTCCATCCGTGAAACAATTCAAGCTGGTCGGCATCGCCAGCACGTTTGTCATGCTCAACGCGGCTGCAGCACTTGCGTTCTATAACTTTGCCGCGGGGCGCAAAAGGGTGTGGCTTTAGCAGGTTGATTTTGTTGGCTCGCACCAACGGATTTGCAGTTGATGCCATGGAGATAGGGTCGTGGGACTAGGGTTAGTACATTATCTTCCGCTGGTCGCCTACATCGGCTTCTGGATCATGTGTGTCGTGTCTCTGACAGGGCGGCCTCTTCTTGGCCTCTACTACATGATTCCTTTTCTTCCGTATCGTGCTTTGCGGGACCACTTCCTCGACTTCCCGCTGGGCTCCAACGTACTGACGATCCTCATTTTGTCGGTCATCATGGGCGCATTGATCAAAGGTAAGCGCCTTCCGAAGTCGAAGCTCTATATCCTCTGGCTGATCTTTGGGATCTATCTCTATCTTTCGATGTGGTGGGGAACGGCACTCGGAAATGCTCCGGCTCCTCTGTGGATCTCTGATGTCAATTTCGCTACCTGGAAAGACTTCATGCTCATTCCACTGACGTTTGTCGCGGCCGGTTTGGTAGTGGACGACCGGCAGGCGGTAAGGAGGGTAATCCTGGTGTCGGCGATCGCGCTTCTGCTCGTCGATCGAAGCTGCATTTTGGAAAGCCTCTCGCGATCGTGGACCAGTTTCAACGAAGACAAGCGCTACAGCGGTCCGTTGACCTATGGCCCCAATGAAACAGCGGCATTTCTTGCTCAGTTCGCAATGTTCTTCTGGGGACTGGTCCAGTTTCTAAAAAGGAAGAAGGCAAAGATCGTTATTTACGGAATCGTCGCTGCAACAATCTTTGCGACGATGTATACCTTCTCCCGCGGGGCCTATCTTTCAGTCGTGATCAGTGTCTTTATTCTCGGAGTTCTGAAGGATCGCAAACTTCTACTTGTCGGCGCGATCTTTCTGGTTACCTGGCAGGCGATTGTGCCCGTTGCCGTACGAGAGAGAATCACGATGACAGAAACCTCCAGCGGCCGGCTCGATGCTTCCGCCAATGAGCGGGTCAAACTGTGGGAAAATGCCGAGCAATCGATGCTGAGCAGTCCGATTTTGGGTAACGGTTATGCGACCTATCAACTATCGAGGCACGTTGACGGCCTCAAGGACACGCATAACTGGTTCATCAAGGTGATAGTTGAAACCGGCATCATCGGACTCATCCTTGCTCTTTTCATGTTCCAGCAGATGTTCGCGATGTCTTTCCGCCTCTTCAAGACGGCGGAGGATCCGTTGTACCGTGGGCTGGGGCTTGGCTTGCTCCTGGCATTCTGCGCCGCCACGGTTTCCAATTTCTTTGGCGACCGGTGGACCTCTATTGAAATCACCGGAATGCTTTGGGTGCTCGTTGGAGCTGGGGTTCGTGCGCTCGAACTCAATCAATCGGAGCCAGTAACAGAGCCTGTGACCATTGACTCTCCTCTGGCGGTCAATCCGTACATCGCTTATAGGTGACGATCTCTTGGCTTCTGCAGATCCTGAATTGCCTGCCACGTTCGTCTGTTGGGAAGCTTATCGATGAGCATGATTCGCGCACTGCGGCATGATGCGCCGGAAGATCAAGATGCGAGGGATGCGTCGCTGCCTCATGTGCTGCTGGTGGTCGATCAGTTCTCCAGGACGCTGGGTGGCGGTGAACGGATCGCCCTGAAGCTCGCCGCCCTGTTGCCGCAATACGGATATCGCGCATCGATTCTCACCTTCTCGATCGATCCTGAGAGCGCGTACCTAGAATCTCTGCCATGTCCGGTCTATTTGCTGCCGTTGCGTCGCGTTTACGATATGAACGCGTTGCGGGCGGTTTTCGAATTAAAACAGTTCCTAAGACAGCAGAAGGTCAGGATCGTCCAGACATTCTTCGAGACCTCCGATCTCTGGGCTGGATTCGTGGCGAAGGCGATGGCGGGTTCAAAGTTGATCTGGAGCCGCAGAGATATGGGGATTCTTCGAGGACGGAAGCACCGCGTGGCCTACAGGCGGATGTCGGGAATGCCGGACATGGTCTTTGCTGTGTCAGAACAGGTTCGCCAGCATTGCATCCATATAGACGGTGTCGCTCCGGAGCGAGTCCTGACGATTTACAACGGTCTTGATGTTGCGGGTTGGGAGACCAGAACTCGACAGGCTGAGGTCTCACGGAGGTTTCTCATATCGACGGTAGGCAATATCCGCAGAGTGAAAGGCCATGATGTCTTCATCCGAGCCGCGGCAGCCGTCGTGCAGCAGTTTCCCGAGGCTAGTTTCAGCATCGCCGGCGAGGTATTGGATCAGGACTATTTCAATGAGTTGAAGGAGCTTGTCCGCGAACTGGATCTGACGAGCCACTTCAGGTTTGACTCCGGCGTTACCAATCTGCGGGAGTACCTTTCCGCAGCGGATGTCTTTGTTCTGCCCTCCCGGAGCGAAGGGTTCTCAAATGCAATCATCGAGGCGATGGCGGCGTCGCTTCCCGTTGTGGCTACGAACGTCGGCGGCAATGCCGAGGCCGTCGAAGAGGGCGTCAGCGGTTTCATCGTCCCGTCGGAGGACGTCGCAGCTCTTTCGAACGCAATCTTGCGGTTACTGTCTGATCCATCGAAGGCAAGAGAGATGGGGGCGGAAGGAAGAAAGCTGGTGCTGGAACGATTCACCATCGACGCGATGATGACGAAAATCGTTGACTCCTATGGGAAACTTCTTGGCAATCGTGCCGCAGTCCCGGAACGAATCTCGCAGTGACCTATCATTTTCGTATGCCTGCAACTAGCGTGGTCGTCCTTTTATTGAGTCAACTGAAGGCAGATGTATAGTTCAGGTAGCCATGGCTGTCTTTCTCATCTCCTGTGTTCTGTTTCTATCTGCCTACGTTCTATTTTTTGCAATTGTGGGCATGCTGACTTCCGGGTCGGGTGATGCGGCAGAAGACGTGGAGATGGGACGAACCCGTTTCCTGGTCTTTGTTCCAGCCCACGACGAAGGCGAATATCTGCGGCCTACTCTGCGAAGTCTTCGCGACCTGGACTATCCCCATGACCACTTTCAAGTGATCGTTATTGCGGACAACTGCACCGATGACACCGCGGCCATCGCCAAACAAGAGAAGTGCGAGGCATGGGTACGAACAAATCCCGACCTGCGAGGGAAAGGTCACGCGCTAACGTGGGCCTTCGAAAAGGTTGCCGCACTTCCTTTCGATGCTGTTGTGGTTGTTGATGCGGACACGTTGGCAAGCGCCAACCTGCTGCGGGCGTTCGACCGCGATCTGTCCCGCCGTCACGAGGTTCTGCAGGCGCAGGATAATCTTGAATTTCCGCCAGAGACACCTCCATGGCTGCGACTCATTAGCCGCGCGACAAAAAATGCTCAGGATCATTATGTCACCGGCCCGCGCTCGAGACTTCGCCTGTATCAAGGGCTGCAGGGAACCGGCTTTTGCCTCAGCACTCGAACGCTGATCGAGACGCCCTGGCAGGCAAACTCGATCTGCGAGGATCTGGAGTACGGCCTGGAATTGGCACGGCATCGAGTTCCGATTCGTTTTGTCGAAGATGCTTACGTCTCTGCCAGCATGACGGGTCAGGTAAAACATGCCAGCGGGCAACGGCAGCGATGGGCTGGCGGCAGCTATGCGCTGATCGCCAGGAGTGTACCTGATTTTCTCTGGCGCTCCGTTCGGAAGGGTGACTGGAGGAGCTTTGAGCTATGCCTCTATCTGATCACGCTAAGCCGGATACCGCTGTTGCTGCTGACCGTGATCTCAGCTATCACTCTGGTGATTGAGAGACACAGTCTGCATCTTATCTGGTGGATTCTGTTTGGCGTGGCTGTGCTGCTGCAGGGCATTTACGTTCTAGCTATCCTGTCGACGAACAGGAAGGAGGGCAACCTCGGAAAGATGATTGCGGGGCTTTTCGTCTATACCTTCTGGATAACCTTTCAACACCTCGGAGCGCTGCTAAACCTGCGCCGCGCGAGATGGAACCGCACGGAGCGGGGTTGAGTTGTGTTTTGCCCGGCAAACTACCGCAGTTGGAGAACTCAACCCAGAAGCGCTAGTTCCTTGGCGGCGTCTTTCGCTGTCTGCGTGTTGGGGGCCAGATCCGCTGCCTTCTTGAGATGAGTCTTTGCGTCGGCGCTATTGGATAGCTTCGCGTAGGTCATTCCCAGGTGGTATTGGATCGCGGCATTGTTGGGTGCAATCTTGAGCGCGTCTTCCAGCAGGTCACGCGCCGAGTCATAGTTGCCCTTCTGGTAGTAGATCCAGGCCAGGGTATCGGCGGTGCTGGGGGAGTTGGGGGCGCCGCGGCGGGCGACCTGAGCGAGAGAGAGAGCGACATCGAGATTCTGGCCGGAATCGACCATTAGGTACGCAAGATTGTTCGCTGCAACTACCTGATCGGGCTGGATTGCGAGAGCTTTCTTATAAGTTTCCATGGCTCCGTTGCGGTCACCCTGCGCCTCCTGCAGCGAACCCAGAAGCGTGAAGGCTCGCACATCGGTCGGGTGATCTTTAGTCCACTGCTGCCATTTCGCTACGGCTTTGGCGGGATCGCCGGTACTGACCTCGGCGCGTGTATAGGCAATAACGGCCTCACCGTCCGCGGGATTGAGCTCCATGGCCTTCTGAGCAGAGGCGAGCGCTCCCTTGGGGTCTCCGGTGCCCAGTTGAAGTTGTGAGAGCAGGTCATACATATCGCCGTTTTGGGGAGCCTTGACGATCTGAGCCTGCACGCGGCTGATCGCCTGGGCTGGTTGCTTTTCAAACAAGAGAGCAGAGGCGAGAAGCCGTAGAGCTCTGCTCGAGTTGGGGTTGACGTCAAGCGCCTGTTCGAGGAGGGTCTTGGCCTCAGGAATCTTTTGCTGGATCATCCGAAGCTGTGCGAGTTCCAGATAACCTGCGGAGTTTTTTGGATCAAGTTTGATCGCCTGTCGGAAGTCGGCGTCTGCCTTGTCATAGCTCTTCTTGTTGCCCTCGGCCATTCCCCGCCAGATGTAGGCTGGAGCGAAGTTCGGACTGATCGCGATCGCCGAATCGGCTATCTGTTCAAGCCCGGTGAAATCGCGAGCATCCATGGTAACTTCGGCCAAACCGGCCTGCGCTTCGAGACTTCTGGGGTTCAGCTTGACTGCGTCGCGGAAGCTCTGCTGGGCGACGGTCGTGTCGCCTTTCGCTCGTGCAGCCCGTCCCAGCCAGATCTTGACGACGAGGCTGTCGGG
Organism: uncultured Acidobacteriaceae bacterium; assembly: GCA_963798925.1. Taxonomy (GTDB): domain Bacteria; phylum Acidobacteriota; class Terriglobia; order Terriglobales; family Acidobacteriaceae; genus Edaphobacter. The sequence continues at coordinate 2,234,096 of CAWCVD010000008.1, forward strand.
GTTGGCCTTGGCAGCCTTCTGAAGCTCGGAATACGCTTCATTGACCTTGCCGTCGTTGAGTAGAATCATGCCCTCGAAGACGGCCACCTCGGGAACATTAGGGTCCGTCTTCTCCAGCTGCGCGCCGATGGTTCTAGCCTTGTCGATATCCCGGTTCAGGATCAACATGCGGAGATAAGCGACTTTGAGTGGAGTGCTCTTGGGATGCTTTGCGACGAGGTCGGCGTAGGCAGCGGCTCCGGCAGGAAGCTGATTGGTGTGGATGTAGTAGGTAGCGAGCATGCCTGCGCCGCTCTCAGAGTCGGAGAGATCCTCCGTCGCCTGGCGCAGGGTGGCCTCTGCCTTGGCATTGTCATTCTGCTTGATGTAGAGCTCCGCCAGGCTGGCGCGCGCTGTCACGTTCTTTGGATCGGCGGCAATCGCGGCCTTTACCTGCTGCTCTGCGCCGGCGAGATCGCCTTTTTTCTGCAGCAGCGCAGCAAGGACAAGATGGGCAGACATGTTCTTGTCGTCGAGTGACACGGCCTTGCGAAGCTGATCTTCGCCAGAGGATGCGGTTGCAGGATCGCCACTCTGGAGGAAGCCGAGAGCCGCGTGGAAGTTGGCGCGATTCGGGTCGATGGAAAGCGCCTTCTGGATCTGCGTCAAGGCTTCAGCGCGGTCCCCGTTGAAGGAGGCGATCGAGGAGAGCAACGCGTGCGCGTCGGCATTGTTCGGATCGAGCGCCAGAACCGCTTTGGCCTGATCCATAGCGCGGGCAGGCTGCTTGCCGGCGATGAGAAGGTCTCCGAGATCGATCCGAGCCTGAATGTTATTTGGCTGAAGATCGACGGTCCGCATCAGTTCCCCGTAGGCGGGCATGATTGATCCCTGCTTCAGCAGAACTTTGGAGAGCTGATAGTGGGCTTCCCCGAAGTTGCGGTCGACCTTGAGGGCGTTGGCGAACTGGATCGTTGCCTCTTTGAGCTTGCCCTGATCCGCATAGCGTTTGCCGCTTTCAAGGTAACTCTGCTTCAGCTTGTTCGGATCGCGGTGACAACCTACTGTGAGACCAAGCGCAAGCGATAGACCCAGTGCTGCCGAAACCTGCATTGTTGCCGGGATACCTGAGATTCTCATTGCCGATTTTCCTCAAACTTCTTCAGGCGACTCTGCCTTTATGCTATTGCCTTTTAATTAGCGGGGCACTGACACAACCTGTGTAGTCTCACCCCGCTTGTACCGTTAGTCAGGGATGAACCGTGGCAGATTGGGAGCCATCTGCTGAGTAAAACCGATCGCGCGAGCCTCAGCGGACTGCAAAGATTCCGACGGCATGACCTGTGTGATGACACGAACCAGTGCGCCGTCAGTCCTGTTCATGCGGATGGCGTCAGTAACCATATATCCTTTTGCGACGTACTCGTTGGGAATGCTGCGACCGTGCGCCTGATACCAGTAAATGACAAACTGCTTGACGTCGCCGTTGCCGATGACGTATTCGCCTATGTTGTAGTTTTTGCCGTTAATATCCTGGATGGTTGCGTACTTCTTCGAGTCAAAGGTCCAGCCGGCACCGGGAAGACAGTTTTGCGGAGAGTGCATCGTCTGTCCGGTTCGCTGACTGGCAAAGTAGCCGATGAAGACGCTTATAGGTGGAACGGTAGGTGAGCCCACGCCTTGCCGCACAGTGTAGACGCGATTGAGAAAGTCGCCCTTTCCTAGCACCTCCAGCGTGTCCTCGGTGAGGGGAATGTCCTGCGAACTCCATGGACCGAAGCTTCGGGGCATCAGGCTTAAGGGCTCACTGGGAGGAACCGTATCCACGTCTCCGCGGCTCTGAAGCACGAAGATGGTTGAGGTAAGCAGGACGATGATGACCCAGAATTTCGCGGACTTCATGACGTTTTCGCCTTTGCTGGGGAGATCAACCGCATGGCGCGGTGGACCAGGTAGAGACAAGCGAGGGAGATGACAAACATGACCCAGCCCTGGAAGTCATGGAAGAACCCGAGGGCCTTGTCGGGGTCCCAGTATTGCACACAGAGGCCAGTGCCGACGATGCGAAACACATTGGCCGTGACCGCAATCGGAATACTCGCAAGAGCCAGAATGACGCGGCGGGTAGTGGTCTTCTCCAGGAAGTAGCCGTAGAAGACCGCAAGTGTGAAGAGACTCATCAGGGAACGGATGCCACTGCAGGCTTCTGCGACCTCAAGCGGCATTATCGGCAGCCGTATTACGTTGCCTTCGAGGAGCACGGGAACACCGAGGACTGGCAGGATCTGGCTGGCAATGCGCGAGGCGAAGAGTTGAAGAGGAAAGGTGATCTGGTTGAAGACAATGGCTGGAAAGGGAATCGCGAGGACGAGGACAAGCAGCGGAAAACGAAGTTCCCGCACCATGGCCCAGCCACAAAGCGTCCAGATGATGCCGGTTAGCAGCAGAATGAAGGAGAATCTTGCGGTAAAGAGCTCGACTCCGTAAACGCCTAGAATCAGGACCCCGAGGGCGAAGAGGATCAGCGGAATACCGGCCCAGGTCTGCTTGATGGGAACCGTACCGATCGCCTTTCTCTTGTCCCAGACGAGAAATGCTGCAAATAAGGGCACGAGAAAGCCATGCGAATAGTCGGGCAAGGTAGCCCAGTCGTAGACCAACTTGATCGCGACCCGGTGATAGAGAACCGCTAGCAGTAAGGCGATGATGGCGTACGGCAGCCATGCGGGGCGCGCGGGCCTGCTGGAGTTGGCGCCTGGGGAGGGCCCAAGGTCCACTTCCTTGGCGGCGAGATCCGAAGTGTAGGGCATGAGGTGAGAGGTCCCTGTAGACGTTCGTAAGACGTTATACTTCAGGTAGAACGTGTATGCAATTAGCGTACCTCTTCGGGAGGTGGGTTTTCCGCTAATTTGTAATCGACCCTCACTAGACGAAAGTGGTAGACGAAATGCCCCCCAAAGGGACAATCTTTTGACGGGTGGGCTGCTAATCTGCATACGAACCCCACTAATTTGGGGCTGCGACAGGTCTCATGCGTGAATCTTGATCTCGGCCTGAGTCTGATCAGAAATCGGCTGGGATCCTACAAAAATGCCCATGCGAGACACGTTTGGCCAATAGATTGCTCAAAATTCATTGAAGCTGGCTCAAAAACCGTAGAGGGAGAAACGAACGTTCACCGTATCCATCGAGGTTCCTGAACTGACGGCCAATCAACACCCTGTCGATAGACTGTTGCTTGCGGGATTATGTCGGATCCAGGAACAAAATCAGTTTCGAGCACGTTGCGAGTGGCTGTCATACAAACAACTTAGGGAAATCGGAGTCCTAAAGAGGTAGAAAGGGTCAACCTAGAGCAGTTATGGCAGCAGGGAGCTTATTCATGAAGGAGTCTTGTTCGAAGTTTGTAATGCTGGTCGTGATGTCGGCTGCGGCTGTGGCTCAGGCGCCGAAGACAGTTGTGCCGCCGGCCTCTACGCAGCCACCGGCTACAACACCAGCGCCCGCGGCCACACCGTCGGCTGCTCCATCCCCCTCGCCGGTCGCTGCGGCTGGGACCGCATCTACCTCGTCCCCGGCGAATACAGGAGGACCGATCGACCCCTCCCGGTATGTGATCGGAGCCGAAGATTCGCTGCAGATTACCGTCTGGAAAGAGCCTACGCTTTCGGGCACGATCCCGGTCAGGCCGGATGGAATGATCTCTTTGGTCTTAGTCGGTGATCTGCGGGCAGCGGGTCTCACCCCGATGGCACTATCGACAGATATTAGCCAGCGGCTCAAGAAATATATTCAGGACCCCGTAGTAACGGTCGTGGTGCTCGGAGTCAATAGTCAGAGGATCTTCACCGTTGGCGAGCTAAATAAGGTTGGGCCGGTGATGCTCACTCCCGGCATGACGCCATTGCAGGCGATCGTCGCCGCTGGCGGCCTCACTCAGTTTGCCAATTCGAAGCACATCTATATCCTGCGAAGCGTTGGTGGCAAGCAGGAGAAGATACCGTTCAACTATAAGACCGCGCTCAAGGGCGATAACCAGGGAGTGACGCTGGTTCCCGGGGACACAATCGTTGTTCCATGAAAAATTTAATGAAAATCCGGTTTGCAGTCTCGGCGCTGGTTTTGGCCGCAGGATCGTTATCTTACGGTCAGGCGATTCCAGCGGGCGGCACCATCATGAGCCCCAGCGGTGTCGGCCCCAGTCTTCCTAACCTCGACGGAGTGCTGCACTACGCTGTCAGCGGTTCCGAGGTGATTCAGTTTGGATATTACGGGGCCGGTGAAGTTACCAATTCAACCGCGCTCTCCGGAGATGTTGCTTACACTGCGAAGAGCACGGACCTGCCGTTCAGCCTGCTGTTTGCAGGCGGTGTTATTTTGCCCAACAACTCCGGGCAGACCACGAGCTACTTCTCAAGCGCCTCTGTGTCCCAAGGGCTGGTGACGCGGAGTTGGGTCTTCAATATCTCCGATTCGGTGAGTTTCCTCCCGCAATCACCGACCGTTGGTCTCTCAGGAATTGCTGGTGTCGGCGATCTTGGATCGGTGCCGGTGACAAGTCCGGTTGAGGGCCCGGCCGGAGGGATCTTTTCTGATGCTGGCAACCGTGTCGCAAATTCACTTAACGGCAGCGTGGAGCGGCAGATCGGTCACGCCACCTCGATCAGCGGCTCGGGATCCTGGTCGATCCTTCATTTCCTGGATAACAACGATGGATTGGACTCGAGTTCGGTCTCCGGTACGGTGGCCATCAACCAGCGGCTCGACGCCAGAAGTTCGGTGAGCGTCGATGCGGTGTACACAACAATCGACTACACCAATACCGAAGGTGAAGAGAGCGCCTTGTTCCCTCCGAGTATAGAGACCCGGGGTGTCAATCTGATTTATCAGCGCACTCTCACACGGAGTCTCAGTATGTCCCTCTCAGCGGGTCCGCAGTGGGTCTCGAGTTCAAACGAGACGCTGGTTCCAAAATCGTTGAATGCGGCAGCCTCGGGCAGTCTGTCGTATCAGCGCGGGTTTACCAGCGCTTCCCTGAGCTTCAGCCGCGGAGTCAATGCAGGTTCGGGCGTTCTGCCGGGCGCGTTGGCCAACAATGTCTCCGGCTACCTGGGGCACACGTTTGGACGGAAATGGGTGGCGGCTTTGACAATGGCGTACACGCACTCCGCCGGGCTGACAAACCTTTCAACTGAAGGTTCTATCGTTCCAGTGAACGAGGTTTACGACACGGTCTTTGGAGGGGCGCAGGTTACACGCGGGTTCGGCCGCCACCTCTCGGGTTATCTCAGTTATTCAGCGCAACACCAATCGAGCAACTACGACTTGGCTGGGCAGAATGCCTTGAATGGCACCTCCCAGACCTTTGGAGTTGGAGTTACATTCACTCCCCGTTCCACTCGATTGGGGCAATTTTAAGGAGTTTTCATGCTTGGTCATCGTTCGTTGACGGTCCAGGACTACACCACCATTCTGAAGAGGAGGTGGTGGATCATCGCCATCCCGGCGATCATCTTTCCGATTGTCGGGTTCGCCATTACCTTCCTGGTGCAGCCGCAATATATCTCGCAGACGCTGGTTCTGGTCGAGCAACAGAAGGTTCCGGAGTCCTACGTTAAAGCGGTTGTCACAGAGGACCTCAGCGGTCGGTTGGCCACGATGAAGGAGCAGATCCTGAGCCGGTCCCGTCTGCAGCCGATCATAGAGCGGTTCAATCTGTTTTCGAGCGGCAAGCTATCGATGGATGATCGCATCGATCTGACGCGCAAAAACATCGGCATCACGCCTATCCAGTCAGAGATTGCGCGAACCAATGGACTCCCCGGATTCTTTATCTCCTTCAAGGCGAATGATGCGCGCACTGCACAGCTCGTTTGCGGTGAGATCCAGTCGTTGTTTGTCAGCGAAAATCTAAGCGACCGCGCGGCGTCAGCGGCAGGAACCACCGACTTTCTGAAAGGCCAGTTGGCCGACGCCAAAGCTAAGCTGGATGAGCAGGACGGGAGACTGGCCAAGTTTCAGCAGACATATATGGGCAAATTGCCCGGCGCCGAGACCTCGAACATCAACATGATGTCGAGCTTGAATACTCAGCTCGATGCAGCGACACAGGCGTTGGCACGCATGGAACAGGAAAAGAGCTACGTGGAGTCGGTCCTGGCGATTCAACTCCAGAACCAGGCTGCGCAAAGCCCCGAGCATGGCGGGCTTGCACCACAGGCCCAGGAGCAGGAGTTGCAGCAGCTGCTCGCGCAGGAGGCAGACCTGACCACACGTTACACCGACGATTATCCGGACGTGGTTACGGTAAGACGAAAGATCGCGGAGCTGCGTCAAAAGATCGCGGCTACCCCACCCGTGACGGCTGCGGCGCCTACGACTCCAAAGACGACAGAACCGCTCGGAGTCCAGCAAATTCGGGCCCAGATTCGCTCGATGGATCAGGGAATCGCGCAGAAGAAGCGCGACCAGGCAGCCATTCAGGCACAGTTGCATATGTACCAGGAGCGGGTCTCCTCCAGTCCACAGGTTGAAGAAGAGTATAAGGCCATTACGCGCGACAATCAGACGGCACAGGCGTTCTACGACGATCTACTTAACAAGATGAATCAGTCCAAAATGGCGACTGATCTGGAGAAGCGTCAACAGGGAGAGCAGTTTCGCGTGATGGATGAGCCGAATCTCCCCGAGACGCCGGCGTTTCCAAAACGGCCTGCATTTGTAGGAGGAGGACTTGCTGCAGGATTACTGCTCGGCCTGCTCATCGTCGGAGTGTTGGAGTATCTCGACACGGCCGTGAGAAATGAGCGCGATATCTGGGCGTTTACTAAATTACCCACGCTTGGCGTGATTGGCTTCAATGGAGAACCGGGGCTCGCGAAGACGAAGCGGAGAGGGTTCTGGCGTCGCAGTCCGGACATAACGGCGGGTGCCACGCCGTTGACGAATACAGGTGGCTGAGATGTATAAGAGTTTCTTCAAACTGCAGAGCAGTCCGTTCGGAACCAGTCCTGACCCCCGGTTCCTCTACATGATGCCGCATACGCGCGAGGCTCTGGCGTGTCTCGAGTATGGCATCTCGGCGAGGAAGGGTTTTACCGTGCTCACGGGTGAGGTAGGGACGGGAAAGACGACTCTTCTGCGCCGCGCGCTGAGCTCTTTCAGTAACCGTAGAGTATCGACGGCGTTCGTATTCAATCCACGCCTGGATGTTCTGGACTTCTTCGAGTTTGTTCTGACTGACTTCGGGCTGATACCGCAGACGCGCACGAAATCCGGGATGCTGTTGCAGTTGAACCGCTGGCTGATCGAACGGTATCGCATGGAAGAGACCTGCGTCGTAGTGGTTGATGAGGCACAGAATCTCTCGTGGGAGTTGCTCGAAGAGATTCGTTTGCTGACCAATCTGGAGACCTCGTCGGAGAAGCTGTTGCAGATCGTGCTGTCGGGGCAGCCAGAGCTTGAAGAGAAGCTGCGTCATCCGAGTGTGCGCCAACTCCGGCAGCGAGTCTCCCTATGGTGTCGGACGCAGGCTTTGACCGAGACCCAGACCCACGCGTACGTTGCCGAGCGCCTGCGGATTGCCGGCGCGAGTTGGCAGCTTTTCTCTCAGGAAGCGCTCGACTCGGTCCATCGCTGCAGCCGCGGGATTCCTCGCATCATCAACTTACTCTGCGAACACTCGCTGATTCTGGCGTATGTCGAGCAGGTTCAGCAGGTGACGCCGGCCATTGTGGAGAGTGTCGCGACTGAGCTGGAGCTCGAGATTCAACCATTCATGCTTTCCTCAGCCGCGCTGGGCAATGGAGGACCGCTGCCCCCGCGGTCGGCACGGGAAGACGATTTTATTGCAGCTTTTGATAGAGAGAGTCCGGGAAGGCGAGATCGATGAGTCGAATTTACGAAGCGCTTCAGAAGGCAGAGTCCGAGCGGAAGTTGGAGCGGCGCGAACCAGAGCCGCGCGAACCAGAACAGCCAATCAGCACGGGAATGATCGCCGCGACGGCGGTGGCTGAGCCCGAAGAGTCCTTGCTTCCTCCGCCCCCGGTCACTTACGAGGACACCCGCGCCACGCCTGTGGCCGGCGACTGGCCCGAGCTCGGCAAGATCGTGGCGCGCCCCTGGTCCCCGTCTCTGGCGCAATTGCCTGCCCTGGCCGAGCGAGGCCCCGCCGTGGAGCAGTTCCGAAGCTTGCGTTCACGAATCTTTGAATTGCGCGATATCAACCCGCTCAAGACGATTCTCGTAAGCAGCGGCCTGCCGCAGGAGGGAAAGAGCTTCGTTTCGACAAACCTGGCGCTGAGCCTGGCCCGCCATAAAAACAGCCGAGTGCTGCTGATCGATGGCGACATGCGTCGCTACACACTGCACCAGATCCTTGGGTGCGAATCGAATCCAGGGTTGGCCGATTATTTGGCGGGCAAGGCGGGCGCCCTTGAGGTGATGCAGCGTCCTGTCCAGTCGCCCGCTGCAACTCCCGGAGCCGGTTCCGGATCCGGTGCAGCAACCGGGCCCGTTCTCCCGAACCTGACCTTTATCGCCGGCGGCAACGGCGGAGATAAGGCCGCCGATCTCTCCGGCAGCCCTCGGTTTGGAGAGCTCATTCGTATGGCGGCGCCGCACTTCGACTGGATCATTGTGGATTCTTCCCCTGTGTTGCCGGTCTCGGATGCAGTCAATCTCGCCCGATCGTGTGATGGCGTACTCCTGGTTGCGCGAGCGGGAGTGACCAAGTTTCCGATTGCGCAACGCGCGCAGAGTGAATTGAAGGCGTCGCATATTCTGGGCTTCGTGCTCAACGCCGTCCTAGAGGCGCCGGAGCTCGGCGGCTACTACGGTTACGGTTATGGCTATGAGACCAAGAGCCAGTAGGCGGGAGCGACTCAAACGATGATCCGGCTGTTCAACGTGTATTACCCCACCCGTACCATCGTTCTTCTTCTCTGCGAAGGTCTCATAGTCAGTGGTTGCTTCCTGTTGGCGACGGTATTGCTGCTGGGGCCGGATACCTATCTGGTTCTGAACTACGAGTATGGCGGTCTCAAGATTCTCGGCCTTACTGTACTTACGCTCCTTAGTTCGTATTACTTCGATCTCTATGAACCGCAGCGCATCTCGGCACGCTGGGAGATATATTTTCGCCTGCTCCTGGTACTCGGATTTCTCTCTTTTCTCCTTTCCGCAATCATCTATTTCTTTCCCGATGTCGATATCGCGCATTACGTTCTGTTGCTCGGCCTCATCTTTCTCACGGCGGCGCTGGTGGCGTGGCGAAGTGCGTATGAATGGATCATCGGACGCGAGATGTTCCGCGAACGGGTCTATATTCTTGGAGCAGGAGAGCGTGCTCGGACAATCGTCGAGCTGCTACAGACGCGTAAGGATGCGGGCATGCACGTGGTCGGCTGGGATGGTGTGCTGGCCGACAGAAGCGAGCACAAAGAGGCATTCAGCGCCGCCTTGGAGCGGCTATCAGGATCGAAGCCCCGTGTTGACCGCGTCATCGTTGCTCTCGAGGACAGACGTGGAGTATTTCCGATGAACGAGCTGCTTGGGCTGCGATTCAACGGGGTCGTCATCGAGGAAGCGGGTAGTCTACTCGAGCGTCTAACCGGCAAACTCTATCTCGACGGCCTTCACCCCAGCAGTTTCATCTATAGCGAAGGGTTTCGCGTCAAGCCATCGCAGCAGATTGCACGACGCATCGTCTCAACCTTGACCGCAGCGTCAGGGTTGCTCTTATTTCTCCCATTTCTCCCATTCGTTGTTCTGATGGTGCGTCTCTCGTCGCCAGGGCCGATCTTCTTCCGCCAGACGCGTGTCGGTCTCGGCGGCAGAAACTTTCGTGTTTATAAGTTTCGGACCATGCGGACCGACGCCGAAGTGGCCGGCGCCAAGTGGGCGACCAAAGACGACCCACGGGTAACCAGCGTCGGAAGGTTTATGCGCAAGACCCGGCTCGACGAGGTTCCGCAACTGTGGAACGTACTGCGTGGCGATATGGGCTTCGTCGGTCCCCGCCCGGAGCGCCCTGAGTTCGTGCCGTGGCTCACTGAACAGATTCCGTATTTCAACTTGCGTCACATGATTCGCCCGGGACTGACAGGATGGGCCCAGGTGCGTTATGGATACGGAGCGACGCTCGAAGAGGCTCGCGAAAAGCTTGAGTTTGATCTGTATTACATCAAGCACATGACCCTGGGGCTCGATCTGCTGATCATGTTTGAGACAGTAAAGACGATCATTCGCCGGCAAGGCGCGCAATAAACGCAGCACTGCGGCCAAATGAGGATGATTAGTCGAGTAGTAGCCTCAGTAGATTCGCGTACGCGACGAGAGAGCGGGCTTAAGCGTGCGCTCATCCTTTTTGACCAGGTGAGGGATTCGGAGCGGACGGGGTGGAACCTCCGGCATCCCCACCTCGCTCAATTTATAGAGCAAGGATCGGTAGCTGATCTGGAGCCATTTCGCTGTCTTTTGGCGGTTCCAGCTATTCTCCTGGAGAACCTTCAGGATGATCTGGCGTTCGAGGTCTTGGGTTGCCTTCTTCGTGATGTTCTTGAGGGAGACAGGTTCGCTCAGATCGATTTCAGTAACGATACCTCGCGGTGCTTCAGGCATCAGTTCAGCGACCAGCGCCTCCTCGCTCCCGATCAGCACATAGCTGCGGATCAGATTCTCCAGCTGGCGGACATTTCCCGGCCAGTGGTAGTTCTGCATCAGGCGTACGGCGCTCCGGGAGAGTAGTTCCGGCGTGGTGTGGAAGATCTTTGCATAGTGATCGATAAAATAGTCGATCAGGATCGGCAGATCTGCGATCCGCTGGCGTAAAGGCGGAAGGTTGATCGTCACCGCGTTAATGCGGAAGAGGAAGTCCAGGCGAAAGGTTCCATCCTCGACCTGGTTACGAAGGTCGCTATTTGAGGCCGAGACCAACCGGGTGGCAATGGAGCGGGGTTCGTGTCCGCCTACCCGAATGAAAGTGCCGTCCTGCAACACTTGCAGGAGCTTCGATTGAACAGCCAGGTCGAGGCTGCCGACCTCATCCAGAAAAAGGGTGCCGTTGTGTGATAGCTCGACTCTGCCGACCTTGGTGGACATGGCGCCCGTAAAAGCGCCCTTTTCATAGCCGAATAGCTCAGTTTCGAGCAGAGAGTGGGGGATTGCCGGACAACTTACCTTAACCAGGGAGCCATGTCCCCGCAGGGAGAAGGCATGTAACAGGCGGACGCAAAGCTCTTTGCCGGTGCCGCTTTCGCCTTGAATGAGGACGGGAACATCCGTCTCCGCCACCCGCTCCAGCTTATTTCGGACAGCCTGCATAGCCGCCGTTTTGCCAAAAATAATTTCTAACGGAGGAAGATTGAGTGTTGCGGCGGATTCGGCATGGTGGACCAAGGTCATCTTTTCCTATTCGGCGTCGAACAGACCCGCAAAGTTTGCAATACGCTTCACTTCAGCACGTTAATCGCCAATCATTGGATGCTCCGAAGAAAATCAAGGGACATTTGGACTTTTAACAGAATGAATCCGACCATCAAACAGGTCGAGTTTGTATCCAAATCGTGGTTTTGTGTGGAATTTCGAAGTCACCTGGCATTCTACAACTAAAGTAACTTAGCGAAAAAATATCCCTATTTTCTCGTTCCAAGCATCCTGACTCCATGTAAGCTAGGCCTACTTGAGCTAAGGAGTGGAAAACCTTTATCTCTTTTGTCGGCAAAATTCTTAACATTTTCGTGTCAAAAGTATTCAAGACAAACTAGAATTCGCAGAGTACGACGGCTGTAAAGGCTCCCCACTTTGCAACCGGTTAGTTGGTGAATGGATTCAGGATTCGGCAACGGGATTATGAAGAATCGCCCGCCAGGTCTGGGCAATCGAACCCATTCTCTGGCGAAATAGGGGTATTTGTATGTCAGCTGCACTTTCTTATCCGGTCTCTGCCTTGAAGTCGAGCGCCAGGTCGCGGTCCCAGATTCTCATCTTGGAGCCTGATCTCGCTGTCCTTGACTATCTCCGGTTGACGCTTGGCCCGCAGTATTCCCTCAGTTTGTTTTCCGAGGAGGAGGCCCTGCTTGATCGCCTGGAGAAGTTCGAACAGCCCGATCTGCTGCTGCTTGCTCTTCACACCAGCCGCGATCCTCTGCCGCTGTTGACTCACATTCGCTGCACCAAGCCGAACCTGCCTGTGATCGTGCTCTCCTGCTCGGCTGAGCTGCGGGATCTCGAGATGGTCATCCGGCTCGGGGTTCGGGGAATCGTGATGAAGCCTTTTACGGGCAGCGATGTGGAACAAGCCATTGAGGAGCATCTGGCCAGCGCCGACAAGAATATCCCTGCTTCGGATGCGCTGAAGGAGATTCCGCTCAATGAGTCGCACTCGTTCGTTCGCTCGAGCAAGCGGATGCGCGATCTGGAGGCCCAGGCCGCGCTGGTGGCGCGCGCCGATATTCCCCTCCTCATCCTTGGCGAAAGCGGCACCGGCAAAGAGATCCTTGCCCTGTATACGCACAAGATGTCGGCCCGCAGCCAGAACATTTTTCTTAAGGTCAATTGCGCGGCGGTTCCAGCCGATCTGCTGGAGAGCGAGCTGTTCGGTTATGAGCAGGGCGCGTTTACCGGCGCTGTGAAGACCAAGCCCGGCAAGTTCGAAGTTTGCACGGGTGGAACCATCTTTCTCGATGAGATCGGCGAGATGCCGGCGATTCTGCAGGCCAAGCTGCTTCAGGTTTTGCAGGATGGAACATTCTCACGGCTGGGCAGCCGCTCGCCCATGAAAGTCGACGTCCGGGTGATTGCTGCAACCAACATCAATATGAAGGAGGCAATGGCGAACAAGACCTTCCGCGAGGACCTGTACTACCGCTTGAACGGATTTACTTTGAGTATTCCGCCGTTGCGTGATCGCAAGGAAGAGATTCCGGTACTATCGGAGTACTTCATGCGCAAGGGCGCGAAGAAGTATGGTCGTGATGCACTACCGTTCTCGGAAAGTCTTTTGAGAGTGCTCTCAGAGCACTCGTGGCCGGGCAATCTGCGTGAGTTGGAGAATGTCATCAACCGCTACCTGGTGCTGGGAGAAGAGAAGTCGATTGTTGAGGAACTCTCCCCCTCGAGTGCCTATCAGGGCGCAGCGCCGGTGGTTCAGGAAGCGCCGAATGGCGCCGGGCTCAAAGAGATGGTTCGCAACCTTAAGGGTGATGCGGAGTCGTTGGCGATTGCACAGGTGTTGGAGGGTGTTGGATGGAACAGGAAGGCCGCAGCAAACGACCTGCAAATAAGCTACAAGGCGCTCCTGTACAAGATCAAGCAGTACGATCTGCAGCCGCGGAACCACGCGTCATAGGGTCGAAAAAGGCCGACAAAGAGCTGTCGGATAGCTATCGGGTCATCATCCGGTACGAGAAACATGCGGTTCGGGGGCTGGTGGAGCCTAGTGAGCTTGGCACCATCGACCAGTTGCTGCGGAATGATCCGATGTATCCCCTTGATACGATTCGTCTTAAGCTGCTGGATTCAGGTGTGGTCGAGGATGTTTCGACGCAGGATGCCAAGGCGGTGTTTTTCGTCAAGACTTTTGATGGGGACCTTCGCCATAGAGCCCTTCATTTTCATGAACATGCGCCGACTGTGCCGGGACTGTGGGTACGGGTGTTTTTCTATGATGGCGAGATGATTGAGGGGCTCATCAGCAATACCAAGGATTTTGTGCTGGAGACGGGCTTTTTCCTGAAGCCGACGGATCCTAATGGAAACAATCGGCTTGTCTACGTGCTGAAGTCCGGGTTGAAGGATTTTCATGTGCTGGGGATGCGGAATTTTTCAAAAAACTCTGACTGATTTGCCAGATTTTTTTCTGGAACGATGACCGGGGCAAAAACCCCGGTTTTTCGGCGCCTTTTAAGGGGGGTGGCCGAAAATGATGGTACAAATTGATGGTTTTTTCGTGGTGGATGCGTGGTGATTGAGTGCAATTGCGTGGTTCCTCGTGCGCGTTTTTACAGCTCTAAAAATTTTCCTCTTTTTGGAAATGTTTTTTCGATTGTTTCCACAACCGCTGGCGATCGGAGGCATCGGGTGGTGACGGCGGGGCGAAGATTAGATTGCCTGAGCGATGGGCGCGGCATCGAGGGAGATGCCTTTGCGCTGCGAGCTGCCTCTTAGGGGTGAGTTCTCTTCGGGTAGTAAGATCGCGGTGTCTTCATCTTCTCAGCCGGAAGTCATCATGAAGTTCTGCCCTGTCTGCAAGAACACCTATCCGGGTGACTATCAGGTATGTCCGCGAGACCAGACGGTGCTGACGGCCCCCGGTCTAGAGATCGTGGCAGGGACGGTTCTTCGCGGCAAATATGAGGTTCTGGGTGAGCTCGGCGCCGGGGGTATGGCGACGGTGTACAAGGTCCGGCACAAGGCCTTCCAGGAGACCCTCGCGGTCAAGGTTGTGCACGGTCATCTGCTGCACGATGAGGGCTTCCTCAAGCGTTTTCGCAATGAGGCGGTCGTGGCCCGCCAGCTTAAGCATCCCAACGCGGTTCGCATCGACGACTTCGATTCCACGGAGGACGGACGTCCTTTCATCGTGATGGAGTTTGTCGACGGGCGGTCTCTTTACGAGCTGCGAAACGCGGCCCCGAACCCGTGGCCTGCGGAGCGTTGCCTCGACATTGCCGCGCAGGCTGCCAGCGCGCTGAGCGCGGCCCACACGCTGGGCATCGTACATCGCGACATCAAGCCCGCGAACATCGTGTTGCTTCGCGAGGGAAACGATGCGCTCCGGGTGAAGATCCTCGACTTTGGCATCGCGAAGGTCAGCAGCGCAGAGACCTTTGCGGGCATGACTTCAGTGCATACCCAGCCAAGCCTGCTGATCGGCACACCCGAGTACATGTCGCCGGAGCAGGCGAGCGGGCATTTCGAGTCCGCGATCGATGGGCGCTCCGATCTTTACTCTCTTGGCCTGGTTCTTTACGAGATGCTGACCGGCGCACATCCCTTTCGGGCCGACACTCCGATGGGCATGCTGATGCAGCAGCTCAGCACGCTGCCTGCTCCGCCCGAATCGATCTGCGCAGTTCCACCGGCGCTCTCGGCTCTGGTCTTGAAGGCTCTCCAGAAGGACCCTCGCGACCGTTTCCAATCTGCCGCTGAGATGTTCACTGCTCTTCGCAACCCGCAATCGTGGTTCGACGTCCAGACGCTGGCGGCGACGCACAGCGGGCCATCGGCTACCTCCGTTGTCGCCAGCCCTTCTGGCGCGGGCGATGCATTCGCTAATCCTTTTCCGCCGGTATCAACCGCTTCGGCTCAATCTTCCGCCTCTGTGGAGCGGTTGACTCAAGTTCTTCCGACAGCGCCAACTCCGGCTCAATCGGGAGGCTTGACTGCCGAGATTCCACCGAAGCCTTCGAGTTCTGCTGCAGTCCGCAAGAACTATCTCCTCTTTGGAGCTCTCGCGGCCCTTGTCCTCATCGTCGGCCTCCTCGCTGCTCTCTGGGCTGGTCGTCGGTCGACAGCAGGCTCGAACTCCGCCGCAAAGAGTCCCGCGGTCGCTAGTCCTCCAAGCCCCGCAACGGTTGTTGTTCCCCCTCCGGTCCTGCCGACTCCCACTCCGACGCCGCCGACAAAGGCCGCGCCTACTCCGGCTGCGAACTCCAAGCATCCCGCCGCCCTCACACCTTCTAACCCACCAAAGACGGAGCAACCAACTACCAGCACCCCTACGCCTCCTCCCGTTAGCGTGGCGAAGCAGCCCGCGGTCGAGGCTAAGCCGGAGATAAAGCCGCCGCCGGTTCCGGAGACTACGGCTGTTCAGAGCCAGTTCCTGAAGCTCAGGGCTGGTCAGCAGTTTGACGAGGCTCTGCGATTTACTCGGGACGCCTGCAACAAGGGCAGCGCGCGGGGGTGTGTGCTTGAGGGCTACCTCAACGAGCACGGCGAAGGTATTGCTGTCGATCCCGTCAAGGCCTTCGCGCTCTATACCCAAGGTTGCAACGGCGGCGACGCCCTTGGCTGTTCTAATCTCGCCGTGGCGTACGAGCATGGCAGAGGCACGCCAGTTAATTTTGCCCAGGCCTTTACGCTTTACCGCAAGGGCTGCGACGGTGGCGTTGCGCATGCCTGTTCGAATCTGGGCCGCATGTTTCAGTCAGGCCGAGGCGTTGCGCAGGACTACGGCCAGGCCTTTGCGTTCTATACCAAGGGATGCGACGGAGGTGGCGCGCAGGGCTGTTCGGATCTGGGCTATCTGTACGAATCCGGCCATGGGGTGGGTCAGGATCAGGCTCGGGCGGCCGAGCTCTATCGCAAGGGATGCGATGGTGGGGCCCTGCTTGGCTGCAATAATCTGGGCCATATGTATGACGAGGGCCGAGGGGTCACCCGAGACTACGGCCAGGCAGTCGCGTTGTTTCGAAAAGGCTGCGATGGCGGCGAGCCGCGTAGTTGCACGGGTCTTGGCTTTGCGTTCGAACGTGGCAACGGCGTTCCGAAGGATAACGCTCGCGCAATTGCCCTTTATTCCAAGGCCTGCGACGGGGACAACTTCGTTGGGTGCTGGGATCTGGGTCTGATGTACGAACGTGGTTTAGGTGTCACCAAGAACGTTGCAGGAGCTATCCAGGTTTTTCGCAAAGCGTGCAATGGCGGCGAAAAGCGGGCTTGCGATGCGCTCACTAGGCTGCACCAATAAGTGCCGCTTCGCGGTCACAGATTCGGGGGCGGTGACCTCTTGTCCGGTGACACTGGACTCATCAAGCCCACGGCAATTCCGTCGGGGTCTTCGATGATTGCGTAACGCGCGCCCCAAAGTGCGTCGTATGGTTCCTGCAAGCCGCGATATCCGGCTCTGGTCATGTCGCGGAATACATCATCGACATCGGTGCGCGTGGGCACTCCAAATCCGATGACGATGCGGCCTCTCAAGTCAGTTCGACCCTTCCAGGCGGTGTTCCAATGTTGAGCGAAAACGGCGGAGTCGAGATCGAATTTGATAGCTCGATCCACTGACTGCTCGGCGGCGCTGGTGTGATGTCCACCCGAGGGCGTGCGCCAAACTCCTGCCGCGCTGGGAATCTCCATACCAAGCCTGCGGTAGAACGCAATTGATGCGTCGAGATTGCTGCAAACGAGATTTATCTGGTTGAGGGTTGGCCTGCTCATACGCACTCCTATCCAGTGGTTGGGTACAGACTAGGATGCGCGCTAATGAGTCCACGTCCTAGGTGGGTGGTGCGTCCTGGGCCTCGAAGGACGAGCCTTCCTGATCCCACAGGTAGGCTGGGGTCTGCAGGAGCCGGACGCAGCGATTCCAGCGGAGGATGGCGTCGTCGTTTCCCTCTGGGCGGATTTTTTCTGCCTCTCCGAAGGTGCGCAGGGCCTGTTCGAAGACGGGCAGGAGGATGTGAGGCGGCTGTCCGGCGCGAAGCTGCGCTTTGCCGCGGCGTTCGTAGAGTATTCCCGCGTAGTAGAGCTGTTCGTAGGGGTCGCTGAGCTGCCGGAAGGCCTTTTCTGCTTCGAGGTAGCGATCGGAGCCGGAGCCTGTGAACTGGTCGGTGATGGCAAGCCCCAGCAGGCGCAGAGCCAGCTGATGGCGCGGGTCAATGGCGAGGATGTCGCGGCAGATGGATTCTGCTTCTTCGGGTTCGCTGAGGCAACGGTAGAGCTCTGCCTTCGCAGTGGCCTCGTCGATGCCGCTGGTTGAGATCTGTTTCAAGGTGTATTCCATGGTGGTTTCCTCTACAGCTAGACTTTTTCGGCTCCGCGGATCTTGCGGACGAGCATGAGCAGCGGATCGTAGAATTCGTCGACTACACGCTCCTTGAGCGGAATGATGGCGTTGTCGGTGATGTGGATGTCTTCGGGACAGACTTCGGTGCAGCATTTGGTGATGTTGCAGAGACCAAGGCCGAGGTTCTCTTTCAATATGCGTGTGCGGGAGACGCCGTCGAGCGGGTGCATTTCGAGCGAGGCGGTGCGGACGAAGAAGCGTGGTCCGCCGAAGGAGTCCTTTTTGTGGTGATCGCGCAGGACGTGGCAGACATCCTGGCAGAGGAAGCACTCGATGCACTTGCGGAACTCCTGGACACGATCGACTTCGCGCTGGTCCATCTTCCAGACGACGCCGGGGCGAGGCTGGAAGGGCGGGATCTTGCGATTGACGAGGAAGTTCCAGGAGACGTCGGTGACGAGATCCTTGATGACGGGGAAGGACTTCATGGGGGAGATGCGGATGGGCTCGTTGAGCGGGAGCGCGTCCATGCGCGTCTTGCAGGTGAGGCGAGGGCGGCCGTTGACCTCGGCGGAGCAGGAGCCGCATTTGCCGGCTTTGCAGTTCCAACGTACGGCTAGGTCGGGCGCCTGGTGGGCCTGCACGGAGTGGAGCGCGTCGAGCACGACCATGCCGGGGACGAGGGGGACGAGATAGTCGACGGATTTGCCGCCGTCCCGGTCGCCCCGGAAGATCTGCAACGTCGCTTGTGCCACCGGAAGATCAGCCATGCTGCCCCTTCCTATTTTGTTGCGCTGGTTTCTACAAACAGTTGCTTGAGTTCGTCGGGCATCTCCTGAATGGGTTCTTCGACGAGGGCCATAGCGTCGGCCTTCTTCACGACGACATTATGCTTGCTTCCCCATGCGGTGTCCAAGCCCGGGTAGTCGATGCGGCTGTGCGCACCGCGGCTCTCGCGACGGGCGAGGGCGCTGCGGGTGACGGCGTCGGCGATGGTGAGCATGCTGTCGAGGTCTCGGGCGAGGTGCCAGCCGGGGTTGAAGAGGCGCGAGCCTTCTACATGCACACGGGCCGCGCGCTCTTTGAGCTTTTCGATCTCGGACAGCGCGCCGCGGAGGTCTTCTTCGCTGCGAAAGATGCCTACCAGATTCTGCATGGTGGTCTGCAGATCTTCGTGAATGGTGTAGGGGCTTTCCCCCTGAGGGCGCTCGAACGGCGCCAGCATGCTGCGTTCGGCTTCCTGGATTTGTGAGGGATCGAGGGTTGGCGCTGCGGTTTGTTTTGCGTGCTCTGCGGCGGCGAGTCCGGCGCGGCGGCCGAAGACGAGGAGATCGGAGAGGGAGTTGCCACCGAGGCGGTTTGCGCCGTGCAGGCCTGCGGCTGCTTCTCCGGCGGCGAAGAGACCGGGGATGGAGGCTTGTGCGGTCTCTGCGTCGACGCGGATGCCGCCCATCATGTAGTGGCAGGTGGGGCCGACCTCCATGGGGCCTTTGGTGATGTCGACGTCGGCGAGCTCGAGGAACTGGTGGTACATGCTGGGGAGCTTGCGTTTGACGTATTCGGCGGGCTTATGGGAGATGTCGAGGAAGGCGCCGCCGTGCTCGGTGCCGCGGCCCTCGCGGACTTCGGTGTAGATGGAGCGGGCGACGACATCGCGGGTGGAGAGCTCGAGTTTTTTGGGGTCGTAGCGCTCCATGAAGCGCTCGCCGTCTTTGTTGCGGAGGACGCCGCCTTCGCCGCGGACGGCTTCAGTAACGAGAATGCCCTGGACTCCGGGCGGCCAGACCATGCCGGTGGGATGAAACTGCACGAACTCCATGTCCATGAGTTCGGCGCCGGCGTCGTAAGCGAGCGCCATGCCGTCGCCGGTGTACTCCCATGAGTTGGAGGTGATCTTCCAGGCTTTGCCGATTCCTCCGGTGCAGATGACGACGGATTTGGCTTTGAAGATGACGAAGCGGCCCTGCTCGCGCCAGTAAGCGAAGGCGCCGGCGATGCGGTCGCCGTCTTTGAGGAGGCGGGTGACGGTGCACTCCATGTAGACGTCGATGCCGAGATGCACTCCGCGGTCCTGGAGGGTGCGGATCATCTCGAGGCCGGTGCGGTCGCCGACGTGACAGAGGCGTTTGAAGGTGTGGCCGCCGAAGGCTCGCTGAAGGATTTCGCCGTTGTCGGTGCGGTCGAAGAGAGCGCCCCACTGCTCGAGTTCGCGGACACGCTCAGGGGCCTCCTGGGCGTGGAGCTGGGCCATGCGCCAGTTGTTCAGGAGCTTTCCTCCACGCATGGTGTCGCAGAAGTGCGTGCTCCAGTTGTCGGCGGCATCGACGTTCGCCATCGCTGCAGCGATGCCGCCCTCGGCCATCACGGTGTGCGCTTTGCCGAGCAGAGACTTGCAGACTACGCCGACGGTGACTCCCTGGGCGAGGGCTTCAATCGCAGCGCGCAGGCCCGCGCCACCTGCGCCGATGATGAGCACGTCGTGCTCGTGGGTTTCGTAGGTGGTGGTCACAGGAGACGGATGTCCTTGAGGAGACCGGCGGAGAGCATCCGCACGTAGAGATCGGCGAGACCGACGGAGATGAGACTCATCCAGGCGAAGAGCATGTGGCGTCCGTTAAGGCCGCTGAGCCATTGCCACGCGGTGTGACGTGTGGGGCCAAATGATGTGCAGGAGAAGCAATCGAGCTTTCCTCCTGCGAGATGACGCAGGGAGTGGCACGAAAGCGTGTAAAAGGTGAGCAGGACGATGTTGATCAGGAGGACGAGTGAGCCGACGCCTACTCCGAACCCGTCCGCGAAGAAGAAACCGCGGATTGCGTCGTGCCAGAGGAAGGCTAGATAGATGATCGCGACGTAGAGAAACCAGCGGTGCAGGTTTTGAAGGATGAAGGGGAAGGAGGTTTCGCCGCGATAACCCCGACCGGGTCGTTCGCCTACGCCGCACGCGGGCGGGTCGAGAAAGAAGGCGCGGTAGTAGGCCTTTCGATAGTAGTAGCAGGTGGCGCGGAAGCCGAGCGGACCGGCCAGAACGAGAAGCGCTGGAGAGAATCGCCACCAGTGATGTTGGGGATCGATGAGCGGGGAATAGAAGGGTGAGAGATAAGGCCCCCACTGAAAGTACTTGCCTTCAAAGGCTCGAAGAGTGGCGTAGATACCGAAGAGGCCGAGAAGGGCGACGACTGGCACAATTTCAACCCACCACGCGTCCTGCCGTTGTGTGCTGCCGAAACCACCGATCTGAACAACTTCGGACGACTTCGCCATGGGTGCCCCCACGCCGGAGACAATAGTAGTCACAAACGGCAAGTTTGCAAATGGGAATCTTTGGCGAGACTATTCATGGCGCAAGGCCTGCATGGGGTCGATGCGTGAGGCGCGACGGGCCGGGCCATAGGCTGCTGCGATGGCGACTGCAAGAAGAATCAGGGTGGCCGAGATGAGGGTGGTTGGGTCTGAGGGCTTCAGACCGTAGAGCATGCTGCCGACGAAGCGAGTCAGAGCGATGGCGGCGACTAGGCCGGCTGCGATACCGAGGACTGCGATCCAGCAGCTTTCGCGGAGGATCATGGAGAGCACTTGCCGGGCGCGTGCGCCGAGGGCCATGCGAACGCCGATCTCGCTGGTGCGGCGAGCGACGTTGTAGGCCATGATGCCGTAGATGCCGATGCAGGCGAGGATGAGAGCGAGGACGCCGAACCCAGCGGTGAGGGTGGCGAAGAGGCGCTGCTGCGAGATGCTGTCTTCGATCTGTTCGGTCTGGGTGCGAATGTCGCGGAGAGGGAGATCCTTGTCGATGGACTCGACGGCATTGCGGAGAGCGGGGAGGATGGCGGCGGGAGAGACTTGAGTTTTGATTGTGTAGGTGATGAATTGCTCTCCTTTGGCCTGGCGGTAGAGGGTGTAGAAGGCAGGGGGTGGGTCTCCCTGGAGCCGATCGTATTTGGCGTCGGCGGAGACGCCAATGATCTGGTAGATGGTTTCAGGATCGCCCTGATTCCGTTCGGTGACGAAGGTTTTGCCGACGGGATCGACGTTCGGGTAGACGGCGTGGGCGAGGCTCTGGTTAATGACTGCGACGAGTGGGGAGGTTGCGGTGTCGGTTGGGCCGAAGCTTCGGCCATAGAGGATAGGGATGCGGTAAGTCTCGAAGAAGTTCCGGCCGACAGTGTTGACGTCGCGATACCGATTGTCGCCTGTTGGTTTGGGCTGGTCCGTGGGCTCAAAGGTGGTGTTGGAGATATTGTGGGCGAGCAGGGGGTTCTCGACGAGCGCGACGGACTCGACGCCGGGAACTTCCGCAAGGCGGTCTTCGATGCGCTGGTGGAGGGCGATATTCTGTGGCGCGGGGTAGCGGGTGGGTGGGGCCTGAATGTTGAAGAGTAAAAGGTTGTGGGGGTCGAAGCCGAGGCTGGTGGTGTTGAGATTGATCAACGTGCGAGCGAAGAGACCTGCTCCGACAACGAGGAGCATGGAGAGCGCGATCTGGAAGACGACGATGGATTTGCCGGCGAGGCCTTTTCGGCGGCGAGTGGCGGAAGAGGCAGCGTCCTTGAGCGCGGTGTTGACGTCGGTGCGAGTGGCTTGCCATGCGGGGGCAAGGCCGAAGAGAATTCCGGTGAGGATGGAGACTGTTGCGGTGAAGGCGAAGATGCGCAGGTCGAATCGGGCGTTGAGAGGCGCGGGGCGCCAGGCGGATGAGAGCAGGTGGGGAATGATGTTGCGACCGAGGTAACCCAGGGCGAAACCGGCGATGCCTCCGAGCGAGGAGAGAAGGAGACTTTCGGTCAATACCTGGCGGAGGACGCGGGAGCGGCTGGCTCCGAGGGCGAGGCGAACGGACATCTCGCGCTGGCGGGCTGCGGAGCGTGCGAGTAGAAGGTTGGCTAGGTTGGCGCAGGCGAGCAGAAGAACAAAGCCCGTGAGAACGGAGAGGACATAGATAGGGGTGGCATAGTCATGCGTGGCTGCTGCAAGACCCTGACTGCCGGAATCGACGACGAGGTCGGGCATGCTCGCGTCCTTGGGTACGGCGACGGTGGCGCGGATGTCCTGTTCGAGCCAGACGGCGAAGGCGGCACGGACGGCTTCGTCGGAGACGCCTGGGCGAGCGCGTCCCATGATCGACATCCACCATTGATTGGGGTCTTGAAGAATAGAGCCGTTCTGCGCGGGCATCAGAGTGGGCTGCATGCTAAAGGGAAGGAAGACGTCGGGTGAGATCTGGACGCTGGCGGCTCCAGTGAAGCCGGGTGGGTTGACGCCAACGATGGTGATAGGAACCATGTTGAGCTCGATGGTTTTGCCGATGACGGAGGGAGAGCGGCCGAAGAGGCGGGCCCAGAGGCCGTCGCTGATGACTGCGACGGGGCCCGAGCCGGGCGCGTCATCGTCGGATGGCTGGATGACGCGGCCGAGAGCGGGTTGAACGCCGAGTTGCTGGTAGAAGTTGCCCGAGACGAGTTCACCGGTGACGGTGTCGGCGTGACCGTCGACGGTAGCGGTGAAGCGGTTAAAGTCGCCGAGATATTTGAAGGCGAAGAGATCTTCAAGCATTGGCTTAGCGAGGTTTTGCTGACGCATGAGCTGGTAGACAGGGTAGGAGATGGAATGAGTTATTGAACGGCCATCGGGGGTTTTGTAGTAGTCACCCCAGAAACGATGGAGGGGACTGTGGTTGTCTCTGACGATGGCGAAGAGGCGAAGCTGGTTGGGTTGGGGAACGGCCAGGCGATCGAGGAGAATACCTTTGGCGAGGGTGAAGATGATGGTGTTGGCTCCGATGCCGAGGGCTAGCGAGATGACAGCGACGGCAGTGAAGCCAGGACTGCGACGGAGCATCCGGACTGCATAGCGGAGGTCGGCGCGAAGCTCGTCGAGGAGACGGAGACCTAGAGAGGAGCGAATGTCATCTTTGTGGGTTTCGACGGGGCCGAACTCGATGCGGGCCTGGCGACGGGCTTCGGCGGGGGTGAGGCCGTTGCGCTCAAGGTCTTCGGCGCGAAGCTCGATGTGGGTACGGAGTTCGGCTTCGATGCCGGACTCGACGGAGTCGCGATGAAGAAGAGTGTTGAGAAAGGATCGAAGTTTAGCCCTCATTGTTAGAGCTCCTCGTGGATTGCGGTTTGGATGCTGGTGAGGGAGGTTCTCGGTTTCAGATTGCGTAGATTGTCGTCTCCTAGAGCCTCCAGGAGAGGTTAGCGTTAGTTCTCCTAGACTGTCAAGGAGAGCGTCGACAAATACCGGCGTGCTTTTTGGACGTAATAAAGGCAGATGCCATCACAATCGCCTTTACATGGCCGGAGAGTAAAAGTTCGTTGCGAAAATCTGGTACTAAGCTTCGAGTCTGGAACAAGCGAAGGTTTCGAAAACGGCGTTTTGCGGGAGCTATGGGCAGCCGCGCCTTTCAGGACTAGAGGAGTTCGATGGTGACCTGTTTGCCCTCAATGTAGGTCAACATGTCCGTACCGAGCAAAATCGTAAAGGGTCTTGCCGCCGGTGCGTCTTGCACGTATTTTGCATAGATCCAAAGCGCTATATAGTCCATTGCTTCGGGCGAGAGGCCTTCCTCCCGGTCGGTTCGAACGTTGACAACTTCAGCATCCTCTGAGAGTTCGTTGCCGTCGGCGTATCTCCAGCGAAGGCGCTGCCCAATGACGATGGGTCTTTCGAACACAGTCAACCTCGATTCAAATTACGACGTTAGTTTAGTCGAGATGCGAAAGAAACGAGACGGCGTAGCGCGCCGGCTTCTTCTTGATTGCAGGTGAGCGAAAGTCCAATACTCGATCACCCCGACGCTCACACGCCGTTACATGCCTTCTATGCGCTCCGATCTCCCACCTGATAGCGCAGGAAGAGGTAAGCTGCTGCGCTTTTTGCGCTGAGAAGCTTCCACCAGGGAGCCGTCGCGGGAGAAAACTGAACGTTGGCAACGAGGCCTGGCCGGGGGTGCCCTGCGACTCTCCCCGCAATCTGAGGCGCCACTGTCAGGAAAAGCTCATCGATGAACCCACCTGAGAGAAATTCGCCAAAGAGTGTCGGTCCGGCTTCGTGAAGCAGCAACTCCACTCCGGCCTCCCGTCTGAGCAACGTAAGGATCGCGGCAGGAGAGATGCGCTCCTCTGCCGCAGGGAGCGCCTTCACCTCGACTGAGGCGAGCACCTCCGATCCGCTTTGCGACAACCTCTGCTTGCCTTGCTCTGTAGTGAGTATGAGTACCCTGGTTCGGGGTGTATGAAAGACGGCGCTGGCGAGGTCCAGTCCGCCTGTTCCCGTGACAATCACTATGAGGGGATACTCCGGCTTTTGGAGCACCTCGGTTCGATACTTTTGGTATAGATCTTTCGCTGCCGGATAGACAGATTCCGGAAGCCAGGAGGCCTGCGGACCAGACGCTTGAAGCGTCCCCGAGCCCACCACCACCGCGTCTGCTGAGGCGCGCAGCAGGCCCATGATGAACCGGTCTTGTTCGTTCGAATTACTGATCTGAGCTCCTGCCGACTGACCCGGTATGTTGAAGCTCACAACCCCGTCGAGTGTCGACACGAAGTTTGCGATGCAATAGGGACGCTCTTCCGGAGCGGGCGGAAAAGAAAGATTTCCGTCGTATCTGGCGCGAAGCCCCTCGGGAAGGACTGCTCCCGACGGCTTGGTGGGTTGAGGTGGGAACAGCGTGCGAATGGGCTCCATTCGTAAAAGGTTACTTCAATCTGAGAGCTGCTTACGGTGGCGATCCTGACCACGTTCCCTGCTGTTCCTCGAAAGGCGGGTTTTCGGCAAGGTGAGTCGTTTCCGATATCGGCGTTTCCCGGTACTTAACCGGCATTCCGAATGACGGCGCGTTACTGCAATTGATGACGTAGAAACTCGCCGGTCCGACCGTTGGCAAGGTGAGCTGCGGCGGCGTTGTAGTGTTTTCCGTTATGGCGGGAGAATGCATGACTCTGCCCCGGGTAGGTGTACACCGTCGCATTTGGTTTCTTAGCAAGTGCCGCTCTAATCGTCGCTTGTGCAGCCTTGGAAATGAACTCATCCTCCTCGGCCAGGTGCATGAGGATCGGCGCATGAAGCCCATCGACCTCGCCCAGGTATTTGTCAGTATCGGCGCCGTGATACCAGACCGCGGCGTCAATGCCGTCTGTGCGCACGACTGTCATGAAGACCATTAGCGCGCCGAGGCAATAGCCGAGCAACGCAACCTTGCCTTTGCATTCCGGGAGACTGCGTACTGCATCGATGGTGTCTTTGATGTCTGTGACGCCGGCATCTCTGTCATAAGCCTGATAGAGGCGAAGGCCGTGGTCCCAGTCGGTTTGGGAGGTGACGTTCAGATCGACGCCCGGCTCCTGCCTCCAATACAGGTCTGGAGCGACGGCGAGGTAGCCTTGCTCCGCCAATTCATCGCAGTGCTTCCGAATGTCGGCGTTCACACCGAACAGTTCCTGTAGAACGACAACAGCCGAAGCCAGCGAGGTCTTCGGTCTTGCGATATAGGCGGCGAACGTGCCGCCCTGTCCTTTCACAGTGATGTGATCCATCTTTCACCCCCCTGAGTCGACCATGTCGATACAGAATCCCCGCCGGCCAAAGCCGGACCGGCGGAGATTATTTTTTGTCCGAAAAGCACAGGGCTACCCATTGACGGAGGTGGCAGCCTCTTCGATGAGCTTGGCTGTTTCCTTCGGGTGAGACATGTAGGCCACGTGGCTAGACTTCACTTCGACCGTCGTGGCTTTGGCGCGCTTCGCCATCATGCGCTCCTGGTCCGGATTAATCGATCGGTCTCCGGTCGCCACCATGTACCAGGTGGGCTTGTGCTTCCATGCGGGATTCTTGACCTGATGGGTGAACGAATCGGTAGAGATCGGCACCTGCGCTATGGCCATGAACTCTGCCTCATCCCGTGGAATGTCGGCTGCGAAGTCGGCCACGAAGTGCGGTTGGTCGATCCACCAGAGCCCGTTGCTGTCCGATTTGAACGCCGTGGATGCTTGCGGCAGGGCCTGTTCGATCGACGCGCAGCTCTCACCTTCATCGAGAGCAAAGGCGGCAATATAGACAAGCGCTGCAACGTTTGGATGATTTCCGGCCTCGGTGATGATGGACCCTCCGTAGCTGTGGCCGACCAGAACGACTGGGCCGCCCATGGCGTCGATTGCGGCCTTTGTGTACTTTTGGTCGTCGGCGTACGAAGTCTCGGGAGGCTGCGCCACCGACACCTTGTAGCCATCATTCTTGAGGATGTCGGCGACTCTCTTCCAGCCGGAGCCATCGGCGAAAGCTCCATGCACCAGAACCACGTTTTTAATATGCTGTGCCATGATCATTTCTCCTGTTTAGTTTGAGCTTCGGTGATTCGTGTGTATCGAGTCCCGCAACTATATTCAGGAACGAGCGTGGCACTCTTGAAAACTTGAACCACTTTTGTCGATTCGTGCTCAAATGCGGAGTAAAGGCTGGTGAAAAGAACAGTCCAGGGTGGAGTTCAACGCAAGAATGCTAACCGGATCTCAAATCCGCGAAGATGTCGCGTCGAGAGACGATTCCGGGCAAACTGTCCCGAGCCGCTGAAAATTGACGATGGGATCTATTCGCGTGGCTGAGGGAATTGGCGTTTGGGCATTTCGACAAAATTCCTGCTACGTACGTGTTCACGCCTCCACTTTGCGGGAGTCGCACCGACGACATTTGCAAAAGTCCGGGTAAGCGCGGCTTGATCGGAGAATCCAGTCTGCGCTGCAATTTCCACCAATGATTTATTCGTTCCCGACAAAAGAGCTTTCGCGAGTTCAACACGCTTCAGAATCAGGTAGCGATGTGCGGAGGTCCCAAACGATCTTCTGAATGATCGCGCAAAATGGCTGACTGAAAGCCCACATCCATCGGCGAGTTTTTCCAGTTTTACATCGCCGTCCAAGTGCTCATGGAATAATTCCACAACGCGTCGGCTTTGCCATGGAGCAAGACCGCCCTTGAATTGCGGGGAGGCTTCGTGGGTTTGAGCATACCGTCCAACAAGGTGCGAACAAATCATCAAAGTGAAAGAATCCATGAACAGCTGAGAGAACATCGCCGGTCTATTTAGGCACGGCAAAATCGTTTGCGTCAGGTGATAGAGTGTCGGGTCGGAAGTTCCATAAGCGCAGTAGAGACGTTTAGGTCTAGGCACTCCGGCATCGTCAGAGAGGGAATCCAAGGTTGCACGCGGAACGTGGTAGTGAATCCAATCGATCGAGCCCGGATTTCGAATACTCGAATTTGATTCCAGGTCGCACATTGCGACTCCGCCTACTGGCCACGCCCCGGTCTTTGTGTACTTGTCATCGGTCCAAAGTTCCCATTCCCCGGAATTCGCATGATTCAGATGAAGGGAGACAACGTAGGCCTTTTCAGAAGGGATGGACGCAGTTCGTTCCGGGATGCCACTCCGTGCAATCAGCCGGGTAATCGCCAGTTGCGGCCGGACGATGGAGACCGCAGAGTCGATCGCAACATGGGGCGGTTGGTTCATGGTGAAATACTTCGCCATCTGCGCGCCATGGGCGCTCGCTTGATTTTCAGGCGAGAGTGCGGAATTCCCATTTTGTTCGCACGGGAGAGTTTTATTCACGGCAATCTCCAACAGATGACGACCGGTCGTCTTGAATGGATTGAAGAATACCATCTGACGCATTTTCTTGAGGGGGCAATCATAGGGCGGCGTCCCAGGAGTGTCTTATCGTTGCCCACGTGCTAACCGACAAAGAATCGGTAATGATAAGTCGGCTTATCGGAAAGTTCGAGGCGGAAGAGCCGATCGTAGTTGCAGAAAGCCCCGTTTTTGCGTGCACCGCAATGTTGGTTGCTAATCTAGCCATATGGCAGCATTCAAACTACCGCCGCAAATTGCCGAGGGTGCCGATTTGGCGGGTAACGAATATGGATGGCAAGTCTCCTCGTTTCCAAATGCGCTCGTCCGTGCTCAAGCTCTTGGATATGCCTGCATTGGCGGCCAATTTCAGTTTCGTCATGACACTGGCATTTATGAAATGTATTGGCTCAGCGCTGATTCAACCTCTCGCGGAGAGACAGAATCATGGCCGTCATACTGCCAACGTTCCTGTTCAGAGGTAAAACGGGATTTGAAAAGCTCGTGTCGGAGACCGATTTTCGAAATCAGGCGCTGGGATGGCCTGCGGTCTGAGAAGCTATGAATCATGGGCTAGACTCCGGTCGAACAGTGGTCTTTATCGCATATTTCGTCGATGAAGCTGAATGGCTGGAAGATCGACAACGAGCCTTATGATTTGGGTTCCCGAAAAGTGGGCCGGTTGAGACCGCCTCGTTTTCCGACGAATGATACGACGGGGCATATACAAACGCGGTGTAGGCTCCGAATCAATGTGGACCTGTGAACCATTTCTGTATTAGACACCGGGGATGAAGCGAACAGCGCAACCCCGAAAAGTCGGCCTTTCGGCAAATTGACTCGTTTCCCATCCAATGGACGTACTACCGAAAATCTGCCAGACCGCGATGCGGCCGCCGGATTTGGGTAACATGTTTCATATATCAGCTATGGTGGTCCGAGTTACAGAGAGGATGTTCACGTGCCAGAGGACAAGGGGCAGGGCAACAAGCAGGACGACAAGGGACAAGACAAAGATCAGGGGAAGCTAAGCCGCCGGAGATTTCTTGAGGCTGGGTCGGCTGTGTTGGTTGCTGCGGCTGGGATGCAGGCGGCGCAGGGGCAGGAGAAGCCGCTGCAGACTCCGAATCACACGGGAGTCAACGAGAGTCAGCCGCTGCCGGTCAACCCGGCTGTGGACCAGCAGAATCCTTCGTCGGTGTGGCCGCCGGAGACGGATGCCGGCGGGCAGCCACCGTTCAAGTATCCGTTCTCGTTCTCGCATAAGCGGATTGAAGAGGGCGGATGGACGCGGCAGGTGACGGTGCGCGATCTTCCGCTCTCGAAGAAGATGGCAGGTGTGCAGATGCGGTTAATTAAGGGCGGCATACGCGAACTGCACTGGCACGTGGGGTCGGAGTGGGCGTTCATGATCTCCGGCACGGCGCGGATTACGGCGGTGGACCAGCAGGGACGGGCGTTTGTGGAGGATGTGAACGCGGGCGACCTGTGGCTGTTTCCGGGAGGGATTCCGCACTCGATCCAGGGTGTGGGAGACGACGGGGCGACGTTCCTGCTCGTCTTCGATGATGGAAATTTCAACGAGTTCCAGACATTTCTGCTGACCGATTGGCTGACCCACACTCCGAAGGAGGTGCTGGCGAAGAACTTTGATGTGCCGGCGGAGACCTTTGCGAAGGTGCCGAAGAAGGAGTTGTTCATCTTCGAGCGTCCGTTACCGCGACCGCTGGAGGAGGAGAAGCGCGAGGCTTCGGCAGGGACGGGCATGGTGCCGAATACGTTTGCGTTTTTCACTGGCAAGATGCAGCCGACGAAGGTGTCGAAGGGCGGCGAGGTGAAGATCGTCGACAACGGGAACTTCCCGGCGACGAACATTGCGGCGGCGATTGTGACGCTAAAGCCGGGCGGACTGCGAGAGCTGCACTGGCATCCGAATGAGGATGAGTGGCAGTACTTCGTGAAGGGCAAGGGGCGGCAGACCGTGTTTTCCGCCGGAGGGCATGCGCGGACGATGGACTTTCAGGAGGGCGATGTGGGGTACATCGAGCGATCGATGCCGCACTATATCGAAAATACCGGCGACGAAGATCTGGTGTTTCTTGAGGTCTTTCCGACGCCACACTACGAGGACATCTCGCTTGCGGAGTGGCTGGCGCATACTCCCTCGCGGCTGGTGGATCAGCACATCGCTACGGGCGAAGAGTTCCTGCGGAAGATCAACAAGAAGGAGATGGTGATAACTCCGGAGTAGTTGGCTGGAGACGCTCCATACTCGCGCGGGCGCAAAAATTGCATTCTTGACAAAAAAAGCTAACCTGTCCACACTGGCATAGTCTAACTATGCCAGAAGGCCTTGGAGGGCTTAGCTGTCTATGGATCGCGATGAGATTCCGCCTGGGACGCTTTATCTTCTGATTCTCAAGACGCTTGCACGCTCGGGCGAGCTGCATGGCTATGAGATCGCCGATTCGATTCAGCGCAGCTCCGACGAGGTGCTGCAGGTGGAAGAGGGATCGCTGTATCCGGCGCTGCAGCGCATGTTGATTAAAGGCTGGGTGACAGCGGAGTGGGGGACGACTGCTGGGAATCGACGGGCGAGGTACTACAAGCTGACCAAGGCGGGGCATAAACAGTTGGCGGTCGGAGCTTTCGCAGTTCGAGCGCGTGATTGGGGCGATTACACGGGTGATTCGTACGGCGTGATGCGAATGGGTTCGGGTGTGAGGAGGCTTCGATGAGTTGGCCAGGGGAAGTTGCAAGACGGATCAGAATGTTTCTTGAGCGCGACAAGTTCGACGCCAACCTGGAAGAAGAGATGCAATTGCATGTCGAACTGCGGCGGCAGCAGCAGATCGAAGCGGGGGTTGCGCCGGAGGCTGCGCGGTCCGCCGCTCGCCGGAGGTTCGGCAACGAGGCCGCGATCAAAGAGAAGAGCCATATGACGTGGGGATGGAACTGGCTGGAGACTCTGCTGCAGGATGTCGTCTACGGCGTACGGTCGATGCTGCGCAGTCCTGCGCTGGTTGCGGTCGCGCTGCTGTCGCTGGCTTTGGGGATCGGTGCGAATACTGCGATCTTCAGCTTGCTCGATGCGGTGATGCTGCGGTCGCTTCCGGTTAAGCAGCCTTCGCAGCTTGTGCTGCTTGGCACGGGAGACTGGGACGGTATCAGCGATGGGTTTGCGATTACTGAGCTTTATTCGTATCCGTTCTATCGCCAGATGCAGAAGAATAATGCGGTCTTCTCGGATGTAGCGGCGATCTTCAGCATGGAAAATAATATTCACGGTTTCGTTGAAGGGCGTGACGAGAGCGAGCCGATGAATGTTCAGCTTGTCTCAGGCACGTATTTCCCCACGCTTGGCGTCAACGCAGTGATGGGGCGCATGCTGACCGATGACGATGACAATAGTGAGGGCAATCATCCGGTCGCAGTGGTCAGTTATGCATGGTGGAAGCGCGGTTTGGCGCGGGATCCCGCAGTGTTGAGCAAGAGGCTGAAGATCGGTGAGACAACCTACGACATCATTGGAGTCGCTCCGCCGGAGTTCTTCGGGACCAAGGTTGGCGTTGCGCCTGACATCTGGGTTCCGCTTTCGATGATGGAGCAGGTGCCTCCGAACTGGAAGGGATATACGGATGATTTTGCCGAAGCGAACTACATCATCGGACGGTTGAAACCAGGTGTCACCCTGGATCAGGCAACCACGAATGTAAACCTGGTCTATCAGCAAATTCTGCGCGGCTTTCCTGATTCCAAGCTAAGCCAGAAAAATCTGGAGAGGCTGAATAAGGCGCATGTTTCACTGACGTCGATGACGACAGGACTGTCATCGCTGCGACATCAGTTCTCCGAGCCGCTGCAGATCCTAATGGCAGTGGTCGCGCTTGTGCTGCTGATTGCCTGCGCTAATATTGCGAACCTGCTGCTGGCTCGATCGACGGCGAGAGCGCGGGAGCTCGCGGTGCGGCAGGCGCTAGGCGCGCGGCGAACGCGGCTGATTCGGCAACTGTTGACGGAGAGCCTGGTCCTGGCGATCACGGGCGGGGCTCTTGGTGTCTTGCTGGCGAACGTGGGCAGCCGCATTCTGCTGCGTATGGTTTCGGGAGGGCTGACGACGGTGCCGCTCGATGTGTCGATTAATCCGAGGCTGTTGGCGTTCACGCTGGCGGTTACGGTCGCGACCGCGTTGCTCTTCGGAACTCTGCCTGCGTTTCGCGCAACGAGGCTCGAACTGACGCAGGCGCTGAAGGACGGGAGCGGCGCGCGGGGCACGGGAACGAAGAATCCGCTGGCGAAGGCTCTCGTCATCTCGCAGATTGCGCTGTCGTTGGTGCTTCTGGTCGGCGCGGGTTTGTTTCTGCGCAGCCTGGTCAACCTGAACAATGTCGATACCGGGTTCAACAAGGAGAATGTGCTGCGCCTGCAGGTCGATGCCAGCTCCATCGGTTACAAGGCCGATGAACCGAGGCTCAAAGTGCTCTATCAGCAGATCGAGGAGCGCGTGAGCGCGCTGCCGGGGGTTCGCGCCGCCAGCTTTTCTTCTTTCACGTTTCACGAGGGAAGTTGGAACAACTCGATCACCGTGCCCGGCTTCGAGTTTCATCCCGAGGTCGATGTGAAACATAACGTGATCGGCAACGGCTACTTCGCGACGATGCAGATCCCTCTGCTTGCGGGGCGCAACTTCGGTCCTCAGGATACGGCGACCTCGGAGAAGGTTGCCATCATCAGCGAACGCGGGGCGCGGACGCTGTTTCCGCCGGGGAATCCGATTGGGCGTCACTATTTTATTGGCGATCCTGCGAACAAGAACGATCGCGAGGTTATCGGCATCGTCAAGGATGTGAAGTTTGGCGATCTGCAGGAGGATCCAGAGACGCTCGACTATGTTCCGTACACGCAGCGCACGGACTACCTATCCGACTTTGAGGTTCGTTACACGGGGGATTTCACTGCGATCTCATCTGCGGTTCAGAGGACGATCCATGACGTGAACCATACGCTGCCGATCACGCGGGTGACGACGCTGGACGAACAGGTTGCGCGTTCCATCACTGACCAGCGGCTCGTCGCGCAGTTGTCGGCGTTCTTCGGATTGCTCGCGGTCTTTCTCTGCTGCATCGGCATCTACGGCCTGATGGCGTATATGGTGGCGCGGCGCACGAACGAGATCGGGATCCGCATGGCGCTGGGAGCGGAGCGATCGACGGTGCGATGGCTGGTGATGCGTGAGGTGCTTGTTCTGGTCGCGATCGGCGTGGGAATTGGGGTTCCGGTTGCATGGGCGGGCAATAGGTTGATCGCGAATATGCTCTTTGACATGCGCGGCATGGATCCGATGAGCATGGCGATTGCTGTTGGAGCGATGCTCGCGGTTGCGATGCTGGCGGGATATCTTCCGGCACGACGGGCATCGCGTATCGAGCCTATGATCGCTTTGCGGTATGAGTAATCTAGGTTTTCGGTGGACAGAAGAAGGGCCGGAGAATGTCTCCGGCCCTTCGGTTTAGCGCTGCTCGGTGTGTTCGAGCTCGCGGATGTAGTCGATGACGGCCTCGCTGAAGCCGTCGATGTGCACCCACGGGCCGTAGCCGACGCCGTTGCGGGCTGAGGCCACGTTGATCACGTAGCCCTTTCCGCGTGGAGCGCCGATACGGTCGTGCGACTGCTCATCGGTAATGACGATGATGCGGTCGTATCGCTCGTCGATTGCGTCGAGAGCAGCGCCCAGATAGGTCGCCTGGTGCGGCTGGCTCGACTCCATCGCATCGCGCAGAGCGAATCCGCGCCGGGGCGGGATGCGCTTTGCGACGTTCGAGAAGGTGTAGACCGTTGACCTTCTCTGCGATCTCGCGCAGGAGCACGGCGAGTCCGTAGGCCGCGTCGGTGCGAAGCATCTGCGAACGGCGCGACAGGGGTGCGACCATGCTGCCCGAGACATCGACGAGGATGACCGTGTGTCCGGCGAGACGCTCCGTTCCCTCGAGCGAACGAAACATCGCCCGTTCGAGAGCCTCTTCCAGCTGCGGCGCATGACGAGCCGCGGCGAGAAAGCGGAAGGGAAGAACACGGTCGGTGCGCATCGCATCGAGCGCGGCTGCGACCTGCGACTCCGGCACGTCTGCGTCCTTCATGTTGCGAAGGTTGCGCAGGAGTGCGAGTGCGCCGAGCTTGCGCTCGGTGAGCAGCCGCTCCCAGTGTGTCGCGCTTGTCGCCACCGGACGGAGAGTGCAACCTCCCAGGTGTCGGGTGTTGCCAGTTCGCCGGCGATGAGCCGCTTCCACAGCTCGGCCTGCGCTTTGTCGCGCGGCTTTGCGTGGCTGAGGAAGAGCACGTCACGAAGACGAACCACGCTGGCGCGGTCGTACTTCGCGAGCGCGTACTCGTCGAAGTTCGTGAACGCTGCAGCGAGCCCCTTCTTCACCTGCGCGGAGAGCGGACGGCGGCCTTCTGCCCAGTAGATGGCGACGAACTCGGAGAGTTCATCGGCGCGCTGGATAACGCGGACGAGGGTTTCGGCCACGAGAACGCGGTGAGTTGCGTGGCGCGCCATCTCGCGAACCAGAAGCAGAGGCGCGTGACGAAGCTTCATCGCGGTACGGGCTTCGACGGCGAGAGCCGCGACCTTTTCGGCCTCTACCTTGGGGACGAGTTCGCGGATGCGTCCGGCGATGGCGACGCCGTCCTCGTAGAACTCGTTCTCCCAGAGCATGCAAGCGAGGACAGAGCGCCGGAGGGCCTGCTCGGGTGTGATGATGGCCGCAGGTGCGCCTTCGTGGGTGCGAGGGCGCGCGAGATGGGCCAGCTTGAGGATGTTCAGCTTCATGTTGTCGCACCTCCTTTTGTGCGGGTTGGTGGAAAATCGCCGGGGAATAGCGACACGGCAAGCTACATGAGCCTGCGGCAGGCCGGTATGGCTGCCGCAGCGCTCAAGGCAGGGATCGAACCTGCGTCTCCGCCTTGTGGGCGGCGCTCTACCGCTGAAGTAGCCGTTGTCTTCGCCACCGGCGAATGGGTTAGGTTAGTCGTCGTCTTCCTCGTCTTCGTCGAGGTCGACGTTGATGCGGGTTGTGACCTTCATCGGTTTATCGAGATCGAGACCGAGTTTGAAGCCGACTGGCTTGAGCGGTGCCGGAGCGACGTCGATTGCCAGTTTCTCCATCTGCTGCCAGGTCGGACGATTCTTGTCGTAGTAGCTGGAGCAAGTGTTGACGATGAAGGGCAGCACGATGTTCGGGTCCACGCGAGTGCACATGATCATCTGCTCCGACTCACGATAACCGGTGAAGACGAATGCCCAGCAGCAGGTCTTGCAGAGCGACTCGGTGCCGACGGGTGTTCCGTTTTTGATGTATGCCTTGCCCATCGCAAGCCTTTCTTTCTAATCCAGCGCTGCTGGATGGTTGTGGCCGGGGAATAAGCGATAACAGATCTATGAGGTGCTCTACCACTGAGCTACACAGAGTTACCCCTGTGACAGGATTCGAACCTGCGTCCACCCGCTCCCGAGGCGAAGTAACTGCTATCTGCGCCACCGGCCGAACTTATATAAATTGTGACGATGCTTTGCCAGGGAATAAGCGAAAAGAGTTTCAGAGTAAGTGCTCCTACAGAACCTTGTAGGTCGAGGCTACGCCTCCGTCCCATAGTGTCTTTGCTCTGGCAGGGATTTCCGTTCCCTGCTGCTCGTCAGGCGTGGAGGAAGTAACTCTTCTCTATCGCCACTGGCAGTTCCATACAGACGCAGATTCGCGGCTGCGCGGAGGGCGCATCGTTATCCTGAGGGATCAAGCGAGGTCAGTTGTAGCGATGACCAAGTCGAAGTAACTGGCCTCTTCGCCACTCAGGAACATTGATTTTGCGAGCGATTTGCGTAGGATCGAGCGCTAGCGGTTATAACCAGAGGTGAACCATGCCCGGCGATCGCCTGGGAGACTGACTCGTCCCAGCGACCTACGCATCGTGTTGTGCGATTTGAAATTCATCGGGCTTCTCCTACGCAGACTGTACTTTGCCATAGGTTGCGGATTAATAGCAAGAGTAATTTAGGAAATAATCGTTTATTTTTCGGTATGAATTAGCCCTTATGACTATCTCGTGGGAGTCGGAGAAGGAAGGAGGGCGATTCTTCACTTATATCGAGTTACTTTTTGAGGTGCGGCGGTACAATTCCAGTCAATCTGTTCCGCAATGGGGAGATTCGGGTCCTATGCTTTCTTTGCACGTTTTTCTGCCTAAGGTAAGGGTCATTCGCTTTTCGGGATTGGTGATGTTCCTGATGGTGATGGGTTGGTGGTTGGCAGTTGCCGCGGCGCAGAGCCTGGCAAATCCGCAAGCGAGTGCGCCGCAGACTCAGTCGCCTGAGCCACCGGCGATCCCACCCCCGCCGCCATACGATCCAGCGATCTTTCAGAAGCGGATTCCCGCCGATCAGCTCTCATTCCTGAATCAGTTCGCAGGGCAGCCGTCGGAGGACCTCTTTCGCGATAAACAGTTTCACAAGCTGATGAAGAGCTTTGTGCCCGACGGCATGTTCCACTACGGATCGGATATGCCGCTGGACGACGCGCTCGAGAGAGTGTTTACCAAGTCGCGTGATCCTGTGCTGATCCGCGATGGACGGTACGTCGTGCTGTCGGGAGAAAACGGGCCGTATCTTGGCGGGCGGGGACTTTTGTGGATCGATATGCAGGAAGGGATCGGGCTTGGCGCGTTCTATTTTCATCCTACCAACGGCGAACCGACGCCGGCGTTGACGGTGTTTTCGAGGCAGGTAAGAGAGAAGACCCTGCAGATGACGCAGCTTCCGCCGGCGTTTGCTGAGGACTTGATCCTGTGGGCAGGGCAGGCTCGAGTTGCTCCGGTTACAACGCGCTACTTCATCAGCGGCCTGAACAAGAGGATTCTGCTGGAGCACAATGAGGATTACTGCGCTTCAGTGGCGGGGTATCCACCACCACCGCCTGACGTCTGCGAACAGATGACGGCGGACGCGGCCGATCTGGATGCGACGGCTGCTTACTATCTGGATCAGATCCACTATGCGACGAATGGTACGGCGTGGATGATCGGCCAGGATCAGATGGCCTGGATTCAGATGCGGAACAGTACGTGCGGAGCTGGACCCGACCCGTTGGGGTGCCGGATCCGGATATCCCGCGAGCGGACAAATGTGATCATTCATCATGGCGCCCCCGTAGCGCATCCGCCGCCGCATCGTTAGCGACGGCTATGAGGAGTTGCCGCGTCCGGCGTGATGCGATTGCGGATGCGATAAAAGCTGTAGCCGATGATGTTGCTGACGAGCGTAGTCCCGAGGATCTTGGCGGCGTAGACGCGCGGGTTGACCACGTCGACGAAGGGATAAGCCGAGACGATGAAGCTGAACAGAGTGGCGACGAGGCCCATGATCGAGGTCCAGCGCAGCCAGCGCGGCAGCCGTTTGCGAAGCGTTGCGGCGCCGATGAGCGGGACGCCAAACATGGCGAGGTACGCAAGCTCGTAGTGCGTGATGGAGGCGTTGGTCAGAACCTGAAAGGCCTCCTGCGCGTGGACGCCGACGTTCGCAAGGAAGAGTAGAAGAAGGACGAGCACACAGGTGAAGGCGACGGAGTTCGTCGGCGTGCGAAAGCGTGGGTGCAGGCGAGTGAACCAGGAGGGAATGAGATGGTCCCAGCCGGCGACGAGCGGGAGACGGGTGACGCCGGTGAAGATGAAGCTGGCAGCTGCGATGAGACGCAACTGCACGAGCAGGATCGCCGCCATCGCGAAGAGGTTGGCGAGGCCGGAGTTGCCGAGCGCGTAGCGAAGGGTCTGCGGAATGGGAGCGATGTAGTCGATGTGTCCGCGGGAGAAGGCGAGCACCGAGCTGGTGCCCGCGATGAACATGGCACAGATGATCGGCGAAGCGAAGACGACAGACTGGCCGATGGAGCGCGCCGCGTCCTTGCTTTCGCCGGCGAGGATGGCGATGTACTCGAGGCCGCATAGAGCGCCGAAGAGCATCTGGCCGAAGAGAGCAAGGGAGATCATATTTAACTGCGGGAGTTGAAGCGGCAGCGGCTCGTAGTGAATAGGCTGATGGCGTGCAAGTGCCCAGAAGGGAAGGACGATGAGCACGCAGTAGACGAGGATGATCGAGATGCCGCCGATGTCGTGGATCCATTTGCCGAGCTCGAGCCCGCGAATCGCTGCGGCCGTGATGGCGAGGACGACGACTGCGACGATGAGGAAAGAGGCGAGGTGATTTTCAGGCAGCCATGCGGCGGTGGGCCCGATGAGGTAGGAGAGTTCCGTGGGTATCGCGTAGAGGATCGTGGCTGTGACGGCGACGCCGTAGAACCAGAGGTTCCACGCGGTCATGAAGCCGCCAAGATCGCCGAACGCTGTGCGCGCCCATACATAAAGACCGCCCTCGAGCGGCATCTCGCGATTGAGGTAGATGACGGACACCGCCATCGGCAGATAGAAGAGCACCATGGCGCCGATCCAGGTAAGTGCCTGGGCGCGGCCGAGCCCAGCCGCGATGCCGACCCACGAGCTGCCCACGACGCAGAGCACCTGCGTGAGCACTAGATCGCGTAACCGCAGTTGGCGATGCAGTGGCTGCGAGCCGTCTGCGGGTGTGGTCTGGGAGACAGGCGGGGCCGAGGGCATGTGTTGGGTATGGTCGCACAAGGGGGTGGAACGGCGGTAGCTTTTCTTGCTTCTTTGAAGCTGAAAAGCAGAAGACGAGTGCGATATCCTTGCGCGATGCGCGTGCCGATTGTTGTGATCTTTGCTGGTGCGTTGACGTGGAGCCCGATTGCGGCACTCGCCGTGTCTCCTCCTTCGATGGGTGAGGCGGCGTGGCAAGAGACGGCGCGTGCGTTCGAGATGCCGTTTGAGTTGGTGGACAACCGGATCATTGTGTCGGCGCAGATCAATGGAGCGGGGCCGATTCGATTGCTGCTCGACACGGGAGCGGATGAAGGTTTCCTTACGAACGAGGTTGGACAGCGGCTTCATCTGGCAGTCACTGGGGAAGAAGAGGGTTCGGGTACGGGCGCTGCCACGGTGCGGATGGGGCGGACGCTGGTGCGCGAGCTACGGCTGGGTGATGGCCTCTTTCACGACCTGAACATGCTGCTTGCTCCGTCGAACGATTTTCAGAATGTTTTTGGATCGAAGTCGCCGGATGGGGTGATCGGCCAGCCGATCTTTGAGCGGTACGTGATTCGGATCGACTATCAGAAGAAGGTGCTGACGTTTACGCCGCCGTCGCAGTTCGTGGTGTCGGCAGGTGCTACCGTGGTGGGGTTTGATCTGCCGCGGCAGATTCCGGTTGTCGATGCGGAGCTGGATGGCGTCCGCGGAAGGTTTGGCGTGGATACAGGAGCACGGTCGTCGCTGCTGGTCTATCGGCCGTTTGCGGAGGAGCACAAACTGCGCGAGAAGTATGGAGCGTACGTGGAAGGTGTCACAGGATGGGGGATCGGCGGGCCGATTCGTTCGCTGCTGATGCGGTCGGGAGACTTTTCGCTGGGCGGATTTGATGTGAAGGAGTCGGTGGTGCGGCTGTCGACGCTGGGCTCGGGCGCTACAACGTCGTCTGCTATGGCGGGACTGATCGGCCCGGATATTCTGGAGCGATTTATTGTGACGTTCGACTACTCGAGAAAGCAGATGCTTCTGGAGAAGAGTGCGGACTTTGCGCGCGCGGACAGCTACGATCGCGCCGGCGTTTGGATGGGGCAGGATGGGCGAAGCTTCTTTGCCGTGGACGTGGTGGCAGGTGGGCCGGCGGATGTTGCGGGGATTCGGAAGGGCGATCGGATTCTGGAGATTGATGGAGTGGCGACGTCGAAGTTGATTCTGCCGGAGGTGCGCGAGCGGATGCGCCGCGGTGCGGTGGGTAGCAAAGTCAAAGTGCTGATCGAGCACGACGGGACACGGCGGGTGGTGGAGATTCGGTTGCGCGATTTAGTCTGATGCGCTGCGGCGATTCGTGCGGCTAGCGTCGCAGCGCTCATGATCTTTTCATCAGGTTACTTAGGCGCCGACGGGCTCGGCGACCTTGACGTGCACCGGCGTCAGCCAGTTGTGGCGATCCGGCCGCGTGCCGTTGACGATGCCGAAGAACTCGTCGTGAATCGCCTTCGTGACCGGGCCCATTGTGCCATCGCCAACCAGGATGCGATCAACTGACCGCAGGTGGGTGACCTCAGCAGCGGTGCCTGTAAAGAACGCCTCGTCAGCGATGTAAAGCAACTCGCGCGGGAGCGCCTGCTCGACGATCTCGATGCCGAGCTGCCTGGCAATCGTCAGAACCGAGCTGCGTGTGATGCCGTTCAGCACGGAGTTCGCCAGCGGCGTGGTGTAGAGAACGCCTCCGCGGACGAGGAACAGATTCTCGCCAGAGCCCTCGGACAGGTAACCGTTGGTGTCGAGCGCGATTCCCTCGGAGTAGCCGTTGATCTCGGCCTCCATGCGGATCAGCTGCGAGTTCATGTAGTTGGCGCCCGCTTTGGCGAGCGAGGGCATGGTGTTGGGCGCAAGGCGACTCCAACTGGAGACGCAGACATCCGCGCCTGCATCGCCGTGCACGTACTTGCCCCACGGGAAGTTCGCGATGTAAATCTCAACCGGCGACTTCAGCGGGTTGACGCCCATCTCGCCGTAGCCGCGAAACGCAATAGGACGGATGTAGCAAGGCGTAACACCGTTAGCTTCAATCACGTCGACGACGGCAGCCGCAAGCTGCTCTGCGGTATAAGGCAGAGGCATGCGATAGATCTTCGCCGAGTCGACCAGGCGCGCCATATGCTCGGGCAGGCGGAAGACTCCGGCGCCGTTCGGCTGGGTGTAGCAGCGGATGCCCTCGAAGACCGACGAGCCGTAGTGGATGACATGAGACATGACGTGAACCTGCGCCTTGTCCCAGGGGATGAGCTTTCCGTTGTGCCAGATGTTAGCGGTAGTCTGCAGGGTCATTCGAGCGCTCCTGAACGAATTATAGCTGCCTTGCCGTGGGACAATGGAATGTGATCTTCGATCCTCATTCGGTCAGTCTTGCAGGGCTGAAGAGCTCGGCGTATGTGCGTTTTTCCGTGCTGGCGCTGAGCTCCATCTTCTTTCTCGTCGACCCCTTTGCAGCTCTGCCGACGTTTCTCGCTGTGACGGCTGGAGCGGACGCGCATCGCCGTCGAAAGATGGCGTGGAAGGCCTCGGTGACCGCGCTCGTGGTCCTAAGTGCGTTTGCGGTAGCCGGACAGTACATCTTTCGCATGTTCGGGATCACGTTGCCGGCGTTCGAAATTGCAGGTGGCATCATCCTCTTGTTGATTGGGCTGGACATGCTTGAGGCTAAGCGTTCGCCGACGCAGGAGTCGACCGAAGAGGCGGCGGAGGCGGCCCAGAAAGAAGACGCCGGGATTGTGCCGCTTGGGATTCCCATGCTGGCCGGGCCGGGTTCCATCACCAGCGTGATGGTGCTCGTGGGACAGGCGCAGAATCGGTGGCAGATGATCGCCATCCTGGCGTCTATCTTCATTACAGCGGCTATCTGCTACCTGGTGCTGGGGAACTCGGACCGCGTCGCGCGGGCGATGGGCGAGACCGGGGTCCGAATTCTGGTTCGCATCATGGGTTTGTTGCTGGTGGCGCTGGCGGTGCAGTATTTTGTAAACGGAATGGCCGACCTGGGCGTCATCGCCAGACCTTAGGCGTTTCGATAGGATCAGGCTAAGATCAGAGAAAGATCGACAAAGATCAGATAATATCCACAAGATCGAGCCTGCTCGCCCGTCTAACTTTTCGGCAACTTCGAGGTCACACCAGGCATCACAACTTGGTTCGCCATCTCTTCCCCAAGCGAGAGAATTATGCCCACGACTACACGCGCTGCAAACGCAACCTCACTTCTCGCCCGGTTCAAGTCAGTGCGTCAGTCCAGCGAACGCCTCGCAAGTCCTTTATCCGCTGAAGACATGATGGTGCAGTCATGTCCCGAGGCCAGTCCGGTGAAGTGGCATCTCGCCCACACCAGCTGGTTCTTCGAGACCTTCGTCCTGCGCGAATTCGCCGCCGGGTATCGACCGTTTCATCCCGAGTTTCACTGGCTCTTCAACAGCTACTACAACTCGCTCGGCGATATGCCGGAGAAGAAACTCCGTGCGTCGTTCTCACGGCCGCCGCTTGAGTCGATTCGGGGCTACCGCGCGCACGTCGATGCCGCGATGATCGGCCTGATGCAGCATCCGCTTGAAGATGAAGCAGCACGGCGCATCGCGCTCGGCCTGGAGCACGAGCAGCAGCACCAGGAACTGATCGCGACCGACATCAAGCACGCGTTCTTTACCAACCCGCTGCATCCGCCGTATGTTGAGGGAGTTGCGCCGCAAAAGCTTGAGACGATCGCGCCTCCATTGGAGTGGGTCGATTTTGCGCCAGGGCTTACCGAGATCGGCATTACTCTAGATCTCGGCTCAACTGACACCTTTGCCTTTGACAACGAGACCCCACGCCACCCTGTCTACCTTCCGTCGTTTCGCCTCGCGACGCGACTGGTGACATGCGCGGAGTATCTCGCCTTCATGGAGCAGAACGGATACAACCGTCCCGAGCTATGGCTCTCCGAGGGATGGACGACGATGCGCGCCGAAGGTTGGCAGGCGCCGCTTTACTGGCAGCGCGACAATACGACCAACTCGGGCTGGTGTATCTACACGATGCACGGCTTCCGCTCGCTCGACGATCTGAGCGAGACGCCTGTCTGTCATTTGAGCTTCTTCGAAGCCGAGGCGTACGCCCGCTGGGCTGGCCATCGCCTGCCGAATGAGTTCGAATGGGAGCATGCTGCAAGCCAGCTTGGTTTGTTGCGCAAAGAGGTCGACTCGCAACCTGCGCTTCTGACCTATCCCAATTCCGATCTGGCGAAGAAGCCTGGCGTCCTAGCCGCGACGCCTGCGAATCTGCTTGAGACGGGAAACCTGCACCCGAAGCCGGCGACTGCGCTCTCCGGCCTGCAACAGATCTTCGGAGACGTCTGGGAGTGGACCGCAAGCGGCTACACCGGCTACCCAGGCTACAAACCCCTGCCGGGCGCGCTGGGAGAGTACAACGGCAAGTTCATGTCGTCACAGATGGTGCTGCGCGGTGGATCGTGCGTAACACCCGCGACGCATATCCGGGCAACGTATCGTAACTTCTTCACGCCTGCTACGCGATGGCAGTTCTCGGGCCTTCGGCTGGCGCAGGATGGTGCGAAGTAGCTCTTCACTTCGTTGCACCGGTTGCATCGTTTGGCCAACTTACTCCTGTCAGACGTTCCGATATCTCCCACAACTTTCGTGCGGCGGCCTCGTC
This sequence comes from uncultured Acidobacteriaceae bacterium, assembly GCA_963798925.1. GTDB lineage: Bacteria > Acidobacteriota > Terriglobia > Terriglobales > Acidobacteriaceae > Edaphobacter. Next base: position 2,277,778 of record CAWCVD010000008.1, read on the forward strand.
CAGCGCGGGTTTTGGGAGCTTGATAGGGATGGGATCGCCCTTCATCTGGAACATGCGATCCGGCGCATAGTATATGCCGGAGACGGCTTCCGGAGACGTCGCTGCCCGCAGTGTAGGCAGCGCACCGTGGGCTGCATCGTGCGACATAAACGATTCCAAGATCGAGTCGGCCAGGCCTTTCTGTCTCTCCGGTCCAGTGGTCTGAAGGTTCGTGCGAGCGAAGCCGGGATGCGCGGCATTGCTGATTAGCTTGACTCCAGAGGTCGCAGATCGTCTGGCCAACTCCGACATCAGCATGAGGTCAGCGAGCTTCGACTGGCAGTATGCCTTCCACGGTCCGTAGGATCTCTCCCACTGCAGATCGTCGAAGTTAATCTTCTTCAATCCCATATTGGCTGCTCCGCTCGACACCGTAGTGACACGAGGGGAGCCCGCGCGCTGCAACGCTGGTAGAAGCAGGATGGTGAGTGCAAACGGCCCCAGGAAGTTCGTGCCCAACTGCAGCTCGAATCCATCCTCGGTCAAGCTGCCGCTTCGGGACCGCCATGACGCCCGCGTTGTTCACCAGCAGATCCAGCTTTGCCTCGTTGTTGATCTTCGCGGCAAAGGCCCGCACCGAATGCAGACTCGCCAGATCAAGAATCTCGAATCGTACCCTGGCTTGCGGGAGCTGCAGGCGAATTCGATCCACAGCGTCCCGGCCCTTCCCCTCGGTTCGGGCTGCCAGGATAACCTCGCTGCCTGCGCGCGCCAGCTCCAGCGCCGTATGCCAGCCAATGCCGCTGTTTGCGCCAGTTACCACCGCCAGCTTGCCCTGCTGGGAGGGAATATCCGCTACCGTCCAGATTGCCATCTTATTTTCCTTTCCGTTCCTTGACTATATGAGTGAGTACATGCTCATTGTGATTCACAAAAGAATCAACCTTTGCGAGCGATTCCCGCCCACAGCATCTCAAAGCCGTAGACGCGATACTCCCCTGCTTTCTTCGGGTCCTGGCGTGCGAGTTCAACCGTTGTGTCTGCCAGAGCGCTCATGGTCGCCCCGATAAAGGCCTGGGGTAGGTCCTTAATGAGACGCTGCGCGACCGCATCCCGCGCCATCGTCTCGATCTCGACAAAAGGTGCTGAGCCGGCCGCCTTCGAAGCGTCCGTCAAACCCTCCCACACCATCATATGTTTCAGCACCTTGTGCTGTGTCTCGTTAGCGATGCCCCATTCCACGTATCGGTTCCATACATGCTGCAATCGATGCCTTACGCTCGCCTTTCGAGGGAAACCGGACATCATCGCATCGGCCAACTCCAGCTTGATCTCGCGATACAGCGCGTTCACCAGCTCATCTTTCGTCTTGAAGTAGGTGAACAGGGTCCCTTCGGCGACCCCAGCCGCGGCTGAGATGCCGGCTGTCGGTGCGCCGAGCCCTCGCTCCGCGAAGACGTCTGTCGCTGCGGCGAGGATGGCATTGCGTTTGTTTTCGCTCTTGAGTCGCGCCATTAAAGTCCCTCTAAATAATGAGTGTATACTCATTATCCCAACTATAGGGGCACAATTTTTCATCGATCAGACGGCAGACTTCGGTATGATTGTCGCTCTTCGATCAGATTTTTGACCCCTTGGTGATAGCAAATCTAAAGCGACCCACGGCCCGAGAGAATAAGCTGCACAAAATTCGTTTGAGATGCATCAAACTCTGACAGCGGTAGAGAGAGGATCCTCGAGGTACACCGCCCACAAGGTTGCAATATTACCGGGGGATCCGACGTGTCAACATTTGCTCTAGTATCCGAAGCCATCTCGACCACCATCGAAGCGGTAGCCAGTGAGGCTCGCCAGGGACTCTCTGCAACTCCCAAGACGCTCGCCCCATGGCTCTTCTACGACGAGGCCGGTTCCCATCTCTTCGAAGAGATCACCCAGTTGCCTGAGTACTACCTGACCCGCACCGAGCGGAGTATCTTCGCCGCCCATGCGGAAGAGATCCTGCGCGAAGCTGCGCGCGGGCAGGGGCCTGCCGGCAAACTGACGCTGATCGAACTCGGCGCGGGCACAGCGACCAAGACGGGAATCCTCCTTGCCGCTGCAGTTCATCAACAAGGAAGCGTCGTCTATCAGCCAGTCGATGTCTCCGAAACCGCGCTCGCCGAGGCCAGCGAGAATATTCTGACGAATATTCCCGGCGTAACCGTGCGCTGTCAGGTCACCGACTACACGCGCGACGCTCTCCCGCTCGACCGGCTCCGCAATACCCGGACGCTGGCGCTCTACATTGGCTCGAGCATCGGTAATTTCACACCCGACGACGCGAGGAGCGTGCTGCAGAACCTCCGCGCGCAGCTTCTGCCCGGCGACACGCTCCTGCTCGGCGCCGACCTTGTTCCCGGCGAGCACAAAAACGAGGCCATGCTGCTTTCCGCCTACGACGATGCCGCCGGAACCACCGCGGCCTTCAACCTGAACGTGCTGGCGCGCCTCAACCGCGATCTCGGTGCGAACTTCAACCTTGATGACTTCCGTCACAGAGTGCTTTGGAATGCGGCCGAGTTCCGCATCGAGATGCACCTTGAATCCCTCGTCGCCCAGTGCGTGCGAATTCCCGCCAACGGAGACAAGGAAGCCCTGATGGTCCCATTTGCGGTCGGCGAGACTATTCACACCGAAAACAGTTACAAATTCACACCTGCTGCCATCGAAGCTCTAATGGGTTCCGGCAACTTCAAGGCGATGAGATCGTGGCAGGATCCGCAGCGTCTCTTCTCTGTGACTCTGGCGACAGCGATTTGACTGGTTGATCAGACGATCTCGCGTCTATACTCGCCACTCTTGCCGCCGCTCTTGCGCAGCAGTGCCACATCCCGAATGCGAATCCCCTTGTCGAGCGCCTTGGTCATGTCGTAGACCGTGAGCGCCGCCACCGACGCAGCCACCATCGCCTCCATCTCCACGCCGGTTCCCGCGACCGTTGCCGCGGTCGCCTCAATTGCGACGCCGCCCTCAACGACCCGCGCCTGCACATCGACGAAGCTCAGCGCCAGCGGATGGCACATCGGAATCAGATTCGAAGTCTGTTTTGCCGCCTGAATACCCGCAAACCGCGCAACCTCAAGGGGATTTCCTTTGGGATTCTGCGGGAGCGCCCCAATCACCGCGTCGGAGAGCTCGACGAACGCCGTAGCCACAGCCTCGCGGCGCGTTGGCACCTTCGCGCTGACGTCGACCATGCAGGCCTGCCCCGTCTCGTCGTAGTGCGACAACGTCGGAGTCGCCGGATCGGGCAGACCATCAGCGAGATCGTCGACGATCAGCTCAGCCGAATAGATGGAGTCCTTCTTTTTCATGCCTTAAGCCTACTCCCGCAACAGAATTGTGATCACCTCGCCTGCCGCGAACCTCTCCTTCTCCGGCGGAAGCACGGCGTAGCAGTTTGCGCGTGCGTTCGCAGTTAGATCGCCTGACCCCTGCCAGCTCACCAGTCGCACCTCGGGCCGCACTCGGTCAGCCGTCAGCCGCGCAGGCAGAATCTGCATCAGTCCCGGCTTTCCCTTCGCGTCCTCAGTCAGCGTGGCCTGAGCGAACCGCGGCCCATACACAGCGCCGCCCGCCATGGCCCGCAACAGAGGCTCGACAAAACAATGAAACGTCACCTGGGTCGACACCGGATTTCCCGGAAGCCCAAAGAAAAACTGAGCAGGCAGCCCACCCGTGGCAGGCAGACGGCCGAACACAACCGGTTTGCCCGGCTGCATCTTCGCTCCTGTGAAGAAAAACTCTGCGCCTAGTTCCTCCAGCACCTCTTCCACCAGGTCATACTCCCCCATCGAAACCCCGCCCGAAAGCAGTATCAGATCGCAGCGCCGAGCCCTCCCGACGATCTCGTCCAGCTCCGGGCGTCGGTCAGGAGCAATGGGCATCTGCTCTGCTTCGCCACCGGCGCGAGCCACCAGAGCCGCCAGCCCATAACTGTTCGAGTTGCGAATCTGCCGCGCCTCCGGCATCGCATCGATCGCCACCAGCTCATCACCGGTGGCCACAATTGCCACCCGCGGTCTGCGAAATACAGTCAAGCTCGAGCGTCCGCACGCAGCGGCCAAGGCGATCTCCGCGCCTCCGATCGCCGTTCCCGCAGCCAACACCGTCTCGCCCATCCTGGCCTCGCTGCCTCGCCGCACGATGTTGTCTCCCGCGCGAATCGTCCGGCCCGCGCCCGGACGAATTGCTCCTGCGGCCCGTTCGACATGCTCCACCATCACCACTGCGTCCGCGCCCTCCGGGACCGGCGCACCAGTCATAATCTCAATCGCGGCTCCGCTCGCAAGAGCACCCTGCCACTCTTCACCCGCTCTCACTTGTCCGGCAACCCTCAGCGCGCCGCCGTCAAAATCAACCGCACGCACCGCAAATCCGTCGCGGGTCGAGCGGTCGAACGGCGGCTGATCCCGATCCGCTGCGACGGGCTCTGCCAGCACGCGATCAACGCACTCCAGCAGCGTCAGCATCTCAGTCGCGGGTGCAGCCAGTCCACTGGCATGTGCCATCACGATCCCGAGTGCCTCGTCGAAGCTGACCACCCCTGCCGCTGTCTTTGCCATTAGGTTCCTCTCGCGCATCCATCAGATACGCCAAAGACAGAAAAGCCCCGGACAGCAATGCCCGGGGCTCGTTCTCTCGATCTGCGCCACTACTTCTTGGGAGCCTTGAACCCGGACTTGATCTGCTCTCCAAGCTCGCCGAGCAGTCCCTTCATCTCCGCCGCGTAAGCTCCTGTAGGTGCGAGTTCCAAGTAAGAGTTTGCCGCGTCCACCAGGCCGGGAGGCGCTACGTACTTACCCGCATTCGTTGTGATTCCCGGTGCCAGAGCTTCTACCTTGATGTAGTAGGCATCCGCCTTCTTCGGGTCAGCAGCGATAGCCTTGTCCGCGGCAGCCGCGGCCTCCGGCATCTTCTGCGCTTTGTAAAGCGTCACCGCCTCGTTGTAGTAGTAGCTTCCTGCGCTCGCCGGCGCGGCCTTTGCGGCCTGATCGTATGCATCTGCCGCATCTTTGGCGTTCCCCTGCTTGGCGTATACCTGCCCAAGTTGGCTGTAGCCCACTCCGGTAACATCCGCAACCGGCTTCTTCGACGCGGCGTTCAGATCGACAGCCTTCTTATAAGAGGTTGCCGCATCGGTGTACTTCTGCATGATTGCGGGGTCGGTCGCTGGTGTTCCGGCTGCCTTGGCTGCCTTGGCCGCCGCATCCGCGCTGCCCTGCTGCGCATCCCCCAGAGCGATCCACAAAATCGCTTCGTCCGGCTTGCTCGCCGTTGCCTGCTGCATCGCGGTCATCGCGGCGTCATAGTTGCCTGCTTTGTTGTCGGCACGCGCCTGCAGAAGCAACGCATTCAGGTTCTGGACCTTGGCATTGTTCTGCACAATCTCGGCGTTCTTTTTCTTGTACTCTTCCAGCGCCTTCTTATCTTCCGGAGACATCTTCGCGATGTAATCCGCCCGCGACATATCGAAATCTACCTGCTTGTCATCGCCATTGGCGAAGACGACGCTCTCGTTGAAGTCCATGCTCTTGTCGTCCTGAAAGACGAAGACAACGTAGTTACCCGGAACGATCCCTGTGCCCTTGTAGTCTCCGGTTGGCTCGATCGGAAACTTGTACTGATACTTGCGGTCCTTCGCATCCGAGGTCCGGTCCGTAGTCAGCCGGACCTCTCCCTTGTTCACCGGCATTCCAGCGGCATTCGTGATGTGGCCGTGAATGCTCGCGGCACCCACTGCGCCCTGTGCGAAAGAACGGCCCGGCTGCGCGATGGCCACGATGGCCAGCAGAGTTCCCGCCACCATCCCGCTTATCTTCTTTGTCTTCAGTCCAATGCGATTCATGCTTTCATCTCTCCCTCGCCCATCGTTGGAGCGTACCTTGCTAGTGACGAATAACTACCGGAATTTGATGCCTAATTCTGATGCTTAATGCAGCCCTTGCGAGACCGTATAAGGCAAGGGATCAACAGCTCCGGCCTCACGAAACGCCCTCAGCCGCAAAACGCAGCTCTCGCAGACGCCGCAGGCCTCGCTCTCGCCGGAATAGCATGACCAACTTACATGGAACGGCGCGCCCAATTCAACTCCCAGCCGGACGATCTCGTTTTTCCGCATCGCAATCAGAGGCGTTTCGACGCGGATATCACCCTCTTTGGTCCCCATCCTGATCAGTTGATTGAAGGCGTCATAGTAGGCGGGCCGGCAGTCCGGATAACCCGAGCTGTCCTGCTCCACAGCCCCAATCATCACCGTCTTCGCGCCCAGAACCTCCGCCCAACTCACCGCCGCCGAAAGGAAGTGCGCGTTGCGAAAGGGAACGTAGGTCACCGGGACTTCGCCGCCAATCTCAGCCTCATTCTCTGGCGCCTCGGGCACGGCAATCGTAGGGTCGGTCAGCGCCGATCCGCCGATCCGCCGGAAGAGGTCAACCTTCAGCGTCAACAGCTCGCGGACGCCGGTCAGCCGCGCAATCTCCTGCGCCGACCGCAACTCCCGTGCCTCGGTCTTTTGCCCATAGCTGAAGTGGACGGCATATGTCTCATAGTCCCTCACAGCCAGAGCAGTGCATACGCAGGAGTCCATCCCGCCTGAGAGACAGACAACTGCGCGCGGACGTCCCCCGTCAGCCTTCGCCATCGCCTGCCTCCAGCTCTTTTTGCTCCTCTTCAGTCAACTCGTCGCCCTCGCTGCCCAGCAGCTCACGCGCCGCCTCTTCATCCTGCTTGTGCACTAATAGTCGAGCACGAAAGGCAAGCGCTAGCAGGCTGTTTGCGTTCTCTCCCTGCAGAAAGCACTCGATCCCCGCGGACTCGAGCAGCCCTTTCGCCATTTGGGCGTTCGCCGGCTCCAGAAACTTACCGACCGTCACAAACTTATCGGGATCCACGACCGCATCTGTCATCATTTGTCCTCGTACGACTGCAGCGTCGCCGTAATGGTTCCCCAGAACAAGTGCGCCCGAATCTGTACCGGCATGCGCCTTGCATCGTCCGTATACCAGACCCAGATGTTCCCGCGATTCTTCACAATGCCCTCGTCCGCGGTCGGCTCCACGCGAATCGTCTGGAAGGTTCCCGCCGGTGTCTTGATCTCTTCCTTGGCCTCGACCTTCATCGTCACCGTCACGGTGCGCATCGAATCGGCCAGCGGAAACCGGATCGTCTGTCCAACCACCATCGGCTGCGACGCCGCATAAAAGATCGCCGAAAGCGAGTCCGTCACGCAGGCAGGAATCGAGGCTGTCTGTTCCTTGGACGTTCCCTTCACCAGATTCTTCTCTACCTGCTTCTGCTTTCCCTGCGCGTAGTCAAAGCTCAGCTCGCTTGAGACCCTCCTCCGGCCCTCCAGCAACTGCTTGCTGAAGCCCGTCGAGCAGCCCGTCTTGGTGTCGAACCCGGCCTGAAACTTATCCACCACAGGAAACAGCATCGTCACCGCTCCAACCGAGCCTCCCGATGCGTTGATCTTCATCACGCTTCCGTCCTGCTCCATCTGAATTACCGCAGTCCCGGCCGCAAACACTCGCCAGTCGATCGTATAGTTCATCGTCCTCTTGATGGGAAAGGTGAAGTCACCAACCGGCGGCTGCAGCGTTGGAATCACCACCGGTGCGGCCGGAGCCTTCGGCGCCAGGCCCAGCACCTGCGCCTTCGCACACAGCGACCCCACACAACTCAGGATCAACAAAATCAACACTGGGAGACGTTCAGGCTTCGGCAAAGGGCAGTACTCGCACAAATTGATGTTGGGCGGTTTCGCCCCAGCCCCCGCGCCTTCAACGCAGACCCTTCATCACCCCGTGGTGACTCAGAAAAAGCCGGACCGCCAGCGCGAGATAAATTGCGCCGGCACCCATAAGAGCATTGTACTCGCGGTGATGTCGCCACTGCGCAGCAGAAAACCTGCCCCTGCTTGCGTTTTCATTGCCCGGAAACTGAGCCGCCGTCAGTCGGGGCAACAGCCGCGGCACCTTGCGGGCGTATTCGTCGAATCCGGTAAAGTGCTCACGCAAATAAACTTCCTCCGACCGGATCGTTGGCAGATAGATGGCAGCAAACATCACCGCCAGAGCCGTAAAGATGATCCAGCTCCCCGCCGCCAACGCAAAGCCGAACGCAATCAGGGTCGAACCCAGATATAGCGGATTCCGCGTATACGCATACGGCCCCGTGCGGGTAAGCTCCGCATTCTTACGCACATAACCTGCCGCATACGCCCGCAGCCAAACCCCCGGCACGACGAGAAGAAGACTCAGCAGCAGCGTCTTCCCGGTAGGCCTCGCCAGCCACAAAAACACCCCGGCAAAGACAAATCCCAAAGGCACACGGATGCGCCGCGCGATCTTCTGCCATCGTGTTCTTTCGCTCATGGCCGTCCACTCACTCCATCACCTTATCCTGTCCGCCACCCAACAGCTCCAGCGCAGCCGCCACAACCTCATCGGTTGTGATCTGCATCAGTCCAGCCTCCGTCTTGTGATGCCGTGTGTGGTCGCTCCTGCTCGAACTATGCCGTAGCACACGAGCCGCAGTCCCGTAAGGCCCGTTTCTGGCCGGATCGGTCGGCCCATACAGCCCAACCACCGGCCTCTCGAGCGCCGCCGCCAGATGCAGCGGACCCGAATCGCCCGCGATCACCGCCCCTGCCCGCCGCACCAGGGAAATCATCTGTCCGAGGGAGCAGGGAACCAGCGCCGCCGCTCCCTCGCTCGCCTCCACAACCCGCCTGCCTACTGGATCTGCAGCGGTCGCAGCATTCACCAGCGTCGAAAACCCTGCCCGCCGCAGCGCCTGAGCTACGGCGCCATACCGTTCCGCCGGCCACTGCTTTGCTCCCCATCCCGCCGTCGGCGCCACTACCACAAACGGCCCCGTGATACCCTCCACCAACTCACCGCACCAGCGCTCAGAAGCAGCGTCCACCGGTAGCGTCACCTTCGCCGGCCGTAACGTCTCTCCCACCGCCGCACCCAGCAGTTCGCATCCCTGCTCGACCACGTGCGTCGCGCTCAACGGAATCTTTTCTTTATAAAACCACGCCGCAGGACCCTCTCGCGGCTCAGCCGGCCCCGCGAACACGCGCGCCCCGGCCATTCGTCCCGCGACAGCCGACCGTATCGACCCCTGCATGTCCACGCAAATGTCGTAGGCATCTCCGCGCAACTCGCGCCGCAGCCCCGCAATATCCTCCATCGTGCGCAGCGAAAGCGGTCGTCTCTTCCACTCGCGCGTAGGCACTGAAGTCCACATATCGACCAGCGGCCTGCGTGAGTCGCGCCCCGCGGTCCGCCAGGCGACATCGTGCACGTTAGTCTCTGCCTGCAGCAACTCGCTCCACACCGGCTCGATCGCCCACCCGATCCACCAATCCGGATGCCGTTCGCGCAGCGCCGTCACTGCCGGCATTGCATGCAGCACATCGCCCATGGCGCCAATCCGCACAATCAAAACGCGAACCGGGCGATCTTCTGGAAGCTCGATAGCATCATACAAGTGGTTGTTCTCTATGCCCAAGCCTCAATTTTCTCATGCAGCGAATCAGGCGCGAATCAGTGTTTACGCCGGTCCAGCCGCCCCACCATGGCGATCAGCTGTGCCAACGCCTCCGGTTCGTCGAGCAGCTCCACGCTCAGCCGCACCACTACCATCGGCCCCACCTTCTGCAGGTGGTCGCGTAACGGGGCCGTCAGTTTCACCGCATCCTTCTCCGTCGTCACGAACCCATTCGCCTCTACCCTTCGCGCTCGCTCCCACAGCAGATGAACATCGCTCTCGGTGTACGCGTGGTGATCCGGAAAGACCACTGTATCCATCGGCTCATAGCCCTTGGCAACCAGCATCTTCGTAAAACCCTCCGGCCGCGCAATCCCGCAAAACGCAAGCGGTCTCGTCGGAAGCGCCACCTCACCGCCCTCGCCCAGGCTCAACGACCGCCGTATCACCCAGATCGCCGGCATCCTCTGCGGCACAGCCAATCCGGCAACCACGCCGCGCAGCGCATCCGCCTCCTCCTCGCGCAGCACAACGATATCCGCCTTCGCCAGCGTCGATAGGGGCTCTCGCAGATTACCCGCCGGCAGCAGCTTGTCGTCCACCTCAGCCTGCGTCAGCAGAACAATGTCGATATCCCGAACCAGCCGCCGGTGCTGAAACCCATCATCCAGCAGATGCACCACCTGTTTCTGTGATGGCTCGTTCTGCTCCGCCATCATTCCGGCAAGATACCGGTCCGTCCCTTCATATACCGGCACTCCAGACCTCTGCGCCAGCAGCACCGGCTCGTCGCCATGCCATGTCGCATCGTCAAACGGCTCTACGCGCGTCGTCACGCTCGAACTCCGCTTGTATCCTCGAGTCAAAATCCTCACCGCGTATCCGCGATGCCGCAGCGCCGTGGCCAGCATCAGCACCATCGGCGTCTTGCCCGCGCCACCGGCCGAGAGACTGCCCACGCTGATCACCGGGCTCGAAAGCCGGTTCCGTTTCAGCCATCCCCACCGAAAAAACCGTTCCTTGATCGCCAGCGCTGCGCCGTACAACGGAGCTAACGGCAGCAGCAGAGGCCTTCGCGCACTCATCATTCCGTCACCGGTCTCTCCTTCAGCAAATCGATCAGAGCCTGGACCGTACGTCTTGTTGCCCCCGCCTGTGCCTCAAAAACAGCTCGCCCCCGTTCCCCCATGGCCAGTGCCTCTTCAGTATCGCGCAACATCGCAATTAAGGTCTCGCCCAATTGCTCCGGTGCGACAATCCGAATCGCATCCAACTCCTCCATCGACTCCACGACCCCGCGGAAGTTCTCAAACGACGGCCCCATTACCACGGGCACCCCAAACTGCGCCGGCTCCAGCGGATTGTGCCCACCCTTCGCCACCAGGCTCCCTCCGACAAACGCCGCAGAAGCGATCCCATACATCGAAGCCAAGTCGCCAATCGTATCCAACAGAAGAATCGTGCCGCCTTTGACCTCGAAAACAGGCTCGGTCGCCGTCATCAGCTGGCTGCAGCGAAAAAAAGGGTAGCCCGTCTTCCGAATCAGCCCCTGCACTTCGTCAAACCGGTCAGGATGTCTGGGAGCAATCAAAATCATCGCATTCGGCACAGCCGTCAGAATCCCCGGCCACGCCGCAAGCAGCATCTCCTCCTCGTCCGCCATCGTGCTTCCCGCAACAATCACCTGAGCGCCCGCGAGCAACGAGCCGATCCGCCGCGTCATCGCGCTCGCCTCCTTCGACTGCACGTCGTACTTCAGATTCCCCATCAGCTTCACGCGTCCCGCCGAAGCCCCGATCTTCACCAGCCGGTCCGCCGTCTCCGCACTCTGCGCAAGAAACAGCGAAATCATCTCCAGAAACGGCCGCCACATTCGCCGCAGCCGCAGATACCGCGGAAACGACCGGTCCGAGATCCGCGCATTCGCCACCGCCACCGGCACGCCGCTCTTCGCGCACTCGGCAATCAGCCGCGGCCACAACTCGCTCTCCATCAGCACCAGCATCTTCGGCCGCAGCACCTGCAGATACCGCCGCACCGCAAACGCAAAGTCCAGGGGCAGATAAAACACGGGCGAATCCGGCAGCCGTTCCGCAGCCAGCCTCTGCCCCGTCTCCGTCGTCGTCGAAACCGCGAACACCCACGCCGGCATCGCGGCCTTCCACTCGCGAACCAACTGCGCACCCGCCAGCACCTCACCCACCGAGACCGCATGCACCCACACCACATCGCGCCGCGCAACCGCCGCCCGCAAACTCTCCGGCAGCCGGCCCAGCCGCCCAGGCAACCCAGCCCGGTATCGCCCGCTGGTCGCCATCCTTACCAGCCAGTAAGGAGCCCCCACCACCAGGACCGCCAGCAGCGCCAAGCTATAAGCAATCATCACGATTCGCGTTCCCTCGCTTTACCTTGTGCGCCAGCGAAGATGATAATCAACTTGGCCATGAAGTCCCACCGGTTCCTCAAGATTACGTCCCTGGTAGTAACGTCAACCTGCCTGCTCTCGGTCACTTCCTACGCTTTCAACAAGAAAAAAGAAGCGCCGCCCCCCCTCCCCGCCAACCAATACGCCGCCTTCGACGCCCACCCCAACGAGCACGTCACCGTCGCAGCCGAGCCCTGCGACGACGTCCGCGACTGCGACTTCTTCCGCCTTCCTTACGCCTCCCACGGCCTCATCCCCGTCCGCGTCATCTTCACCAACGACAGCGACACCCCACTCACCCTCGACGACGCCCGCATCCAGTTCATCTCCATCAACAACGATAAGATCCCCGCCGCCACACTCGACGATATCAATCGCCGCGTCTTCACCACCCGGTCTGCTCTCCCGACCAAAGTCCCCATCGTCCCGCTCACCATCCACCACGATCCCATCGACAAAAAAATCACGCAGGACGACGCCGACTTCGGCTTTGCCACCACCACGGTCAAACCGCACAGCACCCTCGCCGGCTATCTCTTCTACGACGTCCACCAGCTCGAAGTCGAGTACCCACTCAAAGGAGCCGAGCTCTACGTCAAGATGGTCTACACCGTTCCCGATAAAGACGGAAACAAGAAGCAGCTCTTCGACTTCAACATCCCCTTCGACAAGTGGCTAGCCGCGCAATCCAGCCAGAAGCCTGCTGAGAAACCCGCCGACAATCAACACAAACCCTAGTCACAACCGCAGAGTAGGATATGCGTGGTCCTGAGCGGGGACGCAGCACCTTGCCGCCGCAGTTCGAAAGGCCGTCCGCACCTCATCTTTCGCTACCTCTCCATTCTTCATTCCACTAATCTGTCTTAACCGATGCAATCCCTTAATCTTCGCCTCGCCATGCCCGCCGATGTCCCGCAGATCCTGCAATTCATTCGCGACCTGGCCACCTATGAGCGCGAACCCGACGCCGTCCACGCCACCGAGGCTGACCTCCTGCGCGACGGCTTCGGCGAAACCAAACGGTTTGACTGCCTCATCGCCGAGTTGAAGGAATCCGGCGCGACCATCCCCGCCGGCTTCGCCCTCTACTTCTACAACTACTCCACCTGGCGCGGCCACGCCGGCATCTACCTCGAGGACCTCTACGTCAGCCCGGAGCATCGCGGGAAGGGAATCGGCAAAGCCCTCCTCATCCGCGTCGCTGCTATCGCCGTGGCCGAAGGCTGCCCTCGCTATGAATGGAGCGTCCTCGACTGGAACCAGCCCTCCATCGACTTCTACCAATCGCTGGGAGCCGTCATGAAGTCCGAGTGGAAGGGGATGCAGGTCTCCGGTGAAGCACTTTCCGCTCTCGCCGCGCAAAGCAAATAGTGGTCCGCTCATGACGTGGGCATCTGTCTCCGCTACGCAAAAAGCTATCGTTGCCGAAACACCATCCCCGGCAACGATAGCTTTTTCTTTCTCGAAGAAACCGAGATTACGACTGGAACCGGAACTTGCGCACCAGAGGAGCAGCCAAACCAAGCAGACCAGTACCCAGCAATATCAGCGATCCCGGCTCAGGAGTTGGAGTCGTCGCCACATCGACACTCGTACCCGAAAACGGTTCTCCGTACGTGTTGATGACATTTCCCTTGATCGAATCGCCAACCCCGTAGGTCAGGCCAAATCCCGGCACCACGCCGTTGCTCCACAGATCGACGTTGTATCCTCCCGCAACATTGAACAGCACGCCATAAATGTCGAGAGATCCGCCGCCAAAGGGATAGGGTTGCTCCGGATCGCCCGGTCCCGGAGGAGGACAAACCGGAGGTGAGTTTCCGTCCGGATAGAACAGATTGTCATAGGAGAATCCAAAGCCGCCACTCGGGCTGCCGGGAGGGAGAAAAGTACCATCCGGGTTGACTGGGAAAGGAAGGGAAGTAGTCTGAAGTCCGGTAATCACCGCATTGGAGAGGCCGATGTTCGAGTCCGAAAAGAGACCGCTGATCCCGATAACCTGAAACGCTCCGGGAACGCCGGGAACGGGTGTATTCGAAACGGTGAGAACGCCGGAGCCGCTGAGTCCGCCGCCGCTAAATGCGAAGTTGAATGAATCTGCTTTGGCCATCGGAACCAAGGTGGCGCTTGCCACTACGAACAAAGCAGACAAGAGGATGGTTGAACGCGCGGCAGACCGTGCAGAGAGCCGGCGTGCCTTTTTGGATAAAACTTTCATAGTCCTTCTCCTCGGAAATAGAGTGGTTCGTTTGGGTACAGAGAGCGCCCGGACTACTACCGTTGCTACTGGTCTCGTCCCGCGCCTGTTGCAGGGTGTGTTTCCGTAAGATGCCAAAAAACTATAGATGGAGGCTTGTGTGTTTGTCAGGCCAATCCACAAGCTGTCGTTTAGCTCCGTAATCGGAAGTGCGAACTGGGCTGACTCCATCCCGAAGAAAATGCACATTGAACTCTCGTCCTCAAGGTCTTTTATCGATGCTGCATTTGTTTGCGACTTGAGTCGCTGAAGCGCACGGAGCCGGCTCCGAAAACCACCGGAACAGCTTGACGCGCCCCTTATAATGAAAGAAGGGGGCAAGACCGGAAACTCATCGCTTTCGACCTGAGTTATCCCAGGTAAGTCCTATGGATGGAAGACTTTGCGTTCATGCATGTCCCTGAAATCAATGGTTTGCAGCTCAAGTCCGAGCGTAAGATATTTGTTTTGAAGACTTTGACATAAAACAGGGGAGGAGGGGGAGGCATGACAGCCAGGCGCATCAGGATCATCGGCGGCGGCCTTGCCGGCCCCGAAGCCGCCCTCCAGGCCGCAAAACGAGGCTGCGAAGTCGACCTCTACGAGATGCGCCCAACACGCTCGACCGAGGCCCACCAGACCTCCGACTTCGCCGAACTCGTCTGCTCCAACTCCCTCAAGTCCGAGTCCGAAAACACCGCTCCTTGGCTCTTGAAGCAGGAGATGCGCCGAGCAGGCTCGATCCTCCTCGCGGAAGCCGACGCCTCCGCCGTTCCCGCCGGCCACGCCCTCGCCGTCGACCGAGTCGAATTCTCGAAACGCGTCGCCGAACGCATTGCCGCTGAGCCACGAATCACAGTTCGCCGCGAGCAGGTCACGCAGCTCCACGAGAACGATCCAGACAGCCTCACCATCCTCGCCAGCGGCCCGCTCACAAGTCCCGCACTAGCCGCCGAGCTCCAGCGCCTCACCGGCTCCGATCACCTCGCCTTCTACGACTCCATCAGCCCCATCGTCGACGCCACCACCATCGACATGGACAAGGTCTACTTCGCTGCCCGCTACGACAAAGGCACCGCCGACTACATCAACTGCCCCTTCACCAAAGAAGAGTACGACCGCTTCCTCGACGCCCTCGCCACCGCCGAAGTCGTCCCCGCCAAAAACTGGGAACAAATCCCCTTCGATCCAGGCACAGAATCGGGTGCCCCATACATGACGGCTTCATCGTCATGTGTGGGTGGAGGCGCCACAGAGTCCGCCCCCGCCGCCAAATCCGAAAAGCTGCAGTACTTCGAGGGCTGCCTCCCCATCGAAGAGACCGCCCGCCGCGGGCGCGATACCCTCCGCTTCGGTCCAATGAAGCCCGTCGGCCTCACCGATCCCAAAACCGGCCGCTGGCCCTATGCCGTCGTCCAACTCCGCCAGGAGAACCTACGCGCCGACAGCTACAACCTCGTCGGCTTCCAGAACCATCTCAAGTTCGGGGAGCAGCAGCGCGTGCTCCGCCTAATCCCCGGCCTCGAGAACGCAAAGTTCCTCCGCTACGGTCAGATCCACCGCAACACTTACATCAACGCCCCCACGCTGCTCACCGAAACTCTTCAGCTCAGAGCTCACCCAAGCATCATGATCGCCGGCCAGCTCTCCGGCGTCGAAGGCTACACCGAATCCATCGCCTCAGGCATGTTGGCCGGCATCTACGCAGCCACCATCGCAACCGGCAGCGTGCCAACGCCCGCGCCACGCCTCAGCGCCAATGGGTCGCTCACCCACTACATCACCCACGCTGAGTCAAAGCGCTTCCAGCCCGCCAACATCACCTTCGATCTCATCCCACCCCTCGAAGAAGACCTGCGCCGAAAGGTCCGCGACAAAAAAGAACGTCATCGCATCCAGTGTGAGCGCGCCCTCGGCGCTTGGGATCTCTGGCTCGCCGGCCTGACACAATTTTCTTTCGCCGGCGCCGAGGCTGCGATACCCTCAGGTCGCACGTTATGACGCCTCTCTCAGCCACCGAAGCCATCTCTCCCGCGATCGAGCACGCCAAGGCGCTGTTGCGGCCGTTCTCGCTGAAGCTGTGGCTCAAACTCGGCCTGGTCGCGCTTCTCGCCGAGGCCAGCGCGCAGTTCATCTTTCCTCCCCTCGGAAATCACGCTCCCGGCAAAACATCCGGAATCGGCGGGGTCGCCGGAGGAGTGACTTCGGCAATGATCGTTGTCTTCGTTGTCATCGGACTGATCGGTTTTCTCCTGGCCCTCGCGTTCTTCTATCTCTCCTCACGCATGCAACTCGTCCTGATGGACATGGTCGCAACCCGCACCACTCTCGTCGCCCCTGTGTGGCAGCGCACTGCGCCGCGCACCTGGCGCTGGATCGGCTTCAAAGTCCTAACCTACCTCGCGATCTTCGTCGTTGTGGGTGCAATTCTGGTTGTGCCGCTTCTCTATCTTGTGCGGGCGCTGCCGCACGGCAACGCTCAACCGCCTCCCACTTTCTTCGGGGCCTTTGCACTGATCTTCCTTCTGTTCTTCGTGGTGATCTTCGTCATCCTGCTGATCATCTGGTCGACGCGCGACTTTGTGTTGCCTTTTATCCTGTTTGAAGACGCCACCGTCGGCGATGCCAGTCGCCGAGCGTCGTCAATGGTCAGGCGCGAGCCAGGAAGTTTCTTCTTCTATCTCTTCATGAAGTTCGTCCTGAGTCTGGTCGCCGGAATTGCCGCCGAATTCTGCATCGTCCTCTACGTCCTGGCCCTCTGCCTGCCCCTCGGAGGCATTGGAGCCGCACTTTGGTTCCTGCTGCACCACAGTGGCCCCTTCGCCAGCGCGATCATGTACACCAGCTTCGCCCTGCTCGGCCTCGTATTCCTGGCGGCCTTCTTCGGGGCCATCATCTGCCTCTCGTGCGCCATCCTGGTCTTCTATCAGGCCTACACCCTCTACTTCCTCGGCGGACGAATCCCAGTCATCGGCAATCTGCTGCAGCCTCCGCGCCCTCAACCGCCGCCGTTCAGCCCTCCGCTCACGCCGGTGCTGCCCTAGCTCCCCCACGAGCTCCGGGATTCAGGCAAAATCGCAAATTTTCGGCTAGCTTTCCTTTTTCTTGTTCCGAGCCCGAACCTTGAACCAGATTGGGGTGCCGATAAACCCGAAACTTTCGCGAATCTGGTTCTCCAGGAACCGCTCGAACGAGAAGTGCAGCTTTACATCCTTATCGGTGAACAGGACAAACGTCGGCGGAGCAACCGCAGCCTGCGTCATGTAGTAGATCCTCACACGCTTCGCCATCGGAACGCTCGCCCTCTGGAAGTCCACGCGCTCCAGGAACCGGTTCATCTGCCCAGTCGTCACACGCTTCCGCCGCTCGCGAGCAACCAGCTCGACCTTCTTGAAGACCTGCTCCACGTTCTTACCATCGGCCGCTGAGATAAACAGCAGCGGAGCATAACTCAGATACTTCAGGTGGTCGCGAACCGCCTCCTCAAAGAGCTTCTGGTTCGCCGGAGGCTTGCCATCGTACACGCGCTGCCCGTCGCTGCCCGTCTTCGTCATCAGGTCCCACTTGTTCACCACAATGATCACGCTTCGTCCGCTCTCATGTGCATACCCGCCGATGTTGGCATCCAGCGCTGTCACGCCTTCGGTCGCATCGATCACAAGCAGCGACACGTCCGCAGCCTCCAGGTGCTTCCGCGCCATGATGACCGAGAGCTTCTCCGCCATCAGCTTCGTCTTGCCCTTCCGCCGAATCCCAGCCGTATCCACAAACCGGAACGCATGCCCATCCCGTTCAACCACCTCATCCACCGCGTCGCGCGTCGTCCCGGCAATCGGTGACACAATCGCCCGTTGCGTCCCGGTCAGCGCATTCAGCAAGGTGCTCTTCCCCACGTTAGGTCGCCCGATGATCGCGATCTTCGTCTCCCTGCTCTCATACTCACCATGTGACCGCAGCCTGCGCACCCGAGGCGCAGCAGGCTCGACGGACGGACCCGCGGCAATGGTGTAGTCCGGTCCGCCTGCATCTTCCTCGGCCTCGTCGTTCTCCGTCAGCATCGCCTCCGGTTCTTCGATCGTCTCAGCCGGCTCAGGCAGCACAGCAAACACCGCATCCAGCAGATCGCCGATACCGTTCCCATGCTCCGCCGAGATCGGCTGCACGTTTCTGAACCCGAGCCTCCGGAAGTTCTCCGCCTGCGACTGGATCGCCTCGGTATCCATCTTGTTCACCGCCAGAAACACCGGTTTGCCACCACGCAACAGCAGCCTGGCCAGCTCCATATCGGGCGAAGCCAGCTCCGTCCGGCCATCCACCACCATCACAATCGCGTCCGCCTCATCCAACCCCACCTGCGCCTGCCGGAAGATCTCCGTCGGAATCAGCGCCTCGTCGTCCGGAACCACTCCGCCGGTATCGACGATCCGCGCTGCACGCCCCATCCACTCGATCTCCCCGTAGATGCGGTCGCGCGTAATCCCGGGCTCGTCGCCCACAATTGACCGCCTCGACCCCGTCAGCCGGTTGAACAGAGTACTCTTCCCCACATTCGGCCGCCCGCACACTGCGATCAGCGGCAATTCACGCGCGTCAGCACTCTCCGTCTCAGTGACCATCTGCGAAGCCAGCAACTCAACATCGCGCCAGTCGTCCAGATCATTACCGATTCGCTCACGCCCCCGCACGTTCTCTGAGCGAGGCGTCTGCCTGCCCACAATCCCGTCAGCCGGTCTCACAAACTTCGGACGGTCCGCCGCCGATCCCTTCGACGGAGTATGCGGATGAATCGTCTTTCGCCTCTCCTTCTCTGGAGATCTCTTCGACACGCGTGAACCCGCGGCCGCTTCGGCCCGCTTGGTCGAAAGAATCTTCCTCTTCCTCGGATCGACGGCCCCCGTCGTCGGAGCTGTCCTGGGAGCTCGCCCTTTCTTCGGACGAGTGCTTGCCTGCCGATGCTTCTTTCCGAGCCGTTTTCCTGCCTTCTTCGCCGCCATTGCTCAAACCTCACGCTCGACGCGAATATCAGCAGCGTCCAGACTCTATCGCTCTATTATAGGAACCGTTCGGGAGAACTTATTGAAACGGCTCTGGATTGGTGCGGGAATCGGTCTTGTTCTCTGGATATTGGCGGCGATTATCGCTGGCTTTGGACATGGAATTTTCGCCTTCGCGGTTCTTTCCAGCGCTCCGCTTCCACCGTTTACGTCGCCAATTCTGTGGACCGCGCTGGCTTTTTTCACAGGCTGGCGTGTCCGGTGGTTCTTTCCGGCAGCCGAACTCCTGCACTTGATTGGCGGGACTCTCTACGTCTGGTATTTGTGGGACGACGACTTCGGTGAGCCATACAAGAATCCGGATGATCTGGTTCTTTCCTTCGGGCCTTATATCGTCGCCTTCGGCATCGTCTATCTGTCCGGTCAAATCTGGCTCTGGCGGACTTATCTTGCAGACCGAAAGCCGGCCGCTTGACAAAATCTCCGCTCAGATTCCCCCCAAAACACAGGCTGCCAACCCCGAGCGTCTAAGTCTTCAGGTCGAAGTCCAAACCTAAAGTCTCTGTTTCGAAGACTTTGCGCACTTTATGCCGGGGAGGGGGGAGGGGGCGGCTATCATGGGTTCAGCCCAGGCCTCCATGTCCGCTTCTCCTCCAATTTCGATAAGCTCCCCTCCCGAGGCGATCCCGGAACGTCTGCCCACTCTTCACGATTTCTTCGCCCCCGGTGGCATCCTCTCCCTCTCCACCCTCGCCTTCGAGCACCGACGCGGCCAGTACGATATGGCCCGTGCCATCGAGTCCGCTTTCAAAGAGAAGCGCCACCTCATCGTCGAAGCCGGCACAGGCACGGGAAAAACCCTAGCTTATCTGTTGCCAGCCTTACGCCTCGCCCGCGAGCGCCAGCAGCGCATCATCATCTCGACAGGAACGAAAAATCTTCAGGAACAGCTCTTCTTCAAGGATGTCCCCTTCCTCGAATCTCTCCTCGGACCACTGAAGGTCTGTTACATGAAGGGCCGCGGAAACTACCTCTGCCGCCATAAGCTCTACGCGCTGCGCGACAACCCCCTCCTCCATGGCCTCGAGGAGATCGATCAATTCCACCATATCTCTGCGTGGGAAAAAGCGACGGAAACGGGTGATCGCGCTGAGATCGATGCACTGCCCGAGTCTTCGCCCTTGTGGCAGAAGCTCGATGCTCGCAGCGAGGCCTGTCTCGGACAAACCTGCCCCGATTGGGAACGCTGCTTCATCACCAACATGCGCCGCAAAGCGCTCGAATCCGACATCGTCATCGTCAACCACCATCTCTTCTTCGCCGATCTCAGCATCAAGCAGCAGGCCGCGAACGCGCCCGACGCAGGCATTTTGCCAGAGGCTGCGGTCGTTATCTTCGACGAGGCCCACGAACTCGAAGAGGTAGCCTCCAACTACTTCGGAATTGGCCTCTCGAACCAGCGCATTGACGAGTTGGTCCGCGACATCGACGCCATGCTCAGGGCGAGGAAGGCGACCACCTCTGCGATAGAATCTGCCTGCGCCACCTTGAAAGAGCGCTCCCGCATGTTCTTCGCGATTCTCCCGACGGACCCCTCAGGTCTTTCCGGAGGAATGGGCCGCATGCCTTTTCATAACCGCGAGGCCTTCCTCGAAGAGAGCGGCGACTACTACACCGGCGTCCTCAACGCGCTTACCCGCCTCGAAGGCGAGCTCGAACATCTCAAGAACGTCGAAGAGTCCCCAGGCTTGCGAAAACGAGCCGCCGACATTCGCGCTCACCTAGCCTTCCTGCTCGAGTCACCTGATCGCAACACGGTCTTCTGGATCGAACGTCGCACTGCAGGCGGTGTGCGCAATCTCGCGCGTGGCGCCGCCCATGCAGCCTTCCATACCCACCTGCAGGCCACTCCCATCGACGTCTCCGAGCTCCTCACCTCGACACTCTTTGACAACTACAGCTCTGTCATTCTTACCTCGGCCACTCTTACAGTCTCCGGCGGCTTCGACCACATTCGCCGCCGTCTCGGCCTCACCACGACTCGCGAGCTCGTCGTCCCATCCCACTTCAACTACGAAAAGCAGGCGCTCCTCTACCTCCCGCCGAACATGCCCGATCCACGCGAGCCCGAGTTCCCCGAGAAGGCCGCCGAGCGCATCCGCCGCGTCCTCGAGATCACCAAGGGCCGCGCCTTCTGTCTCTTCACCAGCTACACACAGATGCGCAGCACCCACGAACGTCTTCTTGCCGAACTGCCTTACCCGCTCTTACTCCACGGCATTGCGCCTCGCCACGTGCTGTTGCAGCAGTTTCGCGATACGCCAAACGCGGTCCTCTTCGGAACCTCGTCCTTCTGGCAGGGAGTGGACGTACAGGGCGAGCAGTTGAGCTGTGTGATCATCGACCGGCTCCCATTCGCCGTCCCCACCGACCCAGTCGTCGAAGCTCGCATGGAAGCCATCGAAGCCTTGGGCGGAAAACCATTCTTCGACTATCAGATTCCCAACGCCGTCATCACGCTCAAGCAGGGTTTCGGACGCCTCATCCGCAGCCTGAATGATCGTGGTGTCCTGATGCTGCTCGACCCCCGCATCCAGCGCCAGCGCTACGGCCGAATCTTCCTCGAATCGCTGCCACCCTACCGCCTCACCCAGGACATCACCGACGTTGAGCAATTCTTCGAGAAGCAACACTAATCTCAAGACGCGTTTCTCTGCGCAGGAACCTGTCCATCGCAAATAATCCGGTCACAAAGGGTATCAGCCAGATCACCCGGCTCCCATAGCGCTCATCCACCATTGACATCGTGCCCGCGACGAGCGCATTCGCAATCACGACGAAGACAACGATGATGCTGAGGCCGACGAGCTTTGGCGAAACCTTGCGCCAGAGGAGTGGTAGAAGGGCGATCATCCCAATCAAGGATGCTCGAATCACCCAAATCTGGAACGCAGTGATTCCTTCAATATGAAGTGCGTTTCTAGCCTGTCGGCTAGCGAGATACCGCGATCGCGCCCCCGGCAGCGTCTCATCGAACTGTTCCGGCACCCAGGTGCCTGGGTCCAGATCCTCGATCCCGAAGGTTTGAAGCTGCTCCCAAAAAGCTGCCATCGATTTGGAGAACTGTTCCCGCGGATAAGCACGAAGAGTGGCCGATACGAACGCCATCTCCTCCTGCTGCATATCTTTCTGTTCGGCGACCGAAGCACCGCCCCAGCCCCCATCTGAATCCCACAGAAAATGGTCCGCATCTCCCGCGAGAGTCTCGACACGACTGCAGATTGTCCACCGAACTTCCCCGCAATGTTGCTCCAAATATCTTCGCCCTGTCCCATCGGCGACGAGTCGCGCCATCAGGTACGGCGGCCTTTCACCGTTCAGAGAAGGTTGGCCCAGAACGGACCCATAAAGAGTCAGTTGAGCTACACCCGCCGTCGCAAGAATCAGCGCCATCGCTGCAGCAGCTCGCAAAATTTGCTGCTTCGGCCGTCGCTGGAGAAGCCGCACTCCAATCAGAACTATGTATAACCCCATGCCCAGCGCCATATGGGTCGCATGAGCCGTCACTGCCCAGCAGGCGATGCTCATCACAGCCAGCCGCTCACTCGGTGATAACGTCTCCCGAGCAAACACCAACAAATAGAACGTGAGATACAGGGCTGGCCCCAGTATGTCCGGCATGACGATGCTGACATACCAGCTCAGACTCGTCAGCACACTCAGCGCCGAGATCAGACTCAGGTAGCAGGTCGCGGTCCGGTGCGGCAGGACCGACCGCACGACCAGCCAAAGCATGTACGCCATCAAGATCGCCTGTATCGCCACAATGGGCCACGCCGTAACGTTCCAGTGAAACGGCAGAATCGCCAGGCTGTAGAAAAACGATCGCATGCCGTAGTAGCTCGACGATTGATGCAGGAAAATCTTTCGCGCGAGCACTGGGCCGTCGCCAAGATAGGTCATTGAATCTGGATAAAGGAGGGGAAATCCGTTGTAGAAAGCCGGCCACGTGAGCATCAAGGCTCCCGCAAACACGGAGACGCAATTCGGCCAGAAGCGGCTCTTCTCTGCGCGCGCTACGTCGAGAGTCAACGTCTGCGTGGCTGTCATGGCCCAGTGTTCACTTGCACACACTTGTAGTCGCCGCGCACAGTGCTCGCTTTCGTTCAGCTATTCAGGAATGCAATTTGAGCAATTCTACTGGGAAAGGGGCGACTTGCAAGCGGCAAAATCCAATAAAATAAGGACATCTCCATGGGCCGCAATCTCTACATTCTCGCTGGAAGCCTCATCGTCTTCGCATTGATCTCCTGCGGCATCGCATACACGAACATCGCTCGCCAGCCCGGTTCGCCCGGCGATGTCTCCTTGTGGCGCACCATGGGCCTGGGCCTGTTCGTTGTAGGTCTCTTCGTCGCACTTGCCGGCGTCCTCTCCTCCTTATTCGAGCAGGCGGAGCGCCGAGCGGACGAAGCCCGTCGGTCCGGGCGTAAGCGCTAGAAAGTTGCACAAAACAGTACAATCAAAGTACGGGATAAGTTGAAGCCGCCTCCCCTTTCCAAGATTGCGCGGCAACTGAAGGGAACACCAGGGTCATGTTCGAAGTAACCGTAGAAGCCGGCTTTTCCTCCGGCCACTACCTCCGCAACTATCGCGGCAAGTGTGAGAATCCGCATGGACACAACTACAAGGTCTTTATCACCCTTGTCGGCGAAGAGCTGGACGAAGCTGGCCTTCTGCTCGACTTCAAGCTCCTCAAGCAGGTCATGCGCCCTGTCGTCGAATACCTCGACCATCAGATGATCAACGATCTCGAGCCTTTCACCACAATCAACCCCTCGGCCGAAAATCTCGCGCGTTACTTCTACGACAAGGCCAAGCTCCAGCTTCATGAGATGACCGGCGGTCGCGTCAGCGTGAAAGACTGCACGCTCTACGAGACAGACACCAGCTTCGCCCGCTACTACGAGTAAAAGCGCACCGCAATGTACCTAATCGAGCTCTACCAATCCGTCCAGGGCGAGTCCTCCTTCGCGGGCCTGCCGTGCATCTTCGTCCGTCTCGCGGGTTGCAATCTTCGCTGCGCCTGGTGCGACTCCGAGTACACCTTCACCGGCGGCAAGGGCTTCACGCTCGACGAGATTGAGCAGCGGATCAAAACCTTCGCTCCTTGCACGCTTGTCGAGTTCACGGGTGGCGAGCCCATGCTGCAGGCAAAGGAACTCCTGCCCTTGATGGATCGCCTCCTCGCCGAAGGCTACACGCTGATGATGGAAACCAGTGGAGAGCGGCCACTGGTCGATGTTCCGAAAGCCATCCACAAGATCGTGGACGTCAAGTGTCCAGGCGCAGGAAGCGCGGCCAATACCTTCCGTCTTGAAAATCTTGAAGCTCTAACAAGAAACGATGAAGTCAAGTTCGTCATCACCAACCGCGAAGACTACGAGTTTGCCCGCGATTTCATTCGCACGCACGCGCTTCACGAACGTGCCGGTCAGATCCTCCTCAGCCCTGCCTTCACTAAAGCGCCAAACCCCCTTCGCACCGCAGACAACATGACCCTCGACCCGCGCCAACTCGTCGAGTGGATGCTCGCCGACGGCCTTCCCGCCCGCCTCTCGCTGCAGATCCACAAATTCATCTGGGAGCCCATGAAAAAAGGCGTCTAGCTCGCGCACCCCCGCATCCAGATGCCCGCGAAGTATCCCCCTTGATAAACTACGCACCGCATGGCTACTCTCGCTGAAGCGATCACTGTAAAACGGGCCCGTCTCGAATCGGTCGACCTGCTTCGCGGCGTGATCATGGTCATCATGGCGCTTGATCACACCCGCGACTTCTTCGGCCAGCCCGGTTCTCCCACCAACCTCGCCACTGCCTCCGCCGCACTCTTCTTTACCCGCTGGATCACCCACTTTTGTGCTCCCGTCTTCTTTCTGCTCATGGGCACTGGCGCCTTTCTTTCCCTGCGCAAACAATCGAAGTCGAAACTATCGCGGTTCCTCTTCACGCGTGGTGTATGGCTCATCTTTCTAGAGCTTGTCCTGTTCCGCTGCCTCGCTTTGCAATTCAACTTTGACTACCACATCACCATCATCAACGTCCTTTGGACGTTGGGATGGGCCATGATCGTGCTATCGGTGCTGGTCCACCTGCCGCCGTCCATAGTCGCCGCATTCGGCGTCGTCCTGATCGCAACGCACAATCTATTCGACTCCATCAATTCTTCTAATCCGTTCTGGTCCATTCTTCATTCACCTAACATCATCCTCTCCACTCCGAACCACACCGTCTTAGTCGCCTATCCCCTCATCCCCTGGGTCGGAGTCCCCGCAGCAGGCTACGGACTCGGGCAGATCTACTCGTGGGAACCCGCTCGCCGCAAGGCTTTTCTCCTGCGCCTTGGCATCGGCCTTACCGCCACCTTCGTCGCGACTAGAGCAATCAATGTCTATGGCGATCCATCGCGCTGGGAGACTCAACCCACGCACCTCTACACCGTGCTCTCCTTCCTGAACACCACCAAATACCCGCCATCTTTGCTCTTCCTGCTCATGACGCTCGGCCCCGCGCTGGTCTTCCTCTGGGTGGTCGATGCCCACAGCCCGCGCCTGCTACGTCCCGCGCTCATCATCGGCAAAGTTCCGATGTTCTACTTCCTGCTGCATTTTTTCTTTATCCACCTGCTCGCGGTAATCATCTGTTTCGCGCGCTACGGCCATATCCACTGGATGTTCGAATCCCCTGACATCGCCCACTTTCCCATCACCCAACCTCCAGGATGGGGACTCACCCTGCCATTTGTCTATCTCCTCTGGGCCGTCGTCGTTATTACGATGTATCCGCTCTGTCGCTGGTACGCTGCCTTGAAGCAACGCAGCTGCAATCCCTGGCTCAGCTACCTTTGATCTCTCAATCAGTCAGCGCTATGAGCTACCATTTCCTATGCGCTCGCCTTTTATCCTGCTTCTGCTCGCCGTACTTCCATGCGCACTCGCGCAGCCAAAACAGAAGCCTATTGAGATCAAAGTAGTCGTCATCAACATGTTCGAGATCGGCGCCGACGTCGGAGATGCTCCCGGCGAGTATCAGTACTGGGTCGAGCGTGAACATCTCGACGAGCTTCTCCCGTTCCCACAGGGCTACCACGACCTCCGTCTCAACCCCAAGACCGGAGTCCTCGGAGTCCTTACCGGCGTCGGAACTGCGCGCACGGCTGCAACCATCATGGCCCTCGGACTCGACCCACGCTTCGACCTCACTCACGCCTATTTCCTCGTCGCAGGCATCGGCGGTATCGATCCACAGATTGGTTCCCTCGGCTCCGCCGTCTGGTCTGACTACATCGTTGATGGCGACCTCGCCCACGAGATCGACGCCCGCGAAATTCCAAAGGACTGGAAGACCGGCTACGTTCCTCTTGGCAAGTCCACACCGTATGAGGAGCCGCGCACTGCGCGATTCGGCGACGATGGCAATGTCTACCATCTCAACGCCACGTTCGTAGACTGGGCCTTCAACCTCACCAAAGACACGCCTCTACCCGACACCCCGCAGATGAAAGAGCGCCGGATGCAGTATCCCGACGCGGCAGCTCATCGTCCGCCCTTCGTTCTTCGCGCCGACAACCTGTCTGCCGCCACCTTCTGGCACGGCAAGCTGCTCAATCAATGGGCCCGCGACTGGGTCAAATACCAGACCGACGGAAAAGGCACTTACGCCATCTGCGGCATGGAGGACACCGGCACCCTCCAGTCCCTCACATGGCTCGCGCACGCGGGCAAACTCGACATCAATCGCGTGCTCGTCCTCCGTACCGCCTCTAACTTCGATCAGCAACGCATCGGAGTCACCGCGGCCGACAGCCTCGCCGAGACCAAAGTCCGCCAATACAGCGCCTACCTCCCCGCGCTCGACGCCGCCTACCGCGTCGGTCACCTCGTCGTCGACTCCCTCGTGGACAACTGGCCCCAAACCCGCTACCACATCCCCGTAAAATAGTCTTCGCAGCAGCCGGAGCCCCGCCTGAAGATCCTCATCCTCTCTCCGCACCGCGACGACGCAGCGTTTTCGCTCTCGATCGCAATCACCAGCTGGCTCACCGCGCGCCATACCGTCACTATCCTCAATGTGTTCACTCGCAGCCGGTACGCGCCTTACTCCGACGCCGGCTTCGTCCACGAGAATGACGAGCTCTCGTACGTCTCGGCCATGCGCCTGCGCGAAGACGAGAACTTTCTCCGCCGCATCACGCAGGATCTCCCCAAAGGCGCAAAAAGCAGCCTCCGCATGGTCGATCTCAACCTCAAGGACGCTCCCATCCGCCTCCGTATTCCCCTCGAAGAGTTGGGCGACATGCCAGTCAACTCCACGGACCCGTCCATCGAGAAGATTCGCAAAGCTCTCACCAAACAATCCGAGGCGGGAGCGATGGAAGCTATCGTTCTCCCAGCCGCGCTTGGCAATCACATTGACCACCTCGCCGTCCGCGAAGCCGCGATGCCCTTCATCGAGAGCCTAGCTAGCGCCTTCTACGAAGACCTCCCATATGCCACGACCCATCCAAGTGCCGCGACAGATCTCGACACCCTACGTGATCTCGCAGCCAATCTCCAAGAGCCACTCAGCCCTATGATTTACCGGATCGATGCGGCGACCGAACGGAAGCGTCGCCTTGTTCTGGGCTACGCCTCGCAGATCGACAATGAGGCCGGGACGCGCATCGTCAGCTTCGCCGAACGCTACGGCGGCGGCGAACGTCTGTGGGCCAATCAGTCGTGGCTCGACATCCTCGCTGCAACCTAGGAACTCCAGCGTCCTCCGACCGTAGCGAAAGATGCACTAGCCCCTGGAAACTACCCCTTAGACAACCTCTTGACGGCATCATCAATCCTGCCCTTGAAGGAGAATTGGTTCGCTTTGGGATTTTGTTGAAGCGCCTGAAACTTCTGCAATGCCTCTGCGCGTTTGCCCGAGGCCTCCAGCAGATTGGCATAGATGAAATCGCGCACCAGAGGATCCATCTTGTCCTCGTGGTTATCGTCAAGCCACAGGAAGGTCTTCCAGGAATCGTCTTCCGGCACTGCAGAGAGAGACTCGACCAACTCACCTTGATGTCCGCTCATTATGCTGTAGCAAAAACTGCGGACACGATTCTTCTCTTCGTCATCCAAAGCTTCGCCATTCTTCCTCATGTCATTTACTGCCTTCACCATCTCAGCCCGCGCGCCGGGATGCTCATCACCCAACAGCCCACCGACCTGCATCTCTCTCGCGAGTGGCCGCGCCTTGCCTGTCGAGACGGCAGTATTCAGATGGCCGATCGCCTCCTGAAAATCTCCGTTGTTTTGCAGCATCCAGTTGCCCAGCATTGCGTTCGCATACACATTCGTCTTGTCCAGCTCCACTGCGGCGCGCAAATTCTGTTCAGCTGCATGGCTGTATTCTCTCTCCGCGATGTGCCAGTTCAGCCAATGTGCCCAGCCTAGATGCGCCTGCACATCCGCTGCTCGCGATCCCTTGCTTCGCGCCAATCCGGCATCGAGAATGGGCATGATCTCGTCCAGCAGAGAACCTGCAGCGTTGGTCGCCTGTTTGTCATCTCCAAGAACCTGAAAGTTCTCGACCCACAGCATCGTTGCGTCCAGTTGTCCATCCAGCGCAGGAGCATAGAGCGGATCGCTCTTCAAAATGCCTTGATACGTGTGGACCGCAGCAGGATACTCTCCGCTCTTGGTCTGACCCTCTGCAACGGCCATCTGTGCCTTGAGCTCGGCACGTTCCGTGCGATGGCTGCCAAACGTGTGGAACCACCCGGAAAGACTCCCGATCAAACCAAGGACCGCAGTCGCAGCGCCCACCCAAGTCAGAATAAGTTTGACCGGACTGCTCTTTTCGGGTGTCTGGCGTTGCTGGCAGTGCGAGCATACCGTTGCGCTCGCCGGAATCATCTCTCCACAAGCGATGCATGCCTTCTTCGCTCCCGCTTCACTCGGTTTCGGCTGGTCTTCCATCAAGTACCCTGAGAGGAATTCGACAAACAGGCCCGTTAAACTCGGTCAAGAAGCGCAAGAAATGCTCCGCTGTCTTCTCTTTGCGCGTCACAACACTCTAGCGCAAATTTTTCACCCGAGCATACGCCGAACCACCCGCCGAACCGTTTCGGTCACCACTCCATAAACAACATGCGTCGCCATCTCACTCGTCCGCTCGCGCGCGGTCTGATCTTCGGGTTCAGCCGACAGTCCCATCGCCGGTAATACCGTTCCATGCGTCAGCGAACTCAACGCCATCCCAAACCCTGCGCCATCCTTGGCATTCGCCGCCGGATAGAACTCTACCAGTGCGCCATAAGCCGCTCCGGTCAGCGCACCAAAGCCCCAATGGATCGTTTCCGTCGCGACCTCTTTCTGCGTTCCCACCAGCTCATGTCCTGCGACCTTCTCAGCCAGCACCTCCGGAGGCTCCGGCTCTCCATGCGTTCGCGGCGGATAGATTCGCTCTGCCAGCGTCTTCGCCGCCGTTGCTACCAGACCGCCGACCAGTCCCGCCAGAAGGCCCTTCGCCAGCGATCGTCCATACGTCGTCTTTTGCAACTCATCCTTCTCGCTCATCCTCGTCCTCTTCATCGTCCCGCCTTAGCCGAACTCCCTTAGCTCTGAGATGCACCGCAGTCTCATTGAGCCGCTTCGGCAAACTCTATCCAACATAGGCCGATGCGTCAGTCACATCTCTTCCACCATCGACCCTTGCCACACGAAACACTACCGTCAACACCGCAGACACAACCAGATTCAACGCAAGCGCCGGAACCGCTGCATACATCCCATGCGTCCCTCCGCCCAAAAACGGGGGCAAATGCAATGGATAGACGGAACTCTTCAGCCCCAGCGCCACCGCCATTCCGGTCCCGCTCGCCATTCCCGCCCCCCATCCCGCCAGCAACGCCCATGGATGGAACCATCGTGAAAAAGCCCCAACGACCACTGAAGGAAACAGCTGCCCTATCCAGATTCCACCCAGCAATTGCATCTCGATCGCATACGTAACAGGCAGCTTCAGGACAAAGAGCAGCGCGCCAAACTTCACCGCCAGCGATACCACCTTCGCCATCTTAGACTCTTCCTCCGGGAGCATCTTGCGCTGCACCATAGCTCCGTACAGATTTCGCGTGAACAGGTTCGAAGCCGCTATCGACATGATCGCCGCCGGTACCAGCGCTCCAATCGCCACCGCCGCCAGGCAAAAGCCCGCGAACCACTCCGGAAACATCTTCAGAAACAACAGCGGCACCGCCATATTCGCGTCCTTCGTAACCACCCCTGCAGCCAAAGCCACATATCCCATCAGCGCAATCAACCCCAGCAGAAAACTATAGGCCGGCAGCATTGCAGCATTTCTTCGCACCACGTTTGCATTCTGCGCACTCAACACCGCCGTCGCCGTATGGGGATAAAGCATCAGCGCCACAGCCGATCCGATCGCCAGCGACGAATACCCGAGAAACTGGCCCTGTTTCAAATGAATCGTGGCCGACGGAGTATGCAGCGCCAGAGCCTGATTCGCCAGTTCAAACACCCGCGCATATCCACCCAGTCTCATCGGGATATAGATCAGTGCCGCCAGCACCATCACGTACAACATTACGTCCTTCACGATGGCAATCACTGCCGGCGCGCGCAATCCGCTCGAGTATGTGTACGCCGCCAGGATCACAAATGCCACAGCCAGCGGCCACTCCCCGTTGATTCCGATTGCCCCGATCACGACGCGAATTCCCACTAGTTGCAGCGCTATGTAGGGCATCAGCGCCAGCACGCCAGTCAGTGCAATCGCAATCGTCAGCCAGCGATTTCCGTACCGGCCGCCCACGAAATCAGCCAGGGTTACGTAACCATGACGGTGACAAACAGTCCAAAGCCGCGGCAACACCAGCATCATGTAGGGATAAGTAATGACTGCATACGGCAAAGCAAAAAATCCCATCGCCCCGCTCCCGTACAGCAGAGCCGGAACCGCGATCACCGTGTAAGCCGTATAAAGATCCCCGCCGATCAGAAACCAGGTCACCCAGGTTCCGAAGCTGCGGCCCGCCAGCCCCCACTCCTCGAGCGACCCCATCCCCATCTTTGGCCTTCGCCACCGAGCCGCCCAGAAGCCAGCCAGCGTCACCAGGGCAAAGAAGAAGCAAAAGACCACCAGTGCCGTTGTATGCAGTTGCAATCGTTCACCCAGTTCTAAAAATTTGCACGCAGAAGTACGAGAATCTTAGCGCAACATGCAGTTTTCGGGCAGACGTACGCAAGAACGAATCAGCTCCGCCCGCTGTCGCTCCACTCATACACCACCACACCCAGATCGTTCAGTGTTTTGATCACCTTTTCCATGTTCCGCCGAACATCGGGTCGTGCGCTCACGGGCACCTCATGCGCCTCTTCCACTGCAACGACTCTTCCGTAGGGCCAGAAATTCTGAGGAACGGCGTTCAGCGCAGCAGGCAGATCATTAACCCGCACATTCAGATCCTGCCGCCGCGCCCCGATCGGCCGCAGCATTCCACCCACGCCGAGGTCGCTGGTATTGGCGTCCGCCTGCACCACATGCAACGTCACCATGCCGCCCTGCACTGTCAGATACGGATTCTCCCATTGCGTCAAACTCTTCACGGCCATATAACGCGTCTTTGACGGTGGAGGAATCAGGTCCATCTGCTGCCGGGCAAGGTCGATCTCCTGTCTTTGCTCTGCCGCAAGCGCGTTCGCCTCGGCGACGCTGGGTACAGCCGTTCGAGTGCAGCCGGTAAGGGAGAACGTTAGCAAAAGAGCAGGGAAGACTAGCAGGGATCTACGCACAGTCACCAGCATATCAAGCCCTCCACCGCCAAAATGCCCCAAATCCAGTGCTTCCGAACCTTTCCATGCAACTACCTGAATTCTCACCAACCTATCGGCCGGTCCAATCAGGAGCCCGTTTCTCCAGAAATGCCTTCGCGCCCTCGGCCTTGTCCTCCGTTCCGCACAACCGTCCGAAGATCTCCGCCTCGATATCGGTTGCTGCGGCTAGTCCGAGTTCGCTTCCCCATCGCACCGCCTCCATGCATCCCGCAATCGCCAGCGGGGCCATGCCGACAATCGTTGTCGCGATCTCCCTCGCGCGCTCCATCAGCAGGTTCGGAGCAACTACCTCATCGACCAGCCCGATCCGAAGCGCCTCGGCCGCCCCGATCATCTCGGCCGTCAGCAAAAGTTTCAGAGCAGCCGATTGTCCTACCAGCCGTTGCAGTCGCTGCGTTCCTCCATATCCCGGAATCAGTCCTAGCTTCACCTCCGGCTGCCCCATCCGTGCAGTTTCGCTCGCAATCCGCATTGTGCAGGCCATCGCAAGCTCGCATCCACCTCCCAGCGCAAACCCATTGATACACGCGATCACTGGCTTGCCGCAGGTCTCGATCATTCGAAAGACTTCCTGCCCTCGCCGTGCCTTGGCCTCTCCGGTCGCCACGTCCAATCGCTCAACCTCGTTGATGTCCGCCCCCGCTGCAAATGCCCTCTCACCCGCACCTGTCAGGAGAATCACACGAACGGCCGCGTCCGCCGTCAACGCCATAAACACCTGTTCCAGCTCGTTGAATGCCCGGGAATTCAGAGCATGCAGCACCTCCGGCCGGTTCAGTGTTACCGTGGCGATCTGATCGTTCACCTCACACAGCAGCGTCTCGTAGTTCACAGGCATCCCCCTCGGCAGTTCAATCCAGTCCAGCAGGCAGCGACAGCAATACCGTCACACTCCCAGACGATACAATCGAATCTATGATTAAGGGAATCACGATTGTCAGTGCCGTTGCCTCTGCGGGCACGTCGGGCGCTGAATTTGACCGTCTGACCAGCCTCTTTTCTGACCTTGGCTTTGAGCAGGGTAAAGGTTGGCAGGAGGCTCAGGGCCGCGGTGCCGCCTTCCTCGCTCCCATCGGAAACCTGGAGTTCGTTACCGGCCGCGCCCCTACGGTTCCCCCTATCCTCATTGAAGTCACGCAGCTCGACCACATCCGCACGCTTGTAGAAAAATGGCTTCTGGCCGCCCATCGCACCGAAGAGATCGAAACCCTTCTCTCTCCGGCCGAACTAACCCAGTGGAACAGCCGCCTCTTCACCGTCCAGCTCACTCCGGAACTAAAATTGGGCTTCTGGCAGTCCGAAAATCCTCTTCACAACCAGCCGTCCGCCGTCGAAGGCGACCTAAGCGCCACCGGCATGCGCTTCGCTATCGTCACCACTCGCTGGAACACCGTCATCACGGACCGCCTCCTCCAGGGCTCGCTCGACGCCCTCCACCGTAGCGGCGCAGCGAAGAAAGACATCGAGATCGTCCGCGTCCCAGGTGCCTGGGAGGTTCCCTCCGCAGCTCGTACCCTCGCCGAATCCAAAAAATTCGATGCCATCATCACCCTCGGTTGTCTCCTCCGCGGCGAAACCGCCCACTACGAGGCCATCTACAACGAGGTCGCCCGTGGAATCGGCCAGTCCCAGCAGGAGACCGGCATTCCTCACGCCTTCGGCGTCCTTACCTGCGAAACCCTCGAGCAAGCCCTCGATCGCGCCGGCCTTAAAGCCGGAAACAAGGGTTTCGAAGCCGCTGTTGCTGCCATCGAGATGGTTTCTATCCAGCGCAAACTAGCGGTGCAGAATAACAAGGTGAAGAAATAATGGGTACTCGCCGCAAGTCCCGCGAACTCGCCATGCAGATGCTCTTTCAAGGGGACCTCGGCAAACAGTCGCCCGAGCAGGTTCAGAAGCTCTTCTGGGCCTCAGCCGCCGACGTCGAGCCAGATACCCGTGGCTTCACCGAAGACCTCTACCGCGTCGCAACCACGCGAAGCGAAGAGATCGATCAGCTCATTGAAGCCCACGCCCAGAACTGGCGCATCGAGCGCATGGCTGTCGTCGACCGCAATCTCCTCCGCACCGCTGTCGCCGAGATGCTCGGCTACCCAAACACCCCCGCCGCCATAATCATCAACGAGTCCCTCGACATCGGCCGCCGCTACGCTGCCCCCGAATCCATCCCCTTCCTCAACGGGGTCCTCGACGCCATCTCCCGCAACCTTCTCAAGAAGCGCCTCAGCTGAATAAGAATTTTTCGAAAAAAGGCAATCCGTCAGCCAGCTAACAGCATCTCAGCGGTAACCCTGTGCAGTATGTGGAGCATTCATCTCCTGCGGATCGAAGTTTGCTGAACTGGTCCGGGCTGCCGCAGAATGTTCATCTGAATCAAGCACCAGGAGGTTTTCTTGACGATCCTCATCTTGGCATTTCTTATCGGCATCATCTGTGGACTCCGCGCACTCATGGGGCCGGCCATTGCATGTTGGGGCGCTGGTCTGGGCTGGTTCAGCCTCGCCGGTACACCCCTCAACTTCATGAGCCACGCCGTCACGCGATGGATCTTCACCCTTGCCGAAATCGGTGAGCTCATCAACGACAAGCTCCCCAAGACCCCCAGCCGCAAGGTTCCGCCGCAGTTCATCGTCCGCGTTGTCATGGGAGCCCTCGCCGGTGCAACCCTCGGCGCCGCGCACGACTCCCTGGCGGGTGGCCTCGTCGCCGGAGCCATCGGCGCAGTCGTCGGCACCCTCGGCGGAGCTTCCGTCCGGGGAGCCCTCGCCAAAGCCTTCGGCAAAGACCTTCCCGCAGCTCTCATCGAAGATGCGGTCGCTCTCTTTGGCGCTATCTTCATCGTCTCTCGAGTCTGATGCCCACACACTTCGACGCCATCATCATCGGAGCCGGTCAGGCCGGTCCGACGCTCGCCGGCCGATTGACTCAGGCGGGCCGCACCGTCGCCTACGTCGAGCGCAAGCTCTTCGGCGGCACCTGCGTCAACACTGGCTGCACACCCACCAAAGCAATGGTCGCCAGCGCCTATGTCGCCCAGAAGGCCCGCACCGGTGCAGACTACGGCGTCGTCGCAGGCTCTGTCACGGTCGACATGAAGGCCGTCAAGGCCCGCAAAGACAAGATCGTGCTCGCCTCCCGGACGGGACTTGAAAGCTACGTTGGCCACATGCCCCGATGCACAGTCTTCAACGGCCACGCACGTTTCGAATCTCCCAAAGAAGTCCGCGTAGGCGAAGATCTCCTCTCCGCCGACCAGGTCTTCCTCAACGTAGGCGGCCGGGCCGTTATCCCCGACTTCCCCGGAGTCAACGAAGTCCCGTACCTCACCAACGTCAGCATCCTCGAGCTCGACACCCTCCCGCGCCACCTCGTCGTTGTCGGCGGAAGCTACGTCGGCCTCGAATTCGCGCAGATATTCCGCCGCTTCGGCAGCGAAGTCACGGTGATCGAAAAATCGCCACGTCTCGTCCATCGCGAAGACGAAGACGTCTCTGCCTCAGTCCGGACCTTTCTCGAAAAAGAAGGCATCAAGGTCCGAACCAGCGCCGAATGCATCCACTTCAAGCCGCAGGGCGACGACATCGCTGCAGGAGTCGACTGCACTGATGATCCCTCCGACAGCATCGGTTCCCATGTCCTTCTCGCCGTAGGCCGCCGGCCCAACACCGACGACCTCGGCCTCGAAAAGGCCGGCATCGCCCACGACGAGCACGGCTTCATCACCGTCGACGACCAGCTCCGCACCAACGTCCCCGGCATCTGGGCTCTCGGCGACTGCAACGGCCGCGGCGCCTTCACCCACACCGCCTATAACGACTACGAAATCGTAGCCGCCAACCTCCTCGACAACGATCCTCGCCGCGTCACCGACCGCATCCCCTGCTACGCCCTCTACACCGACCCGCCGCTAGGCCGCGTAGGCCTCACCGAAGCCGAAGTCCGCAAATCCGGCAAGTCCGCCCTCATCGGCATCCGCCCCATGACCCGCGTTGGCCGCGCCGTCGAAAAAGGCGAGACCGAAGGCTTCATCAAAATCCTCGTCGACGCCACCACCAAACAAATCCTCGGAGCCAACATCCTCGGCACCGGCGGCGACGAAGCCATCCACTGCATCCTCGACATTATGTACGCCCGCGCTCCCTACACCACCATCCAGCGCGCCGTGCACATCCACCCCACAGTCTCCGAACTCCTCCCCACCGTCCTAGGCGATCTCAAACCCCTAACCTGAAATCGAAGCGAACTCTAACCCTGCGGCCCAAATCCGGTATTATTCGCTCTGTCCAGCGAACCCGGAGCCAACGCATGCGTCTGCCTCACTCGATCCTTGTCTTACTCCTGACCCTCCCAGCCGCCGCCACTCCTATCAATCTCCGCACCGACCACCTCACCAACCCAATTGGCATCGACTCCCCCAAACCCACCTTCGCCTGGCAGTCCGACGCCACCACCCCCAACTGGACCCAATCCGCATACCAAGTCCGCATCGCCACGACCGAAGCCAACCTGGCCAAACCCGACATCTGGGACTCCAACCGCATTCCTTCCTCCGACTCCATCGACATTCTCTACAACGGCCCCGCCCTCAAATCCCAAACCCGCTACTATTGGCAGGTCCGAGTCTGGGACAACAAAAACCACGAGTCAACCTCAGCCCCCGCCTTCTTCGAAACCGCCTTACTCACCCCCTCCGACTGGCACGCCCAATGGATTCGCCACCCCGACCCTGCCGCCGACCACGAACTCACCGGCGTTCGTTGGCTCTGGCTCCCCAGCGCTAGCGCGCAACCCACCCCGCCCGCCACTCCGGTCGAATTTCGCTACACCCTTCGCCTTGACGCTGCCCCCACCCGGGCCAGCCTCCACATCCTTGCCGTCGGTGCTTACACAGCCACTGTTAATAGCGTCGTCACCGGCCAGCACAAGGACTTCGCCGCCTTCGACTGGGAGGAGATCACCTCACTCCTCAAGCCTGGCGACAACGATATCCTCGTCAAGGTCATCTCGCCTAAGCCAAGACCCCCCGCCACCACAGCCCCCGCAGGCTTCGCCGCCTCTCTCCGTATCACCACAGCCGACGGACCCCAAACCGGTGAAGACCGCCGCATCCCCAGCGACACCACCTGGCAGGCTCGTATCGGCGACGCCGCATGGCAACCCGCGCACGAGATTGGCAACCTCGCCACACCGCTGGTCTTCGCCAACGACCGCCACAGCATAACCGTGGGCCCCAATCGCATCGCATCCGAGGCCTCACTCCTTCGCAAAGACTTCGAGCTTCCCGCAGCCATCCGATCCGCTCGCCTTACGATCACTGCCCTAGGAGCCTATCGGGCCTTCCTCAACGGCAAACCCATCGCTCTCCAAACCCTCCTCAACCCCGGCTGGACCGACTTCCACAAACGCGTCCTCTACCAGACCTACGACGTCACCTCGATGCTCTCGTCCGGCGGCAACACCATCGCCGCAATCCTCGGCGCCGGCTGGCACGGCTCCCCGATGACCTGGGCCGGCACCCGCGCCTACCCCGGTCCCGACGCTCTCCGCGCCCAACTCGACATCACCCTCGCCGATGGCTCCCACAAAACCATCGCCACCGACGAAACCTGGCAGACCGCTTCTGCCCCCACACTCTTCTCTGAGATCTACGCCGGCGAAGTCTACGACGCCCGCCTCGAACTCCCCGGCTGGAACACACCCCACTTCGACGCAAAAAACTGGACTCCGGCAATCACCACCGAAGTCTCTTCCGAAGTAAACCCAACCGCCCAACCCAACCTCTCCATCGCCGTCTCCAACACGCTCCACCCCGTTGCGATGACCCCGGCCAACGAAGCCCATCCGATCATCTACGACATGGGCCAGAACATGGTCGGCAACATTGTCCTCCATGTCCGTGGTCCACGCGGCACCGTCGTCCGCATGCGCTTCGCCGAGCGCCTCAACCCTGATGGAAGCATCTACACCGAGAACCTCCGCAACGCCACAGCCACCGACATCTACACTCTCTCTGGCAGTGGCGACGAAACCTACACCCCTTCCTTCACCTTCCACGGCTTCCGCTACGTCGAACTCTCCGGCTACACCGGCACTCCCACCACCGCCAGCATCGAAGGCCTCGTCTATGACAGTCTCCCCGCCACCCCATCCATTCGCTTCCAAAGCTCCAGCGACTTGCTCAATAAGATGGGTGAGCTCGGCATCTGGGGTCAGCGCGGCAACTTCCTCTCCATCCCGACCGACTGTCCCCAGCGCGACGAGCGTCTCGGCTGGATGGGCGACGCCGGCGTCTTCTGGCGCACCGGGACCTATAACTTCGACATCGCCAGCTTCACCCGTAAGTTCACGCTCGACATCGACGACGCCCAGACCGCCGACAACGCCTTCACCGACGTCTCTCCCAACCTCCTTGGCCCGCAGCCCGGCGCACCCGGCTGGGCTGACGCCGGCATCCTCGTCCCCCACGCTGCGTGGCTCCAGTACGGCGACAAGACCCTCCTCGAAACCTCCTGGCCCAACATGCAGCGCTTCATGGACTTCATCCTGAAGACCAACCCCGACTACATCCGTCGCAACCAGCTAGGCAACAACTACGCGGACTGGTTAGCCCCGGACCAGAACACCCCAAAAGATCTGATCGCCACCGCCTACTGGGCAATCATCGCCCGCGACATGAAAGAGATGTCGTTGGCCCTGGGACGCAAAGAAGACGCCGAAAAATATCAAAGTCTCTACGACAACATCGTCGAGGCTTACCGCAAGCAATACATCCAGCCCGACGGTGCGGTCCAGGGCAACACGCAAAGCACTTACGTCGTCACCCTCTACTCGGGCATGGCGCCTGAAAACCTGCGCGCCAACATGACCGACCGCCTCGTCAAAGACATCGAAGCCCACAACAACCACCTCACCACCGGCTTTCTGGGAACACCCTTCCTCATGTTCGTCCTCGACGACAACCATCGCTCCGACGTCGCCTTCAAACTCCTCCTGCAAGACACCTACCCATCCTGGGGCTACATGGTCGCCAAAGGAGCCACCACCTGGTGGGAGCGATGGAACGGCGACACCGGCGACCCCTCCATGAACTCCTACAACCACTACGCCTTCGGTTCTGTCATGGCCTGGGTCTTCCGTCGCGCCGCAGGCATCGACACCGACCCCTCAGGCCCCGGCTTCCACCACCTCACCATCACCCCCAACTTCGATCCGTCACTCCCCACCCTCCACACCGAATACGACTCCGCCTACGGCCTCGTCACCACCGACTGGAACCAGTCCACCCACCATTTCATCGTCACTCTCCCACCAAACACCACAGCGACCGTCACTTTACCCCATAGCAAGCTAACCCAGACAGGAAGCGGCACCCACACCTACACCGTCCAATAACTCTCTTCTGGCTCAGGGCGGAAGACCAGTAGAATCGCTGGAAGTGCGAAAAACCCAACATTTTCGCTTGTCAAGCCCCACAGCCTCTTAACTCTTTATTTTTCAGCGATATCCAAATGGAAAAAAGTTAGCGTCAACCTGCTATTCTTAACTTAGGTGGAAAAGCTCCGGATCTTCCGGGGCTTTCTTCTTTTGACCGAGGACTATGATGGTTAACTCCTTTCATTGGAAGACTTTGGAGATAACCGGTCTGGAATGAAGACTTTGCAAGCCAAGCTTCGGTTCAAACTATTGATTCGAAATACTTTAGGGCAATAAAGGTAGGGGGAGGGCCCCCAATCAGACAGCAGCTGGTGGCCTAAGCAGCAGAAGCCCTCTCCAAGGAGAGGGCTTCGACTCAAATCAAAAGGAGGAGAGCTAGTTCGTAGACTTCCGGGGCTTCTGTACCAGCAAGTTCGGCGGCACTATATTTCCATTCAGATCAGGCAGCTTCGGAGCGATCGGTGTCGTAACGTCCTTGTAGGAACCATCTGCCTGCCGCGTAATCAAGTGCACCGCATTGTCGCCCGAGGTGCCGGCGTAGAAAGTCTGGTTATCCGCACTCACCACCCCGGCGACCGGAGCAATCGGCGTCCCCAGTGCCGTCGACAATGGAATGGTACCCAGCGTTCCCGCACCTGTGGTCTGCGGCGTATATGTAGGAACCACACCCCCGGTCCCGGTATAGGTCACGAAAGCAATCTTCGAGTCCGAGGTCGGCAAAACACCGGTGATCGCAGTCGCCGCAGCGCCGGGCAGAGCTCCAGTGAACGCTACGGTAGTCGTAAAAGTCTGCGGAGTCGCATCGGCCAGCGGACAGTTGCCAATCGGCAAGCCGGAGGGAATCGCCAGATCGGTAAATGTCGTCGTCGTGGCACCCAGAACGTGCAGCCCATCGTTAGTCGTCGCAATCCGGTCCACCGCCGGCCCGAGCACGCCGGCGTCAGGATAAAAGACATTGGTTGTGGTTGGTTCGCCGTTTACCGTCGTCGTGGTGGTCGTCACCGGACAATAGGAACGCGCCGTCGTTGGAGTGCCGGCGAAGAACGCTCCCACGCTCGGTACACCCATCGCAACGTCGACCGTCGGCTGCAACGACGTGGTCTGATACCAGCCCGTAAACGTCGAGTGCACCAGCAGCTGGTTGTTCGGCGTAATCACACCTGTCGAAGCGTTGTAATCGCCAAGCGTGATGTACACGGTACGGCTATCAGGCGAAAACGCCGCGTGGGTCCCGACGCCGCCAAACTGGGTTTGAATTCCACCCGTGCCGTTCGCGCCGTACAAGTACACGAACTGCCGTATCGGGTCCGTGATCACCAGTGTCGATCCGTCAGGCGATACCGCCAGTACCGTCCCTGTCACTGAAGGATCCTGGTTGGTCACAGTGTTAGAGAGAGCGCCGACCGTCATGATCTCATAGGCGCTGCCCATGTAAATTGAGCTGCCATCGTCGCTGATCACCATCGAGTTTGGTTGGTAAGGCAGCCGAACCGGTGACCCAAGTTGTGGCTGCGTAAAGTCCACCGGCACCAGGTAGAGAGAGTTCGTGCTTGCAATATAAAGATTCGTGCTGTTGGTGCCGGGTGCCGTCACTGTAATCGCGTTCGACGTAACAGGCTTCCCGTTGCCAAACAACCCAATCTGATTGAAAGGAGAAGGATTGCAAGTAGGTGGCTGACATACCGCCGTGAGGGCTGCCGCACCCGGAAACGTAGGCGTCACGGTTCCCGATGAGGCCACAGGGATCGTCGTCGGCGTCGTCGACTCGAACTCAAGCGCCAAGCCGGTCAGAACCGTCCCATTCTTGTCCGTCACCAGGGACGTGATCGGTTGAGTATTGTTCGGATTCACGATGATGCTGTTGGAACTGCCACCCGAGCCAACCGGAATACTCAAGGCGATCGATGTCGGAGGACACGTCGAAAAGAAACCAGCCGAGCTTCCAGCATTCGAGATATTGGCTGTGATTACCGTCGATCCGGGCTGTTGTGCTGTCGCCACACCGTTCTGGTCGATCGAGACGATCGAAGGTGTCTGCGCTGTGTAAGTGAGGTGACCCACCTTGCAACTGATATTGTTCGTCAGCGTCGTCGATGCGTTCTGATAGACGCGAGCTGCAAGTTGTCCCGTCGTCGCCTGCGATGCGCAGCCGTTCGCTGAAACAAAGGCAGCCTGCGTGGTTACAGGCGTCGTGCAGCAGCCAGTCCCCGCATCGATCGTGCAGCTCACCTGTTGGGTTGCAAATGCAGCGGGGCTGCAATTCGTCGCCGGATCGTTAATACAGTCCGTTGAGAGTGGCCCGAGCACGACACTCGTCACCACCGGATGCACATAAATCGGCAGAGGGTTGCTGCTCGCGCCATCGCCGCTAGCAACAACAAAGACCGTTCCACTCTTGTTCGTCGGATTGCAGGTCGTGTAGTCCGGAATGCCTCCACCTGTATTCCTGTTCCAGGTGCCAGCGCACAGCCGGCCGTTTGTCGGTTCGACGTCGGCAATCGTCATATCCGGCGTTCCGTTAGCGAGGAACGTAGCGTAGGTGTATTTAGTTATCGACTCGGTCGTCCCTTTGCAGTCCGTAGCCACTGGGCTGCTGACCTGACCAATCTGGGCGAAATTCAATGAAATGCCCGTGATCGCAGGGCTCAGCGTGATCGTCGTGACCTGCCCCACGGGGATGCCGGAGTCAGCGCCATTGCAGAAGATCGTAGGAGACTTCTTCGAACAGCCCGAAATCGAGACGCCAAAAGGAACCGTGAAAAGTAACAGAACTGCTAACGTGACAAACCGACGCATTGAACCTCCCCGTCCAACCGGAACGCAAGTTGAACGGTCACTCCGCAACCGCTAAATAAGCGAATCTCGAATCACCAGTGTAAAAGCTGCTGACACCGGAAGCAAATGGTGGACCTGTATTGCACGAGTCAACAGTAAGTATTGGACGTATCAGCAGCAAGTTGGCAACCCTCGAGAAGCTGCCTTTGCGTTGAACGCGTTGCCTGAAACGAGGACGCCTCCCTACTTCGCAGGCATCTCGGTTTCGAACCAGTTTAACGCACGCTCCAGAACATCGCGGCGATGTTCGGCAGAGCGAAACGCGTGCCCCTCGTTTGGATACACCACCAATTGCGTCTTCACGCCCTCGGCCCGGAGTGCATGCCAGAACTCGAAGCTCTGCGGAGCAGGGCACTCGCCATCGCGATCTCCAACGACGACAAGTGTCGGCGTCTTCACGTTCTTGATGTATTCGATCGCAGAACTCTTCGCATACACCGCAGTGTCGTCATAGACCGTCTTGCCGAAGAACGGAACCATCCACTGATCGATCGAGTTCTCGCCGTAGTAGCTCTTCCAGTCGCTGATGCCCGCGCCCGCTACTGCTGCCTTAAACCGGGTAGTCTGAGTCACGCCGAACATCGTCATGAATCCGCCGTAGCTCCAACCAGTCAATCCTTCGCGATTCTCGTCGATCGGAAAACGCTTCTCCAATACATCCATGCCTGCCAGAATGTCTCGCAGGTCACCATACCCAAAGTCCTTGATGTTGGCCTGGGTGAACTTCTCTCCCTGTCCATAGCTGCCCCGAGGATTCGGCATGAACACGAAGTAACCCAGCGCGGAAAACGGCACTCCGCCATATCCCACGCCAGGCCAGCGCGGCGTCACCGCGCTCGAAGGCCCACCATGCACGCTCACGATCAAAGGATACTTCTTCGACGGATCGTAATTTGCTGGATACAGCAGCCATCCCTGCACTTTGAATCCGTCGTTGGTCCATTCAACGCTCTCTGTCTTCCCCCACGCCGGCTTCATCCCATCATTCAGATGAGTGATCTGCTTCATATTGGTCGGGGGGCCGGCCCAAACCTCGGGAGCCATCTCGAACGAGCTGCGTATGAAAGCGATCGTGTGCTTGTTGGAGAGTGAGATACTCATGACAAGTCCGCCCGCTCCGATCGTCTCTGGAAAGGTTGTGCTTGCTTGGGGTATGTCCTCACCCGTCCTTAGATTGATGGCTGCAAGATGGCTGTTTCCACCCACATGCTCTGTAACTCCGATAACCTCCGGCCCAAGCCACCCAATAAATGCAATGGAAGCAGCCCGACCCGGCGTAACGTTTATGGGCGCGCCACCAGTCGACGGAATCACGTAGACATCGCCTCCGGTCGAACCTTGATCGCTCATCAATCCGCCAATAAAAGCAATCTGACTCCCGTCAGGCGACCAACGTGGAACCGCAATCTGCCGGCCATGGAGCGGCCCGGGGACAGTCATGGGGTTCAGTATCGATTTCGCATGACCGCCAAAAGACTGGATGTATAGCTGGGCGACCCACCAGTTGTTCTCGCCCGGAGGCGGCGCGCCGACAAAAGTGATTTCATGCGAGGTTGGCGACCACGCAAACTCATAGACGTGGAGATTCGAAGGCGTGAGCCAACTGCCGGTGTGGTGTTCCAGATCGATGCCATAGACGCGCTGAATCTCAACCCCATCTTCTCCAATCACGCCCGACCACGGTTTCATCGCCGCAAGGGCTCCAGCGCTGCGCGTAGCATTTTCGACAAACAGGAACGCGATCGCCTTCCCATCCGGTGACCACGCCAGCGAATCGATACCCCCCACAAGCCGTGTCAATTGTTTTGACTCGCCGGTCTGTTTCGACCATAGAAATACCTGATCCTGCCC
This sequence comes from uncultured Acidobacteriaceae bacterium, assembly GCA_963798925.1. Lineage (GTDB taxonomy): Bacteria > Acidobacteriota > Terriglobia > Terriglobales > Acidobacteriaceae > Edaphobacter. Next base: position 2,321,965 of record CAWCVD010000008.1, read on the forward strand.
AGGTTTGTCCGCATTTGCCGTGCAATCCGATACAAAGGCCAACCATTCCCCATCTGGCGACCACTTCGGCTCCGAACTGCCACAGCCGGTCGAGCTAAGCCCAGTCTCAGCGACCTTTTCTTTAGTCGGATCAGCCACTTCGGTCAGATAGATCTGTGATTCCGCCCCCCTACCAGCTGCCCACGCCACTGTCGCCCCGTCAGGCGAAATTGCAGCCGCGCTTGGCGTCCGGGCCCTGCCAAGTGACTGAATCAAAGCAGTAATCCGCGTATCATTGCTAGAAGAGCCAGTTTGTGCTGGAGAGAGGCTGGAGGTTCCGACGAGAAGGAGAAGGGTTACGGCTGAGAGGACACAGGAAAGGAAGCACTTGCGAGGATCAGCAAAAGTCATGCGAAAAGCCTAGCATGGCGAATTGGCTTCTGGCTGTTATACAGAAAACCTGCGCCGGCAGAGTAGTTCGGCACTGTTCCGAAGAAACGCAAACCGCCAAAAGTTGACGAAGAACGCCGAGATTGTTATCGTTAGAAGGTTCCGCGAGTATCCAGGCCGTTTCGTCGGGAATCCCGAGCGAACGGAAGGGCGGAGAAAAGCCCACGCAATGCCTTTTGAACGCCTGTTTCAGAGCAGGATGAGGGATTTTGCGCTATACTGGATACAAGAGATTCACCGCAGTACATTTCTGATCATCGCTTTGTCCCGATCTGAATGTTGTAAGTCTGCGGCCCATCGCAATCGTGCCTGCGACACCCTCCACCTTGGAAGGGCTATGCGGGCCGGGACAGCGAAACGGAGTCGGCTCATCCTTTGAACCAGGAAAGACGCTCGACCACCGTCGACTGTTTACGTCTGGCTTGTTGTACCGCTTCACAGACGCAACAGCAGGGAAGATCTTCGTCAGAGACGCTTCAGCGTTCTCAATTTTTTGCGTGTACGGCAAAAAGCGAAGCCCTCACCTTCCTGCGCGTCTCACACAGGTTTAGTTGTCAGGTTTTGTGCGCGTTATCTAAGGAGTTCTAGTGCCTACGTTTCATCAGCTCGTCAAGCAGGGCCGCACGCCCACCCGTTATAAGACCGCCAGCCCCGCTCTTCAGGGTTCGCCCCAGCGCCGTGGTGTTTGCACCCGCGTTTACACGCAGACCCCCAAGAAGCCGAACTCGGCTCTCCGCAAGGTCGCCCGTGTTCGCCTCACAAACGGGATCGAAGTGACGACCTACATCCCAGGCATCGGCCACAATCTGCAGGAGCACTCGATTGTGCTGATCCGCGGCGGTCGTGTGAAGGACCTGCCGGGTGTTCGTTATCACGTTGTTCGCGGCACGCTCGACTCGGTCGGCGTCGCCAACCGCAAGCAGAGCCGCTCCAAGTACGGCGCGAAGCGTCCGAAGGCAGCAGCCAAATAGTTGGGAGTTTTTCAATTAACTGCGGTTCGCCGCACAAACTTTAGGTTCAGGGCTTGAGAGGTCGACGGTCCTGAAGGAAGACGAGAAGAGAAAGCAATGCCAAGAAAAGGCTACATCGCGAAGCGTGAAGTTGCTCCAGACCCGGTCTATAACTCCACCCTGGTCACCAAGTTTGTGAACTCTATGATGTGGGGTGGTAAGAAGTCGACCGCTCAGGGCATCTTCTACACCGCCATGACCAACCTCGAGCAGAAGGGTGGCGACGAGGCCCTCAAGCTCTTCAAGAAGGCGATCGAGAACTGCAAGCCGCTTCTCGAAGTCAAGAGCCGCCGCGTTGGCGGAGCGAACTATCAGGTTCCTATCGAAGTTCTCCCCGAGCGTCGCACTTCGCTCGCGATCCGCTGGCTGGTGACCTACGGCCGCGCCCGTGGCGAAAAAGGCATGGTAGAGAAGTTGACCGCTGAGTTGCTTGATGCGGCCAATGGCCGTGGCGCCGCGATGAAGAAGAAGGAAGACGTTCACCGTATGGCGGAAGCCAATAAGGCTTTCGCGCACTACCGGTGGTAAGGAAAAGCCTCCTTGTAAGGGGCGCTTGCCTCTTGAGATTTTAGGTTCAACGTAGTTATTACCGCGAGCGAATGCTCGCAGATGAGAGATAGATCGTGGCGCGCACTACACCTCTGAATCGTTGCCGGAACATCGGAATCATGGCGCATATTGACGCCGGCAAGACGACGACGACCGAGCGCATCCTCTTTTATACGGGCATCACGCACCGTATTGGTGAGGTGCATGAGGGTACTGCGACCATGGATTGGATGGAGCAGGAGCAGGAGCGCGGCATTACTATTACCTCCGCAGCAACTACTTGCACCTGGAAAAACATCCGAATCAACATCATCGATACGCCCGGCCACGTCGACTTTACCGCCGAGGTCGAGCGTTCGCTCCGTGTTCTTGACGGTGCGGTTGCTTGTTTTGATGCTGTTGCAGGCGTTCAGCCCCAGTCCGAGACAGTGTGGCGTCAGGCCGACAAGTACAAGGTTCCCCGCATCTGCTTCATCAATAAAATGGACAAGGCTGGCGCGGACGCAGTTTATGCGACATCGACCATCGTCGACCGTTTGGGTGCGCGCGCTGTTCCCATCAATATTCAGATCGGTGCCGAGGCGAAATTTGCCGGTGTCGTCGATCTCGTCACCATGAAGGCCATTTACTGGCACGACGAGACGATGGGTGCCGAGTACTCCGTTGAAGAGATTCCTGCGGACCTGATCGAGAAGGCAAAAGAGGCTCGCTCAGTTTTGATCGAGGCCGTCGCTGATTCTGACGACGAGATCATGCATCTTTATCTTGAGGGTCAGGAGCCGAGCGAGACTCAATTGAAAGCCGGCATCCGCAAGGCCACAATCGCAATGAAGATCTTTCCGGTGCTCTGCGGTTCATCCTTCAAGAACAAGGGCGTGCAGACGCTGCTCGACGCGGTTGTCGACTATCTGCCCAGCCCGCTCGATATCCCTCCCGTCCAGGGTATTAACCCTGACAATCCCGAGGAGCATCTCGTCCGCAAAGCTGACGATAGCGAGCCTTTCTCTGCTCTCGGCTTCAAGATCATGACCGATCCCTTCGTCGGTCAGCTGATCTTCATTCGTGTCTACTCGGGGCAGCTGAAGACCGGTGACTCGGTGTTGAATCCGCGGACCGGCAAGACGGAGCGAATCGGGCGTCTGCTGAAGATGCACGCCAATAAGCGTGAAGAGATCACCGAGATCCTTGCTGGCGACATCTGCGCTGCAGTTGGGCTGAAGAATCTTGTTACCGGCGATACCATCTGCACGGACAAATCTCCCATCGTCCTCGAGTCCATCGATTTTCCGGCCCCGGTTATCGCGGTTGCCGTTGAGCCGAAGACCAAGGCCGACCAGGAAAAAATGGGCATGGCCCTGGCTAAGCTTGCGCAGGAGGATCCAACCTTCCGCGTCCATACCGATCCCGACTCGGGCCAGACCATCATCTCCGGTATGGGCGAGTTGCATCTTGAGATCATCGTCGACCGCATGATGCGCGAGTACAAGGTCGAAGCCAACGTCGGCAAGCCACAGGTTGCTTACCGCGAGACCATTCGCTCGAACTCCGAGGCTGAAGGCAAGTACATCCGTCAAACTGGCGGCTCAGGTAACTATGGCCATGCGAAGATCCGCATCAGCCCCAACGAGCCTGGCAAAGGCTACGAATTCTCGAACGACATCAAGGGCGGCACGATCCCCAAGGAGTACATCAAACCGATCGATCAGGGCATCCAGGATGCAATGACGCGCGGTGTGCTCGCTGGCTACGAGATGGTCGACATCAAGGTTTCGCTCTACGACGGCAGCTATCACGACGTCGACTCAAACGAAATGGCCTTCAAGATCGCCGGTTCGATGGCATTCAAAGAGGCCGCCAGAAAGGCAAAGCCGGTTCTGCTTGAGCCTGTGATGGACGTTGAGGTTACGGTCCCGGAAGAGTTTATGGGCACCATCATCGGTGACCTCAACAGCCGCAGGGGACGCATTGAGGGTATGGAAATGGTCGGTGGTGTTCAGGCAATCAAGGCGACCGTGCCGCTGAGCACCATGTTCGGCTACGCCACGGCGATGCGAGGATCGACTCAGGGTCGTGCCAACTACACCATGCAGTTCAAGCAGTATGAAGAGGCGCCGCGGTCGGTTTCCGAAGAGATTATTGCCAAAGTGCAAGGCAAAGACGGTAAAGATTCGAAGTAGTTCGGTGCCGCAAGGCAAAACAGATTGAGCAGTTCAAGTTACTGAAACACGGAGAGAGCAATGGCGAAGGAAAAGTTTGACCGGTCAAAGCCGCACGTAAACATCGGGACGATCGGGCACATCGATCACGGCAAGACGACGCTGACAGCGGCGATCACGAAGGTGTTGTCGAAGCACAACCCGAACAACAAGTTTCGTTCGTTCGACACGATCGACAACGCTCCTGAGGAGCGTGAGCGCGGTATCACGATTGCGACCTCACACGTCGAGTACGAGACGCCGAACCGCCACTACGCGCACGTCGACTGCCCGGGCCACGCCGACTACATCAAGAACATGATCACCGGCGCAGCGCAGATGGACGGCGCGATTCTGGTGGTCGCGGCCACCGACGGCCCGATGCCCCAGACCAAGGAACACGTGTTGCTGGCTCGCCAGGTTGGCGTGCCGTACATCGTGGTGTTCCTGAACAAGTGCGATGCGGTTGAGGACGAAGAGCTGATCGAGTTGGTCGAGATGGAGGTTCGCGAGCTGTTGTCGAAGTACGACTACCCTGGCGACGACACCCCGATCATCCGCGGCTCTGCACTTGGCGCGTTGAACGGCGAAGCCAAGTGGGAGGCCAAGATCGACGAGCTGATGGATGCGGTCGACAAGTACGTTCCGCAGCCTGAGCGTGCGATCGATCAGCCGTTCCTGATGCCGATCGAAGACATCTTCTCGATCTCGGGCCGTGGCACTGTGGTTACGGGCCGTATCGAGCGCGGCAAGGTGAAGGTTGGCGAGGAGTCCGAGATCGTCGGCTTCCGCGAGACGCGCAAGACGGTCGTCACTGGCGTTGAGATGTTCAAGAAGCAGCTGGATGAAGGTCTGGCAGGCGATAACGCCGGTCTTCTTCTGCGCGGTATCGCGAAGGAAGACGTGGAGCGTGGCATGGTGCTGGCGAAACCTGCGTCGATCAAGCCGCACACCAACTTCAAGGGCGAGGTCTACGTGCTCTCGAAGGAAGAGGGTGGCCGTCACACGCCGTTCTTCAACGGCTACCGTCCGCAGTTCTACTTCCGCACGACGGACGTGACCGGCTCGGCGAAGCTTCCTGCGGGCACAGAGATGTGCATGCCCGGCGACAACATCCAACTGGAGATCGAATTGCACACCCCAGTTGCCATGGAGAAGGGTCTGCGCTTCGCCATCCGCGAGGGCGGCAGGACCGTAGGCGCTGGAACCATCTCCGACATCATCAAGTAAGAAGGATTTCGGCGAATTTGTTTCTTAGGTTTGTGGTTCAGGATTAACGAGGGCTGCCGGCCATTGAGAAATGAGCGGAAAATGACCGGCAGCTACTCCAACAGTTCTTTGAAGCAGGAAAGAGAAGACAATGGCTGGACAGAGAATCAGAATTCGGTTGAAGGCGTATGACTACCGCGTGCTCGACACCTCCACAGGAGAGATCGTCGAGACTGCCAAGCGCACTGGTGCCCAGGTTGCAGGTCCCATTCCGCTGCCGACCATGAAGAACAAGTATTGCGTCCTTCGCTCGCCCCACGTCGACAAGAAGTCTCGTGAGGCCTTCGAGATCCGCACGCACAAGCGACTGATCGATATCCTCGAGCCGACTCAGCAGACGGTAGACGCGCTTATGAAGCTCGATCTCCCTGCCGGCGTCGACGTTGAGATCAAGACGGTCCAGAAATAGTAAAGAAGACTTCGACAAGAGGTTTCAGTTTTAGATTTCGCAGTATCAACCCGGCAGTGCTGAGCCATTGAGCCAGCATGATGAGGAAAGGAAGCGGCAAATGTCAGTAACAGGAATTCTCGGAAAAAAGATCGGCATGACGCAGCTCTTCGATGAGCGTGGCGACATTCATCCCGTCACCGTGCTCAAGGCTGGCCCATGTGTTATCACCCAGCTCAAGACGCTCGCAAAAGACGGCTACGATGCCGCACAGATCGGTTACGTCGACTTCGTCAAGGCATCGAAGGTCAACAAAGCAATGACGGGCCACTTTGCCAAGTCGGATGTCCCTCCTGTCCGCGTTCTGAAAGAGGTTGCCGTTGAGGCAGCTGCGGCTGAGGCCAAGAATGGCGAAGAGTCTAAGAGGCTGAAGGCTGGCGATCGCGTGCTGGTCGACATCTTTTCTGATGAGAAGTTCGTCGACGTGATCGGAACCTCCAAAGGTCGTGGCTTTGCCGGCGTCATTCGCCGTCACGGCTTCGGCGGCGGGCCCAAGTCGCATGGCCATATGTTTCAAGTGCAAGGTTCAATCGGAGCCTCCTCGTTTCCGTCCCGCGTCTTCCCCGGACAGCGCATGCCCGGTCACATGGGTCACGATCAGGTTACAGTCCGTAACCTCCGCATTCGCGGCATCGACCTCGAAGACAATCTCCTTATGGTCGAAGGTGCAGTACCGGGCCCACGCGATGGCTACGTACTCATCTCCAAGGCTAAGGCGCCACCGCGCGAGCGTCGTGGATTTGCCGGTGCTGGAACACTTGATCCTCTGAAGGCCTCGAAGAAGGCTGCACCGAAGAAGAAGTAGAGAAATTTGAGCAAAGTCATTTCCTTTGCTTATGCACTTAGCTTCAAAAGCTGCGCGGAGAACAGAGCCGGTAACGCAGCCTGACAAAATCAAGGTTCGCTGCAACGATGGCGGACGCGAAGAGAGAAGAACGATGGCAAACATCAATGTAGTCAATCTCGGCGGAAAGAAGGTTGGTGAGTTCGAACTCGCCGACGAAGTCTTCGCGGGCGAGATCAACGACGGGCTGCTCTGGGAGTCGGTCAAGCACTATCGCGCCGCCCTCCGTCAGGGAACCGCTTCGACCAAGAGCCGCAACCAGGTCTCCGGCGCAGGCAAGAAGCTCTGGAAACAGAAGGGAACCGGCCGTGCTCGCGTCGGATCCATCCGCACCCCACTCTGGCGCGGCGGCGGTACCGTTCACGGACCGAAGCCCCGCAGCTACGAGTACGCTTTCCCGCAGAAGAAACTGATGGGTGCACTCCGCTCGGCTATTGCTGCGAAGATCGCTGACGGTAAATTCACGGTCGTCGACTCCTTCGAGGTCGCTGAGGCCAAAACGAAGCTCTATCGCGCCGCTCTCGATAAACTTGAGGCCGGCAAAACCACTCTTCTGGTGGAGAGCAGCCGTAAGCTCGACGAAAAACTCTATCTCGGCTCTCGCAATCTCGCCGGCGTTGAGCTGGTTCTTAGCTCCGAAGTTCATCCCTACGACCTGCTTCGTTACGAGCACGCTATCTTCTCGAGAGATGCCATCGAGGCTTTGCAGGATACCCTCAAGAAGTTTGTATCCAAGCGCCGCAAGCCTGCCGCGCAGAAGGAGGTTGCGTAATGCCAACCCTCTACACCGTCATTCGCCGCCCCCTCATTACCGAGAAGGGTATGACCATCAAGGAGACTCAGAACACGCTGGTGTTCGAGGTCGCCCCCAACGCTACCAAGACCGAAGTCAAGCAGGCTGTTGAGAGCCTCTTCAAGGTCAAGGTCTCCGGCGTTCGCACGACGAGCGTTGAAGGTAAGGAGCGTCGCCGAGGCAAGTTCGCCGGTTACCGCCCTGATTGGAAGAAGGCCTACGTTCGCCTGAAAGACGGCGAAAAGATGCCCGAGTATCTCAACAGCCTCTAAGCGAGATAGTTTCGCCGCAACAGAATTGAAGAACCGAAGCGCTGCCGAGTAATTAGCCGCGCAGGCAAGGGAATAAAGACGATGCCGATCAAATCATTTCGACCGATTACCCCCTCACTCCGCTTTACGACGAGTCTCGTCAACGACGACATCACGACGGACAAGCCGCATAAGCCGTTGCTCGCGGTCAAGCAGCGCACCGGCGGCCGCAACAGCACCGGAGCTCTCAGCATTCGCCATCACGGCGGCGGCCACAAACAGAAACTGCGCATCATCGACTTCAAGCGCGACAAGTACGGGATCCCCGGCACCGTTGCGACCGTCGAGTACGATCCGAATCGCAGCTCTCGGATCGCATTGATCCACTATGCCGACGGTGAGAAACGTTACATCATCCAGCCCATCGGACTCACTGTCGGGCAGTCGATTATGAGCGGCCCGGACGCAGATATCCTTGTCGGCAATGCTCTGCCCCTCAAGAACATCCCAGCGGGTACGACGGTCCACAATATTGAGCTTCGTCCCGGCAAAGGCGCGCAGATGGCCCGGTCCGCTGGCGCTCAGGTTCAACTTATCGCCAAAGAAGGCGACTACGCTCTCCTCAAGCTGCCATCCGGCGAGACTCGCAAGGTTCTCGTCGAGTGCATGGCGACCATCGGCCAGGTTGGCAATACCGACCACGAGAATACATCGGTCGGCAAGGCCGGACGAAATCGCTGGAAGGGTATTCGGCCCTCCAACCGCGGTGTCTCGATGAACCCGGTCGACCACCCGCACGGCGGAGGCGAAGGCAAAACCTCAGGCGGTCGTCATCCGGTCACTCCCTGGGGCCAGCCAACTCGCGGATACAAGACTCGCAACAATAAGCGGACCGACGTCTTCATCGTGAAGCGCAGAACCAAGTGAAGAACTAGCAGTTCCGCGGTAAATGAAACACCAAGTCTCGCAAGCAAGAGATTCGTCGTATCCAGCATCGCAACAAAGAAAGTCGGAGCTAGCAAATGTCACGTTCAGCGAAAAAAGGTCCCTTCATCGACAACCACCTCACCAAGAAGATCGACGCGATGAATCAGATCAACGACAAGAAGGTAGTGCGCACCTGGTCCCGCCGGTCTACCATTCACCCGGACTTCGTCGGCCACACCATCGCCGTGCACAACGGCCGCAAGTTCATCCCGGTCTACGTTACCGAGAACATGGTCGGGCACAAGCTAGGCGAGTTCGCAGCTACCCGCACGTTCAAGGGACACTCCGCACGCGCTGCAGAGACCGCCGCGAAGCCGAAGTAAATCAGTTTGGCCGCGCGAAGTTTTCACCAGTGGCAATTTAGAAATTTTTGAAGGACGAAGATTATGGCGAACGCAGTAGAAAAAATTAGAGAGTTCCGCGCCGAGGCGAAGTTCCAGCGCACCAGTCCGCAGAAGGCGAAGCTGGTGTTGGATCTGATTAAGGGCCAGCGCGTCGAGCAGGCGCTCAACACGGTTCACTTCAGTACGAAGCGCATCGCTCCAATCGTTGAAAAGGTTCTGCGTTCGGCAATTCAGAACGCCACCTACGTGTCGCAGGAACAGGGTCTTGATGTCGACGTCGACAACCTCTATGTCCGTGCCGCGGTAGCCAACGAAGGTCCGCGCATGAAGCGCATCCGCCCTGCCCCAATGGGTCGCGCCTTCCGCTACCAGCGCAGGCTTGCACACATCATCGTTACAGTTGCTGAGAAGAAGTCAGCCGTTGCCATCAGCGCAGCCGCCGTGCCCGCCCCAGCCGCTGCGCGAAGAAGACAACGAAGAAGGCAGCCGCCAAGACCGCGCCCAAAAAAGCAGCAGCCAAGAAGACAGCCGTCAAGAAAACTGCAGCCAAGAAGACAGCAAAGTAAGCAGTTTCTTGTAAACTTAAGGTTTGCACTACCGTCCACCGGCTCAACCGGGAGGGACACAGAGTAAAGGGAAGCTATGGGACAGAAAGTCCATCCGTATGGGTTGCGCCTCGGCATTAACAAGCCGTGGAAATCTCGCTGGTTCGTTGAGCGCGGCTATGACAAACTGCTGGTCGAAGACGTCAAGCTCAAGGCTGAGCTGCGCGAGAAGCTGAAGGCCGCGGGCGTCAGTTCGGTCGAAGTCGAGCGTCCAGGCAACAAGCTGCGCCTGATCATCCGCACCGCGCGTCCTGGCATCATCATCGGCCGCAAAGGTGCCGAGATCGACAAGCTCAAGGCTGACATCCAGAAGCGCACCAGCCGCGAGGTCTTCATCGATATCCTCGAAGTCAACAAGCCTGAGCTTGACGCTCAGCTCGTCGCCGAGAACATCGCGCTGCAACTTGAGAAGCGCGTAAGCTTCCGCCGCGCCATGCGCAAGTCGGTTGACTCCGCTCTGCGTTTCGGTTGCAAGGGAATCAAGGTCCGCGTCTCCGGCCGACTTAACGGAAATGAGATCGCTCGCTCCGAGTGGTACCTTCAGGGCCGTCTGCCGCTGCACACGCTGCGCGCCGACATCGACTACGGCTTCGCCGAGGCACATACCACCTATGGCATCATCGGCGTCAAGACTTGGGTCTACCGCGGCGACATCTACGAGCAAAAGAAGCGCCGCGACCAGGGCATCACGACCGGCGCATTCGCTTCGTAAGGTTTTTCCCGGCGCTGCCGGAGTTTGCGGGGAGTCTCTCCCCGAAAAAGTGAAGAGGTTTTCTTATGTTGATGCCAAAGAAGGTCAAATTTCGCAAGCAGCAGCGCGGCCGCATGACCGGCAAGGCGTGGCGCGGCTCCGATCTCTCGTTCGGCGACTATGGCCTCAAGGTCATGGAGTGCGGCTATATCACCGACCGCCAGATCGAAGCCAGCCGTATCGCGATGACGCGTTTCATCAAGCGTGGCGGCAAGGTTTGGCTCCGTCTATTCCCGGACAAGCCGATCACCAAGAAGCCTGCCGAGACCCGAATGGGTAAAGGCAAAGGCGCTCCCGACCACTGGGTCTGCGTTGTTCGTCCAGGGCGCATTCTGTTCGAGATGGAGGGCGTGAATCCTGACATCGCCAAAGAGGCCATGCGTCTTGCTGCTCACAAGCTTCCGCTCAAAACCAGCTTCGTTCAGCGCCACGACGTCAAGGTAACAGTCGCCGCCAAGTAGTTTTAGCAGTCAAGGAAAAGACAATGGAATTCGAAAAAATTCGCAACCTCAGTGACGAAGAGCTCAAGGGCGAGCAAGTCAAGGCCGCCGAGCAGCTCTTCCGCATCCGCTTCCAGAAGAGCCTCGGCAACAACGAAGGCATCAAGAAACTGCGGACCCTCAAATTGGATATCGCCCGTATTAAGACCGTCGAGCGTCAGCGCTCCCTTGAGGCCGAAAAGGCCGCCAATCCCGTCGTTGCCAACGCCGCGCCGGCCAAGAGCACTCGCACCGCCCGCAAGAAAGCGAAGAAGGATTAACCATGGCAGACACAACCAAAACCACCCCAGCCTACGCTTCTTCATCGGAGACGCCCGAAGGTCAGACCTCGCGGCGCAACGAGAAAGTTGGTCTCGTCGTCTCGACCAAGATGCAGAAGACCATCGTCGTCGAGATCGAGATGCGCAAGGCTCACCCTAAGTACAAGCGCGTCATGAAGTCGAACAAGAAGTTCTACGCTCATGACGAACAGAACTCCGCCCGTGTCGGTGACGTCGTCCGTATTCGCGAGGCGCGCCCACTTTCGAAGCTCAAACGCTGGTCCCTTGAGGAGATCGTTCGCCGCTCCTCGCTCGCCCTCGCCGATGAAAAGCAGACCGCGGCTGTCGAAGCCAAGTAATGCAGCCTGGGCATAAGCCCCGGCCGTACCATCCGCAGAAGCATCAGGAGAAGAACGATGTCAGTGCAAATGAGAACAATTCTTGACGTGGCCGATAACTCTGGCGCGCGCAAGCTGCAGGTGATCCTGCCCCTCGGTGGCGGTCTCGGCAAGAAGGCCAGCCTCGGTGATGTCGTCACGGCAGCCGTCAAGGAAGCTGCTCCCGACGGCACCGTCAAAAAGGGCAAGGTCGTCAAGGCCGTCATTGTCCGGACGCGCAAAGAGAGCCGCCGCAAAGACGGAACCTACATTCGCTTCGACCAGAACGCGGCTGTTGTCATCAACGACGCGATGGAGCCCGTAGGCACCCGCGTCTTCGGTCCGGTAGCCCGCGAGCTCCGCGAGAAGAAGTTTCTCAAGATCGTCTCGCTCGCACCCGAGGTCATTTAGCAATCAGAAGCCAACGGCTTCTGAGTTGTTAACCAGCTTGAAGAACATTACCGGAGTCCGACTCCGCGGCAGTGCAGATCGTCGAGGAATGAGAGAGAGTTATGGCAGGCATCAAGATTAAACGGAATGACAGAGTCGAAGTGATCGCTGGCAAAGATAAGGGTAAGCAGGGCCGCGTCCTTCGGGTCATCGCCGACAAGAACCGCGTTCTGGTTGAGGGCGTCATGATGGTCAAGAAGCACGTCAAGCCCAACCCGCAGCGCAATATTAAGGGTGGCATCGCCGAGCAGGAGGCCACCATCCACCTCTCGAACGTCATGCTGATCGACGGCGAAGGCAACAAAACTCGGGTTGGTTCGCGACTGGAAGGCGATACAAGGGTTCGCTTCTCGAAGGCAAGTGGCAACACGATCCCCGAGAAGAAAAAGTAGTTCGACTCCAGGCTAAATACCTCGGCTCTGGTTCTGAAACAAGGGTTTCACCCCACGCATCGGTACACGGTTTAATAACCAATCCGGCAACCGTGGAGAAAGCGAAGAACAATCATGGCAGCACGACTGAAGCAGAAGTACGAGACCGAGATCAAGCAGGCGCTGGGCAAAGAGCTCAACATCACCAACGCCATGGCAATCCCCAAGCTCGAAAAGATCGTCATCAACATGGGTCTTGGCGAAGCCACCCAGAACGTTAAGATCATGGACCCCTTGGTAGCCGACCTCGCGGCCATCGCTGGCCAGAAGCCGGTCACCACCCGTGCCAAGAAATCCATCGCCGCCTTCAAAGTGCGCGAAGGCATGCCCATCGGCGCCATGGTCACCCTGCGCGGGGACTCGATGTACGAGTTCCTCGACCGCCTCATCTCCATCGCTCTTCCTCGAGTCCGCGACTTTCGCGGCGTCTCCTCGAAGAGCTTCGATGGTCGCGGCAACTACACCCTTGGTCTCCGCGATCAGCTGATCTTTGCCGAGATCGATTACGCCAAGGTCGACAAACTCAAGGGCATGAACGTCACCATCGTCACGACAGCGAAGGATGACAACGGAGCCCGCGCTCTGCTGAAGAGCTTTGGAATGCCCTTCCGCGTTGGCGCTTAGCTCACAAAGCCGGGCCCTGCGGCCCCGAACACGATTGCAGGTTTGCAGTAAAGATAGAGAGCACACACCATGGCAACTACCGCAAAACGCGTCAAAGACGCAAAGAAACCGAAGTTCAAATCCCGCCAGCACAACCGCTGTCAGCTCTGCGGTCGTCCTCGCGCGTTCCTTCGCAAGTTTGGCGTCTGCCGTCTCTGCTTCCGTTCGCTTGCCCTCAAGGGAGAAATTCCGGGCGTCGTCAAGTCGAGCTGGTAGAATAAAAGAATCTGTTCGCGGCTTGTTCGCGCACTTACTCCAGAGACCTCATCAGGGCGCAGGCTTATGGTGCAGAAGTCTGGAAGTACCACCCGAAACAAACATCCCCGCAGGTTCTCGTGAGAGACACTCGTCGAGCGAACGGGGGATGAAGGAGAATGAATGAACCTTACTGATCCAGTAGCCGACTTCCTGACCCGCATCCGCAACTCCATCCGTGCCCGTCACCAGAAGCTCGACGTTCCCGCATCCAAGCTCAAGACCGAGATCGCCCGCATTCTCAAAGAAGAGGGTTACATCGCCAACTACAAGCCCACTGAAGAGAATGGGCAGCGCGTCCTCCGCGTCTATCTCAAGTACGGCCCAAACAACGAAGCCGTCATCCGTGACCTGCAGCGCGTCTCCCGTCCCGGTTGCCGTGTCTATCTCGGCCGCGATGAGATCCGCCGCGTCCAAGGTGGCCTTGGTATCTCCATCATGACCACCCCCAAGGGTGTAATGACAGGCCGTCAGGCCCGCCGCGAAGGTGTAGGCGGCGAGATCCTCTGCGAAGTCTGGTAAGTTGGTCGGGCTTTAGCCCGACGTTGAAAGAGTCAAAGTAACACCGGCTGCAGTGGAACGAAAGCAACAGCTGTTCGCGACTCGCAAGCCAAAAAAAGGATTCATCATGTCACGTATTGGTAAAAAGCCGATCCCGCTCCCCGCCGGAGTCAAGTACACGGTTGCGGAGAACGGCGGTTCCGTCCTGGTCGAAGGCCCTAAGGGCAAAGTCAGCGCACTGCTTCCCGGCGGTATCACTCTCGTCCAAAAGGACGGCACCCTTATCACCGAGCGGCAGAACGACAAGCAGGCAGCCTTCCACGGCCTCGCCCGTGCGCTCGTCTTCAACGCCGTTACCGGCGTCACCACTGGCTGGACCAAAGACATCGACATCGTTGGCATCGGATACCGCGCCGAGCTGAAGGGTAAGAATATGGTCGTTTTCACCCTCGGTTACTCTCACCCGATTGAGTTTCCCTTGCCCACCGGCATCTCGGTCGAGATTGACCCCAAGCAGACTCACCTGACCATCTCCGGAATCGACCGGCAGAAGGTTGGCCAGATCGCCGCCGACATGCGCTCACTGCGCAAGCCTGATCCGTACAAAAACAAGGGCGTCCGTTACACCGGCGAGAAGCTGAAGAAAAAGGTCGGCAAGACAGGTGCGAAGTAATCGCGTGAGGAGCGGTTGTTGAAGAAACCCGAGCTGCTCCTCGCATATAACGAAGTTCAGACAAACCGAACGTCCCCAGCACTCTGGGTACGCCACTAGGAAGGAAAGCCGCTATGATCAATCCCCGCCCACGCAACGTCATCCGCAAGCGCGTGCACACCCGCATCCGCGAGAAGATGTCCGGCACCGCCGAGCGTCCGCGTCTCAACGTCTACCGCTCCCTCAACCACATCTACACCCAACTTATCGACGACCACAGCGGAGTCACCATCGTCTCCGCCTCCTCGATGGGCAAGAAGGGTGAAGACAAACACTACGGTGGCAACGTCGCCGCCGCCCGTGAGGTTGGCAAGCTCATCGCCGAGCGCGCCAAAGAGAAGGGCATCAAGAAGGTGGTCTTCGATCGTGGCGGATATCTCTACCATGGCCGCGTGAAGGCCCTCGCAGACGCAGCTCGCGAAGCGGGACTCGAATTCTAAGGTTTCCCAAGGCGCCTTGACTGGCCGCCAGAAAGCTGGAAGAGAAATTATGGCAATGAAGAAAAAAATCGATGCGAACCGCCTCAACCTCAAGGATGAAGTCGTTTCGATCAACCGCGTCACCAAGGTCGTCAAGGGCGGTAAGAACATGTCCTTTGCTGCGCTCGTCGTCATCGGAGATCCTGGTGAGGGCGTCGTCGGCTACGGCTCAGGCAAGGCGAAAGAGGTCCCCCAGGCCATCCGCAAGGGGATCGAGTCCGCCAAGAAGAACCTGCACAAGGTCAACTTGACCGCGAGCACGATTCCGCATCAAGTCCTCGGCCATTACGGCGCGGGCCAGGTCATGCTCAAGCCCGCCCCCGAAGGTACCGGTGTCATCGCCGGCAAGACCGTTCGCGCCGTCATGACCGCCGCCGGCGTACAGAACGTTCTCACCAAGAGCCTCGGCTCAGCCAATCCGCACAACGTCATCAAGGCCACTTTCGATGCTCTCATCCAGCTTCGCAACAAGGCCGAAGTCGCCGCCCTGCGTGGCAAGGCAGAGGACGAGCTCTAAGCTCAACTCTGCTCCAAAAAGATTTCCAGGAGCTCTTTCATGGCTAAGAAGAACGCAACCGCCACAATCAAGCTGCAATACTTCCGTTCTAAGATCTGTACCCCGGTCAAGCACAAGCTCGTCGTCAAGGGCCTCGGCTTCACCCGCCTCAATCAGATCGTTGAGCGCGAAGATACGCCATCAATCCGTGGCATGGTCGCCAAGATCCCCCATCTCGTCCGCGTCGTCGAATAATCGCGACCTGACACAACCGCATCAACGCCCTCCAGGGCGAATCATAAGCGAGTCGGTGAAGAGCATAAGCTGTTTCACCGGCGTTAAGCGAGGAAACAATGGCAATCCGTAATCTCTCCAATCTGCGCGCGCCCAAAAAGGCCAACGAAAACAAGAAGCGTATCGGCCGCGGTATGGGCTCCGGTATGGGCAAAACCTCGACACGCGGACACAAAGGTCAAGGCTCCCGTTCAGGCTCCTCTCTCATGCGCGGCTTCGAAGGCGGCCAGATGCCCCTTCACCGCCGCCTGCCCAAGCGTGGATTCACCAATATCTTCCGCGTCGAGTACCAGGTCCTTGGCCTCGACCGCATCGCCGAGATCGCCGCAGCCAACAACGTCTCCGAGTTCACCCTCGACAAGATCGTTGCCCTTGGCCTCCTGCGCAGGAAGAACGGCCTTATCAAGGTCCTCAATAACGGGGAGATCAAGGTTGCGGTCACCGTCCACGCGCATAAGTTCTCCAAGACTGCCCAGGAAGCAATCGAAAAGGCCGGCGGCAAGGCCATCCTCATTGGCTAGTCCGCATTTAGAATAGAGTGGCAGGCGAGGGCGCAGCCCTCGCATCGCCGTTTTACCAGAACGAAGGTTTCACCCCAGAGGTTCCACCACCCGATGTTCGAGAAAATCGCAAACATCTTCAGAATCCCCGACCTCCGCAAGCGTGTCCTCTTCACGCTCGGCATGTTGGCCGTCTACCGTTTAGGTGGGCATATCCCCACCCCCGGCATCAACGCCGACATGCTCGCCCAGTTCTTCAATCAGAACTCCGGCTCTGCTCTCGGCCTCGTCGACCTCTTCTCCGGCGGAAACCTCCGCAAACTCACCGTCTTCGCCCTCGGCATCATGCCCTACATCACGGCGTCGATCATATTCCAGCTGCTCACCGTAATCTACGAGCCGCTCGCCAAGCTTCAAAAGGAAGGTGAACTCGGCCGTCGCAAGATCACTCAGTGGACCCGCTACGTCACCGTCCTGCTGGGCATCGTGCAGTCCTTCGCCATCGCACTCACGCTGACCAATACCAGCACCGGCCAATCCATGGTCACGATCTCCCGTGGCGCCTTCATCCCGCTCTGCGTTATTACCCTCACCGCAGGCACCGCCTTCATCATGTGGCTGGGTGAGCAGATTACCGAGCGCGGCATCGGCAATGGAATGAGCCTGCTCATCTTCGCCGGCATCGTTGTCGGTCTGCCCAGGGGAGTCGAAAACCTCTACGAGAAGGCTCGCGACCAAGCGTGGGGAGCACTCACCCCCATCGCCATCCTTATCCTCATCGCAGGCATGATTGCCGTCGTCGCGTTTATCGTCTTTGTCGAACGCTCCGAGCGTCGCATTCCCGTCCAGTACGCCAAGCGAATCGTCGGCCGCAAGATGATGGGTGGCCAGTCCACGCATCTTCCTCTCAAGGTCAACTCCGGTGGTGTCATGCCGGTGATCTTCGCAAGTTCCATCCTTTCGGCGCCCCTGCTCTTCTCCAACGCCCACATCTTTGGATACTCCCTGCAGGACTCCGCCTTCTTCGGGCCTATCTTCCGTGCCATCGCGCCCGGCGAGCCCTGGTACGAGATCCTTCAAATAGCGGCGATCATCTTCTTCGCGTACTTCTATATCTCGATCGTCTTCCGTCCAGACGACATCGCCGACAATATGCGCAAGTACGGTGGGTTCATTCCCGGAATCCGCCCCGGCAAGCGCACAGCCGACTTCATCAACGACGTTCTCACCCGAATCACGCTAGTGGGCGCTCTTTATCTCATCATCATCACCATTATTCCCACCTTCCTCATCAGCGGAATTCACTTCAACCACCTCTGGCTCATCGGTCCCGTCTTCGACCGGCTGCCTAGCTGGATGACCAACGGTCTCGGCGTCAACTTCTACTTCGGCGGCACCTCACTGCTCATCGTCGTCGGCGTAGCCATGGACACCGTTCAGCAGGTCGAGTCTCAGCTCATCATGCGTCACTATGACGGCTTCACTCCCAAGAGCGGTCGCATCCGTGGCCGCAAGAGCTGGTAAGGCGTGTCAACGTTGACCATTGATTCCGCCGCACATCAACCGGTCTCGGAAGAGAATTTTCTGCCTGGGCCGGTCCTTCTTCTAGGCGCCCCTGGCGTAGGCAAAGGCACCCAGGCCAAAGCCCTGATGGCCGCCTATGGCATTCCTCAAATCTCCACGGGCGACATTCTCCGCAGCAGTATCTCGCGCGGCACCGAACTCGGAAAAAAGGCCAAAGCGCTTGTCGATCAGGGTACGCTTGTGTCCGACGACCTCGTCAATCAGATGGTGGCCGAACGCCTCTCGCAGCCTGATACTATTCGCGGTTTCATCCTCGACGGTTTCCCGCGCACTCTCAACCAGGCCCTCTGGCTGGATGCGAAACTCGCAGTCGACACCAACGTTCTCCCAGTTGTCGCCATCAGTATCGTGGTCGACAACGAGCAGCTCAAGCACCGCGTCACCGGCCGCCGCATCTCGACCGCTGGCCGTATCTACAACATCTACTCGAATCCACCCGCAATTCCCGGCATCTGTAACGTAGACGGCTCTCCTCTTGTCCAGCGCCCCGACGATTCGGAGGCAGTCTTCACCGAACGCATGAAGATCTTCGAGACCCAGACAGCCCCTGTAATCGAGCACTATCGCAAACTTGGCCGGTTTGAAGAGATCAACGGCGACCAATCCGTCGAGCAGGTCACCACCGCCATCGAAGCCGCTCTTCAGCGTCTCCGAAGATCCAAATAGAGACTGACAGCGCCATGGCCATCATGATCAAAACGCCGCAGGAGATCGAAAAGATGCGGGTCTCCGGCAAGGCCCTCCGCCAGGTCCATAACGTTATCGCGCCCCATGTCGTTCCCGGCGCCTCGACGATGGATCTTGAAGAGATCGCCATCAAAAAGATCGCCGAACTGGGTGCCATCCCTGCCTTCAAGGGTTACCACGGCTATCCCGCTGCCCTCTGCACCTCGGTCAACGATGAGGTCGTCCACGGAATCCCCAACGCCAAACGCATCCTCAAAGAAGGCGATATTCTCTCCATCGACTGTGGCGTCATCATCGACGGCTACTACGCCGATGCAGCCGTCACCTATCCCATCGGACAGGTCTCTCCTAAGACCACTCGGCTCCTCGAAATCACGAAAGCCTCCCTGGAAAGAGCCATCCAGCAGTGCCAGGTCGGCGGTCGCCTCGGCGACATCTCCGCCGTCGTCCAGGAGCTCTGTGAAGCAGAAGGCTTCGGTGTCGTCCGCGAGTTCGTTGGTCACGGAATTGGGCGCTCAATGCACGAAGACCCCCAGGTCCCCAACTTCGGCCCGGCCGGCAAAGGCCCCCGCCTCAAAGCTGGCATGGTTTTGGCTATCGAACCCATGATCAACGCCGGCGGCCCCGAAGTCCGTGTCTTGAAGGACGGCTGGACCGCTATTACCGTGGACGGCAGTTACAGCGCCCACTTCGAGCACACCGTAGCTATCACAAAAGACGGCCCCCAAGTCCTTACCCGCTAGAAAATTGATGGATTTTGGGTTATTATAAGGGATGCTGTGTGTGCAGGTATGTCGTGGCACATTAGCTGAAGCAACAGGTTTTAATAGAAGTTGTGGGAACGAAGAGGCTTAGCCTCCGACCTTCCAAAGGAGAGCGTTTGTCGAAGGAAGATGCAATTGAAGTCATGGCCACGGTCGTCGAGACTTTGCCCAATGCCATGTTTAAGGTCGAGCTTGAGAACAAGCACCAGGCCCTTGCCCACGTCTCAGGACGCATGCGCAAGAACTTCATCCGCATCCTCCCCGGCGACCGCGTCGCGATTGAGCTAAGTCCGTATGACCTCAACCGCGGCCGCATTGTCTACCGCTACAAGTAGACGAAGCGCCGCCTTTCCACCTCCCGGATTGCCAGGTCTTCATTTTGGCTTCTAGGTAGGCCGAGATTCTGCTCGGCGCTAAGGTCATGCGCGAATCGATGATCACTGTTCCACCGGCTCGTAGTCAGAAAAGAAGGGAATCACCATGAAGGTCCGTGCCTCAGTAAAGAAGATTTGTGACAAATGCAAGGTCATTCATCGCCGCGGCGTAGTTCGCGTCATCTGCGAGAACGCCAAGCACAAACAACGCCAGGGCTAGTTCATAGTTGCCTGCAACCGGCAACTATCAATCAGCAACTGTTTTTCCGGCCCCGACGGGCTAGTTAGCCGAAGTCAAGGCTTGCGTTGAACCCGTCGGAATCGCCACTAACTTATAACCGCTCTGCGGCGAAGCTGTCAGAGCCAACCGAAAAGGATTCCCATGGCACGTATTGCTGGAGTCGATGTCCCGAGCAACAAGCAGGCTCGCATCGGTCTCACCTACATCTTCGGAATCGGCCACTCCCGCGCCGCCAAGATCCTCGCAAAGGCCGAAGTCGACCCCTACGCGAAGCTTGGTACGCTCGACGAGGACGCGCTGAACCGCATCCGTCACGTAATCGAAGCCGAGGGCCAGATCGAAGGCGATCTCCGCAAGGATATCTCCCTCAACATCAAGCGCCTCATCGAAATTCAGTCCTACCGTGGTCTCCGTCACCGCCGCTCGCTCCCCGTTCGGGGACAGCGCACCCACACCAACGCTCGCACCCGCAAAGGCCCGCGCAAGGGAACCGTTGCCGGTAAGAAGAAAGCGACGAAATAAGACATGGCGAAGACACAGAACACCAAGGGCACAGTCGCAAAGCCCGGCAAGAACAAGAAGTTCAAGAAGCGTGAACGCAAGAACGTTCCATTTGGCCTCGTCTTCATTCAGGCCTCGTTCAACAACACCATCGTCACCATCACCGACCAGACGGGCAATACGCTCAGCTGGAAATCGTCCGGCTCGCTCGGCTTCCGCGGCTCCCGCAAGGGCACTCCGTTCGCCGCGCAGCAGGCCGCCGTCGGTGCAGCAAACGCAGCTCGCGACCACGGCGTCCGCTCGGTCGATGTGCGTGTCTCCGGTCCCGGCTCCGGTCGCGAGTCCGCGATCCGCGCTCTCGCCACCGCCGGCATCGAGGTCCGCAGCATCCGCGACGTTACACCGATGCCGCACAACGGCTGCCGCCCGCCCAAGCGCCGCCGCGTCTGACGCTTTCACAATCTGGGTGCCCCATGTCCGGATCTTCGGACATGGGGCACCAGATATAGACATTCATTGGATCGTGATGAAGCGCCGCCGGCGTGTAAAGCGATCGACACCCGAAGTCAGGAGACTACGAAATGGCACGTTATACAGGACCCGTCTGCCGCCTCTGCCGCCGCGACGGAACCAAACTCTTCCTCAAGGGAGCCAAGTGCTTCTCCGAGAAATGCCCCGTCGAGAAGCGCAACTTCCCCCCCGGCCAGCACGGCCAGTCCCGCAAGGTCAAGAAGGTCGTGGGCTATGGTCTCCAACTCCGCGAGAAGCAGAAGGCCAAGCGCATCTACTTCACCCTCGAGACTCAGTTCCGCGCCTACTACCAGAAGGCCTCCAACAAGACCGGCGTCACCGGCGAACTCCTGCTCCAGCAGCTTGAGACCCGCCTCGACAACGTGGCCTACCGTCTCGGCTTCGCAATGAGCCGTCGTCAGGCCCGTCAAGTCGTCCGCCACGGCCACCTCCAAGTCAACGGCCGCAAAGTCAACATCCCGTCCTTCCAGGTAAAGGTCGGCGACGAGATCGCCATCCGCGAGGGTTCGAAGACACTGCCCCAGTTCGAAGAAGCGAAGAACTTCGCCGCAGGTCAGAACTCCGTCGCCTGGATCGACATCAACCGCGACAACCTCTCCGGCAAGATCATCGCCCTGCCGAAGCGCGAAGATGTCAACCTGCCCGTCAACGAGCAGCTCATCGTCGAACTGTACTCGAAATAAAGTCACCCTCAGGCTCGGGCTTATACCTAAGTACGGACTTAAGTTACTTGTTTCGAAGACTTTGACACTTTTTGCCGGGGGTGGGGTAAAACCCTCGCCTCCGGCCGTAACCCACAATCAAACCGCAACCGAACCACCCGCCAGTCCGCAGAATGCATCGCGGCTAGGACGGATAAAGGAGAAACACATGCTTTGGAGAGGTTTTCAAAAACCCAAGCGTCTCGCAGTCGACACCGAAACCCTCGCCGACAAGTACGGCAAGTTCTCCGCGCAGCCCTTTGAGCGCGGCTTCGGCACCACCGTCGGCAACGCCCTTCGCCGCA
Organism: uncultured Acidobacteriaceae bacterium; assembly: GCA_963798925.1. Taxonomy (GTDB): domain Bacteria; phylum Acidobacteriota; class Terriglobia; order Terriglobales; family Acidobacteriaceae; genus Edaphobacter. Next base: position 2,344,046 of record CAWCVD010000008.1, read on the forward strand.
CCCTGCTCTCCTCGATCGAAGGCGCAGCCGTTACCGCCGTCCGCATCGAAGGCGTGCTGCATGAGTTCCAGTCCATTACCGGTGTTGTCGAAGATGCGACCGACATCATCCTGAATCTCAAGCAGATCCCCTTCAAACTCGCCGGAGAAGGCCCCAAGGCCCTCTACCTGCGCGCCGACCAGGCAGGCGTCGTAACCTCCGGCATGATCGAAGCCGACGGCGATGTCGAGATCCTCGATAAGGATGTCTACATCTGCACCGTCTCCGAAGGCGGCAAGATCGACATGGAGATGCGTCTCAAGCGCGGCCGTGGTTACATCTCGGCAGACAAGAACTTCGACGGTGACCTCGGCCTCGGCTTTATCCCGGTCGACTCCGTTCACTCCCCTGTCCGCAAAGTCAACTACCTCGTCGAAGCAGCCCGTCTCGGTCAGATCACCGACTACGACAAGCTCACCCTCGAGATCTGGACCAACGGCACCGTGCTTCCCGCCGATGCGCTCGGCCTCTCGGCCAAGCTCCTCAAGGACCACATGACCATCTTCATCAACTTTGAAGAGGAGATGGAAACCGGTCACGACGGCGGCCACGACGGCCCTGCCCTGCGCAACGAGAACCTCAACCGCTCAGTCGAAGAGCTCGAGCTCTCCGTCCGCAGCTACAACTGCCTCAAGAACGCCAACATCGCCACCATCGGTGAGCTCATTCAGAAGACCGAAGCCGAGATGCTCAAGACCAAGAACTTCGGCCGCAAGTCCCTGAACGAGATCAAGGAAATCCTCGCCCAGATGGGCCTCTCTCTCGGCATGAAGATCGACGAGCACGGCAACCCGCAGCCCGGACCCACCTCCGTCCTGCCCGCTGCCACCCTCGCCGCCAGCTTCGGCAACTTCGATGACGATGAGGACGAGGACGAAGACGAAGACCTCGAACTCGCCAACGAGCCAGAGAACTTCTAACCGGAACAACTTGAGGAGCAGGGAATCGCAACTGCATCCCTGCTCCTCAACTCATCGCAACACCAGCAATCCGATCAACGGCAGTAAAGCCGGATCGAAGGAGATTTTCAAATGCGTCACCGCAATGCAGGATATAAATTAGGCCGCAACACCAGCCATCGCCGCGCCGTTCTGCGCAACCTCGTAACCTCGGTCATTCTCAACGATCGCATCGAGACCACCATCACCAAGTGCAAGGCCAGCCGGCCCCTCATCGAAAAGATGATCACCCTCGGCAAGCAGGGAACGGTTCATGCTCGTCGCCAGGCTGCGTCTTACCTCATGACGCCCGAATCCGTTGATCGTCTCTTCGCTACTGTCGCTCCGCGCTACGGTGCACGCAATGGCGGCTATCTCCGCATCACCCGCATCGGAGCCCGCAAAGGTGACGCAGCCGAGATGGCCTACATCGAACTCCTTGGTGCTGAGCACGAGCTCAACGAAAAGGCACAGAAGCGCGCCGAAGCTCGCACCAAGAAGCGCGAAGAGCTCGCCAAGCAGCTGGAAGAGCGCGGCGAAGGCGAAGCAGGCGATCCTAACGCCGAAGTCTAAACTCTCGAACACATAGCTTGAACAAAAGAGGCGCACCCAAGCGGTGCGCCTCTTTATTATCGTCACATCCCGGTCAACGGCCCGGCTACAATAGCCGGCTCTAACCATACCGATAAATACGACGAAGTGGCTGCTCCGCGCGTAGTGGGCCCGCCCGGCAGGACAAAGCTATCCGCTGTGCACCATCACGCGGTTCTTTCCAGCCCGTTTGGCCGCATACAGAGCCTCATCCGCCAACTCCACCAGCTGAAACCCGCTCTCAAGCGATTCATTCATGGCTGCCATTCCTACGCTGATCGTTAGCGGCTCATTATCCCAGTCCTCAGCCGCGACTCGCTGCATCACGCGTCTCGCCAGTCCCATGGCGCTCTCTTCGCCGCTCTCCGGCAGCAGCACCACAAACTCCTCGCCGCCATATCGCGCAGGCAGATCGGGCAGCCGCACTGTCGTCCGCAGGATTGTTCCCAACCGCCGCAGAACTTCATCTCCCGCAGCATGTCCCCAACGGTCGTTGATGGTCTTGAAGTTGTCCACGTCGATCAGCAGCACTGATAGCTCGCGTTTCCTTCTGCGCGCCATCGAGAACTCCATCACCAGCCGTTCCTCAAACGACCGGCGATTCCGCAACCCAGTCAGCTCATCCGTCACAGCCAGCTTCCGCAGCTGATCGTTGGCTTCTTCCAACTCGCGGTGATAGCGTTCCAGCTCGATCTGGTGCGCCACCTCCTCCGACACATCCACCGCCACACCCGCAAGCAGCACATTCCCAGCCGAGTCGTGACACGGAAACTTGAACGACCTCAGCGAACTTACCGTCCCATCCGAATTCCGGATGTGCTCCTCCGTCTCCACCATCTTGCCACCGGCCATCACCTCGAGGTCATGCGTCCTCAACGATTTGGTCAGCTTCCGCGACCACAACTGCTCATCGGTTCGTCCCAGCCATGCGTACTCACTGACACCAAACCTCTGCGCGAAGCTGCGGTTATAAAACAGCAACCGTCCTGCTGCGTCCTTGATGTAGCTCAAAAACGGACTCGCATTCATGAACGCACGAAACAACTCTTCGCTGACTCTCAGGTTAGCTGCGACTCTGTCTTTCTCTGCCATTGCCTCGGCCAAGGCCTTGCGCCGCACCATCGCTTCCAGCCTCGCGGCCACCTGCCGGCCCAGCACTTCAAGCGCATTCGCTTGCTCGGCGCCCAGAATCTTCGGCAACAGATCCACCACGCACAATGTCCCCATCGGCTCCCCATCCGACGTAAACAACCCCACCCCCGCAAAAAAACGAATCACCGGATCAGCTGTAACCAACGGATTGTTCGCAAACCGCCCATCCATCAGCGAATCCTTCACCAAAAGCAGTTCAGCGTCGCGGATCGCGTGCGCGCAAAAAGCTACCTCTCGCGGCGTCTCCCCCATCTTCAGGTCTTCGGACGCACGAACCCATTGGTGCCGCTCATCCAGCAGAGTCACCAGGCCGATCGGAGTCCCACAGATCGCAGCAGTTAGCTGCACCAGTTCCTCACATTCAAGCTCTGGCTGGGATTCCAGTAAATCGCGTGTCCAAATAGCCCTGAAGCTAGCGGCTTCACCTTCTGTTCGACGCACGTTCATCTGTCACCGTAATGTAAAGCCAAGAATAGCCGCGGCAACTTTCATAAGCTAGGAGGATTTTCAGTAGCTTACGAAAGTAACCTACATGTTCGTGTCTAACGTGGGATATGCCCCTAACCTGTTACGCGACTGTACCATCGGGGCATAGATTAGAAACTCGGTGGTAACCCAGCCTTGCTCATACACCTGCACTGCTTTAAGCTGAAGTCAATTATGTACGAAGACTTCCAAGTGACCGACCGTTGGACTAGCGAACCTCTGCACTGCGAATGGAAGGGAACCGTCGTCGCCATCGCCACCCGTCACGCCGACGCCACAGATATCCGTTTCGCAGTCAACGGCCGCCCCGTCTGGATCGCTATGCCAAACCTTGCCTGGGTCGAGATGAAGGAACGGACCGGCTATGTCATCACCGACTACCTTGCCGCCCAGTCCGCTGGCCGCTATCTCCAGCACGCGATCCTGTCCGGATACGACAACGGCCGCGAGGTGTACACCATGACTGTCGACGAGGTCCTCGAACACGCAAACGCTGTCGTCAAAGAGGCGGGCCGCACCGATAATCTTCCCAGCCTCCCCGTCATCAACTCAGACATCCGCCCCGAAGACGAGATGGGGATCCACCTTCCAGGCGAACCAGCATAGTCTCTCCCAGGAGATTGGCCCATGTTCACCCGACGTAGATTCCTCTACCTCCTCCCTGCCTTTGCCGCAGCGGCCCACGCCGAAACCGCTTGGCAATTCCGAAAGAAAAAACCGGGCCCACTGCCACCGTCACTCACCGTCTACTTCGGTACCGATACAACCAAAGGCATCAGCAAGGGTATCTATCAGTCGAAATTCGACACCACGCGGGGCACGCTCACCCCTCCTGTACTCGCCGCGGCCACCGCCCGGCCCTCGTTTCTCGCTGTCACTCCTGCCGCTGGCGATAGTCGGCGCCGCCTCTACGCCGTGAACGCCATCAACGATCCTGCCGCTACCGTAACAACCTTCGCTATCGACCTGAAGACTGGCACCCTCAGTCAGACCGGCCAGGTCTCCTCTGCCGGAGCAGGGCCCGCGTACATCTCCGTCGACGACACTGGCCACTCCGCCTTCATCGCCAATTACTTTGGGGGCACCGTCGCCTCCTATCGTATCCAGGCCGACGGCACTCTCAGCCAGCCGGTCGACCGCATCGACTTCAGAGACCACCAGAAATTCGGCGCACTCGGCCCCAACTCCACCCGTCAGGACGCTCCCCATCCCCATTGCACCACCATCTCGCCGGACAATCGCTTCCTCCTCGTCTGCGATCTCGGCGCCGATCACATTACCGTCTTCCTGATCGATCCCCAAACCGGCCAGCTCGCGAACCCAAAGTCGTTCACCAACGATCGGCCCGGCTCTGGCCCACGTCACATCGCCTTCCACCCCAATGGCCGCTGGGTCTATGGCATCAACGAGATCGATTCGACCCTCGATCACTATCTCTGGACTGCGACCCGCTTCGCCGACACTCCTCAGGGCCTCCTCGTCAACACCAACAACCCCGTCAAAACTATAGCGCCCGACTTCCGCGCAGCCGAAAACACAGCCGCCGAACTCGGCATCTCTCCCGACGGTCTCTTCCTCTACGCCAGCAATCGTGGCGAAGACACATTAGTGGTCTTCTCTATCAGGCCAAAAGACGGCAAGCTCGATCTGGTGCAGCGCATCGCCTGCGGAGGAAAGACTCCGCGGCACTTCACTCTCGATCCCACGGCACAATGGATTCTCTGCGGCAATCAGGACTCGGCAACGGTTACTATCTTCCGCCGCGACTCCACAACCGGAAAGCTAACCGGCCCCACCCAGACCGTCCCTCTCGACTCACCGCTGTACACCCTCTTCATCTAGATCCTATCGCATTCCAACGAACAACCTTTAACTACCTAGCCCTTCGGCAAAGTAGCCATATCGATCACAAACCGGTACTTCACATCGCCCTTTACCACTCGCTCATAAGCCTCACCCAGCTTATCCACTGAGGTCAGCTCGATCTCCGAAACAATCCCATGCTCGGCGCAGTAGTCCAGCATGCCCTGCGTCTCAGGCATCCCGCCAATCATTGACCCTGAAAACGATCGTCGGTTCGTAATAATCGAAAACGGAGAGATCGCCACCGGTGTTTCCGGCAATCCAACCAGGCACATCGTCCCATTCAGCCGCAGCAGGTCAAGATACTGATTCACATCATGCGGAGCAGAGACACAATCCAGAATGAAGTCAAAACTTCCTTTATGTTTCGCCACAGCGGCGGCATCCTTCGTAACGACAACCTCATCGGCGCCCAGCTTCTGAGCGTCCGCGATCTTACTCGCCGACGTCGTAAACTGAACCACCTCTGCGCCCATGGAGTGAGCAAACTTTAATCCCATGTGCCCCAGACCACCCAAGCCGACGATCCCCACCTTCTTGCCCTTCCCAACCTTCCAAAATCGCAGCGGCGAGTACGTCGTAATCCCCGCGCACAGCAGGGGAGCCACCGCCGCCAGGTTCAGCTTCGGCGAAATCGAGTGAACATATCGCTCATCGACCACAATGTTGTTCGAATAGCCTCCGAACGTCAGTTGCCCGTCATAGTCGTAAGCGTTATAAGTTCCCACCATTCCCTTCTCGCAGTAAGCCTCTTCGCCGGCCTTGCAATTCGCACACACGCGGCACGAATCGACCATCACGCCCACGCCCGCAAGATCACCCTCTTTGAACTTCTTCACTCCCGATCCCGCCTTAGCCACGTACCCTACAATCTCATGCCCCGGCACCATCGGATAGATTGCGTTCTTCCACTCATCCCGCACCTGGTGAATATCCGAGTGGCAGATTCCCGAATAAGCAATCTCCACCACCACATCATTCACCCCAGGATCCCTACGTTCAAACTTGAACGGCACCAGCGCCGACGTCTTATCGTGTGCAGCATATCCATGCGACTTCATCGCGTGTGCTCCTTACAGTTCCGTTGGCAATCAAATACTTCAGATCATCGAAATGATGCTGTTCTCACCGAAGATTCAGGATCTACTCGTCATAGTGCAGAAGGCTTAGAACGTCATACCCCTGAAACTTCTCCCGCCCTTTCAGAAAATCTAGCTCAATCGCAAACCCAAGCCCGGCTATCTCGCCTCCGAGTTGCCGTACAAGCTGCACCGTGGCCTCCATCGTCCCGCCAGTAGCCAGCAGATCGTCCACAATCACCACTCTTTGCCCTGGCTCAATCGCATCCATGTGGATCTCCAGCGAATCCGTCCCGTACTCAAGGTCGTAGTTCACCCTCGCCACAGGTCCGGGAAGCTTCTTAGGCTTGCGCACCGGCACAAACCCAGCATTCAACCGGTAAGCCAGCGCCGGTCCAAAGATAAATCCGCGCGCCTCAATCCCCAGCACCAGATCGATCTCTTTCCCGATGTAATACTGCGCAAACGCATCGATCAAGGTGGCAAACCCAGCCTTATCCTTCAACACCGTCGTAATGTCATAGAACAAAATTCCCGGCTTCGGAAAATCCGGTACAGTGCGTACAAGTTCCTTCAGTGGCTCACAATTAATCGGCAGTGTCATCAGTCGTTACCAGGCTCCTTCAATCTCAAATGGCCCAAGCTTTGCGCCTTCACTCTCGGCCAGTTCATGTTCCACAACACTATCCACGCGACTGCCGCGCGAACCCTTATGCAGCGCCGCCTTCAACTCCGCTACCTCCTCCGGCGTGCCAGCAGCCGCAACCTCGACATGCCCATCCTCGGTATTCCGAACCCAACCACGCAGTCCAATCTCCGCCGCCTCCCGCTGCACAAACCAGCGAAACCCGACGCCCTGCACGCGTCCTTTTACGAGATAATGACAAACCATTGGATTTCTCAGTCTCGCAGAGCACACAAGTCAAAGCAACTCAGCCTCTCCGTTTCCTTCAAGTGGGCTTTTCGAGCAAACGTAAGGCGTCCTCCAAAGTTTCTATGGAATTTGCATCTGGTACGCCCTCGGAAAAGCCTTGGAGGATTCGCAGAGCATTCTCAAGATAAGCCTTCAGTTGACTCCTGTCGGAGTAACTCTGCGTCACAACGATCTGCCTCAGGGCGACGGTCGCACAAAAGAAAACGAAGGGTTGTTCGACAGTCATGCGTTCTGCGAGCCAGCCGGCATATTTGAAGTCAGGCTCGACTTGCAGGGCTGCAATTGCCGCCAATCTCTCGCCCGCCATATTCGAACTGCTAAGGCTCGCAATGAGAGGCTTGATCAGTAGCGCGAGGGTCCGCATCTTTGCCAGGATCAGATTCATCTCATAAGTCCGGTCTGGACCGGACGCCATCGAGCTTCGAGTATTCTCGTATTCGAGAGCTAGACTATGGACCTGATCCCTTGCCGATCGCGCAGCCTCTTCAGCATCTACCCCGGCAGACTGGAGGCTCCGCTTCAACGTTCGCGCACCCTCGACCTGCGCTTCAGGCACAGAAGTACTACTTTTATCCTGCTCGACGGGAACGCTCTCGACAGCGCCTTCGATAATCTCGTCCGCGATCTCAAACCCACCCGCTTTGATTGTCTTCGCTTTCTCTACTTTTTGAACGAGGACCGAGAGAATCTTCGTCACATGTTTTCGCTGAGCGAATAAGAAGATTGAGACGACCAGCGGCCATGCGATTGAAGTAATCAGCGCAGCCACTGCCGCTATTACGGAACCGTCTTTTGACGGGTCGGGCATTTATGCGCGGCTCATATAGGCGCCTTCCGCCGTATCCACGCGAATCTTCTCCCCCTCATTGATGAACGGAGGCACCTGCACTACCAGCCCGGTCTCGAGCTTCGCCGGCTTCGTCACGGAAGACGCGGTCGCCGACTTGATCCCCGGTTCCGTCTCCACCACGGTCATCTCCACAACGTTCGGCAGTTCAATACCGACGGCTTTGCCGTCATGGAAGCTTACGCTGATCGACAGATTCGGCATCAGATACTCCACCGCATCGCCCAGCGTATCGCGTTTCAACATCGTCTGCTCGAATTTCTCGTCCATGAAGTAGTACTCGTCCCCGTCGTTGTACAGGAAATCCATCTTCACCTCGTCGACGTAAACTCGTTCAATCGGATCGGGCGAGCGGAAGCGCTCAATAAACATCGCGCCCGTGCGGACATTGCGAAGCTTCGCCTGAATAAACGCCCGTAGATTACCAGGCGTGCGGTGCTCCACCGAAAACACCAAGTGAAGGTCGTCCTTGTACTTGATAATCATGCCCGGGCGCATCTGCGTTGCGGGAATCGACATAAAAACCCCTAATCTGTGCTGAATTCAGCTGTGTATGAGAATTTGTCGGCGAGCGCACACGGAGCCTGCCAATCAGCTCGCAACTCTCCCATTGTAGCTCAGGAGAGAGCCCTCCTGCTCGCCCCCGAGGCTCGCGGAACACCTAACCGCCACCAAAAATTCGCTTAAAGAACCGCCCAACCGCCCGAAACGGATTCTTCGAAGACTTCGCATCAGCCGGCGCCGTCTGCCCCGTCGTAGTCGGCCCCGCACTCTTTGTCGCGCCGCTCGTCTCATTCGCCTTGGTCGCAGCTAAGGTATCCTCACCATCTTCCGAATTCAGCGCCGCCGTAACCTGCGTATGCGTCGCCCCTGCCGATGCCTGAGGAACTGCCGCCGGTGCCAACCCAGCACTCACCGCAGCAGGGAACGGATGTTGCTCAACAGCAGTCTTCTCTCCACCCCCGCCAGGATTCACCAATGCATCCGCCACCGACATGGTCGGCTCCGGCGGACACCCACACGCCGAGCTCTCATGATCCACCACTTCCTTCAGACTGCCATGCTCGAACAGTACATGCTGTCCCGCCTTCAACTCATACGAGGCCTCACCAAATTGATCTGCAACATTCAGCACTGGAGCCTTCGTCCCGCGATTCTCCACGCATGTATCCCCATTCCGCGTCACCCGAAGCTGCAGATCCAGCGGCCCATCTCCACGGATCGTGAACCGAAGGTCCGGAGTCGTCACCACATCGCGCGTCGTCGCCGGCATCTGCACCTCAATCGCTCCTCGGTCCATCGCCAGCATCAGAGGAATCGTTCCGTCAACTCCTGCACCTCCGGTCACATGCAGTCCCGTGGTCGCACACACCCGCACCGTCCCGCCTCGTTTCAGTTCGATCTCCGCCGTGCGGTCCCTCGCGGTCACTGTAGTATTGCCTACCAACACCGCTCGCCCGTTGCTTACCTCCAACGCACCCGCCACCGTCGCATCCTGCATCCCGACCGTCCCGATCGGCTGCTGCTGCGCCATCGCGATCGACGTTCCGGCAAATAAAAATGAGAGCTCGCACACCCTGATCACTCGAAACCTCATCTCGCCCTCATCTCGATTCAACCCCGCCGAGCACTGCGCTGCAGCGGCAATCCCTCGCCAAAATCATCTTCCACGCTATGTAATAATACGGCCTATGGATCACGCGTACGTGCAGTTTGGCTGTGGCATGTGCGCACCTGAATCCTGGCTCAACTTCGACGCCGGCCCCGCCTTCTGGCTGCAAAGCCGCCTGCCTTTTCTCACCCCTCTTCTGGTAAAAAAAGGCTTCCCACCCTATCCCAAAAACATCCGTTACGGCGACATCATCAAAGGCCTTCCCATCCCCTCGCAGTCTACCGATGCTGTCTACTGCTCCCACGTTCTCGAGCACATGGCCCTCGACGAGTTCCGCATCACTCTCTATAACGTCTTCACCTACCTTCGTCCCGGCGGCACCTTCCGCTTCGTGTTGCCGGACCTTGAACAGCTCATCGGCCTTTACACGAGCGACCCCACTCCCGCCGCATGTTCCCGCTTCATGCAGGAGAGCTGGCTCGGTGAAACGTCCACGCCTCGAGGACTCAAGTCCATCCCCGCAGCCGTCTTCGGACGCGCCCGCCACTTCTGGATGTGGGACTACAAAGGCATGGCCGAGCAGCTCGCCGAAGCAGGATTCACCGACATCCGCCGCGCCAAGATGGGCGACTCTCCCAACCCACGCTTCAGAGAAGTCGAATCTGACTATCGCTGGAAGGACTGCCTCGGCGTCGACTGCAAGCGCCCCGCCTGAAGGGTCTCATCAAACACAAGGCCCTCTAAAAGCGTCTCCATCAAAATAAAATTGTCATCCTGAGCCAAGTGGCGAAGCCACGGAGTCGAAGGACCTGCGGTTGTCTTTAAGTCTCCAGATCACTGCCGACGACTACATCTTCAAGAAATTCTCAATCAGCTTCTTCCCATCCTTCGTCAGCACGCTCTCCGGATGAAACTGCACACCCTCGATCGGCAGCTCGCGATGCCGCAGCGCCATAATCGTCTTCCCATCCGCCGTCCGAGCCGAAACCTCCAACTCCTCCGGCAGCCCGTCCTCCGACACAATCAACGAGTGGTACCGCGTACAAGTCATCGCCGAAGGCAAGCCCCTGAAGATGGTCTTTCCATCGTGCTCCACCTCACTCGTCTTGCCATGCATCAGCTTCTCCGCGCGCACGACATTCCCGCCAAAAGCCGCCCCAATTGCCTGATGCCCCAGGCAAACCCCCAGAATCGGCACCCGTCGCTTCGCCGTCGCAAAATGCTTAATCAGCTCAATCGAAATCCCAGCATCCTGCGGCGTACAAGGCCCTGGCGAGATCACAATCCGCTCCGGCCCAAGCGCCTCTACCTCAGCCGGAGTCAACTCATCATTACGCCGAATCACCATCTCCGCACCCAGCTCACCCATGTACTGCACCAGGTTGTAAGTAAACGAATCGTAGTTATCGAGAACAAAGATCATCTTAATGACGATTTTACCTCCTCTCGCATGGGTGCCCCTCCGCCATGCGAAAAGTCTCAAAGCATTCAAAGGAAGCGATATAAGTCTGGACCTCGGTAACCTTTGGGGAGGTTAAAGAGCTCCGCAAGTTACGGAGCACCTATCCCAGGCGTTCAAGACATCAGATATTGTCAAGTCGCTCGGAAATTGACGACTACTTAGGTTTGCCGCGCCCGCTCAATCGCCCTAACCACCGCCCGCGCCTTGTTCACCGACTCCTCAAACTCCTTCTGTGGCACCGAGTCCGCCACAATCCCCGCCCCCGCCTGAAAATGCCCCTGCTTGCCATTCATATACAGCGTCCGAATCGCAATACACGAATCCAGATTCCCGCTGAAGTCCGCATACAGCACACTGCCGCCATAAACCCCACGCCGAGCCGGCTCCAACTCCTCAATAATCTCCATCGCCCGAATCTTCGGAGCCCCACTCAGCGTCCCGGCCGGAAAGCAAGCTCGAAGCGCATCAATCGCATTCAACCCCGCTCGCAGCTTCCCCTCCAGCGAACTCACCATATGCATCACGTGGCTGTACCGCTCCACCACCATCAGTTCTTTCACCTTCACCGACCCAAACTCACTCACCCGCCCAACATCATTCCGCCCAAGATCGACCAGCATCACATGCTCGGCGACTTCTTTTTCATCGCTGCGCATATCATCTGCGAGAGCCCGATCCTCTGCCTCATCCGCACTCCGCGGCCGAGTCCCCGCAATTGGCCGATACTCCACATCCCGCCCATGCACCCTCACCAGCAGCTCCGGCGAAGACCCCACAATATGGTGCGACACAGATCTCTTCCCACGGCCCCGAGCCCTGAGTCCTGAGCCCTGAGCCCTGGGCCCTGGCCCCTGGCCCCCGGCCTCCAGCCCAAACCGCAAAAAATACATATAAGGGGAGGGATTCACAATGCGGAGAGCCCGATAAATCTCGAACGCATCCACTCCCGGCACGCAATCGAACCGATGCGAAAGCACACATTGAAAGATGTCCCCCGCGACGATGTACTCTTTGGTCTCCTCCACCGCCTTCAAAAACGCCGCCTTTGGCGTCCGCGCGGAAAACTTCAACTTCCCCAAAGCCTTCTTCTTCCGCCGAACAGGCAAAGCCCCAGCCAGTCGCTTTTCTAGCTTCTTCAGCCGCCGTACCGCCCGCTCGTAAGCCCCCGCATTCCCCTCCCGCGCAAGATCCGCCGTCACCATCAAGTGAATCTCTTTCTTCACATGGTCAAAAGCCAGCACCTGATCGAAAAACATGAGACACGCATCCGGCACACCCAACTCATCCTTTGCCAACGAAGGTAGCTTCTCAATCTGCCGCACCACGTCATAAGCAAAGAACCCCACGGCCCCCGCCGTAAATGGAGGCAGTCCCGCCAGCCGCGCCGGAGTATGCCCACTCAGCGCCTTCTTCAGCTCCTCAAAGACATCCCCATCAAATTCAAACTCGCGCCGACCCTCACGAACCGTAATCCGCCGCCCACGCGCAACCATCTTTTTGTATGGTTCGACTCCGATAAACGTATACCGCCCCACATGCTCGCCACCCTCCACTGATTCCAGCAGAAAAGCCTCAGGCTCCTCGCTTGCAATCCGTAGAAACGCCGATACTGGTGTCTCCAGATCCGCCGTCACTGTCCGATAAACGGGCACGAGCGAATGTTTCCGACTCAATTTCAAAAAATCTCGCGCCGTAGGCACACAACTGGATTCAAACGAGGCCATGTCTATCCATCATAACTCCCTCGAAATAGACCGTTTTCCAGTGTTGACCAGAGGGTCAGAAAAGGGGTTAACCTACCCCATTCGTTCGATTGCCTATCGTCTGTCTGCCAGCCTATACTCCTCGAGTTTGGCCACCGACCGGTCTGGCTCAAGCGTATCCTTGCTTCCAGCGGAGGCAAATGATGGCCGGGGAATCGCTGATACCAGCAATAGAGAAAAAGGAATACAAAATGCAGACTCTTACTCTCGAGCAGGAGACAAATCCCTGGGAAGCCCAGGCCGCTCGATTCGACTTTGCCGCTTCAAAGCTCAACCTCGATCAAGGCATCTGGAAGGTCCTCCGCTATCCCTCTCGCGAACTCATCGTTCACATCCCCGTCGGGATGGACGACGGCTCCATCGAAGTCTTTACCGGCTACCGCGTCCAGCACTCCATCGCGCGCGGCCCCGCCAAAGGCGGCATCCGATACGCCCCCGATGTCTCTCTCGACGAGGTCCGTGCTCTCGCCTCCTGGATGACCTGGAAATGCGCCGTCGTCAACATCCCCTTTGGCGGAGCCAAGGGCGGAATCATCTGCAATCCCAAAAAAATGTCCCAGGGCGAGCTCGAGCGTATGACTCGCCGCTATACCGCCGAACTCATCGAGTTCATCGGCCCCGAAAAAGATGTTCCCGCCCCAGACATGGGCACCGACGAGCAGACCATGGCCTGGATCATGGACACGTATTCCATGCACATGCGCCAGACTGTCAACGCGGTTGTCACTGGCAAACCCGTCAACCTCGGCGGCTCGCGCGGCCGCAAAGAGGCCACAGGCCGCGGCGTCTCTGTCGTCTGTGACGAGGCCATGAAGCATCTCGGCATGTCTATCGATGGCTGCCGCGTCATCATTCAGGGCTTCGGCAACGTCGGCTCCAACTCCGCGAAGCTCCTTCACGAAAAGGGCTACACCATCATAGGCATCGCCGAATACGACGGCGGCCTCTATAACACCAACGGCATCGACATCCCCGCCCTCATCAAGCACCGCGCCGAGGTCGGCACCATCAACGGCTTCCGCGAGGCCGAGGCCGCGGACAAGCACGACCTCCTGACTTACAAGTGCGACATCCTCATCCCCGCAGCCACCGAAAACGTCATCACCAGCCAGAACGCTGAACGCATCCGTTGCCGCATCCTCTGCGAGGGCGCCAACGGCCCCACCACTACCATCGCCGACGAGATCCTCGGCGACAAGCGTGTCTTCATCATCCCTGACATCCTCGCCAACGCCGGCGGCGTCACCACCAGCTACTTCGAGTGGGTCCAGGACCGCATGGGTTACTTCTGGACCGAGGCCGAAGTCAATCAGCGCCTCGACAACATCATGACCGAAAGCTTCAACGACGTTGTCACGTACGCTAGAACGCATAACGTCAACAACCGTATCGCAGCCTACATGCTCGCGATCGATCGCGTAGCCTACACCACCAAACAACGCGGAATCTACGCATAAATCCGCGCATGAACCCAAAGAGAGGCTGCCTCAATGGCAGCCTCTTTGCTTCTCGCTAAAAAATCAAAGCTCGTCGCCATCGGTATCGAGAAGATATCCCGTCAGTTAGCTCAACCAGTAACCAGTTCGTGTTATTGCGAACCCCCTTGCTGGATGCAAACCTGAACAGGTTGGAAGTCCGGTCGTCACGCATCCTCCCTGTTCAGGATTTCCTGTGCGTTGACTCTCAGATTGCGTAGACCGCCGACACCGATCCTGAAGAATACTTCAAGGCAGTCGGAGAGCGTGATCTCGCTTGGCGACATTGCCTCTTTCTCTTCTTCTGCCTGATCGGCCCATTTTGCAAGGTTGAAGAGGTGATGTTCGTGTCATATCCCTTCGCTATTGGTAGGCCTGCTCCCCACATCGAAGTTGCGGTTGCCCAGCCTGCTCGAAGCAAGCCCTCGGGACCTAAGCCGCATCGCACTCAGCTCAGAGCAAAAAGTCTTGCGCTCGACGGATGCGGAAAAACGCTTCTATTCGCCCTCGCATGCTGCCTAATGCTCGTGACCTCGGGCTGCGGACCGGCAGCGAGCACAACAGCGAATGTGACTCAAGGCCCAGTATCTGACAGCTCACCGCAGCTAACCGTAAGTGCCGCGAGTCTCAGCTTCGGCAGCGTCACATTAAACACGGCAACCACGCAATCCCTGACACTGACGTCAACCGGAACCTCACCCGTGACAGTAAACTCCGCTGCGATCACCGGTGCTGGCTTCTCAATAGCGCAGAGCTTCCCCGTAACGCTGAATCCGTCACAAGCCCTGACCCTTCAGGTACAGTTCGATCCAACCACAGCCGGTGCCCTGACCGGCCAACTCACCATCACCAGCAACTCGACCACTGGAAGCACAGCACAAATCGCCCTGAGCGGTGCTGGAACAACAGGATCCGGCCCTCAGTCAACTCCGCAGCTATCTGTAAGTGCCTCGAGTCTCAGCTTTGGCAGCGTAACAGTGAACACAACAGCGACGCAATATCTGACGCTGATCTCGACCGGAACGTCTCCCGTGACAGTGAACTCCGCGCCGATCACGGGAGCCGGATTCTCAATCGCACAAAGCTTCCCGGTCGTCCTGAACCCTTCGCAGTCACTGACCCTGCAGATACAGTTCGATCCAACAACCGCCGGCACTCTGAGCGGACAGCTCACGGTCAATAGCAACTCGACAAGCGGAAGCACCATACAAGTTGCGCTCGCTGGCACCGGAACAACTGCGCCCAGCCCGCAATTATCCGTGAGCGCTCCAAGTCTGACCTTCGGCAGCGAAACGGTGAACACGGGGACGACGCAATCACTGACCTTGACCTCAACCGGAACTTCGCCAGTGACAATAAACTCCGTCACGATCATCGGATCTGGTTTCTCAATCTCTCAGACTTTTCCCGTGACATTGAACCCGTCGCAAACCCTGACGTTGCAGGTGCAGTTCGATCCAACAACAACAGGGACTCTGACCGCACAACTCACGATCATCAGCAACTCGACAACCGGAAACACTGTCCAGGTCGCCCTCAGCGGTACAGGAACAGCGGCCGCCTCGCACCAGGTGGGGCTAAGTTGGAATGCACCATCCAGTTCGCCCGACCCGGTCGCCGGCTACAACATCTATCGGGCGACAGGTTCCGGCTCCTTTGTGCTAATCAACTCGTCGCCCGACTCAGCGGTGACCTATGTGGATAGCACAGTCGCGAGCGGCGTCACCTACAGTTATCAGGCAAAGTCAGTCGATTCCAGCGGCGTCGAGAGCACTCCGTCAAACCAGGTAACGGTAACAATCCCCTAACTCACAATTCCCCAGACGCAGAAGTTCCGTAGACGCACGCAATAGCCGTTCTCACCCTCAGTGGATCGCGGTCTGCGAAGGTGAAGAAAGGTCAGTGCTTTGAATGGGTGCGACTCCAATTGCTCTCCAAGAGAACGCTCCTCTGAACCCGAAGAGGCATTCTCTCCTCTCGCGTAATAATTAGGGTTGATAGAGAGCGCACCCTAAGATCTGGTTAGAGCCGGCTGAGGATATCAGTAGCGCACTGTCACGCGCCCGAAGCAACAGCGCTTTCTTCGTAGGCCGTGTCTACTCCAACGTCACCGTGATCTGAACCTTAGCCGTCACCACGATCACGGGAGAACCCGCTCCCGTCGAAGTCCCAATTACACGAATCGTATAACTCCCGGGCTTCGTCCCCAGATCCGTGCACGCCCCACACCCACTCAAAGTTGCCATCCCGCACAGTGAGATAAGCGCCACCAGAACACCCTTAATCGCCCGGCGCCGTTTGCTCGGAATCAAAACCACAAGCAGCGCGGCCAACGTCGTTCCCGCAAAAGGCAAACTGGCCGACTGCGACTCCGAGTCGGCGACCGAGCAGGCACGCGGCGCCATTGTGGCGATCTGCAAGGCTGTCGTCCCCCCACCTCCCGGAATCGTCTGCGCTGCAAACGTACACGCCGCCTCCGAGGGCAGATCCGCACACGACAGCTGCACCGGTTGCGTATACCCACCCTGCGGAGCCACGGCAACCCGCAACTTCGCCGTCCCACCTACTCCAATCGTAGAACCACCACTCACAGAGACACTGAATCCGCTTACCCCCGCCCCCGTGCCGGTCACCATCTCCGTCATCACTGTCGATACGCTGCCCGCTGTATTGGCATCTCCCGCATAGTTCGCGGTCACAGAATGACTCCCAACCCCAAGCGAAGTCACCGTTAGGCTCGCAACGCCCGCGCCAACCAGCGCCTTAGTCCCCAGCACCGTGCTTCCGTCCAGAAAGGTCACCGCTCCAGTCGGTGCCGCAGTCGCTCCGCTTGTCAGCACATTCGCGGTAAAGACAACCTCCTGCCCTGCAGGAGCCGGATCGACACTCGCTGTCAACATCGTCACCGTCGGCACCTTCGTCGGCGTCACGAATGGCAGCACAGTCACCGTGACGGGGGCAGAGGTCGATGGCAGATGCGTGGCATCTCCCGAATAAGCCGCTGTCAGCACATGCGTCCCCACCCCAAACCCGACCGCGCTGCTCGCCGGGCAGTTAGCCGTCGGGGCCACTGCAATCGTACACAGCACCGTTGTCCCATCGTAAAAACTTATCGTCCCCGTAAGCGCCGATCCGTCACTTGCCGTCACCTGCGCGCTCCCACTCACCACTTGGCCAAATGTGACCGTCAACGGTGGCGCAATCGTCAGCAGAGTCGTAGTAGGAACCACTGTCATGCCCGTATTCAACAGCACCGTAACCCCACCCGTGTTCACATCAGGTGCCGACCGCTGCTGTCCAGCTATGTCATTCGCCAGCACCGCTCCGCCATTCGCAATCACCAGGTCCGTAAACCCATCCTTGTTCACATCGCCTGCCGAGATCGCATTAATCCCCATCCCCGCCAGCGAGTGCACCTCCGGTCCCCACGCTCGCCCACCCAGGTTGTATTGCAAACTCACCACATAGCCATCGCTCATTACCAGATCTGGCCGTCCATCGCCGTTCACATCGGCCACCGCAAGCTCATAAAAATTCCGCGAGGGAGTCATTACCACCGGCGAAACGTACGTTCCGTCGCTCTTCCCATACCAAACGTAAATCGCATTCGCCGCAGTAGCCGTCGGATGAGCATGATCCGCCCCGACATTGTCATACGCGACAATCACATCGTTGTATCCATCTCCGTCCAGATCGGCTGTCACTACTGCAGCTTGCACCATCCCTGCGATCTGCGGTGTTCCCGGCAACTTCACCAGGATCGCCTCTGACGTCGGACCTGCCAACATCGTTGTCGGCGTCACTTGGGCAGCAAACGTCCCATCCCCATTCCCATGCAGCAACAACGCCTGGGCCGCCGTGACATTCAAAACCTCGTCCAGATTCCCCGATCCGCTGAAGTCACCCAGCGACCCGTTCAGCGCCGGCTTACCTGCCGCAAACGCCCGGGACCCTGCCATGCTCCCATTAGCATCTCCCAGAAGCAGGGCAATCCCTTCGGGCGAGTCCACCGCCACATCCAACACCCCATCTCCATTGAAGTCCGCCACCGCGAAGCTCGCCCGCCCCGGCCCAGCGTTGTAGATTCCCTGCAAACTGAGGCTCAGATCGCTCTGCTCCGCCAGCACGCTCAGACCCGCCGGTGTCGCAGTATAAAAACTATGCCCCCAAACCCCATCGCTCACACCCACAAGATGCCCGCCCAGTCCTGTTGTCGGATCCGCGCTGCCGCTTCCGCCCTTCGGGGAAGCCGAAAAACTCCCATTCGCATTTCCATGCAGAATCTCGATTCTCCCATCCGCTCCTTCCAACACCAGGTCCGGATGCCCGTCGCCATCCACATCATGCAGCAGCATGCTTTCGACCGCGCTCGAGCCCGAATACGTCCCCGCCGCCGTCAGCAGTCCATCCGCAGACCCCAAAAACACATCCACCGCCCCACTTAGCGTTGACTGAATCACCAGATCCGTGTGCCCGTCTCCGTTCAAATCCGCCGCTGCGATCGGCCCTGTGCCGCTCTGCAGCTTCGTCGCGACAATCCGCGTCAGGGTTCCGCTGCTATCGGTCGTCAGTGTGATCAGCGAAGGATTTGCCACATCCTCCACCAGCAAATCCAAATACCCTGTGTCGTGCAATTGCGCCGCCATCACATACTGAAACGCCGGAGTATTCGTCCCCACAATCGCAAACGTGCCCAGCTGTTGCGTCGCGGCAAACGTTCCATCGCCGATCCCTTTGGCCAGAAAAACCACGCCTTTGCCGACCACCCCCGACACCCACGCCAGGTCCACATGCCCGTCGTGGTCAAAATCCGCCACCGCAATCACCGAGCCCGCTGTCGCAATCGTCTGTCCCGCGCGAAAGGTCCCGTCGCCATTGCTCAACAGCACATGGGTTGTCGAAGCCGTCCCGGTAGCGCCAAAATCGGTGTAAATCAGATCCGCCTTGCCATCCCCATTCACGTCCGCGCCAACGATTCCCGCCGGCCAGTTTCCGGTCTCGACCACGCGAGGCTGCTTAAACTGCTGTGCCGCTGCAGCCATCACAAGAGGGCTCAGCGAACACAAAGCAACCGTCTTAAGCAAACTTCGGATCGGCATCTCGAACGCTCGTTGAGGTCCCAAGGACCTCCCTCCCTCAATCGGCGTTCCTGGCAAAAGGGAGAAGGTGGAGCAAAATGGCAAGAGACTCGACTTATTCCAAGCCGGGACAGCACGTGTTCTCACGCTAAATTTCTGGACTCAAAAGCGGCATTCCCCAAAGGGGTCATCACCCTCCCCAAAGGGCCCAGAATTCCCCAAAATTCCCGCAATGGGAACCGCAAACAAACTCCGGCTCGGCGACGCATCCACTGGAAAGCCTTTTACAACTCCACCCGCCTCAATGTGGCAGAATGCTAGTGTCGGCAAGGCGCGATCCCGAGTCCATCGACGCCGTCATAACCGGTCCATGAACCTGCCCAACTCCATCACGATGAGCCGAATTGCCTGCGTTCCTCTGCTCATCTGGATACTCTCGCCTGTCTTTCCATTTCAGGGCCATGGCGCATCTGGCCTCCGCGGCGGCGAGCAGGCGATTATCGCCAGCATCGTCTTCATCCTCGCGAGCATCACCGACGGCCTCGACGGCTACCTCGCCCGCCGCCGACACCAGATCACCACACTCGGCATGCTTCTTGACCCACTCGCTGACAAGTTGATGGTCACCGCGGCCTACATCATCCTCGTCGCCTACACGCCTTCCATCGTTAAGCCCTGGATCGCTGTCCTCGTCATCGGCCGTGAGTTCCTCGTCTCAGGGCTGCGTTCCATTGCCGCCGCGGAGGGCTTCACCATCGAGGCCAGTGAGATCGGCAAACTCAAAACCGTTATCCAGATTGTCTCCGTCGTTGCCGCCATCCTGGCCCACCGGTGGGATTATTGGCTCTGGTTCCCCAACTTCCACGGTGGCTTCGTCATCGGCGTTCACTTTATCGCCGTCACCGCTATCTACTGGATGACTATTGTTTCCATCATCTCCGCGGTTGACTACTTCATCGGCTTCTGGAAAAAGATCGACCACGCCTCAGACCGCCGCCGAAAGCGTCGTAGCTTCGTCCTCAGTCGTAAGCCCAAGGCAACCCCGCCAGCCGAACACCCGTCCCATATCTCCTGAACGGCGCGCGCTGTGACAAACTGGTTCTGTAAGCCGGACACTACAAAAACGTATCGGATCGAGGGTTCATGGCATTTGTAGACTGGGCCAGGAATCAAGCGCGTCTCACGGTGGAAAAGCTTCTTCGTTCCTCGTCTCCTCAGGTAAGGCGTGTCGGCGGTGAGCACAGCGGTTGGGTTATCGATGTCAGTCCACCGCTAACTGTCGTCTACTGTGCCGGCGTTGGGAAAGGGATGGGCCTTGAGTTGGAATTAGCGAAGATGTCGAGCCAACCGATCCTAGTTTTCGACCCTTCCCCAACCGGTATCAATACCGTTGCAAAAAGCGATACTCAGAATCTGAATTTTCTTGCTGTAGGTCTCGCTGCCCGCACGGGCGTGGTCGAGTTTTCCGTGCCCGTCGATCCCGACGAAGGCTCCTACTCAGTGGTTCAGGACGGAGTCGACGTTGCCTCTTTCGAATGTTACGACCTGCCCACAATCATGCAGAAGAACGGAGACTGCTTTATAGACCTGTTGAAGATGGACATTGAGGGCTTCGAGTTCGACATCGTCAATCAGATCCTCGACCGGAAAATTCCCGTTCGCCAACTATGCGTAGAATTTCATCGCTGGCTAAAGCCGGGCGCAACCATCAGGGCCATGGCAAGGCTCTACAGGGCTGGCTACCGGATTATCTACAAGCAGTACGGTGACTACACCTTCTTGCTTGATGAAGCGCGCTACGCCAAACTTCGCCAAAAAAGCTGTACTCAAAACCTAACTGTGGCATAGGTTTCCGGGCTGGACTACGGAGTTTTTTTCCGGCGTGGTGGGATTGGCGTTTTTTCAGGGGGTTTTGCGTTTTCCACAAGGTAAAAACGTGGTTTTTAGCGTGGTGGTGAGTGCAAATTTGTGGTTCTTAGCTGGCTGTTAAATGCACTTTTTGGGGTGCTGAAAATTTTCCTCGATTTCGGGATTTATTTTTGGGGACCTGAGGGCGAAACGAGAAAAGCGAACCTGAACCCGGAGAGGTCTGACTCGCTAGAGCTTCTCTCGGGGCTCGGTCATATTTTTGGGATCGAGGATCTCGGCAATCTGCTCCTCGTTCAACAGTTTCTTTTCCCGGGCCAGATCTACGATCGACCGGCCCGTCGCGACCGACTCCTTCACTAGCTCCGCTGCCTTCCTGTACCCGATATAAGGGTTCAGCGCCGTAGCCAGAGCGATTGTGCTCGCAGCATAGTAGGCTGTCCGCTCTCGATTCACCGTAATCCCGCGTACGCAGTGCACATCCAGCTCCCTCAGCGTGTTCGTCAGGATCGTGATCGACTGCAGCACATTGTGGGCTATCGTCGGCATCATTACATTCAGCTCGAGCTGCCCCGCCTGAACTGCCATCGCCACCGCCATATCATTCCCGACGACCTGAAACCCCACCATCGCCGTCAGCTCCGCGAGCACCGGATTCACCTTTCCCGGCATAATGCTCGAGCCCGGCTGCAGACTTGGGAGGTGGACCTCATTGAAGCCGGTGTTTGGCCCCGACGACAGCAGGCGTAAGTCGTTTGAAATCCGTATCATCTCGAGCGCGAGCCCTCGTAGCGCCCCCGAAGCCTCCGCCATCGGCGCACACGACTGCATCGCCCACCGGAGGTCATACGCCGAATGCAGCTCCAAACCCGCAATTTTGGCCAGCCGCAGGACAGCTTTCTCTCGGTAAGCCGGATGCGTATTCAACCCCGTTCCGACCGCCGACCCACCAAGCCCCAGAGCGCGCAGCGCCACCGATCCGCGCCGAATCGCCGCCTCACACTCCCGCACCGTCACTGCATAAGCCGCAAGCTCCTGCCCCAGCGTAATCGGCACTGCATCCTGCATATGCGTGCGCCCCGCCTTCAGGACATCTTTGAACTCCTCAGCCTTCGCGGCAAAGCTCCCGGCCAGTCCATCCAGTACCGGATACAGATCCTCCAGCGCTAACAGCGCGCTTAGCCGCATCGCTGTCGGAAACACATCATTCGTCGACTGCCCATAGTTCACATGATCGTTCGGATGAACCTTCTTATAGCTCCCCAACTCCTCACCCAGAATCTGGCTCGCCCGGTTCGCCAGCACCTCATTCGTGTTCATATGCAGGCTTACTCCCGCGCCAGCCTGAAACACATCCACCACGAAGTGCTCATGGTGATTGCCGTCGAGTACCTCCTCTGCCGCCTTTACGATCGCGTCGCCCTGCTCCTTCGAGATCAGCCCCAGCTCGCGATTCGCCTCCGCTGCAGCCAGCTTCACCATAACCAGCGCCCGAATCAAAAACGGACTGGCCGTTAATCCGCTGATAGGAAAATTCCCGACAGCCCGCGAAGTCTGCGCACCGTAGAGAGCGTCGGCAGGCACTTCAATAAGGCCTAACGAGTCGGTTTCAGTTCTAGTGTTCGGCACTGAATTATCTCCAAAGTTTCAGATGACGAATGCAATCGCCGAAGTTCATCCCTGGCTGGCGTGATAGCAGGTGAGGTCGGTATTTGGCGGTTGGACTCCGAGGGAACGCAGCATGGTGACGATCTGGCCGCGATGATAACTCGTGTGATTGATGGCGTGGAGAACAATCTGCCAGCGAGGGACACGAAACTCGCCACCGTCAGGCAATATCGTCAAGGTTTTCTCGGTGAGGTCGGGATCGGATGCGGATTCGAGCCACTGCCGGTAACCTTTCGAGAGCTCAGGCCATGACTCCACAAGGAACTGAAAGGTAGGTTCAGGAGGCAGTCCAGGTGGCAGGCGCTCGCCGTCCAGGTCCATCAAGCGGCGAAGCCAGACACGCTCACTATCGTGGATGTGCCGGAGGGTGCGGAGAATGCTGGTGTGCGAACCTCCGAAGTCACGATCAAGCTGGTTTGCAGGCAGGGGAGCACAGGCGGCGAGAATCTGGTTGGTGGCCCAGCCAGAGTAGCCGGCGTGCGCGAGCAGAAGCTGTTGCAGCTGCGACATAACGCAAAATTATAGCGGTTGTCTCAAGACTAAGATCGCCTCTGCGACCACCAGAGGGCCATTCTAATGTTTGACCGAAGATGTCCAATGGAGTACAAAATTTGTAAATGCACACCGTTATCGAAAGGCCCTCCTACCGATGAAATCTTCAGTGAGTATCGAAGGACAACATGACCCCAATCTTCAATGATCTGATGAACGGACTCGACGAGGTCGAAGCCTTCCTCGCCGGGCAGACTGCCGGCTACAAGGTGAGCGTCCCTACCAAAGTCGACGTAAAGAGCATCCGCAAGCGTCTCAACATGACGCAGGCTCGCTTTTCCGACGCCTTCGGGTTCAGCCTCGATGCGGTTAAGCATTGGGAGGGCGGCCGTCGTACCCCCGAGGCCTCCGCTCGTGCCTTCCTCACCGTCATCTCGAAAAATCCGGTGGCAGTTATGAGCGCACTCCAACCTGTGACTGCCACACATAGAACGAGCCAAATCGTCGGCAAGAAGCTCACTCAAAGACCTAAGGGGAAGAGAGCAACAAAAAAGGTCCGATCAACCTCGGCCCCCGCCAGTCGATAGGAGCAATAAGAACGGACTAGCGGTATGTCGCAGCGACAACGTTACTGCGGATCGGCGGGTCGCGTCGGAATATTGCTACTGGATCTGCCCGAGTTGCACCATGATGCGGCCGAGTCGGGCTAACAAGCCTAATGGCTATCTTCTCGGCTCATACCGCATCGCCATCGCCCCCGAGCCGAACTCCAGCCGGCTCACGAGCCTTAAGTCGACAAGCTTCGATAGCCCCGCGAACAACGTCGGCCCGTGGCCCGCCAGCCTGGGATGAACCACGAACTCGTACTCGTCGATCAATCCCATCTCCGCCAACGCCAGCGGAAGCTTCACGCCCCCCGTGAGCAGTCCCTTACCCGGCTCGTGTTTGAGCTGCTGCACGGCCTTTTCCAGATCCCCGCGCACGAGTTCCGCGTTCCAGTCGACCCGGTCCAGGGTGCTCGACACGACGTACTTCTTTGCCGCATCGATCGTCCGGGCGAAGGGTTCCATCCAGGCAGGCCTCGCTTCCATCTGCGCCGGCGGGCGCCACGCCGCCTCCATCATTTCGTAAATCACCCGGCCAAAGAGGAGGGCATCGGCCTGGTTGAGGTTCTCAGCCGCGTGACGATGCAAGTCTTCACCCGGGATCATTACACGATGATCGCAGCACCCGTCCAATGTAACGTTGATGGAGTACCGAAGGGGTCGCATTACGGAAGAGTACCGCCGACGGGGTAGACCAACAAGGTTTTCGGGCGGGCCGTTTGTTTATGTAGGTGGGGGTTGCTCACGGCTTTCGCTGGCGCGATGGGTGAGGTGTGCCGCCCGCCAGGCTGCTGTATGGGATCTCGCGCACCTCGCCCCGCGACCGTGGGTCGAAAGCAGCCTTGCGGGCCCATGCCAGCGCCTCGTCCATGTCTGCGGCTTCCAGTATCCAAAAACCGCCAATGTGCTCCTTGGCTTCCACATAAGGGCCGTCGGTAATGAGCGGTTCGCCATTTGGCTGCCCCCGCACCGACTTCGCCTGGCTGGCTGGGCTGAGGCCACAAGCCATGAGCCTGGCACCGGCAGCTTCCAACTCTTCGTTGAGATCATTGATGGCTTGTACCATCTCTGGGGTCACGCTGGACGGGTCAAAGTCGTCGGGAAGGTAATTCGCAAGCAGATATTGCGGCATGATTTCTCCTTGATCCTGGATTGGTCTTCGGACAGGCCAGTCTGACCCGCCTTCACTAGAACGACGAACGGCCGGACCGTAAATCGACACATCATTTAAGAAAATTTTGCTTTTCTGCTCTTTAGGGATTTTGTGCCCGGAGGAACATTGCAACAAACAGAACGCGGACGATTTTCGGATGCTTTGTACTGAAATGACAGCGGTCGTGGTCTTGATTCAGGACAACAGTATGTCAGACACCCTAAAATTGATGTTTGAATAACTCAGGACCCCCATGGCCACCATCAAGCAATCCGACTTCACCCAGTCCGTCGCAGATGCTCTCCAGTACATCAGCTACTATCACCCCGAGGACTTCATCACCAACCTGACCCGGGCCTACGAGCTCGAAGAGTCCCCCGCGGCCAAAGATGCCATGGCCCAGATCCTCATCAACTCGCGCATGTGTGCTGAGGGCCACCGTCCGGTCTGTCAGGACACGGGCATCGTTACCGCCTTCGTCAAGGTTGGCATGGAGACGCGCTGGGATAACGGCGGCAAGCCGCTGATGACTGTGCAGCAGATGGTCGATGAGGGTGTTCGCCGCGCCTACAACCATCCCGACAACAAGCTCCGCGCCAGCATCCTGGCTGATCCCGCTTTCTCCCGCAAGAACACTGGCGACAATACCCCCTCCGTTGTTTCCGTCGAGATGGTTCCCGGTGGCGAGGTCGACGTCACTGTTGCTGCCAAAGGCGGTGGCTCTGAGGCCAAATCCAAGTTCGTCATGCTCAACCCGTCGGACTCGATCGTCGACTGGGTGTTGAAGACTGTTCCGACGATGGGCGCCGGCTGGTGTCCTCCGGGCATGCTTGGCATCGGCATCGGCGGTACAGCAGAAAAGGCCATGGTCATGGCGAAGGAATCTTTGATGGACCCCATCGACATGCAGGAGCTCAAGGTCCGCGCGGCGGAAGGTCAAAAGCTAAGCAAGATTGAGGAGCTTCGCATCGAGCTCTACGACAAGATCAACAGGCTAGGCATCGGCGCGCAGGGCCTCGGTGGCCTCACCACAGTCCTCGACATCAAGATCCTCGACTATCCCACTCACGCTGCGAACCTTCCCGTGGCCATGATTCCCAACTGCGCCGCCACCCGCCATGCGCATATCCACCTTGACGGCAGCGGCCCCGTTGCGCTCGAGCCGCCGTCGCTCGAATCCTGGCCCAGCCTCACTTACGACGTCTCCAAGGCGAAGCGCGTCAACCTCGACGGCATCACCCATGATGAGGTCCGCTCCTGGCAGCCGGGCGAGGTGCTCCTGCTTTCTGGAAAACTTCTGACTGGCCGCGACGCCGCTCACAAGCGCATGACCGACATGCTTAACCGCGGCGAAAAACTTCCGGTTAACCTCAAGGGACGCTTCATTTATTATGTCGGCCCGGTCGATGCTGTTCGCGATGAAGCCGTTGGCCCCGCCGGCCCCACCACCGCAACTCGCATGGACAAGTTCACCCGCCAGATGCTGTCGGAGACCGGCCTTTACGGCATGGTTGGCAAAGCCGAGCGTGGTGACGCCGCAATTGCCGCCATCCGAGACCATCAGGCCGTCTACCTCATGGCAGTGGGAGGCGCCGCCTATCTTGTGTCCAAGGCCATCAAGAGCAGCAAGGTTCTTGCCTTCGCCGACCTGGGTATGGAGGCGATCTACGAGTTCGAAGTCAAAGACATGCCGGTGACCGTCGCTGTTGATAGCAAAGGCGTCAGCGTCCACAAGACCGGTCCTGAAGAGTGGTCACGCCGTATCGCCGGCATCCCCATCCTCCAGTAATGAGGGTGCTCATTCAAGGCTCAGGGAGCGGGAGAATTGAGAATCTGGGTTACCGGCAAGGGCAGTTCTTTGTCCGCGTTCTTCAGCAGCAGGGTTACCTGCCACATCTGCGCCTCAGTCAACACATGCGAGTACGAAGGCATGCCGGAGAGGCGAATTCCGTTCGCCACCTTCCAGTAGGTTTCGCCCGGCTCATCGTCGCTGACGCCAACTACGCCGTGGCTGCCGTGGCTCCTCCAAAGCTGAGGAGCTGATGGAAACATATTTTTTGCAAACGCGACATCATGTCCCGGCGTGCCATGGCAACTCGCACATTGCGCCCGGTAGATATGCGCTCCCGACTCGAAGACGTCTTCGCTCGTGCCAAAGGGTGCTTGTTTCAACTCGCTATCGATGCGCGAGTGCAGCGGAAGATGGACGAGCTCCTTCTCGTACGGAAACGGCTTGTCGGCGACCGCAACGGGAAGCGCGCCAAACTTCAGGTAGGCAAACAGTCCGGCGGCGACGACGGCAACGCCGAGCAGAAAACCGAGAAAGATCTTGCCTAAACCGCCGCTGCTGCTCTTTTTCGCCATCTGGAGTCTCTCCTCAAGGGTAAATAGCCGCTCGAAGGCGCGGCGGATGTTCTAATAAGAAGTGGCCCCGTTGATTTGCCGCCGGCGCCCCGAGTTCCACCATAGCAAAGCCAGGCTTCTGCAGGAGTAATCGTTGATGTTCGGTTTCAGATTGAGTGTGAAGTGTGTCACAGGAGTGTTGCTGGCAGGATTGCTGGCAACCGGAGCAGTTGCCGCACAGGCGCAGACAACAACACGTCGTACCCGCCGCGAGTCCAGCGCCAACCGCAAAGCTCGAATTGCAAGGACGATCGCCGAAACCTATGGGCATCGCTACGAGGTCGCCGGTGGCGGCGGATATCTCCGCTTCCAGTCTGGCGCGCCGCAACGGAACAACGAAGTCACCTTCTTCATGACGGGGACCTACTTTCTGAATCCCAAGATCGGCATCATGGGCGACATTCGCGGAGGCTACGGCAAAGCCAAGATCGGCAACACTGCCTGCACAATCGACGGTTGCCAGCCCGTTTTCCTGGGATTCAATCCGCAGATCTCCGAGTATCCCTTCCTCGGAGGGGTGACTTACAGGTTGATTGCCAAGGAGAAGATCGCGGTTGCAGCTACCGGCGAGGGCGGAGTTGCGCTCGGCAAGTTCGATGGCGCAGCCAAGGCCCTTCCCTCAGCCGTACTCGGAGTCTGGGAATCCCAGACGAAGCCAGCGTTCGCCCTTGGCGTCAACGTCGACTACAACTTCTATCCGAACCTTGCGTTTCGTATAGCGCCGACCTACCTGGGCACCTTCTTCCGTCGCTCTCCTGAGGACGTAAATCACGGCCCCAACGGCACGATTCAGAACAACTTCGGCTTTAATGCCGGCATCGTCTATCGGTTCGGCAAAATCAAATAACTGCTTACTGAGGCGAAAAAAGCGACCCCGATCTGTTTTCGTGGCCGCTTTTTTTTCGCTATTTTAGTGTGTACAAGACACCCGTCACAAACTGCAGACTGTTGCTCTTATAGCCAAAGGCCGGCTGATTGAGATAGTTGTCCAGCACGTTGATATTCAGGCTGAAACGCTTGTATGTGGGGAGTTGCAGCCCGGCTCCGAAGATTGCCGAATAGGCGCTGAAGTCGTTCCACGCAGGAATAAACGTTCCGCTTTCCGTGAAGATGATCTTTGCCGGCAGATTGCGGTGATAGAGCTCGGTAAAGCTCGAACCAACCAGATCGTTGCTCGGGGTGGGCGCCTGGAAGTTCTGGCGCTCGTAGTGGATATCTGCCTTTACATCGAACTCTTGCACGGGCGTCTGGACTACCGTCCAGCCGAGACCGATCCCATAAATCTGCTGCAGGTTCAGGCCCTGAGCATAGTTATGGTCGAAGGACGCGCCGATCAGCCCATAGATTCGAGAGGTAAAGTACTTGTCGTGCTCCGCATCTGCGTGGAAGATGTTCGTCTTAGCCGTTGAGGCAAGGATTGGCGGGGTCGAAGGAATAAACGGCTGATCGATCTTGCCGTAAGTCTCCAGCAGGTTGATTGTGGATCGCGTCCGTGGCGGCAGATAGGGAACTGTAGGAATCGCCCGTATCAGGTTGAGTGCCGCATTGTAGGTCTGGCCAGTCTGGGTCGATTCGACCAGTGTGATTCCACCAGAGATTGATCCATTCCATCCGTACCAGATGCCCGGATTGGACGTCACTTCCCTGGAGTAGCTGGCATTGTCGATCAGGTATGCGAGGTCCTTGACCGGCACAACCTCAGCCGGGCCTGCAGGTGTCGCTGCCACGCTGACGGCGTTGTCGGCATAGGTGATCGTACCTGGCTGCTTCGAGGTGCGCGTGATCTTCTCGTTCTTCTTCAGGGCGACGAATTTGCCGCCGGCGTGAAGCTCCTTGATCTTGTCGGCGGAGACGGTGACTTCTCCGACGACGTCGCTCTTGAAGACGAACGAGTCGCCTGTGGCCCGCTCGAGAGTTCCGGTGAGTTGGTCGCCATTGGTAAAGACGATCACGTCAGGCGCCGGTTTGGCTTGCGCCAGGGCTGCGGTTGCAGGTTGAAAGAGCACGCCTAACGCCAGGCTCAAAACGAACAGGTTGTGCGACTTACCTGCCCTGCGGATGGTGGACGATGCTTGGGTGGCGGTCATTGATTAAAAATAGCCTAGCTTCAGGAGTTGTAGGTGGTTGGAGGTTGGGTTGTTCGTGTCACTGTAAAGCTTTTGTGCAATTGCAATCGGGTTCGGCGCTGGAATCGGCGATTTCCTGAATGGGCCGTGACTGCGGAGAAGCGCTGAAGAGGGCGTTTGCCACTGCTCTGCGGTATCCCCCATTAGTGGAAGCTTCAGGGCGGTTGGCTTGAAGCAGGGGTGGTAGGCTTAAGGGTGGTTATGCGGCTTCGAAAGACTCAGATTGTCCCGATTTCGGTGGTTTTGGCTTTCGTCACGTGTGTGTGTCCCTCCGCTCGGGCGATCGAGCACGTAACCCTGAAGAATGGCTTCGAAGTCGATTGTGTTCGGCGGGAGCCCTTCGGGGATAAGGTCAGGCTCTATCTGGCGGGGTCGGGTACGTCGGCAGTTGATGATTCGAACTATCTTGAGGTTTCCGCGGATTCGGTCGTCCGCGTAGACACTGTTGCCGAGGTTCCACTTCCTGCGACGATCAAGCCGGTACAGCCCGCGTCAGTCATGGCGCCGACGAAGGAAGAGTTGCATCAGATGCTTGCTCATGCCGGTGCCGCTCATAACATCGATGAGGATCTGCTGGCTAGTGTTGTTCGGGCCGAGAGCGGGGGACAGGTGAAGGCAGTCTCGAGAACCGGAGCCAGAGGGCTGATGCAGTTGATGCCGGCAACAGCGAGTGCCATGGGCGTTGATGATGCGTTTCAACCAGAGCAGAACATAGCCGGCGGCGCAGCGTATCTGGATGAGTTGCTAATCCGGTATCACGACAACATGGCGCTGGCGCTCGCCGCTTATAACGCTGGCCCGGCCGCGGTCGACAAGTATCACGGCGTTCCTCCGTATCGTGAGACACGCGAGTACGTCGTGCGTGTGATCCGGGAGTTTAACCGGAGAAAACAGACCGCGCTGATGGCACAGACCAAATAGATCCGTTCCCGGCAAACTAATGAAAAGAGAGTCATGACGAAGCATAAAGCAGTTTTGTGGTCGGTCGTTGTCATTGCGCTGGCCGCACTGGTGTTCTTCTATCGCGACAAGGTTCACTTCGACTGGAAGAACTTCTGGCAGCAGCTGCGCTATGTGAGCTTCGGGCATATTCTGGCCGGAATTGCGCTTGTTTACACAACGTTCTGGTTGCGAGCAGTCCGTTGGGCAGTCTTTGTGTCGCCAACCAAAAAAGTCTCAGCGTCGTCTTTGGTGGGATCGCAGTTTATCGGATTCACGGCCGTCGCTTTGTTTGGGCGATTGGCGGATCTCACAAGGCCATATCTCATTGCGCGGCGCGTGGGGCTATCGTTGAGCTCGCAGGTCGCCGTGTACACGATTGAGCGCATGTTTGATCTCGGAGCTGCGGCAGTTATTTTTTCCTGTGCGCTGGCGTTTACGCCAAAGGATCTCCCGCACCATCACGAATTCGTGAAGGCCGGCGAGTTCAGCATGGCTGCGACGCTTGCGATCGCCGTCTTTGCCGGCACAATTCGTGTTGCCGGGGGGGCTGTCGCTGGACTCGCAAGAAGGACCGTTGGCCTACTGTCGAAATCTGCCGGGGAGAGCATAGCAACGAAGATTGACGGGTTCCGTCATGGGCTCAATGCGCTGTCGTCGGTGCGTGAGTTTGGCGTGGTAACGGCGCTTTCGTTGACGATGTGGGGGATGATCGGCTTTGCCTATCTGGAAACGGTGCGCGCCTTCGTACATACGCCGGAACTGGGCAACCTGACGTACTCGCGAACGATGTTGCTAATGGCAGCCAGCATCGGAGGATCTCTGCTGCAGCTTCCCATCATCGGGTGGTTTACCCAGATCGCAGTGACTGCGACAGCAATGCATGCGTTCTACGGGGCGCCGATCGAAGCCGCTACCGCCTGCGGGGCGGTGCTGCTTGTAGTCACCTTCCTCTGCATCATTCCGACCGGCTTCATCTTTTCGCAAGTGGAGCATGTCAGCCTCAAGCGAATTACGCAGGAGAGCGAGGCAGCCAGCGTTGTTGCCGTCACAACGGACGCCGGGTAGCACTCGCGGAGCGCTGCTAAGATTGACCTATTGCGATGAAGTGCCCCTATTGTGGTTTCAGCCAGGACCGTGTCGTCGATTCACGTGAGAGCAAGGAAGCGGATTCGATTCGCCGGCGGCGCGAATGCGAAGGTTGCAATAAACGATTCACGACCTACGAGCGCATCGACGAAATTCCCTACATGGTGGTCAAAAAAGACGGCCGGCGGGAGAAGTTCGACCGGCAGAAGGTGCTCAGCGGGCTTCTGCATGCATGCGAGAAGCGACCTGTCGCGGCGACGAAATTGGAAAAAATTGTCGACGAGACCGAGGCCTACGTGGTTGATTCGCCCGAGCGGGAGCGATCGACCAGCGAGGTCGGCGAGTTGATTATGAGCCGGCTCAAAGAGCTGGATACCGTTGCCTACATCCGATTTGCGAGTGTGTATCGAGATTTCAAAGATGTTCGCGAGTTCAAAGCTGAACTGGAAGAGTTGCTGAACGGCAAAGACCTGAAGAAAAGGCGGTAGCAATGACGGCAGCGAGGAGGACGCACACAATCACCCTGATCCCGGGAGATGGGATCGGGCCAGAGGTCTCGGCTGCCGTTGTGAGGATTGTCGAGGCAGCGGGTACTGCGACAGGGGTGACCTTCGAGTGGCACCGGCACGATGCAGGCGCCGAGGCGTTCGCAAAGACGGGGGAGTACATTCCGAAGGCGCTCTATGACTCGATCGAAGCGAGCCGTGTCGCGCTAAAGGGTCCTGTAACTACGCCGATCGGCGAGGGTTTCGCCTCGATCAATGTGACTTTGAGACAGAAGTTCGAGCTGTTCGCAAACTTCAGGCCGGTGAAGAACCTGCCGGGATTGAAGACGCGGTATCCGGGGCTCGACCTGATTATCGTGCGCGAAAACATGGAGGATTTGTACGCCGGTCTTGAGCATGTCGTCGTGCCAGGCGTGGTGCAGGCGCTGAAGATCATCACTGAGAAAGGTTCGACCCGTATCGCTCAGTTTGCATTTGATTACGCGCGCAAGCATTCGCGAAAAAAAATTCATGCGATCCACAAAGCGAACATCATGAAGCTGTCGGATGGCCTCTTTCTCCGATGTTGCCGGACGGTCGCAGAGCGGTTCCCTGAGATCGAGTACAAGGAGCATATCGTCGATAACACCTGCATGCAGTTGGTGATGAATCCGTATCAGTACGACATTCTGCTTACTGAAAACCTATACGGAGACATTCTTAGCGATCTCTGCAGTGCGTTTGTCGGGGGCCTTGGCCTGGTGCCCGGTGCAAACCTTGGAACGGAGTGCGCTATCTTCGAAGCGGTTCATGGATCGGCTCCCGACATCGCTGGGAAAGATATGGCTAATCCAACGGCTTTGTTACAGAGCGCGGTGCTGATGCTGCATCACATCAACGAAGGTGCAACGGCGAAACGCGTGCAGGCGGGATTGGAACAGGTATATCGCGAGGGAAAGACGTTGACCCAGGATGTCGGCGGGACTTCAGGAACGAGCGCATTTGCGGATGCAGTTTTGCAGGCGATGGAAGAGCCAGAAAACAAATCTTAGAGGCAATTGAAAGAGCGAAACCACTCTTAGTAGAGCGAGATAAGGTGAGGTGGCATGAACAGGATGTTCGGTCGGTTGGCGTCTGCGGTGTTAGTGGGGCTCTTATGTACGTTGGGATGCAAGTCGAATGACGCCGGTAAACCGAGCGCCCGAGACGGGAATGTGGCCAGCTCCACCGTTTCGCGCACGCCGCCAGATCCGGCGACGTTAGGGACTGTCAGTGGGAATATCCATTTTTCCGGTAAGCCGCCAGTTCCAGTGAAGATCGACATGAGCCAGGACCCGGTGTGCTCAATCACAGGCGGCGACAACTTTGCCGAGCAGTACATCGTGCACGACGGCAAGCTCGCGAACGTTTACATCTACGTCAAGAGTGGGCCTCCGGCTGCAATGTCTGCACCTGCGCCGCAAAACACTACGATTGCTGTAATTGATCAGATCGGCTGCAAATATGTGCCTCACGTGATTGCCGTCATGCGTGGTGACTCGGTTGAGTTTCGCAACTCCGACGGAACAATGCACAACATTCATACATTGCCGACGGCAGAGGGCAGCCAGCCGATCGACATATCGCAGGGGCCGAAGGGAACGCCGCAGACAAAGCAGTTCAACCACGTCGAGGTTATGATCCCGGTAAGATGCAACAACCATCCGTGGATGAACGCGTTCGTCAACGTCTCTGCGACGCCCTTTTTCGCTGTTTCGGGCTCGGACGGTCACTTCACCATCCACGGACTTCCCGCAGGAACGTACACGCTGGCTGCGGTTCACGAGAAGCTCGGCGAACAGACGATGACGGTGACGGTCGAACCGCAACAAACGGCGAAGGCCGACTTCAGCTTTAGCATGAAATAACTCTGAAAGGTTGCTGGAGGCAAAATGATTGCAACATTGGCAGTCTTGATAGACGCGGCGCAGCACTCAATGCAGCTCAACTTCAACCTCGCCTTCGTGGTGAACAAGTTGCCACTTTGGTTTCTGGTTTTTGCATTGTTTTTACCGCGCCTGGCGATGGTGGTGGCCTGGTTTCAAGGTGCGCTGATGCCATTCCACTTGCAGGGAATCATCCCGCCTCTGTTCTGGCTGTTACTGCCTCGGATTCTCGTGTTGTACCTGATCTACGTGGACCAGGGGCTCACATTGTGGTTCCTGGTTCATCTTGTCGCCGCCTTGCTGGTTTGGGGTAGCGGAGGACATCACATGAGCCGCCGTCGGCGTGGATACTAACGGATCCGAGACCCCAAGGATGACGATGCCGGAGCGGCGCGTTATCCTTAGAAGATATGGAACGACGCAGGGTAGGCATTCTTGGCGCGACCGGAATGGTCGGGCAGCGATTCATTCAATCACTGAGCAATCACCCGTGGTTTGAGATTGCGTGGCTGGCGGCGAGCGATCGCAGTGCGGGGAAGACATATGCGGAGGCGTGCCGGTGGAAGCTGGACACGCCATTGCCTCCCCGCATTGCTGCGATGACGCTGCAGCCGAATGTCCCGGAAGGCTCTTCGATTGAGCTGCCGAAGATCATCTTTGCGGCGCTCGACGCCGATGTTGCCCGCGAACTTGAGCCGAAGTTTGCCGCCGCAGGCTGTGCGGTCATATCAAACTCCTCCGCGTTCCGCATGGTGGCTGATGTGCCTCTGGTGGTGCCTGAGGTGAACTCGGATCATCTTTCTCTGATCGAGACGCAGAGCTGGCGTAAGCAGAGCGGCGGTTATGTCGTCACCAATCCGAACTGCTGCGCCATTGGTCTGGTCCTTGCGCTCAAGCCGCTTGAGGAGCGGTTCGGAATCGAGAGCTTGTTTGTGAGCACAATGCAGGCTGTGAGCGGAGCGGGATATCCGGGTGTAGCCTCGCTCGACATTCTGGGAAATGTTGTTCCCTACATCAAGAACGAAGAAGAGAAGCTGCAGGACGAGGTTGGCAAACTGCTGGGGCGGTTGAGCGGCAGAAAGATCGAGCACCTTGATGCAAAGGTGAGCGCCCATTGCAATCGGGTTCCGGTTGAGGATGGACACACCGAATGTGTGAGCGTGAAGTTCCGTAGCAAAGCCACTCGCGAGGAGATCATTGCAGCATGGAATGAGTTTCGGCCGCTTGAGGGATCGCACCTTCCAACAGCCCCGAGCCAGCCTGTCGAGTACGATGCCTCCGTCGATCGGCCGCAGCCGCGGCTGGACAAAATGCGTGGACAGGGCATGGCGGCTACCGTGGGCCGGCTGCGAGAGTGCAGCCTGCTGGACTGGAAGTTCGTCGTTCTCTCGCACAACACTATTCGGGGAGCGGCGGGTGCAGCGGTACTGAACGCGGAGGTACTCGCGTTGCTCGGCAAGCTCGATAAGCTCGGCGTGCCAAAGGAAGTTTCGGCAAAGGCCGTGGCGGTGACCGCTTGAGCGTGGCGCGCGAGAAGCTGGTTGTCATGAAGTTCGGCGGGACTTCGGTTGAAGACGCGCAGGCCATGAAACGGACTGCCGGCATCGTTCGCAGACGCCGGGAACAGGGGCTCGAGCCCGTCGTTGTAGTTTCAGCGATGGCGAAGGTTACGGACCTGCTTTTGTCTGCCGCGTCTGCCGCTGGCCGGGGCGACAAGGCAGGCGCACTTGCCATCGGGGCCAGGTTGCGGCATCGGCATCTTCGACACCTCGCGAGCTTTGCTGGAAGAGGGGCGATTTGCCCGTCTGGAACAGGCACTGCATCACGAGTTCGATTCTTTAGACGACCTGTTGCGAGGTATCGCTGCAGTGGGTGAGTTGACTCCCCGCACCAACGATCTCGTTGTAAGTTTCGGCGAGAGACTCTCGAGCAGGATGATCGCAGAGGCTTTTGAACAATACGATTTGAACGGTATTCACGTGGACGCTCGGACTTGCATCATCACCGACGCCACGTACGGAAAAGGCGATACCGCAGGAGAGCGCAATCGAGGCCCGGCTGGCCGAGATCGTTCTACCGCTCCTTGAGGCTGGAAAGACCCCAATTCTCGGTGGATTCATTGGCTCTACACCGGAGGGTATTACTACTACGCTCGGTCGCGGTGGAAGCGACTTCACTGCTGCGTTGGTTGGCGGTGGCATGCATGCGGGCGCGATCGAGATATGGACTGACGTCAACGGTATTATGACGACAGATCCGAGGATCTGCCCCGATGCTCTGAGGGTGAAGACGATCAGCTTTGAAGAGGCTGCCGAATTAGCTTACTTCGGAGCCAAGGTTTTGCACCCTGCGACCATACTGCCCGCCGTCCAGAAGAGCATTCCCGTCTGGGTGCTGAACTCGCGGAATCCAGACAATGAAGGCACCAAGATCACCGCGATGGCTGTTAAATGCACCAGCCCCTTCAAAAGCATTGCGGCCAAGAAGAAGCTGACGATCATCGACGTTGTTGCGAGCCGTATGCTGATGTCTCACGGGTATCTCAAGGCGGTCTTTGACGTTTTTGATAAATACAAGTGCGTTATCGATATGGTTTCGACCAGTGAAGTCAGCATCTCGGTGTCGGTTGATAGCAACCAGCAACTGCCAGAGATCTGCTCGGAGCTGGCCAAGATTGCCGACGTGAAGATGGAGGGCCACAAGGCGCTCGTCTGTCTTGTAGGCGAGGACATTCGCGGCCATAACGGTATTGCAGCGCAGGTCTTCAGCGCGGTCAGCCACGTTAACGTGCGCATGATCTCGCAGGGAGCAAGCGAGATCAATATGAGCTTTATGATCGACGAGGAAGACGTGGAAGAGGCCGTACGCAGCCTGCACGCGCATTTCTTTGCAAATCCCGACGAGATGATCTTCGACGTTGCGAACCGCGTTCCGCTTGCGAGTCATGCTTAGAAAGGCACTACGATGCGGGTATTGGTCCTGGGAATGGGTAAGACTGGCAGTCTGGTTGCCAAGGTCGCCGCGGAACGCGGACATGGCGTCAACGTTCTCGATGCGAAGGAGAACGCCAATGCCTCTGCCTTGACACCACCGTTTGTCGCGGGCTTCGACGTGGTGATCGACTTCACGACTCCGGAGGCCGCGGTTCAAAATATGCGTGCGTGCCTGGCGACGGGGGCGAAGATGGTGATCGGCACAACGGGTTGGTACGACAAGCTGCCGGATATGCGCGGACTTGCCGAGCGGAAGCAGGCGGGGTTGTTGTACGGCACGAATTTTTCGGTTGGTGTGCAGGTGATGTTGCAGCTTGCCCGGACGATGACTGCGATGCTCAAGGGCGCAGGCTACGAGTTTTCGGTCGAAGAGACGCACCATACGAGCAAACTCGATAGCCCGAGCGGCACTGCGATCAGCCTAGCGGCCGTGGTTGTCGAACAGATGAAGAAGGGGCAACCGGTGGAAGATCTCTCCGCGCAGTCAAGCCGGTATCACGTGCCTGTTGAATCAAAACGCGTTGGCGATGTCGCGGGAGTTCACACGTTGACTGCGAAGAGTGACGCCGACAAACTGGTGTTGACCCATGAAGCGTTTTCGCGACGAGGATTTGCGGACGGGGCGGTCCGTGCGGCTGAATGGCTGTCATCGCGGACTGGGTGCTACGACTTCCAGGACGTTTACGCCCAGATGTAGTTCGGACCAAGAGGAAATATCTATGAGCGTGATGGAAGTTGAAGCACAAAAGAAGTTTGCCGATCTGACGTTTGAAGAGAAGCTCGACCGCCTGGCCGAAGTTGCCGTGAAGGTGGGTCTTGGTCTCCGCGCTGGACAGGAGTTGATCATGTCCGCGCCCATGGAGGCGTTGCCGCTCGCGCGTAGGATCACGGAGCACGCCTATAAGGCCGGAGCGTTGCTGGTGACGACGTTTTACTCCGACGACCCCAGTGTTCTGGCGCGGTTTCAAAACGCGCAGGATGCAAGTTTTGACTATGCACCGGTGTGGCTTCAGGATGGAATCGCCGCTGGGTTTCGGAGCGGAGCCGCGCGTCTTGCGATTGCAGGAGCAAACCCGGCTCTGCTGGCCAAACAGGATCCCGCGAAGGTCGCGCGCGCCAATGTGGCTGCTTCGAAGGCAGGCAAGCCAGCGATGGAACTGATCACACGCCACGAGATCAACTGGACGATCGTGGCCTGCGCTACGCCGGAATGGGCAAAACTGGTCTTTCCCACTGAGCCGGAGCATGTTGCGATGGCCAAACTATGGGAGGCGATCTTCGTCGCGTCACGAATTGCTGTTGACGATCCCGTGGTTGAGTGGCAGCAGCACGGCGCAAAATTGAAGCAGCGCATGGAGAGGTTGAATGCAAAACGATTTCATTCGCTGCACTTTAAAGGCCCGGGAACCGATTTGACCGTTGGTCTCGCCGACGATCATCTGTGGGCCGCAGGTGGCACCACGGCGGGAAATGGAATCTTTTGTCAGCCGAATATTCCGACTGAGGAGTGCTTTACGACTCCGCACAAAGATCGTGTCAACGGTACGGTCCGAGCCTCAAAGCCTCTTTCGCACCAGGGCACTTTGATTGAAAATATCGCCGTCCGCTTCGAGAACGGCAGGATTGTCGAGGCCGCTGCAACCGCCGGCGAGGATGTTCTGAACCGCCTGATCAGCACGGATGATGGAGCTCGCAGGCTTGGAGAGGTCGCGCTCGTGCCGCACTCTTCCCCCATCGCGCAGAGTGGTGTGCTCTTCTGGAACACGCTGTTCGATGAGAACGCGGCGAGTCATATCGCGCTTGGTCAGGCCTATTCAACCTGTTTGATTGGTGGAGACAAGATGGATCCGGACCAGTTGGCGGCTGTTGGCGCGAACTCCAGTCTGATCCATGTCGACTGGATGATTGGATCTGGAGAGATGGACGTGGATGGTATCGCAGCTGATGGCACGGCTGAGCCATTGATGCGCCGCGGGGAATGGGTTTAGCGCGGGAGAGATCTAACTGGCTGCTCTCTGTCGAAGCGATCGCACAAGCGGTGCAAGGGCCTCCTGCCGCGTTGTTTAGGGCTTTTTCTTAGAGAGCGCTACAATTTTCCTAGTGTTTACGACAAATTCGCGGTAAATTGAAACTCAATCGGGCCACGGTTCGATTTCATACACACCCAAGTTCCCAAAGAAATAGTGACTGCAGGACAAATTGGTTTTGCGGTAGGTATTGAGCGTAAGCTCTCATGACCTCAGTTGGCGAAACTCTTCCATCTGTCGCGGCGGCGCTGCATTTTCTATAAATTCAACTCTTCAGGAGAACTTCTATGAATTCGACGGTGAATCAAGGCGTTTCACGCAGATCGTTCATGCGAATCTTCGGTGCAGCCTCCGCGGCAGCTACTTCTTTTCCAGCATTGGCAGCGGTGCAACAGGCGGGGACGCAGGCTCCGGCGGCCAGAAACGGCGGCGCACGCGGAATGCAGTTTTCGTCGGATACAGTGGTCATCAGCGCGAATGAGAATCCGCTGGGACCGGCGCAGTCCGCGCTGACGGCAATATGTAGCACTGCAAGCCTTGGCGGCCGTTATCACTTTGACGAGTACGTGAAGACCCTTGCCGTCTTCAATGAGCAGTTTGATCTGAAGAAGGATTATTCGGCGCTCTTTCCCGGTTCAAGTGGACCCCTCGACCTGGCGCTGATGTCGAATATCGGGCCCGACAAGCCGTTGATCTACGGCGACCCGAGCTATGAACAGGGTCCGCGTGCCGCGGACACGATGAAAGCTCCGAAGTTTGCGGTTCCACTGACTGCTACCTATGCCCATGATGTCAGGGCTATGTTGAAGGCTCACCCTTCGCCCGGCGCCTACTACATCGTCAATCCGAACAATCCGACTGGAACGATGACACCGAAGGAAGACCTTGTATGGCTCGTGAATAACAAGCCGAAGGGTTCTGTTGTGATTATCGACGAGGCCTACCATCACTTTTCCGACGCCGAATCCTGCATCGATCTGGTCCGTCAGGATAAGGATGTAATTGTGATGCGGACCTTCTCGAAGATCTACGGCATGGCCGGAATACGCGCGGGCCTGGCGATTGCGAGACCGGATCTGATCCAAAACTTCAACAGTGTTGGCGGACCAAGCCAAAGTCTGGCGAGCATCTCAATTACAAGCGCTGCCGCAGCACGCGCCAGCCTACAGGACAAAGATCTGGTGCCGTTGCGTAAGAAGATCAACTCGGACATTCGCTCGGAGACCCTGGAGTTCCTCTCTAAACATGGTTACAAGTTCGTTCCGGGTTCGCAGGGCAACATGTTCATGGTAGACGTCAAGCGCCCTGGTAGAGAGTTTCAGGCCGCGATGCTGAAGCAGAATGTCGCCATCGGTCGCACCTGGTCTGCGATGCCGAGCTATGTGCGCGTTACCGTCGGAACGAAGGCAGAGATGGAAAAGTTCCAGACGGCCTTTGTCAAATGCATGGATATGGCTCCCGGAAACGCGAATGGAGCGGCGGCGCTCCATCTTCCAGAGTTCCATGTGCCATCCGAACTCTATCGAGGGTAGCAGGGTCCCAGGTCAAGCCCCGGTGACATTCACCGGGGCTTTTTCGTGTTATTTGGACGGTGAAAGCAATCCTGCCGCGAAATCAACAATCCTGACACGATAAACTGACATTCATATGGAATTGATGGGTTGTGGAACGGCGCTGGTCACCCCCTTCAGGCGGGACGGCAGCGTCGACGAACCTGCGCTGCACGCGTTGGTCAACTGGCAGATTGAGAGTGGGATTGGATTCCTTGTTCCATGCGGGACAACGGGCGAGGCCTCAACGCTTGCAGAGGCGGAGTGGCTGCGAGTGGTTGAGATCGTGGTCGCGACTTCGTCGGGAAGGGTTCCGGTCTTTGCCGGATGTACCCACAACGCGACGCACGAGGCCGTCGGG
The DNA here is from genome assembly GCA_963798925.1 of uncultured Acidobacteriaceae bacterium. GTDB lineage: Bacteria > Acidobacteriota > Terriglobia > Terriglobales > Acidobacteriaceae > Edaphobacter. The sequence goes on from CAWCVD010000008.1 coordinate 2,385,047, forward strand.
CGCGCGCGAAAGCTGTCGAAGATACACGGGTTGTCCGGGATCTTGACCGCAAATCCCTACTACAACCGCCCCGGACAAGAGGGACAGTACCAACACTTCCTCGCGATCGCTGAGTCGACTGACCTCCCGATTCTGCTTTACAACATCCCCTCGCGAACAGGCGCCAACCTGGAGCCGGCGACGATCAGTCGTCTCGCGGAGCTGAAGAATGTGATTGGCGTGAAGGAATCCAGCGGAAATCTGGCGCAGATCACGGAGCTACTTATCACCGTCCCGCGAAGCTTCAAGGTTCTCGCCGGCGACGATGCACTCGCTTTGCCAATCCTTGCCCTGGGAGGGGTCGGGCTAGTCTCTGTGGCATCCAACGTAATCCCCGGTCAGATGGCGCGAATGGTTGGAGCTGCGCTCGAAGGCGATTGGCTCGATGCTCGGCGCATCAACCGGCGATTCTACCGGCTCATGCAGGCCCTGTTCTGGGAGGCCAGTCCAGCCCCGGTCAAAGCCGTGCTGCACATGGTTGGCCGCAGCGAAGATGTCCTCCGCCTGCCTATGGTTCCTGTATCGGACTCAACACGGCGCAAGCTGGAACGAATGGTCGGCGAGCTGGGGATGTTAGCCGGTATTCCTGCGACAGGTGAAGATCTAAGAATGTTTTGAGTCACAGCAGCCGGTTCGCTTCTCACTCTGGCAACACGTCTTGTCGATCCAGCTACAATTCCTTTATCCATGAAGACTCTCGAACAGCAGATAGAGCATTACTTCGCCTCCGGTACAGCAGCCATTGGCAATGATGAGGCGTTGGCCGCGTTTCTCGAACTTCGCAAGGCATTGGAGACCGGCGAGCTGCGTTCTGCTGAGCCTGACGCAAACCTGCCTCTTGGCTGGCGGGTCAATGCCTGGGTCAAGCGTGGCATATTGCTCGGATTTCGCATCGGGACGCTGACCGAGATGGGAGGAGATACGCTTCGGTTCATCGACAGGGACACCTATCCTGTGCGCCGATTTGCGGTCTCCGATGGTGTGCGTGTTGTGCCTGGGGGCGCCAGCGTGCGCACCGGGGCGTATGTCGCCAAAGGCGTTGCGGTGATCCCTCCCTCCTACATCAACGTTGGCGCGTACGTCGACGAGGGAGCGATGGTTGACTCTCACGCACTCGTGGGCAGTTGTGCGCAAATCGGCAAGCGCGTTCATCTGAGTGCCGCCGCCCAGATCGGCGGAGTGCTCGAACCGGTGAACGCAACTCCAGTCATTATTGAAGATGACGTGCTGGTGGGTGGGAATACGGGCGTCTATGAGGGCACGATTGTGCGGAAGCGTGCTGTGCTGGCCGCGGGAACGGTGTTGACGCGCGGCACTCCGCTCTACGACCTCGTGAAGGGCGAGATCTACAAAGCCACAGCCGAGACGCCGCTGATCGTTCCGGAAGGAGCCGTGGTCGTCCCAGGTTCGCGAAACATCACAAGAGGCAAAGGCGCAGAGTGGGGCCTCAGCCTGGCAGCTCCCGTGATCGTGAAATACCGCGACGACAAGACCGAGCTTTCCCTTGTGCTCGAAGACGCACTGCGTTAGCGAGTGCACCCTGCGCGGGTGGTAAGCTTAAAGGTTGATGGCACAGGATAAATTGAAGTTGATTCCGCTGGGTGGCCTTGGCGAGTTCGGTATGAACTGCATGGCGATCCGCTGGCAGGATGACATTATTGTCATCGACGCCGGCCTGATGTTCCCTGAAGAAGAACTGCTCGGCGTTGACATCGTCGTTCCCGACATCAGTTATCTGATAGAGAATCGCGACAAGGTGCGCGCGATTCTTTTGACCCATGGACACGAGGATCACATCGGTGGCCTGCCCTGGATCCTCTCCGAGCTGAATGTTCCCGTCTACGGAACCGAGTTCACCCTCGCCCTGGCGGAGGGAAAACTCGAAGAGCACAATCTGCTCGATGATGCAGAGCTGATCGAAATGATCCCTGGCGGCCGCATTACGCTGGGTCCCTTCTCCATCATGCCGATCCGCGTTACCCACTCGCTGGTTGATTGCGTAGCGCTTGCGGTCCATACGCCGGTGGGAGTCGTCCTGCACACTGGCGACTTCAAGATCGATCTCTCTCCTCCGGACAACAAGCCGTTCGACCTTCACGCGTTTGCTGAACTGGGCAAACATGGTGTGCTTGCCTTGCTCCAGGACTCAACAAATGTCGATCGCGGTGGGTATACGCCTAGCGAACGCGCTGTGCGCCCCAAGCTCGACGAGATCTTCGCGCAGGCCAAGAAGAAACTGTTCTTCAGCTGTTTTTCTTCGTCCATCCATAGAATCCGCCTTGCCATGGAGCTTGCGAATGAGCACGGCCGCAAAGTTGCGGTCATTGGAAGGTCGATGGACAACACGACCGAGATCGCTCAAGACCTTGGGTATCTGGACCCCCCGCCAGGGCTCGTGATTAGTCCAGGGCAGATTCGAGACACTCCCGCGAACAAGCTTTTGATTTTGATCAGCGGAACGCAAGGCGAGCCCATGAGCGCGCTGAGCCGCGCTGCCGTCAACAACCACAAATTTGCCAAAATCGACGCTGAGGATACCGTACTGTTGAGCTCACGAGTGATTCCTGGCAATGAAAAGGCCATCTACCGGATGATCGATCACCTGGAGCGACGCGACGCCAATGTCATCTACGATGACGGGCACTCAGGCCTCATCCACGTCAGCGGACATGGGAGTCAGGAAGAGCTGCGGCTGATGATCAATCTCGTTCGGCCGAAATTCTTCGTCCCGATTCACGGCGATTATCGCCACCTCAAGCGTCACGCCGAGCTGGCTGGTTCGATGGGGATAGTAGAAAAGACGATTCTGCTTGAGGACGGTGACGTTCTGGAACTGGACAGGGAATCGGCAGCTAAGACTGCCAAGGTCACCGTCGGCCGTGTCTGCATCGATTCAGGCGGCGCCTCGACTGACGTCGTCGAGGACCTCGTGATTCGCGATCGCAAGCATCTCAGCGAGGACGGAATTGTACTGCCGATCATTCAGATCAATAAACGAACAGGCAGACTGGAAAATCCGCCTGAGATCGTGATGCGCGGAACCGCGATCGCCGAAGAGAGCCTCATTGCTGAGGCGCGAGGCGTTGTACAGAGGACTCTCGACGGCTCTTCTCAGGAAGAAAAGGCTGACTATGGCGTCATCAAAGAGAAGATTCGCACCGATCTAAAGCGATACATCCAGAAGAGTACTAGCCGGCGCCCATTGATTATGCCGGTGATTCTCGAGATCTGACATAGCGGAGCTTACAAAACCGAAGGCACTCTTTTAGCGTCTTCTGGCGTTGACGCGGTATTCGCGCATGGAGGTTAAACTCGCGAGCGACGATGTACAACTGTTGATTCCGGTCAGGTGACGGCATGCACGAGATTGACTAGGCTAGGGGAGACGGCAGGCTGGAACTCAGGTTGCCGCGGGAATGAAGCTCCCCATTTCCGGCCGAGGCCTCTTAATGAATCTTTGCTGCACGGTTGTCCGCTCTCGAAGACGCATTGGAATCGGCCTTTTCATCGCTTTGATTGCAGTAGTCCTCACAGTGTTAGCGGCCGGGGCTCAGCAGCCGGATACGAAGCCTGCCCCGCGTCCGACGGTTGCGCTTGTCTTTGAGGGTGGTGGGGCGCTCGGATTCGCGCACATCGGCGTTATTGAGTGGATCGAAGCGCACCATATTCCGGTCGACTATGTCGCCGGAACCAGCATGGGCGGTCTGGTCGGCGGTTTGTACGCCTCAGGCATGAGCCCCGGAGAGATTGCAAGCTTCGTCGGCGGCATCAACTGGAATGGGGTGTTGAGCGGACAACTGCCGTTTCCGGCGTTGAGTTACAGGCGTAAGGAGGACAAGCTGGCGTTTCCTAACCGGCTTGAATTTGGTCTAAAGCATGGATTTAGCTTCCCGAACGGGTTGAACTCAGGCTCGGCGGTAGGGCTTCTGCTGGATGAGAAGATGCTGCCGTACTACGACCTGAAGAGCTTCAACGATCTGCCGATACCGTTTCGCTGCGTTGCGACCGACATGACGACCGGCAAAGAGTATGTCTTCAAGGATGGATCGCTGGCTCAGGCGATGCGTTCGACGATGTCGATTCCCGGGGTCTTTGCCCCGGTGGAGCATGACGGACATGTCTTCTCCGACGGGGGTGCCGTAAATAATCTTCCGGTAAACGTGGCGCGCCAAATGGGTGCGGATATTGTTATCGCGGTCTATCTGGATACCGGAAAGTTTGACAAGAAGACCCTCGAGTCCCTGGTCGGCGTCGCTGGCCGGAATGTGGGGATTATGATCTCTGCCAATGAATTACAGAGCATGAAGGACGCGAACATTCTCCTTAAGGCGGATGTAAGCAAATTCACCTCCGGCGACTTCGAAGAAAGCGCGCAGATCATTCCCAAGGGTGTGGAGGTCGCGCAGGCTCACGCGGCAGAGCTGGAAAAATATGCAGTAAGCGATGCCGACTGGCAGGTGTATCTGAGTCAACGGAACGCCCGGCGCAGGACGACAGTTCCAGAGCCGACCTTTATCGACGTTTATGGCCTGCATGGAACCCAGCAGATCCAGGTTGCAAGTGATTTCGCTAAGTACGTGAACCAGCCGATTGATACGCAGAAGATTGAGACGACGATCAACGATTTGCAAGGCACGGGAGTCTACTCCAGCATCAGCTATAACATGATCGATAAGGACGGGAAGACGGGACTCCTTGTGCGGCCGAGAGTTAAGGAGTATGGACCCCCGTTTCTCAACCTGGGTGGGATCATCTCGTCAAGCGACAGCAACGATATCCAGCTTGGACTGGGTGGAAGAGCAACGTTTTTCGGTCTTGCGGGGCTTGGATCGGAAGTGCGTTTGGACGCATCGATCGGAGTAGTTTCAGGTGTTGACGGGGAGTTGTACAAGCCGCTCGTTGCCGGAAAACGTTACTTTGTCGCGCCCCGAGCCTACTACGGTCATACCGTCACGTCGTACTTCTCAGGCAGCCAACAGCTCGCGCAGTATACCGAGGGGAAAAATGGATTCGGCGTCGACCTGGGGTATCAATTCGGCTCAAAGGCTGAGGTTCGCATTGGCGAGGATTATCAGTGGTACAGCGAGAAACTTAAGGTTGGAACGCCGATCGAGCAGGCATTTCACATCACACCTTGGGTCAGTAGTGTTCGGTTCCAATATCTCGGGCAGGATAGCGCACAGGTTCCCACACGAGGCACGGAGATTCGGACGCAATACAACTTCTACACACAGAGACCGAATAGTGCTGAAAACTTTTCGCAGTGGAATTCAACGATATCGCACTTCATACCGGTAAGGAATCGCGACATCATCTTTGGGACGGGGTCCGGTGGGACCAGCTTCGGGGCCACAAACCTGGGCCTGGCCGGCTTCTCGCTTGGCGGACCGTTGCAGTTGAGCGCCTACCACCGGGGCGAGCTGCTGGGCAGCGATTATTTTCTGGGGCAGGCCGGATATCTGCATCGATTACTTAAGCTGAACCCTGTGATCGGGGACGCGATCTATGCGGCGGGAATTTACGAGATAGGCAAGGTATGGGACGCTGCTCCTGGAACACCAACTTTGCCATATGATGTCGCAGGCGCGCTAGTGATCAAGTCGCTCCTTGGCCCCATCTTCGGTGGAGTGAGCGTCGGTAATGCGGATCATCACGCATGGTTCATCGGTCTGGGGCGAATATTCTAGTGGCTTCTTCATTATCGGAGCGGTTGCACAAATGATCCAAAGGAGACGACGCTAGTTGGGACAGACAACGGATGTGGCACGGCTCGCGGCCGGGATTCGCGGCAGGTGGGCGGCGGGTCAAAAGGGGGTAATCAGGTCGCGCGGAAAGATAGTCACAACAGCCGTGTTTTCACTAGTCGTCGCCGGCGCGATTGCGTGGCCGTTCACCAGGGCGCATCTTCAGGCAGTGGCGATACTGCGCATCGTCAGCGGACAGCCGGTGCCCTGGATCATCAGAAAGTCAGTAACGGAACCGGTACGGATCGAGGATGTGAGTCTCGCGACAGGTACCGGTATCGTGCGCGGACGGATTTATGTGCCAACCCTGCATCCGGACGCGCCAGGATTTGTGGTCCTCCATGGAGTGCATCATCTTGGCATCGACGAGCCGAGGCTGATAAGCTTTGCCACCGCGATGGCAGGCTGCGGACTTCGCGTGTTAACACCCGAATTGCCGGGAATCAAGAACTATCATGTGGATTCCGGCTCCGTACGCGTGATCGGCGAATCAGCAAGCTGGTTTGCCAACCAGAGCCGCGGCCCCGTTGGAGTCCTGGGACTGAGTTTCAGCGGAGGGCTTGCCTTGGTCGCGGCTGCCGATCCGAAGTATGCGCCGCATATTAAGTTTGTGTTAGCCGTGGGCTCGCAGGATGAGATGTCTCATGTTGCAAATTTCTATCTGACCGGTCAGGAGGCGCGGCCCGACGGAACTATCGAGCAATTGCAACCCCATGAGTACGGGCCGCTGGTCCTCGAGTACGAACACCTGGAGGACTTTGTGCCGGCTGCGGATGAGCCCAAGATTCGACCGGTGTTGCGCGAGCACCTCTACGAAAACCCCAGCTCCGAAATGCTGGCACAGGCAAAGCTGAACGAGCGCCAGAGGGCAGAGGCGAAGCAATTGATGGACTCGAACTCCCCACTGACAAAGGCCACGCTTGCCGCGTCGGACCTCCGGCATGCAGCGGAGATGGAGCAACTCTCCCCGCACGAAAAAATGCGGACGATGGTCACGCCGGTCTATTTGCTCCACGGTCAGGCGGATAATATTATCCCAGCAGCCGAAACCCTCTGGATGCAGAGTGAACTGCCTGCAACGACTTTGCAGGCAGCACTTGTCAGTCCGGTACTCTCTCACGTCAATCTCGACGGAGAACCACGAGCGGGCGACGGGTGGCGGCTGGTACATTTTTTTGCGTTGGTGATGCATACTGCGGAAAGTGAGTAGAGAGATCGATGAGCGAGTTTGTAACGTTCGAGGAGATTCAAGCGGCGAAACAGAGGATCGCCGGCGTGGCCGTCAGAACTCCCCTCTATCGTGTTGAGCGGGCTGCGCTGCGGATAGGCAAGTTTCCTGAGCCCGAGTTTGATCTGTACATCAAAGCTGAGAGTGAGCAACCTATCGGAAGTTTCAAGTTGCGAGGCGCCTACAACATGGTGTCGCAGTTGTCGCCAGAGGAGCTGCGCCGCGGAGTGATTACTTACTCCAGCGGCAACCATGCGCAAGGTGTGGCTTATGCCGCGCGGGCTCTGGGAGCCAAGGCTGTCATCGTGATGCCGAACAATGCCCCCGAGATTAAAAAGGCCGCGACGCGGGCTCTTGGCGCTGAGATTGTCGAAGTAGGTCCCGCCTCGTCGGAGAGAAGACTGAAGGCTGAGGAACTCGTGGCAAAGCATGGATATGCCATGATTCCTCCCTACGACGCGCCGCAGATAATCGCAGGACAAGCTACTTGCGGACTAGAGATCGTCGAACAACTGCCCGGCGTTGAACTTGTCCTCTCGCCGGTCAGTGGGGGCGGTCTGTTGAGCGGGATCGCGACTGCGGTCAAACTGGCGGCGCAAGCCGGCCTCGCGGACTCAAATGTAAAAGTTTGGGGGGTAGAGCCTGAGTTAGCTGCTGACGCACGAGAAAGTTTCTACTCTAAGACTTTGGTCGAATGGCCGGCATCCAAGACAACGCGAACGATCGGTGACGGTCTACGGACGCAGAGCCTCGGCGTCCTCAACTTTGCCCACGTCCTGCAGTTTGTCGACGGCATCGTGCCCGTGACGGAGAATGAGATCCTCGCGGCCATGCGCGTGATGCTGGGCGCCACGAAGCTAGTGCCCGAACCGAGTGGCGCAGTCACACTTGCGGCGGCCCTGTTTCACTCTGATGAGCTGCCCAGAGTGAAGAAGGTCGTCGTGGTTTTGAGCGGAGGAAATTTGGAACCAGCGCTACGCGAGCAGTTGGAGACGGAGTCGGTGATAGCTCAGGCTTAGTGGTTGTGGTTTCTCTGGCGAAAATCAGTTCGACAGGCGAAAGCGATTGAGCCGAGCGGTTTGCCACATACATCGCCCTTGGCCGCTGGAGTTTAGACTGGACGATGCCTGGCTTTCCTGCAGGCCAGTCTCGCGTCTAATTGAGGGTCTATGCGGCTTTCTTATCTATGGCGATCTCGAACTGTAGGCGTTTCGGCAGTGATGCTGCTCGTAACAAGTGCGCTTTTCGGACAGACAAAGGCCCAGAAGCAAGCTGGGAACTACGACAAAGCTGCGCGGGCTACCGTATTGCACGACGCAAATGTCTACGTCGCAGCCGATGCTGATGCACAGAAGATCTCGCTAGTCACTCCCGGCCACGAAGTCGTCATCATCGAGCGCAACGGCCCATGGGTCAAGGTCTTTGCCAATACCGACATCAACGATGACGCCAACGAGGACGATCGCAACAAGCCTGAGTTCAGCGACGACGCTAACGTGACACCAGCATCTGGATGGATTCGTGACAAGGGCATCGTAGGCCCAACCACGACCGGTGGCGACGCGATTCTCTTCGGCTCGGCTGCGAACTTTGAGGACGAAGCAGAGCACCCTCACGCACCAAAAGGTGCTGCCGGCGCAGCACATCTTCTGTATAAGCGGGTCTACGAATACTTCCCTGATTCTCCCCTGGCACCCGACGCGGCCTGGCGCTCGGCGGATATTCGCTGGCAGTTGGACAGGCTCGATAACAGTACTTTGCCTAGCGCGAAGGAGCAGGAGGCCTACCTGCGCCCGCAGCTCTATGAGGGCGAGATGAAGAAGGTGATGAAGAGCTACTCGGGCAGCAAGTTTGCGGCCCTGGCCGCCTACGATCTCCTGGATAACAAGCTGTGCGGCGACTGGCAGGGTTTGCCAAAATGTCCGGAGATGGAGACTGGTCTTTACGTAAAGTATGCGCAGCAATACCCGGATGCGCCTAAGGCGGCCGAAGCTCTGTACAACGCCGTCTATCGCCAGGGAGTTCTCGTAACAATGTATGCGGTGCAGGAAGACCGCAAGCGTTCTCAGGAGGCAGCGCGACGAACGCAGGACCTGGCACAGGATCTGAAGCAGAGATATCCCAATACAGACTATGCGGCGCGAGCTACCAGCGTTGCGTTTCGCGTCGCCCAGGGCATACCCATCTACGGGAGCGACCGAGACTGACGCAACACAGGTTATCTTCCCCGGGTCGCCGATCGATTTCAATTCACGGTTTACACATGCTCACGTTCTAGGATGAAAGCATGTCGATTTTCAAAGTCATCATTCTGGCCCTTGTACAGGGATTCGCTGAGCTACTGCCCGTCTCCAGCTCCGCCCACGTAGTCGTCGCTGAAAAGCTGATGGGACTGGACGCTTCTTCCCCCCAGATGACCCTCCTGCTGGTCATGCTCCACACCGGCACCATGTTCGCCGTCATCGTTTACTTCTGGAGCCAGTGGAAAAAGACCTATTTTTCGAGTGGCGATGCCTTTAAGAGATTTTTGGTCCGCCTGATCTGGGCTTCTGTTCTAACGGCTGTCATCGGCGAAGTCATTATCAAGGCTATCGAGAAGACCGCATTCAAGGGAGCCTCCAAGGCGGAGATCGAACTGCTCTTCGGTAGACTGGACCTCATCGCTCCAGCTTTGGCTGCTGCCGGCCTGCTTATCCTCCTTGCCGGGCTCATGGAGAAGCGGCGCATGGGTGCCCACCCCAAGGTCTACGGGGACAGCGTTACGATGCGCCAGGCGGGTTGGATCGGCGCAATTCAGGGGCTCTGCCTACCCTTCCGCGGATTTTCGCGATCGGGCGCCACGATCTCAACCGGCATGCTGACCGGGGCCAGCAAAGAGCGTGCCGAGCGATTCAGCTTTGCGCTGGCTGTTGTGTTGACGCCACCTGCAGTCGGACGAGAGGTTCTGCGACTTGTCAAAGCCTCGCACGAGGCCGCAGCCGCAGGCACTCCGGTCGACCTGCATGGAAGCATGATCACTGGACTGCTCGGAGCCTTCTTCGCATTCCTCGCAGGACTCGTAGCCCTCAGGTGGCTTAGCAGCTGGCTTGAAGAGGGGCGATGGTACCTCTTTGGTATCTATTGCCTAATCGCGTCGGGAGTGGTGTTCGGGCTTTATCGCGCAGGCTACTGATCTCCGGGCCTTACCGACAGAACGAGAGCGTCACGGCATTTGGCGCAATGGAAAGGCGACGGGTTGATTCCGTCGCCTTTCTGACCGTAGTTCCGGAAAAGTAGAATCCACTAGCTGTGCGCGAGTGCATCTCGATGACTGCGGACGAAATCGTGAGCATTCAGAACATGAGCCTGTTGCTCCGCAATCAATTGACGAACAGGCAGCGGAAGGTCCTGATCCAGCACATCCGCATACACCTTCTTCGCGGCGTCTTCACCCTCCTCCGCCGTCGCCAGTAGAGTTTGGTCCCCGCCACCCAGCTTCGCCTTTAGATCTCCCCATACGCGATGCATGGCCCCCACTGTAGTCCCGGACTCCTTAATGTCATGCACCCCGTTCTGGTGCAGCACCTCTTCCAGATCCCCGCGAAAAGCGGCCCTCTTTAGCGATTCAGCCAGAAAATATCGCTTAAGCACCTCATCCTTCAGATGTTCTCCAATATCGGCGAATCCCTTTTGGCTATCCAGCAGTGTGCTAATCAGTTCGTTAAGAGCGAGTTGCATCTCATTCTGTCTACCTGCATCTGTCGACATGAAAACCCCATTTTTTGCGTCTGGTGAGTTAGGTATTCGGCTGGAGCAGGGTCCACCGGCTGTGCGCGATTCTCCTACGCCGGCGGCAAGCAGGAGAAATCGCGAAAATCCCACGCCCCTGCCAACCGATGTTAAGGTCCGCCGGAAATGCACCGGCGGCGAGTCTAAAAGCATAGATGCTCGAATCCCCCACGGGTTTGCATTCCGAGTACCCCGGGTCAGGTTTTCCCACTTTGTCCCGCCTGCTCGCCAAGCCCTCTGGGATAATCGAAGATGCTCTGGAGGTTCGCGGACTCTGTTTGCATCACCCTGCTCGCGCATAAGCGTGTCGGGGTGGTAGAGACCGCGCGTACCCCTCAATGAAGGGCCCCCAATGAAATCCATACGACTTGTATCGACCCCGACGCGCAACCGCCGCCTGAACGAGATCATCGGGATGGTCGTACTCGTGGCCGCGGCCCTCCTTCTTCTCGCTCTCGCAAGCTACACCCCCACCGATCCGTCGTTCAATACGGCAGGGCGCTATGTCACAGGGCGTCCGGCGCACAACTGGACGGGTATGGTGGGCGCCCACGTCGCCGACGCCATGCTGCAGCTGATCGGCGTAGCGGCATTCTTTCTGCCGCTGGCACTGGGACGGCTCGGCATCTGCTGGATGCGCTCCCGGCCAGCCGGCTCTCCGCTCGCAAAGGCCATCGGCCTCGGAATGTGGATCGTCTTTGCACCTGCAGCGATTGCGTTGCTGCCGGGGCACATGTTCTGGCGGAGTTCGCTGCCGGTCGAAGGCGTCACCGGTCGCCTTCTAGGCGACTTCATGGTTCACTACCTCAATCTGCCGGGGGCGACTATCGTCCTCGCCCTGATGGTGGCGGTCTCCCTCTACCTCGCAACCACTTTCACCTTCAACACTGCAAGGGAATGGGCGACGATCCGCTTCGGTTTTCTGCAGCGGCTATGGGAGTGGTGGATGGCGCGACGCGGCCAACACGCAAGCTCCGAACCCACGGTGGAACAATCCTACGGAAGCAAGCGCGAACAGGCCGAAGTCAAAGCCCGCCGTGCACGCGAACTCGCCGAGCAAGCTGAACGAAGTATGCCGAAGCGTGAGGCAACGACACTGTTAGGAGGTCTTTTCGGCTGGTTGAGCAGAAAGAAACGGATTGAGCCCATTGCGATGGCTCCCGAGGAGCCGGCCGCGCCGTTGGCGTCCTCCATGTGGCAGGGCATGCCGCGAACGCTGGTCGATGCTCCTCCCGTGACCGCATACAGCACCGCCGCTGCGGCAGTCGCACCGTATGCCGAAGTGCTCGCAAGAGCGGCCGCGCCCCGGCACGCTCTCGATGACGAATCCAACTTCAGGGATCCTGGTCTTCGTTTTGGAGACGACGACAAAGAGAACCTGCTGCCACTCAAGCCTCCAGCTGCAGCACGCATTGCGAAGAAGGCAATGGAGGAGCCGAAGGCCATTTTGCCCCCTAGCCCGCCGCCACTTCCGGACGGAATCTCGTTCGGTCGACGTGCCGACGCGGACATCAAACCTGTAACCATCGTGCCCAAGAGCGTGCGCGGCTACAAACTTCCGTCGTCCTCGCTGTTGTATCGCAACGAGGAACACTCCATCGTGCGCGAGGAAGCGTTACGTGAAGAGGCGCGTGTTCTCGTCGAGAAATCCGCCGAGTTTGGCGTAGACGGCCAGGTGACGCAGATCAATCCAGGCCCTGTCGTCACCACGTTCGAGTTCAAGCCCGAAGCCGGCGTCAAAGTTGCCCGCATCACCGGTCTCGCCGACGATCTCTGCCTGGCAATGGCGGCCGAGTCGATCCTCATCGAGCGAATGCCCGGCAAGAGCACCGTCGGAATCCAGGTGCCTAACCATCAAAGGGAGACCATTTGGCTGCGCGACGTGGTGGAGTGCGAAAGCTTCGCTCAGTCAAAGAGCCGGCTCGCCATCGCTCTTGGCAAGGACATTAACGGCCGCATCGTAACCGCGGATCTGGCAAGTATGCCGCACGTCCTGATCGCAGGCTCGACCGGCTCAGGTAAGTCGGTCGCGATCAACGCCATGATTATGAGCGTTCTGTTCAAGAGCACACCCGAACAGGTCAGAATGATCCTCGTCGATCCCAAGCGGGTGGAGCTGGGAATGTACGAGGGCATCCCGCACCTCTTTACGCCGATCATCACCGAGGCGAAGCTTGCGGCTAACGCCCTTCGCAACGCTGTCCGCGAGATGGAGCGCCGGCTGAAGCTGCTCGCGGCAAACCATGTCCGCAACATCGATCAGTTCAACAAACTCTTCGATCACGGCAGCGAGTACTTATTCGAGGACGTCAATCAGGAGCCGTTGCCCTACATCATCATCATCATCGACGAGCTGGCCGATCTGATGATGCTCGATCGCGCCAACGTCGAAGAGTCCATCACCCGTCTCGCGCAGATGGCGCGCGCTGTGGGCATTCATCTTGTGCTCGCGACTCAGCGGCCATCGGTTGACGTCATCACCGGATTGATCAAAGCCAACGTGCCCACGCGCATGAGCTTTCGGCTCGCGACCAAGGTGGACTCCCGCACAATCATCGACTCCAACGGCGCCGAGAGCCTGCTCGGGCGCGGCGACATGCTGTATCTGCCGCCAGGCACCAGCCGCGTGCAACGTGTCCATGCGCCCTTCGTCACCGAAAAGGAGATCTCCGAGGTCGTGAAGTTCTGGAAGGCCCAAGGCGAGGCCGAGTATGTGCACGGCTTCCTCGAAGGTCCGAAAGAAGACGTAGCCAAAGAGACGGAGAACGGAGAAGAGGGCGACAACAACGATCCGATGTACGACGACGCAGTGCGTCTTGTCTTCGAGTTCGGCAAGGCAAGCACCTCCCTCCTGCAGCGCCGCCTGCGGATCGGTTACGGACGAGCTGCCCACCTCATCGACATGATGTACAACGACGGCCTGGTAGGTCCGGCCGATGGATCCAAGCCCCGCGAACTCCTCAAATCCCCCAACTGGATCAGCGAGGTCGATGCCGCACTTCGATAAAGCTGGCGAGTTAGTGGTGCACCGTCTTGGACGAGCGAATCGCAACCACCGCAAGGATGCAGACCGCCCCAAGTAACGCAATCCAAAGCAGGTGAGGATGGCGTTCCGTCAGTGGCCGAGTATCCGGTCGGTCACGATAACTGGAATTCAACCGCTCAGGTCCAAGTTGCGCGTTGTGCATCGCTTCCGACGGCGCGAACAATCGCGCATAGTCATACTGCGGAGCGGCAAGTGCTGAGTCTCCGTAGTAGAGCATCAGCTCCTTCGCAGCGTTGGCGTCAAAACATATCTTGCGTTGACGCATCTCGAGCCGGACCGCAGCGATCGGAAGCGGTGCGTCATCGCCATTGTCGACTGCAACCTCAACGGTCGCATCGCCCTGCATGTTTGAGCCGAGAATCGCGGGCACGCTCAGCTGCTCCTGGCGAATTTCCCGGCCGCCCTGCGTCAGATGCACGCGAACAATCGTGCCTGCAAGACTCTCGCTTCCCACGTCGGAGCTGCCTGTAGGGCGATCCGTGATCCGAACATCGCGGCTGAAGTTTGCGTGAAACGCAGGAGCGATATCGAAGGAGACTCGTTCCACAGGAATGCGTTCCGGTAACGCAAACCTGGCGACACTTTGCCGTCCTCGTCGCTCGATCGCATTTGTTGTAGCCGCTGTCGTATAGACGGACTGCGCCTCGCGGCTGGGAGGAACACTAACACCGCGCACCATATCCGGAGTAGGACGAATCATGGGCGCACCCGCTGCCGGCGAGACCGAAAGTTCAATATGCAGAAAAGGAAGGCTCGTCTCTTGGAGATGAATCGTCGTGTTGCGCGAGAGGTGTTGCGAGGTCAGATCAAAGAGCGTGAACTCTCCCAACTGTGTCTGATTCGAATAGTTTGGGTCTCGCGTCCCAGAGACCGCTGCGGTGGCAAGAAAATCATGACCTGCAAGGTCCAGCATGATCTCCGTGTAAGGGCGATTCGGCATCTCTACATCGAAGACGATATTGCGGCCGCGCAATCCGGCATTACGGACGCGTCCCGCATCGCTGTCAGCCTGCTGAGGCTCGCTCAGAGTAATGGCATAAGGGATCTCGCGCCCGTCTCCGTAGAGACGCAAATCCTTCAGCGAAGCGGATGCGTGGGGAAAGACCTGCGGGTCGATGACGACGCAGCTTTGGCCAGAGTCCGCTGCCGACGTGATAGCCCGTTGATACCGGAAATAGTTCGGATCTGGGGTCGCGGACTCAGGACCTGGCGAGGCTTGGAACAACAGCAGCCCAAGAAGAAAAGCAGCTTTCATCGGCTGGCTCCTTCATCTCCTGGGCTCGGCATATCTGTCGCAATATCCATTGGAGGATGGCGGAGCGAAAGCCAATCCTTCTGGTATGCAAAGCTGATCGCCATCAGTAGCGCTCCCAGGCCGAGGAAGCTGAGTACCCGATACCCCTGGCTCAAATTGCGTGTGTCGTACAAAAAGGTCTTGCCGATGCTAAACGCCAGAAGAATCAGCGCCTGCCAACGGATAAAAGCCGAACGCTTCCAGAAACCAACAGCCAGCAAACCCCCTCCATAGAGCATAAGAAACGCAGACACAGCGAGCGACCCCTGCAGATCAGCCTCGGGGTTGCCTGCGGTGCGCCTCCAGGCCGCATCGAGTTCACGCACGCAGGCCAGTACGGCAACCAGGTTAAGCGCAATAATCGAAGCCCCTGCAATCTCCAGCCAACTTGGTCTCGATGCATCCTCGTGATGTCGCGCACGGAGAGCAATCGCAGCCGAAGCAGCCAAAGCGGCGATTCCGAACAGGGAAGTGGCAAACCTGCGATTGAGGAAGGCAGTGTTCACCCGGGAATAGAGCCAGAACGGCTGGAACACGAGTCCGCAGAGGCCAAGTATCAACGCAGCAACAGCGAGCCGGCGCAGAATGCGGGGAACACCTGCCACCGAATCTGAAAGCAGCGCCGAGATCCAAAGCAAAGCAACACCCTCCGTCAACCACCCGATCGTGATCCAGTGCCCGCTCGCCTTGAGAGGGATTGCGATCGTCAGAAAAACGACCGACAGAGACAGATGAACAGCTGAAGCGACACGGCTCTCGGGCAGCCGCATCAGTCCCAAATAAACGGCCCCGAACAATACCGCGACCCACGGGAGCAGCTCGTGGTGATGAGCATCCTCGAGGACAGAGTAGAGCGCGAGAGCCGCAAACACGGCATTCGCCAAGGGAAGAAGAACCTCCGTGATCGCACTCCCAGCCGATTCTCCATCTTGTCTCCGCGGGACCGTGGCAAGAACGAACACGGCGAAGAAAAGGACGATGAAGACCGTCGTAATTCCAACCGGCTCCCCCACATTGAACGCGCCGTAGAACTCCACGTACCAACCGATAAAGAAGGCGACCGTTCCAGGAAACGCCCCAAACAATAGCCGCGGCCAGGACTTCAGGCGGACCAGCACCACCGTGGCGATATCGATTGCCAGAACATACGTGAAGAGAAATATCTCGTGGTTGCCGCCTGTCGAGAGCATCAGCGGAGTCGCGAACCCTCCCGCTATCGCATAGGCAGCCAGTATTTCGCTGTTCTGCGACCACGCCATATAGGCATTCCACGCCGTCACCAGGATCATTGCCCCGAGAGCCGCGCCCGCGGGTAGCAGATGATAAAGCTGAAACGCTGCCCACAGAGAGAGATAAAGTGCCCCGCTCCCAACTGCCTTCAGCGAGTAGGAAAACCCATTAAAGCCCTTCCGCCGAAATCGTTCCGACCAGACGACAATCGCCGACCCGCCGATCAGCCCCGCCATAACGCGCCCCAGCGGACCAATCCAGTGGTTGTCGATTGCCCACTTCAAAAATAGAGTCGTCGCAACCAGCAACGCCACAATTCCGACACGGCTGAACAACTGCGAGCCGATCCGGTCTTCCAGCGACCCTTTAGCCTCCGGGAGATGCCTGCCGAAGTCAGGAGGCGGCAACGGTTCAACAGCAATCGGTGCAGGATGAGATGGTACTGGCGACACGCGTTTGCGGTCGCTCGCCGAGGGCTCTGGGCCCAGTTCGGCCAGCTGCCGCTCCAGCGATTCCACTCGGGCTGTCAGCGCAGCTAGTTCCGCGGCGACTCGAGCTTCCTGGTTCAGCTGACTCTGCTCGTCGTCCGGGGCCATGGCAACTACTTTACCGCTATCCTCAGCCAGAGTGGTACTGAACTCTGGCACTTGATACCCTTTGCGCTAAGGAAGAATCCATGTCCGTGCGGGTCCTGGTAATTGACGACGACGATCTCAGCCGCGAGGTATTTGCACTCCTGCTGAATCGCGCGGGCTATGCCGTCGACACTGCTGGCTCCGGCGACGCTGCTTTGACTCAGTTGCAGGCTGCCGATAAGCTGCCGGACGTGGTTCTCGCAGATCTCCAAATGCCCGGAACCGCAGGTACCGAGCTGGCGAGGCAGCTGCGAGCCCTCTGCGGCCCCTCGACAAGGCTTCTGGCGATGAGTGCGAGCGCCCCGGACGACGATTCAGCCCAGACCTTCGACGCGGTCCTGCTGAAGCCATTCACCGCAGAGACATTTGCCGCCGCTCTTACCAGCAATCCGCCCAGCGTTGACAAGAATTCCGATCCGGCCCAGAATTCACAGCAGCCCATCGAGGAGACCGTGTTCCGCAAGCTGGCGGAGTCAATGCGCCCACCCCAGCTGCAGAAACTATACGAGCTCTGCCTGACCGACATGGAGACACGCCTCGCCTCCATGCGTCAAGCAGCCTCCGTTGCCGACGAGCTCACCTATAAAAAAGAGGCGCACGCAGTCAAAGGGAGCTGCGGCATGGTCGGCGCTAAAGAGCTGCAAACACTTGCAACATCTATGGAAAGGCATGGACTCGCTGATGACCATGTAGCTTCACTCCGGCAATTCGTGTTAGCTTGCGAGAGGCTGCGGGGTATGCTGGTCGCACGCGAAGTCATTCATAATCGGGCAATTATGTCAGGAGAAGATGCGTGATGAAGGAAGCAATCAAGAAGGCTGACGAAGCAGGGGCACCGGCGCCAATTCGTATCGTGGTCGCCGACGACCATCCTGTAGTGCGCTTCGGCGTAAAGAACATGCTCGAGAATGAACCGGGCTTCGAGGTTGTTGGCGAGGCCGAAGACGGTGACGTTGCCATTACTCAGACGCTCGAGTTGGAGCCTGACATCCTCCTCCTCGATCTTGCCATGCCGCGTCTTCCCGGACTTGAAGCCCTGCGCGCCATCATGAACAAGTCGCCGCGCGTCAAGATCATCATGCTCACCAGCACCATCTCAACCCAGCAGATCATTGAAGCCCTGCAGATCGGTGCCCGCGGAATCGTGTTGAAGGATGCAGTCGCCGGCGACCTCTCAAAGTCGCTCCGCGCCGTCCTCTCAGGCGACTACTGGATCGGCGGCGAGCGCGTCGCCAACCTCGTCACCGCATTGAACGCCTTAATGAAAGAGGCCGCCGCAGTTCCAGAGCGCAAGACCTACGGTCTTACGCCGCGCGAACTCGAGGTGGTCACCTGCATCGTGGAAGGCTGCAGCAACAAGGACGTCGCCAAACAATTCTCCATCAGCGAGGAGACAGTAAAGCGCCATCTCTCGAACATCTTCGACAAGACCGGAGTATCCACTCGCCTGGAACTCGCCTTGTTTGCGATAGCGCACAAACTCGTAACGCTCGACAGCTAGGCACCCCGCAGGCCGCCTTCAGTAGAATGAGGTAATGGCCCGATCCGCGCCTTCACAGTCTTCCATCGTGGACTTACTTGTCATCGGCGCAGGGCCGACCGGTCTGGCCTGCGCCATCGAGGCCCAGCGCGCGGGTTTCAGCGCACTCCTGGTAGATAAGGGTTGCCTCTGCAACTCGCTCTTCCACTACCCCGCAAACATGACGTTCTTCACCACTCCCGAGTTGCTGGAGATCGGCAACATGCCGTTCTCCAGTCCAAACCAGAAGCCCAATCGCAACGAAGCTCTGGAGTACTACCGCAAGGTGGCCGAGCACTACAAGCTCGACGTCCGCCAATATGAAAACGTAGAGCGCGTCACCGGCAGCGACGGCAGCTTTACCGTTCACACCACAGATCGCTTCGGCCGCCCAGCCCAGCATCGCGCGCGCAAGCTCGTTGTCGCCACGGGTTACTACGACCTGCCCAACTACCTCGGAATCCCCGGCGAAGACCTAAGCAAAGTAAAGCACTACTATCACGAGCCGCACCCTTTCTACGGCCTCGACGTCCTCGTCATCGGTGGCAAAAACTCTGCGGCCATCGCCGCACTCGACCTCTGGCGGCATGGTGCAAAAGTTACCCTGGTCCATCGTGGCCCCGCGATGCATCGCCACGTCAAATATTGGATTCTGCCCGACATCAACAACCGAATCAAGAATGGTGAGATTCAGGCCTACTTCGACAGCAATGTAACGAACATCACAGAGGACGATGTCACCCTCTCCACGCCTCAGGGGCTTGTCACTCTCGCGAATCACTTTGTCTTCGCTCTGACTGGCTATCGTCCGGACTTCGACTTCATCGAGCGCCTTGGCGTTACGCTCGATGAAAGTAACGACCGCTGCCCGGTCTGCGATCCCGCGACGCTCGAAAGCAACGTCCCCGGTATCTACCTCGCCGGTGTAGTCGTCGCCGGAAAGCGTACCAACGAAATCTTCATCGAAAACGGACGCTTCCACGGTCAGCTAATCGCGGCAGATCTTCGCGAAAAACTCGCCAGCGTCTTAAATCTTCGCTAACCGATCACGCGGCGAAGAAAGCCTTTGACACCAATCCAGGTAAGCACGCAGAGGGACGTTGTCAGCATGCTCAAAATCAGAACTCGGTTCATATGAGGAAGTGTTGGCGTCAATGCGGCGCGTAGCCCTTCACTCATATAAACGATCGGGTTGATCAAGACGCCAATCTGCAACCATCGAATATGGGTCAGCGCGGCCCAAGGATAGTACACACAGCCCAAAAAAGTAATCGGGATCACCACCACGCCAAAGATTAGTCCAATTTGTTGCGGCTTAACGCTGGTCCCAATCGTAAGCCCGAGCGCTCCAGCCGTGAGACTTGCAAGTCCGACGACCACGATGAGAAAGAACCAGCTGCTGACATGCGCAGCCGGCCGTATCGACGGCACATAATACGCCAGCGGAAACACAACGCAGGCTGCAATCACGCTCTGCACCGCACTGAAGCAGATCTTCTCAAACGCCACCGCAGGGACCGGCAAAGGGCACATTACCCGGTCGTCAATCTCGCGCGTGATGCCAAACTCCTGCGCCAGCGGCAGCGCAACAGCCGCAATTCCGCTGAACATGATCGCCACGGCCATCAGGCCGGGAAGCAGAACCGTGCTGAAAGCCCCGCCTGCCATCGCGCCGGTCGGATTCATCGCCGCACCTGTGCTCATGTGGGGAATCACATAAGTGAATACAAATAGAAAAAGCAGTGGGTTCATGCATACACGAATCGCGAACGGCAAAAACTCACGTCGCAACACATGCAGATCACGCAGAAACAGCCCGGCAAAGGCGCGAGTATACTGCGTGCTCTTGGAGGCCTGAGGGCTTTGTTGAAACCCGCGAGCAGTCGATTCAAGTTGAGCCAGTTCAGTCATAAGCCCTCAGTTACAAACGAATCTACTCGCGAAGATCTCGCCCGGTAAGCCGGATGAAGACCGTCTCGAGGCTGGTTTCTGCAATCGTAAGGTCTCGCAGCCCATAAGGATTAGCTTCGCGAACGACGTCAGAGAGCAATCCCTCCGCGCCATGAGCAAAGATCCGAACGCCCTTTTGCGTCGGCTCCACGCTGGCTACTCCTCCGAGCTTCTCCAATTGTTCGATCAGCACCGGAATGTTCTCCTTGCTGCGCAGATAAAGCTCATAAATCTTCTGCGCCCCAACCGATCCCTTCAGCGCAGCGGGCGTGTCCTGCACCAGGATCTTGCCATGGTCGATAATAGCCACGCGGTCGCACAGTTCGTCAGCCTCCTCCATGTAGTGTGTGGTCAGCACAACCGTGATTCCCTCTTCGCGTAGTCCGCGCACTGCCTCCCACATCGCAATACGACTCTGCGGATCAAGCCCCGCGCTCGGCTCATCCAGAAATAGGACCTTCGGCCGATGCGCGATCGCACGTGCAATCTGCACCCGCTGAGCGAGCCCGCCCGAGAGCTGCGCGGGATACGCCCCCGCTCGTTCCATGAGATGAAATTGTGAGAGCAACTGGTTCGTTCTTTGCTTAGCGTCGGCCCGCGAAAAACCAAAATAAAGACAGTGGAAGTGAATGTTCTCGAAGATCGTGCAAGCCCGGTCCAGCGTGTTGTACTGGGGCACCACTCCAATGCACCGGCGCGCAAAGGCAGGAGTCTTCACCACGTCAATCCCCGCGATTCGCACGCGGCCCGCGGTCGGTAACGCCCGCGTCGTACAGACACTGATCGTCGTGGTCTTGCCCGCTCCGTTTGGTCCCAGCAGCCCAAACAACTCGCCCTCATGAACATTGAGGTCGATGCCGTCAACGGCAATGACCCGTTGCTTACCGTCGTAGATCTTTTGCAGCCCTTCAATCTCGACAATCACTGCGAAATTATCTCCCGGCGCTGCCCGATTATTTGCATCAGAACCCAACCTTATGTCTCATCCGCCACGCGAACCACAATCTTTCCGAAGTGTGATGCCGAGCGCATGTGTAGAAAGGCCTCCCGCGCCTGACCGAAATCGAAGATCCGATCAATCACTGGACGCAGCTTCACGCTGTCGATCGCCGCATTCATCTCTTCGAACATCGACCGCGAGCCCACATAAATCCCCTGCACACGAAGCTGCTTGTGGAGGATCGGAGTCAGCGCCACAGGCTCCGTCGTCGCCGAGCCCGACAAAACGCCGATCTGTGCAATCGTACCGCCAACCCGCATCGCCCGCAGCGACTGGCCAAACGTGCCTGAGCCACCGACTTCGATGATGCGATCCGCCCCACGGCCCCCAGTGATCTCACCAACCCACTTCGACCAGTCCGGCCGATCCTTGTAGTTGCATCCCGCGTCCAGCCCCAGCTCGACCGCGCGCGCCAGCTTCTGTTCACTCGACGACGTCCCGATCACTCTCGCTCCCAGCAGACGCCCAAACTGCAACGCAAAGATCGAAACCCCGCCCGTACCCTGGATAACAACGGTATCGCCCGCACGCGCAGGATTCTCGGGTTCTCCCGCATGATGCAGCGCATTCCACGCAGTCACGCCCGCGCAGGGAAGTGTCGCGGCCTCTTCGTAACTCAGGTGTTCCGGAAAGCGGACGACCCCGTCCTCCGGCAGCAGAACACACTCAGCCAGCATTCCATCCGCATCTCCACCGAGCGCCTCCTTCGATCTCTCCGCCGTCAGCGGCCCATCGAGCCATCGCTGCATAAAAATTCCACACACGCGATCCCCAACCTTCACCCGTCCCACGCTCTCTCCAATCGCCACTACCTCGCCGGCGCCGTCAGAGCACGGAATTCGCGGAAGAGCCATCTTCGGGTTGTATCGTCCCTCGACCATCATCAGGTCGCGATAATTTAGCGAGACCGCATGTACTTTGATCAACACCTTTCCAGGTGCTGTTTGTAACATTGGCAGTGCGGCCTTCTTCAGATGGTCGACGCCAAACTCTTGAATCGGATAACCGGTCATATTTCCTCTGTCAGCTTGGATGCTTCTGGTGTAAATAAACGATCAAAGTGTTCGATGCGGCATGGAACCGTTTCTCTGTTGATTTCGCCGGGGCGTAGAATGAATCATGTCGCGTGGATGGGAGAGTAAATTCGTGGAAGAACAGCAAAATCAAGCCGCTGCCCCAAAATCTGCCGCAACGGAAGATCACGCTGAGCTGGCCGAGCGCAAACGCAAACGCCAGGCATTGGAGCTGCAGAGAGAGCGCATTCTCTCCGAACGCACTTCAAGCCCGCACCGAAGGTCCGCGCTCACCATTGCCCTCGCCGATATCGAAGAGAAGCTCGCCGAACTGGGCTGGACCATTCACCTCTAGCCCTTCTCCTGGGCATCCGTCTACCGGGGCGATGAAAGACGGCTGCCTCCACGTGCAAATGCGATCGCGGCCGATCTTCTTATTCCCGCACTTGTCCCTTTGATAAATACGGTCTTTCCCTGAAGCGATGGCATATCTTCTTATATCCAAAAAAATGAAAGGCCGCACTGGGCGGCCTCTCATTCTTATCGCAACAAAGAGTTATTGCGGATTCGTAGTGCCGGGCGAATCCGGTCCGGTCTGTGCGATTCCAATCGCGTCTCCCGAAACCACCAGTTGCACACGACGATTCTGTGCGCGACCCTGAGCCGTGGTGTTATCCGCCACTGGCTTCGCCTTACCATAGCCGGTAGCGGAGATATTGTCTGGTTGGACGCCCTGGGTGACGAGGAAATCCCGGACTGCATCGGCGCGGTTCTCCGACAGCTTCTGGTTGAACTCGTCGCTTCCGACGCTGTCCGTATAACCCTCGACCTGCAGTTTCAAACCGGGATAGGCCTGCAGAATTCCCGAGACCTTCGCCAGGCTGATCTCGGTATTCGTCTTCAGCGTGTATTTGCCGGTGTCGAACAGCACGTCCGACATATTGACGATCAGCCCCCGCGCGGATTCGCTCGTGGCGAGGACGCTATTGAGCTGCGCGCGCAACTTCTCTCGAACGGCATTAGCATCTGAAGCGTTCTTATTAGCGGCGGCCGCCCGGGCCTGAGCCTCGGCCGCTGCTGCTTCTGCACGTGCGCGGTCAGCATCGGCTTCTGCTTGGGCCGCCCTGGCGCGTTCTGCGGCAAGCGCGGCCTCCTGGGCCTGCAGTTGAGACTGCTGCGCTTGCGCCTCCGCGTCCCTCTTTGCATTATCAGCGTTGAGCTGACGTTCCGCAGCCTGTCTTCGTAGCGTCACCAAACGAGCATCTTCAGCACGCTGCACCGCCTGACGGGCAAAGGTGATCTCCAGCATGCGATTGCCCTTTTTGTTCTGGTCGATGGCGGTCGCATTTTGGAGGTCCTGCATCGCCTCTTTCATGATCTCCGGAGCGTACTTGTCTGCCTCCGCTGCCTGCGCAATGCGGATAGCGTTATTGGCCTGATAAAGCTCCAGCGGAGATTTTTCGTCGCGTGTAATCGGATTCGGGTTCGATTTCGATCCCTCCGTCTGAGCATAAGTGCCGCGCGGCAGCAGCAGATAGTGTGCATTTACCTTTTCAAGCACGCCACTGGTCTTGCTGGTCAGAATCACATTCTGCAACACCACCACGTCGCTCGGCTGCGTAACCGAGAAGTAGGGTTCCGCCGTAACAATCATGCCGAAAGACTGCAATGCAGTAGTCACATCGATGTTGTTCTTCGTTCCCGCCGGTAGAACCTCGCCAAGATTGTTCGGCCGCCCATCCGGAGTAATCGCCCACAACACATAAGTCAGATACTCCGGGCCAAATCCGTTTGCAGGCGTAAGCCCCTGAAACTTGGCTTCAATATGGATGCCGCCGCGCTCGCTAGTCACCTTGGCATCGCCCTTCGCCAGCGGAAGCAGCGTTGTGCCCTTGAAGCCGATCATGGTCGAACCGTTGCGGTGCAGGTAGTTCACTGCGTCGAGGTCGCGCTGTACCACCTTCACGCGATAGAGATAGATCCCGTTGTCCTGCTTCTCAATCTGCTGATCTTGCTTCGGAGCCATCTGTGCGGTTGGATTTGGCTCCTGGCCGCAAAGCGCGTGAGCCCCAAATCCGTACAGTCCACAAATCCCGATAGCCAGCCCTAGAGCCCGAAAAAACCTCGTATGACGATCCATTCCACGTTCTCCTTGCAAACTTCAGATTAATCGCCCCGAACATAATGATTCTGCCATGCCGCGCCACTTTAGCCGCGCACTCTACGTGTGCGATGCGAAGAAAGAGACAAAGGCTGCACTCACCACCGAGGTCTGCCGGATTCCGGCTTCCTTCCGATCGGAAGCTAATCACAAGAAAGGAAACGCCTTAGAAGTTGCGCAAAAAAAATCCCCTCCTCCCGTCAAGGGCGAAGGGGATTCGCGTCTCTTGTCTAAGCGTTGTGCAGTTGTTGAGCGGCGCTGCGATGCACAAAGTGATACGGTGGCCACGGCCCGGATAACTGCATCCGGCAATCCTTCAACTCCTGGGTCGCCGAAGTGTACTTGTTCTGATACCTCTCCACCGTCTTGTTATCGATCAGGTGGGCGATATCCAACAGCATCTTCCCGGTATCCATGCGCTTGCACGTAATCTCTTCCGCGATTGGCAGGAACATGCGGTGCATCTGGATCGACAGCGCGCGGGCCTTCGACTGGCGCTCCCGTTGGCGGCTGGCGCTCTCCCGCAGGCTGGTCAGGTATTGTTGACCTACCGTCATATCGCGAGCTGTACTGCCCGGGCAGATATCGTCCACCAGAACCTTGAGGTGCATCTCTGCCTTGCCTCGCAGCCGCTCGACGTTCGCCTGAAAATGACGCTGGTTCGATCGCACCGAGCGCCGTAGCGCATCGTCGTCCTGAAACGTGGTGCCAAACCGGAAGGGAAGTACGGTTGACAGTTTGAAGCAGTCCGAAACTACGCGAGCGTGGTCTTTGGCCGCCTGCTGGTCCATCCGCGCATTGTCCTCTGCACTGTGTTCGGAGACAATCACGGCCAGATCGCTGGCAGGGAAGAGGAAGGTCTGGTTACCGAACATACCAGTCACCCCGGTCAGGGGCATTGGGCGGCGATGCCGGCAAAGTTCCGGAAATGCCTGTCGTTCTGCAATGCAATAGGCGTACCATGCCATATCTTTGTCTCTCCAAAACGCGCTGAGGGGTCTAACCGCCCCCGTCAGGAAGTAGTTGTAAAACTCATGCCGATTCGCAGTTGTTTGGGAGTTTCGTCATTTACGGGTCTTGGTCTGCTGAAATGCACCGGTTTCGGTGAACTTCATCGAACCGAGAGGGATACTATGCCTATTCAAGTACGATTGGCAACCCCTTCTTTAATACGTTCTTCCGCGACCCGTCCCGCCGCGGTCTTCAGCGGCGAAATCAGCTTCCCATCCGTAAAACCCACGGCAGCCGCACCGAAGTGATCCGTAAAGCATGGGCCCCCAGGGAGTTCGGCCAATTTTCAAACTGGCCCAACGCCGATTCACCTTGAAACTGGTTCCTCAGCCAAAATTCCGGTAGCATCTAATATATGGCCGTTATTGCTTCTCTTGAGTGTTCCCGCTGCCACCATAACGTCTCCGCCGAAACGCCTCAAACAGTCTGTCCCCTCTGCGCCGGATCCCTTTATGTTCGCTACGACATGGATCAGCTCAAAAAGACTGCCCGGCGCGAAGAAATTGCCGCCTATAGCGCAGCCTCTCGCGCCAGCCTCGGCATGTGGCGCTATGCGAGCGTCCTCCCCGACGTAACTCCCGTCACGCTCGGCGAAGGTTGGACCCCACTACTCCACAGCAAGCGTTACCCCGGCCTCTACATCAAAGAGGAAGGCGCCAATCCTACAGGCACCTTCAAGGCACGCGGCCTCGGACTCGCCGTCACCATGGCGAAACACTATGGCCTGCAGCATCTTGCCGTTCCCAGCGCCGGCAACGCCGCGGGCGCTCTCGCTGCTTACGCCGCCGCTGCCGGCATCTCAGCGCATATCTTCATGCCGCAAGACGTTCCCATTGCCAATTACCTCGAAGGTATCGTCTACGGAGCTGACGTCACCATGGTCGACGGCCTCATCTCCGACTGCGCCCGCATGGTCGCCGAAAACATCAAGTCTCAGAAAGCCGCCAACACGCCCCTCGAGCAGGTCTGGTTCGACATCTCCAGCCTCAAAGAGCCCTTTCGCGTCGAGGGCAAAAAAACCATGGGTTATGAGCTAGTCGAACAACTCGGCTGGACCTATCCCGACGCCGTCTTCTACCCGACGGGCGGCGGGGTAGGACTCATTGGCATGTGGAAGGCCTTCGAAGAGATGGAGCAACTCGGCTGGGTCTCCGGAAAGCGCCCAAAGATGTACGCGCTCCAATCCAGTGGCTGCGCGCCCATAGCCAAGGCCTTCGCCGAGGACAAGGCCGCCAGCGAGTTCTTCCAGAACGCACAAACCTTCGCCGCCGGCCTCCGCGTCCCCAAACCCTACGCCGACTCCATCATCCTCGACATCGTCCGTGAGTCCGGTGGCGCAGCCATCGCCCACCCCGACAGCGAGATCCTCTCCAGCATCCTCGACTGGGCCAAACACGAAGGCATCTTCCTCTCTCCCGAGGGCGCAGCCGCCACCGCGGCCTACGACGCACTCGTCGCTTCAGGTGACCTCAATCCCACCGACAAGGTCGTCCTCTTCAACACCGGCTCCGGCCTCAAGTACACTGACATGATCGCCGAAGCCATGCACCTCGAACGCCCTGAGCTCAGCCAGGAGAAGAGGGTCGCGCTACCCACCCGCGTGCCGGTAGGCGGCATCATCACTCCCCAGTAATTACAGCCGAGCCTCAGCCGTGGCAACGTCAGAGAAGCTCGTCAGCACCCCACCAACCCGCGTCATCTCAAACAGCGCCTTCACGCGCTCATTCACGCCGACCAGCAACAGCTTCCTCCCGTGATCCGTCTGCGACACGTAGTAGTTCATAACCAGCCCTAATCCGGCCGAATCCATATATGGCACCGCGCTCATGTCCAGAATCATCACCTGCGGCGTCATCGCCCGGAAGGCATCCTGAAATCCAAACATCGTCGAAATCGTCAACGGCCCAACAAGCTTCAGGATCGTTGTCCCCTCGCTCTGGCCAGGACCAGAGCTGTAAGTCAAAGGTTCGTCACGCATGTTTGACAGTTTAGGGAATCCGAATCCACGGGAGATTACAGCGGCGTGAATGTCGCCAACTCTCTCAACTCTTCTGTACTATCGACCCATCCCACTCGCCCCGTTCAAGGAGCCCATGCGACCCCTCTGCGCCCTTCTTGCGTTCTCCCTCGCCGCTGCCCCCGCTCTAGCCCAACCCGACACCGCCCGCACCGCCGCCTACCTCAAATCGCTTCCAAACACCGCCCCACCCGTCATTGACCAGGCCCAGACCGTCACTCTCGCCGCCCTGCCGCTCTCCTGCATCGACCATCCGCAGGATGCCCCCGACCATCCCCACGACTATCTGTGGGTCCACGACTCCAAGCGCCGCACCGTCGACGACTACGACAAGACCCGCGCCTTCTACGGCTGTTTCGACTGGCACTCCGCCGTCAACTCCACGTGGACCCTGATCTATCTCCTTAAACAAAACCCCAAAATGGCCCTCTCGCCCATCATCCGCCAGCGCCTCAACGAGCACCTCTCCAAAACCAACATCGCCGGTGAGGTTACCTTCTTCGCCGACGCCAAGGACACCGAAGGCAAGAACTTCGAGCGCCCCTACGGCTACACCTGGGTCTTCAAAACCTACGGCGAACTAGCCTCCTGGGACGATCCCGACGCCAAAAAACTCGCCGCCAACATGGAGCCCCTCGTCAAACAGCTCTCCGACAAGTACATCGACTACCTCAAACACCTTCCCTATCCCATCCGCGTCGGCACCCATCCCAGCACTGTCCTCACCATGAACTTCGCCCTCGACTCCATCGACCTCGCTCCCAATCCAGCCCTCAAATCCTCAATCGACGAGACCGCTCTCCGCTTCTTCTCCAAAGATAAAAACTGTGCCACTGCCTACGAGCCCGGGAACGGCGACTTCCTCTCTCCCTGCCTCACCGAAGCCATGCTCATGTCTCGTGTCATGGACCAGAAAACATTTGTAACCTGGCTCGATACATTTCTCCCCGCGGTCGACTCGCCCGAGTTCCAGGTCTACGCCGCTGACATCGACACCACCCGCACCGCAGCCGCCGGCTCGAACGCCGACGCCGAAGACAAGGACGGCCTCCTGGGCTCCAAAGCCCACCTCATCGGCCTCGCCTTCCAGCGAGCCGCCGCCCTCCTCCGCATCGCCTCCGCGCTCCCTCCTAATGACCCGCGGGTTCCCGTCTACCGTCGCATCGCCTCCATCAACGCGCAGAACGGCTTCCGTAAAATCGGCGACGCCGGCTATCTCGGCCAGCACTGGCTAGCCACCTACGCCGTCCTCTACATGCAGCAAGCTAACCTCGCAAAATAACTCGCCTCAAGAGAAACGTTGCGGGACTAAAGGTGAGCTGACTCCAACGATAAAAAATCCACGCCACCGACCGCTATACTAAGAACCAGCCCAGGACCCCGGCCTCAAACCGGGGTCTTCTCGTTTGCAAAAAGCTCCAAACCCATGTCGATCCGCGCTCAAATCCGTCCCGTGCTCACGCTTGCAATCCCGCTCATCCTCGCCGAACTCGGCTGGATGGCGATGGGCATCGTCGACACCATCATGGTCGGACACATGGCCGACTCCGCGCTCGCCATCGCCGCCTGCGCTCTCGGCCAGGTCCTCTACAGCACCATCGCCTTTGGTATCGCAGGCGTCCTCCTCGGCCTCGACACCTATCTCGCCCAGTCCCACGGCGCAGGCCGTTTCGACGAGGCCAATCGCTGGCTCCTCCATGGGTTGTTTCTCGCCGCCGGACTCGCTGTCACGCTCATCCTCATCATCGTCGCCGCGCCGCGGTTCATGCTCCGCCTCCCTATCGACCACGAAGTACTAACGGGCGCGATCTCCTTTCTCGGAGCCCTCAACTACGGCACTCCCGCCCTCTTCCTCTACTTCACGCTCCGCCGCTATCTCCAGGCCTTCAACCACGTGCGCCCAATCGCCTGGGCGCTCATCACCGCCAACCTCATCAACATCGTCGGCGACTGGCTCCTCATCTTCGGCCACTCCTGGGGTCCCATCCACATTCCCGCACTCGGAGTCGCCGGCGCAGGCCTCGCCACCTCCTTTTCGCGCTGTTACCTCGCTCTCTTCATGATCCTCTCGCTCATTCAAATAGAACGCCGCCACCACTACGGCCTCGCCAGCATGGTGCATCACTTCGAACCCACCCGCATCCGTCGTCTCGCCCTTCTCGGAGCCCCCGCCGGTGGCCAGATCTTCGTCGAGATCGCTATCTTCGGCACCGTCACCTTCCTCATCGGCATCATGGGCCGCCTCCCGCTCGCCGGACACGAGATCGCCCTCAACTGCGCCAGCTTCACTTTCATGGTCCCCTTCGCCATCTCCGCCGCGGCAGCAGTCCGCGTCGGCCAAGCCATAGGCCGCAACGCCCCCCAGGAAGCCGCCTCCGCAGGATGGGCCGCCATCGCCCTCGGAGCCGGAGCCATGGCCTGCTTCTCCGCCATCCTCCTCACCATCCCTCACGCCATCGCCCGCAGCTTCACCGCAGACCCAGCCGTCATCGCCGCCACCGTCCCGCTGCTCTTCGTCGCAGCAATCTTTCAGTTCTTCGACGGCCTCCAGATCACCGCCACGGGGGCCCTCCGTGGTGCAGGCAACACCCACGCCGGCCTCATCGTCCAGATCATCGGCTACTGGATCATCGGTCTCCCGATCGGCTACCTCTTTGGCTTCCATCTCCATCAGGGGGCCGTCGGCCTATGGCTCGGTCTCTGCGCCGGCCTCATCGTCGCCGGAATCGCCCTCACCACCATCTGGCGCCACACGACAAAGAAACTGAAAACCAGCCCTCAGCTCGGACAGATAGCCGGTTCCTAGTAAACCAACAACCAACAACCAAAACTAACAACCCTCACTGCCCCAGCCGATACATCATCAGCGCCATCCGCTTAGCCTGCTTCGGAATCGAGTCCAGATACACCGTCTCACCCTCCGCATGCGCACCCTCTCCCATCGCGCCCGTTCCCACCAGGCCCGGAACATAAGGTGCGACGAAAGCGATATCTCCCGCACCGCGCAGCATCGGATCCATCTCTTCCATCGCCGGTAACCCGAGCGTCGCATTCACTCCATTCAGTTGTTTCACCAGCGCATGTCCCGCCTCTGTAGGCGCCATCGCCGGATACCCTTCCTCAAACGTAATCACGGCTCCTGTCCTCGCAAGATGATCCCTTACGATCGCCTGCATCTTTGCCTGCACCCGCATTGTCTGGTCATTGTCCAGTGTGCGCATATCTCCATGCGCCAGAGCCACCGGTGGGATCACATTGGTCTTCCCCATCGCCTCGCCCCCGGTTCCATTCGCATTCATCGTCGCCGTCGCGCCACCCAGCACCAGCCCAACGTTGTATGTAAGCCCCGGCTCCCGCAACTCTCTCCGAAACGCATCCAGAATCCGCGCCAACTCGTAAATTGCCCCATCACCCAACCGCTCACCGAACACCTGCGACGAGTGCCCCGTCTTGCCCGTCGCCTCGATCTCCCAGCTCCCCGCGCTTCGTCGGCTGATGCTCTGCACCTCCTTCCCGTCGACAATCCCACCCGACTCAAACTCCAGCGCCACATCGCTCTTCTTCGCCGCATCAATCATGTCCTTCCGCGACACGCTCACCGGCAGCCCATGCCGCTCCTCATCGCCACTCAGCACAATTCTGATCTCAGACTTGTCCAGCACGCCCGCGGCCTTCATTGCATCGAGTGCCATCAGCATCACCACCAGCCCGCCTTTCATATCATTCACACCCGGTCCCGTAGCCACGTTGCCATTCGTCCCAGGCACAATCGAGAACCGCTGAAAGCTGCTGCTCGGCTCAAACACCGTATCCATATGCCCGATCAGCAGAATCCTCTTCCCACATTTCCCAGTTCCTGCCGGACAAGCATGCTCCGCTACCAGATCCCCAGCTCGTCCATCGAGACTCTGCATCGGCATCCACTGTACCTTGAACCCTAAAGCCTCAATCCGCGGCGCGATCACATCCTTCACCGCCACCACACCCGGAAGATTCATCGTCCCGCTATTGATATTCACAATGTTTTCGAGCAGCGCCATCCCCGAAGGCGTCTCCGCATCCACCGCCTTCACCATCGCACTCTCAACCGGAGATATCTTCGAACCCTGGCCAAAAGCCATCGTCACAAAAGACACCCCGGCCACAACAACCAGAAAACCCAACCAGATCTTTTTCATAATTGCCGGAGAATACCACGCCCCCATACCCAAATCAGCCGCGACAACTAACTACTAGCAATCAGCAACAAGCAACTAAGTAACCGGCATCGTCTCCCGCACCCGGGTCTTCGATTTCGTCGTCAGCGTAATCGCCGAAGCCACAATCAACCCACCCCCCACCCAGGCGCCAGGCCCGAGCTGCTCTCCCAGCACCAACACACCCAACAGACTCCCAATCAGCGGTTCCATATTCAGCAAAACCCCTGCCTGTGAAGCCGGAACCTGCGTCATCCCCCAGTTCCATAGCAGCGTCGTCGTCGCCGTGCACAAAATCCCACTCCCCGCCAACGCCAGCCATGCCTTCCACGTCACCCCCGTCACCGGAGGCATCCCATACCGCACCGGAACCCACACTATCAGCATCAGCGTCCCAATCCCCAACCCATATGCGGTTACCACCAGATGCGAGTGTCGTTCCATCAGCTCCTTGTTGATCAGGATCCAGAACAGCGCAATCAGCAACGACAACACCACCAGCAAATCCCCCGCCATCGTCGCTCCACCCTTGGCATGCGAACCCCCACTCAGCGCAATCATCGCCGCCCCGCAGGTCGACCCCACCAGCGCCGCCCAGCCCACTCCATCCATCCGTTCATGCGCAAACAAGGTCGCACCAACCGCCAGAATCACGGGCATTGACCCTACCATCAGCGCCGCGTGGCTCACCGTCGTAATCGACAGCGCATAAAACTGAATCAAAAACTGCACCGGTACGCCAAGAAAGGAAGCCAGTGTCAGTAATCCCCATTCCCGCCGGTTCAACCCCGGCCGGTGCATGATCAACAGAGGCAACAAACCAGGCATCGCAAACAGAAACCGATACAACACCATATGCGCAAAGTTCATCTCCGCCAGCGCAATCTTGCCAAAGAAGAACCCACATCCCCAGAAGCAGCTAGCCACCGCACATGCAGCAAACCCAAGCGCACGTCTGTTCTCCAAAACCGCCATTCCTCCACTCTCGCACAGTCAAAAAGAAAAAGCGGGAGGGCGCCAAACCCTCCCGCTGATACCAGACACCAGAAACCTAATACCTAAAGCCCATCAACTAACAACAAGCAACTAACAATCGCCTCACCAGACCCGGCAGCTATTAGCCGGCACCATCGGCGATCCCTTCTTGCATCCAAATGCCCCCGCAAACCCGGGCTGGTTCACAATCGCGCCGTTCGCGCGGAAGTGATCCGGCGAGTGCGGATCCGTCAACACCTGGTTCCGCACCGACTCCGGCCGTGAGTTTTCGCAGTAGTTCTGCGCAAACCCGATGTAGAACCGTTGGGGCGCCGTATATCCATCCTTCTTCGCCATCAGGTCCACGCCTTCCTTCTTTGCGCGATCCAGATAAGCCATGTAAGCCAGCAGCAAACCGCCGTTGTCCGCCGTATTCTCGCCCAGCGTTAGCTTGCCGTTAACCTTCACATCATCGACCGCAACAAAGTCGCCGTACTCGCCCACCAGGCAGTCCGTCCGCGCCACAAACTTCGTCGTGTCGTCGGCGGTCCACCAGTCGCTAAGGTTTCCCTTTGCGTCGAACTTCTTGCCTTCATCGTCGAACCCGTGCGTCAGCTCGTGTCCAATCACCGCGCCGATGTGCCCATAGTTCACCGCATCATCCTGCTTCGAGTCATAGAACGACGGTTGCAGAATCCCGGCAGGGAAGTTGATGTCGTTCATGCTTGGGTCGTAGTACGCATTTACTGTCGGAGGCGTCATTCCCCACTCACTGTGATCCACCGGCTTGCCGATCTTGTTCAATTGCCGGTCATTCTCAAACGCATTCGCGCGTTCCGAATTTCCCAGCGCATCATCCGGCTTCACCTCCAGCTTCGAGTAGTCCCGCCACTTGTCCGGATACCCGATCTTGTTCGCAACCGCATGCAGTTTCTCCTTCGCGCGCACCTTCGTTGCCGGCGACATCCACTCCAGTCCATCGATATCCCGGTCCATCGCCGCTTCGATGTCGCCCACCATCTGCAGCATCTTGGCTTTGCTGTCTCCCGCGAAGTACTGCTCCACATAAACCTTGCCCAGAGCTTCGCCCAGCGCCCCATTCACCGAGTTCGAGCAGCGCTTCCACCGCGCCGCCTGCTCCGGCTGTCCATTCAACTTGCGCCCGTAGAAGTCAAAGTTCTCCGCGTCGAACGGCTTCGGCAGACGGCCCGCGAACGTTGTCAGCAGCTGATACCGCATGTAAGCCTTCAGCGTCTCCATATCCGCCGCATGACTTGCTTTGATCATCGCAGGCAGAAACTCAGGCGTTGCATTATTGATCTCCGTCACCCGTGGCGAATGGATCGCATCCTGAAATGCCCCGAAATCCACCCCCGAGATGGTCGCCTCAAAGGTCGCGATCGGCTGCAGATGGTAAGTCTTCTCCGGCTCTCTCATGTCGACCACGCCCAGCGAAGCCTTCGCCAGATCCGTTTCAAACGCCAGAACGTTCTTCGCGTCCTTCGCAGCCTGCACCGGTGTGCTTCCGGCAAGCTCCAGCATCTTCGCAACGTGCGCGACGTACTGTTCCCGAATCGTCATATCCTTCGCCCCCGTGCGGAGGTAATAGTCCTTCTCCGGCAGCCCCAGTCCACCCTGGATCACCACCGCAATCTGTTTGCTCGCATCCTTGAAGTCCTGCTGCTCCCCATATCCGAAGAACGCATTCACGCCAATCCGCTGCAGCTTTCCAATCAGAGCCGGAAACTGGTCTCTGTTCGTCACCGCATCGATCTCCTTCAGCAGAGGCTCAACCGGAGCCAGTCCCTTCGCATTGATCGCGTCCGTATCCATGCACGCCTTGTAGTAGTCACCGATCTTCTGCTCATCCGGCGACCGCCCCGCGCCGCCCGCCGCCGCCTTGTTCAAAATCCCGTTCAGCGACTGCGTATTGACGTTGAACAGCGCGTAAAACTGGTCCACCCCCGGCTGGTCCGCCGGAATCGGATGGTTCGCCGCAAACTTTCCGCACGCAAACTTATAGAAATCGTTGCAAGGGTCCACCGACTTGTCGATCGACGTCGTATCGAACCCCGGAATCGGCACATAAACCTCTGCCGCCTTCCCCGTGTTATCGGCCGCCTTCACCTGTTGGGCAGCAGCCACGCTCAAGAATCCAAACGGCGATCCAGTCAGCGCCATCGCCGCAACGACCAGTCCTGTCCTGCCTCCCAAAATGCCCAGCTTCCGTAACTTCCATGTGTTTTTCATGAATATCTCCTCGTCTGCATCAAACTTCTACCCTGTCTTTGTACCATTTGGCCGCCCGCAGCCGCCACGAAGTGCGCTGCACACGTTGCCGCTGCTCCTGCGTCTGTGAAACATTAATGCTGTGCGACCCAGATAAGGGAGGGATACGCGCTCCGAGTCATGCTGGTTCCCAAAACCTCCATCCCGGCATCGCCCCGCACTCCGCGCTCCTGGCTGGCGTGGCTCCTGGTCCTCGTCGCCCTGCCTCTCTTCGGCCGCGGCCCTGAACCACCTCTGCGCATCCCTCTCGACGACCTCGGCTTTCAGTCCCTTCCCGCCCAGTTCCTGCTCAACGGCAGCTCCATGTTCACCGTGCACTTCGTCGACCAGAAACATCTCCTACTCACCTTCGTTACTCACCGCCTCATCCCACGCCTTCCGGATGAGCCCGAAGACGATCGGGACCGTGTCGTCGACGCCGTCCTCCTCGACCTCCCCAGCGGCCATGTTCTCGCCCGCACCTCCTGGCACCTACACGATCACGCCCAGTACCTCTGGAACCTCGGTGGCGGCCACTTTTTACTCCGCATTCGCGACACCCTCACCACCTTCGCCCCACTCATCAATCTCGCCACAGGCCAACCCTTCACCCAGCGTCCCTTTCTCGTCTCATCCGAGCGCCGCCTCGCGGCCCTCATCGTCTCCCCGGACAACGACTTCCTCATCATCGAATCAATCAAGCGCGCGCCGGTAAACAAAACGCCAAAGACTCCGCTCTTTGGCCCTTCCCAATCTCTCGCTCCTATGCTCAAAGAAAGGGACCCAGTACAGATCAACTTCTACCGCCTCCGCTCAACCGAGACCAGTGACGCAGTCCAGGCCGCCTTCGCAGGCATCGTCCAATCCGACTCAACCGGCGACATCCCCGCCTCCACTGCCGGCTTTCTTGCTGTCATCGATCAAGGCCATCAACACTACGCCTTCGACTTCCACTCCTATGCCGGCAAAGTCGCCGAGCTTTCCCCCTTCGACTCCTCCTGCTCTCCGGCCCCCATCTTCGTCAGCCACAGCGAATTCATAGCCTTCGGCTGCCGCGGCGGCCAGGTCAGGCAGCAGGTCGGCGGGTTCAACATGCGCGGCGAGGAGATGTGGGAGCAGGGCATCTTCGGCGACTACATATCACCCTCCCTGGCCTACGCACCTGCAGGCGGACGCTTCGCCCTTAGCCGCATCCTCCTGAAGAACTCTGTCATCGCCGACCAGCCCCTCAGCTCCGACGAGGTCAACGCACAGGCCGTTATCGTCTACCAGACCGGCACCGGCAAGCAGCTCCTCCGCGCCGACTGCTCTCCCATCGAACGCGCCGGCCAGAACTTTACCTTGTCCCCCGACGGCCTCTCTCTTGCCGTAGTTCACGCCGGCGCCATCGAGATCTACTCCCTCCCGCCACTCACCGACAAAGACCAGACCGCACTCAAACTCGTCCAAGCCTCCGCCCCTGCGGAAAACAATCTTCCCGTCCACTTCTCCTCCGAACCCCCGACCTCTTCCGACGCGAACGCAGCCAGCACCCCCGACACAGTCGACCGCCCCGGTCCGCAACTCCCCGCTCCCACCACAACCGTCGCCAACACCTCCAGCCAGCCGTCCGCAGCCACGCCACCAGCAACTTCCAGTGCAGAGCCGGCCCAGCAAGCTCCGCCAACCGCCGCGCCGCCACCAAGCCAATCCGCTGGCGACCCTGCACCTGAGCAGCACCGCCTCCCCCCCACCCTCTACAGCCTTCCGGACGACAAACCCCCAGCGCCTCCGAAAACCACACCCCAATAGAAAGGGCCGGCAACGGTCACCCGTAGCCAGCCCATGGAAGCTATATCCAAATTCAAAACTCTAACCTAAAAGGTCGTCATTCTGAGCGGAGCGAAGAATCCCCGCATTTTTCCCGAAGAGCCGCAAACCCAAAAAGTTAATCCAGGCCGCAGCCAAAAAAACTTAGGCAGCCTTCTTAGGTTTCGGCGCCACAGCCTTCACACGCGCATTCAACCGGCTCTTGTACCGGTTCGCGGTGTTCTTGTGCAGAACGCCCTTCTGCACGCTCTTGTCCAGAATAGAAGCCGTCTCACGGTAGTGAGTGGTCGCAACAGCGTGATCACCCTGCGCGATTGCCTCGCGCAACTGCCGCAGCGTACCGCGCAGCTTGCTCTTGTTTGAGCGGTTGACCGCTGTCTTTCCAACCGTCTGACGCGCGCGCTTCAACGACGAAACATGATTTGCCATAAACTCTCTTCTCTCAACCCTACATTTTGTAGGGGAAAATGGGATGCAGGCCCAAGCCAGCCGACCTGAAATCAAGCCACAGCCCGCCGCAATCCCTGCAATATCTAAGTCTACGGACTTCCAGCCCCAAGGTCAACCTGCTTTACCCCGTTACGCACAAATTCAACCCCTCTCGAAATTATCCAAAACGAAGCGAATTCCATCCCAGAAGGATAGGTTCACTATTGGTCACCGTTCCTTACCTTTAGCTCTAGGTACGGCGGCGAACGGAGCCGACTATACCGACGAGGCCGGTGCCGAGCAGAATGAAACTACCGGGTTCGGGGATAGGAGTGATGGAAAAGGCAACGGTCTGATCGTCGGGATGTTGAGTATTCGTAATGAAAACGTATGTGTGGGTGCTGGCGGCGGCGAAATCGCCCTCTAATCCGCTATCTCCTATCGCAAAGCCGATGCCGCTAAAATCCAGGACCGTGACGCCGGGCGAAGGGACCCCGCTGGGATAAACCAGATTGTCGTAGAGGAAACTGTTGCCAGCGCTCTCGCAAGGGTCGCTCGGATCGTAAGTGGCGCAGGGTAAGAGCCCCGTGATGGCATTCCCATCAACGGTGCCCGAGATGCCGGTTACGTCGAAAGCGTTTGCAATTGTTGGATCCGCGACGGCGGTCAGGACTCCACTGGCGTTGCCGGTTTCGATGCTTGTTGAGGTGAAGGCGAAGGTGTCAGCATGAGCAGCCGGTGAACCGCCTGAGAAGATTGCCAAGCTGAAGATAGTAAAAAGAGACACAGTAAGTTTCATATGAGTCCTCAAGTTGCGAGCGGTGCGACGTTGACGACAGAGATATTTTCATCCCGAGTTCATTTAAGTGGGGTAACTCTAGCTGAATGGATTGACTTAGTGGTGAGACGATAGGTTGCTCTTCTCGGTGTGAAATCTCAGAAAACCCTGGAAGTTTCAGAGTCCTGCCTCAGGGCTTCTTCACGACCCACCGTATTTGAGCGTATCGCCGCAGGTTTCCTCTGGTCACAATTCATCACTTAGCACTTGACGCCAACCCCACATCGTTCTACTCTTTGCCCATCTTCGACGCATTGGCAACTCGAGCCATCCCGATCGCGATCCCCAGGCGCACCCCCCGCGCTGCAACTTATACCCCGTGCCAAATCATCCAATCCATGCAGTCGTTAGGTCCCATTAACCCAGCAACCCCTGACGGAGGTCAGCTCACTACTTGATCAAAAAACCCCTCGAAATCACCCCTGGCATCGAACCCCTCTACGGGACCCACGACGAAAACCTCCGCCTCCTCGAGGACAAGCTTCACGTCACCATCGATCTCCGCTCCGACGCCATCCACGTCACCGGCGAACTTGAGTCCGTCGCCCGCGTCGAGCAAATCTTTCTCGACTTCGACGCCCTCCGCAAGTCGGGCGTTAATCTCCACAACGGCGAACTCAACGGCATGCTCAAGCTCGTCGTCGCCGACCCCGCCATCACCCTCCGCTCGCTCGTCGACGCAGGCCGCCAGCGCTCTGCCGGGGTCAAGCGTATGGTCCAGCCCCGCTCGCCCAATCAGCGCCGCTACGTCGAGGCCATCGAACAGTCCGACATGACCTTTGGCCTCGGCCCCGCCGGCACCGGCAAGACCTACCTCGCGGTCGCCATGGCCGTCAGCGCTCTTATGGCCAAGCGCGTCTCCCGCATCATCCTGGTCCGCCCTGCCGTCGAAGCCGGCGAACGCCTCGGCTTCCTCCCTGGCTCGCTCCAGGAAAAAGTCGACCCCTACCTGCGCCCGCTCTACGACGCCCTCTACGACCTCGTCGATCCGCCCAAGGTCGACAAGATGCTCGAATCCAACGTCATCGAAGTTGCCCCGCTCGCCTTCATGCGTGGCCGCACCCTCAACGATGCCTTCGTCATCATGGATGAGGCCCAGAACACCACTACCGAGCAGATGAAGATGTTCGTCACCCGCCTCGGCAACAACTCCAAGGCAGTCATCACGGGCGACCTCACCCAGACCGACCTGCCCAACCCCAAAAAGTCCGGCCTCCTCGAAGCCCTCCACGTCCTCGACGGCGTCGAAGGCATCCGCTTCTGCCATTTCGAAGATGTCGACGTCGTCCGCCACCACTTAGTGCAGCGCATCGTCCGCGCCTACGAGAGCTACGGCAAAGCCCAGCAGCAACTACCGCTGGCTCTAAGCGAAACCGTCACGGACCCTGCTCTCCCAGCGCCACTGCAACCAATTCCAAAGACGCAGTGATTTCCAACCTGAATGAGAGACCTAACCAAGCTTTGGCTAACCCTTGTCTGGATCGGAATCGGCTTGGAGGGAGCTTGGTTTCTAGCTGCTTTTGGGCTAGCCGGAATTGACACAAGGTACTTACTGGACAGCTTCAAATTGATTTTCTTATTAGTCTTTTGGATTGGAATGGTTTTTGGTGCAATCTCTTTCCGACGCAATGCTGCTCTGTTGCCACTAACAGGTCTGGCTAACCTCATCGGCTGCGTCGCGCTGAAAGTCATTCCATGGAGCGGAGCACGAGCTGAATGGCTGCATTTCGCCTATGGTCATTCCATTGACGTCCTAATCCTTGCAAGTTCCTTTCTCGCCTTCCAGCAAAGATCGCGCCAACATTCAGAATGGCAACAAAGAATCCAAGCGCTTTGAAGTCGTTCCTTCTAGGTAACCCAAGGCTTCAGCCTTGGGCCTCTCTCGATCGGACAAGAAAGGGGGCTTTAGCCCCTGGGGTATGCTTTTCTCTTCAGAATCCAGCCCACGCAAAGTACATTAGAAAAAACCCAAATCCTCGCCCAGCCACACGGAGCCCGTCATGCCCCTGTCCCTCCGCACCGCCTTAGTCTTCCTTCTAGCTGTCCCCGCAATAGCCCAGCCCACCCCCGCCGACCGAACCCAAATAATCAAACTCGTCGACGCCAACGCCGCAGAATACAAACAAGTCTCCAAAGAGATCTGGGGCTACGCCGAGCTCGGCTACCACGAGAACAAAAGCTCCACGCTCCTCCAGGACCAACTCAAAAAAGCCGGTTTCACCATCCAGTCGGGGGTAGCCGATGAACCCACCGGCTTCGTCGCGTCCTACGGAACCGGTAAGCCCGTTATCGCCATCCTCGGCGAATTCGACGCGCTCCCCGGTCTCTCGCAACAAGCCATCGCCACCCGCGAAGCCGTCGTCAGCGGAGCACCCGGCCACGGCTGCGGACATAATCTCCTCGGCTCCGGCGCCGCTCTCGCTGCCGTAGCCACAAAAGACTTCATGGCTGAGCACCACATCGCCGGCACCCTCCGCTACTACGGCACGCCAGCTGAAGAAGGTGGCTCTGGCAAGATTTACATGGTCCGCGCTGGCCTCTTCAAGGATGTAGACGTCGTCCTCCACTGGCACCCCGCCGACCGCAACGCCGTCAACAACGGAGGCGCGCTCGCCGTCACCTCCGCCCGCTTCACCTTCCACGGAGTCGCCGCCCACGCCGCCATGGCGCCCGACCGCGGCCGCTCCGCCCTCGACGGTGTCATGCTCATGGGCAACGGCATCGAGTTCCTCCGCGAGCACGTCCCTGCCAGCACTCGCATCCACTACGTCATCACCAAAGGCGGAGTAGCCCCCAACGTCGTCCCCGACCTCGCCGAGTTGGAAATCATGGCCCGCAATCCCTACAACGAAACCCTAGACAACATCTGGGCCCGCATCGTCAAAATCGCCAATGGCGCAGCCATGATGACCGAAACCACCGTCGAAATCCGCAATATAGGCAGCGACGCCAACATCATCCCTAACGACGCCCTAGCCCCCGTCGCGCAAAAAAATCTCGAGCTCGTCGGCGGCTACAAAATGGATGCCTCCCAAATCGAATTCGCCACCAACCTCCAAAAGTCGCTGCCCCCGGGAGGCGCGCTCAACCTCGACCAGACCAACATCATTCTGCCTCTCCGCCCGTTCGATCCTAACGCTCCCTCTGCCTCCACTGACGTAGGCGACGTCAGCTGGAACGTCCCCACGATCGGCTTCGGAGCGGCCACCTTCGTCCCCGGCGTAGCCGCCCACACCTGGCAAGCTGCCGCTTCGGCCGGCATGAGCATCGGCCAGGACGGAATGGTCATCGCCTCCAAAGCCCTCGCTCTTACCGCCGTCGATCTCTTCATGACGCCCAGCCTCGCCGCCGCCGCCCAGCAGGACTTCCACAAACAACTCCAGGGCAAAACATACGAGTCCGCCATTCCTCCAACTCAAAAACCCCTGATCGGCTACCGCGACAACGATTAGCTCCTGTCACCTCGACCGATTAGAATCAGACGACGCCGGGCCCCTTCGCCGGCCTCATCTCCGATGACCGCCATCGAGCTCCCAAGTAACATCTCGGCGCCGACCCAGAAACCGGGTGCCCCATGTCCCGATTCTGGGACATGGGCGTCGTCCGAAGGACGACCGCTTTCCTCCTTGAAGCGAACCCTCCTCTACGCCGGCCTCATCCTTCTCCTCACCCCCGCCCTTCAAGCCCAATCCTGGCAGCTAACCTGGAGCGACGAGTTCAACGCCCCTAACGGCACTCCACCCAACCCCGCCAAGTGGAACGCCGTCACCGGCGGCAATGGCTTCGGCAACAACGAACTCGAAACCTACACCGCCCGCCCCACCAACGTGCAACAGCAAAACGGCAACCTCATCATCACCGCCCGAAAAGAAGACCTCACCGGCCCCGACGGCATCGCGCGCCCTTACACCTCCGCACGCCTCAACACCACGGGTCACTTCGCGCAAAAATACGGCCGCTTCGAAGCCCGCATCAAGCTCCCCACCGGCAAAGGCATCTGGCCAGCCTTCTGGCTCCTCGGCGACGACCACGCAACATCCCACTGGCCCGACTGCGGCGAGATCGACATCCTCGAAACCATCGGCTCTGCCAACACGATGTACAGCACGATCCATGGCCCGGGATACAGCGGCTCGAAAGGCCCGTCCACCAAATTCGACCTCCCCGCAGCTCAGCAAGTCGACTCCGACTTTCACCTCTACGCAATCGAGTGGTCCCCCAACGACATCAAATTCTTCTTCGACGACCACCTCATCGTCGAGCGGACTCCCGCCGACTTGCCCGCCGGAACCCACTGGGTCTACGACCACCCCTTCTACCTTCTC
Source organism: uncultured Acidobacteriaceae bacterium (assembly GCA_963798925.1). Taxonomy (GTDB): domain Bacteria; phylum Acidobacteriota; class Terriglobia; order Terriglobales; family Acidobacteriaceae; genus Edaphobacter. The sequence goes on from CAWCVD010000008.1 coordinate 2,427,542, forward strand.
CTTAACCTGGCCGTAGGCGGAAACTGGCCCGGCAACCCTGACCAGACCACAACCTTCCCCCAGCAAATGCTCGTAGACCACGTCCGCGTCTACTCCAGAAATCCCGATCCGTCCGAAGCCACCACAAAACCGGGTGCCCCACATCTCGATTCTGAGATGGGGGCATCGAGCGAAGCTCGATCGCTTTCCTCACCGAGTCCAAGCCTGCAACCCTACAATACGGTGAAGACAGAGCGCGCCCAACCATGATCACCATCGAGACAGCCTCGGACTCCACCCCCGAAGGCCTATCCACGCCCACCCTCACGCGCTTCCTCAATCGAGCCCGCACGGCCATCGGCCTTCGCGGCACCGTCGACGTCCTCCTCACCACCGACTCCACCCTCCGGCGCCTCAACAAAAACTTCCGCGGCAAAGACAAGCCCACCGACGTCCTCAGCTTCCCGGCGCCGGCCGCCTTTGCCAGAAAACACGCCGGCGACCTCGCCATCTCCATCGACACCGCCGCCCAGCAGGCCAAAGCTTTCGCCCACCCCTTCACTGCCGAGATCAAAATCCTCATCCTCCACGGCCTCCTCCATCTCGCCGGCGAAGACCACGAGACCGACCACGGCCAGATGGCCACCCGCGAAGCCACCCTCCGGCGCGAACTCCGCCTGCCCGCCACCCTTATCGAACGCACTGCACGAAAGACCACAAAAAAGCACTTAACTACCACGAAACAACCACAGAAAACCACACAAAAACCACCATCAAAATCCAGGCGAGGTGGCAAATGACCGTCACCTACCTCTACGGCATCGTCCTCGTCATCCTCCTCGCCATCCTCGCCCTCTCCGCCTACGTCGACCGTATCTACTTCGAGATGGGCAAGTTCCTCTCCCGCGAATACCAGGACAACATCGACGCATGGGAGCAGGTCGCCGAACCCCGCCTCCGCCTCGGCCGCGAGTCCATCGCCCTCTCAGCCTCCGTCCTCCGTCAGCTCACTCTCGCCACCCTCGCTCTTCTCGCTGGCCTGCGCCTCTACACCCACTCCACTCTCGTTCCCTCGCTCGCCCGTACGCCCAGCACCGGAGAGGTCGTCCGCGCCGCCTTCGAACTCATCCTCCTCATCCTCGTCTTCGATCGCCTCCTCCCACAGCTTCTCTTCTCCCGCACTCGCGGCCTCTGGATCGCCCGTATCCTTCCTCTTCTGCAGGCCCTCTTCTACCTCATCCTGCCCGTAACCATGCTCCTGCAGCTCCTCCTCTCCATCGCCGCCTTAGCCGAGCCGGAAGACAAGACCGAAGAAGAGCACCCCTCCGAAGCGATGGACGCCCTCCTCGAAGCCGGTGAAGAAGAGGGCATTCTCGAAGAATCCGACCGCGAGCTCGTCCGCTCCGCCGTCGAGTTCGGCGACAAGATCGTCCTCGAAGTCATGACCCCGCGCCCCGAGATCTTCGCCGTCTCCGGCAACCTCACTCTCCGCGAGTTCACGGCCCAGATCAATGAGCATGTCTTCTCCCGAGTCCCCGTCTACTCCAGTTCGCTCGACTACATTACCGGTATCGCCTTCGCCCGCGATCTCCTCCGCATCGACGACACCGAAGCCTCCACCCGCACCGTCGCCCAAATCCAGCGCCCCGCCGCCTTCGTCCCCGAAACCAAAAAAGTAGCTGAGCTCCTCCGCGAGATGCAGCGCGAAAAACAGCACATGCGTCTCGTCATCGACGAGTACGGCTCCGTCGCCGGCCTCGTCACCATCGAAGACCTCCTCGAAGCCATTGTTGGCAACATCGCCGACGAGCACGACGAGCCCGAGGCGGACGACGCCCCCATTCGCGAGCCCAACGGTGCCTACACCGTCTCCGGATCCTTCGAGCTCTCCCGCCTCCGCGATCTCTTCGCCGACCAACTCGAAGCCAACCGCCGCCCCGCCGACATCGACTCCTCCGAATACGGCGAGCCCCACCCAGCCGACTCGCCCGAACAATACGACCTTCGCGAATCTCAGCCTCACGAAATCCAAACTGCGAAGGAGCACGAGACCAAAGACAGCCGCAGTTCAGAGAGAGCGTCGAAGCCCATGAATCCACGGCAGTCGGCCCGTCCGAGAGCAAGGAAGACGCTACCCTCCGCCTCCTCCGCGAATCGCGCGAAGAAGCTGGCCTCCTCCGCCTCTCTGAAGCCTACGAATCCACTACTCTCGGCGGCCTCGTCTCCGAGATCACTGGCCACATCCCCCTCCCCGGCGAAGTCGTCGAAGAAGACGGCCTCCGCCTCGAGGTCCTCGCCAGCACCGACCGCCGCATCGACCGCATCCGCGTCAGCCTCATCCCATCAACATACCCTTGAGTAGCATGAAGCCTTTACAAAAAGTATGATGAACGTCGCTCGCAACTCCGGCTGCTCATGCACGCATCCAGGGGATGATTGAACAAACTGTATGGGATGTAGTCGGGTGAAGCGCCGTAATCAACTCGTACGTCAATCCGTGAAAATCCTCTCGTTCGCTGCTGCCTGCAGCCTCCCGGCCGGTGGGCAGCCCACACTCCAGCGCTTCCATCAAACCCACGCCGCCATGGGAACCGTCTTCACCATCGACCTCAACGTTGCTGATCAGGCCACCGCCGAACAGGACATGGACCTGGCCTTCGACGAGATCGACCGGCTCGAAGCTCTCCTCAGCAACTACCGCCCCTCCAGCGAACTCTCCCGCATCAGCCGCGACGCAGGCTCCGCGCCAATCGTTACCGATCCTGAAACCTTCCGCTTCCTCGGCCGCTCCTTTTATTGGAGCCGCGTCTCCAACGGAGCATTCGACATCACCGTCGGCCCACTTCTCCGCGCCTGGGGCTTCTTCTTTCATCAGGGCCGAATCCCCTCCCAGGCTGAACTCAACGCGCTCCGCAACAAAGTTGGCTGGAAGAATGTCGCTCTCGACCCCGAAACCCGTACTATCTCCTTCATCAATCATCAGCCGATGGAACTCGACCCTGGCAGCATCGGCAAAGGCTTCGCCGTCGACGCCGTCGTCACTCTCCTCCGTCAGCAGGGAGTCATCTCAGCCTTCATCTCAGCCGGAGGAAGCACCCTCTATGCCATCGGCGCCGTTCCCGGAACCGCAGGTTGGCCCGTAGACATTCCCGACCCTCTTCATCCGGGCAAGACCGCAGCCTCCATTCTTCTCCGCGACACCTCGCTCTCCACCGGGGCCTGCACCGAAAAATTCTTCATCAAGGACGGCCATCGTTACTGCCACATCTTCGATCCCCGAACCATGCGACCGGTCGAAGGTATGCTTCAAACAACCGTCATCGACCCCAGCGCCACTGACAGTGATGCACTCTCGACCGTCGTCTTCGTACTCAACCCGGAGTTATCACGCAAGCTCCTCGCCTCCAGGCCCGGCACCCAGGCACTTATCTTTAGCCAATCCTCCTGCACCGCAATAAACTGGACAGGCGATCCCTGCCGGGAATCTCCCATCGCAAAAGGACCCACTCAACATGATTGATCGCCGCCTCTTCGTCCGTGGCCTCTCCGCCGCCGTCGCCGCATCCACGCTCGACACGGACTCCGTTCTCGCGCAATCCTCGAAAACCCAGCCGTCGAAAACCGACTCTGATGCCGCCCGCCAGATCGCCCCTGTCACCGACACCTCACCCTTCCGCATCGGCATCATCGGACCCGGCAGCCGCGGCCAGGAGCTCGTCCGCAGCTTCCTCCGCGTCCCGGGCGTGAAGATAGTTGCCGCAGCCGACGTCTACCAGCCGCGCTTCGCCGAGCTGAACCAAACCTGCGGATACCAGGTCCCCTCCACCTCCGACTATCGCGCTCTGCTCGATCGCAAGGATCTCGACGCCGTCATCGTCGCCACGCCGCTCGGCCTCCACGCCCAGCACGTCATCCCCGCGCTCGAATCCGGTCACCACGTCTACGGCGAAAAGACCATGGCCTACACCCTTGAGGACGCTGCAAAGATCGTCAACGCGACTAGCTTACACAAGCGCATCTTCCAGGTCGGCCACCAATATCGCTACTCTCCATGGATCCGCGCCGCAGTTGCCCGCGTCCAGCAAGGGGAGATCGGCGATGTCACCCACATCATGGCCTACTGGAACCGCAACAACAACTGGCGCCGTCCCGTCCCCGATCCTTCACTGGAGCGCCTCATCAACTGGCGTCTCTACAACCAGTGGTCTCTCGGTCTCCTCGCCGAACTTGGCTCCCACCACATGGACATCGCCAACTGGGTCTTCGGCTCCACGCCCACCGCAGCCCTGGCCTCCGGCTCCATCTGCGAATATCACGATGGCCGCGAGACCGACGACAACGTTCAGGCCATCCTCTCCTACTCCGGCGGACGCCGTTTCATCTTCACTTCCATGACCAACAACGCCAAGATGGGCGACCAACTCTGGCTCTATGGAACCAAAGGCTCACTAAACCTCACCCTCCAGGACGCAACCTTCTTCTACGAGCCCCACAAAATCACGAAGAGCTCCTCAAAAGACAGCAAAGCGGTCACCACCAGCGCTTCCTACTAACCCATCAGGAGAGATGCCCTACCGGGGTCCCGGCACCCCTGTCCAGGTCACCACCGCAGAAGACCCCACAACCGCCTCCACTCGAGCCTTCGTCTACTGCGTCCGCACCGGAACAAGACCCATCGCCGACGAACACGTAGGCTTCGGCTCCGCACTCGCCGTCATCCAGTCCAACCAGGCCCGCCTCAAAAAACAGGAAGTTCCCGTACCCGCCGCCGTCTAATCCCAAACCAGAATAGACAAAAACTTGTCATCCTGAGCGAAGGCGAAGCCGAAATCGAAGACCTGCGGCTCCCGTCCCAATCCATCTCCGAAGCCCCTGCGTTATGCTGTCCTCGTTCGCACCGCGGAGCCGATTTGCGCAAAGTCACCGCCACTATCTTCTTGTCGTTGTCGTTCATCCGAGCCTTAGGCCAAACCGCGCCTGAACCGCAGCGGACCCTACAGAAGCCCTCAGCCGACGCGCCCTACACTCTCCGCGTCACCACAAGAGAAGTCATCATCGACCTGGCAGCACGCAACCGCGACAATCGACCTGTCACCGATCTCAAAGAAACCGACCTCCAGATCTTCGAGATTCCCAAACACTCCCAAAAACTCCCCCGAAAGATCACTTCGTTTCGCATCGTCGATCCATCTGTGGACGAGACCACTCCCTCCGCGTCCTCTGGAGGCTTTCAAATCACCCTCGGCGGAGGCTGCGCCATCAACACGACCTTCCACTACCAGCTCGCCTTCCAGCCTTCCTCCGAAGGCTGGAAGAGCGGATACCACGACATCCTCGTCACAACCAGCCGGCAGCACGCAACCCTCTCCTACCGTCACCGGTACTACGTCGGCGAAATGAACGTTCCTGCAAAGCCCCGCGTCCATGACGGCTCGTATGATGACGCAGCCCTGCAGCGTGCAGCGTGCTATCACTCAGAGACGCCGTCCTCCATCGCCCTCAAAGCCCATCTCGTCCAGACGGCAACTACCGACCCCTGGCGATACTCGCTCGTCATCCAGCCGGACTCACTAGCCTTCGCCTCTCTCTCAGACGAGACACGTCGCGTTCAACTCGATTACGGAGCCTGCACCTTCGACGGCCAAGGCAAACCCCTCAGCTACCTTCACCGCTCGTCCGAGCGAATCCTTAGCCAGGAAGAGGACTCCCGTATCCGAACCATCGGCTTCTCCACCCTCATCGATCTGCCCCGGGAGAACAATCCCGCTCTCGTACGCTTCGTCGTTCGTGATCGCGAGACCGGCAACCTCGGATCGATCGACGTTGCCACAAACCTTGCCGCGCCCGTCGAGCTGACCAAAGCCCAAAGAGAATCACCCAAAAAATACGAGCCAAGGCAAGCCGAAAACGGCGGTATCAATCCCGTCGACGATAACGTAAGTTACTTCGGATCGATCGTCCCGAAGCCAAACTCAATGTGCGGCGACGTCTATGAACTACCCGAAGGAACCAGAATGCTCCCGTCAACCTTCTGGGACATGGATGCAGTCGGCGCCATCTACACCTATGCGCTTAATCAGCCCTACCAGTTCGTAGCCAAAGGCCTTCCTGGAGTCACCTCCAGGCCCGAGTGGTTCGCCATCGACTATCACGGCGTCTTCTGGATTAAAAACCCCGGCGAATACCGCTTCCTCCTGACCGCCGACGATGGCGCCAAGCTCTACATCGACGATCATCTGCTGATCGACGAGGATGGCGTTCACTCACCCCTGAGAGAGGGCCACTCCATCCAACTCGCCGCAGGGAGGCACACCATCCACGTCCCGTATTTCCAGCAAACCGTGCACGTCGCTCTGTTCCTTCAGATCAGGCCGCCCAACGAAGAGTTCGAGGTCTTCGACCTGCAAAACTTCCCCGACCAACCGAAGCCCACTAATCCGCACCGGCGCAAAACAAATCGCCGACCAGCACGTAGGCTTCGGCTCGGCACTCGCCGTCATTCAATCCAATCAAGCCCGCCTGAAGCGGCAGGAAGTGGAAGTATCTGCCAACATCCAAATGAAACTGAAGTGTGGTGGCTCTGCAGCGTAGCCGAGGGATCGCTAGTGGACGGAGATGCGGAGGATCTGACCGGTAGGTGCTGCCCCGAAGTTCGAGACATAGAGGTAGCCGTCCGGGCCGAATGTCATACCGGTAGGAACGGAGAGCCCGGTGGCTACATCTTCGATATCGCCGGCGCGATTAAGGCGCGCAACCTTCCCATCGCCGGGAGTTGGCAAGCCGGTAGCGGCAGAGAGCTCGAGGGCATAGAGGAGACCATCAGGGCCGAAGTCGACGGCGACAACGGTGGTGAAACCGGCTCGCGATCCAGAGAGGCGAAGCTTCTGGAGCTCGTCGCCGCAGCCGAAACCGAAGAGGAAGGGCCAGGGGCATGCGCCAATGTCGAAGCTCATGACCTTGCTTGAGTCTGGAGTGATGGGGAAGAGTCCGAGGTTGCCGATGTAGAACTTTCCGTTGTTCACAGCGACGGAGGTTGGGACGATGTGGCCTTGCTGCCTGGAGATGTCGAGCTCTTCACGAAGGTCTCCGCTTGCGGAGGTGGAGAAGAGCTGACCATGGTTGGGTTCGAGGGTGTAGAGGCGGTTATCGTACGCGATGAGGCTGTAGAAGACGCCGTCGGGCTCGAAGTCAGCTTGGTCCGGATAGGCGGCGGGGTGACTCTGAAGGAATTGGCTTAGATTAACGATCGCTTTCCATGAACCGGACTTGGTGTCGACCCGGGCGATGATGTTAGGTGACGAGGCGTTGCCGTGGGAGCAGCCGCCTCCACTGGTGACGGCGTAGAGGGTGCCGTTGAGAAAGGCGATGTCGGCTACGCCTTGCAGGTCGCCTTCGGCAGCGAGGGAGGATGGGAATCCTGAAGCAACCGTGGTGCGGTTGCCAGATCTGTCCAGCTTCGAGATTCGGCCGGTGTTGCCGCCCAGATAGGAACCGATAGGTGGGGGAACCTGAGCGTTCGGACAGACGCTTATGGTTGAGACAGTTCCGCCTGTCCCCGCCTCCGCGACGTATAGGTCGCCGTCCGGGCCGAACTTCAGGCCGCGGGGAGATTCCAGTCCGGTGGCATAGACGGTTGCGTTGGACGAAAGCTGAGGAGGTTGGGCAGGAGCCTGGGAGAAGGCTATACTGGCGCCGGACGCCGCAAGGCATAGAGAAGCAGCTAGTCTGACGTTCACGATTCGGACCTCTTTTCTGGGAAAGGCCTTTGGCCATCCAGGGCAAAGATCGGCATTTAAGCGCGACTTGGTAAGTTCCTTGCCGTAACTTACGTCCGTTACCTCAATGGGCTCAAGGGGATAATCGGGGGGCATTTTGATGGTGGACAACGAGGTGAAGCCGAGCGCGCAAGAGATCAAAGATGAGCTTCACCGAATTCTGAGTTCTAAAGTGTTTGCTATGGCGCAGAGGAGTCAGGACTTTCTGCGTTATGTCGTGGAGAGGTCGCTGACGGATGCGCCTCCCCCGCTGAAGGAGTTTGCAATCGCGATGGATGTCTTCGCGCGGAGTCATGATTACGATCCGGCGATCGATGCGACGGTGCGGGTAGAGGCGGGACGGCTTCGTAGTCGGCTTCGGGAGTATTACAACGGCGAGGGTAAGGATGATCCAGTCCTTATCGATGTTCCCAAGGGAGGCTATTGTCCGGCGTTTACATTCCGGGAGGGCAAGGCTGGTGCCACGAGAGTGGTTCCGCTGGTTGTGGAGCAAGCCGGATCAGGTGGGGGGGCGCATGCGCCGCGAACATCTCTAAGTTGGGGGCATTGGACATTGGTGGGTGTGGTACTGCTGGCTCTGATTGCGGCGGGTGAGTGGCGATGGCACTGGCGGAGTCAACAGGGAAAGAGTGACTCCGGGGGTAGCCAACAAATTGCGATTGCGGTGCTGCCGTTTGCAAATGAGACCGGTGACAAGGCGAACGACTACCTGGCGGATGGATTGACGGACAATTTGATCCGGCAGTTGTCGGAGATTCCTCCGCTCAAGGTGATGTCGCGCGGAGCGGTGTACCGGTTTCGAACAAGTACGGATAAAGCCGTCAGTGTAGGGCGTTCGCTGCATGTGAACAGTGTGTTGACGGGCGAGATGCATCAGGCCAATGGCAAGCTGATTGTCGACACGGAACTGAGCAATATGACGGATGGGAGCATCATTGAGAGCCACCGGTATCTGCCTGAGGGCGACGATTTAAGGCCGGTGCAGGCGAGCATCACACAGGATCTGATTCATGGCCTGAAGATCGAGCTGGATGCGAGGCAGTCGGCACACGTATCGCGGCCCGTTTCGTCGAGCATGGAGGCTTACCAGGAGATGCTGCGAGGCGAGACCGCAGCACGGGGAAATTCCCCAATGGAGATTCACGACGCAATTGGACATTTCGAGCAGGCGGTGAAGCTTGATCCAAAGTTCACAATCGCGTGGGCGGATTTGGCCCAGGCTCATCTGCTGCTCGGGATCTACTTTGAGGATCCACGGCAGCACATGCCACAGGCGAGCGAGTATGCGACCCGTGCGCTGCAACTTGACCCCGGGTATGGAGAGGCGCATGGGACGCTCGGGCTGGTTAAACTGCTTTATGACTGGGATTATGCCGCTGCGGCGTCGGAACTCGCTTCAGTTAAAGATGAGCAGAGCGCATTGACTGTACTGAGCTGCACATCGCACCTGATGGCGCAGACCGGCCGGACACGCGACGCCGATGAGATGGTGCACCGGATGTTGGGGTACGATCCGCAGTCGGCGCAGCTGATCGGCGAATTGGGTTGTATCGACTACTATCGGGGCGACTACGAGAATGCGATGCAGCACTATCGCGAAGCGATGGCAAAGGATCCGCACTCGCCGGTACCGTATTGGGGATTGGGGAAGACGCTATCGCTGCGGGGTAAGTTCGTTGAAGCAGTGGAGGTCATGCGACAGTTCAAGCCGGCGAATGGTTTTGAACCTCCTCTGCTGAGGGCCGAGATCGGCTATGCCTTGGGACGGGAGGGCAAGACCAGCGACGCGCTGCGGGAAATCGCGGAGTTGCGCGAGGAATCGAAGTCGACGTTTGTTGATCCGTACCTGGTGTCACTCATTTATCTGGGGATGGGAGATGAACAAGGTACGCTTCAGTGGCTGAATCGCGCTTATGTGGCGCGGTCACCGTTCCTGATTTCGATTTCGACGGAGCCGAAGTGGAAGACGATGATTGAAAGGCCCGGACTGCAGGCGTTTTTGGCGAAGATGACTCCGCAAGAGGACACGCGAGGCTAGACAGATCATTGATCACTTCAAGCGGATCCTAATCTGGGGCTGAAGCAAGGGCGAAATGGCTCATTCTATTGCGTTTGCCTGTGCTGTCATTTTTCTTTTGCCATTTTCTGCCCGGAATCACTTGTCAAGTCCCTGAACCATCTAACTCGAATGAAATCAGCCACATCCAAGTGGCGTTTTAGTTAGCTCCAACCAGCTATACTGAATATATAGATCAAAAACAAAGCAGCCCCGGTCACTCACCGGGGCTAACTCATTTAGTAAGACGAATTTGCCTCTAAACCCTTTGTATGGAGGAATTTACAGGCTGTTGAAAACGTACCATAATGATTCGAGGCCACTTAACAGGGACCACCCGAGGGGGTACCCCTCAATCGATCGAGATCTTCCGCAGCAGCTTGAAGTCCGAGAGCATCGCACCCGTACCCAGCACCACCGAGGCAAGCGGATCATCCGCAATCGAAACCGGCAACCCGGTCTCCTCGCGAATCCGCTTGTCGAGATTCTTGATCAGCGCGCCGCCGCCGGTCAGCACAATCCCGCGGTCCGAGATATCGGCCGACAACTCCGGCGGTGTCCGTTCCAGCGCCACGCGAATCGCATTGATGATCGTCGCAATGCACTCGCTCAACGCCTCACGGATCTCCGAGTCTTCAATGGTGATGGTCTTCGGCACGCCCTCAATCAGGTTGCGTCCCTTGACCTCCATCGTAAGCGGCTTCTCCAGCGGATAAGCCGAGCCCAGCGAAATCTTGATTTGCTCCGCCGTCCGCTCGCCCACCAGCAGGTTGTACTTCCGCTTCAGGTACGTCATCACGGCCTCATCCATCTGGTTTCCGGCCATGCGCACCGAGCGCGAATACACAATGCCCGCCAGCGAGATCACCGCAATATCGGTCGTCCCGCCGCCGATATCGACGACCATATTTCCACCGGGCTCTGTAATCGGCAAACCAGCGCCAATCGCGGCGACCATGGCCTGTTCCACCAGATGCACCTCAGACGCCTTGGCTCTGTAAGCGGAGTCCATAACCGCCCGCTTCTCCACCTGCGTGATCTCGGAGGGCACGCCAATCACGATCCGGGGGTGCACCATCATCTTTCGGTTGTGCGCCTTTTGAATAAAGTAGTTCAACATCTTTTCCGTGTGACGGAAGTCCGCAATCACGCCGTCCTTCATCGGCTTAATCGCGACAATGTTGCCCGGCGTGCGGCCAAGCATGTCCTTGGCCTCCTTGCCCACAGCCTCGACCTCGTTGGTGATCTTGTTCACCGCGATAATCGAGGGTTCGTTGACGATAATGCCCTTGCCATGAGCGAACACAAGCGTGTTGGCCGTGCCCAGGTCGATCGCCAGGTCGCTTGAAAAAAGGCTGAAGAGAGACCGCATATTGTGAATGCGGGAGTAACGCATCTGAAAAGTGTTCGAAGACATAGGTATTTGCTGTATTTCCTGAAAAGAGACTCACACTAGTGTATCTCTTTCGCAAGTGCTTATTCACACCCTCACCTAACCAGTTATCCCTCGTTTGTGGTACGGCCTTCCGGCTCACACAAAGCGCGGCAGCAGAACAACGCCGACGGATAGATCAGGACGCTCGCATGTCGCGTATAAGCAAACCCGACAAGAAAAGGGAGCGCACAAGCCGCAACCACTGCAAGAAACAATTCCGAAGACACGCGCAACTGTTTTGGAACTGCCCCACGGAACATCAGGTAGATGGCCGAAACAATCGCCGCCCACAGCATCAGCCGGAAGGCCAGCATGCCCGCATCCTCGATCAGCTTCCTGATCCCGGAGCTTCCAGTTCCTCCATGCTTCTCCAGCGAGAAGAAGAGCACATCCGCCTTGCGCACATCGCCTCTCAGCGTCTCGCGCGGATGCGCCCGCCAATACTCCATCGCGGCCCTCCGGTGATAGTCGTCGAAGCTCCATTCATCGCTGAACTGCAGGCCGCGGTTCAACTCGAAGTCATACCAGTCCATCGAGTCTCCACGAGCCGGCGGATAATGCTCCAGAAACGCGGCATTATTGCCCTTATGCAGATTCATCCCGTCCAGACTGGTCCGGAAGCTGTACCGACCGCTGGCGTGACGCTGATACACCGCCCAACTCAAAGGCGCCGAGACAACCAGCACGACAACTAGCCATCGCAACGTAGTCCGCCGCTCCACTAGTACAAAGCCAGCGAGCAACACCAGAACCACCACCAGCATCCCGCTCTTCGACAGATACAGCCCAACCAATGAGACCGCAAAGAGCAACGCGCGGCTCAACCCATGCCCCTTTGGCCAGCCAAACAGCAGCAGCGCCACCGCCACCGCAAGAAGACTGTAAGAATACCCCTCATCGACCAGCAGATTGGTCACATCAGCAAGGAACGCAGTCATCGCAAACGGTGCCAGCAGCAGAACCACACACAGCAACCTGCGCCCACCGGGACGCGGTAGTCGCCGCCAAGCAAGATAGATCGCTAGCTCAACCGGAACCAGCAGCAACAACGTCTTCAGGACGGCCACCCACAAGTAGTGGTCACCCAACACGCGCATCCCAGCCCCCACGATCCACGCCGACATAGGCATCCGCGCCGAATGAAAGCAGATCGGATTCCCCCGCGTCCCCATGTCCTCCGTGCAAACAGTCAACCCCGCACCATGGAGAAGGCTTTGCACAGTCGGGCCAATCAGATTCGTCACCGAAAACAGTGGCTTGTTCACCTTGGTTTGGTCTAGAACCCACAACGCAGTCAGAGAGATCGCCACAGGCGCAACCAGGAGTAGCCACAGAAGACGACGATCCTGTGCTGTCTCGTTCGACTTGGCAACGGTGATTCCTCCCATCAGCCCAATCTAATGCAAGGAGACCGACAACGACATCGGATTGACATGATCTCCGAGGCAAATAGATACAATCAAAGTCAACATTGATTGCACGGAGACAAGAATGATCATCGGCGTGCCGAAGGAAGTAAAAGACCACGAGAGCCGCGTTGGCGTAACCCCGGCTGGCGCAAAGGCTCTCGTGGAAGCAGGACACAAAGTTCTAGTCGAGCAGAATGCCGGCGCGCTCTCAGCGATGCCCGACGACGAATATCAGTCCGCGGGTGCGGAGATCGTCGGCTCTGCCCATGATGTCTGGCGCCTATCCGAGATGATCGTCAAGGTCAAAGAGCCTGTCGAGAAGGAGTACAAGCACTTCCGCGAAGACCTCGTCCTCTTCACCTACCTTCACCTAGCTCCGCTCACCGAACTCACCGACGCCCTGCTAGCCTCCAGAGTCACCGGCATCGCCTACGAGACCGTCCGAGATCGCTCCGGCGCCCTTCCATTGCTCACTCCGATGAGTGAAGTCGCGGGCCGAATGAGCGTCCAGGTGGGCGCAGCCTATCTTGAGAAGGAGCATGGCGGCCGCGGAGTCCTGTTAGGCGGTGTCCCGGGCGTCCCCCCGGGCAATGTATGCATCATTGGCGGAGGAGTCGTCGGCACCAACGCGGCAAAGATCGCCCTCGGACTGGGAGCTAAGGTCACCCTCATTGACCTTAACCTCAATCGTCTGCGCGAGCTCGACGACATCTTCGGCGGTCGCATCTACACAGTCGCCTCCAATAGCTACAACATTGAGCGCGCGGTTCGCGAAGCTGACCTGGTCATCGGCGGAGTCCTGATTCCAGGGGCAGCGGCTCCAAAGATCGTCACCAAAACGATGGTTAGCAAAATGAAGAAGGGTGCCGTTATCGTCGACGTAGCCATCGACCAGGGCGGCTGCATTGAAACCGCGCACCCCACCACGCACTCAAACCCATCGTACGAAGTCGACGGAGTCGTGCATTACTGCGTCACCAACATGCCTGCCGCCGTGCCCAACACTTCAACCCTCGCGCTGACGAACGCAACCTTCCCCTATGTTTTGAAGTTGGCGCGTATGGGGGCAAACGCCGCCATTGCCGAAGACAAGGGTATCGCCGAGGGAGTCAACACCTTCAATGGCGTCCTTACCTATGGTGCCGTAGCCGCCGCCCAGAAGCGCGAATGGCAGCCCGTAGCAAAGGTTGTACAGACCTAGTCTTGGGTGTCGGCTGATCGAAGGGAAGAGGCTCAAACGCCTATAATCAGGTGATAAAGGAGCACCGTCATGGCCACACCTGCGGATAGGCGGAAGATATGGATCGCCGCAGTAGGCGTGATCGCTCTGTTCGTGGTTCTTGCCGCGCTCAATGCCTTCAACACGCAGCTTCCCAAACCGGCTACAACGCAACAAATTGTCATCTTCACAGGCCTCTCGATCGTTGCCTTCCTCCTCTTTGTTACGGTCTTGATTCTCCTGGTCCGCAATGTGCTCAAGCTGTACGCCGATCAGCGCAGTCGCGTCATGGGCACACGTCTGCGTACACGAATGCTGTGGGGTGCAGTGCTCGTCAGCCTGATTCCGATTGCCTCAATGTTCGGATTCAGTTACCTGCTCCTCAACCGCGCCGTCGATCGATGGTTCTCTCAGCCCGTCACTGACATGCGCGAAGACAGCAATCACATGGCGCTCGAACTCGCGCGCTACACTACCGCCAACGCTCGTGCGGAAGCAGACTCTATCGCAGCAAGCTTGCCTGAGCCGCCCCCAACTCCAGCCGTCGAGTCCACGCCACCCGCTTCCAAGTCTCCTCACCGCGCTCGCCATCCAATCCAGGCCACAACACATGCTCCAGCTCACACCGCTGCCCTCTCGGCCTCACGTGAGCATCGCGAAGCGATCTACAGAGTTCTACGCCAGCACGAAATCACCCTGCAGAGCGGATTTGCCATCGTCTATCGCGAAGGCCATGTTGTTGCATCGTTCCAAATGCCCCAGCGCACAGGAGCCACCGCGCAGGTCAAGTCCTGGCTTCCCGACCAGACGGCAAACCAGGATCAAGACGAATCGACGAAACAGGTCCCTACCGATCCGACCGATGCCGCCATTCTCGCCACGGCCGAACGCAACGATCAGCCTGTCTTTTCAATTGGCGCCGCCGACTATGCGCTCGGAGCGACCAGTCTAAAACAGGGCACCACTGTCGTCGTAGGTCTGCCTATGCCCTTCGGTATGGCTTCCACCATGGCGAATCTGCGCAAGAACGCCGAGGCCTATTGGGTCCTCTACAGCGAACGCCGGCAGATCAGAGACCTGTACATGCTCCTCCTTCTGATGATGACCAGCCTCGCGCTGTTCGCGTCCAGTTGGCTCGCCATGCATCTCTCCAAGCAGGTCACCAAACCTGTCGAAGCACTGGCGGACGCCATGGCAGCGATCGCCTCGGGAGATTATGCCCATCGAGTCAAAGACAGTGCCACTGAAGAACTCGGCGAGTTGGTCCGAAGCTTCAATCACATGGCCGCCGACCTTGAGGGCAGCCGTCGCGCCGTGGAACTTTCTACCGTGCAACTCAGCGCGGCCAACGCGGCGCTCGAGGCTCGTCGCGGCGAACTCGAAACGATGCTCGAGACTATTCCCAACGGCGTCGCTACGCTGGACGCAGATCGCCACATTGTGCTCGCCAACCGCGCTCTCAGCGAGATGATGGACCCCGGTGGTCAGCGTCCGTTCTACGGTCGCGTTATGGAAGAGGTCTTTCCCACCGAAGTCGTAGAGGTTCTCGATCGCCTCATAAAGCGCAGCCACCGCATGGGCTCCGCATCGAGCGAGATCGACATCACAGGATCGGTTCATGCTTCCAACGGTCGCTTTGGAGGCACCATGAACCTCCTGGCCACAGTCGCTCTCCTCGAAATGCCCGCTACAACTGACCGAATGCGCCGCGAGCACCAGGGCTACGTCCTCGTTCTCGAAAATGCGACCGAACTACTTCGCGCACAAAAACAATCGGCCTGGAAGGAAGTAGCCCGCCGCGTTGCTCATGAGATCAAGAATCCGCTCACTCCCATAAGCCTCAGTGCTGAGCAGATTCGCCGCCACATCGATCGTCTCGCTCACGCGATCACAGGCGAGTCTCCGCACAATCCCGAGCCATCTTCCGTTGCGGTTATCCGCCGCTGCAGTGAAGTCATCACCTCATCCGTAGAGAGCATGCGCTCCCTCGTCGACCAGTTCGCCGCGCTCGCCGAATTTCCCACGGCACGCCCAAAGCCCGCCGACCTCAACACCATCGTCGAAAACTCATTGGCGCTTTTCGCCGGACGGATGCAAACTATCCGAATCGTTCGCAAGATGAGTCCCGATCTCCCTCTTGTCATGGCGGATCCCGAATCACTGAAACGAGCTATCGGCAATCTGATTGACAATGCCGCTGAGGCCATGCAGCAAAGTCTCTTCCGCGAACTTCGCATCAACACAAGTCTTCTTGAAAACAGCATGGTCGAGTTGACGATTGCAGACACCGGATCAGGCCTTACGGATGAGATGCGGGAGCGACTCTTCCTCCCTTACTTCTCTACCAAACAACGAGGCACTGGCCTGGGTCTCGCCATCGCCGCCAAGATCGTTCAGGAACATCAGGGCACAATTCGCGCGGAAAAAAATGAGCCGGCAGGTGCAAAGTTCATCGTCGAACTCAGGCCTGCTTCTTCTCTCGACAGCGACTCCGAGGCCTCCCCTGTCGCCGTGGTCTTTCCCCCGGACGGCGATCGCTCTGAAGCCGTGGCAGATCAGGTGGAGTCTCCGGTTAGTGGACGCTCCAGCGCCGCCGCGGAGCCGGAGGACGATCTCGCTTCCACCATCGCACGAGGTCAGAAATGAATCACGTACTCATCGTCGACGATGAAGCGGAGATCCGTGAATCGCTGGAGAACATCCTCCGCGAAGAAAACTACCTCGTCACCACAGCCGCAACCGCGGCCGAAGCGCTCGAACTTCTGCGCGACGCTGCGTACGACGTCGTCCTGCTCGACATCTGGCTGCCGGACCGGGATGGTCTCGACGCCCTGGCTGAGATTCGCCAGCTCGAGTCGGCAAATGTTCCAGAAGTCATTATCATCAGTGGCCACGGCACAATTGAAGCCGCAGTGCGTGCCACTAAGCTCGGCGCCTACGATTTCCTTGAGAAGCCTCTCTCGCTTGATCGGACCCTTATCGTCCTCAAGAACGCGATGAAGGCTCGCCAAATGCGCGAAGACAACCAGGAGTTCTCCCGCCAACTCGCGAAAGGAACTGTGACCGGTAACTCTGTTCCGATGAAGGCCCTCCGCCAGCAGATCAGACTGATGGCACCCACGAACGGCCGTGTGCTCATCTACGGCGAATCCGGTGCGGGCAAAGAGCTTGTTGGTCGAGCCATGCACGCCGAAAGTCTTCGCAAGGATCGCCCATTCGTTGAGCTCAACTGTGCTGCAATCCCTGAGGATTACATCGAATCCGAGCTCTTCGGCTACCGCCACGGAGCCGTTCCCGGTGGCCCAACCGAGAAACGGGGCACCTTCGAGCGCGCCGACGGTGGAACTCTCTTCCTCGATGAGGTCGGCGACATGAGCCTCAAGACTCAGGCCAAGGTCTTGCGGGCGCTTGACGAGCAACGGTTTCTCCCAGTCGGCGCCTCCCACCCCGTTCACGTCGACGTCCGCGTCATCGCCGCAACCAACAAGGATCTCGAAGAGGAGATCGCCCGCGGCAACTTCCGCGAGGATCTCTTCTATCGTCTCAACGTGATTCCATTTTTTGTCCCACCACTGCGCGACCGCAAAGAAGACATCCCCCTACTCGTCAAAGAATTCCTCCAACAGTTCGGTGCCGAGTACGGTCGTCCCCACGTTGAGATGACTGACGATGCCCTTGCCGCGCTTAAGCAGTACCACTGGCCAGGCAATGTCCGCGAGCTTCGCAATCTTGTGGAGCGGGTCCTCATTCTCAACCCGAAGACACATCATATCGAGCGTCGTCATCTTCCCATGCTCGTCTATCGCGATCCAGGCAAAACCAACGGGCGCAGCGAAGAGTTCACGTCACTGCTGCAGGCCCGCGAGGCCTACGAACGCGACTACATCCTGAAAAAACTCGACGAGTTCCACGGAAACGTAAGCCGCGCAGCCGAAGGACTAGGCCTCGAAAGGAGCCATCTCTATCGCAAGATGAAAGCCCTCGGCGTAAGCATCAAGGAGTGATCGCTACGCAATGTAGATTCAGCTCCTAAATTGCCGCTCTTCCGCTATCTGCTTCTCCGCAATCTCTTCCAGCTGCCGTCGCCAGTCCAGATCCTCGACAAACCCCCGGCTAGAACGCCACTCTGCTTGCACCTTCACAAAGAGTTCGAGAAATACTCTCGTTCCCACCAGCGATTCAATGTCCTTGCGCGCCGTGCTTCCAATCCGCTTCAACATCTCTCCCTGTTTGCCGATCAGAATCGCCTTCTGCCCCGTCCGTTCACAATAGATCGCCGCGGCGATCTTAGTCACCGGCAATTTACCGTCATTTCTCTTCTTCATCGAGACCGGCTCTTCGTACTTTTCAATCACAACTGCGGTCGCATAAGGAACCTCCTCGCCGGTCAACAGAAGAATCTTCTCGCGAATCAACTCCGCAACCAGAAACCGCTCTGGCTGATCGGTCAACTGATGCTTCGGAAAGTAGCGTTGTCCCTCTTTAAGCTGTCCGATGACCTTATCCAGCAGTAGCTCTAGCCCTTCCTTCTTGCGCGCAGAGATAGGGATGACATCGGCGAACCGATACAACGCCGACCAGTGCTCGATCAACGGCAGCAGATCCTCCTTGGAGATCGCGTCGATCTTGTTCAGGACAAGGATCACGGGGCATGCGAGGTTTCGAATCAGCGAAAGCGCCAACTCATCCTCAGCGGCAGACATTGCGCGCCGCGAAGCAGTAAACTTCTTGCCTCCGTCACCCTGCGGCAGGCGATGGGTCGCATCGACAAGAAACAACACTACATCCCTCGACTCCAACGCATCGTGAACCTCCTGCATCATGCGCCGATCCAGTTGGGTATCCGGCTTATGAATCCCCGGCGTATCTACGAGCACTATCTGCGCCGGCGGATGACCCGGATCACTCTTGCTCTTCTTTTTCAGCGGAATCTCGAGCACCCCTTGAATCCGCGTTCGCGTCGTCTGCGGCTTATGGGTAACGATCGCGAGCTTCTGCCCTAGCAAAGCATTCAGCAGCGTGGACTTTCCCGCATTCGGGCGGCCGATGATAGAGACGAATCCTGAGCGAAGAGCCATCCCCCTATTATGCTCTGTCCGCCCCGTCACAAATCGTGACCGCCCAGCGGGTCGAGCCGAAAGGCCACACTACCCAAACCGATTGGACTCGATGAAAGTCTCTCCCGTTCCAATAAACTAGATAGATTTATCGCGAATGTCTAATCCGAGCCCTTTCGTAAAAGAGGGACTTGGGGTCCTTGTCGATACATAGCTCACTCTAAGATTCGTTTCGACGGGAACGTAGAAAAAGTTGCTCTCCGCATCCACCCCGCCACCTCCGAACCCGCGCCGATTGGCAGATAATCATGCTAGAGCATGGAATCTTTCTTTACACGCTTCAAAAACGTCCTGGTCCTGGTCGCGATTCTGCTGGCCCAAACAATCGGCCTCGCCGTGCAGGTCCGCCGCCCCCTCGACCCAACTGCTCCCGATGGCAGCAGTGTCACGCTCATCCGCTATTGGGCTGTCTCTATCGTCACCCCATTCGAGCGTTTCTTCCACGGTTTCGGCTATTACCTCCGTCACGGCTGGTCCAATTACATCGATCTGCGCCACACCCGCCAACAGAACTACGATCTTCAGCAGGAGATCGCCCGTCTCCGTCTGGAACAGGCTGCCCTTTCTGAAGACGCCATCCAAGGCCACCGGCTTCAGGCACTTCTCGACTTCCAACAGCGCTATGTCGCTTCCACTGTAGCCGCCCAGGTAGTCGGCACCAGCGGCAGCGACCTCTCTCGCGTCCTCTACATCGACAAGGGCTCAAAGAATGGCCTCAAGCCGGACCAAGCTGTCATCACGCCCGACGGGATCATCGGCAAACTTCGCGACGTCTTCCCCCACACAGCCCAAGTCCTTCTCATCAACGATCAGACCTCCGGTGCCGGCGTCGTCCTTGCCTCTACTCGTCTGCGTGCAATCCTTCGCGGTAGCATCAACGGGCAGATTCTCATCAACAACCTCACCCCCGACTCACGCATCAAGCCCGGCGAGCAGGTCCTTACCTCTGGCGGCGATCAGGTCTATCCGCGCGGTCTTCCAGTCGGCACCATTGAGTCCATCAAGCCCGACCCCGACCATCAGCCCTACACTCTCATCGAGCTCCGTCCCGCCGCCAATCTTGATCGGCTCGAAGAGGTTCTCGTCATTACAGGCGCGCAGTCCTCGCTGCCACCGTCAGCTCAACACGATTTGGCAGTTGGAGCTGCCACCGCCAAAGCGCAGGCCGACGCAGCCAAACAACTTGCCGAACAGCAGGCTGCCGAAGCCGCCGCCAAATCCGCAGCCCAGATCGTCGCCGACCGGCTCCCCGGCCTCCACGACCCTGACCATCCTGAAGCAGACACTCCAAATCCTGCGGCACCCGGTACCACTCCCGGCAGAGTCGTTCCCAAGCCCCTCCCAACCATCCACCCGGACCGCTACTCAACTGGATCGACACCACCGGCAGCAGACCTGAAGCCCGGCGGATCCAACCCACAGCCCGCAAAGCCCAACACCCCGCCAAACCCCAGGTCGGAACCTCCCAAACCCCAACGCTAGCAATCATTTGCACTGAATCAGAATCATCATCGAAGACTAAACCCTGAGGACGGAACGCTAACCCCAGCCTATGGCAACTCGCAGTTACACATCCCGCCGGGAACTCGAGCAACATAGCTTTTCGCCGGCCATTACAATCCTTGTTCCGCTCGCCGCCATCCTCCTTCAGGCTCTTCTTCCCAAGCCCTTTCCGCGCTTTGCCATACTCGATCTTCCGCTCATCGTTACCATCTTTTTCGCTGTCTCACGCCGTAACCCGGTCGCCGGCACGCTGACCGGAGCCTCCATAGGTTTGCTGCAGGACGCCCTCACGAACACCCCAATCGGCGTAAACGGCATGGCCAAATCGGTCATCGGCTACATCGCCGCAAGCATCGGCATTCAAATTGACGTGGAAAACCTCACAACGCGCGTCTTCATCAACTTTGGCTTCTTTCTCCTCAACAGTTTCCTTATCTTTCTCATCAACCGCCGCCTCCTCGGCCACGCCGACTTCCACATCCTCTGGCTTCACGAGCTCATCCGCGCCGCTATCAATACCATCGTGGCCGTCCCCATCTTCTTCCTGCTCGACAACGCAAGACGGCGTGAATAAAACCCGCAATTCAACCGTCTAACGAACAACCTTGATACACATAGGTCGTATCTACGTCTCGGCAGAAACGGTCGTAAACTGGAAGTAAGTATGGAACCGGCCCACCAATCGGACGCCCAGAACATCGGCCCTAACGGCAAAGCAGAGAAGTTGCCCACTGGCAAGCTTCACTCCGTTCAGTACCTCATTGCCCTCATTCTCGCTGTCCTCCTGGTCGGTCTATGGCGACTTCAGGTCGTCAACTCCGAGAGCTTTCGTTCGCTCGCCGAAGCCAACCGCATCCGCAAGGTCCCCATTCTCGCTCCACGCGGCAAACTCTTTGACCGCGAGGGACGTCTTCTAGTCGACAACTATCCCTCTGTCACCTGTTATCTCCTCCGGGAACAGGTGAAAGATCTCAATGCCGATCTGCCCCTGATCTCACAGGGCCTCCACATCCCCATCGATCAGATACACGCCACCCTTCGCCGCTACCAGATCGCTCCCAACTACCAGCCCATTCCCCTCAAGCAGGACATCACCCCAGACGAGCAGGCCTTCATCGCCGCCCATCGCGACGAGCTCCCCGAGCTCGAGACTCTCGATGAGCAGCGCCGCCTCTACCCCAGCGATGGCTTCGCCGCTCACCTCATTGGCTATGTCGGCGAAGTCTCCGA
This sequence comes from uncultured Acidobacteriaceae bacterium, assembly GCA_963798925.1. Classification (GTDB taxonomy): domain Bacteria; phylum Acidobacteriota; class Terriglobia; order Terriglobales; family Acidobacteriaceae; genus Edaphobacter. Next base: position 2,449,265 of record CAWCVD010000008.1, read on the forward strand.
GCAGATGCTCGCCAACGACGACCGTTACTCCCTCTACTCTCCCGGCGACGTCGTCGGCCGCTCCGGCGTCGAGGCCACCTACGACGCTCTGCTTCGTGGCGTCGATGGCAGCCGCGATGTCATCGTCAACAGCCACGGCAAAGAACTCGGCCACCTCGGCCAGACCCTCGCCATTCCAGGTAAAGACCTTAAACTCACCATCGACCTGGACATCCAGATGGCCGCCGAAAAGGCCATGGAGGGCAAGAACGGCGCGCTAGTCGCCATGGATCCGCACACCGGTGAGATCCTCGCTATGGTCTCGCGCCCCACCTTCGATCCCAACCAGTTCGCCGTCCGCCTCACCCGCGCCTACTGGAACCAGATCATCACCGACCCGAACCATCCCCTGCTGAACAAGACCATTCAGGCGCAACTCGCACCCGGCTCGACGTTCAAGATCATCATGTCCTTCGCGGGCCTGGAAGAGGGCGTCGCGCAGAACATGCACGTCGCATGCACCGGAGGCGGCACGTATTTCGGGCACTTCTTCGCCTGCGACAAACACCACGGCATGGTCGATATCGACCACGCCATTCCGTGGTCCTGTGACACCTTCTACTACTCACTCGCCGAAAGGCTTGGCATCGACACCATCGCTAAGTACGCCACCTTGGTAGGACTCTCGCAGAAGACCGGCATCGACTTGCCGGACGAGGCCGCCGGCACCATGCCCTCCACCCAGTGGAAGCTCAAGAACTTCCATGAGAAGTGGTACGCCGGCGAGGTGATCTCGGTCGGCATCGGCCAGGGCGCCACCACTGTCACGCCCCTGCAACTCGCCCGCGCGCTTGGCGGGATCGCCTCTGGTGGTGCTCTCAAGCGCCCGCACGTCGTCTTCCCCGACGAGGTTCCCCAGGAGTTCGAAGAGAACATCCTCACCAACTACCCCGGCTCCGGCGACCGCGTCGTCCCCATCACCTCCGCCAACTGGGAGACCATCACAGAAGCCATGGCTGCGACTACCACCACAGGCACAGCCGCGGCCGTCCACATGGAGGGCATCGACTTCGCCGGCAAGACTGGGACCGCACAGGTTGTCAGCCACAGCGCTGGCGCTACCAGCCTGGGCAAGGGAGCTGAGCGCGCCAACGCCTGGTTCGTAGGCATGGCGCCGCGCCGCAATCCAGACATCGTCGTTGCCGTTCTCTGCGAGCATGGCGGCTGGGGCGCCGAAGCCTCCGCCCCGATCGCCGCTCAGGTCATCAACGCCTTCGTCACCAAGCAGCGGAAGCGCGACAACAATATTCGCATCGCCGACACGCCCAAACCGGCTCCGGCTCCGGCTGCGTCTTCTACCCCAAAGCCTTCGACACCCACTGCCGAGTAGTTTTGGACCAATGGCGGAGGTTCGATTAGTGCACGGTTTCTTTGGGTTTGCCGAGACGCATATTGAATCCAATCATCCCGCCACAGACATTAATCCCGTTGTCCAGATACTTCGGTTCGGATAGGTATGCGTTGGAGACATGCATGTACGCAGGGCCAAGCGACATGCTGTACTTTGGGTTGAAGTTGTAGCGAACCCCAGCACCTAGCCACAGAGTGAATGTGAAATCCTGCCCTTGCGCATAAAAATTGCCAGAGGGCCCCTTCGCATCGATGCCCCCAGCGCCCATGCGGACCTCAAAATAAGGCGTAGCCTTCCAATTTCTGGGGACGAAATTACGCCTAAACCCCAAATCGAAGGCACCATATATTTTTTCCGGGCCTCTCGGAATCGCCGTCAAAGAGAGCGACGCGATCATATCGGTATTTCCTCGAAGAAACCGAGGTCCGCTTATCTTTCCCATATGCCATCGGATCGAAGCGAAGGTAGGCACCAGAGTGTAATGGAGAGGCTTCTGCGAGTAATCGCCGCCCACGAAAACATCGAAGACAAAGGGAATATTGATTGGAAGGCCGCCGGTGTCAAGAGAGAATTCGAGCTTATTTTTGTAGTAGATGTCTTTGTTGAAATCGACCGGCGCAGAAGGAACTGGCATCACCTCATCGCCAGATCCGCTCTTTGCGTCTTGCCCCTTGAGAAGAGATGGTAGCCCCAGCCATACCAGCAGCAGGATCAACAACCTGAGGTCTCGTTTCGTCATCGTGAAGTCAAAATCCCGCGGATGCCACGTTTCATCTTCCGTGGCGTTTCGTTCGACACCACCCCAACACCCGCTGCCTCCCTGTATTCGTTCTCTAAATCCGTACTGCGCGGCGACCACCCGAACTGATTACACTAGCAACAAGCATGACCCGACTCTCCTCTTATCGTGACTTCGACTGGGTGCTCCTCGGATTCGTCCTGTTGCTCTCGCTCATCTCCGTCCTCGAGATCAAGTCCGCTACCCTCCACACTAAATTCCACGGCTTCGATCACAAGCAGATCAGCTTCCTGGCCATCGGCCTTGTCTTGATGTTTCTCATCTCGCTGATCGACTATCACCGCCTCATCGACATCGTACATTGGGCATACGGCATTGGCATCCTCTCGCTCATCGCTGTCGCGCTCTTCGGCACCAAAGTCCTCGGCGGAAAACGCTGGATCAGCTTCCACGGAGTCCACTTCCAGCCCTCCGAGTGGATCAAGCTCGTCCTCATCGTCGCTGTGGCCCGCTACTTTTGGGGCCTGGCCGGCAGGGAACTAAGCTGGGCCGAAATCGGCAAAGTCTCGGCCCTCGTCTTCATTCCCATGCTCTTCGTCTTGAAGCAACCAGACCTGGGCACAGCTCTCACCTACCTCCCCATCCTCATCTGTGGCCTCTTTCTAGGTGGAATCCGCTTCAAACAAGTTGCCATCGTCCTGCTGGCCCTCGTCTTCGTTGGCGGCATCGCCTGGAAGAGCGGCAAACACCTCAAACCCTATCAGCAGGCGCGCATCAACGCCTTCATCAACCCCGACTCCGATCCGCGCGGTTCCGGCTATCAGATCCGGCAGTCCCTCATAGCCGTCGGTTCCGGAGGCATCTGGGGCAAGGGCGCCAACAAGGGCACCCAGACCCAAGGCGACTTCCTCCCCATCCCCTACACAGACTTCATCTTCGCCGCCTTCTGTGAAGAACACGGCTTCGTCGGCGCCGTCGGCGTCCTTTTGCTGTACTTCCTCATCCTCATGCGCCTCATTCAGAATGCCCAGACCGCCTCTGACCTGCCCGGTAGCTTCATCATTATGGGAGTCGTCGCGGTCATCGTCTTCCAGATCGCCGTCAACGTCGGCATGGTTGTTGGCCTCATGCCGGTTACGGGGATACCTCTGCCTCTGCTCAGCTACGGAGGCTCCTCGGTTCTCTTCACCTTCATGGCCCTTGGCATAGTCATGAACATCCGCATGCGCCGCTTCGTCAACTAAGAACAGTTCTCCGGAAACGCGAAAATCGGCATCACGCTGAAGATTTTTTTTGCTGCCGATTCCGAACCTTAGTATGATTTGTTGCCAGGTGAGCATCCGCGATAGCCGTCTGCGGGATTAACATCACCATTGGTCGTCAAAATTCTCCGTGCAAAAGTGCATCGGGCCCCCATCTTTAGGAGGTCTCTATGCTCTTACGCAGAAACCCATCCGTCTCGTTCATCACAGGATTAGCGCTGCTTGTGCTGCCGCCTGTCCTCATCGGCTGCAACGCCGCCTTCGTTACGCCAACAGCATCAACGACACCAAGCGTTGGTATGGCTTTGGGCGGCTCAGTTCACGGCGGACAGCAGCCAGTGACAAGTGCGCACGTCTACCTCTTTGCTGCGGGAACCACGGGATATGGCTCAGCTCCATCATCCCTGCTTAACACCAGCACTGCAGGCGTCTCCAGCGATGCCAGCGGAAACGGCTACGTTACCACGGATGCCAGCGGCGATTGGATGATCTCGGGCGACTACACCTGTCCCACTCCGGGCAGTCTCGTCTATCTCGTCGCGCTCGGCGGAAATCCCGGCTTGACGTCCGGCACCAACAACCCAGCTCTTGCGTTGATGGCTGCGCTAGGTCCATGTTCCGCCCTCGCTCCATCTACTTTTATCAACATTAACGAAATAACCACCGTTGTCTCGACCTATGCACTCGCGCCGTTTACCACTTTTTCCACAAGCGGCGTCGCGACCAGTGCCACTAACGTCCTCGGTCTCACCAACGCCTTCGCCACAGTGTCCAACCTTGTCAACCTCTCGCTCGGGCAGGCACGCACGGTCACTTCCGGCGGGCTCGGGCACATTCCGCAGCCAGAGATCGACTCTCTCGCCAACATCCTCTCCGTCTGCGTCAACTCCAGCGGCTCGACCGGAGAGTGCTCCAGCCTCTTCGCTGCAGCCACTCCCTCCGGAGGGACGGCTCCGACGAACACATTGCAGGCGATCCTCAACATCGCGCGCCATCCTGCCTCGAACGTTGACACGCTCTATCTTCTCCAGCCACCGGCCCCTCCGTTCCAACCCGTCCTTCCCGCGGTCGCCAACAACTTCAACGGTGCCGCCGATGGATCCCCCAACGACTGGTCGATCGCAATCACCTATGCAAGCAATGCATGGAGTAATCCCGAAGGCATCGCCGCCGACTCGCTGGGCAACATCTGGTTGGTCTCCGGCGGCACCGTCGCGGAACTCGACCCGCTCGGGAACCAGCTCGAAACCGTCACCGGCGGCCAACTCGGCGCGAACAACTACAACCAGACGATCGCCATCGATCTCAACGATCGCGCCCTCATCGACGACAATTCCTACTGGGTTTCCCTCGTCGATTCATCGGGCCATAACACCACGCTCGCCGACAGCCCGCCGCCGCTCGCCGCCGAAAACATTGCAGGCTTCGGCGGAGTCGTGGTCGACGCGTCGAACAACTACTGGGCCGGCAGCGCCGCTAACAACTCCTCCGCGCTCGTCACCTTCAACGTCGCCAGCGGTTACAACGTCAACGGCAAATATTCTGGCGGAGGCCTCGTCAATCCCATCGGCCTTGCCATCGATTACTCCGGCAACATCTGGCTTACCAACTCAAACAGTGCCTTTGCCAATCCCGGCACCGTGAGCAAGTTCTCGAGCGCCGGAGTCTCACTCGCGGGCACAACCGGCTTCTCCGGTGGAGGCCTGAACGGTTGCGCCGGCATCGCCATCGATGCCTCCGGCAACGCCTGGGTTACCAACACTTCTACCAACACCCTCACGCAACTCTCCCCCTCAGGCACGCCCAGCGTTGGAAGCCCCTACTCCGGCGGTGGTCTCGACTATCCCTCTGACATCGCCATCGACGGCGACGGGAATCTCTGGATCTCGAACTTCAATCGAAGCAACGTCAGCGAATTCTCCTCCACCGGTACCGCCCTTTCGCCTGTACTCGGCTTCTTCGATGGCCTCAGCTCAGGACAATCCGGCCACGTCAGCGTCGATGCCTCCGGCAACGTCTGGCTCTCCGACTGGGACGGCTTTATCACTGGCGAAAGCGAGAACGGCAGCATCACACAGATGATCGGGCTAGCCGCGCCCACAGTCACTCCCATTGCGCTAGCCCTCAAAAATCACACGATCGGTAGTCGTCCTTGATCCGAGCCGACAACCCTGATGTCGTGGCGGATTGGTTAACTGAAACCAACTTGCCAACTGCGAAATCTACCCCTCGCGCTGGCATCTGTAACGGCTTTAGTGCAATACTGTATTAACACCTGTTCGGCTGTAGATGCCGTTCAGAGCAAGATCCGCTATCTCCAGGCGCGCAGTCGCCGGCCAGCGGCAACAAGATCTTTAGAAGAAAAGGCCGGCCAGACGAGAGACATCGATCCGTTGGCCGGACAGGTTTCAGGGAAATGATTGCATCCGGAAGGCAAACGGCCCCGCCTCAAATTATTGATTTTGAGGTTGTTCTGGTCACAAACTCCGCATGCCCGCAGTTGCTCGAAGCATCCTCCCGTGTCCCCGATCTACCCGGTACTGCCCTACCCGCGCCCCACGCGAGCGCGACCACGGCTGAGTTGTCCCAACACCTCGCACCGGCTATCGATTTCTGTTCACGCGCTTCCGCATCCCCCACCCTGTCCGCCCCACGGTGAGCCCAACCTGGCCCTGACGCCAGGCGAACTCCCGATCAATCTCTGTCTCGGTCTGCCGCTCGCACCCCAACCGGTCGGGCAGAAAGAGCACAGAATGTCGAAAGAAATTTACATCTCCAGCACCCCTCATGAGACTCGTCTCGCCATCGTCGAAGACGACTCCCTCGCCGAGATCTATTACGAGCGCGAAAACGAATACACCCTCGCGGGCTCCATTTACAACGGTAAAGTCACCCGCGTCCTTCCCGGAATGCAGTCCTCGTTCGTAGATATCGGCCTCGAGCGCGACGCTTTCCTCTACATCACCGACTTCATGGAAGAGGCCGGAGACTCCGCCGACTTCGACACCAGTGGCATTGGCAACGGCGACAGCCGCCGCCGCGACCGTGGGGATCGCAACGGCGGTACCCTCGTTGAGGGTTCAAGCGCTGGCTCAATCGCAGGCTCAACGGCAAGCCAGGATCAGTCCGACACCGGCGAGCGTAACAACCGTGGCCGCAGTGGCCGTGGACGTCGCGACCGCGGTGGCAACCGCGATCGTCAACCCATGGGCGATTCGGTTGCCCCAACCGACGCAAACGATTCCTTTAGCACTCCGGTCGCCGACTATCTCTCCCCAAACGATCTGGAGCATCCCCCTCAAGTCTCCGCGGATCGTGACTCCGCCACGGACTCCACAGAGATAGGAGAGGGCGCTCCTGGAGCCGATGGAAGCCGTCGCTGGCGCGGTCGCAGAGGCCGTCGTCGCGGCCGAGGCCCCGGTCAGCGCGACGAATCCCCACAGAGCACCGCCTCACCGGCCGAGGAACCCTCCATCGAACACTCCTACGGCGACGATTCCTTTGAGGTCGAGGCCGCCGCCGCTCCAATCTCCGCCGCGTCGCCAGCGTCCCCCAGCTTGACAACAGAAGCCGCCGGCCACAGAGAGGAAAGCCGCGGCAGAAGCGAAGAGAACCGCGGCCGCAACGATCGCGGCGACCGGAATAACCGCGGAGGCCGGGATCGCAACCGTGGCAACCGGGGCGATCGTGACAGTCGCGACTCCCGCGCACCTCGCGGCTTCGCTCCCCGAACCTCACTCTATGGAGTCGAGGACACCTCGACCAATAACGAATTTCCCGAGTCCGGCGGCCCTCCACCCGAACCTATTGTTCTTCCCGGTGAGTCCCTCTCGAAATACCGCAAAGACACCGGGACGCCGGCAGCCGCGCCCAGCCAACAACCCGCCAATCCCAGCATCATCGTTCCTGCGGCGCCCGGCTTCGTCATCCCCTCAGGCTGGGACGGCGGCAATATTCTGCCTGGCGAATCGCTCTCCCGCCACCGCCGCTCAGAGAATCCTCAAAACTCTCACCCCCCCCACGCCAATAACTCTCGGCCATCAGCTAAGCCCACTTCCGAGCCGGAAGCCGCCATCATTGCTGCCTTCGATGAGCATCACAGCCCAACCTTCGTCGAGCACGCCGAAATTGTTTCGCCCCTGCTCCCGCAGATTCCCGTTGAGTATGAGCCCACTGATGCCTCTGCCTCCTACCGCGTCGACCCGGCGGCTCCCAGCGAGTTCCGCCAGAGTGCGCCAGTCCTTGACGCTCCCGAAGACGAGGTCCAAGAGGCTCTCGAGAGCCAAGCCGCCGAACCCCAGGAAACTCAACAGGAACATTTCGCCCCCGCCTCAACCCATAGCATCACTCCCAGCCCGCAGGAGCACGTCGCCCGACTGCACACTGATCTTGCCTTCGAAAAGTTCGAGTGGCAGACCCAGCCAGACCACATCCCAACCAACGTAGAGCAGTCTGCCTCCATCACAACCGAGCAGTCTGTCACCCATGAGGTCACGACGCTCCACGCGACCGGCGACCTTACCTCGGAGACCCACGCGTCTACCTTCATCCCGCCCGCCGGCGCGTTCGTGGAGGAGACACTCGACGAGGAGGACTACAACACAACCCTCCACGCCAGCGCCATCGAAGAGATGGAGGACTTTGACGAAGAAGAGACACTCGAAGGTGCGGCCGACCTGGGCACCATGCTCCGCGAGATGTCCATCGATCACATCACCGGCTCCGGCACCGGAGAAGGTCCAAACGAAGAAGATCTCGATGACGACTTCGAAGAAGAAGACGCCATTCACGACCTCACCGTAGGGGATCTCGAGGACGCCGAGGAAGAGACCGGCGAAGACGAGTTGGATGAGTCCGACACCGAAGAAGACGTCATCCACGAAGAATTCGCCGAAGGCGCTGAGACATCCGCAAATGGCAACGACCAACCGCAGGCCGACTCTGCCGGGCCCGCTCGTGACCGCAGTCGCGATCAGGATCGTGGCCGCGGCCGCCGCGAGGGGCGTCGTGATGGTCGCCGCGACCGCTTCGGTCGTGGTGATCGTCCTCGCTATTCCGGAGGAGCAGGCGACCGCGAGCGCTCTGGCGGAGGCCGCGACCGCCGCGGTGGCCGCAGCTCCATGCAGGCCACCAATCTCCCAGCCATCAGCGAGCTCCTCAAGCCCGGTCAGGAGATCCTCGTTCAGATCGCCAAGGAGCCCATCGCCAAGAAGGGCGCCCGCATCACCTCGCACATCGCGCTCCCCGGCCGCTTCCTGGTCTTCATGCCCACAGTCAACCACACTGGCGTCTCGCGCAAAATCGAGTCCGACTCCGAGCGCCGTCGCCTCAAAGAGATCCTTCTCAGCGAAAAGGGCGAGGCCGCCGGAGGCTTCATCGTTCGCACCGCCGCCTCAGGAGCCAGCGAAGAGGAACTACGCAATGATCTCCGATTCCTCCTCAATCTCTGGGCCGACATCAAGCAGCGCAGCGAATCCTCCAAATCGCCGGCGCTCATCTATCACGATCTCAACCTCGTCGAGCGCATCTTGCGTGACCAGGTAACCGACAACTTCTCCGCAATCTGGGTCGATACCGAGACCGACTACGAGCGCATCCTGCGTTTCCTCCAGCGCTTCCAGCCCTCGCTGATCCGTCGCGTCAAGCTCTACACCAAAGAGACCCCGCTCTTCGAGCAGTTCGGCATCACCGAAGAGATCAACAAAGCTCTTCGCTCCAAGGTCTGGCTGAAATCCGGCGGCTCTATCGTCATCAACCAGACCGAGGCCCTTGTCGCCATCGACATTAACACGGGCAAGTACGTCGGCAAGACCGCACGCCTCGAGGACACCATCGTCAAGACCAATCTCGACGCCATCCCCGAGATCGTCCGCCAGATTCGTCTTCGCGACCTCGGTGGCATCATCATCATCGACTTCATCGACATGGACGAGCGCAAAAATCGTAACCGGGTCATGGCTGCCCTTGAAGAAGAGCTCAAGAACGATCGCGCCCCGTCGAAAATTCTGCAGTTCAATGATTTTGGTCTCGTCGCGATCACTCGCAAACGCGTCAAGCAGTCTCTCGAGCGAACCTTGTCGACGACGTGCAACATCTGCACAGGTACAGGTATGGTCAAATCGCCCGTCACCGTCTGCAACGACATCTACATCGAGATGCGCAAGATGCAAAAGCACCTCGACCGTGGCGACGTCATGCTTCGCGTCAATCCCGAAGTAGTCAAACAGCTCAAGGCACCGGGCACCCGCTGGCTCCAGGAGATGGAAGAGATGGTCGGCAAAACCATCCTCGTCAAATCCGATCCCAGCCTGCACCCGGAGCAGTTCGACATCCACTAGGGCACAGCGGCACAGTGAAGGTGAGGGCCACTCCCATCACTGTGCCGTTAAGCAGGACCATCTCAATCTTGGTCATTCCACGCCGAAGCGGAAATACCCTTTCGGTCTTCGTTTTTTAGACCCCCTTTCGCCTTGGGCCTGCTCACTGAATGCTGTATCTGTCGGATTGTCAATATTTTGTCTCCGCGAAATACACCAAAACCCTGACAACCCTGTCATCCAAAACATCATTTCGTGCGTCATACACAACAAGCGCGATACAGTTGGGTTAAGCCTTTGAAGAAAAGTCGCAGCACCAAGGGAGCCACACAAAGATGCACATGACGATCAGCAATCGCCTATTCCCCTTTATCTTCCGCACTGCAGCGGTTACATTTTTCGCAACCGTTGGCACCCTTAATCTGCACGCACAGCAGTCGGCAGGCACGGCGCCATCGCTTCCCCCCATCAACCTCAAGTCCAGTCTTCTTGCTCCGCTTGAGCTTTCCACTCCCGACAACCTCAAGTACTCAAGCAGCATCGGCACTGCCGAGATGGCGGACGCGGAGACCTTCAACCTCGGCAGCGACGATCAGCCGCCGCCTCGCCGCCGCTACAGCCGTCCTAACTACAATGACAGCCACACCAACTCGGATGGATCCGCCAAGTACACCTTCTTCGTAGGCGGCGGTTTTACCCTTCCGGTCGGAGGCACGCATAACTACGCGACGACTAGCTGGAAGGTTCAGGTTGGAGGCGGTCGCAACTTTAACAAGACATTTGGAGTCATGCTTCAGTTCGACTACGACGACTTTGGTATGCAGACCAGCACTCTCAACAAACAGCTTGCCCTCTACAACAGCTTGTGCGGTCCGGTTCTCGGCTGCCAGCTCTCGCAGCTTGGAGGCAGTGTCCACGACTGGTCCTTCACGCTCAACCCCATCGCCAACATCTATACTTCCGATACCTTTGGCGCCTATGCGGTCCTGGGCTTTGGCTTCTATCATAAATACACTCAGTTCACGACTCCGGCCATCGGTACCTATTGCGATCCGTTCTACGGTTGCTATAACTATCAGGCGAATCAACCGGTCGATTGGTATACCAGCAATGCATTTGGAATAAACGGCGGCCTGGGACTCACCTACAAGTTCTCGCGCTTTGCCCCTGAGAAGTTCTACACCGAAGTCCGCTACGTCTGGACCGACAATTCACAGCGCCCATTCGATGTCAGCGGTGATACAAGCTATTTCAATGCCTTCCCCCAGGCCAGCGCTCGCACAACATACATACCGGTGACCTTCGGTATCCGCTTCTAAACTGGACCATCCCAATCTGCCTGGTTACCAAAAAGAAGAAGGGAGCAAGTTCCCTTCTTCTTTTTTCTTGTGTTCTCGTGCCTTGCATTTCTTTGCTTTGTGGTCCGCACATTTGGTCTCGTTCCTACACTCGCGAGGCTCTTATTATTTCGCAGGGAACGCAGACAAATCCGCTTCTGTTCCTCCATCCGAAACTTCTTTTGCATTTTTTCCGGCCAAAATCACTTGTCAAACCCAAAAGGCCCATAACTAACTGATAAAACAAGAGATAGAGGTGGCATTTTAGTTAAGCTCAGCACACTATAATTAAATTAGAAATCAAAAAAGCCCGGCATGCAGCCGGGCTTTCGAACTTAAGAACAGGAGGAGGATCTAACCCTTTTATATGGAATATTTTAGATCCAAGTCATTTATTTGGAATACCTTACGGGGAAAATCTGTGTAAACAATTGAATAAGAATACTTTAGCGAATTGTGCCCCGGGGGGCCCCTACCTTAGACAAAGGAAAAAACCTATAGCAACGCCAGCGATCGACACGACGCTCATGATCAACTGATGCCCCAACCCGCGTTGGCGCATCTCCCACGCATTCAACCACAGCACTCCCACCAAGACTATGACCATCCCGATGCCCACTGCCCAGGGATGAGACCGGCCATTCACGGCAGCCGCAACGTAACCGGCCGCAGTCGTGCAGACCAGCCATATCCCATCCTGCGCATACTTGTAGCGTGTCGAGATCCGGTTGTTCTTCGCAATAAAGCTGCCCGAAGCTGCAGCCACGCCAAAGGTCGCAGCCATGGACAGGCCCACTGCCACGACGTATCCGAGAAAAAGAGCCAGAGCAATATAGCTGGCCGTAATAATCGGCATTCTCCCCAGTCCTTCGAACGGCATCGCTCGTCAAGCGCCCTTAAGTCTACCAGCCATCACAGCGCCCGCGTTGCAACCTTCAAATTCCGACGGGATACGGCTTCTCATGCATCTGCTGCCCCGCATCTCCGCTCCGCTCAAAACGTCCCTGCAGCAGGCTCAGGAGCCCGGTATACCAGTACCCAAACACAAACAACACCAGGAACGGGACGGTAAAGAAATTTTCGGTGGTGATCGCATAGTAGACCGTCCAGGCAAAGTAGCAACCGATCGCCAACTCGATCCACGGCACAATTCCGAGCCTTTTGCGATACACCTTTGCCTGGCTCTTTTGCCCCTTCTTCTTCACCTTGTACTTTGGCGTCCTTGCAAACGCGCTCTTCACTCCGAACAGCGCCTCCATCACGGCTTTCGTATTCGTGATCGTCAACCCGACTCCGCCAAGCGCCATCACAAACGGAATGTAGAGCATCGACATGTACCAGCTCTTCGGATAAAGCTCCTTCTGGCTCACCAGGTAGAACGTCGAGACCGACATCGTGCTCGCGATAAACAGTGGGAAGTCGATCAGGAGCATCTGAATGTAGCCCTGCCAGCTCCGGATAATCATCGCTGGCATCAGCAGCACGCTCAGCACAATCATCAGCGGATAGCTGATATTCGCAGTCAGGTGATACCACGCCTCCAACTTCGTGTGCCAGGGAGCATCGCTCTTCAACACTCTCGGTAGAATCTTCTTCCCTGTCTGGATAAGTCCTTTCGCCCAACGCGCCTGCTGCGTCTTGAATGCAGTCATCTCGATCGGCAGTTCCGCTGGGCACTCGACATCCTGCAGATACTTGAACTGCCACCCCACCAACTGCGCGCGATAGCTCAGGTCTGTATCTTCAGTCAACGTGTCATGCTGCCATCCTCCGGCAGAGTTGATCGTCTCTCGCCGCCACATCCCCGCCGTCCCGTTAAAGTTGAAGAACACCCCCGCGCGACTGCGTCCTCCATGCTCCAGCACGAAGTGGCCGTCCAGCAGGATCGCCTCCACCTGTGTGAGGAAGCTGTAGTTCCGGTTCAGGTGGGTCCATCGCGTCTGCACCATTCCAATCTCCGGCTGCGCAAAGTGGTGGATCACCTGCATCACCCACTGTCGCGGCGGTACAAAGTCCGCATCGAAGATAGCCACGAACTCGCCACGCGCAATATCCAGACCCTTATCAAGCGCGCCGGCCTTGTAACCGTGCCGGTTACTGCGATGCAGATAGACAATCGGCTGCGGAGCCATTCCGGCAAAACCGCGCGCATATCGCTCGACAATCTCCCGTGCCACCTCAGTCGTCTCATCGGTCGAATCGTCCAGAACCTGAATCTCAAAGCGGTCGCGTGGATAGTCGAGTTTGCAAACCGAATCGATCAGCCGATCGATAACGAACTGCTCGTTGAAAATAGGCAGTTGAATAGTGACAAACGGAAGCTGTCCTTCTGCAAACCGCATTGGCGGCTCACTCCACTTCGCTGCGTTCTTCTTGTTTTTCAGGTAAAGCCATACAAGTTGATATCGATGGATCCCATAGAACGCAAGGATGATCATGACGATGAAGTAGGGGATAAGCATCGCCGTATCGAACGCGTTCCAGTGATAAAGGCCTTTGAACGTCTGATCGAGATAGTGCGACTTCAGGTAGTGGCGAAGACCCTTAGGAGCGAGCTCAAACGCTAGGAAAGCCGTCGATGTTTAAGGAAATAGGACAGTTCGATGCTCCAGGCAGGCGTTCCGTATTCGTCGATTCTACGCGAGATGACACGGAATCCGGTGGTTGGGCGGAGTCAGAATTTAGTTCAAAAACATCGTTCGGTAAAGGGCGTCTCGCTGAACGGGCTTGAAACCGGCATCTCTGATCACTTGCCTCGTCTGCTCCTCTGCAGCTGCATTTGCTCCTCGAGCAAGCAGGACGCTGCCGATATCGTTGGCACCGAATCGCAGGCCAACCTGCACGACCTTCAAACCCTGCGTCTCCAGGTTTGATTGAACATTTTCGATGTTGTCTAAATACATTCGCGAGATCGCCAGCGTTTTCAGGTACTCGACCGCTGTTGCCTCTTGAAGACCGCTTGCCGAGAGGGTTTGCTGTACGAGTGGATTGAATGCGACGAAACCGCCTGTGTCTTGCTGCAATTGGCGGAGGGTTTCGAGGTGACCGAGGCGATTTTCAAGGGTTTCGCCGTTGCCGAAGGTCATGGATGCGGATGTTTGCATGCCTAGCTGGTGGGCTGTGCGATGTACGGTGATCCACTCTTCGGCGCTGTTGTTGAGAATACCCGCGTCATTGCTGGGGATTGAGTCCAGTCCTGCATCTTGAAGACGGGCGATCGTGTCGTGGATTGTTGAGCCAGAGCGTCTTGTTATTTCGAGGATGTCGGTTGCGGGGAGGCTGTGTAGGTTTAGGGTGGGGAAGTGTTGTTTGATGAGACGGAAGAGGTTGTAAAACCAAGAGATTGTGTGGGTTGGGGTTAGTTGGCCTTGAAGGATGATGGTGGTGGTGCCGTTCGCCGCGATTTTTGAGGCGGATTCAAGGATTGGATCGTAACCGGCTTCTTTTGTTGAGGTTGAGTAGTCGATTATGCCGTCGAGAGTGTAGGTTACGACGCCCTCGGGATGGAGATGGCGGCGGACGGCGTCGGCTTCCATGCCAATGCCAATTAAATCATTGCTTTGCAGGTAGTCCAGAGCCTCTTTTTGGCTGATTCCCATGAGTTGATTTTACGTTTTTTCGCGAGAACTTTTTCTTGCGTGGTTGGAGTGGCATATTTACAGGGGGTTTGGCGATTTCCACAGTGTTTTTGGATGGTTTTTTGTGGTGATTAACGTGGTGGTAGAGGGCAATTTCGTGGTTCTTAGTGCACAGGTTTGCTGCGGCTATTTTTTTCCTCTTGTTCGAAGTTTATTTTCTACCGTGTTAGTGAACGTGGATGAGGTGCACGAGCAGGCCGATGAGGATCGCGACGAGGATCACCAGGAGGGAGATGCCTGCCTTGATCCACAGGGCGAGCGAGGCCACTGTGGACTCGAGGGCGAGCATGCGGTGCTCGTGCTTTTCGGCGGCGAGGCTGGCGGCTCTGACTTCTTCGGAGATCTGGGCGATCTGAGCGCTCTGGTCCTGGAGTTGGCGGTAGAGGCCTGCATGGGCTTTGGTGACCTGGCCGAGATCGCCGCGAACGCCTTCGGCCATGGCGGCCATGGCGGCTTCGTTTGCTTTTTCGGAGGCGGTCTTGGTGGAGAGGTATTTGTCCGCCATGGGGACGAGGCGGGTGACGTGAGGCAACAGCTCGAAGAGCTGGAGTAGAACTTTGGGCCACATAGGTAACTATCGTAGACCAATGCTGGGGGATCGATACTTGGCGGGGATTGGATGTCTCGGCTTTGCAGAAGAATGCTTGGGACTGCCAGCGGCTGGTACTGGGTGGCGAGAGGGTCGCTTGAATGGGCACAGAACGGATCGCGCTTCGCGCGATGGCCCACTCATGTCGCGATGGGACTGCGCCATGAGTGGGGCACCCAGTTCTGTGCTCGCTCCCGAAAGGAACTGCGTTGTTGGTCAGGCTTTGAGAACAGTGCGGTTCCGGCGCCTGCGCATGACGAGCGTGGCGATGGTGAGGAGAAGGATGGCGGTGATGATGCCCTGAGACCAGAGGCAGTAGATGCACCATTTCTGGAGGACGTAGGCTTCGATGTAGCTGAGGAAGAGAGCGAAGAGGAAAGCGATCTGGGCGAGTTCGAAGGTGAGCCACCAGCGGCCCATGAGAGCGACGACTGCGATGGCGGCGTAGCCGAGGATGCCGAACATGGCGATGGGAATGTGCGAGCCGGCGTTGGGGTCCTCGTCGAATGTGCGAGGGGGGAAGACGGCGAAGCGGCTGTGGTTGACGGCTCCGCAGTCGAATTTTTCCGTGACTGCGCACGGGGGAACCTGGGATGGGTCCATGTAATGGACGCGGAGCGCCATGATGGAGACTGTGATTCCCGCGACGGCGAGAAGGGCGATCAGGTATTTCATGTGTTTGATTTTACCTAGTGAGTTTTGCCGCTGGAGGCCTGGAGCGAAAGAAAGAGCAGCCCCGTCAATTCGCGAAGGAGCGTGGCCACCTTTGGGCGCCGTGGAGGATGACGAGGATCTGAATTGTGTCGGCGTGGATGCGATAGGCGACGATGTAGTTGGTGGACGGGATGACTAACTCGCGCGTTCCGGCGACTCGTCCCTGCCTGCCGGCGAGGGGGAAACGGTCGAGCGATCCGATGACTGCGAGGATCTGATCGACGACGCGGTCTGCGCCTTGGGGACTTCGCTCGAAGAGCCATGCGTCAAGGTTCAGCAGGTGGGATTGGGCGGTTTCGGTCCAGTCAATTCTCAACGAGTTGCTCCCATCTTTCTGGAGGATCGTTGCCGGGCGAGTCTGCGACCGACTTCGTCGTGAGAGACGACTTTTCCTGCTTCGGCGTCCCTCAGGCCTTGTTCAATGAGGGCGGTGTGGTAGGCGTGCATGTCGAGATATTGATCGATGGCTTCGTTGAGGATGTAGCTGCGGTCGCGGTTTTGTGCGTCGGCGAGTTTGTCGATTCTCTCGAGTTTGGCAGATGGCGTGCGGAAGCTGACCGATTTGATTTTTGGAGGGACCATAATGCAATAAATTATACTGTAAGACAACATATTATTTGTGCTTGATTTGCGATCCTTCTCATCGAAGCCCTGTTGCGAGGGTCTTGATCATTGTCTGGTTCAGTCCCAAACAAAATACAGGGATCCTTCGCTCCGCTCAGGATGACGACAGGGACGAGTAGAGGCAAAGGTAAGGGGCAGAGGCAACTGGATGCGTCCGAGCAGGCGCGAATAGTGGCGGCGCGGCACGGCGATGGCGGGCGTATCATAGAGATGCGGCTTGAGTGTGGTTGAAGGAGTTTGTTATGAATGAGAATCGCCTGAATATGAACGGTTATCCGATGGTGATTGACGCGCCACGCGAGGGGACGGCTTCGCTGCTGGCGAAGGTGCTGGGGATCACTTCGCTTGGATTTCTGATTACTGCGGGTGGGGTGGCGACGGCTCCTGACTGGGCTACGCTGCCGGGGATGATCGCGGTGCTGGTGCTGGTGTTTGCGATTACGTTTACGCGGAAAAAGAGTCCTGCGTTGGCGCTCGGGATGTTTCTTACGCTGACTTACTTTATGGGGTGGGAGATTGGGCCGCTGATTCATCGCTATGCGCGGACGATTGGGCCGGCGGTTGTGTTCCAGGCAGCGGCGACAACAGGGCTGGGGATGGCAGCTATGGGGTGTGTGGCTTATCTATTCCAGATTAATTACCGGAAGATTGCGGGGATCGGGTTTGCCGCTCTGCTGTTGTTGATTCTGTTAGGGATTGTGAGTATGTTCTTCCGCAGCCTTATTTCGCCCGATACGTATTCGTGGCTGACACTCGGGATCTTTACGCTGCTGACGGTGGCGGATTTTGCGCGGATTCGGGCGGGTGGGGATGGGCAGTCGGCGGTTACTCTGGCGCTGTCGATCTATCTGGATGCGATTAATATCTTCCTAGCTGTGCTGCAGCTGTTCGGCGGGCGGCGGCGGAATTAGCTCTCTCACATGACGCATTGCTCTCGCGATCAGGACTGAAAACGGATTTATGATGGAGCGATGAGGACTAACCGCAGAGAGTTTTTGAGTTTGCTTGGAGCGGCTGGTGCTGCCGCGGTTGTTCCGTCTTCAGTCGCTGCTGCGCTTGCTCCGGCGGCGGAGACGTTTACGTTTCTCTTTTATACGGATGCGCATCTTCAGCCTGAGTTGAACGGCGTTGTGGGGACGGAGATGGCGTTCAAGAAGGGAAGGGCGATCAAGGCTGACTTTGCGATCAATGGCGGAGATCATGTGTTCGATTCACTGGCTGTGCCGACGAAGCGAGCGGTCGCACTGTTTGATATGTACGACAAGGCGGAGCAGGATCTGGGGTTGAAGCTTCATCACACGATTGGCAACCATGATGTGTGCGGGGTGTATCCGGCGAGCGGGGTGGGCGAGGACGATCCGCTGTACGGGAAGAAGCTGTTTGAGCAGCGGTTTGGGAAGACGTACTACTCGTTCGACCATAAGGGACACCATTTTGTGGTGCTGGACTCGATTGGGATTACGAATGACCGGTCGTATGAGGGGCGGGTGGATGCGACGCAACTGAAATGGCTGGCGGGTGATCTGGCTGCGCTGCCCGCAGGGACTCCGATTGTTGTTTCGGTGCATATTCCACTGGTAACGGCGTTTGATGCGTATGTGCCGGAGATGCCGATTCCGCCGCCGCACCATGGGCTGAGCGTGGCGAATGCGAACCAGGTGCTGGACCTGTTTGCCGGGCACAATGTGATTGGCGTGCTGCAAGGGCATACGCATGTGAACGAGACGGTGATCTGGAAGGGTGTGCCGTACATTACGAGCGGTGCGGTGTGCGGGAACTGGTGGCACGGGACGCGGCTGGGAACTCCGGAGGGGTTCACGGTGGTGACGGTGGCGAATGGGAAGTTGACGACGCGGTATGAGACTTACGGGTTCAAGACGATTGCGCCGCAGAATACCTGAGGTTTCTCGAGGGCGATTGGCTGGCGCCTGGGCGGTTTTTCGTTTTGCGTCGCGAGGCTTGCGGCGTTGATTGGGCTGGGGAAACGGGATGCGGTGAAAAAAGTGGGTTGACCTGTGGCCGCGCTCAGGTATGCTTGGAACGAATTTAGGCGAGGTTGTATCCGAGGAGCGGCACTCGCAATGGGACCCCGTTTTCGTACAAAAAAATCTGACCCAGGAGATATGCCATGCAGTGTCCTGTTTGTCACAACGAAGTCGCGCCCGGGACTGCCTTTTGTAATCATTGCGGTGCGCCCCTGGCGGCCGGAACTGCGCCTGCGGCGGGAGCTGTCCCGCCCACGCCTGCTTACACTGCGGTGCAGACTGCTCCTGTCCCTGCTGCGACGGCGGGTTCTGGTCTGTCGGATACTGCGGCGGCAGCGATCTCGTACCTCACGATCATTCCGGCGATTCTGTTCCTGGTCATGGAGCCGTATAACAAGAAGCCGTTCATCCGATTCCATTCGTTCCAGTCGATCGGGTTATGCGTGGCATGGATTGCGGTCTGGATTGCGGTGATGGTATTGCAGATGGTTCTGCACTTCATTCCGATGATCTGGTTCCTGTTCTCGATCGTTCACCTTTGCATCGGTCTGGGCTTTTTTATCCTGTGGCTGCTCGCGATCCTCAAAGCCAGCAAAGGCGAGTGGTTCAAGATACCGGTTATTGGCGACTTTGCGATGAAGCAGGCGAATAGCTAGGCTTTAGAAGGTGCTGAGAGAGTCTCGGCGAAGACAAGAAAGCGTACCTCAGCGGCTAAAGCCGCACTGCGAATCAAACGTTTATGGTACGGCTGAAGCCGTGCCCTTAAGCAAAACGGACTTTTTCAACAGCCTCTTCAGGCCTTCGGCGAGGGAGCAATCTCTCGGCGGGGGCGGAAGGGCTTGAGGCGCTTTTCCATTACTGAAACTGCGGCGGGGCTCTCATCGACCAGGATGAAGCTGCGTCCGTTTTTTGCGGCTGCCTCTCCGGTGGTTCCGCTTCCGGCGAAGAAATCGAGCACGGTGTCGCGTGGATTGGAGTGGACGCGAACGATTCGTTCCAGAATACCGAGCGGTTTCTGGGTGGCGTAGCCGGTCTTCTCCTTTCCTGTGGGCGAGACGATGGTGTGCCACCAGACATCGGTGGGGGTTTTGCCGCGTGCGGCTTTTTCTGCGCCTACGAGGCCCGGAGCCATGTAAGGGATGCGGTCGGTGGCTTCGAGGTTGAAGGTGTAGTGAGTGGGATCTTTGGTGTACCAGAGGATGTTGTCGTGCTTGGCGGGCCATTTTCTGGTAGAGCGCGCGCCGTAGTCGTAGGCCCAGATGATCTCATTCTGGAACCCATCGCGGCCGAAGATCTCGTCGAGCATGATCTTGCAGTAGTGGACCTCGCGATAGTCGATGTGGAAGAAGAGGGAGCCGGTGGGGGAGAGGATGCGGTGCGCCTCGGCCATGCGAGGGCGGAGGAAGGCGAGGAAGTCGTCGAAGCGATCGCCGTAGCCGTGGCTGGAGGAGTTGGAGAGGACTTCGGTGCGGTAGCGGCGGCCGCCGAAGCCGACGCGGTCGCCCGCTTCGTCGCGAATGGTCTTGATCTGGGTTCGGCTCTGGCGTTTGCCGGTATTGAAGGGCGGATCGACGTAGATGAGTTCGATTGATGCGGTTTCGAGTTGTTGCAGTACGGCAAGGTTGTCGCCGTGGACGATCCGGTTCACGCAAAAGGTCTCCCGTCTAACACTAACGTACCCTTGGTGCCGGATGCTTTGACCGTGTATTGTTTTGTTCGGACCGTTCAACGCCCTGGGAATGTCTGCGAACCACCTTATCTACGCGATGCTTACCCACCGGGGCCGTGTCCGCCAGGGAAATGAGGATACTTGCGCGGCTGCTCCGGAGATCGGGGCTTTTGTGGTGTGCGATGGGATGGGCGGAGCGGCGGCGGGGGAGATTGCGAGCAATCTAGCGGCGGATACGTTTCTGGCGAATCTCGCTCCTGCTGCTGGAGGACGAGGCAAAGAGCCGGGAGGAAAGCCACAGGCTCGGGTGAATGCTGCGCGGCTGAATGCAGCGATTCAGGCGGCAAACCAGGCGGTGTATCAGCAGTCGAGGCAATCGCCGAAGCTGGCGGGCATGGGGACGACGCTGGTTGGGCTGTTGCACGATCCGATTGTGAATGGAAGCGGAAAGCGCAGGACCGCGAGCGACCATACGAACTCGCGGGTGACGGATCCGCCGACGTTATGGCTTGGGCATGTGGGGGACAGCCGGGCCTACCGGCGGCGTAAGGGGAAGCTGGAACAGTTGACGCATGACCACTCGCTGGTGGAGGAGCAGGTTAGGGCGGGCCACATCACGGCGGAGCAGGCTGCGTCGTCGCCGATGCGGAACCTGATCACGAGGGCGATCGGGTCGCAGCCGACGGTTGAGGCGGAGCTCCAGAGTCATCGGCCGCAGCAGAACGATATTTATTTGCTGGCGTCGGATGGGCTGAGTCATGAAGTGGAGGATGAGGAGATCTCGCAGATTCTGAGTGAGATTCCGAAGCCGCCGACGAAGGCTTCTCTGACGGTGGCGTGCGAGGCGCTGATCACGGCGGCGAATCGCAACGGCGGCCACGATAACATTACGGTTTTGCTGGTCGCGGTATTGCCGGAGCTTGTACGGGTGAAGTAGTAGGTGGTGCGGCAAAAAGAGCCAGTGGTGATTTAGCCAGCGAGCGCTGGCTCGGGGTGGGTGCAACTGCTACACTCGAAGGTCGTTTGATACCTGATTATGAGTGATTCGAAGATGATTGCAGTTCTGGGTTCCGGGACGATGGGGAACGGCATTGCGCATGTGTGTGCGCGGGCGGGTCTTGCTGTGGTGCTGTATGACATCGATCAGAAGGCGCTGTATCGCGGGTTGGAGACGATTCGCACGAACTTTACGCGTGAGGTTGCCAAGGGGAAGCTGACGCAGGAAGAGGCGGATGCGGCTCGCTCGAGCATTACGCTGACGACGAAGATGGAGGATCTCGCTCCGGCGTCGGTTGCGATTGAGGCGGCGACGGAGCGGTTCGAGATTAAGTCGGCGGTGTTCCGCGACCTGGATCGGATTCTGGGGGCGGAGGCGATTCTTGCGACGAATACCAGTTCGATCTCGATAACTAAGATCGCGGCGGTGACGAAGCGCCCGGAGCAGGTGATCGGGATGCACTTTTTAATCCGGTTCCGGTGATGAAGCTGGTTGAGGTGATTCGCGGATTGCAGACCTCGCAGACTACGTTTGATGCGGTGCGGGCGCTTTCGCTGGAACTGGGCAAGACGCCGGTCGAGGTGAATGATGCGGCGGGTTTTGTTTCGAACCGGGTGCTGATGCCGCTGATCAATGAGGCGATTTACTCTGTGATGGAGGGCGTGGCGACGGCGGAGGCGGTCGATCAGGTGTTTGTGCTGGGGATGGCGCATCCGATGGGGCCGTTGACGCTGGCGGATTTTATCGGGCTGGATGTGTGCGCGGATATTATGCGTGTTCTGGCGGAAGGGCTCGGTAATCCGAAGTACAACCCATGTCCGCTGCTGGTGCGGATGGTCGATGCGGGATGGCTGGGGAGGAAGTCGGGGCGTGGGTTTTATACGTATCCGGCGAAGTGAGATTGATTCGCAGTGAGATCGGCTGCATCGAATGAGACAGGAGCAACGATGGCACAGGAGCTTTATTTCGAAGATTTTTATGTGGGCCAGCGATTCCACTCGCTGGGCCAGGCTAAGGTGACGGCGGAAGAGATCAAGGAGTTTGGGCAGAAGTACGATCCGCAGCCGTTTCACCTGGATGAGGCGGCGGGTGAGAACTCGTTTTTCAAGGGGCTGGCGGCGTCGGGCTGGCTGACGGCTGCGATTGTTATGCGGTTGCGCGTGCAGTCGGTGACGGTTGCGGGCGGAATGATCGGCGCGGGTGTGGAGGAGATGCGCTGGACGCTGCCGGTGCGCCCGGGCGACTCGATCCGGACGGAGATTGAGGTTGTGGGAGTGCGGCAGTCGACCTCGCGGCGAGAGTATGGTGTGGTGCGTACGCGCACGCTTGCGTTCAATCAGCGGAACGAGGTGGTGATGCGGTCGACGGTGAACTTTCTGGCGCCGCTTCGGTCGGCCGTTTGACGAGAGGGAGCAGCAATGACCGACGAAGAGCTTGCGTTCCTGAAGGCTAGTCTTGACGAGGTTGTGGAGATCGAGACGACTGCCGGAGAGCGGCATCCGGGGCGGATTCTGTTTGTGTTCGATGAGGGCGAGACTCCGGATGTGTTTTATCTGAAGGGTGCGACGGGGCCGGAGGGCGAGTTTGTGGCGGAGGGGAATGCGGGCCAGTCGGTGTTGCTGTCTGAGATTGCGGCGGTTCGCCCGTACCGGCGATAATCTGCGGCGGGTGCGAACCAAAGTGGTTACGGGGCCCAGATACTCACAGCGAATCGGCGTATTCTTGGCAAATGATGCGGATGACAGTGCTCGCCTCGGGTTCCAAAGGCAACAGCACAGTCATCTCCAGTTCGCGGACACGGGTGCTGGTGGACGCCGGGCTGTCGTGTCGTGAGCTGCTGAAGCGGATGGCGATTGCGGGCGAGGATCCCGGGCGGCTGGACGCGATTTTGATTACGCATGAGCACCAGGACCATGTTGCCGGGCTCTCGGTGCTTGCGCGCCGGCTGCAGATTCCTGTGTTTCTTACTGAGCCGACTCACCGGGCGTGGGTGCGTATGCTGACACCGCGGACGACGATGACTTACGCGAAGTGGCTGGATCATGTGCAGCGGGAGAAAGAGGCGAGGGCCGCTGCTGTGGCCGCAAACGCGCCGAGCAGCGAACTCGCAGTGCAGTTGGCGGAGGAGTCCAGGGTGATTGCTGCGATCTCGGCTGAGGCAGAGACGGAGGATCGCGGGGATGATGCGAATGCGACGCTGGAGCTTCCGGTGGACCCTGAGGAAGAGGATCTGTGCGCGGCTGAATCACAGCTTGCAGCGGCGCAAAAGCGCGATCCGGCTTATCTTCCGGCGGTTGAGTATTTCCATTCTGGGACGCAGTTTTCGATTGGTGATATTGAGATCACGCCGTTTACGGTTCCTCACGACGCTGCTGACCCGTGTGGGTTTGTCTTCGAGTCGGAGGGGATTCGGATGGCGCTGGCGACGGACCTGGGCTACATGCCTCCGAATGTGAAGGCGGCGTTGAGGCGCATCGATGTTCTGCTGCTGGAGTCGAATCACGATCTGGAGATGCTTCGCGACGGGCCCTATCCGTGGAGCGTGAAGCAGCGTGTGCTTTCGCGTGTGGGGCATCTTTCGAATCACGCTACGGCAGAGTTTCTTGAGAAAGACTATGACGGCGGCGCAGCGTGGATTGTGCTTGGCCATCTCTCGGAGTCGAACAATGTGCCTGAGCTGGCGCGACTTTCGGCGGAGCAGGCCCTGGGAAATCACCCCGCGCTGTTAGGGAACCGGATTGTGCTGGCCGATCAAACGATGCCGCTGGAGCCCATCGCGCTGTAACTCCAGCGGTTGGAACGGGCTAACGGGCTGGAAATGCTTCCCCAGCTGAAACGGCGTTGGAACATCGGTTCGGGCATCGTTTCCGGCATCCGGGGAGGTTACTATTCCGTGAATCCTTTTCTTTATTCCGGCTATCAAAAAGAGTAAGATGGTGTCTATAAGATCATGAAAGAAACCGCGTTAGCATTTGCTGGAAATCAGAGAAGTGGCGCGAGCTCCTGCATCGACCAGGTAGTTGGGGACATTCTCTCGGGTTGGCGGTATGACATCTCCGGGCTTTCGCCGGCCATGCGCACCGACTACGATCAGCACCTGTCGGATTGCAGCCACTGTCGCCACAGGCAGCGCATCGCCCGCACCATCGACGTTCTTCTGATCTGCGTGAGCACGCTGTCGATTGTGGCGTTTCTGCTTGCCGCGGTAGTGATTCACAGGGTGGAACTGATCACGCATATCTTCACCATGCATCTTCGTCTCAGCCAGACACATGGGATTGCGATCTCGCTTGAGGCGGTTGCGATTACGGGCCTGCTCTTTTCGACTCTGCTGTGGGTGCTGGTTGCAGTGGCTACGCCGCTGCCGGGCTTCCTGGGCGGCATTGTTCAGGAACGGATTCCTGCTGATCTTCGCGAGCGCTTCAGCAAAGACGCGGCTTAGAACATACGAGTGGGCCCTCAGGCCCGCGAACCAACTTTCCCTCTGATTTGTCATCCGTGCTGCGCCACGATAGCGTAGAAGAGCGCTATGAATTCCTCTCCACAACCTGATGGCGAATTGCTTCCGCCACACTCGGGCGCTCGCGCGCCGATGCCGGACTTCGAGCGTGAGGTCTCGCGACCGAATTCGCGGGAGCGCGGATGGAATATTCTGGCGACTCCGGGTACCTACACGCTGCTGGCGATCAACATCGCGGTTTTTGGATGGATGATTCTTCAGGGTGTCTCAGCGAAGGATCCGACTACTCCCCAGCTCCTTCATTATGGCGCCACGAATGCGGCTTACATCGTACTGGGGCATCAGTGGTGGCGTTTGGTTACGGCTACCTTTGTTCACGTTGGACTTCTTCACATTGCAACGAATATGTGGTGCCTGTGGAACCTCGGGTTGCTGGGAGAGCCGCTGCTTGGGCCGGTTGGACTGATTGCGGTTTACCTGATTACCGGGATTGCGGGGAATCTGCTGAGCCTGTTCTCTAACGTTCGGGCAGGGGACGGGATTTCGGTTGGCGCAGGAGCCTCGGGTGCTGTCTTTGGGATTGCGGGCATCCTGATTGTGCTGCTTTCGAATAAGAAGCTGCCTATTCCGGCGTTTGAGCTCAATCGCCTGCGGCGGTCGGTGATTCAATTTGCGGTATTGAACCTGATCATTGGTGTCGGCGCGAACTTTACCAGCATCGTACGGATCGACAATCATGCGCATATTGGGGGCTTTCTTAGCGGGATGGCGCTTGGGCTGCCGCTGGTGCCGCGGATGACTTCCGGAAGGACGCGATATCTCCGGCGACAGAAGGCGACTTTTGCTGGTGCGGTGTTTCTGCTTCTTCTGATCGCTTATTTCATTGCTAAGATGGCGACGTCGGGCGTTCCTGGGCGATAACGCAGGCTGATTCTGCTTGCGGCGGGTACGGTAAAGAATACAATTGCGATCTACTCCCTATGCAGGGAATCGGGCCCCGTGATCCAACGGATCGACTGATGCCGTGTGTGAGGTGAGCTAATGTCCGACTCCCCTGGGAAGTTTCTTGGTTTTCTGGATCAGCTGCTGCCGTTTCTTGCGGCTTGTCCGCCGTGGTTACGGATGTGGGTTCATGCGCTGATCCTGCTCAATTTCCTGACGATTGCGGCGCTGGCGGTCTTTTATCTGTCGTCGAAGGAGAGGGCGACGGATGAGGGAGGGCTGTCACGCTTCTCCATCTTGACGCCGACCGACAGCCAACAGATTCCGCTCGGCGATGCCGGTACGTGGATGCTGACGGGGACGCTGCCGAAGGCAAAGGATGCGGACTTCAATGTTCAGGTGATCAAGCTGCCGGACGGCGACTCGATTCCGCAGACGGGGCAGAAGATCAAGTCGACTTTTGATGGGCATTGGAGTTTTGAGCCGGCGAAGTTTGCTGGGTATGGATCGTACGAGATCAAGGCGACGGGGTTGCTGAACGGGGATAGCCTGGTTCGCACGGTTACGGTGACTTGCTTTGACAAGGGTACGGCTTACAAGCTGAGTATTGAGCGGGAGAAGAAGTTCCGGGCTGGGGCGAACATTGTGAATCTGCCTGCGGGAGCGGCTTCGCCGGATCAGGCGATGAATGAGATTACACAGTTGCAAAATGAATTTTTCGCTGCATACTCCGCGCATCAGCCGCCTACGGCGGAAGACTCGCAGAAGGCATTGGGGATTGTGAATCAGGGACTGGACCTGGTGGATTCGGTGTTGCCGCTTGCACCGAATAACTACGATCTGCAGAATGCGCGGGCTTTTTTTCTGAAGAACTACGCGATCGTCGAACAGGACTTGAAGAGGCCGGATGCCAATCAGGCCCTGGAGGAGGCGGGGTTGATGTTTGAGGCTGTGCTGGAGCAGAGGCCACAGGATACGAATGCCTGGAATGGACTAGGAAGCGTGTATCTGATGAGCGGGCAGCCTGCGAAGGCGATTTTTTATATCAAGCGGGCGCTGGAACTGGCTCCGGAGAATCCTTATGCGCAGCAGGACCTTGCTACGGCAATGCGGTTGGTGGAGGCGCAGAAGGCCGCGGGGGGAAAATAGGCGAGCCACGCGCCGCGGTGTCGCGAGCCCGAGCGAATGTTGCCGAATGCGCGTGAGTCAAGCCGAAGCGACGGCGAGGACTGGTTTGGCCGCCGAGGCAAAGGCAACCGTAAGAACCGGACACGGGGCCTCAGAGATAATCCGATAGGCGATGTGAGCAGGAGCGTGAGCGGCGATCATCGATGCCTGGCGCACGCCCAGAACGATGAGGCTGGCGTTATGGCGGGTTGCATAGTCGACCACTGCGGTTGAGATCTCGCTGCCGAATTAAGAACATCTCCGGGAACTGCGATTTTGAGGATCAACGTTTTTCCCTGTCGCGATGTGCAGGAGAGTTTGACCTGGCCGGTGCAGATAACGTAGACGCCATCGCCTAGCGCGTCTTCGTGAAAGAGCTTGGAGCCTTTGGGAAGTAGCTGTTGCTGCCCGATCTTTTCGAATTCGGCAAGAGCAGCTTGATTGAATATTAGAAATCGAGGTGCGCTTCGGGTCTGTGACGCACGTCACAGTTGTCTTGCAAAAAAGAGAAAATGTCCGAGGCTTTGGTTATGTGAGGGTGGTCTGGGCGAACTTGCGGACCATGGCCAGGAGCAGACGGCGGTCGCTCTCGGAGAGATGGGCGGAGTAGCGCTGCACCTGGGTGAGGAAGCGAATCTCTTCCTCGCCGAGATTGAGGCCGGACATCTCTTTGCCGATGACCTCTTCGGCGAAGAACTCGGAGAGCTGAAGGTCGAGAGCTCGCGCAATCTTTTGCAACGTTTCGAGCGAGGGTACGGTGTGGCCGTTCTCCACGCGCGAGAGATAACAGCGCAGCAGGCCTGTTCGCTTTTCGATATCCCCCTGCGACATACCCTTTTGCAGCCGATAGCCGCGAATGGTGGTGCCGATGTTCATGGAGATGGAGACGTCGTCGACGGAGGCGGTGAGGTCTGCGGGGATAGTTTGCATGTCAGCCATTAGCCACAAAGTAAACATCCGGCACGGGTTGGTCAATGGCTATCTTGGGGTAGAGGGAGGGTTTGGTACCAGCCGAGGTTCATCCTGAAGGGGTTGTGTCCAAAAACCTGAAGGTTTACTTGAACCCGGGGTCGGTTGGGAACCGGGTGCGGCATTACTAAACCAGTTACTAATGGGGGATGCCGGGAGTGGTGAATCGGGTAAGCGAGGTCTCTAAGCCATGAACATGCCGCCGTTGACGTCGAGGGTGTGGCCGGTGATGTAGCCGGCCTCTTCGGAGGCGAGAAAGGCGACCGCGTGGGCGATGTCGGCGTCGGAACCGACTCTGCCTAGGGGAATGTGCTGGGTCATGGCGGTCTTTTGTTCGTCGGTTAGGACGGAGGTCATCGCGGTTTCGATGTAACCAGGTGCAACTGCGTTCACAGTAATGGAACGGCTGGCGAGTTCGCGGGCGAGCGATTTGGTGAGGCCGATGAGGCCTGCTTTGGAGGCGGCGTAGTTGGCCTGGCCCGCCTGTCCTGTTTCGCCGACGACGGAGGTGATGTTGATGATGCGACCCCAGCGGTTTTTGACCATCTGAGGCATTAGGACCTGGGTCATTAGGAAGGCGCCGGTGAGATTGGTGGTGAGGACGTCGTCCCAGTCTTTACGCTTCATGCGCATGGCGAGGATGTCGCGAGTGATTCCGGCGTTATTGACGAGGATGTGGACGGCTCCGAAGTGAGCGATGGCGGATTTAGCGCCGTCGCGGATGGACTCTTCACTGGCAACGTCGAGGGCGAAGGTGTGGGCGGTGCCTCCGGCTTGGGTGATTGCGCCGGCGACTTCGTTGAGCTTGTCGAGATTGCGCGCGGCGAGGGCGACGGTTGCTCCGCGGCGGGCGAGTTCGAGGGCGCAGGCGCGTCCGATGCCTTGTGAGGCTCCTGTAACCAATGCGATACGACCAGCGAGAGTGCTCATGGATCTCCTGACGATCAAACCTGTTCATTATACGAATGGAATGATGCGAGGGGAGCTAACGGTCCGGCCTGAGGGGCCAGATGAAGACTTCCAACTCACGCGCGTAGTGCAGCAACGGAGGTTGAGAGGGGAGAACGATGTTGTGCGCGAGCGGCAAGTCATTGTGAACGATTTCTACTTCGGCGGCTTCGAGCGGCCACGGAAGATGGTGGATGTCGCCGACGAGAATCTTGTTCTGGAACGAGGTGAAGAGGCAGTAGCGCTCGGTGAGGAAGTGCCCGAGCGTGCCGGGTGCTCCGGGACTGGGCGTGCTGCCGAGGCTACGATACCTTGCTTCGAAACGGACGCTTGCGCGTGTGAGGAGACGTCGGCTTGTGTAGTGGGTGACGCCGCCCGGAACAGATTGGCGATGCATGCTGGCGTAGAAGTAGGGAAGATGGAAGAGGGTTCTTGCTCCGATGACGGCAAGCGCGCTGGCGGCTTCGAGCGCAAAGAAGTAGACGCCGTGCAGGCCACTGCGTCGAGAACGGACGTAGGTGCGAAGGTTGAGTTCAGAGAAGCTGCCTGTGCTGGGGATCGTGATGGTTTGCTGGCCGGCGACTCGGGTACGGACGCGATCCATCCAGAAGGGCACGACTCCAACCCAGGCATTGCCGTCGAACGTGTCCAGATCGAGGCCTGAGGGTAGAAGTGGAGCGATGGCAGAGGGCGGGATAGGCCAATGGGCGAAGAGGAGATCGTTCCAGCGCTGGGCCATGCGCCAAGGTTCGGTGGGAAGTGGATAGGGGCGGTGGGCGGTTGTGCGAAGGATATCGGCCATTTGGGACACTTGAAAAAGGAGATAGCTGCCTGTGGAGGAGAATACTGCGTGAATCAAGTATGCTGAGGGTCGATATGTCTGAAGATCAAAAAACTGGTGCACGAGAGACAGACGTTTATGCGATTCATGGAGCGGACCCCGAGGTGCTGGCTTATGCGATGGCCAAGTATTCGCGGTCGTCGTTGAGCATGAGGGAGTCGCTGGCTGAGATCAGCTCGCAGCGGGCTGAGCAGTTTCTGAATACGTTTTACTTTCAGTATGGGCACCGGTCGATTGCAGACCTGGCGCACATTCCGTTCGCGATTGAGCGACTGAGCCTGCTGGCAGCGATTGAGCTGGTGGATGAGCAGAGATGGGACGGGCAGGAGCGGTCGACGCGATATCAGAACTTTCGGCGGTCGGGCTGGTATACGCCGGATTTTGGCGCGGAGACACCGGTGTTTACGTCTGCGGTTGGAGCGCTGTTTGCCGCTTACGACGATGTCGGCGCGCGGATGCTGGAGGCGCTGAAGGCAGCGGTTCCGCAGCCGGAGTCGATGAAGGCGGATGCTTACGAGCGGACGCTGAAGGCTCGGGCGTTTGATGTGGCGCGTTATCTGTTGCCGCTGGCGACGAACACTTCGCTGGGGCAGATTGTGAATGCGCGGACGCTGGAGACGCAGGTGTCGCGGCTGCTGACGAGCTGGTTTGCCGAGGTACGGCAGCTTGGCGAGAAGCTGCGGATTGCGGCGACGGAGCCGGCCTGGAATGTTCAGCAGAGTGCGGCGCAGGTTCTGTGCGATGAGATTGGCTCGGTGGACCGATTGTGCGGGGAGCGAGCGGCGGAGGCATTTCTGCGGCCGGTGAAGACGGCTCCTACGCTGGTGAAGT
The DNA here is from genome assembly GCA_963798925.1 of uncultured Acidobacteriaceae bacterium. Taxonomy (GTDB): domain Bacteria; phylum Acidobacteriota; class Terriglobia; order Terriglobales; family Acidobacteriaceae; genus Edaphobacter. The sequence goes on from CAWCVD010000008.1 coordinate 2,479,684, forward strand.
ATGCGACGCCAAACGATTATCTGCGGCTTACTCGCGATGAGCTGACGGCGGCTGCGGCGGAGTTGATGGCCGGGCAGGCGATAGAGGCTTCGCCGGTGGTGGATCTGCTGGATGATGTGGAGTCGCTGGAGGTCGAGCTGGCGACTTCGCTGCTTTATCCCCACTGCCACTATCCGTACCGGCAGTTGCGGGGGCATGTTGCGGATTTGAGTGAGCCTCGGCGTGGGGAGCTTGATTGGGCTGGGTGCGAAGCATCGCGGGCGGCATGATGAGCTGCTGCGGGCGTTCAGTGCGGGGCATAGCCTTCGTTTTGACATTCTGATGGACATTGGCGGATTCCGGGATATGCATCGCCACCGGCGGTGTGTGCAGCTGCTGCAGCGGTACACGGATGTTCATGGGTATGAGGAGCCGGTTTGCCCGGGGCAGCCTACGCTGGCTGAGGCTGGTCTGGAGGAGGCTTTTGCGGGTGCGATGGAGGGGCTTATGCGGCTTATCGTCGGCTTCGCGATTGCGGGGTGGCGGAGGCGGCGGAGTCTGCGCAATATTGTCTGCCGCTGGCGACGCGATGCCGCGCGATGTTCAAGATGGATTTTGCGGAGGCACTTTATATCTCGGAGTTGCGCTCGGGGGTGGCGGGGCACTTCAGCTATCGGCGGGTGGCCTGGGAGATGTATCGGGAGGTGGCGAAGAGACATCCTTCGCTGGCTGGAATATTTCAGAATTGAGGACGTGAACGAGCCGGTAGACTTGTTGAGACGTAGTAATCGTATTCGCTTTTTATTTGCTTTTTCGTTTTTAGTGCTAGAATCCGCATTGAAGTTTAACCCACCTTTTTACCCCGCGAGGAGAGAAATAACGTGGCAGATGACCGTAGTAAAGCAATAGAACTGGCTCTTTCCGGGCTGGAGAAGCAGTTTGGCAAGGGTTCGATCATGCGGCTCGGGTCGAAGGATGTCGTGCCGATTTCGGTCATTTCGACAGGTTCGATCTCGTTTGACGCGGCGCTGGGGGTGGGTGGGGTTCCACGAGGGCGAGTGATTGAGATCTTCGGGCCGGAGTCTTCGGGCAAGACGACGATTACGCTGCAGATTATTGCCGAGGCGCAGAAGGCGGGCGGTCTGGCAGCGTTTGTGGACGCGGAGCATGCGCTCGATCCGGCTTACGCAGCGAAGCTGGGGGTGGATATCGATAATCTGCTGGTGAGCCAGCCGGATTATGGCGAGCAGGCGCTGGAGATTGTCGAGGCGCTGGTGCGGTCGAACGCGATCGACGTGCTGGTGGTGGACTCGGTGGCGGCGCTGGTGCCGAAGGCTGAACTTGATGGCGAGATGGGCGATTCGCATATGGGGCTGCAGGCGCGGTCTGATGTCCCAGGCGCTACGGAAGTTGACGGGAACGGTGTCGAAGTCGCGGACGTGCTTGATTTTTATTAATCAGATTCGCGAGAAGATCGGCGTGATGTTCGGGAATCCGGAGACGACGACGGGCGGCAAGGCGCTGAAGTTTTACTCGTCTGTGCGGATCGATATTCGGCGTATCGGCGCGGTGAAGGATGGCGACACGGTGGTGGGCTCGCGGACGAAGGTCAAGATGGTGAAGAACAAGGTGGCGGCGCCGTTCCGCGATGCCGAGTTCGACATTCTTGTATGGCGAGGGTATTTCGCGCGAGGGCGATGTGCTGGACCTGGCGGTGCTGCACAACATCGTCGACAAGAGCGGCGCGTGGTACAGCTACCAGGGCGAGCGCATCGGGCAGGGCCGCGAGAATGTTCGCGACTTCCTGAAGGAGAACAAGGACGTGTTTGCGCGCGTGGATGCGGAGTTGCGGAAGAAGCTGGGAATTGCTGGTTGCTTCCGGCGATGTTCCTGCGGTTCCCTCGGATGGGTCCTGCTCAGGCGAAGGAAGTGGTCCGCGGCAAGAAGTAGCTCGGCAGGGTGAAGTATCGAGGCGCCGGCAGATTATGCTGCCGGCGTCTCAATTCGAATCAATCTTCTATCGTTCGAACAATGGGTTGCCGAGTGAGATGACGACCCGGTTGGCTGTGGCGTTAAGAATCTCGATGAAGGCGACGAGAAGGGCATCGATTCCAGTGAGGAGGCCGAAGTATCCGCCGAATCTTGCCGACAGGTCAGACTGCCGATGAGGTAGCCGAAATCGCCCCTGCGAGGAAGAAGAAGGTGATCCAGAGCAGAAGGAAGATGCTCCAGACGGCTTTGCTGAGGCGGAAAGTGACGATCCAGAGCAGGAAGGTGAAGATTCCCCACATGAGCAGAGTGACCGCGACGGCTGTCGAGGGCGGCGCTTTGAGCCAGCCTGCGCCGATGGTCCAGCGGAGGAAGGCGAACCACCACCAGAAGAGGCCATAGGAGGTGAATGCGACCATGCCGAAGGTGTTGCCGGTTTTGAACTCCAGGATGCCTGCGATGAGCTGCGCGACTCCGCCGAATGCGAAGGCTAGAGGAACGACGGCGGCCACAGCGTCTGGCGCGAGAATCCCTGCGTTGACGCAACTGAGAACGACGGTGGTAAGGCCAAAGCCGGCCAGACCGAGGGGACCTGGGTTTGCGGCTTGATTGCGAGCGGAGGGGTGCTCTGATTTTCCATGCGGCGGCGGCTCCTGTTTGTGCGCTTGTTTGCGCACTCATCTTACTGAGGAGCCATCGGAGATGAATATGAAGATCTGGGTTTGAAACGCACAGAGCCTGCGATTTTTGAGGATTGGCGGTTGCTCTTGCGCAGCGATTATTGCCCTTCGCCTCCAGGCGGTGGGTTGCCCGATGGCGGTCCGCCGTGAGGATTGCCCTGGCCGCCGGTCCGCCAAACTTCATGCGGTTGCGACGGTTCTCCTGTTCGGCAGCCTGGAGCTTGGACCACTGGTCGGGCGTAAGGACATTGCGGATGCCGAGAAGCATCTTGGCGTTTGCTTTTTCGAGTTCGGCACGAGCCTGGGCGGTTTGGTCGATCTGGGCGAGGATCTTGTTCGTGTCGGGTTGATCGGCGGCGAGCATCGGCCCCATCAGCTGTTCCTGCTTCTCGAGATTGGCCCGCAGGTCGATCAGCTGGAGATGGTTCTGTTGAAGGATGTCGTCCATGCGCTTCTGCTGATCGGCTGTAAGGGTGAGTTTCTGAACCAGGTCAGGGTTATGCCACCAGATGCCTGGAGGGCCGATGCGGAAGCCGGAGTGCATGCCCACGGCCCGATCGTCCATCTTACCGGGAAAGTGATGCCGGACCGGGTGGCGGGGCGCTGGCGTCGGGTTGTTGGGCGATAGCCATGGTCCTGAGAGAGCCGCAAGCAAGACAAGCGAAAGAGGGGTACAGGTCGCATGTTAGTTGTTCCGTTGAATGCAGTAGATGTCCGTTGTGGTTGCCGTAGCGAGTTGGGTTGGCAAATGGCTCCATGGGTGCGGGCACATCGGCGGAGACCATCTGGTCGATGTCGGTGAGGAGCGCCTCGTCGGACTCGGCCGCCGGGGTGGAGACGGAGCTGCTGGTAGAATGCCGGAGAGATTGCAGCCTGGCGACGCATGCTGAGCGGAAAGAGGGCCGCGACAAACACCACAGCGGCCGCGGCCCAGTAAAGGGGCTGCGAGAGAAAGCTGTGCGGAGGCGCGATGGATGACCGCTGGGCGTAGGTCTGGGCGAACTGCTGCCGGGCGTAGGAGGCGGAGGCGTCGCGAAAGTGGGCGAGGGAGTCGCGCAGATTGGCGAGTTCGGCGGAGCAACGGCGCAGGCGCGAAGGTGGTCCTGCACGATGTCAGAGTCGCTTTGGAGAGCGAGTTGCGATTCGTTCTCCGAAGTGAGGGTGGGATCAGCGAGAAGCAGGTCGCAGAGTTGCTCGTGAGTGAGGTGGACGGTCATAGGGAGTCCTTATGCGTAGCGTTATGGCGGGCTCGGATGGTGGCGAGGGCGCGGTAGAGATGGGTCTTGACGGTGCTGATGGGCAGGCCTGTGATGGTGGCGATCTCCGAGAGTTCCAGCTCTTCGAGGAAGCGCAGGAGAAAGACGCTGCGCTGGCGCTCGGAGAGCTGGGCGACGCTCTCCCAGACCAGGGTGATCTGCTCGCTGGCGATGAGGCGTGACTCAAGTGAGCTGTCGCGATGCGGGACGTGGGCGGAGATGTCGGAGACGTCGACGGCGGTCTCAGAGACTCGTTTCCAGAAGCGAAACCGGTCGGTGCGGGTGTGATCGCGGATGAGATTGAGAGCGATCCGCATCAGCCAGGTGGAGATGGAACAATCTCCACGAAAGGTATGGCGGGCGGACCATGCGCGAACAAAGGTGTCCTGGGTCAGGGACTGGGCGAGATCGCGATCGCGGATCGAGACGAGGTGAAAGCGAAAGATCCTCTGCTCGTAGATGGCGACGATCGAAGCCATGTCGTCGAGCGGCGTTGCAGGCGCTTTCTGGGTCATGGACAGGGGATCGGAGGTGATGGCGGGCGAGGACATGGGTTAAGGTGGTCGAACTGCAGCCGCGATTGTTTTCGGCTACTGGAGAGAGACGCGGGGGACGGGCGCTGAAGACTACAGGAATTCATGGATTTTATTCCGTTTGTGGCCAAAAGAGATATGCTTTTTGTGCATGCATACCGTTAAAGCGATCTATCCCGGGACCTTCGATCCACTGACCAATGGCCATCTTGACCTGATTGCGCGTGGGGCGAAGATCGTGGACGAACTGGTGGTCGCGATTCTGCGCAATTCTGAGAAGGGAACGCCGCTGTTTACGGTGCCGGAGCGTGAGGAGATGCTTCGTGAGGCGATCCGTGGGTTTGGCAACGTCTCGGTAACGACGTTCAATGGCCTGCTGGTGGATTTTGCCCGGGAAAGGGGGCCAAGGCGGTGTTGCGCGGGATTCGAGCGATAAGCGACTACGAGTACGAGTTTCAGATGGCGATGATGAACCGGAAGCTTGATCCGGAGCTGGAGACGCTGTTCATGATGCCGGCGGAGAAGTACACGTACGTGAGTTCGCGGCTGATCAAAGGGGTTTTTCAGTTGGGTGGGGATGTTTCGGCGCTGGTGCCTCCGCTGGTGGTGGAGCGATTGAAGGCTAAGGTGCCGAGTCGGGTCTAGGGCTGGCTGTGTGGGTGTTGTGGGAATGAGCGAGTAGTTCGGGCCGGGAGTCTGGGCCATTTCGATGAAAATATGGGCCTTCGTACGACGACGGTATGGAGGGGTTTATGAAAAGACTTCGGAATGCTTTGATTGCGTTGGGGATCGTTCTCGCTGTGGGAACGCCTCTGCTGGCACAAGGGCAGTTTTATCAGCTGATTGTGAATGGTTCGACGAGTCTGCAGATGGACTACAACGATGGAGTTCTTGTGGTGCAGTTTCGGAGAACGCTGAGAGCAGCGGGCCAGCCGGGCACCTATGTGCACAACGTTACGCCCGGGACGGCTGCCTGGGTCGATCGTCCTTTGACCGCGAAGGAGCCTTTGATGCTGAAGCAGACGATGACTCCGCAGCAGGCGGAGACCGCGATGGAGCGGCTGCGACAGAATGGCGGCTATTGGAGGTTCTTTGCCAGAATACCGGCCACGGGTATTTCACCGTGTCCAAATCGGAGGCCGCGTATGCCTCGGTGAAGATCGACTGATGCTTTATCTCCTCGGCTAAATCTGACAAACTAGAGATATGAGCACAGCGACTTGCTACGAAGATTTTTGCGGACCGCATCGGCCGCATCGAAGTTTCGGCGACGATGGCGATTACCGCTGCGGCGCTGAAGTTGAAGTCCGAGGGCGTGAACCTGGCAGACTTCGGCGCGGGCGAACCGCACTTTCCGACTCCGCGGCACATCAAGGATGCGGCGATCGAGGCGATTGAGAAGAACTTTACGCGCTACACGAATGTGGCAGGAGTCCCAGAGGTGCGCAAAGCGGTGGTGGATCGCCATGCCTGTGACTTCGGATCGAATTACACGCCGGAGGAATGCGTGTTTACGACGGGCGGCAAGCTGGCGTTGTTCAACGCGATCCAGGTGCTGGTCGATCATGGCGATGAGGTGATATTGCCAGTGCCGTACTGGGTGTCGTTCAAAGACATTATCCAGTATGCGGGCGGCAAGGTTGTGCTGGTGGAGAGCAAAGAGGAAGAGAACTTCCGCATCACGGCGAAGATGATTGAAGCGGCGATCACGCCGAAGACGAAGGCGATCATCCTGAATTCGCCGTCGAATCCGTCGGGCGCTGTGGTTGCGCCGGAGGACCTGGAGGCGATTGTTCGGCTGGCTCATCGCAACGGCATCTTTGTGCTGCTGGATGAGTGCTATGTCTATCTGAACTTTACCGGCGAGATCGTGAGCGGAGGATCGTTTACGGACTGCAAGGATCACGTTGTCGTGCTGGGGTCGCTGTCGAAGACTTATGCGATGACGGGTTGGCGAGCGGGCTTTGCGCTCGGTCCGAAGGCGGTGATTGCGGCGATGAGCAAACTGCAGTCGCAGAGTACATCGAATACGGCGAGCATGGTGCAGCGCGCTTCGATCGCTGCACTTACGGAATCGCAGGAGTGCGTTGCGGAGATGCGGGCCGATTATGTGAAGCTGCGTGATCAGGTGCTGGCGGGGTTCAAGACCATTCCGGGGTTGACGTGCACGGTGCCGCAGGGAGCCTTCTATGTGTATCCAAATGTGAGCCGGTTTATCGGCAAGGGCGGCGTGAAATCGGCGTCGGATCTCGCGGCGAAGTTGCTGAGTGAGGCTCACGTGGTTGTGGTTCCGGGCGAGGCGTTTGGAACGGAGGAACATATCCGGCTTTCGTATGCGGTGGCTCATGATGTCGTGGACGAGGGCGTGAAGCGGATGCGGGAGTACTTCGCGACGCTGGGTTAGTGATGGATCTTATGGATGACCGCATCTCGGTGCGGTCATTTCCTTGAGATGGAGATTTATGCCGATTGAAGGCAGTCAACAGGGGCCGAAGTTTGCCCCGGTGATTCTTGCTGGTGGAAGTGGAACGCGGTTCTGGCCTCGAAGCCGGAAGGCTCGGGCGAAGCAGGTGCTGGCTCTCGACGGCGAGCGCACCATGATTCAGCAGACGGTGGATCGTCTGACCACGCTGGGTAGCCACGGCGGGATGTGGGTGATCACGAACGACTTGCTGGCGGATCTAATTGCAGGGCAGGTTCCGGAGATTCCGCGTGCGACACATTCTGAGCGAGCCTGCGGCGAGGAATACTGCTCCAGCTTGTGCACTGGCTGCGTTTCTGCTGGAGACGTCCGAGCCGGAGACCGTGATTGGCATCTTTCCCTCCGATCATGTAGTGAAGAACGCGGCGCGTTTTGCCGAGGTTGTTGGTGCCGGCATTGGGCTGGCTGCGAGCGGCGACAAGATGGTTGTGTTTGGCGTTCCTCCAACGCGCGCGGAGACGGGATACGGATACATCGAGCTTGGCGCGAAGGAAGAGAGCCTGCAGTCCGCGACGGGCGAGATTGCCGTGCGACGAGTGAAGCGGTTTACCGAGAAGCCCAATGCTGCGGTTGCTGAGCAGTTTGTGGCGTCGGGTAACTACGCCTGGAATGGCGGGATGTTCCTGTGGAGCGCGCGCACCTTTGCGAACGCGATTCGTAAATACCGCCCTGCGATGGCACCGCTGCTGGAAGAAATCGCGAAGGCTTATCGGACGTCGAAGGCGGAGTTTGACCGTGTCTTTGCGGAACTGTATCCGCAGTGCGAGAACATCAGCGTTGACTATGCGGTGCTCGAGCCCCGTTCGACGAAGGGTGAGGGCTCGGAGATCTATTGCCTGCCTGGCGATTTCGGCTGGAACGACCTGGGCTGCTGGTCGGCGCTGCATGAGCATGTGGCGGACTGTCCTCCGGAGAAGGTTTCGGTTGCGAATGTGTTTGACGGAGAAGATCCGCTCTGCATCTCGATCGATTCAACTGGGAACTATGTTCATGCGCCGGGTAAAGTGATCGCTCTGGTTGGCGTGAAAGACCTGGTTGTCGTGCAGACGAAGGACGCTTTGCTGATTACGACTCGCGCCCGATCGCAGGATGTGGGCAAGGTCGTTGCGGAACTGAAGAGCGCAGGACGAGACGACCTGATCTAGCAGTGATTCGGAAAAGTTGAGCTGATATGGCAGAGACGACAGTGGTGAAGTTCGGCACGGACGGCTGGCGCGGGATTATCGCGGACGATTTTACGTATGCGAATGTGCGCGTGGCTGCGGCTGCGATTGCGAATTATGTTTTGGCGCACGAGAACGCCGCCGCCGGTGTCTGTGTTGCGTACGATACGCGGTTTGGATCGCCATCGTTTGCGAAGGTTGTGGCGGAGGTGCTTGCCTCGGCGGGGATTCCGGTAGCCATGGCTGCGGAGATTTCTCCTACGCCGGCGTTGTCGTTCGCAGTGCGGCAGCGAAAGGCGGCGGGTGGCGTGATGATTACGTCGAGCCATAATCCTGCGGAGTGGAATGGGGTGAAGTACAAGGCGAGCTATGGCGGATCGGGCAAGCCTTCGATCATGACGGCGATTGAGAGTTATCTGGGTAAGCCTCTGGCGAAGGTTGCTACACCGGCCCCGATTGAGTTGGTCGATTTCAATCCGGACTACATCGCTGCACTTGAGCGGTTTGTTGATCTGGAGGCGATTCGGGCTTCGGGATACAGGTTTCTGATCGATTGCATGTACGGTTCGGGGCGGGGTGTGATCGCGGGAATTTTTTCAAAGGCCGGGATTCCGTTTGTGGAGATTCGGAGTGAGATCAATCCGGCGTTTCCGGGGATTAATCCGGAGCCGATTCTGCCACATATCCGTGCGACGCAGGTTGCTGTGGTTGCGGAGAGATGCGACGCCGGGCTGATTACCGATGGCGATGCGGACCGGATTGGGGCGGTGGATGAGCACGGCAACGTGGTCGACGCGCACAAGATTCTGGCCATCCTGGCGGATTGGCTGCTGAAGCGGAAGGGGTGGCCGGGAGATGTGACTCGCGCGTTCAACACGACGAAGATGATTGACCGGATTGCGGCAAAGTATGGGCGGCGGCTGCATGAGCACGGGATTGGCTTCAAGTATGTTGTGGACCTGATGCTGGCGCAGGAGATTCTGATTGGGGGCGAGGAGTCGGGAGGCATCGGAATCAGCCGGCATCTGCCGGAGCGCGATGGATTGCTGAACTCGCTGCTGCTGGCGAACGTGATGGCGGATGAGAAGAAGACGCTGGGGCAGCTGGTGGCGGCGCTGCAGGAGGAGTTTGGGGAACACCAGTATGGCCGCGTGGATATGCGTATCGACGAGGCGGTGAAGCAGTCGGCGATCGCGCGGGCTGGAGCGGGAGTGAAGGAGCTTGCCGGGGTGAAGGTGCTGCGGGTGGAGACGTTGGATGGCATCAAGTTTTTCCTCGACAATCCTGCTTGTTCGGGGAAGGAAAATGCCGCGGAGACGTGGTTGTTGCTGCGGGCTTCCGGGACGGAGCCTCTACTGCGGGTTTATTGCGAGAGCTGCTCTGTGGAATCAGTGGCACGGGTGCTGGAGGCGGCGCAGGCGTTTGTGCTGCAAGGGAGCGCTGGTTGAGCGAACTTGTTTGCGTAAAGGCGAAGGGCATTCTTTTCGATATGGACGGAGTGCTGGTGAGCTCGATCGGGTCGGTTGTGCGGTGTTGGCGGCGGTGGGCGGAGCGGTACGATGTTCCGAATGCGGCGAAGCTTGAGGTGCCGCATGGGACACGGGCGATCGACATTGTGAAGATGCTGCGGCCGGATGTGGATCCTGCGGAAGGGCTGCGGGTGATTGAAGATTTTGAGGTCGAGGACGTCTCTGACCTTACGGTGCTGCCAGGGGTGAAGGCGCTGTTGGAGAGTTTGCCGCCGGAGCGGTGGGCGATTGTGACCTCGTGTACGCGGCGGCTGATGCTGGCCCGGTTGAAGGCTGCAGGGTTGCCGGTTCCGAAACGTGTTATCAGCGGAGATGATGTAGAGCGGGGCAAGCCTGATCCGGAGCCGTACCGGAAGGGGGCAGAGTTGCTTGGATTTCGACCGGAGGAGTGTGTTGTGGTGGAGGATGCGCCTTCGGGGGTGGGCGCGGGGAAGGCGGCTGGGTGCCGGGTGCTTGGGGTTGTGGGGACGCACTCGGTCGAGGAGTTGCGGGGCGCCGACTGGATTGCCGGGTCGCTGGAGGGGTTGGCTGTGACTACGGCGGCGGACGAGCTTGAGCTTCGGTTTTTGCCCTTGGCTCGATGAGTTATCGGCTGAGGAGGAGAGCTTCTACGCGGCGGAGGTCTTCTTCGGTATCGACGCCTATGGTGTCGAAGTTTGTGGGTTCGACGTGGATGTCGATGCCGTTTTCGAGGAAGCGTAGTTGCTCGAGGCGCTCGGTTTGTTCGAGGGTGCTCGGGGGCAAGGTTGGGAAGCGGTTGCAGCGTGGTTGCGGTAGGCGTAGAGGCCGATGTGCTTCCAGTATGGCCGGTGAGGTGTTATCGCGGTCGTAGGGGATGGTAGTGCGGGAGAAGTAGAGGGCGCGGCCATCGGCGGCGGTGACCACTTTGACGGCGTTTGGATTGGCGATGTTTTCGGGAGTGCAGAGGACTTTGAGGGTGGAGACCTCGACGTGCGGGTGAAGGAAGGGGCGAAGCAGGGCGGCGAGGTGTTCCGGTCGGAGGAGGGGTTCGTCACCCTGAATGTTGACGTAGATGTCGGCGTCGAGGTGTTGCGCTACAGCGTGGACACGGTCCGTCCCGCTGGGAAGGTCGGCGGACGTCAGCTCAACCGGCCAGTGGTTCTGATGGCAGAGTTCCGCCACTTCGTCCGAGTCCGTGGCTATGACGACTCCCGTAAGTTGCGGGCAGACGATAGCGGCTTCGTAAACCCAGGCGAGCATGGGTCGTCCGGCGATGGTACGAAGGACTTTACGGGACAGTCGGGTGGAGGCTAGGCGGGCGGGGATAACGCCGAGAACCGACAGTTTTGCGATGGGTTCGGAATCCGTTATGATGGAAGCTGGCTGTGCCGTGGCGATGTCTCTCATTCGAAGAGAATTTTGTGCCGGCGTAACCCCTTTCACACATTGGCGGCGTAGCTCAGATGGTTAGAGCGACGGACTCATAACCCGTAGGTCGGCAGTTCGATTCTGCCCGCCGCCACCAAAGTGTTAGATTGGGTTTCCGGCCAACTCTTATGGTTCGAGAGTATCATTTTGGGTAAGGGCTGCGTCTAACCCTTACTGCCCGGGGAACCCCCGATGGAGTCGTTCTAACTATGCCCAAGATGTCGAAGATTCTGCTGCTCGGTGTGTCGGTGGTTCTGGTGGTTACGGTCTTCCTCGGTGTGAACTCGACCGGCGTCAGCGCGGCGTCTGAGCCGCAGGACGGTGCTTACCGCCAGATCAACGTGTACAGCGAGGTGTTGCGCCATATCCAGACGGACTATGTGGAGCAGCCGAACATCAAGGCGGTGACTAACGGAGCGCTGCGCGGGCTGCTGGAGTCGCTGGATGCCGACTCGAGCTATCTGACTCCAGAGGATTACAAGGCCTACAAGTCGGACAAGGCGGGCAAGGCGCAGGTCGGGATCAATGTCTCGAAGCGGTATGGTTATGCGTCGGTGGTGTCGGTGATTCCGGGCAGCCCGGCGGACAAGGCTGGCATCAGCGACGGCGACATTATCGAGGCGATTGGATCTGCGGACACGCGCGACATCTCGCTGGCGATGATCCAGTTACTGCTGGAGGGTGCGCCGGGGACCGAGTTGACGGTTTCGGTGGTGCGGCCGCGGAAGTCGGCACCGGACAAGATTGTGATGACTCGCGTGATGCCGTCGCTGCCTCCGGTGACGGAGACGATGTATGAAAACTCGTCGATTCTGTATCTGAAGCCGGGCGTATTGGACCACGATCATGTGCAACAGATCGAGGCCAAGCTGAAGAGCATGCCCAAGGCGGGGAATAAGAAGATTCTGCTGGACCTGCGCGATGTCGCGGCGGGAGATATGGTAGAGGGAACGCGGCTGGCGAACTTCTTTTTGAAGGACGGCACGATCGCGATGCTTGAAGGGCAGAAGGTAGAGAAGCAGACGTTTACGGCGGATGCGTCAAAGGCAGTGAATGTGACGGCGCCGCTGGTGGTGCTGGTGAACCGCGGAACGGCAGGACCGGCTGAGTTGACCGCTGCAGCACTGCTGGATAACAAGCGAGCTGATCTGGTGGGCGAGAAGACGTTTGGCGAAGGTGCGCAGCAGAAGACGTTCGAACTGCCGGATGGAGCCGCGCTGATTCTGTCGGTGGCGAAGTATGAGTCGCCATCGGGGAAAAAACTGCAGGATGAGGGAGTTACGCCGGGCGTACTAGTGGCGTCGAACACGGACCAGGGCGGCGGACAGGACGAGGATGCAGGCGTTCCGGAGGATAACCCCACGACGCAAGGAGCGAATGCTCCGGCGAAGCCGAGCGTGACGGTGGATGAGCAGCTTTCGAAGGCACTTGCATTGCTGAAGAACAAGGCTGCTTAGAGGGATTCTTCGCGCGGGGCTGAGGCGATGGCTACCGTGCTATCGTGAAAAGGCGTGCAGAGCCTATACAGCCGCGAAGAACGGCCAGTTGAACAGGAAGAGATACCTCGGTGGAGACGAATTCTTCGCCGCGTTACGTTGAACGGGCCGGATTACCCAAGTCGCCGCATTGCCAGGCGGGTAACGTTTTTTGCTTTGCTTGGCCTGTCGGCGGTCTTTGGATCGCTATGCGGTTTGATGGTGGTCTATTCCATCGATCTACCGCAGATGGACGATCTGGCGCGGTATCACCCCAATACCACAACTGAACTGCTTGATGTGCACGGGAAGGTGTTCGGCTCGTTTGCGCTGGAGCGACGAGTGGTGTTGCCGTATTCGGGGTTTCCGCCGGTGCTGCGGCAGGCGATTATTTCAATTGAAGACAAGAGCTTCGAGCGAAACTGGGGTGTGAACCTGGTGCGCGCGGTTGGCGCGGCGTGGAGGGACCTGCACTCGAGCGGGCGGACCCAGGGAGCTTCGACGCTGACGATGCAGCTAGCGCGGAACCTGTTCCTCTCCAATGAGAAGACCTACGGGCGGAAGATCCAAGAGGTGTTTCTCTCGGTCCAGATTGAGCGGCGATTTACGAAGCAGCAGATCTTTGAGTTGTATGCGAATCAGATCTATCTGGGGCACGGGACGTACGGGTTCGAGGCGGGGTCGGAGTTTTTCTTCAACAAGCATGTGAAGGACCTGACGTTGCCGGAGGCTGCTCTGCTGGCGGCGCTGCCGAAGGGGCCAGAGGCCTACTCTCCGTTGAAGTATCCGGAGCGGGCGCTGCGGCGGCGGAATCTCGTGATCAGCGAGATGCTGGACGATGGCAAGATTACGCAGCAGCAGGCGGATGTGGCGAAGGGCGCGCCGCTGGGGCTGAATCTCGAAGCGCCTGCGAACACTATTGCACCTTACTTTGTGGAAGAGGTGCGGCGGCAGTTGGAGAAACAGTATGGAGCGGAACAGGTGCACGGCGCGGGGCTCCGTGTGTACACGACGCTCGATCTGGATCTGCAACAGGTGGCGAACAAAGCTGTTTTGGAAGGAACGGCGTCTTACGAGAGACGGCATGGGTGGAAGGGAAGGCTAACGAATATTGTGCTTGAAGGAGGGGATGTCGACGGCTACCGGCATCCCGACTGGGCGCTGCCGCTGGAAAAGGGAAGTTATGTTCATGGGATAGTCACGACCGTGGCTGCGAAGAAGGTCCTGGTCAGAGTGGGTCACCAAGAGGCGGTGTTGACGCCGGATGACTGGAAGTGGACGCAGAACCGGGATGGCGACGGGTTTTTGCGTACGGGCGATGTGGTTTATGTCAGGATCGAGGGCAGCCTGACGGAGGCGCCGCTGCATGCTTCGCTGCAACAGGACTCGGGCGCGCAGGCTTCGATGATGGCGGTAGACAATGCGAGCGGCGAGGTGCTGGCGATGGTGGGCGGCCGGGATTTTGCCTTGTCGCAGTTCAATAGGGCTACGCAGGCGCAGCGGCAGGTGGGATCTTCGTTCAAACCTTACGTTTACACGACGGCGATTGAGAATGGCGCGAAGCCGACGGACATCATCGTCGATGGGCCGGTAAGTTTTCCGACGCCGAACGGACCTTATACGCCGCATAACTACGAGCCGAACTACGGCGGCGCGATGACGCTGATCAATGCGTTTGCCGAATCGAAGAATATTCCGGCGCTGAAGCTTGCGGACAGGTATGGGATTCGCAAGGTGATTGAGACAGCGCGACGGTTCGGGATCACCAGTAATCTCCCGGCGTTTCTGCCGGTTGCGATTGGAGCGGCTGACATTACGCTGGCCGAGCAGGTCGGGGGTTACAGTGTGTTTCCGAATGATGGGATACGGATCGAGCCACGCTATATTCGCAAGATTACGCAGGCGGACGGCTTGCCTCTGGACGAGTCTCCTGGCGAGGTAACCGAGGTGATCTCGGTTGAGACGGCGCGGACGATGATGCAGTTTCTGCAGGCAGTGGTCCAGCATGGCACGGGCGCGAGTGCGTCGCAGTTGAAACATCCGCTGGGCGGTAAGACGGGCACGACGAACGATTTCACGGATGCGTGGTTCATTGGATTCTCACCTTCTGTGACCTGCGGTACGTGGATTGGGTTCGACGACCGGCAGTCTCTGGGCGAGAAGGAGACGGGCGCGAGGGCTGCGCTGCCGATGTGGATTGACTTCATGCGGGCTGCGATTGCGAATAAGCCGAACGAGGCTTTTGCCACGGCGGGCGCACCGCAGAAGAAGCTGGATGTGCCGTTGAGTACGGCCGGTGTAGCGAAGCCTGCGGCTCAACCGGCGGCGAAATCGGACGAGGCGGATCCTGACGCGCCGGAGAGTGGCGGACAGCAGCCGAAACAGCCCTTGGGTCCTGCGAGTGGTGCGCCTTCGAGCACTCCGTCTGGTGTTCCGTCGACCAATCCGTCGAGCGCTCCCACGCCTTCGGCTCCTGCTGCGGCCCCAACCGTGCCCCATGCGGCGGTTAGTGGGAAGCCCGCGGTGGCGAGTCCTGTGAAGGGAGCTACGGGGGCTACGGAGCCAACGAAGCCGGCTGAGGGCGAGCGGAGTGGGGTTTCGAAGCCACCGCCCGACACAAACTGAAGAAGCGCTTTGCCTTTGCGACGTCGCGGCCTATTTGTTCGCGCAGAGCTTCGGGATTCGGCCAGCGTATCTCGTCGCGGAGACGGTGCAGGAAGGTCAGGGTGAGCGGAGTGTGCTCATCGAGAGCGATGGGGTGGAAGTTGAGTACGTGGGATTCGACGGTGAAGGAGTCGGCGCCGAAGGTAGGGCGATTGCCGACGTTGGTGACGGCGTCGAAGATTTCGGCGGACGCGTCTGTGCCTACTGTGAGCGTCGTAATGTAGACGCCGATTGCGGGAAGCAGCTCGGCGTAGGGCGCGAGATTGATGGTTGGGACGGTGTAGCGCGTGCCGTAACCGCGGCCTGAGGCTGGCGTTCCGGCGATGGCGAAGGAATGGCCAAGGAAGGCGCGAACCTGACTTACGTTGCCTTCGCTGATGAGCTGGCGGATACGGCTTGAAGAGATAGCGTGACCGCGAATGTTTCTCGGGAAGTAGACCTCGCAGGTGAAGCCGAGCTCGCGGCCGAGGGCTTCGAGGCTGTCTATTCCCGCCTGGGCCTGGTAACCGAAGCGAAAGTTCTCGCCCTCGTGCAGCTCGATGACATGGAGGGCCTGCTGGAGGACTTCCGTAGCGAAGACGCGGGCGGACATGTGGGAGAACTCTGGGGTGAAAGGAATAACGAGGACAGCGTCGATGCCGGTGGTGGCGAGTAGGTCGAGCTTTTCGGTGAAGGGGGTGATGAGCGGAAGGGCTGATTCGGGCCGGAGAACGCGGGCGGGATGGGGTTCGAAGGTGACGGCAATGGATTTCGCGCCGAGAACGCGGGCTCGAGCGACGACTTCGGTGATAACGCTCTGGTGTCCGCGATGGACTCCGTCAAAGTTGCCGATGGTTGCGACGGAAGGGCCGAAGTCTGGTGGAACCTCTGCGAGTTGACGGAAGATCTGCATCAGGCGATCTCGAAGTTGATCTGCAGTCCGTCGTAGGCCAGCCGGATGTGCGGAGGGAGTGTGGCGTTGGTTGCGTCGTGGTCGAGCTCGTGGCTCATGTGGGTGAAAAAGGCACGCCGAGGTCTTATTTTTTCAACGATCGCGATCGACTTGTCAAGATGTGCGTGGCTGGGATGCGGTTCGCGCCGCAGGGCATCGAGGATGAGGACATCGAGATTCTGGAGAAGCGGGATGCTGACTTCCGGAAGGTCGCTGAGATCGGTGAGGTAGGCAACGCTGCCGAAGCGATAACCGGTGATCTCGTCCCGTCCGTGAGTGACGGGGATCCGCTGGAAGCAGGCGCCAAAGATCTCGCTTCCCGATCCCGGCTCCGGATTGATGCGATGAATCTGAACGCGGGCGCTGGTGGGGTAACGGTCTTCCTTGCGAAAGGTGTACTCGAAGATTCGTTCGATGTTGTCTGCGGTCGCTTCATCGGCGTAGACAGGGATGTCGCCTTTGGCGTGAAAGCTCAGGGGACGCAGGTCGTCGAAGCCCATGACGTGATCGGCGTGGCCATGGGTGTAGAGGACCGCGTCGACGCGGCGAATTCCTTCGCGCAGCGCCTGGGCGTGAAAGTCTGGACCGGTATCGATGAGGACCGTGCGGCCGTTGTAGTCAAGACGAACGGATGGGCGGGTGCGCCGGTTGTGGGGATCGGTTGAGGTGCAGACGGCGCAATGGCACCCGAGCGTTGGCACTCCCATGGAAGTGCCGGTGCCGAGAAAGGTGAGGGTAGCCTCCATCGTTTAGCGGACGATCCTTGGGCCTGCACCGGGACCTG
Organism: uncultured Acidobacteriaceae bacterium; assembly: GCA_963798925.1. Classification (GTDB taxonomy): domain Bacteria; phylum Acidobacteriota; class Terriglobia; order Terriglobales; family Acidobacteriaceae; genus Edaphobacter. The sequence continues at coordinate 2,496,538 of CAWCVD010000008.1, forward strand.
AGCCTGGACCTGCAGCGGCTGTGCCGGCGGGATTAATACCGGCACCCCCAGCTGCTTTGGTAGCGGCGGAGCGGGCAATGGCCTGCGTAATCTCGAGGAAAGCCATGCGAATTTCAAAGAGCGCACTTTCGAGCAGGCGCGTCTCCTCCTGCGTCAGATTGCCTTTCGTCTTTTCCTGGAGAACGCCAAGCATATCGATGCTTTGGCGCGCGCCGAGGATGTCGACCTGCGGCTGCTGGCCCGCCTGGGTTGCACCCCCGAGCTGCACGATCGCGGTCATGTAGATGGACTGGACGAGCTGCTCGAAGTTCATTGCAGGCGGGTGATCCATGCCCGGATTGGCCGAGCGAATTGCAGTGTCGAGCCGGTCGGCGGTCATCTCGTAGGCGCGGCGGGCCTCATCGTTTTGTTCTGCCGTGGGCGGAGGCGGGAGCTCCGGTTCGATTGGCTCGGGAGGCGCGGCCGCTGCGGGCGGCTGCGGCGTTGCGCTGGCCGTGGGTGCAGGTGGTGTCGAGATGCGCTCTTCGCGCTCGGGCGACGGATCGGCATCGGGGCGCGGCTCGCCATCGAGGGTAAACTTGCGACGATCGGTGACAACGAAGGGCTTGTTTTGTTCGGGCATAGTTACACTCTTTCAGAAGATTCAGATGCGGTGCGCGCGACCGAGGGTGCGGCAGGTGAAAAGGGAAGTGGAACCGGGATGGCGACTCCTCCGGCGTAAAGAATTGGAATGCCTCGATCGAGAGCTTCGCGGCGCACATAGCCGAGGGCAATTTGTGTTAACTCGCCGTGACCGTTCGGCAGAGGAATCGCGGCGACGCTCGTGAGTTCGCCAACCTGTTTGCCGTCGGCCTCGAGCAGAGCGCCCGACGCAGGCAGGTCACCGTCGAGGAGAAAGCCGCCAAAGGTGCGATGCACGTTGCCGCGCGACCGGATACGCTCTACGATCTCCTGACCCAGATAGCAGCCTTTGTTGAAGTGCAGTGCTCGCGTTTGCTCAGTCTCCTGCGGGAGCTCGCGATCGCGGATGTCGGTTCCGTAGAGTGGCGTGCCCTCCAGAATTCGCAGATCTTCCAGACTTTGTGCTTCGCAATAGAGCGCGCCGGAGTTCTGGAGCGCCTCCGTCATGCTTTGGATGGTCTTCGCATCAGCGCCCCAAAGCTCGTATTTTGGCACCAAGGGGCTGAAGGCATGGATGATAGTGACATCAACGGCGTTCCACGAGACCGTTCGCGTTGCGAGTTGCTCGAGGCCTTCAACGTTGAATCGGATACTGGTGAGGAGCGAGGCTGCCTGTGGACCGGCGACGTGGAGGCCCAAGCGCGCGTCTGTCGCGTCGGCGAGCTCGACGTCGTCCATGATGATGAAACGGTCGAGGAACGATATGAGGTCGGAGATCCGCGACGAAGCTGTCTCGATCATCAGAGCTTCGGGCTCGGCGAAGACGGTGGCGTCACCCTGGATGCGTCCCTGGGCGTTGAGAAAAAAGCTGTAAGCTCCCCTGCCGTCTTTCAGCTCCTGGATTGAGTTGGTCACCATACCGTTGAGCCAGCGGACGCGATCGCCTCCCGTGACGCGAATCCAGCCGGCTTGTCCAAGTGGCGAAACCCCCACTGCCTGAAGCAGCGCGGCAAGCTGGGGAGCGGAGCCGGATGTTGCGTTTGCGGCGATCTCGGACTGTGCTGGGGTGGTCATTGCTGGCGGTATGACGAGCGGTACGGCGAGCGATGCGAAAAACTCTCGTACACTTGATTATAGCGGTGGATTGAGAGGGTTATGTCGCAGCGAAGTGTGGTTGGCGGTAAGAGGAGCTGGGTGAGGTGGTTTGCCACTCTGGCGCTGTTAGCAGTGAGTTTTGTTGGCGTTGCAGAGCAGACCGCAACTCCCAACGGAGGGCAAGCGAAGGACGAGCCCGCGGCACAAGCTCCGATGACGAAGCAACAGGCGAAAGAGCTCTTTCGCTCGGTCGACGAGATTCTCAGCTTCGCCAGCTCCGATACGAACCTGCCGATTGAGCACCCCGTAAAGCGCAAGCTGATCTCACGCGAAGAGGTGACCCGCTACCTTCGGGAGAAGCTTGACGAGGACGAAGGCGCGAAGCGGATGGAGCGATCCGAGATTGTGCTGAAGAAGTTCGGGTTGCTCGATCGCGATTTTCATTTGGGGACGTTTCTGCTCTCCCTGCTGACGGAGCAGATTGCGGGGTTTTACGACAATAAGACGAAAACCGTGAATCTGCTCGACTGGATCGAACCCGAGGAGCAGAAGCCGGTGCTGGCGCATGAGCTGACGCATGCATTACAGGATCAGCGAGTTGGACTGACGAAATGGTCCTCCGTGAGTCTGAATGGGCCGTCACACAACGTGCAGGAGGACAACCGCCATCTGCAGGTCGATGAGGCGGACACCGCGCGAAGCGCCGTTGCAGAAGGTCAGGCGATGGCCGTCTTTGTCGACTACACGCTGCGACCGAGCGGCAAGACGCTGGCGGATTCGCCGGAGATTGCAAGCCGCATGAAGGACCAGGTGGCCGATACGAGCGGCTCACCAGTGATGGCGCGGGCTCCACTGCTGCTTCAGGAGTCGTTGTTGTTTCCTTATAGCGATGGCCTGAACTTCGAGCAGGCGGTACTGGTGAAGGCGGGCAAAGAGGCTGCCTTCGGGGGCGTGCTAACCAATCCTCCGTCCTCCAGTTTCGAGATCATGCATCCGGATGCGTACATGGCACATGCTGCGGTGCCGGTGGTCCGACTACCCGATATTCATCCTCTGCTTGACACCGACTACACGCCTTACGACGTCGGCGTCATGGGCGAGCTCGATGTTCGGATTTTGATTGAGCTCTTTGGCGGCCGCGAGATGGCGGATGCGCTCTCCCCTGCGTGGAACGGCGGTGTTTACTATGCGGCGCAGCGCAAGTCGGCGGTAACCGAAGCGGCGAAGCAATCGACGGCCTCTCTCGGTTTGATCTACTACTCACGCTGGAAGAATCGCGATTCAGCCCGGTCGTTTCTGAATATTTATACTGCGCAGATTCCGAGGAAATACTCCGATGTGACTGAGCGGCAGAAGGACGAATCGGGCGACGAAGAACATATTTTCTCGACGGGCGAGGGGGATGTTCTGATCTCATTGTCCGGTACGGGCGTTTTTATCGCGGAAGGCTTCGACCTGGCGCTTGCGCGCAAGCTGCGCGATACCATCGTCAACGTTCAGCCTGAGGGGCCTATGCGCCAGGCAGCCGTGCCGCTGCACGAACCAGCGCTGTCGCTGGTGCGTACGCTTGCCTCGTATGGCGGTGTGAACGCTGGAGTGCTTGAACGATATACTTCCAGAGGGCCAAAGATTCCAGAGCCAACAGCAGCGGCAAGGCCAGACAGCGTCCGCTAGGGGAGCACTGAGTTTGAAGAAGGCAGAGATTGGCATCATTGGGGGCAGCGGTCTGTACGCCATGCCCGGACTTACCAACATACGTGAAGAGCGCGTAACCACCCCATTCGGAGAGCCTTCCGACGCCTTCGTTTTAGGCGACCTTGAGGGGCGCAAAGTTGCTTTTCTTGCGAGGCATGGCCGGGGTCATCGCATTCTTCCGACCGAGTTGAACTTCCGCGCGAATATCTTTGCGATGAAGATGCTGGGAGTGGAGCGCATTCTTTCGGTCTCTGCTGTCGGCTCGCTCAAGGAGGAGCACAAGCCGACGGACTTTGTGATCGCTGACCAGTTTATCGACCGGACCTATGCGCGTGTCTCCACTTTCTTTGGCGACGGTATTGTGGCGCATGTCGGATTCGGCGATCCGGTCTGTGCCACAGTGGCCTCAGTTTTAAGAAAGCCTGCGACGCCGTGGGCGTAGTGGGTAAGAGCGGGGGAACCTATGTATGCATGGAGGGGCCTCAGTTCTCCACGCGTGCTGAGTCGAATCTCTATCGGAGCTGGGGCGCGGACGTGATCGGAATGACCAATCTGCAGGAGGCGAAGCTGGCCCGCGAGGCTGAGATTTGCTACGCCACTATGGCGATGGTGACCGACTATGACTGCTGGCGGGAGGGCCATGACGACGTTACGATCGACCAAATCGTCGCCGTCCTTCATCAAAACGCAGACAATGCGGCCAAAGTTGTGCGGTCGGCCATTGCTGCCATGCCGGTTGAAAAGACCTGCGGCTGCGGCGATGCGCTCAAATACGCGATCCTCACTGATCGCAAGGCGATTCCCGCCGAGACTAGAAAAAAATTGTCCCTCCTGCTGGATAAGTATTTGGAATAAAGGTTTCGTTGGATAGAGTCAAGTTTTTATTACGTGCCTAAAGTAGTTACAAATACAAAAGTGTGTCAAATGAGAAGGAGTTTATGGCAATTCTCGTCGTAGGATCGGTTGCATTCGATAGCATTGAAACCCCGCACGGCAAAGTCGACCACTGTCTCGGCGGCGCGGCGACGCACTTCGCGCTTGCGGCGAGCTACTTTACCCCGGTGCGGGTCATTGCGGTCGTTGGAAAGGACTTTACCGCTGAGCATGAGGCTGTCCTGACGCGGCGAGGCATCGATACTCGCGGCATTGAACGCTCGAACGGGCTCAGTTTTCACTGGACGGGCTCGTACTCCGGCAACATGGACGAGGCCAAGACGCTTGGGACGGATCTCAACGTCTTTGAGACCTTCGAACCGAAGATCCCAGACGCTTACAAAGACAGTGAGTATCTCTTCCTGGCAAATATCGATCCGGTGTTGCAGGCCCGCGTCCGCAGCCAGATGCCTGGCGTGCGCATGGTGTGCGGCGACACGATGAACTACTGGATTGCAGATCACGGGGTAAACCTTGCCAAGGTTCTGCGCGAGTTGGACGTGTTGCTGATCAACGACGGCGAGGCGCGGATGCTGGCGGGTCAGCGCAATCTTGTCCTGGCAGCGGAGAAAGTGCTGGGCCTAGGTCCGAAGACGCTCGTCGTCAAGCACGGCGAGTACGGGGCCACGGCATTCTTCGGCGACCGGTCGTTCTCCGGGACGAAGATGTCACGGCCTTTTCGCGCACCGGCACTTCCTCTGGCCGAGGTCGTCGACCCGACGGGTGCAGGCGACTCCTTCGCTGGGGGTTTTTACGGCTATCTCGCATCCCAGCCAGAGCTGACGCCGGCGGTCTTCCGCACGGCGATGTTTTACGGCGGCGTCATGGGCTCTTTTGCCGTCGAGCGTTTTGGCACGGAGCGTCTGCAAAACGTGTCGCAGCAGGAGATCGACGAACGCTTCAAACTATTCAGGGAGATCTCGCACCTTGACCACCCGCGCGACTAGATCGTCGAGATCGCGAAGAGAGCGCGGAGTGACCGCGACTCTTTCGGCCGGCACTTCGGCAAATCCCGATGAGATCCGGCCGGCGTTACGCGAGGAGATTATGCCATTCGCTCTGGCGGGCGTTCTGCTTTCGCTGATTGCGCTAATGGTGTCTTTTTCGCACGGCTATCTCCTGCTCTACGGAGATGCGGTGGCGCATCTTGGCATTGCGCGGCGCATTCTGGACTCGCGCAACCCCGGACTGGTTCAGCTTGGCGGAGTCTGGCTGCCGCTTCCTCATCTGTTGATGCTTCCGTTCGTGCAGAAGCTGGCGTGGTGGCAGAACGGTCTTGCAGGCGCGTGGCCTTCGCTGCTCTGCTACATCGCGAGCGTGGCCGGCATCTACCGGCTGTCGCGCTATTTGCTGGTGCCCCGCTGGGCGGTTGCGGCGACCCTTTTCTATGCGCTAAACCCCAACCTGCTCTACCTTGCGACTACCGCGATGACCGAGCCGCTTTTTCTCGCTCTTCTGATCTGGACGACGTTATTTGCGGTGGAGTGCCTCGCTGCCATTCGTGCTGGTCGCCAGGCGGTCGTCGCCCGCCTCCTGCCGCTGACTGCGCTTTTCATCCTGGCGGCTGTTTACACACGTTACGACGGCTGGATTCTTGGTGCGATCGTCTGGTGCGTTCTGACATACTCGCTGGCGCGAAGGCGCGACGTATGGCGAAAGGTATTGTTTTCGTTTCTTGTGTTCACGATCCTTGTAATTGCGGGGCCGCTGGGCTGGCTGGCGTACAACCAGCACTTCTTCCACGATCCGCTGGACTTCATCCGGGGCCCCTACTCCGCCTCTGCGATTGAAAAGAAGACGGCAGCGCCAGGCTCGGAGCACTATCACGGATGGCACAGCCCCTTCTGGGCGCTGGTTTACTACACTCGCACCGCGCAGGTCGATGTCGCCTTTTGGGAGACCGGCTTTCTGGTGATGATTGCCGCGATCGGCGGCGTGGCGATCTCGATTCGTCGGAAGCTTGCGCTACCGGCGATGCTCCTCTGGATGCCGCTTCCGTTCTACGTCTACTCGATCGCCTATGGTTCGGTGCCGATCTTCATTCCGGAGCTGTGGCCACACTCGTACTACAACTCGCGCTATGGGATGGAGCTGCTCCCCGCCCTTGCCCTCTATGGCATGGTCGCCGTGGCGTGGCTCGAGGGCCGTTTGAGCGGGTCGCAGCCGCTTGCGAAGCGGTTGATGCAGCCGGTCTTTCTGTTGTTGATTGCGTTGAATACGATCGGCATGCTGAACTCGACTCCGCTGGTTTTGAAGGAGGCGATCAACAATTCGACGACGAGAGTTGGGTTTGAGAGTGCACTTTCACGTCAGTTACGGACGTTTCCTCCCGGATCGCCCATCCTGATGTACAACTCAGACCATATAGGCGCGTTGCAGGATGCCGCGATTCCGCTGCGCCAGACCATCAATGAAGGCGATCGCGACAGCTTCCAGGCGGCTCTTGCCTCGCCGTCGTCCCATGCGGCGTACGTTGTGGCCATCGCGGGCGACCCTGTCTCGGCCGCCGTCGAGGCGAATCCCGAAGGGCTTACGGAATTGACCATTCTGTGCACGACCGGCCAGCCCTGTGCTCGCATCTACCAATCGACGCACGTGGCTGCTGCCCAGCCAAAACCGTGAGTACCCACACTGAATGAATGCCTAAGGCACAATAGAAGAATGATTCCATTTGTCAAAGCCCATGCCTGCGGCAACGACTTCCTCATCATCGAGGAGTCGTTGGCCGGAGGCCGTCATGCCGATCTCTCGCGCAAACTCTGCGCAAGGAACACGAGCGTGGGCGCCGATGGAATCGAGTTTCTCGATCGAAGGCCCAGCGGCGAGTTTTTTCTGCGTTTGTTCAATGCGGACGGCAGTGAGGCGGAGCTATCTGGAAATGGAACGCGATGTGTCGCCGCATGGCTCGCCGCCAGCGAGGGCCTGCAGGACCTGGCCTTTGGCACACACGGAGGCTTGCGTACCTGCCGCGTCGTCGAGGCTGCCGATCCGTTGTATCTGATCGAAAGCGAGATGGGTGTTCCACGCGTGATACCAGGTACGATCGATCTGCCTGGAGTGGGTAATGTCGATGGAGCTCTGGTCAACGTTGGCAATCCGCACTTCGTCGTCTTCGTCGATACGGACGACTTCAGCGCGCATGATCTGAGCTGGCAGACACTTGGCGCGCAGATCAGCGGCAGCCCGCTCTTCCCTACTGGGACCAACGTCGAGTTCGTTCGCGTGTTGTCATCCTCGGAGATCGCGTTTCGGATCTATGAGCGCGGGTGCGGGCCTACCACCTCTTCCGGCACTGGAACGTGCGCCTCTTCCGCTGCGGCAATGGTGCTGCGCAACGCCGATCGGGCGCTTACCGCGATAGCGGAGGGTGGGCCGCAACGCACCGTTTGGCCTGGAAACGATGCGGTGATGCGGCTTACCGGCCCTGCCGAGATCATCTGCAGCGGGGAGGTTGCACCGCTGTGACGAACTCTCTGACGTCGACGATCAAGCCGCGTGCTTTGGGGCCTGGCGCTACTCTTGCCGTTCTCTCTCCGGCGAGCACACCGAAGCCTGATCTGGTCCAAGCCGGCATTGCGCGACTACAGTCGCTCGGTTACAAGACCGTTTCTGGCGCACATGCTCTCGATAGCGGTCCGCTCTACTATGCGGGGACGATCGAAGAACGGCTCAGCGATCTGCACGCTGCTTTTGCGGATCCGGCGATCGATGGCATTGTCTGCGCGCGTGGAGGCTGGGGCTCGGCCGAGCTGCTTCCGTATCTCGATGCCGCGCTGATTCGTGCCAACCCCAAAGTATTTGTCGGATACAGCGATCACACCTCGCTTCATTGCTGGCTTCGCAACGAGGCCAACCTTGCTACCTTTTACGGACCGATGGTAGCTGCGGACTTCTCGCGTGGCGACGGCGTGGATCTTGCGAGTTGGCGGCACAGCCTTCAGGGCGATCGGTCGTGGTCGCTCGGAGTCTCCGAAGGCCTTCGCGTTCTCCGGCCCGGGATTGCGCAGGGTGTATTGAATGGCGGTTGTATGTCGATCTTTGCTGAGGGACTTGGCACGCCGTACGCTCCTCGCATTGAGAGCGATACCGTTCTTTTTCTCGAGGACATAGGGACGAAACCCTACCAGTGGGACAGGATGCTCCTCCATCTGCGTTACGCGGGTTTGATGAAGAAGGTGACAGGGATTGTCTTTGGCGACATGCGCCAGTGCGTGGACTCGACCGAGGCGGAACTGCTGGACCGGGCGATCTTGCATGCTCTACGAGACTTCAAAGGCCCAATCGCTATCGGTTTGCGCAGCGGGCACGTCGCCTCCGCCAACGTCACGCTGCCGCTGGGAGTTGCGGCTTCTCTTGACCTCAGCGAAGCAGGGAATCCGCTGATGCACCTTCTCGAAGCAGCGGTTACGATTTAGCCTTGAGCTTTCGGGTCATGCAAAACTCCAAACATATTCATCTGATCGGGATCTGCGGCACCGCGATGGCTTCTCTGGCGGGTATGTTGCAGCTTCGCGGACATCGTGTCACCGGTTCCGATACTGCTGCCTATCCGCCGATGAGCGATCAGCTCGCTGGCCTCAGGATTCCTGTTCGCGAGCCTTATGCCGAGAGCAATCTCGAGCCACGCCCGGACCTCGTCGTCGTTGGAAACGCGATCTCGCGCGGCAATGTCGAGCTCGAGTATGTGCTTGATAAGCGCATCCCCTTCTGTTCAATGGCGTCTATCCTGCATGACGAATTTCTTCCCGGCCGCGAATCCCTGGTAGTCGCGGGAACTCATGGGAAGACGACGACGACGAGCATGCTCGCGTGGATCTATGAGGTTGCGTCGCGGCAGAATCCTGCACTTGCGCCTTCGTTTTTGATCGGGGGTGTTGCGGAGAACTTCGGCACCAGTTTCATGGTGCGGCCTACTCGGCCGTTTTTGTTGGAGGGCGATGAGTACGATACGGCCTTCTTCGACAAGGGGCCGAAGTTTCTCCACTACTTTCCCGATGCGCTCATTCTGACGCATGTCGAGTTCGATCATGCAGATATTTATGCGGATCTTGCCGCGGTCAAAACTGCATTCAAGCGGCTCGTCAACCTTGTTCCCCGCCGCGGCCGCATTGTGGCGTTCGATGGGAGTGAGAATGTCGGCGAATGTGTGGCGAAGGCTTTTTGCGCGGTGGAACGCTATGGATTTGGCGAGGCCACTCAGTGGCGCCTCTCCAACCTGCGTCACGACGGTTCTCTGACGCACTGGACGCTGGCTCGAAGCGGCACCTGGTTTGCGGAACTCACGTTGCCGATGGCAGGGGAACATAATGCGCTGAACGCGACGGCTGCCGCAGCACTCGCAGCCGGTCAGGGCGTGCCTACGGAGGCTATCATCGAAGCGCTGCGAACCTTTAAGAGCGTAAAGCGCAGGCTTGAGGTTCGGGCAGTTGTCGATGGGATCACGATCATCGATGATTTCGCGCATCATCCTACGGCGATCCGTGAGACGCTGCGCGCCCTACGTGAGTCTTACCCGGGTCGACGCCTGTGGGCGGTTCTCGAGCCGCGCTCCAACACACTGCGTCGGAATGTCTTTGAGCACGAGCTCGTGGAGAGCCTCGCTCTCGCCGACCGAGTGGTGATGGCTGCGGTCTTTAAATCGGAAAGCATTCCTGCGGCTGAACGTCTGCATCCGGAGCAGGTCGTCGCGACGTTGAACGCCTTAGGGAGACCGACGGCTCTGTTCGCCGATGCCGATGCGATTGTGGGTGCGATAACGCCGCAGGTCGCCGCGGGAGATGTCATCGCCATCCTTTCGAACGGCGGCTTCGGCAACATCTACCAGAAGCTTCCCTCAGCCATCGCGGCGCGAACGGTGATCACTTAAAGGGCTTGCTCTACTCCACCTCTGCGAACATGTTCGCGTCTGCGGTATTCTCCAAAGTGGTATGTTTGCGACCTTCAAACTGATCTTTATCTACGTCACACTCGGCTCGCCCGCCGGGATTATTGGCATCCCCTATTCGCTTACGCAGGCAACATCAATCTGCTCTACCGAGTGGCGATGTGGATTACGAATGCTGGTGTACGGGCTGCCGGTATTCGCATTGAGGTCAGTGGGCGCGAAAATATTCCCGCAGGGCGAAGTTGCATCTTCATGAGCAACCACGTTTCGAACCTCGACCCACCGGTCGAACTTCCAATGTTGCCTGGCCGCAGCTCGGTGTTGCTGAAAAAAGAACTGATGAATATTCCAATTCTAGGACGTGCGATGCGGATGGGTCAGTTTGTGCCGGTAGAGCGCGGCAACCGCCGGGAATCCGCCAAGGCCAGCGTGGAAGCGGCTGCGGAGGCTTTGGGTTCCGGGCTGCATATTCTTGTCTATCCTGAGGGGACACGCTCGCCGGATGGAAGGCTCTCGGCCTTCAAAAAAGGCCCGTTCTATCTTGCGCAGGAGACGCAGGCGCCGATTATCCCGATTGCAATCTCAGGTACGCAGACGATGATGCGTAAGGGAAGCAACGCGATAACGCCTGGGTTGGCCCGAATGCAGTTCCTGCCGGTGATTGAGCCATCCAACTATGGGACCCGCGAGAAGCTGATGGCGGCCGTAAGGAGCGCCATTGCCGACGCGCTGCCGGAGGAGATGAAGCCTGCCGCTATTTGACGATGGCGTTGTTGTAGCCGTCGGTCTGCAGGCGCTGGCGCATGGCATCGGCCTCCTTTTTGTTCGCGAAAGGGCCGATCTGCACGTGAAATAACTTATCCTGCGGCTCGCGGCGAATTGCGACCGTATAACCGCGGCGTTTGAGGTCGACGGCGACGACGTCCGCGTCTTCCTGGTGAGACATCGCGGCAACCTGCACGACGGGCGAGCCAGGCGTCAATACAGCCGGGGAAACGGGCATCACTGCCGGCTGTTTCGCGGGCGTAGGCTGCAATGGAAGATTCGCATCGGGACGGGAGTTCTGACTGCGGGCTTGACAGGATCGGTGGATGCTGCCGGCTGACTATCCTGCGTCGCGCTATCAGGTGAATCGAGAGGCACTACCGCAGTCTGGCTGACCGTGGCGGACTGTTTGGCTGCCTGCGCTGCGACGCTCCCGGAGCTGGTTTAAACTGTTGGTCTCAACCCTCGCGGTTTGATCGGCGGAGTTGGTCGCAGGCTGGGCCGAACGCCTTCCCATCGAGTAGCCGAAGCCGAAGAAGACGGCGCAGATCAGCGCAAGGGCAAAGAAGATGCCAAGGATGGTGGTGGTTCCCAGCGAGATCTCGCGGTCCTGTTCAGCTGCGTCGCGGAGATCCCGCAGATCATGATCTGTGTCGTATCGCGTGTGCACGTTAGACCTTCTTCTCCAGGATTCCATCTGGAGGGAATGTCTTATTGAACAGGTTCATGAGCTCCAACGGGAGAGGAAAGACAATGGTGGTATTTTTCTCGACACCTATCTCAGTCAGGGTCTGGAGATAGCGGAGCTGGAGGGTCATCGGCTGCGTCGCCATAAGTTGCGCAGCATCAACGAGCTTCGCAGCGGCATTGAACTCGCCTGCAGCATGGATGATCTTGGCCCGGGCCTCGCGCTCAGCTTCGGCCTGCTTGGCCATGGCGCGGAGCATGGATTCGGGCATGTCGACCTGCTTGACCTCGACGGAGATGACTTTGACGCCGAAGGGCGCGGTGTGACCATCGATGATGGTCTGGATGCGCAGGTTGAGCTCTTCGCGGTGGGCAAGGAGTTCATCGAGATTGACTTCGCCGAGGACGGAGCGGAGGGTGGTCTGGGCAAACTGCGATGTCTGGTAGATGTAGTTATTGACCTCGATGACTGCCTTGGTTGGGTCGACGACACGAAGCGTGATGACGGCATTGACCTTCAGCGTGACGTTGTCGCGGGTGATGACGTCCTGCGGCGGGACCTCCATCGCCTCCTGGCGCAGGCTGACACGAACGATCTGGTCCAGGGGGCGGAATACCCAGATAACACCAGGCCCTTTTGCGGCCTCTTTCACGCGGCCCAAGCGAAAGATCACGCCTCGCTCGTACTCCTTGAGGATGTTGAGGGCATTGATCACGTAGAGGACGACGATAACGACGGCAAAGAGGATCGGGAGAGACATCATGGGTTTAGACCTCTGTGGCCTCGTGTTGCAACCACCGCTGCGATTGTAAAGAGCCGTAGCGCGGCAGTGCAGGATCTTAGAAGCGCAGGAAGAAACCGAAGCCCGGCTCAAACGTGGTCGTGTGCTGCTGAATCGTCAGGTAGTTCGTTTCAAAGTCGGGAGCTTTGAAGAAGACCTGGCGATACAGTAGGCGAACGCCGAAGTGAGGGGATAGAACGGTCGTCTCTGCGCCGACCGAGAAGTAATAGGCAGCGCGAGCCTGTTTTGGCAAAGCCAGACCGCCGCCCGGAGTCGGCCGAAAGGCTATGGTGCCGAGGCCTGCGGAGGCGAACGGGGTCACGCCGAAGTATTGCTTCCGTGCATGAGCGACGTACCCCAGCGTGTATTCGGTGGCGTTCTGCTGGACACCCGCAGTCGGCTGTCCCCCGAAGGGCGTGAAAGTGTCGGTATATCTCGCATACACGTAGTTCCCCTCGAATCCGATGGATGGCTTGATGACATAGCGAAGGGTTGCCATGGCTCCGGCGGTGTCGCCGGGGCTGAGATTAACCTCTGTGGGTTTCGTGTTGATGATCGCGGTTCCGTTCGAATCCAGATTGAAAACACCGATTCCAATGATTCCAAGGTCCACGCGAGCCAGCTGGCGATCGAGGGCCGTCTCTGGCTGGGTGGTCTGCGCTTTCGCGGTTGATCCTGCCGCCGTCAGCAACAGGCAAAACAAAACACTTCGGACACACGCCCGGCGGGCCACATTCAACATCAAGACAAAACTCCCTTATCAAAAAACTACCGTCCTTCTAGTCTACTCTGGCAAGACGCGAGGCGGGGGCGAAGAGCAGCCGATCAAACGTGATCCCCTGCTGGCTCTACGATTAAGACAAGGCCTTCGACCGCGCGTACCCGGACGGCAGACCCTGCGGCGAGCGATGCCTGCCCAGGCAGAGCGGCCTGCCATAGCTCGCCCCGGATCTCGACCTGACCTGTAGGGTTAAGCGGTGTACGAGCGATTGCGGTTCCGCCGATCATGGCCTGCGGACCGGTAAGAACCTTCCTCGACGTGCCCGCAGCGCAATCCACGCGAGCCCGAACGTGATGGCGCCAAAACCTAGCCCTGCACCGATGGCCGTTGCCTTGTGGACTCTAAGCTCAGGGATGGGACCATCGACCAGCGTGGCGAGGCCAAAGACGAGGGAGACCATCCCGGCGAGCGCCAACACTCCGTGGCTGCCGTACTTTGCCTCAAGCAACATCAAGACAAAGGCGGCGAGCAGCAACGCCACCGCGGTGTGCCGGACCGGCAAAAGATTCAGGCCGAAGAGGCTGAGGAGCACGAAGAGCGTGCCCAGAGAGCCAGGTACGATTGTGCCGGGAACGTTGAACTCCAGGTAGATGAGCAGCCCACCCAGCACCAGAAGGAGAACGGCTACATCGGGGTTGGTCAGCTTGCTCAGCAGGCGCTCGCGCAGCGACGGGGGAATGGTGACGATCTCCGCGCCTTGCAGGTGCAGAGTCTGCGTCGTGCCGTCAAAGCGGTGAATCTCGCGCCCGTCGAGCGCTTTCAGCAGGGCCGCGTCATCGGCTGAGTCGAGATCGATCAGCTTCAGCTTGAGGGCCTCGCCGTCGCTGTAGGATTTGGAGTTGCGAACCGCGTCCTCGGCGGCGTCGACGTTGCGTCCTCGGCGGCTAACGTAGGAGCGGAGGAAGGCTGCGGCGTCATTCTCGATCTTTTGTTTCAGCACAGGATCCATCTGACCGCCCTCTACGATCGGATGAGCAGCGCCGGCGTTGGTCCCAGGCGCCATTGCGGCCACATCGGCGGCTTCGAGGAGAAAGAACCCGGCCGAACCTGCGCGGCTGCCCGCCGGCGAGATGTAGATCACCACGGGAACGGTGGAATTCTCAATCGCCTGTACCATCACACGCGTCGATTCGAGCAGCCCTCCGGGTGTTCCCATGGAGACGAGAACCAGTCGCGCCTGCATGCGGGCCGCCTCGCGCAGTCCGCGCTGAAGGTAATCCGCAGTGACGGGCTGAATGGTGTCGTGAAGTGTAAGTTTGACGATTACCCCAGGCGAGGTATCCCCCGAGGGTGTTGCGGCGCGCAGAGAGGACAGCGTGAGAAACAGGATCACTGCGGTTTTGAGGATGATCCTCATGGGATGCTTTGTCCGCGCGCCTCGAGGGCTTGTCGCATCCCTTTGGCTGCCGAGTCATTTGGGTTGATCTTAAGCGCTTTGCTGACGTTGGACGCAGAAGCGTCCGGCTGGTTAGCCTGCAGGTCGAGACGGGCCAGCACCAGATAAGCCGTAACGTTCGGATGCAAATTGAGCGAGGTCTGAGCCTCGGTACGTGCCTCCGCTCCGCTGCCGCTGCGTTCTCGCACCTGGGCAAGACCGGCATGGGCCTCGGCGCTCGAGTTGTCAGCGGCGATCGCCGCCTGGAACTCCCGTTCTGCCTCAGGAATCAAGCCCTGGGCCAGATAGTCACGGCCGAGCTGCGAATACTGCACCGCTTGCTCCGCGGACGGCAGCATGGCCATACGAGCGGCACGCATCTGGTCAAGCTGGAAGGCGGCCTGCCGAAAAGATGCTTCGGAGTAGGTCCGGCGAATTCGCTCGAGCGGTGAGAAGTCCGGCGTGGGAGCCCCGGCTGCGCCAGGTTTGGCCACTGGCGCAATGTGTTTTCCCGCGCTGATGTTTGCCTTCAGTTGCACAGCTTCTGCGTCGGATGGGCGCAGCTTGAGGGTTGTGTCGACCTCGCGCTGGGCTCCGGCAAAGTCTCCCCGGCGCAGCAAAGCCAGGGCCAGGTTGTAGTGGTAGTCGGCATCGTTCGGATCGGCTGTGGAAGCGCGTTCGAACAACGGAACAGCATCGTGCCCCTGCCGGCTCGAGGCTACTGCCTGGTTGTTCACCACTTCGGGAAGAGGCAGCCGGCTCGCAACGAAGGCAAAGGCAGCCTCTGCCTCGACATATTTGCCTGCATTGAACCGAGCCAATCCGATGTAGAAGCCAGCCTCGAGTGCGCGCCGGTCGACCGAAGGGATTCGAGCGAGCGTCGTTGCTGCCTGATCGTACTCTCGCGCTGCATATTGAGCCTTCCCGAGAGCAAGCAACGCGGCCGGATAATCAGGTGTATCCTGCACAGCCATCTGAAGACGCTTGATTCGCTCCTCGGACGTGGTCGCACCCGTGCCGCGAATGTAGTTCTCGAAAGCGCTGAGGCGCACCCCTCCAGACGCCGCGAGAAACGTCTGCTCCTCCACGTTCAAGTGCGGGTCGATCTGCCGGGCCACTTTCCATGCGATCGCGTTCTCGACATCGAATAGGCGAGTCAGCTCCGCGGAGTCCGCTAGTGGCGGAGAGAGTCGCAGTTTATTCACCTCGAGCACCTGTGCCTGCGCGACGATGCGGCCGTTGTCGACCGTGTAACTGCCGACGATAACAAAGGCCGCGTCAAGTGTCTCGGCGATGCGAATTGTCGTCGCACGCGAAGGCTTGAAGTCGACAGGAAGGCCAAGATGATCGAGAGCGTAGTGGCGGTCATCGCGGGAGATCGTCAGAAATCCTACGGACGTAAGGCGTTGATTCAGCGTGTCCGGAAACGAATCCCCGATCCACGCGAGGTTGGCCTGGCCGCTGCGGTTGTCGAAGGGAAGTACAAGTACGACTCCGCCGCCGGTGTCAGGGGCATCCGGGAATGACTGCGAGAACGCGGGAAGACTCGACAGAATCAGAAGCGCAAACCAGACCCGTTGCACGAGCCGGCGAGCGTGTGGAGGCCTTGTCACACTACGAGTATAGAGTGTCATTGTCTCTCCGGACCTGGGAATGCGGCCTCAACGATTCGGGGGAAGTGAATGACGGCAGCCCACTCTCCCTTGCGCTGCGCTTGCCAGACAACATCTCCATGCAGCAGCGTTGCCACCTCATCCGGAGACAGATCGCGATGGAAGTCGAAGTACTTCGTGTCCGCGGATTCGTTCCGCCGGCCAAGATTCACGCCGTTTCCCCGAGGCGCCCACTTGGTCGAGAAAACAAGCGCCGTGTCGTAGCTTCCAGGGTCCGTCGCGGCCTTTTGAATTTGATCCAGGGCGAAGTTCTGGAGCGCTAAGGTCTTCACCGGATGGTTGGTATAGCCGAGTTCAGGGCGATTGAGTTCGGCTGTGGCGGGCCATGCGGTCAGAACGGTGGCCTGCGGGTAATGCAGGTCGATGTAGCGCACGGCGCACTGGTGCAGCACGACCATGTCGCGATACGTCAGGTTGTCCTCGGGGGCAAAGGCGTACGGTGGATTAATCCAGATGCCGGCTAGAAACGCCGCAGCACTGAGAGCGGAGAGAGCCCACCATTGTCGGAGATGTCTGTGCCACGTTGCCACGCACACCAGCAGGATCAGCGGATACATCGGTAACAGATAACGCGTGAGCAGTGCGCCGCCGAGGATGGAGAAGGCGATCCAGTTCGCCAACAGGACGATCGCGATGGCTTTAAGCTGCGGCTTTGCTATTCCTGGAGGCGCAGTCTCCGGGACGGGAATCAAAAGCGCCGCGATTGCGCAGACGACCGGCACAAACATATTCATGTGCGTCGTCAGGTGGAGAAGACGATGCCACAGACTGAGCGCGATGCGGTAAGGCTCGAGATTTGCGGTTGCGTTGTAGCGCAGGAACTCTGGGTTGCCGAAGACGAAGCCGGTCTTGTGATAGTGATACGCGTACCAGAGAACCAGAGGAACGATAGGGGCGAGAAGAGCCAAGATCCACTTCAGGTTCAATCGCCGCGACAGCGGTTCCTCGCGATTTCGGATGAGAAGGAAAGCTTCCCACAGCGCGAGAGCAATCGGCGTCACGATGGCCGTCTCTTTCGAGAGCGCAGCGAGGGAGAACATCAGCGCAGCCATGAGCGGGTCTCTGCCGCGCGTTGATTCGTCTCGATCGAGATAAAACGCCAGTCCCCACAGCGTGAAGGCAGCGGCGAAGATATCTGCGTGAGCGAGCGTGCTCTGCGCGAACCAGACCGGGTAGATCGCGGTGAGCAGCACGGTCACAGCGGCCACTGCATTCGTCGTCAGGTCTTTCGCTAGTTTGAAAACCCCTAGCAGCGCAGCCGCCGCGACCATGCAGACTAGCGTGCGTGTTCCGCTGACGACAAATCCGGAGAGGTGCCACCACCCTGCGAGCAGGAGCGACGGCAACGGCGGATGTGCATTGGTCGTGGTGGTCTGCGGGATCAGAGTACCGGTGCGGAAGAAGTCCCACGCCGCAGGGATGTAGTATCCGGCCTCGTCCCAGAAGTACGGCAGCCGTAACAGACGGAAGTGAGTGAGGTATACCGCGACGAAGAAGAGCGGATACAGCATCCAGAGGGGGATGGCGCCGAATGGCTCCGCCGCGTCGTTTCCTGCTCGCTTGAGGGTCACGCTCTAGTTGATGGGCCCGCCGGTGTGGGGAAGCTGCTCGAGGGTGATAGCGCCGAAGGTCTGCTCGTACTGGGCCAGGTTATGCCCGAGGATGTTCCACAGCGCCTTGGCCTGTTGCGGGCTAAGGTAGATCCCCTGGAAGTTCGCGACGTTGAGTTCCTGCGCGTTCTGCTGGGCCATCGTGCCGAAGACGAGGAAGAAGTCCCAAACGCTCATCCGCACCTGGACGCTGTTGGCATAGCCGTCCCGATAGTCCGGGGTATTGGTCAGCTTCACGGTGGGTTGGTCTTTTTCCTGGTTCTGCTTCTGCGGGGTCATCGGATCTCTTTCGAATCTTGCCTTGGGTTAGAGGATTTTGGTGCGGGAGAAGGGACTCGAACCCCCACGGATTGCTCCGCTTGGACCTAAACCAAGTGCGTCTGCCATTTCGCCACTCCCGCAACCGCACGTTGCCAGCCCTTAGCGTATGGGAAAGAAACGTTGATTGCAATTGAACGTGCAGGACTTCAGCTCTGGCTCGACAGACTTCGAAAAAAAATCTTGAAATTCAGCCCAAAAGTCGCATGTCAAGCCCCCAAACGACCTAAGTCAAGGAAACAAAAGAAAATAGACTTGGCACGTTAGTTAGGTTCAATTCGCTATACTTTAAATAGTGGGAAAAAGGTAAATTCACGCCAAAGCTGAGGCTAACCCATTTGTTTGGAGGAATTTAGCTGTAACCCATTTGTTTAGACGAATTTGGGAGAAGATGCTTCTCCTAAAGCGATGAAAAAAGGGAACGTAGCCTATGGAATGGGGGAGGGGGTAGGCGTTGGGCGAACTAATGTTTGATGAGCCACATGACCCAACTAGCCGCGATGGTGCCCCCAACGAAGAGAACGAAGCAGAATGCCCCGAAGCGGATCATCATGCGTGGCTCAGAGCGTTGGGTAATGCCGAAGACGACCGAGGTGAAGAGCGAAAACAGGATGACAGCACCGAAGTGAGAGATAGTCACGAGCGCTTCCTCCCGGTTGCCAGCGAGTGGGCGTCAACGGCAGAGATGATGTTGAGCAGTCCCCCCACCACGATGAACTTGGTGCCGTAGTCGGCGGTGGCAACCTGCACCGCAGCCTGCCCGAGGTCGAAGAGCCGGGCGATGATGTAAAGAACGCCATTGCCCAGGTCGCCGACGAAGTTAAGGATGTCTAGGATCTCGCCGGTGTTGGGGGTGTAAATCTTCCCCTTCAGCGCCAGGCCGATCGAGAACATGGCGAAGACGGAGACGGCAATCAGCGTGCCGCGGATCCACTTGCGGAGCATGAAGTGACCGGCGCCGGGAACCAGCCAGCCGATGATGAGAACCATCGTGGGGAACGAAGAAGATTGTGCGCGCGCCGGAGCAGAGACGTTGGTGGCCATTGCTGTCTAGATGATACCAGTTAGCAGCGCACGAGTTCGGTCTGGATGCGGCCGGTAACCTCGGCTCTTCCCTTGCCCGCGATCATGTCGACCTCGCTGCGTATGCCGAACTCGCCGGGGAAGTAGAGGCCGGGTTCGACAGAGAAGCAGGTGTTAGGCAGAATCAGACGCTCATCATGCGTCTCGAGGTTATCGAGATGAGCGCCGTTGCCGTGGAGTTCGGTGCCGATATTGTGGCCGGTACGGTGGGTGAACCAGTCGCCGAAGCCTGCTTTGCGAATGACGTCGCGTGAGGCGTCGTCGGCCTGCCAGCCGGCGATGGGAGTGTTGGTGGCGAAAGCTTGTTCAACGGTTTTGATAGAGGCGTCGCGGGCGTTGCGAACGGTGGTGAAGATGAGTTGTTCGCGTTCAGTTGGCTCACGACCGACGACTGCGGTCCATGTGATGTCGTACCAGACGGCGGTGGGGTCGTTAGCGAGCTTGCCCCAGATGTCGATCAGGACGAAGTCGCCACTCTGAATCGAGCGCGAGTTAGCGGAGGTGGGCTCGTAGTGGGAGTCAGCGGAGTTGGGGCCGGCGGAGACGTTGGGGCCATGCTCCCAGACTAGATTGGCGCGGGAGAGGCCCTGCTGGAGGTACTGCACCATCGCGTGCTCGGTAGTGCCGCTGCTGCGGGCGCGCGTGCCGATCTCTTTCCAGGCCGCGTCGAGGATCTCGTCGATGGCCTTTTGCGCGACATAATGTGTCGCGACCTGCGCATCGGTAAGGACGGCTTCGAAGTGGCTGACGAAGTCCGCCGAGCTGATGATCTGTTTGCCGAGGTCGCGGAGGAGCTCGACGGTGCCCGCGTCGACCATAGAGACGTACATGATGGCGTTGCGCGGAGAGTACTGCATCGCGATCTTTGTTGCGCCGGTGAGTAGGGTTTGGAGTTGTGACTCGAGTTCCTGCCAGGAGGAGTAGACGGATTTTGTGCCGGGGAGTGTGTCGAGCTTGAAGGACTCGATGCGGTGGACGAGTTTTTTCGGGTCGCCCTGCGCAGGGATGAAGTAGTACCAGCGGCGGGTGACGTGGGAGGTGGGGTTGAGGCCGAGGATCGAGTAGGCGAGGGGATCGCGATGATGATGGTCATAGAAGAGCCAGCCATCAACTTTATTTTCGCGGAGGGCCTCCTGGATGGCGAAGAGATCGAACTTGGTCTTGTTTGCGGTCTCGGTGATGGTGTTCGGCACGATCCCTCCCCCTCCTGGGTGAAAAGTGTGCAAAGTCTTCAAACCAGAAGACATGAGTGTGGACTTGTTGGTCAAGTCTTCTGGGTTTAAATGTGAAGGCCCGGCGGTTGGCCGGGCTTTTTTTGCTGAATTAAGGCTATCAGGTGTGTCAAGGATCTATGTGCAAAAAAAGTGGTCGAATTCGTCCCGATATAAGTAACGCCGTCACCCTGAGCGTCGCACTTGTCGTGCGCAAGAAACTGGGGATTCCCCCAGTAGAAAAGCGCCTTGCGTCCTGTTCCCATCTAGTAGGAAGGGTTTCTGGTAGACCTGACGACATCGTCGCGTGCCGCAAGGTTTCTCAAGAGATAAGGAGAGCACCGATGAGATTTAGAAAAATCGCTACAGTCCTGGCAATGATGCTGCTGGCCGTCAATTTCGCAAGTGCCAAAGATTCCCCCGACAAGAAGCGGGAAAAGTCTCGCAAGATGGCTGCGAAAACTCTGCAGCAACTGTACAAACTGAAACCCACAGCTCAGGCGGCTATCCAAAAGTCGGCGGGATATGCCGTCTTCGACAATTTTGGGACGAACCTCTTCCTGTTGAGCACAGCGCGTGGCTCGGGCCTCGCCGTCGACACTAGTAGCAAGCAGGAGACCTTCATGAAGATGGTCTCGGCCGGTGCCGGTCTGGGTGTGGGAGTGAAGGACTATAGCGTGATCTTCGTGTTTGAAAACGATAAAGCGTA
Source organism: uncultured Acidobacteriaceae bacterium (assembly GCA_963798925.1). Classification (GTDB taxonomy): domain Bacteria; phylum Acidobacteriota; class Terriglobia; order Terriglobales; family Acidobacteriaceae; genus Edaphobacter. The sequence continues at coordinate 2,517,760 of CAWCVD010000008.1, forward strand.
TAACGATTTCCTGAACTCCGGCTGGTCGGGTTCAGGACAAGCAGACGCTGCAGCCAAGGCGGGCGACTCGGGCGGAGCCTACTCGGGAGCGGCCCAGGTCTCTCCGGGCGTCTGGGTTTATCAAATTACCAAGAACGGTCTCGCCCTGCAGTTGACCCTGCAGGGGACGAAGTACTACAAGGACGACGACCTCAATCAGAAAACTTAGCTTCGGGTCGAGTCCCTGGGCGCGAGATGCGAAGCCACGAACGCATGTAGCGGACGGTGTGTGGGTGAGAGCGAAGGGCCGGTACATACGTTTGCTCGTACACCGACTCGAGACGGCGGTGTATGCTTTCGAGTCGATATGAACATTGCGTGGAATCGACGGCAGTTTTTGCAGGGGGCGGCATCGGCTTTCGCGGTAGGATCGGCGATGGCAGCGGTGCCGGGTGCGGTGAGAGCGCAGGCGTCTGCGGTTTCTGACGATGACGATGAGGTTCGCTGTGTGACCACGACAGCAGAGACTCCGTGGCAGGCACAGGCACTGGCTAAGCCCGGGTGGCGCTGGGATGCATCGAACCTGAATGTCGATCTATCGGCAACGGCGCAGACAATGGAGGGATTTGGTGGGTGTTTCAATGAGCTGGGATGGACTTCACTTAGCAAACTGAGTGATAAGGACCGCGAGAGTGTTTTGCGAGAGTTATTCGATCCCGTTGCAGGTGCGCGGTTTTCGCTTTGCAGGATGCCGATTGGAGCGAATGATTTTGCGCTGAAGGCGTACTCGTATGACGAGACGAAGGACGACTTCGAGCTGAAGCACTTCAGCATCGAGAACGACCGCGCAACGCTGATCCCGTTTATCCATGCGGCACAGCAGTATCAACCGAAGCTGCGGCTGTGGGCGTCGCCGTGGTCGCCTCCGAGCTGGATGAAGAAGAACGGATTTTATGCGGAGGCCGCGGCCCGGGCGGGGATGAAAGACAATGGGATTCGGCCGAACCAGATAGGGCATGAGGGTGAGGATATGGTCATCCTCGAGGAGCCGTATCTACGGGCTTATGCGAAGTACTTTGGACGGTTTGTGGATGCGTATGGCGAGGAGGGGATTCGCGTTGGGATGGTAATGCCGCAGAATGAGTTCAACTCGGCACAGAATTTCCCGAGCTGCACGTGGACACCCCAGGGATTGGCGCAATTTATTCGCTATCTGGGGCCGGAGATGTCGGAACGGAAGGTTGCGGTTTTCTTTGGCACGCTGGAGCGCGGGGATCCGAAGATGCTTGAGTTGGTAATGGCCGATCCTGAGGCCGGAAGGTACATCAGCGGACTAGGAGTGCAGTGGGCAGGGAAGAACGCGCTACCGAAGCTACATCGGGAGTTTCCGAAGCTGATGGTCTATCAGTCTGAGCAGGAGTGCGGCGACGGATCAAATAGCTGGGAGTACACGACGTATTGCTGGCAATTGATGAAGCATTACATGCGGTCAGGAGCTGGGGCATACATGTACTGGAACATCTCTGTTGATCAGGGAGGGTTGAGTACGTGGGGATGGGCGCAGAACTCGATGGTCAGCGTGGATGACGCGACGAAGAGCTTTCGCTATAACCACGACTACTATCTAATGAAGCATCTGAGTCACTTTGTGGACGTGGGAGCGAAGCGAGTGGAGACGACGGGGACCTGCGACGATGCGCTGGGGTTCGTCAATCCGGAGGGAACGTTCGTGGTCCTGTTGCGGAACGCGGCCCAGCATGAGCAGTTCGTGGATGTCCGTGCAGGGCGGAAGATGGCGACGGCGAAATTGTTGCCTGATTCGATCACTACCTTGCAGATGAAGGTGTAACGGACGACAAGAGGCGAGGACGACTTCCGGCGTCACGTCGATGATCGTGAGGCATTTTTCTCAGCCCGCTTGAGCGCCACCGACGAATTGCGAGGGATTCCCTCCTATGCCGCGGTACAAGGACGGAAAGGGAATGTTGCCTGTCACCTGCAGGCAGCAACTGCCATATGCCGTAAGTGATAGGGGTTAAAGTCGAAGGCCGGGATTGCTCCCGGCCTTTTGATGGTTGACGAAATTTGGTTAGGCGTTGATTGAGTTTTCGGCGGTCGACGCAGCAGCGGCTGCGGCTTCGCGTTCCTTCTCGGCCTTCTCCGCTTTGCGCGCTGCGGCGGAGTTTTGACCGAGCTCGGCGGCCAACGTTTCGGTGGTGAAGGACTCGATGATGTCGCCGACACGAATGTCCTTGTAACCGGCGAGGTCGATGCCGCATTCGACGCCTTGACGGACTTCGCTGACGTCATCCTTGAAGCGCTTGAGGGAGGCGATCTTGCCCTTCCAGAGCTCTTCGCCGTCGCGGAGCAGGCGTACCTGCTGGTCGCGGCGGATGAGGCCGTCAGTGACGCGGCATCCTGCAATCTGGCCGACCTTGGAGATCTTGAAGACGTTAAGGACCTCGGCGCGGCCGGCGTAGTTCTCCTTGAAGACTGGCTCGAGGAGACCGTACATTGCCTTGGTGATCTCGTCCTGAAGCTCGTAGATGATGGAGTGCAGACGAATCTCGACGTTTTCGCGCTCGGCGATCTCGGCGGACTTGCGGTCAGGACGGACGTTGAAGCCGATGACGACGGCGTTCGACGCCGAGGCGAGGAGAACGTCGGACTCGGTGATGGCGCCCACACCGGAGTGAAGGACGCGGACGCGAACCTTCTCGGTGGACATGCGCTCGAGGGAGTCGGCGAGGACTTCGACCGAGCCCTGCACATCGCCCTTGAGGATGAGGTTGAGGTCCTTCATGCCGGCTTGCTTGATCTGTTCGGCGAGGCCTTCGAGCGAGACGCGGGAGCTCTTGGCGAGCTGGGCTTCGCGCTCCTTCATCTTGCGGTACTGGGCGATTCCCTTGGCTTTGTCGCGATCAGCCATGACGAGGAAGGTGTCGCCGGCATCGGGCATGCCTTCGAGGCCTAGGATCTCGACCGGGGTGGAAGGACCGGCTTCGGTGATGGCGCGGCCACGGTCGTCGAACATGGCGCGGATCTTGCCGAAAGTGTTGCCGACGATGTAGCTGTCGCCGGTGCGGAGCGTTCCGTTCTGCACGAGGATGGAGGCTACTGCGCCGCGACCGCGATCAAGCTTGGCTTCGATGACGGTGCCGACCGCGGGACGGTCGGGCTGGGCCTTCTGTTCGTTGACGTCGGCCACGAGGCAGATCATCTCCTCGAGCTTGTCGAGGTTGATGTGCTTCTTCGCGGAGACTTCGACGAACTCGGTGTCGCCACCCTGGTTAGAAGGTTGCAGGCCGCGTGTCGCGAGCTGCTGGATGACCTTCGAGGGGTTGGCTTCGGGCTTGTCGATCTTGTTGACGGCGACAATGATCGGCACGTTGGCTGCGCGGGCGTGGTCGATAGCCTCGAGGGTCTGGGGCATGACGCCGTCGTCTGCTGCGACGACGATGACGACGATGTCGGTGACCTTGGCCCCGCGTGCGCGCATGCGGGTGAAGGCTTCGTGGCCGGGGGTGTCGAGGAAGACGATCTCGCGACCGAAGGCGGGAGAGTCGGGCTTGATGATTTTGACTTTGTAGGCGCCGATGTGCTGAGTGATGCCTCCAGCTTCGCCGCCGGCGACGTCGGTGGAGCGGATGGCGTCGAGGAGCGACGTTTTTCCGTGGTCGACGTGGCCCATGACGGTGACGACTGGCGAACGAACTATCTCGACCATGCCAGTGGTGTCTTCGAGGAAGCCTTCGATGGCTTCGTTCTCAAGCTGCTCTTCGACGGAGATAACCTGAGCTTCGGCCCCGAACTGACGGGAGACGTCTTTGACGAGTTCAGCGTCGAGGGTCTGGTTGACAGTGACGAAGACACCCTTCATGAGGAGGGTGGCGATCAGGTCTTTGCCGCGAACGTCGAGCTTTTCGGCGAGGTCCTTGACGGAGATCCCTTCGGTGACGGTGATCGTCTTCGTGATGGGCAGGGGTTCACGAGAGATGGGGGCGCCACCGAAGCGTGGTGGCGGCTGGAAGCCCTTCATCGGGCCTTCTTTGGTCTTCTCGTAGCGCTGGTTGCCGCCACGGCGCTGGCCGGGACGCTGGCTCGGGCGCTGGCCGGTTGGAGCCGTTTCACCGGGGCCAGGAAGCAGACCTCCTGGTGCTCCGCCGGGCCGTGCACCAAAGCCAGGACGTGCACCAAAGCCGGGGCGTGGGGCTCCGGGGGTGAAGCCAGGACGCCCAGGTGCGCCTCCCGGGCCGGACGGGCCGCCGGGAAAGCTACGGGTGGGATGCATGGGGCGTCGCGCGCCGGGTGCAGAGGTGGGGCGAGAGCCAGGAGCGCCGGAAGATTGCGGGCGTGGGCGTTCGAAGATGGGACGACCGCGTTGGGGAACGGCAGCGGCGGATGCGGGAGCGGTGTAGATGGGGCGTGGTCCGGTCTGCGGCATGATGACGCGACGGACGGGCGGTCCTGTGGGGACCGGAGACTCTGCCACGGTCTCCACGGGTTCGACTGGGGCTGGTGCGGCGGGTTTGAGAGGTGCAGGAAAAGGAGCAGCGGCGAGTGGTTTGATCTCAGGCACCACGACGGCAGGAGCTGCTTTGGCGGCCGACTCATCAACGGGCGGAGTTGGAGGAGGTACTGGCCTGGCCGCAGGCGGAGGAGTAGCGATTACAGGAGCAGCGGCAGCAGCCGGCGCGGCGATGACCGGCGGCCGTGCTATGACGGGGCCGACCGGAGGCTTGCTTGCGATAGCCGGAGCCGATGGCGGAACGACGATAGGTGCCTGGGGCCGCGGTTGCGGAACGACACGGCGAGGCTGAACAGGGACGTTGGCCGGGGAAGGCGCAGCCACTGCAGCGGGCGGGGGCGCAGTGGTTACTTTGGGCTGCGCAGCACTGACTGCTGCAGGAGATGCGACGACGGCGGCTGGACGTGGAGGCGCGGCTTTGGCTGCGGCCTCGGCCTGCTTGCGTTCGAGGATAGCTTTGAGAGCGTCGCCGGGCTTGGAGACCTTGGAGAGGTCAAACTTCGGCTTGGTCTCGGCGGGTGGTTTAGCCGAAGCGCTGCTCTTGCCGCCGTTTCTGAAGTACTCCCGAACCTTTTCTGCCTGGTCGGCTTCGATGGAGCTGGAGTGGGTCTTTCCGGTCACGCCGATTGCTTCGAGCGCGTCCAGGATTGGCCTGCTCTTGACTTCCAGTTCTCGTGCCAGATCGTTGATTCGAACTTTGCTCATCCGTCCCTTTTCGGTTCCCTTTGCGCTTAGCTGCTCATATCAGCCTCATCGAAAGGTGAATTCTTATTGTAAGTGTTACCTCCGAAGCCGCAGAATTCGCGGCCCGGAGAACGCTGTAGTTCGTGGCTGAAGCGGCTAACCACGGTCGTTTCCGTCGTCGATACCTTCGTCGGAGAACTCCTGGCTGTCGTTCACCAGGGTGTCTACGGTGTCGTTATCGAGTTCAATTCGTTCTTCGCGTGCATCTGCCTCGCTAAAGGCGTCGATGCTCGAGGTTCGGTCTTCGAAGTCGGCGATATCTTCGGTGGAGATGTCGTTGACTTCCTTAGCTCGGCCGTTCCCGGCCTCTTCTGCGAGGATTGCTTCGGGTGTTTTCTCCATGGAGCTGACCTCCGATTCTGCAGGGACTGGTGAAACCGCCGGTTCCGGACGCTCTTCGCCCTCTTCGTACTGACCGAAGTAGTGGCGGACGGCGACAGAGATTTTCTCTACTGTCTTTTCTCCGATGCCGGGTACCTCTTCGAGTTGCTCGGGGGTCATGTCGGCGAGCGCTTCGACGGTGGTGATCCCGGCAGCGACAAGTTTCTCGAGGACGGCATCGCCGAGCTCGGTGACCTGTTCGATCGGCGTGGTGGGGCCGCCGGACATGGCCTGCATCTGCTGTTCGACCTCCTGGCGCTTCTCCTCTTCGCTCTTGATGTCGATCTTCCACTGGAGGAGCTTGGCAGCGAGGCGAACGTTTTGTCCCTTCTTGCCGATGGCAAGCGAGAGTTGCGTATCGTCGACGATGACTTCAATCTGCTTTTCGCCTAGATCTGTGATGGAGACGCGGCTGACCTTGGCGGGCTGGAGGGCCTTCTCGGCGAAGGTGGTGATCTCGTCGGAGAACTCAATGATGTCGATCTTTTCACCGCGCAGTTCGCGGATGATGGACTGAACGCGCATACCCTTCATGCCGACGCAGGCGCCGACGGGATCGACGTCCTTATCGCGGGACTGGACAGCGATCTTGGTGCGCTCGCCGGCCTCGCGAGCAATGGCTTTGATGCTGACGGTGCCGTCGTAGATCTCGGGGACCTCGGACTGGAAGAGGTTCTGGACAAGGCCCGGCGCGGCGCGGGAGACGATGACCTGTGGGCCCTTCGCGGCGCGGTCGACGCGGAGGAGGACGACCCGGACACGCTCGCCGACGGCGAACTGCTCGAGGCGCGACTGCTCGCGCTTCGGCATCCGAGCTTCCGCTTTGCCGAGATCGAAGATGACGTCCATGGGCTCGAGGCGCTTGACGGTGGCGTTGAGGACTTCGCCTGCGCGATGGTTGTACTCGTTGAAGACGGTGTCACGCTCGGCCTCGCGGACCTTCTGGAAGATGACCTGTTTGGCCATCTGGGCGGCGATGCGGCCAAGTGGGGAGGTGTCTTTGTAGAAGCGGAGTTCGCCGCCGACCTCGACTTCAGGAGCGAGTTCGCGTGCCTGGTCAAGGGTGAGCTGATTGATGTTGTCTTCAACCTGCTCGGGTGTTTCTACTACGGTCTTGTAGACATAGGCGCGAATCTCACCGGTCTCGCGATCCATCTCGGCGCGCATGTTCTCCTGGGTCTTGTAGTATTTGCGCGTGGCGAGGGCAATGGCATCCTCAACGGCGCCTACTACAACGGCCGGTTCGATTCCCTTATCGCGGCTTAACGTTTCAATTGATTGATACAGAACACTTGCCATTGTTCACTCGTCCTTCTTTGTTTCCCCGGCTTTTCGTCCGGGTTTGTCTCCGGGTTATCCATCATTTCTGATGCTGTTGCATTGTGTTGCTAAATCTCCGCGACCAGATTGGCCTTTTCGATGTTCGCCAAGGCGATGTCGACGGTCGATTCTGTCACGGCCTTCTTCGCTTTGCCCTTCTGCTTGACGCCAGAGAGATCGATCGTGAGTACACCGTCTGCAAATTTTGTGAGACGCCCTTGCCATTGCCTGTTCTTATTGACCGGAGTGAAGGTCTGAAGCTTGATCAGACTGCCTTGAAACCGGATGTAGTCTTCGGGCCGGAAGAGCTTGCGTTCTAGGCCCGGCGAGGAGACCTCGAGGGTGTACTCCGCCCCTGGGATCAGGTCTTCTACGTCGAGGACTGTGCCGAAGTCCTGTGCGAACGTCGCGCAGTCTTCGTGGGTTACGCCGGAGAGCATCTCGACCGGGACGCCCTTCGGGAGTTCTTGTGTTCCGGCTGCGGCCTGCTCAGCCAGCCTGGCTCGTTGTGCTGCGTTCTTCTCGATAAAGACCCGCAACGTTCGGAACTTGACGCCACCCTGGAATTCAAGATCGACTAGCTCCAGGTTGTGTGAGGCGGCGACGCGTTCTGCGGTTGCTCGAATTTGGTCTAACTGGACTGCCATAAGAGTGTTTCCGGTTCATCTTGCTGTCATAAACAGGACGCTTTTTAGAGCAAATAAAAAGTGGGCTTTGGCCCACTCATCTCCTCCGTCAAATCACCGGTGCGGTCACGGCATACTCTTACGACGGAACAAAATCGTCTGCAAGCTTGATGATACAACGGTTTCCCGCACATTTCAATGGACCCTTGAAAAGGGCAAATGCCAGTGCGGGCCATGGGTCCAGGGAGTTAGGGGTGTTTTTGCTTGCCTTTGGCGTAGGCAGGGATTTTGGTGGTGATGTCTTTCAGAGCGAACTCTCGGGCTAGGTTACCGGCGGCGTTGGCGGCGGTGTGAAGAAGGGCGTTGTCGATAGCGAGAACCACTCCGCGGTCATCGTCGGGACGATAGAGGTTGGAGATGCCTCCGGCGACGAAGTTACCCAGAATGTGAGAGAAGTTGAACTGACGGCGGCCGTTGTCGCCGCGGCAGATGAATGCTGAGGATAGAGCGTGCCACGTTCGCGAACGAATGCTCCCTGTGCCCTGATAGAAGTAACGCGGGTCCTGGCGGAAGATGGAGGGGAAGACAGCTGCGCCGAGCATGCGGCCGATGAAGATGTCGCCATAGTCGGCGCCGTAGCGTTTTCCGTAGCCCTCGGCACCTTGGCCGTAATCCGGGTAGGTGTCGCGGGCTTGCTGGATGCCGGCGAGCGCGCCGGTGGTCAGGAAGGTGACGGGATCTGTGGCCGAACGAATGGCGAGCCGGAACTTTTGTTTGGGCTTGAGCGGAGCGGCGTTCCAGATGAAACTGGTGTAGAAATTGGGAAAAACTCCGAAGACGCGCTGCTGGATCTGGGCGGTGACCTGTTCTTCGGCGATCTCCGCTTCGGTGACAGTGACTTGAACATCCACTGTAGCTGTAGCGATGGGAAGGGCGATTATTGGTAGCTGGCGATTTTCTCTGGAGTGGATGGTGATCTCGTAGGATTCATATGGTTCGAAGTCGGTTGCGGTGATCCTGATCTTGTAGGTTCCGGCTGGCAGGTTTGTGAAAGAGAATAATCCGGTATCGTCCGCGGTCACGAGACGACTAGCCAAGCCCTCATGATTTTCAAGGGTGATTTTCGCGCCGAGAACGATGCCTCCGTTGATGTCGAAGACGTATCCGCTGATGCTGGCGGTAGATTGTGAGTTCGGCGATTGCGAGGATTGGGATAGCCAATCGGGGGCGTCGGGCAGGTCGGTCTCTTCTGTTACAAGATCGGAAGGTTCCTGCGCCCAAGGGGTAGGGGAGAAGCCGAGAAAGAGAACGCCCAGAACGAGACCGCGGAAGATTCCCGCTGGGGTGCAGTTTCCGTTGTTCCCATAGTGATTCTGCATTTGGAGTCACCCGGTTCCGATTGTTTCTTCCGCGGCTCGATTCTCTCTTGTGGCCCCGAGCAGCGGATGTTCGCGGTTCTTCTTGAAGTAGGAGTAATGGAATCTATAGACGGAGTGCTCGTTATTGTCGGAGTCCGGGTCTTTCCTGGTTGCGTGAGGTGATTGTTAGTTTGAGTTGCTTAACCGCTTGTGGAGTTGCTCGGCTAGCCAGCAAACTGGATTTAGGACTCTATGTCGCCGTATCTGAAAGTCGGGTTGTCAGTGGAAGGGTCAAATCAACCGTTTGCCCTTTGGCTAGCGAGTGTTGATTGAGCGGATCAAGAACAATTTGGATGTGAAACTTTCGGAAAATTGGGCCATCCAAGTTGATATGGTTCGGTTGCGACTCTACAATCAATCAAATCCCGCGAAATTCAAGCTTACTGTTGCATAGCCCTTCGCTTTTAACCATCAACAACTGGAAAAACAAAAATATGATTAGCTCCCCCGTACCCGAAGCACTTACTTTTGATGATGTTCTACTTGTGCCTGCCTACAGCGAGGTAGTTCCGACCCAAGTCAGCACGCAGACTCAGTTGACGCGAAACATTACCTTGAGTACGCCGCTGATGTCGGCAGCAATGGATACGGTGACGGAAGCGCGGCTGGCGATTGCGATGGCGCAACAGGGTGGGCTGGGGGTGGTGCATCGCAATCTGACGATCGAGCAGCAGGCAGGGGAGATCGATAAGGTGAAGCGGTCGGAGAGCGGGATGATCGTGGATCCGGTGACGATTGCGCCGGAGCAATCGATTGCCGATGCACTGGAGGTGATGCGGCGGTACAAGATCTCGGGTGTGCCGGTGACGAAGAACAAGAAGCTGGTGGGGATTTTGACGAATCGCGACCTGCGGTTTGTGTCGCGGACGGATCTGACGATTGATTCGGTGATGACGAAGACGAACCTGATTACGGTGCCAGTGGGGACGACGCTCGAGCAGGCGGAGCAGATTCTGCATCAGCATCGAGTGGAGAAGCTGCTGGTGGTGAACGACGAGTACGAGTTGAAGGGCTTGATTACGGTCAAGGATATTCAAAAGAAGTTGAAATATCCGAACGCTTCGAAGGACTCGCAGGGGCGGTTGCGGGTGGCTGGGGCGATTGGGGCTACCGGGGATTTTCTGGAGCGGGCGGAGGCGCTGGTGGCGGCCCGGGTAGATGCGTTGGCGATCGATTCGGCGCATGGACACTCTTCGCGGGTGCTGGAGGCGGTGTCACAGGTGAAGAAGCGGTTTCCGGGGATTGATCTGATGGCGGGGAATATTGCTACTTATGAGGGTGCGCTGGCGCTGATCGATGCGGGCGCGGACGCAATCAAGGTGGGGATTGGGCCGGGGTCGATTTGCACTACGCGGATGGTGACGGGGGCGGGGATGCCGCAGATTACGGCGATCTCAGAGGCTTATCGTGCGGGCAACGAACGGAATATTCCGGTGATTGCGGATGGTGGAATCAAGTACTCGGGCGATGTGACGAAGGCGATTGCGGCGGGAGCGAGCGTGGTCATGCTGGGGTCCCTGTTTGCCGGAGTGGATGAGAGCCCTGGGGAGACGATTCTTTATCAGGGCCGTAGCTTCAAGGCATATCGGGGGATGGGGTCGCTGTCGGCGATGGCCCAGGGCTCGGGGGAGCGGTACTTTCAGGGCAAGGCCGACATGGACGATGCGGCGAGTACGGAGCGGCAGTCGCTGACTGCGCGGGAGAATGGGGGCTCGAACCGGCTCGCAAAATTTGTGCCGGAGGGGATTGAGGGGAGGGTGCCGCATCGGGGGCCGCTGGAGGGGATGGTTTATCAGTTGGTGGGTGGGTTGCGGTCGGGGATGGGCTATCTGGGGTGCGCGACGATCGCGGAGCTGCAGGCAAATGCGCGGTTTATCCGGATCTCAAATGCAGGACTCAGAGAGAGCCACGTGCATGATGTGATTATCACGCGTGAGGCTCCGAACTACCACGTGGAGTAGAGCCGAATCAGGCTAGACCGAAACGCTCGGCTGCGCGAGCCTTTGCTTTGGCGGCTTCTTCCTCGCGGCTTTTTGGTGGGGCGGTAGTTTCGAGCGAGTGGAGCAGACGGGTGCAGACGGAAGCGACTTCCTCGATTGCTGCGTGGAATGGGGCTTCGTTTGCCTTGGAGGGCTTGTTGAAGCCGCTGATCTTCCGGACGAACTGGAGCGAGGCGTCCCGAATCTCATCATCGGTCACGGGTGGATCGAAGTTGAAAAGGTTTTTGATGTTTCGGCACATAGTGGAATTATAGGGCGGAAGGGGGACTGGTCATGCAGTAGCACTGGCCCGGCCAAGGTACCCCCCACCCCCGTCAAAAAGTGTGCAAAGTCTTCGATTCAGATACTTTAGGCTTGGACTTGGTCTGATTGGTGTGTTGGGTGTGGTACGACAGCACTGTATTCGGAGATGGTTTTGTCAAGTCTGGCTGGAAGGCTAGTTAGTCGAAGACGACACTACCTACAACTGCAACTGCAATTTCCGATCAGTTTTCAGTTCGTCAGTTGTTCGGTAATCGAATTTTGAGGCGCCTGAATTCGGACGCTTATTACGTTTTGTCCAGGACCATGGCGTCGAAGCGGTGTCGGATGAAGAAGCCTGAGTCCTGATAGAGCTTGACGGCCTGGTGGTTGGCTTCGGTGACGGTGAGGGTGATGGCGGCGAAGCCGGTCCGGGTGAGGTGGTGGATGCAGTGCTCGAGGAGGGAGATGCCGAGGCGCTTTCCCCGGTAAGGGTTTGCGACGCAGAGTTGAGTGATGTGGGCGACGTCGTCGGCTACGCGGGAGCATAAGAGCATTCCGATGAGCTCACCGGCGCGTTTGTCGCGGAGAACCCACGAGGCTTCCGGATCGAAGACCCCGCAGCCGGGGAAGCGGACGATGTTGTGAAGGAAGCGCAGGGAGCCGTGGAGTGAACAGTACTGGTCGTTGATGCGAGCGTCGATGTGTCCTGCGTAAGACTCGTGGATGAGCTCGGCCGCGGCCTGGTAGTGGTCGGGTGACCAGGCGAGGAGTTCGATGTGAGAGGGCAGGCGTGAGGCGTCGAACGGGTTGGTTGAGCGCGGGAGGTCGTATTCCATGAAGAGGCGGGGATACATGGTGAAGCCTGCGGCGAGAAAGGTGTCGTCGATGGTGCCTGCGTCGTAGAGGAGAAGCTGCGACTCGACCCGGCGGATCCCCGGGGAGTGATGGAGTAGCTGGAGAAGCTGGTGCAGGAGCTGCTGGGTGATTTGAAGCATCTGCGCAGGGTCGTTTGCCAAGGCGAAGGCATCGCCGACGACGGCTTTCTGGCCCTCGTAGACGCAGAAGGTGAAGCCGCAGATGCGTCCGCGATCGAGGGCGACGAAGCCGGGCAGGATGCGGGAGTCGAGATATTGGAGGAGGAGCTCGGTAGAGCTCTGATAGTTCCAGCGAAGGCGTTGCTGCCAGAGCCGCGCCTCGGCTTCGAGCAGAGGACGCAACTGGCGCGCAGAAAAGTGACGGAGGTCCAGTATCTCGAGTTGGGTCGCGACTGTCATACCCTCTGGAAGTATTGGTTTGAGCTTATCGGAATTTGATGGGGATGGTAAGGCACGACTCGGACGAGTACCGGATCGCTTACTGCCTGGCGTAGACGCGGTAGACTTCGAGGCCTTGGGACTCGTAGAGGAAGAGAGGCTCGTAGACCCGCCCGGCAAGCCAATGGTCGAGGCTGGCGGTGTTGTTGGCCTGGACGACGAGGATGTGTTCGGCTGCAGGAACGCCGTTTGATTCGTAATGAATCATCTGGCGATCGCGATAGAAGGCGAGTCCATAGTCTGTGTCTCGTCTGATCGCGGAGCTGGAGCTTCCGGGAAGCTGGTCGGTGGCAACGAGAGTTATGTCTGGAGCCTCGCGCTTGATTTCGCGTGCAAGAGGGCGGGCCGAGTAACTGAGATCAAGCTCTTTGCCGTAGAAGCCAAGAAGAAAGACCAGGGTAGCCAGGACAGGGATCAGAGTGGCGTTGCAGACCTGAGAGATGCCCCAACGCCGAATGATGAGGAAGACGATGGCCCCGAAAAAAAGCGCTGCTGCTGCGGCGATCATCAGCCACTGGCGTGAGGGTACGAGTGTCTCGTACTTCAGGTGTTGCGGGGAGAGAACGAGAACGAAGACCATGAGGGCACAGAGGCCGGCGTGGGACCAGAGGAGCCATTTGGGTAGGCCTTCGCGGCGGATGCGGTTGAGGTAGTCGGCTGTGAGGATGGTGAGAGGAGGAATGGAGGGGAGGATGTAGCCGGGGAGTTTTGATCCGGAGAAGGAGAAGAAGACGATGGGAAAGAGGGCCCATAGGACGAGGAACTCAGGGAATGCATCGCCTGCGCGGGTGTGTCCGAGGTAGCGGCGGGGGTTGTGACGGACCTTCCACTCGGCGATCGAGACTTCGATCGAGTCGACGAGCGCGCGGACGGCCATGACGGTCCATGGAATAAGGCCGATGAGCAGGACGATGAGGTAGTAGAAGAAGGGCTGGTGGTGCTGGAAGCGATTGGTGGCGAAGCGTTCGAGGTTGTGCTCGAGGAAGAAGAGTCGATAGAAGGTTGGATTGCGCTTCTGGACGGCGATGTACCAGGGCAGCACCATGATGAGGTAGAGGAGGACTCCGGGCAACCAGATGGTGCGGCGGAGGAGAGACCACTCGCGGCGGAGGCCAGCGAAGAGAAGGATGATAGAAAGAGCGAGAAACGGAGCTACGGGGCCTTTGGCGAGGGTGGCGGCGGCACCGAAGAAGTAGAGATCGAAGAGCCAGAATTTCTTGCCGGTCTCGTACCAGGCGTACCAGCCGAGCATGCCGATGCAGAAGGGTGCTGCAAGCTGCATGTCGGTGGAGGCACCGCGGGCGAAACTGACGATGGCGACGCATGAGACGGTGATGAGGGCTGCGTCGAGATGGCCTCCGGGGCGGAATCGACGCATGTGGAGGAAGACGAGGATGATGAGGGCAAACGTGGCGGTAGAGGAGGGAAGCCGTGCGGTCCAGTCGGAGACGCCGAACTCCTTGAAGAAACTCATGGCCCGCCAATAGTAGAGTGCGGGTTTTTCGAGCCAGGGTTTGCCGTAGAGGATGGGGGTTACGGTGCCGCCGGCGATGCAATGGAAGGAGCTACGTAGATCGCTGCCCCGAAGGCTGCGAGGAACCATTTTTGCGTTGACGGAATGGCAGGCGTCGGAGTGGGCGGTGAGCATCTCGCGGGCGACCTGGGCGTAGCGGGGTTCGTCTGCACCGACGAGGCCTAGTTGGTCGCCGCCGAAGACTGGAACGAGTCCGTAGAGCAGAAGGAAGGTGGTGACAGCGAAGAGGATGAGGAATTCACGCACCGTTGCGGGGGTCGGAAGCTGCTGCCGAAGCCAAATAATGGCTGCGCGCTCGTTCCTTACGCGGGAGACGGTGGGTTGTTGACTATCGTTCATTTTTCCCAGACGGAGCGAGACAAGGCTAACAGAGTCCTGTCCTTAGCTGGTTGAGAATGCGGTCGATGGCCGCTTCCAGTGGCCCCTCAACGGTGCATCCGCTGGCGCTGCGATGGCCGCCTCCGCCGAAGTGTTCGGCGATTCGGGCGACATCGATCTTTCCTTTGCTGCGGATGCTGAGGCGAAACAAACTCTCGTCCGGGACCTCACGCAGGAAGACCGCGGCTTCGACCTCGGCGATGCTGATGAGGTAGTTGACGACGCCCTCGCAGTCTTCCGCGACGGCGCCGATGCGTTCCATGTCCTGGCTGGTGACCCATGTCCAGGCGAGGTCGCTCTCGGTCTGCAGGTTGGATAGAGCTATTCCGAGGAGGCGGATCTTGCTGGCAGGGTTGGAGAAGTAGATATCGCGGGCGATCTGGCTGGGATTGGCGCCGTGCGCGGCGAGATCGTGGACCAGGGCGAAGGTGTCGGCGGTGGTGCTGGAGTAAGTGAATGCCCCGGTGTCGGAGAGGATAGCCGCGTAGAGGCATGTGGCCATGGAGGGGGTTATGCGGACGTTGGCGGCAACGGCGATTCGATAGACCATAGCGGCGACGGCGCAGGCGTGCTCGTCAATCCAGTTGACGGAGGCAAAGTTGCGTCCGCTGGCGTGGTGGTCGATGTTGATGAGGGTGCGGCCTTCGAGACCGAGGAGACCAGTGCGCGCGATTCCGTCGCATTCGAGGAGGATGGCTGGGGCGGTTCTGCCGGGGTCGATCTGGTCGGCCGAGGGGATGTGGTGGATGCGATCGAGGTTGGGAAGACTGGCGTAGGTGGCGGGGACGGAGTCGGCGAGGACGATGTCGACCTTGCCGCCTAGTTGCTCGACAACTTCTGCGAGGGCGAGCACAGAGCCGACGGCGTCTCCGTCAGGGCGCGAGTGAGAGGTAAGGATAAAGCGCGGATGGGCGCGAAATGCATTCAGGAGAGCGGCTATGCTGCTCTCGTGAGAGGGAGCTTTCCCTGACATAGCTGCCTGCTGGAGTTCCTGAAGCTCGGTCTCTGGAGTCATGATTTAGCTGTGAGTTTGGCTGGCCGATCGGTTGCTGGGGGCTGAGCGGATTCGGCTGCGGTGCGCTTCTGCTCGCGTTTGCGTGTGCGATCGAGGAGTTCCTCCATGCGACCGGTCATTTTCTGTGAGCGGTCAATGGCGAAGGTGAGCTCGGGGACGTGGCGGACTCCCATGCGGTCGCGAAGCTGCGAGCGGATGTAGGAGCGTGCCGTGATGAGGCCTTCGAGAGTGGAGGCTTCCTCCTCCTCGTTGCCGTAGACAGCGACAAAGATGCGTGCCGATTTGCCTCCGGGGGCCAGAACGACGTCCGTGACGTAACTAGGTGCAATACGGGGGTCGGAGAGTTCGCCTTCGAGCATGGCGCCGATCTCCTCCGAAAAGGTGTTCGCGACTCGGTTTCGGTGGTAGGTTCTGGCTCGGTGCTCGGGCATAGGATTTGGACTAGGGCGAACGGTTGAGGATATCAGAGTTGGGGCGATCTACCTAGCGGGGCTGGTGATTGTAGCGGGAAAATATTTCCCAGCAGGTTGCTGCCAGGTTATTTTTGGGACTATTCGGGAAGGATTTCGGCGTAAGAATCAAGGACTTCCGCGCTGAGGGCAGCTGCAAGTCGGTGAACGGCCTGGTCGATCTGGTGGAGTTGGCCGGTGAGATAGCTGGTTGATGAGGAGATGGCGGCGATACCCAGGGTGGCGCGGTTCCAGACGATGCCGTCGTCGAGTTCGGCGATGGAGAGGTTGAAGCCGTGGCGGAGCCTGTCCTTCATGGAGCGGAGGACCTGGCGACGGTCTTTGAGGGATTGTGCGTGCGGGATTTCGATCTCGATGGTGAGTTTGGCGATGGGCATTTTAGCGGAAGAGCATGAGGTAGATTGCCAGGCCGATGCCCATGGCGGCGAGGAGGAGACTGAGGATGACGGCGTCACGAGAGATATGGCCGGGCTGCCAGGTACCGGAACTGAGCTGGTGAATCAGTTGGAGGTGACGAAGGGCTGCGCTTAGGTTGACGATGACACCGAGGGTAACGAGAGCTATTCCTGACCAGAGGGAGAGTGCCGGTGTGCGAGGGGTTACATGAGTCTCGGCGATGGTGAGTTGGCGGAGGAAGAGGCCGAAACGGCTGACGGCGAATCCGATGCCCATGAGTCCGAGGCCGGTGCGAATCCAGGCGAGGAAGGTTCGCTCGGCCGCGAAGTATACGCGGGGGTCCTGTTCGGCGGGCTTTTCCATGTGGGGATTGTAAGGCGAGGTTAGGGGGTTGGGCGAATGAGAGCGATGGCGGTGAGGTCTTCGATGCGCTCGGGTTTGTGGAAGGGAAGATTTTCGGGGCTGTACCAGGGGGTTTTTCTGAAGTCGTGGGCCTGCTGGAGGACGGCTCCGCAGAGATCGAAAGCGGTGCCGGGAACGAATTCTTTGACGACGGTGGTGGCGCGCTCTACGCCGAAGTTGTCGTGGTTGTGGCGGGACTCGAGGATGCCTTTTGTGACGATAAGCATGGCTGCGCCGGGTTCGAATGCCTGAATGGCGGGTTCGTAGGTGAGGTGAGTGAAGAGACCGAGAGGCATGGTGACGTGTCCGAGGACGCGTGTGCCTTCGCTGTCGCGGAAGATGGCGGGTTGGCCGCCGGAGTTGATGTAAGCGAGGACGCCGAGGTGCAGGTTGAAGCAACCGAGGAAGGTGGGAGCAAAACGCGATCCGCCGGCGGCGGCGTAGATAGCCTGGTTGATCTCGTGCGCGAGCGTGCCGAGGGTGTCCATCATGTTGATGACTTCGGTGGTGAAGAGCTGAGGAACGCGGAGGCGAAAGGTGTCCTGGGCGGCGGCCGCGATGGTGTGGGCCCCAGCGCGGGTGCCTGCGATGTCGGTGAGCATGAAGACGACGTGGGGTCCGGCGGCTACGGCGTCGTAGAAGTCGCCTCCGGTGCGAGAGGAGAAGTAGCGGGCGTGGAATTCGAGCCCCTGGAGCGCTGGCAAGGCGGTGGGCAGGGGAGTGCGAACTGGCTGGGAGGACGTCTGCATGGATTTTGGCGATTGTACTTGGTACGGCGGGGGATTCAGGAGATTTTCGGAGAGGGAATTTGAGTATGAACAATTAACAGAATGGATGGGGCTGCATCTGGATGGTTCGTCCCGTAGTCTAGAACCGTGGTTTTACAGGAGTAAAAACGGGGCAGAATCGACGGGACTCGTGAAGACGATGGCTTTGTTTTACGGGTTCTGACGGTTCTTAGCGTCGACGCGATCATGATTAGTTCAAGTGTTGTATCAGCACATATTGCCGATGAGGGATTCGGTCCGGAGAATCCGTTTTATGCGGCGAGTACGCTGCCGTTTCAGGCACCGCCCTTCGATCGGATCAAGGACAGTGATTATCAGCCGGCGATTGAGGCAGGGATGGCGGAGCAGTTGAAGGAGATGCGGGCGATTGCCGATGATCCGGCCGGTCCCACGTTTGAGAACACCATTGTCGCGATGGAGAAGACGGGGACGCTGTTCCAGCGGGCGATGGCGGCGTTCAGCTGCGTGACGGGCGCGAATACGAATCCAGTACTGCAGAAGATACAGCGGGAGGAGGCTCCGAAGCTGGCGGCTCACCACGATGCGATCTATCTGGATGCGAAGCTGTTTCAGCGGGTGGAGGCGGTGTATGAGGGACGCGCCTCGCTCACCCTGATCCCGGAGGGACTGCGGCTGGTGGAGATTTATTACAAGCAGTTTGTGCACGATGGAGCGAAGCTGTCGGACGCGGACAAGGAGAAGCTGAAGAAGATAAATGAGGAGGAGTCGACGCTCTCGAATGCATTTCGGAGCAAGGTGCTGGCGGCGACGAAGGATGCGGCTTACTTTACGACTGACAAGAGCGCGCTGGCTGGGCTGTCGGAGGCAGAGATCGGGTTGGCGGAGCGGGCGGCGAAAGAGAGGGGAAGGAGGGTTGGCTGCTTCCGCTGCAGAATACGACGCAACAGCCTTATCTTGCGTCGCTGAGTGTTCGCGCAACGAGGCAGGCGTTGTTTGAGGACTCGTTGACTCGCGCAGAACGAGGCGATGAGAACGATACGCGGGAGACGATTGCACGGCTGGCTCAGCTGCGCGCGGAAAAGGGCAAGTTACTGGGGTTCGACAGCTATGCGGCGTGGAAGCTCGAGGATCAGATGGCTAAGACTCCGGAGAATGCGCTGAAGTTTATGGAC
Organism: uncultured Acidobacteriaceae bacterium; assembly: GCA_963798925.1. Classification (GTDB taxonomy): domain Bacteria; phylum Acidobacteriota; class Terriglobia; order Terriglobales; family Acidobacteriaceae; genus Edaphobacter. Next base: position 2,536,428 of record CAWCVD010000008.1, read on the forward strand.
GCACTGGTGCCGGCGGCGACTGCGAATGCGGCGAGTGAGGCCGAGGATATTCAGGCGCTGATCGATACACAAGGCGAGGCTGCTTCAAACGGTGCGGCGTCAAAGGGCCTTGCTGTTGTCAAGGCGTGGGATTGGGAGTTCTATTCGGAGCAGGTGCGGAAGGCTAAGTATGACCTGAATGAGACTGAGGTGCGGCCTTACTTCGAGATCAGCCGGGTGTTGGAGGATGGTGTGTTCTATGCGGCGAATCAGTTGTATGGGCTGACGTTTAAGGAGTGGAAGGACATTCCGGTGTGGCATACGGATGTTGGGGTTTACGAGATATTCGATTGGGATGGGAAGCCGCTTGCGTTGTTCTACTGTGACAATTACAAGCGCGATAACAAGAATGGCGGGGCGTGGATGAGCAGCTTCGTTCGCCAGTCGAAGCTGTTGGGTACGCTTCCGGTGGTCTATAACGTTGCGAATCTGCCTAAACCTGCGGAGGGGGAGCCGGCGCTGATCAGCTTCAGTGACGTGGTGACGATGTTCCATGAGTTTGGGCACGCGCTGCATGGGATATTGGCGGCGTGCGAGTATCCGAGCCTGACGGGGACGGCAGTGGCGAGGGATTTTGTTGAGTTTCCGTCGCAGTTCAACGAGCACTGGGCGACGTATCCGGAGGTCTTTGCTCATTATGCGAAGCACCATGAGACGGGTGCGCCGATGCCGGAGGATCTTAAGGAAAAGATCAAGAAGTCGGCCGATTTTAATCAGGGATATGAGCTGACGGAGCTGGTAGCGGCTGCGCAACTGGATATGCAGTGGCACTCACTGCCGGTCGATGCGCCATTGCAGAAACCGGATGAGTTTGAAAGAGCTGCGCTTAAGAAAAAGGGATTGACGTTGGGTTATGTGCCGCCGCGTTACCGGTCGAGCTACTTCTCGCATATCTGGGGAGGTGGGTATGCGGCGGGATACTACGCCTATCTGTGGAGCGAGATGCTGGATGACGACGCGTTCCGGTGGTTCCAGGATCATGGTGGGTTGACGCGGGCCAACGGAGACCGTCTCCGGCAGATGGTATTGTCGCGAGGGAATACAGAGGACCTGGTGAAGATGTATGAAGCGTGGCTGGGCCGCTCACCGAATATTGAGCCCATGTTGAAGTCGCGCGGATTAGAGAAGAGCGGTGCGAAGCAGAACTAGCGGTGGGTCGCCAGCTTGTTCTTGAGGCTGACGGCGAGCTCGGCCAGGCGTTCCATTTCGCGCTTTTCCCCGTCAATGTCCTGAATCGTGACGACACCCCCGGAGACATTGCCATCGTCATCGAGGACGGGGGCGGCGCTGAGGCTGATCCATCCACTGGTACCGTCATCGTGAAAGCGGAGGTATTCTCTTGGACCGACGGTCCGACCATCCATGATGGCGTTGGCGAGCGGACTCTTCTGCGACAGGTCGGGAGAAGCGCCTGGAGTATTCGCGACAGGTTGCCTGCAGTAGTCGTCGATGACGGTTGAAGGAGCGACGACTGTGCGCAGGATGTCTTCTGCGCGAGGATTGCTCATGACGACGCGACCGTCGGGGGCGTCGGCGATGACGATGCCAACAGGGACGGCGTCGAAGATGGCCTGAAGACGGGCTTCGCTGCGACGGAGGGCCTCTTCGGCCTTCTTGTGGTCGTCGATATCCTCGAGTGTGCCGTACCAACGGATGATTTTTCCCGCGTTGTTTCTTCGCGGGGCGGCACGTGCTCGCATCCATCGCCATTCGCCATCGAACCTGCGGACGCGGTACTGCTTGTCGAATGGATTTCCCGTGCGAAGCGATTCCTCCCAGGCTTTGAGGGTTGACGGAAGGTCATCGGGGTGGAGGGCACGGACCCAATTGGTACCTAGAGACTCCTCCACGGAGAGGCCGGTAAGAGCCTGCCAACGTTGACTGGCTTCGACGATGCTGCCATCAGGTTCGGCGGTCCAGGGGATCTGGGGGTTGAGTTCGACGGCATGACGGTAGTGGTCTTCGCTCTCGGCGAGAGCCACTTCGGCTTGTTTGCGGCGTGTAATGTCGACAACTGACATGGAGACACCGATGACTTCATCCACTTCGTCGCGCGCGGGTTGATAGGAGAGGAGCAAGGTCCGCGTTGCTTCTGGGTCGTTAGGGTCTGGAACACGGACCTCGAGGCCAGAGTACGGTTCTCCCTCGAGAGCTCTTAGAAGATACGGCTCGACCTGGGGAAATTTATCGGGGATGATTTCAGCGATAGGCCGACCGAGGTGTGCGGCGACGGGGAGGTTGTGGATCTCTGCGAGGCGCTTGTTGAGACTGACGAAGCGCAGATTGCGATCGAGGAAGCAGAGGCCTACGGGAACTCCATCGTAGATTGCGTTGAGCTGAGCGAGTCGTTGGGTGGGGAGCGCTTCGAGGCGAAGTGGCAGGTTGGCTTCTGCAGCCGGCGAGTGGTGCTCCGTCGAAGCGGGTGGACAGGGCGAGTTGAGCCTCTCGGCGAGGATCTCAGGGAGTTGTTCGGGTGGAACGGGCCTGCCGTAGAGCCATCCCTGGCCGATGTCGCAACCGAGCCAGAGGAGCATGTCGGCGATGGTCTGGCTTTCGACTCCTTCGGCGACGGTGGTGAGACTGAGACTGTTGCCGAGGCCGACGATGGCGGCGGCGATCTTCCGGCTCTCTCGCGTGTGCGTCATGGAGCGGACGAAGCTTGCGTCGATTTTAAGTTCATCGAAGGGCAGCAATTGCAGATGGCGCAGGCTGGAGTAGCCGGTGCCGAAGTCGTCGAGGGCCAGGCGCGAACCGTGCTCTTTCAACTCATTGGCGATGCGAGCGGCGTGTTCGGTGTTGCCGACCAGAGCGCTCTCGGTAATCTCGAGGACGAGGCGCTCCAAAGGGAAGTTGGCCTGCCGGGCAGCGGCAAAGGTGTGTTTGGGGAGGGTGAGATCGGTGAGCTGGGTGAGGGAGATGTTGACCGAAAGGGTGAGGTGCGAGGGTATGTCTTTGGCTGCGGTGAAGACGGCGGAGAGGAGCTTGCCTGTAAGGAGGCCGTGAAGGCCGGAGGATTCGGCGAGCGGGATGAACTCATTGGGCAAGATAAGGCCGCGTCGCGGATGCTGCCAGCGCGCCAAGGCTTCGAAGCCGCGGAGGAGGCCGGTGCGAAGCTCCACAAGAGGCTGAAAATAAGGAACGATTTCGTTTTCTTCGAGCCCTCTTCGGAGATCGTTCGCGTCCTCAACGGCCATGGAAGAGACGATACTACGGCCACTGGAACTTACCCAGTAAAATTTCGTAATTTCCAACGAGATACGAGATCGGTTGCCGCCTCCCGCCAATGCGGAAAGGAGAACTGGAATCCTGCGGCGAGAAGGCGGCCTGGGATTACCTGGCGGCTCTTCAAAATGAGTTCTGATTCAGTGCGCATGAGGAAGGTGCCGATCTCGATCATCCATGTTGCGGTAGGTAGACCGATGCGGGTACCCCAGGCTTCACGGAGAGTACGGAGAAAGTCGCGGTTGGGAAGCGGATGAGGGGAAGCGAGATTGACGGTGCCGTCGAAATGTTGATCGTCGATCAGGAATTCCATGGCCTGGATGAAGTCTTTCTCGTGGATCCAGGAGACGAATTGATTGCCTGAGCCGTTGGTGCCGCCGAGGCCGTGGCGAACGAGATTGAGAAAGACATCGAAGACTCCGCCGGGGTCGGGACTGAAGGTCATGGCGCTGCGGAGGGCGATCTTGCGGGTTTTCGGAGTTGGGGTTGAGAAGAAGGCCTCTTCCCAGGCTTTGGCGACTTGGATGGAGAAGTTCCACGTGCTGGGTGCGCCGGGCTCGTTGCCGCCAAGTTCGCCGGTGGCCTCGTCCATTGGGCGATCGAGAGAGTGACGATAGATGGTAGCGGTACTGGCGTTGAGCCACATGGCGGGAGGGCGGTTGAGTTCAGAGATGACTTTGTTGAGAAGGCGGGTCGATTCAACACGGGAGTCGAAGATGGCTCGGCGATTTGCGGAGTTATAGCGGCAGTTGACACTGCGGCCTGCAAGATTGATGCAAACGTCGCTGTCTTCGAGGGCAGCTATCCAAGGACCGGGGGTGAGCCCGTCCCATTCGACGACGCGCCAAGGCGCTGGGTGCGGCTCGCGGCTGAGAACGGTGACGTCGTGGCTGCTTGAATGGAAGTGACGGGCGAGGATCTGTCCTACTTGCCCCGTACCTCCAGGGATGACGATCTTCATAGTGTGATTGATGGGATTATGGCAGATGGATCGGGCAGGTAGCGTTGCCAGTCATTGGACTCAGCGATTCGTTTGATGACGATGTTGCGTTCGCGGAGGAGGGCAAGCATGTAGCGTCGCAGAAAGAGGATTTCGGCTATCGTGCCAAGGATCGGTAGAGGAGCGGCGACGCGAAAGAGGTCTTTCATCTCTGTTTGGCCTGAGGGTAGGGTGCGAAAGTAGTGATCGGCTTGCATGAATCGGAAGATGCCCTGGACCATTGTGGCCTGGAAATAGGTTGGGGATTGCATGGCGGTGAATCGGCTGGTCAGGTTTTGCCAAACGCCGAAGTGCCTGGCTCGCCATCTGACCTCCTGGTTGAGTTCGACCAGACCGGAGAGGACACCGCCGGTTGCCAGAGCTTGCTCGCCGGAGTGAATGTTCGCGACGAGGTGGACTTCGACGCTGCGGGAGAGATCGAAGCATCGTTCAATCGGCGCATCGATGATGGTGATCTCTTCCAGGCAGATCATCGCGTTGGGGCGTCCTCTTATGTAAGAGTAAATGTGTGATGGATCTATTTCGTAAAAGCCATTTATGAGGACGGTGCGATGAACGGGAGTGAGATGAGTTTTGTGAAGACGGGCGATGCGCGGAGCTTTACGCCGGAGCCGGGGATGAAGCGGCAGGTACTTGCGCACAGTGATGAGCTGATGTTGGTGCGGCACTATTTTGAGAAGGGGTGGGTGGGGGCGCGACATAGCCATCCGCACCATCAGCTGGTGTATGTGGTGAGCGGGGCGATCCGGGTGGATGTGGATGGTGGGGTGTTTGACGTTCGGGCTGGAGACAGCTTTGTGGTGGATGGCGGGGTGGAACATCAGGCCTCGGCGCTGGAGGCATCGGAGGTGCTCGATGTGTTTACTCCGGTGCGGGAGGACTACCGGGAGCTGGTGAAGTAAGCCGAAAAAAGTTCCGGCCTTCTGCTAACTAAAGGATTAGTTGACCCGTCTCACGGATAGTTCGGCCCCCTTGGACAGTAGCTCGGGTTAGGCGAACGAGGGTTTCTATGCCACCGAGGAAGTCCATCACATTGACGGAGGCGGAGTTACGGCTCATGAAGATCTTATGGGCGCGTGGTGAGTCGGCTGTGGGGGACCTGGTGGCTTCGATGCCGAATGGGACCGAGCTGGCGTATAACTCCGTGTTGACGACGATCCGAATCCTGGAACAGAAGGGTTATGTGCGGCACCGGCAGGAGGGTAGGGCTTTTGTGTACGCTCCCTGCGTGGCGGAGCAGGAGGCGAGCCGGTCGGAGATTCGACATATGATGCAGCGATTCTTTGGTAACTCACGGGAACGGCTGTTGTTGTCGCTTCTAGGCGATGACGAGGTGACAGCGGAGGAGCTGCAGCGGCTAAAGATGGCGATCGCTGCGGCCGCGGATGATCGCGTTGGGGGCGACGAGCTATGACGGCGCTCCAAGTGGCTGCAAGTGTGGATCTTTTGCGTGGCGTCGAGAGCTTGTCGCGGCTAGTGGCGAACTCGTTTGTCTCGGGGCTTTGGCAGGGGATTGTGGTGGTGGCGGCAGTGGCGATATGTCTGCGGCTGGTTCCAAGGACGACGGCTGCGGTCCGGTTTGCAGTCTGGACCGCTGTGTTTGTGATTCTGGCGGCGTTGCCGTTGGTGCATGCCTATTTTTTGAACTCAGCTAACGATACGCCTGGACGTCCGGCTTTGGTTCATGTTGATGTGCGATGGAGTTTTGCGATAGCTGCTCTATGGCTCATCGCTTCTGTGGTGCGCGGAGTGAAGCTGGCGATGAGCGCTCTGCGGCTGCGTGGGATATGGAAGCGGGCTGTGCCGGTTAAGGGCTGCGATGAGGTGCTGGAGGCCGCTGGATTTCGCGGGGTCGAGCTTTGCACTTCGAATGACGTGGACAGGCCGAGCGTAATTGGGTTCTTGTCGCCGCGCATTCTTATTCCTGAAGAGCTTTTTGAGCGGCTGACGACGGCGGAGTTTGGGCAGATTGTGTTGCATGAAGTGGGGCATCTGCGCCGGGCAGATGACTGGATCAATCTGCTGCTGGAGTTGAGCCTGGTGGTATTTCCGCTGAATCCGGTTTTGATTTGGATTGAGCGGCGGCTGTGCCTGGAGCGTGAGCTGGCTTGCGATGACGAAGTGTTGCGGTTGACAAAGGCGCCGAAGGCTTATGCGACTTGCCTGACGAATCTGGCGGAGCATCGGCTGGGGCGCCGGGTGGCTGCGCTTTCGCTGGGTGCGTGGGAGAAACGCTCGGAGCTGGCTCGGCGGGTGAATAGCATTTTGCGTGGCGGCGAGGGAATGGGACGGACTCAGGCGCGGGTTGTGATGGGAGTGCTAATGGCGGGACTGCTTGGCGGTTCGGCTGAGCTGGCGCGGTGTCCGCAGTTTGTTTCGTTTTCGCAGTCGGCGCTGCCTGTTGCGGTTGCGGATCGTGGTGACGGTAAATCTGGGAATGTATTGGGGACGGGATACTCTGCGGTTGCGTTTCGTGAGAGGAGTGGGGTGGCCGGTGCGCTGCACGAAACTCTACTGAAGGCTTCAATGCCGGTAAATCGTGCCACTGGCATCGCAAGTTCGGTGAAGAAGGCGGTTCCTGCGAAGAAGAATGTGATGAAACGCCATGCGCACGGAGCTCCGACCGTGTTGCAGAGCCGTATGGTTTTACCGGCGAATCGGCGATCTCGGGACTGGGTGGTGTTGAGCTCGTGGAATGAGCGGGAGCGGCCTGGAGTGGTGTTTGCCGTGACCGAGGAACGTGTGATCTCTGCTTCGTATGCAGCCGTACCGACTGCGGGCGGCTGGCTGATTATTCAACTTTAACTGCTGTTCAACTCTCGTAGGGGTATGACTATGTCTCGTGAAACTAATAAATTAGTAGGTACGGCAGGGCGATTTGGCGCTCCTGCCGGAGCTGCCGTCGCGCTGGTGCTGGCGGCGACGATGTTCTTTCATCACAATGGCGTTCATGCGGCGATGATCTCGTCTCCGGCGCCGATGGATGACAACAGTGTTTCTTCTCTGGTTGCGCTGGACAACGCGGTGGAGGCGGTTGCTTCGCGCGTGTCGCCAGCTGTGGTGAATATCCAGGTCACCTCTCGCGGGTCTTCGGAGCGTGAGGTTGGCGGGGAGCAGGATCAGAGCCAGCAGGGTGAGCAGCAGCAAGGGCTGCCTCCGGGATTTGGTCAGTTCTTTGGGCCGAACGGACCCTTTGGCGGGCAGATGCAGCGTCCGCAGGGACCGCAGATCGAGCATGGGATTGGCAGCGGCGTGATTATCTCGCCTGATGGCTACATCGTGACCAACAACCACGTTGTCGATGGCGCGATGCAGATGCGGGTCACGCTTAGCGATCGGCGTGTCCTGACGGCGAAGCTGGTTGGCGTGGATAAGCTGACCGATCTGGCTGTCGTGAAGGTGGATGCTCATGATCTGCCGAGCATTGCGTGGGGTGATTCGACGAAGCTGAAGCCGGGCCAGACGGTGCTTGCGTTCGGCAGCCCGTTTGGTTACTTCCAGAACTCGGTTACGCGTGGAATTGTGAGCGCGGTGAACCGGGAGAATCCATACCGAGATGATGCGCGGAAGCCGGGCGGTTATATTCAGACCGATGCGGCGATCAATCCGGGCAACTCAGGTGGCGCGCTGGTGAATGCGCATGGTGAGCTGGTTGGCATCAACACGTTCATCATTTCGAACAGCGGATCGTTCGCGGGTGCGGGCTTTGCGATTCCTGCGCAGTTGGTGCGGGCAACGGCCGAGCAGCTGATTAAGACAGGGACGGTGCATCATGGCTATCTTGGCATCAGCTTGAACGACGTAACGCCTGCAAACGCGAGCTTCTTCAACCTGAAGACGGCTACCGGCGCGATTGCAGCGCAGGTAACGCCGGATTCTCCGGCCAGCCGCGCGGGGATGAAGAATGGCGACGTGATCGACACGCTGAACGGGCAGAAGATCGAGAACGGCAGCGCGTTGCAGGTTGCGGTGAGCGAGACTGCTCCGGGGACGACGATCGAGCTTGGGATTCTGCGCAATGGAAGCGCGCAGACTCTGAGTGTGAAGGTCGGCGAATACCACAAGGAGGCCGAGGTTGCCAGCGATGGCGATGGAGCGGCTCCGCAGAAGGGCAAGCTGGGGCTGGCTGTTGCCGAGCTGACTCCTGATGTGCGGCAGCAGCTGCACATTCCTTCGCAGGTGAGTGGTGTGGCTGTGCAGAGTGTGCGGCCCGCGAGCCCTGCTGACGATGCTGGTCTTGCACCTGGGGACGTGATTCTCGAAGTGGATCGCAAGCCGGTGACTTCGGCGGAGCAGTTCGTCAGCGAGGCACATGCTGTTCCTGCTGGGAAGGACCTATTGTTGCTGGTGTGGTCGCAGGGCAACGCAACCTATCGCGTTGTGCATACCGATTCCAGCAACCAGAATGGTGAGTAAGCAAGGTTTATTTGGGCCGCCGCGAGGGATGGTTTCGCGGCGGCTTTTTTTTGTCTTTTGAGATGCGTTGGGATCTCCTAATTGCAGAAGAATTGCGTCTTTCAGTTCGTCTGGTGCGTAACTGAGTCGACTGAATCTGAACTGAAGGCTTGACGATGGGCCGTTGCCGGAGCCCGAGCTCCGTGCGACTGCGTGAGGCTGAGTTGTTACACCGCCCAATTAGACTGGCATCGCACTTTGAATCCGTATTCTTTTGGAGATTGCATGATGAACACAAACCGCCGCCAGTTTCTTACGGCCGCGTTGTCGGGCACCGCGATTGGCGCTGCGCTTCCGAGTGCGACGATGGCGCAGTTTCTCAATGCGCCACGACATGGCTTGCCTGGGACGCTCAAGGAGCGCTACGCCAAGCTTGATGCGATTCTGAAAGAGCCGGTGTTCAAGCGCGAACCGTTTCCAGATCCGGTGATTATCGAGTCGGTTGAGCTCTTGCGGAATAAGAAGCAGTATCTGTGCCGCGTGCGGTCGAAGGATGGCCACGAGGGGATATCTGTCTCGAACGCGCAGCAGATGGAGGTGCTGTATCCGATGTTCGTAAAGCACATCGCCCCGTTTTTTAACCGGAAGGATGCGCGCGATATTGAGGAGTTGATTCCTGCCTCGACAGTCTATGAGAACAACTACAAGGCGCAGGGGCTGGCTATCTGGGTTCCGATTGCGACGATTGAGTTTGCGATTCTGGATATGTTCGGCAAGATGTCGAAGCGGCCGATCGGGTTACTTATCAGCGACACGATTTATAACACCAAGATTTCGGTTTATCAGGCCAATGGAGAGCGCGACATTACGGCTGAAGAGACGATTGAGCACCTGAAGCGCGACGTTGCAATTTCGAATGCGAAGGCGATTAAGTTCAAGCTGGGAGGGCGAATGTCCCATCCGGAGACTCCGGTGGGGCGCAGTGAGAAGCTGATTCCTCTGGTGCGGAAGACCTTTGGGGATCAGATGGTGATTTCGGCTGACGCTAACGGTTCTTATACGGCGGCGGAGGCGATTCCGATCGGCAAGCTGATGCAAGAGTATAAGTACGCTTTTTACGAAGAGCCGGTGCCGTTCGATTGGTATGAAGACACGAAGGTTGTGGCGGACGCGCTTGAGATTCCGATTGCAGGCGGAGAACAGGAGCCGAGCACCCATAACTTCCGCTGGTTGATCGCCAATGGCGGACTTTCGATCGTGCAACAGGATATGTTCTATTTCGGTGGGATGGTTCGCTGCATGCAGGTGGCGCGAATGGCGAATGCGTTTGGAAAGCAATGCATTCCGCACATCTCGTCGACTGGTTTGGGCTACGTTTACATGATGCACTTTGTGTCGGCGATTCCGAACTCTGGCCCGTATCACGAGTTCAAGGAGTTCAATACGGAGCTGCCGTACCATTGCGAGACATCGAGTTTGCGGAGTGACAGCAATGGCGTGATTCAGGTGCCTTCTGGTCCGGGCTTTGGGGTGGATATCGATCCGGACTTTGTGAAGAAGTGCACGGTGGTCGCCGGCTGAGCGGGTTGATTCCGCTAAAGAGGTAGAGGTTCAGCCTGGCGTGCACTGGAGCGATAGGCTGCTTCGACGAGCGCCATGGTTTCGTAGGCGGATTCAAAGCCGATTGGCAGATCGGGGATGGATCCTTCGACATAGGACTGCAGCGCGCCCATGCTGCCGACAAATGCGTCCGGGAACCAGTTGCCCTTTACGGGAAGATTCTTCCACTGGGTGCTGATGCCGCGTTCGGCGTAGGCGATCGTGTCGGGCACACCTTTCGGGTAGTCGAGATTGACGCCCATATCCATGCGGATGGCGCCGCCTGTTCCTTCCCACTGGACGAAGCTGCGATGTGTTTCGGGAGGAAGGTCGTGTCCGTGATTGGTGACGATGAAGACTCGCCTCCATTCGCCGTAGTCGAGGAGGATGGTTGATTTGGTGGCAGCCAGTGATGCGGTTTGCGGGTTTTTTACGGTTTTGGCGTAGACGCCGATAGGGTTGCCGAGCCAAGAGCGGATGAGATCGAGGTAGTGGATGCTGTGGTAGAGGATCTCCACACGTGGGGCGGTGGCGAGGAAGGTCCATAGTTTCCACGGGGTGTAGGTTCTGACCTGCACCTCCATGTCATGGAGGTCGCCAAGCAGGCCGGCTCGATGGAGAGCAACGGCGGCTAGATTGTTGGGGGAGTATCTCAACTGAAAGTTTACGGCGGCGACCAGGCCACGCTGTCGGCAAAGGTCGCGGATGGCTTTCGCTTCGTCCAGCGTCTCTCCCATGGGTTTTTGGATGAGTACAGCGGCGCCGGGCGGAAGCTGGGGCAGGATTGTCATGATCTGCGTGGCGGGAACAGCGATATCGAAGATGGCGTCGGGTGGCGCGAAACGTACTGCTTGCTCGATTGAGCTGAACCCGTGCGGGATGCCTTTCTCTGAAGCGAGTTCCTCTGCTTTTCCTGGGGCGGCATCGGCGACGGCGATCACGGGGAAGCCCGCTTTGGAGTATGCGGGTAGATGGGCCGCGCGCACGATGCCTCCAGCTCCGAGAATCACGATGGGCCGCGGTGATCTCGGGCGTGGGGGTGCGGAGGTTTCTGCGGCCAGGCGATAGCGCTCGTTGTTGTTTTCTGTATGTGTTTCAGTTGGTGGTTGCACTGGTCTGAGCCTCTTTGAATCGGATATCCAACTGACATGGTACGTGAGGATGCCAGGCAGCTTAGCTAGTGAGGGCTGGCTAACTCACTTGCACCATAATTTTGGTAAATGCGTGAGGCTTTTCGCTCCATTGCCGCAGCATGTGAGGGGCCTCTTCGATCGGTACGATGGCCGAGATTACATCGTCGACTGGAAAATGCCCTTCCTCGAGCATTCGAATTACTTCCCGGAAGTCGTCAGGCAGTGCGTTGCGTGAGCCTATGATGTCCAGCTCTTTTTGCACGAACAGGCTGGTATCGTATGCGACGGGTTCCTTCGCATAGCCGATGTAGACGACTCGACCGGTGAAGGCGACTTCTTCCACGCTGGCTCGAAACGTGTGCGGGAGTCCGATCGCTTCGATGATGCAGTCCGGACCACGTCGGTCGGTGAGTTTGCTTAGTTGGAGATGCAGATCTTCTTTGCCTGAGTGCACGAATTCGGTGGCGCCGGCTTTGCGGGCGATCTCGAGCTTTGCGTCGTCCAGGTCGATCGCGATTACGCGAGCCCCATGAAATGCGGCTGCCGAAATTGCGCCGAGACCCACGCCACCGCAGCCGAAGACGGCAACCGTATCCCGTGCCGTGATGCGCCCGCGTGATGCTGCGTGGAAGCCGACTGTTAGCGGTTCGACGAGGCAAAGCTCTTTAAGAGAGAGTTGTGCGCTATATAGCTTCTCAAAAGGAATCGCGATACGTTCGGTGAGCGCCCCGTCGCGCTGCACGCCGAGGGTCTGGTTGGATCTGCAGGCGTTGGGCCGGTCACGGAGACAGCTGGCGCACTCGCCACAAGCTGTGTACGGTGCCAGCGTCACGGCTGTTCCTTCGCGTAAGCCGCCACCTGCTTGAAGAACCGTGGCTGCCACTTCATGCCCCAGAACTCGCGGGAATTTTGCCAGTGGATTCTTGCCGCGGAAGGTATTCAAGTCTGTGCCGCATAACCCGATCATTCTGACCTGGAGCAAGGCGTCATTCTGGCCCTGGGAAGGCTCGGGAATCTCTTCAAGAGTTGCCTTGCCCGGCTCGTGCACGACTACTGCCTTCATTCGTTCCTCTTTACTTCAGATTGTAGGTTCGTGCGGCTGTTGCGCCGAAGATCTCTGCGCGCTCGGGTTCGCTGTAGGTCGCAAAGAAATGATGGAGTGTTTGCCACCATCGATGATAGCTAGTTGCCACGAGGCAAACGGGCCAGTCGGAGCCTGCCATGAGGCGCTTGACTCCAAATGCCTCGACCACGGTTTCCAGATAGGGACATAATGACTCGATCGACCAGTGTGCCCACGAGTCCTCTGTCACCATCCCTGAAATCTTGCAGGACACGTTGCCGCGTTTGCTAAGTTCGATGATTTGAGTGCGCCATGGTTCGATCTCACCGACGGCAATCTTCGGCTTTGCGATGTGATCGAGGACAAATATCTGTTGCGGATGCCGGTCGACGAAGCGAATCGCTTCTGCAAGTTGGCGCTCGACGATGAGGAGATCGTAGACCAGCCCGGTGGAACGGAGTGCGCGGATTCCTCGGTTGAATTCTGCGCCTTCGAGAAAGCCTTCCGGTTCGACTTGGACGACATGGCGGAGCCCGACCAGTTTTGGCTCTGCCACCAGTTTATCGATTGAGTCTTGAAAATCCGGGGCTGCGATGGGTGTCCATCCCACGACGCCGCGAATCTGTTCGCAGCTTCGCGCCAGTTCGAGCAGCCAGCGTGTCTCGTGTAGAGTCTGCCGCGCCTGTACGGCGATGGCTCCCTCTACTCCCGCGAGTTTAAGTTCGGCTGTGAGTTCGGGGAGCAGGAAGTCGCGGCGCAGTCCGACCATGGTGTCGTCGATCCAGCCGTACTCAGCTGCGGTGTAGCGCCAAAGATGGTGATGGGCGTCAATGACCTGGCTATTTGCCGTCTGCAATGCGTTCGAGCCTGCCTTTCCTGGAGCCGCCTCTATCTTCACCGCTGAGGAAGTGATATGACAATGACTTAGCGGATCAACCTTTTGGATGAATCAAAATCCAAACAAACGAGCTATGATTTCGTTCGCTAGGGATCTGCCTGTAGCAGAGACGTTAAGTTTGCGTCGCGGTCGACGCGTCGAATTCAGGAGAGTTGAGGGCTACCGTGATGCCGGACGCTAAATGTGTGGATTTTTCCGACAAAGCGGGACAGTTGGGATGTCGAAGGTAGCGATACATGATCGAAGGGGTGTGGGAGTCCTTGTCCTGATCCTTGGGATGGGTCTGGGTGTGATGTCGCTTGCTACGGGTGGGGTGAAGGCGGGCAGCGAGGCAGACGCGGCGAGTGAGGCCCGTCATCAATATACGGAGAAGGTTGCTGCGAAGTACAACTATCGCTTTGGCAAGGAATCGCCCTTTCTGCCCTCGAACGCGACTACCGATAACGGAGAGTTTCTCGATCCTAGTGAGTTTCCAACGGCGGAATATTGCGGCCATTGCCATCAGGAGAGCCACAAGCAATGGCGGGAGTCTGCTCATTCCAATGCGAATCGCGTGCTTTACTACCTGCGGAATGTGGCGCTGTTGAACGATTCCAAAGGGATTGAATATTCACGCCATTGCGAGGGGTGTCATGACCCTATCGCACTTTTGTCGGGAGCCCTGACGCAAGGAGGACCGAAGAAGCGCCCGTACGACCAGGATGGCGTGACCTGCATGGTCTGCCACTCGATTCAGAAGGTCGACACGCGCGGTACGGGGAGCTATGTGATGGGTGTGCCGGCCGTATTGGTGGACGAAGACGGCAAACCGGTCAGACGGAAGGTCGCGGATGGCGAGATTCTTGCCCACCTTGATCGCCATAGCAAAGCTGTGATGAAGGACTTCTATCGGACGTCTGAGTTTTGTTCGTCGTGCCATAAGGCTGCTTTGCCGCGGTCGCTAAACGACTACAAGTGGCAGCGCGCCATCTTTCTCTATGATGAATGGCAGAACTCTTCTTTTGCCAAGCAGTCGCCGCTGCCGTTTTATGTGAAGGATTCAGTCTCAACGTGCCAGACCTGCCATATGCAGCGCGAAGACTTGAAGTTGACCGACTCCGGCGCCAAGAAGGGAAAGCTTGCTTCGCATCGGTGGCTGGGAGCGAACACGCTTATTCCGAAGATCTACGGCTTTGATGAGCAGGCTGCTCGCATTGTGCAGTTCCTCAAGAACAGTGTCTTCAACGTTGACATCTTCGCTCTTGAGCGGGGAGAGTCGGAGACCGCTTCGTCGAAGGGGCTTATCGCTCCTTTGGGGCTGACGGATTATTCTATTGCTCCGGGTCAGACGATAACCGCTGATGTCGTCATTCAGAACAAAGGGATCGCGCATAGCCACGTGCCGGAACAGCGTGATATGTACGAGTCCTGGGTTGCATTCACGGTAAAGGATTCGGCCGGGAAGGTTCTCCATCAGAGCGGGTTTATCAAGCCCGGCGGCGAGTTGGATGAGCGCGCACACAGCTTCACCAATCGCCTGGTGAATGTGAATGGAGGCATCAACGAACTGCACGAGGTGTGGACCAACCGCGTCGTTGCCTACAACAATACGATTCAGTCTGGACGGTCTCAACTGGTACGCTACACATTTGTGATGCCGCCTGTTGCAGCCGGGCCGGTAACGATTACTGCAACAGTTAAGTACCGGCGGTTCGATCAACACTTCGTCGACTTCGGCATGGGCAAGCACTATGACGAGCCGGTCGTCGACATGGCGTCGCAGAGCCGTATGATTCAGTGTGGCGACAACAAGCCGGTTGATTCGGATCCGAGCGAAAACAAGGAGTGGATGCGCTGGAACAATTTCGGCATCGCTCTGCTGGATGCCCAGCAGTATGCTGCGTCCCACGATGCCTTCGAGCACGTTGCAAGACTGCGGCCGGATTACGCAGATGCCTTCACGAATCTTGGGATCGTCGAGATTCAATGGCAGCGGTACGACGATGCCCGCGTCAACCTTGAAAAGGCTTTAGCGCTTGCTCCAGGTAATGCGCGTGCGCTTTATTATCGTGCTCTCGTCGAGCGCAATCTGGGCAATATGGACATGGCAATTGCCGATTTTGAGAAGGTGGTGAGCAGCTTTCCTCAATCGCGTGATGCTCACCGGGAGCTGGGCTTTTCGTATTATCAGCTGCGTAATTATGCGATGGCCCGTACGGAATATGAGAAGGTGCAGGCGATCGATCCGGACGATTTGGCGGCTCATTACATTCTGTCGATCGTTTACCGCAGATTGGGCATGAACGAACTTGCGAAACAGCAGTCGGCAATCTTTGCGGACCAAAAAGATGACCCTAGTGCGAGTACGTACGCTTTGGAGTTTTTGCGTAAGCACTCTGAGATTGCGAATGAAAATACAATGTGGCACAGCCACGAACTTGATATTCCGCGGAAGCCTGGAAGTTCTACCCCTCGAATTGTTGCGCCTACATCGGCCTCGATGAGCGGCGACTCTTTTTAGTCCAACGAATCTGTTCCAGGAGTCTCGCTCGGAAATGACCGTCTCACTCGCGACCAACCATGATGGGAAGATAGCTGTGTCTCAAGGAAGAGGTTCCAAGGTTTGTTTGCGGATCTTCCTTGGTGTCTTTTTCATGGTGCCCTTGATGGCCCTGTTTTGTAGCTTTCCGCGACGATCTACACCGACTGTTCACGCTTATTCGAACAGCCGGAGTCAATCGGGCGCTGCGCTCTTTCACGAGAAGGGTTGCGAGCATTGTCACGGAGTGGACGGCCGGGGAGGAGAGCTTGGGCCGAGTTTGAGTGCTGTGGGGAAGCGCCTTAGCAAAGCACAGATTGAGCATCAGATTCATGATGGCGGCGCTGCTATGCCCGCGTTTGGAGATGTCCTTCAACCGGACGAGATCAAAGATCTCGTCGAATATCTTCATTCGAAGCGCAAAGCCCCGAAGGGTACGGCTGCCAAAGTTCAGCCCGCTACGCCTTGAGAGATTTTTCAATCGAGTTTGTTGCGTGGCTCTCTCGGTGGGCTAGGTAACCCCCCTCCCCCATTGTTAGGGTGAAATTCATAGTAATCAATAACTTAGCCAAAGTGCCTGTCTCCAAATTCGTCTAATCAAAGGAGTTATGGCCAAATTCGTCCAAATAAAGGAGCTATGAGCAATTTTCCCTTCGAAGATACAAAAGGCTCCCGCTATGGGAGCCTTTCTTGATTTCTATTTTTATTATATCGGGTTGAACGTAACTAAAATGCCACTCGGATGTTGCTGCATGCAAATGGGTTAGGTGGTTTTGGGGCTTGACATGCGTTTTTTGGGCCGAAAACGCGAAAATATTTTTCGCAATTTATTTTCTCCCTCGAAGTAAGCCTTTGAGGGTGGACTCCGAGCGGAGTTCTCCGGAGCAAGAAGGACTCGACCGACAGGGTTTCTGTCCCAAGTTTTGATTGACCTCTTATGCTTCCGCCATTTGATCGATGTTCATCCTCGAACGGCTCAGTTACTATGTGGCGTTGTCAAAGGAGAGCTATGACCTTGTCTTTCAAGAGGGTGCTGGGAGTTGTGACGATTCTGATGTCGTGTTGGGCAGTGGCTGCGGATCTCGGGAACAAAGTGACGGTCTCGGGTTGGGTCATTGACTCGGCGTGTGCCTATACCAAGGGTCTCGACAAACCGATTGGAGTTGCATGCGCGAAGGCATGCGCGAAGAACGGGTCTCCTCTGGTGATTCTGCGTGACGATGGCACAATCTTTCTGCCGATTGATGGCCAAACTCCCTCGTCGTCGCAGAACGCGAAGTTGATGCCGTATGCGGGCGAGCGTATCACGGTCGTCGGGAAAGACTATGTTCGCAACGGCTCCCATGCGCTGGTGATTGAGGAGATTACGAAAACCGCTAAGGCTGCAGGTCAATAGGTTCGCCTGCGTCCCTCATCCGCGTGGCCGCTCAGAGGCCGAGTTCGTGAGCGACGAGGGTCGTGCCTTCGACTCTTGCTCGAATCTTGTTGAAGGCTACGTCGCGAGCCGTTGAGGTGTCGTCGGCGAAGGGAGCGAAACCGCAATCATCTGTGGTGCCGAGCTGTGTGATGGGAAGAATCGACGCTGCTTCTAGAACGCGCTCACGCACCTGGGCGGGGGTTTCGACTGTCGCATGGATTGGGTCGATTACGCCAATAAAGACTGTGTGATTCGGTTTCAGGACCTGTTTGACGATACGTAAGACCCTGGTTCTGTCGGGCTCGCTGGCCATCTGAAGATAGAAGCGACCAACGTTGAGTTGAAAGAGATCGGGCAGAAGGCCTGCGTAATCGATGTCTGCGCTGTGGGTTGAGTCCTTGTCGCCTCCTGGGCACACGTGAACGCCGATGTGTGCCTGCTCTGCGGGAGTAAAGCGGTCGAGGACCTGGTTGTTGAGGTCGATGAAGCTGCGCAGCAGACCACCGGAGGGATCGAGCTTGAGCGATAACCTGGCTTCGGTGAAGTCGATCTGAACCGAGTCTGCTCCGGCATCGAGGGCGCCGCGAATGTCGGTTTCTGCCTCATTGATGAGATCGGCAAGGAATGCCTCACGCGAATAGCCTGGTATCCCTGAAGCGGGATATAGCAGGCTGAGGGCGGATGCTGAGATGACGGCCTGCTTGACAGGGGTTTTGGTGTGGCGACGGGCGGCGTTGAGATATTCGGCGGCGTGCACTCCGTAGCGAAAGGGACCGGCGGTGAGCCGCGGCAGTTGGCGAGTGTGGCCGTCGGCGAAGGGAATTACAACTCCATCGGGCGCGAGACTGAGGCCGGAGAGAGGATAGGTAGCGAAGCTCGGCTTGGTTTGTTCGCCATCGCTGATGACCGGGGATCCGGTTTGTTCGAACCGCTCGATCGTGTCGCGAAGCGCACTTGCGTAAGCGTCGTTGAGTGCTTGTTGAGGGATCTGATCCGACTGGAACGCTGCTATGGCTTGAAGTAAGGAAGGCGGGCGAGGGATGCTGCCGATAGGCTCGGTTTTCATGCGGGGAAGTTTACGCGACGGACGAGAGCAAGCCCATCCATCGAAAGGTGGAAACGTAGCGCCTTCGTCTCCAAGACGATTGTTTTTGGCAGGAAGCTCAATCGTCGATTTTGTCTCGTGCGGGATGCGCGCCGAAGGAAAAGATTTGTAACGCTTTTGGAGCGTTTCCGCCTCAACTGGAAACAGTTCTTGTAGCACCTACTAAAAGTGCTAGCTGACATTTCAAAGGACGGACTCTAGTCTTGCGCGAAGATCGGTTGCGCCGACTACTCAGAGTCCGGGGATTGTTTCTCGTCTAAAACCAGGAGAAGAATGTATGCGATTGAAGAAGCTTCAAGTGATAACTGCCATGTTTTTTCTCTCAGGATGCCTGTTGTCCTATGCGAGCGCCCAAAATGGAGATAACAAGCCGCTCAGCGATCTGCCTCGACAGTTTGCAGCGACCGCATTCGCTCAAGCCGGCTCATTGGCAGGAAAGAGCTTCGGAGCGAATGTCTATATCACGGGTTGGACGAGCGATCAGCAAGTGACCGACTACATCAGCGTTCTGAAGGAAAAAGGCCCTGATGGTCTGGTGAGCGCGATGGAGAAGACAAGCGATGTCGGTCGTCTCTCTCCGACCGGATTTGTCGGCAGCGGCTTTCGCTTTGCTCGGTACAGACCTACCGCGAATGGGGGGCTGCATATTGTGATGGTGACGAACCGTCCCATGTCGTTTGGTGAAGTGTATCGCTCGGGCCGCTCTACGGACTATCAGTTCGGCATCATTGTGCTCGATGTGGATAAGGATGGCAAAGGAACCGGCCAGCTGGCACCAGTGTGCAAGATCAAGTTCAACAAGAAGAACGAACTTGAGATTGAGAACTATGGTCAGAAGCCTCTCCGCCTCGCCAATGTCTATCTGCAAAAATAGAGGGTTGGTGATTTTAGGAAGTATCGGTAGATGGGTTCCTTCCGCGATCTAGAGGTGCTTTTCAGCCTCCATGGGAGGCCTTTAGACTGCGGCCAGCCACAGTTACTGAGAAGACAGCGATTCACATGCGGCATGAGACATCATCGATGGGGAGAAGCCTCAGATGCCGGCATACCACGCGTAACCGGCTTCAGGCGAGGCAGAGCCCAGACCTTTGCCAAAGCGTTTGAGCGAATCGGTGATCGTCAGGCGGGTGATGTATTTCACGTTCTTGTAGCCAAGCTGTCGTGGCACGCGCATGCGCAGAGGACCACCAAAACCCACCGGAAGATCGCCATCATTCATTCCCCAGGTCAGGAGCGTCTGGGGATGCAGGGCGTCGTCCATATCGATGCTGTCCCACCAGTCGCCGTCGATCGAAAAGTAGGCGACATAGCGCGCCTGAGACGAGGGTCCGACGGCGTTCAGGACCTCTGCCAGAGGAGTTCCAATCCACTCGGCAATATATGACCAGCCCTCTTCACACGCTACCTCAGTGATCTGGCTGCGGGTGGAAAGACTCTTGAGGTCGGCGAGAGAAAACGATTCTGGTCGCGCGACCATTCCGTCCACCGAAAGCCTCCAGTCCGTGAAGCCTCCGGCCTGAAGGCGCTTGAACATATCGTTGGGGGGCGCGGTTGGATTCGCGAAAGGCGACTTGGAGATCATACTGCGAGGGAACTCCCGAGCCAGCGAGTGTCTTGTGAGAAGCCGTTGCGTGGCGTAGGTCAGCGTCTCACCTGCACCGTAGAGTCCGCCACAATCAGGCGGGATCAGCCCGTAGGAATGCGCCAGGCGGTCGGCTACCGCGAGACCCGCCAGCCCGGCAGTGGCGGCAAGACCGGTGGTGATGAGCTTGCGACGAGAGATATTGCTCATGGGCGCTCCTTGGGTGCGGCGGCGCGACTCGTGATCATCGCCCGCATGCGACTCGTGAATCCTGAAAGAAACACCATCGCAACATGGACTACGACGAACAACAGCAAAGCTCCCGAGATGAAGAAATGCAACGTGCGAGCGGATTGCCTCCCGCCCAGCGTGTTGACGGCAGCCGGAACCGCGGAATTAAATGCGGGAGACATCGCAAGCCCTGTCCAGATCACCAACGGAAACAGAACGAAGATCACCACCAGGTAGGCAGTCCGTTGCACGACGTTATAAGAATGAGCTTCCGCTTCATCTTGCGGTTCGCGGCGAAGATACCTTCCAATCACCGTCCAGAACGCTCGCCACGTCCGATCCGCACGCGCAAGCAGCAGATCTTTCCGAAAGTGGCCAGTTCGCAGGCTTGAGATCACGTACACCATGCCCGTCAGGAGTAAAGCCCATGCAGCCTCAAAGTGCAGATACCGGCTCCAGCCATTCTGGTCGGGCATCACGAAGCCGTAGCCAGTAGGGACTGTACCCCTCGATGAGGGGATTGGGAGGGTGAAGAGCGGAGGAGTCATCACATTCCCCACCTCGCCCCAATAGAAACGTGGGTGAGAGATGACGATCTCGGCGCCTGTGATGAGCAGCGCAAAAAAAGCCACCACCGTGATCCAATGCGTCACACGCACGAGCGCTGTATGGCGGGGAGTCCCCGGATTAGGGAGCGGACCGGCGGCTGACACACGCGCAGCATAACACACGATTGCGTGCGGTCGTGATGTCCCGTGGAGGTCCAGCATCTTCGGCAACTGTGCAGGGAAGAATGGTCGGGGCGAGAGGATTCGAACCTCCGACCCCCTGGTCCCGAACCAGGTGCGCTACCAGACTGCGCTACGCCCCGAAAGAGTGCTGCGGTGAGATGTCGATGAGTGTGCTTTCCTTGAAGCTCAAGCGCGCGGGTGGGCTTGCTGGATCGCTGTTTCGACTTGGTTAGTTTAGCAGATTATGGAGGCGGGATGCGAGGTGTGCTCACCCCGAGCTCTTCCTCGTTTAGCGAACAACCGAAGAGAAAGAATGTGCTGTCCCTACAGGGCGATGCTGCGGTTCGGTGAATTGAGGGGAAAAAGATGGAGAAGAGCCCTAGTGACTCCTCTCCATGAGTGGTGCAAAGTCTTTGTGGCCTAGTTGGCAGGTGGGTGAGATGTGCCGGTTTTGGGTTTTCCGTACGGCTGTCCGCGCCGTTTGACGGAGTTCGAATCGAAGGTGTTTGTGTCGCCGGGAGTGAAGGTCGCTCCGGCGGGCACGAGGATGTTGTCGAGGCTACGGTTGAGTTCGCCTCCGGTGCGCATCTCGATGCGGGATGGATCGATACCCTTCTCCTCGACGAGATACTGCTCGACGTTAAGGTCGCGCTGAGCTGCGGCGTCTGGCGTTTCGTCTGCGGAGTGCCTGCCGATGATCACCAGCTTGGAGGTGGTTTCACGGTTCAGGGTGAGGGCAACTTCGTCGAGACAGCCCTTGGCCTCGTTGTCGACGCGCACTGGACGCTTCCTGTCGCGTTCGAAGGAGACGCTGCAGAGAGTGCGCGGCTGTGGAGCGACAGGCGGCGGAGGGGCGGTGATGGTGACCGTGGCATTGGCGGTGGCTTGCTTGCCGAGGTCATCGACGACATTGCAGGTGACGGTGACGACGCCTGGAGGTACGCCGGCGGTGTTCAAGGTTGCGGTGCCGGTGCTGCTTCCGATCTGGCCGGCGGAGGCAGAGTAGGAGTAGGTGAGCGGACGGTTTTGAGGACTGATTCCGACCGCTGTGATTGTGGAGGGATCGCCCGGCATCACGGTGCTGGGGTTGGCCGAGCAGGTGATGGTTGGAGGCTCGTAGGCGTGGACGCGGAAGCCTGCGGTGCAACTGGCCTGTTCGCCGGGACGGACACCCTGAGAGACGTGACCGGAGACGGTGTAGTCGCCGGCAGGAAGGCCGGCAGTGGAGACGCTGACGGACTCGCCGGTGCCGGTGATTTTGCCGCCTGTGACTGTCCAGGTGTAGTCGGCCTTCTTCTTGGGATTGAGGTTGGCTGGGGCGGCAGTGACAGTAATGGGGTCGCCGGGGAAGACGTTCGCAGGTTCGGCGGTGCAGCCCAGCTGGACTGCGGGAGGCGGCGTGATTTGGCCGAGCCGGAGGACGACACCGGCGGAGAGGCGATAGGCGTAGATCTCGCCTACGCCTCCGGTCACTTGGGCTACGTTGGGGGGACCGTAGTCGACGTGAGAGTAGTGAAAGTCGGCTTGGATGGGTCGGATGGCGATGCGGTTGTTGAAGACGGGAAGGATGTAGTCCACGCCGAGGCCGGTGGTAAGTCCCCAGCCCCAGGTGCAGGGCTGGAAGATTGGACCGCCGACCTTGGCTCCGCCAAAGAGGGCGTGGGCGAAGGGAACCCAGCGATTCTTCTCGTAACGGAAGATGGGGCCAGCTTGAGCGGTAAAGACGCAGTCATTGGGGCCGGAGGGAAAGAAGCTGCCTTCTGCCTGAGCGCCGACGTAACGGTTGAAGTAGACGGCTGCGCTGACAACCGCGCCAGGGTTGATGGGCTGGTACTTGACGTTGAAGATGTCGCTGTTGACTGGGTGAAGGTATCCGTACCCGCCGTAGAGATCGAAGCGCGAGGGCTCGGGCGGCGGTGTGGAGGCAGTCTTAATGGCCTGTGAGGCGGCAGATGGGGCCGAGGCTATAAGAATCGCCAGAGCCGCGAGAAGACAGGCCTGGGTTTTGATGGAGAGGCCTGGGCGCTGGGGGCTTATGTTCAAGAGACCGGAGCTCACGGGTTGCGAATGCATAGCGGGGAATCCTCAAACTGCGGGGCTTCTTCCTGATATTCAGAGGCTGTCGCACGCCAGAGACGGAGGAGCGGCAGCCGTAGTGGACTACTGGTTACCGACGGATAGGAGTACCGAGGTCGATTGAGAAGGTGCCGTAAAGCTGACGCTGGTGCCAACGATATTGATGGTGTAGGTCTGGAACGCAGTGCTGGGGCAGCCGCAACCTGCCAAGCCAAGAATACCAAGGGAGAAGATGATAATGGCTAGAAGACGCATTTGCTGCGTGCTTAGTTTCTTGCGGCGGCGGAGGCCAGCGAAGAAGACGCCGAGGCCGGTGAGTTCAACGGGGAAGACTGCCGCTGCTGTGATGGGCGCGAGGTCTACCGGGCTAACGTCACGTAGTTTCGGCTTGCGAAGCGCGGCGTCGGCGGCGGTTGTAGTGACGGTCATGGCTACGGTTGCGGTCCCACCGGCCGAGAGGGTCGGATTGCTGGCGAAGGAGCAGGCAGCGTCCGAGGGAAGACCGGAGCAGGTGAGATTGACCTGGCCTGCGAATGTTCCTACTGAGGTGACCGTGATCTGAAAGACCGTTGCTCCGGCGCCCTTGATGTACTGGGTTGCGGGAGACGCTGAGAGGGTGAAGCTGCCGGCTGGAGCGGTTATGACCTGGGTCAGAGTGGCGGAGCTGGCGTTGAAGTTAGTATTTGCCTGGAAAGCTGCCGTAATGGTGTGGCTGCCGACAGCGAGGGCCAGGGTCGTGAAGGTGGCTACGCCGCTGCTGTTGAGTACCGAGGTCCCGATGAGAGTGGTGCCATCGAGGAAGTTGACGCTACCGGCTACGATACCGGTGGTCGCAGTGACTGTGGCAGTAAAGGTTACGTTGGCTCCTGCAGTCGCCGGCGAGCCTGAGGTCGTGACCGTGGTGACGGTGCCAACAGGTGTAACGGCGAGGGTCCCGGGGTGGATGTTCGCGATGTAGTTGCCGGCAGAAGTTCCGGAGACGTTGGCACCGATGGGATAGTTGCCGGCCGGTGACGTCTGGGTGGCGGTGGTGGCGAAGGTGACGATCACGTTATCGCCGGGAAGGACGCCTGTGACTGTGCCGGTGAAGTTAGGGTTCGGGGCACCGTAGGCGCGGGTCGCGCTGTTGACATCGATGACGAGCGAGTTGAGGTTTTGCGTAATTGTTAATGTGCCGTCGACGATGACTACGTTGTAGTTCGGCGATGCTCCGGAGACTGCGGGAATGATGGGGTAGGCACCGACGGGGGAGTTGGTGACGGCCGGAGTGGAGAAGCTAAGAGCAACGACGTCTCCATTGACTAGGCCGGAGGTGGTGCCGGTGAAGACCGGATTGGGTGTGCCGTAGGCGCGTGAAGCGTTGTTCGCGGTTGCGGTCAGCGTTGCCGGTGTAATGGTGAGGACGCCAGGTGTCGTGGTCAGAGTGTAGTTGCCGAGCGCCGGACCGGAGACGGTGGGGACTACAGGATAATTACCGACCGGTGAGAGTTGAGTTGCGGTTGTGGCGTAGGTAATGGTGAAGGTATCGCCGTTGAGCGCGCCGGTTATGGTGCTGGTGAAGGTCGGGTTGGGTGCGCCGTAAGTGCGGCTCACGTTGTTGACGGCGACGTTCAGGGTTACCGATGCCGTTGTGATGGTGAGGGTGCCGGGGGTGACGGTGATGATGTAGTTGGATGCTGCTGGACCGCCGACGACATCATTGATGGGATAGTTGCCGACTGGTGAGGAGAGGGTGGCCGGGGTGGAGTAGGTGTTGGTGAAGGTGTCCCCGTTGAGCGCGCCGGTGACTGTACTGGTGAAGGCGGGGTTTGGTGTTCCGTAGGGGCGAGTCGCGTTGTTGACCGTCACGGTGAGGGTGGCCTGGGTAATGGTGAGAGTTCCGGGGGTGACCTGGATGGTGTAGTTCGAAGCGGCGGGGCCACCGATGGTGTCGTTGATGGGATAGCTGCCGACCGGGGAGGTGACGGTGGCGGTGGTGGAGAAGGTGTTGGTGAAGGTGTCGCCGTTGAGTGCGCCGCTGATGGTACTGCTGAAGGGCGGATTCGGCGCGCCATAGAGCCGGGTGGCGTTAGCGACAATGACGGTCAGGATTGCCTGGGTAATGGTCAGTGTTCCGGGATTGTTGGTTACGGTGTAGTTGGAGAGGGTTGTGCTGCCCGCCGGGGTGAGGGTCGCGACGATTGGGTAGTTGCCAACGGGGCTGGTGATGGTTGCGGTGGTGGAGTACGAGACGAGGACGGTGTCACCCGGCACTCCTCCAGTGAGCGTGCCGGTCAACGTGGGGTTGGGCGCTCCATAGAGACGGGAGACGTTGTTGACGGTGACGGTGAGCGGCGCTGGGGTCACGGTGAGAGTGGTAGTGCCGTTCGCGGGAGCATAGTTGCTGTCGCCCGTGTAGGCAAAGGTGACGGTGTAGGTGCCGACGGAGAGGCCAGTGTTAGGGGCGTTGCAGATTGTGGTCGGGGTGAGGGTCGTGGTGAGCGTGCAGAGAATCTGTTTGCCGAGGCTGAAGGTGATGGTTCCGGTGGGGGCGGGATTGGTGTTGGAGACGAGGACAGTCTCGGGGAAGGGTTGGCCGTAGACCTCCGTCTGCGGAGGAAGTGTGAACTGGAGCGGCGAAATCAGCTTTCCGGTTCCGATAAGTTGCAGGGGCTGGGGGCTGTTGTACGAATTCGACACCAGAGTGATGGTGGCAGTGAGAGGTCCGTTTGCGGTGGGCGTGAAGGTGAACCCAACGCTGCAAGTGGAGCCTGCGATGATCGTGGTTCCGCAGGAGGTGGAGCCGCCGTCGATAACGAAATGCGGGTCGGAGGTGGCGAACGGACCGGTGAGATTGAGGTTGTCGGTGCCGAAGTTGCTCACGCTCTGCTCTATAACCGGAGAGGTTTGGCCTACCATGACGGTCCCAAAGTTGATGGGCGTGGATGGGTAGGTGATCTCGCGGACAGAGCTGTTGCCTTTGTCGACGACGAAGAGATTGCTGCTGCCGTCTACGGCTACGCTGACGGGGTCGTTGAGCTGGGCGACGTTGGCGAAGCCACCGTCTCCGGCGCTACCTGCGGCGCCAGTACCGAAGACCGTGGCGATGTTGCTTCCGCTGCTGGTGGTGGAGGAAAACACGGTATAGACGCGATTCGCCGCGGCGTCTGCGATGTAGAGATCGCCCGCTGCATCGACCGAGAGGGATGAGGGAGCGAGCAGTGCGGTGCCGGTGGCCTGGCCGGGAACAGTGGTGGTGGTGGTGCCGTTGCCGGCGACCTGATGCAGAATCTCGGACTTGTCGAGGGCGTAGACGTAGTGACCGCCGGCGTCTGCGATGTAGAGGATGCCGTTGAGGTCGACGTAGAGACCGCTGGGTGAGATGAAGCTGGAGGCGAGGACGCGGCTGGATCCGGAGGCGTAGACCTGGATGACGTTGTGGGTTGTGCCGGCCTGGGCGATGAAGAGATTGTCGAATCCATCGGTGTAGATCGCGGTTGGCGTGTCGAGGCCAGTGACATAGGCGGTGTTGATGGTTCCGTCAGCTCCGAAGCGAGAGACGGTGCCGTGGGTTGCGTCCGCGATGAAAAAGTTTCCGGCAGAGTCGATTGCCAGGGCTGAGGGAGTGAGCAGACCCGCGCCCTGGGGAATCACGATCTGGGGGGCGCCGCCTCCAGCAGGAAGGAGCAGAAGATCGGCGGTACCTGAGGTGTTTCCGGCTTCGAGGACGTACGCATTGCCGGCGGAGTCGACCGCGACCGCTGCTGGAACAGCCAATGAGCCTGCGATGGTATTCACTGTTCCGGGAGTAAAGACGCTGAGCGAACCGGTAGCGATGGCCTGCAGACCTTGCAGAATGCTCTTGCCGGAGATGGAGTCAGCGATCGTGACTGGGGCGCGTCGCAGGCCGGGACGAGTAGGAGTGAAACGGACGAAGACCTGGCAGGTATTGGGAGTCGAACCTGGCGAGGCTGGGCTGAGAGCTCCGGTGCAGGTGTTGCTGGTGATGCTGAAGTCAGGACCTGAGGATACGGAGAGGTTGACGTTCTGGTTGACGACGAAGGTGATCGGCATGGTGGCGCTGCTGCTGCCGACCGGAGTCGAGGGAAAGATCACGTTGCTGCTGAGTTTGCGGGCGATGCTGTTTCCGGAGTCGGCGAGGGAGAAGTTGCCGAAGCTGTCGACGGTGATGCCGCGGGGCGCGTTCAGCGGAGTGCCGAGGGCCGAGTTGCCGTCCTGTGTCGGGCTGTAGGGACCGGGAGCGCCGTTAGGGAGACCTGCCGCGATGGTCAGCGTAGAAGACCCGAGGGTGTACGAGACTACGTTGTCCGGACTGGTCTCGGTAATAAAGAGAGCTTGTGTTGGCGAGAAGGTGAGATCGTAGGGCTTATTCAGGGTGGTTGCGGGATTGCCGGAGCTGTCGTTGACGCATTGCCCGACGGCGGTCTTATAGGTAGCAAGGGCGGCGATCTGGCGAACGCAGTTGTTGCCGGTGTCGGCGATGAAGAGATCACCCATGCCGTTGATGGCGAGGCCTGAGGGGGCGTTCAATATGACGCTGCCGGTGATCCCTGGGCAGGCATTAGGGACCAACGTGGAAGGCGCACCGGCCATGACGCAGAGACTGGAGCCGGGGGCCTGACGGAGAACCTGGTACGTGCTGACGGCAGGAAGAACCTCGGTGTCCTGAACCGAGATGTAGAGATTGTTGCTGGCGTCAAGAATGAGACCGTTTGGGTTCGGCGTCGCCGACGCTGAGGAACCGCAGGTTCCGGATACGGTGGTGAGGGACGCGACGCCGGCAGATCCATTGGCGAGCACACGGACGCAGTTGTGTTTGCTGTCGGCGATGTACAGGTTGTTCGAGCTGTCGACGGCAAGGCCCGTGGGTTGATACAGGCCTTGGGGCGGGGTGGGAGTACTGTTGGAGGCGGTCGAGCAGGTATCGCCGCTGCCGGAGACGGCGAGTCCGACCAGCGTGCTCATTGAGCCGGAGGTATCAATCTTGCGAACGCAGTTATTTTGCGTGTCCGAGATGTACTGATTTCCGTGCGAGTCAAAGACAATGTAGGAAGGCGTGTTGAGGCTGACCGTTGTCGCCGACCCGAAGTCTCCGTTAAAGCCCGGCGTGATCGTACCCGCGTAGCGAGTTCCGCTTTGCACGGGAGTCAACGCCTGTGAATGTGCGATGGCCGGGGCGAGAATCGATGCCACCAGACAGACGAGGTTGAAGAGGGCTCGAACGCCGGAGAGACGGTTAAGACGCATGGGGAAACTCCTAGGTAGATGTCCTGCGAAGCGGTTCAGGTCGGATGTCCGGACTGAGTTGGGGAGCCGAGGATCTTCTTTTAACGAAGCAGATTCCGCAGACGTGGTGTGCACGTGTGATGCACAAGGACTGCCAAACGCATTCCGAGGAGATGCATTTTTTGCGAATTATCTGTACATGTCAGCAATATTAGGAGATTGGAGGGTCGTTAGTATCGTGAAATCAAAGAGATTTGAGCGGCCCTTGTTGTATTCCTGGGTTCCGTCACTCTTGGCCCAGACCCTGGAACTATCAAAGGAATGAGAAAACTTTTTCACTTTTCTCTCTTCGTATCGGGATTCAAGGGGAAAACCCGGAAAAGTTTTTCTCTTAAGCAGGCTGGCGCGTTCGTAAGAAAGCGTCGGTCCTTAGAAGCTAGAAAATGGACTAAGCTTAATGAGAGGTCACGTTGCATCATGATGGAACGTCGACAGACCGTTCGATTGTGGCAGCAGAACGGCACTGATGCTGTGGTGACGCTTGTCCGTGCCGAGGGGTCGAGCTATCGGCGACCAGGGGCTCGCTTACTGCTGACGCTCGGTGGTGATTATGCGGGGACGATCAGTGGCGGTTGCCTAGAGACCGAAGTCCTGCGTAAAGCAGTCTGGCTAACTCGCAACGGGGCGGTGGTTGAGCGATATTCGACGATGTTCGATGATACGGCGGAGGTGCCGTTCGGGCTAGGGTGCGGCGGGGTGGTGGATCTGCTGCTGGAACCGGGTGATACCCCAGAATGCCGTGCGCTGATGTCGGCTCTGGAGGGCGGGCTTGCGGGGGAGCAAGTCACGGTGTTGACCTGGTTACCAGGCGAGGGCAGGGTATTTGCACGGGCGGTGCTTGCGGCCAATGGGGATTTCACCTTTGCCAGCGAACGGCTGACTGAGTCGGATTTGGCGGATGCGCGAGCGGGCGTGCTGCGTCAGCGTTGGGTTGAGACAATGCCAGAGGGGATCTTCGTGGAGCGGATTGAGGCACCGCAGCGGCTGGTTATCCTGGGCGCTGGAGACGATGCGAAGCCCCTCGTGAGTATGGGAGCTCTGCTGGGTTGGAGCGTCGTTGTGATGGATGGGCGGGTCCAATTGGCTCGGCCGGAGCGGTTTCCGGAGGCCGAGCGAGTCGAAGTGCTCCCTTCAGCGTCGGGCGATGGGTTGGGGATCGGGCCGGAGGACGCTGTGGTGTTGATGACCCACAGCTATGAGCAGGATCGGGAACTGCTGGCTGCGGTGTTGCCGTCGCGGCCGAAGTATCTGGGGCTGTTGGGAGCACGACACAGGAGCTCATTGCTGGTGAGTGAGGTTGCGGCAAGGCTGGGATGGACGCTGGAGGCGTGTTGCGAGCGGATCTATGCCCCGGTGGGGCTGGATTTGGGTGGAGATGGACCGGAGGCGATTGCGCTGGCCGTGATTTCTGAGGCTCATGCCTGCTGTATGGGAAAGCTGGGGACCTCGCGGAGGTTATCGGCTGAGGACGTTGAGAGGCATGTGCGTGAAGGCGGCAGTTCGCGGTATCTTCAGGCGCAATGCACGCTGGATGTTGCCTGATGCGTGTGGCGGCGATTGTGTTGGCGGCGGGTGCGTCGACGCGACTAGGTGAGCCGAAACAACTGGTGGTGCTTGGCGGAGAGACCTTGCTGGAGAGATCCGTGCGGGTGGTGCGTGAGGCTGGGTGTTTTCCGGTGGTGGTGGTTGTGGGGTTCGAGTATGTGCAGGTATTGGGGAACAGCGCGCTCGGAGATGTGGTGACTGTGATCAATGACAGGTGGGACGAAGGAATGGCTTCGTCGATTCGGGCCGGAGTGGGGACTTTGGGCGTTGTGACGAAGGATGCTGAGGGCGTGTTGTTGATGACCTGCGATCAGCCGTCCGTTACGGCGAAACACCTGGCTCAGTTGATGACGGAGGCTGAGGTGAAGGCCTCGCGATACGCGGGGAAGAACGGCGTGCCGGCGTTCTTTCCTACGAAGTATTTCGAAGAGTTGATGGAGTTGAAGGGCGATGCGGGCGCGCGCGGCTTGTTGGCAAAGGCACCCTATGAGGAGTTGGAAAACGGCGAGCTGGATGTGGACACGCTCGAAGATCTCAACCGTGCGCGTGAGTTGTTCGGCCAAGGGTAGCCGGAGTTTCACGAATTACTCAAGCGTATGGAGAAATTCTTCGAGAAGGTTCGCGGCTACCGTGGCGCGATACTTGGCGGTGCTGCGAATGTCGTCGATGGGACGGGCTTCGGTGAGGACAGCGGCTCGGGCAGCGGCGATAGTTGCCGGTGTTATTGTTTGGCCGACCAGGAACTGCTCGGCAGCAACGAGACGGGTGGGATACTCTCGCAGACTGGCTGCGCCGAGGCGTATGTCTTCGATGCGGCAGTCGTTCATTTTGGCAAGGGCGGCCAGAGCTACTTTGGAGATGGCCTGCGCATTTCGGGTTCCTACCTTACGGATATAGGATTTGTAACCGTACAGGTTACGTGATATTGTGATGCTGTGCAGGAGTTCGTCGGCTTCCAGCACTGTTTCTTTATAAGCTCGATGAAACTTGCGATAGGGAAGGGTGCGAGATCCCCGAGTTGAGATGAGGGTGACTTCGGCGTCGTAGGCGAGGAGCACCGGTGGAGTGTCAGCTGCAGGAGAGGCATTGACGATGTTGCCGCCAAGGGTGCCGCGGTTCTGATTGGCGATGCTGCCAGTCCAGCTTGCGGCCTGAGCGAGGATGGGGAATTCGGCTGCAATGATGGGATGTCTGCGAATGTCGGAGAAGGTGGTTCCAGAGCCGATGGTGAGGGCGTCCGGGGTCGCATCGATGAAGCGAAGCTCTTCGAGATTCCAGAGAGAGATGAGTTTTTTCGGCTGGAGACGTCCGGCTCCGAGGGCGACCATGAGTTCGGTGCCACCGGCAATCGGGGTGTAACGATCAGGTGAGCTAGCGAGGATCTGGAGGACGGCGTCGAGAGAGCCGGGGGCGATCAACTCATAATTGGCGACGTTTGAGCGCATTATTTTGCTGCTCCAGCATTGGCGGCTTGCTGGACGGCGGTGAAGATGCGCATGTAACCTGTGCAGCGGCAGAGGTTTCCGTTGAGGCCTTCTTGAATTTGTAACAGTGTTGGTTGCGGATGTTTGTCGAGCAGATGGTGGGCGGCGAGGATCATGCCGGGAGTGCAGATGCCGCACTGGGCGCCACCCTCCTCGAGGAAACATTGCTGGATTGGGTGGAGTGTTTCGTCGATGCTGAGGCCTTCGATGGTGGTTATCCTGGCGCCCTCGGCCTGAAGGGCGGGAATGAGGCAGGAGTTGACGAGCTCGCCGTTCATCAGGATGGCGCAGGCTCCGCATTCGCCTTCGCCGCAGCCTTCTTTGGCTCCGGTGAGGTGCAGATCTTCGCGGAGGATGTCGAGAAGGCGCTTCATCGGTGGAGCTTCGATGGATTTCTGGTGGTTGTTGATGATGAATTGTATGGTGCTCATCGGAAGAGTCCTTGCTGGAAGAATAGGACGTCAACTCCGAAGGCAATGCAGGCGATGCCGAATGCAGTAATGAGTCCTACCCAAAGGGGAACGGCTTTGGCTTGTTCAAGTCTGGAAAGGGCGCGGATCTCCGCCCTGTTGATGAATGCGTCGGTAAACCAGGTAATGTAGAGGGTGATGAAACCAGAGAGAAGAATGCAAACAACGGCGACGCGGTCAGTCATATCGAGGTGAATCATGCCGTCACCTCGCTGAAGATGGGACCCGCGACGGCGGGGTTGAGGTCTTCGGTACCGGAGTCGGGGGTGCGGGTCATGCGTTCGAAGATGTCTTCGGGGAGGAGGGGGATCTCAGTGAAGGCGATGCCGGTGGCGTGCTCGATTGCATTGAGGATGGCAGGGGCGGGGCCATCCATGGGGAGTTCGCCGATGCCTTTGGCTCCGCCGGGTCCGTGAGGGGTGGGGGTTTCCTCGAAGGAGACGTGGATGGGGGGGAGGTCGGCGCTGGTAGGCATGATGTAGTTGGTCATCTGGTTGTTGGCGAGGTGACCGTTCTGCCAGAGGCACTTCTCGTAGAGCGCATAGCCGATGCCCTGGGCGACGCCGCCCTCGATCTGGCCGGCGGCGAGGATGGGGTTGAGGACCTTGCCGACTTCCTGGAGAGCATGGAAGTTGGTGACGGTGGCAGCGTAGGTGGTCGTGTCGACGGCGACCTCAGCGACGTAGACGGCCCAGGCGTAAGCGGGATAGGCTTCGCCGCTGTAGGTTTCGTCGTCCCAGAAGATATTGCCGGGCGACTCGTAGCGCGCTTCGGCTCTGAGAGAGCCGAATTGGGCGAGGTGGCGGAGGGCTGCACGGCGGAATTGGGCAGGCGTGTGACTGGGCGGTTCTGATGAGGGAATCGATCCGTCTGCTTCGCTGTGGGACGCCAGGAAGGGAGCGAGGGTGGCGAGCAGAGACTCAGCGGCGCGCTCTACCAGTTTGCCGACGATCATGGCGGTGCGGGAGGCGACGGTTGGACCAGAGTTAGGTACTTGCGAGGTGTCGGGTTGGGCGATGAGTACCTGGTCGTAGGGCAGGCGGAGAGCCTGGGCAGCGACCTGGCAGAGGATGGTGTTGGTCCCTTGGCCGAACTCGGTAGAGGAGACCAGGATGAGTGGCTGGCCTTCGGGGGTGAGTTCGATGGCGACGAGGGAGTTGAGACGGCGTTCGCCGGAGCCGGTGAAGCCAGCGCCGTGGAAGAAGGTGGCGAAGCCGATGCCGCGCCTGATGGTACTGGTGGGGTTGTCGCGGTCGAACTGGGCGCGTTTGGCGTGGTAGTTGGACTCCTGGAGGGCGCGGGTCAGGAGGTGTTGCATGTCGACGGGGTCGGAGAGGAGCTGGCCGGTCGCGGTGCGGTCGCCGGTGGATAGCAGGTTGCGGCGGCGGAGTTCTTCAGGGGTGAGACCGACGACTTTAGCGATCTTGTCCATGTGGCGCTCGAGAGCGAAGATGCTCTGGGGGGCTCCAAAGCCACGAAAGGCCCCGTGGGGCGGGATGTTGGTGGCCATTGCTTTGGCGCGGACGGTGATGTAAGGCCAGTGATAGGGACCTGGAGCGTGGATGGTGCCTCGCGAGAGGACTACGGGCGAGAGAGTGGCGTAGGCTCCGCCGTCGATGGCGAAGTCGATCTCTCCGGCGAGGAGTTTTCCGTCTTTGCTGACTGCAGTGCGATGGCGGGTGCGTGAGGGATGGCGTTTTGTGGTGGCTGCCATGTCTTCGGCGCGGTCGTAGCAGAGTTTGACTGGATGGCCGGACTTCATCGCGAGTAGCGCGGCGTGGCTGCCGATGACGGAGGGGAAGTCTTCCTTGCCGCCGAAGGCTCCGCCGGTTTCAGTTTGGATAACGCGACACTTTTCGGCGGGGAGATTGAAGACTAGTTCGAGCGCGTGAACGAGGTAGAAGGGGCATTGCATGGAGCCGCGGACGGTTACGCCGGTCTCCGCGTCGTATTCGGCGATGACGCCGTTGTTTTCGATGTAGAGTTGCTCCTGGGCGCCGGTTCGGTACTCGCCTTCGACGATGTAGTCGGCTTTTTGCCAGATTTCGTCGGGGATTGGGACCTGATTTTTCTGCATCAGGTAGGTCTTGAAGGTGTTTGGCTCGCTGCCCTCGTTCCAGATGATGGTTTCTTTTCTTTCTGACTCTTCGATGGTGTAGATGGCGGGGAGTTCTTCGTAGGTGATGTGGACCGCGGCGACGGCGGCGGGGAGCACAGCTTTGTTGGGGTGGGCGATCAGGAGGATAGGTTCTTCGACGTGATTGACGTTGGTGACGGCCAGGCAGGGGTGGTCTTTGGTGAGGTGGACGATGGTGTTTTCGCCGGGGATATCTGCGGCTGAGACGATGGTGAACTCGTGCCAGGGTATGTCGAGACCGAAGCTGATTGAGGAGATTCGACCGTGGGGGATGGTGCTGCGAACGGTGGCGCCGTACCACATGTCGGGCAGAGTTATGTCGTCGACGTATTGCGCGCGGCCCAAGTACCTTTGCCTTACCCTCTTTGCGTGGGGGGGATTGGCCGACGATTTGGGGAGTTTTGGCCATCGGGTAGCGTCAAGGATAGAACGAAAGCTGGTCTACCGCGAAGTATTGATGTGTTGTCCTCTGTTTGCGAGATACCCCCTCTCGTCTTAGATTATTTTGGGTGCAAAAGGCTTGGATTCAATGGTTTGTGGTGTGGTGGTGTCTGTAAAATATTCATGGCAAATGGGTTGTGTACAAAATACCTGTTATCAATAAGTTGGCCCCGGAGGGTCATCCGGGGCTTGCTTTTCGATCTATATATCCATCATAGCAGTTGGATGTCAACTAAAAATGCCATGCGGGTGTTGTTGCTGGGGAATAGTTTAGGGGGTTATGAGGCATGCCATTTTGGACGGAAAATGCGGAAGGTTTTTTGGAGAAGTGGAAGGGCAGTGGGATGAATGAGTTAGAGAGACTTAGACGTTCCTTTGGAAAGGTAAAAGCAAGGCAAAGATAAATGCGGGATTCTTCGCTGCGCTCACAAGGACGACAGAAAACAACTAGGGGCAACGGCGACTGCAAGGAAACAGCTCAATTGATGAGTTTTCAGTTCTTCGGTCACCCGAAGGCAAATGCTGGTACTCAGGTTGGTGCTAAGTGCGAAAACATGGCTCCAATGCGGCGCTTAGGTCCGTGAGATGGAAAAAGGGTTCCGGGCGGCCTTGGATTGCTGCCCGGAACCCTTCTCCGATGTGAGTTTTTTGGGTTGTCTTACGTTGTCATCGCCGAATGATCCGAATCCTTGCGACTTTTTTCGAAGACTTCTTAGCCGCCCTCTTTGCGGCTTTCTTTTTCGTAGAGGTGGTGGCGCCGCCGGGTTTGATGAGGGGGACTATTTTGGCGCCGACCGGGGAGCCGAGACCGGTGCAGGCGTCCCAGCCGAGGCCGGCTTTGAAACCTACGGGTGTACCTGAGTAGTTGGTGCCTGAGGTTATGTCGTTGAAGGCGGATTTGCCCTTAGTGGCGTAGATGGAGGGTTGAAGGAAGCCGGCGGACTTGCCATTGGCCGCGTTGGCGACGGCGATGAGGCCGGCCCATAGCGGAGCGACGGCGCTGGTGCCACCGATGGGCATGGTCTTGCCGTCGACGCGGACGATGAAGCCGGTGTTGGGGTCGGCGTTGCCGCAGACGTCGGGGACGCCGCGACCGCCGGCGGGGACTGTGGGTTTGGGGACACCTGCGCTCGATTGCCAGGATGGCAGCGGGAAGAAGTTGCTGACGCCGCCTCCGGTTGCGCCTTCGTTGCTGGAGAGCTCGTTCCAGACGACCTCGGAGGTGATGGTGTTGCCGGAGCCTACTAGCTTGGTGCCTCCGCAGCCGAGGACGTGCGGGCTGGAGGCGGGGAAGTCGACGTGGTTTTTGCCGTCGGTGAGGTTGTCGGTGGATCCGTTGTCACCGGCGGCGACGGTGATGGTAATGCCGAGGGCGGCGGCGGACTGACAGGCGGCGTCGAGCGCGGTCATGGACTGGGCGGTCCATTGCGACTCGGGTCCGCCCCAACTGATGGAGATGACGCTGGGCTTGTTTTTGGTGTCGTGGACGGCGGTGGCGATGGCGTCGATGAAGCCCTGGTCGGTGTTGGGGGTGAAGTAGACGACGATGTTGGCGCCGGGCGCGACGGCAGCGGCGACTTCGATGTCGAGCATGACTTCGCCGTCGGCGCTGTTGGCGTTGGAGGGCGAGTTCTTGCCCCCATCGACGGAGACGGCGGTGACGCTGGGGGTTTTCTGACCGAGGGATTTGAAATAGGCGGTGAGATCCGCGGTGCGATAGCCGCCGCCTAGCTCGATGATGCCGATGGTCTGGCCGGCAGCGGAGGCTTTTGGTGGGAATTGGTAGAGGGCGGCGACCTGCGGCGGAGTGAGTGGGCCACCGCTGCCGGAGGCGTGAGGATGAGCGAAACCTCCGCCCTGGGCTATGTTGGCGGTGATGTCGCCGGCTTCGCCGAGGATGCGAAAGTGGGGCTGGGCCTGCGGACGGTTGTCGAGGCCGAGGACGGCTTCGACGGGGCCGACGAGTTCGGCGGGAAGAGTGATGCTGCCTTCGCGAACACGGTAGACATTGCCGTCGAGGGTTTTGTGGACGAGGGTGACGCCGAAGGCCTTCTGCATGGCGGCGACGGATCCGGAGAGCTTGATGGTGCGGCGTTCGGGGCCCGGGGTGTCAGGCGCGACGGTGAGGCCGTACTCTTTGGCGAAGGCACGAACGAGCTTGACGGCTACAGGATCGGCTCCGTGGCGCGCGCGATACTGCGCGTGAGTGAGGCGGTCTTTGCCGGTGCGGTTGGCGGTCTTGAGTGGGGTTTTGCGTCTAACGACGACGGAGACGGTGATCTTCGCGCCGGATGGTGCGAGGGTCTCTCCCGCAGCTTGAACTAAGGGTTTTTTTTCGCTACCAGGCAGAACAGTGCGAGGCGAAGCAACGAGTTTCGGAGTGGATTGCTTTTTTGTTGCCATGAGGAGTCCTCCAAATTTGGGGATGAATTTGTAAGAGGGCCTGCGCGCGCGGCGCGACTTGCGGGAGAGACCATAGTAAGCCAAGAGTGAGCGGGGAGGCGAGTCGCGGAGGAAATATTTGTTGGCTTGTTCTGTTAGCTACTCGGCTGGTTAGCCTGTTAGCTTGTTAGCGTTCGATTATTGGCTGTTGGCGGGTTCGCGAATTTGGCATGTCGGCTCGTTTGGTCACGTGAGTTGGTGACCAGCTACTCGCCGCATGCTAATTGGGAAACAAGCTGACTTGCTAACAAGATATTTTCGGAGGGTTCATGCAGGTTTCGACGTCGGTTGGTTCGGGTGCGCGGCCGCAGGATGGCGTGAAGCGGTCTGTGTTTCCCGTGGGACATATGGTGCTGTTTTCGCTGGTGACGGTGCTGTTTTTTCTGTGGGGGATGTCGAACAACCTGACGGATATTCTGGTGCAGCAGTTCAAGAAGTCGTTTGAGTTGTCGACGTTTAGCGCGCAGCTGGTCTCGACCGCCAACTTCACCGGCTACTTCGTCATGGCGATGCCGGCGGCGCTGCTGATGCGCAAGTGGGGCTACAAGGCAGGGATGGTGACCGGGCTGTGCCTGTTTGGCGGCGGGATGATCCTATTCTGGCCTGCGGCGGTGAGTCATCAATACCTACCCTTCCTGGTGGCGCTGTTCACGGTGGGCAGCGGCGCTTCGTTTCTGGAGACGGCAGCGAATCCGTTCATCGCGCAGTTCGGCGATCCGGCGACGTCGGAGCAGAGGCTGAATTTTTCGCAGTCGTTCAATCCTCCAGGCACGATTGTGGGGGTGTTGATCGGCGCACGATTTATTTTTTCCGGCGTGGAGAAGACGGCACCCGAGATCGAGCAGATGCGGGCGGCGGGAACGTATCAGGCGTATCTTCATACGGAGATCATGCGGGTGGTGCCGACGTATCTGGCGTTCGGCGCGGTGGTTCTGTTGTGCGCGTTAGTGCTGTCGCGGATGACGTTTCCTTCCATGCATAGCGAGCATGAGGGGGAAGCCGGAGATCATGGGAGCTTCAGTCAGTTGTTTCAGTATCCGCACCTCTGGTTTGCGGTGGT
Organism: uncultured Acidobacteriaceae bacterium; assembly: GCA_963798925.1. Classification (GTDB taxonomy): domain Bacteria; phylum Acidobacteriota; class Terriglobia; order Terriglobales; family Acidobacteriaceae; genus Edaphobacter. The sequence goes on from CAWCVD010000008.1 coordinate 2,574,302, forward strand.
CGCAAATTTCTGCAACGTCGGGGCGCAGATAGCGAGCTGGTCAAATCTAATTCTGTATATGAAGCAGTACACGGCTGTGACGGAACGGCATGCTTCGTACTATCTGACAGGCGTGCTGGTGGCGCTGGCGGTTGGGCGGTTCATTTCAACGCCGCTGATGAAGTACGTATCGCCTAGCCGGATGCTGGGCTTTTATGGTGTGGCGAACGTGCTGCTGATGGCAGTGACGGTAACGCAGCCGGGGATTGTGGGCGCATGGGGAGTGGTGGCGAGCGGATTCTTTTTGTCGATCATGTTTCCAACGATCTTCGCGCTTGGGCTGAAGGGGCTGGGGCCTAATACGAAGTTGGCGGGATCGCTCCTGGTGATGGCAATTGTAGGTGGAGCGCTCTTTCCGCTGGTGCTTGGTTTTATTGCGAGGAACACAGGAAGCCTCGCGAAGGGATACATCGTGCCTCTGGTTGGGTTTGCGGTGGTGGCGCTGTATGGATTTCTAGCGCCACGGATTCAGCCGAAAGACGTGGCGGAGTCTCCACAGGTGATGTGAATTTGGCTTGTTGCGTCAACTTGATTAGAAGTGGCGCAGGTTCTCGGTGGATGAGGCCTTGTAGTCGGGATCGTTGGCGATGTGATCGAGCGGAGAGCCGGCGGTGCGTTCGAGCGAACGGCTGACGATGTCGCGTGAGCCGAGGCCGACGGCGAGCGCAAGGGTGAGGACGATTCCGCCGAAGAGGATTCCGAATGCGAGTTCGACGACGGTGCCCCCGATCTGGAGATGATCGAGCACCATGGCGGCGGTGAGGACGAGGACGAGCCACTTGATGCCGAGCGAGAGGAAGCGGGCGTACTGGAGCTTTGCGTTGACGGCTCCGATGAGGACGGAACGCTCGAGGAATCGGGCGATGACGGTGCCGGCGATGAGGAGAAGGACGGCTCCGATGGAGTGGGTGAGGTAGGGAATGATGATGGTGGAGATCTGGGCATCACCGGGGTAGGCGGCGTCGAAGGCCGAGATGCCGATGAAGCAGCCGAGGAGGACGCAGGCCCAGAAGACGACGCGGGCGATGAGGGCAGTGGGGCTGTTGGCGGGGGACCAGTCGGAGATGGGGCCGAGGGGATTGTGGGCGAGGCGCTCGTCGAATTTGGCGGCGATGAGGGTGCGGCGGAGAAGTGCGGCGAGGCCGGCTCCGATGGCCGTGAGAACGATGACGGCGAGCAGAAGGGCGACAAGGCCTGGGAGGAAGCTGGCGAGCTTGACGAGTACTCGGTGAGCGGATTGGCGTAGGGCTAGTTCGACTTGTTGCCACATGTGGTTTTCTCCTTGCCGGGCCGTCTTTTATGGATTGAAGCGGTCGGGCCAGCGCCAGCGGGATACTAGGTAAGGTTTGTCGGCTTCAAAGGCAAGGGCGAGGTCCTGGATGTGTTTTTCCGGGGCGGTGCCGTTGCTGATGAGAGTGAGGTGCGAGGCGACCCAGGCGAGATAAAGAGGCGTGAGGGCGCCGAGAAGGTGTCCGCGATTAATGGTGCGGAGACGGAAGGCGAGAATGAAGTCGTAGATGATGCGAGCCCACAAACTGTCGGGCATGCGGAAGGCCTCGGGCGGCGTTAGGGCGAGTCGTTTGAGGCCAAGGAGCGAGTTAGGTGGCAGGACGAGGGACCAGATCTCGTGGAGGTTGGTGTAGGCGAGACGGAAGGCTTCGAGCATGGGTGCGACGTCGGGCGGCTCGGTGATGGGGGTGGTGAGTGTGACGGCCTGGAAGGGTTGGATGGCGCGAGCGCGCTGCCAGAAGGCGGCTTTGGCGTCGACGTCGGCGAAGAGCGAGGCGGTGATTTGAGCGAGGAGAGCGTTGACGTCGAGGGCCGCGGGTTGAGGCAGGGTGCGCGGGCCGATCTCGATCTCGGCGATGCTGCAGTTGGCGACGGCCGCTTCGTTGAGCGGCCAGAGGATTGCGTCGTTCTGGCCGCCGGCGGTGAATCGCTGGGCGACGGCAGCGAGACGCTCGGCCATGCGGAGGGAGAGCCCGACGTCGATGGCGAGAGGATAGCGAGGGCGCGTGCTGAAGAGGGCGCGCGCTACAGGGTAGAGGATGGCGGAGTTGACGAGGCCCTCGCGCGGGCCGAGATCGTAGTGGCCGAGGGTGAGGTCGGAAAGGAGCGCGGATTTGGCGAGGGCGCGGATGGCTTCGGGGTGGAGCGACTGGGCTTCGGCACCGAGCAGAATGCAGGCGGTGGCGTGGCTTTCCTGCGCGAGCTTCCAGGTATTGAGATAGTCGGCCGCTGTGAGGACCCAGGGGTTGGCCGAGACGGTGGTGACGGTGTAGGGGAGGAGACGAAGCGGGCTTCCGGAGGACGATGTGGGGGCTGCGTCGGGCGTGGCGACGAAGACGGTTTCACCGGGGAAGGCGAGGGCAAGGTTGCTGAGCGTGGCGTCGAATGCGTCCTGCGGAAGCGGGACCAGACTGATGAGGAGGCCACTGGTGCCGGTTGCGGAAGCCGGGAGATCGACGTTGGTTTGGGTAGTGGCCATCGGGCGTTCGGGCTTTCTTTCTTTGACGGTGACTCGGGTTCCTGGTTGTTCTACTGCGACGGCTAAGTTACTGGAGAGTGTACTGCCGTTTTCGCAGAGATGCCCGGAGGATGGGCGCAGGTTTCAGGAACAAACTCTTTCCCTAAACAAAAAGACTGCCAAGTGCATCTTACTTGCAACTGATGGTCTTGCAGGTGGTGACGCAATTAAAGAGATGCAGAGTTGGGTCTATGTGGTTGCTGGCATGACGAATGCGGTAGAGGAAGCGAGGATAAGGGGTGGATCGACGGAGAAAGGGTACGGGGGTTTTGCATGGGGCGTTACATGGGTCTGCGATTGAAGACTACAGCCTGATCGGTGACCGTGAGACGGCGGCGCTGGTGTCACGCGAGGGGTCGATTGATTGGCTCTGCTGGCCGAATTTTTCTTCGGGGGCTTGTTTTGCGGCACTGCTGGGTACGAGGGACAACGGGTATTGGCAGATTTCGCCACGGGGTAAGGTGAAGGCGATACGGCGGCAGTATCGGGCGCACACGCTGGTGGTGGAGACCACGTTCGAGACCAAGGATGGCGAGGTCTGCGTGGTGGATTTTATGCCTCCGCGGGCGAAACACTCGCATGTGGTGAGGATGGTGCGGGGGGTGCTAGGCAAGGTGGCGATGGAGATGGCCCTGTCGATTCGCTTCGATTATGGAAGGACGATTCCGTGGGTTACAAGCACCGATAAGGAGCTGCGGGCGATTGCAGGATCGGACATGGTTGTGCTGCGCACGGATGTGCCGCTGCGTGGAGAGGGAATGTCAACACGAAGTGAGTTTACGGTGCGTGCGGGCGAGACGGTGAGTTTTACTCTGACAAATCTGTCGTCGATGGAGAAGGTGCCTGCGGTACAGTCTGCGAAGGAGGCGCTTGAGGAGACAGTGCGCTTCTGGGCGAGGTGGAACAAGAAGAACAAATATAAGGGGCCGTACGTAGATGCGGTGGAGCGGTCGCTGATGACGTTAAAGGCGATGACGTACAGGCCGTCCGGTGGGATTGTTGCGGCGGTGACGACTTCGCTGCCGGAGAAGATTGGGGGATCGCGCAACTGGGACTACCGGTATTGCTGGTTGCGGGATACGGCGTTTACGCTGCTGATTTTGATGCAGGCTGGTTATGTCGATGAGGCAGTTCAATGGCGGCGATGGTTGCTGCGCGCGATTGCGGGAGCGCCGGGGCAGGTTCAGACGATCTACGGGATCTGCGGCGAGCGGCAGATTGTGGAGTGGGAGGTTGACTGGCTGCCGGGATATGAGGGATCGCGGCCGGTAAGGATTGGCAACGCGGCAGTGAATCAGTTTCAGTTGGACGTGTTTGGTGAGGTGGCTGCTGCACTGAACCGGATTCCGCCGGCTGAGGAGGAGATTCGCGTGCTGGCAACGGAGGTGCAGGCAGCGCTGATCGATCATTTGTGCAATGTGTGGCAGGAGCCGGACCAAGGGATATGGGAGGTGAGGGGGAAGCCGCAGCATTTTGTGCACTCGAAGGTGATGGCTTGGGTCGCGCTCGATCGCGCGATCAAGAACCATGAGCGTTTTGATGGGAGCGGCGACGTGAAGCGATGGAGGAAGAGCCGCGATTTGATCCAAAAGGAGGTTTGTGAGAAGGGCTTCAATAAAAAGCTAAATAGTTTTGTGCAGGCCTATGGGTCGAAGCAGCTGGATGCGTCGTGTTTGCGAATTGGGCTGGTGGGATTTCTTCCGATGGAGGATCCGCGCATTGTGGGGACGGTGGAGGCGATTGAGAAGCGATTGATGAGGGATGGATTTGTTGCGCGGTATGACACGAGGAAGACGGATGATGGATTGCCGGTCGGCGAGGGAGCGTTTCTGGCGTGCAGCTTCTGGTTGGTGACTTGTCTTTGGATGATTGGGCGGAGGGATGATGCGACGGTGATGTTTGAACGGCTGCTTGCGTTGCGGAACGATGTGGGTTTGTTGTCGGAGGAGTATGATCCGGCTGCGAAGAGGATGGTAGGAAATTTTCCGCAGGCGTTGTCGCATATTGCACTGCTGCATTCGGCGTTTGCGATGTCGGGATTGTGGCATCCGCAGACATCTATTGCGACCAAAAGGTCGTCGCGCAAGGACGCGTAGATCGAGTGAGGTTGAGCGGAGCCTCGACTTGTGCAACCATCAAGCTGTTAAGTGCTTCTAATTACCATCTGCATAAATTTTCTGCTGCCTTGTTTTCCTGAACGAGTTTTCTTGATCGGTTGATAACGATGCGACGGATTCCATGTTCGACCTACAGGCTGCAGCTCCATAAAGACTTTACATTTGACGACGCGGCGGGGATTGCGGACTATCTGCGCGCGCTTGGGGTGTCGCATGTCTACAGTTCGCCTTATCTGCAGGCTGCGCCGGGCAGCATGCATGGGTATGACGTGGTCTCACACCAGCGGGTGAATGAGGAGCTGGGCGGGGCGCAGGCGCATGAGCGGTTCTGCAAGAAGCTAGGTGAGGCGGATCTTGGGCAGGTGCTCGACATTGTGCCGAACCACATGTCACTGGGGAAAGAGAATCGATATTGGTGGGATGTGCTGGAGAACGGGACTTCGAGCAGGTATGCGTCGTTCTTCGATATCGATTGGCAGCCGCAGGAGGAGCGTCTGCGGGATAAGGTGCTGGTGCCGATTCTTGGGAATCAGTACGGAGATGTTTTGAAGACGGGTGGGATCAAGGTTGTGCGGAAGGGAAATCGGTTTCAGGTGGAGTGTTCGGGGCAGACGCTGCCGACTGCCCCTACGTCGCTGCCGGTGATTCTTTCGCGAGCGGCGGAGTATGCGAAGTCGGATACGCTGAGTTTTCTGGCGGCGTCGTTTGGTCGGCTGCCTCAGCCGGAGTATGTCGACCGGCGGACGATTCTTGCGCGGCATCGGGATAAGGTTGTGCTGTTCGATCTGCTGGAGCGGTTGTGCAACGAAGAGCGAGGTGTGTGGGAGGCGATCGATCAATCGGTAGCAGAGCTAAATGAGAACGAGGATGGACTGGATGATTTTTTGAACCAGCAGAACTACCGACTGGCGTACTGGAAGACGGCGGATCAACAGTTGAGCTACCGGCGGTTTTTTGATGTGAACTCGCTGATTGGGCTGAGGGTGGAGCGCGAGTATGTGTTCGAAGAGACGCATGCGCTGGTGCTGGATTGGCTGAAGCGTGGCGTGATCGATGGCGTGAGAGTGGATCATCCAGATGGGTTGCGGGATCCGCTGGAGTATATGAAGCGGCTTCGGGATCATGCGCCGGATGCCTACATTGTGGGCGAGAAGATTCTGGAGCCGGGCGAGTATCTGCGGGAGAGCTGGCCGATTGAGGGCACGACTGGGTACGACTTTTTGAATGTGGCTGCGGGTGTGCTGGTGGCACCCGAGGGATTGAGGGAGTTGGGCTCGGTGTACCGGGAGTTTACGGAGCAGCCGACTGACTTTCATGCGATCGCGCATGAGAAGAAGATCAATGTGTCGCATGAGGGTCTGGGGAGCGATGTGAACCGGCTGACTTCGCTATTCGTGGAGATATGTGAGGCCAATCGTGACCGGCGCGACTATACGCGGGCCGAGATACGCCGGGCGATTCGCGAAGTAGCAGCTTGTTTTTTGGTTTACCGGACGTATGTGGTACCTAGCCGGGACGAGATTACCGAGGAAGACCGGCAACACATTGCGGAGGCTGCGGAGTGCGCGAAGCAGCAGCGGCTGGACATCGACGGCGGCCTGTTCGACTTTATGCGCGACGTGTTGATGATGGAGGTTAAGGGAAGGCTGGAGACTGAGTTTGTGCAGCGCTTCCAGCAGTTCACGGGGCCGGTGATGGCGAAGGGGGTCGAGGACACGGCTTTTTATTGCTTCAACCGGTTGACGGGGATGAATGAGGTGGGAAGCGATCCGGGGCGCGATGGATTGAGCGTTGCTGAGTTTCACGCGTACTGCGTGAAGATGCAGGCGACGCATCCTGCAACACTGACGACGCTTTCGACACACGATACGAAGCGCGCCGACGATGTGCGGGCGCGGCTGGCGGTGTTGTCGGAGATACCCGGAAGGTTCAGCTCTGCGGTGCAGCGGTGGGCGCGAATGAATAGCGCGTTTCGGGCGGCGAAGCGTGGCGCGTCGGCGATGCCGGATAGGAATACGGAGTATCTGTACTACCAGACGCTGATTGGCGCTTGGCCTCTGCCGATCGACCGGGCGCAGGCTTACATGCTGAAGGCGGTGCGTGAGGCGAAGCAGCAGACGAGCTGGGTGGCGAACAACAAGGAGTTTGAAGATGCGTTGCTGATGTTTATTGAGCTGACGCTGAACTATGCGCCGTTTCTGCGCGAGCTGCAACAGTTTGTGGGAAGAGTGCTGGAGGCGGGGAGAGTGAACTCGCTGGCGCAGACGCTGCTGAAGCACACGGCGCCGGGCGTGCCGGATCTGTATCAGGGCACGGAGCTTTGGGATCTGAGCCTGGTGGATCCGGATAATCGGCGGCCGGTGGATTACGGCCTGCGCAAGCGGCTGTTGTGTGAGTTGAAGAAGATGCAAGGGGAGGATGTGGCGGCGCAGGTGATGATTAGGGCTGATGAAGGATTGCCGAAGATGTGGACGATTCATAAGGCGCTTGAACTGCGGCGCGAACGGTCGGAGTGCTTTGGGGCGGAGGCTGAGTACACTCCGCTGGAGGTGGATGGAGACAAGCACGACCATGTGATTGCGTATCTGCGAGGTGAAGATGTGGTGACGGTAGTGCCGAGGCTGACGTTGAAGCTTGGCGGCGCATGGAAGGATACGATTGTGGTGCTTCCGAAGGGAGAGTGGAGGGATCGTCTGACGGGTGGGAGCTTCAAGGGCGGCGTGAATTCGATGAAGCTGCTGTTGAAGGATTTTCCGGTTGCGCTTTTAGTGCGTGAAGGGGTGGGGGCCGGCGAAGACGATGCATGAGTTTTCGGTTTGGGCGCCGAGTGCCAGCAAGCTTGCAGTGAAGATTGGCGATGCGGCGTATGCGATGCGCGGGCCGGATGAGTGCGGATGGTGGCGTGTCGGGGTAGAGCAGGCCGGTCCGGGAACCGATTATGGATTTGTGATCGATGACGATTCGCGGGCTTGGCCCGACCCTCGTTCCGCATGGCAGCCGCATGGAGTGCATGGGTTGTCGCGGGTTTACGACCAGGCGGCGTTTAAGTGGAGCGATGGTGGATGGAACGCACCTGAGCTTTTGCGTGGGGTGGTTTATGAGTTGCACATCGGGACGTTTACGCCAGGGGGGACGTTTGATTCGGCGATCGAGCGGTTGGATTATCTGGTTGAGCTGGGGATTACGCATGTTGAGTTGATGCCGGTATCGGCGTTTCCGGGAGAGCGAGGGTGGGGCTACGACGGGGCTGCGTTGTTTGCGGTATATGAGAGCTACGGTGGTCCGGATGGGCTGAAGCGACTGGTGAATGCGTGCCATGTGCGCGGGCTGGCGGTGCTGCTGGATGTGGTCTATAACCACTTTGGGCCGGTGGGGAACTATAGCGGGAAGTTCGGGCCTTATCTGACGGAGCGGCACAGGACTCCGTGGGGCGGTGCGGTGAACTTTGAAGATTGGGGAAGCGATGAGGTGCGGCGGTTTTTCTGCGACAACGCGTTGATGTGGATGCGGGACTATCACGTGGATGGGTTGCGGCTAGATGCGGTGCATGAGTATTTCGACCGGTCGGCGGTTCATTTTATGGAGCAGCTGTCGAGCGAGGTTAAGGGGCTGTCGGAGAGGCTGGGACGGCGGCTGGTGCTGATTGCGGAGAGCGATTTGAATGATCCGAGAGTGGTGAAGCCGCGCGAGTTAGGCGGGTATGGGATGGATGCGCAGTGGAGTGACGATTTTCATCATGCTCTGTTTACCGTGTTGCTGGAGGGTGAGGGAGAGAAGGGATATTACGTCGACTTCGGGACGATGGCGAAGCTGGCGAAGGCGCTGACAAAGATTTTTGTGCAGGATGGGACAACATACTCGACGTATCGCGGGCGAAGTCATGGGAGGCCGGTGGAGGGTCTTTCGCCGCAGCAGTTTGTCGGGTTCATTCAGACTCATGACCAGGTAGGGAACCGGGCGGTGGGGGATCGAGTCGAGCAGATCGTCGGGATGGGGCGAGCGAAGGTTGCGGCGGGGCTGGTGTTTACTGCGCCGTTTGTTCCGCTGATCTTCCAGGGGGAGGAGTTTGCGGCGTCGACGCCGTTTCTGTACTTCGCTGACCATGAGGATTCGGAGATGGCGCGATCGGTGAGGGAGGGGCGGCGTGGCGAGTTTGCGGCGTTTGGGTGGAATCCGGCGGACATTCCCGATCCGGGGAGCGCGGAGACGTTTGTGCGGTCGAAGCTGAAGTGGGACGAGGTGCACGAGGGTGCGCACGCCGAGATGCTGGAGTGGTATCGGAGGCTGATTGCGCTGCGGCATGGGTCGGCTTCTTTGAACGACGGACGTCCGGGGCAGACGAAGGTTTCATTTGACGGGGACAAACGATGGCTGGTGATGCAACGCGGAGCGGTGAGGGTGATGTGCAATGTGGGGACGGAGCCGGTTGAACTTGAGAATCCTGGCGGGCTTCCGCTTGTACTCGCTTCGAGTGAGGATGTGAAGGCGGGGAAGAGTGCGGTCAGGCTGCCTCCTGACGCGCTTGCGGTCCTCTCCGAAGAAGATCACGGCTGATCGCCGCTGTGAGTCGTCCTGGTTTTGATTTGAGATCCTAAAATCGGGATCGAAAGAGACCCAATGTCGACTACGCATCCACGATTCAGGATCCGAATCGAGGGCCCGCCGGAGATTTTGTTTGATCTGGTTGCCGATATGCCGCATTATGGCCGCTGGCTGCCGGGATCTGATGGCTTTGGGGGCACGAGTCAGGTGAATCCATATCCTGTTCGTCTCGGCACGACTTATCTTGACGCGGGGCCAGCAGGTCAACGTCCCGGATCCGTGACTGAGTTCGATCGGCCGAGGCACATCGGGTTTCATCACACGATGCTGCTAAAGCGCCGACGGCTTACGGCGAACATCGACGTTCATATTCGCTGCACGTTCGAACCGGTGGAGCGAGGGACGCTGGTCATCCGAGAGCTCGACCTGACGATCGAGATGCGGGGCCTGATGAAACTGGCGCTGCCGCTGGTGCTGTAGGGTTTCGAAAAGAGAATGTGCGGATGCTCGCGGAGCTCAAGCGTTATGTGGAGGCCGGTGGAGCGGCCGCGTGATCCTTGCGCCAGAGCAAAGCTGCCATAAATGCCAGTGTGTAGAATTTGTCTATCAATTTCATTCGATTGAAGGGATGTGTCTGCCATGTCACTCGGTCTTCGCCGCTCGGTGCTCTGCTCGCTCGTTTTCGGGGTTTTGCTGGTTGGGAAGGATGCGGTGACGCAGGCGGTGCTGCCCTCGTTGAGCGATCCGTCGATCTCTCCTGATGGGAAGGAGATTTCGTTTGTGTCGGGCGGCGACATCTGGACGGTGGCCGCTGGCGGCGGCGAGGCGCACCTGCTGGTGACGAATCCGGCGACGGAGTCGAGGCCGCTCTATTCGCCGGACGGGACGAAGCTGGCGTTTGTTTCGACGCGGACTGACGCGGGGAATATTTATGTGCTGACGCTAACCACAGGTGAGTTAGTGCGGCTGACGTATTCGGACAGGCCAGATTCGCTGGATGGGTGGTCGCATGATGGGAAGTGGATCTATTTCACCTCGGCGGTGAATGATGTTGCGGGACAGGGCGATATCTTTCGCGTGAGTTCGGCGGGCGGGACACCGCTGGAGGTGAGCCGGGAGCGTTATCTGAATGAGTTTGAGAGTGCGCCTTCTCCGGATGGGCAGACGATTGCGCTGATGGCGAAGGGGTTGAGCAGCGCACAGTGGTGGCGGAATGGGCACGCGCATATTGATGAGACAGAGGTTTGGCTGAAGCCGATTGCGGAGAGCGGAAAGTACCAGATGCTGTTGAAGGCGGATGCGAAGCATGCCTGGCCGATGTGGTCTGCGGATGGGAAGACGCTGTTTTACATGAGCGATGGATCGGGTGCGGAGAACATTTGGGCGGTTTCGGTGTCGACGCCTGGTTCGGCGAAGGAGATGACGCGCTTCAAGGAGGGCCGCGTGTTGTGGCCGAGTATCGGGGACGGTGGAAAGACCATCGTGTTCGAGAGAAACTTCGCGATCTGGAAGATGGATACGGCGACGGGTAAGGCGGAGCGGGTGCCGATAACTTTGCGCGGAGTTCCGGCGTCGCCTGGTGTGACGCATGTGACGGAGACGAACTTCGGCACGATGGCGCTTTCTTCGGATGGGAAAAAGATTGCGTTGATCGCGCATGGCGAGGTGTTTGCCGCGTCGGCGAAGGATGGTGGCGAGGCGCAGCGGTTGACGCATACGGCCACGGCAGAGAGCGATCCGGTGTGGTCGGCGGATTCGATGAAGGTGGTGTACCGGTCGGAGGCGGGTACGGGCGAGGCTAGCGGGCACAATCTGGTGATGTATGACTTTGCGAAAGGGAAGCAGGAGATTCTGACGCGGCCCGGGAGTGAGGATAGTGAGGCGAAGTGGTCTCCGGATGGCAAGAGCGTGGCGTATCTGCGGAACAATAAGGAGCTGCACGTGCTTACGGTGCCGATAGAGGCCGGGACAGCGGTTGCGGACCGCATGGTAGCGAGCGGGGAGCTGCCTGAATCGTCGATTGCCTGGTCGCCGGATAGCCAGTGGGTTGCGTATACGGCGGATGACAGCCGTTCGTTTCGCAATGTGCGTGTTGTGCTCGCGGCGGGCGGCGAATCGCATGCGGTGAGTTTTCTGGCGAATGGGCAGATAGGCGAAGTGGTGTGGTCGCCGGATGGAAAGTATCTTCTGTTCGACACGGCACAGCGTAGTGAACAGGCGCAGATTGCGCGAGTGGATCTGCTGCCGCATGTGCCGAAGTATCGCGAGGACGAGTTCCGGGAGCTGTTCCGGCCTTCGAAGACTCCCGGTACGCCGACGACGCCGGCAGCCACCCCGCAGACCGAGGAAAAGCCGGAGACGCCCGGGGCTGATGCGAAGAAGAAGCCTGAGCCTGTGCCGGTGAAGATTGTGTTCGAGGGGATTCACAATCGGCTGACATTTTTGCCGCTGGGGTTGAATGTCGAGGAGCCGGTGATTAGCCCGGATGGGAAGACGCTGTTGTTTGCGGCTCGCGTGGCGAATCAGCAGAGCCTCTATACGTACAACCTGGATGAACTTGCGAAGGAGCCTCCGGTTGCGCGGCAACTGACTTCGACGCCGGGGCGGAAGAGCGACTATGCGTTTTCGGCGGACAACAAGGATGTGTTTTATCTCGAGAACGGGATGGTGAAGACGATCACGATCGAGTCGCGGACGCCGAAGACGATTGCAGTGAGCGCTTCGATGCAGATCGATTTTGACGCAGAGAAGAAGGTGGTGTTTGAAGAGGCGTGGGAGACGCTGAACCGGCGGTTTTATGACGCCAAGTTCAACGGGCACGACTGGCTGAAGTTGCACGATGAGTGGACGCCCTACATTGCTGGCGTGAGGACGCCGGATGAGCTACGCCGCGATATCAATTTGTTGATCGGCGAGTTGAACTCGTCGCATTCGGGCATCAATCGCGGGATGGGGCCGGGGAACGGGCCGCAGCCGGTGCAGGTGGGGAATCTCGGATTGCGGTTCGACCGTGAGGCGTATGAGTTGGGCAAGGGCCTCGTGGTACGTGAGGTGATTGCGCTGGGACCGGCGGCGATTGAAGGCTCGATCAAGCCAGGGGACCGGCTGGTAAGCGTGAACGGCGAGGATGTGGGCGCGAAGAACCTGGACAGCATGCTGGAGGATACGGTCGGCAAGCGGGTAGTTCTGGGAGTGGAGACGGAGGGCAAGACGCGCGAGGCTGTTGTGCGTCCGGTGTCTTCAGTTGCGGCGGTGGGTCTGCTGTACCGGCAGTGGGTGGAAAGCCGGCGTGCGCTGGTGGATCGGGTGAGCGGCGGCAAGCTTGGGTATGTTCACATCGCGGATATGAGTGACGCATCGCTTCAGCAGTTGTATATCGATCTGGACGCGCAGAATGAGGCGAAGCAGGGTGTGGTGGTGGATGTGAGGAACAACAACGGCGGTTACATCAATGGATATGCGCTGGATGTGTTCACGCGGAAGAACTATCTGATGATGACGCCGCGCGATCTGACGCCGGTTCCGTCGCGGCAGAACCTCGGGCAGCGGGCGCTTGGCCTGCCGACCGTGCTGGTGACGAATGAGTCGTCGTTGTCGGATGCGGAGGACTTCACGGAGGGGTATCGCTCGTTGAAGCTGGGTGAGGTGGTGGGCGAGCCTACGGCGGGGTGGATCATCTTCACGGGAGCGCAGCCATTGATCGATGGATCGGCGGTGCGGGTTCCGGGATGGCGGATTCAGGACCTGCGCGGGCAGACGATGGAGATGCATCCACGGCCTGTGGATGTCGAGGTGGCGCGTCCGCTAGGGGAGACGGAGACGGGATCGGACGCTCAGTTGGAGCGTGCGGTTCAAGAGTTGCTCTCGGCGAAATGATGGCGCGGCGGGCGTGAAGCCGGTTATCATAGAAAGGCCGCTGCATCCGTGTTTTGTTCGCTTTAGTTTCGTGCGGGATTCAATACGAAAGTATTGTTTTCAGCGGAAACTTTTGCGCTGCTGGCTCGTCTTCCTTAGAGACTGCGACTTCAGCGGGCAGACCTGAAGCGACCGATGCAAATCTGGAATTAAGTTGAGGGCAGGATGATGTTGAGGGAAATCAGTGTATTCCGGGCCGTGCTAAGAGCCAGTGTGATGCTGCCGCTGGTGATGGGCTGCGCGGGGATGCCGGGGTTAATGGCGCAGGCACCTGCTGCGGCACCGGCGGCTGCGCGTCAGCTGGGCACAGTGACTGCAGTAGCGGGAAACAGCCTCACGCTGAAGACGGATGCAGGCCAGCAGGTGGCAGTTAGCGTGGCGGATGGCGCGCGCATTTTGCAGCTCGCGCCAGGCAGCACGGATTTGAAGTCGGCCCAGACGATTGCGCTGAAGGATATCGCGGTGGGTGACCGAGTGCTTGTGAACGGCAAGGCCGGAGACGACGCGAGCACTTTTACGGCGGCGCGTGTGATTTTGATGAAGTCGACTGACATCGCGCAGAAGCACGAGGCGGAACAGCAGGATTGGCAGAAGCGCGGAACGGGCGGCATCGTGAGCGCAGTGGATGCGAGTGCTGGCACCTTATCGATTGCGGTAGGAACAAGGAAGATCACGGTGACGACGACGCCGCCGACGCAGTATCGACGCTATGCCGGTGACTCGGTGAAGTTCGAAGATGCGAAGCCGGGAACGTTGGCGCAGATTCAAACCGGCGACCAGCTTCGTGTACGCGGGGCAAAGTCTGAGGATGGCTCGTCGATTCAGGCCGAAGAGATCGTTAGCGGATCGTTCAAGAACGTGGCGGGAACGATAGCAACCATCGATGCTGCGGCCGGGTCGCTCACGCTGAAGGATCTGGCGACCAAGAAGTCAGTGACAGTGATGATTACGGCGAACTCGAATGTGCGGGCGCTGCCACCCCAGGCTGCGGCCATGTTCGCCGCGAGAGCCAAAGGCGGCACTGCCGCGAGTACAGGTGCGAGCGGTGGTACGGGAACGGGGAATCCTTCGCAGGCCGGAGGTCAAGGCGGTGCAAGCGAAGGAGCACGACCGGGCGGCATGGGCGCGCGAGCCGGTGGAGGAGATCTTTCGCAGTTTGTGGCCCGATTGCCGAACAAGACGATCGCGGACCTGAAGGTGGGAGATGCAGTGATGATCGTGGCTTCGCAGCCGAATCCCGGCAGCGCGATGACGGCGGTGACGTTGCTGTCCGGGGTTGAGGCAATTCTGGCCGCAACACCCAGTGGCGGACCTGCGATGACGCTGTCGCCGTGGAACCTTGGCGGCGAAGCACCTGAAGGTGGCGGCGGTGGTGGCGGGCACTAACGGATTTCTACGAACGCAACAGATTTTTGAGGAGTAGTAATGTCAATTCGCGCAACATTGAAGATTGTTTTGTTTTTTTTTATGGCCTGGACGCCTTTGGTTGCGACCGCCCAGACCGGAGCCACGGTTCATGGGTTGGTTGCCGACCCTGAGCAGGCGGTGATTCCGGGCGCGACGGTGACTTTTACTCCGTCGTCGGGCAAGCCGCTGATTACGCAGTCGCAGAGCGATGGAACGTACGTGCTGCGTGGTGTTCCTGCGGGGACGTATTCGGTGACGGTGACGATGCAGGGCTTCGCGTCGTTTGTGAAGCAGGGCGTCAGGATTACGGCGGGGCAGAACCTGGAACTGGATGCGAAGCTCTCGATCCAGGAGCAAAAGCAGGAAGTTAATGTAACGGCGTCGGTCGCGCAGGTGAGCGTTGATTCCGACAGCAATGCCAGTTCGACTGTGCTGAAGGGCAAGGATCTGGATGCGCTCTCGGACGATCCCGATGAACTTTCCTCGGAGTTGACGGCGCTTGCGGGACCTGCGGCGGGGCCGAACGGCGGGCAGATTTATGTTGATGGATTTACCGGCGGGCAGCTTCCCCCGAAGTCATCGATCCGCGAGATTCGCATCAACCAGAACCCGTTTTCGGCGCAGTACGACCGGCTCGGATATGGGCGTGTGGAGGTGTTTACCAAGCCGGGCACGGACAAGTTTCACGGCCAGTTCAATCTGCAGGGAATCACCTCAGCGTTGAACTCGGGCAATCCATTGTTGAATGCGTTCAATACGCCTGGGCAGCCGGAGCAGACGCAGCCGCCGTATCACACGATCTTTATCCTTGGGAATTTGACGGGGCCGATCGCGAAGAACGCGTCATTTTCGGTGGCTGGGTCGCACCGGTCGATTCAGGACAACAATCTGGTGAGCGCAACGATCTACAACCCGACGATTCTGACTGATACGACGCTTACTTGCCCTCAGGGTCAGATTACCTGCAACTATTCGGTT
The DNA here is from genome assembly GCA_963798925.1 of uncultured Acidobacteriaceae bacterium. Lineage (GTDB taxonomy): Bacteria > Acidobacteriota > Terriglobia > Terriglobales > Acidobacteriaceae > Edaphobacter. The sequence continues at coordinate 2,589,827 of CAWCVD010000008.1, forward strand.
GCGAATCCCGCGCCGCAGTCGAGGACTGACATCACTCCGCGGATCGACCTTGCTCTTGGAGAGAAGAACACGCTGACGACGCGTTTTCAATACGAGCAGAATGATCAGAGCAACGTCGGTGTCGGCGGCCTGGTCCTGCCGGATGCGGCTTATCAGTCCAACGCTTCGGAGACGACGATTCAGGTGGTCGATACGCAGATTCTGAGCCAGCGCGTAATCAACGAGACTCGGTTTGAGTATCAGCGTGAGTCGGCGAGCCAGATCGCTCTGAATACAACGCCGACTGTCCAGGTATCGGGAGATTTTACGGGCGGCGGTTCGAATTCGGGTACGTCGACGACGACGCAGAATCACTTTGAGGCGCAGAACTATACGTCGATCCAGCTGGCAAAGAATTTCATTCGCATGGGCGGAAGGCTGCGGTCTACGGGAGAGCTGAACGTCACCAACGCGGGAACCAACGGCTCCTTCAGCTACAACTGCCTGGTAGCGGATACCTGCACAAATGCCTACGCAAATGCCTATGCAAACCCGGCGTCGGCCAGCGGGTTCAGCATTACGCAGGTGCTTCATCCGGTCAACGCTACGATGGTCGATCTGGGCCTTTATGCGGAGGATGATTGGAAGGCGCGCCCGAATCTGTCGATCAGCTACGGAATTCGTTATGAGACGCAGAACTATCTCGCGGAACATCATGACTTTGCGCCGCGCGTTTCGCTGCGCTGGGGAGTCGGGCGGGCGGGGAGTGCTCCGAAGACGGTGTTGAATACCGGATTTGGAATCTTCTATGACCGGTATCAGCTGGCCAACGTGGTGACTACGCTGGAATCCAACGGGCAGAACCAGATTCAGACCCAGTTTGTAGGGTCGGTTCCTGTGGCATGTACTCCGGACAATATTGCCGGCTGCACGGGGGGAACGTCGTTGACTGGGAACAAGACAGTGCTGGCGTCTCCGAATCTTCGCAGCCCGTACACGCTGCACTACGCGGTTGGAGTAGATCAGCAGCTCTTCCGTGGGGCAACGTTATCGTTGAATTATGTGATCGCCAATGGCGTGCACCAGTTCTACAGTGCGAACCTTAACTCACCGACGGGTTTCACCGCAAGTGGGGCGCCCATTTATCCAACCCCGCCTGCACCTGGCCAACGTCCGTTGGTGCAGGATACGTATCAGTCCGGGGGCGTGTTCCGGCAGCAGCAGTTGATTGCCAATGTGAATATCAGGCCGAGCAGGATCTGGTCGTTGTCGGGCTATGGGGTGTTCAACACAGCTAAAGCGGATACAGGGACGATTAATACCTTCCCGTCGACCGATCCGTACGACATTGGGAAGGATTACGGGCGGGCGGTCTTCGACGTACGCTACCGGCTCTTCATGTTTGGCAACATAAGTCTTCCGCATACGATCAGCATTAGCCCACTGATGATCTTTTCAGCGGGAACGCCCTATAACATTACGACGGGCAGCGACCTCAACCAAGATGGCCAGTACAACGACCGGCCGATGTTTGGTGCGCCGAACGGGATACCCGCCGGGACGGCTGGTACGAATACGATTGCGGGCTGCGGCAGCTTCGTCGCGCCACCTCCGAACACGTCTTACACGCGTATTCCAATCAACTACTGTACTGGGCCTACGGAGTTCACGACCAATCTGCGGATTACGAAGACGTTTGGGTTTGGGCCTGCGACTGGTGCAGCGGCTCAGGGTCAGGGCGGTGGACGAGGTCAAGGGGGTCCTGGAGGGCCGGGCGGACCCGGTGGCGGCGCGCGCGGCGGCGGTGGTGGCGGCGGTCGTGGAGGCCCCGGTGGTGGACCTGGTGGCGGCTTCGGCGGCGGCGGCAGTACGGGTAAACGCTACAATCTGTCGTTCGGGGTGCAGATTTTGAACCTTTTCAACAATCTCGACCTGTCGACTCCGAACGGCGTTCTGACGTCACATCAGTTTGGTGTATCGACGCAGCTTGCCGGACGGCCGTTTACGACGAATTCGGCTCTTCGCCAGTTCTCCCTGCAGACTTCGTTGAACTTCTAGTCTTCTAATCGCGGTAGAAAGAAATGGGCGCGACCGAATCCTTGGGTCGCGCCTATTTCTTGCTTCTTCTTTGCGGGCGCGATCAGGCGCCTGGTTTGAAGTTCTTTTTGAGGGTCTGCCAGCAGGTGTAGTACTCGTGCTGGCGGGCAGCTGTCTCCATGGCGACCTTGGTTGGACGGCAGACGAAGCGCGTCTCGAACATGAAGGCAAGCGTGCCTTCGAGCTTGACGGGCTTGAGTTCGGCTGCGCTGGCACGGTCGAAGGTCTCGGCGTCGGGACCGTGGCCGCTCATGCAGTTGTGGAGGCTGGCTCCGCCGGGGACGAAACCTTCGGCCTTGGCGTCGTACTCGCCTTGGACTAGGCCCATGAACTCGTTCATGAAGTTGCGGTGGAACCAGGGTGGCCGGAAGGTGTGCTCGGCGACGATCCAGCGCGGTGGGAAGATCGCGAAGTCGACGTTGGCGGTTCCGGGGATCTCGCTTGGCGAGGTGAGGACGGTATAGATCGACGGGTCAGGGTGGTCGAAGCTGACGGTGTTGATGCAGTTGAAGCGTGCGAGATCATATTTGCAGGGCGCGTAGTTGCCATGCCAGGCGACGACGTCGAGCGGAGAGTGGTCGAAGTCTGTGGCCCAGAGGTTGCCCTGGAACTTGGCGACGACCTGGAAGGTGGCATTGTCACGATCGTCGTAGGCGGCGTGCGGAGTGAGAAAGTCGCGGGAGTTGGCGAGGCCGTTGGCACCGATTGCGCCGAGCTCCGGCAGGCGGAAGCTGGCTCCGTAGTTTTCGAGGAGGTAGCCGCGAGCCTGCTTGTCTAGTAGCTCGACGCGGAACTTGATGCCGCGGGGAACGAGGGCAACTTCGCCCGGGGCGAGGTCGAGGATGCCGAGTTCGGTGTGGACCAGGAGACGTCCGAGCTGAGGGACGAAGAGAAGTTCGCCGTCGGCGGTGTAGAAGAAGCGGTCGTTCATGCTTTTGTTCGAGGCGTAGATGTGGATGGCGAGGCCGGAGTGCATTGAGAAATCGCCATTGCCGGCGAGGGTAGTGAGGCCGTCGACAAAGTCTGTGGGTTTTGTGGGCAACGGGAGAGGGTCCCAGCGGAGTTGACTGGGTGTCGTCTCCACTTCGTTGAAGGGGCTGGAACGGACCATGCCGTTGGCAATGCGCTCGTAGGGCTTGTGCATGACGGAGGGGCGGATGCGGTAGGTCCAGGTGCGCCGGTTGAGCAGACGCGGCGCGGTGAAAGGGCTGCCGCTCAACTGCTCGGTGTAGAGGCCGAGCGGGGCCTTCTGAGGGGCGTTCTGGCCCACAGGAAGGCCGCCTGGTTCAGCCTCGGTAGCGAATTCGTTGCCGAAGCCTGTGAAGTACTTGAGATCGGGCATGATGGTCCTCTCTGGCGAAGATGCGTCCGCGTTGACGAAGCTACCCGACGAGCAAAGGGTGCTTCGCAGGAACACCGTAGCTTAACCGAAAACCGGCATCTCGTGCTGAGGACCGTCAGTGCATGCGCTGTGTCGTGGCTAACTGCGGTTTTTGTGGTGAACTCTGTGGTGAGGCGACGTCACTAGCTGATGCAATGACGACGGTCTTCGCGTTGAGGAACTCACGCATGCCGGCCGCCGAGAGCTCCCGGCCGTAGCCTGAGCGTTTGATGCCGCCGAAGGGAAGACGCGGGTCGCTGGCCACCATGGCATTGAGGAAGACACCGCCGCATTGCAGCGCGGAGACGAAGAGCTGCTGCTCTGCAGGATCTCGCGTCCAGGCGGAGGCGGCCAGGCCGAAGGGTGTGTCGTTAGCGATCTCTATGGCTTCGTCGATGTCGTGAACACGGAAGAGCATGGCGACAGGACCGAAGAGCTCTTCGCGGTAGACCTGGGATGTGCGGGGAACGTCGGTAAGGACTGTGGGTTCGAAATAGTTGCCCTCGCCTACCAGGCGCTCGCCGCCCGTCAGCACGCGTGCACCCGCGTTTTTCGCCGCGTTGATCTGAGCTTCGAGCTGCTCGACCATGCGCACTGTTGCGAGCGGACCGATCTCCGTTCCTTCCTTCATGGGGTCGCCTACGCGAACGGCGTCCATGCCGGCGACGAAGCGCGATTCGAAGGCGTCGTAGATCTCGTCTGCGACGAGGAACCTTTTGGCGGCGATGCAGGATTGACCGCTATTGACGCAACGCGCGCGCACGGCGGTCTCAACGGCGAGGTCGAGGTCGGCGGACGGCATGACGATGAAAGGGTCGCTGCCGCCAAGCTCAAGCACAGATTTTTTGATGAGCCAGCCGGCCTGGGCACCGATCGCGCGACCGGCCGTCTCGCTGCCGGTGAGGGTGACAGCTGCAATCCGCTCGTCGGCGAGGATAGTTTCGATCTGGTTGACTTCGAGCAGCAAGGCCTGGAACGCGCCTCGTGGGAAGCCTGCGCGGCGTACAAGCGATTCAATCGCAAGCGCGCACTGCGGGACGTTTGGTGCGTGCTTCAGTAGGGCGACGTTGCCCGCCATCAATGCCGGTGCCAGAAAACGAATGACCTGCCAGAAGGGAAAGTTCCACGGCATTACGGCGAGCACGACGCCCAGTGGATCCCAGCGCACATAACTGTAGTTCTGGCCCGTCGGAATGGATTCCGGCGCGAGCATACGGGCGGCGTTGTCGGCGTAGTAGCGGCATGTATCGGCGCATTTGTGGATCTCGAAGCGAGCTGCGTCGAGAGGTTTGCCCATCTCGAGTGTGATCAGCGTGGCGAGGTCTTCTACTTCTTGCTCGAGAATTGAGGCGAGCTTGCGCATCCACAGGGCACGATGCTCGAGCGGTACGTTGGCGTAGGAGCGAAAGGCGTCGGAGGCTAGGGCGATCTTTTGGCGTGCAGCCTCGTCGGTTAGGGGTTCGAAGCGACGAAGCAGTTTGTTGTTGGCAGGATTGATCGATTCGATTGCCATGTCTCAGCGTGTGTGGCTCCCTACTCCGATGCTAACTTAGCGAGCGCCTGGGCCAAGACCTGGGTTCCGCGAGCGATATCCGTTGGCGAAGAATATTCGTCGGGACGATGGCTGACGCCGTTGCGGCAGGGGATGAAGATCATGGCAATGGGCGCAATCTGAGCCATGAAGAGCGAGTCATGGTAGGCGCGGCTGACTATTTTCTTGTATACGATCCCATCTTCTCCGCAGATTTTCTCGAGAAGCTGGATGATGTGGGGAGAGGATTGCGCAGGAGCGTCGGCGTTGACCAGCTCTTCGACGATCGTGATCTTGCGGCGCAGGCGCAGATCTTCACAGTCTCGGCGGACGGCCTGCATGACAGACTCGCGGCGGTTTGGATCGGTGTCGCGAATGTCGAGTTGGAGGATGACGCGGCTGGGAACGCTGTTGACGGCTCCAGGATGGACGTTGCACGTGCCAACGGTGGCGACGGTGTCGATTGCTCCTGTTGCGAGCGCGTGGCTTTCGATGGAGAGAATGAGTTCGGCGGCGGCGCAGAGCGCATCTTTGCGGTCGGGCATGAGGAGCGCGCCGGCGTGTCCTCCGACGCCGGTAATGATGAAGCGATAGCTCGCGGGAGCGGCGATGCTGGTGACGATGCCGAGCGGGATTCCTTCGCGTTCGAGGAGCGGACCCTGCTCGATGTGCAACTCGATCCATGCGTGGTAGTGGCTGGGCTGCAGCTTGACCGTTGCGAGTGATCCGGTGAATCCGGCCGAGGTGCGAACCTCTTCAAGGGTTCGGGCGACGTCGGCTGGTTCGTTGGCCTCGCGGAGTCTATCGGCGCGGGCGGGATCGAGCGTGCCGGAGAGAAGCCGACTCCCCAGGCAGCCGATGCCAAAGCGCGTCGGCTCTTCTGAGGTGAACATGAGAAGCTCGATGGAACGCCGGGGTCGGAGGCCGCTGCGCTTGAGGGCGCGCATGGCTTCGAGGCCGCCGAGCACGCCAACGGTGCCGTCGTACATCCCGGCGTGGGGGATAGCGTCGGTGTGGGAGCCGGTGGCGACGGCGGGAAGCTTGGGATCGGTGCCGGTCCAGCGGATGAAGATGTTGCCTACGGCGTCATCGCGGACCTCGAAGCCCTCTGCGGTAGCTTGTTGTTTGAGCCAGGTACGGGCGCGGAGGTCGTCGGCGGTGAAGATGATGCGAGTGACCGCAGTGCCTTCGGCTGCCGGCTCTGCGCTCGTTAGCGTAGCGAGCGTCTGGAGTTCGCTGAGAAGGCGGCCTGCGTCGATCGTGACCTGCATGGATGACGGCTCCTGCTTTGCGTGGACGGCTTGAGTTACAACTTAAGCCAGTGGATGACGGTTGAAATCTTTGTATATCAAGTATTTGGCGGGACGCTTGCCGATTGCTCCAAACCACTGCGGACAGTAGGGGCCCATCCAGATAAAATCGCCTTCAGTGACGGGATACCACTGGTCGCTGAGACGGTAGATGCCACCACCTTCGAGCATCAGCAGACCATGCTCCATGATGTGCATTTCGACCATGCTGAGGGCAGCGCCGGGTTGGTAGGTCATCGTGTTGACTGCGAAGTCAAAGGATCCGGAACCGGGCAAGAGACTGCGAACCTGGAGGTCCGGGTCGTCGTTGAGGGGGACGGAGAGGGTTTTCTCTTCGGTTCCCACGAAGACTTCCGGTGCGGGCGCTGAGGAGATCGATTCGTATGGTTTTTCGATGACGACGAGGCGCGTGGCCTGCTGTGCGGTTATGCTGTGGGCTTCGTCTTCGGGAAGATAGGCAAAGCCGCCGCCGGAAAGCGTGTGAAATGTCTTGTCGGTGGCGAGATCAAATGCTCCTTCGAGCGTGTAGAGAAAGCGTTGGTTGGAGGTGGGTCCGAGGCTGCCGCCTGGCTCGAGCTCGGCCGTGTACTGGGTAAAGGCTGCACCCCCTGCCGGCGAGATATGCACGACGGCTGCGGCCCGCTCCATGCCGGGCAACACGGTGCGGACGAAGGTGTCCGGCGTGTGCAGGAGGTGATCGCGCTGATTGGTGCTGCGGGTTTGTCCGAGCTTATGCATGACCTTCCTTGAGGTACGTATTATCATCGCGCAACTGAGTGAGGAACTCCATCGCTGTTGCCAGCGCGGCCTCTACGTCCTGGGGTAGCACGGTTTCGTCGGGATGATGGCTGACACCGCCGGGACTGCGAAGAAAGAGCATGATCGAAGGGACGATGGGAGCAAGGATCATCGCGTCGTGGCCGGCTCCGCTGGTCATTGTTCGAGAGGGAAAGCCCGCTGTCGCGGCGGCCTTTCGCAATAAGGCGACTAAGTGAGAATCCAATGGGACGGCGGTGTGCTCAAGCTGTGTTTGAGCGGCGAGCCTGACTCCACGTTTGGCAGCCGCGGATTCGGCAAGTTGAATCATTGCGGCTACGGCAACCTCGCGCACGGAGTCGTTCGCGTGACGGACATCAAAGGAGGCGGTGACGCGGCCCGGGATGACGTTTGCGGCGCCGGGCGAAACGTGAAGCTTGCCGATGGTTGCGACGAGTCCTTCATGCGAGGTGGCGTACTGTTCGACGGCGACGATCCAATCGGCTGCTGTAGTGATTGCGTCGTGACGTAGATACATAGGGGTCGTGCCCGCGTGGTTGGCGTGCCCGGTGAAGACGAGCTCCATGCGAGTTTGACCTACCAATCCTTCGACGACTCCGAGGGGGATATCTTCGCGTTCGAGGATAGGGCCCTGTTCGATATGAAATTCAAGGTAGGCGAAGGCATCGTCAGACAGGATTGCGGATGGAAGCTGCGCGGGATCAAGGCCGTAAGCTCGAATTGCCTCGTGAACGGCGATTCCGTTTCGATCGACGCGGGCGAGAATCTCCTCGTCTAGTTTGCCGATGTATGCAAGGCTGCCGAGAAAGGGTCGACTGAAACGCACTCCCTCCTCTTCGGAGAAGGCGACAACTTCGATGGCGAAGGGGAGGTGTTTGTCCTGCAGTTCTTCGACTACCGCTATGCCGAGAACGACTCCGAGAATACCGTCGAAGGCGCCGGCGTTGGGCACCGTATCGAGATGAGAGCCGATGAGCAGGCGGGGTGCATTGGGCGTGGATCCTGGCCAGAGCCCATGCATGTTGCCGACCGCGTCGACGTGGACGGTCATTCCGGCGTCTTCCATCCAGCCGCGGACCAGCGCATGCACATCATGCATGGGCGGTGTCAGGAAGAGGCGGGTGGTTTCACCGGGAACTTCGGTAAACGTGGCGAGCTCGTAGCAACGGGAGATGACGTGGGTCGCTTGATCGGAATAGGTGCTTCTCATAGTGACTTGTAGGCCTTGTTTAGAACTTGCGCCGCACGCGGGCTTCGATCAATCCGTGAGGCTCGTCGGTGGGTACGAAGATTTCGTTCGGATTGTCCTGCCCGAAGCGGGAGAGATCTACCAGGAGGCAGTGTTTGTTTGGCATGATGAGTTCCATCTCGTCGATTTCGGGTATATCGTTGAGCGCACTCTCGGCCATTGCGTAGAGCGTCTGCTGAACGGATTTGCTGTCGTGGTTCCCGAAGGTGCGGAGCATCGTCTCGCGCAGTTTTACACGGAGGCAGTCAAACGGGAGATCGTGTGAGATGTAGCGCCATGTTGCGCTGACCGCGGTGCCGAAGAGGCGGTCTTTGGTTTCAGGCAGCGTTGTGAGGGAATCTTTGATGTAGCCCTCGAAGCCTGAATTTGCCGTTTTGAGGATGACCAGATTGTCGAGGCCTGAGAGGATCTGAAAGGCTCCGCTCTGTGCGCGTTCCACTGTTGTTATCTGAAGTTCGCCGCTGCCTCGCATGAAGGCGCTAGGGTGGGGCGCGCCGTCGACGCTGAGGCGCTTCCACATTGTGCTCTCGATGCGCACCGATGCCGATTCCACCTGAGGATTGCGCCCGAGAAGAAAGTCCACCAGCTCCTTTGCGAAGTCTTCCATCGCCACTGCCTTCGAGCTGCGCGCGATCGAGTAAACCGTGTTCTTCATCGTGTCGGTTGGCAGTATTTTGCTGTTGTCGCCGAGCACGTGTGCCTCGTTGAAGTCGCCCTTGAGGAGGACTTGCACGGTCCATTCACGCAGATCCTGACCCTTTTCTGGATCTTTATCGTGGCGCGTTACCTTCATCAGGCGGACGCGAGACTTTCCATAGCGATTTTCTGCGAGTTCAATCATCGGTTCAGCTTCCTCGGTAGGTGGTATAGCCGTTGGCGGTCAGGAGCAAAGGAATATGGTAATGCGGGTTGCCGTCGGTGGCTTCAAAGACAATCTCGACATAGGGGTAGAGTCCGGCAACGTTGTTTTGCTTGTACCAGGCGGCTGTTTCGAAGTGGAGACGATATATCCCTGGTTCGAGGGCCTGCGTTTCAGGCAACAAATGTTTGCAGCGGCCGTCAGAGTCGGTGACGGCCTGGTTGAGGATCGACCATGTTCCGTTTTTCATGATCGCAAGAGAGACGCGAACTCCGCTGGCCGGACGTCCGAGGGACGTGTCGAGGATGTGTGTTGAGATGCCCATGGTCAATCTGACTCCAGCCAACGGTGAAGACGAATCTGAGTGATCTGACGTTGCTGCTCGGCTGACTCGATGAGCTCGATTGCTGCATCGTTTTTCATTCGTGCTTCGAGGATCACCAGCATCTCGGCTGAGGTCTTTCCGGTTGCGCAGACGATGAAGATTCTTCCGAACTTCTCTTCGTAGCGGCGATTCGCCTCTGCAAGCGCGAGCTTCGTTGCCTCGTCATCTGTGAGGGCCTTGCGCTGTTCCTGGCTCGACCAACGGAGCGATTCTTCGGTCGCGTGCTTCTGTGCATGGCTTTGACCGATGCGAGGGTGACTATCGAACGCCTCCTGCCAGTCCTGCGACGGGAGGGAACGCCAGATGGCTGCGGAAACTTCGAGCAGAGAGGGCTCGTCGAGGATCGGCCTCTGCGCCGTGAGTGCGGCTGCCCATGCTTTTGAACCGCAGCAGGGAAGCGCCTCGATAGCGGCGGTGGAGGGGTCGAGAGAATTCCATCGGGCGAGCACTTTGTTCATCCTCGTCTGCCTACTATAGCGTGATCTCGCGCCCGGACGGGATTGCGGCGAAGCTGCCATTGCGGTAGACGGCCTCTCCTCGCAGGTAGGTGGCTTTGACTTCTCCGCGCAGGGTCTCGTTCAGGTATGGCGAGATTGCGTGGCGATAGTGCAGCCGGTCGGTAGTGACTGAGAACTCCGCCTCCGGGTTGAAGGCGACGAAGTTTGCCTCGCGCCCGACTTCGATAGCTCCTGCGCGATGGCTGAGCCCGGCGAGCGCGGCAGGTGCGGTGCTCATCCAGCGAACGAGGTGCTCGAGGGTGAAGCCGCGACGGCAACAGTCAGTGTGGATAACAGAGAGTGCAAGGGAGATGCTGGCGATTCCGCCCCACGCCAGATCGAAGCGGCCCGACTCCTCGCGCTTCATCGCAGGAGGACAAGGGGAGTGATCGGTGACGATCATGTCGATGATTCCGTCGCGGAGACCCTGCCATAGTTTTTGTTGGTTTTCTCCGCTGCGAATTGGCGGGGCACATTTCAACAGAGTTGCGCCCTCGGGAATCGCTTCCGCGGCGAAGTGGAGATAGTGAGGGCAGGTCTCGACTGTGATCGGCAGGCCTTCATCGCGCGCGATTCGCAATTCTTCAAGAGCGAGCGCGGTGGAGAGATGGACGATATGGAGGCGGAAGTGGTACTGACGGCAGAGCCGGATCATCAGCCTAATGGCGTCGAGCTCCGCCTGATCCGGTCGAGAGGCTAGGTAGGTTGAGTATTTGCGCCAGTCCGCGTCGCGCAAGTGTTCCACGGCAGCGTCGATGGGTCCAGCGAGCTCCGCGTGTACGAGAAGGGGAAGGCGCGATTCGGCGATGGCGGGAAGAGCGGCTTGGAGCTGCTGCTGATCGATCATGGTGAAGCCGTCGCAGCCGGGATAGATGAGGAAGCATTTGAAGCCAAGAACACCTGCGCGTGCGAGCGGCAGAATGTGCTGCTGGTTGTCCGCGACGGCACCCCCCCAGGGGGCCCAGTCGACGAAACACTCGCCCTGTGCGGAGGATCGCTTTTCCTCGAGCGCGGCGACTGTTGTGGTTTCGGGCAGACAGTTGAGCGGCATGTCGATGAGTGTGGTGTAGCCGCCAGCTGCGGCTGCGCGCGTAGCGGTGCGGAAACCCTCCCATTCGGTGCGTCCCGGCTGGTTGATGTGGACGTGAGTGTCCACGAGTCCGGGAAGCAGTGCGTCGTCGTCGCAACTGTGCACGATGGCATCGGCAGGAATCTCAGAGGGGTTGCAGATAGCGCGAATTCTGCCGTCTTGGACAAGCAGAGCGCCGGCTCGCGTGCCTTGCGGCGTGATGATGCGATTTGAGAGGAAGGCATGTGCCATAATTTGATTATTCCGTGAGTCTCGCCGCGCGACGCGTGCAATAAGGATACCGAGCCAGATGCAGGGCAACCCAATTTTTATGGAAAAGGCGATTGCGCTGGCGACGGAGAACGTCACGTCGGGGCGTGGAGGACCGTTTGGCGCAGTGATTGTGCGCGATGGAGAGATTGTGGCGAGCGGCGCCAACCGTGTGACGGCAACGAACGATCCGACGGCGCATGGCGAGGTTGTAGCGATTCGGAATGCGTGCGCTGCGCTGGGAACATTTCAACTGCATGGCTGCCAGATCTATACCAGTTGCGAACCGTGTCCGATGTGTCTCGCTGCCATTTACTGGGCGCGGTGCGATGCGATCTTCTATGGAAGTACCGCAGCCGATGCGGCTGGAGCGGGCTTTGACGACGCCTTCCTTTACGACGAATTGAAGTTGCCCATTCATGACCGCACAATTCCTACTTTGAGCCTGTTACGGGACAAGGCAATTTCAAGTTTTGATGCCTGGCGCGTTCAGGCAGGCAGGATCGATTACTAACGATGGCGATTAAGCAGAAGAAGCAGGCGGCGAGCAAGCAGGGGAAGGCCGGTTCCGGCGCGAAGGTAGCGCTGCTTGGATTTGGGACGGTGGGTAGTGCGGTCGCGCGCGTGTTGGCGGCATCGAGGTTTCCGGGCGTCGAGCTGACTCATATCTTCAACCGAAACGTGGAGCGAAAACGGAGTTCCGCAGCTGCCAAGGCGGTGCCTTCTTCCGTCGTATGGACTGAGGACATCAACGTCATTCTGCGCTCCGATGCCGATATCGTGATTGAGCTGATGGGCGGTCTGAATCCGGTCGAAGGCTGGATTCGCAAGGCGCTGGCGGCGGGCAAATCGGTGGTGACGGCGAATAAGCAACTGATCGCCTATTGTGGTTCGAACCTGGCGAAGATCGCTGCGAAAAACAACGTGCATCTAGTGCACGGTGCGGCGGTCGCGGGTGGAGTACCGGTGATTCCGGGCATGCTGCAGGGGCTCTGTGGGGATCAGGTTACGAAGCTCAGCGGTATTGTGAACGGTACCTGCAACTACATCCTGAGCCGGATGGAAGCCGGAGCCGACTATGCGACGGTGTTGGCGGACGCGCAGCAGCTTGGCTATGCGGAGGTGGATCCGTCTGCCGATGTTGACGGCTACGACGCTCGGGCGAAGTTGTGCATCCTGTCTCGAATTGCGATGCATGCCGAACTTGACCCTGATGCGGTTGCGACGCAGACGATCTCTTCGATTGAGGCGATCGACTTTTCTTACGCGAAGGAGCTGAACTGCACCATTCGCCAGGTCTCGCGGGCAGAGCTTGACGGGAGGCTGGTGCATGCTCGTGTGGCTCCGATGCTGGTTCCGTTGGCTTCGCCGATGGCGTGGTCCCACGGCACGCAGAACATGGTCGTTGTGAGCGGAAGGTTTGGTGGCGATGTTGTCTTTTCGGGTCACGGGGCTGGCGGTGAGCCTACTGGGGTTGCCGTTGTCTCCGATTTGCTCGCTGTGGCTCAAGGTTGCAAGACGGTTGAGCTGCCGGTTCGACGACGTGAGGTGACGGGAGATTTTCTGGCGCCGCATTATCTTCGCTTCGTAGTCGACGATAAGCCTGGAATTGTCTATGCTATCTCGGGGGCGCTGTCGAAGGTCGGGGCCAATATCGACTCACTGCTGCAACGGCGCGGCTATCCGAAACATCGGCTGCCTTTTGTCATTACGACGGAGCCTTGCCTTACGTCAACGATTGAACGGGCACTCGCATCGATCGCCCGGATGGAGTGCATGCTGGAGCGCCCTTTGTGTCTGCAGATGCTTGAAATAGAAGATAAGGCGGAATAGGCAGAATGCAAATGCGGCGTTCGCTTGCTGTCGTTCGGTGTTGTCTGTTAGCCGGGGCTTTGTCGGCGAGGCTTGTTGTTGCCCAGGATCCAACGCCCGTCATTACGGTGCCGAATCCGCCGAATACTCCGGCCCAGCAGGCGAAGCACTATGTTGTCCTCGTCTCGCTCGACGGGTTTCGGTACGACTATCCGCGAAAGTATGGCGCGCCGAACCTCTTGCAGATGGGAACTAAAGGAGCGAGCGCTCCTGAGGGCATGTTGCCTGCGTATCCTTCGCTTACCTTTCCCAATCACATCAGCATTGTCACTGGCCTTTATCCGGAGCATCATGGGATCGTCGCCAACAGCTTTTGGGACCCTGCGCGTGAACAGACCTACGTCTATACGCAGACTCAGTCGAACAGCGATGGAAGCTGGTACAGCGGTACGCCCCTGTGGGTTTTGGCTGAGCAACAGGGGATGCGGTCGGCGTGCCTCTTTTGGCCTGGTTCAGAGGCGGAGATTCAAGGTAAGAGGCCGTCATACTACCTGCATTTCGACGACAAACTTGATGATGAAAAGCGCGTTGACCAGGTGGTTGCATGGTTGAAGCTGGCGCCTGAGCTAAGACCACACTTTATCACTCTCTACTATGCCAACGTCGACCACGCGGGACACGCCTATGGCCCCGATTCCGATGAGGTGCGGGCGGCTGTGCATCATGTAGATGCGATGATCGGAGATTTAAGGACAAAGATTGCCGCGCTGCATCTGGCAGTCGACATTGTCGTCGTTGCCGATCATGGCATGGTGACGTTGCAGGGTGATCCGGTTACGCTTTCAGACTTTGCTGATCTCAGCGATTTTCACACCGAAGGCTCTCTGCTTTATCCGAAGCCGGATGCCGATATACAGGAGACCTATGAAGAGTTCCTGGCCCACCCCGATCCTCGCTTCAAGGTTTACCGTCTTGCGAATGTGCCTGCTTATCTGCACTTCAATGAAAATCCACGCGAGGGCGATCCGGTAATTGTGCCGACCGGGCCATTTCAGCTTCGTGCTCACGCATCTTCCTCGGAAGCCGAACGATCGAACAAACCTCACGGGGCTCACGGCTTCGATCCACGCACTATGCCGGAGATGAAGGCGATCTTCTTCGCTGCCGGGCCTGATATTGCTTCCGGTGTCCAGTTGAAGCCGTTTGAAAATGTGAATCTTTATCCACTTATCGCCGAGATACTGGGCCTCACGCCTCCCGAGACAGATGGATCGCTCGATGTGCTGCGCCGGGCGCTAAAGACGCAACACAAAAAGCATTAGCTATTGCTTAGCAGAAAGAAGCGGCGAACCGAGGGCTCGCCGCTATCTCTGTTCTTTACATTTAGTACTTCGGCATCGATGGATCGATTTTGTCGGCCCACGCGAGGATGCCTCCGGCGAGATTCGACACATTAGTGAAGCCGGCCCGCTTCAGGATCAGCGCAGCTTTTTGGCTGCGAGCGCCGGAGCGGCAATGAACGATGACCTCGCGGTTCTTCTGCGCGGCAAGCTCTCCGATCCGGCGTTCGACCTCTCCCACGGGAATCTGGGGCGCACCGAGATTTGCAATGAGATATTCGTGAGGTTCGCGCACATCCAGCACGAAGACATCTTCCTTCGCGTCAAGCTTGTGTTTGAGCTCTTCAACTGTGATCTGCGGAATACCGTCGACGACGGGGTGGTTGCCGACTGCTTTGTCGCGGGCTACTTCCAGTGGGCCGACCTCGCTGGGCGGCGCGATGCCGCAGAACTGGTTGTAGTCGATCAGTTCTGTAACGGTGGGGTTGGGTCCGCAGACTGGGCACTCTGGATTCTTGCGCAGCTTGAGTGTGCGGAAGCTCATGCCTAGAGCGTCAACAAGCAGTAAACGGCCAATCAGCGGTTCGCCTATGCCGAGGATGAGCTTGATGGTCTCGGTCGCCTGAATGACTCCAACCAAGCCAGGGAGAATGCCTAGCACACCGCCCTCGGCGCAGGAGGGAACCAGTCCGGGCGGGGGCGGCTCCGGGTAGAGGCAGCGATAGCAGGGACCCTCTTTCGTGCCGAAGACGCTGGCCTGGCCTTCGAAACGGAAGATCGAGCCATAGGCGTTTGGCTTGCCCAGTAGCACGCAGGCGTCGTTAACCAGGTAACGGGTCTGGAAGTTGTCGGTGCCGTCGGCGATGACGTCGTAGTCCTTCAGAATCTCGAGCGCGTTGGCGCTGGTGAGCATCGTGTTGTGCTTCACGACGTTGAGGTAAGGGTTCAGGCCCTTCAGCATGATCTCCGCGGAGTCCACTTTGAGCTTGCCGACCGTCGCGGTGGAGTGGATGATCTGGCGCTGCAGATTGCTCGCGTCGACGGTATCGAAGTCGACGAGGCCGATGGTGCCGACCCCCGCGGCCGCGAGATACATCGCAAGCGGAGCGCCAAGGCCTCCGGTGCCGACACAGAGGACTTTTGCAGCTTTCAGCTTTTGCTGACCCTCCATGCCCACCTCCGGCAGGATCAGGTGGCGGGAGTAGCGTGCGATCTCATCGTTGGAAAGCTTGGGAAGTACAGTCTCCTCAATAATTGCTGTCGGCATTGTCGTAGTCCTTCGTCATGTTGCCATGAAACAAAAATATGCTGTTACGAGCGCATCCCGCCTGCGATAGAGGGGATGATCGTCAGCTCGTCGCTGTCCTTTACTGCAGTCTCCTGCTTTCCGTCCAGGTACCGGACGTCCTCGTCGTTGAGATAGACGTTGACGAACGAGCGTAGCTTGCCGTCGGGAGTAAACAGATGCTGTTTGAGGTCGGGATACTGACTCGTTAGTTGGTGAAAGACTGCGTCGACGGTGCCGCCGGAGATTGTTACGGTCTCGAGTCCGCCCGTGTAGGCGCGCAGCGGCGTGGGAATATGAATCTTCATGCCTGACCTTTCTGGTTGTGCGCCCCGCTCTCGGGGATGCTGTGGGCGACCATGATCTCAATGGGTTCGTCTTCAAATCTCTTGTCGTCCTCTGCCGTTCCAGCGAGCAGAAAGGAGTTTGTTGTCACGGCCTTGCCGTGCTCGACGCTGGTGATGAGGTAGGAGCATCCCAGCCAGTGCGCCTCGGCGAAGTCAGTCGGGGACCAGTGCGCGGGATGGTCAGGATGCGAATGATAGAAGCCGACGATATCGAGGCCCAGGCCGCGTGCCTGCCGCTGGATCTTCACCAGCTCCTGCGGGGCGATGTTGTAGCGATTGTGGGCGGAGTCGGTGCGGGTATTGCCTGCGCGAACGATTTGTCGGACATGATTCGCGGTTGTGGCGCCATCTCTTTCACCGGGGACGTTCTTTCCGAGCAGCACTCCGCAGCATTCGTTGGGATACGTCTCTTCGCCGTGCGCTCGCAACGCTTCATAGTCGGCATATTCGATGCGGAGCATCTTCAATCCTCCGTCCAGAAGCGCTCGCTCATGTATTTGTCAGCGCCGTCGCAAAGGATGGTGACGATGGCAGCCTCGCGCCCCTTCGCCGCCTCTTCCTCGGCGACCTGCAAAGCGGCTGCCGTAGCGGCTGCGGCTGAGACACCCACAAGCACGCCGAGGTGGCGTCCCATATATTTAGCCATGGCATACGCGCGCTCGGTTGCCATCTCGATATTCCGGTCGGCGAGATCCGGGTCGTAGATCTTCGGAACGATTGCTGTCGCCATGTGCTTCAAACCCTCAAGGCCATTGAACGGAGAGTCCGGCTGCATGGAGATGCACTCAATCTTCGGATTCAGCTCCTTCAAGCGGCGCGTGGTTCCCATGAAGGTTCCGGTCGTGCCCAGGGCCGCAACGAAGTGGGTCACTTGTCCTTCGGTCTGATCCCAGATCTCGTTGCCGGTAGTGCGGTAGTGCGCGCGCCAGTTTTCGTCGTTGGAGTACTGGTCGGCGTAGTAGTACCTGTCGGGCTCGGCTGCAATCATCTCTCGCGCTTTGCGGATTGCGCCGTCCGATCCATCTCCAGGATTTGTCCATACGATCTCTGCGCCATAGGCCTTGAGGTAGCGCTTTCTCTCCTGGGAGACGTTGGAGGGCATGCACAATGTGACAGGAAAGCCCAGCGCCGCACCGAGCATGGCATACGCGATGCCGGTGTTGCCGCTGGTGGCATCGAGAAGGCCGCGTTTGCGATCGATCAGTCCGCGGCGTTGCGCGTCGGTGACGATCGAGGCGGCCGCACGATCCTTGACCGAACCCCCTGGGTTTGTCCACTCCGCCTTGCCCAGAATCTGCACTCCGGGTAGATGGGAGGTCAGCCCCTCCAGCCGCACAAGCGGGGTGTGACCTATGCGTTCGAGGATGCTGGTTCCAAGCGTCTTGACAGTAGTAATCATGCGACTTTTATCTTCCCCGGCATCGCTTCGCATCCACTCCAATTGATCGTCGTCAGTGAATGTGCGACAGTTAATCAAGTCTAACGTATCGCTCCTATGGCAAAAAAGACCTTACGACGCACCTTCAACGACGTTCTCGCTTTGCTCGGTGGCCAGAGATTCGATGTTGCCCCGGTGCAGGACGGTTCAAAGCGCATTGCAAATGCGGTTCAGGTAAGGAAATACGGCTGTGCAGCCGATATCGCAGCCGCTCCGGATGGCACAGTCGAAATTCTGGCCCGTCCGGGTTGGCTATTAAACGGTGAGATTGCGCGCCTGCTGGATCGCGGCTACCAGAAGTTCCTTAAGACCAGCAAACTTGAGATTCCGGCCACAGCAGACCATCTGCGGGCGATTCATGAGTTCACCGACGAACTCAACGAAGTGATCGGCGCGAAGATTCTCTACAATGAGGCGTTGGGTACTACGAGCAACGTCTACAACTACGATCGGGTCGAGGGCCGGGAATAGGTTTAGCCCGGCCGAAGAAGCAGTTGGTCGGCGAATTTAGCGCAGCCGGTTTTGTTCGCGCTGTAGTTCGCGATATGCCTCGCTCTTGCCGATGCCTCGTTGGCGCGCGATTCGTTTCAGAGCGTCCTTCTCGCTGATCCCATCCGACTTCATCAGAGCCGCAAACTCGGCTGCGAGACTTGCGTCGCTCTTCTCACGGGCAGCCTCTTTCAAAGACAGCAACAGAACGATTTCTCCGCGAACGGTCGGCCGCGCTGCAAGCTGGGAACGCAGCTTGTCGACCGGTTCCCGCAGAAACTCCTCGTGGATCTTGGTCAACTCGCGCGCGATGACAACATGTTGCGATGCGCCGAAGACGGATTCGATATCGGCCAATGTGTCGAGGATGCGGTGCGGCGCTTCGTAGAAGACATGGGTTGTCTCACCGCGCACCAATTGTTCGAGCGCTGTTTTTCGTTGGCCCGACTTGGCCGGAAGAAAGCCGTGAAAGAGAAATTTGTCGGTTGGAAGGCCGCTCGCAATTAACCCGCTCACGGCGGCGTTTGCCCCGGGGATTGGAAAGACGGGTATTCCAGCGGCAATGGCCGCAGCCGCTATCTGTCCGCCAGGATCGGCGATTCCCGGAGTCCCGGCATCGCTCACGACGGCGATCCGTGCGCCTTGTTTCAACTCGGCGATGAGCTCTTCGGTGCGCGGCCCCTCGTTGTGCATGTGATAGCTGAGGGTAGGAGTGGGAATGTTGAAGTGATTCAGTAGCTTCTGCGTCTGCCGGGTGTCTTCACACGCGATCCGATCTACGTTGCGTAATACCCGGAGCGCCCGCAGGGTAATGTCTTCCAGATTTCCAATGGGTGTTGCTACCAGGTAGAGTCCCGGTGCCAGCGGCCGGTCGTTTTCTCTGTCGTATTCCGCTGACATCTATTCCTGCGGCCGCATCTTGCGGCGTTGGTTCAGCATTCCCATGGAGTGGGCGAGATTCTGTGGCGTGATGATACCGACGATGCGGTCACCTTCCAGTACGGGAACCATCTGGGCGCCCTGGCCGGCCATGATGCGGCGCAGCGTCTTTACCAGCGAATCGTCCGGCTGCGCGGTCTGAAACGAGCGCGTCATGACTCCCTGCACATAGCCGTTTCCGTCGGAGTGAAGGGCATCGACGATACTCTGCCGGGAGACAGCTCCCACGAGATTCGGGCCACGAACTACCGGAAAAACGTCCTGCAACGTATGCACTGAACGCTGCAAGGCCTCCTCGAGAGTGTCCGACGCCGAGAGGGTACTGAACTGGGTCAGCATCACGTCGCGCATGCGCACGGCGTCGACATCGGCCTGCAGCAACATGCCCTGGTCCTCCATATGCGCGCCGATCAGGACCAATCCGCCGATCATGATCAGCCAGATGCTGGGAATCACGAATCCTGCGATCATCATGCCGACGGCGATGATCTGACCCAGCCCGGTTGCCGCTCGTGAGCCCTTGATACCGCTTTTTGTCTTTGCAAACTCTCCGCGAAAGACGCGTCCTCCATCGAGCGGGGCGGCAGGCAAGAGGTTCACCGCGCCCAGCAGAAGGTTCATCCAGACTGCGGCGCGCAGCAGGTGAAGGGGCGACAGCCAGGGCCGATCATAGAGGTTGACTTGAGGTGAAAATGTCAGCGCGATCGCTCCAAGCAGGAGGCCGAACCCGAGATTGGTGATTGGTCCGATGACCCCCATGCGCTTTTGCATCGCGGGGGTCGATGCCAGCTCGGTTGCCTCGGGGGTCGCGTAGCTCATGAGGCCTCCGGTGGGTAGCAGAAGGACGCTGCGCAACTCAAGGCCAAACCATGTTGCGCCCAGGGCACGTGCGATCTCGCGGACGACGACGGCAAGTAGCAAAAGAACCCACAGGGCGAACCCTCGTGTGCCGGTCCCGCCCGTCATGGAGGCGTAGCTGATCGATAACCCAAGGAGAAGCAGGAAGAAAGTGTGGATGCGAACATCCACGCCGAGGAATCTGCCGATCGGAAAAGACCACCCACGCATATCTGCTATTGTATGCGCTGCCGCAAGGCCGCCTCGAATGCGGACGGCTTACGATGGTAAAAGATGCGCGTAATCGCAGGAACCTACCGCTCTCGTCAGTTGCTTGCTCCGCGCGGGATGCAGACCCGTCCTACCAGTGATCGGCTTCGCGAAACCCTGTTCAATATCCTTGCGCCACGGTTGGATGGTTGCCGTTTCGTCGATCTCTATGCTGGCACTGGAGCCGTCGGAATCGAAGCGGTGAGCCGTGGCGCGGCCCATGTGTGGTTCGCAGAGAACGCTGAACCAGCGCTGGCGTCTCTGCGACAAAATCTTTCGGCTTTGAAGATTGGCCGAAGTTTTACGCTGGAAGACCGTGGCGTGGGCGCCATGCTGCAACGCCTCAGCGCGTTACAGGAATCGGTCGATATCGTGTTCCTCGATCCACCCTACGAGGCCGAGGACGAATACTCGGGCACACTCAATTTTTTTGGAAGTGTCCGTGGCCGTGCGATTCTTTCTCCGCACGCCCTGGTCGTCGCCGAGCATAGCAGCAAAGCCAAACTCGCCATGCGCTACGGTGCGCTCGAACATAATCGCCTGTTGAAGCAGGGCGATGCCGCTCTCAGCTTTTTCTCTCTTGCGGCGGAGTGAAGCCGCCACCCTGGTGCTCTCCGGTTCGCAGGTCGAGCGTGAAGGCCACCTCTCGGTCCGTCATCAGATTCCACCCGACGCCGTGTAACAGATCGCCGTTGATGCCAGTAATCCCTATTCCCTCCCAGCTCAGACGTGCCGACTTCCACGCCATGCCGTGTCGTCCCCACGCCACCATCGAATGGAAACCCAGGAAGAGCAACAGCTCCTGCGGCATCAACGGCCGTACCTCAACCACAGGCTTCAGCGCGAGGTGTGTGCATCGTTCCGGCTCCGTCGTGTCGATTATGTAGGCATACCCGCCGGCGACGGCGCACATCTCCTGAGGGTTGGGACAGGCGAAGACCACGGTAGGCATAGCAGGATCGGTAAACCCGAGGGCGCACGTTGCGAAAAATGTCCCGCCGCTTGCCGGGTGAACCATGAGCTGCAGCGCTCCACGAGCTAGCGCATCTTCTTCTCCGATAATTCGCTGGGGATAGGTAAACTGCCGCGCCGGTGCGATCAGCGGAGGCTTTTTGAGGACCTCGGCGCTCCAGTTGTGAGTGAATTCCTGAGAACTTCCAGTTGCGTCTATCATTACCGAACGGCGTCCAACGCCTGAGCGATATCTTCAATCAGGTCTTCGATGGCCTCGCAACCTGCACTCATGCGGATGAAACCATCGGCGATTGCATCGCCTCCCCATCGTGCGCGACGCTCGGCGGTTGTCGTGACTCCTCCGAAGCTGGTTGCTTCCGTTATTAGCTTCGCCTTCGAAAGAACAGTGTCTGCAGAGGATTTGTCGCGCAGGATAAAGCTGAAGACCGGGCCGAAGTAGCGCATTTGCCTTGCGGCAATCGCATGTCCAGGATGAGTTGGCAACCCTGGATACAGTACGCTGAGTACTTCCTCGCGCGTTGTCAGAAATTCGGCAATCCGCTGAGCGTTCTCGCAGGAGCGTTCGAGCCGAAGAGGCAACGTGGCAATCGAGCGCAGCGCCAGCCACGCCTCCATCGGTCCAAGGGCGGCACCAGTCAGAGTTCGCCATTGATCGATCTGCGCGAGAAGCTCCAGGTCGCGCACCGCGACGTGGCCAAGGAGAAGATCGCTGTGTCCGGTCATCGCTTTTGTGTCCGAGGAGACGGAGAAGTCCGCGCCAAGCACCAGCGGCCGCTGTCCCAGTGGCGTCGGCGTTGTGTTGTCGACCGCGGCCAGGGCGCCCGCACGATGCGCCGCCTCGCATAGCACGGCGATGTCACAGATCTCCATGCCAGGATTGCTCGGCGATTCCAGCCACAGGAGCCGCGCACCCTCCAGCAGTTCAGCCTGCGCGTTTCCAGCTGTGGGGGCCATACGCAGTACCACTCCCATCTTGGTGAAGTACTCCTGCATCAGCACGCGGGCGGTGTAATAGGCGTTTGAGGGCAGGACGACCACGTCTCCCGGTCGCAACACAGCGCCAAAGACTGCCGTGCACGCTGCCATGCCGGACGCGAAGACCAACGCGCTCGCAAGGAGGTCTTCACCCGACTCCATCTGTCCAATGGCTTTTTCGAGCGACGTCCATGTGGGATTATGCGACCGCGCGTAGGTGTAAGGACTGGCGGCCGGATCGCCCGGCGTGTGGTACGGCGCGGCGAAGACTGGCCCGGAGTGCAGCGACTCGCCGGGGACGGAGCGGCTGAGAGTGGATCGAATCACTTTTGTTGCGTCGCGCATAGATTTCAGAAGATCGCACTTCAGGGAATCGGCGGCAGAGCCGAATCGATTGATCGTAGCAGGATCATCGCGGCCTCCTCCTCCGGTTTTTCATGGTCGTTGTAAAGTGCTCCCAACCGCCGGCCTCCAGCACCGTCCGGCTGCCGTCGGGGGCGAGCAGCGTGATCATCGGGCGATCGGACCGGCGTTTGCGCAGGCTCCCGATCCGTGTGACCTGAACTCCCGCGATCGACGTTGGCATCATGATGGAGGACGGCGCGGCGAAGAGCAGTTCGTAGTCCTCGCCACCATGTAAAGCCGCCTGCAGTGCCGCGTCTTGCCCCAGTTTGGCGGCGAAGGGATGGATCGGCAACGACGCCTGATCGATCTCCGCGCTCACGCCCGAGGCCTTGCAGAGATGCGTGAGGTCGGTTGAGAGGCCGTCGCTCAGGTCGATACATGCCGTCGCGAGCTGTCGGCGCAGCAGGGCCTCGCCCACGTCCAAGCGCGGCTCGGGAAACAGTTGGGGACGGCCTTCCGTCGTAATGACCGTGAGGATCCGTCTTCGCCGCTTCCGCATCGCCGCCAGTTCGGCCGCCGAACCGCCAAGCTCTCCGCTGACATACAACGCGTCACCGGCGACGCCTCCCGAACGGCGAAGCGCTTCTCCCCTGGGCGCGGTGCCGACCAGGACAATGTCGGCGAGGATGAGGCCTTTGTCTCCGCCCGGCGACTCTGAGGTGTCCCCTCCGGCCAGCGGTACCCGGTGCATCTCGCTCAAGGCGCGCAGACCTCTGAAAAAACCTTCGAGCCATGCGCGGCCCTCTGCCTTTGCCAGCGTGGAAGAGGGAAGAGCCAAGGACAGAAACGCGGCGAGCGGTGTCGCGCCCATTGCCGCAAGGTCACTCAATCCGCGTGCGAGGCAGCGGTGACCGACCGATTCTGGAGGATGCACATTGCGACTGAAGTGCCGGTCTTCCAGCGTAAAGTCGGTTGTGACAAGGACTTCGGTGTCGCGAGGAGGCCGCAGAATCGCACAATCATCCCCGATGCCGAGCTGGAGGGATTTGCCGCCGGCTGGGAAATCGCGGCGAATCTGCTCGATCAGGCCTAGTTCTCCCAGCGACTTGAGCGGCCTCTTCATCCTGATGGAAGCATAAATGGTTGGCCCAGAGTGACACTTTTGTGGGAGATACATGATCCCCCGATGGTGACACTCTGTTGCACGAGGGTACCCAGTTTGTTACCCTCACAAAGGACGCTCAAGAGAGATTGCGACTCTGGAATGACGAATGGTGAACTTCATATGCCTTAGTTGATTTCAGCGTTGCCGCGCTCTCCGAGCCGCGGCTTTGCTTCGCGGCCAAAATCTGGGCCAAGGTTTTTGCTTGAAGCTGAAAAAGCGTTACTACATCATGCTTGTAAGCCGCGACGACGACGGCAACCTGAACAAGGTTCCGGTCCCGCTTCACTATGCTTATCTTTTCGTAGCCGCCGCCGCCATTGGCATGTTTACCATCACCGGTCTGGCCGGGTCGTACTCGCGGATGCTCATCAAAACCGCTCGATTCAACCAGCTTCGGCAGGACCACGATTCGCTGCAGAAGGACTACGCTCACCTTGAGAAGGCTGCGCACGAGAAGGACGTCGAAGCCGCTTCGCTCGGGTCGCTTGCGAGTGAAGTCTCTGCGCTGTACGGCCTGACGACCAGCAAGCTTGCTGTCCCAATGAGCAAGCTAACCGACAAACACCCTGGCAAGTCTGCAGGTACGGCAGACGCAATCGTTGCGACTCCCTTGACAAACGCCGGCGAAGGCTCCGAAGAGAGCTATTACAAGTCGATCGATGCCTTCAACGCCCTGCGGAATACGGCAATGAACGGCCCGGCGATTCGTACGGTCTCGAATCTCGGCTCTTCGAATCGCCTCTTCGGAACCGAATCCGGGTCAGACCTGGCGTCCTATATCCCCACGCTTTGGCCGATCATGGGACCCATTACGAGCAGCTTCGGGCAACGTGAAGATCCCATCCTGGGCAACGGTGAAGGCGAGTTCCATACCGGTATCGACATCTCAGCACCCACCGGTGTTTCCATCCGGGCTACCGGCGACGGAGTCGTACAGGTGGCGCAGATGTCAGGCGGCTATGGTCGCGAGGTGGTGATCGATCATGGACATGGAGTCGAAACGGTCTATGGACACATGTCAGGCTTTGCTGTGGTTGCTGGCCAGACGGTGCTTCGCGGCCAGGTGATCGGTTATGTCGGACACAGCGGACGCAGCACAGGCTCCCACCTGCACTACGAGGTTCGTATTCGCAACACGCCGGTGAACCCGCACAAGTATATGCGGATGACGCTGGCGGAGCTGGGCAGCCCAGCTACCTTGGGTCAGTAACCTCTTCTCAACCAAAAACCACCAGAGCCGACGCAGGTCGGCTCTGGTGGTTTTAATAGCAGCCGCGCCGGGCTAAGCTTTGTTATGGTGGGCTCTACCGCTATGAACTTCCCTCCGATCAGCGCCTTCTTCCTGCTCCCGGTCATGCTCTTCCTGATAGAGTATGGCCGCCGCTTCCGGATTAAACATAAGGCTCCCCAGGAGAGCGTTGCGATCGAAAACGCAATCTTCGCTCTTTTCGGACTGCTGCTGGCTTTTACCTTCTCCGGCGCGGTCGCTCGCTACGATATCCATCGTGAGCTTCTTACCGAAGAGACCAATGCGATCGGCGCCGCTTACCTCCGCCTGGATCTACTGCCGCCCACCGCTCAACCGGCGCTCCGCCAGCTCTTCCGCGATTACACTACCTCGCGCCTCCACCTTTACGACTCGGTCTCAGCCGAGATCTCCCCGACCACAGAGCATCTGCAGCGGCAGATATGGAAAGAATCGGTCGCTGCAGTCAACGCTCCAGGAGCGAATGTCGACGCTGGTAAGCTGCTTCTTCCCGCTCTCAACACGATGATCGACATTACGGGCACGCGGCAGAACGCATTCAACATGCATCCGCCGGCTGTGGTCTTCCTGCTGCTCTTCGTCTTCAGTGGCGGCGCAGCTTTTCTTGCGGGCTACAGCATGAGGTCGCATGGTCGAAGCTGGTTCCATATGTTTGCGATGTCACTTGCGGTTACGTTGACGATCTATGCGACGCTTGAGATCGAGTATCCCCGTCATGGCTTAATCCGCCTCACTGACACCGACAAAACGCTGATTAGCCTGCGCAAATCCATGGACTAAAGCGGGTTCCGATTCAGCTCGCTCGTCGCCGAGGTTCTCTTACGAAGGTGATAAACCTGAAAATTTCGCAAAAAAGAGCGACCGAGGTTATCGGCCGCTCTTTGTCAGTGGATTGCTTACTTCCCGGTGTAGACGACGCGCCAGACCGTCCTCGTCCCGTCGTCGGTGACAAAGAGTGATCCGTCGTTGCCTACGGTGACGCCTACGGGGCGCCCCCATACCTTACCGTCGGCCGTAACGAAGCCCGTGAGGAAGTCTTCATACTCCCCCGTGGCGTGGCCATCCTTCATGGGAACACGAATAACCTCATAGCCGGAGCGATGGGCGCGGTTCCACGAGCCATGCTCCGCAGCAAAGGCATCTCCCGAGTAGTCAGAAGGAAACTGTTTGCCGGTGTAAAAGACCATCTCCAGTGACGCGAAGTGGGGTTGGAGAATCACGTCGGGCGTGATGACCTTGTCTTTGAGTTCAGGGTGCGTGCCCATCAGGCGTGGATCCTGATGTCCTCCCATGTAGTACCAGGGCCAGCCATAGAAGCCGCCTTCTTTCACGCTGGTGATGTAGTCGGGAACGAGGTTGTCGCCCAGACGGTCACGCTCATTGGTCGAGCACCATAGCTGACCCGTCGTTGGGTTGATAGCCTCGCCGACGCAGTTGCGAATGCCGTAGGCATAGATCTTCAGGAACTTGCCCTCAGGAGTGAACTCGAGGACGTCGGCGCGATGAAACTCGTTGGGATGTGTGTCGGGATCGTCCGCGTTCGAGGCGGACCCGACCGAGACGAGCATCTTTGTGCCATCGGGAGTGAAGACGATATCGCGGGTCCAGTGGCCGCCCCCGCGAAGCTGTGCGAAGCCAGGAAGCTCAGGAACCACCTTCTCAGGTTTGCCGGTTGCGACCAGATCGCCCGATTTGTAAGGTATGCGGACGACGGAGTCGGTGTTTCCGACGTAAATCCACTTGGGATTTGGTCCACTGGGATAGAAGGCGATGCCGAAGGGAAGATTGAGGCCATCGGCGAAAGTCGAGACCGTCTGCGCTTTGCCGTCTGGTCCTACGCCGCGCAGAACCCAGATCTTGTCGCCGTGGGAGTCAGCCAGGAAGATGTCGCCGTTGGGCGCGGTACGCATGAGGCGCGGCTCCCGGAAACCCTGTGCATAGATCTCGACTTTGAAGCCCTTAGGAGCTACCGGCCATGCACCCTCGGGCTTCGGAACCACGCTGGGTCCGTTGTCGACCGACTCATCCGGTTTAGGTTGCGGCAGGTCGGCGACAGTTATCTTGCGGCGGACGCCGGGATGTTCCTGCGTGTAATCCGTAAAGGCCGCCTGGCCGGTGAGGACCGGGCCCGATTGCGCGAGGACCGAGACCCGCAACGCAGATACGGCGAACGCCAGAGCCAGTGCTCGAAGGGCAGAAGGATTAGGGCTATACATGAGACGTTTCTCCTTGAAGTATGAAGCTGGCTGGAAGGGGCTGTCCGATCAACAGAATTTTACCGTTGCGAACTTCAAATTCGAGTGAATCGACGTTCTGTACGAGGTTGACGAAATGAAAGCGGCGAAAGTTTGCCATCAGCTCCGCATCGGTGGCGTCAGGGAAGAGCACCACCAGCCTGAAGGCCTGCATAAAGAAGCCATGCGTGATCAGCACGATGCACCCGCCGGGATCTCTGTCCTCAAGCCGACGGACGGCCTCGCGGGCGCGATCAAGAAATCCGGTAAAGGACTCGGCTCCGGGCCCCTCGACGTACGCGTGGTCGTTCAGCTCCCAGTAACGGACACTATGAGGTTCGCGCTCCGCCTCGGTTGTATCTCTGTAATGCGAAGGCTCGAGGAAGGTTAACTCCTGGATCGGCCACACCTCGACCGGCACCTCAGGAAATCTTTGTCTCAGCGGCTCGGCCGTTTGTTGCGCACGCAAGAATGGCGACGTAACAATGAGCGTTGGATTGCAGGCAACGCAGCCGGCGAAGTCTTTCGCCTGCGCCTGGCCTAACGCCGTGAGTGGATTCGTGTCGGGGTCCGCGGTCCTGCCGCCTGAGTTGGCAATGCTTTGACCATGGCGGACAAGAAGCACTCGTGTAACGGGCGATGCACTCTCCGTCACGGCCTGCCCTCTATCGAGGGGGTCGTCAACTTCCTAACGAGATCCAGAGGAATATTTGCCGTCATCACAGCGCGATCCTTGTGCTGCTCAATCTTCGCTGAATCGGTCATTTGCTGGAACTCAGCATCCGCGGCTGCCTGCGGGTGAATCTGCGCTTCGGTCTTTTCTACCGTCTTCACGAGGCCCAGCAGAGAAGAGAGCGTCTCCGTCGCCTTAGCCGCATCGGCTTCAGTTGGCGCTATCTGTTCGATACGCAGATGCAGCGTACCGAGATAACGGAGGCTCGCGACGAAGGTTGTGTCCTCGGTCAATGGAAGCTGCAAACCGAGGATGCTGATGTAGCCGCGATCGGAGAAGGGAAGTCCGATATGACCGATCGCCCATGCGCTCGAGAAAGCCGGCACATCGCGATAGCGTTCCGAAAGCAGCGACGAGCCTGAAAACGGTGATGCCGCAGCGCGATGCCGGTCGAGTATCGAGTGGATCTGCTCTGGCGTCGGCATGTTGGAGGCGGCAATGGTGTCGTAGCCAAGCTGGGCGATACGCAGCGGCCGCGTAACCCTTCCATCGCCGACTGCGATGGTATAGATGTCGTGGTCAGCGTAGCTCTCCTTCGACGTGGCGATCGACTGTAGGTAGTTTGCGAGCCGCGCTCCGTCGAAACGCCCTTCAAAGACCTCGGAGTATCCCACCGGCCCATTTGGGCCATTGGGGTCGTCCATGCGGTGCAACGCGAAGGCAGCGGAGTCGAGGTCACGCTCCGGCACAATCCCCGTGGCGTCGACGAAGTGCTGATATTTGGGATTGCGCGTAACAGGGGTACGCTCGAAATGCGTCGTCGCGCGCAGTGGTCTCAGGTTGGCGTACACGATCGCGTCAGACTCAGGCAGTAGGCGCGCGGCCTCCGGTGGGGCTGCCTTTCGCAAGACAATCACGATTGCCAGCGCGGCCATCAGCGCCACCATCAGCAGCAGTGAGTAGCGTGTACGCCTACGTATCAAGGACATTACCGGTCAGACCAGGTGTCAGCATAGTTGTCGAGAAGGCGCACAAATTCCGCGTCTTCGCTCTTAAGCATAGACCATTTGGCAACCTGACTTCGACGCCTCGCTACGCAAGCTGGGACGCTTGGCCTTGGCGGGTCAACTATTCCACGATGGCGAAGGTATAAATCTTGCCGCCGTTGGTTACGTTGCCCGTGCCTGGCGGCAGGATCCCGTATTCGCCTCCCCCGGTGTCTTTGTTCACGGTGAACTGATAGGTATGCGGAGCGACTTTGACCGGATTGAACTTGACTTCATCGCGGTCGGCGCCTCCGGTCGAGTGGAATACGCCTCCCGTCAGGACACGGAACTCGCGGTTGTCAGGGTTGATACGAAAGCGGATGAAGTCGTACTCGTTTGCTGAGACGCCCTCAGGCACATAGATCAGAAGCTCGATCGGACACTGCAGCGCAAGCTTCGACTCGCGGCCATTCAGATGCCCATTTCGATCTTCCTTGATGATGCCGTGGGTCGCGGTGGATTTAAGCCAGCCGCCGGATTTGATATGGACAATCTCAGGGTCGATGGCGATCCATTTGCCCGTGTGGTCCTTGTAGTAAACACCGATTTCGTTGACGTCGGAGAGTTCGATCGGCTTTTCGGGCAGGTTCGTAATCTGACGCCGGCTCTTGTTGATCATCGCCGTGATAACGCGGTCGGAGACGCCTGCGTTTTTCAGAACCACTAGCGAGTCGGCATCCGTATCGTACTGGCCGGGTTGTGTGTTAATCGTCTCGACAATTAAGTCATCACCCAGGCCAGCCTTGGCCATTTTCACCACGGAACCGTTATCCATGCTCGGCGTCTTGGGTGTCGTTAGTGGGCCGTCAACCGTCTGGGGTGAATCCGGGACGTGTTGTTGTGCGATTGCGGAGAAGGAAAGAACTGTGAGCCCAAGGATAAACGGTAGAAACCGAAGCAGTGTTTTTGGAAGTGGCATAGGACGGTCGTTCTCGAGTCGTCGATAGGCTAGCACGTCTCCTGAATTTGGACGTCCTGGGCGCAGCCGTCGTAAGCCGGAGACATTGCTGAGGGTTTTCGGCTATGCTAAAGTTATCTCAGCGGCGCACTCTGCGCGGGCACTGTTTCGCGTCGTGCGGCTGGGCTTACAGAGGGCAAAATTGCAGTGCGGGCTGGCGTAGCTCAGCTGGTAGAGCATCTGATTTGTAATCAGAGGGTCGGGGGTTCAAGTCCCTTCGCCAGCTCCAGTTCTCACGGCAGGAATGAAAGACGGATTTGGTTGTACTGCTCGACCGTTCTGGCGCTGCAGACCTCCGGTCACTCCTTCAAGGTTGGTGTACCTGCTCGATTCGCAGTTTGAGTCGTTGACGGGCTTGATGGGCTGAGTCGGATGATGCGCGCGGAACGACGTCAGGCAGAAAGTGCACAGGTGGCCGAGTGGTTAATGGCAGCAGACTGTAAATCTGCCGCGTTATGCGCTACGGAGGTTCGAATCCTCCCCTGTGCACCATTCAGTTTTGAGGTGGCGGAGTAAGTTGTGACTGGTGATGTCGTGGATTTGAGCCCTGCCGGCAGCGGAAGAATGTGGATTGCGCTGTCCGCCCTGGGGTTGCTGGCAATAGCCGTCTGGCAGACGATGGAGCCAGGAAAGCTCCAGTCGCTTACTTGGATACTGCTAGGGTTTTTTGCCTTTCGTGTCATACTCGGACGGTTGCGTTCGCGGTAGGATGGTAAAGGCAGGTAGCTTTGAAGTTGTTTCGAAGGCTGATGTAGCTCAGTGGTAGAGCACTCCCTTGGTAAGGGAGAGGTCATGGGTTCAAGCCCCATCATCAGCTCCAGGTTTTTACGGTCTGCAATCGCTGCGACCAGGAAGAGAAGCGCCGGACGCTGACTTGCTGACTCGCTGACTTGCCGGCTCACACCAGGGCGGGAGTAACTCAGTGGTAGAGTCACAGCCTTCCAAGCTGTTGGTCGCGGGTTCGATTCCCGTCTCCCGCTCCATCGATCAGAAGGCGACCGTGCAGAAGCCGGTTGGCAGGAGAGCGTTTTGAGCAGTTTGTATCAGCAGCCTGTACTTCCCATCTCCGACCCGCAGACCTTCAACGCAGTCAAAGGCGCCATTGAGGCCTCTTTTGCCGCGGGCCGCGTCGCGGAGTTCCTCAAGTCTCTCGAGCGCTCGAAGCTGCGAATCCGCGACTTCGAAGATGTCCTCGGCAGAGGGAAATTCGGAGCCAAAACCGAAGCTGAGTACAACCGGCTCGGCAATAGCGACCAGGGCCAGATTCGCGAACTTTATCTCGCCAGCCTGGAACAGGTAGCACAGGAGCTGCGGCAAAGATTTTTGAAGTTGTACGCGTATTACTGATCCCCCAAAAGTTTGGTTTTTTTGAAGTAAATCACCTTGAACCCGGTGCGATGCGCCGGCTAACAAAGAGACGGAGAGAGCAATGGCGAAGGAAAAGTTTGACCGGTCAAAGCCGCACGTAAACATCGGGACGATCGGGCACATCGATCACGGCAAGACGACGCTGACAGCGGCGATCACGAAGGTGTTGTCGAAGCACAACCCGAACAACAAGTTTCGTTCGTTCGACACGATCGACAACGCTCCTGAGGAGCGTGAGCGCGGTATCACGATTGCGACCTCACACGTCGAGTACGAGACGCCGAACCGCCACTACGCGCACGTCGACTGCCCGGGCCACGCCGACTACATCAAGAACATGATCACCGGCGCAGCGCAGATGGACGGCGCGATTCTGGTGGTCGCGGCCACCGACGGCCCGATGCCCCAGACCAAGGAACACGTGTTGCTGGCTCGCCAGGTTGGCGTGCCGTACATCGTGGTGTTCCTGAACAAGTGCGATGCGGTTGAGGACGAAGAGCTGATCGAGTTGGTCGAGATGGAGGTTCGCGAGCTGTTGTCGAAGTACGACTACCCTGGCGACGACACCCCGATCATCCGCGGCTCTGCACTTGGCGCGTTGAACGGCGAAGCCAAGTGGGAGGCCAAGATCGACGAGCTGATGGATGCGGTCGACAAGTACGTTCCGCAGCCTGAGCGTGCGATCGATCAGCCGTTCCTGATGCCGATCGAAGACATCTTCTCGATCTCGGGCCGTGGCACTGTGGTTACGGGCCGTATCGAGCGCGGCAAGGTGAAGGTTGGCGAGGAGTCCGAGATCGTCGGCTTCCGCGAGACGCGCAAGACGGTCGTCACTGGCGTTGAGATGTTCAAGAAGCAGCTGGATGAAGGTCTGGCAGGCGATAACGCCGGTCTTCTTCTGCGCGGTATCGCGAAGGAAGACGTGGAGCGTGGCATGGTGCTGGCGAAACCTGCGTCGATCAAGCCGCACACCAACTTCAAGGGCGAGGTCTACGTGCTCTCGAAGGAAGAGGGTGGCCGTCACACGCCGTTCTTCAACGGCTACCGTCCGCAGTTCTACTTCCGCACGACGGACGTGACCGGCTCGGCGAAGCTTCCTGCGGGCACAGAGATGTGCATGCCCGGCGACAACATCCAACTGGAGATCGAATTGCACACCCCAGTTGCCATGGAGAAGGGTCTGCGCTTCGCCATCCGCGAGGGCGGCAGGACCGTAGGCGCTGGAACCATCTCCGACATCATCAAGTAAGAAGGATTGGATGTTCCCAGTTACCGGGGCAAATAATAGCGGAAGACGAAATGCTGTTAGACAATGGCGGTTCGTCTTCCGCTTCGCTATTCTCGACCGGATAGAACGTGCTGTGAGTGCTTCCGCGCATGCGACGCGATAACAACTTCGATATTCTTCGGCTGATCTTTGCTTGGATCGTGGTCATCGGGCATTGCTACGATTTGACATTGGCAAAGCCACTCGCATTTTTTCCAAAGTTCATGCAGATGGAAAGGGCCGTTGACGGGTTCTTTGCGATCAGCGGCTGTCTGATTGTTGCGAGCTGGGACCGTACCTCATCTGCACGCGAATATTTCATGCGGCGCGCAAAGAGGATTTTGCCTGGTTACTTGCTGGCACTCGTCTTCACATTGCTGGTTGGAAGTATTCTCACCCAACTTCCAATCGGAGCATTCTGGAAGCATCCAACTACCTGGAAGTACATAGGCTGCAACCTGTTGTTCCTGAACTTTCTCAGCCCAGATCTGCCTGGAGTATTCGCTTCGAATCCATCGACCAGCGCGATGAACCCAGCGTTGTGGACCATTAAAGTAGAAGTTGCCTTCTACCTCTTCGTTCCTGTTTTGGTTTGGCTCGTCAGGCGACTGGGAAGATCTGCTGCTTTGACAAGCATGTTTGCCATATCAGCGATTTACCGCATAGCTTTTGAGCATCTGGGTCGAGATGGTTTGGCGAAGCAACTCCCCGGACAACTGGTGTTTTTCATAATGGGCGCCGCAGTCTATTACTTCTTTCCGGAGTTTGTTGCGCATCGCCGAAAGATCTGGCTGGTAGCCATCGTTCTATTTGTCGCTTCTGAAATGAAGGACTGGTTTTTGCTCGATGCGGTCGGTACGCCTCTTTTTGTATTGTGTCTGGCGTTCCTTCTCCCTCCCTATCGGGGGATCACTCGATATGGCGACTTCTCCTACGGGACTTACGTGCTGCATTGTCCCCTTGTTCAGATGCTGGTGGCATTGGGAGTATTCGCATGGTCCCCGTGGGGAGCTGTTGGTATTGTTATCGTATCCGTGTGGGCGCTTGGAGTATTTTCCTGGTTTGCAGTGGAACGCCGCTTTCTTCGCCCGGGACGTGTGCGACAGCAGGAGACGGAGGCTGCTGCTCAAGTGGCTTGATTTTGAACAGAAAACCTCGATATGCGTGGATCGAATGGTCGGCTGGCTCGAAATTGTAGGCTGTGTCTGTTTGGTAGACTTCCACTCGGGGCGATTTTCGTGGATAATAGAAGAAGGACGAGCGTGGCCTGACCGCTCGTCTTTCCGTTGTACAACTCAGGATTCGGCAAGCAGGGGCCGTAAGCCCTGCGTCGCGGCGTGTCGGAAGTAATTCTGTACAAGCTGCTTGCCAGCCGAAGTGGCTGGCCACGTGAGAAGGAGATTGACCAAAATGCGCGAGATCATCACACTGCAGTGCCCGGATTGTAAAAACCGGAACTACTCCACCACCAAGAACAAGAAGACCACCACCGGCCGTCTTGAGTTCTCCAAGTTCTGCAACACCTGCCGCAAGCACACTGCGCACAAGGAAACAAAGTAAGGGCAGCCTTTTAGCCGCTGGCTTTTAGCTCCAGGCTAAGAGCTGACAGCTCCTGGGGGGAGTAAGCTCAACGGTTAAACTGTCGGTCTCCAAAACCGAACTTCTCGGTTCGAATCCGAGCTCCCCCGCCAGTTTTCCGGTCCTTCAGAGCCCGGGAAGAACATCAAAGATTTGAGGCAGCACTATGGCCAAGACAGTAGCAGTATCCGAACAGCCCAGCACTGGCTTACAGCAGTTGAAGTCGCAGCCGGCCCGTCTCAGGGAGTTTCTGAAGGACGTGCGTGCCGAGATGCGCAAAGTAATCTCACCCTCGCGCGCCGAGGTGCAGTCGACGACCTTCGTCGTGCTGGTCACCGTCTTCATCTTCGCGGCTTATTTCTGGCTGGTTGACTCGATCATCGGCAAGGCGATCGAAGCTCTGCTGCACCGGCTGACGCAGCATCACTAAACAATTTTCTAGCAGCAGCAGAGAGAAGCAAACGATGCGTGAAAAAGGCATAACCATGGCGGCAGAAGAGCAAAACCCGGAAGATCAGAAGCCTCAGGGAGATTCCTCCGCTGAGCAACTGGCCCCGCCGGTTAACGAAAACTTCAAGTGGTACATCATCCACGCCTACTCTGGCTTCGAGCGCAAGGTGCGCGAGTCGCTGGAGAGCCGCGTTACCGCCTTCGGATTGCAAAACAAGATCGGCCGCATCATGATTCCGACCGAGCCGGTCACCGAGCTCCGCAACGGCAAAAAGTACACCATCGACCGTGTCTTCCTGCCCGGTTACGTTCTCGTCGAGATGGACCTCGACAACGACCTCTGGCATGTCATCAAGAACACGCCGCGGGTCACCGGCTTCCTCGGCACTGGAGATAACCCCGTTGCTCTGTCCGAGCAGGAGGTCAGCTCAATCCTCTTCCGCTCCGACGCCACCAAGGACAAGCCTACGATGAAGGTGAAGTTCGACAAGGGCCAGCAGGTTCGCATCAATGAAGGCCCATTCGCCAACTTTACAGGCGCTGTCGACGAGATCAACGAAGACAAGCAGACTCTCAAGGTCATGGTCAGCATCTTCGGCCGCTCCACCCCGGTGGAGATTGAGTTCTCGAAGGTGGACAAAGTCGTCGAGTAGTTCGACGAAGAGATTTAGAACCAAAAATATTAAGCAGCAGGCAGTACAACCGAGCCCGCCGCTGGAAGCATAAAGAGGATTACCCGAATGGCACCGAAGAAGATTACTGGATACGTCAAGCTTCAGATCATGGCCGGCAAGGCCACCCCTGCACCTCCGGTCGGCCCCGCGCTCGGCCAGGCCCAGGTCAACATCATGGAGTTCTGCAAGCAGTTCAACGAGCGTACCGGCAAAGACCCTGCGCTCGCCGGGCTCACCATCCCGGTCGTCATCAGCGTCTACGCTGATCGCACCTTCAGCTTCATCACCAAGACGCCTCCCGCGCCCGTGTTGCTGCTGAAGGCTGCTGGTATCGAGAAAGGCTCGGGCACTCCGAACAAGGAGAAGAAGGGCAAGGTCACCGAGAAGCAGATCATCGCCATCGCCACCCAGAAGATGCCAGACATGAACGCGACTACTGTGGAAGCAGCAGCGAAGACCATTCGTGGCACCGCCCGCTCCATGGGCATCGAAGTCGTCGGATAACTTCAAACCTTACACCCTGACTGGAACGCACAAAGAGCCGCGGCCACTCGCCGCGGCTCTTTCTCTGTCTCGCTGCTGACCCTCTCGCATCCTATGATAGGTTGAAGCCAATCAATCATCTGCCAGGAGAGATATGCTCCGCATCGGGATCATGCTCGACTCATACGTTTCAAGCGCATGGGTCGCAAAAATAATAGAAGACATCCAGGCATCAGAATTCGCACACGTCGAACTTGTTGTTCTGAACACCCCTCCCGATCAGCAGAGGCCCTCCTTCAAGAAACGCCTTCGCAATCACTGGAAGCTGACTCTCTATCACCGCTACGAGCAGTGGGACTATCGAAGGAACAAGGTCGAACCCGACGCCAAGGCAACCACCGACCTTGCACCGCTGCTGCGCGACGTACCCTCAATCACCGTCCATCCCATTCGCAAAGGCTTCACCGACCGAATCCCTGAAGACGAGCTCGCCTCGATCCAGAGCTACCATCTCGATGTTCTCTTTCGCTTCGGTTTTCGCATCATTCGCGGCGGCATCTTGAGCACGGCCCGTTATGGGGTCTGGTCGTTCCATCACGATGACAACCTCGA
Organism: uncultured Acidobacteriaceae bacterium; assembly: GCA_963798925.1. Taxonomy (GTDB): domain Bacteria; phylum Acidobacteriota; class Terriglobia; order Terriglobales; family Acidobacteriaceae; genus Edaphobacter. The sequence continues at coordinate 2,626,058 of CAWCVD010000008.1, forward strand.
ATATCGCGGTGGGCCACCACTGTTTTGGGAGATCTACGAGCAGAATTCCGTCTCCGGAACGATTCTTCAAATCCTCACCGATTCCCTCGACGGCGGCCACGTCATCTACCGCGGCCACTCCTCGACGGACAAGTCTTCGCTCTATCGCAACCGCAATCCCATCTACTGGAAGACCGCTGAATACGCGCTCCGCCGTCTGCGCGATCTCAACGAGCGCGGAATGGAGTACATCCAGTCACTCCCAACCTACCGCGAGCAGCAGCCCTATACGCGAGGCATCTACCGCACCCCCGATGCCTGGCAGATGGTCAAATTTCTTGCTCGCCGTTTTTATCGATCATTTGTTGCCCGCATCTCGTCGCGCATTCGCGGATCCTATCCACAATGGTTCCTCGCCATTCGCCGCCGAACCGCGGAGCGCAGTTTCAACGACGCGTCCGACTACACGATCATCCTTCCGCCAAGCGATCGCTTCTACGCCGATCCCTGCCTCTTTGAAAAGGACGGCAAGACCTATCTCTTCCTCGAGGATCTGCGCTACAGCGAAGGTCGTGCTCTGATCTCCTGCTGCGAGCTGAACCCCGACGGTACGCATGGACCCATCGTCGAGGTTCTGCGCCGTCCCTACCACCTCTCGTACCCCTTCCTCTTTGAGGAGGGTGGCGAGGTCTACATGATCCCCGAGACTAAAGGAAATCGAACAGTCGAACTCTACCGCGCAACCAGCTTTCCCATCGAGTGGACGCTCGATTCCGTGCTCCTCAGCGACATCTACGCAGTCGACGCAACAATTTACCTAGCCAACGGCAAATACTGGATGTTTGTTGGCATCTCGAACGGCCATTACTCCAACTGCGACGAACTCGGCATCTTTTTCTCCGATGCGCTGAAGGGACCCTGGACTCCTCATCCGGCAAATCCTGTCATCTCCGATGTCCGGCGCGCGCGCCCCGCAGGCGCATTCTTTCGCGAGCAAGGACGTCTGATCCGGCCATCACAGGATTGTGCGAAGGCGTACGGCTATGCAACCGTCTTTTCTGAAGTCGTGACGCTTACCGAGACCGAATACGAAGAGCGTCCTATTGCGCGGCTCGAACCCGATTGGGTGAAGGGCAACCTCGGTACTCACACCTACACACGAACCAGTCACTTCGAGGTGATCGACGGCAACTTTGCGGCGAAGGTCTCGAACGCTCCCGGCCCGCACGCCGAAGAGGGGGGGTAGTCATACAGAACCAATCCGGCTATACGATCGTCATCGCCGCCTACAGACCGAAACCCGGGAGAGAAGCTGATCTGCTGCAACTCACTCGCGAACATGTTCCCCTTTTGCGAGCCGAAGGTCTGGCAACCGACCACCCCGTCACCGCGTGTCAAGCCAAGGACGGCACGATTGTGGAGGTTTTCGAGTGGGCTCCCGGCGGCATCGAGCGCGCCCATACCAATGCCGCCCTATTGAACTTGTGGGAGCGCTACGCCGTCGCCTGCGACTACGTGCCTCTCGCCTCACTAGCCGAAGCGTCCAATATGAGTGCATCCTTTGCCCCTCTCAAACTCTAAGCAAATAATTTCTGCTGTGCGGTAGCACCCACACTTTGAGGCGTCCGCCTGCCCTCGCGTCTTGTCAGCACAGCGTCGTCGCTCCAGCGTCGTCGCAGGCCATACCGCACGCAGGCAGCATCGACCATCGCCGCAAGCTGCGCGGCATAGGTTCTGCTGGCAAAGTCAGCGTGAGCGAAGCGTTTCGCGTAGTCCGCCTCAAGAGAAGGGAAGTGCTCACGAACGAAGCTCAGGTAAGTAGGACGTGAGCACGGCTTGAGAAACAGCGGGTGTGCTGAGAAGAAACTCGCATCTACCGCTGCGGCGCGCCGGGCCAGGCTGTCGAGTGCCTTCTGGGTGTCAGTAATTCCTGGCAGAAGCGGCGAGCCGAAGACCCCGGCAATTATGCCAGCCTCGCGAAGCCGCTTCACCGCCTGAAAGCGAAGATCCGGCCGTGGCGCACGCGGTTCGAGCAGCCGGGCGAGCTTCGCGTCAGGCGTCGTTACAGTAACGTGCACGACGAGCGTGTTGTGGCGGGAGATCTCTTGCAGCAGATCGATGTCCCGCTCGATCAGTCGCGACTTCGTCACAATCCCCAACCTGTAGCCGGCTTTGCGCGCGAACACCTCCAGCAAACTCCTCGTGATCTGCGCTCGCCGTTCAATCGGCTGGTAGGGATCCGTCGCCGTTCCCAGCGCAATCTCCATCGCCGGGTCAATCTTCTTCAGTTCCTGCTCCAGCAGCCACGCCGCATTCTGCTTCAAAAAGATCATCCGCTCGAAGGAGAGAGGGTCACGAAAGCTCAACGTGGAATCATCCGGTAGTTTTGTCTCCTCCTGACCCGTCTTGGGAGCCATAAACTCGTGCGTATACCGCGCATAGCAGTACTTACAGCCGAACTCGCAGCCTCGATAGGGATTGATGCTGTAGGCCAGCCAGAGCATCCGCTTCGACACCGACTTGTTCAGGATGCTGCGCACCTCCATCGCCTTGAATTCGATCAGGTGACCTTCGTCGGCGTGCTCAGCCTCTGCCGCCATCCGGGCGATTCCTGTCACCTGTGGAGGGAGAATTGGAAAGAGGGACTCACCATTGATTTTCGCCATTTGTTCGCCTTCTAGGAGTGACTATAGGCCGCTGGGCCTATGCCGTCAAGCAGCATTTATCAACAGTTCGCGATAGCGGAAATGTCTTGCTTCAAACCCTCTCCGTAGCAGAGCGTATGGACCCCGCGACGTATAATCCGGAGATTCCTATGCCCTTCTCCTGCCGAGGTTGCATCCAGATCCCCAAGAGTCTTCCTCGCGTTCTGGCGATTGCTTCTTTTGCAGCCATCGCAGGCTGCAACTCCAGCACCGCTCCCGCTTCACCCTCCACGCCAGCGAACCCTCAGGTGACTCTCGGCACGATGAATCCCTTTCCCGGCACAACGGTTGGCGTCACCAGCACGGCGCAGCCCGTAACGCTTACCAATAGCGGCACCGCGCCGCTCAGCATCTCCGGCATTACCATCACTGGCACGAACGCCAGCGCCTTTGCCGACACCACCACCTGCACGAACCTGCTCTCAGCGGGCAACACCTGTACGATCTCCGTCACCTTTACGCCGCCGTCCGCAGGCAGCTTTGTGGCAGCGATCAGCGTGGCCGACGATGTGACAGGTTCGCCCCAGACCGTCGCGCTCACCGGAACAGGCACGCTCGCACCGATCCCGGAGACAATCCTGTCACCTTCGACCCTCGCCTTCCAGAGCACGACGGTCGGCGCCATCAGCGCCGCGCAGCTCATCTCCCTGTCGAACCCTGGCACAGCACCCCTAACCGTCTCCACCATCTCGATTACAGGCGCGAACGCAGCGGACTTCGCCGAAACCAACAACTGCAGCAACACACTGGCTCCGGGGACCGGCTGCTCGATCTCCGTCACCTTTACTCCCGCTATGGTCGGTAGCCTTGCCGCGTCGATAAGCATCACGGACAATGCTGCTGGCTCGCCTCAGACGGTTCCATTGCTTGGAGTGGCCGCTGCATTGCCCGTTTCGCAAGCAGTTTTGTCGCCAGTCAGCCTCACCTTTCCGACAACATCGCTTGGCTCAGCCGCTGCGGTGCAACCGATCACACTGTCGAACCCCGGTACCCTGACGCTAAACATCTCCAGCATCGCAATCACCGGCGCGAATTCCAGTTCTTTTGACGAGACCGACAACTGCGATACTTCGCTCGCCCCCAATGCAACCTGCACAATCTCAGCGACCTTTACCCCAGCGGCCAGCGGAAACCTCGCCGCAGCAGTTAGCGTGGCCGACGACGCAACAGGATCACCCCAGACTGCAACTCTGACGGGAACTGGCACCATAGCGCAAACCCCGCAAGCTGTATTCAGCCCGCAAAGCATATCGTTTCTGAACACGGCAGCCGGCACCACCAGTCCCGCGCAAACGGTCACCCTCAGCAATCCCGGCGCGATGCAGTTGAACCTCTCTGCCCTTACAAAGACGGGTGCGAACCCGACCAGTTTTGGCGTGGATGCCAGCGCCTGTGGCGCTTTTGTGGCTCCAGGCAGCAGCTGCCCAATCTCCATCACCTTCACGCCGGGCGCCGCCGCAAGCTATAGCGCGAACCTGAGCGTCGCCGATAACGCGGCCGGCTCTCCCCAACTTGTCCCCTTGACTGGCACTGGAGTCGCGTCAGGGACAACGCAGTGGACGCTGCTCACCTTCCCCGAAACGGACCTGAGCGTCACGCCGCTCTACAACTACATCAATACAGCAACCACCATGCTCGACATGACGATGTATGAGCTCGTCGACACGACCTTCCAGCAAGATCTCGCCGCGCTGGCGAAGAAGGGCGTCAAGGTGCGCGTCATCCTCGACCAGTCGCTTGAGAAGAGCAGCAACATGCCTGCCTATACCTACCTCAACGCAAACGGCGTTCAGGCCGTGTGGGCGAACCCCAGCTTCCAGGCCTGCCATCAGAAGACGATCACCATCGACGGCAAGAGCACCGCGATCATGACGCTGAACCTGACCAGCCGCTACTACAACGACACGCGCGACTTCGCCGTCATCGATACCAGCGCTAACGACATCGCCGCAATCCAGGCCGTCTTCAACAACGACTTCGCCAACGGTTCCACAACCTTCAACACTCCGCTAGGCGACGACCTTATCTGGAGCCCGACGAACTCGCAGCCCGCCCTGCTCGCCCTCATAGGGTCCGCCAAGAAAACCCTCAACGTCGAGAACGAAGAGATGGGCGACACAGCCATCGTGAACGCGCTTGTCGCCGCAGCAAAGGCCGGCGTGGCCGTGCAAGTGACCATGACCAGCGACGGCACCTACAACAAGGAGTTCACCACGCTAAAGGCGGCAGGCGTTCAGGTCCACACCTACACCGAAACCGCGCCGCTCTACATCCACGCCAAGGTTATCGTCGTCGACTACGGCCAGACGAACCAGCAAGTCTTTGTCGGCTCCGAGAACTTCTCCAACGCCTCACTGAATCAGAACCGCGAACTTGGCCTTACGCTGACGGACTCCACCGTTCTCCAATCGCTGAACGCCACCCTGAACAGCGATTTCGCGGGTGGCACCCCCTATTAAGCGGCGATGATCGACGAGAAACTGCGCCTTGGAATGAGCATTAAGTTGTAGAAGGTTGCGCAAAATCGCAACCTTTGGGATACTTATAAGAGTGCCTCAGCACCCAGTTGAGGCCAGTCGAGAACCACGCCCGGAGAGATCAACTCCAGAGGGGTGGGAGACGAGGGAAAATGGCAAGGAAACTCTCTAAGAATCTGGTAAAGGCGCGTGCGCTCGTTGAGCCCCGTCCCTATCTGTTGGCGGACGCCGTTCCGCTGCTCCAAAAAGCAAAGTATGCGAAGTTTGACGAGACCGTCGATCTCACCATGCGCCTCGGAGTCGACCCCAAGCACGCCGACCAGATGGTTCGCGGTACGGTCGTCCTCCCACACGGCCTCGGCAAGTCCAAAATCGTCGCTGTCATCGCCTCGGGCGATAAGGTGAAGGACGCTCAGGCCGCTGGTGCCGAGTTCTTCGGTGGCGAAGAGTTGGTCGAGAAGATCCAGAAGGAAAATTGGACCGCATTTGACGCCCTGATCGCAACACCGGACATGATGAAGTCCGTCGGCCGTCTCGGCAAGGTGCTCGGTCCCAAGGGCCTGATGCCCAATCCCAAGACCGGCACCGTCACCACCGACGTTGCTTCGGCGGTCAAAGAGATCAAGGCCGGTAAGGTTGAATTCCGCACCGACAAGACTGCGCTCGTGCATGTTCCGGTCGGCAAGCTCTCGTTCGACCCGCAGAAGCTGGTTGACAACGCGACCACAATTATGACCAGCGTCATCAAGGCGAAACCATCTGCCGCGAAGGGCAAGTACATCAAGGGCGTCACGCTCAGCTCGACGATGGGCCCCGGCATCCAACTCGATTTTGCTGCGGTCGAGGCCGCCAGCAAGGCCACGGTTTAGTCGCGAGATGCGACACATTTTCAGCTAGCAGTTAAGGGCTAGCAGCTAAAGGCTAGGTTTTTTATGGCATTGTCCAGAGCATCAAAGACGGAGAAGGTGAAGAAGCTCGCAGCCGAGCTCGAGCACTCGACCTCCGCGATCATCGGCACCTTCAAAGGCCTCACCGCCGCCAAGGACTTCGAGCTGCGCAAGACTATTCGTGGCGCCGGTGGAAGCTATCACGTCGTCAAGAACAAGCTGGCCGCACGTGCCGGCGAGGGAACCAAGATCGAGGAGGCGCTCAAGGGCCTCAAGGGTGTCTCGGCAGTTGCCTACACCTCGGGTGATCCCGTTGCTCTCGCGAAGGCTCTGTCCACCTGGGTCAAGGACAACGCGGAGTTCACCTTCAAGCTCGGCATCATCGACGGCAAGGTGATCGACGTTCGCGAGATCGGCGAGCTGGCCACCATGCCGGGCAAGGAAGAGCTCTTCTCGAAGCTCCTCTTCTTAATCAGCTCCCCCGCACAACGTCTTGCCACCGTCATCAATGCCACCGGCCGCAATCTCGCCGTCGTCGTCAATCAGGGCGTCGAGAAGGGCAAGTTTGCTGGACCTGCAGTAGCAGCTCCTCCGGCTGCGCCTGTAGCGGAAGCAGCAGTTGCAGAAGCCCCGGCGGCAGAAGCGGTCGCACATGTTGAGGAATCGGCGGCTGGCGAACAGCCTTCGGGCGCAGCGCAACCTGAGAACTCCACCGCATCGCAGGGTGGGGAAGCCGCGACCACGGATCCGGTCGAGGGGTAACACCAAGTTTCGCCTGGTCATCCCGGGTGCGCTGGTCTGGGCGCAACGGAAACCCTGGAGGGCATAGGCAGCCGAAGCGCGGTCAGGTTTCGGAGAAGCAATCAGTAACAGCAGTACAAAAGTTCAGTTTTATTGGAGAAATAACATGGCAGACATCCAGCAGTTGGAAGATTCAATCGTTAGCCTGAGCCTCCTTGAGGCCTCGGCTCTGGTCAAGAAGCTCGAAGAGCGTCTTGGCGTCTCGGCAGCGGCAGCGGTTGCAGCAGCTCCGGCGGCAGGCGGCGGCGCGGCAGCGGCAGCTCCGGCTGAAGAAAAGACCGAATTCACCGTCATTCTTAAGGATGCCGGCGCGAATAAGATCAATACCATCAAGGCTGTACGCGAAGTCACCGCTCTTGGCCTCAAGGAAGCCAAGGACCTGGTCGACGGAGCTCCCAAGCCCTTGAAGGAGAACATTTCGAAGGATGACGCGGCCGCCATTGCCAAGAAGTTCGAAGGCGTCGCCACCATCGAAATCAAATAGTTACCCCGCGACTTGCACGTTGGGGCGGAACGCGATATTCTTTAGGTTAGAGAAAATTCGTTCCGCCTCGGTGTGGTCCCTGGCGGCTATTACTTTCGGCAACTTTTGTTGTACCCCGGATCATCCTGTCTGGACAGGTTAAGGAACCGGCCACTATCGCTTCGAGCGGCGGACGCGCATAGTGCAATAGGCATCACCGAGCGGCAGCAACTTTGGGGTAAGGCGAACCTCAAATGGGGCAGGCATTCACACTATCTATACAGAAACAGTGCACAAGTCGAACTTTGCGCTCATGGGACACGCTGTCCCTTCGAGCGCTTTGCCGTGTTTACAGGCATAGCGCGCAATCCACTGCACGCGTTCTTTATAGCAGCTTCGAGCGCTTGCGGTCAGTAAAAGTTTTGAGATTTTCTTAGAGTGCCGGGAAGTACATACGGCAAGACATTCTGCGCGCGGGGCCGTCGCCATCGAGGACAACGGTTCCGGAGACTTCAGTAACTGCGCAAGCAAGACCAAACCCGGAGGGCGCGAGACCAAAGCCCTCCCCTCACGAGTCGAGCCAGCCATTGTGATGCTGGAACCCGCACTCAGGAGGCCTCGAAGGTCAGTTTTCAGGAGAGAGCATGTCTGGCGAGTCCAACAACAGCGAAATGCGCGCGATCCGTACCCGTCTCGATTTTTCGAAGATACCAACATCCATTCAGATTCCTAACCTCATCGAGGTTCAGCGCCGCAGCTACGAGCGCTTCCTCCAGATGGACAAGCTTCCGCAGGAGCGCGAAGACAACGGCCTTCAGTCCGTTTTCACCTCGGTCTTCCCCATCACCGACTTCCGCAACGTCAGCGAACTTGAGTTCGTTGACTTCTCCATCGGCAACTGGGAGTGCAAGTGCGGCTACCTTAAAGGCCTCAACCACCTGCGCACGGCCTGCACCCACTGCGGCCACATGGTCATCACTGACCCCTTCCACCCGGGCGATGTACTCTGCAATTTCTGCGGAACCTATAACAAGAACACCCCCGACTTCTGCACCAAGTGCGGCGACCCAGTCGGCCTGCAGCTGAAGTACGACCAGGCCGAGTGCGAAGAGCGCGGCATGACGTACTCCGCTCCGCTCAAGGTCACCATTCGCCTCAAGATCTACGACAAGGACCCCGAGACCGGCGTCAAGAGCCTCCGCGACATGAAGGAGCAGGAAGTGTTCTTCGGCGACATTCCGCTGATGAGCCAGAATGGCACCTTCATCGTCAACGGAACCGAGCGCGTCATCGTCTCGCAGCTCCACCGTTCACCGGGCGTCTTCTTCGAGACGGCGAACAACCGCACTTACTTCCTCGGCAAGATCATCCCCTACCGCGGCAGCTGGGTGGAGTTCGAGTATGACCAAAAGAACACGCTCTACGTCCGCATCGACCGCAAGCGCAAGTTCCTCGGAACCATATTCCTCCGCGCGCTCGGCCTGCGAACTGATGAGGAGATCCTCAAGACCTTCTACACCGTCGACACTATCAATGTGAAGGACGGCAAGCTCAGCTGGAAGGTTGTGCCTGAAGGCCAGCTCACTAACCTCCAGGGTACCCGTCCAGCAACCTCCATCACCGTCAAAGGTGAAGAGCTTGCTCCCGCAACCCGCAAGATCTCCGCGCACTCTCTCAAGGGTCTCCGCAGCCACAAGATCGAGCAGGTCGAAGTCGAGACCAGCGAGTTCGACGGCGCCATGACCGCCGCCGACGTCGTCGATCTCACCACCGGCGAGCTGCTCTATGAATCCAACCAGGAGCTCACCGCCGACAAGTTGCACAAGATCCTTCAGTCCGGCGTCGCCAGCTTCGAGGTCTTCTTCCCCGAGCGCGACGACGTGGGCAACATCATCACCAACACGCTGCGCCGCGACTCCGTGCGCAAACCCGAGGAAGCGCTCATCGAGATCTACCGGAAGTTGCGTCCCGGTGACCCACCGACCCTCGACACCGCCACCGCGCTCTTCGAAGGCATGTTCTTCGATCCGCGCAAGTACGATTTCTCACGCGTCGGCCGCCTCAAGTTCAACATCAAGCTCTACGAGAACCAGGATCCCACCGGCCTCGACAAGCGCACGTTGACCCCTGAGGACTTCTACGGCACGATTCGCTACCTCCTCAAGCTGCGTAAGAACATCGGCACCGTCGATGACATCGACCATCTGGGTAATCGCCGTGTTCGCGCCGTCGGCGAGTTGATGGAGAACCAGTTCCGCATCGGTCTCGTCCGCATGGAACGCGCCATCAAGGAAAAGATGTCGGTCTATCAAGAGATGTCGACCGCCATGCCGCACGACCTCATCAACGCCAAGCCGGTCATGGCCGCGATTCGTGAGTTCTTCGGCTCCTCACAGCTCTCGCAGTTCATGGACCAGACCAACCCCCTCTCGGAGATCACGCACAAACGCCGCCTCTCCGCCCTTGGGCCTGGTGGTCTCTCCCGTGAGCGCGCCGGCTTTGAAGTCCGCGACGTGCACCCCACTCATTACGGCCGCATCTGCCCGATTGAGACGCCGGAAGGTCCGAACATCGGCCTCATCAGCTCGCTCTCGTGCTTCGCGCGCATCAACGAGTACGGCTTCATCGAGTCGCCCTACCGTCGCGTTAAGGACGGCCGCGTGCTGGACTACGTCTCCGTAGTCAACGCCGGCGAGTCCGGTCTCCGCCAGGGCGACTACCTCGAGATCTCCGAGGCGAAGAAACTGAACGAGCAGCTCAAGAAGGACAAGAAACGCACCATGGATCTTGCTCCCTTCAGCTTCTACCTGTCGGCATGGGAGGAAGACCGTCACACCATCGCGCAGGCGAACATCGAGCTCGATGACAAGCTGAACATCGTTCCCGATGTCGTCGACGCCCGCCGTCACGACTTCGTCCTCGTCAACAAGTCCGAGGTCGACTATGTTGACGTCTCGCCGAAGCAGCTCGTCTCCGTCGCCGCCTCGCTCGTTCCGTTCCTCGAGCACGACGACGCGAACCGCGCGCTGATGGGTGCCAACATGCAGCGCCAGTCTGTTCCTTTGCTCGTCTCTGAAGCCCCGTTCGTCGGCACTGGCATGGAGGGCGTCACCGCTCGCGACTCAGGCGCCGTCATCCTGGCCAAGCGCAACGGCATCGTGGACTCGGTCGACTCCGAGCGCATCATCGTGCGCGTCGAAGGCGAGCACCACCCCACGCAGCTCTCGCGTGAAGTTGGCTCGGACATCTACCAGCTCACGAAGTTCAAGCGCTCCAACCAGAACACCTGCATCAACCAAAAGCCGATCGTTCGCAAGGGTGACCGCGTTCTCAAGGGCCAGGTCATCGCCGACGGTCCATGCACGGAGCAGGGCGAACTTGGCCTCGGCCGTAACGTTCTCGTCGCCTTTATGCCGTGGCGTGGTTACAACTTCGAGGACGCGATCCTCATCTCGGAGAAGCTGGTCCGCGAGGACTACTACACCTCGATCCACATCGAGGAGTTCGAAATCGAGGCTCGCGACACGAAGCTCGGACCGGAAGAGATCACGCGCGATATCCCCAACGTCAGCGAGCACGCTCTGCGTGATCTTGACGAGTCGGGCATCATCCGCATCGGCGCGAAGATCGGCCACAACGACATCCTTGTCGGCAAAGTAACACCCAAGGGTGAAACGCAACTGACCCCGGAAGAGAAGCTCCTCCGCGCCATCTTCGGCGAAAAGGCCGGCGACGTTCGCGACGCAAGCCTTACCTGCCCTCCAGGCATCGAAGGCACTGTAGTCGACGTCCGCATCTTCTCCCGCAAGGGTCAGGAGAAGGACGAGCGCGCCAAGCAGATTGAGCAGGAGATGATCGAGAAGCTCGAGCGCAACCTCGCCGACGAGATCCGTATTCTCACCGACGAGCGCCTCAAGCGTCTCGAAGCCATCCTCGGTGCGAAGGAAGTTCTCGCCGATCTTCACGACGAGCGCACCAACAAGAAGCTGCTCAACAAGGGCGACGTGCTCGACCGCGACACCATCGAGCTCATCAGCACCCGAAACCTCAAGCGCATCCGCTACGCCGACAAGGATCCCCGCGTCAACGAGCAGATCGATGAGATCGAGGAGATGACCTCGCGTCAGATCGATGTTCTCCGCAAGATCACCAACGAGAAGATCGCGAAGATGCAGAAGGGCGACGAACTCGCTCCGGGCGTCATCAAGATGGTCAAGGTCTACGTCGCCATGAAGCGCAAGCTCTCGGTCGGTGACAAGATGGCCGGTCGTCACGGCAACAAGGGCGTCATTGCCAGGATCCTTCCCGAGGAAGATATGCCGTATCTTCCCGACGGAACTCCGGTCGAGATCGTCCTCAACCCGCTCGGTGTGCCATCTCGTATGAACGTCGGTCAGATCCTCGAGACGCACCTCGGCTGGGCCGCCCACGAGCTCGGCAAGCAGGTTGCCGAAGCTGCCGCGGCAATGACCAAGGCCAGCGAGGTCCGCGAGCTCTTCAAGGCGCGCTTCGCCGGTACTGCAGCCCTTCACCAGCTTCTCGCCCTCGATGACGAGCAGACTCTGCGCGTCGCCGCCGGCATGAAGCGCGGTATCTGGTTCGGCACCGCGGTCTTCGACGGAGCACGCGAGACCGAGATCAAGGCGTTGCTCAAAGCAGCTGGGCTTCCAAGCTCCGGTAAGACGCAGCTCTACGATGGCATGAACGGAGAAGCGTTCGAGCAGCCTGCCACCGTCGGCTACATCTACATGCTCAAGCTCTCTCACCTCGTCGACGACAAGATCCACGCTCGTTCCATCGGACCATACTCGCTCATCACTCAGCAGCCGCTTGGTGGTAAAGCCCAGTTCGGCGGACAGCGCTTCGGCGAAATGGAAGTCTGGGCCCTCGAAGCCTACGGCGCCGCTTACATCCTGCAGGAGCTGCTCACTGCCAAATCCGACGACGTCTTCGGCCGTACCAAGATCTACGAAGCCATCGTCAAGGGCGAAGCAGCCATCGAGCCCGGTGTTCCTGAGTCATTCAACGTTCTTATCCGCGAACTGCAGTCGCTCTGCCTGGACGTCGAGCTGATCAAACAGGCCGACCAGAAGAAACATCCTCTGCCAGCCATCGCGGCAGCCGACTAACGTACTAAGGCCTGAGGAGGTCAATGCGTACACTCCTCAGGCCGCCACTCCCAAGTGGCAAGACAATCGAAAAAGCAACTGCAACAGAACCACAGGTAAGCGATGCACCCAAAGTCATCGCAAAAGAATTTAGCAACCGCAGCAAATCGCTGCACCCTGCCAAGCAGGACACAAGGGAGACGCAAAATATGTTCCGCTCCAGCCCCTTCGAACTGACCGGACCGATCGCCGACTTCGACGCCATTAAAATCCAGCTCGCCAGCCCAGAGAAGATTCGCAGCTGGTCGCACGGCGAAGTCACCAAGCCGGAAACCATCAACTACCGCACCTTCAAGCCCGAGCGCGATGGCCTCTTCTGCGCCCGCATCTTCGGACCCATCACCGACTGGGAGTGCCTCTGCGGCAAGTACAAGCGCATGAAGCACCGCGGCGTCATCTGCGACAAATGCGGCGTCGAAGTCACGCTCTCGAAGGTTCGCCGTGAGCGCCTCGGCCACATCGAGCTCGCCAGCCCCTGCTCGCACGTCTGGTTCTTCAAGGGCCTGCCCTCCCGCATCGGCCACCTGCTCGACATCAGCCTCCGCGAGCTCGAAGCAGTCCTCTACTTCGAGTCCTACGTCGTCGTCGATCCAGGTGACGCGCCCGTCAAGGAGCGCGAGGTCATCAAGGACGAGACCAAGTTCCGTGAGCTCGACCAGCAGTATCGTCCCTCAGGCTTCAAGGCCATGATGGGCGCCGAGGCCATCAAGGAGCTCCTCAAACGCGTCGACGTCACCGAGCTCGCCGTCGAGCTCCGCGATCGCATGAAGAACGAGTCTTCGCTCCAGAAGAAGCTCAAGTACTCCAAGCGTCTCAAGATCGTCGAGGCCTTCCGAAAGTCCGACAACCTGCCCCAGTGGATGATCCTCGACGTGATCCCCGTGATCCCGCCAGAGCTTCGCCCCCTCGTGCCATTGGACGGCGGCCGGTTCGCCACCTCCGACCTCAACGACCTTTATCGCCGCGTGATCAACCGTAACAACCGGTTGAAGAAACTGATGGACCTCCACGCGCCCGAAGTCATCGTCCGCAACGAGAAGCGCATGCTCCAGGAGGCCGTCGACGCACTCTTCGACAACGGCCGCCGTGGCCGCGTCCTCCGTGGCGCGAACAACCGTCCGCTGAAGTCGCTCTCCGACACCCTCAAGGGCAAACAGGGCCGCTTCCGTCAGAACCTCCTCGGCAAGCGCGTCGACTACTCCGGCCGTTCCGTCATCGTCGTCGGTCCCGAACTCAAGCTGCACCAGTGCGGTCTCCCCAAGAAGATGGCGCTCGAGCTCTTCAAGCCCTTCATCTATCACCGCCTCGAGCAGACCGGCCACTGCACCACCATCAAGCAGGCCAAAGAGATGGTCGAGATGCAGGAGCCCATCGTCTGGGACATCCTCGAAGAGGTCATCAAGGACCATCCGGTCCTTCTCAACCGCGCCCCGACGCTGCACCGCCTCGGCATCCAGGCCTTTGAGCCTGTGCTCGTCGAAGGCAAAGCCATCAAGATCCACCCGCTCGTCTGCACCGCCTTCAACGCAGACTTCGACGGCGACCAGATGGCCGTGCACATCCCGCTCTCGCCGGAGGCTCAGATCGAAGCCAGCGTCCTCATGCTCGCTTCGCACAATATCCTCTCGCCCGCCAGCGGTCAGCCCATCACCGTGCCGACACAGGACCTCGTCCTCGGCATCTACTACCTCACCAAGGCGAAGGTCAACGCCAAGGGTGAAGGCCGCGTCTTCGCCAACATCGAAGAGGTCTTCATGGCCCTCGAAGCCAAGCAGGTCGAGACCCTTACTCCGATCCGTCTGCGCTACACCGGTCCTGTCCTCGACATGACCACGGCGTACGACGATCAGGACATCACCCACACCGAACCGGTCGAGTTCAACAAGCAGTACATCAACACGACCGTCGGCCGCGCCATCCTCAACGATTCGCTCCCCGACGGCATGCCCTACATCAACGGCCTGCTCAAGAAGAAGGGCATCGGCCAGCTCATCAACTACTGCTACCTCAACCTCGGCCTCGAGACCACCGTCAAAACCCTCGACCGCGTCAAGGATCTCGGCTTCACCTATGCCACCCGCTCCGGCCTCTCCGTCGGACTCGACGACATGGTGATCCCCGACTCCAAGTACACGCTCGTCGGCGACGCCGAAAAGAACGTTCTCTCCATGCAGCAGCAGTACCTCGACGGAGCCATCACCAACGGTGAGCGCTCCAACAAGGTCATCCAGATGTGGTCCGGTGTCACCGAGCGCGTCGCCGACGAGATGTTCTCCAACATGAAGAAGGCCGACAAGGAAGGAGCCATGAACCCGATCTACATCATGGCCGACTCCGGCGCTCGAGGCTCCAAGCAGCAGATCCGGCAGCTCTCTGGCATGCGTGGTTTGATGGCCAAGCCCTCCGGCGAGATCATCGAGACCCCCATCACGGCGAACTTCCGCGAAGGTCTCACCGTGCTGCAGTACTTCATCTCCACCCACGGCGCGCGTAAGGGCCTCGCCGACACCGCACTCAAGACCGCCGACTCGGGTTACCTCACCCGCCGTCTGGTCGACGTTGCGCAGGATGTCATCATCTCGCACAACGACTGCGGCACCGTCGAAGGCATCTACGTCACCCCGATCATCGAAGCCGGCGAGACCATCGAGCCGTTGCGCGACCGCATCATCGGCCGCGTCTCGCTCGAAAAGCTCAAAGACTTCGAGGGTAAAACCATCGTCGACGTCAACCAGGAGATCGACGAAGACCTCGCCAACGCCGTTCAGGCCGCAGGTATCGAGCGCGTCAAAATCCGCTCGGTGCTCACCTGCGAGTCCAAGCGCGGCGTCTGCATCCTCTGCTACGGCCGTAACCTCGGCTCCGGCAAGATGGTCGAGATGGGCGAAGCCGTCGGCGTCATCGCGGCGCAGTCCATCGGAGAGCCCGGCACTCAGCTCACCATGCGTACCTTCCACATCGGCGGAACGGCCAGCCGCGTCTCCGACGCCTCGCACCTCGAGGCCAAGAACAACGGCACCGTGCGCTTCATCAACCTCGTCACCGTCCGCGCAAAGTCGGGCGACCTGGTCGCGATGAATCGCAACGGCTCCATCGCCATCGTCGACGACAAGGGCCGCGAGAAGGAGCGTTACGCCATCGTCTACGGCGCCAAGCTGAAGGTCGAAGACGGCAAGCACGTTTCACAGGGCGATCGCCTCGGCGAGTGGGATCCTTACACCTTCTCCCTCCTCACCGAAATCTCCGGAACCGTCCAGTTCAAGGATCTCCAGGAAGGCGTCACCCTCAACGAAGAGGTCGACGAGGTCACTGGCCTCTCGCGTCTCGTCGTCGCGGACT
Source organism: uncultured Acidobacteriaceae bacterium (assembly GCA_963798925.1). Classification (GTDB taxonomy): domain Bacteria; phylum Acidobacteriota; class Terriglobia; order Terriglobales; family Acidobacteriaceae; genus Edaphobacter. The sequence continues at coordinate 2,641,877 of CAWCVD010000008.1, forward strand.
CGCCCGATGAGAAGCGTCAGCCCGCCATCATCGTCAAGTCAGCCTCCGGCAACAAGCGTTACCTCATGCCCTCGCGCGCTCACCTCATGGTGGCCGACGGCGACGAGATCTTCCCCGGCGACATCCTTGCCAAGATCCCGCGCGAAACCACGCGCACCAAGGACATCACCGGCGGTCTCCCGCGCGTCGTCGAGCTCTTCGAGGCCCGCAAGCCACGCGATCCGGCGATCATCTCCAAGATCGACGGCGTCGTTCGCTTCGGCGAAGTCACCAAGGGCCAGCGCAAGGTCTACGTCACCGCCGACAACGGCCAGGAAGAGGAGTACAGCGTTCCCCGCGGTACTTACGTCAACGTGCAGGAAGGCGAACGCCTCCGTGCCGGTGACGCGCTCATCGACGGCCCCCGCAACCCGCACGACATCCTTGAAGTCCTTGGCGAGCGCGCTCTCCAGCAGTACCTCGTCAACGAAATTCAGGAAGTCTACCGTCTGCAGGGCGTCGCCATCTCCGACAAGCACATCGAAGTCATCGTTCGTCAGATGCTTCGCTGGGTCAAAATCGAAGATGTGGGCGACACCAGCTTCCTCGTCGATCAGCAGACCGACCGCTTCCGCTTCAACGCCGAAAACCAGCGCGTGTTGATGTCCGGCGGACGTCCTGCCATCGGCCGCTCGCTCCTGCTCGGCATCACCAAGGCGTCGCTCTCGACCGACAGCTTCATCTCGGCCGCCAGCTTCCAGGAGACCACCCGCGTACTGACCGAAGCCAGCATCAACGGCTCCATCGACACGCTCCGTGGCCTCAAGGAGAACGTCATCGTAGGCCGCCTCATTCCCGCCGGCACCGGCATGGAGTACTATCGCAACGTCCAGCTCTCACCAGAGCTCGAAGAAGCGGCAGCTCAGGTCCAGGCCGAGGTCCAGGAAGCCCACGACGCAGAAGAGCGCGAACTAGAAGCCATGCGCATGGAAGGCGAACAAGAAGAACTAGCCGCCGAGTAGTACTTCGTACCGTTCTCGACGCTTCGCGTGAATCCTTAAACTACAGCAACAAAAACGGGCGGACTCGAAAGAGTCCGCCCGTTACCGTCATTGATTTAGCAATCTATTTTTTATGGTCCTTTATTCGGGTTGAATAGATTGCCTGACTTTGGCACCGCACTAATTTTCGAGGCAGACTCGCTTATCAAATTGAGATTAGGGATTCGCTCGAAATGCTTACGATTGTTAGTAATTAGCGGAATGCTGTGCCGAAGCGAACAGGCTGCGATCCAAAGATCGTTAGCGGCCACGTTAATACCGGATGGCAGCGACGCTCGCAGTTTTCCATAGACGCGGCAGAGTTTCGCATCATAAGGAACCACGACTACTGCCTTAAGGCGATCCTCCAAATTTTGCCTATTTTTAGGCGACCAATTCCTGTTCTCCGCCCAATAATAGAGTTCTCCCACGGTGACAAAACTGATGGCCACCGTCTTATTCTTGATGTGTGGTCGATACGCGTTGCCTCGTGTATCGTTTTTCATCAGATATGAAAAGACATCAGTGTCTAACAGAGCGGCATCCATCAGTTAACTCACGCTCCTCGGCTTAAATAGACGCCCTCAAGAAACACATCCAGATCTTCATTTTCTGGCCACCCTCCCGCCAGAACTTTTGGATTTTTCAATGGCTCAATTCCCTGTGCTTCAGCTAGTTGTTCAATAGAGCGCCCTAAACGGAAGTCCCTTTCGCCAATAAGCAATTCTTCAATCACCTCTATTTTTTTTAGGGCGATTGATTCCACTCTGCCGTTATTTGGATTGACTGTTGCTGTTCCCTCAATGCGAACAGGCTTACGCAAAGCATCGTGTATTTCCTGCTCTTGCTCCGTGGTGAAAGTGCATAAAATTGATTGCCCCACAGATGGATGTATTCGACACCTACGGTCTTGCGATTTGAAATCTGCCATTTCAAGCACGCCTTCAACTGTTTCGGGTCGGGTAGTTGGTACCTTGATCCGTTGAATAACTCTCTCTCTAACTCGCTTATCGAACATCGCTTTGACCGCAGGTTTCCCGTTACTTGGAACAATCCATTCAATCTTTACCAAGTCCTTGCTCAGCACTTCACCCATCTCACGAAGGCTGTCGAGTAGCCCCGGTTCAAAATACTCATTCTTAAGAGATTTTCTTGAGCCAAGTATTTTTACTGCTTCAGCAACTTGACGAACTACGTCGTGCCCAAAATGTGTGGTTTCTGGTATCGGAAGTGGTTGCTGCGGCTTCGCAAGCGTGAATGGCAGTATTGTGCTGCCTTTCTCGATTCCAGTTAGTTCGAGTGTGCACTCTTCATACACGACTAGCGTTTTTGGTCCGGGACGTAGAGATTGCCCCCCGCGGATGGCTTCAGCCTGTCGGCTGACAGCGTCTTGTGTTGCTCGGCATATACGGATCAAATCCGGCACAGTGATGGCTCCCGAGCGCACACCAGGTCCTTGAATCCGCAACTTTAGCAGAGGCTTAACACGTCTTGTAGTCATACAGTTAGCGCACCACCCGTCCAACAGATACACGTCGATATCAGCAACGGAACGTCTTTTGCAATCTTACTCACGAATATGAACTATACAAGCCCAGAGAATCTTCAATGTACTTTCCGGTAGGTTCTGGCCGGGAGGGCGGGTGGGCCAGATTAGACAGTTCCACAAATCTAGGTGCCGGGTGCCCCATATCTCGATTTTGAGAGGTCGGCATTCTCGCTCCGCGCGCGCCCAGCATACGAGTTATCGAGCAAGAATTCGGATTGAAACTTCCCCGCAGACCTTCACCTCTGGTTCTCAGCTAAGATCGCCTTTCGGCCATAATAGCTGATTAGATAGAACGCAACTCCGAAAGAGATAATGTCCTTGAAGAGAAACAGGCCGAGACTGTTCATATAATGGATGCCGTGAACCGCGATCGTGTCATCCGGAGTCGTGATCAACATGGTGCTTGTGGTGAAGAACATGCCGACTAGAATGATCCCGCCCAAAATCCCTGCTCTAGGCTTAAAGTAGCCGATGATCAGGAGGATTGCCGCTGTCCATTCAGTGGCCCCGATTACGTCCCCCAGAATATATGGTCCAAAGACCTTAAACTGCCAACTGGTCAATGGGCTATTGCTGACGAGCGGGATGATGCCCTCTGCTCCGGGTGCAGTCATTTTGAACTTGCCTGCCCACAGCAACATAACGATCATTCCAATGCTGCAAACAAAGAAAGGAATATTTCGATCTGCGACAGCGGCCGCGATCTTCGTTAGAACACTCTTCGCCTGCAGTCCGTTACCCGTGTTCGCGTGAGATCCGCGCGCCCCACCGCCCGACGCCCCAGCAGATGTGGTTTCAGTCATAAAGAGACTCCTCACGTAATGATCTCATTTCATTCGCTTTTGAAGGCCTATTTGAACCACTGTCAACAGGCGGGTGGCTCATATCTAATTACCATATCCTTGGGTTGACATGACAACCTATTGAAGGCTATTGTGGTTGTTGTGTCAACCAACCTCAATTCTCAATTGATAGCGGAACGCTCTACTGAGTACTGCCTCCCTCCACCAAGTACAAGTTCTCCTGGCACGGTTGAACCACGTACCAAGAGTTCGGGCGTGTTGCAGAGCCTCATCCTGCGATTAGAGAAAGATATCTTGTTATCCGAACCGGCTCAGCTTCGTGAACGCCTGGAAGCGCTCGATCGTCTGGATGCTTATCTCCCGGGAGTGCCGCAAGAAGCCGTGGGATTCGATCAAGAACTTTCTCGCCGCGCGGAGGCGATTCGCAAAAGGTTTGAACGCATGAATGCCGATCTCTTCGAAGGCATTCGTCACGACATTCAGCGGGGCCGGCGGCCTCACGACCTACTTCGGTGGGTAAGTTCACCATTGCCTTCAGAACCTCTCCACGCATCTGCCAACGGTATGGGATATGACTTTATTGATGAGCTCATTACCGGGGTGTTCCGATTGGAGGAACCTGACGACGAGCACATCTCGCGAGACCCTGAGAAATTGTTTTACCAACCTACCCCCGCGCGGCACATCTTCAGTTTGATCCACCTGACGGGGCTTACACCTAATGATGTCTTCGTGGATCTCGGTTCAGGACTCGGCCATGTACCTATGATGGTTTCGATCTGTACAGCATCCCGCAGCATTGGGGTCGAGTTGCAGGCACCCTATGTTCAACGAGCCCAACAGTGCGCGCTTGGGTTGAATCTGGATCGGGTAACCTTCATCCACAGCGACGCGCGAAAGGCAGACTTGTCAGAAGGCACGATCTTTTATCTCTACACTCCGTTTATGGGTTCTGTCTTAAGTGCCGTACTGGCGCGTCTAAGAAATGAGGCCGCCGCACGTCAGATACGAATTGCCTGCCACGGTCCATGTACTCCGGTTGTTGCCAGTGAACCCTGGCTTGTGGCAACCACACCCCCGGATCCACACGCGATAACAGTCTTCCGCTCTCGCACCTGACCGCCCAGATCGAAGCCTCGTCAAACCTGGGTGCCCCATCTTCGGCGCTTTTTTTTGCGCCTAAGGTGGGCATTCGCGCTACGCGCGAACCGCTTTCCTTTCAAATTAGTAAAATTTTCCACGCGACACCGAAACGCGCAAACTCCAAGCCATGCGCACGGAACACGAACAAGAAGAACTAGCCACGGAGTAAGCTGACACGCGTACGGCGATCGCTTCGCGCAAAACCACAAAGGGCGGACTCGCAAGAGTCCGCCCTTTGCGTCGCACACAACACCGGGCAATTACGAGTGGCCTTCGCCCGAGCAGCACGCTCCGGCAGACTTCCTAGACTGCTCATAGCCCGCAAATAGAACCTCGGCGCTCAGGTCCGAATCAACGAAATAGTCTTGCGCATAGCGATCATGATGGCGGACCCAGGCCATGCTGAAGGCCAGGCCATCTTCGTCGCGCCCCTTGGGAACGAGATCGAGGAAGTTGTATGTACCGTTCACAACATCGATTCCTTGGCCATAGGTGGAGTAGGTATGAAAGACTTCGCCCACCGCACCCTTGGCGAAGACGCTGATACCTGGAGCTTCCTCCCTGAGGAACGACTCCATCCGATAGTTGTGATAGATCTTGCCGCTGGCTCTCTCCTCCGGTGTGAACGAGACGTGATAGTCGAAGTTGAAGTCGCTGCCGAATGACGAAACCCACTGAAACTTCCAGCCCATGCGCTTCTTAAAGGCTTCGATCTCGGAGAGCGGAGCGTGTGAGATCACCACAAGCGTCGTATCGCGATTGGCAAGATGTATCGTTGTGCCGTCGAAATGATCGGCAAAGTACGAGCAGCTCGGGCAGCCCTGCTCCCAACCCGGAGCCAACATGAAGTGGTACACAATCAGCTGGCTGCGGCCGTCGAACAGATCGGCCAGCGTCACCTTGCCCCTCGTCGAATCAAACTCATACCGCTTCTCTACGTTTTCCCAGGGCAACCCGCGACGCTGACGGCTCAACTCGTCGCGCATGCGCGTGAATGCCTTCTCTTTGTTCAGGAACTCTTTGCGGGCCGCAAGCCATTCGTCGTGCGAAACGACGTTTGGCTGTACTGCTCTAATCGTGCTGCTAGCCATCGTGATTCTCCTTGGTTAGGGTTGGAGCGGGATGATTGTCTACGGCGTTCTTCACACCGAACCTCTTGATTGCGACTGCCGCGAGTCCCCCAGTAGAGATGACACTGCCGGCAATCAGCATTGCGGTGTTTATGCACATTGGGCACATGGACTTCTCCTCACTCGCGAGTCCTTGATCGCGATACGCTGTTGTCACTGGCCTCAGCTAGTCTGCGAACGCGTTCGTGCATCGGGACCCCAGTCTTGTTCATCCCGCCCTGTGCTCGTCGTTCGTCGTGGTGTTGCCACCAGATGCCCGTCTCGTTGGGCACGCGGTTTACGCCGGCTGAGGTTCCGCCTGGAGCACTGAACGCTCGTCGGCGCTCGGCCCCCAGGTTGACGGCACAGGAACGTCGAGCAGGCGGAGGTAGACGCAGAACTGGCCACGGTGCTGGTACCAATGATTGAGCATGATATTGCGCAGGAAGGCGACGCGCGGCATGGCCGCGATCTCCTGATCGCCGGCGACGATGCGCCAGGTCGCGTCCATGGCAGCGTCATCAAAGCCCGGCAGGACCTCGCGCACAGTGGCAACGCTCTTGTCGAAAGCGTCGAGAACCTCCTGCACGGTGGCGGGTTGAGGGAATTGGAAGTCCGGCGGCGGGATCTGGTCCTTCTCAGCGCCGCGGACGACTCCTCCGGGCACCAAGGCGAGGTGGTATGCAAGTTGACCAGCGGTCATGGACCTGGGGTGAGGTTTCCATGTGAGTTTGTCGTCGGGAAGGCGCTCAAGGAACTTCCGCGTAACTGGAGCCTGAGCTTCAAATTCTGCGAGTAAGGATTGCGAAATGGACATGGGATTCTTCTTTCGGGTTTGTGCCTTAAAGGCGGATTAGGAATTGAAGTGGCGTAGTCCGGATCAAGTCGCCGGTCACTCCACTCTGTCGTCGCCGCGCAAAGACTCCATTGGGATGAGAGAGTTGCCTCTACCCAGAGCTGCTATTTGCGCGAGGCCTCGGCATGCCTGCGAACGCGTTCGTGCATCGAGGTCCAGCCTTTGTTCATCCCAGCCTTGTGATCGTCGGGAACGAAGCCGAGCGCGGTGTGCTTGAAAGCGATCAAGGTTCCACCATCGACCTCGCTGAGCCGATATTGGACGTTCGAGACGAACGGGAAAGAGGCGAACAAGGGGCCAACAAATTCAAGCAGCGTGGGCCGCATGATGGCTTTCACATTGGCCCAAAAGTGGCCGTTGCCATCCCCCAGGTCGCGGTACCACCTGCCACCTGGCCACGCTTCGATCTTCATATTGAGAGATTTGCCGTCGGGAGTCTCGTTTCCGGGCCCTAGTTGCTCAAGCAGCGCGGCAAAAGTGACATCCAAGGGCGCCTCGACATGGATCTCCTGGTTAATCGTAAGAGTCAGGTCTTCAAGGGTGGGTTGGGTTGCAATCATCATCTCTCCTTATGCTTCAAGTGGAGCTTCGGGAATGGGGAATTCAAATCGGGTGAGCTCTGACGGGCCGTAGCCTCCGCGAGTTCCTTCACTCGATTCAACTGGTGTTGCCAGTAACGCTCGAAGGTTCCGGCCCACTCGTGAAGAGGACGTATCGCCTGGGCGTTGGTCCGGTACAGTTTTTGGCGGCCCTGGCAGCGCATTCGCACCAGCCCCACGTTGCGCAGCACGCGCAGGTGCTTGGAGACAGAGGGCTGTTCCAGGCCAAGTGCTGTCACGATCTCTCCAACGGGCCGCTCGGCTCCAGCAAGATAGCTCAAAATCTCCCGCCGGCGGGGCTCAGCAACCGCGTTGAAGGCATCCGAAGTGGTACTCGCGCGAGCCATGACAAGAACATAACATGCCTATATAGGAATATGTCAAGTCTTGGGCTCTTCCCTAAAAAGTCGTCGTCGTCAATCATTTATCTAGCTAAGTAACTTAGCTAAACTAAGCCAATGGAAGTCAACGTACATCACGCCAAGACCAACCTCTCAAAACTCATCGCCGCCGTCGAAAGCGGTGAAGAGGTCATCATCGCCCGCGCCGGAAAACCCGCCGTCAAGCTCGTCATGGTCGCACCCCCAGTCCGCAAATCACGCAAACACATGCTCGGCTCCGGCATCGGCAAAATCTGGATGGCCCCTGATGCCTTCTCACCCAAAGCTGACCTCGAAATCCAAAAGATGTTCGAAGCCGACGATCCCAACTTCGAAAATCTCGGGCCAAGGCCAAAGCGTACTGCAAAGAAGAACTCTAAATGAAGGTGCTGGTCGACACTCACACCTTCATCTGGGCCCTCCTCGACGATCATCGCCTTACCCCAAAAGCGAAGCAGGTTCTCCGCTCCGGCGAGCACGAACTAGCTTTTTCGCTAATCTCCCTCTGGGAGATGGCCATCAAAATCAAAACCGGCAAGCTCAACACCATCGGCTCCTCCGTCACCTACATTCGCGACGAGATGAACGCCTATGGCATGGAACTCCTTCCCATCCGCTACGACCACATCCTCCGGCTCGCATCTCTCCCCCACCACCACGGCGACCCCTTCGACCGGTTCCTCATCGCCCAGGCCCTCACCGAATCGCTCCCAATCCTCACCGGCGACAAAGCCTTTCAGCGCTATGGCGTCAAACAGATCTGGTAAGACACAACAAAGGCAGAGCCTAAGCTCTGCCTCCGCTGCCATTCCGCCTCGAAGAGCAAAGCGGATCGACCCCAGTCAGGAAAAATCAGTTCGCAGCTGCAAATACCAGGTAAGCATTCGCAGTGCCGATGGCTATCCCCGGCTGCACTTCCGGGCCGCCGAAGATCCCATTGATGGCACTTGCTCCTGCGGCCGAGAGACTAAGCGCCAGACCGTTCACCTGTAATACGCCGGCTTGCGGTTGCAAGGGCACAATCAGCGTTGCAGGTGGTTTAACGTTGAACAACACAATCCGGCCGGCGAAGTGATCGTTAACAACAAACGCCGCGGACATCGTCGGAGCACCCGGGTTGCTGGTATCAATCGTGAAGTTCTGAATCCGAATAATTGCGCCGGGAGTATTGATCAGCAAGCCTCCCGCATGTTCGATCTCTCCGGCAGCGTTCGACAGATCGATCGAGCCGCCGGTAACTCGGACGGTGAAAGTATTGTTCTGAAGCGGGTTGCCGCCTAGGTCCGTAAACACGGCGCCCAGGCCTTGGATGGAATTGACAAAGGAAGCACTAAGCTGCACCGTAGTGCGTCCAAAGTTGATGGAAGGAGTTTGCGAAGGGTTGTTCTGCCCGTATGCCAGAAGCGACACACAAGCCAGCGCGAAGAGAAGAGTAATTTTGCTCAGGGAACGTTTCATGTTCATTACCTCGGGGAGTAACAAGAATCGCTCAAGCTGCTGAAAGCCCGAATGAAGGTAGGTAAGGGCCTGCCCTCGACTCAGACAAGGGTATCGGCATGCACCGAACGTGCAGCCGGGTACAGCGAAAACGCGGGGACCAACCGCTGAGGCTCTTATATATTGCTAAAGTTTGATGCGATATACAACCTCCTGGGGATAGTTTTCCGGGGGTATTTATGAAATGTTCTGGTTGCTCCGCGCGCTATAACGCAACATCCACCGCCGCTGGCACCCGCATCGCAGCCCGAATCCGCATAGGCTGCCGCTTCCAATACGTCAGCGAACGCCAAGCCCACTCCACTGGCCCAAACTCGAAGTATCGCAGCCAGATCGTGCTGAACGTCATATTGAAGATCCACATCCCCGCCACGGCATAGTAAACCTTGTAGTACTCCACATAGCCGTACCAGTGCCACGGTCCCCAAACGTAAATCGTCATCATCGTAATGCTCGTCAGCAGATAATTAGACAATGCCATCTGCCCCACCGCCGCAACCCGCACCAGTAGCCACTTCCCAACTCCCGCCTTCAACAGAATCAGAATCAACGCAGCATTCCCCAGCGCGCCCGCAATCCGCCCCACGTCATACGGAGCCTGCATCCACAGCAGCGTCTTGAACATGTCGAAGTGTCCGGCCCACGCCTTATAAGCTCCCAAGCCAGTCACCCCCCAAGCCAGCGCAAGCCCAATCACCGCAGTCCACGCATAGGTCTTCATGCTCAGCCGGCCGGCCAGAAATCCATTCTTGTACAGCGCCATCCCCAGCAACATCATCCCAACCCAATCGCCAAACCCGAAGTACGCCCCCTTCAGTTCGCCCGTCAGGACATCGGGTGCTTGATGCCCCAGCACCTTCAGATATCCCTTTTGCATGGCGGCGATGTCCTCGTATTTCTTCTTGTCGCTCATCCGCCAGCGTTCCTGAACGTTAGTCCACTTCTTCAGAGCCGCCACTTCATCGTCAGTCAGTGTCTTGTGTTGCGCCAGCTTGGCATTAGCCTTCTCCGCCGCTTTCTTCGCGCCATACGCGCCGCCGTACTGAGCGGCAAAGATCAACACGGAGTTGATCAACAGAAGAATCCCCGCAACCCACATCAGCCGTCTCACGCGAACATTGCGAAATGGAAATAGAAACAGCAGTGCCGCAAGGCCGTAATAGAACAGAATGTCGCCGCTCCAGATCAGATATCCGTGGAGCATCCCAAACAGAACCAGCCACATATTCCGTCGCGTAAAGATATCGGCCGCTCGTATCCCCGCTCCTCGAGCCAGTGCCCTCTCCGTCAGCAGAATCACGCCCGCCCCAAACAACATGGAAAACAGCGCGCGCATCTTGCCTTCGGCCAGCATCCAGCGCAAAAACCATGCAGCCGTATTCACCTTCCAATGCGGCCCATGAAACACCGGTTTCACCGTGCTGAGCGGGTACAGATAGTTCGTATATCCATACGCAAAGTCTGTGCTGTTCATGATCAGGATGCCCATCAACGAGAAGCCACGCAGCACATCCATGCTGCTGATCCGCTCCCCTCGGCCCACCGGCCGCAACGGGATTAGCTCAACATGAGCCGGTCCGGCGAGTTCCTCATTCACTCCCTGCGCCACCATGCCTTCACTAAGGCCTGCTCCAACCACACTTGCCATGCGGTCCTCCGGGAGCACCCGCGAGTCCTCCGGCCCAGGTCACGCGTGCGTCAATCTGTGGAATTTCATCGAAGTATCCCACCCAAAACCGCGCCAATCAAGCAAAATCGCCGCCTTCGCCAAATCTCAACCCCTCAACTGGGTGCAACGCATCTTCAAAATGAAACTCGTATTTCCAGACAATTCAGAAACGGCTGCCGCTGAAACAACCGAAAGTTACAAAATGAAGATCGCCCCGATGCTGCTTTCGAATCAGGCCCGAGTCATAGGCTCAGGATAAGCCCACGTCCGAAAATCGGACGTGGGGAACCCACCTCACGACCAGTCAAAAAACTATTTAGTGATCTTCGTCTCAATCGCCGAAGTCGACTTCAATTCCCGTGCCCGCTGCTCCACCGCCCGCATAACCCGAAGCAGATTCCCCCCATAAATCTTCTTGATATCAGTGGCCGAATAACCCTTCTCAAGCAGCGCACGAGTCAGAGCAGGGAACTTGTCATACGAACCAAGCTCGGCGGGCACACACCCCACCCCGTCGAAGTCAGTCCCAATCCCCACATGATCGATCCCTCCAACCTTCACTGCATGATCGATCTGCGCAACAACATCAGCGAGCGTAGCCGGCGGCAGCTTCGCCGTCGACTCCTCCTCGAGCTTGTCGATCGCAGCAGCTCGAGCGACCGGATCCTCAATCTTCATAGCCTCCTGAAACCGCGGGCGCAGCTCCGCCATGATCGGCTTCGAAGCATCCATGTAACGCTGCGAAAGATAGGCGCAGTCGAAGTTGATCTGGATCGTCCCACCCTTCGCCGCCAGCGCGCGAATCATGTCATCCGTCATATTCCGCGTATGGCTCGAAATCGCCCGGCAACTCGAGTGCGACGCAATGATCGGCGCCGTCGAGACCTCCAGCGCATCGTAAAACGTCTTGTCCGCCGTGTGCGAGATATCCACCATCATCCCCAGCCGGTTCATCTCGCGCACGACATCCTTCCCAAACGGCGTCAAGCCGTTGTGATGCTTCACCTTCGTATCCTCAAAGTCACCCTGCGCATCCGCCCAGTTGTTCGTGTTGAAGTGCGTCAGCGTCATATACCGAACGCCGAGCGCATAGTAATCCCGCAGCAGCCGTAGCGAGTCCTCGATCGCGTGCCCGCCCTCGATCCCCATCAACGCGGCAATCTTGTGCTCGTTGTGTGCCGCCACAATCTCATCCGCCGTCGTCGCGAAGACAAAATCATTCGGATGCCCGGCGATAATATCCGTCCGCACCGTATCGATCATCTGCAACGTGCGATTCGCCGAGTGATTCCCCTCCACATACTCTGCCCCGACATAAACCGCGAAGAACTCAGCCGCCAGAAAACCCTTCATCCGCGCAAGATCCGTCTGCCCACGCTTGTTTGGGGTTGCAATGTTGTAGCCGTCGACCGTCTTCGATGTGACATCGTTATGCGTATCGATCAAAATCGCGTCCCGCGTAATCGCAGCGACTTCGGCATCGGTCACCGGTTTCGTTCGAGGCGTCTGAGCAACAATCGGAAGAGCAGCAACAAAGATGCAGACAGCAACCAGCGAATGGGATCGGCGCAAAGGGCTTCCTTTCAAAAATGGGCTTTCCTGCATCATAACGGGAGCGTCAACTCGATTCCCAAAAACGAACGTATCCAAAAATAAATCTGAAAAATATGGCAGATTCTTAGCAGCCGCTGAGCGCGCACTTGAGAACCACGTTTTGACCACCAATAACCACATTTTCACCATCAAAAAACCACCTTCTGCCACCTCGTTTTTGCAAAAACCCCTCTAAAATACGCACTCAATCAGTATCCAAAAAAAGATCTGCTGCGAAACCTGCCGAGACATCCCGCCCGGCGAAGAGGCCTATCCGCGCGACAACCCCAACGCCACAGTTCGCCCTCGCTACCCGCGTTGAGGAAATTGCAGCAGCCGTGCGGGAATTCCTGGAGAAAGACGCGGCCTGACCGCGGATTTCGCATCCAACAAGCATGGAATCTCCTGTCCCACCACCGGAAAAACGGACCGCCTTCCCCGGCCCCGGGATGGTGTATGTGATCGTAGGAATTATGGTTGTAGCTTTCCTACTGTTTCTGATCTTCCATCCAACCTGAGTAGCTGCACGATCGCAACGTGAAAACGATCCCGTTCACAAACAAAAGAAAGGCGGACTCAATCGAGTCCGCCTTTCTTCGTTCCTTCTGTTCGAACCAACTTCGTCGGGAGGGCGCTACAACAACAGATCTACCGGGCCGGGCTACGCAGAACAACCTCAAGGTTTACAGGAACTGTGGTCGGCTCACCATCAAGTGTGCCAGGCGTAAAACGATACTGGCTTACGGCGGCCAGAACGTTATGATCCATCACAGGATTGATTGGCTTGAGGATCTTCAGCTCCGTTGGTTTGCCAGTCGCATCCACGACCATCGAAACAACAGTCTTTCGGTCGAAGGTGAAACCGCGTGGCGTCAAATCGGAGTCCGCTTCAACCTGCACGGTGCTGATCAGTTTCGGAGCAGTCACTCCAGTGGAAACACGGATCGGTGCGTGAACCGTGCCATGGTCCGCTTCCGAACCATTCAACTCGGCCGGTTGGATGAATTTGGATTGCAGGGTAGTGCCAGAGCTCTGGGTTTGTGCAGGCGAATTTGCCTGAGCGTGAAGCAGCATCGGGGTCAGGGCGAGGGTGGCCACAATTACTTTACGCATAAATCATGATCTCCAGGGCAGGAGTGCCCATCACCACAATAATCCCAAAATAATACGATTGTCAATAAATTCATTTGTAATCAGATAAGTACTGTCGTTTCAATGTATTTGCCAATAAAAATTTGCAAGAAATCCCCAAAATCTAAAGCGCCAATACGAATACCGCATCCGCCCCCGGAACGACGTAAGCGGACCGGACGGTATTCTGGGCGCATGATCTACCTGCTTTGTCTCTTGCTGGCGCTGCCTTTCAGCCACCAGACGGCCCCACCCGTCTTCCGCGCAAAATTTCAAACCACGGCCGGCGATTTCATCATCGAAGTCCACCGCGATTGGGCCCCACACGGTGCCGACCGCTTCTATAGCCTCGTTCGCTCGAAGTACTACGACGACTCCCGCTTTTTTCGTGTCGTGCCCGGCCGGTGGGCACAGTTCGGCATCAACGGCGACCCCGCAATCGCGCAGCAACAACGCCACATCACCATCCCTGACGATGTCCTCAAACAGCACAACACCCGCGGCTTCGTCGCCTTTTCCAACACCGGTCCTAACACCCGTTCTACGCAGGTGTACATCAATCTAGGCGACAACTCCGCCCGCAACGACGGTGAGGCAAGCTTCGCTCCCTTCGGCCAAGTCGTCGAAGGTATGGACGTCGTCGAAAAGCTCTACGCAGGCTACGGAGAACACTCGGGCGGAGGCATGCGGGCTGGCCACCAGGATGAAATGTTTGAAGGCGGCAACACATATCTAGATCGCGAGTTCCCCAAACTCGACAAACTCATCCGTGCCACTATCCTGCCGGGAAAGCAGCCGTAAGACACAGACCCCAATGTTCGGCGGCCCGGCAAATCGGGGCGCTTCAAGAAACAACGGCCCAAATCAAACAATTGCATTGAAAGGCATTCGGAGTATTCTTATTCCTCAACAAACGAGATGTGCCCGGCAACCCGGGAAATCCAATACGGAGGTAGAGCGTATGATGCATCTGCTTTGGACGGCTCTTATCGGTCTCATCGTCGGCGCCATCGCCAAGTTCATCATCCCCGGCAAAGATCCGGGCGGCATCTTCATCACGATGCTCATTGGCATTGCAGGTTCTTTTCTGGGGACCTGGCTGGGCCGCATGATTGGCCACTATGAGCCCGACCAGTCCGCCGGCTTCCTAATGTCGCTCGTTGGCGCTCTCATCCTGCTCGGTATCTACCATCTGTACAAACGCAGTAGAGCCTAGCCGTCGCGCAGTAGAGTGCCGGGAAAGCCAGCACGCCAATTGAACAAAGAATCTACCGCAGCAACCCGCTTATCAGTTCAATCGAACGAAGCGGGATCTGGCTGGTGTACGCCCGCACCGCTTCGCAGAACTGCCCCCGTCCCACCGGCCGCCCGATAAAATCGCCTTGCGCCTCATCGCACTTTCTCCGCAGCAGAAACCGCAGTTGCTCCTCGGTCTCGACGCCCTCCGCGACCACCTTGATATTCAGTCCATGAGACATCGCAATGATGGTTCTCACGACTGCTGCCGCGTTTGCGTCGGCCCCGGCTTTCTTCACGAAACTCTGGTCGATCTTCAGCCGGTCCACTTGGTACTGCAGCAGGTACGAGAAGCTGCAGAACCCCGTTCCAAAGTCGTCGATCGAGATTCGCACTCCCAGCTCCCGCATCTTCTCGAGCTTTTGCAATACGTCCTCGGAGTTGGACATCAGCATATTCTCTGTGATTTCAATCTGCAGCCGCTCTGCCGGAAGCCCGCTCTTGAACAGCGAATCTTCGACTACATCCACCAGGTTCTTTTGCTGAAACTGCCGCGGAGAAAGGTTCACTGACACCGTCAAGTCCTGCCCAAGCTCATCCTGCAATGCCTTGCCCTCGCAGCACGCCGTCATAAAGGCCCATTCCCCGATAGGCACAATCAACCCAGTCTCTTCGGCCAGAGGAATAAACTGCCCAGGCGAGACACATCCTAGCTTCGGATGGGTCCAACGCAGCAAAGCCTCCATCCCGGTCACTGCTCCCGTTGTCAGTGATATCTGCGGCTGGTAGTGCATGCGCAGCTCACCATTAGCCAAGGCATGACGCAGGGCATGCTCCATCGTCAACCGTTCCGTCGTCTCCTTCAACATGCTCTCGCTGAAAATCTGATACTGGTTCCTGCCGTTTTCCTTGGCGGCATACATCGCCGAATCCGCCCGTTTCAGTAGATGCTTCGCATCGAGCGCAAAATCGGGATAGATACACACCCCCACACTTGCCGTCAGTTGCACAAGATGTTCGTCGATCGAGATCTCCGGCGCGATTCTCGCTACCAGGTTGGCCGCGCACTGGTCCACATCCGCCACGCTCGTGATGTCGGGCATGACAACAACGAACTCGTCTCCACCCACGCGCGCCACTATATCGGTGCTGCGCACGGAACGGCTCAGCCTCCTCGCCGCCTCCGCCAGAAGATAGTCGCCCGATGCATGTCCCAGCGAATCGTTGATCCGTTTGAAGTGATCCAGGTCAATCACAAATACAGCAACCTTTGTCCCGTACCGGCGCGCCAGTTCAACGGCCTGCACGGTCTTATCCTGCAGAAGGGCGCGTCCCGCCAGCCCCGTCAACTGATCGTGTGTTGCCAGATGAGTCACATAATCGAGCATCTGTCGGCGCTCGGTAATATCGAACGCGATGCTCACAAACCCGCTCACCTCGCCCGTATCCGTCGTCACGGCTCGCATGGCAAGGTTGATCGGAGTGCGGCCGCCATCCCGCCTCACCAGCGTCCACTCCTGCTCTTCCATCTCTCCAGCCGCCACTCCCGCCGTTAGTACCTTTAAACCCATACTGCTCCAGCGTCGCAGAAGGGTCGACCTTAAGCGCTTTGCCCAATAGCTCCTGCTCGTCGTGCAATGCCGTCAGCGAAGCCTTCCCGACCAAGTCCTCCCGGCTATACCCCGTCAGATGCTCCGCCTCGAGATTCATCGCAGTAATCAGTCCATTGGTGTCGGTTGCGACGATGCTGAACGGCGCGTTTTGGAACACGGAATCGGTAAACTCCGCCAGGTGGGCATAGCGCTCCTGAGTCGCCTTCGCTTCGCTGATGTCGCTGAAGGTGAGCGCCAATCCATCCCCCAGCCGCACCACCTGGCTTCGCAGCCATGACGCCCGGATTCCCGGAAGATTGATCTGAAACTCCTCATGCAGTGGCACCCCCGATTCCACCACCTTGCAGAACCTGCCAAACATCGGGCTAGTCGGACGCGCGGGAGTCACCGAACACAGTAACTGCCCAAGCAGATCGGACCGCGAACGCCCCACCAGTCGCTCCCCGTTTGCGTTCACATACATAATGCGAAAATCGACAATCTCGCCGCCATCGTTTCGCACCGCTTCGAGCAGCCCAAACGCATCGAGACTCGTCTCCGCAGCCGCCAGAAACTGCGAATGCGCTTCTTGAGCGGCTTTCAGCTTCACCGTATGGCCATACTTGTGCCACAAGGCCCACGCTGCCACCGGTGTACACGCCAGCGCCACAAAGACGGCTATCATCGCACCCAGATGGCCACCATGATCCACCCGCCAGAACTGTCCAAGGGCAATACAGACCACCAACGCGGAAACCGCCGTCTTCCACATCCACGGCCTGGGAAGATCGAGCGCAGGAGCCTTCAAGCAATACCTCGAACGACGCCGCCGCAGACTGCAAACACCATGATCAAACTCCGCTAGCTAGCCTAACTGAACCAGCCGCCTATTTCATAACGCAAATTGCAGAGTACGGTACTCCCTATTGAATTTATTGCATCGCTTTGCCATCTTCGATCTCTGCGAAAGCCGGCGTCACCAACGCTTTCTCCTGTTTTTTCAATTCATTGCGCCACAGCACCGGAAGCTTCTCCCGCAAGCATCCATCCATGGACCTCCATCCAGTTCGCCAGCAACGTCGGATAGATCGCCAGCTCCGGCAGGTTCTTCATTCCCTGCGCCATGCCAACGCCGTGTCCTCCACGCTCGAAGACATGCAACTCCGCCGGCACTCCCGCCAGCTTCAACGCGTCATACAACGCCGTTGCATTCATTGAGTTCACGGTCTGATCTTCGGTCGTTGAAAAAATAAAGCACGGCGACGTGTTCTTCGTCACAAGCTTCACCACCGAGATGGCATCGAGCATGGCCTGCGTCGGATGATCGCCCAGCAGCCCCTCCATGCTGGTTTTCCGCGGAATCGAATCGTCCAGGCTGAACCGCCCATACGACAGAATCGCGAAATCAGGCCGGTCGCTCACTCGTTCAATTGGGTCCGTGGCGCTTGCGGCCCCATTGTCATGCACCGCCGCGAGATAACCGGCAAGGTGTCCGCCAGCTGAGAACCCCCACAACCCAATCCTGTCCTTGGCTACCGCCAACTCAGCGGCGTGGCTCCGGACATACCGCATTGCCCGCGCACCATCCAGCATCGGAGAAGGGAAGTGATACCGCGGCCCCAACCGGTACTCCAGCACAAACGCCGTCACTCCGTGTTCGTTCAGCCATCGTGCCTCCGCTCCACCCTCTTTTTCGATGGCCAGATGCGTGTACCCTCCGCCTGGCATCACAATCACCGCCGAATGGACTCCCTCACCCGCCGCCGGATACGCATACATCCTTGGCACGTCGCCATCGCCCGTGCCCAAAGCGCCAGGGCGCCATTCGGCCATAGCACTATGGTCTTCGCATACCCCGCAGGGGGCGGAGTTGTCGTCGCTGGCGCAGGCTTTGCCGCCGTCCGGGCAGTCGACGCCGTCGCTGTCACCGGAGCGCACCCCACGCTGAAACACGCGCAGAGGCACCCTGCCGCCAGCAATAGGAGTTGTTTCATCGTGCCGCCAGCATACGCGCCCCGAAGCCGCACAACCAGCAAAAAAAGCAGCCGGTCGCGCGCAACCGGCTGCCCCCGCTCGTTTATCTTGGTCTCTCCTCAATCCAGCGCTGGCATCTCCGCCAATGGCATCGCGACGGCCAGGCTTTCAACCCGGTTGCGGCCCAGGTACTTCGCGCGGTACATCGCATGATCCGCGGCAGTTAGCAGCGAGACCGTCGAACCGTCCTGGCCCGGAACTCCTGCAGCTACGCCAATGCTGATCGTTTGAATACCCTCGGGATTGCCCGAGTGTGGCAAGTTCATCCCCACGACCGCCAACCGAACGTTCTCCGCAACGATCAGCGCCGCATCCAAAGTCGTATCCGGCAGAATCACAGCGAACTCCTCGCCCCCGAACCGTGCCGCAACGTCAGAGTGGCGCTGCAGCGTCCCTGCGATCACCCCCGCAATGCATCGCAGGCAGGCATCCCCGCCGACGTGGCCGTAGAGATCGTTATACGACTTGAACAGATCAACATCGATCAACAACAGAGCCACCGGCTTGCCCCTCCCGGCAGCGCGGTTCCACTCCTCCTCCAGCCTCTCATCAAACCCGCGCCGATTCGCCAGTCCCGTCAGCGCATCTGCCTTGGCCAGCTCTCGATATCTGTGCTCGCTTCTCTGCAGCGATATCTCCAGTTCCTTGCGCTCTTCCAACAACGCAGCGACAGGAAAGAAGGTAAATATTGCGACCGCAAGAAAGATCTGCTCTACCACAATTCGGTGCAGAAGGTTAGAGTCCCGGATCAGCATCAGCGGTCCGTGGCCGGAGATCGTGAAACATATCGAGATCAGCGCAATCACAAAGATAGACAGCACAGTCCCGGGAAATCCCAACCGGAAGACCACCAGCAGCAGAGCAGGAAAGATGAAGAAGATCAGCGGGTCCCTGTCGTAGCTGAACACAAGGGCGGTTGCAACCGCCGGCACCGTCAACAGAAGCAGTGTCCTGCCAAGCCGCCCATGTTCGAACATCTCAAAAAAACCAGGCCGTTGCAGGGTAAAGACCAGAGGCGCAATGATTGCCATGCCAAGCACGTCGCCCAGGTACCAGGTGCGAAACAACACCCACCATGGCCCCGCGTTCACAAACAACAGCGTCCACGAGGCCCCCAGGGCGCTGGTCACCGCCGTCGCTCCAACCACAGCGACACCGAGAAAGCCAAGCAGTTGGCGTCGCTTCGTCAGGGAAAAAGGGCTGCCGAACCATCGCGTCAGAACAAGAGTCGAGGTAATTACCTCAACCGAGTTGGCCAACGATACGCCCGCCGCGAGTTTGAAAGGATCGCCGTAAAGGACATCGGCAAGCGTGTCCGCCGCAAAGCCCGCAAAAAAGTACGGCAACCACACGCGTCTGGGTCGCGTCGCCACCACCGCAAACAACATTCCATTTGTAAACCAGATCGTCGCCACGCCCTCCGACTGCCGCGAGAGGTCAATCCCGAGCCACGAAAACAGCAGCAGAACGAAAAACGTGCCAATCAGATGTACCCACGGAACAGGCTCCGGACGCACTGCGGCGCAAGCGGCCAGCGACCCCTCCAATGGGTTCCCGTCATTTGGTCTGTCCGTATTCATCGCACCAGGTTAGACATGTTAGACGATGCAACATATTGCACCAGACTCTCCTTAACCTGCCAACGAAATTCCTTCAAAATCGGTATCCTTCATCTCGGCCTTCTCCGCCCAATCTGTCATCTTCAACTCAAGCCTGCCGAACCGTCTATTCCATTCCCAACTGAAACCCCGCCCGTCCAATGTCGTCTAAACCCACATGATCGTTCTCCGCTCGCTTCGGCCACTCGTCATGGCCGTAGTTCTTTCTGCGTCCGCCCTGCCCGCGCAACAAAAACCAGCCACACCAGACCAGACCCCCGCCTCGACCGCTCCTGCTTCGGCCGCCCCCGCCTCCACCGCTCCCACCATCGCCGTCGATGCTCGCCTCGTCAATCTCCCCGTCGTCGTCCGCGACAAAAAAGGCGCTCTCATCCAGAATCTCACCAAGGACGACTTCATACTGCAGGTCGACAGCAAGCCCCAGACCATCCGTTACTTCGATAAGGACACCAACCTGCCGCTTACCCTCGGCCTCCTCGTCGATACCAGCCTATCCCAGCGCGACGTTATCGACGAGGAGCGTACCGCCAGCAGCACCTTCCTTGATCAGATGCTCACCACCCCCAAGGACAAGGCGTTCATCATGCAGTTTGCCGCCGAGACTGAGCTCCTGCAGGACGTTACCTCGTCCCGCCCCCAGCTTCAGGCCGCCCTCAAGGAGATCGACACCCCCGGTACAGGCAACACCGCTTCCACCGATGACAACAGCGGCGCCCGCAAGCCCCACGGCGGCGGAGGCACCGTCCTTTACGACGCCCTCTTCCTCGCCTCCGAGGAGCTCATGAGCAAACAGACCGGTCGCAAGGCCGTCATCATCCTCTCAGACGGTGGTGACCGCGGCAGCAGAGAGACTCTCGTCAAATCCATCGAAGCCGCCCAACGCGCCGACACCATCGTCTACGCTATCTACTTCAAGGGCGAGGAGCCTCACCAGAACTACCCCCAACACGGCAATCGCGGTGGCGGGGGCTACCCCGGTGGCGGCTACCCCGGCGGAGGTCGCTATCCCGGCGGTGGCTACCCGGGCGGCGGAGGCTATCCCGGCGGCGGCAGCGGCGGCGGCAACAATCCCGGCGGAGGCCAATCCCGCGTTGACGGTAAAAAAGTCCTCGAGCGTATGGCTCAGGAGACCGGAGGCCGCCTCTTCGAGGTCAAGAAAAGTCAGAACGTCGCCCAGATCTACAACCAGATCGCCGAAGAACTCCGCGCTCAATATCGCCTCGGCTATACCCCAACCGCCGAGGCCGCCGCCGCAGGCTACCACCAGATCGATCTAAGCCTCCATCAGAAGGGTCTTCTCATCCAGACTCGCGACGGCTACTACACCGGAAAGTAACTCCAACTACATGGTTTTGCGTCGCGCCGCGTTCTTCGTGCATCATCTTCTGTAGCGTCAAGGCAGCACGAAACCCTCTGCGCGCGAGTCCCGATGAAAATCGATCAAGGTTCACCCATGAATCCCAATCCGAATCCGAAGCCCAGCTCAAAGCCCACCCCGAATTACCGCACTATATCTCTGGCGATCATCCTCCTGATCCTCACTCTCTCGGTCACGCTTCCTCCCCACGCCGCCGCAGGGCAGGTCCTTCCCAACAAGAATCTCTACTCTGAGACCGCCGACCCCACCGCCGACATCGCCGCCGCCCTCACCCAGGCTCGCCGCGAGCACAAGCGCGTCATCCTCGACTTCGGCGGCAACTGGTGCGGCGACTGTCAGCTCCTCGACATCTACTATCACCAGAGCCCTAACGCCGAGCTCCTCGCCAAAAACTTCATCCTCGTCCACATCAACATCGGCCACATGGACAAAAACGTCGACGTCGCGAAAAAGTACAAGGTCCCCATCACCAAGGGCGTCCCCGCACTCGCCGTCCTCGACGCCCACGGCAATCTCCTCTACGCCGAGCGCGAAAAAGAGTTCGAACACGCAACTCCCGAAGCCATCACCGCATTTCTCAATCACTGGAAGGCCTGACGGCAGTCCATCTCATCGAAAGCTACCCAGGAAGGCCTGACAGCATGATCGCCACCCTCTCGTCGAACCGTCGCATCGTCGTTCTCTCCGCCCTTGCTCTCATCACATTCGCTGCAGGCTGCAAGAGCAAGCCCGTAGCCGCGAAGCGCGAGCCCATCACCGCACCCCCGGCAGTCAAAAAGCACCTCTACTCCGCCACTGCCGATCCCAACGCCGACATCACCGCTGCCTTGCAGCAAGCCAGCCTCGAGCACAAGCGTGTCATCCTTGACTTCGGTGGCGACTGGTGCGGTGACTGTCAGGTCCTCGACATCTACTTTCATCAAAGTCCCAACGTCGAACTCCTCGACAAGAACTTCCTGGTCGTCCACGTCGATATCGGTCACTTCGACAAAAACCTCGACATCACCGAAAAGTACAGCGTGCCGCTCAAGAAGGGAGTGCCCGCTCTCGCCGTCCTCGACTCCGACGGTAAGCTCCTCTACTCGCAGCAATCCGCCGAATTCGGCGACATGCGCTACATGTACCCCGCCTCCGTCACCGATTTCCTCAACAAGTGGAAAGCTTAGTCGTTCGTTTCATCCGCGGGCAGATCCTATGAGAAGACTGCTGCGAAACCTTCGAATCTTTCACGGTGCCCTTCTTCGCGCATCGGGCCATGACTGGCTCAATCTTGCCCAGTCCACTGCCTATTCCGCGATGGTGGCGCTCTTTCCCGCGCTCATCGTCGCCGCCGCGGTCATCAGCTTCCTTCCAGACAACACCCCCATCCGCACCCAGCTCGCCATCTTGTTCGATCGTGTCCTTCCAGCCGACGTCAGTCCACTCCTCCAGGGTTATTTCGTCGACGAGCCTCACAGCACTCACTCCACCCATGCTTTCATGGTCGCCCTCGTTCTCGGAATCATCGGTGCGTCCAGCGTCATCGCCACCCTCATGGAGGGCGTCCGCCGCGCCAACGAGCTTCCCGTCAACTGCTGGACCTTCCTCCAGCGCCGCCTTCGTGCTCTCCTGCTCGTTCCGCTCTCGCTCGTCCCTTTCACCATCGCCAGCATTCTCGTCGTCTTCGGCCACTTTTTTACCCAGTGGCTGGCGACGCATATCGTGCCCTCCGCCCAAACCCCGATCTTCCTCATCGCTCTGCTCCTCCGCTGGAGCATCGCTCTCGCCGGCAGCGTCGGCATCATCGGCCTTATCTATCACATGGGAACTCCCATGGAACAATCCTGGAAGCGCGTGCTTCCAGGCGCGATTCTCGCCACCATCGCGTGGTTCCTCACAACGCTCGGCTTCGGCTGGTATGTCACGCGCTTTGCTAACTACTCTCAGGTCTACGGCTCGCTCGGCGCTGCTATCGCACTGCTTTTCTGGCTCTACATCATCTCTCTCTGCGTTCTCTACGGGGCCGAGTTCAACGTCGAATTTCACTCCCGCGCCTCCCGCGCTCGTTCAACTCAATCCAAGCCGCCAACCCCAAACACCCTCCCGCCCGTTTAGAATGACCACGGAAGTTAAAACTCAAGACGCATACCATCCACCGATTGAGATGGTAAGAAGGTTCCGGCAAAGCAACTCATGAAGACCTCGTTAAATCCAACTCCGAACACAGTCCCCTTTGCCGCAATGGAACGCACCCGTCGCGCCAAGATCGTCGCAACTCTCGGCCCCGCATCCAGCACCCCGGAGGTCTTCCGCAAGCTCGTCCGCGCCGGCCTGGACGTCGCCCGGCTCAACTTCTCCCACGGCACCCACGAGCAGAAAGCAGAGCTCATCCGCATGGTCCGCGCCGTCGCGAAGGAGGAGCACAAGCCAATCTGCATCCTCGCCGACCTCCAGGGCCCCAAGATCCGCACCGGCAAGCTCAAGGACAACAAGTCCGTCCAACTCGTCGCCGGCAAGCGTCTCACCATCACTCCGCGCGAGATACAAGGCAACGCCTCCCTTGTCAGCACTACCTTTAAAACCCTCGCTGAGAACCTCGAGTCCGGCTCCCGCATCCTCCTCTCCGATGGCCTCATCGAGCTGCGCGTCGAATCCGTCAAAGGCGCCGACGTCACCTGCGAGATCATCAACGGAGGCATGTTGGGCGAAAACAAAGGCATCAACCTCCCCGGCATCCCCGTCAAAGTTCCCTCACTCACCGAGAAAGATGAGGAAGACCTCCGCTTCGCCGTCAGCCAGGGCGTTGACGTCGTCGCCGTCTCCTTCGTCCGTACCGCCGCCGATATCCGTCATGTCAAAAGCCGCCTCGCCGCCCTCAACTCCGACGCATGGGTCGTCGCCAAGCTCGAAAAACCGCAAGCCATCGAGCACCTCGACTCTATCCTCGAAGTAACGGACGCCATCATGGTCGCCCGCGGCGATCTGGGCGTCGAAGTCCCCCCCGAAAAAGTCCCTGCCCTGCAAAAACACATCATTCGCCGCGCAGCCGAGTATCGTAAACCCGTCATCACGGCCACCCAGATGCTCGAGTCGATGATCGACAACCCGCGCCCCACCCGCGCCGAGGCCTCCGACGTCGCCAACGCCATCTATGACGGCACCGACGCCGTCATGCTCTCCGGCGAGACCGCCGCCGGCAAATACCCCGTCGAGACCGTCGCTATGATGGCCAAGATCGTCACCGAGACCGAGCACCAGATCCGCATCGATCCGCCGCCAGCCCTCGGCCATCACCCCAGCGTCCGCCTTTCCATCGCCGAAACCATCTGCGAGTGCATGTCCCACGCCGCCGACGACCTTGATGTCGCCGCCATCGCTATCTTCACTGAGTCAGGCGCCACGGTCCGCCTGCTCTCCAAATACCACCCCGACCCACCGATCTTCGCACTTTCGCCTTTCGAGAAGGTCATCAGCCGTTGCATGCTCCTCTGGGGAACATATCCCATCCTCTGCGACCGCTTCCACGACACCGACAAACTCGTCGAGATGGCCGAAGACATCCTCGAAACGCAGGGCCATGTCAGCCAGCGCCAGATCGTCGGAATCGTCGCCGGAACCCGCACCAAATCCGGCGCCACCAACTTCATGCGGCTCCACATGGTAGGCGACCGCGACTCCGACTCACCTACCGAGCCCACAAAGAAGAAAAAAAGATAATCCCCCACCAAAGCTTTTCAACCGAGCCGCTCGCCAGACGAACCTAAGGAGCAGCTCTTCTCTTCAGTGACGCTTGAAGTATTGAATTGCCCGTTCATGCTGCTCGGCCTTTTCGCGCGTCGTAAATGTGCCCAGATTCTTCCGCTTTCCCGTCTTCGGATCGGCGTGGCGCGAATAAATACGAAACTCTCCCGTCTTCAGTTTCCGAATCATCCAGGTTCTCCTTCTTGCCCTAAGATGCCTCCAATTCCGTCCCCGTTTTCCGCATCTCTTCCCGCCATACAATCAAACTATGGGCCGCATCCGTATCCTCTCCGACGTTGTGGCGAACCAGATCGCCGCCGGCGAAGTCGTCGAACGCCCAGCCTCCGTCGTCAAAGAGCTCCTCGAAAACTCACTCGACGCCGGAGCCACACGCATCCGCATCGAAGTCGAAGCCGGCGGCCGCAAGCTTATCCGCATCGCCGACAACGGCCACGGCATGGTACGCGACGACTCCCTCCTCGCCTTCGAGCGCCATGCCACCTCCAAGCTCCGCACCTCCGACGATCTCCTCTCCATCGCCACCCTCGGCTTCCGCGGCGAAGCCTTGCCCTCAATCGCCAGCGTCTCCCGCCTGACACTCGAAACCCGCGTAGGCGAAGAACCCTCCGGCACCCTCGTCGAGATCGCCGGCGGCAACATCCTCCGCGTCGAAGACGCCGGTCTCCCCATTGGCACCACCATCACCCTCCGCGATCTCTTCTTCAACACCCCGGCCCGCCGCAAATTCCTGAAATCAGAGCAGACCGAACTCTCCCACATCGCCGCGTTAGTCACGCACTACGCATTGGTTCACCCAACCAAACACTTCGAACTGCACTCCGCCACCCAGGCTCTCCTCATCGCACCCTCCGTAGCGAACGCAGGCGAACGTCTCTTCCAGATCTTCGGCAAAGACACCAGCAACTACATGCTCCCCGTCGCCGCGGAGATGGATTTCACCCGCACCGGCGTCCCCGAACCGCCGCCCTGGAAGCGCGAAGAAGACTACACCCCGCCCGAACCCGGCTACCTACGCATCACTGGCTTCGTCTCCAAACCCGAGCTGCAAAAACTCAATCGCAACTCCATCTACATCTTCGTCAACCAGCGCCTCATCCGCGACAAGCTCATCCTCCACGCGCTCAGCGAAGCCTATCGCAATATCCTCCCTCCCACGTCCTTCCCCGTCGTCCTGCTCTTCCTCGAGATGCCGCCCCAGGAAGTCGATGTCAACGTTCACCCCGCCAAAACCGAAGTCCGCTTCCGCCAGTCCAGCTTCGTCCACGATTTCGTCCGCGACACCGTTCGCACCGCTCTCATGCAGGCCCGTCCCGCCGCCAGCTTTGCTACCGCATTGACCACCGGCCCACAAGGCGCAGCCAGCTCGTTGCTCCTCGATGTAAGTCCACTCCCCGGCGGTGACGACGCCATTCCGCAACCAGTCTTCGAGCCCAACCACCTCCCGCAATCCGATCCTTACCCAACCGCCGCCGACACCGAAACCTTTCCCGCGCCAACCATCAAATCCCCCAACTTCAGTCTCGCTGCACCCATCGTTCCGCCATCCCCCGGACGGTTCGCCTTCGCCGGACACTCCATCCCCGTCGGCTACGAATCCAATCAAGCGCAAGCGAGCGCCACAAACTACGAAGCTGCCCCCCAGCAAACCGACACCCTCCATGCCCTCACCACCCTAAAGCCCCTTGGTCAGCTCCACGACTCCTTCATCCTCGCCACCAACGAAGAGGGCCTCTGGATCATCGATCAGCACGTCGCCCACGAGCGCATCCTCTTCGAAAAGATCCTCCGCGAGCGCGACACCGAACAGATCCAGCGCCAGCGCCTCCTCATGCCGCTCCTCATCGACCTCCTTCCCGCCCAAATGGTCACCTTCGCCGAGATCGCCGGCGAACTCGACCGCAACGGCTTCGAAGCCGAGCCCTTCGGCCCGCGCACTCTCGCCCTCAAAGCCGCTCCCGTCGGCCTCGAAGGTGTCGAACTCGAACAGATGCTCGAAGAGGTCCTGTCCGTTCCCGATCGAAACCAGCAATCCGAAAACGCCGAGGCTCGCCGCCGCCGCATCGCCGCCAGCATGGCCTGTCACGCCGCCATCAAAATCAACCAACCCCTCGATCCCGAGAAAATTGACTGGCTCCTCACCGAACTCGCCAGAACCGAACATCCCACTGCTTGTCCCCACGGCCGCCCCATCGCCCTCCGCTACTCCCACAAAGACATAGCACGAGCATTTCAGCGAATCTGAATCGGTCTTTCTACGCGCTATTTCTTCACAGCGACGAACAGCGTCAACTTCGTCTCCGAATCCAACATGATATTTTTGTCGGTTGCATCCAGCGCCGCAGAGCTACTTGTTCCATCTGCGCTGGTAAGCAGGACTCCGGGCAAATTCCCGACCATGACACGCTGATTCGGCCCATGAGCCACCATGCCCGGCGCCTCACCTGGCACAGCCTCCATGCCGCTGCTCATAGCACTCTGCTGCACGTATTGTCCCGGAGTAGTCGTGGGAGTTGGAGCCGCGCCAGCCGTACTACTCTGAGTAGCAGGTCCACGAGCGCTGCCCGTCATACTGGAGGTATCCGGCGGCGCATCATAAGGAGCCGTAACCGACATCACCATCACTCTTAGCGGCACTTCGCGCCCATCCTTCGTCAGCGCCTCATCCAGATTGAAGGTAATGTGCGACGTCTTGTCGGAGTTTGACCTCGCTCTCACATCCGTCACCTTCCCCGTCAGTTTTGTTCCCTTCGGAAGCTCGGTCCCGTCCGGCAGATTGGCCGCAGTTGTCGTCTTGGCCTCGACCGTATCGCCAACCTTGGCCTTCTTCGTATCGATTCGTTTAGTCAACTCCGCATTCACCCTCGCCCCGCGCATTGGGTTCCCAGCGCCTGTCTGTCCATGAAGAGCAATCGCAACCATCGCAATCGGCAACAGCAAAATATATTTCATGGCATCTCTCCTCTCTTCTGCAGCTCCGACGCCTCCTCGTACAAGACCGACATCGATCGCCAGACCTTTTATCTTCAGTGATTTGCCCCGGAGGATTCCCGACAGTCTCTTCCCGTAACAGTTCCCTAAGAAGAAGAGGTCACCGATCAGCCATTCTTCCGAACGGCGTCATCCACTTTACGATATCCTTACCTAAGACGTGCAACGGCCGTTGAATCAAAACATAGTCGCCCCGTAGCCCCCAATAGAACCAAAGATCGTCATCCTTCAGCCCAGGCTGAGGATTTGCTGTCGTGCGGTACCCTCGCCCCAGCAGGAAGGCAACACCTTGAGTACCCTAAGCACTCCCACGGCCGAGCAACTCGCCGCCGCACGCCTCGCCCATTGGCGCCACAACGCCGACCCCATCCTGACCATCAACATGCTCCGCGACTGGCTCAACACCTCCGGCCTCGTCCTCTTCACTCCCCGCGCCGCCCAGCTCTCCGCCCCCGCACCATCCTTCGTCGAAGCGACCCTCGGCACCCACAACCCCACTCCCGCTCTCGCCGAAATCGACCAATCCCGCAGCCTGCTCTCCCGCCTCATCCTCGAAGGCGGAGCTATTCCCCTCAACCTCCTCGGCAACCCCACCGGCATCGGCACCGAGACCCCCGACTTTCTCGTCTCCCCCCTCGCCTTCCCCTACATCTTCACCCTCCGCGGCGACAAGGCCTGGAAGCAGCCACCCACCACCACCGGCGCAACCAAAGTCTCTCCGCTCGCCCTCAACGCCTACACTCTACTCACCGAGCGCACAAAAGATCAGCCGACGGGCCTCTCCGCCTACGACCTCGCCACCGAACTCGGCAAAGAGGTTACCGA
This sequence comes from uncultured Acidobacteriaceae bacterium, assembly GCA_963798925.1. GTDB lineage: Bacteria > Acidobacteriota > Terriglobia > Terriglobales > Acidobacteriaceae > Edaphobacter. The sequence goes on from CAWCVD010000008.1 coordinate 2,670,638, forward strand.
GACCGCCGTCCTCCGCGCCCTCACCGAGCTCTGGCAACACCTCCGCGTCATCCCCGTCCCCCAGGCCGACGGTGCGCCAACCCTTTGGGAGCTCACCTCCACCCGCTTCACCAAGCAGATCAAGGCCGGGGCCAACGCCGGCCAGCCTTCTGCGCTCTCGGCTCTCATCTCGCTCTACCTCGGCCAGGCCATCGTAGCCTCCGAAGAAGACATCGAGACCTTCCTCTCGCCCCTCGCCGCGCGCTCACGCATCCGCGACGTCATCCACGCACTCCTCTCAGCACGCCAACTCGAGACCGTCCCCGTCGAAGGCCGCACCGTGCTTCACGTCGCCGGCGAACTCCCCGCCTTCGCGCACATCGCACCTCCGGTTGATGACATCGACTTCCTCGTAGTCACCACCGAAGGCAGCGCACCCGAAACCACCGAAGCCTCCACGCGCATCACGAAGTTCATCCCGAGGCCGCGCAAGGTAGGAACAGGATTTGTAACCAAAGCCGGTCACAATATCGAAAACCGTCCCACCCCGCGCGAACGCCGCCCCTTCACCCGCGACACGCGCCCAGCCGAATCCGCTCGTCCCACCTTCACCAAACCCTGGGAAGAAGAGCGCGCAGCCCGCAAGCCAGACTCCAGCCGGGAAGGGAAGCGGCCATCCTTTGGGGACAAGGCCCGCTTCGCCGGCAGCCGCCCCACCGCACGCCGCACCAGCGACTTCGGCGAATCCCGCCCTCCGCGCCGCGAATACACTCCGCGTCCACACGCCGACGCCGGCTCGAGCAGCGAGCGCCCGCGCAAGCCATTCTCTAAACCCTTCTCAAAGCCCGGCACCTTCGATCGCAAGCGTGAAGGCTTCCCCGGCAAACCCGCATTCCGTCGCGACAGCGACAGTCGTCCACCGCGCCGCGACAGCGAATCCCGTCCTCCACGACGCGATTTCGCGGACAAGCCCCGCAAACCCGCATTCGGTGGCCCACGCAAGCCAGGCTCCTTCACCCCACGTCCACAAGGCGACAAGCGCACCTTCGAAGGCAAACCCAGCTTCACCCAAAACCGGGAAGCCCGGGAACCCCGTCCATTCCGCGGAGAACGCGGTGGACGCGGAGAATACAACGACCGCAGCACTCGCACCAACTTCGGCGATCGCCCCAAACGCACTACTGGCCGCTCCGATGGTCCACCCTTCCGCAAGTTCGACGCCCCACGCAAACCGCGCTCCTTCTCGTCCGATCGTCCCGAACGCAGCACGAGACCCGAACGCTTCGAACGCAGCGCAGGCTCCGAGCGTCCAGCACGCTTTGAACGCAGTGAACGTCCAGCACGCAGCGACCGTCCCGCCCGATCCGAAGCCTCCGGAGACTACATTCGCAAACCACGCACCACCTTTGGCGCAAAAAAGCCCTTCAACAAATCCGGCAAACCCTTCTCAGGAAAACCCACCGGCGGCTTCGCCAAAAAACCAGGTAGCTTCGCTGGCAAAAAACCCTATAGCAAATCCGCAACGGCCACCGGCAAGCCCGCCGGCACCTTCGATAAATTCAAGGGCAACAAAAAGCCCTTTGGCAAACGAGCTCCCGCCCGCAAGTTCAAACCTGAGGAAGATAAATAGGCTAGATGTCCGAACCGCACGAAAACCCCGAAGCTCCAACGCAGCCTGAGCCCAAAAAGCGCCAGCGTCCCGTCATCGCCATCGACGGCCCCGCAGGCGCCGGAAAAAGCACACTCGCCGCCCATCTCGCCCGCCGCTTCGGCTTCCTCAATCTCGAAACCGGTGCCATGTACCGCGCGCTCGCCCTCAAAGCCATCGAGAACGACTACGCCTTCGACGACGAGACCCCGCTCATGGACCTCGCCGCGCAAACCCGCATCACCCTCGAGCCGCAGATCGAAGGCAATCGTGTCCTGCTCGACTCCGTCGACGTCTCGCGCCGCATCCGCGAACCCGACGTCACCTCCGCAGCCTCCCAGGTCTCTGTCCATCCCCGTCTCCGCGCCTGGATGGTCCAGCAACAGCGCGCCCTCGGCCAGGCCGGAGGAGTCGTCATGGAAGGTCGGGATATCGGTACCGCCGTCTTCCCCGACGCCGAAGTCAAAATCTTTCTCGACGCGGCCCCCGAGGTCCGCGGCAATCGCCGCTACCGTCAGGCCATCCCAACCGCCAACTCCGCTGAGGGAAAAAACGCCGATCGCCAATCGCCCGATCCACTGACGCCCGAACAACAGCGCGCCGCCGAAGAGGCCATCATTCGCGACCTGAGAGAACGCGACTATCGAGATCGTCATCGCGCCGAGTCACCCCTTCAGCCCGCACCCGATGCCGTCATCCTGGACTCAACGTCCATGTCCCTCGACGAGGTCATCGCCCGCGCCGAGCAGATCGTACGCACCCACCTGCCAAGTGAATCCTCGTGATATCTAACATCCTCGGCCTATGTTTGTCGAATCGCTAAATCCGAAAATTCCTCTTTTGCGCCGCTTTTACCACATTTTTTGCACCATATATTGTGCATTCCTTACTATTTAGCTGATTTCACAAAAAAAACTTGCCATATGTGCTAACCTTCTCTCATCGTTTGAAACAGATTGGATTTCTGCAAAGCTCGTACTGTACGAACCCCGATTTGGATCTAGCGGCAATTTAGTAGGAATAAGGAAATAACGGACATGGAACAGGGAACAGTTAAGTGGTTTAACGATGCCAAGGGGTTTGGCTTTATCAGCCGTCAGAACGGCGAGGACGTGTTTGTGCACTACTCGGCGATCAATTCGAACGGTTTCAAGAGCCTTCAAGAGGGCCAGGCTGTTCAGTTCAACGTGGTTAAGGGACCTAAGGGTTGGCAGGCGTCTGACGTCCAGCCTCTCTAATCTCTAGCACTTCGAGGACAGCGACAACAAGCTTTGCGGAAGGGATGGCTCAGGCTATCCCTTTGCGCGCTTAACTTTGGCGCGTTTTAAATTTGTTGCCCACCCTAACCGCCTTCTCCAGCACCTGTCTAACTCCCATCCGGAGTCTGCAATTGCGCAGCCCATGTGCTCCCGTGGAGGAGATGTGCGACGTCTACTTTCCGTGGTGAGCCTCGCGCTCATTCTTAGCTCCCCGCTTAGCGCTCAGCAATTCCTCACTCCAAAAGTCGACCGCTACCTTCAACCCTACCTGCAGATGCAGGACTTCAGCGGCTGCGTCCTCATCGCCAAAACCGGAACCATCCTCACCCGCCAATGCTACGGCGACGCGAACTACGAGCTCAACGTCCCCAACGCGCCCACCACGCGCTTCCACATCGCCTCCGTCACCAAGTCGTTCACCGCCGCAGCGATCATCCTTCTCGAGAAACAAGGCAAGCTGCACCTCACCGACAAACTAAGCCAATACATTCCCAACTTTCCCAGCGGCGACAAGATCACGATCCTCGAACTCCTCGAACACTCCTCCGGAATCCCCAGCTACTACGCCATCCCCGAGTACGACGCGATCAAGTTCAAGCCAGTCGACTTCGACGAACTCATCGCCATCATCCGCACCAAACCCCTAGACTTCGAGCCGGGCACAAAGAGCAGCTACAGCGACACCGGCTATACCCTCCTCGCCTACATCATCGAAAAAGTCTCAGCCAAACCCTACGGCCGCTTCATCGCCGACGAGATCTTCACGCCCCTAGGCATGAAAAACTCAGGCACCTTCTCCGACACCGCACTCATCCCCGGCCGCGCCACCGGCTATCAGCCATGGATAGCATCGGCAGTCAGCCCCACTGGAAATCGCAACGCAGATCAGCCCGGACCAGGTCTAAGAATCGCTCCCTTTTACGACAAGACCATCATCACCGGCTCCGGCTCCCTCTACTCCACTCTCGACGATCTCTATCTCTTCTACCAGGGCATCAAAGGCAAACGCCTCTTCGACATTCAGGCGTTGCCATATCCCTACGGATGGGGAGTGCGACAACTCGATGGCAGAAAATTCATCGAACAGAGCGGACGCGATCCTGGCTACGTCGCCCGCATCGCCGCCTTCCTGGATCAGGACGTCGTCGTCATCGTCCTCAGCAACGTCGAAGTAGCCGCCGACGGCGCCATCGCCAACGGCCTCGAACAGATCGCCTTCGGCGGCAACCCCGCACCCCCTCCACTCCGCACAATCGCGCAGGACAAGGCCGAATCCCTCATTCAATACGAGGGCCGCTACCAGATCGCTCCCGGCTCCATCATGGACATCAAGCTAACCGGCGATCATCTCTTTCTTCGCGGCCCCGGCGGCGACTATCTCCCCCTCGAAGCCACCGCGCCAGGCACATTCTTCTTCCCGCAGATGTACATCACCATGGCCTTCCACCGCGACGACGCCGGTAAGATAGACTCTCTCCTCTGGGGCGGCAACTACCCATGCAAGAAAATCGCCGACCAGCCCCGGGCGAATTAAATTAAAAAAATTAACTACTTCGGATCAGGTTGAGGCTGCACCGTACTCACACCCGGCAGAATCGTCGACGTCGCCTTGAACTTCCGGTAGTCGGAATTAACAACCTTGAAACTTCCATTGAAGCTCACGAACAAAAGTGCACGAAACCCGCCCTGCGCCTCAATCGTCGCAGGCAGCCACACCTCGTCGTTGATCTTGCGCTGCTCCATCTGAAAACTTGTTCCTTTGCGAATATTCGCGACCAGGCCCCCGCCGATTTTGAAGTCGTTCACAAAGTGCCCCTGCGCCTTCACCAGCACCTTATCCTGCTCGTCCATCCACGCCGTCCCCACCATATCGCGGATCACATCCTCCGATCGGTTCTTCGTCTTCGCCTTCGGGTCGCCTGAAAAATCCACTGCAATTACATCTCTTCCATTCAACCGTTCCCGCCGCGCATTCGTAAAACTCCCCAACTCAAGCAACCGCGACACCGTCACCACATCATGTCCGCGTGGATCCGTCTCCTTGCCCTTCTCATCCGCCTTCGCACGCTTCTCTTTCTCCTTCGCTACCTCCTTATCGATGCGATCGCTCTCCTTCTTCTGCTCGTCCGCGCTCAGCTCATTGCCATTTTTCTTCGTCAGGCGGCTCACCTCCACGCCCTCAAGCCAGAACACGTCATACTCACGCGTCTCCGTCTTCTTCACCCCGCCACGACCGTCCGATGCCTGCTCTGTAGCAAAAGCGTGGTACAGATAATCCTTCTCCACCGCCTCTGCAGTCTTCTCATTCGCCTCAACCGCACGCATCAGCGAAGGAATATCCGGCAGTGGCCTCTCAGCACTTTCCGGCCTCGCCTGTTCTATCTTGACGTCGGGCGTCTTCGCCCCCATCGGTTCCTGCCCCACCACCTGCGTCGGAGCCGCCGCACTCTGCGCCAACCCAATCCGGGTTAGCCCGGCTCCCCACAGACCCGCACAACCCAGCCCGGCCATCAACACCAATACTCTACGAACCACAGCTGCCATACCCTCTCACTATAGTGATTCGCAAGCCTCGCCGCAGCGTCGCAATCCCCTAACGTTCACGCGCAAACGCGGAGAGCAGATCTGATATTTTTCCCACAAAATTCCTCCTTCCCATGTCCAACACCTGACTTGACAAATCAAGTCGACGGAAGCCCATCAATTCCTGGGGCCGAACCACCCGGTAGCCGTAAACCACTTGTATACAGGACTTTAAACGTCCAGAATCTTCATGATGAAGACTTTACTCCTCCGGTCCAAAGCTATCTTCAAAAGATAGAAGACTTTGCACGGAAAACACGGTACGGGGAAGTAACACTATCCTTTTCTTGTGAACTTGGAGTAGAGTGTGGTCGTACCACTATTCCGCGCTGGTATCTCGCGCTGCCATGTCACGGAGAGTACAGGATAGTTTGAGCTACCACACCCTCAAACTCGGAACCGCGGACGACGTCGTCGTCGCGCTCAAGCCGGTAGCGGCAGGCCAGTCCCTCAACGGCACACGCCTCACTGCGCTCTCCGACATCTCCGCCGGCCACAAACTCGCCACCCGCGCCATCGCCCCCGGCGAACCCATTCGCAAGTTCAACCAGATCATCGGCTTTGCCACCCAGCCCATCGCCCCCGGCGAGCTCGTCCACAGCCACAACCTCGTCACCGGAGACTTCGAGCGCGACTACTCCATCGGCTCCGAATCGCACCCCACCCAACTCCTCGACAAACCCGCGACCTTCCAGGGCATCATCCGCTCCGACGGCCGCGTCGCCACACGCAACTACGTCGGCATCATCACCACCGTCAATTGTTCCGCCACCGTAGCCCGTCGCATCGCCGCGCACTTCACCCCAGAGATCCTCGGCGCCTATCCCCACGTCGACGGCGTCGTCGCCATCACTCATGGCACCGGCTGTGGCATGGCCGAGCACGGGGAACCCGCCGACCTTCTCCGTCGCGTCTTCGTCGGCTACGCCACCCATCCCAACTTCGCCGGCGTCCTTCTCCTCGGCCTAGGCTGCGAGACCAACCAGATCGAGCCCCTCATCACCCTCACCGGAGACCCCGGCACCCTCCGCACCAGCACCATCCAGGAAGACGGCGGCACTGCCATCTCAATCAAGAAAGGCATAGCCACCGTCTATGAGATGCTCGAGCAGGCGAATCAAGCCAAACGCACTGAAGTCCCCGCATCCAAACTGGTTCTCGGCCTGCAATGCGGAGGCTCCGACGCCTACTCCGGCATCAGCGCCAACCCCGCTCTCGGCGCAGCCGTCGACATCCTCGTCCGCAATGGCGGCACTGCCATCCTCTCCGAAACCCCCGAGATCTACGGCGCCGAACACCTGCTCACCCGCCGCTCCTCTACCCCGGAGGTCGCCCAGCGCCTCATCGACCGCATCCACTGGTGGGAGGAGTACACCGCACGCCACCGCGGCTCCATCGACAACAACCCCCAGCCCGGCAACAAGACCGGCGGCCTGACCACCATCCTCGAGAAGTCGCTCGGCGCCGTCTCAAAAGCTGGCACCACCAACCTGAACGGCGTCTTCCTCTACGCCGAACCCATCCACACCCCCGGCCTCGTCTTCATGGACTCACCCGGCTTCGATCCCGTCTCCGCCACCGGCCAGGTCGCCAGCGGAGCCAATGTCATCTGCTTCACCACCGGCCGCGGTTCCGTCTTCGGCTGCAAACCCACCCCATCCTTAAAAATTGCGTCCAACACCGCCATCTACAACCGAATGTCCGACGACATGGACATCAACTGCGGCACCATCATCGACGGCGAAGAGAACGTAGAGCAGGCTGGCAAAAGAATCTTCGACGCGCTCCTCGCCATGGCTTCCGGCAAACTGACCCGCAGCGAAGTCCACGGCTTCGGCGAAGAGGAATTCCAGCCCTGGCTCCAGGGCGCAACGCTCTAACCCCTGTATCGACAGCCGGAATTTTTGTGGCAAGATTCCTGTTGCTTTCTTGAGTTGTTAGCCCCAGGCATAAGATTTCGTTTCAACCCCACCCACCTCATCATCTTGTCGGACTGTAGGGGACGTGAGAGCATGACTGGCATGCGTCACTTCTTCCTCCTCGCCGTTGCATTTCTGGTTTGCGCATACATCTTCTTCAATGCGACAGTGATGTTGATATCTCCAAAGCTATGGTTTCGTCTGCCGTCATGGTTCGCACCTCGGGGAAAGATGACGGAAAGAAGATACGGAGATAGGCGGGGTTATAGACAGGTTCGTTTTCTTGGCGCGATCTTTTTCGCCGCGATCGTCTGGATGATTTACTCGCTCTACGGCAGGTGATGCCGGTCCACCGAAACATGCGCCTTCCGAGAAAAAGGTCTAGCATAGAAGTAGTCGCGAAAACCCTTTTTTCGCGCACTCACTACCTGAAGCGAGGAACAAATGGCCAGCAAGGCAGAGACACTCACCGCACCAGCCGCGGGAGTGCAGGATCGCGAACAAATCTTTGACACATTTCGCCGCTGGGGATACCTCCAGGCGACTCTCGATCCGCTAGGCCAGTTCCTCCCTCCCGAGCCATTCCCCATCAGCACTACCCCCGAAGGCGACATAGCCGCCGAAGCCCGCAGCTTCTACTGCGGCAACTTCGCCATCGAGTTCATGCACATCCCCTCGCTCGAGCAGCGCCAGTGGCTCCAGGATCAAATCGAGCGCCCAGCGCCCAAGCCAGATCAAAAGCGAGTCCTCGCCCAACTCCTCCGCGCCGATCTCTTCGAGCAGGTCATCCAGCAACGCTATCTCGGCACCAAGCGCTTCTCCCTCGAAGGCCTAACAGTCCTCATCCCGTTCCTCGATCAGCTCTTCGCCACGGCCTCCGCCGCCGGTGTCACTCGTTCCATCATCGCCATGGCGCATCGCGGACGCCTCAACGTCATGACCAACACCATTGGCCGCTCGCCCTCCGAGATCTTCGCCCGCTTCGAAGACGTCGACCCGCGCACCGTCCTCGGCGGCGGCGACGTCAAGTACCACATGGGAGCCACCGGCGACTACACCTCGCCCACCGGCCAAACCATCGCGCTCCACCTCGCCTCCAACCCAAGCCATCTCGAAGCCGTCAACCCAGTCGCCATGGGCCGTGCCCGCGCCTGGCAGATCCGCATCGGCGAGGAAGGCAAGCAACACGTCCTTCCTATCATCCTGCACGGCGACGCAGCCTTCGCTGGCCAGGGCATCACCGCCGAATCGCTCAACATGGCCTCGCTCAACGGCTACAGCATCGGAGGCACGCTGCACATCATCACCAACAACCTCCTCGGCTTCACCGCGAACCCAGAAGAGTCCAACTCCACTCGCTTTGCCACCGACCTCGCCAAGCGCCTGCCCATCCCGATCTTCCACGTCAACGCCGACGACCCCGACACCGCCATGCGCATCGCGGCCATCGCCGCCGAATACCGTCAGCGCTTCCACTCCGACGTCGTCGTCGACCTCATCGGATACCGCCGCTACGGCCACAACGAGGCCGACGACCCCACTGTCACCCAGCCGCGCCGCTACGCCGCCATCAAGGAGCGCCCGTTCCTTTATCAGCTCTACGCCAAATCCATCGGCGTCGATCCCGCTCCTGAAGCCAAAGCCATCCAGGAGAACTTTCTCGCCGACCAGACCGCAGCCGTCCAGGCGAAGCGCAAGCCCAAGCTCTCCAAACTCCCCGAATACTGGAAGCCCTACCACGGCGGCAAGCTCACCGAAGCCGACGCCAAACTCACCACCGGCATCTCTGCGGAGCGAGTCCTCGAGCTCGCACGCCTCTCCAACGCCTACCCGGCCGGCTTCCACATTCACCCCAAGATTCAGAAGCTCTACGAGCAGCGCGTCGAGATGGCCGAAGGCAAGCGCCTCTTCGACTACGGCGCGGCCGAGCTCCTCGCCTACGCCTCGCTCCTCACTCAGGGAACCCCGGTCCGCCTAGCCGGTCAGGACACACAGCGCGGCACCTTCAATCAACGCCACTCCGTCCTCGTGGACATGGAGACTGAAGTCCGCTACACGCCCCTCGATCACATGACCGGCCAGCAGGCCCGCTTCGAAGTGCACAACTCGCTGCTCTCCGAGGCCGCCGCGCTAGGCTTCGAGTACGGCTATGCCCGCGACTATCCCGAAGCCCTCGTTCTCTGGGAAGCTCAGTTCGGCGACTTCGTCAACGGAGCTCAAACGATCATCGATCAGTTCATCGCCGCCGGCGAAGCCAAGTGGGGTCTCCTCTCCGGCGTCGTCATGCTCCTCCCGCACGGCTACGACGGCCAGGGTCCCGAGCACTCATCCGCCCGCATGGAGCGATTTCTCCAACTCGCAGCCAGCGACAACATGGTCATCGCCCAACCCTCGAACGCATCGCAGTACTTCCATCTCCTGCGCCGCCAGGCCCTCCGCTCCTGGCGCAAACCGCTCGTCGTCTTCACCCCCAAGAGCATGCTCCGCCATCCCGACGCCTCATCGCCAGTAGCCGAGTTCGGCAAGCCCGCCTTCGAAAACGTCCTCCCCGACAACGACGTCAAAGACCCGCGCCGCCTTCTCGTCTGCACTGGAAAGATCGGCCACAACCTCCGCGTCGAGCGCGCCAAACGTAACGACATGACCGTGGGCATCATCTTCGTCGAGCAGCTCTACCCCTGGCCCGAAGCCGAGCTCCAGGCCGCCCTTGACCAGCACCCCGGCGCGCAAGAGATCATCTGGGTTCAGGAGGAGCCCGCCAACATGGGAGCGTTCTCCTACGTCATGCCCCAACTCCGCCGTCTCGCCCGCGACCGCTCAGTCCTCAGCGTCAAGCGCCGTGCCAACGCGTCCCCCGCAACAGGCTCCGGCAAAGCCCACCAGATCGAAGAGAACACCCTCATTGACCTCGCGCTGGGCTCCGCCATCTAGGGAGTGTGGCATAGAAGGATTGATCCCCAAAGACTGTCATCCTGAGCGAAGCCTCTCGCAGTTTCACCGCGAGAGGCGTCGAAGGACCTGGGACGCTCTCAAATCCGCCGAAGCAAACCTATGCCCAAACAGCGCTCCTTGAGCTTCAAAAGCCGCCTCCTGAACATCGTTTTTGATGCCACTGAACGGTCGCCGGATTGCCCTAAGCCGCTTTAATACAGCGACTTGGACAGTGATTTCCACTTGCCCCTGCAAAGGTTTGCGATTACCCCCTTTATGAATGCCGGATCAATTGTTTTCATCCTCTAAGTTACTCAAAAACAACGACATATAACCTCTCCAAAACCGCAGTAGATGGCCATATAAGTGCACTATCCCTGAGTGACGCCAGAGTACTGCCAGGTCGATGGCATGGTGTTTTACGCCAAAGACCGCTCCCCCGTACGTGCCCTTCACATTGGGTTGAGGGAGCTCCCGACTAAACGGTCTGGTAATTCGGTTTTCGGCTACACGTGAATTTTGCACGATCGCAATTTGACACGAGAACGTAATTGAGGACCCCGCTAAAAGCGGAAAACTCAGGAGGAATTTGATGAGATCGTTTTGGAAAGTAAATCTATTGGCAGCCGTCCTGGTGGCCTCGGTCACCTTCGCGTCTGCCGATTCTATTCAGCTTGGCAGTTTCGGGACCGGCGACCCAACCATGGGAAATGACAATTCGGCTCTCAGTTTTGCCGGCTCCATTGCTCAACCTAACGGTCCATACCCGACCAACCCGTCCGGCTTCATTAGCTCAGGCTCCGGCATGACTTTCAACATTGGTACCGGCGGCGGAATCTGGGCCGGCCCATTAGGCAACTCCAGCTGGGTCTCGCAGAACACCAATTCGGCCCCAGGCGGAAGCTTCGTCGCGCCCAACGGCTATTACACCTACACCACAACCTTCACCGCGACCGGCGGCAACTACACCGGCATGCTGGATATCTTCGCGGACGATACTGTAGCCGTCTATCTGAACAACAGTCTCACTCCTATCATCCCCGCAGGTGTGATTGGCGGCGATGGTCGTTGCGGCGACAACTTGCCTGACTGCCGCATGCAGGATCCCGTCACTCTCAACCTCCTGTTGAACGCCGGTACGAACACACTGACCTTCGTCGTCGAGCAGACAGGCCTCGTAGCCGAAGGTCTGGACTTCGATGGCGACCTCACATTGAATGCAACTCCTGAGCCAAGCACCCTCATCCTGTTCGGCACAGGCCTGATCGGTTCTGCAGCTGCGTTGTTCCGCCGGAAACGCGCATAACGCTCCTCGCCGGGCCTCAGCCTGGTGCAGAACTCCTCCTGACCGCGTAGGACTTCTCCAGTCCTGCGCGGTTTCTTTTATCCACGAAGCCCACCCGTTATCTCAGTCCGCAGTTACGGCCAATCCCAACCGCGGAAATCCATCTACTGCGTCTTAGGCGCAGGAACCGGATTCGTAATCTCCCGCGCATAAATCTGATACGTCGTCTTCGGCGGGTCATCATGCTGGTGCAGCGCCCGCACGCGCGCCCGAATCGCCTCATCCGCCGCCGTGATCCTCTCACGCGAGCGCAGGTAATCCAGCCACGACTCCATGATGAACGTCTCGTTCAGATGCTCCGGATCGATCGCATCCCGGTAGATCCCCCATCGCATCGCTCCATCCCGCAGCCTGACCCCGCGCAGCTGATGAATCGCCTTCGTGAACTCCGCATAATTCTCCATCGGAATCCGATACTCAATCGAGATTCGCACCGGCCCATCCGTCGGCTCAGTCTCCAGCACAAGCTGAGGTGCAGGTCGCCGAGGCTGGAACGGCGTATGGTCCGGCACCGGCCCCTGCAGAATCCGAAAACGCCGCACAAAAGGATACGTAACCAACAAACCGCAAGCCGCCGTCGTCAACGCAATCGGAGTCGAAGTATGTTCCGCAATTGTGCCCCACAGCACCGACCCCAGAGCCATCCCGCCCTGAAACGTCATCATGTAAGTCCCCAGCGCCCGCGCCTGCACCCATGCAGGCACAGCCAGCTGCACGCTCACATTGATCGTCGACATCGTGCTCGTCCACGCCGCTCCCGACAAAACCAGCGAAGCAATAATCAGCGCCGGGCTCCGCACATACGCCAGCACCAGCAGCACCGCAACGTTATAAAACGTCGACGCCGCCAGTATCCGCCCCGCGGAAAACCTCGCTCGAACTCTGTGCAGCGAAGTCGCCGCGAACACCGCTCCAACCCCCAGCGAGCCATTCAAAATGCCGTATCCCAGCGGCCCCTGCTTCAAATCCCGCCGCGCCACCACCGCCAGCAGCGACCATATCGCCGAGATGAAAAACGTATACACAAACGCCCGCACCAGCGAAGCCTGCAGGTCCGGCGCATACCTCACATATCGCAGCCCCGAACGGATCGACCCCTCAATTCGTTCCGCAGGCAAAGCCGACTTGAACAGCGGAACCCGCTTCCAGTTCACCAGCACCCAGATCACGCCCGCAAACGACAGCGCATTTAGCGCAAACACCGACCCTGCCCCGCCGTGCGTCGTCTTGAACGCCGCCACCATCAACCCGCCCAGCGCCGGCCCTACCGCACGCGCAAGATTATTGCTCGCTGCATTCAAACTCACCGTATCCGGAATCAGCTCCCGTGGCACCAGCTCCGGCACAATCGCCTGCCACGCGGGATTATTCATCGCCGACCCGATATTCAGCAGAAACGTAAATGCCAGCAGCGCCCACGGCGACACATACCCCACAAACGTCAGCACCGCCAATATCGCCACCGACGCCAGCATCCACGCCTGCCAGAAGATCAGCAGCTTTCGCCGGTCAAAGATATCCGCCGTAGCTCCCGCCAACAGCCCCAGCATAAGCACCGGCAAGCTCGCCGCCGTCTGCATCAGCGCAATCAGCAGCGGAGAAGAGGTCAGCGCCGTCATCAGCCACGTGCCCGCCGTATCCTGCATCCACGTCCCAATCGAGGAGACCGTGCTGGCAATCCACCGGTCCCGAAACAGCGGAATCTTCAGTGGAGCAAAACCGCTGGGCGCGGGCGCCACTGCAACCAATGGGCCCGTATTTGGAGTCTCAAACGGCATCGCTGTTTTTAGTGTAACGGTCTAGCTTGACGCCCGCCCCCAGCAAAAATTAGCGTGGCCTCCAGCGAAAAGAATCCGCGTCAAAGCCTGTGCGTAAAATAGCCGCATGCCAAAATACGACCTCGAAAAGCTCTGGGACGAACACACAAAATACGAGTTCGCCACTCCCGACGTCGAAGCCACTCTCGCCACCATGGTCGAAGACGCTTACGTCAATCACGTTCCAGTCATGACCGGCGGCAAAGGAAAAGCCGCCCTCCGCGCCTTCTACGGCAATGACTTTATTCCGTGCATGCCGCCCGACTTCAAGATGACCGACGTCTCTCGCACCGTCGGCGAAAACTCCCTCGTCGACGAGATGGTCATCTCCTTCACCCACACCATCGAGATGCCCTGGCTCCTCCCCAACGTCAAACCCACCAACCGCTACGTCGAAGTCCCGCTGGTCGCCATCGTAGGCTTCCGCGACGGCAAGCTGGCCCACGAAAACATCTACTGGGATCAGGCCTCCGTCCTCAAGCAAATCGGCCTGCTCAAAGACGCCACCCTACCCGCTCACGGAGCCGAAACCGCCCAAAAAGTCCTCAACCTGCAAACTTGATCCCAACCAAACCACCAACCGGGCAACAGCAGTAGCTAACTAGCTCACAAGCCAACCGCGAACAAGCCGCCTTAAAGAGGAAACCCACGCAGCGCGGTGGGGGCTGTTGCGTGGGTATTCCAGTAAAGCAACGAAGTGGGTGGACTTCGTTATGACCGACTCAACCCGAAGGGAGTCTTGCCACTAATCAAAGATAATGCCAAACCAGGGACACGTCAAGGGGCCATTTGTGGATAGTCCCCCGTCGCCAAACCCCAAGACCGGGCTGCCGATAACCGGACCCGAGGCAAAGCGAGCGCGTCAGAATCGCCCGTAACCAGCCGCCGGAGAGAGTTTGCCTCCCTGCTGTCATTGCCTTGCGTTCTGGCTGCACAACCGGATGACATTTTGAATGGCGTCCGCAACAGTGTCTGGCATCTCCAGACGCATACTCCTGTGGACGGCTCGGCCACCCGCTTGCCTTTAGCGAGTCACCGGCTCCACCACCACCTCGACATCCAAGTGTCGCGTGCTGCCAGGAATATCGATCGACCCCAGCACCAGCGGCTTGCCCAGCGTCAGCAGCGACGTGCCCTCCATCGAACTCTGCCGAATGATCGGGTCCTGCGTTCCTACACCGGACACCTGCTCCGCGATGCTCAGCTGCTCCACCTTCGTCCGTAACTTCACTCCATTCGCGAGCTCGTCCAGAGTCGCGTCGAAGTTCATCCCTATATCGAGATAGGTGAACTGCGTCTGAGCCCCGGTGCTACCCGTGGCACTGTAGGATCCCGTCGCAATCGGCACCTTGCTGCCTTGTTTCAGCACCGTTCTCTGTCCCGGAGCCGCGACCATGGCGAAGTGTTGCGTGCCAACCCGTTTCGCCCCGTCCGATTCGGTAATCGTGTACGTCAGTCGGTACGCCTTCTTCGGCCGGTCAAGTTCGCTGATGACCTTTTGCGCCTGCGTCAGTTGCTCCTGCGTGCCGCGCACAACGATGGCACTCTCACTGGGCACGAGATAAATCCTCATATCCCCTGGCAGAATGTTGCGCATGGCAGTCACAACCTCATTCGCGTCGCTCGTCTGCGTGGCATTCGTAAGATAAAAGGTCTGCATGGGCAGCGAGTCCATCTTCGGATTGCCACCCTCCTGTTTCACAGCCGTGCCCGGCTTCTCCGTAGCTGCGCTGTCCCCCGCCTGTCCCCACGCGCTCGACCCAACCAACGCCAGCATCAAAGCAACTCCCTTAAATCCATTCATAAACCTCATCCTTCGTCTCCGTTTTTCATCACAAATCATCTTCATTTGTTCTCTCCCGTTCTCATCCGTCTCGGCGCTGTTTGCTGCATCGTGAATTGATTTGGAGCTAATTGATCTGGAGCGAACTGATCCGTCGGCGGCTGTTTCTCCGTTGGCCTCTCAGTCGTCTGTTCCGGAACAGACTCCTCCGTCGTCTGCATCGGCACTGCCTGGTCCGTTGTTGTCTGCTCAGACCCCAACCTTTCCTCTTCTGTCGACGGTTTCACGGGCGTGCGCGCAAAAAACCTCTGAAACTCCGTCTTCTCCTGCGCGTCATGCATCTCCCGCAGCTTCGGATCAAGCACTGCCATCTCTACCGGATCGTTCAGGTGCGCAATCCTCAACAGCAGCCTCTCCTGTTCCGTCAAAGGCATCGGCGGCGCAGGAAAACTCGCAGCACGCATCTCGCTTCTGGCGATAGAATCTTCTGCCTTGGCCGCAGAACGTCCAGCACCAACCAACCCAGCCTTATCAGCCTCCGCCGTCTTCGCCGCTCGCACACGCTGCCCATGCAAACCAGGCCCCGCGCCCTTCGCAACAATGGCAGAGCGAGCCGCAGGCGAAGTCATCGTAGGAGTAACCCCCATCTTCGCAGGCGCAACCACATGACCGAACCTCCGGATCGCCGGAACCGCCAACACCACCAAAACGACGCCCGCCAGCGCAACCCCGCAAGCCGCATAGCCGACCGGAACTCCCCGCCAAACCGGCCCAAACCACCGCCAGCCCGCTAGCGCCCGCGCAGCCGCCCGCTCCTCGAGCCCATTCAAAACACGCCGCTCCAACCCCGCAGGAGCCTCAACATCCCGCAGACCCGCCAACACCCTCTCAATCGCTTCCTCGGAATTCTTCATCGCCTTGTCCCTCCTTCCTCCAGCCGCTCCCGCAGCCGCGTCCTCGCCCGAAACAGCAAAGCTCGCACAGCACTCTCACTCCGCCCCAGCACCTCTGCCATCTCCGCCGTTCCCAAATCGTCAATCGCCGCCAGCGTCAACACATCTCTCTCCGCTCGTGGCAATCGCTCCATCTCCCGCAGCACAGCCTTCATCCGCCGAGCCTCATTCAAAGCCTCATCCGCCGGCAGGTCCCGCGAGACCAGCCCATCCACAAACCCCTCATCAAACTGCTCAGGCCGAATCCGCCGTCTCCGGTCCAGCGCCAGATTCCACGCAACCCGAACCAGCCACACTCGCATCTCCCGCACCTCAGGCAATCGCCGCCGATGTTCCAGAACGCGCACAAACACGTCCTGAACCACATCCTCAGCCTCTGCCTGATTGCGCAGCACCGAATGAACCACTCGGAAAAGAAGGGAAGAGTACGCCTCCACGAGCGCCGCGAGATCGACCTCCGCACGCGAACCCTCCATGGATGCCAACGCCAAGCTAACGCCCTCGAACGACGCCATAAGCCCCTTCTATCCAGACAGACGCTCACACCTCTCTTTCGCTCGACAATATTTTCGCGCTCGATGTCGCCTCATAATCCTGCCTGCTGTCATTCAAACCGGGCAACGTCATGCTCACCTGCAGCGGAGCTAAGCTCGAAGTTTACGCGCAAGGATTCACACTGAATTCTTCGCAGTCGCGAGGCAAATGGCAGGTCTCCACAGCAGGAGGGGACAACCTCAGATGGCGCGGCGACGGCAAGGAGCTTTACTACCGCTTCGGTAGCACCTTCTTCGCAATGGATGTAAAGAGGTGCGTCCTTCGAAGCTGGTTTACCCAGCCGCTGTTTGAGGCGGCTACCGCCAGGACCAACTCAGCTTTGGGAGACGGTCCATTTCTGGTCACAAGGGATGGCCAGCGATTCCTCGTATTTGCACCGATTGAAGGAGAGTCGAATCCGCCCCTCGAAGTCCTCGTCAACTGGCAATTAGCTTGCGAACTCTCACTCGTTGAGTTGCACAGCTAGCTGCAAATCGATCCAAAACATCGACGATTTCTCCTGAGACAACTTACTCTCAACTGACGCCATCACAGCTACTGGTGTCAGGTGCGGGGCGAAACGCAAGTCGCATAAGCCCGTCCGATCACGAGAAACGCGGAATCCTCACCCTCCGCGAGAGGTCCAAAAATATGTCGTTCTCAAGTTTGCGAAACGTGGCATTTGCCGCGACAGCGGCCCTGTGTCTCACAGGAACTTTCACCACCAAACCGGCTCTGGCAGCACCCGCAGGCGTTCAGGCGCCTGACAACACCGGCCAGAACAAAGCCTCAACCGAAACAGCAGACAACCAGACAAACTCAAAAGCGGATCGGCAGACCACCGCGAAGATTCGCAAGGCCATCGTTGGCGACAAAGACCTCTCCACTTACGCGCACAACATTAAGGTCATCACCATCAATGGCGAGGTAACCCTCAAGGGCCCCGTTCAAACCGAAGACGAGAAGCAGAAGGTCGCTTCCCTCGCAGCGTCCGTTGTTCCCTCGGAAAAAATCATCAACGACCTCACGGTCAAGCAGTAAAGAAGCGCAATCGATCTCAAAAGAAAGCTGCCAACAGCAGCAAAGGAGTTTTTCCATGTCCAGCAAAAACACAGCAGTCTTCGGAATCTACGCAACCCCAGGCACCGCCGAAGCGGCGGTCGATCACCTGATCGCCCGCGGCTTCTCCAACTCGGCCATCTCTGTTCTTCTCCCCGACGATGAGACCACCCGCGCATTCGCCCACCAGAAGAGCACCAAGGCTCCCGAGGGAACCACAGCAGGCGCGACCACCGGAGGCGTCGTTGGTGGAACCCTCGGTCTGCTCGCCGGCATTGGTGCTCTCGCCATCCCCGGTGTTGGTCCGCTCATCGCCGCTGGTCCCATCATGGCCGCGCTCGCAGGACTCGGAGTCGGCGGCGCCATCGGTGGTCTGCTCGGAGCTCTGGTAGGCATGGGTATCCCCGAGTACGAGGCCAAGCGCTACGAGGGAGCCGTCAAGAACGGCGGAATCCTGCTCTCAGTTCATTGCGATACTTCCGATCAGGTCGACATCGCCAAGACCTCACTGAAAGAGACCGGCGCAAGCGACATCTCCTCAACCGGAGAGGCTGGATCCAGCAACAAAGCTGTGGAGCACGAAACCGTAGTTCGCGAACCCGTCGAAACCGTACCCAATCCGGCCGGGTACTCCACCAATCCACTAGACCGCAGGCCCATCGCCTCGGAACACATCATCCTTGATGAACCGACTGGGACCACCCGGAACTAAGCCCCGGGCCGAACAGCGGAGGTGAAGTGAGCCTGCTCTGACCAAGAGCAGGCTCACTTTTTTGTGCACGCAACAGCGCAGATCGTCTCGGCAAACAGATCGGTCGCAGCCAAATAGGTCCAACCAAAAATAAATTTCAAAAAGTTGGCAAATTCTTAGCAGTCAAAATCGTGGCGCCTAAACACCACATTGTGACCACAAATTTGCACCAGGAACCACGAATTAGCCACCCATTTTCATCCACAATTTCGCCAACCCCCCTCGAAAAACAAGGGGAAAACCCACCTCAACCACGCCCGAAGAAAATGTGTACGAACCAGAAAATTAAAGCCGGCAGATCAGCAACTCGCGCTCATAAATCATCTCCGGCGGAAGATGGTCATGAAGCAGAATAAACAGCTCCTCATGCCCCATCACCTCCTGCTTCCACTGCTCGCGATCCACTTTCTGCAACTCCTCAAACGTCGCCCGCGAAAAATCCAGCCCCTTCCAATTAATATCCTCGAAATGCGGAGTCCATCCGATCGGCGTCTCCTTCCCAAGAGCTCGCCCTCGGACCCGATCCACAATCCACTTCAAAACCCGCATATTCTCGCCATATCCCGGCCACAAAAACTTCCCATCCGCGCCCTTCCGAAACCAGTTCACATGAAACACCCGAGGCGTGGCCGAAAGATTCCGCTGCATCTTCAGCCAATGCCGGAAATAATCCCCCATGTGATACCCGCAGAACGGCAGCATCGCCATCGGATCACGTCTCACCTTACCCACAGGCGCGCCCGCCGCGGCCGTAGTCTCCGAACCCATCGTCGCTCCCACATAAACGCCCGATGACCAATTGAAAGCCTGATAAACCAGCGGCATCGTCGTTGGCCGCCGCCCGCCAAAAATAAACGCCGAAATAGGCACTCCTTCAGGCTTCTCCCAATCCGGATCGATCGTCGGGCACTGCGACGCAGGAGCAGTGAACCGCCCATTCGGATGCGCCGCCGTTGCTCCTGTAGCCT
Source organism: uncultured Acidobacteriaceae bacterium (assembly GCA_963798925.1). GTDB lineage: Bacteria > Acidobacteriota > Terriglobia > Terriglobales > Acidobacteriaceae > Edaphobacter. The sequence goes on from CAWCVD010000008.1 coordinate 2,690,167, forward strand.
TCCCTACCTCAGGTGTCCAGGGATTCCCGCGCCAGTCCGTCAAAAACGCCGGAGGAGTATCCGTCATCCCCTCCCACCAAACCCCACCTTCGGGAGTCAGCGCCACGTTCGTAAAAATCGTATTCTTCGCGAGTGTCGCCATTGCATTTGGATTCGTCTTCGCGCTAGTCCCCGGCGCTACCCCAAAAAATCCCGCCTCAGGATTGATCGCCCGCAACTGCCCATTCTCATCCGGCTTGATCCACGCGATGTCATCCCCTACCGTCCAGACCTTCCACCCCTCAAACCCCGCCGGCGGAATCATCATCGCAAAATTAGTCTTCCCGCAAGCCGACGGAAATGCCGCCGCCACGTAAGTCTTCTCCGTCGTCCCATCCGGCCGCATTCGGCGACTCGACCCCCACAATCAACATATGCTCCGCCATCCAACCCTCATCGCGAGCAATGTTCGAAGCGATTCTCAACGCAAAACACTTCTTTCCCAGCAGCGCATTTCCGCCATATCCCGAACCGTACGACCAGATCTCCCTCGTCTCAGGAAAATGCACAATGTACTTCTCGTCATTACATGGCCAAGAAACATCCTTTTCGCCCGGAGCCAGCGGAGCTCCAACCGTGTGCATGCACGGCACCACCCGCTTCTCGTCCTTATCGATCTCCGCGAACACAGCCGTCCCAATCCGCGCCATAATCCGCATATTCACCACGGCATATGCCGAGTCCGTCAGCTGCACTCCAATCTGCGACATCGGCCCGCCGATCGGCCCCATAGAGTACGGCAGCACATACATCGTCCGCCCCCGCATGCTCCCGCGGAAGAGCTGCTTCAGCTTCCGCCGCATTACATACGGGTCCTCCCAGTTATTCGTGGGACCGGCGGTATCCTTTGAGAGCGAGCAGATAAACGTCCGGTCCTCCACCCGCGCCACGTCATTTGGAGCCGAGCGCGCCAGAAAACATCCCGGCCACAACTTCTCATTCAGCTTAGTAAACGTCCCCGCCTTCACCAGCTGGTCGCACAAAAAGTCGTACTCCCCCTGCGACCCATCCACCCAGTGAATCCGGTCCGGCTGCGTCAGGTCGGCCATCTTCTCGACCCAGCGAATCAGATGTTTATTTGTTGTCGGCAGCGCGGCAACAGCACTCTCGGCAATCTCAGTCTTCATAACAGTCAGTAAACCCTTCCCCATCAAGTCTTCGCCTCCCAAGCCCCCATGTCAACCTCAGAAGTGCTCCGTTCGTCAGGGTCACCTCCAGTAAGATTCTTTGCGGGAGAACCTCCGTCATGCCGCTGCTCGCGAAGAAATACTCCGTCTCCATCACCTTCATTGCACTCGCGTTCTGCGTCCAAACGGCCGTCTCCCAAGGCGATCCGCCGCGCGCATTCGACCCCGCTACCGCAGCCACCCGAGCCCCCGGGACCGCCATCCGCATCGAGCTCATCGGCGACTCCACCCAGACCAACAACGCCGGCTATGGCCGCGGCTTCTGTGCCAACCTCACCCCAACGGTTGATTGCGTCAATATGGCCAAAGGAGGCGCCAGCACCAAAACCTTCCGCGAGCAGGGCCTCTGGGAGCGCGGTCTCCAGACCAAACCCGACTACATGCTCATCCAGTTCGGCCACAACGACATGGAGAGCAAAGATCATCTCCCGCGCCAGACCACCATGCCCGAGTACGAAGCCAACCTTCGCCGCTACGTCGAAGAGGCCCGCGCCGCAGGGATCAAACCCATCCTCGTCACTCCCCTCACACGCCGATACTTCGAAGCCGACGGCAAGATCCACTCCGATCTCATCGCCCACTCCGACACCATGAAACGCGTCGCCGCAGAGATGAAGGTCCCCGTCATCGATCTCCAGCACGACAGCATCGCCTACCTCGACAGCATCGGCGAAAAGGAAGGTAACACTCTGGCAATCACCAAGAAGGACGACGACGGCAAAACCATCTTCGACAAGACTCACCTCAACTGGAAGGGCTCCTACGTCTTCGGCCGCATCGTCGCCGTAGACATGGGCAAGGCCGTTCCCGAACTCGCCAAATTCGTGAAGCCGCAAACCGCAACCCTCCCGCCCGAGGGCGTCAAAGCGATGAAGATCATCGAGGGTGGTCCCGTCAAAATCGTTCTCGTCGGCGACTCCACCGTCAACGCCGAAGGTGGCTGGGGCAAGGGCTTCTGCGCCATCATGACGCCCAATGTTACCTGCATCAACGATGCATTGAACGGACGCAGCTCCAAGAGCTTCATCGACGAGGGCGCTTGGGCCAAAGCTCTCGCCGACCACGGCGACTACTACCTCATCCAATTCGGCCATAACGACATGAAGGGCAAAGGCCCCGAGCGCGAGACCGACTCCGAAACCACCTACGCCGCCAACATACGTCGCTACATCCGTGACGCACGCGACATTGGAGCAGTCCCGGTCGTCGTCACCTCCCTTTCCCGCAGAAACTACAAAGACGGGGTCCTCGTGCAGGATCTGAAAGACTACTCCGCCGCAGCCCGACGAGTCGGCATGGAAGAAGATGTAACCGTCATCGACCTCAACGCAATGTCAACGAAGCTCCTCGAAGGACTAACCCAGGCCCAGGCCGACGAGTTCGATGCCACCGGTCACGCTGACCAGCGTGCAGAAAACCAGAAGACCCCCATCGACCGCACTCACCTCAACGAAAAAGGCCAAACCCTCTTCGGCCGCATGGTCGCCGACACCCTCGTCCGCACCCAGGTCGAACTAGGCCCCGACATCATCGGCGAACCCGCAAAAGAGAAAGCTCTCGCGGCGCAGTGAATCGGAGGGAGCATCCGGCTTCTCTCCCGCGAAAAGCCTGATAAACTTAAGATTCTGCGCCGTAACTGCGCGCACCAGATAAAGGAAACCGAAACCAGTGGATCAGCAGACCAAAAAAGCCCTCAAACACGATCAGTTCGTCGACACGACCACCCACGGCCTCGAGTGGGCCAGCGAGAACCGCCGCACTCTCATCCTCACCTGCAGCATCGTGTTGGCGGCAATCCTGATCGTCATCGGCAGTGTGCTCTTCTACAACAGCCGCTCCGAACAGGCCTCCGTCGCCTTCGGTGCAGCCATGCAGGCCTATCAGACGCCCATCGCAGTCCCCGGGCAGCCAGTGCCTCCCGGAGTCAAAACCTACGCCTCCGTCAACGATCGTGCCAAAGCGGCCAACGAGCTCTTCATGGCTGTCGCCAACAAATACGGAATGACTCCCGATGGAAAGAACGCCCGTTACTTCGCCGGCCTCACCTACCTCGAAGGTGGCCAGAACGGACCTGCTGAGAGCACTTTGAAAGAAGTAGCGAGCGGCTGGAACGGCGATCTCGCCGCACTCGCCAAGATGTCGCTAGCTCAGCTCTATCGCCAGACGGGCCGCGACCCCCAGGCCATCGATCTCTATAACGAGCTCACCGCCAAACCCACCACAAGCGTTCCGTCGGGCCTCGCCCAACTCCAACTCGCCGAACTCTACGAGTCCGAGAACAAGCCTGACCTCGCCAAGAAGATCTACGCCCAACTCAAGGACAAGGACCCCAAGGGTCCCGCCGGCATGCTAGCCGCCCAGAAGCTCAATCCGGGAGCAGCCGGCCCAGCCGGTCAATAACTGGCCAAGAAATAACCTCTCCCTAGGCCGTTAGCATCACCATACGAGCGGCTTAGAATGCGGGTATTTCGCACCCAGAAATCCCTCCCAGGGAGGGGGTGCCTCTATTCATACTCATCGAGATAGGAGACAGCACCATCCCCGCGAATCTTCAACGCCGACTCCGCGTCGGTTCTCAACTTTGTCAGCACGCTCCATTGATCGTTCACTTTAGGAGGCGCAACCCAAACCGGCAAAGGCATTCGCAAATACTCCGATAAAGCCAGAGCGGGCGGTTCATACATCGCACGAATCGTATTCAGCCGCTTCGCCGCAGCGGGATCGCCGCACAGCCGCAGATGATTTTCACCCAGTGCATCGCACAAATGGTAAAAGTCCTTCGCCGGCAAACGGTCGAACTCAACCGCCGGTTGCCCAGCCGTCTTCTTCGTGACCTCAAAGACCTGCCCGAGGTCGATCAGCGCATGCCGCGCCATCACGAACGTCAACTGCGCCTGGCGTGACGACGGTCCCTCGATCACCGAGATCAATAGCGAGCACGTATCCAAAATCGAAACCAGCGCCGACAGCCAGCTCTGGTTGTCATGCTGAGACCGGTAGAAGCAGAGAATCGGATAAGAGATGTGGGTCTCCAGAATCTCAGCGGACCAACGCTCCCACTCCGCCAGCAGGTCGATCAGAGCCTCCTGTGCTCCTTCAAAGGCATGCCGTCGAAAGAGCTCCGCAGCGTTCGGCGGTGAACCGGCACGCGAATCAAGCAGCGCCACGCTCACCTCGCGCCGCGAAAATGCCTGGTACAGCACCGGAAGATATCCAATCACCAGTGCGACGAACCCCAAGCCGACGCCGGACTCGAAGATGATGAACGCTCGCGCCAACCGGCTGTGCGGAACGACATCCCCCAGCCCTAACGTAAACAAAGTAGTACCGCTGACATAAAGATCCGTGCCGAACTGCGCCCATGCGCTGCCGGTATGCAGCATCATCAAGTCCCCAAAGGGAGAGCGCATCGAAAAATAGAACAGACCGAACCCACAGATGAGTAGCAGCGCCCACATCAGCAGAAGTAGCAGCAGCGAAAGCGGCCCATAAACGCTATAGATCTGCTCCCGGACCTTTCTGTCGCGGGCATGTTCGGCCATCATCACCCACGGCGGCCAGGTCACGACGAAAAACAGTCGGGTCAGTCGAAATCTCCCGGTCGGACGCCGGGGAAGAATGATCGTCTGGAAGGCATCAAGCGCCACTCCCAGGCAGCAGAACAGTCCGGCAATGAACGCTACAATGTGCACACAAGAAGTCCTCTCCCCGCGGAAGCAATTTCCTCAACCTTACCAAAGCCCCTCACGCTAAACCTACCAAGGTCCACCGCGCCAAACAAGAATGGAAGGTACGACCACTCGTGCATCGTCAATGTCAAAAGATTTTCACAGTGGTTTCATTAGCAACATTGTTCAAGAAGCCGAGTCAAACTATGCATCAGCTGAATTCTTTATTTCGTTCGACAAAAAAACTTCTTGAGGCCTAAGCTGGCTTTACCTGATGAATCGGTTCGTCGTAAATCGATATTGAGAGAGGAGCCGAACGATGCAACGAGTTCTGGTTGTTGATGACGATCGCTTGGTTGCCGATACCCTGACTCTCATCTTCGAGAGAAATGGTTTCGTTGCCAAGGCAGCTTACTCCGCGGAGGAAGCGCTCAAGAGTTCGCGCGAATTCGCTCCCAATCTTCTTCTCTGCGATGTAACCATGCCCGATCGAGACGGGCTCGCGCTGGTCGAGGACATGACGCGGGAAATGCCTACATGCCGCATCCTCGTGCTCACCGGGTTCTATTCCAACCTCAAGAGCATTCGCGAACAGGCGATTAAGCTCTCCCGGCCTCTCGGCATCCTGACCAAGCCGTGCCAGCCAACAGAACTGCTTCGCGAAGCGACCGCACTGTTAAGTGTCTGACGTATCTCTTCAAACATGCATGATCTCGGACGCGCCTTTGTGGTTCTCGGCCTCCTCCTGCTGGGAGTTGGCGTTCTTATCCTTGGCCTTGAGCGTCTGCATCTCCCCGTCGGCAGGCTTCCCGGAGACTTCAACTGGCGCGGCCGTGGATGGTCGGTATCCTTTCCCCTGGCAACCTCCATCATCATCAGTATCTTGCTGACCCTGCTGCTCTGGGTCGTGGGACGGTTACGCCGCTAGCTCCGAATCCGCACCCGCGATGCTAGACTCAGGCGGTATGGGCGAGAGCGAAGACAAACAGCCAACCCTTGCCAGTCTGCGTACCCCGAAAGGTAGAGTCCGCACTGCCAAACGGTCGTCTCCGACTACAGTGGATACGAAGCTGCCCTCTCAGGCTCAGCTGTTCTCCGCCCAAGTCGCCACTCTTTTGCCGCCGGATCGTCAGCCAGACAACCCCCACCCTGGCCGTACGAAACAGGTCTCTGATTCCGACGAAGCGCGACTCCCTGAAGCCTCCGCAGATCGTCGCATCTGGACCGTTCGTTCTCTGGTCGCCGGCATCCGTCAGCATGTCGAGGCAAACTACGCCGATCTGTGGGTGGAAGGAGAGATCTCGAACTGCCGCCCAGCTCCCTCCGGCCACATCTACTTCACCCTCAAGGACGGAGAGGCCCAGTTGCCTGTGGTTCTCTTCCGCCGCCATGCGAGCCTGTTGCGCTTCCAACCCGCCGACGGACTTTCAGTCCTCGTCCGCGGACGCATCTCGGTCTATGAGAGCCGCGGTCAGCTTCAACTCATCGCAGAGACCGTTGAGCCTCGTGGCGCAGGAGCTCTTCAGCTGGCTTTTGAGCAGCTCAAGGCGCGTCTACTTGCAGAAGGTCTCTTCGACGCATCGCGGAAGCGGCCACTCCCATCCTTCCCGAAGTGCATCGGCGTCATCACGTCTCCCGCAGGTGCCGTGGTGCGCGACATAGTCACCATAGTCCGCCGGCGGCACGCGCGGCTGAACTTGTTCGTATATCCCGCCCAGATGCAGGGGCCGTCGAGTCCGGGTTCGGTCGCCGCGGCAATTCGCTGGTTCAACGCGAACCCCAAGCTGGTTGATGTCATTGTGCTGGCCCGCGGCGGCGGTTCACTGGAAGATCTCGCAGGCTTCAACGATGAGGCGTTGGCGCGGACGATTGCGGCATCGTTGCTCCCGGTGGTGTCGGCAATTGGTCACGAAACTGACTTCACTATTGCCGACTTCGTAGCCGATCTCCGTGCTGCGACTCCATCTGCCGCCGCCGAGCTGATCACGGCAACGCAACACCGCATCGAAGAGCGGGTTGGCGTCCTTGCATCCCGCGTCCAGCGCGCCGGGCGATTCCCCCTGATGCATGCCCGCCAGCGCTACGCTCGGCTTTCGGCAGACTCAGCGCTTATGCGATTGCGCGATGCTGTGAGTCGTCGCGACCAACTGCTCGACGAGCTACGACTTCGGCTGGACGGCTCAGCGCAGAGAAGCCTTCTGCCCCCCGGACGACGTCTCATTGCCCTCTCGGATCGCCTCACGCGGCAGGACGTAGCCGCTCGCATTGCTGTTCTTCGTCGCCGCCTGCAGACGGCCGACCAGTGCCTTCTGCTAACCGCTAGCCAGGTAAGCGCTGTTGGACGGACTCGTCTTAACCGCGCTTTTGCACGGCTTGAGGCGCTCTCTCCCCTTGCAGTCCTATCCCGCGGCTACGCTCTCGTGTACTCGTCCGACGGCAGCCTCTTACGGACCGCGACCAATATCAATCGAGGCGAATCCATACGCGCTCGCTTGGCGCACGGCGATTTCGAAGCGACTGTGACGCGCACAATCATCGACGAACTTGATGGAATGGAGATCGACAAGGTATGAAGAAGCTCTTTGGAACGGACGGCATTAGGGCCGTCGCCGGCGAGCCGCCGCTCGATGCAAAGACCATCTACGCGATTGGTCTTGCCCTGGGACACACGCTGGGCGCCAAAGCAACCCAGCCACGCGTTCTGCTCGGGATGGATACTCGTGAGTCGAGTGGCTGGATCTCCGCGACTCTGACTGCGGGACTCACCGCAGGCGGCGCCTCGGTTGAGAGCGCGGGCGTCATCACCACACCAGCTATCGCATTCCTGACACACAAGCATCGTTTTGCGGCTGGGGTGGTCATCTCGGCCTCGCACAATCCCTGGCACGACAACGGTGTCAAGCTCTTCGGGCCTGACGGTTATAAGCTTCCTGATGCTGTTGAACTTGCCATCGAGGAGGAGATATTCCGTCAGCACGACGGTTTGACCGGGGACCCAAAGCAGAGTGTCGCGCCGCGGGTCAATGAGGCAGACCGCGCTGAGTACGTCCGTTTCCTGCTGGCAGTCGTTCCAGGGCTCTCCCTGGATGGCCGGCGCATTGTTATCGACTGCGCGAATGGAGCTGCATCTCCCATTGCGCCCCAACTTTTTTCCGACCTCGGCGGCGAGGTCGTGATTACGCACGCTAGCCCGAACGGCCGAAATATCAACGAAGACTGCGGTGCGCTGCATCCGGAGATTGTCGCTGCGCAGGTAAAGCATCATCGTGCCTCTATGGGGATCACCTTTGATGGGGACGCGGATCGTGCGTTGTTTGCAGATGAAAACGGGTGCGTAGTCAATGGCGATGCCGTTCTGTTGCTGGCGGGGCGCGATCTGCAGGCGCGGGGGTTGCTCAGTAACTCGACGGTTGTTGCCACGACGATGTCCAATATGGGGCTCGAGGCAGCGCTGAAGCGCAGCGGTATACGGATGCTTCGGGCAGCCGTCGGGGATAAATACGTGCTTGAGCAGATGATGGCTACCGGCGCAGCGTTGGGCGGTGAACAATCGGGCCACATTATCTTTACTGGACATAGCACGACTGGGGATGGTCTGCTTACCGCCCTTTTGCTATTGGACATAGTTCATCGGAGCGGGAAGTCATTGGCGGAGCTTGTCGCGGATCTCAGAATTTTTCCTCAGATCATTGTGAACGTAAAGGTAAGAGAGAAGAAACCGCTGGACAGTATACCGTCGGTGGCTGCAGCGATTCGTGCGGCCGAGACAGAACTTGCGGAGTCTGGTCGTGTCGTTATTCGATACAGCGGCACAGAAGCGCTGGCGCGCGTGATGATTGAAGCCGAATCAGAGCCTCTGATGCGGCATCATGCCGATGCAATAGCTGCCGCCATTCGCGCAGAACTTGGCATCTAACCTTGCATCAGGTCGTCTTCACATTGATTGCTCGCGACGGCCCAGCCAAATTCGGCGCAAGCGGGAGATTAACGGGTGATGACTTGGACGAAATAAAGAGAGCAGTTCTACGAGTCGCTACCGATGCGATTACGCTGCATTTACCGATGAGTAGTAGTCTGGATCGGCGACAAGCAGGGACCAACAGGGAGAAGATTGCAGATGACTAACAAGCCGGCACCTCTCAACGGGCGCCCAGCGTGGAAGGCTTTGGGTGCGCATTACGAGCAGATCAAGGATAAACAGCTAAAGCAGTTGTTTGCGGAAGACCCAGCTCGGGGAGACCGGTTTACCGTTGAGACCGGCGGACTATTTCTCGATTATTCAAAGAATCGCGTCACGGATGAGACGTTGAAGCTTCTGATTCAACTGGCCGAAGAGTCTGGGCTGAGAGCGCATATTGATGCGATGTTTCGCGGAGAAAAGATCAATATCACTGAAAATCGAGCGGTATTGCACGTGGCACTTCGTGCGCCGAAGGGTGAATCGATTGTTGTCGACGGTGAAGACGTCGTTCCGGGGGTTCACGCTGTATTGGATAAGATGGCCGCTTTCGCTGATCGCGTTCGTAGTGGCGAATGGAAGGGGCACACCGGCAAACGGATCCGCACCGTCATCAATATCGGGATTGGCGGCTCCGATCTTGGTCCTGTGATGGCGTATGAAGCACTGAAATACTACAGCCAACGGGACATCGCCTTTCGGTTTGTCTCGAACGTCGACGGTTCAGACTTTGCCGAGGCGGTGCGCGATTTAAATGCGGAAGAGACGCTGTTCCTGGTTGCCTCCAAGACGTTTACTACGCTGGAGACGATGACGAATGCGCATACTGCACGCGATTGGTCGTTGCAGGGGCTTGGCGGCGACGAGAAGGCGGTAGCGAAACACTTCGTTGCGATATCCACTAATGCCAAGGAGGTTGCAAAGTTCGGCATCGATACCGTGAATATGTTTGAGTTCTGGGATTGGGTCGGCGGGCGCTATTCGATGGATTCGGCAATTGGATTGTCAACGATGTTGGCGATTGGACCGGGCAACTTTCGCTCGATGCTGGATGGTTTTCATCAGATGGATGAGCACTTCCGGCGCGCGCCCTTCGCGAGCAATCTCCCGGTGTTGATGGGATTGCTGACGATCTGGTACACCGATTTCTTCGATGCGCAGACGGTGGCGGTACTGCCGTACGAGCAATACCTCAAGCGCTTTCCCGCGTATTTGCAGCAGTTGACGATGGAGAGTAATGGCAAGCACGTGACGCTGGATGGGACCCGTGTAGAGACTGAAACTGGGCCAATCTATTGGGGTGAACCTGGCACGAATGGGCAACATTCCTTCTATCAACTCATTCATCAAGGAACGCGTTTGATTCCTTGTGACTTCCTTGGTTTCTATAAGAGTCTCAATCCGTTAGGTAGACACCACGATATGTTGATGGCAAATGTCTTCGCTCAGACTGAGGCGCTCGCGTTCGGCAAGACGGCGGAGCAGGTGAAGGCTGAAGGTACGCCGGACTGGCTGGTCCCGCATCGGGTGTTTGAGGGCAATCGACCGTCAAATACGATTCTTGCAGAGAAGCTGACACCTGAGGTGCTGGGCAAGCTGATTGCGTTATACGAACATTCGGTGTTTACGCAGGGCACAATTTGGAGTATCGATTCGTTCGACCAGTGGGGAGTTGAACTGGGTAAGGTGCTTGCGCAGAAGATCATTGGCGAGCTTGAGAGCGCGACTGAGCCTGCTCTTGCACACGATACTTCCACGGCCAATCTTATTCGTAGATACAGGAAGAACAAGTGAGGCACGCAGCTGATCGCGCGAATGAGGTTGGCTTTTGATATTTGAATCGCAGACGAGCAATCGAGGGGAGAGACTATGCAGCTTGGGATGGTGGGGCTGGGCAGGATGGGAGCGAACATGGTTCGGCGGTTGGTGGCGCATGGACATGAGTGTGTTGTCTTCGATCGATCGCCGAAGGTGGTTGAGGACATGGCGAAGGAAAAATCCGTCACCGGTTCCTCGACTTTGGCGGATATGGTTGCCAAAATGGCGAAGCCGCGGGCGATATGGTTGATGATTCCGGCGGGAGTCGTCGAGGAGACGATTGAGGCGATCGCCCCGCACCTCGAAGCTGGCGACATCTTGATCGACGGCGGTAATTCGTACTACATCGACGATATTCGCAGGGCGAAGCAGCTGGCGGAAAAGGGAATTAATTATGTTGATGTAGGGACCAGCGGGGGTGTGTGGGGGCTGGAGCGGGGGTACTGCATGATGATTGGCGGGCCGGAGGCGGCCGTCCAGCATCTGGACCCAATCTTCCAGGCGATTGCTCCTGGGATTGGGGATATTGCGCAGACACCGGGGCGGGAGAAGATGGGGGGTACTGCGGAACGGGGATATCTGCATTGCGGGGCGAGTGGCGGCGGGCATTTCGTCAAGATGGTGCATAACGGAATCGAGTACGGAATCATGGCGGCTTATGCCGAGGGCCTGGGTATACTGAAGGGCGCCAATGTCGGTAAGCATCAGGGAGAGATCGACGCTGAGACAACGCCTTTGCGCGATCCGGAGCTCTATCAGTACGACTTCAATCTGACGGATGTGACTGAGGTCTGGCGGCGGGGAAGCGTGATTGCCTCGTGGCTGCTGGATCTTACCGCCTCTGCATTGCTCGAAGATCCGGAGATGTCGAAGTTCGGAGGCAGGGTGTCGGATTCCGGGGAAGGCCGCTGGACGATCAAGGCGGGGATCGATGAAGGCGTTCCAACTCCTGTGCTGGCGACGGCACTCTATGAGCGATTCAGCTCGCGAGGCGATGGTGACTTCTCGAATAAGCTGCTGTCGGCGATGCGTTACGAGTTCGGTGGTCATCTTGAGAAGCCGGCGGCGAAGTAGAGTTGCAGTTTGAAGGAGAGAAGCTGTGAGTCAACCTCATTCTGATGCGCTTGTGTTCTTTGGTGCGACTGGCGACCTGGCCTACAAGAAGATTTTTCCAGCGTTACAGGCGATGGTGATGAGGGGCACCCTGGGTGTCCCTGTGATCGGGGTGGCCAAGGCTGGATGGAACCTAGACCAGTTGAAGGCGCGGGCGAAGGACAGCCTGGAGCAGCACGGCGGCCTCGATGCGACGGCGTGGGCGAAGCTAAGCTCGCTCCTGCAGTATGTCGATGGCGACTACGCCGATCCCTCCACGTTCGTTGCCGTGCGGAAGGCGCTGGGTTCGGCGGAGCATCCGGCGCACTATATGGCGATTCCGCCGTCGATGTTCGAGACTGTGGTGGAGCAGTTGGTGAAGTCGGGTTCAGCGAAGGGTGCGCGGATCATTGTGGAGAAGCCATTTGGTCACGATCTGGCTTCGGCACAGGAGCTGAACCGGATTCTGTTGTCGGCGTTTCCGGAGTCGTCGATCTTTCGGATCGATCACTACCTGGCGAAGGGGCCGGTTCATAACATGGTGTCGTTTCGCTTTTCGAATTCGTTCCTGGAGCCGCTATGGAATCGCGAATATATCGAAAGTGTGCAGATTACGATGGCGGAGGACTTCGGTATCCAGGGGCGGGGGGCGTTCTACGACCAGACGGGTGCGATTCGAGACGTGATCCAGAATCACATCTTCCAGGTGATGTGCAATCTTGCGATGGAGTGCCCGGCACGGCGGGACAGCGAGTCGATGCGGGATGAGAAGGTGAAGGTGTTGAAGGCGATCCCCGCGATCGAGACGAAGAATCTGGTGCGTGGGCAGTTTGTGGGCTATCTCGACGAGAAGGGCGTTGCAAAGGGCTCGAAGGTGGAGACGTTTGCGGCGTTGCAACTGGAGATCAAGTCGTGGCGATGGGAGGGGGTGCCGTTCTATATCAGGGCGGGAAAAAATCTTCCGGTGACCGTTACAGAGGTGATGGCACGGCTGCGCAAGCCACCCACCACGAACATGACCGAGCCTGGCACGCCGCAGAATTACATGCGATTCCGCATCAGTCCAGAGACGACGATTGCGATGGCGGTGTCGGTTGCGCAGCCTGGGGGAGTCGTCGGCAAGCGGGAAGAGGTGGAGCTGGTGGCGAGCCGCCATCCACGCCCAGAAGAGATGGAGGCGTACGAGCGCGTGCTGACGGACGCCATGGCGGGAGATGCGACGCTTTTTGCGCGGCAGGATTATGTCGAAGAGGCGTGGCGCATTGTCGATCCTATGCTGAAGGCGGCGACGCCGGTGCATTCGTACGAACCTCATACGTGGGGTCCAAGAGAGGTCGACGCAAGTGTCCTCCCACCTTGTGGATGGGATGTCCCGAAGGCAGAGGAGCCGGAAGACTTTCGTATCGTTTCATAATAGGCGGGTACCCCATCCCTTTCCGAGGGTATTTGGGCTTGATATGCGATTTCTTGGCCGAAAACGCAAAAACATTCCACGGCTTCCCGATAAGCCGAACGGGGTCAGCTATTTACCTTCGACACGACAGACAAGAGAGAAAACAAGGCAGATAAAGGAAAGAAATTGCTAGGAGCGCCTCTTTGGGCGGATGGGGTTGGGGAACCAGTCTTCGTAGGAGTTGAGTTGGCTGAGTGGGGTTGGTTTCTTCCACTGGTCGATGAAGGCTTTGGCGCGTGCAGGATCCGGAATGACGCTGTTGCTCCGCATCAGTGCAGTGCGCAGTTGGCGCTCACGGCAGTGTCTGGCCGCAACTTCATGGACAAAGACAACCTCGGAAAAACAGCCTTCGAGGTTGCGCAATGCTTCTGCTGCGGCTTCATAGTCGGAGTCGTCTAATTCTAGCTCGGGTAAAGGAACTAGATTGGGGGACTCGGTGCGTTTCTGGGGAGGAGCACCAGGCCATTCAATCGGGTTCATTGTGGCATAGATGCGGGGGAGAGATTGTGGGGTTTTCCTGAAAAGGGAAGATTGGGTGGACCATTGGGCAGTATTTGGATGGTGTTTCGAGCAAAAAGTGCTGGATTTGGGCGGATTTTGGGGATGGGGAATGCCTCAGGATGCTGAAATGCGGGGGTTTTGGTATGGCATTTCGATGGTTGTTTCCGTGGTGGTCAGTGCAAATCCGTGGTAATTCGATGGTCGCTAGTGACATGGCGTATCTTTTCGATGAGGAGGTGCCTATGCCAATGATGGATCCTTATGAGGAATTGAACTTTCGGGTGAAGTGGGACGGAAAGTATGTTGCTGGCGTGTCGAAGGTGAGCGCGTTGAAGCGCACGGTGGAGGTGGTTGAATATCGCGACGGCGGAGAGCCGGACACTTCCAGAAAGTTACCTGGGCGGACGGTCTATGACGCGATTACGCTCGAACGGGGGGTGACAAACGATACAACGTTTGAACAGTGGGCGAATGAGGTGGGTGGTGTGGCAAATGGGACGGTGACGGGGGCATCGCCGAATGGCTTTCGGAAGGATGTTGTGATTGATCTTTATAACGGAGCGGGGCAGTTGGTGAAGTCGTACAAGGTTTATCAGTGCTGGCCGAGCGAGTATGGAGCGCTTCCTTCCCTGGACTCGAATGGGAACGCGATCGCGATTGAGAATATCAAGCTGGAGAATGAGGGGTGGGAGCGGGATACTTCGGTGGTAGCTCCGGCTTAGTGGGCCTTTTGTGTACGGCTCTGCGGCGAAATGCAAAGGCATTTGCGATCAGTTTTAAGTAAATCAGTTGTTCGGTTCTTCAGTCAGGCAAAAAGCAAAATGCGGCTGGGCTAGGCTGTGGTTGCAGCGGGGGCGGGGACTGGGGGTTCTTCGCGGGTTTCTTTTGCTCCGCTGGACCAGTAGCCGGGATCGATGTCGGGGAAGACGCCGTCGCGGCGTTCGATTTCGGCGAGGCGGTCGTCCTGGGCTTTGGTGAGGGTGCCTGCAGACTCGAAGCTCTGCCAGATGGTTTTGACCTCGTTGAACTGGTCGTTGTGGGTGAGGAAGCGGATCTCGGCGTAGTCGCGCGCGGCGCCGGTTGTGATGAGGAACTGCCAGTCGGAGGATTCGAGCAGGAGGAGTTCGCGGCAGAGCTGTTTGACGATGCGAGTGCCGAGGGCGGAGTCGCGCCACTTGCCTGCGGTGCAGACATCGCGGGTGTAGAGCTCGGCGGGATAGATGTGGGTGTAGGTCCAGGAGGTCTCGGGGTTCATCCAGACCTGGTTGTTGCCTTCGGCTCCCCAGGAGCCCTCGTGCATGGCGATGAAGCCGGCGCGGGGATATTGGTCGAGGTACTCGGCACAGCTGATGAGCTCAAGTTTGGTGTCGTAGTCGTGAAGGATGCGAGCGATGGCCTCGAGCCAGAGAACTCCCTCGAACCACCAGTGGCCGAAGAGCTCGGCGTCAAAGGGGGAGCAGAGGATGGGCGGGATGTTGTCGTTGAAGCCGGACTTGAGGGCTTCGTAGACGAGATGGACGTAGTTGGAGGCGTGGCCTTTGACGCGCTCCGCTGCCTGCTGGGGATAGTAGGGAAGCTTGTCGCCGAGGTCGACTTTGGGACCGGTGACGCGCCAGTAACGGTGACCGCCGGGCCAGCGCTTTTTGTGGAAGTCGAGGTAGACGCCGTCGCCGGGGTAGCCGGTCTCGCCGGACCAGACCTGAACGCCGGTGCGGGGGTCGCGGGGAAAGATGGTGGTGGCGTAGCGCTTGTCGTACGGGCCGTCGACGTAGTAGGGCTGGTAGAGGGAGCGATGGCCTTCGTGGGTCATTCGCTCGGTCTGCTCGTCGGTGGGGACGGCGCCGTTGCGGAGCTCGTAAGGCGAGGGGACGCGGTGGCCTTCTTCGACGAGATGGGTGTCGACGAAGAAGAAATCAAGATCGGACTCGGAGAGTGCCTGTTCGACGCCGATGCGGTCGAAGCCTGGCGGTGTGGGTGTGCCGTCGGCGTTGGGAACGGGGTAGTTCCAGAAGCCCGCGGGACGGTAGCCGCACTCGGGCGCCCAGATACCGCGGGGGTGTTTGCCGATATGGCGGATGTGGGTGTCGACGGCGGTGCGGATCTGGGCGCGGACGGATTCGTCGGTGCCAAGGAGCGGCATGTAGCCGTGGGTTGCTCCGCAGGTGATGATGTTGATAAGGCCGGTGTCGTTGAAGTGGCAGAAGCCGGCGATGATGTTGCGGTCGTAGGCCAGGAAGTCTTCGAGTGCCTGTGAAAAGAAGCGATGCCAGAAACGAGCGGTCTCGGCGAGGTGGGTTTCACCGGATTGGATGAAGAAGGCCTCGTCTTCGCGTGCGGCGACGATCTTGCGGTCGAGGTAGTTGGGGAACTCGGCGATGAAGACAGGGTGCGAGAGCTGCTCGAGGAGGATGGGCGAGAGATTGAGGTTGCAGTTGAAGCGGATGTTATCGCGCTCGAGGTTTCTGAGCATGCGTAGGAAGGGGAGATAGGTTTCAGCGGCTGCTTCGTGAAGCCACTCCATGCCGTGAGGCCAGGTGCCGTGATTGACGACATAAGGCAGATGCGCGTGCAGGGTGAAGGTGAGATAACCTGCGGGGCGAGTTGCCGATGCCTTGGTCAAGACAGAACACCTCAAAGAGCAGTTTTGCGATTAGGCGGCAGTTTGTGAACTCGAGACCGAGCGGCTTGCTTGTTTCGAGTTTATACCAGCGGGGCTGGATGCTGTCGCGGTGGTTTAGCGGGCGGGTTGATTCAGCCCGCCCGCCAAGGATTGTTCCGTTGTTCTTGCTGCGATCATGATGTGGTTATGGCTGCGGTTGATTTGCCGGCCGTTGTTGGAGGGTTGGGTTAGGCGCTGCGGCGTCGGTCTCGCCGGAGGTTGGCACTTTGAGGGGCAGCGTGTTGGTGAGATGGAAGCGGATGAGAGTCTCGGAGGGGATCTGGACTTGCTGACCGCGGGTGACGGTGTTGACGCCAGCTCCTGCTCCGCCGCCGGCTGCGGCTCCGATGGCAGCACCTTTACCTCCTCCGATGATGCCGCCGAGGATAGCTCCGATGGCTGCTCCACCGCCGACTTTTTCTGCGGTGTTTGCTCCGCGGCCCTCGCCCTTGACGCTGTAGGGCTCGGTGGTGACGGGAATCTTTTCGCCACGGCGATTGATGGTGGTGAGTTCGATGGTGAGAAGCGAGCTCCCTTTGTAGTGGGCGGCCTCCTGCACAGCGGAGACGCGACCGGAGACGGAAGTACCCTGACGAAGGACGACGACGCCTTCGACGATGACGTCGGTGGCGAGGGTGCCGGTGAAGAGATCGCCTTGCTGGGTGGTGGCACTGTCGAGGGTTTGGGTGATTCGGATAGGAATGACGGTGTCAGGCGGAACGGTGATGTTGCGGAAGGCGGGTGGCGGCGGCGGTGGTGGGGCAGGTATAGGTGCTGCTGGTGTCTCGACTGGCGGTGGGGGTGGAGTGCTGGCGACTTCAGGGGCTGGAGGTTCGGGTGGGACCTCACGAACGATTGGGGCCGGTTTGGGTTTGGCGGCCGGGGTTGGCTTTGGTTTGGGCGCGGTAGGGGCCGGCTTGGGTGCGGGCGGAGGCGCGATGTTGGCAAGTGCGGTTGGTGCGGGGGCTTGCACGACGAGGTTGTTGACTACGGTCTTGATGCCGGCGACCTGAGCGGCATCGGATGCGGCGAGTGCGCGCGCCGCTTCATTGCTGACGCTGCCGTTCAGGGTGGCGACCTGGTCTTTGACGCCTGATTGAATGGGTTCGGCGCTGATGGCTCCGTCGGAAGCGATGCGGCTTTGAACGGCGGCGGTGAGACTGGTGTCGTCGGTGGGCGTGGAGGGAGTGCTCTTGCAGCCGGCGAGGCTGACGGCTAACGCGGCGACGGTGAGGACGGCGCGCCAATCGGAAAGATTCGTGCGGACGTTCATGGATCTCCTTTTCCTGCGGCGAACGATAGTGCGAACACTGTAAATCAGTGAGGCGCGTATTGGATGCAAGGGGTTGACCTTCGGATTTTTTCCGAGAGGGCAACAGCCTTCTCCCTTTTACTAGGACGAAGGCAATGGTTGAAGGTGATAGGTGGCTGGGAGATGGCGGATTTGCCTGATAATTGCGGGCAGAAGTGAAGATAATCGAAAAATACGCAACCTAATTCCTGCGGAGGGCATCCTTTTTAGAAAGCGATCAGCCTGCCGGATGAAGAGCAAGCCAGGTATGGTGTGAGTTTGGAATTTAACACGGCCTCAGCAGTTTGAGTTATAAAGGCGGAGGAGCAGATTCCGCACAACTTGAAGCCTGAACGGGAGAATGAGCATGTCAGATAACGACAACGAGAGTGGAATTAGCGGATTGGGATGGTTCCTTGCGGGTCTGGGAGTAGGCGCTCTAGTCGGCGTTCTGTATGCGCCGAAGGCCGGCAAAGAGACACGTGAGGATCTGGTTGCGAGTGCTCTGGATGCCCGGGACCGGGCGGCAGTGCTGGCACAGCAGGCTCAGGACAAAGCGGCGGCACTTGCAGCACAGGGTAAACAGCAGGTCAGCGAGTATGTCGACCGGGGCAAGGAGTACTATGACCGCGGCCGGACTCAATGGGCGCAATATGTGGAGAAGGGCAAGGGCCTGATCCAGGAACATCAGGACAAGGTTGCCGCTGCGATCGATGCAGGCAAGGACGCATACGCGAAGACGACGACTGAGACTGGTACGTAACGCCGAATGAGGTAGGATTAGGCCCGGTCAGCCTTTTATGGTGGCCGGGCCTTATGATTGTTGCTCATACCCTGGAAAGAGAGCGAGAGACGATATGGAAGCGGTGCGAATGGTGGTGGCGGGAATGTGGATGCAGGATCCGGGTTCGCTTTCGTCGGGCAACTCGCAATGGCTGATGATCTTTGTCGGCATGGTGGCGGTGGCGATGGTGGTACAGGCGATCGTTGTGATCTTTGCGGCGGTTGGCGCGGCGAAGGCGAGCAAGAAGGGGCTGGAGATCGCGGAGGAGCTGCGGGAGAAGATGATGCCGCTGATTACGAGCACTCACGATATCGTGCGGGATTCGGGACCTAAGGTGAAGGTGATCACCGAGAATCTGATGGAGACGAGCCATGTGGTGCGGAGTAAAGCTGCCGAGTTCGATGCGACGGCGAGCGAGTTGAACGCGAAGGCCCGGGCGCAGGCGGCGCGGGTCGATGGGATGGTGACCGGAGTTTTGAATACGACGACGGAGATCTCGGAGACGCTGCAGCGCGCGATAAAGGTGCCGGTGAAGGAGTTTTCCGGGCTGGTGAATGGGTTTAAGGCCGGGCTGGATGTTCTGGTGGGGCGGGCGAGGGAGTTTGGACGCGGCAGACCGGTCGCGCCTCCACATAATCGTGATACGGAATGGTAGGGGTCTCTCAGTCGCGAAAAGTAAAAGGCAGAATTTTTAGATAATCCAGCCACCGCCGACTACCTCGTCCTCCTGATAGAAGACGGCGGATTGGCCGGGAGTGATGGCGCGTTGGGGCTCATCGAAGAGGGCGTGGACGGTCGAGTCGTCGACACGGGTGAGGGTCGCCAAGGCGGGGGTGTGACGGTGGCGAATTTTTGCGCTGACGCGGATGGTTTCGCCTTCGGCGAGGCCCGGGATGGAGATCCAGTTGAGGCGATTGGCGAAGAGGTTGCGTGAGAAGAGGTCTTCGTTCGCGCCGACGGTGACCTGGTGCGAGTCGGGATGGATGGCGAGGACGTAGAGCGGGTCCGCGGAGGTGAGTCCCAGGCCCTTGCGTTGGCCGACGGTGAAGCTATGGATGCCTTCGTGGCGGCCGAGGACTTCGCCTGTGGTGGTGACGAGTTCGCCAGCAGAGTCGGGCATGGTCTCTTGCTGCTCGTCGAGGTAGGCCTTGAGGAAGGTGTTGTAGTCGCCGCCGGGGATGAAGCAGATTTCTTGTGAGTCAGACTTGGTGGCGACGGACAGCCCGGCTTCGGCGGCCATCTCGCGGACTTCGGGCTTGCGCATCTCTCCAAGCGGGAACATGGTGCGGCTTAGTTGATCTTGTGTAAGGCCGAAGAGGAAATAGGTCTGATCCTTGGAGTGATCGGCTGGGCGGGAGAGGATCCAGCGCTGGCGGGTTGCATCGAAGTGATTGCGGGCATAATGGCCGGTGGCGATGCGGTCAGCGCCGATCTGGCGGGCGGTGATAAGAAGCTGATCGAACTTCAGGTGGTTGTTGCAGAGAGTGCAGGGAATGGGTGTACGGCCGGCGAGGTACTCGCTGACGAAAGGCTTGACTACTTCTGCTTCGAATCGGTCCTGCTGGTTGACGACGTAGTAGGGGATGTCGAGTTGCTCGGCGACTTGGCGTGCGTCGTAGACGTCGTCGATGGAGCAGCAGCGGCCCTGGACGGCTTCGGGCATGCCCTCGTGGCCGGCGAGGCGGCGCTGGTTCCAGAGCTGGAGGGTGAGGCCGATGATTGGGTGTCCCTGGACGCGGAGGAGTGCGGCGACGGCGGAGGAGTCGACTCCTCCGGACATGGCTACGGCTATGGTTTCGTTGCTGTTTTCCGGCGCGTTGGGCATGGTGTTCCTCCTTCTATTTTCTCATTTTTGAGGGTCGACGTGGGTTTGTGATCTGGGAAGTGTCCGGTAATGAACGGATGAGTTCGGAAGTGAACAGGTAATTTGGTAAGTGTAGTTTTTTTGATTGGCTGTCCTGGATTTGAGCGCCGTTGTTTTGGTGAACAACGTGCTCTGGTGTTGCGTACTGAGTTGAGAAGTAAAGGGGGTGAACTTTGATTGAAGATCTGCGTTATGCGGTGAGGCAGCTTTTTCGTGCGCCGACGTTCACGATTGTGACGATTCTGACGTTAGCTTTGGGTGTGGGCGCGAATACTGCGATCTTCAGTGTGATTCAGGCAGTGTTGCTGCATCCGTCGGGGGTAGAGGAGCCGGAGCGAGTGGCTTCTTTTCATGCGAAGTATACGCAGCTGAATCTGCCGAGCATCGGGGTGTCGGCACCTGATTTTCAGGATGCGCAGTCGATGAAGGAGCTGGTGGATAAGGCCGCGATGGTGCAGGCGTTAAGCTTCAACGCGACGTTTGATGGGCGGACGCAGCATCTGCGTGCGGGCAGGGTGACGTGGCAGTGGTTCCAGGTGTTTGGGGCGGGGCCGATACTGGGGCGGACGTTCCTGCCGGAGGAGGACCAGAAGGGCGCTGAGCGGTTGATTGTGTTGAGTTATGCGGCGTGGCAGAGGATGTTTGGCGGGCAGCATGACGTGATCGACAAGAAGGTATTGCTGGATGACCAGTCGTATCGGGTGATTGGAGTGATGCGGAGCGACTTTGGGTGGCCGAAGGGTGTCGAGTTGTGGACGCAGATGGGGCTGGCTCCGACGGAGTATGCGGCGAATAACCGGTTCAACGAGTCGTACAACAGCGTGGTGCGGCTGAAGCCGGGTGTGACGGTGCAGCAGTTCAATGCGGCGATCGAGCAGAAGAGGCTGGAGGAGATTCGGCGGGAGGGAACGAGCGGCGTCAACTTTGGACAGAGCTCGGGGTGGGGGATGTTTGCGCAGCCGTGGACGGAGGATGCTGCTGGGGATCTGCGGAAGCCGTTGTTTGCTCTGTTTGCCGTAGTAGCGATGATTCTGCTGATTGCGTGCACGAATATCTCGGGACTAATGCTGGCGCGGGCTTCGTCGCGGATGAAGGAGTTGGCCATACGGTCGGCGCTGGGCGCTTCGCTGCGTCAGCTTGCGATGCAGTTTGTGGTGGAGACGGCGCTGTTGGCAGGAGTGGCGACGTTGATTGGTGTGTTGGCTGGGCCGCTACTTGGGAGATTGCTGCTGCTCGCGATTCCGCATGATCTGGCGCGAGGCTTCGCGGTGCATATGGATATGCGCGTGGCGGCTGTGGCAGCGGGTTTTGGGTTGCTGGCGGCGTTTCTCGCGGGCGTGGCTCCCGTGGTGCAACTGGCTCGGACGCACAAGTCGCTGAAGCTGGCCGAATACAGCAAGAGCTCGACGGCAAGCGCTTCGAAGCAGCGATTCCGCAACGTACTGGTGGCGACGGAGGTTGCGTTGGCGTTTCTGCTGGTGGCGGGGAGCGGTTTGTTTCTAGCGAGTCTGCGGCAGTTGCAGTCGGTGGACCCGGGCTTCAAGAGCGATTCGGTGCTGACGGGGAAGGTGACGCTGGATGCGACGAATTATAAGGGCCAGGATTTGAAACAGGTGAACTTTATCCATGATGTGACGGAACGGTTGAGTGCGCAGCCGGGTGTTGTTGCGGTGGCTGCGGTGTTTCCGGCACCGTTTGCGAGTGGAATGCATCCGTCGGGGAGTTTCAGGATCGTGGAGAAGCCCACAGGGCCGAACGATCCGGGCCCGCATGGCGACAAGGTATGGGCGACTCCGGGATTTCTGACGGCGCTGCAGATTCCGTTGCTCGAAGGACGATGGTTCAGCGAGGAGGACAGGAAGGATTCGCCCCAGGTGGCCGTGATAGACGACATGCTGGCGAAGGCTTACTGGCCAGGGAGGAGCGCGGTGGGAGGGCATCTGCGGCTTGGCGGGCAGGATTCGCCGCCGGTGGAGATTGTGGGCGTGATCGGGCATGTGAGGAAGGATTCGCTAGAGGTGGAGGAGAACAAGGGCGTGATCTACCGGCCAATGGCGCAGCAGCCGGTGGGCGAGGCGGTGTTTGTGGTTCGGACCAAGATGAACCCGGAGGTGATGCGGACTCCGCTGGTGGAGGCGGTGCGGACGGTGGATTCGCAAGAGGCTGTCTATGATGTTGCAACGCTTGGCAGTTTCGTGACTGACTCGCTCGCGGCGCGGCAACTACTGGTGTGGCTGCTGACGATGTTTGGCGGGCTGGCACTGCTGTTGGCGGCGATCGGGATTTATGGGCTGTTGAGCTTTACGGCTTCGCAGCGGACGACGGAGATTGGGATACGGATGGCGCTGGGAGCTCAGCGGTGGCAGGTGGTTTCGCTGATGCTACGGGAGTCGATGGTGTTGATTGTGGCTGGGATTGGTGTTGGGCTGCTGCTAACGTTTGTGGCGCAGCGGATACTGATCCATTCGTTTGCAGGGATGGAATCGGGGTTGTCGCTGTCACTGGTATTTGCGGCGTTCAGTTTGCTGTTGGCGGCGGCGGTGGCTTCGATTGTTCCGGCGCGCCGGTCGGCTAGTGTGGATCCGGTGATTGCTCTGCGAAATGAGTGAGGGTCGTGCGTGGCGGCGATTATTTCGCCGCTACATTGTGGGGATAGGTCGCTTGAATTGTTAGGATCTCGTAGGGTTTGATGGGGACGGTGATTGTGTCGCCTGAGATGTTGAGGGCTGCGCCTTCGGACTTTTCCATCAGGTTGGTTTCTGTGGCTGCGGTGGCGCCAGGTGGGATGTGGAGTTTGACTTGAGTGGCTTCGCCGGCCCACTCGTACATGCGGAAGATGAGAGCGTCGGCGTCTTCGGCCTTTTTGATGGCGGTGAGGGTGACGTTGGGGTTTTCGACGCTGGCCCAGGAGTGTTCGGCTGGCAGGGTACCCGTGTGAGCGAAGACTTGTTCGGCTTTGAGGGGATCGTTAAGCTCGTAGCCGCGGCGGACGGTTTGGGCTTGCTTCCAGGAGCCGGCGTGGGGGTAGAGGGCGTAGGTGAATTGCTGACGGCCTTTGTCTGCGACTTCGTCGGGCCATGTGGCGGAGCGTAGGAGGGTGAGGCGGAGGGTGTTGCCCTCGGCGTCGTAGCCGAACTTGACGTCGTTGAGGAGGGAGAGGCCGTGTGTGGCGTCGCCGAGGTCGGCCCAGCGCTGGGCGGGGACTTCGAACTTGGCTTTCTCCCAGGAATTGTTGCGGGTGGTGGTGCGCTCGATGGAGCCGTAGGGGATTTCGTACGTGGCTTTGGGTGCTGTGGCTGAGAGTGGGAAGGCGGCTTTGAGGAGGACGTGGGTTTCGTGCCAGTCGATGTCGTTGTCGATGATGACGGTATCGGCTCCTGCGTCTAGGGAGATGTCCTGAATGAATTTCGAGGATTGCCAGGTGCGCGTGACTCGGATGATGTCGCGGAGTGGGCCACTGGTGAGGAGGGTGACGCTGTCGATGTTGGTGATGGGCGTCATGTGATCGAGTGTGCCCGGGTCGATGTTCCAGGCATCGTAATTCTTCGGAGTGTCCTTAAAGGTTTGGAGCTGGTTGCCGCAGGAGTTCGGGGCGAGGTACGAGTTACGAGTGTAGTCGGGGAAATCGTTAGACAAAACAGTGATGCAACCGGTCTTCCGGTCGACGCCCACTGCGATTATGGAGTTAGACAGCAGGATCTCCGACGGGCTTTCACGAACTATGAGCGACATCTTACCGGTAGGTGTGATCGGTGTGGCGGAGGCCACGGGACTCGCTCGTAGAACCGTATATCCGAGTGCCGGCACATTGAGGACCTGTGCCAGAACGGTGAAGGTATTCGTGGCGGCATCGTGGCGAATTACCTGCGATATCACCTCTTCATTCTTTGAATCGGTAATAGCAATACCATCGCCTGGTTCCGGGAGCTGGAGGTTCAGTTCTACGACCTGAGTACGCTGCCAAGCCAGAGTGTTGTAAACGACGATTGGGATGCCCGTCTTTACGCGGGTGTCGATGTTTGCGTTGAGGGTGTGACGTGCGCTGTCGGTAATTTCGTTATCGGCGTGGAAGACTTCGGTGTAGTCCTTTTGTGCGTCTTTGTAGATGACGCCGATGCCGGAGCCGGCGGCGAGGTCGTGGAACTGGTTGAAGGTGATTTTTTTCCAGTTTTCGGTGAGTTGATCGGCGGGGTAGGGTTTGCCATCTAGCCATGCGAGCGAGGCTAGTTTTTCGGCGTTGAGGGTGGCTACTTCGCTGGTGCGCATGCTGCGTTTGTGTTGGGCTTGGGTGGTGAAGACGCCGCGATGGTATTCGAAGTAGAGCTCGTCGTTCCAGGTGGGAAGGCCCATCGCTCCGGTGGCGGAGGCTGGTGGTGGGGTATAGCCTTTGGCGATGGAGTCGTAGTTCCAGGTGGGGGAGTCGGGGTTCAGGTTTTTCTCTACATCGGTGAAATATTGCTGCGCGGTTGCGTAGCGCATGGTGGGGACGGCTTCGTTGCGAGCGTTTACAGCGTTATATGTCGGGCCTTCAGCCCTCTGAGCTTCTTGGGGGTCGGATCCCTGGGGCTTCGCCCCAGGCTGGTATGTGTCGGGCCTCTGGCCCTGGGGTGTGGCTCCGGCGGCGATCCAGTGGTCGGCTTGATCGAGCATGGCGCGGGTGGGGCCGCCGCCGTGGTCGCCGATGCCGTAGAGGTCGAGCATCTCGGCGGTGCCGGGGTTGCGTTGGGCGGATTCGGCGAAGTCGGCGGAGATGCGGGTGGGGTTGACGTTGTCGTGGACGTAGTCGGTGGGGAAGTAGGTTAGGACTTTGCTGCCGTCGGGGGATTGCCACCAGAAGAGGCGGAAGGGGAGCTGGTTGGTGTCGTTCCAGTGCATTTTTTGCGTGACGAAGTAGTCCATGCCGGAGCGTTTGTAGATTTGGGGGAGCTGCCAGTTGTAGCCGAAGGAGTCGGGGTTCCAGCCGATGCGCGCGGTGACGCCGTACTGCTGGTTGAAGTAGCGCTGGCCGACGAGCAGCTGGCGGACGAGGGATTCGCCGTCGGGGAGGTTGAGGTCGGGTTCGATCCACATTCCGCCGACAATCTCCCAGCGGCCCTCTTTGACGCGCTGGCGAATCTGGTCGTTCATCTGGGGATATTTTTCTGCGATCCAGGCGGTGTACTGTGCGGCGGACTGGCTGTAGGTGTAGTTGGGATACTCGTCCATGAGTTGCAGAGCGGTGGTGAAGGTGCGCTTGACGACGTCGATCGTTTCGCTGCGCGGCCAGAGCCAGGCGGCGTCGATGTGGGCGTTGCCGGCGAGGTCGATGGTTGCCTGGGAAAGGACGGGATGGAGAGTGGTGAGGATGTCTTGCGCCTTGCGGAGGCTGGCGTCAAAGACGGACTGATCTGATTTGTCTCCGGCTTCGAGGGCCTTGATGTCGATGGCCGCGACGGCTTCTTCAACTTTGGGGAGGAGATCTTTGCGTGGGGCTGGGAGTGCAGGCAGGATGTTCGCCGCGGTGATGCACTGAATGCGAATATCTTCGGGGTTCGGGCGGGCGGTGGGGCCGGTTGCGGAGGCATTGGGCTCGATCTTCAGGTTGACGCCGGCGAAGGTTTTTTCGTCGACGGTGTGGAGGAGTTTGACGGCTACGAGAACCTTGTCGCCGGGTTTGGCGGGTTCGAAGAGGACGATGGGTTCGAGGTCGTCACCGAGGGCGACGCGGCGACCGTTGAAGTAAATGATCTCGGGCATGGGGCCGTTTGCGTTGGCGTGGAACTGGAACCAGATCCGAGAGCCAGTGAGGTCGTAGCCGTTGAGGGTTTTGGGGACTTCAATGACACTGCGGTACCAGACGGCGTCCTTTGGAGCTTTGGCTCGGGGCTTGACGAGGGTCCAGGAGGAGTCGTCGAGTAAGGGCGATTCGCCATGGGGGATGTCGCCGGCGTGGAAGCGCCACTCGCCTACGGGGAGGGAGTTGAGCATCTCGAGGGTATGGAGCTTCGCGATCGCGGCAGGGGAGAGATTCTTCTGCTCCCGGATGGGGGTAAAGGACTGGGCTAAAGCGATTGAACAGGTTACGACACCGGTAACTATGAGCGCGCGAGAAAGCTGTCTTAATTGCATGGGCGCAAGGGTAGCAAATTCGGAGGGAATCGAGAAATCCTCCGGGTCCGGTTTGATTTGCCGGGATTTCAGCGGTCGGACAATTGAATTGGATTCCCGTCCGGATCTTTGCCATCGCAAAGGCAAAACTGCTCTCCCTGTCGGACCTCCCCGAACCTGGCGCCCCGAGCAACCAGCGTTTCCCGCAACACAGCGACATCCCTGGCGTAAAAGACGATCTTTGGACCTTTGCGGCCGGGCGAGGACGGTCCTGAGTGCAGCGCAATGCGTGCTCCGCCAGCCGCAAACTCGCGCCAGCCCTTCTCACTCGTGACTTGTTTCAGGCCAAGCACCTTTCCGTAGAACTCGCTCATCGCATCCATCTGCGCGGTAAACAGAATTACGCGGGCCATTTTCATGGAAGGCATCATTGTGTTCCCCTTTTCGCTGATTTTTCAAGCGTACAGGATTTCTGAGCGGCTACCGGATGACCCATGCCGGTTCCAAGGGGAGATTTTTTGGGGTTGCACTTTGTGCGGCTGACTTGAAGGCAACGGGCTGATAGTCTTTCGGGCATGAGAAAGCTACGGGAATGTGCGGCTGGTGTCTGGGGATTGGTATGCGTGATGGTGGTTGGGCCTTTAGCGGCGCAGAGTTTGTCGCCGGCGGCTACGGCCGGAGAGATTGATGCAGCGGCGGCGGATGTGCTGAAGTCGACGGGAGTGCCGAGCGCTTCGGTGGCTGTGGTGCAGGGTGGAAAGGTTGCGTATGTGAAGGCGTATGGGATGGCTCGGCTGAACCCGGCTATGGCGGCTGAACCAGGGATGCAGTATTCGATCGGGTCGATCAGCAAGCAGTTTACGGCGACGGTGGTGCTGCTGCTCCAACAAGATGGCAAGTTGAAGATTGATGAGCCGGTGGGCAGGTACCTGCCGGGGTTGACGCGGGCGAATGACGTAACGATTCGGCAGGTGCTGTCGATGACGTCAGGTTATCAGGACTTCTGGCCTGAGGATTATGTGATGACGTCAATGATGAAGCCGACGGATCCGCAACACATTTTGGACGTGTGGGGAAAGAAACCGCTGGACTTTGAGCCGGGGACGCAGTGGCAGTATTCCAATACGAATTATGTGATTGCGGGTCGGATTGCCGAGATTGTGGGAGGCAAGCCGCTGATTGAGCAGTTGCAGGAGAGGATCTTTCGGCCGTTGAAGATGACGGGGGTGCTGAACTCGGATGCGAGCAGGCTGCCGGCGACTGATCCTACAGGGTATTACCAGCATGCTCTGGGGCCGCTGCGTCCGGCTCCGCAGGAGGGGCAAGGGTGGATGTTCGCAGCGGGAGAGCTAGCGATGCCGGCTAGCGATCTGGCGCTGTGGAACATCAGTTTGATGGATAGGACGGTGCTGGCGCGGGCCTCGTACGACGAGATGTTTACCGAGGTAAAGCTGAAGGATGGGAAGGGAACTGGGTATGGGCTGGGTGTTTCGGTCGGGACGCGCAATGGGCACCGGTTTATCGAGCACAGTGGTGAGGTGTCGGGCTTTGTGTCCGAAAACATTGTGTTTCCGGATGACAAGGCTGCGGTTACCGTCCTGACGAATGAAGATGCGTCGAGCGCGGCGGGAGGGCTTGGGCGGAGGATTGCGCCTCTTGTGCTGGCAGGACCAGTTGCAGGGCCGGTGAGCGCGGAGGCGGCTGCGGCGGAGAAGCGGGCGCTGGAGATCTTTACGGGATTACAGGACGGGAGGTTGGACCGGACGCAGTTGACCGAGTTCTGCGATGCGTATTTCACGCAGGAAGCGATTGCCGACTTTGCTTCGAGCCTGAAGCCGCTGGGCACGCCTGCCAGCTTCCAACAGGTTGCGGAGCAGAAGCGCGGGGGCATGACGTTTCGGGTGTTTAATGTGAGCTTTCCGCAGAGGCAGGTGCGCGTGACGGTGTATGAGATGCCGGACGGGAAGCTGGAGCAGTACCTCGTGGAGTCGGCGGGGAGTTAGTGCTGTGGTTCGAGCCCGGGGTTGCGTTGAGGAGCAGGGCGCGATGGACGATAATGGCTTGTAGCTGTCTGCCGGTTTCTCCGGGATGCTGCATCTGTCCTTTGTTTTTCTGGCCCGTGGGCGTTTCTTCCTTGGTAACACCCGCAGGAGGGGTGAACCATGAATCTTTGGACCGAATACGAAGGACGCACGATTGACGGGGCCTTCCCACTTATCAAACTGATTCGGCCTGAGGGCCGGAGCGCGTTTTTCTCAACGCCGAACGGCACGGGTGCGCCGACGGTGATCCGGCTGATCGAATCGCATTTCGACGGCGAGGACATTCTGGCGCGCTGGCGTGGTGTCGCGGTGCTGAACCATCCGAATCTGGTGAGGCTGAAGAAGTTTGGACATGTGGTGGTCGATGAGACTCCGCTGGTGTATGCCGTGATGGAGACGGTGGACGGGAACCTCAGCGAGATTCTAGAGAATCGACGGCTGACTGAGGAGGAGGCGCGGGAGGTGGCGACTAGCCTGCTGGCGGCGATTGAGGCGCTGCACGCGAACGGATTTGTGCATGAGCATGTGGAAGCGGCGAATGTGATGGCGGTGGGTGAGGTGATCAAGCTGCGGAGCGACTGCATTCGCGAGACGCTCGAAGGCGAAGAGGGTGCTGAACTGACTCGAAAGGATGTGCGCGATTATGCTGCGGTGCTGCTGGAGGCGCTGACGCAGGGAAAGACGATGGATCGTGCGCTGCCCGCTCCATTTGATGAGATTGTGCGTAAGGGTATGAGTGGTGAGTGGGGATTGGCGCAGATCGGTGCCGCTTTGAAGGGGCCCGCCCGTGGGCCGGTGGTTCCGGTGGCGGAGAAGGTTGAGGTTCGGGTGGAGAGGCCCGTTGCGCCTGCTGTGCCGGTTGCTTCGATTCCTCCGATGAGACGGGTTGAGACTCTGGTGAGTGTGAATGGCGGAGGGTTGGACCGGGGTTTGATCCGGCGTTGGATTGTTTTGAGTCTGGGTTTGCTTTTCGTCGTATGGCTTGTCTGGCATTTTGCGGCGGGACGGCGGTCAAGTTCGGATGATGCGGCTAAGCAGAATGATGTGCCAACACCAGTTGTGCAGTCACCTGTCGTCCCGCAGGTAAAGCCGCCGGCGACGAGCCATGTACCGAGTGTGCCGGCTGCAACTCCTGTTCCGGTGTCTCCGGCTACAAGCGCGACGGGTAATTGGCGGGTGATCTCGTATACCTACAATAGCGAGGATCAGGCGAAGCAGATGGTGGCGGAGATTCAGAAGAGCCATCCGGATTTGAATCCGTCGGTGTTTACGCTGACGGGACGCGCGCCTTTCCTGGTTGCGCTGGGTGGGCCGATGAGCAAGCAGGATGCGTTCGCGTTTTCGGGAAAGGCGAAACGGGAGGGCTTGCCGCCCGATACTTATGCGCAGAATTATCGGACGAAGTAATTGATGCCAAACGAAGGCTGTTTACGAATAGAGGTAGCTAATGTTTCTCCTCGATGTTGACACCGGTTGGCTTGGCGAAGAGTTCGGCGCGAAAGGGTAGTTCCTCCCAAAGGGAATAGCGAACAGTTGTGACATCTTCTCCCTGGGTGAGAGTGATCATGAGCGGCGCATGGGTGTCTTCGCGTTCGATGAGCTTTAAGGTTGCGTCGTCGATCTTCAATTCGTAATAAATGGCTTTGAACGAAGGCAGGTCGGTCCCTTCGACCTGTTTAGCCCCGTGGGTGTGGAAGAATTCAGACTCACGACCGAATTGCAGCTCGCCTATTTTTCCGGTTGCCATGGCCTGGCCGAAGGCAAAGACCGGCAGACGGCAGTTAAAGGTTGGTCCCGGATCGACCATGTGCTTCGCTCTATTATTCGCCAGGTCCACAAGCCATGCGTCTGGCTCATTGGTAATCACGACGAGATGCAAGTTGGCTTGAGGGTCTGGTTCTTCTTCGTTTCGGCAGAACGAGTCGGTTGCGCGCCATATTGTCTTCGGTTTCGACGCGAAGGAGTTCGTCGGTATCGGGGCGCCGCTGTACTGAGCGATGATATGGGTCATTTTGGCCGGTTGAGGTTCGGCACCAAAAGTGGGGATTGAGAGTGCAGTAATAAGAAGGACAGCAAACAACCTGGTCATAGTTTCTCTTCCGCAGTTCTGCTTATTCGTGTTGGGTTTGGTTGAGGAAGTCGATGAGGTATTGCTTCCAGACGGCGGCCTGGGTGTGGGTGCCGTGGCCACGGGTGGCGTCGGAGATGGGAATGAGGATGAATTTGCCGTGGGGGATTTCTTTGACCTTCGCCTCTGCGATTCCTAACTCGGGCGGGTTGATGAAGTCGTCGGCGGAGTTGATCCAGAGGACTGGGGCGATGATGGTGGAGAGCTTCGGCGCGGGGTTGTAGTTGCGCGAGGCGTTGACGTAGTAGATGAAGTCGTTGGCGTCGGTGCGGTCTATATCTGCGTCGATCGTTTTGTCGACGTAGGCTTCGACCTGGGGGCGGGTGGGGTAATTTTTCTGGAGCTGGAGGGGCGCGCCACCGGCGAGGACCAGGAGATCGCTTGCGCCGCGGAGGCCCTGGATGGGTGGAGTGGTGTAGTCGCCGTTGTTCCAGGCTGGATCCTTCTTGATGTCCTGAATGGCCATGTAGCGCCACATGCGGTTGCGGCCGGCGAGCTCGACGGGAAGGCAGGCGAAGGGAGCAAGCGCGTCCATGAACTGCGGATAGGTTTCGCCCCAGACGAAGGATTGCATGCAGCCCATGGAGGTTCCGAGGATGAGACGGAGGTGGTCGACGTGGAGGCCCTCGAGGAGCAGGGTGTACTGGCTGGCGACCATGTCGTCGTAGTCGTACTGGGGAAACTTCATGCGGAGGCCGTCGGAGGGTTTGGACGATTCGCCGTGGCCGATGTCGTCGGGGAGGATGAGGAAGTATTTGGTGATGTCGAAGGGTTGGCCGGGGCCGAAGAGGACGTTGGAGAAGACGGGATTCATGAGTGAACGGGCGTTGCCGCCGGTGCCGTGGAGAAGGAGGATGGCGTTGTCGGTGTGGCCGTCAGAGCCCCGATGGGGCTTGCCGAGGGTGATGTAGTGGAGATGGAGCTTCTCGATGGTCTCGCCATCTTTGAAGTGGAAGTTGACGATGTCGTAGAAGCCATCTTGGGTGGGCCATTTGCTGGCTGGTACGGTTTGGGCGTTGGCGGCTACGGTTGCAGTGGCGAGAAGAGCGAGAAGGGTGAGGCGGGTGATCATGGTGACGGGGATCTCCGTTGGACTGCGGCTTGAGGTGTGAATCTGAGACGAACGGCGGCGGCACAAAGTTTAGTCACGCATATTTTCCTGCGCCCTGACGAAGGCGTAGTTGCTGATGTGGACCCATCCGCGGAAGGGAAGGTTGACGTCTGCGATGGCGAGGAGGACGAGCGTGATGAGAAGGGTGAAGGAAAAGACCTGAATGGCGTGGAGGATGGTATTTCCTGAACCGAACATCGAAGCAGAGGTGATGGTGAGGAATGCTCCGATGAGGAGGACTCCCCAGAAGATGGTTGGCAGGTGGAAATTGCTTTGCAGCAGGCGGGTGCGACGGTGTTCGGTGAGCGAACTGAGTTCGGTTAGAGCGTGGTCTTCTGCGGTGATCTCGGAGGGAGTGGCGAGTTTGACTGACATCAGAGTCTTCCACATGGCCTGATTGATCTCGTGGCTCTCTTCCGGGGTCCGATTGCTGGCCATTGCGGGCCAGTCCTGATCGATGACGGCGACGGCGTAGGCACGAGCCTGCTGCTGGAGTCTTGCACGTTGCTCTCCGGGCAGGCCTTCTGCGAGACGGTAGACATTCCTGAGGGCGCTGGCTTCGAGGTCTACGTTGAGGTTTGCGGCACCAAAGTCTGTCCAAACGGTGTAGAGCATGAAACCGAGTATGACCGCGTAGGTAGTGCCGATGATATTGAGTTGCCAGCCAATGAGGTCGTTGTGGGCCTGGCGCTTCTCTCGCGGCCAGAGGCGATTCAAAGCTGTCACAAAGAGCATTGCGCCGGCCATCATGCAGACGAGGATAACGATGTTTTCAATTAGAGTAAGCATCGAAAGATTTTCTCCGCGATTTCCAAGCTTATCGAATTTTCGCGAGCTTTTTCAGGTAATTGGTGCGCTTGTTTCGAGGGCCGCCAAAGATATGGGGTGACTCGTGGCTATGAAGTGATACCGTTCCTGTTGTCGGGCAAGGAGAGTGTGGTGGACATCAGGCCATTGGGGCGAACTTCAGCAGCAGCTTTTCTACTTGCCGTCTCGTGCTGTGCCGTGGGCCAAGGAACGAGTGCGGTCGATACGGGGATACGAATCAGTGCGGATGCGGAGGCCGCGGGAAGGCCGCTGGTGCACTTCTGGAGCAAGGTTGTGGGCGCGGGACGGGCGAATGAGGGTTTGCGTGCGACGTGGCAGGAAGAACTGCAGACGGCCCATGCGGAAGCTGGGTTTGAGTATGTGCGGTTTCATGGGCTGTTCCACGATGACATGTTTGTGTATCGCGAGGATGAGCATGGTGCGCCGATTTACAACTTCCAGTATGTCGATGATTTGTTTGACCGGATGCTTGCCAAGGATGTGCGGCCGTTTGTCGAACTCGGGTTTGTGCCGAAGGAATTGGCTAGCGTAACGGGGACTACATTCTGGTGGCAGGCGAATGGGAGTCCGCCGACGGATTACGGCAAGTGGGCCGGGCTGGTGCAGGCTACGGTGGAGCATTGGGTTGCCAGGTATGGAGCCGCGGAGGTGCGGCGGTGGTACTTCGAGGTTTGGAATGAGCCGAATCTGCATGGATTTTTTGCGGGGACACAGGCTCAGTACTTTGAGCTGTACAAGGTGACGGTGGGGACGATTAAGAAGATCGATCCGGCGTTGCGCGTGGGTGGGCCGGCGACGAGCAACTTTAATCTGGATGAGGATGCGATCAAGGCGGCGAGAGCTACAGGCAAGGCTTTCGATCCGATGGCGATTCCGTGGAAGCCGGTTTGGATTGAAGATTTTTTGAGCTATTGCAAGAGAAATGGTCTGCCGGTGGATTTTGTTTCGACACATCCTTATCCGCAGGACTTTGCGATCGATGAGCCGGGGATGCCGAAGGGCGGGAGGTACCGGCGATCGATCGATGCGACCCGGGATGATCTGCGGACTCTGAGGAAGATGATTGATGCGAGCGCTTATCCGAAGGCGGAGATTCAGTTGACGGAGTGGAACTCGAGTCCTTCGCCGACGGATCATACGCATGACTCGCTGGCGGCGGGGGCGTTTGTAGTGAAGACAAATCTGGAGTCGGTGGGCTTGGTGGATTCGCTTTCGTACTGGGTGTTTACGGATGTGTTTGAGGAGAACAGAAAGACCGATTCGGTGTTTCATGGCGGGTTTGGGTTGATTAATTACCAGGAGATTTTGAAGCCAGCGTTTCATGGGTATCGGATGATGAATGAGCTGGGCGATGAGTTGCTCGCGCAGAGTGTGGGTATGGTGGTGACGAGGAATTCGGAGTCGGGAAGGGTGACGGCGCTGGCTTATAACTATCCGGCGGAGATCAAGGTGTCGTTACCAGTGACGGAGACGCTGGCGGCTGCGGATGCTATTGATGCGAGCGGGAGTTCGCGGGAGTTGGAGTTGCATTTGACTGGATTGAAGGCAGGGGCTTCGTTTGAGATCGAGACGCTGGACCGGGAGCATGGCAACGCCGTGGAGGCCTGGGAGAGGATGGGGAAGCCGGAGACGCCGACGCGGGAGCAGACTGAGATGCTGCGTGAGGCGGCGCGGGCCACTCGGCGGGAGATTGTGAGAGTGGATGGTGAGGGGAGACTCGATGTGCGGCGGTCGATTGCGCCATGGAGTTTGGTGCTTGTGAGGCAGCTTTAGAGTTCCTGGGGTTCCGAGAACCGGCAGATCCCTTCCCCTTCGACTTTGCTCAGAGTTCGTAATGACAAGAGAGAAATTGCGCCGCACAAAAGAAGCGCCGCCTTCGAGTGAAGACGGCGCTTCTTGTCTGCGAGGGCGAAGGTTAGTTTGAGTTGTCGTGGTCGGATTTTTCGGCTGGGGCCTTCTCCGGTGTGGTGAGGGGCTTAGTGATGTCGTCGAGGTAGTCGGGGGTGCCGTCTACGCGGACGAGAGAGGGGTAGCGTTCGCCGTCGTGGTAGTCGAGGTCGGCTGTGGTGACGAAGGTGTCGCCCTGCAGGATGAGGTGGATGGGTTCGGTTTTGCCCTTGGCGTTTTTGATGGCCTCCTTGAGGGCGTCACCGGAGAAGATGTTGCCGTCGACTGCAATGATCTTTTCGCCGGGGAAGAGTTTCGATTTGTCGGCGGGGCCGTTCCAGCGGACGTCGGCGATGTTGCCGTCACCCATGACCCGGATGCCGATGGAGTACCAGACGTCGGTTCCACCACCGCGACGGCCGCCAGCCGAGGCGATGGTGCGGGAAGATTTGGTGGGCTTGTCGGTGAAGACGAGCTTGTAGCCGCCCTGCTCGATGCCGGCGAGGTCAGCG
Organism: uncultured Acidobacteriaceae bacterium; assembly: GCA_963798925.1. GTDB lineage: Bacteria > Acidobacteriota > Terriglobia > Terriglobales > Acidobacteriaceae > Edaphobacter. The sequence continues at coordinate 2,725,076 of CAWCVD010000008.1, forward strand.
TGTGGGGTGATCGCGTCGACGCGATCACGCATGAAGGTGGCCCAGTCGTATTTGACGACTTCGTTGAGGTCGGCAATGAGCTCTTCGCGGTGATAGGGGACGATGAGCGGACCGGTGTTACCGCCTTTGGCGAGGAAGATGTGGAGGAAGTCAGTGAGAGATTTTTTGTTGTCGGTGAGTTTGCGGATGGTGGTGTCGGCGTCGAGCCAGAAGAGTTCGCCCTCCTGGTAGTAGTCTTGTCCGCGCTTCCAGTTGGCCCAGGCTGGGTTGCCACCGCGGAGGATGCTGGCGGCGATGGCGGTGTCTTCGGTGGAGCGCCACTCGCGGCCGGGCTTGTAGTCGAGGTTTGCTGCGGAGGCGGCGAGCATGTCGCGGTACTGATCCTGCGACTTGAGGCCGGAGCGGGCGGCGAGGACGTTGCCGAGATATTGGGTCATGCCTTCGTAGACCCAGAGGAGCGAGCCTTCCTGCATCTTGGCGAAGTCGTCCTGGTAGAGGTTGAAGGGGCGGCGATATTTGCCGTTCCAGGAGTGGGTGAACTCGTGGGAGAGGAGATCGGCTTCGGCGAGCTGATGGGCTGCGTCGGAGAAGCCTTTTTCGCCTACGCCGTTGTCGGAGGACTGGCCGTGCTCGAGGCCTTCGCCGCCGGCTACGTCGGAGAGCGTGAGGAGGAAGTGGTAGACATTGTAGTGGCGCGAGTTGTAGGCGGCTCCGGTCTCGCGGACGAGATTGTTGAGCTCGACGAGGAGTGCGGGGCGGAGTTGCGAGTCTTCGGCGCTGTCGGCTACGACGTCGATGTAGTGTTTCGGGCGTGACCTCGGGGGCCAGGGCGAACTCGTGGAAGTACTCGCCGGTGATGACGGGAGAGTCTTCGAGTTGCTCAACTGTGGTTGCCGCGAAGTGAGTTGTGCCGCCTTTGGGATTTTGCGGGTCGTAGCCGTCGGTGGGGGTGAGAGCAGTGCCAATTCCCCAATCTTGCGGGACTTTGACAGAGGGCTGGACCGCGATTTCTTTGACTGGCGTGTTGGCTGGGTAGAGGAGGAGTTTTTCCCACTCGAGGACAGCGAGTTTTTGGCTGATACGCGCGGTGACGATGCAGTCGAGATGGGCGTGCAGAGTGGTGACCCCGGCGGGAATGGTGACGTGGAACTCGTAGAGGTCTTGGTCGTCACGACGCCAGGGGAGAACCTTGCCGTTGGCGGTAAAGACGACCCCGGTGATCTCATCGACTGGGCCGGTTGGGCGATGGTTGCCGGGAATCCACTTTGGGGTGGTGAGAGAGACTGGGCCAGGTTGGACTGGGATGTCGACTTCGGCGTGGTAGAGCTTGCGAGGAGCGTCGGAGAGGTCCGCGGTGATCTGGATGGGGGTCTTCTGGGCTTGCAGGATAGTGGGGGAACCTAGGGCGAGTAGAACCAGGGGCAGGAGGGTGCGGCGGCTGATCATGAACGGGGGATTTTCCTCTCGAGGTGAGGTTGGGATTTTAGATATTAGAAGGATAGACGAAGCGGAGGTGGCTAGGGACGCAGTGTTAACCGCAGGTCCTTCGACGGCGCCTCTCGCGATTCGACGGCGAGAGGCGCCGCTGGGGGATGAGAACTTCGAGATTGAGGGATTATGGACAAGGCAATGCGATTTACAGGTCGGCCTATGAGGTGAGGGCGGATTCGATCGCCGAGATGACGACGGGGTCGTCGGGGAGAACTTCGGGGGAGAAGCGGGCAGCTACTTTGCCATTGCGATCGATGAGGAACTTTTCGAAGTTCCAGAGGATTCCGGGTTCGGGGTTCGTGGTGGCTCCGTTGTGGTTGTTCTTGAGGAAGTTGTTGAGATTTTCGCGGAAGCCGTCGCGAAAGGGGCCGCTGGCTTTGGGTTGGGCGGCGACGAGGGTCTGGTAGAGCGGATGGGTGTCAGGGCCGGTGACGGTGATCTTCGAGAACATGGGGAAGTCGACGCCGAAGGTGGAGCGACAGAAGGTTTGGATCTCTTCGTTTGTGCCGGGCTCCTGGGCGCCGAAGTCGTTGGCAGGAAAACCGCAGACGGCGAAGCCGGAGTCTTTGAAGCGGGCGTAGAGCTTCTCGAGGGCGTCGTACTGCGGGGTGAGGCCGCATTTGGAGGCGACGTTGACGAGGAGGAGCACTTTGCCGCGGTAGCCGGCGAGGGATGTGCCTTCGCCATTGATTTTGTTGATCGGGATGTCGTAGAGGGAGGCTGTGGGCATGGATTCTCCTGATAGGTGTTTTCAGTCGATTATAGGTGGCTGGGGCCGAGCGAGCGTAGCCGCCGCAAACGATGCTGGCGAGGAGAATTCCCTGGGAATGTCTTTATTCCATCTTCAGGAGTTCTTGGAACGGCTGAAGATTAAATAGGAAGATCCGATGAGTTGGGTTGACAGAGGCGTTACGATCTAAATCGTATGTCATTAACAGATTCAATTATTGGAAAGCCTTTAGCAACGAGCGAGGAGCGAGCTGAGCACATCGGCGTCGCTGCCGGGATACCGATCTTTGGCCTGGATGGGCTGACGAGCGCGGCTTACGGGCCAGAGGCTGCGATGACGCTGTTGATCCCGCTGGGCGTCGGCGGAGTGGAGTATGGATGGCGGATTATTGCTGCGATCCTGGTTCTGCTGACGATCGTGTACTTTAGCTATCGGCAGACGATTGCAGCGTATCCCAGCGGGGGTGGAAGTTACACAGTCGCGACGGAGAACCTAGGGGAGAAGGCGGGGCTCCTGGCGGCTGCGGCGCTGATGATCGACTACATTCTGACGGCTGCGGTGGGAATCTCGGCCGGTGTGACGGCGCTGACTTCCGCTGAGCCAAAGTTGCAGCCCCATACGTTGCTGATCTGCCTCGTGATTCTCGCGATTCTTGCCATTGTGAATCTGCGTGGGGTGAAGGATACGGGAACAGCATTCATTCTGCCGACGTTTTTATTTGTCGGGACGCTGTTGGCCTTGATTGGGGTTGGGATGTGGAAGACCGTGGCTGCGGGTGGGAATCCCATGCCGGTGGCTCCGGTTCCTGCACCGCTGCCAGCGACGGTCGGGGCGCTGGGAACGTGGATGCTATTGAAGGCATTTGCTAGCGGATGCGCGGCGATGACCGGCGTTGAAGCCGTGTCGAATGGGGTGATGGCTTTTGGCGAGCCTAGAGTGAAACGGGCTCAACGAACGCTGACGGTGATTATCGGGATTCTGATGGTGCTGCTGTTCGGGATTGCGTATCTGGCGAAGACGTACAAGGTGATGCCGATGGATCCGGATACCACCGGCTATCAAAGCCTTCTCAGTTTGCTGGTCACGGTAGTGTTCGGGCGCGGCTGGTTCTATTACCTGACGATGGGCAGCGTGCTGTTGGCGCTGGCGTTAAGCGCGAACACGGCGTTCGCGGATTTTCCTAGGTTGACCCGCGCGATTGCGACGCATGACTATCTGCCGCATGTGTTCATTCTTCGCGGAAGAAGGTTGCTTTATTCGCATGGCATTTATGCGTTGACCGGACTTACGGCGGTGATCCTGATCCTGTTCGGGGGTGTGACGGACCGCTTGATTCCGTTGTATGCGATTGGGGCGTTTCTCGCGTTCACCCTGTCGCAATCCGGCATGGTAGTGCACTGGTTGAGGATGGAGAAGCATCCGGGGCGACTGTGGCATGCGTTCGTGAATGGTGTTGGCGCGGTGGCTACCGGAATTACGACGATTGTGGTGCTGATCGCGAAATTTATGGCTGGGGCTTGGGTGACGGCGCTTCTGGTGCCTGCGCTGATTGGGATTATGTGGGTGGTGAAGCGGCACTACTCGCGGGTGAAGCGAGAGATGGCGGACATGACGCCGCTGAATCTGGTGAATCTGCAGGAGCCAATTGTGGTGATTCCTATGGCTCGTTGGGACCGGATCACCGAGAAAGCAATGCGGTTCGGGCTGTTGTTGTCGAAGGAGATCAAGGTGGTGCACGTTCATTCGGCTGACGAGGAGGGCAGGCTGGATGAGATTTGGGATGACCAGGTGATGGCCCCGATCAAGAAGGAAGGTCTGCAGGAGCCGGAGCTGGTGATTATTCCTTCGTCTTACCGCTTTATTATCAATCCGCTGATGGACTACATCCTGGAGTTGGAGGAGAAGAATCCTGGGCGGAAGGTGGCGGTGCTACTGCCGGAGTTGGTGGTACGGCATTGGTGGGAGAATGCGTTGCATAACCAGCGGGTGCAGTTGTTGAAGCTGCTGCTGCTGTTGAAGGGGAATCAGCGGATTGTGGTGGTTAATATTCCCTGGTATTTGTGAGCGTGGTGAAGGCCGCGTCAATATTGGGGGGGGTAGTGCGATTTTGGGTGTTTTTAAGATGGTTTTTGGTGGTTAGTTTGTGGTTTTTTGATGGTGAAATGTGGTGTTTTGACGGTCGCTTTTGGGCGACGAAAAAATGTCACTCTTTGGAGATTTACTTTTTAGGATTTCCCAATTTGGGAACGATGGCGTTTCGAACAGGATGCGGGAATTCTTCCCCTTCGACTTCGCTCAGGGCCAGAATGACGACTTCCAGGAAATGCATATCCGTGTTGAGTTCCGTCAAACGACTTGGGGCTCGGGTCGGCGCCAGGCGGAGGAGAGTTCGCGGAGGCGAGCTACCGCGGCGGGGATAACTTTGAGGGCTTCGTCGATCTCTTCCTGGGTGGTTAGGCGGGAGAGGGAGAAGCGGATGCTGGCACGGGCGCGGGAGGGGGGAAGGCCCATGGCGGTGAGGACGTGGGAGGGTTCGGCGGCGCCGGACTGACAGGCGGAGCCTCCGCTAACGGAGATGCCCTTGAGGTCGAGAGCGATGACGAGGGCTTCGGCTTCGAGGTGATCGAAGTAGAGGTTGCTGGTGTTGGAGACTCGCGGTGCTCCGGCTCCGTTGATGCCGGTTCCCTCGATCTGGGAGAGGATGCCTTGTTCGAAGCGGTCGCGGAGGGCGGTTAGTTCGGCAGGGCCTTCGGTGGTGAGCCATGTGGAGGCGAGTTCGGCGGCTTTGCCTAGGCCTACGATGCAGGCTACGTTTTCGGTTCCGGCGCGGCGCTGACGCTCATGGGTTCCGCCGTGGAGCATTGGGGCGAGGCGAACGTTGCGGCGGACGAAGAGGACTCCGATGCCTTTGGGGGCATACATCTTGTGGCCGGAGAGGGTGAGGAGGTCAACGTTCTTGAGTGGGCCTTCGGCTGCGAGGTCGAGGGGGAGCTTGGAGGCTACCTGGACGGCGTCGGTGTGAAAGAGAGCGCCGGCTTCGTGGGTGATGGCGGCGAGCTCGGGGATTGGTTGGATGACGCCGGTCTCGTTGTTGGCGTACATGATGCTGACCAGTTTTGTGTTCGGGCGCAGAGCGGCTTTGAGGGCGGCCGGTTCGATGAGGCCTTGGGCGGTGCACTCCAGGAAGGTGACTTCTACTTTGTGTTTTTCGAGAGACTCGGCGGCGTGGAGGACGGCGTGGTGTTCGATGGTAGTGGTGATGAGGTGGACGGGTTCGGCGGATTCGTGGGCGAGCAGGCCGAAGAGGGCGAGGTTGTCGCTCTCGGTGCCGCCGGAGGTGAAGACGATCTCTGAGTTGAGGCAGTGGAGGAAGCGAGCGATGGCGGAGCGGGCCTGCTCGACGGCTCCGCGGGCGTGTTGACCGTGCTGGTGGATGGAGCTGGCGTTGCCGTAGTGCTCCATCCAGTAGGGACGCATGGCCTCGAAGACCTCGGGGAGCAGAGGTGTTGTGGCGTTGGCGTCGAGGTAGATTCGGTGCATGGATTTATTTTACAGGGTGCGTTGTGTCCTCTTTGGCGACGAGTGATGCACGGTCGAGACGTGTGAATGGCAGAGAAGGCGGGCTGAGTTGTAGGTCCCCACCCCTTCGCAAAGGCGCGAAGGATGGGGCACCCGGGCTTTGGTGGCGCGTTGAGTAGCGACAACAAAAGCAGAAAGGGAGATGCGATTGGCATCTCCCCTTTTGCTTGATGGATCGTGAAGTTTATTTCAGGGTGGTGGGGGTTGAGGGGCCGTAGAGGATTCCGTTGAATAGGAATTTGAAGGTGGCATGGGGTTGGCCTCGGAAGGTGATTTCGGGGCCGTAGAGGACGACTTGGCCTTTGCCTATCGGAGCTGCGGCGACGGCCGTGGTGTGGTTGATGTACTTCTGGCCCCAAGCCCAGCCGCTGGCGAGGAGGTTGTCGTCGTCGTACCAGGCGATTGCATGCAGGCCGGAGAGCGAGGCCTGTGGGTCGAGGGTGAACGCTGGGCTGCTGTCGAAGTCCACGATGACGTTGGGCGCTACACCATAGGCGATCGGGTCGGTGTCGTCAACGTGCGCTTTGAGTAGTGAGCCGGGGATGTAGAAGCGCTCGGGCGGGACGGGCTGGAGCTCGCCTTTGACCATCTCCATGGGCGCGGTGACCAGCGGCAGCTTGAGGAACGCTGCGATGGAGGTGGAGGTGCCGATGGCGAGGAGCGTACCACCGTTGGAGACGAAGCTCTGGAGCTGCGGATAGGTCTTGGCCGGAGTGATGCTGCCTAGCCAGGGCCGGAACTCCGCAGGAATTTCATCGGGCTTCATCTCGCGTCCAAAGAAGCCGCCACCGCCGCGGGCTCCGGGGCGAGGCGTGCGGATGATGCCGTCTGCGGCGACAATGACGTCATACTTTGCGTTCAAGTTGCCGGCGTCGAGCTCCTGCGGATAGACCACCGTGAAAGGGAACTCGAACTGGTCGAAGAGCCAGCGGATCCAGCCTGAGGGCATTGAGCCTCCGTAGACGTCGAGGAGGGCGATGCGTGTGGGGTGAAGTTGGACGGCCGCTCCAGTGGGGGGTGCGGAGATGGCGGTGGCATTGATGCCTAGCGTTTTGGTCGCGGTTTCAAGTAACTGCGCTGTTGTCGTGGAGTAAGGCAGCCACAGAGCGCCGGGCGGAAGCTGTTTGCTGTTGGCCGTCACCGAGTCCTTGAGCCAGAAGATCGGCTGGCCGGCTTTGAGGAGACGGTTAGTGAGGGTGTAGGTGTCGTTGTACTCGTGGCTGACGAGGTATCCGGCGGGTGTTCCGCTTACGCCGGCGATGGTGCCGGGAAGTGGCACGGCGAGATCGGTCTTGACCGGCGCGAAGGGACCGGTGAAGGGCTCGGTGTAGCGGTCGAAGTGGACGCCCATCTGGAAGGCGAGGGTCCAGCCGGTTGTGTCATAAGGCCGATTGGGTGGGCCGCCGGGGTAAGGGAAGTCGTTGGGGTGGTCCTGCGGCTCGAACATGTCGAGGACCTGAGGACGGAAGGCCTGTGCGGCGAAGACGATGTAGCTGCCGGCAGGGTAGTGCTTGCCGGAGACTTCAAAGTCCGTGCTGGCCTGCTGGACTTCAACGCCGGTCTTCATCAGGCTGTTGATGAACTTGGTGGCGGTGGGGAAGTCGGGCTGGTCGGCTGGGACGACGTAGCCGCGCGCGTCTTTCAGCTTGGGATCGTGCAGCACTTTGTCGTAGAGATCGGCTGGAATGCCCTGGGTGCGTGGGCCTGCGGCGTTGCTGGCGTCCGGCGAGAGTACGCCGGCACGGTTGACGTGCGCGCCACTCTTCTCGGCTTCGGCCTCCAGGGCTTCGATGCGTTTGGGCGTGACGGTCCAGTGGTCGGCGCTGCCGTTCTGAACGGAGTCCTTACCCATCAGATAGAAGTTGTAGAGGAGGTGGGTGCGCTCGCGGGAGGCATAGTCGAGCACGGCGCGGTTGTTGGTCTGCTCGTAGGCGATGGATGAGGCGTAGTGCCAGAGCTGCGGCTTGATGGGCTCGACAAGGTCGTTGCGTGGGAGTTGCTGACTGGCCAGCAGCGGGAGCGGCTCCGGCGTGGGATTGCCGATGATCTCGGTCAACAGACCGATCTCGTTGTGGAAGTAGGAGACGGTGCGGAGGCTGCCGTTGAACCAAGTGGAGTATGGAGCGCCGCTGCGTGAGGTGGAACCGGGCTTGCCTTCTTCGACGAGACGCTGGTGCATGGCTGTGCCGACGGCTTCAATGCCGAGTACGACGAGCGGGTCGTAGAAGTAGCTGTTAGGGTCGCGGAATGGCGGCATGAAGATCACTGTGCCTGCCGGACCGGCTTGGTGATGGTTGTAGACGATCTGGGGAAACCAGACGCGGGAGAGGATGCGGTTGACGTTGGTGGTCTCGGGCTGGTTGCTGGCGAAGAAGTCGCGATTGTCATCGTGGCCGATGTACTTCTGCCAGAGACGAGGGACGCCGTCGAGCGCGCGCTTGCTAGGGTCCGGATTGCGCATGTACCAGCTGGAGACCAACTCCATGCCGTCGGGATTGGCAAATGTGCAGAGCACGATGTCGTCGTGCAGGAAGCGCATGGTTTCGGGATCGGTCTTGGCGTTGAGCTCGTAGATGGTCTCGACGAGCTGCTGGGCGCCGACAGTTTCTGATGCGTGAAGGCCGCCGTCGATCCAGACGATGGCTTTACCCTCTTCGGATAGCGTCTTGGCCTGGTCGTCGGTGAGACCCTTGGCCATCGCGAGTTTCTGGCTGATCTCACGGTAGTGGTCCAGGTTCTTCATGTTTTCGGGCGAAGAGATGATGGCCATGTACTGGTGGCGGCCCTCGGCGGTGAGACCGATGTCGACCAGCTTCATGCGGTCTGATTCCTTGGCGAGCTTCTGCAGGTATTCGGTCTCCTGGGTGTAGGTGGCGAGCATGTAGTCGTCGCCGATGTTGAAGCCGAACTGCTGTTTGGGAGTGGTGATGTTGCTGCGTGAGGCTCCGTTGACCTGAGCGAGAGTGGACGAGATGGCAAAAAGGGACAGCGCGGAAAACAGAGATAGGGTACGCAGCTTCATGAGGGCAGCGAGCTCCTTGGGAGTGGGATTGTGGCTGTTATAGCAGGAGACGAGCGATCACGCGAAAGAGTTTAGGGATAAACGGGGTTTTTTGAGTGACGAGCTGTAATGCGGAAAGGTGTCGAATCTGATAGCCTTGGCGGCATTCGGGCCCAAATTTTTCAGGAGGATGTGACGATGATGAAGCGAATGCTGACGGTATTGGCGCTGGCGGCCTGTTGTCTAGGAAGCGCGGAAGCGCAGATGGGCGCGACGGCTCCAAAGGTTCCTGCGGGAACGATGATTGAGCCAGGTAAGTCGATGGAAGCGCTTCTGAATATCTACGAAGAAGAGATCATGGGCGCGGCGAATGCAATGCCGGCGGACAAGTACAGCTTTGCGCCGAGTGCGGCGATCTTTGTGGCGTCGCAAAAGGTGGACTTCACGTCACCAAAGAACGTGAACACATTTGGGCAGACGGTGGCCCATATCGCGCAGGCTAACTACTCTTTCTTCAGCAGCCTGGGCGGAGCGAAGCCGGATGTGGATGTGAAGGGGATGGGAGGACTGACGTCGAAGGAAGATACGGTGAAGGCATTGGCGGGGTCGTTTGCCTATGCGCATAAGCAACTGGCTACCCTGACGGCGGCGAACGCGTTTGCTTCGGTGAGGGGTGATATGACAAACACGAGCGTGGCGGCGTTTGGGATCGCGCATATGTGCGACCACTATGGTCAGTTGGTGGAGTATCTGCGGATGAATGGGATTGTGCCTCCAGCGAGCCAGAAGTAGATTCGCTTTTTTTGCGGGAGGGCAGGCCTTGCGGTCTGCTCTTTCTTTTTTTGACGTTTGTTGGGCGGGATCGGTGAAAAAGGGGTAGTGGATTCAGGGGAAGAGGTCGTCTACGTGGTCTTGCTCGGTGGCTGGGGCGGCTCGAATGACGTAGGTGAAGCCGATGGCAGCGGTGTCGCTGTGGATGCGGAGGCTGCGGCTGTAGTAGCCCGAGAGGGTGAAGTGTCCGCCAAAAGGAATGTCGAGGGCGTTGGTGAAGCCGTTATCTTCAGTGACGCCGTGGCCGACGACGACGGTCGCCTTGCCGTTGCGCGAGGGACCGTAGATCTTCTGGTCGCCGATGGGGAGTTGCTCGTAGGCGTCGGTTTCAAATATGGCGCCGCGGACGAGATCAATGCTGACTCCGACCTGGAAGTGAGCGAGGGGGCCAAGCGAGGTGTAGTTTTTGGTGACTGTGGGGTTGACGAGCGATGAGGAGTCGCCGCCACCGATTTCGACGTTCGGCGTGAGACGGCCGAAGGTGCGCTCGAAGTGATTGCTGATGTCGAAGGTGCAGCGACCGGTGGAGAGACCGTATGCCTCGTCGCCGGTGGGTGCAGTGACGAGGCCGGTGACTTCATATTGAAAGGAATGAGGGGTGAACTGTGCGTGGAGGCCGAGGACGAAGTCGCCTGGCTCACCGCGCTGGTTGACGAGTTGAGCGTTCGGCTTGGGATGGATGGAGCGGCTCTCGGCGAGGCGGTAAAAGTAGATGGGGATGGTGCCATCGACGGAAAAGACGTCGTTGAAGCTATAACCGGCGGAGGGGGTGAAGAGGGTCGCCCAGCCGGTGACGGAGTCGTGGACGCCGGAGACGGTGGCGCCGGCGTTCCAGCCATGGATGGTGGATGAGAGGCCCGGCACCCTGGGATTCTCCCACGGGTCCGTTGGCGGCTGGAGGGGGGATGTCTGGGTGTCGACTGCCTTCTCGGCAGGGGGCTGAGCGCTGGCTGGTAGCGCAAGTAAGAGAAAGAGGAAGCAAGACGTTCGACGGTGAAGTTTTAGCGGCAAACACGACCTCTGAAGTGGGCCCTGAGGTGAGCATGACACTTTCGAAGGCGTTCGCCAACCACTTTTGTGTGCGGATGGGCGCGGCGGTCTCGTGGTACTCGACGAGATGCGAGTGCGGCGGACAGGACTAACGATCTCCGATGGGAATGTAGGGTGCGGGGTAAGGAGGGCCGGTGTATTCGGCGCGCGGGCGAATGAGGCGGTTGTCGTCGTGCTGCTCGATGACGTGGGCGCCCCAGCCGGAGATGCGGCTCACGGCAAAGATGGGAGTGAAGAGATCGATGTCGATGCCGAGGGTGGTGTAGGTCGAGGCGGAGTAGAAGTCGACGTTGGCGTTGAGCTTTTTCTCCTGCTTGACGAAGAGCTCGATCTTGCGGGACATGTCGAACCACGTGGTGTTGCCTGCGGCTTTGCCGAGTTCCTCGGACATGCGGCGGAGGTGAGTCGCGCGAGGGTCTTCGGTGTGATAGACGCGATGGCCGAAGCCGGAGATTTTTTTCTTCTCGGCAAACATCTGGCGGACGTATTCGACGGGGTCTGCGCCAGCTTTGTCGATGGCGTAGAGGAGGCGCATGGTGGCCTCGTTGGCTCCGCCGTGGAGGGGACCTTTGAGGGCTCCGATGGCTCCGGTGATGGCGGAGTGGATGTCGGCGAGAGTGGCTGCGATGACGCGCGCGGCGAAGGTGCTGGCGTTGAGCTCGTGGTCGGCGTGAAGGATAAGCGCGATGTCGAAGGCGCGGGTTGCGGTGTCGGATGGCCTGGTGCCGTTGAGCATCCAGAGGAAGTTGGCGGCGTGCGAGAGAGCGGGATCGGCTTCGACGATGGGTTTGCTCTTGCGAATGCGATCGAAGACGGCGACGATCATGGCGATCTGCGAAGTGAGACGGAAGGATTTGCGGACGTTTGCGTCGTGCGAGCTGTCGGCCTCGTCTGCGTCATACATGCTGAGGAGGGAGACGGCTGTGCGGAGAACCTCCATTGGTGTGGCTTTTTGGGGGACGCTACGGAGCAGGTCGATAATCTTCGGATCGAGCTGGCGAGCGGAGGCGAGTTTTGCGGAGAAGTCGGCGAGCTCGGATTTGGTGGGGAGCTTGCCGAACCAAAGGAGGTAGGTTGTCTCCTCGAAGGTGGAGCGCTGGGCGAGCTCGTGAATGTCGATACCGCGATAGGAAAGCACGCCGGCATCGCCGTCGATCCAGCAGATGGAAGAGGTGGTGGCGACGATGCCTTCCAGACCTCTCGGTGCGACAGCGGTGGACATAATGCGCTTCTCCCAGGAAAAACTTAGTACGTCTGGTTATAGCGCAGGGGAGAAACGGTTGTCACGGCGGGGTGCGCGAATATCGGCAGGTCTGTGCGACTTAGGTGCTATGGGCTTTCGTCTATTTTGCGAGCGGGAGAAAAGGGAGTGAGGTCGACGGACGGGGTTTGACCGAGGATGAGTTGCGCCATGAGATGCGCTGTAGCGGGCGCAAGCAGGATGCCGTCGCGGAAGTGGCCGGTGGCAATGAAATGGTTACGGTTGGCGGCGAGTGCGCCGAGGAGCGGCAGCCCATCCGGCGTTGCGGGGCGGAGGCCTGCCCAGGCTTCCAATTGATCCGCGTTTGCTAATTGCGGAAGGAGGCGAGCAGCGAGCGATTGGAGACGGGAGATGTCGGAGGGGTGGAAGGTTTTGTCGAAGCCGGCATCTTCTATTGTTGCTCCGATGATGGCGCGTCCTGCGTTCGGGCCAGATGTGCGGGGAACAATATAGACGGAGGGTGTGCGGACGACGAGTCGCAGAGGCAGCGACTCAGGTAAGGAGACGGCGAGCATCTGTCCTTTTTTCGGTGTGATCTGGATGCCGGGAAGGTGGGACGTGGCGGAGGCCCATGCTCCAGTGCAGTCTATGAATTGTCCTGCGCTGAAGACGCCTGTTTGGGTGTCGATTTCGACGGTGTCGTTGAGGGAGCGGGTTGCGAGGACTTGAGTGTTGGGCCGGAGGTCGACGGTGGTGGCATGGATGGAGGCGCGGAGGGCGACCGCGAGTTCGCGAGGATCGAGGCTGTGCTCGTCGAGAAGGACAAAGGGATGGTGGCCGGGAGTGAGATTCGGTAGAAGGCGGGCGAGGTCGGCCGCGGCGAGTTCGTCTTCGGGTTGGCTCATGTGTTCGGGAAGGGACTGGAGGGTGGCGTTGGTCTGGAAGGCAACGGTGATGCCTGATAGAAGACGCAGCCGCTCGAGGAAGGCAGGGTAGAGGAGGAGGCTTAGTCGGGCGAGGGGTTGGAGTGCCGGCGCAGTGTGGGGATCATTGGCGGCGAGCATGCCAGCGGCGGCGATGGAGGCTTCGGTGAGCGGCTCGGTCCGGTCGAAGACGGTAACGCGCATGCCATGTTGCTGGAGCTCAAGGGCAAGGGAGAGGCCGATGATGCCGGCTCCGGCGATGCAGACATCGGGGTGGCGCATAGAAATAGTTTAGAGAGGTTATAGTTTGGGTGTATCAGTTTGGAAGACTGATGCGTAGTCTATGATCTGCAGAACGGCTCCGTCGAGACGAACCGCAGGGGCTTTGGGCAGGCAATCAGAACGAGGAGAGTGGAATGAGCGACGAAGAATATGTAGAACAAAGGTCGGTTTCGGGAGCGTTGCTTGGAGTGGTGGCGGTTGCGTTGCTGGCTGCAATCGGCGGGCTGATCTGGTCGTACGGTCTACAGAACCATCTGTCCGCGGCAGAGCAGAAGATCGCTGCGGCGGAGCAGAAGAATGACGAGTTGTCCCAAAAGCTGGAGGCGACCAACGCGCGACTGCGGGCTACGAGCGAGACGCTGGGGCAAAGCGTTGGGATGACTCAGAAGCAGATGGAGGCCAAGGCCGAGAGCATACTGGCGGCGCAGCGTGCGGCTACGTCGAAGCTGGAGCAGGAGCAGGCGGCCAATTCAAAACAGATCGGCGCGGTGTCGAGCGATGTTGCCGGCGTGAAGACCGATGTTGGCGGCGTGAAGACGGATGTTGCGACCACGAAGTCTGACCTTGAGGCGACCAAGACGCAGTTAAAGAGCATGAAGGGCGACGAGGGTGTGATGAGCGGTCTGATTGCCACCAACCACGATGAGCTTGAGATTCTGAAACACAGGGGTGATCGCACGTACCTGGAGTTCAGCCTGCAGAAGGGCGCCAAGCCGACACTGATCTCGACCGTCAAGCTTCAACTGAAGAAGGCGGATGAGAAGCATTCGAAGTACACGCTGGTGGTGAGCTCGGATGATCGCAATATCGAGAAGAAGGACAAGAGCATCGATGAACCGGTGCAGTTTTATAACGGCAAGGATCCGGTGTTGTATGAGCTGGTAGTGAATGTGATTGAAAAGAACCGGGTGTCGGGATATCTGTCGATTCCGAAGACCGGGGCGAAGACGGCGGGAGGCCAATAGCCAAAGCCGCTTCGTTTCGTCGAGACGCAAGAAGGGGGACGCTTATCGCGTCCCCCTTCTTGGTTGCCTTGGATTGTTTACTTCTTTTTTGCAGTCTTCTTTGCTGCCTTCTTCGCTGGTTTCTTTGCTGCTTTCTTAGTTGCCATTTTGCCTATTCTCCCTAGTGATTAGACATCGTATTTACAACTCGCTGCAGAGCAGCTAACGAAGGTATAGATTTACGAAATTTCACTGTCAAGAAAAAAATGAACAAAGAGCAAATTCTTTTTGCGGAACCGAACCGCGAAAAGCGCCTTCGAGTGACTTCCGTCATCACGGTTTTTGTCCGTTGAGACGATTGCGCAGGTCGCTTTCGAAGTAAATGTTTGTGTGTGCGGTGTCGTGCACTATAGTCGAGGAAAGAAAAAATTCCAGGTAGTCTGTGTGCGATTGATTTGACTTCAGCATGACGGGAGAGCGCTTGATGCGTGCAAAAAACGGGATTGTGACGGTTGTTTGTCTTCTTCTAACAACGATGGTGTTCGCGCAAAAACGGAACATTACGGAGAAGGATATCTTCAGCTTCGTGTGGATCGGAGACACGCAACTGTCGCCAGATGGAAGCCATGCGGTCTATGTTCAAACGACGGTGAATGCGAAGCGGGACGGCTATGACACGGCGCTTTACCTTCTGGATACCGCCCACCCGATGACACCTGCACGCCGCCTGACGAATGGTCCGCACGACGCGCAGCCGCGATGGTCGCCGGACGGGACGCAGCTTGCTTTTACTCGCGCGGTGGAGAAGGATGGAAAGCCGCAACCGGCGCAGCTCTACCTGATATCGCTTGCGGGTGGAGAGCCGATGCAGGTTTCCGCGGTGGAGAAGGGAGTGGGCTCGCCGCAGTGGGCTCCGAACGGAAGTTGTATCGCTGCGCTGAGCGAGACGCCAATTGTGCCTGAGCCGAAGTCGGAGAAAAAGGACGCGGCGAAGACTGAGGAACACAAAAGCGATGTTCGGATTATCACGAAGGCGGTGTATCGCAACAACGGCACCGGCTATCTTGATACGAAGGACGTTCCGCAGCTCTATCTTTTCTATACGTCGAAGTTTGGGGCGAAGCCTGGGGAGGGATGGCAGGTGACGGCGGGGCGGTTCGGAGTGGGTGAATTTGCCTGGCACACTTCATCGGCGAACATTTACTACACGTCGGAGCATACCGACGAGCCGTACTACGATCTTCCGCATAACGAGATCTATGTGCTGGGTGCGCCTGCGACGGCGCCCAAGGACGATAAGGCTCCGCCGCCGGCGAGTGCTCTGGTTGCGAAGCTGACATTTGCAGCTTCGGGGCTGGCGATATCGCCGGATGGAATGCGCGTGGCGTTCCATGGTGACGAGCAGCCGCTGACGAAGCCGCGGTCGCATCAGCAGCCGGATTTGTTTGTGATGGAGATCGATCCGAGCAAGGCTGCACCGGCGACTCCGGCTCTGCATAATCTGACCGCGAACTATGACTATGAGATGGGGTCGGGTGTTGGAGGAGATAATACGGCTCCGCGGGGAGGCGGCCGTGGGGGAATGGTTTGGACAGCGGATGGGAGGTCGATTTTCGATGTGGTGGGCAAGCAGGGCAGTGCGCTGCTGGTCTCGGTCGATTCTTCAACGGGCGCTGTGAAGGAGCTGACTGCGGAGAAGCAGGCAGTGGTTGGTTTTGCAGTGAAGCCGGATGCGACGACGGCACTGGCGCTGATTTCGACACCACTGATGATCGGGGACTTGTATTCAGTGGCAACGGATGGTTCGAAGCAGCAGACGCAGTTGACGGATGTGAACAAGGAGCTGTTCTCGCAGCTGAACCTGACGATGCCGGAGGATATGCAGGTGGCTCCGACGGCAAACGCGAAGGACATTCCGGGGAGCAAGATTGAGTCGTTTGTGCAGCTGCCGCCGGAGTTCGACAAAACCAAGAAGTATCCGCTAATTTTGAACATTCACGGCGGGCCGCACTCGGCGTATGGATGGGTGTTCGACCATGAGATGCAGTGGATGGCGGCCAAGGGGTATGTGGTGGTGTATCCGAATCCGCGGGGATCGACGACGTACGGGCAACAGTTCGCGAACGTGATTCAGCATAACTATCCGGGGGATGACTTCCACGATCTGATGGATTGTGTCGATGCGGTGGTGAAGCTGGGTTATGTGGATCCGGCGAAGATGGGCGTGACCGGCGGCAGCGGGGGCGGATTGCTGACTGACTGGACGGTGACGCATACCGACCGGTTCAAGGCGGCGGTGGCGCAGCGGGATATCACGGACTGGGCGAACTGGTGGTATACGGCGGACTTTACGTTGTTTCAGCCGACGTGGTTCGAGGGCGCACCCTTTGATAAGGTCGATGAGTTCAAGAAGTACTCGCCGATTACTTATGTGACGAATATCAAGACGCCGATGATGTTCATCCTGGGGGAGGCGGACTACCGGACGCCGCCGACTGGCGGCGGTGAGGACTTCTTTCGCGCGCTGAAGTACAGGCATATCGACACGGTCATGGTGCGGTTTCCGGGCGAGAGCCATGAGTTGTCGCGGAGCGGGCAGCCGTGGCATCGCGTGGAGCGGCTGGAGAACATCATGAACTGGTTCGATAAGTATCTGATGGGAATGCCTGAGCCTCAGTATGACGCTGTACCGGGCGCGATGCCGGCTAGTGTGAAGACGAACTAGTGGAGTAGAGTTTTCATCGAGGTGTTTCTTTCGATGAAGGATGTTGTGATTGTTGCTGCAGTGCGGACGCCCGTTGGCAAGTTCCAAGGGGCGTTCGCTGATTTAACGGCGGTTCAGCTTGGTGCGATTGCGGTTCGCGAGGCTGTCAGGCGGTCGGGGATCGATGCGTCCACTGTCGATGAGTGTTTGATGGGGTGTGTTCTGCCGGCGGGGCTAGGGCAGAATCCAGCGCGGCAGGCTGCGTTGCAGGGTGGGCTGCCGGATACGGTGTCGGCTATGACGATCAATATGGTCTGCGGGTCCGGTCTGAAGGCCGTGGCGCTGGCGGCACAGGCGGTGATGGCCGGGGACGCGGAGATTGTGGTGGCGGGGGGAATGGAGTCGATGACGAATGCGCCTTATCTGCTGCCGCAGGGACGCAAGGGATTTCGCATGGGTGACTCGGTGGTGGTGGATTCGATGGTGAAGGATGGACTGTGGTGCGCGTGTGAGGACTATCACATGGGGATCACAGGGGAGAATGTTGCGGAGAAGCACTCGATTACGCGCGAAGAGCAGGATGCTTATGCGCTGGCGTCTCACCAGAAGGCGAGTGCGGCGTGGAAGGAGGGGCGGTTCGATGCAGAGGTGGTACCGGTTTCGGTGCCGGGCAAGAAGGGCGCGGTGACCGTGGTTACGCGTGATGAGAGTGTAAGGGAGGATGCATCGATCGAGGCGTTGCGGGCGTTGAAGCCAGCGTTCAGGAAGGATGGGACGGTGACGGCTGGGAATGCGCCTGGGGTGAACGATGCGGCTGCGGCTGTTGTGGTGATGTCGGCGGAGAAGGCGAAGGAGCTGGGGCTGAAGGTGCTGGTGACGATCAAAGCGCAGGCTACGAGCGGAGTGGCTCCGAAGTGGGTGATGCTGGCTCCCGTGACAGGCGTACAAAAGGTGCTGAAGCGCGCGGGATGGGATCGGGATGAGGTGGATCTGTATGAGTTGAATGAGGCATTTAGCGTGCAGGCGCTGGGCGTAATGAAGGAGTTGGGGTTGAATGCGTCGAAGGTGAACGTGAATGGTGGGGCGGTGGCGATCGGGCATCCGATTGGCGCGAGCGGGGCTCGGGTGCTGGTTACGCTGATTCACGAGATGATGCGGCGTGACATGCACAAAGGCGTCGCAGCGCTTTGTCTGGGTGGTGGGAATTCGGTTGCGCTGGCGGTTGAACGGTAGATTGAGTAAATTCGAACAATTTCTGTAAATCGGACAACGGTGGGCGGAGCGGAGGACGTCCAAAGCGTTTAGCTCCCGATACCTTGATCCCGTGGCGTCTGCGAGCCCGGCCCTGCGAATAATTCCTCGCGTGATTCAGATCCTTATCCCCAAAGGAGAGCTTATGGCGAGCATCTTAGACAGTCTGATGGGTATGTTGGGACCGCAGGTTGCGGGTCCTGTAGCGTCGCAGCTTGGAGAATCTACCGAAACAGTTCAACGCGGTCTGCAGACCGGGGGCGTGGCTATGCTGGCCGGTCTGGCGGCAAAGGCCGGTCAACCGGGGTTCATGAGTCAGATATTCAACCTTGTGAGTAATCCTGCTACTTCGGGTGTATTGTCGAGCATTACGTCCAACCCTTCGTCGCTGGTCTCGGGACTTGCGAGCAGTCCGATTGGAGGGCTCGGCAGTCAGTTCCTCTCGAGCATCTTCGGTTCTAACATTTCGTCTGTTACGGATTCGCTTGGGCGATCGACTGGTATTGCGAGCAGCAAGATGGGATCGATGCTCACGATGGCTGCTCCTTTGCTGCTCGGGGTGTTGGGTCAGCATGTTCGGCAGAGTGGAATGAGCGCGGGGGATCTTGGGAACGCGCTGAAGGCGGAGGCGCCGAGTTTTCAGCGGTTTTTGCCGGCTGGACTGGGTTCCTTGTTTGGAGGCGCGACGAGTGCAGTTGCCGCTGCTCCGGCGAAGGTTGCAGCAGCCGGAAATCGCTGGCTGTGGCCTCTCGTTATCCTGGCGTTGCTGGTGCTGGGTGCGCTTTGGTTCTTCAATCGGGCTAAGGAGCCGGTCAGCAATGCTGTCCAAACTGCGACCAATGCCGGAGCGTCGGCTGTGTCTGCGCTTGGAGATTTCTTCAAGACCAAGCTGCCGGATGGGGTGGAGTTGAATATTCCCCAGTTCGGGATTGAGAACAAGCTGATCAGCTTTTTGAATGACTCGTCGAAGCCCGTAGATACGACTACGTGGTTTAATTTCGATCGCTTGTTGTTCGATACGGGTAAGGCTACTCTTCAACCTTCTTCGCAGGAGCAGCTGAACAACATTGCGGCGATTCTGAAGGCTTACCCGAATGTTCATGTGAAGATTGGCGGGTATACCGACAATACCGGCGATCCAGCTTCTAATCTGGCCCTCTCAGAGGCGCGTGCGAAGAATGTTATGGACGCACTGGTGGCGGCGGGGATCGATCCATCGCGGCTTGAGGCGAAGGGATATGGGGACCAATATCCGGTTGGCGATAACAGTACGGAAGAGGGTCGTGCGCAGAACCGGCGGATTGCGCTGCTGGTTACGCAGAAGTAAAGGGACGCGCCTCGCCCTGCTTGTTCTGACGTGATTTGTTATCAGCATTCGATCACGTTCAGGGCAAGACCGGCGAGGCTGGTTTCTTTGTAGCGGGACTGCATGTCGAGGCCGGTCTGGTACATGGTGGCGATGATCTGATCGAGGGAGAGTTTGTGGTCGCCGGACTCGTGCATGGCCATACGGCAGGCGTTGATGGCTTTGACGGCGCCCATGCCGTTGCGCTCGATGCAGGGGATCTGGACGAGGCCGCCGATGGGATCGCAGGTCATGCCGAGGTTGTGCTCCATGGCGATCTCGGCGGCGTGTTCGACCTGGGCGTTGGTGCCGTTGAGGGCGGCGACTAGACCTCCTGCGGCCATGCTGCAGGCTACGCCTACTTCTCCCTGACAGCCGACCTCGGCTCCTGAGATGCTGGCGTTTTCTTTGTAGAGGATTCCGATGGCAGCGGCGGTGAGGAAGTAACGGAGGAGGCCGTCCTGTTTTTCTTCGGGAGTTCCTTCGATGAAGTGGGTGTAGTAGTTGCCGATCGCGGGGATGACACCGGCGGCTCCATTGGTGGGAGCAGTGACGACGCGGCCTCCGGCGGCGTTTTCTTCATTGACGGCCATGGCGTAGACGGTGACCCAGTCTATGGGGGCGAGTGGGTCTTTGGAGCCGATGGTGTTGAGGCGGTCGGCGAGGCGGTGGGCGCGGCGGCGGACGTTGAGGCCTCCTGGGAGGATGCCTTCGGTGGCTATGCCTCGGTCGGTGCAGTGCTGCATGACTTGCCAGATGGCTAGGATGCTGGCCTTGATTTTCTCCTCTGGTGATTGCGGCTGTATTGAAGACTGGCTCTGCGAATGTTGTTCTTCCCACCCTTCGCGATACGACTGCGAAGGATGGGGCACCCGAGCTTCGGTGCTTTGGTTCGAGGTTAGTTTCGGGCGGGTGATGGGGATGTTGGGGTCGCTGAGGAGGGCGACCTCGTTGGCGAGCATAAGTTCGGCGATGGTGAGGTTGTTTTGCTTCGCTATGGCGAGGAGTTCGGCTGCGCTGCGAAAGGGGTAGGGGACTTTGCGCGTGCTCGTCGTGGCTTGGGCCGTGCGTTCGGCTTCGGAGACGATGAAGCCTCCTCCGATGGAGTAGAAGACTTCGTCAGCTAGCTTTGCGCCCGTGCTGTCGAAGGCGGTGAAGCGCATTCCGTTGGGATGGGAGTGAACTTCGGGGTTGGGATACATCTGGTTGCGGCGGAAGTGGAGGTCTTCTGCCTCGGTGAAGGTGATGATCTTGCTTCCGTTGAGTGCGAGAGTGCTGCTCTTGCGGACGGTAGTGATTTTTTGTTCGACGGCGGTGGGGTCAACCGAGTCAGGGGCTTCGCCGAGGAGACCGAGGAGGATGGCGCGATCGGTTCCGTGGCCTATGCCGGTGAGGGCCAGGGAGCCGTAGAGGTCGACGTTGACTCTTGTGGTTTTTTCGAGACGGCCAGAGGCGGCGAGTTCGCGAGTGAAGCGGAGGGCTGCTCGCATGGGGCCGACTGTGTGAGAGCTGGAGGGGCCGATGCCGATCTTGAAGAGTTCGAAGAGGCTGGTGTTCACGGTGGTTATTGTAGGGTGTTGCGGGTGAGTTTGGTTGTTGAGGCTGGACTCGCGGATTTTGTCTGCGATTTCCTTGGGGACTTCTTTTGGGACTGCTTCTCCTTGAGGTTGTTGTAAGCGGTCTTGAGGGCGCCGGTCATGATGGCTTCGTCGGCTTGCTTGAGATCGAGGAAGGTCATGCCCATCCGGCCCCAGCCGCCCTGGACTGGCGAGAAGATCTCGGGCTGTTCGGCGATGAAGGCCTTTTGTTGCTCGGGGGTGAGTTTGAGGACGCCGTAGCCTTTTTCCTGGGCGGAGAGTGTGGCGAAGATCCGGTTGTTGAGGCGGAAGTCGGGGTGTCCCATGTGGGCACTCTCGACGGCTTCGGGGAGCTGGAGGGCGAGGCGACGGAAGAGCGTGATTGGTGACTTCATGTGTACTCCCCCCTTACCCGTTCTTTGATAAAGTATTTTGTTTCAGTTGTTTAGGTCGTGCAATCAATGCAAAGTCTTCTAAACAAAAGAGTTACTGGTAAAGTATTCCAGAGAAAGCGCTTAGACTTGGATTGTTCCCCGACGCCTTTGTTTTTTCCCACTCTTTTAAGTATAGCTGGGTGAGGTGAGTAAACATGCCACGTGGATCTGTAGGTTTTTCAGTGGGTTAGATGGGATTGGGGCTTGACATGCCATTTTTGGCCGGAATTTGACGAGATATTTTTGAGTTTTTTCAAATCTTTTTGCCGCGCCATGGATGGCCAGCAGCGATTGGAAATCATGGAATGTCAAAAATATTGGACATAATATACTTGACAAACAGAAGGCTGTTTTCTTATCTTGTACTTGCCGTGACAGGGCTAGCGTTAGTTTGCGTAGGTACCGTTTATATCCGGATGAAATTTGATGTCTTCAATCGGGGAGTTTTTATCCAAGGTAGAAGGGTCGTCGATGAAATAGGGAATCTTCGTGTAGTGAGTTTGAGAATCGACAGTGATTCGATACGATACGCAGGCGATCAACCTAGCACCCGGTCCGAGTTTTTCTGTAGCAAATGTCGGGGGGCCCGAGGTCGTAAAACCTGTTTCCGGGAAAATGACGATTCCACCATTGGCTCGTTCGATAAGCTTCTGATCTTCTTCCGTCCTTTCACATTCGTGTCCCGTTTGATGCCCCGAGATCGTGAAAAAGGGAAAGAGATTTTGGGCAATGGAATGCCCGACATTTCTGAGAGCGTAGGTTACATCGACAACAGTAGTTTCGGGACGCCTGTGGATAAGATTTAACATCCAACGATATCCACGCTCTCTGAGCCAACACAAATTCTTTTTGAGCTATTTCAGCTTGTTTGGTAGCGGCCAGAGTGGCTCTCCGACTAAGTGTGAGGCCGCCGAGGATTGCGAGCAGCCCACAGAAGCTAATAGCCGCCGCTCCAACAGTGATGCGGTTGAGTCTTATAGCAGCCTGAAGTTGCCCATGGCGTACATTATGCTCATCTCCATATCGTTCATTGTCCTCGGCTGTCGCCTTAATGCTTACGGGGAGAGGTATTGGGATTTTAGGCATAATTCCGCGTGGTGGCTTGAATACGGATTCAACTTTTTGGGGGGAGTTGGGATTCTGGCTGTTATTGCTCCCCTTCTTGCCCATTTGGCGATCCTTGCGCTTCATTGGTAATGTTCCTAGGAAGAAGGCGCTACACATGAAACACGAATACCACGAAGGTTCAGAAGCCGCGGAGAAGTTCGAGAAAATGGCAAAACGAATTTTCCGTGCGCCCAAGTCTAGCGCGAAACCTGTGCCCAAGCGACCTTCTATACGTAAACCAAAAGTTTAACAGCAAAACAAAGTAGGCCCCTTGATGGCGGCCTACTTGTGTTATGGTTTTACTTCTTCTTGTAGTGTTCGGTCTCGGTTGTCCGAGGATGCGTTGCCGCATACTTCGGAGTCACGAACTGACCCGTCACAGCACTGCGGTTGATTGTTATTTTTGTGGATTTTGCCATGATCGGGGCCTCCTTTAGACCCCCTGATTACTGGTGAATGGGTTATCCCGCCCAGCATCGTGTTACAGCACGCGCTGAGTAGGGGTAGCCTGCCGCACTCCGTAAACGGAAGACAGGGAAATCCTTTAAGCGGTTCTATCCGCTCTGTGCTTGACTTTGAGGGGGGATGCCGTTAGGCTAGAAGATATCGAGGGGCCCTAGTGGGTCTCACACAAAATTCGAGTTGTTTCATCGAAGGTTCACTTATCCAGAGTGAGCCTTTTGTGTTGCTTAAATTCTCCTGCTGTTCGCTGTCAATTCTACTAGGGCAAATGGGATTTAGCAATCTTCATTCCCTATCGTCATTTCTACGCACTAACTCCCAGCAAGGACTTTGCGCTTTCCCCGTCCTTGCCGTCTCCTAGAGAGACGTGGCACTACCAGCACCGCTTGTGAGAGCAGCATAGGTCAGCCGCTTGCCAGCTACGTTACGAGCCGCAAGTTCAAAGCGGCCCAGATCGTCCGTATCGTTCCTGTTGTTGAAACGGAAAGCCTGTTCGTCGATGTAGCGAAAGAGATGAAATGGTTCGACTGAGATGTAAGTACCACCCAAAGCCCGTTTCAACATGCTCCAGAAGCTTTCGATTCCGTTCGTGTGGATATTGCCACGAACATAGGCATCCGCATGATTGATAACTTCGTGAGTGAAGTTGATTCCGCGATACGGATGGTACTCGTCCGTCATAACGGTGGCGCTGGGATCGATAGACGTATGGGCAAGTTTATGCAGCACTTCGCGGGTCCGAGCCTCCACAACCTCAGCCTTGATGCGGCCCTTGCGCTCCAGCATCCCGACAACAATAGTCTTACCCTTGAACGTGCCGGGCTCGGCCAGGTGACTAGCAAGTTTGGCGCGTTTCGCCTTGTGCATGTTCTTAGCCTTGCCGCCGACGAAGGTCTCGTCCATTTCTACTTCGCCGGAAAGCGGAGATTTCATCGTCCTCGTGCATCAGCATCCGCAAACGGTGAAGCATGAACCAAGCCGATTTTTGAGTGACTCCGATAGTACGGTGAACCTCATAGGACGAAACGCCATTCCTGCAATTGGTGAGCATCCACAAAGCGCAAAGCCATTTGTCCAGACCGAGCGGCGAATCCTCAAAAATGGTGCCAACCTTCAAGGTGAACTGCTTCTTACAGTCTCGGCAGTACCAGAGCTTCCTAGCTGGCATGAAGTTGTGGTTGTAAGACTCGCAACGTGGGCAAGACACCTTGCCATCTGGCCAGCGAAGATGCTTGGCATACTCAAAGCAGCGGTCAGGATCACTGAAGTAGATGATGGCTTTTTGCAATGTGTGAGGCGTTTCCATACCTAAAATCATAAGGAGAGAGAGTGTGTTTGTCAAGTATATTATGTCCAAAATATTTGACATTGACGGGCGGCTCGCCTAAAGTTGTCCATGTCAAAGATTTTTGACATGGAGAGTTTCATGTCTCGTTTCGGCTTTCAGGAAAAGATGCTTTGGGCGCAGCTTGTCGGCGTGGTGGTGGTGGTCGTCTTTTACGGGCATTTTCTGGTTCATGCTGGTCCGGGACACCATTACTTCCACGCCCTTCTTCTTCTGCTGCTCTTCCTCTTTGCTTCCGTTCGGACATTCTTCCGCCGTCGTTCCGGGAGCGTCGTAGAAGACGAGCGTGACCGCTCCATCGCCGCAATTGGATCGCGTTGGAGCAATATCATCCTGTGGCTCGGTCTCGTCTTGATTCTCGTTCTGTATTGGGATCACGGCAGCATGCGCTCGGCCAATTTTCTTATCGGCATCCTTTTCCACCTGCTGGTTCTTGCGGGCTCGGTTCGCATCATCCGCGAACTCGTTGCCTACAGGACGGCCGCGTGAGCTCCTGCCTTCGTAATACGATAAGAGAGCTGCGCGCCGCCCGGTCGATGACTCAGCAGGAGCTTGCCGACCTAATTTACGTCACGCGACAGACTGTGATTGCAATTGAACGCGACAAGTACTCGCCCTCGCTCGAAGTCGCGTTTCGGATCGCCCATGTGTTCGGTGTGCCGCTTGAGCAGGTTTTCCAGTATGAGGCACCCCCATCACGCGTGAAATAACTCGATACTCCTTCTAAATTGCTTACGGTCAGCCGATGGTCCATGGAAAGTAGTCTTTAACCGCGGATCTGGATATTACACCGCCCTATCAGAGGTTACGGAGGCCACATCTCCTTTATCTTCTGGATGTTGCTGCTGTTTGCCTCGTGGCAAATTGTGGGGTCTATCAACCGCAAACTCCATATTCTGCCAGTTGCGTCGTCGGGTTGGGAAACCTAGTCTGAGTTGCATCGCAATCTAAAAAGGAGACCGGCCATGGGGGATACACCCGACAAGGCTCCGGACCGCACGATTCTGCCTCTTCCCGAGCCACAAAATCGGCCGATCACCGAAATCGACGCCCGCAAGGCTACACCGCCACCACGCTTCGAGTTGAAACCGCCCAAGGGGACGGGGCGCCTAACGTTGTCTTCATCCTGATCGACAACATGGGGTTCGCGGACCCGGCGTGCTTCGGTGGACCGGTCAATATGGCTGCCTTCGACCGCCTCGCCAAAGGCGGTTTGCGCTACAACAACTTCCATACCGCCCCCGTTTGCTCGCCGACGCGGGTGGCCCTGCTGACCGGGCGCAACTCGCACAGCGCAAACATGGGAGGCGTGGCCGAGATGGGCACCGCGTTTCCAGGCATGAACTGTGTGCGTCCCCAGTCCATCGCTCCCCTGGCGGAAATACTGCGACTCAACGGCTACGGCACTGCTATGTTCGGCAAAAGCCACGAGCTGCCGCCGTGGGAATTGAGTGTCTCCGGACCGATGGACCGCTGGCCGGCGCACTCTGGCTTCGACAAGTTCTATGGATTTCTTCAGGGCGAGTCCGACCTCTACTCCCCGGCCCTGTACGATGGCGTGACCCGCATTCCGACGCCGCGCAATCCGGATTACCACGTCAGCACCGACATCACCGACAAGGCAATCATCTGGGTCCGCACCCAGCAGTCGCTCACACCTGACAAACCGTTCTTCATCTACTACGCGGCGGCTGGTACGCACGATCCCCATCATGTACCCAAACAATGGATCGACAAGTACAAGGGGAAGTTCGACCAGGGCTGGGACAAGCTCCGCGAAGAGACGCTGGCCCGGCAGATCAGGCTCGGCATAGTCCCGCCGAACACCACCCTTGCCCCTATGCCCGAAGTGGCGAAACCCTGGAGCTCCTTCAAGCCGGAGGAGCAGAGGGTTCTCGCGCGGGAGATGGAGGTATATGCGGGCATGGCCGAACACACCGATTACGAGATAGGTCGGCTGGTGCAGGCCATCGAAGACCTCGGCGAACTGGACAACACCCTGATTGCCTGGATCGCCGGCGACAACGGCGGGTCGCCCTTCGGTGGTCCGATTGGGTCATTCAACCAGTTGGCCTCGTTCAACGGCGTGCCTGAAACCATGGAGAACCTGCTAACGCACGTTGACGATCTGGGTGGACCGAAAGCGAGTGGGCATTACGCCATGGCGTGGGGCCAGGCGAGCTGTACACCGATGGTCGGCGGGCAGGGGCAGGCTACTTTTTCCGCGACGCGCAACGCCACGATCATCCACTGGCCCGAGGGAATCAAAGCGAAGGGTGAGATTCGCCGCCAGTTTCAGCACGTCATCGATCTGGCTCCGACGGTGCTGGAAGCCGCCGGGCTGCCGGAGCCGAAGGTCGTGAACGGCATGGTACAGAAACCTATGGAGGGCGGCAGTCTGCTCTACACGTTCAATGATGCCAAGGCGAAGTCCCGTCATACTACGCAGTATTTCGAATACGGCGGCAATCGTGGAATCTATCACGATGGCTGGTATGCGACCACCCTGCACAGTGCATTCTGGGAGAAGGCGCCACGAGCAACCTTCGAGAAGGACACCTGGGAGTTGTACAACACCGAGGAAGATTTCAGCTTGACTAACGACCTCGCTGCCAAGTATCCCGAAAAGGTCGAGGCGCTCAAGGCGCTCTTTCTGACCGAAGCTGTGAAATACAACGTTCTGCCGCTCGATGATCGTATCCTCGAGCGCTTCAATGCTGCCATTGCCGGACGTCCCGATCTCATGGGTGGGCGAACGTCATTGACGCTCCACGAAGGAATGATCGGGCTGACGGAAAACGTGTTTATCAACATGAAGAACCGCTCCTACACCATCACTGCTGAGCTTGATATTCCCAAGGACGGAGCCGAGGGCGTGATTATCGCGCACGGTGGACACAACGGCGGATGGAGCCTTTATGTGAAAAAGGGCCGCCCGAAGTTCGCCTATAACTGGTTCGGTCGCGAGACCTACGAAGTGATTGTCCCCAAGCCGCTCCCGGCCGGCGCGGTCACGCTCCGATGGGAGTTCATCTACGATGGCGGGAGGATGCCCGGCGCCGGCGGGAGGGGTGACTTTTTCATCAACGGCGAAAAGGTGACCTCCGGCCGTATCGATCGCACTATCCCGTTCTTTATCGGCACCGAGCCGGCGGACGTAGGCATGGATGACCTGACGCCCGTGACGCACGACTACGAGGCGTATGACAACAAATTCACCGGTACCATCCGCAAGATCCTGATAGGCGTGGGACCGGTGGGCGAAACCTTCGATCCGCCGCTCGAATGGAATGGCGTCGGGTAAAGTCCTTTGCCATCGGTGTCATGCGGCACCGCAAGTGGAGTCTTACCTCCGATCTCGTTGCAAAGATCGGTCTCGGGTGCCTTACCGCTTCTCGAGCCGGTGAAGCTGGGGCGAATGCTATACTCGGCAAAATCTTCCGCCCTAAGGGTTCATCGGCTTTCTAAATGCTTTTTACGGCTCGCAGTGCTGCAGTTTATGGGATTGACGCCCATATTATTGAGGTTGAGGTCGATTTTTCCGGCGTTCAGCTGGATAAAGAACAGTTCAACACGGTGGGGCTGCCGGATGCGGCTGTTCGGGAGAGCCGGGACCGGGTGCGGTCGGCGATCAAGAACTCTGGCTTTGACCTTCCTACGACACGGATCACCATTAATCTTGCGCCTGCGGACCTGAAGAAGGAGGGTTCGGGGTTCGACCTGCCGATTGCGATCGGGATCCTGGGGGCGTATGGGGCGCTGCATATTAAGGATCTGAGCGATTATCTGCTGGTGGGGGAGTTGGGGCTGGATGGTAGTTTGCGAGCGGTGCAGGGGATGCTGCCGATTGCGGTGGCTGCGCGGGCTCAGGGGATCAAGAATTTAATCATTCCGGCTGGTAATGCTCGCGAAGCGGCTGTGGTGGATGAGGTGAATGTTTATCCTGTGCGGTCGCTGCTGGAGGTTAGGGAGCTGCTGAACTCGGCGGTGTTGGGCGGGATTACGGCTGCGCCGCTGCGGGTGGTGACGAAGGATCTGTTGAACGAGATGCGGCAGTTTCCACATGACTTCAAGGATGTGCGGGGACAGCAGGTGGCGAAGCGGGCGCTGGAGGTGGCGGCCGCGGGTGGACACAATATTTTGATGATTGGACCGCCGGGGTCGGGCAAGACGATGCTGGCGAAGAGGCTGCCATCGATTCTGGCTCCGCTGCAGTTTGAGGAGGCGCTGGAGACGACGAAGATTCATTCGGTGGCGGGGGTGTTGGATGCTGAGCAGGGGTTGGTGGCGCACAGGCCGTTTCGATCGCCGCACCATACTGTGTCGGATGCGGGGCTGATTGGCGGAGGGATGGTGCCGCGGCCGGGCGAGGTTTCGCTGGCTCATAATGGGCTGCTGTTTCTGGATGAGTTGCCGGAGTTTCCGCGGAATGTGCTGGAGGTGTTGCGGCAGCCGCTGGAGGATGGGAATGTGACAATCTCGCGGGCGGCGATGAGTTTGAGTTTTCCGGCGCGGTTTATGCTGGCGGCGGCAATGAATCCTTGTCCGTGCGGCGATTTTAATGACAAGAGCCGGGAGTGTATGTGCACGCCGCCGATGATTCAGAGGTATGTGTCGAAGGTGAGCGGGCCGCTGCTGGACAGGATTGATATCCATATTGAGGTTCCGGCGGTGCAGTATAAGGAGTTGCGGGGCGGGGCTGCGGCGGAGGGATCAGAGCAGATACGGGAACGGGTGTTGGCGGCGAGAGAGATTCAGCGGACGCGGTTTGGGCTGGCCGGTGACCGGACGGGACGGAACGGGAATGGGTCTGCGAAGGCGGCGTCGCGGCAGGTTTATGCCAATGCTCAGATGAATACGCAGCAAATTCGGGCGTACTGCGAGCTGGGATCGGACGCGGAGCGGCTGTTGGAACGGGCGATGCAACAGCAGGGATTGAGCGCTCGGGCGCATGACCGTATCTTGAAGGTATCAAGGACGATAGCGGACCTGGGCGGGGAGAAGGATATTGCGGTGAAGCATATTGCGGAGGCGATTCAGTACCGGACTTTGGACCGGAGTTACTGGTCGTGAACGTGGGTGTCGGGCGGCGTGTTTTTTGCTTGAGGTAATCCCGTTTCTGGAATATGTTTATTAACAGGCTCCCAAAAAAAGTATTGACCTTGGGCGCTGAACAGTTTACTTTCCCATGAGTGCCGTAGTTCCTCCGGGTCGACACGATGACTCGAATACGGCTGGGCTAGGTAGATTGAGAAGTAAATTTGGCCCGCCAGAGTATCTGGCCGGCGTTCTGTTTCAGGCCTGGGCGCGGTGAGCGCTGAATCTTGCGGAAGAGACAGTTCGTAGCATTGCTGGTCGTTGGCCGGCGACGGTTTGGCTTGTCTGCAGAGGTAGATACGCAGCAACCGGATAGAAAAATTGTAGAGAAAATGCAGGAGTCCTCAATGGATTCTTCTGCGTCTAATCTATGTAACCTCGGAGACGGCAGCGGTTCATTTCTTCAGTTGCCATTCAAGCATGACAGGCGAGGTAGCGCTGGCAAGACGCTTACGCCGAAAAAGGAAAGAGGAGAAACTATGCGCTCAGATCTTATTTTTGGAGCACTCACGCACGTGACAAACCGATATGAACTCTGCCAGCTGGCGTCGAAGGCGACGCGTAAGCTGCACAAGCCGAACACACGGCTGCAGGATACGACGAACGAGGTTCTGGACCGGTTCCGCGATACGGTTCCGATGGATGAGTCCGAAGCAGTTGTTGAGAAGGTACACTTACAGGAACGCCGCGCGGCTTAACGCGCGGCTGTTTCACCCCCGCTGGTAGTTTCAACCTAACTTTTCAAAATCCGCAATTCAACCCCACCCGCATTTCCAGGTTTTTCGTAAAATTCTGGCCTTCCGCACGACCCCCTCGTCAAGCAGATCCCGCCTCCGTTTCAAACATCCCTCCTAAAAATTCAAAATCCCAGGTAAATCATGACTATCTCTGAATTGAAAGAACACAATATTGCGGAGCTTAGCAAGCTTGCGCGCGGTCTCGACATTGCCGGCACCAGCGGTCTGCGGAAGCAGGACCTGATCTTCAAGATTCTGCAGGCGCAGAGTGAGAAGGAAGGCCATATCTTCGCGGAAGGCGTGCTGGAGATTCTGCCGGACGGCTACGGCTTTCTGCGGTCGCCTGATTACAACTATCTGCCTGGTCCCGACGACATCTATGTTTCGCCTTCTCAGATCCGGAAGTTCGACCTGAAGACGGGTGACACGATCTCGGGCAATGTGCGTCCTCCGCATGAGGGCGAGAAGTATTTTGCGCTGGTGAAGATTGAGGCGATTAACTTCGAGTCGCCGGAAGAGACGCGGAACAAGATTCTTTTCGACAACCTTACTCCGCTGTATGCGCAGGAGCGGGTGAAGATGGAGACGGTGCGTGAGCATATCTCTGGCCGCGTGATGGATCTGCTGACGCCGGTGGGCAAGGGGCAGCGTGGATTGATTGTGGCTCCGCCGCGCACGGGCAAGACGATGCTGCTGCAGTCGATTGCGAACAGCATTACGTCGAACCATCCTGAGGTGGTGCTGATTGTGCTGCTGATCGATGAGCGGCCGGAAGAAGTTACAGATATGCAGCGGTCGGTGAAGGGCGAGGTGATCTCATCGACGTTCGACGAGCCGGCAGCGCGTCACGTGCAGGTCGCCGAGATGGTGATTGAGAAGGCAAAGCGGCTGGTGGAGCATAAGCGCGATGTGGTGATTCTGCTGGACTCGATTACGCGTCTCGCGCGTGCTTACAACACGATTGTGCCGCCTTCTGGCAAGGTGCTCTCGGGCGGTGTGGACTCGAATGCGCTGCAGAGGCCGAAGCGGTTTTTCGGCGCGGCGAGAAATATTGAAGAGGGCGGTTCGCTGACGATTATTGCTACGGCGCTGGTTGATACGGGTTCGAGGATGGATGAAGTGATCTTCGAAGAGTTCAAGGGCACGGGCAACATGGAAGTGATCCTGGATCGCAAGCTGGTCGATAAGCGCGTGTTCCCGGCGATCGATATTCAGCGATCCGGCACGCGTAAGGAAGAGCTGTTGATTCCAAAGGAGGATCTGCAGCGGACGTGGATTCTGCGCAAGGTGCTGAACCCGCTGTCTCCTGTCGAGGCGATGGAGCTGTTGACGGATAAGCTGGCGAAGACCCGGAATAATCAGGAGTTTTTGCACAATATGAGTTCCATTTAGCGCAGAGACTTTGCGATGGAAAGAGCGTGGCTCAGGCCACGTTCTTTTTTTGCGTTTATGTGCACTATGGGAATCGATTCCTCTCCAGTTCTTCCGGGTTCAATCGTGTGTGTTCGATCGGCTACTATGGGTAACCTATGGATCGACGTAATTTTCTGAAGACTACCGGTACAGCGTTCGCTGCGACGGTGTTGCCTGCTTCAACAGTTTTTGCTGCCGACCGGATTGTGCCGGGCCGTGTCATTCTTCCGTTGAATAAGAGATGGCGTTATCACCCGAGCAAGGTTGAGGGTGCAGAGGCGCCGGGTTTTGATGACTCCGGGTTTGAAGCGGTTGTGATTCCTCATACCAACATCGGCCTGCCCTGGCACAGCTTCGACGATAAGGATTATGAGTTTGTTTCGACTTATCGCCGCGAGATTTAAGACGCCGGAGGTTGTAAACGGGAAGCGCGTCTTTGTCGATTTTGAAGGCGTGATGACTGCGTCGACTGTCTGGATTAATGGTATTTCTCTGGGAGAATATCGCGGGGGCTACACACCGTTTTCTTTTGAGCTGACCAAACATCTGGCGAAGGATGGCGGCGAGAATGTACTTGTCGTGCAGGTGGATTCCACCGAACGAGCCGATATCCCGCCGTTCGGGAATCAGATCGACTATTTGACCTTTGGCGGTCTCTACCGAGAGGTTTTCTTGCGGATTGTGCCGGAGGTCTATCTGGACAACATCTTCGCTCGTGCCAAGGATGCGCTAAGTGGGAAGCCGTCGTTGGAGGTGGACTGCTTTATTGCGGGCCGGATGGGCACGGCGGGCGCGTTGTCGCTTGAGGTTGAGGTCTTCGACGAACATGGCACGGTGGGGAAGGCGAAGGGCGCGGTGACGGGAGGAAAGGCTGGCGATCCGGATGCTGCGGCTGATCCGATTACGCCTGCTGCAGTTCATGCAAGTACGGAGACTGTGCATGATCCGTGGCGGCAGACGGTGACGCTTCGGCAGATGGAGGGTGTGAAGCTGTGGAATCTGAAAGATCCTCATCTATATACGGTGCGGGTGCGTTTGGTGCAGGCGGGGCAGGCGATCGACGAAGATACGCGGCGCATTGGGTTTCGTGAGGCGATCTTTACTGATCATGGCTTTTCGCTGAATGGAGAGATCGTTAAGCTGCGGGGGCTGGACCGGCACCAGACATTCCCGTTCGTGGGACAGGCGATGCCGGCGCGGGTGCAACGTCAGGATGCGAAGATCCTGCGGCAACGACTTCATTGCAATATTGTCCGGACGTCGCATTACCCACAGTCGCGGCACTTTCTGGACTGCTGCGACGAGATTGGGTTGCTGGTGTTGGAAGAGATTCCGGGTTGGCAGCATATTGGCGACGAGGCCTGGAAGCAGTTGGCTATCGACAACGTGGGAAGGATGATTCGACGGGATTGGAACCATCCGTCGATTGTGTTGTGGGGTGTGAGGATCAACGAGTCGAGGGACGACCATGATTTTTATGTCCGCACCAATGCGCTGGCGCATGCGTTGGACACGACGAGGCAGACGGGGGGAATTCGAAACTTCCAGGGGTCGGAGCTTTTGGAAGACGTGTTCACGATGAATGACTTCGGATTTCCGTTGAAGAAGCCGAACCATCCGCTGTATCTGAATACGGAGTTCGTTGGCCATACGTTTCCTACGAAGACTACCGACGATGATGAGCGGCAGAGGGAGCATACACTGCGCCATGCGCGGATCCACAATCAATTGGCTTCGGACCCGCAGTATGCCGGCGGGATCGGATGGTGCGCGTTTGACTACAACACGCATTCGAACTTTGGAGCGGGTGACCGGATCTGCTATCACGGAGTGACGGATATCTTTCGCGAGCCGAAGGCTGCGGCGGGTTTCTATAAGTCGCAGTGCGATCCTGCAGAGGAGATTGTTTTGGAGCCGGCGTTTCACTGGGCCAACAGCGATGAGTCGACCCACTTCACACGGGCGGTTGTGTGTTCGAATTGCGATCATCTGAAGTTTTTCACTCGGCCGGGGAGCGCGGAGGATGCAGAGTGGATACCGCTGGCGGAATTGGATCCAGAGCGCGTTGAGTTCAATCATTTGACTTATGCTCCATTCGTGCTCGACTTAACCAAAGTCAGGTTCGCGTGGGGCGATCTCAGGATTGATGGGTATTTGAAGGGCGAGAAGAAGATCTCGAAGTCGCTCTCCGGACGGGGGGTGGACCGCAAGTTTATGTTGCTGCCGGACGACACCTCGCTGGTCGCTGATGGTGCGGATACGACGCGCGTGGTGTTGCGAGTGACGGACGAGTTTGGTGCGCTGCGGACTTACGCGAACGATCCGGTGACCTTGACGCTTGAGGGGCCGGGTACGTTAATTGGAGACAACCCATTTTCGTTGATTGGAGGAACGGGAGCGGTTTGGATTCGCGCGAAGGAGGAGGTTGGCGTTGTTCGATTGACAGCGAAGCATCCGCGGCTGGGTTCGCAGGTGGTGGAGATCCGTTTGACCAAGGGAGCGGAGATCGCCGGGTGGGATGGATAGTGAGTAGCCCTTGGCGATGAGGTCGATTTAGCTCATTTGGAATAAGTTAGCGGCGCGGTGCCTTATTGGTATCCGCCGTTTTTTTGTTTGGGAGCTGTTTTTCTTGCGAGATCGGCGTGGGCGCTTTGGAAAAATATCCTCCTGCGGGCGTGATTTTTGCATTCCGGGGCGGAATGGGTTGCGTATAGGGAGTTAAGCGGGATTGATGAGAGCGGATGGAGAGAGTTTTCGCGGTGTGGTCGAACGGCACCAGTCTATGGTGTTTTCGATTGCCCTGCGAATGCTGGGCGACCGCGGAGCAGCCGAGGAGGTCGCTCAGGATGTGTTTGTGGAGTTGCATGCGTCGCTCGCGGGACTGGAGTCGGAGGAGCATGTGCGGTTCTGGCTGCGGCGGGTAACGGCGCATCGGTCGACCGATTCGCTGAGGAGGCGATGGCGACGGCCGGAGTTTTCGGCCGAAGAGTGGACGGAGCAGCACGATCGAGGCGAGGGGGTGCCTTCGGCTCGCGACGACGCTGTGGGGACGCGGCTGGAACAGATGTTGCTGTCATTGCCGAAGGGGATACGTGCTGCGGTTGTGATGCGGTATCAGGAGGATCTGACTCCTGGCGAGATTGCCCGGGTGCTGGAGCAACCTGTGGCAACGGTGAAGAGCAATTTGCAACGCGGGCTGGAGTTGTTGCGGCGCAAGGCGGAGACGATGT
Organism: uncultured Acidobacteriaceae bacterium; assembly: GCA_963798925.1. Lineage (GTDB taxonomy): Bacteria > Acidobacteriota > Terriglobia > Terriglobales > Acidobacteriaceae > Edaphobacter. The sequence continues at coordinate 2,759,810 of CAWCVD010000008.1, forward strand.
TGAAGGAGTTTGTGCGTGAGCGATGAGTTGGAACGGGAGTTGACGGAGAGTTTGAAGCGCGTGCCGGTGCCGGAGGGATTCGCCGACCGGGTGATGGAGCGCGTTGCGGCGAAAGAACGCCGGAGGGTGCACGTGATTCCGGTACGGCTCTCGCGCGCTTGGCAGACGGCGATTGCGGCGATGTTGCTGATCACGGTTCTGTGCGGTGGTGCTGGATTGTGGCAGAGGCGGCGTGAGCGTCAGAGGGCGGAGTTTGTGGAGCGTCAGTTTGAAGTTGCGATGCGGGTGACGGGCAGGAAGCTGGACGATGTTGGAGAACGGATAAGCCGGGCAGGCATGAAAGAGGAGAGTGAGAGACGATGACAGGACTGAATTTGCTTGCACGTATGAGAACGGCGGCGCTGGTCGCAATGTTCTTTGTCGCAGCGACCTCAATGCGGGCATTGGGGGGAATGCAGCAGACGGACGCACTGTTTGCCGGAACCGAAAAGTTTGGCCAGGGCGCGAAGTCGACGACGGAGGTGAACCTGGATAAAAACATGCTTGGGATGGTGGGCAAGTTTGGTGATGACGGGGCGGACAAGAGCGGGACGGAGCTCGCGAAGAAGATGGACTTCGTGATCGTGCACGAGTACGAGTATGCCTCGGAAGGACAGTACAAGATGTCGGATGTCGAGGAGTTTCGAAAGCGATTGGAGGATGGAGGGTGGTCGCACATCGTGAAGGAACGGAGCGCCACCGAGAGCACGGACGTGTGCGTGAAGCTCGATAAAGATGGGCAGTTCAGCGAGCTGGTGGTGATTACGGCAGAGCCGAAGGAGCTAACGTTCGTTCATCTGAAGGGGCACATGTCGCTGGATGAACTCAGCACGGTGGGCAGACATTATGGCGTTCCATATGGCGATTCGAAGAAGAAGGATAAGGACAAGGATAAAGATAAGGAGAAGGCGAAATGATGCGACGCGCGGGAGGGTTTCTGCTGGTGACTCTTGGGGTGGCGCTGATGGTGGTGCAAGGCGTCGAGGCCTCGGAACAGAGGGGCGACAGCTTTGATGCGCTGGTGAAGGCGCTGAGTGTGCGATATGCCGTGCAGCCGAAGTCGGTTCCTATGATGTGGATGGTGAATCTATGTGCGCGAGGAGTGACACATGGAGGCGTGCGTGGAATGAAAGTGGTTGAGTTTGAGAGATCGGCTTTGAGCGAGAGCGACCGTGCCGGATTTGACGATGTGGTGAGCGGGAGCTTTGGGGAAGACTGGTCGCGAATAGTGCGGGAGTGGCAGGAGAGCGGAGATGAATCTCTGGTCTACGTGCGGGCGGCAGGCCGAGGTGTCGAAATGGTGGTCATCGATCTGGATCATGGCGAGCTTGATCTGGTGAAGATGACGATGAATCCGGATCAATTCGCGAAGTGGACGCGGGAGAAGAATAGTCACGCGATGATTCAGTAGCCGTTGGCGATGAGGTATTGCTCGGTAACGGTGAATTTTTCTGCGTTTGTTTGGCGGCGCTCGGCGTATTTGCCGAGGACGTCGACTTCGATGTTGAGCGGGCTGCCAGGCGTGAGGGTGCGGAGGCTGGTGGCGGCGTAGGTGTGGGGGATGATGGCGATCTCTACTTCGTTGTCGAGAATGGATGCGACGGTGAGGCTGATTCCTTCGATGGTTATCGAGCCTTGAGGGACGACGTAACGGGTGAGAGCTTCGGGGAGCTGGATGCGGAGGCGCCAGTCGGTGTCTGGTGCGTTGGGGGTGATGGGAGTGAGGGCGAGCAGGGTCGCTGTGCCGTCGACGTGTCCCTGGACGACGTGGCCTCCGAGAGGTGAGCCGGCGGGAGTGGGGAGTTCGAGGTTGACGATGGAGTCGGGTTTGAGGCGAGCGAGAGTGGTGCGGGCGATGGTTTCGGCTGCGAGGTCGGCGGAGAAGCGCGGGGGAAAGGCGTTGGGTTCGATGCTGAGCGCGGTGAGGCAGACGCCGTTGACCGCGACGCTGTCGCCGGTGTTGAGGCGGGCGGTTAGTGTGGGGGCCGCGATGGTGATGCGGGTTGCGCCTCCGGTGGGTGTGACGGCGAGAAGAGTGCCGGTGGTTTCGACGAGGCCGGTGAACATAGGTACAGAGTACAGTTGTTGGTTGTTCGTTGTCAGTTCTCAGTGCGCGGCAGGCCACGGCTCGTGCAGGTAGCCCGTGATGCAGGTGTCGGAGCCGTAGGTGGCGCGAGTGATGCGATGGAGAGATTGTTCGATGGTCTGGGGCGATGCGATATTTTGCGCGAAGGAAATTGCGGGGTCGCCAAGTTTGGTTTCGGCGTAGATGAGGACTGCTTTGTCGACGAGGTTCTGTTTGAGAAAGGCTCCGTTGAGATGCGAGCCGCACTCGAGTAGAAGGCTGAGGATTTCGCGTTCGGCGAGGACTGAGAGAACCGCGGAGAGACTGAGGCGTCCGGCCCGGTCAGGGACGGGTGCGACTACGACTACGACATTTTGCTGGTGGAGATCGGCGATTTTGGCTAGTGGGACGTGGTCTCCGCAGAAGATGAGGAGATCGTTTTGTGCGCTGCGCACGACCTGGGAGTTGAGGGGGATGCGGAGGTGGGTGTCGAGTATGACGCGAAGCAAGGGGCGGCGACGTGGCTCGCCGTTGGGGCCCAGGAGGCCGCTGCGGTCGGTGAGAAGAGGGTCGTCGGCGAGAACGGTGCCGATGCCCGTGAGGACTGCGTCGGCGGCGTGGCGAAGGAGTTGCACTTCGTGGCGAGCGGCGGGCCCGGTGAGCCAGTGAGGCTGATTGGGGAGAGCGCGAGGCCGGTGGTGGGAGCGAGCTTGCCGTCTGCGGAGAGTGCGGCTTTGAGGGTGACGAAGGGAGTGCGGTGCTGGATGAAGTGGGCGAAGGCTTCGTTGAGGTCGCGGGCTTGTTGTTCGAGGACGCCGAGAGTGACGTCGATGTTGGCCGCACGGAGGCGGGCGATGCCTTGGCCGCTGACACGGGGGTTTGGGTCCTGCGTGGCGATGACGCAGCGGGCGATTCCGGCTTCGATGAGAGAGTTGGCGCAGGGAGGGGTGCGGCCATGGTGACTGCAGGGTTCGAGGGTGACGTAGGCCGTTGCGCCCTGGGTGGAGATTCCTCGGGCGGCTGCTTGCTTGAGGGCGGCGATCTCGGCGTGATCGAAGTTTGCGTAGATGTGTGCGCCTTCGGCGAAGATCTCTCCGTTGCGGACGAGGACGCAGCCGACCTGTGGATTGGGTGAGGCCAGGCCGATGGTGTCGCTTGCGAGCTTGAGGGCTCGCTGCATGAAGAGCTCATCCTGGCTGGATGCGTTCGCGGACATAGATCGAGGATAACGGGTTTGATGGTTGTGTCGCTGGGGTGCTACAACTGTGCCATGCCAACGGCTATGTTGACTCCACGTGAAGCGGCACGGATGGTTGGGGTGAGCTATGCAACTCTCAAGCAGTGGATACTGACTGGCAAGCTGAAGACGGTGCAGACGCCGGGAGGACATCATCGTGTGTCGGAGGCGGTGCTGAAGCCATTTCTGCAGAGGGACAAGATGAAACCTGCGGCTCAGTCACGGGAGCGGTTTCGCCGGGTGAGCGGGAGAAACCAGCTTGTGGGCAAGGTGGTGAGTCTGCGGGTGGAGGGTTTGCTGGCTGAGGTTGTGCTCGCGGTGGGAGATGCGCATGTGACGTCGATTATTACGGCAAATGCGGCTCGCGAACTGCAGTTGAAGAAGGGTGATTCGGTCGCGGCTCTGATCAAGTCGACTGACGTGATGATTGAGCGGCTGGACGATCCTCTGTAGATCTCGGTCGTAGCTGGTGCTTCCCGGAATAGTGCCTCCTGGAAACGAGAAGAGACGCGAATGCGTGTGCTCGGGTTTTTCTCGAAGCAGAAGTGTGCTCGCGGGTTGACTATACGATTTGAACCGTCTAATTTTGCTTAACATAGCTTTGAGGCGCCGGACTCCTTGCGACCTTTCGCGTGAGAGTCGATTTCGTTATTCGCAATTTTATTTAACCAAGCCGGATGATGTCCAGGCTGCGCTCCAGGAGCGGTTTTTTCATGAAGTCTTCCAGGATCTCTTTCCCCTCCCTTTGCCTTGTTGTCTTCCTGTGCGCATCTCCAGTGTTTGGCCAGATCGCGGCTGGCCTTCGTGGGCGCGTGGTTGATCCCTCTGGCGCTGGGGTTCCGAATGCCCAGGTCGAGTTGACCGAGTCCGCAAAGAATGTGCATTTGCCATCGACGACCTCGAGCAGCGGGGACTACTCGTTTTCGAATCTTAATCCAGGTTCGTACAGCTTGACGGTGAGAGCAAGTGGTTTTGCCCGATTGGAGCATTCGGGTATTACGGTGAAGGTGGGTCAGACTGTTACGGCGGATCTTTCGCTGACTCTCGGAGGCGATCAGCAGACGATGACGGTCGAGTAGCGATCTCCCGCTGTTGCAGGTCGGGAACGAGCAATATTCAGACGAACTATTGCGGGGCCGACGATTACGGCGATGCCGTTGAATACGCGTAATTTTATTCAGCTCTCGACGCTTGCGCCGGGTGTGGAACTGCCGCCCGGGACGCTATTGCCGCGCATCAATGGCGGAAGGCCGAGAACGAATGAGTATCTGTATGACGGCATCTCTGCACTGCAGCCGGAGCCAGGGCAGGTGGCCTATTTTCCGATTCTCGACGATATTGCGGAGTTCACGATTCAGGCGAACAATGTGCCAGCAGAGTTTGGTCGATTCAACGGCGGTGTGGTGAACGTGGCGACGCGCTCGGGCTCGAATGCAGTTCACGGGAGTCTGTTTGAGTATTTTCGCAACGAGGATTTGAATGCGCGCAATTATTTTGCCCCGACGGGGAGAAAGCCGGAGTACAGGCGCAATCTGTATGGCGCTACGTTGGGCGCTCCGATTCTGAAGGATAAGCTTTTCTTCTTTGGCGACTACCAAGGCGTGAAGCAGCTGATCGGCGTGACGCGTATCTCAACGATTCCTACGATGGCGATGAGGCAGGGAATCTTTACCGGGGTCTCGAAGATCTTCGATCCAACGACAACGCAGATAGTGGGTGGAAAGTTTGTGCGGAAGGAGTTTCCGAACGATGTGATCAACATACCGTTTGATTCGTCGGCGAAGTCGTTGCTGACACGTTATCCCACGCCGACCAACGGTGCTGCGGCGAACAACTACTCGCGGACAGCGAATGACTCGGATCATCAGAACCAGTTTGATGTTCGTGTCGACGGAACGTTCAGGACGCGCGATCGGGCCTTTGGCCGTTACACCTACTACACGAGGTGGAGTCGCCGGTGACGCCGCTGCCTGAAGGGAGCGGGGCCATTACCGGCTCCGTGCTGGGGACGGGTGGGGTCGTTGGGTTGTCGAATGTCCTGGGTCAGCAGGCGGTATTGAATGAGACCCACACTGTTTTCGCCCCGCTTGCTGAATAATCTTGCGGTCGGCTACACACGTCGAGGCAATACGATCATCGGGCCTACGCTTGGGACGACGGCATCGAACGCACTGGGGATTCCTGGGATCCCGACGAACGCCGCGTTCAACAATGCGCTGCCTCTGTTTACGCTTACTGGCATTCAACAGCTAGGGCCGTCTTCGAGCACGTTCTCGGAGTATCAGACGGCGGTGTGGCAGATGGTGGATATGGTCACATATACGAAGGGCGCGCACGCGATCAAGGCGGGGCTCGATTTTAGGTGGTATCAGCTGAATACGGTGTCTCCGCCGAACCCTACGGGCTCGTTTGCGTTTACTACGACGGGCACGGACCAGCAGGGTTTGACGAACAGCGGCAATTCGATTGCGAGTTTCTTGCTGGGGCAGGTTGATACATTTCAGATCGACCTGCAGGAGAGCAAGATCCGTCCGCGCGACATGATGGAAGAGTATTTTGTGCAGGACGACTGGAAGGTCTCGCCGCGACTGACTCTGAACCTCGGCGCCCGTTGGACGCTAGCTTTTCCGTCGGTGGAGAAGACAAACCAGGCGGCGGTGTTCAACCTTGGGACGCAGCAGTTAGATTACCTCGGGCAGAATGGCAACTCGCGCAGCGCTCGTGAGTTGCACTACGGGAATGTTGCGCCGCGAATAGGCTTCTCGTTATATGGCCACGCCGAAGACCGTGGTGCGGTCTGGGTTCGGAATTGTTTTCATTGACCAGTCGGGGATCACGACGCCGTTTACCACGCCGCAGTTTCCGTTTATCCAAAACGTGGTGCAGAAGACGCAGGACGGTATCAACGCAGCTTTCGGTCTGTCGGGCGGACCGTCGGTCGCGCCGATTCCGTTTACGTCGGACGCCGGACTGGGGCAGAGCGTTTATACGGCGAAGAAGACGGCAGGGTCGGGGTACGTGGAGCAGTGGAACCTTGCGGTGCAGCGGTCGATCACGAACAATATGTCGGCGGAGATTGCGTATGTTGGTTCGCATATTGTTCATGTGGGGATTCCGGACTCCAACCTCAATCAGTTGACGACTTCTCAACTTTCGCAGGGGCAGTCTCTGTTGACGCAGGTGACGAACCCTTACTACGGGCAGATTCCTATTTCGAGTTCGATTGGGACGAAGACGGTGGCCGAGGCACAGTTGCTGAAGCCGTATCCACGGTTCCTCAACATTGCGACCTACAGGAACAATAGCGGCACGACGAACTACAACGCGGTCGAAGCGAAGGTTGAGCAGAGATTTTCGCATGGCACCTCTTTCATTTTTGCCTATACGCATTCGAAGCTGATCGATGACGCTTCGTCGGTATTCTCGTCTACTGTGCTTTCGTCGCCGAATTCGAGCAGCTTGATCGCGGCGGATACGTTCCGGCCTTATCTGGAACGCGACTCTTCGAATGGCGATATGCCGAACGTGACTTCGTTTACCGGGATCTATGATCTGCCGGCGGGGCGGGGGCATCGGTTTGCTTCGACTGGTCTGGGAGATGCTTTGCTTGGTGGGTGGTCGCTGAATGCTATTTTCTCGCTTCAGTCGGGTATGCCGGTGACGGTGACGCAGGCGACGAATAACAATGCATTTGCGGGGTTTTCGCTGCAGCGTCCTAATATTGTTGGTAACCCGAGTCTGCCGCCGGGTCAGCGGACGCCAGCACATTACTTCAACACTGCGGCGTTTGCTACGGCGCCGCAGTTTGTTATTGGCACGGCCTCGCGGAACCCGGTGCGCGGGCCTGCTTATCGTGACCTGGACTTTGCGTTGGTGAAGAACACGAAGCTTTTTCGCGAGACTGATCTGCAGTTCAGGGCGGAGATGTTCAATATTACGAATACGCCCGCGTTTTCGCAGCCGAATGGAAGTTACGGCTCCACTGCGTTTGGGAGCATTACGAGTACGACGACTGATCCGCGGGTGGTGCAGCTTGCGCTTCGTTTGAGCCGGTAGGAGGCTCTCGAATTTCCCCGATCGCTAGTCGAGGAGGGAGTCGATGAAGGCGCCGCTGTCGAAGGGAATGATGTCTTCGAGTTTTTCTCCGGTGCCGGCGTAGACGACGGGGAGTTTGAGCTCGGTGGCGATGGCGAGGACGATGCCGCCTTTGGCTGTGCCGTCGAGTTTGGTGAGGACGATGCCGGTGACGCGGGCGGCCTCGGTGAACAGGCGGGCTTGTTGCAACCCATTTTGCCCTGTGGTTGCATCCATGACGAGGAGGGTCTGGTGAGGCGCGCCGGGGACGAGCTTTTCCGCGGTGCGGCGCATCTTGTCGAGCTCCTTCATGAGGTCGGTCTTGGTGTGGAGGCGGCCCGCGGTGTCGACGATGAGGATCTGCGTGCCTCGTGATTTGGCGGCGGCGCAGGCGTCGTAGAGAGCGGCTGAGGGGTCGCCGCCTTGCTTGGTTTTGATGATTTCAACATTGGAGCGACGGGCCCAGACTTCGAGCTGTTCGATGGCGGCGGCGCGGAAGGTGTCGGCAGCGCAGAGAAGGACGCTGCGTGCCGGCCCGTCTTTTCCGGCGGTGAAGTAGGCGGCGAGCTTGCCAGTGGTGGTGGTTTTGCCGGTGCCGTTGACTCCGACCATCATAATGACCTCAGGCGGGGCGGCAGGATGCCTAACCGGGCGACCAACGCCGTCGAGGATGTGTTTGAGCTCGGATTTGAGGAGCTGCTTAAGCTCATCGCCACCCTGGATGCCAGTGCGGAGGGCGCGCTGGCGAAGGTTTTCCATGACGAGGGCGGTGGTGGGGGCTCCGAGGTCGGCGGCGAGGAGGAGAGGTTCGAGGTTGACGAGGGTAGCCTCGTCGACCTCGCGGGTGAGGGCGATGATGGAGCCGAGGGATTCGGTGAAGGACTCGCGGGTGCGGGTGACCGCCTGCTTCATGCGGTCGAAGAGGCCGCGTTTTGGCTCCTCCGGTTCGGGAGTGTCGGGCTGATCAGGTTCGGTGGGGCGCTTGCCGAAGATGGAGAAGGCCATGCTGTCTCTAGTTTAGCAATCGAGAGGCAGGGCGACTGGGTTTATGCGAGTTGCGTCGTGGCGGCCGGTGCGTATCTGGATGTTGGAGCGGGCTTTGATGGAGCTGGAGAATAGATGCCAGGCCGCACGAGAAGAAGGAGATAGATCAGAAGGATAACGATGAGTACGAGACCGCCGATGAAGATGTGGGGCCGGAATCCCATCACAGTTTTATGTTTGGGAAGGTCGGGAGGCGGGATGTGGTGTTCCTCGTGCCGTTCGTGGCTGTGTTCGCTCATGCAGACAAGCCTACTTCGCGATCCGTATTTTGAGAAGGCAACGCAAGAGATTTGTTTTGCGAGAAGCTACGCCGGGATGATCGTTTCCGATTCGATCGACCGATTCAGACGCGGCGAGACGATCTGGGATGTTGGATGGCTGGTGTCGTTTGGTTTAGGAACGATCCTGTTTTGATGGGATTTGATAATGAACAGGGCTGAGACGAGGATAACGACTATGGCGATGCCGGCCATGATGACAACGGGCAAAAAACTGGAGTCGCCTTTGCGTTCTTCCGGAGTGGGGTCACTTTGGGATGGCCGTGGATCACTCATGGACTCTTGGATGCTGAGAAGCGAGTATGAGGCCAGATGGGAGGCCGTTTATTCGTCGCGGCCGGGACGGGTCATGAGCTCACGGATGGCCTCTTTTGGGCTCTTGTTGCGGTGGAGAATGGCATCCATCTGCTCGGTGATTGGCATTTCGACTGCATAGCGAGCGGCGAGGCCCAGAGCGGCTGCGGTGCTGCGGATACCTTCGGCTACCTTGCCGTTGAGGCCGGCGATGATGTCCGGAAGTTGCCTGCCACGGCCGAGCTCGACGCCGACGGCGCGATTGCGGGAGAGCGAACCGGTGCAGGTGAGGACGAGATCGCCGACTCCGGAGAGCCCCGCGAGGGTTTGGCGGCGGCCGCCGCATGCTACAGCCAGGCGTGTCATCTCGGCGATGCCGCGAGTGATGAGTGCGGCGGAGGAGTTGTGACCGAGGTTGAGGCCGTTGGCAACGCCGGCGGCTAGGGCGATAACATTTTTGAGCGAGCCGCCGAGTTCTACGCCGGGAACGTCGTCGTTGGTGTAGACGCGGAGGGTGGGAGAGGTGAGGTCGCGCTGGATGACCTGTGAGACTGGCGGGAATTGAGAGGCAACTACGACTGCCGTGGGCATGCCGGCTGCGACCTCCTGCGCGAAGGAGGGGCCGCTGAGTACGGCGAATGGATTGTCAGTGGCGGAGGCGACGACCTGTGACATGCGTAGGAAGGTCGTCTCCTCTAGCCCTTTGCTTGCGCCGACGATGATCTGGTTGCGAGTGAGCATCGGGGCGATATGACTGATGACGCCGCGCAGGTGCTGCGAGGGAGTGACGCAGAGAAGGACGTCAGCCTCGAATATGGCGCGCGGCAGATCGGAGGTGACGTCGACGTCGGCAGGCAGGGTGAAGCCGGGAAGGTAGAGCAGGTTTTCGCCGGTGTCGGCGAGCTGGTCGGCGAGGATCGGCGAGTGCGACCAGAGACAGAGTTGGTGTCCGCCGCGGCGCGCGAGGGACAAAGCGAGTGCGGTGCCCCACGCTCCTGCGCCGAGAATGGTGATGCGGCTCATGATCCGGCCTTCTTCTTGCCGAAGCGACTTTCGGTACCGCTGAGAAGGCGGCGGATGTTTTCGCGATGCTTGACGACGATCAAAAGCGGGATGAAGAGAAAACCGGCGATGACAATTGGCGTACGGTAAGGCACGAAGTAGAAGCCGAAGAGCGGGAACACCGCCGAACCAATGATGGAGGCGAGCGAGACATAGCGGGTGAGGAGAACGATGATGAGGAAGACGGCGAAGCTGCATCCCGCCGCCGGTGGGGAAAGTGCGAGGAAGACGCCAAGAGCGCTGGCAACGCCTTTGCCTCCACGAAAGCCGAGCCAGATGGGGAAGACGTGGCCGAGGATAGCGGCGACTGCCGCGCCGACGGCGAGATCATAGTTGTCGGGGGCGATGTACTGGGCTATTTTTACCGCGAGGAAGGCTTTTCCGCAGTCGAGAAGAAGCGTGGCGATGCCAAGGCCTTTGGCGCCGGAACGTGCGACGTTGGTTGCGCCGATGTTGCCACTGCCAGTTGCTCGGATGTCCTGCTTGCGGAAGATTTTTACAAGAAGGAAGCCAAAGGGGATTGACCCCAGAAGATACGCAAGCGGAATGGAGATCAGCCAGGGGTTCATGGTCGTCTGGATGAGTTTAGCAAGTTGGCTTGTTAGCTTGTTGACTGGCTAGCTGGTTGGCGAGTTACCTGGTGCGGCTCTTTGCCTTCCGGGGTGCTTGCTTCATAGCAGGCGATGGCGGATGAGTTCGAGTGCGTGTTGGCTGGCCCAGAAACGAATGCGTTCCCGATCACCGGGAAGGTTGAGTTCTTTGACCTGGGTACGGTGACCGTCAGCGAGGGCGATGTAGACGAGGCCTATGGGTTTGTTTGCGTCAGGACCTGGTGCGCCTGGGCCGGGGCCTGCGATCCCGGTGATCGAGATGCCGAGCGAGGCGCCGGTGCGAGTGCGGATACCTTCGGCGAGCGATTGCGCGACTTCGGGCGAGACTGGGCCCTTTTTAGCGACGAGCGCTGCCGGGACATCGGCGAAGGCGGTTTTCAGGGCGTCGCTGTAGACTACCGCGCCTCCGAGAAAATAGCGCGAGCTTCCGGGAATCGCGGTGAGACGCTGGGCGAGCAAACCGCCGGTGCAGCTTTCCGCGGTTGCGAGGGTGAGGCTGCGTAGGCCGAGATTGAGTAGAACGACCTCTTCAAGAGATTCGCCGTGCGAGGAGAAGATGGTGTCATCCATCTCTGCTTCTATCTTGCCGGCGAGCTCGTCGACACGTCGCTGCGCTTCGGCCTGGGTGGGTTTGGCGCAGAGGAAGTGGAGCTGGATCTCGGCTGCGCCTGCAAGGATTGTGGTCTCGACGTCGGTGTATTGCTTGTAGATAGGCGCAGTGCGGGCGTCGACGTGCGACTCGGGGATGAGCGCCATGCGAAGGGTTCGGGATGCGAGATGGCGCGGGGGAAGTGAGGCGGCAAGAAGTGGCTTGACCTGGGTGTCGAAGAGTGGCTTGAGTTCTTTGGGTGGGCCGGGCAGAAGGATGACGATCTTGCGGACCACTTCGCTGTGTGTGCCGGGCACCGTGGTATCGAGGTATTGGCCAGGCGCGCTGCCATTTTTGTTTTCGAGGACGATTGCTCCGTCGAGGACGTGGGCCTGCTTGACGTTGTTGGGCGGCATGACCATCTGTCGCGCGGCAAAGCGTTTGTAGAGGGCGGCCAAGGCAGCATTATCGACGTGAATGCCAACGTTGAGGGCTGCGGCTGCGGCCTCACGGGTCAGGTCGTCTTCGGTGGGGCCGAGACCGCCGGAGAAGAGGACGATGTCGGCGCGGGATATGGCTGTGCGGGCGGCGCTGGTGAGATGGGAGAGGTTGTCGCCGACGATTGTCTTGAAGGCGACCTGGACACCGAGGTCGTTGAGTCCCTGGGTGAGATAGAGGGAGTTGGTGTCCTGGCGGAAGGGTGTGAGCATCTCGGAGCCAGCTGCGATGATTTCAGCGATCATTGGTTTGGTTGGTTCTCTTAGTGGTCGAAATGATTGATTCCGATGATAGCGGCAGGCGAGCGTGCCACTCCAGTCCTGCGCAATGGAGCGGTCGGTTGCAGTCAGCTGATTGAGAGATACGCTTCGAGTCAGGCTCGAAGCGCCGGACGCTTGCCATTTTCGCGGGGACCACCTTCCTGCGGCAGGAAGATCGAAAACACGGTTCCGCATTGGGGATCAGAGGTGCGAGAACGAACGCGCATGCTGCCGCCGTGTTTTACGACGAGCTCGCGCGAGACCCAGAGACCAAGGCCAGTGCCAGTGTCTTTTTTTGTGGTGAAGAAGGGCTCGAAGATGTTGACCAGATTCTCGGCAGGTATGCCAAGACCGGTATCCGCGATGGTGATGCGGACGCCGGCTCGCGAGAGATTGCGAGGATCGACGGCGGGATTGGCTTCGATGCGGATTCTAGCTCCCCTGGGGCAGGCGTCGAGGCTGTTGGCAAGCAAATTGGAGAGGACCTGGCGAAGCTCTCCGGGCGAGCCCAGCACCTCCCGCTCTGTGTTGGCATTAATGATGAATGAGATTCCCAAACGAATCGCACGCGGGGTGTAGAAGTCGGTGACTTCGCGAGCGATGAGAGCCGGCTTGAAGATTGTGGGAGTAGAGGTCTCGCGATAAAACCCAAGCGACTGGCGGGTAATGTGAGCGATACGGCTAAGCTCTTCCTCGGCCTGCGAGAGAAACCGGCGAATCTCGTTCAGGTCGTCGGAACGGCGGGCGATGTAGACGAGATTGGTAAGGCCCTCGAGTGGATTGTTGACCTCATGGGCGACCGAGGCGGCGAGGCGTCCAGCGGCGGCCAGTTTTTCGGCGCGCATGAGGGCGCCTTCGGACATTCGCCGTTCGGTAATGTCGCGGAAGACGAGGACAACGCCAATCATCTTGCCAGTGCTGTCGCGGATGGGAGCACCGCTGTCGTCGATGCAGATCTCTTTGCCTTTCCTGGAGAGGAGAAAGGTGTGATTGGCAAGACCGACGACAGTGCCGAGGCGCCGCACCTTGTCGACGGGATTTTCGACAGCCTCGCGGGAATCTTCGTTGAAGATGGGGAAGATTTCGTGGAGGGTTTTGTTGCGAGCTTCGTCTTCGGGCCAGCCGGTAAGTTGCTCGGCTATGAGGTTCATGAAGACGACGTTGCCATCGGAGTCGCAGGCGATGACCGCGTCGCCAATGCTGCGGAGCGTGGTGTTGAGCCATTGCTCGCGGGCGTAAGACTCTTCACTCTTCAGCCTGATCTGCTGAATCTGGCGGTTGTAGGTGCCGGCCAATTTATGGAAGACTCTCTGGCTCTCCCAAATGAGCAGGGCTGCGACTAAAGCGACAAGTCCAATGAGAGAGATTCTGGCATATCTGTTGACTTGAGTATCTTCGGCAAGATGGTCAGCGCGGCGTCCAGTAACAATCCCAGTGAACTCATCCATCTGGGACCGCATGGCGTCCATCTCCTGCTTGCGTTGGAGCATATGCTGTTCCATGCTTTCCGGATCTTCAGAAGGAGAGTTGATCTCCCGGTAGGCTTCCTGCTCCCACCGTTGCTGGCTAGTCTGAAGCCGTCGCAGGCGGTCCACCTGGTCGGACCGCTTGACCAGATTGAACAGAGTGTTGAACTCGGCATCAATTTGATGGTCGGCTTCGCGCAGCGGCTGGAGAAAAGTAGGATTGCGGACGAGTAGATAGCCGCGCAGGCCGGTTTCCTGATCGACGATCAATTTCATCAGGCGGTTTGTGTGGACGATGACGACGTCGGCGCGGTCGACGGCGTCCGCGCTCTCCTTAACGCGGCGCAGACCATACCCAAGGATGAGAGTCAGGGCAGTGAGAGCTGCAACGGGAAGAACCAGGAGACGAAACAAGAGCCTGCGATAGAGCCGGAGTTCCACAGAGTGCCTCACGGGTCGAGAAGCTGAGTTTGGTGTCGTGTCCGGGCATCGAGATAGCCGGCGCAACTGATTTTACGCAAGTGTGGGTTTCCAAGCTATTGGAGATTGAGATTTTCAGTGATTCGAGCCTAACCGCCGAGTCGACGCGTTGTCTAATCGCCAAAAGAAAGGCAATATTCCGTTCGGTGGAATCGCCGATAACGTCAGGTTGATGTGCTCGGAAGAAGCGAATGGAAATGCGCGCGCTAAGAGCGGACAGCGTGTGCGTAAGCAGAGTGGATACGGACGCCCGATGTTCCGAAGCCATCCGCTGGTCGCGTTGTTGATTCGGGAGCGCGACGGAGATTGCGACGCAAAAGGCGAAGGGAATCCATGTCTTCAGCGCGCTCTTTTGTGCGTGCCAACGAGAAAGCTCCTGGAGGTCGCGATGAACGTGCGTTTTGTTGTTACCTTGATTCCAGCACTGTTGTTGTGTCATTGTGCTATCGGCCAAACGAAGTCGCAGGAGGCCGAGGTGGGTGTGGCGCAGATCCACTCCGCGTCGGGGTATGGCACCTCGTTCAAGCAGGACGTATTGCACAAGATCGCCCTTCTGCAGGAGGCAGCACGAGAGGACGAGGCTGCTAACGCTGGAGACATCAAATTGGGCAGGGTCTATTCGCAGCTTGGCCTGTCCTTCGAAGATATGGCGCAGTGGGATCGATCCGAGGCGGCACTGAAGCATGCAGTCTCCTTGCTTGGTCATGCCGGAGAGAAGGACGGGGAACTGGCTACGGCGATCGATCAACTTGGATGTCTATATGTCACAACTGGGAGACTGCGGGAGGCCGAAAGGGAAGAGAAAGAGGCACTGAAGCTTAGGGAGGCGCTCAACGACCCATTGCAGATTGCTCGTAGTTGGGTCGATCTAGCAGCCCTCTACCTGGCGAAGAATAAGGCCGACAAGGCGAGAGATTTCGCGCAGAAGGCGTTAACCGAATTTGAGGTGAATCAAAGGGCAGTTCCTTTTGACAGGGTATCGGCACGCTACACTCTTGCTTTGGCGTTCTGCTCTGAGAAAAATTGTGCGGCGGCTATTCCAGTGATGCAGGATGCGATTGAAGAGGCAAGAGCCAATCTGCAGCCGAAGGAATTTCCTATCGGCTTTGGCGAATTTATTCTGGGATACGCCTACTGGAAGTCGGGCAACATGGGGGACGCCGGTCTCTACCTGCGGCGGGGAACTGCTGCCATGGCCGAACTGCTTGGATGGGGGCATCCGTCCTATGTAGCTGCGCTCAGGAAATATGCTCAGTACCTTCGCGAGGACAAAGATATGGAGGCTGCCAACGTTGTTGAGCGCCAGATCCGGCAAGTGGAGTCAGTTGTCGATGTGCACTCGATTCAATCGAGCCAGGCGACCTTTGGTTTTGTCGGATTGCGTTAGACGTTGCTTCGTTTGGCGAGATACCTGGACCAGCGGCTCAGACCAGTTTGCGGCCTTCGATGTCAAGAGCGAGGTGGTAAAGGGCGTCCCGTGTGGCCAGGGTGGCGTTGCCGTCTTCGAGGAAGGCCAGGCCCACGAGGTTATTGCCGGAGACTGCCAGAGCGGCTTCATGACGAGGCGTGATGCGGATGATGCCGCGCTGACCACGAAGGCTGGCGGCGACGTAGAGGTTGTCGTCGATGTCGAAAGCCATGCCCTGGGCCCGGCCTAGCCCCTGATAGAAGATGGTGGAGTTGCCGTCGCGGTCGATCGCGTGAATTGACTGATTTGACGATGTCGTGGGTCCGGTGACGAAGAGAGTGCCGGCGTCGTTGAAGGCGAGGTGGTAAGCTGCAATGCTTGGCTCGAGGGTGGCGTAGACGAAGATCTCGCCGCTGGTGCCGTCGGTGCTGCCGCGTGCGATTTTGAAGATGGTGCCGGAGCGGTCGCCGACGAAGAGATTGCCGTCACGGTCGAAGGCGATGCCGGTGGCGATGCCCATGCCTTCGGCATAAGTGGAGATGGCGCCCGTGGGGGAGATTCGATAGACCGTTCCTTCGGCGCGGGAGCTGGCGTAGAGGTAGCCGTCGGGACCGAAGGCGAGGCCGGTTGCGTTGAGCAGGTCGCGAACGAAAGGCCGGACCTGGAAGTCGCGCTGGATTTGAAAGATGGAGACGGGGACGGCCTGGCCGCGGGTGCCTGAGACAGTGGCGTAGACGTTGCCATCGGCGTCGACTGCTGGATTGCCGACGGGATGAAGATTTTCGGCCATGGGAACGGCGACGTGGAGATTGAGAGGATTGCTCTCTGTGGCGCTGCGGCGGAGGATGACATCGCCGGAGATGGCGCCTTCGGGTATGCGAATGGTGGCGCGGGTGGGGCGACTGAGAATGACGGGGGCGGGTAGGTCGCCTATGGTGGCGTGGGGGATGTGGGGGCCATGGGGGTTCAGGTGGCGACCATGGAGGTCGATCTGGCCACCTGGCATCGCGGCGAGGGGGCTGACGGAGTCGAGGTGCGGACCTGTGAGGTCGGGTTTGTCGGAGGTGAGGAAGGAGCGGAGGGTCGTCATACCTGGGCTTTAGCGTAGCCGGGAGCGCACAGGAGTGCAACCTGAGTTAGTACCAGCGGTGGATGAGCGCGAAGGCAGCTAGGGCGAAGAGGCCAGCGGCTACGTCGTCAAGCATGATGCCGAGGCCGCCGTGGAGGCTCTCCAGCTGGCGGATGGGTGGGGGTTTGAGGATGTCAAACAGGCGGAAGAGTAGGAGCGCGAGGATAGCGTGGGCCCAGTCGGGCGGGCAGAGAATGAGGGTGGTGAGCTGGCCGGCGACCTCGTCGATGACGACGTGACCGGGGTCTTCGCGGCCGGATTCGCGGGCTACGATGGTTGCGGCTGGGATGCCGATCAGCGTGGCGAGGATGGCGGCGATGGCCGTATCAAGGGCGAGGTGAACAGGATGAAGGGTTTGGGCGGCGGTGATCCAAAGGATTAAGACGGCGGCGGAGCCGTAGGTTCCAGGGCCGGGTTTGAGCAGGCCTGCTCCGAAGAAGGTGCCGACGATCCAGGCCCAGAGAGTTTTTTTCTCGGAGGGTGGATGAAGTTGGGCTTTCGAGTTTGGCATCGGTGGTCGGGTTTCAGTGTAAATGGCACTTTATCCCCCACCCTACCGAAAAGTGCGCAAAGTATTCGATTCAAATGGGTTAGGTCTGGACTTCCTGGCCGGGACTCTGTCTTTTTTGCGTAAAGTCTTGAGGGATTGAGGGTTATCCTGGCCAGGGTGGGACTTTCTTTTGGCCGAGTACGGGCTAATCTTCCTCATTCGAGGGGTTTTGTTGGCGAGAGCGGGCGAGTTCTTCGAGAAGGTCGGGGTCCTGGATTGGGGAGGAGACTTTGTAGCCTCCGCTAGCCCATTTCCCGAGGTCGAGGATGCGGCAGCGGTCGGAGCAGAAGGGGAAGTACTCGTCGGTGACGAGGACGACTTTGCGGCAGGTGGGGCAGAAGAGTGCTTTGGGTGTCGTGGGGGACGCTTTCGACATACTCCTAGTTTAATACTTTTCCGGGGTGCGACAAGGTCGAAGGAGTGAGTAATAGCTGACGAGCGAATGTCTCCAATGACTTCTTCTTGCGCACGTTTGGCCTGTTGCAATTACCAGATGTTTTGCTGCGATGAGCGGAAGTAAACTTCTTCACAAGGCGGCTTTACTTACTCTTTGTCCGCAGCAAAACGCGCATTGAAATGTAGAGAGGAACTCACATGCTGAAAGCCGCTTTGAAGCCTGGGGCCGTAGGCATGGCTAAGAGGACCGTTCTCCTGCTGGGTGGCGTTTTTTTGTGTGCTGCAGCTGCGGTTGCACAACGTGAAGCCGCAGTCTCGGAGCTGGAGGCGCTACCTCCGGGTGTAACTCTGCCGGTTAAGGTGGGACGGGCGCTTCGTGCCGGCAAGGTACAGGTTGGAACACCGATCGTGGTAAAGACGACGCAGAGGGTTCCATTGAGTGAGGAAACCTATCTTAAAGCGGGTGCCGAGCTGGATGGCGAGGTTGTGGCATCGGTCGCCGGCCATGGCAACGGTTCTACACCGGCCACTTTGTCGATTCGGTTCACCCGGCTGCGGTATGGCAAGCAGTCTATTCCGCTCAGGACGAAGGCGATTGCGATTGCGAACTTCGCAGAGGTCGGCTACGCGTACCTGCCCGCCGACGGGGGACCTGATATGGGCATTATCAGCGAGGCGAACTGGACCACGAAGCAGGTCGGCGGCGATTCGGTGTTCCGAACAGGCTGGGTGGGCCCGGTCTTCGGCGTTGGTGGCCAAGGGAAGGTAGGGCGAGCAGACTACTACGGTGTCTACAGCCTGCCGGCACCTTCATCGAATGATGGACCATCATTTCCGCGCGCATTGGGCGTGTTCTCGACCACCGCTGCCGGCTTGTATGGTTTTGATAGTGGGAGTGCTCTCAGCTCAGCTGATGGGACGATTACCCTAACCGGTCCGGGTAAAAGTGTTGAGCTACGGTCCGGGGACAACCTGTTGCTTGAGGTCATTTCTCCCCTATAGCTTCGACCGTTGCTGATTCCTCCGCCATAAAGGCTTACTCGAGAGTGTAGGCGAAACTACGTGGGCGTCGGTGATTCCGACATGGTAGAAGGTTTTACGCGGGCTATGATGCATGTGTGAGTCTGCCACTGAGTGCGCCGATACTGCCGATGCTTGCGAAACGGGTGGCGGAGATTCCCGCGGGTGACGACTGGATCTTTGAGCCAAAGTGGGATGGGTTTCGGTGTGTTGTGTTTCGGGATGGGGAGGAGATTCTGCTGCAGAGCCGGGATGGCAAGCCGCTGAACAGGTATTTCCCGGAGGTGGTGGCGGTGCTGCTGGAGCAGTTGCCGGAGCGGTGCGTGCTCGATGGCGAGTTGGTGATTGCCACCGAGGAGGGGCTGGACTTCGATGCGTTGCAGTTGCGGCTTCATCCGGCGGCTTCGCGGGTGAAGATGCTGGCTGAGGAGAGTCCGGCTTCAGTTGTGTTCTTCGATCTGCTTTGGGTGGGGAATGAAGATCTGAGGGAGGTTCGGTTTGAGGAGCGACGGAAGAGGCTGGAGGAGGCGCTTGGCCATGCGACGCGTGCCGGTGCACGTTACTCCAGCGACTAGAGACAAGGCCGTGGCGGCGGATTGGTTCAAGAGATTTGAGGGGGCAGGGCTGGACGGGGTGATGGCGAAGCCCGTGGACGGAACGTATCAGTCGGATAAGCGGGTGATGTTGAAGGTGAAGCACGAGCGCGACTGCGATTGTGTGGTTGCTGGGTTTCGGTGGCATAAGAATGGCGAGGGTGTGGCGGTGGGGTCGCTGCTGCTGGGGCTGTACGATGCGGCGGGTGCGTTGCAGCATGTGGGTGTGTGTGCCAGCTTTACCATGCCGAAGCGGAAGGAGCTCGTGGAGTTTCTTGCGCCCTATCGAGTGGATGCGTTGAAGGGGCATCCCTGGGCGGGATGGGCCGAGGGTGTGGCAAGCGGCAGGATGCCGGGCGGGCAGAGCCGTTGGTCGGCGGGGAAGGATCTTTCGTGGGAGGCGTTGCGGCCTGAGTTGGTGGTTGAGGTTGCGTATGAGCATATGCAGGGCGACAGGTTCCGGCATATGGCGCAGTTTCGGCGATGGAGGACGGATAAAGGGCCGCGGGAATGTACGTATGCGCAGTTGGAGGTGGTGCCGGCCCAGGAGTTGATGGAGATATTTCCGGAGAGGAAATAGATTTTAAACGGCAGGGAAGGGCCGCCGGAATTTAGCTGTCACGAGAATGCTTCGCAATGGCAGAGACGACCCCTGCCAAAATTAGGGCGACCGTGAGAGCAACGAACCACATGAAGCCACGAAAGGTCGAGACAGGACAGATCAACCACGCAAGAACTATAAGTCCTATGAGAATGCCTGTTGGGGTCCAACGCTTTTGGGGTCCGGGTTCAGACATGATTACTAGCTTACCTAATGATGATGCTCTTCACGCCAGGCGCGGGTGGGATCGTCGTCGGGGTCGGGGGTGGATTGCGCGGGGCGCTGATCTTCGGGGACGTTGCGCAGGTTTAGGCGGATGCGATACCAGATGGCGGAGCTGCCGCGCATGCGATCGATGAGGATGTCGTCTTCTGCGAGTTGCGCTGCGGCTTCGGGGTGTTTTTCTTTCCAGCGAGCAAGGCCGGCTTCGGCTGCGGCTTTATCGGGTGACTGCGCGACGATGATGAGTGGGTGTTTGGGAGTGCGGCGGGTTGGGGTTTTGCGCGGGGTGGATTTCGGTGTGGATGCTTCCGTTTCTGAGGAGGCGGGTTCGGTTGCAGCTTTGGAGCGTTTCTTGAAGCGATGAGCTCCGAAGCCTTCGGCGCTTTGTGCGGAGAAGGATTTTGCTTTGGAGGGTTGGACTCTTTTGGCTTCGCCTGCCTGCTTGACGAAGTGTGGAGGCCATGGGGCGTCGCCGAGGCCTTCGGCTTCGTCTCGTGCGGCCAGGGCGAGGAGTTGGTCGAGCGAGCCGGGAGAGGCGTCCATGGCTTCGTGCGGGTTGCCGCGCTCGGCGAAGAGCTTAGGCATGGTGAGGACGGTGAAGTCGGCAGGGTTTGCGTCGGGGACTTCGTGCCAGTGGAGTGGGGCGGAGACGCGCGCGTCGGGCAGCGGGCGGACGGAGTAGGCGCTGGCAGTGGTGCGGTCTTTGGCGTTCTGGTTGTAGTCGAGGAAGACGCCGTGGCGTTCTTCCTTCCACCACTTGGAGCTGGCGAGGGTAGGGACGCGGCGCTCGACGGCGCGTGCGAGGGCAAGGGCGGCGCGGCGGACTTCGGTGAAGGTCCAACGGGGATGGATGCGGACGTTGACGTGCATTCCGCGGGAGCCGCTGGTTTTTGGCCAGCCGGTTAGGCCGTTCTCTTCGAGGATGGTTTTGACTTCGAGGGTGACGGCGCGGACGTCGGGCCATTCGATGCCAGGACCGGGGTCGAGGTCGATGCGGAGCTCGTCTGGGTGGTCGAGGTCGGTGGAGCGGACGGGATGCGGGTGGAACTCTATGCACCCGAGGTTGACGATCCAGGCGAGGCCGGCGGGGTTGTCGACGACGACCTCTTCGGCGGTGCGGCCGGAGGGAAAGGAGAGAGTGACGGTGCGAAGGAAGTCTGGGAGATCCGATGGGGCGCGCTTCTGGTAGAAGGGCTCGGCTTCGGCTCCGTTGACGAAACGCTTGAGGACGATGGGGCGGTCGCGGATGCCTTGGAGGGCTCCGGGAGCGACGGCGAGGGCGTAGCGGACCAGGTCGAGCTTTGTGAGTTGGACCTCGCGGGAGAAGTAGAGTTTTTCCGGATGCGTGATTCGGACGGTGTGATCGCCGATGCGGAGGAGTTCGGCGGTGTCGTCCTTGGCGGAGGGCTTCACGGGGATAGGGTATACCTATCGTGGGAGTTGCGCGATGGCGGCATCATTGTGGATTCTGTCATTGCTCATTTCAGAGAGGGGAAATTGATGACTCGAAGGCAGCAGCCTGCTTTGATACTTTTTGCAGTTGGGATGATTGGTCTTGGCATTCTCGCGCTGATTTACGGAGATTTTGCGCTCGTTTGGCAGCCGGTTGCTGCGTGGGTTCCCGGGCGAACTGCTCTTGCGTATCTTTCGGGGATCATCATGCTGGTCGGTGGAGCGGGGTTGCTTTTTGACTCTACTGCGAAGTGGTCGGTTCGCATCCTGTTTCCGTACCTCATCGTGTGGACGCTGTTGAAGGTGCCGGCTTTGGTGATTGCGCCGAAGGTAGAAGGCGTGTGGCTTGGGTTCGGCGAGCTGGCAGTGCTGTTGGCGGGAGGGTGGACTTTGTTTGCCGTGCTCGCAGAGTTGCCGGAGAGATCATTTTTGAGCTTTGTGACCGGGGAACGTGGGGTTCGTCTTGCGCGGATCTTTTTTGCAGTTTGGGTTTTTCCCATTGGGCTCGCGCACATTATGTATGTGAAGGAGACCGCGGCCCTGGTGCCGGCTTGGCTTCATTTTCAAACGGGATGGGCTTACCTGACCGGGTTTGGGCAGATTGCCTGCAGTCTTGGCGTGTTATTTTCGATCTTCCCTCGTGTGGCCGCTGCGGTGGAGGCGGGAATGATCAGTCTGTTTGCGCTTCTTGTGTGGGCGCCTGCAGTTCTCGCTGCACCGAAGTCGCGGTTTCCGTGGACAGCGCTCCTCATCTCATGGGCGATCGCGGCTGGTGCGTGGGTAGTGGCTCAGAATATTGGGACGAACGGCTCTGACAGGCCAAAGGCATAACTGATCGTGGCATGCACTTAGTGACGCGAGAAGATCACTTGGCCATTACGCACGGTGTAAGCGACCTTTGAGAGTGCTGTGATGTCGGCGGCTGGATCTGCGTTGAGCACGACGAGGTCGGCGTCAAAGCCGGGTGCAATGCGGCCGGTATGCGAGGCAAAACCGAATCGCTGGGCGGGAGTGGTGGTGAGCGAGGCGAGGATTTGCGGGAAGGTCATGCCGGCGCGGGACATGAGCTGGAACTCTTCTGCGGTGTCGTAGTGGTCGATATAGCCGATGTCTGTACCGAAGAGAATCTGGCCGCCGGCGGATGCGTAGGCGTGGAGTTGATCGACGACGAACGTGAGGAGGTGCTGCGTCGATTCAGCGGAAACGTGGGCCCGCTGGGCTTCGACGTCGAAGAGGGTGAGCGTGGGGATGAGGCTCATGTGCGCGGCCTTCATGCGGTCGATGAGAGAGGGCGACCAGGCACCTTCGTCAGTGGAGACGTGGGCGAGGATATCGACGCCACTGTTGAGAGAGACCTCGACGCCTTTGATGCTGGTCGGATGGGCGAAGACGAGCTTGTTGTGGCGGTGGGCTTCGGAGACGATCGCGCGAGCCAAATCTTCGGGCATGATCTCGACGCTGTTGGCCTCGATGGAGCCGGCGAAGATCTTGATGCCGTCGGCGCCATCGCGGATCTGCTGATCGACGCGAGCAGTGGCTTCGGGGATGGAGTGGACCTCGGGCATCTGGAGGCCCGTGTCGATGAGGTATTGCTTGACGTAGATGGGAGCTTTGACCCAGAAAGGTTCGCCAACCGTGAGGATGCGCGGGCCCTGGAGCGTGCCGGCGTCGATCTTGTGCCGGATGAGATTGGTGTTGGCGAGAGATGAGGAGATATCGAAGACGGTGGTAAAGCCCCAGTGCGTGAACATGGTTTGGAGCTGTTCATTGAGCACAGCTGGAGGTTGCTGGTCGGCGTGAAGGAGTTGCGGCGGGAGCATGTGAACGTGGCTGTTCCAGAAGCCCGCGGTGATGGTGAGGCCGGTGCAGTCGTAGGTAGTGACGGCGCGTGCGAGGTCTGGGCTTTTGATGGATGCGGCGGGACCGACCGCGGTGATCTTCCCGTCGTGGATGAGGATCGCTGCATCGTGGATGGGCGGTTGGTCTGGAGTGGTGTAGACCGTTGCGTGAATGAACTTCAGGTCGGCCGCGCGAGCAGTGGTAGAGACAATAAGGCTGCAGAAGGAAAGAAGAGCAGTGAGGCTGACGGTGAAGAGGCGCATGGGTTCTATATACGCTCGAAAGTAGAGAGTAGTTCCGAGCTCTATTCGAGGATGCGCGCTACTACGTCGTAGTCGTGAGACTCGGTGATTTCGGCGCGGTAGAAGGTGCCGGGGACGAGTTCTTCGTGGGGGCCGAAGTCGTTGATGAGGACTTTGCCGTCGATCTCGGGGGCATGGAGTGCGGTGCGGCCCTGCCAGAGGAGTTCGGTTTCTTCGGATTCGCCTTCGACGAGGAGGTCGATCTCGCGGCCTACCCAGGCGGCTTTGGATTTGGTGCTGATCTTTTGCTGGAGCTTCATCAGCTTGTTGCGGCGGGACTGGATGGTTCGCTTCGGGACTTTGAGGGCGTCGTCGAGGTTGAAGGCGGCTGCGCCCTCTTCGTCGGAGTAGGTGAAGACGCCTAGCCAGTCGATTTTCGCGTCGGTGATAAAGGCTTCGAGTTGCTTGTAGTCTTCTTCGGTTTCGCCGGGGAAGCCGACGATGAAGCTGGTGCGGATGACGATGCCGGGGACGATGCGGCGGGCCTTGGCGATGAGGTCGAGGAAGATCTGGGGGTTGCCGCCGCGCTTCATGCGCTTGAGGACGCTGGGGCTGGCGTGCTGGAGGGGGACGTCGAGGTATTTTGCGATGGTGTCGTGCTTGGCCATCGTCTCGAGCAGGCGCGTGGTGACCTTGTTGGGGTAGGTGTAGAGGAAGCGCAGCCACTTGAGTCCGGGGAGGATGGCGAGTGCGTCGAGAAGTTGGGAGAGGCCTTCTGTGAGGCCGAGGTCTTCGCCGTAGCAGGTGGTGTCCTGACCGATGAGGGTGATCTCGCGGACGCCTTGCGCGATGAGGTTTTCGGCTTCGGCGATGATGGAGGACATGCGGCGGGAGCGGAACTTGCCGCGGAGCTGCGGGATGATGCAGAAGCTGCAGGGGTGGTCGCAGCCTTCGGCGATTTTGATGTAGGCCGAGGCCCTTGGCGTCGTCAGGATTCTTGGCGTGGCGTCGTTGTAGAGGTACTCGGGGAGTGCGGCGGTGGCTCCGTCCCATGTGGCGCGGGAGAAGCGGCCGGCTTGTTCGCGGGCGTCACCTTCGGGGCGGGAGGGCGAGGGAGCAGGAAGTAGGGAGTAGGGAGCAGAAAGCTCCTGCTCGCGCAGTAGCTGTGAGCCTACCTCGGTGGGGTGGGAGTGCTGGTGGACTGCGCTCGGTGCGCGTGCGGCGAGGGATTGCGGGAGAATGTTGAAGGGGCTGTCTGATTTTGCGTCGCCTGTGGGAGTTAGGCCTGCGGCGGCGAGGATGGCTTCTAGTTCGCCTGTTCCTACGACGGCGTCGACTTCGGGGATGTTCTTTTGAATTTCGTCCCGGTAGCGCTCGACGAGACAGCCGGCTACTACGATGCGGCTGGCTTTGCCGCCATTCTGCTGCTTGTGCTGGACCATCTCGAGGATGGTGTTGACGGACTCCTGCTTGGCGGAGTCGATGAAGCTGCAGGTGTTGATGACGATGATCTCGGCGTCTTCGGCGCGGGGGGTTAGCTCGGCTCCGTTGTGATGGAGCAGGCCCATCATGACCTCGGAGTCTACGAGGTTTTTGGGGCAGCCTAGGGAGACGAAGCCTACCTTGGGGCGTGTCTGCCGGGAAGCGGCATGGGAATCAGAGACACTGGTCTCTTCGATTGTCGCTGGGGGGGTCACAGACTTCTATTTTAGCAATTTTATTGGGTTTTTGCTTGGTTGGCGCTCAGCGAATTGGCTTGACTTGGCTGCGGGAGGGGGAGCGGCTCTGGGGTTTCGTCGACGACTTTGAAGCCGGAAGGGACGATAAACCGCGAGGCGTGGGGTCCGTGCCGATCGACCGAGCTGACGGCGACGATCTGTTCGCCGGTGCGCGGGTCGTTGTGCTTGATGATCATGTAGATCGAGAGGTCCGGTGAGTACCAGTCCTCGTCGACGATGACGATGTCCTGGCCGGTGCCGCTGGCGGAAGAAGGAATGGTGCGGGATTTACGGATGCCGGCGAGGGTGAGATTGCCGAGAGGCTGGGTGCCCAGGTCCTCCTGCTTGAAGTAAGGATTGTTTGGGGGCGTTCGAGGAGGAGTGCTGTTTGCGGGCGCTGCAGGAGGCCTGCTCAGGACGCTTTCGCGAGCGAGATGAGTGAACGGGTCGACAAAGATGCTAAGACGGCTGGATGGATCGTAGATGTGAGAGGAGAGAAGGACTGGGTCGCCTTTGAAGGTAGTGGGGACAAGGCGGCGGCGCTCGTTGTAGATACGTCCCGAGGACGCGCGGGCGATGTGGTTAATGGTGGTGCGGATGACGGTTGAGCCGTCGGGCAGTTTTTGATTCGAGATGATGTCGACCGTGGCAGTGAAGGGTGCGTTCGGTACCGGAGTGATGTAGATACCGGGAATGTACGTTTGGACTCCGCGGTAGTCGTTGGGCATCGGCTGCTGGGATTGGGTGTGACCCAGCGTGGCGGCAGAGAGAACAACAGTGAAACAGCAACGGAGGAAGCGCATGGGACCTCCCGACGAAGATGAGGATAGCAAAGGTTATTTCGGAATGCGGTAAAGATTTTGTACTGTCTCTCGGAAGAATCGGAGCTCAGGCCAGGGCGTTGCGGGTTATGACCTCTTTGTAGAAGTGGGCACTCATCTTGGGGGTTCGTTTTTGTGTCTTGAAGTCGACGTAGTGGATGCCGAAGCGGTAGGCGTAACCGTCGGCCCACTCGTAGTTGTCGAGGAGGCTCCAGCAGAAGTAGCCGCGGATGGGGACGCCTTCGGTGACGCCGCGGTGGAGTTGGGTGAGGTAGTTGCGGAGATACATGACGCGGTCGGAGTCGTAGACTTGGCCATCGGGAGTGAGGACGTCGGTGGAGGAGGCTCCGTTCTCGGTGATGTACATTTCCTTGATGTTCCAGAGTTCGGCGGCTAGTTTGGGTCCCCAGTAGATGGCTTCGGGGCCTACGTGGAGCCAGTCGCTCATCATGTGGGGGTAGGATTTGGGTGGGGGGATCATGGCGAAGCCTGCGGGGCCTGTGTCGGCGCGGACGTAGGCGGGGGTGTAGACGTTGATGCCGACGAAGTCGACGGGAGAGCCGATGGCGCGCATGTCGGCGTCGGTGAATTTGGGGGCGTCGGCTCCGGCGCGGTGGAGATAGGCGTCGGTGTAGCGGCCCTCCATGATGGCGGTGAGGTAGCCGGCGTTGTCCTCGCGCATGGCTTTGGCGGCGGCCGCGACGTGCTCGGAGGTTTCGATGATGGGTACGCAGCAAGTGGCATTTTCGGCAAGGCCGACCTTGGTGCCGGTCTTGGCGTGGGCGCGGATGGCCTGGACGGCGAGGCCATGGGCGAGGATGGCGTGGTGACGGACCTGGTTGACTCCTGCGGCCGGAAGGGCGAGGCCGGGGGCGTGGCGGCCCTCTTTGTAGCCGATGTCGACGAACGAGCGAATCTCGTTCATGGTCATGAACTGGTGGACGCGGTCGGAGAGATGTTCGGCGACGTAGCCGGCGTAGTTGGCGAAGGCCTCGGAGGTGCTGCGGGACTGCCATCCGCCCTTGTCTTCGAGGGCCTGGGGGAGGTCCCAGTGGAAGAGCGTGCAGAAGGGCTGGATGTTGTTGGCTAGGAGCTCGTCGACGAGGCGGTTGTAGAAGTCGAGGCCCTTGGGATTGGGCGTGCCGATGCCCTTTGGAAAGACGCGCGGCCAGGCGATGGAGAAGCGGTAGGTTTTGAGGCCGAGGGCCTTCATGAGCTGCACGTCTTCTTTGTAGAGGTGGTAGTGGTCGTCGGCGACGTCGCCGGTGTCTCCGTTGTTGGTCTTGCCGGGCGTGTGGGAGAAGGTGTCCCAGATGGAGGGACCGCGGCCGTCTTCGTTGACCGCTCCTTCGACCTGATAGGAGGCTGTGGCGGAGCCCCAGAGGAATCCCTCGGGAAAGCGAAGTGTGATGGGCGCGGGAGATGGCGTTTCGGCGGAGGCAAGAGGAGTGAGGTTCGCGAGAGCATTTGGGGCGAGAGTGGCGGCTCCGAAGAGACGAGCGAAGGTGCGTCGAGAAAATCGATTTAGCACTGGAGTTTTTCCTCTTTCAACTGTCAGGGAAGTTTAGCTCCTTTCTGCCTCGGGATTCCAATCGTCTTTGCCGCGCAGGAATTTAGAAGGGAGATGGGTTTTGTTTCAGAGGGTGTGATTTGGTGGAACCAGGGACGCGCAGAGGGCTTCGCACGGGGCCAGTGCTATGGGATTCGGCGTCGTACCCGGGTTATTTTGCTGGAGGCGGCGGGTAGTTTTTGAGGAGTTTGGCGACGGCTTTATTGAGATTCTTCTGCTGCTTGTCCGGCTTGGCCTTGGGGTCGAGGGTTTTGCTTGCGGTTCCTCGCCATATGAGATCTTTACCGGCGGGATTGTACATATCGAGGACGAGCTGACCTACGTAGATGGTTGTGGTTTGCCCAGTGGTCGTGCTCATTCCGCCTCCGCCGTACCATCCTCCTCCGTACCAACCCCCACCATAGCCCCAGCCTGGACCCATTCCGCTGCTGAAGGAGCTGAATTGCTTCTCTGATCCGACGGCGGTCTGATAGGCGACGAAGAGATCGGCGTTGTCGTTATCGACTGCGGTCAAGCCCTTGACCAGAAGTTGAGAATCGATGGTGGACTTGATCTGTTTGTCGACGATATCGTTTGGCGTTTGGGCGCCCTTGATGAGGACCCACTTGTAGGTTTTGAACTTGGAAAAATCAGTGCCCTTGTCGTAGTTGTAACGGACATCCTGGCCGAGCGCGCTGGTGGCGATCATCAGAGAAAAGGCCATGCCGAGGAACGAAAACTTTTTCATGTCAAACCCTCCAATATATGGGCGTCGTTCCGCCTCGTTGCGCCGGAGCTTGTTAAGGATGCCGGATGCCGGATGCCGGCTCCGAGGGAATGCTAGGCGGCTGAAACGTTGGAGGTAACTGTTAGTACTGACAGGCGGCGTCAGGGAAGCTTGTTGGCTTCTGCCTCGGGGTTCCAGTGGTCTTTGCCGCGAAGAAATTTGGAAGGGAGATACTGTTTTGCTTCGGCGGGGGTGATTTGGTGGGACCACGGGACTCGGGCAGTGGCGTTGGCTCCGGGGCCAGTGGAGTTTGATTCGGCGTAGTAGGCGGTCTTTTCGTTAGCAGGGTTGTTCCAGTTGTTCCAGCCTTCGGGGCGGACGTCGGCGGGGAGCTCGGTGTTGATATAGATGACGCGGGAGTAGGGGCGCCAGGGGCGGCCGAGGCCGGTGGTGTTGCGAGCCGAGGCAGTGCTTTTTGCGCCGGGAGTGTCCGAGTCCATTGGCGCCGCATCGTGAACGATACTGCTTGTGACTTTGCTGTTGACGATGACGTAGCCGGTGGGCTGGTTGGCTGAGGTGCGGGAATGCGCGGTGAGGTAGCCGGGGCCGTTGGCGTGGATTTCGGAGTGATCGAAGACGGCGGCGGCGTTGCCGAAGATAAAGTCGACGCCGCCTTCGATGTAGGAGTCGACGTAGTACTGGCGGCCGTAGTCGGCGAAGAGGGTGTCCTGGTGGCCGAGGAAGCGGCAGTGTTTGAAGATGCTGCGGTCGGCGCGGTCGGCTACGGCGACGGCCTGGCCGGTGTTGCCGGCAGCGTTCTCGAAAGTTACGTTGTCGGCTTCGAATCCTGTGCCGTTGATCTCGACGGTTTCGGTGAAGAAAGTGCCGCCGGCGGTGCGGGCGTTGAGGGCGTTTGTGATGACGACGTCTTCGGGAGATTTGCCTTTGCCGATGAAAGTGATGTTGGGGTGGTTCTGGGTGATGATGACGCGTTCGCGATAGGTGCCGGGAGCGATCTCGATGTAGACACGGCCACCAGGGCCAGGCCAGGGATGGTGGTCGAGGGCGTTCTGGATGGTCGGGAAGACGGTGCGGTCTTCGTTGCCGGGCGCCGCGGGCGGAGCGGAGGGGTCGACTCGAATGTGGACGTCCTGGGCGTAGACGAGGGGTGCGAGAAGAGTTGCGGCGAGGAGCAGGCGTTTGCGCATGGGAGCTAGGGTAGCGGGTGAGGATTTTGTGGGCAAGTTTTGCACGGAGGTTCGGAGTGCAAGACAAGCGGCGGCGGGTTCTGAGTGGTAAAATGGTTCCTGTGCCGGGTCCTACGCGACGTAATCCCGCCAACCCCGCCAGGTCCGGAAGGAAGCAACGGTAACGGGTCATTATGGGCGCAGTAGGTCGCCCGGTGCACAAATTCCCTCCATCAACGGTCCCGGAGACGCGCGCAATGGCGCAGTAGGTCGCCCGGTGCACAAATTCCCCTCCTGCTGGTCTAATCCCCCTACAAGCGAGTTGTTAGTTGCTGGATGCTAGTTGTCAGTTGAGGGCGACGATTGGCTTCGGCCATGGGGCGTCATTACCGTAGCTGAGAACCGGCAACTGGCAGCTCAGAACTGCATAGGTGACATGAGGGCGCATCTCGGAGAGAATGAACTGCGACAGGTGAGCGTTGGTTGATTTGACGGGATTCTTTGTTTTGATTGTTGTGAAACCAGGTGAGGTGATGAATTGAGTTTGACGCTGAGGACGCGGACGCAGGTGCGCGCGAAGATCAGTTCGGTGGGAGTGTATGTTCCGCCGCGATTATTGACCAATGCCGATCTCGAAAAGATGGTGGCGACGAACGATCAGTGGATCCGGGAGCGTACGGGGATTCGCGAGCGGCACATTGTGGATGAAGGTGTGGCGACGAGCGACCTGGCGGTGGAGGCGGCGAAGGCGTGCCTGGAGAAGCGAGGGATTGCAGCGAGCGAGCTTGAGGTGATCATCGTTGCGACGGTGACTCCAGACATGATGTTTCCGGCGACGGCTTGCCTGGTGCAGGACAAGCTTGGGGTTAAAGGAGCGTGGGGATTTGATCTGTCGGCGGCGTGCTCGGGGTTTCCTTATGCACTGCAGGTTGGGGCCAAGCTGATTGAGAGCGGGATGCACAAGAAGGTGATGGTGATTGGGGCCGATGTGATGAGCTCGATCATTGACTACACCGATCGGGCGACCTGTGTGATCTTCGGCGATGGCGCGGGGGCGGTGCTGCTGGAGCCGTGCGCAGAGGGCGAAGTTGGGTTGATCGACTATCTGCACGAGATTGACGGGTCGGGCGGGTCGTCACTGAACATGCCTGGCGGCGGGAGCCTGCATCCTCCGACTGCTGAGACAGTGGAGAAGAAGATGCACTATGTCCATCAGGATGGACAGGCGGTATACAAGTTCGCAGTGCGGAAGATGGCGGAGGCCTCGGAGGCGGTTCTGACGCGCAATGGGGTGGAGGGTAAGGAGCTTGGATGCTTTATTCCGCATCAGGCGAATAAGCGGATCATCCTTTCGACGGCAGAGCGGCTGGGAATGCCGGAGGAGTCGGTGATTATCAATATCGACCGGTACGGGAATACGACGGCGGCGACGATTCCGCTGGCGATGCAGACAGCGATGGATGAGAACCGGCTGAAGAAGGGTGATTTGGTGCTGCTGGCGAGTGTAGGTGCCGGGTTTACCGTAGGGGCGACCTTGTTGCGGTGGGAGTTTTAGGACGGGATTGAGCGATGCGCAGGAATGGGTGAAGAGTCGACTCTTCACCCATTTTTTTGGTTGGACCTGATTTTTAGGGAACCAGAAAAATTGGCTTGCGTAGTATCTGACAGATATATAGCTTTAAGCTATGAAAAGTGAAGGCGGCGCTACACCGAATGCTCTGCTTGGATTGCTGAGCCTGAGGCCTATGTCTGGGTATGACATTCGGCAGCTTATTCAGCGGTCGATTGGACACTTCTGGAGTGAGAGTTATGGCCAGATCTATCCGGGACTGAAGCGGCTGGCAGCGGCAGGGCTCGTCGCGAAAAAGACGGAACGGAAGAAGGGAAGTCCGGACCGGAATGTTTATTCGCTGACGTCAGAAGGACGTGAACACCTGCGGAGGTGGTTGAAATTGCCCGTGGTGGCGGCAGTGCCAAGAGACGAGTTGCTGTTGAAGTTGTTCTTTGGGGCGTGTGTGCCTCCGAGTGTTAACGGTGAGCATGTGCGAGCCTATCTCGAGTCACACCAGAAGGCGCTGCAGGTATACACGGCGATTGCAAAGACGCTGCGAAAGGAAAGGGCAAATGATCCTCATCTGCCGTTCTGCCTGATGACGTTGAGCATGGGCCGACATCGTAGCGCGGCGATGGTGAGGTGGTGCAAGGAGACATTGGCGGAGCTGGACGGGATGGAGCGCAGGCAAAAAGGAGGCAAGTGATGCATGCAGCGGATCCGTGGTGGATAACGGTCTTTCTTGCGATTCATATTGCGGCGGGTACGATGGCGTTTCTACTGGCCCCGGTTGCGCTGGCGACGGCGAAGGGTGGGAAGCAGCATAAGCGCTGGGGCAAGGTGTATCTGTGGTCGATGGGTGCGGTCGCGGCGACCGCGGTGCCGATGGCCTTCTTTTTCCCCGTGCGTTTTCTTGCTCTGGTTGCGGTGTTCAGCTTCTACTTTGCGTTTTCGGGATATCGAATCCTGCGGCTGAAGGAGTTGGCGCGGGGCGGGAGTGCGGAGCCGATCGACTGGATTGCAGGCGTGGTGACGTTTTTGACGAGCGCGCTGTTGGCGTGGATGTCGTGGTTTCGGCCGCACACCATTGAGGTGTTGCCTGTCGTTGGGGTGATCTTCGGGTTCATTGGAATGAGAGGTGCGGCGAGGCAGCTGTTGTCGTTTGTGCGGAAGCCGAAGGAGAAGATGTTCTGGTGGTACACGCATCTGGGCAACTTCATCGGCAGCTACATCGCGGCATGGTCGGCCTTCAGTGTCGTGACGTTGTCGCGAGTGATCGGGAATCACTGGTATGTGTGGCTGTGGCCGCTGATGGTGGGAGTTCCAGCGATTGCGATAACGACGGCCTATTACAAGCGGAAGTTTGCGCCGAGGGTGAAGGTTGTGACTTAGGTCAGGCTGTGGTTTTCGATGGTTTCGCCAGACTTGAGGGAGAGACTCCGATGGCGCGAGAGGTCTTGTAGAGCTTCCAGAAGGCGATGCCGCAACTGATGGCGATGCCGACCCACAGAACGACGAGGAAGGGCGTGGCATATTTCGCCGAAAGACCGTTCCAGATGCGGACGATGTGGCGGCCGTAATGGATACCGAGCCATGCCGCAGCCGTGTGGCGGAGAGCGCGGCTGATGGTGAAGGTGACCATGAACTTCTTTCGTGACATGTTGAGCGCGCCCGCGGCGAGTACGAAAGGGCTCAGTGGCATGGGCGGGGGAAGGACGGCAGGCAAAGCGACGGAGAGGATGGCGTGGTTTTCCATCCAGTCGCATACGCGCTTGAAGATGCGGACAGGGACACGCTTTTCAAGAAACGCCATGCCGCCGCGCTGGCCTACCTGGTAGCTGAAGTATCCGCCGAGCGCGGAGCCTGCGGTTGCGAAGAGAACGAGCAGAATGACGTTCTGATGCCGGGCAGACATGACGATGATCATGATGTCGGTGATGCCTGGGAGGGGCAGCGGAACGAAGGAGCTATCGACGATGGAGACGAGGAAGACGCCGAAGAGTCCGAAGCTGAAGAGGAGGCGAAGGAGGGGACTGCGCGGGCCGCGACGGCTCGCAGCGGCAACCCGGGGGGCGGCGGCCGAGGCCTGTTTCGCGAGAGTAAGCGCAGTCGCGAGAAGGGTCATACATGATTATGACGTGGCTGCGGGAGATGAAGTCGCAGGATCTTGCAGATTGATGGTTTAAAGGAAGCGAAGATGAGGCAGCGGCGGGAGGATGCCGGCCTCGGCGGCGTATTGACGGAAGAGCTCGATGGTGCGGATGCAATCGGTGTTGAGAACGTAGTGGATGTTGGAGGTAAGGTAGTGGCGGATAGTGGCGGTGGGAATGGCGATGCGGGGGGTCCACTGCTGGACGATCTGTTCGATGTTGAGAAGACCGTGGTTGCGAGAGGCCTCTAAGTCTTCGCTGAGCTGGGCGGCGGTGAGGTTGGACTGGCCGAGGGATTCTGGGCGGACGGCCCAGACTGCGGCGACCCAGGGTTGGCCGGTGCGCGTGCGCCATTCGTGGGCGAGGTCGAACCATTGGCAGGGGCCGATGGTTTTTTCGATGGCGTCGCGGGATTCGAGCGCGAGGAGTGCGGGGTCGCCGATGAGGATGGCTGCGTCGGCTTGTTGCAGCATGGGGATGGGGTCGGCTTGCGCGGGCAAGAAGGTTGGGTGGGTGTTGAGGAATTTGCGGAAGAGGATCTCGGCGTAGGCGAGGGAACTGCGTGAGGCGGTGTCGGCGGCGATGGTTTTTATTGTGCTGAGGGTGTAGGGGGATTTGACGATGAGCTGGATGGAGCGGACCTCGTCGAGGGAGGCGATGGCGCAGCCGGGGACGATGGCGAGCGCGGGCGTGAGAGAGGCGATGGGGATGAGGCCGAGATCGGCGCGGGCGGCGAGAAGCTCGTCGGCGCAGAGCGAGGGCTGGGTGTAGTGGAGGGTGTAACGCTGCGCAAGTTCGCTGGCGAGGGGTGGATGTTCGAAGTCCCACATGAGGGGAGCGGGATTGAGGAAGTTGATGGCTGCGACGCGAAGCATTCGATGGCGTGATCCAAGGATTAGTCTATTGGATGTTGGATGAGGGTGTGGGATGCAGAGGGCAGTGGTGGGTTTCTATCAGGACGAGGAAGGCCACTGGGTGGCGCGTCTCGAGTGCGGGCATGGCCGGCATGTGCGGCACGATCCGCCGTGGACGGTACGGGAGTGGGTGTTGACGGAGGCTGGCAGGGCGGCGCGGATTGGGAGCCTGATGGAGTGCAAAAAAATGTGAGGAAGAGCGAGGTTGATAGTAGGATTCTGCGATACGTTACGCCACGGTTTGGGCGATGAGTGGAGTGGATTCTGCTTTGGCAGGTATGTCTGGGAAGAGTCTCGAAGGGCGCGGTGTTTAGGAGTGCTATGAATCGACGGAAATTTATCTCATCTTCGGGTGTGGCAGCGCTTGCGCTTGGCAAGAAAACTGCTGTGTTGGCTGCTCCTGCGGTGGGTTCGACGAAGCCGGTGTTGATGAAGCTTGGGTGCCAGAGTGCTCCGACGAACGATACGCATTTGAAGTATCTGGCGCGGTATGGGGTGAGGAATATCTGCGGGTATCCTGGTGGCGATGAGCGCGGCAACGACCCAAACTGGGCCACGGTGGATGCGCTCAGTCGTATGAAGGATCTTGCTGCGAAGAACGGCATCGAGGTCGATTGCGTTGGACCGCCGTTGTTGACGTCGAGCTATATCGACAATGAAAAACATCCGGCGATCATGCTGGCGCGGAGTCCGGAGAGGGATCGCGATATTGAGTCGATTCTGACGCTGATTCGGAACTGTGCGCAAGTGGGTTTGCCGTCGATCAAGTACAACATGAGCATTCTTGGAGTGCTGCGCACGGGCAGGACGCCAGGGCGAGGCGATGCGAGCTATAGCCAGTGGAAGTTGTCGGAGGCGAAACCGAAGACGCTGTTGACCATTGCGGGGCATGTGGATGCGGATATGTTCTGGGAGCGAATTACTTATTTTCTTGACCGCGTGATTCCGGTTGCGAATGAGTACAAGATTCGGATGGCGTGTCATCCACAGGATCCGGGTGTTCCGCCGGAGGGTTATCAGGGCGTGGATCGCGTGCTTGGGACCGTGGATGGGTTGAAGAAGTTTGTTGCGATTCAGGAGAGTGAGTATCACGGCTTAAATTTTTGCCAGGGCACAGTGTCGGAGATGCTGGCGCATCCCGGGACGGAGATCTATGACGTGATTCGATATTTTGGGACGCGAAAGAAGATCTTCAATGTGCACTTCCGGAATATTCGTGGGCACCGGAACGATTTTGTGGAGGTGTATCCGGATGAGGGCGATGTGGATCTTGTGAAGGCGATCAAGGTTTATCGCGAGGTTGGCTATCCGTATATGTTGATGCCGGATCATGTGCCGGTTGCGGCGAGTGATCCGGAGGGTTTGCAGTCATTTGCGTTTTGTTATGGGTATATTCGGGGGTTGATCCAGTCTTTGGAGAGTTAGTGGGCGGAAGCCGGCATAGCGAAGTGCCGGCCAAAGAAATCAGCCGTCAGCCCGTAGGCTGTAACCCAGCTCCGATGCATGAGAAATCCATGAATCTCATCGGGAAAGACATGTTCCTCGAACTCGACTCCCTGAGTACGGAGCGCCGCTGCCATCTGGACTGTTTGTGAGAAAGCCACGTTGCGGTCGTCGTCTCCCTGGATGAGCAGCACGGGTGATTTCCAGGTTTTGATGGAGGCCATTGGGGAGGACTGGAAGGCGACGCGGGCTACGTTGGGATCGGCGGCGATGGCTGCTGCCGCTCCAGCTCCGCCTTGGCCCAGGCGCGCAGCCCAGTCGTGCACGCCATGGAAGTCCACTCCTGCGGCAAATAAATCTGACGAGCGCGCTAAGGCCAATGCTGTTAGGTAGCCGCCGTAGCTCCCGCCCCATGCTCCGATTCGCGCCGGATCGACGTCGGAGCGGCTCCGGAGATAAAGCCCTGCGCCCTGCACATCGTTGTACTCGCTGGCGCCGCCAGGCCCGTAGTTGATAGCCTCACGGAAGTTCAACCCGTATCCGATTCCGCTGCGGTAGTTGACCGACAGGACGATGTAGCCGAGGCTTGCGAGGTACTGGTTCATTGCGTAGGCGTTCGAGTAGTAGTCCATGTAGTGGTAGCCCAGGAGCATCTCTCGCCGTGAGCCGCCATGAAAGAACACCAGGGCGGGATGCCGCTTGCCGTCGCCCGCTGCGGGTGGCAGGAATAGCTGCCCGTGGATCTTCATTCCATCTGCCGCGGACAGGATCACCTGTTGGGAGACGAGCAGCTTCTGCGCGGGATAATCCGCTGGCACCAGTTGAGGCGCGAGATCGCGCAGTTCTCCGTTGTTTGCCACGAGCGCGGGCCGCATCGGTACTCGCGCATCGGCACGAAGGACCGCAACGCTTCCGCTTGCGGTCATTACGGGAAACACCTCGATGCCTTCCCCGGTTGTGAGTTGTCGGATGCCGGTTTTGCCGTCTGTTGCAATCTGCCAGACATGCCTGCGGTCGATGTCTCCCTGGTTTGAACTGAGCACAAGATTGGCGCGATCCGGACTCACTGTGACGTGCTCTACTTCGAACTCGCCAGGAGTGAGTAACTCCGCTTTGCCTCCGGTTATTGGAACGGAGTAGAGATGTTCCCAACCGTCAAGCTCCGAGGGGAAGATGAGGTGACCGCCGGGTGTCCAGAAGAGTTGCTGATCCGTTTCCAACGGATGAAAGACACTGCCTTGTCCTTTTGGCGCTCGCCATACTTCGTGCCCTGTTCCAGTCGCGGCGTCTGCAACGTAGATGGACCATGGCTCTCCAACCCGTCGCGCTCCGGCGCCACCACCGCCTCCGCTTGCCAACCGTACAAAGGCTAACTGCTTGCTATCGGGCGACCACTCTGGATCACGATCTGTCCAGGTCGACGGATCCATGTAGGTGATGGTCTTATCCGCGATGGAGTAAACGCCAATGAAGCTGTGATCGCCGCGGTTGCTTGTAAAGGCGACGCCCTTTCCATCCGGCGACCAGACCGGCGGTCCCAGGGTTCCACGCGCATGAAACATCAGCTCCGGTTTGGCCGAGTCATCTGCGAGAGGGAGGCTCCAGATTCCATCCTTGCTGAGAAAGGCCACGGTCTTGCCATCCGGCGAGACGCTCGGCGACCGTCCTGCAGCCAACCGGCGCGGTTTGCCACCGTCGAAGGGCACGATGAAGATGGTCTGTTCCACCCCCGCTGTCAGCAATGCCGGATTGGGATCGGGCCGGCCCGGAAATTCGAAGTCTCCGCTGTGCACATACACGACCGACTGCCCATCCGGCGTCCAGGTGATGTCGCCGATGTCCTGCCCATCATCCGTCGTGTAGGCGGTTAGCTGCCGGGCTTTGAAATCCCCGCTTCCCAGCTCGGCGACCCAGACGTTGCGTTTGCCCTCCTGGTTTGCCATCCAGACTACCCGTGAACCTTTGGGTGAGGCCCGCAGTACAGAGTTGAAAGTGCCGCTCATTACCTGCTGCAGCGTAAAACTCTGGGCCGAAGCCGGGGTAAGGGGTGAGCAGAAACAACCAACCAGGACAACCAGAATGAGCTTCCAGGACATGTCACGCTCGCACTTGAGGGATTTGTCCTAGTACAACATTCTTCGGCCTTCCGGCCAAGAGTTTTATCTGGAGTTGTCTTTTTCCTTCTTGTCTTTCTTGTCCTGATCGGCGGCCAACTGAAGGACGCGGATGGCTTCGCGGAGATGTTCGCGCGCGGTCTCGTCGCCATCGCTTTGCAGAGCGGATTGAAGAGCTGCGATTGCATCGGTGCCTCGCAAGTAGCGGAGCGAGTCGGCGGCTGTGATGCGAACTGTTGGGTCCAGATCGTTCAGGGCCTGAACGGCGATCTTCTGTGCGCCGTCGGACTGGCCCCGATAGCTGACTGCGGCGGTGATGGCAAGGACGCGAATGGTGGCGTCCTGGTCGTTGCGGGCGATCTCGCGGACTGCGGGGAAGCAATCGGGAAGCTGCTTGTTAGAGATGTAACGCGCTGCGTCGAGACGCGCGGTGGAGGGCTGGTTGACGTCTCGGCAGATATTTTTGAGCTGCTGGATGGCGATGTTAGAGCCGAGCCAGGAGGCCGCGCCTGCGATGTTGACCTGGACCTGCGGATCTCGCTCGTCCTGGAAGGCGGTGATCATGTATTTGAGAGCGGGATGGTCGTCGGAGGCGGCGAGCTGGGCAGCGGCGAGACTGCGAATTTCGGGGTCGGGGTTTTTCAGAGCGGCGAGAAGCTCAGGCTCGGTGAGCGGGATGTTGCGGCGGGTGAGGCCGTCGGCGAAGGTCTCGACCGGCGGGGGTGGAGTTCCGGCGAGCCACTTTGGTGCGAGCGGTGCGACCTGCGCGGCGGCGGCCAGGCTTGTTGTCAGAAGGAATGCGATTGCGGTCTGTTGCATGAATCGGCGGGTCCCGTGTTTCGAATTTGCTGCGGCCACAAAGATTTCCTCGGTCCTTCCGTAAGACGTTCGGTCGCGCAATAACGTCCCTAGGTGCTTCTCTCTATCTTAATGCGGATGGTGTTTTTGGCCGATGGGGATGGCGTGATAGTCTCCACCGGGTGAACTGATTCCTAAAAGCAAATTCGGAGCAACAGAGAAAAGATGAAGATGAGCAGCGATGCAGAGCAGGTTGCGCTGAGCAGGTTGGAACAGAACAAGGTGGATACGGCGAAGATGGCGTGGCTGGCGCTTGCGCTGACGCCGGGCATGGGGCCTACGCGGATCTGGAAGGCGATGAGAGGGCTGGGTGCGGCGGAGCGGTTGTTTGAGGCTTCGCTGACGGAGCTCGAGGGGCTGGGGATGCCGGCTGCGGCGGCGCAGTTTGTCTTTGAGGGCAAGTCTCGAGCGGCTGCTGAGGACGAGATGAAGCGGACCCTGGAAGCTGGCGCTAGTGTGTTGACGCCAGAGGACGCGGCGTATCCGGAGCGGCTGCGGGAGATCTATGATCCGCCGGCTGTGCTTTGGATTCGCGGGGATGTTGGGCTGTTGTCGCGGCCGGGGATTGCCGTGGTGGGGACGCGTCAGCCTTCGCCTTATGGGGCGGGAATGGCGGAGTTGCTGTCCCGGGATCTGGCAAACAGGCGGGTGGTGATTTTGAGCGGGATGGCTCGCGGGGTCGATACAGCGGCGCACAAAGGGGCGATTGAGGCGGGCGGGAAGACGGTGGCGGTGTGGGGCACGGGAATCGACGTGATCTATCCAAAGGAGAACAAGAAGCTGGCCGAGCAGATTGTCGCGACCGGGGGGACGATTGTGAGCGAGTATCCGCTGGGGACGTTTCCGGCACCGCAAAACTTTCCGATCCGGAACCGGATTTTGAGCGGGATGAGCGTCGGGGTGCTGGTGATTGAGGCGGCGGAGTACAGCGGGACGCGAATTACGGCTCGTTGCGCGATGGAGCAGAACCGGGATGTTTATGCGGTTCCCGGCAATGTCACGAATAAGAACGCGTGGGGGCCTAACACATTGATAAAGCAGGGGGCTAAGCTGACGGCAACTTGGGAGGATATATGGGAGGATCTGCCGTCGCAAGTCCGGCTGGCGCTTGAGGATGAGCGAGCCGGGGCGGGCCTGGGTGAATCGAAGAGCGGAAGAACCGCATCTCTATTTTAATGATACGGCGATGCCGGCGCATGAGCGGATCGTGTTTGAGCGATTGCGGCATGATGAATCGACGCAATTGGATGGACTGATCGAGCAGCTGGAGCCTGAGCTGACGTCGGCGGAGATATTCACAGCGCTGTTCGAACTAGAGCTTGCGGGACGAGTTCGGCAGCTTCCCGGAAAAAATTATGTGCGGGCATTTTGAGGCGGCCCGATCCCGAGTGGTTGGGATGATGGTGGACGGGATGCTTACATAAATGTAAGTCCCGGCTGCCGTTTGGTTTGGCAGTGGTCTGCTTTGTAATTTTTTTGTCCCGAAGAATCTTGTTAACAGTGACCTTCCGGGATGGTTTTCGTCAGTTGAGGCATTGTGCTGAGATGACGCGTTTGCGGAAAGCGTGTTAGGTTCGCAAGGGAACAAGGAAGAATTGGAACGTTTTGCTTCGGCGATACGTTTTGTGGATGAAGGGAAAGAATGGCTAAGTCATTAGTGATCGTGGAATCGCCGGCGAAGGCGAAGACGATCGGAAAATATCTCGGCAGCGATTACACGGTGGAGGCCTCGATTGGCCACATCATGGACCTGCCGAAGAACGACATCGGCGTGGAGCTGAAGAAGCGGACGTTTGAGCCGACGCTGATTGTGTCTCCTGGGAAGGAGAAGGTTGTCGAACGGCTGAAGAAGCTGGCGTCGAAGGCGGACATGGTCTACCTGGCGCCGGACCCTGACCGCGAAGGCGAAGCGATCGCGGCGCATCTTTCGATGCAGCTCCTGCCGATGATGAAGAACAAGTCGCAGGTGCGGCGCGTCACCTTTAATGAGATCACCAAGAAGGCTGTGCAGGCGGCGTTTCTGCATGCGCGTGATATCGACGAGAATCTGGTGGACGCTCAGCAGACGCGCCGAGTGCTCGATCGGCTGGTGGGGTACCAGGTTTCGCCGCTGCTTTGGGACAAGGTGCGGCGTGGATTGTCTGCCGGACGTGTGCAGACGGTGGCGCTGCGTTTGATTGTTGAGCGCGAGGCGGAGATTAACGCGTTCAATCCCGTGGAGTACTGGACGATCGACGCGGTCATGGAGCCGGGCGCGGGCAAGCAGAATTTTACAGCGCGATTTGTCGGCGTGAATGGCGTGCCGTCGCGTGTTGCGAATGGCAAGGATGAGGAAGGCAAGGAGCTTTTTCTCTCGAACGCGCTGCCGGACAAGGATGCGGTCGATGAGACTCTGGGCGAGCTGGAGCATGCGAAGTGGAGTGTGCGCTCGGTTGAGAAGAAGGAGCGGAGGAATAATCCAAAGGCTCCATATACGACGAGCAAGTTGCAGCAGGATGCTTCGGGGCGGCTGGGATTCAATGTTCGGCGCACGATGGGCGTTGCGCAGCGGCTGTATGAGGGCGTGGAGATCGGCGATGAGGGCACGGTCGGCCTGATTACGTACATGCGAACCGATTCGACGCGCGTAAGTCCGGATGCGATTGCTGAGGCTCGCGAGTTTATCGGCAAGCTTGGAGCGGCGTATCTGCCGGCAACGCCGAACGAGTATGCGGGTAAGAAGCAGGAGCAGGCTCAGGATGCGCATGAGGCGATTCGGCCGACGAACGTGAGCTTCACGCCGCAGTCGATCCGGAAGTATCTCTCGGATGAGCAGTTCCGGCTATACAAGCTGATCTGGCAGCGGTTTGTCTCGAGCCAGATGACGCCGGCGGTCTTCGATCAGACGACAGTGGATATTGTGGCGCAGGGGAAGCAGGCGTATGACTTCCGTGTGACGGGCAGCGTGCTGAAGTTTGATGGGCACCTGAAGTTTGAAGAAGAGGACAAGCGCGCACGGCAGGCTGCGAAGGAGGCTGCGGCGAAGACTGTCGATGGGGATAGCGACGCGGAGGGCGAAGACGATTCTGAACGCAGATTGCCCGAGTTGAGCGAAGGCGAGGCGCTGCGTTTGGAGAAGCTGGATCCGCAGCAGAAGTTTACGCAGCCCCCGCCGCGGTACAACGAGGCGAGCCTGGTGAAGACGCTGGAGGAGAAAGGGATTGGGCGGCCTTCGACGTATGCTTCCATCATTAATACGATTCAGGATCGCGACTATGTGAAGAAGATCCAGGCGCGGTTTGTGCCGACGGAGATCGGGATCGTAGTGACGAAGCTGCTGGTGAAGAACTTTCCTTATATCTTCGACACGGCTTATACCGCGACGCTTGAAGGCGAGTTGGATGCGGTGGAAGAGGGCCACGAGAAGTGGACCGATCTGCTGAATGGTTTCTACGACCACTTCGAGAAGGAGCTTCATGTTGCTGAGAAGAAGATGGAAGACATCAAGCGGATGGAGGAGCCGACGAAGGAGGTCTGCGACAACTGCGGAGCACCGCTGATTTTGAAGTGGGGCAAGTTCGGCAGCTTTTATTCGTGCAGCAATTTTTCGAAGGCAAAGCCTGTGACGGTGGCTGCGGGGCCGTGGAAGAAGGACCCTAAGGCAGGGCTGAAGAAGGTGACGAAGACGCTGCACTTCCCGATTACGGTGAAGGCGACGACGGATGATGTTGTTGAGTACTCGAAGGAGGCCGCGGATACGAAGGAGTTGACGGCTGCGATCAACGAGGCGATGGAGCAGGGCGGGAAGGTGACGGCGGAGCAGTTCAGCTGCGACTTCACGAAGGAGAACTTTACGGCGAAGCCTGATTTGAGTGCTCCGGGGGCCGATGAGGCTCCAGAGGAGGAGGCTTGCGACAACTGCGGGCGCACGATGGTGCTAAGGAATGGGCCGTGGGGGCCGTTTATGGCTTGCCCGGGGTACAACGAAGATCCACCATGCCGGACGATCCGCAAGCTGAACCAGAAGGTGCAGCAGAAGCCTCCGGTGCAGTTGGACGAGAACTGCCCGAAGTGCGGGAAGCCGCTGCTGCTGCGCAATGGGCAGTATGGCGAGTTCATCAGCTGCAGCGGGTATCCAAAGTGCAAGTACATCAAGCAGGAACTGCTGGAAGTGAAGTGCCCGAAGGATGGCGGCGATATCGCGGTACGGAAGACGAAGCGCGGCGATGTGTTTTACGGCTGCGTGAACTATCCGAAGTGCGACTTTGCCTCGAACCTGAAGCTGATCGACAAGACGTGCCCGAAGTGTGACAGCGCGTACCTGCTTGAGGTGCACAACGACAAGGGGACTTACCTGGTGTGTCCGAATAACCGGGAGGCTCTGCCGAAGAAGCGAAAGAAGAAGGGCGCGCCGGAGGAGGCGCCGACGACTCCGCTTTGCACGTATGAGAAGAAGACTGCAGGACCGGCTCCGGTTCCCGAGTTGGAGCGGCCTGATCCGGAGAAGACCCGAGCGGTTGTCGAGAGCGTAGCTTAACTGAGAGAGGAAGCGAGAATGGCGACTGCGGCGGATGCGGAACTGATCTTGAGGCTGTATGAACTCCGGCAGGAAGAGACTTTGCGGAAGGCACGAAGGTACATGGTCTTCGAGTTCAATCCAAAGACGTTGGAGGAGCTGAGGGCGGTGTCGCGGGACACCAAATCGGAGTTCAACCCGTACTGGCGGCAGGCGATGAGCTTTTGGGAGATGGCGGCCTCGTTTGTGTTGCGGGGGGCGCTTGACCCGGATCTGTTTCTCGATTCGAGCCTGGAGGGGATTCTGATCTACGCGAAGTTTCACCACTTCCACGCCGAGACGGAGAAAGAGAGCGGAAATCCGTTTATGGGGCAGACGGCTGCGTTGATTGCCAAGTATCCGGCAGCCAAGGCTCGCTACGAGGTCTTTTTGAAGAACTTTGGCGTAGCGAAGTAGACGGACCGGGGATGTCTGACTCCGCCGAGTGGTGCTTGGAACTGCCTCTGGGGACATTCCCTTTTTGCATCATTTCTGTTACAAATGGATTTACAGGCCAGAAGACGCAGATTCAACGTGCGGGTTCCGTTGACATGGTATCCCGTGCGTAAATTATTGAAAATACTGGCGGTAGTGAACTATGGCAAAGGCAGTTTGGAATGGTCAGACTCTGGCCGAGAGCGAAAAAACGGAGATGGTTGAGGGGAATATTTATTTCCCGGATGAGTCGGTGAAACGGGAGTTTCTGAAGACGAGTTCAACAACCTCCAGTTGCCCCTGGAAGGGGCAGGCGCGATATTACACAGTCATCGTGGATGGGCAGGAAAACCCGGATGCGGCGTGGTATTACCCGGATCCTAAGCCGGCTGCCCGGAATGTGAAGCATCACATCGCGTTTTGGCGGGGTGTGGAGATCATCAAGTAATTGATAGGCTTGCGGAAGCGGGAGAACCTTACGGCGTTCCCGCTTTTGGCTCTTTAGTAGGCTTGGGCGAGGTCGAGGGGCAGGCGGACCTGGAAACAGGTGTCGCCCGGCTTGGATTCGACGGTCACAAAGCCTGAGTGCTTGTTGACGATGCGCTGGACGGCGTCAAGTCCGAGTCCGAGTCCGCGACCGGGAGCCTTGGTGGTGAAAAAGGGCTCGAA
Source organism: uncultured Acidobacteriaceae bacterium (assembly GCA_963798925.1). GTDB lineage: Bacteria > Acidobacteriota > Terriglobia > Terriglobales > Acidobacteriaceae > Edaphobacter. The sequence goes on from CAWCVD010000008.1 coordinate 2,803,930, forward strand.
GATGCGGGTGCGGATCTTGGGGTCGATGCCGGGGCCGTCGTCCAGGACCTCGACCAGCGCCATGGAGCCGTTGAGTTTGGTTGTGAGACGCAACGTTCCGAGGTCATTCATGCTTTCGAGGGCATTTTCGATGAGCTCGGTCCAGACCTGATTGAGCTCGCTCCCGTAGGCGCTGATGGGTGGCAGGTCCGGATCGAAGGCCAGTTCGACTTTGACGTTTTTGAGGCGCGAGTTGAACATGACGAGGGTGTTTTCGAGCGATTGGGCCAGATCGACGTCCTGAATGGGCGCCTGGTCCATGTAGGAGTAGTCCTTGATGGCGCTGATGAGGTCGAAGATCCGAACGGTGGAGTCGACGACTGTCTCGGCGAGCCGCTCCACGCGGAGTGAGCGCGAGACGGTGGCGAGAGCGACAGGAAGGACTTCGGGCCGAGTGACGGAGGCGAGCTCGTCGAGAAGGTCGATGGGGAGATTGGTCTCGGAGAGCGCCGGAGCGATGGTCCAGGGCTCGGGTACGCTATGCGCGGTGAGCCAGCGAACGATCGAGTCCTCGCGATCGGTGACAGCAAGCGGGCTTTGCGGCCCTGAGTGGGAGTAGGCGGCCATGCGTCCGCGAGCGTTCTGGACCCAGGCACGGTAGCTGCTGATCTCCTGGTCAGAGAGACAGAGGTTTCCAAGGCGGTACTTCTGCTCGCCGTATTCGCGCAGTTCGCCGAAGAGGCTCGCGGCGCAACGCTGCGCGGCGGAGGCGGGGTTGTTGAGCTCGTGGCTGAGATTGGCGGCGAGTTTGCCAAGGGCGTTGAGTTTTTCGGACTGCTGCTCGATGCGGGTGACCTCGCGGACGCGGTCCAGCAGCACATTGACGCATCGCTGTGCCATCGAAGGGATAGCGGCGAGCATGTCCGGGAAAAGGGTGTCGGGTATGTCAAGCGACCAGACCGGGCCGACGGCGAAGCCTTCGCCGCCGTAGTTCTTCATGCGCGAGTAGGGAAGCTTGCCGGTCATGGAGCCGGCGCGGCCGATGAAGAGTGCGATGTTGCCGGCGTGGCGACGGCGCACCTGGACTTCGCCGCGAAGGATGAAGTTCATGTAGCGGGCCGGGTCGTTGTCGCGGAAGAGGAGGGCGCGGTCGGGGCCTACGCGCTCCGTACCGTGCGTGGCGATCCAGATGTACTCTTCTTCCGTGAGGCCGTCGAGCTGCGTGACGTCGCGAAGCGCGGCGACGATCTTGGGGATGGGCGTGGGTTCGGCTGGCGGGCCAGCGAGGATCGCCTGCTCTGCGGATGCGGGGGTTTGTTCGGGTAGCAGGCCTTCGTAGCTGTTCAGGGTGGCCATCTTCGGGGGAGCTCCTTCTGAGGCTTGGCGGCGACTTAGCTAAATTGTTCTACGACTCCATTGTTACAGCAGTTCTATTTCGACGCATTGAAATCCGGATAGTTAGAAGAATAGATGCTTTAGTGCCGCGGTCCGGACCATTTCAAATGTGAATTAAAGTCGGCCGAACCCGGCGAAAAGTGGAAATTTCTTGGAGCAGGTGCAGCCGCTCCCACAAGCTGTCTTTGGCGGGAGCGGTGGCACGGTTTGGGCGAATGCGGAGAGAGTGAGGAGCGAGCCAGGCATGAGGTTGCGCATCATCTCCTCCGTAAGTGTGTCAGGCCTTTTGGACCTGGCCGTCTTTCACGACGACGGGGTCGAGGAAGGGCATGGATTTGCGAAGTTCGGCGCCGACCTTTTCGATCTGGAGCTCGGATTCTTCCTTGCGGATGCGAGCGAAATCTTTGCGGCCGGTCTCGTTCTCGGCGATGAATTTCCTGGCGAAGCTGCCGTCCTGGATATCGTTTAGGAGAGACTTCATCGCTTTTTTGACCTCGGGAGTGACGATACGGGGGCCGGCTACGTAATCGCCCCACTCGGCGGTGTCTGAGATGGAGTGACGCATGTAGGCGAGGCCGCCGCGATACATCAGGTCAACGATGAGCTTGAGTTCGTGGAGGACCTCGAAGTAGGCGAGCTCGGGCTGGTAGCCGGCCTCAACCAAGGTCTCGAAGCCTGCTTTGACGAGGGCGCTGGTTCCGCCGCAGAGAACGGCCTGCTCGCCGAATAGGTCGGTCTCGGTCTCTTCGGTGAAGGTGGTTTGGAGGACGCCTGCGCGGGTGCAGCCGATGCCTTTGGCGTAGCTCAGTGCGAGGGCAAGGGCGTTGCCGCTGGCGTCCTGCTCCACGGCAACGAGACCCGGGATGCCGCCGCCTTCGGTGAAGACCTCGCGGACACGATGGCCGGGGCCCTTCGGCGCGACTAGCGAGACATCGACGGTCGCAGGCGGCGTGATGGTGCGAAAGCGGATGTTGAAGCCGTGAGCGAACATCAGCGTCACGTTGGGCTTCATGTTGGGAGCGATCTCAGCGTGATAGACCTTGGCTGCCGTCTGGTCGGGTGTCAGGTTCATGATGACGTCGGCCCACTTGCTCACGTTCGCTACGGTATCGACGACGAGGCCGGCTTTGCGGGCACGGTCGGCATTGGGGGAGTCGGGGCGCAGGCCTACGCGGACGTCGACGCCGGAGTCCTTGAGATTGAGGGCGTGGGCGTGGCCCTGCGAGCCGTAGCCGATGATGGCGACTTTCTTCGCCTGGATGAGGGAGAGGTCTGCGTCTGCGTCGTGGTATGCCTTTGCCATTTTTCTGTCTTCTTCCTTTAGCGTTATGGTAACAAGCGGTTGTTATTCCTGTTCCTGTTCGTCGACGTCGGCGAGCTCTTCGTGGCTGGGTTCGCCGTGCTTCTCGGTGGAGGACGGGGCTTTGGGGTCGGCGGTGCCCAGCGCTTTGAGGACACGGCTGGTGTGGTGGCCGCGGCGCATTGCCATGCGGCCCGTGCGAGAGACTTCGAGGATGGTGTAGCCGCTCTCGGTGATGACCTGAATGAGCCCTTCGATCTTGGAGGAGCTGCCTGTCAGCTCGAGCATGATGGACTCGGGTGCGAGGTCGACGACGCGGGCCTTGAAGACGGTGGCGAGCTCGAAGATCTGCGAACGGGAATGTTGGCCCAGACGGATGCGAGGGGCCTGCGCCTACCTTGAGGAGGCAGAGCTCGCGGATGACAGCATCGGCGCGGCCGACCTCGTCGACGTCGACAGTGATCTCGAGCTTATAGAGCGACGCGCGGATACGGTGGGCCGCGTGGTCGGGCGCCTCGCAGACGATGGTCATGCGGGAGACGTCGGCTCGCTCACTCTCGCCTACGGTGAGCGAGACGATGTTGATGTTGAGTCGGCGGAAGAGCGAGGCGACTCGCGTGAGGACGCCGGGTTTGTCCTGGACCAGGGCTACGAAGGTGTGGAGCATGAGTACCTGCAGTGATTTATTTGTTGGTTTGGGGTTGTGGTTGATGAGGATTCTCGTCGGAGTGGGGTGGTGGAGGCAGCGGAGGCGCTGGGTACGCGGGTATGAATGTTTTGGGGATTTCGAAGAGTATTAGTTCGCCGGGTTTGGCCTTCGGGCTGGCGCTGCTGCAGAGATTACCGGTGGTGATGCCGGTTTTGACAATGGCGTCGATGAGGTAGTTGGTGTAGAGCTCGGCGCGCGGACGGCAATCGGCGTTCATGTTCGCGAGGATGCGGATGATGGTCGCGCTGCCGTAGTTTACGAGGATGACTCCGTTTTTGTCGGTGGCCATGGCGACAGAGCCGATCTGATCTGTTTTGAGAGCTACGTTCAATCTTTCGTTCGTGATGGGTTGGTTGGTCTTTGCGTTGATTACTTTGATGTGAATGGGTTGGACAGGCTGGGCAAGCGCGATTCCGGGTGCCATCGCGATGAAAAGAAACGCGGCGATTTGAGCGAGGAGATCGAGTTTTTTATCAACAAAGATATGGATCATAAGACCTTTCTTCGCAAGCCACCAGGCCGACGATTATGAGGGGCAATCGTCATGCGCAGATTAGAAGACCTTTTGCGATGTTGCCCGTAATTTCCCACCAATGCTGATGCCGGCTGTAGATTAGCAGTTCTCCGGCGATTGGTTTGGCTTGGACTTTACCGCAGTAGTTAGGAGCGACAACGCCATGGGCCACAATTTCCTGGAGACTGTACTTGGGCAGTGGATCGCGCTTTGACTTCGTGTCGCAGGGATCGAAGGCCTCACTACGGAAAGCAAACGTTGATATGTTGTCGAATATCACGATGAGCGAATCACCATCGACACGCTCGACACTGTAGTTGCCGCCGGGGCCGAGAGTGCCGCGATCATATGATTTGAGATGCAACGGTTGGCCGGTTTTGCCGTTAGCGAAACGAATGCGAATCGTCGTTTTTTGGGCGAGGCCAGCGAGAGTACACGCATTCATAATGAATGCGGCGATCAGCCATTTGTGCTTCATCTACTCGTCCTCCGCGGTTTCCAAGAGCGGGTCTTTCTGTGGTCGGCGGACCATCTCGTGAAGGGCAGCGCCCGGGGCGATCATGGGGTAGACGCCGTCTTCTTTTTCTACCTGGAAGTTGATCAGGAATGGCTTGCCGCTGGTACGAGCTTTTGTGACTGTGTGGGTTACATTATGGCGCTTGTTGACGGTCGCGCCGTCGATGCCGTGGGCGGCGGCGAGCAGGACGAAGTCGGGCGAGAGGATGGGCGAGGCGGCGTAGTTCTTGTCGTAGAAGGCCTCCTGCCACTGGCGGACCATGCCGAGGAAGCCGTTGTTGATGACGGCGATGTTGATGGCGAGTTCTTCCTGCACGATGGTGGAGAGCTCGGCGGCGGTCATCTGGAAGCCGCCGTCGCCGGCGATGACCCAGACGTCTTTCTCGGGGCAGGCGACCTTTGCGCCGATGGCTGCAGGCAGCGCGAAGCCCATGGTGCCGAGGCCACCTGAAGTGATGAGCGAGCGCGGGGTGTCGTGCTTGTAGTACTGGGCCTCCCACATCTGGTGCTGGCCTACGTCGGTGACGATGATGGTTTGTTCGGCGCGGCCGGCGGCGTGGGCCTCGCGCCAGATGTCGTTGATGACGTGGGCGGCGTAGAGGTGGCCGTTGTCGGGGAGGTTGATGATGTCGCGGACGGCGGCGTCGCCCTTCATGGCGTTGATCTCGCGGAGCCAGCTGGTGTCGGAGTTCTTCGGCAGCAGCGGGAGGAGGAGTTCGAGGACCTCCTTGAGGTCGCCGATGAGGGCCACGTCGGCGCGGACGTTCTTGTTGATCTCGGAGGGGTCGATCTCGATGTGGATCTTCTTTGCGTTTGGCGCGTAATGGGCGAGGTTGCCGGTGACGCGGTCGTCGAAGCGCATCCCGAAGGCGAGGAGGAGGTCGGCCTGCTGGATGGCGTTGTTGACCCAGGACTCGCCGTGCATGCCCATCATGCCGAGTGAGAGCGGGTGGTGCGTCGGGACTCCGCCGAGGCCGAGCAGCGTGCTTGCGACGGGGACCTGCTGGCGTTCGGCGAAGGCGAGGACCTGGGCTTCGGCGCCGGAGTGCGTGATGCCGTGACCGGCGAGGATGACGGGCTTCTTTGCGGCCTTGATGAGTTCGATGGCCTGCTGGATTGAAGAGGATTCGGCGCGAAGCATGGGGTGCGGGCGATAGGGCTTGGGTGCGGCAGCTTCGAAGTTGAAGGGAGCTGTGGCTTGTTGCGCGTCTTTGGTAATGTCCACGAGCACGGGACCGGGGCGGCCGGACTTCGCGATCTGGAGCGCCTCGCGGATGGCGGGGGCGATGTCTTCGGCGCGGGTGACGAGGTAGTTGTGCTTGGTGATGGGCAGGGTTATGCCGGTGATGTCGATCTCTTGAAACGCGTCGCTCCCGAGGACTTTGCTGCCGACCTGGCCGGTGATCGCCACAATGGGAATGCTATCGAGCATGGCGGTGGCGATGCCGGTGACGAGGTTGGTGGCGCCGGGGCCGGAGGTGGCGATGCAGACGCCGACCTTGCCCGAGGCGCGGGCGTAGCCGTCGGCCATGTGCGCGGCGCCCTGCTCGTGGCGGACGAGGATGTGGTGGATGGGGAATTTGCGCAGGGCGTCGTAGGCGGGGAGGATGGCGCCGCCGGGGTAGCCGAAGACCTTGTCCACGCCTTCGCCAGCGAGGGTGGCCCAGATGATTTCGGCTCCGGTGAGTTGGGGGTGTTGATTTTTGTTGGCCATGATTGTTTCCTCGGAGTTCCTTATTGCCTTTCAAACTTTTCGCCAAGATCGTCGTCAATCAAGCCGTAGGTCACGCCGAAATGTGGTTTATAGAATTTGATTCCGTAGTCGTTGGTTTCGCGATTGTGATCGTCGTCCCAAACCATTCCGAAGGGCCGAAAATCAACGTCCACGAAGTTTGAACCCTCATGGGATTGCCATCTTCCTGAAACATTCCTCGCGGGTTTGCCGGTTTCATTAATTTCTTCTTGAAATGTTCCGTCAGCCTTTATTTGGAGTGTTGCGCTGCCCCATGGGACTTGAAGTTTGTAGTTTCCGAGAAATTCAGCACTTGTCGGCTTTCTGTTGAGAACGAGCTCTAAAACTGCTGCGCCTGCGTTGGAAGCCATGAACAAAAACATCGGACCAAACAAAATGGCCGCGAAAATGATCAGGCATATCGACACCAAACGAGTTTTCTTCTGAGAGGTCATTGAAGTTTATGTGGTGACGGCTCCTTCGCTGGCGCTGCTTACACTGTTTGCGTACTTGGCGAAGACGCCGCGTTTGAAGCGGGGTTCGGGGGCCTTCCATGCGGCTAGGCGTTTGGCGATCTCGGCTTCGGGGACGTTGAGGGTTAGTTTGCGGTTGGGGATGTCGAAGGTGATGGTGTCGCCTTCGCGGACGGCGGCGATGGGGCCTCCGAGTTGGGCTTCTGGAGCGACGTGGCCGGCCATCAGGCCGCGGGTGGCTCCGGAGAAACGGCCGTCGGTGAGGAGGGCCACGGTTTCCGAGAGCGCGGGGATGCCTTTGATCGCTGCGGTGACGGCTAGCATCTCGCGCATGCCGGGGCCGCCGCGTGGGCCTTCGTAGCGGATGACGAGGACGTCGTTGGGGTTGATCTTACCGGCTTCGACGGCGGCGTGGCAGTCGTCCTCGGATTCGAAGACGCGCGCGGGGCCGGTGTGGTGGATGCGCTCGTGGCCGGCGACCTTGATGACGGCGCCTTCGGGGGCCAGGTTGCCGCGCATGATGACGAGGCCGCCGGTGGGCTTGAGGGCCTTGTCCCAGGTGTGGATGACGGGCTGGCCGGGGGTTTCGACGGCGAGCGCGGCCTCTTCGGCGAGGGTCTTGCCGGAGACGGTGATGCTGTCTCCTTTGAGCAGACCTTTTTCGAGGAGACGTTGGGCGAGGAGACGGCTGCCGCCTGCGTCCTGGTAGTCCTTCGCTGCATATTTACCGCCGGGAGAGAGGTCGCAGATGAAGGGCGTGCGCTCGGAGATGCGATCGAAGTCTTCCATGGTGAGCGGGATGTCGAGCTCGCTCGCGATGGCGATGAGATGAAGGACGGCGTTGGTGCTGCCCCCTGATGCTGCGACCGCGGCGATGGCGTTATCGATCGCCTGGCGGTTGATGATCCTGCGCGGGGTGAGCCCGGCGCGGGCGAGATCCATGACGAGGCGGCCAGCCTGGCGGGAGGCTTCGTGTTTTTCCGGCGACATGGCGGGAACACCAGTGAGTTGCATGGGTGAGATGCCGAGAAACTCGCCGGCCATGGCCATGGTGTTGGCGGTAAACTGGCCGCCGCAGGCTCCGGGGCCGGGGCAGGCGGAGGCTTCGAGCGCTTCGAGTTCGGCGTCGTTGATCTTGCCGGCGGCGTGCGCGCCCATGCCTTCGAAGACTTGAAGGATGGTGATCTCTTTGGTGGTGCCGTCGGGCTGTTTGAGGTGGCCGGGGGCGATGCTGCCGCCGTAGAGCATGAGGCCGGGGATATCGAGGCGGGCGAGGGCCATGATGGCGGCGGGCATGTTCTTGTCACAGCCGGCGATGCAGACGATGCCGTCGAAACTGTTTCCCCGCGCCACGAGTTCAATGGAGTCGGCGATGACTTCGCGGGAGATCAGGCTCGCCTTCATGCCCTGAGTTCCCATGGTGATGCCATCGTGGATCGTGATGGTGTTGAACTCCATCGGTGTGCCGCCGGCCTCGCGAACACCCTGCTTGACGGCCTCGGCGACCTGACGCAGATGAAAGTTGCAGGGGCCGATCTCGGTCCATGTGTTGGCGATGCCGATGATCGGTTTGTGCAGGTCTTCCTTGCTGAAGCCGACGCTGCGGAAGTAAGAACGGGCAGCAGCTCGGGACGGGCCTTCGGTGAGGACGATGGAATTCTTCTTCGGATTGATTTCGTTCGACAAGATTAGTATTCCTTCCATTGGCGGCCGTTTGCGACGGGGAGGTTAGGGATGATTTCGATCATCGCCTTGTGAAAGCGCGGCTGGTTTCCGAAACCGGGATAAGGAGTGCAATAGGGCTCATAAGACAGGCCGGCCTCACGCATGGCTCCTAAAACCATGGGTCTTATGGCGTGCAGCAGAATGACGATCGCTTCTGGTTTGTAGCTCCTCAGCCTTTTCGCAAAGGACGAGACAGATTCCCTGCAGAGTGAAATGCGATTCCTTCTCTCAAGATGATTGACGGGTTCGAGAACCAGGTCATCCAGATAGAAGCCATTCCTCTTGAAATCTTCAAGAAAGAGCTCAGTGCCTTTGAATGCTTTCCGTATCTCGCGGAAGAGCCCGCTGTTCCGGTTGTAGAAGAATGTGCCGCCGTGCGGCGCCGACTCGCCCACAAACAACGTGGTAATGCGTCGGGGGCGGTAACTCTTGCGCACATTCTCAAAGTCGCTCATTTGATTAGGCGGCCTCTGTACTTCGTGGTTTTAACCAGAATTCGGCGTCGTGTTTCGATTCATACTTGTCGAGTTCAGCTTCGTGGCGCAGCGTGAGGCCGATGTCGTCGAGTCCATTCAAGAGGCAGTATTTGCGGAACGGATCGATGTCGAAGTGGGCACTGAAACCTTCGTCGTCGGTGATGGTCTGGGCTTCCAGATTGATGGTGATCTTGTGTGCGGGATTCTTTTCGGAGCTGTGCATCAGGGTTTCCACGTCTGCCTCGGGGAGGCGGACGAGGACCATGCCATTTTTGCCGGCGTTGGAGAAGAAGATGTCGGCAAAGCTGGGGGCGATGACGGCGAGGAAGCCGAAGTCGGTGAGGGCCCAGGCGGCGTGCTCGCGGGAGCTGCCGCAGCCGAAGTTTTTTCCGGCGATGAGAATCTTCGCTCCCTTGTGATGGTGCTTGTTGAGGACGAAGTCCGGGTGGGGCTCGCCCGCGTTGGGGCCTTCCTGGATTCGGCGCCAGTCGTAGAAGAGAAAGTCGCCGTAGCCGGTGCGTTCGATGCGCTTGAGGAACTGCTTGGGGATGATCTGGTCGGTGTCGACGTTCGGGCGGTCGAGAGGAACGGCGTGGCTGGTGAGAACGTTGATGGGATGCATGAGAGCTCCAGGGAGTAGGGAATAGGGAAAGGGAGTAGCAAACACGGATTGCTGCTACCGGGTGGTTGTTGACTCCTTAAACTTCCAGTCGCGGATGTCCGTAAAGTGGCCGGTGATGGCTGCTGCTGCGGCCATCTGTGGGCTGACGAGGTGCGTGCGGCCACCGCGTCCCTGGCGGCCTTCGAAGTTGCGGTTGCTGGTTGAGGCGCAGCGCTCGCCGGGGGCGAGAATGTCGGGGTTCATGCCGAGACACATGCTGCAGCCGGGTTCGCGCCAGTCGAAGCCTGCTTCGGTGAAGACCTTGTCGAGGCCTTCTTTTTCGGCCTGCGATTTGACGGCTTGCGAGCCGGGGACCACCATCGCGCGGACTGTTGTGGCGACGTGATAGCCGCGAACGACCGAAGCTGCGGCACGGAGATCTTCGATGCGCGCGTTGGTGCAGGAGCCGATGAAGGCGCGGTCGATCTTGATCTGCTTCGATCGGCGTGCCTGCTTTGAGGTCCATGTATTCGAGGGCGCGCTCGAAGGCTTTTCGATCGGCTTCAGTGGCTAGAGGATCGGGCAGAGGGAACTGTGCGATTTGACGCCGGTGACCATGCCGGGCGAGGTGCCCCAGCTGACCGTTGGGGTGATGTCAATGGCGGCGATGGTAAGTTCGCGATCGAATTTTGCTCCTGCATCAGTTACAAGTTCGGACCAGTGCTGGACGGCCTCGTCCCATGCTGCTCCTTGCGGCGAGAAGCGGCGGCCTTTCAGGTAGGCGAAGGTGGTGGCGTCCGGGGCGATCATCCCGGCGCGCGCTCCGGCTTCGATGCTCATGTTGCAGATGGTCATGCGGCCTTCCATCGAGAGGCCGCGAATGGCCGAGCCGGCGTATTCGACGACATAGCCGGTGGCTCCCGCGGTGCCGATCTGGCCGATGATGTGCAGGACGATGTCTTTTGCTGTGACGCCGATGGGAAGCGTGCCTTCGACATTGATGCGGAAGGTTTTTGGTTTGTCCTGCGGCAGGGTTTGCGTGGCCATGACGTGCTCGACTTCGCTGGTGCCGATGCCGAAGGCCAGTGCTCCGAAAGCTCCGTGGGTGCTGGTGTGCGAGTCGCCGCAGACGATGGTCATACCAGGTTTGGTCAGGCCGAGTTCGGGGCCGATGATGTGGACGATGCCCTGGTTGGGCGATTGCACGTCGTAGAGCTCGACGCCGAAGTCGGCGCAGTTCTTGCGCAGGGCCTCGATCTGTTTGGAGGCGATCTGGTCGACGATGTGGAGGCGGTCTTCGATGCTGCTGGTGGGGACGTTATGGTCGACGGTGGCGACGGTGCGATCCGGGCGGCGGAGCTTGCGGCCGGTCATGCGGAGGCCGTCGAAGGCCTGCGGGCTGGTGACCTCGTGGACGAGGTGCAGGTCGATGTAGAGGATGCTGGGTTCGCCTGCGGGTTCAGCGACGAGGTGCTGTTGCCAGACTTTTTCGAAGAGAGTCTTTGCGTGTCTTTTCGAGTGTGCTCATGGTTGTGCCTTTTGCTCGGTTGGTGGGAGGGTGAAGGTGTTCGCGCCGATGGAGGCGGGTGGAATGTCGTGCGGCGTGCCGTCAGGATCGACGAGGACGGCGTTGCGGATCTGTTGAATCTCTTTGTTGCCTTGGGGAGGATGCGCCGTCCAGCGTGCGACGCTGTGGATCAGCGCTGCGGGAATGTGTGCGGGGTCGATGGGGCGGTTGGGAAAGACCCACAAGGTGTACTCAGCGCCTGGCTGGTCGGGGGTCTTGCTGTCCTTGATCCAGTCGATGGCGTTGAAGACGACGAGCGGATGAGGTCCGTTGAGGTCGACCCAGATCAAACCGCGCTCGGGGCAGAAGCGGAAGACACAACCGGTGATCGAGAGGTAGCGGTTCTCGTCGGCGAGAACCTTGTCGGGAACAGAGACGAAGTCGAGCGCGGTCTCGGCCAGGGATTTGTAGCCGGTCTTTGGGTTCCCCCAGAAGGTCTGCGGAGCCGTGAAGTACTGATCGAGAAACGGGCGAAAGCGGGTGTCGAGGACAAGCTCGGTCTCGCGGCCGTCAGGCGGCGGAGGGCCGTACCGCCAGAGCCACTCGACGTTTTCTTTCGGCGGCTTCTTATCTTTCTTCATCGGTGGCGCAGAGGTCTGCGGCGGAGGCGGTTGAGGCGTGGGCATCTGCGCGGACAAGGCCGTCGTTGCCAAGAACAAGGCCAGGAGAGAAGCAGAGGCGGCGAGTTGGAAGAAGCGGCGCATTGTTTCGTCTAGCGGGAGCGTCTGGTCTGGTTGAAGCTTCTCTGGCTGAGCCACAGAAGACCGTTGATCAGCGGGAACATGATGATCGCGGTGATCAGGAGCGCCATCGGCGGCGATCCATGGAGCCACCGATAGAGCAACGCCGCGGTGACGGCAAGGTTTGCAAGGGCCATCTTGAATTTGGGACTCATATTCGTTTAGACGGCATGCATCGCCTGGCGTCGGTCGATGGATTCGGTCAGCGCCTGGTGGACGAGCTTGCCCATCTCCTGCGTGGTGACTGGGGTCTGGCCGGGCTGTTGGCCACGTGCGATGTCGGCGGTACGATAGCCCGCGTCCAGCACCTTGTGGACGGCCTGCTCGACGGCTTTGGCGTCCTGCTCGAGGTTCGCGGAGTGGCGAAGAACCATGGCGGCGGTGAGGATAGCGCCGAGCGGGTTGGCTTTGCCGGTGCCCGCGATGTCGGGTGCGCTGCCATGTACGGGCTCGTAGAGATTGACCTGGCCGCCGATGGTCGCCGAGGGCAGCATGCCGAGCGAGCCGGTGATGACGCCGGCCTCGTCGGAGAGGATGTCGCCGAAGAGATTCTCGGTGAGGACGACGTCGAAGTTGCGAGGGATGTTCATGATGTGCATCGCCATGGAGTCGACGAGCTGGTGTTCGAGCGTGACGTTCGGGTAGTCCTTGGCTACTTCGGTGACGGTGGCGCGCCAGAGCTGCGAGACCTCGAGGACGTTAGCCTTGTCGACCGAGGTGACCTTGTTGCGGCGCTTGCTGGCGAGCTCAAAGGCGACGCGGGCGACGCGGACGACTTCGGCCTTGGTGTAGCGCATGGTATTGATGGCTTCGTCGGTTTCCTTGTTCCACCAGCGCGGTGCGCCGAAGTAGAGGCCGCCGAGGAGTTCGCGGACGAAGAGGATGTCGGCGTCTTTGATGACTTCGGGGCGCAGCGGAGAGCTTTCCGCGAGCGCGGCGTAGGCGATGGAGGGGCGCAGGTTGGCGAAGCCTCCGAGGGCCTGACGGATTTGCAGGAGGCCGGCTTCGGGACGCTTGTCGGGCGGCAGCGCGTTGAATTTGTTGTCGCCGACTGCGCCGAGCAGGACGGCGTCGCACTCGAGTGCGGCGTCGAGCGTCGCGGTGGGGAGCGGGGAGCCGGTTTCAGTGATGGCGATGCCGCCGATGAGGCCCGGGACGAAGATGAAGTCGTGGCCGCCAAGCTCGGCTACCGCGCGAAGGATGTTGGTGGCTTCGCGGGTGACTTCGGGGCCGATGCCGTCGCCGGCGAGGACTGCAATTTTGAGACGCATGACTCTTTTCCTTTTGGTCTGTCGCTAGTGGGTGACGGCGGTGGCCTTGTCGGCATGCAATAGGCCGAGCAGATCCTGGTCGTAGATGGATTTTTTGCGGTCGGCGAGTTCGGTGAAGCGGTGGTAGACCTCGTCGAGCTGCGAGCGAGTGAGTTTGTGGCCGAGTTCGGCGAGGCGCTGCTCGAGCATGCGGCGGCCGCTGTGTTTGCCGAGAACCATATTGTTCGCGGGGACGCCGACGGACTCCGGCGTCATGATCTCGTAGGTGAGCGGGTTGGCCATCACGCCGTGCTGGTGGATGCCGGACTCGTGCGCGAAGGCGTTGGCTCCGACGACGGCTTTGTTGGGCGAGCAGCCGAAGCTGATGAACTCGGCGAGCATGCTTGCTGGTTGGGTAGAGCTTCTCCATCTTGATGTTGTTGGTGTAGGGCAGCTTGTCGCGGCGGACCATGAGGGCGGCGGCGATCTCTTCGAGAGCGGCGTTGCCGGCGCGCTCGCCGATGCCGTTGATGGTGCACTCGACCTGGCGTGCCCCGGCCTGAATGCCGGCGAGGGTGTTGGCGACGGCCATGCCGAGGTCGTCGTGGCAGTGGGTGGAGAAGATGACGTTCTCGACGCCGGGAACCTTTGCGATGAGCATGCGAAAGGTGGCGGCGTACTCCTCGGGCGTGGTGTAGCCGACGGTGTCGGGGATGTTGATCGTGGTGGCTCCGGCCTGGACGGCGACGGCGACGATCTTGACGAGGAAGTCGGGGTCGGTGCGGGTGGCGTCTTCGGCGGAGAACTCGACGTCGTCGGCGAAGGTGCGGGCGAGGCGGACGGATTCGGCGGCTTGATCGAGGGCCTCGGCGCGAGTGATCTTCAGCTTGGCCTCGAGATGGAGGTCGGAGGAGGCGAGGAAGGTGTGGATGCGGGACTTTTCGGCGGCTCGACGGCGCGGGCGGCGGCTTCGATGTCCTCGCGTTTGCAGCGGGCGAGGGAGGCGATGCGGGTGCCGCGGACCTCGCGGGCGATCTGGCGGATGGAGTCGGAGTCGCCCTGGCTGGCGATGGCGAAGCCGGCCTCGATGACGTCGACGCCGAGCGCTGCCAAGCTGGTGCGCCATGCGCAGCTTTTCGTCGTGGTGCATGGTGCAGCCGGGAGACTGTTCGCCGTCGCGGAGGGTGGTGTCGAAGAAGACGATCTGGTTAGACGAGGACATAGGGCTTGGCACTCTCGATCTGGACGTTATCATAATGCATGCTTATGATGGTTGGCAGCGTTGTATCAGAAATTCTAATTGCGGTATTCGGTTGCAGTATCGTGTGCCGGGGCGAGGTGAAGATTGGACTTAGTCCAGATGGAGACGTTTCTGGCGGTGGCGGAGGAACGAAGCTTTTCACGAGCGGCGGCACGCCTCCATCGTACTCAGCCAGCGGTAAGTCAGGCAATCGCAAAGCTTGAAGGGGAGCTGGGTGAGGTGCTGTTCGAGCGGTCGTCGCGTGACGGCACGCTGACCGATGCGGGCGAGGTGCTGCGGGAGTATGCGGCTAAGTTACTGAATCTTCGCAATGATGCGTCGGGCGCGCTGACCGAGCTGCGGGAGCTGCACCGGGGCCGGCTGAACCTGGCGGCGAACGAGTACACCTGCCTCTATCTGCTGCCGTCTGCTGGACGAGTTCCGGCGGCAGAATCCGCGGATCAAACTGGCGGTGCAGCGGACGCTGGCGAGCCGGATCTCGGACGAGGTGCTGATGCACTCGGTCGAGCTGGGGGTGCTGTCGTTTCGGCCGGATGATGCGCAGGTGAAGTCGATGGTGGTGTACCGGGATGAGCTGGCGTTTGTGGTGAATCCGCGGCATGCGCTGGCTGGGGCAGGGAAGGTGTCGATCCGGCAGCTGGGGGCGCAGAACTTTATCGCGCATAATATTCCGTCGCCGCAGCGGCAGAAGGTGATCCAGACGTTCAAGCGGCATAAGACTCCGCTGCAGATGGGGGTGGAGCTGCCGTCGCTGGAGGCGATCAAGCGGTTTGTGCAGATGGGGAACGGCGTGGCGCTGGTGCCGGGGCTGACGGTGCGGCCGGAGCTGGAGAGCGGTGCGCTGGTGCGGGTGCAGGTGCCGGAGCTGCAGATCGAGCGTAAGTTGCGGCTGGTTTACCGGAGGCAGGCGAGCCTGTCGCACGCGGCGCTGGCATTTTTGAAGGTGGTGGAGGCGTATGCGGCGGCGCATGGCGATCCGTACTGTTTTCAGCCCGAGCGAGGGATGTAGACGTTCGCGCATATATTTTTTTTCCGGCGGCGAAGTCCTTTGCAAAAAAAGTGCGTCATGTAGCAGTAGACTTGACCACCGGAGAAGACTCTCTCCGGCGAGATGATGCAGGAGAGTGAGAATCCGATGAAGATGACGATGTTTCGTAGATCAATATTGCGAGTAGCTGTTTTGGCGCTAGGTGTCGACCGCGCTGGGTGCAGTGCCGGCGATGGCGCAGGATCCTGCCACGCACCGCCGCCGCAGGGCCAGGGTGGTCCACACTATGGCGGTCGCGGAGGCATGCAGAGGGCACCAGATTGAATTTCTGACCAAGAAGCTGAGTCTGACACCGGACCAGGTGACCCAGGTGAAGGCGATCGACGCGGACACGTGGAAGCAGGTGAAGGCGCTGCACGAGGACACCTCGATCGCCGAGGCTGACAAGCGCGCGAAGATGATGGAGATCCACAAGGCGTCGCAGGACAAGATTCGCGCGCTGCTGACGGACGATCAGAAGACGAAGTACGACGCGATGCAGGCAGAGATGCGGGAGCGCAGGCGAGACACGCATGGCGGACGGAGCGCCTCCGCCTCCGCCACCGCAACAGTAACACGCGAGTCGCCTTATCTCGAAAGGGTTCAGAAGGCCGGAGGAAGATCTATCCTCCGGCCTTCTTGCGTGCCGGACCCTCCTCGGAGCCACCGGTGCGGTTACAATGAAGAACAGTGACTACGGCGCTCCGTAACTCTTGCGATTGCGTTGCCTGCGGGACAGCGAAAGAGTTGCGGACGAATTTGAAGGGATCCAGCGAAGAATGAAGAAGACGATGTTGTTGTTGGGCGCGCTGATGGTATCTGCGGCGGCCGGTTATGCGCAGGAGAGCCGGCAGGACGTGAGCGTAAGCGCCACAGCCGCCTTTGCTCCCCAGATCACCGGAAACAGCGTGCAGAAGAATACAAGCATGACCCTGGGGCTTCTTGCCAGCTACCGGTACATGCTGACACCACGGAGCGCACTCGAACTGAACTACGGATACCAGCAAAATACGCAGTATTATCAGGTCTTCGGGAAGAAGAACGGTGGTATTCACGTTCTGCAGCAGGAGGTAAGCGGAGCTTACGTCTTCAACCTTGAACTTCAGGAACTTCAACCCGTTCCTCGAAGGCGGCCCTGGTGCGATGATCTTCACTCCTTTGAAGGACGCGGGGACCTCGAATCTTGACGCGAGGCAGAATACCGAACATCGGCGCCCTCTTTGGCGGCGGCATCGCTTATGAGTTGAGTCCAAGCTTTGATATACGTGCGGAGTATCGCGGTTTTCTGGTGAAAACTCCGAACTTCAGCCTTCCGGGCAACGTCTTCAATACCAACCGCTACGAGGTCATCTCGACCCCGGCGCTTGGCATTGCTTACCACTTCTAAGAGAACGGCTTTAACTGGAAGAGCCCCGGCGTCGACCGGGGCTCTTGCTGTCTTTGGAGGAGCCTGCTACCGGAAGCGATAGGCTGCGCCAATGCTCAAAATGTTTGGCGAAAGGCTGGAGTTCTGGAAGCCGAGCCATGTCTGGTACTCCCAGTCAGCTCGGGCGTAGAGCCACGGCTTCAATCTGTAGTCGGCGCCGAGGCCTCCGGCGATCAGGTTGTAGGCCAAGTTCGGCTGGAAGCCGTCACTCACGGGAGGGTAGTTGAAGACGCCGCGCCCGTACATGACCTTCGCATAGGGGACGACCTTGCGATAGACGCGGTAATAGCGGCCTCCGGCTTCATAGGTCTTCTCGTACATACTGGAGGGCCCTGCGACGAAATGGAACTCGCCCTCGACGCCAATGTGCGGTAGAAAGTCGAAGTTGAAGTAAGCGCTGCCGCCGTCGAACCGATGATAGTAGTCGGAGTCGGCGATAGAGACCGCGCCGCCGATCTTGAGCTCCCCAAGACGCGACTCAGTCGGAATAGCCTGGGCGTGGGCCATTTGGGCTACACCGAACAAGCTTAGAAATAAGAGGACCCGAGTTACCATGTGCCTTACCCCAAAGGTTTAATTATGTTGCTCAAAAAAAGTATCCAGATCAACGGGGCTGAGTTCGCCGCGAATCAGCCTCCAGAAGTTAGTCGAATTAGTGGAAGACATAGGCGACACCGACGGAGCCTCCCAAGGGTGTAAGGCCATGAGGCGCGAAACCCGGCCACTTCTGCATCTCGAAGTCGAAGGCTCGAATGTTGATGTGACGGGTTGCGTGGACATCGATGCCGAAACCGATGACATAAACGAAATAAGTGTCGGTCTGAGGATACGGGTTGCTGCCGACCTGCAATCCGAAATGCCCTGGCCCGAAAAGAGCTTTCGCGTATCCTTCTACGCGTTTATGGCGGACCATGTAGCGTGGACCGAGGAGATAGGTGTTTTCGCTGACATCAGACGGTGTGATAACGGAGTAATGAATCTCGCCTTCGACTCCGATGTTGTGGGGAAAGTTGATGTCGGAGTAGAAGGTCATTCCCTGAATATGACTTTGAGCGAAGTCCGGATTAGCAAAGAACCATCCGGCTCCTACCTGAATCGAGCCGAGACGCGAAGCTGTGGGTAAAGCCTGGCTGTGTAGCATGGTTGCCATCCCGAGGAAGCAAGCGGTCGCGAAGCCGACGATCTTGGTATGCCGCTTCAACAGGATGCCTCCTTCGGAAGAGAAACTTGCGGCGCTTCTTGATTGTGAGGCGAACTGGCCTCAGGCAGTCGATCAGTGCGGGCAGCCTTCTCCTGTCTATCGGCTGCCCACACTACAAGATTTCAGTTCTGCTGGGGCGTTGGAGTCGGAGTCGTTGTCGGAGCCGTGGTTGCTGCAGGTGCTGCCGTACCGTCGGCCGGGGGGGTAGCTGGAGCTGCACCTGGCAGAGCCGTCGGCTCTGCAGGAGCTTTGTAGTAGCTGAGCTTCAGATAGACCGGCTCAACTTCAAAGGGCATCTTGTCGGCCGCCGTGAGAAGCGGCTCGAACGCCGAGTGCATCACGAAGACCTGATCGGTCCAGGGATCGAAGCGCAGGAAGCTGGCCAGCGGCATCGCAGCCTGCTGCTTCAGATCCTTCATGTCGAGCTTGGGTCCCTTGGCTGTGATGGCTTGCATCCAGAAGGTTGGGTCTTCGTCGCTCTTGGTGAGGCCGTCTCCGATCATTGGTTCATTCAGCGCCTTGAGGCTCTTGACGCGCTGCTGCAACTGTTGGAGATAAAGGCTGAAGTACTGTTGGCCGGCATCCAGTTCCTTCGCGTTCAACAGTTCCATCGCTTTCTTGGCCGCTGCGGTGTTGTCGGCATCCGTGTGGTGCATCGGGATGCGATTGAATACTGCGGTTGACGGAAAGAGCAGACGGTCGTTGAAGGCGTACTTGGTGTCGAGACGGTGAGCCAGGATGATATGAGCGATCTGGAACGCGAGGATCGCGTTCAAATTGCCCATCTGCTGTTGCCCATCCTGCGTAACGACGGCTGTGGTGTCGAGCAGGCTCTTCGAAATAACGATCGTATTGCCGATGGCGAGCGACTCCAGCGGCTCGGTCAGCAGCGTACGGCAGCGGATCGGCCTCGAGAGCGTGATGTTGTTGTAGGCGAGGATGTTGTTCGCCAACGCCTCCAGTGTCTTGTCGAATTCGCTGGGAGCATCCAGAAGCCCTGCCTGGAAGAGGCGCTCAACGATATTGTCCTCTGCCTGCTGAACCCATGCACGCTGGGCACCGAGTGGGCTGACGTCCTGCGCATCGTTGCTGACGTCGGTCGCGCCGACGACATCAAGCGAGGTGTTCTCGGACTCCGGAGGAGGAACCTTCAGCAGGTAGCCCCAGATGTGGTTGATGGCCTTGAACTTGAGTGTGCGCGAAACGCTCTTGGGATCGCTCTCTTCGACGTAGAACGAGGTCGGCAGCCACAGATCGGGTTGAACGTTCGTACGCCAGCTGTCGAAGTGATAAAACTCCTTCTGGTCTTCCTGCGTGCCGGCAAAGTCGCCGTTGAAGCGGACGACGTTGCCGTTGCGAGCCTCGATCCAGACGCGACCGAAGAAGCGGCCAAAGTCTTTCTTGCCCGGAATCGGCGTCACGTCGAAGACTGCCGTGGGCGTGTTGCCGAGGAAGTCATTGCGGACGTAGCCGAAGTTATAGTGCTGACGGTCGAAGTTGTTCGAGTCCATCAGGAGCATCTGGACGAAGCCTGCCTCATGGAAGGTCAGGTGCAAGCTGCCGCCCAGGCCTGTGACAGCGGTGAGGGAATGCTTAAAGAATCCCATCTTGCTGCCATTGGCGCCCTCAGACGTAGCCTTGTTCACCGCAAAGGAGTCGTCGTTGATGACGCTCTTAAAGTCGACGCGGCTAAGAAAGTGCTGATCCGACTCGGGAACCTGGCCCAACACAGGGTCGGGCTTCATGTTCTGAATGTAGGTCTCGACGATCGGAGCGCGATCCTTGATCGTCTTGACGATGACCTTCTCGCGAAGGATGGCCTTGTCGATGAGCGCGTTCTGCGCCGGTGTAGGTTTGCGCGCAGTCGAGAGATTGTCATCTACTTTCTTCTTCCCGTGCAGAAGGGCTGCTCCGGCTTGCGGGGGGAGTGTAGCTGCGGCGAAGAGGGCCAGGGCGAGGCCGGCGATGGACTGTTTCCCGAGAATCATGATGAACGGCTCCTGCGGCTAATAGTCAGCCTGAATATGGACTAGATACTAGTACTTGCTGCGACAACAGAATCAAAGTAATACTGCTCAGCCTGCGAGTTGAAATGCGACATTGACAACACCCTCCCAGTCGACCGGATTACCCGAATCGTCTGTGGCAGGCTTAAAACGTGTGGCCTCGACCGCGCGGACGGCAGATTCGCCGAGACCGTGACCGAGATCGCTGATGACGCCCAATACCTGGACGCTACCATTGGAAGAAACGCGAATTCGAACAGAGACATTGCCTTCCACGTGAAGCTTGATGGCCTCCGCGGTGTACTCTGGCTTGGGTTTGAAGAGAACCTTGGGTCCGCTCTTCGCTGTCGCTGTGGTAGGAGCAGCGGGCTTCGGCATCGGCGGCGGCGTGTTCTGTCCAAGAGCGACTCCGGCAACTTTCCCGGTCGAATTCAGTGGCCCGGTACCTCCAGGAACGCCATGAGGAATTCCGGCGACAGCGACTGCGCCGTTCCCTTTCATGTTCTGGCTGGTGGGTGAACCGGAACCAAGACTGACAACAGTGGCTCCGGCTCCATTGTTCGAAGGGGGCATGCCCGGACAGTCCCTTGTTGCCAAGGTTGATCGCCGTCGGGGACGGTTTATTCGAAGTTGCGATAGGGTTCGTCTGCGAGCCGAGCGCAACGGGAGCCGGGTGAGGCAGCGGTGTTAGGCACTGTTGCCGGCATCGCCTGAGCGAGGCTGACGACCTTGGGAGCCGGAGGAGGCTGAACCAGCTTGGGAGGCGCGGGCATCACGACCGGCAGCGGCTGGGTCATCTTGACCTCTGGCGGCTTCGGCACGTCGGGCAGCTTCACGTCGGGAAGCTTGATCTTGGGCGGCTCGATCTTGGCCACAGGCGGTGGCGGGGGCAGCTTGATCTTGATCTTGGGCGGCGGCGGGGGCTCTTCGGCTTCTTCATCGGAATCGGCTCGTCGAGGTGGGTGAGCTTGTGCCGGTTGTCGATCGTCTTCTTTGCCGCCGCGCCGATGATGATGGCGCACAGGGCGATCAGAATGTTCAGGACAACGGAGGTGAAGAGCGAACCTTTGCTCTGGCTGCCGTCGTTCAGGACGCCGAAGTGCGCGAACTGCATACTCTGCGGTTTGGGATCGTCAGTGCGAAGCGGCTTTGCCATGGAAAATCCTTGAACGGCCTCTCATCGAGGCGGGATATTGAGACCAGATGCTGACAACCTGCCAGAACCGGTGCGGGAGAATCTGCTCCGAGGAGCGAAATCAAACAAATCGAACCTGGTGACTCTGACCCAACAATCTGTGAAACCAGGGAGACATTGCGGAAGTTGCGATAACTTGTCTAAACAGACGCAAGCCGCGAAGGAAAAGGTTGTAGCGGGCACCGTGCTTTCAGGGAGTCACATGTCGTTCATGTGCCGGTGCTCCGCCAGTCACTTACTGCAAGTATATTGCCGTAAGCGTAAGTGATTGACACTGGTACTTTTGTGGTATCCAAGAAGGCAACAAAGGAGAACACTCGATGAAGATTCTTGTGACCGGTGGAGCGGGCTATATCGGAGGCACGCTCGCCCGGCTTTTGCTGTCTCAGGGGCACGCCGTAACGGTCTACGACAACCTTTGCCACAGCAGACGCTTAGCGGTTGCGGCGAACGTCGATTTTGTCGAGGGAGATCTGGCCGATCGCGCGCTCCTCGAGAGAACTTTAAGCAGCCGGCGGTTCGACGGAGTGATGCATTTTGCAGCGTTGATTGAGGCCGGCGAAAGCATGAAGCATCCCGAGGTTTATTTTCGCAATAACACCGCCGCTACGCTCTACGCTGCTGGAAGCGATGCTTGCAACCGGGCACGATCGGCTCGTCTTCAGTTCGACGGCCGCAGTCTACGGCGAACCTGAGACCACCCCTATTTTCGAAGACGCGAAACTCCAGCCCACGAATCCTTACGGAGAAAGCAAGCTGCTCGTCGAACACATGCTTCGATGGATGAATCTCAGCCATGGGCTGAAATACGCCAGCCTGCGCTACTTCAACGTGGCAGGCGCGATTGAGGGCTATGGTGAGGCGCACGAGCCGGAATCGCACCTTATTCCTCTAATCCTCGATGTTGCGCTGGGCCGTAGAGCCAGCATCAAGGTCTTCGGACGCGATTATCCGACTGCGGACGGCACCTGCATTCGCGACTATATTCATGTGCGCGATCTGGCAGAGGCGCACATGCTCGCGCTAACCGCACTAAACGACTCACGCAGCAGGCTGATCTACAACATCGGCAACGGCCAGGGATTTTCGGTGCTTGAGGTGATCGAATCCGTGCGCCGCGTGACCGGAAGGCCAGTCGCTGTGGAGGAGTGCGCGCGCAGGCCCGGTGATCCGGCGGTGCTCGTCGCCAGTTCCCAGAAGATCAAGGCCGAATTCGGATGGAAGCCGCAGTTTGCCGAGCTGGACACGATCATCGCCAGCGCATGGGAGTGGCACCAGCAGCGATATGCAGAAGGAAATATAGAAGGAGACCGAATTGATCCAGAGTATGTTTCACCTACCGCTGCCGGTGTTGGAGAAGATTCTGCGCCCGGTGCTCGTCTATCTGTTTCTCATCGCCTTTCTGCGGGTGTTTGGAAAGCGGGAGCTCGCGCAGCTGAATCCGTTCGACCTGGTCGTACTGCTGAGCCTCTCCAACACCGTGCAAAACGCGATGATCGGTGATGACAACTCAGTGTCCGGCGGTGTAATCGGAGCCTTTTCGCTGCTTGCGATCAACTGGCTGCTGACTCGGCTTCTGTTCCGCGTGCCGAAGCTGACCAGCGTCTTAGAGGGCACAGCGACTGTTTTGATCCGGCACGGAGTCGTCGACTGGAAGGCAACGAAAAAGGAAGCGCTGACAGAGTTGGAACTGAGGGCAGTCCTGCATAAACAGGGCTTCGACCGACTACGAAGAGGTCGAAAAGTGCGTCCTGGAACCCAATGGCAACTTTTACATGGAAGGCATCAAGTCGATGAGCGACGACGCGCAACGCGAGCAGCTCATGAAGGCGATCGAAGCATTGAGCCGCGAGGTCAAGGACATGCGGGCCGAACTGACCGCGCGATAAGCATTATCACGCGGGTTCCCTGAGCTCCGCCAGCTACTTGCTCTGCCCGCGAAGCAGCTTGCCAGCGCCTTGGTATATCGCTCCGGCGGGGCGGGCAGCTGCGATTCGCGCACGGCTGCACGGTACCCTCCCATAAAGATGGAGTACATCACGGCCAGCGCGCAGCCTACACCAAAACCGAATCCCAAAAAAAATCCGATGATCGCAGCCCAGTAGAAATTCACGATAAGTGGAGTCTACAGCCGCCAACCATGTACAGTTCAGTACATACCAGTTCACTACAATCGGAGAGATGAATGCGGACTATGGCAGTGGATGGCAGCGTGTGGAATCGCTGCGGCAGCGGCCGCAGGGTTAACGGCATCGGCAATAGCGCAGGAGGTTCCTGCGCTGGTCGACAAGCAGCTTCCCAGCCTGTTGACGACCTACAAGAGCGTTCACGCCGCACCGGAGCTCTCGCACCACGAGGCCGAGACCTCCGCCATGCTGGCCGAAGAGCTGCGCAAGGCCGGTTACACCGTCACCGAGCACGTCGGCAAGTACCCCGACGGCTCCCAGGCCTTCGGAGTCGTCGCGAATCATGAAAAACGGCGCCGGCCCGACGCTGCTGGTCCGTACCGACCTGGACGCCCTGCCGGTCACCGAAGACACCGGCTTGCCCTATGCCAGCACAGTCCGCTCCAAAAACCCTGCCGGCCAGGACGTCGGCGTCATGCACGCCTGCGGACACGACATCCACATCACCACCATGATCGGCGTCGCCCGCAATATGGCTGCGCGTCAAGAGCCAGTGGCACGGCACCCTGATGCTCATCGGCCAGCCCAGCGAGGAGACCATCGATGGAGCCAAGGCCATGCTGGCCGACCATCTCTACGAGCGCTTCGGCAGACCTGATCTGGCCATCGCCCTGCACGATTCGAACTTCGCTGCAGGCAAGGTGTCCGTCGTTCCCGGTCCCGCGCTGGCCAGCTCTACCTCGATCGACGTCGTCATGCGCGGCGTCGGCGGCCACGGCGCTGCGCCCGAGGCGGGCAAGGACCCCATCGTCATGGCTGGCGAGTTCGTCGTCGCAGCTCCAGACCATCGTCAGCCGGTCCGACTCCTCCCTACGCAACCAGCTGTCGTCACCGTCGGCGACATCACGGCGGCACCAAGCGCAACATCATCCCCGATGAGGTCAAGATGGAGCTCACCACCCGCTGCTACAGCGAGGAGGTGCGTCAGATCATCATCGATGGCATCAAGCGCACCGCGAAGGGAATCGCCATCTGCCGCCGGCGTCCCGGCAGACCGCATGCCCATCGTCACGGTTCTTGACGACGAGTCGACCCCGGCCACCTACAACGATCCCGACCCTCTCTGCCCGGTTGCAGAAGATCTTCGTTGCCAAACTCGGCGCTGAGAACGTGATCGACAAACAGGCCATCATGGGCAGCGAAGACTTCGGCATCTTCAGCCTGGACCACAAGATTCCCGCAGTGATCTTCTGGCTGGGCGCCTACGACCCGGCAAAGGTAGCCGAAAGCGAGCGCACCGGAAAGCCTCTGCCCTCGCCCCACTCGCCGTTCTTCGCCCCGCTGCCGGAGCCGACGCTGCGGACCGGCGTCACGGCCATGACCGACGCCGCGATGGCGCTGCTGCAATAAAAGGACCTAGCAGGGATTGGCATCGGAGGTTTGATTACTTCTGCGGTGCCGTAACGGCAGGAGTGGGCGCGGTGAAGATCTTCATCGCGTTCTGCACGGTGTAGTTCAACCCCACGCCGTGGGAACAATGACGATGATCCACGCAGGCGATCATCAGCGGCGAAGACTTTTTGACGTTCAGTGGAATCAGCCATGAGAATTTCTCCTGATCGGTAAGTTGGGCGGAGGTGCAGTCACTCCGCCGGGTTGAAGTTAGTGGGCCGCACCTGCGGGCACCGACGATGTTCTTGTCCTTCAGCCAATACTTCTCGAGCGACCGGCGCGCACCATCAGGTTGGCTAGGAAGCCGACGACCAGCAGGCCGCACATGATGTGCAGGATCAGCGGGTAGGCGTCCTGCTTTCGTCATCTTGTTCTCCACGTAGTGGTCGAGAATGCCGTTGACGATGAGCGGCCCGATGATTCCCGCCATCGACCACGCGGTTAGCAGGCGGCCATGGATGGCCGACACGTTATAGCCGCCGAACAGATCCTTCAGATAGGCAGGAATAGTGGCAAATCCGCCGCCATACATCGAGAGCAGCACAACAGCGATCCCGACGAACAGCGGAACGGAGTTCCACATGTCCTGCCTGGTAAAGGGAAGGCAGAAGTAAAGAACAGCCCCAAGGCTGAAGAAGATGAAGTAGGTTGCCTTGCGTCCGATGAAGTCCGACGTAGAGGCCCAGAAGAAGCGTCCCGCCATATTGAAGATGCTCAGGAGACCGACAAAGCCAACGGCTGCCGTCGCACCGACAGTGCCTTTGAAGAGATCCTGAATCATCGGAGCGGCCTGCTCCAGGATGCCGATTCCCGCCGTCACGTTGACGAAGAGCATCACCCAAAGCAGCCAGAATTGCGGTGTCTTCCACGCCTCGTGCACGGCAACGTTGTGGTCGGAGATCAGCGCAGCATGTTTGGTCGAAGGCACCCACCCTGCCGGCTTCCAGCCGTCCGGCGGGACGCGGATCGTGAAGACGCCGAACATCATGAAGACGAAGTAGAGAATGCCCATCGTGATCATGGTGTAGGGAATCGAGGGCTGGCCCGCACCCTTGAAATAGGCCATGAGGTTGTTGGCAAGCGGCCCGCCGATCATCGCGCCACCGCCGAAGCCCATGATAGCCAGCCCCGTAGCGAGCCCTGGACGGTCCGGGAACCACTTGATCAGAGTCGAGACCGGCGAGATGTAGCCCAGGCCCAGCCCAATGCCGCCCATGACACCATAACCCAGATAAATCAGCCAAAGCTGATGGCTGCTCGCCCCAAACGAGGCAATGACAAACCCGGCGCTGAAGCAGACGGCGGCAGTAAAACATCGCGCGCCGAGGCCCGGCCTTCTCCAGCCACGCTCCAAAGAGAGCTGCCGAGATGCCAAGAAAGGCAATGGCGATCGAGAAGATATAGCCGACCTCTTTCAGGTTCCAGTGCAGAGCCGTCCACGCCCTGCAGGGCCAGCAACGGATTCTTGAACACAGAAAAGGCATAAGCCTGACCAATGGAGAGGTGAATAGCGAGAGCAGCGGGAGGGACCAGCCAGCGGCTGTATCCCGCGGGAGCGATGGAGCGATCACGATTCAGAAAAGCAAGGGCCATAAATCAGAACCTCGGAATTGAACTGTTCAGTCGTACAACGAAAGCTCCATCATGAGCGGCACGCCGCTCAGCTATGTAGATGCGCGACCCAAGATACATGATTCTCCTGCCAAATGTGTCACCTAAGTGTCACGCACGAGGTTGCCGCAGAGAATTGTATAGGGTACCTTCGTTTTGCTGGAACAAAAATATCGGAGGGTTGTTTGTGGCGACGGCGGAAGAAAATGCGAATCTGGATTCGAGTCTGCGGGAGAACCGCGTATTCCCTCCACCCGCAGAATTCGCAGCAAATGCCCACATAACCAGCCTTGCCGAGTATGAGGCGATGTACAAACGCAGCGTAGAGCAGCCTGAGGCGTTTTGGGCCGACGCCGCGCGCGAGCTCGACTGGTTCGCGCCCTGGACCGAGGTGATCGACGGTGAGGCGCAACACGCCAGGTGGTTTGTTAATGGAAAGTTGAACCTGTCGCACAACTGCGTTGACCGCCATGCTCTCAGCACGCGTCGCGACAAGGTCGCGCTGATCTGGGAAGGCGAGCCCGGCGAGGTCCGGAAACTCACCTACGGCGATCTGCACGAGCAGGTGCAGCGATTCGCCAATGTATTGAAGGGTCTCGGAATCAAGCGCGGCGACCGCGTCGCCATCTACATGGGCATGTCCCCCGAGCTGGCGATCGCGATGCTTGCCTGCGCGCGCATCGGAGCGATGCACTCAGTGGTCTTCGGCGGATTTGCCGCACATGCCATCTCCGACCGCGTGAACGATTCGTCCTGCGTCGCGGTCATCACACAGGACACCAGCTTTCGTCGCGGCTCCGAGGTGCAACTGAAGGGAATCGTCGACGAGGCGCTGACAAAATGCCCAACGGTGAAGCACGTCGTTGTCTTCCGGCGGTCAGGCTCGCCGGTAAACATGAAGCCCGGCCGCGATCTGTGGTGGCACGATGCGATGGAGAAAGCCGCAGCGACCTGCGAGCCCGAATGGATGGACGCCGAGGATCCGCTCTATCTGCTCTACACCTCAGGAACCACGGGCAAGCCAAAGGGTCTGCTCCACACCACCGGCGGCTACTCCGTGCAGACATACCTGACGACGAAGTACGTCTTCGATATGCGCGACGACGACGTCTACTGGTGCACCGCGGACATCGGCTGGGTCACCGGCCACAGCTATGTCGTCTACGGCCCGCTGCAGAACGGTGCAACGGTGATGATGTACGAGGGCGCCCCGAACTGGCCGGAAAACGACCGCCTCTGGAAGATCGTCGACGACCACAAGGTGACCATCTTCTACACCGCGCCCACCGCTATTCGTGCCTTCATCAAATGGGGTGACTCCTGGGTTCAGAAGCATTCTCTCGCCTCGCTACGCCTCCTCGGTACTGTCGGCGAGCCGATCAATCCCGAGGCGTGGATGTGGTACCACCGCCTCATCGGCAAAGAGCGCTGTCCCATCGTCGACACCTACTGGCAGACCGAGACCGGCGCAATCATGCTCTCGCCAATCCCCGGAGCAGTGCCCACCAAGCCAGGTTCGGCGACCCGCCCATTCTTCGGTATTGTGCCTGAAGTGGTTACAAAACAAGGCGAGCCGGTTCCGGACGGCAAAGGCGGCCTTCTGATCATGCGCAAGCCATGGCCCTCCATGGCGCGCACAATCTACGGCGATCAGGAACGTTACGAGAAGACCTACTGGAGCGAGATTCCCGGCAGCTACTTCACCGGCGACGGCGCGCGCCGCGACTCTGACGGCTACTACTGGCTCATGGGCCGCGTCGACGACGTCATCAACGTCAGCGGACACCGCCTGGGAACTATGGAAGTCGAATCCGCCCTTGTAGCTCACCCAAAAGTCGCTGAAGCCGCGGCCGTAGGCCGTCCTCATGAGATGAAAGGCCAGGCTATCGCTGTCTTCGTCACCCTCGAAGGCGGCCACGAACCCAGCGAAGAGCTGCGGAAGGAGCTGCGCGAGTGGGTTGCGAAGGAGATCGGAGCCCTAGCCCGCCCGGACGACCTCACCTTCGCCCAGGCGCTGCCAAAGACCCGCAGCGGCAAGATCATGCGCCGCCTGCTACGCGAGCTCGCGACCACCGGCGAGGTCAAAGGCGACACAACGACGCTCGAAGACTTTACGGTCATCGCGAAACTCCGCGGGACCGAAGAGTAGATCTAGCGCAAATTCGTAATTGGCTTAGTGGGCAGGGTGAAGTAGAACGTCGTCCCCTGTCCTTCGATGCTCGTGGCCCAGATGCGTCCGCCGTGCTGCGTGATAATGCTGCGACAGATCGCAAGCCCCAGGCCCGTTCCGCCCATAGCACGCGAGTCCGAGGCATCCCCTTGCTGGAAGCGATCGAAGATGTGTTCGAGCTTATCTGCGGGAATCCCTCGTCCCTGGTCGCGAACCTCGATGATGGCCTCACTGTCGTCCAGATTGCGCGCCGTGAGGTGAATCTCGCTGCCTGCCGGAGAGAACTTGATGGCGTTCGAGATCAGGTTGTTCAGCGTCTGCAGAATACGGTCGCAATCGGCCCACAGCGTCACTCCATGGGCGGCGAAGAAGATGCGGATATTCGGCCGCGGCGTGCGTGCCTGCTGCACACCGGCGGCTCGGCGCAGCAGCTCTTCCGCGCTGCACATCGTCGAGTGCAGCTCTGTCTTGCCGCTCGAGATGCGTTCAAGATCGAGAATGTCGTTTACCAGCCGCACCAGCCGATCCGAGTTGCTAATGGCGATCTCGAGCATCTGCTGCGTCTTCTCCGGCCGATTCACCAGCGCACCCCCAGCCAGCAGCCCCAGTGCTCCGCGCAGCGACGTCAGCGGTGTACGCAACTCGTGCGACACGGTCGAAATAAACTCGTCCTTCATGCGGTCCAGCGCGCGACGCTCTGTCGTGTCGGTGAATGCGACGACCACGCCCAGCGGCCTGCCTCCGCCTGACTCCGGCGACTGCGAATCGATCTGTGGGCGTGCAACGTACTCCACCGGGAAACTCGTTCCGTCCTTGCGCCAGAAGACCTCGTTCGAGACACGAACCGTCGCCTGGTTCATCAGGCTCTTGCGAATCGGCGAGTCCGTCGAATCGTAGGGTGTGCCGTCAGCGCGCGTGTGGTGAATCAGGTTATGCATCACGTGGCCAAGGATCTCGTCCTGTTTGTAGCCAAGCATCTGCGTCGCCGCCGCATTGACGAAGGTCACCCTGCCGTCGAGATCGATGCCGTAGATGCCGTCGCCGACTGACGCGAGGATCGAGTCCGACTGACGAGTGAGCGTGCGCAACCGGCCCTCCGCCCGCACCTGCTCGCTGATGTCGACGCCGAAGCCCAGAACATACGGAGCGCGGCCCGGAATGACGATCAGCTTGTTCCTATAGGCGACCGCGCGCACCTCGCCGTCGGCGTGCGACAGATGAAGCATGCCTTGCGCCTCGCCCGTCTCGGCGATTTTCTTCAAATACGCAGGCAGCGAATCTCTCTTCTCCGGCACGATGAACTCGGCGAGATTGTGGCCGGTCATCTCTTCAACCGTGCGTCCGACCGTCTCAGCTCCATGCGTGTTGATCGTCAGCAGGTTGCCGCGTAGGTCGTGAGTGCAGACCATGCCGAGCGAACCTTCAATGAGCTGGCGGTAGCGCGCCTCGCTCTCGCGCAGCGTAGTCTCGGCGACTCGCTGCGTCGTGACGTCGATGCCCGTGGCGATGATGAAAGCAATCTGTCCCTGCGAATCGGTCAGCGCCGTAGCCGACCAGGCAATGCGCCGCAAGCTGCCGTCGCGGTTCAGCCACTGGTTCTCAAACGTTGCAGGGAACTGTCCGGAACGGATTCGTTCAAACGTCTCAATCGCCTCAGGAATGTCCTGTCGCGGAATCAGCTTGTCCCACGCGTAGCGGCCTACCAGCGTCGCGAAGTCGTAACCCGAAGTGATCTCGCAGGCGCGGTTGAAGCGAACGATGCGGCCCGCGGGATCGAAGACAGCAACCAGCGCGCCCACCGTGTCGAGAACCGTCGACACGAAGTTGCGTTCGACCGTCAGCGCCGCTTCAACGCGCTGGCGGGAGCGCGCGGCGCGATCCATCTGGTGAATCCGTCCATTCAATTCCAGCCGGTTAATCACCTGGCGGCTCAAAATGCTCAGCGCCGACGATTGCGCCGGAGTCAGCAAGCGAGCGCTTATATCCAGCACCAGCAATGCGCCGATGTTCACGCCACTCGGCGTAGTCAGCGGAGCGCCGGCGTAAAAACGATACGTGCGGCCTTCGACCTGAATGCCGTCAGGGGTGTAATCGGGGTCGTTGCGCGTGTCCTGAATCTCGTACACCGTGTCGCCCAGGATGGTGGTCTCGCAGGGCAGGCTGCGAAGCGAGAGCTCATACGAGTCGATCCCGAAACGCGAACGAATCCAGATGCGGTCCGAGCCGACGAAAGAGACCGCCGCGACCGGAGTGTCGCAGATCTGCGCAGCCAGTTGCGTCAAGTCGTCAAGGACAGGGTCCGGCGCAGAATTGAGCACCTCGTACTGATTGAGGGCCTCAATTCGCAGAGCTTCGTCTTTGACTAAAAGAGCATTCATTCGAACTAATTCAATCGTAGGGGATGTGCAAATCTTTGCGCACTCCTACTTTTGTTGCAGCAACAAGTTACGGCTTTGGCAGAACACAACATTCCCCCGTAGCTGGGGGTTCATTAGCACTTGCGTCGAGTGCTACTTTCCATGCTCCATCGGGCATTTTTTTCCATACGGTGAAGTACCTGCCCGAGATGACAACGGGCTGGCCGTTCTTGTCCTTCGACCGGCCTTCGTAGTGTCCCCACGTGAAACCCATGTCGTTGGAGGGCCCCATCTGCGCTCCCTGCGGCACCCACGTAAGTTGATATGTTTTAGGGTCCCACTGGGCCTGTGCCGCGATCGCAGTGCGTCCCAACACCGCAGGTTTGCCGTTGTTCAGCGTCACGGCGTCGTCCGCGAACCAGCTGACAAAGGCCTTCCCTCCGCCCGCGGCCACTGCTTGCGCAAATCGTCCCTCCAACTCCATCAGTTGGAGCTCGCCCGCGGTCAGAGTCGGTTGTGCGAGGGGGTTTGCGATGATACCGGGAGACTGCCCGAAGGTGTCATAAGCGGGCGAAGCTGTAGGAGCGCTCTGGGCGGCCAGAGAGCACACAGCACAGACGCAGAAAAGCAGGTAAAGCATGGCGTACCGTTGCATATCGATTATGCTATCAGCGATGAAATCGGGCCTTCGGGAGAGTAGTTTTGGCGGGAGACTGATATCCTTCGCACCTGATGCTTAAGACGAAATCCGAACAGTTATTGTTGCTCACGGCGATAGTTTTATTGTCTGTGGGAATCGCGCTGGGATTCAGTCACCAGCTCCTCTTCGATCACCTCGGGATCGCTCTGCGCTGGGCAGCAGTTGGTGTGCTGTCCGTCTTTGCCACGCAACGCCGCTCGCTCACTGCATGGATCTTCGTCGCGATGGTCGCCGGCGCGGAATTGGGCTTCGATGCGCCCACTGTGGCCGTCAACCTCCGTGTCTTCAGCGACATATTCATGCGGCTCATCAAGACGATCGTCGCGCCCCTCATCCTTGCCACGCTCATCACCGGAATCGCAGGACACGGCGATCTGAAGAGCGTCGGCCGCATGGGCATCAAGAGCCTCATCTACTTCGAAGTCGCCACCACCCTGGCTCTTGTCATAGGACTCGTCGCGATCAATCTCAGCCACGCCGGCGTCGGCTTGTCCCTGCAGGCGTCGGCAGCGTCCGGTGAGAGCGTCCCTGTCCCTGCCGCTGCTGCAGTCCATTGGCAGGATTTCCTCCTCCACATCTTCCCCGAGAACATCGCCAAGTCCGTAGCTGAGGGCCAGATCCTGCAAGTCGCCGTCTTCGCCATCTTCTTCGGCATTGCCCTGGCCTGCCTCAGCCGCGAAAAGCGCGCGCCCATGCTTACGTTCTTCGCCAGCCTCAGCGAGGTGATGTTCAAGTTCACCAATCTTGTCATGTACTTCGCCCCCATCGGCGTAGGCGCTGCGATGGCCTTTACCGTCGGGCAGATGGGGCTCGGCGTTCTGGTCAATCTCGGCAAACTACTGCTTACGCTGTACATCGCGCTGATTGCCTTCGCCTTGCTGGTCTTCGTGCCGTCGGCATGGCTGTTTCGCATCCCGTTGCGACGGTTTCTACCCGCTGTGGCTGAGCCTTCCACAATCGCCTTCGCCACCTCCTCCAGCGAGGCCGCGTTGCCCAGCGCCATGGAATCGATGGAGGCCTTTGGAGTCCCTCGTCGCATCGTGGCCTTTGTCATCCCAGCCGGCTACAGCTTCAACTCCACGGGTTCTACGCTCTACCTCGCCGTAGCGAGCATCTTCGTCGCCCAGGCCGCAGGCATAGATCTGTCTCTCGGCCAGCAGATCCTAATGATGCTCACGCTCATGGTCACCAGCAAAGGGGTTGCGGGCGTTCCGCGCTCTGTCCTTGTCTTGCTCTTTGCAACCGCCGCCACCTTCCATCTGCCTACCGAACCCATCTTCGTCATCCTCGGCATCGACGCGGTCGCCGACATGGGCCGCACAGCGATCAACGTCGCCGGCAATTGCCTGGCAAGCGTAGTCGTCGCCAAGTGGGAGGGAGCCTTCGGCACCGAGCCTGCGTCGCCGATCGTGCTCGAGGGCGTCGCTGAGTAGCTCTGGCGGAGTAAGTCCGGCATAGTTGCCGTCAGCTGAGACGCAAAATAAAAGCGAGCAGATGCCTGCGCACCTGCTCGCCCATTTGCCTTTGCCGCCAACTACATGGCGGGCGGATGATGCGGATCGATGTGATCCGTGCCGCCCTTCTTGGCGGTCTTCACAGCTCCGTTCGGATTCACCGAGTCACGGAGCTCCTTCGACGGTTTGAAGAAGGGAACGCGCTTGGCCGGAACGTCGACTTTGGCTCCAGTCTTCGGATTGCGCCCGGTTCGCGCATTGCGCTGCCGGGTCCGGAAGCTCCCGAAACCGCGAATCTCAATCTTGTCCCCAGACTTCAGGGCTCCGATGACAGCGTCGAAGAGTGTATCGACGATTACCTCTCCATCACGACGGGTCAGGTCCCCGATCGCGGTGACTTGGTCTACGAGGTCGGCTTTAGTCATGGTATGTGTTCCTTTCGTACTCAGGGAGGGCTGGGAGAGGCCACCGGAAATTTGCTTCTTCTTGTTGATTATAGACGGGATGAAGGAGATTATGTAAACCAGCGATCTCAGGTATGCAGGAAATCAACACGATCGTAAGATGCAGGTTCCGGGTAAATGGTCGTGCGGACAACAAAAAACAGGCTCACGATTTTTAGAGAGCCGATAGTGGCCTGCCAGTGGTCCAGTGAGCGAATCATTCCCCTAAACGCTGAGGCACCACACCTTACTTCCAGATGAAATAAAAACCGGGCGAGCGGTCCAGCAGCTGACTCGGATTAGGAAACAGGTCCTCCCCGTCGTCTGTAAGGATCGAAAGCAATCCCCGCTTCGCCTTCGCGGGACGAACCACTGTTGGTTCACCGGAGATTCCCGCATCCTTTGCAGTCTCCATCAGCGCGACTCGATAGCCGCCCACCTTATCGATCAGGCCGAGTGGCAGGGACTGCTCTCCTGTCCACACCTGACCCGTCGCCAGCGGCCGAATCTTGTCATCCGCCGTATGACGTCCCGTAGCAACGTCATGAACGAACTGCCCGTACATATTGTCGACAAGCGATTGGAAGTAAGCCTCTTCCTTCGGCGTCATATCGCGGCTTGGGTCGCCCGCATCCTTCAGCTCACCCGCGTGGATCACGACGTTTTTCAACTTTGCCCACCGCAGCAGGTCGCCATAGTTGGTCCACTCCATGATCACGCCGATAGAACCGACAACCGACGCGTCATTCGCATAGATCTTGTCGCATGCGCTTGCGATGTAGTACGCGCCGGAGGCTCCCACCGACTCGATCGACGCAATTACCTTCTTATGATTCTCCTTCCGAACCCGCAACACCTCGTGATAGATCTCCTGCGAGGCAGCGGCGCCTCCTCCGGGCGAGTTGATATGCAGCACAATAGCCTTCACGGTCGAGTCATTTCCGAACTTTCGCAACTGCGCATCGACGGTCTCCGGCGAAAGAATGACTCCATTCAAGTCGATCACCGCGATCCGGTCGGAGCTCATTCCGAATCCGGCCGAGTCATCCCCGCCAACGGCGTGCATTGCAGCCCAAACCAGGCAACTGATCACCAGAAACACCGCTGCAATGGAGCCTCCGATCACGGCAACGTAGAACCAAGCCGATCGCCGCCGTGGCGGCGACGGAGCATACCCAGGCGAATAGAAAGTAGGCGCAGGATATTGAGGTTGCGGCGGATAGGTTGGAGCGGGCGGCGGTGGAGGTGGAGGTGGCGTTGCGTAGTCTTCCGGCATATTTCGGAGTGTAGCAGGGACTCCAGCGGCCAGGCAGGAGCCCGGGTTCCCGGCACACACTCGTCTCCCGCAGCAAAAACGTTTCAGATCTGGAAAAATTGAAACAGAAAGGCCATTCCAATCGTCAAATTATTGCAGTATCATGAACGGCGACGCCTCCCCCGTCAGTCCGCGTAGAGATTTGGTTTTTGAAAGCAGGGGCCCGTTCGACCGTTATGCCACATCCGCAGCTAAGTATCGTCATTCCCGCATATAACGAAAGCGCAAGGATCGAGCACGCCTTAGAGCGTGTGCTCTCCTGCATCGCCGAACGAAACTGGGACGCTGAAGTTCTCGTCGTCGACGACGGGTCCAAAGATGATACCGCCGCCATCGTGCAGCGCTGGATGATCGAGCATCCCCGTCTTCACCTCGTTCAGAATCCAGGCAACAAGGGCAAAGGCTACTCCGTCCGCAATGGCCTCCTGCAGGCCGCCGGAGACATCGTCATGTTCACCGACGCCGATCTCTCTGCTCCGATGGAGGAGGCCGAGCGCCTCTTGGCCGCCATCGCTGGTGGCGCCGACGTCGCCATTGGCTCGCGCTGGATGGACCGTACCCGGCAGACGATCCATCAGCCGCTCTACCGTCAGTTCTTCGGCCGCTGTTTCAACTGGGTTACTCGCACCATCATGGGTCTGCCTTACAAAGATACCCAGTGCGGCTTCAAGGCCTTCAAACGCTCTGCCGCGCAGGTCATCTTCCGCCTCCAGACCATCGAGCGCTGGGGTTTCGATCCGGAGATCCTCTTCATCGCCCGCAAGTTGAAGTACGTCATTCGCGAAGTGCCGGTCACCTGGGGTCACGACGAACGCTCCCGCATGAGCTACCTCCGCGACGGCATGAAGATGCTCGAAGACATGGCTCGCATCCGTTCCAACTCTGCGCGCGGACGTTACGACGAGGCCATCGCTGCTCTCAAGGACACCAGCACCATGGTCACAGCTCCGGTCAGAAACACCGTAGAGGCGCGCGTCAACGCAACCGTCAAGGCCGGCGCCAAAGCGCGTTAGCTTTCTCCCGCAATCCCGCTCTCACCGTTCGAATATGACCATCCACGTCAGGCAGGCGCAGCTCTCCGATCAGCATGAGCTAGCCCGGATGCGCCATCTGCTGTGGCCCGACTCCTCAATAGAAGAGCATCGCAGAGAAGTCGACACGATCCTGCGAACAGGAAGATACGGCACTCTCCCAATGGCAATCTTCGTCTCCCGGGGCGAAGGCACCAATCTCACCGGCTTCCTTGAGGCCGGCCTCCGCTCCCACGCCGACGGCTGCGATACCGCGCATCCAGTCGGTTTCATCGAGGGCTGGTTCGTCCACGAAGCATCTCGCAAGCAGGGAATTGGCCGAGCTCTCACTCGCGCAGCCGAAGATTGGGCTCGCGAACAAGGCTGCACCGAGATGGCCTCCGACACCTGGATCGACGACGAGATCTCCATCGAAGCTCATCAAGCGCTCGGCTATGACGTAGTCGACCGCTGCGTTCACTTCCGCAAATTCCTCTAAAAATGCCTCTAACCTGTCAAAACTGACGGAGGCCATCTCTCTCCTGAATCGATAGAATCCGGTCAATCGGAAAGATGCCCCGTTTGGCGTCAAGGTCAGCGGATACAGGAGGAACAATGGCAGGCAAGTTCGAACTCAAGAAAGCAAAAGACGGCGAATTCTTCTTCCACCTCAAGGCCGCCAACGGCCAGATCATTCTCGCCAGCGAGATGTACAAGGAAAAGTCCTCAGCGGAAAGCGGTATCGCCTCGGTCAAGAAGAACGCCCCCGACGACGCCCGCTACGAGCGCAAGGACGCCAAAGCCGGCCACTTCATGTTCAACCTCAAGGCCGCCAACCACCAGGTCATCGGCACCAGCCAGACCTACAAGTCCGCCGAGTCGCGCGACGAAGGCATCGCCTCCGTCAAAGGCAACGCCGCCTCGGCGCCCGTAGAAGACGAGACAGCCTAGTATCTGATATGCCAGAATAATCGGGATGCAGCAAGCGAAGCGAACTTATCGCCTCCCCCGCTCTCTCCCCACCGTCTGCTTGGTCGGAGCCTTTCTCGCCTTGTGGCTTGCTGGCGTGCAGGCATCAGGTCAAGAGGCGGCGGCTCACTACGTAGGTTCGCAAGCCTGCGAGCGCTGCCATGCCACCCAATACACAGGCTGGCGGCAAACCCGCATGGCCAACGTCGTTCGCAACCCCGCCGACCATCCCGACGCAGTCCTCGGCGACTTCACCCACCACGACCCGCTCGTCACCTTCGACCTCAAGCAAGTAGCTTTCGTCTACGGAAGCCGCTGGAAGCAGCGGTACTTCACGCAAATCGGCGACGACTACTTCGTCCTTCCTGCCCAGTGGGACATCCAGAAGAAACGCTGGCTTCCTTACCACGTTGAGAAGGGAAGCGACTGGTGGGTCCCCTTCTACGGCGACTCGAACATGGAGCGTCCCACCGGCCCACTCTGCGATGGCTGTCACTCCGTCAACTACAACATCGACACCCATCAGGTCACCGAGTGGAACGTCGGCTGCGAAAAATGTCACGGCCCCGGCAGCGAGCACGTCGCACATCCCACGAAAGCAAACATCGTTAACCCCAGCCGCCTCGATTTCGTCCGCGCGAACGACACCTGCATCCAGTGCCACAGTCAGGGCCAACCCCTCGCCAATCCAATCCACGGCAAGTACTACGACTGGCCCGTGGGCTTCGAACCGGGTCAACGCCTCGCCGAGTACTGGAAGCTCGAAGAACTCAAACCCGGCACCACCAACTTCTACCAATACGCCGATCTCACCGCGCACAAAAACCGTATGCAAGGCAATGACTACGTGCAGAGCAACATGTACCACCGCGAGATCCGCTGCTTCGACTGCCACCAGGTCCACAGCAACGAGAATCCCGCGAGCCTCAACGCCCGCGGCAATCAGGTCTGCCTCCAGTGCCACACCGCGCAGAACCCCGCTGGCCTCAAAGGAACCATCCCCGAGCACACCCACCACGCCGCCAACAGTCCCGGCAGCCAATGCACCGCCTGTCACATGCCACGCATCGAGCAGACCATCAAGGACAACTTCGTCAGCGCCCACACCTTCCGCTTCATCTCGCCCACGCTGACAGAACAGACCGGCATCCCCAACCCTTGCACCTCATGCCACACCGGCAAATCCAATCAATGGGCCATCACCGAACTCAAAAAATGGTCAAACGTCTCTCCCTGGCGCGTAGCGAACTGACCCGGCAGAGAATTTTCAATTCCATTAGCCAGCCCCGGAATCTTTCCGATCTCCGCGACGCGTTCATGAAACAATATCCTTCGTGCGCCATCCAGGCATCGTCTGAGGTATTTGGTATTGCGATCGTTCTTCATTGTCCTCTCTCAAAATAGAAGCCTTCGTTCCTTCTCCGAGCGTTCCTCCATCGGACGAAAGATGTCCAGCCGTTTCGTCGCCGGCATGTCGGTCGACGACGTCATCTCCGCCTGCGAACGCGTCAACCGCGAAGGCATCGCCGCCACCCTCGACTCGCTCGGCGAGAGCGTCACCACCGAGGCCGAAGCTCAGAAATCCGCAGACATCTACCACCAGCTCCTCGACGCCATCGAAGCCCACAAGCTCAACGCCAACGTCAGCGTCAAGCTCTCGCAGGTTGGCATGGACTTTGACCCCGCCCTCGCCGAGCGCATCGTCGGCGAGATGGTTGCCCACGCCGCCCAGGTCAACTCCTTCGTCCGCATCGACATGGAGGGCTCGCCCTACACCGAAGCCACCATCGCCATGACCGAGCGCCTCTCCGCAAAATACCCTGGCGCCGTCGGCACCGTCCTCCAGGCCTATCTCTACCGTACCGACACCGACACCGACCGACTCCTGGGGCAGGGAATTCGCATCCGCCTCTGCAAAGGAGCCTACAAAGAAGGCCCCGACGTAGCCTTCCCCTCCAAAGCCGACGTCGACGCCAACTACGTCAAGCTCATGAAGCGAATGGTCACTTACCACAATCCCCAGACAGGCAAAGGCGTCTTCTGCGGCATCGCCACCCACGACGAAGCCATCGTCGACCAGATGCGCAGCTTCGTCAACGACAACAAGATCGACAAGCACGCCTTCGAATTCCAGATGCTCTACGGCGTCCGCCGCGACCTGCAACGTCGCCTGGCCGCCGAGGGCTACGGCGTCCGCGTCTACATCCCCTTCGGCCCCGAGTGGTACCCCTACTTCATGCGCCGTCTGGCCGAACGCCCAGCCAACGTCCTCTTCCTCCTCAAAAACTTCTTCAAAAACTAACTGCAGCATCCTCTAAACTTCCACCATGCGCTCTCTCCGGCAAGACGCGCTCTTCGGACTTCGCGCCTTCTCGCGAACCCCCGGCTTCGCCTTCACCGTAGTCCTCATCCTCGCCGTAGGCATCGGCGCGACCATCGCCGTCTTCACCGTCTTTGACGCACTCGTCTTCCGTCCTCTCCCGCTCCCGCAGCCCGAGCAACTCGTCCAACTAGCTGGCATCTACCGCAACAACTCCAGCATCCCCATCTCCTATCCCGTCTACGCCGGGCTCGAGCGTCAGCAGCGCGTCTTCTCCGGTATCTGCGCCTGGAGCGGCGGAGCCGACTACAACGTCGAAGCCAACGGCTCCGTCTCCGTCTCCCCCGTCCACTCCGTCACCGGAAACTACTACTCCGTCCTGGGCGCAAGCCCGCTCCTCGGACGTCTCATCGCACCCACAGACACGCAAGGTACGCAAATCTCCCAGGTCGCCGTCATCGGCTATGAGTTCTGGAAGCAGCGCTTCGGCGGCGATCCCGCCATCATCAACAAAGACATCCGCATCGACGGCAAGCTCTTCACCATCATCGGAGTCACGCGCAAGTGGTTCACAGGCATGATCGTCGGCGCACCGCCCGAGATCACCATTCCCGCAGGCGCAGGGCAGCTCAACGACCTTGAAAATCGTTCCCTTCTCTGGCTCTTCGTCACCGGCCGCCTCCAACCCGGCTCCAGCATCCAGCAGGTCTCCTCCCAGATTCAGTCCTTCTGGCCGCGTCTCCTCGAAGACGCAGTTCCCACACAAGCCGCTGGACCACGCCGTCAATCCTTTCTCGCCATGCGCTTCCGTCTCGACCCCGCATCCACCGGCGTCAACCGCGAACTCCGCGCCCGCTTTCTCAAACCGCTCAATCTTCTTCTCGGCATCGTCGCGCTCATCCTCCTGGTCGTCTGCGTCAACCTCGCCAGCCTCACCCTCGCTCGCGCCTCCGCCCGTCGACACGACATCAACACCCGAATCGCCCTTGGAGCCACGCCCTGGCAAGCCGTCCGCCAGCTCGTCGTCGAAAGCGTCTTCCTCGCCTCCATCGGAGCCGCCCTCGGCCTCCTCCTCGCCTGGTGGAGCAGCCATCTCCTCGTCACCCTCCTCGCCAAAGGCGCCGAGACGCCAGTCCTGCTCGATCTCCGCCCCGACTGGCGCATCCTCGCCTTCGCCGTCCTCATCGCTCTCTTCACCGGATTCTTCATCGGCCTCATCCCCGCATGGAAGCTCTCACGCCCCTCCGGAGCCACGCTTCACCTCGATCAGCAACGCACCATAGGCGCCGGCCTCGGCATGATCGGCAAAGCGCTCATCATCTCCCAGATCGCCATCTCGCTCATCCTCCTTCAAGCCGCCGGACTCTTCATTCGTACCCTGCAAAGTCTGCGCTCCTTCGACCCGGGCTTCGAACGAACCAGCCTCCTCGAAGTCCACCTCGCACCCATGCCCCAGGGCTACCAGAACCTCGACATGGCCAGCTACCGTCGGCAACTCATCGAAGCCATCACCAGCCTGCCCTCCGTTCACGCCGTCGCGTTCTCCAACATCGCCATCCCCAACGGCGAAAACAATGGCTGGAAAGAGACCGTCGCCGATATCACCGACACAAACCCCACCACCGGCGCTACCGCAAATCTCACCGCCGTCTCGCCCGGCTTCTTCAAAACCCTCGCCATCCCTCTGCTCTCCGGCCGCGACTTCACCTGGACGGACGACAAACAACATCCTCCCGCCGCCATCATCGACGCCCTCACCGCAAAACAGCTCTTCCCCAACACCGACCCCATCGGCAAACACCTACGCTTCGGCGTCCAGCCCGACTTTCAGAACCTCGAGATCGTAGGCGTGGCACAAAACGCGCGACTCCTCGACGTTCGCGACGGCAACGCCCCCCTCCTTTACGTCTCCGCCGTTCAGGTTCGCGGCTACGCCGAGGACGGAAACCTCCTGCTCCGCGGCGCCACCTCCGCCGGCATCGAAAAGACCATCGACGAAGAGATCCGTTCCTTCGGCCACGAGTTCTCCACCAGCGCCACCACCTTCGAAGAGAGAAACGAGCGCTCCTTCGTCTACGAGCAGATCTCCGCCACCCTCTCCACCCTCTTCGCCTCCATCGCACTCATCGTCGCTGGCTTCGGACTTTTCGGCCTCATGTCCTACGCCGTCACCCTCCGCACCCGCGAGATCGGAATCCGCATGGCGATGGGTTCGCAACGCACCGGCATCCTTCAGCTCATCCTGCGCGAAGCCGTCCTCCTCACCCTCACCGGCATTCTGGTCGGCGTTCCATGCACCCTCGCCGCCACTCGCCTCGTCACCCACATGATCTTCGGCCTCTCCACGGCTGATCCCATCACCCTTATCTCCGCCTCCCTAATCCTCCTCATCGCCGGCACAATCGCCGGCTACCTCCCCGCCGTCCGAGCCATGAAGCTCGACCCAATGACCGCGCTAAGACACGACTGATACAACCACCAATCCTCAAAACCATGTCATTCTGACTCAGCCGATAGCACCTAACCCGCCGTCATTCTGTTCCTGCCAAGCCTCTAACCCGTCGTCATTCTGATCCTGCCGATCGCCCCTAACATGTCGTCATTTACCTGAGCGAAGCGAAGGGGAAATCCCCGCATTTTGTTTTTGTCTTTGCTTTTACCACCTGTTGCTTTCCCAATAGAGACTATGGCATCCTCCTGTTGGCAAGCCAAATGACCGCCCAACAGGACCAAGTCACATGAAACCAAAAAAAGACGTCCCGCAGGGAACGCTCGCCATGATGCTCCTGAAGACCCTCGACGTCTTGGGACCCATGCACGGCTATGGCATCGCCCGGCGCATCGAGCAGATCAGCGGGGACCTGCTCTCCGTCAATCAGGGCACGCTTTATCCCGTCCTCCTAAGGCTGGAGCAGGAGGGCGCCATCGCATCCGAGTGGGGCCCGTCGGAGAACAACCGCCGAGCGCGCTTCTATCGTCTGACGCGTGCTGGAAACAAATTACTGCAAGCCGAAAAACGCGATTGGGAGCAGACAGCGGCCATCATCGCGCGCTTCTTTGAAGTGAAAGCGGAGGACCTGGCATGAGAATCCTGAACCGCTTCTTCACACGCCTTCTCAACTTCACGACGAAAAATCATAGCGAAGAACGTCTCCGCGAAGAGATCGAATCGCATATCTCCGCGCAGACTGAAGAGAACATCCGTGCCGGCATGACTCGCAAAGAAGCCCGTCGCCAGGCCCGCCTGAAGTTCGGAGCAGCTAGAAGCGATTCGCGAAGTCTACCAGGCCGAAAAGAGCCTGCCATTTGCAGAGAATCTGCTGCTGGACATTCGTTATGCACTCCGCGTCCTTCGCAAATCCCCTGCGTTCACAGTCGTAGCTTTGGTCACGCTGATGCTTGGTATTGGAGCAAACATCGTCGTCTTCGCCGTGCTGAATGCCGTCCTGCTGCACCCACTCGATGTGAGCGACCCACAGAGCTTGTATCAGCTTCGCCACAAGCAGTGGATGATGGGACGTCTGCTCACGACCTCGTATCCCGCCTTTGAGGACTTCAGGCAACGCAACGCCACCTTCACCGGAATGGCCGGAATCTACGCATATTCCAATGCGCATCTGAGCTGGCGAAACGCGGTGATAGGGGTTCACGGCGATGAAGTCACAGGAAATTACTTCGATCTGCTGGGCGTCCAGCCTCAGGCAGGACGGTTCTTCCACGCGGCAGACGAGCATGGCCCCAATTCAGCCCCGTATATCGTGTTGAGCGACGCTCTGTGGCGAAGCGCGTTTCAAGCCGATCCCGCCATAGTCGGCACGACCGTCGAGCTCAACAAGCATCCGTTTACGGTCGTAGGCGTGACGATACCGCAGTTCCACGGCACCGAGCGGTTCGTATGGCCGGACTACTGGATACCCATGATGAACGAGCAACAGGTGCAGGGCGGCGACTACCTCCACAGCCGGACATCCATAACGGTGACGGTCATTGGCCGGCTCAAACCCGGCGTGACGCCGCAGCAGGCGACCGAA
Organism: uncultured Acidobacteriaceae bacterium; assembly: GCA_963798925.1. Taxonomy (GTDB): domain Bacteria; phylum Acidobacteriota; class Terriglobia; order Terriglobales; family Acidobacteriaceae; genus Edaphobacter. The sequence goes on from CAWCVD010000008.1 coordinate 2,846,981, forward strand.
GATCTGAATGCTATTGCGGCTCAGCTGGCGAAGGAGTATCCGGAGACAGACGACGGACAGCCGCTGCGCCTCATCCATCCTGGGCTCATCGGAGACGAGGGCGACGTCATTCGCGGATTTCTTTGGAGCGTGACCGCGCTGGCGCTGCTCGTGCTCGCAGCAGCATGCGCGAACCTCGCAACTCTGTTTGCGGCACGCGCGGCAGATCGAAGCCGCGAACTGGCCCTCCGCGTCGCCCTTGGGTCGAGTCGCCGCAGGCTCGTGAGGCAACTGCTCACCGAGGCCGTGATCGTGTCCCTGATGGGCGGAGCAACGGGGCTGGCGGTCGCGGGCCTGCTGCTACGGATAATGAACCGCTGGCCTCCTATGGCAGAAGCGCATCTGGCCGCTGGCGTGGACGCCCGTGTGTACCTGGCAGGCCTCGTATTAACTCTGGGAAGCGCATTCCTGTTTGGGATGGCTCCGGCGCGGCTGGTGTGGCGAAGCAGCCCGATGCAGATGATGAAAGGTGGATCGACGGGTTCCATCCACCTGCGCCGGTTCGCCATGCGGGACCTGTTGCTCGGTCTGCAGATCGCCATCTGCACGCTGCTGGTAACAGCCTCGCTGGTAGCGGTACGCAGCATGATGCGCGCGCTGCATACTCCTCTGGGCTTCCAGCCGCAGGGCGCGATGGTGGCCAATGTTGATCTGAGCCAGCTCGGACAGTCAGACGACGTGACACTCGAGAAACAGAAAGCGGTCATCGAGGCGGCGCGGAGCATCGCCGGCGTAACCGCCGTGGGTATGGTGAACCGCACACCCATGACCGGCGGCCTGCATGGGATTCCGATCTTCCGCCCCGGAACGACAGAGTTCAAGCTGAACAACTCAGTGCTGGCGCCATACGTCTTTCCCATGTCGCCCGGGTACCTCGCGGCAGCCGGTACTCGCCTGCTCACCGGACGCGATGTCGCCTGGCAGGACACCACCGCGACGCCGTATGTCGCGATCGTGAACGAAACCTTCGCGCGCCAGATGTGGGGCCAAACGCCGGCGATCGGACAGCGGTTCATCCTGCGGGGCCACCTGACGGAAGTCGTGGGCGTGGCAGAGGACGGCAAGTACCACGACCTCCAGGAGTCGCCACAACCTGTCGTGTATCTGCCAAGTTCGCAAAGCGAAGACAACGAACAGGTCTTCGTGGTGCGGTCACACCGCACGCCAAGCGAGATGGCCGCAGCGCTCCAACGCGCCCTGAGCGGCATCGCGCCAAATGTGCCAGTCACCGTCGAAAGCTGGTCCGATAGCCTCGCAGGTGAGTTATTCCCGGCAAAGGCCGCGACAGTGGCCCTCGGCGTCATGGGCCTGCTGGCGGCCATGCTGGCAGTCACAGGCATCTTCGGCATGGCAGCCTACAGCGTAAGCCGACGAATGAAGGAGCTCGGCATCCGCGTGGCCTTGGGCGCACGCAGGACCCAAGTGATGACCGCCGCGGTAGGGCGGCCAATCATGCTGCTAGGCGTGGGATCACTAACAGGTCTGCTGGCAGGAATCTTCGCAAACCGCCTCCTGGGGCAAATCGTCTATCAGGCGAATCCCCGGGATCCAATAGTCGTCGGCGGCGCGGTCCTGACGATGGCACTGCTAGGCATTGCAGCATCCGCCATCCCAGCCCGCCGAGCCCTCGCCGTAGATCCATCCAACCTAATGCGAGAAGAGTGAAGGCAAGCCCGAAGAGTGAGGCAAGCGCGAAGAGTGAGGCAAGCCCATCCCCGCGTCGTCATCCTCCAACGTCGCCACCTCCGACGTCGCCATCTCCGAGGTCCTCACCCTTCAAGGTCGTCATCCTCCGAGGTTCGTCCTCCGTCGACGTCCTCATCCCCCAACGTTGTCACCTCTTCGACGTCGTCATTCTGAGCGAAGCGAAGAATCCCTGTATTTAGCTTTTGCTTTTGCCGTTGTTCTTGTCTTCGCTTTTTGCCATTCCAGCTACCCCCAAAATAAATCTCCAAAAAGAGGAAAATTTTAGACCCTTGCAGAACCACCATCTAAGAACCACGTTTTTGCACGAACCACCACGCTTTATCCACCCAAAAACCACATCCAAACACCCACTTTTCCCAAACCCCCTCTAAGAACCCCAGCAAAAGCGCCAAAGACTCTCCCCTCGCCACGCCAAATTTTTTCGGCAAAAAAACTACCGCAAAGCCTCCTGCGAAGGCACCGGCTCCGCGAGCAACCGCTCCACCAACTCCGTCACCTCACGCGTAAGCGCCTGATTCGCCGGAGGATTCGCCGGCCCAGCAAAACCCGCATGAATCTCCTTCACGCGCCCATCCCTCCCGACAAAGAAAGAGGTAGGCCAGCAGTTCAAATTCACAGCCTGCGGAATCTTCTCATTCAACTGTTCCGTCTCCCCCGCCAGCAAGACCGTGTAAGTCAAGCCATACCGTGAGATAAAGGCCTTCAACCTCTCCGGATCCTTCAACTGATCCGCCTCCTCAAACGACAGATCAACAATCTCCAGCCCACGCCCATGAAACTGCTTGTAAAGACTCTCCAGAAACGGAGCCTCATCATGGCAGTTAGGGCACCACGACCCGCCAATTGCCACAATCACAACCTTCCCATCAAACTGCGGGTCGGTATTCGAGACCACCTTTCCGCTAAGATCAGGAAAACTAAAGGCAAACCGCGCCGCAGGATCTTTCATCGTGGTCTGCTGCGTAGGATCAGTCGGCCCCACAAGCGCCGCAGCGCGAGCCTGCGTCGGCCGCCGAGCCACCAGGCTCTGCTGATCCGAGCGCAGCAGATTCGACACCAGCAGCGTCCCATCCGCCTGCGGCGCCAGCGAGTAGAGCGCCGGCCCAGCCGCCGCGAAATGACTGATTTGATAGCTACTTCCAGTCCACCGACCATAGAGCGAACCCGTGTCCCCGTCGACCCGCTGAATCACGGCCTTCAACTCCGGCGAGTGCGGCAAAGACTCCACCCGAAGCAGCCACGCAGACTCGCCCTTCGCCGACTTCACCGCGATCTCCCAATCTCCCTGAATATCCTGGGCATGCGTCCCTTCGCTTTTAGAATCAGCCGGATGTTGACTCAAGTGGATGGGATACCGAGTCGTTGCTGTCCCAAAACTACCCGTCAGATTGCCGTCGGCCAAGGTGGCGTCGAGTGTTCTGGCAAAGTAATTAAAGGTCACCAGTAGGTGATCGCCAGCGAAAACCGCACTGGACGCAGCGCTCGTCTCGGGCCCGTTGAGCAAAGCCGCATGAAGAGCGTCTCCGCTGCCGGTGACCGCAAGGCGAACAGGAACCTGCTGGCCGTGGACGGTTGCGCTCCCCTCCCAAACACCCGTGATAGCGCCTTGCCTGGGCGCTTGCGAAAGGGCTGATGTGGCGAGCAGAAGAATGCCGGCGAAGAGCTTCATAGATTGGCTCGATTCTTGTTTGTAAGATCGTGGAAGACCACCGCTGATTAGCGGATTGAATGCGCCTTTGTGCGGGCCAGCGGGGAGCGGCGACAGCGACACAGAGTGAGTTGCTTCGGCATGAATTCAGAGTAGGCTGGGCGACCGTGCGAGGTCAAGCCAACTCGGGCTAGATTGTTGTGCCCTTGGACGGTCATTCCAAAGTTGTATAGGCAGTTCAGACGCTTCCGTGCACACTACAACCACTAAGGGGGAAGAAGACCGTTCAGGAGATTAGCTGGGCTGACCAAAATAAATACGATCACTTCGCCTCACCTCTGACAGGCTCGATCGTATTCGTCTGGAGAGATCTCTTGAAGCTGGGCCAAAAAGCAAACGGTGTTCTTCTCTCCTAGCCCTACCCCCTCCCCGCAACAAAAATAGCCGCCTTCGGGCGGCTACCTCTCCTAAGACGCGAAAAAGGTTCTATTTGCCGAAAGAAGGGCCATCATTCGGACGTTGCACAGGCAGGTAGGGTTCAACTGCGAGCAGCCCGGAGAGGGTGTTACGTTCCTGATCCGAGAACTGGGTGCGAAAACGGTCTGAGCTCATGAGAGCCTGACGCTGCTGTGGGGGCATCTCGCGGAGGTCACGGAATGCGCGCGCCACCAGCCGGCGGCGATCCTCCGGCAGACCGCGGTATTGCTCGAGCGCGCCACGAAGTTGTTGACGCTGCGGTGGAGTGAGGTGCTCCATCTCCTCGGTGTGCTCGAGTATGCGGCGGCGCTGTTCAGGCGTCATGTTATTGAGCTGCGTAAGACGATTCCGCATGGCCTGCTGTGTCTGCGGCGGGAGGTCGCGGAATCCAGGCTCGTTCTCGAGCGCCTTCTGCTGTTCTGCCAAGGGAAGATTGCTATGACGGTCCATCCATTGCGCCAGGTGTTCCTGATTCGCCTTCGCACCGCTCTGCTTTACGCCGGGCGCCGAATGCGGTGCATTCAGCGCAGGTCGCCCCGCCTGTCCCGCCCTGCGCATGGACGCAGGCTGGGCCGCAAGCATCGCCGTTGCTCCAGACAGGAGCAGGGCAGCGAGAGCTGCTCGTAGGGCGCGCCGCGAATGAAGTGAAGATGTCATGTTGTCTGGACGGCGAAAACCCATTCGTCCTGCAGTCAATCTGATGTTGTACGGCAAGCTACTTGTCCAGTTCCCCTTCGGAATATTAGTGTGGCGATATTCCACATTTCAATGGAATTCAGCTGATTGGAGACCCGGATGTGTCATCAGCCGAGCCACTATCCTGCAGGAGCTGGTCCATTGTTTGCAATGCCTGATCGTTCTTATCGATGATCTGCAGGTCCTGTACTGCGGCTGAGATCTGCGATGCAGGGCGATGCATACCCGATACGCCGGCAAATGTTCCACCCCCAACGACCAGAACCAGCGCCAGAGCGCCGGCCAGTGCGGGCCGGAACTGCCGCCCGGTATTGAACAGAAGGCGAGACCTCATCCTTTCAAACCATCCGGCCGGCGCCAACGCCTGCTGTTCACGCACGCGCACCGCAAGCTTCTGGTCAAAATAAGGGGAAGGGTCGGGCGCCTTCCAAATATCGAGCAGAGCGAACGTCGCCTTAAGCGACTGAAAATCTTTCTTGCACACGGCACAGGATTCGATGTGGCTCCTCGCGGCGGAATTTGCAGGCGCGCCAGGATCCAACAGCAGATCAAGGAAAACGGATTGGCAGTCTTTGCAGTTCATCGTGACCCTTTCCAGCTTCATTGCTTCAACGCGCCTCGCAAAAAACCTGCGCGTGTACCCGATCGATCTAAATAAAAGCCTTCAACTTCTCGCGCAGTGTCTGATAAGCGCGAAACAGCAGAGATTTTGTGGCAGACTCGCTCAGTTTCAGCACCTCGCCGATCTGTTTGTAGTCCATCCCCTCGTACTTGTGCATCAATACTGCCATGCGTTGCCGCTCCGGGAGCGCCATCACGTGCTCACGAATCGCATTCAGTCTTTCTTGCCTAAGCAGATTCGATTCCGCGTCTGGAGTCGCATCGGCTACGTCCGGCGTGGTGCCAGTCTCGGAGTCGGCCTCGTCCAGATAGATGGTAGAAGCTGTGCGCTCGAGCCTGTTATCCCGAGCGTAGTTCACGCCTAGATTTGTCGCGATCCGGTAAAGCCATGTGCTGAACCGTGCTTCAGCACGGTAGGTTTCTCGCGACCGGTACACACGGAGAAAAACCTCCTGAGCCAGCTCTTCAGCAACCGCCTGGTTATGCACCATTCGGTACATGAAGTGAATAATGGGTTTACGGTATTTCTGAATCAGAAAGTCGAAGCCCGCCATGTTGCCAGAGCGCAACTCCAGCATGATAGCGGCATCGTCCATCTGCCCGAACTGTCCGGCCGCCAGATGATTCTCGGCCGCTTGCAGGTTTTGGAGGAGCAGCGGGTTGATCGCCAGCGTCGCCATATCCTCCATAACCCCATCTTCGCCTTCGGGTTGCGTTTTTCCATCGATTTCCAATGGAATCCCGTTTCCGCCAGGGAAAAGTGGGTCTTTAGGAGAGGATTCCATACCAGGACGGCCGGAATTTGGAGGGAGTGCGGACATCCTGCTCGCCCGATTGTAACGCCAACAAACCACTGAACCAAGAGGATCTTCAGCTTCCGTCTACGGTGTTGTATGTTTGATGGCAACTGATGGAGATGCTATCCTTAGCCTGCAACTGGAGCTTTTTGGGGCCCTCCGACGGCCGTCCCCAACGGGCGCATAACTCAGCGGTAGAGTGCCACCTTCACACGGTGGAAGTCGTAGGTTCGAATCCTGCTGTGCCCACCATCTAAATCATTGAATATGCGTAGTTACACGGGCAAGTCGATCTTCAGGCCGAGGACTTGTCTCTCTCCCCCTATGTCTTAGCGTAAATTCGAGAGTTAAGAGGCGTTCCGCTTTTTGCGCAAATGGGCAACTCTTTCACACCATAGCGGTCTTCCTATCATTGGATTATCAACGCTCTTATCTCGCCAATCTTTCCTATCCTTGGAAGGTCCTCTGGCGGCATTCCTTTCGCTTTCTTCGCATCGCTTTCTTCGCATCCATGATGACTGCAATTTTTTTGTGGTCTTGTTTATCTACTCGGACACGAAAAGCATTTCGCTAGAACGGCTACAGCGCAAACTGGGAATTATTTGAGAAGTGCTGGTCAAACAATAGCGCTGGATCTTTTCCCTTCGGTAAAATCCTGACGTAATACCGACCGCTAAAATTCGCCCGGGGGTACTCAATGAAGTGCACCTCACGCACACATGCAAACCTGGCCGTTGTCGTCCTTCTCTTTGCGGGCGCAGTACACCCTCAACCGTCCGGACCTGACACAACTGACAATGCAAAGATACTTAGGTACATTGACAGCGGCTGGAATAGCCTTTCTCGTTCGATGACCGACTGCAAATCACTTGTCGATCCAAAGGTCACCACAACGCCCGTTCTTTACCTGCCCGCAGACATGGCTGTCCCCTCCGCTGTTGCGGCAGTTCAGAAGCAGTGCAAAATTGAAGTACGTAACCTGCCTCGCAAGATTATCCACATGGGGGACGTTCGGGTAGCTGAAATCCCACACGAAGGTCTCCTCTATCTTCCCAACCCCTACGTTGTACCAGGAGGCCGCTTCAACGAGATGTACGGCTGGGACAGCTACTTCATTATTCTCGGCTTGGTAGAAGACAAGCGCACAGACCTTGCCCGCGACATGATCGAAAACTTCTTCTTCGAGATCGAGAACTACGGGGCAATCCTCAACGCAAACCGCACCTATTACTTCACACGTTCACAACCTCCATTTCTTACTTCAATGATCCGCGAAGTCTACGAACACCAAACGGGCAAATCGCTTTCAAAGGCCTGGCTGGCAGAGGCATACAAGTATGCACAGCGCGATTACGATCTCTGGTCCGCGCCGCCGCATCTTGCCGGAGATACGGGCCTCGCCCGCTATGACGACATTGGGGCAGGCCCGGTCCCCGAAATGGCCGACGACAGCAACTACTATCCCGATGTCATCCGCTGGCTGCTCTCCCACCCCGAAATCCACACAGACTACCTCGTCGATGCACCTGACAACCCAACTCCGGCCGAGGCCGCCCTTCTTGTAAAGACCAGTTGCGACATCGCAACATCAAAAGTCTGCGCCAACGCCCATGTCGGGGGACATCGTCTCAGCAGTGACTTCTACCGCGGTGATCGAGCCATGCGCGAGTCCGGCTTCGACCCCAGCTTCCGCTTCGGTCCCTTCAGCGGATCGACGAACCATTACGCGCCCGTATGTCTCAACAGCCTTCTCTATAAATACGAGCGGGACATGGCACACTTCGCCACCCTACTCGGCCGCACAGCAGAAACTGCTCAGTGGAACCACCGCGCCGCCGCGAGACGTAACGCAATTAATAAATACCTTTGGAACCCCGCCGCCCATATGTTCTACGACTACAACTACACCACGCACCAACAGTCGACCTACAACTACATCACGACCTTTTATCCGCTTTGGGCAAATCTCGTCAGTCCACAGCAAGCATCGGCACTCGACCACCACGTTTCGCTCTTCGAACACGCTGGCGGGCTCGCCATGAGCGATTACGACTCCGGCACTCAGTGGGATCTCCCATTCGGCTGGGCTCCGACGAATTGGCTTGCAATAAAGGGCCTTGACCAATATGGCTTTACCGGTGACGCAGCCCGATTGGCGGCTGAATTCTCGCAGACGATCCGCCAGAACTTCGAGCATGATGGCACCATCCGCGAAAAGTACAACGTAGTCAGCGGCTCCTCGAACATAGAAGTCGCCACAGGTTACAAAAGCAATGTCGTCGGTTTTGGCTGGACCAACGGTGTCTATCTCCAGATGAACGACCTGCTCACCAACGTGCACAAGGCCACGACGCCCCCCAGCAAAGAATAAGCCACCCTGAAGCGAAGAGCACTACCACGCCACAATAACTGTCCGCTGCTGGTACCCGATACCCGACGGGAATTCCACGATCAACGAATCCAAATTGGGAGCAGTTCGTTCAGACGCAACGCTCGCACCCTCCAAGCGAACTTTGAGTCTAGGGGTATTGCGACGAAGCTTAAGCTCGACGATCGATCCCGCGTCGGCCACCAACTCGAGTTTCAATGATTGGGACGTCACGGTCTCCGCTAGCACCTTCATCTGCGCAGTGCGCGCCTCTGGCAACGGCAAGGCATGTGGCACCGCGACTTCAATCGGAGGCAACCAAAGGTGATCGACAATCCATCCCTTGTCACCACTCTAAATGTTGCGATGTTCCCTGTAGGCAAAGTACGATGCGATCTAAGGGGTCTTCATGATTCGTCGGTCACTACGTTCCATAGTGCTTCTCGCCATTGTCGTATCCGCCTTGTACGCAGCACCGCAAACGGCGCCCTTGGACAAGACCGGTGCGTCCGCCATGGCTGAAGTAAAGGTATTGACTGCTCCAGAAGCAGCGAAGTCTCTTCCCAGCACGGTTTTCTTTCAAGGCCAAACTGCGCCAATCCAGGCCAGGAACTCGGGCGGCGTTCAATTCACGAAAGATTCTCTTTTCCTCGTTACGCTGGTGGACACCGCCGGCTACTCAAGCTCTGTGCAGGAGAGATATCAGGCTTACCTGATCACCGAGACGGCCATCGATATCGGGGGACGTCGGCTTCAGGCGGGGGCGTATGGCTGCGGTTTTATCGCTGGCGATACCTTCGTGGTCATGGACATCGGCGGCCACGACCTTTTCTCCGTCCGGTCTGCCAGGGACGCGGACCTCCGCCACCCGACGCCTCTGCAGGTCTTACCGGCGCCGGACGGCGCTGGATATCGGCTCTACGTTGGTCGTGAGTACGTTCACTTTGCGCAGGCTTCCCCTGCAACGCACTAGCGATTCGTCCCCATCCACGATCACGCTCAGATGCAATTCCTCCGGGCACGCTCGCTGGTCCTGTATTCCACCTCGGCCACTGTCTATCGGAATCAAAAAGACGGGACGTTCAAGATGCTGCCATCGAGGCCGCCATCGCGGCAGGGTGGCGGGCGCATCCACTGACGATTTCAATCGCGACGGCCGTTTCGATATCGTAAAGACGAACTTTGCAGGCAACACCGATTCGCCTACGTCAATCTTGGCTGTGGGAACTTCCACGATCACACCTATCTCTCTGGGTTCGGCGTCAATACTCGTTCCCCCGGTTGGGTGTTCGTTTCTTCGATATGGACAACGACGGCTGGCTGGACATCCTCATGTCCAATGGACATGTCTACCCCGAGGTTGATGGAACCGATGTGGACGCACCCTACGCTCAACACAAGTACCTCTGTCGCAATCTGCGTAACGGACAATTTGAAGAGGTGACCGCACAAGGCTGCCCTTCGGTCGATCGTCTGATCGAACTGACCGAGGGAAAAAAGGCCATCCGTCGCCTGAGGTGGAGCTTCGGCCGTGAGCCACTCGAACTTTATCGCGTGGCGATCCTCAGCTATTTGTTCTTTCCGCAGATCAATCGATGAAGTAAACGGCGAGCCTCGCGCCTTTCGCGTGAGCCTTTATTGCTTAGACTTATTGCTCGGGAACGGTGGCCTGGTGAGATGAAGTGGTGCTCTGTACACGCGCCTTGAGGAGGCTGCAGGTTTCCATCTCTTTCTGTGCGTCTGCCGGCCGATGCGCTGCCGTGTATGCATCTGCAAGCTCCTCATGGAATTTCTCGCTCTTCGGCAACAGCCGTACCGCTGCCTCGAGTTCCGGAATCGCTGCCGCAGTATTCCCGCTTTCGAGCTCCATCTTGCCGAGATCGTAATGCGAGTCAGCATCTTGTGGACTGAGCTGGACAGCGGTGTGAAGTTCTTCAACGGCCCGTTGCTTCTCTCCCTGCTGACCCAACGCTTCTCCGAGGGCGCGATGCACATCGGGAATTTCCGGATGCGCCTTCTCCAGCGCTTTCAGGCGCTCTACGCCAGCGGCGATTTGCCCGGTCCTCACCATCGACTCTGCGTAGACGTATTCAGCTTGTGGAGCAAGGTCAACCTTTCCGATCGCGGGCTCCAGCGCCTCAATGGAACCGTGATAGTTCCCGGTCATGAACTGGCTGATGGCGAGAACGGAGCGGGCGCCAATATCATCTGGATGCGATCTCACATAGCGGGATAGGGGCATAATAGCATCGGCAAATTGCGATCCAGCAAACGCTGCCCGTCCCCAGTTATAGTCCAGACCCTCGAGCGAGGGATTCCACATGGCAGAACGCTCGAAATACTTGACGGCGTCCAAATAGTCGTTGTTCGTTGCTGCGATGGCACCGAGATTGTTATAGCTGTCGGCCACCGGGAGCATGATCTGCTCCTTCATTGATTCGACCATCCGCAGCGTCAGTGGATCCGCTTTAGCAGCAATGACGGAAGGCGTCGTTTCAGATCCTGCCGAAGGTGCTTGAACATCACCAGATTCCGATGTATCCGTCAGTCCAGTCAGCTTGCTTTTGTCCTGCTCCAGCGTCTTGTTGGCCAGTTCACGTGAGATAGTCATCTCCGCATGCGCCGCATCCTGCTGACCTTTTTGCATTAGGATTCTGCCCAGAAGAAAATGTGCCTTCTGAACCTGATATCGATTCTGCGAAACATCCGTCGTGAGTTGAATACATTGGCGAAGAGCAGTCTCTGCCTCAGCGTAACGGTTCATAGCGAAATACATCTGTCCCAGATACAGATAGGCGTCAGGGCTCTGGGACCCGAGTAGGATCGCTTTTTTCAGATACGTCTCTGCCTCAGAGTAGTCATGGCGATTTGCCGCGATCTTACCGAGCGCCGCATAGGTCATGGAATCATTCGGAGAGATGACCAATTCCTTCTTCAACTCCGTTTCCGCGCCTTCCACATGGTTTTGGTCGTCGCCCGTCGCCAGCAGGACTGCAGCCAGCAAATAGTGCGCGCCCGGCAAGCGCGGGTTTTCCTGAATCGCTCTCCTGAATTCGGTTATGGCCCGGGGCTGGAAATCCGAGTCGCCATATGCGCGGCCGAAGGCCATGTGGATCTCGGCAGTATCCCCAAACGATTTCTCCATCTCGTTGAAAATCTGCACGGCGCACTTCTCGTCGTTCAGATCGAGACAGGCCACGGCCAAGTCATAACCATTGGGGAAAGTTGGATCCAACGATACGGCTGCTTCCAGCTCTTTCCTTGCTTCCTGGTCCCGATTCTGTTTCAGAAGCGTGCGTCCAAGCACCTGATGAGCCTGAGCGAGCTTCTCACGATCGCCCGGGAACTTCCGTATGTACTCCGTCGCCAGCGTCTTTGCATGGGAAAGATCGCCCAGCGTCAATGCCGTTCGTGCGTAATCGAGAAGCAGGGAAGGGGAGTCGGGTTCCAGGGCCAGGGCTTCATCGAATAATGGAGACGCCTGTTCATAGTCCCGCACCACGCCGTACCCAATCGCCAGTTCGCCAAGTGCCTCTGCGAGAAACGCGCGATATTGCTCTGCTGCCTCGCCTAGTTTGCCCGTCTGTTGCAACTTCTGGGCATCGTTGTAGTGTTGCCGCAATGACCCGTTGCCGACGGCTCCATTATTTCCAGTCTGTGCGGGAAGGGCCAGAGCGGAAATCAATGTGAACGCAAGGAATGTGGCACGGGGTTCGGATCGAATGGACATGATGAAGCCAGGAAGCGACGAGATAGCCGTTGAGGGCACCGAACACTAGGTTACGCTTTTGACTGGTATGGCGCATCCCCCCCATCCCCGTCAAAATCGCGCAAAGTCTTCGAAAGAGAGATTTTAGGCTTGGACTTGTGGTTGGCGGATGAGCTGAAGGGTGAAAAGAGACCGCTTTCATCGAAGAGGTTTTTGTCAAGCTGAGAACTCTGCTGGGTTTTTAGGTCCCGGACTTCTTGACAGGCCTTTCAAAAAGAAAACGGAAGGTGAACGATTCGTCCACCTTCCGTTTTAATGGAGGAGTACTAGAAGAAATACTTCACACTGAGTGTAATGATGCGCTGGAAGGGAGCACCCGTCTTGCTGTCCTGAATGCCGAAGGTGTTGGTGTTGTAGTTTTTCGTGATGTTTTTAGAGTTGTAGTCAACGTTATAAGCTATCCCGAGAGGACTACCGCCTCCCGCTCCACTGAAACCCGGTATTGGGTGATTCAGCCAGTTAAAGGCGCTGGCCCGGAACTGGATTTGCTGGTTCTCATGGATACGGAAGGAACGATAGATCGCCAGATCGTTATCGAAATAGGCCCCGGCGCTCATGTAGGGATAGTTTTGACCGCCCTGCGTCCCAACTGCGGGCGCGTTGAAACAGTTCCCGTTGAGGCGCTGGTAGTGGCCGAGACCGGAGGTTGGGTTGCAGGTCAGCACAGGCAGAATCGGGAGGGCAGCATCGGTGCCGAAGTAAGTAGCACTACCGATACCGTTGCCGATGCCCTGGGCCTTCGCATTTGCAGGCAGACCTGTGTACGCCAGACCAAGACTGAAGTTTGGCACGCCATTCCCAAGCGCTGCGGGAATGTATCCGCCAGCCTGCCATGTTGAGATTCCCGAGATTGTCCATCCTCCCAGCGCCTGGTTAACAAACGCCTGGGAGGTACTGAGTTTCCGGTGTTGTAGTAGTAACTGGCGTTGAAGACGAACGGCCTGTCGGTCGAGGTCGGGCCATAGTTCAACCTGACATCGAACGGATTCGTCTGCAAGGCAGTTCCCAGTGTCTTCGACCAGGTAGCGTTAAGGTTGAAGCCGAGTTTGCCGGTGGTCTTGATCCAGGCAACCTGCAGTGCGTTGTAGTTGGTGTAAGCGGAGCTTTGAATCATAGCGGCGGCAGCGGTACCGTATGCGTAGCCGTAGGGGTGATAGTCCGCCGCTACGTTTCCGGTTGGAGTGGACCCGTTCCGTTAGGATTGTTTCCCAGGTTTTCCGGGTTGGTGGAGAGCACGCCCGTGACCGGATCGGGTTTGAAGAAGGACCCGATCGGGGTTTTATTCTGATCGGCAAGTGCGGCGAAGTTGCTGCCTTCGATGCCTTCGCTATCATCAGAGAGCTGGCTGGTGCTGCTTCCGACGTAGGCAACATCGAGTACCGTGTTCCACTTGATCCTCTGGTCGATCGTAAAGTTCTAGGCGAAGGTGAGTGGCTGGCCGTAATCGCCGGGATCGAAGCCCGCCTGACCTCCGCTCACGCACTGAGCCGGAGTCAAAGCAGGAGACTTGCAAGGTGAATAGGCCAAATTGCCGAGTTGCGAAAGCATCATTGTCTTTCCGCCCGGCGAGTTGTAACTCAGAACGTGCTGCGCGGTTACGAGCGGTGGGGAGACGTCATTGACCTGGGTGACGAAGCGATAGGCGCCCCATCCGCCGCGAACCACGGTGTTACCGGTTCCGAACACGTCGTAGGAGACGCCCAACCGTGGATCGAAATAGGCAAAACGGTTCGGCTGACCGCTAAGAGGAACGCCCGCATCGATGGCATGCCAGTAATACCCCGGGGCGTACTTGCCGCTGTTGAAGTCAGGCAATACGCGCTGAGGGTAAAAGACTGCCATACCGATGTGTTGACGGTCATACCAGTGACCGATGTGCTCCACACGTGCGCCAAGCGACAGGGTCAGGCGTCTGGTCGCTTTCCATGTATCGGATACAAAAAACGCGGTTGCCTGGTAAGCAGTATCGGCAATGGGCGACGAGTTGTTTTCACTGTAGCCCGACAGTATGCCCATCGTGAAGTTGGCGACGCGATTACCCGAGCCAAGCTGGTTGCCTGTAAAGAGATTCGGATCCGAACCTGAGGCAATTGTGAGGTTGCCATCCTGGTACGTGCTGAAGGTGCTCTGGTAGTTATCGGTGTTCTGCGTGTATGCGCCCATCTTCACCGTGTGAGCACCCCAGACCTTGGTCAGCGTGTCACTGAACTGGGGAGCTTCCTTACGGACTGCATACTTGCCCGGAGGGTTGTCGAAGATAGAAGCCTGTGAGAAATCCGGGAAGGCATAGTTCGCGCCGCCGTAGGCAGGGATATTGAGCGAGGCTGTCTGAAAGACCTTGCCGTAGGTGTAGCCCAGCGTGCTCCGGTAGGCTGCCGAAGGGTTCGGTTGGACAAAGGGGAAGTCGCCGAAGGTCCATGCTGCCATGAAGTCGTTGGTGGTTGAGGCGTTGAAGTTATGGACGAAGTGCCCGGCCAGGGCTTTGCCCCGGAACGCTTCGGACTCGCCGCCGCCCGGGTAGGGGATGGCGTTGCCCGGCGTCCAGTAGAGGTGAGCGCCATTGCCCTGAGCGAGCTGGGCGTCCCATGCCTGCTGGTAGGACCCGTAAATCTTTGTATTGGGTCCAATTGATAGTCAATTCGGAAGCGATAGATCCAGCCGTTATTGATGTTCGGGATGGGCTGATAGTAGTTGACGTGACCGATAGAGTTGCGGGGTTGGCGTTGGCCATGGCCAGATTTTGGCGAGTGCCGCTGCGCCCGGATCGATAAATTGCGAAGGAATCCTGTTGCCGGAGTTCGGGATGCCGTTTGGGCTGAGGCTCGTTAGGAATGCTGCTGCCATCCGGGAAGTTTGTGCCGGAAAGATCGTTGCACCATCTGCCCTGCGGATAGGTGCTATTTGGAGCGGCATAAAACCCGTTTGGGCAAAGGGCACGGTTATCTGCGTTATCAGTGGTAAAGTTACCGGCCATCATCTCCGGCGAGGGAATATAGGCGAGAGCACATTGGCATTGCCCTGGTTTTGCAGCCACCGTTCGTAGCCGCCCCAGAAGAACAGATTCTTGTTTGTTTTCGGGACCGGACCGCCGAAGTTACCTCCAGGATAGTAATACGACTGGGGTCCCTGGGGGACTCCCGCATGGTTGTGCTGCCAGTCGTTTGAGTTCAGGACGCTGTTGCGGGCGATGAAGTAGGCTTCGCCGTGATACTGATTACCCCCCGATTTACTGATCGTGCTCACAACGACCGGGCCAAACGGCGTGTCCGCACCGAAGTTCGACGCCTGCACACTGACCTCCGCGGTCATCTCCGGGTTATAATCGAGACCGACGATGCCATATTGCCGGGGTCGATGACGTTGGCTCCGTCGGAGAGCAACGCTGTGCCGCCGCGATAACTGCGCCATTGATGTTGATGCCATTGCCGACCGCACTCTGCTGTACGCCCGTGTTGAGATCGCTGTATGCCGGAGAATTATTGGTGAGGCCCGAGGACATCGTCGTCGCACCAGGCAACACCTTCAGCAGTTCTGTCGTGTCGCGGCCCACGAGAGCAAGATTTTCGATGTCTTTGGAAGTCAGGACATTAGTGCGCGCTCCGTCTTCCGTCGGAATCATTTCGCTGGAGGCTTCGACCGTGACTGTCGCCGATCAGAGCCCACTGTCAGCGTAATCGCCGGGACTGCGATCGTGTCTCCGGCGTGCAGCATGATTCCGGTAATTTCCTTTGGATTGGAAATCTTTGCGCTGACCTTCACCGAGTAGGTGCCCGGCACCAACGAGGGAAAGGCATACAATCCCGCGCGATTCGTTTGTACGACGCGCGTGGTACCGGTCGATTGATCGGTCAGCGTTACCGGGGCTCCGGAATCACAGCTCCCGAGGGCATCCTGCACGATTCCGGTCAACTGGGCGGTGGTTTGTGCGTGCGTCAGGGGCGCGGACAGAAGTAGCAACGCGACCGCGATGAGAGGAAGAATCCACCGGCCTCTTTCCACAGAGTTGTCGCAGGTCTAGTTCTGGTCCTCGTTAGTAAGACGCCAAGATATGCTGTTCATTTTTTGCCTCCGAAGATTTCCGCTGACAAACGAGCCGCCGTGGGGAACTAATGTGCCCTTTTAGTCACCAAGGCTCGTGATTTTGTTAGCGACCGAAACTATACAGAAATGTTAAGCACTGTCAAGAAAAAACTCCAACTTTGGGAGGAAAAAAACTCCAGCTTGAAATCCGCCGACTTTTCGCCTGAATCGAGGCCGAAAATGGAAGTCCATGTTTAATGGGCTCAGGTTTCAGCTTGAACCTCGATGCTTTCCTTTCTGTTGCTATACGGGGATGAACTTATCGATAGTCGTTCCATCTGCTAAAGTTAGTGGCGTCTGGCTGAAAAGAAATCCGTTGATAATTCGTCCTTGATAAAAACAAATTTCCTATAAGAACAAATTTCCTATAAAAACAAACTGATGAAGGTTGACGTTTCCTCTGTTCGTGAAATCCGCACCTGATGATATGCTTCGTTATTTCCGGCAGGTATCTCGGTCGTCATCATGGTTCAGAGCGGTCAACGTTTTCCTAGCAGGGAGGTTGTAGAAAATTGCGGTCGCGACAGGCACGGCATAAAACGCATCGATCTGGCTGAAATGCAACTCGCCTCAAGCGAGACAGCGCGGATCATCAACCGGGGGATCGTCCTCGAGTTAATCCGGGCCAGCCAGCCCATTTCGCGCGCCGACCTGGCGCGGCGATCGGGCCTTGGAAGAAGCACAATCTCGCAAATCGTGGAGCAGCTCATAGGTGAGAATTGGGTGCGCGAGGGCGCAATGGGTTCGCTCCCGCGAGGACGCAGACCAACGATGGTGGGATTAAACGGAGATCTGGTGGCGATCGCGGTCGACATTCATCCAAAGCAGGCCAGCGTCGCTTTAGTAGACCTAAATGGGCGACTGCTTTCGCGTTCGCTGGCACCGCTCACCTCGGATCCCGCAGACTCCATGCGGCTGATCATCGACTGTATGCAGCGGATGCAACGAACCACGCCGCAGAAAATCGATTGAGGGCATCGGGTTGAGTGTGCCCGGAAGAGTTAACCCCGCAACGCAGCGCCTGATCTTTGCTCCCAATCTCAAATGGCCAGAGTTTGATATCAAGAAGATGGTCGAGACGAGATGGGACTGCCCGTAACTATGGAAAATGATGCGACAGCGTGCCTGCGGGCGGAGCTGACCTTCGGGCGCATGGACGGGGTTCGGGATGCGGTGCTGTTGCCGTCGCCGAAGGCGTGGGAACCTGTGTTCTCACCAACGGTCAGCTGGTCCTCGGATACAACGGAATGGCAGGGGAGTTCGGCCATATTCCCCTTGATCCCAATGGCCCCCGCTGCGGATGTGGAAAGAATGGATGCTGGGAAGTTTTCAGTTCAAGCCGGGCTGCCTAGCGTTATTACCGCGAGCTACGTCCCAAGGCCCCGGTGGTTTCCTTTCAAGAACTGCTCAATTTGGCCGAAGAAGGCGATTCAGCCGCCGCGCAGGCCCTGGCCAAGCAGGCCATGTGGATTGGTCGCGGATTGCGGATGATCATCGCCAGCGTTTCTCCCAGCACGATTTTGATTGCAGGCGATCTCACCTCCGCATGGCATCGTTTTGGGCCGGTGATCGAGAAGGAGGCGACTGACCTCACTCTGGCCGGGAGTGCGCCTTTGATCCGGCCGACCCATGAAGGCGAGATTGCCGCTCCGTGGTGCTGCCGCACTCGTATTTCAGCGGGGACCGCACCGCACAATATCGAGTCCTGCAACCGCAACGGCAATGGCAACGGTGTCCGCCTGATTGTGGTGATTGGGTTCTGATAAATCGTCCGCACAGATTTAATCGCGGGCAGAATGATTTCGGGGTTGGTTGTACCGGAGAGGGCTACCTCTTAACCGTCGAAGCAATCAGTGTGCAGAGTAGGTGAAGAGCCTTACCTTATAGATCCGAAATTCATGCGCGTCCATCAAAAGCTCACGGCCCTGATCGCTTTGGTCGCCGTTGAGCCGACGCTCGGTCACCCATCTGCCATCTGCATCCGACACCTGCTCGATACTTGCAATCCCGGCGATCTGTTTATCGACGTCAGGATCACGCAGGAACGTAACCGTCAGACCACTGCCGATAACTAAGAACTCGTTTGGCCCACTCTCGATAACCATCATGCCACCATCGGAAGCAAGCAGTTGCTTCGCCGGCCAGGAGCGGGATAGCGTCCCGCGAAACAGGAACCCTCCCAGCGAAACAGTTTGCGAGGGTCTGGGGCTGTTTTCGTGCAGCACTAGACCGCGGATCTTTCCCGTCTCCTGCGCCCGCAGAGTTTGCTCGCTAAGACTGCTCAACTCGGCGTAGAGGTCTGCGATTCCCACACCCTTGGAAGGCCGTGATCCATCGCCCGAGATCGAATCGACATCGAAAGGAGAAAATCCGAATCCGCGCGCTTCGCCGTAGGTGTACAGGGCATTCCAGGGAGCTGCGTCGAGGCGTGCTTCTGGAACGAACACCGGATTGCCAGCCACCTTATAGCGGTCCACCCAGTATCCGAAGTTCGGCCAGTAGATGTCCGGCGAATAGAAGTCAATCGACGGCGCAGCCGCTCGATAGATCGCCTGAAAGTAAGGATGCGGTCCGCCACTTGGATATTCCCCCGCCTGCTCGAACTCCGCGGGTAATTGCGCATTCATATATGTTGGAAGCGAGTACCCGGTTTTGCCAGCCTTCGCAACCTGATTCACAAACAACCCATATTCCCAGGCCATGAAGACTTCATCTGCCGCCTCGCCGAACGTTTGCTTCCATGTGCCACCAGTAGCGTTGAAATGAGCAGCAAGCTCTGGCGAGATCTGCGGGGAGTGCGTCTTGAGATACTCCCTCAACTCCTTCGGCACTTGCCCCTGAAACACTTGGTTGGCGGCGTCCGAACGGTCCCGACCGCCGACTCCCAGGTAACCCACTTCATTCTCCACCTGCACCATCAGCACCGTCTGCTGGTCTGCGTCGCGCTCGCGCAGGTGCCGCATCAGCGCCGCAAAGGCGCGACTGTCGGAGCGGACTGTTTCCTCGCCTAGAGGAGACAGAATCTCGAGTGGCAGGCCCTCGGCGGAAACGGCGCGGGGAAAACGCTTCGTGTCGGAGAGCACCCATTCCGGAGCGTATTCCGAAAAAGCATTTTTCCAGCTCCCGAACCAAAGGAAAACGAGGTGGAGCTGTTGTTGTCGCGCAGCGTCGATCCAGTGATCTGGGATGGAAAAATCGAAGCGCCCCTCCTCTGGTTCGATCTCATTCCAGGCAACTGGCATTAACACGGTGTTGAAATGCATTCGCGCCAGCTTCGGCAAGATGACGTCCGCCTGTGCCGCAGTCCCGGCAGAAGAATTGCCGAGTTCGCCGCCCAGAACGAGGAAGGGTTTGCCATGGACGATGAGCTGTTGGGCTGCGCCCTGTATCCGAATCGCCGGCATGCTTTGGCCGCTCATGAGCGACAGCGAGGCAGCAAACCCAAAAGACAGCACGGCGAATGGCAACACAACCTTCACTACGACCTCCTTCGCGACAGACATGCAGGATAACAGTGCGCCGACTCCGGGCTGCGTGGCCAGAGTTGATCACCATATCAAAGGCGACGGCTAACACGAATTGTGGTTCTGGATTTAGTATGGGCCTGAAATAATCTGATTTCGGAATGTCGCAGGTTTCAGCAAATAGGAGGACACGTGCGGTTTTCTTCCAGGTCTCGTCTCGGTCTGCTTTGCCTCGGGTTTGTGATCGCCGGCCAGCAAGCGGCATTTAGTCAGAATTCGGCTTCGCCTCCGCCGCCAGTCACTTTCACTGCCGATCAGGACCACCAGAACATGATGGACCAACTCGGGATCAGTCGCTGCGTCCGGGTCCGAGCGGCAATGAAAAAGCTCCCAATCACGCCAACTACGATGAGTCGAAAGCGAATCCATATCCCAATCTTCCAGACCCGCTCACGCTGAACGATGGCCAGAAGGTCACTACTCCGCAGATGTGGTGGGAGAAGCGTCGTCCTGAGATCGTCGATATGTACGAAAAGTATGTCTATGGCCGCATTCCCACTGGTGTTCCGAAAGTGACGTGGAGCGTCACCGCGGTCGACCACGAGATGATTGGATTTAATCGTGTCATCGCAAAGGACCTTGTCGGGCAAGTCGACAACTCGGCTTATCCTGCCATCAGCGTCAAGA